>NZ_JBNDKB010000001.1:0-1790000 GCF_050435305.1 Pseudomonas sp. BS3782 TE3695
CTACCTGCATCTGCAGATAGGGGTTTCGGAATTTGATCTTGACGATGACCTACTCTCACATGGGGAAACCCCACACTACCATCGGCGATGCATCGTTTCACTGCTGAGTTCGGGATGGGATCAGGTGGTTCCAATGCTCTATGGTCGTCAAGAAATTCGGGTACCGAGTCGTGGCCTGGTGGCCGCGCTTCAGCAAATTGGGTAGGTGATAGCCTGGTGTTTTGTGAATATCGAACTTTCGGTTCTTGCGTCTTCACACACCGCAATCTGGTGCCTCTTCAGGTCAGCAAATTGCTTGGGTGTTATATGGTCAAGCCTCACGGGCAATTAGTATTGGTTAGCTCAACGCCTCACAGCGCTTACACACCCAACCTATCAACGTCGTAGTCTTCGACGGCCCTTCAGGGGACTCAAGGTCCCAGTGAGATCTCATCTTGAGGCTAGTTTCCCGCTTAGATGCTTTCAGCGGTTATCTATTCCGAACATAGCTACCCGGCAATGCCACTGGCGTGACAACCGGAACACCAGAGGTTCGTCCACTCCGGTCCTCTCGTACTAGGAGCAGCCCCTCTCAAATCTCAAACGTCCACGGCAGATAGGGACCGAACTGTCTCACGACGTTCTAAACCCAGCTCGCGTACCACTTTAAATGGCGAACAGCCATACCCTTGGGACCGGCTTCAGCCCCAGGATGTGATGAGCCGACATCGAGGTGCCAAACACCGCCGTCGATATGAACTCTTGGGCGGTATCAGCCTGTTATCCCCGGAGTACCTTTTATCCGTTGAGCGATGGCCCTTCCATACAGAACCACCGGATCACTAAGACCTACTTTCGTACCTGCTCGACGTGTCTGTCTCGCAGTCAAGCGCGCTTTTGCCTTTATACTCTACGACCGATTTCCGACCGGTCTGAGCGCACCTTCGTACTCCTCCGTTACTCTTTAGGAGGAGACCGCCCCAGTCAAACTACCCACCATACACTGTCCTCGATCCGGATAACGGACCTGAGTTAGAACCTCAAAGTTGCCAGGGTGGTATTTCAAGGTTGGCTCCACGCGAACTGGCGTCCACGCTTCAAAGCCTCCCACCTATCCTACACAAGCAAATTCAAAGTCCAGTGCAAAGCTATAGTAAAGGTTCACGGGGTCTTTCCGTCTAGCCGCGGATACACTGCATCTTCACAGCGATTTCAATTTCACTGAGTCTCGGGTGGAGACAGCGCCGCCATCGTTACGCCATTCGTGCAGGTCGGAACTTACCCGACAAGGAATTTCGCTACCTTAGGACCGTTATAGTTACGGCCGCCGTTTACCGGGGCTTCGATCAAGAGCTTCGCGTTAGCTAACCCCATCAATTAACCTTCCGGCACCGGGCAGGCGTCACACCCTATACGTCCACTTTCGTGTTTGCAGAGTGCTGTGTTTTTAATAAACAGTCGCAGCGGCCTGGTATCTTCGACCGGCGTGGGCTTACGCAGTAAATGCTTCACCCTCACCGGCGCACCTTCTCCCGAAGTTACGGTGCCATTTTGCCTAGTTCCTTCACCCGAGTTCTCTCAAGCGCCTTGGTATTCTCTACCCAACCACCTGTGTCGGTTTGGGGTACGGTTCCTGGTTACCTGAAGCTTAGAAGCTTTTCTTGGAAGCATGGCATCAACCACTTCGTGTTCTAAAAGAACACTCGTCATCAGCTCTCGGCCTTGGAATCCCGGATTTACCTAAGATTCCAGCCTACCACCTTAAACTTGGACAACCAACGCCAAGCTGGCCTAGCCTTCTCCGTCCCTCCATCGCAATAACCAGAAGTACAGGAATATTAACCTGTTTTCCATCGACTACGCTTTTCAGCCTCGCCTTAGGGACCGACTAACCCTGCGTCGATTAACGTTGCGCAGGAAACCTTGGTCTTTCGGCGTGGGTGTTTTTCACACCCATTGTCGTTACTCATGTCAGCATTCGCACTTCTGATACCTCCAGCAAGCTTCTCAACTCACCTTCACAGGCTTACAGAACGCTCCTCTACCGCATCACCTAAGTGATACCCGTAGCTTCGGTGTATGGTTTGAGCCCCGTTACATCTTCCGCGCAGGCCGACTCGACTAGTGAGCTATTACGCTTTCTTTAAAGGGTGGCTGCTTCTAAGCCAACCTCCTAGCTGTCTAAGCCTTCCCACATCGTTTCCCACTTAACCATAACTTTGGGACCTTAGCTGACGGTCTGGGTTGTTTCCCTTTTCACGACGGACGTTAGCACCCGCCGTGTGTCTCCCATGCTCGGCACTTGTAGGTATTCGGAGTTTGCATCGGTTTGGTAAGTCGGGATGACCCCCTAGCCGAAACAGTGCTCTACCCCCTACAGTGATACATGAGGCGCTACCTAAATAGCTTTCGAGGAGAACCAGCTATCTCCGAGCTTGATTAGCCTTTCACTCCGATCCACAGGTCATCCGCTAACTTTTCAACGGTAGTCGGTTCGGTCCTCCAGTTAGTGTTACCCAACCTTCAACCTGCCCATGGATAGATCGCCCGGTTTCGGGTCTATTCCCAGCGACTAGACGCCCTATTAAGACTCGCTTTCGCTACGCCTCCCCTATTCGGTTAAGCTCGCCACTGAAAATAAGTCGCTGACCCATTATACAAAAGGTACGCAGTCACCCAACAAAGTGGGCTCCCACTGCTTGTACGCATACGGTTTCAGGATCTATTTCACTCCCCTCTCCGGGGTTCTTTTCGCCTTTCCCTCACGGTACTAGTTCACTATCGGTCAGTCAGTAGTATTTAGCCTTGGAGGATGGTCCCCCCATATTCAGACAAAGTTTCTCGTGCTCCGTCCTACTCGATTTCATGGCCAAGAGATTTTCGCGTACAGGGCTATCACCCACTATGGCCGCACTTTCCAGAGCGTTCCGCTAATCTCAAAGCCACTTAAGGGCTAGTCCCCGTTCGCTCGCCACTACTAAGGGAATCTCGGTTGATTTCTTTTCCTCAGGGTACTTAGATGTTTCAGTTCCCCTGGTTCGCTTCTTAAGCCTATGTATTCAGCTTAAGATACCTAACTTATGTTAGGTGGGTTCCCCCATTCAGACATCTCCGGATCAAAGTCTGTTTGCCGACTCCCCGAAGCTTTTCGCAGGCTACCACGTCTTTCATCGCCTCTGACTGCCAAGGCATCCACCGTATGCGCTTCTTCACTTGACCATATAACCCCAAGCAATCTGGTTATACTGTGAAGACGACATTCGCCGAAAATTCGATGCTTGCTCATAAAGAGCAACTCACAAATTTTACCTTAGCCTGATCCACTACCAGTGAAAGTAGTGTTCAGTCTATCTTTCTATCACATACCCAAATTTTTAAAGAACGATCTAGCCAAAGACTAGAAATCAACATTCACCATCACCAGGATGGAATGCTCATTTCTAAGCTTTCAACAAACAGAAGCAGTAGTGGTGGAGCCAAACGGGATCGAACCGTTGACCTCCTGCGTGCAAGGCAGGCGCTCTCCCAGCTGAGCTATGGCCCCGTATTTCTACAGGCGTTTCCCACACAAAATTGGTGGGTCTGGGCAGATTCGAACTGCCGACCTCACCCTTATCAGGGGTGCGCTCTAACCAACTGAGCTACAGACCCAATTTCGGGCTGCTTCTTATCGTCTTCTTCAATGAATCAAGCAATTCGTGTGGGAACTTATGGAGCAGCTGATGTCGTCGATTAAGGAGGTGATCCAGCCGCAGGTTCCCCTACGGCTACCTTGTTACGACTTCACCCCAGTCATGAATCACACCGTGGTAACCGTCCTCCCGAAGGTTAGACTAGCTACTTCTGGTGCAACCCACTCCCATGGTGTGACGGGCGGTGTGTACAAGGCCCGGGAACGTATTCACCGCGACATTCTGATTCGCGATTACTAGCGATTCCGACTTCACGCAGTCGAGTTGCAGACTGCGATCCGGACTACGATCGGTTTTCTGGGATTAGCTCCACCTCGCGGCTTGGCAACCCTCTGTACCGACCATTGTAGCACGTGTGTAGCCCAGGCCGTAAGGGCCATGATGACTTGACGTCATCCCCACCTTCCTCCGGTTTGTCACCGGCAGTCTCCTTAGAGTGCCCACCATGACGTGCTGGTAACTAAGGACAAGGGTTGCGCTCGTTACGGGACTTAACCCAACATCTCACGACACGAGCTGACGACAGCCATGCAGCACCTGTCTCAATGTTCCCGAAGGCACCCATCCATCTCTGGAAAGTTCATTGGATGTCAAGGCCTGGTAAGGTTCTTCGCGTTGCTTCGAATTAAACCACATGCTCCACCGCTTGTGCGGGCCCCCGTCAATTCATTTGAGTTTTAACCTTGCGGCCGTACTCCCCAGGCGGTCAACTTAATGCGTTAGCTGCGCCACTAAGAGCTCAAGGCTCCCAACGGCTAGTTGACATCGTTTACGGCGTGGACTACCAGGGTATCTAATCCTGTTTGCTCCCCACGCTTTCGCACCTCAGTGTCAGTATCAGTCCAGGTGGTCGCCTTCGCCACTGGTGTTCCTTCCTATATCTACGCATTTCACCGCTACACAGGAAATTCCACCACCCTCTACCATACTCTAGCTCGTCAGTTTTGAATGCAGTTCCCAGGTTGAGCCCGGGGCTTTCACATCCAACTTAACGAACCACCTACGCGCGCTTTACGCCCAGTAATTCCGATTAACGCTTGCACCCTCTGTATTACCGCGGCTGCTGGCACAGAGTTAGCCGGTGCTTATTCTGTCGGTAACGTCAAAACAATTACGTATTAGGTAACTGCCCTTCCTCCCAACTTAAAGTGCTTTACAATCCGAAGACCTTCTTCACACACGCGGCATGGCTGGATCAGGCTTTCGCCCATTGTCCAATATTCCCCACTGCTGCCTCCCGTAGGAGTCTGGACCGTGTCTCAGTTCCAGTGTGACTGATCATCCTCTCAGACCAGTTACGGATCGTCGCCTTGGTGAGCCATTACCTCACCAACTAGCTAATCCGACCTAGGCTCATCTGATAGCGCAAGGCCCGAAGGTCCCCTGCTTTCTCCCGTAGGACGTATGCGGTATTAGCGTCCGTTTCCGAGCGTTATCCCCCACTACCAGGCAGATTCCTAGGCATTACTCACCCGTCCGCCGCTCTCAAGAGGTGCAAGCACCTCTCTACCGCTCGACTTGCATGTGTTAGGCCTGCCGCCAGCGTTCAATCTGAGCCATGATCAAACTCTTCAGTTCAAACATCTTTGGGTTTTTAAGAAACCCTAAACTTGGCTCAGCAATCGTTGGTTACATCTTTGATTTCTCGCGGAGCAACTTGTGATGCTGATAATCTTGTTGACTATCAGTCTGACTCCACAAGCACCCACACGAATTGCTTGATTCAGTTGTTAAAGAGCGGTTGGTTAAGATCTTTCGTCTCAACCGAGGCGCGCATTCTACAGCAGCCTCTGTTGCTGTCAAGCGGTTATTTTCGGAAGTTTTCAAAGTTTCGCTTGGGAATCTTCAACAACTTCAACCACTTGCGCTTCCGATCTCTCGTTAGCGGGAGGCGAATTCTACAGCGTTACTCGCTGCTGTCAACACCTCTTTTTCTCCGCTTTCGACCGAGAAGATCGAACCGTCAAAAGAGCCAAACATCACTGCCCTTTCAACTCCTTCTGGCTTCGATGAACTGAAGCGTAACCGCTGCCGAAAACCGCATAACTCATTGTTTAGCAAGGAGTTTTCCGTTTCGACTGCGCCGGAAGTGGGGCGAATTATAGGCTTTCAGAATCTGCCGTCAACACCAATTTTCACATTTCCGTCATATAAATCCAAAAAGCCCGAAAACACGAAGGCCGACCTCTACAGGTCGGCCTTCTGCCCTTCTATTTACAAGCTAGGAAATGCGAATTGCGAAGCCTCATGGCTCGCCCGTTGCGGCCAGCGCTGGGTAATCGCCTTGCGACGGGTATAGAACCGTACGCCATCCGGACCATACGCATGCAGATCGCCAAACAGCGAACGCTTCCAGCCGCCAAAGCTGTGATAAGCCACTGGCACCGGCAATGGCACGTTGACGCCAACCATACCCACTTCAATCTCATCGCAGAACAACCGCGCCGCTTCCCCATCACGCGTGAAGATACAGGTGCCATTGCCATACTCGTGATCGTTGATCAGTTGCATTGCCTCCTCCAGGCTATTGACCCGAACGACGCACAGCACCGGCCCGAAGATCTCTTCTTTATAGATGCGCATCTCTGGCGTGACGTTATCGAACAGGCAACCGCCCAGGAAGAACCCTTCCTCATGACCGGTCACGCTCAGGCCACGACCATCCACCACCAACGTCGCACCCGCTGAAACACCGTCTTCTATATAGCCACTGACTTTATCGCGAGCCTGACCGGAAACCAGCGGCCCCATGTCCAGGCCACAGGTCGTACCGGCACCGATTTTCAACGCTTTGACCTGCGGTACCAGTTTGGCCACCAACGCATCGGCCACTTGATCGCCGACGCATACAGCCACCGAGATCGCCATGCAGCGCTCACCGCACGAACCGTACGCCGCGCCCATCAGTGCGCTGACTGCGTTATCCAGATCCGCATCCGGCATCAATACCGCGTGGTTCTTCGCCCCGCCCAGCGCCTGGACGCGTTTGCCGCGCTTGGTGCCTTCGGCGTAAATGTATTCGGCAATTGGCGTTGAACCGACGAAACTCAGCGCTTTGACTTCCGGCGCTTCAATCAAGGCATCCACCGCAGCCTTATCGCCATGCACCACACTCAGCACGCCTTTCGGCAGGCCGGCTTCCAACAGCAACTGAGCAATCAGCAGCGTCGAGCTTGGATCGCGCTCGGAAGGCTTGAGAATAAAGCAGTTGCCGCAGACGATCGCCAGCGGATACATCCACAGCGGCACCATGGCCGGGAAGTTGAACGGGGTAATACCGGCCACCACGCCCAATGGCTGGAAATCCGACCAGGCATCGATGTTCGGGCCGACATTACGGCTGTACTCGCCCTTGAGAATTTCCGGTGCAGCACAGGCGAACTCGACGTTCTCGATCCCGCGCTTCAATTCACCGGCCGCATCTTCCAGGGTCTTGCCGTGTTCTTCACTGATCAGTTGAGCGATGCGAGCTTCGTTCTGCTCCAGCAATTGCTTGAAGCGGAACATCACCTGAGCGCGCTTGGCCGGCGGAGTGTTACGCCAGGCCGGGAACGCAGCTTTGGCCGCGTCGATGGCTTTTTGAATGGTTTCACGGCTGGCCAATGGCAGCTTGTGGATCGCCTGACCGGTGGACGGGTTGAACACGTCGGCCGTACGACCGTCTTCGGTCACCAGTTCGCCATTGATCAAATGCGGGATAAGGCTCATGCAGGGCTCCTGAAAAAGTTGTCCACAGGCGCCCTTCAAAGGACGCCTTTCTTTCTATTAGAGGGAGAGGGAAAAATCAGTCGATCTTGTTCAGCACTTCGCCGACCGCGTCGAACAGACGATCAAGGTCTTGCGGCTTGCTGTTGAAGGTTGGGCCAAACTGCAGAGTGTCGCCGCCGAAGCGCACGTAGAACCCGGCTTTCCACAAGGCCATGCCGGCCTCGAACGGACGCACGATGGCATCGCCGTCGCGAGGCGCAATCTGGATGGCACCGGCCAACCCGTAGTTACGAATGTCGATTACGTTTTTCGAACCCTTCAAACCATGCAACGCATTTTCGAAATGCGGCGCCACTTCCGCCACGCTCTGCACCAGATTTTCCTTTTGCAGCAGGTCGAGCGCCGCCAGGCCCGCAGCACAAGCTACCGGGTGCGCGGAATAGGTGTAGCCGTGCGGGAACTCCACCGCGTACTCAGGCGTCGCCTGATTCATGAAGGTTTGGTAGATCTCGGAGCTGGCAATCACCGCGCCCATCGGGATTGCGCCGTTGGTGACTTGCTTGGCAATGCACATCAGGTCTGGCGTCACGCCAAAGCTGTCGGCGCCGAACATCGAACCGGTACGACCAAAACCGGTGATCACTTCGTCAAACACCAACAGGATGTTGTGCTGATCGCAGATCTCGCGCAGGCGCTTGAGGTAACCCTGCGGCGGAACCAGCACGCCAGCGGAACCAGCCAATGGCTCGACGAATACCGCTGCGATGTTCGAGGCATCGTGCAGCTCGATCAACTTGAGCAATTCATCCGCCAGCGGGATACCCCCCTGCTCCGGCATGCCACGAGTGAAAGCATTGCTCGTCAGCAAGGTGTGCGGCAGGTGATCGACGTCCATCATCGCCTGACCGAACAGTTTGCGGTTGCCGTTCACGCCGCCGAGGCTGGTGCCGGCGATGTTCACGCCGTGATAGCCACGAGCGCGGCCGATCATTTTGGTCTTGGTCGCCTGGCCTTTCAGGCGCCAGTAAGCACGTACCATTTTCACCGCCGTGTCTGCGCACTCGGAACCCGAGTCGGTGAAGAACACGTGATTCAGATTGCCCGGGGTCAAATCGGTGATTTTCTCGGCTAACTGAAACGACAACGGGTGACCGTACTGAAAGCCCGGCGAGTAATCCAGGGTACCCAACTGCTTGGCCACCGCTTCCTGGATTTCCTTGCGAGTGTGTCCGGCGCCGCAGGTCCACAGGCCTGAGAGCGAATCGTAGACCTTGCGGCCCTTGTCGTCTGTCAGCCAACTGCCCTCGGCGGCCACGATCAGTCGCGGGTCGCGCTGGAAATTGCGGTTCGCGGTGTAGGGCATCCAGTGAGCATCGAGCTTGAGCTGGCTGGCCAGGGAAGTCGGGGCGTTTTCAGGCACGTTCATGGGCAAAACCTCGCAGGGCAATAAGCGGCGTGGAGATGAAAAGCGTTGTTGCAGCTAAATTGCCACGGAGATAAAGTCGGTGAAATCCAACTTTTCTAACCTTCAGTCAGCCCGCCACTAAACTTTGAGTAAACAAAGCATGAGCAGCCGTCGTCCCGATCCGCTGGCGCAAGTCAGTGACTTTGATATCCGCCTGCTGCGAATTTTTCGCAGCGTCGTGGAATGCGGCGGCTTCTCTGCGGCGGAATCGGTGCTGGGCATCGGTCGCTCGGCGATCAGCCAGCAGATGAGCGATCTGGAGCAACGCCTCGGCCTGCGTCTGTGCCAACGCGGTCGCGCCGGTTTTTCCCTGACCGAAGAAGGCCGCGAGGTCTACCAATCTGCGCTGCAGCTATTAAGTGCGCTGGAAAGTTTCCGCACCGAGGTCAACGGCCTCCACCAACATTTGCGCGGTGAGTTGACCATCGGCCTGACCGACAACCTGGTCACCCTGCCCCACATGCGCATCACCCATGCCTTGGCTCAGTTGAAGGAGCGCGGCCCGGACGTACAGATCCAGATCCGCATGATCGCGCCCAATGAAGTCGAACAAGGCGTGCTCGACGGGCGCTTGCATGTCGGCGTAGTGCCGCAGGCCAGTGCGCTGTCGGGGCTGGAATATCAGCCGCTCTACAGCGAACGTTCGCTGCTGTATTGCGCAGTCGGGCATCCGTTATTTTATGTCGACGACAAACAACTGGACGATGAGCGTCTCAATAGCCAGGACGCCATCGCCCCGACCTTCCGTTTGCCTGCCGAGATTCAGGCCCACTATCAGGCGCTCAACTGCACCGCTAGTGCATCGGATCGCGAAGGCATGGCATTTCTGATTCTGACCGGGCGCTACATCGGTTACCTGCCGGATCATTACGCCAGCCTCTGGGTGCAGCAAGGCCGATTGCGCGCGCTGAAACCCAAGGCACGTTTTTATGACCTGAGCCTGGCATCGGTCACACGCAAGGGCCGTCGACCCCACTTGGTGCTGGAGAGTTTTTTGGAGAGCCTGGCGGCAACACGCTGAAACCTGTGGGAGCGGGCTTGCTCGCGAAGAGGGAGTATCAGTCGACATTAATGCAACTGACACACCGCCTTCGCGAGCAAGCCCGCACCCACAGGGATTATGGTGTTCAGGTTTTATCGCAACAGGACTTGTCTGCGACCTGCGGGTGCGCTATCAACGCATCTGGTTGCACCCATCTACCTGTTCGGAAGTGCCTATGACCTTTGAAGTCCCAGCCCACGGCGGCAAACCCGCCAGCCGCATTCGTCAGAAAAACGAAGAGACCATCATCAAAGCCGCTGAAGACGAATTCGCCCGTCACGGATTCAAAGGCACCAGCATGAACACCATCGCGCAGAAGGCCGGGTTGCCCAAAGCGAACCTGCATTACTACTTCACCAACAAACTCGGTTTGTACGTGGCGGTGCTGAGCAACATCCTTGAACTCTGGGACAGTACTTTCAATACCCTGACCGTCGAGGATGATCCGGCAGAAGCATTGACGCGATACATTCGCGCAAAAATGGAATTCTCCCGGCGCCAGCCACAAGCTTCGCGGGTCTTCGCCATGGAGGTCATCAGCGGCGGCGAATGCCTGAGCGCGCATTTCAACCAGGACTATCGCATCTGGTTTCAGGGCCGGGCCGCAGTGTTTCAGGCGTGGATCGACGCCGGCAAAATGGACCCGGTCGACCCGGTGCACCTGATCTTCCTGCTGTGGGGCAGCACCCAGCATTACGCCGATTTTGCCACGCAGATCTGCCGTGTCACCGGGCGCACCAAGTTGACCAAGCAAGACATGGAAGACGCCGGTAACAACCTGATCCGCATCATTCTCAAAGGCTGCGGCCTGACGCCTGCTATCTAAGACACCTATGCCTTTTACCCTCAGCGGTTTTTGCGAATACCGCGAAGAGATTCGCAAAAGCCGCTTCATCGCCCTCGCCGGACCAATCACTAGCGCATCTGATGCCCAAGCGTTCATCGAGCAGCACAGTGATTTGAACGCCTCGCACAATTGCTGGGCCTGGAAACTCGGTGATCAATATCGCAGCAGCGATGATGGCGAACCCGGCGGCACCGCTGGCCGGCCGATTCTGGCAGCGATCGAAGCGCAAGATTGCGATCAGGTCGCGGTGTTGGTGATCCGCTGGTATGGCGGCATTCAACTGGGCACCGGCGGCCTCGCCCGGGCCTATGGCGGCGGTGCCAACAAATGCCTGCAAGGGGCGCCGAAGGTCGAGCTGATCAGTCGGGTGCCGGTGAGTTGTGCCTGCGCATTTAGTGAACTGGCGCTGGTGAAGCTTCGGGTCGCGGAACTGGGCGGTTTGGTCGTTGAGGAAACCTTCACGGCCAATGGCGTGGAACTGCGATTGGCGATCGGCCCGGGGCAAATGCAGACCTTGCAAACGCAGCTGGCGGATTTGAGTCGTGGGCGCATTTTGTTGCGGCGTTAGAAGATCAAAAGATCGCAGCCTGCGGCAGCTCCTACGCCGACCGTGTACACCGTAAGGAATGCAATCTCGTAGGAGCTGCCGAAGGCTGCGATCTTTTGGGGCAACCCGGTTTTCTTTATTCTCGATACTTGCCCACATCTGCTGTGCACCCGGCTGTGGATAACCTGAGCACATTGCGCTGTAACCCTTCTGTCATGCGGCTTTGCTGGCTTTGTTCATTTTTCATCCAAATCTTCAACCACAATATTTATCCCATCTAAAAACAATCAGTTAGAGCGGTTTATCGCCTTTAGAAGATAGCCCTTCAGTGCTTATGCCTCTGCGGTCGGCTTGCGCACAAATACTGTGGAGCAACCTGTGGATAACCCGTTCATGGCTGGCGCAGCCCCATGTCCGACATAGCTTGCAGGTTATTGCTCGTTTTTTGACCAATCAATTGCGCGCAAAAGCGGAGCCTGATCAAAGAAGGTGCTCTCAAATGGTGCCTGATTTGCAATTCGAATAAGGCAAGGCACCGTCCACAGCCCCGATGCCAGCAAAGCCTTGCCGATTTCCTGACTCAATGGCCAGGAAATTGCTTTATCCACGGGTATACCTTCTGTCGACCCGAGCCTGTCATGTCCAACCCCTTGCCGATCCCCGATCAAATACCCCGCCTGCAATTGCGCAGCATCAGCAAACGTTATCCCGGTTGCCTGGCCAACGATGCCATCGACTTGAGCATTGCGCCCGGTGAAATCCACGCCCTGCTCGGCGAAAACGGTGCGGGAAAAAGTACCCTGATGAAGATCATCTACGGCGTCACTCACGCCGACTCAGGGGAAATGATCTGGCAGGGCCAGTGCGTGACCATGCGCAATCCGGCCCAGGCTCGTAGCCTGGGGATTGGCATGGTGTTCCAGCATTTCTCGCTGTTCGAAACCCTGAGCGTGGCGCAGAACATCGCGCTGGCCATGGGCGCGGCGGCGGGTACGCCGAAGCAGCTCGAACCGAAGATTCGTGAAGTGTCCCAACGCTACGGCATGGCGCTGGAACCGGAGCGACTTGTCCACAGCCTGTCCATCGGCGAGCGTCAACGGGTGGAAATCATTCGCTGCCTGATGCAGGACATCCGCCTGCTGATTCTCGATGAGCCGACGTCGGTATTGACCCCGCAAGAAGCCGACGAATTGTTCGTCACGTTGCGCCGACTGGCCGCCGAGGGCTGCAGCATTCTTTTTATCAGCCACAAGCTCGGCGAAGTACGTGCGTTGTGCCACAGCGCTACGGTGTTGCGCGGCGGTCGGGTGGCTGGCCATTGCGTGCCGGCACAGTGCTCGGATCGGCAACTGGCGCAATTGATGGTCGGTGAAGCCGCCGAGCTGATCACCGACTATCCAAAGGTCATGGGCGCTGATGCGTTTTTGAGTGTGACGGGATTGTCCTGGCATAACCCGGACCCATTCGGCTGCTCGCTGAAGAATATTGATCTGGACGTGCGCAGCGGCGAAATCGTGGGAGTCGCCGGGGTGGCCGGCAATGGTCAGGATGAGTTGCTGGCCTTGCTCAGTGGTGAAGAACGGTTGCCCCGCGAGATCAGCGCGACGATCAGTTTCGGCGGGCAACCGGTGGCGCATCTGCGGCCGGATGCTCGACGTAAACTTGGCCTGGCGTTCGTCCCCGCCGAGCGTCTGGGACATGGCGCGGTGCCTGAGCTGAGCCTGGCGGACAACGCCCTGCTCACTGCGTTTCAACAGGGGCTGATTAGCAACGGACTGATCCAGCGCGGCAAGGTCGAAGCGCTGGCCGAAGACATCATTCGCCGCTTCGGGGTCAAGACACCCAATGCCCACGCACCGGCTCGCAGCCTGTCCGGCGGCAACTTGCAAAAATTCATCCTCGGCCGGGAGATCCTTCAACAGCCTGAATTGCTAGTGGCCGCGCACCCGACCTGGGGTGTGGATGTCGGCGCCGCCGCGACCATTCACCGGGCGTTGATTGCCTTGCGCGATGCTGGCGCAGCGATCCTGGTGATCTCTGAAGACCTCGAGGAATTGTTCCAGATCAGCGACCGCCTCGGCGCCCTGTGCGGCGGTCGGCTGTCACCATTGCAGGCCACTGTCGACACCGATCTGAGCGACGTCGGCGGCTGGATGGCTGGCCAGTTCAACGCCCCTCAATCCCCTGCCGCCGTAGCGCTTTAACGGAGTTTCACATGCTGCTTTCTCTCGAACCCCGTGGTCAGCAATCGCGCCTGATGTTGTGGTGCTCGCCCTTGTTGGCGGCTGTGTTGACGCTGGGCTGTGGCTCATTGCTGTTTATCGCGCTGGGTCACGATCCGTTGCTGACCTTGCACACGTTGCTGATTGCACCGATCAGCGACTTGTACGGCGTCTCCGAATGGTTGGTCAAAGCGTTGCCGATTCTGCTTTGCGCATTGGGTCTGGCGGTGGCGTATCAGGCGCGGATCTGGAACATCGGCGCCGAAGGTCAGTTGCTGCTCGGCGCCCTCGCCGGCAGTGCGTTGGCAGTGAACATCATTGGCTGGCAAAACCGCTGGGCGCTGGTGTTGATCCTGCTCACAGGCACCCTGGCCGGCGCCGCATGGGCCGGGCTGACGGCGTGGTTGCGCACGCGCTTCAACGCCAATGAAATCCTTACCAGCATCATGCTCAATTACATCGCCCTGAACCTGCTGCTGTTCTGCGTCCACGGGCCGCTGAAGGACCCGGCGGGGTTCAACTTTCCAGAGTCGGCAATGTTCGGCGATGCCAGTCGACTGCCACTGTTGATGGAGGACGGCCGGGTTCATGCCGGGGTGTACTTCGCCTTGCTCGCGCTGGTGGCGGTGTGGGTGTTGCTGCAGAAAAGCTTTGTCGGCTTCCAGATCAAAGTGCTCGGGCTGGACACGCGCGCCGCCGGTTTCGTCGGCTTTCGCGAGAAGCGGCTGATCTGGCTGGCGTTGTTGATCAGCGGCGGCCTCGCGGGACTGGCCGGAGTGTGCGAAGTCACCGGGCCGATCGGCCAACTGGTGCCGCAAGTCTCGCCGGGTTACGGCTATGCGGCGATCACCGTGGCGTTTCTCGGGCGGCTGAATCCCATCGGCATTCTGTTTTCCAGCCTGCTAATGGCGCTGCTGTACATCGGTGGCGAAAGCGCACAGATGAGCATGAACCTCCCGCAAGCGATCACTCAATTGTTCCAGGGGATGATGCTGTTTTTCCTGTTGGCCAGTGACGTACTGATTCTCTACCGACCGCGTTTGAACCTGCGCTGGGCTCGCCGTGCACCAACCACCGCCGTACACGCAGGAGCCTTGTGATGGATATCGATCTGCTGAGCAACATTTTCTACGCCATGATTCGCTGCGGTACGCCGTTGTTGCTGGTGGCGCTGGGCGAGCTGATCTGCGAGAAGAGTGGCGTCCTCAATCTCGGGCAAGAAGGCATGATGTTGTTTGGGGCGGTGATCGGCTTCATCGTCGCGCTGAACAGCGGCAACCTCTGGCTTGGCGTGTTGCTGGCGATGCTCGCCGGGATGCTGCTGTCGTCGCTGTTTGCCTTGGTGGCACTGGTGTTCAACGCCAATCAGGTGGCAACCGGGTTGGCGTTGACGATCTTCGGCGTAGGCCTGTCGACCTTTGTCGGCGCCGCGTGGGTTGGCAAACCGTTGGCGGGTTTCGAGCCGGTGGCGATTCCGCTGTTGAGTGAAATCCCGCTGATCGGGCGGATGATGTTTGCCCAGGACTTGCTGGTGTACTTGTCGTTCGCGCTGTTCACGTTAGTGGCCTGGGTGATTCTGAAAAGTCGCGTCGGGTTGATCATTCAGGCCGTCGGCGAAAACCCGGACGCGGCCAGTGCCATGGGCTTGCCGGTGTTGCGCGTGCGCATGCTGGCGGTGCTGTTCGGCGGGGCCATGGCGGGGTTGGCCGGGGCTTATCTGTCCCTGGCGTACACGCCGATGTGGGCGGAAAACATGAGCGCCGGTCGCGGCTGGATTGCCTTGGCACTGGTGGTGTTTGCCAGTTGGCGGGTGTGGCGATTGCTGCTCGGGGCGTATCTGTTCGGTCTCGCCAGCATCCTTCATTTGGTGGCGCAGGGGTTGGGGCTGGCGATTCCATCGAGCCTGCTGGCGATGCTGCCGTATGTCGCGACCATTGTGGTGTTGGTGCTGCTGTCCCAGGATGCCGTGCGCATACGGTTGTATGCGCCGGTGTCGTTGGGGCAGCCGTGGCAGGCCGGGCATTAGGGTCGGCTTCAAGGGCCTCTTCGCGGGCAAGCCCGCTCCCACAAGTTTTGTGTCGTTCGAAAATTCCGTGTTCGCCAAAATCACTGTGGGAGCGGGCTTGCCCGCGAAGGCGCCCGAACAGGCAACACTTGAACAACGCCCCACGCCAATTCAAAGACCAGGAAAATAACCAGCAATGAACTGGCGCCGTGGAGCAAGGCATATAGCTGCCAAGCCGAAAACAGAAACCGCCCCACCGCGTCATACCGCCCAAACACCTGCTGCGGATCACGAATCCGCAGCACCGCCCACACGCACACAATTGAACCCAACAGATTCGCCATCAGCATATGCATTGGCTCGAACGGCGGTAGCTCGCCAGGCAAATTTAACGTCTGGCTCAGGCTCGAAAACAGGCCATGCAACGCCACAAAACTCCATGGCGTCACAAAAGCAGCGGTCACGATCAGGTCGTACCACGCACTGCCAAGCACCACTTGACGATATTGCGTTGAAGTCCACATCCGTTTTGCTCCATAAATTCAGGGAGCAACAAGGCTAAAGCCTGGAGTATGCTCCAGGGTCAAGCCCTTTCGAGACAGCAAAATGCGCATCGGTGAATTAGCCCAGGCCAGCGCCGTCAGCCGCGACACGTTACGTTTTTACGAGCAACGCGGATTGATCGCCGCGCAACGCAGCGCCAATGGTTATCGCGACTATCCGCAGGAGATGGTGCAACTGGTGCTGTACATCAAGACGGCTCAACGACTGGGCTTTACCCTTGGCGAAATCGGCAACAGTGTCGCGGCGCTACGTCAGGCGCCCGACCCAGCCGATGCCGTGACCCAGTTGCTGCAAGACAAACTGAACCTGATTGAAACCCGCATCGCCGAACTCGATGTCTTGCGTCAGGAATTGCAACATCGGCTCGGTCAACAGTGTCCTTTGAGTCAGTATCCTTTAAATCCGTGATTTTCATCCATCAAGGAAGCCATTCATGTCCAAGGCAAAAACCGCACTCATCATCGGTGCATCCCGAGGCTTGGGCCTCGGTCTGGTGAAAACCCTGCTGGCCGACGGCTGGCAAGTCACCGCCACCGTGCGCAACCCGCAGGGCGCTGAAGCCTTGCAAGCGCTGGGTAAGGTGCGGATCGAAAAACTCGACATGGACGATCAGCAAGCGGTCATTGCCCTGAGCCAAAAACTCAAGGGCGAAGTGTTCGACCTGTTGTTCGTGAATGCCGGGGTCAAGGGACCAGAGGTCCAGACGCCGGGCGGCGCGACGTTGGCCGAGGTGGGCCAGCTGTTCTTCACCAACGCCGTGGCGCCGATCAATCTGGCCCAGCGTTTTGTCGGGCAGATTCGCGATGGCAGCGGCGTGCTGGCGTTCATGAGTTCGGTGCTGGGCAGCGTGACCATGCCCGATGCGCCGGAACTGGCGCTGTACAAAGCCAGCAAAGCGGCGCTGAACTCCATGACTAACAGCTTCGTCACGCAATTGGGCGAACAGAAACTCACCGTGCTGTCGCTGCATCCGGGTTGGGTGAAAACTGATATGGGCGGTGAAGGCGCGGACATTGATGTGGATACCAGTACGCGTGGGTTGGTCGATCAGGTGAATGCGTATACCGGCAAGGGCGGGCATCATTTTGTGAACTACAGGGGTGAGACCATTCCCTGGTAACACCACAGATCGAGTGTGGGAGCGGGCTGTGGCGAGGGGGCTTGCCCCCGTTGGGCTGCGAAGCAGTCCCCAAATCTCTGATGTACCAAAAATTTTGTGAGTGCTACGCACTCAAACGGGGGCAAGCCCCCTCGCCACAGCCCGCTCCCACAGGGGGTTTACGTTGCCCTGTCGGGCGAGGCTTGCCCGCAAAGCTTTTTTGTTCGAAACTCCGCACCTCGCCCCCGCGGCGACCCTGGATCAGCAGACAGGGCAACACTGAGCTGGCAACCCTGAACCCAATTTTCAGAGGAGCCGGCCAACATGCCTGCGACCCGTACCTGGTTAAAAAATCCCCTCGCCATTTTCACGGCCAACGCGCTCGATGCCCGTGGCGGTCTGGTGCTGCAAGACGGTTTGATCGTCGAAGTGCTCGGCGCCGGCCAGCAACCGTCCGCGCCCTGTGGACAAGTCTTCGATGCCCGCGAACATGTGATCCTGCCAGGGCTGATCAACACCCATCATCACTTCTATCAAACCCTGACCCGTGCCTGGGCGCCGGTGGTCAATCAGCCGTTGTTCCCGTGGTTGAAAACCCTCTATCCGGTCTGGGCTCGTCTCACCCCTGAAAAACTCGCCCTCGCCACCCAAGTCGCGTTGGCCGAATTGCTGCTGTCCGGTTGCACCACCGCGGCCGATCACCATTACCTGTTTCCTGAAGGCCTGGAAAATGCGATCGACGTGCAGGTCCAGAGTGTTCGCGAACTGGGCATGCGCGCCATGCTCACTCGCGGTTCGATGAGCCTTGGTGAAAAGGACGGAGGGCTGCCACCGCAGCAAACTGTCCAGGAAGGTGAAGTGATCCTCGATGACAGCCAACGTTTGATTGCCGCGTACCACGAACGTGGGGACGGCGCGCAAATCCAGATCGCGTTGGCACCCTGCTCACCGTTTTCCGTAACCCCGCACATCATGTCCGCCAGCGCCGAACTGGCTAACACCCTCGACGTGCGCCTGCACACGCACCTGGCGGAAACCCTCGATGAAGAAGACTTCTGCCTGCAACGTTTCGGCCTGCGCACCGTCGATTATCTGGACAGCGTCGGCTGGCTCGGCCCGCGTACCTGGCTGGCTCATGGCATTCATTTCAACCCCGACGAAATCGCCCGTCTCGGCGCAGCCGGCACGGGTATCTGCCATTGCCCGAGTTCGAATATGCGCCTGGCCTCCGGCATTTGTCCGACGCTGGACCTGACCGCTGCAGGCGCGTTGCTGGGTCTGGGCGTGGACGGCTCGGCATCCAACGATGCGTCGAACATGATCCTCGAAACCCGTCAGGCGCTGTACATCCAGCGGCTGCGCTATGGCGCGGAAAAAATCACACCGGAGTTGGTACTGGGCTGGGCGACCAAGGGCTCGGCGAGTTTGCTCGGACGCAGCGATATCGGTGAATTGGCGGTAGGCAAGCAGGCGGATCTGGCACTGTTCAAACTGGATGAACTGCGCTTCTCCGGCAGCCATGATCCGGTATCCGCGCTGCTGCTGTGCGGCGCCGATCGGGCAGACCGGGTGATGATCGGCGGAAAGTGGCGGGTGATCGACGGGCAGGTTGAGGGGCTGGATCTGAAAGGGTTGATTGCCGACCACAGCCAGGCGGCTCGGCAGTTGATCGCCGGCATTTGACACAACATCAATCAAAATGTGGGAGCGGGCTTGCTCGCGAAAGCGGTGTGTCATGCAACATTGATGTCGGCTGACACACCGTCTTCGCGAGCAAGTCGAATCGTCGCACCGCCGCT
Organism: Pseudomonas sp. BS3782 TE3695; assembly: GCF_050435305.1. Classification (NCBI taxonomy): domain Bacteria; kingdom Pseudomonadati; phylum Pseudomonadota; class Gammaproteobacteria; order Pseudomonadales; family Pseudomonadaceae; genus Pseudomonas; species Pseudomonas sp. BS3782 TE3695. The sequence goes on from NZ_JBNDKB010000001.1 coordinate 18,970, forward strand.
CCCACAGTTTTGTGCGCGTCCGCACCAGTGGATGGCGTGGATTCGAGACGGTGCACCGGGATGGTTCTGTGGTGGTCGTCAGGGACTCTTCGCGGGCAAGCCTCGCTCCTACGGGATTTGCGCAGGTCTTGTGCGGGCTTGCCCGCGATGGCCGTTACGCGATTTCGATCCATTTGTTGTCCTGTTGGTCAGCAATTTGCATTGCCCTCCTCCATCTCACAACAAAATGGAGTTCCCGTTCATGCGTATACGTCCGTTGAAGCAGCTGATCTGCGCTGTCGCCGCAGCCATCGGTCTGAGCGCCAGCCTGAGCGCCAGTGCCGCCGATCCGCTGAAAGTCGGCTTCGTCTATATCGGCCCGATCGGTGACCACGGCTGGACGTATCAGCATGAACAGGGACGCAAGATGCTGGCAGAAAAATTCGGCGACCAAATCACCACCCACTACGTGGAGAACGTCGCCGAAGGCGCCGATGCCGAACGGGTGATCCGCAACATGGCCAAGGACAAGTACGACCTGATTTTCACCACATCCTTTGGCTACATGAACCCGACCCTGAAAGTCGCCAGGCAATTTCCCAAAGTGACCTTCGAACATGCCACCGGCTACAAGCAGGACAAGAATCTCGGCACTTACCTCGCACGCACTTATGAAGGCCGCTACGTCGGCGGATTCCTCGCGGCGAAGATGACCAAGACCAAAAAAGTCGGCTACGTCGCCTCGTTCCCGATTCCGGAAGTGATCCGCGACATCAATGCCATTCAACTGGCCCTGAACAAGTACAACCCGGGCACCGAGATCAAAGTGGTGTGGGTCAATTCCTGGTTCGATCCGGGCAAGGAAGCCGACGCCGCCAATGCGCTGATCGATCAGGGCGTGGACGTGGTGTTCCAGCACACCGACAGCCCGGCACCGATCCAGGCGGCCGAACGGCGTGGTGTCTATGCCGTCGGTTATGCATCGGATATGGCGCATTTCGGGCCGAAAGCGGTGCTGACGTCTATCGTCAACGACTGGGGCCCGCACTACATTCAGGCGACTCAGAGCGTGCTCGGCCACACGTGGAAATCCCAGGATTACTGGGGCGGCCTGAAGGAAGGCACGGTTGAGCTGCCGATCAGCGACCTGGTGCCGGCTGCCGTGAAAACCGAAGCCGAGCAGATCATTGCCGACATCAAGAGCGGGACCTTGCAGCCATTTACCGGGCCAATCAAGGACCAGGCCGGCGTGGAGAAAATCCCGGCGGGCGCGACGGCAACCAATGCGCAACTGGCGTCGATGAACTACTACGTCGAAGGCATGAAGGCCGAGATGCCGAAGTAATTCCGGCGCGAACACAAAACCCTGTGGGAGCGGGCTTGCTCGCGAAGGCGGTGTGTCATGCGATATTGATGTCGACTGACACACTGCCTTCGCGAGCAAGCCCGCTCCCACAATGGATCTTCGGTACTCTTCAGCCAGTGTAGGACAGCAACATGAACCAACTCCCGATCATCGACATCGCCCCGCTCTACAACGCTGATCAAAACGCCTGGCAATCGGTCGCCACACAAATCGACCATGCCTGCCGCGAATGGGGCTTTTTCTATATCAAGGGCCACCCGATTGCCCCGTCGCGTATCGATGCCGTGCTCGAGCATGCCCAACGCTTCTTCTCCCAGCCCACTGCCGAAAAACTCAAGATCGACATCACCCAGACCCGCCACCACCGGGGCTATGGCGCTATTGCCACCGAGCAACTCGACCCGAGCAAACCCAGCGATCTGAAAGAAACCTTCGACATGGGCCTGCACCTGCCGGCGGATCATCCCGAGGTGATTGCAGAAAAACCTTTGCGCGGGCCTAACCGTCATCCGTCGTTGCCCGGCTGGGAGTCGCTGATGGAGCAGCACTACGTCGACATGCAGGCGCTCGCCCAAACCCTGTTGCGGGCCATGACCCTGGCGCTGGGCATCGAGCGCGATTTCTTCGATACCCGCTTCAAAGAACCGGTCAGCGTGCTGCGGATGATTCATTACCCGCCGCGCCATACTGCCAGCACCGAAGATCAGCAAGGTGCCGGCGCTCACACCGATTATGGCTGCATCACCCTGCTCTATCAGGATGCCGCTGGCGGTCTGCAAGTTCGCAATGTGCGGGGCGAATGGATCGATGCGCCGCCGATCGAAGGCACGTTCGTGGTCAACCTCGGCGACATGATGGCGCGCTGGAGCAACGACCGTTACCTGTCGACGCCGCATCGAGTGATCAGCCCGTTGGGAGTGGATCGTTACTCGATGCCGTTCTTTGCCGAACCGCACCCCGACACGCCTATCGAATGCCTGTCCGGCTGCCAGGATGAACGCCATCCGGCAAAGTATCCGGCCACCACCTGCGCCGAATTCCTGTTGTCGCGTTTCGCCGATACCTACGCTTATCGACGGCAACAGAAAGCCGTGTAATGAACCGGCTGGTCAGGTTTTGCTCATTGTTTCTGCGGGCATCTGTAGAATGCCCTCATTGCACCTGATGAGATTTCAAAAATGTACGACTGGCTGAACGCTCTGCCCAAGGCAGAATTGCACTTGCACCTGGAAGGTTCGCTGGAGCCTGAGCTGCTGTTCGCCCTGGCCGAACGCAACAAGATCACCCTGCCGTGGAGCGACGTTGAAACGCTGCGCAAGGCTTACGCCTTCAATAACCTGCAAGAATTTCTCGACCTGTATTACCAGGGCGCTGACGTGTTGCGCACCTCTCAGGATTTCTACGACCTGACCTGGGCCTACCTGTTGCGCTGCAAGGCGCAGAACGTGATTCACACCGAACCGTTCTTCGACCCGCAAACCCATACCGACCGTGGCATCCCGTTCGAAGTCGTGCTCAACGGCATCGCCGCCGCACTGAAGGATGGCGAGCAGCAACTGGGCATCACCAGCGGTTTGATCCTCAGTTTCCTGCGTCACTTGAGCGAAGACGAAGCGCAGAAAACCCTCGACCAGGCGCTGCCGTTCCGCGATGCGTTTGTCGCCGTGGGCCTGGACAGTTCGGAGATGGGCCACCCACCGAGCAAGTTCCAGCGGGTATTCGATCGTGCACGCAGCGAAGGCTTTCTGACCGTGGCGCATGCCGGTGAAGAGGGCCCGCCCGAGTACATCTGGGAAGCCCTCGACCTGCTGAAAATCCAGCGGATCGACCATGGTGTGCGCGCCATCGAAGATGAACGCTTGATGCAGCGGATCATCGATGAGCAGATCCCGCTGACCGTGTGCCCGTTGTCGAACACCAAACTCTGCGTGTTCGATCACATGTCCCAGCACAACATCCTCGACATGCTCGAGCGCGGTGTGAAAGTCACGGTGAACTCCGATGACCCGGCGTATTTCGGCGGGTATGTCACCGAGAACTTCCACGCGCTGTACACCGATCTGGGCATGACCCAGGATCAGGCCAAGCGCCTGGCGCAGAACAGCCTGGATGCCAGATTGGTCAAACCTTAAAGTCAAAAGATCGCAGCCTTCGGCAGCTCCTACAGGTGTACACATAACCCTGTAGGAGCTGCCGAAGGCTGCGATCTTTTTTGCTCGTAAAAAGTTACCGGTGATTACCTGACGATCACCGGCTCACTCAACTCTTCCAACGTCTTGCCCCGGGTCTCCATCCCGAATATCCACACCACCCCCGCCGCAATCGCAAAACACATTGCCCCCAGCGCAAACACCCCGCCCTGCCCGGTCATCGGGAACACCAGCCCGGTCACCAACGGCCCGAGCAACGACCCAACGCGGCCGATGGCTGATGCGAACCCCGAGCCCGTGGCGCGTGCAGACGTCGGGTACAACTCAGGGGTGTAGGTGTAGAGCACCGCCCACATGCCGAACAGGAAAAACTGCATCAGCAGCCCCGAGGTAATCAACAGACTGACGTTGCCGCCGAACACTGCACTCTGACCATAAAGAAACGCCATGACGCCGCCGCCGAGCAATGTCACGACGCATACCGGTTTACGCCCCCAACGCTCCACCAGCCAGGCGGCCATGAGGAAACCGGGAATTTTCCGCCAAGGGAAATCAGCACCGTGTAATACACCGACTGAGTCACGGCGAAACCCGATTGTTGCAACAGCGCACTGAGCCAGGACGTCAGGCCGTAGAAACCCAGCAAGGCGAAGAACCACACGCTCCAGATCATCATCGTGCGCTGGCGATACAGCGGCGACCAGATTTCCCCTAGCGCAGAGAAGAACGTGCCCGGTTGACTCGCCACCCGGGGCAGACGAATCGGTTCAGGCAAATCCGCACGGCCCAATGAAGCCCGGACCCGATCTTCGATGCCGAGCAAGACCTTGTCCGCCGCGTCATGATGTCCGGCCTGCTCCAGCCAGCGCGGTGACTCGGGAATGAAAAAACGAATCGCCAGGACGAACACCGCCGGCACCGCCAACACCAGAAAGATGTCGCGCCAGCCAATCACCGGCAACAGGAAGTACGACAGCACCCCGGCCGCCACGAAGCCGAGCGGCCAAAAACCATCCATCAAGGCAATGTAACGCCCACGTCGCTTTGCCGGAATCAGCTCCGACAGCATCGACTGCGCAATCGGGAACTCCATGCCCATGCCGATCCCCAGCAGGATTCGGAACAGCGTCAGCGTTTCAACGTTCTGCGCCGTGGAGCACAGGTAGCTGGCGATGCCCCATAGCACAATGCTCCACTGGAACACTGGTTTGCGCCCGAAGCGGTCGGCCAGCATGCCCGACAGCGATGCGCCCAGGACCATGCCGAAAAAACTCGAACTGGCCAGCAACCCGGCCTGCGCCGTGCTCAGGCCAAACTCGGCTTTGATCGAGCCGAGCAGAAAAGTCATCATCGCCAGGTCCATGGAGTCGAAGAAAAACGCCAGGGCAATGATGATGAAAATGAGGCGGTGATAACCGCTGATGGGCAGCCGCTCCAATCGTTCTGCCGCGCTGAAGCTTCGTGTGTCCATGCCACATTCCCCCAATCCTGAAAGTCCCCGGATCGAGTGTGCGCGATAGCGGCTGGGGATTATTGCTGAATGCGACCTGTCCACAGCTCTGAACGACGCCTGAAACAAATCCGGACGTCGCACCTCAATGACTCTAAAGCGACACTTCCAGCTCGCTTTCCTTGGCGAAGCGATGGATTTCCCGCTGCCCCGCCGGGGTGATTTGCAACGCTCGCGAATCGTTGGGCAGGCTCAACCAGCCCGATTGCATGAACAGCTGCAACAACGCCGCGCCCAATGAACCGCCCATATGCGGGCGTCTTTCGCTCCAGTCCGGGCAAGCGCAGGCGACTCTGCTGTTGCGATGAGCCAACGCCTGGATGAACACACCGCGCGTGGCCAATTGTGTGGAGCCCTTGTGAGTGATCATGACCCGCTGATCGAATTGCTCGATCCAGCCCGCATCCAGCAGACGCTGGTAAAGGTCGGCGGCCAGGGTGCCGCCCAGATGGTTGTCGCAGAGCCTGGCTCGCAGCAATGACGAAGGCGCCGCCTGAGGTTTGACGATAGGGCTCGTGCGTTTGAAAACCTCTGGAATGTTCCCAGGCGTACTGGCCAGTGTCGCGCTGGCCAGGGCCTCTATCGCGGCGCCGACTTCGGGCGCGGCAAGCCGGAAAAACCGTTTGCGGCCACGGGTTTCAACTTTCAACAGACCTCCGGCGGACAAACGCCCTAAATGCGCACTGGCTGAAGACGGCGACAGGCCGGCCAGCAACGCCAACTCTTCGGTTTGCCGCGCCGAGCCGTCCATCAAGGCCCACATCATCGCGCTGCGCTTGGGGTCAGCCAGCAATGTGGCGATCTGGCTGATGCAAGGTGCATATTCCATGTATTCACTCCCTGTTGAATCGTTTCGTCTACTGCTCAGAGACATCTTGACCAGTAATGTGTCGTCGGCCAAGACGCGAAAACCGCCATGGACCGGGCAAAGCCACCCACTCACCCAAGCCATTGCTTCGTGGGTGCAACGAAGGTCTGGTGATGACCATCGGGTATGACCGAATCGAACCTGAGCTCGCCATTGCGAGGTCGACGGTGCGTACATGAGGCGGGCGCTAGTATAAGCGGGTTAACCGCCGCTTCCTGCCCTCGGGGATCCATGGATGGTGATAGTTCCTGAGAGAAATTTCGCTATTTGCCTGCGACTAATGATCGACATCCGATTTCGTCGGAAATTGACTGCTTATGCGAGCGCATCGGCTGGCAAGCATTTCCCGCAAAAGGTTCACCGGCTTACTCAATTGTGCGCGATGGGCGCACAGCAAATTCAGCGGTGCGCGCTCACAGAGCAGCTCCGGCATCAGCACTTTCAGCCGACCGGCCAACACATCGGCGGCGACATCGAGCCAGGACTTATACGCAATCCCCGCCCCCGCGATGGCCCACAGACGCACAACATCGGCGTCGTCGCTGAAGCGATCGCCACTGACCGTCAGGCTCATTTCGCGTTTGCCATCGTGGAAACTCCAGTGATCGTGAACCCGACTACCGAGCATGAATAACAGGCAATTGTGCTGAGCCAATTGCTCCAGATACCGAGGTTCGCCATGCAGGGCCAGGTAACTCGGCGCCGCGCAGAGCACGCGACGATTCTGCGGGGCGATGGGCAACGCCACCAGGCTTGAGTCTTCCGGCTCGCCATACCGCAGGGCAATGTCCACCGGTTGGCGGAACAGGTCGGCGATGCGGTCGCCCAGCAACAACCGGACCGTGAGCTTCGGATGCTCGCGCTGAAACTCGTCGAGCCATGGCAATAGCAGGTTGCGACCGAAATCCGAAGGCGCCGACAGCTGCAAAATTCCACTGACCTGATCCTGCCCGCTGGCCAGCAAGCGGCGGCCTTCATCGAGATTACTCAAGGCTGCCCGGGCATATTCCAGAAAGCCCTCGCCTTCCGCGGTCAGGCGCAGACTGCGGGTGGAACGGGCGAGCAAGCGGGCACCGAGTTGCTGTTCGATGCGCTTCAACGCCGCACTGGCCACCGCCGCCGACATGTCCATTACCCGCGCCGCCGCCGACAGACTGCCCAGATCTGCAGCCCGAACGAACAACTGCAAGTCATCGAAACGCAACATCATCAGCCTCGATTATCAAAAAAATATTGAAAGAGACTGCTCTTTTAGCGGGTTTTATCTTGCCGGGAAATAACCAATCATCTGCCCCATCGAAATTATTCCCGCTCAGGAACCCACATGAAAGCCATCGCCTACTACGACTCCCTGCCCATCAGCGACGAAAAATCCCTGCAAGACATCGAACTGCCAGAACCGGTCGCCGGCCCGCGCGACCTGTTGGTGGAGGTCAAAGCCATCTCGGTCAACCCGGTGGATACCAAGGTTCGCCAGAACGTCCAGCCGGAAGGTGGCGCGGCAAAGGTGCTGGGCTGGGACGTGGCCGGTGTGGTCAAGGCAGTCGGCAGCGAAGTGACCTTGTTCAAGGCTGGCGACAAGGTGTTCTACGCCGGCTCCATCGCCCGTGCCGGCGGCAATAGCGAGTTGCATGTGGTGGATGAGCGAATCGTCGGCCATATGCCGAAAACCCTCGATTTCGCCGAAGCGGCCGCCCTGCCGCTGACCGCCATTACTGCGTGGGAATTGCTGTTCGAACGCCTGCAAATGCGCGAAGGCAAAACCGATGAGGGCCAGAGCCTGCTGATCGTCGGTGCCGCTGGCGGCGTGGGTTCGATCCTCACGCAATTGGCCAGCCGGCTCACCGCGCTGAAGGTCATCGGCACCGCTTCCCGGCCACAAACCCAGAGCTGGGTACGTGACCTGGGCGCCGACCATGTGATCGATCACAGCCAGCCGCTGAGCGAAGAACTCAAACGTGCCGGGTTCGAGCAGGTGACTCATGTCGCCAGCCTGACCCAGACCGATCAACATCTGGATCAATTGGTGGAGGCGTTGGCGCCGCAAGGCAAGCTGGCGCTGATCGATGATCCGAAGTCGCTGGACGTGACCAAGCTCAAGCGCAAGAGCCTGTCGTTGCACTGGGAGTTCATGTATACCCGCTCGCTGTTCCAAACCGCAGACATGATCGAGCAACACAACCTGCTCAACCGCATCGCTGGGCTGATCGATGCGGGCACGCTGAAAACCACGGTCGGCGAGCACTTCGGGACCATCAACGCGGCCAACCTGCGACGCGCCCATGCTCTGCTGGAGAGCGGCAAGTCCAAAGGCAAAATTGTGCTTGAAGGGTTCTGATCGCGCCTTTGTAGGAGCTGCCGAAGGCTGCGATCTTTTGATCTTGTGTTTTAAAAGCAAAATCAAAAGATCGCAGCCTTCGGCAGCTCCTACGTGGATCGGCGTACATCCCGGATGTTTCGGTCTGGTAGGAGCCGATGATTTTTTGCCGTCAGTCAGAGAATTGACCGTTGTCACAATTGCGATCGTATTCGGGTCTACAATCGAAACCGCTGCGAATAATCGTTTGTGTGATGTCTTTTAAGACGTCTTTTACCAGACGTCTTTTACCAGAGGAGCTCAGCAATGAAGATCCTGATACAAGAAGTGGCAAAATCCCGCTGGCAGGTCCGCCTGGATCAACACGCTGTGACGTTCCGCAGTGAAGCCGAAGCGCTGGCCTTCACTAAAACCCTTGAAGCGCGCTTGCACGCGCCCCATCAGATTCCCGACCGTCAGCATCGCGCGGCTGGCTGAGTCCGTCATCAAACCTGGGCTTGCGTCAGCGCCCGGGCATTTTGCAAATGTCGAGTGAGCATCGCCGCGCTCACTACCAGAATCCCGCACAGGCTGATGACCATGGCCATCGGCATGGCGCTGCCATCATGTAAAACCCCCACTAATGCTGCGGCCCCGGCGGCAACGCTGAACTGCAGGCAACCGAGCATCGCCGAGGCACTGCCCGCCCGCGCCCCCTGACCGTTCATGGCGCAGGCCGAGGCGTTGGGCACGATGCAACCCAGGCTAGCGATGCAGAGGAAAAGCGGAATCAGCAACGGCCACAACTGCGCGGTGTGCAACGCGCTGACCGCCAACAGGGCCAGACCGCCCGCCAGATAAAGCCAGACGGTACGCGCCAGCAAAAAGGCCGGGCCGCGCTTGGCCAGCATCCGAGCATTGACCTGGGCCACCAGAATGAAACCCGCCGCGTTGATGCCGAACAGCCAGCCGAAATGCTCGGCCGGCACGCCATAGAGTTTGATGAAGACGAACGGTGAACCGGCGATGTAGGCAAACATCCCGGCGATGGCGATGCCACCGGTCAGAGCATGGCCGAGGAAAATCGGGTCCGCCAATAACCGAGCGTACTGACGCAGCGCGCCCGACAACGGTTGGCGCGGCACATGGGCCGGCAGACTTTCCGGCAGCCCCAGGGCCACTGCCAAGCCTGCCAGCGCACTGAAACCGGTCAGCACCAGAAAGATCGATTGCCAGCCCGTCGTATTGACCAGCAACCCGCCCAGCATCGGCGCAAGAATCGGCGCCAGGCCCATCACCAGCATCAACTGCGAAAAGACCTTCGCCGAACCCACCGCATCGCATTTATCGCTGACCACCGCCCGCGAAATCACCATGCCCGCGCAACCGCCCAGCGCCTGGACGAAACGTGCACCGATCAGCCACTCCAGCGTCGGCGCATAAGCACAGGCCAATGAAGCGACGGTGAACAAGCCGACACCTGTCAGTAAGGGAATCCGTCGCCCAAAGCGATCAGCCACCGGGCCATACGCCAGTTGGCCGATGGACAGGCCGAAAAAATAGGCCGCCAGGGTCAGTTGAACGTGTTTTTCGTCGGTACCGAAAGCGAGCGCCATCGCCGGGAAGGCCGGCAGATAGAAATCGATCGCCAGCGGACCGAAAGCGCTCAAGGCGCCGAGAATCAGGATTGCGCGGAAGTTCATCAGGCGTCCAGGTTAGGCATGCAGGTTGGCCATGGATCGGCAGGCCGACAGTCTAGCCTTGCGTGGACGCCTTGAACATTCCGTTAGGTCGCTAACTATTAAAAAGTTAGATTTGTTTTACCCCGTAACCCTCTTCGCTGATCGCGGCGATCACCTGATCGGCCGTCAGCGCACTTTCCACGCCGACTTCTTTTGCCGCCAGATCAACGCGCACGCTGGCCGCGGGATCCTTGGCTTGCAGCGCCTGGGTGATGGCCTTGACGCAATGACCGCAGGACATGCCTTCAACATTAAACACTTGCATGGGACAACTCCTTGAATGAAGCCCTTTAATGAGGGTTGAGGTCAGTCTCGAGCTTGTCACCATGGCAAGGTCAAGTTCTCAAGCAAGCTGCCGGGCTGGCAATCGGCGTCGTGCTCGGCCAAGCTGCGTCCATCTATGACTCGACATCAGGAGATTCAGCCATGCGCTGGTCAGCTTTCAGCCTGTTTGGCTTCCTCAGCCTATTTGCCGCGACACCTTCGGTCCAAGCCGCCGGGGAGGACTACGGCGTGCTGATCATTTCCCGCGAGCGCCTGGAAGTGTCGACTTCCTGCGAGATCGGCGTGTACATCCACGATCAGCTATCGGCGCGACTGTTCCAGGAACAGAGCACCTCGTTCAACCTGGCGCCGGGCAATGTGTCCCTGCGCCTCAAACTGCTGCCAGGCCAGGCGCCGGGTTGCAACCCGGGCATGCTCGCGCCGGGTTCGCAGAACATCACGCTCAAGGCCGGGGATGTGTTGAAGTTCCGGATTGCGATGACGCAGGAAGGGATGTACCTCAAGCCTGCGGCCCTCGAATATTGAGTCGTCCGTAAAAAGATCGCAGCCTGCGGGAGCTCCTACGGGATCGGGCTAACACGCGGTCAATGTAGGAGCTGCCGCAGGCTGCGATCTTTTGATCTGAGACATGGCGCTTGACCTTGCCCGCATGGCAAGGTTGATCCTGTAGGCAATTTCTACAGGGAGCGTGACCGATGTCCGAATCCACCACCTTCGATCTGCCGATTGCCGGCATGACCTGCGCCAGTTGCGCGGGACGTGTTGAGCGTGCCTTGAGCAAAGTCATCGGCGCCACGGCCGTCAGCGTCAACCTGGCCACCGAACAGGCCCGGGTTCAAGCGCCCCGTGACAGCCTGCCGGCCTTGGTGGACGCGGTGCAGCAGGCCGGTTACAGCGTGCCGCAGCAAACCCTGGAATTGAGCATCGACGGCATGACCTGCGCGTCCTGTATCGGCCGCGTCGAACGGGCGCTGGCCAAGGTGCCGGGCGTGAAGAGTGTCAGCGTTAACCTGGCCAACGAACGTGCGCACCTCGAACTGCTCGGCCTGGTCGATCCGCAAACCCTGATCGACGCCGTGACCAAGGCCGGTTACTCCGCCAGCGTCTGGGAAGTCGAACACCCGCAAGCCGACGTCCAACAGCAACGCCTGCATCGCGAACGCTGGGCCTTGCTGGCGGCCATCGCCCTCGCTTTGCCGCTGGTGCTGCCGATGGTGCTGCAACCTTTCGGTGTGCACTGGATGCTCCCGGCGTGGGTGCAGTTTGCGTTGGCCACCCCGGTGCAGTTCATCTTCGGCGCGCGTTTCTATGTCGCTGCGTGGAAAGCCGTGCGCGTCGGTGCCGGCAACATGGATTTGCTGGTCGCCTTGGGCACCAGCGCCGGCTATGGCCTAAGCGTTTACGAGTGGGCCACCGCTGCCGCTCGCATGCCGCACCTGTATTTCGAAGCCTCGGCGGTGGTGATCGCGCTGGTGCTGTTGGGCAAATACCTGGAAAGCCGCGCCAAGCGCCAGACCGCCAGCGCCATCCGCGCCCTTGAAGCCTTGCGTCCAGAGCGAGCCATTCAGGTGATCGATGGCCGCGAGCAAGACGTTGCGATCAGCGCTTTGCGCCTCAACGATCTGGTCATGGTCAAGCCCGGCGAACGCTTCCCGGTGGATGGCATCGTTGTGCAAGGCCAGAGCCACGCCGATGAAGCACTGATCAGCGGCGAGAGCCTGCCGGTGCCAAAGCAGCCGGGGGACAAAGTCACCGGCGGCGCGATCAATGGCGAAGGTCGGTTGCTGGTTCGGACTTTGGCGCTCGGCGCAGAAACCGTGCTGGCGCGGATCATCCGCCTGGTCGAAGACGCGCAGGCGGCAAAAGCGCCGATCCAGAAATTGGTGGATAAAGTCAGCCAGGTGTTCGTGCCTGTGGTTCTGCTGATCGCCCTGGCGACCCTGCTCGGTTGGTGGCTGTACGGCGCGCCACTGGAAACCGCATTGATCAACGCGGTTGCGGTACTGGTGATCGCCTGCCCTTGCGCACTGGGGCTGGCCACACCGACGGCAATCATGGCCGGCACCGGTGTGGCGGCGCGCTACGGGATTCTGATCAAGGACGCCGAAGCGTTGGAGCGTGCCCATGAAGTCAGCGCGGTGGTGTTCGACAAGACCGGCACGCTGACGTCGGGCACGCCGCGCATTGCACATCTGAGCGCCCTCGAAGGTGACGAAGCTGCCTTGCTGCAAATGGCTGGTGCGCTACAACGCGGCAGTGAACACCCGCTGGCCAAGGCGGTGCTGGATGCCTGCGCCGAGCGCGGCCTGACTGTGGCTGATGTCAGCGACAGTCAATCGCTGACCGGGCGCGGCATCGCCGGTAGTCTCGATGGTCGGCGATTGGCGTTGGGCAATCGGCGTCTGCTGGAAGAAAGTGGCCTGAGCGCTGGGCCATTGGCCGACTCCGCAACCGCCTGGGAAGCCGAAGGCCGGACCCTGTCCTGGCTGATCGCACAACGCCCTGAACCGCTAGTGCTCGGCCTGTTCGCCTTCGGTGACACGCTCAAACCCGGTGCCTTGCAAGCGGTGCAACGCTTAAGCGCACGGAACATCAGCAGCCACCTGCTGACCGGCGATAACCGTGGCAGTGCCAAAGTGGTCGCCGAGGCACTGGGCATCAGCGATGTCCACGCCGAAGTATTGCCGGCGGACAAAGCCGCCACCGTCGCGGCCCTGAAAAAAACCGGTGTGGTAGCGATGGTCGGCGACGGCATCAACGACGCACCGGCCCTTGCCGCGGCAGACATCGGCATCGCCATGGGCGGCGGCACCGACGTCGCCATGCACGCGGCAGGAATCACCCTGATGCGCGGCGATCCACGGCTGGTGCCGGCGGCGCTGGAGATCAGCCGTAAGACCTACGCGAAGATTCGCCAAAACCTGTTCTGGGCCTTCGTCTACAACCTGATTGGCCTGCCACTGGCGGCATTCGGCTTCCTCAACCCGGTGCTGGCCGGCGCGGCCATGGCGTTGTCGAGCGTCAGCGTAGTGAGCAATGCGTTACTGTTGAAAACCTGGAAACCCAAAGACCTGGAGGACAACCGATGAACATTGGCCAAGCGGCCCGCCAGAGCGGTCTGAGCGCAAAGATGATTCGCTATTACGAATCCATCGGCCTGCTCAAGGCGGCCCATCGCACCGACAGTGGCTATCGGGTCTATGGCGACGACGATCTGCACACCCTGGCATTCATCAAGCGCTCTCGGGATTTGGGTTTCTCACTGGAAGAGGTCGGCAAACTGCTGACCCTCTGGCAGGACCGTCAGCGCGCCAGTGCCGATGTGAAGGCGCTGGCCCGCCAGCACATCGACGAGCTGAACCAGAAGATTCGCGAACTCGGCCAACTGCGCGACACCCTGCAAGACCTGGTAGAACATTGCCACGGCGACCACCGCCCGGACTGCCCGATCCTCAAGGAGCTGGCGTCGGGCTGCTGCGCCGAACCCGCCCATTCCTGAGCGCCAACCCCTTCGCCACCAGCAACGTGGTGAGGGGAATGCCGTGGAACAACAACACCACTGCGCCGGGCGTCCACCACGAATAGAACGGCGCGGCGATCAACATGCCGATGCCGAACCCGGTCATTTGCAGCAGCGTCAGAACGCTGAAAATCGGCAGGCGCAGGTTGTCCGGTGAGAGTCACTGCCGGGGCTTGCTGTTTTTGGCGTACATATCCGTTTCTGCGGTCACGGCCGCTGGCGGTTTCGCTTTTACAGCGAGTCACTTTCGAAAAGCCTGCGCGGCCCGGCGGAAAGTAACCAAAGCGCTTTTTGCCCCGCCATTCGGTGCCTCGCTTAGGCTCGGCATGCCCTCACTCCGGCATTGCTCCGGGGGCCCCCTGCGCAATACCTGCGTTCGGCCTCTGGGAATGGGGCGGCAGATCCAAAGCCAAGGCCAAAAAGCAACAGCAGAGGCAGACGCCAACATCAAAAGATCGCAGCCTCGCTTCGCTCGACAGCTCCTACAGTCAGGCCGAGCGTTAGCTCGCCTGCAGCTGTTGATGTTGATGCACCGCCACCTCGTGAGGCCGAGTGGAGGTTCTGCGTAGTGGGCAACCCGGCATGGATGCCGGGTTAGCCGCGCACGGCCATGGATGGCCGATCGCGGCGGGCCCACGGAGCAGGACCGGAGCGAGGGCATGCCGAGCCTGGGCGAGGCACCGAACGACAGGGGCAAAAGCCTTGGTTACTTGGGGCTTTTCCAAGTAACCCGCCGTAAGGGCGGAACCCTAAGTGGCCATGACAGCGGCAACGGATATGTACACCGAATCGGGAAGATGTGTAGATGCCCATGCCCATCGCGGGCAAGCCACGCTCCCACAGGTCAGATGTCGATCATAGAATCCGGGGGCGACACAAAACCTGTGGGAGCGGGCTTGCCCGCGATGCAGACGACGCGGTCCCCAAAAAAGCATCTGCAAAAAACCCGGCCGAAGCCGGGTTTGGGGTCAACCGATCACTGCATCCATGGCGGAGGCGGTTCTTCGGTTTTGCTCGATGGCGCGTCGTCCGCAGCGCGGATCGCTTGCTTACGCTCTTCATCGAGACGGGCCGCCTCGATTTCGCGCATGATCCCGCCGACGTCCGCCAGCTCTTCCGGCTCGTCGAACTCGCCGGTCAACACACTGGCCGGGTGCAAGGTGCCGGCTTCGTATAACGCCCACATTTCCTTGGCGTACTTGGTGCGTTTCAACTCCGGTGCAAAGCGACCGAAGTACGACGCCATGTTGCCCACGTCACGTTCCAGCATGTTGAACGCGTGGTTGTTGCCCGCCGCATCCACTGCTTGCGGCAGGTCGATGATGACCGGGCCGGTTGGCGTCAGCAGCACGTTGAACTCGGACAGGTCACCGTGCACCAGACCGGTACACAACATCAGCACGATCTGGGAAATCAGAAACGCGTGATATTCACGCGCCTGGTCCGGCTCCAGCACCACATCGTTCAGACGCGGCGCGGCATCGCCGTACTCGTCGGCCACCAGTTCCATCAGCAGCACGCCTTCGAGGAAGTCGTACGGTTTGGGGACGCGCACACCGGCACCGGCCAAGCGGAACAACGCCGCTACCTCGGCATTCTGCCAGGCGTCTTCGGTTTCTTTCTTGCCGAACTTGGAGCCCTTGGCCATCGCTCGAGCCTGCCGGCTGTTGCGCACCTTACGGCCTTCCTGATACTCGGCCGCCTGACGAAAACTGCGTTTATTCGCCTCCTTGTAGACCTTGGCACAACGCAGCTCGTTGCCGCAGCGCACCACATAAACAGCTGCTTCTTTACCACTCATGAGTGGGCGCAGCACCTCGTCGACCAGACCGTCCTCGATCAGGGGTTCAATGCGTTTTGGAGTCTTCATCAGCTTTTATTGTGGGTCCTTTATTACCAAACACGCGAAAGTCATTCGTTATACGGCAATCCACTCATTCGCGGGAGGGGTTGCCGACCTATGAACGTTCCCATGAACCTCGAGAAGCACACAATGTGCCGGATTAATCGCGCACCACTCATTGACCGCCCGGGATCATAGCTGAGCGTGCGCCACTTGTTGACGAAGGGCTACAGGGGCATTTGCGACAGAATCTGACACGTAGCCCCTACCCTTCGCCGGATTTTTATCGACAGGCCTCAATTTCCACGTTCTTCAGCCGAAGTCATTAGAGAGAAAAGGAATTGTCCGACAATAGCCCCCGACAATGATAACGAGGGCGCACTCAGGGATCGGGGTATCTAACGTTTTCGGCTGCCAATAATCCGCGAGTCATCTGCACTGCGTGGGCCTACAAGAAAAAAACTGGAGCGCGGATGAACATCAAACAGAAGTTGACCTGGGCGTTTGCAATCATCGCCTGCTTGCCCGTGGTACTGGTCGCCACCCTCGTCGTGCTGAATTTGCGCAGCGATGCCAAGGATAATTTTGTCGACGGCAGCGGCCGCGAGATTCGTCAGGTCAGCAATGCCATGCAGTTGTTTTTTGACGGCATCAGCCAGAACGTCGATTACCTGGCCACCCAACCGCTGATCAAGCACTCCGACGACAGCCTCAAGACTTACATGAGCGCCACTGCCGAGAGCATTCCCCAAGGCGAGTCGGACAAAAAGATCTTCGCTCTCCTCCAGGACCTGGGCAATAGCCACCCGGCCTACGCCTATGCCATCCTCGGTACGGCGGCGGGCGGTTACGTGTCCTGGCCGGACGATGCGAAGCTGAACAATTACGACCCGCGCCAGCGCCCTTGGTATAAAGCCGCGCAAGCCAAACCCGGCAAGCCATTGCGTACCGAGGCCTATTACTGGGCTCAGGATGATGCGACTTACGTCAGCACCGTGCGCACCATCGATAACAAACTGGGCAGCAATGGCGGCGTGGTCAGCATCGACGTGACGCTCAAGCAGCTCACCGAAATCGTCAAACAGATCAAACTCGGCGAAAGCGGCTACCTGATGCTGGTGGAAAACACCGGCAAAGTGCTGGTCGATCCGAAGCAACCGGAACACAACTTCAAAGCCCTGACCAGTCTCGGCGACGGCTATGCGCAACTGGCCAAGGCGGGTAAAGGGCTGGTAGAAGTCGAGCTCAATGGCGAGCGCTACATGGCCAACGTCTGGCCGTCAGAACAACTGGGCTGGACCTTTATCGGCCTGATCAAGCAGACCGACGTAATGAGCTCGGCCACTCAACTGACCTGGCTGATCGCGATCATCGCGGCGTTACTGGCAGTGTTCTTCGCCATCGTCGGCGCCAGTTTCGCCAGCCTGATCGTGCGGCCGATCCGCAGCGTGGCCAGCGGTCTGGAAGGCATCGCCCAAGGTGAAGGCGACCTGACCAAGAACCTGCACATCCGTGGCAGCGATGAAACGGCGCAACTGGCCAGCTGGTTCAACCAGTTTCTGGCGGCGATTCGCAATCTGATTCAAAGCATTGGCGGCGCCGCGACCAAGATCCTCGCCACCTCTCAGAGCTCGACGCAGGTCTCCAGCAATATGGCTGAAGCCGCCGGGCGCCAGCGTGAAGCGGTGGACATGGTGTCCACGGCGTTCCACCAAATGGTCGCCACCGCCAACGAAGTCGCACGCTCTTGCAGCCAGGCCGCCGAGTCGGCCGACAGCGGCCAGCGTCAGGCGCGCGAAGGTCAGCAGCAGATCGATGCCGCAGTGAGCAGTGTCGATCGCTTGAGCCAGGAAATCGAACAGTCGGCGCAATCGATGCAACAGCTTGAGCGCGATAGCAATGACATTCAGTCGATCCTGGGGACCATTCGCTCCATTGCTGAACAGACCAACCTGCTGGCGCTGAACGCCGCCATCGAAGCGGCCCGGGCCGGTGAACAGGGTCGTGGTTTTGCGGTAGTGGCGGATGAGGTTCGCGCCCTGGCCAAACGGACGGCCGATTCCACGGCGGAAATCGACGGGCTGCTGGGCAACCTGGCCAAGCGCACCAGCCAGGTGACGCAGCAGATGCATGCGAGCCTGGAAGTCTCCCAGCAATCGGTGACCCGCATCGGCGAAGCGCGCAGCAGCTTTGGGCAAATTCGTGAATCGGTGGATGTGATTCGCGACATGAACACCCAAATCGCTACCGCGGCTGAGGAGCAGCACCAAGTGGCAGAAGACATCAATCGCCACATCAGCCAGATTCATGGCGATGCGCAGTTGGTGGCAGAACTGGCGAACTCGGCGCGGCTCGATTCTCAGAGCCTGGCGGGATTGTCGAATGAACTGGATGGGTTGGTTCGGCGGTTCAGGACCTGAAGTCGCTGATCTAACTGGTCGAAATCGATACCTGTGGCGAGGGAGCTTGCTCCCGCTCGGCTGCGAAGCAGTCGCAAACCGGCACACGCGGAATATCTAAAGCACCGCGTTGGCTGAATTGGGACCGCTTCGCGCTCCAGCGGGAGCAAGCTCCCTCGCCACAATTACTGCTTGAACAACTCCCCGGGGGTAAACCCGAACAACCCCTTGAGCGCCGCTATAAATGCCGACGTCGAGTCATACCCGCAAGACAGCGCAGCATGGGTCACGCTGTTCTCATCCTCCAGCAAACTCAGCGACGACAGCAGCCGCATGCGCTGGCGCACCGCGGAAGCTCCGGGGCAGTGGCAGGAAAAACCCCACCTCCCGCGCGGCACTGCTCAACCCCCAGTAATCAGAAATCAGCAATCAGCGCTCGATAATCGCCGTCACGCCCTGACCGCCGGCGGCGCAGATCGAGATCAATCCTCGGCCCTTGCCCGCCGCGGCTAGCAGCTTCGCCAGGTTGGCGACGATGCGCGCACCGGTGGCGGCAAACGGATGCCCGGCGGCCAGTGAGCTGCCCTTGACGTTGAGCCGGCTGCGATCGATGACGCCCAACGGTGCGTCGAGCCCGAGGCGGGTTTTGCAGAACTCCGGATCTTCCCAGGCTTTCAATGTGCACAGCACTTGCGCGGCAAACGCTTCATGGATTTCGTAGTAATCGAAGTCCTGCAAGGTCAGGCCATTGCGCGCCAGTAACCGCGGCACGGCATATGCCGGCGCCATCAACAGGCCTTCGGCCCCGTTGACGAAATCCACCGCTGCCGCCTCGCCGTCACGCCAATAGGCGAGGATCGGCAAGCCGCGCTCTTTCGCCCATTCCTCACTGCCCAGCAGCACCACCGACGCGCCATCGGTGAGTGGCGTGGAGTTGCCTGCGGTCAAGGTGCCCTTGGCGCTTTTCTCGAAGGCCGGTTTCAGTGAGGCGAGTTTTTCCAGGGTCAGGTCCGGGCGCAGGTTGTTGTCCCGGGTCAGGCCGAGGAACGGCGTCATCAAATCGTTGTGCCAGCCTTCGGCGTAGGATGCGGCCAGTTTCTGATGGCTTTGCTGGGTCAGCTGATCCTGCTCGTCACGCGGGATGCTCCAGGTTTGGGCCATCATTTCACAGTGTTCGCCCATCGACCGGCCGGTGCGCGGCTCGCCGATGCTTGGAAAGTCGGGCATCAAATGGCGGGGGCGCAGTTGCAGAAAGGTTTTCAGTTTGTCGGCGGTGCTTCGGGCGCGGTTGGCTTGCAAGAGGAGCTTGCGCAGGCTTTCGTTGACCCCGATCGGCACGTCCGAGGCGGTGTCGACGCCGCCGGCAATGCCACATTCGATCTGACCCAGGGCGATTTTATTCGCCACCAGCAACGTCGCCTCCAGCCCCGTGCCGCAGGCTTGCTGGATGTCGTAGGCCGGCGTCATCGGCGACAACCGCGAGCCCAGCACGCATTCGCGGGTCAGGCCGTAATCGCGCAAATACTTGAGCAGCGCACCAGCCGCCACTTCGCCCATGCGCACACCGTGCAGGTTATAGCGCTCGATCAGGCCTTCCAGCGCTGCGGTGAACATCGCCTGGTTACTGGCAGTGGCGTACGGCCCGTTGGACCGGGCAAAGGGAATACGGTTACCACCGATAATCGCGACGCGGCGCAGCTGAGTCATGAAAAAGCTCTCCTTCCTGATATTCAATTGTGAACACATACCCCTGTGGGAGCGGGCTTGCTCGCGAAGGGGCCGGCCCATTCAACATCTCCGTTGACTGACACACCGCTTTCGCGAGCAAGCCCGCTCCCACAGGGGGCTGCATTTGCTGAAAGTCCTGCTAAACCCAATCTCAAACTAACCTGCAATGATCAAGCGTAGGCCGTATCTCGTGGGTTGAGCGACTAATTGCCATTCATGGTCCACACTTTTAACCCCAACTACCGGAGCGTGATCCATGTCTGACCGCTATATCGACTTCGCCAATTCGTCCATCGGCCATCGTGTGGTCGGTGCCCTGGGTCTGCCGTCGCCGGTACGACTGGAACGCTGGCAAGCAGGCCGGCTGCGGCCTATCGAGGGGGCGCTATTGATTGGCGGTGGCCCGCTGGCGGAAAAAGTCAGTACTCTCGCCAACCGCCTGACCGACACGATCTACAGCTATGGCGCCGATCCGACCCTGGCCACCGCGTGGATTCCCGGCCACGGCCAGAAACTCAAAGCCGTGGTGTACGACGCCAGTGACCTGGTGCAGGTCGATCAGCTAAAACAGCTGCGCGAGTTCTTCCAGCCACTGATCAAAAACCTCGATCACCATGCCCATCTGGTGATTCTTGGCCGGGCGCCAGAGACCTTGAGCGACCCGTTCGCCGCCAGCGCACAGCGTGCGTTGGAAGGTTTCAGCCGTTCGCTGGCCAAGGAACTGCGCAGCGGCGGCACGTTGCAGCTGATCTATGTCGGCGAAGGCGCCGAAGATCAACTGGAAGGCCCATTACGGTTTTTCCTCTCGCCCAAAAGCGCGTTCATTTCCGGACAAGTCATTCGCTTGAAGGCATGCGAGGCGCAGGTGATGGACTGGAGTCGCCCCTTGTCGGGACGCAAGGCACTGGTGACGGGCGCCGCTCGCGGCATCGGCGCCTCGATCGCCGAGACCCTGGCCCGCGACGGCGCCGAGGTGATCCTGCTCGACGTGCCACCGGCCAAGAACGATCTCGAGGCCCTGGCCGCACGCCTCGGCGGGCGCGGCATCACCCTGGACATTTGCGCCGAAGACGCCGCCGCACAATTGATCGAACACTTACCCGACGGCATCGACATCGTGATCCACAACGCAGGCATTACGCGGGACAAAACCCTGGCCAACATGACCCCGGAATTCTGGGACGCGGTGCTGGCGGTCAACCTCAACGCGCCGCAAGTGCTGACCAAAGCGTTGCTCGACAGCGGCACCTTGCGCGACAACGGCCGAGTGATTTTGCTGGCGTCCATCAGCGGCATCGCCGGCAATCGCGGGCAAACCAACTATGCCGCGAGCAAGGCCGGGCTGATCGGCCTGGCCCAGGCCTGGGCGCCGCTGCTGAGTGAGCGCGGCATCAGCATCAATGCCGTGGCGCCAGGGTTCATCGAAACCCAAATGACCGCGAAGCTGCCGTTCGGCTTGCGCGAAGCCGGGCGGCGCATGAGTTCGCTGGGCCAGGGCGGCCTGCCCCAAGACGTCGCCGAAGCCGTGGCCTGGCTGGCACAACCGGGCACCGGAGCGTTTACCGGGCAAGCGTTGCGCGTGTGCGGGCAAAGCGTTTTGGGAGCCTGACCATGACCACCCACTGGCAAACACTCGATAGCGAACCGGGCCTGCAAACGCTGTATGTGAAAGCGGCAACGCGCCGAAAAATCACCGGCACCACACTGCCCGACCTGGGTTATCACTGCTGGGTCAATGTCGATCCGAAACGCCTTGAGGCGTATCGCAAGGTCTGCGGTTTTGCCGACAACGGGCTGCTACCACCGACGTATCCACACATCCTGGCGTTTGCCTTGCAGATGCAATTGCTCACGGCTAAAGCGTTTCCGTTCCCGTTGCTGGGGCTGATTCACTTGAGCAATCGCATCCGCGTCTTGCGCCCCATGGGCGGCGTACACCGGGTGCGGGTCAGCGTAAACGTGCAGAACCTGCAACCCCATGCCAAGGGGGCGACGTTCGATTTGGTGACGACGCTCGACGATCAATTGGGGCCGCTGTGGGAGGCGGAAAGCCAGATGCTTTGTCGCGGCGTCAAACTGGAAGGCGAGCCGGTCGAGGAAGCGTTGGCATCGACGCTGTCGTTGACCGAAGTGGCCCACTGGAAAGCACCCGCGGACATTGGCCGCCGATACGCCAAGGTGTCCGGAGACTACAACCCGATTCACCTGAGTGCGATCAGCGCGAAACTTTTCGGTTTCCCTTCTGCCATCGCCCATGGCCTGTGGAACAAGGCCCGCACGCTGGCAGCCCTGAGCGATCACTTACCGACGACCAATGTCGAGATTGCAGTGCACTTCAGGAAACCGGTGCGCCTTCCCAGTGAAGTGACGCTGATGTCCAGCGCGCCGGGGTCCAGCGGGGATTTTCAGTTGGTGGGCGTGGGGGAGTTGGAACATATGGTGGGGCAGTGGTGGCCCATTGCCTGATGGAACGATCAAATATTGCCTGACACATCAAAAGATCGCAGCCTTCGGCAGCTCCTACACGGACGACGCGTTGCGCCTGTAGGAGCTGCCGAAGGCTGCGATCTTTTGATCTGGACCGTAAATCAGGAACTGACCAGATCCCGAGGCTGCGGAAACAAATTATTCAACGTCTCCAACAACCGCACGTGATAAATCGGCTTGCGAAACAAATCCAGCACCTGCAACCGCAACATATCACTCACATCATCCATATCCGCATGACCCGATGTCACGATCACCGGTAAATGCTGGCGAGCCGTATGCTCACGCAACCGCTTGATCAACGACATGCCACTCTCCTCCGGCATCCGCAAATCAGTAATCACCAGCGCAATATCAGGGTGACAAGTCAAATGATGAAGGGCGAGTTTGACCGACGTTGCCGTAAAACAAGTAAAGCCCTCGCCCTCCAGCAACTCGGCCAGTTCCAGTAACGCATCCTCCTCATCGTCGACCAGAAGAAGCTGTTGGCGTGGGAGCGCGGGAGCCTTCATGGGTAAACCACCTGCAATGGACTAAGCGTTGACGTTAGAACCGCCCTGGCAGGTTAGCAAGCTGTCGGCATCAAGGAACAGGAGTAGGAGGCACCAGCGAATCCTGGAGCACGGTAAAAATATCGCTTACCGCTCCCGAAATAGGTTCCATGAATACCACCAACGCAACCGCTGCCATACCCGCAATAATCGCGTATTCGATACCCGACGCACCCTCGGTATCTTTGGCCAGGTATTTGAACAAAATGATTTCAGTTTTGATCTTCTGAATAACTTCAGTAAAGGACATGACATGTCTCCTATGACAGCAGGTGTTGCACGGCCGCAACATGATTCCCCTATGCCAGCATCAGCATTGTCGGCAAACCCCAGACCAACAACTGTAAGAACCTATTAATACTTAAGTAGTAACCGGCTCACTGACGTCATAAAACAGTGCATTTGGCTTCAGCCCGTTACTTTCGTCCGATATTTGCTGCCCTGTAATGGCTTTTTGCTCTACCTGCGCTACCGTCAAATAGCGAAATAGTTCGATGTTCATAGCTGCCTGATTGCGAAGTCATCTCATTAAAACTCTTGGGGGCGTTACGCAGCAGGAAAGGGAGAGCCGTCATGAACAGTCGCGTCACCATGGGCCTGGCCGGGCTGTTTCTGGTAGGCGCCATCATTGCCGGTTACTGGGGGCTGGCGCTGAGTCGCCAACCGGCACCCGCATCCGTCGCGCAACCCGGCGCGTCATCGGCGCCGATATTGGCGCCGGCAGACGACCCGACTCGCCAGCCAGTGGTTGTGCTGTTGCGTGACATCGCGCCGTTCGAGCAAATCAGCGCCGCCGACGTGACGCTGGAAAAACTCCGCACCGTCCCGGCCGGCAGCCTGTCCCGTCTCGATCAAGCCATTGGTCGTACGCCCTGGCGCACGCTGACTGCCGGCAGCTGGCTCAATGATGAAAGTTTCGAAGCCGGCGGTGCGCTGGCGCGAATGATCCACCCCGATGAGCGTGCCCTCGCCGTGGCGGCGGATGACGTGGTCAATGTCGGTGGTCAACTGAGCCCAGGCGACTATGTCGACGTCTTGCTGTTTCTGCGTATGGACACCAACAACCTTCAGCAATCGGCCCAAGTGGTGATTCCGGCGTTGCGGGTGCTCGGTGTCGGCGACCAGTTGGGGCTGATGAACGATGGTCTGCCTGCCCACCCGGCGCGCAGTCACGAGGAGCGACTCAAGCAAGACCAACTGCGTGCCAACGCTCGCACCGTTTTGCTTGCCGTCCCCGAACCCCTGTTGAGTCGCCTGATGCTCGCGGCTCAGGTCGGGGTTTTGCGCCTGGCTGTGCGCAGCGCCGAAGAAAGACGTCTGAACCAATACTGGGCCGGCAACCGCGATTCAAAGGCGAGCCTGGCCAGTGTCAATCGCGAACTGGTGCAATTCAGTCAACTGGCCCTGGTCGGCACACCCAAACCCGCCACCGGCGGCGCAGCACCGCGCAAGTCGAGCGTGGAAGTCATCCGCGGCAATGAAGTCACCCAACAAACGCCCTGAATCCAGCGAGGACGCTTCTCCATGCGCAGACGCTTCACGCGGTACTTTCTCGTCAACGGCCACTTCGATAAACGCGGCGGATTATCGCTATGAGCCAACCCCAAAACCTGAGCCAGACGTTCCTGGCGATCACACGCAACAGCACCGACTTCGAGTGGCTGCAAGGTGCGCTTGCCCCTTTGGGCCGGGTGATCAGCGCCGGTGGCGGCAACCTCGATGAACTCTTGACGCTGGTGGACGTGACCTTCGCCAACCTGGTGTTCGTGGGTCTGGACCGGGAGCATGTGGTGGCCCAGAGCGCGTTGATCGAGGGAGCCCTGGAAGCCAAACCGATGCTGGCAATCGTTGCCTTGGGCGACGGCATGGACAACCAACTCGTGCTCAATGCCATGCGCGCCGGTGCGCGGGATTTCGTCTCTTACGGCTCGCGTTCCAGTGAAGTTGCCGGGCTGGTGCGACGCCTGAGCAAACGCCTGCCGACCGTGACGCCGAATATGCAACAGAGCCAACAGGGTGGCCTGACCGTGCTTTACGGTGCGCAGAGCAATGCCGACGGCGCGTTGCTCGCCAATCACCTGGCGCACGTGGTGCAAAAGAGCGGTCAGCAGACACTGTTGCTGGACCTGGGCCTGCCACGTGGCGACAGCCTTGCGTTGCTGGGGCTGGAGAGCTCGTTTCATTTTGGCGATGCATTGCGCCATCTGCGGCGCCTGGACGCGACGCTGATCGACAGTGCCTTCACTACCTGTGATGCCGGGCTGCGGATTCTCGCCTACGCCAGCAACGACGAACCGCTGGAACAGACCAGCGCCGCCGAGCTGTACATGCTGCTCAGCGCCTTGCGTCAGCATTTCCAGCACATCGTGGTGAACCTCACTGGCCAGTCGGATAGCGAAGCGTTGCGTACCTTCGTCAGCCATTGCGACAAGTTGCTGTGGTACACCGATCAGAATGTGCTCGACTGCCGACGCAACCTTGAGGTGCTCGGCCGCTGGCGCGAAAAAGGCCTCAAGCTCGACCACGCCAGGTTGCTGGTGGACCGCTATCTGCGCAATGTCGCGCCAGACTCCGATACCTTGAGCAAAAGCTTCGGCATGGAGGTCATGGCGGTCCTGGTCTACAGCCCGGAAGTGCGCCTCAACGCCAAGAATCAGGGGCTGAGCCTGTTCGAACTGGCCCCGCGCGAAAACCTGACCCAAAGCCTGCGCGCCCTCGGCGAACGCCTGGCCAAACGCTCCGAAGACCTGGACAAACCCAAGGCTGGCTGGTTCGACCGATTGAGGGGCGCGCCATGAGCGGGGAAAAACTTTTCGGCGCGCCCTCCCACGGGCCGGTCGGCAATACCGACCACGAAGGCCTGAAACTGGTGCTGCACCGCTACATCATCGACACCATCGAAGAGTCCGGAAAAAACCTGCTGGAAGGTTCGCGGCAATTGCTGTCGCAGTTCGTCATCGACAAAGTCGCTGAATACATCGCCCGTCTGCACCTGGCGATTTCCCGTTACGAGATGGAGCGACTGGCCGAGGAACTTGTCGACGAGCTCACCGGTTTCGGTCCGCTGGAAGTGTTGCTGCGTGATTCGACGGTGACCGAAATTCTGGTCAACGGCCCGCACCGGGTGTTCGTCGAACGCGAGGGGGTGTTGCACCTGAGTGACCTGCGATTCATCGACGACCACCACGTCGAACGGGTGATGCAACGGATTCTCGCGCCCCTGGGCCGACGGCTCGACGAGTCTTCACCGATGGTCGATGCGCGCCTGCCCGATGGCAGCCGGGTCAACGCGATCATCCCGCCCATTGCCCTCGATGGCCCGTGCCTGTCGATTCGAAAATTCCGCAAGGACATGCTCAAAAGTTCCGACCTGATGGCGATGCAAACCATCGATCAGGCGATCTTCGAGTTTATTCAGGAGGCCGTGGGCAAGCGCTGCAACATCCTTGTCAGCGGCGGTACCGGCACCGGCAAGACCACACTGCTGAACATTCTCAGCCAGTTGATCGCCCCTCACGAACGCCTGGTCACCATTGAAGACGTCGCCGAGCTGCAACTGGGCCATCCTCACGTGGTACGCCTGGAAACCCGACCGCCGAATGCCGAAGGCCACGGCGAAGTGAAGGCCAGCGACCTGATTCGCAACGCGCTGCGGATGCGCCCGGACCGGATCATCCTCGGCGAAATTCGCGGTGTCGAAGTGGTCGACGTGCTCACCGCGATGAACACCGGGCATGACGGTTCCATGAGCACCGTGCACGCCAACAATGCCCAGGATGCGCTGTTGCGCCTGGAGACCCTGGTGGGCCTGACCGGCCGCACCATCGCCGAACGCACCCTGCGACAAATGATCTGTGCGGCTCTGGACGTGGTGATCCAGTTGACGCGCCTGCCCGATGGCCGTCGCTGCGTCAGCGAAGTGGTGGAGGTTGTGGGTATTCGTGATGACATCTATGTGACCAATACGCTGTTCCGCTTCGACCGACGCACCGGTTTCGGTTTTCTGCGCGAGGCGGTCAACCCCGCCGGCGAAAAGCTGCGTCGCGAATCGGCGCTTTCTCCCTTATCGCACTAAAGGATCACGGCATGCTCAAACCGGCGCTGCTCATCCTGATTTGCCTGACATTGCTGGGCCTGTCGATCCGGTTGTTCTACAACGGCTTGCGCCAGACCGGCATCGATCGAACCCTCGCTCGCTTGATGCAGGGGCAACCGCAACTGGCGGTGGCGAAATCATCCTGGGCGGGCCTGGAGCGGGCATTTCTACGCGCCGGCCTCGGTCGTCCCACCGAGCGCCTGAGGTTGTGGCTGTTGCTCTGGGCTGTGGGCATTTTGCTCGGGGTTGCCCTCGCCAGCTGGATCGGTTTGCTGGTGTTTTTGCTGGCACCGCCCCTGGCTCTGCGGTTGTACATCAGTTGGTGCTACCAGCGCCGGCTCAAGCGCATGATCGAACAACTGCCCCCATTGCTCGATCACACCGTGCGCAGTCTGAAGTCTGGACGAACCCTGGCCGATGCAGTGCTGGTCGCCATCGACGCCGCCGAAGACCCACTGAAAAACGCCATGGGCCGGGTTCAGCGCAACGTGCACCTGGGCGTCAGCCTGCCTGACGCTGTAACGGACTTCGCCGAACTGTACGAGAAAGACGAGTTTCGCTTGTTCGCCCTGGGCCTGAAGGTCAATCACCGCTACGGCGGTAATGCCAGTGAGCTGTTTGAGAACCTGATCAAAATGGTCCGTGAACGCGACCTGGCTGCGCGCCAACTGCGCGCCATGACGGGCGAAACGCGCATCACGGCGGTGGTGCTGGCCCTGATGCCTGTGGGGCTCGCCGGCTACTTCTTGCTGTCCAATCCGAAATACCTGCTCGCCATGTGGAACAGCAGCTCGGGGCAAATGATGCTTGCGACCGCGTTTGGCCTGCAGGTGGTGGGTTGCCTGGCGCTGTGGCGCATGTTGCGCAGCGTATGAAAATAGCCCTGCTGATCAGCGCACTGTTGTTTCTGGCCGCCACGCTGTTGCTGCTCAGTGGGCTGCTGGACCAACATCGGCGTGCTCGCCAAGTGGCTCAACGACTGGACGGCAGCAAACCGCTGAATGACCATCGCGTTCGTCACTGGTTGCAAGTGCTGGGTGACAGCCGCATCGGTCAGCGCTCTGTCAAACTGGACAACGAAACCCAAATATTGCTCAACCGCCTCGGCTGGCGCAGCGCCCGGCAACGCTCGCTGTTCGCCGCCTGCCAGATCGGCATACCGGTGCTGGCGTTGATTCTGAGTCTATTGATCCAGAGCGTGTTCTTCCCGCAGGTGAACAACCACTGGATTACTCCAGCCTTCGCCACCGCGCTTGGTTACTTGCTGCCCAAACGCTTGCTGGCCGCTGCCGCGTATCGTCGGCAAAGACAACTGGCGATCGAGATTTCGACCTTCATTCCACTGCTGCGCATCCTGTTCGAATCCGGCATGGCGGTGGAGCAGTCGCTGCGAGTGCTGAGCATCGAAGGCAAACAATTACTGCCGGCCCTGACCCATGAACTGCGCCTGATACTGACCCGGGTCGATTCCGGGCTGGAACTGGGCGAAGAACTGAACAAGGCCACCCAGTTACTGGCAGTGGACGAATTCACCGACACCTGCGTGATTCTTCAGCAATTGATCCACCAGGGCGGCGGCGCCATGAAATCACTGCTGGGGCTCAAAATGCTGCTCGATGACCGGCGCCTGACACGCTTGCAGGAATACATCTCCAAGATGTCCGCAAAAATGTCCGTGGTGATGATGTTGTTTCTGTTCCCGGCATTGCTGATCGTCCTGGCCGGCCCCAGCTTCACCGCGTTGGCCCGGGCTTTTGGTCGTTGAAAGTTCATCTGTGGCGAGCGAGCTTGCTCGCGCTGGGCTGCGTAGCGGCCCCAAAATCTCTGATATACCAAAGATCTTGTGAGTGCTGCGCACTCAAGCGGGAGCAAGCTCCCTCGCCACAGTTCGCGTCGACAGGGAATCAGCTGTGTGGCGCGGGTTTGGGTATGGCAACGTTATCCAGCATCCGGTTCACCGCCAGTTCAGCCAGCATGACAATCTGTTGAATCGCCATCGCCGTGTGCCGGTGCGGTCCTTCCAGATACCCCGCAAAATCACCCGCCATCACACTGGCCTGGGCCAACGATTCGCAGGTGTGGGCCAACAGGTCTTCGTCTTTGATATCTGGCGCGACCATGTACATCGTGCTCGGCTTGCGCGCCACGGGGGACTTGAGGGCGGATGGGTTGAGGTAGTGATCGAGGGCGCGGTTAGCGGCGTCGTGGAGTTTTTTTGAATCAGCAGATTCGTAAGGGGAAACGTTGTCAGTTTCTGGGGGATTCGGGGTTGCTTTGAACATGATTACACCTCTGGGATGAAATGGAGCCACTTCCAAATTGCCGCGACGCAATTTGGGGTGGCAGCTGTACGCGGGTTCGCGGACCGATCCCCGAGGCAGCTCGGCATACCCGAAGGTATCCCGCGCACAGTCGCCATGACACGAAACGACAGACACCCAAAAGTGTTGTGGTTTGGTGGAGCGATTATGCCTCAAGAATCGAGCCGCGACGCCCGGTCGCTGAATTGTCAGCGACGGACAAAGGCTAGAGACGCAGCGTCCGACGGGCAACCTGAAAAACATGTGGGAAGGTTCTGATGTTTTTATCGATCGATAAACATCATTGCCTGTGAGGCAGCCATCGCGAGCAGGGTCGCTCCCACAGTGGGTCAGCGTACATCTGAAGGAGATTGGTCGGCTGTCAGGCCGCCAAGATCAAAAGATCGCAGCCTTCGGCAGCTCCTACGTGGGGTTGTGTACACCCGCGAGAGATTGGTCGGCTGTCAGGCCGCCATCGCGGGCAAGCCCGCTCCCACAGTGGAGCGACGTACACCCGCCCCTCACCACTCAACAGGCCGAGCGTTAGCTCGCCTGCAGCTTTTGATCTGGCTTTTGATTTTGATCCACCCGCCCCTTCGGGAGGCCTCGTTCCGGTGTTCATCTGGGGATTGGCGCGTAGCGCCGTTCGACGCAGTCGAACCCATCGCATGTAGGTCGTAGCGAAGCAGACCGTAGGGCGATGCCCCCAGATGGATACCGGAGCGAAGGAACGCCGAGCCTTAGCGAGGGGCCGGACGCTTGGGGCGAGACCTTTTGGTTCCTTTTGGCTGGGCCGGCATTCCGGGCGTTTGCCAAAAGGGACTCGCCGTAAGGGCGAAACCATAAGCGGCCGTTACCGCAGAAATGAATATGTACTCAGTCAACAAAATACAGGTCGGCTGTCAGGCCGCCTTCGCGGGCAAGCCCGCTCCCACAGTTGAACGGTGTATATCAGAGAAAGATTGGTCGGCTATAAGGCCGCCAAGATCAAAAGCCTTCAAAAAACTCAGTGCGCAGTAAGCCGCCGCACACCAGCATTACCCGGCGACAACGCCAACGCCACTTGCGTGCGGTTATGCATGTGCGTCAACCGCAACACCTGCGACACATAAAGCTTCACCGTGTTCTCGGTAATCCCCAACTCACAGGCAATCTGATAATTGGTCTGCCCCTTGCCCACCAACCGCGCCACCTCCAGCTGCCGCGGCGACAGCTGATTGAAAACCGCCGGCATCTCCACCCGCTCCGCCTCACTGAATGTACCGTCAGCCGAATCCGACAACGGCACAGAAGACGGTCCCCGACGAACCTTGTCCAGATCCTGGTACAACTCGTCGATCGACTCGCAAAGGTATTGCAGCTTCTGACTCAAATGCCCCAACTGCAGGTTTTTCTGCCGCTCCTGCAACACCACTTCCTGACGCTGCAAACCTTCGAGCAACTCAGTCAGATCAATCGGTTTTTGATAGTAGTCGGCGAACCCGGCGCGCAAGGCCTTGATCACATCCTGCTTGTCGGCGCGACCGGTGAGCATGATCGCCTCGAACGCCCGATGCTTGCCGGACAACTGTTGCAGTGTCTGAACGAGCTGAATGCCATCCATGTCAGGCATCTGCAAATCGCAGAGCACCAGGCCAATATTTTCGTGTTCAGTGAAATGCTCGATCGCCTGCTTGCCGGACTGACAAGGAACACAGCGGTAACCATTACGCTCGATGAACTCGCACAGTTCTTCGACAACCAATGGCTCGTCATCGACCACAAGGACCTTTATTGCCGAGATAAGCTTGTTCACGTGTCACTCCAGGCTTGACCGTTCCTGTACCCACTTCCAAAGGCTGTACAACAACTGTTTTGAAAGTAGACGCACTTTCCAACTATGTACATAGAACGAGTGGCGCCCGGCGACTAATGCATCCAGACCAAAGTAAGCAACATGCCCACCAATACGAATGGCGCAAAGGGCTGCTTTTTTGACGTTCCTGGTCCCAGGTAACGAAGACGTTCCCTAAGCCCTTGCCCCATATACAGCCAGAGTCTTGGCGCCAACAGCAGCCAGAATGCACTGGCCAACCCGGCGCCGATGAAGCCGCCGAGCAAATGCATACCGTCCGTCGCAAGCCCCAGCGCCGCCATCAGTTTCACGTCGCCCGCCCCCAAGCGTTTCAATGCATAACCGGGCAAGGTGAAGGCCAGTGCCAGCAACAAAGCCCAGCCGCCCTGCACCGCCTCGGCCCCCAGCCACGTGGTGCCCGTCCACAACAGATACGTCAGCGCCAAACCACCTGCGCCAAGGGTCAGGCCATTGGCGATGTGCCGCTCCCGGACATCCTGTGCTGCGCAGAGCGTTAGCCAGATAAGTAGGACAAAGTTCTGCATCCGGTAAAAAACGTCCGTTTTGGCTGAATGATTCTATGCTGATACTACGTCGTGATGGTCAGGGTAGACGCACTCATGAAAACAGGCCTCCCCCGCAAACAAAAAGGTGCCGTAGCGATTGAGTTCGCCTTGGTGTTCATCATCTTTTTCGCCGTGTTTTATGGGCTGGTGAGTTACAGCCTGCCGCTGTTGCTGATGCAATCGTTCAATCAATCGACGGCCGAAGCGGTGCGCCGCAGTGTGGCGCTGGACCCGGCCACCGCCAATTACGACACCGCCGTGCAAAACGTGGCCAAAACCGAACTGACCCGGCAACTGGCCTGGATTCCCGCCGCGCTGAACTTCAATGTGGCCACCGATGCCAGTGCCACCTACATCGGTGGCGTGCTGACGGTCACCATCAATTACCCCACCAGCAAATTGAATCAGGTCCTGCCGTTCCTGGTGCTGCCGGGGATCGGTTCGGTGCCCAATCTGCCGGCGACCCTTACTGCCCGCTCGAGCCTGCAATTTTGAGTTCCGCAGACAAGCTCTTCGGGCGCCTGCTCAACCGCCAACCGCCACAGCCCTCGACCAGTGCTGACCCTGCGAGCGTGCAACGTGTCGGTTTGCAGCTGCATCTGGATGACGAAGGCCGAGTGACTCAGCTGACCGGCCCGCTGCGGCATTTGCTGGCGCAACAAATGCCCGGCGCACAGGCACCGCACCTGCTCGATTACCTCATGCCCCATAGTGCCCTGTCGGTCGAAGGTGCACCCGCCGACTGGCAAGGACAAAGCCTGGACCTGGATTTTTTCAGCCTCGGCGAACAACCGTTGCACCTGCGTGGCTGGGTGCAGCCGTTGGGCGAAAACTGGCTGTTGCAGTTGATCGACATCGGCGACCTGCTGCTCGAACGTCGACAAGCGCGCAGCCGCGAACAGTGCCAATTAATCGCGGCGCAGATCAGCGAACAGTTGCGCCTGTGCAGCCTGACGCGCTTGCCCGAGGTGCTGGCGGAGCAACTGCAAGGTCTGGCCCAGCGCTTTCAGATCCCATGCATCGCCATGGCTTTGCTTGATGAACAGGCCGAGGGTTGGCTGATCCACCAGCATTACGCGGCCTTCGATGCGCCTCTATTGTGGGAAATCGATCAACGCCTGGGCACCGGTCTCGACAGTTTGAATGGTTCTGCCCCTCAGCAACTGATCCCCAGCGAACACCCGCGCCTGCAAGGCATTTTCGGCAATGCCGAAGGGTTCGCGGTGCCTTACCACAATGCCCAGGGCGTGGTGGCCTGGTTGCTCTGTGGTTTCTACCCGGTGCAACAGCGTGCCCCGGATCTGAGCGAGCGCGATTGGTTGCAACTCACCGCCGCCCTGGCCGGCCCGCTACTTGAGCGCTTGCGCGAGCATCAGCACCACCTGCAACTGGAGCGGCTGGAGTCTCTGCAAGCCTTGCTCGGCACCGGCTGGTGGGAGGTCTTCAGCGACACCGCCGAGGTGCAATTGGCGCCGTCGCTGGCAAGCATGCTGAACTTTGCGAGTACTCGTTTGCCGCTGCACGACTGGCTCGAACAAATCCACCCCGCCGACCGTGAAGAGCTGACGATACGCCTGCAAACTTTGCAGGATGAAGGCGCGCCGTTGCTGCTGTGCGTACGCCTGCATCGTCCCGACGCGACACAAACGCCGATCTGGTATCGACTGCAAGGTCAGGCCCTGGGCATCGGCAGAAACCGGCGGCTGGTGGGTTTCATGCTCGACATCAGCGACATCAAGAATCAGGAGCAGAACGCCGCTGCCGCCCATGCCCGGCTGGACAACCTGATCGCCAGTTCACCGGCGGTGATCTACGTGCAGCGCTATGTCGAAGGTGCGTTGCAACCGACATTTTTCAGCGACAGCCTGTTGCCGCTGCTCGGTTGGTCGCTCGCTGATTGCGCCACCGGCGCGTTGGTGGAACGTGTCCACCCCGAGGACCGCGACGGCTATTTCGAGCGCACCCGGCAACTGCTGCGCGAAGGTTCAGTGCGTGCCCGTTATCGGTTGCGCGACAGTCGTGGCGATTACCATTGGCTGCTCGACGAAGCCAAACTGCTGCGCGATGACCTTGGGCTGCCGGTAGAAGCTGTGGGGCTGTGGCTGGATGTCACCGAAGCGACCCTGGCCGCGGAGAAAGTGAAACAGAGTGAAGAGCGCTATCGGATCCTGGTGGAAGATTCCCCGGCGATGATCTGCCGCTACCTTCCAGACCTGACGCTGACCTTTGGCAACCGACCGCTGGCGACCTACCTGGAATGCCAGCCCGAGCAACTGCCGGGGGTGAATCTGGGCAGCTGGATGTCGCCGGAACAGCGCGAAGCGTTCCTCCAGCGCCTCAGTCGACTGAGCCCGGAGTTCCCGGTCAGCACCGCGGAAATCAACCTGCAACTGCCGGGACGGGAACATGCGTGGTGGGTTTGGTCGGATCGCGGGGTGTTCGACGAGCAAGGGCGCTTGCTGGAGATTCAAGCCGTGGGCCGTGACAACACCGAAGTCCGGCGCGCCCAACAACAGCTGACCCAGAGTGCGAAAATGGCCACCCTCGGCGAAATGGCCACCGGGCTGGCCCATGAAATCAATCAGCCGCTGAACGTGATGCGCATGGCCATCGTCAATGTGCTCAAGCGCCTGAGCAATGGTGACGCGCAAATCGATTACCTGACCGACAAGCTCAACCGCATCGACGCGCAAGTCCAGCGCGCCGCGCGGGTGGTGGATCACATGCGGGTATTCGGTCGGCGTTCGGAAATCGAACAACACCCGTTCAATCCGGCGCTAGCCATCGAGGGCACGCTCGCGCTGCTGTCCGAAGGCATGCGTGGCAAAGGGGTCGAGCTGCGGGTCAGCCAGAGCGGATTCGAAGTGCAAGTGCGCGGTTATGTCGATCAGCTGGAACAGGTGCTGATCAATCTGATGGTCAATGCAAGGGATGCGCTGCTGAGCAAGCGCGAAGCCGACCGGGAGTTCAAACCGTGGATTTCGGTGTACGCCGAACGCGATGAAGATTCGGTGCGACTGTGGGTCGAGGACAATGGCGGTGGTATCGACCCAAGGCTGCTGGAGCGGATTTTCGAACCCTTCTTCACCACCAAACCGGTGGGGGTCGGCACCGGGCTCGGGTTGTCGGTGAGTTACGGCATCGTCGCAAACATGGGCGGTCATTTGACTGTAAGAAACTCGACCGAGGGCGCGCGGTTCTGTATCGAGTTGCCGATTGCCACGGACGATCAGATCACCAGCGTCGCGCGCCCCGAATGACAACTGAGATTGGCGCCGACGTCGACCTTGTTCAAGTCGATCCCAAGGCTTAACAGCAAGGTGTTGATCAAGCTGTCGAGCAACGGGCTGAGCACGCTGTCGATCGCGCTGACCAGCAAGGTAGTGACGCTGCTCAGGATCGTCCCCAGACCGCTGACGAGACTGCCCGACGGGCCATACATGTCCACGTGAATATTAAGCGGGGTATTAAGCAGACTGCTGACGATGCTGCTGGTGGTAAACGAGTAGTAGAACGGTGGCTGATTGATTTCCGGCAGGCTGGTGGCGGGTGGTGCGGAGTACACGTGGGAAATGTTGGCGTTCGCCGCCACGCTGGTGTCGGCCACGATATCGATGCCGCCACCGACGCCGGGCACACGCGGATCGCAAGTGATGGGCAGAAAGAGAAGCCTGCGACAGGTTATGATCCCGATATCGATCACCTTCAACGGCTGCACCGTGACTGTCGGCGGTGTGGTATTGCTGCCGAACATGCTGGCCGCATCGATCCGGCCGATTTTCAGGTTCACCAGCGACGTACTGGTGCTGGTGGTCAGGGTTTTGTTGGTGTTACTGACGCAGCTGTAGGCCGTGACATGACTGCTGGCGCTGGCGACGTCCAGCGCCACGTCGAGCCGTATTGGCCCCGGCAACACCTTGATGTCGGGCGTCTGGCAGGGCACGCCCAAAGCACAGGTCAGTGAGTTGAGCACCGCCACCAGGTTGAGATTGAGCAAGGCATTGAGGGTGTTGGTCAGCGGTCCTGCCAGATCGGCTACCGCATTGACCAGCGCCGCAATGGCGTCGAGTGCCGGCAAGTCGATCGACAGCAAGGTGCGCACCTGCGCGGTTCTCACGTAAATCCGGTCAGGTCCCAATGGGTTCAGTGCAGCCTTTTTCGGATTGCCGATCGCTGAGAGTTGCGGCGGTTCCAGTACCTGCACCCGAGCCGTGATTTGCGCCAGCCCCGCCAGATCGATCGGCAGCGTTGCCACCAGACCGTTTTCCTTGTTGGCCAGTTGTACGATGCCCTCGATCAGGTTGAACACGCTCACGTTCGTCGCCAATGCCGACATGTTGCTGCCATTCTCGACGTACAACAAATTGCCCAGCACCACGGTCGTGGAACCCGCGGCAACCTTGAGTGCTTGCAGACCGACGATGGTCGCCGTCGCACCGAGAGCGCCGCTTGGGTCCAGCACATTGACGGCCGTCTGGATCAATTGGCTGACGGCCACCGAAGTACCCAACACCTGGCTATAACCGGCGGCATTGACGCCAAGGTCGACCTTCAGTCGATCGAGGTAACCGAGCAGGCTGATATCGGTGTTCAGCAACCCCTCCCAACCCGCCACGGAGAGGTTCAGGCTGCCGCCCAACAAACCGCCGAACAGCGCATTGAGGGTGGCCGATTTGCTGGTATCGATACTCAGCGCTGTAGTGCGCAAGGTCAGCGACGCCAGCGGTGGCGGCAACGCTGCGACGGCAGTCGCGGTCAGGTTGAGGGTCGCCCCGGCTGGAGCACCGCCGAACAGGGCGCCGATGCCGCCAGCGACACTTTGCTGGATCGAATGGCTGACACTCACCCGGATGGCTTCGCTGCTGCTCGGATCAGCCGTAAAAACCCGAAGATTATTGGCGTCCAGACTCAAGGTGCCACAGGCTACCGCCAGGCTGCGGGTGGCATCGGGAAGGGAGAAGTCGTTGCGGTTGGCACTGGCGGTGGCATAGGCGGTAGCGGTGGCACCCACGGCGCAATCACCGTTGCGCGTGGCAGCCTCCAGCGCAGCCATATCCGCCACCCGTTGCAAACTGCGTTTTTCCAGGTACAGGCGGCCACTGTCGACCACGACCAGCAAAAACACCAAGGCCATGCCCAGGGTCAGCACCGCCATCAAACCGATCGCTCCCCGTTGCCGGGCCGGGCTACGAAACTGCAAGCAGGGAGACATGGCACACTCCTTTGCCGGCGCACCGCCGAGGCTTACCTCCATTGGTGAGAAGCAGTGTAGACAAGGGTCTGCGAGATTGCTGGCAACTCGCCATCCACCACAACAAAAACCCAATGTCAGAGGGCAATGCTGTGCACAAAAGAGAGCCTTGAATCAGAGAAACCTGTGGCGAGGGAGCTTGCTCCCGCTTGAGTGCGTAGCACTCACAAAAATCGGCAGTGGTTGTCAGATTTTTGGGGCTGCTACGCAGCCCAACGCGAGCAAGCTCGCTCGCCACAGGTCCGCTGCCACAACGGATCTGTGGTGTCGGTTTAGCGCGGTGGATAGTTCGCCAATATCCGCCCGATCGTCTCGTGGATTCTATTGCTACGGTCCTGCGGGTTCGGTGTGCGGCTGAGCGTCTGCTCGTCGCTGCCGCGCCACACCAGTTTGCCGTCCTTGCCATCGAGCAGGTCGACCTGAATGGTCGCCACCTTGTAGCTGATATTGCGCGTTTCGTTGTACATCGGCCCGCCCCAGTAGCCGTACCATGGGCCACCATAACCACCGCCATAGTGAGTGGTCACCTGCTGCTGACGATCTTCGACGATCAGATAGGCCTGCACCCTCAGATCCGGACCGGCGCCAGCGGCGGCCGGCCGCAAACCGCGCTGATCCAGCTGATCGGCAACGGACTGGCGGATGCGTTGTTCGGTCAGGTCACTTTTGATCCGTGGGTCATCGGGACGGTATTGCACGGCGGGCTCTTTCCAGCTCCAGCTACGGTAGGCGGCAAAGTCGCGGCTGGCATCGAAGTCATGATTGACCTGGTTGGCGGCGCAGGCAGTGAGCAGCGCGGCCATGGCCAGTAAAGCGAGACGGCGGAACATGATTTTTCTCCGATAGAAGACATGCACCTGCGGGAGGCTTCCGGTAAAAGAAGCTAACTAGGAGGATACGCCGACATGGCCTTTTCGACAGCTTCGCGTATGGCATCGGCACGCTCGCTCTGGCTGCCCTGGCTGCTGGTTTCAGCACTGGCACTCCATACCGGCTGTCCGGTGCTCGCGTCGAACAGATCGACACGCACCACCACGACTTGCACTTGATAAGTGCGGATGACCGGCACCGTGTTGTACATGCCGTAACCGCTGCCGTAGCGGTTGTAACCGCCATAACCACCGCCGTAGTAACTCCCGCCGTAACCATAGTCGTCCCGGACCTGACGCCAGCGGGTTTCCAGATGCAAATCGGCGCTGACCCACAGGTCCGCCGGGCGATTGTCGTGCAGTGGGCGCAAGCCGCGTTGATCGAGAGCATTGCTGACCGCTTCGGCCACCTGCGCCGAGTCGGCCCAGGCAGTGTCCGGTGGCAGACGCCCGTTGAGCCAGGTCCAACTGCGATAGCGTCCGTAATCGCGTGGCGGCGCCGGGTAGGCGCTGCGGTCGAAGGTGGTGGCGGCCTGGGGCGGTGCCGGTGGCAGGGGATTGGATGTCGCGACATAAGGGTTGCTGCCCTGACAGGCCGCCAACCCGAGACAGATCACCAGTAACCCTGAACGACTGTTCATTTCGCGCTCCGCTCAGATCGGCCGACAGATCCAGTGCAGGTAGCGCCCCAGCCCGGCGAAACCTGGATGACGGCGGTGGGCCAGCTCCATTTCCAGCAAGTCCGGCAGTTCGACGCGGGCCTGGAATTCCACTGGCATGTAGTCGTAAAAAACCCGCACCCCACTCTGGGTTTCGACCTGCCACATGCTCTCAAGTTGCGCCGCCAGTTCCCGTGGATCCAGTGGCTGCTGCGGCGTCAGGCTCTGCTTTTCGCCGGCCATGTCGTTCTTGCGCATCTTGCGGAAATGACCTTTGAGCAGGTTGCGGTAGATCAACGCATCGCGGTTGTAGAACGCCAGGGACAACCAGCCGTCCGGCTTCGTCAACTGATGCAGTACCGGTAAAATCGCATGGGGTTCGGCCAGCCATTCCAGCACGGCGTGGCACAGCACCAGGTCGTAGGGTTCGGTGAGCTGACCGAGCAGATCCTGCCACGGCGCCTGGATGAACGTCGCCGTCTGCCCGGCTTCGGCGAAGCGCTGGCGGGCGCCTTCAAGCATCGGTTCGGCGGGTTCGGCGAGGGTCACCTGATGGCCGCGCTCGGCCAGCCACAACGACATGTGGCCCAGGCCGGCGCCGATGTCCAGGACGCGCAACGGGCGGTCTGGCAGGGTTTCGGCCAGGTCGGCCTGCAGCACCGCGAGCCGGATCGCACCTTTGGCGCCACCGTAGATTTTTTCGGCGAAGCGAGTCGCCAGCTGATCGAAATGACGGTCGCTCATCAGCTGAACCGCCGTTCGCTGTCCGCGAGCTTGTTGCGCACCACTTCATTCATGTCCAACCCCAACTCGCTGCACAACAGCAATAGATACAACACGATGTCACCGACTTCCTGCCCGACATGGGCGAGCTTGTCCGCCGGCAACTGGCGTGACTGGTCTTCGGTCAGCCACTGGAAAATCTCCACCAGCTCGGACATTTCCACGCTTGCGGCCATGGCCAGGTTTTTCGGGCTGTGAAATTGCCGCCAGTCATTGCGGTCGCGAATGGCGTGCAGGCGTTCGGTCAGTTCAACAAGGTTCATCGGGTTCTCCTGAAGGCGTATAGCTTCAAGGGGATGGCGGGTGAAGGCAAGTGGCAGCGTTGTGCCTGCGTACTTGCGTCATACTCAAAAAGATCGCAGCCTTCGGCAGCTCCTACGCAGCACGATCAATAGCCCAACGCTCGGATCCGGCAACCACGCCACCACTCCATCAGGACGTACACATGCAGGTAGAAAGTTTTTTCGAATGGCTCGGCCAGATAATCGGTTCGGCCATCCGGTTCATCATCGACGCCCTCAGCGGTCTGTTCAACCTGTTGAGCAACGCCGGCAGCAATTTTGTCGAAGGGTTGGCCCAAGCGCTGGGCATGGACACTTCGATCATCAGCATCATCACGCTGATCATCGGGCTGATGCTGCTGTGGGCAGCGATCCGCGCCTTCATGAACGCGTCGATCATCATGGGGATTATCTGGTTGTTGCTGGGGTTGTGGTTGTTGAGCTGGATTGTTCATTAAGGCAACCCACCATCAATGTGGGAGCGGGCTTGCTCGCGAAAGCGGTGTGTCAGGCGGCTGATAGGTTGAATGTAAGAAAGCCTTCGCGAGCAAGCTCGCTCCCACATTGGATCTGTGATGTTTTGTAGATTGCGTTCATTTGGCTGAACATAATCTGCCCTACAATGCAGGCGCCCCCAAGGAGCCTGCATGTCCAATCTGATTGCCGACTGGCGCGACCGTCCGACCCATCGTCGAGTCTGGGCGCTCGCCGCGCCGATGATTCTCTCCAACATTTCCGTACCCTTGGTAGCGCTGGTCGACAGTGCCGTCGTCGGCCACCTGCCCCATGCTCATCAGCTCGGCGCTGTCGCAGTGGGCGCCAGCTTGTATACCTTTCTTGCCTGGGCCATGGGCTTTCTGCGCATGGGCTCCACCGGGTTCGCCGCCCAGGCTGCCGGACGCGGAGATGGCGCAGCGTTGCGGCAGATTTTGCTCCAGGGTCTGTTGTTGGCCATGGGCCTGGCGATCGTGTTGGGCACAGTGGGCGTGCCGTTGAGCGGGGTCGCGTTGCACTTCATGCAACCGTCGGCGGAGCTGGACCAGCTCACCCGCGAGTTTTTCCACACGCGACTGTTTGGCTTACCGGCAGCGCTGGCCAGCTACGCGCTGGTGGGCTGGTTTCTCGGTACTCAGAACGCTCGGGCTCCGCTGGCGATTCTGCTGAGCACCAACCTGGTCAACATCGCGCTGAATCTCTGGTTCGTCCTCGGCCTGGAGTGGGGCGTGGTCGGCGCGGCCCGGGCCTCGGTGATTGCCGAATGGACCGGCGCGCTGATCGGCCTCTTCATGACCCGCCAGGCGTTGCGCGCCTATCCCGGCCATATCGCTTGGGCCGCGCTGGCGCTGTGGCAGAGCTGGCGCCCATTGCTGGCGGTCAATCGCGACATTTTCATTCGCAGCCTGGCATTGCAGTCAGTGTTTTTCCTGATCACCGTGCAAGGCGCCCGGCTGGGCGATGCCACGGTTGCCGCCAATGCGTTGCTGCTCAATGGTCTGCTGCTGACCGCCCACGCACTGGACGGTCTGGCTCACGCCGTGGAAGCCCTGTGCGGACACGCCATCGGGGCTCGCGACCGAAAAGCCTTGCGTCGCTCATTGGTGGTAGCGTGCGGTTGGTCGCTGCTGGCGAGTGTGGGGTTTGCCTTGCTGTTTCTGTTCGCCGGGCACCTGTTCATCCAGATGCAGACGGACATCCAGAGCGTGCGCGAGACCGCCTTCCTTTACCTGCCTTACCTCGCGGTGCTGCCGCTGATTGCCGTCTGGAGCTACCTGCTCGACGGTCTGTTCATCGGCGCCACCCGCGCCCGGGAAATGCGCAACGGCATGCTGCTGACGGTGATCCTGCTGCTGCCCTTCGCCTGGGCGCTGCAAGGCCTGGGCAACCATGGGTTGTGGATAACCTTCCTGTTGTTCATGTTGCTGCGCAGCCTGACCCTTGGCGCATTCGCCTGGTACTTGCGCAAACACGATGGCTGGTTCAAAGGATGACGAGGGCCGGCCTTCACGTTCAGGGCTGATCGTTTTGCCACAGGTTGCGCAGGCTATCGAGACGCTCCTGCTGGCTGGCTCCCGACAATGGCTGCCCGGCCACTGCGTCGGGATGCTGCAAGCGCAGCCATAACCAGTCATCGAGCACCGCACGATCGCTGAAATCCAGCGCCAGCCCTTCCTGCAAGTAAGCCCATATGCTGTTGTAACCGGTGCCGGTTGATTCACTCCAGCGCCAGACGTGTTGTTCCAGCAGGCAGGTTTGCAAGGTGTCTCGCTGACGCAGGCTGAGGTTTTCCTCGACGGCCAGCGGCCGGACGGCCAGCCGCGGATTGAACAACTGCTGCCAGCCCTGACAGCCAATCGCCCGGTCGGCCCAAGTGCCACCGAACCAGCGCAATTGATCGATCGGACCGAGCCAGCGACTTAACTCCTGCGCATCGCAGGCATCGAAAAAATAACTCGCCGTGTGTGGGTTGTAGTAACTCAACAAGGCCCGGTGATGCAGACCCATCGTGACCGTGAGCATGCGTCGCAAATGCTCCAGCAACTGCGATGGCGTTGCTTCACTGGCTAGCAGCAATCCGCTCCATATGTGTGGCGCACTTTGGCATAACTCGGTCAGTGCCGGGCATTCGCGAAGGTCGACCAATACCGGGCCGTACTCACGCAACGGGTGAAACTCAGTGCCTTCGAACAGGCGAAACCATCGGGCATGGGCAAACTGTTGCCGCACATTCGCACCGGCCTGAGGCTCGCCCGGAACATCGAGCAACAACCATTGCGCAGTCGAGTCGGGCGCCAGAGCGGCGATCATGCCGCACCGCTCTGGCCGAACTGCGTCGCCGCCCGACAGGTGCAGAAGGACTGCGTGCAATGACTGAAACTGCCACCGCCAGGCAGCAGGCACAGGAGCACCAGGGGTTCGCTGGATTGCAACATACCCAACAAGCCGACAGGCGCCGGATTCGCATCGATCATCAAGGAAGGTGCCAGGTCGGGTATGACTGGCTCTGTGTTCGACGCTGCGCCAGGAAGAAATCCGCTGATCAACGGCTGATCCGGATCGCCTTCGATAAAGCTCACCAGCACCTGCGCCCCTTCACTCAACGGCCAATCGTTCGCGTCTCCCAACTCGGGAGCCAGCGGCAACCAGCAGTGGCTGGGCGCCGCGCCTTCCCCCTGATAAAGCCAGTCAAACTGCACGGCTACCGGTCTGGACAGATCCGGTTGAGACTCATCGACCTCGACCACCCACGCCCGCTGCAAGCTATGCATTCTGGGTTGTTTCATCACCGAATGATCTGTCACGAAAGGCACTTCCTGCACAACGGCGCGCAGCTGATTGCTATAGGGAAGCCCTGGCTCCTGTCCCCCTCGATGCTCGACATGGGTCAGTAGCCAGAGACGATTGCAGTCCATACACGGGTGGCCGGACAGTGGCATCCGTTGACCGCTGCGCAGCGTCGCCAGATTCGTCTGGCCTTCAGCGATCTGCCCGCAGCCGTGAAGCTTGAACTGGTGCACACCTGGCCGTTCTTTTTCATCCTCAAAGACGCTCTCTTCGCCACGGCTGAACTGCCCCAGGCCATCACCGAAAACCACACAGTGTCCTGCGCGTGCACAGTGTTCGAAATAGTAATGAAGCCGTTCCTGGGCACATAGACGCTGGAGAAACTGCAGGTCTGACTCCCGGTACTGCGTGCAGAAATCGCGGGGCGAGTAATCGCCGCTCAGGTCGAAGCGACACCCCTTACCGGCAATGCCGTGCTCCTTGAGTACTTGGGCGAGAATCTGCGGCACCGAGCGCTGGCTGAAAATCCGCTGATTGAAGCGCTGGCCCAGACACGCCAGCCTGGGACCAAGACGCACACGACATAGCCGGGGCTCAGCGCCATGGCCAAGCTGAACGAGGCCAAGCAACTGCCCGTGAATACCCTGCCCCTGAGGCCCGAAGTGCAAAAAGGCCGAGCGGTACAGCAGGCTCGCAAGGTCCAGCGTCGGGTCATCGTTCAGCAAATCCACGTCGAACACAAAGGGCTCGCTGATGGCTTCGCTACCGGTAAAGGCCAAGACCTCAAAGGAGTCGGGAAGAC
Source organism: Pseudomonas sp. BS3782 TE3695 (assembly GCF_050435305.1). Classification (NCBI taxonomy): domain Bacteria; kingdom Pseudomonadati; phylum Pseudomonadota; class Gammaproteobacteria; order Pseudomonadales; family Pseudomonadaceae; genus Pseudomonas; species Pseudomonas sp. BS3782 TE3695. The sequence continues at coordinate 62,417 of NZ_JBNDKB010000001.1, forward strand.
CCGCTATATCCAGACGAAATGACGGCTCGTTGACTGGATCGAACATCGGCGATTCTCTACAGGAGGGGCGGCCGGGGATTCTCGCTGAGAGACATGGCCGAGTAGAGTGCCGAAATACAACTTAGGAAATGACCTACGTGAAAAGAAGACCATATCCCTTGGATAGCCCGGTCTGTGGGTAACTTCGCTTGAAAAAAGAGAAGCTCCGCACCAGATCATCTGAAATTTCCCCAACGTATGGAGAATTTTCAGACAACCCGATGGGAACGGAGCCTTACCTCAAGAAGACAGGTAAGACGAACGGGTCAGGCCCAGACGCAAGGCGTCGAGGAACTGGGTGCGCTCGGCGGCGCTGATGCGGGCACTGGCGCATTTGTCGCGGTAGTGGGTCATCAATTCTTCCGGCGACAAGTGCACGTAACGCAGCATGTCTTCGATGGTGTCATGGGTTTCGATACCGGCGTGATACACGCTGCCGTCGGCGTTCTGGTAGATGTTCACCGAGTCGGTGTCACCGAACAGGTTATGCATGTCGCCGAGAATTTCCTGGTAGGCACCCACCAGGAAGATTCCCAGCAGATAGTCTTCGCCTTCGTTCAGACCGTGTACCGGCAAGCTGGTCTCGATGCTCTGCTCATCGACGTATTGCTTGATCTTGCCGTCGGAGTCGCAGGTCAGGTCTTGCAGCACCGCACGGCGCAGTGGCTCTTCATCGAGACGATGCAACGGCAAAATCGGCAGGACCTGGCCGATGGCCCAGGTATCCGGCAGGCTCTGGAATACCGAGAAGTTGCAGATGTACTTGTCGGCCAGCTTGTCGTTGAGTTCGTCGAGCACCTGACGATGGGAACGCTGGCGGGCCTTCAACGAGTTGTGCAGGCGGCGGCAAACGGCGAAGTAGCATTGCTCGGCCAGGGCTTTTTGCGCCAGGGTCAGCTTGCCATCGGCGTATTGCGTGGCGACGTCGCTCATGTAGTGCGTGGCGCGCCAGTAGGTCTCGGTGACCATTTCGATGTCGGTCGGGCCGAGCAGGTCAACCAGCCACTGCACGGTTTCCGGCAGCTCTTCCTTGTTATCGATCTTCGGCACGTCGTCGTTGTGTTTCTCGACGTCGGTCACCTGAACCACCAGCATGGCGTGGTGAGCGGTCAGGGAGCGGCCGCTTTCAGAGAAGATGTTCGGGTGCGGCAGGCTCTGCGCATCGCAGAACTCCTTGAGCATCCCGACCACGACACCGGCGTAATCGTCCATGTCGTAGTTGATCGAACTGGCGTTACGCGAGTGCGTACCGTCGTAGTCCACGCCCAAACCGCCGCCGACGTCGATGTGGTCCACCGGCAGGCCGAGGTTGCGCAGTTCGCCGTAGTAACGGATCGCTTCCTTGAAGCCGTGCTGGTAGTCCGCCAGGTTGGCGATCTGCGAACCCATGTGGAAGTGCAGCAGGCGAATGCCCTGGTCCAGGCCGGCGGCGCGGAAACGCTCGACCACCGACAGCAGTTGCGCCGCCGACAGGCCGAACTTGGATTTTTCACCACCGGTGTCTGCCCACTTGCTCGACGCCAGGGACGACAGACGCACGCGCAGGCCGACCTGCGGCTTGACCTTGAGCGATGCGGCTTCTTCGATCACCAGACCGACTTCGGATTCTTTCTCGATCACGATGAACACGTTGTGACCGAGCTTCTGGCCCATCAGCGCCAGACGGATGAACTCGCGGTCCTTGTAACCATTGCAGACGATGGTGCCGCCCTTCGGCGCCAACGCCAGAACGGCGAGCAACTCAGGCTTGGAGCCGGCTTCCAGACCGATGGAAACGTTCTGGGTGGCGATGATGTTTTCGATCACCGCTTCTTGCTGGTTGACCTTGATCGGGTACAGCGCGGTGTACTTGCTCTGGTATTCCAGACGCTCGATGTTGGCGTCGAACGCACCGGTCAGCTGACGCACGCGGTCTTGCAGGATGTCAGGGAAACGCACCAGCAACGGCAACGACAAACCGCTTTTGCGCAGCTGGTCGACTTGCTCGAAGAGGTCGATAGGCGAACTGGTCGGACCGTTCGGACGAACTTCGACGCGACCGGCGTCATTGATCGCGAAATACCCGGCCCCCCAATGGCGAATCCCGTAAACACTGCGGCTGTCCGCAACTGTCCATTGGCTGCCATCGTCTTTGCGTGTGCGTCGTACGGACATTGAAGTCCCCTATAAAGAAGTCATAGAGCGTCGCCTGGGTTCAGGCCGGCGCAGTCTAAAGAATGAAAATGGCGATTAGCCTGCATGCAAGGGGCATAGACCTCGCATTCAGCACTGAGTTTAGAAACCGGTCAGAACAGGCTCTGTGAAAACCATGTAGACGACGCCGGACCAGAATTGAATCGGGGCCGGATCAAGCCGAGGGTGGTTTTCACAGAGGCTGCTAGCCGCCGGATTTCTTCGCTTTGAAACCGTGTTTGATCAGCTCGGCCAGGAGCAGCTCGACATGATCGCCCTGGATTTCGATGATTCCGTCTTTCAACGCTCCACCGGTCCCGCAACGTTTTTTCAACGTCGTGGCCAGCTCCTTGAGCGCCTCTTCGGCCAACGGCACGCCGGTGATAGTGGTCACCGTCTTGCCGCCACGGCCCTTGCTTTCGCGACGCACGCGAGCAATGCCGTCGCCGGCCGGGATAACGGTCTGTTTGCAGATGCAGGCATCCACCGGTTTACTGCAATCCGGGCAATGACGACCTGCGTCGGTGGAAAATACCAGGCCACCAAGGGCGGCGAAGGATGCGGCTTTTTTGGCCACCGGCAATCCTCTTGGGAGGACAAAGACTGGTCGCGGCAATCCGGGAGGGAGCCATCGACCGCGAAGCCCCACTCAGGCAGGGGCAGCGCTACTGGACCGTAATACATCGGTGTATGAGCGTAGGAGCGTAGGAGCTGTCGAGTGTAACGAGGCTGCGATCTTTTGATCTTGATTCAAAAGAAAAATCAAAAGATCGCAGCCTCGTTGCACTCGACAGCTCCTACATTCCTACATTTCTACAACAAGCATTACCGGTTCAGCTTGAAAAGGTCGCGCAGTGTAACGGCAAAAAGCCGACTTGCTAAGAGCCAATCGGCGCCAATTTATACCTTCTTTGCGACGTCGGTTTGCCGGGCCTTCAGATAACGCTGCAAAGCTGCCAGAGAGTCCGGGCAATAAGGCTTCTGCGTGATTTCCAGCATGACCTGATCGATCGGGATGAAGCGCGCTTCCAGCACTTCTTCCGGTTGCAGGATCAAGGGGCCGTCCCACACCGCCGAAAACGCCGAGCACCAGAGTCGGTTGCCGGTGTCTTCGAAGAAAAAGTGATCATGAGCCGTCAGTTCCACCCCGCTCACGCCCAGCTCTTCTTCCAGCTCACGGGCCGCCGATTCGGCGTAAGTTTCGGTGGCCAATACCATGCCACCGGCCGCCACGTCCCAGTAACCGGGGTAGATCGCTTTACTCAATGTGCGCCGGTGTACGCACAACTCACCGGCGGAATTGAACAGCATGATGTAAGTGCCACGCCCGATCAGCTCGCGTTCGCGCAGCTCGGAGCGCACCAGGGCACCGAGCAGATTGTCGTGCTCGTCGACCCAGGCGATCTGTTCGGCATCGGAGGCCGCGCGATGGGCGGCCTCCCGCATGCCATCGATGGAGTTATCAACCATGACTCAGCCCTGATTGAGCAGTTGACGCAAATCGATCACCGCGGCGTTGGCCCGGGAGATGTAGTTGGCCATGACCAGCGAGTGGTTGGCCAATACACCGAAGCCGCTGCCGTTGAGGATCATCGGGCTCCAGACCGGTTCTTGCGAGGCTTCCAGCTCACGAATGATCTGGCGCACGCTGACCGTGGCGTTCTTCTTCGCCAGCACATCGGCAAAATCGACTTCAATGGCACGCAGCAGGTGGGACAACGCCCAGGCCTGACCGCGGGCTTCGTAGAACACGTTATCGATCTGTAGCCATGGGGTCTCGACGACTTCTTCGTCCACCTGCGGCACCTGACCGAGCGCCGGCACTTCGGTTTTCAGCGCGGTATTGAGCTTGACCCGGCCAACGCTGGCCGACAGCCGTTGCGACAGCGAACCCAGACGGGTTCCGACATCACCCAGCCAGTTGTTCAGGTTGTCGGCGCGGGCATAGAACAACGCACTTTTCTGGTCAGGCCCCGACAGACGTGCCTGATAACGGCTCAGGGAGTTAATGCCTTCCAGGTACTCCGATTCGCTGGACGGCAGCACCCAGCTCCTGTTGTCGAAGTTGAAACGCGGCTCGGCCTTGGCCAGGTCGGCATCTTCGGCGGACTGCGACTGGGAACGGGCGAAATCTTTACGCAGCGCACGGCTCAGGTCGCGGACCTGGACCAGCACGCCATATTCCCAGCTCGGCATGTTGTCCATCCACAGGCCCGGCGGGAAACGGTCGTTGGAAATATAGCCACCCGGCTTGGTCAGCAAAGTACCGGCAACGGTCTTGAGGGTTTCCACCGTGGTGTAGCCGACCACCATTTGCTTGCCTTCTTTCTCGGCCGCCACCTGGGCATTCTGCTGAACCGGGAACAGCGCCGGCTCCTGGCTCCAGTACCAGCCCAGCGCGATCGCCACCAACAGGTAAAGAACAATCAGAGTGGCCAGCGCCCGGCTGAACAACAGGCCGCCAAAATAACTGCGGGTGGCCGATTTCGGTTCAGCGGCACGCTCAGGCGCGCTGCCTGTGCGGTTCTTCCAGTCCAGCATGGCGGTATCCTTTCAATCACTTGAGTTCATCGGTTCGACCACAACCATACAACAACGTGCCTTTTACCGGCACCTGCCGTTACGTCTATCCGCAAAATTATTGCCCGAATCTGCGACAGCCCTTGCCAATAAGCTCAAGTATCCATGCCAGCGCTAAACGCCGATAACCTTCATTGAGATCTGCTGCACCCCGGCCGGCGCAAAAAGATGGGCGATACCTTCGCCATCGGTTCGGCGCTGCACGGACTGCCCATCCACCGTTGCGAGGTACGACAACTGCGCCAGCGGCTCGGCCGTTACGCTGTCGACGAGGCGAAAGATCCTTGGCGATCGCAAGGGTTGAACCGGTGGATTTTTCATCAATTCGATCATTGACTGATCGAATGCAGGCGTAGGCACTACCCAGTCACCCAAGTCTGCCTCCATGCGGATCAGCCACCACCCGCCACGCTCGATCTGCTCCAGCACCTCACTGTCGATATTGATCAGCAGAGCCGCACGCAATTCGTCGAGGCCGTCAATGGATTGCCGATCGAGCAACGCCTGGCGCACGTGGTCCAGTGCTTGCTCGCGGGGATACGCATGTTGGCGTTCCCACGCGGACAGATGAATTTCATTGACCAGCCTCATTCCTGCACCTCGGCACGCCATTCGTCGGAGCCCATGGTCCGGCTGACCTCATGCCGCCAATAGATCCGCCGATAGCTGAAGTGGACCTTTTCCAGTTGAGTCAGGTGAGCGGTGCCGGGGTCCTGACAATGCGGCATCAACACTTCGGCACCAACGATTACCGCGTCTTCAAGCTCCATGGTGTAGAAATGCTCCTGCGTTCCTTGAGCCGAGGTGCGATACCACTCGACGCGGCACTGGCTGAGCAACTCCCCGGAACACAGAGCGATGTTAATCAACGGCGAAGCTTTGTCGATTGCCTTGGTGATGATCAAGGGTTTATGCATCCGCCGCCCCGCTCCCGCCCCTTTTGGCACGAAAATGCCATGGCTCAGGGCTTGAATCATGATCTGGTCTTCGCGGCCCAACTGATAGACGTTGCCCACTGACGCCTCGGTGAAGGCGCCTGCGCTGATCAGGCCTTGTCTTTCACCCTTGAGGGTCATGAAGGCGGGAGTTGGCATGGTGGGGCTCCGTTTTGTTTGGGTTGCGGGGCGGGGAAGTGACTGGGTTCGTCATATCGGTCTTCGATTTCGGCGAAGGGGATCCAGGGTTTGGCGAGTGCGAGAGTGATGAGGTAGCGCTCTTCACTCGGATTTCGGTAATCCTCGAAGCGAGCCAGTACCAGCATGACCTGATACTTATCGTCAGCTTGCCAGTAGGTTATCCCTGCGAGAATTCCTTTGCGCAGGTAGGCCCGCCACTCAGGTGTATCGACGATCGTGGGATTGTTTCGCAGCCCCTTCGCCACCCAACCTTAGCGCGCCATTGGTCTTGCAGGTCGAGAACAACTTTAAGCGCGTCATCAATCAGGAGCGGTTCGATCTGGGGGGACATGCGGAGGCTGTAAATGACATTGTCGTTGAATCCGACGGCAAAATAGCGCGCCGCAGGTGTGCTGAACCCGAACTGCGGGTCGACGAATCGCAATCTTGCGTCGACCTTGGGTATGCCGAACCAGAAATGCCCGCGTATCCGTGGACTGAAAGGTGCTGAAGAGTTACTACGCAAATCTTCATACGCCCCACCTATTTCCAAGACGATTTCGGGTTCATCCCACAAAGGTTGCGTCAACTGATGTAGGGCGGCCCACGTCAAGCCCCCCAGAAGCAGTAGGTATGCACCGCAACGCCAGCCGAACAGCCTGGGTTGCAGATTCATAGCCTGCTACCACCCGATGCGATCTCGTTGATCGACTGCTCTAATGCGCTACGGTTGTGATCGTTGAGCATTTGATCAAAGCCTGTCGCTGCCTGGAGCACGAATGGCATTCGCTGCTTGATATCCGATAAGTCCGCCAGCGGGTTATTACCAAAACCGATGGTGCGACCGTCCTCGACTCGCTGGCATTGGCTGGTAAGGGTCAATTCAATGGCCTGGGCAACGCCTGAAGGAAACCCAGTGACATAGGAGGCATGGTTGCCACGCAGCAAATTCGCTAATTGCCGGTCTTGGTAAATTGTCGGCTGTAGGATATTTTCCTGTTCATGAGATGCCAAATGCACCACGCTCTCAGTTATGTTCCCAGCCTCTATAGCCTCAAAAGCTAGCAAAATTTCCGGGTAGGCCAGCCCGAACTGTAGTTTCTTATACCCCACCGGCCAAAGCACCGGAAATTGCGAACGCCCATAAATGCTCGCCCGCGCCTTCAGACACTGCTTCAACTCCCCCAACCCACGCTTCGCATAAAACTCATGCAGCGGATAAACATCCAGAAACAGCGTGGTATTGCCCAGCGCCATCATGTCGTGCACATGCCGGAATTGCTGTTGCACGAACGACAAGTCTTCCCCCTGTGGACGGAAATCCATAGAGGGAACCGGATTAAGCGAGTCAGCTTCTTTATAGTCACGCAATTCATCTGCCTGTCCGGACATCCTGTCCCGAGTCAACAACCCTGACTCACGACGGTTTTCCCGCAAACGTTGCCGCGCCTCACGCTCCTCGCGAATAAGTTCGATACTGTCCGCCGCATGCAACAATCCGCAACCGACCTGCTTGGAAGCAAACGCCGCCAACCCGGCCCACTGAAACCGCGAGTCGTGCAGCCACAGTCGAGCATATGCAGCATTGATAGCGCGGTTGCGCTCAACGGGGTCCGCAATCAATACGCCTTTAGGCGCGACGACTTCTTCCGCCTCGCGCTGGAAGGTACGCCAGAGGCAGGAGCACGTAAGAATCGGCACGTCCGTAACGAGGGTCTTGCTGCCATAAAGCCGCACTTCTTTGCATTCACAGTCAGCAACGGGCGTGCTGTTGTGGTTCAGGCGCTGATCATCAATGGGGTGTTCCTTGAAACACTGGGTCATGGTTTGCGGAGAAGCGACTAAGGGAATCCCTGAACCCTAACAGCTGCCATTCCCGAGCGGATCGTTTGGCCGAAAAATCAGAAATACCTGACAGACGAGGCTCGCCGAGACATGGGAAGTTGCCTTGAAATGACCAGGAGATGTCCTGAAACACCTGATTCATCAGGCTCTGTCAGCCAGTGACGCCCTGGCCGAGACTCATGGGTCAGTAACTGAATAAGGTCGCTTTGCAGTTAATTGACCTACGACACTCATGCAATCGAAAAGAGGTGCTAGCATAGAGCCACCAGTCGATCTCAGCATGCACCCTAACTAGTAGTCAGGATATGACCGAGCCAGAAGACCCCAGCCGTGAGCGCCTCAAGCACCATTTTGCCCAGCGGGTCATTCATCAGGCGCGCCAGATTCTTGAGATATGGCAACGCCTGCAGCGCAACGAATGGTCCACCACCGACTTGTCGGAGTTGAGTGAAGCCAATCTGCGCCTGCTGCGGTTTGCCGAACGTTTCGAACAACCGGAACATACCCAGCTGGCGCGCCACATCGGCCAGTCGCTGGAAGCGGTCGATGCCAATCGCGGACGCCTGAGCAGCGGACTGATCACTGACCTCAATCGTCTGATGCAGCGCCTGTCCCGCACCGGCCTGCGTCATGGCGATCAGTTCGAACAAACCTTTCTGCCGCCGCTGCGCAAGCCGATCTACGTGATGTTGCAAGATCACGACCGGGCCGAACGGCTGGCCAAACAACTTGAATTCTTCGGGCTGAGTGCTCAATCCCTCGACAGTGTCGCCGCGTTCCGCTCCTCGATGGTCGAACGCTTGCCGGCGGCGATTGTCATGGACGTCGATTTCAGTGGCGCCGGCATCGGCCTGAAACTGGCGGCCGAAGCCCAGGAAGGTCTCGATCAGCCCTTGCCACTGTTGTTTTTCAGCCTGCACGAAACCGATACCCCAACCCGTCTCGCCGCCGTGCGTGCCGGCGGCCAGGAATTTCTCACCGGCACCCTCGAAGCCTCTAGCCTGCTGGAAAAGATCGAAGTCCTGACCTGCGTCGCCCAGTACGAACCGTATAAAGTGCTGATCATCGACGACTCCCGCGCCCAGGCCTTGCACACCGAGCGCCTGCTCAACAGCGCCGGGATCGTTACGCGGACCTTGATCGAACCGATCCAGGCCATGGCCGAACTGGCGGATTTCCAGCCGGACCTGATCATCCTCGACATGTACATGCCGGCCTGCACCGGTACTGAACTGGCCAAGGTGATCCGGCATAACGACCGCTATGTCAGCGTGCCGATCATTTACCTGTCAGCCGAAGACGATCTGGACAAACAGCTCGACGCCATGAGCGAGGGCGGCGACGACTTCCTGACCAAACCGATCAAGCCACGGCACCTGATCACCACAGTGCGCAACCGCGCGGCGCGGGCGCGCAATCTGAAAGCGCGGATGGTGCGCGACAGCCTGACCGGTTTGTACAACCACACTCATATTCTGCAATTGCTCGAAGACTGCTCATTCCGCGCCCGCCGCGAAAGCAAGCCGCTGAGCTTTGCGATGCTCGACATCGACCACTTCAAACGGGTCAACGACAGCCACGGCCATCCCATGGGTGACCGGGTGATCAAGAGTCTGGCGCTGTTCCTCAAGCAGCGGTTGCGCAAGACCGACTTCATCGGCCGTTATGGCGGCGAAGAGTTCGCCATCGTCATGCCGGACACTGATATCGAATCGGCCTGTAAGGTGCTCGATGAGATCCGTCAGCGCTTTGCCGAAATTCACTACCCGGCTCAGCCCCAGGACCTCTGGTGCACGTTCAGCGCCGGCGTCGTCGAATTGCGCGAAGACTCTGACAGCCTGCTGATGGCCAGCCAGGCGGACGAGGCGCTGTACCGTGCGAAGCACGCCGGACGTAACCGCGTACAAGCCGCGAGAGAATCAAAGCAAAGTGCCACTTTTTCATCGGAATCGACCCATTCGGTCATAACTCTGTAATAGAAACGCAATAACTTCAGGCACTTACCATTCTGCCGTTGGTAGACCATGATGCGCCTGAAGCTGTTGACCAATCTCAATACCCTCCTTTTGGTCGCCGTGTGCGTGGCCCTTGGCGCCACGCTCTGGTGGTCGCAAAAAGCCCTGGGGCGCCCCTATCTGTTGATGGAGCGTTATCTGGGACTGTCTCAGCAGTTTCAAAATGAAGTGGCGCGCAATATCGAGGATTACCTGGCCAGCGGCGACGCCCTGCGCCTGAGCAGCGCCAGCCAGGCCATCGACGCCTTGCAAAAAGAACTCGGTGAGTTGCCACCGGCCTTGGCTGATACCTTGCGTCCGAGCCTGTCGAACCTGACTGAATTCAGCAAAACCGACCTGCTGGCTGCCGGCAAACTCGCAGGCGATCCGCAAGCATTGCTGCTGCAAGCCGAACGCGAACTCGGGGCCAGCCTCGATCAACTCAACCAATACGCCAACGGCAACGCGGCCTATCTGACACCTTTGCTCGTCGCTTCCCAGCACTTGGGCAAACTGTCACTGGCCCGGAACAAACTGGTTAGCAGTGGTCGTAGCGAACTGGCCGCCGATGTTGAACGCGAAGTCGCCAACATCCGCACTCAAGCCGAGCAACTGGACGCTTTACCGCTACTTGGCGTGACTGCCAGCACCGAATCGAACACCGATGATTTCGCCGCGATGATGGGGTTGGATAACACCGAGAAAACCGTCGCCGAAGATGTCGGCGTCGGCCTCAAGCGGGAGCTCAACAGCCTGCTCACCCGCTACCCTTCGGAACTGGCGCGCACTCGCGAACAAATCCAGAAACGCGCCGACCTCAGCGCTGCGACGCACGTGAAAATCACCGCCGTGCAGCAGTCCATCGCCGGGCTGGAACCGGTGGTGCGTGCCCAACACGGGCAGATCCAGAGCGAAGTGCGGTTGATGCAAGGGGTGATGATCGGACTGATTCTGCTGATCGCATTGCTCATCGACACCTTGCAGCGACGCCTCGCCCGAACCCTGACCAACCTCGCTCCGGCGCTGTCAACCTGGGCCGAAGGGGACTTCAGCCGCGACATTCAATTGGGCGCGACCAACCGCGAGCTGCATGACATTCAAGCCTCGCTCAATCGCTTGCGCGCCTATCTGGTCGACCTGGTCGGTACCATTCGCCTCAATGCCGAGCAAGTCGCCGGCAGCAGCCGAACGTTGGCCGAATTGAGCAATGACCTGCACAGTGGCGCCGAGCATCAGGCCGGCGACACCGCGTTGATCCGCGACTCCCTGGGTGAACTCGAGGCGACGATTCAACAAGTCGCCGGTGAGGCCAGCCAGGCCGCCGATGCCAGTCGTCATGCAGGACTTGCGGTGGAGCACGGGCAGAAAGTGATCGGCCTGAGCCTCACCGGCCTGCATGCGTTGGTGGGTGAAGTGCAAGGCAACGCGCAGATGATCGAACATCTGGCCGAGGAGTCAGCGACCATCGGCGGTGTGCTGACGGTGATTCGCTCGATTGCCGATCAGACCAACCTGCTGGCCCTGAACGCCGCCATCGAAGCGGCCCGCGCCGGAGAAATGGGCCGAGGGTTTGCGGTGGTGGCCGAGGAGGTTCGCTCACTGGCGCAACGCACCGCCGGGGCGACGGCCGAGATCCAGACGCTGATCGCCGGCCTGCAAACCGCCGCGCGGCAATCGGTCGAAGGCATGCGTGCCCAGGTCGAACACGCCGAAGCCACCGCCAATCAGGCTCAGGCGGCTGACGGGGCGCTGGATAAAATCGTCGGGGCGATCCAGACCATTGCCGACACCGCCGTGCGCATCGCCGATGTCACCGCCCAGCAGAGCGGCGCGGTCAGCGAAATCCGCGATCACAGTGAGCGGATTCACCAGTTGGGTGGGGATAACTTGCTGCGCATCGGCGAGGGGCGTGAGCAAGGGGAGAATTTGTTGGTGCTGGGTGGACGGTTGCATACAGCCGTTCAGGCCTTCCGGGTCTGACAAACCGCTATCACGAGCAGGGTATGCACTGTCCTTGTGGGAGCGGGCTTGCCCGCGATGACGTCAGAACAACAACCCAAGATGCCCCGCCCTGCACATCCCGCCACTGTCCGCTATCATGCCCACACTTTCGATACGCGAGATTGTCATGCGCCGTTTGCTTTGCCTGCTGTTTTTAGTCCTCGCCCTGCCGGTCTCCGCCGCCGGGTTGCTGGACAGTCGGCCCGGTTCCACCTTGGGTTCGGTCAACAACAGCGCCGACTTCCTGCCGGTGCGCGAAGCGTTCAAGTTGAGCCTGGTAGAAAGTACGCCGCAATCGATCAAGCTGCGTTTCGTCGCTACCGAGGGTTACTACCTCTACCGCCATCGCTTCCAGTTTCGCGCCGAACCGGCCGACATTGGCCTCGGCGCGGCGCAATTGCCCAAGGGCGAACAAAAGCGAGATGAGTTCTTCGGCGATGTCGAGGTTTACCACGGCATTCTCGATGTAGAACTGCCACGCACCGACTCACGCGCTTTTACGCTGGTCGTGACCTATCAGGGCTGCGCCGACAAAGGCCTGTGTTATCCGCCCGAGACCGAACGCCTGAATATTGATGGCACCGGCGCCGCGCCCCCCTCCTGGAGCTGGCGCGAATTGGCGCTGTTTTTTCTTGCAGGAGTGGGCCTGACCTTCACCCCCTGCGTGCTGCCGATGCTGCCGATCCTCTCCGGAGTGGTCCTGCGCGGACAGGTTGGCGGGTTACGCGGCTTCAACCTGTCGCTGGCTTACGTACTGCCGATGGCCCTCTGTTTCGCCCTGCTCGGGGCCTTGATGGGAATGTTCGGGGCACAGCTCAATCTTCAGGCGCGCTTGCAGTCGGCTTGGGTGCTGGTGCCATTCGCGATGTTTTTCGTTGTATTTGCCCTGGCCATGTTTGGCGTATTCGAATTGAAACTCCCCCATGCCATCAGCAGCCGCCTGGACCGAATCGCCGGGCGTACCGAAGGCGGCTCATTGTGGGGCGCAGCCGTGCTGGGCGTGGTGTCGAGCCTGCTGGTTTCGCCGTGTGTATCGGCACCACTGGCCGGCGCGCTGCTGTACATCAGCGCCAGTGGCGATGCGCTGGGCGGCGGCTTGAAACTGTTCATGCTCGGCCTGGGCATGGGCGCACCGCTGTTGCTGGTAGCGACCGGCGGCGCGGCCTGGCTGCCGAAAAGCGGCCCATGGCTGATCTACGTGAAAAACGCGATTGGGGTGCTGTTGCTCGGGCTGGCGATCGCTTTGCTCAGCCGGGTATTGCCGGGCCAGATCACCTTGCTGTTGATCGGCTTGCTCGCCGGTGGCGTCGGGTTGTTTATGGGCGCACTGGAATTCGTCTATAAACCGCCAAGAAAACGCCTGGGGCAATTGCTCGGGATGTTCTTGCTGTTTTATGCCCTGGCCTGTTGGTACGGCGCCTTCAGTGGCCAGACCGATCCGTTCAACCCCATTGGCCAACCGCGCAACGTCGCCAGCAACGGTCAACCGCCAATCGCCGGCAACTGGCAAACCATCACCACGCCAGCCGAACTGGACCGCGTCCTCGCCGAAGCCAAGTCCTCTGGCACACCGCTGCTGCTCGATTGGTACGCCGACTGGTGCATCAGTTGCAAAGTCATCGAACACGAAGTGCTCACCGATGCCAATGTCGTCGAACGCCTCAAAGGTTATCGATTGGTCCGTTTCGATATGACCGCCAGCAACGCCGAACAACGCGCCTTGCTCGACCGCTACAAGCTGTTCGGTCCTCCGGCGCTGATGTTTTTCGGCAAGGATGGCGTCGAACGTGTCGATGTGCGGGTGATCGGCGAGATCAGCGCAAAAAATTTCGCCGAACGTGTTGCGAAAGCAAATGACCGGATTTAATTGCCCGGTCATATATTTCGCGTAAACATCGGCCATCGTGCTGGCTATTGCATAGAACTGGACAGTCACAAAGGCTTTGCGGCATAGTCGCCGGGTTCTGACAATTTGCACACAGATGACAAAGGAGCAGCAGATGGCGACCCTATTGGTTTTACACGGCCCCAACCTGAACCTGCTCGGCACTCGGGAACCGGGCGTCTACGGTGCAACGACGCTGGCGCAGATCAATCAGGATCTGGAACAGCGGGCACGCAATGCCGGCCACCATTTGCTCTATCTGCAAAGCAACGCCGAGTACGAATTGATCGACCGCATCCACGCTGCTCGCGGTGAAGGTGTGGACTTCATTCTGATCAATCCAGCAGCTTTTACGCATACAAGTGTCGCATTACGTGACGCGCTGCTGGCAGTGAGCATCCCATTCATCGAAGTGCATTTGTCTAACGTGCACAAACGCGAACCTTTCCGCCATCACTCTTACTTCTCCGACGTTGCGGAGGGAGTGATCTGCGGCCTTGGCGCCAGCGGTTATCGACTGGCCCTGGAGGCCGCACTAGAGCAGCTTGAAAGACAGGCAACGGCTTGAACAACAAGCGTTAAACGCCCCTGACCGACCCTTGGGAGTTGATGATTCATGGATATCCGTAAAGTTAAGAAACTGATCGAATTGCTGGAAGAGTCCGGTATCGACGAGCTCGAGATCAAGGAAGGCGAAGAGTCCGTACGCATCAGCCGTCACAGCAAGACGCCGGCTCAGCAGTACTACGCTCCCGCTCCTATGCATGCTCCGGCGCCGGCGCCTGCGCCTGTCGCTGCTGCTCCGGTTGCCGCCGCTGCTCCTGCAGCCCCGGCTGCACCTGCGCTGAACGGCAACGTTGCCCGTTCGCCGATGGTCGGTACTTTCTATCGCAAATCCTCGCCGTCCTCGCCGTCCTTCGTTGAAGTCGGCCAGACCGTGAAGAAAGGCGACACCCTGTGCATCGTCGAAGCCATGAAGATGATGAACCACATCGAAGCTGAAGCCAGCGGTGTGATCGAATCCATCCTCGTCGAAGACGGCCAGCCGGTTGAGTACGACCAACCGCTGTTCACCATCGTTTGAACCGCGGAGAAACTTTGATGACTGCGAAGTTGGAAAAAGTTCTGATCGCCAACCGCGGTGAGATCGCCCTGCGGATTCTGCGTGCCTGCAAAGAGATGGGCATCAAGACTGTCGCCGTTTACTCCAAGGCCGACAAAGAGCTGATGCACCTGGGTCTGGCAGACGAATCCGTCTGCATCGGCCCGGCCTCGGCCGCGCACTCTTACCTGCACATTCCGGCCATCATCGCCGCCGCTGAAGTGACTGGCGCTACCGCCATCCACCCAGGCTACGGCTTCCTTGCGGAAAATGCCGACTTTGCCGAACAGGTCGAGAACTCCGGCTTCGCGTTCATTGGCCCGAAAGCCGAGACCATTCGCCTGATGGGCGACAAGGTATCGGCCAAGCACGCCATGATCGCCGCTGGCGTTCCAACCGTTCCGGGTTCCGACGGCCCGTTGCCGGAAGACGAAGAAACCGCCCTGGGCATCGGCCGCGAAGTTGGCTATCCAGTGATCATCAAAGCCGCTGGTGGCGGCGGTGGTCGTGGCATGCGCGTGGTACACAAAGAGGAAGACCTGATCTCCTCGGCGAAACTGACCCGCTCCGAAGCGGGCGCAGCGTTCGGCAACCCGATGGTCTACCTGGAAAAATTCCTGACCAACCCACGTCACGTGGAAGTTCAGGTACTTTCCGACGGCCAGGGCCACGCTATCCATCTGGGTGACCGCGATTGCTCGCTGCAACGTCGCCACCAGAAGGTTCTCGAAGAAGCGCCGGCACCGGGCATCGACGAGAAAGCGCGTGCTGAAGTCCTCGCTCGCTGCGTCAAGGCTTGCATCGACATCGGCTACCGTGGCGCCGGCACGTTCGAGTTCCTGTACGAGAACGGCCATTTCTACTTCATCGAGATGAACACTCGTGTCCAGGTAGAGCACCCGGTATCGGAAATGGTCACAGGCATCGATATCGTCAAGGAGATGCTCAGCATCGCCGCTGGCAACAAGCTGTCGTACACCCAGGATGACGTC
The DNA here is from genome assembly GCF_050435305.1 of Pseudomonas sp. BS3782 TE3695. NCBI lineage: Bacteria > Pseudomonadati > Pseudomonadota > Gammaproteobacteria > Pseudomonadales > Pseudomonadaceae > Pseudomonas > Pseudomonas sp. BS3782 TE3695. The sequence goes on from NZ_JBNDKB010000001.1 coordinate 78,142, forward strand.
GTTATCCGCGGTCACGCGCTGGAATGCCGGATCAACGCCGAAGACCCGAAAACCTTCATGCCTAGCCCAGGCACGGTCAAGCATTTCCACGCACCAGGCGGCAACGGCGTTCGCGTCGATTCGCACCTGTACAGTGGCTATGCCGTTCCGCCGAACTACGATTCGTTGATCGGCAAGCTGATCACCTACGGCGCCACCCGTGACGAAGCCATGGCGCGCATGCGCAATGCGCTGGACGAAATCGTGGTCGACGGGATCAAGACCAACATCCCGCTGCACCGCGACCTGGTACGCGATGCTGGCTTCTGCGAAGGGGGCGTGAACATTCACTACCTCGAGCACAAACTGGCTGGCGAGAAGCATTAAGCTGTGATCCGCACCAACAAAGCCGCTTTCGAGCGGCTTTGTTGTTTCTGAAGCAAAGTCAAAAGATCGCAGCCTTCGGCAGCTCCTACATTTGGAATGCGTTCCCCTTGTAGGAGCTGCCGAAGGCTGCGATCTTTTGATCTTCGACCATGGTCGTCTTCTTAGCCACGCTCGCGTAAACTTGCGCGCTTCTCGCAGCCCGCCAGGCTGCAATCCATATTTTTCAAAGGTGCCCGCCATGCCTTGGCTGCAAGTCCGTCTCGCCATCAGCCCAGAACAAGCCGAAACCTACGAAGACGCTTTCCTTGAAGTGGGCGCCGTGTCGGTGACCTTCATGGACGCCGAAGATCAGCCGATTTTCGAGCCGGAACTCAATACCACCCCGCTGTGGTCGCACACTCACTTGCTGGCCTTGTTCGAAGGTGGCACCGAGCCCGGTCCGGTGCTGGCCCATCTTGAGTTGCTGACCGGCAGCCCGCTGCCCGAGCATCACAGTGAAGTGATCGAAGACCAGGATTGGGAACGCAGCTGGATGGATGGTTTCCAGCCGATGCGCTTCGGTCAGCGCCTGTGGATCGTCCCGAGCTGGCACGCCGCGCCGGAACCCGACGCCGTGAACTTGCTGCTGGACCCGGGCCTGGCGTTCGGCACCGGCACTCACCCGACCACCGCGCTTTGCCTGGAATGGCTCGACGGTCAGGACCTGAAAGGTTGCAACGTGCTCGACTTCGGTTGCGGTTCGGGGATTCTGGCGATTGCAGCCTTGTTGCTGGGCGCCAAAGAAGCCGTCGGCACCGACATCGACGTGCAGGCGCTGGAAGCCTCACGCGACAATGCCGGTCGCAACAACATTGCTGACGAACTCTTCCCGCTGTATTTGCCACAAGACCTGCCGCAGGTTAAGGCCGACGTGCTGGTCGCCAACATTCTTGCCGGCCCGCTGGTTTCGCTGGCGCCGCAACTGTCCAGGCTGGTCAAGCCGGGCGGTCGTTTGGCACTGTCGGGCATTCTCGCCGAACAAGGTGAAGAAGTTGCCGCCGCCTACGCTCAGGACTTCGATCTGGATCCGATTGCCAATCGCGACGGCTGGGTACGCATTACTGGCCGTCGGCGCTAGAATGAGCGCCTGCATAAACCGGATTGCCGCATGACCGACAGCTTCGTCACCCAGTGCCCGCATTGCCAAACCAGCTTCCGCGTCAGCCATGCTCAGTTGAGCGTGGCCCGTGGAGTGGTTCGTTGCGGCTCGTGTTTGCAGGTGTTCAACGCCGCCAAGCAGTTACTCGAGCAGCGGGCTGGCAAGGAAACGGTCAAACCGGTTGCACCGGCGCCCGTCGAACCGCCCGTGCAGCGCGCCATCAGCCAAAAGCAATGGACCGCTGCAGAAATGGATCTGGACAGCCTGGATCTGGATGAAGAACTCGCCCGGCTCGAACAGCGGGAAATCCAGCCAACCACGGAATTCACTCGGCCCCGCGAGGACAGCCTCAGCGCTCGTCGCGATACCACCGAGCACGATCAGGAGCCCTGGTCCGACAGCCTCTTCAGTGAATCAGCCGCCGATCGTGCAAAAACCGCCGACGCGCCCACGCCAGAGCCGGCGGTCGAACCAAGCAAACATTCGCGCACCGAGCCTTCACTGTCGCTGGAGCCCACGTATCCGGACGATGAACCCGAGATCCAACAGCTGCGCCTGCACGACCCGCTCGACGCCCCGATCCCCTTTGCCAGCTTGTCGGCGACTGCCGATGTCGACAATGACCGGCCCTCGGCCGAACCGCTGCGCAAGCGACGTGAACGCAGCGAACCGGCACTGCGCGCGGAAATATTGGAGGATCTGACCGACGACCCGTTGCAGCTGGATTGGCAAAAACGTCGCTCCCCCTGGGGCCGGCGCTTTTTCTGGCTGGTGCTGATTCTGCTCGGCGCCGCCGGCCTCGCCGGTCAATACGTTGCCTACCACTTCGACGAACTGGCGCGCCAGGACCAGTACCGTCCGTGGTTCCAGCAACTGTGCCCGCACATCGGCTGCACCGTGCCGTCCAAGGTCGACATCGCGAAAGTCAAAAGCAGCAACCTGGTGGTCCGCAGCCACCCGGACTTCAATGGCGCATTGGTGGTCGACGCGATCATCTACAATCGCGCGCCCTTCTCCCAGCCCTTCCCGCTGCTGGAGCTGCGCTTTGCAGATCTCAACGGCCATCTGATCGCCAGCCGTCGCTTCAAGCCCGGCGAGTACCTCAACGGCGATCTCGAAGGGATGGCGGAAATGCCGCCGCAGACGCCAATCCACATTGCGCTGGACATTCTCGATCCTGGCCCCAAAGCGGTGAACTACAGCCTGAGCTTCCATTCCCCCGAGTGAAACGCTCAAGCGTTACAGCCTGACGGCATATTTCTGACTTTGATTGCTAGTACCAAACCGCTGGCGATAACAAAATCACTGTTCAGATTTTGTTCAATTCAGCCTTTATCCAGTCATCGAGAGCGGGTATCATGCCAACCCTTTTTCGAACTCTCATGATCCGGCCCCACAACAGGGAAGTCCTATGTCGGCGGTACGCATCGGTCCATATACATTGCACAACGGCTTGATTCTCGCCCCCATGGCGGGTGTCACCGATCAGCCCTTTCGTCAGCTGTGCAAACGACTGGGCGCGGGCCTTGTAGTGTCGGAAATGGTCACCAGCGACATGAGCTTGTGGAACACCCGCAAATCGCGGATGCGCATGATCCACGAAGGCGATCCCGAGCCCCGCTCGGTACAGATCGCCGGTGGCGATGCGCAGATGCTGGCGGATGCGGCCCGGGCCAACGTCGAACTGGGCGCGCAGATTATTGATATCAACATGGGCTGTCCGGCGAAGAAGGTCTGCAACAAGGCCGCCGGTTCCGCCCTGTTGAAAGATGAAGCATTGGTAACCGAGATCCTGCAGGCCGTAGTGGCCGCGGTCGATGTGCCGGTTACCCTGAAGATCCGCACCGGCTGGGACCGGGCGAACAAGAATGGCCTGACCGTGGCGAAGATCGCCGAACAGGCCGGCATTACGGCATTGGCGGTACATGGCCGCACCCGTGCCGATCTGTATACCGGGGAAGCCGAGTACGACACCATTGCCGCGATCAAGCAGGCGGTGTCGATTCCGGTCTTCGCCAATGGCGATATCGATTCGCCCGAGAAGGCCCGGTACGTGCTCGATGCGACCGGTGCCGATGGCCTGTTGGTAGGTCGGGCTGCCCAGGGGCAGCCATGGATTTTTCGTGAAATCGACCATTATCTGCGTACCGGCGAAAAACTCCCGGCACCGGAACTGATCGAGGTGGAACGTATTCTGCTTGAGCATCTGGCCGCGCTGCATGCCTTCTATGGCGACGTCATGGGCGTGCGCATAGCTCGCAAGCATGTGGGCTGGTATCTCGCAACCTTGCCGGGCGCCAGGGAGTTCCGCGCCCACTTCAATCGTTTGGAAGATACGGAAGCACAATGCGCCTACGTTCGGGCCTTCTTCGCCGAACGTTACAAGAGCCTGACAGGGGACGGAGAAGGGGTGGCCGCATGACGATGATGACCGAGACTTTAGTGAGTGGAACAACACCCGTGAGCGACAACGTGAATTTGAAACAGCACCTCAATACGCCGAGCGAAGAAGGTCAGACCCTTCGCGGGAGTGTCGAGAAGGCGCTGCACAATTATTTCGCCCACCTTGAGGGCGCTGCCGTCACGGATGTGTACAACCTGGTGCTTTCCGAAGTCGAGGCTCCCCTGCTCGAATGCGTGATGAACTACGTCAAGGGAAACCAGACCAAGGCCAGTGAGCTGCTCGGGCTGAACCGGGGCACCCTGCGCAAGAAACTCAAGCAGTACGATTTGCTGTAAGCATTCAATCAAACCAGAAAGGCGCCCGCATAAAACCGGTCGCCTTTTTTGCTGACTTCCCTTGCTTTTGATGGAAATTGAAATGACCGACCAGACTACCCGCCTGCCGATCCGCCGCGCCTTGATCAGCGTTTCCGACAAGACCGGGATCCTTGAATTCGCCAAGGAGCTCGAAGCCCTGGGCGTCGAGATCCTCTCCACCGGCGGAACGTTCAAGCTGCTGCGCGACAACGGTGTTGCCGCAGTGGAAGTCGCGGACTACACCGGTTTCGCAGAAATGATGGACGGTCGGGTTAAAACCCTGCACCCGAAAATCCACGGCGGGATCCTCGGTCGTCGCGGTATCGACGACGCCATCATGAATGAGCACGGCATCAAGCCGATCAACCTGGTTGCGGTCAACCTGTACCCGTTCGAAGCCACCATCAACAAGCCAGGCTGCGACCTGCCAACTGCCATCGAAAACATCGACATCGGCGGCCCGACCATGGTCCGTTCGGCAGCCAAGAACCACAAAGACGTGGCCATCGTGGTAAATGCCAGCGATTACGCCGGCGTCCTGGAAAGCCTCAAGGCCGGCGGCCTGACCTACGCTCAGCGTTTCGACCTGATGCTCAAGGCCTTCGAACACACCGCCGCCTACGACGGCATGATCGCCAACTACATGGGCACCGTGAACCAGGCGGCTGACACCCTCAGCACCGAAGGTCGCAGCGAGTTCCCGCGCACTTTCAACAGCCAGTTCATCAAGGCCCAGGAAATGCGCTACGGCGAGAACCCGCATCAGAGCGCGGCGTTCTACGTTGAAGCCAAGCCAGCCGAAGTGGGCATTGCTACCGCAACCCAATTGCAAGGCAAAGAGCTGTCCTTCAACAACGTGGCCGACACCGATGCCGCGCTGGAATGCGTGAAGAGCTTCGTCAAACCGGCTTGCGTGATCGTCAAGCACGCCAACCCGTGCGGCGTGGCCGTGAGCCCGGACGCTGAAGGCGGCATCCGTCAGGCCTACGAACTGGCCTACGCCACCGATACCGAATCGGCGTTCGGCGGCATCATCGCGTTCAACCGCGAACTGGATGCAGAAACGGCCAAAGCCATCGTCGAGCGTCAGTTCGTCGAAGTGATCATCGCCCCGTCCGTCAGTGACGAAGCTCGCGCCATCGTCGCGGCAAAAGCCAACGTACGCCTGCTGGCCTGCGGCGAGTGGTCGGCTGATCGCGCTCCGGCCTGGGACTACAAACGCGTCAACGGCGGTTTACTGGTGCAGAGCCGCGACATTGGCATGATCAGCAGCGAAGACCTGAAAGTGGTGACTAAACGCGCACCGACCGAACAGGAAATCAATGACCTGATCTTCGCCTGGAAAGTCGCCAAGTACGTTAAATCCAACGCCATCGTCTACGCCAAGAACCGTCAGACCATCGGTGTCGGCGCTGGCCAGATGAGCCGCGTGAACTCTGCTCGTATTGCGGCGATCAAGGCTGAGCACGCCGGATTGCAGGTAGCAGGCTCGGTGATGGCCTCCGACGCCTTTTTCCCGTTCCGCGATGGTCTGGACAATGCGGCCAAGGTCGGCATCACGGCGGTGATCCAGCCGGGCGGTTCGATGCGTGATAACGAAGTGATCGCTGCTGCCGACGAAGCCGGTATTGCCATGGTGTTCACCGGCATGCGCCACTTCCGTCATTGATACGACGCGAGCCCTGTAGGAACTTGTAGGAGCTGTCGAGCGAAGCGAGGCTGCGATCTTTTGATCTGGCTTTTAAAGCAAAATCAAAAGATCGCAGCCTCGCTTCGCTCGACAGCTCCTACAGTCCTACAAGGATTTGCAGCGTCTTCCCAGATTTTTGAGGTTTTTTGAAATGAACGTTTTGATCATTGGCAGCGGTGGCCGTGAACACGCCCTGGCCTGGAAAGTAGCTCAGGATCCGCGCGTGCAGAAAGTTTTCGTTGCCCCGGGCAACGCTGGCACCGCCATTGAAGCCAAGTGCGAGAACGTCGCCATCGACGTGCTGGCCCTTGAGCAACTGGCTGACTTTGCCCAGAAGAATGTTTCCCTGACCATCGTCGGCCCGGAAGTGCCGCTGGTCGCCGGTGTCGTCGATCTGTTCCGCTCCCGTGGCCTGGATTGCTTCGGCCCGACCGCGGGCGCTGCTCAGTTGGAAGGTTCGAAAGCCTTTACCAAAGACTTCCTGGCGCGCCACAAGATCCCGACCGCCGACTACCAGAACTTCACCGAGATCGAGCCTGCCCTGGCTTACCTGCGTGAAAAAGGCGCACCGATCGTGATCAAGGCCGATGGCCTGGCTGCCGGTAAAGGCGTGATCGTGGCCATGACCCTGGGCGAAGCCGAAGACGCGGTGCGCGACATGCTCGCCGGCAACGCGTTTGGCGACGCCGGTTCACGCGTTGTGATCGAAGAGTTCCTGGACGGCGAAGAAGCCAGCTTCATCGTCATGGTCGACGGCAAGAATGTATTGCCTATGGCCACCAGCCAGGACCACAAACGCGTCGGCGACGGCGATACCGGCCCGAACACCGGCGGCATGGGTGCTTACTCTCCAGCACCGGTCGTCACGGCCGAAGTCCATCAGCGGGTCATGGACCTGGTGATCTGGCCGACTGTGCGTGGCATGGCCGAAGAAGGGAACGTCTACACTGGCTTCCTCTATGCCGGCCTGATGATCGACAAGGCTGGTAACCCAAAAGTTATCGAGTTCAACTGCCGTTTCGGCGATCCTGAGACCCAACCGGTGATGCTGCGTTTGCAGTCGAGCCTGGTGTTGCTGGTCGAAGCGGCCCTGGCGCAAGCGCTGGACAAGGTCGAAGCACAATGGGATCCACGTCCGAGCGTCGGTGTTGTATTGGCCGCTGGCGGGTACCCGGGTGACTACGCCAAAGGCGTTGCCATCAACGGCCTGGATGCAGCCGCGACACTGGAAGGCAAAGTCTTCCATGCCGGTACTGTGCTCAAGGACGGTCAAGTGGTGACCGCCGGTGGTCGGGTGCTATGCGCAACCGCCATGGGCACCAGCGTCGATGCAGCCCAGCAGCAGGCTTACAAACTGGCGGCTAAAATCGACTGGGAAGGCTGCTTCTACCGTAAGGACATTGGCTATCGCGCCATTGCCCGCGAGCGTGGCGAGAATCAGGAATAAGCGATCCATACGGCCGGGCAAGGGCTTGCGGCCCTTGCCTGACTATTCCGGCGCCGCGCATAGTTATACTTTGGCATTAATCTACGAAGGGATTTCGCCGTGCGCTGGCTCAGGATTGCCATAGGCTTCACCGTCACTCTGCTGACCTTGCTCTGCATGCTCCCGGCCCAGGCCACGCAAGGCAGTGGATGGGCGGTATTGCTCGATGAACAGGGCGATCTGCAGCTGAGCGACATCCGCTCCAGCCGCTACACCAATCAATTCAGCCCTACCGAACTCGATCGCCTCACCGCGGCCGCGCCCGATGGCGCCCTATGGCTGCGTTTCAAACTCGCACCCGGCAAGCATGAACAGTTGCTGCGAGTATTCGCACCGGACCTGGCGCACCTCAATTTGTATGTGCTCGACGGCGACCAGTTGATCGATCAATTGAATACCGGTACTGCGCAGCTCCAGGCTAAGCCGCCCCTTCCCAGCAGCGACTTCATGTTGCCGCTGCCACAAAGTGACAAAACCCTCGACGTCTACCTGCGGCTGGTCTCCGAACACCAGTTCCGGCCTTACATCACCCTGCAATCGGCGGTCATGACCGCAGCCACTCAGTACCAGACGCTGATCTACGGCTTGCTCTTTGGCTGCCTGGGGATGCTGATCCTGCACAATCTGACCCGTTACCTCTACACCCGCTCGCGCAGCAGCCTCTGGCTGGCAGCGTGCGAAGGGCTGCTGATGCTCAGCCTGGTGTTGCTGCTAAACCTGGCCCGGCCATGGTTACCGAACTGGTCCGTCGTACAAACACCCGGCGCTTACCTTGCCTTGCTGATGACCGCGCCTTGCGGCCTGATGTTTGCCTACCGCTTCTTCGCCCCGCTCGACCCTCACCCATTGAACAAGCTGCTGCTGGGGAACATTCTGTTCATCATGGCCTGCGGCCTGCTGTTGCTGTTCGTCAACACACTGCCGCTGAATCTGATTACGTATGGGCTGGTTGCTCTGGCCGGTCTGAGCATGTTGTTCGTCAGCGCCCATCACTGGCAAAAAGGTTATCGCCCGGCGCGTCTGTTCGTGGCAGCCATGGTGGTGTTCAACCTCGGCACATTGATTATTCTGCCGGCATTGCAGGGGCTGACCCTGGTCGCGCCACAAAACCTGATCATTATTCTGCTGGTGTTTATCTGTATCAGTGGCCTGTTGATGAGCATTGCCTTGGGCGAGCGACAGCGCAGCATCACCGAAGACCGTTTCAGCGTCAGTCGCGACCTGGCCGCCAGCAACGCCGAAATCAATGCCAAGGCCGAATTTCTGGCGAAGATCAGCCACGAAATCCGCACCCCGATGAATGGTGTGTTGGGCATGACCGAATTGCTGCTGGGCACGCCGCTGTCGGTCAAGCAACGTGACTATGTGCAGACCATCCATAGCGCCGGCAACGAGCTGCTGACACTGATCAACGAAATTCTCGACATCTCCAAACTCGAGTCCGGGCAGATCGAACTGGACGACGTGCAGTTCGACCTCAACGCACTGATCGAAGACTGCCTGAGCATCTTCCGCGCCAAGGCCGAACAGCAGAACGTCGAGCTGATCAGCTTTATCCAGCCGCAGGTACCACGTGTCATCAGCGGAGATCCGACGCGCCTGCGCCAGACCCTGCTGAGTCTGCTGGAAAACGCCCTGAAGAAAACCGATGAAGGCGAGATCCTGATCGTCGTCGCCCTGGATGAACGTAGCGCCAAACCGCGGCTGCGTATCGCTGTGCAAGACAGCGGCCAGCCCATGGAAGCGGAAGAACGCGACGCGTTGATGCATGCCGAACTGCATAGCAAACACTTCCTCTCGGCCACCAGCCTGGGGGGCAATCTTGGGCTGGTCATCGCCCGTCAGCTGATCCGTTTGATGCAAGGCGAGTTCGGCATCAAGAGCGGCGCCAATCAGGGCAGCACTTTGTGGCTGACCCTGCCGCTGGACCCGGACCGTCTCGAACATCCGACCTCGGACCTGGACGGTCCGCTACAAGGCGCACGCGTATTGATCGTGGACGACAACGACACCTGTCGCAAGGTGCTGGTGCAGCAGTGCAGCGCCTGGGGCCTGAATGTCAGTGCCGTGCCGTCCGGCAAAGAGGCCTTGGCGCTGCTGCGCACCAAGGCTCATCTGCGCGATTACTTCGACGTGGTCCTGCTGGATCAGAACATGCCCGGCATGACCGGCATGCAGCTCGCGGCCAAGATCAAGGAAGACCCGAGCCTGAACCATGACATTCTGCTGATCATGCTCACCGGCATCAGCAACGCCCCGAGCAAAATCATCGCGCGCAACTGCGGAATAAAGCGAATTCTCGCCAAACCGGTGGCCGGCTATACCCTCAAGACCACGCTGGCGGACGAGCTGAACCAACGCAACAAAGGTGTCTCCGTCTCGCAGCAGTTGCCCACCGGTCCGACCCCTCCGGTCAAAGTGCCCAGCGATTTCCGCATTCTGGTGGCCGAAGACAACAGCATCTCGACCAAGGTCATACGCGGCATGCTGGGCAAGCTCAACCTGCAACCGGACACCGCCAGCAATGGCGAAGAAGCCCTGGTGGCGATGAAAGCCCAGCGCTACGACCTGGTGCTGATGGACTGTGAAATGCCGATCCTCGACGGTTTCTCCGCCACCCAGCAACTGCGTGCCTGGGAGGTCGGCAACCAGCGGATTCGCACCCCCGTGGTGGCATTGACCGCACACATCCTCGCTGAACACAAAGAACGCGCGCGCCAGGCAGGCATGGACGGGCATATGGCCAAACCGGTCGAACTGTCGCAACTGCGCGACCTGATCGAGCATTGGGTTGCCCAGCGTGATCAGCAGAATCGTACAGCTTCGACGTTCTGAGTCGTTTTTTTAACCCCCTGGATCACAGCCTTCAGATTTCCAACGAACTCAGATACTTGAACGTCTGGGACAACACCGATTTTTTCACCTTTTCCCGGAATTGCGCGTAGTAGAGCGTATTGAATGTAATGACAGATAGTTGCTCTGTACTGTTCTGCACCAAGTCATCCTGATCGATGAAAAAAAATCGTGACGTCTCTCGGCGAAACTGGAACTGACGGTGGTAAATCCCCATTTCAACCCGGTGGGCGTCCTTCTGTACGCAAGGAATCATCTGAAAGAAACCCGCATTCTGAGAAAGACTCGTCGATTCGAACAGATCCAGTGCTAATGCATTCCTTTCCAGCGCCACCAGCGCCCGATTGGTCGGCTCGGAAAAACCCTCGCCGAGGCGTATTGCAATATGCTGCGATGCCGCCGCCCCCATTGATCCACCCTGGATAGGCGACAGCCCTTCCGGATGCGGCACGTCCCAGCCGATGAACCTGAGCTGATTGCAATAGTAGTCGAACCAGCTGCCCGACAATCCGTCGTTGCAGGCTGCCCGGGTAGCCCTTTGTGCGAACATCGTGCTCAAGTAAATGTCTTCCCGGTGCGACTCGGGCAGACCGGCGGCAAACGCGACGACACTGCCGCCTACTACCGCAGCCTGCGGAAAAATAAACGTCATGATCCGCCCTCCTCAATGGGCAGAACGGCTGAAGTGCTGATTGCCTCGGTGATATCCGCAATGGTGTCGCTCAGTTTCCCCTCAACCTTGCCGGCAATGGCTGCGCGGACGGGCGCATACAATGTCTCGGACAAATGCGCATGGAAAAAATGCGCCGAAACGTAGCCTTCCATATCCTCGGCATGGAAGCGCTGCCCCCAGGGATTGATTTCAAGCATTTGCCGTGTTTTGAATTGAAGGCAGACGCTGCTCATCGAACCGTTATCTTGCTCCACGATCACCAACAAGCGGACAGGCCTGGGTTGCGAGGGAATATCTGCCAGCTCACTATCGGATTCTTTTAGCACATGCTTGCGCAACAAACTCATGCCGGGCAAAGAGTCCGGTAGTCGGGCGACGACCTCCAACAACCTCATGACTTGCTGCGCCTCGATGTCACTTGCCAGTACGGCGACGACCCACTCAAGTGGCGAAGCGATATCGTTTTTTTTCAGATGGATATCCTGTCTGCTTCTGACACTCGTCAACCAGAAATCACCCAGCACTCCCACATAGGTATCATACCAATCGATGGTGCGGGTGGCCTCGGTACGTTTATTAGCGACGAGTTGGGCAAGCAGGACCGAGTTCATCAGGTCATTAGTTGTCGAGTCCACCGGTTTACCCGGCAATAAAACGACAGCAGCGGCATTAACAAATACCGAATAATCCTTGGCCATATACAACTCCTGCAACAATAGAAAGAAGGGCAGCCGACACACGACCGCCCTATTAAAAACAGGAGATTAGATCTCGTAGCTTTCGATTTTATTAACTGCATTCAAGCCAAGCTTTGTCCGAATAATATCGCGAACCTGGTCGGCAATATAGGGAATCTTCCTGAAAACAGATTCGCCTTTATACAGTTTTACCTCACGACTATCCCAATCCAGAAACAGGACTTGGGTCGATGTGTTTTTCCGAATGAAACGGACTGTTCCAAGCACCATCGTTACCTCACCATCAACTTCGGTGCAGGTACCGGCAGCCATACCGCCTACGCCATGCTCCAGCATATTTCGTTCAAACAGCGTCAGCGCTGTTTGTTTCTTTTTCAAGGCGGTGATGGCGTCGCCGGCGACCTTCAGCATCAATGCAGAAGTACTGCCTGGTATCGCGAGACCTGCGACTACCGAGCCGAGGATTTCCAGCACCAACTGATCCATCCGGACAGTATTGCCGCCAATGTTCAGATCATTATAATATTTTTGCGTTGTTAGCCAGCCGGCAGAGGTCATGACTTCGACAAACGTGTAATACCACTCCTTGCCCTGATATTCGTGAGGATATTGCTTATTCGCCACAAGACTGGCGAAAAGAAAAGCGTGCAGGGCATCTTCCTGATTTTGCGCGGACAGGTTACCTGTGAAGGACAAAATGCCCTCGCCAACAACAGCCCCCCTGGAAGGCTCTTCAATAACAATTTCATTCGACATAAAAGCACGAGAACGCACAACAGGCATCTCATCAATCTCGCAACTTTCCAGACGTTTCATACAAGCAGCCACAGTAGCACTGTCGATCATATTTACACCCATCATCATCTCCATTATCAATAAAGCAAGCATTCCATAACTTGCGAAAACAACATTAACCAAACAAGCCAGGCATCACAATATCTGACTTGTAACTCCAAATATTTACATCAGCAACAGCAACCCATACCCGAAAAAACAACTAACCCATTTCAAATCGAAAAGTCACGCACACAAAAAACGGCACTGACCAATCAAATGCCGACAGGTAATAGGAGGGCTGATAGACTCCGGTTCGACCTTCTCCTGCGGTGAGCCGAAATCATGCTCCACGTATTATTCAGCGTTTATTTGAAGATGCTGGTGCTCTACAGCCCGTTCTTCGTGTTGTCCTGCTTCATCAGCCTGACCCGCGGCTACTCGCGCAAGGAACAGCGACGCCTGGCGTGGAAAGTGGCGATTGCCACTCTCGTCTCCAGCGTGTTGTTGTACCTGTTCGGACGAGTGATTTTCGATGTATTCGGGATCACGGTGGATGCGTTTCGCATCGGTGCCGGCAGTGTGTTATTCATCTCGGCGCTGGGCATGGCCCAGGGTAAATCTGTGGTGCAGACCGACAATGTGCAGCAGGATGTGACCATCGTCCCGCTGACCATTCCGTTGACGGTCGGCCCCGGTACCATCGGTGCTCTGCTGGTGATGGGTGTGAGCCAGCCGCACTGGGATGACAAGCTCAGCGCCATCATGAGTATCGCCTTGGCCAGTTTCACAGTTGGCGTGGTGCTTTATCTGTCCAGCCGGATAGAACGGATTCTTGGTGATCAGGGCTTGCAGATTGTCAGCCGGTTGATGGGGTTGTTTGTCTGCGCATTGGCGGCGCAGATCATATTTACAGGGGTGAAGGGCTATCTTGCTCCTTGAGCTGACATACAAAAGGGCTGCCGGGGGTATTCAACCGGCAGCTCTTTTGTTGGCCTGGACGTAAAGGCAGGCAACCTGCCCGTGATTAATCCTCCAAGCTGGCCTCCAACTCAACAGTCGAAGCGCTCAGCAATTCTTTCAGCGTTGCGCTGTTCTGGCTTTTTTGCCGGCCAACCAACTGCCGCACCAGTGTCGAAACCGCATAAGGTCGATGCCCTTCGAATCCGAGCAAGGCTTCACCGCGCAAGTTGACATCCGTTGCGTACACGCTCTTCATAGCGGTCGCCCAGTTCAATCGCATTCGCACTGGTTTGCCTGCCATTTAGCATGGCATCGGCCTTGGCAGCTTCAACAATGATCCGGTTGGTTTCATAGGCCAGCAGCGCGTCGCTGTCATACCAGAGATAAAGGTGATACCCCTCTGCAGCCATCACCCGCTTCCAAATGTTGATGTAGTCGCGCTGAATCGCCCCGACGCCGCCCCCAAGCCAGACGAAATGCAGATTCTTCGGCACTTCGGTGGCAGGTGTCTTCAGTTGCTCAAGGCTGTTGTGCAGACGCGTTTCAAACCCCTCTACTTTGTTGTAGATTTGCGCCAAATCAGCAGCCTCGGCACCGCCATTCAAAGGTGGCTCCGACTCTGCCGCACGGCGCCGGCGGCTACCTCCCTCCAAAGACCCCAATGCTTGCTTCAGCAGCCCCAACGGCTCCACCAGTTGTGGAGAATCCAGCAAGTCAAGGCAACCCAAGTAATAGCGAAACACCGCATCATATTGATCGGTGCCCTTGTGCGACATTAATGCCTGTTCAAGATCCATCCGCTTGAACAAATCCATAAAATTGACGTAGTTACCCGCAAACGAGAACTTAGACACACTCATAAACAACACTTCCATTTATCGTATATAAATAGCCGAAATCGACTCCAGACAATCAGGAGACCTTTTGCTTACCCAGACGCTCGGGCATCTAATCTGACTCAAACAAACAGACAAAACTCTCCCCAGAAGCAACTAACACCAAAAAATCACAATTAAAATTAACCCGCCGCTCTATGCGACTCAACTCACAAGGAATTCAATTAATTACAAAACAAGCACTACATACAACGTTACAGACTCATGCACTTTCATACGTTAATTAATGACACATGAGCCAGAGCACCGAAAACTCCAAACTTTATAACAGCCACTTGAAACAATGATTCGTTGCCACCATAAAACATGGGAATAAAAGTGGAACATCCTACAACACAGGATCAAAATTCTTCCCTGAGAGACAACAAGATCCCACGTAAACAACCGAACAGGCTTACACGCACAAATGCCGAAACAATCGAGAGAAGTCACCGGACAGAGGTGATGAAGGCGGCCCGAACGGGCCGCCAGATTTCAGCAGAGGGGTTTGTTGCCATACCAGCGCGGCGTGTACACCCAGTCGCCACCTTCGGCGCGGGGGAACACGCAAGTGGTGGACGAGCCGATCAGCACCATGGTGCGCATGTCCACTTGCTCCGGCGTGAGTGCGCCGAGTGTGGTGGTCCGCAGCGTCTGGCCGGGGCGACCGATATCACGTCCAAGCACTACCGGCGTTTCCGGGGTACGGTGCTGCGCGACGATCTCCAGCGCACGGCCCAATTGCCATGGCCGCGAGCGGGAGATCGGGTTGTAGAAGGCCAGCGCCAGATCGGCTTCGGCGGCCAGGTCCAAGCGCTTTTCGATGATCGACCACGGTTTGAGGTTGTCCGACAGTGACATCACGCAGAAGTCATGCCCCAATGGCGCACCGGCCTGAGCGGCCGTCGCCAGCGAAGCGGAAACCCCCGGCAGAATCTCCAGATCGACGCTGTGCCAGGCCGGGTCAGTCGACTCGTGCAAGGCTTCCAGCACCGCGGCGGCCATGGCGAACACGCCAGGGTCACCCGACGAGACCACGATCACCGACCGCCCCTGGGCCGCCAGTTCGAAGGCGTGACGGGCACGCTGCATCTCTTCGCGGTTATCGGTGCAGTGCAGCACTTGATCCGGGCGAAACGGGCCGGCCATGCGCACATAGGTTTCGTAACCGAGCACGTCAGTGGCCCTGGCCAATTCAGCCTTCACCGCAGGCACCATCAGTTCGGCAGCGCCCGGGCCCAGGCCGATCACCGCCAGTCGACCGCGTGGCTGGCCGATCTGTGCAACGTTCAGCGGCTGTTCGGCGATTGCCAATGCCAGGTTTTCGTCGATCGGGATAATCGTCGCGCCGGGAATAGCCTCGCGAGCCAACTCGCTGGCATCGCTGGCAGCCGAGGCAAAACGCAGCGGCACACCCAGCTCTAGCGCCGCCTCGCGCAACGCCGGGCGGGCCATCTCGGTGGCTGGCGCCAGCAAGCACGCCAGCGATTGCCCGGCGACTTGCGCCTGACGCAGCGCCGCGCGAATCGCCTGGGGCAAGTCCGCCACACTGGCGCTGACCGCCAACAACACACTGCGCGGGTAGATCAACAGCTCATTGGCGGCCGGCGTCCGTTCGGCGCTGCCGACATGGATCGACAAATGCGCCTCGGGATCTTGCGGTAACTGTGCTTGGGCCAACCACGGCGCAGCGCCTTCGATGCGCACGTGTTCGCCGGCCAGCAAGTCCGAGACGAAGCGCTTGCCCAGCTCCAGATCGCCCAAGGCATAACCGTCGGGTGGATTGAGCAGGCAGGTGCCGAAGCGCAGCTCACCGCTGGTGGTGATCGCTGCAGCGACATCAAGTCCGGCGGCAATCTCGCGCGCCATGACGTTCACCCCGCCGAGGCCACCGAGCAGCGGCACCACGGCGCTGCCGTCTTCGGCCACTGCCAGCACTGGCGGCTCGGCCCCCTTCTCCAGCAGCAACGGCGCCAGGGTGCGGATCACAATCCCGGCGGCGCACAGCGCAATGATCGGCGTGTCCTGTTGATACAGTTCGCGCAGGGTCGCGCCGAACTCGTGATAAACACGATCAGCGCCTTCGACCCGTTCGGCCAATCCGTGGATCAATGCGCCGGGGTATAGCTGCGCAATTTTGCGTGCAGTCGCGAGGCTGCCATTGCCGAGAATGACAATCGCCGGAGCGGAATGGGCCATCAGCCTTGCCACCTTTCACCGGGAACGATGATCAGCGAGAAATACGGCGAGGACATCGGCTCGACCTGATCCAGCGGCACGATCTTCTGATTGGCCATGGTCGCGCGCTCGACGTACAGCGCACGCTGCGCCAGACCGAGCTCTTCGAGCACCTGCCGGACCTTGGGAAAGTTACGCCCCAGTTTCATGATCACCGCCGCATCGGCATCGGCCAGACGACGCTTGAGATCTTCGTGGGGCAACACCCCCGACAATACCGACAGGCTCTGATTGCGATACACCAGCGGCGCACCGAGTACCGACGCACCGCCGAGCATCGAGCAGACGCCCGGCACGACTTCCGCTTCATAGCGTTCGGCCAGGCGATCGTGCAGGTACATGTAGGAGCCGTAGAAGAACGGATCGCCTTCGCAAATCACCGCCACGTCACGGCCGGCGTCCAGATGCGCCGCGAGTTGTTCGCCAGCCGCATCGTAGAAATCGCTGATCACTTGTTCGTACGACAGCGGCGCCGGCAACGCTTCGGTGGTCACCGGGTAAACCAACGGCAGCAGGGTTTGCGCGTCCTGCAGATGCGTTTCGATGATGCCGAAGGCGTTGCCCTTTTTGCCCTTGGCGACGAAATACGCCACCACTGGCGATTCGCGCAGCAGGCGCAAGGCTTTGACGGTAATCAGTTCCGGATCACCGGGGCCGACACCCAGGCCGATCAAACGTCCAGGTTGCTGCATCATTCGATCTCCGTGGCGAGGGCGTTGACGGCGGCGGCGGCCATGGCACTACCGCCCAGCCGGCCTTGCATGATGACAAAGGGCACGCCACGACTGTCCGCCGCGAGCATCGCCTTGGATTCGGCGGCACCGACGAAACCCACCGGGAAGCCGAGGATCAGCGCCGGTTTCGGGGCACCGGCGTCGAGCATTTCCAGCAGATAAAACAGCGCGGTCGGCGCATTGCCGATCACCACCACGCTGCCTTCCAGGTGCGGGCGCCACAGTTCCAGCGCGGCGGCGGAACGGGTGTTGCCCAACTCACGGGCAAGCTCCGGAACGCTGTCATCGCGCAGGGTGCAAATCACCGGATTGTTGGCGGGCAAACGCGCACGGGTCACGCCTTCGCTGACCATCCGCGCATCGCACAAAATCGGCGCGCCGGCCGCCAGTGCATCGCGCCCGGCCTTGCCTGCGCCTTCAGAAAATTGCAGCCCGTCGATGGACTCGACCATGCCGCAGGCGTGGATCACCCGCACCGCGAGTTTTTCCAGATCGGCCGGGATTCGCGCAAGGTTGGCCTCGGCGCGAATGATCGCGAAGGAGTTGCGATAGATCTCCTGACCGTCGCGGATGTAATCAAGCATCAAGGGAACTCCGTGGGCGGGCGTCGAGCAAGGCGCCGACCGCTTCAATAGTAAGATTGCGTGCGTGCAGGGCGCCGAAACCCGACTGTCCCGCATCGCGAAAATAGAGATCGTAGCGACCGGGTGCGACGGCCAGTAACGTGACCGGCACCCCATGGGCAGCAGCGCAGGAACGCTGGCAACCGGACACATGCACCGTTTGATCGTGGCGTTGCAACAGCGCAGCCAATTGCAAGGCGTCGCTCTTGGTCTCGGCCAGGCCTTTGCCGCAGCCAGCGGAACCGGTGCAGGCGATCAACCGTGACAAGGGCTGATCGGGCTCACACAGCAGGCCCAGTTGCTCCAGGCACCGAATGACTTCGGGTGCCCGTTCTTTTCGAACAGTGGGCAGCAACAGACTTTGCCATGGGGTGAAACGCAGGCTCCCGTCGCCGAACTCTTGCGCCAGTTGCGCCGCGCCTCTGAGCATGACGGGATCGAGCCGCCCCAAAGGAGGTACGGCACCGATATAGACATATTCGGTTCCAGCCTGCGGATGAACGCCGATGTGCAGAGCGTCCGGGCTCGATGAACGCCGCCAATCGGTGATCGGGTTCAAGGGCACACGCTCGGCCAGGCGAGCGAGAAAATCCGCGGCCGGGATTTCGGCCAACACATGACGCATCCGTGTTTGATCGGGCCGCGCCAAATCGAGAAACAACTCCAGCACTGCAACGACCAACGCGTGTCCGTGTTCAAGTGACACTGACCCTGCGGGCGTGTCCGTGGGGCAACCCGCCAGACCGAATGCCAGCAACCGTTCGCCGTTTCGCTCAGCGGCAGACAACCACAGATCATGCGGATGTTCGAGCATCGCCAACGCCTCGCCGCCGTCGAGTTGCACGGCAAACTTGGCGCTGAGCTCGTGAAAGCGTTCGTGGCTTTGCAGGGTGGCGAGAATCTGTTCAGCCAGCGGGCGCGTGTCGAACAACATTTGCCGATCAATCCCGGCAGCCGGGCTGAGCATCAGGTTGCGCACATCGTCGCCAGCGGCGGTACGCGGGCCCAATCCGGCGGCGAGCAGGCTGTCGATCAGTGCCAGGTGCTCGCCGCCGATCCCGCGAATCTGCAGATTGGCCCGATTGGTCGCCTCGATCGCGCCCCCGGCAAACCGTTCGGTCGCGCTGGCCACCGCTTCAGCCTGGGTAGCGCTGATCGAGCCGCCGTTCAATTTGATCCGACAGATGCCGCCATCCAGTGCCTGGACGATACGCAGCAACCCCGGGCAGGCCGAGGGGCGTAAAGCGGTGGACATCGGGCGTTCGTTCAAAGGAGGTGACCGGCTGGCAGTGCTGTGGTGGGCGAAAGGTCGCCATTATGCCTGCTTTGCCCGAGCGCATGAAAATGCCTGCCGGTCGGAATCCGCCATGGCTACACATCACGCAGCCTGGCGCTGTTCAGAGTTCGTACTCTTCGAGCTTGAAAGGGATCTCGCGAAGGGCCTGCTCAACGCTCGCTCGATGGGCCTCCATCGCCCGGCGCTTGATCACCAGTTTCTGGCGCGAATATCCAGTTGCGACATCGGCTGATGGATCTGCCAGAACAGATAGGTGGTATTGAGGACCATCTTGATAAACCGGAATTAAATCGACTTAAGTCGGAGCAAAACTAGCAAAAACACGCATCAAGCAACCGCTTTTGCACAACATTAAGTTTGCGCCATCGGCTAAACATTCTCCGACAACCGACCCGCGTCAGATACCGGCAGCCGCGTTATCATGCCGCCCTTGAAGATCAACCCTGGATTAAGGAATGGCATGACACCCTGGCTAACGGTTGTGGGAATCGGTGAAGACGGCTTCAAGGGCCTGGGCAAAAACGCCCGGCGCGCCCTGTTGGGCGCCTCGCGAATCTTCGGCGGCCAGCGCCAACTGGACTTGCTACCGGTGTGCATTCGCGGCGAACGCCAGTTGTGGCCCAGTCCGTTTACCCTTGAGCCGTTACTGGCGCTGCGTGGCGAGCCGGTTTGTGTACTGGCCAGCGGCGACCCGATGTTCTTTGGCGTCGGCGCCAGCCTGGCGCGACAACTGCCCGGCGCAGAAATGACGATCCTGCCCGCCCCGTCTTCCGTGTCACTGGCGGCCGCTCGCCTGGGCTGGCCGTTGCAGGATGTGGTGACGCTTTCAGTGGTCGCACGCCCCGTCGCCGCACTCAACGCCCATATGTCCAGTGGTGTGCGCTTGCTGGTGTTGAGCAACGACGGCCAGACTCCGGCGGCCATTGCGGCATTGTTGCGTGAGCGCGGTTTCGGGGCGAGTCGCCTCACCATTCTGGAACATCTGGGCGGCGACGCCGAACGACGCATCGAGGGCGTTGCCAACAACTGGAGTGAGCCGCAGGTCGCCGATCTGAACCTGATCGCCATCGAATGCATCGCCGAACCGAACACGCCGCGCCTGTCCCGACTCGCCGGGTTGCCAGACTCTGCCTTCAAGCATGACGGCCAACTGACCAAACGCGATGTACGCGCCATGACCCTCGCGCGCCTGGCCCCGGTTCCCGGCGAACTGCTGTGGGACGTCGGCGCCGGCAGCGGTTCGATCGGCATTGAGTGGATGCGTGCTCATCCGAGTTGCCGGGCACTGGCCATCGAAGCGGATGAGGGACGACAGTCGTTGATCGAACACAACCGCGATGCCTTGGGCGTCCCCGGCCTGCAATTGATTCGCGGCAGCGCGCCCCAAGCCCTGGATGGGCTGGAACGCCCGGACGCGATTTTCATCGGTGGCGGCGTCACCCGCGAAGGCGTACTCGATACTTGCTGGGCGCAACTCAAACCCGGCGGTCGACTGGTGGCCAACGCCGTCACCCTGCAAAGTGAACTGACCTTGATGGCTTGGCGTGAACGGCATGGCGGTGAGTTGACCCGCATTCATGTCGCCCAGGCGCAACCGCTGGGCGAGTTCGATACCTGGCGTCAGGCGCTGCCGATTACCTTGCTGGACGTGACGAAGCCCCTCGATGCGTGACGAAACCGCCGAACAACCCGCCCCGCTGCGCAGCGGCCTGACCACCGGCAGCTGTGCCACCGCCACCAGCCTCGCGGCGGCACGCCTGCTGCTCAGTGGCGTGGAAGCGGACGCCGTCGAGATCATTCTGCCCAAGGGCAAACAGGTGCAAATGCGTCTGGAATTCTGTCGGCTGACAGACGACGGCGCCGAAGCCGGAACGATCAAGGACGCCGGCGACGATCCGGACGTGACCCACGGCGCCCTGCTCTTTTCCCAAGTGCGCTTGCACAGTGAGCCGGGCATTCGCTTCAGCGCCGGTCGAGGGGTGGGCACCGTCACACGGCCCGGGCTGGTGCTGAACGTCGGCGAACCGGCGATCAACCCGGTGCCGCGCAAGATGATCAGCGAGCACCTGACGCTGCTGGCCGAAGAACTGGATTATCAGGGCGGCTTCGAGGTCACGGTGAACGTCGAGGACGGCGAAGCCCTGGCATTGAAAACCATGAACCCGCGCCTGGGGATTCTCGGCGGCCTGTCGATCCTCGGCACCAGCGGCATCGTCCGGCCATTCTCTTGCGCGGCCTACATCGCCTCGATCCACCAAGGCATCGACGTCGCCAAAACCAATGGTTTCCTGCACATCGCCGCATGCACCGGCAACGCCAGCGAAGACACCATGCGCCGAGTCTATGACTTGCCGGAAATCGCCCTGATCGAAATGGGCGACTTCGTTGGCGCGGTGCTCAAGCACTTGCGCAAAGTGCCTGTGGATAAACTCAGCCTGTGCGGCGGGTTCGGCAAGATCAGCAAACTGGCGGCCGGGCACATGGATTTGCACAGTCGGCATTCAAGCATTGACCTGCCGCAACTGGCCGATTGGGCGGCTGCGGTTGGCGCCGATGAGACGTTGCAACAGGCGATCCGCCAAGCCAATACCAGTCAGCAGGCGTTGGCCATGGCCAGCGCTGCCGGGATCGCCCTCGGCGACGCGGTGTGTCAGCACGCGCTGGACTTTGCCCGCAGCGTGGTGCCGGCGCAGGTTCAGGTCGAAGTGTTCGCCATCGATCGCCAGGGAGGGATTGTCGGCCATGCAGGAGTTTTTCAATGAAGCGCGTGTTGTTGCTCGGCGGCGTCACTGAGGCCCTGGCCATCGCCCGAACGATGGGCCCGGAACACATCTATAGCCTGGCCGGTGTCGGTCGCGTGCCGACGGATCTGAACTGTCAGGTTCGGGTTGGCGGCTATGGCGGCGCTGAAGGTCTGGCGCAGTTCATTCGGGACGAAAGCATAGACTTGCTACTGGATGCGACCCATCCCTACGCAGCGCAAATCAGCCAGAACGCTGCCACCGCCGCGAAGTTGAGCGGCATTGCGTGCTGGGCTTTGCGGCGTCCGGCCTGGCAACCACAAGCCGGAGATGACTGGCGCGAAGTCAGCGACTGGGCCGAACTGATCGAAGCACTCAAACCCTTCCGCCGACCGCTGTTCACCCTCGGCCGCGAACCGCTGCAACACCTGCACGAAATCCCGCCGGAGCAATTCTGGACATTGCGTGCGTTGGACGCCTGTCCCGGGAATGAGCGCTGCGAAGTGATCGGCGCGCGTGGGCCGTTTCTGATCGAGGATGAACGCGAGCTGTTCGACCGTCGGCAGATCGACGTGCTGATCAGCAAGAACAGCGGCAGCACCGCCACCGAGCCGAAGCTGGAAGTGGCGCGGGAACGCGCAGTGCCAGTGCTGGTGTTGAAGCGGCCGGTATTGCCGGGGGTTGAGCGGGAGTTTTGTTCGGTCGTACAGGTATTGGAAGCGCTGAAGTAATTAACCTTTACTGGCCCCAAAAGATCGCAGCCTTCGGCAGCTCCTACAGGAGTACGCATTCCAACTGTAGGAGCTGCCGAAGGCTGCGATCTTGGCGGTTGCGGCCTCACTGAACGTGATCCCGGCAAGAATGCTGTCACTGCGCAGCACTGGTAATCTGGAATTCGCGACTATCATGAAAGCCGTGAACGTCTTTCACTGCGACACCACACCGCACACGGCCTTTTTACTTATCGCCCCTGATCAGGCTAAATAGCCGCGCCTGATTGCTCACTCAACCGGATCTGTCCTCATGTCCCGACAACGGCTCGCATTTGCCTGGATCGCCTGCTTAGCAGTGCTGTTCAACATGCTCGCCATGCCGATGTCCGGAGCGATGGCGCAGACGGCGAAATCACCTGCAGAGCAATTGTTGTGGGGCAGTTTCTGCTCTTCCAACGGCACTAAACTGGTAGCGATTTCCCTGGGCGATATCGAGCAGAAAGCTCCGCAGAGCGACGATCATTCCAATATGCAGCATTGCTGGTGCTGCTCGGGCTCTGCGCCATTGGTGGCGTTGCCGGGGCATGCTCCGCAATTGTATTACGTGCGTTTCGAGGCCAATCGAAGCCTGCCACCTGCCACGCTCGACACCCCTACACCGCGTCAGCAATGGCCAAGTCTCAACCCCCGCGCGTCCCCTCTGGGGTGATTCCTTCTCGCAATTGACCTGCGTTTTGAATCGTTCTGGAGAACTGCCATGTTGAACAAACTCATCGTTCTGGCTGTATTGCTGCTGCCTGCCTGTTTTGCCAATGCCCACGAATACAAGGCTGGCGAGCTTGAGATCGCCCATCCGTGGTCGCAAGAGTTGCCGCCCAACGCGCCCACTGTCGCGGCGTATTTCGTGATTCACAACAACGGCAAAACCGCCGACCGACTGCTGAGCGTTGACTCACCAGTTTCGGGAAAGGCCGAATTGCACGAGCACGTGAAGCAAAACGACCTCATGAAAATGCAGCAAGTGCCGAGCGTCGAGATTCCGGCTGGCGGCGAAGTCACCTTCGCACCGATGGCCTATCACGTCATGCTGCTGGAGCTGAAAGACCGCAGCTTGTTGAGCGATGGCAAGCGCTTCCCGCTGACGATGCACTTCGAAAAATCCGGCGATGTGACGGTCGAGGTCGCGGTGCAGAAAAAGGCGCCTGACGGCATGCAAGAGCATATGCACGCTCAGTAATCGCCCACGTTGAAAACGCCCATGCGTCCGCTTGGAACCCGGTCATCCGTGCACCGCCGTCAGCCAATGAGCCTGACTCGCGGCAGCTGGATCAGCCTGTTCGCCATGCTGATGATCTTTATCGGCCCGCTGATTTCTCAGTCGATGCCGATGGATCAACGCGCCTCGGCTTTGATGAAAGTATCCATGAGCATGTCGATGGACATGCCCATGGACATGTCGGCCATGGAGCATGGCGCGCAACCCGCCACCGAGCACTGCCCACCCAAAGCCGACCATCACGCGCTCTGGGAAAAATGCGGCTATTGCAGCCTGCTGTTCAATTGCCCGGCGCTCACTGGCGGTCAGTCCTTCGTCGCCTTCGACAGTCCACAGACAACCACTTTCAGCACTCCCGCCACCCGCCTGGGCCACGCCCGGCAAACCTTCTTCCCCGGCGCCCGCACCCGTGCGCCGCCCATCGTCGCGTAAACACCCACTTCCGACTTCACACGGCCCGAAGACACCCAAGCAACCTGTGGGAGCGAGCTTTTTGTGGCGAGGGAGCTTGCTCCCGCTTGAGTGCGCAGCACTCACAAAAGGGGCCGCTGCGCAGCCCAGCGGGAGCAAGCTCCCTCGCCACAAAAAAAACTGGTTCCCACAAGGATTGTGTCGGCTGCCGGCCGTGTCGTTTACGACTGTTCGATGGAAATTGTCATGTCCAGGTTTTCTGCTGACACACGTTTGGGCGCTGCCCAGGCTTCTTTTGCCCTGAACGAATCTCGCGTTCACTTCAGGCACGCCACCGCCGTTCTTTGCGGCTTGCTGCTGACACCGACGGTGCTGGCCGATGAACACACCGGCCACACCGAAGAACTGAGCCCGACGGTGATCACCGCCATCGCACCGAGTTCGCCGCTGACCATCGTCACCAACCCCAAGGACCCGCGCCAACCGGTGCCGGCCAGCGACGGTGGCGATTACCTGAAAACCATCCCCGGCTTCGCGCTGGTGCGCAACGGTGGCACCAACGGCGATCCGGTGCTGCGCGGCATGTTCGGCTCGCGACTGAATATCCTCACCAACGGCAGCATGATGCTCGGCGCCTGCCCCGGCCGGATGGACGCGCCAACCTCGTACATTTCGCCGGAAACCTACGACAAACTCACCGTCATCAAAGGCCCGCAAACCGTGCTCTGGGGCCCCGGCGCATCGGCCGGCACCGTCCTCTTCGACCGTGAGCCGGAGAGCTTCGGCGAACTCGGCACCCGGGTGAACGCCAGCGTGCTGGCCGGTTCCAACGGTCGTTTCGACAAAGTGGTGGACGCCGCTGCCGGTGGGCCGCTGGGCTACGTGCGCGTGATCGGCAACACCGCGCATTCCGACGACTACAAGGACGGCAACAACGACACCGTGCCTTCGCGCTATGACAAGTGGAACGGCGACGTCGCTGTCGGCTGGACCCCGAGCGCCGACACGCTGCTGGAACTGACCGCCGGCAAGGGCGATGGTGAAGCTCGTTACGCCGGGCGCAGCATGGACGGTTCGCAGTTTTTGCGCGAAAGCCTCGGCCTGCGCTTCGAGCAGTCGAATATCGGTGAAGTGCTGGATAAGGTCGAGGCGCAGGTCTACTACAACTACGCCGACCATGTGATGGACAACTACACCCTGCGCACGCCGTCCGGCACCGGGATGATGGCCGGCCCCATGGCTTCCAATGTCGACCGTCGAACCCTCGGTGCGCGGATCAAAGCCACCTGGCGCTGGGCCGATGTGCAGTTGATCAGTGGCCTGGACGCGCAGACCAACGAACATCGCCAACGCAGCGCGATGGGCGTCGACGCCTACAAGGATGTGCCGCGCAACAAGGACGCCGACTTCCACAACTACGGCGTGTTCAGCGAACTGACCTGGTACGCCGCCGACCGTAATCGGTTGATCACCGGTGCACGACTGGATCGCGCGTCGGCCAAGGATTATCGGCAAACCATCGGCTCCGGGATGATGGCCCGCCCCAACCCGACGGCCGACGACACCCGCGCCGACACGCTGCCCAGCGGTTTCATCCGTTACGAGCATGACCTGGCCGACAGCCCGACCACGCTGTATGCGGGCCTCGGTCACGCCCAGCGTTTCCCGGATTACTGGGAGCTGTTTTCGCCCAAGTCCGGCCCCGCCGGTTCGGTGAATGCCTTCGACTCGATCAAGCCGGAGAAAACCACCCAGCTCGACTTTGGCCTGCAATACAAGACCGAAGACCTCGAAGCCTGGGCCTCGGGTTACGTCGGGCAAGTGCGCGATTACATCCTGTTCAACTACACGCCGGGAATGATGGGCATGACCTCGCAAGCGGAGAACATCGACGCGCGCATCATGGGCGGCGAACTCGGCGCGGCCTACAAGCTGACGGCCAACTGGAAAGCCGACGCGACCCTGGCCTACGCCTGGGGCAAGAACAGCAGCGACGGCAGCGCCCTGCCGCAGATGCCACCACTGGATGCACGTTTCGGCCTGACCTACAGCGAAGACAACTGGAGCGCCGGCGCCTTGTGGCGGGTGGTGGCAGCGCAGAACCGCATCGACCAGAACAAGGGCAACGTGGTTGGCAAAGACTTCGACACGAGCTCCGGGTTCGGCGTGTTCTCGCTCAACGGTGCGTACCGGATCAACAAGAACTGGAAGGTTAGCAGTGGCGTCGACAACCTCTTTAACAAGGCTTACGCCGAACACTTGAATCTGGCGGGCAACGCCGGTTTCGGCTTTCCGGCCAATGATCCGCAAGCCATCAACGAACCGGGGCGCACGCTCTGGACCAAGGTTGATATGAGCTTTTAAGAGCTTCGCGGGCAGGTTCAACACCGGCCATGTGGGAGCGGGCTTGCTCGCGAAGGCAGACTGACATTCAACAATGATGTCGACTGACCCACCGCTTTCGCGAGCAAGCCCGCTCCCACAGGGGGTCCGGTGTTCAACCCTTGTCTGCGATCAATTACCAAACAACTAAAAGACCCAAGCCAAGCGGAGCACACAAATGAAACAGCCCAAACCGAATTTCTACAACCTGGCCTGGCGGTGGCATTTCTATGCCGGTCTGTTCGTCGCGCCATTCATGGTGATGCTGGCCTTGACCGGCATCATTTACCTGTTCAAACCGCAACTCGATCCGTTGATGTACGGCAGCCTGCTGAATGTCCCTGCGGCTCATCACACAGTCGCCGCAGATGACCTGCTCAAACGGGTGAAAGAGGCGTATCCACAGGGCCAGATCAAACAGTACCTGCCGCCGCTCAACGCCGAACGCAGTGCGCAATTTGTGGTGATCAATGAAGGTCACGAACTGAACGTGTTCATCGATCCGTACCACGGCGACATCCTTGGCGAGCAAGACGCGAAGAAGAATCTGCAAGCGATTGCGCGCTCGATTCATGGCGAATTGATGATCGGCACCGTCGGTGATCGGCTGGTAGAACTGGCCGCCGGTTGGGGCGTGGTGCTGGTAGTCTCCGGGGTATTTCTGTGGTGGCCGCGTGGCCAGTCCGCCGGGATTCTCTGGCCTCGCTTGAACAGTCGCGGCCGAGTGCTCTGGCGTGACCTGCACGCGGTGACCGGGTTCTGGGGCGCATCATTGTTGCTGGTGATGCTGCTCAGCGGCATGACCTGGACCGGGTTCTGGGGCAAGCAATACGCCGACCTCTGGAACCGCTTCCCGGTAGCCATGTGGAATGACGTGCCCAAATCCGACGTCGAGGCCCGCAGCCTCAACAGCGTCACGCGTCAGACCGTGCCGTGGGCCATGGAAAACACGCCGATGCCGATGTCCGGCGATCACGCCGAACACATGGCTCACACCGGCACGCAAGCCGGCCCGGCAGCGCCGACCATCAGCCTGCAAGACGTGCAAGACATCGCCGCGCAACGCAAGGTCGAGCCCGGCTACAGCATCACCTTCCCCACCACGGCCACCGGCGTGTTCACCATCGCCGTGTTCGCCGATGACCCGCGCAACGACGCCACCCTGCATGTCGACCAGTACACCGGCGACGTCCTCGCCGACGTGCGCTGGCAGCATTACAGCAACGTCGCCCGAGCCACCGAAGTCGGCGTGATGCTGCACGAAGGCAAGATGTTCGGCCCGTTCAATCAGATCATCGTGCTGCTGATCTGCCTGATGATTTTGCTCAGCGCCGTCAGCGGTGTGGTGATCTGGTGGAAACGCCGGCCACAGGGCAAGTTCGGTGTACCGCCGTTGCGTCACGACCTGCCGAACTGGAAAACCGCGATGGTCATCATGTTCGGGCTGGCGGTGATGTTTCCGTTGGTGGGCGCTTCGTTGATTGTGGTGTGGGTGTTGGATCGTGTGCTGCTGTCGCGCTTGAGCCGGCAAACTGAATCCACTTCAGCTTCATCATGAAGCAGGCAAGATGCGCGTACGCGTAAAGCCAATACAATGCAGGCCAGCAGTGGATCCTCGGCGAACCACCAAGCTCTTGTGGCGAGGGAGCTTGCTCCCGCTGGGTTGCGCAGCGCCCCCAAAACCAGGCGGCCCGGTGTTCTCTGACACTGCGCATTGTCTGGTTTTGCGACTGCTGCGCAGCCGAACGGGAGCAAGCTCCCTCGCCACAGGATGTGCTGACTTGAACGATCATCAGGATTGAAATGACCTCGCTGAACCTCACCAACCTCGCCTGGACACCCCTGGGCCACGGCCATTGCCATCACCAGTTCCAGCTGCGTGATGCATCGTTGCACGTGACTGCTGGCGAGTTCGTCGGGTTGATCGGCCCCAATGGCAGCGGCAAAACCAGCCTGTTGCGTTGCGCCTATCGTTTCAGCAAACCGGAAAGCGGCGAGGTAAAGCTCGACCATCACAACGTCTGGAAGCAATCCTCACGCTGGTGCGCGCAACGCATCGCGGTGGTGTTACAAGAGTTCCCCGACGCCTTCGGCCTGACCGTGGATGAAGTGGTCGCCATGGGCCGTACGCCGCACAAAGGGTTGTTTGATGGCGACACCCTTGAAGACCGACATTTCGCGAGCCAGGCCCTGGAATCGGTTGGCCTCAAGGGCTTCGAAGACCACGCCTTCGCCACCCTTTCCGGTGGTGAAAAACAGCGGGTTATCCTCGCCCGCGCCCTGGCCCAGCAACCGCAATTGCTGATCCTCGACGAGCCGACCAATCACCTCGACCCACGCTATCAGCTGGAGCTGTTGCAACTGGTCAAGCGTCTGCGGATCGGCACGCTGGCGAGCATCCATGACCTCAATCTGGCGGCAGCTTTTTGCGACCGCCTGTACGTGATCAATCACGGGCGCATCGTCGCCAGCGGCCCACCCAAAGAAGTCCTGACCGCACAACTTTTGCACAACGTGTTCGGCGTCGACGCCCTGATCGACGACCATCCCTTGCACGGCTACCCACGAATCACCTGGATAACCCAACCATGACTTTGCGTTCCCTGCTTTGCGTCGCTCTGTTGCTGGGCAGTGCCCCAACCTTCGCCGAAGCCACGAAATACCCGCTGACCGTCCAGAGCTGCAACCGCGAAGTGACGTTCAAGCAAGCGCCGACACACGCGGTCAGCCATGACATCAACATGACCCAGATGATGCTCGCCCTCGGCCTCAAACCGCAGATGGCCGGCTACAGCGGCGTGACCGGCTGGAAGTCGGTGACGCCCCAGATGCAGACCATCCTCGATGGCCTGCCGGAACTGGCGGCCAAGTACCCGTCGGTGGAAACCCTGCTCAACGCCAACGTCGATTTCTTCTTCGCCGGTTGGGATTACGGCATGCGCGTCGGCGGTGATCTCACGCCGCAAACCCTGCAACCGCTGGGTATCAACGTCTACGAACTTACCGAGTCTTGCGCCTTCGTCATGAAGCGCCCACCAGCCAGCCTGGAAGACACCTACAACGACCTGCGCAACCTCGGCGAAATATTCGACGTGCAGGATCGCGCCAATACCGTGATTGCCCGGATGCAGACGCAGGTCGCCAAGGTGCGCAAGGATCTGCCGACCGACAAGCCTCGGGTATTTCTGTACGACAGTGGTGAGGACCGGGCCATGACGTCCGGGCGACTCGGCATGCCTCAGGCGCTGATCGATGCGGCGGGCGGGCGCAATATTCTCGATGATGTCGAGGCGAGTTGGACGCGGGTCAATTGGGAGAACGTGGTCGAGCGCAATCCGCAGGTGATCGTGATCGTTGATTACGGCGAAGTTACCGCGGAGCAGAAAGAGCAATTCCTGCTCAATAACCAGGCGCTGCAATCGGTGGACGCGATCAAGAACCAGCGTTTCATCGTCATCCCTTACGTACAGGCCACGTCGGGGATCGATAACGTGCTAGCGGTCGAAACCCTGGCAAAGGGTTTCCACGGCGAATGATCGATCGTCGCTATGCCTTGTTGCTGACTGTCCTCGGCGCGCTGTTGCTGGTGTCGTGTGTAGTGTCGCTGGGCGCAGGCCCCGCGCGGGTGCCGGTGGAGGTGGTTTGGCGAATATTGCTGCACAAGATTTTTGGTTTCGGTGGTCCGGACTGGACGGCCGGCCAGGAACACATCGTTTGGCTGATCCGCGTGCCGCGCATGTTGCTCGGCGCGTTGGTGGGTGCTGGTCTGGCGTTGATCGGTGCGGTGCTGCAAGCGGTGACGCGCAATCCGCTGGCGGATCCGCATCTGCTCGGGGTGACCTCCGGCGCCACCCTCGGTGCGGTGATCGTGGTGCTGCATGTCGGTGAAATCGTCGGGCTGCTGACCTTGCCAATTGCAGCGTTTATCGGTGCGTTGCTGAGCATGTTGATCGTGCTGATGATTGCCAACCGTCATGGGCGGCTGGACAGTGATCGGCTGCTGTTGTGCGGCGTGGCGGTGTCGTTCGTGATGATGGCGATCGCCAATCTGCTGTTGTTTCTGGGCGACCATCGCGCCAGTTCGGCGGTGATGTTCTGGATGCTTGGCGGGCTCGGGCTGGCGCGTTGGGAATTGCTCGCGGTGCCAGCCGCCTGTGTGTTGCTTGGGTTGGTGTTGTTGCTGGGGATGGCTCGGCCGTTGAATGCGCTGATGGCGGGTGAGCAGACTGCTGTGACTCTCGGTTTGAATGCGCGCACCGTGCGGTTGCGGGTGTTTCTGAT
Source organism: Pseudomonas sp. BS3782 TE3695 (assembly GCF_050435305.1). Classification (NCBI taxonomy): domain Bacteria; kingdom Pseudomonadati; phylum Pseudomonadota; class Gammaproteobacteria; order Pseudomonadales; family Pseudomonadaceae; genus Pseudomonas; species Pseudomonas sp. BS3782 TE3695. The sequence goes on from NZ_JBNDKB010000001.1 coordinate 109,114, forward strand.
TGCGTCGTTGATGACTGGGGTGTTGGTGTCGATCAGTGGGTCTATCGGGTTTGTCGGGCTGATGGTGCCGCACATTGCCCGGCGTTTGGTCGGGGCCGAGCATCGGCGGTTGCTGCCGGTGTGCGTGTTGCTGGGCAGCCTGTTCCTCGTCTGGGTGGACGTCGCCGCCCGCACCGTGATCGCCCCGGAAGACTTGCCCATCGGCGTCGCCACCGCCGCCATTGGTGGCCTATTCTTCATCGGCCTGATGCGCCGCCGCTAACCCCTTCTGTAGGAGCTGCCGAGTGAAACGAGGCTGCGATCTTTTGACTTTGATTTTTTTTAAGATCAAAAGATCGCAGCCTCGTTTCACTCGACAGCTCCTACGGTAGTCCGTGTCAGACGAGCATTCGGTGTCAGACGTGGGATTGGGGGCTGAATGCTGTTTTTGAATGTTTAATAGATGTGTCGAAATCGGGAAGTTTCCCACGGGTTTTTCAGGTTGTTCGTCGGACGCGGGCCCTCTAGTCTTGGGCTGTCGCTGAACACTCAGCGCTCGGGTGTGAGAACCCGGTAGCCCTGTTAATCCAACATCAGTACCACCATAATTGCCGCCAGCTTATCCGCTGTCTGCAATGCTCTATGGCGGCTGTGTGCGGGCGGACTTCGGTCCGGCCGGGTTTGGGTGGTGACCGGTTTCTCACTCCGCACATAGCTGCCACCCCTTCGTCGCGTGAGAAACGACAAAGGATGGCTCATTAAGAGACAACACCCGATGAGCAAGAAGATAGTTCCCGATCCACCCATCGATATCACCACTCCCGAAGCCGAAAAATCGCGCGACGACGACCTCCTCAAAGACCGCGAAGCCATAAAACGCGCCCTCGACTACTACCTCGATCCCCCGGCGCAATACACCGAAAAACCCCGTCGCCCCAGCACCCTGTTCCTGGTTGCCCCGGATGCCGGCACCGAAAGCCTGCTGGCCCACGCCTGTGAATCGTTAGCCTCAGCGAGTGTCCTGGCCAGCGATTTCGCCAACAACCTGATCGGCCCGCAGCGCCATACGGCGATGGCGATTCAGCAGGTCATCATGCTCGCGGAACTGGCGGTGAACCGGGCGCTGGACAACGTCGACCCGGCGTAATCCCTGTGGGAGCGGGCTTGCTCGCGAAGGCGGCGGTACAGCCAACATCACAGTGACTGGCACACCGCTTTCGCGAGCAAGCCCGCTCCCACATTTGATCTGCGGTGTCTGCACTGTCTGCGCCCCAATGTGGCGCACCTCTTCGCACCAGTGCGCCAAACGCGGTCCTTCATGGTGCGCCGCCAAACCCGCGCAACCGCTCTAATACGACATTTCCTTGCCCTTCCCCGACCGGGCACAGCCCTTGCTAAAGACCCTTCAGTCGTCCGCATCTGCCAACCATAAAAAACTTTAACGTTCATGGAGATCGCACAATGAAGCGTCGCAGTTTGATCAAGGCTTTCACACTATCGGCAAGCATTGCCGCGATGGGCATGGCCTGGACGGTCCAGGCCGCCGAGACAATCAAGGTCGGTATTCTGCATTCGTTGTCCGGGACCATGGCGATCTCCGAAACTTCGCTCAAAGACATGGCGTTGATGACCATCGACGAAATCAACGCCAAGGGCGGTGTGAACGGCAAGATGCTTGAGCCGGTGGTGGTTGACCCAGCATCGAACTGGCCGCTGTTCGCCGAAAAGGGCCGGCAGTTGCTGACTCAGGACAAGGTGGCAGTAGTGTTCGGTTGCTGGACCTCGGTGTCGCGTAAGTCGGTATTGCCGGTGTTCGAAGAACTCAATGGCTTGCTGTTCTACCCAGTGCAGTACGAAGGCGAAGAGATGTCGCCGAACGTGTTCTACACCGGCGCGGCGCCGAACCAGCAGGCGATTCCGGCGGTGGAATACCTGATGAGCGAAGAAGGTGGCGGCGCCAAGCGCTACTTCCTGCTCGGCACCGACTACGTTTACCCGCGCACCACCAACAAGATTCTGCGCTCGTTCCTGCACTCCAAAGGTGTGGCGGACAAGGACATCGAAGAGGTCTACACCCCGTTCGGTCATAGCGACTATCAAACCATCGTCGCCAACATCAAAAAATTCTCCGCCGGTGGCAAGACCGCCGTCATCTCCACGGTCAATGGCGACTCCAACGTGCCGTTCTATAAAGAGCTGGCCAACCAGGGCCTGAAAGCCACCGACGTTCCGGTCGTGGCGTTCTCCGTGGGTGAAGAAGAACTGCGCGGCATCGACACCAAGCCGCTGGTGGGCAACCTCGCGGCGTGGAACTACTTCGAGTCGGTCGAGAACCCGCAGAACAAGAAGTTCGTCGCCGACTGGAAAGCCTACGCCAAGAAACACAATCTGCCGGGTGCCGACAAAGCAGTGACCAACGACCCGATGGAAGCCACCTACGTCGGCATCCACATGTGGGCGCAAGCAGCGGAGAAAGCCAAGTCCACCGACGTCGACAAAGTCCGCGAAGCCCTGGCCGGCCAGACCTTTGCCGCGCCGTCCGGTTACACCCTGACGATGGACAAGACCAACCACCACCTGCACAAGCCAGTGATGATCGGCGAGATTCAGGCCGACGGTCAGTTCAACGTGGTGTGGCAGACCGAAGGGCCGATCCGCGCCCAGCCGTGGAGCCCGTTCATTCAGGGTAACGACAAGAAGCCGGACTATGCGGTGAAGAGCAACTAAGCCACTGGGTGTCGGGCCGAGCACGGAGCTCGGGCCCGACACAAATCCCTGTGGGAGCTGGCTTTTGTGGCGAGGGAGCTTGCTCCCGCTGGGCTGCGAAGCGGCCCAAAAAAACGGGACTACTGCGTAGTCCAGCGGGAGCAAGCTCCCTCGCCACATAAGTCTGCTCCCACATTAAGTCCGCGCAAGGACACCGACATGCCCACTGCCCTTTACCGCTTGATCCTCGCCCTCGCACTGTTATTGCCGATGGCCACCCACGCCGGCGACGCCGAAGACTTCGTCGCGGCCAATCCCGTGCAACAAGCAAAACTTCTCGAGACCTGGGCCGCGCAGCCCGATCCGGTTCGTATCGAACTGATCAACGCCCTGCAACAAGGCGAATTGACGGTCGATGGCCAAGCAAAAACCCTGCGCCTGAACAATCGCCTGCGCGGCTTGATCGACACCGCTTTGGCCAGCCACCAATTGCTCGCCGCCGACGCCAAAATCCGCTTGGCCGCCGCGCAGCAATTGCAGAAAAGCGCAAAACCGGCGCAGTTGAAATTTCTCGACCAGCAACTGGCTGGCGAAAAAGACGAAAGCGTTCACGCCGCCCTGAGCCTGGCGTTGGCCAACCTGCAGCTGGTCGACACCGATCCCGCCGTGCGTCTCGCCGCTGTGCGCTTGCTCGGCGAAACCGGCGATCCGCTGGCCCGCACACGCCTGGAAGGGTTGCTCGCCCCCGGCGTCGAAGCCGATGCCAATGTGCGCACCGCCGCCGAAACCAGCCTGGCCCAGGTCAAACGCAAACTGCTGATCGGCGAGATGCTCGGGCAGGCGTTCAGTGGTATGTCCCTCGGTTCGATCCTGTTACTCGCGGCGTTGGGGCTGGCGATTACCTTCGGCCTGCTCGGCGTGATCAACATGGCCCACGGCGAGATGCTGATGCTCGGCGCCTACTCGACTTACGTGGTGCAGCTGATGTTCCAGCGCTTCGCCCCGCAAGCCATTGAGTTCTACCCGCTGATTGCCTTGCCGGTGGCGTTTTTCGTCACCGCCGGGATCGGCATGGCGCTGGAGCGCACGGTGATTCGTCACCTCTACGGCCGCCCATTGGAAACCCTGCTGGCGACGTGGGGCATCAGCCTGATGCTGATTCAGTTGGTGCGCCTGGTGTTCGGCGCGCAGAACGTTGAAGTGGCCAACCCGGCCTGGCTCTCGGGCGGGATTCAGGTGCTGCCGAATCTGGTGCTGCCGTACAACCGCATCGTGATCATCGCGTTCGCCTTGTTTGTGGTGGTGCTGACCTGGCTGCTGTTAAACAAAACCCGTCTCGGTTTGAACGTGCGCGCCGTCACCCAGAACCGCAACATGGCCGCCTGCTGCGGCGTACCGACCGGGCGCGTGGACATGCTCGCTTTCGGCCTCGGCTCGGGCATCGCCGGCCTCGGCGGTGTGGCGCTGAGCCAGATCGGCAACGTCGGCCCGGACCTCGGTCAGAGCTACATCATCGACTCATTCCTGGTGGTGGTGCTCGGCGGGGTCGGTCAATTGGCCGGTAGCGTGCTGGCCGCCTTCGGTCTGGGCATCGCCAACAAAATTCTCGAACCGCAGATCGGTGCGGTGCTGGGCAAAATCCTGATCCTCGCGCTGATCATTCTGTTCATCCAGAAACGTCCGCAAGGCCTCTTCGCACTGAAAGGACGGGTGATCGACTGATGAATCAGCCTCTGCTGCTCACGGCCACACAAAAGGCCGGCCCCAAGGTCACGATTGCTGTCGGTGCGGCAACCCTCGCTCTGCTGCTGGCGTTGCCATTGCTGTCGTTGTTACCGGAGGACAGCACCTTTCATGTCTCGGCTTATACGCTAACTCTGGTGGGCAAAATCCTGTGCTACGCCATCGTCGCCCTGGCCCTTGATCTGGTCTGGGGTTACGCCGGCCTGTTGTCGCTGGGTCACGGTCTGTTCTTCGCCCTCGGCGGTTACGCGATGGGCATGTACCTGATGCGCCAGGCCTCGGGCGATGGCTTGCCGGCGTTCATGACGTTCCTGTCGTGGACCGAATTGCCGTGGTACTGGACCGGCACCAGCAGCTTCCTCTGGGCCATGTGTCTGGTGGTGTTGGCGCCGGGCCTGCTGGCGCTGGTGTTCGGTTTCTTCGCCTTCCGTTCGCGGATCAAGGGCGTGTATTTCTCGATCATGACCCAGGCCCTGACCTTCGCCGGGATGCTGCTGTTTTTCCGCAACGAAACCGGGTTTGGTGGCAACAACGGCTTCACCAATTTCCGCACCATTCTCGGGTTTGGCATCACCGACCCGGGGACGCGTGCGGTGCTGTTTTTCGCCACGGTGTTGCTGCTGGTGGCGAGCCTGTTCATCGGTTGGCGGCTGGCGCAGAGCAAGTTTGGCCGCGTCTTGACCGCGTTGCGCGATGCGGAAAATCGCCTGATGTTCTGTGGCTACGATCCACGCGGTTTCAAGCTGTTTGTCTGGGTGTTGAGTGCAGTGCTGTGCGGCTTGGCGGGCGCGCTGTATGTGCCGCAAGTCGGGATTATCAACCCGAGTGAAATGTCGCCGACCAACTCCATCGAAGCGGCCGTTTGGGTGGCGCTGGGGGGGCGCGGCACGCTGATCGGCCCGCTGCTCGGCGCTGGTGTGGTCAACGGGATGAAGAGTTGGTTCACCGTGGCGTTTCCGGAGTACTGGCTGTTTTTCCTCGGCGCGCTGTTCATCGTCGTGACGTTGTACTTGCCCAAAGGCGTGATCGGGTTGCTGAAAAAGAGGGGTGAACAATGAGAATCACTGCGACGGCTGAATTCATGCTCGAACCGGCATTTTTCCCCGTAGAGCCCAACAAAGATGCAGGCAGCAGCCGCGATGCCATCGGCCTCGGCCAACGCGTCGGTCCCGGCCTGAATACCCGCCACGGCACCCTCCTGACCCTGGAAGACATCAGCGTCAGCTTCGATGGTTTCAAGGCGCTGAACGCTCTGAACCTGTACATCGGTGTCGGCGAATTGCGCTGCATCATCGGCCCCAACGGCGCGGGCAAGACCACGCTGATGGACGTGATCACCGGCAAGACCCGGCCCACTCACGGCAAAGCCTGGTTCGGTGAAACCCTCGATCTGACGCAGATGAGTGAAGTGCAGATTGCTCAGGCAGGTATTGGCCGCAAGTTCCAGAAGCCGACGGTGTTCGAGGCCTTGAGCGTGTTCGAAAACCTGGAGTTGGCGCAGAAGACCGACAAGTCGGTATGGGCCAGCCTGCGGGCTCGTCTCAGTGGCGAGCAGAAAGATCGCATCAGCGAAGTGCTGGAAACCATTCGCCTGACTGCCTCGGTCAATCGCCCGGCGGGTTTGTTGTCCCACGGTCAGAAACAGTTCCTGGAAATCGGCATGCTGCTGATGCAAGACCCACAACTGCTGCTGCTCGACGAACCGGTGGCGGGCATGACCGACGCCGAAACCGAATTCACTGCCGAGCTGTTCAAAAGCCTGGCGGGCAAGCATTCACTGATGGTGGTGGAACACGACATGGGCTTCGTCGGCTCGATTGCCGACCACGTCACCGTGTTGCACCAAGGCAGCGTGCTGGCCGAAGGGTCGCTGGAGCAGGTGCAGGCCGATGAGCGGGTGATCGAGGTGTATCTCGGCCGTTAGATTGCAAATACATTCCAATGTGGGAGCGGGCTTGCTCGCGAAGGCGGTGTGTCAGGCGACCCAAATGTTGAATGTGAATCCGTCTTCGCGAGCAAGCCCGCTCCCACAGGGGATTGAGGGGAATTTGAGAATGCTGCAAGTCGACAAGCTGCACCAGTACTACGGCGGTAGCCACATCCTGCGGGGCCTGACGTTTGAGGTGAAGGTCGGCGAAGTCACCTGCCTGCTCGGGCGCAATGGCGTGGGCAAGACCACCCTGCTCAAATGCCTGATGGGTTTGCTGCCGGCCAAGGAAGGCGCGGTGAACTGGGAAGGCAAACCGATCACCACGTTCAAGCCGCACCAACGGGTGCATGCTGGCATCGCTTACGTGCCTCAGGGCCGGGAAATCTTTGGCCGACTGACCGTGGAAGAAAACCTGCTGATGGGCCTCTCACGTTTTCCCGGCGCTGAAGCGAAGGAAGTCCCGGCGTTCATCTACGAGCTGTTCCCGGTGCTGCTGCAAATGAAACAACGGCGCGGTGGTGACTTGTCCGGGGGTCAGCAACAGCAGCTGGCGATCGGCAGAGCACTGGCCAGTCGTCCACGTTTGTTGATTCTCGATGAACCCACCGAAGGCATCCAGCCGTCGGTGATCAAGGAAATCGGCGCGGTGATCAAGCAGCTCGCGGCGCGCGGCGACATGGCGATTTTGCTGGTGGAGCAGTTCTATGATTTCGCCGCCGAACTGGCCGATCAGTACCTGGTCATGTCCCGGGGCGAGATCGTGCAGCAGGGTCGCGGTGAAAACATGGACGCCGAGGGTGTCCGTGGACTGGTTACGATCTAACCTGCAGCTTCCTGGCGATTAATTGAAATTATGAATTTACCTGCCCCTATCACGCTGTTCACCCCCAGCTGGCATGCCGAACTGGATCTGGGCTACGCCCGTTTCGGCGACAGCACGCGCCCGGTGCAGCGCCGCCACAAAGGCCCGCTGCGGGTGCAGAAGCATCTGTACGCCGAAGGCCCCGAGGTGTGTCAGCACATCATCGTCCACCCGCCGGGCGGGATTGCCGGTGGTGATCGGCTGGACATCTCGGCCAGCGTCGGCACGAACGCCTGGGCGCAAATCACCAGCCCCGGCGCCGCCAAGTGGTATCGCGCGGCAGGGCCGGCTTATCAGAAACTCGACCTGCGCGTGGCCGCCGGTGCTACGTTGGAATGGCTGCCGCAAGAGACGATTATCTTCAGCGACGCTCAGGCGGAACTCAGTACCCGCATCAACCTTGAGGGGGATGCGCGGTTGTTCTACTGGGACGTGGTGGCGCTGGGTCGCCCGGCCAGTGGCGAACGCTTTGACCTCGGGCATTTTCAGGCGCACCTGGATATCCGTCGCGACGGCCAGTTGCTCTGGCATGAACGCCAGCGCATTGTCGGCAATGATGGTTTGCTGGATTCGCCGATAGGGCTGGACGGCCAACCGGTGTTTGCGACGTTGCTGGTGACGGGTGAAATTGATAGCGAATTGCTGGAGAAGTGTCGCTCGCTGAGCAATGACGTGCGCGGAGATCTGACGCAATTGCCGGGGCTTTTGGTGGCTCGATGCCTGGCTGGTGAGGCGCTGTTGGCACGTGGTTGGCTGATTGATTTGTGGCGGTTGCTCAGGCCAGCATTGCTCGGCCGCGAAGCCGTTGCGCCCAGAATATGGAGCACCTGAACATGATCCACCCTGTTGAACCTGGGACCTGGAACCTGGAACCGTAGGAGCTGTCGAGTGAAACGAGGCTGCGATCTTTTGATCTTTGGCGGTGCCGAAAAAGATCAAGATCAAAAGATCGCAGCCTCGTTTCACTCGACAGCTCCTACACAGCTCCTACACAGCTCCTACATAGCGCCTGCATAGCGCCTGCAAAAGAGTGCAAGACCTTAGATTTTCATTCTGCCAAATATGGATTCCAAACGATGGACCTGACCCCACGCGAAAAAGACAAGCTGCTGATCTTCACCGCTGGCCTCGTGGCCGAGCGGCGTTTGGCTCGCGGCGTGAAGCTCAATTACCCGGAGGCCATGGCCTACATTTCCGCGGCGTTGCTCGAAGGCGCGCGTGACGGCCAGACCGTGGCCGAGCTGATGCATTTCGGCACCACCCTGCTCAGCCGCGAACAAGTGATGGAAGGCATCCCGGAAATGATCCCGGAGATCCAGGTCGAAGCGACGTTTCCCGACGGCACCAAACTGGTCACCGTTCACCAACCGATCGCCTGAGGTCGCGCCATGACTTACCACATCCGCGATGCGTTGCTCGCCGACCTGCCAGCGATCCGCGACATCTACAACGACGCCGTGCGGAGCACCACGGCGATCTGGAACGAACAGGCCGTGGACCTGGGCAACCGCCAGGCCTGGTTCAGCGCCCGGCAAGATCAGGGTTATCCGGTGCTGGTGATCGTCGACGGCGATAACAGCGTACTCGGCTACGCTTCATTCGGTGACTGGCGCCCGTTCGACGGGTTCCGCCACACGGTCGAGCACTCGGTGTACGTGCGCAACGATCAGCGGGGCAATGGCCTCGGGCCGCAACTGATGGAAGTGCTGATCGAACGCGCCAAAGGCTGCAACAAACACGTGATGGTCGCCGCCATAGAAAGCGGTAACGGCGCCTCGATCCGCCTGCACGACCGGGCCGGTTTTGTCGTCACCGGCCAAATGCCGCAGGTGGGCACCAAGTTCGGCCGCTGGCTGGACTTGACCTTCATGCAACTGATCCTCGACCCGGGCGCAATGCCGCCCGGTTCCCACAAGGAGTGATACCCCATGAACGCCGCCCAATTGCGCCGCGTCAATGTTGAAAGCTTTGCGCACTATCGTCAGGGACTGATTGATTTGCTGCTCGACGCCGTCGGCTATGGCGCCAGTGTCGGCTTCATGGCGGATCTGGATGCGATCCAGGCCCGAGCTTATTTCGATGAAGTCCAGGAGAACCTGAACAAAGGCAACGTGCTGCTCTGGGTGGTGGTCAAGGACGAACAGGTACAGGCCAGCGTGCAATTGACGTTGTGCCAGAAAGCCAATGGGCTGAATCGCGCCGAAGTGCAGAAATTGCTGGTGCGTGAACACGCCCGTCGTCGTGGTCTGGGCCAACAGATGATGCATGCGGTTGAGCTCGCGGCCCGCCAACACAAACGCGGCATGCTCTACCTCGACACCGAAGCCGGCTCCCCTGCCGAAGACTTCTACAAGGCTTTGGGTTACACCCGCGCCGGCGAAATCCCCGACTACGCCTGCGACCCGAACGGCCGCTACAAACCGACGGCCCTTTACTACAAGATTCTCCAAGGAGCCCATTGATGATTCCCGGTGAATACCAGATCCAGCCCGGCGACATCGAACTCAACGTCGGCCGCCGCACCCTCAGCCTGAAGGTGGCCAACAGCGGTGACCGGCCGATCCAGGTCGGCTCGCATTATCACTTCTTCGAAACCAACGACGCCCTGACCTTCGACCGCGCCGCCAGCCGCGGCATGCGCCTGAACATCCCCGCCGGCACCGCCGTACGCTTCGAGCCGGGGCAGAGCCGCGAGGTCGAGCTTGTCGAACTGGCGGGGTTGCGTCGGGTTTTTGGGTTTGCGGGAAGAGTCATGGGCGACCTCGATTAAAGATCAAAAGATCGCAGCCTCGCTTCGCTCGACAGCTCCTACAGGAAAACGCGATGAACAGGAAAACGCGATAGGCAGGGGAAACGCGATGAACAGGAAAATGCGATAGACAGGGGAAACGCGATAGACAGGAAAACACGATTCCCCTGTAGGAGCTGTCGAGCGGAGCGAGGCTGCGATAGCGAGCGACGCGAGCGGTCTCAAACACAATTGAATCCCAAGGCAAGCGCATGAAAATCTCAAGACAAGCCTACGCCGACATGTTCGGCCCCACCGTCGGTGACAAGGTCCGTCTGGCCGACACCGAGCTGTGGATCGAAGTGGAACAGGACTTCACCACCTACGGCGAAGAAGTGAAATTCGGCGGCGGCAAAGTCATTCGTGACGGCCAGGGCCAGAGCCAATTATTGGCCGCCGAAGTCGTCGACACCCTGATCACCAACGCCCTGATCATCGACCACTGGGGCATCGTCAAGGCCGACGTCGGCCTCAAGGACGGGCGCATCGCCGCAATCGGCAAGGCCGGCAACCCGGACATCCAACCCAACGTCACCATCGCCATCGGCGCCAGCACCGAAGTCATCGCCGGCGAAGGCATGATCCTCACCGCCGGCGGCATCGACACGCATATCCACTTCATCTGCCCGCAGCAGATCGAAGAAGCGTTGATGAGCGGCGTCACCACCATGATCGGCGGCGGTACTGGTCCGGCCACCGGCACCAACGCCACCACTTGCACCTCCGGGCCATGGCACCTGGCGCGCATGCTTCAGGCCGCCGATGCATTCCCGATGAACATCGGCTTCACCGGCAAGGGCAACGCCAGCCTGCCGGAGCCGTTGATCGAGCAGGTCAAGGCAGGTGCCATCGGCCTCAAGCTGCACGAAGACTGGGGCACCACCCCGGCGAGCATCGACAACTGCCTGAGCGTCGCCGACCAGTTCGACGTGCAGGTGGCGATCCACACCGACACCCTCAACGAGTCCGGCTTCGTCGAAACTACCCTCGCCGCCTTCAAGGGCCGCACCATCCATACCTATCACACCGAAGGTGCCGGCGGCGGCCATGCCCCGGACATCATCAAGGCCTGCGGTTTTGCCAACGTACTGCCGAGTTCGACCAACCCGACCCGACCGTTCACCCGCAACACCATCGACGAACACCTCGACATGCTGATGGTCTGCCACCACCTGGACCCGAGCATTGCCGAAGACGTGGCCTTCGCCGAAAGCCGCATCCGCCGCGAGACGATTGCCGCCGAAGACATCCTCCACGACCTCGGCGCCTTCTCGATGATCAGCTCCGACAGCCAGGCCATGGGCCGCGTAGGTGAGGTCATCACGCGCACCTGGCAGACCGCCGACAAAATGAAAAGGCAGCGTGGCCCGCTGCCCCAGGATGGCGAAGGCAACGACAACTTCCGGGCCAAACGCTACATCGCCAAATACACCATCAACCCGGCGATCACTCACGGCATCAGCCATGAAGTGGGATCGGTGGAAGTCGGCAAGTGGGCCGATCTGGTGCTTTGGCGTCCGGCGTTTTTCGGCGTCAAACCGACGCTGATCCTCAAGGGCGGCGCCATCGCGGCCAGCCTGATGGGCGATGCCAACGCCTCGATCCCGACCCCGCAACCGGTGCATTACCGCCCGATGTTCGCAAGCTACGGCGGCTCGTTGCATGCCACCAGCCTGACCTTCATCAGCCAGGCTGCGCAGGAGGCCGGGCTTGCCGAAGCCCTGGGTTTGAAGAAGAAAATCGCCGTGGTCAAAGGTTGCCGCGAGGTGCAGAAAACCGACTTGATCCACAACGACTACCTGCCGAATATCGATGTCGATCCGCAGACCTATCAGGTCAAGGCCGACGGCGTATTGCTGTGGTGCGAACCAGCGGACGTATTGCCGATGGCGCAGCGCTACTTCCTGTTCTGAATTTGCCTGCGTACGGCTCTGTAGCAGCTGTCGAGCGCAGGTTTCGTCAGTTGGTTTGTTTGGCGTTTATTGCCGCCATTTCCGGTCCATCCAGATGATCCAGCGCTTTATCCACCAGCAAATGCACGCCATCGGCCATGCGGCTGAGTGCCAGGGAACGGAGCGGCTTGAGCCTTGCACATGGTCGGCGAGGTCGGCGGCGATGGCACTGATGGACAGCAGGTCTTCCGAGGCGTTGGCCAGCAGTGATTCGGTGTTGACGCCCGGGCAGACGCTGAAGAACTGGCCCTTGCGTTTCGTTGGTTTTTTTTCGGTAGGTGGGAAGTGATGGTCGCAATGAAACACTGTTGGCCCATGCGAGTGAGTCATTGGCATCGGCGAGTGTGATGGCAAGTGAGTTTGCCGGGATGTTGGAAGGGGCGAGTCGCAACGCAATGTTGACGCTTCAGCAAGTCATCATGCTGAGTGAATGGGCGGTGAATCGGGCGCTGGATAATGTTGACGTTTCTCTGGGCACCTAAGCGCGAAACAGAAGTTTTGCAGACAAAAAAAGCCTCGATTCCCAAGGTCGAGGCTTTGTCCTTTTCAGTCTTTACTGACCGGGAGAAATTCCAAGCCGCTGCAATCCGGTACGTTCCATCGCTTGTCGGGTAAGCGTCAGAAGCCGTTGCCGGATCTGCTGGTCGATATCCTTCAGCGCCTGAGCGTAGGCATCGTCACTCAGAAGTCGACCATTGGCGAATTCGTTTTCGTCTCTGTCCAGCTCGCCGCAAAGCGTCTGGACCTGTTCCTCCAGAGCAGCCTTGGCTTCCAGATCCACCGTCTGACCCCGACGGTGCAACGCATCCTGCAACTCTGAGAGGGCGTCGATCGGTCTGGTCAAAACGTCGATTTCTTCACGGTTTTCAGACTCCAGCCAGGTTCGCCACAGCGGTTGGTCAAGAATCCGCTCCGCCAGCAAATCCGCCTCCTCCAGCGCCACGATCCGCTCGAACGCCGCGTCGATCATCGCTTTGCTGACCCCGGCGATAGTGCGGAACTGCATGCCCCGGGCCTGCCACGGCAGGTCGAGGCGCTCGGCCAGATCGGTCATATAAGCCAGATGCACCTCCACTTCGTCGACAGTGCCAGTGACATTCCCCAGATCATCGAGGCCGAGCAAGCGCTCGCCGGCCGCCACTCGTGCCACGATTGCGTGCCGGGCGATTGCCCCGAGTTCATCGAGCCGGGACTTGCCCAGCGCCAACTCCAGCAACTGCGCCTCGATCAGATCCGCGCGCTGCAAGGCATAGGCTTCCTGGATCAACACCTGCATGCCCATGGCATTGAACAATTGCGTGCCGCCATCCACGCATTGGGTGGGCGCAATGGCCTCGTTGAACAGCCTGACACGCAGATCACCGTCGCGGGCCATTGCTTCGATCATTCGCCAGACCTTGGCCGTCAGATCCACCTGATAGGCCCCTCCGGCCTTGAAGTCGGCGGACATCGTGAGCTTGCGTATTTCATCGAAAAACTTCAGCGAATCGAATTCATCCTCGACTTCATCCCAGGCTTGCTGCTTGAGCTGCCATTGCCGTTCGGTCAGGCCCGCGTACCAGTCCGCGCTGTCCACCGTGCCTCGGGGCGGATATTCACGCTCGGGATCCAGGCCGACCGACTCGATGTACATTTTGAGGGTCTCGAGGTCTTGCACCTCGATCCACTCGGGCTCGCGGCTGAGCAGCGTCCTGGCCAACAACTCGGCACGGAACGAACCGGGCGCGACTTTGGGGATGACGCTGATCCGGTTTTGGCGCAGATCGAGAAAAATATTGCGCGGCCGCGGCTGGGCGAACAGGCCGATGGGCCAACTGTCCAGGCTCGTACCATTGAGCAGCAATATTTGCAGGCGCGGCATCCGACTGATATCCGGGACGAGTTTCAGCGGGTTGTTGCGCAGCCCCAAGGATTGCAGGCGTGTCAGGTTTTTCAGACGACCCACTGCCTCGGCATCCAGTTCGATGCGATTGTCATTGAGGAACAGATTGGTCAGATGAGGCATGTCGCTGACCGCTGGCGGCACGGTGGTCAGCAGGTTGTCCTGCAGATTGAGGTACCTGACACGGCGGAACGATTTCAGAAAGGGCATCTGCTCGTCGCCAAGTTCGCCCGCGCGCAGGTTCAGGCTGGTGACGTGGTCGAAGTTGGCTTGCAGCTCAGGCAGGCTCGTCAGGTGTTGACGCAACATCGGGAAATTGTCCAGGTTCAATGCTTGTGGCAGTACCACACCCGGGGCCTCCACCCCGGCAGGGCCGGTTCGCTGCCAGCATTGTCGAATTGCCTTGTAGAGCCGCTCGCGCGCCTGCACCTCCAACCTTCCCGCTTTGCTGAAACGAAAAGAAGCGGTCGGTGACTCCACCCAATGTCGCAATGCCCGGTTCAATTGATTGAACTCGGTCTCCAGTACGTTCAGCCGCTGATGAACCGAACCGCCATTGTCCGTGAACCGCGTCAGCAACGTTTCGACCTGCTCGGGCGCGAAGCCCGGATACAGGGACTGCACCCGACGCCGCAACCCCATCCCGCGCGGCACTTGCTGCGCGTAGCCTTGCATGCCGCCGCGCAAGCGCATGACGGCCGGATCGTAAGCGGGTTTGAGGGCCGGGTTTTCCAACAGGATCGGTGCCAGTCGGTCACGGCTAAGCGGGTGAGCCTTGATCGTTTGTTCCAAACGGGCATCGTCATGAATCTGGAACCCCAGATCGACACGCGCGCGGTCGGGCAATGCGTGCAGCATGGCGGCATAAAACGAGTCGTCGCCGTGCAATTGCTGATCGAGCCCATCCCGCGCCTGATACTTTCCGTCCGGCCTTATCACCAGCACCTTGCGCTCTGATGCGCTCTGCGCACCGATGCTGCCGAGCAATGTACCCTGGGCGGAATACTCACGAAGTTCCAGACGCAGATCCGTGGACCAGCCCGGCAAGGTTTTGAGCGTGTGCAAGGCCAGGCGGTCGCTGTCGACGGTATGCAGCTCATCGAGGTAAAGCCCCTCATAAGCACGCGCCAGACGCACCTGGCGCTCAGCTTCCCGCGCCTGTTGCGCGAGTGTCAGGGGCACGCGCGGCTTTTCACTCAAGTGCTGCAAGTCGGAAGGTTGGGCATGCTGTAGAAGGTCTTCGGCCATGCCGGTCGTGAGCTGTGGATAGTCTCTTTTGAGCAATCGCACCGACGGATTGTCCGTGCGCTCGCGAAGTGCGTTCAGGTTGTCGAAAAGCCTTCTGCCGGACTTGCTCGCCTCTTTCGCCAGCAGCGCTCGTATAGCATCGATTCGCGCCTGACGTTCACCGGACAGCCATTGGCCAATCACCTCACGCAGCGCCTTCTCATCAAGAAAATCCACCACGCGCTCGGGCAGTTCTCCAGCGACAAGGTCTTGCTGCGTCACTTTTAACGTCTGCGCCGGTGGCGCATCCGCGTAGCCTCTCTTTGACCGATGCACCTGTCCCGTCCGCCCGTTCGAATATTTCGATGGCTTTGCCTTCGGGCCAACCTGGCAATTCAGTCATGAACCGCGGGACGAATGCGGCCCACTCCTCACCGATCCGACCATCGAGGATGAGTTGTTCACAGGCGGCCGCGTCGGCATGGGCCTTGAATCGCTTGAGCGTGTCGAGCAGCATGACCGGAGGGGTTTCGTGTTCCACATGCATCCGCCTGAGCACGTTCTCGTGCACGCCGCTAACGACCAGCGCTTGCTCGAGCTGCTCGTCGGAAAGCCCCTCTGTTGCCGCCCCCATGCGTTTGAGCAAGCGGTTTTTGTCCCACTCCAGCGGCTGATCGAGTTCAGTCTTCCACGCACCGGCACCGTTATGTTCCAGCATCGGCTGATAAGCATCGGCGCGGGTTGGGTGTTGCAGGTGATGCTGTCCGGTCGTCGGGTCCTGTTTCACGCTGTAGGTTTTGTCCTCCAGCCGCAGAAAGTACTGTTGCTGATGCGAGTACAGGCCGTGCTCGCTGATCGGTGCGTCCCCCGGCAGGGTCACGGCATGTTCATATGGGCCCAGTTGCGGGTTCCACAAGCGCTGTTTGCCGGCTACCTCCACCGGTTTCAGCCCTTCGACGAAGGGCGAAACCTTGATCGGTGTCGGCCCCCCGCTCGGCAAGACATGTCCGGCCCCCATCAGCGCCAATTGCGCGAAGTTGATCAATACGCCATTGAGGTACGCCGAGGCCTCTTCCTTGTCACCTTTGCTCCAGTCTTCGACGCCTTCGGCCAGTTCGGCGAGCATTTGCGCGACCATGACGCCAAGCATGGCTTCACCCAGGCCCGGCACCAGCACCGCGGCGAAATTGAAAATGTTCCAGCCGATCGACAGGTAGCTGGTCAAGCGCTTGAAGCGGGCTGTCGCATCCTCATCGTCGGTGGGCACGGCAATGTGGCGGGCGTCGGCGATGGCTTTACCACGCAGCTCGAAAAACAACGCCAGCCAGAGATCGCCGGTGATCAGAGTGGTGATCGGTTCGGCATTTGGACTTTCGACCGCCGTTTCACGCCACCACGGCCCCATGTCGAGCGGTTCGCGTTGGTGCCAGGTAAAGGTCGTGAGGCGTTCATTGATCCGGGCGAAAAAATGCCCTTTGTCCCTGTGGGCCACGAACCGGCTGAACCAGGCCTGGTACTCGGTATCGCGCAACTGGCCGATCAGCGTTTTCATGAACGCGGTCAGTGATGGATATTCCTTGAGTGGATGATCCGGGTCATCCGGCACATAAGCGATCACCGGGCCGGACAAACGGCTCTGCTGGTAGATCTCCTCGTTGCGCAGCATCTGGTCGGCCACACCTTGCGGGCCATTGGCAAAGAACGCCTGCAACAGCTTGTACTGCTCGTATTCGTGCCCCGGCAACACCGGAATGCGCCGCGACCAGTCGAGCCAGAACTTCAGGCTGTCGGAGGTCAACGCTTCAACAGCTCGCTTGACCTTTGAGGGCTCGCTGACCGCACTGAACAACACGATACCGGTCAGCCGGAAACCCATCAGCGATAGACGATGGCAGCGCAACGGCTGGTCGTACAGGCTGATATCGGCGCGGCTTTCCTGAATGTCTCGCAGCTTGACGTAAGCGTGAGCACTGATATCGCCCTTTAGCCGGGCGATCAGAGATGCCAAATGAAAAGCCGCTTTCTCGCTGGCAATCGAATCCCGCTGCAAGGTCTGCTGCGCCTTGCTGGTGTCGGGCAGCAGGATAGACTTGATGTGTTTCTGATACTGGCCGCCAATGTCCAGATCCCGGCACAGGGAGGCAAACCTTGACAGGGGAATTTCCGGCATCTGCGCAAGCCTGCCATGCGGGTCCTTGCGGTAAACGCTTGAACCGCTACGCCACGCGTCTTCAGCGGTTTCAGACGCCTCGAAGTTGTGCAATGCCGCTTCCAGCAACGTGGATTTGCGCACACGCGTGGCGCCGTTATCGATGACAAAGGCAATCTTGCTGGGCACTTCAAGTTCCACGCTCAGCTCGTTGGCTTTTGCGGTGGTGTTGAAGTTTGACTGCAATAGCGCGTCGAGCAACGGCTCGGCAAACGCATCGATGTCGTGCTGCAAGTGTCCCAGGGTCTTGTCCAGAACGCCTTGCAAGCGCCAGCGCTCGTCAATCAATTGCTTGAGGTAGTGGCGATCTGTTTCCCGCGCGCTGCCATACCATTCGGGTATTTGGGGTTGTAGGGTTTCAAGGGTTTTCAACCTCGTTGGCGAGGCGTTTTTGAGGGCGTCCGGTATCACGTCCAGAACGCGCTGGTAATGAATGCCGGTGTTGTCGGCGGGTGATGTTTCGGTGGTTCCTATCGAGTTGCTTCCATGCAAGTCAGTCATTGGTCGATCACTTTAAACCGAGGAAAAGAGCCAACAGCTTATTCGCCAGCGTCTGAAACAAAAGTCCAAATAGCTGCTTGGCAACACGCTGAAAGCGCCCGGACAGATCAAAAATCAAGGCGTTTTCGATACATACATACCGCCAGATTACCGGCTGTTTATGCCTGTGCATGAGCGGTCATGCTTTTCCCGTCAAAGAGGCTACTATTTCGACTCGCTGTCCTTCGACTCATGCTCAGGTAACCGCCATGCGTCTATCCGAATTCATCGTCTTACACATTGATCGCATCGTCGATGAGTGGGAGCAGTTCGCCAAAACCATCACCCCGGCCGCCGATGCCATGGACAGCCACGCGTTGCGTGACCATGCCAGGTCGATACTGCTGGCCGCGGCCCGGGACATGTGCAAACCCCAGACACCCACCGAACAAGCCGCCAAGGCACGCGGCGAAGGACCGGAGAAAACCCCGAGCCTGGACGAAGCCGGCGCCAGCCATGGTGAGCTGCGACATGCCGTGGGCTTCGACCTGGTGCAGATGACTAGCGAGTTTCGCCATTTGCGCGCGTGTGTGATCCGCCTGTGGGTCAATAGCCTGGACTCGCCGGACCTGGCCTATTTCCAGGACATGATCCGTTTCAACGAAGCCATCGACGAAGCCCTGGCCGAATCCACGGCGGCCTATGCCGAGCAGGTCAATCATTCCCGGGACATTTTTCTGGCAATTCTTGGCCATGACCTGCGCGCACCGCTTCAAGCGGTGAGCATGTCCACCGAAATACTGATGCGTAAAACCAACCTTGAGGGCGATGCATTGACCTGTGCGCTCCACATCAAGCGGGGCACCCGCCACATGGCGGCAATGGTCAGCGATTTGCTGGAGCTGGTCCGCAGTCGCCTGGGCAAGAGCCTGCCAATCGAACCGGCGCCCATGGATCTGGCCGATACGGCGCGTGAAGCGATTGCCCAGGCCTGCGCCGCTCATCCGCAATGCGATACGAGACTGAGCATCGAAGGCGACACCCAAGGTGTGTGGGATGGCCGAAGGCTCGATCAGATGCTGCAGAATCTGATCGGAAATGCCTTGCAACACGGTTCGAGCAACAACGCGGTCAAGCTGACCCTCAGGGGCGAAGCGGACAGCGTTCGGCTCACCGTACACAACGACGGTACGCCGATTCCACCCGAGGCGCTCCCCACGATTTTCGATCCGCTGGTACGCAGTGCCGACGAAGAACTCAACGGGTCGACCACCAGCCTGGGTCTGGGGCTGTTCATCGTCAAGGAAGTGGTCAAGGCCCATCAAGGGACGATCGACGTCAGCTCCAATGAGGCTGATGGCACGTTGTTTACCGTGGTGTTGCCCAGGAAGGTCTGACGGCGGTAGACCGCGTTATCGTTCTTCGCGAGCAAGCCCGCTCCCACATTTGATTTGTGTACGCCGCAAATCCCCTGTGGGAGCGGGCTTGCTCGCGAAAGCGACCTCTAGGGCAACACAAAAACACCAGAACGACTACTCGACCACCAACCGCCCCAACCGCTGCTTGAGCATTCGATTCTCCGCCCGCAGTTGCTGGACTTCTTCCAGAAGGTCGAGCGCCAGGGCGACGCCTTCCCATTCCAGCTCCAGGTCGCGCCGCAGCTTGGCAGCGCGCTTGGCCAGCAGCAGCTCATAATCGGTGAAGCGCCAATCCTTGGGTTGTGCTCCCTGAGGTTCGAGGATGCCGTGCTCGACGATCTCGATCACATGCACGTCCGAGAGTTCGGCCGCCTCACAGAATTCTGCCAGATCCAATAGAACGATCACGGGCTCGCTCATGATTGGCTCCTCCTTATCTCTATCTCGGAATCAAAAATTCTCTCGCGGATTGAAAGCGGCTTTTTTCGCCAGTTCCTCCCACAATTCTTTGACGTCATGGTCGAGTTTTTTCGGCATCACTGCCTTGAGCTGCACGAACAGGTAGCCGCGGTGACCATGCTTGTGCAGCAGGCCGTGGCCCTTGGCGCGCATGCGCTGGCCATTCTGGCTGCCGGCCGGAACCTTGAGGTTGATTTTGCCGGTGAGGGTCGGCACCGCCACTTCGGTACCCAATGCCAACTCCCACGGCGCCAGCGGCAAGGTGATGATCAGGTTCTCGTCTTCGACGTCGAATTTGGGGTGCGGCGCGAAACGGATGGTCAGGTACAAGTCGCCATTGGGTCCGCCACCGATGCCCGGAGCGCCCTGGCCCTTGAGGCGGATGCGCTCACCGTCGGTCACCCCGGCGGGGATCTTCACGTTCAGGCTTTTACTGGTGTTGCTGACATGCTGGCCGGCAGCGTTGTAATGCGGCACCTGGAAGCTGACTTTCTTCGATTCGGTCGAGAGGGTTTCTTCCAGAAAAACCGGTAATTCCATTTCCACGTCTTGCCCTCGACGTCCAGCGCTATGGCCCGACCGTCCACCACCACCGAAACCCGGACCCCGGTTGCCGAAGATCGAACTGAAAAAGTCCGAGAAATCGCCCGTGTCCTGACCACCCCCCCCGAAACCACCACGGCTCTGCCAACCCGGTGGGCCCTGAAAGGGCTGGCCGTGGTGGCCGTATTTGCGCAAGTCGTCGTATTCGGCGCGCTTGTCGGCGCTTTTCAGCGCTTCATAGGCTTCCGAAGCGTCCTTGAACTTGGCCTCGGCGTCCTTTTCCTTGCTGACGTCGGGGTGGTATTTGCGCGCCAGCTTTCGATAGGCGGCCTTGATCGCCTTATCGTCCGCGGTCGGCTCCACACCGAGAATCTTGTAATAGTCTTTGAAGTCCATCGAGGGAATCACCATCCATTATCGAAATCGCGCAGCCAGGCACAGCATGCTCTTGTTTGCAGCGTTTGGATTGACCGATCTCAAGGTTGTGACCGGGCAGCGCATCAGAAGTTTATCGGCAGCAGGGCGCGGTTCTTGCAGTCGCCCAAGGGGTTGCCAAGTCTATGCAGGGAAGTTTGGGGGTGATTGGCCATCTTTCAAGCGCTGAGCGCTGCGATTTAACGGATAGTCGGCCTTCGAATCTTCGCCGCACTGACATACACTGCGCGGCCGTTTTTTAACCGGAACTTGAAAGACATGAAAAACGCATCCCCAGCCCGTGCCTGTGGTATCGACTTCGGCACATCCAACTCCACCGTCGGCTGGTTGCGCCCCGGCATGGAAACGCTGATCGCGCTGGAGGACGACAAGATCACCCTGCCCTCGGTGGTCTTCTTCAATATGGAAGAACGCCGCCCGGTGTACGGCCGGCTGGCGCTGCACGAGTACCTGGAAGGCTACGAAGGCCGGCTGATGCGCTCGCTCAAGAGTCTGTTGGGTTCCAAACTGATCAAGCACGACACCAGCGTTCTTGGCACGGCGATGCCGTTCAAGGACCTGCTCGGGCTGTTCATCGGCCAGTTGAAGAAACGTGCCGAAGCCGCTGCCGGTCGGGAATTCGAGGAAGTGGTGCTGGGCCGTCCGGTGTTTTTCGTCGATGATGATGAAATGGCCGACCAGGAAGCGGAAAACACTCTGGTGGATGTAGCCCGCGCCATTGGTTTCAAGGATGTGTCTTTCCAGTACGAGCCGATTGCGGCGGCGTTCGACTATGAGTCGACCATCGAAAAAGAAGAGCTTGTCCTGATTGTGGACATCGGTGGTGGTACCTCGGACTTCTCGCTGGTGCGCCTGTCGCCTGAGCGCCGCAATCACGACAACCGTCACGACGACATTCTCGCCACCGGAGGCGTGCACATCGGCGGGACCGATTTCGACAAGCAGCTGAGTCTGCAAGGCCTGATGCCGCTGTTCGGCTACGGCAGCCGGATGAAGAGTGGCGCCTACATGCCCACCAGCCACCACATGAACCTGGCGACCTGGCACACCATCAACTCGGTGTACTCGCAGAAGTCGACCCTGGCCTTGGGCAGCATGCGTTACGACATCGAGGACACCGGCGGCATCGATCGCCTGTTCAAGCTGATCGACCAGCGCGCCGGGCATTGGCTGGCCATGGAAGTGGAAGAAACCAAGATCCAGCTGACCCACGCCGACAGCCGCCATGTACCACTGGATCGGATCGAGCCGGGTTTGAGTGTGGAACTGAGCCGGGCACTGTTCGAATCAGCCATTGATAGTCTGCTGGAGCGAGTGCGCAACAGCGTGACCCAATTGCTGGCGGACGCCAATGTGCGGGTCGATCAGGTGGACACCGTGTTCTTCACCGGCGGTTCGAGCGGAATTCCGGCGCTGCGCAACAGCGTCTCGGCGATGTTGCCGAATGCGCAGCATGTGGAAGGGAACATCTTCGGCAGTATCGGCAGTGGCTTGGCGATTGAAGCGGCCAAACGTTACGGCCCGATGGACTGACCTGAAAGACCGCGGCGCCTGCTTCGCGAGCAAGCCCGCTCCCACATTCGACCGCATTCCATCTGGAGGAACTCGGTCGAATGTGGGAGCGGGCTTGCTCGCGAAGGCGTCAGATCAGGCAATGCATTCGACCTGATCAAACCATCCCCGCCAGCTTCAATTCACTCTTCAGATACGCGTAATAAATCGGCCCCGCTACCACCCCCGGCAGGCCGAACGCGGCTTCGAACACCAGCATTGCCAGCAGCAACTCCCACGACTTGGCACTGATCTGCCCGCCGACGATGCGCGCGTTGAGGAAGTATTCCAGCTTGTGGATAACTATCAGATAACCCAGCGCCGCCACCGCCACCCAGATCGACAGCGACAAGCCGACGATGGTGATCAAGGTGTTGGAGATCAGGTTGCCGATCACCGGCAACAGGCCGAGCAGGAAAGTCAGCACGATCAGGGTTTTGGTCAGCGGCAGCTTGATCCCGAACATCGGCAAGACCACCGCGAGGAAAATCCCGGTGAAAAAGGTGTTGAGCAGGGAAATCTTGATCTGGGCGAAAACGATGTTGCGAAACGCCTGGACCAACAGGTGCAAACGGTCGAACAGCGCCGCGGCCAACGGTTTGCGCTTGGTCACATCCGGCGCTCGCTGCAAGGCAATGATCGCCCCCAGCACCATGCCGATCAGCAGCGTCACGAACATGTGCGCCGCGTCCTTGCCCACCAGTTGCAAGTCGCTGAGGTGCTTGCTCATCCACTCGCCGATGGCCACCCGGAACTCGGCGGCACTGGCCGGTAGATAAGCGTCGATGAATGGCGGCAACTGTCCGCGTGCGCGGTCGACCACGACCATGAATTTGTCGAGAGAAGCGCCAGGGTTTTCCGCCTCGTGCAGCAGAAAACTGATCGCACCGGCAAAGATCAGCGCCAGCACGCTGACCACCAATGTCCCCAGCAACGCCACCGCCAGCCAGCGCGCACGGCGGCCTTCGATCAGCCGCTGCAATTGCGGCGTGAGCATGTTGACCAGTTCGAACACCAACAACCCGGCCAGCAGGCTGGGCAGTAATCGCAGAGGGAGCACCAGCAGCAAACCACCAAAAATGATGACCCAGCTGATAAGCAACAAGACCTGACGCTGAGAAAACGCTGACATACAGCCTCAAAACGAACGACGTAAAAGGATTGGCAGTCTGCCAGCGATCCGGGGCGAGCACTAGGGATTGTGTCGGTCGACCTTACCGGCCCCTTCGCGAGCAAGCCCGCTCCCACACTGGATCTCCTGTGAACACACCTTCTGTGCACGCCTGAGAATAAATGTGGGAGCGGGCTTGCTCGCGAAGGGGCCAGCACAACCGCCACAAAGCCTCCTGAGCTGAGCGCGCTGCTTACTTGTTCTTCAGGCATTCGCTCATGAAGATTTTACGCGCATCACCCGTAAGGGCCTGGGCGGTCGCCGTGGCGTTGCAGGTTTTCATCTTTTCTTGCTGAGGGGTCATGGGCTTGGCGGCATCAGCGGCCGGCGCGGCTTTGAGGCAGGTGCTCATGAAGGCTTTGCGCTCATCGCCCTTGAGGCTTTTGGCGGTAGCCTCGGCATTGCAGGTGGTCATTTTGTTCTGTTGGGCAGTGGCGGCGAAACCCTGGGAGCAGAGCAGCAAACCGACCATCAACAACGGGGCACGCAACATCTTCATGGAGTGTTCTCCTTGTTACCGCACCGATGGATGCGGCCTCGTTTCGGAGTGTAGACAAAGCCTGTTACACGTTCACCTGCTATCGAGATGGCGGCGTCGATATTGCTCAGGCGTGCTCATTGCCGGCGTCTGATACAAAACCTGTGGGAGCGTGGCTTGCCCGCGAAGAACGAAAACGCGGTCCCATGCCATTCACACACCGGCCGCCTTCAACCGCGCTGCATGCTCGACAAACAACCGCACCGGCTCTGCGCCCTTGCCCACCAGCCCCAGCGATTGGTTGACGATATCGAAGTGATCCATCGGGTATTCATCACCGATCACCGTCCCCAAATGCGAGCTGTAACGCCCGACCATCCCGTCGCAATGCCCCGCTTCACGCACGAAGGTCCTGGCAAACAATCGGCAACTGCGGTTGGTGCCGTCGAACAGGTTGCACCCGCGATCGGTCTTGCCCGGTTGTAAAGTCCCGGACCAGGAGTAATAACGCACGCCATTGACCACTTCCGGGCCGTGCCCGCCCCAGGTTTCGGGCAGCCCCTGTGGATAACGCTGATTGAACAGCGCCACGCCCGCGGTGGTCAGGGATTGGTGCGAAGCCGGGATATCCACCGGCAGTCTTGGCCCGCGATAGCCGGTTTCCAGCAGGCACATCAGCGCGCTGATCAACCACAGTAAAAAGCTCAGGAGCCGGCCCTTGGCGCTGTCAGCCGGATAATGGGTGTGCAGATGGTCCGCCAGCTCCGAGCCATGATTCGGCCCGGCCACCGAGGTCACTGAAGCCACTTGATCCGGGCGTTTAGCCGCGGCGTAGCGGGCGGTCAGCGAGCCCTGGCTGTGGCCGATCAGGTTGACCTTCTCGGCCCCGGTTTCGCGCAGGATCTCCTCGATCCGTGCCAACAATTGCTCGCCGCGCACCTCGGTGGAGTTGAGCGGCGAGACCTGTACCGCAATCACAGTCGCCCCATCCCGGCGCAGCGCCGAAATGATTCCGTACCAATAGGGATAGAGCAGCAAACGGATAAACCCGAGCATCCCCGGGACCAATACCAATGGGTAACGCGTGGCGGAACCTTGCGACATGGATGAACATCCTTGTGATCGGTGAGATGAAGCAAGGCTGGATGCAAGGCGTCAGCCAAGCATCGTCACCCAAGATGGCAACTCAACGACCAGTCTATGACATCGCTTACTTCAACCCCACCACCCCTGCCACGATCAGCCCGACCGACACCAGCTTGAGCGCGGTCAGGCTTTCGCCCAGCAACGCAAAGCCCAGAAACACCGTGCCCAGTGAACCGATGGCGGTCCAGATCGGGTAGGCGATGCTCACCGGCAATTCGCGCATGGCCAACGTCAGGAAGTAAATTCCGCCTACCGCCGCCACAACGGTAATCACTGACGGCCAGAGCCGGGTGAAGCCTTCGGCGTACTTCATGCCCATGGCGAAGGTGACCTCGAACCCGGCGGCGATCAGCAAGAACAACCAGGCCATCTAGAATTCCCTGGCCAGCGCCAGCAAACGCTGCTCGGCCTCGGCCAGGGAGACCTGGAAGGTGCGCTCGGCGGACTCTTCACCCTCGGCGGCAACAACGGTGACGTCGGTGATGCCAATGAACCCCAATGCGGTGCGCAAAAACGGGTCGGCATGGTTCATCGTTTCAAGTTCACCGCCGGGGCCGAAGCCGAACCCGCCGCGACTGGTGACGATCAACGCCTTCTTGCCCTGCACCAGCGGTTCGTACTGCGCGATGCCGTTGTCCAGGGTGTGATTGAACGTCAGCCCGAGCCGCACGATCTGATCGACCCAGGCCTTGAGCCCGCTGGGCACGTTGAAGTTGTACATCGGGGTGGAAATCACCAACAGATCATGGCCTAGCAACTCCCCCACCAATTCATCGCTCAGTGCCAGATCGGCCTGCATCGACAGGGTTCGCGCCTCGGGTTCCGAGTGAAAAGCGGCCGCCACAAACGCTTCGTTGACGGCCGGAATCAACGCCCGACCAACTTCACGGCGAGTCAATTGCGACTGTGGGTTACGACCCTGCCAGGCCGAAAGAAACACCTCGGCCAGACGCCGCGAATGTGAACGGTCGCCACGGGGGCTGGCATGAATGGCAAGAATTCTGCTCATCTGAGTCTCCTGAAGGGCTAAACTGAAACGGCTTGCGGTTGCAGCTTGAAGCGCGTGACCGTCTATCTTCAAATGAACAAAAATCAGTCTGGATGAATCCATTTCATCCATGGAGTTTTAAAATGTTTGCCTCGTTGCCGCTGACCGCCCTGCGCGCCTTCGAATCCGCCTCGCGCCTGTTGAGTTTCAAGGCCGCCGCCGAAGAGCTCTCCGTGACGCCGACGGCGGTCTCGCACCAGATCCGCGCCCTGGAAAACTGGCTCGGCGTGCCGCTGTTCGAACGGTTGCCACGACAGGTGCGCCTCACCGAATGCGGCGAACGGCTGTTCCGCAGCCTGCACGGCGCCCTGCTGGAAGTGGCGCAAAGCGTCGATACCTTGCGCCCGCAACGCAGCGTCACGAACCTGACGATTTCCACCACAGCCGCCTTCGCCGCTCTCTGGCTGGTGCCTCGGCTGGGACGCTTTTACGCGCGCCATCCGAACATCAGCCTGCGCCTGGATACTCACTGCGAAGTGATCGATTTGCATCAGGACGCCAGCGTCGATCTGGTGGTGCGTTACAGCCTCGATGATTACCCGAACCTGTATGGTTTGTGCCTGTTCGACGAATGTTTCGGGGTCTATGGCTCGCCTGAACAAGTGGCCCTGGCGCCCAGTCGCGTACCGACCCTGATCAGCGTGCATTGGCACAACTCCAAGCTGTACGCCCATGGATGGGAGGCCTGGTGTGCGCAATCCGGCGAAACCTGGCTGACCGTGCAACCGACGGTTCGTGAGTACGACGAAGAACATTACGCCTTGCAAGCCGCCATCGCCGGACAAGGGCTGGTACTGGCGAGCAACATCCTGGTGTCGGAAAGTGTGGCCAACGGCTTGCTGCGGCCTTATCGAGGGGACATTCAGGTCGATGGGGCCGGATACAGCGCACTGTGCGTACCGGGACGTGAACGGCATCCGCCGGTGCGGGCATTTTTTGCGTGGTTGCAGGAGGAGACTCGATTGTCGGATCTATTGCCAAGATCGCAGCCTTCGGCAGCGCCGGCCAGAGCGCTTTCGCGAGCAAGCCCGCTCCCACATTAGACCGCGTTGCCTGTCTGAACGCGGTCTAATGTGGGAGCGGGCTTGCTCGCGAAGGCGTCATCGCAGACACCCAATTACTGGGTGGGCTTGACCGTCACCGGCGCCTTGCCCGCCTTCATCTGCTCCAGCAACGGCGCACACTGATTCGGCTCACCACCGCTGGGCGCTATCAGCGCCAGCAAGCCCGCCGCCGGCGCGGCAATCACGCCCAGCGCCACCATTCCGGCCCCCCGCAGCATCAGCGGCACCGGTTTGACGCCTGCATCCGGCTTGATGAATTTGCCCCGCACGTACAGCGGCGAGCGCAATGAAATCACGCGCCAGCCTTTCGATTCCGGGCTGATGGTCAGGTCCAGTTGCTCGGTTGCCATGTTCGCAGTGCCATCGACATAGACAATGGCAGTCTCGGTATCGAAAACAAAAAGCCGTGTCGTCGCCAGACCGCTTTTGATCTCAAAATCCGCCGCCGCACAGTTGATCCTCACCTCCCTGTCGCCAAAGATCTTGCCCACCACATAGTTGCCGACGTTGAGCCCCGCCAGCTCCATCAACTCGCGACTGATCGCGCCGTCGTTGATCAGCATCTTCAGATTGCCGTCGGCAGTACCCAGCAGTTTGGCTACCGAGTTGCCACGACCGCTAAGATCAGCGTCGCCATTAAGCTCACCAAAACTGGTTTTCATCCGTTCCAGAGTGGGGAACAGCTGCTTGAGCTTGAACTTGCGCGCCGTCAGTCTGGCCCGGCCTTCCAAAGGCTCGGTTCGCCCATTCAGACGAATCTGCGCATCCAGATTGCCGCCCGCCACGCCGAAACGCAGAGGCTCCAGATTGAGCACACCATCGGTCAGTACCACATGGGCGTAAAGATCGTTGAACGGCAGTCTTGCGCTGTGGACGATGCGCTTGCCGGTAAATTCCACATCGGCGTCCATGTCGCGCCAACGTTCAGTCCTGAACTCCTCAACCGGTAGCAGCTTGTCCGCTGGCTGCTTGCCTGCGCCGCCGCGGGCCTCTTGCCTGGCGTTGGAATCGGCACCGATCAAAGGGGCCAAGTCGGTAAACAGCAGTTGGTTGGACTCCAGCGCCCCGCTGAGTTTGGGCCTCGGCTGGCTGGCGACATAGGTCAGGTTACCGTGAATGTCACTTTCACCGATCGTGCCGTTGAAGTCCTCATAGCGGTACACCGCCCCGCCCGGCTCTTGCAGCTTGGCAATCAAGTGCCCGTCGGTGGTGTAAGGCGGAGTATCCGGCAGCGTCACGCCGATCAGCGGATAGAGATTGCCCAGGCTGGCACCGGCCAGTTTCAGGCGCAGATCCAGGGCACCGAGATTCAAGGGGTCGGTAAGCGTACCGGTCAGTTCGACGCGAGTGTCGGCGATCTTCATTTGCGCCTGAAGCGGGAATGGCTTGGAGGCGTCCTGTAAAGCCAGCAAACCGCCGGTCTTGCCCTCGCCCGCGAGATTCTGAGCGTGGTATTGGCCTTTGACCTTCCATGCGAAGGCGTAATCCTGCGGTGAACCACCCTTTTCAACGGTTTTTTTTGCCGCTTTGTCGCCAACAATGTCGCTGAACGGAATCGGTTTGCCCAACGGATCGATAAGCAGATCAAGCTGAGTCTTCAGCTTCTGGTCGTCGAGCATGACATGGCCCTTGTCGAAGCCGATGGCCCCGATGTCCAGCACCCAGTTCGAAGGCTCGGCGTTCGGGTCTTTGGGATCGAACTTGAACGTCCAGTTGGCGCGACCATCGGGCAGACGCTGCAGATTCGCATTGGGTTCACTCAGGTCGATACGCGGGATCACCACCCGCTGCGCCAGCAACGCCAGCGGCGAAATGCGCAGTTCAACGCGTTTGAGGGTGGCCATCTGCGGTTGTTTCGACCAGTCCGGATTGCCCAGGGTCAGGTCCTCAGCCACCACATGCGGCCACGGCACCCAGGCCCGCCAGCCGCCCTCGTCAGTCTCGCGCTGCCAGATCACCGCAAGATTGCCATTGATGGCGAACGAACGATGCAGTTCTTCGGACACTTTGGCGTTCAGGGGCGGCTTGATCCGGTTCCAGTCGAAGAACGCGATGATCAGCACCAGGACAGCCAGCAGGACAACGAGGCTGGCGAAGGTCCAGGCAAGAATTTTACGAGTGCGCGTCATTGCACAGGGCTCCTGAATACGACTGAGCGCCCCGACAGCGACGCACGGATGAAACGTTAGGCCAGAACCGGCCTGCCATAAAATTTAGGACTGGCAAATGGGGCGCAGGTTTAACCGAATAGGCACTTAACACTCAAATAATCGGCCGGGGACACTCTGCCTTCATCCGGCGTTACCGCATCCGCACTTTTGCGAGGCGAGAGTGGGTCGAAAATACCCACCTCAGTGCAGAAAAGCTCGCCGGAAACGCCCGTTCTAGAGCGCTGCGGCCGAACAATCAATTCTGTTGATTATTACCATTGCGTTTATGAACTTTTATATCGACTTATCGAGAGTAGCATTGATCTCGTACCCACTTTATCGCCCTCCCAAGGAGCAACCCATCATGAAACGCGAATTACTGCTTAGCCTGACCCTCTCGATGTTAGCCAGCACCGCTTTTGCTTTGCCGGCCGCCGATCAGGCCGCCCCCCAAGCCAAAGACAGCCACTCGGTGTTCAGCCAGACCGTTGCTGCCGATGGTTCCGACCGTACTCCACAAGGTCAAACTTTGGCTGAAGGTGGTTCCGACCGCACTCCACAGGGCCAAACGCTGGCCGCTGACGGTTCCGATCGCACTCCACAAGGCCAAACCCTGGCCGAAGGCGGTTCCGATCGCACCCCACAAGGCCAAACCCTGGCTGAAGGTGGTTCCGATCGCACTCCACAGGGGCAAACCCTGGCTGAAGGCGGTGGTGACCGTGTGATCGAACGCAACAGCGCTGTGAGCTAAGCCCATGGCGGCCCCGAAAAAAAGCCCAATCCCCGGATTGGGCTTTTGACTTTATAGACGCTGCATTTCCCCGCGTGATCTCCCGATAGTCGTTCGACGCCAGTGAAGCCGATTTGCTAGAGTGCGCCGCTGTCCTGTCCAGAAAACACCCTTGCGATGCTGCCCCGCGCCGAACAGAAACAACAGACCCGCAACGCCCTGATGGACGCTGCCCGCCACTTGATGGAAAGCGGCCGAGGATTCGGCAGCCTGAGCCTGCGAGAAGTGACCAGAACTGCCGGGATCGTACCCACCGGGTTCTACCGGCATTTCGCCGACATGGATGAACTGGGCCTGGTGCTGGTGAGCGAAGTCGGTCAGACCTTCCGTGAAACCATTCGCCTGGTGCGCCATAACGAGTTCGTCATGGGTGGCATTATCGATGCCTCGGTACGGATCTTTCTCGACGTGGTCACGGCCAATCGCTCGCAGTTCCTGTTTCTTGCCCGCGAACAGTACGGCGGCTCACTGCCGGTGCGCCAGGCCATTGGCCGTTTGCGCGAAGACATCAGCTCGGACCTGGCGGCGGACTTGTCGCTGATGCCGAAACTGCAGCATCTGGACCTCGCAGGTTTGAGCGTCATGGCTGATCTGATCGTCAAAAGCGTGTTCGCCACTTTGCCGGACATCATCGATCCACCGGCGCAGGCGTTACCGGAGCATCTGACGCCACAGGCGAAAATCACGCAGCAGCTGCGGTTTATCTTTATTGGCCTCAAACATTGGCAAGGCTTAGGCAGCACCGAATAATCCCTGTGGGAGCGGGCTTGCTCGCGAAGGCGTAGGTACATCCAGCATCTATGTGACTGGAAGACTGCCTTCGCGAGCAAGCCCGCTCCCACATGGCCCCTCTACTTCGCTGCAATTTGGTGCACTCGACAATAATTCGCACCAAGTTAATCCAGCTTCCCGCCCTCCCACTCCGCCCCGACAGGCATTTCCTACGCCTCACCCGATTGGCAAGCCCCTTGCTCTATCCCTGAGCATTGTCCATTGCTGGAAGCCTTCCGATGCTGGTGATTCATCGCAGAATCGACCCTCAACCCGTCTGGGCCGCCGAGTTGCACCTGACCTTCGAAGCCCGGAGCAAAAGCCGCTTGCGCTGTTTCAGTGCCGAGAATGAAGACGTCGGGTTGTTTCTGGAGCGCGGTCAGCCGCCGCTGTATGACGGCGAATGCCTACAGGCTGAAGACGGGCGCGTCGTTCGCGTCTGCGCTCGCCCCGAACACCTGCTGCACGTCACCTGCGCCAATGCCTTCGAGCTGACTCGCGCGGCCTATCACCTGGGCAACCGCCATGTAGCCCTGCAAGTCGGCGATGGCTGGCTGCGCCTGCTCGACGATTACGTGCTCAAGGCCATGCTCGAGCAACTGGGCGCCAATGCCGAGAACATCGAAGCGCCGTTCCAGCCGGAACACGGTGCCTACGGCGGCGGCCATCACCATTCGCGCCATGGTGACGAGGATTTCAACTATCCGCCGAAACTGCACCAGTTCGGCGTGCGTATATGAACCCGGCCTGGGCGCTGCTGCGTCTAGCCAGCCCGCAGCTGCCAATTGGCGGCTACAGCTATTCCCAGGGTCTGGAGATGGCTGTGGATAACGGCCGCGTGGACGATCCCGACAGCGCGCGGCGCTGGATCAGCGATCAGTTGCTGCTGAACCTGGCGCGCTTCGAAGCGCCGCTACTGCTCGCCCATTGCACCGCTGCGACCGAAGAAAACTGGGCCGAACTGCTGCAACGTTGCGAAGAACATCGCGCCAGCCGGGAAACCCGTGAGCTGCATCAGGAAAGTCGGCAAATGGGTTATTCGTTGAAGCAACTGCTCAACGGTTTACCGGAACTGGATGCGCCGGCCCGGGCCTTTCTCGACCAATGCCCTGAACCACATCTGGCCCTTGGCTGGGCGCTGGCGGCCCGCGCCTGGCAGATCAGCCCGCAAGATGCGCTGGCCGCCTGGCTCTGGAGCTGGCTGGAAAACCAATTGGCCGTGTTGATGAAAACCCTGCCCCTGGGCCAGCAAGCCGCCCAGCGCCTGACCAGCGAACTGCTGCCGCTGCTGCAACAGGCGCAGCAAGACGCCACCCGAATCAACCCCGAACACTCTGGCAGCGCTGCTTTTGGCCTGTCCCTGGCGTGCATGGCCCATGAGCGCCAGTACAGCCGTCTGTTCCGTTCCTAGGGCCTTTTATTTTGGAGAACCACATGAACACACAACCTCTGCGCGTCGGCATCGGCGGCCCGGTCGGTTCCGGCAAAACCGCCCTGACCCTGGCCCTGTGCCTGGCCCTGCGCGACCGCTACAACCTGGCCGTCGTGACCAACGACATCTACACCCGCGAAGACGCCGACTTCCTGGTGCGCAACGAAGCCTTGGCACCCGAGCGAATCATCGGCGTGGAGACCGGCGGCTGCCCGCACACGGCGATCCGCGAAGACGCCTCGATCAATCTGGAAGCGGTGGATCAACTGAACCGGCGCTTCCCGGGGCTGGACCTGATTCTGGTGGAGTCCGGTGGCGACAACCTCTCGGCGACCTTCAGCCCGGAACTGTCCGACCTGACTATTTACGTGATCGACGTCTCGGCCGGCGACAAGCTGCCGCGCAAGGGCGGGCCGGGGATCTGCAAATCCGATTTGCTGGTGATCAACAAGATCGACCTCGCGCCGCTGGTAGGCGCCTCGCTAGAGCTGATGGACAGCGACACCCAACGCATGCGCAACGGCAAACCGTTCGTCTTCAGCAACCAGAAAACCGGCCAGGGTCTGGAAGCGATCATCGCCTTCATCGAACGCCAGGGCTTGCTGACTGCGGCCTGATCACACTTATCAACAAGGAAGCTTATCCATGACACTGAAACGCATTCTGGGCGCCATGGCCCTGCTGCTGACCCCGGCCATAGCGCTCGCTCATCCGGGCCACGGCGACAATGGCTTGATCGCCGGTATCAGCCACCCGATGGGTGGTCTCGATCATTTGTTGGCGATGGTTGCCGTGGGGTTGTGGGCTGCGCAGCAGAAAGGTCCTGCACGCTGGGCACTGCCCTGCACGTTTGTGGGCACTATGCTGATCGGCGGACTGCTGGGCTTTGAAGGGCTGAACCTGCCGGCGCTGGAAAGCGGGATTGCAGCATCGGTATTGGCGTTGGGCCTGGCGGTGGCTTTGGCGGTGCGTCCGCCGTTGAGCGTGGCAGTGGCTGCGACCGCATTATTCGCGCTGTTTCATGGCGTGGCGCATGGCCTGGAATTGCCGGACATGTCCAGTCCTTGGGCGTATGCCGCAGGATTTGTGGTGGCGACGGCAGCGTTGCATGCCGCGGGTTATGCGCTGGTTCGCGTCTTGCCTCAGGCCGCCGCGCCACTGGTTCGACTGGCGGGTGCGGCTTCGGCGGCGACTGGGGGCTGGTTGTTGGCAGGCTGACCTTTTTATCGTCTGTTCCGGCCTCTTCGCGAGCAAGCCCGCTCCCACACTCGTCCTGCGTACCCAGATCGAGTGTGGGAGCGGGCTTGCTCGCGAAGACGGCCTGACAGACACCGCGTCTCTCAAGCCTGCCTCTCTGCTACCATGTCGCGCAATCGCCCCTGCCGTGACGACGCCAGCCAATGCCGCATGTTTCCCGCTCCGCTTCCCAGCCTGAATTGACCGCTTTGTTCGCCTCGGTGCAACAGCACTTTGAGAACGTGATCGTGCCGCTCTGGCAAGGCCCCGGCTGGAACGCCGACATGGCATTGCCGTATGAAGCGCTGGACGCCGAGCATCGGCCGCTGCCACCGCAGCGCTATCGGGCCATGGCTTGCGCGCGGCAGCTGTACCTGTTTTCCAGCCTGATCGGCCAAGTGCCTCAGGCCGAAGAACGTGCGGCGGCGCTGTTCCGCTCCTTGCAACAGCATTTCCACGATGCCGAGCATGGCGGCTGGTTCTACAGCATCGACCCGCAAGGTGCGCCGCTGGATCAGCGCAAAGACCTCTACACCCACGCCTTCATCCTGTTCGCCTGCGCCCATTACTGGGACAAGGTCCGCGAGCCGCTGGTGGAGTCGGTGCTCAACGCCACGCTGGAGGTGTTGGCGCAGCGCTTCGCCACAGGCGACGGCCTGTACGAAGCGAGCCTGGGCCGTGATTGGTCCGCGCTCAACGCCGGGCCGCTGCAAAATCCATTGATGCATTTGGCCGAAGCCTTCCTCGCCATTCTTTCGGTGCGCGAGGACGTTGCTGTGCAGAGTGCGCTTGTCGAGTTATGCACAGCCATGCAGAAGCGCTTTATCGATCCGCAACACGCGGTATTGATGGAAAAACCGCTGGGCGCTGTGGATAACTGGTTCGAGCCAGGCCATCAGTTCGAATGGTATTTCCTGCTGGAGTCCTCCGCGTTACTGCGCGGCTCCAAGCTGCATGCGTCGCTGGACCGCGCCTTTACGTTTACCGAGCAACGGGGCGTGGATCAGCACACAGGTGCTGTATGCGCGATGCTGGAACTGAACGATGCCCCTCGTGATGCTACCCAACGTATCTGGGCCCAGGCTGAATACCTGCGCGCCCTGACTTTGCGTCCGGGCAGCGAAGCCGCTGTGCAGTGCCAATTGCAGGCGCTGCAACAGCGCTTTTTGCATGCGGGCGGCTGGTATGAGTGTCGCGACGAGCAGGGCGAAGTGAGCCGCAAGGACATGCCTTCGACTACGCCTTATCACTTGGCGACCTGCTATCGCGGGTTGGTCGAGTATCTCGGCTGAGTTTTTTGTGGCGAGGGGGCTTGCCCCCGTTGGGCTGCGCAGCAGCCCTGATGATTTTTCAGTTGCATCGCAAGCGGCTGCTTCGCACCCGAACGGGGGCAAGCCCCCTCGCCACAATTAAGCCTTGCCACCCTTACGCTCAATCGCAAACCCGCTCCAGGTCTGGCTCACCGGCATCAGTTCAAGGCTGTTGATGTTGATATGGGCCGGGGCATTGAGCACCCAGAAAATGGTTTCGGCGATGTCTTGCGGCTGGATCGGCTCGGCCCCCGCATAAGTGGCGTTATAACGCTCCTGATCACCAGCGAAACGCACCAGCGAGAACTCGCTCTCGCACAAGCCCGGCTCGATATTGCTGACCCGCACGCCCGTCCCTTGCAGGTCACAGCGCAGGTTCAGGGAGAATTGTTTGACGAACGCCTTGCTCGCGCCATACACGTGGCTGCCCGGATACGGGTAGTTGCCGGCGATGGAACCGAGGTTGACGATGCTGGCGCCACGACCGTGAGCGATCAAACGCGGCAACAACAGGCGAGTGCTGTACATCAGCCCTTTGATGTTGGTGTCGACCATGGTGTCCCAATCATCAAGGTCGCACTTGGGAGCCGGGTCCACGCCCAAGGCCAGGCCGGCGTTGTTGATCAGCCCGCGCAGCTTGGCGAAGGACGGCGGCAGGTTGGCAATCGCTTCCTCCATGGCCTTGCGATCCCGTACGTCGAGCACCAGGCCATGAACCTCGGTCTGCTTCGACAACTCGGCACACAGGGCATTGAGGCGCTCTTCACGACGACCTGTCAGCACCAGTTTCCAGCCGGCTTCGGCAAAACGACGGGCGCAGGCTTCACCAAAACCGGAAGTCGCGCCGGTAATAAACAGGGTGTTGGACATCGTGTTCTCCTTGCTTCGGCTGATCGACAGCCCTTGGAATAGAAAATCAGTTGCCAGCATGCCCGGCCTTGTCCACAGCGGCAACCACCGCAAAAACCGTACAAAAAACAATCAACACCGGCAACGCCATATGGGCTGTGGCTTGCAGCCATGTACGCGCACCTTATCCACAGGCCGGTCCACAGTTTCCGGGGGCAAGTGCAAAAGCTGCAAGCCGCTGCCTATAAGGCTTTGCGGGCAGATTAGAAAGTTTTTTGCTTGACCCTCGAGTGCCTGCTGTGTAACCCCGGGCAATTTGCACGACCGGATGGTCAAACCGACGATGGCGCCAAGCCAGTAACTACGGCCCTCAGCCGACTCTTTCCAGAGTTTAACCACAGACTTATCCACAGGCTTGTCAACCTCAATTCATGCCAGGTTCGTGCCTAACAAAAAGGTTGACAAAGCCGGCTAGAGGTCCCGCAAAAACACCTGTTCAAAAAACAGTCACATCGCTACAAGCCACGGATTCAAAGGCTTACAGCCAGCTACTCCCACGTTATTCACAGCCAGCTCCACAGCAAACGGGGACAACTCAAAACCGTGATAAAACAGCAATTTGCAGCGGCTTTATGTCGCGCTTTGAGAGGTCGTGAATATTGTTTTCCACAATTTCCCTTTACCTCAAAGCGCCATCCTGTGTAGGAGCTGCCGAAGGCTGCGATCTTTTCCACAGACAACTCAAAGCAAGATCAAAAGATCGCAGCCTTCGGCAGCTCCTGCGGGGGATTCGGGCATAAAAAAACGCCCTGACGTTGAGTGCGTCAGAGCGTTTTTTGGGCTCTTCGGTTTAGTGGCCGCCGAGGTAGGCGTTACGCACCTCATCGTTCACCAGCAGCTCCTTGCCGGTGCCGCTGAGGCGGATCTCGCCGTTGACCATCACGTACGCCCGGTCTGACAACTTGAGAGCGTGGTTGGCGTTCTGCTCCACCAGGAAGATGGTCATGCCGGTGCTGGCCAGTTCCCGCAGGGTCGCGAAGATCTGTTTCACCACGATCGGCGCCAGCCCCAGGCTCGGCTCATCGAGCAGCAACAGCTTTGGCCGGCTCATGAGCGCCCGGGCGATGGCGAGCATTTGTTGCTCGCCGCCGGACATGGTCATCGCGCGTTGGGTGCGCCGCTCTTCGAGCCGTGGAAACAACTCGAACATGCGCTGCATGTCTTCCTTGGCGTACTTGTCACCGATTGGAATCGTACCCATCAACAGGTTTTCCTCGACGGTCATGTCAGGGAACACCCGCCGGCCTTCGGGCGATTGAGCGATACCGTTGGACGCGATGTAGTGGGACGATTTGTGCGTGATATCCACACCTTGATAGATAATTTGCCCGTCAGCGGCCCGTGGCTGGCCGAAGATCGACATCAGCAGGGTCGATTTGCCGGCGCCGTTGGAGCCGATCAGGCTGACGGTTTCACCTTCATTGATGTGCAACGAGACTTTTTTCAGGGCCTGGATCGGCCCGTAGAACACGTCCAGATTCTTGAGTTCGAGGATGGGTTTACTCATACCACTTCCTCTTCTTCGGCACCCAGGTAGGCGGCAATCACTTTCGGATCGTGTCGAATCGCTTCAGGCCCGCCCTCGGCGATGACAACGCCGTGGTCCAGCACCACGATGTGGTCGGAAATACTCATTACCATGCCCATGTCGTGTTCGATCAGCACCACGGTCAGATCGTGCTCGTCGCGCAGCAGCCGGATCATCGCGCTCAGCGCTTCGGTTTCCTGAGGGTTGAGGCCGGCGGCCGGTTCGTCGAGGCAGATGATCTGCGGCCGGGTACACATGGCCCGTGCGATCTCCAGACGGCGTTGCTGACCATAGGACAGCTCGCCGGCCAGGCGATTGGCGCAGTCCACCAGGTCCACCACTTCCAGCCAATAGAACGCATGGTCCAGCGCATCGCTTTCGGCTTTGCGGTAACCCTTGGTGTTGAGGATGCCCGAAAGCAGGTTGCGATTGACCCACATGTGCTGGGCCACCAGCAGGTTTTCCAGCACCGACATTTCCTTGAACAGGCGAATATTCTGGAAAGTCCGCGCCAGACCGGCACGGTTGATCAGGTGCGTGCCACCAAACATCTTGTAGTGGAGCCGGCTGATCAAGCTTTTTGGCGAAACGAAATCAACTGCCTTGAACGGTTCCCCGAGCATTTTGATGACGTCGGTTTTCATGCCATGGGCATTGAGCTCGATATGCCCACCGGACGCTTTATAGAAGCCGGTCAGGCAGTTGAACACCGTGGTCTTGCCCGCACCATTTGGACCGATCAACGCAAAAATCGAGTTGCGTTTGACTTGCAGGCTCACGTTATTGAGGGCTTTGATGCCGCCGAAGTGCATCATCAGATTTTCGACCGAGAGAACGATTTCTTCGCTCATGGCGCCACTCCTTTACGTGGGGTCACACCGGTACGGCTGATCCGGATCAAGCCGCGCGGTCGCCAGATCATCATCAACACCATCAGGATGCCGAACAGCAGCACGCGATATTCCGCGAAGCCACGCAGCAGTTCCGGGGCGACGGTCAGCACGAAGGCCGCGATCACCACGCCGATGGTCGAGCCCATACCGCCGAGCACCACGATGGCGAGGATCAGTGCCGATTCGAAGAAGGTGAATGAGGTCGGGTTGACGAATCCCTGATAGGTGGCGAAGAACACACCGGCCAGACCCGCCGTCGATGCGCCGATAGTGAACGCTGACAGCTTGACCAGTACGTGATTCAGGCCCATGGAGCGGCAGGCAATTTCGTCTTCGCGCAAGGCTTCCCACGCGCGACCGACCGGCATGCGGGTCAGACGGTGCTTGACGTACAGCACACCCAGTACCACCAGGAACAACACCGCGTAAATGAAGTAGTACTTCACGTCCGGGTTATAGGCGATGCCGAAGAACTCATGGAACGGAACACCTCCCTCCTTCGCTCTTTTGCCGAACTCCAGGCCGAAGAATGTTGGCAGCGGCGCGGCCATACCGTTCGGGCCGCCAGTCAGGGACAGCCAGTTATTGAGGATCAACCGGATGATTTCACCGAACCCCAGGGTCACGATCGCCAGGTAGTCACCGTGCAGACGCAGCACCGGGAAACCCAGAATGCACCCGGCTAACCCGGCAATGATTGCCGCCAGCGGCAGCACCGTCCAGAAACCCAGCCCCAGGTATTGATAACCGAGTGCCAGGCCGTAGGCACCAATGGCATAAAACGCCACGTAACCCAGGTCGAGCAGGCCGGCCAGGCCGACCACGATGTTCAGCCCCAGGCCCAGCAATACGTAGATCAGCCCGAGGATGACCACGCCCAGCAGGTAGGAGTTGGAGAAAAACGGGAACACCACGGCGATGACGATCATCACCGGAATGATCCAGCGCAACCGGGATTTGTAATCAGGCGGCAGAACATGAACCCCGGAGCCAGTGCTTTCAAAACCTTCAAGAATTGTCAGGCCCTTGGGGGTTTGCAGGAACAGGCTCAAGGCAAAGCGGCCGGCCATGACGATGGCGACAATCCATGCCACCCGGGTCGCTTCCAGATTGAAGCCGTAGCCGTCCAGGACCACGCCGACAATCGGGCCGAACACAATCAGGGCCACCAGGCCGGCAAGAATCGCGTCAACCAGGCTTGTTTTGAGATCAATGGTTTTTTTAGTGGTTGAAGACATCGCTTACACCTTCGACACAAGAGGACGGCCGAGCAGGCCTTGGGGCCGAAAGACCAGAACGAGAACGAGCAGCGAGAAGCTGAAAACGTCTTTGTAGTCCGAGTTGACCAATCCGGAGAACAGCGACTCGGAGATCCCGAGAATGATCCCGCCGAGCATCGCCCCAGGCAGCGAGCCGATCCCGCCAAGCACCGCAGCGGTGAACGCCTTGATGCCAATGATGAAGCCCGCGTAGAAGTCGAATGTGCCGTAGTTCATGGTGATCAGCACACCGGCCAGGGCGGCCATCGCGGCACCGATGATGAACACGTAGGAAATGACGCGATCGGTGTTGATCCCCAGGATCGAGGCCATCTTGCGGTCTTGCTGGGTGGCGCGGCACATCCGGCCGAGCTTGGTGTACTTGATGACGTAGGTCAGCAGGGCCATCCCGACAAACGCTGCAATCAGAATGAAGATTTTGGTGTAGGTGAGCTGGACGAAGCCGGTTCCGACTTCAACTCGCCATGCACCGGTCAGCAGTGTCGGTACGCCTTGTTGACGGGCGCCTTGGGAAATCTGTGCATAGTTTTGCAGGATCAGCGAAATACCGATGGCGCTGATCAGCGGTGCCAGTCGGGTGGAGTTGCGCAGCGGTTTGTAGGCGACGCGCTCGATGACCCAGCCATACACCGCCGTGACGATGATGGTGAAGACCAGTGTGCCAAGCATCAGCAGGGGGAAGGATTCAATACCGAAGTAAGCCAGCAGAGCCAGACTGATTGCCGCGAGGTAAGCGGAAATCATGTAAACCTCGCCGTGGGCGAAGTTGATCATGCCGATGATGCCATAGACCATTGTGTAGCCGATGGCGATCAGGCCATAGACCGACCCGAGGGTCAGGCCGTTGACCAGTTGCTGCAGGAAAATACCATCCATAACGCAATCTCACGCAGTGAGAACCTGCACACCAGTGATGTGCGGTTCTTCTAGGAAAAATACAGATTTACGTCGGAGTAATGTCAGCCACGATCAGCCTGGCCCCACTGATTCCGTGTGGGAGCAAGTCTGCTCGCGAAAACGGTTGAACAATCAACAAAGCCGCTGTCTGTCAGTCCGTCTTCGCGAGCAGGCTCGCTCCCACAGGGACTTGTGGGGTTCAACTGATCATGTCAGCCCTTACTTCTGTTTTTCCAGCTGGTGGTATTTGCCATCCTTGTCCCACTGGTAAACCACGTAGTCGGAGACTTTCAGGTCGCCCTTCTGGTCCCATTCCTTCTCGCCCATCACGGTTTTGACCTTGTTGGCTTTCAGCCATTTGGCCGCCGCTTCGCCATCATTCTTCTTGGCACCATTGAAGGCGGCAGCCAGGGCCTGGACCGAAGCATAGGCATACAGGGTGTAGCCTTCAGGCTCGGTGCCTTTCTTGCGGAACTCGTCCACTACAGTCTTGCTGTCTGGCAGCAGGCGTGGGTCGGCACCAAAGGTCATCAGCACGCCATCAACGAATTGCGGACCGCCAGCGGTGGTCACCAGTTCGTCGGTTACGATGCCGTCGTCGGACATGAACTTGACGTCTTTGAGGCCTTGCTCACGCAGTTGACGAACCAGAGGACCGGCTTCCGGGTGCAGGCCACCGAAGTAAACGACGTCGGCGCCAGCGCCGCGGATTTTGGTGACGATGGTGCTGAAGTCTTTTTCGCCACGGGTCAGGCCTTCATACAGCACTGGCGTTACACCGCGCTTGGCCAGTTGAGCCTTGGTGGCATCCGCCAGACCTTGGCCGTAGGTGTCCTTGTCGTGCAGGACCACCACTTTCTTGCCCTTGAGCACGTCGACGATGTAGTCGCCGGCCACGATGCCTTGCTGGTCGTCACGCCCGCACATACGGAACATCGCACTCAGGCCGCGTTCGGTAACAGCCGGGTTGGTGGAGCCTGGAGTGATCGCGATGATGCCGGCTTCGTCGTAGATCTCCGAGGCCGGGATGGTCGACGAGGAGCAGAAGTGACCGACTACGCCTGCGACTTTCTGGTTGGTCAGGTCCTTGGCGACCGTCACAGCCTGTTTTGGTTCGCAGGCGTCATCGCCTTTGACCAGTACGATTTTTTCCCCGTTGACGCCGCCCGCGGCGTTGACTGCATCAGCCGCTGCCTGCGCACCCTTCATGTACTGCTCGCCAAATGCGGCGTTGGCGCCTGTCATCGGCCCCGCCACACCAATTTTCACATCAGCCTGTGCAAACGCAGAAACACCCAACGCAGTTGCCACTGCGAGGGCCAGAAAGCCTTTCTTGTAAAACGTCTGGGACATGAGGTGGTGCTCCAAGGTTTTTTTTAGTTGGCACTGCGACTTCTCTGAATGCTCAGAGCAAGGGCCGTGCCATCGGTTTTTTATTCTGAAAAAAGTCGCTGCCTTATTGTTATTTCGACTGTTTCGGGCCCATTTTCATTGGGCGTGCAACCGTCTAAACCGCGGGAGGTAAAACCTTTTACATTTAAAGGTGCAACCCGTATGCGCCATCATTGCAACCGCAGCGCCAAACGATGTGCAACCAGCCTGTAACAGCCCGCGTCACCGAACTGCACACTGCTGGTGCGGGACTGCTACAACCCGCACCATTACAGGCTAGCCGCTTCGCTGAAAAGCGCCGCTTCCAGCAACATATTTCAACAATCAGATGACGATCCGCAGGCACTGGCCCGCGTGATACAACGAAAATCCGGCTTCATACAGGCAGCTTCGCAGCCCCGCACCCGCCAATGGCTGCATGGGCGCGAAGGGAATCGGCAGGGCTTGGGGATTTCCATTACACAAATAATCGGCAAAGGCTTTGCCGACCACTGTACCGGTGGTCACGCCTCGACCGTTGTAGCCGGTGACAGCCACCAGACCCGGTGCCGGCTCGAACAGGCGCATCAAATGATCGGGAGTGAAGGCGATACAACCGGTCCAGGTGCACTCCCACTCCACCGGCTTCAAGTATGGAAAGTAATGCTGCTGAACCCGGTCGGCCCAGGCTTTCAGGAACCAGGTCGGTTTCTGGTTGCCATTGCCGAGACTGCCGAGTAACAACCGCCCTTCGGCATCGCGACGGATGCTGCTGAGCACCTGCCGGGTGTCCCAGGAACCCTGGCCGCCGGGCAGAATCTGTTGCGCGGCGTCTTCGGTCAGCGGCACTGAGGCCACTTGATAGTAATAACCGGGGAAGAAATTGCGCCGCAGCTCTGTCCAGTCACCTTCGGTATAGGCGTTGGAGGCGATGACCACCTGCTCGGCCAGCACCGAACCCTGGGCGGTTTGCACCGACCAGCGCTGGCCCTGACGTTCGAGTCGGGTGACCGGGGAATGATCGAACAGCTGACCGCCGAGGCCGATGGCCGCGTTGGCCAGCCCCGTGGCGTAAGCCATCGGGTTGATCGTGCCGGCGCGCCGATCGAGCAAGGCGGCGGCGATCTTTTTAGTTCCGGTGGCTTGTTCGCAGGCTTGACCGGTTAACAGTTCCACCGGTGCACCGCGACGTTTCCATTGTTCTTCGCGACTGCGCAGATCCGCTTCGCCACGCGCGTTGTGCGCCATGTGCAGCGTGCCTTCGCGGCGTAACTGGCAATCGATGTTGTATTTGTCGACCAGGCTGAACACCAGCGACGGTGCCGCACCCAGCATGCGGTTGAGCTGACTGCCGACCGCCTCGCCGAAACCGGCTTCGATCTCATCCGGTGGAATCCACATCCCGGCATTGACCAGCCCGACGTTACGCCCCGAACCGCCATGCCCGGCGCGATGCGCTTCCAGCACACAGACACTTTTACCTTGTTCCAGCAGATGCACCGCCGCCGACAAACCGGTGAAACCGGCACCGATGACGCAGACATCCACCGTCACCTCGCCCTTGAGCGCCACGTTGTCGGGCCTTTGCGGCGTCAGTTTTTCCCACAGACACTCTTCGCGTAACGGCATTGCAAGCTCCTGTCGGAGCAGCTACAAGACGCAAGCTACAAGCTGCAAGCCAGTCTGCTTGAAGCTTGAAGCTTGTAGCTTGCCGCTGCTTAATCGAATGTAATCCCCTGAGCCAACGGCAACTCCAGCGAATAGTTCACGGTATTGGTCTGACGGCGCATGTACCCACGCCATGCATCCGAACCGGATTCACGACCACCGCCCGTCTCCTTCTCGCCGCCAAATGCACCACCGATTTCCGCACCGCTCGGGCCGATGTTGACGTTGGCGATGCCGCAATCACTGCCCACCGCCGACATGAACCGCTCGGCTTCACGCACGTCGGTGGTGAAGATGCACGACGACAGGCCTTGTGGCACGGCGTTGTTCAGGCGCAGCGCCTCTTCAAAATCGTTGTAACCGATCACGTACAGAATCGGCGCGAAGGTTTCGCTGCACACCACATCGCTCTGTTCCGGCATTTCGACGATGGCTGGCGAAACGTAGTAAGCGTTGGGGAATTTGTCTTCCAGCTGGCGCTTGCCGCCGAACACCCGACCGCCTTCGCTCAAGGCTTGCTCCAGCGCGTCCTGCATGTTTTCGAAGCTATGTTTGTCGATCAGAGGCCCAATCAGATTGCCTTCCAGCGGATGGCCGATGCGTACTTTGGAATAAGCGGCTTTCAGGCGGGTGACGATTTCTTCCTTCACCGACTCATGGGCGATCAGGCGACGCAACGTGGTGCAACGCTGACCGGCAGTGCCGACGGCGCTGAACAGAATCGCTCGTACGGCCATGTCCAGATCGGCGCTTGGGCCGAGGATCATCGCGTTGTTGCCGCCCAGCTCGAGAATGCTGCGGGCAAAACGTGCGGCGATTTTCGGCGCCACTTCGCGGCCCATGCGGGTGCTGCCGGTGGC
Organism: Pseudomonas sp. BS3782 TE3695; assembly: GCF_050435305.1. Classification (NCBI taxonomy): domain Bacteria; kingdom Pseudomonadati; phylum Pseudomonadota; class Gammaproteobacteria; order Pseudomonadales; family Pseudomonadaceae; genus Pseudomonas; species Pseudomonas sp. BS3782 TE3695. Next base: position 153,280 of record NZ_JBNDKB010000001.1, read on the forward strand.
GCTGACCAGTGCGACACGCGGGTCATCGACCAGCGCTTCGCCGGCATCGCGGCCGCCGATAATCACTTGGCTCAGGTGCGGTGGTGCGTCGCTGAAATTTTTCAGGACGCGATCAAACAGCGCCTGGCAGGCCAACGCGGTCAGCGGGGTTTTCTCCGACGGCTTCCAGATCACCGGGTTGCCGCAGACCAGCGCCAGCGTGGCGTTCCAGGCCCAAACGGCGACCGGGAAGTTGAACGCGCTGATCACGCCAACGATGCCCAGCGGGTGCCAGGTTTCGCGCATGTGGTGGCCAGGACGCTCGGAGGCGATGGTCAAACCGTACAGCTGACGGGACAGACCGACCGCAAAGTCGCAGATATCGATCATTTCCTGAACTTCACCCAGACCTTCCTGAGTGATCTTGCCGGCTTCCCAGGACACCAGTTCACCGAGGTCGGCTTTGTACTCGCGCAGGATGTCGCCCAATTGGCGCACCAATTCGCCACGACGCGGCGCCGGAACCTTGCGCCACAGTTCGAACGCATGATCTGCGCGACTGATGTGCTGCTCGACTTCAGCGGCGCCTTCCCAGTTCACGGCAGCGATACGGCTGCCATCGATAGGCGAATGCACCGGCACTTTGCCGTTCTGGTACAGGGCCGGGTTCACACCAAGACGATCAAGCAATGCGGCAACCATGGGTCACTCCTCAAGCAAAAAACAGAAAACGTGCAGCCGGATTTATTCGGCTGATCAGACCTGTAGTTTTAGCTCCCCGGAGGTTACCCAACAAACGACCTTTAAGAGAGATATCATTCCGTTTATTCATGCTGCGAATCTGCCGGTAAAAAAGAGCACAGAGAAACAAGAAAAAGGACCACCCATGCTGAATAAACGCTACTTGCCGTCGATCACCGCGTTGCAGTGCTTCGAGGCCGTGACCCGGCATTTGAGCTTCACCCGTGCCGCCGAGGAGCTGAACCTGACGCAGAGCGCCGTGAGCAAACAGGTGGCGCAACTTGAAGAGTTGTTGCAACACCTGCTGTTCCGCCGGGTGCGCCGACGTCTGCAAATGACCCCCGCCGGTGATTTGTATCTGGTGGAGGTAAGAAAAATCCTCACACAGGTCGAAATGTCCACCCATTACCTGCGCTCCTACGGCGGTGATACCGAAGTCTTGCGCGTCTCCACGCCTCCGACCTTCGGTGCACGCTGGCTGGTGCCACGTTTGAAAGGCTGGCGTCTGCGCCATCCGTCGATCCATCTGGACCTGTGCAGCGAACAGGAAGCGGATGATCTGCTGCAAGGTCGCAGCGACCTGGCGTTTTACTTTGGCCAGGGCTCTCGGCCCGGCACCGAATGCCTGAAGCTGTTTGGCGAGGAACTGGTGCCGGTCTGCGCACCGGGCAGCCTGCCGGACACGCCGTTCACCGATCCTACGCAACTCACCGACCTGGTCCTGCTGCAAAATGCTTCCCGGCCCCAGGCCTGGCACGACTGGTTCGACAGCCAGGGCTACCACACCGAACACAGCTACCACGGCCCGCGTTTCGAAACCTTCTACATGTGCATCCGCGCCGCCCAGGTCGGCTGCGGCGTGGCGCTGTTGCCACGGTTTCTAGTGGAAGAAGAATTGGCCGACGGCAAACTGGTCATTCCCTGGAAGCATGCGATGCCCAGCACCGACGCCTATTACCTGGCGTATCCGGAGCATTCGGCGGAAGTGCCCAAGGTGCGGGATTTTGTGAAGTGGATGCTGGAGCAGATCGACAATCCCACATCTAACGATTAACTCCCCATAGGAGCTATGTAGGAGCTATGTAGGAGCTGTCGAGTGCAACGAGGCTGCGATCTTTTGATTGTGATCTTAAAAGCAAGATCAAGAGATCGCAGCCTCGTTGCACTCGACAGCTCCTACAGAGGCAATTTGCGCTGATGCAAAAATCGCTGGCAATCCTTACCGCTGATATGCGCCACTAGCCCCATTCATTGAAACAGCTGCGACGTCGCTGCCACGGGCCGCGGCCAGCCTGGAGAACCGCGTTATGAGCGAGAGTGTGTTTGCCGATCGCATCGTGCAGAACCTGCTCGACACCGACTTCTACAAACTGACGATGATGCAGGCGGTGCTGCACAACTACCCGAACGTGGAAGTCGAATGGGAGTTTCGTTGCCGTAACAGCGAGGATCTGCGCCCGTACCTGGCGGAGATCCGTTTTCAGATCGAGCGTCTGGCCGAGTTGAGCCTGAGTGCCGATCAATTGAGTTTCCTGGAGCGTATCAGCTTCCTGAAACCGGACTTCCTGCGTTTTCTCGGTCTGTTCCGCTTCAATCTTCGCTACATCCACACCGGCATTGAAAACGGTGAGTTGTTCATCCGTCTGCGCGGGCCGTGGCTGCACGTGATTCTGTTCGAAGTGCCGCTACTGGCCATGGTCAGCGAAGTGCGCAACCGTTATCGCTACCGGGAAATCATTCTGGAACAGGCCCGCGAACAGCTCTATCGCAAGTTCGACTGGCTGACCGCCAACGCCAGCGCGGACGAATTGTCCGAATTGCAGGTAGCCGATTTCGGCACTCGCCGTCGCTTCTCGTACCGTGTACAGGAAGAAGTGGTGAACGTGCTCAAGCATGACTTCCCCGGTCGCTTCGTCGGTACCAGCAACGTGCACCTGTCCCGGGAGCTGGACATGAAGCCGCTGGGCACCATGGCGCACGAATGGATCATGGCCCATCAGCAACTCGGTCCACGGTTGATCGACAGCCAGATTGCCGCCCTCGACTGCTGGGTCCGCGAATACCGGGGTTTGCTGGGGATCGCCTTGACCGACTGCATCACTTTCGATGCCTTCCTTGGCGATTTCGACCTGTTCTTTGCCAAGCTCTTCGACGGCTTGCGCCACGATTCCGGTGACCCGGTGCAGTGGGCGGAAAAAGCCATCGCCCACTATCACAAGCTTGGCATCGACCCGATGAGCAAGACACTGGTGTTTTCCGACAGTCTGACGCTACCCAAATCTCTGGAGATTTTTCGCGCATTGCACGGTCGGATCAATGTCAGCTTCGGTATCGGCACTAACCTGACGTGTGACATTGCGGGTGTCGAACCGATGAGCATCGTGCTTAAAATGACGGCCTGCAATGGCCAGCCGGTGGCCAAGATTTCTGATGAGCCTGGCAAGACTCATTGCAACGATCCGAATTTCGTCGCCTATTTACGACATGTTTTCCAAGTACCTGCCGCCATTTCCAGCCCATCTAGCAAGGAGTGAATTCATGCAAGCCGTACAGCGTGAGATTGCTGAACAGCTCAAGGTCCAACCGCCGTTCGCGGATCAACTCGCCCTCGAGGCTGAAGTCGCCCGGCGGATTACCTTCATTCAGGACTGCCTGGTCAATGCCGGGCTCAAGACGCTGGTGCTGGGCATCAGTGGCGGCGTCGATTCCCTGACTGCCGGCCTGCTGGCCCAGCGCGCCATGCGTGAACTGCGCGAGCGCACCGGCGACGCCAGCTACAAGTTCATCGCCGTGCGTCTGCCTTATGGTGTCCAGTTCGACGAACATGATGCCCAGGCCTCAATGGACTTCATTGCCCCCGATGAGCGCCACACCGTAAACATTGGCCCGGCGGTCAAATCCCTGGCCAACGAAGTGGCGGCCTTCGAGGGTAAAGAGGCGGTGCAGAGGGATTTCGTGCTGGGCAACACCAAGGCGCGGATGCGCATGGTTGCGCAATACACCATCGCTGGCGCGGCTCATGGCCTGGTGATCGGCACCGACCATGCGGCAGAAGCAGTGATGGGTTTCTTCACCAAATTCGGTGATGGCGCCTGCGACCTCGCACCGCTGAGCGGCCTGGTGAAAAATCAGGTCCGGGCCATCGCCCGCAGCTTCGGCGCGCCGGAGTCGCTGGTGGAAAAAATACCGACCGCCGACCTCGAAGACCTCTCGCCGGGTAAACCGGACGAAGCGTCCCACGGTGTGACCTATGCCGAGATCGACGCCTTCCTGCACGGCGAGCCGGTGCGTGAGGAAGCGTTCAAGATCATCTGCGATACGTATAAAAAGACCCATCACAAGCGCGTGATGCCGTTCGCGCCTTAAGGACCTTGTAACTATATAGACCTGTAGGAGCTGTCGAGTGAAACGAGGCTGCGATCTTTTGATCTTGCTTTAAGATCACAATCAAAAGATCGCAGCCTCGTTTCACTCGACAGCTCCTACATCGGGTTGGCCCAAAAATGAGCACAAAAAAAGCGTCCCTAGCGGACGCTTTTTTTATGCGTTTGATTCGATTACTTCAGAGTAACCGTACCTTTCATCATCGAGATGTGGCCCGGGAACGAGCAGAAGAAACCGTACTTCTCAGCCGCATTGAGCTTCGATACATCGAAAGTCACCGAGTCGGTTTCCTTCGCGCCGATGAGTTTGGTGTGAGCAATGATGCGGGCATCACCGTCTTTCAGGTAGTTCTTATCGATACCTGCCGCCAGGCCGTCGGTAGCGATCGGCTGCATGTCGGCTTCTTTGCTCAGTACCCAGTTATGGCCCATGACGTTTTTTGGCAGGCTACCGGAGTGAGTCAGTTCAACGGTAAAGGTCTTGCAGCTTTTGTCGATTTCAATGGCCTTGGTGCTGAAGGACATCTGATCGGTGGAGTCGATGGTTGTCTTGCACTCGGCAGCCATCAATTGACTGCTGGCCAGTGTCAACAGGGATACCGCAACAAGTTTGGCAAACATGGTGAATCTCCAAGGCAGGGTTAACAAACGTTCTAATGGACAGAAGACTGCCTGAAATCTTCGCAAGTTCCTATGACCTGAATCAAAAATTGTATACAACTTTCGACCTATGACACTCATCGAAACAATCTACCGGCCAAGCGTCTGGCACGGCCCTATCATCAGAGCCGTCATCATTCATCTGGAGCGCCTGTCATGTCTTTCAACAGCTTGTTGTGCAGTTTGCTCGCCGCCTACGCCTGCGGCGCCAGTGGCACCTGTGAAACACCCAAACGCGAGGTGTAACCCTTGGAACCAGGCAAGCCAACCCTTACTCTGTGGCCCTGATGACCGTGGAGTAAGGCATGTCTTTAGCGTCCGTTTGTGTATTTTGCGGTGCCAGTACCGGCACCAATCCAGCTTATCGTGAAGCGGCTGTCGCCTTGGGGCGAACACTGGCCGAGCGCAAGCTGACTCTGGTCTATGGCGGCGGCGCCGTCGGGTTGATGGGGATTGTAGCCGATGCCGCACTGGCGGCCGGTGGTGAGGTGATCGGGATCATCCCGCAGAGCCTCAAGGACAAGGAAATCGGTCACAGCGGTCTGACTCGTCTGGAAGTGGTCGACGGCATGCATGCGCGCAAAGCACGAATGGCCGAGCTCAGCGATGCCTTTATTGCGCTACCCGGCGGCCTGGGCACGCTGGAAGAGCTGTTCGAAGTCTGGACCTGGGGCCAGCTCGGCTATCACGGCAAACCGCTGGGTTTGCTGGAAGTGAACGGTTTCTATAGCAAATTGACGTCTTTTCTTGATCATATCGTCGGCGAAGGCTTCGTTCGCGAAGCGCACCGTGACATGCTGCAAATGAGCGAATCGCCGCAAACCCTGCTCGATGCACTGGACGCCTGGCAACCCTCGGTACCGCCAAAATGGACCGAGCAAAAACCCAGCTAACGGCTCGGCATCGATACAGGGCAGAATATGCGCCGCTCAACCTCACCTTCGACCCCAGAGGATCGCCCATGGCTAAACCTAATTATTCCTTCGCCAAACGTCAGAGAGACTTGGCCAAGGAGCAGAAGAAAGAGGAAAAGCTTCAGCGCAAGAAAGCTACAGCTGAAGAAGAAGCAGCAGCACTGAACCCGGATACCGAAGGCGAAGTGGCGACAGACGAAACTGAAGCACCGAAAGATCAGGCGCCCGACGCCTGAGACCCTCAGGGCCCGATGATCTGATCAGGCCCACCGGATCTGTGTCCAGGGTCAGCAACGCTGTTGCTGACCCTCACAGGCCAGTCTGAAATCCCCCTCCAAAAACTGCACATTCCCTGTGGGAGCGGGCTTGCTCGCGAAAGCGGTGGGTCAGTCGACGTCAATGTTGAATGTTCAACCGCTTTCGCGAGCAAGCCCGCTCCCACACTGGATGTCGGTTACTCCAATGGCATTACTGTGACCCGAACCTCGGGATCGTGGCTGCCACCGCCCAAAATCACCCCACGCAACGGCGACACATCGGAAAAATCCCGCCCCCAGGCCAGGGTGATGTGCTCCAGCGCCGGTTGTACATTGTTGGTCGGGTCGAAATCCACCCACCCCAGCACCGGACAAAACACCGACACCCAGGCATGAGACGCATCGGCGCCGATCAGCCGTGGCTGGCCTGGCGGTGGCTGGGTCAGCAGGTAACCGCTGATGTACCGCGCCGCCAATCCCCGGGAGCGCACACAAGCGAGCATCAAATGCGCAAAGTCCTGGCAAACCCCGCGCCGCCTCTCCAGCACTTCCACCAGCGGCGTTGCCACTTGGGTCGCTTCGGCGTCGAAGGTGAATTCGCTGAAGATCTTCTCCATCAACGCCTGAACCCCCAGTAGCAATGGCCGGCCAGGAGGAAAGCAACTTTCCGAGAACTCGACGAAGTTGCGCTTCAAGTGCACGTAAGGCGATTCGAACCGGTACCGGCAGGCTTCGAGCAATTCAGCAGCGAGCGGCTGACTGTTGTAGGTCAGAGCGTTGCAGGTTTCTTCCCAGGCTGGTGATTGATTGAAGTCCAACGATGGCCGGGCCAGCACTTCGACCGTCAGACTGGCATTGACCAGCAACTCATCGTGGGGCCGCTCGAATGCCAGCCGGGTCAGCGGATTACCAAACACATCCAGCTCATCCCGGCGCGAGGTCGGATCGGGACTGATCTGCAATTGCTGATCGGTGCAGCGCTGCCAAACGCAAGCCCGCGGCCATAAATGCGCCAGTTGCTGGGCTAGGGATACCGGGCTGTCATAGTGATAATGGGTGTCGTGGAAAATCTGGTAACGGGCATTCATCAGACGGACACCGTGCGTTGGCTGACATCATCGACATGGGCGAAATGGCGCAAGGCCAGACGGTCCGATATTTGCCCGCTCGCATCGGCGATCTCCTGCAACAGATCGGCCAGTCCTTCGATGGCGGCGCGAACACTGGCCTCGCCAAACAGTGGGTTTTCCAGGCAACCCAGATCGAAGCGCGCCAGTCGCTCCAACAACTGCGGCAGACCGGTTTCACGCGGCGCACCAAAGTCGTCGTTCAAGCGTTTCAACGTGCGGGTCACCAGCTTCAACTGGAACAACACGGCGTGAGGGTTCTGCTCATCGAGCAATAACAGGTCCAGCACCGGGATCAATTGCGCCATCGCCAGATACCGCGAGCGGTAGGTGATGCTGCTGTTGCCCAGCTCCAGCAGCCATTCCAGCCCGGCCTGATCGAAAGCCCCGGCGCCACGCAGAAACGCTGCCAGGCTGCCGCTGAGAAACTGCAGCCGTTCGATCCGCCGCCCCATCATCAGGAAACGCCAGCCTTCGTCCCGGGTCATGTCGTCGAGGGCAAAACCGGACAGCGCCGCCAGTGACATCACCAATCGGTTGAGGAAATCCAGCAACTCGCCGAAATCCGGCTCTTCGGTTTCCAGTTCCATTGCCTCGCGCTGCAATTCCACCAGCGCTTGCCAGTTCTCTCGAGAGAGCTTGCCGCGTACTTGCGACGCCGCCCACTGCAAGCGTTGCAGGTTGGAGCGCAGGCTGAACGGCCAATTATCGCCGAGCAACGCCGCCAGCAAGCGCTCCGGCAACTCGCCCTCCTCCGGCAACAGATTCAAGCGTTCACCGAGATCAACTGCTGCTTCCAGGGCTTGCGGATCATCGCCATCGATATAGCGCGCCAACATAATGCGCAGCAGCCGCGCGCTGTCATCGCAGCGCTCACAATAACGGCCGAACCAGAACAGGTTTTCGACCACCCGCGATGGCAGATACGGATCGCGTCGCACCAGATCATGCACACCGATGTTGCGCTGGGCTTTCCATTGTTCGCCGCTGGGCGGGCGATCACCCAACACCCAAGTGTCCTTGCTTGCACCGCCGCGCTGCATCGACACCACTTCGGCGTCGGCCTCGGCGGCAACCCGGGTCAGCCCGCCGGGCAGTACCCGATAGCCATCCCGACTGGCCACCGCATACACGCGCATGCCAATGGCCCGCGGTTGCAACTGCCCCTTTTCGACCTGCCAGATCGGCGCCAGTGACAGTTGCGCCAATTCTTGCGCAACATAGGCGTAAGGCCGCGTCTGCATGCGCTCGGCCAGGGCATGGCGCTGTTTTTCACTCAAATCACGACCAAACACCGGCGTAAAGCTCTGCGACGGGAACGCCGGTTTGATCAACAGTTCCGGCAGTTTTTCCAGGGCCTGGGCCAGCACCGGCGCTTCACCGCACCACCAGGTCGCGATAGACGGCAGAATCAGCTCTTCGCCGAACAGATGCTGATTGATCTTCGGCAGGAAACCCAGCAAACCCGGCGACTCCAGCACGCCGCTGCCAAGGGCGTTGGCCACCAGCACCCGGCCCTGACGCACCGCTTCGAGCAGCCCGGGCACGCCGAGAGCCGAGTCGGTGCGCAGCTCCAGCGGGTCGCAAAAATCATCGTCGAGCCGGCGCATGATCGCGTGGACCCGACGCAGGCCGCTCAGGGTTTTCAGGTAGACCGTGGCATCCCGCACGGTCAGGTCGCCGCCCTCCACCAATGGATAACCGAGCTGGCGAGCCAGATACAGGTGTTCGAAATAGCTTTCGTTGAAACGCCCCGGCGTCAACAGCACCACCAGTGGTGCTTCGTCATCGCTCGGCGCCTGACGAGCGAGCGTTTCCTGAAGGGTGCGGAAGAACCCGGCCAGGTGCTGCACCTTCAAATCGCGGTACAGCTCGGGGAAGGCCCGGGACACGATGGTGCGGTTTTCCAGTGCGTAACCGGCACCGGATGGTGCTTGCGTGCGGTCCGCCGTCACCCACCAGCGGCCGTCAGGCGTGCGCGCCAGATCCACGGCATATAGATGCAAAAAGACCCCATCGGGCGGCGAAATGCCCTGACAGGGCCAGAGGAAGTTGTTGTGACCGAACACCAGCTCAGCCGGCAGCAGGCCTTCGGCGATCAAGCGCTGAGGGCCGTACAAATCCGCCAGCACAGCATTGAGCAAGCGCGCCCGTTGAGCGATCCCGGCCGACAACTGTTCCCACTCATCGGCGGCCATCACATGGGGCAGAAGGTCCAGCTCCCACGGCCGGTCGGCGCCCTTGGGGTCGGCGTAGACGTTATAGGTCATGCCGTTTTCCTGAATCTGGCGGGTCAGCAGCGCCTGACGCTGCATCCGTTGTGCTGGCGTGCTGCGTTGCAATTGATCGAACAGCCGCCGCCAGTGCGGGCGCACGGCGCCGCTGTCGTCGAGCAGTTCGTGATAAGTGCCCGCGGTGAACGGGTAATGATCAAGCAGGTCAGGCATGGAAAGCTCGGCAGACAGCAAAGAACGGTCAGACTAACGCAGGCTCATGACGCCCGGATATACGAAAAATCCGAGCGTCGTGTACGGTTTAGAAACGTCGTAAATCGAGAGTCATCGGCAGCTCGTCGTTAATTTCCAGATTCGGTATAGGAAGTTTCCCTGGCGTGTGTCCGACACGGAAGAAACGCGCCATCCGCCGGCTCTCGGCCTCATTCGCGTTCACCGGCAGGCTGTCGTAGTTGCGCCCGCCCGGGTGGGCGACGTGGTACTGACAACCGCCCAGCGAACGCCCCATCCAGGTGTCGAGCAGGTCGAACACCAGCGGCGCGTGGACCGGGATGGTCGGCTGCAGGCAGTTGGCCGGTTGCCAGGCGCGAAAGCGTACGCCGGCGACGAACTCACCGACCCGCCCCGTGGGTTGCAATGGCACCGGGATGCCGTTGCAGGTCAGCAGATAACGCTGAGGCGGCAGGCCGCTAAGCTTGACCTGCAAACGCTCCAACGACGAATCCACGTAACGCACCGTCCCCCCTGCCGCACCTTCCTCGCCGAGTACATGCCAAGGCTCCAGCGCCTGACGCAATTCCAGTTGGATGCCGCTGACCGCATAGTCGCCGACCTTGGGAAAACGGAACTCCAGATGCGCCGCGAACCACTCGGCCCGCACGGGATAACCGGCGGCATTGAGGTCGACGATGACGTCGGCGAAATCCTGCTCGATAAAGTGCGGCAGCAGGAACCGGTCGTGCAGCTCTGTGCCCCAGCGCGCCAGTTTCGGCGGTGCATAAGGCTCGCGCCAGAACCGCGCCACCAGCGCCCGCAGCAACAATTGCTGCGTCAGGCTCATGCGCGCATGGGGCGGCATTTCAAAGGCTCGCAGTTCCAGTAACCCGAGGCGCCCGGTGGCGCCGTCCGGCGAATAGAGTTTGTCGATGCAAAACTCGGCGCGGTGGGTGTTGCCGGTCACGTCGATCAGCAGATTGCGCAGCAGTCGATCCACCAGCCACGGCGCGCACTCTTCGCCCGGCTTCGGCATCTGGGCGAAGGCGATTTCCAGTTCATACAGCGAATCGTTGCGCGCCTCATCCACCCGTGGCGCCTGGGACGTCGGGCCGATGAACAATCCGGAAAACAGGTAGGACAAGGACGGATGGTTGTGCCAGTAACTGATCAGGCTGCGCAGCAGATCGGGACGACGCAGAAACGGGGAGTCAGCCGGAGTCGCGCCACCCAGCACGAAATGATTACCGCCGCCGGTGCCGGTGTGCCGGCCGTCGATCATGAACTTCTCGGTGGTCAGTCGCGTCTGGCGCGCCTCTTCGTAAAGAAATTCGGTGCGCTCCACCAATTCATCCCAGGTGGCGGACGGCTGGACGTTGACCTCGATCACGCCCGGATCGGGAGTAATGCGGAAGTTGCTCAGCCGCGGATCGCTCGGCGGTTCATAGCCTTCCAGCAACACCGGGCAGTGCAATTCCTCGGCGGTGGCTTCGATGGCGGTGACCAGTTCCAAATAGTCCTCGACCCGCTCCAGTGGCGGCATGAACAGGTATAACCGGCCTTCTCGCGCTTCGGCACAGAATGCGGTGCGGGTCAGCCAATCGGCGGACTCGTCGATCTTGGGCGCGCGCTCGTTGCCCGTTTGTGGTTGCGCGTGATGTTGTAGCTGGTCGGTGCCTGGCAGCTCAGGGAAATCCTGATTCGGGTCGACAGGGTGAATGAACGGGTACTCCGCCGCCTTCACCCAGGGCTGCGAACCGAGTGGCAAGCGATACCCCAGCGGCGAATCCCCCGGCACCAGTCGGCAATGTTCTTCCCGCAGATACCAGCGACCGCTTTGCCATTGATCGCCCTTGGCGGTACGCGCCAGCGGCAGGACCTGGCCGATCACCTTGTCCAGGCCCTGACTGAAGACTTTGCGCAGCCGCGCACGCTCCAAAGGTTCTTCCAGCCGTGAGTCTTCGGCGCTGACGTTCTGCGGCAAAGCGCCTTCGCGCCAGAGGTAATAGAAATTGTCTTCGTAGGCCGGGAACACGAAGCGTGTCGGAATTTTCAGGCGTTCGGCGACACTCGCCAGAAAACGCCCGGCCAACTCGCCATCGGCACCGTAGTCTTCCTGCTCATCAGCGATCAGCACGCTGTTGTGCCAGATCGGCACGCCGTCGCGGCGCCAGTAGCAGTTCAGCGACCAGCGCGGCAGTTGCTCGCCGGGATACCACTTGCCCTGACCGAAATGCACCAGTCCCTTGGGCGCGTAACGCTTGCGCATGCGCTGGAACAGTTCGGCCGACAAGCGACGTTTGTCCGGCCCGAGCGCCGCGGTATTCCACTCGGCGCCGTCAGGGTCATCGATGGAAACGAATGTCGGCTCGCCGCCCATGGTCAGGCGCACGTCGCCTTTGAGCAGGTCGGCATCGATCTGCCGGCCCAGCGCCTGAATCGCCAGCCATTGGTCTTCGGTGTAGGGCTTCGTGACTCGCGGCGCTTCCCAAATCCGCTCGACTGACATTTCGTGGGTGAATTCGCACTCGCACGGTTCCACCAAGCCACTGATCGGTGCCGCAGAGGACGGATCGGGACTACACGCCAACGGAATGTGTCCTTCACCGGCAAACAGCCCAGAAGTCGCGTCCAGGCCGATCCAGCCAGCGCCGGGCAAATAGACCTCGCACCAGGCGTGCAGGTCAGTGAAATCCACTTCGGTGCCCGAGGGGCCGTCGAGGCTTTTGACATCGGCGGTCAGCTGGATCAAGTAGCCGGACACAAAACGCGCCGCCAAACCGAGATTGCGCAGCAACTGCACCAGCAGCCACGCCGAGTCACGGCAAGAGCCGGAGGCCTGTTCGAGGGTGTGTTCCGGAGTCTGTACGCCTGGTTCCATGCGAATCAGGTAGCCAATGTCTTCGCTGAGGCGCTGGTTGAGCGCGACCAGGAAATCCACGCTCGGTAGCGGCGTGCGGTCGATGCCATCCAGATAGGCCTTGAACTTCGGCGTCAGGGGCAAGGTTTCCAGGTACGGCGCCAGCTCTTTGCGCTCATCCGCAGCGTAGGCGAAAGGGATTTTTTCGGCGTAGGGCTCGAGGAAGAAGTCGAACGGATTGAACACCGCCATCTCGGCCAGCAAGTCGACCTCGATCCGCAGCTCATCGGTTTTCTCCGGGAACACCAGGCGTGCCAGATAGTTGCCCTGGGGGTCCTGTTGCCAGTTGATGAAATGCTGCTCGGGCGAGACTTTCAGCGCATAGGACAGTATCCGCGTGCGGCTATGGGCAGCCGGGCGCAGGCGAACGATCTGCGGACCGAGCTCGACGGCGCGGTCGTAGCGGTAATGCGTGACGTGGTGCAATGCGACATGAATCGACACGGCGTGCCTCCTGCGAGCCTTAAGCGTTACCGAAAGCGCGCAAGACTTATGCCATTCCGGCAGGCCGGCGCTTTCCCAGATTTGCTCAGGGCAGTACAGCACCAAAATCGGGCGATGCGGGAATTTGGTTGGGGAGCGTTGCACGCAAATGTGGCGAAGATCAAAAGATCGCAGCCTTCGGCAGCTCCTACACGGGATTGTGTTCGACCGCGGTATGGCGGCGAACACCGAATCTGTAGGAGCTGCCGAAGGCTGCGATCTTTTGATCTTCAGGCCCAACGCAAAACGCCAACCCGAAGGTTGGCGTTTTGTTCAGATCAAACGAGACTTAGCGCGGCACTACCGGCTTGCGCGCAGGTTTTGGTCCCTTGCCTTTGGCCGCGTCCTTGCGCTCCTTGGCCGCCTGCTGGTTGCGGGCGAATGCCGCAGCCTTGGCCTGTTCACGCTTGTCCCACGGGTTACCGCCATCGCTGGCACGCGGTGGCAGACCGGTGTGCTGGGTCAGGATCTTGGTGGTCTTTTCCCCGGCCACTTTGTGGCTGCCGGCCGGTGTCGAGTTCTTGCGACGGGCACTCTGGTAGCTGTCGGTCGCCGGCTGATGCAGTGGGATCAACTGGTTCTTGCCCGGCCCGATCAGGTCGGCGCGGCCCATGCGGGTCAGCGCTTCGCGCAGCATCGGCCAGCCTTTGGGGTCGTGATAACGCAAGAACGCCTTGTGTAGACGACGCTGCTCTTCGCTCTTGACGATGGTCACGCCGTCACTCTTGTAAGTGACTTTGCGCAGCGGGTTCTTGCCCGAGTGGTACATCGCGGTGGCGGTGGCCATCGGCGACGGGTAGAACGCCTGCACCTGGTCGGCACGGAAACCATTGCCCTTGAGCCACAGGGCCAGGTTCATCATGTCTTCGTCGGTAGTGCCTGGGTGAGCGGCGATGAAGTACGGAATCAGGTACTGCTCTTTCCCAGCTTCCTTGGTGTACTTCTCGAACATGCGCTTGAACTTGTCATAGCTGCCGATGCCCGGTTTCATCATCTGGTTGAGCGGACCTTCCTCGGTGTGTTCCGGGGCGATCTTCAGGTATCCACCGACGTGGTGTGTCACCAGCTCCTTGACGTATTCCGGCGATTCGACCGCGAGGTCGTAACGCAAGCCGGATGCGATCAGGATCTTCTTCACACCCGGCAAGGCACGGGCGCTGCGATAAAGCTGAATCAGCGACGAGTGATCGGTGTTGAGGTTTTCACAGATGCCCGGGAACACGCAGGACGGCTTGCGGCACGCGGATTCGATGACCGGGCTCTTGCAGGCAATGCGATACATGTTCGCGGTCGGGCCGCCGAGGTCGGAGATCACTCCGGTGAAGCCTGGCACCTTGTCGCGGATCTCTTCGATTTCGCGAATGATCGATTCTTCGGAACGGTTCTGGATGATCCGGCCTTCGTGCTCGGTGATCGAGCAGAACGTACAGCCGCCGAAGCAGCCGCGCATGATGTTCACCGAGAAGCGGATCATGTCGTAGGCAGGAATCTTTTCCTTGCCATACGCCGGGTGCGGAACCCGTGCGTAAGGCATGCCGAACACATAGTCCATTTCTTCAGTGGTCATCGGAATCGGAGGCGGGTTGAACCAGACGTCCACTTCGCCATGCTTCTGCACCAGCGCACGGGCGTTGCCCGGGTTGGTTTCCAGGTGAAGCACGCGGTTGGCGTGGGCGTAGAGCACCGAGTCGCCACGGACTTTTTCCATCGACGGCAAACGGATGACCGTTTTCTCGCGGGTGAGGCGCGGGTTCGGCAGCAATTGCACGACCTTCGCTTCGTTCGGATCTTCGACCGGACCCTTTTCCTGCTCGATGGCGCAAGCCTGGGTGTCCTGGGTGTTCACGTAGGGGTTGATGATCTTGTCGACCTTGCCCGGACGATCGATACGCGTGGAGTCGATCTCGAACCAGTCTTTTGGCGTGTCACGACGAATGAACGCGGTGCCACGCACATCGGTGATGTCTTCGATTTTGTGGCCGAACGACAGGCGCTGGGCGACTTCGACGATCGCACGCTCGGCGTTGCCGTAGAGCAGGATATCGGCGCAAGCGTCGATCAGGATCGAGTTGCGCACCCGGTCCTGCCAGTAATCGTAGTGGGCGATGCGGCGCAGGGAGGCTTCGATGCCACCGAGCACGATCGGCACGTGCTTGTAGGCTTCCTTGCAGCGCTGGCTATAAACCAGGCTCGCGCGGTCCGGACGTTTGCCCGCCAGGCCACCGGGGGTGTAGGCGTCGTCGGAACGGATTTTCTTGTCGGCGGTGTAACGGTTGATCATCGAATCCATGTTGCCGGCCGCGACGCCGAAGAACAGGTTCGGCTCGCCGAGCTTCATGAAGTCGTCTTTGGACTGCCAGTTTGGCTGGGCAATGATCCCGACGCGGAAGCCCTGGGCCTCCAGCAGCCGGCCGATGATTGCCATGCCGAACGACGGGTGGTCGACGTAGGCATCACCGGTGACGATGATGATGTCGCAGGAATCCCAGCCAAGCTGATCCATCTCCTCCCTGCTCATCGGCAGGAATGGCGCTGGCCCGAAACATTCGGCCCAGTACTTGGGATAGTCAAATAACGGCTTGGCTGCTTGCATGTCGATAACCGGTGTTGGCTTTCATTGAATTTCGCGGGCGCGGAATATAGCACAAAATTTGACCAATTCCGACGGCTATGGTCGGAAATTGCGGCGACCGTTTCGCACAAAGATCCTGAGATCAGGCGCAACCCCTGTGGCGAGGGAGCTTGCTCCCGCTGGGCAGCGAAGCGGCCCCAAAACCTGCGACCGAATTTTTCCAGACGGACTGCATTTCTCAGCTTTGCGACTGCTGCGCAGTCGAGCGGGAGCAAGCTCCCTCGCCACAGGTCCACCATGTCCCCGGTCCAAACAGTTCTATCGGGTTACTCGTCGTCGAAATTGTAGCTGCCCGGCGCCAGGTTTTCGAAGCGGGTGTATTTACCGATGAACGCCAGTCGTGACGTGCCGATCGGGCCGTTCCGCTGTTTGCCGATGATGATCTCGGCGATGCCTTTATGCTCGGTTTCCGGGTGGTACACCTCATCCCGGTACACGAACATGATCACGTCAGCATCCTGCTCGATCGCTCCGGATTCCCGGAGGTCGGAGTTGATCGGGCGTTTGTTCGGTCGTTGCTCCAGGGAGCGGTTGAGCTGAGACAGCGCCACTACCGGGCAGTTGAATTCCTTGGCCAGGGCTTTCAAGGAACGGGAGATCTCGGAAATCTCGTTGGTCCGGTTGTCGCCACCGGAACCTGGAATCTGCATCAACTGCAGGTAGTCGATCATGATCAGGGCGATGTCGCCGTGTTCACGCACCAGACGCCGGGTCCGTGCGCGCATCTCCGAGGGGCTGATACCAGCCGTGTCGTCGATGAACAGCTTGCGATCGTTCAGCAGGTTGACCGCCGAGGTCAGGCGAGGCCAATCGTCATCGTCCAGGCGACCGGCCCGGACTTTGGTCTGGTCGATACGCCCAAGGGACGACAGCATACGCATGATCAGCGATTCGCCTGGCATCTCCAGCGAGTAAACCAGTACGCACTTGTCGCTGCGCAACACGGCATTTTCCACCAGGTTCATCGCAAAGGTGGTTTTACCCATGGACGGACGACCGGCAACGATGATCAGGTCGGCAGGCTGCAAGCCGCTGGTTTTCTCGTCGAGATCGGTATAACCGGTGGACAGGCCGGTAATGGCGTTGTCGGTGCTGAACAAGGTGTCGATGCGGTCGATAGCCTTGGTCAGCAGGTCATTCACGCTCACCGGGCCGCCGGTTTTTGGCCGGGCCTCGGCGATCTGGAAGATCTGCCGTTCAGCTTCGTCGAGAATTTCTTCAGCCGTGCGGCCTTCCGGGTTGAAAGCGCTGTCGGCAATTTCGGTAGCGATGCCGATCAACTGCCGCAACGTCGCCCGCGCACGAACGATTTGCGCATAGGCCTTGATGTTGGCTACGGACGGGGTGTTTTTCGCCAGCTCACCCAGGTAACCAAGGCCACCGACTTGCGAGGTCTGACCTTCCTTGTCCAATTGCTCGGCAAGGGTCACAACGTCGATCGGGGAGTTCTGGTCCGCCAGCTTGGCGATGGCCCGGAAAATCAGACGGTGGTCATGCCGATAGAAATCGCCGTCCGATACCTGATCGAGCACGCGTTCCCAGGCGTTGTTGTCCAGCATCAGACCACCGAGCACGGCCTGTTCGGCCTCGATGGAATGCGGCGGCACCTTCAGGGCAGCGGTTTGCAGATCGTATTGCTCGGGAGCGGAAATATCGTTCATGGCCACTTGGTTCTTTAGAAAAAGCAGGTTTGTAGAAAATCAGGAACCGCAGAAAGACAAAGGGCACGACCTGTAAACAGGATCGTGCCCGATGTTACCGGCAAGCACCCGAGGGTGCCAGCCGACAAGTGCTGCTTAAGCTGCTACCACGACAACGCGTACGGTGGCTTCAACTTCGGCGTGCAGGTGCACGGCTACGTCGAATTCGCCTACGTTGCGGATGGTGCCGTTCGGCAGACGAACTTCGCTTTTTGCAACTTCAACGCCAGAGGCGGTCAGTGCATCAGCGATGTCGTGGGTGCCGATCGAACCGAACAGCTTGCCTTCGTCACCAGCGGTGGCAGTGATAGTCACTTCCAGCTCAGCCAGTTGGGCGGCACGGCTTTCAGCCGAAGTTTTACGGTCTGCTGCGGCTTTTTCCAGCTCAGCGCGACGCTCTTCGAACGCAGCCAGGTTGGCAGCGGTCGCAGCGGTAGCTTTGCCGTAAGGCAGCAGGTAGTTACGACCGTAACCAGCCTTAACGTTCACTTTGTCACCCAGGTTGCCCAGGTTGGTGACTTTTTCCAGAAGGATCAGTTGCATGTGAAAATCCTCTTAACTTTTAACCTTCACCGTTCGCGTTATCGGCATCTTTCGGTGCCGAACGACCGCGAAAATCAATCAGGCTGTCGACGATGGCCAAGACCACCAGCAACGGATAGATCAGTTGCATGAACAGCAACAGCGTGACGTACAACCCCACCAGCCAGAATCCGGCCAGTCGCTTTTGCGCCACCAGCCCGTGAATCAGGGCCAGCCCGGCGAACACCAGCGGTACGCTGCACAACGGTGTCAACATGGCCATCTGCGAGCCTAAGTTAGGCCCCAGAAGCATCAACACCAGCAGCAACATCGCCGGTAAAAGCGGGATTCGGATGGCGCGAAACTCGCGACCAAAACCACCCGGGTTGTACAACAACGCCTGCCAGTAGCGCCCGACAATCAGGCTCAGCACACTGACGATTTGCAACAAGGCCGCAATCAGGCCGGTCAGGACCGGTGCAATCAGGGACGCGAAACGCGCTTGCTCGTCTACCGACAATTGCTGGTAGACATCACCGAGTAGCGACGGCATGACTTTTATCAAAGCCTGCGCCAGCATCTCGATCTGGGGCGCAAAAGCCGCCCCCAGCACCACTGAAAACACCAATCCCATCGCTATGCTGACCAGCAGCACGCGGTTCCAGGACTCACTTGCGCGCAAAACCAACGCAAGGCTCGAAGACCCCAGCAGCACCAGAAGTGCCCGTGGGTCATCAGAATAAAGCCACCAGATCAACGCCGGCAGCAGCCCCAGAGCAAGAACGCCCATGGCGTCCTTCAAT
Source organism: Pseudomonas sp. BS3782 TE3695 (assembly GCF_050435305.1). Classification (NCBI taxonomy): domain Bacteria; kingdom Pseudomonadati; phylum Pseudomonadota; class Gammaproteobacteria; order Pseudomonadales; family Pseudomonadaceae; genus Pseudomonas; species Pseudomonas sp. BS3782 TE3695. The sequence continues at coordinate 171,848 of NZ_JBNDKB010000001.1, forward strand.
CCGCGCCGCAGGAGCACAAGGCATCCTGCGGCAGCACCCAACCAATACAACAACGGCAACGTTGCGCATCCGGCCACTACCAGAGTGGCCTGCATACGGCCGCGCATGATGAACTCAGCTAAGGCGCGCATGCATTCAATCCTTTGCTACGTGTCGACTGCCCGGTCTCAGCGGCCGTGGCTGTCGGTGTAGGCCAGCAGGGCCAGGAAGCGGGCGCGCTTGATAGCGGTGGCCAGCTGACGCTGATAACGAGCTTTGGTACCGGTGATGCGGCTTGGAACGATTTTGCCGGTCTCGGATACGTAGGCTTTCAGAGTGTTGAGATCTTTGTAATCGATCTCTTTCACGTCTTCAGCGGTGAAGCGGCAGAATTTACGACGACGGAAGAAACGTGCCATGTAATAGGCTCCTCAAAAGGTCCGTGGATTACTCGTCAGCGTTATCGCTGGCGTCGCTGTCATCACCATCAACGCTATCAGCGTCGGAGTGCTCAGGACGGTCGCGACGCTCACGGCGCTCACTGCGGTTTTCTTCAGCCTTGAGCATCTCGGATTGGCCGGTAACGGCTTCTTCGCGACGGATGACCAGGTTACGGATCACTGCATCGTTGTAGCGGAAGTTGTCTTCCAGCTCGGCCAGGGCCTTGCCAGTGCACTCAACGTTCAGCATCACGTAGTGAGCCTTGTGAACATTGTTGATTGCGTAGGCCAGTTGACGACGGCCCCAATCTTCCAGACGGTGGATTTTGCCGCCGTCTTCTTCGATCAGCTTGGTGTAACGCTCAACCATGCCGCCGACTTGCTCGCTTTGATCCGGGTGGACCAAAAAGATGATTTCGTAATGACGCATGAATGCTCCTTACGGGTTGTAGCCTGCCGCTCAAAAGCGGTCAGACAAGGAGTGAATGACACTTATGGACTTGCTTGCGATAGACACATGCGTGCCTGCCGTCACAGCAAGGGGCGCAATTGTAGAGAAGGGACAAGAGAGGCGCAAGGCAATTGGTGATTATTTGAACAATCACCTGAACTTGAATCCGAGCGCCTTTAGGACTGTAGGAGCTGTCGAGTGAAACGAGGCTGCGATCTTTTGATTTTAAAAGTCAAAGTCAAAAGATCGCAGCCTCGTTTCACTCGTCAGCTCCTACACAGCCCCTATAGGAGTGTCAGGACTTTTTGCCGGCAGCTTTGATGCCGCGCTGGCGCAGGGCTTCGAACAGGCACACGCCAGTCGCCACGGACACATTGAGACTGCTGACGCTGCCCGCCATTGGCAGACGTACCAGATAATCGCAAAGATCGCGAGTCAGGCGACGCATTCCGCTGCCTTCAGCACCCATAATCAGGATGGTCGGGCCGGTGAGGTCTTGCTGATACAGACTCTGCTCAGCCTCGCCCGCCGTACCAACCACCCACAAGCCACGCTGCTTGAGTTTTTCCAGGGTGCGCGCCAGGTTGGTCACAGCCACCAACGGAATCACTTCTGCCGCACCGCAGGCCACTTTACGCACCGTCGGGGTCAGCGTGGCCGACTTGTCCTTCGGCACGATCACCGCCAGCGCGCCGGCCGCATCGGCCGAGCGCAGGCAAGCGCCAAGGTTATGCGGATCGGTCACGCCATCGAGCACCAGCAACAGCGGTGCGCCTTCGGTACGGTCGAGCAATTCGTCGAGCATCGCTTCGCCCCAGACCTGGCTCGGGCTCACTTCCGCGACAACGCCCTGGTGCACGCCTTCTACCCACGCATCCAGTTCACGACGCTCAGCCTGACCGACCGCCACGCGATTTTCGGCAGCGAGCCCGATCAGCGTCTGCACCCGCGGATCACTGCGGCCTTCAGCCAGCCAGATCTGCTTGACGCGTTTTGGATGGTGACGCAGCAACGCTTCTACAGCGTGCACGCCATAGATCTTTTCCAACTGACTCATGACTTGGCCTTAGGTTTACGCGCCCCGCCGCTTCTGGCGGCTGGAGCGGAACCCGCTTTTGGCGGGCCTTTACGGTGTTTGCTCGGTTTTGCTGGCTTCTCGCCGGAGGCCTTGTCAGGCGCCGACCGCCCGGTCTTTCCCCCAGACGCCGCTTTACCGCCGCTTTTCGCTTCAGACAGCAACGCCTGTTTCATTTCACGACTTTTACGCAACTCGGCGTTTTTTGCCGCGGCATCGCTCGGACGATAGGCTTCGACAGCCTTTTCCTTGGCAGGACGACGGCCGGTTTTCGCCGGTGCCGGTTCTGCGGCTGTTTTTGTAGAAGGCGCAGCAGTTTCAGCTCCACGCTTCTTGCGACCGATCGGCGCACTGATGGTTTTCTCAGCCATCTCGAAGTCGATCTTGCGCTCGTCGAGGTCGACGCGCATGACGCGAACTTCAACGGTGTCGCCCAGGCGGAAGCTGCGACCGGTACGCTCACCGGCCAGGCGATGGTGTACAGGATCGAAGTGGTAGTAATCGCCCGGCAGCGCGGTGACGTGCACCAGGCCTTCGACGTAGATATCGGTCAGTTCGACGAACAGACCGAAACCGGTCACGGCGGTGATCACACCCGGGAACGATTCGCCCACGCGGTCTTTCATGAACTCGCACTTGAGCCAGTTCACGACATCGCGGGTCGCTTCGTCGGCACGGCGTTCGCTCATCGAGCATTGCTCGCCGAGCTGCTCCAGGATCGCTTCGTCGTACGGATAGATGCGCGCTTTCGGAATGGTCATCGCGCCGGCACGGCGAACGTGCGGGGTGTCCATTTTCGAATGGATGACGCTACGAATCGCCCGGTGCGTGAGCAAGTCCGGGTAGCGACGAATCGGCGAAGTGAAGTGGGTATAGGCTTCGTAATTCAGGCCGAAGTGGCCCTGGTTATCAGCGCTGTACACCGCCTGGCTCAACGAACGCAGCATGACGGTCTGGATCAGATGGAAATCCGGACGGTCCTTGATGCTGGCCAGCAACGCCTGGTAATCCTTCGGCGACGGACCATCCTTGCCTTTGTGCAAGGACAGGCCGAGTTCGCCAAGGAAGGCGCGCAGTTTTTCCAGACGCTCCGGTGGCGGGCCGTCGTGGACGCGATACAGCGCAGGGATTTCGTGCTTCTTCAGGAACTCTGCAGTGGCCACGTTGGCCGCCAGCATGCATTCCTCGATCAGCTTGTGAGCGTCGTTGCGAACGGTCGGACGGATTTCGGCGATCTTGCGCTCGGAACCGAAGATGATCCGGGTTTCCTGCGTTTCGAAATCGATCGCGCCGCGCACGTGACGAGCCGCGAGCAGAACCTTGTACAGCGCATACAGCTGCTTGAGATGCGGCAGAACGTCGGTGTATTCACCACGAAGCTGACGCGCTTCGGTGGCTTTCGGCGTCTCCAGCATGGCGCTGACCTTGTTGTAGGTCAGGCGAGCGTGGGAGTGGATCACCGCTTCGTAGAAGCAGTAGTCGGTCATCTCGCCGGATTTGGAGATGGTCATCTCGCAGACCATCGCCAGGCGATCGACGTGCGGGTTCAGCGAGCACAGGCCGTTGGACAGTTGCTCTGGCAGCATCGGTACGACGCGCTCGGGGAAGTACACCGAGTTGCCACGAACCTGGGATTCGTTATCCAGCGCCGAACCGATTTTCACGTAGCTGGAAACGTCGGCAATCGCCACGTACAACTTCCAGCCACCGGAGAACAGGCGCAGCTTGCCCGGTTTGGCTTCGCAGTAGACCGCGTCATCGAAGTCGCGCGCATCTTCACCGTCGATGGTCACGAACGGCAGATGGCGCAGGTCAATGCGCTTCTCTTTGTCTTTCTCTTCAACTTCCGGCTTGAGCTTGGCGGCTTCCTTGAGCACCGCTTCAGGCCAGACGTGCGGAATATCGTAGGTGCGCAGGGCGACATCGATTTCCATGCCCGGCGCCATGTAGTTACCCACGACCTCGACCACGTCGCCTTGCGGCTGGAAGCGTGGCGTTGGCCAGTGAGTGATCTTCACTTCGACGAACTGACCGATTTGGGCGTTGGCGTTGCGGCCCGGCGTCACCAGCACTTCCTGCTGGATCTTCGGATTGTCCGCGACGACAAAACCGATACCGCCCTCTTCGAAGTAACGACCGACGATGGTCTCGTGGGCACGGGACACCACTTCGACGATCATGCCTTCACGGCGACCGCGACGGTCCAGACCGGAAACACGGGCCAGGGCACGGTCGCCATCGAACACCAGACGCATTTGCGCCGGGCTCATGAACAGGTCGTCACTGCCGTCGTCCGGGACCAGAAAGCCGAAACCGTCACGGTGACCGCTGATGCGGCCCAGGATCAGGTCAAGCTTGTCCACCGGCGCATAGGTGCCGCGACGGGTATAGATGAGTTGAGCGTCGCGCTCCATGGCGCGCAGGCGGCGACGCAGGGCTTCGATCTGGTCTTCTGTGGTCAGACCAAACTCTTCGACCAGTTGCTCGCGGTTAGCAGGCGAACCTCGATCAGCAAGGTGCTGAAGGATCAATTCGCGGCTAGGAATAGGGTTTTCATATTTTTCCGCTTCACGAGCGGCCTCGGGATCGAGGGACTGCCAATCGGCCATTAGAGAGTTTTCACCTTGTCTATATGCGGGTTAGTTTGGCATAGGCGTAATGAAACGGGAAATTTCAGGCTATGACAGCCCATCTAAAGCCCTTTATCGACATCGCAAAGCTGATTTGAATACCACTGGAGAAATTTTCCAGGTTTTTTCGATGCCGGGGGTTTACAGTTAAAAAGACGCTCCGTATAGTGCGCGCCATCGACGACGCACACGCGCTGCCGATACTGCCCAGATGGTGAAATTGGTAGACACGCCAGCTTCAGGTGCTGGTGACCGCAAGGTCGTGGAAGTTCGAGTCTTCTTCTGGGCACCAATTTCGAGCTTGAGATTAGATCAATTTCAAGGCTCACACAAAAACCCGCGAAAGCGGGTTTTTGCATTTCAGGCTTCCGGTTTATTAAAATTAAATCAGGGGTTTACAGATCAAAATGCTCTCCGTATAGTGCGCCACATCAACAGCGGCAACGCTTGCGATTATGCCCAGATGGTGAAATTGGTAGACACGCCAGCTTCAGGTGCTGGTGACCGCAAGGTCGTGGAAGTTCGAGTCTTCTTCTGGGCACCAATTCAAATTCAAGGTCATGATCTTGAATTTCACAGAAACCCGCGAAAGCGGGTTTTTGCGTTTCTGGCGTTCAAAAACTTAATAAATGTCAGCATGGCCTCTGTAGGAGCTGCCGAAGGCTGCGATCTTTTGATCTTGATTGTTGGCGCAACTGAAATCGCTGAAGATCAAAAGATCGCAGCCTTCGGCAGCTCCTACGGGAGATCAAGCGTTATGCAGCCTCTTGCAAACAAACTCTCCCTCTGCGCAGAGCCGCTGAAAAGCTTCGCGGGCAAGCCTCGCTCCTACGGTGTAGTGTCGTTCGCGAAATGTGCGCACGACGCAATTCCTGTAGGAGCGAGGCTAGCCCGCAAAGGCGTCAGACTTGCAGACGAAAAACCTAAGCCCGGAACTGCCCCAGGCTCGCCTTCAACTGAGCCGCCAAGCCATCCAGTACCTTGCCACTGGCCGTGGTTTCCACCACCGCCTGAGCAGCCTTCTCGGCCTGCGCATGGATGGTCTCAACCCGCCCGCGTACCGCCTGCGCACCTTGCGCCTGATGCGCCGCAGCCTGGGTCGCCAGACCGATTGCCGCATGCACCTGCTCGACCGACGCCTGCACCGACTGCTGCAACCGTGCACTGTCGCGCAATACCAGTAAACCTTCGCTGGCCTGACGCCCGGCCTGCCCAATTGCCGCGACGGCCTCTCGCGCGCCTTGCTGCAACGCAACGATGTGGGCCTGAATGTCGCCGGTTGAGCTTTGAGTCTTGCTCGCCAGTGCCCGCACCTCATCCGCCACCACGGCAAACCCGCGACCGGTCTCGCCGGCACGCGCCGCCTCGATGGCTGCGTTCAACGCCAGCAAGTTGGTTTGTTCGGCAATCCCGTGAATCACCGTCAGTACCACTTCAATCTGCTCACTTTGCTGCGCCAGGCGTTCGATGACTTTCGCGCCGGTGTCGACTTGTCCGGCCAATGCCTCAATGAGACTGCCAACTTTCGCCGAGGTCCGGGTGTTTTCATCCGTGGCCTGACGGATGCCCACCACCTGCTGCAAAGCGGCCTGCATGGCGTGGCTTTCAGACTGGGCTTCGTCAGCCATTTGCGACAACGCGCGCAAGCTTTCGGCCACCTCGTCGCGTTGCATGCCCGCCGCCGCATCGGCGCCGGCATTGCGCAGGGTCATGGCGCCGATTTCGACGCCGGTCCGCTGGGCCACATCGCCCGCCTCCCGCACGATCGGCTGCAATTTATCCACAAAGCGATTGACCGCCGAGGCCATGTCGCCAATCTCATCCTGGCTGTTGATCTGCACACGCTTGGTCAGATCGCCCTCACCCGCCGCCAGGTCATCCATGGCGGCGATCAGCAGCTTCAAGCGATTGACCACCCGACGACCCAGCACCACCGCCAACAACAGCAGCACACCAAAACCTACCAGCGCCAGGCCCATGCCGATGCGCCAACGCAAAGTCCCCGCCGCTTCCTGCACGGCTGTGGTGGTATTGGCTTTCATTTCAGTGGCAGTGGACTGTGCCGACTGCAGACGCCCGCGCATCGCCGTCGCGCTATCAGCTGCCGCACCCTTGAGGCTGTCACCCACCAGTTGATCGCTGCTGGCAATCAGCGCCGAGAATCGCTTGTCCAGCGCCGCCACATCGGTTTCCACGGAGGCGGTCGAGACGCCCATCAACACCTTGCCGATCTCCACCCCATTAGGATTGATCGGGGCTTCAAGGTAATAGACCGACGGATCGTTCTTCGCCGCATCCAGCACCTTGTCCAGCGCCCGTTCGCCCTGGCCTTTTTCCAGAAGCGCCTTGTTGATCGGGTTCTCCCGATTGAGGTAGCGCGTCAAGTGCTGGCCCGTGGCGTCGTCGTAGACCACGAACAACACATTGGGATTGCGCTGGGCGCGGCGAGCGAATTCGGACAGGGTGGGAATGTCGCTGTCCCACATGGCGCGGGGCGCGACCGAAGCCAGAAGCTGCGCCATGTCATTGGCCGAATCCTTCAGGTCCTTTTCCAGCGTCGCACGCAGTTGCGCCTGCTCGTCCTTCAGACGCGAAGACAGCCCGGCCGTCAGGCGCTGGCGGGTACTGGCGGACAGCCTATCCAGGCTCGACGTGACTTCACGACCTGCCTGTTCAAGTTCACCAGAGAGTTTTTGGCTATCGGCGTCCAACCGCATACCCAAATCAGCTTCCAGCGCAGTCACTGTGCTCCGGGTCAGAGCGACAGCTACCAGCACCTGCACCAAAAGGGCGATACCAAGGGTAACGAACACGGGCCGCAAGAGACGGCTTTGTAACAGTGAGAGAACGGCCGACACTGAAAATCCCTCTGCTTTGACGCCATCAAATTGATAGCACGTCAGAAACGATGCTTTTTCAATGTTCACAGCAAAGGTCATGCCGTTCGACAGGCATAAACGACAAAGGCCCCAATTAAGGGGCCTTTGTGTTTTACATCAACGACTTATTAAGCGAACGGGTGACGCAGAACGATGGTTTCGTTGCGGTCCGGGCCCGTCGAAATAATGTCGATCGGCGCACCGATCAGCTCTTCAACGCGCTTGATGTAAGCACGGGCGTTAGCTGGCAGTTCTTCCAGAGTTTTGGCACCCACGGTCGACTCTGTCCAGCCCAGCACTTCTTCGTACACCGGCTGCAGACCCATGTAGCTGTCAGCGTCAGTCGGGGCAACGTCCTTACCTTCTGCATCTTTGTAGCCGACGCAGATGTTGATGGTTTCCAGACCGTCGAGTACATCCAGCTTGGTCAGGCAGATGCCCGAGATGCTGTTCACATCGATAGCGCGACGCAGGATAACGGCATCAAACCAGCCACAACGACGAGCACGACCGGTAGTCGCGCCGAACTCGTGACCTTGTTTAGCCAGGTGCGCACCGACTTCGTCGAACAGCTCAGTCGGGAATGGACCCGAACCTACACGTGTGGTGTAAGCCTTGGTGATACCCAGGATGTAGTCCAAGAACATAGGACCAACGCCCGAACCGGTAGCAACGCCGCCAGCGGTGGTGTTAGAGCTGGTCACGTACGGGTAGGTGCCGTGGTCGATGTCCAGCAACGAACCTTGGGCGCCTTCGAACATGATGTCTTTGCCAGCACGACGCAGGTCGTGCAGCTCGGCAGTCACGTCCAGCATCAGCGGCTTGAGCAGTTCAGCGTATTCTTTGCACTCGGCCAGGGTCTTGTCGAAGTCAATGGCTGGTTCTTTGTAGAAACCGACCAACATGAAGTTGTGGTATTCCACCAGTTCACGCAGCTTGGCTTCAAAGCGCGGCATGTTGAGCAGATCACCTACGCGCAGACCGCGACGGGCAACCTTGTCTTCGTAAGCCGGGCCGATGCCGCGACCGGTAGTACCGATCTTCAGCTCGCCACGGGCCTTTTCACGGGCCTGGTCCAGCGCTACGTGGTAGGACAGGATCAGCGGGCAAGACGGGCTGATACGCAGGCGCTCGCGCACCGGCACGCCTTTCTCTTCCAGCTTGATGATTTCCCGCAGCAGGGCGTCGGGTGCAACCACCACGCCGTTACCGATCAGGCACTGCACGCCTTCGCGCAGCACGCCCGACGGAATCAGGTGCAAGACAGTTTTTTCGCCGTCGATCACCAGGGTGTGACCAGCGTTGTGGCCACCTTGGTAGCGCACTACGGCGGCAGCATGTTCGGTCAGCAGATCAACGATCTTGCCTTTGCCCTCATCACCCCATTGGGTGCCCAGGACTACGACATTCTTACCCATAACACTTGTCCTCATTCGCGCAAACTTGGTGCCGGCAGCGGCCGGCAGGAAAACTCAAGAAGCCAGCGGCAATACTTGCCAAAGCCCGTTCTGCTGAATCAATTGCCGGTCGCAGTCCGCTTCACGGGCGGCGGCCAAAAGCTGCCCAGGCAATGCCTGAACGACACGCTGACCCTCACTGCGCAACTGGCAAACCTGCTGCCAGAGTGCTGCATCTGTACTGTCAGGCATCCAGATACCGCCAGACGGTAGCTCGATTTCAGCACGCCCCAGGGTCACCAGGGTTTTCAAATCGGTAGAGAAACCAGTCGCCGGACGGGCACGACCGAAGTCGGCGCCGATGTCGTCGTAACGACCGCCCTGAGCAATGGACTGGCCAACCCCGGGTACGAACACGGCGAACACTACACCAGTGTGATAGTGGTAGCCGCGCAACTCGCCCAGGTCGAAATACAGCGGTAATTCCGGGAAACGCGTGGACAGACGTTCGGCAATTGCCAGCAAATCGTCCAGGGCCGCCAGCACGGGCGCCGGCGCATTGGCCAGACGCTCACGCGCTGCGCTCAACACCTCACGACCGCCACACAGGTCGACCAGCGCTCGCAGCATGCCCGACAGATCGGCAGGCAGGCCTTCGGTCAAGGTAATGACCTCGTCGATGGCTTTACGTTGCAACGCATCGAACAACTGTTGCTCGACTTCACCGGATAAACCGGCGGCGCGGGCCAGGCCGCGGTAGATGCCGACATGGCCGAGGTCCATGTGCACATCCGGCACATCGGCCAGTTGCAGCATGGCCAGCATCAGGCTGATGACTTCCACGTCGCTGCTCGGGCTGGCATCGCCGTACAACTCGGCGCCCAGTTGAATGGGGCTGCGCGAGGACGACAAGGCACGTGGCTGAGCGTGCAGCACGCTACCTGCATAGCACAGACGGCTCGGGCCTTCGCGACGCAGGGTGTGCGCATCGATGCGCGCCACTTGCGGCGTGATGTCGGCGCGGAAACCCATCTGCCGGCCCGACTGCGGGTCGATGACCTTGAAGGTACGCAGATCGAGGTCCGAGCCCGCGCCGGTCAGCAGGGATTCCAGGTACTCGATATGGGGAGTCACGACAAACTCGTAACCCCAGCTCTGGAACAGATCCAACACCTGGCGACGCGCTATTTCGATGCGCGCAGCTTCTGGTGGCAGTACTTCTTCGATGCCATCTGGCAGCAGCCAGCGGTCTACCGTTGCCATTACGCCATTCCCCTATGATCCGGGCGACAAGCCTTTGGGCGAGCCTTGAGTGAAGCAGAAAATGATCGGCCCATGCACACAAACCGCGCGCATGGACAACGGGGCGAAAAGCCTGAAACCGGCTTCGCCAACCACTTTCCTCGAAAAACCAGTCGAGTCATTCAACTCGGGTGCCTGCATAAAAACAGCAATCAAACGTGCAGACGCAAAAAAGCCGGGAATTTCCCGGCTGCCGCATCATACACACGTTTTCCCAAAGGATCACCCCGCCCGAGGTTTTAGCCGCCAGGCGGGGGATGATTCAGGTCAACGCCGTATCAAGGCTTGGCTTTTTCCAGGTATCGGAAGAAGTCGCTGCCCGGGTCCAGGACCATGACGTCGGATTTGTTCGCGAAGCTCTCACGGTAGGCACGCAGGCTACGGTAGAACGCGTAGAACTCCTGATCCTGACCGTAGGCCCTGGAGTAGATCGCAGCAGCCTGGGCATCACCATCACCGCGAACCTCTTCAGATTCACGATAGGCTTCAGCCAGCAGCACACGGCGTTGACGGTCGGCGTCGGCACGGATGCCTTCAGCCAGCTCGTTACCCTTGGCGCGGTGCTCGCGAGCCTCACGCTCACGCTCGGTGCTCATACGTTCGAACACGCTGCGGTTCACTTCCTTCGGCAGGTCGATGGTTTTGACCCGGACATCGACAACTTCGATGCCCAGCTCTTTTTCCGCCATCTTGTTCAGCGAATTGGTGATGTCAGCCATCAGCGCATCACGCTCACCGGACACGACTTCGTGCAGGGTGCGCTTACCGAACTGGTCACGCAGGCCCGATTCCAGACGACGGGAAAGACGCTCGTCGGCAATCTGCTTGAGGCCGGAAGTCGCGGTGTAGAAGCGCTCGGCATCTTTCACGCGCCACTTGGCGTAGGCATCGACCATTACGGCTTTCTTTTCCAGCGTCAGGAAGCGTTGTGTCGGTGCATCCAGTGTCATCAGGCGCGCGTCGAATTTGCGCACCTTGTTCACGTAAGGCACTTTCACATGCAGGCCCGGCTGAACATCGGCCTGGACCACGCGACCGAACTGCAGCATCACCGCGCGCTCGGTCTGAGCCACGATGTAGAAGCAGTTCCAGGCAACGATCGCCACGACGACGCCGATAATAAGGGCGATCAGCGATTTATTGCTCATCAGCGACTCTCCCTGGTACGTGCTTGCTGTTGCTGCAGATCTGCTGCCGCACGCGCATTCACTTCATTGCTGCTGGCTGCCGCACCGGTCACCGGAGCGCCGGGGCTGCGACCACTGTCGATCATCTTGTCCAGCGGCAAGTACAGCAGATTGTTCTGGCCATCCTTGTTGCCGGTCACGAGAACCTTGCTGGTGTTGCTGAAGATTTCCTGCATGGTGTCCAGATACAGACGCTGGCGGGTGACTTCAGGGGCCTTGCGATACTCGGCCACCAGCTTGGTGAAGCGATCGGCCTCACCCTTGGCGCGGGAGACGGTCTCGTCGCGGTAACCGTTGGCATCCTCGAGGATGCGCTGGGCCTGACCACGGGCTTCCGGCACGACGCCGTTGGCGTAGGTTTCAGCCTGGTTTCGCGAACGCTGCTCGTCTTCACGGGCGCGGATCACGTCATCGAAGGCTTCCTGGACTTCACGCGGTGCAGCTGCGCTCTGTACGTTGACCTGGGTAACGGTGATACCGGTGCGATAGGTATCGAGGAAACGTTGCAGACGCTCCTTGATTTCGCTGGCCATCAACTCACGACCTTCGGTCAGTACCTGATCCATGGCAGTAGAACCCACCACGTGACGCAAGGCACTGTCGGTCGCATGCTGCAGGCTGATTTCCGGCTGATCGACGTTCAACACGAAGTCTTGCAGGTTGCTGATCTTGTACTGCACGGTCAGCGGCACTTCGACGATGTTTTCGTCTTCAGTCAGCATTTGACCCTGCTTGGTATAGGCACGCTCACGCGTGACGTTTTCCATGTACTTGCGATCGATCGGCGGGAAATAGATGTTCAGGCCCGGGCCGACGGTTTCATAGTATTTGCCGAAGCGCAGCACTACGGCTTGCTCCTGCTCGTCGACCACGTAGACAGCGCTGTACAGCCACACAGCCGCCAGCACGAGCAGGCCGATGCCGAGCAGGCCGCCGAAGCCGCCACTCTTGCCCGGGCGACCGCCCTCGTCACCGCGTTTTCTACCACCACCGAACAACCCGTTCAGGCTTTCCTGCAGCTTTCGGAAGGCCTCGTCGAGATCCGGTGGTCCCTTGCGGTCGCCGTTATTGCGGCGCTTGCCACCCCAAGGATCCTGATTATTCGAGTTGCCACCCGGCTCATTCCAAGCCATAGCGCTCTCCATCTGATAAAGCAAAGACGCACCCACGGCGCGCCGACCAATGCTACAGAATGCCTGTCACCGCGGCACAACCGCTTTCTCAGGCTTTTATTGCAAAGTGTGTTGCTCGATGAATTCCATCGGCTGCAGACCTTCGCGGCTCACGAGTCGATTCAGTTCGATCCGTGGCAAGCGAACGGCCAGCAAGCTGATGCCTTCTTCGTCGTGTTCTTCTTTTTGCACCGCACCGAGTTCGAAAAACTGCGCACGCAGTCGAGCGAAACGTTGCGGCAAACGCAAGGTGCCAACAAACAAATCACTGCCTAACAGTTCGGCCACGGCCTGCTTGAGCAGGTCAAGACCGGTACCGTCCTTGGCCGACAACCAGACCCGCTGAGGTTTGCCATCGGCATCGCGCTGGATCTGCGGCTCAACACCCTCGAGCAAATCGAGTTTGTTGTATACCTCAAGGATCGGCAAGTCTTGTGCCCCAATCTCCCCTAGCACCACCATGACCTGTTCGATCTGGGCCATACGCTCAGGCTCATGTGCATCGATCACATGCAGGAGCAGGTCGGAGTTGCTCGATTCTTCGAGCGTAGCCCGAAATGCCTCGACCAGTTTGTGCGGCAGGTGGCGAATGAAGCCTACGGTGTCGGCCAGCACGATCGGCCCGAGGTCATCGAGTTCGAGCCGGCGTAAGGTCGGGTCGAGGGTCGCGAATAACTGGTCGGCGGCGAAGACGTCGGAATCGGTGACCGAGTTGAACAGCGTCGATTTGCCGGCATTGGTGTAACCCACCAGTGAAACCGTCGGGATGTCAGCCCGTTTGCGCCCGCGACGCGATTGCTCGCGCTGGCTGCGGACCTTTTCCAGGCGCCCCTTGATCTGCCGCAGGCGAACCCGCAACAGGCGCCGGTCGGTTTCCAGCTGGGTTTCACCCGGGCCGCGCAGACCGATACCGCCCTTCTGCCGCTCAAGGTGAGTCCAGCCACGAACCAGCCGCGTACTCATGTGTTCAAGCTGGGCCAGTTCAACCTGGAGCTTGCCTTCATGGGTGCGGGCGCGTTGGGCGAAGATATCGAGAATCAAACCCGTGCGGTCAATCACGCGGCACTCGAAAATACGTTCGAGGTTACGTTCCTGACTGGGCGTGAGGATGTGATTGAAAATCACCAGATCGACCTGTTCGGCGCTGACCAGGTCGCGTAACTCTTCGACCTTGCCGCTGCTGATCAGGGTTTTGGCGGTTGGCCGATGACGCGGCACGTTAAAAAACGCGACGGTCTCGGCGCCTGCCGAAATTGCCAACTCCTGAAACTCCTGCGGATCTTCGCGCGCCTCAGGGTCCTGACCATCCAAGTGAACGAGAATTGCCCGTTCACCACCACCGTGGCGCTCAAAGAACAAAGGAGACTCCTATCAGGCGTTACCTGGCTCAGCGTCACCTGCTTCGGATTCGGTTGCGCTAGGCAGACGAATTGGACGAACCGGCACCACTGTAGAGATAGCGTGTTTGTAAACCATTTGGCTAACGGTGTTTTTCAGCAGGATAACGAACTGGTCGAAAGACTCGATCGTGCCTTGCAGTTTGATCCCGTTGACCAGGTAGATGGAAACCCCCACTTTCTCTTTACGTAAAGTATTCAAGTAAGGGTCTTGTAGCGAATGCCCTTTTGACATGTGCCGCACTCCTTTAAGGATTCAATATAAAAAATAGGTAAACAGATGGCTTGGGGCCGTCACACCCCCAAGGATAGACGGCAATTGCAAGGACTCAGCTCAATATGGAGATGGTCCCAAGGTATTTCAAGGCGCGCGGCAGATTGTCGCAATCGAGGCTGTCCAGCCAGTGTAGATCAGCCCAACTGCGTAGCCAGGTGAACTGGCGCTTTGCCAATTGGCGCGTGGCAATGATTCCACGCTCCTGCATCTCGGCTTGCGTCAGCTTGCCATCCAGGTAATCCCAGACTTGTCGATAACCTACAGCACGTATAGACGGCATTCCCGAATGCAGGTCACCTCTATCTCGCAGGGCTACGACCTCGTCGATGAATCCCTGTTCCAACATATTTGTGAATCTTTGTTTAATGCGCTCGTGCAGTACCTGGCGATTTGCCGGGGCGATAGCCAAGTTCGCGACAGTATAGGGCAATTGTTGCAGTCCCGAAGCGGCTGCTTCAGTACTTTGCGCAGATTGTCGCAAGCGTAGCTCAGTCATGCTCTGACCACTGATGCGATAAACTTCCAGTGCGCGACTGAGGCGCTGCGGATCGTTCGGATGAATTCGCGCCGCGGATTGCGGATCGATCACCGCCAATTGATCGTGCAGGGCTTGCCAGCCAAGGCGTGCAGCCTCTTCTTCGATTTGCGCGCGCACCTGAGGATCGGCCGCCGGCATGTCGGCCAGACCTTCGAGCAAAGCCTTGTAGTAGAGCATTGTGCCGCCTACCAGCAGCGGAATTTTGCCCCGCGCGGTGATCTCGGCCATGGCCTCGAGCGCATCGTGGCGAAAATCGGCAGCCGAATAACTGTCGGCCGGGTCCAGAATATCGATCAACCGATGGGGAAATTCGGCCAATAACTCTTTCGACGGTTTGGCGGTGCCAATGTCCATGCCACGGTAAACCAGCGCTGAATCGACGCTGACCAGCTCGCAGGGCAGGACCTTGGTGAGCTCGATGGCCAGGTCGGTCTTGCCCGCAGCCGTCGGCCCCATCAGGAAAATCGCAGGAGGAAATTGGCTCATCAACGACCGCGCAAAAACAGTTTGTCCAGATCGTCCAGGCCCAATTGGGTCCAGGTTGGTCGGCCATGGTTGCATTGACCGCTGCGTTCGGTGTTTTCCATGTCCCGCAGCAGACCATTCATTTCCGGCAGGGCCAGACGCCGATTCGCGCGAACCGCGCCATGGCAGGCCATGGTGCCGAGCAGTTCGTTCAGGTGGGCCTGAATCCGGTCGCTGGTGCCGTATTCCATCAAATCCGCCAGAACGTCGCTGACCAGCCGATTGGCTTCAGCCTGTTTCAGCAACGCGGGAATTTGCCGGATGGCCAGGGTTTCCGGGCCCAAACGCTGCAATTCAAAGCCCAGTCGCTGGAACCAGGCGACGTGTTCCTCAGCGCAATCGGCTTCGCGCTGGCTGACCGCAAGGGACTCCGGCACCAACAGCGGCTGACCACTCAGACCTTCGCTGGCCATGGCGATTTTCAGGCGTTCGTACATGATCCGCTCATGGGCGGCGTGCATGTCCACCAGCACCAGGCCCTGGGCGTTTTCCGAAAGAATATAGATGCCCTTGAGTTGCGCCAACGCATAGCCCAGTGGCGGAATGTCGTCCTGCCCGGCCGGCAGCGCGACCGCGTTGGCTTCGGGCAACGGCGCGAAGAACTCACGGTAGGCCGCTTGAGCTTCGGCGACGGGCACGCCGGACTGAGGCCGCGGCGAGTACTGATATTGATAACCGGCGCCAGCGCCGGAGCCAGCCGGCGTGTTGAATGACGGTTGGGGCTGCGGTTGTTCCAGCAGCGCATTGGCCGCCAGACGCATTTCGCCCTGCGGACCGAACTCACCGGCGTCGAGCCCGGTGGGCCGGACAATGGCCGTCGCAACAGGCGCAGCCAGATGATCTTCCGGGCGCACATCGCCGAGAGCGCGGTGCAAAGTGCCATAGAGGAAATCGTGAACCATGCGCCCGTCACGGAAGCGCACTTCGTGCTTGGTCGGGTGCACGTTGACGTCGACGCCCGCCGGATCGACTTCGAAAAACAGCACGAACGTCGGGTGCCGACCGTTGAACAGCACGTCGCGATAAGCCTGGCGCACCGCGTGGGCCACCAGCTTGTCGCGCACCGCGCGGCCATTCACAAAGAAGTACTGCAAGTCCGCCTGACTGCGGTTGAAGGTCGGCAACCCGACCCAACCCCACAAATGCAGGCCATTTCGCTCGATTTCGATCGGCAGCGCCTGCTCCAGAAAACCCGCCCCGCAAATTGCCGCCACACGCCGGGCGCGGGCCGCGTCATCGTGGGCTTCGTGCAGGCTGAGGATGGTTTTGCCGTTGTGGCGCAGGTGGAACGCCACGTCGAACCGCGCCAGCGCCAGACGCTTGATCACTTCTTGCAGGTGATCGAATTCGGTTTTTTCGGTCTTGAGAAACTTGCGGCGCGCTGGCGTATTGAAGAACAAATCGCGCACTTCCACCGAAGTCCCCACCGGATGGGCCGCCGGTTGCACCCGCGGTGCCATGTCCCGACCTTCGGTTTCCACCTGCCAGGCCTGATCGGCATCGCGAGTGCGGGACGTCAGGGTCAGACGCGCCACGGAGCTGATAGACGCCAGCGCCTCACCACGAAACCCCAGGCTCATCACCTGCTCAAGGTCTTCCAGGTTACGAATCTTGCTGGTGGCGTGACGGGCCAGGGCCAGGGGCAGGTCATCGGCAGAAATGCCGCTGCCATCGTCGCGCACCCGCAGCAGCTTGACGCCGCCCTGCTCCACGTCGACATCAATGCGTTTGGCACCGGAGTCGAGGCTGTTCTCCAGCAACTCCTTGATCACCGAGGCCGGGCGTTCAACCACTTCACCGGCGGCAATCTGGTTCGCCAGCCGCGGGCTGAGCAGCTCGATGCGCGCAGTGTTGGTCAGCACCTGGTTCATTCTTTGGCCGCCAGTTCAGTGCCGGGAATGGTCAATGTCTGACCAATCTTCAGCTCATCGCTCCTGAGATTGTTGGCACTGCGCAAAGTGGCCGGAGACACTTGATAGCGCACGGCAATCATCGCCAGGGTTTCGCCGGGATTGACGCGATGATCACGGGGGCCCTGGGCGATTTTGCCGGAATCGCGCAGCCAGGCAATGTAGGTGCCCGGCGGTGGATTCTGCTGGAAGAACTGCCGCACGCCGCTGCTGATAGAACGCGCCAGCGCTTGCTGATGGTTCGCGGCAGTAAGCTTGGACGCTTCGTTGGCATTGGAGATGAACCCGGTTTCCACCAGGATCGACGGGATGTCCGGCGACTTCAGCACCATGAACCCGGCTTGCTCCACGCGCTGTTTGTGCAGCGGCGTGACGCGACCGATGTTGCTCAAGACTTTCTGGCCAACGTTGAGGCTGGACGTCAGGGAAGCGGTCATCGACAAATCGAGCAGCACGCCGGCCAGCATGCGGTCCTTGTCATCGAGGCTGACGTTGCCGGCACCGCCGATCAAGTCGGAACGGTTTTCGCTGTCGGCCAGCCAACGGGCGGTCTCCGACGTCGCGCCACGGTCAGACAAGGCGAACACCGAGGCACCGAACGCAGCAGCCGAAGGTGCGGCGTCAGCGTGGATGGAAACGAATAGATCGGCGCCCTTCTTGCGGGCAATTTCGGTACGACCACGCAACGGAATGAAGTAATCACCTGTACGCGTCAGTTCGGCGCGGAAGCCTTTCATGCCATTGACCTGACGCTGCAGTTCACGGGCGATGGCCAGCACCACGTCTTTTTCACGCTGACCGCGAGAGCCCGAGGCGCCGGGGTCTTCGCCACCGTGGCCGGCATCGATCACCACAATGATGTCGCGCTTGCCGGCGGGGGCAGGTGGCAATTTGATCGAAGGTTCTGAGGGTGCGACAGGGACCGCGGGCAACGTCGCCACAGACGGGGTTGGCGCAGGCGGTGGCGCGGCATCGGCCGCATTGTCGAACAGATCGACGACCAGGCGATTGCCGTATTGGGCATTCGGCGCCAAGGTGAAGCTTTTTGGTGTGACAGTTTTTTTCAGGTCGATGACCACCCGCAGGTCGGTCGGCGTTCGTTGAGCCGAGCGCATTGCGGTGATCGGAGTGTTCGAGGTGTTGACGTTCAGCGGCGCCCCCAGGGATGCGCCATTGATGTCGATCACCAGACGATCCGGTGCGGTCAGGGTAAAGACGCTGTGCTGGACAGGCCCTGTCAGGTCAAACACCAGTCGCGTGTTGTCCGGCGCCCGCCACAAGCGAACACTGTTGACCTTCGTCTCGGCCACAGCGTCGACGGTCACCGCCAGAAACAACAATCCTACGGCAGCAACCAACGCGCGAAAGCGCATACCTAACCCCATCATTTATTTGGATTCCAATGCCAAAGCGGCACACCACAACTCGCCACGCGAGCCCTGTGGCGAAATTTTCAGCGAACGCCCGCTGTCTTGCGGGCTAATGGTAATGGTCAGGTCGGGCTTTGGCAAAAAGCCTGCACCCTTCTGGGGCCATTCGATCAGGCACAGCGCATCGTCTTCGAAGTAATCGCGGATACCAAGGAACTCCAGCTCCTCCGGATCGACCAGTCGATACAGGTCGAAATGGAAAGCGCGGATGTCGCCGATCTCGTAGGGCTCGACCAAGGTGAACGTCGGACTTTTTACCGCGCCTGTATGTCCCAGGCCACGGATAATGCCCCGGGACAACGTGGTTTTCCCCGCCCCCAAATCCCCTTCGAGAAAAATCAGACCGTGCCCTCCAGTGGTTTGTGCGATGCGCGCACCAAATGCGGTCATCGCCTCTTCATCAGCCAGGTACAGGGTTACTTCAGACACGGTGCTTGCTCCTCCAACAACTGACGAATGGCTGGAATCAGATCACTGGCCGCCAGCCCGCGGCCGAATTTACCTTGTTGCTCACCGGCATTGGCGTGCAACCAGACCGCCAGGCATGCCGCGTCGTACGCGTCCATGCCTTGAGCGAGCAAGGCGCCGACCAGACCGGCCAGCACATCGCCCAAACCGGCAGATGCCATGGCCGGATGGCCCTGATGACACAGCGCCAGACGCCCGTCGGGGCTGGCGATCAGGCTGCCGGCGCCTTTGAGCACCACGACAGCTGTATATTTTTTGCTCAATGCATGGGCTGCGGCCGGACGATCGGCTTGAACTTCGGCCGTCGACAGCCCCAACAATCGCGCCGCCTCGCCAGGGTGCGGCGTGATAACACAATGGGCGGGCAAATTCACGCCACCTTCGGCCAGCAGGTTCAACGCATCGGCGTCCCAGACTTGCGGCAGCGGCGCATTGGACGCGGCCGACAACAGACTGCGCCCCCAGGCCGCCTGCCCCAGCCCTGGGCCGACGACCAGCACCGTGACCTTCTCAAGCAGCCCCATCAATTGATTGGCCGACGAAACGCCAAGCACCATCGCTTCCGGCAACCGCGCCAATGCAGCGGGAACATGCTCACTGCGAGTGGCCACCGACACCATGCCGGCGCCGCTGCGCAGGGTGCTTTGAGCGCTGAGCAGGATGGCGCCGCCAAAACCGCGATCACCGCCGATCAGCAATACGTGGCCAAATTTGCCTTTATGGGATGTTGGAGCACGATGGGCCAGGCGCGGCACATTATCGGCCGTCAGGCGACGAGCGTTGATCGTGGCCCCGATAAACGTCTCGGGGGCAACTTGCAGATCATTGAAGACCAAATCGCCAACCACATCCGCAGCGTCACCGGTGAACAGGCCCAGCTTCAAGCCGATGAATGTCACCGTGAGGTCCGCTCGAACCGCCATGCCGAGCTGGCGCCCCGTATCGGCGCACAACCCCGAGGGGATATCCACCGCTGCAACCGGTAGCCCACTGGCATTGATCGCGGCAATGACACTGGCGTATGGCTCGCGCACTTCACCGGTCAGGCCGGTGCCGAGCAAGGCATCCAGCACAATGCCACGCAATTCTGAATGCGCATTCCAGTCTTGAATCGCGACGCCTTCGGCTACTGCCTCGGCATGGGCCGCAGCGGCATCGCCCTGCAAACGCCCGGGATCCCCGGCGGCCAGCACCCGCACGTGCCAACCGGCACGTCGGGCCAACACGGCCACCAGGTAACCGTCGCCCGCATTATTGCCGTGGCCGGCCACCACGCTCAATTCGTGGGCCGTGGGCCAATGACGGACCAGCGCACGCCAGGTCGCCCGCGCCGCACGCTGCATCAATTCGAAGCCCGGTGTACCGGCCGCAATCAGGCTCGCATCGAGCCCTCGGACTTGCGCGGCGCTATACAGCGCGTCGGGTAATTCATCTTTAGTGTGCGGCATGCGTCTTCAGGCTCCGATGTCTGGCAGAATTATACGCACCTCAGCTCCGGTTTCTCTCGCCTCATGCCCGCTATTACTACAGACCTGTCCGCCCTCGCCCAATCCATCAAGGATTGGGGCCGCGAGCTGGGCTTTCAGCAAGTCGGCATCAGCGGCCTGGACCTGGCCGAGCATGAGCAGTACCTGGAGCGCTGGCTCGAAGCCGGCTACCACGGCGAAATGGAATATATGGGCGCCCATGGCAGCAAACGTTCGCACCCGGAAGAACTGGTGCCGGGCACCTTGCGAGTCGTTTCCCTGCGCATGGACTACCTGCCGGGCGACACCGAAATGGCCAAACGCCTGGCCCAACCGGAAAAAGCCTACGTCTCGCGTTATGCATTGGGTCGCGATTACCACAAATTGATCCGTAAACGCGTGCAGCAACTGGCGGAAAAAATTCAGGCGGTGATCGGCCCGTTTGGCTACCGCGCCTTTGTCGACAGCGCCCCGGTGCTGGAAAAAGCCATCGCCGAACAGGCCGGCCTGGGCTGGATCGGCAAAAACACGCTGGTCTTGAATCGCAAGGCCGGCAGCTACTTCTTCCTCAGCGAACTGTTCGTCGACCTGCCGCTGCCGGTCGACCCGCCCCACGCCACCGAGCACTGCGGCCGCTGCTCCGCCTGTCTGGACATCTGCCCGACCAACGCCTTCGTCGGTCCGTATGTACTGGACGCCCGACGCTGCATTTCGTACCTGACCATCGAACTGAAAAGTGCGATCCCTGAAGATTTGCGGCCGCTGATCGGCAATCGGGTGTTCGGTTGCGATGACTGTCAAATCGTCTGCCCGTGGAACCGCTTCGCCCGACCTTCCGGCGAAAGCGATTTCAAACCCCGGCACAATCTGGACAACGCCGAACTGGCCGAACTGTTCATGTGGGACGAAGAGAAGTTCCTCAGCAGCACCGAGGGTTCACCGCTCAGGCGCGCGGGTTATGAGCGCTGGCTGCGAAACCTGGCGGTTGGCCTGGGGAACGCGCCGTCGAGCATTCCGGTGCTGGAAGCGTTGAAGGCTCGCAAGGATTACCCGTCGGAGTTAGTGCGAGAGCATGTGGAGTGGGCGTTGAAACAACATGAGCGGCGCGCTGGCAACGATGGGACGAGCCCTTAGCGATGCAAGTTTATCCACTTGGCACTGCGCCCCTTCCCAGTCGACTCAATTAACCCTTCAGCTTTCAATGAACGCAAAACCATACGCACAGTGTCTCGACTCACGCCAGGGCAAGCCTCTTCAAGCTCAGTAATCGAAAACGGTAGGGTGCGCTTCAATGCCTCAACTCGAACTCGATCGCTTTTGCCTCCATGACGCTTTTCGATCTTACCGACACGCTCCTCAAACTCCTTGTAAGCGCGAAGTAGCGCGCCCCAGAAATAGTTGAGCCATGGCTGAACATCGTGCCTGCCTTCATGCCAACCTTGAGAGCTGACCTCAAGTGTTTCGTAATAGCTTTCCTTTGAGTCCTCGAAGATCCGTTCAAGACTGATAAAACGGCCTACGCGATAATCAAACTGGTAAAGCAACAACAAAGTAAGCAGTCGAGCTACACGCCCGTTGCCATCCGAGAAAGGGTGTATGCAGAGAAAGTCGAGAACACTCAGCGGGACCAATACGAGCGGGTCTGCCAGATTCTGATCCAGTGCTCTGCGGTACTGCATGACCATATCGACCATTGCAATGGGTGTCAGATGTGCAGCTACCGGCTGAAAGCGAACACGCGAACTGCCGTCCGGATGGCGCTCGATGATGTCATTGTTCGTTGCTTTCCACTCCCCGCCATCCTGTGGCAGATAGCGATAAAGCATGCCATGCAACTGCCGAATGACGCCCTCGGAGAATGGCATCCCCTCTGCCGCCTCATGGATAAGAGAAAGCGCATCGCGGTAACCCGCAACTTCTTGCTCAGAGCGACTTTTCGGGTCTGCATTTTTGATAATCAACGACTTCAACCGACTTGGTGAAACAACCACTCCCTCCAATCGGTTCGATGACTCTGCGGACTCGATGACTGCAAGCTGCTTCAGGTCCTGGAGAATTTCTGGGGACTGGGAAACGAACAATTGTTGCTTGCCACGGTACTCACCGAGAGCCCGCAACGTCGCGACCTGCGATCCGTTATAGCGAAGTGTTGAGAGAAATTCAGGAGTAAGTGACCGCATAGCTGTTTTTCCTGCCAAATAGGGTAACCCAGAACAAAATAGGGTAATTCAATAACAAACTGCCCTATTTATGAACTTTTTACCCTATTTCCACTGAGTGACCTAAATGACTTCCTCGACAGGATATTTCGAAGCACGCATTTATCCGATCATACATTCCGCTGAAATCAAGCCTCGTCGTTATAAACGAACTTGGGCATTTCCCAATGGAAACGGATCGCCAGCAAGCGCAGCAGGAAGCCGCCGAACAGGGTGATCAGAATCGCCTGTTCACCAGGTAATTGCAGGTAGATACAAAGCAGGTAGCACCATGCCGCGGCAAACGAGACGCTGGCGTAGAGTTCGCGGCGGAAGATCAGTGGGATGTCGTTGCAGAAAATATCCCGCAGGATGCCGCCAAATACGCCGGTGATCACACCGCTGACCGAGGCCACCAGCATGCCGTGGCCCATTTCCAGGGCTGTCATGCAACCGATCAGGGTAAACGCCACCAGACCCACCGCGTCGAGCACCAGAAACAGCGAACGCAGGTGGCGCATCCAGCGGGCGATGAAGATCGTCAACATTGCCGCGACGGAGGTTAGCACCAGGTACTCCGGGTGCTTGACCCAGGTCAGCGGGTAGTGGCCGAGCAGCACGTCACGCACCGAACCACCGCCCAGCGCCGTGACGCACGCGATCAGCACCACACCAAACCAGTCCATGCCGCGGCGTCCCGCCGACAGGGCACCCGTCATGGCTTCGGCAGTGATGGCGATCAGATAGAGCATCAGCAACATGGTGGCGGTCCTGGCAGAAAGGCGCGCAGTCTACTCACTTCACCGAAGCACCAAAAGAGGGCAGCTACACAACTTCCTGTAGGAGCTGCCGAAGGCAGCTCCTACAGAGGGAGGACCGTGGCGCGCAATCAGAACTTGATGAAGTTCTTGCGGTAGTGCTGCAGCTCGGCGATCGATTCGCGGATGTCATCCAGCGCCAGGTGAGTGCTGCCCTTTTTGAAGCTGTCGCGTACGTCTGGCGCCCAGCGCGCGGCCAGCTCTTTAAGGGTCGACACGTCGAGGTTGCGGTAGTGGAAGTAGCTTTCCAGCGATTTCATATGGGTATAAAGGAAGCGACGGTCCTGGCAGATGCTGTTGCCACAGATCGGCGACTTGCCCTTTGGCACCCATTTTTCCAGGAAGGCGATGGTCTCGGCTTCGGCTTCGGCCATGCTGATGCGGCTGTCGCGAACACGCTGGGTCAGCCCAGAGCCGCCGTGCTGACGGGTATTCCACTCGTCCATACCGGCGAGGATCTCGTCGCTGTGATGAATGGCGATCACCGGACCTTCGGCCAGGGTGTTCAAATCACTGTCGGTAACGATAGTGGCCATCTCGATGATGACGTCGGTATCAGGGTTCAGACCGGTCATTTCCAGGTCGATCCAGATCAGGTTCAGCGGGTTTTGCATGAGTCGGCTCCTCGGCGTAGATGCGCAGTTTAGCCTAGGGAGGCCACCGGGCGTGCTAAACTCGCGGCCGTTTTACCTAATCGCTGCATTCTCGATACGGAACACCCATGGCCAAACGCCAACTCAATCGTCGTCAAAACTGGCGCATCGAAAAGATTCAGGGCGAGCGCGCTGCCCGCGCCGCCAAACGCGAGTCCTCGGCTGTCGAGGCACTCGAAGGCGGCGACCTGGGCCCGGAACAGACGGGCCTGGTGATCGCGCACTTCGGTGTACAGGTCGAAGTCGAGGCCCTCGATGGCGAATTGGCTGGCCAGGTGTTCCGCTGCCATTTGCGCGCCAACCTGCCAGCGCTGGTGACCGGCGATCAGGTGGTGTGGCGTGCCGGCAACCAGGGCATCGGCGTGATCGTGGCGCAACTGCCACGTAAAACCGAACTCTGCCGTCCCGACAGCCGCGGCCAGCTCAAGCCGGTAGCGGCCAACGTCGACCTGATCGTGATCGTCTTCGCGCCGCTGCCCGAGCCTCACGCCAACCTGATCGACCGTTATCTGGTCGCTGCGGAACACGCCGGTATTCGGCCGTTACTGCTGCTGAACAAATTCGACTTGATCGACGAGCAGAACGCCCCGGCGCTGAATGCCTTGCTGGCGGTTTACCGCACGCTGGGTTACCCGGTGCTCGAAGTGTCGGCCCACCACGGCAATGGCATGGAGCAGCTGCAGAAGCAGCTGGACGGGCACATCAGCGTGTTCGTCGGCCAATCCGGCGTCGGCAAGTCGTCGCTGGTCAACAGCCTGCTGCCGGAAGTCGATACCCGCGTCGGCCCGCTGTCCGAGCTGTCGGGCCAAGGCACCCACACCACCACCACCGCGCGGTTGTTCCACTTCCCCGGTGGCGGTGAGCTGATCGACTCCCCGGGTATCCGCGAATTCGGCCTGGGTCACGTCAGCCGTGCCGACGTCGAAGCCGGCTTCATCGAGTTCAACGAACTGATCGGCACCTGCCGCTTCCGCGACTGCAAGCACGACCGCGAGCCGGGTTGCGCCTTGCTCAAGGCTCTTGAAGAAGGCCGCGTGCAGCAGCAGCGGATGAACAGCTACCGCTCGATCATCGCCAGTTTGCCTGAAAGCAGCTATTAAACAGACGTGCCAACCGCCCCTGACTATTACGGGGCGGTAGGTCGTTCGTGGCGTCCTACAAAAACTCCCTCAGTTAAACGTCAGACCTCTCTGTAAGGTTTCTTCGCGCCAGCCTGAAGGACGCTTCTCTTTAACCGCCAAGGCCTTGTTGCGGCCACTCAAGTGCATACATTCGAACCCTCATCGCATTTCTGGCGATACCGAGGGGACAGCCATGCAAACCTATCATTTGTTCATCAGTCACTCGTGGAACCACTCAGACGCCCACGACAATCTGGTCCGCTTGCTCAATGCAAAACCCGGCTTCACGTTCAAGAATTTTTCGGTGCCACCGGACAACCCGATCATCGGCGCGAAAACCGACAAACAACTTGAAGAAGCCATCGAAAACAAGATTCGGCTCTGCTCGGCAGTGCTGATCATGGCAGGGATGTATTCGACCTACAGCAAGTGGATCAACAAGGAAATCGAGATCGCCAAGCGCATGAACAAGGTGATTATCGCGGTCAAGCCGTTTGGCGCCGAACGGATTTCCACGGTGGTACGCCGGGCGGCGCATGCGGAGTGTGCGTGGAACACCAACAGCATCATCGATGCCATTCGCACTCACGCGGCGGGCTGAACCATGCGCAAGGGATTGTTCATCGGCATTAATAACTACAGCCATGTTTCACAATTAAGTGGCTGCAACAATGACGCGATGGCCATGGCTTCGGTGCTGAAAACCGACGCCAATGGCGATCCGAATTTCAAGAACCTGGTCCTGACCTCCGCCGAAGATTATCTGAGCCGCGAAAAGCTCGAAGGACATATCCAGGAATTGTTTTCAGGCGATTGCAGCGTTGCACTGCTGTACTTCGCCGGTCACGGCAACTTCGACGTCGATACAGACGAAGGCATGTTGATCCCCCAGGACTACAAATCCGCCAAGGATGGAATTCGCATCAGCGACATCCTGAACTGGGCGACCAAAGCCGTAAAAATCAAAAACAAAGTGATTATTCTCGACTGCTGCCAGGCGGGCTCGGCGGGCGAAGTGCGGGCGCTACGCAGCGAAAGCAGCATGGTGTGCGAAGGCATGACCATTCTGACTGCGTGCAAAAAAGCAGAGCCGGCCATGGAAGGCGCCAATCACGGCGTCTTCACAGGGCTGTTGCTGCAAGCACTGCACGGCGGCGCCGCGAACATATTGGGAAAGATAACTCCAGGCAGCCTCTATTCGTTTGTCGACAACGCTCTCGACGCGTGGGAACAGCGCCCGGTGTTCAAGACCAATGTGTCGCAGTTCATTTCATTGCGAGAAGTCTCGCCGCTGATCCCCAAAGAGATTCTGCGCAAACTGCCCGACTGGTTCGAAGAGGCGGAATCAATGTTCGCCCTCGACCCCAGCTATGAACCTACCGAAGCCATGTTCGACCCGGAGCACGGCGAAGTCTTCGCCCAACTGCAAAAGTGCAATCGCCACAGCCTGATCGAACCGGTGGACGCCGAACACATGTACTACGCGGCCCTCAACTCCACGGGCTGCCGCCTCACCGCCCTCGGCGCCTATTACCGTGAACTCGCGATCAAGGGACATTTCTGATGCCAGTGTTTATCAGCTACCGCCATAGCGATCGCCCCCACGCCATCGCAATCAACTCCCGTCTGAAGCAGGCAAACATCAAAACTTACCTGGATGTGCTGGATCCGGAGTCCCAGACAACCGACGACATCACTGGAGTGATCACCCGCAACATCACAGAATGCACACACTTGCTGGCAGTCGTTTCTGAGAGGACCGCACACTCCTGGTGGGTACCGTTCGAAATCGGCGAAGCGACCATCAGCAACCGGCGGATCTGCTCCTTCAAGACCGGACCGGCGGAACTGCCGCTATATCTCGATAAATGGCCAAAGCTCAGCACCGACAAGGATCTGGAGTTTTTCATTGATGCCTATCGTGAAGAAGTGGCGACCAAACGTTCAATGACGCTGGGTTCGATCAATGAATCCCTTTACCGCACCTATAGAAGCAATGCCGAGCTGTTTCATGACCAACTCAAGAGCCGCATCCGACGTGGTTTCTGACAGGCGCAAAAAAGCGGCGACTGCGATGTCTTGCATGCGCTGAGCTGCTGACGCACTGCATATGATGCTGTTGAGCAATAACCGCCTAGCGCCAAATAACAGGATTTATGCACGCTATCAGCGCTAGTGATAGCGTGCGAAAAAAATGAATTATTTGAGGCTGAAAGCTTCTTGAATGGTCTTGATCAAGCGGTCACCATCCACTCTTTTGTAACCTTGAGGGTTTGACGCAAGCTCAGCGTTCCAGATCGACAATCGCTGATCGCCTTTGCCGATCTCGATCATTTTCGTGACGCCACGAAAATGATTAGCGACATCCACTCCAGCGGTTTCGCCATTGCAGTTGTGGCCGGGATTGATGGTTCATAACGACTTCCTGATAAGAAGCCAGAAGATGTAAACCTTATTCAGGACGAGACAGCAGAGACAAAAAAGCCGACATCTCTGTCGGCTTTTTGTGGTCACTGCTTGGCTGGCTCACCCGGTTTCGGCACCGGATCATCAAACAGATTCAACCGCTCGCGAAGCTCATGAGCCGGCAGCGGTTCCTTATCCGCCGGCAAGGCATTCGGGTCGGCTGGCGGCGTGGGCACTTCGCCCGGGCCGCCCTGCTCTTGCGTCGGCACTGGCGCAGGCTCGGCACCTTGTGAACCTTCGATGGCACGCTGGGCTTTTTTGGTCAGCACAACGATATCGATGCGGCGGTTGACCGGGTTGAACGGGTTTTCCCGGTCGAATAGCGCCGACGAGGCGTAGCCCACGACTCGCGCTACTTGAGCGTCCGGATAGCTGCCGGCGATCAATGCACGGCGAGCCGCGTTCGCACGGTTGGCCGAGAGTTCCCAGTTGCCGAAGTCACCGGTGCCCGAGTACGGCTTGGCATCGGTGTGGCCGCTGATGCTGATCTTGTTCGGCACCGCTTTGATGGTGTCGGCCATGGCCAGCAGAATGTCTTCGAAATACGGCTTCAGACGCGCACTGCCGGAGTCGAACATCGGGCGGTTTTCGGCGTCCACGATCTGGATACGCAAACCGTCCTGGGTGATCTCGAAGAGGATCTGATCCTTGAACTTCTGCAGTTGCGGGTTTTCTTCGACCTTGTTCTGCAACTCTTGCAGCAGCAACTCCAGGCGCTCTTTCTCAACCTGCTCGGCCATGCCTTCGACCTGTTCGGAATCGATAGTCACCTTGTCCGGCTGAGGCTGGGATTTCACCTCGGGATTGAGCGTGTTCTCCGGTGCCAGGGTCGGCGAGCCGCCCAGATCGATGATGTACGGTGTGCCGCTTTCGCTGAAACCGACCGGGTCCTTGAAGTAACCGGCAATGGCGATTTTCTGTTCCGGCGTTGCCGTGGACAACAGCCACAACACCAGGAAGAACGCCATCATTGCCGTCGCGAAGTCCGCGAAGGCGATTTTCCAGGAGCCCCCGTGATGCCCGCCCGCGTACTTTTTGACGCGCTTGATGATGATCGGCTGGTTATTTTCCATGACTTAGCGACCGCGAACCGCTTGTTCCAGCTCAGCGAAGCTAGGACGGTGCGCCGGGTACAGAACCTTGCGACCGAATTCCACTGCCAGCGATGGCGGCATGCCGGAAGCCGAAGCCACCAGCGAGGCCTTGATGGCTTCGTAGACGTTCAGTTCTTCCTTGGCATCGTGGCCCAGCGCATGGGCCAGCGGGCCAAAGAAACCATAGGCCGCGAGAATACCGAAGAAGGTACCTACCAGCGCCGCACCTACGTGCAAGCCAATCATTTTCTGGTCGCTTTCACCCAGCGAAGCCATGGTCACCACGATACCCAATACCGCCGCAACGATACCGAAACCCGGCATGGCATCGGCGATGCCGTTGACTGCGTGAGAGGGGTGGTCCAGGTCTTCCTTGAGGCTGGTCAGTTCCATGTCGAACAAGCCTTCAAGCTCATGGGGAGCCATGTTGCCGGAAGACATGATGCGCAGGTAATCGCAGATGTACGCCGTCATGCGGTCATCTTTCAAGACTGACGGGTATTTGGCGAAGATCGGGCTCGCGGCGGCATCTTCGATGTCGCCTTCGATTGCCATCATGCCTTCGCGACGGCTCTTGTTGAGGATCTCGTAAATCAGCCCCAACACTTCCAGGTAGAAGGTGTGGTTGAAACGCGAACTGAACATGCCCAAGGATTTCTTGAGCACATGCATCGTCATATGACCGGGGTTGGCTTGCAGGAATGCACCAAGGGCCGCGCCACCGATAATCATCACCTCGAAAGGCTGTATGAGGGCGGCAATCTTGCCGTGGGAAAGCACGTATCCGCCGAGCACGCTCGCGAATACGACGATGATGCCGATAATTTTAGCCATAGGTAGGAGAGCACTTACTGAGTCGGGTTCAAGGTCATATTCGGAAGTTAAAAAATCTCTTCTTCTCCTTATCGGCAAAACTGCGCCAGACTATAGCCAGTTAAGGCGAAAAGCCAATTTGGCCCACGCAGGGATAGGTAAAGCAGCGTCCAGACATGGCTAACGAAACGAACGTTCCAACGCCAAAACCGACCACGCTCGAAGGCTGGGTCAAGCTGCTCGATGGTGTGCGCCTGCCGGTTCCGCAAGCCAGTCACGACCGCGTCTGCAAAGCCATCCGCGATAGCCGCAGCTCGCTGCGCGACATTGCCGAAATGATGCAGGACAGCCCGGCCCTGGCCTTGAGTGTGATTCGCGAAGCCAATCGCCACACTCATGGCAGCATGGCCACGCCTGCTGAAAATCTTGAAGTGGCAATCAATCGGCTCGGTTTGAAACGCACCGAAGAATTGCTCGAGCGCTTGCCCGCCGAACCCCAATCGCAGATCCCTGTTGCCCTGCGCCAGCTTCAGTTGATCAGCCAGCACGCCACTCAACAGGCCAATGGTTTTTTTGCCAGTCGCCTGGCGCGGTTGTGGCAGGACATCCACTGGGGCAGCCTGCTGTTTCTTTCGCCACTGTGGCCCATGGCGTTGACCCATCCGCAATTGCTTGAAGAGTGGGAACTGCGGGTCATTCATAAAGGCGAGTCGGCGCGCAACGTCGAGAAGCAATTGTTCGGCGTGCGTCTGCTGGAAATCTGTCTGGCGCTGGTGGATGTCTGGCGTTTGCCGATCTGGGTTCAGCAGGGTTATCGGCTGCTGCTCAATGAACAACGCGAACTGGTGAAAGTCCTGCGCATTGCACGGGACGATGATCACCCGCTACGCCAACAGAATCGTCTCGATGACGACCCTACATTGCGGCGCTGGCTTAATCAGCCCGCCAACACCGTGCTGTTGGCCAATGGTCTGGCGTTGTCGGCACAACAGGCCTGGGACAGTCCTCACTGTGAACGCTGGCAGTACCTGACCAGCCTTTATCTGCAAATGCCGATGGATGAAGTGCAGCAACAGTTGCACCAACAGGCCGCCAACAGCGCCCGGCAACATGCCATGCCGGACCTCTGGCACCCGGCCGAATCGCTGATCTGGCCGCAGGGCATGAACCGCGTTCACGCTGGTTTGCTACCGGCTCCGGCACCCACCGCCGAAGACTTGGCGAAGTGGCGTAAACAATGTGCCGAGTTGCTGCTGGAGCCGAGCCGGTTTACCAATGCCATGCACTTGACCACATCGGCCCGAGAAGCCCTGGTGGCGTGTGGCATGCGGCGAGTGATGATCCTGATGGCCGATCGCACACACGCCAATTTGCGTGTGCACCAGATTGCCGGGCTACCCAAAGAAATGGCCGGCCTGAATCTGGCGGTCAGCCAGAGTGCTGTGCTGCAGCGGCTGCTCGCACAACAGGCTCAGGTGCGCCTGACGCCGGCCAACAATGCCCAATTCTCGGCCCTGTTGCCGGCCAGCCTGCGTTCGCTATTCAGCGGTGAACACCTGCTACTGCGTTCTCTGGTCAACAATGGTCGGGTGATCATGATCGTGGTGGCGGATCAGGGCGGCGGGCCGTTCTCGGAAATCAGCATGCAGGCGTTCGGCAAAACCGCGCAATGCATTGAAAAAGCCCTGCACAGTTTTAGCCATCGCTAGGGCTTGATGCCAGTCAGTTAGTGAAGGCCAAAACCTGTGGCGAGGGGGCTTGCCCCCGCTGGACTGCGAAGCAGTCACAAAACCTGCAACCTCGTTCTGCCAGACACACCGCAGGCAGCGGATTTGCGACTGCTTCGCAGCCGAACGGGGGCAAGCCCCCTCGCCACAGGTTCTGCCCTTGCCGCGCCCTTTTCTTGACTGACATTAACTGCCATAGCCTGTCATCCATTGTTTCCCGTGCAGAAATAACTGATAACAGGCCCTCATGACGCTGCGCTACAATCCTCCCCTTTGTGCTCTGGAGACCTCACATGTCTGACTTCTCTGGCTTGGCGCTGGTGATCGAGCCGAGCGACCTGCTCCCGCGTCTCGACTCCCGCGAACTGATTCTGGTGGACCTCACCAGCAGCGCCCGCTATGCCGCCGGGCATATCCCCGGGGCACGCTTTGTCGACCCAAAACGTACTCAACTGGGTCAGGCGCCTGCGCCGGGCCTGCTGCCGACCCAAGCCGCGCTTGAAGCATTGTTCGGTGAACTGGGCCATAACCCCGATGCGGTCTATGTCGTCTATGACGATGAAGGCGGCGGTTGGGCCGGGCGCTTTATCTGGCTGCTGGATGTCATCGGCCACAGCAAGTATCACTATATCGATGGTGGCCTGAAGGCCTGGCTGGCGGAAGGCATGCCCATGTCGATCCAGATCCCGCCAACGGTCGGTGGACCAGTCGCCCTGACGCTGCACGACGAGCCCACCGCCACCCGCGAATACCTGCAAAGCCGTCTCGGTGCCGCCGACCTGGCGATCTGGGACGCACGCGGGCCGCTGGAATACTCCGGCGAGAAAGTGCTGGCGGCCAAGGGCGGGCATATTCCCGGTGCGGTCAATTTCGAGTGGACAGCGGGCATGGATCAGGCGCGCAACCTGCGCATCCGCACCGACATGCCAAAAATCCTGGAACAACTCGGTATCACCAAAGACAAAGAAGTCATTACCCACTGCCAGACTCATCATCGTTCTGGCTTCACGTATCTAGTAGCCAAGTCGCTCGGTTATCCGCGAGTCAAAGGTTACGCCGGCTCTTGGGGCGAATGGGGCAACCATCCCGACACGCCCGTAGAGATTTAAGTTTTTCAAGGACAGTCAATGAATAAGCGTTTGTTTATCCTCAGCCAATACCTGCTGCCCCATCACTTGCTCTCGCGACTGGCCGGCTGCATTGCCGAATGCCGCGTGCGCTGGTTCAAGAACGCCTTGACCACCTGGTTCGCCAAGCGTTATCAAGTGGACATGTCCCAGGCACTGGTCGAAGACCTGACGGCTTACGAGCATTTCAATGCGTTCTTCACTCGTGCCTTGAAAGACGGCGCTCGCCCGCTGGACCCAACCCCAGGCGCGATCCTCAGCCCGGCTGACGGTGCCGTCAGCCAGCTCGGCCCGATCGAACACGGTCGTGTTTTCCAGGCCAAGGGTCACAGCTTCAGCGTGCTGGAACTGCTCGGTGGTGACGCGGCCAACGCAGCGCCATTCATGGGCGGTGATTTCGCCACCATTTACCTGTCGCCCAAGGATTACCACCGCGTGCATATGCCACTGGCTGGCACTCTGCGCGAGATGGTTTACATCCCCGGCCGCATCTTCTCGGTCAACCAGACCACTGCTGAAAACGTACCGGAGCTGTTCGCGCGCAACGAGCGTGTGGCGTGTATTTTCGATACCGAGCGCGGGCCAATGGCCGTGGTGCTGGTAGGCGCGATGATTGTGGCGTCGATTGAAACTGTCTGGGCCGGGCTGATCACGCCGCCCAAGCGCGAGCTGAAAACCTTCCGTTACGACGAAGCCGCTCGTGCGCCGATCCATCTGGAAAAAGGCGCGGAACTGGGTCGCTTCAAACTCGGCTCTACAGCTGTCGTGCTATTCGGGCCGGATCAAGTGAAATGGGCTGAAGGACTGGGCGCTCTTTCGCCAGTGCAGATGGGCCAGGGCATCGGCTTGCCAAGCGCCTGATTCCGATTCGCCGCACCGGATTTTTCTTCCGGGCGGCGCATTCCCCTGTAGGAGCTGCCGAAGGCTGCGATCTTTTGATCTTGACCTACGGCGGTCTCTGAAAAAAGATCGCAGCCTTCGGCAGCTCCTACAAGGGCAAGCGTGACGTAAATATCGCGACATCCCCTCCGCGCTCATAGCTGCTACAGTCAAGTCATTCACTGCCCATTTCCCGGTCGGAGTTTGTCTACGGCATGAATGAGACCAATCCTGTCCTGCTGCTACGCGCACCGATCCCGACGCAGTCGCGTCTGTCTTTCTGCGAAGCCACGCCTCGCGACCTCAAGCGCTGGATCGCCAACCTGCCCAAAGCCAACATCGGCGAAACCGCTCGCCAGTTGTATCAAGGCTTGAGCGAACTGAATCAACTGCTCACACCCAGCGACAATCGCCTGCAATTGCTCGAACTGCTACGGCCCGAGGTGTATTACGTCTGCAAGCACCTGGAGCGGCATTTCCTGCATCAGGCGATTGTGCTCGACGAGCGCTCGCGCAAGATCGCCAACCTTTGCCAGGCGTTGCAGAGCCACTTGGCGATCGGCTACAAGCAAATTGTCATTCGCGTCACGCCGCGCTTCAGCAAGGATCGCGCGCCGCTGCTGACCCAGGCTTTGCAGCGGGCAATCCATTGCCTGAACGGCGCATTGATCCGCGCCACTGAACTCTATTGCCCGGTGCCCGAAAACCTGTGGCTGGAACTGCATCAGCTGTATCGGATTGGCTGTCAGTTCCAACTGCACAATCTGAGTGTGCGTGATGAACTGGCCAGCCAGACGCAAAAGCTGAGCATCGAGCAAACCTACGTCGTCGCCCTTCTGCTGGGTGCTTCACGCTGCAATCAGCTGCGCCAGAACCAGATCGCCCGGCTCGCCGAGGTGCTCGAACCCTGGAGCCAGTGGATCAAGCTGCAAGCGGCCAAACCGGACAACGGGCTGTTTGCCATCGCCCCGGATCTCGACTCCGGGCCGCGCTACCGCTCCAAGTTCCTCGCCGAACAACAGGGGGGTTTGCTGGTAATCGACCCGCAACCCTTGGTCATGGCCATCGAAAACCATCTGCAGCAGTCGGCCGACAAGGTATCGCCGTTGCCCGTGCCGGCGGGGCTGAATCTGGACACGCTGCAACACCTGCATGCCGCCTGGGGCCAGGCCGCCGAGCGCAGTTTCCAGCGCACTGTCGGCCACGGCACGTTGACCCTGTGCGTGGGTATGAGCGCTTTGCACTTTTATCTTGGCGGGCAACGCTCGTTCAACGACATCCTGAAAAAACCCGGCGCCCGCCCCGCGCAGTTCTCGGCGACCGATCCAACAGGTCGCGCCAAAGACCAATGGCGCCACGCCTTCGACGCCGCTCCTCATGGCACCGCAGATACGCTGCTGCCCTACGAAGAGATCGAATACCCGCACCTTCAAAACGATGACAGCCACGAGGCATCCGACCGCCAGCAGCATTTCCCGACCTATGCGCTGCCGGTGATCAATCACAGTCCTGGCGGCTATTGCCTGGCTTGGCCCGGCGCGGTGCCCGCCGAGCTACAGGCTGGCGAAATGGTCGGCATCGAGGATGCCGCCGGTCAAGGCTGGAGCATTGCAGTGGTGCGCTGGATCCGCCAGGTACGGGGCGGCGGCACGCAGATGGGTATCGAGCAAGTCGCACCTTGCGCCGAACCCTGCGGCCTGCAACTGATGCGTGCCCACGACGAGCATAGTCAGTACTTGCGCGGGCTGTTGCTGCCCGCCATCAGTGCCATCGACCTGCCGGCCACCCTGCTCACGCCGCGCCTGCCGTTCCAGGAAGGCAATAAGGTATTGATAAATACCAACGGCGAGGAACGCCGGGCCGGGCTGGAGCATCGGTTGGCGAGCACCAACAGTTTCAATCAGTTTGCCTACCGTTCGCTTGAGAAAACCAGAAACGAAAACGCCGCGGGGAGCGGCGTGGTGGGGGTAGCGGAGGAGTTTGATTCGTTGTGGAAGTCGCTTTGAGCGTACGTCTGTAAAACCGCGGCGCGCCCTTCGCGAGCAAGCCCGCTCCCACATTGGATCTATGTCGATCACACGATCAATGTGGGAGCGGGCTTGCCCGCGAAGAGGCCCGCCCAGACAATCTGAAACTCAGAGCTGCCCGTCGCGATCCCGGAAGCCCAGCAGATACAGCACGCCATCCAGCCCGAGGGTGGAAATCGCCTGTTTCGCCGATTGCTTGACTAGCGGCTTGGCACGGAACGCTACACCCAGCCCGGCAATCGCCAGCATCGGCAAGTCGTTGGCACCGTCACCGACGGCAATCGTCTGCTCCAGACGCAAACCTTCCTTATGCGCCAGTTCACGCAGCAGATCCGCCTTGCGTTGCGCATCGACAATCGGCTCAACCGCCACGCCAGTAACTTTGCCATCGACCACCGCCAGTTCGTTGGCGAACACATAGTCGATGCCCAGCTTGGCTTGCAGTTGCTTGGCGAAATAGCTGAAGCCGCCCGACAGAATCGCCGTCTTATAGCCCAGACGCTTGAGTTCGGCGAACAGGGTTTCGGCGCCTTCGGTCAGGCGCAGCGAGGCGCCGATGGAGTCCAGTACGCTGACGTCCAGCCCTTGCAGCAAGGCCAGGCGCTCTTTGAAGCTGGCGCGAAAGTCCAGCTCGCCGGCCATCGCCCGCTCGGTAATCGCAGACACCTGGTCGCCCACACCGGCGGCCTTGGCCAGTTCGTCGATGACTTCGGCTTCGATCAGCGTCGAGTCCATGTCGAATACCGCCAGACGGCGGTTACGGCGGAACAGCGAATCTTCCTGGAAGGCGATGTCGACGTTCAACTCTTGAGAGACGCTGAGGAATTCGGCCCGCAGCGCTTGCGGGTCGGCCGCCTCGCCGCGTACGGAAAACTCGATGCAGCCCTTGCCCTTGTCGGCCGGAGTGTCTAGCGGCATGCGCCCGGACAGGCGATCGATATGATCGATGTTCAGGCCATATTTGGCGGTGATCGAGCTCACGCGCTGCAATTGCTCGGCGGTCACTTTGCGGGTCAGCAGGGTGACGATGTGGCGTTTCTTGCCCTGATTGCCGACCCACAACTGGTAATCCTCTTCGGATACCGGTGTGAAACGCACCTGTTGCTCAAGCTCATAGCCTTTGAACAGGATGTCCTTGAGCACCGAATTACCTTTTTCGGTATCGGGAATTTCAACCAGGATGCCGAACGACAGGGTGTCGTGGATCACCGCCTGACCAATGTCGAGAATGTTCACACCACCCTGGGCCAGAACGCCGGTAATGGCCGCAGTCAGACCCGGACGGTCGACTCCCGTGATGTTTATCAGGACGATTTCGCGCAAGGCGCACCCCCGCAGGTGGAAAAAAACCGCATTCTACCCATTTTCAGTGACCATCGGGCACCGCGAGCGCTTTGACGGCCTAGGGCCTGTCGCTATACTGCGCGTCAACTTCACGGACAAAGAGCCGAGCTCAAAGTGAACCGGCCCACGCCAGTAAAAACCGATAACTTCTTTCTGCTGATCTTCCGGGCACTGCGTCATCGCCGTGTACCGATTGCATTGCGCATTGCCAGCCATAACGTGATCCTGGTCGCCCTGGCGCTGGTCATCTATGCCGGCGTGATGGGTTTGCAGTTCAAGCAGGCCATGCACGAGCAGGCGGATGCCCTGGGCGAAAGCCTGACCACCCAGACCGCAACCTCGGCCACGGAACTGTTGGTGTCCAATGACATCCTGAGCCTGAACGTGCTGCTCAACAACCTGACCAAGAACAAACTGGTGGCCCACGCCGCCATCTACAGCGTGGATAACCGCATCCTCGCCGAAGCCGGTCAGCGCCCCAAGCACGGCCTGCTGGGCGAAGCGGAAGGCATGTACCAGAGCAAAATCACTTTCCAGGACGTGACTGCCGGGCAACTGCGCATCAGCCTGGACATGGATCAGTTCCAGCAGCCGATGACCATCAGCCTGCAAAGCATGGGCATTCTGAGTGCGATTCTGCTGGCGCTGTCCCTGGCCTTGAGCCTGCGCCTGGGGCGCAATCTCTCCACGCCACTGATGCAATTGCGGGTATGGCTGCGCAATATCGACGAATACACCCCGGCCACCGAGCGTCAGGATGAGGTCGGCGACCTTGCTCGCCAGCTGCACGCCAATTTTGCACCGGAGCCGGCCGAGCCGGAACCTGCGCCGGAATCTGAATACGACGACAGCGACTACGAAGATGCCGACGATAACGAGCCGGCCTTCGAAGTGCGTAACCTGCGCGATCCAGGTTTTGACGAAACCAGGCCTGTCGCCGGCCTAAAACCTGCGCCGCGACGCACTGTCAGCACCGTCGAAGACGATGAGGACGACGAAGATCCGTTTGCCGATCTGCGTGACGACTCGACAGACAGCGCACCGAAACCAGTCATCAAGCCGAAGCTATCGAACCTGCCGCAGCACAGCGCGGTACTGGCCGTGCAACTGGGCGCACAAGATCAGCTGCGCCGCCTGCCCCGTGCACGCCTGGAAGAACTGCTGAAGCGCTACCGCGATTGCCTCGATCAGGCCGCCTCGCTTTACCAGAGTGAACTGCACACATTGAATGATGGCAGCACGCTGATGCTGTTCCACACCGAAGACAGCGGCGACGATTACCTGACCAACGCCATCTGCTGTGGTGAGTTGCTGCGCGCCTTGGGCCATCAGTTGCAGATCGAAGTCGCCGACAGCGGCATCACCCTGCAATTGCAGCTGGGCCTGACGCTGGGTGACGAGTTGTTCGGCTTGAGCCAGATCGACTTGCTGCTGACTGAAACCGCTCAGGATGCGCTGGCCCTGTCGCAACACAGCCGCAACCTGCTGCTGGTGGAGCGCAAGATCAGTGACGACGCGCTGATTCGCCAGCGTGCGCGTATCCGCCCGATTGCCAGCCCTGAAGGTGCATGCTGCGTAGAGCGCTTGATGGAGCCTTATCCGTCGATGCTGGAGCGGCAACTGGCGCGGATGCACGAACGCCGGGCGTAAACCCTAGCCCCCGCTGTAAAGAAGCCCGCAGATGAGTGATTGTCTGCGGGCTTTTTGGTGACTGTCTGAAAAGATCGCAGCCTTCGGCAGCTCCTACGAAGTTCGCATGCCCCTGCAAGGCCGCGGCCTAGGTCCCTGTAGGAGCTGCCGAAGGCTGCGATCTTTTGATCCGGTTTTTTTGTTGCCTGTCACGGCCTCTTCGCGAGCAAGCCCGCTCCCCACATTTATCTCGGTTGTCCATAAACGGTGTGCTCACTGAAGATCCACTGTGGGAGCGGGCTTGCTCGCGAAGAGGCCATCAGAAGCACTGAAGATTTCATTCCGCAGAAACAACAAAGCCCGCATCAATGGCGGGCTTTGCTTTGGATCAATCCAGGCTTAGAACCTGAACACTTCCATGTCCGTGCGAATCGGCGAAGCCATCGGAATTTTTTGCTGCTTCTCCGGTTCTGCTGCCGGTGTCACCGGTTTGGCAGCTGGTTTGCGAGGTGCTTCGGCGATCGGCGGCTGGTTCGCCAGTGGCTTGAGCGCCGTCGACAGCTGTTCGGCCAGACGCTGCAGCAACACACCCTGAGCCTGAACCTGAGCCGCAGTCCCGCCGGTGTGCTGTTCCTGCAGATGAATGATGCGGTTATCGCGCACCTGGCCACGACGGTCGATCAGCCGCCATTGAGCATCTAGGATTGCCGGTTGCGACACACCCGAATCCAGACGCGTGATCGTCAGCAGCACCTGAACATCCGGCGTGAAGCCTAATGTCGCTGGTGCCAGGACAACGCGCTGGCTGTCCAGATGGCCCGCGACCTGACGCAACAACAGCTGATCGATGTCGGACGACAGGCTGCCGGCCCAACGACCATCGACCGAAGCTTGCAGGCTGCCATCGGGCTGACGCTGCAACAAGGTTTCGCGTTGCAGATAGTCGGCAACCGTCACCGGGCCCAGCAATACCGCCATGCCGGCGCTTTGCGCAGGCTGAGCCGGACTTCCGCTGTCCAGCTGATACAGCGACACCGGTTGGTGAACGCTGCAACCCGCCAGGCCAAGTACGCCGGCGAGCATCAAAATAAAAGGAAGGCGCAGAGCAGTCATCGTCCCATCCAGGTGGCTGCCACAAGGCTAGCCACAGTGAAAATACTCAAAAAATATGAAGAACGCTCGGCTACACCGGCGCTTGAAAGGCCATATCATCCGTGAATATGCGTTCCGACTCCAGCGGCAAAGCGTCGACCTGCGCTTTAAATCGCAGATCGAGCGCTCTAGGACGCTTAATTGAGGTTTTCGACGAACAGCGCATCAACCCTCTGAAAGCCACGTGGCAGTTTGTTACCGCGGCGTCCACGCTCACCTTTGTAGTGTTCGAGGTCGTCCGCCTTCAGCGACAAGGTACGTTTCCCGGCCTGTAGCACCAAAGTGGCACCCTCGGGCAAAACGGCAATGTCCGTAACATATTCTTCGCGACTGGCAACACGCTCACCGGATATCCCGATGATCTTATTCCCTTTACCTTTACCTAATTGTGGCAGATCGCTGATTTTGAAAATCAGCAGGCGACCTTCGGTGGTCACCGAGGCCAGCCAGTTGTGCTCACGATCGGCTACCGGGCGCGGCAGAATCACTTTGGCGTTGTTCGGCAAACTCAACAACGCCTTGCCTGCCTTGTTCTTGGCTTGCAGGTCTTCTCCCTTGACCACGAAACCGTAACCGGCGTCGGAGGCGATCACGTACAGCGAATCGTCTTCCGGCATCAGCACGCATTCGAAACTGGCCCCTGGCGGCGGCGTCAAGCGACCGGTCAGCGGTTCACCCTGGCCACGGGCCGAGGGCAAGGTGTGGGCCGCGACCGAATAACTGCGACCGGTGGAGTCGATAAACACCGCAAACTGGTTGGAACGCCCGGCTGCCGAGGTCTTGAAGCCATCCCCGGCCTTGTAGGAAAGCCCGGTGGCGTCGATCTCATGACCTTTGGCGGAGCGAACCCAGCCTTTTTCTGACAGCACGACTGTCACTTTCTCGTTCGGCAACAGATCGTGTTCGGTCATTGCCTTGGCTTCGGCGCGCTCGATGATTGGCGAACGACGGTCGTCGCCATACGTTTCGGCGTCCTTGATCAGCTCGCTGCGTACCAGTTTTTTCAACTTGGCTTCGCTGCCCAGCAGGGCTTGCAGCTTGGCCTGTTCCTTGAGCAATTCATCCTGCTCGGCACGCAGCTTCATTTCTTCCAGTCGCGCCAACTGACGCAAACGGGTATCGAGAATGTAGTCGGCCTGGATTTCGCTCAGGGCGAAGCGCTCGATCAGGCTGGCCTTGGGGTGCTCCTCGGTGCGGATGATGTGGATCACTT
Source organism: Pseudomonas sp. BS3782 TE3695 (assembly GCF_050435305.1). Taxonomy (NCBI): domain Bacteria; kingdom Pseudomonadati; phylum Pseudomonadota; class Gammaproteobacteria; order Pseudomonadales; family Pseudomonadaceae; genus Pseudomonas; species Pseudomonas sp. BS3782 TE3695. Next base: position 212,632 of record NZ_JBNDKB010000001.1, read on the forward strand.
CATCCAGGTTGAGGTAGGCAATCAGCAAACCGTCCAACAGGTGCAGGCGACGCTCGACCTTGTCCAGGCGAAATTGCAGACGTCGACGCACGGTCTGTACGCGGAACTCCAGCCATTCCACCAGCAACGCACGCAGGTTCTTGAGCTGCGGCTTGCCGTCGAGGCCGATGATGTTGATGTTGACCCGGTAGCTGGATTCCAGCTCGGTGGTCGCGAACAGGTGCTGCATCAGCGCGTCATGATCGACCCGGCTGTTGACCGGAATGATCACGATGCGGCATGGGTTCTCGTGGTCCGATTCGTCGCGCAAATCTGCGATCTGCGGCGCTTTCGACGGTTTGGCCTGCATCATCGCGGCGATCTGCTCGAGCACTTTCGCGCCAGAGACCTGATGCGGCAGCGCCGTCACGATGATGTCGCCGTCTTCGATGTGATAAACGGCGCGCATACGCACCGAACCGCGACCGGTTTCGTAGATTTTCAGCAGATCGGCACGCGGCGTGATGATTTCCGCTTCGGTCGGGTAATCCGGGCCCTGGATGTGCTCGCAGAGCTGCTCGACCGTGGCCTTGGGCTCATCGAGCAAGCGCACGCAAGCGGTCGCGACTTCGCGCAGGTTATGCGGCGGTACGTCGGTGGCCATGCCAACGGCGATACCGGTGGTGCCGTTAAGCAGGATATTCGGCAAACGGGCCGGCAATACCAAAGGCTCTTCCAGCGTGCCGTCGAAGTTCGGGCCCCAGTTCGCGGTGCCTTGGCCCAACTCGCTGAGCAGCACTTCGGAATAACGCGACAGCCGTGCTTCGGTGTACCGCATGGCGGCGAAGGACTTCGGATCGTCCGGCGCACCCCAGTTACCCTGGCCGTCGACCAGCGTGTAGCGGTAGCTGAACGGCTGGGCCATCAGGACCATGGCTTCGTAGCACGCGGAGTCGCCGTGCGGGTGGAACTTACCGAGCACGTCACCGACGGTACGCGCCGATTTCTTGTGCTTGGAATCGGCGTCCAGCCCCAACTCGCTCATCGCATAGATGATGCGTCGCTGTACCGGTTTCAGGCCGTCGCCGATATGCGGCAAGGCACGGTCCATGATCACGTACATGGAGTAGTTGAGGTAGGCATTTTCGGTGAAGTCAGCCAGTGACCGGCGTTCTACACCGTCCAGGCTGAGATCAAGGGAGTCGCTCATGCGGGCCTCATCGGTTCGTTGTCTGGCGCAGCAGCATGGTGCCACCGCGCTGGGTAAATTCAAGTTTGTTCAGTGCGCTCATGCCAAGCAGCACCTGATTGCCGTGCAAACCGGGCGCCACCAGCGCGCGAACGTCACGCAGCACGATGTCGCCCAGTTGAAGGCGGTCGAGCCGGGTTCGATAACCCTCGCTCAAGCCATTGGCCGTGCTCAGGGTCACCCCGAAGCCTTTTTCCAGTTTCAGTCGCTCGGCCAATTCGGCCGGGATCGCCACGTCGGTCGCGCCGGTGTCGAGCATGAAATCCACCGGCTGGCCGTTGATCTGGCCAGTGGCGACAAAATGTCCCTGACTGTTGCTGATCAGCTTCACTTCGATAAAACCATCGCCCTGCTCGGAGCTGACCACCCCATTCGGGTTTTGCTGGCGCTCTTCCCATTGACCGAAAAACCGTGTTGCCAGAAACAACGCCGCGCACCAGGCCAGCACCATCAATACTCGACCGGCGCGTTTGCCTGGCGGTTGCTGACTCATGGCTTCGCGCTCCAGCCACCTTCAGGTGCGGCAAAGCGCCAGACAATCGGGCGTTTCTCGCCATCGACGCGCGCGCCATTATTGTTGTCGATACCGATCCAGGCACCATCGGCGTCTACGATCAGCGCTTCCGTCAGCCCAAAGGGCTGTGAATAACGACGGTTTTCCTGCAAGGCCTCGGCGGCAAACGACCAGCAGCGCTCCACCTTGGCTGTCATTGCATCACGGCGGCAAACCTGAAAGACGTTGCGCTCAAGGGTAAACAGCTTGCCGTCGAACAATGACAGATCGGCAAAATCCCGGGAGCGCGTTCTGGCCTTGGTAAATTGCGCTGGCTGCATTTCCACCCCAGCCTCACTCAGCAGCACACATCTACCGTTGCAGTCCCAGACCGTTTGCTGGCGCTTGATCTCCAGCAAACCGCGACGCTCACGTTCGGCGGCCAGCCACAGCGTGTCACCGGCCGGATTGATCGCCAGCCCTTCAAACAACCCATTGAAGTGCAGCAACATACCGCTGGCCCGCGCTTCGCGTACCAGCATCGGCGAGATTTTCAGCCAGGACGCAGGCCCGATTGGCGGAACTTGCAGCACCGCAGCGTGCGCTTCGCTGACGATGTAACGATTGCCAGCGCTGTCGCAGGTGATGCCTTCGAAATCCAGGTTCCCACCCCGCACAAACGACGCCGCCCAGGTCCGCGAACGCAAGCCCCAAGGCAAGCCGCTGTCGGGCACCAAGGGTACATCGATGCGCACGGTTTCCGCTTGCCAGGTGTTGTTGCGGGTGTCGAGGCGATAGATTTGATCATCGTCCCGATCCGAAACGGTCCACAGGTCCGTGCCGCACTGGGCCAGCCCCGACAGATTGCCGCCGAGCATGCCGTCGACGGCATGCTCGGATAACAAGCGCAGCTCGGGTGCAGGCTCCGCCGAAACCGTTACCGAGGTCAGCAGCAACGCACACGCCAGGGCCCAGCCCAATCGCATCAGCCCAGAACCTCGGCCAGGTTGCCCTTGGACTCCAGCCAGGACTTGCGATCGCCCGCGCGTTTTTTCGCCAGTAGCATGTCCATCATTTCCGAGGTCGCGTCGAAATCTTCCAGCGTCAACTGCACCAGACGCCGCGTGTTCGGGTCCATGGTGGTTTCGCGCAACTGCGGCGGGTTCATTTCACCCAGACCTTTGAATCGGGTGACCTGTGGCTTGCCGCGCTTCTTCTCGGCGACCAGCCGATCGAGGATGCCATCGCGCTCGGCCTCGTCCAGGGCATAGTAAATTTCTTTGCCCAGGTCGATGCGGTACAGCGGCGGCATGGCGACGTAGACGTGACCGGCATCCACCAGCGGACGGAAATGCTGGACGAACAAGGCGCACAACAACGTGGCAATGTGCAGACCGTCGGAGTCGGCGTCGGCGAGGATGCAGATTTTGCCGTAACGCAGCTGGGCGATGTCCGCCGAGCCCGGATCGACACCGATGGCCACGGCGATGTTATGCACTTCCTGGCTGGCCAGCACTTCGCCGCCGTCGACTTCCCAGGTGTTCAGAATCTTGCCGCGCAATGGCAGGATCGCTTGAAATTCCTTGTCTCGCGCCTGCTTGGCCGAACCGCCTGCGGAGTCACCTTCCACCAGGAACAGCTCGGAACGCATCGGGTCTTGCCCGGCGCAGTCGGCGAGTTTGCCCGGCAGTGCCGGCCCTTGGGTAATGCGCTTGCGCTCGACCTTCTTGCTGGCCTTCAGACGACGGCCGGCGTTATTGATCGCCAGTTCCGCCAGCAGCATGCCCATTTCCGGGTGAGCATTGAGCCACAGGCTGAAGGCATCCTTGACCACACCGGAAACAAAAGCCGCCGCTTCACGGGATGACAGGCGCTCCTTGGTCTGACCGGAGAATTGCGGCTCCTGCATTTTCATCGACAGGACGAACGCGATGCGCTCCCAGACGTCTTCCGGCGCCAGCTTCACACCGCGCGGCAACAGGCTGCGGAACTCGCAGAACTCGCGCATCGCATCAAGCAAACCCTGTCGCAGACCATTGACGTGCGTACCGCCCTGGGCCGTCGGGATAAGGTTGACGTAGCTTTCCTGGACGCTGTCGCCGCCCTCGGGCAACCACAGCAACGCCCAATCGACTGCTTCTTTATTACCGGCCAGGCTGCCGCAGAACGGCTCGTTCGGCAGCCGTTCGAATTCGCTGACCGCATCCACCAGGTAGGAGCGCAGCCCGTCTTCGTAATGCCATTCGACTTTTTCGCCGGTGGCCTTGTCTTCAAAACTGACCAGCAGCCCCGGGCACAGAACAGCCTTGGCCTTGAGCACGTGCTTGAGGCGGCTGATAGAGAATTTCGGCGAATCGAAATACTTCGGGTCCGGCGCGAAAAACACGCTGGTGCCTGTGTTGCGCTTGCCGACAGTGCCGATCACTTCCAGATCGGTTTTCTTGTACCCATCGGCGAACGTCATCTGGTATTCGTTGCCGTCACGTTTTACACGCACCCGGACTTCGGTCGACAAGGCGTTGACCACGGAAATACCCACCCCGTGCAGACCGCCGGAGAACTGGTAGTTCTTGTTGGAAAACTTGCCGCCCGCATGAAGCTTGGTGAGGATCAGCTCGACACCCGAGACACCTTCTTCCGGGTGAATGTCCACCGGCATGCCACGGCCGTCATCGCTGACTTCCAGAGAGTGATCGGCATGCAGGATGACCTGCACCGATGTCGCATGCCCGGCCAAGGCTTCGTCGACGCTGTTGTCGATGACTTCCTGGGCAAGGTGGTTCGGCCGACTGGTGTCGGTGTACATGCCGGGGCGTTTGCGCACCGGGTCGAGGCCCGAGAGGACTTCGATGGCGTCTGCGTTATAAGAGCTAGCGCTGGGAGTGGCCATGGGGTCTCGTCGTCCGCCTGTAAAAAGTGTTTTGTGAAAAAGAGGCGACAAATCACAGTGCAGTGAAATCAATCGCCTGATACAAATCTGCGCCGATGCCGGCGAAACTCAGCATTGCCGGCAATCGCTCGGCAAAACCCTGGAAACTATGGTCGCCGCCCGCCTGGATACGCAAGGCACAGGCCCGGTAATACTGCTGGGCGAGGCGATAATCCAGCGTTTCGTCGCCGGTCTGCAACCATACTTGAAACCGCTGCGGATCCTTGGGCGCCGGCACTTCCAGCTCGGCCAGGGCCGTTATGTGGTCGTGGGTCAATTCCCAAGTCTCATCGGTATACAAATTTTTCTGCGTCCCCAGGAACCCGTCGAACATCCGGTGCGGGCTGACGGCAGGGTTGATCAACAGGGCTTTCAAGCCATGGCGCTCGGCCAGGTGAGTCGCATAGTAGCCGCCGAGGGAGCTGCCGACCAGCAGTGGCCGCCCCAGCTGGGCAATCGCCTGCTCCAGCTGATCGATGGCCTCGCGGGGATGATGATGCAAGGCCGGCACACGCAACTGATCGCTCAAGCCCAGCCGTTCCATCACATTGATCAACTGACAGGCCTTTTTTGAGGCAGGTGCGCTGTTGAAACCGTGGATATAAAGGATCGAACCAGACATTTGAGCGCCCTGTGCGTCGGGTAAAGAGGCGCAGTTTACTGTAGGAGCTGTCGAGTGCAACGAGGCTGCGATCTTTTGGCCTTGCTTTTAAAAACAAAGTCAAAAGATCGCAGCCTCGTTGCACTCGACAGCTCCTACAGCGGCTTTGTCAGTAGCCGTTGGAGCCGTAATCAACCTGAAAGTCGAAACCGGTGATGCGCTCAACACCTGTTTCGAGCTGGCCATCCGGCAACAACCGCAACCATCGATACCCCGGTGCCTGCGCGCTCACCTTGAAATCATCACTGCCCGGCTCGAACTGAATGCAGGTCGAGGGCGATGCGAGCAGGCGCACACCGTTGCGCACCTGGTCGATTTCCTGATGCACATGCCCCCACAGCACCGCACGCACCTGTGGAAAGCGATCCAGCACCGCAAACAGCGCCTCTGGATTGCGCAAGCCAATGGGCTCCATCCAGGCACAGCCGATCGACACTGGATGATGGTGCAAACACACCAGATGATGCCGCTGCGGCGCCTCACTCAAGGAACGAACCAGCAACTGCAACTGCTCATCCTGCAAGTACCCCGGCACCGACCCCGGTACTGCGGAGTCGAGCAACGTGACCCGCCAGTTGCCGATGTCCACCACCGGCTCCAGCAGCGCACTTTGCACCGCCGCCTCGGCCATGATCTTCGGCTCGTCATGATTCCCGGGAATCCAGCGCGCGGGAGCGTCGATCTGCCGGGTCAGGTCACGAAACAGCTGATACGACTCCAGCGTCCCGTCCTGTGAAAGATCGCCGCTGGCAATCATCAGATCAATCTGCGACTGCTGCTTCAAGACCAGCTCAATGACCTGTTGCAGGCTGTCGCGGGTATTCATGCCCAGCAATGTCCCGTCCGCCTCGGCAAACAGATGGCTGTCGGAGAGTTGCACCAGCAACGCAGGATCGGCGGTGGTTAATGTGGATACGCTCGGCAAGGCGTTCTCCCAGGGCGTGATCACGAGATTGATGAATGCCGCAATTATGCTGGGGGACAATCAAAAGAGGAAACCTGTGAACCGGACGCAGTTCACAACTACACAGGGCTCTTAGCGCACAACGGCGTACTCATGACCGCAAGCCAGACAATGGCTCAGCCATTCCCCCAGGAACAGATTGAGCTGAGCTTTTTCATCCGGCTGATGCATCGCGGCGTTCGGGTAAGGATAGATGCCCCGGAAGCGTCGTGCATGTTCGGCGCTGACCACTTCGGCCATGCACGCGTCGTGATACACCTGAACTTCCAGTTGCGGCACCGGCAGCCACGGCAGGCTGTGTTCCTGGCGGACTTGCAGGGTCGTGGTATACGGACAAACCTGCAGCACTTCGAGGGCCAGCACGCCCAGCATCTGGTCGCCGTGGGTCACGGCGATGCGCCGTGCCTGCGGTTCGCTACGCATATCCGGTAGCAGTCGCATCAGGCGCGCGTAATTGGCCTCGCAGGAGGCTTGCAGCCCCACGAGGTCGATCCGGTAGCGATCGCGCAGCTTGTTTACGACCATAACCCCCTCACTTCAACGCGGTTCAAAGCCAGCCATTGCAAGGCAATGATGCTTGGCGCGTTGGCAATACGTCCGTCGCGTACGGCTTGCAGGGCATCTTCGAACGCCCAGACCGTGACGCGAATATCTTCTGCCTCTTCCTCCAGCCCATGCAGGCCGCCAACCCCGGTTGTCTCGCAACGCCCCAGGTACAAGTGCACGAATTCGTTACTGCCACCCGGCGATGGAAAATATTTGGTGATCGGCCAGAGTGCCCCGAATACAAGCCCAGCTTCCTCCTGCGCTTCGCGGTGAGCAACTTCTTCCGGTACTTCATCCTTGTCGATCAGACCGGCGACCAGTTCGATCAGCCACGGATTGTCGGTCTTGCCCATGGCGCCAACGCGAAACTGTTCGATCAACACCACTTCATCACGCTGCGGATCGTAAGGCAGCACGCACACCGCATCATGGCGCACGAACAGTTCACGATTGATCTCGCGACTCATGCCACCGGCGAACAATTCGTGGCGCAAATGCACTCGGTCGAGCTTGTAGAAGCCCTCGTAGCACTTTTCGCGCCGAACGATATCAACGGCGGTCGGAATGGCGTTGGCAAAATCAGTCATGACAATCCTCGTTTACTGCAAATCCGATCCGAGGCTCCTTTTTGTTACTTGCAACCTCGACTTCGCGCCATCCTAACGCGCCCACGATGTTTGATGCAGCCCCTTTCCAGTCAGCGAGATAGACGGTGAGGATGAAACCAACTCTAATTAGCTTAGTGGCGAACTGACTGCTTCGTTGAGAGTCGAAGCGGGTAACTTTTCGCCTTTCCCTGTTTTATGAAGGACGCCCATGTCGCTTTTTAAAATCGCCTCCGTGACCGCAATCGCCCTGACCTTGGGCGCCTGCCAGAGTTTGTTCCAGCCCAACTATCGGGCGCCGCTGGAAACTACCCGCGACGCATCGGAACAGCTGAAACCAGGCTGCGCCAACCCTGAATGCCCGCTGGTGAATATCGATACGCTGCATTTCCCCGATGAGCCTGCACTTGACGGCATCATCGAAAAACGCCTCTTGCAAATGACCCGTACCTCACCCGAAGCCCCCGTAGCGCCAACGCTGGCGGCGTATCGCGAGCAGTTCTTGAGCAGTGCTGGTCCGCGCTACAGCAGTTATCTGCAAGCCAAGGTACGTGAGCAGCATGACGGCTTGGTGATCATTGAATTGTCCAGCTATCTGGACACTGGCGGTGCCCATGGCACGCCGGGCCGCGGTTTCATCAACTATTCGCGGCAGCAGCATAAAGTGCTGACCCTCTCGGACATGTTGGTCCCGGGGCAGGAAGAGGCGTTCTGGAAAGCGGCCCAAGTGGCGCACAACAGCTGGCTGATCAGCACCAAGCTCGATCAGGAACCGGAGTTCGTGAAGAGCTGGCCCTTCGTGAAAACCCAGAACGTAGCGTTAACCTATGGCGGGGTGATCCTCAAGTACGAAGTGAGCACCCTTGCGCCTTACGCATTGGGCCACGTCGAACTGAAGATCCCCTACCCGCGCCTGAACGGTATTCTCAAGCCCGAACTGTTTCCCGGCCGTAGCTGAAGGCTCGCCAGAGAGCAGAGACAAGCGTTGTGATCGTTCCCACGCTCCGCGTGGGAACGATCATCGCTTGTGGCTAGACTTTCTTGTACAACTGACTGCCTTCCTGCTTGAACCGCTCAGCCTGTTCGGCCAACCCCTGGGCGACTTCCGCATCCACCGTTTCGATCCGCTGGTTGGCCGCGTATTCGCGGACTTCCTGGGTGATTTTCATCGAGCAGAATTTCGGCCCGCACATGGAGCAGAAGTGTGCGACCTTGGCCGAATCCTTCGGTAGCGTTTCGTCGTGGTACGAGCGCGCGGTGTCCGGATCAAGGCCGAGGTTGAACTGGTCTTCCCAACGGAATTCGAAACGCGCCTTGCTCAAGGCGTTGTCGCGAATTTGCGCCCCCGGATGTCCCTTCGCCAGGTCGGCAGCGTGGGCCGCGATCTTGTAGGTGATGATCCCGGTTTTCACGTCATCCTTGTTCGGCAGGCCCAAGTGTTCCTTCGGCGTCACGTAGCAGAGCATGGCGCAACCGAACCAGCCGATCATCGCCGCACCGATACCGGAGGTGATGTGGTCGTAGCCTGGCGCAATGTCGGTGGTCAGCGGGCCGAGGGTGTAGAACGGCGCTTCGTCGCAGCACTCGAGCTGCTTGTCCATGTTCTCCTTGATCAACTGCATTGGCACGTGGCCCGGGCCTTCGATCATGGTTTGTACGTCATGCTTCCAGGCGATTTTGGTCAGCTCGCCGAGGGTTTCCAGCTCACCGAATTGTGCCGCGTCGTTGGCGTCGGCAATCGAGCCCGGACGCAGGCCATCGCCCAGCGAGAAGCTGACGTCGTAGGCCTTCATGATTTCGCAGATGTCTTCGAAATGGGTGTAGAGGAAGTTTTCCTTGTGATGCGCCAGGCACCACTTGGCCATGATCGAACCGCCACGGGAGACGATGCCGGTCACGCGTTTTGCGGTCAGCGGCACGTAGCGCAGCAACACGCCGGCGTGAATGGTGAAGTAGTCGACGCCCTGCTCGGCTTGCTCGATCAGCGTGTCGCGGAACAGTTCCCAGGTCAGGTCTTCAGCGGCGCCGCCGACTTTTTCCAGGGCCTGATAGATCGGCACGGTACCGATCGGCACCGGCGAGTTACGGATGATCCATTCACGGGTTTCGTGAATGTGTTTGCCGGTGGACAAGTCCATGACCGTGTCCGACCCCCAGCGAATGCCCCAGGTCAGTTTCGCCACTTCTTCTTCAATGGACGAACCCAAGGCACTGTTGCCGATGTTGCCGTTGATCTTCACCAGGAAGTTACGGCCGATGATCATCGGTTCCAGTTCGGTGTGGTTGATGTTGGCCGGGATAATCGCGCGACCACGGGCGATCTCTTCACGGACAAATTCCGGCGTGATGATTTTCGGCACGCTGGCGCCGAAGCTGTAGCCGGCGTGTTGCTGATCCAGCAAGCCTGCGGCACGAGCCACTTCAAGCTTCATGTTTTCGCGGATGGCGACGTATTCCATCTCGGCGGTGATGATGCCCTTACGGGCGTAGTGCATCTGGCTGACGTTGGCCCCGGGCTTGGCGCGGCGCGGGTTGTTCACGTGGGCGAAACGCAGTTTGGTCAGCTCGGCATCGGCCAGGCGTTCCTGACCGAAGTTGGAGCTCAGACCTGGCAGACGCTCGGTGTCGCCACGGGACTCGATCCAGGGTGAACGCACATCGGCCAGGCCTTTGCGCACGTCGATGATGACGTTGGGATCGGTGTACGGACCCGAGGTGTCATACACCACCACCGGGGCGTTGATTTCGCCGCCGAAGTCGGTCGGGGTCACGTCCAGGCTGATTTCGCGCATCGGCACGAGGATGTCGGGGCGAGTGCCCTGGACATAGATTTTTTGCGAGCGGGTAAACGGCTGAACCGATTGCTGATCGACCTTGGCCGAGTCACTCAGGTTGGTTTCGATTTTTGATTTTGTAGTCATCACGGGCTCTCCAGACACACATCCAGGCAGTGGATTTTTGTCGGAGCGAACCTGTAAACGAATGGACGCACGGGCGCTGGGGAAACCAGCTGGTGCTGTGCTCGGTGCTCGAGGGGTGTTCGATTGTCGAACAACATCCCGGACGAAGCACAAGAGGACTCGCCGGGTGACGAGAAATCTTGTTCCCTACGCAGGCGCTAACCTGATCAGGTTCAACGGGATCCGAAATTATTCGATCTCAGCCTCATAGCAAGGCACCCCGACAAGAACCCGGCCAGTCTAGACACAACCGGCAAAGAACGCCAACTCCGCAGCAAACACCATGATGAATGGCGCAATTGCAGGATTGTTGCCGTGCCTGCGTGCAACTACACTCGCTACGCCATGCCGCGCCTTGACGCTGCAGGGCGCCGCGCCGTAGCCTTGGCGCTCAAATTATCAGCGTAATTTTTTAGGGATGGCCTCATGCTGCGCAAACTCTCACTGGCCCTTGCCGTGTCTTGTGCGTCCAATGGAATGGCCTGGGCAGCTGAAGCGCCCTTATCGACCAAGACTGACCTGGTCAGCGTCTATCAGGAAGCGGTGGACAACAACGCCGATATCGCCGCTGCCCGCGCCCAATATGGCGCCCAGAAGGAAGTCGTGCCCCAGGCTCGCGCCGGCCTGTTGCCCAACCTGTCCGCCGGTGCCGACCTGAACAACACCCGCACCTCGCTCGACCAGCCATCGCTGACCTCGACCCGCAGTGGCGCGGTGTATCAGGCGACTCTCGCGCAACCGATTTTCCGCGCCGATCGCTGGTTCCAGTTACAGGCCGCCAAGGACGTTAACGAACAGGCAGCCTTGCAACTCTCGGCCACTGAACAGAACCTGATTCTGCAAAGTGCCGAAAGCTACTTCAACGTGCTGCGCAGCCAGGACACTTTGGCCTCGACCAAGGCTGAAGAAGCGGCGTTCAAACGTCAGCTCGACCAGTCCAACGAGCGCTTCGACGTCGGGCTGTCGGACAAGACCGACGTGCTGCAATCCCAGGCCAGTTACGACACGGCGCGGGCCAACCGGATTCTTGCCCAGCGCCAGGTGGACGACGCGTTCGAAGCGCTGATCACCCTGACCAATCGTCAATACAATTCGATCCAGGGCATCGTTCATACCTTGCCGATCCTGCCGCCGGCACCGAACGATGCCAAAGCCTGGGTCGACACCGCCGCCAAACAAAACCTGAATCTGCTGGCCAGCAATTACGCGGTGAGCGCCGCCGAGGAAACCCTCAAGCAGCGCAAGGCCGGGCATGCGCCCACCCTGGATGCGGTCGCGCAATACCAGAAAGGCGACAACGACGCCCTCGGCTTTACCAACCCGAACCCGAACGGCGTGCGTTACGGCGGTGATGTCGAGCAACGCACGGTTGGCCTGCAACTGAGCATCCCGCTCTACAGCGGCGGGCTGACCAGCTCGCAGGTGCGTGAGTCCTACTCGCGGCTGACTCAGTCCGAGCAGCAACGTGAGGCGCTGCGTCGTCAGGTCGTGGAAAACACCCGCAACCTGCACCGCGCCGTCAACACTGACGTCGAGCAGGTACAGGCTCGCCGGCAGTCGATCATCTCCAACCAGAGCGCGGTGGAGGCGACCGAAATCGGTTATCAGGTGGGAACGCGCAACATCGTCGACGTGCTCGATGCCCAGCGTCAGCTGTACACCTCGGTGCGTAACTACAACAACACCCGCTACGATTACATCCTCGACAACCTGCGCTTGAAGCAGGCCGCCGGCACCTTGAACCCGGGGGATTTGCAGGACCTGACGCGTTATCTCAAACCCGACTACAACCCGGACAAGGACTTCCTGCCGCCGGATCTGGCCAAGGCTGCGGCGGAGCAGTTGAGGGCTAATCCCGCCCAATAAAAGAAAACTCTGTGGCGAGGGAGCTTGCTCCCGCTGGGCTGCGAAGCGGCCCCAAACCCTGAGCATGCGGTCTGTCTGGGTAGACCACATCGGCTGATTCCACGACTGCTTCGCAGCCGAGCGGGAGCAAGCTCCCTCGCCACAAAGGAGCAGTGACAAATTCAGGACTTGTCGATCAACCTGCCCAACCCATCCAGCAACCGTTGCAACGCGCCCTGATTGGTGCGCATCACTTTCAGCCCCGCCTCTGCCATCCGTTGTGCATCGCTTGGCAGTTCGAACAGCTGCTGCACCGCCAGCGCCAGACCTTGGGCATCATCGACCTCGACCAACGCCCCGGCGCTGCGCAATTGCGTGGCGATCTCGAGGAAGTTGAACAGGTGTGGCCCGCTGAGCACCGGTTTGGCCAGGGCCGCCGGTTCCAGCAGGTTATGACCACCGTTGGGCACCAGGCTGCCGCCGACGAACGCGCTGTCGGCCAAGGCATAGAGAAACAGCAACTCGCCCATGGTGTCGCCCAGCAGCACCGAAGTACTGGCGGTAACCGGCTCGCCCGTCGAACGCCGTACGGTGGCGAAACCCTGCTGCCGACACAACTCGAATACCGGATTGAAACGCTCTGGATGACGCGGCACCAGAATCAGCAAGGCATCGGGATGATTGGCCAGCAGCCGACGATGGGCAGCCAGCACCACCTCGTCTTCGCCTTCATGGGTACTCGCAGCGATCCATACCGGACGATCCTGCGCCTGCCATTGCGCCCGCAACTCGGCGGCACGCTGCAACAGTCGCGGGTCGATGGTCAGGTCGAATTTGATCGAACCGGTCACTTCGACGGTTTCCGGGCGCGCGCCCAAATCCCGGAAGCGCTGCGCCTCGGCTTCGGTCTGCACCGCGAACAGGCTCATCTCGGCGAGCATCGGCCGGGTCAGTTTATGGAAGCGGCCATAGCCTTTGGCTGAGCGTTCGGACAGACGCGCATTGGCCAGCGCCACGGGAATCCCGCGTTTGGCGCATTGGTGGATATGGTTGGGCCAGAGCTCGGTTTCCATGATCACCGCCAGTTTCGGTCGGGCCCGATCAAGGAATCGCCTGGCTGCGCAAGGCAAGTCATAAGGCAGATAGCAGTGCTGAATGCGTGGCTCGTTGGCGAACAATGCCTGGATCCGCTCGGACCCGGTCGGGGTCATGCAGGTGACGGTGATCGGCAGCGTCGGATACCGTTGCAGCAACGCGCGGATCATCGGCGCGGCCGCGATGCTTTCGCCCACCGACACCGCGTGGACCCAGATACCGCCCGGCTTCATCGCCGGTAGCGCGAGGGAGAACCGTTCGCCAATGCGCTTGGCATACGCCGGCGCCTTGCGCGCCCGTAGCCAAAGCCGAATCGCTACCAACGGCAGCCCCAGATAAAACAGCGCGGTGTAGAGAGTTCTATTCATGGCGGCGGAGTTTATCGGTTTTTTAGCCGATCGCCTGCAAGTGCACGGCAAAACGTTCAGCCAACCAACGGGCCGCCGGGCCCAGGGGTTCGTCGCGGCGCCAGACCAATTCGACAATTAATGCCGGCGGCGTCCATTCGCTGGCCAGTTCGACCATCTGATTCTGATACGCCGGGTACTGCACCACATGGCGCGGCAACCAGGCCCAGCCAAGGCCGCGCATCACCCATTCAGCCATCACATAGAAACTGTCGGCGCGCCAGACCTGCGGACTGGCGGGCTCGCTGCCGGGATAGACGCTGGATTGCGTGGACATCAGCAATTGTCGATGCTGCGCCATTTGCTGGCAATCGACCTGCGCCTGCTTCGCCATGGGATGCCCCACGCCGCACACCGTAACCATTTCGACGCTACCCAGCACCCGCCGCTCAAGGGCTTCGGGAATTTGCTCGTGATAAAACAGCAAGCCCAGATCGGCCCGGCGTTCCACCAATTTGCGCGCGACATCGCCCTGGGCGGCACTGGTCAGCTGCACTTCGAGGCTGGGGAATTTTTCTGCCAGGGCCTCGAAGCTTTCAACCACTGCTTGATAAGGCATCGCCTCATCCTGAGCCACCCGCAGACTCGCTTCCTGGCCGCGCATCATCGCCAGCGCCCGGCCATTGAGACGCTCGCATTGGCGTAGTACTTCCCGCGCCTCTTCAAGCAGGGCGGTGCCGGCTTCGGTGAGTTTCGGCTGACGACCGCTGCTGCGATCGAACAGGCTGACGCCCAAGTCCTCTTCCAGCAGCGCGATCGAACTGCTGACCGCCGATTGCGCCTTGCGTTGATCCCGCGCCACCGCGGAAAACGAACGTTGTTCCGCGACACTGACAAACAAACGCAGTTGTTCCAGATTCCATTGCATGTTCATGGCTCAACCCATCTTCAAAACAGATAGGTAATGACTTTACCGCATCTGGCGAATCTCTAGAATGCCGACCTTAGAGAGCAACGCTTCATACGAGGATCGACCCATGACCGCTTACTACTACTTGGCCATCGCCATCTGCGCCGAAGTGATCGCTACCGTTTCGATGAAAGCGGTCAAGGGTTTCAGTACGCCACTGCCGCTGCTGTTAGTCATCGTCGGTTACGGCATTGCTTTCTGGATGCTGACCCTGGTGGTGCGCAGCGTTCCGGTGGGCGTGGCCTACGCGGTGTGGGCCGGCATGGGCATCGTGATGGTCAGCGTCGCGGCGCTGTTTATCTACGGGCAGAAGCTGGATGTGCCGGCGATGCTGGGGATGGCGCTGATTGTGCTGGGGGTTGTGGTTATTCAGCTGTTCTCGAAAACCGCGGGGCATTAAAACCCGAAGTGCGATCCATTGTGGGAGCGGGCTTGCTCGCGAAGAGGGGCTGTCAGTCGACATCTATGTTGCCTGACACACCGCATTCGCGAGCAAGCCCGCTCCCACAGGTTTTGCATCCATCCGATTGATCACCAACAATCCTCTTTTCTTCGAGTCTGTATACTGCGCCCTCGTCTTGAACACTGAGGTCGCTGCATGCCATCCGTTATTTCCACCGACGTTCTGATTGTCGGCGCTGGTGTCGCCGGCCTCTGGCTCAATGCACGCCTGCGCCGCCAGGGTTTTTCGACCGTGCTGGTGGAAAGCGCCAGCCTCGGTGGCGGGCAGAGCCTGAAGTCCCAAGGCATCATCCACGGCGGCGCCAAATACGCATTGCACGGCGCCCTGACCGGCGCCTCGGAAGCCATCGCCGACATGCCGCGTCGCTGGCGTGAAGCGCTGGCCGGCGACGGCGAGCTGGATCTGTCCGGCGTGCGTCTGCTGTCCGACGCCCATTACCTCTGGTCCCCCGGCACCCTCGCCGGCAACCTCACCAGTTTCTTTGCCAGCAAAGCCGTGCGCGGGCGGGTCGATCAGGTCAAGGGCGAACAACTGCCGCCAGCCCTGCAAGACAAGCGTTTCAAGGGCAAGGTCTATCGCCTGGCGGAATTGGTGGTTGACGTGCCAAGCCTGATCCAGCGCCTGGCCGATTTGGCCGGTGACGGTCTATTGGCCGGCCAGCACATCGAACCGCTGCTGGAAAACGGCGAACTGGTCGGCTTGAAAGTCGACGAACGCGAGATTCGCGCCCAGCGCATCGTTCTCAGCGCCGGTGCCGGCACCGCCGACCTGCTAACGGCGCTGGGCCTGAGCCAACCGGCCATGCAGCGCCGTCCCCTGCACATGATCATCGTCAAAGGCCCGGGCCTCAAACCGCTGTACGCCCATTGCCTGGGCGGCGGGTCGAAGCCACGCATCACTGTGACCACCCACCCGGCTGCCGATGGCCAATGGGTCTGGTACCTGGGAGGCGATATCGCCGAAGCCGAAGGCGTGGCCCGCGATCCTGCGGCGCAAATCGCCACGGCGAAAAAAGAACTCGGCAACCTGCTGCCATGGATCGACTTGAGTACCGCGCAGTGGGCGACCTTGCGAGTGGAGCGCGCCGAGCCGCTGCAATCAGGCCTGACTCGCCCGGATAATGCCTTCCTCGCCGAGCAGGACCGTCTGCTGGTGGGCTGGCCGACCAAACTGGCCCTGGCGCCGGACTTCGCGGACCGCGTCCTTGCCGCACTGCAACGCGACGGCATCCAGCCAAGCCATCCGGCGCCGCTGCCGGAACTGCCAAAACCGCCGAGGGGCGCCCCTGTCTGGGAGCAACTGCTGCCATGAGCCAACCGACCTTGCACGATCTGCATCGCCCTCTGGGCAGCACCGGCCTGCTGGTATCGCCACTGGGCTTGGGCACGGTGAAACTGGGTCGCGATCAAGGGGTGAAATACCCCAACGGCTTCCAGATCCCTGGTGACGATGAAGCGCGCATGTTGCTCAAACTCGCGCGCGACCTGGGCATCAACCTGATCGACACCGCGCCGGCCTATGGCCGCAGCGAAGAGCGTCTCGGCCCATTGTTGCGGGGTCAACGTCAGGATTGGGTGATCGTCAGCAAGGTGGGTGAAGAGTTTGCCGACGGCCAGTCGCGTCACGACTTCAGCGCCGCCCATACGCGCCTGTCGGTGGAACGCAGTCTGCAACGCCTGGAAACGGATGTTATCGATCTGGTGCTGGTGCACTCCGACGGCAACGACCTGGCAATCCTCAATGAATCCGAGGTCTACCCGACCCTCGCCGAGCTCAAGCGCGAAGGCAAGATTCGCGGTTTCGGTTTTTCCGGCAAAACCGTCGAAGGCGGCTTGAAGGCTCTGGAACAAGGTGATTGCGCGATGGTCACCTACAATCTGAACGAACAGAGCGAGAAACCAGTCATTGACTATGCTGCTGCTCACGGCAAAGCGATCCTGGTCAAAAAAGCCTTGGCCAGCGGCCACGTTTGCTTGAGCCCGGGCGTGGATCCGGTGCGCGCCAGCTTCGAGTTGTTGTTCGAACACCCAGGCGTGGCCAGTGCTATTGTCGGGACTATTAATCCGCTGCACCTCGCCCACAACGTCGCGACCGTTGCCCAGGTCCTTCGTAGGGTCTGTTGACGTTTGGTGACGACCGTGACGCCAAACGTCAACAGACCCTAGCCATTGATGCCGCCCACGCGGCCTTAAGCAGGAGCCGACATGCCGCGTACGTTAATAAGAAAGAACCCGAGCAACTTCAAGACCCTGCCGTTATTCGTCGAAGCGACACCCGAAGGCCTGAGCTACCAAAGCGTCGGGATGCCGCTGAATTTCTCCCAGACGTTGCAGCGCCGCCGTCCGGTAACGGTACCCGACGCCGAGCGGTTCGCCCTGGAGCTGGCAAATCTCGGGGTTTCGGTGCGCCTGACGCTGCATTGGCAGAATCGCGATTACTGGGTATTGGTGCGTCAACGTCGGCAGGACCGAGGCGATGTGGTGCTCAAGTTGATCTCAGGTTATGTGCCGGCCCATGAACTGAGCCTGCCGCTGCACACGGCAACCCAGGAAATTGCCGAGGAGTGCCTGCTGGAAACCCCGGAAGGCTGGCTCAGCGGGCGTTTCAACGACACTTGGCTTCCAGCGCCCTACTCGGCTGCCCTGCATTACCGCGAAGCCCTGCCGTTTCGCCTGACACCGCTGTCCGGCTCGGCGCGGCCGGTGCGCTGCGCCAGCATGCCACTGATCGAACGCCCGCGTGCCTACGTGCATTTGCCGACCGCGTCGCTGCAATTGATCTACGACTTACGCCTGGACGTGCCCAAGGAAGCCAAATCCTTGAGCCTGTTTCATGTCGACGAACGACTGGAAGGCGATCAACTGGTGGCTCGGCTCGATCGCAAACGGCCCGATTTGTACCTGATGCCATTGCAGGACGGCCAGCCGATGGCCGAGTTGTATACCTTGAAAAAAGATCGGTTGTATCCGGCGAGTACCCGCGGGCTATATCTGGCAGAGAGCTTTGCCCGGCAGGAAGGCTGGCTAGTGAAGGATGAGCGGATTCGCTGGAAAGACTGGATGCGACAGCAGGGTTTGAGCCCGCCGGGGCAGGATTCCGGTTTAGCCCGCTTGCATGGAAAAGCAAAGCAACTGCTGAAAAGAATCGTGCCGCGCAAGAAAGTCAGCTCTTAAAAGCAAAAGATCGCAGCCTCGTTTCACTCGACAGCTCCTACATAGAAATGCGATTCCCTGTAGGAGCTGTCGAGTGAAACGAGGCTGCGATCTTTTTGGGTGTTACTCGGATTTGCGGATCTTATCGACAATCGCCGTAGTCGAGCTGTTTTCTACCAGCCCCAGCACTTTCACAGTCCCGCCGTAAGCAGTGACGATGTCTGCGCCAACCACTTGCTCGATCCCGTAGTCGCCGCCCTTGACCAATACATCCGGCTTGACCTCGCGCAGCAGGTTTTCCGGGGTGCCTTCAGCGAAGCTGATGACCCAATCCACGGCGCCCAGACCGGCCAGTACGGCCATGCGACGGTCGACGCTGTTGATCGGCCGACCCGGACCTTTCAAGCGGCTCACCGACGCATCGTCGTTGACCGCCACGATCAGGCGATCGCCTTGGGCACGCGCTTGCTCGAGGTAGGTCACATGGCCGGCATGCAGGATGTCGAAGCAGCCGTTGGTGAACACAATCTTCTCGTTGTGTGCGCGTGCGTCGTCGACCGCCAGCAACAGCTGCTCCAGCCCCAACACACCACGCTCGGAACCTTCTTCACGCTGGATCGCACGACGCAATTCCGGGGCACTGATGGCCGCGGTACCAAGCTTGCCAACCACGATGCCCGCCGCCAGGTTGGCCAGGGCTACCGCGTGGGGCAGCTCTTCACCGGCGGCGATCGCCGCCGCCAGGGTAGAAATCACCGTGTCACCGGCGCCGGTCACGTCGAACACCTCACGGGCACGGGCCGGCAGGTGCAGCGCCGGATGATCCGGGCGCAGCAAGGTCATGCCGTGCTCACCACGGGTCACCAGCAAGGCGCCGAGGTCAAGGTCGTGCATCAGCTGCGCGCCCTTGCTCACCAACTCGTGCTCATCAGCGCACCCACCCACGATGGTTTCAAACTCGCTGAGGTTTGGAGTGATCAGACTCGCGCCACGGTAGATCGAGAAATCCTTGCCCTTGGGATCGGCCAGCACTGGAATGCCGCGGGCACGGGCAGCCTGGATCAGCACCTGATGGTTTTTCAGCGCGCCTTTGCCGTAGTCGGACAGTACCAGCACCTTGATGCCTTCAAGCAGTTCGTCGACTTGCTCGCCCAACGCCAAAGCGTCGGTGGAGAAAGGCTCTTCGAAGTCGATACGCAGCAATTGCTGGTGACGGCTCATGACCCGCAACTTGACGATGGTCGGCTGGTGCGCGATGCGCTGGAACAACGCCCGCACGCCGGCGCCTTTGAGGCTGTTGACCAGGCTGTCGGCAGCCTCGTCGTCACCGGTCACACCGACCAGCGAGGCCGGCGCACCGAGCGCGGCAATGTTCAGGGCAACGTTGGCGGCACCGCCCGGGCGATCCTCGATGTGCTCGACCTTGACTACCGGTACCGGTGCCTCAGGGGAAATCCGTGAGGTACCACCATGCCAGTAACGGTCGAGCATGACATCGCCGACCACCAGGACAGGGGCCTGATCGAATCGTGGCATGGATAACTTCATGGAAACTCCAGGGGCAATAAAAGCGTCGCGGATAATAACATAGCGAAAGGATGCGGCCGCACGCGAGCACACAGGCTCAGCGGCGGTCATTCTGTGGAGGGGCATCCAGCGGACGCACCCAGAAAAGTTCATGTCGGCGCACCGCTTTGCGGAAAAACTCGTCTTCACCGGTGCGAGGCCAGCAACGCCCGGCCAACAAGCGCTGAATCACCCGGCGCAGACGTTTTTTGAGCGGTGGACGACCCTGCAAGTCGTGCTGCATGCCCAAGGCCATGGCTTTGTCCATGCGGGTTGGCGCGTCCAGCAACGGACTCCATAACCCATCAGCCGGCAACGGCTCGATGGTCGGCGGCAAGGCAATGCCATAACCCGCCGGCCCCATCGGCCATCGGTCGTTGTCGTGCAGGTGATTGGCATAAAGCAGCAGAGTACGCGGGCGCCAGGTACTGAGCTTAATCGCCTCCATCAAGGCGCGTGTGCTGGCGACATGATCGCTGTGGGGATCCAGCTCGGGATGGGGCGTCAGCACCGCGTCGGGCCGGAAATGCTCAAGCAGACGGGCCAGATCAGCCACCAGGTTGCGCCAATGGGGCTGACCATCGACGTCACCTGGCAGGCTCAGGGCATTGTGCCGACGCACGTCACGTATGTCGCTCTCCCCCGATTCACGGGAGCCGAAGCTTTGCTCCGGCTGCTGCGCCATCGCATTCAGCTGTAAGCAGTAATAACCTAATTGCACACACCGTTGTTGCGGTACCCCGCCCCACAGCGGCACTGCCAGACTGTCCCAACTACGCAGGCGACCCTTCAGACGGGCGGCCTGAGCGGCGTCGAGGCCCATATTGCGATAGTGTTCGGCCTCAATCTCGCCTTGGGTCAGTGTGACGATAGCCACCTCGGACGCCCGGCTATAGAGACCAAAAGCTGCCAGTTCGGCATCATCGGCATGGGGGGCGATGATGAGCAGGCGCTGCTGGCCAAAATCCGGATTACTCAGGGCGTATAAAGTCGCCTGTGGCGCCAGGCTGCAAAAGCGTCCACGCAAGGTCAGGGTCCCGGCAGCCAGCGCCGAACCTTGCCCGGACAGATTGAGAAAACGCTCTCCCGCAACACCGCGTTCCAGATCCTGGCGGTCGTCACCGATCCATACCTGGGGGTCAAGAAAGCGACCCAGCCAATGGCTCTTGACCCGCACCTGCAAAACCAGGGTTTGCGCCACGCCAACGTCGCCCGTCACCTGCAATACACCCTTGGCCAGGGTGACGGGAAATTGCGGCGTACCTGCGGGGAAGTCATAGCGATAATCGTCGCCCGGGGCATAGAAAAGATGGTCGGCGAACCAGGCTTCATGGGCGATCCAGCCCAGCAGCAGGAACAACGGCAAAGGCCACCACGCGATAAAAATACCAAATAGTAATGCGACCAATAATGCACCGATCAGCACCACACGTTTGCGTTGGCGATGGCGTTTAAGCAATTGTTGCTTGCGTGCGCTCATGACTGCCTGTCCTCGCTCAAACCTGATAGACCGGAACCCGGTGACACCAGCGATCCTTGTATTCGCGATCTGCGCGGCCGAACGAGTAACGCAGCGGCTTGCCCACGGCGCGAGCCTGCTCCCACGCGGCTTGGGTGTTGACGAAACTGAGCACACTGCCAGGGCTGAACTCGCGGTTTTGCGGGTCGACACCGCCGTTAATGTATTCCAGGCTGACCCACTTGGGCGCCTCGACCCGGTACAGAATCTGGATTGCCACCGGTTCGTCGTTCAGGTAGATCAAGGACCCGGTCATGAACTCACGCAACAGGCTGAACACCTCAGAAAGACGCACCTTGCCCGGTGCTTCAAAGTTCCAGCGGCGCTGGAACAGGTCGGCATAGATGGTCGCCTGTTCGCTGGCGCTCAGCTCCAGCATCGGTCGAATAATGCCACCCGCCTCTTCAAGCAAACGCTGGTCACGACGTTGGTTGTAGCGAAACTTCTTGCTGTAGTCCTCTGGTTCACGAGCCAGCGCCAGGCCTTCCGGTTGCTCAGCGAGACCGGTGATGTTCGGGGCATTGAGTTCGGATACATAACGTGCGCGATGCCGCACACGAACCTGGACGTCTTCGGCAACCGGCAGGATGATCTCGGCATTGCCAAGATCGAGCAGGCCACGCTTGCCTTCACGCTTGAGCACGTCCTTGGACAAGGCCACATGACGCCCCCAGGTTGGCATCGCGGCGCACAATTCACCATCGACGAACCAGCCCAGATAACGCACCGGGATGCCTACCAGACCCGCCAGACGCTCAACCACGTCGGGATGAGTCGCCACGCTGCCGCCAAACTGTTGCCAGGCCTGCGTATAAGCCATTGCATCGATGGGCACCCAGCCGCTTTCTCTCCAGGCTCGCCAGTAACTCAAAATCAAACGTGAGACTCCGTCATTGCCTCGTCAGTGCTTTCGACGAAGTCCTTCTCGTGCAGGCGTGCGTAATGTCCGTTCAACGCCAACAACTCGGCGTGGGTGCCGCGTTCGACGATGCGGCCCTGGTCCATCAACAGGATCAGGTCAGCCTTCTCGATGGTCGACAAGCGGTGAGCGATCACCAGTGTGGTACGGCCCTTCATTACTTGTTCGAGAGCCGCCTGAATGTGGCGCTCGGATTCGGTATCGAGGGCCGAGGTAGCCTCATCGAGAATCAGCAATGGCGCATTCTTGAGCAGTGCCCGGGCAATCGCCAGACGCTGGCGCTGACCGCCGGAAAGCAGCACACCGTTTTCGCCCACAAGGGTGTCGTAGCCTTGAGGCATTTGCTCGATGAACTCGGCGGCATAGGCATCTTCGGCGGCCTTGCGCACGTCTTCAAACGGTGCGCCGGCGAGGTCGCCGTAGGCAATGTTGTTGGTGACGCTGTCGTTGAACAGGGTGACCTGCTGGGTCACCAGGGCAATGTGACGACGCAGATTGGTCAGCTTGTATTCCTCGACATCCACACCGTCGAGCAGGATCTGGCCCTTGTCGTGGTGATAGAAACGTGGAATCAGGTTGGCCAAGGTCGATTTGCCGCTGCCCGAACGCCCCACCAGAGCGACCATCTGGCCCTCTTCAGCGGTAAAGGAAATATCGTTGAGCACGATTTTCTCGGTGCCCGGGTACTGGAAGCTCAGGTTACGCACTTCCAGGCGACCACTGACGCGCTCCATTTCCTTGGTGCCCGTATCGACTTCCGGAACTTCGTCGAGCTGCTCGAAAATGCTCTCCGCGCCGGCCAGCCCTTTCTGGATCGTGGCGCTGACTTCCGACAACTGACGAATCGGCTTGGGCAACAAACCGGCAGCGGTGATGTAGGCAACCAGTTCGCCAGCAGAGGCATCGCCGCGAAGGTAAAGCACCAGATACATCAATACGGCCATACCGATGTAAATCACCAGTTGCAGCATTGGAGTGTAGATCGATTGGGTGCGGGTCATGCCCAGGCTGCGGTTCATATTGTCGGCGCTGGCCTTGTGGAAGCGCTCGATTTCGTAGGCCTCACCGCCAAAGCTGCGAACCACGCGGTAGCCCTGGATCGTCTCCGACGCCACATGGGTCACATCGCCCATCGCCACCTGGATTTTCTTGCTTTGCTTGCGAAATTTTTTGCTGGCGCTACTCACCAGAATCGCGATGACCGGCAGGATCGCCAGCAATACCAGGGTCATTTTCCAGTTGCTGTACAGCAGATAACCGAACAGGAACACCACCGTCAGGCCTTCACGGATCACTACTTTGATCGCATCGGTGGCGGCACCGGTGACCATGGTCACGTTATAGGTAATACGGGAAATCAGGTGGCCGGAGTTGTTGTTGTCGAAGTAACGGTTAGGCAGAGTCAACAGGTTGTCGAACAAGGCGCATCGCAGGTCGTGGACCACGCCCCGGGCAACCTTGGCCAGATAATAGTTGCCCAGAAATGAGCCGATACCCTGATAGACCGCAATCAGCACAATCAACAACGGCACGCCGAGTACCAGCGAGACACCCAGAAACTTGGTGTCATCAGGTTTTTGCAAGGCGTCGAGAAAATGTTTGAGCATGTCCGCCAGCATCGGCTGGCTGGATGCGAATAGCACGAAGCCGACGATACTGAGGGCGAAAGCGCCCCAGTACGGGAGCACGTATTTCAGCAACCGCAGGTAAATCTTCATGCTTGATTGCTGGTCGGAATTGGCCATTCGGCACGCCTCGTACGTTTGAAAAAAGACAGACAACCCGTGGATTGTAACAGCGAACGAATTACAACATCGGCTCAGCCCGGAGGAGGTGCCGAAAACGCTTTAGCACTTCGCTACCGCACCACGAGCTTCAGGGGTTGCAACACTCCAGACGAAGTCCTTGGTTGCATTGCTGCCACGAGTGGCCAACACGATACTCAAGGCAATCGGCAGCCAGGTGATCAACCAATCCGCATTGGGCTTGAGCCAGAGACCAATGCCATCGGTCATCAGTGACGCCCCGGAAAACACCCAGAGTGCCAGCAACACCTGCCCCAGTGGCTGCGCGCGCGAAATCCAGCCACGCCAGCCAGCCGCCAGCCACAACCAACCGAACAGCAGCAGGCCAGGCACTCCGAGACGCACTCCGATATCCAGGAACAGGTTGTGCGGATGCTTGAATGCCTGTCCGATTTCGGGGACAGGAATCAGGTATTCATGGAACCCCAACCCCATCGCCCAATGATCCAGCATCAATTGAACGCCGCCGTTCCATAGCTCGGGACGGAAAGAAACGCCGCGCTGCAAGAGAATTTCCGGCTTGAATACCGCAACGGACGCCAATCCCAGTACTACCAGAATGATCAGCCCAACTCCCAGGCGCGACGGTCGCGCCACTCCCATCACGAAGAGACAGGCCAGCAAGCCGATCCACACACCGCGGGTTTGGCTGAAACCCAGGAATAGCGCATATCCCAGCGCCGGAATCAGCACCAACACTGTTAGCCAGGGATTGAAGCGTTTGGTTTGTAACGTAAATACGCCAAGAATCAGCAAGGCACCCACCGCATGCGCGGCCATGATTGCAGTGTCCCACAAGCCAATGGCAATCAGCCTGCCGCTGAAAGGTTGAGCGGACACTTCATAAAAGTAGAACCAGGAAGCCGCAGCAAAGAAACCGCCCATGATCGATGCGTACAACAACATCGACTCCAACCGCCACCTGCGGTTCTGGGCAGCCAGTAGCACGCCCAACAGGGTAAGGGCCACATAGAGCGTTACCTTGCTTTTGCCCAGGATATTATTGCCACCCTCAACCATCAGCACCAATAACGTCCAGGCCACGAAAAAAACAAAAAGGACACACTCCGGCTGCTTGAGCATCAGGCGAAAATCCCGATGGAACAGTGCCAACAGGGCGGGCAACCACAGCAGGAAAATCATCATCTGGTGATATAGCTTGTTGTCCGGCAGTACCCACGCCCCACACAGCAGCACAAGAAAACCGATAGACGCCCACACTTCCAGGACTTCCTTACCGAAAAACTTCTTCATTCCTGTCAGCACTCGGCTTTACCCAGCATTCGATTGGCGACCCGCTGCAAATGGGCCTTGTCGGCGTTCTTCCACCCACCCTTGATGCAATAGTGCTCGGAGAGGTAGTGGAGAAAGTTACGCCTCAACCGCTCATCGAGTGGCCATTGCGGGAATGCACGCGCAATTTCCATCACCTGCTCGGCGTTGTCGGCATGCATTACCAAACCCTCGATATTGAAAAACGCCTGGCCCAGGGTCAGCACGGGCTTACCCAAAAGCAGGCTTTCCAGGCCAACCGTCGAGTTCAGGGTAATCACAAACTGGCTGGACTCGATCAACTGCTGAGTGGCGTTACCGTTGGCGAACAAAAGGCGATCGTGAGTACGCTCATGCAACTCAGGATACGTTTCGCGACTGGATGGATGCTCCTTGAACACCACTGTCAATCCAGTCTCTTTGGCCAAGCGCTCGCCCAAGGCGAACATCTCGCGCATGTTCTTGATCCAGGGAGAAAACAGCCGCACTTGACTATCACGGTCGTCCTGAAACGGAACAAAGACGAACTTCTCCGGCAGCACAATCGGTGCCGGGCCACTGGTACGAGGCTGGCGTGGAATCAGTACGGGCGCTGCCTGATTTTCAGGAACTGGATAAGGATAGTTGAGATAAAAACCGGCTTCGCGCGGAACGGCATTCAGGTAATTCACGCCCCGCGGATCAACGGTGGTGGTATCGGGCAACAAGCCGTTCTCGAAAAAGAACGTCTTGCAACCCGTCGGTGCCAAGGCCGTCAGCAATCGGCAGTAGCGGTGGGAGCCATTCCAGAACACCAGTGCATCGGGGCGCTCGCGATCAAGCAACGCCTGAGCGCGTAGCGCCATCCAGATCAGCTCAAGACGTAACAGCAGACGATACAAGCGACCGTCGTTTTTATTCTTGACGCGCCGTTCCTCGCATTTTTCTTCGATCAGGCTCGGCCAGTCGATTCGCGAAAGCACTCTGGTTATATGCGACAACCTTGGCCAGGGCATCTGTGGCGGGGTAACGACTTTACCTTGTAGCTCGGTCTCATTGAGTAACCGATTGAAATAAAGGCCTTGATGTTTGGCCAAGGAAATGAACAGCATTGTCGTCATAGGGTGTCCAAAAAATAGCCCGCATCCACCCGCCAAAGCGCAATATAACCACGTGCGACACGTCCGCAGACATCAACACCCTGTTATTCGCCCGTCCGCGTATAGAAATATAAAACCAGAAATCAGAAGCCAGCACTCTGTGGTTATCGCGTCAGGCAACCCAGTGAACGGGCAACTGCCTCTTAAAAAGTGAGGCGATTGTACCACAGCGGTTTTTTGCAGCATGCGCACTGCGGTAACATAGCCGGCTGCCCATCCCCATCGGGCCAAGCCTTGGAGCCTTGATGCAAACGCTCGACCATACCGCTTATCTCAACATGCGCGAGGGCGCCGACGTTCTCGAGGCCGATGGTAAAGGGGATAAAGTCTTGTGCCTGGCCGACGGCTCGATGCTCAAGCTGTTCCGCCGTAAACGCTTGCTGACTTCTGCGCTTTGGGCGCCTTACGCCCGGCGATTTGCCGACAACTGCCGAGCGCTGCACGAACGCAATATCGAATGCCCAACGGTTCGCCAGATCTATCGCATCCCCAGCATCGAGCGCGATGCCGTACATTACGACCCCCTGCCCGGTCGCACCCTGCGTCAGTTGCTAGGCACCGATGACAACGATTTTCTCCGGGCACAACTGGGTGAGTTCATTGCACGCCTGCATGAGCACGGCATTTACTTTCGCTCTGCGCACTTGGGCAATGTGGTTTTGACGCCTGAAAACACGTTGGGGCTGATCGATATCGCTGACCTGCGTACCTATCGAAAGCCGCTGCGCAAAGGCCTGCGTCTACGCAATTTCAAGCATATGTTGCGCTATCGCCAGGATCGCGAGTGGCTACTCAAGGACAACCAGTTCCTTGAGCACTACCTGAATCACCAACATGTGTGCAGTGGACGGGAACTGAGCCTGGCGCTCACTCCTTAAGCCTTTGAGCCGCCAATGTCAGCCAGCGGCAGTTAGCCTGAAGGTCTCGAAGTCACGCGCAGGGTCTACGCCTCGCAACAAGTTATCAACCAGTTGAATGGTCTTTCCCAAGCCCTGAGAACCGTACACCAGGTGATAATCGGCAAAGCGTCGGGCCTGGGCCACATGGCCCGGATAATCCTGCTCAAGCGCTTGCAATTGGCGGGAAAACTCATGCTCATCGCGCACTTGAGGCCCAAAAAACACCGAGTGAGAGAAGATATCCACATCGCTGCCCGCATTCACATGGATTACCGGCCGACCCGCCAGCCCTGCCTCGATACCCGCATTGGACATGATATTGACGACAACGCTGGCCTGCGCCAGAGCGTCCGCCAGTGAACACTTGCTATCCAGCAAGTCGATGTTGGCTAGCTGCGCAGCGGCATCGTTCCAGAATTGCGCCTTGCTGCGCGGATGACGCTTGAACAGCACGCGATAATGCGGATGCTGCTCGGCCCAGTCGCGCAATAACTGATAGGTGCGCTGGTAGCCCGGCTCTTTTTCCCGATCAGGGCCAACCCCTAGAATCAACAATGTATGGAGCGCAGGATCGGCAACTGGCAGATCATAGGTTTCATCGGCGAGGTAGGAGCCAATCAACACCACCGTTGACTCACCGAAGCGCAATGTTCTTTCCTGCAAGGCAACCAGCGAACTATGGCCAAAGACCCCGTAATAGTCGTAATCGTTCATCCCTAGTCGCCGTGAAGATTCCAGCGTCGTGGCATGGGCCAGCTGCAGCAATCGGCCGCCACGCGCAGCCAATGCCAGGCGCAGGAACGGCGCATGAAGACTACCGTTGCGTTCGTTGATCAGCACCTTGGGCGAATACGTCATCACCAACCATTGGGCATGGGCGGCGTATACAAGATAACGCAGCGGCACAGGCTGCGGCGGCGCCAGAAGCATGCGCTGGGCGCAGGCGTCCGACGGAGAACGTAACGCAGCCTCAGCCAAGTGATGCCCACGCTTGCGCAAGCCCTCGATCAGAATATTCTTGCGTTGCAACGCCATGGACTTCGGCGCCGAATGCAATAACAGCACCTCACAGGGTTCAGCCACCACTGAACCACTCAAACAGGCCTTGGCGCGGACTCCGACCGCCACATCCACCAGCACGTCACGAATCAGGCGCAAAAGACTGCCAAAGCGACCATGACGCTCGCGCAGCAACTTCCAGCGATAACGGTCCAGCTCACGCGCTTTTTGTGTCCAGCATCCCTCAGCCTGGAGCGCACTTGCCTCAGACGGTGGCGCGCTCACTTGACCAATAACCGGATGGCTTTGCGGGTATAGGACCAGCGCGTCAGAGAGCGCAGATCGGCGCGCACGGCGCGGGCATAAAAAGCCTTGGCGTTGACATAATCGCCGGCACTGTAGCAATCGCGGAACAACGACAGGCAGCGCTGAGCCAGGAAAGCCTGGCGCAGGTCCTGCAGTTCTCGAGGCATTCTGGCCGAGGAAAATACTTCATCAACCATCCCCACGCCCGCCGCCAGGCTTTGCTTGAGGTCATGGCGCATGCTGTCATCATGCTTGTAAATCAGCGCCAGCGGCTGATCGAGCACAGTGCACGGAAAACGCGCCAGCACCTGAGCAAAGACCGGAATGTCTTCAACGTTGCGCAAGTGCTCAGGATAGTTGCCTGGCGCAAACACTTCGCGATGCATCGCGCAGGCGCCGTTGGACAGCGATACCGTCTTGTCCAGCAAGTAGCCACGCACACGTTGGCGCGGGGTAGCTGGCAAGGGTTTTACGGCGTGCTGGACACGACGACCGTCGTCGAACACCGACCAGTGACCGCCAATGATCAAACGGCTGTCAGGGTTGCTGGAGATATGCCGGGTCAACGCAGCCAGCGCACCAGGCGCCATCTCATCATCGGCATCGAGGAAGATCAGGTATTGCCCCCGAGCCTCCTCGATCCCGCGATTACGCACCGAAGACAAACCGCCATTGGGTTTGCGCAGAGCTCTGAAGCACCCCGCATGTTCAGTCAGCAGCTGCTCCAGAACTTGTGGCGTCGCGTCAGTAGAACCGTCATCGATCACCAGCAGCTCAGCCTGGGCTTCACCCAACTGCGCCAACACCGAATTCACCGCACGCGGCAAGGTTTTGGCGTAGTTATAAGCAGGAATAACGATACTGATCAGCACGTCAGTCAACCGCATACTCGTTCGCACCTTCTTTGACCACCAGAATGTCTTCCATGATCAGGTACTGCAGGTCGGAACCGAAGAACATATTCAAGGCGTCGGTCGGCGAGCAGATCATTGGCTCGCCACGACGGTTAAGCGAGGTGTTCAGCGACACGCCGTTACCGGTCAGCACTTCCAGTGCCTTCATCATGTCGTAATAGCGCGGGTTGTATTCGCGCTTCAACACCTGGGCCCGGGAGGTGCCGTCTTCGTGAACGACTTCCGGCACGCGGGTTTTCCACTCTTCAGCCACTTCAAAAGTGAAGGTCATGAACGGCGCCGGGTGATCGATCTTGATCATCTGTGGCGCAACGGTGTCGAGCATCGACGGGCAGAAAGGCCTCCAGCGCTCGCGGAACTTGATCTGGTGGTTGATGCGGTCAGCCACGCCGGTCGCGCTAGGGCAACCGATGATCGAACGACCGCCCAAGGCGCGCGGACCGAACTCCATGCGGCCTTGGAACCAGGCCACCGGGTTGCCGTCGACCATGATTTTGGCGATCTGCTCCGGCATGTTCTCAAGCTTGCGCCACGCAGGTTTGTTGGGGTGACGGGCACAGGCCGCGAGCACGTCTTCGTTGCTGTACGACGGGCCGAGATAAACGTGTTCCATCTTCTCGACCGGCACGCCACGGGCGTGGGACACGTAAGCCGCCGCGCCGACCGCAGTACCGGCATCGCCGGACGCAGGCTGAACGAACAACTCTTTGATGTCATCGCGGGCAATAATCTTCTGGTTCAGCTTGACGTTCAATGCACAGCCACCGGCGAAAGCCAGTTTGCCGGTTTCCTTGAGCACGTCGCCCAGGTAGTGGTCGATCATCTGCAACGCCAGTTTCTCGAACAGCGCTTGCATGCTCGCGGCGTAGTGGATGTACGGCTCGTCGGCGATGTCGCCTTCGCGCTTGGGGCCCAGCCACTCGATCAGCTTCGGCGAAAAATAGAAACCCTTGCCCTTCTCTTTATAACGGCGCAGGCCGATGACGTTGGCGTAGTCGGTGTTGATCACCAGTTCGCCGTTTTCGAACGAGGCCAGACGCGAGAAATCGTATTTGCTGGCGTCGCCGTACGGCGCCATGCCCATGACCTTGAACTCACCATCGAGCATCTCGAAACCGAGGAACTCGGTGATCGCGCCGTACAGGCCGCCGAGGGAGTCAGGGTCGAAGAATTCCTTGATCTTGTGGATTTTGCCGTTTTCGCCGTAACCAAAGAAAGTCGTGGCGTACTCACCCTTGCCATCGATCCCCAGGATCGCGGTTTTCTCTTTGAAACCGGAGCAGTGATAGGCACTGGAGGCGTGGGCCAGGTGGTGCTCGACCGGCTCGATCTTGATTTTCTTCGGATCGAAGCCCAGTTGCTCGAGGCACCAGACAATCTTGTTGCGATAGCGCTTGTAGCGACGGTTGCCCATCAGAATCGCGTCGAGGGCGCGGTCCGGGGCGTACCAGTAACGCTTGGCGTAGTGCCAGCGAGCCTTGCCGAACAGGCTGATCGGCGCGAATGGAATCGCTACCACATCAACGTCGGATGGCTTGATACCCGCTTGTTCGAGGCAGAACTTCGCCGATTCGTAAGGCATGCGGTTCTTTGCATGTTTATCGCGCACGAAGCGCTCTTCTTCAGCCGCCGCGACCAGCTTGCCGTCGATATACAGGGCTGCTGAAGGATCATGGCTAAGGGCGCCGGACAGGCCAAGAATCGTCAATGCCACAGGGGTCTAGCCTCTTTAGTCTGCATGCAGGCGCAAGGCGCCTTGAAAATTGATGTGCCCTCGCACCGGCGAGAGACAGCTAAAGGGCGGGATTATAGCGTAAAGATGACGGGAATGACCCAGAGGTTAATTGACACGGGGAGAACGCTTTCGCCTTGCCTGAGCGACAGGCAGGCATGTCCACGCCAGGCGCCGTCCCTTCGCACTCTTTCTGAAGAGCTTCTTTGGCGAGTAGCGATAACAAATATTGCTTAAATACCGCTGGTCGCGACTGTCATTTCTGACAGTAGCCAACTACAAAACATTACGTTCATATTCACAGGGGAGGTATTGCCACTTGTGCAATTGTTATTGGCCAAATAAAGGAAAGCCGACAATGAACTCACTCAATAGCCATCAAAACAACAACGCCCCCGACCCGACTTTTGATAATGACGGGAAGGTACTTTACAATATTCCAGGCACAACAACTTTCGGCTCTTCCATATTACAGACCGATGGAAAAATCCTCAGCGTCACTCGAGCCGGAGAGCGCCTGGTGCTCGTGCGACATCTGGATACCGGCGTTGTAGACAGTCTTTTTGGCGATCAGGGAATAAAGTACATCGACCTTGTCCCTGGACAATTCATCCTACAAGCATCGATTACCCTGCAGCCCGATGGCAAAGCCGTTATAGCGGGGTCTTTCGGCAATTCAGGCGAGCCCGTGCATAAGGCGTATCTGATCAGGGTTCTGCCTGAAGGCGAATTTGACGTCACGTTTGGCACGAATGGCCGACTCATCTTTGAGCAACAGTCCGGATTGGAACAGCTTCATGGTCTTGCAATACAGGACGACCGGAAAATTGTGCTCGTGAGCGCAATTACTTACGGCTTTGATATCAGGACGGTATTTATCCGACGTCTTTGCGATAACGGTGAGCCTGATATCAACTTTGGCACGTATGGAGTCGTGAAGCCCGGCAATATTTACATCGGGCCAACACTCACATTGGCGCTTGGTCGATTGCTGTTCGCAGGCTCACTAAACAACAAGCTGATGTTTACCCGCTACTTGGAAAATGGCGAGATAGATACCCACTTTGGCGACGCTGGAGTTGCCATCATTCCTGTAGAAGGCAGCTCCGCAGCGGGAATCACAGACATTGCACAACAATCGGATGGAAAGATTGTCGCCTCGGGTGTCGCCTACTTTGAGAGCGAGGGTCGGCCTCTGGTAATTCGCATCCATCCAGATGGAAAGCCGGACAATGCATTTTACGGAGGGAAACCTAACATGGAAGGGTATGATCGCGCAGCCCTGCACTTTGCAGTTGCCATACAGTCCGACAACAAAGTTGTAGCTGCTGGATCGTCGTTCGGAGATTCCGAGAGATCCAACTTCACGCTGATGCGCTATCTCGAAAATGGAAACGTAGACTCCACCTTTGGCAACGACGGGCGGATCATGACGGACCTTGGAGGGATTGATATGGCCCGTCGCATCCATATACAAAACGACGGCAAGCTTCTGGTAACAGGGGACGTGATTGCACACCTAAACGGAAGCCACGTAGGAATGGTGCGCTATCTGAACACGTAAAAAAACAGAACAGGCGTCGCCTTTTAAGAGAGGCGCAAGCCGCACCGCCGCCATCGCGAGCAAACCCGCTCCCACAGGGAGTTCTGAACGACCGGAACGACTGTGGAAGCGGCCTTGCCCGCAACAGGACCGATATTCCTGATTCAGCCAGCGCTAGAGCTGTCCTTGGGAAGACGTTGGTCAATGACTTGATAAAGCGCACTTCCTTCAGGCCAATTGCGCATGAACCGCGCGCGATCCCTGGCATATGCGGGGGCAAAGCTGCCGGAAGAACCGTGCTGACACATCGAATCCAGATCGATCAGCGCCCAGCGATCCTCCTGCCAGAACAGGTTGTGGCCCTTGAAATCGCCGTGGCTGATGCGTTCGCCAATCAGTTCGGCAAACAAATGATCCAGCGCCAGCAACTCAGCCTCGGGTGCATCACCACTTTCAACATACGGCGCAAAGCGCTCGATGATGTCCGGCCCCGGCAGGTGCTCGGTGATCAGGTAGGCCCGGCTACGCAACCAGAGGAAACGCTTCTCCAGCAACGCCAGGGGTTTGGGCGTGGCAATGCCGAGAAACGCCAGGCGATTGCCTTCGCGCCAGGAATGCCAGGCACGGCTCGGGCGCCAGAAGCGTTTGAACCAATGGGCGAAGCCCTTGATGTTGTAGCGCTTGATCACCAGCGTGCGACCGTCCACCTCGACCTTGCCGACGCTCGCCGCGCCGCCGGTCTTGTACAGGTGGCCCTTGTCCAGCAGCGCATCGGCCTGCGCCAGAACCGGCAACATCGCCGCTTCTTCCTCGCGACGGATCGCCTGCAAACCAAACGCACCGCGCCGGACGCTGAACAGCGAGCATTCACGACCGACCTTGATCAGAAAGTCTTTGAGGCGCCAGCTGCGGACCTTGTCGATCTGCTTCTGCAAGGCTTCCATGGGCAAGGCGTGCTCACCGTTGCTCAGCAGGTAGTACACCAGCAATTCTTCGGTAAACGGCTCCAGCGACTTGGGCAACTGGGCAAAAAATACCCCGAGGTTTTCCAGGACTTTCTGCCGGGACAAGGGCTGGCCAAGCGTTTCGCTGCGGATCCCGGCACCATCGATCAAATACAGACGATTGCCCTGACGCAGCAGGTTGTCCAGATGCAGGTCTTCCTGCCACAGGCCTTTGCTGTGCAGATGCGCGATCGCACCCAACGCCTCGGCCAGCACGGCTGATTGTTCATCCGCCAGCACTGGCAAGTGTTCGACCTGTTTCCAGGCGTCTCCCAGGCTCTCGGCGCCCTCAAGGAAATCGAACAACAGCCAGCCGCCCTCGCCGTCTTTCAGGCCATCCGCCAATAACAACGGCGTGGTCAGCCCCTGAGCGGCGAGCAAGCGCACGCCGTCCAGCTCACGCTGAAAATGCCGCGCCGCTTTACCACCGACCAGCAATTTGGCCAGCACCGGCCGGCCGCGCCAGACGCCGGCGCCCACATAACGCTGCCCTGGCAATACCCGCAGCAGGCTCAGCAATTGCAACTCTGCAGGCCCTGCGGCATCGGCCAGTGGAATGCTTAGAGGCAGGCTTGGGCTGCGGCCCGCGTGTTTCATTTCGGACAAACGCATCAGCGCGTCTCCTTGTGACTGCGCCGCGCACCCAGGCGCAATACCCAACTGTTTACCAGCGAACTGTTCAAGGGTTGATCCAGATAAGCCGCCAACAACTCGCGCAGTTGACTTTCGCTCCATTCCGGCGCCCGACGCAGCAAAGGCTCCAGGTCCTTGACCCGATCACGCTGGCCGAACAGCAATGGCCGGGTTTTTTCCAGGTCGATCAACTGAGCCTGGTAACCGTCACCGGTGGCCTGGAGAAAAATATGCTTGGGATAGAAGCACCCGTGCAGTTGACGCACCTGATGCAGGCGTCGCGCCAGTTGCCCACAGGCTTTCAGAATTGCCGAGTGCTGCGCCGCGCTCAGGTCGGACCAGCGCTGCAACAGTGAATCCAGATCATCCCAACCGTCCAGCGCACGGGTCAGCAGAATCGCCCGGACTTCGCCGTCAACTTTACGTTCACCGAAGAACGCCGCCCGCAACGCCGGAATGCCCAGTTTCTGATAACGACTGATGGTGCGAAACTCGCGGGCAAAACTTGGCTCGCCAAAGGGAGAATGCAATGTACGCGTCAGGTAGTTGCACTGGCGCTTTAGGTAATAACCATGACCTTCCAGCTCTAGCCGAAATACACTGCTCCAGCCACCACCGACGGTGTTGGGTTCATCCACCGCCTCGAGCTCTTTGGCCCAGAGTGCGTCGAAGGTGCCGAGGCCATGACGCTCAAGCAGCGCACGGTCTTCAGCAGCCAGGAAATCAGTCATTCGCGTCCCTCGAAAAATCTCACCACGTGCCGAATCCGTTTCTTGTCGGCGGCATCGAGCCGGGTGCTTTGGCGGTATTGCAGGTAGAAGCGCAGGCGCTGGGTGGCCGACAGATGATATTTAGCCACTTTGTCCAGACACGCCAGATCCTTGGTAATCCGGTACTTGAGCCAGAAGCCGCGCCAGAAATCACCGTTGGGGCAGTCGATCAGAAACAACCGCGCCTCATCGTCGATGAGCAGGTTGCGCCATTTCAAATCATTGTGGGTAAAACGATGATGGTGCATGGTCCGGGTATAGCCCGCCAGCTGCTGACTGATGTTGTCGACCCAGGCGCGATCCGCCAGTTTCGGGTCATGTCGGTCAGCCAGGGCCGACAGGTCTTCGGTATTAGGCAGTTCGCGCGTGATCATCGCCCCACGGCTGTATGCCACGCCGCGTCGTTCAAGTCCCCAGGCCACTACTTCGGCGGTGGGAATTCCCCACTTGGCAAAACGCTTGAGGTTCTGCCACTCGGCCTTCACCCGCGGCTTGCCCAGATAACGGCGCAGGCCTTTGCCGGCGCCGACATAGCGCTTGACGTAATAGTTGACGCCATTGCGCTGGACGCGAATGACCTCGGACAGTGGATCGCGGGTCAGTCGCTCGCCCTTGAGCGCGAACACCGCGTCTAGACTGCCGAAGTCTTCTGCCAGATCGCTGTAAGCAGGTTCCAGAGTCCAACCCGACATCAGAGCGCATCCCCATATCGCTGTTTACGCTCGTAGAGCTTGTTGGCCTTGCCTTCGAGCCATGCCAGCAATCCTGCTTCTTCAGCCAGTATCTGGCGTAATGGCTGCTGGAAGTAACCCTTGAGGAAACGCAGTTTGTCGCGACGGGTCAAGCCAATGTCGAGCGCCGAAAAATACAGCGCCGCCAAGTCCTTGTTACGCCAGCGCCGGGTAATCGTCGAACGGGTCTGGGCACGGTGCAGATCGATCACCGACAGCTTGAAGTCGTCGGCGGTCACTGGTTTATCGGTGTGCAGCAGGAAGTGACAGATGTAGCAGTCGCGGTGGTTAACCCCGGCCCGGTGCATCATGCCGGTCATGCGCGCAACTTCGGCGATCAGGGCGCGCTTGAGTGTTGGCTCGGGCGGTTGCTTGACCCAGTCAATGCTGAAATCTTCGAGGCTGACGGTGGGCGCCAGCTCTTGCGTGACGATGAACGAATGCTGGTCCGCCGGGTTGCTGCCTTTTTCGCCATAAGCGACAGCGGTCATGGTCGGCACGCCGACTTCTTGCAGGCGCTGAAGGGCCTTCCATTCCTGGCCTGCGCCAAGCACTGGCAGCTTGGCGGTCAGCAGGTTTTTGAAAATCTCGCCCCAGCCGATGCCACGGTGAATTTTCACGAAGAACCCGTGACCGTCCACTTCAGTACGCAGTGTCCGACGCGCTTCAAGCTCGCGGTACACCTCGCCCTTGAGACCCTCGACTTCGGCGAACGGATCGCGCCCGGCCCAGAGGCTCTTGAACGGTTCAGCCAGCATCAACTTCATTAAGCGTGCTCCGCCAGAATCACATCGGCCGCGTGCTGCGGCATGCTGTAGAGGTCGGCCGTCTCGGCAAAAGCCAGACCGTTGCGGCTCCAGGCCGCCCGTGCATTTGCGTCATTCAACATGCCGATCAGGTATTGCGTCAGTTGCGCCTGATCGAAGGGTTCGTCCAGCACCAGGCCGGCATCGGCCTCGGCGATGTAATGGGCATAGCCGCAAACCGCACTTACCAGCACCGGCAAGCCAGCCACCACCGCTTCAAGTAGCACCGTCCCGGTATTCTCGTTGTACGCCGGGTGGATCAACAGATCGGCACCGAGCAGGAAACGCGGGATATCGCTGCGGCCCTTGAGAAACTGCACGTTGTCGCCCAGCCCCAGTGTGGCGCTCTGCAACTGGAATACTTTGGGGTCGTCCTGGCCAATTACAAATAATCGGGTGCGCTTTTTCAGCTCCGAGGGTAAGGCAGCCAGTGCCTTGAGACTGCGGTCCACGCCTTTTGTCTTGAACCCGGAGCCGATTTGCACCAGCAATAGTTCATCCTCTTTCAGGTTGAACTCGCGACGAAACCCGGCACGGACCTCGGCAGCATTGGCCGGCGCGCGACGGTCCAGAGAAATACCCGGCGGCAGTAAATGGAAACGCGCAAGCGGCGTGTCGTAATGCTTGATGAACAGCGGCTGCTGGACTTCGGAAATCATCAGCACTTCGGTTTTGGCGTCCTTGGCGAACACCGCACGCTCGTACTCGGCGAAGTGCCGGTAGCGGCCCCAGCGACGGTACAGCGAGTTGCGCAGGTTCTGCGCCTTGTCTTCGAAGCAGCCGTCGGCGGCGTAGTAAACGTCCAGACCCGGCATCTTGTTGAAACCGATCAAGCGATCCACCGGACGCTTGGCCAGATCGGCTTCCATCCACTCAGTGAGTTTTTCGTTGCGACGATGATTGAAGAACGCCTTGACCGGCGCCACCAGCACTTCGAAACCTGGTGGAATGTCGCCTTCCCAGATCAGCGTATAAACACGAATCTGATGGCCGCGTTGCTGACACTCCAGGGCAATGCGCATGAAGTCGCGCTGCAAGCCACCGAACGGAAAATATTTGTACAAGACAAATGCCAATTGCATCAGCGCAGCTCCTCAGCCAGTAACAACGTGCTCAGTCGGCTCGCGACACGCTCGGGATTCAGACGCGTGAAGCACAGGGGCCACTCGCGTTTCAGGTCGAACCGACGGGCATCGTCGGCCGTCGGTTGATAGGTGCATTTCTTTTGCAGGCACGGTGCGCAAGGGAAGTCGCTGGCCATGTGAATCTGCGACTTGCCGTACGCGCCGGTCAGGCCCGGGTTGGTCGGGCCGAACAGCGACAAGGTCGGCACATCCAGCGCCGCAGCGAGGTGACCGAGACCGGTGTCCACCGCTACGCAGGCTTGCGCTGCGGCCAGGACTTTGCCGACACCCGCCAGGTTCAGTTTAGGCAGCACCTCGACATGTCTCATGTCTTTGGCGATGCGCTCGGCGCGGGCCTTTTCGACCGGATTACCCCACGGCAGCTTCACCGCCACGCCAAGGTAACCCACCCGCTCGGCCAACTCGCGCCAATAGGCTTCAGGCCAGTGCTTGGTGTCCCAGGTGGTGCCATGGAGAAACACCACGTATGGATTCTTGCGCGGCAATTCCACCAGTCGTTCGACGTTCAGGCCATAGTCGCCCAGCCCCTTAGGCAGATCGTAACCAAGTGCCACCGCGAACAGCTGGCGCACTCGCTCTACCGCGTGCTGCCCACGGGCCACGGCCAGACGTCGGGAATAGAAGCGCGCAGCGATCGGTTCGCGGGCCGAATTCTTATCCAGCCCCGCCACTGGCGCTTTGGCGTAGCGAGTCAGCAACGCGCTTTTCAACAAGCCCTGGGCATCGATCACCAAGTCGTATTGGGTCGCGCGAATGCTTTGCTTGAAGCGCTTCCACTCGCCACTCTTGATGGTCTGCCAGATGTTCTTGCGCCAGCGGCGGATCGCCACCGGAATCACCTTGCCCACAGCCGGGTGCCAGGTCGGAATCTCGGCGAAGCCTTCTTCCACCACCCAGTCGAACGTGATGCCGGGGATCGCCCGCGCCGCGTCGGTCAACGCTGGCAACGCGTGAATCACATCACCCAGCGAAGAAGTCTTGATCAACAGTACCCGCAAACTATTTGACCTCGACCACAGTGCCCAGCAACCGCTGCAAGGCTTCGTTCACCGCTTTGGGCATGAGTTGGCGCAAGCAATTGTAATGACCGAAACGGCAGGTGCGATCGAAGCACGGACTGCATTCGATGCCCAGGCGCACGATCTCGACGTGCTCGGCCAACGGTGGTGTGAACCCCGGCGACGTCGAGCCGTACACCGCCACCAACGGACGGTTCAGCGCGGCAGCCACGTGCATCAGGCCGGAGTCGTTGGAGACCACTGCATCGGCGCAAGACAACAGATCGATAGCCTCGGCCAGGGACGTGTCGCCACTGAGGTTGACCGACTCTTCACGCAGACCGGGAATCAGCCGCGCACGAATGTCTTCGCCCACCGCATGATCGTTTTTCGAGCCGAACAACCAGACCTGCCAGCCTTCACGGATCTTCGCTTCAGCGACCTTGGCGTAGTGCTCGGACGGCCAGCGCTTGGACTCGCCGAACTCGGCACCGGGACACAGCGCCAACACCGGGCGATCGAGGGCCAGACCGAACTTGGCCAGCGCGCCGTCGCGGGTCACCGGGTCGATCCGCAGGCTCGGCCGTGGATACGGCTTCGGCAACTCGACGCCGGGCTCGAAGGCCAGGGCCATGAAGCGTTCGATCATCAGCGGGTAACGTTCTTTGTCGAGCGTGCGCACGTCATTGAGCAAGCCATAGCGGAATTCGCCACGCCAGCCGGTGCGTTTCGGGATACCGGCAAAAAACGGTACCAGTGCCGACTTCAGGGAGTTGGGCAGCAGGATGGCCTGGTCGTACTCGCCGGCCAGGGATTTACCGATGCGCCGACGCGTCGCCAGCTCCAGCACGCCGTGGCCGAGCGGGAAGCTCAAGGCCTGGCGTACTTCGGGCATGCGCTCGAGAATCGGCCGGCTCCACTCGGGGGCCAGCACGTCGATTTCGCACTGCGGGTGGCGCTGCTTGAGACACTGAAAAAGTGTCTGCGCCATCACCATGTCACCGACCCAACTGGGCCCAACGATCAGAATTTTCATGTGGTTTCCAAAAACGAGCCGGGGAGGCATACGCCTCCCCGCCTCGAGAATCCAGCACCATCGGGGTGAACCGTCAGGTCATTTGGACGAGCCGATTGGGGCTCGTCGGATCAATTTAATACACATTCATGTCAGTCAGCATAAACCTCTGTGGCGAGGGAGCTTGCTCCCGCTGGGCTGCGCAGCAGCCCCAAAACTTGCCACCGCATTCTCACTGACAGACTACACAAGCTGATTTGGGAGCGCTGCGCACTCCAGCGGGAGCAAGCTCCCTCGCCACAAAAGCCCGCATCCACAATTTCGTTGCTCAGCTTAACCCCAGCTCGCGCCAGATTCGCATGACCTGCTGTCGTTCCTCCACGAACTGGTCGCCCGGTATGACGCCGGAGTCCTTCTGCAAGGCCTCCCGGTGAGCGGCGGAGCGGTAGGCCTTATAGGCTTCACGCAACAGGCTGGCGTCTTCGGCGGGCATCAGCCCGACCTCCTCCAACCCTTCCAGAATGCGGATATTGTCGGTATAGCGCAGCAATGACGGATGCGTCTCAGACCATGCCAGAGCCGCGTATTGCACCATAAATTCAATATCGACGATACCTCCGGCATCCTGCTTGAGATCGAACGGCGCCGTGGCCTCGAAGGCATTTGCCGCCGTACCCGCCGCCGTGCTCTTGCTGCCAAGGTTATCGCGCATCTTGGCGCGCATCTCGCTGACCTCCTGGCGCAAGGTCGGCAAGTCCCGCGGCTTGGCCAATACCGCCGCGCGAACCTTCTCGAACGCCTGGCCGACATCCTGACTGCCCACCAGCACCCGCGCCCGCACCAGCGCCTGGTGTTCCCAGGTCCAGGCTTCGTTTTCCTGATACCGGGCAAACGCCCCCAGGGAACTCACCAGCAAACCGGAGGCACCGGACGGCCGCAGACGCATGTCCACTTCATACAGCTGACCGGAGTTGGTCTGCGCCGTCAGCAAATGAATGATGCGCTGCCCGAGTCGGGTAAAAAACTGTGCACCATCGATAGGCTTCGGCCCGTCGGTTTCCGCCTGCGGATCGCCGTCGTGGATGAACACCAGATCCAGGTCCGAACTATGCCCCAGCTCCAGGCCGCCGACTTTCCCGTAACCGACAATGATGAAACCAGGGTCGCACAAGCTGCCGTCAGTGCGCAGCGGCGTACCGTACTTGGCCACGGTCTGGCGCCAGGCCAGGGCCAGCACTTGTTCGAGGATCGCTTCGGCAAGCCAGGTCAGGTAATCACTGACCTTCATCAAAGGCAAGCTGCCGGCGATTTCCGAGGCGGCGACGCGCAAGCGATGCGCCAGTTTGAAATGCCGCAGGGCTTCCATTTGTTGTTCGAGATCGTCTTCGGGAATCCGCGTCAGACGCTCGCGCAATTCGGCGGCCAATTCCGGCGCCAGTGGTGGCTTGAACAACCGGCCTTCGTTGAGCAACTCATCGAGCAGCAGCGGAAAGCGCGTGATCTGTTCGGCAATCCACGGGCTCGCGGCGCACAGCGTCAGCAGACGGCGCAGGGCCCCGGGGTTCTCGGTCAACAACACCAGATAGGCGGATCGACGCGCCACGGCTTCTACCAGTGGCAGCACTCGCTCCAGCACCAGATCAGGATTGGCATGTTCCACCGCCTGAGCCAGCAAGCGCGGAATAAAAGCATCGAGGCGCTCCCGCCCCAGGCGCTGCATGGCGCGCAATTGCGGACTGCCGCGCAGACTGGCCAAGGCTTTCAGCGCTTTAGAGGCATCGGCGAAGCCACCCTCTTGCAGTTGACGGCACGCGGCCTCCTCGTCCTGGGCCTCTTCCCACAGCGGCAGCCATTCCCCGCCGACTACCACTTCGCTCTCGGCGCCGTCCTCTTCATCAGGATCGGCA
The DNA here is from genome assembly GCF_050435305.1 of Pseudomonas sp. BS3782 TE3695. Classification (NCBI taxonomy): domain Bacteria; kingdom Pseudomonadati; phylum Pseudomonadota; class Gammaproteobacteria; order Pseudomonadales; family Pseudomonadaceae; genus Pseudomonas; species Pseudomonas sp. BS3782 TE3695. The sequence goes on from NZ_JBNDKB010000001.1 coordinate 254,512, forward strand.
ATCACCTGAGCAAAGTGCCAGGCCACCCGGCCACGCCAGTACATCAGCTGTTCATGGAACGCCGTCCAGTTGGCAAAGCCGAGCATAAAGGCAATGCGCGCCTGATCCTGTTCGCCATCCGGGAGCATCTGGGTCTGGCGGTCGGCAATCGCCTGGATCGCGTGTTCGGTGTAACGCAGAAATTCGTAGGCTTCGCGCAACTCGCTGACCACCGCCGCCGGCAGGTAACCCTGACCTTCGAGGGTGCTCAGTACTTTTAATAGAGGACGCTGCTGCAGGCTCAGGTCGCGGCCACCGTGAATCAGCTGGAAAGCCTGGGCGATAAATTCGACTTCACGAATGCCGCCGGAACCCAGCTTGATGTTGTCGGCCATGCCCTTGCGCCGAACTTCCTGCTGGATCAACTGCTTCATGGTGCGCAGCGCTTCGATGGCCGAGAAGTCCAGGTAACGCCGGTAAACGAACGGGCGCAGCATCTCCTGCAGTTGCGCGCCCGCCACTTGATCGCCGGCCACCACGCGTGACTTGATCATCGCGTAGCGTTCCCAGTCGCGGCCCTGATCCTGGTAATACTGCTCTAGCGCATTGAAGCTCAGCACCAACGCGCCGGACGAACCGTAAGGCCGCAAGCGCATGTCGACGCGGAACACGAAACCGTCGACGGTCATCGGGTCCAGGGCCTTGATCAGACGCTGGCCGAGACGAATGAAAAATTCCTGATTATCCAGCGACCGCTTCACGCCCACGGTTTCGCCGCCCTCGGGATACGCGAAGATCAGGTCAATGTCCGATGACAGGTTCAGCTCCACGGCGCCGAGCTTGCCCATGCCGAGGATGACCATCTGCTGCGGCTCGCCGCTACGCCGGCCGGTAGGCGTGCCGAATTGCTGGCAATGGCGCTGATACAACCACTGATAGGCCTGATCGATGCTGGCATCGGCCATGTCCGAGAGGTCGCGGCAGGTCTGGATCAGATCAGCCTGACGGGTCAGATCGCGCCAGATGATCCGCACTTGGTGGCGTGCGCGCTGACGACGCAGGGCGCGGCCGAGCTGGTCGTCGGTTTCGGCACTGCTCACCGCCGTCGCAATCTGTGCGCACAATTCGCCCGGCGCAAAGCCACGGTCCAGCTCGCCGGACTGCACCAGCTCCAGCAACATCAAAGGGTCACGCACACTCTGTTCAATGACAAAGTCGCTGGCCGCGGTGACGCGGGCAAATTGCGCCCAGCGCTCAGGCGTCCAGGCAGCCAGGCCATGATCGTCGGGAAGAAGCCCGACGGCCGTACGGAACGACTGCTCGGCACGGGTGACGAAGGGCAGGAGTACGCCGGGCAGTTCGGCAAGCGAAGGGAGGCTCATGGTCTATCCTTGATCGGCGTGTGAAGGGCTGCATGTAGTGATTCGTGAAAATACGCTACCTGACCGACTGTCGAACAAAGGTTAGAAATAGCTGAAATTTGTTTATTTTTGGCAGCGATCATCAAGCCTTCACCTTTTCTGGTTGGCAAAAGACCAACCTTAACGATTATTCTCACAACGCAGCCGGAGGCCACAAGCCGATCTTCTGTAGTTTTACTACTCGTCTATACATTCGAAAGGCTGAAATGCCCGATGATTTGTAGTAAAACTACACGCCGCCGGAACAACCTCTCGGCAATCCAAGAATTTATATCGTCTGCCCACAAGGCCAGTCGCAAACTCAGGCAACCGATTCTGGAAGCCTTTCCGCCCTGGAGCAAGCCATGCAAGACCTCGATCCCGTCGAAACCCAGGAATGGCTGGACGCCCTGGAATCGGTTCTCGACAAAGAAGGCGAAGACCGTGCTCACTATCTGATGACCCGTATGGGCGAACTCGCGACCCGTAGCGGCTCGCAGCTCCCTTACGCCATCACCACGCCTTACCGCAACACGATCCCCGTTACCCACGAAGCACGCATGCCTGGCGACCTGTTCATGGAACGCCGCATTCGCTCGTTGGTACGCTGGAACGCGATGGCCATGGTAATGCGTACGAACCTGAAAGATTCTGACCTGGGTGGTCACATCTCCAGCTTCGCCTCCAGTGCGACCCTGTATGACATCGGCTTCAACTACTTCTTCCAGGCCCCGACCGACGAGCACGGCGGCGATCTGATCTACTTCCAGGGCCATACCTCGCCAGGCGTTTACGCCCGCGCATTCATGGAAGGCCGCATCACCGAAGACCAGATGAACAACTTCCGCCAGGAAGTGGACGGTCAGGGCCTGTCGTCCTACCCGCACCCTTGGCTGATGCCTGATTTCTGGCAGTTCCCGACCGTATCCATGGGTCTGGGCCCGATCCAGGCGATCTACCAGGCACGTTTCATGAAGTACCTGGAAGCCCGTGGCTTCATCCCGGAAGGCAAGCAAAAAGTCTGGTGCTTCCTGGGCGACGGCGAGTGCGACGAACCGGAATCCCTGGGCGCCATCTCGCTGGCCGGCCGCGAGAAGCTGGACAACCTGATCTTCGTCATCAACTGCAACCTGCAGCGCCTCGACGGCCCGGTTCGCGGCAACGGCAAGATCATCCAGGAACTCGAAGGCGTGTTCCGCGGTGCGCACTGGAACGTGACCAAAGTCATCTGGGGCCGTTTCTGGGACCCACTGCTGGCCAAGGACGTCGACGGTATCCTGCAACGCCGCATGGACGAAGTCATCGACGGCGAGTATCAGAACTACAAAGCCAAAGACGGCGCGTTCGTGCGTGAACACTTCTTCAACACGCCAGAACTCAAGGCGATGGTTGCAGACTTGTCCGACGACGAGATCTGGAAACTCAACCGTGGCGGCCACGACCCGTACAAGGTCTACGCGGCGTACCACGAAGCGGTCAACCATAAAGAACAACCAACCGTCATCCTGGCCAAGACCATCAAGGGTTATGGCACCGGTGCCGGCGAAGCGAAAAACACTGCGCACAACACCAAGAAAGTCGATGTCGACAGCCTGAAGTTGTTCCGTGATCGCTTCGACATTCCGGTCAAAGATGAAGAGCTGGAAAACCTGCCATTCTTCAAGCCGGAACCCAACAGCGCCGAAGCCCGCTACCTGAGCGAACGCCGCACTGCACTGGGCGGTTTCGTGCCACAGCGCCGCGCCAAAAGCTTCGACATCCCGACGCCACCACTGGATACCCTCAAGGCAATCCTGGACGGCTCGGGCGACCGTGAAATTTCCACCACCATGGCCTTCGTGCGGATCCTCGCGCAGCTGGTCAAGGACAAGGAAATCGGTTCGCGCATCGTACCGATCATCCCGGACGAAGCCCGTACCTTCGGTATGGAAGGCATGTTCCGTCAGTTGGGCATCTACTCCTCCGTCGGCCAGCTCTACGAGCCAGTCGATAAAGACCAGGTGATGTTCTACAAAGAAGACAAGAAGGGCCAGATCCTCGAAGAAGGCATCAACGAAGCGGGCGCCATGAGCTCCTTCATCGCTGCCGGTACTTCGTACTCCAGCCACAACCAGCCAATGCTGCCGTTCTACATCTTCTACTCGATGTTCGGCTTCCAGCGTATCGGTGACCTGGCCTGGGCCGCTGGCGACAGCCGCACCCGTGGCTTCCTGATCGGCGGCACCGCCGGCCGGACCACGCTGAACGGCGAAGGCCTGCAACACGAAGACGGTCACAGCCACATCCTGGCTGCCACCATCCCGAACTGCCGCACCTACGATCCAACCTACGGCTACGAGCTGGCGGTGATCATTCAGGACGGCATGAAGAAGATGACCGAAGAGCAACAGGACGTCTTCTACTACATCACCGTAATGAACGAATCCTACCAGCAGCCCGCCATGCCGGCCGGTGCCGAAGAAGGCATCAAGAAAGGCATGTACCTGCTCGAGGAAGACACCCGCGAAGCGGCGCACCACGTTCAGCTGATGGGCTCCGGCACCATCCTGCGTGAAGTCCGTGAAGCGGCGAAGATCCTGCGTGAACAGTTCAATGTCGGCGCTGACGTGTGGAGCGTTACCAGCTTCAACGAACTGCGTCGCGATGGCTTGGCCGTCGAGCGCAGCAACCGTCTGCACCCGGGCCAGAAGCCTAAACTGAGCTACGTCGAAGAGTGCCTGAACGGCCGTAAAGGTCCGGTCATCGCCTCTACCGACTACATGAAGCTGTTCGCTGAGCAAATTCGTCAGTGGGTCCCGTCCAAGGAATTCAAAGTCCTGGGCACCGATGGTTTCGGCCGCAGTGACAGCCGCAAGAAGCTGCGTCACTTCTTCGAAGTCGACCGTCATTTCGTGGTGTTGGCAGCCCTGGAAGCCTTGGCTGACCGTGGTGACATCGAACCTAAAGTGGTGGCTGAAGCCATCGCCAAGTTCGGTATCAATCCGGAAAAACGCAACCCACTGGACTGCTGAGGAGACACTCTGTGAGCGAACTCATTCGCGTACCTGACATCGGCAGCGGTGAAGGTGAAGTAATTGAACTGTTTGTGAAGGTCGGCGACCGTATCGAAGCCGACCAGAGCATCCTGACACTTGAGTCGGACAAGGCGAGCATGGAAGTGCCTGCGCCGAAGGCCGGCATCATCAAGAGTCTGAAAGTGAAGCTGGGCGATCGCCTGAAAGAAGGCGACGAATTGCTGGAACTGGAAGTCGAAGGTGCCGCCGCGCCAGCCCCTGCGGCTGCCGCTGCGCCGGCTGCCAAAGCTGAAGCTGCGCCTGCTGCCGCCAAAGCGCCGGCCGCTCCAGCCGCAGCGCCTGCTGCTGCCAGCGTTCAGCAAGTGCACGTGCCGGACATCGGTTCGTCGGGCAAGGCCCAGATCATCGAGATCCAGGTCAAGGTCGGCGACACCGTCGCGGCTGATCAGTCGCTGATCACTTTGGAATCCGACAAGGCGAGCATGGAAATTCCATCGCCAGCCGCTGGCGTGGTCAAGGCCATCAACGTCAAGCTCAACGACGAAGTCGGCACCGGCGACCTGATTCTGGACCTGGAAGTGGCGGGTGCTGCTGCACCGGCCGCGGCCGCGCCAGCCCAGGCTGCTGCGCCTGCTCCGGCAGCCGCTCCGGCGCCAGCTGCCGCGCCTGCTGCTCCGGTAGCCGATTCGGTTCAGGACATTCACGTCCCGGACATCGGCTCGTCGGGCAAGGCCAAGATCATTGAAGTACTGGTCAAGGCTGGCGACACCGTCACTGCCGACCAGTCGCTGATCACCCTGGAATCCGACAAGGCAAGCATGGAAATTCCATCGCCAGCCGCTGGCGTGGTGGAAAGCGTTGCCGTCAAGCTGGATGACGAAGTTGGTACCGGCGACCTGATCCTGAAGCTGAAAGTCAAAGGCGCGGCACCTGCTGCTGCCCCGGCTCCAGCCGCTGCTGCTCCGAGCGCACCTGCCTCTGCACCTGCTGCTCAAGCTGCGGTCGCACCTGCTGCACCTGCCGCTGCTCCAGCCAAACCTGGTGCAAAAGTTCACGCCGGCCCTGCCGTGCGTCAACTGGCCCGCGAATTCGGCGTCGAGCTGAGCGCCGTTGGCGCCAGCGGTCCGCACGGTCGCATCCTGAAAGAAGACGTGCAGGTTTACGTCAAGGCCATGATGCAGAAGGCCAAGGAAGCACCGGCCGCTGCTGGCGCAACCGGTGGCGCGGGCATCCCGCCGATTCCGGTCGTGGACTTCAGCCGTTTCGGTGAAACCGAAGAAGTGCCGATGACTCGCCTGATGCAAATCGGCGCATCGAGCCTGCATCGCAGCTGGCTGAACATTCCTCACGTGACTCAGTTCGATTCGGCTGATATCACCGAACTGGAAGCGTTCCGTGTTGCTCAGAAAGCCGTTGCAGAGAAGGCTGGCGTCAAGCTGACCATCCTGCCGCTGCTGCTCAAATCCTGCGCGCACCTGCTCAAGGAACTGCCGGACTTCAACAGTTCGCTGGCGCCAAGCGGCAAGGCGATCATCCGCAAGAAGTACGTGAACATCGGCTTCGCAGTCGACACCCCTGAAGGCCTGCTGGTACCGGTCATCAAGAACGTCGACCAGAAGAGCCTGTTGCAACTGGCAGCCGAAGCCGCTGCGCTGGCCGCCAAAGCCCGGGACAAAAAGCTCACCGCTGACGACATGCAAGGCGCCTGCTTCACCATTTCCAGCCTCGGCCACATTGGCGGCACCGGCTTCACGCCGATCGTCAACGCGCCGGAAGTGGCGATCCTCGGTGTTTCCAAGGCAACCATCCAGCCAGTCTGGGACGGCAAAGCCTTCCAGCCGAAACTGATGCTGCCGCTGTCGTTGTCCTACGATCACCGTGTGATCAACGGCGCCGCTGCTGCACGCTTCACCAAGCGTCTGAGCGACCTGCTGGCGGACATCCGCACCATCCTGCTGTAACACGGGCCGGCCCTCCCTCATCGGAGGGCCAGTCGCGTTCCATGTTTTCCGAGCGCCACGCTCGTACCTCAACCCCGCCAATTTGGCGGGGCTTTTTTTGTCCCGAGAAAAGCCCTTCTCCACCTTATTCCTACACTCATGGCTTACACCGCCTACAACTCGAGTCCACTTCCGCCCGATATTTTTTGCGAGCCAATAACTAGTCTCAGTTAGGAGAGTTTCTAATAGAAACTTCGACAACTTATTCCGCTTAGTTAGCATTACTTCGAATGGATTCGAACATGTTCAAACCGACTGTTGGCCCTATTGTTGGCCACACTACAACTAATCACACCCGTATTTTCTTGCGCGGTGAATTGCAGAATGATGCCTTGGTATTTGCAGGTATTCGTTATCGACGCGCCGGCGAGGAACAGTGGTCCAAGGGCGTATTTGCAAAACTGAGCATCTTGCGCGACATGTCCGATGTGATTGCCCTCAACGATCTCATCACTGATACCGCTTATGAATATCAGGCGGGCTGGTTCAGCCCCATGAGCCCGGTGCATACCGTGGAGACGATCCAGGAACTGCCCCTGCAATGGCCGCGAGAGATCTACCGCTTTCGCACGCAATCCAGCAAAACCACCATGCCACGGGCCTATATCGCAGGTTCATGCCGTTACCTGCGCATGACGGCCGGCATTGCGTCGGCCCCGCATTTGGGCGACCGGATCTTTGCCTCGATCACAAGGCTGGCGGAACGCGCCGAGCCGCCGATCAGCGCCATGCTGATGACTGGCGACCAAATCTACGTCGATGACCTGAACTTCGTGGCTCCCGACCGGGAATACAAGGACATCCTCAGCAAATACCGCACCGCGTTTTCTCAGCCGCATATTTCGAAGTTAATGTCCGGCGTGCCCACTTACATGATCCTCGATGACCATGAAATTGAAGACAACTGGCCCGCCAATGAAAGCAAAAAGGATGCTTACTTATACAAAAACGCCATGGCGGCTTATGAGTTATATCAAGCCAGCCACAGCCCTGCACATGAACTGCTCGCCAACGGACAAGTAAGCAAACAACGGGAACAGTATTGGTATCAATTCTCCGATGGCGATATCGAATGGTTTATCACCGACAGCCGAACCCGACGCAATCTGTCGACCAGCGACCGGCGCATCCTTGATGAAGAACAGGAACAGGCGCTGCTCAAATGGCTGATCAACAGCCCGGCCCGGGTAAAATTCGTGGTCACCAGCGTCATGTTCTACCCCGATCGCAAACTTAATGGCCATGACGCCTGGAAAGCCTTTCCGGAACAACGACTACGGCTGCTGGAGACGATTCGTATGCACGGCATCAAAAACGTCTTGTTCATTTCTGGCGACGTCCACGGCTCGCTGACCAGTCGTCTGACTCACAGCGCCGACCCGGATTTTGAAGTTCACACCATCGTGTCTTCACCGCTATGCAACAGCAAACTGCTGCCGTATGCCAAGGCATCGACCTTCATCCTCGACCAGGCGTTGGCCCGAACGGCCGCGGGAGATTATCGGCATGAGCTGACCAGTGAGGTGATCAGCCAGGATAACTTTGCGCATCTGGTCGTCGATGCTGAACAGGTCCGCGTCAATTATCACGATCGGGATGGCAAGCAGCTGCAGTCGATAACCATAAAGTTACGTTGATTCCGGAAAAGATCGCAGCCTTGTAGGAGCTGCCGAAGGCTGCGATCTTTTGGCTGTTAACATTACTTTCACGCCCTCGCTGGAGAAATCTTCGCGCCTGCCGACATATTCTTATAGCACTTGGCCTTCATGTCTCTTGTCAGTCGGTATTGCAATGATGCAACCTTGCCGCAGACAACCGTAAAGAGGGCGAGAGCCCGGCGCGATCAGCCTATTCGAAGCGAGTTTCCCTCCATATGAAGAGCCAACCCGATGCCGCCAGCCGTATGGTGGCCGAGGTAGTGACGCAGTTGCCCGTGCCCTCGCGGCTCGGCATGCTGCGTTTCGAACGGCTGAATGAACCGAGCTGGGCGCTGTTGTTTCTCGATCCCAATTGCGAACGACAGTTCGGCCTGCCGGCAGTGGAACTCTGCGCCTTGGTCGGCTCGCCTTACGCCAGCCTGATGGAGCCCGAGGCGCGCTATCAACTGCATGACACGATCCAGCAGCAACTCACCGAAAGTTCGCATTACCTGATCCGCTACACCTTGCACACCGCCGCAGGTGTACTGAGCCTGCTGGAACTGGGCGAAGCTTACAAACAACACAATCGACACCTGCTGCGTGGCTACCTGATGGTGGTGGACGGTCTATTCGACGGCGAACCATTGCTGCCGATACTGGACCTGGAAACCCAGAATTCACGCCTGCAAATTGCCCTGGAACTCAATCAGCGCGCCCAGCAGGAACAACTGCAGCATCTGGACCGGGTGCGTGCCCAGCAAGATCTGATTCTGCTGCTGACCCGCCAGCGCTACAGCACCAACAATTCCCTGCAAGAAGCCGCCGAGCTGATCACCCGCAGCGCTTGCGACATCTATGAAATCGACTGCGCCAGCCTGTGGAACCTCGACGGCTCGCTATTGACGCCGATTTCAGCCTATCACCGCGCCACCCGCAATCACCGACTGCCGGAGCCGATTGATGCCAGTGGTTTCCCCGATTACCTCGAAGCCTTGCACACCGGTCGCGCCATCGACGCGCATAACGCCATGCGCGACCCACGCACCCGGGAAATTGCCGAGAGCCTGCGCCCGCGCGACGTCAACGCCATGCTCGACGCCAGTATCCGCGTCGATGGCCAAGTAGTCGGCGTGCTCTGCCTGGAGCAAATCGGCGCGACCCGCGCCTGGCAATCGGACGAAATCGCCTTTGCTGGCGAACTGGCGGATCAATTCGCCCAAGTCATCAACAACCACAACCGTCGCACCGCCACCAATGCCCTGCACTTGTTCCAGCGTGCGGTGGAACAAAGCGCCAACGCCTTTCTGCTGGTCAATTGCGATGGCGTGGTGGAGTACGTCAATCCAAGTTTCACGGCGATCACCCAGTACACCACCGAGGAAGTCCACGGCCAGCGGCTGTCGGAACTGCCAGCGCTGGAAAACCTCAGCGAACTGTTGTTCGACGCGCCGTCGGCACTGGCCAAGAGCAATAGCTGGCAGGGCGAGTTCAAGAGCCGGCGCAAAAACCTCGAACCCTACTGGGGCCAGCTGTCGATTTCCAAGGTCTACGGCGACAATCGTGAGCTGACGCACTACATCGGCATCTACGAAGACATCACCCAGACCAAGCTCGCCCAGCAGCGCATCGAGCGCCTGGCTTACACCGACAATCTGACCAACCTCGGCAACCGCCCAGCGTTCATCCGCAACCTCGACGAACGCTTCGCCCGAGACAGCGACACGCCGATCAGCCTGCTGTTGGTGGACATCGACAATTTCAAACGCATCAACGACAGCCTCGGCCACCAGACCGGCGACAAACTGCTGATCAGCCTGGCCCGGCGCTTGCGCAATAGCCTGAGCCCGAGCGGCAGTCTGGCGCGTTTCGCCAGCAACGAATTTGCAGTGCTGCTGGACGACACTGACCTCCTGGCTGGCCAGCAGGTCGCCAACCAATTGCTGGCGACTCTCGACAAACCGATGTTCGTCGACAACCAACTGATCAGCGTCACCGGCTCCGTGGGCCTGGCCTGCGCGCCGCTGCACGGCCGCGATCCCCAGACGTTGATGCGCAACGCCGGCCTGGCGCTGCACAAGGCCAAGGCCAACGGCAAACACCAGGTGCAAGTGTTCACCGAAGCGCTGAACGCCGAGGCCAGCTACAAACTGTTCGTCGAGAATAACCTGCGCCGCGCCCTGACCCAGAACGAGCTGGACGTGTTCTACCAGCCCAAGCTGTGCCTGCGCAGCGGTCGCTTGCTGGGGATGGAAGCGCTGCTGCGCTGGAACCATCCGGAAAAAGGCATGATTCGTCCGGACCAGTTCATCAGCGTCGCCGAAGAAACCGGGTTGATCATCCCGATCGGCAAATGGATCGCCCGCCAGGCCTGCCGCATGAGCAAAGAGCTGACGGCCACCGGCCTGGGTAATCTGCAAGTGGCGATCAACCTGTCGCCCAAGCAGTTCTCCGACCCGGATCTGGTCGCGTCCATCGCCAACATCCTCAAGGAAGAAGAACTGCCGGCGAATCTGCTGGAACTGGAACTGACCGAAGGCCTGCTGCTGGAAGCCACCGAAGACACCCACCTGCAGCTCGATCAGCTCAAGCGTCTGGGCCTGACCTTGGCGATGGACGACTTCGGCACCGGTTACTCGTCGCTCAGTTATCTGAAAAAATTCCCGATCGACATCATCAAGATCGATCGCAGCTTCATCCACGAAATCCCGGACAACCAGGACGACATGGAAATCACCTCCGCGGTGATCGCCATGGCCCACAACCTGAAACTCAAGGTCGTGGCTGAAGGCATCGAGACGGCCGAGCAGCTTGCGTTCTTGCGCCGCCACCGTTGCGACGTCGGTCAGGGTTACCTGTTCGACCGACCAATCCCCGGTTCCGAGCTGATTGAAAAGCTCAAACGCTATCCGCGTGGCCCAATCGCCTGAATAAGGCCGAATGCTCTTTCTGCCTGGACACAAAACCCTGTGGGAGCGGGCTTGCTCGCGAAAGCGGCGTGACCGTCGACATCATTGTTGCCTGACACACCGCCTTCGCGAGCAAGCCCGCTCCCACAGAGGTAGTGATTAACTTGGCATCATTGGGCACACTGGCAGTCTGTTTATTTACATCTCAACCTGACTGAGAGGACTGATCATGGTTCTGCGCTCGGAAATCCTGGTGAACAAAAACGTGCTCCCAACTAAAGAACAAGCTCTGCCCGGCCGCGAAACCCCAATGACCGTGCCGGAAAAACACTTCGTCCACGACGCCCCGCTGCTGGGCCCGTTCGCGATGGACGTGGATTTCGCGATCTTCGGCCTGGGCTGCTTCTGGGGCGCGGAGCGCAAGTTCTGGCAGCGCGAAGGCGTGGTCAGTACAGCGGTGGGTTACGCGGGCGGCTTTACGCCGAATCCGACGTACGAAGAAGTCTGCTCAGGTCTGACCGGCCACAGCGAAGTGGTGCTGGTGGTCTACGAGCCGGCAAAAGTCAGTTATGAAGAATTGCTGAAGATGTTCTGGGAACTGCACAACCCGACCCAGGGCATGCGCCAGGGCAATGACATCGGTACCCAGTACCGCTCGGTGATCTATGCCACCAACCCGGCACAATTGGCCGCCGCCAAGCACAGCGAGCAAGTGTTCCAGGCTGAATTGACCAAGGCTGGCAAAGGCACCATCACCACCGAAATCGAAGAAGCGCCAACGTTCTACTTCGCCGAGGCGTATCACCAGCAATACCTGGCCAAGAACCCTGAAGGGTATTGCGGAATTGGCGGTACAGGCGTGACCTGCCCTATATAAGCAGTGACAAGCTGCAAGCCTCAAGCTGCAAGCCCTGTGTTCGCAGCTTTAACTTGCAGCTTGTAGCTTGAAACTTACAGCTGCTACTCAGCAATCAACCAATCCATCTGCCACCCACCCTGTGTCTGCCCAAGCTTCTTGGACAACCACGGCAGCAACTCACGCAATTCCTCTTCAAGCCCCCACGGCGGATTGGCAATCGCCAACCCCGAACCATTCAGGCTATTGGGCGTATCCAGCGGATGCACCAGCAACTCCACCCGCAACAACTTCGGCGCGCCCGTACCCGCCAAATCCTGATAGAACCGCCGCAACATGCGCTGATCCTTCACCGGGTACCAGATCGCCGCCACCGTCTGGCGCATCCGGCCAATCGCCTCTTTCAACGACGCCGCACAACGCTGCATCTCATCGAGCTGCTCGAACGGCGGATCAATCAACATCACCGCCCGCTTCTCCTGCACCGGCAACATCGCCCGCGGCACATGCCAGCCTTCCCCCAAATGCACCTTCACCCGACGATCACCGGCCATGTTGTCCTTGAGCAGCAAGCCATCTTCGGGGTGCTTCTCGTTGAGCATCACCCGATCCTTGGGCCGCGTCAGCCGCCGCGCCAACTCCGGCGACCCCGGGTAATAGCGCAACTGGCCATCGGGGTTCATGTCGTGCAGCACCTTCATGTAATCGGCAGTCAGCGCCGGCAAATCCGGCTGATCCCACAACCGCGCGATCCCTTCCAGGTACTCGCCGGTACGACTGGCCTGATCGCCCTGCAGGTCATACAGACCAATACCGGCGTGAGTGTCGAGATAGGCAAACGGCTGCTCCTTGCGCGACATCAAGGCGATGAGGCGGGTCAAAGTCAGGTGTTTGAACACATCGGCGTGATTGCCGGCATGGAAGGCGTGACGATAATTCATGATTGCTCCTGCGAAGGCCGGGAAGTTTACCTTGTACGGGGCCGAACGTCAGGACCTCACGGCTAAGCGGGCATTCTCACCGTGATCGCCCTTCTGTAGGAGCTGCCGAAGGCTGCGATCTTTTGATCTTGCTGCTAATGTGGCGAGTAACATCAAGTCACATTTTGCCAAAGACTTGCCGTCGTGGAGCTTACTCATGAGTGCGAAGATCGGACCGACCTGACGCCCGTAAAACGGAGATTTACATGGGACGGAAAATGATTGGTATCGGTGCGCCTACTTCAACTGGCGGCTCCGTACTGGAAGGGAATGTCGGTATCAACATCGATTGCGCTGTTAGCACCTCATCTATTGGACATTTGGCAAGTTGCCCAGCCTGTAGCAAAGGAAAAGGGCCCATCGTCGCGGTCGGGCCCAGAACCATCACATTACCGGCCGGATTGGTTGCCCTGGAAGGTGATTACGTTGCCTGCGGTTGCCCCCCACAATCCAACAAGGTGATGTCCGCTCAGTCATCTGTATATGGCGGAGCCGAACACAACAAAGCAGATTTTTCAGGTATCACTGCCCTGCTCAATCGCCCCAAGACCATCACTGACATTTCCTTGTCCTATGGTGATGAGCAGGTGCCTGTTGAGTCAGTTTCCCGGTTTTACACCGACTTGAATATTCATGTGAAAACTTCGGGTTATTTGCCCGGCGAGACGGTTACCGTCAACATTAGCGGCCCCACCGAAAAAGCGTTGACAGGGGTAGTCGGGGCCAAAGGCGTAGCTATCATTCAAAACGCATTTGGAAGCGAAATCATTGACATGGAAGGGGAAGCATAATGGCTAAAGTTGTCATCAATGCCGGCGGAGTGTCTTCCAGCATCTCGGTTAAAAGACCTCGCTTCAGCACTCTATGGAACGCATACGCAGAAGTAGGTCATAAAGGCTCAGTCGAGGTTTACGGACTTGTCGGAGGCGGAGTCGAAGCGGCAAGAGCGGAGAAGCCTGATGCTTATGCGAATGCCTGCGCATTGAGGATAAGCAGAGCCTTTAATTACGGCGGATATAAAATCCCCAAAGGCACGATCATAAAAAACCAGCCCATCTATCGACTGAGTGGAGCGGACCAGCTTCCCTACATAATGAAGGTGGTAGATTTCCTCGCTTTTCTTAGACATAACTGGGGCGAGCCCGATCATACGCTGACGCAAACCAATTCGAATTTTATAAATGGAAAAAAAGGCGTCATTGTTATGGAAATCACCGGATGGAGCGACGCGTCAGGCCACGCAACCCTCTGGAACGGGAGCGTGACCGGTGATGACAGTGACTACCACAGGCAAGACAGCCATACCTATGAAAATCCAAGGGTAAAGCTGGAAAAAATAAACTTTTGGGAATTGAAGGGATGACGCACTCTCGGCTAATTGTGCTGGCACTGCTACTCGTTGCAGGGCGAGCCATATCTGCTGAAATCGATATTGATAAGGCTCGAGAAGTGCTAAAGGATTATGGGCTGGCAAACTGTATCTCCAGCCAATTCAAGGGTGAGTCAGAAATCCAATCTGATATCGGACTTGCGATTGGCGCCTACTCGTCGATGGGTAAAGGTCAGCATCTGATCATTCAAAACGAGGACACCCTCGAGGTCACACATGACCCTTACGCAGAAACCGAGAAATATATGCGTAATGCCTATGCAAAGACCTCATCCGTCAGCAAGCATTCTGATAAAAAAATGGTCTTTTATGGTTGCCTCGAGGTTTACAACTCCAGGGAATTCGACGCATTCATTCAGTCTCAGGATCAATACCTACCAAAGTAGATCATCCAAATGAGTAAGGACGATCCTTCCTACAATCAAACAGGAAGGATCACTCTTTATTCAAATACTAGGACCGAGCCCGCAACCGCCGCCCAATCACATCCAGCACATCACAGCCATCCCTCAGAGGAATGGAGCAGAGCAAGGCAAAGTCACTGAGAATGAAGGATTCGCACTCGACCGAACCGCGCATCGACATGTTCTCAAGCACCTGCGTGACGGCGCGAATTCGATAGTTGGCAGCGTCATATAGAACATCAAGTGGGGCGTGGGTATCGACGAACAGGGTGGGCATGTCGGTGCAGTTGCTGGTGAGGGCCATGAAGCGGTTTTCGGGATGAGGGATTATTTTTTCGTAGGGTGGGTCGGGATGAAGGGTTTTCATATTCAGTTCCAAAGGCAAAAAATAGGAACTGCCATCAGCCTTCCTACAGGCTGGGGTGGCAGCTATGCGCGGGGTAGGAATATCGAGGCCTTTGGAAAACTCGACCACGCCGAAGCGTGCCCGCGCACAACCGCCGCAACTGATCTTACGGACGTACGTTAACGGCCGCAAACCAAGCTTCGACGCCAATACATTTCCAACGACTTTGAAGGGTTCCTACACCCCGTCACTGAGTTTTCAGTGACCACCAAAGACTATCGATGGAAAACATTTCACACCAGTTCATGGAAACCGCTACGACTTGAAGGAAACTTCCGACAACCTTGCCCAGAAATTTCGCTCAAAAAAAGCAAAGGTGACGAAAGGCTTCACTGAAGCTTGGCTTGATTTCGCCACCTGTTGAATCCACATCCTATAGCTGCCACTCAGCAAAGACAGAATTCGGCCCAGAGTGTGTAAAAACGCCTGCCACTCTCTTGCCGCCGACTTCAGACGGTGCAGAATGCCAAGCTATCAAGATCGATCTCGGCGTAGCGCCCCAAATCGCCTTTGTAGAGATAGATCTTGGACACTCTTAGCTCGGATTGTAAGAACTCAACAAGCTTTCTAAGGCTACCGTTTTTAGACATTGTAGTCGGACGTACTACCGTTGCCTGTCCGGATTCATCATCGTAAATTCTGATCAGAAACACATCCTCTTCGTTCTGTATTTCGTAGTTACAACCACGGTACTCATATCCAACATCGTGGTCGACATCATCAAAGCGAGTAGATTTCACTATCTTCAAAGTAGCAGCCCGTTAAACATCACTGATAAACGTGGATGGATATATTTATCTTGCAAGTATACTTTCAGGTTAGTTTTCCGCCGCATACCCACTGACCACTATCGCCAAAACAACA
Organism: Pseudomonas sp. BS3782 TE3695; assembly: GCF_050435305.1. Lineage (NCBI taxonomy): Bacteria > Pseudomonadati > Pseudomonadota > Gammaproteobacteria > Pseudomonadales > Pseudomonadaceae > Pseudomonas > Pseudomonas sp. BS3782 TE3695. The sequence continues at coordinate 270,351 of NZ_JBNDKB010000001.1, forward strand.
ACATGACTGTCGCGAGCAAAAGTAAAGCAGTAGCTAATTCCTACTTTAAAAAAACCAAGCAGATTCATTCTTGCATCAGCTTTCTTAACCACAAGTCGACACACCATCCCAATTCAAACAAAAGTGGACATATTGGGATGCGACAACAAAACGCGACAAACCAAAAAAGCTTCCTACTCAAACAACTTAAGATCTAATCTAGAGCGACACTCGCAGTAGAACCTAGAGTCACTGTCGCGTTGATCATGCCTAAAATCCAGAACCTGCTTGTATAGAGACTGAATTGCAGGATCATTAATAACCCGCATACTATCCAGAACCAAACAAAGCTCATATATTTCGTCTTCACGCTTTACAAGCTCTTGCCTATATTCATCTCTCGACATAATTCCGCGAAATCTAGAAAAATGAAAAGGCAATTTAGTACCGCGCCTAAACATCCATAAGAAAGAGTGCGACAACAACCCAGCAAAATACAACCTACTCGGACATTTTGGATCTGCAGCAAACTCCAGCGCCCCCTTCGCACCAAAAATACTTCTTACTGTACTTTCGAAAATTGCAGCATCACCATCATCGCCACTTTCATACATATCAATAACGACGTCATCGTTATACGCCCACTCCAGTATCAACTCTCGGGTTATATTATCAGACACTACAAATCACCAATCAGATTGATCTTCGAGACTAGCTTTTTGAAGATCATTCTTCCACTCTTCGCTGGCCAGTCTATATATATCCTCAAAAAAACCGCGAGCGTCATCTATTTGCGTTTCACCCCATGCAACACAAGTATTCTCATTATAATTACTTTCGAATTATCCAAAAAAATCAAACTCCGGAAGCTTTAATGACGCCTCAAGCAGCTTAACCATTAAAAATCTATGCCTATAAGTAAGATCATCAAAACGAGTTAATATAAAGCCTCTTATAACTACTTCTCTATCGGCTCCATCGTTCGGATCGTACGCCGACAAAGCAACGCCCAGAGTTTCTTCAATATCATATATAGAAATACCTCCCAGCCAATATGAAAGCAGGGGCTCAAATGGTAGATCGAACATAGGCCACTTCAACATCTCAACATCCTAATCTGGGAACGCCGTATAATGCTTTTTATATCCTGCCGACGAAATCCAACTTCAGAAGAATTTAGCACATCTACATATCTTGGATTGTTTCTGTCCCTATTATTTGGTTTATACCCTCTACCAGCATTTTAGAAAAAATGGGACAGATCTACTTATTTTCATAAATTCGCTATCTACGACTTATCTGAGCGTGAGCTCCCTTCACCAAGTCGCTCGATCTTCCTGGCTGGCTTTGAGCAAGTCATCTTTCCAAACCTCCTGCGCCAGCGTATAGACATGCTGAAGAAAACCACGAGGATCCTTTAATTCGTACCATTCACCCCGAGCCCAGCTCGCAGCCTCGTCCTCGTCAATATCGAACAAGCCCTGAAAGTCATAGCTTTCGTCGTTCAGCTTATCTGCCAGAGACTCCATCAAAACGAGCTTATGCCGATAGGTCAAATACCCTAAATTAAGACTGTACTTCCTGATCAGCTCAGCTCTATCGTCCTTATTATTAGGATCATAAACTTCAAGTTCTGCCCCAAGCGTCTCTTCACGATCATAAACACCAAAAAACCCCAATAAACCACATTAAGTCGGGCCGAAATTCCTCATCTAAAAAAGGGTCTCGCAACATCATTTCTTCTCCGAAGGAAAACCTGTATAGGGCCGAGTCACATCATCTTTATCAAACTTAACTTCAAACCAATTCAGATCCTCATTTAACTTAGGATTACTTTGATCTATTCTATTTGGCCTATACCCACGACCAGCGCCAGGAAGCTCCATCCTTACAATCGGGTCTCTGTTGTGATCTGTACCCGTATGGGGGCTCAGCCCCAACCTCTCTCTAGTTAATGCCTTATTCAATGCATTGAAATGAACCCTCCAGCTACTGAACTGAGAGCTTAAATTCCCCCTCGCTCCATTCGGGATCCTCCCTGTATTAGGGTCCGCTCCGTTAATGGCTCGCTGTTTTAGTGCGGTATCCGATATTTCTGAACTGTGCTTTTTGACGGTATGCATGTCGTATTTATCCTCCATTGCCATAACCCGTCCCTTGGCGTTCGCCTCAGCCAGCTCATCAATCCGCGCCCTCCGCTGCTCCGCCGTCATCTTCGGCAGCGCTGGCTCACCCTCATCAACCTTAACGCCAGTCGTATCCCCCGGCACTTTACAATCCGACTTATTCGGCGGCGGGCAATTTCCGCTCAACCCCAACGGATCAACCCACCCCGTCGGATTCGGCGTGTACTGGTACTGGTTCAGCCCACCCGCCAACTTGATCGGATCCGGCGTCAGGTACCGACCCACCTCCGGATCATAGTACCGATGCCGGTTGTAGTGCAGGCCACTCTCGGCGTCGAAGTACTGCCCCTGGAACCGCAGCGGCTGGTCGAGCTGCTCGCCCCCGCCGAACGCCAAATGCGTGACCTTGCCGTAGGCGTTGTACTTCGCCGACCACACGATCTCGCCACCGAAATCGGTCAGCTCCTGAGGCGTCCCAAGGTGATCGAGCTGGTAGTAGAACGGGCAGGCCTTGCGCGGGCCTTTGCCGTCGAGCATGGCGAGGGGGCGGAAGCTGCCGGGTTCGTAGACGTAGCTGCGGTAATGCTCGCGGCTGCTTTCGGCGACGAGATTGTCGCCCTGCCAGAAGAACTCGGTGGTTTTGCCGTCGACGGTTTTCTTGATGCGGCGGCCGAAGGCGTCGTAGCGGTAGCTGGCGGTGCGACCGTCCGGGCTGGTGACGCCGACCAGTCGGTGCTGGCAGTCGTAGCGGTATTCGGTGACGAGTTTTTGCGCGGTGCCGCGGCGCTCGCGGATGAGATTGCCGAAGGCGTCGTAGTCGTAGTGGCGGTCGCCTTGCATCAGCAGGCGATTACCCAGCACCTTCGCAACGCCGGGGCGGTCCTGCATCAGCAAGTTGCCCGCCGGGTCGTGGGCGAAGCTTTCCGGCGGGTCGTCGCGGGTGTGGCGCACGCGGGTCAGGCGGTTGAGCGGGTCGTATTGGTAATTGCGCTGGCCGTGGCGGGTGTCGGCGATGTGGTCGAGATTGCCGTTGAGGCTGTAGGCATAGTCGCGGCGGTACAGGTTTTTTTGCTGTTGGCTGACGGCGTGGGCCTTCAGCCGGCCCTGGTCGTCGTAGGCATATTCGCTGAGCAGCAGGCCCTGCTGGCGGTTTTGTTCGCGACCGGCGAGGAAGGTGTGCGTCGTAAGCCGCGCGCCATTAAGGTCGATGGCCGTCAGCGCGCCGCCCTTGGCGTGCTGGTAGTCGAGTTTGCTGCCGTCCGGCAGGCGCAGGCGGTTGAGCTGGCCGCAGGCGTCGTAGCCGTAACGCAAGGTGCCCCAGCCCTGGTGTTCGGTGATCAAGCGGTCCTGCTGGTCGTACTCGAATTCCAGCGGATGATCGTGGCCGTCGTCGACGCTGATCAATCGGCCCAGCGAGTCGTAGCGGTATTCGACCTGGATGCCATCGGGCAGGGTCTTGACCAACAGGCGCCCGGCCGAGTCCCGCTCGTAAGACGTGACCAACTGCGAACCGTCATCGCCGAACTCGGTTTTCTCCTGCAAGTGGCCATTGAGGTCGTAGCTATAAGCGGTGCGCTGGCCGTCGAAGCCGGTTTCCTGTCGGATCAATCCGCCAGGGGTGTAGTCCAGGCGATAGTGTTCGCCGGCTTCGTTTTCGATGTCCGTGAGCAGCAGCTGCGCGTTGTCGTAGCGGTACTGGAGCTGCGTGCCGTCGGGGCTGATGCGGCGGCTGACCAGGTGCAGGTCGTCGAGGTATTCGTAGCGGGTGACGCGGCCCAGTTCATCGCGTTCGGCGGTGATCTGGCCGTAGGTGTTGTAGCTGAAGCCGCGCGTGGCGCCGGTCGGCAGGGTGGTTTGAATCAGTCGGCCGACGGCGTCCCATTGGTAACGAGTAACGGCACCGTGTTCGTCCTGACAGGTAATCCTTCGCCCCAGTACGTCGTAGGAAAACTTCCGCTGCCCGCCATCCGGCAAGGTCTCTTCGAGCAACTGCCCCAAGGCATTCCAGACGAACACATGGCGGCTGGTGTCCGGGTAACGGATCGACAGCAAACGCCCCTGAGCATCGTAGTGATAATGGGTGACCTGGCCGTCGGGATCGGTCGCTTCGGTGACATCCCCCTGGGCATTGCGCTGATATTTCCACACCGCTTTGCCGTGATAGCGCGTATGCAGGAAACCGTTGCGGTACTCGTAGGCCGTTGGCTCGTCTTCCGATGGAATCAGCGCCACCAACCGTCCGACTTCGTCATAGCGATATTCGGTAACAGCGCCTAGCGGGTCCTGCTCGGCAATCAGCCGGCCGTTGTCGTCATAGGCCTTGAGCTGTTCGCCGCCATCCAGTTCGACCTTGCGCACCAGCCGCGCCCGGTCGTCGTGGACGTAAACCTCTTCGCTGCCATCGATGTTCTGGACGGTGACACTGCCCTCGTCATCCCAGACATAACGCGTGTCCATCTGCGAAAACGACGCCCAGTGGCGAACACATCTGGCCGCTTTGCCGGACCGTTCCCACTCCCAGAAGAAACTCGCCCCGCCGGCCAGTTGCCGCTGCAGGATCACGTGCTGATCGTCGTAGTCGTAACGCTCGCTTTCGCCGGCGGCGTTGCTCGCCTCGACCAATTGAGCGCATTCGTCGTAGCGGTAACTGACCAGCGTCTGCTCGGTGTGCCAGGCCTCGGCGAGGGTCTGCGCGGGGACAAACACCTGATAGTCGACGGCGATCAGATGCGCGCGGTCATAGCGCAACAGCAAGGCGCGACCGGCACCGTTGTCGAGGCGTTGGATGCGCTGCTGGCGGTCGCGAGTGATGCGCAGGCGGTTGTCGTACGCGTCGCTGATCGCGGTCAGAAAACCGTTATGAAAGTGGTAGAAACAAGTTTCTTCGCCAGCCTGGGCGAGGATCAATTCCTCGGGGTCATCGCCGAGATAAATCGCCGCGCGTGACAGGCCGTTGTGGATCGCCGGGCGTTCGTGGTTCGGCAGCGGGAAGGTGATGCGGCGGTTTTCGTGGTCGATCCAGATGACCTGATCACCCTCGATTTCCAGCCGATGGGCGAGCGAATGGCTCCAGCCGAAGCCCAGCCCACAATCGATCTCGGCGGCACTGGTGCGATAGAGCCGGGTGAAGTCGAACGGCAGGATTCCGTCCAACGAACCATCAGTGAGAGTCAGCAGTTCTTCGCCGGTGATCATCGACACCGGGCATTTGTTGGTCGCGGTTTTATCCGCGGAGTCGGCGCTGTCGCCGTTGGGGTTTGTGGCTTGTTTTGAGACATCGTCGTGGTGTTCGTTTTGCTTGAGCGTGGTGTTGCGTTTGGCATCCCAGCGCAGTTGCATCCGACCCTTTTTCAGTCCCGCTGCAACACCGCGCGCGGCGACTTTCTTATAGCGGTCGACGTACTCCATGAAGTTGTTGATGATCGCGACCATCGACTTCACGAAGCCCATTACGGCCTGAAAAATCTGCGCGCTGTACTTGGCCAGACGCACTGTCAGCCAGGCAATGCCTACCCCAACGACACTCAGCACCACGCCAATCAACAAGTCGATGACCAAACCGACCACAACTTTGGAAATGGCTTCAGCCGAGGATCCGGCAAGTTGCGAAGGCGGCAATGCTTCGAGCCATAGCACTGCGGTGCGCATCAGCAAACACAGCGCTGCCTCGTCGCTGGCCAGCAACATGGCTTTTTCCATCATGCCTGGAGCAGTTACGGCCAGCCTGGCAAGTTGACCCGCACTTTCACCGAGCTTTTCGGCAAAGGCGTTGGGGTCTTTCAGGATGTCGGTGAGTTCACCAATGCCATCCCAAACAGCCTGAATCGCTGCCCAACTTCCCGCCAGCATTCCATTGCCCACTGCTGCCAATGAAGCTGAAGCCGATTGCTGCGACCACTGCGGTTTGAACCCCTCCCACTCTTTGCGCAGCCAGCCTTCCAGCTCTGAGGTCAAGCCATCGTAAGACGAGAAAAGATCATCGATTTGAGCCGGGGTAACTTCACCCTGGACATGAACGCGATAGAACTTGCCGGGTAAGCCTTCGAACTGTCCTTTACCGTTTTCATCGAGCGTCACAGGCGTCGACTTACCGCCATCCTGGGCAATCACATCGACCCGAATATTCCCCAGCGGAACGTCATAAACCGATTCAAACTTGCTCTCGATTTCCAGAATTCCGCTGTCCGGACACTGCGCAACGCTGGAGAAGAAATCGTCATCGCGACTACTGACCGACTTGCTGGTATTTCCCAGCTTGATCTTGCGTTCCATGTCCATCAGCGACGGCATATCCGTAGCCCGGCTAACCCTGTCCGCATTCCGGCTCAAGAAGCTGCCAAGTTGCTGGCGATACAAGCTCAAGGTGTCTTTGAAACCGTCGAGCTCCTGCTCGATCCGTACGATCTGATCCATCAGTCCAGCTCCGTCATCAGGTAATCCACCAACGCTGATTTCGGCACTTGAGGCATGTCCGGCGTCTCAAGAAAACTCGCGACTTTGTGCCGCAAAACACTTTCGGAAAACACCTCATAAAGATCAGGGCGGTCCTCGCTCAACCACTTCAGCAGGTTGTTGATGCGGGTTGTGGCGGACTCAGTGGCGAGGTGTTTGAGCAGCGATTCAGAAACTTCCCACCACGGGAAAACCCTGGAGGTTTTCAATGCACTGCCGCCAATATCGAGCGGCAAACCATTGATCAAACAACGGTCAATGACAGGCATTAACTGCGTGGCGTTAACCTCGGCTGACTGAAGAATCGACAACAAATAACGCCCATCCCAGAAACGGAAAAACACCGCGTTGCCGTTGGGCAAAAGAACTTGAGTGAGGCTGCGCAAATGCTCGACCAGCACTTCTTGAGAAGCAGAAGAAACCGCCAGCCAACCCCAATCGCGGGACTCGGTCGTAGCGACCCACTCCAAAAACTCACCGCCGACAGCGACGATTCCGACGTAGGGCATCACCGCATCCCACTCGGCATACGCGGTATCAGCCCAGATCGGGCTCGGCGCTTGAGCGGTGATCGAGCGTTGCCAGGCTTTGAACGGTTCAGCAGCACCGGCACTGCTGAAAATCGCGAACAGTTGCTCCCGCGGCTTCAGCGGCTGGCGCTCCAGCCAGGCGTGAGGCGACAAGGGATCAGGCTGCACAAACACCGTCCTTGCAGCGCTCGCATTCTTCACAGAACGGCGCATCACTTTTCAGGCTGAGAATCTGTGCGGCACTGAGCAGCGCCGCCGGGGCGGCGGCGGCGAGTTTCAACGGAACATCCGGCAAGCTCGGGGCAGCGGCCATAGCTGCCATCGGTGCGCCACCGACCTGGATCGGCACGCTGCTGAAAATCCCGCCGGGGCCGATGTTGATCCACTGCCCGCCCGCCTGAATTGTCGCGCTGGCGCCGCCGTCGATGACCACTTGCTGGCCGGCGCTGACGTGGAATTGCTGGCTGGCGTTGAGGGCCTGACTGGTCACGCGAATGTGCCGGTCGCCGACCACCACCAAATGATCATCAAGTCGCACTTCGGTCTGGCGCTGACCGTGGGTGATGCGTTTTTCGTCAGCCTTCAGCTCATGACGGGCGGTGCCGGTGACGACGATGCTGCGCTGGTTGTCGACCTGCACCTGCTGATCATTCAGTACATGCTGAGTCCAGTTTCGCTGGGCGCGCAGGTAGATTTCCTCGCCGCCCTTGCGATCCTCGATGCGCAATTCGTTGTAACCACCGCCACCGGGACTACTTTGGCTGCGGAAAATGCTGCGAGTCTTGTCCGCCGGCAGATCGAGCGGCACCGGAGTCGCGGCGTTGGGCAGGCACCCCATGACCAGCGGCTTGTCGGCATCGGCGTCGACGAATCCCACCAGCACTTCCATGCCGACGCGCGGAATCATCACGCTGCCATAGCGATCCTGCGCCCAGCCAGTGGCGACACGCAGCCAGCAACTGGAATGCTCGTTGAGCTGACCGTCACGGTCCCAGGCCAGTTGAACCTTGACCCGACCGTACTCGTCGCAATGGATTTCGCTGTCAGTCGGGCCGGTGACCACGGCAGGTTGATAGCCGAGCATGCGGGGCTTTTCCGGCCCCAGCGCGGGGCGAAAAGCAACGTCCCACGGCGTCGCCAGAAAGGCATTGCGATAACCCTGGAAATCATCCGGGCTGTCGCTGGTGGCCGACTCTTCAAGGACCTGCGGCTGCCGACCACGGTGTTCAATTTCAGTGATCAACCACAGGTCATTCCACGTCTGACGCGGGTGTTCGGCGAGGTGTAGGAAATGCCCACTGACCAAAGCAGATTCGTCGCCGCGACCTTCGGCCTGGCGGTAATCTGCGCCGTGGCGCTCCAAGGCCCTTTGCGCCAGACGTTTGCCGTTTTCGCGGTCGGTGAATTGGCCAGGGAAGTGGTAGTCCTCCAGCACCGGGCGCTGTTCGCTGTCGAGGCGGCTTTCGAGTTGCAGGCGTGGTTTGTGGAAGTCGTAATCCCGGCGAGTGACCGCGGTAGTACGGGTTTCCAGGCGCACGTTGAACCGCTTGATCGCTGGCGCATCCGCTGCCATCCCGCTGCCTGGCAAGTACAGCGTCGGCTCGGGTAGTCGAGGGAAAACCGTCTGGTCATCGCCGAACACCAGCAAGTGCCCGTCGGGGCTGTGCTGGAAGTGGTAGTGAATGCCAATCTCGGCACACAGACGCTGAATGAATGCCAGATCGCTTTCGGCGTATTGCACGCAGTACTCGCGCTCGGGGTAGTCGCTGCCGAGCCGAAACTCGAAGGCATCGCGCTGGATCCCGTGGTCTTTGAGGATTTGCGTGACGATCGCCGGCACGCTTTTATGCTGGAAAATCCGCTGATTGATACGCTGACCGAGATACGTCAGGCGCGGCACGAGACTGATTTGATAGCCCGTCAGACGTTTCCCGGAGTCGCTTTGGCCGACGCGAAAAATCTGACCGTGAATACCGGAACCTTGCGCATCGAAACTCAGAAATGCCTGACGGTGCAGCAGGCTTTCGAGTTCCAGGTCCGGGCGCTCGCTGACCAGTTCCAGGTCAAAACGGTAGGGTTGGCTGATGGCTTCCTTGCCCGTGAACTCAAGTACCTTGAGCTCATTCTGGACGCCGTCGAGGGTCAACGTGAAACGCGGTTGATTGGCAGGCGCGAACATCCGATGTGTCTCTGCAGAATGAAGGCGGGCGATTCTGCATGAGCGACAAGGGGTGTTGACTGTGGGACAAGAAAATCAGATTTGCCCTACTTTTTATGAAGATTCCCCCTTCATAAAACAGAATTTTTGACTACATACATTCCCTTCAGAAGCACCACCGAACAAATGTGGGAGCGGGCTTGCTCGCGAAGGCGGTGTGACAGACAACGTTGATGTCGACTGATTTACCGCATTCGCGAGCAAGCCCGCTCCCACAGTGGAACTTCGATGCCTCAAGATCTGCGCCATAAAAAAACGGCCCGCCTCCAAAAGGAAGCGGGCCGTTTTTCATGTAGCCGAAAGGTCAGAGCATCAGCTCATCCCCATCACTTGTTCAGGCGGAAATCTGCTTCGGCAGCCGCAAAGCGCTGAAGCATGCCGTGAGTCGGCGTGCCCAGCTTGCTGACGATGTAAATCGCCAGGCTGGCGAAGATGAAACCTGGGATGATTTCGTACAGGCCCAGCAGTTCGAAGTGTTTCCAGACGATCACGGTGATCGCGCCGACCAGGATGCCGGCCAGTGCGCCGTTGCGGGTCATGTCTTTCCAGATCACAGAGATCAGGACAACCGGACCGAACGCAGCACCAAAACCAGCCCAAGCGTAGCTGACCAGACCCAGTACACGGTTTTCCGGGTTAGCCGCCATCGCAATGGCGATCAGGGCAACCAGCAGCACCATGGCGCGACCGACCCAGACCAGTTCAACCTGGGAAGCGCTTTTACGCAGGAAGGTTTTGTAGAAGTCTTCGGTCAGGGCGCTCGAGCACACCAGCAGCTGGCAGCTCAGGGTACTCATCACCGCTGCCAGAATGGCCGACAGCAGTACACCGGCAACCCACGGGTTGAACAGGATTTTTGCCAGTTCGATGAACACACGCTCGTGGTTTTCACTCACTGGCATCGCTACGGCAGGGTTTGCCGAGAAGTAAGCGATGCCGAAGAAACCTACCGCGACGGTGCCGCCCAGGCACAGGATCATCCAGGTCATGGAGATGCGACGAGCGTTAGCGATCGACTTGACCGAATCCGCCGCCATGAAACGCGCCAGGATGTGTGGTTGGCCGAAGTAGCCCAGACCCCAGCCCATCAGCGAGATGATGCCGATGAAAGTGGTGTTTTTCAGCATGTCGAAGTTGCTTGGGTCTTGTGCTTCGATGGCCAGGAACGTGGTGTCGATGCCGCCAGTCGCCAGCAGCACGATGATCGGCGTCAGCAGCAGGGCGAAGATCATCAATGTGGCTTGTACGGTGTCCGTCCAGCTCACTGCCAGGAAACCACCGACGAAGGTGTAGGCAATCGTCGCCGCAGCACCGGCCCACAGCGCGGTCTCGTAAGACATGCCGAAGGTACTTTCGAACAGACGGGCGCCGGCCACGATGCCGGAAGCGCAGTAGATGGTGAAGAACACCAGAATCACGACCGCGGAGATGATCCGCAGCAGGCCGCTTTTATCTTCGAAACGGCTGGAGAAGTAATCCGGCAGGGTCAGTGCATCGCCGTTGTGCTCGGTCTGCACGCGCAGACGACCGGCGACGAACAACCAGTTCAGGTAAGCACCGATGATCAGGCCGATAGCGATCCAGCTTTCAGAAAGACCGGACATGTAGATAGCGCCCGGCAGGCCCATCAACAACCAGCCGCTCATGTCGGAAGCACCGGCGGAAAGTGCTGTCACGACGCTGCCCAGGCTACGACCGCCCAGAATGTAGTCAGAAAGGTTGTTGGTGGAGCGATAGGCCATGAAGCCGATCAGCACCATTGCTGCGATGTAGATCACGAACGTGATCAGGGTTGGATTGCTTACGCTCATTGAGTTACGCCCTGGCATTGTTTTTATGTAGCAGCGGCTGGTGAACCGCTCGCAAACGGCGACGTTTGACGGACGATTCGGGGTCCCGCGCATTTATGACTGATGTTTCCCCAGGAAAGCCATCAGCCGGCGCACCGATCTTTTTGACCGGTTGCACCTTGGCCGCGAATGCTATTCAACAAAGCAAATAAGGTGCAACCAGTTTCTTGCGAATAAGTTGCACCTAGTCGGATTTTCTTGCAAAGAGTCGGTTTTTGCTCCTTTTTAGGGCGTTTTCCGGGTTGCGCTAGAAGTAAAAGCACCAAGCAGGTACGGGAGGGATGTACCAGAATTCATTTCCTGACGAGCTGCTTATTATTCTGACAAAAAAAGGGTTGCACCCGGTTGCACCTCGACCGACGCACAGCTAATCTTGCCGCCAGCTGATGCCACGCGGTCGTGGCAAACATGAGGATAAAAATATGGCTACCACCACTCTTGGGGTCAAACTTGACGACCCGACCCGCGAACGCCTCAAGGCCGCCGCGACCTCGATTGATCGCACGCCGCACTGGCTGATCAAGCAGGCAATTTTCAATTACCTGGAAAAACTCGAGGGTGGTGCAACCCTGTCCGAGCTGAACGGTTTGAATGGCAAGGAAGTTGACGAAGCGGGCGAGATCCACGTCGATCACGCCCATCAGTGCTTCCTGGAATTCGCCGAAAGCATCCTGCCGCAATCGGTGCTGCGCGCCTCTATCACTGCCGCCTACCGTCGCCCGGAACCTGAAGTGGTACCGATGCTGATCGAGCAGGCGCGCCTGCCGGCCCCGATGGCGGAAGCCACCAACAAGCTCGCCGCCTCGATTGCCGAAAAACTGCGCAATCAGAAAAGCGCCGGCGGCCGTGCCGGGATTGTTCAGGGCCTGTTGCAGGAATTTTCCTTGTCGTCCCAGGAAGGCGTAGCGCTGATGTGCCTGGCCGAAGCGCTGTTGCGTATTCCGGACAAAGGCACCCGTGACGCGCTGATCCGCGACAAAATCAGCACCGGCAACTGGCACCCGCACCTGGGTAATAGCCCGTCGCTGTTCGTCAACGCCGCCACCTGGGGCTTGCTGCTGACCGGCAAACTGGTCGCCACCCACAACGAAGCCGGCCTGACTTCATCGCTGAGCCGCATCATCGGCAAGAGCGGCGAGCCGATGATCCGCAAGGGCGTCGACATGGCCATGCGCCTGATGGGCGAGCAGTTCGTCACCGGCGAAACCATCGCCGAAGCCTTGGCCAACGCCAGCAAATTCGAAGCCAAAGGCTTCCGCTATTCCTACGACATGCTGGGTGAAGCCGCACTCACCGAGCACGACGCCCAGAAATACCTGGCCTCGTACGAACAAGCCATTCACTCGATCGGCAAAGCCTCCCACGGTCGTGGGATTTATGAAGGCCCGGGCATTTCTATCAAGCTGTCCGCACTGCACCCGCGCTACAGCCGCGCCCAGTACGAGCGCGTGATGGACGAGCTGTACCCGCGCCTGCTGTCGCTGACCCTGCTGGCCAAGCAATACGACATCGGCCTGAACATCGACGCCGAAGAAGCCGACCGCCTCGAGCTGTCGCTGGATCTGCTGGAGCGCCTGTGCTTCGAGCCGCAACTGACCGGCTGGAACGGCATCGGTTTCGTGATCCAGGCGTACCAGAAGCGTTGCCCGTATGTGATCGACTACGTGATTGACTTGGCTCGCCGCAGCCGTCATCGCCTGATGATCCGTCTGGTGAAAGGCGCGTATTGGGACAGCGAAATCAAGCGCGCTCAGGTCGAAGGCCTGGAAGGCTATCCGGTCTACACCCGCAAGGTGTACACCGACGTGTCCTACATCGCTTGCGCACGCAAACTGCTGTCGGTGCCGGAAGTCATTTATCCGCAGTTCGCCACGCACAACGCCCACACCTTGTCGGCCATTTACCACATTGCCGGTCAGAACTATTACCCGGGTCAGTACGAGTTCCAGTGCCTGCACGGCATGGGTGAACCGCTGTACGAACAGGTTGTAGGTAAAGTTTCCGAAGGCAAGCTGAACCGTCCGTGCCGCGTGTACGCACCGGTTGGCACGCACGAAACATTGTTGGCGTACCTGGTGCGTCGTCTGCTGGAAAACGGCGCGAACACTTCGTTCGTCAACCGCATCGCCGACCAGTCCATTTCGATTCAGGAGCTGGTGGCCGATCCAGTGGCCAGCATCGAGCAGATGGCGACGCTGGAAGGCGGCTTCGGCCTGCCGCACCCGCGTATCCCGCTGCCGCGTGATCTTTATGGTGCCGAGCGCGCCAACTCCAGCGGCATCGACATGGCCAACGAACATCGTCTGGCTTCCTTGTCCTGCGCCCTGCTGGCCACCGCTCACAACAACTGGAAAGCGGCGCCGATGCTCGGCTGCGCCTCCAGCAGCGAAACCCCTGCGCCCGTCCTGAACCCGTCCGACCTGCGTGACGTGGTGGGTCACGTGCAAGAAGCCACCGTCGAAGACGTCGACAACGCGATCCAGTGCGCCCTGAACGCCGCACCGATCTGGCAGGCCACCCCGCCGGCCGAACGCGCCGCGATTCTGGAACGCGCCGCCGACTTGATGGAAGGCGAGATCCAGCCGTTGATGGGCCTGTTGGCTCGTGAAGCTGGCAAGACCTTCGCCAACGCCATCGCCGAAGTGCGTGAAGCCGTAGATTTCCTGCGTTATTACGCGGTGCAGGCGCGCAACGATTTCACCAACGACGCCCACCGTCCATTGGGTCCGGTGGTTTGCATCAGCCCGTGGAACTTCCCGTTGGCGATCTTCAGCGGCCAAGTCGCTGCGGCACTGGCTGCCGGTAACCCGGTTTTGGCCAAACCTGCGGAACAAACCCCGCTGGTAGCCGCTCAAGCCGTGCGTTTGCTGCTCGAAGCCGGGATTCCGGAAGGCGTGCTGCAACTGCTGCCGGGCCGTGGCGAAACCGTTGGCGCTCGCTTGGTCGGTGACGATCGGGTCAAAGGCGTGATGTTCACCGGTTCCACCGAAGTCGCTCGTCTGCTGCAACGCAACGTCGCCGGTCGTCTGGATGCTCAGGGCCGTCCGATTCCGCTGATCGCCGAAACTGGCGGCCAGAATGCGATGATCGTTGACTCCTCGGCGCTGACCGAACAGGTGGTGATCGACGTGGTGTCCTCAGCCTTCGACAGCGCCGGTCAGCGTTGCTCGGCGTTGCGGGTCCTGTGCCTGCAGGAAGATTCCGCTGACCGTGTCATCGAAATGCTCAAGGGCGCCATGGCTGAATGCCGTCTTGGCAACCCTGAGCGCCTGTCCGTGGACATCGGTCCGGTGATCGACGCCGAAGCCAAGGCGGGCATCGAGAAGCACATCCAGGCCATGCGCGACAAAGGTCGCAACGTGTACCAGGTGGCCATCGCCAACAGCGAAGAAGTCAAACGCGGCACATTCGTGATGCCGACCCTGATCGAACTGGAAAGCTTCGACGAACTGCAACGGGAGATCTTTGGCCCGGTGCTGCACGTGGTGCGCTACAAACGCAAAGACATCGATCAACTGATCGGTCAGATCAATGCTTCCGGCTATGGCCTGACGCTGGGCGTACACACTCGCATCGACGAGACCATTGCCAAGGTGATCGACAACGTCAACGCCGGTAACATCTACGTGAACCGCAACATCGTCGGCGCGGTGGTTGGCGTGCAGCCATTCGGCGGTGAAGGCCTGTCGGGTACTGGCCCGAAAGCCGGTGGTCCGTTGTACCTGTACCGTTTGCTGTCGACGCGTCCTACCGATGCAATCGAACAATCCTTCGCTCGCGGCGACGCTCTCGCTGCACCGGACGTCCGTCTGCGTGATGCCATGAGCAAACCGCTGACTGCGCTGAAAGCCTGGGCCGACAGCAACAAGTTCGCTGACTTGAGCACCCTGTGCGTACAGTTCGCGGCGCAATCGCAGAGCGGGATCACCCGTGTTCTGGCTGGCCCGACCGGCGAGCGCAACAGCTACGCCATCCTGCCGCGCGAACACGTGCTGTGCCTGGCGGACGTCGAAGGCGATCTGCTGACTCAATTGGCTGCGGTATTGGCCGTGGGCGGTTCGGCAGTATGGCCGGACGCTGAACCGGGCAAGGCCCTGTTCGCACGCCTGCCGAAAGAAGTTCAGGTGCGGATCAAGCGGGTTGCCGACTGGACCAAGGACGAAGTGGTGATTGATGCGGTTCTGCATCATGGCCATTCCGACCAGTTGCGTGCGGTCTGCCAGCAAGTGGCCAAGCGTGCCGGGGCGATTGTCGGGGTTCATGGTTTGTCGCAAGGCGAAACCAACATTGCGTTGGAGCGCCTGGTGATCGAACGTGCGTTGAGCGTTAACACTGCTGCGGCGGGTGGTAATGCCAGTTTGATGACGATCGGCTAAACCGCAATAAGGCCGGGCACCTGCAATGGGTGCCTGGTGTTTTAGAAGCAAGATCAAAAGATCGCAGCCTTCGGCAGCTCCTACAGGGGATCGTGTTTCTCTGTAGGAGCTGCCGAAGGCTGCGATCTTTTGCTTCTCCATCACCAAGATCAATCATCCTGTTCAGCCTCTATTCCCACGCCTAGACTCGGTCCATTCCAAAAAAAGGTAGGCCGCCATGTCCGAGACGTTGCTCAGTTCCCGCAATCTGGCTTTCGAGCTGTATGAAGTCCTTGATGCCGAGGGCCTGACTCAGCGTGAGCGATTCGCCGAGCACAACCGCGAGACCTTCGATGCGGCTATCGGCACTGCCCGCAGCATCGCCGAGAAGTTCTTCGCCCCGCACAACCGCAAGGGCGACGAGAACGAACCGCGCTATGAGGACGGGCAGGCAATTCTGATTCCGGAAGTGAAACCGGCGGTGGATGCCTTCCTCGAAGCCGGTTTCCTCAACGCCGCGCGCAGTTTCGACGCCGGCGGCATGCAACTTCCTACACTGTTGTCCCAGGCGTGCTTTGCGCACTTTCAGTCGGCCAACGCGGCGTCGACCTCCTACCCGTTCCTGACCATGGGCGCGGCGAACCTGATTGAAAGCTTCGGCACCGATGAGCAGAAGCAGCGCTTCCTGCAACCGATGATCGACGGTCGTTTCTTCGGCACCATGGCCCTCACCGAGCCCCATGCTGGCTCGTCGTTGTCGGATATTCGTACACGCGCGGAGTCTGCATCCGACGGCACGTATCGACTCAAGGGCAACAAGATTTTCATTTCCGGCGGCGATCACCCGCTGTCGGAGAACATCGTGCACATGGTGCTGGCCAAATTGCCGGACGCACCGGCCGGCGTGAAGGGCATTTCGTTGTTTATCGTGCCCAAGTTTCTGGTCAACGATGACGGCAGTCTCGGCAAGCGCAACGACGTGTTGCTGGCCGGGTTGTTCCACAAGATGGGCTGGCGCGGCACCACGTCCACCGCGCTGAATTTCGGCGACAACGGCGAGTGTGTCGGCTATCTGGTGGGCAAGCCGCACCACGGTTTGAGCTACATGTTCCAGATGATGAACGAGGCGCGGATCGGCGTCGGCATGGGCGCGGTGATGCTGGGTTATGCCGGTTACCTGTATTCCCTGGAATACGCCCGCGAGCGGCCGCAAGGTCGAGTGCCGGATAGCAAGGATCCGTCCACCGCACCGGTGGCAATCATTCAGCATGCCGACGTCAAACGCATGCTGTTGACCCAGAAGGCTTATGTCGAAGGCGCGTTCGACCTTGGGTTGTACGCGGCGCGACTGTTCGACGACACCACCACGCTTGAGACTGAAGCCGAACGCAAACAAGCCCATGAGCTGCTGGATTTACTGACGCCGATCGTCAAATCCTGGCCGTCGGAGTTTTGCCTGAAGGCCAACGAACTGGCAATCCAGATTCTCGGTGGCCACGGTTACACCCGTGAGTACCCGGTGGAGCAGTATTACCGCGACAACCGTCTGAACCCGATTCATGAAGGCACTCATGGCATTCAGTCGCTGGACTTGCTGGGTCGCAAACTGGCGCAGAACGGGGGCGCAGGGCTCAAGCAATTGATCCGCCTGATTGCCGACACCGCCGGGCGCGCACAGGCGTATGAATCGCTGACGCCGCTGCGTGAGCCGTTGGAGAAACTGGTGGCCCGCCTGCAAACCGTGACCATCGGCCTGCTGACCGATCTGGCTCAAGGCAAGGTCAATAGCAGCCTGGCGAATTCGGCGCTGTACCTGAAAGTGTTCGGGCATACGGTGATCGGCTGGCGCTGGCTGGAACAGGCGATTCGTGCCGAGGAAGGGTTGGCCAAAGGGAACGCGGCGGACGTGAGTTTCTATAGAGGCAAACTGCAGGCGGCGCGGTATTTTCTGACGTGGGAAGTACCGGGTTGTCACCATGAGCTGGCGATTCTTGAGGCGCGGGATGATGTGTGTCTGGGCATGCAGGATGAGTGGTTTTGATCGGGCGTAAATTGGCGTAACGGCCACAAAAAAGATCGCAGCCTGCGGCAGCTCCTACAGGAAAATACATTCCAAATGAAGGAGCTGCCGCAGGCTGCGATCTTTAGATCTTGATTTTCTAACCGGATTATACCCAATACTCTGTTACGCCAAATCATGCACCAACCCGTGAAGCGCTTGTTCTGACTTTACGCATTATCTCGGGCGAAATCGGCCCCCCTGCACTCCGATATGCATTTTCCGTCACTGCTTTTCTTGAGTTATAGCCAACAGTAAGCAAGAAATTCGTTATCCATAGTCGCTTACAGCCTGCCTCAAATCTCTTGAAATTTAACAAGCATCAGCACCCTTAACTCGCCAACGATATTTAACCCCAGATGTCAACTATCAGCTCTGTTAGTTGTTGTCGGCAGATCCAGATGCTAGATTTTTATTGTATTTTTGATCACATGCTCAACTGATCAAATGCACGTCTATCATCTCGACAATTAAAAGACAGGCAAAAAAAATGGATATCCAAGCACGCATTCCTGCCGAAGGCTCTATCGTCGCACGAAGTCACTGCATCTTGTCGTCAGTTCCAGTTCATACGATTTTCGCTCTTAGAGACCAGGATCTTCGAAGCGTCATAGCAAAAAATTATTTTGTAGATGAAAGTAATATCAGCGATGTCAGACTGATGCTTCTACCTATAACTCAAAATCACGCCTCTGATGAAAGCGAAAATGAAGAAGTTGTCATCTCGAACGTCTCCTTTTCAGAGATGTTAGAGTCAATTGCAGAAAAGGAGACACTCACAAGAAACGGTACAGTTTATCCGTTATTGAGAAAAGTATTTTATCAAGACGGTGAAAACTGGGTATGCGAACTGATTGTACGCAACAACAATGATGAAGTAATCTTCAGAAGGGACAACATTTCGAACGACCAGTTTACTCGGATAGCCAAAGTCGAAGATCGGATTGCAACAACAAACAGCACAATCAATAAAAGAACATTTACGCAAGTACAAGGCCTGTATAGCATCACTTTAGAAGCAGGAGGATCTATTTATCGAAGCGTTCGAAATATAGACTTCAACCATGTATTCTTTATTGCAAACCAAAAAGATCACGTTAAAATTAGCGAAAAAATCTACACGATAGAATCAAAATATTGCAATAAAATTCACACCAGCGGTAGCGACCTTCACTACATTTACCTTAATCTAAAATAAGTGGAACCCTCACAGCATGATCAACTAAAATTCATCATGCTGTGAGAATCGTTTAAATTTAAAAAACCCTTAATCTAATCTGCACTTGGACAATGGAGAAGTCCCCATCGGCTTCGTTTATTTAAGTCTAAATCCCCCCATCTGCCGCGTCAGATCATCCGCCAACCGCTGCAACGTCTGACAATCCTCCCGGCAAGCTCTCACCTCCCCCGCCGTCGCCCGCGCCAGATCGGAAATCCCCTGCACATTGCGGTTGATTTCCTCGGTCACCGCCGACTGCTCTTCCGTCGCCGTCGCCACTTGATGGTTCATGTCGCTGATGTGTTCGACCTGCCCGGTAATTGCAGCCAGCGACGCGCCGGTGCGCTGGCTCGATTCGACACCGGTGCCGGTCGCCGCTTGCCCGGTGTGCATCGACGACACCGCATTCTCCGCGCCCTGCTTGAGGCTGCCGATCATTTGCTGAATCTCGTCCGTAGAAGACTGAGTACGCCTGGCTAACGTGCGCACTTCATCGGCAACCACCGCAAACCCGCGCCCCATGTCCCCGGCGCGAGCTGCTTCGATAGCGGCGTTCAACGCCAGCAAATTGGTCTGCTCGGAAATCCCGCGAATCACCGCCAGTACCTGATCGATCGACGCCACTTGATCGGCGAGCTCACCGACCGCACTGGCGGCGAGGCCGATTTCGTCGGACATGCTTTCAATATGCCGGATCGAGCCACCGACCACTTCCCGCGCCTGCATCGCCTCATCCCGGGCATTCTGCGACGCGACGGCGGCGTTGCCAGCATTCTGCGCAATTTCTTGCACGGTCAGGCCCATCTCATGAACGGCGGTGGCGACCATGTCGGTCATTTCCTGCTGACGCCCGGAACGCTCTGCGGTGTTATCCACAACCCGCGCCACCTGGCCGACCGCCGTGCGCAGTTGCTCGCTGGTGGTCAGCACTTCGCCAATCATCTCGCGCTGACTGTCGAGGAATCGATTGAAGCCCCGCGCCAGGTCACCGAGCTCATCGGCGCGACTGGCATCCAGCCGATGGGTCAAATCTCCACCGCCGCTACCGATGGCCACCAGCGCGGCTGTTACCTGACGAATCGGTCGCACCAGCCCGCGAGCCAGTAACACCACCAGCAACAGGCACACCAACGCCACCGCCAGGCCGATGCCACTGCTCATCCACATGGCGCGACGGGCTTCGGCGTAGATCTGCGACTGTGGCACTTCGGCCACCAAGGTCCAGCCCAGATCCCGGAGCGGCAGGCTCAAAGCCAGAAACTCTTCGCCATCGCGTTGGAAGGTGGCAGTTTTTTGACCCATGACCGCCTGTGCTCCCGCGTCGCCAATCTGCTCGGTCAAGGTACGCTTGCCGCTGAACTGCGCCTCGGGATGAACCTGGATCAAACCGTCGGAACGCACGAGATAGACCTTGCCGCGCTCACCGAAACTGAAGTTGTGGATCAACTCCGAGAGCTCTTTCATGCTCAAACCGAGCCCGGCGACGCCCACGACTTTGCCGGCCTGCTCGACCTTGAGGTCGATGAACAGCGCCAACTCACCGGTGGCGGTGTCATTGTCGATATTGAGGGTGCGCGGCTGGTTGCTGTCGAGGAACGAATAGAACCAGGCGTCGTTGGGATTGGAACGGCTGAGCGTGCGGTCCAGGCCTTTTTCATTGAAGTAATGGCTGGTCGCGGCCCCGATAATCAGCGCGGTAAAGGCTTTATGCTCGGCGCGGATGCCTTCCAGATAGTTCACGAAGGTGTCGGTCTGGGCGCTGTTCTCGCCCCTGGCCAACCAGTCGCGCACCATGCTGTTACTGGCGATGTCCTTGGCGGCGGTGAGGGGCTGAACGAGGATTCGTTCGATGTCGTTGCGCATCGCTTCGATGCTCGACGGCAGCGCTTGTTCGACCAGATAGCGCTGGGCGAGGCGGTCGACCACGAGGGTATAAACGCCAACCACGATCAGAATACTGACCAGCAGGGCGGTGCCCATGCTCAGGATCAACTGCCATTGAATACTGCGACGCCAGAACTGCATGGAGCACCCCCAAAGAATAAGAGGCTGAAACACTGCAACAGCCATGCCGATTGTATACAACTCAAACGACAATTTATTCTTTGGTTGTGCGCAAAGCTGATCAGGCCTGATTGATGGTCTTGGCGATCACTTCAACCGTGGCGCTGACTTGCTCTTGGTAACGGTCGAGTTCTTGCTGGTGACGCTTTTGCATTTCGATCTGCTGCGAACACAGATTCATCGCCGCCAGCACCAGCAAGCGGTCACCGATCAGCGTCGGGTATTTCTTTTTGGTCTCGGCCAGGGCGGCCTTCAACATTAAAGCGGCGTCCAGCAGGGTCTGCTCTTCCCCGGCCGGCGCCTTGATCGAATAGTCTTCCCCCAGAATCGAGACGACTTTTACCCCCGGGGCGCCATAACTCATGCGCTGACAGGGCCGGCGCTGACGCGCTCAACCAAGGCCTGAATACGTGCGGCAGTGGCGCCTTGTTTCTCTTCCTGTTCCATCAGGCTCAGTTGCAGGCTTTCGTTTTCATCCTTGACCTGGGACAGTTCCGCGCTCAGGGATTGATTGGTGCCGAGCAGAGTCTGGTTCTGCTGCACCAGGTCGCTGACCAGTTGTTCCAATTGGCTTAGGGATGCTTCCAACATTTTGATTTTCCGGGCATTTTCAAAGGGCGCGTACGATAAAGAAAAGTCACCATTGACGCCAGGGTTATTCGGGCGCAAGGCCTTGATTTTGCTGGCGGGCGACCGTCCTCGCGAGTCTTAGAGACTGTGTTTGGCGGCTCTGGTTCCTGCACTTCGTCGCCGCGGCCTTTCTGCGACAAAAGCGCGCAGCGTCTCAAGACTTTAGTCGTATGACCGATAAGCCATGCATACAGCAGTCTCAGCCCCGCACGGATGCGTTTTTTTCGGTGAACACCATGTCTTTACGAAATATGAATATCGCACCGCGGGCATTCCTCGGTTTTGCCTTGATTGGCAGCTTGATGCTGGTTCTGGGGGTGTTCGCGCTGAACCAGATGAGCAAGATTCGCGGCGCCGCTGAGGAAATCACCTCGAACAGCGTACCGAGCATCAAAAGCCTCGATGAGTTCACTCAGCTGACCCTGCGCCTGCGCGTATTGTCTTACCGCCTGTTGGTCAATCGTGAGCCGGACGTCCAGCAGAAAACCATGGACCTGCTGGACACCCGTAATCAGCAGATTCGAGCCGCTCAAGCCATTTACGAAAAACTGATCGCCAGCCCGCAGGAACGTGCGACCTATGATCAGTATGTGCAGTTGCTGGGGCAGTATCGCCAGATCGAAGACCGGATGAAGAGCCTGTCGCGCAACAATCAGATCGACGAGCTGCGCACGCTGCTCAATACCGATTTGCTGACGAACTCTGAAGCCGTCAACTCCGTGCTCAACCGTTTGCTGGAGATCAATACTCAGCAGACCCTCGACACCAATCAGCAAGCCGTCGACCAATACGCCTCGGCCTTCAACCTGACGGTAACCCTGCTGGTGATCGCCACCGGCCTGACCCTGCTGTTTGCCTGGCTGCTGACCAACAGCATCACCAAGCCAATCGCCAACGCCCTGAGCGCCGCCGAAGAAATCGCCGAAGGCAACCTGACGCGGCCGATCACGGTCGATGGCGAAGACGAAGCCGGTCGTTTGCTGGCCGCGATGGCGAAGATGCAGGACAAACTGCGCGACACCTTGCAACAGATTTCCGGTTCGGCCACGCAATTGGCGTCCGCCGCGGAAGAGCTCAACAGCGTCACCGACGAAAGCGCTCGCGGCCTGACCCAGCAGAACAACGAAATCGAACAGGCCGCCACCGCCGTCAATGAAATGACCAGCGCCGTGGAAGAAGTCGCGCGCAACGCCGTGAGCACCTCCGAAGCCTCGAAAAACGCCACCACGTCGGCTGGCGACGGCCGTGATCTGGTGCAGGAAACCGTCAGTGCGATCGAGCGTATGAGCGCCGACGTGCAGAGCACCGCCTCCCTGATCGGTGATCTGGCCAACGAGTCGCGCGACATCGGCAAGGTGCTGGACGTGATTCGCGGCCTGGCGGACCAGACCAACCTGTTGGCGTTGAACGCCGCCATCGAAGCCGCCCGTGCCGGTGAAGCCGGTCGTGGTTTCGCAGTCGTTGCCGACGAAGTGCGTGCCCTGGCCCATCGCACCCAGCAGTCGACCAGCGAAATCGAACGCATGATCGGCAGTATCCAGAGCGGCACCGAACACGCCGTGGATTCGATGCGTAACAGTACCGAACGCGCCGAATCGACCTTGAACATCGCCCGTGGTGCAGGCCTGTCGCTGGACACCATCAACAGTGCCATCGTCGAGATCAACGAGCGCAACCTGGTGATCGCCAGCGCGGCCGAAGAGCAGGCACAGGTGGCCCGTGAAGTGGACCGCAATCTGGTGAACATTCGTGACCTGTCGGTGCAATCGGCCACGGGCGCCAACCAGACGAGCGCGGCCAGCAACGAGCTGTCGCGCCTGGCGCTGGACCTGAACAACATGGTTGGGCGGTTTAGCCTGTAACGGCTACACCACCTCTGTGGCGAGGGAGCTTGCTCCCGCTCGGCTGCGGAGCAGTCGCAATGAACCCACGGGCTGAACCTGACGCACCGTAGCGTCGGTTTGGGGTCGCTACGCGACCCAGCGGGAGCAAGCTCCCTCGCCACAGTTATCTCACCCGGCTCAAGCGGGTGTGCATGATCGCTGTCAAAAGCTTTTTGACAGCATCACATTTCAACAGGTTAGAATCGCTGGCACGCAGACTGCATGGTCAGTTTGTGCCCGCCTTTAGCTTTCTGGAGTACTGCCTTTGAATGCGACGACCATCAACAGCCTGTTCTTGATCGGCGCGTTGCTGGTAGGTGCGAGCATTCTGGTGAGCTCACTTTCATCGCGCCTCGGGATCCCGATTCTGGTGATCATCCTCGCGGTGGGCATGTTGGCCGGTGTCGACGGTGCCGGCATTATTTTCGATAACTACCCAACGGCTTATCTGGTTGGCAACCTCGCCCTGGCAGTGATCCTGCTCGACGGTGGCTTGCGCACCCGGGTGGCGAGTTTCCGCGTGGCGTTATGGCCGGCGCTGTCGCTGGCCACGGTCGGCGTGTTGATCACCACCGGACTGACCGGAATGGCGGCGGCGTGGTTGTTCGACCTCAATATGATTCAGGGTCTGCTGATTGGCGCCATCGTCGGCTCCACCGACGCCGCGGCCGTGTTCTCGCTGCTGGGCGGCAAGGGTCTGAACGAACGGGTGAGCGCGAGCCTGGAAATTGAATCCGGCAGCAACGATCCGATGGCGGTATTCCTCACCGTGACGCTGATCGACATGCTCGCCAGCGGCGAAACCGGCCTGCACTGGAGTCTGCTGGGGCATTTGGTACGTGAATTCGGCATCGGCGGCGTGATCGGCCTCGGCGGTGGCTGGCTGATGCTGCAACTGGTCAACCGTATCAACCTGGCCAACGGCCTTTATCCGATTCTGGTGATTGCTGGCGGTCTGGTGGTGTTTTCCCTGACCAACGCCCTGCACGGCAGCGGCTTTTTGGCGGTGTACTTGTGTGGCCTGGTGGTCGGTAACCGCCCGGTACGCAGTCGTCACGGCATTTTGCACATGCTCGACGGCATGGCCTGGCTGGCGCAGATCGGCATGTTCCTGGTGCTGGGGCTGTTGGTTACGCCCCATGACCTGCTGCCGATTGCCTTGCCCGCACTGGGCCTGGCGTTGTGGATGATTCTGTTTGCCCGCCCGCTGTCAGTGCTGGTCGGCCTGTTGCCCTTCAAGGCATTCCATGGCCGCGAAAAGGCATTCATTTCCTGGGTTGGCCTGCGCGGTGCCGTACCGATCATTCTGGCGGTGTTCCCGCTGATGGCGGGGCTACCCCATGCTCAGCTGTATTTCAATCTGGCGTTCTTTATCGTGCTGGTGTCGCTGCTGGTGCAAGGCACGAGCCTGCCCTGGGTCGCCAAGCTATTGAAAGTGACCGTCCCGCCGGAGCCCTTGCCGATTTCCCGATCGGCGCTGGAAGTGAATGTCACCAGTGAATGGGAGCTGTTCGTGTATCGCCTCGGTGCCGAGAAATGGTGCATTGGATCCCCTCTTCGCGAGCTGAAAATGCCCGAAGGCACCCGCATCGCGGCCCTGTTTCGTGGTCAACAACTGCTCCATCCGTCGGGTAGTACGGTGCTGGAAGTCGATGATTTGCTCTGCGTAATCGGCCATGAACACAACCTTCCGGCCCTCGGAAAACTCTTCAGTCAGGCCCCGCAACGGGGGCAGGATTTGCGCTTCTTCGGCGACTTCGTACTCGAAGGAGATGCCCAGCTGGCCGCGGTTGCTGCCCTGTACGGGTTGAAAGTCGAAGGCATCGATCCAAACATGTCCCTGGGCCACTTCATTGCCCAGAAAGTGGGCGGTGCACCCGTAGTGGGCGACCAGGTGGAATGGAACAACACGCTTTGGACCGTCGCTGTCATGGAAGGGAACAAGATTGGTAAGGTAGGCGTCAGATTCCCCGAAGGAAGTCGCCCGGGTCCCGGCTTGTTCCTCTAAACTCCACTCTTCGTCAGTTTCCGATCGGTCTTTATGTCAACCCTGCGCACTGTTTTCATCATGGCCCTGCTGGGCTTGAGTCTTTCCATCAACACATTGCAAGCCGCCGAACCGCCCTCCAGCGCAGCCGTGCAGGCGAGCCTGGACAAGATCGCCGAGCGCAAACTGCCGGAAGCCGATCAGAAGGCCCTGCAGGGCATTTTGCAAGGCACGTTGACGCAACTGGCCAACAAGCGTGATTACGAGCAAAAGCTGGTTGATCTCAAGCAGCAGCTGGCTAGCGCGCCAAAGCAGAACATCGAAAACCAGCGTGAACTGGCTCGCCTGAAGGTCAACCATGTGGTGCCGGTGGCGCAACGCTACGCCAAAGAAACCATTCAGCAGCTTGAGCAGTTATTGACCGAACGCTCGACTCAGCAAAGCGATCTGCAAAAAGCACTGGCCGAGGCCAACAGTCTGGTGATTACCGCCCAGACCCGTCCCGAGCGTGCCCAGGCGGAAATTTCCACCAGCCAGACGCGCATTCAGCAAATCAACAACATCCTCAAAATCGGAAAAGACAACGGCAAGACGCTGAGCGCTGAACAGCGTGACCAGCTCAACGCCGAGCTCGCGGCGCTGAATGCTCTGATCCCGTTGCGTCGCCAGGAACTGGCCGGTAACAGTCAGCTGCAGGATTTGGGCAACAGCCAGCATGACCTGCTCACGGAAAAATCCAATCGCCTGGATCAGGAAATCCAGGAGCTGCAAACCCTGATCAACCAGAAGCGCCTGGCCCAGTCTCAAGAGACCGTCACTCAGCAGTCCATCGAAGCGCAGAAGGCCGGCGGCAGCAGCCTGCTGGCCACCGAAAGCGCGGCCAACCTGAAGCTCTCCGACTACCTGCTCAAAAGCACCGATCGCCTCAATGAAGTCACCCAACAGAACCTGCAGACCAAGCAGCAACTGGACAGCGTGACCCAGAGCGACTCGGCGCTGGAGGAACAGATCAACGTGCTCAAGGGCAGCCTGCTGCTCTCCAAGATTCTGTACAAACAGAAACAGGCCCTGCCGCGTCTCAGGGTGGACCGCGACCTGGCGGACCAGATTGCCGACATTCGCCTGTATCAGTTCGAAGTCAGCCAGCAACGGGAACTGCTCAGCAACCCGACAACCTATGTCGACAATCTGCTGGCGACTCAACAGCCCGAGCAAATCACCCCGCAACTGCGCAAGAGCCTGCTGGAACTGGCCACCACCCGCGCGGACCTGCTGGAGCGTTTGAATCGCGAATTGAGCGCGGTGCTCAACGAATCCATCACGTTGCAACTCAATCAGAAACAACTGCTCAGCACCGCGCAAAGTCTGAGGGCGACGCTGGATGAGCAAATGTTCTGGATTCCCAGCAACAAGCCGCTGGATCTTGAGTGGATATACGCCGTGCCGGAACGCCTGGAACGTCAGGTCACTACCCTGCCATGGTCCTCGAGCCTGAGTGAGCTGACCGATGGCCTGACCCAGCGGCCGCTGCTGTTCCTGCCGCTGGCGTTTCTGATCGGGGCGCTGCTGTGGCGCCGAAAAAACCTGTATACCCGCCTGAACAAGGTTCATCTGGACATCGGCCATTTCAAGCGCGACAGCCAGTGGCACACACCGCAAGCGATTCTGATCAACATCCTGCTGGCGATGCCCGTTTCCCTGGCGCTGGCCCTATGCGGCCTGGCGCTGCAGATCGACGCCCGCGGGCAGAACGCCAATATGGGCGCGGCGCTGCTGCAAATGGCCCAGGCCTGGCTGGTGTTCTACACCGCCTACCGCATCCTCGCGCCGGGCGGCGTCGCCGAATTGCATTTCCGCTGGGAAAAACCTCAGGTCGAATTCCTGCAAGGCTGGATACGCCGACTCGGCCTGGTAGTGATGGCCCTGGTGGCGGTGGTGGCGGTCGCCGAGTTGCAACCGGCGATACTGGCCGATGACGTGCTCGGCATGCCAGTGGTGCTGACTTGCTACGCCTTGATGGCCTGGCTTCTCAGCCGCCTGCTGGTCAGCAGCCCGACTCACCAGAACGCTTCACTGTTCCGCAAGGCCGTGGGGGTTCTGTTCACAGCCCTGCCAATCGCGTTGTTCGTCGCCGTCTGCTTTGGCTACTACTACACCGCGCTGAAACTCAGCGACCGGTTGATCAATACGCTGTACTTGCTGATGTTCTGGCTGGTGATCGAAGCGACCTTCGTCCGTGGTCTCAGCGTTGCCGCACGGCGCCTGGCCTATCAACGCGCCCTGGCCAAACGTCAGGCCGCCAAAGAGGCCGGCGACGGCGAAGCGGTGATCGAAGAGCCGACCCTGGACATCGAAAAGGTCAACGAGCAGTCCCTGCGCCTGATCCGTCTGGCCCTGCTCGGCGGATTCATCGCGGCGCTGTATTGGGTCTGGTCGGACCTGATTTCGGTGTTCTCGTACCTGGACAACATCACCCTCTACGAATACACCAGCGGCACCGGCGCCAACATGAGCATGGTGCCGATCAGTATTGGCGACATGCTCGGCGCGCTGATCATCATCGGCATCACCTTTGCGCTGGCGCGCAACCTGCCGGGCTTGCTGGAAGTATTTGTGCTGTCGAAGCTGAACCTGGCCCAAGGCAGTTCCTACGCCACGACCACGCTGCTGTCCTATGTGATTGCCGGCGTCGGTTTCGTCTCGACCCTGTCCACGCTCGGCGTGAGCTGGGACAAATTGCAATGGCTGGTGGCCGCGCTGTCGGTCGGCCTCGGTTTCGGGATGCAGGAGATCTTCGCCAACTTCATCTCCGGCATCATGATCCTGTTCGAACGCCCGGTGCGGATCGGCGACACCATCACCATCGGCAACCTGTCGGGCACGGTGAGCAAGATCCGCATTCGCGCCACGACCATCACCGATTTCGACCGCAAGGACATCATCGTCCCGAACAAGACGTTCATCACCGGACAACTGATCAACTGGTCCCTGACCGACACCATCACCCGGGTAACCCTCAAGCTCGGCGTCGACTACGGCTCGGACCTGGACCTGGTGAAAGAGCTGCTGCTCAAGGCCGCCCGGGATAACCCGCGCGTGCTGAAGGATCCGGAACCCCACGTGTACTTCCTGAACTTCGGCGAAAGCACCCTCGACCACGAGTTGCGTATGCATGTGCGCGACCTCGGCGACCGCAACCCGGTGCTCGATGAGGTCAACCGCTTCATCAATCGCGAGTTCAAGAAGCAGCACATCAACATCTCGTTCCGACAGATGGAGGTCTACCTCAAGAACCTTCACGGCCAGGAATACAAGATGGTGCCGATCGAGCCGGAAGCCAAAACCATCGTGCCGGTGGTCGACAGCAAACCGCGGCGCGAACCGCCACCTGTCGAACTCGACTAACCGCGCTATCCCTAGCAGAATGCTCGGACATTCTGCTGGAGATGGCCGTTGAAAGCCCTCGACGAACTGACCTTCGACAATCGCTTCGCCCGCCTGGGCGATGCGTTCTCAACCCATGTGCTGCCCGAGCCCATCGCCGCTCCGCGACTGGTAGTCGCCAGCCCCGCCGCCATGGCGCTGCTGGACCTGGACCCGGCCGAGGCCGAAACACCGGTGTTCGCCGAGCTGTTCAGTGGTCACAAGCTCTGGGCCGAGGCCGAGCCACGGGCGATGGTCTATTCCGGGCATCAGTTCGGCTCCTACAACCCGCAGTTGGGCGACGGTCGCGGCTTGTTACTGGGCGAGGTCTATAACGACGCCGGCGAGCATTGGGACCTGCACCTCAAGGGCGCCGGTCAGACGCCCTACTCACGCATGGGCGATGGACGGGCGGTGCTGCGTTCGTCGATCCGCGAATTTCTCGCCTCCGAAGCCCTGCATGCGCTGAACATTCCCACCACTCGCGCGCTGTGCGTGATCGGCTCCGACACACCGGTCTGGCGCGAGAAACAGGAACGCGCGGCCATGGTCCTGCGCCTGGCGCCGAGCCATGTACGTTTCGGGCATTTCGAATTTTTCTACTACACCAAGCGTCCCGAGCAACAGAAAGAACTTGGCGACCATGTGCTGGCCATGCATTTCCCGCATTGCCTGGAACAGCCGGAACCGTACCTGGCGATGTTCCGCGAAATCGTCGAGCGCAACGCCGAACTGATCGCCAAATGGCAGGCCTACGGGTTCTGCCATGGCGTGATGAACACCGACAATATGTCGATCCTGGGCATCACTTTCGACTTCGGCCCGTTTGCCTTTCTCGACGACTTCGATGCCCACTTCATCTGCAACCACTCCGATGATCAGGGCCGCTACTCTTTCAGCAATCAGGTACCGATCGGCCAGTGGAATCTCAGCGCCCTCGCCCAGGCCCTGACGCCGTTCATCAGCGTCGAAGCCCTGCGCGAAGCCCTCGGCCTGTACCTGCCACTGTTCCAGGCCCACTACCTGGACCTGATGCGCCGCCGTCTCGGCTTGACCACTGCCGAAGACGACGACCAGAAACTGCTGGAGCATCTGCTGCAACTGATGCAGAACAGCGGCGTCGACTACAGCCTGTTCTTCCGCCGCCTCGGCGACGAATCACCGGAGCAGGCCCTCGCCCGTTTACGCGATGACTTCGTCGATCTCAAAGGTTTCGATGCGTGGGGCGAGCTTTACGTCGCCCGGGTTGCCCGTGAAGGCGAGGTTGATCAGGAACAACGCCGCACGCGCATGCATGCGGTCAATCCGCTGTACATCCTGCGTAACTATCTGGCGCAGAACGCCATCGATGCGGCAGAGAGTGGCGACTACTCGGAAGTTCGCCGCTTGCACGCGGTGCTGAGCAATCCGTTCGAGGAGCAGCCTGGAATGGAGCGCTATGCCGAGCGGCCGCCGGAGTGGGGCAAGCATCTGGAGATCAGTTGTTCGTCGTGAGTGCAGATAGGCCCTTTTCGCAACCGAATAAGAGAGTGGTCTAAAACCTATCTCCTTGATAAAGACCACCTTCAACTCCAGATCAGTTCCATAGACTGCCCAACTGAGAGCCAATCATGACCGACCCACTCCTCATCCCCTGCCCCCACTGCAACGGACTCAACCGCATCCCCGCTGAGCGTCTCAACGACCATCCAAAATGCGGTCGCTGCAAGGCCGAGGTCTTGCTGAACAAACCGTTCGAATTGAAACAAGGCGATTACGCCAGTCAGATCAAGGGCGACCTGCCATTGCTGGTAGATGTGTGGGCGGACTGGTGCGGGCCGTGCAAGTCGTTTGCTCCGGTGTTCGCGCAGGCGGCGGGGCAGTTGGCGGGCAAGTGTCGGTTGGCCAAGCTGGACAGCGAGGCAAATCAGCAGCTGTCGGCGCAGCTGGGGATTCGCTCGATCCCGAGCCTGATTCTGTTCAAGAACGGCCGGGAAGTGGCTCGCCAGAGTGGGGCCTTCCCTTTACCGCAGTTGATGAGCTGGTTGCGTAGTCAGGGGATTTGAATACAACACGATGCCAAATGTGGGAGCGGGCTTGCTCGCGAAAGCGGTCTATCAATCAGCGATGACGTTGACTGTTATGACCCCTTCGCGAGCAAGCCCGCTCCCACATGGGTTCTGCGCCAACAACAGCGACTCAGGCATTTTCCAGCAGGTTGTGCAGATCGACGAACTGCAGAGTCAGTTTGTGCCGTGGGTCGAGATGGATCAGCGGCGTGTTGGCCTGATGGGATTCACGCATTCGCACTGAACTGGCCAGGTACACCGGCAACACCGGCAGCCCTTCGGCGATCAGTTCGTCGAGAATTTGCTGGGGCAGACTGGCGCGAGCCTGGAACTGGTTGACGACAATCCCTTCGACTTCCAGCCCTTCGTTGTGGTCTTCCTTCAATTCTTCGATTTCCGCCAGCAGCCCATATAGCGCCTGACGGGAGAAACTGTCGCAATCGAAGGGAATCAGCACGCGATCAGCGGCGATTAACGCAGAGACAGCATAGAAATTCAACGCTGGCGGTGTATCGAGGTAGATTCGATCGTAATCGCCGTCCAGCTCCTCGAGCAATTTTCGCAGTTTGTTGATCTTGTGCTTGGCCTCAAGCTTGGGCTGCAAGTCAGCCAGCTCGGCGGTAGCGGTTACGACGTGAAGGTTGTCGAATGGGGTTTCGTAGATGTCGACCTGGTTTTTCTTCGAGAACGGCCCGGAGGACAGCGTCTGCTTGAAGAAGTCAGCGATCCCCATCGGGATATCGTCACCGGTGAGTCCCGTCAGGTATTGAGTGGAGTTGGCCTGGGCATCGAGATCCACCAATAGCGTGCGATAGCCTTCGCTGGCGCTGACCGCCGCCAGATTGCAGGCAATGCTTGACTTGCCCACGCCACCTTTCTGATTGAACACCACACGCCGCATGTCAAAACCTCCGTGTATCAAAGAATGACCGAGTGTAGTAGTCCACGGCGTTGCTTAGCTACCTCGCCGGCATCGGGACTACACAGTCATTGGTAATTTCCGTCGGAAAAAGCCGCCAACTCGCCCATCGACAGCCGATAGCGCTGACAGACAAGTCCGACGCAACGTGGATAATGGCCAAACGACAGCTTTCTGGCGAACCAGACGGTACATTTCGTTGCACAAAATGTAACCAGCATTTGCTACACGCCCGTCGCACCGGGATAATGCGCGCCACTCGGCGTTAAGCGCCACGTAAGGTCTGCCGCGATTTTTTGCGACTCACCGCGTCAAAAAGAAGCCCGCAGGGGCGGGATGAATGTCTGTGATCAACTTCAACATCGCCCAATGGCGCGCGTGGGCCCCCGGGCTTGAAAGCGTGGCTGACTGGCAGTCCTGGAGCCGGCAACCGGTCGTGCTCGAGCGCAGCGATGCCGCCCCCGATGTGTCGTTTCTGCCGGCCATGCAGCGTCGGCGACTCAGCCGTCTGGCGCGGATGGCGTTCAGTGTCGGCTGGCCTTTGGCCGATGGTCGCCAAGACCTACCGTTGGTCTTTATTTCCCGTCATGGCGAAACCCCACGCACCTTCGACATTCTCAGCGATCTGGCGACGGATCAACCGTTGTCGCCCACTCAGTTCAGCTTGTCGGTGCACAACGCGGTGATCGGTCTGTGGTCGATCATGCGTGGCGAAACCAGCGAAATGACCGCCCTCGCCGCGGCTGGCGATGGCCTTGAACACGGCATATTAGAGGCAGCGGCGCTGCTCGAGGAAGGCGCGCCCGCGGTACTGCTGATAGTGACAGAAGAGCAACCGCCCGCAGCCTACTCGGCCTGGATCGACGATGTGCCATTCCCCTACGCGGTGGGCCTGTTGATTACGCCTGGCAATCAATGGCAGCTGTCGCTGAACAGCACCTCGCAAGCGTTGTCCAAAACCCACTGGCCCCATGCCCTGAATCTGTTGCGTACCCTGCTCGGCCAGCAAACGACCTGCCAACATGCCTGGAAAAATCGTGTATGGACCTGGCAACGCAACCTGTGACCGATAAAAACCGCGACGCCTATTACTGGCGCCTGCTGGCCACTGCCGCAAGCTTCAGCCTGTTCGGGTTGGGCGGGCTATGCCTGCGATTGGTGGTATTCCCGCTGCTGAGTTGCTTGCCGGGGGACGCCCAGGCCCATCGTCAGCGGGCGCGTCAGACAGTGAGCCGCTGTTTCTGGTTCTTCATTCGTTTCATGGCTCGCACGGGTGTGCTGACTTATGACATCCAGGGCGCGGAAAAACTCGGACGGCCAGGCCAGATGATCGTTGCCAATCACCCCTCGCTCATCGACGTGGTGTTTTTGATCGGCCTGGTGGGCCACTCCAACTGTGTGGTCAAGAAAAGCCTCTGGGAAAACCCGTTCACCCGCGCCCCGTTACGCCGCACCGATTACATCAGCAACGACGGCAGCATGGACATGCTCGACGCCGCTGCCGACGCGCTGAAAAGCGGTCAGACCCTGATCATCTTTCCCGAGGGCACCCGCACCCAACCCGGTAAACCGCCGGCCTTTCATCGGGGGGGCGCGGCAATCGCCCTGCGCGGTGCGAGAATCCTCACCCCGGTGATCATCAAGGTCAGCCCGACCACATTGACCAAGGCCGAACCCTGGTATCGGATCCCCAAACGCCGCGTGCACTTCAGTTTTCGCGTTGGGGCCGATATAGACCCACAGGCCTTCGCTACGCAGGGGCCTGCACCTCAGGCCTCGCGCAAGCTCAATGATTATTTGCACCATTACTTTATTAAGGAGCTCGCCGAAGATGAGCGATCTGCACCGTGAGATAAAAGAACTGATCATCGAAGCACTGGGCCTCGAAGACATCAGCGTCGACGACATCGGCGACAACCAGGCGCTGTTCGGCGAAGGTTTGGGCCTGGACTCGGTAGACGCCCTGGAACTCGGCCTGGCCATCCAGAAAAAGTACGGCATCAAAATCGATGCCGACGCCAAGGACACCCGTAATCACTTCACCAACGTGGCGAGCCTTGCGGCGTTCGTCACTGCAAAACAGGCAGCTTGAGACCGGACCATGCAAACTCGTGACGATATTTTCAATACCCTGCGCGATGCTCTGGTCGAACTCTTCGAGCTGGAGCCCGAGCGCATCAGCCTGGGGTCCAACCTGTATCAGGATCTGGAAATCGACAGCATCGATGCGGTCGACCTGATCGATCACATCAAACGCCAGACCGGCAAGAAAATCGCTGCCGAAGAATTCAAATCGGTGCGTACCGTCAGCGACGTGGTCGAGGCGGTCTACCGTCTGGTTCAACCCGCCGCATGAGCCGACTGATCGGCCTCGGCCTGCTGCTGGCAGGCCTGTTGTACCCCTTTGCGGTGTATTTCGGCATGGCGCATTTTGCCCCGTGGCAGTTCGGTCTGCTGCTGGGTAGCCTGTGGCTGGCGCGGGCGCTGACTGGCGAGCGGCGGCCTGAAAGCCTGTGGATGGCCGTGGTCGCCATCGCGTTCTGCCTGTTGCTGGCGTTGTTCGACAGCCCGGTGCTGCTGCGCTGGTACCCGGTGCTGATCAGCGCGTTCATGCTGGCGCTGTTCGGCCTGAGCCTGAAATATGGCCCGCCGATGATTGAACGCCTGGCCCGTTTGCGAGAGCCGGAGTTGCCGGCCAGGGCCATTCGCTACACACGTCAGGTGACGATTGCCTGGAGCGTGTTTTTTCTCTGCAACGGCTTGTGCGCCGCTGCCCTGACCCTTTGGGCGCCGCTGAGTTGGTGGATGTTGTACACCGGCCTGATCTCCTATGGATTGATCGGCCTGATGTTTGCCATTGAATGGCTGATACGACAACGGGTAAGAGGCCGCCCATGAATTGGATAACACTTGAGCAACTGTTGCTCAAGGCTCAGCCAGACCGTGCCGTGACGGCCGAACCTGCGTTGAATCATGCGCAATTGTGCGAACAGGCCCTGAGCCTGGCTGCCGGCCTGCAAGCGCACGGCGTGCAGCGCATCGCCGTGCACCTTGAAGACGCTGCCGACCTCGCCATTGCCCTGCTCGGCGCCTGGCGTGCCGGGGTCAGCGTGCTGCTGCCCGCCGACCTGCAAGCGCAGACGCGTCAGCGCTGGTCGACTGAAGTCGAACTGTGGCTGACCGATCAGACTGACGATGCGCACCTGAGCGATTATCGGTATCCACCGCTGCCGGCCAGCCCTCTGGATCTGGATCGCTGTCAGCTGAGCCTGTGCACTTCCGGTTCCAGTGGTGAACCCAAGCGTATCGACAAAACCCTGCGCCAACTGGCCAATGAAGTCGAAGCGCTGGAGCACCTGTGGGGCGCAGATCTGGGCGAGGCCTGCATCATTGGCAGCGTTGCCACGCAGCACATCTACGGCTTGCTGTTTCGGGTGCTGTGGCCGTTGTGCGCCGGGCGCTCGTTCGTCCGCAAGCAATTGGCCTTCCCGGAAGACTTGCAACGCGCCAGCCGCGAACACCCGGCCTTCGCCTGGGTCGCCAGCCCGGCGCTGCTCAAGCGCATGGGCGACAACCTCGACTGGCCAGCGCTGAGCGCGGTGCGCCGAGTGTTTTCCTCCGGTGGCGCGCTGCCCGCCGAAGCGGCGCAAAGCCTGCATGAGCGCCTGCAACAATGGCCGACAGAAATCTTCGGCAGTTCGGAAACCGGCGGCATCGCCTGGCGTCAGGGCCAGCATCTCTGGCAGCCCTTCGCCGATGTCGCGCTGAGCCAGGACAGCGATGGCGCCCTGCTTATCGCCTCACCGTACTTGCCGGCCGGCCATATTGAACACACCGCCGATGCCGCGCGCATCGCCGCCGACGGCCGTTTCGAGCTGTTGGGTCGGCTGGACCGAATCGTCAAACTGGAAGAAAAACGTATTTCGCTACCGATGCTCGAACAAGCACTGATGGCTCACGACTGGGTCGCCGAAGCGCGCCTCGGTGTGGTTCAGGAAAACCGCGCTTCATTAGGGGCGCTGCTGGTACTCAGCGAGCGAGGCCTGCGTGCCTTGCGCAATCAGGGTCGACGCAGCCTGACTCAAGCCTTGCGTCAGCATCTGAGTCAGCATTGTGAAACGCTCGCCCTGCCACGCCGCTGGCGCTTGTTGCGACAACTGCCGCTGAACGCACAAGGCAAACTGCCCCAGGCCGAGGTGGAAGCCTTGCTGCTGGCGCCACGTCCAAAAGCGCCGCAAGTGCTTGAGCAGCTTGAAGTCGATGGCGAATGGAGCCTGCAACTGGCTGTCCCGCCGGACCTGGCGTATTTCAGCGGCCATTTTCCCCTAGCGCCGGTATTGCCCGGTGTGGTGCAGGTGGATTGGGCATTGAGCCTGAGCCAGCAATTGATGGACCTGCCGGCAAAATTCGTCGGCATGGAAGTGCTGAAATTCCAGCAACTGGTACGTCCCGGTGATGAAATCCAGTTGCACCTGCGCTTCGACGCGGCGCGCAGCAAATTGTATTTCTCCTATCGCAATGAAACCGCCACCTGCTCCAGCGGGCGGATTTTGCTGGAGGCGTCAAGCGATGCATAACCTGTGGCGAGGGAGCTTGCTCCCGCTGGGCTGCGAAGCGGCCCCAAAACCATCCGACGCAAACTTCATGGCGAGCGCTTCGCACTCGAACGGGAGCAAGCTCCCTCGCCACAGCAAGCTCCCTCGCCACAGTAAACTCCCTCACAACAAGGGTTCTGTGGAGGTTGCTGACCATGCATAACCCCTGCGCCGTAATCCCGGTCTACAACCACGAAACCGCAATCACCGCCGTGGTCGATGCACTGCTTGCCAGTGGCTTGCCCTGCATTCTGGTGGACGATGCCAGCAGTCCTGCCTGCGCCAAGGTGCTTGACCGACTGGCCCGGCGGGACCGGGTTTACCTGATCAGGCTCACCGTCAATCAAGGCAAGGGCGGCGCGGTGATGACCGGCTTGCGCGAAGCGTCGCGCCTGGGCTTCAGCCACGCTTTGCAGGTGGACGCCGACGGCCAACACGACCTGCAAGACGTTAAAGTCTTCATCGAACATTCACGCGCCCACCCCGACGCGGTGATTTGCGGTTATCCGCAATACGACGCCAGCGTGCCGAAGGGCCGTTTATACGCCCGCTACCTGACCCATGTGATGGTCTGGATCAACACTCTGTCGTTGCAGATTCGCGACTCGATGTGCGGCTTCCGTGTCTACCCATTGCCACCGACCCTGGCACTGATCGACTCGGCCAGGATCGGCAAGCGCATGGACTTCGACTCCGACATTCTGGTGCGCCTGGCCTGGCGCAATCAGCCGATGCAGTGGCTGAAAACCAGGGTTCATTACCCGCTGGATGGCGTCTCGCATTTCCGCCTGTTCCACGACAACGTACTGATTTCGAGCATGCACACCCGGCTGTTCTTCGGCATGTTGCTGCGGGCACCAGTGATCCTCTGGCGGCGGTGGCGAACATGAGCGACAACGCAGACAAACAGCACTGGGCCGACCGTCAGGAGCGTGGCAGCTTCTGGTTGATGAAGTTCACTGCGCTTTGCGCAAAAGTCTTGGGTCGCCGACTGCTGAGCCCGTTGCTGTACGGCATCGTGCTGTACTTTTTCCTGTTCGGACGCAGTGCCCGCCAAAGCGCCTGGCAATACCAGCAGCGGCTTGCCGACTGGAGCGGTCGCAGCGACTTGCGCCCAACCCATTGGCGGGTGTTTGGCCAGTTCATGGCCTTCGCCGACTCCATGCTCGACAAACTCGATGTGTGGAACGGCAAGCTGAGCATCGACCAAATCGAAATCATCGACCCGGCGCTGCTGCGCAATAAACTGCGCGGCACACGCGGGCAAATGCTGGTAGGCGCGCACTTGGGCAATCTCGAAGTCTGCCGGGCGCTGGCCGAGATCGGTGAGAAAGTCACCATGAACGTGCTGGTGCACACCAAGCACGCCGAACAATTCAACCGCCTGCTGGGCGAAGCCGGGGCGACCAATCTGCGGCTGATTCAGGTCAGCGAGCTGGACCCGGTAATCATGCTGCAACTGCATGAACGCCTGGAGCGCGGCGAATGGCTGGCGATTGCTGGCGACCGTGTACCGCTGCATGGCGGACGCAGCGTGAGCGTGGATTTCCTCGGTCATCAAGCCGCGTTCCCTCAGGGCCCATGGTTGCTGGCCGGCCTGCTGAAATGCCCGATCAACCTGATGCTATGCCTGAAGAAACCCACTGGCGACTACCGGCTGACCCTCGAACCGTTCGCCGACGCCATCGTGTGGAAACGCAGCGACCGCGAACAGGTCATTCATCAGTGGGCCTCCCGCTACGCCGAACGCCTGAGTCACTATTGCCTCGAAGCGCCCCAACAATGGTTCAACTTTTACCCTTTCTGGAAGACCGATGACGACGCCAACGCTTGAGCCGGTAACCTTCGGCGAACTCCCTTTGCGCATCGAAGACGTGCTGGCCCTGGCCAACCGTCAGGTGCCGACGCAATTGCAGGGCGATCCCGAGTTTCGCCAGCGCATCGCCAAAGGCCCGCAATTCCTTGATTCCCTGCTGGACAAGGAAGGCGTGATTTATGGCGTGACCACCGGTTATGGCGACTCCTGCGTGGTGGCGGTACCGCTGCACCATGTCGAAGCCCTGCCCCGTCATCTGTATACCTTCCACGGTTGCGGCCTTGGCAAACTGCTCGACGCCCAAGCCACCCGTGCGGTGCTGGCGGCGCGTTTGCAGTCGCTGTGCCAAGGTGTTTCCGGGGTACGCGTGGAACTGCTGGAGCGCCTGCAAGCCTTTCTCGAATACGACATCCTGCCGCTGATTCCAGAAGAAGGTTCGGTAGGCGCCAGCGGCGATCTGACGCCGCTGTCCTATGTCGCCGCAACCTTGTCCGGCGAGCGCGAAGTGATGTTCCGCGGTGAGCGTCGACAAGCCGCCGATGTACACAGCGAACTGGGCTGGGAGCCGCTGGTATTGCGCCCCAAAGAAGCGCTGGCGCTGATGAACGGCACCGCCGTGATGACCGGCCTCGCTTGCCTGGCTTACGCCCGCGCCGATTACCTGTTGCAACTGGCCACGCGCATTACCGCGCTGAACGTGGTCGCGTTGCAGGGCAACCCGGAGCACTTCGACGAGCGTCTGTTCGCCGCCAAACCGCATCCGGGGCAGATGCAAGTCGCTGCCTGGTTGCGCAAGGATCTGGCGATCGATGCGCCGACCGCGCCGCTGCATCGCCTGCAAGACCGCTATTCCCTGCGTTGTGCGCCGCACGTGCTCGGGGTGCTGGCCGACAGCCTGAACTGGCTGCGCTCGTTCATCGAGATCGAACTCAACAGCGCCAACGACAACCCGATCATCGACGCCGAAGCCGAACGCGTGCTGCACGGCGGGCACTTCTACGGCGGCCACATTGCCTTCGCCATGGACAGTCTGAAAACCCTGGTGGCGAATGTCGCCGACTTGCTCGACCGCCAGCTCGCGCTGCTGGTGGACGAGCGTTACAACCATGGCTTGCCGAGCAACCTGTCTGGCGCCACCGCCGACCGCGCGATGCTCAATCACGGCTTCAAGGCCGTGCAGATCGGCACCAGCGCCTGGACCGCCGAAGCCCTGAAAAACACCATGCCGGCCAGCGTCTTCTCGCGCTCCACCGAGTGCCACAACCAGGACAAAGTCAGCATGGGCACCATCGCCGCCCGCGACGCCATCCGCGTGCTGGAGCTGACCGAGCAGGTCGCCGCCGCCACGCTGCTGGCCGCCAACCAAGGAGTCTGGCTGCGCGGCCAGGCTGAAGACGCTCGGCCATTGCCACCGGCCCTGGCCGCGATGCACGAAGAGTTGACCAAGGACTTCCCACCGGTCATCGAAGACCGTGCCCTGGAAGGTGAATTGCGCATGTGCCTGCAGCGCATCGCCGAACAACACTGGAGGCTGCATGCGTAGCAAGGGAGTGCTGCACACCGACACGGAAATCCTCGTACCGTTCTTTGACGTCGACACCATGAACGTGGTCTGGCACGGCCATTACGTCAAATACCTGGAAGTCGCCCGCTGTGCGCTGCTGGACAGGATCGGCCACAACTACGACGCCATGGTGGCATCGGGTTACGCGTGGCCGGTGATCGACTTGCAGCTGCGCTATGTGCGCGGCGCGGTGTTCGGCCAGAAGCTGAATGTGCGCGCCAGCCTGGTGGAGTGGGAAAACCGCCTGAAGATCAATTACCTGATCAGCGATCTGGCCACCGGCGAACGCCTGACCCGCGCCTGCTCCGTGCAGGTCGCCGTCGACATGAGCAGCCGAGAAATGCAGCTGGCGTCACCGAAAGTGTTCACCGATGCGGTTGAAAGGATGCTGCCATGAATTCGCTGTTCAAATGCCTTGGCGCTTTAGCGTTGCTCGGGCTCTCATCATTGGCACAGGCCTTCGATCTGCAACAGCTCAGCGATCAACTGGCCAAACCCGATGTGATCCACGGCAACTTCATCCAGGAAAAACATCTGCGCGCCCTGCCCCAGCCGTTGACCAGCAAGGGCACCTTCGTTCTGGCAAAAAACCATGGTCTGCTCTGGCTGCTGAAAACCCCGCTGCAACAGGACTACCGCATCAGCGACAAAGGCATTGCCCGGCGTGATGCTAGCGGCTGGCAAATGCTGCCGAACAAGAGTGCCGGCGCCGAACAGAACCGCTTGTTCCTCGCGGTGCTGCAAGGTGACAGCAGTGGCCTGCAACGGGATTTCGAGCTTTCGCTGAGCGGCGACGCACAGCGCTGGAAACTGACCCTGATCCCGCGCTCGATGCTGCTCAAGCAGGTGTTCAATCAGATCAACATTGATGGCGGCGAACTGGTGCACAGCATCGAGCTGCTCGAAACCCAGGGTGACCGAACCCTGTTGCGCATGCAGGACAGCACCAGCGCACAACCTTTGAGCGATGCGGAGCAACATGACTTTGCCGAGTGAACGGATGCTGCCGCGGCTGTTTCTGATCCTGCTGCTGGCGGTGCTCGCGCTCGCCGGCTGGCAATGGCGTGACGGTGCACCGCTGTCGGCCAATCTGATGGAACTGGTGCCAGGCACCGCGCCGGACGCGCTGGAACTGCGCGCCGAACAGCGCATGCAAGAACCGCTGAACCGGGAAATGCTGGTGCTGGTCGGCCATCAAGACCGCCAGCAGGCCATCGCCATGGCACAAAAACTCGGCGAGCAATGGCAGGCCAGCGGCGTCTTCGAAAAGGTCCAGTGGAACCTGCAAGCCGACTTGCCCGCATTGCGCAGCCAATTGCTGCAAGGCCGACTGGCGATGCTGTCCGCGGCCGACCGGCAGCAACTCATCGAGCAACCTGACGCCTTTATCCAGCAACGGGTACAAGCCCTGTTCGACCCATTCACCGGCTTCAGCCTGGTGCCGAGCCAGGACGACTGGCTCGGCCTGACCGGGCGCATCCAGAACAGCCAGCCACAACACGGCTCGGTGCAACTGGACATCGGCAGCGGTACGCTGGTTGCCGATGCCGACGGTAAGAGTTGGGTGATGCTGCGGGCGCGAACCGCCGGCAACGCGTTCGACATGAACCTGCCGCTGCAAGTGGCTGACCTGCTCCAACACAGTCGCGAAGAAGCCGCCCAGGCGGATGTGCAACTGCTCGCCGCCAGTGGCTTGCTGTATGCCGCCAGCGGTCAACGGCAAGCCGCGCGGGAAATGACCTGGGTCGGCGGCGGCGCCACGGTCGGGATTCTGTTGCTGCTGTTGCTGGCCTTCCGGCGCTGGCGGGTATTGCTGGCGTTCGTCCCGGTGCTGGTGGGCATGTTGTTCGGTGCGGTGGCCTGCGTGGCGCTGTTCGGCCACATGCATGTGATGACGCTGGTGCTGGGCTCAAGCCTGATCGGCGTGGCAGTGGATTACCCGCTGCATTACCTGTCCAAAAGCTGGAGCCTGAAACCCTGGCACAGCTGGCCGGCGTTACGCCTGACCCTGCCGGGGCTGACCCTGAGCCTGATCACCAGTTGCATCGGCTACCTGGCCCTGGCCTGGACACCGTTCCCGGCCCTGACCCAAATTGCCGTGTTCTCCGCGGCCGGCCTGCTTGGCGCCTACCTGTCGGCAGTGTGCCTGTTGCCGGCGCTGCTCAAGGGCGTGGATCTGCGGCCAGCGCAATGGCCGATGCGCATCGCCGAGAAATTGCTGGAGCTGCGAGAATCGCTGCTGAAATACTTGCGCACACCGGTCCTGCTGGCACTGCTGATCGCCTTCTGTGTTGGCGGTCTGTTGCAGTTGCAGAGCAAAAACGACATTCGCCAATGGGTCGGCACGCCGCAGCAACTGACTGACGAAGCCCAGGCCATCGCCCGTATCACCGGCTATCAACCTACCAGCCAGTTTTTTCTGGTGCGTGCGGCCAATCAGCAGGCGTTGCTCGAACGTTTGACGGCACTGAGCGAGCGTCTGGATCAACTGGTCAATCTGGAAAAACTCCAGGGTTATCTGTCGCTCAAT
The DNA here is from genome assembly GCF_050435305.1 of Pseudomonas sp. BS3782 TE3695. Classification (NCBI taxonomy): domain Bacteria; kingdom Pseudomonadati; phylum Pseudomonadota; class Gammaproteobacteria; order Pseudomonadales; family Pseudomonadaceae; genus Pseudomonas; species Pseudomonas sp. BS3782 TE3695. Next base: position 312,598 of record NZ_JBNDKB010000001.1, read on the forward strand.
CAACTGGTCAGCCAGCCGAGCGAACAGCGCAAAGTGCGTGAAGCACTGAACAAGCTGCCGCAGTTCTGGCAACCGTTGCTCGACCTCGGCGTACCGGCCGCCGCGTTGCAGGCCGAGTTGGCAACGTTGCAGGCGCTGCCCACCGAAGACATCGACACAGCGCTGGCCGGTCCATTGGCCGAGCCCTACCGCACCCTGTGGCTGGGGCCGACCGATGACGGCGTGGCCGCGATGGTCAGCCTGCAAGGCTTGAACAATCCCACGCTGTTGCGGGTTCAGGCGCTGGACTTGCCGGGTGTGGAACTGGTGGATCGCCTCGGCGAACTGAACCAGGTTTTCGCCGCCACTCAAATCAGCGCCGCTGAATTGAAACTCGCCTCCTGCGTGTTGATCGTGCTGGTGCTGATCCTGCCATTCGGTTTCGGTGGCGCGTTGCGAATCGTTTCCCTGCCGTTGCTGGCGGCCCTGTGCAGCCTGGCAAGCCTCGGTTGGCTCGGTCAGCCGCTGACACTGTTCAGCCTGTTCGGCCTGTTGCTGGTGACGGCCATCAGCGTCGATTACGCGATCCTCATGCGCGAACAGATCGGCGGCGCCGCGGCGAGTCTGCTGGGCACCTTGCTGGCGGCGGTGACCACTTGGTTGTCGTTTGGCCTGTTGGCGGTGTCCAGCACGCCAGCGGTGAGCAACTTCGGCCTGTCGGTGAGCCTCGGCCTGGCGTTCAGTTTCATTCTTGCGCCGTGGGCCGGACGCCAAGTCCATGCCGCTCCAGTTACGGAGCCGGCAGCATGATGGTCGCGGTGTTCTGGGTGATGGCCCTGGTGTTGTTCGCCGTGGCCACTCGTATCGGTCGTCATTTCGGTCTGATTCCGATCGTCAGCCAGTTGCTGCTGGCGACCTTCGGCCTGCCGTTGTTGATGTATTTCTGGATCGAACCGGGCTGGCACCTAAGCGGCGTCGACCTGATTTCGCCGGGCTGGCTGAAGAGCCTCTACAGCCTGAGTTTTGCCTTGCTGCTGGGGCACATTCTCAGCGACGTGATCGACCTGCGCCTGGAACGCCACAGCCTGAAAATCGCCCTGCCGAGTTTCTGTATTCCGTTTGCGTGCGGGCTGGCGACAGCGTTCTGGCTGTTGCCGCCGCAGCCGTGGATCAGCTCGCTGGCGGTCGGCCTGCTGTTCGCCATCACCGCAATTCCGGTGTTGTATCTGTACCTGAGACACATCAACTACCCGCCCGCCGCCACCCGGCGTCTGGTGCAAACAGCGATCCTGATCGACCTGACCTGCTGGACCCTGTTTGCGTTCGCCCAGGGCAGCCTGCACCTGAGCAGCCTCCTGCTGCCGCTGGCCGGCGCCTGTCTGCCGTTGTTGCTGCGCCTGCTCGGGTTGCGCCAACCGTTGCTGCACAGCGGCTGCTTCTTCGCGCTGCTGGTGGTCGCCGAGCACTTCAAACTCAATGCGCTGATTTTCGGTATCGGCTATCTGCTGTGCATGGCCACGCTCAAGGTGCCATTGGTGCTGCCATTGTCGGCGGTGTGGATGAGCCGTTTGCAGACCTGGATCGCCATTCCGCTGATCCTCACATTCGGTATCGTGCAGATCAATGTGCACAGCGCCATCGACAGTCTCAGCGGGATGCAACTGACCGCGCTCCTGCTGTTGCCAATCGCCAGCAAACTGTTGGGCAACTGGCTGGGCCTCGGCTGGGCTGGCGCCTCGTTTGAAGGTGCCAGCCGCTGGCGGGAAAGCCTTTTACTGAATATTCGCGGTTTGAGCGAGATCGTCTTTCTCAACCTGCTGCTGCAACAACAGCTCATCAGCCCGGCGCTGTATTTCGCGCTGATGTTGATGGGCCTGATCGCAACCCTGCTGCCGGCGCTCGCCGGCATGCACCGAATCCCTTTGAACATCGCCGCCCCGGCAAGGAGCACCCGTGCCAACAGTTGAAATGGAACGTCGTCAGGTACTGGTCATCGGCGCCGGCCCTTCGGGTGCCATCGCCGCCGCGCTGCTCAAACGTAAAGGTCATGATGTACTGATGATCGAGCGCCAGCATTTCCCACGGTTTTCCATCGGTGAAAGCCTGCTGTCCCACTGCCTGGATTTCGTCGAAGAAGCGGGCATGCTCGAGGCGGTCAATGCAGCTGGTTTCCAACGCAAAAACGGTGCAGCGTTCGCTTGGGGCGATCAGTACAGCACCTTCGATTTCGGCGACACGTTCACCAAAGGCAAGCCGACGACGTTCCAGGTCCAGCGCGCCGACTTCGATAAGCTGCTGGCCGATCAGGCTGAGCTGCAAGGTGTCGATGTCCGTTATGGCGAAGCCATCGTCAGCGCCGATTTCAGCCTGGCGAAACCGCAGCTCGATGTGCTTCGCGAAGACGGTAGCCAATACCGCGTCGAAGCCGACTTCGTGCTCGATGCCAGCGGCTACGGTCGCGTGCTACCACGCTTGCTCGACCTTGAAGCACCGTCGAGTTTCCCGGTGCGCCAGGCCGTGTTCACCCACGTCGAAGACTGTATCGACAACCCGGCTTTCGACCGGGAGAAAATCCTCATCACCACCCATCCGACCCAGCGCGATATCTGGTTCTGGACCATCCCGTTCAGCAACGGCCGTTGCTCGGTGGGCGTAGTGGCGGCCGCCGAACACTTTGCAGGCCGCACCGAGAATCTGGACGACTGCCTGCGCGGCTTCATTGCTGAAACGCCAAGCCTGGCCGGTGTGCTGAACAATGCCGTGTGGGATACGCCCGCGCGAACCATCGGCGGCTATTCGGCCAACGTCAAAACCCTGCACGGCCCAGGTTTCGCCCTGCTGGGCAACGCGGCGGAATTTCTCGACCCGGTGTTCTCCTCCGGTGTGACCATCGCCATGCGTTCGGCAAGCATGGCCGCCGGGGTGCTGCACCGCCAACTGCAAGGTGAAAGCGTCAACTGGCAGACCGAGTTCGCCGAACCGCTCAAGCGCGGCGTCGACACCTTCCGTTGCTATGTCGAAGGCTGGTATGCCGGGACCTTTCAGGATGTGATTTTCTATCAGGGCGGCGCAGCGGAAATCCGCCGCATGATCAGCTCGATCCTCGCGGGTTACGCCTGGGATGAACGCAACCCGTTCGTCAGCGAACCCAAACGTCGGCTGCGGATGATCTCGGACCTGTGCGCACAGGACCCGACATGAGTTACCTGAGCGACAACTACGTCGAAGAAACCCGTTTCGGTTTCTGGTTTCTGCGCAGTCATACCTGGCAGCACCATGTACTGCGAGTGGCGATCAATGATTTGCGCGACCTGTTCAGCGCGCCATTGCCCGCCAACCCGGTATTGCTGGATGCCGGTTGCGGCCAGGGCAAGTCGTTCCAGTACCTGCGCCAGACCTTCGCGCCTCAACGCCTGATCGGGCTGGATGCCGATCCTCACAGCCTGAACCTGAGCGGTGAAGAAGCGATGCGTCAGGGCATGGATGTAGAACTGATCGGCAGTGACTGCGCGAGCATCAACGTGCCGGACGCCAGCGTCGATCTGCTGTTCTGTCACCAGACCTTCCATCACCTTGTCGAGCAGGACCGAGCCCTGGCCGAGTTCTATCGGGTGCTAAAACCGGGCGGCTATTTGCTGTTCGCCGAGTCCACCGAGGCTTACATTGATACGTGGGGGATTCGTTGGCTGTTTCGCCACCCGATGCACGTGCAGAAGAGCGCCGCCGGCTACCTGGACATGATTCGTCGGCAGGGTTTTGAATTCGGCCCGCAGAACGTGTCTTACCCTTACTTGTGGTGGAGTCGCGCCAAGGATTTCGGCCTGCTCGAACGCTTCGGCTGGCGCCAGCCAAAACCCTTTGGCCAACGGGAAGAAACCCTGGTCAATGTGGTCGCGCGCAAGCCTCTTGAAGGGTGTGCCTGATGATCCGTTTCCTGCTTCTGGGTTGTGTCCTGTTGCTGAGCGCTTGCGCCAGCCAGGCACCGCTGCCCGAGCGAACCCCGAACCTGGCGTTGCCGCTGCAACTACACATCGAACGGCAGATGGCCGAACAGCGTCAGGACTGGCTGCTGGTGATCCAGCGTGAAGGCCCGGGCATTCGCTGGTCGATGATGGACCCCTTGGGGATTCCCGTGGCACGGCAGAAACTGATCGATGGCCAGTGGCAGGCCGACGGCCTGCTGCCGCCCAATCCGGAAGCCAGGGAGCTGTTCGCTGCCTTATTGTTTGCGTTGACCCCTGCGGGCGAGTTGCATCGCAACTATCCCGCCGCCCGGCAGGATGGTGGGCAACGATCCTTGTCACCACGCTGGAACATCCGCTATTCACAACCACTGAGCTTTGAATTGAACGTATCCCAAGGCCCGCACTATCGCGTCACTCCGTTAGGCGAGCACACGCCATGACGGCCTATCTGAATGCCCTCGGGGTAATCTGCGCCCTGGGTCGCGACAAGCAGGAAGTCGCCCGCAACCTGTTTGCCGGCGATTGCTCGGGCATGCGTAGCGAGGCCGGCTGGGTGGTGGAACGCTCGCTGCCGGTCGCGGCGGTGCGCGGCGAGCTGGCGCCGATTCCGCCTGAGCTGGCCCATCAAAGCAGTCGCAACAATCAATTGCTGCTGGAGGCTGCGCTGCAAATTCGCGAAGACATCGAGCAGGCGATCCAGACCTACGGCCGCGACCGTATCGGCGTCATCCTGGGCACCAGCACCTCGGGCATTCACGAGGCCAGCAGCGGTCTGGCCCATTACATCCGCGAGCATCAGTTCCCCGCCGATTATGACTATCAGCAACAGGAACTCGGCGCACCAGCGACGTTTCTCGCCGACTGGCTGCAATTGAGCGGCCCGGCCTATGTGATTTCCACCGCCTGCACCTCTAGCGCCCGCGCGCTGATGAGCGCCCAACGACTGCTGGACCTGGGCATGTGCGACGCCGTGTTGTGCGGCGGTGTCGACAGTTTGTGCAAGCTGACCCTCAACGGTTTCTCGGCTCTGGAAGCGGTGTCCGAGCAGCGCTGCAATCCGTTTTCGGCCAACCGCAACGGCATCAATATCGGCGAAGCGGCGGTGCTGTTTTTGATGAGCAAAAGCGCCGGCAACCGCCAACCGATTGCCCTGCTCGGCAGCGGTGCCAGTTCCGATGCACACCATATTTCCGCACCGGAACCGACCGGCCGTGGCGCCCTGCAAGCGATGCGCAAAGCCTTGAGCCGCGCAGGGCTGCAACCCCGGCAGATCGGTTACCTGAACCTGCACGGCACCGCCACGCAACACAACGACGCCATGGAAAGCCTGGCCGTGACGACACTCTTCCCGCAAGGCGTGCCCTGCTCATCGACCAAACCGATGACCGGCCATACCCTCGGCGCTGCAGGTGCCCTGGAAGCGGCATTCTGCTGGCTGAGCCTGAGCGTGGACAACCGCGAGCACGCCCTGCCGCCCCACGTCTGGGACGGCCAGCCCGACCCCGACTTGCCGGCCCTGCATTGGGTGACCCCGACTGACCACCTGACGTCCATTGCACCTCGCTACCTGATGAGCAATTCCTTTGCCTTCGGTGGCAATAACGTCAGCCTGATTATCGGAGACGCCCCATGATTACCTGGCCGCTCGCCGAACTGCTGCCCCACGCTGGCGACATGATCCTCATCGACCAGATCCTGTCGTTCGATGACGAACAGATTCACACCCGACTCACCGTCAAACCCGGCGGCCTGTTCAATCGCCCCGACGGCAGCCTGCCGGCCTGGGTCGGCATCGAGCTGATGGCCCAAAGCGTCGCCGCATACGCCGGCTGCCATGCACGCCAGAAAGGCAATGCGGTGGAGTTGGGTTTCCTGCTCGGCACCCGCAAATTCGAATGCAACGTGGAACACTTCCCCGCTGGCACCGAGTTGACCATTCATGGGATACGCTCGCTGGAAGACGACAACGGCATGGGTGTGTTCGAATGCCACCTCACTGCCCCCGGCATCCACGCCACCGCCCGGCTGAACGTGTTTCGCCCGCCTCAGGCCGCGCACTATCTTCATGAACCCCAAGGAGTCGAGTGATGACTGAATCCGTACTGGTCACCGGCTCCAGCCGTGGTATTGGCCGCGCCATTGCGTTGCGTCTGGCCCGGGCCGGGCATGACATCGTGCTGCACTGCCGCAGCGGTCTGGCGGACGCTATCGCGGTGAAGGCCGAGGTGGAAGCCTTGGGCCGCAACGCGCGCATCCTGCAATTCGACGTGTCCGACCGTGCCCGTTGCAAAGCTGTTCTCGAAGCCGATGTCGAAACCCACGGCGCCTATTACGGCGTGGTGCTCAACGCAGGCCTGACCCGCGACGGTGCTTTCCCGGCCCTGAGCGAGGAGGATTGGGATCTGGTGATGCGCACCAATCTCGACGGTTTCTACAACGTGCTGCACCCGGTAATGATGCCAATGATCCGTCGTCGCGCCGCCGGCCGGATTGTCTGCATCACCTCTGTTTCCGGGTTGATCGGCAATCGCGGACAAGTCAATTACAGCGCGTCCAAGGCCGGTTTGATCGGCGCAGCCAAGGCGTTGGCGATCGAACTGGGCAAGCGCAAAATCACCGTCAACTGTGTCGCACCCGGCCTGATCGACACGGCGATGCTCGACGAAAACGTGCCGGTGGAAGAACTGATGAAAATGATCCCCGCACAACGCATGGGCACCCCGGAAGAGGTGGCTGGTGCAGTTAATTTCCTGATGTCGGCGGAAGCGTCGTACATCACCCGGCAGGTTCTGGCCGTCAACGGAGGCCTGTGCTGATGAAGCGCGTCGTCGTCACCGGCATGGCCGGCATCACCTCACTGGGCAGCGACTGGGACACCATCGCCGGTAACTTCGCCGCCAACCGCAGCGGCATCCGCCGCATGGACGAGTGGGATCGTTTTACCGAACTCAGCACGCGCCTGGCCGGGCCGATCGATGACTTCAAAGTGCCGGGCCACTGGACCCGCAAACAACTGCGCAGCATGGGCCGCGTCTCGCGGCTCGCTGTTGGTGCTGCTGAGCAAGCGTTGGCGGACGCCGGTCTGCTGGGTGACGAATCGATCAAGGACGGGCGCATGGGCGTTTCCTGCGGCTCGTCCACCGGCAGCACCGACGAGATCAAGGCGTTCGGCAATATGCTGCTCAACTCGGTGGCCGAAGGCTTGAACGCCAACTCCTACGTGCGGATGATGCCGCACACCACAGCGGCCAATGTCAGCATCTTCTTCGGCCTCACCGGCCGACTGATCCCGACCTCCAGCGCCTGCACCAGCGGCAGCCAGGGCATCGGTTACGCCTACGAATCAATCAAGTTCGGCCGCCTGCCGCTGATGCTCGCCGGCGGCGCCGAAGAGCTGTGCCCGACCGAAGCCATGGTGTTCGATGCGCTCTACGCCACCAGCCTGAAAAACGACGCCCCGCAAACCAGCCCTCGCCCCTACGACACCGGCCGCGATGGCCTGGTGATCGGTGAAGGCGGCGGCATGCTGGTGCTCGAAGAGCTCGAACACGCCTTGGCGCGCGGTGCCCGCATCCACGCCGAAATCGTCGGTTTCGGCAGCAACGCCGACGGCCAGCACGCCACCCGCCCGGAGCAGCTCACCATGCGCCGGGCCATGGAGCTGGCGCTGGAAGACGCCGGGCTGCAGCCTTCCGACATCGGCTACGTGAACGGTCACGGCACCGCGACAGAACAGGGCGACATTGCCGAAACACTGGCCACCAGTGCGTTGTTCGGCGAACACATGCCGATCAGTTCGCAGAAGAGTTTCCTCGGTCACACCCTGGGAGCCTGCGGCGCGCTGGAGTCCTGGTTCAGCATCGAAATGATGAACCGCGATGTGTATGTGCACACCTTCAACCTCGACGAGGTCGATCCGCAATGCGGCAAACTCGACTATCTGCGCGGTGAATTCCGGCAGATGAGCAATGAGTACGTGATGAACAACAATTTCGCTTTTGGTGGGGTCAACACCTCGTTGATTTTCCGCCGCTGGTCGTAAATCGAATTACTCAGGGTCAAGGAGACCTTCATGCACTTCAAGAAACTCGCTGCCGCTACCGCCCTGCTGATCTGCGCGTTGCCGAGCATCAGCCAGGCCCGTGACACCTCGGTGTATCTACCTTTTGACAAAGCAGTCGCCGAAGCCACCCGCGCCGGCAAAATCGATGGCAGCGTGAAGTTCTACCTGGCAGGCAATACACCGACTGGCAACGTCACCGTCCTCAGCGCCGGCGCTGTAACCAACAAGAAAACCAACGCCTTCAACAAGTCTGACGAAGTGGCCTGCGAATGGGTCGCGCAATCGGCAATCATCAGCCTGCACCAGGCAGCGAAAAACGCCGGCGCCAACGCCGTGACCAACATCGTCAGTTACTACAAGAAAAATGAGCGTAAGGATGCCAAGACCTATGAGTGCCACGCTGGGGCGCTCATGGCGGGCGTTGCGTTGAAAGGGGATTTGGCGAAGGTTCAGTAACGCCTGGCGCGGATTAGCCGCGACACACTCAGGTCACCGATTGCGTTGATGCTTGGGGGCTGGCGCAGTGCGTTGAACCTTAGGATCAAAAGATCGCAGCCTGCGGCAGCTCCTACAGAGATCGGCGTAGGAGCTGCCGCAGGCTGCGATCTTTTAAAGGCTTATCACATTCCTTCAACCTTACGCGTCAACAACTCCACAAACGCCTTGGCCATCGGCGACTTCTGATCCTTGCGCTGCACCAGCCACACCGCCGACACCGCTTCCGGGTCAAGCAAAGGCCGATAGACAACACCATCAATACGCATCCGCTGATACGACGCCGGCAACACCGACACTCCCAGACCTGCCGCCACCAATCCGATAATGGTCATTGCCTCGCCAGCCTCTTGCGCGAAGTGCGGGCTGAAACCGGCATCCCGCGCCAGGCTGAGCAGCTGTGCATACAAACCACTGCCATAGCTGCGCGGGAAAAATACGAATGGTTCGAGGGCTAGCGCCGAGAGGAATAAACCTTCTTCGCTGCCATTCACCAGCGGATGCTTGGAGCTGAGCACAGCCACCAGTGGCTCACGCATCAATTCCACTACGCTGAGCGAGTCCGGCAGCCCAAGCGGCCGCATGATCCCGACTTCAATCGACTCATCCACCAACGCATCGGCGACCTGGGTGCTGCTCATTTCCCGCAGGTTGAGATGCACCGCCGGGAAGCGCTGGCGAAACGAAAAGATCGCCTGGGGAATGGTGGTGTTGAACGGTGCCGACGAGGTGAAGCCGATCTTCAGTTCACCCAATTCACCGAGTTGTGCCCGCCGTGCCACATCGGCCGCTTTGTCGACCTGAGCCAGCACCAACCGCGCCTCTTCCAGAAACAACCGCCCCGCCTCACTGAGTTCGACCCGACGATTGGTTCGTTCGAAAAGCCGCGCGCCGACCTCTTGCTCCAGCGCCTGAATCTGCTGGCTCAGCGGCGGTTGGGAAATGCCCAAGACTTGAGCGGCGCGGCCGAAATGCAGTTCTTCGGCGACGGCAATGAAGTAGCGCAGGTGGCGCAATTCCATGAAAACTCCATTAGGTCGTTTAACCTATCAAACAGGTCGAACAATATATTGGATTGAATCATTAGCCAGCTATATGATTTTTTCATTGCCTGACCGGCTGCGCCCCTCCGAGGTCCGAAGTGAAAACTGCTGTCGCCCCACTCGCCCATGAAATTCCGCCCACGATCCCGGACGATATCGTCGCCGAGCGGAGCGAGATCCATATCGAAAAAGGTACGCCGTTGTTCATGCGCACGGTGCTGGCGCTGTTCTCGGGCGGTTTCGCGACCTTTGCCCTGCTGTATTGCGTGCAGCCGATGATGCCGCTGCTTTCCCGTGAATTTTCCATCAATGCTGCGCAGAGCAGCCTGATCCTGTCGGTCGCCACCGGCATGCTCGCCATCGGCTTGCTGATCACCGGCCCCCTCTCTGATCGCATCGGGCGTAAATCGGTGATGGTCGCCGCGCTGTTCGCCGCCGCTCTTTGCACCATGGCCAGCGCAATGATTCCAAGCTGGCAAGGCGTGCTGGTGATGCGGGCGCTGGTGGGGCTGTCGTTAAGCGGTCTGGCGGCGGTGGCGATGACTTACCTGAGCGAAGAGATTCATCCGCAGCACCTTGGTCTGGCCATGGGTTTGTACATCGCCGGCAACGCCATCGGCGGCATGAGTGGACGATTGATCGTCGGGGTATTGATCGACTTCGTCAGCTGGCACACGGCGATGCTGGTCATCGGCGGCCTGGCGCTGATAGCCGCAGCGCTGTTCTGGAAGATCCTTCCCGAGTCGCGCAATTTCCGCGCCCGCTCGTTGCATCCGCGCAGCCTGCTCGACGGCTTCACCATGCACTTTCGCGATGCCGGCCTACCACTGCTGTTCCTTGAGGCGTTCGTGCTGATGGGTGCGTTCGTCACGCTGTTCAACTACATCGGTTATCGCCTGCTGGCCGAGCCGTACCACATGGACCAGGCTTTCGTCGGGTTGCTCTCGGTGGTGTACCTGTCGGGTATCTATAGCTCGGCGAAAATCGGCGCCCTGGCCGACCAGCTCGGCCGGCGCAAAGTGCTGTGGGCAACTATTGTGCTGATGATCGCTGGCCTCGCCCTGACCCTGCTCACGCCGTTATCGGTGGTGATCATCGGCATGCTGATTTTTACCTTCGGCTTCTTCGGCGCGCATTCGGTGGCCAGTAGCTGGATTGGCCGTCGTGCTATCAAGGCCAGAGGACAGGCGTCGTCGCTGTACCTGTTCAGCTATTACGCCGGGTCGAGTATCGCGGGTACGGCGGGTGGCGTGGCCTGGCACTTGGGTGGATGGAATGGGATCGGGCTGTTTATTGGTGGGTTGTTGGTGGTGGCGCTGTTGATTGCGTTGAAACTGGCTCGTCTTCCATTACTGCCGGGTAGCGGCTCAACTACCTGAGCACCACCCGCGCCTCAAGGACCACATCGCGTTTTTCCAATGTCAGCGATTGCAGTGCGGCGCCTTCGCGCTCGGCGTGGTCGAGCCATTGCAGCAGCGCCTTTGCATTGCCGCTGAGGGTCAGGCGCAAGAGGTCGTTGTCGGCTTCCATCTGTTGCAATTCGAGCCCCGCCGCGGTGGTGCTTTCGCTGACTCGCAGAGACAAGGGCTGATCCGTGACAACGCGCGCGATGCGTCGGGGTTGTGCGCGTTGCAGCTGTGCAGTCAGGGCCAGTTGCTGCTGATACTCGCGCTCGACGGTTTCCAGGCGTTGGCGTGTCGGCTGCCAGATCAGGCTGAACGCTACGACGGCGAGTAAAAATGCGCCCATGCCCAGCAACAGACGTTGTTCGCGAATGGATAGGCGTTGCCATGCGGTTTTCATAGGTTGTCCTCTACAGCCAGCGTTGCCTGCACGCGGTTGCGCTCTTTGCTTGCGTTGTCGAGCCTGAGCGCCACACCTTGCTGTCGCCCGCGCTCACGCAATTGCTCAAGCTCGGCGAAACTGTTGGCGGTCAACTGGATTTTCCAACCGTCGCCCGCGCGATATTCGATGCGACGCACTTCGACAGAGCTCGCGCCGATGACCTGTTCGATCAGATTCACCAGATCGGCGATACGCGTGTTTTCTGATTCAGCGGTTTGGCTTTGCAACACTTTGACCTGTGTCGCCAGATCGACGATGCGGCTCTGGTCAGGGTAAAGCGCCTTGAATCGCTGCTCGTTCTGGCTGTACAGCCGGCGTGTTTCACTCTCGAGAAAATGCACGCGCGTAGCGCTGGCGCCCCACGTCAGCAGGGCCAGCATCAGCAAAGCCATTGCGCCGAAATGCCAGGGCAGGCGTTTGCTGCGCGGGGCGAATTCACCTTGCAACAGGTTGATGGCCTGCGAGGGACGCAGCGTCAGGCAGTGATCGACATTAAGCGCATTCTGGCGCTCATCGATCCATTGAGTTTCCACGGGCAAGGTCGATCCGAGCAGCGTCAACCCGTCATTCGGCATTGCCATGCGGGCCGGCATTGCGCCGCCCAACAACCATCGACCGAACCATTGGACAGCCATCGGCCGAGACCCGGGCAACACATCGGCATCGACATACACTGAACGGACTTCAATGCCCGATTCGGCCAGCCGCGCGAGCACCGTGACCAAGCACTCACGAGCCACCACCATCACCGGATAGCGGCCCTCCCGGTCGCGTGCACCGATGCTCAGGTGCAGCTTTTCCAGCGGTTCGCTCAGTTGATCTTCCACGGCAAACGCGATGGCTTGCGCGCCGGGGTGGCGCCTGGAAGGCCACGGATCACTGCGCACCCAACTGCACAATTCCATGGGTAACAGCAGATCAACCGCCTGCCCATTCAATGCCTGCGCGGCCTGGCTCAATGGCATGAGCTGTCGTTGCCCGGTTGAGGACCATACGCAGCAAGGCCAATCGGTCGACGCTGTGACCAGACCCTCGGCGGTCAGGTAAAGCCAGTGGTTCATCGCGGCATCTCGGGGGTACTCGAAGGAAGAAGACGTCGTTGCACAAGGGTGAATTGATGGGTGTCGAGGTCGCGTTGGACATCAGTGGCCAGCCGCAGACGGCTGCGCCCCTGGATGACCTGCACCGTGATTCGGAACCAGCGGCTGCTGGTGCCCAGGCCGTGACCGCTCAGGCCTGAGCCGGACAGCAGCGGATCCTGAGTGAAGGCCTGAACGCTGGTCCATGGCGCGGTCGAACGCTGCTGGATTAGAGTGTCGGCCATCGTCGCCTCCACGCCATCAAGCACCCTCAGTACCAGCGCCGGCGCGGTGTTGATGTTTAGCGCGGCGTCTGCAGGCAACAACGCGACCCAGGGCTCCAGTTGACGCAACACCCGACCGTCAACACCCGGCAGCAAGCGCAACTGGCTCAGTTCTTGTAATGCACCGACCTGACTCAGTTCCAGCGGCGCGAGATCAAGCACGCCAAGCAAGCGTTCCCACCGGTTGCGGGTGACCTGATCGATCTGCCCCTGACCCAACATCAAATTAAGGTTGAACCGTCCGGCAAGGTCTTCGATATCGACGCGCAGTTGCGCGTCTTCAACGTCCAAGTCAGGTGTAGCCCGTGCCCATTCCTGGGTCAGGTCGACGGTTTTTTGCGTGCCCTGCGCAGTCTCCTGCAAGCGCAACAGCGCCCAGGTTTCCCCGGCAACCGCGAGTTGGCGCAAGTGGACGTGCTGCAACGCTTGCCCGCTGCTTTGCAGCGACAGGCGATGGCTGCGCAGCAAACCGCTGGTGATCAGCAGTGCCAGGCTCATGACCAGCAACACACTGATCAGTGCGATGCCGCGTTGACGCCCGTTCATGGCAACGCGCCCGGCAACAGCAACACCCGACGAATCTCTTGGAAGCGGCCCACCGACACTTGCAGTTCCACGGCCTTGGGCGCCTTCACATCACGACCGGACGGCCAATCGTTGCGCCAGCCGGACTGCGCGTCGGACAGTCGCCAGCTCAAGTCCCGGACCTCGGCCAGTAGCTTTTGCCGCTGCACAGTCTGAGAGCCTTCGCCCTGGCTTTCACGCCATAGCGCGCCGTTGTCGAGTCGATACGTCAGTGTCTGTCGTTCGCTGCGAGGTTGATCCAGCGGATTGCGCCAGTGGCTGCGCTGCAATTGCAGTACCGCTTGTTGAAGCACGACAGGCTGTTCAGTGACGTGCAGCAGATCCCGCTCGATCACCGCCACCGCCCGTTGCAGGCTTCTGAACGCTCGTTCGTGCGCCGTTTTGCTCTGCTGTACGCGTATCACGCTATCAAACAGCCCCCAACTGGCCAGACCCAGTAAGGTAAATATCGCCAGGGCGATCACCAATTCGAGCAGGGTGAACCCGGCCTGTTTAATCATGGCGATCAGGTATCCAGCCACTGGCGCGGTGGAGGGTTTGCTCGCGACCGGAAAGGCTCACGTCAACCTCGACTTGCAGCAGACGCGGTTCGGTCGAAGCGCTGATGTGCTGACGCAGCAACCAATCGCGGCGATCCATCTGCACGACTCGCTGTTGCTGGCCGACGGTCAACACGGGTTGCAGGCGCAGTTCATTCAGAAGGTTGTCTGCCAGCCACGCAGCGAAGAGTCGCTCTTCGACCGCACCGGTCTGCTTCACCACGTATTGGCTCGCGGACATTACCGCCGCCGCCAGCGTCGAGAAGACCGCCAGGGCCACCATGATTTCCAGCAAAGTGAAGCCGCGCATGCGTGACGTCGACGCTCCCTTAGTCATCGATCAGCACCTCGCCGAGGCCGTCGCTCGACAGGCTCAGCGACATCCGGCCAGCGGTCGCGAACGTCAGCGTGAAGGGGCTGGTTTCGTCACTGCTGAACATCAGCAGCTGCGGCGGTCCTTCGTCAGCCCCCAGGACCAAGGCATGCCCGTCCTGCTCAAGCCGCAGCCGCAGGTTATCGGGCCATGGGTGCAGCGCCGCCATCGGCTCCCAGCCGTAAGCAGTGAGCCGCATCGCGCGATAGCCGGCGTTACTCAGCCGTATGCCGAACTCATCGCCATCGAGCACCGCCCGCTCACGCAAATGTTGAATCACACTGATGAAACCGTGCACTTCGTGCCGGGCCTGGCGCGCCGGGTTCGGGCCGGTGGCGAAGCTGACCATGCCCAGCAACACGCCAATCAGGACGATCACAATCATCAACTCAAGCAAGGTAAACCCCTGGCACCGTCGCCGCATGAGTCAGTCGCTCCAGTTGCCGATATCGGCCGCATGCCCTTCGCCTCCTATTGCGCCATCGGAGCCCAGGGAATACAGGTCGTAGCTGCCGTCAATCGATTGCACGCCGGGATTGAGGAACTGATAAGGCGTGCCCCAGGGGTCAACGGGCAGGTTTTTCAAATAACCCTGAGGGTTCCAGTTTCTCGCCGCCGGCATGCCCGACGGCCGCTTGCTCAACGCTTCCAGCCCTTGCTGCGTCGAGGGGTAATGGAAGTTATCGAGGCGGTATATTTCCAGGGCGGTGGTAATGGCCTGGATGTCTATTTTGGCGGCGGTGACTTTGGCCTGATCGGGCCGGCTCATGAACTGCGGCACCACGATGGCCCCCAATACGCCGATGATGACCACCACCACCATGATTTCGATCAGGGTAAAACCGCGTTGGGCGGCAGGTTTGCTGTTGCATAAGGATTGCATGATCAATTCACCAATTGGTTGAGGCTGAGAATCGGTAGGAGGATGGCCATCACGATCAGCAGCACGACACCGCCCATCAGCACCAGCACGGCCGGTTCGAAAAGGCTCACGACCAGTGCGATGCGCGCCGCCAGGCTGTTTTCCTGTTGCTCGGCCGCTCGCACCAGCATGCGATCGAGTTCGCCGGCGCGTTCGCCGCTGGCAATCATGTGCAGCATCATCGGCGGGATGTCGCCGCTGAGTTCCAGGCCACGGGTCAGCGTTCCACCTTCGCGGACCGAGCGGGCGACATCGACCATGCGCGCACGAATGGTCAGGTTGCCGATGACGGCGGCAGCGATTTCCAGCGCGTCCACCAGGGGCACCGCACTTTTGCCGAGGATCGCCAGGGTGCTGGCAAATCGTGCAGCTTCCATCGCCCGTAACACCTCGCCCGCTACCGGCATGTTCAACGCCAGTCGATGCCAGCGCAGGCGCCAGAGCGGTTGGCGCAGACTCCAGCGCCACAGACCGATCAGCGCTGCCATCACGCCCGCCAACGGTAGGAAGTGACTACGCAGCCCATCGCTCAAACCGATCAGCGCCCGGGTCAGCCAGGGCAATGGCTGGCCGCTGTCGACGAAGATTTTCACCACGTCCGGCACCACATAACCCAGCAGAAACCCGACGATCGCCACGCTGGCAAACATCAGGATCAGCGGGTAAACCAGGGCCATCTGGATTTTCTGCCGCGATGCCTGACGGGCCTGGGTGTAAGCCGCCAGTTGCTCCAGCACATGTCCCAGGTGCCCGGATCGTTCGCCGGCCGCAACGGTGGCGCGAAACAATTCAGGGAACGCTTTGGGAAACAGACCCAGCGCCGTTGACAGGGCATGCCCCTCCATCACCCGGCTCCTGACGGCCGACAACAGACCGGCAACCTTTCGCCTGGCACTCTGTTTCGCCACCGCGTCGAGGGCTTCCTCAAGGGGCAAGCCGGCCTGAACGAGGGTGGACAGTTGCAACGTCAGCAGCGCCAGGTCGCCGGCACCCAAGCGTCCGCCACGAGGCTGCGTCCCGGCGTCGCCTCCGGTCCTGACCTCGTTCAATTCGCGAGGCCACAAACTCCGCTCACGCAGGAGTTGCCGGGCATGACGCGGGCCATCGGCTTCCAGCCGTCCCTTGCAACGTCGGCCCCGGGCATCGTCAGCACGGTAATCAAACGTCGGCATGCGCTAGTCCTCCTGTATCACGCGCAGCAACTCATCAAGGCTGGTCACGCCGTCCAGCACCCGTTGCCGACCATCCTGAAACAGACTGCGTGACAGCTTGCGTGCCTCCTCGATCAACGCCTGTTCGCCGACACCTTGATGAATCAGCGTCGACACGGCCGGTGTCACGCTGATCAGTTCGTAGATGCCGATGCGTCCGCGATAACCGTGTTGACAGTGCTCACAACCCACTGCCTTAAACAATTGGTGCAACGCCGCAGGATCGAGCCCGAGGCGCTGACACGTCGCGGCATCGGCGCTATACGCCACCTTGCAATGGGGGCACAACGTGCGCAGTAATCGTTGAGCCAGAATGCCCACCAGCGACGACGCCAACAGGTAGGCATCGACCCCCATATCCACCAGCCGCGTCACGGCGCCCACCGCGCTGTTGGTATGCAACGTCGAGAGCACCAGATGCCCGGTCAGCGATGCCTGAACGGCGATCTCCGCCGTCTCGCGATCACGGATTTCACCGACCATCACCACGTCCGGGTCCTGACGCAAGATCGCCCGCAGACCCCGAGCAAACGTCATGTCGACTTTCGGGTTGACCGGCATCTGGCCAACACCCGGCAGGTGATATTCGATGGGATCTTCGACGGTGAGAATGTTGCGAGTGTGGTCATTCAGGCTGCTCAGCGCAGCGTAAAGACTGGTGGTTTTGCCGGAGCCGGTGGGGCCAGTCACCAGCAGAATACCGTGAGGTTTGCCGAGCAATTGGCGTAGCGACGCAAGGGTTTCATCCGGCATGCCCAATCGCTGTAGCTCCAGGCGTCCGGCCTGCTTGTCGAGCAGCCGCAGCACTACCCGTTCACCGTGCGCCGAGGGCAATGTCGAAACCCGTACATCGACTTCATGGCCGGCCAGTCGCAGGGCCATTCGCCCGTCCTGAGGGACACGTTTTTCGGCGATGTCCAGACGCGCCATGACCTTGATGCGCGACACCAGCAGGGTCGCCAGTTCGCGCCGGGGCCTGAGCATTTCTCGCAGTTGCCCGTCGACCCGCATGCGCACCGACAAATACTGTTCGAACGTTTCCAGGTGCACGTCCGAGGCGTGCTCGCGCACCGCTTCGCTGAGTAATGCGTTGATCAGCCGGATGATCGGCGCATCACCCTGTTGCTCTAGCAGGTCGGCAGTTTGCGGCACCTGATCCACCAGACTCAGCAGGTCCAGTTCTTCGTCCAGCCCTTGGGCAACCTGTTGCGCCGCGCTCTGACCTTCACGGTAAGCGGCGGCCAGACGCGCGGCGAATTCGGCCGGTTCCAGAATCCGCATCGGCAGGTCCCGACCGCACACCCGGCGCGCTTCGGACAATACCGTGAGCGATGTATCAGCACGCAGCGAAAGGTTGAAATCGGCACCTTCGCGCTCCAGCAGCACGCCGAAACGCCGGGCGAAACCGAAGGGCAACAACTCGGGAATTTCGCTCGATCGGCTCATGGCGTTACCGGTGCTCGCTTGCGTAAATCGAACACCGGTGCAGTAGGCTCCGAATCGAACAACTGGCGCGCCTCAGCAGGCAGAAGCAGCGAATTGTTGCCCCGCGCGCCAGGCTTGCTCAACTCGCGCAGCGCGTCGTAACGCTGATGGCTCACGTCGGCCAGGTCTTCTTTGCTGCGGACAATTGTGGGCCGCAAAAAGACCATCAGATTGCTTTTGGTTTGCGTATCCCGGGTCCAGCGAAACAGCGCACCCAGGTAAGGAATGTCGCGCAGCAGCGGTACGCCGCTTTGCTGAGTACGTACGCTGTCGCGGATCAGGCCGCCGATCACAATGATCTCGCCGTCGTCTGCGAGGATGGTGCTTTTGAGCGCACGTTTATTGGTGATCAGGTCCGAGGAGTCAATACCTGACACAGAGGGTGCGATGTCCGAAACCTCCTGTTCGACCTCCAGGCGTAACGTCGAACCTTCGTTGATATAGGGCTTGATCTTCAGGCTGATACCCACGTCTTTGCGCTCGACGGTGGTAAACGGATTGTCCGCGCCGTTGCTGTTGGTGGCGTAGGAGCCGGTCTTGAACGGGACGTTCTGGCCAACGATGATTTCTGCTTCCTGATTATCCAGGGTCAGCAGGCTTGGCGTGGACAGCAGATTGCTTCGCGTATTGCTCGCCAATGCCGAAATCAACGCGCCGAAGCGGTCACTGCCCAGTTGCAGCACCGCTCCTTCCGGCGCTGATTTTTTCTCGTCGAAGGTCAGCCCGCCGATGATCGGAATGTCGGTGCCGGGAAAGTTGATGAAGCCTTTCGCGTCGCCGCTGCTGACGCCCCACTGCACACCCACGGCTTCGGCAATGTCTCCGGAGATTTCGACAATGGCGGCGTGGATCAGCACCTGCGCCCGAGGCTGGTCCAATTGGCGCACGATGTTTTCGATGGTGCGGATTTGCGCCGGTTCGGCAATTACCACCAGCGCATTTTGGCTCTCGTCGGCCTTGATCATGAACGTGGTGTTGGCCGAAGGGTCCTTGGCGCCGCTGAGGGCGGCAGCCTGTTTTCTGCCTTGGCCCATCGCTTCCACTTCAGCCATTTGCTTGGCGTCGCTATGACGCAGGCGAATCACCCGGGCATTGTCGAGGGAAGCGGTACCGGGCGTATCGAGGCTGCGAGCGAGATCGACCAGGCGTTGGCGCACTGACGGTGGACCGATGAGAATCAGTCGATTGGTTCTGGCGTCGGCCAACACTTGAATCGCCGTATCGGCGTTGCGTTTGCCCTGCGCGTGTTGCATTTGCACCACGGCATGCCGGTTGTTCTGACCGGCGTCCAGTTGCCGAATGACTTGAGAGATACGGTTTACATTGGCAGCGGTATCGGTGACGACCAGTGCATTGGCCGACACCGACGGGCCGACATAACCGTTGACCGATACCAATGGCCGCACCAGCCCGGCAATGTCGGACGCGCTGCTGGTGTTCAGCGCGATGACCTGAGTGATGAATTGCGACGCCGTGGCATTTTTTGCAACGCCCTGACCGGCGCGGGTTTTGGCTTCGGCGACTGGCGTAATGAGGATGCGGTCGCCCTCGTCGATCACGGTGAAGTTGTGCGCATCCAACACCGAATAAAACAACCGGCGAACACCCTCACGGTCGAGGGCCTGACGGGACATGACCGTGACACGCCCGGTGACTCTGGGATCGAGCACGACCGTGGTGCCGAGAATGGTGGAAATTTCTTCGACGATGTCGCGCAGTTCCGCGTTGTTCATCGCCAGTTGCCATTTTTCTTCCTCGCTGCGCAACACGTCATGAAAGAACACTGTCGCGAAAGCAGCAAGAAAAAGCAGGGGGCGCAACATAGGTGCGCGGAGGGAGCCGTTCATAGGTTGATCACTCTGACTGCCCGGGGAGCGAGCGTAGGAAATGCGTAGACTTCGCGGGTGTCGGCGCCTCGGCTGATGCGCCGAAGCGACGCAGGAAACGCGATACGGGCGTTTGCAGCGTCAACACCTCTTCTCGCCCCTTGTTCCACAACACCGCTTGATTCGCCTCGACGCGGCGCAGCACGCTGCCACCCGGCAACGAGTCGCCGACCTGGTATATCCGCGAGCCTTGAGTGCCTGCCAGTAACGCTCTGGACAGTCCGGTGCCGACGACAAAACTGGCGTGCAAAGTCAGCGGCTCGGCGCTGGGCAGCAACGTGGTTTCAGCCACCAGACCAAGCACCGTTGCGACCGCAGTCGTATCGAGAGGCTCACGGGGCGATGCTGTCGTGTCCGTCGCGGCGAATGACA
The DNA here is from genome assembly GCF_050435305.1 of Pseudomonas sp. BS3782 TE3695. Taxonomy (NCBI): domain Bacteria; kingdom Pseudomonadati; phylum Pseudomonadota; class Gammaproteobacteria; order Pseudomonadales; family Pseudomonadaceae; genus Pseudomonas; species Pseudomonas sp. BS3782 TE3695. The sequence continues at coordinate 332,724 of NZ_JBNDKB010000001.1, forward strand.
ATGGCGCAGCAAGGCTTTTGCGAAAAGCCGACTCTTGCCACGACAAAAAACCTCCGTAGCCGGCGCAGATCACCAACAGGCAGAGCTTGCAAAAGCGCGTACTCACTCGAGTCGTTCACTTCGAACAAGGCTGCACAAGGACATTCGCCGCAGAACGCGGTGGCCGCATGCCTCGTGGACAATCACCGCGCCGACATGCATCACGATCAGCAGCAAAAGGACCAGGGATGAGCCGATGTGAATCGTGACAAATCGGGAGATGAGCACAGGATCAGCCAGTGGCTGCGCAATCTCGAACACACCGAAGACATCAATCGGGCGATCCATCATCAACACACCGGTTACCAGCACGACTGTCACGGCGATGTAAATCAGCGTATGGGCGAACAGTGCGAGCTTTTCCATCAACGACAAAGTGCTCACGCTCGTGGAGCGGGCGTGAACCCCAAAAATAAACAGACGCCAGGCAAAAAACGGAATGAACACCGTCGTCAGCGAGACGTTCATGAAGGCGACCCACTCACTCACGCGAACAGGCATTTCGACACAGGCCACATAAAATCCCGACGCCAGCGTCCAGATGATCACAGCCGCCGATAACCAGTGCAGCCATACACGCTGCCTGGAGTAACCCATAACGGACATTTTTCAACTCGACTTTCAAACAGCAAATGAGCTTCAGGCGATCCGTTACAGATCGCCTGAAGTGTTACTGAGAGGACTTAAAGCTTGTTCCAGGCCATGTGCCAATGTTCACCGTTGCCAGGCTCGAATCCATTGGCGGTCGGGCTGTATTGCTTGCAGTAACCGGACGCGGGGAATGGCTTGCACTCGTAGACTTCGTTGGTCTTCGGTTGCAGCACTTTGGTGCCGGCGGTGTATTCGCTCAGGCCTTCAGGAAATACGAAATCGTATTCGATACCGACACCTTCACCGGTCATGTTGGTGGGCTGGGTGTCCTGGCGCGTAGTACGGCCATCCAGCGTGGTACCCACCAGTGTCAGGGTGTGCTTGCCGGGATTGCTGCGCACGTCCATGGCCAGCCATGTCGAGCCGCTGTCCACCTGGGCCGTTGTCGAGCCAACCGGTTTGTTGTGCTCATCGAACAAGGTCGCTTCGACGTTCATTTTGCGGTTGGAGATCATGCCGAACTCGACCTTGGCCCGGCCTTTTTCCAGCACGTATTCGGGTTGCTGGGACGCGACGGACATGCGAGCTGCAGCGTCCTCTTGCATCGCCAGCTGTACTTCGTAACGCACGACGCCACTTTCTTTTTGAGCGTACAGGGTGTTGTTGCCCCGTACCGGTTCGATGGTGCCGCTTTCATCACGAATGCCTGCACGGATCAGCGTGTGAATCTTGTTGATTTTCTCTGCCAGCTTGAATGCCCAGTTGTTTGGCAAACCGTCTTCGGCGGTATCGATGGAGATATCAACGCTGTATTCCGCGCTCTCGCCGTTAGCGGTGAATGCACGAGCCTTCACCTTGTCACCGACCAGTAATTGAGTCGACGCAGCGATGCCGCCGACAGACGACCAGCCACCAGGCAATTGCGCTTCCGCGATGATGTTCACATCGGTCGCATTGTAAAAGGCCGCGTCGGTGTCGCCGACCGTCCAGATCGCCAGGATCACATGCTGGCCGGACTTGTCGGCCGGGATGTTGCAGTTGTGTTTGGCACCGGATTCGGGCTTTTGATTACCGCCGTCGATGGTGCAGAACGGCGTGCTTTCGAAGGTGGCGCGTTTCAGCGCTTCGTTCGGATTCCAGCCGTTGCGAGAGATGAAATACTCATGCTTGGTCGCAGGGTGAACAGCGGTGTAACGCCATTGGAAATCGATGTTGCGATCCTTGATTTCCGACAAATGCCAACGGGTGGCGGACTGAGCATCCATAGCGGAGAACAACGAGTGACCGCCACTGGCAATCTTGCCGTCGACCGGTCCCTGAAGAGGAGCGCCGCCATTACCGGCCGGAAAACCCTTGAAGGTTTCGCCAACACTTTGTGGTTCGTATTGCGCGCCGCCACAGTTGGTATTCAAGCCTTTCTGGCAAAGCAGCGCACGCGAGGGGGGCACTTCCAGATACCCGTGTGCGGAAACACTCTGAGACGCCAACATTGCCGATAACAGGATCATTGAGGAAGTACACGCGGTTAATGCACCTCCCTTATAAAAGGTATTTTTCATGATATGTATTCCAGACTGCTTATCGAAATTAGGGCGCGTTTACTGGCGCCAATGTTCGTAATCTCGTTCGGCGGTACACCGAACGAAGGTCTGGAACCTTACCGGGATGAAGCACAGTTCTATGTAGGACAAGTCATCACTGACCTGAGGATTAATCTCTGTCTTCACTTATCTGACAAGGAGAGAAAACATTCTTACAGGCAGTAATCTTTAAATGGACACTATTTCAACAAGAACAAAAAAGCCTGCCCGACTTCACGCCGGGCAGGCTTTTGATTATTGCAATCTGCGTTACTCGTGATACTGCGCCGACAGTTCATGCACCGCACGCAGGAAGGCGCCAGCATGTTCGGGGTCAACTTCCGGGGTGATGCCATGACCGAGGTTGAACACGTGGCCGCTGCCCTTGCCGTAGCTGGCGAGAATGCGACCAACTTCGGCGCGGATGGCTTCTGGCTTGGCGTAAAGGACGGTCGGGTCCATGTTGCCTTGCAGGGCGACTTTGCTGCCGACGCGTTGGCGGGCTTCGCCAATGTCACAGGTCCAATCCAGGCCCAATGCGTCGGCGCCAGCGTCGGCAATGCTTTCCAGCCACAGGCCACCGTTCTTGGTGAACAGGATGACCGGCACTTTACGCCCTTCGTGCTCGCGGATCAGGCCACTGACGATTTTACGCATGTAGGCCAGGGAGAATTCCTGGTAAGCCGCCGCGGAAAGGTTACCGCCCCAGGTGTCGAAGATCTGCACCGCTTGCGCGCCGGCCATGATCTGGCCGTTGAGGTACGAGGTGACCGACTGCGCGAGTTTATCCAGCAGCAAATGCATGGCTTGCGGGTTGTCGTAGAGCATGGCTTTGGTCTTGCGGAAGTCTTTCGACGAGCCGCCTTCGACCATGTAGGTCGCCAACGTCCATGGGCTGCCGGAGAAGCCGATCAGCGGCACGCGGCCGTTCAGTTCGCGACGGATGGTGCTGACCGCGTCCATGACGTAACCGAGGTCTTTGTGCGGATCAGGAATCGGCAGGGCTTCGATATCGGCCAGGGTGCTGATGACTTTCTTGAAGCGCGGACCTTCACCGGTTTCGAAGTACAGGCCTTGGCCCATGGCATCGGGAATGGTGAGGATGTCGGAGAACAGGATCGCCGCGTCCAGTTGCGGATAGCGGTCGAGCGGCTGCATCGTGACTTCGCAAGCGAACGCCGGGTTCATGCACAGGCTCATGAAGTCACCGGCCTTGGCACGGCTGGCGCGGTATTCAGGCAGGTAGCGACCGGCCTGACGCATCATCCACACAGGGGTGACGTCTACGGGTTGCTTGAGCAGGGCGCGAAGGAAACGGTCGTTCTTCAGGGCAGTCATGTCGGCATCCGGAAAAAAAGTGCGGGCATTTTCTCAGAGCCGGGCGCAAAAGGCACGGCAAGAGCCGCTCCTTTTGTCTATCGGGTCAATTGGTCGCAGGGGGAGCAGCTGCAAGTTTCAAGCTACAAGCCGCAAGCGCCGTGGCTTGTAGCTTGCAACTTGTAGCTTGAAGCTGAGGTCTTCAGACCCCCAGGTAATCCAGGATCCCTTCAGCCGCATTGCGGCCTTCGAAGATCGCCGTTACCACCAGGTCGGAACCGCGCACCATATCGCCACCGGCGAAGATTTTCGGGTTGCTGGTCTGGTGCTTGTATTGGCCTTGTTCCGGTGCCACGACGCGGCCCTGGCTGTCGGTCTGGATGTCAAACTGCTCGAACCACGATGCCGGGCTTGGACGGAAGCCGAAGGCGATGACCACGGCGTCGGCCGGGATGATCTCTTCGGAACCCGGGATCGGCTCGGGGCTGCGACGGCCACGGGCGTCCGGTTCGCCGAGACGGGTCTCGACCACCTTCACCCCTTCAACACGATCTTCACCGACGATCGCGATCGGCTGGCGGTTGTAGAGGAATTTCACGCCTTCTTCCTTGGCGTTCTTCACCTCTTTGCGCGAGCCCGGCATGTTCGCTTCGTCGCGACGATAGGCACAGGTCACCGACTTGGCGCCCTGGCGAATCGAAGTACGGTTGCAGTCCATCGCTGTATCGCCACCACCCAGCACCACGACCTTCTTGCCTTTCATGTCGACGAAATCTTCCGGCGACTTTTCAAAGCCCAGGTTGCGGTTGACGTTGGCGATCAGGAAGTCCAGTGCGTCATACACGCCCGGCAGATCCTCACCGGCAAAACCGCCTTTCATGTAAGTGTAGGTGCCCATGCCCATGAACACGGCATCGTATTCTTCGAGCAGTTGCTCGATGGTCACGTCTTTGCCGATTTCGGTGTTCAGGCGGAACTCGATGCCCATGCCGGTGAAGACTTCGCGGCGATTGCTCAGCACGGTCTTTTCCAGCTTGAACTCGGGGATGCCGAAGGTCAGCAGACCGCCGATTTCCGGGTTCTTGTCGAACACCACCGGGGTCACGCCGCCACGTACCAACACGTCGGCACAACCCAGGCCGGCAGGACCCGCGCCGATTACCGCGACACGCTTGCCGGTCGGTTTGACCTTGGACATGTCCGGGCGCCAGCCCATGGCGAACGCGGTGTCGGTGATGTACTTCTCGACCGAGCCGATGGTCACCGCACCAAAGCCGTCGTTGAGGGTGCACGCACCCTCACACAGACGATCCTGAGGACACACCCGGCCGCAGACTTCCGGCAGGGTGTTGGTCTGGTGCGACAGCTCGGCGGCCTGCAGGATGTTGCCCTCGGCCACCAGTTTCAGCCAGTTGGGAATGAAGTTGTGCACCGGGCACTTCCATTCGCAATACGGGTTACCGCAACCCAGGCAGCGGTGGGCCTGGTCGGCCGACTGCTGGGGTTTGAAGGGTTCGTAGATTTCCACGAACTCTTTCTTGCGTTGACGCAACAGTTTCTTCTTCGGATCTTTGCGCCCGACATCGATGAATTGGAAGTCGTTGTTGAGACGTTCGCCCATCTTCAAAACCTCTTACACGACAGCTTCAAGCTATAAGCTTCAAGCTGCAAGAAAATCACATTAATCCGGCACACCGCGCACTGCATTGAGCTTGCCGCTTGAAGCTTGCGACTTGCCGCTGCGTCGTTACTTGTGGACTGGCACGAGTACTGGAGAGCAATGTTTTCAGGCTCGCCGCCTTAGGTTTGACGAGCCAGAAACGACGCAAATAGTCATCGAGGTTTTCAGCGAGGTTACGACCCCACTCGCTGTCGGTTTCCTCGACGTATTCGTTCAGCACGCGTTGCAAGTGGCTGCGATAGGCTTCCATCGCCTCACCGCTGATCCGCTGGATTTCCACCAGTTCGTGGTTGACCCGGTCAACGAAGGTGTTGTCCTGGTCGAGCACGTAGGCGAAACCGCCGGTCATGCCGGAGCCGAAGTTGTAACCGGTCTTGCCCAACACGCAGACGAAACCACCGGTCATGTACTCGCAGCAGTGATCGCCAGTGCCTTCCACGACGGTGTGAGCACCGGAGTTACGCACCGCGAAACGCTCGCCCGCGGTACCGGCGGCGAACAGCTTGCCGCCGGTGGCGCCATACAGGCAGGTGTTGCCGATAATGGCGCTGTCCTGAGTCTTGTAGATACTGCCCTTCGGCGGAACGATGACCAGCTTGCCGCCGGTCATGCCCTTGCCGACGTAGTCGTTGGCATCGCCTTCCAGGTACATGTTCAGGCCGCCGGCGTTCCACACACCGAAGCTCTGACCCGCCGTGCCTTTGAAGCGGAAAGTGATCGGCGCGTTGGCCATGCCCTGGTTGCCATGTTTGCGAGCAATTTCACCGGAAATCCGTGCGCCGATGGAACGGTCGCAGTTGCAGATGTCTAGGGCGAAATCGGCGCCGCTCATGTCGTTGATGGCCGAAGTGGCCAGGTCGACCATTTTCTCGGCCAGCAGTCCTTTGTCGAACGGCGGGTTGCGGTCGACCTGACAGAACTGAGGCTTGTCTGCCGGGATGTGATCGCTGCCCAGCAACGGGGTCAGATCCAGGTGGTTCTGCTTTGCGGTCTGGCCTTCGAGGATTTCCAGTAGATCGGTACGGCCGATCAGCTCTTCGAGGGAGCGCACGCCCAGCTTGGCCAGCCACTCACGGGTTTCTTCGGCAACGTAGGTGAAGAAATTCACCACCATGTCGACGGTACCGATGTAGTGATCCTTGCGCAGCTTCTCGTTTTGAGTCGCGACGCCGGTGGCGCAGTTGTTCAGGTGGCAAATACGCAGGTACTTGCAGCCCAGGGCGATCATTGGCGCGGTGCCGAAGCCGAAGCTTTCAGCGCCGAGAATCGCCGCCTTGATCACGTCGAGGCCGGTTTTCAGACCGCCGTCGGTCTGCACCCGGACCTTGCCGCGCAGGTCGTTGCCGCGCAGGGTCTGGTGGGTTTCGGCCAGGCCGAGTTCCCACGGTGCGCCCGCGTATTTGATCGAGGTCAGTGGCGATGCACCAGTACCGCCGTCGTAGCCGGAGATGGTGATCAAGTCCGCGTAGGCCTTGGCCACACCGGCAGCGATGGTGCCGACGCCGGCTTCTGCCACCAGCTTCACCGAGACCAGCGCCTTCGGGTTGACTTGTTTCAGGTCGAAAATCAGCTGCGACAAGTCTTCGATCGAGTAGATGTCGTGGTGCGGCGGAGGCGAGATCAGGGTCACGCCCGGCACTGCGTAACGCAGTTTGGCGATCAGACCGTTGACCTTGCCACCTGGCAGCTGACCGCCTTCGCCGGGCTTGGCGCCCTGAGCGACCTTGATCTGCAGCACTTCAGCGTTGACCAGGTATTCCGGGGTCACACCGAAACGACCGGTGGCGACCTGCTTGATTTTCGAGCTCTTGATGGTGCCGTAGCGCGCCGGGTCTTCGCCGCCTTCGCCGGAGTTGGACCGCGCACCGAGGCGGTTCATGGCTTCGGCCAAGGCTTCGTGAGCTTCCGGCGACAATGCGCCCAAAGAGATGCCCGCGGAGTCAAAGCGCTTGAGCACCGACTCCAACGGCTCGATCTCGCTGATGTCCAGCGGCGTATCCAGGGTCTTGACCTTGAACAGATCGCGGATCATCGACACCGGACGGTTGTCCACCAGCGCCGTGTATTCCTTGAACTTGCTGTAGTCGCCCTGCTGCACAGCGGCTTGCAGGGTGCTGACCACGTCCGGGTTGTAGGCGTGATATTCGCCACCATGGACGAACTTCAGCAGACCGCCTTGCTGGATCGGCTTGCGCGGGCTCCAGGCTTCGGCCGCCAAAGCTTTCTGCTCGGCTTCGATGTCGACGAAACGCGCGCCCTTGATGCGGCTTGGCACACCACGGAAGCTCAGGTCGCAGACTTCTTCGGACAGGCCGATCGCCTCGAACAGTTGCGCACCGCGATAGGACGCGATGGTGGAGATGCCCATCTTCGACAGGATCTTCAGCAGGCCTTTGGTGATGCCTTTACGGTAGTTCTTGAACACCTCATAGAGGTCGCCCAGCACTTCACCGGTGCGGATCAGGTCGCCCAGTACTTCGTAAGCCAGGAACGGATAGACCGCCGAAGCACCGAAACCGATCAGTACCGCAAAGTGATGCGGATCGCGAGCGGTAGCAGTTTCCACCAGGATGTTGGAGTCGCACCGCAGGCCTTTTTCGGTCAGGCGGTGATGCACCGCACCGGTGGCGAGCGAAGCGTGGATCGGCAACTTGCCCGGGGCAATGTGACGGTCACTCAGCACGATCTGGGTACGACCGGCGCGAACGGCTTCTTCAGCCTGATCGGCAACATTGCGCACTGCGGCTTCGAGGCCAACGCTCTCGTCGTAGTTGAGGTCGATGACCTGGCGTTCGAAGCCCGGACGATCGAGGTTCATCAGCGAGCGCCACTTGGCCGGGGAAATGACCGGCGAGCTGAGAATCACGCGTGAGGCGTGTTCCGGCGACTCCTGGAAAATGTTGCGCTCGGCACCGAGGCAGATTTCCAGCGACATGACGATGGCTTCACGCAGCGGGTCGATCGGCGGGTTGGTGACCTGCGCGAACTGCTGACGGAAATAGTCGTACGGCGTACGCACACGCTGGGACAGCACGGCCATCGGCGTATCGTCGCCCATCGAGCCAACGGCTTCATAGCCTTGTTCGCCGAGCGGACGCAGCACCTGGTCACGCTCTTCGAACGTGACCTGATACATCTTCATGTACTGCTTGAGCTGATCAACATCGTAGAACGCCGAACCATGGTCGTTGTCTTCCATGGTCGCCTGGATGCGCAGGGCATTCTTGCGCAGCCATTGCTTGTACGGATGGCGGGACTTCAAACGGTTGTCGATGGCGTCGGTGTCGAGGATCTGGCCGGTTTCGGTGTCCACGGCAAAGATCTGGCCAGGGCCAACGCGGCCCTTGGCAATCACGTCTTCAGGCTGGTAGTTCCAGACACCGATTTCCGAGGCCAGGGTAATGAAGCCGTTCTTGGTGGTGACCCAACGCGCAGGACGCAGACCGTTACGGTCGAGCAGGCACACCGCGTAACGACCGTCAGTCATTACCACGCCGGCCGGGCCGTCCCACGGTTCCATGTGCATCGAGTTGTATTCGTAGAATGCACGCAGATCCGGGTCCATGGTTTCGACGTTCTGCCACGCAGGCGGAATGATCATCCGCACGCCACGGAACAGGTCGATGCCACCGGTGACCATCAACTCGAGCATGTTGTCCATGCTGGAGGAGTCGGAACCTACGCGATTCACCAGCGGGCCGAGTTCTTCCAGATCCATCAGATCATTGGTGAACTTGGTGCGACGGGCCTGAGCCCAGTTGCGGTTGCCGGTGATGGTGTTGATCTCGCCGTTGTGGGCGAGGAAGCGGAACGGCTGAGCCAGCGGCCATTTCGGCAAGGTGTTGGTGGAGAAGCGCTGGTGGAACACGCAGATTGCGGTTTGCAGGCGCTGGTCGCTGAGGTCTGGATAGAAGGCGGTCAAGTCCGCCGGCATCATCAGGCCTTTATAAATGATGGTCTTGTGGGAAAAGCTGCAGATGTAGTGATCGACGTCGGCGGCGTTGGCCACGGACGAACGACGACGGGCGCTGAACAGCTTGATCGCCATGTCCTGATCGCTCAGGCCTTCACCGGCGATGAACACTTGTTCGATCTGCGGCAGGCGCTCGAGGGCCAGGCGGCCGAGGACGCTGGTGTCGATCGGCACTTTGCGCCAGCCGACCAGTTGCAGGCCTTCGGCCAGGATCTCGCGGTTCATGTTCTCGCGAGCGGCTTCGGCTTTGACCGGGTCCTGGTTGAAAAAAACCATGCCCACGGCATATTGCTTGGGCAGTTCGACGCCGAAGGTTTCCTGGGTAATTGCACGCAGGAATACATCCGGCTTTTGAATCAGCAGACCGCAACCGTCACCGGTCTTGCCGTCGGCGTTGATCCCACCGCGGTGGGTCATGCAGGTCAGGGCCTCAATGGCCGTTTGCAAAAGGGTATGACTGGGCTCGCCCTGCATATGGGCTATCAGGCCGAAACCGCAGTTATCCTTGAATTCATCTGGTTGGTACAGACCTGCTTTCATAGACACTTTCTCACCAGGCTGCCTCTTATCGAGGCAAATTTCTTTTCAATTCAGCCAGTTACCATCCACGCCGAACGTACGCCAGCTTTGCGGGGGCAAAAGGGAGGTCATTGTACACACCGACACTGAGGCTCACAAATTTGACGACGAACTGTCGCAAATCTATGTCGCATTTGTGAAAGGTTTAAAGCGATATGCTGTGCTAGTCAAAACTTTTTTAATTTTGACCGCAACGACTCAAAGACCACTGTGACGCAGACACCGCAAGGCACGCGGTCTGTAGAGATCGGCATGCGCTTGCAGAAATTTTGAGGTGCTTGGAGAGGCGGCCTGGGTAAGGCCGCCGAATCTTCAGCGAGTTGTTGCCAGTTCCTGTTGGACGCTGGCGACAGTGCGAGGCCAAGGTTTACCAGCCTGAACCTTCGCTGGCAAGGCCTTGATGGCGGTAACGGCTGCATCGCGGTTGGCGAAACTACCGTAGGTGATGACGTAAAGCGGCTTGCCGTTGAGTACTTTCTTGAAATAGCGGTACTCGCCGCCCTGCTCCTTGACGAAGCTTTGCGCGGCCGATTCGGAGCTGGTGCCAAGGATTTGCACCACGTAGTTACCCGGCGCTTGGCCGGCGTACCAGCTGCCACCGGCGGCTTTAGCCACGGCGACTGGCTTCTCGGCAGGTTTGACGGCGGCGACTGGCTTGGCAGGCGCTGGAGCCGGTTTGGCAACAGGTGCAGGCGCTGGCTTGGCGGTCGCGACCTGAGTCGGCGCTGGAACCGGTTTGGCCGCAGGTGTTGGCGCCGGGCCCGGCTGGATGCCCGCAGGCGGTGCAATGGTGGTCACGGTTGGCGGTGTAGCGCTGGAACCTTCGACCGGCACGCCGTCGTCGCCTTCGGTGATCCCACCGGCCGCTTCGGCCAACGGGCCACGCATCACCGGCTGCGAGTTGCCGACCAACGGCAATGGCGTCGGTTGTGAATTACCGGCGAACTCTACGGCGGGAGCACCACTGCTGTCAGGTTGTGGCGTGCCCTGGCCCAGCGGCAGTTGCGCCTGTTCATTGGCAGGCGCGCCGGTGGTCGGTGCTTTGCTGCGACCCGGCATCAACCAGGCGGCGGCTACCGCGACCACGACTACGGCGGAAATCGCCAATACGTGTTTCTTCGGCATGTTGAACCCCATACTTGGACGCTTCACCGCTGAGCGGCTGGCAATCATGGCTTCGATCATTGCATCGCGGGCGACCTGGTTGATGTTGCCAGGCCAACCGTCGGAGCTTTCGTGAATATCAGAGATCTGATCCGCGGTGAAAAGTTCGATACCCCGGCCAGCGCCTTCAAGACGCTGATCCAGGTATTCGCGGGTTTCTTCTTCGGTGTAAGGCTGCAATTCGATGACGTGGAAACGCTCTTCCTCAAGGCTCAGCGCGTCAAGTTGAGCAATCAGCGATGACTCGCCGAACAGGAACACGTGCGGGCGACCTTCCGGCGCACCCGCGGCCAAAGCCAGCAAGGCTTCCAGCGCGGATTCGTCGAGTTGCTCGGCATCATCCACCAGCAAATAGACTTCCTGCCCCGTGAGGGCAAGCTGTACCACCTGGGCCAGGATGGCGCCGATTTCGGCCTGTTCGACATTCAGCGCCTGAGCCACTTGATGCAGCACACCCGCCGCATCGCCGGCACCACGGGCGGAAACCACCACGCTCTGCACTGACTGTTTGTTGGTGCTGGCCACCAGGGCCTGACGCAACAGGGTTTTGCCGCTGCCTTGAGGGCCAGTGACCACCAGCAGCAACTGGCTGTAACGGGCCAGATGATGCAGTTGCCCCAGCACCGGTTTGCGCTGGGCCGGGAAAAATTTGAAGCCAGGCACCCGTGGAGCGAAAGGGTCATGACTTAACTGGTAATGGCCGAGGAAAGCCTCGTCGGCATGCAAACTAGTCATCGGGATCTTATTAACCTTTAAGCTGAGCCAGGGCGCGGTAATCCGCTCCCAGCGTGGCCTGTAAAATCTCTTTCGGATAATCGTCGGTCACCACTGCTTCGCCTATGTGGCGCAGCAGCACCAGGCGCAAACGACCGTCGATCACTTTCTTGTCAATCGCCATGTGCTCGAGAAAATCGGCTTCGCTCATCTCTTGCGGCGGGACAACCGGCAGGCCGGCTCGCTGGAACAGGCGAATACCGCGATCACGCTCCTGTTCGCTGATCCAGCCCAGGCGCGCGGACATTTCCAAAGCCATTACGGTGCCAGCAGCGACTGCTTCACCATGAAGCCAGACACCATAGCCCATGTGAGTTTCGATCGCGTGGCCGAAGGTATGGCCCAGGTTCAATGTGGCGCGTACGCCCGTCTCTTTTTCGTCGGCACCGACCACCGCAGCCTTGGCCGAGCAGGAGCGTTCGATAGCGTAAGTCAGGGCAGTCTGGTCCAGCGCTCGCAGGCGATCGACGTTTTCTTCGAGCCAGGTCAGGAATGGCTCGTCGCAGATCAACCCGTATTTGATGACTTCCGCCAATCCGGCAGACAGTTCGCGGGGCGGCAAAGTATTGAGCGTGGCGGTATCGATCAGCACCACGTTGGGCTGATAGAAGGCGCCGACCATGTTCTTGCCCAGCGGGTGATTGATCCCTGTCTTGCCGCCTACCGAAGAGTCGACTTGCGACAACAACGTAGTCGGTATCTGGATGAAATCGACGCCTCGCTGGTAGCAGGCGGCCGCGAAACCGGCCATGTCGCCGATCACGCCGCCCCCCAGGGCGATTACCGTGGTACGACGATCGTGCCGTGCGGTCAGTAGGCCGTCGAAGATCAGTTGCAGAGTTTCCCAGGTCTTGAAGGCTTCGCCGTCGGGCAGCACCACGGAAATCACCGAGAATTGCGCGAGGCTGCGGGTCAGACGCTCGAGGTAGAGCGGCGCCACGGTCTCGTTGGAGATGATCGCCACCTGCCGCCCGCGGATATGCGGGGCCAGCAGCTCAGGCTGATCCAACAAACCTTCGCCAATATGAATCGGGTAGCTGCGCTCGCCTAGATCGACCTTGAGTGTCTGCATGTGTCCCCACAGTGAAGATGGAATCAGGCATCCTGCCTTGAGTTTACGAATTCCATGGCGTCTGCCGGTGTGACGCCGCTCGGTAGCCAGCCGCCACAACCTTGAGCGGCTGCGACAGGACGTCGAGGATAGCGCATTTCGCGCCGCGCATTAACGGGGCGGTAGCTGCTGCAAGCGTTCGAGGATGTCGAGCACCACCATCCGCGGTGGCCGCTCATCGGTCTCAACCACCAGGTCGGCGATTTCCCGATACAGCGGATCACGGATCGCCAGCAAATCCCGCAGGGTTTTCGCCGGGTCGGCGGTGCGCAGCAATGGCCGATTGCGGTCGCGAGCCGTTCGGCCGACCTGCTGCTCGACCGATGCATGCAAATAGACCACCCGACCACCGGCATGCAACGCCCGGCGATTGGCTTCGCGCATCACTGCGCCGCCACCGGTCGCCAATACCACACCGTCGCACGCGCACAGCTCGGCGATCATCGCCTGCTCGCGGTCACGAAAGCCCGGTTCGCCTTCCTTATCGAAAATCCACGGGATATTGGCGCCCGTGCGCAATTCAATTTCCTTATCGGAATCTTTGAATGGCAGGCGCAGCTCTTTGGCCAGCAACCGGCCGATGGTGCTTTTTCCAGCCCCCATCGGTCCAACAAGAATCAAATTTCGCACAGAATCAATGACTCACAGCAATCGCCTGATTGTTCATGATACGCGGAGTGAGAAATACCAGCAGCTCGGATTTTTTCTCCGAAACCACGTCACGCCGGAAAAGGCGGCCAAGATACGGCACATCACCGAGAAATGGCACCTTATCTACAACCTTGCTCTGAGTATTTGAGAAAACCCCACCGATGACGATAGTCTCGCCGTCGTTAACCAACACCTTGGCGTTAACCTCGTTTTTCTTGATCGGCGGTACATCCTGCACTTTGTTCAGGTAATCCGGTTCGTCCTTGGTGACCTTGACCTCCATGATGATTCGGTTGTCCGGCGTGATCTGCGGGGTCACTTCCAAGGACAGCGAAGCCTCCTTGAATGACACCGAGGTGGCGCCGCTGGAACTGGCTTCCTGATAGGGAATCTCGGTGCCCTTGAGGATTTTCGCCGTTTCCTTGTCGGACGTGACCACCTTGGGCTGCGAGACGATTTCCCCATTGCCGGTTTTCTCCATGGCCGAAAGCTCAAGGTCCAGCAGCACATTGTCGGTAATGAAGGCGATGCCGATCCCCGAGGTATTTGCAGAGGCTCCCAGATCGACGAACGGCGAATTGGTACTGGTGCTGCCCGGCGTACCGATTGTGGTCGAAGAGCCATTGACCCCCGAAGTGTTCCAGTTACCTTTCTGCACCGAACCGCCCCAGCGCACGCCAAGGCTTTTGTCGTAATCGACATTGGCCTCGACGATACGCGCCTCGATCATCACCTGACGCACCGGAATATCCAGTTGCGCAACGATTCGACGCAGTTCGTCGAGTCGATCCTGGGTCTGGTAAGCAATGATGTTGTTGGTTCGCTCATCGACAGTGATTGACCCTCGCTCGTCGATTTTCGCCTCGGCGCTGGTCACCGACTGGAACAGCTTGGCGATATCGGCGGCTTTGGCGTAGTTGACCTGTAATAGCTCGCGACGTAGAGGCGCCAGTTCGGAGATCTGCTTCTGTGATTCCAGTTCCTGACGCTCTCGGGCAGCGATCTCATCAGCCGGCGCCACCAGCAGCACGTTACCAATCTTGCGCTTATCCAGACCTTTGGTTTTTAGCACCAGGTCCAGCGCCTGATCCCATGGCACGTTCTGCAGGCGCAACGTGATGCCGCCCTGCACCGTGTCGCTGGCCACCAGATTGAGGTTGGTGAAATCGGCGATCAGTTGCAGCACCGATCGCACATCGATGTCCTGAAAATTCAGCGAGAGTTTTTCGCCGGTGTAGGCAAAACGTTCTACGTTGCGCTTTTGCAGATCATCGACAGTCATCGGCCGGATGCTGACGGTCAGCTTATTATCGGTCTGGTAGGTCGAATAATCGAAAGCACCGCTGGGCTCGATACTGATGATGGCCCGATCACCCGTGGCGCTGGCGTTGACGAACTGCACCGGCGTGGCGAAATCCTTGACGTCGAGACGTACTCGCAACCGTTCAGGCAGTTGGGTCTTGGTGAAGGCGACGATGATTTTGCCATCGCGTTCCTGGATGTCCGGGGCGATGGATGGATCCGACAGATCGATGACCACGTTGCCCTCACCCTGGGTGCCGCGCTGGAAATCCACGCCCCGGATCGCTTTGCCCACGGGCGCATTGACCCTGGCGGGCGCCGGCGTTGCAGTGGCTGCGCGCGGTGCACTGGCGGTCGGTTTGGGCGCCTTGCCAGCGGCCCCTTGCCCGACGACCACGAACACATTGTTGCCTTCGACGCGAGTGTTGTATGGCGTCAATTGAGTCAGGCTGATGATCAGCCGCGTACGGTCCTTGGCCTCGACGACCGTGGCGCTGCGGGCATTGCCGCCGCCCAGATCCCGGTTCTTGTTCGCCAGCTGACTGGTGACCCCCGGCAGGTCCAGCGCAATCCGCGCAGGCTGCTCTGTCGTGTAACCATGGGGCTGCGGTGGCGGCCCATCGAACGACAACTTCAACTCGACACGGTCACCGGGCAGCGCGGCGACATCCAGCGCTTTGAGGTTGGCCGCCATTACCATCGGCGACAGAAACGCTATCCATAGCGAAATACCGAAGGTTGAGAAAATCCTGTTCATTATTCGAGTTCCACTATGAGTGCTCTTTCAAAGGGATGGTCCGCGGCCGTTCCAGCCAGGCACCTTCGCCGTCAGGAACGATTTCGACCACGTCGACTTGCGAACCGCTGATGGCGACAATCCGCCCATCGTTACGCCCCAGGTAATCGCCGACTTTCAGCCGATGCACGCCGCCTGCTCCGCGCAACAGCGCAAAGGAGCCGGTTGCATTGGAGAGGGTGCCGACCATTTCAAACTGTTCAATGTTGAAACCTTCGAGGTACTGCTTGACCCGGTCAGGGTCGGGTTTGACGTTACGCGAGCCGTGCTTCTGACCGGCCAGATCGACTCTGACCTGCCTGGAGAACGGGCTACGCAGGTTGGCAGCGTTGTAGGTGAATGTCGGGTAAGACCGGAATGTCGGCGTTGGTTCGATTTTGCCGGGGGCACGCAGGCGCACTTCATTCAGGTAGGCGTCCAGGTCGCTGAAATCATTGTCGCCGCCACAACCGGCCAGGATGACCAGGCACATAACCATCGACAGGCAACGAATCGGGCTCATTTCTGCAACCCCTTGTCGTTGTAGCGATAGGTCTTGGCCAGGATGCTCATGCGCAACTTCGGACCGCCATCGGGATTGGCCGGTGCCAGGTCGAAGTCATGCAGGGTGACGATCCGTGGCAGCCCGGCCACGCCACTGACAAAAGTGGCCAGGTCGTGATAAGCGCCGGTGACGGTGATCTGGATCGGGAGTTCGATGTAGAACTGCTGGGTGACCTCCGGGAGCAGCTTGATTTCTTCGAAGTCCAGGCCACTGCCCAGGCCGGTGCGGGTGATATCCTCCAGCAGGCCGGGCACTTCGGTGTCGCTGGGCAGTTGCCGCAAAAGCATGCCGAAGGAGTTTTCCATTTCCTTCATCTGCTGGGTATACAGCTCCAGATTCGCCGCCATATGAGCTTTGGTCGCAAATTGCTCCCTGAGCGTCGACTCTTCCTCGCGCCTGAGTTCCAGGTGATTTTGCAGGTCACTGATCAAGAAGCTGTAGCCCAGCGTCAGCACCAGGACCATCAGCAGGACACTCGCCAGGACCTTGATCGCCGGTGGCCAGGACCCCATGTTGTTGGTGTCCAGATCGTTGATGTCGATCTGGCGTAACCCTTCTAACCATTCGGATGGTTTCATTTGGCGCCCCCCACAATCGCGGGCTGGGTCTGACGGACGGTCAACTGAAAAACATTGGCCTGATCCAGCTGACCGGCGGTGGTCGCTTTGACTTCCGTGAGGTTGGGCGCGTCGAACCAATCGGAGGCATCGAGATTGCGCATCAGATCCGAAACCCGGTTGTTGGATTCCGCCGCGCCAGTGATGGACACGGTTTTGCCGACCATTTTCACTTCGGTGAAATAAACCCCGTCCGGCAAGGTACGCGCCAATTGATCGAAAATCCTCCCGCTGATCGGCCGGTTGCCTTGCAGGTCCTGAATAATGCGCATGCGCTCGACGAGTTGCTGTCGGCGGGCCTTCAGATCGCTGATCTGTTTGATCCGCTCGTCGACCACGGCAATCTGCTTGCCGATGTAATCGTTACGGGCGACTTGCCGGTTAATGGCGCTGTTGATGACCTGATCCGCAATCAGCAGCGCTGCCACCGAGCCCAACAGCACACTGACCAACGCCAGTAAAAAGCGTTTGCGACGCCCTTCGCGCAACTCTTCACGCCAGGGTAAAAGATTGATCCGCGCCATCAGTCGAAACTCCTGAGGGCCAACCCGCAAGCGATCATCAGTGCCGGAGCATCGCTCGCCAGGGCACCGGCGTTAACCTTGCTGCTCAGGGTCATGTTGGAGAAGGGGTTGGCGACCTGGGTCGGCGTGCTTAGTCGCTGCTCGATCAATCGCTCCAGCCCGGGGACCGAGGCGGTACCGCCAGCCAGGAGGATGTGATCGACCGAGTTGTACTGGCCAGAGGCAAAGAAAAACTGCAATGAACGCGACACCTGTTGCACCAACGCATCACGAAACGGCTGCAAGACCTCGCTGACGTAATCGTCCGGCAAACCGCCCTGCTTCTTTGCCAACCCCGCCTGTTCGACCGTCAGGCCATAACGGCGCTGGATCTCTTCTGTCAGTTGACGCCCGCCGAACAATTGCTCGCGGGTGTAGATGATCCGCCCGTTGTGCAACACGCTCAGGGTGGTCATGGTGGCCCCGATATCGACCACCGCCACGGTCAGGTGCTCCTGAGAGGCGGCCAACTGGGTTGCCAGCAGGCCGAACGATCGCTCCAGGGCATAGGCTTCGACGTCGACCACGCGCGCGGTCAGCCCGGCCAGAGCCAGGGCCGCTTCACGGACCTCGACGTTTTCCTTGCGACACGCCGCCAGCAGCACATTGACCCGCTCGGGGTTGCGCGCCGACACGCCTTGCACTTCGAAATCGATCGCCACTTCATCCAAAGGATAAGGGATGTACTGATCGGCCTCGATCTTCAGCTGGTTTTCCATCTCGTCGTCGGAAAGACCGGCGTCCATCTCGATGGTCTTGGTGATGACCGCTGAACCGGCCACAGCGACGGCCACGTTCCTGAGGCTGGTCTTGGCCTTGGATAGCACCCGCGCAAGCGCCTGCCCCACCCCTTCGAGCTCGGCGATATTTTTCTCGACCACGGCGCTGGCAGGCAGCGGCTCGACCGCATAGGCCTCGACCCGATACCGGTCGCCTTGACGACTGAGCTCCAGTAGCTTCACCGACGTAGAGCTGATGTCGATCCCCAGAAGCGTATTGGCTTTTTTATTGAAGAGTCCTAGCACTACCAATTCCCTATGACTATCCGTGAGTTACGGACTCTGTAATATCCATTGCGTTCAATACCCTCCGTCTTGACAGAAGCGCAAATGACGCTCCCCGACGGAAAAATGCTTATAATGCTGAGCGTTTTTTCCGCTTTCACTGCAAGCGCGGGTCATTCTGTGTATAGCCTGAACCCCTGATGCCTAATTCATTCTTTACCCTGGATATCCAAAAGCCTTGATTCGTCTGCTGAAATTTTTCGGTTGGTCCATCGTCGCCGTTTTCTGCGGACTGCTCCTGGGTCTGAGCGGCGCTTTTCTTTACCTTAGCCCTGGATTGCCATCCGTGGAGGCGCTGAGAAGCATTCAGTTGCAGATTCCTTTGCGGGTGTACAGCAGCGACAACAAGTTGATCGCAGAATTTGGCGAAATGCGCCGCACGCCAATCCGTTTCGCCGACATTCCCCCCAATTTCATTAATGCGTTACTAAGTGCTGAAGACGACAATTTCGCCAACCACTACGGCGTCGATCCCAGCAGCCTGATGCGTGCCGCCACCCAGTTGGTAAAGAGCGGACATATTCAGTCCGGCGGCAGCACCATCACCATGCAGGTAGCGAAGAACTTCTTCCTGACCAGCGAACGCAGCTTCTCGCGCAAAACCACCGAAATCCTCCTGGCCCTGCAGATCGAACGACAGTTGACCAAGGACGAGATCCTCGAGCTGTACGTCAACAAGATCTACCTGGGCAACCGCGCCTACGGCATCGAAGCCGCGGCGCAGGTTTATTACGGCAAGTCGATTCGTGACGTGAGCCTGGCGCAGATGGCGATGATCGCCGGCCTGCCAAAAGCTCCGTCGCGCTTCAACCCGTTGGCCAACCCAACCCGCAGCAAAGAACGTCGCGACTGGATCCTGGGGCGCATGTACAAGCTCGGCAAAATTACCGAAGCCGACTACACCACTGCGATCAATGAGCCGCTGAACGCCAGCTACCATGTGCCGACCCCGGAAGTGAACGCGCCATACGTCGCCGAAATGGCCCGGGCCGAAATGGTCGGCCGTTATGGCAGCGATGCGTATACCGAAGGTTTCCGTGTTACCACCACGGTGCCGAGCAATTTGCAGGAGATGGCCAATACCGCGGTTCACGAAGGCTTGATGACCTATGACCAGCGACACGGTTATCGCGGCCCCGAATCACGCCTGCCGGGTAAAACCCGAGAGGCCTGGGCTCAGGAGTTGACCAAACAGCGAATCATCAGCGGCCTGGAACCGGCAATCGTGACCCAGGTCGACAAGAACGGCGTGCAGGTGTTGACCCGCACGGGTACCGGCGAAGAGCACGTCGCCTGGGACACCATGAAGTGGGCTCGTCCGTTCCTGAACACCAACAGCATGGGCGCCAATCCGAAGCAACCGTCGGATGTCGCACAGGTCGGTGATCTGATTCGCGTGCAGCGTCAGCCAGACGGTTCGCTCAAATTCAGCCAGATTCCGCAGGCTCAAGGCGCGCTGGTTTCCCTCGACCCGCAGAACGGTGCCATTCGTTCGCTGGTCGGCGGTTTCGCCTTCGAGCAGAGCAATTACAACCGCGCCATGCAGGCCAAGCGTCAGCCGGGGTCGAGCTTCAAGCCGTTCGTCTACAGCGCCGCCCTGGACAACGGCTATACCGCCGCCAGCCTGGTGAACGACGCACCGATCGTGTTCGTCGACGAGTACCTGGACAAAGTCTGGCGGCCGAAGAACGACACCAACACCTTCCTCGGCCCGATCCGCATGCGTGAAGCGCTCTACAAGTCGCGCAACCTGGTATCGATCCGCCTGCTGCAAGCGCTGGGTGTCGACCGCACCATCGACTACATCAGCAAGTTCGGCTTCAACAAACAGGACCTGCCGCGCAACCTGTCCCTGGCTTTGGGTACCGCGACCCTGACGCCAATGGAAATCGCCACTGGTTGGGCCACCTTCGCCAATGGTGGCTACAAGATCACCCCGTACATCATCGAAAAGATCGAAAGCCGCAACGGCGACACGCTATTCGTTGCCAACCCGCCGAGCGTTCCGAAAGGCGTCGTAGCCAGCGATGGCATCGCCATGCCGGCCTCTGACACCTTCACGGTCAACGCTACACCAGGCGAAGCACCGAGCGCCCAGCCAATGCCACAAACGCCGGCCGTGGCCGAGCGCATCATCGACGGGCGCACTACTTACATCCTCAACAGCATGCTTGAGGATGTGATCAAACTCGGCACCGGCCGCCGTGCGCTGGCGTTGGGTCGCAGCGACATCGCGGGCAAGACCGGTACCACCAACGAATCCAAGGACGCCTGGTTCTCCGGCTACAACGCCGATTACGTGACCACCGTCTGGACCGGCTTCGACCAACCGGAAAGCCTGGGCAAACGCGAGTTCGGCGGCACCGTTGCCTTGCCGATCTGGATGAACTACATGGCCGCAGCCCTCAAAGACAAACCGCCCCACACCCAAGCGGAACCCGAAGGCATTCTCAGCCTGCGCGTCGATCCGATCAGCGGCCGCGCGGCCACGCCAAGTACGCCAGGCGCCTATTTCGAACTGTTCAAGGCCGAAGACACGCCACCGTCGGTTAACGAGCTGAGCAACGGCATTGTGCCGGGCAGCCCGCTGCCAGCCGATGAGGCAGCGCCGATCGATTTGTTCTAGAGAAGCAGCTGCGAGCTTCAAGCTGCAAGCCACAAGAAGAAGCAAAAGCAGAACACCCTTCGCTTTTAACTTGCAGCTTGTAGCTTGCCGCTTGAGCCCCATAAAAAAACCCAGCACTTGGCTGGGTTTTTTTATGGGCGGCTGCTTTTATCCGTTGAACACGTCATCCACGCTTTTCAGCGGGTAGTTCTTCGGATACGGCAGGGTCGCCACACCGGTCTCGATCGCGGCTTTGGCCACGGCATCGGAGATCAGGGTGATCAGACGGGCATCCATTGGTTTCGGAATGATGTACTCACGACCGAATTCCAGTTTGATGCCGCCGTAGGCGTCGCACACTTCCTGAGGCACTGGCAACTTGGCCAGTTCACGCAGGGCGTTGGCGGCAGCCACTTTCATTTCTTCGTTGATGCGCTTGGCGCGAACGTCCAGGGCACCACGGAAGATGAACGGGAAGCCCAGTACGTTGTTGACCTGGTTCGGGTAGTCCGAACGGCCGGTGGCCATGATCACGTCGTTACGGGTGGCGTGAGCCAGTTCCGGGGAGATTTCCGGATCCGGGTTCGAGCACGCGAACACGATCGGGTTGGCCGCCATGGATTTCAGGCCTTCAGCGCTCAGCAGGTTCGGGCCGGACAAGCCAACGAACACGTCAGCGCCTTCCAGCGCATCAGCCAGGGTGCGCTTTTCAGTCGCGTGAGCGAACACAGCCTTGTACTGGTTCAGGTCGTCACGGCCGGAGTGGATCACGCCGGTACGGTCAACCATGTAGATGTTTTCGATGTTGGCGCCCATGCTTACCAGCAATTTCATGCAGGAGATGGCGGCAGCACCGGCACCCAGGCAGACGATCTTGGCGTCAGCCAGGGTTTTGCCAGCGATTTCCAGGGCGTTGATCATGCCGGCCGCAGTCACGATTGCGGTGCCGTGCTGGTCATCGTGGAATACCGGAATGTCGCACTGCTCGATCAGAGCGCGTTCAATCTCAAAGCACTCAGGTGCCTTGATATCTTCCAGGTTGATGCCACCGAAGGTAATGGAGATGCGCTTGACGGTGTCGATGAAGGCTTGCGGGCTTTCGGAGTCGACTTCGATGTCGAACACGTCGATGCCGGCGAAGCGCTTGAACAGTACGCCTTTACCTTCCATAACAGGCTTGGAAGCCAATGGGCCAAGGTTACCCAGGCCGAGAATCGCGGTGCCATCGGAAATGACTGCAACCAGGTTGCCCTTGCCGGTGTATTTGTAGGCCAGTTCAGGATCGCGGGCGATTTCGCGTACTGGTTCGGCTACGCCGGGGCTGTAGGCCAGCGACAGATCGCGGGCGGTAGCGGTGGCCTTGGTGAGCTCGACACTCAGCTTCCCTGGACGGGGATGGGCGTGATATTCGAGAGCGGCAGTTTTCAGATCAGACATAAGGGCATTCCGCTTTTTACTGTTGGACAGACGGACCGCCGAGGATACTCGCCTCGCAAAGTCCTCACAAGACTGACCAGTCACCCCTGTCAAGCGCCCGGCCCTACGACTTTGGGCCAAGAGCCACGGAACACAAGGGATAGACTGTTCACAATCAACCTTTAAAATGTCTACAATTTTTTCTTAGGGTGCAGCCTGCAACATCGCCCGATCGGTCAGCGGCAGAAGCCAGCGCGCCTGCCCCGGTTGCAACCCACCACGGCGCGAACGATCCACCACCCAGCCACGAGCCTCGATTTGCTTGCCTTTGAGCTTTTCAAGCGATGCGACATCGAATTGGTCCAGTAGATTGGGTGCAACCCGCAATACAACCGAATCCTGCAACTCAATCCAAACCCCGCCGCGATTGCGCTGAACTTTGCTCACACGACCACTGAACATGGCGAAACCGGACGCGCTGATCTGCTCCGCTTTCAGTACAGGTGATTGTCGCCACAGCCCGAGACCGGCCCGACGAGCACTGCGTTCAGCCGCTTGCTGGCAGGCAACCAAATCGACGTTCGGTGCCACCGCTACCTGAAAACCGAGACCCTCGGCGAGCATCTGCGCTTCGAGGTTGGCCCCATCGACATTGTAGACATGAGCCAGGGTGCGGCCGTAATGGTCCTTGCTTTCCTTACCCGGCAACAAACCGACCCGCCCGTCGCTGGCGGCCACCAGAGCCTCAAGGCGTTTGCGCGCGGCCACGGCAAACGGTTCGTCGGAGCGACCCTGCTTGCCCAGTTCCGGCGTATTCAATCCGATCATGCGCACACTGCGGCCATCGCTCAGACGCAAGGTGTCGCCATCCACCACCCGTTGCACCGCGACCGGCGTCAGCCCGCTCGGCGCCGGGCAAAAGGCCTGGGCACCGGAAAGCCAAATCGCGGACACAAAAAAGGCGCCCGCGAGGGACGCCTTTTTCATCAGCAAGGAAAAGCCCACGGGGCTTTCGACCTTACTCTGCAGCAGCAGGAGCTTTCTTGCCGAAAGCGCCGAAACGGTCTGCGAAGCGCTGTACACGACCGCCAGTATCCAGAGTCTTCTGCTTACCGGTGTAGAACGGGTGGCACTCGTTGCATACGTCGATCGCCAGAGGCTTGGCCAGGTTCGAACGAGTTTCGAACTTGTTGCCACAGCTGCAGGTAACTGCGGTGATTTCGTATGTTGGATGGATATCGGCTTTCATGGTGTATTCCTCAGGCTAGCGTGCCGCCACTCAACACCATTGTTGAATACCGCACGTAATTAGGCCGCGGATTCTACCAGACCTTTGCAATCACGCAAGCTGTCCCTTACACCGACCGTCTGCTAGGCTCGCGCCCCAAATGCTGATCATCTGCACGCAAACCTGTGGGAGCGGGCTTGCCCGCGAAAGCGTCCTGACAGCCAATGAAGATGCCGACTGCATAGGCCTCTTCGCGGGCAAGCCCGCTCCCACAGGAATTGCGCTCAGCCTTTCTTACTGCCCGCCCAGAGAGATCCCCCCGCGTGCCCAACGCTATTCTGCGCCTCGCCCTGCCTTCTCCCCTGCGTCGCCTGTTCGACTACCGCGCGCCGGCCGGAGTCCTGCGCGCCCAGCTGCACCCGGGCATGCGCTTGCGGGTGCCGTTCGGTCGGCGCGAGATGATCGGGATTCTGGTGGAGGTCACCGACACCAGCGAAGTGCCGGCAGACAAACTCAAGCCGGCCCTGGCGCTGCTCGATACCATTCCGCCGCTGCCGCCCGCGCTGTTCAAGCTGTGCCTGTGGACTTCTCAGTATTACCAGCACAGCCTCGGCGACACATTGAGCTGGGCACTGCCAGTACTGTTGCGACAAGGCGAACTGGCCGAAGCACGCCAGGAACGCTTCTGGTCTGCCGCACCCGGCGCCAGCCTCGATGATCCGCGCATCGCCCGCGCGCCCCGCCAGCGTGAAGCCCTGGCAACCCTGGCCCAGCATCCCCATGGCGTCGCTCATCAGTTGCTGAGCAAACTGATGCTGAGCAAGGACAGCCTCGATCTGTTGCTGGCCAAGGATCTGGTGCAAGTCGAAATCCGCAAGCACGCCCCCGGCGCCCGCCACGAACACTGGCTGGCACAACCGGAATTGCCGCTCAACCCCGAGCAGCGCGCCGCATATGAAGCGATTCGCGCCGGGTTCGACAGCTATCACGCATTCCTGCTGGCCGGCGTCACCGGCAGCGGCAAGACCGAAGTCTATTTGCAACTGATCCGCGAAACCCTTGAGGCCGGCAAGCAAGCCCTGGTGCTGATCCCGGAGATCAACCTCGGCCCGCAAACCCTGGCGCGTTTCGAGCAGCGCTTCAATGCGCGCATTGCGCTGATCCACTCCGCAGTCAATGACCGCGAACGCCTGGAAGCCTGGCTGGCGGCGCGCGATGGCGAGGCCGACATTATTATCGGTACCCGTTCGGCGCTGTTCACGCCGATGAAGAACCCCGGCCTGATCATCATTGATGAAGAGCACGACGGCTCTTATAAACAGCAGGAAGGCCTGCGCTACCACGCCCGAGACCTGGCACTGGTCCGCGCCCGGCAGGAAAACATCCCGATTGTCCTCGGATCCGCTACACCCTCGCTGGAAAGCCTGCAAAACGCCTACACCGGTCGTTACGGCCTCCTACGCCTGAATGAGCGGGCCGGTGGCGCCAAGCAACCGCGCTTTCTGCGCCTGGACGTGAAAAGTCGTCCGCTGGACAGCGGCATTTCCGGGCCGATGCAGCAAGCCATCGGTCAAACCCTGGCCGCCGGCCAGCAGGTGCTGGTGTTCCTCAACCGCCGAGGGTTCGCCCCGACGCTGCTCTGCCACGACTGCGGCTGGATGTCTGAATGCCAGCGCTGCGACGCGCGAATGACCGTACACCAGCGTTCCGGCGAACTGCGTTGCCACCATTGTGGCTACGTCGAACGGGTGCCCCGTCATTGCCCGAAGTGCGGCAAGGTCGATTTGCGGCCTGTGGGTGCCGGTACCGAGCGCGCCGAAGAACGCCTGGGGATTCTGTTTCCCGACGTCCCGGTGCTGCGGGTCGACCGCGACAGCACTTCACGCAAAGACGCGATGAATCAACTGTTCGCCACCATCCAAAAAGGCCAGCCGTGCATTCTGGTCGGCACACAGATGCTTGCCAAAGGGCACCATTTTCCACGGGTGACCCTGGTGTCGATTCTGGACGCCGACGGCGGACTGTTCTCCGGCGATTTCCGCGCCAGCGAACGCATGGCGCAGTTGATCGTCCAGGTCGCCGGGCGCGCGGGGCGGGCCGAGGAGCCGGGCAAAGTGATCATTCAGACGCACCTGGCAGACCATCCACTGCTGGTGCAACTGACCGAACAGGGCTATTTCGCCTTTGCCGAACAGGCATTGAGCGAACGCCGCTGCGCAGGGCTTCCGCCGTTTGCGCATCTCGCGCTGCTGCGGGCCGAAGCACATAAACCGGGGCAGGCCGAAGGCTTCCTCGATGAGGCGTGCAGCGAGGCCGAGCGCTTGCTGGTCGAGCAGAATCTGACCGGGATCGAGTTGCTGGGGCCGGTGCCGGCGCCGATGGAGCGCCGGGCCGGGCGATACCGTGCACAGTTGTTGCTGCAAGCCACGGCCCGGGCGCCGCTGCATCGATTGCTGAGCAGTTGGTTGCTGGTGTTGGAGCAGATGCCGAGTGGGCGGGCGGTGCGCTGGTCCTTGGATGTCGATCCTGTGGATTTGTATTGATTTTAGAGATCGTCTTCGCGAGCAAGCCCGCTCCCACAGGGGATTTGCGGCGTACACAAATCAAATGTGGGAGCGGGCTTGCTCGCGAAGAGGCTCTAATAGCCACCACATATCCATAACCTGCCCGCTATAGTTGGCAAGCCCGTCTTCGCAACGGATAATGCCCAGTTTTTCCACCAGCGCATCGAAGCGCCGCCGCGCTAGCGGTCGAAAGAGAAGACCATGAAAGACACCATTCGCCAGCTGATCCAACAAGCCATCACCCAACTCGTCAACGAAGGTGTGTTGCCTGAAGGCCTGTCGCCGGCGATCCAGGTGGAAAACTCCCGCGACAAGAAAAATGGCGACTTCGCCAGTAACATCGCCATGATGCTGGCCAAGCCTGCGGGCATGAAGCCCCGTGACCTGGCCGAGAAAATCATCGCCGCGCTGCCGGCTGACGAGAACGTCTCCAAGACCGAAATCGCCGGCCCTGGCTTCCTGAACTTCTTCCAGAACACTCAAGCCCTGGCGACCCGCCTGGACGCGGCGCTCGCCGACGACCACATCGGCGTACGCAAGGCCGGCCCGGTGCAGCGCACTGTGGTCGACCTGTCGGCCCCAAACCTGGCCAAAGAGATGCACGTCGGCCACTTGCGCTCGACCATCATCGGCGACGGCGTGGCCCGGGTTCTGGAATTCCTCGGCGACGAAGTGATTCGCCAGAACCACGTTGGCGACTGGGGTACCCAGTTCGGCATGCTGATGGCGTACTTGCAAGAAAACCCGATCACCAGCGACGAGCTGTCGGACCTGGAAAATTTCTACCGCGCCGCCAAGCAACGCTTCGACGAATCCGAAGAATTCGCCGATCGCGCCCGCGGCCTGGTGGTCAAGCTGCAAGCCGGCGACCCGGACTGCCTGGCGCTGTGGACCAAATTCAAGGACATCTCGCTGTCGCATTGCCAGAAAATCTACGAACTGCTGAACGTCAAACTGACCATGGCCGACGTGATGGGCGAAAGCGCCTACAACGACGACCTGATCAACGTGGTCAACGACCTCAAGGCCGCTGGCCTGCTGGTCGAGAGCAACGGCGCTCAATGCGTGTTCCTCGACGAGTTCAAGAACGCCGACGGCGACCCGCTGCCGGTGATCATCGTCAAGGCTGACGGCGGTTACCTTTACGCCACAACCGACCTGGCGGCCGTACGTTATCGCAGCGGCGTGCTGAAGGCCGATCGCGCGCTGTACTTCGTCGACCAGCGCCAAGCCCTGCACTTCCAGCAAGTGTTCCAGGTCGCGCGTCTGGCCGGCTTCGTGACGCACCCGATGGAAATGGAGCACATGGGCTTCGGCACCATGAACGGCGCCGACGGCCGTCCGTTCAAGACCCGCGATGGCGGCACCGTGAAGCTGATCGACCTGCTGACCGAAGCCCAAGAACGCGCCTACACGCTGGTAAAAGAAAAGAATCCGACACTTGCCGAAGACGAGTTGCGCAATATCGCCAGGGTGGTGGGCATTGGCGCCGTGAAATACGCCGACCTGTCCAAACACCGCACCAGCGACTACAGCTTCAACTTCGACCTGATGCTGAACTTCGAAGGCAACACCGCACCCTACCTGCTCTACGCCTACACCCGGGTGTCCGGCGTGTTCCGCAAACTTGGCAAGGACTTCAGCGAAGTCGAAGGGCAGATCGTCCTTGAAGCGCCGCATGAACTTGAACTGGCCGCAAAACTGGCGCAGTTCGGCGAAATACTGAACAACGTGTCCGACAAAGGCACGCCGCACATTCTCTGCACCTACCTGTACGATGTCGCCGGCCTGTTCTCCAGCTTCTATGAGAACTGCCCGATCCTCGGCGCCGACACCCCGGCGCAAATGCAGAGCCGCCTGCGCCTCGCCGCACTGACTGGCCGCACTCTCAAGCAAGGCCTGGAACTCTTGGGTCTGGAAACTCTGGAGCGTATGTAAGTTGGCTGCCAAGAAAAAACCTGCACCCAAACGTGGCGCCAGCCGTTATCAAGCTCCTGCAAAGCAACCGGTCCCGGGCTGGCTGTGGATGGCCATCGGCCTGACGGTCGGCGCGTTCATTGTGTTCCTGATGAAGCTGGAGCCGGGCAAGGGCAGCGATACCGTCAAGCGCGAGAAGATCGAGCAGCAGAAAGCCAGCAAGATCGCCGAGGCCAACAAGACCCCGCCGAGCCCGACGCAACCGGTGAAGCCGAAGTACGACTTCTACACCTTGCTGCCGGAATCGGAAGTGATTGTGCCGCCGGACGCCGTACCGGAGAAAACCCTGCCGACGCCACAAGTGCCGGCCATTCCGACCACGCCGGTGACGCCAGAGCAAGCGGCGAAGATCGACACGGCCCGGGCCCAAGCGGCATTGGCCGGCATCACCCCGCCGCCAGCGCCGCCCGTGGCAAAAGCTGCGCCGGTGACCAAGTTTTTCCTGCAGGCCGGTTCGTTCCGCAAGGAAGCCGATGCCGACAAGGTTCGTGCGCAGATCATTCTGCTGGGTCAGGCCGTGGCGGTTGAATCCGGCACCGTGAAAGACGAGACCTGGTATCGGGTGCTGGTCGGCCCGTTCAGCAACCGCGAACAGTTGACTACCGCCCAGAAGCAACTGGCCGGCAGCGGCTTCAGCAACCTGTTGTTACAACAACGCCAAAGCCGCTAACCCTCTGCCACCGCAGCTCCCGCAGGAGACACGAATCCTGTAGGAGCTGCCGCAGGCTGCGATCTTTTCAAGGTTTGCAGGGTGTTCCGTCTTACCCATCATCAAGAACAAGATCAAAAGATCGCAGCCTTCG
Organism: Pseudomonas sp. BS3782 TE3695; assembly: GCF_050435305.1. Lineage (NCBI taxonomy): Bacteria > Pseudomonadati > Pseudomonadota > Gammaproteobacteria > Pseudomonadales > Pseudomonadaceae > Pseudomonas > Pseudomonas sp. BS3782 TE3695. The sequence goes on from NZ_JBNDKB010000001.1 coordinate 361,663, forward strand.
GCAGCTCCTACGCGCCTGGCACCGCTCGTCCCCCGCCGCGTCCTACAGTTGAAAAACGCTCCACCACCCCCATATGAGTTGGCATAAGGCATTTTCGCCCCGCTGCGTGGAGACTCTCCCTTGACCACCATCGTTTCAGTTCGCCGCCACGGCAAAGTCGTCATGGGCGGCGACGGCCAGGTTTCGCTCGGTAATACCGTGATGAAAGGCAACGCGAAGAAAGTTCGCCGCCTCTACCACGGCCAGGTTATCGCCGGTTTTGCCGGGGCCACCGCTGACGCCTTCACCCTCTTCGAGCGTTTCGAAGGCCAGCTGGAGAAACATCAGGGCCACCTGGTTCGCGCCGCCGTCGAACTCGCCAAAGAATGGCGCACCGACCGCTCCCTGAGCCGCCTCGAAGCCATGCTCGCGGTCGCCAACAAAGATGCCTCCCTGATCATCACCGGCAACGGTGACGTGGTTGAGCCCGAAGAAGGCCTGATCGCCATGGGTTCGGGCGGCGGTTACGCCCAGGCCGCCGCGAGCGCCCTGCTGAAGAAAACCGATTTGTCGGCCCGGGAAATCGTCGAAACCGCCTTGGGCATCGCCGGCGACATCTGCGTATTCACCAACCACACCTTCACCATCGAGGAGCAGGATCTCGCTGAGTAAGCCTGTGCAGGCCATTGCGCCACGGCTCACTTTTGCTTGAGGACCGCCAATTATTATGCCCATGACCCCCCGTGAAATCGTCCACGAACTCAATCGCCATATCATCGGCCAGGACGATGCCAAACGCGCCGTCGCCATCGCCTTGCGCAACCGCTGGCGCCGGATGCAGCTGCCCGAAGAGCTGCGCGTCGAAGTCACCCCCAAGAACATCCTGATGATCGGCCCCACCGGTGTCGGTAAAACCGAGATCGCCCGTCGCCTGGCCAAGCTCGCCAACGCGCCGTTCATCAAAGTCGAAGCGACCAAGTTCACCGAAGTGGGCTACGTTGGCCGCGACGTCGAATCGATCATTCGTGATCTGGCCGACGCTGCGATCAAGCTGCTGCGCGAACAGGAAATGACCAAGGTTCGCCACCGCGCCGAAGACGCCGCCGAAGAACGCATCCTCGACGCCCTGCTGCCACCGGCACGCATGGGTTTCGGCCACGAGGACGCCGCACCGGCGCAGGATTCCAACACCCGTCAGCTGTTCCGCAAGCGTCTGCGTGAAGGTCAGCTGGATGACAAGGAGATCGAAATCGAAGTGGCCGAAGTGTCCGGCATCGATATCTCCGCGCCACCGGGCATGGAAGAAATGACCAACCAGTTGCAGAGCCTGTTCGCCAACATGGGCAAGGGCAAGCGCAAAAACCGCAAGATCAAGGTCAAGGAAGCGCTGAAACTGGTGCGCGATGAAGAAGCCGGTCGCCTGGTCAACGAAGAAGAATTGAAGGCCAAGGCCCTGGAAGCCGTGGAGCAGCACGGCATCGTGTTTATCGACGAAATCGACAAGGTCGCCAAACGCGGCAATTCCGGTGGCGTCGACGTGTCCCGCGAGGGCGTACAGCGCGACTTGCTGCCACTGATCGAAGGCTGCACCGTCAACACCAAACTGGGCATGGTCAAGACTGACCACATCCTGTTCATCGCCTCCGGTGCGTTCCACCTGAGCAAGCCGAGCGATCTGGTGCCGGAGCTGCAAGGTCGCCTGCCGATTCGGGTTGAACTCAAAGCCCTGAGCCCGGAAGATTTCGAGCGCATCCTCAGCGAGCCGCATGCATCGCTCACCGAGCAATATTGTGCACTGCTGAAAACCGAAGGCCTGCTCATCGAATTCCTGCCGGACGGCATCAAGCGTCTCGCCGAGATCGCCTGGCAGGTCAACGAGAAAACCGAAAACATCGGTGCCCGTCGCCTGCACACCCTGCTCGAGCGCCTGCTCGAAGAGGTGTCGTTCAGCGCCGGCGATCTGGCCAGCACCCACGAGGACAAGCCGATCCTGATCGATGCCGATTACGTCAACAGCCACTTGGGCGAATTGGCGCAGAACGAAGATCTGTCTCGTTATATCCTGTAAGTCTCAATCTGTGTGAGCGGGCTTCTGTGGCGAGGGAGCTTGCTCCCGCTGGGTCGCGAAGCGGCCCCAAAATCGTCGGATGCGGTTCATCAGCAAGATCCCATTTGCCGGATTTACGACTGCTTCGCAGCCGAGCGGGAGCAAGCTCCCTCGCCACAGGTCACCCGTCGACACAGGGCCTCCATACAAACGGACGACCGGCCCCATGACGACCCAACTCCCCACCGACATCAAACTGCACAAAGCCTCGAAAACCCTGTCGCTCAAATACGCGTCCGGCGAGGAATATCACCTGCCTGCCGAGTTTCTTCGCGTGCATTCTCCTTCCGCCGAAGTCCAGGGCCATGGCAAACCTATCCTGCAATTTGGCAAGATCGGCGTAGGCCTGAGCAAGGTCGAGCCGGCCGGTCAGTACGCACTGAAATTGACCTTCGACGACGGCCACGACAGCGGCCTGTTCACTTGGGAATATCTGTACCAGCTGGCAGTGCGCCAAGAAGATCTCTGGAACGATTATCTTGCTGAACTCAAAGCAGCTGGAAAGACCCGTGACCCGAATGAGTCGGTCGTCAAGCTGATGCTCTAATACAGGCCTCTGGCTGTTTAGAGGGCATTTTCTAATTCCATCTGTTTGAATGCTCCGCTGCGGTGTCAACGATTGGCCCGCTTGCGAAAAAAATTAAACTCGGGTAACCAATGGAGCTGGCAAGTTCCGTGCATTTGTAGCTATTCGCAATTAACGGTCACCCGAGCAGTAGTACCTGGCGTTTGCTGTGTGACTACACAGCTGAGCTCAGGTACTCGTCTCAGGACAATGGAGCGTCGTAGATGAGTAACAAGCTTAACGATGACTTGAAATTTCAGGCTTCGGAAAATACCTTGGGGCTGAATCCTGTTGTTGGACTACGTAGAAAGGATCTCTTGGGCTCTGCCCGAATGGTGCTGACCCAGGCCATCAGACAACCCATTCACAGTGCCAGGCATGTCGCTCATTTCGGCATCGAACTGAAGAACGTACTGTTTGGAAAATCCGAGCTTCAACCGCAAAGTGATGACCGTCGCTTCCTTGATCCGGCCTGGAGTCAGAACCCGCTCTACAAACGTTATTTGCAAACTTACCTGGCGTGGCGCAAGGAGCTTCACGCGTGGATCGATGACAGCAATCTTTCCCCCAAGGACGTCGCTCGCGGGCATTTCGTAATCAACCTGATGACCGAGGCCATGGCCCCGACCAACACGGCGGCCAACCCGGCGGCGGTCAAACGCTTTTTCGAAACCGGCGGCAAAAGCCTGCTCGACGGCCTCTCCCATCTGGCCAAGGACCTGATACACAACGGCGGCATGCCGAGCCAGGTCAACATGGGCGCGTTCGAAGTCGGCAAGAGTCTGGGCGTGACCGAAGGCGCAGTGGTGTTTCGCAACGACGTGCTGGAGCTGATCCAGTACAAGCCAATCACCGAGCAGGTGCACGAACGCCCGCTGCTGGTGGTGCCGCCACAGATCAACAAGTTTTATGTTTTCGACCTGAGCCCGGACAAGAGTCTGGCGCGCTTCTGCCTGCGCAACAATGTGCAGACGTTCATCGTCAGCTGGCGTAATCCGACCAAGGAGCAGCGCGAGTGGGGTCTGTCGACCTACATCGAAGCGCTCAAGGAAGCGGTCGACGTGGTCACCGCAATCACCGGCAGCAAAGACGTGAACATGCTGGGCGCCTGCTCTGGCGGCATCACCTGCACCGCCCTGCTGGGCCACTACGCGGCGATCGGCGAGAAGAAGGTCAACGCCCTGACGCTGATGGTCAGCGTGCTGGACACCACCCTCGATAGCGATGTCGCGCTGTTCGTCGATGAGCAGACCCTTGAAGCCGCCAAGCGCCATTCTTACCAGGCCGGCGTGCTGGAAGGCCGTGACATGGCGAAAGTCTTCGCCTGGATGCGCCCCAACGATCTGATCTGGAATTACTGGGTCAACAACTACCTGCTGGGCAACGAGCCACCTGTTTTCGATATTCTGTTCTGGAACAACGACACCACTCGCTTGCCGGCCGCGTTCCACGGCGACCTGATCGAGATGTTCAAAAACAACCCATTGATCCGCTCCAACGCACTGGAAGTGTGCGGCACACCGATCGACCTGAAGCAGGTCACTGCCGACATCTTTTCCCTGGCCGGCACCAACGACCACATCACCCCGTGGAAGTCCTGCTACAAGTCGGCCCAGCTGTTCGGTGGCAAGGTCGAGTTCGTGCTGTCCAGCAGCGGGCATATCCAGAGCATTCTGAACCCGCCGGGCAATCCGAAAGCGCGCTATATGACCAGCACCGACATGCCGGTCAAAGCCGAGGAGTGGCTGGAAAACTCCACCAAGCACACCGACTCTTGGTGGTTGCATTGGCAGGCATGGCAGGCCGAGCGTTCGGGCAAGCTGAAAAAATCCCCCGCCAACCTTGGCAACAAGGCCTATCCAGCGGGTGAAGCGGCGCCAGGCACTTATGTACACGAGCGTTGAGTTTCAGGTAGCACGCAGTCCGCGGCACTGGGAGGTGCCGCGATCTCTATCAATCACTCTCGAGGCCAGCCTCGAACATTCTGCGACGGCCCGGGACGGCCCGATCAGCGTTTAGAACCTACAGGGCTTCGTGCATGCCGCAACCGTTCGTATTCCGTACCGTCAACCTGGATGGCCAGACCCTCCGCACAGCGGTACGCCCCGGCAAGCCTCACTTGACGCCCTTGCTGATTTTCAACGGCATCGGCGCCAACCTGGAGCTGATATTCCCGTTCGTCCAGGCTCTGGATCCGGACCTGGAAGTCATTGCCTTCGACGTGCCCGGTGTCGGCGGCTCATCGACTCCCAATGTACCCTATCGCTTCTCGGGCCTGGCAAAACTCACGGCGCGGATGCTCGACTATCTCGATTACGGGCAAGTCAACGTGATCGGCGTGTCGTGGGGGGGTGCGCTGGCACAGCAATTCGCCCATGACTATCCCGAGCGCTGCAAGAAATTGGTGCTGGCGGCCACGGCGGCTGGCACCGTGATGGTTCCGGGCAAGCCTAAAGTGCTGATGATGATGGCCAGCCCGCGACGCTACATTCAGCCTTCCCATGTGATCCGCATTGCACCGATGATCTACGGCGGCTCGTTCCGTCGCGATCCGACCCTGGCAGCCAGTCATGCCTCCAGGGTTCGCTCGGCAGGCAAGCTCGGTTACTACTGGCAGCTGTTCGCCGGTCTCGGCTGGACCAGCATTCACTGGCTGCACAAAATCCATCAACCGACACTGGTGCTGGCTGGCGACGACGACCCACTGATCCCGCTGATCAACATGCGCATGCTGGCTTGGCGAATTCCCAATGCCCAATTGCACATCATCGACGACGGCCATCTGTTCTTGATTACCCGGGCCGAAGCGGTGGCACCGATCATCATGAAGTTCCTTGAGGAGGAACGTCAGCGCGCAGTAATGCATCCGCACCCGGCGCCATCGGGCGGTTGACCGACTCCGGCTTTCATTCATGAAAAGGAGTCGGCAGGACGCCGTGCCGCGCAACAACCCGTAACAACGACTATGGTGTTTTGTTCGGGTGTGTTTGTTTTTGGCCTGATGACGAAGGAGTGTTAACTCATGCGCGACAAACCAGCGAAGGGCTCTTTGCCCACTCCCGCTGCATTCATCAATGCTCAGAGTGCGGTTACCGGTCTGCGCGGCCGGGACCTGCTTTCGACCTTGCGCAGCCTGGCCACCCACGGCCTGCGCAACCCGGTGTATACGGCCCGGCACGCGTTGAAGCTGGGCGGCCAGTTGGGCCGCGTATTATTGGGTGAAACCCTGCACCCGACCAACCCGCAGGACAGTCGCTTTGCCGACCCGACGTGGAGCCTCAATCCTTTTTATCGCCGCAGCTTGCAGGCCTATCTGAGCTGGCAGAAAGAAGTCAAAAGCTGGATTGACGAAAGCAACATGAGCCCGGACGATCGTGCCCGCGCCCATTTCGCCTTTGCCTTGATCAATGACGCCGTGGCGCCGTCCAACACCCTGCTCAATCCGCTGGCGATCAAAGAGTTTTTCAACTCCGGTGGCAGCAGTCTGGTGCGGGGTATCGGCCATCTGGTCGACGACGTCCTGCACAACAATGGCCTGCCAAGACAAGTCACCAAACAGGCATTCGAGGTGGGCAAAACGGTCGCCACCACTATCGGCTCGGTGGTGTTTCGCAATGAGCTGCTGGAGCTGATCCAGTACAAGCCGATGAGCGAAAAGCAATACTCCAAGCCATTGCTGATCGTGCCGCCGCAGATCAACAAGTATTACATTTTCGATTTGAGCCCCAACAACAGCTTCGTTCAGTTCGCCCTTAAAAACGGTTTGCAGACCTTCGTTATCAGCTGGGGCAATCCCGATGTGCGTCATCGCGAATGGGGGTTGTCGTCTTACGTCGAAGCCACTGAAGAAGCGATGAATGTGTGCCGGGCAATCACCGGCGCGCGCGAGGTCAACCTGATGGGGGCCTGTGCCGGAGGGCTGACCATTGCCGCATTGCAAGGGCATTTGCAGGCCAAGCGACAGCTACGACGGGTGTCCAGCGCGACCTATCTGGTCAGCATGCTCGATAGCCAGATAGACAGCCCCGCTACCCTCTTCGCCGATGAACAGACGCTGGAAGCGGCCAAGCGCCGCTCGTATCAGAAGGGCGTTCTGGAAGGCAGTGACATGGCCAGGGTGTTTGCCTGGATGCGTCCCAACGACCTGATCTGGAATTACTTCGTCAATAACTACCTGATGGGCAAGGAGCCGCCGGCGTTCGACATCCTCTATTGGAATAATGACAACACGCGTCTGCCCGCAGCGTTTCATGGCGACCTGCTGGATTTTTTCAAGCACAACCCGCTGAGCCATCCGGGCGGGCTCGAAGTATGCGGCACGCCGATCGATCTGCAGAAAGTGACCGTCGACAGCTTCAGCGTGGCAGGCATGAATGATCACATCACACCGTGGGATGCGGTGTATCGCTCGACATTGCTGCTAGGGGGTGAGCGGCGCTTCGTGCTGTCCAACAGCGGTCATGTACAGAGCATTCTCAACCCGCCGAACAATCCGAAAGCCAACTACATCGAAAATCCGAAACTGAGCAGCGACCCGCGGGCCTGGTATTACGACGCCAAGCGCGTCGACGGTAGTTGGTGGACGCCATGGCTGGACTGGATTCAGGAACGCTCCGGCGCACAGCATGAAACCCAAATGGCCCTCGGCAACCAGAACTATCCACCGATGGAAGCGGCACCCGGTACTTATGTGCGCGTGCGCTGACGTTTAACGAACCACGGCCGCCAATGGCCGTGGCATGACTCGACCATTAAGAAGACTGGATGAAAACCCGCGACCGGATTCTCGAATGTGCCCTGCAGTTGTTCAATCAGAAGGGCGAACCGAATGTGTCCACCATGGAAGTGGCCAACGAAATGGGCATCAGCCCGGGTAACCTCTACTACCATTTTCACGGCAAGGAACCGCTGATCCTCGGTCTGTTCGAGCGCTTCCAGGCCGAGCTGATGCCCTTGCTCGACCCACCGTCCGATGTGGAATTGGAGCCCGAGGATTACTGGCTGTTCCTGCACCTGATCATCGAACGCCTGGCCCATTACCGGTTTCTGTTCCAGGACCTGTCCAACCTTGCCGGCCGCCTGCCGAAACTGGCCAAGGGGATACGCAACCTGCTCAATGCGCTGAAGCGCACACTGGCTTCATTGCTCGCGCAATTGAAAGCTCAAGGTCGGTTGGTCAGTGATACCCAGGCGTTGGGGCAACTGGTGGAGCAAATCACCATGACGTTGCTGTTCTCGCTGGACTATCAGCGAATTCTCGACCGTGAAGGTGAAGTGCGACTGGTGGTGTATCAGATCATGATGCTGGTGGCGCCGCACTTGCTGCCGCCGATCAAGGTTGCGACCGAGCGATTGGCGTTGCAGTACCTCGAAGAGCATTAAGATCAAAAGATCGCAGCCTTCGGCAGCTCCTACAGGGAATTGCATACACCGGTAGGAGCTGCCGAAGGCTGCGATCTTTTTTCGACAGACGAGCCAAATCCTGAATCTTCAAAACAAAAACGCCCGACCTTCGCAGGCCGGGCGTTTTTTAGTCCTGAAATCAGGACTGACTGGTTGGCGTCGATGGAGCCGGCGCGGCAGTCTGGGTTACAGCAGGGGTCGGCGCAGCGGCGGAGTTCGCCGTGCTCACCGGAGTCGCCGGTTTGGCGACAGCAGCTGCTGGTTTCGGTGCAGCCGCTTTCGGGGCTGCCGGTTTTTTCACTGCGGGTTTCCTGACTGCTGGCTTCTTCGCTGCGGCGGGTTTGGCCGCTGCGGTTTTAGCTGCAGGTTTTGCGGCCGCTTTGACCGCAGGTTTCGCCGCGGCAGTTTTGGTTGCCGGTTTAGCGGTAGCCTTGGCCAATGGTTTGGCTACGCTTTTGGCTGCCGGTTTGGCCGCCGCGGTTTTCGCCGCAACAGGCGCAACCTTGGCACCGGTGAGTTTTTCGATTTGCTTGGTCAGGGTATCGACCTTGCTATGCAGTGCCTTGACCTCATTGCGGCTCGGGACACCCAGGCGCGAAATGGCGCTGTTCAGACGCTTGTCGAAAGCCCCTTCCAGCTCATCCCATTTGCCCAATGCGCGATCCTTCACACCGCTGATGCGCGATTTGGCCGACGAAGCAGAGTCCTTGGCGGCATCGACTTTCTTGCCGACAGCACTCTTGGTCAGCTTCTCGGCTTTCTCGCCGTCCTTAACCAGTGCATCGAAGAGCTTGCTGCCGTCAGTGTCGATCTTCGAGTACACGCCTAAACCAGCCAGCCAGATCTTGCGGGAGTAGTCTTCGACCTTCCCGATCCACGAGCTGCCTTCTTTTTCAGTATTCTTTTTACCAGCCATCCCGTTCTCCTTAAGATTTACGCGCGACACGTTCGAGCAATGCCGTCAGCTCATCGAGCTTAGCAGAGAGTGTCTCAACGTCATGTTTAGACGGAATGCCGATACGATTCAAGGCACTTGCGATACGCGTATCGAAAGCCCTTTCGACTTTGTCGAGTTGAAGTTCGACTTTGCCTTTGAAAGTGCTCACTTCACTCTTGGCTTCGTCGATCTCGGCATTGGCCGCTTCAAGCTTTTCAGTGACTACTTTTTTGCCTTTCTTTTCAACAGCTTGACCAGCCTTGATCAGCTCCTGAACGTACTCGCTGCCCTCTTGGCCGACCTTGGTGTAAGCCCCAAGACCGGCGAGCCAGATCTTGCGGGCATACGATTTGACGTCGCCCAGGGCGTTTGTCTCAACGTCGACTTTTTTCTTCGAAATAACTTTGGCCATGGTGCACCTCACGCGCAGAAGGGTCGAGGAACTGCCCGCAGAGAGTCGGGCTCAGGCACAAAGTAGTGAGAATAATTAGAAACGGCACCCTAACAACTGACATGAATCGGTGGTGTCTTTTGGAAAGGGTCGCAGCCTCGTTTCACTCGACAGCTCCCACGGAGGATGGCGGTGCTCACCTGTAGGAGCTGTCGAGTGAAACGAGGCTGCGATCTTTTGGGCATCACACCAAGGCTTTATCGAGGGCCCTTTCGATTTCCGATTTGATCGTGCCACTCATGGCGGACATCAACAGACCCAGTTCGACATCGACCTTGATCGAGTCCTCGCCCACATACACCGCCCCTTTGACACCCGTGCGCCTGAGATTCAGGGTGTCGCCGGACCACTGCGGCTCCAGGCCATATTGTTCGGACAGTTTCTGCGCCAACTTGTCGGCCTTCTCGCGGGCCGCTTCCTTACCCAGGCCGTGGGCACGTTCAACACTAATTCGGGCCATCGCATGACTCCTGCTTTATCGTGACTTGCTTAAGACATCTTGACCCTGCATGCGTCAAAACGTCCCGGTAGTTGCCTATCTTACCTTCAGCCTTGCCAAGACAAAGCAGGCCACCAGGATTAGAATGTCCCGCATTCTCTTTTGGTGACAGCGATATGACTGATCAGCGCAAAGGCAGCGATGCCGAACCCACCACTCACTTCGGCTTCAAAAACGTTCCGGAAAGCCAGAAAGCGGAAAAAGTCGCTGAGGTTTTCCACTCGGTAGCCGCCAAGTATGACCTGATGAACGACCTCCTGTCGGGCGGCATGCACCGCCTGTGGAAGCGCTTCGCGATCGAGCTGTCGGGCGTGCGCACCGGTAACCGCGTGCTGGACATCGCCGGTGGCACGGGCGACCTGACCCGCAAGTTCTCGCATCTTGTGGGACCGACCGGGCAAGTAGTGCTGGCCGACATCAACGAATCCATGCTCAAGGTCGGCCGTGATCGCCTGCTGGACCTGGGTGTATCGGGCAATGTCGAATTCGTCCAGGCCGACGCTGAAAAGCTGCCGTTCCCGGACAACCATTTCGATTGCGTGACCATCGCCTTCGGCCTGCGCAACGTGACGCATAAAGAAGACGCCCTGCGCTCGATGCTGCGCGTGCTGAAACCGGGTGGCCGTCTGTTGGTGCTGGAGTTCTCCAAACCGACCAACGCGCTGATGTCCAAAGCCTACGACGCCTATTCGTTCGCCTTCATGCCGTTGATGGGCAAGCTGATCACCAATGATTCGGAAAGCTATCGCTACCTGGCCGAATCGATCCGCATGCACCCCAATCAGGAAACCCTGAAGTCGATGATGGTCGAGGCCGGTTTCGACCGCGTGACCTATCACAACATGACCGCAGGCATCGTCGCCCTGCACCGCGGCATCAAGCCCTGATGCTGCTGGCCGGCCTGCTTGCCAGCGTTGAGCTCGGCCTGAACCGGGTGCTGCGTCTCGACAGCACGGCGCTGCCGCGGCTGGCGCATTTGAGTGGCAAGGTGATTGCCGTCGACTGCCGCAGCCCGGCGCTGCAACTGTTCATCCTGCCCAGCGATGAAGGCCTGATGCTCGCCTCCCAGTGGGAAACCGGTGCCGACTGCACCTTGCGCGCACCGGCCTCAAGCCTGCTGAAACTGGCGACGAGCAAGGACAAGACTTCGGTTCTCCATGCCCCTGAAGTCGAACTCGACGGCGACAGCGGCGTGCTGCTGGAACTGGCGGCGATCCTTCAGGACCTCGAGCTGGACTGGGAGTACGAGCTCTCGCGCTGGCTGGGACCTGTGGCCACGCAATTGGTCGGCGGTCATCTGCGCAGTCGCGCACGCTGGTATCAGCAAGGCTTCGCCAGCCTGAACCAGAACCTGGGCGAATACCTGGCCGAAGAATCGCGCGCCCTCGTCGGTCAGCGCGAAGCTGACGCCCGTTTTAATGAACTGGACCAGATCAAGCTCGATCTGGAACGTCTCGAGGCGCGTTTCCAGCGCCTTTCCCGATCCCTCGACCCAAGCGATAACGCATGAAGCTGCTTGCCGTCCGCCGTTTGTTGCGCATCCAGCGCGTTGTGATTCGCTACCGCCTCGATGACCTGCTGTTCGCCCTGCCACTGCCCTGGTTTTTGCTGGCGCTGCGTTATGCCTTGCCGTGGCGCTGGTTTCCGCGCAAGACCCTGGACCTGAGCCGTGGCGCGCGACTGCGTCTGGCGTTGCAGGACCTGGGGCCGATTTTCATCAAGTTCGGCCAGATTCTTTCGACGCGCCGTGACCTGCTGCCCGAAGACATCGCCGATGAACTGATGAAGCTGCAGGACCGTGTGCCACCGTTCGACTCGCAAGTGTCGATCCGGCTGATCGAAGAGCAGCTCGGCAAAAAAATCAGTGAAGTCTTCAGCCGTTTCGACGTTGAACCGCTGGCCTCGGCCTCGGTGGCGCAAGTGCACGCCGCGCAGCTGAAAACCGGTGAAGAAGTCGTCGTCAAAGTGATCCGCCCGGGGCTGAAACCGATCATTGCCCAAGACCTGGCATGGCTGTTCATCCTCGCCCGCGCCGCAGAAAAACTCTCCGCCGACGCTCGCCTGCTGCACCCGGTGGACGTGGTCAGCGACTACGAAAAAACCATCTACGACGAACTCGACCTGCTGCGCGAGGCGGCTAACGCCAGCCAGCTGAAGCGCAATTTCGAAGGCTCGCCACTGCTCTATGTGCCGCAAGTCTATTGGGACTGGTGCCGGCCGAAAGTGCTGGTGATGGAGCGCATCTACGGGATTCAGGTTACCGACCTCGCGACCCTGGCCGACCAGCGCACCGACATGAAAATGCTCGCCGAGCGTGGCGTGGAGATCTTCTTCACCCAAGTGTTCCGCGACAGCTTCTTTCACGCCGACATGCACCCCGGCAACATCTTCGTCAGCACCGTGCAACCGTGGAGCCCGCAGTACATTGCGATCGACTGCGGCATCGTCGGCAGCCTGACCCCGGAAGACCAGGACTATCTGGCGCGCAACCTGTTCGCGTTCTTCAAGCGTGATTACCGGCGTGTCGCGCAGTTGCACATCGATTCGGGCTGGGTGCCGGCGGAAACCAAGCTCAATGAGTTCGAAGCAGCGATCCGTACCGTGTGCGAGCCGATCTTCGAAAAACCGTTAAAAGATATTTCCTTCGGCCAGGTGCTGATGCGCCTGTTCCAGACCGCTCGACGTTTCAACATGGAAGTGCAGCCGCAGTTGGTCTTGCTGCAAAAAACCCTGTTGAACATCGAAGGCCTGGGCCGTCAGCTGTACCCGGACCTCGATCTGTGGAATACCGCCCAGCCGTTCCTCGAACGCTGGATGCGCGAGCGCGTCAGCCCCAAAGCCTTGTTAGGCAACGTGCAGAGCCAGTTCGAGCAGATCCCGCACCTGGCCAACATGGCCCGCGACCTGCTCGAGCGCATGTCCCAGCCCCATGCCAGCGACCCGCCGCCCCCTTGGCACAAGCGCAAGGACGACTGGTTCCTGCGGTTGCTCGGCACCGCTCATCTGGCGGGTGGCACGATACTCGCCGCCGGTGGCCCGTTGAACGAACTGGGGCACTGGCCCGCCGGAATCATGGTGGCGGTCGGCTTGTATCTGGTCGTTCGCCGATAGCCAGTTGGATGATCGGCTGGCACACTGTTTGAACGCTGAATTTGAACATTGGCCTCAACTATTGAAGTAGAGCCCGCGTCGGAGTCGAAGATGAAAAACTGGCTGGACGAGATCAAGTGGGACGCCGATGGCCTGGTGCCGGCGATTGCCCAGGATCACAAGACCGGACGCGTCCTGATGATGGCCTGGATGAACCGCGAAGCACTGGAATTGACCGCTGCCGAGAACCGTGCCATTTACTGGTCACGTTCCCGTGGCAAGCTGTGGCGCAAGGGCGAAGAGTCCGGCCACGTGCAAACCCTGCATGAGATGCGCCTGGACTGCGACGCTGACGTGATCATCCTGATGGTCGAGCAGATCGGCGACATCGCCTGCCACACAGGCCGTCAGAGCTGCTTCTATCGCGTCTTCGAAAACGGCGACTGGAAAACCGTCGATCCGGTGCTGAAAGACCCACACGCTATCTACTGCGCAGGACACAAACATGAGTGACACGTTGACCCGTCTGGCTCAAGTACTGGAAGAGCGCAAAGGCGCCGCCGCCGACAGCTCGTATGTTGCCAGCCTGTACCACAAGGGCTTGAACAAGATTCTGGAAAAAGTCGGCGAAGAATCGGTCGAAACCATCATTGCCGCCAAGGATGCCGCCATCAGCGGTGACTGCAGCGATGTGATCTACGAAACCGCCGATCTGTGGTTCCACAGCATGGTCATGCTCGCCCAGCTGGGGCAGCATCCACAGGCTGTGCTCGATGAACTGGACCGTCGCTTCGGTCTGTCCGGACACGCCGAGAAAGCCTCTCGCCCGTCCGCCTGAACAACTATTAGAGAGGAACGCAGCATGGGCATTTTTGACTGGAAACACTGGGTCGTCATCCTGGTTGTCGTGGTGCTGGTATTCGGCACCAAGAAGCTGAAAAACCTCGGCACTGACGTGGGCGAGTCGATCAAGGGCTTTCGTAAAGCCATGAACGACGACGAGAAACCGGCCGACCCGACAGCGACCCCGCAACAACCGGTTCCGCCTGTCCAGCCACAGACCACACAGTCCGTGAACCCGCCGCACACCATCGACGTGCAGGCGCAAAAAGTTGAAGAGCCGATCCGCAAAGACGTGTGAGCACTGACTAATGTTTGGTATCAGCTTCTCTGAACTGCTGCTCGTCGGCCTCGTCGCCCTGCTGGTGCTGGGTCCCGAGCGCCTGCCGGGCGCTGCGCGTACCGCCGGCCTGTGGGTCGGGCGGCTAAAGCGCAGCTTCAACGCGATCAAACAGGAAGTTGAACGTGAAATCGGTGCCGACGAGATTCGTCGGCAACTGCACAACGAGCACATTCTGTCGCTGGAGCAGGAGGCGCGGAAGATTTTCACGCCGACTCAACAAGAGCCGACGCCGGCGGAACCTGTAGCGACGCAGACGATTCATGCACCTGCGCCTGAGGCTACGCCGGTAGTTGCAGCCGCTGCACCTTCAGTAGAACCTGTTGCTCCTGCCCCCGCGCCGACAACACCGGCGCCTCACGACACCACTTTGCCGCCGCGAGCCCCATGAGCGATCTCCCCGAAAACGACCAGCATATGCCTCTGGTTTCGCACCTCACCGAGTTGCGCACTCGCCTGCTGCGTTGTGTCGTGGCGGTGTTCATCATTTTTGCCGGGCTGTTTGCCTTTACCCAGCAGATCTACACCTTCGTCTCCACGCCCTTGCGCCAGTACCTGCCGGCGGGCGCGACGATGATCGCCACTGACGTGTCGTCGCCGTTCCTGACACCGCTGAAACTGACCATGATGGTCTCGCTGTTCCTGGCGATCCCGGTGATCCTGCACCAGATCTGGGGCTTTATCGCGCCGGGCCTGTACAAGCATGAGAAGCGCATCGCGGTGCCGTTGCTGGTGTCCAGCATTCTGCTGTTCTACACCGGCATGGCCTTCGCCTATTTCCTGGTGTTCCCGTTGATCTTCAAGTTCTTCGCCGCCGCCACCCCGGCCGGCGTGGAAATGATGACCGACATTACCAGCTACCTCGATTTCGTCATGACGCTGTTCTTCGCCTTCGGCGTGGCGTTCGAGATTCCGGTGGCTGTGGTGCTGCTGGTGTGGATCGGCGTGGTCAACGTCGCCTACCTGAAGAAAATCCGCCCGTACGTGATCATCGGCTGCTTCGTGGTCGGCATGATTCTGACGCCACCGGACATCTTCTCGCAGACGCTGCTGGCTGTACCGATGTGGTTGCTGTTCGAGATCGGCATCCTGTTCGGCAGCTTGATCAGCAAGCGTGGCGATCATCCGGACGATCAACCGGCTGACGATCACAACGACCAGCCGCCAGCGACTCAAGCGTGAACCTGCTGCTCCTCGAAGAGGCCGATTTCATTGCGGCCGACCGGGTGATCCTGCGTGATCGCCGGCTGACGCACATGCAGGAAGTCCACCGCTGCGAAGCCGGTGACAGCATGCGCGTCGGGCGGATCGGCGGGCTGATGGGTTCGGCCGAAGTGCTGCGCCTGGACGCCGACGAAGCAGAATTGCGCGTCACCCTCGACCAGCCGCCACCGGCCAAGCTGCCGCTGACCCTGGTACTGGCCCTGCCGCGGCCCAAAATGCTGCGCAGGGTGTTTCAGACTGTGGCGGCCATGGGTGTGCCGCGCATCGTGCTGGTCAACAGCTATCGCGTCGAGAAGAGCTTCTGGCAAACCCCGTTCCTGGAACCCGAGGCGATTCGCGAGCAATTGATCCTGGGTCTTGAACAGGCCCGGGATAGCGTGCTGCCGGAAATCGTCATCGAGAAACGCTTCAAGCCCTTTGTCGAAGACCGTCTGCCGGCCATTACCGAAGGTACCCTCGGCTTGGTCGGTCATCCCGGTAACTACCCACCCTGCCCTCGCGGCCTGGACGAGCCGGTGACTTTGGCCATCGGCCCCGAAGGCGGCTGGATTCCTTACGAAATCGATTTGCTGGGCAAGGCCGGCCTGCAACCGGTGCAACTGGGCGACCGCATACTGCGGGTCGAAACTGCCGTCACCGCGCTGCTTTCGCGCCTGTTCTAACGTCAAACACCCTACTTGTGGCGAGGGAGCTTGCTCCCGCTCGGCTGCGAAGCAGTCGTAAAACCGGTGAATGCGGTCTTGCTGGTAAAAAGCGCTGGCCGCTTCGCGCCCAAGCGGGAGCAAGCTCCCTCGCCACAGGTGTTTACTCTCCTACAGATCCCTGCCAGCCGGCCGATACAGTCCCCATAAAACCAATTAATGGTCCGAGGGAGTAGCAGCATGTACCGATGGCTAGCCGAGCAACTGGGAAACGTAAGCGTCAATCGCAAACTGGGTGTCGGCTTCGGTCTGGTGCTGCTTCTGACCTGGTTGATCACCTTTACCGGCTGGACCGGTCTGAGCGGTGTGATCAGCCGTGGCGATACGCTTGGGTTTATTTCCAGCCTCAATGAGCTGACCAAAGACTTGCGCCTGGCCCGTCTGGATTACGACATGCGCCGTGGCGAACAAGGCCCGGGCGCCGTCAACGAGCTGATTGGTCAACTCGACACCGGCCTGAAAGCCGCCCGCACGCTGATCGAACAGCCTGCCGACGTGGCCATGATCGACCAGCAATTGGCCGCCATCAGCGAGTACAAACGCGCCTTCGCTGATATGACTCAGGCCACCGCCGCCCGCGAAGATGCTCGCAGCAAATTGGGCGCCACCGCCGACAACGCTGTCGCCCGGGTCGCTGAAGTCGAAAAATCCATGCTGCAAGGGGACAGTGTCGCCCAGTTCAACAGCGTGATCGACCTGAGCAAGCTGATCCAGCAAGCGCGTTTCCAGGTACGCGGCTACACCTACAGCGGCAAGCCCGAAGCCGAGCAGCCGGCGCTGGACGCCATCGGCAATGCTCTGAAAAACCTCGAAAGCCTGCCCTCTCAACTGCCAGAACAACACATCGCCAACCTGCAACAGGCGACCGACTCGCTCAAAGCCTATCGCGCGGCCGTCAGCCAATTCCGCGACTCCCAAGTCGCCAGCGCTGCCGCCCTCAAACGCATGAACGCGCAAGGCGACATTTTGTTCGACGTCAGCAAAAAGCTCACTGTCTCGCAAACCCTCGTGCGTGACACCGATGCGGCACATGCCAAAAACCTGCTGCTGTTGGCCACTGTCCTGGCGTCAGCCTTTGGTTTGTTCGCGGCCTGGGCCATCACTCGCCAGATCGTCATCCCCCTGAGCCAGACCCTCAAAGTGGCCGAGCGTGTCGCCGCCGGCGACCTGACTCACAACCTGACCTCCGAACGTCAGGACGAATTGGGTCAGCTGCAGCGCACCATGCAGAGCATGACCCTGGGCCTGCGGGAACTGATCGGTGGCATCAGCGACGGCGTGACCCAGATCGCCAGCGCCGCTGAAGAGCTGTCCGCCGTTACCGAACAAACCAGCGCCGGGGTCAACAGCCAGAAAGTCGAGACCGATCAAGTGGCCACCGCCATGCACGAAATGACCGCCACTGTGCAGGAAGTCGCGCGCAACGCCGAGGAAGCGTCCGAAGCTGCCGTCGCCGCCGACCAGCAGGCCCGCGAGGGTGACAAGGTGGTGGGCGAAGCCATCGCCCAGATCGAGCGCCTGGCCGTCGAAGTCGGCAACTCCACCGCCGCCATGGGCGATCTGAAACGCGAAAGCGACAAGATCGGCAGCGTGCTCGATGTGATCAAGTCCGTGGCCCAGCAAACCAACCTGCTGGCGCTCAATGCCGCCATCGAAGCCGCCCGCGCCGGTGAAGCGGGACGCGGTTTTGCGGTGGTCGCCGACGAGGTCCGTAGCCTGGCCCAGCGCACGCAGAAGTCCACCGAAGAGATCGAAGAACTGATCGTCGGTCTGCAAAACGGCACCCAGCAAGTGGCGACCATCATGGACAACAGCCGCAGCCTGACCGACAGCAGCGTCGAACTGACCCGCCGCGCCGGTGGTTCACTGGAAAGCATCACTCGCACCGTCTCGGCGATTCAAGCGATGAACCAGCAGATCGCCGCTGCCGCCGAGCAACAAAGCGCCGTGGCCGAAGAGATCAACCGCAGCGTGCTGAACGTGCGTGATGTGTCCGAGCAGACCTCGGCCGCCAGCGAAGAGACCGCGGCCTCCAGCGTTGAGTTGGCGCGGTTGGGGACGCATCTGCAGATGTTGGTGGGGCGGTTCAAGGTTTGAGATGTGGTGCGACCCCCTTGCAGATGGAACGAAATGGCCGGCGAGCCACGCGCCGGCAGCCTCCAGAGGTGTCTGGAACTGAACCCTTCAGCTCACCCAATTTAATGACCTAACCTTAAACAATTAGCAGAACAATCGGCCCGTTCAACTAACAGTTATGCTAGTTATGCCGTTTTCGAAAGCAGCGCATGCTGTAGCTCCTTATTTTTTCAGGAGCACAATCATGAATAACGATTCAGTAGACACTACTGACAACTTAGAGGGTGTTTCGGACGATACTGCATCCGACACCAATTACAGTCGCTGGATGACCGACATGGTCGGCATCGAGGAAATGAAGCTCTATCAACTGGCAATTCCTGGCGCACATAATTCCGGCGTTGACCAGCAAGGAACATGGGGACTTGAAGAGCGAATGGCAGCATGCCAACTCAATTCATTTATAGGCCAATTGATGGCCGGAACGCGATACCTTGACTTGCGCCTTGAAGATAAAAGCTATTGGAAGATGGTTGGAAATTTCGCCCCACAACGCGTACTTGTAGAGTCATTCGAGTTTACGCACGGAAACGATAGCTTCTGGTATTCAAATGTAAGCGCCGGGCGAACATTAGAAGATTTAATTTTTAGGACTCTAGCATTTTCAAGCATGAATCCGGGCGAAATCATTATTCTTAATATAAGAAAATTCAAGAAACCGATGATAGACAGTCTCGAGCGCGTCTTTCCATATCTAACACCCATAAAAAATCTGTTAATACCAAAGTCAGCTAGAAATTTGACAATTGGCGAAATTCGCCTGAATTATCCTGGACGTAACATCATTTTATCTTTTGATCATGGAAGTCCAAAAAACTGGAAATCGGAATGGGTACAAAAAGATGATCTTTGGCCAGCATTCAGTTATCTATGGAGCCCTGATGATAGCGAGAAAAATATCGAGAAACTTGTCATAGAAACGATGCTGTCACCGCCGCGGGACAATTATTGGGTATTGAGCGCAGCCTGCCGTAACACATTGGGTCCATTGCACTTACCGGTGGATCACCCTGTTCGAACAGAGGTATTCAAACCTGGCCACCAAAACGCCTGCATCGTTATGGTCGACTTTATTGAAAAACAAGAAACCATAACCAGTGTCGTAGACCCATGCATCGCACTCAGCAAACAGAGAATTAGCAATCTACCGCCGCCCAGCCCTCCAACAAATTTCACCGCCAAACAACTAAATGGAGAGAATCAGCAAAATACTGTGGAATTCAACTGGGAGCGCGGAACAGATGGTATTGGAGTGAGAACATATGAAATATATGAAGGCGACAACCTCCTGATTACTACCAACGACGTCCCCCACAGAGAAAAAAACCTTCCTCGAAAAAACTACACATTAAAAATCAGAGCAGTGAATGCAACAGGAAAATATTCAGAATTCTCACGGCCCTTTACATTGGTTCAGGATGTAACCCCACCCACTGCCCCTGAAAATTTCCGTTTTACCAAAGCAGGGCTCAGACTCGCAGAACTTGCATGGGACCCATGCTTCGATGAAGCGGGCATTGCACACTACGAAATCAGTGTTGACGGACGGGCACCAACAACTACCATCGAAACAGCCCATAAAGCCAGTGATCTAATAGCGAGTAGAACCCACACGTTTAGAGTTCGAGCCAAGGATATTAATGGATTTTATTCTGAATATACAGATTTGGTGCTTCACCCAAGACCAGAAAAACTCGAAAATCCAAAATTTGAAATAGAAAATATAATACCAGGGCTACCGGCTTACATTATCAGCATTAAATGGGATCTGGTCGAAAACGCTCAAGATCGTATGTCCTACCATACAACCGTCAACAGCATAGACTTTAAAGAGCAAGTACATGAAGACGGAGTTCTACCTAATCGCACTCTGTTGGCCATTCCAGGAATACCCACAAAAGTTGAAAGCAACATCCTGTTCGCTACCGCAGAGCGCACCGATAACAGTACCTTTCAGTTCATTTTTGAACCTGAACCACCCCTGCCAATCAGAAATCTAACTGTGCAATCGCGCACACCAGCGGCGACATTGATTTCTTGGACCTATTCATCCAGTCCCAACATACTAAACTACGCCATTTCTATAAACAAAGAGCCGCCGATACTAGTTTCTAAATCGACGAGCACCTATACATTCGAAGAAATGCCAGTAGACGAACAGTTCCTGATCGAAATATGGGCTATTAAAGATTTCGATATCTGCTCGACTGTTGAATCGCTGACAATTGAGCCTATCGATATAACCCCACCCAGCAAGCCCGGCATACCTGTCATTACAGACATCACAAGTACAACTGCAGCGGCTCAATGGACAACAGCTTCTGACAACATCGCTGTAGCTGGTTACAAAATCACTTTAAACAATAACGCCCCCTTCACCGTAACGGACAATAAACACGTTTTCGCACAATTAACAGAAGCCACCTTATACACGATAGAGATAAGAGCTATTGATACCGCTGGAAACTTGTCCGACCCCGCCACATCAAGTTTCAGAACAAAAGAACCACTCATGGCGAATCAACCTCGCGATTTACGAGTGACTAGCAACGCCAACAAAACTGTTGCGATTGCCTGGGATGCACCCCTTGAAGGCAATGGCCTCATTGGCTATACAGTCGACATCCTTGGAAAGACAACAAATGTCGGTGGCATGACGCACACGATGTTCAACTTACTTCCTTACCTCCCTTTGAGAATTGGTGTCTTGGCCAGATATGAGAACAACGTCAACTCAGATTTGGTTTACATAACAGTGGTACCCAACCCATAAATGCCACCATCGCGAGCCGCGCCCGCGATGGTGGCCCAATAGAAAGCTGAACCTATAGAACCTACCTTAAAAACGCCTGAGCCCGCGGATCCTTCGGTGCATCGAAGAATTCCGCCGGCGAGGCATCTTCCAGCAACTTGCCGTGATCAAAGAACAGCACCCGATCTGCTACTTCCCGTGCAAACCCCATTTCGTGGGTGACGCAAACCATCGTCATGCCTTCAACGGCCAGGTTTTTCATCACGTCCAGCACTTCGCCGACCATTTCCGGGTCGAGTGCCGAGGTCGGCTCATCGAACAGCATGACCTTCGGCTCCATCGCCAGCGCCCGGGCAATTGCCACGCGCTGCTGCTGGCCGCCGGACAGGCGCGACGGAAACTCGTGGGCTTTTTGCGCGATGCCGACTTTTTCCAGCAACGCCATGGCTTTGGCTTCGCGCTCTTTCTTGCCGCGTTTGCGCACGACTTTCTGCGCCAGGCAGAGGTTTTCCAGCACGGTCATGTGCGGGAACAGGTTGAAATGCTGGAACACCATGCCGACTTCGCGGCGATAGGCATTCACATCGGTTTTCGGGTCGGCCAGTTGCAGGCCGTCGATGCTCACCGAGCCGGAATCGAAGGTTTCCAGGCCATTGAGGCAGCGCAGAAAGGTCGACTTGCCGGAGCCGGACGGACCGATCACCACTAGCACTTCACCCTTGGCGACCGTTGTGCTGACGTTGTCCACCGCGCGCACCACCTGGCCACGGGTGTCGGAGACTTTTACCAGATCGCGGACTTCAATCACTTTGCGCGAGCCTCCGCTCAAGCCGGCCGGCGATTTTCGACAGCGGCAGGTTGATCAACAAATACAGCCCCGCAACGCAGAACAGGATTTCGAATGGTGAAAACGAGGTAGTGATGACTTCACGACCGCTTTTCAGCAGCTCGGTAATCGCAATCACCGACACCAGCGAGGTGTCCTTCACCAGGCTGATGAACTGCCCGGCCAGCGGTGGCAGCACGCGCTTGAAAGCTTGCGGCAGCACTACATGACGCATTGACTGACCGGCGCTCAAACCCAGGGACCGTGCGGCTTCGTTCTGGCCACGGTCGATGGACTGCGCCGGTGCGGATGATTTCCGCCACATAGGCGCCAGTGAACAGCGACAGCGCGGCAATCCCGGCAAATTCCCGGGACAGGTTCCTACGTGCCACGGCCATTGGGCTATTTTCTGTTTCATTGGGATTTGCAGGTTCCGGATTCTGTATTGCCTGGGAGGCCGTGTTCAGGTCTTTATAGGACTGGGGCGCCTTCCAACTCCTTGCAGATCAGCAGCGTCTGGCCGACCACGATGAACGGTTCGCTGAAGTTCAGGCGCAGGTTGCGTTCCTGGGTCAGGGTCATGCCGCTGCCAATCATGTCGAACTTGTCGGTCAGCAGGGCCGGGATGATGCCGTCGTAGCCGGTGGACACCAGCTCCAGCTTGACACCCATGGCCTTGGACATGGCTTTGAGAATGTCGACTTCGAAACCGATGATCTCGCCACGCTTGTTGGTCATTTCGAACGGCATGTAGGTCGGGTCCATGCCGACTTTCAACGTGCCCGCTTGACCGCGTCATCGATGGCACCGGCCTGCGCTGCGTTGACTGCAACCAGTGCCGTGACGCCGACCAGCAGCATCGACAGATACTTCTTCATCCGTCGAAGACCGCCTGCCTGCCATTCGCAAAGGCACCCTCGGCCTGGTTGGCCATCCGGGCAACTACCCGCCCCGCCCCCGCGCACTGAGCCGGTGACCCTGGCCATTGGCCCCGAGGGCGGCTGGATTCCCTACGAAATCGACCTGTTGGGCAAATCCGGCCTGCAACCGGTACAACTGGGCGAGCGCATCCTACGCGTCGAGACCGCGGTGACGGCCCTGCTGGCCCGCCTCTTCTAACGTCCAACACATTCCCCTGTGGGATTGTGCCTACCCGCATGTCGGATGCAGCCTACAGAACCCTGCTCCATTTCCGATATACCTCCCATAAAACCAACGTATGGTCCAAGGGAGCGGCGACAAGCTTGGGTTCATTTCCGAGATCAACGGACTGACCAAGGACCTGCGCATCGCCCGCCTGGAACTACGAAATGCGTCGCGGCGAAGAAGGCCCCGGTGCCGTCAATGACCTGCTTGGCAAGCTCGACTCCGCCCTGCAAGCCGCTCGCCAGATAATCGAACAACCCGCCGACGTCGCACATGATCGACCAGCAACTGGCCGCCGTTGATCTCTACAAGCAAGCCTTCGCCACCATGACCCAGGCAGGCACCAACCGCGAAGATGCCCGCAGCAAACTCGGCGCCACCGCCGACAACGCCGTGGCCAGGGTCGCTGAAGTCGAGAAATCCATGCTGCAGGGCGACAGCGTGGCGGCGTTCAACAGCGTGATCGACCTGAGCAAACTGATCCAGCAGGCGCGCTTCCAGGTACGCGGCTACACCTACAGCGGCAAAAGCGAGGCCGAACGACCTGCCCTCGACGCGATCGACAATGCCCTGAAGAACCTCGAAAGCCTGCCGGCCAAACTGCCTGAAGAACACCTTGCGAACCTGCAACAAGCTACAGACTCGCTCAAGGCTTACCGTGCGGCGGTCAGTCAGTACCGCGATTCCCAGGTCGCCAGCGTCGACGCGCTGAACCGCAATGGCGGCTCAAGGAGAGATCCTGCTGCAGGTGAGCAACAAACTGACCGTTTCGCAAACGCTGGTGCGCGATACCGACGTGGCGCATGCCAAGAACATGCTGTTGCTGGCCACGGTTCTGGCGCTGGCCTTCGGACTGTTTGCCGCCTGGGCCATCACCCGGCAAATCGTGATTCCACTGAACCAGACCCTGAAAGTGGCCGAGCGCATTGCCGCCGGTGACCTGACCCACAATTTGGTTTCCATCCGCCAGGACGAACTGGGCCAACTGCAGCGCGCCATCCAGAGCATGACCCAGGGCCTGCGGGAACTGATCGGAGGCATCAGCGATGGCGTCACGCAGATCGCCAGCGCCGCCGAAGAGCTGTCGGCAGTTACCGAGCAGACCAGCGCCGGGGTCAATAGCCAGAAGGTTGAAACCGACCAGGTGGCCACTGCCATGAACGAAATGACCGCTACGGTTTAGGAAGTCGCACGCAACGCCGAAGAAGCTCCGAGGCTGCCGTTGCCGCCGACCAGCAGGCCCGCGAAGGTGACAAAGTCGTGGGCGAAGCCATCGCCCAGATCGAGCGCCTGGCCACGGAAGTGGGCAACTCCACCGAAGCCATGGGCGAGCTCAAGCGCGAAAGCGACAAGATCGGCAGCGTGCTCGACGTGATCAAGTCTGTGGCCCAGCAAACCAACCTGTTGGCGCTCAACGCGGCCATCGAAGCCGCCCGCGCCGGTGAAGCCGGGCGCGGATTTGCCGTGGTCGCCGACGAAGTGCGCAGCCTGGCCCAGCGCACCCAGAAATCCACCGAAGAGATCGAAGAACTCATTGTCGGGCTGCAAAACGGCACTCAGCAGGTCGCGACCATTATGGACAGCAGCCGTCTTCTGACCGACAGCAGTGTCGAACTGACGCGTCGCGCCGGCGGTTCACTGGAAAGCATTACCCGCACGGTGTCGGCGATCCAGGCGATGAACCAACAGATTACCGCCGCGGCTGAACAGCAGAGCGCCGTGGCTGAGGAGAACAACCGTAGCGTGCTGAACGTACGGGATGTTTCGGACCAGACTTCAGCGGCGAGTGAAGAGACGGCTGCTTCCAGCGTTGAGCTGGCGCGGTTGGGAACGCATCTTCAGATGATGGTAGGTAAGTTCAGGATCTGAAGACCAACCCTCCATCAACCGATCCTCTGAAACCGCATAACTCTTGCCCACCGACCTCAGACGCAATCAACGTATGAGGCCGGTGAAAGCGGTTACGCAGCAACTGTGCAATTGAGCAGATGGTGATCACTGCGTTGCAGAAAACGGGGCTGAAGCTCTTGGCAAACGCAGAAATCGACCGATATTCCAGCCCTTTCTCGAAGCGATGCTCGCCCAGAATTTCAAAGCTCTATGCGATCCAAAGGCTTACATCCTAAATCCTGAGCAAAGCGAAGCAAGTAACCATCCGGATCCTGCACAAGGAAATTGCTCTCGCCTTGGAGCTGTTTATCTTCCCTGTACCAAAATTCCTCGATGGGCTTTCGCAGCGAATATCCAGACATCTGCAGATTTCTCGCCAAGGCGCTGACATCAGGGCATTCGATCGAAAGGTTCATCCCGCGACCATAAGGTTGCTCAAGCGGTTCGACGCGCCAGGTTGACGTCTCGAACCGGTCCTGTTCCAGCATCAATTGGCTACCGTGATAAGAGATGAATGCGAAGCCATCTTCCAGCCTTTCGTATTCAACCTGGAACCCAATCACCTTACAGTAAAATTTCAGGCTTGATTTGATATCAGAGACGATGATCTCTGGCAGGAGCGTATTGAACTGAACCATAAAAATTCCTTCTTCCTTGAAGATATACAATTAGTTTCACTTGAAACAAAATCAGTATTGGTCACCTTTAGAAAAAAAACAAATCCATTTTTTCGATGAAGATTATTTCAGATGCGCTAGATGTTACGTTTTGTGTAGTGGCAGAACCTTAATCATGTCAAAAAAAAAAAAAAAAAATAAATCATTTCAGAATCCATCAAGTTGTAACAACAAAAAACAGTCGATGACGCGCGGATGAAATCTAATTTAATAAAAAACCGGAAAGAAAATCGCTAACCTCAACTGAAACATCTCTTATATTTTTTAAACTTTACACTTCTATTCTGCTTTTGTAGATTCAGTGCGGTTGGGAGAGAGTCATCCCCGCCCAATAAAAACTCTTGAGTTGATTAGCTTTAGACAGTAGACCCGCGCTTATCGTCGGATAGCTTGCCGAAAGCTCCGCTGACGCACTGGTGCGCCCGATGCAATAGTTGATTCGAATCAATTAATGCTACCCATAAAGCTCAACTCACCAATTTGCCATACATCGCGTACTCCACACACAGGTAACCATGAAATGGGCCACGTTGAACTTGCAGAAAAAATTTATGACTCAAAGCGGGAAAACGGCAATTTAGCAGAAATCAGAAAATTGGCGGATGAGGCTTACGTACGAAAAACCGACACCCATAAGTTGCAAGGTCAAGCGTTGGAAATTTGGTTGAAGAACGCAAGGAAAATGGATGAATTCCTGCGTAAGCCGGCGGAAGAAATAAAGGAATATCAATTATCGAAAATAAGAGACCTGGTCGATAACGCTTTCAAATATGTGCCTTTTTATCGTGAACTCTATACATCATGTGGATATGAATTGGGAGGAATTGAGAGCTTCGCAGATTTCGAAAGACTACCTATTGTGAACAAACAAATTCTGAATGCATTCGACGCAAGTAAAATCGTCAACGACCCAGCATGTCTTGCGGCGGCGAATACCTCTCGCACATCGGGATCCAGCGGCACCCCTTTCACGGTTTATAGCGATGATGCCGATATCATTCTTGATCACTTGCAAGTACTTCGATTCTACAACTCTTGCTTGAAAACCCCGCTTCAGGAAAATGACTGGGTATATATGCTTCATCATGCAGGATTAGCGTTCTCGTCTCTTCAAGGAAAATTTAGAACTTTTCAATTACCCGACTTGTTGCCTGACACTCCGTTGGGCGAACACTTATTGTTCCTGCGACCCAGGCTACTTGTAACATTGCCAAGCTATCTACCACTTATACTTCGACACAAGGATAAACTAAGAGCCAGCGGTGTAGAAGCGATTTTGACAAATTCCGAATCGAGCACGCAGTTGGAACGTGACTATTATTCAAATACGTTGGGTCTACCTGTCTTCGACGAATACAGTTCTGAGGAAATAGGCATGATTGCAACACAGTGTACTCATGGAAATTATCACGTTATTGAAGATGGCGTGTATCTGGAAATCGTCAATACCGACACTGGTGGATTTGGCAATGTAGTTTGTACTGATCTCAATAATGAGATGATGCCATTGATCCGCTTCGATCATGGTGACGTTGCGAAGAGAAGTATATCGAACAGTCGCTGCGACTGCGGAAGCCCATACGCGTCGCTTGAGGAAATAAACGGCAGGCGAGACGACGCTTTCCGTACTCGAGCGTTTGAGGTGGTGCCGAGCGCCTCACTCTTGGCCGCGATCGATGATGTATTGATCACACCTGATAAAACCTTGAAAAACTTTCGTTTGGTTCAAAAAGGCTCAGAAACCATAGAGTTGATTACACAATATGGAGATAAGCCACACCAAGACATGGCAAATATATTGTTGCAGTTGCAAAATCGCATTTCTTCTTTGTTCGGTTACCCGATAACTCTATTACATCAAAACGTCGACATGATGCCGAAACAGAAATCCTATAAACGTAGAAGTATTGTTCGTGAGTGGGAAATGAGTTAAGCATGTCTCTAATAAAACTGGAAAATGTTTCTTTAACCCGAAACGAAACTACACTCTTTTCAGAGCTTAACCTGAATATAACCAGTGGCGACCGTTTAGGGATCGTAGGGGATAATGGCGCCGGAAAGAGTTCACTGCTGCGCAGTATCGCAAAACTGCTGGACGAGCATGAAGGCACCATAACCCACGCGAGGGGACTGCGATGTGTTTACGTTGAGCAAGGCTTCGCGGATCAATGGAACGACACAACCGCACTCGATATTCTAATAAAGTGTTTACCTGACCCTACGGCGGAAAGGTGGAAGGCCGACTACACACTTGAGCTATTTAATTTTCCAACAGATTATCGATCACTGTCGTATGCAGAATTAAGTGGCGGCTGGAAAAAAATACTGATGATTGCCAGAGCGATGCTCTCAGAACCTGACGTACTGCTATTGGACGAACCCACAAACCATCTGGATCAATCACATATAGAGAATCTCGCGCGTTTTCTCAATGAAGGCCATACCATATCTACGTTTGCGGTGGTCAGCCATAACCGTGATTTTCTGGACTCAACCACCAAGAGCACTCTGTTCCTTCATAACCGACGTGCATCCCACTTCAAAAGAAGTTTTACAGAAGCGAGAACCATGCTTCTGGAACAAGAACAGGCGCTTTCCGAATCGAGATCCATTGTTCTACATGAAGTTCAACGTTTGAAAAAAAGCGCACAGTTCCAACGACAATTGGGTGTAAACAATTACAGCGATAACGCACTTCAGAAGGCAAAGAAACTAGAGAAGCGAGTTGAGAACCTGCAAGCAACCATACCCAAACAACCGAGCGTACGTAAAAACAATATCACACTCGCCGTCGATGAGTTCAGCGCTAAAAAAATTCTTCTAATAGAGGATCTCAGATTAACTTCGTCCGACGGAAAAGAACTTTTATATATTCAGTCACTTACCATCAACAAAGGTGACCGCATCATCGTTACCGGCGCGAACGGCTGTGGAAAAAGCACTCTATTAAAAACAATTATCTCAAATACGGATCCTCACAGCAGGCTTGGGCCATCCGTTAAAATAGGTATCCTTGACCAAGAAATATCGGTATTGCCGAAAGAATCGACAGCATCGGATTTTTTTTCGAAAAATTTTGAAATGGAGCACCAGCAAGCCATCAACACCCTCGCCTCTGCCGGTTTTTCCTATCTAGATGCCCAGAAGAAATTTTCCCAGTTAAGTTATGGGGAGCGCAGTCGACTTGCAATATTGGCAATGCGTTTGATCAATCCAAATTTCTTGATCCTGGATGAACCTACCAATCATCTTGACATTACCTCCCAGGAAATGCTGGAGAACGAAATTCAACGCCTTAACCCAGCTGCAATAATCGTATCTCATGATACAAAGTTTATAAGAAATGTCGGCAATCGGTTTTTTGATATTTCCAATGGAATTTGCAAGGAACGCTATTAGAACATTGAGACAAAGTCACCACGATAGTCGCACTTGAAATATCCTACCTCACTCATAATCGTACAAGACCTATACTGACCATGGATAGCTTGATTAGCTTGAAATCCGTTTGCAAAAAATATTATCTGGCCAAAGAAACCGATGGAGTAATAGCGTGGTGTAAACAGTTGATAAAGCCAAAATACACTTCGTTTGATGCTTTAAACTCAATTGACTTCAATATTGAACAAGGCGCTGCCGTCGGATTTATTGGGCCTAATGGCGCGGGCAAATCCAGTCTGATAAAAATACTGTGTGGAATTCAAAAGCCTACCTCCGGAAACATTAGCGTGCTCGGGCATGACCCAAGTCTCCGTGAAAAAAAATTCCTGAACCAGATAGGTGTGGTCTTTGGCCATAAAACATCCCTATGGTGGGACTTGCCGGTAAAGACAAGCCTTGACACTTACAGAGAAATTTATGGCATAACGGATAATGACTACCATAGACGTTTGTCCGAACTTTCCGACGCTTTGAATTTGACTAATGTTTTACATAAGCCTGTACGAAACTTAAGTCTTGGAGAGCGCGTCAAGTGCGAGCTTACCCTGAACCTGCTGCATTCACCGAAGCTAATTTTTTTGGACGAGCCGACCGTTGGCCTGGATGTCACCTCGAAACACGAGATACGCAAATATCTTAATCATGAAAGAAAAAAAAATAATCTGTCTATTTTTCTCACCAGCCATGATTTAGGCGATATAGAGTCGTGTTGTGATGATGCAATTATCATTGATAAAGGCAGAATTCGTTTTGATGGCTCCATGAGCGAACTGAGCAAAAACTTTAAGGCAAACGTCAAACTCACTGTGGGCACACAGAATAGTACTGAACGTAGCGATGCTCTCTCCATATTCAAGACGGAAATTCTTAATTTACCGGATATTAGTATTCTCAATGATGG
Source organism: Pseudomonas sp. BS3782 TE3695 (assembly GCF_050435305.1). Classification (NCBI taxonomy): domain Bacteria; kingdom Pseudomonadati; phylum Pseudomonadota; class Gammaproteobacteria; order Pseudomonadales; family Pseudomonadaceae; genus Pseudomonas; species Pseudomonas sp. BS3782 TE3695. The sequence continues at coordinate 391,568 of NZ_JBNDKB010000001.1, forward strand.
ATCCACTCAAACGTCGTACATCGTGCCTAAATCGTCTATAGGCATAGTGTTCAGTTTGTTCGAGGCAGGCCTTTACGACCTGGAAGTGACATCACTGGATTTTGAAAATAACGTAGTCAATCTTTTCAAAACCTGGTCCGGTGAGTAACTTAATGAATTCTGCAGCTTATTTTAAACTTATTCAAACAGGACTGGCGTCAGTTTACAGGGACAGGTCCATGTTGATAGCGGACCTGATCATCGCCACAGGCGTACCGTTTTTCATACAGTTCGCAATATGGACTTTTGTCTATGAGGGAGCTAACGATGAGGCATTACCACAATACACATTGGAAGAAACCTACCTTTACTACGTTGCGGTGCTGGCTCTCAATCGCTTGAATAATACATACGATCTTATCTTCCGAGTTTCTACACATGTTCACGAGGGACAACTGGAGGGAATCTTCATAAAACCAATAAGCTATTTCCAATATAACTTCTTTATCTTTCTCGGCGAAAGCATTCTATATTATGTTCCCATAGTGATAATCGCTGTCTTTGTAGTCCTTTCGGGGTCTGGATGGGCAGGAGTCGCCGGGTTTGTAATGTTGAGCCTGGTGAATGTGTTCTTTTGTTTCTTACTGGGATACCTGATGTCATTATCGACGTTCTGGTTGACACGCCCTGACATGACTCTAAGTTTCCAGGCAATCCTCGCTAGTGTTATTGGCGGCACCTTATTACCTATCTCTTATTGGCCAGATTATCTACAACCACTCATGAGGTATAACCCATTCAGATTGATAATCAGCGGCCCGGCGGAATTTTTGTTGCGCCCGAGCAGCGCATTGCTAATAGAACTTTTGAGCCTATATATCGTATGGCTTTCAACCATGTTTGTTGCCTGCAGATATATTTTTAAATTCGCCAGCAATAGATACTCGGGAGCAGGAGGTTAAATGCACACTTTCAAGCTTATAAAAAATGCAGCAAAAGAAGAAACCAGATACAAAACCAACTTACTAGGAAGCATTCTTGCCCTCGTAACCCTTTATAGCCTGCAGTTCATTTTCTTTGATGTCATCAGCGCTTTCGTTGTTACCGACGCAATCAATACCAATTGGCTTTTGATATTCTTTATGTCCTATGCGTTAGGAGGCTTGATCGTGAACTTCATGAGTTCCGCAATTGCAGGTTTTTTCCGCCAACTCACCCAAGGCAGGATTGACCCCCTGTTGGTGCGGCCTGTTAACCTGCTCGTTTTGATTTTATTCCGTTGGTGCCAGGTACACTATCTGTGGAGTGCACTGGTGCTGATGATTATTTGCGGCACTTCGAACAAAATAGATTTCTCACCGTTTCTGGAGAATGTATTCAACGCAGGTTTATATATATTTGTAATGCTGATTGGAGTGATGGCAAGCATTACTTTCCTTTTGGCGCTAAACTCCTTTTCATTTATTACGCAACGTGATTTGCCCGTCGATTACATTCACTCAAGTATTTTCACATTCGCCTTATTGCCCTCAGCCTTCTACTCAAAAATATTGTTATATTTTCTAGTTGTTGCTTTGCCTATGCTGGTATTTGCCTCTGCCGCACTGGATGCGCTGTTCAATGGAATAACGATGTTCGTTGGAGTATTCGTTGCCGTGGTGATTTACACCTGCTTAATTACAGTCAGGAGAGTCTATAATCTTTTCAAGCGGTACGACAGCATCGGAGGATGAGATAACGAATAAAGAACTAGCATTCATACTCAAACCCGTAGTGCATTAGTCTACGGGTTTTCTCTTATCTGGCGCGGATATAACGCGGCTCGGGTCTTGAAATTTATTTCGGATCGAAGATAAAACCAAAAACTCAGGGCGCTAAATAAAACTAACACCCTGAAAACTGTTTTTTAGAGGTTTAGGAGGGAATGGACTTGATTATATATCCATTTTCATCGTACTAGTACATTGCGACAGACTTAATAATTACCTGCCAGGCAGAAAAACTACATGCTCAGCCAATTCTCATGCCTTCGCAGGAAAATCAAGAATACGCTCAACTGCCTTGGCAAAAATGTTATTAATAGCTCCTTGTTCTTGCGCTGCCAAATGGGACGTTACTACCAAGTTTTTCGACGGAAGGGACAGAAGGCCATATCGATCATCCGATTGTCCTTTATTGTCTACCCATTCATGGTAGTAGCCATCAATAATGCAACATGCCTCCGGATGACTTACTAGATGGTTTTTAAGTGCCACGGGGCAAATGATTCGTGGACTGGACATATTGAAAATCATTAAATTGGGATTCGCTTTCTCAAGTATCCTCTCATCGATCAGGGAATGGGTTTCAGCGCTACCCGCAAGATGAATGCTAAGCACATCAACTGTGCCTACGATCTCTATCAGCGATCCATAAATCAGGTTCAAGGATGATTCAAGTTGAGGCTTTCGGGTTCGAGACCAGTACTTGATGCTTGAACACCCTCTCAGATGGAGCTGATGTGCCATTTCGGTACCGATGGCTCCCATTCCTACGATTCCGATGCTCAAGCCTGAGATAGAAGGTCTGGGTGTCTGGATCCAGCGGCTACCTTCTTTTACGCCCTCAATACTTTCCAGCACTTTAGCCTGGCAGACGGTCATCATGGCCAGCGTAAATTCTGTCACGGCCTGGACATTCATGTGAGGTGTGTTGGAAATACGAATACCTTTTTTGGTCGCGTATTCAACGTCCATGAAACTTGCAGTTCCCGTACCCATGACCACTACGTTTTTCAGACCAGGGGCACAATCAATTATACGCGCAGACAAATATTCAGGACCACCTAAAATATAGTCATGTACATCAGACAAGGCGTCTATGATTTGCTCTTCATCAACCGGGCATCGAATGTGAATGATTTCGATGCCCGATGGAAATACGGCATTTTCGACATCAAAATCTCCTGTCACCAATACTCGTCTCATACCACAGCTTCCTTAACTTGATTAGCGTTGAAGACCTTGGTCGACTCAAGCTCCAGGAGAGCCTGTCTCAAGCATGATATCGAGAAACTGAACTGGTCATCCGGCTTCATGATGGCGATCCTGATGCGATCGTGCCCTGCAGCCTCATGGCTATTCCAAAAGAAATAACGTCCCGGTAGAACTGCTACATCGTAGGTAGCAAGATAATTTGTCAATTCCAAATCCGAAAGCCCGGTTCGCTCTATATTTAGCCATATAACCGCCATTCTCGATTCAAGATGTGGACACTCAACGTCAACCAGTGTCCCTGCGAGTTGAGACTTAGCGATCTGGACATTAGTTTCGATAATTGAGTGAACATACGGCAGCCCCCCTTTCTTCAGGGTCGCGCCAATAAACGCAATGATCACTCGTAACGAAAAATTTGAACAACACAGGTAAATTTCTTCGTAGATCGCCCTGATTTCCCGCGCCAGATTCTCGCTGTATGAAAGCAGACTGGCCTTGGTGTCCAAGGTTGGCCATTGCTTACCCGTGTCCTCCAATATGATAAAAGACGCCCCACTTGCGATGAGGAGTTCATATTCGTCGATATGGGTTTTGTGACAGAATCGAAACGAGGTATCAAGCATCAGAATAACGTTGAGTCTTTCGCAGAGACCGATGATGCCTTTCATCATGACTGCGTCAATAACAAAACCTGTGGGATTATTTGGATTAACCATGAAAACGGCGCCGAGGTCTTTTTCCTTAATCACCTCTTCCAGTAAGTCCAAGTTGGAAAATACGTTCTCAGGTAGCGCCTCGAGCATAACCTCCCTGCGCCTTAGCAGTTGGGCGAGGTTATCGAATGTCGGTTCGACCAGTCCGATTTTTATATTTCTGGATCGCGCCCAAGCGCCCACTATATCGATACTGTTAGACGCAGTGGGGCATACGGAGAAATGTTCGTGTTGCTTCAATCCGGGTAATGCAAAATAATCTGCAAATATATCTTTGAAAATCCTCTCCATCTGTGGAATAGGCGTTTCGACCGCGGAATCCCATAACTCCGGCAAGTTTCTCAATACGGGGCCGAAATGCTTCTTCGCAGAGATATAACTATGACCATCTGCAAGATTGTACTTAACAGACAAGCCGAAAACCTCATGCTCAGTCAAGCTTTGGTTTTGATAATCAGGAAATATTTTCATCAGGGCTGTTGATTCCGACCAGTTAATTAGCAATTACAAGTCACCATAGTTCTATGACTTGTTAATCGTATTAACTAGGGATCCACGTGTAAAGCTCACCGAACCCTACATAATCTATCCAAATATTTCTTCACTTCACTTCATTAAAACCAACAGCCGACAAACGAAACTTTTGTAACTTAGTTCATCCCAACAATCTTCAATCTTTATAAGATCAAGTCATTCATTGTCGCAACGTCTGTAAACAGACGATAATCTGGAGGAATTGAGTAACACCATGTAATCCGTTCTTTATTCTTGCACCGTCTGTTTTATTCGCATTTCAAAATATTTCATCGCAATAGTTTGAACACTTATATTGAGCTGATTATTCACCATCAAAAGTTACAACTTATCGCACCGCGACCGCTCAAGGAACCCAGGTCTACCTATCATTTCTGATAGGTAGACAGAATTTTGTTACCGGTAGAAGCTCTACGAACGCCTGACCACCGGGAAACGAGCGATGTCCACCCTGCCGAGCAGCCTGCTCATTCAGTACCAGTACGATGCCCTCGACTGTTTGGCGAGCTGTATGCCGAGAGAACAGCTGCGACAGGATCTTCATTATCAGAAAGGCCGGTTGGCTACGGAAATCCAGGGCCCGGCCCAGCGCCAAATCTTTCAAGGCGTCGACGTATTACTCACAGAAAAGTACACAGGAAATGCCCCGCATACGTCGCATCTGCTGACAGACAAACAACGCTCGGTTTTACAGAGCACCGACGGGCAGTCCGCCTATACCCCTTACGGTCATCGTACTGTCCAAGGGGGATTCACAAGCCTTTTGGGGTTCAATGGTGAGCGTCCCGATACGATCACCGGTCACTACATGCTGGGGAATGGACACAGGGCTTTCAATCCGGTTCTGATGCGTTTCAACAGCCCTGACAGCTTGAGTCCTTTTGGAGCGGGCGGCTTGAATTGTTATGCGTATTGCGGGGGGGACCCCATCAATCGAACGGATCCCACAGGAAGATGGTACGACTGGGCCTGGTTCGGAAATGCCGTTTTGGGTTTCGTCGGTGAGTATCTGGCTCCCCTCGTCCCCAAATCATTGGCAAGGCGCATCCCGGGATTGGCACATCCTACTATTGGCAGGGTCAGCAGGAGAGTAGCGGACGCAACTGGATTAACAGCCACCGGGTTATATCTGGTGTTGAATCGAACAGAGGCGGCTTTCCCTGATGCCGTACGATTCAACGACGCGCTTTTCGTGACTTATTTGACGGTTTCAGCAGTTCAAACGGTCAGCGCTGCTACTCGTGTCTTGCACAAAGCAGTCCGAGCGCTGCCTCCAGTACCCAAGTTAACTTCTGTGATGCCGCTTCAAGAGGTGCAAATTGTTCCGAGCAATATGCCTGGAGATTTATTGCCAAGGCCATCACAACCGCCCCTTAACAATGGTCGAGAGATCAATACCAATCGCGCCCCCAGCAGAGACGCCGCCTTTATCCGTCAAGCGATTTAGAATACGCCTTTTCAGAAACCCAAAAAAAACCCGCTTTCGCGGGTTTTTTTCTACGCCATCTGTGGTTGCACGCTCAACGGTTTAAGCGGCAATAAAGGTGCGTGAGGGTCGGCTTTCACCGACTTGCGCCACGCGCCCAACCATTCCGGATGGCCTTCGGCCCAGACCTGCTCATGCAGGCGAGCCAAAGCCACCGGATCGCTCAGCAGTTGCACACGCTCGTTGTTGGTCAGGCCCTCAGGGCCGACTTTCATCGCATGGCGTACCCGCTCGATACGCAGCCATTCAATCGGCTCGGCCTGACGGTGACGAGACGTCGCCAGCGCACACGCCAAAGCGTTTTGCTGAGGATCGACCACCGACCGGACGAAGCCGTCGTTCAGTGCATGCCAACGGTTTTCGTGGGTGTACTGATCGGTCGCCAGCAATTCCTGTGGCGGGGCATATTCCTCGGGAATCAGGAACAGGCTTTCGTCACGGGACTTCAGACCCAGGCCGACGCGACTGGAGATCACCGATACCGGGATCGACAACATCAGCGAACCGACGATCGGCACCAGCCACCACAGGAAGCTCGGGTTCAGCCAGATCACCAACAGTGCCCAGAAAAAGCCCAGCAAGGTTTGCGGTCCATGGCGCTTGACTGCTTCGCTCCACGGCGTGGAGTCGTCGTCACGTTGCGGCGAGTTCCAGGTCGCGGCCCAGCCGAGGAACGCGGCGAGTACGAAACGGGTGTGGAAGATCATCCGCACCGGCGCCAGCAGCATGGAGAACAACATCTCCAGCAGCATCGACAGCGTCACCTTGAACTTGCCACCGAACTCTTTCGCGCCTTTGGTCCAGATCAGAATGATGCTCAGCAACTTCGGCAGGAACAGCAGCACGATGGTCGTCGAGAACAGCGCAATTGCCTTGTCTGGCTGCCATTGTGGCCACAGTGGATAGAGCTGACGCGGTTCCAGGAAGTACTGCGGCTCCATCAAGGTGTTGACCGCCAGCAAGGCCGTCGACAACACCAGGAACAAGAACCACAACGGCGCAGACAGATACGACATCACGCCGGTCAGGAACACCGCGCGGTGCACCGGGTGCATGCCTTTTACCAGGAACAGGCGGAAGTTCATCAGGTTACCGTGGCACCAGCGACGGTCACGCTTGAGTTCGTCCAGCAGGTTCGGCGGCAGTTCTTCGTAGCTGCCCGGCAAGTCGTAGGCAATCCATACGCCCCAGCCGGCACGGCGCATCAGCGCAGCTTCGACGAAGTCGTGGGACAGAATCGCGCCGGCAAACGCGCCTTTACCGGGCAACGGCGCCAGGGCGCAGTGCTCGATGAATGGCTTCATGCGGATGATCGCGTTGTGGCCCCAATAGTGGGATTCGCCCAGCTGCCAGAAGTGCAGGCCGGCGGTGAACAGCGGACCGTACACACGCGTGGCGAACTGCTGCATACGCGCATAAAGGGTGTCCATGCCCGACGCACGCGGCGCGGTCTGGATGATCCCGGCGTCCGGCGTGGCTTCCATCAGGCGCACCAGACTGCTCAGGCATTCGCCACTCATCACGCTGTCGGCGTCGAGCACGACCATGTACTTATAGTCACCGCCCCAACGACGGCAGAAGTCGTCGAGGTTGCCGCTTTTGCGTTTTACGCGGCGACGGCGGCGGCGATAGAAAATCTTGCCGAAGCCCTTGGCTTCACGGCAGACGTCCAGCCAGGCCTGCTGCTCGGCAACGCAGATGTCGGCATCGTTACTGTCGCTGAGGACGAAAAAGTCGAAGCGATCCAGGTTACCCGAAGCCGCCACCGATTCGAAGGTCGCCCGCAAACCGGCGAACACCCGCGGCACGTCTTCGTTGCAGATCGGCATCACCAGTGCGGTGCGTGCATCCTTGGCGATCGGCTCGTTGCCGGCGCTGGCGCCGGAAATGCGGTACTTGTCACGGCCGGTGATCAACTCGAGGAAACCCATCAGCGCGGTCCAGAAACCGGCCGAGACCCAGCAGAACAGAATCCCGAACATGATCAGAATGCTGGTTTGCAAGGCATAGGGCAGCACTTGCGTGGCGGTTTGGCTCAGAGGTTGATGCAGGACTTCTTCAAGATCGACGAACGACCAGCCCTGGTACGGCATGATGCCTTTCATGTACCAGCCGGCGACGATCGTCTGACCGAGCATCAGCACCAGCAGGATGTAGCGTCGGATCGAACCGACGGTGCGCCAGCGAGCCGCCGGCAGCACGTTCTCATCCTTCGGCGGGGCCGGCGGATTGGTGCGACCGGTCAGCCGACGCCAGCCACGCACCAGGATGTTGGTGCGCCACGGCTCGGGCACGACTTTGGTCCGACGGATCGGTGGGGTTGCCTTCAGGCAAACCCGACCACTGGCGTCGAGCACCAGCATTTCCGCGTCCGCCAATTCTTCGGCGGAGTTCAGGGTCAGGCGCCGGCCAACCGAGGCTTGAGCAGCCTCGGTCGGCGCGTCGAACGTCGAGGACGACAGACGTTCGTGCAGTTCACTGAAAGACTTGCAGCCCGCGAGTTCCGCGCGTTGCTCGTCGCTCATCGGCAAATGCGCCAGGTACTCGGCAAGCGATTGTGGCTGTACGTGTGAATTACTCATCGGCGGGCAACTGATAGCTCCAGGTCTCGGTCAGGACTTGTTCAGTCGGTGCCGATTCCGTTGTGGCTGGGGCCGCTTGGGCAGCGACAGGCTGCTTGGCGTCTTTGTTGTCCTTATCCTTGGTGTCCTTGACTTGCAGGGCTTGTGCTTCAGCCTGCCTGGCTTCCTTGTCCTTCTTCTCTTGCTGGCGGGCGGCGATCTTGTCGGCCTTGGCAACGGAAGAACTGGACGCTGGCGCCGCGGTCTTGAGTGCCTCGGCCGGCGTGATGTTCTTGACCAGCGCAGCGCGCATTTCGGTGGCCTTGCTCGGATCCTTGATCTTCATCCGCAAAGTCAGGCGCCAGCCCTTGGTTTCAGGGTTGTAACGGACATTGTTCTCGACCAGTTCCGCGTTGTCGCCAACGCTCACCTGGCTGCGTACTTCAGCATCTTCCGGCAGCACTTGCAGGGACGGGCCTTGGAAATCCACCAGATAGGCCACGCTGCCGTCCGGCTGACGAATCAGGTTCGACTGCTTGACGTCACCCGTGGACCGCAGGGTCTGTTGAACCCAGGCGCTGTCCGGCGAATGCAGGGAGGCTTCGTCGAGGGTCCAGTGCATGCGGTAGGCAACGTCCAGGGACTGGCCAGGCTCAGGCAGTTTTTCCGGGCTCCAGAAAGCGACGATATTGTCGTTGGTTTCGTCGGCCGTAGGAATCTCTACCAGATCGACGGAGCCTTTGCCCCAATCGCCTTTCGGTTCGATCCAGGCACTTGGGCGCTTGTCGTAGCGGTCATCGAGGTCTTCGTAGTGACTGAAATCACGGCCACGTTGCAGCAAACCGAAACCGCGCGGGTTCTCGATCGAGAAGTTGCTCACCGCCAGGTGTTTCGGATTGTTCAGTGGGCGCCAGATCCATTCGCCGTTGCCGGCATGGATCGACAGGCCGCTGGAATCGTGCAGCTCGCGACGGTAGTTCAGCACTTTCGACGGCTGGTTGGCGCCGAACAGGAACATGCTGGTCAACGGTGCAACGCCCAGCTTGGTGACTTTGTCACGCAGGAACATTTTGGCTTTGACGTCGACGACCGTGTCGCTGCCTGGACGCACGGTCAGGCGGTAGGCACCAGTGGCACGCGGCGAATCCAGCAGGGCAAAGATCACCAGATGCTTGTCGCCCGGTTTGGGCTGTTGAATCCAGAACTCGGTGAAGCGCGGGAACTCTTCGCCGGATGGTAACGCGGTATCAATGGCCATGCCGCGAGCGGAGAGCCCGTAGGTTTGCCCCTTGCCGATGACGCGGAAATAACTCGCGCCAAGCATGGTCATGATTTCGTCTTGCTTGTCGGCCTTGTTGATCGGGTACAGCACACGGAAACCGGCATAGCCCAGCTGTTCGGTGGCTTTAGGATCGAACTTCACGTCGCCGAAATCGAAACGACTTGGGTCGTATTTGATCTCTTCGACGGTGTTGGCCGTGATTTCGTTGATTTTCACCGGCGTGTCGAAGTGCATGCCCTGGTGATAGAACGACAGCTTGAAGGGGGTTTTCTGGTTCGCCCATTCGGCTTTTTCCGTGAGGAACCGGATTTTTTGATAGTCCGCGAATTTCATCTCGCGAAATTCATTCGGCAGGTTACTGCGCGGGGCTTCGTACTTTTGCCCGGCCAGCTCTTTTGCCTTGACCGATACGTCATCCAGATTGAATGCCCAAAGTTGGCCGGCGCTGAACAGGCAGAGCAGTGCAGAGCCTGCTACCAGAGCGCTTCGAAACCGTTTGGCAGACAATTTTGGTGCATTACAGGGACTAACAATCACGAGCAACCCTCGCCGAAAACAGATCAAAAAACCAACGGCCAGTTAAAGTGCCAGCACGGTGTGCGGTGGAAAAAACCGACCCTGCGAACGACTCTTGCCAAGTTGGCGAGCATTGTTCCGACTCCTATGGGGCAAAATGATTCCCCAACAGGTACCGGACAAGTCTCTACCTAAGTCAAAACGGACCAACGAACGCTGATCCCCGTAGCGCGCGATTATCTAGCAGGCCGCGTTACAACGCATCAGGTGGAACCAAGTATTTATCGGGAAAAGACCCCGTTTTCAGTCGAAATGCCCTTAAAAGGATGTTTCAAGCGCTTTCACGTCTGTAACAGGAAGGTTACCGGGCCATCATTGACCAGGTGCACCTGCATATCCGCGCCGAATCTACCTGATGCCACAGTGCCATGCATCTGTTTCGCTTTGCCTGCCAGATAGTCGAACAGCTCCTCACCTAAAGCTGGAGGAGCCGCAGTCGAAAAACTTGGGCGCAACCCGTTTTTGGTGTCGGCGGCCAAGGTGAACTGCGAGACCAACAGCAACCCGCCGCCTACGTCCGCCAAGGACAGATTCATCTTGCCCTCGGCGTCACTGAATACTCGATAGTTAAGCAGTTTATGCAGAAGTTTGTCGGCGCTGGCCCGCGTATCGTCGGGCTCGACGGCAACCAGCACCAACAATCCTTGATCTATCGCGCCAACCACCTCTCCCGCAACCTCGACTCGCGCGCCACGCACACGCTGTAGCAGGCCCTTCATGCTTCGTCAGGCGACAAGTCGAGCATACGACGGGCCATCAGATCGGCGGCGCGTACCAGGGCATCCGTAATACCTGTTTCGGATGCCGCATGGCCGGCGTCGCGAATCACCTGCAATTCGCTGTTCGGCCAGGCCTGATGGAGTTCCCAGGCGTTGTCCAACGGACAGATCACATCGTAGCGACCATGGACAATAATGCCCGGCAGATGGGCGATCTTGGCCATGTCGCGAATCAGCTGGTTCGGCTCCAGGAACGCATTGTTGGTGAAGTAGTGGCACTCGATACGGGCGATGGACAACGCACGCTGAGGCTCGGAGAAGCGGTCGACCACCAGCGGATTCGGCCGCAGGGTCGCGGTGCGCCCTTCCCACATGGACCAGGCCTTGGCCGCGTGCATCTGGGCGATCTGATCATTGCCGACCAGACGCTTGTGGAACGCCGACAGTAAGTCATGGCGTTCGTCCTGCGGGATCGGCGCGATGTAGTCCTGCCAGTAATCGGGAAACAGGCGACTGGCGCCACACTGGTAGAACCACTCGATTTCCTGGGGACGGCAGAGAAAAATCCCGCGCAGAATCAAACCATGCACGCGCTCCGGGTAAGTTTGCGCGTAGGCCAGGGCCAGGGTCGAACCCCAGGAGCCGCCGAACAACACCCATTTGTCGATGCCCAGGTGTTTGCGAATCCGCTCCAGGTCGGCGACCAGATCCCAGGTGGTGTTGTTTTCCAGGCTGGCATGGGGCGTGGAGCGACCGCAACCGCGCTGGTCGAAGGTAACAATGCGATACAGGTTCGGATCAAAATACCGACGGCTCTGGGCATCACACCCGGCGCCGGGACCGCCGTGGATGAACACCACCGGCAAACCTTCCGGCGAACCGCTTTCGTCGACATACAGCGTGTGGGTTTTATCGACGGCCAGATCGTGCCGGGCGTGGGGTTTGATCTGCGGGTACAAAGTCTGCATTGCGCGCTCCGTAAGGGGTCGAGGTCATCCCTGGGGGGACTTCTATTATTCTGCCGTCCGGCATCATAAACCCGAATTACGTCAATGAGCATGCCCCTTGCAGCGTCAGAGTTTGTCAGCCGTCGTCTCAGCCAAATAGCCGAGCAGGGTTTCATAGAGCCGGTCGACCTCGGCGACCTGCCCCCGCGCCCGCAAACAGCCGTGAACCAGCCCTTCCCCGTAATAAAGCGTTGCGCCCACGCCTGCTGCGTTGAGTCGCTCGGCGTAAAGCACGCCGTCATCGCGCAGCGGGTCGAACTGTGCCACGGCGATCAACGCCGGTGGTAGACCGCTGAAATCGTCGGCGAGCAAGGGCATCGCATAGGCACCCGGTTGTCGGCTACCGCCCAAATACAACGCGTGATAACAATCCAGGTCGCTGCTGCCGAGCAAAGGCGCATCGGCGCATTCGCTGCGCGACAGCAATCGGTGATCGCCACCCAGCCCCGGGTAGATCAGAACGTGCGCGCACGGCATAGGCTCGTCGGCATCGCGTAAAGCGAGGCACAACGCAGCGGCAAGATTACCGCCAGCGCTGTCGCCTGCTACCAGGGTGCGCGCAGGATCGAGCCGAAACGGTCCTGTGCCCAGCGCGCGCCAGACACTCAGGCAGTCATCGAACGCCGCTGGAAACGGGTGTTCCGGCGCCAACCGATAATCGACGGCGATCACCAGCACACCGAGCACCGACGCCAGTTCGGCACAGATGAAGCCGTGGGAGTCCAGATCCCCCACCACCCAACCACCGCCGTGCAAGTACACAATGCACGGCCAACCGTTGGTCGGTGGCGGGACCGGTGGTTGCCAGGAGCGTAGGGTTACGCCTGCCAATTGAAAGTCAGCCACCTCAAGCCCTGCGGGACATGGCGGGGTAAATGCCCGACACATCTCGCTGTAGGCCTGACGCAAACCGGCGGGACTGCTGTCGGTGCTGTTGAAGCTGAGGGTTTTCTCGACGAAAGCCGCCATCTGTTCAGAGAGTGGATAAGGAGCCATGAGCCTGCTGCCAGTCAGGTTTGGGATTGGAGCCCAGTTCTGTGGCGAGGGAGCTTGCTCCCGCTGGGTTGCGAAGCAGCCCCCAAATCACTCAACCGGGTTGTATCAGATACACCCGATCAGCCGGGTTTACGACGGCTGCGCCGCCGAGCGGGAGCAAGCTCCCTCGCCACAGACAGCATACTTTCCGAAGTAATGGTGGTCAGTTTTTCAAACTAGCCTGAACGGTTGCCACACCGTCTTTGCCATCAAAACTGCTGACACCTGCCAGCCAGCGCTGAAGATCTTCAGGATGATCACGCAGCCATTGCCTGGCGACATCCTGCGGCGTCTTGCGCTCCATGATTGGCACCATCAACTGGCTTTCCTGAGCGGCGGTGAAAGTCAGGTTTGCCAGCAAGCGGTTCACGTTCGGGCACCGCTCGGCGTAGTCTGGCGCGGTCACGGTAGAAACCGTCGCCGCGCCCTCATTCGGACCGTAGACGTCTTCGCTGCCGGTCAAGTAGGTGACGTTCATGTTGATGTTCATCGGATGCGGGGTCCAGCCGACGAACACCACGAACTCCTTGCGATTGACCACCCGTTGTACGGCGGCGAGCATTCCGGCCTCACCGGACTCGATCAGTTTGAAGTCCTTCAAGCCAAAGTGATTGGTTTCGATCATGGTTTTGATCGTGGTGTTAGCACCACTACCCGGCTCGATGCCGTAGATCTTGCCGCCGAGCCGATCTTTGAATTTCGCGATATCACTGAAGGTTTTCAAGCCTGCCGCGGCAACGTAGTCGGGAACGGCAAGCGTCGCCTGGGCGTCGGCCAGACTCGGTTTGTCCATGATCTTCACTTGATTGGCAGCCACAAACGGCGCGATGTTTTTGTCCATCGCCGGTTTCCAGTAACCGAGGAAGATATCGAGGCGTTTGTCGCGGATGCCGGCGAAGATGATTTGCTGCACAGCGCTGGTTTGCTTATTTTCGTAGCCGAGGTCATTGAGCAATACATCGGCCATGCCGCTGGTGGCGATGACGTCGGTCCAGTTGACCACGCCCATGCGTACGGTCTTGCAGGACGGGTCGTCACTGGCCAGAACGCTGGTGCTCAGAAAAGCCGTGCCGCAGAGGATTGAGAGACAGCGGGTGAATAGTCGTTTCATCGGGGAGGTTCTCGGCGGCAGCGGATTATTGTCGGGCCGGTGTCTTTGTGCACCGTGCCCGGAACATTACGCAGCGTCGAGAGAGTAAAAGCGAACTGTAGCGACCGAGATTTGCACAGTGGCGACTGTCCTGATGCGTTATCAAGGCGAACACCAATCTGTGGCGAGGGAGCTTGCTCCCGCTGGGATGCGAAGCAGCCCCCAAACCATTCAACCGAGTTTTATCAGATACGCCCGACCAGCCGGGTTTACGACGGCTTCGCCGCCGAGCGGGAGCAAGCTCCCTCGCCACAAAAGCCCGCTCGCCACAGGGTTATGCGCTGTAGTGCTTTTCGCCCCAAGCCAGCAACCCTTGCAGCAACTCCCTGAGCACCACTTGCGTCGGCGCCGCCAAATCCGGGCGATAGCGGAATGGCTCGAACTCTTCCATGTACGTGCACTGACCCAACTCCAGTTGCACGGCATGGATGTTCTCGGCCGGGTTGCCATAGTGCCGAGTGATGTGCCCGCCCTTGAAGCGACCGTTCAGCACATGGCTGTAATCGCCGTGCCGTGCGCAGATGGCTTCCAGTTGGCTGGCCAATTGTGGATCGCAACTGGCGCCGTTGAAGGTGCCGAGGTTGAAGTCCGGCAGCTTGCCGTCGAACAGGTGCGGGATGATCGAGCGGATCGAGTGCGCATCGAATAGCAGCGCGTAGCCGAATTCGGCTTTCAGACGCGCCAGTTCTTCCTGCAAGGTGCGGTGGTACGGCGTCCAGATGTGCTCCAGATAAGTCGCCCGTTCTGCAGCCGATGGTTCCAGCCCTTCGCGGAACAATGGAATACCGTCGAACAATGTCGCCGGGTACAAACCAGTGGTGGCGCCGACATATAACGGCTTGTCATCGGACGGTCGGTTCAGGTCGATGACAAATCGCGAATACTCGGCGGCCAGCGTGCTGGCGCCCAGCTCGGCGGCAAATTCGTAAAGCCTGGGGATGTGCCAGTCGGTATCTGGCAGGCTTTTCGCGTCGGGGATCAACCCGGCTTCGACCGCTGGGGTCAGGCGCAAGCCGGCGTGAGGCATGCTGATCAGCAGCGGCACGCGGCCTTGTTTGAAGTTCAGAACCTTATCCACAACTGCTCTCCTAAACGCTCGTTTCGACGCCGTGACGCACGACGCGTTTTTCCAGGTCGCCGCCCAGCCAATACGACAGGTCGGCTGGTCGATCAATCTGCCAGGCGACGAAGTCTGCGACTTTGCCGGCTTCCAGCGAACCGTGAGTGTCGGCCATGCCCAGCGCGGCGGCGGCATGAATCGTTGCGCCAGCCAGCGCTTCTTCCGGGGTCATGCGCAAACAGGTGCAGGCCATGTTCAACATCAAGCGCAACGACAGCGCCGGCGAAGTGCCCGGATTGAGGTCGCTGGCGATGGCCATTTTTACGCCGTGTTTGCGCAGGGCTTCCATTGGCGGCAATTGGGTTTCCCGCAGGAAGTAAAACGCGCCGGGCAGCAATACCGCGACCGTGCCGGACTTGGCCATGGCGATGGCGTCGTCTTCAGTCATGAATTCCAGATGATCGGCGGACAATGCGTGGTAACGCGCCGCCAGGCTCGAACCGTGCAGCGACGACAATTGCTCGGCGTGCAGTTTCACCGGCAAGCCGAGGTTCTGTGCGGCGACGAAAACCCGTTCGACCTGTTCCGGCGAAAACCCCAGGTATTCACAGAAAGCGTCCACTGCATCCACTAGCCCTTCGGCAGCCAGGGCCGGGAGCATTTCAGTGCAGATGTGATCGATGTAGGCGTCGGCACGGTCAGCGTATTCCGGCGGCAGAGCGTGGGCGGCCAGGCAAGTGCTGCGCACGCTGACTGGCAGTTCGGCGCCGAGACGACGAACGACCCGAAGCATCTTGCGTTCGTTAGCCAGGTCCAGGCCATAACCGGACTTGATTTCGATGCTGGTGACGCCATCGCGCATCAGGCTTTTCAGACGCTTGGCGGCGCTGGCGAACAACTCGTCTTCGCTGGCGGCGCGGGTAGCGCGCACGGTGCTGGCGATACCGCCGCCGGCGGCGGCAATTTCCGCGTAGCTGACGCCTTGCAGACGCTGCTCGAACTCGCCGCTGCGGTTACCGCCGAACACCGTATGGGTGTGGCAGTCGATCAGGCCCGGTGTCACCCAAGCCCCGTTCAGGTCATTGACCGCCGGGTATTCGCCCGGCGGCAGTTCGCCGCGTGGACCAATCCACTCAATGTGCGCACCGGACGTCACGATGGCTGCATCCTCGATGATCGAGTAGACGCCTTGCGCCATGGTTGCGACGTGGCAGTGTTGCCAGAGCGTTTTCATCCTGGCCTCCGTTAGGTTATCGATGAGAAAAATCAGGGTCCCGCGCCACCAATGCGGCCTGGCCTGCCGCCGGTTTCACCCACGTCAGGTAGGCCAGCACCAGCAACACGATCCAGACCAAGCCGACGATCAACGCCGCCTGGGTGTTCGGGAAATAGCCCAGCACGCCGAAAATGAACAGCATGAAAGCAATCGCCGCCATTGGCGCGTAGGGCCAGAACGGCACCGGGAACTTCAATTGTGCGACCTGCTCGGCGCTCATGGAGCGACGCATCGCCACCTGGGTGAACAGAATCATCAGCCAGACCCACACCGTGGCAAAGGTCGCAACGGAGGCGATTAACAGAAAGACGTTTTCCGGAATCAGGTAGTTCAGCAATACGCCCAGCAGCAGCGCGCTGCTCATCACCACCACTGTCAGCCACGGCACACCATTGCGCGACAAGCGGGCAAAGCCTTTGGGGGCGTGCCCTTGCTGAGCCAGGCCATACATCATGCGACCCGCGCCGAAGATGTCACTGTTGATGGCCGACACCGCCGCCGAGATCACCACGATATTGAGGATGGTCGCCGCCGAGCTGATACCCAGTTTGTCGAAAATCTGCACGAACGGGCTGCCTTGGCTACCGATCTGCTGCCACGGAAAGATCGACATCAGCACCAGCATCGTCAGCACGTAGAACAACAAAATACGCAACGGTACGGCATTGATCGCCCGGGGGAGCACGCGCTGTGGGTCTTTGGCCTCACCAGCCGTTACGCCGATGATTTCAATGCCGCCGAACGCAAACATCACCACGGCGAACGAAGCGATCAGGCCGCCCACGCCGTTGGGCATGAAGCCGCCATGGCTCCAGAGGTTGCTGATATCGGTCGCCTGGGCACCGGGTGCGGTACTGATGCCGAACAGCATGATGCCGAAGCCCCCCAGGATCATCGCAACGATGGCCGCGACCTTGAGCAGCGACAGCCAGAACTCCATTTCACCGAAGACTTTGACGTTGCACAGGTTCAAGCCGCCGACCACCGAAACGATGCCCAGGACCCAGATCCAGCGATCGACTTCCGGAAACCAGAAGCCCATGTAAATGCCGAATGCGGTGACGTCGGCCATACCGACGATGACCATTTCAAATGCGTAGGTCCAACCGAGGATGAAGCCCGCCATCGGCCCTAGATAAGTGCTGGCGTACTGGCCGAATGAGCCGGCCACCGGGTTGTGCACCGCCATCTCACCGAGTGCGCGCATGACCATGAACACCGCCGCGCCACCAATCAGGTAAGCCAGCAACACCGCAGGCCCGGCCATTTGAATGGCCGAAGCAGAACCGTAGAACAGCCCGGTGCCGATCGCCGACCCCAGTGCCATGAAGCGAATATGTCGGGCAGAGAGCCCGCGTTTGAGTCCTTTTGTTTGCTGTTGCATTGCTCGTCCCTAATTATTTTTATTCGACGCCAAACCGAATCACCTCCTGTAGGAGCTGTCGAGTGCAACGAGGCTGCGATCTTTTAAAAAGCAAGATCAGAAGATCGCAGCCTGCGGCAGCTCCTACATTGGAACCATTACAGGCTAGGCAGCAACTTCGCCACGACCAGCTCGTTCAGGCAACGCGTGGCCAACAACTCGCTCGCCGCGTTAATGTCCGGAGCAAAGAAGCGATCCTTCTCATAGAACGGCACTTCTTTGCGCAGGATCGCCCGCACCTGTTCCAGTTTCAGCGAGGTCTTCAGGCCATTGCGCAGGTCCAGGCCCTGAACCGCCGCCAGCCATTCAACCGCCAGAACACCGCGAGTGTTCTCGGCCATTTCCCACAGGCGCTTGCCCGCCGCCGGGGCCATGGACACGTGGTCTTCCTGGTTTGCAGAAGTTGGCAGGCTGTCCACCGAGTGTGGATGAGACAGCGCCTTGTTCTCGCTGGCCAATGCCGCCGCAGTCACCTGGGCGATCATGAAGCCGGAGTTCACCCCGCCATTGGCCACCAGGAATGGCGGCAGTTGCGACATGTGCTTGTCCATCATCAGCGAGATGCGGCGTTCGCTCAGGGAACCGATTTCGGCGATGGCCAGGGCCATGTTGTCGGCGGCCATGGCCACCGGCTCGGCGTGGAAGTTACCGCCGGAAATCACGTCGCCTTCAGCGGCGAATACCAGCGGGTTGTCGGAAACGGCGTTGGCTTCGATGGCCAACACTTCGGCAGCCTGACGGAACTGGGTCAGGCAGGCACCCATGACTTGCGGCTGGCAGCGCAGGGAATACGGGTCCTGAACCTTTTCGCAGTTCTGGTGCGAGTCGGACACTTCGCTGCGCTCGCCCAGCAGATCGCGATAAGCGGCAGCGGCATCGATCTGGCCTTTCTGGCCACGAGCGGCATGAATGCGTGCGTCGAACGGCGAGCGCGAGCCCAGTACCGCTTCGACGGTCAGGGCACCCAGCGCCACGGCACCGGCGAACAGATCTTCGCCTTCAAACAAGCCACGCAGAGCGTAAGCGGTGGAAACCTGAGTACCGTTGAGCAACGCCAAACCTTCTTTCGCGGCCAGGGTCAGCGGTGTCAGACCGGCAACTTTCAGCGCTTCGGTGGCGGGCAGCCACTCGCCTTTGTAGCGCGCCTTGCCTTCACCCAGCAGCACCAGCGACATGTGCGCCAAGGGCGCCAAGTCACCGGACGCACCCACCGAACCTTTCAATGGAATGTGCGGATAAACCTCGGCGTTGATCAGGGCGATCAGTGCGTCGATCACCACGCGACGAATGCCGGAAAAACCACGGCTCAGGCTGTTGACCTTGAGCACCATGACCAAGCGAACCAGTGCGTCGCTGATCGGCTCGCCGACACCGGCGGCGTGGGACAAAACGAGCGAACGCTGGAGGTTTTCCAGGTCTTCGCTGGCGATGCGGGTCGAGGCCAACAAGCCGAAACCGGTGTTGATGCCATAAGCGGTGCGATTCTCGGCGAGGATCTGTTCCACGCAGGCAACGCTGGCTTCGATCTGGGCCGAGGCACTGTTGTCGAGGGAGATTTTGACCGGTTGCTGATAAACATCACGCAGTTGGGCAAGGCTCAGTTGGCCGGGAATCAAATTAAGCGCAGTCACATCATTCTCCTTTTGAGAGTTTTATTAACTAACCAGACGCTCCGGAAATTTCCGTTGTCCGTCGCTTCCCGACTTTTTGAGAGGGGCTGGCGCCTTGGCACGCTGGTGTTGTGGATTTCAGTTCAGGTTGGGTAACGCCTTGTGCAACAAAATCGGGTCTTTCAAAACACCGGCAGCGGCAGCAATGTCCGGTGCCAGCCAGCGGTCCTGGTCGTAAGCCGGAACCCGCTCACGCAGCAGGCGCCATGCGGTATCGGTGCCAGTACCAAAACGTTGCTCTTTCAAGAATTCAAAAGCCTGGGATGCCAGCAAATATTCAATGGCGAGGATCTGCGTGCAGTTTTCCAACGCGCGATGCAGCTTCAACGCCGCGTTGGTACCCATGCTCAAGTGGTCTTCCTGCAAGCCCGAGGTGACGTAGTTGTCGAGCACCGCCGGTTGCGCCAATTGACGGTTTTCCGCACACAGCGACGCGGCAACGTACTGAACGATCATCATCCCGGAATTCACCCCGGGATTGGCCACCAGAAACGCCGGCAGACCGCTGACGTGCGGGTTGATCAAGCGGTCCAGGCGACGCTCGGCGATGGAGCCGATTTCGGCCATGGCGATCGCCAGCAAATCCGCCGCCAATGCCACTGACTGACCGTGCGGGTTGGCTTGGGACATCACCCGGAAGTTGTCCGGCGTGCCCAGCAGCATCGGGTTGTCGGTGACAGAGTTGAGTTCGGTTTCGATCTGCTTTTTCGCGTGCTCAAGTTGATCGCGAGCGGCGCCGTGGACTTGCGGGATCGAGCGGATGCTCAGCGCATCTTGAGTACGAATGCCCTTGCTGCTGGCAATCACTTCACTGCCATCGAGCAGCGTCCGTAAATTGATGCCGACTTGCTGCATGCCCGGGTGAGGCTTGAGCGCGATGATCTCGGCGTCGAACGCGGCAATCTGGCCACGCTGAGCTTCGAAGCTCATGGCACCGATCACATCGGCCCACTGCACCAGACGCGTCGCATCGGCAATTGCCAGACAGCTGAGACCGGTCATGCATGGCGTGCCGTTGACCAGGCACAAACCATCTTTGGCGCCGAGCTGAACCGGTTGCAGACCTTCCTCGCTCAAGGCCTGCTGCGCGGAAACGATCTGCCCGCGATAGCTGACATTGCCGACACCCAGCAGCGTGATTCCGATGTGGGCCATGTGGGTCAGGTAGCCCACCGAACCTTGGGACGGTACTTGCGGGGTGATGCCGCGATTGAGCAGTGCCAACAGGGCTTCGACCACCCGGCGATGAATGCCGGATTTGCCATGGCTATAGTTGCGAACAGCGGCGCAGATGATTGCGCGGGTCTGCTCGTCGGCCAAAGGCGCGCCAACGCCACAGGCGTGACTGAGCAAGGTGTTGCGCGACAGTTGGCTGAGTTGTTCGCCTTTGAGCGAGACGTTGCACAAGGCGCCCAGGCCGGTGTTGACGCCGTAGGCACGCTCGCCGCTGGCGACGATGCGCTGGACGATCGCCTGAGCGTTCTCGATCCGCGCCCATACTTGGGGCGACAGCTCGAGCTGCGCGCCGTGACGGGCGACTGCGACCACATCCTGCCAACGCAACGGGGCGTCGGCGATAACGATTTTTTCAGCCTGGGACATCTGGAGCCTCATACAGAATTCATGAACGTATGACACCTGTGGCGAGGGAGCTTGCTCCCGCTGGGCTGCGAAGCAGCCCCAAAAATCTTGCGACCGCTTCGCGCTCGAGCGGGAGCAAGCTCCCTCGCCACAAAAACAATCTCGCCACCACTCAACTTCAAACCACCGCCGCCCGCCGCTGTACGAACCGGTCGACATACTCATCCGCCGGCGAATGCAGGATCTCTCTCGGCGTGCCGACCTGAATCAGGCGGCCATCCTTGAGGATCGCGATGCGGTTGCCGATGCGCACGGCCTCGTCGAGGTCGTGGGTGATGAAGACGATGGTCTTGTGCAGGGTCTTTTGCAGTTCCAGCAACTGATCCTGCATTTCGGCGCGGATCAGCGGGTCGAGGGCGCTGAAGGCTTCGTCCATCAAGATGATGTCGGTGTCCGCCGCCAGGGCGCGCGCCAGGCCCACACGCTGGCGCATACCGCCAGACAGCTGATGCGGGTATTTGTTTTCGTAGCCCTTCAGGCCCACGGTGTTGATCCAGTGCAGCGCGCGCTCGGCGCACATCTGCTTGCTCTCGCCACGCACTTTCAAGCCGTAGGCGACGTTATCCAGCACGGTCTTGTGCGGCAGCAGGCCGAAGCTCTGGAACACCATGCTGATCTTGTGCCGGCGAAATTCGCGCAGGGCTTCCATGTCGTATTGCAGGATGTCCACGCCGTCCACCAGGATCGCGCCGCTGGTGGGGTCGATCAGGCGATTGAAGTGGCGCACCAGGGTCGACTTGCCGGAACCCGACAGGCCCATGATCACGAAGATCTCGCCGGTACCGATGCTCAGCGACAGATCGTTCACGCCGACCACACAACCGGTTTCTGCCAAAACCTGGTCCTTGGTCTTTTTCTGGCGAATCATTTCCAGCGCGTCTTTGGAACGGTTGCCGAAAATCTTGAAGACGTTCTTGACTTCAATCTTGCTGATGGCTTCGTTGCTCATTTGCTCACCTCATGCCGTGGCCGACCATACGCCTGAGTAATGCGGTCGATGACCACTGCCAGAATCACGATCGCCAGACCGGCCTCAAGCCCACGTCCGACGTTGAGGGTCTGAATCCCCACCAACACATCTTCACCCAGGCCACGGGCACCGATCATCGAGGCAATTACCACCATCGACAGGGCCATCATGGTGGTCTGGTTGATCCCGGCCATGATGCTCGGCAGGGCCAGCGGCAGTTGCACGCCAAACAGTTGTTGCCAGCGATTGGCACCGAAGGCGTTGATCGCTTCCATCACTTCACCGTCGACCTGGCGAATACCCAGATCGGTCAGACGAATCAGCGGCGGCGCGGCGTAGATCACTGTGGCGAAAATCGCCGGGACCTTGCCCAGGCCGAACAGCATCAATACCGGGATCAGGTACACGAAACTTGGCATGGTCTGCATGATGTCCAGCAGCGGCATCAGCACCGAACGCAGGCGATTGCTGCGCGCCGAGAGGATGCCCAGCGGAATGCCGATCAGCACCGAGATGACCGTCGCCACCATCATCAATGCCAAGGTCTGCATCAGCTTGTCCCAGAGGCCTACCGCACCCACCAGGAACAGCAGACCGACGATGACCGACGTGGTCACGACTTTGCGGGTCGCGTGCCAGGCAACGCCCGCCACGATCGCCAGCATCAGCCACCAGGGCGCCGCACGCAGCAGCCCTTCAAGATTGACGATGGCCCACAACAGGGTGTCGGAGATGCTGCGGAACACATCGCCGTAGTTGGTGACCAGCGAATCGACCCAACTGTTGACCCAGTCGGCGATGGAAAAGGTAAAGCTTTCGGGAAACATAAGAGACTCTCAATCAAGGGCTTTTCAGCACCGCTGCGGTGCTGAAAAGCTTGCCCTTATAAACAAGCTGTTTGAAAACGTAGCGAGCGAAGGCAAGACAAGGCGAAAGCAGGCGAGAAAGCGGAGTTGACTTTAGTCAATGAGCATTTCGAGTCTGCTTTCAACGCAGTATTGCCGAGCGCAGTAGTTTTCAAAGCGCAGCGTCGATCTTTTTGGCTGCGTCTTCGCTCACCCACGCGTGCCAGACTTCAGGATGTTCCTTCAAGAAGATCTTGGCCAGTTTTGGCGATTCGATCCGCTCTTTGGCCATGCGCCCGAGGTTCTGATTCAGCAGGTCGATCGGCAGATTGACCTTTTCCAGCACGGCCACCAGTTCCGGGGCCTGCTCGTGGAAAGTCTTGGACAGGCCGACCTTGATGGTCACGCTCTTGTCCACGCCTGGCTTTTCTTCGAGCTTGACCAGGTCCACCTGGCCCATCAGCGGGGTTGGCGACCAGTAGTAAAACAGGATCGGCTCGCCACGCTTGTAGCTCGACAGCACCGCGGCATCCAGCGCCGGGCCAGTGCCTGGGCGGAAGTTGGTGTAGGTGCTTTCCAGGCCGTAGCTTTTGAGCATTTCGCTGTTGTCCAGCTCACAGGTCCAGCCGGCCGGGCAGTTGTAGAAACGGCCCTTGGATGGCTCTTCCTGATCCTTGAACACGGCAGCGTATTTGCCCAGATCGGCGATCGCTTTCAGGTCCGGGGCTTTTGGCTCCAGCTTGCGCTTGGCATCGCCTTCGATCACGTAACGCGGCACGTACCAGCCTTCGATCGCGCCGACTACCGGAGCGCCGACACCGACAACCTTGCCGGCCTTCTCGGCCTTGTTCCAGACTTCGCTACGACCGACCCACTCTTCGGCAAACACTTGGATGTCGTTGCTGCTCAGGGCGTTTTCCATGGTGATGGAGTTGCCTGGCAGGCTGTCGGTCTTGCAGTCGTAGCCTTTCTCCAGAACGATTTGCATCACGTCGGTCAGCAGCATGCCGCTTTCCCAGTTCAGGCCGGCGAATTTCACCGGTTTGCCCGATTCGCACCAGCCCGCCGCCTGAGTGGCGCCGGCACTGGCCAGCAGGCCCATGGATAGCAATGTGGTCAGCAGGGTCTTGTTCGATTTCATTGTTTGACGCTCCTAATCATGAGTTGGCTTACGGCAGTCAAGAGGCATCCAGCCCTGTCCACGTCCAGTCAGGCCTGCGCCGCAGCGCGACCGGCCCTGCTTGTTTCAGGTTGTACATCGCTGTCCTGCTCGACCGGCAGAATCAGGTGATCGGGTACTGCGCTGTGCCATTTTTTCGCGCACACGTAATACAGGCCTGCGGGAAGCACCAGACCGATGATCCAGGAAATATCCACACCGCCCAGAGCGTCCACCAGCGGACCGGTATAGAACTTGGTAGCGATGAACGGCAGCTGCACCAGCACGCCGAAGACATAGACACTGATACCGAGCGGGTTCCAACGGCCGTAGCGACCGTTCGGATCACCCAGCGCCGGCACGTCATAGCGCTCGCGAGTGATGCAGTAGTAGTCCACCAGGTTGATCGCGCTCCAGGGCGTGAAAAAAGCCAGCAAAAACAGAATGAAGGACTTGAACGCACCAAGGAACGAATGCTGACCGAGCAACGCGATCAGGGTCGCAGTGCCGACGATGAGCAGCACGAAGACCAGACGCTGCAAGCGCGTTACCCGCAAGTCACCCCGGAAACCGCTGATGATGGTCGCAATGCACATGAAGCTGCCGTAGGAGTTCAGCGTAGAGATGGTGACCTTGCCGAACGCGATGCTGAAGTACAGCAGCGCGGCGGTGGCACCGCTGCCGCTCAAGCCAACGATGTAAGCCACTTCGTGGCCGGCGAATTGCCCGTTGGCCATGGCGGCGGCAAACACGCCGAGGATCATCGCCACCTGTGCACCGATAACCGAACCGGCGCCGGCGGCGAAAAAGGTTTTCACCGAAGACGTGCTGCTCGGCAGGTAGCGTGAGTAGTCAGCCACATAGGGGCCGAAGGCAATCTGCCAGGACGCCGCGAGCGACACCGCGAGCAGGAAGCTGCTCCAGCTGAAGTGGCGGATTTGCAGGAGTGCGCCAACGTCAGTCTGGCTCATCAGGCGACTGAACAGGTAAACGAAGGCAATCACGCCAATGACGCTGGCGACACGGCCGATGAAATGGATCACCCGATAACCGAGCACCGTGACCAGCACGATGACACTGGCGAAGATGAGGATCCCGACGCTGTCGCTGACGCCAAACAACTGGCCCAGCGCTTGGCCGGAAAGCACGGTACCCGTTGCGGTGAAGCCCAAATACATCAGGCACACCAGCACGATCGGGATGGCCGCGCCATACACGCCGAACTGTACCCGGCTGGAGATCATCTGCGGCAGGCCAAGCTTGGGCCCTTGCGCCGCGTGCAGCGCCATTACGCCACCGCCGAGCAGTTGACCGATCAACAGACCGATCAACGACCAGAACACATCACCGCCCAGCACCACGGCCAGGGCCCCGGTAACAATCGCGGTGATTTGCAGGTTGGCCCCCATCCACAGGGTGAACTGGCTCAACAGACGACCGTGTCTCTCCGCTTCCGGGATGTAGTCGATCGAACGTTTCTCGATCAACGGTTTACTGCCTGCACGATCGTCATTAACAGCCATGATTCAACCTCTGTGGATTGTTATTCGGTGTTGTATCTGCATAGAAACTGGTAGGAGCTGTGTAGGAGCTGTCGAGTGAAACGAGGCTGCGATCTTTTGATCTTGATCTTCGGCGCCAATAACGACGCCAAAAGATCGCAGCCTGCGGCAGCTCCTACAGGGTTCCGCGTTATTTACCGGTAATCATCGGCAGGTTCAGACCCTGCTCCTTGGCGCAGTCGATTGCGATCTGGTAACCCGCATCAGCGTGACGCATGACACCGGTCGCCGGGTCGTTGTGCAGCACGCGAGCGATACGCTCGGCCGCTTCGTCCGTACCGTCGCAGACAATCACCATGCCCGAGTGCTGGGAAAAGCCCATGCCGACGCCGCCGCCGTGATGCAGGGAAACCCAGGTCGCGCCGCTCGCGGTGTTGAGCAGAGCGTTAAGCAATGGCCAGTCGGACACGGCGTCGGACCCGTCCTGCATCGATTCGGTTTCGCGGTTAGGGCTGGCAACAGAGCCGGAGTCCAAGTGATCCCGACCGATCACGATTGGCGCCGACAACTCACCGCTACGAACCATTTCGTTGAACGCCAGACCCAGCTTGGCGCGCAGACCCAGGCCAACCCAGCAGATACGTGCCGGCAGACCCTGGAAGCTGATGCGCTCGCGGGCCATGTCCAGCCAGTTGTGCAGGTGCGCGTCGTCCGGGATCAGTTCTTTGACCTTGGCGTCGGTTTTGTAGATGTCTTGCGGATCGCCCGACAGCGCGGCCCAACGGAATGGACCGATGCCACGGCAGAACAGCGGACGGATGTAAGCCGGTACGAAACCCGGGAAGTCGAACGCGTTTTCAACGCCTTCTTCTTGTGCCATCTGACGGATGTTGTTGCCGTAGTCGAAGGTCGGAATACCCATTTTCTGGAAGTCGAGCATCGCTTTAACATGCACGGCCATGGACTGCTTGGCGGCTTTGACCACGACAGCCGGCTCGGTCTTGGCGCGGGCGCGGTATTCTTCCCAGGTCCAGCCGGCTGGCAGGTAACCGTTGAGTGGGTCGTGGGCGCTGGTCTGGTCGGTGACCATGTCTGGGCGCACGCCGCGCTTGACCAGTTCCGGCAGGATTTCAGCCGCGTTGCCCAGCAGAGCGATGGAAATCGCCTTGCCTTCCTTGGTGTATTTGGCGATGCGGGCCAGCGCGTCGTCGAGGTCGGTGGCTTGCTCATCGACATAACGGCTGTTCAGACGAAAATCAATGCTGACCTGCTGGCATTCGATGTTAAGCGAGCAAGCGCCGGCCAGTGTTGCAGCCAGAGGCTGAGCGCCGCCCATGCCGCCGAGGCCTGCGGTCAGGACCCAACGACCTTTCAGGTCATCGTTGTAATGTTGGCGACCGGCTTCGACGAAGGTTTCGTAGGTGCCCTGAACGATGCCCTGGCTGCCGATGTAGATCCAGCTGCCGGCGGTCATCTGGCCGTACATGGCCAGGCCTTTGGCGTCGAGTTCGTTGAAGTGTTCCCAGCTCGCCCAGTGTGGCACCAGGTTGGAGTTGGCGATCAGCACGCGCGGGGCGTTGCTGTGGGTCTTGAACACGCCGACCGGCTTGCCGGATTGCACCAGCAGGGTCTCGTCGTCGTTCAGGTTGGTCAGGCTTTCGACGATCTTGTCGTAGCATTCCCAATTACGTGCCGCACGACCGATGCCACCGTAAACCACCAGTTCTTTAGGGTTCTCGGCGACTTCCGGGTCGAGGTTGTTCATCAGCATGCGCAGCGGCGCTTCAGTCAGCCAGCTTTTGGCGGTCAGCTTGTTACCGCGTGCGGCACGGATTTCTACATTGCGGTATTTAGTAGGTTTCTGGGTATTGTCAGTCACGAAAAAGACTCCTCAGCGATCAATCCAAACCAACCCTGGCGGTGGGCAAGCCAGCCTGTGCGCGTCAACGCGACACAAGCGAATCAGTGGACGTTGCGAGGAGTCTCGAATCGACTCATACGCATACGTCTTTACTTGTACATACAAGCATATGCAATCAAGCGGCCAACTTGCTGGATGAGTGCTCAAGAAAAGTTTTTAAAATGGCTGGAGAGCGCCTGAATCAAGGGTTCTGGCGAAGATGAAATTTTTCTGGGGGATTTTACGAAGGGCAAGATAGCTGTTACTTGAGCGTGGTTTTGCGCCACGCTGGGGCGTTCGGTAACAAGTTGGTGCGCGATGGGAAACGCTGAAAAGCAAAAGATCGCAGCCTTCGGCAGCTCCTACAGTGATCGCGCTCACCACAAATATTGCGGGTGAACATCGAACTCGTAGGAGCTGCCGAAGGCTGCGATCTTTTGAGGGTTTTGAATCAGCGTGCAGTCAGCTCGATCACGCTGCATGGGCCATTGCTGGAGATATCCAGCAGGCTGGTGTTACCGTCGAGTTGCAGGCAATCATGGCGACCGAGCTGTGAAGTGCTGTTACCGACCTTCACTTCAAGCTCGTCGGTGACGCTGAACACGAGCACGGTACCTGCCGAGCTGAAAAATCGCTGCTCGCCGTCCAGCCACTGCAACCGCGCGCTATAACGCTGCGGTGCATAAATCAGGTTGAAGTCGCGAATCGGCCCGCCGAGTAATGTGCAGGACACATGACTCTCGCCACTGAAAGCAAACGGGTCCAGCGGTAACAATGGCCGCGTGTCCTGACCATCGACGCGCAAGGTCATGCCCTCGCCTTGCAGTACGCTGATCACCCGCTCATAGCCGGCAAAGATGGAAAACCCGCCCGACTCACCGATGTCGGCAATCGACAGGCGCCAGCCGAACCCATCAAGACCCATGCCGCTATCACGGGTGATTTCTTCAGTGCTGCCGCCGCCGTTTTTCCACGGCATGCGCGGGTAATCTGCTGCGCGTAAAACTTTCAACTGGCTCATTCAGTGCTCTTTATTTATGGAACCGTCCTTCCAGACGATGACGGGAACCTGGGTGGATCAAACGGGCGGCGGTCACTGGCTGACGGCCGGACCAGGTGCGGCGACGAATCAGCAGGCACGGCTCGCCCTTTTCAATCTGCAGCAATTTGCATTCAGACGGCTCGGCAAGAATCGCTTCGACCACGTGCTCGCCTTCGGTCAGCGGCGCAACCTGATTCAGATAGGCGTAAGGCGTTTGCAGGGTGAAGTCTTGCTTGAGGTACTCCGGCGCCACCAGCGCGTTGACGAAACGGTCTTCGATTTGCACCGGAATATCGTTTTCGAAATGCACGATCAGCGAGTGGAACACTTTCTGCCCTTCGCGCATGTCCAGCGCCAGGGCGCGCTCGGAACCGGCGGCCTCTTCTTCGAGGGTGATCACCTTGCACGTATGGCGATGGCCACGGGAGGCAATTTCGTCGGCGATGTTGTGCACTTCAAACAGGGCGGACTGGCTTTTCGGTTCGGCGACGAACGTTCCGACACCTTGCATGCGCACCAACAGGCCATCGGCAGTCATCTCGCGCAGCGCGCGGTTGATGGTCATGCGGCTGAAACCCAACTGGCTGACCAACTCGCTTTCCGACGGAACGCGGTAGTGCGGCGGCCAGTTTCCACTGTCGATCTGCTGGGTGATCATCTGTTTGACGCGGGCATACAAGGGCGCCGGACTGTCGCCCAGATTGGCGCTCAGATGGGCATTCGGCGGCAATGTGGCAGAGGGAGTCGGCACGATTGATCCTTGTTCATTTGTTAGAGATTGCTAGCTTGCCGGAGTTTACCGAGCAGGCAAACGTCTGTATATGTATATACAAATAACACACGATGGGGTGCTGAACCATGTCCGCCTTCTTTGCCGAACGCGCGCTGCTGCCTAGTGGATGGGCCAACAATGTACGTCTTGAGGTCAGCGCCGATGGCGTGCTGACCCATATCCAGGCCGATTCTTACGCAGATGACGCCGAACGGTTGAGCGGTCCGCTACTGCCGGGAATGCCGAATTTGCACTCCCACGCCTTCCAGCGGGCCATGGCCGGGCTGGCGGAAGTGGCGGGCAATCCGAATGACAGTTTCTGGACCTGGCGCGATTTGATGTATCGCCTCGTCGGAAAAATCAGCCCGGACCAACTCGGCGTCATCGCCCGTCAGCTGTACATCGAAATGCTCAAGGCCGGTTACACCTCGGTCGCGGAATTTCATTATGTACACCACGATACGAGCGGCCAACCATACACAGACCCGGCCGAACTGGCGTTGCGCATCAGCCAGGCCGCCAGCTCCGCCGGTATCGGGCTGACCTTGCTGCCAGTGCTCTACAGCCACTCCGGTTTTGGTGGCCAGGCCCCGAACGAAGGTCAGCGCCGCTTTATCAACAGCACCGAAAACTACCTCAAACTTCAGTCGCGCTTGCAGCCGATCCTGGCACAGCAACCGACGCAGTCGCTGGGTTTGTGTTTTCACTCGTTGCGCGCGGTAACACCGCAGCAGATCAGCGAAGTATTGGCGGCCAGCGACAAGCAGTGCCCGGTGCACATTCACATTGCCGAACAGCAGAAGGAAGTCGATGACTGCCTGAGCTGGAGCGGCCGCCGTCCGCTGCAATGGCTGTACGAAAATACCGAAGTCGATCAGCGCTGGTGCCTGGTCCACGCGACCCACGCCAACCCGGAAGAAGTCACGCTCATGGCCCAGAGCCGCGCCATCGCGGGTCTATGCCTGACCACCGAAGCCAACCTGGGCGACGGGATTTTTCCGGCGGTGGATTTCCTTGCGCAGGGTGGGCGCATGGGCATCGGTTCCGACAGCCATGTGTCGTTGAGCGTGGTGGAAGAATTGCGCTGGCTGGAGTACGGACAGCGTCTGCGCGATCAGCGGCGAAATCGGTTGTATGGCGCGGATCAGCCGATGGTCGGCCGCACACTCTACGATGCCGCGCTGGATGGAGGTGCCCAGGCGCTGGGGCAACCGATTGGCGCGCTGGAAGTGGGCAAGCGTGCGGATTGGCTGGTGCTGGACGGTAACGATCCGTACTTGGCGACGGCCAGTGGCGACGGGATTCTCAATCGTTGGCTGTTTGCCGGTGGTGACCGTCAGGTGCGGGATGTGCTGGTCAACGGCCAGTGGGTTGTGCGTGACGGGCGGCATGCCGGGGAAGAAGAAAGCAATCGGGCGTTTACCCAGGTTCTGCGCGAACTGCTCGGTTAACCGAAAAACAAAAGATCGCAGCCTTCGGCAGCTCCTACATTGATCCGGCTGGTCGCAATAATGCGGATCAACACGGACTCTGTAGGAGCTGCCGCAGGCTGCGATCTTTTTTCGGTCGCGCCGCTAGTTGGAAGTCTTGGCCATCTGCGAATCCGACGCACGCCAGATCAGTCGCGTCGTGTCATAACCCTGCTGACGCGCCTTGCTCAGCAGTTCTTCTCGCACGACACCATTGACCGTCGGGGTGCGTGACAACAGCCAGAGGTGACGGCGGCTCGGGTCGCCGACAATCGCGGTCTTGTAATCATCGCTGACATACAACACCCAGTACTCCCCCTTCGCCACCCCCGGGATCAGTCGCGAGAACCAGGTATCGAACTCGACCCACAGTTTGTCGGCCTTGCCGGGTACCTGTGGATAAGCCGTGCCTTTGGCCTCTTCCCATTGCCAGTCCGACGTCAGGCAGCGGTTCAACACCGCCATGTCACCATCAGGCTTGAGGGTGTAATGGGCCTCGGACTGCGCGCAGTTGCGCTGGAAATACATCGGCAGCCGCGCCAGCTCGTACCAGGTTCCCTGGTAACGCTTGAGGTTGACCGTGTTGACGGTCTTGGGCGCCAATGGATCTACGCCAGAAGTGGCGCAGCCGGCCAATACCAGGCCGGCAAAAAGAACGATCAGTAACCGCTTCATTATTTTTTTCTCCCGGTGGGCGAATAGCCCCGGTTTACTTCAGGCCTTGGCCAGAAAACATCAGCACTTTGTCACCGGCATACTGCACGCTGATAAAGCTGTTTTTGTCACCCCAGGTGCAACTGGACATGCCGAGTGCGCCCGAGCAATCAGTCGGTTTGCCCAGCAAGGTCTCAACCTCGGCCTTGGGCATGCCGGTCGACAGCTTCGAATAATTTTCCTGATTGATCTTGCCGCACGCTGCCAACAACACGCAGAACGAGAGCAAGGCGATAGATCGCAGCGACATGGTGTAACTCCTGGGGCGTAGGGAATGGCATGGCTGCCAAGCTGAAGCTTAGAAGAGAAAACCCCTCTCTGGTTCCCTGACCCTGCGGCTATTTGTTTGGCCATCCGTCAGCCTTTTGACGATAAATCAGCCACTTTTTTCCGCCACTGAGTATTTCGTCGGTTTTCGCAGAAGCCGCCTAATCTTTGGCGCTGGCCAGTCGACATAGAAGCAATGCAAAGCCTTCCACTATGGCCAAATTGACACTCCTTGTTGACCAGCCCTTCGCGGTAGCTCACTTAATGACCAGAAACATGAAATTCAGCCACAAAATCCTGCTGGCGGCCGCCCTTGTGGTGGCCGTTGCATTCGCCTGTTTCATCCTGTTCAACGATTACCGCCAGCGGCAGACCCTGCGCAGCAGTATCGAGTCCTCGATGCAGGAACTCGGCAGCCTGACTACCAGCAACATTCAGACCTGGCTGGAAAGCCGCATTCAATTGCTGCAATCGCTGGCCCAGCAAATCGCCGTGGACGGCGCCGCCCAGGCCAATCTCAAGCGCGCCATCGACCTGCCGGCCTACACCGGCAACTTCCAGCTGAGCTACTTCGGCGGCACCGATGGCGTGATGTTCTCGGTCCCGGCCGGCAATCGCGCCGCGGACTACGACCCGCGTGCTCGTGGCTGGTACAAGGCGGCCAACAATGCGCAACAGACCATCG
Organism: Pseudomonas sp. BS3782 TE3695; assembly: GCF_050435305.1. Taxonomy (NCBI): domain Bacteria; kingdom Pseudomonadati; phylum Pseudomonadota; class Gammaproteobacteria; order Pseudomonadales; family Pseudomonadaceae; genus Pseudomonas; species Pseudomonas sp. BS3782 TE3695. The sequence goes on from NZ_JBNDKB010000001.1 coordinate 423,980, forward strand.
TCACCGAACCCTACATTGCGGCATCGTCGGGCAAACTGGTGATGACCGTTGCCACGCCGGTGAAGCACCAGAATCAAATGATTGGCGTCGCCGGTGCGGACATTGATCTGTCCAGCGTCAGCGCGATCATCAACTCGCTGAACTTCGACGGTCATGGCCATGCGTTTATCGTCAGCGCCGACGGTAAAATCCTGATCCACCCGGACAGCAAACTGGTGCTCAAGAACCTGGCCGACGCTTACCCCAACGGCGCGCCAAAAATCAGCCCGGGCCTGAAGGAAGTCGAACTGGACGGCAAAACCCGGTTCATTTCTTTCACTCACGTCAACGGGGTGCCGTCGGCAGACTGGTACGTGGCGCTGGTGCTGGATAAAGACACCGCGTTCTCGATGCTCAGCGAATTCCGCACCTCGGCGATCATCGCCATGATCATCGCCGTGGTGATCATCATCGCGCTGCTGAGCATGTTGATCCGTGTGCTGATGCAACCGCTGCTGACCATGGGCCGCGCCATGCATGACATCGCCGAGGGCGAAGGTGACCTGACCAAGCGCCTGACCATTCACGGGCAGGATGAATTCGGTGCGTTGGGCATTTCGTTCAACCGCTTTGTGGAACGTATTCATACCTCGATCCGCGAAGTGTCCTCGGCCACTGGCCAGGTCAACGAAGTCGCCTTGCGGGTGGTCGCGGCCTCCAACTCATCGATGTTCAACTCCGATCAGCAAGCCTCACGTACCAGCAGCGTGGCGGCAGCGATCAACGAATTGGGCGCCGCCGCGCAGGAAATCGCCCAGAACGCCGCCCTCGCCTCGCAACATTCGAGCGACGCCCGTGCCTTGGCCGAAGACGGTCAACAAGTGGTGGATAAAACCATCGCCGCCATGCAGCAGCTATCGGCAAAAATCAGCGATTCGTGCGGCAACATCGAAACCCTGAACAGCAACACAGTGAACATCGGCCAGATTCTGGAAGTGATCACCAGCATCTCGCAGCAAACCAACCTGCTGGCGCTCAATGCAGCCATCGAAGCGGCCCGTGCCGGTGAAGCCGGTCGAGGTTTTGCCGTGGTTGCCGATGAGGTGCGCAACCTCGCCCACCGCACTCAGGATTCGGCGCAGCAAGTGCAGAAGATGATCGAAGAACTGCAGGTCGGCGCCCGGGAAGCGGTCAGCACCATGACCGACAGCCAGCGCCAGAGCGAAAACAGCGTCGGCATCGCCAATCAGGCTGGCGAGCGCCTGGGCAGCGTGACACAGCGCATCGGTGAGATCGACGGGATGAACCAGTCCGTGGCCACCGCGACCGAGGAGCAGACCGCTGTGGTGGAGTCAATCAACGTCGACATCACCGAGATCAACACACTGAACCAGGAAGGTGTAGAGAACTTGCAGTCGACCTTGCGTGCATGTGCTGATCTGGAGCAGCAGGCGGCGCGGTTGAAGCAGTTGGTGGGTAGTTTCAGGATCTAGTGCTTTTGCGGGCCTCTTCGCGAGCAAGCCCGCTCCCACATTGCATTTCGGTCGAACACAAAATCTGTGTTCGCTGAAAATTCAATGTGGGAGCGGGCTTGCTCGCGAAGGCGGCATCATCTGCAACGAAAATCTAAAATCGAGACCCAGGCTTCGAAAGAAACTCAACTTCCTCAGCCGTAGATTCACGCCCCAACACCGCATTGCGATGGGGAAACCGTCCAAACCGCGCAATGATCTTCTGATGCCGCTCGGCATAATCCAGGTTGTCGGCAAACACCGCCCGATCCGCCTCGGGTTGCTGTTCAACCAGATCAAGAAATCGCGAAACCGCTTCGTTCTGCACCGCCAGATTTTCGCAGTGCTCAAACACCAGATAGATAAACACCCGCTGGATCGGCCGCAGTTGCCGATCGAAATCCGCAGCAATGCCTTGCGCTACCAGTGCCTGAGCCCTGAGATCGCCTGAAAAGGATTTGGGGGTATCGCGAAAGATCATTCGCGGAAGTTGATCGAGCAGCAGCACCAGGGCCAGCCAACCTTCGGGGTGTTGCACCCATTCGGTCAATCCGCCGGCCAGTGCCTGCTCGACCAGGTTCCCGAAACGCGTCCGCGCTTCGAGGTCCTGGCTGTCGCGCTTGCCGAACCATAACTTGCCCTTGTCAGCCGCTATTTCGTTGGGTGATTCGAAAGATCCAAACCACCATTCGAGTAACGGCTGCCAGGGCGCAGTCATGGTTTATTCCTTGTGGTAAGCCGTGACGCGGGCAACTTCTTCTTTCGAGCCGAGGAACACCGCAACACGCTGGTGCAGGCCTTCCGGCTTGATGTCGAGGATGCGCTGGTGGCCGTCAGTGGATGCGCCACCCGCTTGTTCCACCAGGAACGACATCGGGTTGGCTTCGTACATCAGACGCAGTTTGCCCGGCTTCGACGGCTCGCGGCTGTCGCGTGGGTACATAAACAAACCACCACGGGTCAGGATGCGGTGTACGTCGGCGACCATCGCGGCGACCCAACGCATGTTGTAGTTCTTTTTCAACGGGCCTTCTTCGCCAGCCAGCAATTCGCTGACGTAGCGTTGTACCGGAGCTTCCCAGTGACGCTGGTTGGACGCGTTGATCGCGAATTCCTGAGTGGACTCCGGGATCTTGATGTCTTCATGGGTCAGGACGAAGCTGCCCATTTCGCGGTCCAGAGTGAAGCCCTTCACGCCGTCGCCCAAGGTCAATACCAGCATGGTCTGCGGGCCGTAGATGGCATAACCGGCGGCTACCTGCTCGGTGCCTGGCTGCAGGAAAGCCTTCTCGTTCAGAGGTTCGTTCTGGCTCAGGTATTCGTTCGGGCAACGCAGCACCGAGAAGATAGTACCGACCGGTGCGTTGATATCGATGTTCGACGAACCGTCCAGTGGGTCGAATACCAGCAGGTACGCGCCTTTCGGGTATTTGCCCGGGATCTGGTAGGCATTGTCCATTTCTTCGGACGCCATGCCGGCCAGGTGACCGCCCCACTCGTTGGCTTCGAGAAGGATTTCGTTGGAGATCACGTCGAGCTTCTTCTGCACTTCGCCCTGGACGTTTTCAGTGCCCATGCTGCCCAGAACACCACCCAGGGCGCCTTTAGAGACGGCGTGGCTGATTTCCTTGCAAGCACGCGCCACCACTTCGATCAGGAAGCGCAGATCGGCAGGAGTGTTGTTGCTGCGGGTCTGCTCAATCAAATAGCGACTCAAGGTAACGCGGGACATGGACGGCTCCGGTGGAATGGGGGGCTAAAAACCCGCGCAGTTTAACGCGAGTCGGGGCGCATTTCCTCCTATCAGACGTGATACACCCAATAGAGTTCATGTGCGGGGTTGAGCGTAGTTCGAAATGGGGCCGATGTGGCCTGCGGATCAGTGGCAGATTGAGGTTTTTTTGTGGCTGATAGACCGCTTTCGCGAGCAAGCCCGCTCCCACAGTAGATCTTCAGCGTGCACAACATTTGTGTGCGACCGAGATCCAGTGTGGGAGCGGGCTTGCTCGCGAATGGCGCATAGCGCCAGCCATCCTCAGGACTTAGCAGCAGGCTTGCGCAGCAAGCTGAACGCCATGGCCCCCAGAAACAGCACACTGAGCAACAGCACCGCCCACAACCCGAATTTCTTCCAGTTCGTGTCCGCCACCGCAGGCACGGTCGCCGCCGGAGTCACCGCGACCCCATCCTCCACGGTCGCCTTGCCCAACGCCGCCTGCTTCGCCGCGCTGTAATCGGGAATCAGCGTCAACAACGGCAAGCTCGCCGCCTTCACCGTCGCACTCCCCAGCGCCAGCGTATAAGGCCCGGCGCCGCGCGCCAGGAACACCAGTTGCGTGGAGCGCACGGCAAATCGGACGGTCGGTGCTTCGGCGCCCAGGCCACCGCCGCGCTCATCCACCGTCAGCTTCAATTGCTGCACGGTCTGGCCCGGCAGCTGCAATTCGTTCTGCACCACGTCCTGGCCATTCTGGGTCAGGCGGTAGAGCAAACCGCTGGTCAGCGTTTGCCACGGCAGGCTGGTTTCCCGACGACCCGACAACGTCACCGGTGCCAGGCTGTTGGGCTGATTCAGCTCGATCTGCAAGCGCTGGACGTTCAACCCCATCGGCAATTGCCAGATGTACTCACCGTCCTTCACGCGGGTGCCAGCCAACGGTTGCGACCAGACCAACGGCAGCGGCAAGGTGCGAGGGTTGGTGCTTTCCAGTTGCGCCGAAGTCAGCGCTGGCGCCGATTGCGGTGAACTCCACAGCAAGCGCAGGTAGCGCGCCGATTGCCCCGGCAGGCCGACCTCATGTTGCTCGACCCGTTCGTCGGCAAACGTCAGACGCGCCACTTGCCCTTCGCCCCACGACTGCCAATGCTGCAAATCGTCGCTGGCTTCGATGCTGAAACGCTGGAAGCCGTCGCGATCGCTGGTCCAGTCAAGGATCAATTGCTGTAACGGCGCCTTGATTCGACTGGCATCGAGTAACCAGCCGCGCAGCTCTTCTTCGCCTGCCTCCAACTGGCTGGACGGCTGCACCTCGATCAACGTGCCGTTGCTGTTCGATTGCACGCGCACACTCGGCGCGCGTTCGGTGGCTTCCGCCGAGTTGTACAACGGGAACCATTTCACGTCGTGAAGTGTGCGGTTTTCGCGGGTCTGCGCGGGTTCTCGGGCCAGCGCATAAGCCTGAGGTTCACCGGCGGCGTTGAACACGCGTAGATCGCTGAGATCGGTTTGCCGCGCTTTCAGTTGTACGCCCAAGGGTAATTCCAGGCGATACCACGGCCCCTCGCCACTCACCGACAGCGGCACCTGCGTGGCAAAGTCCGCCGGTTTTTCCTGCGCGCCGGCCGACAGTGTCACGCCCAATACAACAGCACCCCACCAGCCCAGGTTCAGCTTCTGACTCAAGACGACACTCCTTCGGTTTCAGGGGCCGGTTTTTCAACATCCGGCACAGCTTCGGCACGCTTGGGTGGCAATGGAGCGAAATAGCCCACCACCAACAGCAACACGCCAACGCCGATAAACGACACGATCCGCGCCAGCCCGCCGCGGTTACTCAACTCAACGAAGAACAGCTTGGCGACCACCAGCGCGATCAGCGCCGCGCCGATCAGCCAGACTTCCCGGCGATGACGCAGATGCCCACCGATCATCAGACTCAGGGCCATCAGGGTCCAGACAATAGACAGGCCCGCCTGCACCAGCATCGATTGAAGCAACAAATCCAGCGCGTACGGCACGCCACCCCAATGATGAGCCGCGCGCATCACCAGCGCGGTGAAGAAGACGAACAGCGAAACCCCAGCGATGACTTGCGTGGCGTTATCGGCGTACTCCCTGCGAATTGCCAGTTGCGTCACAGCGGTCCGAGACCAGACGTAAACGCCGAACAAGGCAAACAACAGGCCCAGCTCCAGCGGGTTGATCAGTGGCACATACGGCAATGGCTCGGCGGTGCCGTCACTGGCGATGTTCGCCAACCAGAACCAGCCGAGCATCAACAGTACCAACGGCGCAGCGGCATAGAGCCGGTACTCGCGGGGATAAGCCGACACCGGCCATGGCCATGCACGCGGTGCAGCCATCAGCACCAGATACAGGCTCGGCAGAATCGCCCAGCCCAACCAGCGCCAGGCGTTGTACTGTTCCGACAACAGCAACAGACCGTAACGCAGTTCCAGGGCCAACACGCCGATCAACAGCCAGCAACCGAGTACATGGGCGGTGCTCAGGGCGCTTGCGGGCAATGTCGGCGCCAGACGCCGCAGGGAGATGAAATGCACGACGAACACTGCGATCCAGACCAGCCAGCCGAAGTCGGCGGCCGGGTGATAACGCGAATGCCAGGCCGCGAGCAGCACCAGACCGGCAGCGGGAATCAGCAAGGTGCAGAGCAAGCCCAGCGACGACCACTTCAGACGCAGCGCCAATACCGTCCACAACGCGACACTCACGGCGGCGACGGTCAGCAACAAAGTGGCTTGCAGATTCAACGGCGCAAAGCGCAGCACTTCGCTGACCCATGCCAGTGCCCACCAACCCGCACCCCACACCAGCAACACTTCGGACAAGCGCTGCAAGCTCAACCCATCGAAGGCCGAAGCATGATTGCCAAGCTGCAAACGCCAGGCCCCGACGAAGGCGGCCAGCCCCAGTACCAGCGGCGTCCAGAAACCGCTGTGCGCCAACGGTCGCAACCCTTCGCTGAGCAGCGGGCCGAGCAGGTCCGGCCCGGCGAACAGGAACGCCGCGCCACCGATCACCTGCAACAGCAGACCAAAGACAAAACTCACCCGCTGCTTCAGGTACAGGCTCAACCAGATGATGAACAAACCACTGGCGGCCCACACCGCGCTCGCGGTTTGCCACGGCAACACAAACAACACAGCAAGGTTGATCAGCACCAGGCCGGCCAGCAACACCACTGACAAGCCGCGCAGCAAACGCAGGTCGCTGCGCACCATTTCGTCGCGGGCCGCCAGCAACATCCCGGCGATCAATGCCAGCCCGATCAGGGACGCGCTGAGCAAACCGCTCCAACCGGCGCTGAACACCGCGGCAGACTCACCGCCCGCCCCTTGCAGCCGCAACAGGAACAACGCACCGCCAAGCAGTTGCACGACGAACGCGGTGAACAGGAAGGTTCTCGATTGCAGGCGCAGGCCGACGAACAGCGTCGCCAACCCGGCCAGCGCCCAACTGATCGCCGTGCCGTGGGTGAAGAAGAACAGCGGCGCCAGCAGATAGAGGAACGTCAGCCCCAGACAGGCCAGTACCGGCAGCCCTTGACGCTCCCACTGCGACGCCTGTTCGGGCAACGCTTTGCGCAACTGGTAGAAACTGAACAGCAGCGCCACGCCGAGCATCAACGCACCCAGCGGTGCGCCCTCGAGCAGGCTGTTTTCGCCGATCCGCAGCTCACTGATAAAGGCCAGTGCCGAGCCCAGTTGCAGCAGCAAGGCAAAGGCCCGCGCCAGCGGTCGCTGTTGGCGCAGGCCGAGCCAGAAAATACCCGCGCCTTCCACCGCCCAGGCGGCTGCGGTCCAACGCGCATCGAGCCCCAGCGGAATTGCCAGGCTGGCGAAGATCACGCCAAGTGCCAGACAGGTTTCCGCCAACAACAACGCTCGACCGCCCATCAGCAACCTGGCCAGGCCCATGTAAATCATGCCCAGCGCCAAGGCGCTGAAGGCGGCGGCAAATTCCAGATGTTCCACCAGCGCGAACTGCAAACCGAAACCCACTAGCGGTGGCGCGAACAGCATCGTGCCGTCGACGTAATCGCCCTTGCGCGCCGACCAGTGCAGCAGTGCCTCGCGGCTGTCGTCCTCGGGCGCATCGCTCATTTCCAGCAGTTTGCGCCGGGCGAACAACAAGCCGATGGCCAGGTACATCAGGAAAAACAGAATCAGGAACGGCTCGGTACTCCACAGCAATTCCGGCGTATAGGAACGCAGGCCCCAGGCCAAACCGATGCCGAAGGTGCCGACAAAACCGATCAGATTAAGCAGCCGCCAGGCCTTGAACCACGCAATGGCGAGGATGCCGGCATTGAGCAAGGCGAAGTAGCTGAACAGCGCGACATGGTTGCCGGCGCCGGTGGAGGTCAGGATCGGCGCGGCGAAACCGCCCAGTGCAGCAGCAGCGGCCAAGCCTAATGCGTTCTGGGTAATGGCGAGAATCGCCGAGAACACCGTCACCACCACCAGCAAGCCCAGTGCAGCAGTGGGGTCGAGCAACGGATGCAAACGCATCGCGGCAAATACGGTCAGGTACAACACCGCGATCCCGGTGCCTTGCAGCATCAGCGCGTAATTGCTGTTACGCAGGCGCAGCCACCAACCCAGCGCGAGCAAACCCAAGGCCGCCGCCGCGACACCGGCGTAACGCAACTCGACCGGCACCACCATGCCTTCGGTGGCGTAGCGCAACAGGAAGGCCAGGCCGAGGAACAACAGCACCACGCCGACCCGCAGCACGGTATTGCCGCCGAACAACCAGTTGCGCGCGCCGCTGATGGCGCGCTCGATGAAGTTCGGGCCACGAGGCGCCGCCGGTTGTTGTGGTTCGCGGGCAATCGGTTCGGGTTTCCAGGCATCTGTCTGCGGACGACTGGCTTCGGTCGCGGCCGCCGTGATGGGTTCGAATTCGGGCGGCAGTTCCCAGATCAGCTCCGGGGATGCGACAGGGGCTTGCTCAAGAATGATTTCAGGGGATGGAACCGGTTCGCTGGCCGCAGGCTCACTGGCTTCAGGTGTTTTGACACCCGACACTTCCAGCAACGCCAATCGCTGCTCGACCGCATTCAGCACAACCTGCGCCTGATCGAGCAAGCGTCGCTGCTCGGCGCTTTGAGTACTCAAGCGGCCGATGCGGATAGCCTGGCCAATACCCAGCCCGAGCAAAGCGCCCAACAACGCATCGCTGAACGACTCGTCGAGTAGCCAGCCCAGCAGCAGCCCAATCAGCATGAACATCCATTGCATGGTCGATATCCCTAAGCGCATTGGCCAATCCGGAAAGATTAGCGTAGCCAGTTCCAAAAAGATCGCAGCCTTCGGCAGCTCCTACAAGGGCGTGGTAGCACGCGATTGTGTAGGAGCTGCCGCAGGCTGCGATCTTTTCCGGCGCGCCAGTATATCGAGCCGATCGAAGACTTACTCCAACGCTTTCCAGATATCCGTGGCGTACTCGCGAATGGTTCGATCGGACGAGAACCAGCCCATCCGTGCGCTGCTCAATACCGCCGAGCGCCACCACTCTTTGGAGTCGTGCCAATGAGCCTCGACCCGCATCTGAGCGTGCCAGTAAGAATCGAAATCGGCGCAGACCAGGAAGCGGTCATAGTCCACCAGCGAATCGATCAGTGTGGTGTAGCGGGATGGATCGTCCGGTGAGAACACCCCACCGCGAATCGCTTGCAACACATCGTTGAGTCGGTGGGAGGCGGCAATGTCCGGTGCCGCGTTGAACTCATGGTTGAGCTTGCGCGCTTCCACTTGCTCGGCGCTGAGACCGAAGATGAACATGTGTTCGACACCAATGCGCTCGCTCATTTCCACATTGGCACCGTCCAGGGTGCCGATGGTCAGCGCGCCGTTGAGGCCGAACTTCATGTTGCTGGTGCCTGAGGCTTCAAAACCGGCGGTGGATATCTGCTCCGACAAATCCGCCGCCGGAATGATGCTTTCGGCCAGGCTGACGTTGTAGTTGGGCAAGAACACCACTTTGAGCAAACCGCGTACGGTCGGGTCGTTGTTGACCACCCGGGCGATGTCGTTGGTCAGTTTTATGATCAATTTGGCCTGGTGATAACTGGCCGCTGCCTTGCCGGCGAAGATTTTCACCCGCGGCACCCAGTCGATTTCCGGTTCGGCACGAATCGCCTGATACAGCGCAACGGTGTGCAGCAGATTGAGCAACTGACGTTTGTATTCGTGGATCCGCTTGACCTGCACGTCGAACATCGCCGCCGGGTTGACCGCGATCCCCAGCCGTTCATGAATCAGGTACGCCAGGGCTTTTTTGCTGTGCATCCGCTGCTCGGCGAACTGTTTTCGGAATGCAGGTTTCTCGGCGAAGGGTTCCAGCCCTATCAGGCTTTCTTCGGGGTTATCCAGCATATCCGGGCCGAGGGCGTCGACCATCATCGCGGTCAGCTCGGGGTTGGCCTGGTAGAGCCAGCGGCGGAAGGTAATGCCGTTGGTCTTGTTGTTGATCCGCTCCGGATAGAGTTTATGCAACTCGGAAAACACGGTGCTGCGCATCAGTTGCGTGTGCAGGCCGGATACGCCGTTGACGCTGTGAGAACCGAGGAATGCCAGGTTGCCCATGCGCACGCGGCGACCGTTGTCTTCCTCAATCAACGAGACCGCACGCAACACGTCGAAATCGTGAATGCCCTTGGCCCGCAATGAATCGATGTGCTGGGCGTTGATCAAATAAATGATCTGCATGTGCCGCGGCAGCATCCGCTCCATCAAACCGACCGGCCAGGTTTCCAGCGCTTCCGGCAACAACGTGTGGTTGGTGTACGACAGCGTATCGACGGTGACCTGCCACGCCGCATCCCACGCCACGTCATAGACGTCGACCAGCTGACGCATCAGCTCGGCCACGGCAATCGAGGGGTGCGTGTCGTTGAGTTGAATGGCCGCGTGATCGCCCAGGGTCAGCACCGAGGTGTGCATGTTGCGATGGCGGCGCAACAAATCCTGCAGGGACGCGGCAACGAAGAAGTATTCCTGACGCAGACGCAGTTCCTGGCCGGCATCGGTGCTGTCCGCCGGGTAGAGCACGCGGGAGATACTTTCGGCCCGGGCCACTTCTGCAACCGCGCCCAGGTGGTCGCCAGCGTTGAAGCGCTCCAGGTGCAAATCTTCCATGGCCCGGGCACGCCACAGTCGCAGCGTGTTGACACTCGCGCCGCGCCAACCGACCACCGGGGTGTCATAGGCAATGGCCCGCACGGTTTCCGCCGGGGACCAGACTTGCCTGGATTTGCCGTTTTCATCGGTCACGGTTTCGACACTGCCGCCGAAGCCGATCGGGTAGGCGACCTCCGGCCGTTCAAACTCCCACGGGTTACCGAAATCCAGCCAGTGTTCGGTCTGCTCCTGCTGCCAGCCGTCGACGACGGCCTGACGGAACAAACCGTGTTCGTAACGAATGCCATAACCATGGCCGGCGATGCCCAGGGTCGACATGCTTTCCATGAAGCACGCCGCCAGACGCCCGAGGCCTCCATTGCCTAGTGCCGCATCGGGCTCCAGCAGGCGGATGCGCTCGATGTCGACGCCCAGTTCGGTCATGGCTTCGCGGGCAACATCGAGCAGGCCGAGGTTGCTCAGGCTATCGTAGAGCAAGCGGCCGATCAGGAATTCAAGGGAGAGGTAATAGACCCGCTTCTGGCCTTTGCGGTAGATCTGCCGGGTGTGGTCCATCCAGTGCTCGACCATGTGATCGCGCGCCGCCAGGGCGATGGCCTCGAACCAGTCGTGGTCGAAGGCGTGATCAGGGTCTTTGCCCACCGCGTAGGTAAGCTTGGTCAAGACGGCGTCGCGGAATGCGGCCACCTCTGCTTCGCGAACAAGTGGTTCTTGAGTCATCGATAAGACCTCGAGCGAGCGTGAAGTTGTCTGAGCCTAGACGGTCTGACAGACCATTGAAGCTCTGGTTCGGCAGTTTTTCCTGTTAGTGCGAGATCGGTCGACATTAATGTTGTCGGTGCCAGAAACGATGCAGGGGCCGTGCCGGACACAGGAGTTATTTTGCGCCAAACGAAAAAATCTGGCGAAAGGTTGTTCAAAAATCCACCAGTCCCGGTATGATCGCGCGCCCTGATGCACACGCTGGTAACAACCGATGATGAAGTCCAACCTGATCGCCGCCGCAGAGATCGATCGCCTCGATACCTGGGCCAAGTACTCTGCCCCAATGTGCGGTTCCTGCGTGTCCAGCTGCTGCACCTTGCCGGTCGAGGTCAAAATCAGGGATCTGATCCGTATCGGCATCGTCGACGAATTCGAGCGTGGCGATCCGCCGAAGAACATCGCCAAGCGTTTGCAGAAGGAAGGGATCGTCGAACGCTATAACCAGAAGTCCGAGATCTTCACCCTTCAGCGCATGAGCAACAACGATTGCCTGTACCTGGATCGCAAGAGCCGTCTGTGCACCATTTATGACAAGCGCCCGGACACCTGCCGCAACCACCCGAAGATCGGACCGCGGCCGGGGTATTGCGCGTACAAGCCTAAAGAAGTGGTGCGCGAGAACAATCCGCGGACGCTGGGCAAGTTTTAAACAATCGTTGAGTTCTTCAGCGATAGACAGACCGCTTTCGCGAGCAAGCCCGCTCCCACAGGGATCGGCGTTGAATACAGATCATCTGTAAAGAACAAATCCCCTGTGGGAGCGGGCTTGCTCGGAGGCCCTCACAAACACCGCAAAAGACCCAGACAAACAAAAACGCCCCCGACCTTGCGGTCGGGGGCGTTTTTTTAAGCGCTAACTAAGTCGAAACTCAGTTACCAGCTTTCTTGGCAGCGCGGGTACGCTCGCTTTCGCCCAGGATCTTCTTACGAAGACGGATGGACTTAGGAGTGACTTCGCACAATTCGTCTTCTTGAACGAATTCCAGAGCCTGCTCCAGGGTGAAGCGGATAGGCGGAACCAGAGCGATGGTTTCGTCTTTACCCGAAGCACGCATGTTGTCGAGCTTCTTGCCTTTGGTTGGGTTGACGCCCAGGTCGTTGTCGCGGCTGTTGATGCCGACGATTTGACCTTCGTACACGTCTTCACCGTGACCCAGGAACAGTTTGCCGCGAGCTTGCAGGGTTTCCAGCGAGTAAGTCAGTGCCTTACCGGTAGCCACCGAAACCAGCACGCCATTCTGACGGCCGGACATGTCGCCGGACTTCATCACGTCGTAACGGTCGAAGATCGAGGTCAGGATGCCTGCACCGGAGGTCAGGGTCAGGAACTCGTTACGGAAACCGATCAAGCCACGAGCCGGGATGTTGTACTCAAGGCGCACACGGCCCTTGCCATCCGGAACCATGTTGGTCAGGTCGCCCTTACGGATACCGATCTGTTCCATGATCGAACCTTGCGATTCTTCCGGCAGGTCGATGGTCACGTTTTCGTACGGTTCGTGCTTGACGCCGTCAACCATGCGGATGATCACTTCTGGACGACCAACACCCATTTCGAAGCCTTCGCGACGCATGGTTTCGATCAGTACCGAGAGGTGCAGCTCACCACGGCCGGAGACTTTGAACTTGTCGGCGGTATCGCCTTCTTCAACGCGCAGGGCAACGTTGTAGAGCAGTTCTTTGTCCAGACGTTCCTTGATGTTACGGCTGGTGACGAACTTGCCTTCTTTACCGCAGAAAGGCGAGTCGTTTACCTGGAAGGTCATGGAAACGGTTGGCTCGTCAACGGTCAGCGGCTTCATCGCTTCGACGTTCAGTGGGTCGCACAGAGTGTCGGAGATGAACAGCTGGTCGAAGCCGCTGATGCAGACGATGTCGCCGGCAGCTGCTTCTTCAACGTCGATGCGGTGCAGGCCGTGGTGCCCCATCAGCTTCAGGATACGACCGTTACGCTTCTTGCCGTCGGCGTCGATAGCGACAACCGGAGTGTTCGGCTTGATGCGACCACGAGCGATACGGCCAACGCCGATAACACCCAGGAAGCTGTTGTAGTCCAGAGCGGAGATTTGCATCTGGAACGGACCGTCACGGTCGACTTTCGGCGCAGGTACGTTGTCGACGATCGACTGGTACAGCGGGGTCATGTCTTCAGCCATGTCGGTGTGTTCCAGACCGGCAATGCCGTTCAGGGCCGAGGCGTAGACGACTTTGAAGTCCAGCTGTTCTTCGGTGGCACCGAGGTTGTCGAACAGGTCGAAGATCTGGTCCAGAACCCAGTCCGGACGCGCGCCTGGACGGTCAACCTTGTTGATCACCACGATTGGACGCAGGCCGGCTTCGAACGCCTTCTTGGTCACGAAACGGGTTTGCGGCATAGGGCCGTCTTGAGCGTCAACCAGCAGCAGAACGGAGTCAACCATCGACATTACGCGTTCAACTTCGCCGCCGAAGTCGGCGTGGCCCGGGGTGTCCACGATGTTGATGTGGTAGCCGTTCCAGTTGATGGCGGTGTTTTTCGCCAGAATGGTAATACCGCGCTCTTTCTCCTGGTCGTTGGAGTCCATCACGCGCTCGTCGTTGAGCTCGTTGCGCTCCAGGGTGCCGGATTGACGCAAGAGTTTGTCTACCAGGGTGGTTTTACCATGGTCAACGTGAGCAATGATGGCGATGTTGCGTAGATTTTCGATCACTTGTGTATCTCGATCAGAGGATTCGGTGTGCTGACAAGTCTTGGCAGCGATTTACAGTAGAGTCCGGCAAAGCCGTTACAGCTTGACGGCGGCGTCGGGGGGCCGGTGACGCAGGCCACAGGCAAACAGCCCCGGGCACTTAGCTCGGTCGATAAACGCGCACATTGGCATGCCCCTCACTGAGCAAATGGTGGGCATGCAGGCGACTCATCACGCCTTTGTCGCAATACAGCAGGTACTGGCGAGTAGGGTCCAGTTCCTTGAAACGAGCGTTCAATGCATAAAACGGCATCGTCTGCACCTCAATGCCAGTGAGTTCCAGCGGCTCGTCTTCAGCGGCATCCGGGTGACGGATGTCGATGATGATCTGGCCCGCCAGAGCTTCGCTGACTTCTTCGATCTGCAAATCCTGGCCCAATTCGTCGATTACGCGATCGATCGGCACCAGTTTGGCGTTTTCGAGCGCACGCTCGAGTACCGCCATGTCGAATTCTTTCTCTTCATGCTCCACGCGCGGACGCTTGGCGTGGGTCTTTGGGTTCACCGAGATGACCCCGCAGTATTCCGGCATGTGCTTGGCGAAATCGGCAGTACCGATTTCGTTGGCCAGGTCGATGATGTCCTGCTTGTGACTGGCGATCAGTGGACGCAAGACCAGCTTGTCGGTCACGCAGTCGATAACGGACAAGTTCGGCAACGTCTGGCTCGATACTTGGGAAATCGCTTCGCCGGTGACCAGCGCTTCGATCTCCAGCCGATCGGCAATACGGGAAGCAGCGCGCAACATCATACGCTTCAAAACTACACCCATATGACTGTTATCGACTTTCCCGAGAATTTCTCCCAGTACTTCCTCGAACGGCACACTGACAAATAACACGCGTTGGGAGCTGCCGTACTTCTTCCAGATGAAGTGCGCGACTTCCATGACGCCCAGTTCGTGGGCACGTCCGCCCAGATTGAAGAAACAGAAATGGCTCATCAGCCCGCGGCGCATGATCTGGTAAGCGGCGACGGTGGAATCGAAGCCACCGGACATCAGTACAAGCGTCTGTTCCAAGGCACCCAGCGGGTAACCGCCGATGCTGTTGTGCTGGCTGTGGATCACGAACAACCGTTTGTCGCGAATTTCGATGCGAACTTCGATTTCCGGCGCTTTGAGCGAGATTCCGGCGGCGCCGCACTGACGACGCAGTTGGCTGCCGACGTATTTCTCGACGTCCATGGAGCTGAATTCGTGCTTGCCGGCACGCTTGCAGCGCACCGAAAAGATCTTCCCGGCCAGGGCGTCACCGAAATGCTGCTTGCACTTGGCGACGATGTCGTCGAAGTCGCCCAACGGGTATTCATCGACCTGCAGGAAATGCGCGATGCCCGGCATGCAGCTCAGGCGCTCGGTCATCTCCTTCAGGGCTTTCGGCTCGCTGACGCGGGTTTCCAGCTCGAGGTTGTCCCACACACCGTTCACCACCACAGCCGGGTCCAGATCGCGGAGCACGGTACGGATGTTTTTGGCCAACTGGCGGATGAAACGCATCCGTACCGGGCGGCTCTTGATGGTGATCTCGGGAAAGACTTTTACGATTAGTTTCATGAAAACAGCGCGCGCTGGGCCAGCCGAAAAAGGGGGGCGCGGATTATAGCGGAAATTGCTCAAGGTTTAACCAGTTAATGTGCAGAAGGTTTTGCGCGCACCAAAACAGGTCATTTATGGAATTCGACGCTACATTACAGGGCGAGGTTTGGCGCTTTTCGAGGCTTTGCACCTTTATAAGCGTGATATTGGGGCAAAAAACCCATGGTGGGGCACTGGCATGCAATTTGCTCCCTTGTGAGGCAGGTTGCCTTGGCAGAGTATTCGCGCCGGCATCACCCACATTCTAAGGGCATCCACTACTAAGCCCGAAGCCACCCGGAGGACACTATGTCGAAGTCGGTTCAACTCATCAAAGATCATGACGTCAAGTGGATTGATCTGCGCTTCACGGACACCAAAGGCACTCAGCACCACGTGACCATGCCGGCTCGCGATGGGCTGGATGAAGCTTTCTTCGAAGAAGGCAAAATGTTCGACGGTTCCTCCATCGCTGGCTGGAAAGGCATCGAAGCTTCCGACATGATCCTGATGCCGGACGACTCCACTGCCGTTCTCGACCCGTTCACCGAAGAGCCGACCCTGATCCTGGTTTGCGACGTGATCGAGCCTTCGACCATGCAAGGCTACGACCGTGACCCACGTGCGATCGCCAAGCGTGCCGAGGAATACCTGAAGTCGACCGGTATCGGCGACACCGTATTCGTGGGTCCAGAGCCTGAGTTCTTCATCTTCGACGAAGTGAAGTTCAAGTCCGACATCTCCGGCTCGATGTTCAAAATCTTCTCCGAACAAGGTTCGTGGATGTCCGACCAAGACGTGGAAGGCGGCAACAAAGGCCACCGCCCAGGCGTCAAAGGCGGCTACTTCCCTGTTCCGCCATTCGACCACGACCACGAAATCCGTACCTCCATGTGCAACGCCATGGAAGAAATGGGCCTGGTCATCGAAGTTCACCACCACGAAGTGGCGACTGCCGGCCAGAACGAAATCGGCGTGAAGTTCAACACCCTGGTGGCCAAGGCTGACGAAGTTCAGACCCTGAAGTACTGCGTACACAACGTTGCTGACGCATACGGCCGCACCGCGACCTTCATGCCTAAGCCTCTGTACGGCGACAACGGTTCGGGTATGCACGTTCACCTGTCCATCGCCAAAGATGGCAAGAACACCTTCGCTGGCGAAGGCTATGCCGGCCTGTCCGATACCGCTCTGTACTTCATTGGCGGCATCATCAAGCACGGTAAGGCTCTGAACGGCTTCACCAACCCGTCGACCAACTCCTACAAGCGTCTGGTCCCAGGTTTCGAAGCGCCAGTGATGCTGGCTTACTCGGCTCGTAACCGTTCGGCTTCGATCCGTATTCCTTACGTGTCCAGCCCTCGCGCTCGCCGTATCGAAGCTCGCTTCCCGGATCCGGCAGCTAACCCATACCTGGGCTTCGCTGCACTGTTGATGGCTGGCCTGGACGGCATCCAGAACAAGATCCACCCTGGCGACGCCGCTGACAAAAACCTGTACGACCTGCCGCCTGAAGAGGCGAAAGAGATCCCACAAGTTTGCGGCAGCCTGAAAGAAGCCCTGGAAGAGCTGGACAAAGGTCGTGCGTTCCTGACCAAAGGCGGCGTTTTCAGCGACGACTTCATCGACGCTTACATCGCCCTGAAAAGCGAAGAAGAAATCAAGGTTCGTACCTTCGTACACCCACTGGAATATGAGCTGTACTACAGCTGCTGATCCGGTAGCGCCGCGCTACGCGGCGTGACAAAAGAGAGGCCTCCTTCGGGAGGTCTTTTTTATGGGCGACTTCCGACAATGAAATTGGACATTTCCTCGGACACACACAGCATCGTCCGGCATCAACCCGTTTGAATGGCTCGTAGCCTGTCCACTACCTGCAATCAACGGATGGAATGATGACAACTTTCACGCTCAAGACGCTACTGACCGCTCTCGGTGCCCTCGCCCTTTCAGGCTGCACCACAACTCCCCCATCGACAGACATCGAACGGGAAATCCTGCTTCAAAGCAGCCAGTCGTGGGATAGCACACCTTACATTCGCTACCCGGATGCCGCGCCTGAGCTGACAGTGCTCAAACTCACGATCCCTGCCAATAGCAAACTTCCCTGGCACACCCACCCGATTCCCAACGCGGCTTATATCCTCTCGGGCGAGCTAACAGTCGAAGACCGGAACAGCGGCCAGACCCGGCGTATCAAACAGGGCGAAGCGCTGGCTGAAATGGTCAATATCACTCATCGTGGAGTGACCGGCGATACACCGGTAAAACTTATTGTGTTCTATGCTGGGAGCGAGGGTATTCCATTGGCGGAGTAGTCTTTGCTCAACACGGGGAATCCGAATGCGGCCACTGTTATTACTTCTACTGCTGCCCTGCATTTCTCCCGTGATGGCCCAAATCTACAAATACATCGATGCCAACGGCAACACCGCCTACAGCAATCAACCGCCCGATGGAGTAAAGGCTGAGCCTGTGGCGTTGCCGCCGCTCAACAGCGTCGAGCTTCAACCACCGAGCGTGCCAGTAACGCCTGCGCAATCCAGTAGCCGCGAACAGCCGGGCAGCGCCTATCAGGTGCTGGAGCTGACCGGCCTGCCCACCGAAGAAGCCCTGCGCGCCAACAACGGCACCTTCACTGTCGGCGTATTGATCCAGCCGCGCCTGCAAGACCCTCATCGATTGAGGCTGTTACTGGACGAGCAACCCTACGGCCAACCGAGCAACGTCCCGATTCTGCAACTGGTGAATATCGACCGTGGCGAACACCGCCTTGCGGTTCAGGTGATCGATGGACAAAAAGTCGTGCAGCAGAGCCCCACCGTGACCTTTACCGTACAACGGGTGCACAAGCCTTGAGGGGCTGGCTGTTGGTCGCCTGTCTGATCAGCCTTTCGGCAATGGCCGAGGTTTTCACCTACATCGACGCTCAGGGCAATCGGGTCTTCACCGATCAGCCGGGCAACCGTAATGCCAAGCGCGTACCACTGGCAACCAGCAATCGGATGTCGGCCAACCCGAGCGGTGCCGCGCCAGTGATGGCCACGGAAGCCAAACCACTGTTTCATTACGACATGCTTCGTGTGCTGGTGCCGGACCCGGATGCCACGATCCGTAGCACTGCCGGTGAATTGATCGTCAGCGTTACCAGCGAACCCGGCCTGCAACAGGGCCATCGCTATCGTCTGCTATTGGATGGCCAGCCCACCGCCGAGCCTGGCCCGAGCCCGGTGTTCGCCCTGAGCAACATCGACCGCGGCAGCCACAACCTGTCGGTGGAAATCCTCGACGAACAGGGCCGTACCGTCGAACGCACGGCCAATCAACCCTTTCACATGCAGCGCATTTCCCTCGCGCAGAAACGTCAGGTCAAACCCTGCGTCCTTACCGACTACGGCCAACGGCCGGAATGCCCCCTCAAAGACAAACCCGAAGAAGAAAAAAGCTTCTTTTAGCGCTAACGCCGGTCCGTTAAGACGTAGAACCTGTGGGAGCGTGGCTTGCCCGCGAAGAACGATGACGCGTAATACCTGAAAAACCGCGGTGCATTCTTCGCGGGCAAGCCACGCTCCCACAGGATTTTCGTCGTTCAAAGTTGTTCACCACAGTTCTGCATTTGACCCGGGCTCTGCTTTTTTACTTTGCCCAGGCTTGCGCACTATATTGGTGCAGTAGAGTGCACAGTACTCACACCGCAACCCATTTTGGTTCGAAAATACCCGCAAAAGCTGGCAGAACGCCACGCAAACGAGCGTCAAACGCCTGTTTCAGGCTCTAAACGCTTCTTTTCGGAGCCTTGGTTTGGTTTTTGCATTTTCCCCGTATCGGCGCTTGTTTCTTGCGCGCGCTCCGCTCCAAAAGAGGTCCTGATGACCATTAGCGACGCACTACACCGCTTGCTACTCGACAACCTGACCACCGCAACCATTCTGCTCGACGCCGACCTGCGCCTCGAGTACATGAACCCGGCGGCGGAGATGCTGCTGGCCATCAGCGGCCAACGTAGCCATGGGCAGTTCATCAGTGAGTTGTTCACCGAATCCACCGAGGCGCTGAACTCCCTGCGCCAGGCAGTCCAGCAGGCGCACCCGTTCACCAAGCGCGAAGCGATGCTCACCGCCCTCACCGGCCAGACCCTGACCGTCGACTACGCCGTGACCCCGATCCTGAGCAATGGCAATACGCTGCTGTTGCTGGAGGTTCACCCGCGTGACCGCTTGTTGCGGATCACCAAGGAAGAGGCGCAACTGTCGAAGCAGGAGACCAGCAAGATGCTGGTACGCGGCCTCGCCCATGAAATCAAAAACCCGCTCGGCGGGATTCGCGGCGCGGCTCAATTGCTCGCCCGTGAATTGCCGGAAGAAAGCCTGCGCGATTACACCAACGTCATCATTGAAGAGGCCGATCGCCTGCGCAATCTGGTGGACCGTATGCTCGGCTCCAACAAACTGCCGTCACTGGCCATGTGTAATGTCCATGAGGTGCTGGAGCGCGTGGGTCAGCTGGTAGAGGCCGAAAGTCAGGGCTGCATCACTTTGGTGCGTGACTATGACCCAAGCATTCCGGATGTGTTGATCGATCGCGAACAGATGATTCAGGCCGTGCTGAACATCGTGCGTAACGCGATGCAGGCCATCAGCAGCCAGAACGAGCTGCGCCTTGGCCGCATCAGCTTGCGGACTCGCGCCATGCGCCAGTTCACCATCGGTCACGTGCGCCATCGCCTGGTGACCAAGATCGAAATCATCGACAACGGCCCGGGAATCCCCGCCGAGCTGCAGGAAACCATCTTCTTTCCCATGGTCAGCGGCCGCCCGGACGGTACCGGGCTGGGCCTGGCCATTACCCAGAACATCATCAGCCAGCACCAGGGCCTGATCGAATGTGAAAGCCATCCAGGCCACACCACGTTCTCGATCTTTCTGCCACTGGAACAAGGAGCCACATCGACATGAGCCGTAGTGAAACCGTGTGGATCGTCGATGACGACCGTTCTATCCGTTGGGTTCTGGAAAAAGCCTTGCAACAGGAAGGCATGACCACGCAAAGCTTCGACAGCGCCGACGGCGTGATGAGCCGCCTGGCGCGCCAGCAGCCGGACGTGATCATCTCCGACATCCGCATGCCGGGCGCCAGCGGCCTGGACCTTCTGGCACGGATTCGCGAACAGCACCCACGACTGCCAGTCATCATCATGACCGCGCACTCCGACCTGGACAGCGCTGTCGCGTCCTATCAGGGTGGCGCTTTCGAGTATCTGCCCAAGCCATTCGATGTCGACGAAGCGGTTTCACTGGTCAAGCGCGCCAACCAGCACGCTCAGGAACAGCAAGGCCTGGAAGTCCCGGTCGCCTTGACCCGTACGCCAGAAATCATCGGCGAAGCACCGGCGATGCAGGAAGTGTTTCGTGCCATCGGGCGCTTGAGCCACTCCAACATCACCGTGCTGATCAATGGCGAATCGGGCACCGGTAAAGAACTGGTGGCCCACGCCCTGCACCGTCACAGCCCACGGGCGGCCTCGCCGTTCATTGCGCTGAACATGGCGGCGATCCCCAAGGATCTGATGGAGTCCGAGCTGTTCGGCCATGAAAAAGGCGCCTTTACCGGCGCGGCCAACTTGCGTCGCGGGCGTTTTGAGCAGGCTGACGGCGGCACACTGTTCCTCGATGAAATCGGCGACATGCCAGCGGACACTCAGACGCGCTTACTGCGGGTGTTGGCGGACGGCGAGTTCTACCGCGTCGGCGGCCATGTGCCGGTGAAGGTCGATGTGCGAATCATCGCCGCGACTCACCAGAATCTGGAAACCCTGGTGCATGCCGGAAAATTCCGTGAGGACTTGTTCCATCGCCTCAACGTGATCCGCATCCACATTCCACGACTGTCGGACCGTCGCGAAGATATCCCGACCCTGGCCAAGCACTTCCTCAGCCGCGCCGCGCAAGAACTGGCGGTGGAACCGAAGTTGCTCAAAAGCGAAACCGAGGAATACTTGAAGAACCTGCCGTGGCCAGGCAACGTGCGTCAGCTGGAAAACACTTGCCGCTGGATCACGGTGATGGCTTCGGGTCGTGAAGTGCACATCAGCGATCTGCCGCCAGAGCTGTTGAGCCTGCCGCAGGACTCGGCGCCGGTGACCAATTGGGAGCAAGCGCTGCGTCAATGGGCCGATCAGGCGCTGGCTCGCGGCCAGTCGAGCCTGCTGGACAGTGCCGTGCCGGCCTTCGAACGGATCATGATCGAAACCGCCCTCAAACACACCGCCGGCCGCCGCCGCGATGCTGCCGTGTTGCTGGGTTGGGGCCGCAATACCTTGACACGCAAGATCAAGGAATTGGGGATGAAGGTGGATGGTGGGGAGGAGGATGAGGGGGATGAGGGCTAGCCAGGCTTTCGTCGTTCTCTGGATCCATTCGCGGGCAAGCCTCGCTCCTACGGGTTTTGTGCCAAGCCGTCTTTTGTGGCTGACATCAAACCCATGTGGGAGCGGGCTTGCTCGCGAAGAGGCCATCACATTCAACATTGATGTTGAATGACACACCGCTTTCGCGAGCAAGCCCGCTCCCACATTTAGAACTCAATGCACCGCGGCAATGCACCGTGAACCGCAATCGAGCACGACAACCGATCCAAAACCCCGCCTCCATCTGCAAGAAAAACCATATCGCAGAAACGCAAAAGCCCCGAATCACGGGGCTTTCAGCGCTGTTCAGCGGCTTTCTGTTGCAACTTGTTAAAAACTGGCACGCCCCCTGCAATAGTCCAATCAGTGATTCGACTCACTACCCGGTTTCGGGGACCTTGGTACAGGCAGGCCGGGGATTCCCCTCTTTACACCGGGCTCATACCGCAATTGCGACGAGCCCATCCCGTTTTGGGGTCCTTGGTACAGGCAGGCCGGGGATTCCCTCTTTACACCGGGCTCATAACGCAACCGCGACGAGCCCTCCCGTTTTGGGGAACCTTGGTACAGGCAGGCCGGGGATTCCCTCTTTACATCGGGCTCATAACGCAACCGCGACGAGCCCTCCCGTTTTGGGGAACCTTGGTACAGGCAGGCCGGGGATTCCCTCTTTTATTGCTCCCGGAGATGGATCTCCAGCCGCCAGCGGTCATCGACCTCGCTACCGGTCCACTCGCCCTGCAGCGGGCGAGCCGCCACCACCGTCAGCAACAATCCCCCATCACTCAACCGCGTTCGCCAGTTCACGTCCTTGCCGTTGAGCTTGAGCTGACCTTTCTGTGCACGGCCTTGCGCCTCGAACAACAGCGCCACGCTGCCGTCGACTATCTCGCCGTGGGTTTTGGGTTCGTTGTTGAACCACACCACCAGTCCATCGTTCGTCACCTCGACTTGCTCTAATACACTGGGGTCGGGTGCGGTCAGGCGACCGATCATCAGGCCCACCATCACCCCGACAATCGCCAGCGAACCCATCACCCTTGGGAATAGTTTCGAACGAGGGTCCTTTGGCGGCGTAGAATGCCCGTCATCTTTACCTTCGGAGCCGTGCATGTTTCACGTCATCCTTTTCCAACCAGAAATTCCGCCGAATACCGGCAACGTTATCAGGCTGTGCGCCAACAGTGGCTGCCACCTGCATTTGATCGAACCGCTGGGCTTCGAGATGGACGACAAGCGTCTGCGCCGGGCCGGCCTCGATTACCATGAGTATGCCACCCTGCAACGCCACGCAGACCTCGCCAGCTGTCTGGAAAGCCTCGGTCATCCACGGCTGTTTGCCTTTACCACCAAGGGCTCGCGGCCATTTCACGACGCCAGCTTCGCCGAGGGCGATGCCTTTCTGTTCGGCCCGGAAAGCCGTGGCTTGCCGGCTGAAGTGCTCGATGCCCTGCCCGGCGAACAACGCCTGCGCTTGCCCATGCGCGAAGGCTGTCGCAGCCTGAACCTGTCCAACACCGTGGCCGTCGCCGTTTATGAAGGCTGGCGCCAGCTCGGGTTCAAGTAAGCCCACGGCGATACGACAATCCAAATGTAGGAGCTGCCGAAGGCTGCGATCTTTTGATTTTGATTTTCAAGATCAAAAGATCGCAGCCTTCGGCAGCTCCTACCTGAAGGTTTCGTTTCCCCATGAAAAAAGCGCCTTCAAAGGCGCTTTTTTCATGGGGAAACGAAGCTTTTATTGTACGGTTGGAGTCTCGCCAGCCGCCTGCATGCGTTGCAGTTCTTGTGCGTACAGCGCGTCGAAGTTCACCGGGGCCAGCATCAGGGCCGGGAACGAACCGCGGGTCACCAGGCTGTCCAGGGTCTCGCGAGCGTACGGGAACAGGATGTTCGGGCAGAACGCGCCGAGGGTGTGGCTCATCGAAGCATCGTCCAGGTTCTTGATCAGGAAGATCCCGGCCTGTTGAACTTCAGCGATGAACGCCACTTCTTCACCGTTTTTCACGGTGACCGACAGGGTCAGCACGACTTCGTGAAAGTCACCTTCCAGAGCCTTCTGGCGAGTGTTCAGATCCAGACCGACGCTCGGCTCCCACTGCTGGCGAAAGATCGCTGGGCTTTTGGGGGCTTCGAAGGACAAGTCGCGTACGTAGATGCGCTGCAAGGAGAATTGCGGTGCGGTTTCTTCTTCGCTAGCTGCAGTGTTCTGTTGGTCAGTCATCTCAGATCCTTTCTGATCTCGGGTCTTGTAGGGTTGGCTATTTCAAGTAAGGCAGTCAGGCCTTGAGCAGGGCGTCGAGCTTGCCGGCGCGCTCCAGGGCAAACAAATCATCACAGCCGCCAACGTGGGTGTTGCCGATCCAGATCTGTGGCACGGACGTTCGTCCGGCTTTCTGAGCCATCGCGGCACGCACCTGCGGCTTGCCATCGACCTTGATCTCTTCGAAGGCTACGCCTTTGTTCTCGAGCAGGTACTTGGCTCGCGAACAATAAGGGCAGTAATCGCTGGAATAGACGACGACGTTGTTCATATCACTTCACCAGCGGCAGATTGTCGGCTTTCCAGCTGGAAATACCGCCGGACAGCTTGGCGGCGGTGAAGCCGGCTTTCATCAGTTCGCGGGCATGAGTGCCGGCAGTCTGGCCCATGGCGTCGACCAGGATAATGGTCTTGGCCTTGTGCTTTTCCAGTTCGCCGACGCGAGCGGTCAGTTTGTCGTGAGGAATGTTCAACGCGCCAACAATGTGACCAGCGGTGAAATCCTTGGTCGAACGAATGTCGATCACAACGCCCGCATCCTTGTTGACCAGCCCGGTCAGTTCACCGGTGCTCAGGCTGCGGCCGCCGCCTTGCATCTGATAAGCGATCAGCAACGCCAGCAGTACAACGAAAAGACCGACGAGCAGATAGTGGTTAGTGGCGAATTGAATCAGGTTAGCAACCATCGAAGGAGGTTCCAGGGCGTTAAAATGTCGGCCAGTATACACAGCCACTATGGTGGGCCAAACCCCGTCCGGCGGTGACGGCGTCGGAACTTCGCTTTAAACTCCTACTCCCTTTTCCATCGCCCTCTTTTAATTCAGCCACGAGTGGAATCCATGACTACCACGCCTAAACCTTTGGTCCTGATTATTCTCGACGGCTTCGGTCACAGTGAGAGCCCTGAATCCAACGCCATCTATGCGGCGAAGAAGCCCGTACTGGACCGCCTGTGGGCTACCGTACCGAACGGCCTGATCTCGGGCAGCGGCATGGACGTCGGCTTGCCGGACGGCCAGATGGGCAACTCCGAAGTCGGTCACATGAACCTCGGCGCCGGCCGCGTGGTGTACCAGGACTTCACCCGCGTGACCAAAGCGATCCGCGACGGCGAGTTCTTCGAGAACCCGACCATCTGCGCCGCGGTGGATAAAGCCGTTGCTGCCGGCAAAGCCGTGCACTTCATGGGCCTGCTGTCCGATGGCGGCGTTCACAGCCACCAGGATCACCTGGTCGCCATGGCTGAACTGGCCTACAAGCGCGGCGCCGAGAAAATCTACCTGCACGCCTTCCTCGACGGCCGCGACACACCACCGAAAAGCGCCCAGTCATCGATCGAGTTGCTGGACGCGACCTTCGAAGCCCTCGGCAAAGGCCGGATCGCCAGCATCATTGGCCGTTATTACGCCATGGACCGCGACAACCGTTGGGATCGCGTGTCCCAGGCCTACAACCTGATTGTCGATGGCGCCAGCGAATTCAACGCCGCCACCGCACAGGAAGGCCTGCAAGCCGCTTACGAGCGTGGCGAAAGCGACGAATTCGTCAAAGCCACCAGCATCGGTGAGCCGGTGAAAGTCGAAGACGGCGACGCCGTAGTCTTCATGAACTTCCGCGCCGACCGTGCCCGCGAACTGACCCGCGTGTTCGTTGAAGACGATTTCAAGGAATTCGAACGCGCTCGCCAGCCCAAACTGGCCGGTTTCGTCATGCTGACCCAATACGCCGCCAGCATCCCCGCGCCATCGGCCTTCGCCGCGAGCAGCCTGGACAACGTGCTGGGCGATTACCTGGCGAAAAACGGCAAGACGCAGCTGCGCATCGCCGAAACCGAGAAGTACGCCCACGTGACCTTCTTCTTCTCTGGCGGTCGCGAAGAACCATTCCCCGGCGAAGAACGCATCCTGATCCCGTCGCCGAAAGTCGCCACCTATGACTTGCAGCCCGAGATGAGTGCCCCGGAAGTCACCGACCGCATCGTCGACGCCATTGAAAATCAGCGTTACGACGTGATCGTGGTCAACTACGCCAACGGCGACATGGTCGGCCATAGCGGTGTGTTCGAAGCAGCAGTCAAAGCGGTCGAGTGCCTGGACCTGTGCGTCGGCCGTATCGTCGATGCGCTGGAAAAAGTCGGCGGCGAAGCCCTGATTACCGCTGACCATGGCAACGTCGAGCAAATGTCCGACGAAACCACCGGCCAGGCGCACACCGCCCATACCACCGAGCCGGTGCCGTTCATTTATGTCGGCAAGCGGGACTTCAAGGTCCGCGACGGCGGCGTGCTGGCGGATGTCGCGCCGACCATGCTGATGTTGCTGGGGCTTGAGAAGCCTGTGGAAATGACCGGGACTTCGATTCTGGTGTAATCCGCCCTATCAAACACCGCCAAAACCCTGTGGGAGCGGGCTTGCTCGCGAATGCGGTGTATCAGTCGACATCAACGTTGCCTGACACACCGCATTCGCGAGCAAGCCCGCTCCCACATTGGTTTTGCGGTGTTTTTTTGTCCAGTTATCACACAGCCCCAATTGGGCATTTTTTTTGCTGCGCTTGGCGGGCATACTAGGCCGTCCCTTTCCCTGGTGTCGCCCGCCTCTATGCTTCGCGTCCTGATAGCCCTTGCCCTGACTTGCCTGCTTCAACCGGCCTTCGCCGACGAGCGCACGCAAACCCAACAACAGTTGGACGCCACGCGTCAGGACATTGCCGAGCTGAAAAAAATGCTGGGTAAACTCCAGGAAGAAAAATCCGGAGTGCAGAAAGACCTCAAGAGCACCGAAACCGAGATGGGCAAGCTCGAGAAGCAGGTCGAAGCCCTGCAAAAAGAGCTGCAGAAAAGCGAATCCGAGCTGCAGCGACTCGATGCCGAGAAAAAAAAACTCCAGAGCGCGCGCATTGAACAGCAGCGACTGATCGCCATCCAGGCCCGCGCGGCCTATCAGAATGGGCGTCAGGAATACCTCAAGCTGCTGCTCAACCAACAGAACCCGGAAAAATTCGCCCGTACCCTCACCTATTACGACTACCTGAGCCAGGCCCGCCTGGAGCAGCTGAAGAATTTCAACGAAACCCTGCGCCAACTGGCCAATGTCGAAAAAGACATCGCCATGCAGCAGGCGCAATTGTTGGTGCACAAAAGCAGCCTCGACAGCCAGCGCGACGAACTCGACAAGGTCCGCAAGGAGCGCCAGCAAGTCCTGGCCAAACTCAGCGACGAGGTGAAGGCCCGCGATCAGAAACTGGCGGCGCGCGAGCAGGATCAGGCAGACCTGTCTAAAGTCCTTAAAACCATTGAAGAAACCCTGGCCCGTCAGGCCCGAGAGGCAGAAGAGGCGCGGCAAAAAGCGCTGATCGCCCAGCAGGAAGCCGAAAAAAAGCGTTTACGTGAGGCTCAGGCTGAAGCAGAGGCCACTGACGCCCCACGCAAAACCGTTAAATCGACACCCGGCGCACTGGTTTCAAGTTCTGGCGAAACCTTTGGCGGCCCCTTTGCTTCCACCCGCGGCAAACTGCCATGGCCGGTTAATGGTCGACTGCTGGCGCGCTTCGGTGAAAGCCGTGGCGACGATACCCGTACCAAATGGGACGGCGTAATGATCAGCGCCTCCGCCGGCAGCCAAGTGCATGCCGTTCACGGCGGCCGCGTGGTGTTTGCCGACTGGTTGCGAGGCGCCGGGTTGCTGGTGATCCTCGACCACGGCAACGGTTTTTTGAGTCTTTACGGTCACAACCAGACGCTGCTCAAGTCTGCGGGTGACGTGGTAAAAGCCGGTGAGTCCATCTCCACTGTCGGTAACAGTGGCGGCCAGGACACTCCTGCACTGTATTTCGCTATTCGTCAGCAGGGTCACCCGAGTGATCCGGCGCAATGGTGTCGCGCGCAAGGATAGGCGTTGAGTCACCTACATTAGGAGTTCGTTCGACATGCTGTATTTGTCCCGCCTTACCTCGCTGGCCCTGACGATTGCCCTGGTGATCGGCGCACCGTTGGCGTTTGCCGCCGAGCCTGCCCCAGTGATCGCACCTGCGGGCACTGCTGCGACCACCAAGGCGCCATTGCCGCTGGATGAGTTGCGCACCTTTGCCGAAGTCATGGACCGGATCAAGGCCGCCTATGTGGAACCGGTGGACGACAAGACCCTGCTGGAAAACGCCATCAAAGGCATGCTCAGCAACCTCGACCCGCACTCCGCGTACCTCGGCCCGGAAGACTTCGCTGAATTGCAGGAAAGCACCAGCGGCGAATTCGGCGGCCTGGGCATCGAAGTCGGTGCCGAAGACGGTTTCATCAAAGTGGTTTCGCCCATCGATGACACCCCGGCCTCCAAGGCGGGCATTCAGGCCGGCGACTTCATCGTCAAGATCAACGGCCAGCCGACTCGCGGCCAGAGCATGACCGAAGCTATCGACAAGATGCGCGGCAAGATCGGCCAGAAAATCACCCTGACCCTGGTACGCGACGGCGGTGCGCCGTTCGACGTGACCCTGGTCCGCGCCATCATTCAAGTGAAGAGCGTGAAGAGCCAGCTGCTGGAGTCCGGCTACGGCTACATCCGTATCACCCAGTTCCAGGTCAAGACCGGCGAAGAGGTCTCCAAGGCCCTGGCCAAGCTGCGCAAAGACAACGGCAAGAAGCTCAGCGGCATCGTCCTCGACCTGCGTAACAACCCCGGCGGCGTGCTGCAATCGGCGGTGGAAGTGGTCGATCACTTCATCACCAAGGGCCTGATCGTCTACACCAAGGGCCGCATCGCCAATTCCGAATTGCGCTTCTCCGCCACCGGCAAGGACGAAAGCGAAGCCGTGCCAATGGTCGTGCTGATCAACGGCGGCAGCGCCTCGGCCTCGGAAATTGTTGCCGGCGCCCTGCAGGATCAGAAACGCGCAGTAGTCATGGGCACCACCAGTTTTGGCAAAGGTTCGGTGCAGACGGTGTTGCCGCTGAACAACGAGCGCGCACTGAAAATCACCACGGCGCTTTACTACACGCCGAACGGCCGCTCGATTCAGGCTCAGGGCATTGTCCCGGACATCGAAGTGCGCAGGGCCAAGATCACCAACGAGCAGGACGGCGAATACTTCAAGGAAGCCGATCTGCAAGGTCACCTGGGCAATGGCAACGGCGGCGCCGATAAACCAACCGGTTCCGGTGGCAAAGCCAAGGCCATGCCGCAGGATGACGATTACCAGTTGGCCCAGGCCTTGAGCCTGCTCAAAGGGCTGAGCATCACTTCCGGCCGCTGAGATGCGCCTGCGGTTGCTCCTCGGCCTGCTGTGCTGTCTGGTAGGTGTCGCTCACGCGGCGCCTGCCACGACGGCGGCCACACCGGCGAAGGCTTATCTGAGCCTGATCATCGATGACCTGGGGCAGAACCTGCCTCAGGATCGCCGCGTGCTGGCGCTGCCCGGCCCGGTCACTGCGGCAATCATGCCCGATACCCCTCACGCCACCGAGTTCGCCCGCGAAGCCCATCGCGCCGGCAAGACCGTCATCCTGCACATGCCCATGGCCCCGGCCACCGGGCCATTCGCCTGGCATCCCGAGTTGCCCATCGAAGAGCTCGAGACGCGCTTGAACGCGGCGTTCAAGGCTGTGCCATATACCGCGGGCATCAACAACCATATGGGCAGCCGCATGACCGCCCAGCAACCGGCCATGGCCTGGCTGATGGCCGACTTGCAGCGTCGACACAAGTTTTTCGTCGACAGCCGCACCAGTGCACAAACCGTGGCCGCCGCCGAGGCGCAGAAGATCGGTTTGGCGAGCGTTTCACGGGATGTGTTCCTCGATGACGAGCCCACTGAAGCCGCGATTTTCACTCAGCTACAAACGGCTATCAGCCTGGCGCGCAAGCAGGGTTCTGCGGTGATGATCGGGCATCCGTATCCGCAGACATTGGCGGTGCTTGAACGTGAATTGCCCAAACTCAAGGCTCAGGGCATTGACTGGATCGATATCCAACAAATGATCAGCGTGCGCGGCAATCGTGCGACGGCTGCACATGGCAAGGATGGGGTTTACCGCTAATTTGCTACACCTCAGACAAATGTGGGAGTGAGCAAGCCCGCGCCCACATTTGATGGTGCATGGCACAAGGTTCGGTGTTGAAGTTTAGAGATACCGCGACATGATTTCGTCCACCATGCCTTCCTGGCGCAATTGATCCAGCGCGGCTTGTAGCTTGGCGACAGTTTCGTCCGGTACGTCTTTGTTCAGCGCCAGGTAGAGCTCGGTGCTGTTGAAGCGCAGCACGGTCTTGAGCCCGTTCACGCCTTCCTGGCGCGCCAGGTAGCGGCCTGCCGGGTCACCGGTGGCCCACAGATCGATCTGACCGTTGACGAGTTTTTTCGCGTTGTCTTGATCCCGCAGCACAACAATCGGTTTCAATCCTTGCTTGGCCAGTGTCTCGGCAATCGCATCGCCCTTGTAGGCGCCGATCTTGTATTTGCGCGCCTGCTCCAGCGACTCGAGGGTGATCTTGCTATCGGCCTTGGCCAGCATGATCCAGTCGTCCGGGCCAATAGGGCCGACCCACTTGAAGAGATTCTCGCGATCCGGCAACCGCGCCATCACAAACACGCCATAACCGGGTTTTTCCAGGGCGAGTTTGTAGATTCGTTCCCAAGGGAAACGCAGCGTCAGGCTGTAGGTGATGTTGGCGCGCTTGAACATCTCACGGACGATGTCCACGGCGATGCCATTGATGTTCTCGTCCTGAGCGAAGTTCTTGCCATTCTTCGCCATGTTGTACGGCGGGAAGTTTTCCGTCAGCAACACCAGATCGGTGCCGGGATTTTCTGCGGCGTGAACGCCGTTGGTGAACAACAGAGAAGCGCTGGCGAGGACAAGAAGAAGACGTTTAAACATGTCGGGCTACCGGAATCCATGGCGTGCCCAAGAGTGCCTTGAGCCCGCCATGCTGTCCACCGGCCTGTTTAACGCATCACAATGCCGCGATGAGCCATGTAGGCCTTGGCTTCCTGCACGGTGTATTCGCCGAAGTGGAAAATACTCGCCGCCAATACCGCGCTGGCGTGGCCTTCGAGGATGCCGTCGGCCAAGTGCTGCAAGTTGCCGACACCGCCGGACGCGATCACCGGAATCCCCAGCGCATCGCTGATGGCGCGGGTAACGCCCAGGTCGAAGCCGTTTTTCATACCGTCCTGGTCCATGCTGGTCAGCAGGATTTCACCGGCACCGAGGCCTTCCATCTTCTTCGCCCACTCAACGGCGTCGAGGCCGGTTGGCTTGCGACCACCGTGGGTGAAGATTTCCCAGCGCGGGGTTTCGCCCGGACCGGACACTTTCTTCGCGTCGATGGCGACGACGATGCACTGCGAGCCGAAATGCTGAGCCGCTTCGCCGACGAATTCCGGGTTGAACACTGCTGCGGTGTTGATCGAAACCTTGTCCGCACCGGCATTGAGCAAGTTACGGATGTCTTGCACGGTACGCACGCCGCCGCCGACGGTCAGCGGGATGAACACCTGGCTGGCCATGCGCTCGACGGTATGCAGCGTGGTGTCGCGACCGTCGACGCTGGCGGTGATGTCGAGAAAGGTAATCTCGTCAGCACCTTGCTCATCGTAACGACGGGCAATTTCCACCGGGTCGCCGGCGTCGCGAATATTCTCGAACTTGACGCCCTTGACCACCCGGCCGTTATCCACGTCCAGGCAAGGGATGATGCGTTTGGCCAGAGCCATGGGCTTAATCTCCGATTAAGAGTTGCAAGCTTCAAGCTACAAGCTGCAAGTAAAGCGGATCGCGGTCGCGCTTTTAACTTGCGGCTTGCAGCTTACAGCTTGGAGCTGGCCGCGTAGTTATCACAGAAAGCCTGAGCTTCTGCCACATCAAGCGTGCCCTCATAAATCGCGCGGCCCGTGATGGCGCCGATGATGCCTGGCGCCTTGGCGTCGAGCAGCGACTTGATGTCACCCAGATTGTGGATACCGCCGGAAGCGATCACCGGGATCCTCGTCGCCGCGGCCAAAGCGGCGGTATACGAAACGTTGCAGCCTTGCATCATGCCGTCTTTGGCGATGTCGGTATAAACGATCGCGGACACGCCGTCGGCCTCGAATTGCCTGGCCAGGTCGATCACCTGAATGGTGCTGATTTCAGCCCAGCCGTCAGTGGCGACAAAACCGTCTTTGGCATCCAGACCTACGATCACTTTGCCCGGAAACGCGCGGCAAGCTTCAGCAACGAAAGCCGGATCTTTCACGGCTTTGGTGCCGATGATCACGTAGCTCACGCCCGCTTTGACGTAGTGTTCAATGGTTTCCAGCGAGCGGATACCGCCGCCGATCTGAATCGGCAGGTTCGGGTAGCGCTTGGCGATGGCGGTGACCACCTCACCGTTGACCGGCTGGCCTTCGAAAGCACCGTTCAGGTCGACCAGATGCAGACGGCGGCAACCGCCTTCCACCCACTTGGCAGCCATGCTCACCGGATCATCGGAGAACACCGTGGAATCTTCCATGCGGCCCTGGCGCAGACGAACACAGGCACCGTCTTTAAGATCGATAGCGGGAATAATTAGCATGCTTTTCCTTCGTCAAAGAGCGGCAAGCTGCAAGCTACAAGCTGCAAGCGAGCGGTGTACCAATTCTTGCAGCTTGAAGCTTGCGGCTTGAAGCTGCTCCTATGCTTTCTCGAGCGCCCACAGGTCGCTTTCGATGCTTTCGAACCTCTCTTTGAGGTGCGTCTGCACATCGAAAATCGCTCTGTTGTAATAGTGCGGAGCAATTTCGCGGGTAAACAGCTCAAGGATTTCAGCCGCTTCGAACGAACCCAGGTCCAGCTCGAAGCGGTCTTCCATGAAGCGTTTGATCTTGTGATTGGCCTCGTTCTCCTGTTCGGGAGTGAGGCTCAGGATCGGCGGCTTGCCCTTCTTGACGGCCATTTACCAGCGACCATCCCACGCAGCGAAGTTTTGCAGCAATTGCAGGCCATGGGTATGGCTCTTCTCCGGGTGGAACTGCACGGCGAAACGCGAGCCATCTGCCAGCGCTGCGGCGAAATCGACCCCGTAGTGACCGCTACCCACCACCTGCCGCGCATTGCCGGCAGCGATGTAGTAGCTGTGCACGAAGTAGAAACGCGCCAGGTCCGGAATGTTGTGCCACAGCGGGTGTTCTACCGTCTGCTTCACTTCGTTCCAGCCCATGTGCGGCACTTTCAAGTGTTCGCCGTCTTCGTGCAAATCCTTGCCGAAGAACTTCACCTGACCCGGGAACAGGCCGATGCAGTCCACGCCATCGTTCTCTTCGCTGCTGTCGAGCAAGGCTTGCATGCCCACGCAGATCCCGAGGAACGGACGGTCCTGGCTGACTTCACGCACCAGCGAGTCGAAGCCCAGGCGACGGATCTCCGCCATGCAATCGCGAATCGCGCCGACACCAGGGAATACCACCCGGTCGGCTTCGCGAATCACATCGGCATCGCTGGTGATCAGTACCTTGCCGGCACCAACGTGCTCGAGGGCCTTGGCCACCGAGTGCAGGTTGCCCATGCCGTAATCGATAACCGCGACCGTCTGCATTACAGAACGCCTTTGGTCGACGGCATCTGACCGGCCATGCGGTCATCCAGCTCCACGGCCATGCGCAAGGCGCGGCCGAAAGCCTTGAACACGGTTTCGATCTGGTGGTGGGTGTTGTGCCCACGCAAATTGTCGATGTGCAGAGTGACGTTGGCGTGGTTGACGAAGCCCTGGAAAAATTCCTGGAACAGATCAACGTCGAAACCACCGACGGTCGCGCGAGTATAAGGAACATGCATCTGCAGGCCAGGACGGCCGGAGAAGTCGATCACCACACGCGACAGCGCTTCATCGAGCGGCACGTAGGCGTGGCCGTAGCGACGGATGCCTTTCTTGTCGCCGATGGCTTTGGTGAAGGCCTGACCCAGGGTGATACCGACGTCTTCCACCGTGTGGTGGTCGTCGATATGCAGGTCGCCCTTGCTGACAATATCCAGGTCGATCAGCCCGTGACGGGCGATCTGGTCCAGCATGTGCTCAAGAAAAGGTACACCGATATCGAATCGGGCCTTTCCGGTGCCATCCAGGTTGATCGAGGCTTTGATCTGGGTTTCCAGAGTGTCGCGCTCGACAGACGCCATACGTTCGGCCATCACCAGCTCCGCAAAAATCATTGGGGCGAAAAAGGCAGCCATTATAGGGTCGCGGGCGCTAAACAGAAACACGAGAGGTGATATCACTGACGGAGTGAGTCCCCTGCTGTCGGGGATAGACATGTCAGTACAAGCCGGCAAACACAAAATCTATGTCCACGCAGAGCAAATGTGGGGGCTTGCTCGCGAAAGCGGCGTGCCAGGCAACATTGATGTCGACTGACACTCCCTCTTCGCGAGCAAGCCCGCTCCCACAGGGGTTTTGCGTTAGTGGAAGAGAACTGCAGTCTTCTGCAGCGTCACCCAAACACCCCATGCCAACGGAATGCCCACCACCAGCCACGCCGCTACCGCCAATGGCTTGGTGCCCGCATCCGCTTTCCATTCCAGTACGGTGCTGGCGTCAGCACCTTTGTCGTGGCCCAGCGCCTGTTCGGCCGCCAGTTCAGCGTCGGTCATGAAGTACTTGTCGGCCACCGGGCGAACCATCAGGTTGCACAGGAAACCCAGCACCAACAGGCCCGCGAGGATGTATAGGGTGATGTCGTAAGCCGCAGCGCGTTCAACGCCGATGCTCAGCTGATATTCACGCAGGTAGTTCACCAACACCGGCCCCAACACACCCGCCGCCGCCCACGCCGTCAGCAGACGACCGTGAATCGCGCCGACCATTTGCGTACCGAACAAGTCCGCCAGGTACGCTGGCACCGTCGCAAAACCACCGCCGTACATCGACAGGATGATGCAGAACGCCGCCACGAACAGCGCGACACTGCCCAGATGACCGAGGTTCGGGATCAACGCGTACAGCGCGAAACCGAGGGCGAAGAACACGAAGTAAGTATTTTTGCGCCCCAGGTAATCCGAGAACGAAGCCCAGAAGAACCGGCCACCAATGTTGAACAGGCTCAGCAAACCGGTGAAGCCGGCCGCAATCGCTGCGATCGAAGCCAGTTGCCCGGCATCCAGCTGACCAAACGTCTGGTCGGTGCCGAGCAGTTTACCGGCGAAGACTTCCTGCAACAGCGGCGAAGCCATGCCGAGGATGCCGATACCCGCCGAAACGTTCAGGCACAACACCAGCCATACCAGACGAAATTGCGGGGTTTTCCACGCCACATTCACGTGCACGTGACGGTGAGTGATCATCGAGTTCGAGGCTTTTTTCACCGGAGCAGTCCAGCCTTCAGGCTTCCAGCCGGTTGGCGGAACGCGGTAGGACAGCGCGCCACCGATCATGAACACGAAGTAGATCGCAGCCATCACCAGAAAGCTCTGCCATACGCCCACGCTGGTTGGCGAAGCGAAGTGCCCCATCAGCGCTGCAGCCAGTGGAGCGCCGACCATCGCGCCACCACCGAAGCCCATGATCGCCATGCCGGTCGCCATGCCACGCTTGTCCGGGAACCACTTGATCAGGGTCGAGACCGGCGAGATATAACCCAGGCCCAGGCCAATACCGCCAATGACCCCGGAGCCGATCCACATCAGCCAGATCTGGTGGGTATAGACCCCCAGCGCCGAAATCAGCAGACCGCCACACCAGCACAGTGCCGACACAACACCGGCCTTGCGAGGACCTGCGTGTTCCAGCCAGCCGCCCCAGATCGCGGCCGAGCAGCCGAGGAAGATGAAGAACAGGGTGTAGATCCAGCCGAGCATCGAGATCGGCCAGTCGCATTGAGACGAAAAGACCTGAGCGATGAAGCTCATGTCTGGCGCGCAAGTCACGGCCTTGGTGACGCCCAGGGCTTTGGACAACGGCAACCAAAACACCGAAAAGCCGTAGGCCATGCCGATGCACAGGTGGATGGCCAGAGCGGCCGGTGGTACCAGCCAACGGTTGAAACCGGGCCTGGCGATGATGCGCTCCTTGGACAGGAACGCGGGCTGGTCGGCTTTGATGCCGTCCGCCGTGATGCTCGTAGTCATGGTGTTTCCCCCAATTATTAGTATTGTTCGCCAGCCGTTCTTCACCCCCAGCCTTAATGCACGCAGGCATGACTTTTTTTAGGTGAAGCTCCATTTTGGTGCGACATCACGTCACAGAAGGGACGGACGAACGGGCAGAGGTTACCATTTGCAAGTGACAGAAAAACCAAACTGATATCACCTTTTTGTACGTCGTCTGATCTCGTACCACTGGACGAACATGTGTTCACCCGGCATTGAGCTGCCGAAGGCTGCGATCTTTTGACTTTCTCTTCAGGTTACAAAAGATCAAAAGATCGCAGCCTTCGGCAGCTCCTACGGGTCCGGATTAACTTTTCAAAGGAAGCGCCATGCCGATCATTGTCGAGCTGCTGAACCAAGCCACTTATCAGGATCAGCAAGATCTGCAGAAAATCTATCGCGACGCCCCGGACTGGCTGTTTGCGCCATTCACAGGCGATATGCAGTTGATCGAAGACTGCCTGCAGGAGGGTTCGTTGATCGCCGGACGATTCAACGATCGGCTGTTGGGTGCGGCACGCTTGCAACGGCACCAGGACGTCTGGCATCTGTCCCATTTATGCGTACGAAAAATCACCCGTCGCCGTGGCGTTGCCGAGCGTCTGGTGAACGAAGCGCAGAAAATGGCGTCGCAATCGGGCGCGACATTGCGGTTGTTGGCGCCTGCCGGGCACCTCGAAGCTCAAGCACTGGCGGCTAAGCTGAAGGTACCGCTGGATGAGCTGCCGACGTGATCGCTGACCGGTCAGCCACTTCGGAGCGCTATACTCCCCGGCTAAATTTCGAATTCGACTAATACAAGGACTCGCCCATGAAAGCGTTCGGCAAAATCCTGGGTCTGGTACTTCTCGGGCTGTTGCTGATCATTGTGGCGCTGGGCTTTGCCCTGACCCACCTCTTCGATCCCAACGACTATAAAGACGAGATTCGCCAGATTGCCCGCGACAAGGCCCACATCGAGCTGACGCTCAATGGCGATATCGGCTGGAGCCTGTTTCCCTGGCTGGGCCTGGAATTGCACGAAGCCAGCGTTGCGACCCTGGCCAAGCCTGCGGAACCATTCGCCGACTTGCAGATGCTCGGCCTGTCGGTCCGCGTGATTCCGTTGCTGCGCCGCGAAGTGCAGATGAGCGATGTGCGTGTCGAAGGCCTGAACCTGCGTCTCAATCGCGA
Source organism: Pseudomonas sp. BS3782 TE3695 (assembly GCF_050435305.1). Lineage (NCBI taxonomy): Bacteria > Pseudomonadati > Pseudomonadota > Gammaproteobacteria > Pseudomonadales > Pseudomonadaceae > Pseudomonas > Pseudomonas sp. BS3782 TE3695. The sequence continues at coordinate 461,365 of NZ_JBNDKB010000001.1, forward strand.
CAAGAATGGCCACGGCAATTGGGAAGACATCGGCAAGGCTCCGGCACCTGCCACACCGAGTACTTCCGCCACGCCGCCCGCCGCTGCCGGCGAACCGGCGCCAGCGACTACCGCTCAGGCAGAAAAACCGGCCCAGCCGATCCGCCTGGACATCGACAGCCTGACCGTCAACAACGCCCGCGTCGAATACAGAGACGAAAGAACCGGCAAGCAATTCAGCGCCGAAAGCATCCAGCTGAGCACTGGCCCGGTTCATGACTCGACCAACATCCCGGTCAAACTCACCGCGTTTCTCGGTACCAACCAACCGGTTCTGCGGGTACGGACCGAACTGGCCGGCGAGTTGCGTTTCGAGCGTGCGCTGCAGCGCTACAAATTCGAAGACATGAAACTCTCCGGCGAAGTCGCTGGCGATCCATTGCAAGGCAAGACCATGACCTTCGCCGCTCAAGGTCAATTGCTGTTGGACAGGGCCGCTAACGTCGCCGAATGGACCGGCATCAAGATCTCCGCCAACCAGCTGCGCGCCTTGGGTGAACTGAAGGCCAATGACCTGGACAAGACTCCGCAAATCAGCGGCGGCTTGTCGATTGCTCAATTCGATCTGGCGAAATTCATCGACAGCATCGGCCAGAAACTCCCGGCGATGGCCGAAGGCAGCCTGAGCAAAGTCGAGCTGGTGAGCCAGGTTGCCGGCACGCCGACCCGTTTGTCCCTCGACAACCTCAACCTGAAACTCGACGACAGCACTTTCAGCGGCCGCATTGCTGTCGAGGACTTCGCCAAGCAATCGCTGCGACTGAACCTGAAGGCTGACACCTTCAACGTCGATCGTTACTTGCCGCCAAAATCCGCCGAAGCCAACAGCGCGAAGCAGGTGCGTCAGGCCGAAGTGGCCAGCACCGAGAACGAGGCCATGGCTGGCGCGGGCAGTTCACCGCTGCCACCCTCACCGACCAAAGGCCCGTGGAGCACCGAGCGTCTGTTGCCGGTGGAACGTCTGAGCAAACTCGACGTGGACGCCGACCTGACCTTCGGCCAGCTGACCCTCGACAAACTGCCGATTCAGAATGCTGCCCTCAAGGCCACAGGCCTTGGCGGCCAGCTGACGCTGGAGAACCTGCGCGGTGACCTGTACGACGGCAACTTCGAAGCCAAAGGTACCCTGGACGTGCGCCAGCAAGTGCCGGCGCTGAATATGCAGACGCGCATCAGCAAAGTGCCTGTAGAAAAAATCCTCGAAAGCCAGGGGAAAAATCCCCCGGTTCAAGGCCTGGTTACGCTCGATAGCGCGCTGACCAGCAGCGGCAACAGCCAGAGCGTGCTGATCGATAACCTCAATGGCAACGCCAGTTTCGTCATCAATAACGGCGTGCTGCTCAATGCCAATCTTGAACAGCAACTGTGCAAAGGCATCGCCACCCTGAATCGCAAAACCCTCACCGGCGAACCACGGGGCAAGGACACACCGTTCGAAGAGCTCAAGGGCAACCTGACCTTCCACAACGGCGTGGCCAGTAACCCTGATCTGAAAGTGCGCATCCCCGGCATGACCGTCAACGGTAACGGCGACATCGACCTGCGAGTGCTGGGCATGGATTACCGTGTCGGCGTGATCGTCGAAGGCGACAAGAGCGACATGCCGGACCCGGCCTGCCAAGTCAGCGAGCGCTTCGTCGGCATCGAGTGGCCACTGCGCTGCCGTGGCCCGTTGGAACTGGGTGCCAAGGCTTGCCGTCTCGACAACGAACGCATGGGGCAAGTCGCAAGCAAACTGGCTGGCGAGCGGATCAGCGAAAAAATCGACGAGAAGCTTGGCGATAAAGTCAGCCCGGAGTTGAAAGACGCGCTCAAGGGGCTGTTCAAGCGATGAGAGCCGAGCAGTTTTCAACGGCGGTGCTGGATTGGTACGACCGCCACGGCCGCCACGATTTGCCTTGGCAGCAGGGCATCACCCCTTACCGGGTATGGGTCTCGGAAATCATGTTGCAGCAGACCCAGGTCAGCACTGTGCTGAACTACTTCGACCGTTTCATGGCGTCGTTGCCGACGGTCGAAGCCCTGGCCGCCGCGCCGGAAGACGAAGTACTGCACCTGTGGACCGGTCTCGGTTATTACACCCGCGCACGCAACTTGCAGAAGACCGCGAAGATTATCGTTGCCGAATATGGCGGCGAGTTTCCCCGTGACGTGGAAAAGCTCACTGATCTGCCGGGTATCGGCCTCTCCACCGCTGGCGCGATTGCCAGCCTGAGCATGGGCCTGCGGGCGCCGATCCTCGATGGCAACGTCAAACGGGTGCTGGCGCGCTTTACCGCGCAAGAGGGTTATCCGGGCGAGCCCAAGGTTGCCAAACAACTGTGGGCCAATGCTGAGCGCTTTACGCCACATGATCGGGTCAACGCCTACACCCAGGCGATGATGGATCTGGGCGCTACGCTCTGTACCCGCAGCAAACCGAGTTGCCTGCTCTGCCCGCTGGAAAAGGGCTGCGAGGCGCACATGCTGGGCCTGGAAACCCGCTACCCGATCCCCAAGCCACGCAAAGCCGTGCCACAGAAGCGCACGCTGATGCCGATGCTCGCCAATGGCGAAGGGGCGATTCTGCTTTACCGTCGCCCCTCCACGGGCCTTTGGGGCGGCCTCTGGAGCCTGCCGGAACTCGACGACCTCGACGACCTGCAACATCTGGCTTCGCAGCACTCGCTGGAACTGGGCAGCCAACAGGCACTGCCGAGCCTGGTGCACACCTTCAGCCACTTTCAGTTATCCATCGAACCCTGGCTGGTTCAAGTCCAGGAAGCCGGCCATCACGTGGCCGAGGCCGACTGGCTCTGGTATAACCTCGCCACCCCGCCGCGCCTGGGCCTTGCCGCCCCGGTCAAAACCTTGCTCGAACGCGCGGCTGCCGTATTGAACGCAGGAGAGTCGTCATGACCCGCACCATCATGTGCCGCAAGTACAAAGAAGAACTGCCCGCCCTGGAACGCGCTCCATTTCCGGGCGCCAAGGGCCAGGATATTTTTGACCACGTCTCGGCCAAGGCCTGGGCCGACTGGCAGAAACACCAGACCCTGCTCATCAACGAAAAACGCCTGAACATGATGAACGCCGAAGACCGCAAATATCTTCAAGGCGAGATGGACAAGTTCTTTTCCGGCGAGGAATACGCCAAGGCCGAAGGCTACGTTCCGCCGGCTGAATAATCCCGCTTTCCCGGGGGTCGGATCGTAAGCGACGGTAATAATTAAATATTTTTTGAAAACTTGCTTGACGACCCCCTGAAAAACCCGTTTAATGCGCCCCGTTGCCCAGATAGCTCAGTCGGTAGAGCAGGGGATTGAAAATCCCCGTGTCGGCGGTTCGATTCCGTCTCTGGGCACCAAATACCGAAAACCCTGAATCGCAAGATTCAGGGTTTTTTTATGTCTGCGATTTGATCAGGCGCGATTTCAGGCTGTCATCTACGACTTGCTCCTACAATCGGAAGACTTAAAACCGCGGCACGTTTGCGCTTTAATGCCTAGTATTTCTCTTCTGAAAAGGACAGAAGCCCATGGCATCCGTGACCAAGCAACAAAAGCGAGCCAAACGCGCCAAGGTAAAAGCCAAGCAACAGCGCGTAGCCCGAAGCATTCACCACCCTGCCCTGTTCGACGATTTGTCTGATGAACCAGATACCTATCCGGCTGAGTTCTTCGAAACTCTGTTTACCCAATTTCATGAAGCGGAAAACCAAAGCCGCAAAGCGCTGTTTGTCGCGCTATTCATCGCTCTGGCCGATGTCATATCGGCAGCCCCCGACCTTCAACAGGAACTGGTCGAGACGGGCGATGCTTCCGAATCGATGGCGATGCTCAGTCAATCCTTTTTGATTGATTATCGGGAGTGGGCTTATGGCGCCACAGAGGCCGAAACCCTGGAATGGCTTACCAGGCCTGATGTACTTGATGATTTCAATCTGGCCGCGGAAGAAGCGGTTGCCGAGTTGGCAGCAAATCTATCCAAAGACGACGAATAGTCCCGCTCGTTACGGACAAACCGAACAGGTGATGCCTCGCACTCATACTCGAAGCTCTGCACAACTGTATTGCCCACAAGGAAGAAATCAGGCGATTTACACAAAGGCCGATGGATTCCAAAGCCCGAACCAAGCATCTTTATCTAGACAAACTTTAGTCAAACTAAAGACAAACTCCGCCGCCGAGCCGAGTACCGTCTCCGGGACACCAAAACCCTGAATCGCAAGATTCAGGGTTTTTTTATGTCTGCGATTTGATCAGGCATCGCGCAAGTCGTTTCTCTTCGGCTAGTTTTCACTGCCCCAATGGAAGACCAGATTACGCGCATCACCACTTCCTACCTCCGCCGTATCACGCCGCTCCTCACCATTGCGTGTCGCGACGACCGTGTACTTGCCAGGTGGCAGCTGTACGTAAACCAGCGGTCCGGCCTCACTCAGGGTCAGCACGGGCTGCCCCGGGTCTTTCTGAATGACCAGATTCACATCCGGAACATATTTGTTCTCCACACCGGTAGAGAAGGTCATGTGCAGGTTGTAGCCCTTTGTTTGCTGGATAGCTTTAGCCTCATCCTCTCCGATACCGCCAGACAGGTAGGTAATCCCGTTTTGCTGTTGCTGCTGGACTTGCACGCCTGAGGGATCGATCGGTTCAAGACTGGCGGCATTAAGCACGATTGGAAACAGTAATACGCCGACAGCAGCGATGGGCAGCATGAATGAATGGACGTACTTCATGATGGCGACTCCCGGGTTGCATAGAACCCAATCGTTACTCTTTTTTAGATTTGTTGCTGAATGTTCAAGTTTTAGATCGATTAGCGCTTGGGCTAACTGCGAATCGGACTACGTGATGTGCTCCTCATGCATGGGCTGTCGTCGGCCCGGTCCTGCAAAACAAATTCTCCTTTCCTTCCGATTTACCAGCCGCGCCCGGCATCGCGGCCCCTCACTCTCTTGCCATCCTCTTCCGCCTGTTTCCTTCAGCCGCGGAAAATCTCATGAATCCTCTCAAACCCGGTAACACTCAAGATCCACAAATCACTTCGCTGCTCGGCAATCTTGGCGAATTGATCCGCGAAGCGCGTCAGAAGGTGCTGCGAGCGGTCGATACCGTTCAGGTGCAAACCTGTTGGCAGATCGGACGGCATATTGTGGAGTTCGAGCAGGAAGGCGCTCGGCGGGCGGTGTATGGCAAGCAGTTGCTGTCGACGCTGGCGAAAGTACTGACGGAGCAATTTGGGAAAGGTTTCGACGCTTCCAACCTTCGCTACATGCGCCTGTTCTACCAAGCATTCCCAATTCGTGACGCACTGCGTCACGAATTGAGCTGGACCCATTACCGCAGGCTGCTGCGAGTCGACAACGACAACGCTCGCCACTGGTACATGAACGAATCCGCTCTGCAGAACTGGTCAAGTCGCGCCCTCGAGCGCCAAATCAATACCCTCTATTACGAACGCCTGCTGGCGAGCCGCGACCGGGCTGGCGTCAAACAGGAAGCCGACACCAACATCCAGCAAATGAACGCCAGCCCTCGGGAATTCATCCGTGACCCCGTGCTACTGGAGTTTCTCGGCCTGCCCAATGCGGGCTTGGTCCAGGAAAGCGAACTTGAACAAGCCTTGATCGATCAACTCCAGGGCTTCCTGCTCGAACTGGGCAAAGGCTTCGCCTTCATCGCTCGCCAGCAACGCATCAGTACCGAGAGCAAAGACTTCTACATCGATCTGGTGTTCTACAACTACCTGCTCAAGTGCTTCGTCATCTTCGACCTCAAGCGCGGCGTACTGACCCACCAGGATGTCGGCCAGATGGACATGTACGTGCGCATGTACGACGACCTCAAGCGCGGACCGGAGGATAGTCCCACCGTCGGCCTCATTCTCTGCGCACAGAAAGATGAATCGGTGGTGCGCTATTCAGTGCTGCAAGGCAATGAACAACTATTTGCCAGTACCTACCGGCTGGTGCTGCCGAGCGAGGAGGAACTTCGCACAGAACTGGATCGGGAATGGGCGGTGCTTGAGGAGCGGTTGCTCAAGCAGAGGCTCCGATAAGCGCGGGTGGATTGTTCATGCACTGCGCGAAGACTATCGTTGGCAGCTACCCGCAAGCATCAGCGACGATCCTTACGGTACGATTCCAGCCATCGAACGGTTGCTGGGTTACTTCACCAACAGCACGAACAGCCACCTGCGAATCGCCCCCGCAGACATCGATGAACAAGAAGTCGGACATTTCGCCTTTTTTCGTAGCGCATACCAAGCCACACTATGGCCTATTGCTCTGTCCTGGCTGCGAACCGGCGAGCTGGCCCCCGACACAGCCGGGCGGCGAGTGCCACGCAGTTGATGGACGCGCCCTTTCAACGAATTACGGAACGACGCCCATGGCCTCCGCCAACAAGCAGAACAAACGCGCCACACGCGCCAAAGCCAAGGCCAAGCAGAACCGCACCCAACGGGCCGCCGCGCCGGTCGAGCTGGACCCGAACGACGACCGCATCGACTTCGAATCGGTGGATCTGACTGACCTGTTCAAAGAAATGATCGACGCGCAAAAGATCAGCCAGCAAGCCATGTGCAGGGCCTTCCTTGAACACCCGCTGCTCGCGTTGGTGCTGGAGCAGGAAGGCGAAGAAACAGCGACAGACTTTATCGTCGCCGCGCTGATCGAGTATCGCCAATGGTCCACCGAAGTGGACGAAGCCGGCGCACTGGCGTGGATCGAATCCCCAGCCTTCCAGGCTGACTACGTGGCGGCGTCCGACGCCATCGCAGCCCAAAACCAACAGAAATCGAACTGAGTTCCCATGGCCTCTCTGAACAAGCAACACAAACGCGCCAAACGCGCCAAGACCAAAGCCAAACAAATCAACATCCACGGCAGAAAACCCGCCGCACTCGATGATGACCTGGGCGAAATCGGCGAGCCGATCCCGGAATACACCCTGGCGATGTTCACCAAAATGCGTGATGCAGAAGCCACCAGCCGCAACGACATGCTGCTGACCCTGCTGTCGAACCTCGCCGAAATCATCAGCGATCATCCAGAACTGCTGGACATGGAAAACGCCGACAACGAAGCCATGGCCGCCACACATTTGGCCGCCGACATGCTGATCGACTACCGCATGTGGGCTGATGGCATGGACCGCGACGCCGCCCAGGCCTGGCTGACCGATCCGCAGTTCATCACCGATTTTGGCGATGCGCTGGACAGTTATCGTCAGTCGCTGGATGCCCAGGAAGAAAAGACCGAATAAACGCCGGTGTTAAGCCGTAACACGATCTGTAGTTTTGCGCTGTTGCTTGATTAGAAACAAAAACGGCCGCTTGTCATCACTGACAGCGGCCGTTTTGCGTTACGCGGTACGAATCAACTCAACACCACCGCGCCCACTTTCTGCAGCTTGCGACGGCGAGCCACAAACAACCCGGCAGCCACTACCAACAGGCTCAGCAAACCGGTCGCGAGAATCTCCGCTCGATGGGCTTCCTGGAACAGCATGATGGTCAAGGCCGCGACAATAAATACGATCACTGCGTAGGTCAGGCCCGGGAACAGCCACATGCTGAAGGCGATTTTTTCACCGCGAGCCATACGCTGTTTGCGCATACGCAGTTGCGAAATCGCGATCACCAGATACACCAGCAACGCGATGGCGCCCGAACTGGCCAGCAAGAATTCGAACACAGCGGCCGGGGCCACGTAGTTGGCGAATACTGCAAGAAACGCGGCAGCGGTCGACAGCATCACGGCCCAGTAAGGTGTGCCGCTGCTGTTGGTGCGCTGGGAAACGGCCGGCGCATCGCCGCGTTTGCCCAACGAGAACATCATGCGCGAAGCAGTGTAGAGCGCCGAGTTCAGGCAGCTGGTTACAGCAACCAGAACCACGATATCGACGATCAGCTTGGCATTCGGGATACCCATGCGCTCCAGCACGGTCTGGTAGGAACCAACGCTGGCCAGAACCGGATCATTCCATGGCACCAGAGCCACGACGATGAAGATCGATACGAGATAGAACAAGCCGATCCGCCAGATCACCGAGTTGGTGGCCTTGGAAATTTGCTTGCCTGGATTCTTCGACTCCGCAGCCGCGATGGTCACGATCTCGGTGCCCATGAAGGAAAACATAGTGGTCAGAATGGCACCCAGCACAGCGCCCATGCCGTTTGGCAAGAAGCCTTGCGTGTCAAACAAATGCGACACGCCGCTGACCTGGCTGGTCGGCAGGAAGCCGAAAATCGCCAGAATGCCAAGACCGATAAAGCCGATGATCGCTATGACTTTGACCAGGGCGAACCAGAACTCGAACTCACCATAGTTCTTTACACTGAACAGGTTGGTTACGGTCAGCAGCAAGGTGATAACCAAGGTGAAGGCCCAGATCGCCACATCCGGGAACCAGGCATGCAGAATGGACGCGGCAGCGATAGCCTCCAGCGGGATGACCAAAACCCAGAACCACCAGTAGAGCCAGCCGATAGTGAAACCGGCCCAGTGACCGATCGCGCGATCGGCGTACGTCGAGAAGGAACCTGTATCTGGCGATGCAACGGCCATCTCGCCGAGCATTCGCATGACCAGCACCACGAGGGCACCGGCGGTCGCGTAAGCCAGCAGCACGGCCGGGCCGGCAGCGGCAATGGCGTGTCCGGAGCCGACGAACAGGCCGGCGCCGATAACCCCGGCGATTGACAGCATGGTTACATGACGCGGTTTTAGCCCTTGTTCAAGGCCATTGGAGGAGCTTTGGCTACTGCTCATTAAAACTACCTTTGCAAGGAAAGCGATTACATCGCCCCACCTGACTCGTAAAAAGAATCCAACAGGGCGTTTCTTATTCTGCACGCAATAATTACGCCAAAATGTTTCACGCGCCCGGCACCCGGGGCCTGCACGCTGATTGGGCAGTTATCGCAAGTCATTGAGATCAATGGCATTTCGCCAGAACGTTACTCTGCCACCCACTTCAGTAACGAATCTGCGCACCAAAAACACATCAAGAAATACAGGTCCGCACAATAAAAGTGCAGATCAGGAACGTTTGTCCGGTTAACGCTTCCAACACCCCGACAAAGCTGGCAACATCGCGCCTTTTTTTACGCGACAGCCACGTCCAAACGTGTTCAAACGGCTGTTCGGTTGTTGATGGGGCGACAGTCTGCTGTGCCGATGCGACAACCTGCCACATGCCACCCGTTTACCGTCCATAGCGCTGTTGGCTGCCATTCGAACGCTATGCTAGCTTGGCCGCCTCGCCAGGAAGGCCGCCAATAGCAGGAGCGCAAAACACTATGAGGAACGCACATGGCTGAGGCCACGCCCGCGCTTGAAATCCGCAACTTGCACAAACGCTACGGACAGCTTGAGGTGCTCAAAGGCATCTCGCTGACCGCCCGCGACGGCGATGTGATCTCGATCCTGGGTTCCTCCGGTTCCGGCAAGTCCACGTTCCTGCGTTGCATCAACCTGCTGGAAAACCCGCATCAGGGCCAGATCCTGGTCGCCGGCGAAGAACTCAAGCTCAAAGCCGCCAAGAACGGCGAACTGGTCGCTGCCGACGGCAAGCAGATCAATCGCCTGCGCAGCGAGATCGGTTTTGTATTTCAAAACTTTAATCTCTGGCCGCACATGAGCGTGCTCGACAACATCATCGAAGCCCCGCGCCGCGTACTCGGACAAAGTAAGGCCGAAGCCATTGAAGTCGCCGAAGCCTTGCTGGCCAAGGTCGGCATCGCTGACAAGCGCCATGCTTACCCGGCACAACTCTCCGGCGGCCAGCAGCAACGCGCGGCCATCGCCCGCACCCTGGCGATGCAGCCCAAGGTCATTCTGTTCGACGAACCCACCTCCGCCCTTGACCCGGAAATGGTCCAGGAAGTACTTAATGTCATCCGCGCATTGGCCGAAGAAGGCCGCACCATGCTGCTCGTGACCCATGAAATGGGCTTTGCCCGTCAGGTTTCCAGCGAAGTGGTGTTCCTTCACCAAGGCCTGGTCGAAGAACAAGGATCGCCGCAGCAGGTGTTCGAAAACCCGCTTTCGGCACGCTGCAAACAATTCATGTCCAGCAACCGCTAACGGAGCTACCCGCATGCAGAACTACAAAAAAATCTTCCTGGCCGCTGCTGTCACCCTGGCTTTCAGCGCCGGTGCCGCCGCCGAGACCTTGAAGATGGGCATCGAAGCGGCCTACCCGCCGTTCAACAACAAAGATGCCAGTGGCAATGTCGTCGGCTTCGACAGAGAAATCGGTGATGCCCTGTGCGCCAAGATGAAAGTCGAGTGCACCGTGGTCACGTCCGACTGGGACGGCATCATCCCGGCCCTGAACGCCAAGAAGTTCGACTTCCTGATCTCCTCGATGTCGATCACTGATGAGCGCAAGCAAGCAGTGGACTTCACCGCACCGTACTACTCCAACAAGTTGCAGTTCATCGCACCGAAAAACGTCGACTTCAAAACCGACAAGGAGTCATTGCAGGGCAAAGTGATCGGCGCCCAACGCGCGACCCTGGCCGGCACCTGGCTGGAAGACAACATGGAAGGCGTCGAAATCAAACTCTACGACACCCAGGAAAACGCCTATCTGGACCTGACTTCGGGACGTCTGGACGCCATCCTCGCCGACAAATACGTCAACTACGAATGGCTGAAAAGCGACGCCGGCCGGGCTTACGAATTCAAGGGCGACCCGGTGGAAGAAAGCGACAAGATCGGTATCGCTGTGCGCAAGGACGACCCGATTCGCGAGAAGCTGGACGCTGCGCTGAAAGAAATCGTCGCTGACGGCACCTACAAAAAGATCAACGACAAGTACTTCCCGTTCAGCATCTATTGATTCTGAGCTGCCTGACCGGCGCCGTTTTCTGACGGTGTCGGTCCTTCGCCTTGCCTGCCGCGATTTGAAAAGAAATCCATGATTATCGACCTCTACGGATTCGGCCCGGCGCTCGCCGCTGGTGCGCTGATGACTGTGAAACTGGCACTCTCGGCCTTGTGCCTGGGGCTGGTGCTCGGTCTGCTCGGCGCCTTGGCCAAGACTTCCCCGTACAAGCCGCTGCAATGGCTTGGCGGCACTTATTCCACGCTGGTTCGCGGCATCCCGGAATTGCTCTGGGTGCTGTTGATCTACTTCGGCACAGTCAACCTGATGCGTGCCTTGGGCGAGTTTTTCGGCAACCCCGACCTCGAACTCAACGCCTTCGCCGCCGGCGTGATTGCGCTGGGACTATGCTTCGGCGCCTACGCCACGGAAGTGTTTCGCGGTGCGATTCTGGCGATCCCAAAGGGTCACCGTGAAGCCGGCGTGGCCCTGGGTCTGTCGAAATTTCGCATCTTCACCCGGCTGATCATGCCGCAGATGTGGCGCATCGCCCTGCCGGGCCTGGGCAACCTGTTCATGATTCTGATGAAAGACACCGCGTTGGTCTCTGTCATCGGCCTGGAAGAAATCATGCGTCACACACAAATCGGCGTGACCATCTCCAAGCAACCGTTCACCTTCTACATGGTGGCCGCCTTCATGTATCTGGGCCTGACCATTCTGGCCATGACCGGCATGCACTTTATGGAACGACGCGCCGCTCGCGGCTTCGCGAGGAGCACCCAATGAACTGGGAAGTCATCATCAAGTGGCTGCCAAAACTGGCTCAGGGCGCGACGCTGACTCTGGAACTGGTGGCTATCGCCGTGATCGCCGGATTGCTGCTGGCGATTCCGCTGGGCATCGCTCGTTCGTCGCGACTCTGGTATGTGCGGGCATTCCCCTACGGCTACATCTTCTTTTTCCGTGGTACACCGTTGCTGGTTCAGCTGTTTCTGGTCTATTACGGCCTGGCACAGTTCGACGCGGTGCGTAACAGCTCGATGTGGCCGTACCTGCGCAGTCCGTTCTGGTGCGCCACGGCGACCATGACCCTGCACACCGCGGCCTACATCGCCGAGATCCTGCGCGGCGCGATCCAGGCCATTCCACCGGGCGAGATTGAAGCGGCGCGAGCGCTGGGTATGTCCCGGGCCAAAGCGCTGTTTTACATCATGCTGCCGCGTGCGGCGCGCATCGGCCTGCCGGCCTACAGCAATGAAGTGATCCTGATGCTCAAGGCCAGTGCCCTGGCCAGCACCGTGACCTTGCTGGAATTGACCGGCATGGCTCGCACCATCATCGCTCGCACCTACTTGCCGGTGGAGATCTTCTTCGCCGCGGGCATGTTCTATCTGCTGATGGCTTACGTGCTGGTTCGTGGCTTCAAGCTGCTGGAGCGCTGGCTGCGCGTCGATGCCTGCCAAGGGCGTTGATGCCTGCGTGCTGACGGGCGAGGCCCTGCTCGCCCGTTTCACCGCGTTGGATGCTTTTCTGATCGAGCATCAAGCGCTGTGGAAGCCTCGACCGTTTACCCATCTGCAATTGCCTTGGGAAACGTCCTACCCAGAGTTGGCGTTTTGGCTACGCGGCCGATCGCTGGAGGATGCGGAAAGCAGTCATAACCAACCTTGTTTGCTCGATGCACCGGAGCCGTTTGCTTCATTGGCGGCGATGTCTGCTGAACTGAGCGCGGTGGATGAATTACCGGCTCGCGAACTTGAAGCGGCAAGTCCTCGCTTGAATGTGGATGTGCCGGGACGTAAATGGCAGCAGATTGAAGCGTTCGCCGGTCGCCTGCAATTTGCTCATGCACCGACACATTGGCTGGATTGGTGTTCGGGCAAGGGCCATTTGGGGCGGCGCCTGTTGCAAACCGGGCAACAACTGACCTGCCTGGAGTTCGACCCGATGCTGGTCGCCAGCGGCCAGGCACTCAGCCAGCGTCATCAATTGCATGCGCTGCATGTCGAGCAGGATGTGCTCGCCCCTGACGCAGCCTCTTGGTTGAATGCCGATCAAACGCCCGTAGCGCTGCACGCCTGCGGTGATCTGCATGTGCGACTGATCCAGCTCGCCAGCGCCGCCGGTTGCAAACAACTGGCCATCGCACCGTGCTGCTATAACCGGATCAATCTGGACACCTATCAGTCGCTTTCCTGCGCGGCTGAGCGCTCCGATCTCCATCTCTCCCTTGATGATCTTGCGCTACCAATGAGCGAAACCGTCACCGCCGGCGCTCGCGTCCGACGCCAGCGCGACACCTCCATGGCCCGGCGCCTGGCGTTCGACTTGCTGCAACGGCAACTGCGCGGCGTCGACGAATACCTGCCAACCCCTTCCCTGCCCAGCGCCTGGCTGGACAAGTCTTTCGCCGATTACTGCCGCGATCTGGCAGCACTCAAAGACTTATCCACAGTCGGCGCGCCAGATTGGACTACACTCGAAACCGCCGGTTGGCAGCGATTGGCTGAAGTGCGCAATCTGGAGCTGCTGCGAGGTCTTTTCCGACGGCCGCTGGAGCTGTGGCTGGTACTTGATCGGGCACTTTTCCTCATTGAACAGGGTTACGTCGTTCGCCTCGGCACCTTCTGTGAAACCCCACTCACACCGCGCAATTTCCTACTCCTTGCAGAACGTCCTTAAATAGCCACAGCCTGTGGATAACTCTGTTGATGGAATTATCATGGATCCAATATCCACGCTGTTTTACGCCTTAAACACTACTGATCATTTTTTGTTCACACCAATAAAAAAGCCAAAAAACAGGCATTTGCGGACAAATGAGAACGAGTTCACAAAATCGTAATGAGCAGGCCATCGCCCTTGCCCGATTGTGCATAAGCATTTAATCAAAACGACATAACCGCCGAACACCGGACATCCATAGCGGAAAATTGCGCCTTGCAACGTCCCTTGCTATACACGCATACAAGGACGCTGACAGTGCGGCCATGAACAAGAAAAATCTGACCGACAGGATGCGACCGTGACGTTCATTTCTTACGCCCAGAATTTCGAAGACATCCGCCTGTGGCGCGCCCTCAAATACGTCGAAAATGGCTTTTATATCGATATCGGGGCCAACCACCCCACCCAAGACTCCGTCACCAAGGCCTTCTATGACCGCGGCTGGACCGGCATCAACGTCGAACCCATGCCAAATTATTACGACGCCCTGTGCGAACAACGCCCCAACGACATCAACCTGCAATGCGTGGCCGGCGAAAGCGCCGACGACCTGACCTTCTACGGCATCGCCGGCACCGGCCTGTCGACCCTCGACCCGGCCTTGGCCCAGCAACACAAAGACGCCGGCATGGACGTGCGCAGTCAAACCGTCAAATCCCGCACCCTGGCCTCCATCTGCGAACAACACGCCGGGAACCGTCCGATTCACTTCTTGAAAATTGACGTCGAAGGCCACGAAGAAACCGTCCTGCGCGGCATGGACTTCACCCGATGGCGACCATGGATCATCCTCATCGAAACCCCATGGGAACGCGACCAGACCTGGGAAACCCTCGTCACCGGCGCCGGCTACCAGCCCATCCTGTTCGACGGCATCAACACTTACTACCTCGCCGAAGAACACCTGGCCCTCAAACCCGCCTTCGACATTCCGCCCTGCAACCTGGACGAATTCCAGTTCTGCCGCGGCCACAACTTCAGCCACCCCATCACCGACGCTGAAAACCACCTCGCCGCCGCCCTGCAACGCGCCGAACACGCCGAAGCGCAGTTGCGGGCAATGCAAAACAGCCGAGCCTGGCGTGCCCTGCAGAAACTCAAGAAAGTACTGATTCGCGCCTGACCAAACGTCTGCGTAAAAATAGTCTGAATTCAGGGGTTTACAGAACCGATCCAGTCGCTATAATCGTCGCCCTAACATGCCGGTATAGCTCAGTTGGTAGAGCAACTGACTTGTAATCAGTAGGTCCCGGGTTCGACTCCTGGTGCCGGCACCATACAAAACAAAGCCTTCGCAGAAATGCGAGGGCTTTGTTGTTTCTGGCACTTCCACTTTTTGTCCACACACTGGAATCTGTGGGAGCCTGCTCGCGATGAGTCCGTCAAACCCAACGACGATCTGCTGACCAAGACAAAGGGCTGCCTTTCCAAGGCACCAAAAACGAAGCAACCTCAACCAAACAGCATCTTTTGCCAATGATCCTCACCCACAATAGCAATCGAAGCTCCTGCCTCCCGCAACTCCACTGCCTTCATGATCTTCGTTCCATAAGTACTGTGGCGCCACTGCTCATTACCCACGCTACCGACCACCAGGTAATGCACCTTCTTACTCACACCGCCCCCAATCAAACCACCTCGTTCTTCGACCAGCGCCTGACAATCCTTACGTGGCCCAAAGGCCATGACACCCGTAAATACAAACATCCGGCCATTCCACACCAAATCAGGAGTCGGTGAATCGAAAGGAAGGTCCGTAGGAGCAACGGCAACAGCACCGCCGACTTTAGCTCCCTCAATACCCACTCCAGAAAAACCACGCAGGATGTTAAGCAGCTCCAGGGACTCATCCTTGTCTAGAGCATCGTCCGGAAGCATGCACGCCAAACGCGAATACAGCAGATTGATCACCGGATCGTTCAGATGCGCGAGATTGTTTTCCAACCATTGCTTTAGAAAAACCGCTTCTGTGATGTTCACAGTACCGTCCGCCGTAATCCCAGCGGCCAAACCCACCAAAGCATCGGCGGCGCGTCGATCGATACGGGCGCGGTGGAAGAATTTGCTGTTCTCGAATTCGTGATGTAGATCCATTACGGGTTTTCCTTGGGTTGGGTACTGGATTGATACCGAAGCATTAGCGGGTAAATGCTGTGTTCAAAGCTAGCATCGCTGCGCGCAGACACCCCATTTTTATACGGAAAATAGATTCCTCTCCTTTCCCTTCACTTGCTGGATTACGCCAGCAACTTGAACAAGGTGAGCTCGCCATCGATCACTCGCGGTCACCCACGATCACGGGACGGACCGCCTCTTCTGGTTGATGGTCATGCACGCTCACCCGACCGAGCGTTGCGAATACAGCAACTGCCGTGAGCACGCTGCCAGCGCCCAAGATGAAAAGCAGATGACGGAACGCGTTCGCGTACTCATGGCGCAAAAGCTCTGACTGCCCTGGCAGCTGATTGCCGGCATTCTGCAGATCGCCGAGCGCAGCCCGGCCGGATGCTTCCATAATCTGATGCGGTGCAAAATTCGTGGCGGCATCGAATAGCCCCCATTGAATGAACGTCGCCAACAACGCCCCGGCGACGGCGATGGCTATACCGTCGGCGGAAACGCGAACTGCGTTAAAAATCCCTGTGGCCATTCCCGCGCGTTCTTTTTCAACCACGCTAACGGCCATGCCATCCATCAAACCCCAAGGCAGGCCAATGCCGATGCCGATCAACGCCATAGGCATTACCGCATTACTTACTCCGCTATCTAGCACGACGCCTAGCCAAAACAGCCCGACAGACACCAGCATCAGCCCGACCGCCGAGAGCATCCCTGAGGTGTAGTACCGCGCGAGCTGAGCAGCCAGAAACGGCACAAGCAGCAAAGGTGCGGCCAGCGCGATCATCATTTGTCCTGTCTGCAAAGCACTCAGCCCATCGACTCCGATGAATCGCGCCGGGAGCATGATGATGAGGACGACAAAAAAGAATGCAGGGCTTGCTGCAAGAATTTGCACACCAACAAACCTGGATTGCTTGAACAACGACAGGTCAAGCATAGGATTACTGGTTCGGCGCTCTATCAGCACGAAGATCACGGACAGGAGGATCGCGCCGGCCACACTTCCCAAAACGATTGGACTGGCCCAACCGTCCTCAGGCGCGAGGAGAATGCCATAGGTGAACAAGGTTAGTGCGGCCGTGAAGCTGAGAGCACCGGGCCAGTCCATACCATTGTTGGCCGGGTCTCTAGAATCAGTCGCGCTCACGCAGACAAGTACGAAGCCCGCTACGCCTATCAATGCCGTAGCGTGGAACGTCCATTTCCAGCCTGCGGAGTCGACCAGTAGCCCCGCTGCCAATGGGCCCAAAGCTAATCCAATGCCGAAAGTCGTCCCAAGGAGACTGAAAACCTTGGTGCGCTCAGCACCGTGAAATACCTGGGCTAGAGACGACATGGCGCCAGCGAAAGCTGCTGCTCCACCCAACCCCTGTACAAGCCTTAGGATATCGATTTGCAAGACAGTGGAAGAGAAGGGAATAGCGATGGTAGACAACACAAAGATTACTAGACCAATCAGCCACACCCGCTTGCGTCCATAGATATCCGTCAGACTCCCTGCCGCCATCATGGCGCTGCCATAAGTCAGGATATAGGCGTTGACGACCCAACTGAGTTCGACAGCAGATCCGCCCATGGCTGCGCTGATGGAAGAGAGGACAACTGCAGGCCCGGTGAAGCAAAGCGGGATGAGTACGCCTGTCAGGCAAGCTGCAAATAGCTGTATCCACTTCAATAACGGGGGAGCCGCCTGAACGCTACGTGTCGAATTCATCTGAATGTTTCCCTGATTGGTGTGCGGAGGTGTTGGTCCTCAGCGCACGGTTGTCCGCAGTGATCGACCCACCAAGAGGTTAGGGCTTGCCTCCGCAAACAAAAACAGGCCTACAATCCGAACATATCGGACGCTGGTGTCCGCAATGAGGGCAGCCCTTGGAATCGCTTGGCAGCATTTCACTATTCGTATTGGTGGCTGAGACTCGAAGCTTTACAGAAGCAGGGAAACGACTAGGTATTTCCTCCTCTGGCGTCGGTAAAAGTATTGGTCGGCTGGAGGAGAAGCTCGGTGTACGCCTATTCCAGCGCAACACCCGCAGTATTGCCCTGACGTTAGAAGGGTCACTGTTTCTTGAGCGGTGCCGACGGATACTGTCGGAGCTTGAAGCCGCAGAAATGGAGCTAAGCAATGCCCGTGAACAACCGAGAGGCAAATTGCGAATTAGCTTGCCTCTAGTCAGCGGTCTAGTGATGCCAGCAATCATTCAATTCATGCGCACATACTCCGAAATAGAACTCGACATCGATTTTTCTGATCGAATGGTCGACGTTATTGAGGAGGGCTTTGATGCTGTGTTGCGAACAGGCGAGCCTAGTGACTCTCGGTTGATTTCTAGAAGGCTGGGGGGCTTTCAGCTCCAGATTGTGGCGTCTCCGGACTATCTCGCACAGTATGGTGTACCCGGACGGCCAGCGGATCTCGCTACGCACTCATGTTTGTTGCACAAGTTTCCTTCGACAGGGAAGGTTGAACCTTGGCCGCTACGCATTGAGACCGGAGAGCCGGATTTCGAGCTACCCCAGACCATGGTATGCAACACGACGGAAGTGATTGTCGATGTGGCTCGTTCAGGTTTAGGAATTGCTTGCCTACCTGACTTCATGACCTCTAAGTCCATCAAAAACGGCGAACTGATTCAGGTGTTAGCAGACTATACGGTTCACACTGGGGTGTTCAGGCTTCTATGGCCATCGAGCAAACATCTTTCTCTAAGACTACGGGTATTCATAGATTTTATGCACAGGCAGCTATTTACTAGTGACCTGCATGGATAGTTCGTTTGTCTTTTCGTCGACGCAACTTACCTCGCAGCAATGACCCTAAGTCTAGAATGTCACAATCATACCACTTGACAGTCCTGCCCCTTTGCCAAGCTCATCAGCTAGGCTAAGAGCGAGAGGATTTTCCTTATCTAGAAGTAAAGGGTAGTTTTAGAGGTAGAAAAGAATATTTACCTTCAGAAAAATCATTAATGGCAAATAGTTAAATATCCATTCGACTCTTGGTGCCACCATACAAAACAAAGCCCTCACAAAAATGCGAGGGCTTTGTTGTTTCTGGCGTACGTGAAATCCGAATCCCGTTCGCGCGTCGCAAGCACTACCGACCTAGCTGCTTCATCCAGTCAAGACTCGCAACGGTAGAACCTGTAGGACGGTATTCACAGCCGATCCATCCTGGATAGCCACGCTGCTCCAGCGCCGCGAACAAGGCAGCAAAGTCGATGCTCCCCGTTCCCGGTTCGTGACGACCCGGGCAGTCGGCAATTTGCACATGGACGGTTCTGTCATAAAACCGGGCCAGAACATCTGCTGCGTCTCCGGTCAGAGTCTGAGCATGGTAAAGATCGAGAATCAGCCCAACAGTCGGGAAGGTCTCCAGCACCTGTTGCGCCTTGCTGAAGTCAGACATGTAATAGCCCGGCATCTCTTGCGTACAAATTACTTCGATAAGCGGCCGCAATCCCTGATCCTCGAAGTACTTGACTGCATACTCCAGGTTGCTCCCGAAGATAAGCGCCGCCTCATCCTGGGTCGTAACTCCAGACATGATGTGGACATCCGAACACGCCAGCGCCTTTGCATAGCGGGCGGCCTGGAGCAACCCGTTGCGAAACTCTTCTTCCTTACCCTGCACGGCAGCAATGCCTTTGGTAACGCCAGCCGGTGCGGCGAACTGAATCAACGGCAGACTGTATTGCGCCAGGTGGTCTGCCAGGAGGCTCGCGTCGAATTCATAGGGCGACGGGAACTCTACTGCCCGAAAACCCGCTGCGGCGGCGGCTTCGATGCGTTGCAGAAAAGGCAATTCATTGAATTGAAAACCGAGATGAGCGTTGAACTTGAGCATTAGGTAAATATCCATCCTTGGGAAGAAATGAAACCATCAGCCTGGAGCATCCTTCGCTGCTCCAGCACTGCATCAAAACAAAGCACCCGCAGAAATGCGAGGGCTTTGTTGTTTCTGGGGTTCGTGGGGCTAACAGCATTGGCCCGAACAGTCAGCACAAGAAATCTCTCAGCCACTAATGAGCAGATCTCCCTCTGCTACGCTTCACAAGCCACTGCTTTCCTCAGTTGTGATTTCCGGTAAGTACGTGGCACCAAACGACCGAAAAGAAACACAAACGAGTAAGGAACACTCCCATGACTCTTCACAAAATAACCCTGGCGGGTGCGCTGTTGTTCACTCTGGCGGGCTGCAACTCCATCGCCAGCAGTACCAACACGCTAACCGATGAGCAGATCAAATCTCAGAGCGCCGGCGCGTTGGGCTATTCACCTTCTGACTTGAGTATTGTCAGCCGTCGTACTGAAGGCACGAATACTTATGTCGCGCTGAAAACCAATGATAACCAGCAGTTCAACTGCATCATTAACGGCGGTAACCTGCTGACACTGGGTATGACGAATCCGCCGTCATGCGCGAAAAAGGGTGATCCGATCAAGGTAGCGCCGTTCGGAGGTTAATGACTCAAGGATGAGAGCGCTGGTCGTCGTCCTTGCTGTGAACAGCGCCCTACTCCTGAACCGCTCTCAGTGCCCCGCACTCTGCCCCCCATCAACATGCAGGATCTCGCCGGTGACAAAGTTGGCGCTGTCCAGATACACCACAGCCTGAGCAATATCGCTGATCTCTCCCATGTGCCCAATCGGGTGCAAACTTCCCAGTGCTTCGTGGGTTTCCTCACCATGCATCGGCGTCTTGATGATGCCTGGGGAAACCGCATTCACCCGAATGCCACGCTTGGCGTACTCAATGGCCAAGGATTTGGTCGCCGCGTTCAATCCACCTTTGGTCAATGAGGCCAATACCGACGGCACACCGTCAATCGCGTGGTCCACCAGGCTGGTGGTGATGTTGACGACGTGACCGCTGCCTTGTTTTTCCATCTCGGTGATGGCGAGTTGGGTGATGTAGAAGAAACCATTCAGGTTCACCGATAAGACTGCGGTGTAGTCTTCGTGGGTGTAGGCAGTAAACGGCTTCGCGACGAAGATCCCGGCGTTATTGACCAGGGTGTCGATACGGCCAAAACGTTCGATCGCATCACGGATGACGCGCTGGGCGATCGCCGGGTCGCCGATGTCGCCGGCAACGGTGAGGATGTCCGGGTCGGTGGATGGCTGGATCGAACGCGAAGTGGCGACAATCCGGTAATCGAGATCACGGAAGGCCTTGACCATGCCTGCGCCGAGACCTTGAGAGGCGCCAGTAATAACGATGACTTTTTTCGAATTGCTCATGATGAACCCTCTACTACTGAATGATGGTTTTGACGGACGCGGTCATGACTGCCCTTGCGCCTCAGCCAGTTGCTTGCGGTATTGGGTAGTGGTGATTCCGGCATAGCCCCAGTTATCGGTGTCGACTTCTTCGATCACGATATGGGTCAGGTCCGGGCGTTTGTTGAGGACGCGTTCCAGGGTTTCAGTGATTTCGGCGATCACCTGAGCTTTCTGCTCTGAGGTAACGCCATCGCGCGTAATGCGAACGCTGACAAAAGGCATGATGAGTTCTCCTGTGACCTTCTCATCGGAATGATGGGGAGGCGTTGGAGAGGACTGTATGAGGTTGGGTCAGGGGGATAAAGGTGGGGACGGGAACATCATTAGTGACGTGGTGTAATGAGTTTATTGGATTACATGCCCTGAACCTTTTCTTTCGCTACGAAAGTTCAGAAAGATGCTGATCTGAACGCTCCCAGCCCACACTCAAACCTTTATGCCAAATTATGGCTGGCAAATAATTATGGCGTATCCATAAAAAGAGGTAATCGCATGGGCAGCATTTTTCAGCGCCCTGACCTGGCTGAACAGATAGCAAATCAGCTTCTCAATCCGGGAGTTCTCGATGAGGGTCTGCGCTCAGGTCTGGTTCTGTCCGGCCTGCGCAGGACCGGTAAAACGACTTTCCTCAGGAACGATCTCATCCCGGCCCTGGAAGAAGCAGGTGCTCTGGTCATTTACGTCGATTTGTGGAGCGACACACTGGCCAATCCCGCAACGCTCGTGCATGGCGCTATCCGTCAACGCCTGGAAGAACTCCAAACGCCCGGCTCCAGTCTGCTCGAAATGCTCAAGCGTGTTAGCGGTGTCGATGTCGGTGCAGCCGGATTCAAGTTTGGTTTCAAGCTCGACAGCATTGGCAATGCAGGTGGGCCATCGTTGGCACAGGCGCTGACTGAGGTGGTCGATCAAGCGAAAACAGACTTGGTGTTGATCATCGACGAAGTGCAGCATGCCATTTCCTCTGACGACGGCAATCAGTTGCTCCTGGCACTCAAAGCGGCTCGTGATGCAATCAATCCACGCCCGAATACACCGGGCTACTTTCTGTTCATCGGAACAGGATCGCATCGGGCGCAAGTCAGTGAACTGACCGCAAAGCGGAACCAGGCGTTTGCCGGCGCAACGTCGGCGGCTTATCCGGTGTTGAAAGGTGATTATGTTGAATACCTGCTCAACCGCCTCGCAATGACGGTGAAGAAGGAAAAGTTACCGTCTCTCGAGGTTGCCATCGAAGCATTCAACACCTTGGGGAATCGACCTGAAGAAATGCTCAAGGCGCTACGGCAGTTGATGCAGCAAGAAGGTGATCCCGATCTTTTTCTGCCAGTAATTGCCAGTACTTTGCGCTCGGCAGCGGCCAGTATTGAGCTTGAGAAAGTGGAGCAGTTAGGCAGCCTGGCTCAGGCTATTTTCAACAAAATCGCATCCACAGAAGGCGATGCACGGGGGATTTTCTCAATTGATGCAGCGGCGGAGTATTCGAAGACTGTCGGTCGAGAGGTGCGTGTTGAAGAGATTCAGCCGGTGGTAATTGCGCTGGTAGCCGAGAACATCATCATGCGCAGAGGGCATGGGATTTATGCGATTACAGACCAGTTTGTTCAGGAGATCTGGTTGGAGGAACGAGCGTTGATGGATGCTAGTTAGCGCTGGAGAGGAATGAGCAGACCTCCGCTGCGAGGTGCAACATCCCCCGCCAACGAATTAGCCGACCCCATCTGTTTCCTGGCGAAAAGAGATTTTCGCAGCCCGGAAAGACGCCGACATACGGTCAAACACACCCGTTGACAGCCGCCTCATGCGGACAGAAAATTTAATCGAGAGCGCGAAACCGACTGCCTTCAGGTGGCAATAGTCGACGTTAGGAACCCCGTTGATGACCTGAAAATCAGCGTTCGGGTAAACCTCTCCTCCCCTGCTTGAGGGAGCACAATATCAAGCACCTATTCATGAAAGCAGCCTGATCAGGCTGCTTTTTTTTGCCTTGGCAAAAGATTTCCCGTTACTTGGAGAAAACCCACGAGCCATTTTTTCGCTTCCGATCATCTATACCCCATCAAAAACCTTAATCCTGTGTAAGCCTCAAACCATCGGACGCAGAATCATTTCGCTACTAAACTCGGGACAAGCATGCTCAGGTGCAGGATCATAGCCAGCACGCGACCGACGCCCACCCGGCGGCCAGGTACACAACAATAGCCAGCCCACTTCAGAGGGCATTACCCAAATGGATAGTAGAACCTTACG
Source organism: Pseudomonas sp. BS3782 TE3695 (assembly GCF_050435305.1). Classification (NCBI taxonomy): domain Bacteria; kingdom Pseudomonadati; phylum Pseudomonadota; class Gammaproteobacteria; order Pseudomonadales; family Pseudomonadaceae; genus Pseudomonas; species Pseudomonas sp. BS3782 TE3695. Next base: position 484,611 of record NZ_JBNDKB010000001.1, read on the forward strand.
TAACCTCATGCGCATTGTGCAGACCGGCTCATTGTCGGCGGCGGCAGAGCATTCCTGTTTGACCGTGCAGGCATTGGCCGCACAGTTGAACAAGGTTGAAGAGCAGTTCGGTTTTCGGTTGTTTCGTCGCTCCAACAAGGGGCTGACTCTGACAACGCAGGGCACGGAGCTCACGCCCTACATGGACAAAGTGTTGGTCGCCACGCGGCAACTGGAAGAGAAAGTCGCCGCGCTGAAGGTGCCTGGGCAACGTACGCTCAAGGTTGCGCTTAACACCACGCTCTCGGCCGACTTCAACCGGCGAATGATCGGACGCCTCATTGAGGTGTTTCCTGATTATCAACTGGAATTCAGCTACGCCGAGTCGATGGAAAACCTCAGCAAGTTGAAGAATGAGGATTTCGACCTGGCCGTGCTGATCGGCCCGCAACAACCGGGATTACCCAGCATTGCCCTGCCCCATGTACAGGTGCAGGTGGTCGGTGCTCATTGCGGTCAGGAAAACGATCCGCTGATGCTGATCGGCAATAAGTTTCAGGTTCGTCCTGCCGATGATTGTCCGTATTCCCACAGCTTCTTGCGTTTTCTCGACGCCGGCCTTGGTAATTACGAGTCAGGCAAGCGGATGATCTATTCCTGCAGCGAGACCCTGACCCTGTCATTGATCACGCAAATGGACGGCCTCGGCATGGTTTCCCGTGAGGCGGCCCTGCGTAATGGCTTGACCATTTTCCCGGGTTTCGAGGATTCCCTCGAAGTGCGATTGGCGGTCAATAATCCCGAGTTGTCGGGCCAGGCCTTGAACGACGTGGTCGCTCTGTCTCTACATGAACGACCCGAGCGCAATGTACGCAGCCGTCCCAACCGCCACACTGAGAAAGAGGTTTTTGCTGAAATACGCACATAACAACGTCGGAATCGCTGCATAGAATTCCGGGCGATCGAGCTGCACCTGCTGATCCTTGATCAACAGCGGCGTAAGGCTGATTGCAGCGACGATCGCCACCGGCAGGTATTCCAGCGCCCTGGCGACGAACGGCGGCCAATGGTCGGTGTTCACTTGCAGCGGCAACGCACGCGGCAGGAACGTCACGGCCATCATTAGCACAACGACCAAAATCAGGAACGTTTGGTCAGGCATACACCCACCCCGCAGCCCACAAATGTGGCGATGAACACGTTGAAGGGTGAGCTGCCGATCAGGCTCAGGACCCCCATGCAGGCGACCGCGGCCAGTGCGGCGATCAATTTATTGCGGGTGTTGCACAGCGATACCAGCACATAGAGCATCATCGCGGTCAGTGCATAGTCGAGCTGATATTTGATCAGGTGCGCCGCGTACTGCGCGCAGACTGCTCCCAGCAAACCACCCAATACCCACGACGTGTGGCAATACAGATTGAAGCCAATCAGATAACGCACATTGACCGGCGCGCCCTTGCCCAGTTTGACGCTGTGGAAGGCAAACGATTCATCGGTGAGCCCACCGGCATAACACCAGCGCTCGAGACGACTGAGCCCCATCGCCTGCAAAGCCTTGGCCATGTAGACCGACATCAGCATGTGCCGTGCATTGATCAGAAACGTGGTGAGGATGATGGTGGTCAGCGATGCGCCGCTGGAGATCAGCGCCAGGGCGGCGAATTGCGAGGCACCCGCATAGACGAACAGGCACATCGCGACCGGCAGCCATACGGGCAATCCGGCATTGACGGCCATCAAACCGAACACAAACGACACCGTGAAGTAGCCCGCAACAACCGGGCTGGCTTCAGCGAACGTGCGCGAGGGCTGGGGCTCGACCATCAGCGGCTGGCTGCTGGACGTCTCATTCATAAGTCCCTCTCAAAAGTCGTTTCGCCACGCGGCTCGCAAAAGCCCTGGGCACTCCAAAAACGTTTGCCGGCAAGATTAGCATCGTCGACGAACAGGAACATCCGCAGCACACCGACCCGTTTCATGTCTGCCGATGCCGCTTCCACTAGGCGCTGACCGACGCCCTGGCTGCGATACATCGGGCTTACCGCCAAGTGATTGATGGTGCCACGGCTGCCGAGCATGCCGCCCAACACCGCGCCGATCACTTCGCCACGGATATCGAGTGCGAGGAACGCAGCGGTGGTTTTTTGCACCAACACACCGCGCAGGCATTTGGCGTCCTGCCATTCACAGAACGACACTTCTTCGAATTGCCGAAAGAAGCGTTCCAGACGCTGGGCATCCTTGGCCGTTGCGCGCTGCAGCATCACCGGTGCAGGGCACTCGGCGATGTGCAGCATGGGGTCTAGCTGTTCAGCGAACAATGTCAAAAGCGGTCCCGGGCCGCGAGAAGGAAATCGCCAGAATCTGCCGATAGGCCATTTCGTGAGCATGGGTGTTGCGTGCCGGTGTCACGTAGTGACGCATGTCACGATCGAGGAAGTAAGTGGTGTCGAGGATTTCCAGATAGGTCGTCGCCGCCAACTGTTCCTCTTGGACCGAATACAAACGGCTCTCCGCCCCATCCACGTTGTTGCGGCCCCAGAAATGCACACCGCTGAACGGATAACCGTCGCAATGAATGCCTTCAGGGGTGATTTCCAGCTGCTTGCCTGGCTTGATCTCAATGCGGATCTGATGGATCTGGCATTGCCAGATCTCGTCGTGCAACTCCGGCGGCAATACGTGTTTGTACACCTCGAAATCCGTATCGATAAGGCTGCGCATCACCGGCGAATTGATGACTTCATTGGAGAAGTCCTGGAAGTGCCGCTCGAGTCCGCCAACATAGCTGTTGTTGGCCTTCGATTGCACGTAGGCGCGGTGTTCTAGCTGCGTCAAGTCACGGGTGACGGGGTTGTATTCGAAATCGCTGTAACGACGGAAACGCATGCCCGCATCGGCCTGGCCGTAATAACTGTCCGGCTCCATGTTTTCCCAACTTTTGGTCAATCTGACGAAGTCGGAAAAATGACCGAACAGATTGAAGTCAGCGCCCTGGACGTTGACATATTTGTCGCGCCGTAGCGATTCGCCAACTTCTCTGTTTAAAACGATCATTACTAGGTCTCCGCTGCATTTAGCGGCCTAATCTAGTAGTTGCAGGTTTTGCAGCCCATGAGAAAGAATTTCAGGCATATCAAGCGTTGATTGAAACGCAGTATGAAGTTGCTTTAATTCGACTTTTTGCGATCGAAAACAGTCGTTTTTTGTATTTTCCTACGGTCATGAGGCGAAAAAAAACCCTCTTTTGCCGTAACTGACTGGCTCAACCATTGGGCGAAGGCTTGCGGCTTGCCGAGCCAGGGGCCGATGTCGACCAGGGTGAACTGGCCATCCTGTTCCAGCGCAAAAGTCGGAAAACCCTGTCCACCGACCTTGGCCAGGAGTGCGCGGCTGTCCTTGATATGGCGCTCGGTGTCAGCTTCATTAAATGCCTGTTGGAACGCCTCGGGTTCAAGGCCGGTCTGTGTGGCGAGTTCCAGCAGCACGGCGTTATCAGCGATGCATCGACCTTCCACGTAATGAGCCGTCTGCAAATGCCCCAGCAATGCTAGCCCGCGGCCAGCGATCTGCTCGGCTGCCAGCACAGCAGCAATCGGCGGCGCGGAATCGAACACTGCCGTCTCATCGCGCAGCAAACCTTCGAAATACGCCTCGCCAAACGGCTGGCCGGTGAATTCAGCGATGCGTCGATCGTGAGGCATCACGTAGTTACGCAGTTGTGGCGAAACGGTCTGGCGGTTGGCGCCGGTCATCATGCCGCCACCGTGCGCGATCACCGGCATCACGCTTTGGGCAGCCTGCACCAGTGGTTTCGCGCCGTAACACCAGCCACACAAAGGGTCGTAAATGTAATGAAGGATCATGGGAAGACTCCGGCAACAAAGTAGGAAAACTCAATGCCGGCAGGTTAATCCCCAGACAGTTTCGGAAAAACGCTGGAATGGCTTTCAGTCTGTTTCATGAATCGGTCGAATGCGACCTCCAATATTTTTGCATCAATCTCGACACAACTTGAAACAATCAAACAAAGAATACCTTCAAGAATAATTAACGAAAGCAAATAACAAGCATTACCATTCGCGCCCTCGAATTTCTCTACCCTTCCGGATGCGCTTCAGATGCCTGCCCCCTCCCACCTTTCACCCATCACCCTTGGGCTTTCCGCTTTTCTGTCTGCCGGTTTTGCCTGCGCCACCACGACCGTTTTACCCGAGACCTCGATCAGCGCCGACGCGCAAGTTGACGATCCGCGCGTAAAGGAAACCAGCACCGCGACTCGCACGGCGACACCGGTACGTTACGTGCCGCAGGCCATCGATTCGGTAAAAACGGCAAACGTGATGGATTACGGCACCAACGATCTGGGGACGGCGCTCAGTGGCATCCCCAATGTCAGCAGTGGCGCCGACACCCGCTTCGACAGCCTGCGCATCCGTGGATTCGACGCCAGCAACGACTTCTACCTTGACGGCATCCGTGACGACAGCCAGTACGTGCGCGATTTGCACAACATCGAACGCATCGAAGTCCTCAAAGGCCCGGCGGCGGTTTTGTATGGCCGTGGCAGCCAGGGCGGGATCGTCAACCGGGTCAGCAAACTGCCGGAGTTCGGTCGCCGCTCGACTCTTGAAGCCCAGGGTGGCAGCGACGATCTGCGCAGCCTGTATGCCGACCTCAGCACCGACCCGAGCGAGAACATCAGCCTGCGCCTGAACATGGGCAATATGGATCAGAACAGCTTTCGCGATGGCGTCAGCGGCAATCGCCAACTGTTCGCGCCGTCCATGAGTTGGCAACTGACGCCCGACCTCAATTGGTTGGTGCAGTACGAATACAGCCGCTACAACCGTACGCCGGATCGCGGCATCCCCGGGGTCAACGGGCGCCCGGCGGACGTCGGGCCGGAGACGACCTACGGCAGCGAGCACGATTTCATCGACGACAAGGCGCAATCCCTGCGCTCGAAACTCAGCTACGAACTCAGCGACAACTGGCAGCTGCGTCATACATTGGGCGTATTCAAGCTCAACAGCGATTTCGACAACACTTACCTGACCGGTTATACCCCCGCGACCAACAAGGTCACGCGCCAACACTGGCAGCAGGACCTGACCACCCGCAACGTCTATAACAACGTCGAACTGGAAGGCGGCTTCGATACATTCGGCCTGGAGCATCGCCTGCTGACCGGTATCGAGATCGGCAGCCAACGGCGCGATCCGACGTTGTATAACGCAGCAACTTCGGGGCGCGGCAGTTCGCCGGTTCCGGCGCTGGACCTGTATAACCCCAATCGCGACTTGCGCCATACCGGACGCATGCAGGTGTCTAGCAGCACGCACACCGAAGTCGAAAGCCGTGCGGTGTACGTGCAGGACCAACTGCGCCTGAACGATCAATGGCAACTGCTCGCCGGTTTGCGTTACGACACCTTCGATATCGAATCGACCAACAAGCTACGGGACATTTCCGAAGATCGTGACAGCCACAGCACCAGCCCACGTGTAGGCGTGGTCTGGACACCGCTGCACAATCACTCCTTCTACGCCTCCTGGACCAAGACCTTTTCCCCGGTCGGTGGCGGCTTGATCGGCATCACCCCAGGCGCGGCCAGCAACGACCTGAGCCCTGAGCTGACCAAACAGAAGGAAATTGGCGTGAAGAGCGACTGGCTCGACGATCGCCTGAGCACAACGCTGGCGATCTACGAACTGGAACTTTACAACCGTCGCACCAGCGACCCGAACGATCCGACCGTGACCTTGCTCACCGGCCTGCAACGCTCCCGCGGAATCGAATTGACCGGCACCGGCAAGATCGCTGGCAACTGGTACGTGCGCGGTGGCGTTGGCGTGCAGGATGCAAAAGTCGAGAAAGACAACAATGGCTTTGAAGGCAAACGCATCAGCAACGTGGCCAAGCGCAATGGCAGCCTGTTCCTGACCTGGAAACCGGAAATGGGCTGGTACGCCGAAACCGGTTTGACCCTGGTCGGTCAGCGTTACGCCGACAACCTAAACACCACTGTGCTGCCAGGCTATGGCCGTTGGGATGCATTGGCCGGGTTCCGGCAGAAAGATTGGGATTTGCGGGCGGCACTGAACAACATCACCGATCGCGAGTATTACTCGTCGGCCACCAGCGCGGCACAGATTCAACCGGGCGCACCACGGAGCCTGGTCGTGACCGGTACTTACAGTTTCTAACCACTGCTGATCCGGTTTGGGCCACAAATATTGTGTTCATACCGATCACCTGTGGGAGCGGGCTTGCTCGCGAAGGGGCCATCATGTTCAACATCTTCATTGACCGTCATACCGCTTTCGCGAGCAAGCCCGCTCCCACATTTGATCTCCACTGATCATAAAAACCTTCGCCCATAAAAAAGCGCCGCCTTCCCGGCAGCGCTTTTATCAATCCTTTGTTTTTCTTCTTATCCTTCCATCACATCCCACAGTGCTTCCAGTTCCGCCTCGCTGAATAAACCAGCGGGATAGCGCTCGATCATCATCCGGCGCGGATCAGGTTCCCTGATCTGACGCGTTCCATTGGACTTCAACCATTGCGCCAAGACCTGGAGCGATTCGCTGTTAACTGCCAGGGGATGCATTGCCCGCTCGCTCACGACGTTCATTTCGGCGTTCATCTCAGCGCTCTCTCCTGGTTTGTGAGCGGCTAACTTATCCAAGGTTTATGACAGAACATCGAAGTTCTCTCCCTCCCCATGTTGCGCCATCAAAGATACAAGAGCTGTGCCAATATTCTCGAAGTGTCGATATGTGGATACAAAAAAGCCCGCAGTCCTGATGGGCTGCGGGCTTTCTGTGAAACGACAAGATTAAATCGCTGCTCAATCGATTCTTCAATCAACTCAAGCTGTTACGACCTCACTCACTCCTTGTGCGGCGCGGGCTGTTGTTGGGTAAGGCAATGGATATTACCGCCCCCCAGTAACAGTTCGCGACCCGGCACCATGACCACTTCATGCTGCGGGAATAAAGTCTGCAAAATCTCTTTGGCCGGACCGTCCAATGGGTCGTCGAAGCTCGGCGCGATAATGCCGCCGTTGACGATCAGGAAGTTCACGTAAGAGCCGGCCAGACGAACGGTCGGATTGCGCTCCTGTGTGCCGTCCACCGGATCGACACCAGCGCACTCTTCGTCGGTAGCGTACAACGGCCCCGGAATCGGCATCTTGTGCACTGTGAACGGGCGCCCCTTGGCATCGGTGCTGTTTTGCAGCACATTCATTGCCGCCTGACAGCGCGGGTAGTTCGGGTCTTGTGGGTCATCGGTCCAGGCCAGCAGTACTTCGCCCGGACGCACGTAGCAGCAGAAGTTATCCACATGACCGTCGGTTTCATCGTTGAACAGACCGTCGGGCAGCCAAATGATCTTATCCACAGCCAGATTGGCGCTGAGCACCGCTTCGATTTGTGCACGGTCCATGTGCGGGTTGCGATTGCGATTGAGCAGGCATTCTTCGGTGGTGATCAGGGTGCCTTCGCCATCGACATGGATCGAGCCGCCTTCGAGCACAAAACCTTCGGTGCGATAGCGCGGGCTGCGCTCGATTTCGAGGATCTTGCCCGCCACCTGCGAGTCACGGTTCCACGGCGAATACAGACCACCGTCGAAACCGCCCCAGGCATTGAAATCCCAATCCACACCACGGACTTCGCCGCGGTTATTGATGACGAACGTCGGGCCAGTATCCCGAACCCAGGCGTCATCGCTGGACATCTCTACCAAACGAATATTCGGCACGTTGAGACGGGCCCGAGCATTTTCGTACTGGCCAGCGGAGACTGCCACGGTCACCGGTTCGAAACGCGCGATGGCCTTGGCCACCGCCACATGCGCGGCTTGTGCCGGTTTGCCGCCCAGGCGCCAGTTGTCCGGGCGCTCGGGCCAAACCATCCAGGTCTGAGTCTGTGGTGCCCATTCGGCGGGCATGTAAAAGCCGTCGGTGCGAGGGGTGCTGTTCAAAGTGGTCATGGTTCAGGACTCCAGGGAACCGTCGAGGGTTTTGATCGCGCCGTACAGGTTCGGGCGACGGTCACGGAATGAGCCCCATGCGCTGCGGATGTGCTCCAGCTCATCGAGGTCGAAACTGTGAACCAGAATGCCTTCTTCTGTTTCATTCAGCTCCTGGACTTTCTCGCCAAACTGGTTGGCGATGAACGACGAGCCGTAGAAGGTAATGTCGTAGCCGTCCTGCTCTTCATTGCCGATGCGGTTGCTGGCAATCAGCGGCATCAGGTTGGCGCCGGCATGGCCTTGCTGGACGCGCTGCCAATGGTCGCGGGACGAAATGGTCTTGTCGTGTGGCTCGCTGCCGATGGCGGTCGGGTAGAACAGGATTTGCGCGCCTTGCAGTGCCATGCTGCGGGCGCACTCAGGGAACCACTGATCCCAGCAGATGCCCACGCCGATTTTCGCGTAACGGGTGTTCCAGACTTTGAAGCCGGTGTCGCCCGGGTTGAAGTAGTACTTTTCGTGGTAGCCAGGGCCATCCGGGATATGGCTTTTACGATAAATCCCGAGGTTGCTGCCGTCGGCATCGATGATCGCGATGCTGTTGAAACGTGCACGGCCGGCCAGCTCGTAGAAGCTGATTGGCAGAACGACCTGCAGCTCTTTGGCAATTTTCTGGAAATGCTTGATCGCAACGTTGTCTTCGACCGTCGTGGCCAGTTGCAGGTAATCAGGGTTCGGTTTCTGGCAGAAGTACGGCGCCTCGAACAGCTCCTGAATCAGGATGATTTGCGCGCCTTTCGCCGCAGCCTCACGGACCAGCTTCTCAGCGGTCTCGATGTTGGCTTCAAGGTCCCAGGAACAGGCCATCTGGGTAGCAGCGACGGTAACGATACGGCTCATGAATCATCTCCTGGGCAAGTGCTGAGGGTCGAGGGTGACATCGACCGATGACAGAAAGAGGCTGCACCGGGCGTGAGTCATCCACACCGTGGGCAATGGCGACTTTATAGCCGATAAAAATCGGCTTTTAAAGCGATAAATATTCTTTCTGTCGAAAACAACTCACTCAAAGCCGATAACAATCGGTATTTCGCGATTCCAAGGTAGGAGCTGCCGAAGGCTGCGATCTTTTGATCTTTAGCGATATCACCAATGCCAAAAATCAAAAGATCGCAGCCTTCGGCAGCTCCTACAGGGGGCCGCAGCGCTGCTTATAGGCCCTCATCCAAGGCTTTGGACAGCATGTCGACAAAGAAATCCACGCTCTGACGCGACGTAACCATCGGCGGCTTGATCTTGAGAATGTTCAGGTAATCGCCCGTCGGCTGCATGAAGATCCCCAGCTCACGAAGGCGATCGCACAACGCCGTGGTTTCTTCGGTCGCGGGCTCCAGGGTTTCTCGATTGCGGACCAACTCCACGCCCAGATAGAAGCCGGAACCATGCACCGCTCCCACCAACGGATGCTGGTCAATCAACGCTTCAAGGCGTTCTTTGAAATACCCGCCCACAACCTGGGCGTTCTCCCAGAGTTTCTCTTCTTCCATCACATCCAGCACCGCCATCCCGATCTGGCAACTGACCGGGCTGCCACCGGCCGATGAGAAGAAGTAACCCTCGGCCTCCAGCGCTTCGGCAATTTCCCGTCGGGTAATGACAGCGCCCAACGGTTGGCCGTTACCCATGCCTTTGGCCATGGTGATGATGTCCGGCACCACGCCCTGTTCTTCGAAGCCCCAGAAGAATTTGCCCATGCGGCCATAGCCGACCTGCACTTCGTCGGCGATGCACACCCCGCCCTGAGCGCGGACCAGCGCATAGACCTGCTTCAAATAGCCCGGCGGCAGCGAGATACCGCCGGCATTGCCGTACACCGGCTCGCAGATGAAACCGGCCAGTTGACGTTTCTGCTCGGCAATTTTCGCCAGGTTATGTTCGACGCTGCGCACGTAGTCCGGTGCGCTGTCGATGCCACGAAATTCACCTCGATAGGTGTTCGGCGCGGTCACTGGATGCACCCAGTCCGGACGGCTGCTCAAGGCCTTGGGGTTGTCGGCAATCGAGGTCGAAACCGCGTCCGCCGCGACTGACCAACCGTGATACGCCTCCAGCACGCTGAGCATGTCGCGACCGCCGCTGTAGGCCCAGGCCAGACGGATCGCCAGGTCATTGGCCTCGGTGCCGCTGTTGACCAGAAATACGCGATCCATGTTGTCCGGTGCCAGTTTCAGCAAGCGCTCGGAAAACTCGGCAATCGCCGCGTAGTGGAAACGCGAGTTGGTGTTGAGCAACGACCACTGCCGGCTGGCGACGGCAGCCATGCGCGGATGGCCATGCCCCAGGACCGCGACGTTGTTGAGCATGTCGAGGTAAGAGCGACCCTGCATGTCGATCAGGTGATTGCGCCAGCCGCGCTCGATGCGCGGCGGGTCGACGTAATAGTGTTTCTGGGAGCGAGCGAAACTCGCGTCACGGCGGGCCAGCAATGTCTGCGAGTCGAGCTCTTCTTGCGCATCACAGGCCAGGCCCAGCAACACGGCAGGTGAAGGACATAATGCCTGCCACGCTGCCGAGCGCGAAGGCGTGCAAAACAACGGCGCGTCGAGCTGAGCACTTCGGCACAACTGCACGATCAACGGCCCGCTGACCGAACCCAGCACCTGGCCTTTGACCAGCGCCGCGCTACTGCGCACCGAGGGGGTCACACCCCACAATCGGACGCTGAGCTCTGGGCCGTCCAATTGCAGCAAGTTCTCCCCTTCGATATGGATAACGCCGGCAAACGGCGCTTCGACCGCCGTGCCATCGGGCACTCGCAACGCAACGTGTAGCGGGAAAGTATCCGGTTCGCTGGCACACTCCGGCCGAGTGCGGGACAAACGATACTGGCCATATCGACTGGCCGCCAGACCGTGAGCCGCTGCAGCCTCAGTCAGCAGACGCTGGTCGATCCCCTCTTGCTCCCAGTTACCCGCCTCGAAATGCGGACTGAGCACGCCCAGATCGATCAACGCAAATTCACGCCCCACCAGACTCGGCAACAATGGCGCGAAGTCTTCACTGCCGATGCTCGGCAGGCTTTGACCGACTGCGGTAAGAATCGCCGCCTCCATCAACGCCAACGGCACCGATGTGGCAACACGGAAAATTTCCCACTCATGGGTCAGGTTGTCGCGACTGTACTCATTGCCCGGATCAATGCTGACCTGCTGCTCGCCACTCAGCACCAGCACTGCCGAGCGGGCGACGATCAGCGGCCAGAGCGCCAGCAACTCTTCATGCTGCAACGGATTGACCGCGTGATAAGCCCGAACCGCCGGCAAAATGCAGAACGGATCGCCATCGGCATGGTGCAGCAGCGCGGCGCAGGTCACCGACAGATCGGTGATCCGCCAGGTTCGGACCAGGTCGCCGAAATCGATCACGCCCTGCAACTGCCATTGGCGCTGCGAATCCCGCTGCCAGACTACGTTGTCGTCGGTGATGTCCATGTGAATCGCCTGCACCGGCAGCTTGTCCACCAAGGGCTGCAAATGGCGCTCGGCCTGTTCGGCGGCTTCGGCGATCAGCTTTCGTTGCGGGCCATCCTGGATCACCGGCAGCAAATGCGCGATTAACGCATTGGCATGACGAGCGTCCCATTGCAGGGTGCGCTCAAGGCCTGGGTGATTGAAACCGGCCAGCGCCAGGTCCATTTCGCCGCAGAGCCGACCAAAACCGGCGACCACTGAACGGCTCAGGTGATCGAGGTGCGTCAGGGACTGGCCGTCGATGTAATCAAGCAGGCGCACGTGCACCGCTTGGCCGCCGACCTCAAGCGAGAGCAAGTCTGCCCCATTTTTGGCCGCGATCACTTCAGGCACCGGCACGCCTGAATGTTCAGCCAGATGCTTGAGCCCTGCGTGTTGGGCTTGCAGCTCCAGCGCCGAATAGTCACCACGGCAGATTTTCAGGACAAAACGCCCCTGCTCGCTGTCGACGCGGAAATTGAGATCCTGCTGGCTCCCAAGAGCCTGCAACCGCCCGCTCAGCCCGTAATGCTCTTTCAGCAGCTCTAGCGCTTGCGTCGCAGACACTTGCGGGCTGGGCAGACTGGCGCGGTGAATCAAAGTAGCGAGCGGCATACAACGACCCCTGAAATTTTATTAGGCGCTTATATCGCCATTGCTTGGGGCGATACGCAACCCTCTTATACCCGTCTAAGGGTCGGCATTGGGGATGGTTTCCGATCAGCGACTACTCAGATGAACTTTCCTACAGCAATCTCGGATTGCCTTTCACTGTTCCTGATTCCAACCTATAGCCACAAAGGACTCTTCAACCGCCCAGGATAAAGTCGCCACCATGACGATGCGCCGCCTTGCACTCTCAAACAAAAAAATCCGAAACATCCCACGTCGATTGAAAGGCCTCGCAGCCTGGGCCTCTCGCTTCGAGGGTTATTTTCCGGACGATCTGACTCTCGAACAGAAATACTGCAACTGGAAAACTCCGGTTATCACGACACTGGTAGAGGGTAAACAAGCCACCACTGCCATACGCAAAGAATGCGCTCAACAAATGATCAATGCCGCGCATCACATACGCCAGGCCAGGCCGGAAAATGCCATCGACTGTCGAGTAATCACGGTTATCTGCCTGCCAGACATGTTCACCAGCGAAATCTGCATTTACACCAATCTGGACTACCACCGAAGTCACATCCCGCTAATCGATAGTGAATACTGCCCAGCGGATAAAAGCCTCGCAGCGCAATGGGGTCTCGTCCTTCCAGACGGGATGGAAGAAAGAGGTTTGCGCTTTACCGCTGAAGATTGTGACGGACAACCCTATGAGGCAGAGCAGTGGTATTTCGGTGAGGTCGATTAACAGGTGACAGATCACGCAGCGACCTCACGAATTTTATCCCCTGAACCACCGCCCCACTCGCACCCGCCGTCACTTTGCGTAAGAATGTCGACCATCACGCCTATTGCCGGAGAAACACCATGAATGTAGTCACCACCGACCTGCCCGGTGTTCTGATCATCGAACCCAAGGTATTTGGTGACGAGCGCGGCTTCTTCTACGAGAGCTTCAACGCCAAGGCTTTTCAGGAAGCGACTGGCCTGGACACCCAATTCGTTCAGGACAACCATTCCCGCTCGCAAAAAGGTGTACTGCGCGGTTTGCATTACCAGTTGGAAAACACTCAGGGCAAACTGGTGCGGGTCACCGCCGGTGAGGTGCTGGACGTGGCGGTGGATATTCGTCGCAGCTCGCCGCATTTCGGCAAATGGGTGGCGGTACGTCTGTCTGCTGATAACCATCGCCAACTTTGGGTACCTGAAGGTTTTGCCCATGGTTTCGTGGTACTGAGCGATTTCGCCGAGTTCCTCTACAAAACCACCGACTACTACACCCCGTCGGCCGAGCGCAGCATTCGCTGGGACGATCCGGACCTGGGCATCGACTGGCAGCTGGACGAAGCACCGAAACTGTCAGCCAAAGATCAGTCCGCCGCGTTCTTCAAGGACGCTGAAGTCTTTTCCTGAAATTCCTGTGTGAATGTTCACCGTCAATGCGCACTTGATCCTGGTGCGCAGACTGCGCCCGCAAGCCTAGGCATAATGCGTCCATACCCATAGGCGCTTGATGCTCATGACACCTACTCTCCCCCGCAGACCCCGTTGGCGCAGCCTGGCGCTACTCGCGTTATGCCTGGCGCCCTTGCTGTGGCCGCTGGAGCATCTGGCCGAGCGTTACTACCGCAGCGAACTGGCCGGGCAGAACCGTCAGACCCTCGATCTTTACGTCGCCAACCTGCTGGGCACTCTGCATCGGTATGAAGTGTTACCGCAGATTCTCGGCGAGCTGCCCGCCCTGCGCGCGACGTTGGCCGCACCGGACGAGGGCGTGATTCAGGGCAATGCCAATCGCCTGCTGAAAAACATCAGTGCCCAGACCGGCGCCGAGGTCATGTACCTGATGGACACCACCGGCAAGACGCTGGCGGCCTCCAATTGGGACAAACACGACAGTTTCGTTGGCCGCAATTTCGCTTTTCGTCCTTATTTCAGTGAAGCCATGGCCGGGCGTCTGGGGCGCTTCTTCGGCCTGGGCACCACCTCGGCCAAGCGTGGTTACTTCTTTGCGGCAGCGATACGTGATCGCGAAAAAATCATCGGCGTGCTGGTGGTCAAGGTCGACCTCGACCATACCGAAAGCCTCTGGGGCAAAACCCCGGAACAACTGTTGGTGACCGACCACAATGGTGTGGTCATCCTCACGTCACGGCCCGAATGGCGATTCCGCTCGACCCGCCCTTTGAGCGAAGCAGAGCGCGAGGCCATCACCGCGATTCAACCCTACCCGACCCGCGATCCCAAGCCGTTGAATCTCGACGCCAACGCCTGGCTGACGCAAACCCGGCAGATAGAAGAAACCGGCTGGAGCGTCAGCATCCTTGCACCGCGTACCCTGATCGATCGCCCGGTACGCACCGTTGTGGCCATCGGCGGTGCAACGTTGCTGGTACTGATGCTGCTGCTGGGCCTGATGATGCAACGTCGACGCCATTACCTGGAGCGGATCGCCTTCGAAGGCAAGGCCCGCCAGGAACTGGAAGGCCGGGTCGCCGAACGGACCAGCGACCTCGAAGGCCTCAACCGTCGACTCAAGCAGGAAGTACTGGAGCGCGAACACGCCCAGCAGGAACTGGTGCGCGCGCAGGATGACCTGGTGCAGGCCGGCAAGCTCTCGGCGCTGGGGACGATGTCGGCGAGCATCAGCCACGAGCTCAACCAACCGCTGGCGGCGATCCGCAGCTATGCGGAAAACGCCGAAGTGCTGCTCGATCATCAGCGCACCGAGGATGCTCGCGGCAACCTCAAGCTGATCAGCGAATTGACCGGGCGCATGGCCTCGATCATTGCTCATCTGCGCGCCTTCGCCCGGCGTGATCGTCACGCCCCGGAAAGCGTGGCCCTGCAACCGGCACTGGACGACGCACTGGCGTTACTGGCCAAGCGTCGGCGCAGCATGGAAGTCGAGCTGATCCGTGACTTGCCCGCCGCCACCCTATGGGTCGAGGCCGGGGAAACGCGTCTGCGTCAGGTACTCGGCAATCTGCTGGCTAATGCCCTCGACGCCCTGACGGAAAAAGGCCCGCCGCGTAAACTCTGGTTGAGTGCCGAGTCCACCGCCGACGGCGTCAACCTGTACATTCGCGACAACGGCCCCGGGTTTTGCCTGGAAGCGCTGGGTCGTGCCGGCGAGCCCTTCTACACCACCAAGACCCGCACTCAGGGGCTTGGCTTGGGGCTGGCAATTTGCGACACCTTGATGCGCGCCTTTGGTGGTGAACTGTCGTTCTCCAACCACAAGGAAGGTGGCGCCCTGATTACCCTGAAGTTGCGCGCAGGCGCACCGGGCGTGAGCCTGCAACCGTCCGAGGACCGAAGTGCATGACCATCGACAACCGCATCCAGGTCGTGTTGATCGACGACGATCCCCACCTGCGTCAGGCCCTGAGCCAGACCCTGGACCTGGCCGGCCTGAAGATCCTGCCGCTGGCTGAAGCCAAAGGCCTGGCCGGGCAACTGGAGCGTGACTGGCCGGGCGTGGTGGTCAGTGACATCCGCATGCCAGGCATGGACGGCCTCGAACTGCTGACCGAACTCCATGCCCAGGACCCGGAGCTACCCGTGTTGCTGATCACTGGCCACGGCGATGTGCCGCTGGCTGTTCAAGCCATGCGTGCCGGGGCCTATGATTTTCTGGAAAAACCTTTCGCCAGCGACTCCCTGCTCGACAGCGTACGTCGTGCCCTGGACCTGCGCCGGCTGGTGCTGGACAACCGCAGCCTGCGTCTGGCCCTGAGCGATCGCAACGAACTGAGCGCGCGGCTCGTCGGGCAATCAGCGCCGATGCTGCGCCTGCGTGAGCAGATTGGTGCACTGGCGGCGACCAAAGCCGACGTGCTGATTCTCGGCGAAACCGGTGCGGGCAAGGAAGTGGTGGCGCGTGCGCTGCACGACCTGTCGAGTCGGCGTAACGGTCCATTCGTGGCGATCAACGCCGGAGCCCTGGCTGAGTCGGTGGTGGAAAGCGAGCTGTTCGGTCATGAGCCCGGTGCGTTTACCGGCGCGCAGAAACGTCGCATCGGCAAGTTCGAATTTGCCAATGGCGGCACGTTGTTCCTCGATGAAATCGAAAGCATGAGCCTGGATGTGCAGGTGAAATTGCTGCGCTTGCTGCAAGAGCGGGTCGTCGAGCGTTTGGGCGGCAACCAGCTGATCCCGCTGGATATCCGCATCATTGCCGCGACCAAGGAAGACCTGCGTCAATCCGCTGATCAGGGCCGCTTCCGTGCCGACTTGTATTACCGCCTGAACGTCGCACCGCTGCGCATTCCGCCATTGCGTGAGCGGGGCGAAGATGCGCTGATGCTGTTCCAGCATTTCGCCGATGAAGCCAGCGCCCGCCACGGTTTGCCACCCCACGAATTGCAGCCGGGACACCGGGCGCTGCTATTGCGCCACACCTGGCCAGGCAACGTGCGAGAACTGCAGAACGCCGCCGAACGCTTTGCCCTGGGCCTGGAACTGGCGCTGGATAATAGTGCGCCGGATGGCGGCGTCGGCAGCACGATTGAAGTGGTCAGCGGCGGTCTGAGCGAGCAAGTGGAGAATTTCGAGAAGAGTTTGATTGCCGCCGAACTGGCGCGCTCTCACAGCTCCGTGCGTAGCCTCGCCGAAGCCCTCGGCATTCCGCGCAAAACCTTGCACGACAAACTGCGCAAGCATGGTCTGAACTTCGCCGACAGCGGCGCCAGCAGCCCCACCGATGACCTTGATTGAGCTACCGTAAAATCATCCCCTTCAAACAAAAGGCCCCCTGAATGAACCGCGACAGTCGTCATCTGGAATCGATCCTCCATTCTGACATCCCCCTCACGCGGGACATGGGCCTCAAAGTGCTCGACTGGCACGACCAACAACTGCGCCTGCACCTGCCGCTTGCGGCCAACGTCAATCACAAGAGCACCATGTTCGGTGGCAGTCTGTATTGCGGCGCAGTGCTGGCCGGCTGGGGCTGGCTGCATTTGCGTTTGCGTGAAGAAGGCATCATCGAAGACGGTCACATCGTGATTCAAGAAGGGCAGATCAGCTACCCCCTGCCGGTCATCATGGACGCGACGGCGATTTGCCAGGCACCGAGTGCGGCAGTCTGGAAGAAGTTTCTGGCAATGTATGAGCGCTATGGGCGGGCGCGGTTGACGCTGCATTCGCGGATCGTCAATACCGGGAGTGAAGAGGATGCGGTGCGGTTTACCGGGCAGTATGTTCTTCACCGGTAAAGCAAAAGATCGCAGCCTCGTTTCACTCGACAGCTCCTACGGGGGACACGTTTTTCTGTAGGAGCTGTCGAGTGAAACGAGGCTGCGATCTTTTGATCGTTGATCTTCAACCCCGAGCCAAAGCCAACAACTTCTCCCGCCAAGCCGCTTTAGCCGGCAGCGCCAGGAAAAACTCGTTCAGCAACGACTCCCGCGCCGGATAGCAGAACGGCTCACCGCTCAAATCCAGCACTTCACCGCCCGCACCTTCCAGCACGCCTTGCGCAGCCGCCGTGTCCCACTGCGAAGTCGGCGCCAGCCGCGGATAACAATCCGCCGCCCCTTCCGCCAGCAGGCAAAATTTCAACGAACTGCCGATATTCGCCAGTTGCAGCTCACCCAAACTGTCGCTCAACCCCGCGAGTAACCGCTCCTGCTCAGGGCTCGAATGCCGACGACTGGCGACCACCGTGAAAAGCTCACCCGCAGCCGGAACCTCGCGAACCTGAATCGGCAACGGCTCGGCGCCTTTATCACCACGCCAGGCACCCAACCCTGCACCGCCCACATAAAAACGCCCGTTGGTCGGCATCGACACCACACCAAACACCACCCGCCCCTGCTCGATCAGCGCAATGTTGACGGTGAACTCTTCGCTGCCGGAGATGAACTCCTTGGTCCCGTCCAATGGGTCGACCAGCCACCAGCGCTGCCAGCCGGCGCGCACGCTCCGAGGGATATCGGCGTCCTCTTCGGACAGCACCGGAATACTTGGATCCAGCGCCGTCAGCCCGGCCAGAATCACGTGATGAGCGGCCATGTCGGCGGCTGTAACCGGGGAATCATCGGACTTTGCAGTGACAGCAACGTTGACGCGCCAGAACGGCAGGATCGCCTCGCCAGCCTTCAAAGCCAGTTCAACGACTGGCGCCATCAACGGATGGGGAAAATTCAAGTTCACGGCAAAAACACCCCACGTTGAGTCAGCAGATCTCGGGCCAGATACAGCGCCGCCAAGGCACGGCCCTCGGTGAATCGCGGATTCTGCGACAAAGACGACAATTCACGCAGGTTGATCTTTTCCACTCCCATCGGCTCGGGCTCGTCACCCTCCAGGCGTTCTTCGTACAGGTCGGTGGCCAGTACCACCTGGATCCTCTGGCTCATGTAGCCCGGTGACAATGACAACTCGGTCAAATGCTCAAGCTGTCGCGCGCCATACCCGGCCTCTTCCATGAGCTCGCGCTCAGCCGCCGCCAACACGTCTTCGCCCGGCTCGATCAAACCTTTGGGCAGGGACAATTCATAAGCATCGGTGCCGCCGCAGTATTCCTCCACCAATACCGCGTGCTCCGCGTCGAGCATCGCCACGATCATCACCGCGCCATGCCCGGTACCTTTGCTGACCAGACGCTCGTAAGTACGTTCCACGCCATTGGAAAAGCGCAATTTCAACTCTTCGACGCAGAACAAACGGCTGGTGGCGACAATGTCGCGGGCGAGTACGGTGGGTTTCTGGCGCATAGATGGCTCCTTGGCGTAAGCGGGTTACTATACAGGCTGTTTGAAAGCTGCTGCGCTCGAGATTGCTGCGTCAAAAACAGGCTCGGACGGGTCATTTACAACTCGTAAAGTCGAACGCGACCCCGGCCCGTCCTCGCCTGTTTTTTCCTTGCACTCCCTTCGCTCGCGACGCTTTCCACCCAGCCTGTACCCGGCCTATCCTGATTGTTTATCCCGGATATCTTTTTTACCGCTGGAGAAGTTTTTTATGTCCCTGCTGCCCTGGCATGGCATCGATACCGTTTTGCTGGATATGGACGGCACGCTGCTGGACCTGCACTACGACAACCATTTCTGGATGGAACACCTGCCGCAACGTTATGCCGAGCTGCACGGGGTGAGCCGGGCCATGGCAGAGCTGGAATTGCATCCGCTCTTCGAACGCAATGCCGGCCAGTTGCAGTGGTACTGCCTGGATTTCTGGAGCGCCGAGCTGAAGCTGTCGGTACGCGAACTGAAACTGGAAACCGCGCACCTGATCGCCCTGCGTCCGGATGCGGACACTTTTCTGGCGGCGATCAAACGGGCCGGCAAACGCGTGGTACTGATCACCAACGCCCACCGCGACTCGCTGTCATTGAAGCTGGAACGAATTGAACTGGCGCCGTATTTCGAGCGCTTGATCAGCTCTCACGATTACGGTTTCCCCAAGGAAAACCCACAGTTCTGGGATGCCTTGCAAGCCGACATCGGCTTCGATCCGGCGCGCAGTCTGTTTATCGACGATACGTTGCCGATTCTGCGCAGCGCACGCAATTTTGGCGTGGCGCATCTGCTGGCCGTGAGCGAACCGGACAGCCGCAAAGGACCCAAGGACACGGCCGAGTTTGCGGCGGTGGGGGATTATCGGGAGCTCATCGCAGGGCTCTGATTCCCTGTAGGAGCTGCCGCAGGCTGCGATCTTTTGATCTTGGCGGTATTAAAACTGCCGAAGATCAAGATCAAAAGATCGCAGCCTTCGGCAGCTCCTACGGCCTCACATTATTCGGGAATCCGCAATACCTGCCCCGGATAGATTTTGTCCGGGTGCGACAGCATTGGTTTGTTGGCCTCGAAAATCTTGTTGTACTTGTTCGCGTCGCCGTATTCGGCCTTGGAAATCGCGCTTAGGGTGTCGCCCTTTTTCACCGTAACGAAACGAGCAGCCTTCGCCACCGGCCCGGTCACAGTAATCTGGTCATCAACGCTGCCGACACCGGCGATATTGCCCAAGGCCAGCAGAATCTTTTCCTTCTCTTCCTGGCTCGCCACTTCACCGGTGACGATGACTTTGTCGCCTTCAATTGTCGCCTGAACATTCGGATTGCCCAGGCCGACCTTGCTGAGGTGTTCCTTCAACTGCTCGCTGGCATTGGCATTGCCAGGTGTCAGCAGATCGATAAGTTTTTCGCCTGCTTCTTTCACAAAGCTAAAAATACTCATGGTGCACTCTCCTTGGGGTTTGGGTTCCAGACGCCAAAGACTAGACCAGCCCTGCAAAGCCCGGTTCCCAGCCGACCAATGACCCAACCCCGCGCAGGCGGTAGAATCGCAAACCTTGCCCGCGCCCTGGAGCGAAGATGGACATCAAGCAACTCAAATTCCTCATCGCTCTCGACGAAACCCGGCACTTTGGCCAGGCCGCCGCGCGTTGTCACATCACTCAGCCGACCTTGTCCATGCGCCTGCGCAGCCTTGAAGAAGAGCTCGACCTGCCGCTGGTCAACCGCGGCCAGCGCTTCGAAGGTTTCACCGCGCCGGGCGAGCGCGTGCTGGCGTGGGCACGTACGGTGCTGGCGGCCTATGACGGCTTGCAGGCCGAAGCGGCTGCCTGTCGCGGCAACCTCGTGGGTACGTTGCGCCTGGGGGTGGTGCCGCTGTCGAGTTTCGACCCGGTACCACTGATGCAGCGCCTGCACGCCGAGCACCCGAACCTGCGTTTCGAACTTTCGGCCCTGAGTTCCGAGCAGATCCTCGAACAACTGGCGAACAACCGTCTCGACCTCGGCGTGTCGTACCTGGAGCGTCTGGACGGTGAGCGTTTCGATTCCCTGGCCTTCAGCGAAACCCGCATGGGCTTGCTCTACGATCAGCGTTTCTTCAGTTTCGGCGACGCGCCCTTGAGCTGGAAATCGTTGATTGAACTGCCGTTGGGCATGCTCACCAGCGGCATGCATTTTCGCCAGTCCATCGACCATAACTTCCACAGTCGTGGCTTGGCCCCCCAACCGTTGCTGCAAACCGATGCGGTCCACCAGTTGTTACAGGCGGTACACGGCGGCTTGTGCTGCGCCGTGATGCCATTGGAAGGTGGTCTGGAAAATCTCACCGATCACTTGCGCCTGCAACCCATAGAAAACGCCCAGACCCTCGCACGACTGGGGCTGATCATGCGTCGCAGCGCTCCGCGTTCGGCGCTTGCAGAAGCCTGTTTCGCGATCTATCAGCAATCAATGGCCAACTCTTGATCGACGTCATCTATCGGCAGATCAGTAATAGCAATTAGACGCGACAGATTGACGCGCCTAGGCTTAGGGGGCGTTCTCAATGAGTTTCCCCGGCGCGGCGGAGAAACCAATTGAGAACGCCCCCTAAGCTGATCAAACCGTTGGTGATGCCTTATGAACGCCAAGCGCACTTCCCGCGCGGCGCCTGCTGTTGAAACGCCTGCGACCGTCGCCAGTCAGACTTATAGTTACTGCAACCTTGAATACACCGAATCGTCCAGCACCGCGCTGGCCGAGGAAGTCGCGTTGGCGATTGCCTATAACGGCATCAGCCAGGCCGTCATGTTGGTCACGCCAACGGATCTTGAAGACTTCATTGTCGGCTTCAGCCTTGGCAGCGGAATCATCGAAGACGCCTGCGATATCTACGACTTGCAACTCAGCGGCACGGGTTCGGCGCAATACGCGCAAGTGACCATCGCCAATCGCGCCTTCTGGAACCTCAAGCAGCAGCGTCGGCAACTGGCTGGCACCAGCGGTTGCGGTCTCTGCGGCGTGGAAGCGGTCGAGCAAGCGCTGCCCGATCTCAAAGTCTTGCCCGGCGCACCGTTGCCCCCGGCCGAATGGCTGGACGGCCTGCGTCAGCGCATCGGTGCATTTCAGCCACTGGGCCAACATTGCGGCGCGGTGCATGCGGCGGTGTACATGAACGGCAATGGCGAATTGCTGCTGGGCCGTGAAGACATTGGCCGGCACAACGCCCTCGACAAGCTGATCGGCGGGTTGATCCGCCAGAAGATCCCGACCACCGATGGCCTGGCGATTGTCACCAGCCGCTGCAGCCTCGAATTGATCCAGAAAGTTTTACGCGCCGGCATTCAGACCCTGGTCAGTTTGTCGTCGCCCACCGGCCTTGCCGTGCAGTGGGCCCGTCGACATAACCTCAACCTCATCCACCTGCCGCAGAAAAGTGCACCACGGGTTTACAGCCCAGCGTTGGAGAATCAAGCGTGAGTCAACATCGTCAAGCCGATCAGAAACCCGTCCCCCGCTACAAGCCCTACAAAGGACCAGCTGGTGGCTGGGGCGCGCTGATCAGCGTCGCCCAGGCCTGGTTGACCAGCGATAACGCGCTGAAAAACCTGCGCATAATGCTCAAGACCAACCAGAACGGCGGCTTCGACTGCCCCGGTTGCGCCTGGGGTGATTCTCCCGAAAAGGGCATGGTGATGTTCTGTGAGAACGGCGCTAAAGCGGTGAACTGGGAAGCGACCAAACGCCGTGTCGACGCTGCATTCTTTGCCAAACATAGCGTCACCTCGCTGCTGGAACAGAGCGACTACTGGCTTGAATATCAGGGCCGCCTGACCGAGCCGATGAGCTACAACGCCGAAACCGATCGCTACCAACCCATCAGCTGGGATGATGCCTTCACCCTGATCGCCAAACATCTGCGCGGTTTGTCGAACCCGAATCAGGCCGAGTTCTACACCTCGGGCCGCGCCAGCAACGAAGCGGCGTTCCTCTATCAATTGTTCGTGCGCGCCTATGGCACCAACAATTTCCCCGACTGCTCAAACATGTGCCACGAAGCCAGTGGTGTTGCGTTGGCGCAGAGCGTTGGCGTCGGCAAAGGCACCGTGACCTTCGATGATTTCGAACACGCCGATGCGATTTTCGTCTGGGGCCAGAACCCCGGCACCAACCACCCGCGGATGCTTGAACCCCTGCGCGAAGCGGTGAAACGCGGCGCTCAGGTGGTATGCATCAACCCGCTGAAAGAGCGCGGCCTGGAACGTTTTCAGCATCCACAGCACCCACTGGAAATGCTCACCAACGGCGACAAGCCGACCAACACCGCGTACTTCCGCCCTGCACTGGGCGGCGACATGGCGATCATGCGCGGCATGGCCAAGTTCCTGCTGCAATGGGAGCGCGATGCGCAGAAGGCTGGTGAGCCTGCGGTGTTCGACCACGACTTCCTCAATGAACACAGCGTCAACGTTCTGGAATACCTGGGCATCGTCGACGACACCCCGTGGGAGCAGATCGTCGAGCAGTCCGGCCTGACCCTGGTGGAAATCGAGCAAGCGGCGCGTATGTACGTCAAAGGCGAGAACGTGATCATGTGCTGGGCGATGGGCATCACCCAGCATCGTCATTCGGTGGCGACCATCCAGGAAATCGCCAACCTGATGCTGTTGCGCGGCAACATCGGCCGGCCGGGTGCCGGCCTGTGCCCGGTGCGCGGCCACAGTAATGTGCAAGGCGACCGGACAATGGGCATCAACGAACGTCCGCCGGTGGCGTTCCTTGACGCTCTGGAGCGGCGCTTCCAGTTCAAGGTTCCCCGTGAAAACGGCCACAACGTGGTCGAGGCGATTCACGCCATGGCCAACGGCCGCTCGAAAGTCTTCATCGGCCTGGGCGGCAATTTCGCCCAAGCCACCCCGGACAGCATGCGGACCTTCCAGGCTCTGGCCAACTGCGACCTGACCGTGCAGATCAGCACCAAGCTCAACCGTAGCCATTTGGCCCACGGTAAAGACGCGCTGATCCTGCCGTGCATGGGCCGTACCGACATCGATATCCAGGCCGAAGGGGCCCAAGCGGTGACCGTGGAAGACTCGTTCAGCATGGTCCACGCCTCCAACGGTCAGCTGCAGCCACTGTCGAACCAGATGCGCTCGGAGCCTGCAATCATCGCCGGCATCGCCGCCGCAACCCTGGGCAGCAAACCGGTGGACTGGAACTGGCTGGTGGCCGATTACAGCCGCATCCGCGACTTGATCGCCGACACCATTCCGGGCTTCCGGGACTTCAACGAGAAAATTCAGAACCCGGGTGGTTTCTACCTGGGTAACAGCGCCAGCGCACGTCGCTGGAATACCCCATCGGGTCGGGCCAACTTCCGTGCGAACAGGTTGCCCAAACACTTGGTGCACGAGCGCACCCGCTCCACCGGCGTGCTGCCGGACCTGATCATGCAGTCGATGCGCTCCCACGATCAGTACAACACCACAATTTATGGTCTTGATGACCGTTATCGCGGGGTGAAAGGTCAGCGCGATGTGCTGTTCGTCAATGAAGCCGACATCATTCGTCTCGGGTTCAAACCCGGGCAGAAGGCTGACATTGTTTCGATTTGGGATGATGGCCGTGAGCGTCGGGTGAAGGGTTTCACGCTGCTGGCGTTTGATATTCCTGCCGGGCAAGCGGCCGCTTACTATCCGGAAGTGAACCCGCTGGTGCCGCTGGAAAGCACCGGGGATGGCAGCCACACGCCGACATCGAAATTTGTGGCGATTCGCCTGGAAGCGGCGAGTGAGACTGGGTTGATCATGGCCAAGTCGGCTTGACGTATCGCCTGAACCGGCCTCTTCCCGAGCAAGCCCGCTCCCACATTAGACCTCAGTCGTGCGCAGAATCTGTGTTCGCTGGAGATCGAATTGTGGGAGCGGGCTTGCTCGCGAAAGCGGTGGCTCATTCAAACAATTTTCGGATCCAGCACTTTCCAATCGCCCACAAAAAAGGCCGTTTCTGTATAGAAACGGCCTTTGCGAAGTAGTTAAAGACCGGTGAAAAACACTTAAGTTCCGCCCAAAAAACAGTAACTTATAGAATTGTGCTCAAGTCGTGTTACTCGTCGGATTTCGATTGTCACAACCATGACACAGCCTCAGGATCGCGCCGTCATCCCCTTGAGGTTCCTCTATGAAGTTCTCCTCGATTCTCTTGTTGTCCCTTGGCCTGGTCAGTGGCTTCGCTTCTGCAGGCGGCACCACCGAAGCAGGTGTGGGCGGCGCATTGGGCGGGGTTCTTGGCTCGGTCGTCGGTCAATCGTTAGGCGGCAATACAGGTTCAACCATTGGCGCGGCCCTGGGCGGCGCGGGTGGTAGCGCCGTCGGCGCAGACAAACGCAGCCGTGGCGAAGCAGCCATTGGTGGTGCGTTGGGCGCAGCAGGCGGTAACGTGGTCGGCCGTAGCGTGGGCGGCACCACTGGCAGCCTGATCGGCTCCGCAGCAGGCGGCGGTGCCGGTGGCGCACTGGGTAACTACATGGGCAACAAGAGCGATGACGACGATGATCGTCGCTATCGTCGTGGTTATGATGATGACGATCGTGGTTACTACCGTCGCGGCCATCCAGGTCGTGGCCATGCCTATGGCCATCGCAAGCATAAACATCGCCATCACGACTGAGGCTGAATCGCCTCGTTTGCAGGTGGATCAAAAAATCGCAGCCCGAGGGGCTGCGATTTTTTTTGCCTCTCAGATCGCCAGTCGCTCCAACGCACCGCGCAGTCGGGCAGGAATTGCCACCGGTTGATTCGTGGTCCGATCCACGAACACATGCACGAAGCGCCCCGCCGCACAGGCATCATCTTCACCGGCCTTGAACACCGCCAATTCGTACTGCACCGAGCTGTTGCCCAACTTGCCGACCCGCAGGCCAATCTCGATCCGGTCCGGGAATGCGATCGAGGCAAAGTAGTCGCAGGCCGAACTCACCACAAACCCCACCACCTCGCCGTCATGGATATCCAGGCCGCCGACTTCGATCAGGTAGGTGTTTACCGCCGTATCGAAAAAACTGTAGTAGGTGACATTGTTGACGTGACCATAG
Organism: Pseudomonas sp. BS3782 TE3695; assembly: GCF_050435305.1. Classification (NCBI taxonomy): domain Bacteria; kingdom Pseudomonadati; phylum Pseudomonadota; class Gammaproteobacteria; order Pseudomonadales; family Pseudomonadaceae; genus Pseudomonas; species Pseudomonas sp. BS3782 TE3695. The sequence goes on from NZ_JBNDKB010000001.1 coordinate 510,511, forward strand.
GCGTCATTGTCGTGCCAGCGAGTAGTGATGGGCTGGAAGTGCGGGTAGTCAGTGCGTTGGGGCATCGGGTTGGACATCGGTGTCGATTCCTGGCGTTGAATAGCGAGTCTAAAGCGAAAACCGCGTTATCGTTCTTCGCGAGCAAGCCCGCTCCCACATTCAATCTTTATTGGACACAGGTTTTGTGTACGCCTGAGATCCAGTGTGGGAGCGGGCTTGCTCACGAAGGGTCCTTCACAGACGCCACATAAATCACATGCCGCCAAACCCCTTACCCTGCGCCGCCAGCTCACCAATCAATCGCGCCGGCGCCCAGTGCTCGCCCTGACGGGTCTCCAATTCCAGCAAGCGCAGATGAATATCTTCCAACCCTTGCTGATCCGCCCAGGCCATCGGCCCGCCCTTGTCCGCCGGGAAGCCATAACCGTTGAGATAAACCAGATCGATGTCATGCGCCGATGCCGCGATACCCTCCTGAAGAATCTTCGCGCCTTCATTGACCAGCGCCAGCAAACAACGCTCCAGAATCTCCTCGGGGCTGATCTCGCGACGCTGGAACCCTAACCCTTCGCTGACTTCCAGTACCAGCGCATCGACTCCCAGATCGTGCTCAGCCTGGCGACTGCCCGGTTCGTAGTGGTAATACCCATCGCCACTCTTCTGACCGAAACGCCCCAGCTCGCACAAGCGGTTGTCCACTTGAACCTCCGGCGCATCCTGGCCTGTGCCTGCCAGTTCCCGCGCGCGCCACTCCAGGTCGATGCCGACCACGTCGTACATGCGAAACGGCCCCATGGCGAAACCAAAACCTTGCAGCGCCGCATCCACCTGATAAGGCAAGGCGCCCTCCAGCAGCATTTTGCGCGCTTCGAGCACGTACGGATGCAGCATGCGGTTGCCAATGAAACCATGGCAGTTGCCCGACACCACGCTGACCTTGCCCATGCGCTGGCCCAGGGCCAAGGCTGCATCGAGTACCGCCGGCTCCGTCTGGGCGCCGCGCACGATCTCCAGCAGCTTCATGATGTGCGCCGGGCTGAAGAAATGCAGGCCCAGGACCTGTTGCGGACGGCGAGTGACAGCAGCCATGGCGTCGATGTCCAGTGCCGAAGTATTGCTGGCCAGAATTGCTTCCGGTTTCATCAAGCCGTCGAGTTCGCGGAAAATTTTCTGCTTCAACTCGAGGTTTTCGTAGACCGCTTCGATCACCAGATCGACATCGCGGATCGTTGCGTAATCGGCAGCCGCCGTCACCCGTGCAATGCGCGCATCCGCCTCGGCCTGATCGATCCGCCCCTGACGCACGTTGTGGGCGTAAGTCTCAGCCACGCTGGTCAGCGCTTGCTCAAGCATCTGTGGATTGTTATCGACCCATTGCACCGGCACCCCGGCGTTGGCCAGGCACATAACAATGCCACGGCCCATGGTGCCCGCGCCGATCACGGCGGCGCGCTGAATATCGAACGGTGTCTGGCTCATGATTGTTCTCTTGTTAGCAATCCAAAGACAGTCCTCACCATAGTCAGGCGCCGGGCTTTTTTGAAATTTATTCCTGTGATGAGCGACATTCAGCGGATGGATGCACGTCGAAAATATTGAGTCCCCCTGTAGGAGCTGCCGAAGGCTGCGATCTTTTGATCTTGATCTTCGGTAATTTCAGCACCGCCAAAGATCAAAAGATCAAAAGATCAAAAGATCGCAGCCTTCGGCAGCTCCTACACGTTAGAGGTTCGCCTCAGCCCATACTCGAACCTCGGCATATGGATAGTCCTCCAATGCCGCAAACCCAGGAATCGACCGCGCCTTGAGTTTGGTAAGCAGCGGCACGCTGATCCCGCATAGAAATCTTGTTACGCGCTCACCCGAAGGAGGGTTGCCCGTGTGCTGCTCGTGCCTGTGGATAAAATCATCACACAGCGCCTCGAAGTTTTTATCCACAAGCGCCGGCAATTCCGGTGGTGCCGGCAATCGCGCCACCTGACCGTGACATACGGAACAATGTCCGCATAGCTTCGGTGCGTTTTCGTCGCCGAAGTATTCCGCCAAGCGGTAACCGAGGCAGTAGTCGGTAGCGAACAGATCCAGCATGGCGTGAATCCGTGCAATCTCGGTGCGTTCATGTTGGGTGAAGCAGGCGTGCAATTCGGTGCTCAGTGCCTGGGGATCGAAATTGGCTTGCAGCAGGCTGTAAACCTCGGTCATCTGCTTGCTTTCGACCTCGACCCAGCCCTTCTCCTGGAAGTAATCCAGCGCCTTGACCACCCGACTGCGCTCGGCGGAATACTGCTCATACAGCGCATCGAAATTCACCGTGGCCCAGGTCCGTGCGCGGCTGGATGTCTGGATGATTGCCGAGACGAAGTCCTTGCGCTCACCTTCAAATCGGGCAAGCAATGCTTCGGGCTCCTGTAAATACTTGAAACGGTATTCGGCGTAATAGGCATAACGCGGGGCGATCATTCCACGCAGTTCCAGCTGCACCAGCAAAGTCTTGAGCGGCAACTGGCGAATGTTGCTCTGATCGGCCAAAGGTCCCAGCAGAAATTCCCATTGCCCCTCGGACGCGGCGGCTTGCAATTCGTCGAGCACGTAACGAATGCCGTCCCGTTCCGGCGTGTCGCCGTAGACGAAGTTCTCCAGCACGTTGAGGCTGTCGCGGTTGGCCAGCACCAGGCAATCGGATGGCTGCCCGTCACGCCCGGCGCGACCGATTTCCTGGCTGTAGTTTTCAATGGATTTAGGCAGGTCGAAATGCACCACGTTGCGGATATCGCTTTTATCGATGCCCATGCCGAAGGCAATGGTGGCGACGATGCAATTGGATTGCCCGCCCATGAAGCGCTTTTGTATCCCTTCCCGTTGCTCATGGGGCAAACCGGCGTGGTAGGCCTCGGCCTGAATGCCATTGCGCCCCAGGTGGTCGGCAATGTGCTCGGCGGTTTTCTGCAGGGTCACGTAGACGATACTCGGCTGGCCGGGACGCTGGCTCATCCATTCGACAAGGCGTCGTCGCTTGTCCTGGCCGCGTACCGGTTCCACCAAAAGATTGAGGTTAGGCCGGTAGAAACCGGTGGTCACCACATCCTCGGGGGCGATGGCGAATTTGGCCTGCATGTCGGCGATCACCTTGGGTGTCGCGGTGGCAGTCAGCAGCAGCGCCTGAGGGATATTGAACTGGCGCTGGTAGTCCGGCAACTTGAGGTAGTCGGGGCGGAAGTTATGGCCCCATTCAGAGATGCAGTGGGCCTCGTCCACCACCAGCAGCGAAATCGGTACCTGCTGCAAAAAATGGCGGAAGCGCTCGTTCTTCAGACGCTCCACGGAAATCATCAGAATCTTCAATTCACCGGATTTTGCCCGCGCCATCACCTCGCTGGCGTCATCGCGGCTCTGGGCCGAATCGATACTGCCCGCCGCAATGCCGTGGCGCTGCAAGAACGCTAACTGATCCTGCATCAGCGCCAACAGGGGCGACACAACCAATGTCAGGTGCGGCAGCAGCAAGGCCGGCAGTTGATAACACAGGGACTTGCCCGAACCGGTCGGGAAAATCGCCGCCGCCGAGCGCCCGGCCAACACAGCACTGACCGCCGCCTCCTGGCCGGGTCGAAACTGTGGATAACCGAAAACCTGTTCCAGGGTGTTGTGCATTAGCTGTCACTCCGTTGACCGCTGCGAAGCCCAAAGCCTAGCCGGCGAACGCAGCAAGTCGAGAAAAGGTTGGGGCAAAAACGATACGGAATGATACAGCGTCTAATCATCACTTCCTCGCCACGGTTTGAAACAAACGGAGCAATTCGCCACCTGACGTAAATACCTTGCCTGCCAGTAAGATCCTTCTCCGACAAACCATTTTCCGCGAAGTATTCATCACAGCAGGAAGCCTGATGTACGCGGATTTTACGAAGGAACGATCATGCATCGCATACCCATTATGTCTATCATCATTGCATCCACTCTGCTGAGCGGATGCGTTAATCCTCCTGAAGAACCGCCACTGCTTGCCGCGTTTGAAACCCAGGAATATCAGGCCCAGAAGGGCTTGGCGGTCATCCATGCCTCAAGTCTTTATGCTCGCGGCGGCACCGGACAGGGCGTAGCCGTGGCTCTGATTGACTCAGGTTTGAACAGCCATCTGCCGGAGTTTCAAGGAAGGCTCCTTGACCCCGGCTTCGACTACATCGAAAAACAAGCTGGCACCTCCGACCGAATCGGTCACGGCACACAAATGGCTGGCATTCTCGCGGCTAACAAGGACGACCAGGGCATGCATGGCGTGGCCTATAACGCACAGTTGATCCCCTATCGCTTCGGCGACGACAACGAACCCTTTTTCTTCGATAGTGAAATCGCCCAATCCTGGCAAGCAGGCTTCGACAGGGGCGCACGCATCCTTAATAACTCGTGGGCCAATGCCATTCCGGCGACCGAGATCAATGAAGCACGTTATAACCAAGTGATGCCGGAATCGCTGGTGACAGCTCGAAAACTGGTTCGGGACGGCGCGGTGTTTGTGTTCCCGACCGGCAATGAGCTGAAACGAGAACCGCTGGCCGAGCCAGGTTTACCCGTTGCCCTGCCCGAACTGGAGAAAGGCTGGATCGCTGTGGTAGCAGTAAAGAACGACGGCAGCAGCATCAACGCAAAATCCAATTACTGTGGTGTCGCCGCAGCCTGGTGTATCGCTGTGCCGGGTGGTGACTCTGGCGCCGAGCAAGGCCTGCTGACCACAAGCAAGGATGGCAAATACGTACAGACCGCCGGCACTTCGCCTGCCGCTGCGCTGGTCAGTGGTGCACTGGCCGCCCTGCAAAGCCGATACCCCGAGCTGAGCGCACAGCAAATACGCGAACGACTGCTGGCAACGGCAAATCGCACCGGTATTTATGCCAACAGTGAAGCGTACGGCAGAGGATTGATGGACCTTGAGGCTGCGTCGCGCCTGTGATCAGCCTCACTTTCTGACGGAGGGCTGGCGGCACTCATCTCGCCGCGTTGTTGACGAAGTTTAAACCGGCAGCCTAGGGTACAAATACTGCCACTCGTAGCTGCTCATTTAACGCCTGCTCATGAAATGCCCGGCTCTTGCTCGCCCATACCGCATAAGCCGGGCTGATTTCGCCCGTGAACGCCGCCGCCAACTGACGCAAATCAGCGACGCTACGCACACGCGGGCAGAAGGGTTCGCCGTCACAGTTCTGGCTGGCGTCGCTGTAGGTGACCAGCAACCGATCCCACAACCCGTCCTGCACTTGCCTGACCGATTTGAGCTGCACAGCCTGCACACCCAGTCGTTGTTTCAGACTCTGTTCGTCCAGGGCTTCGCTGGCCAGCAGCGCCTTGCCTACCATCAACACCTCGGCGCGGGATGCGGTGTCGATGTCTGCCTGAGTGGTCAGGGCATCGGGCCAACCGATGTGTTCGAGCGCCAGCGAATGACCCGCATCAGTAGCACCCGCCATCCGCCAAACACCGGCCCACAACAACAATACCGAGGCCATACGTAGCCATTGCATACCTAATTCCCTTTAAGAGTCGACTCAGACGATTCGAAACGTCCTACAAAATCTGGCGCGCACCCTACGCAGATTCAGTGCGCCACGCCTGACAATCCCGTAGGAATATCGACCTCTCGGGGGAAAAGCTTAAAAAATAGTCAGAACGTGCGTAGGCAAAGGTCGACAGCACCGGTAAACCCCCTACAAAACCCGTCCATTGACGTCTTATTGCGATGCCTCGCCGCCGCCCTCTATAGTTTCCGACGCGGCTGAAAACACTGTGTCGGCCCGCCGGCGAGCCTGCCCGACTTCCCCACAGGACTGACCTCGATGAACGACCGCTATCGCCCACTCAAAACCAATTACAGCGAAACCCCCGTGCTGGTCATCGACACCCAAGCCAATCCTCACGAGATTCTCGACGCCGCCCAGCAACGCATCCGCGCCGCCAGCGATCTGCTCGAGACGCTCTATTGCCTGTGCTTCAAACAGGCCGATGTGAAAGATATTCCAAACATCGTCAGTGCGCTGTACCTGCTGACCCAGGACGGCAACGAATTGCTTGAAGTCGCTCGGCAGCGACTGATGAGAATCACCACCAATTGATGCCAGAAAAAATCCAGACCCACATGAAGATCCCTGTGGGAGCCGGGCTTGCCCGCGATGAACGATAACGCGGTATGCCTGATGAAAAACAAAACATCCGATGCTCAACTGCAACTCGATAAAGCGGTCTGCGGCACATGGTTCAGAGCACAAGTACAAGCCAGCCTCGACGACCCTCGTCCCTGCATTCCCAATGAAGAAGTCAAACGCGTAATGGCAATTAAACGAGAGAAATTGCGGAAGGGATAAGTCCGTCAGCAACGGCCTATCAAAGCTTCATCCCGTTCCTACAACCGAAGACACCTTGTCGCCTATCGCTGCCCAGTGGCTCGCACCTATAGTCGTGACCGTCGCTGCCAAATCAGCGACTCGGGCTTGGTCACCCGAATGGCTCATATCTACGCGTCCGTTGTATGCTGCCGGCACTTCAAGTGCCTGCACGCTATATGGTGGCTGTGTTTGGGACGCCCTCGGGCGTGCCGGGATGTGAGCCTCATCGGTTGACCAACCCGAACACAGTCCGCCTCCCATCGCTTGGTCACGGTGGTGGCGGTTCTTCCTGATGCATTTGAGGCTAAAACCAATGAAAACATGGACTCTGTCTACAAACGATCGTTACCTTCCGCTGCAAACCAACCTCACCGATTCCCCGCCCCTGATCATCGATACAGAGGCAAACCCCCAGGACATTCTCGAAGCCGCCCTCCAGCGCATCCGAGCCTCCAGCGACCTGCTCCAAACCCTGCATTGCCAATGCTTCAAACACGGTGACGTCGAAGACATTCCGCACATCACCCACGCGATCTACTTACTGACACAGGACGGCTGCGACCTGCTTAAAGTCGCCCAGCAACGCATGATGGGCTGGAAAGCACCATCCTAAGACACCGTGGTCATGGGGCATGCCAGCTTCACTCTGCGCTGGCTGCCCACAAAAAGGATACAAATACCTACATCCTTAATGGAGGCAGAAGATTGCAAACTATTATTGATTGCGTAGCATGTGAGCCACTGATCAGCCATGGGCTCCTTCTTATGACAACCGAAACGATCGATCACACCGCGCTCGTCAAACTGGTTGAAAGCGGCGCTGTTAACGCCACTCACATTTTTGCCAAGCAAGGTGGGTGGGCGGTTCAAGTTCAACATGGATCACAAACACATTCCCTGGCGGCGCAACGCAGCCAGCAAATTCGCCTATTTAAGCGACTCGAAACCCTGGTGATCTATTTGCAAGGAATAGGCATCAGTCATTTCGATGTCGATACATCGGGCTATGACCCTCTACAAGTAAAAACCTATTCTCGCCCTGACCGTTCCGAGGCAATGAAGCACGCTCACGAAGCCGCTGCTTACGAGGAGTGGTTCAAGAAGCAGGTTCAGGCCAGCATTGATGATCCCAGGCCAAGCGTAAGCGACGAAGAGGTACGCCGAATCTTTGCTGCCAAACGTGACGCCATACGTCAACGAGCCCGCTGATGCAGGTAGTTTGGCGTCCCTCGGCGATGACTGACCGGGACAACATCATGAATTATATTTGCCAGGACAACCCTGATGCGGCCATTGTTTTAGACGAAGTCTTTGAGCTCAAAGCAGAGCAAGCGGGCCAGCAACCAAAGCTTTATAGAAAGGGCATAGTTCTTGGCACTCATGAAATAGTCGCCACACCAAATTACGTTATGGTCTATGTGGTCTTGGCTGAAACGGTAGAAATAATGCGGATACTGCATGCGAGACAACAATGGCCATGACTAGGTCAACCGCCGGATCACCCTAAATTTTGAAGGCTACAAGAACTCTCCGACAGGTCGACTCAACCGCTCGTTACTTGTAAGGGGGCGCTGAGCGCATCAGCGCCAGCTTTTTCTCCAACTGGACGCCATCATGAACCTCGGCCCCAACTTCCCCGACGACCACGCCATGCACCTGCTCATGCAGCTGCTGCACGAAGAACTCGGTCTGCCCGAACGCAAAACCATCAGCCTCACCACCTCGATCAATTTTGACCTGGGTTGCGACGGCGCCGATGCGCGACATCTGATGGAAGCATTGGAGGAACAGTTCGCCATCGACTTCGTCGACTACGACGCCTATCGCTACTTTCAGCCGGAAGGGTTTGATGTGTTTCTCAAGCGTCGGGCGAAGGGGCGCGGTGACAAGGTGCCCTTGACTATTGGCATGCTCTATCGAGCGATCAAGGTCCAACGGTGGGATACGCAGGAGTTGGAAGGCATCTGCTCGAACGCGTAAGTGGCATTATTCTGGCTGTTTAGCGCTTTTTCAGCTGGAATAATGGCAGTTGTATTTCTGATGGTCCGAATCGCGCCCACAAAAAAGCCGCCCTCAAAGGGCGGCGTTTTCATTCGCTAAATCCAGGCCTTACAACTTCGGCCCAGCAGCCTTGATCGCGTCGCTCACATCGAACTTCTTGAAGTTCTCAACAAACAACCCAGCCAACGCTTTAGCAGCTTCATCATAAGCAGCCTTGTCAGCCCAAGTGTTACGTGGGTTCAACAGGCCAGTCTCAACGCCCGGTACGGCCAGTGGCACGTCGAGGTTGATGGTGTCCAGGTGCTCGGTCTCGGCACCGATCAGAGCGCCGCTCTGGATCGCTGCGATCACGCCACGAGTGGTCGGGATGTTGAAGCGTTTACCGACGCCGTAGCCACCGCCGGTCCAGCCGGTGTTGACCAGGTAGACCTTGGAGCCGAAGCCGCGGATGCGCTTGATCAGCAGTTCTGCGTATACGCCGGCCGGGCGCGGGAAGAACGGTGCGCCGAAGCAGGTGGAGAAGGTCGATTTGATGCCGCTGCCGGAACCCATTTCGGTCGAACCCACCAGAGCGGTGTAGCCGGACAGGAAGTGGTAGGCCGCTTGTTCTTCGCTGAGGATCGAGACGGGCGGCAGAACGCCGGTCAGGTCGCAAGTCAGGAAGATCACAGCGTTTGGCTCGCCACCGAGGTTTTTCTCGGAACGCTTTTCGACGTGCTCCAGCGGGTAGGCGGCGCGGCTGTTCTGGGTCAGGCTGCTGTCGGCGTAGTCAGCCTTCTTGGCGTCGTCCAGTACCACGTTTTCCAGGACTGCGCCGTGCTTGATGGCTTTCCAGATGACGGGTTCGTTCTTCTCGGACAGGTCGATGCACTTGGCATAGCAACCGCCTTCGATGTTGAACACCACGCCTTCGCCCCAACCGTGCTCGTCGTCACCGATCAGGTAACGGCTTTCGTCGGCGGACAAGGTGGTCTTGCCGGTACCGGACAAACCGAAGAACAGGGTCACGTCGCCCGCTTCGCCGATGTTGGCAGCGCAGTGCATTGGCAGTACATCGGCGGCCGGCAGCAGGAAGTTCTGCACCGAGAACATGGCTTTCTTCATTTCGCCGGCGTAACGCATGCCTGCCAGCAGCACTTTCTTCTGGGCAAAGTTGATGATCACGCAGCCATCGGAATTGGTGCCGTCACGCTCTGGCACGCACTCGAAGTTGGCGACGTTGAGAACTTGCCACTCTTCACGGCCAGCCGGGTTGTACTGGGCCGGGTTGATGAACAGGCAACGACCGAACAGGTTCTGCCAGGCAGTCTGGGTGGTCATCTTCACGGCCAGGTAGTGCTCTTCGGCAGCACCTACGTGCACGTGGGAAACGAAATGCTCTTGCGCGTTGTTGAAGGCCTCGACGCGAGCCCACAGGGCATCGAACTTGTCGGCCGGGAACTTGCGGTTGATCGGGCCCCAGGCGATGGCGTCCTGGGTGGTCGGCTCTTCAACGATGAAACGATCGACTGGCGAACGGCCGGTACGGTGACCGGTGCGAACAACCAGCGCGCCGGTATCGGCAAGCTCGCCTTCACCGCGATTCAGGGCTTCTTTAACCAGATCATCAACACTCAGATCGGTGTACACGGCGTTATTGGCTTGCGTCATGAGGTTCCCCGTCGGCCAGTGGCCGAGTGCTCCAAACGTTTTGTAGTAGAAAGTCGTGCACTACTACCGCGAAAAAAGTGGGCCGGATTATGCCAGAAAAGCCCAAAAAGTGTAGGGCCCTCCCGTCAGAACGGCGTTATTCCGGCGTTACGCAGTGAATTTACCTGCGCTGAAGCGTTTTAGTGACGGGTATCTGACGGCGTATCGACCCCTGCACCGGCGAACAATTGGGTAATATCGGCCGCATCAAATAGATAACGTTCGTTGCAAAACTGACAGTCGATCTCGATGCGACCGCCATGTTCGACGACCAGTTTCTGAGAATCTTCCAGACCCAGACTGACCAGCGCATTGCCCGAGCGTTCCCGAGAGCAGCTGCAACGGAAACGCAGTTTCTGCACATCGAACAGGCGTACCTGTTCTTCATGATAGAGGCGATGGAGCACGGTTTCGTTGTCCAGGCTCAGCAATTCATCAGCCGTCAGCGTGCTGGCCAGGGCGGTGATGTGTTGCCAGCTGGCGGCGCGTTCTTCTTCGTCTTTCAGACGGTCGGCAGGCAGTTGCTGCAGCAACAGGCCACGGGCACGACGGCCATCGGCGTAGAGCCAGAAGCGGGTATTGGTTTGTTGGGACATGACGAAGTAGTTGGTGAAGCAATCGGCCAGGGTTTCACCGTCGAGATCGACGATGCCCTGATAGCGCTGGCCCTGAGTCGGGTCGACAGTCAGTGCCAATACGCCATTGGGCATCAGGTCGGCGAGGGTCGCGTCGGGGGCAATCCGGTCGGCTTCGTAACGAGCCAGGCCACGAATTTCGCGCTCACTGGAGCACTCGATCATCAGCAACGGCACCGGGCCTTCGGAACGGGCCTGCAGAATCAGCAAGCCATCGAACTTCAAGGTGCCAACCAGCAACGCAGCCGCCGCCATCAACTCGCCCAGCAATTGCGCGACCGGCTCCGGATAGGCGTGTTTGGCGAGGACTTCGGCATAGCTACGCTCCAACCCAACCAGCTCGCCGCGGGTGTCGCTGTCATCGAAGATGAAGCGTTGGGTGTAGTCGTTATCCGATAGATGGGTCATAGGTCTGGGTATCTGAAAGGGTGACAAAAAAAGAAAATCGCGTCATTTCCGCTTTTTTGAGCGGGCAAAGTTCAGCCATAAAGGCATTTTATGAACAATCCGGGGTTGTTCCAAGCAAGGTCAAACCTCGGTTTTCGACGAACGGCATTTTCATTTGGCCGCTGTCGAGTACACCCATATGGCTGCACAGGTGCGCGATTGCAAGTCTGCCCCCGACGACGGTCCTTATTCGTCGTTGCTGTTCCCGCGAAACTTGAACAGGTCTCGGCGTTGCTTCTTGCTCGGCTTACCGTCGGTGCTCACGCCCAACGCCCCGGCTTTGCGCATGACTGCCGCCGCTTCGCGCTTGGCGATGCTGGCTTCGGTTTCGGCATACAGCGCCTGAGCCTCCGGCGCGCCACGGCGCACGATCGACAGTGCCTTGACCACCACGGTGCGTTCCTCGAAGCCGGTGCGAATCTGATACTCATCGCCGACCCTCGGCTCCTTGCCTGGCTTGCAGCGTTCGCCCCGGCAATGCACCTTGCCACTCTCAATCGCGGCCTTGGCCAAGGCCCGTGTTTTATAAAAACGCGCGGCCCACAACCATTTATCGAGACGGACCTTGTCGTCCTCTTCGCTTTTTTGTGCCATTGGATGACCTCATTCTGAAATATCGATGAACTGTACTACCGTTTCTGTCGTGCCATGAATCGTCGTGCTGTGGATTAGAATGCAGGCATTCCCCCACACAGTGAGGGATGGAAATCCGGGCAGTAGATATCTGTCGCCTTTTACCCATTATTCTGCGTGAATACCGCGAATTCGGCCGCACGCGGTCTGAGCGGTTTTTGCCGGTTGAGCACTTTTGAAGACATTTGACCATTTGACCGTTATCGGTCTGCGCGAGTGGGTGGCGCTCCCGGATTTGGGAGTCGCGGGCCTTCGGGCAAAAATCGACACTGGCGCCAGCACCTCCAGCCTGCATGCCACCGACATCGAGCCATTTGAGCGCGACGGCGAACAATGGGTGCGCTTCACTGCGCACCTGGGCACGGTGGTGCAACTGCGGCATCGGCGCTGCGAAGCCCCGCTGGTAACGAGAAAAACCATTAAGAGCTCCAATGGCCATGCGCAGATGCGCTATGTGGTCAGCACCACCTTGGCCCTCGGTGATCGGGTCTGGCGGGTCGAGTTCACCCTCGCCTGCCGCAAGTCCATGCGTTATCGCCTGTTACTCGGTTCCAAAGCCCTGATCGACGGCCAGTTGGTGGTCAATCCGGGCATTAAATATGTACAAGACAAGCCGGTGTTCCCGGTATCTACCTTCTCCACAGGTGTTGCATGAAGATCGCTGTGCTGTCGCGGAACCCGCGTCTGTATTCCACCCGTCGTCTGGTCGAAGCCGGTATGGAGCGTGGCCATGAAATGGTGGTGATCGACACCTTGCGCGCCTACATGAACATTGCCAGCCACAAGCCTCAGATCCACTACCGCGGCAAACCGCTGGAGGGTTTCGATGCAGTGATCCCGCGGATCGGTGCATCGGTGACGTTTTACGGCTGCGCAGTGCTGCGCCAGTTCGAAATGATGGGAGTGTTTCCGCTTAATGAATCGGTAGCCATCGCCCGTTCGCGAGACAAACTGCGGTCGCTGCAATTGCTGTCGCGCCGGGGGATCGGTTTGCCGGTCACCGGTTTTGCCCACTCCCCGGATGACATTCCCGACTTGATCGAGATGGTCAACGGCGCGCCGCTGGTGATCAAGGTGCTGGAAGGCACTCAGGGCATCGGTGTGGTGCTGTGTGAAACGGCCACGGCGGCGGAATCGGTGATCGAGGCCTTCATGGGCCTGAAGCAAAACATCATGGTTCAGGAATACATCAAGGAAGCCGGCGGCGCGGACATTCGTTGTTTCGTGGTCGGCGACAAGGTGATCGCGGCAATGAAGCGCCAGGCCAAGCCGGGGGAGTTTCGCTCCAACCTGCATCGCGGTGGCAGTGCGAGCCTGATCAAGATCACACCGGAAGAACGCATGACCGCGTTGCGTGCAGCGAAGGTCATGGGGTTGGCGGTGGCGGGGGTGGACATCCTGCGCTCCAACCATGGGCCGCTGGTGATGGAAGTGAACTCGTCGCCGGGGCTTGAAGGGATTGAAACCACCACCAGCAAGAACGTGGCGGGGATCATCATCGAGCATCTGGAGAAGAATGGCGGGCCGAACATGACTCGGACCAAAGGGAAGGGGTAAGGCTTACTCAGTCCTCCTGTGGCGAGGGAGCTTGCTCCCGCTCGGCTGCTCAGCAGCCGCAAAACCAGGCAACCGTGTTTTGGCGACAAGCATGCGGTTGTCGGGATCGGGAGTCCTTCGGCCTCCAGCGGGAGCAAGCTCCCTCGCCACAGAGCTCGGATGCGGTCGTTAGACCGCATCCCGCGGCAACATCAACCCAAGCGGCAACCGCACCCGCGCTTCCAGCCCGCCACCAGAACGGTTACGCAGCTCGACATTCCCGCCATGCATCGAAGCGATCCGCTTCACGATCGCCAACCCCAACCCGGTCCCCTTACCGCCTCGGGCCCGATCGCCACGGGTGAACGGGTTGAAGATCGCCTCCAACTCCGACGGGTCGATTCCCGCGCCACGGTCCATGACGCTCAGTACCACATACGGCGCGCTGGAATCTCCGGACACATAAGCCGCCACTTCAACGCCGCTGCCGGCGTGGTGCAAGGCATTGCCGATGAGGTTATTCAGCAACCGTTTCATCGACACCCGCCGCAACGGGAACGGCTGGATCGGTTCCAGGCGCAAGCGCACTTTCTCTTCATTCTGGTTATACGGCGCGGCAACTTCGCGAACCAGCTCGCTCAGGTCCACTTCTTCCACCGATTCATCACGTCCGTCACGAATGAACGCCAGGAACTGGTCCAGAATCGCGTCCATGTCTTCGATGTCGCGGATCATGTCGTCTGTCAGGTCACTGTGGGCGCCCATCAGTTCCAGGGACAACCGCAAACGGGTCAGGGGCGTGCGCAGGTCGTGAGACACCCCGGCCAGCATCAGTTCTCGCTCGCGGCCGGCCTGTTCGACATCTTCAGCCATTTGGTTGAAGGCGCGATAAACCTCGGTCATTTCGCTCGGTGTATCGCTGATCGGCAGGCGCACGCTGCGGCCCTGACCCAGTTGCCTCGCGGCATAGACCAGGCGTTTCAACGGTTGATTGAGCTGGCTGACGAAAATCCACGCCGAGGCGGTGGACAGCAGACCGATGGCGAGGAACCAGCCGAGCACATTCCAGATTTTCTGGCCGCGCAATGGGTGCGGGTACAACGGCACCTTCAGCCAGCCATCGCCCAGGCTGGGCGCCCGAACCCACAGCGCTGGCGGTGAGTGCATGCGCAATCGCACCTCGGTGTCGGCGCCCAGTTCGTCCTGCATCTGACGCTGGTAGATCTCGCTGTAAGGCCAGTGTTGTTCGCCTTCCGGCACACCGGCACCCACCACCCGGATCAGGGTGGCGGCATCGGCGATTTTGGTGCGATTTTCTTCGTCGGCGGCCCAATAGGCACGCAGCGTCAGGGCGACGCCGTGGCTGTATTGGCGATCCACCAGCACATCTTCGTTCATCAACAGATAAACCAGGGTCAGCGCCTTGGAGAACAGGACGACGATCAGCACCAGCCACAGGGTGCGGGAGAAGAAGCTCTGGGGGAACCAAACAGGGGTTTTCATGAGTAACCGCTACACACTTGCAGGAGCGAGCATGCTCGCATATTGCGGATCACGGGTCTGCGGGAAAGGTCATTTGACCCCTTGCCCGCAAGACCCGCTCCTACAAATCACCAATCACTTCGTGGCGGCGCCATCTGGAACGAACACATAACCCACGCCCCAGACAGTCTGGATGTAGCGTGGCTTGGATGGATCGGGCTCGATCATCCGGCGCAGACGAGAGATCTGCACATCGATGGAACGCTCAAGGGCATCCCACTCGCGGCCACGGGCCAGGTTCATCAGCTTGTCGCGGGTCAGTGGCTGACGCGCGTTCATGACCAGCGCCTTGAGCACCGCAAACTCACCGGTGGTGAGCATGTGCACTTCGTCGCCGCGCTTGAGTTCGCGGGTGGCCAGGGACAATTCGTAGTCACCGAAGGTCACGCTTTCGTCTTCGCTGCCCGGGGCGCCCGGTACCGGTGCCGCCTGACGACGCAGAACCGCTTTGACCCGAGCCATCAGCTCGTCCGGGTTGAACGGCTTGGCCAGATAATCGTCAGCGCCCAGTTCCAGGCCCTTGATGCGGCTAAGCTCATCGCCCTTGGCGGTCAGCATGATGATCGGAATCTGGTTGTTCGCCGTGCGCAGGCGGCGGCAAGCGGTCAGGCCGTCTTCGCCGGGCAGCATCAGGTCGAGGACCACCAGGTTGAACACTTCACGCGCCAGCAGGCGGTCCATTTGTTCCGTGTTCGGGACGGCGCGGGCACGGTAGCCCTTGCTGACGAAAAAACGCTCCAGCAGGCTGCTCAGCCCGGGATCGTCGTCAACAATAAGAATTTTTTCGCCTTCAGCAATGTTTGCAGTGCTGCTCATTGGATGCTCCTTTGATCTCGGCGCGCATTATGGCGTAGCTGCCGTTATACGCACCGAGTGCATTGTTAGCAGATTTTTCCTTCATCGCCAGAAATCCGGGCATTGTGCCTACAACCCGCGATGCCCCCGAATGGGCAGAACGCTGGTTATAATGCGCGGCCTTTTGTGTCAGGCAACGTCTGATCGTTACTGTAAGCAGCCGCTTTTTTTTCATGGCGCTGGCAGTAATTGTTCGATTTCACGGGTCAACGGGAAGCCTGTTGGCTCAGGTAGCGGCGCACGCCAGGCCGCTCAACCAGACTCGCCGAGCCCTTATCTCTGCGCCTGCGAGCCTGCTTTCACAATTTGTCAGGTGGTTTTATGGACAGCATCAACAGCCGCATCGCCGAGGAACTCGGTGTACGCCCACAACAGGTCGAAGCGGCCGTCGCGCTACTCGATGAAGGCTCTACCGTTCCGTTCATCGCCCGCTACCGGAAAGAAGTGACCGGCAGCCTCGATGACATCCAGTTGCGCCATCTGGAAGAGCGTCTGCGCTACCTGCGAGAACTCGACGAACGGCGGATCAGCATCCTCGCCAGCATTCAAGAGCAGGGCAAACTGACCCCGCAACTCGAACGTGACATCAAACTCGCCGACACCAAGACCCGTCTCGAAGACTTGTACCTGCCGTACAAGCAGAAGCGCCGCACCAAGGGCCAGATCGCCCTGGAAGCCGGCCTCGGCGAACTGGCCGACGGTTTGTTCAACGACCCGACCCTGAACCCTGAAACCGAAGCCGCGCGTTTCATCGACGCCGAAAAAGGCGTGGCCGATGTGAAAGCCGCCCTTGAAGGCGCCAAGTACATCCTCATGGAGCGCTTCGCCGAAGACGCCGGCCTGTTGGACAAATTGCGCAACTATCTCAAGCAGGAAGCCACCCTCAGTGCCCGCGTGATTGCCGGCAAGGAAGAGGAAGGCGCCAAGTTCCGCGACTATTTCGAACACGACGAACCGCTGAAAAGCATGCCATCGCACCGCGCGCTGGCGATTTTCCGTGGCCGCAACGAAGGCATTCTGAGTTCCGCGCTGAAAGTCGGCGATGAACTGCCGGGCACCATGCACCCGTGCGAAGGCATGATCGGCCAGCAATTCGGCATCCAGAACCAGAACCGTGCCGCCGACAAATGGCTGGGCGAAGTGGTGCGCTGGACCTGGAAGGTCAAGCTCTACACCCACCTGGAAACCGACCTGCTGGGCGAGTTGCGCGACGGCGCGGAAACCGAAGCGATCAACGTGTTCGCGCACAACCTGCACGACTTGCTGCTGTCGGCCCCGGCCGGCCCGCGCGCCACCCTGGGCCTCGACCCGGGCCTGCGCACCGGTTGCAAGGTCGCCGTGGTCGATGCCACCGGCAAGCTGCTGGATCACGCCACAGTTTACCCGCACGTGCCGCACAACAAGTGGGACCAGACCCTCGCCGTGCTCGCCGCCCTGTGCGCCAAGCATTCGGTGGACCTGATCGCCATCGGCAACGGCACCGCCAGCCGCGAAACCGACAAGCTCGCCGCTGAGCTGATCAAAAAATATCCAGCCATGAAGATGACCAAAGTCATGGTCTCCGAGGCCGGCGCATCGGTTTACTCGGCGTCGGAACTGGCTTCCAAGGAATTCCCGGACCTCGACGTGTCGATCCGTGGCGCGGTGTCGATTGCCCGTCGCCTGCAGGATCCACTGGCTGAGCTGGTGAAGATCGATCCGAAATCCATCGGCGTCGGCCAGTACCAGCACGACGTGTCGCAGCTGAAACTGGCGCGCGGCCTGGACGCGGTGGTCGAGGACTGTGTGAATGCTGTGGGCGTCGACGTCAACACTGCCTCCGTGGCGCTGCTGGCCCGTATCTCCGGCCTCAACGCGACCCTGGCGCAGAACATCGTCAGCCACCGC
Source organism: Pseudomonas sp. BS3782 TE3695 (assembly GCF_050435305.1). Lineage (NCBI taxonomy): Bacteria > Pseudomonadati > Pseudomonadota > Gammaproteobacteria > Pseudomonadales > Pseudomonadaceae > Pseudomonas > Pseudomonas sp. BS3782 TE3695. The sequence goes on from NZ_JBNDKB010000001.1 coordinate 528,110, forward strand.
GACGAGCACGGCGCGTTCAAAACCCGTGCGGCGTTGAAGAAAGTCGCGCGTCTGGGTGAAAAAACCTTTGAACAGGCTGCGGGCTTCCTGCGTGTAATGAACGGCGACAACCCGCTGGATTCGTCCGCGGTTCACCCGGAAGCCTATCCGCTGGTGCAGCGCATTGCCGCTGAAACCGACCGCGACATTCGTTCGCTGATCGGCGACGCGAGCTTCCTCAAACGTCTCGATCCGAAGAAGTACACCGACGAAACGTTCGGTTTGCCAACGGTCACCGACATCCTGCAAGAGCTGGAAAAACCCGGTCGCGACCCGCGTCCCGAGTTCAAGACCGCCGAATTCCAGGAAGGTGTCGAAGACCTCAAGGACTTGCAACTGGGGATGATCCTCGAAGGCGTGGTCACCAACGTGACCAACTTCGGCGCCTTCGTCGACATCGGTGTGCATCAGGACGGTTTGGTACACATCTCCGCACTGTCGGAGAAGTTCATCAAGGATCCGCGCGAAGCGGTGAAGGCCGGTGATGTGGTCAAGGTGAAGGTCATGGAAGTCGACATCCCGCGCAAACGCGTTGGCCTGTCGATGCGCATGAGCGACACCCCGGGCGAGAAAATCGACGGTGCTCGTGGCGCGCGTCCGGGTTCGGCACCACGCCAATCCCAGAACACCGCACCGCGCAAGGAAACCACGGCCGCAGCCCCGGCCAACAACGCCATGGCCTCGCTGTTCGCTAATGCCAAACAGTTGAAAAAGCGCTGATGGAGATCCCGGCCGGCTTGAGCGAAAGCGCATTTTTCAAGCTGCTGGGGTGTCGCTTGCACAGCCTGGAAGCCGGGGTGGCGCAAGTCGCCTTGGGGCTTGCGCCGGAACTGCGCAATCGCGGCGGCAAACTGCATGGCGGCGCTTTGTTCAGCCTGGTCGACATTGCCATGGGGCTGGCCTGTTCCAGCACCCACGGTTTTGACCAGCAGAGCGCAACCATCGAATGCAAGATCAACTACATCCGCGCTGTCGCCGACGGCGAGGTGATGTGCACGGCGCGGGTGATTCATCCGGGCCGGCGCACGCTGGTGGTCGAAGCCGACGTGATGCAAGGCGACAAACTCGTCGCAAAAGCACAAGGCACGTTCGCTGTCCTGTAGCCCCCAATCATCAATTTGAGTTAATTTCGGCGCAATGCAACCTGTGGAACCCTGTGGCGAGGGGGCTTGCCCCCGTTTGAGTGCGTAGCACTCACAAGATTTTGGAAACTCAGAGATTTTGGGGCCGCTTCGCAGCCCAACGGGGGCAAGCCCCCTCGCCACAGGTCACTCCCACAGGGATTGTGCAATTCCTGACTGACCGGCATTAGGCCTGTGCGGCTCGAAAAAACCAGGCGAAAACGCCAGTTTTAACTTCACCCTTGTAGACCGTCTTGCCCACCCCCATATTGGGGCGACTGACGCGTGAAGGAATCCAACTTGAGCGAACTTCTCAACCGCCGCCTGGCTCTGCTCGGCGAGCGCGCTAACCTCTCTCTGCTCGAACAGTGCCTTCACGGCATCGAACGTGAATGCCTGCGCGTGACAGGCGAAGGGCGCCTGGCGCAAACGCCGCACCCGGAAGCATTGGGTTCCGCGCTGACCAACGAACAGATCACCACCGACTATTCCGAGTCGCTGCTGGAGTTCATCACGCCTGCCCTGCCAGACCCGGCGCAGATGCTGGCGAGCCTGGACAGGATTCACCGTTTTGCCTACAGCAAGCTCGGCAACGAGTACCTGTGGAGTCCATCGATGCCGTGCCCGTTGCCGGCCGAGGAAGACATCCCGATTGCTTATTACGGCACCTCCAACATCGGTCAGCTCAAGTACGTCTATCGCAAGGGCCTGGCGTTGCGTTACGGCAAGACCATGCAGTGCATCGCCGGGATCCATTACAACTTTTCCCTGCCGGAAAAGCTCTGGCCCCTGCTCAAAGAGGCCGAAGGCTTTGACGGCACCGACCGCGATTATCAATCGTCGGCCTACATCGCGCTGATCCGTAACTTCCGTCGCTACAGCTGGCTGCTGATGTACCTGTTTGGTGCTTCGCCTGCGCTGGACGCCGGTTTCCTGCGCGGTCGCTCGCATCAGCTGGAACAACTGGACCCGGACACGTTGTACCTGCCCTACGCCACCAGCCTGCGCATGAGCGATCTGGGTTACCAGAGCAACGCCCAGGCCGGTCTGACACCGTGCTACAACGATCTGACCAGCTACACCGACAGCCTGCGCAAAGCCGTGGCCACGCCGTATCCGCCGTACGTCGAGATCGGAACACACCAGAACGGTGAATGGGTTCAGCTCAACACCAACATCCTGCAGATCGAAAACGAGTACTACTCCAACATCCGTCCGAAACGCGTGACCTACACCGGTGAGCGGCCGATCCAGGCGCTGGTGGCCCGTGGCATTCAGTACGTTGAAGTGCGTTGCCTGGACATCAACCCGTTCCTGCCGATGGGCATCGACCTCACCGAGTCGCGTTTCCTCGACGCGTTCCTGCTGTACTGCGCGCTGAACGACAGCCCGCTGCTGACCAGCACCAGTTGCGGGAACGCGACCTCGAACTTCCTCAGCGTGGTCAAGGAAGGGCGTCGTCCGGGCCTGCAATTGCAACGGGACGGGCACCCGGTAGACCTGAAGGAATGGGCCGGCGAATTGCTGGAAAAGATTGCGCCATTAGCGGCATTGCTGGATCAGAGCCATGGCGGCGATGCCCATAGCAAGGCACTGAACGCGCAACTGGCCAAGGTCGAGGACGCGTCCCTGACGCCATCGGCGCAGGTGCTGGCGGCGATGGCCGAGCACAAGGAAAGCTTTGCCCGGTTCTCCTTGCGTCAGAGCCAGGCGCACGCGGAGTTTTTCCGCAGCGAGCCGCTTTCAGGCGAAGAACAGGCTAGATTTGAAGAGTTGGCACGTTCGTCGCTGGCTCAACAAGTGGAGCTGGAACAGAACGAAGTCGGCGATTTCGATGTGTTTGTCGGGTCGTATCAGGCGAGTATTCTGGCGATCAGTAATTAGATCGCAAACCTCTGTGGCGAGGGAGCTTGCTCCCGCTCGGCTGCGCAGCAGCCGTAAAATCTGCGACAGTGGTCAATCAGACACACCTTCGCTGTTTTTGGGAGTCCTTCGGCCTCCAGCGGGAGCAAGCTCCCTCGCCACAAAAGCGATAAACAACCATGCGCCCTTAGAATTTTCCGCTCATAAGATAATTCGAAAAAGTTATTTATTTTTGGATTCTTATATCATTTAGTCTCCTTTTCACGCCGACTCTCGGTCGCCTGACAAGGAGCTTCCCGATGAAACTGACTTCCCCTCTTCGCCTTCTGGCTGCCGCAGTTCTGGCTTCGGCGAGTTTCCTGGCTCAGGCGGCAGATGTGACCGTCGCCTACCAGACCACCGTTGACCCGGCCAAAGTCGCCCAAGCCGACGGCGTCTACGAAAAAGCCACCAAAGCCACCATCGACTGGCGCAAATTCGACAGCGGCGCCGACATCATCGCCGCCATCGCCTCCGGCGATGTGCAAATCGGTTACCTCGGCTCTAGCCCCCTGACGGCGGCAATCACCCGCAAAGTCCCGGTAGAAACTTTCCTCATCGCCACCCAGATCGGCGCCGCCGAAGCGCTGGTTGCGCGGGACGGTTCCGGGATCAAGACCCCGCAAGACCTGATTGGCAAGAAAATCGCCGTACCCTTCGTTTCCACCGGCCATTACAGCCTGCTGGCCGCACTGAAACACTGGAACATCGATCCGTCGAAAGTCACCGTGCTCAACCTCGCACCACCAGCGATCATCGCTGCGTGGAAACGCGGTGATATCGACGCCACCTACGTCTGGGACCCGGCGCTCGGCGTGGCCAAGGAAAACGGCAAAGTGCTGATCACCTCAGGCGAGTTGGCCAAGTTCGGTGCGCCGACTTTCGATGCCTGGATCGTGCGTAAGGATTTCGCCGAGAAGCACCCGGAAATCGTCACCGCGTTCGCCAAAGTGACCCTCGATGCCTACGCCGACTACCGCAAAGACCCGAAAGCCTGGCTCGCCAACCAAAGCAACGTCGACAAACTGGTGAAGCTCTCCGGTGCCAAGGCCAGCGACATTCCATTGCTGTTGCAAGGCAACGTTTTCCCGCTCGCGGCTGATCAAGTGATCACCCTCGGCGCGCCGACCACCAAGGCCATCACCGACACCGCCGTGTTCCTCAAGGAACAGGGCAAGGTCGAGGCCGTGCTGCCGGACTACGCGCCGTACGTCAGCGCCAAATACATCACCCATTGATCGGGGAGTTGACCGCGATGGCTTTGCTACAGCTGGAGCGCGTCTGCGCACAGTACCCGGGCGCAGCGGAACCGGTGCTGGCAGATATTTCCCTGACCCTTGGGCCCCGGCAGTTGCTGGTCGCCCTCGGCCCGTCTGGCAGTGGCAAGACCTCGCTGTTGAACCTGATTGCCGGTTTCGTCGAGCCCAGCGCCGGGCGCATCACCCTTGATGGCGTGCCAGTCAAAGGCCCGAGCGCCGAGCGCGGCGTGGTGTTCCAGGACGACGCCCTGTTGCCTTGGCAGGACGTGCTGGCCAACGTCGGCTTCGGTCTGGAACTGGCTGGTGTCGTCCGGGATAAGCGCGAAATCCGCGCCCGGGAAATGCTCGCCCTGGTGGACCTTTGCGGTTTCGAAAACCGCCGAATCTGGCAGCTCTCAGGCGGGCAGAAGCAACGTGTCGGCCTCGCTCGCGCTCTTGCAGCAGACCCTCGGATTTTGCTCATGGATGAGCCCTTCGGTGCCCTCGACGCTTTCACCCGCGAACAGATGCAGGAACTGTTGCTGCAAGTCTGGCAGCGCACCGCCAAACCGGTGTTCCTGATTACCCACGACATTGAAGAAGCGGTGTTCCTCGCCACGGATCTGATTCTGCTGGCACCCAACCCCGGGCAAATCGTCGAGCGTTTGAGCCTGGATTTCGGTCAGCGCTATGCCGCCGGTGAGTCGGCTCGCTCGATCAAGTCGGATCCGCGCTTTATCGAAACCCGCGAACACGTGCTCGCCAAAGTGTTCTCCCAACGCAGTGGCGTCCAGCAGCAGCAGGAGCGCGCATGAGCACTTATGAAATTCCCGCCGCGACAGTGAAGTCGGGCTCGACGGTCATTGCGCCGCGTCGCAGTTTGAATACGCGCTGGATCAGCGTACTAACGCTGGTCGCTCTCGTTGCCATTTGGTGGGCCGTCACGGCCACAGGCTTGATCGAACCGCTGTTCCTGCCGCCGCCGTCCGCCGTACTGCAAAAAGGCTGGCTGCTGGTGACCACTGGCTACATGGATTCGACCTTGTGGCAGCATTTGGGCGCGAGCCTCAGTCGTATTGGCCTGGGACTGGGTTTTGCGGTGCTGACCGCCGTGCCGGTGGGCATCGCCATCGGCCACAACCGCATTGCTCGCGGCATTCTTGATCCGCTGATCGAGTTCTATCGCCCGATTCCGCCGCTGGCTTATCTGCCGCTGATCGTGATCTGGTGCGGCATCGGTGAGCTGTCGAAAGTGTTGCTGATCTACCTGGCGATCTTCGCCCCGATCGCGATCGCCACCGCCACTGGCGTACGCACCGTCGACCCGGCGAAATTGCGCGCCGCACAGTCGTTGGGTGCGACTCGGGCGCAATTGATTCGGCATGTGATTCTGCCCAGTGCCTTGCCGGACATTTTGACCGGCGTGCGGATTGGCCTGGGTGTGGGTTGGTCGACATTGGTGGCCGCCGAGTTGATCGCCGCCACCAGTGGTTTGGGCTTCATGGTGCAATCGGCCGCGCAATTCCTGGTCACCGATGTGGTGGTGTTGGGAATTCTGGTGATCGCATTGATCGCTTTCGCCATGGAAATGGGCCTGCGTGCCCTGCAACGCAAACTCGTGCCATGGCATGGCCAGGCTCACGGAAGCATTTGAACGTGGGAGCAACTTGCCTTGGTACCCCCTTTTTTTGGATCAACCCTGTAGGAGCTGTCGAGTGAAACGAGGCTGCGATCTTTTGATCTTGCTCTCTAAAAACAACATCAAAAGATCGCAGCCTTCGGCAGCTCCTACAGGTGCGGTGTCGTTCACAAAATTCATGTATGGCCCCCGAATTGAAGAGAACACCATGAGCAGCCTGAGCATCACCCCGTTAAGCTGCGCCCTCGGCGCGCAAATCAGCGGCATCGACATCAGCCAGCCACTGAACGTCGAGCAACGCGATGCCATCGAGCAGGCGCTGCTCAAGCATCAAGTGTTGTTCTTCCGCAACCAGCCGATCGAGCCGCAACAGCAAGCGCGATTCGCCGCCTACTTCGGCGACCTGCATATTCATCCGATCTACCCGAACGTACCTGAGCAGCCAGAAGTGCTGATCCTCGACACCGCCGTCACCGACGTGCGGGACAACGCGATCTGGCACACCGACGTAACCTTCCTGCCGACCCCGGCCATGGGCGCGGTGCTCAGCGCCAAACTGCTGCCCGAATTTGGCGGCGACACGCTGTGGGCCAGTGGTATTGCGGCGTATGAAGCACTGTCCGCGCCGATGAAAACCTTGCTGGAAGGGCTGACCGCTACCCACGATTTCACCCGTTCGTTCCCGCTGGAACGTTATGGCAATACACCCGAAGCCTTGGCCCAGTGGGAAGAAGCCCGGCGCAAGAACCCGCCGCTATCGCATCCGGTGATTCGCACGCACCCGGTGAGCGGGCGCCGGTCGCTATTCGTCAATGAAGGATTCACGTCGAAGATCAATGAGCTGTCGGAAACGGAAAGCGAGGTGATTCTGAAGTTCTTGTTCGCCCACACCACACGGCCGGAATTCACCATCCGCTGGCGCTGGCAGAAAGACGATATCGCATTCTGGGACAACCGAGTGACCCAGCATCACGCGGTGGATGATTACCGCCCGGCACGGCGGGTGATGCAGCGGGCGACGGTGTTGGGGGATGTGCCGTTTTAAGATCAAAAGATCGCAGCCTTCGGCAGCTCCTACATTGACTGCGCGCCATAAATATTGCGGTTGAACATCGATCCTGTAGGAGCTGCCGAAGGCTGCGATCTTTTGCTTTTCAGGGTTATTCCGCCATCGAAGGCTTCTCCCACAAATTGATCCCACCCTCGTGGGCAAACCGATCAATCTCCGCCAGCTCTTCCACGCTGAAACTCAGGTTTTTCAACGCCCCGACGTTCTCGATAATCTGCTCCGGCCGGCTCGCGCCGATCAGCGCCGAGGTCACCCGTGGATCGCGCAGAGTCCAGGCCAGCGCCAACTGCGCCAGGCTCTGACCGCGGCGCTTGGCGATTTCATTGAGCGCCCGCACATGGGCGAGGTTGGCGTCAGACAGGTGAGACGCCTGCAACGAACCACCGCCCGGACGATTGACTCGCGCATCCGCTGGCACGCCATTGAGGTACTTGTCGGTCAACAGCCCCTGAGCCAACGGCGTGAAGGCGATCACGCCGGTGCCGAGTTCTTCGGTGGTGTCCAACAGGTCCTTTTCCACCCAGCGATTGAGCAGGTTGTAGGCCGGTTGATGGATCAGCAACGGTACTTTCCACTCTTTCAGCAGCCCGGCGATTTCACGGGTTTTCACCCCGGAATAGGACGAGATGCCGATGTACAGCGCCTTGCCCTGCTGCACGGCAGTGGCCAGTGCGCTGGCGGTTTCTTCGAGCGGCGTGTCCGGGTCAAAGCGGTGGGAATAGAAGATGTCTACGTAATCGAGGCCCAGACGTTGCAGGCTCTGGTCGAGGCTGGCCAAGATGTATTTGCGCGAACCACCGCCTTGACCGTAAGGGCCGGCCCACATATCCCAACCGGCCTTGCTGGAGATGATCAACTCGTCGCGGTACTGCTTGAAGTCTTCACGCAGCAAACGGCCGAAGTTGATCTCGGCGCTGCCATACGGCGGGCCGTAGTTGTTGGCCAGGTCGAAGTGGTTGATGCCCAGATCGAATGCCGTACGCAGCAACGAGCGCTGGGTATCGATTGGCGTGCTGTCGCCGAAGTTGTGCCACAAGCCCAGAGACAGTGCCGGCAGCACCAGCCCGCTGCGCCCCACGCGGCGGTAAGGGATGCAATCGTAGCGGTTTTCGGCAGCGGTGTAGGTCATCGAATCCTCTCTTGTCGGTCTTGAATGGGGTATCGACTGCTTTGCAAGTTGCCCAGCATACGCTTGGACAAACGCCGATAAACCTCGGACTCGAGAAAATGCTGAAACGTTTCACAAATTATTAAATCTGACCCACCGCATAGCGCCGATATCCACTCCCAACGTTTACGCCGACAACTCACGCAACGCGGCAGCCGCCAAAAAACCAGATCTTGAGCTGTATCGCTGATCTCGTCTGACCGTCTGGTCGATACGCTCAAGCAATTGCTCAGGGAGCGTGGCATTGAAGCGCACCGACTTGCCGAAGTAAGGCGTGATATCGAAGTCGACAACCCCCCACACACCGCCAGCGTAATCAGGGTTATCAAGATGATCGTCAATCTCACGCACCTGCGGCAGTGGATCACCATCGGCGACCAAGCCTTCATAGTGCAAAGCCAACGCTTCTTTCACGTTTTCAAATGCCTGCGCCACAGTAGCGCCCGCGGAGAAGCAACCCGGCACGTCCGGGATAATCACTCCGTATTCTGAGTCGGCATCCTTGTGCAGAACGACCGGAAATTTCATTTCGATGAGTCCTTCCTGTGATGTGGCCCCTTCGAGGCTCTCGTTTCCGATGTCGGGCCTCATTTCAGACCCGCCTGTTTCAATATGCTGTTGATCGTTCCTTTTGGAAGATCCGAATCAGGGTGTTTTATCGTCACCCTGCCTGACTTGCACGAATGCTTGTACTGATGATGGCTACCTTTCACGGCCACCAGATACCAGCCATCCTCCTCGATCATCCTGATCATTTCCCGACTTCGCATCACCTTCGTCCTTGTGGGCAGCATCTGCTGAGCACATTACGCGATGATCACATCTCAATACACACGATACACACTCTGATAAATATTAGCCGAACTCAAGCAAGCCAGATTGCCCGCGGACCATCGGTTATCGGGCCTGCGCAAACACCTCCCCCAACCAATCCACAAACACCCGAACCCGTGGCGACATGTGTTTGTTATGCGGATACAGCACCGAAACCGGCATCGGTGGCGGTGATGTGTCGACCAGAATTTCCTGCACCAGACCTTGGGAAATCAGGGTTTCCATTCGGTAATGCGGGCACTGGATCAGGCCCAATCCGGCAATCGCCGAGGCCGCGTAGATTTCCGCACCGAACACTGACAGCGCACCATCGATGGCCACTTCCTTGAGTTCGCCATCCACCATAAATTCAAATGGAAACAACTTGGCGGTGGTCCGCGAAACGTAGTTCACCGCGCGGTGTTTTTTCAGGTCCTCGAGGTTCTTCGGTTCGCCATATTTGCGCAGGTAGGTGGGGCTGGCGCAGGTAATCTGCCGCAAGTTGGCGACACGTTTACCGATCAGTGCCGAGTCGCCCAAGGAGCCGGCGCGCAACACGCAATCAACGCCTTCGGCGATCAGGTCGACGAAGCGGTCGGCTTCGCTGATGGATAACTCGATGTCCGGGTAGCGCGCCATGAATTGCGGCAACGCCGGGATCACGAAGTGCTTGGCCAAGGTGCCGTGCAGATCCACTCGCAACCGCCCTTTCGGCGCTACGCTGCGAAATGCCAGTTCGGCCTCTTCCAGTTCCGCCAGCAACTGCACGCAACGCAAGTAATACGCCTCTCCATCCAGCGTCGGACGGACCTTGCGGGTGCTGCGCTCCAGTAAACGAGTGCCGAGCCAGGCTTCGAACTGATTCAGCGTGTGGGTCAGCGTCGCCCGCGGCAAGTTCAGGTCATCGGCCGCCAGGGTGAAGCTGCTGCGCTCGTAGATCCGCACGAACACCTTCATCGCTTTGACTTGGTCCACGGGTCACTCCTGGCGCTCGATTGTTGGCGATTATTGAACAGTCAAGGCAACTCTCATGCATTTATCGGCCTGAGTAAACATGTGAGTCTGGCTCCACTCCAAACCACTCCAAGGATCAACGCCATGACTGCTCAAACTTCGAAAGTTGCCATCGTGACCGGCGCCTCCCGCGGCATCGGCGCTGTGATCGCCAGGCAACTGGCCAGCGAAGGTTTCGCCGTCGCCATCAACTACGCCAGCAGCGCCACTGAAGCCTCAAAACTGGTGGTGGAGTTGCGTCAGGCCGGGCATCAAGCCATAGCGGTCAAGGCTGACGTGGCCAATGCCGACGACGTGCGCCGGTTGTTCGACGAAACCGAAACGCACCTGGGCAAGGTCGATGCGCTGATCAACAACGCCGGCATCCTCAAAGTGATGCCGCTGGCGCAGCACACCGACGAACTGTTCGACCAGACTTTCAACATCCACGCTCGCGGCACCTTCAACACCTTGCGTGAAGCGGCGACGCGTCTGAACAGCGGTGGCCGGATCATCAACTTCTCCAGCAGCACCGTTGGCCTTAACTTGCCGGGCTACGCGGTGTACATCGCCAGCAAAGCGGCTGTGGAATCCCTGACCCAGGTGTTCGCCAAGGAAATGCGCGGGCGCAACATCACCGTCAACGCGGTGGCGCCAGGCCCGGTGGCGACTGAGCTGTTTTTGCACGGCAAGAGCGAAGAGCAAATCCAGACTTTCGCCAAGATGCCTCCACTGGAGCGTTTGGGTCAGCCGGAGGATATTGCTCGCGTTGTGTCGTTTCTGGTGGGGCCGGATTCGGCTTGGGTCAATGGGCAGATTTTGCGGGTGAATGGTGGGTTGGTTTAACTATGCTCGATGTATTGGGTGAATCAGCAAGCCCGCTCCCACAGGGATCGGCAGTGAACACAACGCCTGTGAACACCCGCGACCATTGTGGGAGCGGGCTTGCCCGCGAAGGCGGCCTCAAGGGCAGCACATCTGAAGGGAGAAACTCACCATGCACACAGCAATCATCATCTTCTTCGGCCTGGTCCTGCTGGCGCTGATGCTGTTCATCGGCGAGAAAATCGGTTTCCCCCGCCAGACCCTGGCCTACAGCTTTGTCGTGCTGTGGCTGGCGTTGACCTTGATCAACGGCGCGGTCGGCATGGTCAACGCCGGCCAGCCGTTGAGTACGGAACTGGTGGTGGGTAGCGCGGTGTTCGGCGTGCCGGTGGCGGCGCTGGTGTTGTTCATGACGATGAGCACTGACGCCTGAAGACGTCAGCGCCCCCCTCAATCAACGCACCAGATGCAGAAACTGCATGTGCCGCTCGTACTGGTCGAGGATGTCGTTGATGACCTGCTCCTTGGTGTAGCCCACCAGATCGTAATCCTGGCTTCCCTCGCGCAAATGCACTTCGGCGCGGTGGTAACGACGGTTGTTGAGTTGCTTGGAACCCATGCCGCCACGGGCGAAGGACGGCGTGAAGTAACCGCGCATCTGCACCTGATAGATGAACGGATGCAGTTCGCCGTGACCGATTTCCAGGCTGACGTTGTCATTGGCCGGATCGGGTTGAGTGACCACGTGCAGGCCCTTCTCTACGAACACCGCCGTCACCTCTTCAATCGCCGGGCGCACCGTCGTATCGAGGAAGCGATAGACCTCATCGCGCGACGGGAAATGCACCGCCTGACTCAGGCGCTGACGCCAACCGCCGCGTCGCGAGCCGGACACCGGCGCGAGGGAATGCAGCTGCGCGATCTGCTTCTGCGATTCCAGATAAAACGCCTTGTGCAGCCCCCACATCATCAGCAGCAAAATCAACGAGAACGGCAACGACGTCAGCACCACCGCTGACTTCAAGGCGTCGATGCTGCCGGAGAACAACAGCGCACTGGTCACCAGCGCCGTCATCGCGCCCCAGAACACTCGCAGCCATTTCGGCCCGTCTTCATCCGGGTTACCGCCCTTGGCGGACAACGTCGACAACACCACAGTACCGGAGTCGGCGGAGGTCACGAAGAACACGAAGCTGATGAACACCGTGACCGCAATCACGGTTTTGCTCCACGGGTAGGTTTCCAGCAGCAGGTACAGGGTCATCGACGGGTTGTCGATGGCCGACATCCCGAGCGCGCTCATGCCGTGGTTGAGGACCTGATCGATGGCGCTGTTGCCGAAGATCGACATCCACGCCAGGGTGAAACCAAGCGGAATCAACAGCACGCCGAAGACGAATTCACGGATGGTCCGACCCCGGGAAATCCGTGCGATGAACAGGCCCACGAACGGCGACCATGCAATCCACCAGGCCCAATAGAACACCGTCCAGCCGCCCAGCCAGTCGCTGGGTTTGTCGTAGGCGTAGAGGTCGAAACTCTTCATCGGCAAGGCGCCGAGGTAGTCGCCGATGTTCTGGATCAATGTGTTGAGCAAGTGCTGGGTAGGGCCGGCGAACAACACGAACAGCAGCAGCGCACAGGCCAGAAGCATGTTGATGTCGGACATCACCCGCACGCCTTTATCGACGCCAGACACGGCGACGATGATCGCCGCGCCCATCATCAGCGTGATCAGGCCGACCTGAATCCACTGGGTGTGGGCGATGCCGAACAGGTAGTCGAGCCCTGAGTTGAGGTGCAAGACGCCAAAGCCCATATCCGCGCCGAGGCCGAACACCGTGGCGATGATGCCGAAGCCATCCACGGCATAACCGATGGGGCCGTTGATGCGCTTGCCGATCAGTGGGTATAGCGCCGAACGCAGAGCCAGCGGCAGGTTATGTCGATAGGCGAAATAAGCCAGCGCCATGCCGACGAAGGCGAACACGCCCCAACCGTGCAGGCCCCAGTGCAGAAACAGAATCTGCATTGCCTGCCGCGCCGCATCCGCCGTGCCGGCCTCGCCTTGCGGCGGTTGCGCCAGGTGCGTCAGCGGTTCGGACACGCAAAAGAAAAACAGCGTGATGCTGATCCCGGCGGCGAACAGCATGCCGGCCCAGGACAGGTAACTGAACTCGGGCTCGTCGTGGTCGGCACCGAGCTTGATCTTGCCGTAGCCAGACAAGGCGGTGACCACCACGAAGACCAGATACAGCGTCATCGCGAGCATGTAGTACCAGCCGACCGTATTGGCCGCCCAGTTTTGCGCTTCCAGAAGCCAGGCACCGGCCTGTTCGGGTATCGCCATGACCACAACGGCGAACAACAGAATGAAGGTCGCCGCGAAGTAAAACACCGGCGGATTCATGCGGACCTGGCCGCTTGCGGGGGTGGACGGTGCACTCATGAAAAGTGCACCTCAAGGGGGTGAAACAGGGCAATCAATAACGGACTCGGCAAAGGCAAGCCTCCTGTTGTGAGCGGGCAGCAAACCGGCGGTTTAACTTGAATGAGCGTTCAAGTTAAACATGGATAGGGGGCTAAGGACTAATCGCAGGGCTCGGCGGTACTTTTCGTACGCTAGCTCAAGGGTGGGTATTACGCGGGGTTTGGGGGATTTTGTAGGAGCCGTAGGAGCTGTCGAGTGAAACGAGGCTGCGATCTTTTCAAGGTCAAAAGATCGCAGCCTCGTTTCACTCGACAGCTCCTACATCCAGTGAGGACTGTTTATCTGTCTACTTCTGCGTCCCATCATCATGCTGCAAATTCGCCTGGCTGAGGTTGCACCCCGCCGGCACGCTGCGGGTCAGCCAGACGTTGCCGCCGATGGTCGAGCCTTTGCCGATGGTGATCCGCCCCAGAATCGTCGCGCCGGCATAGATCACCACATCGTCCTCGACGATCGGATGCCGCGGGTGGCCCTTCTGCAACTGGCCATCTTCGTCGGCCGGAAAGCGTTTGGCGCCCAGGGTCACCGCCTGATAAATCCGCACGCGCTCGCCAATGATCGCGGTCTCGCCGATCACCACGCCGGTCCCGTGATCGATGAAGAAACTGCGACCGATCTGCGCCCCCGGATGGATGTCGATGCCGGTGGCCGAGTGGGCGATTTCCGCGCTAATCCGCGCCAGCAGCGGCAAGCCGGCGCAATACAGATGATGAGCCAGACGATGGTGAATCACCGCCAGAATCCCCGGATAGCAGAGCAACACTTCATCGACACTGCGAGCCGCCGGGTCGCCGTGATAGGCCGCCAGTACGTCGGTGTCCAGCAGAGTGCGCAAGCCCGGCAAAGCGAGGGCGAAATCCTGAATGATCTGGATGGTTTTGGCTTCGACTTCAGTGTCGGCCTGGGCACTGTGGCGCGCGGCGTAACGCAGTTCGAGCCGCGCCTGAGCCAGCAATGCGTTCAATGCCACGTCCAGCGTGTGGCCAACGTAGAAATCTTCACTTTCCTCGCGCAAATCCACCGGGCCCAGACGCATCGGGAACAGCGCACCGCACAAGGCTTCGAGAATGTCCGCCATGGCCGCTCGGGACGGCAACTCACGACCGCCCTGCTCGCCGCTGGCACGGCCATTTTGTGCGCGCCACTGCTCGCGCGCCGTACGCAGTTGGCTGACGATGCTCTGCAATTGCCAATGGCTGGAACGCTCGCTCACGGTAAAAACTCCTCACGGGCGGCCGGACTGTCTGGCCGCGATAACCGCGATTACTTTACGGCAACGGCTTGCAGCCGAATTAAGAACCAATAGTGCTGTGCTCAATACTTTTGGCTATAAGCGATTGGCAGTTGCTCCACCAAATACCCGTGCCTATAGTCCTGACATCTTCCTCCGCCAGTACGGACCCATGATCAAACAACAGCTTGCCCGCTTTAACCGCCTCGACCTGCTCGGTCACCCTACGCCCCTGGAAAAACTCGAACGCCTGTCGAACTGGCTGGGCCGCGATGTGTACGTCAAACGCGATGACCTGACGCCATTGGCACTGGGCGGCAACAAGCTGCGCAAACTCGAATACCTGGCCGCCGATGCCCTGGCCCAAGGCGCTGATACGTTGATCACTGCGGGCGCGATCCAGTCCAACCACGTGCGCCAGACCGCTGCCATTGCGGCCAAGCTTGGCCTGGGCTGCGTGGCGCTGCTGGAAAATCCGCTCGGCACCGACGACAGCAACTATGTCGGCAACGGCAATCGGCTGTTGCTGGACCTGTTCGATGCCAAGGTCGAATTGGTGGAAAACCTCGACAACGCCGATGAGCAATTGGAAGCGCTGGCCGCGCGTCTGCGTAGTAACGGTAAAAAGCCGTATCTGGTGCCGATTGGTGGCTCGAATGCATTGGGCGCTTTGGGTTATGTGCGTGCGGGCCTGGAATTGGCTGAACAGATCAAGGACACCGGGCTGAATTTCGCCGCCGTGGTGCTGGCGTCCGGCAGTGCCGGTACCCACAGCGGCCTGGCGCTGGCCTTGAGCGAAGCACTGCCGGAGTTGCCAGTGATCGGCGTGACTGTTTCCCGTAGCGATGAAGATCAACGACCGAAAGTCCAGGGCCTCGCCGAGCGCACGGCCGATCTGCTGGGTGTGAGCCTGCCGACGAATTTCAAAATCGATTTGTGGGACGAATATTTCGGCCCGCGTTATGGCGAGCCGAATGCCGGGACATTGTCGGCGCTGAAGCTGGTGGCGAGCCAGGAAGGGTTGTTGCTGGATCCGGTGTACACCGGCAAGGCCATGGCCGGTTTGCTCGACGGCATCGGGCGCCAGCGCTTCAATGACGGCCCGATCATCTTCCTGCACACCGGTGGGGCGCCGGCGTTGTTTGCCTATACCTCGGTGTTTTAAGAAAAAGATCAAAAGATCGCAGCCTTCGGCAGCTCCTACGGATAGGGGTTAACCCGGAATTTGCGGCGTGCATGATCCATGTAGGAGTTGCCGAAGGCTGCGATCTTTTCGAAAACATCTGATATCTCCAAAAAGAATAACAAATTTAATATTTAGTATTTTCCAATCTAAATACAACATCATATAGTCACGCCGCAGGCGAATTTGCTGCAAGACGCATAAGCTGCTTTAGGGCAGGATATCGCAGTCGTTCAAATCCCGAATTTGCCAACTTTCCTTAAGCGTCTTCCATAAGAAAACACAGGGGCTTGTCATGAATTTTTCCGCATTACGTCGAAATCTGCTGGTGGGTTCGCTGGGCCTGGCGCTGAGCGCCGGCCTGCTCGGGCAGGCAGTGGCTGGTGAGCAGCTGCAAAAAATCAAGGACGCAGGCGTGATCAATGTCGGTCTGGAAGGCACTTATCCACCGTTCAGCTACGTCGACGAGGCCGGCAAACTGAGCGGCTTCGAAGTCGAGTTCTCCGAAGCCTTGGCCAAAGAACTGGGCGTGAAGGTCAAACTGCAGCCGACCAAATGGGAAGGCATCCTCGCCGCCCTGGAGTCCAAGCGTCTGGACGCGGTGATCAACCAGGTGACCATCACCGAAGAGCGCAAGAAGAAGTACGACTTCTCCACGCCTTACACCGTTTCCGGGATTCAGGCGCTGACCCTGACCAAAAACAAAGACACCATCAAGACCGCCGCCGATCTGGCCGGCAAGAAAGTCGGTGTCGGTCTGGGCACCAACTACGAGCAGTGGGTGAAAGAGAATGTGCCTAAGGCTGACATCCGCACCTACGAAGATGATCCGACCAAGTTCCAGGATCTGCGCGTCGGCCGCATCGACGCCATTCTGATCGACCGTCTGGCCGCGCTGGAATATGCCAGGAAGGCCAAGGACACTGCCGCCGCCGGCGAAGCGTTCTCCCGCCAGGAAGCCGGTATTGCCCTGCGCAAAGGCGAGCCTGAGCTGCTGGCCGCGGTGAACAAAGCCATCGACAAGCTGCGTGCCGACGGCACGCTGAAAAAGCTGTCGGAAAAATACTTCAGCGCTGACGTCACTCAATAATGGGAGAAGCTTTCCAACTTGCGCTGGACTCCGCGCCCTTTCTGCTCAAGGGCGCGTACTACACGGTCATCCTGAGCCTGGGCGGAATGTTCTTCGGCCTGCTGATGGGCTTCGGCCTGGCGTTGATGCGGCTGTCGCGCTTCAAACTGGTGAGCTGGATCGCCCGCATCTACGTGTCGTTCTTTCGCGGCACGCCGTTGCTGGTGCAACTGTTCGTGATCTATTACGGCTTGCCGCAACTGGGTATCGAACTTGATCCGCTGCCAGCGGCCCTGATCGGCTTCTCGCTGAACATGGCTGCCTACGCCTGCGAAATCCTGCGGGCCGCGATCAGCTCCATCGAGCGCGGCCAGTGGGAAGCCGCCGCCAGTATCGGCATGACCCGCGCGCAAACCCTGCGCCGGGCCATCCTGCCGCAAGCGGCGCGCACGGCCTTGCCACCGTTGGGCAACAGCTTTATTTCGCTGGTCAAGGACACGGCGCTGGCCGCCACCATTCAGGTGCCGGAGCTGTTCCGCCAGGCACAGTTGATTACCGCTCGCACCTTCGAAATTTTCACCATGTATCTTGCCGCTGCGCTGATCTACTGGGTTCTGGCGACTGTCCTGTCGCACCTGCAGAACCAGTTGGAAGCGCGGGTCAATCGGCACGACCAGGAGTCCTGACCCAATGATTGTCGTGGAAAAACTGACAAAGCAGTTCAAGGGTCAGGTGGTGCTCAACGGCATCGATCTGCAGGTGAAGGAAGGCGAGGTGGTGGCGATCATCGGTCCCAGCGGCTCGGGCAAGACCACCTTCCTGCGTTGCCTGAATTTTCTGGAAGAGCCCACCAGCGGCCGGATCAAGGTCGGCGACATCGAGATCGATGGCAGCCGCCCCCTGAACCAGCAGCAGAGCCTGGTACGGCGCTTGCGCCAGCACGTGGGTTTTGTGTTCCAGAACTTCAACCTGTTCCCCCATCGCACCGCCCTGGAAAACGTGATCGAAGGCCCGTTGGTGGTGAAAAAGATCCCGCGCGCCGAAGCCGTTGCCCTGGGTAAAAAGCTGTTGGCCAAGGTCGGCCTGGCGGGCAAGGAAGACGCTTACCCGCGACGCCTTTCCGGCGGTCAGCAACAGCGTGTGGCGATTGCCCGGGCGTTGGCGATGGAACCGGAAGTGATCCTGTTCGATGAACCGACCTCGGCGCTGGACCCGGAACTGGTGGGTGAAGTGCTGGCGACCATCCGCGGCCTGGCCGAGGAGAAACGCACCATGGTGATCGTGACCCACGAAATGGGCTTTGCCCGGGACGTCGCCAACCGTGTGGTGTTTTTCGACAAGGGTGTGATCGTCGAACAAGGCGAAGCCAAGGCACTGTTCGCCAACCCGAAAGAGGAACGGACGAAGCAGTTTCTCAGCAAGTTTCTTAATAACGCTTAGTGCTGTCCCACTCGAAAATTGTCAACTTCCATGGAAGGAAGTGACATTAACTCTGTCTTATAAAAGCCTATCGCATCTTTCCACGGCCCGCGTAATTTGCCCCACCTTAAATAACTTCCCGGCATCCCATGCGGTACATATATATGTCCTGCAACAGATTAATATCGCCTAAAATTTATAAAATTCCGTGGTACTCCACGCTCAGAGGGTTACTGCCTCAGAGGCTTAAAACCCACCAAATACCACACTTTATTCGACAGAGTGATGCGGTTTATTAACCATACTGCGTAGGAGTTTTCTGAATCACGCAAGAACTAACCTTTAACCAACCGACGCTATTGACACCTATTCAAACGCACTCTTATCTAGTTCCCAACAGGCAACAGCCATCACCACTCATTATTATTTAATCGCGCCAATAGCGAATCGTTTTGTTGCTTGGTAATTCACGCCTTTCGATCTTTCAGAAATGGACTTCGCGGCAAAGCCTCAAGGAGAGAACGCCCATGACCAGCACTTCCAACAAACCTGAACTTGCAGCCCCGACCCTGGCGCAAAGCCACAAGGCCGGGATCAACCTCACTTCGGCCGCGCACCTTATGATCGACGTGCCACCCTACGCCGGCATGGATGAAGGCGATCTGATCGAGCTGTTCTGGAACAACTGCTACGTGGCCTCCTGTGTCTTGGGCCCTGACCATGGCGGCACAGCCGTGAGCCTGCGGGTGCCGGAAAGCTTCATTACCAATGGATCGGCCCGCGTTCATTACAAAGTCATGCAGGTGGGGCAAGGGCCGGCGGTATCACCGGCGGCGCGCGTCCAGAGCAAACTTGATTGCCCGGGCGGCCTGCTTCTTTGCGATGAGGAGAACCAGAGCCTGGCGCCCGTCTCCATCCCCGAGACCATTCGCCGCCAGGGGGTCAATCCGAATCAGGTCAAGCGCGGTGTCCCGTTGACCATCGAACCTTACCTGAACATGGCCGCCGACGACGAAATCACCCTGCGCTGGGGCGATGTACGCATGGACTTGCCCAAACTCAAGGCTTGCGATGTGGGTCAGCCAATTCAGGTGTGGGTGCCCCCGGCAATTATTGTCGAAGCCGGCGAAGACCTTCGACTGGAAGTGACCTATTGCATCCTCGATCGCGTAGGTAACAACTCGCGCTGGGCACCGGCCCGCACACTGAAGATCGGCTGTGCCAACCCCTACCTGAAATTGCCGCCGAAAGAAGCGCTCAAAGCCGCGGAGTCTCAAAAGCGGTGAGTCCCCTGTAAAACATCTAAAGATCGCAGCCTTCGGCAGCTCCTACATTGGATTGGCGTACACCCTGTAGGAGCTGCCGAAGGCTGCGATCTTGGCGGTTTTAAGGACGATGACCTTCTATGCATATTCCTAAAAGTTAGTTCATAAATTATTTATACACGCTTAGGGTATATACACCGGACCACCGGACATTCGTGTTTTTCGTTCGCCGCAACCCATGCGGCGCTTTCATGAGATGTGAGGTAGGTATGGTCCGGAACACAATCACCCCAGTGCAAATCGCCAGGGCATTGCGTGCAGCCAAGGAGCGGCACTGATGTCCAGTCTGGCAGACGCAATAATCCAGAGTGATCTGGACATCGCCCCATTGTTGTTGCCCGCGCAGGTCTTGCGCAACGACGCACAAGCCATCAAGGCGGCCCATGAGCTGGCGCAAGTCGCCCGCCTGCAAGCAGCCAAACGTGACCAGCAACGCAAGTTGCCGTGGTCGGAAATCGAGCAGTTCACCCGCAGCGGTCTGGGCAGTATTTCCATCCCGCGAGAATACGGTGGCCCGCAGGTTTCATTCGTCACCCTGGCCTCGGTGTTCGCGATCATTTCCGCAGCCGATCCAGCGTTGGGGCAGATCCCGCAGAACCAGTTCGGGATTCTCAACCTGATCCTCGGCAGCGCCACCGAATCGCAGAAAAAGCAGCTGTTCAAAAGCGTGCTCGAAGGCTGGCGGATAGGTAATGCAGGACCGGAGCGCGGGACCAAAAACACCCTGGAGCTCAAGGCGCGGATCACCGCCGATGGCGATGGCTTCGTCATCAACGGGCAGAAGTTCTATTCCACCGGCGCGTTGTTCGCCCACTGGGTGGCCGTCAAGGCGCTGAATGACGACGGCAAGCAAGTGCTGGCCTTCGTCCGTCGCGGCACACCCGGGCTGCGCATCGTTGATGACTGGTCGGGGTTCGGCCAGCGCACCACTGCCAGCGGCACCCTTTTGCTCAGCAACGTGCGGGTCGACGCCGAGCTGGTGGTGGATAACTGGAAGATCAACGACAGCCCGAATACTCAGGGCGCCGTGTCGCAACTGATTCAAGCAGCCATCGACGCCGGCATTGCCCGGGGCGCCATCGATGACGCCATCGAATTCGTGCAAAAACGCGCACGACCCTGGATCGACGCCAAGGTCGACCGGGCCAGCGACGATCTCTATGTGATCGCTGACATCGGCAAGCTGAAAATCGAACTGCACGCCGCCGAAGCGTTGTTGCGCAAGGCCGGGCAAGTACTCGATCAGGTCAACGCCGCGCCGCTCACCGCCGAGTCCGCTGCGCGCGCCTCGATTGCCGTGGCTGAAGCCAAAGTGCTGACCACCGAGATCTCGCTGCTGGCCAGCGAAAAGCTCTTCGAACTGGCCGGCAGCCGCGCCACCCTCGCCGAATTCAACCTCGACCGCCACTGGCGCAATGCCCGGGTGCACACGCTGCACGACCCGGTGCGCTGGAAGTATCACGCGGTTGGCGCTTACCACCTCAATGGAACCTTGCCTGCACGGCATTCCTGGATCTGACGACCAGAACCTTTTTGACCAGATCCCTGGAGAAACACATGACTCTTTCTCACCACGTCGCGGTCATCACCAGCGATGAGCAAGCCCTGATTGTCGCCGGTGACCTGGCCGACGATTTCAAACGCGACAGCGCCCTGCGCGACCGCGAGCGTCGTTTGCCGTACCCGGAGCTGGAAGTATTCTCCCGTTCGGGTCTTTGGGGCATCAGCGTGCCAAAGGAATACGGTGGCGCCGAGGTTTCCAACGTCACTTTGGCCAAGGTCATCGCGTTGATCGCCCAGGCCGACGGCTCCCTCGGACAAATCCCGCAGAACCATTTCTATGCCCTTGAAGTGCTGCGCGTGAACGGCACCGATGAACAGAAAAAACGCTTGTATGCCGAAGTGTTGGCCGGCCAGCGCTTCGGCAATGCACTCGCGGAACTGGGCACCAAAACCGCCCATGATCGCGTCACCAGCCTGACTCGCGATGGCAACGGCTACCGCATCAACGGCCGCAAGTTCTACGCCACCGGTGCGATTTACGCCCAGCGCATCCCCACGTCAGTAGTGGACGAAAACGGCGTGCAGCAATTGGCCTTCGTCCCGAGCAATAGCAAAGGCCTGACGGTGATCGACGACTGGAGTGGCTTCGGCCAGCGCACCACCGGCAGCGGTTCGGTGGTGTTCGAAGACGTCTATGTCGCCGCCGAGGACGTGATCCCGTTTCAAAGTGCGTTCGAGCGCCCGACCACCGTCGGCCCGTTGGCACAGATTCTCCATGCCGCCATCGACACTGGCATCGCCCGCGCCGCTTACGAAGATGCACTGCATTTTGTGCGCACCAAGACCCGGCCGTGGATCGACGCCACTCATGAAAAAGCCACCGATGACCCGCTGACCATCAAGAGCTTCGGCCACTTGAGTATCCGTCTGCACGCCACAGAAGCCCTGCTGGAACGCTCCGGCGAATTCCTCGACCAGGCCCAGGCCGACACCAATGCCGAGACCGTCGCCGCCGCGTCGATTGCGGTTGCCGAAGCCCGGGCCATCAGCACCGAAATCTCCCTTGCCGCCGGCAGTACACTGTTCGAACTGGCGGGCAGCCAGGCGACCCTGGCCGAACACGGTCTGGATCGCCACTGGCGCAACGCCCGGGTACATACCCTGCACGACCCGGTGCGCTGGAAATATCACGCCATCGGCAATTACTACCTCAACGATGAAAACCCTCCATTGCGAGGGACCATCTGATGGCTGGTGCCAAAAAGAAAATCCTGCTCAACGCGTTCAACATGAACTGCATCGGGCATATCAACCATGGCCTGTGGACGCATCCACGGGACAATTCCACCCAATACAAAACCATCGAATACTGGACTGAACTGGCTCAGTTGCTGGAACGCGGACTGTTCGACGGTTTGTTCATCGCCGACATCGTCGGCGTGTACGACGTCTACCAGAACTCGGTGGACGTGCCGCTCAAAGAGTCGATCCAGTTGCCGGTCAACGACCCGCTGCTGCTGGTCTCAGCCATGGCCGCGGTCACCAGAAACCTCGGCTTCGGCCTCACCGCCAACCTCGCCTACGAACCGCCGTACCTGTTCGCCCGACGTCTGTCGACGCTTGATCATCTGAGCCGTGGACGGGTCGGCTGGAACATTGTCACCGGCTATCTGGACAGCGCCGCCAAGGCCATGGGCCTGAGCGAACAGGTGGAACACGACCGCCGCTACGACCAGGCCGATGAGTACCTGCAAGTGCTCTACAAGCTCTGGGAAGGCAGCTGGGAAAACGGTGCGGTGCTCAACGACCGCGAGCAACGGATCTACGCCCAGCCGGACAAAGTGCACAAGGTCGAGCACAAGGGCGAGTTCTATCAGGTCGAGGGCTATCACCTCTGCGAACCATCGCCGCAACGCACGCCGGTGCTGTTCCAGGCCGGTAGTTCCGATCGCGGTTTGCTGTTCGCCGGTCGGCATGCCGAGTGCGTGTTCATCAGCGGTCAGAACAAATCGTCGACCCGGGTTCAGGTGGACAAGGTTCGCGCCAGCGCCGTCGAAGCCGGGCGCTATCCCTGGGACATCAAGGTGTTCATGGGTCTGAATGTGATTGTCGGTGCCACCGAAGAGCTGGCCTGGGCCAAGCACGCCGAGTACCTGAGCTACGCCAGCGCCGAGGCCGGCGTGGCGCATTTTTCGGCATCCACCGGGATCGATTTTTCCGAGTACGAACTCGACGAACCAATCCAGTACGTGAAAAGCAACGCCATCCAGTCCGCCACCAAGAACCTGCAAAACAACGACTGGACGCGCCGCAAACTGCTGGAACAACACGCCCTCGGTGGCCGCTACATCACCGTGGTCGGCTCGCCGCAGCAGGTGGCGGATGAGCTGGAATCGTGGATCGCCGAAACCGGCCTGGACGGCTTCAACCTGACGCGAATTGTCACGCCGGAAAGCTATGTGGATTTCATTGAACTGGTGATCCCGGAGTTACAGCGCCGAGGGTCGTACAAGACCGCTTACGACAACGGCAGCCTGCGGGAAAAGCTGTTTCACGAAGGGGCGCATTTGCCTGAACAACATACGGGCGCCGGTTACCGGCGCTAAAAGCTTCGCGAGCAAGCCCGCTCCCACATTAGATCTGTGGTGAACACAAAATTTGTGCCCGACTCCATCCACTGTGGGAGCGGGCTTGCTCGCGAAGAGGCCCGACCCAACACCACACATTCAATGCCCTGACTGGAAAACCATCATGACCAAAAAACTCTTAACCCACCCAGTCAAAGCACTGGCCCTGGCCCTCGGCCTCTTCAGCTCCGTCACCTTCGCCGCCGACCCGCCGCTGAAAGTCGGCACCACCGCCGCCTTCGCCATTCCCCTGGAAGCCGCCGTAGAAGAAGCCAACAAACAAGGCCTGAACGTCGAACTGGTGGAGTTCAGCGACTGGATCGCCCCCAACGTCAGCCTCGCCTCGGGAGACATCGACGTGAATTATTTCCAGCACATCCCGTTCCTGGAAAACGCCAAGGCCGCCGCCGGTTTTGACCTAGTCCCGTTCGCCCCGGGGATCATCAACAACGTCGGCCTTTACTCGAAAAAATACAAAAGCTTCGACGCGTTGCCCGAAGGCGCCAGCGTGGCCATCGCCAACGACCCGATCAACAGCGGTCGCGGCCTGCAACTGCTGGCCAAGGCCGGGCTGATCACCCTCAAACCGGGCGTTGGCTACAAGGCCACCGAAGAAGACATCATCGCCAACCCGAAGAAAATCAAAATCCTTCAGGTCGAGGCCGTGCAACTGGTGCGCGCCTACGACGACGCCGATCTGGTTCAGGGTTACCCGGCCTACATTCGCCTGTCGAAGACCTTCGATGCCAGTTCCGCCCTGCTGTTCGATGGCCTCGATCACAAGGAATACGTGATCCAGTTCGTGATCCAGCCGAAAAGTAAAACCGACCCACGGCTGATCAAATTCGTCGACATCTACCAGCATTCGCCCGCCGTTCGTGCAGCGCTGGATAAAGCCCACGGCAAGCTCTATCAAGCCGGCTGGGAAAGCTGAGCATGACGGCCGCGATCCAACGGCGACTGGAACTTCCGGAGCCACACAACGCCACACAAACCGAACTGCACCCAGAGCTCAATCGCGCCCACGTGCGCTTCATCGGCCTGGGCAAAACCTACAACGGCCAGCAAGGTCCGGTGGCTGCCCTGCATGGCATCGACCTGGCGATCCAGCGTGGTGAAGTGTTCGGCATCATCGGTCGCAGCGGCGCCGGCAAGTCGTCGCTGATCCGCACCATCAACCGCCTCGAACAACCGAGCAGCGGGCGGGTGCTGATCGATCAGGTGGACATCGGCGAGTTCGACGAAGACCGCCTGGTGGCGCTGCGGCGGCGGATCGGCATGATCTTCCAGCACTTCAACCTGATGTCGGCCAAGACGGTTTGGCAGAACGTCGAATTGCCGCTGAAAGTCGCCGGTGTGCCCAAGGAGCAGCGCGAGCGCAAAGTCCGTGAATTGCTGGAACTGGTGGGCCTGCAAGGCAAATACAACGCCTACCCGGCGCAGCTGTCCGGCGGGCAGAAACAACGTATCGGCATCGCCCGCGCGCTGGTGCATGACCCGCAGATTCTGCTGTGTGACGAAGCGACTTCGGCCCTCGATCCGGAGACCACGCAATCGATCCTCGGCCTGCTGCGCGAGATCAATCAACGGCTGGGTTTGACCATCGTGCTGATCACCCACGAGATGGCGGTGATCCGCGATATCTGTGATCGGGTCGTGGTGCTGGAGCACGGGCGAATCGTCGAGCAAGGGCCGGTCTGGGAAGTCTTTGGCAACCCGCAACATGAGGTCAGCAAGACCTTGCTCGCGCCATTGCAACACGCTCTGCCGGAAGAACTGCAAAGCCGTTTGCGGGCGCAACCGCCGTCTTCGGACGCCGCTGTGGTGCTGCGTTTGCAATTCACCGGCAGCGCCAGCGAGGAGCCAGACCTGGCGGCGCTGTTCTGCGCCCTCGGTGGCCGCGTGCGCTTGCTGCAAGGGGGCGTGGAACGGATTCAGGGGCATGCGCTCGGGCAATTGCTGCTGGCGGTGACCCGCTCGTCCCTCGGCGCCGAGGAATTGCGTCAGCGCGCTGGCCACTGGGCGCAACAGGTGGAGGTGCTGGGTTATGTGGTTTGATCGGTTGCTTCAGGGTTTTATCGACACGTTTTTGATGGTGGGTGTGTCGTCACTGATCGCGTTGTTGGCGGGGATTCCGCTGGCGGTGATTCTGGTCACCAGTTCCAAGGGCGGGATTTACGAAGCACCGGCGCTGAATCGTGCGTTGGGCGCGTTCGTGAACCTGTTTCGCTCGATTCCGTTTTTGATTTTGATGGTGGCGCTGATTCCGTTTACCCGGTTGATCGTCGGCACCACGTATGGCGTTTGGGCTGCCGTGGTGCCACTCACCATCGCCGCCACGCCGTTCTTTGCACGCATCGCCGAGGTCAGCTTACGGGAAGTCGACTATGGGTTGATCGAAGCGGCGCAGGCGATGGGCTGCCGACGCTGGCATATCGTCTGGCATGTGTTGTTGCCTGAAGCGCTGCCGGGGATTGTCGGGGGGTTCACGATTACCTTGGTGACCATGATCAACTCCTCGGCCATGGCCGGAGCGATTGGGGCCGGTGGGTTGGGGGACATCGCTTATCGGTATGGGTATCAGCGCTTTGATAGCCAGATCATGTTGACGGTGATTGTGTTGCTGGTGGTGTTGGTGGCGGTGATTCAGTTGGGTGGGGACAGATTGGCTCAAGGCCTGAACAAACGCTGAGAATGATCCCTGCCCCCATACTGCGGACAAGAGCTTTTGTGGCGAGGGAGCTTGCTCCCGCTCGATTGCGCAGCAATCGCAAAACCTGCCTACCCGGTTTATCTGACACACCTCATTGAATGGTTTTGGGTCTGCTGCGCAGCCCAGCGGGAGCAAGCTCCCTCGCCACAGAAAAGCTCACTCGCCAGAGGTATTGTCTCTAGCCTCTGGGGAACATTTCGCACAAGAAAATCAGAGTGCCAGCAGGCCCGATCCCTTTCATTTGCAGGACGTTTCCTAGATCATTCCGCTCGCTTGCGCCGACAGAATCTGGTGGCTAGTCTCGGTTCGTCACTGCAAATCAGTGATCGGGTTTAGTCGCCCGAATTTCGCCAGGTAACCCGCAAGGAATTTACCTATGAATAGTTCTATCCCAGATCCATCCCCAGACACATCCTCCAACAAAGCCTTCACCGACGACCTGCTCAAGGACCGTTCCGCGCTCTACCGTGCGATCGATTTCCACCTCACCGGCAAGCAACCCACAGCACCCGATGAATTACGCTTCTACAACGTCAGCAAAGACGTGAGCTTCGAAGACGCCCAGCTTTATGTGGCGGATCTGTTGCGCTGCGCCTCGGTCACGGCGTATCAGTGCGGCGATCAACTCAAGGGGGCCGATCGGGCATTGGTGTTCTCCGTCTGGCATTTGCTGGAGATTGCCAAGGCGATGGTTGATCGGTCCATTGAATGTCTGGGGATGAAACAGAGTTGCGTCTGGCTGAAGACATTGATCGCCAGTGATACCGCTTTCGCGAGCAAGCCCGCTCCCACATTTGATCTTCGGTGAACATGGAATTTGTATTCGACGCGATCCAGTGTGGGGCTTGCTCGCGAATGGCTGCGCAGCAGCCCTCGGCGTCATGGCGTATATTCGACGAATCCCAATTACCTGCGCAGCCAACCATGAAACAGACTCCCGACGACCTGGAGCAGATCACCTCCACCACCCTGGGCCATTACAACGCAGTGGCCGAGGACTTCCGTGAGGGCACTCGTGATCACGATGTCAGCCAGAACATCGATGCCCTGTTGCGGCATATCCAGGGTGAAGCGCCGTTCAGCATTCTCGACTTCGGCTGTGGCCCTGGCCGCGATCTGAAAACCTTCACCCGCCTGGGCCACACCGCTGTCGGCCTCGACGGTTCGGAAAAGTTTGCGCAGATGGCCCGGGAGGACAGTGGTTGCGAAGTCTGGCAGCAAGACTTTCTGAAACTCGACCTGCCGGCCGGGCGGTTTGACGGGATTTTTGCCAATGCGGTGCTGTTTCACATTCCGAGCCAGGAGTTGCCTCGGGTGCTGAAGCAACTGCGGGGGGCGTTGAAACCGGGCGGTGTGTTGTTCAGTTCCAACCCGCGTGGCGAGAATCAGGAAGGCTGGAACGGGCCGCGTTATGGGGCTTATTACGATCTTCAGGTGTGGCAGCAAATGCTGACCGAGGCGGGGTTTGTGGAGCTTGAGCATTACTACCGGCCAACGGGGCTGCCGCGGGAGCAGCAGCCTTGGTTGGCGAGTGTTTGGCGTAAGGTGTAAGCAGCAAGTCTGAGGTATCGGTACTGACGCTTTCGCGAGCAAGCCCGCTCCCACATTCGACCGAGTTGTCCAGACGGACGCGATCCAATGTGGGAGCGGGCTTGCTCGCGAATAGAGCGCGCAGCGCTCGCCTCTATGCCTCTTTCTTCGGCTCGCGAACCTTGTACCAGGCCACGTACAGCGCCGGCAAAAACAGCAGTGTCAGCAACGTGGCGATGATGATCCCGCCAATCATCGCGTAGGCCATCGGCCCCCAGAACACTTCCCGGGCGATCGGGATCATCCCCAAACTCGCCGCTGCCGCCGTCAGCAAAATCGGCCGGCGGCGGTGTTCCGTGGCTTGCACCACCGCGTCCCACGGTGTGTAGCCGCTCTTCTCGAAAGAGTCGATCTGGGTCACCAGAATCACCGAGTTGCGGATGATGATGCCGATCAACGCCAGAATCCCCAGGATCGCCACGAAGCCCATCGGCGTGCCGGTCGGAATCAGCGCCAGCACCACGCCGATCAACCCGAGCGGCGCGACGCTGGCCACCAGGAACAGCTTCTGCACACTGTGCAGCTGGATCATCAGGAAGGTCGCCATCAAAAACAGCATCAACGGCACCACTTTGGCAATCGGCCCTTGAGCCTTGCCGCTTTCCTCCACCGTACCGCCGGTGGCGACTTTGTAGCCCACCGGCAAACTGGCGGCGAACTTGTCGATCTCCGGCTTTAGCTGTTGCACCAGGTCGGTCGGCTGAATCTCGTCGCGCACCGCGGCCTTGATGGTGATGGTCGGTTTGCGATCACGACGCCACACCAGCGGCTGCTCGAGTTCATACCGCACCGTGGCAAACGCCAGCAGGGGAATCGACGTGCCGCTCGGGGTGACGATCTGCAAGTTCTCCAGGGTTTTCGGACTGCCGCGTTCGGCATCCTCGGCACGGCCCACCACGTTGATCAGGTAGATATCATCATCGACTTGCGTGACCGGCAAGCCGACGACGATGCTGTTCATCAGGTTCGCCACATCCTCCGATGACAGCCCCAGTTGCCGTGCCCGGTCTTGGGCGATGTCGATGCGCAGGACTTTGCCCGGCTCGTTCCAGTCGTAAATGATTTCGCCGATGTGCGAGTTCTTATCCAGCTCGGTCGCCAGGGCAATCGCATGTCTGCGCACCTGATCGATGTCTTTACCGCTGACCCGATACTGAATCGGCCGCCCCACCGGCGGGCCCATTTCCAGCGCCTGGACGTAACTGCCGACACCGACGAATTCTTCGCGCAGGCGCTTTTGCAAACGCTCGGTCAGGGCCGTGCGCGATTCCAGGCCTTTGCTGACGATCACCAGTTGCGCGTAGTACGGGTTCTGCAATTGCTGGTCGAGGGGCAGGTAGAAACGGATCGCCCCCTCGCCGATGTAAGTGCTCCAGCGCACGATGTCCGGGTCATCCTTGAGCGTCGCTTCAAGCTTGTCCACCACCTTGCGGGTTTCGGCGATCGAGGCGTTTTGCGGCAGGTTAAGGTCGACGAGGATTTCCGGGCGGTCGGAGGACGGGAAGAACTGGTTCTGCACGAACTGCATGGAAAACACCGAGAGCACAAACAGCGCCACGGTAATGCCGATGGCCCACCAGCGATTGCGCATGGCCCAGAGCAGGCCGCCATTGAATGCCCGACCGATGCGCCCAGGCTCTGCGTCGTGAGGTTTCACATTGGCGCTCAGAATATGCACACCGAGTACCGGGGCGAACAGCACGGCGACGATCCATGACACCAGCATCGCCACTGCGATCACCGCGAACAGCGTGAAGGTGTACTCACCGGCCGAGCTTGCGTTCAAGCCGATCGGCACGAAACCGGCGACGGTGACCAAAGTGCCGGTGAGCATCGGGAATGCAGTCGAGGTGTAGGCGAAGGTCGCTGCCTGCTCTTTTGTTTCGCCCATTTCCAGGCGCGTGACCATCATTTCCACGGTGATCATCGCGTCGTCCACCAGCAGGCCGAGGGCAATGATCAGCGCACCGAGGGAAATCCGCTGCATGGTGATGCCGCTGTATTCCATGAAGAGGAAGACCATCGCCAGCACTAATGGAATCGAACACGCCACTACCAGCCCGGCGCGCACGCCAAGGCTGACGAAGCTGACGATCAGCACGATCACCACGGCTTCGAACAGCGCACTGGTGAAACCGCCGACGGCTTCTTCCACTACGTCGGCCTGGTCGGACACGTTATGCACGCCGACGCCCACCGGCAGGTCCGCCGTCAGCTCATCCATGCGCAGGTGCAGCGCCTTGCCGAAGTCCTGAATGTTGCCGCCCTTCTTCATGGCGATCGCCAGGCCAATGGCCGGCTGGCCGTTGAAGCGAAACTCCGGGGTGGCCGGGTCGACGTAGCCACGGCTGATGTTGGCAATATCGGCCAGTCGATAGAAGCGATCGTTGAGCTTCAGGTTGACGTTGGCCAGGTCTTTTTCAGAGGCAAACTGGCCCGAGGTCCGCACCGAAATCCGCTCCGGGCCGGCCTCGATCACGCCGGCCGGGGTCACGGCGTTCTGTGATTGCAGGCTCTGCACCACCTGACGCTGATCGATGCCGAGGGCGGCGAGTTTGCGAGTGGAGAAGTTCAGGTAAAGGACTTCATCCTGCTCGCCGACCATCTCGACCTTGCCCAACCCCGGGACTTCACGGATCTCAGCACGCACCTGTTCCACGTAATCGCGCAACTGGCGCATCGACAGGCCGTCGGCGGTAAAGGCGTACACCGAACCGAACACGTCGCCGAACTCATCGTTGAACCCTGGCCCTTGCAGGCCCTTCGGGAAGTCACCGCGAATATCGTTGATCTTCTTGCGCACCTGGTACCAGATTTGCGGGATGTCCTTGGCACTGGTGGTGTCGAGCAGGTTAACGAAGACCGTTGATTCGCCGGGGCGGGTGTAGCTTTTCACGTAGTCGAGCGAGTCGAGTTCTTCGAGTTTTTTCTCGATCCGGTCGGTGACCTGCTTGAGGGTCTGTTCCTGGGTCGCGCCGGGCCAGCGAGTCTGGATCACCATGGTTTTGATGGTGAACGAGGGGTCTTCTTCGCGCCCCAGGTTCAGGTACGAGAACACGCCCATCAGCAGCGCGACGAACATCAAATACCAGACAAACGACTGATGTTTGAGGGCCCACTCGGATAAGTTGAAACTCCCTTTCATTGCGGGCTGCCCTCGTCGATTTTCACTTTCTGCCCCGGTTTGAGGCTGTTCACACCCGCGCTGACCACCCGCTCGCCGGTTTTCACGCCGTTGGCCAGGACCACCGTGGCATCGGTCCGGCTGATCAGGCTGACCTCCCGTGGCGAAACGGTTTGCGTCTGTGGATCAACGACCCAGATTCGCAGTTTTCCATCGACCTCCTGCAGCGCGCTCACCGGCAGTTCGAGGCGCGGCTTGATCGCGGAGCTGAGGGTCACACTGATCGCCGTGCCGAGGCGAAAGCCCGGTGGCGTATCGGCCAGGCTCAGGCGGGCGCGACGGGTGCGTGTCGCGCTTTGCGCCTGGGGTTCGATTTCGCGCACGATGGCGGTGCTGGTGATGCTCGGGTCCAGTTGTGAGGCGACCTGGAACACCACGTCGGCTGGCAACTGATCGACCAGGGTATCGGGCAGGTCGATCACCGCTTCCTTGATGTCCGGCTGCGCCAGGGTCACTACTTGCTGGCCGGCCGTGACTACTTGCCCGGCTTCGGCGTTCCACGCGGTGACGATGGCTTTGTGATCAGTGCGCAGCTCAACGTAGTTGAGTTGGTCCTTCGCCTGATCGACGGCGGCCCTGGCTTGATCGAGGGACGCCTGGGTGGTTTTCAGGTCGGTCTGGGCGATGTCCAGCTGCGCCTGCGCGCCAACCCCGCGATTGAACAGTTCCTGCTGACGCCGGGCATTGGCCTGAGCGTTGATGAGCTGCGCCTGAACCCGCGCCAGATCACCCTGGGCGGAGCGCAACTGGTTCTGCTGATCGGTGGGGTCGAGGGTCGCGAGCAACGCGCCTTTCTGCACTTCGGCGCCGACATCGACGCTACGGCTGGCGATACGCCCCGGCACCCGGAAACCGACGTTGCTTTCGTAACGGGCCTGGATACTGCCGGCAAACCGGCCGAGGTTTTCTTGATTGAGCGCCTTCACTTCCACAGACAACACCGGCCGAACCGGTTCTGGCGGCGCTTCCTCCTTGGAGCAAGCAACCAGTAGTGCAGCGGCGGACAACAGCAACAGACGCTTCATGGCTGAGCTCCTGTCGCTGAGGGCTGGTAGGTGTTTTCGACAATCTCCACGCGCACACCCGGATGCAGTAACTGGCCGCCTGCGGTGACGACTTTTTCGCCCCCTTTAAGGCCAGCGCTGACAATGACTTTGCCGGTCAGGTAACGGCCAACGGTGACGGTGTGCAATTGCGCCTTGCCCTCGGCGTCCACCAGCCACACGGCCGGATCGCTGACATTTTTGGTCAGGGCCGACCACGGCAGTTCAACCGCGGTTTTACCGACGGGCTTGGCGGTGGCGCTCACCACCGAGCCCAGTTGCATGCCCTCGGGAAGACTGTCCAGGCTGACTTTGACTTGCACCGTGCCGGTCTGCGCGGACACGGCTGGCGTGACTTCCCGAACGGTGCCCGTGGTCTTGATTTTCGGGTTGTCGAGCAGGCTGACCACAATCGATCTGTCCGACGGCGGCTCACTCAGCAGTGATTCGTACACGTTGAACACCGCGTCACGCTCGCCGTCCCGGGCCAGACTGAAAATCGGCACCGTGGCTTGTACCACTTGGCCGACCTCAGCCTGGCGCGCGGTAATCACCCCCGGCGCATCGGCAATCAACGCGGTGTAGCTCAGTTGATCACGGGCGTTGGCCAATTGCGCTTGAGCGGCGGTCAATGCACTCTGACTGCTGCGCAAGGCGGCTTGGGCGGAATCGTATTCGCTCTGGCTGGTATAGCCCTTGGGCAGGAGTTTTTGTTGGCGAACGAAGGCGGCGGCGGCTTGTTTGACCCTCGCCTGTTCGGCAACGACCTGGGCCTGGGCAGAATCGACGCTGGTTTGCAGGTCCTTGGGGTCGAGCTTGGCCAGCACTTGTTTGGCCGAAACCCGGTCACCGACATCGACCATACGCTGGATGATCTTGCCGCCGACGCGAAACGACAACTCGGTTTGCACGCGCGCCTGGACATCGCCGGTGAGTGTCACTGCGGCGGCGTAATCGGTTGGCTTGACCTCTTGCACGAAGACTCGTGGGCGGTCCTTCTCGACAGGCTGTTTATCGCCACAGGCGGTCAGCAAGGCGATGAGGCTCAGGCCAACCATGAATTTCAATCCGGGACCCGCCATGCAAACTCCTTTGCGCTGTACGAACGTGCAAGTGACGATACGACTGTGAGCTTAGAACAGTGTTCCACGAGTGCACGGGGTTGCTGCACACCTTGTGGTTTGGGGCTTACCTGTGGCGAGGGAGCTTGCTCCCGCTCGGCTGCGCAGCAGACGCAAAATCTGCTATCTCGTTCTACCTGACACACCTCATTGAATGGCTTTGGGGCCGCTTCGCATCCCAGCGCGAGCAAGCTCGCTCGCTCGCCACAAGGATCATTGTGTTGCCGACAATAAGGCAGAATGACGAACCATGCAGCAGGAAGCTACCCATGCTCAAAACCCTCGCGGTGGCCAATTACCGCTCGATCAATAAATTGGTGATTCCGCTTGGCCGTTTGAACCTGATCACCGGCCCCAACGGCAGCGGCAAATCCAATCTCTACCGCGCCTTGCGCCTGCTGGCGGAAACCGCTCAGGGCGGGGTGGTCAATGCGTTGGCACGCGAGGGCGGGCTGGATTCGACGTTCTGGGCAGGTCCGGAAAACATCACTCGACGCATGCGCAATGGTGAAGTCCCGATCCAGGCGACCGTGCGACACGGCGCCAAACGCCTGCGCCTGGGGTTTGCCAGTGAAGATTTCAGCTACTCGATCGCGCTGGGCCTGCCAGAGCCAAGTCACTCCGAGTTTTCTCTGGACCCGGAAATCAAAAAGGAATGCATCTGGTCCGGGCCGTTTTATCGCCCGGCCAGCCTGCTGGTGGATCGCGATGGCCCGCTGATCCGCGCTCGGGTCGGTCGCGGCTGGGAAGTACTGGCCCAGCACACGCCGAACTTCGACAGCCTGTTCGATCAGGTCGGTAACTTACGCACCTCGCCGGAAGTCTTGCAGCTGCGTGAGTTCATCCGCCGCTGGCGCTTCTACGACTACTTTCGCAGCGATGCCGACGCGCCAGTGCGCCAACCGCAACTGGGCACCCGCACGCCAGTGTTGCACCACGACGGTCGCGACCTCGCTGCAGCGTTACAGACCATCCGCGAAATCGGCGATCCCGAAGCTTTGCAAGCCGCGATCAGCGATGCATTCCCCGGCGCGACATTGAATATCGCACCGCTGCAGGGTGGACGGTTTGCAATCGAGTTTTATCAGGAAGGCTTGTTGCGGCCGTTGTCCGCCGCCGAGTTGTCGGACGGGACGTTGCGCTATTTGTTGCTGGTTGCGGCATTGCTGACGCCTCGGCCGCCGACGTTGATGGTGTTGAACGAGCCGGAAACCAGTCTGCATCCAGACCTGCTGCCGGCGTTGGCGCGGTTGATCATTCGAGCGTCCGAACAGTGTCAGGTGTGGGTGGTGTCTCATGCGCGGCGGTTGATCTCGGCGCTGCAGCAAGACCCGGAATGCAATTGCATTGTGCTGGAGAAGGATTTCGGCCAAACCGGGATGGTCGGGCAGCGGATGCTGGATGAGCCTGCGTGGTATTGGCCGGATTGAGCGGCGTCTTATCTGGAGGTTTTGCTGCGGCAGTGGAAGACGGCTATTTTCCTTTGCGCTGTAGGAAGGATCTTTTTTTCAAGATAGCCCTCCAAGGATGCACGGCTTTTGGCCAGACTCAGGGCCGAACCATCACAAGGAAGAGAAAATGGCTGACGTACAAGTGCCACAGCGGCTGGATCCGCAAGACATCGTGAAATTGCTGGTGGCGTTGCGCAAAGCGCTGAAGGCGCGGGCGGCCTGAAATTTTAAAGCAAAAGATCGCAGCCTCGTTTCACTCGACAGCTCCTACAGGAATAGGCATTTCAATGTAGGAGCTGTCGAGTGAAACGAGGCTGCGATCTTTTGATTCTGGCCTAACAAAACGCCGACGCTGTATCAGCCGTCGGCGTTGAAACCTTGAAGAGGTTTGATACGGCGGTCAATCAGAACGCCGGCAGTACCGCGCCGCTGTATTTCTTGGCGATGAATGCTTTTACTTCAGGGTTGGTCAATGCCTTGGCCAGTTTCTGGATGGCGACGCTGTCCTTGTTGTCCGGGCGCGCCACCAGGTAATTCACGTAAGGCGAATCGGCGCCTTCGATCACCAGTGCATCTTTAGCCGGGTTCAGGCCTGCGTCCAACGCGTAGTTGGTGTTGATCATGGCCAGGTCGACCTGATCCAGAACACGCGGCAGCATGGCCGATTCCAGTTCCTTGAACTTGAAGTTGTGCGGGTTCCTGGCGATGTCTTTCGGGGTGGCCACGGCGTTTTTCGGGTCTTTCAACTCGATCAGGCCGGCCTTCTGCAACAGGATCAGGGCCCGGCCGCTGTTGCTGCCTTCGTTGGGGATGGCGATGGTTGCGCCATCTTTCAGTTCAGCCAGGCTTTTGACTTTTTTCGAGTAGCCGCCAAATGGTTCGACGTGTACACCGATCACGGTCACCAGATTAGTGCCTTTGCCTTCGTTGAAGTTTTTCAGGTACGGGAGGGTCTGGAAGTAGTTGGCGTCCAGACGCTTCTGGTCGACCTGCACGTTCGGCTGAACGTAGTCGGTGAAGACTTTGATCTCCAGGTCCACGCCTTCTTTGGCGAGGGTCGGCTTGATCAGTTCAAGAATCTCGGCATGTGGAATCGGGGTCGCCGCCACCACCAGTTTCTCGCCAGCCTGGGCCAGGCCCGCGGTCAGGGCAGCCGCCAATGCGGTAAACAACAGAACCTTTTTCATGCAGTGTCCTTATCGAAATTCGCGGCCATCATCGACGACGGCTGATTAGTACGAGTGCCAGTGAAGTGCTATCGCTGGCGTGACGCGGACAATACCGGGATTTTTTATTCCAGAACAATATCTTTTATTTACTTTCTTATTCCATTTTGTTCATTCAACCGCCACGCCCGATGCAGGAGCTGCCGAAGGCTGCGATCTTTTGATTTTGGCGATTTCAAAGGCATCGAAAATCAAGATCAAAAGATCGCAGGCTTCGTTAGCTCCTACAAAAGCCCGGTGGTTTTGAGTAGTTGTTTCAAGGCTTCTTTCTCGGCGGCGGAACCGTTGCCAAGGATTTTTTTGAATTGCTGTTCGATCTGAAGCAGCGATACCGATGCCTCGGGCAAATTCAAATGCTCCGGCAAAATCTCCTCACCGGTACTCACCAACAGCGCAAAGTGAATGACGTTTTCCAGTTCCCGGGTATTGCCCGGCCAGCTGTGCTGTTCGAGCAGATGCTGCGCAGCGTCGCTGATCAATGGCACCGGCAGATCGAGGCGTTGGCTGTAGATGCCGAGGAAGTATTCGGCCAGCGACAAAATATCGCCTACCCGTTCGCGCAAGGCCGGCAGTTCGAGCTGGCCTTCACTGAGGTAGTGATAAAGCCGCTCATGGAATTTTCCGGCAGCCACCGCTTGGGCCAGATCGATACTGGTGGCGGCCACC
This sequence comes from Pseudomonas sp. BS3782 TE3695, assembly GCF_050435305.1. Lineage (NCBI taxonomy): Bacteria > Pseudomonadati > Pseudomonadota > Gammaproteobacteria > Pseudomonadales > Pseudomonadaceae > Pseudomonas > Pseudomonas sp. BS3782 TE3695. The sequence goes on from NZ_JBNDKB010000001.1 coordinate 564,759, forward strand.
AGACGTACGTCCACCGGGCTTGGCTGCTGAGCACCAACGCGGGTGACTTCGTGGTTTTCCAGGGCTGCCAGTAATTTGCTCTGGATGGGTAGCGGCAAGTCGCCGATCTCGTCCAGATAGAGCGTGCCGCCATTGGCCGAACCGAACCAGCCAGCGCGACTGCTGGCCGAACCGCTGTAACTGCCGGCGGCATAGCCGAACAGCTCAGCGTCAGCGTAGGTCGGGCTGATCGCCCCGCAATTGACGGATACGAACAATCCACCCCGGTCACTGGCGCGGTGGATATGCCGCGCCAGCAGTTCTTTACCGCTGCCGGTTTCACCGCGAATCAACACCGAGATCGAACGTGGCGCCAGTTGTTCCAGCTCCTGACGCAACTGCCGGGAACGCGGATCGACGAACACCAACGCCTTGGCGCGAATGCTCAGCGGGCTTTTTTCCGCGTCAGGAAAGGTCAGCAGCGGCTGGCCGAAGGTTTCATGCAGGCTCATGGCAGACTCCCGCCCCAAAACCGCTGGAGGCCGGGGCGTTTTTTAGAAAAATAAAGGGTTCAAGCGCGACGCAGGGCGTGCTGTTCCATGCGGTTTTGCAAACGATAGAGGTACGCAAAACCCTGCTCCCAACGCTGATGACCAGACTTCACATTGATGTGCCCAGCCCCCGATAAAATCCCCGCCTCAGCCCCCCAATTACGGGCCAGCTCCATCGCACGGGGCGCACTCACGGCGCTGTCGTTATCGGAGCTGACAACCTGGCTCGGGAATGGCAGCAACGTTGTCGGAATCGGCGCAAAGTTACGCAAGGCCGGTGCACAAGCCGGGCGCTCGACGTCCGCTGGCGCGACCAGCAAAGCACCACGCACCTGGCGCAGAAAATTCAGTGGCGCCGTGGCCGCCCAATGGGCGACGGTGATGCAGCCCAGGCTGTGGGCGATCAAAATCACTGGCGTACTGTCGGCGGCAATCGCCTCGGCCAGTGCCGCGACCCAGTCCTCACGACGCGGCGTCAGCCAGTCGGCTTGCTCCACCCGCGCACTGTTCGGCAAGCTGTTCTGCCAGTGGGTTTGCCAATGATCTTCTGGCGATCCTTGCCAGCCCGGCACAATCAGGTAGCGAATTGATTCGTTGCGCATGGGGGAGCTCTCCTGCTGCGTGTCTGTTCGTGACCGAGTATAGGGAGGAGAGTTATATTCGTTAAGGAATAAGAAGCTATTTATTAAGACTAATATCGAATATATAACACGATCAAATGTGGGAGCGGGCTTGCTCGCGAAGGCGGTCTGTCAGTTGATATTGATGTTGACTGACGAGACGCCTTCGCGAGCAAGCCCGCTCCCACAGGGTTCACTGACTGGCACTTTATCCGGGATAAAAAAGGGGCCGCACCCTGCCAAGGAGACGGCCCCGGAAACTCGAAATCTGTTAGCGCTGATCAACATCGCTGTGAGGCGATAATTGGCTGAAACGGTTATCCGATAAAGGAATATTTAATCACTTTAATAGACCTGAATCGCATATGCGAATCACTGCTTGCGTCACACCGTATCGTCCCTTTGGGTCAAATTGATGACCAGCATTGAGTTTCCGGTTACATCATCAAACCTGAGCGGCACGCACCTCTTGCATCTCGGCGGTATCCTTGCGCACAAACCGGTTCGCCCGCCCGAACGTCCCGAAATCATTGAACCGCACGCCCATCTCGCGCATCACCTTGTGCGCCACCGGGACGGTCATCTGCCGGATGTAAAACGGCTCCTTCACCACAAAATGATGGATCCCGTGGCTGCTGCCGAAGTTGAAGCAGAATGCTTGCAACGGCCACATCCACCAAGGGTTCAGCACCTGAGTCTGCTGAATCACATTCCCCGGCTCCACGTCACCGTAGTAGTGCATGTTCGAGCTGACAAAATGCAGGCAGAACGTGCGCAGTACGTTGGGGCCAATGATCACCACGGCAGCGATGTCGATCACCTGCATCACCGCCAAAGTAGTCGCTGACCACTCGATGGGCGCCCCCAGCAGATGCGCAATGCCGTTGGTGGCGTGAAAACCGAGAAACACGTACCACGCTCCCCAATGCACCAGCGCCAGCGGTGCGTAGACCTTCAGAAAACGTTTGATGATGCTGAATTTGTGCGCCCGGGTCTTGCCCCGCAGCATACGGATGAACGCCGACATCACGTTGTCGCCGACCATCAATAGCCGCGCGATTCCCCACGGCTCACCGTTGGTGATCGCCCGTTCTTCCATGTCGGCTTCGGTGCCGGATACCTTATGGTGATTGAGGTGCAAATGACGACGGATCCAGGGATTGATGGTGCTCGGTCGCGCCAGCCACACCAGGCCCATCATCAGGTTGTGCGGCACGCGCTGTTTGCGAAAGTACATGCTGTGGATCAGGTCATGCTCCAGCTCGTGGGTCAGCGAGGCGAAAAATGCGTTGAGTAACAGGCATACCCACCAGGCCATGAACCCGGTGATGTACAGCGCTGCGGAACCGATCATCCCGGCCAACGCGAAGGCCAGAATGCCCGCGCCCAGGGCGTCCTGATGGTTGAGAATCGGGTAGCGCTGACGCAGTTCGACGCCTTTGGCCAATACCACCTGGCGAATATGCGCTGATCGCTGTGCTGCATTCAGTCGCTGGGGACTTGCACAAGTACCGTCCATGCTTCCATCCTCTGGTTATTGATGTTCGCATCCTGCCTTGCGATGCTGTACGGAGCGGTAGCCGTGAACGCCAACCTGTTGACCGGACGCGCCATTCAACATGACTGAACCGACCTCCCTCGCCAGCTGGACCCGTGCCCTGCGCAAGCAGCTCGAAGCGCTGGGGCTCGACAGCACAACCCTGTGCCAGCAAGCGGGGCTTGACCCACACTTGATGGACGACCCGAACGCCCGTTACCCGTTGTCCGGCACCACGCGCCTGTGGCACATCGCGGTGCAGGTCAGCGGTGACCCGGCGATTGGTTTGCGCGTATCGCGTTTCGTCAGCCCCACCACCTTTCATGCGCTGGGTTATGCGTTGGTAGCCAGCGGCAGCCTGCGGGAAGTCTTCGAGCGCATCGTGCGTTATCACCAGGTGGTCAGCGACGCGCTGGATCTGGAACTGATCCGCGCCGAGGATCGCTACTACTTCCGCCTGAAAATCCCCCCAGGCAACCCCGCGCCAGCCTTCGAGGCCATCGACGCCTTCGCGGCGATTTACGTGCGCACCTGCCGCAATCGCCTGGGCCGTGACTATGCCCCGCTGGCGGTTTATCTGCGCCGTCCGGAACCGGCCGACCCGCACCAATGGCACAAAGTGTTCCGCTCGCCGGTGTATTTCAACGCCGATGAAGACCGACTGGAATTCGCCCTGGTGGATTTCGACAGTCACCTGGACGATGCCAACCCGGAACTGGCCGAACACAACGAAACCGTGCTCAAACGCACCCTGGCGCAACTCAAACCCCTGACCTGGGAACGCAAGGTTCGCGACGCCATTGAAGAGCAATTACCCGAAGGCGAACCGTCGGCCGATCGCATCGCCCAGGCGCTGCACTTGAGTCTGCGCAGCCTGCAACGGCACTTGGCGGATGAGGGTTGTCGGTTCGATACGCTGCTCAATGAAAGCCGGGAGAACCTGGCGCTGCTGCATCTGCGCGACCCATTGTGCTCGTTGGGCGAAATCAGTTATCTGCTGGGATTCGCCGACACCAGCAGCTTCAGCCGTGCATTCAAACGCTGGACCGGAATGACGCCGGGGCAGTTTCGGGATGGGTTGCAGTGACAGATCCGAGAGGTGTTTTGAGTTTCCCGGCCTCTTCGCGGGCAAGCCCGCTCCTACAGGGTTTTCAGTTGTTTACAACATTGTGATTCACGCAGGTCCACTGTGGGAGCGGGCTTGCTCGCGAAGGCGGTAGTCCATACGCCGCAAACCTTCAACGCCCGCGATCCCTGCGCAACAGCTTGCGCACCCGCTTCACCAGCTCACTGACGGCAAACGGCTTGAGCAGGTAATCATCTTCATGCAATTCCAGCCCGCGCAGCCGGTCTTCGATGCCGTCCTTGGTGGTGAGGAGCAGCACCGGCGTGTCGCCGAGCTTGCGGATCTGTTGCAGCAATTGCCAGCCGTTGAGTCCTGGCAGCATCACGTCGAGGATGATCAGTTCGTATTCACCGGACTCGATAAAGCGCCGACCGTCCATGCCATTGAGCGCCACATCTACCCTGTAACTCGCTTCGCTCAAGCCTTTGGCCAGGAGGCTGGCGGTCTCGGGTTCGTCTTCCACTAGCAACACACGCATGGCACACCTCGATTGTCGTCGTCACAGGCTAGGCGCGTTCGCGGATAAAGCCCATCAATAACATGGCGATCTTTTTTAAATCACCACCAACGCCCGCAACCGCTCGGCATCCAGAATCTCGATTTCGCCATACTTGAGATTCAGAATCCCTTGCCCCTGCAAATCCTTGAGAAGCTGGTTCGTGGTCTGGCGCGACAACGACAACATCGACGCCAGTTGCTCCTGAGGCAATTGCAGAACACGGCGCGGCGGATTTATTTCGCCGTAACCCTCGGCGATCATCAGCAAGCGATGCGCCAGGCGCGCCGGGGCTGGCATCAGGCTGAGCTGTTCGAGGCTGATGAAGGTCAGGCGCAGTTTTTGGCTCATCAGCAACGCCAGTTGCCGCCAGTAAACCGGTTGTTGGTCGAGTACCTTCAGCAGCGTCGCTTGCGGGATGTGCAACAGGCTGCACTGGCCAACGGCGTAGGCATCGTGGGTTCGCGGCTGGCCATCGAACAGGCAGATTTCGCCGAACCAGTGCGGCGCTTCCACCAGGCTCAGCAGCGCTTCCTTGCCCTGCTCGCTCACCGCGCCAATGCGCACCGAACCTTCGAGCACTGCATACAGCCCGCATGGCGGATCACCGCGTTTGAATAGCAGTTGCCCCGACGGCAGGCGCCGAACCCGTGCCGCAGCCAGCAGACTATCCTGTAAAGGAACAGGTAAATGACTGAACCACTGCCCCGTCTCCAGGCGCGAACGCCAAACCTGCATGTCCATGAAAACTCCTGGAAATTGTCGCCTGGCTGACAGAGCGAGAAATGAAACCCGGGGCATCATCCATCACCCTACAGGAGGAATAACAATGAAAAGCCTCGTTGACCATCTCAGTCAATACGCCGCCTACCACCGTGACCCGCGCAATATTGCCAGCCACTTTATCGGTATTCCGCTGATAGTAGTGGCGGTCGCGGTGTTGCTGTCACGGCCGCAATGGGGCGCAGGCTGGATCTCGCCGGCGGTGCTGGTCGCGATGGCATCGGCGTGGTTTTACCTGCGCCTGGAGATTCGTCTCGGGCTGTTGATGACCCTGTTGCTCGGTCTGTGCATTTGGGCAGGTCAGGTTCTTGCGCAGCACAACACACTGGTCTGGCTCGCCAGCGGCATCGGGATGTTTGTGCTGGGGTGGGCGATTCAGTTTGTCGGGCATTATTACGAGGGACGCAAACCGGCGTTTGTCGATGACGTGACGGGGTTGATTGTCGGGCCGTTGTTTGTGGTGGTTGAGTTGGCGTTTTTGCTCGGGTTGCGGCATGAGCTGAAAGAGCAGATCGAGGCGCGAGTGGGTGGTGTGCGTTTGCGGCAGAAAAACGCTGCGGTATAGATCGCTTTTTCGAGTAGCCCCCCGTTCCCACAGAGAATTTTTTGATCGAACGCACGCTCTGTGGGAATACGGCCCGTGACACAGAACAAGTTTATGCAGCGCAACAGTAACGAAACTGCTCCCGTCAAGACTCCAATATAAAAAAAGTATGAGCCAATGCGAATGTCACTAAGAAAACCAAAGAGACCACACCAAGTAATCGCTCATACAACTTGAAATCCAAAATAAAACCCAAAGCAAAATCATTTTCTGATGAAGCAGAGCCCATTACTCCATCAACTGAAAAACAACATACCGTAACAGCGACAATTATTGATTCGACAATAAAACTACACGCACAAGCAAACAATACGCAGACCGAAAAAAAAGAAATTGAATTACCCTCGAAATGCAGACTACTCAGAATAAAAAAATAGAACAGAAACACAAGAATAAATGGAATAAAAGGAAGAAAAAACCTTAACGATAAAAATATCTTCGGATGGAGGCTAACCGTCGAAGATACAGAGTAATTACTTATCACGCCAACAATCATTTATACGCCTATTTTAGTGAAAGCGCTTGGTGACGCTAAAAAATCTTTAAGCGCTTGCGTAATATTAAACCAGGAATCGCAGTTCGCTCCTCCTGGCCAATTCATGATGTAATATTCGCGATTATAGTTTCTATTACCTTCACGCCGGCCGGGCCTCCAACATAGAAGCTCCAGCTGCCGCACCTGTTAAAATAACAGTTGTAAGACCTGCCGCGACCGCTGCCGGAGTTGTGATTGGACTGGGCACAATCGCAAGGCTGGCAGCAGTAGCTCCCGTTAAAGCAGCCCCCACTGCCAGTATATGAGACACTTGGATTCCATCCCCACTAGCTGCACCTGAAATGAATTGAATTTCTACATCCGATAGAGCTCGCATAACTTACCTCCATATAAATATCAACCACGTAATTACATCTATGACTTGTCAACACTAAGCACAAGGCATTCAAATTAAAGACAACAGCTGGCGATTTTGCGAACCGTATAGTCTTCATTGCGACGAACCCAGTAGACCTTTTCGATGCTTTCTCGCCTAAAAACCTCTTTAATCTCTTTAAACGCATCGATGGCGCAACCGCGAGGGAAATTAAAATCTATAATCCAGGTCTCTCCTCCTTCGTTCCATTCAGAGGGGTGAAGCAAAAAATTTGGATCTTTAATCAGCCGCTCTTCGCTATCATGCGCCAAATGAGCCCACGTCATATAGCCAATTGGTGTCGATTTTTTGTCAAAGAAAAACGCAATTTGTTTATGGTCGATTGCAGGGCTAATCCAAAACTTCAACGTGGCAATTTGAAATAACGAATAGCGTCGACACATGGACATGATTAAACAAGCAAAACCAAGAAGCTGCGCTTTGTCCTTCACACCGGAAGCTATACATTGAGTGGAAATTTCACAACTTTTTATCAAAAAATACTCTCCTGATATCGTTATAGAAAGAAAATTTAATATCCGGACACTTTTCACTCACACGCTTGTTAACCTTCCGTTCCATAGCCAAATACCTAATGATTACAATCTAACGCTTTCACGCCTCTTGAAAAAACCCTACACATGTAGGGGTACCGGATGGATTAAGCGCAAGGTTGCACGAGCGTTGGTGATTCAATTTGTCGGTCACCATTACGAAGGGCGCAAACCGGCGTTTGTCGATGATGTGACGGGGCTGATTGTCGGGCCGTTGTTCGTGGTGGTTGAGTTGGCGTTTTTGCTCGGGATGCGGCGTGAGCTGAAAGAGCAGATCGAGGCGCGAGTGGGTGGGGTGCGTTTGCGTCAGAAAGATGCTGCGGCGTAGGACGCCATCGCGGGCAAGCCCGCTCCCACAGTGATCTGTGTCGTTCACAAATCCACTGTGGGAGCGAGCTTGCTCGCGATGCTTTTGCCCTTAAATATTGGCGACTTTCTGCCAGACCTTGGGTTTGAAGAACAACGTCTCACCCTTGGCCAATCCAACCAGGCTGTCGTGGTCTTTCACCACTTCAGCCTCGATCAGCTCGCTTTGACCTTCGACCTTCAGCGTCACCCGCGTGGTAGCGCCCAACGGACGAATATCCCGCACTTCAGCGGCGTGGTGATCTTCCAGTTCATGCCGCGACAGCGACACTTCGTGGGGACGGAACAGCACGTGTCGGTCTTCGCCCAAATGCAGACGGTTCGAGTCGCCGAGGAAGTGATAGACGAAATCGCTGGCCGGGTTTTCGTAGACGTCGCCCGGTGAGCCGATCTGCTCGATCACGCCCTTGTTCATCACCACGATCCGGTCGGCGACTTCCATCGCTTCTTCCTGATCGTGGGTCACGAACACCGAGGTCAGGTTGATGTCTTCGTGCAGCCGTGCGAGCCAGCGACGCAGCTCTTTACGGACCTTGGCATCCAGCGCGCCGAAGGGTTCGTCGAGCAACAGGACTTTCGGTTCCACCGCCAAGGCACGGGCCAATGCGATGCGCTGACGCTGGCCGCCGGAGAGTTGTTCCGGGTAGCGATCGGCCAACCAATCCAGTTGCACCATGTTCAGCAGTTCGTGGACTTTTACCGCGATCTGGCTTTCATTCGGGCGCTGGTTTTTCGGCTTCATGCGCAGGCCGAACGCGACGTTGTCGAACACCGTCATGTGGCGGAACAGAGCGTAGTGCTGGAACACGAAACCGACATTGCGATCACGCACGTCGTGGCCGGAGACGTCTTCACCATGGAACACGATGTTGCCCTGATCCGGGGTTTCCAGGCCGGCGATGATTCGCAACAACGTGGTCTTGCCGCAACCGGACGGGCCGAGCAGCGCCACCAGCTCGCCGCTTTGAATGTCCAGGCTGATGTTGTCCAGCGCCTTGAACGCGTGGAAGTTTTTGCTGACGTTACGCACTTCGATCGACATGACTTATTCCTCCGCGGCGCTGGCGCGCAGGCGGTTAATACGGTTTTCGCTCCACTGCTTGAGCAGCAGGATGAAGAGCGCCAGGATCAGCAACAGGCTCGCCACGGCGAACGCGGCCACGTGGTTGTATTCGTTGTAGAGGATCTCGACGTGCAGCGGCAAGGTGTTGGTCACCCCGCGAATGTGCCCGGAAACCACCGACACCGCACCGAACTCACCCATGGCCCGGGCCGTACACAACACCACGCCATAGATCAGGCCCCATTTGATATTGGGCACGGTGACGTGCCAGAACATCTGCCAGCCATTGGCGCCGAGCAGGCGCGCGGCCTCTTCCTCCTGAGTGCCTTGTTCCTGCATCAGCGGAATCAGCTCACGGGCCACGAACGGCACAGTGACGAAAATCGTCGCCAGCACGATGCCCGGCAAGGCGAAGACGATCTGGATGTCGTGGTCCTGCAACCATGGGCCGAACAGGCCTTGGGCGCCGAACATCAGCACGTAGACAAGACCGGCGATGACCGGCGACACCGAGAACGGCAGGTCGATCAGCGTGACCAGCATACTTTTGCCACGGAACGAGTATTTGCTCACGCACCATGCCGCGCTGACACCGAACACCAGGTTCAGCGGCACCGAAATCAACACGGCGATCACCGTAAGTTTCAGGGCCGACAACGCGTCGGGCTCGAAGATCGCGGTGAAGAACGCACCGATTCCGAGCTTCAGGCCCTGAGACACCACGATCACCAGCGGCAGCAACAGGAACAGGGCGAACACCAACCAGCCGAGGCCGATCAGGATTCGCCGCGATGAAGCACTGCCACGGCGGGCGGCGTTCGAGGAAGCAGCAGCAATAGACGATTGGGACATTTCTGCGTCTCCTTATGGGGTTTCGATGCGCCGCTGCAGCAAGTTGATCAGCAGCAACAGGACGAAAGAAACCACTAGCATCAGTACACCAATGGACGTGGCACCGGTGTAATCGTACTGGTCGAGTTTGACCATGATCAGCAGCGGCAGGATCTCGGTTTTCATCGGCATGTTGCCGGCAATGAAAATCACCGAACCGTACTCGCCGACCCCGCGGGCAAAGGCCAGCGCGAAACCGGTCAGCCAGGCTGGCAACAGTGCAGGCACCAGAATATGGCGGAAAACCTGTAGTGGTTTTGCACCCAGGCACGCCGCCGCTTCTTCCACTTCACGAGGGATATCGGCCAATACTGGCTGTACGGTACGTACTACGAATGGAAGTGTCACAAAAGTCAGGGCAAGGGTGATGCCGAGGGGGGTATACGCGATCTTGAAACCCAGGTCCGCTGCAAACTGACCCACCCAACCATTGGGCGCGTAGAGCGCAGTCAGCGCGATACCGGCCACGGCGGTGGGCAATGCGAAGGGTAAGTCGATCATCGCATCGATGACTTTGCGCCCAGGGAAGGTATAGCGCACCAGCACCCAGGCCAGCAGCGTGCCGATGATGCCGTTGATGATCGCGGCATAGAGCGCGGTGCCGAAGCTGAGCTTCAACGCCGCCAGCACCCTTGGCGCCGAGATAATTGCCCAGAACTGGTCCCAGGTGAGTTGAGCGGCATGCACGAACATCGCCGCCAGTGGAATGAGCACAATCAGACTGAGGTACACCAAGGTGTAACCCAGCGTCAGCCCGAAGCCGGGTATGACGGGGGAGATACGACGCGACATAAAAGTCCTTGGTTGATAACGCGCTAAGCCCCGACGGTGAAATCGGGGCCTGTTGGCTAATGCCCGCCACTTAAGTGCTAATCCTGTGGGAGCGGGCTTGCTCGCGAAGGCGGTGTGTCAAGCGACATCAATGTTGACTGTGCCGCTGTCTTCGCGAGCAAGCCCGCTCCCACATGGATTTCGCATTGGCAGATCCATTTCAGGTTACTGCGCCTGATAAATCTGGTCGAACACGCCTCCGTCATTGAAGAATTTCGGTTGCGCGGTTTTCCAGCCGCCGAAGTCCTTGTCGATGGTCACCAGTTCCAGTGTCGGGAACTGTTTGGCGTACTTGGCGGCCACCTCTTTGTCACGTGGACGATAGAAGTTTTTCGCCGCGATTTCCTGGCCGGCCGGGCTGTACAGGTGTTTGAGGTACGCTTCGGCGATCTGGGCGTTACCCTTTTTCTCGGCATTCTTGTCGACCACGGCCACCGGTGGTTCGGCCAGGATCGACAGCGAAGGCACGACGATGTCGAATTTGTCAGCGCCGCCATCTTCTTTCAAGGCCAGGAAGGCTTCGTTTTCCCAAGCCAGCAACACGTCGCCCTGACCGTTGTTGACGAAGGTGATGGTCGAGCCACGAGCGCCGGTGTCCAGCACAGGCACGTGTTTGAACAGCGTCTGCACGTACTCTTTGGCCTTGGCTTCGTTACCGCCGTTGGCTTTCAAACCGTAGGCCCAGGCTGCAAGGAAGTTCCAGCGTGCGCCGCCGGAGGTTTTTGGGTTCGGGGTGATGACTTCCACGCCATTTTTGGTCAGATCGCCCCAGTCCTTGATGCCTTTCGGGTTGCCCTTGCGCACCAGGAACACGATGGTCGAGGTGTAAGGCGTGCTCGCTTCCGGAAGGCGCTTCTGCCAGTCGGCCGGCAGGCTCTTGCCGAGCTTGGCGATTTCGTCGATGTCACCGGCCAGGGCCAGAGTCACCACGTCGGCCCGCAAACCGTCGATCACCGCCCGGCCCTGCTTGCCCGAACCACCATGGGACTGCTGGATCTTCACGTTGTCGCCCGCGTGGTCTTTTTTCCAGAAGTTGATGAACTCGGCGTTGTACTCCTGGTACAGCTCACGGGTCGGGTCATATGACACGTTGAGCAACTCGTAATCCTTGGCAACCGCGGAACCCGCAAAAAGGGCACTGGCCAGCGCGGCCAAAGCAAAATGACGAATCGACGACATGGTGAAAGCTCCTGGAATTCTTGGTGTGTTGGCTTTTCTTATGGATTTCTGGAATCGGGTTGTCTGTTCAAAGATCGCAGCCTTCGGCAGCGCCCACAGGCGCGTAGGAGCTGCCGAAGGCTGCGATCTTTTGATCTTCCAATCTTCCAATCTTCCAATCTTTCGCTTCAGCTCGGCTTGTTGCCCGGATTCTGCAAACGGAATTTCTCCTTGCGCTCAATCTGAACCACCTGGGCGTTATGCACGGTGATTTCCACCGCGCCAAAGCGCAGATCGCGCAACGCGCTCTGAATCTCACGCAAAATGGTGGCTTCGTCCTGCCCGTCAACACTACGTAGGGATGCGCTCATGGTGCTGCTCCTTGATGAGATGTGCCTGGCAGTGGGCGAGCACTGCTTACGGCGTGGGAGCAATAGTAGATAGGCGCAGATATTCTTAAAAAGACTATTTAAGAATTTTTATATAACCAAAATTAATTATTGGTGATGCAGGATTGCGGGGACGACGCACAAAACCCTGTGGCGAGGGGCTTGCCCCCGTTCGGCTGCGTAGCAGACGCAAAAATTTGGGGCCGCTACGCGACCCAACGGGGGCAAGCCCCCTCGCCACAAAAAGCAGAACAAGCGCTTATCCAATCGTTGGCGCCCGGGCCCAATCCAATGATGCCGCCGGCACTGGCCGCCCAAACCAATACCCTTGCCCCAGATCGCAGTCGTGTTCGAGCAGGAAACTCGCCTGCTCGACCTGCTCGATCCCCTCGGCATGCACTTGCAGCCCCATGCTCTGCGCCAGCGCAATAATCACCCGTACAATCGCCACGTCATCCTCATCCCCCGGCAACCCTGCGACAAATCCCTGATCGATCTTGAGCTTTTGCACCGGCAATCGCTTGAGCCGCAGCAACGAGGAATAGCCCGTACCGAAGTCATCAATGGCCAGCCGCACACCCAGTTCACGCAAGCGATGCATCTGCTCCAGCGCCACTTCCGGGTCTTCCATCACTGCGCTTTCGGTGACTTCCAGCTCCAGATACGCCGGATCCAGCCCCGTGTCGTGCAACACCTGAGCCACTTGCTGATACAACTCGCGGCGGGCGAACAGGCGAGAAGAAACGTTCACCGCGACAAACGACAACACCACGCCCGCCGCTTGCCACTGGCACATCTGCTGGCAGGCCTGGCGCATGATCCAGGCATCGATCTCGGCAATCAGCCCGGTGCGTTCGGCAATGGGGATGAATTCAGCGGGCGATATCAGCCCACGTTGCGGATGTTCCCAGCGCACCAGCGCCTCGACACCGATCAGGCGACGGGTTTTGAGGTCATGCACGGGCTGGTAATAAACCCGCAATTGCTGATATTCCAGCGCTTGGCGCAATTGAAACGCGATCTCGACGCGCTGCTGGGCATGCGCCGTCAATTCTTCGGTGTAGAGGGCATAGCCATCGCGGCCGGCGCTCTTGGTCTTGAACAGCGCCGAATCGGCGTTGCGTAATAGCTGCTCGGCGCTCAAGGCATCACTGGGGAACAGACTGATGCCAATACTGGCGTTGATGAACAGCGAATGCCCGTCGATCTGGAACGGTTCTTTAAGACCATCGATGACCCGCTGGGCCAGTGCCGCAGCATGCCCCGGTTGCGGGCAGTCTTCAGCCAATACTGCAAATTCGTCACCGCTGAGCCGCGCCAGCGTGATGCCTGGTTCGAACAAGGCGTTCAGGCGCGCCGCTATGGCCTTGAGCAGCTGGTCACCGACACTGTGACCGAGACTGTCATTGATCAACTTGAAATGATCGAGATCGATCATCAGCAACGCACAACCGCGCTTATGGACCTGCGCCGAAGCCACGGCCTGCCCGGCACGGTCGGTGAGCAGCAGACGATTGGGCAGATCGGTCAACGGATCGTGATGGGCCAGGTGCGTCAACTCATGTTCGGAGTTCTTGATCGCGCTGATGTCGGAAAACACCGCAACGTACTGGCTGAGCTGCCCCTGCTCGTCGCGAATGAGGCGGATTGTCTGCCATTGTGGGTAGATCTCGCCGCTTTTACGACGATTCCAGATTTCCCCGCTCCACTCGCCGGCGCCGTTGAGCGTCGCGAACATCGTCTGGTAAAAATCTGCCGGGTGATGGCCGGACTTGAACATGTTCGGGCGCTGCCCCAGGACTTCTTCACGCTGATAGCCGGTGATTTCCATGAACGCCCGGTTCACATGGACGATCAATCCTTGGCTATCAGTGACCAGCACCCCTTCGCGGGTGCAATCGAACACCGCTGCCGCCTGCCGCAAACGTTCCCGATCGGCATTGCGCTCGCGCAATTTGGCGCCGACGCCCAGGCAACGAAACAATCGGGCTCGCGCAATAAAGATCAGCCCGGCACTGAACGCCACCCAGGCATAACCGTTGATCAGCTGCCAGCGCAGCAGGTCGGTGGAATTATCGAAGAACCTGTTTAATAAATGACCACTCAACTGGAGCCAGGCGGCGGAAAGCACCAGGTAGAGCAGCGCTGCACGCAAAGCATCGCGATAAGTGGCTGACATTAGAGCGTCCATGTCCCTGTAAAAAGGCTGGAATTATAGATTAAAGACACATCCAGCCACTCTTATCTGAAAGGGCGACTGGTTTTATCTGTGGGCTAAGTGATAATGCAACGGCTGTTTTTTTCTTTATCGAGGGTCCTATAGGCTATGTGGTACGAAGGTTTTCTTGGCTTATCGCCCTGGTCACTGGTGGCAGTCACCCTACTGATGACCCACGTGACGATCGTCGGCGTCACGGTTTATCTGCATCGCTATTCAGCCCATCGCTCGCTTGAGCTCAATGCCGGCCTGAAACATTTCTTCCGCTTCTGGCTGTGGTTGACCACGGCGCAGAACACCCGCGAGTGGACAGCTATCCACCGTAAACACCACGCCAAGTGCGAAACCGTCGACGACCCGCACAGCCCGGTCATCAAGGGGCTGTCCACCGTTCTGCGCAAAGGCGCCGAGCTGTACCGCGCCGAAGCGGAAAACCCCGAGACCCTACGCATCTACGGCAAGAACTGCCCCGAAGACTGGATCGAACGCAACCTTTACAGCCGCTTCCCGCTGTTGGGCGTGGCGATCATGGGCGTCATCGACCTGCTGCTGTTCGGCACCATCGGCATCACCATCTGGGCCATCCAGATGATGTGGATCCCGGTGTGGGCCGCAGGCGTGGTCAATGGCCTGGGCCATGCCATCGGCTACCGCAACTTCGAATGCCGCGATGCGGCGACCAATCTGGTGCCTTGGGGCATCCTGATCGGCGGCGAAGAACTGCATAACAACCATCACACCTACCCCAACTCCGCCAAACTGTCGGTGAAGAAATGGGAATTCGACCTCGGCTGGGCCTGGATCCAGGTCTTCAGCTTCCTGCGTCTGGCCAAGGTCCAGCGGGTCGCGCCGATCGCCCACCGCGTTGAAGGCAAAGGCAACCTGGACATGGACACCGCCATGGCGATCCTCAACAACCGCTTCCAGATCATGGCCCAGTACCGCAAGCTCGTGATCGCGCCACTGGTCAAGCAAGAGCTGGAAAAGGTCGATCACTCGGTCCGCCACCAGTTCCACCGGGCCAAGCGCTTGCTCTCGCGGGAAACCAGCCTGCTGGACGACAAACACCATATGCGCATCCAGACCATGCTCGAGCACAGTCAGGCGCTGAAGGTAATTTACGAGAAACGCCTGTCCTTGCAGCAGATCTGGGTCAAGACCAGCTCAAATGGTCACGACATGCTGGCCGCCATCAAGGATTGGGTACACGAGGCCGAGGCCAGCGGGATTCAATCCCTGCGCGAGTTCGCCGACCAATTGAAAACCTACTCCCTACGCCCTGCCAACGCCTGACCCTCTGATGACGGCTTGCCTCTGCTGAAGAGGCTTGCCTGTGGCGAGGGAGCTTGCTCCCGCTCGGCTGCGCAGCAGACGTAAAACCTGACGACGCGTTTTAGTTGAAAAAACGCGTCGCCAGTACCGCCCAGCGGCCCCCTGCCCCCATCCCCACAAAAAGTGGGAACTTCACTCCAAATCCCCTATCTCAAAGACACTTCGCCATCCAGGCGGGCTCTGTTTTTGGCCGCTATCGACATAGCGGCACGCCCTTTGAGATTTGTGCCGATGGTCCATAAAAACCTACAAGACACATCCCTTCCCCAGTGGCCCGAGGCCGCGCAAACCCTGATGGCGCTGATGCATGCCCAAGGCGAAGTGGCGCGCCTGAGCGAACGCGAACAACTGTTCAGCTCGCTGCTGGTCAGCGTCAATGCCGTGCTTTGGGCATACAACTGGGAAACCCGTCAGGTGCTATACGTCAGCCCGGCCTATGAACGGATTTTCGGTCGCCCCGCCGGTCTGTTGCTGTCCGACTCCAATCACTGGCGCGACAGCGTCTATCCCGACGATCTGGACTATGCCGAGCGCAGCCTGGCGCAAGTGCTGGTCAAAGGCGCCGTTGAAGACCGCGAGTACCGCATCATCGCTGCCGACGGCCAAGTGCGCTGGCTCAGCGACAAGTGTTTCATCAACCGTCAGGCCGAGCCGGGTCAACCGCTGATCATCGTCGGCATTGCCGAAGACATCACCGAAAAAAAACAGATGGAAGCCGAGCTGCAACGCCTGGCCAGCACCGATGTGCTGACCCAAAGCAGCAATCGTCGACACTTTTTCGAATGCGCCCATCAGGAATTCGAGCAGGCGCGATTGAACGGTGCGCCGCTGGCGTTCCTGCTGTTGGACATCGATGACTTCAAAGTGGTCAATGACACCTATGGCCATCAGGAGGGCGATAAGGTGCTGCAACGCATCGCCGAGAGCGGTCGCGCGGCCCTGCGGCGTGGTGATCTGTTCGGACGGATCGGCGGTGAGGAATTCGCGGCGGTGTTTCCCGGCTGTGCACCGGACATGGCCATGCAAGTGGCCGAGCGCCTGCAACGGGAAATTCAGCGGTTAAGCTTCAGCCATGACGACCGGACCTTCGGCATCACCGTCAGCCAGGGACTGAGCAGCCTCACATACGAGGATGAAAGTATCGACAGCCTGTTCGCCCGCGCCGATGCGGCGATGTACCAGGCCAAGCGCCAAGGCAAGAACCGAATTATTTCTGGCTGAAAGACCTGACACGGACCTAATGTGGGAGCGGGCTTGCTCGCGAAGAGGGGGTGTCAGTCAACATCAATGTGGCTGACACCCCCTCTTCGCGAGCAAGCCCGCTCCCACAAGGGTCTGGGTTGAGCTTATTTTTTGCGCAAACGCATCAGTTCCGGCAACCCGATCTTCAGCAATCGCGCTGTGCGGCTCTTGGCCAGGGCCTCGATCCCCTCATGCTCGGTCAGGCGCGCCAGTTGCGCGGCCATGTTCATCACCAGTGCTTCGCGGGAGTAAACCCCGCCACCGAACTGGTAAACCGCCGCAATCAGCTCCCGCAGCTCCAAGGGCAGCCGCCAGCGGGTCCGTAGCGCCGAACCATAGGCCGCGCCGAACTCGGCCAATGCATCGCCGACTTCCTGCCATTCGTCCAGCTCACCGCCAGCCTCCTTCCACTCCTGCAAACAACGCAGCAACGCCAGGTCGCCGAGGCAATGCAGCATGCCTGCGCAATAACAGCGCGCCTGATCCAGATCCAGCAAACGCGCCAGTGTCCGGGCGTATTCGGCGGTGTGCAGCGACAACTCCCAATAACGTTCGGCATAGTCCGCCAGCTGCGGATCACTGAGCCGGGCACTGCGTTTGAGAGTGAGCCCCAGAATCAGGTTCATGCTTTGCCCGGTCCCCAAGCGTTGCAGCGCCTGGGCCAGGGTTTGCACAGCGACGCCATGATGCTGGGCTGCGCTGTTGACGGCGGCGATCAGGACAGCGGTAATTTGCGGGTCAGTGCGGATTTCGTCTTCTAGCCGCGTCAGATCGAGGCCATCGGGATTGAGGCTACGTTTGATCGCCACCTGCACATCGGTCATCAACGGCGCACCGTCCGCCAATTCACGACGTCGCTCCAGGTACACCGACAAGGTCATGCCTGGCGCCAATGACGGCGCCTCGCAGGAAACCTCTTCGCCGGCGTTCAGCAGCAAATCCTGCAGGCGCTGGGTCAGGTTTTCGATGTTCAAGGGTTTGGTCAGGTACGCCGTGGGCGCCAGGGGCAAGACTTCGCGCACGCTGGCGCTGTCGTTGCGGCTGCTCATCAGAATGAAGGGCAGCGGCGGATTACGCTTGCGCTGCCGGACACTGCGCAAGACGTTCAGGCCATCGACGCCAGGCAACTCCCAGTCGACGATCACCAGGTCATAAGGATTTTCCGCCAACAGCTGCAGGGTCTCCTGGCCATCGACACACAGGTCCAGCCGCGCGTCGCAACGCACATTCAACAACACCTGCTTGAGCAAGTCGCGGGACCAGGGATCGGCCTCGGCAATCAGCACACGCGGCACAGCGGGTAACACCACAGCAGTCATCGCACACTCCAACGGCAATGCTTGCACCTTAGTCAATGATGGCCATTCGATACAGCTCAATGGCCGCCGATCTTTTCAAGCGGGTACAAAAAAACCCGCCGAAGCGGGTTTTTTGTCGATCACGTCACAAATCAATCAGAGCTCGGCGAAGCACTCTTCGATGATCGCCAGACCTTTGTCCAGTTGCTCGTCCGGCGAGGTCAGCGGTACCAGTACGCGCAGAACGTTGCCGTAGGTGCCACACGACAGCAGGATCAGGCCCTTGTCACGCGCCTTGGCCACAACGGCTGCTACAGCAGTCGGGTTCGGCTTGTGCGTGTCGCCGTTTTCGAACAGCTCGACGGCGATCATCGCGCCCAGGGCACGCACTTCACCGATGACCGGGTATTTGGCCTGAATAGCTTTGAGGCCAGTCACCAGACGCTCGCCAACCGCTTTGCAACGGTCCAGCAGGTGCTCTTCTTCGAACACTTCCATCACGGCCAGGGCCGCGGCGCAAGCGATCGGGCTACCGGCGTAAGTACCACCCAGGCCGCCTGGAGCGATGGCGTCCATGTATTCGGCCTTGCCGCACACACCGGCCAGCGGGAAGCCACCGGCGATGGATTTGGCGAAGGTGGTCAGGTCGGCGGCAACGCCCATCTGCTCCATGGCGAAGAAGGTACCGGTACGGCCAGCGCCCGTTTGCACTTCGTCAGCGATCAACAGGATGCCGTGCTGGTCGCACAACGCGCGCAGACGCTTCATGAACTCTTTAGGCGCAACGTAGAAACCGCCTTCGCCCTGAACCGGCTCGATGATGATGGCAGCGATGTCACGCGGCTCGGCATCGTTCTTGAAGATGCGCTCAATGCTCGCGATCGAATCGTCGATGCTCACACCGTGCAGCTCATTCGGGTACAGCGCGCGGAAGATGCCGCCTGGCATCAGGCCCATGCCGGCCGAGTAAGGCACGACTTTACCGGTCAGGCCCAGGGTCATCATGGTGCGACCGTGGTAAGCGCCGGTGAACGCAATCACGCCGGCACGGCCAGTGGCGGCGCGGGCGATCTTGATGGAGTTTTCCACAGCTTCGGAGCCGGTGGTCACCAGCAGGGTTTTCTTGGCGAAATCACCTGGCACCTTGGCGTTGATTTTTTCGCACACTTCCACGTACGGCTCGTAGGCCAGTACCTGGAAGCAGGTGTGGGTCAGCTTGTTCAGCTGTTCGGTCACGGCGGCGATGATTTTCGGGTGCACGTGACCGGTGTTCAGCACGGCGATACCGCCAGCGAAGTCGATGAACTCGCGACCTTCAACGTCGGTCACGGTGGCGTTCTTCGCATGGTCGGCGAAGATCGGGTGAATCTGGCCAACACCGCGCGGTACAGCGGCTTCGCGGCGTTTCATCAGGGATGCGTTAGTCTTGCTCATAGTGTCCTCATTCACCGCTCATCGGGCGGCGTGGTTCAAGGAAAATGCGGCGGGGAGGCAACTACGGCAGCATGCGATGATCGACTGCCACAGCTTTCCCGGCCACAGAGAAAATTCCGTTTGAAGCGCGCAAAGGGACAGCGCTCTCGTGCCCTTTGCGCTTGAAGCATTGCCTTGCCTTAGATGCCCAGGCAGAGGTATTTGATTTCCAGGTAATCTTCGATGCCGTACTTGGAGCCCTCACGGCCCAGGCCCGACGCCTTGATGCCGCCGAACGGCGCGACTTCGTTGGAGATCAACCCGGTGTTGACGCCGACCATGCCGTATTCCAGGGCTTCAGCCACACGGAACACACGGCCCAAGTCGCGAGCATAGAAGTACGAGGCCAGACCGAACTCGGTGTCGTTGGACATCGCGATCACGTCAGCTTCATCTTTGAAGCGGAACAGTGGCGCCAATGGACCGAAGGTTTCTTCCTTGGCCACGGCAGCGTTATTCGGCACGTTGGTCAGAATGGTCGGCTCGAAGAAGTTGCCTTGCATGCTCTTGCCGCCCGCCAGAACGGTGGCGCCTTTACCGACGGCGTCAGCAATGTGCTCTTGAACCTTGGCCACGGCTTTCTCATCGATCAGCGGGCCAGTGGTAGTGCCGTCGTCCAGACCGTTACCGATCTTGAGCTTGGCCACGGCCACTTTCAGTTTTTCGGCGAACGCGTCGTACACCGAATCCTGAATGTACAGACGGTTGGCGCAGACGCAAGTCTGGCCGTTGTTGCGGTACTTGGAAATGATCGCGCCTTCGACGGCCTTATCCAGGTCCGCGTCGTCGAACACGATGAACGGAGCGTTGCCGCCCAGTTCCAGAGAGACTTTCTTGATGTCTTTAGCGCACTCGGTCATCAACTGACGGCCAATTTCGGTCGAGCCGGTGAAGGACAGTTTGCGCACGATCGGGTTGCCGGTCAGCTCGCTGCCGATATCGCCAGCACTGCCGGTCACCACACTGAACACACCGTTCGGAATACCGGCACGTTGAGCAAGTTCGGCCAGCGCGAATGCCGAGAACGGAGTTTGCGAAGCCGGCTTGAGCACCATGGTGCAACCGGCGGCCAGGGCCGGGCCGGCCTTACGGGTGATCATCGCGGCCGGGAAGTTCCACGGAGTAATCGCGGCGGTCACGCCGATCGGCTGCTTGATCACGATCAGGCGCTTGTCTGGCTGGTGGCCCGGAATCACGTCACCGTAGACGCGCTTGGCTTCTTCGGCGAACCACTCGATAAAGGAAGCGGCGTAAACGATCTCGCCCTTGGCTTCAGCCAATGGCTTGCCCTGCTCCAGAGTCATCAGGCGAGCCAGGTCGTCCTGGTTCTCGATGATCAATTCGAACCAGCGACGCAGCTTGTTCGCGCGCTCCTTGGCGGTCAGGCCACGCCAGGCCGGCAGCGCTTTATCAGCGGCTTCGATCGCACGGCGGGTTTCGGCAGCGCCCATTTTCGGCACAGTGCCCAGAATTTCGCCCGTTGCCGGGTTATTGACCTTGATCGTCTGACCGTTGTCCGCATCGACCCAAGCGCCATCGATAAAGGCTTGCTGGCGGAACAACTGGGTGTCTTTAAGCTGCATGTCGGCTTTCCTTAACAGCACCGCGCGAGGCGGAGCGAATTATGATTGTAGAAAGGCGCCTTATAGGCTGCCGTCAGGGAAATCATTCACCGGGCTGAAGCACATAAATAGCGCACAAATCGAACTCGTGCGGTTCAGCACCCAGACAAGAGCGTTTGAAATCTCAAACGAATCCTAGGATCAAAGGGGGTAAAGGACAATAGGCTGTTCGAAAAAAAGAACGAAAACGCCGCATTTGCCTATTTTTTCAGATCAGCGTAGCAAACGCAGGTTACGCTTTAGAAAAACGCAGGCGATTCAGCGGCATGGACGCCCGCAACGCATATGAGTATCATGGCGCCCGCATCGCACCAGTAGCTCAGCTGGATAGAGTACTGCCCTCCGAAGGCAGGGGTCGTGGGTTCGAATCCCGCCTGGTGCACCATATGTAGAAGTGAGAAAGCCTCAGATCTTAGGGTCTGGGGCTTTTTTGTGTCCTGTGTCCGGCAAAATCAAAGAGAACTGTCACTCAATAGAAAATTTCACTTCGAATAGCCTGTATGACAATACTCGACAATCGCTCAGTCAACGGATCAGGATCAGCCTCTCGCCTATGCAGGGTCAGGGCTATGGAAGGTAACGGTGGCAACCCTCGTTCGTCGGCGATCAATAGCTCGGTGCCTGGCTGCAAACCCAAGGCCGTTCTGATCGTGTAACCCAGGCCCGCCTCGGTCGCCGCCGACAAGCCGTTTAGGCAGGAGCTGGTGAACGACAGTAACCAGGGAATCCCTTCGCGGGTCAGCGCTTCAGTGGCCATCGAATGGAACGGACAGGGCGCGTCGAACGCGATGATGGGCAACGGCGTTCCTGATTCGATACGCCAGTCAAGGTACTGGTGAGAAGAGCCGATCCACTGCATGGGCAGTTCCGCCACCCTCTCCTGATACCCGGCTCTATTGACGTCCCCCCATACCACCGCGAGGTCGAGCGAGCCATTTTCGATCCGGCTCAGCAGATCAGCATTGCGCGCAATCCGGGCCTCGACTCGAACATCGGGATGGGCCCTGGCGAACCGGCCGAGCACGGTTGGCAAGAAGCTGCTCAGGTCCTCTTGAAGCCCAAGACGTACCCACCCCTTGAGCTTGAGCTCGGAAACAGCCGTGATCGTCTCATCGTTCAGACTTAAAAGCCGTCGTGAATAATTGAGCAGCACTTCTCCGGTGTCCGTCAGGGCCAGCTTGCGACCTGCTTTTTTGAACAACGGCGAGCCCGCCTGGGCTTCCAGCTTCTTCAATTGGGCGCTGATGGCTGACGTCGAACGAGCGAGCTTTTGCGCCGCCTTGGCAAAGCTGCCCAATTCGACCCCAGTGACGAAACTGCGCATGACATCTAAATCGAAATTTACCGGCCTCATGACAATCCTGTTTTTCGGGACGAACATGCAAAATAATTTGATATTCGAGACGATACTCTCATGCGAGTCTTTTAACCCACAACGATTGAACTGGTGGGATTCTTATGCCTGTAGATAACGGTCACCGCTGGAAAGTGCTTGGCGTCGGCGTTGCGGCCAATGCAAGCTTTTCCAGTGTGGTGGGGGGACTACCCGCGACAGCTGTCTATATGAGAGCAACGTATCAACTTGATAACTCCGAGTTGGGGCTTGTTTTGGGGGTTCTAGGTTTGGGCATCGCCGTCAGCGAGATCCCATGGGGGCTACTGACCGATCGCTGGGGGGATCGTCCTGTGTTGTTGACGGGGCTTCTCACCTCCGGGATCGCCTTGCTGGTACTGGCGATGCTTGCCTTCTCCGCACCCACGGTGGTCTTTCTGGCGGTAGGCCTGTTCGTGGTGGGCTTGCTCGGAAGCAGTGTCAACGGCGCCAGTGGTCGAGCGATCATGGCCTGGTTCAGAGAGGGCGAGCGAGGGTTGGCCATGAGTATTCGGCAAACGGCTGTGCCGGGGGGTTATGCCTTGGGCGCGGTGGTGCTGCCCTATCTCGCTCACTCGTACGGATTTGTCGAAGTCTTCACCGCCTCAGCCCTGTTCTGCCTCATCGCAGGCCTGTTTGCGTGGTTCTGGCTGTATGAGCCTGATTTCTCCAGCAATGCTGCGAAAAAGCAGAACCTGGAGGCTAGCAATAGTCCTTTGAAAGACTCGAGGGTCTGGCGAATCGTATTGGCCATCGGTCTGCTCTGCGCCCCGCAATTTGCCATTCTCACTTATGCAGCCGTGTTTTTTCATGACTTTGGCAACATCAATATCACGCTGGTTTCCGCTACGTTGGTGGTCATACAAATGGGTGCGATCGTCAGCAGAATCTGGAGCGGGCGCTGGACCGATAAAAACAAAAACCGGCGCAGTTACCTTAAAGCCTGTGCCTGGTTGAGTGCTGTGACCTTTCTGGTGCTGGGCGTTACGGTTTCGGCAGCCAGCTTCTACGGCATGAGCGAAACCCCGCTGGCCAGCGCCCTGATCATTGGTGTGATGGTCATTGCCGGGATCAGCGTGTCCGCCTGGCACGGCGTTGCCTACACAGAACTTGCCACACTGGCAGGGGCCAATCGGGCTGGCACAGCCTTGGCCATGGGCAATACCTGCGTCTTTGTCGTGTTGTTCGCGACTCCCATCGCTGCGTCCGCCCTCATGACTCATTTCTCCTGGGGCGTGGTGTGGCTGGCAGCTGCCTTTTGTGCATTGTTGACGGTGCCGCTCTTTCCTCGCGTTGAAAAAAACTATGTATTGGAACTGGGCTCGGCTTGAAATTGTTTACTAAAGCAAAACAACTACACCGCGTGCTGCACAGTTTTTAGTAGCACGCGTCGAGCGTTGGCTCACACACGTTAACTGCCTGCACTTTCGTTTAACTGGACTGAATTCTTTCCATTGGAGGAAACCCATGATCCCGCTATTTACCTTTGAAGCCGGTGAGAAGGCGCAATTGCTAAGTCTTCTTGTCCGTGCTGGCTGATTCAAACAAGCGCCCAATATCTCTAGCGGCATGCAGGACACGCTCAATCTGAACATCGCCCTCGAAAAGACTGTAAAAGATCAAATAGCGGCCGTGGGAAATCATTCGCAGCCCTCTGGCACAGTCATCGCGGGAAACACCTTGATTAGGCTGGTCCAGCAGCCGAGCGCAGCACACTCGTAATTCACCAACAAAAGCCCGAGCTCGACTCGGATTGTCACGGGCAATGTAGCGAGCGATTTGCTGCAGATCCTCTCGTGCCAGTGCGCAGAAAAGCAGTTGTCTCATGGGCGCTTTTGCTCTGCTTCGACCTCATCAATGAGCGCATCAAGCTCAGCAAACACTGTATCGGCGGCAATGGCCGGACGTGGGTCATTGCGGCTGGCTGCAATAGCTTCACGTATTTCTGCGGCTTGTAATCGATCAAGTAGCTGTTGATAAGTGGCGTGCGGTAAAAGGTAGGCCGCAGGACGGTTGTGGTTAAGAATGGCAACAGGCTCCAAACCTGCCCTTTCAATTACAGTGCTCGGGCTACGCTTGAGTTCGGTGATACTGACCGAGCGACTCGCGAGTAACTGCTCCATGGCGGCTCCAAAGGTACATAAAAAAGTACCTAATAGTGCTCGACTGCCAACACCGCGGTCAACGCACATCCGACCGGAGCCGCACGAAGCACAAAAAAACCGCCAAAGCGGTTTTTTCATTCTGTCGTCCAGTCAAACTCGTCGTAGTCATCATCGTCTTCTTCATCCTCGATCAACTCATCATCAAGGACATCTTCCTCAAGCGCTTCCTCTTCCTGCTTCGCCAGAAGAAACTCCTTACGACTCTCAGTCACTGCTCGCCGTAATTCCTCACCCTTCACCGGGCAGTTGAGCATTTGGGCGATGCGGTCGATTTTTTGGGCCACGGCATCCTCCAACGCATCGGCTATGGGCCGATAGTGCGCGCTTTCGGGTGTCGATGCCAAATTTGCCGACCGCTGTTCACCTCATTTCTTCTGCAAATCCTTGAGTCGGGCCGTGAGGTTTTCCTTGGGGAAGCGCTTTTGCAATGTCGTCAGCAGCGCCTCGGCGGCTTGTGTCTGACCGGTCTCTTGCAGGCGTATCACTTCATGTAATTGATCATCCAATGACGTGGCCGGCGCCCCTAAGCGTTTGCTGATTTTTGCTTCGTCAGCCATTTCGCTGTTGATCGACTCGCGCTGCAACGGTGCAGAAAACTCAGCCATGGGCGCAGCAGGTGCCGGGGCGGATAAAGCGCCGGTCGGTGCAGCCTGGGAGCGAGCAGCGGCTTCCGGTTTGGCAACCGGTGCAGACGCTTTTGGCGCAGGGGCAAAGTCATAACTCGGCAGTTGCTCCGGCGTGCGCTGCACCAACGCCAGCATCAGTGCCACGCCAACGAGGCTGGCGAATGCCACTTGCCAACGGGGTTGTTGGCAAGCGCGGAGCCAGCGTTGCCACAGGTTCGGCTTCGGCGCGGGGGCTTCGCGTTGGGCCGTGGCGAGGATGAAGGCGTCGAGATGCGCCGGTGGCTCGCCACTGCTGTGATCGCGAAAATGCTTGAGCACTTCATCGTCGGGCGATGGTGGTGTTTGTCGGGCGTCAGTCATGTCAGTACCTCCTCGGCCAGCAGCCGACGCAGTTTTTGCTGGGCGTAGCGCAAGCGGCTTTTCACGGTTTCCAGCGGGGTTTCGGTGAGGGTGGCGATCTGCGGCAGGTCGAGGTCGCCGTGGGCGCGTAGCAGGAACACTTCGCGCTGGTCGGCGGGCAGGGTTTGCAGGGCGGCTTCGAGGCGTTGACCGTCGCGGCTCAGGCTTAGCAGTTGTTCGGGGTCGGCCGCGTCATCGATCAGTGCATGGGTTTGCTCGTCATAGCTGTCGTGCAAGGGGTTGTGGATTCCGTGCTTGCGCCAGTGATCGATCAGTCGGTTGCGGGCAATCTGGTAGAGCCAGGTACGAAAATTCGCCCGGCCTTGTGGCTGACTGGTGCTGCGGATCAGGCTCAGCCAGGTTTCCTGGTACACCTCTTCGGCCAGTTCGGATTTGCCGCTGAGGCTGAGGAGGAATCGATAAAGGCCCTGACGGTGGCGGGCGTACAAAACTTCGAACGCCGGCCCATCGCCCGAGCGATAACGCGCCAGCAGCGATTCATCGCTGCCGGCGGCTGAGCTGATTACAGGATCGGACATGTCAGTGCTGGCCTCTTTCACTCTATCCGGTTGTCGTTGGGCTGTTGATTCGAGGCGGTCGGGGTTCGCAGGCTCTGCGCCAACTCCACCAATTGCACGAATTCACTGCGCAGGCCGAATTGATCATCGCCTCGTGCGCCACGGGCCAGGGCTTCGGTGTCTTTCAGGCTGAAACTACCGGTGTAACGCCCGTCCTTGAGCTGCTGGGAAAAGGCCGCGACGGCGGCAGCAAAGCGCAGATCGTCGCTGGCTGCCGAGAGTTTGCCGGCCTCATCCTTCAGGATTGGCCGCTCGATCAAGCGGCTGTTCCCACCTTCCGGCAACTGATAACGCACTCGCAGCATCGCCATTTCCCCTTTTTTTGCGGAAACATCGGCCCCAGGATTGCCATAACGTAACGGCTCCAGCCAGCCCTTCTCGCCCTTGGGAACAATTTCATACAACGCGGTCACCGTATGTCCTGCGCCGATTTCTCCGGCGTCGACTTTGTCGTTGCTGAAATCCTCACGCTTCAAGGCGCGATTCTCATAACCTAGCAGCCGATATTCGCTGACCTGGGCGGGATTGAACTCCACCTGTAGCTTCACGTTTTTCGCCACCACCGCCAGGGTCGAGCCGAGCTGATCCACCAGCACTTTGCGCGCCTCGCGCAGGTTGTCGATGTAGGCGTAGTTGCCGTCACCTGCGTCGGCCAGTTGTTCCATCAGGTGTTCATTGTAGTTATCCACACCGAAACCCAAGGTGGTCAGGGACACGCCAGTCTTGCGTTTATCCACAGCCATTTGCTTGAGGCTGTCGAAGTCGCTGATGCCGACGTTGAAGTCACCGTCGGTGGCCAGCAGGATGCGGTTGATGCCTTTGGGGATAAACGCTTGTTGGGCCATTTGATAAGCCAGTTCGATACCCGACGCGCCAGCGGTCGAGCCGCCCGCAGTCAATTGCTCGATGGCAGTACGAATTTTCGCTTTTTCCCGGCCGGAAGTCGGCTCCAGCACCACGCGAGATTCTCCGGCATACACCACCAGCGAAACCCGATCCTGCTCGCGCAGTTGATCGACCAGCAATTTCAGCGTGCTTTTGACCAGCGGCAAACCTTCGCGACGGTCCATGGAGCCGGACACATCCACCAGAAACACCAGGTTCGCCGGGGCCAGTTCCGCCACTGCGCGATCGGATGCCTTGATGCCGATGCGCAGTAAGCGGGTATGCGGGCTCCACGGCGACGGCGCCAGCTCGGTAGTCACGCCGAACGGCGAGCCATCGGTGGGCAAGGCGTAGTCGTAGGGGAAGTAATTGACCATTTCTTCCAGCCGCACCGCCCCTTCGGGAGGCAAGCGCCCCTGATTGAGCAAGCGCCGCACGTTGGCGTAAGCGCCGGTATCGACATCGGCACTGAAGGTCGAGACCGGTGCTTCGGTCACGCTGTGAATCGGGTTATCGGCCAGCGCCTGATAGCGCTCCCGTTGCTCATCCCGATAGCCCTGTGGATAAGCTTCGCCGGCCGGCATGGGCGCGAACGCGACCGACGGTGCCGGTCGTGCGCTGCGCTTGGCCTGGGCGGTGTCCGCCATGACCTCGCTACGCACCAACGCTTCGGTTTTCGGCGTACCTTGAACCGGGGGCGCGGCCGTTGCCGGGCTGTCCGTCTCAGCGTCTGGCGTGGATGAAGCGCCGCAACCGGCAACGGCCAGCAGCAACCCGGCGGCGAAACCCTGGGCGGCCGGGCGGAGGTAATGCAGAGGGAGGGACATGGGGGCTGACCTCAGGAGGAAATTGACTCATTCATCCTCTGAGACGGACAGCCCGGCAGGTTCGGGTTAATCGCCGGAAAAAATCTTCAGCGGTGATAACGCCGCACCACACTGCTGTTCTTCAGCACATGGCCGTTGATCTGTTCCAGCAGCTGCGCGCGGGTCAGGCCGGCAGGCAAGGCGTCTGGCGCCAGGTCCAGGGCGTAGAGCTGAATGAGGTAGTGATGGGAGCTGTCGCCGACGGGCGGGCAAGGGCCGATGTAACCGGTGGTGCCTTTGCTGTTGCTGCCGCTTACGCCTTCAAAGGCGGATTTGGCGCCGACGCCGGCCGGAATCTGATGTGTGGTGGCCTTGATGCCGTAATGAATCCAGTGATCGACGCCCAGACCTTTCTGGCCGTCCGGGTCGTGCATGACGATGGCGTAGCTGAGGGTTCCCGGGGGGCCGGCATTCCAGCTCAGGGCCGGGGACTGGTTTTTGCCGCCACAACCGTTGGCATCACTGGCCGCCACCGACGTGAACAGACGATTGTCCGAAACACCGGGAATGCTGAGGGTGAAACGTTCCTGAGCCTGCGCCGGAAATTGCACGCAAAGGGCGACTGCAACGGCCGCCAGCCACGGGTTCAAAGAGGTCAATCGGGTCATACCGGAGCACCTTGTGCGGGTGAGGCCGTCGTCGGCTGGCAAACTATAGCCGGACCGTTCGTGCGCTGGCAGCAGAATTGGCTGAACCTGGGAATAAGCGCCAAACTCCTAAGTGAAACACTTGCCAGGAGATCGATCATGGCCCTGCATCGCGTTGCCCGTTTCGCCGATGTGCCCCAAGACCGTGGCCTTGAAGTCCGGATCGAGGACACGAAAATCGTCTTGCTGCGGGCCGGCGATCAATTGCGCGCCTATCAAGGCGAATGTCCCCACGCCGGGGCACCGCTGGCTGAGGGTGCGCTGTGTCACGGGCGGCTGATCTGCCCATGGCACAAGGCAGCCTATCGGCTCGAAGACGGCGCGTTGTGCGAGCCACCGTCTCTGGACAGTCTGAGGCGCTACCCGCTTGAAATCCGCGACGATGAGGTCTGGGTCGACGACCAGCCGATGCCCACCGCCAGCACCCCACCGGCGGACGATAAGCGGACGTTTGTGATCATCGGTGCCGGCGCTGCAGGTACAGCCTGTGCGGCGGCACTGCGGGAGAAAGGTTTCGGCGGCCGGGTGGTGTTGATCGACCGCGAGGCCGAAGCCGGTTACGACCGCACGGTATTGAGCAAATTCGTGATTGCCGGAGAGATGCCGCCAGACGAAGTGCCACCGCTGCGCGATGAAAATTTTTATCGCGAACAACGCATTGAACAGATAAACAGCGATGTGATGGGACTGGATGCAGCGAACCGGACTCTGCGCTTGGCCGATGGTCAATCGTTGAGCTATGACGCCGCCGTGATTGCCACCGGTGGCATACCCAAAACCCTGTCGCTGCCTGGCGCCGATCTGCCGCAGGTATTCGTGCTGCGCTCGAAAGCACAGGCACAGCGGATTCTTTCAGTCGCCAAACCGGGTCAGCGGGCAGTGATCGTGGGTGACAGTTTCATTGCTCTGGAATCTGCCTCATCCCTGCGTGGATACGGTCTGGACGTCACCGTCCTGGCCCGCCACGCCATCCCTTTCGAGGCGCACTTCGGCGATGCCGTCGGCAAAGCGATTCGTGCCCGGCACGAGGCCAATGGCGTGCGGTTCCATACCGATGGCGAGGCTGCGCAGATCGAAGGCACCGGCAAAGTCGAAGCGGTGCTGCTGAACAACGGACAGCGCTTGCCCGCGGACCTGGTGTTGGTCGGCATTGGCGTCACTCCGGCAACGGCCCCGTTTGCCGATCTGCCAAAAGAAAAAGACCAGTCATTGAAGGTCGATGGTGGAATGCGTGTGACCGACGGGCTCTGGGCGGTCGGCGACATTGCGACCTTCCCGCTCAACGGCCAGCCCCAACGGATCGAGCACTGGCGCCTGGCCCAGCAACAGGCGCGGATTGCGGCGGCGAATATGCTCGGCGGCGATGAGCGCTACCTCGATGTACCGTATTTCTGGACCTGGCACTTCGGCAAAAACTACGACTACCTCGGACATGCCGAGGCTTGGGACGAGGTCGAGTTCAAGGGCGACCCTGACCATCCGCCGTTTATCGGCCTGTTCGGCAAGAACGGCGTGGTGGCGGCGGCTGTTGCCTGCGACCAGGAGAGGGCGATGGCAATGCTTGCCGAACGGATGAAACAACCGCTGTCGGTGGATGAGGCGTGGCGCCTGATCAGGGATGTTGGCTGAACGACATCTTCCACATCCCCCCGTAGGAGCTGCCGCAGGCTGCGATCTTTTGATCGTTGGCATTTTCAAAACCGCTGAGAATCAAAAGATCGCAGCCTTCGGCAGCTCCTACATAGAGCCGGCCATGCAATGTAGTGAATGACACAACAGGAACATAGCAGGCTCAGACGTGGCTCAGCGGCTCGCGGTTGTCGTCATCTTCGGCTGGCAGACGGATCACCAGCGGATGCTCCAGCGGCGCCAAGGGCAGTGGCAGCCGGGCCGGGTCGACCGGGATGAAGTGCGTAACGACGTGGCTGACATCGCCATCCTGATCGTTATGAATGGTCATCGAGCCTGGCGTACGCAGTTTCGCCAATCGGTCGCCGGTCAGCTTGAAGCTTTTGCTGAGCCCCTGATCATCCACCACCGGCGCCGGCAAACGGCGCTGGGCGAAGCTCTTGCTTTTGCGCTGCTGATAACGCGCCCAGGTGATCAGGATCACCGCGTTCAACAACGCCACCCACAGGTAAATCTGCAACGTGCCGAGGGCGTCGAAAAACGACGCATCGATGCGCGGGCCGGCATGGGTATCGATCAACGGCCACAAACCCCGCATCAGTAAATACAACAATCCAACCCAGGCGAGCACGGTGAGAAAAACATCGATCACGACCAGAAAGGGCCGCTGCCGGGTTCTGATGATTTTCATTGGATGACTTCCTCTTCATCGTCATTCAGCGGCTTGATGCCCCGATCCGGACTGACCCAACGCGCGCGCTTCTGATGTTGACCGAACAGCACTTTCGGGAAGCTGACCAGGGTGGTCAGCAGGCTGATGAACCAGAACACCAGCGGATACCAGACCACCCAGAACATGGTCTTGCCGAGGCCCTTTTCGTAACGGCGATCGATCAGGATGCTGACCGCGAATTGCACCAGGCAGACCACTGCCAGCAGCAGCCCGGTAAACGCCGGTGGCATCAGGTGATCGACGGCAATGGCGGGCGGCATCTCGATGAATTTACCGACGCCCCAGAAAATCACCGACAGCAGGAACGTGAACGCCCAACCGGTGGACAGGCAGTATTCGAACAGCAGCGGCCAGAGGTAACGATGGCGGTATTGCCAGATGCCACGGATGTTTTTGAACAGCACCTCGGCGCCGCCCTGGGCCCAACGCAGACGCTGTTTCCACAGGCCGCCGAGGGTTTCCGGCATGAGGATCCAGCACAAGGCGCGGGGCTCGTAGAAAATGCTCCAGTGATCCAGTTGCAGCTTCCAGCTGATGTCGATGTCTTCGGTGATCATGTCCGGGCTCCAGTAGCCGACCCGGTTCAGCGCCGTGCGACGGAAGGCGACAATCACTCCGGAGACGGTAAAGATCCGCCCGAACACCCGTTGGGTGCGCTTGATCAGGCCGATGATCGACGAGAACTCGCCGACCTGCACGCGGCCGATCAAGGTCGAACGGGTGCGGATTCGCGGGTTGCCGGTCACGGCGCCGAGGCGCGCATTATCGAGCATCGGCGCCACCAGGTAAGCCGCAGTGTTCGGCGCCAGCAGCGCATCACCGTCGATGCACACCAGATACTCGCTGCGCGCCGCAATGGCGCCCATGCGCAGGGCCACGGCCTTGCCCTGGTTCTCCGCCAGGTGCAGCACCCGCAGACGCGGATCCTGCAACGCCAGTGCATCGAGCACCGCGGCGGTGTTGTCCTTGGAGCCGTCGTTGATCGCGATCACTTCGATGTTCGGGTAATGCTGGGCCAGCGCCGCGTGAATGGTATCGGCCGCATTGTCGCCTTCGTTGTAGCAAGGGATCAGGATCGAGATCAGCGGTTCGCCGGCCAGCGCTGGCGGCAACGTATTGTCCTGCCACGGCCAGTGCCGCTCCCAGTGCAGCCAGAAATACAGGCCGCCGGCGATCCACAATCCCGACATGAACAGTGGATAGAAGAACACGAAGTCCATCAGGAATTGCCCGGTGAGCAGAAAGATCAGCCCGAGGGGAACCCCAAGGACGATCGCCAGAACCAGCAGGGCTAGAAGTCTGTCCAGCATGTTATGGATTCCACTTGTTGGAGAGCGCGGGCCGCACGGTTTTCAGGTCCGGCTGGTTCTCGAGGAAGTTGTCCGGGTAGTAGCCAAAACTGGTGGCGCCCTGACGCTTGAGGCGGCCCATCCACTCAGCCAACTGTTCGCCGTCGATGTCGGCGTCGGTTTTTTTTGTCCAGTCACGGGCCTGCAATTCGAACACCGTGCGCTTGAGTGCGCCGGGGCGCGATTTGACCGTCGCCACCAGCGCTTCGAGCCAAGGGCCCGATTGCTGGCGGCTTTGTTTTTCCATGAACGGCATGGCCATCGGCGCCGTCCAGTCGTAGGCGCTCAGGAAGTCGTCGAGGTTCTGCGCGAACCAAGCTTCACTCTCGGGGTTGAGCATCGGCTCGGCGAAAATATTGCGCGCCGTTTTCACTTGCGGGCCGCGAATGGCGCGGACTTTGGCGGTCAGTTCGTGAGTGAAATCGATCAGGTAGCGGCTCTTGAATCGCGTCCAGCGTTGCAGGCTGGCCGGGTCGTCACGCAGGGCGGCAATCGAACCCGGCAGACCGTTGGCGGCATAGACCTTCAGGGCTTCGGGGCTGGCGTCTTCGAAATCCGACAGCACCGCGTCATCGTGATAGAGGACGCCGTCGACCGACGTCATGCGCGCCATGTCTTCGTAGATTTCACCGATGATGCGCCGCACGTTCGGATCGAAGGGCGACAAGCGCTTGTACTGGTCCGGATCGATCGAAGTGACGCCGGTTATCGGGTCCCAGCGGGTGACTCGTGGCAGCTTCGAATCGAGGGCAAAACTCAACACCGGCATCCACGCAAAGACTTTGACATTAGCCCGAGTACGCAACTGCCAGGCCACGCGGTCGAAGATATCGGCGCGCATCGGCAGGTGCCGGTTGGGGAAATACAGCGAATGCACCAGGCCATCGCCGACAGGGTCGGCGAAGGCTTGCAGGAACACCGTGTTGGCGCCCATGTCGGCCATGCGCTGGATCAGTTTGCCGAGGTTGATTTCCTGTTGGGCCGGGTCCGAGTCGTAGACGTTGTCCAGGTCCACATGCACCACGCGCATCGGCGATTCGGCCTGCACCGAAACGATGCTGTTGGCGAAGTGCTCACCATCTGGATCCGATGCCACCAAAAAGCGCGGACTGCTCATCAGGTTGTCGAGGGCATCGAGGCCGTCTTCCAAAGTCAGGGCCATCTGATAGCCCTGTTCGTTGATCACTTGCAGCGAGGTGCCGTCCGCCGCGCCGTACGGCCAGACCCAGACACGGGGCTTGTAACCGGTGACCTTGCGAATCTTCTCCGAGATGGCCGCCACGTCGGCGCGCATCCGGGCCTGGAATTGGGCTTCGGTTTCATAGCGACCGGTAGCCGCGTCATAGCGCCGGGTTGCGGCCGCCGGTTGCAGGTTGCCTTGCGGGTTGGCCAACACGCCTTTGTGGCTGGCGTCGGTGTGGGCGGCGATTTCCACCAGGCCGGATCGGGAAATCTCGCGGATCTGCTCCCAGGTCAGGAAGTCCGAACGCTTGCGCGGTGTGCCGGCGAAATCCACTGGCTGGTTCAGCGGCGTATCGATCCACACCCCCACCGGCGCCAGCAAGGCGGGCCAGTTATAGGCGCGCAACACCGGCAACACGCGGGTGTAGAAGCTCGAATAGCCATCGTCGAAACTCAACACGATCGCCCGTGGCGGCAGCTCGGGGCCGCCGTTGCGTGCGGCCATGATCTGGTCGATGGTGACCGGCTTGTAGTTGTTCTCCCGCAGCCACGCCAGTTGCTCGATCAGCCGTTCGGTGCGCACGGCCACCACCGCCTGATCGGGGTCGCGGTCCTCGACGTCGTGGTAAGAAATCCCCAGTACGTGGTTTTTTGGCCAAGGCTTTTCATTGGCCGGCATCGGGCGTTCGGACGGTGGTGCGAAGGCCGGAGCTTGCTGGGCGCAGGCGCTGATCAACAGCGCTCCCAGCAAAAGGATGAAACGCGAAATAAAAGGCATCTTCAAACTCTTCTAGAAGCGGTAAGTGAGGTCGACGAGCAGACGCAGGTCGGTTTCGCGGTCGCCGTCATAAGGCCGGTTGATCACGCTCAGCAGGCCGCCCACCTCGAATACGTCGTTCCAGCTGTAGCGCTGGCCGTAACCCAACAGGCCGACGCCGCCGGTGCCGTGATCGCGCTGGCTATAAGTGCCCGCACCGGCCTGAAACTGCTGGCTCCAGGAGGTTTCGTAACGGTGGTAGAGCACGTGATTGACGTTCACCGTCGGCAGCACACTGAAGTCGGATTTGGGGTTGAAATACGGCACGTCGTCGGACTTGGAGTTACGGCTGGTGCCGACCTCCAGGCCGAGGTCGACCTGCAACCCCGGCGCGCGATAAACCCCTTCGCGACCGGTGAGCAAGGCTTCGACACGGTTGTTGCCGTCGCTGAAGTGCGAAGGGCTGACCACCAGTCTCCACTCACGGCTCTCATTGGCGCGCCAACGGATGAAACCGCTGCCGCCGTTGGCGGTGATGTCGCTGTTCAAGGCCCGCAACGGCGTTTGCGCCGACAGGTATTCGAGGCTGCCGCCGTACTGCCAGTGATCGTCGATGTCTCGGGCAATCGCCAGGCGCGCGCCCTGTTTGTCACCGAAGCCATAGGAATGGTTGGAAACCTCTGCTTCCAGGGTCATGTCACGGGTCCGGCGTTCGAGCCCGACGCGCTGAAAGCGATGATGACCAGTGCCTTCCTGGAAGTCGCCGGTGGCGTAACCGGCACCGACGAACACGCGCCAGTCTTCATCGATGGGCGGGCTGTACAGCGTGGTTTCGATGCCGAAATCGCGACTGCCGTTGACCGCCCCGGCGTCGTCGTTGCCCCCGCCATAGCTCCTGCCGCCGTAGGCCTCCACCCGCAGCTCGGCCATGTCATGGACCGCACGTTGGCGCTGCAAGCGCTGGACCTGACGGTTGTCCGGAAAACGCGCGACCACATCGTCGGTCAGCGCATCCATCTGCCGCCATTCCTGCAAGTCCATGGCGGTGTGACCTTGCGCAACTTCCAGCCCGATGTCCCGCGGTGCCATGCTCTCGGTTTCCTTGAGCTGATTTTCGGCGCGCCGTGGCCAGTCCCGGGCCAGGTACAAATCGGCCTGGGCCAGACGCAGGCCGAGGTTGCCCGGGGCCTGATTCACCAGCGTCTGCAAACGCTGCTCGCCCGACGGTAGATCAGCGCCGTAGGTACCGGCCTGGGCAGCGAGTTGCTGCGCGTCCATCCATTCATCATTGGGATTGCCCACCGGCAAGCCCTTGAGCTCGACCCGTGGCTTCTGGGTCTTGGCCAAGTCCTCGGCGACCTGACGTGCTTCATCGGCCTTGTCGCTTTCGAGCAAGGCGTAATAGAGCGCGGTGCTGTCTTCCAGACGGTCGCCGACATCGGCATCCGGCGCGACCAGCACCTGACGATACAAATCGGTGGCGATTTCTGGTTGACGCTGGTCCAGATAAGACGACGCCACCCAACGCAGGGCATAGGTCGGAATCCTCACGCCTTCGGTGAGCAATTTCTGGTATTCGGCGATCACATCAGCGGTGCGCGCGCGGGCCTTGAGGGCGCCCATGCGATCGATTCGCCAGCGAATGACGTCATCGTGGGCCTGAGGATCCGGCGTCCAGCTCGCTAGCAACTGGTCGTAATCGGCCAGAGCCCGATCAGCGATCAGATAACGTTCATTTTCGCTGCGAGTGGCCAGCTCGGCCAAACGCACGCGTTCTGCAGCCAAGTCACCTTCAAGGCGGCGCAACGTGACCGGATCCAGCAGCCCCGGCCGCTGACGCGCCAGGCGCAAGGCCGGTTCCGGCAGGCGGGCGCGTTGCAGGGCAATCACGTATTCCCGAGCGACGTCGGGCTTGCTGCCGGCGCGGACGAAGGCCTGATCGTATTCAAACAGCGCGTCATAGGTGGCACCGGCGCGGGTCAAGGCGTAGGCCAGGGCCAAGCGGCGGGAAGGATCATCCGGTTTTGCCGTCACCATTGCCCTGGCGCGGGCAACCGCTTCGTCAGGCTTGCCGGCATCGGCTTGGGTC
The DNA here is from genome assembly GCF_050435305.1 of Pseudomonas sp. BS3782 TE3695. Classification (NCBI taxonomy): domain Bacteria; kingdom Pseudomonadati; phylum Pseudomonadota; class Gammaproteobacteria; order Pseudomonadales; family Pseudomonadaceae; genus Pseudomonas; species Pseudomonas sp. BS3782 TE3695. Next base: position 601,080 of record NZ_JBNDKB010000001.1, read on the forward strand.
ATCGCCAGCCCCAGCTGCAGGTCGGCGTTTTTCGGATCAAGGGCCAGGGCCTTGTTGTACACCCGGGTCGCCGAGTCCCAGCGCTTGAGGTTGCGATAGGCACGCGCGGTGGCGGTCAGGGCCTGAACCGGCAACGCCCGATTGTGCCCCTGGGCTTCATAGACCTGGACCACTTCAGCGTCCAGACCGGCCCAACTGGCGATTTGCACGTGATCGCTGATCTGGCCGGTGGTGGCCTGGTTGACCGGCACCTGGCGCAACACCGTCAGCGCAGGCGTGTGGTTGCCGGCTCGCGCATCGCGAACCATTTGGTCATAAGGCGTATTGGCGAATGCCAGCACCGGCCACAGCAATTGGCCGCACAGCGCAACGCGAAACAAGGGGCGCAAACCACGATGAATAAAGGGACCAGCAATACACGGCATTCGTCAGCATCCTTACATGGCCAGCCGGGTCGCGATGTCCCCTTCCCCTTCTTGGCGGAAAGCCGGATCGAAAGACCCGGCCAGGCTTTATTGACGCAGTTTTGCATGCAAGCGAAGTCAACTATTCAGCGCACAATAATTGTTCAGATTCGCGATGTTCAGGCCTTCTCCAATGCCCAGTCAGCCAAGGTACGGAACCTGTGGGAGCGGGCTTGCTCGCGAAGGCGGTCTGTCAGTAGACATTGATATTGACTGACACGACGCCTTCGCGAGCAAGCCCGCTCCCACAGGGGCCTGCGCTCGAGACTGGCATTGGAACCTCCTCCCCCTCGCCCCGTTTCCAAACCCCAGACAGCAAAACGCCCGGCGTCTGCGTGTTGCAGAGGCCGGGCGTTGCGTTGAAGCCTGAAATTTTTACTGGAGGGTGACGTTGCCGGTGCCGCCGAGCTTGCTCATCACGAAGCCGACAAACTCCTCGAGGGTCATTTTCTGGCCGTTGAAGTCCACCTGATTGTTGGCGTAGTGCAGCTTGGTGACGACGTTGTTACCGTCCAGTTTCGCCAATTGCGTGCCCACCGCCATGCTGCTGAACATGTCGGCGGTTGCGCTCGCCTGATCGGCAATCAGCTTGGCATCAGTCTGGCCATCGATTTGCGACTGCACGGTAAGCACGTCAACCAGCATTGGCTTGGACACCAAGAGGTTGAAGTCCAGCAGCGCGATCAACTGCTTGACCAACTGGTCTGGCGGCAAGTCCATGGACTGCGGTTTGGTCAGGTCCAGCACCAGGTTGGCGCGGCTTTCGCCGTTGGTGGTGTTGAACGAGAGGTTTTCCAGAGCCACCTGGGGACCTGCGGCCAGCAGTTTCTCCAGGCTGCTCTTGACCAGCGCCTCTTCGGCCGGGGTCAGGTTCAGTTCCGGCGCCGGTAGGCCGGCGGCAGCGGCTTCAGTGGCGGCCTTTTCGTACGGTTGCAGTTTGGTCTGGTAGATCTGCATCAGCGACATCGTTGACGGGATGTCGAGGTTTTTCAGGCTCATGGCCATTTTCGCAGAGCCGATAACCTTGCCGTTCAAGGACATTTCACCGACCTTGTAATCGGCACGCCCCGAGGCGTTGGTGCCCGATTCCTCGGTCTTGTTCTTCATTTCAAAGTTCTTGACGCCGAGTACCGACTGCTTGGCCCCGAAGGTGGTCTTGCTGTGGGTCAGCTCGACGGTGTTTTCGCCGGTGTAATAGCCGTACGTGCTTTTGTTCAGGTTACTGGCCACGGTCAAGCCATTGAGCTCGACCTGCACCGGGGTCTGATCTTCGGCCACGGTGGTCAGCTTAAGGCTGTCCATGTAACCGTCAGCCTTGACCTTTTGCGCCTGGGCACTGGCGTCTACGTCGAGTTTCATACCGGAAAAGGTCAGATTGGATTTGTCATCCAGTGCGGTTTCCAGCGGCAGAAACTCGAGGGTGCCCTTGGTTGAGTTGTCGTAGCCGATGTTAACCACGCCTTTGACTGGGGACTTGTCCTTGGCGGCCGCGAACCACTTTTCGGTCAGTGGGGTCTTTTCCAGCTCATAGTGACTGGTCGCCAGGACCGGCAACCACTTCAGCGACACCAGGCGCGAGAACGGCAGCGGACCGTGTTCGATGCGATCGACGAACAGCAACTCGACCGGCGCTTCACCAAACATCTCGCCTTCGCCCTTGAGGCGGTAATGCGCGGTACTGCTGAACACATGACGGTCCAGCGACACCAGTTCCAGCGACGCCGTGCCGTTGGAACCCGCCAGCGCGGCTTGCAGCTCTTTGTTGGCGTCGGTGATCGAGGTATTCAGCACCCCATCGAGTTTGCTGCCGGTGTACCACGCACCGCCGGCACTGATTGCACCGATGGCCACGACAATTCCTAGAAGCACGCCTGCTGATTTATTCATGAAGTACCCGTCAATGTCCGTTGTTGAAAGTGTGGTCGTCTTCCCTGAACCCATGGGGGTTGCGGTCACGACTGCGCTGAAAGTGGGATGGAGATTAGCATTTGCGCCGCAAAGCGGCCCAATGATTAAAGGTGAAAGAGTATCCAGGGGATGTGGCTGCCTGTGGACAACTGGCAAGGGTCGAGAGTTTCGGTGACTATCCGATCGCCTTCGCGAGCAAGCCCGCTCCCACAGTGGAACACATTCCAATGTGGGAGCGGGCTTGCTCGCGAAGGCAACAGTCCAGCCAACCTCAATTCACGAATACTGAACCTCAATCTCATCCAATTGATGATCAAAGCTCTTGAGCCGCGCCGTCCACGTATACACCAGCACTTCAAAATCCCGATTGATCACCGCCCCGCCGGTCACTTCCGCGCGCGGGTCGCAGAAGTCCAGCTGATAGCGTTCACGGGCCATGGCGTTGGCAACATCGGACAGCTCGCGCGCATTGTTGAGCCAGTGCCACCCTTCATCGGCCACTTGCTTGTCCAGCGCCAGGCACTGTTTTTTCAAGGTTTCGAGGCTTTTTTCCAGCGGCGTGCCGGTGAGTTCGCCCATGACTTCCTGGAACGTGCGCCCCGGTTGCCAGTAACTGCCCCAGAAATACCGGTCGAACACCGTTTCGACTCGACGCAAAGCCACCTTGGTGTCCCAGATCAGCACCAGGGTCTTGCCTTGTTCGAGTTGTCGTTTCTTGATGCGCTGGTTCTGTAATGAAGCCCAGGCGACCACCACGATAGCCATCACGGCGATCAACGCCGCCGCGCTGTCGAGGAATATCAGCGCCGTGTCGAGCTCGTGGGCCAGCATGACGCCGTAGAAATAGGTGGCCGACAGCAAAACCAATGCCGCAATGGCGCACCAGAAGCCGGGAGCGTAAGGGTTTTTCATTATTAGATCCCCATGATCAACGCAAGCCTTGATCGACGGGTTCGCCGCGCGCCCCCATCAAGTCAAAGCATAGCAATGGCCTCAGGGTTTGCCGGGCTGTGACCTTTGCGTTCGTCCGCTTTCCCGGCCGCCACCCAAAGCAAGGAACAAATCGTTCTGGCTCATGGCGACTTGGGTGTGGCCGAGGCCAGTTGCGCCGTACGTCGGGTCGACGCTTGAGCAGCAGCAAAAATAGGAGAGGGCTGAGAACTATCAGCGTTTCTTGGCTCGGTCGTACACATCGCTGCGTTCGCGCTTACCAACCGCCACTACAGAAACGACTACACGCTCATCAAAAACTTGATACACAAGCCTGTATCCCGATGACTTCAATTTGATTTTGTAGCAATCAGGCATCCCATGCAGTGAGTCGGAAGGGATTCGAGGCAATTCAAGTCGTTCCGCCAATTTCTTTTTGAACTGCTCACGCAATGTATGCCCCAGCTTGTCCCACTCCTTGCGCGCGGATGGCAGGAATTCAAGCTTATAGGTCATCCAGGCTTACCGGGACCGGGGTTTCATTTCTACGCGAGCGAACAATTTCCGCCAACTCGAAGTCATCGAGGCGCTCCATCATTTGCTCGAAAACATCGGCCGGAACCATGTATCCCATCACTCGATTATGGTTAAGCACTGCCACAGGCCCACCGTGAGCACCGCTCAGAACTGCAGATGGGTTTTTCTTCAACTCAGACACGCTAACTGCCATGTCGGCCAGAACACTTTGCATAATTAAGACCTCAATTGAGGTCTTTATTCTGGTCTATTGCCTGTTGCTGAGCAACCCTGGAAAAAGCTGACTCAGGATTTCTTACCACTCATCACTTTTATTACACCCCCCGCCCCTTCCTCAGCAGCACATCCAGCTGATCCACCACCTCCGCCCAATCCGCATCATCCAGAATTTCCTCACGCAGCAGCTCTGCCTGGCTCTCATTCCAGAAGAACGCGTCAGCAAGGTGCAGTTCGGGTTTGAGCGGTGAATGGGTAGCGATGAATTTATCGATGCTTTCGGCGTCATCCGGCAAGCCGAGTTGTTTGAACAGGGATGGGAGGCTGTGGGTTGGGGATTCCATGTCGGGCTCCTTCGTGATCGCGTATTTGGATGGGGGACCGCGGTGCGGCTATTCGCGGGCAAGCCCGCTCCCACAGGGTTTTCGCAAGTCCTGTAGGAGCGAGGCTGGCCCGCGATGACGTCAGTCGGGTCGACTGTTATGCCGACAGGCTCAACTCGCGCACTTCGGCATGCGGCACTATTTTCAGAAATTCCGGCACGCTCATGTGGACCAGATTGCTGTGGTTGCCGGCTTCCAGGTAGATGTCTTTCTGCCGGGTCAGCAGAGGGTCGATGACCATGTCCATGCCATAAGATTCGCCCAGTGCAGGCACGGCGCCGCGTTCGCAATCGTCGAACAGGTGCGGCAGGTTGCTTTCACGGGTGACTTGCCATTCGCCGCTGCCGCGCACTTTGCTCAGGTCCAAGTGACAGCTGGCAGGCAGTACGGCCATCAAGTAGTGGCCGTGGTTGTCATCGAGAATCACCGATTTGGCGACCCGTTCGGCAGGAATGCCCGCGAGCCGAGCCGTTTCAAGGCTGCTGGCCGAGTGCGGGTGAGAAACGATGTCATATTCGCAGTGGGCCTTGTCCAGGCAGTTCTGCACGGTTTTTGCCATACGCATGATGCACCTCGGTGTCCGCAGCAACGAATCACGGACGATGGTTAACTTTTTTGTCTCCATTAAAAGTCTAGGCCCACCGAGGGGTTCCGATGGGAAATCCGCCCGTCGGACGCTTTCGACACGGGTCAAGATTCATACCAAGGCAGGGTCAACTAGACTTGTATAAAACGACTCGTGGACGAATGACTCTCCCGGAGGGTCAAGTGAACAAGCGTTGCTGTGCAATGACGCCGCTGCTGGCCCTGAGCGGGCCGGTTTTCGCGGCGGACACGCTCATTGTGCTGGTTCCCGATCCTCTCGGGCTCTGGCTGATTACGTTCGGCATTGCGTTTCTGATCGCCGAGGCGGCCTTGCCCAATTACGGGGTGGTCGGCTTGGGCGGCCTTGTGATGTTCGTGATCGGCGCGGTGATTCTGACTAACGCCGAAGTCCCTGTTCCGTTGATTCTCGGTTTGGGACTGATCAGCGCACTGCTACTGATTTTCCTGGTGATCCGCGCCTTGAAAACCCGACCGCGCCGCAACGTCAGCGGTGACGCCGAAATACTGGGCGCCGTGACGCCGATAACGTCGTTGCAGGCCGGTAACGCTTATATCGGCTGGGTGCATCTGCAAGGCGAGCAATGGCAAGTCATGAGCGCAACACCGCTTCAACCAGGTCAACAAGTTCGGGTAGTGGCACGCAAGGGTTTACTGCTGGAAGTGGCCGCGGCTGACGCGGCGCCCGCAATGAACAATGATGGCGGAGAATAGTCATGGGTCTGCAATTGGGTTTTGCCGCGCTGCTGTTATTGCTGATTGCACTGGCGGGGTCGACTTTCCGCATCCTGCGCGAATATGAACGTGGCGTGGTGTTCCAGCTCGGACGCTTCTGGCAGGTCAAGGGCCCTGGCCTGATCCTGCTGATTCCAGTGGTCCAGCAAATGGTTCGTGTCGATCTGCGTACCGTGGTGCTCGATGTGCCGGCCCAAGATGTGATCACTCGGGACAACGTTTCGGTCAAGGTCAATGCGGTGCTGTATTTCCGCGTGCTCGATCCGCAAAGGGCGATCATTCAGGTCGAAGACTTTCTCATGGCCACCAGTCAACTGGCCCAGACCACATTGCGGGCGGTGCTCGGTAAACATGAACTCGATGAATTGTTGGCCGAACGGGAACGGCTGAACGTCGACATCCAGCAAGTGCTCGATGCACAGACCGATGCCTGGGGCATCAAGGTGGCCAACGTCGAGATCAAGCACGTAGACCTCAATGAATCGATGATTCGCGCCATCGCCAAACAGGCCGAAGCCGAACGGGAACGTCGGGCCAAGGTGATCCACGCCGAAGGTGAATTACAGGCCTCGGAAAAACTCATGCAGGCGGCTGAAATGCTCGGCCGTCAGCCGGGGGCCATGCAATTGCGTTACATGCAGACGCTGAGTTCGATTGCCGGAGACAAAAGTTCGACCATCGTCTTCCCGCTGCCGATCGAGTTGCTTAAGGGGATGGCGGATTTGTCGTCCAAGCCTTGAGAAATAATCTTTCGCCTCCAAAAGATCGCAGCCTTCGGCAGCTCCTACAGGTGTACGCCGGGCCATTGTAGATACCGCGCCCGATTCATCGTTTCGGCAACACCGCGCATTCACCGAGCCAGGTCAGCAAACGGTCGAGACAGGCCTCGACCGATTGCGCACCGGTGTCGAGCACCAGCGATGCGCATGGCGGTGGTTCGTAGGGCGCGGAGATACCGGTGAACCCCGCCAACTCACCCCGTCGAGCCCGGGCGTAATGGCCTTTGGGGTCACGCTGTTCACACACCGCCAACGAGGCGCTGCACCAGACTTCACGGTAATCCTCACCCAACCGTCGGGCGAACACTTCACGCAACTCCACCAAGGGCGCGATCATCGCCAAGATGACGATCTGCCCGTTTTCGACCAACAGTGCCGCGAGTTCACTGGCACGGCGAATGTTTTCCAGGCGATCACTGTCGGTAAACCCCAAATCGCGATTGAGCCCGACCCGCAGTCCGTCGCCATCGAGCACCACACTCTGCACGCCGTGCTCGAACAACTCGGCGTGCAGTGCCTGGGCCAATGTTGACTTGCCCGCGGCCGGCAAACCGGTCAGCAGAATTGCCGTGCCGCGATGGCCGTTGCGGGTCTCCCGTTGGGCGCGGCTGATGCTCGCCGTCGGCGCCAGCAGATTATTGGACCGGGGCATGGGCCACCGGCACTGAGATGTTGCCCGCCGCCCACGCCTCTTCACGATTGGCCAGGGCCGTGGCGATGGATTGGACTTCGGTCGATTGCACTTCGTCCGGCAGCGGATCGAGACCGGCGCTGGCGAAGATCTGCCCGTAAGCATTGCGCAGGTCGGCGTAAGACAAGTCGCGTCGCAGATCGGCCTGCAAGGTGTTCAGCTCGCCCTGGATCAGGTCCAGTTCGCCCAGCCCGGCCGCCTGATGACGATTGCGCAATTGGCCGACGATTTGCCCATCGATGTCTGACAGTTGCTGATTGGTCTTGAACTGCCGCATCGCCTCACGATAGTTGGCGTTGGCCACGTAAAGCTGCGCCAGTATGGCAATCGACATCGCCTGCCTGCGCGCCGCGGCGACTTCTTCACCGGCCTTGGCAACGTCAATCGCGGCGGGCGCGGAAATCACATTGAACAGGTTCCAGGTGACTTTCACCCCATAATCCGCCCAGCCCTGCTCCACCAAAAACGAGTTGCTGTCGTAATGCCCGCCAGCGGCAAACTCCAGCCCCGGCAGCAGACGCAGCATGGCTTTGCGGGTTTCGGCGGCGCTGATCCGGGTCTGGTAATCCTGCTCGCGCAACTCCGGCCGACTGGTCAGGGCTTCCTGTTCCAGGCTGGCGAGATCGACCTTGAGTTCCGGGATGACGTAATCGTCCTGGGTCGCCAGCGTCAGCTCGGTGCTCAGCGGCAGGTTGATCAGGGTCGCCAATTCGGTTTTCGCCAACGACAGTGCGCGGCGTTGTTCTTCCAGTTGGCGGGTGGCTTCGATCAGCGAGCGTTGATAGCCCAATGCCTGAATCGGATCGCCGATGCGCTGCTCGCTCATGCTCTGGCTATTGGTGCGAGCGGTTTCGACCCGGACCATGAGGCTGTCGATCTGTTTGAGCAAACGTTCGGCGGCCATGGCTCGCCAATAGGCCGAGCGCACGTCCTGCACGATGGTGTTGATGACCTTGCGCCGACGCTCCTGGACGATCAGTCGCTGGTCGCCCTGTTGCTTGGCGCTGATGTAGCTGACACCAAAATCGAGCACGTTCCAGACCATGGTCAGGTCTGCCACTTCACGGTCGCGGTCCTGGGAGGTCGACGGTTCCAGGGACTGGGCACCGGTCTCGACGCTCTGGCTGCTGGAGGCGCTGACGTTGTTACGCCCCACGTAACCGGCGTCCAGCGCCATGCGCGGCAGCATGTCGAAACTGGCGAGGTCGAGTTGGCGCTTGGCCAGGGCCTCTTCCATGATCTTGAGCCGGCCTTCGAGGTTGTATTTCACCGCCCGGGCCATGGCCTGGTGCAGGGTCAGTGGACCATTGAGGGGCTCCTGTCCCTTGTACATGTTTTGCAGATCGCTTTTGGCGCGCTGTTGGCTGACGCTGCGTTCGATCGGTTCACTGGTCACTGCACAACCGCTGATTGCCAGCGCCAGCAGGCTGGCGCTGAATAACTTCTGACTTCTCTTCATCCTTGGAGCCCCCAGGTGCCGCCCTGCTTTATGGTTTTTTCACGCCTGCATTTCACTGATGCCGACCTGTTGCAAAGCCGCGGCCAGGCTTTCGACCTGCCGCTGCTCGGTGTCTTTGAGTTGTTGCAATTGCTGGCCAAGACTCGGTGCGCCAAACACGCCGCGCAGCCCTTGGGAAACATCTCCCATCCTGATTGAGTGATTGCCGAAGGCGTTCAGCGAGTCCCCCTCGCTGACCGTGTCCTGATTGAACAGATTCGACAGCGTGCTGCTGCCAAAGACCCCGCCATCGCCGCCGCCAAAACCGAGGAAGCCGTGACCTGAGCCATCGCCTCCGTTTTCACTGCTGCTGAATACCTGCGCGATAAAGCTGGGCGTCAGCGCTCCATGGCTCATGAAAATGTCGCCCAAAGGCCGAATGCCGTTGCCGATTACTCGCTGTTCGAACAGCGGGGTAAAGGTCAGCGGCGAGCCGAGATCGCCAGTGGGTGGAGTGAAGATGATCGGTTGTAATGGCAGGTTGGGCAGATCGGGCACGCTGACAGGAACCGTGACCCGGAACTCGGGTTCCGGCGGTACCACGACAACGGGCGATGATGGTGCAACGACCGTATTGATCGAATAGCTGTTCGACAGGCTCACACCACTGCCCGTGTTGCCTGCTGCATCGCTGACGCCAGCGACGCTCAGGCTGATCGCATTGTTGCCACTGCTGACGTTGGCGTTCGGCGTCAGGGTCGCGGTCCAGGTTCTACCGCCATCGCTGCTGCTCAAACCGGACAAGCTGCCGTTCGCCACGCTGATGTCGGACAGGTCAAAGCCACTCACTGCTTCGTTGAAAGTGAAGGTCACCAATGAGGTCTGGCCCACGCCCAGGTTGGGGTTGGCAACCACCACCATGGCCGTCGGCCGTTCGCCATCGATGGCGTAGTTGTTGGATACCGCGACGCTGGCGCCGATGTTGCCCGCCAGGTCCGTCACGTTGCTGGTGTCCAGCGCAATGAAATTGCTTGGGTCAGTGATGCTCGCGGTGGGTGTGAACGTTCCGGTCCAGGTCTTGCCGCCGTCGCTGCTGGCCAGATTGGTCAGCTCGCCGTTAGTGACGCTCAAGTCCGACAAATCGAAGTCGCTGACCGCCTCGCTGAACGTGAAGGTCACCAGCGTCGTCTGGCCGATGCCCAGGTTCGGGTTGGCAACCACGATGGTGACGGTCGGGCGAGTCGCATCAAGTGCGTAGTTGTTGGAAATGGCGATGATGGCGCCGGCATTACCCGCCGCGTCGAACACATTGCCGGTGTCGAGCAGGATCAGGTTGGTCGCATCGTTAAGGCTCGCGGTCGGTGTGAGTGTGGCGGTCCAGGTCACACCGCCGTCGCTACTGGCCAGGTTGGACAACACGCCATTGGCCACGCTGAGGTCTGACAGGTCGAAACCGGACACCGCTTCACTGAAGGTAATGGTCACCGTGGTGGTTTCACCAATGCCCAGCTTATTGTCCGCCACCACAATGGTCGCGTCAGGGCGAACGGTATCAATCGCGAAATTGTTGGAGTCGGTCACGCCGACGCCGCTGTTGCCCGAGACGTTGGTCACACCGTTGTTGTTCAGGCTGATCAGGTTAGTGGTGTCCGTCACGCTGACCGCAGGTGTGAAGGTCGCGGTCCAGGTCACGCCACCATCGATGGACGAAACGTTGCTGAGGGTGCCGTTGGCTATCGTCAGGTCGGCGTTGTCAAAACCACTGACCGCCGAGCTGAACGTGATAGTGACCAACGAGGTTTCACCGACCTTCAGCGCATTGTCGGCAACCACGATGGTGGCGGTCGGCACCTCGGTTTCCACCACATAGTTGGCCGAGTTGGTGGTGCCAGACCCGGCATTGCCGGCCAGGTCCGAGATGCCGCCGTTGCTCAACGTGATGAGGTTGCTGGTATCGGTAATTCCGGCGGTGGGGGTGAAGGTCCCGGTCCAGGTGATGCCGCCGTCGCTGCTGCTCACCGCGCTCAACGTGCCGTTGGCGATACTCAAGTCAGCGTTGTCGAAACCCGTTACCGCCTCGCTGAAGGTGATGGTCACCAGCGCGGTTTCGCCCGGTTTCAGGGTCGTGTCGCTCAGCACGATGGTGGCGGTCGGGCGTTGGCTGTCGATGGCGTAGTTATTCGAATCGGTGGTCCCGGTCCCCGTGTTGCCTGCCCCGTCGATCACTCCAGTGTTGTCCAGGGTGATCAGGTTGGTCGTGTCGGTGATGCTCGCCGTCGGCGTCAGGGTGGCGGTATAGGTGATGTTATCGCTGGTGCTCAGATTGCTCAGGGTACCGTTGCTCACGGTCAGGTCAGCCGTGGTAAATCCGGTCACCGCCTCGGAAAACGTGATGGTCACCACCGAGGTTTGCCCCACCGCCAGCGCCGCGTCCGCGACCACGATGGTGGCCGTCGGGCGCACGGTGTCGATGGCGTAGTTGTTGGAATCGGTGGTGCCGCTGCCGGCATTGCCCGAAGCGTTTTGCACACCGCTGTTATCCAGGGTGATCAGGTTGGTGGTGTCGGTGATGGCAGTGGTCGGCGTAAAGGTTGCGGTCCAGGTGATGCCGCCATCGCTGCTGCTCACCGTGCTCAAGGTGCCATTGGCGATGGTCAGGTCGGCGTTGGTGAAACCGCTGACTGCTTCATTGAAGGTGATGGTCACCAGCGAGGTTTCACCGATGTTCAACGCATTGTCGGCGACCACGATGGTGGCCGTCGGCAGCACCGTATCGAGGGTGTAGTTGCCGGAGTTGGTGGTGCCGCTGCCGGTGTTGCCGGCGATGTCGGCCACACCGGTATTGGCCAGGGTGATGACGTTGCTCGCATCATTCACGCCGACGGTTGGCGTGAAGGTCGCGGTCCAGGTAATGCCGCCGTCACTGCTGCTCACCGCAGTCAGGGTGCCGTTGGCGATGGTCAGGTCGGCGTTGGTGAAACCGCTGACCGCTTCGCTGAAGGTGATGGTCACCAGCGAGGTTTCGCCCGCCGTCAGTGTGGGATCGGCCAGCACAATCGTCGCGGTCGGACGTACGGTGTCGATGGCGTAGTTGTTGGAATCGGTGGTGCCGCTGCCGGTGTTGCCCGCCAGATCCGCCACGCCGGTGTTGTCCAAGGTGATCAGGTTGGTGGTGTCGTTGATGCTCGCGCTCGGCGTGAAGGTCGCGGTCCAGGTGATGCCGCCGTCGCTGCTGCTGACTGCGCTCAAGGTGCCATTGGTAATGGTCAGATCCGCATTGGTGAAGCCGCTGACCGCTTCGCTGAAAGTAATGGTCACCAGCGAGGTTTCGCCGATTCTCAGCGCCGTGTCCGTCACCACGATGGTTGCCGTTGGCCGCACGGTGTCGATGGCGTAGTTGTTGGAATCGGTGGTGCCGCTGCCGGCATTGCCCGAAGCGTTTTGCACACCGCTGTTATCCAGGGTGATCAGGTTGGTGGTATCGGTGATGGCGTTGGTCGGTGTGAAGGTCGCCGTCCAGGTGATACCGCCATCGCTGCTGGTCACCGCGCTCAAGGTGCCATTGGCGATGGTCAGGTCGGCGTTGGTGAAACCGCTGACCGCTTCGCTGAAAGTAATGGTCACCAGCGACGTTTCACCGATGTTCAACGCATTGTCGGCGACCACGATGGTGGCCGTCGGCAGCACCGTATCGAGGGTGTAGTTGCCGGAGTTGGTGGTGCCGCTGCCTGTGTTGCCGGCGATGTCGGCCACACCGGTATTGGCCAGGGTGATGACGTTGCTCGGGTCATTCACGCCGACGGTTGGCGTGAAGGTCGCGGTCCAGGTAATGCCGCCGTCGCTGCTGCTGACGGCGGTCAAGGTGCCGTTGGCGATGGTCAGGTCGGCGTTGGTGAAACCGCTGACCGCTTCGCTGAAGGTGATGGTCACCAGCGACGTTTCGCCCGCCGTCAGTGTGGGATCGGCCAGCACAATCGTCGCGGTCGGACGCACGGTGTCGATGGCGTAGTTGTTGGAATCGGTAGTGCCGCTGCCGGTGTTGCCCGCCAGATCCGCCACGCCGGTGTTGTCCAAGGTGATCAGGTTGGTGGTGTCGTTGATGCTCGCGCTCGGCGTGAAGGTCGCGGTCCAGGTGATGCCGCCGTCGCTGCTGCTGACTGCGCTCAAGGTGCCATTGGTAATGGTCAGATCCGCATTGGTGAAGCCGCTGACCGCTTCGCTGAAAGTAATGGTCACCAGCGAGGTTTCGCCGATTCTCAGCGCGGTGTCCGCAACCACAATGGTTGCCGTTGGCCGCACGGTGTCGATGGCGTAGTTGTTGGAATCGGTGGTGCCGCTGCCGGCATTGCCCGAAGCGTTTTGCACACCGCTGTTATCCAGGGTGATCAGGTTGGTGGTATCGGTGATGGCGTTGGTCGGTGTGAAGGTCGCCGTCCAGGTGATACCGCCATCGCTGCTGGTCACCGCGCTCAAGGTGCCATTGGCGATGGTCAGGTCGGCGTTGGTGAAACCGCTGACCGCTTCGCTGAAAGTAATGGTCACCAGCGACGTTTCACCGATGTTCAACGCATTGTCGGCGACCACGATAGTGGCCGTCGGCAGCACCGTATCGAGGGTGTAGTTGCCGGAGTTGGTGGTGCCGCTGCCTGTGTTGCCGGCCAGATCGGCCACACCGGTATTGGCCAGGGTGATGACGTTGCTCGCATCATTCACGCCGACGGTTGGCGTGAAGGTCGCGGTCCAGGTAATGCCGCCATCACTGCTGCTCACCGCACTCAGCGTACCATTGGCGATGGTCAGGTCGGCGTTGGTGAAGCCGCTGACCGCTTCGCTGAAGGTGATGGTCACAAGCGAGGTTTCGCCCGCCGTCAGTGTGGGATCGGCCAGCACAATCGTCGCGGTCGGGCGCTGCGTGTCGATGGCGTAGTTATTCGAATCGGTGGTGCCGCTGCCGGTGTTGCCCGCCAGATCCGCCACGCCGGTGTTGTTCAAGGTGATCAGATTGGTGGTGTCGTTGATGCTCGCGCTCGGCGTGAAGGTCGCGGTCCAGGTGATGCCGCCGTCGCTGCTGCTGACTGCGGTCAAGGTGCCGTTGGTAATGGTCAGATCCGCATTGGTGAAGCCGCTGACCGCTTCGCTGAAAGTAATGGTCACCAGCGAGGTTTCGCCGATTCTCAGCGCAGTGTCCGTCACCACGATGGTTGCTGTTGGCCGCACCGTATCGACCGCATAGTTATTGGAGTCGGTGGTGCCGCTGCCGGCGTTGCCCACCAGATCCGCCACGCCGGTGTTGTCCAGGGTGATCAGGTTGGTCGTGTCGGTGATGCTGGCGGTCGGGGTAAACGTCGCGGTCCAGGTGATGCCGCCATCGCTGCTGCTCACCGCGCTTAAGGTGCCGTTGGCGATGGTCAGGTCAGCGTTGGTGAAACCGCTGACTGCTTCATTGAAGGTGATGGTCACCAGCGAGGTTTCGCCGATTCTCAGCGCATTGTCTGTCACCACGATGGTTGCGGTTGGACGAAGCGTATCGATCGCATAATTGTTCGAGTCGGTGGTGCCGCTGCCGGTGTTGCCCGCCAGATCCGCCACGCCGGTGTTGTTCAGGGTGATCAGGTTGGTCGTGTCATTCACGCTCGCGTTCGGGGTGAACGTGGCGGTCCAGGTGATGCCGCCGTCGCTGCTGCTCACCGCGCTCAAGGTGCCGTTGGTAATGGTCAGATCCGCGTTGGTGAAACCGCTGACCGCTTCGCTGAAGGTGATGGTCACCAGCGAGGTTTCACCGATTCTCAGCGCATTGTCTGTCACCACGATGGTTGCCGTTGGCCGTAGGGTATCGATCGCATAATTGTTCGAATCGGTGGTGCCGCTGCCGGCGTTGCCCGCCAGGTCGCTGACTCCGGTGTTGTCCAGGGTGATCAGGTTGCTCGTGTCGGTAATACTCGCGCTCGGCGTGAAAGTCCCCGTCCAGGTGATGCCGCCGTCGCCGCTGCTCACTGCGGTCAAGGTGCCGTTGGCAATGGTCAGGTCCGCATTGGTGAGACCGGTGACCGCTTCGTCGAAGGTGATAGTCACCAGGGAGGTTTCGCCGACCTTGAGGGCCGTGTCGGTAAATACGATGCTGGCGGTGGGGCGTACGGTGTCGACCGTGTAGTTATTGGAGTTGGTGGTGCCGACGCCGGCGGTGCCCAGACCGTTTATCACACCGGTGTTGTCCAGGGTGATGACGTTGCTTGTATCGGAAATGCTGGCGGACGGCGTGAACGTTGCGGTCCAGGTAAGGCCGCCATCGCCACTGCTTACCGCCGTCAACGTGCCATTGGCGATGGTCAGGTCGGCATTGGTGAAACCGGTCACCACCTCGGAGAAAGTAATGGTCACCAGGGACGTTTCACCGATGCTCAGTGTGGTGTCAGCGATCACAATGGTCGCGGTCGGCGGTGGCGAATACGCGGTGTTGAGTACACCACCGTCGTTGTAGATGGTCGCGACAGAGGTCGGCGAGGTGCCGGTTGAACCTCCGCCCTGCGCGGTACCGCCTGCGCCACTGGCCGCGGCATTACCGGCCAGGGCGGCGAAGTTGGCGGCTGTGATCAGCAGCGTGCCTTTGTTCCAGATCGCACCGACGCCACGGCCACCAATGCCGCCATTGCTGGCATTGCTGCCTTGGCCACCACCACCGCCGCCACCGCCGCCGGCACCAATGTTGTTGCTGATGGTCGAGGTGCCGACGATGGTGATGGTGCCGCTGCTGGCGTTGTAGATCCCCCCCACCGCGTTGCCGCCGGCGCCACCCACCTTGTCCCAACCGGCCCCGCCGCCACCGCCGCCAATGGAAAGCGTGCCATTGGTGGCCGATGCACCGTTACCGCCGTTGCTGTAATAGGAAACGCCTACGCCGCCAGCCCCGCCGGTGGTGGTACCGCCGCGACCGCCCATGTGGGTGGCGTCATAACCGCCGCCGTAACCACCGACACCGCCGCCGCCCGCCTGGCCGCCCAATGTGCCGGTGCCCGGCCCTGCCGAACCGCCATGCCCACCGCCCTGGCCGCCCAAACCACCGCCCCCACCACCGCCACCGCCGTAAAAAGCGCCCGTCACACCGCCGCCGCCACCACCACCGGAAGCGGCGTTGGAGGTCACGGTAACGTTGTTCAAGGTCAGAATCCCTGCGTTGAAAATCCCCCCGGCCATCGAGCCCGTGGCACCGTAGCCACCGTTGCCGCCCGTGCCCGACACCAGGCCACGGGTAATCACCAGGCCATCGAGGGCCACGATACTGCCAGACGTCACTTCCATCACTCGGGTCCGGTATTGACCGTCGAGAATCACGTCAGCCGCGCCGTCGTTGTTCAAGTCGCCATCAACGGTGATGTTCTTGTTGATCAGCAGCTCGGACGTCAGCTGCACCGTCATGCTGCTGCTGAAGGTGACGATATCGCCGTTCTGCGCCGAGGCGATGGCCGCGCGCAGCGAACCGACGCCCGTGTTGGCGTTGTTAGTGGCGGTCCAAGTAGCCAGACCCCACTGATAGTCGGTCATGGCCGTGGTCGAGAGGACATTGGCGCTTTCGATATTGCCGGTGGCAATTTCCAGATCCCAGTCGCCACCGAGCCCGGTGCGATCGCTGGAGGCGGCCACATCGCGGCCGGTCAATTGAGCCAACGAGTCGATAAAACTCAAGCCGCGCTCGCCGTCGGCGGTGTAGCAGCCGTAAATCAGGATGTCGCCGCCAACGTTCATGTCCTTGCCGATTTCCGCCAGCACCGCGCTGCGGGCCGCGACGTTGTCGGCAGACAAGTAGCTGTTGCCCAGCCACAAATCGCCCGCATTGCCGTGAGCAATGATCTGCACCGAGCTGATGCCCTGATGACCGTCCAGATAATCGGCGATTTGCTGCAGGCCATCTTTGCTGGCATCCAGCTGAACCACCTGAGTGCCGGGCGCGACGCCTTGAAGCAGGCTGTCGACATCCTTGACCCGCGAATCGACAAACACCACGCTCTGCCCCGCCACTGCAACGGGTGCTGGCGCCGGTGTAGCATCGGCCTGGCCGGGGGTGTCTTTGCTGGCGACCGGTTGATCGGCCGTCGGCGCTTTGACCGCCTCGGCGGTGGCATGGCTGTCAGCCTGGGCAGTGTCGGCAACGGTGGCGGCCACCGCGCCGTCGAACAGCATGCGTGGCTCCAGGGACATGATCATTGGCGAGGTCAGCGCTCGTGCGCCTTCGGTAACCCGCGACTTGCCTTTGCTCCACCACATGTTGCTCACCCGGACTCGAACTTTCTGAGGCATCAATGAAAACGCCGCGATCAACTGATCGCGGCGTCGGCTTTCATACGAATGACATTGGCGGCGCTGGCTGAGCCATCGAGCCAAAAGGACAACTCGGCGTACTGCTTGAACAGGTCCGGCGGCAGGATCGTTCGCCTGGATTGCAGCTGGACCTTGGCCTTCACCTTATGCAGCCCCGAGAGACCGAGGGCCTGGTCGAATTCCGGTGCGTCGTAGGCCAAATGGTCGAAATCATGTTCGAACCAGGGTTCGCCAATGAAATCGTAGACCAGCCGCATCACCCGCTCCGGCGCCTGGCTCAGCAGGTCGTAATCAATGATCAGCAACGAGTCGGCGTGTTCGCCGTAATAGGCTTCCTTGAGGGCGGCCCAAGAAAACCCCACCAGCCGATTGCGCTGGGCCAGGGTTTCGCAGCGGCTATAGACCGTGTTGCGTTCGACCGCATCGCCAAACAGCTTGGTGTTTTCGAAGGGGTTGGCGCGGTACAGGCGTTCGATGCTGTCCATGACCCAAGCGACATTGCGTACGCAGGCAATGATTTTGGCTTGAGGGAACAGATCGCTGATCGCCGGCAGGCGCGAACTCCACAGGCGGTTGGTGTCGAACACCACCGGTTTGTCGGCCTTGTCGGCGTAGTAAGAGTCGAACAGGCCACGCAACAGACGGCGACGCAGGTCGGTGTCGATCACCGCACCGAATTCGCTGCCGGCGCTGCACTGTTCCAGAACACCGGAAAAGAGCGCACCCACGGGGCTGGTCATACCGGCATGAAAACGCGGATTCTGCAAAAGAATGGCAGAAAGCAGGGTCGAGCCGGAACGCGGCAAGCCGGAAATAAAGTGAAAGCGCTGCATCCATTCACCCGCCAGAAGTCCATTTGTATGACGAGCGTAGACCATGAATGGCCGTGCGACTAGTGGTGTTTTGATATCAAATCGGAGCTAAATCCACTGAAACAGATGATTCATATAGCCCACTGGAAGATGAATCGATTAAGCCATTGAATACGGCCTACTTCTGCCAACCCTGGGGCAAAGGCGCGACGACTCGGTCGCCGGGAGCGAAGTGCTGGTTCACATAGCTGACCATGACGCTGATCTGATCGTCGGTATCCACCGTGGCATTGTTCTTCAGCCCCACCAGTTCGATGCCGACAAACAGCATCAGCACGGCCAGCGCCACTACCTTGAAGTCCGCGTACAAACGATCGATGGCCAGCGCCACCAGCATCGGCACGCCCAGGGCATAAGCGCTCAGGTAGCGCTCGATGAACACCGGGGCTATGAACGACACCGCAAATACCAGCAACAATGGGAGAACGGTGTAGATCAGCGCCAGCGCACTGCCACGGAAAACACTGCGATCGCGTGTCAGCGCCACACCCGCCAAGGCCAGCACCGCCAATGGCAACGCGATAAAAATCAGCGTGGGCAGGTTCTCGCCATCGTCCTGGATCAGGAACGACCAGATCATCGAAGGCAATGAGCCGAGCGTGCCGAACGCCTCCCACCCCGCATCGCCATTGGCTTTGAGCTGATCCATGTGCTGCATCAGATCGAACAGATTGGGCAGCCATGGCAGGTACAACGCCACAATCGCCATATTGGCCAGCCACCAGCCTGGGCGCTGAATGTGCCGCAATCGATACCCTGGTTGCACGCGGATCAGTCCCAGGTATAGCCAGTGACATAGCACGCAAAACGCCGTGAAGTAATGGGTGTAGAACGCCGCGCTCATCAGCAGGGTATAAATCACCAGGTAGCGCGTGTGTTGCGGCCGCTTGATCCAATACATCAAGGCAATCGTGGCAGCGATCAGCCACAGCCCCAGCCACGAATACATACGCACTTGCTGGCTGTAATGCACCGCCGTGGGCAGCAGCGCCAGCAGGACCCCGGCCAGCAACGCGGCACGGCGGGTGGCGAGCAAGTCCACCAACCAGACGCTGAGCCCCACCGTGACAATCCCCGGCAGCGCACTCAGGCTGCGAATCGAAAAAATGCCATCTCCGAACAGGTCGACCCAGCCATGCAGCAGCATGAAATACAGGGGTGGATGCACACCATGGGCCGCGTGCTCCCAGATCCCGGCCAGGGAATACTGGCTCAGCAACAGGCTGGACCCTTCGTCGCCCCGAATCGCTGCCGCCGTCAGGTGGTAAAAACGCACCAGTGCGGCCAGCGTCAGAATCGACAGTAGCCAATGCTCCCGTGCCCATCGCAGCAAGCGACGGGCAGCCGCCCACGACCCCGGCATCGCATGCGGGTCCTGGGTATCGCCCAGCGGTGTTTCTCTGCGCGCCTCCATTGCCTTCCCTCTGCAACGGCCAAGTGAAAACCGAAGCTTCTCCAGCACTGTAGGACAGGCACGAGCCCGACGTCGATGCTGGCCGTGCGACGGACGACGTCCGGCAATCATTCCGATCAGCGTCTACGCTTTGGCGTGGCGTGAACCAGCCATGGAGATGAAAGGAGTCGGCTGATAGCGCGAACTTCCCGGGTTAACCGGGCCTGCAACGTGACGCATCAGACACTAACCTGAGGGATGAGGAACCATGGAAGTATTCATCGGCACTATCCAGTCTTTCGCCTTTAACTTCGCTCCCAACGGCTGGGCCCTGTGCAACGGCCAGACGCTGAGCATCTCGCAATACAACACGGTTTTCGCACTGCTGGGAACCTACTACGGCGGCAATGGCACCACCAATTTCATGCTGCCCAACCTGCAAGGTCGCATGCCAGTCGCCATGGGCAACGGCTTGGGCCTGACCCCGCGGGTCATCGGCGAAGTCTCTGGCACCGAGAACGTCACCGCGACCATCAATAACCTGCCCAACCACACCCACGCCCTGGCCGGGCTCACAGCCACCACCACCCTGCAACTGGCCAGCCCGGCGAGCAACCCGGTCACCAACCCGACCGCAACCAACTCGTACATCGGCGCCTCGAGCGGCGGGCCGGGCTCGGCGAGTATTTACTCCGATCAGCAAGGTGCCGCGGCCGTGCCGCTCAAGGGCGTAGCCACCACGGTGACGGGGGAAATCTCGTCCGCCGGCAACGGCTTGCCCATGGCGGTGATGAACCCGTTCCTGGTGCTCAACTTCAGCATCGCCCTGAGCGGGCTGTTCCCTTCGCGTAACTGAGGGTCTGGCCGGGGGTTCAAATCCCCCGGTCACTTTGCTTATGGAGTGATGCCATGCTGCAACAGGTTCAAAGCCAGCACTTTCAGGCACTGCTGGGCAAGACAGGGACGCTGCGGCTACCAGATGGCAGTGAATTGCCGATCCATATCGACACCCTTAAAGAAACACCGCATTCACAGATGCCCAAAAGCGAGCGCATGCCGTTCAGTGTCGA
This sequence comes from Pseudomonas sp. BS3782 TE3695, assembly GCF_050435305.1. Classification (NCBI taxonomy): domain Bacteria; kingdom Pseudomonadati; phylum Pseudomonadota; class Gammaproteobacteria; order Pseudomonadales; family Pseudomonadaceae; genus Pseudomonas; species Pseudomonas sp. BS3782 TE3695. Next base: position 621,412 of record NZ_JBNDKB010000001.1, read on the forward strand.
GCTCAACAGCCTGCAACCCACCGACTTTGTCGATGGCTTGTGTGCGCTGAAGTTGCCGGAGTTGGGTCAGGTAGAAGATATTTTTGTGTCGCGAGTGCCGGCCATGGGGCGTGATCCGCAACTGGGGTATTTCTATATCGCGTTCAACTGAAGAGCGACGCCGATCGCCTTATGTAGGAGCTGCCGCAGGCTGCGATCTTTTGATCTTGAAAGAGCAAGATCAAAAGATCGCAGCCTGCGGCAGCTCCTACACGAGATTGTGGTGGGTTCAAACCTTCGGGTACCACACCAACCGCTCCGCCGCCGGGTTGCGCTCTTCAACCTGAAACCCCAGCGCCAGGTAATGCTGGCGCGCATGGGGGTTATTGGCCCAGACCACCGTCGCCACCGGGCAGCGGATTTGTTGTGCGGCTTTTTGCACACCTTGCAGCACCATCCGACCGTATCCCTGGCCTCGGGCCTGTGGAATGAACGCCAGGTACAGCACGCGAATTTCGTTGGGGCCGAAGTCGGTGGTCAGTGCGCCGATGGCTGTGTCGAGTTTCTCGATCACGTAATGCATGGCGTTGGGAAAGTTCTCCCCCAGCCCTTGTTCCTGCACCCTGAATTGCTGGGCAACCACCTGCTCAACCACTTCCTGCTCACCGTCGATCCATTGCAGATCCGGTCGCGCCGCCTGATAAAGGCTGTGCAGAAAAGGTCCATCACTGGTCCGCGAAGGCCTGACTACCAAGCCGTCCGCTGCCACTGAATCGATATTCGCCATCGCTGTTCCTCCTTAGAAACCGCTTTCCCTGACCCCCAGCGCCGCCATGCGCCGCCAGACGACTCCCAATAACGACTCGCCACGGCCCTGCAACACCACAATGCCGCGCAACGGCTGCACCGGCGTCGGGGTATTTTCAAGGAGGCTCAACCGCGCGCCGTACTGCGCCTGCACCGGCTCGGCGCGCTGATGCTGATCGCGGCGCACGGCGATCGGCCCGTGGTGATCGGAGGTCAGTGCTTCCTGATCGACATAAGCCACGCCGTTAGTATCGATTTCGCTCAATTGCACGGCGATCGCCGGGTGCATCGGGTCATCGGCGATGAACCGTCCGCTGGCACCCGGAGCGACACGCCAGAGTTCGGCTTCGGCCAGATAACCGCGCAACCGCGCGCCGTCCTCGACCACTCGCGCCAAAGGATCTTTGGTCGAAAGCCAACGGCCGACCGTTAACTGTGGCAACAGATCGCGCACCTTGCCACCGTGGGGCGCGCGCAGCAGCAGGCGTTCGCGCTGAGCGGCCAGGCCCCGATATTCGGCCACGGCTTCGGCTAGACGCTGCTCGACGATTCCGGCGTCGGCGGCGGTTTCGCTACGGCCGGCCTGACGACGCATCTGTAATTGCTGAATCTGGATTTCGCGACGGACGATGGCCTGGCGTGAATCCAGATCCGGTGATTCCAGTTCGATCAGCACCTCACCTTGAGCGACGATCTGACCATCATGCACATTCACCGTTTTGACCCGCGCCGCCACCGGCGCGTGCAGAGCGCTCGCGCGTCCGGCCTCAAGCATCGTCGGCAACTCCACCGCGCTGCGCCATGGCAACGCCAGCAGCAACAACAGCCCAAGCAACGCCAGACCACTGACCAGTACCCGAGGCGCATGCGCCTGTTCGCGACGGCTCCACCATTGCCGCCACTCGCTCAGAATCGGCAGGAAGATGAACCACACCAGTTCCACCAGCATCAGGAAAATTCCCAATACCTTGAAGAACAGGTGATAGACCGCCAGCGCAATCCCGAAAAACAGCACCGCGCGCCACAGCCACGCGCCATACCCCCAGATCAACAAACGTCGCTGCATCTTCGGCGACCACGGCTCCGGCGCCGGGGCCGCGTAGCCGAACAAAAACTCGCGCAGCCGCCAGCGGCACAAGGCAAAGGCCCGCCCTTGAAGGTTCTCCACTTCCCAGAAATCACTGAGCAAGAAGTAGCCATCAAAACGCATGAACGGATTGAGGTTGATCACCAATGTGGCGATCCAGGTCGCACTGGCGAGCATGAACGCCGCCGTGCGCCCGGGGCCGTCAGGCAGCAGTGACCAGGCGAGCAGCGCGATACACGCCAACACCAGTTCCGCCAACACCCCGCCGGCACCGATCAGCAACCGCGCCCGACGATCATTGACCCGCCAGGCGTCGCTGACGTCCGTGTAAAACATCGGCAGCAGCACCATAAACGCCACGCCCATGCTCTGCACCCGACAACCGGCGCGCTTGGCCATGAAGGCGTGGCCGAATTCGTGGCACAGCTTGGCGAAAAACAGCGCCACAGCAAACGCCAGGGCACCGCCGAGGCTGAACAGGTGCGGAAAGGTGGCGATAAACCGCTGCCAGTCTCGCGAGACCAGAAACACCCCGAGCCCCAGCGTCACGGGCAATCCGTAGCGCAATGCACGCGGGCCGAAACGCTCCAGCCACGGCCAGGCGCGATTGAGAAAGGCGTCCGGGCGCCACAGCGGAATCCGGAAAAACAAGTATTGATGCAGCAGGATTTGCCACAGGCTTTGGCGCTGGGCTGCGGCCTTCAGGCTATAACTGGCGCGCTGCGACGGGTCGAGGGCGCTGATCAGGTCGTGGCCGCGCAAAAACTCCAGCAATTGCTCAAGCGCCGCACCATCCAGCGGCAGCCCCGGTTCGCGGTTGGCGGCACGCAGCACGTGCTCGGGATCGCCCAACGACCAATGGCGCAGCAGGCGCATCGCCGCCGCACCGAGTTTGAAATAGCGCCCGCGCACCGGGTCGGCCAGGGTCCAGCACGGCGACCCGTCAAGGGCGGGGGCCGCCGCCGACAATTGCAGGTCCGCCCGCAGGCTCGGCAAGTTCATCTACAGGCCCACGCTCTGACGCAACGCGGCCAACGGTCGACGCAACAGGTACAACGCCAATGGCGCACGGTCGCCGAAGACTTTCGCGGTGCCACGCAAGCCGATGCGCGGTGGGGCAGCGTCAAATGTTGCATCCAGTCGATAAGCCAGTTGCCCGGCAGCGGTGGGCTGCGCTTCGTACGCCGAGCGCTCGAGTTTGGCCAAGTGCCGCCGCAGCGGATCGCTGTCGAGAAACAGCGCAACCTGCGCCCCCGGTTCCAGGGCGATCGCGTCGCCCACGGCCAACTCGATGCGCAACTCGGCCTGGTTCGGGTCGGCGATTTCCATCAGCCGCTCGCCGGTTTGCACGGGTTTGCCGGTCCAGCGTTCGGCGTCGGCGAACACAGCGATGCCATCCCGCTCGGCGCGTACTTCGCTGCGTTTGAGCAGTTCACGGGCGTAATCCCGTTCGGCGCGCTTCTGCTCCACTCGCGCCGCCAGCAGATCGATTTTCGAACTGGATTCGGCATCGGCGAAGGAGCGTTGGGAATTGGCCTTGAGTTCCGCTTCGGCAACGCCCAGGGCACGCCCGGCCACATCGGCCTGAGCCTTGAGCGTGGTGCTTTCGAAGCGCAGCAGCAGGTCGCCGGTTTTCACTGTCTGGTTGGGTTTGACCAGAAACTCGGCGATCACTCCGTCCAGCGGTGCCGCGACCACCCGACCGCCCAACGGGACGACTTCGGCCGGGGCCAACACTGATTGGCGCACCGGGATCAGCAACCCGAGCAACAACACGGCAAGCAACGCCACCTGACGCTTGCGCGTCCAGCGCAGTCGCCAGGGTTGGCGCGGTTGCTGCGCCAGCCAGGCATGGCTGTAGGTGTCGCCGAGTTGCGACAACAGCACTTGTTCGGAAGGGTTCCACGGCACATCCCGCGCCAGCCACAGACCGCCGAACACCTCGCCCTGATGATCGATCAGCGGCAGCCAGAACACCTGAGCGGCTGACAGACTTTGCCAGTCGGCCAGAATCGGTTCACTGAGAAGATCGGGCGCAATTACCCGCGCCTGTTTCAGCACATCAAGCTTGAACAGCTGCGCGACGGCTTGCTCGACAAACGCCACGAACGGCGCGTTCGGGTCCACGGCACTGACGCCCGTCACCGCCTGCACTTTTCCGGCAATCAACAGCGCGGCATGGCGGAAACCGAATAGCGCCTGACCGTCATTCACCAGGCTGTAAGCCAGTTGCGAAGGCGTGCGCGCGGCGCGGGTCTGGCGTTCGAGGTCGAGAAACCTGGCGAATACCTGCTCGGCGCCGCCGGTCACCGGGGCGTTCATTTGAGCTCCGCGAAATGCGCCGTTCCGCTCATGCCGGCCAACAGACCGTTAACCTTGGGCAATGCCGCCACCAGCAGCAAAGTCTGGCTGCCTTCATCGATTCGCGCACCGAGGCGTTTGACCGTCGCATCCAGCGGCTGACCGGTTTCATCGGGGACAAAACTGAAGGTCTGGCCGGGCTTGAGCTTGCCCATCCAGCGCGACGGCACCAACAGGTGAATTTCCAGGGTGCGGTTATCGACCACGTCCAGCAGCGGCGCGCCGGCGGCAACGCTTTCGTAGCGTTTGACCTTGCGCTCGACGACCTGACCATCAAACGGCGCCACCACGCTGCAGCGTTTGACCTGAACCTGATAGACCTGAGACTGCGCCTGAATCTCGCTGACCTTGGCCTCGGCCCGCGCCACTTCAAAGCGCCCGACTGAATTCAACGCCGCCAGTTGTTTGTTGTGGGCCAACTCTTCACCGGCGCCACGGCTGGCGGCCTGAGCCGCATTGAGCTGGGCCTGATAAGCCGAACAGTCAAACCGCGCCAGGGTGTCACCCTTTTTGAACGACTCGCCCTCACTGAACGGCAACTCGACAATCCGCCCCGACAACTCGCTGGCCAGCACAGCCTGATCCCGGGCCCGCAGCACACCACGGGCTTCACTGCTGGCCGACGCATTCCCGTCAACCGCGCTGTTCTCCAGCAGCGGATCGTCTGGCGCAGGCGTTTGCGCCTGTACTACGCACGTTAAAAAGGTTAATCCCGCAACCCAAACACGAAATCGCCGCATAACCGTAACTCCCTGACGGATGAGCGGAGTCTACGACAGCGGGGGTGAGCGTCAAGCTCGCCCACAGTGATCTTCAATGGAAGCGGACTATGTGTTCGACACAGAACCCTGTGGGAGCGGGCTTGCTCGCGATGGCGCCAGATCAGTCACCGCAAAACTCAGCGCTGCATCCCCCACCGCTTCACCGTCACCCGCTCCAACGAATCAAACACCAGATTCTCCACCAGCAACCCAATCAGAATCACCACCGCCAGGCCGGCAAACACCTTGTCGGTGTACAGCTCATTGCGATTCTGAAAGATGTACCAGCCCAACCCGCCTTTGCCGCTGGTTGCGCCAAACACCAACTCGGCAGCGATCAACGTCCGCCAGGCAAAAGCCCAGCCGATCTTCAGGCCGGCAAGGATCGACGGCAGCGCCGCCGGGATCAGGATGAACAGCACAAAACGCATGCCCTTGAGGCCATAGTTGCGCCCGGCCATGCGCAGTGTTTCCGAAACGCCAAGAAACCCGGCGTAGGTGTTCAGCGCCAAGGCCCAAAGCACCGAATGCACCAGCACGAAAATCAGGCTGTTCTGCCCCAGGCCAAACCACAGCAGCGCCAAGGGCAACAGCGCAATCGCGGGCAATGGGTTGAACATCGAGGTCAGCGTACTCAGCAGATCGCGACCGAACCGGGTCGACACCGCCAGCGTCGTCAGGACAAACGCCAGAACGATGCCGATCAGGTAACCCTTGAGCAAAACAACCAACGAAATCCACACCTTGCCCAGCAGTTCGCCACTGAGCAGGCCGTCCTGCAGCGCGCTGGCGGTTTGCAAAAAGCTCGGCAGCAGCAGGTCGTTATTCTGGTAACGGGCGACGGCCTCCCAAAGCACCGCGAGCAAAATCAGGATCAGGCTTTTGCGCAGCCAGCCTTGCTGCCAGAGACGCTGGCCGAGCGGCAATTCACGCTCCAGCGGTACGCTGGTCAGCGGCTGCAAAACAGTTTCGTACTCTTTACGCACAGATGATGAATGGCTCATCGGGCAATCCTCCAATGGCTCAATAAGCGATGCGAATGTCGGCGAAATCCAGCGCACGCTCGGTTTCCGGCGACTGACCTTCATCGAACAACAGTCGATGAATCCGCCGCGCCGATGCCTGGAACGCCACGCCACCTAAGCTGTGCAAGTCGTATTGATGACTGTGGACTTCCGCCCGCACCCGACCCGGATGGGGCGACAGCAGCAAGATCCGATTGCCCACCACCAACGCCTCTTCGATGGAGTGAGTAACGAACAGCAGCGTGAAACGCACCTCTTCCCAGAGCAGCAACAACTCTTCCTGCATCTTGCGTCGGGTCAGCGCATCAAGGGCGGCGAAGGGCTCATCCATCAACAGGATCTTCGGCTGCATCGCCAGCGCCCGAGCGATGGCGACCCTAGCCTTCATCCCGCCTGACAAGGTGTGCGGATAAGCATCGGCAAACGCCGCCAAGCCGACCTTTTCCAGATAGTGCAGCGCTCGCTCTTCGGCCTCCCTGCGCTTGAGGGTTTTCGAGGCCAGAAGCGGAAACATCACGTTCTGCTTCACGGTCTTCCACGGCGGCAGCTGATCGAACTCCTGGAACACCACGATCCGGTCCGGCCCTGGCGCATCGACCCGCTGGCCTTGCAGACGGATCTCGCCTTCCACTGGCTGGATGAAGCCAGCGGCGGCCTTGAGCAACGTCGACTTGCCACAACCGGACGGGCCGAGCAAGACAAAGCGGTCCGCCGGATCGATCTCGAAACTGACCTGGTGGGTCGCCCGCACCACCCGCTGCGGCGTGCGGTACTCGAGGCTGACGTTATCGACCGACAGCAGCGCTTGAGCTGCCGCGATCGGTTTGCTGACCGTGTGGCCTTGCAAAGGGGCGTTCATGTCGGTCAGCTCCCTTGCAGCGGCTGGGCATCCTGGAAGAAGTAATCCTTCCACGAATCCGGTTTGTTTTTGATCGCACCGACTCGGTAGAGGAACTCGGCCAACGGGTAGGTATTTTTCGGCGTGATGCTGAACTCGAACTGCGGGTTGTCGATGATTTTCAGCAACGCCGCACGATCGATTTTGGCCTTGGTGACGCGGATATAAGTGTCGGCCGCCGCACCTTTATCGTTCTGCGCAAACTCGGCCGCTTCGGTCAGCGCGGCGATGAAGGCTTTGTAGGTTTTCGGGTTCTCGTCGCGGAATTTCTCGGTGGCGAACAGCACCGTCGGCGAGTTCGGACCAAGCAAGTCATAGGTGTTCAGCACCACATGCACGTTAGGATTTTCCAGCGCCTGATCCTGGAACGGCGGGTTGGAGAAGTGCGCGCTCAACTCGGTACCGCCAGCGATCAGTGCCGCGGTAGCATCCGGATGCGGAACGGCGATGGTGTACTTGTCGAGGCGATTGAATTCCTCGTCGCCCCATTGCTTGGCCGCCGCGTATTGCAGGAAGCGCGACTGCACCGAGACCCCAACCGCCGGCACCGCAATGCGGTCCTTTTCGGTGAAGTCGGCGATGGTTTTGACCTTGGGATTATTGCTCACCAGGTAGTAAGGGAAGTTGCCCAGGGAGGCCACGGCTTTGACGTTTTGCTTGCCGTGAGTGCGGTCCCAAATGGTCAGCAGCGGGCCGACGCCGGCTCCGGCAATGTCGATGGAACCGGAAAGCAACGCATCATTGACCGCCGAGCCGCCGGAGAGCTGGGTCCAGTCGACCTTGATGTCGATGCCTTCCTGCTTGCCGTACTTCTCGATCAGGTTCTGATCGCGCACCACGTTGAGCAGCAGATACACGATGCCGAACTGTTCGGCGATACGAATTTCACCTTCGGCGTGGGCCACGGTCGGCGCTACCAGGCTGCCGGCGAGCAGGCTGAAACCCAGGCCAATGGCCGCAGCCAAGGGTGCAAATGGAAGACGTTTGGACATGGGAATTCTCCGAAATCAGAAAGGCGCGTCGCCCTGAATGGTGGTGCGATACAACTTGCGGCGCAGATGACTGGGGCATCCGGCGGCGAGGTGAATCAGCGAACGGTTGTCCCAGAACACCAGGTCGTGGGCCTGCCATTGATGGCGGTAAATGTTTTGCGCCAGCACGCTGTGGGCGTAGAGCTCGTCGAGCAATTGTTTGCTCTCGTCTTCCGGCAAACCGACGATGCGGGTGGTGAAGCCCTCGCTGACGAACAATGCCTTGCGTCCGTTTTCCGGGTGGGTGCGGACGATGGGGTGAACCACTTCGGCGACCTGAGCGAGTTGCTCCGGCGTCAGGGTCGGGCGCCAGTTGCCCTCGAATTTGCTCTCGCTGTAGCGCGCCGTGTAGGAGTGCGCGGCCGAGCGCCCTTCGACGGCTTTGCGCAGCGCCTCGGGCAGGTTGTCCCAGGCTTTGTGCATGTCGGCGAACAGCGTGTCGCCACCTTCGGACGGCAGCTCCTGGGCATGCAGCATCGAGCCCAGGCTTGGTAGCTCTTTATAGGAAAGGTCCGAGTGCCAGAACTTGCCGGCATCCCCGAGGCCGATGGATTGGCCGTTCTCGATGATGTTGGAAACGATGAGAATTTCCGGATGCCCGGCCAGCAGAAATTGCTTGAGCACATGGATCTGCAACACACCGAAACGGCGGCTGAAGGCAATCTGCTGATCGGGAGTAATGCGCTGGTCGCGGAACACCACCACGTGATGATCCAGGTGCGCACGATGGACACGGGCGAAGTCCCGGTCGTTGATCGGGCGGGACAGGTCCAGGCCGATGATTTCAGCACCGACGGCGCCGCTGAACGGGCGGATTTCGAAGGATTGCGACGCAATGGCGGCGACGCTCGTTGACACAGGCTTTGGAGAAAAAGAGACGGCTGACATAAAAATCACTCCCACGCACAGCGCGCTCAAGGGCGCGCATCGATCAGAAACTCACGGAGGTCCCGTGTTGGTTCGTGTCGTGCGGCGCGCCGATTGGTCGGCAGGTACGCAGGGGATTGACTTTATAGATATAAGAATTGAAATTTAAATACCGTTAGTGAATAACGATATGGCCGTAAAATCAAAAGATCGCAGCCTTCGGCAGCTCCTACAGATGTACGCGAAACCCTGTAGGAGCTGCCGAAGGCTGCGATCTTTTCAGACTCCCCCGCAAAACTACCGCTCGTGCAACGCTTCGGCGCGAGCCCGAATAATCGGCTTGAGCAAATAACTGAGCACAGTCTTCTTGCCGGTAATGATATCCACCGACGCCACCATCCCCGGAATGATCAGCAACGGCTTTTCATCCGTCCCGAGGTGGCTGCGCTCGGTGCGCAGCTTGATGATGTAGTACGTGGTCTTCTTGTCTTCGTCGGTGATGGTGTCGGCACCGATCTGCTCCAGCTTGGCTTTCAGGCCGCCGTAGATGGTGTAGTCGTAGGCCGTGAACTTCACCGTGGCGTCCTGCCCCGGGTGCAGGAACGCGATGTCTTGCGGACGAATCCTGGCTTCTACCAGCAAGGTGTCATCCAGTGGCACGATCTCCACCAGATCGCTGCCCGGCTGGATCACGCCGCCGATGGTGTTGACCAGCAACTTGTTGACGATGCCGCGCACCGGCGATGTCACCAGCGTCCGGCTGACCCGGTCTTCCAAGGCCTTGCCAGTGGCTTGGGCCTTGTTCAGGTCGGTACGTGCTTCGTTGAGTTGGGTCAGGGCTTCACTGCGGAATTTGCCGCGAGTCTCGTCGATCTTGCGCTGCACTTCCTTGATCGCCGATTCGGCGCGTGGAATCGCCAGGGTGGTGGCATCCAGTTGGCCGCGGGTTTCGACCTCGGCACGCTTGAGTCGCAAAACTTCAACCGGCGAGACTGCGCCCTGAGCCACCAACGGCTCGGACATGTTGATTTCCTGACGTTGCAGCGACAACGCGTTGCGATACTGAGACTGTTTGGAGGTGAACTCGCGCAGCTCTTGTTGACGCTGGATCAACTGCTCCTTCAAGCCACCGATTTCATCGTACAGTTGCTGACGACGACTGATGTACAGCGACTCTTCACTGGCGGCCTGAACGGGAACAGCCTTGAGCACATCGGCGGGGAAGTTCAGCGCACGGTCATCGACCTCGGCGCTCAAGCGCTCCACACGCAGCAACATCGACAGCCGATCGGCTTCGGTTTCACCGACGTTGGAGGCAAACCGTGTGTCGTCCAGACGAATCAGCGGCGCGCCGGCTTCGACGATCTGCCCTTCGGTGACGAACAGTTCGGAGACGATGCCGCCCTCGAGGTTCTGGATTTTCTGAATCTTCGACGACGGAATCGCCTTGCCGTCGCCCTTGGTGACTTCATCGACCACCGCGAAGTTGGCCCAAAGCATCAGGAACACGAAGAAGCCGATGATCGCCCAGATCGTCAACCGCACCACGCGCGGGGCGTCTTCGATCAGCGCTTTGTTGACCTCGGGGAGGGGCTGGCCTTGCAGCGATGCGGAGCCTTTGAAGTAACGGCGGATGGAATCCTTGACCCCGGACTTAAGCAACACTGATCTGCCCCTTCTTCAACGCTTCCATCACGGCGGCTTTCGGGCCATCGGCGAGTATCTGCCCACGGTCGATCACCAACAGGCGATCCACCAACGACAACAGCGAAGCCCGGTGCGTCACCAGCACCACGGTCTTGTTCTCAACCACCGCCGCGAGGCGTTGCTTGAGGCGTTCTTCGCCGGTGTTGTCCATGGCGCTGGTGGGTTCGTCCAGCAACAGGATCGGCGGATTGAGCAGCAGCGCTCGGGCCAGGGCGACGTTCTGACGCTGACCACCGGACAGGTTCTGCCCACGCTCACCGACTTGCAGCTCATAACCTTGCGGATGCAGGCGAGCGAACTCGTGGACGCCGGCCAGTTCCGCGGCTTGCAGCACCAATTCGTCTTCGACATAGCGTGCGCCCGACACCAGATTGTCGCGCAAGGTACCGGCGAGCAATTGGATGTCCTGGGGTACGTAGCCGATGTTGTGGCGCAATTCGCTGACGTCGATCTGACGGATATCCACACCATCCACCAGTAGCGCGCCGTCGTCCGGCTGATAGAGGCCCACCAGCAGTTTGGCCAGAGAGCTTTTGCCCGAGCCGCTGCGACCAATGATGCCGATCTTCTCGCCGGGCTTGATGATCAGGTTGATGTTCTTTAGCGCGGGGTTCTGCTGATCCGGGTAAGTGAAGCTCAGCTGACGGCATTCAATGGCGCCTTGCAGGACCTTGCGGCTCAGCGGGCGCTCATCGAAATTGCGCTCCTGGGGCAATTCCATCATCTGATCGACCGAGGTCATGGTCACCCGGGCCTGCTGGTAGCGGGTCAGCAGACCGGACAACGAGGCCAATGGGCTGAGGGCACGACCGCTGAGCATGTAGCAAGCAATCAAGCCGCCCATGCTCAGGTGGCCGTCGATGATCTGGTACACGCCGAAGACGATCATGATCACCCCGGCCAGTTGCTGGATCAGCAAGGTGATGTTCATCGCCAGACCGGACAGCATTTTCACTCGCAGCTCGAGGCGGCTGAGAGTGCCGATGGTCTGCTCCCACTGATACTGGCGTTCGCTTTCGGCGTTATTGACCTTCACCGCATCGAGACCGGCGAGGGTTTCGATCAGGCTCGACTGGCGCTCCGCGCCCAGGGCCATGGTTCGTTCCATGGTCGCCACCAGCGGCTTCTGCAAGGCATAACCGATCAGCAAGGCAATCGGGAACGCCAGCACCGGAATCCACACCAGATGCCCGCCCAGAATCGCGATGACCATGAAGATCAGCAGCGTAAACGGCAGGTCGATGAGGCTGGTGAGGGTCAGCGACGCGAGAAAGTCCCGCAGGCTCTGAAACTCATGGATGTTCTGGGCGAAGCTGCCGACCCGGGCCGGGCGGTATTTCATGGCCATGCCGACGATGCGCTCGAACAGCGTCGCGGAGATGATCAGGTCGGTTTTCTTGCCGGCCAGGTCCAGGCACAGACTGCGCAGGCTCTTGAGGATCAGGTCGAACAGATAAGCGCCCGTGATGCCGATGGCCAGGACCCACAGGGTCGACTCGGCCTGGTTCGGCACCACACGGTCGTAGACATTCATCACGAACAGCGGCGCGGCCATGGCAATGATGTTGATCAGAAAACTGGCGGCGATGGCGTCGGCGTACAGCCAGCGCGAACGCTTGAGGGTGTCCCGAAACCACGAACGCGCGCGCGGGATCAGCGTGCCGTGATTAACGTCGAACTTATGTTGGGGTTGGGCGAAGAAGACTTTGCCGCTGTAATCGTCGGCCAGCAGTTCACGGCTGACGCAGACTTCGCCACCATCGCTTTCGCTCAGCAGCAGGCGGGCCTGGTCTTCACCGTGCCAGCCGAGCAACACCGCGCTGCGACCTTCCTTGAGCAGCAACAGCGCCGGCATGGCAATCGCCGGAATTTGCTCCAGCTTGCGTTGCAGTACCCGCCCTTGCAGCCCGGCGCGAGCGGCCGCGCGGGGCAGCAGTTCGACGCTCAGGCGTTGTTTGGGTAACGGCAGACCGGTGGTCAGCATCGCGGCGCTGGCCGGTTTCTGATGCAAAGTGCAAAGGGCTAGCAGGCCGTCCAGTAACGGATCGTCATGCAGCGCGCGCGGATCATGAATGAGTTGAACTCCACTGACTTCTGATTCCACGCTCGACACTCTTGGCTAACGATTGAAATGGGGGCAGGACTCAATTCATCCCGGGCAGCTGAACCTTGGGCTTCACATCGTTTTGCACAACGGATGCCAACGGTGCGACCACGCCCTGACTTTTGAGCAATTCGCCCATGGTCGCCTTGATTCGGTACTGAGTAAATAACTGAATGTTTTTGATCTCGGCCAACCGACGGGAAGCGCTGAACAGCTCGTTTTCACTGTCGAGCAGGTCGAGCAACGTGCGTTCTCCGAGGCTGAACTGCTTCTGGTACGCGCTACGCACACTGGTGCTGCGATCGACATATTGCTGGGCGATCGGCACTTGGGCGTTAGCGTTGTTCAAGGCATTCCAGGCCAGACCCAGTTCTTCGTTCAACACACGCAGGGCATTGTTGCGAATATCCAGCGCCTGGTTCGACAGGTAGGACTTGGATTCCAGATCAGCCTTGTTGCTGCCACCGGCGAACAAATTGAAGCGCATGCGCAGCATGGCCTGCCATTCGTTGCTGTGACCGTTCTGACCATCAATATCGTTGTCGGCGCTGCGACCCAGTTCGGCATCGAAGCGCGGGTAGAAACTCGATTTGGCGGCTTCGTACTGCTTCTCGGCGGCGGCGATATCGGACTCGGCTGAACGCAGGATCGGGCTGTTTTCCAGCATCTGCGCCCGCGCTTCATTCAGGTTGGCCGGCAACAGCGCCATGAAATCGGCGGGCCGCTCCAGTTGATCGGGCATCTGGCCGACGGCGCTGAGGAAGTTGGTTTCGGCATCAGCCAGGTTGGTCTGTTCAGTGATCAGGTTGTTGCGGGCCTGGGCCATACGCGCGTCAGCCTGATCAAGGTCGGCGCCGCTGCCCACGCCGCGCTGGGTGCGCAACTTGATCTGGTCAAGAATCCGTTCGTGGCTTTTCAGATTGTCTTCGGCCAGACGCACGAATTCGCGACGGGTCAGTACATCGAGATAGACCTGAGCGACGGTCAGCCCGGTACGTTCCGAGGTGCCCAGCAAGGAATAAGCGCGGGAATTAACGGTGGCTTGTTGACGCCCCACTTCACTGGACGTCGCAAAACCGTCAAATACCATCTGTGACAGACGTAAACTTGACTCGCTACGGTTCAACGTTTCCCAGTGGTTGCTGTTGCCGGCGGCGCGGGTGGTGACGCTGTCAGTGCCTTCGCGACCGTAACCACCCAGCAGATCGACCCTTGGCAGGTATCCACCTTTGGCAGCCTTTAACTGATAATCCGCGGCCAATCGGCTGTTAACCCCTGCCTGAATTTCCGGATGGACATCCAGCGCCTGCTGCATGGCCTGGGGGAGGCTTTGCGCCTGAACAAAGCTGGCGGCAAGGGCGAAGGGTAGAACCTTGAACAGGTGCAAACGCATAGTTGGAATTTCCCGGGACTTCTTGTCTTGAATCACTGCAGAACATGGCGCTGCATCGGATGATGGCAACCGGAATGACCGTATGTCGGAAAGTTCAAAATCGGAACTGGATCACACGTTGCAGGACAGGCCGCCGCTTAAATATCAATGTGACATTACTGGGACGATTGTTTAGGATGACACCCGCAAGGTCAATAGTTTGGCATAAAGTTAATTCCGAAAAAATATAGCCAAATTATTGACGATTTACGCGTCAAACTTATGTAGCGAATACCTTGAAAGTACGTCCAGCCCCGATTGGCGATCACGCCGAGCGGTTCATGGAAGTCAACTGAACGTGACACCCGGAGAGTCTTCAATGAGCAGTGTTGTTGCCATCGTCAAAAGCATTGTTGGTCAGGTTTTCGCGGTGTCGCCAGAAGGCATCCGCCGCGTGCTCGTTGAAGGCGACCGGTTGTTGGTCGGCGATCAGGTAGACACCGGTGCCGCCGGCGCCATTACCCTCGAACTGGCTGATGGCCGCACCCTGGACCTGGGCCGCGACACTCAGTGGAGCGGCAGCGATCCGGACTCCAGCACCGACCTTGCGCAAGCCACTGCACAAGCCGCGCCATCGGTTGATCAATTGCAACAAGCCATCGCCGCCGGCGTCGACCCGACCACTGCTCTTGAAGCCACCGCGGCCGGCCCTGCGGCTGCGAGCTCCGGCGGCGCTGCCGGTGGCGGCCACAGCTTCGTGGCCTTGGAGGCAACCGCTGCCCGGGTCGACCCGACTATCGGCTTTCCGACTGAAGGCCTCACCACGGCCGCGTTGGCAACACAAGACACCACCGGCGGCCAGACTGCCGACACCAGCGCCAATGCCCTGCGCGAATCGACCCTGAGCCTGAGCGCCACGCCGACCATCACAGAGGCCGGTGGCGTGTTGGTTTACACCGCGACCCTGACCCAGGCGCCACTGACCGACCTGACCATTACCCTGTCCAACGGCTCGGTGATCGTGATTGCAGCCGGCCAGACCACCGGCACCGTCAACGTTCCGTTGGCACCGAACGACACGGTTTATAACGATCCGACCCAGATCAACGTGACCGTCACCGGCACCACGGGCGGCAGCGGTATCGTGGTCACCCCGCCGACCGTTCCGGCCGTGACCCAGGTCACCGACACCGTCGACACCACCACCGTCACCCTTTCAGCGGGTTCGACCGTCACTGAAGGCGGGCAGATCACCTACACCGCGACGTTGACCAATCCGGCGCAAACGCCGGTCACCGTCACCTTGTCCAACGGTTCGACCATCACCATCGCCCCCGGCAACACCACCGGCAGCGTCAATGTTCCGACGCCGGCCAACGACGTTTTTAACAATGGCAGCAGCGTCAGCACTACGATTACCGGCGTAACGGGCGGCAACTTCGAGAGCCTGGTGCCGAATTCGGCTCCAGCCGTAACGACGATCACCGATTCGATCGACACCACCACCGTCACGCTGACGGCGGGTTCGACCGTCACCGAAGGCGGTCAAATCACTTACACCGCGACCCTGACCAACCCGGCGCAGACGCCAGTCATCGTCACCCTGTCCAACGGTTCGACCATCACCATCGATGCCGGCCAGACCAGCGGCAGCGTGAACGTTCCGACACCGGCCAATGACGTCTACAACAATGGCAGCACCGTCAGCACCACGATCACCGGGACTACCGGTGGCAACTTCGAGAATCTGGTGCCGAACCCGACTCCGGCGGTCACCACCATTACCGACTCGGTCGACGACACTGGCCTGACCCTGTCCGCCACCGGCAGCGTCACTGAAGGCGGCCAGATCACCTACACGGCAACCCTGACCAATGCGGCCGGTACACCAGTGACCGTCACCCTGAGCAACGGTGCCGTCATCACCATCGAAGCGGGTAAAACCACCGGCTCCGTGACCGTCGATGCGCCAAAAGACGACGTCTACAAGGACACCGGTACCGTCGAAGCGACGATCACAGGTACGACCGGCGGCAACTTCGAGAACCTGGTCGCCAGCGATGCACCGGCGGTGACCACGGTCAACGACACCCTCGACACCAGTACCGTTTCACTGACGGCCACATCGAGCGTCGCTGAAGGCGGGACCGTCGTTTATACCGCGTCCGTGACTTCGCCAGTCACCGGCTCGCCAGTGGTTGTCACCCTGTCCAACGGACAGACCATCACCATTGCGGTTGGATCGAGCAGCGGTTCTGTCGACTTCGTTGCGCCAAACGACGCTCTGGCCGGTGGCAGCTCGCTGAGCGTCAAGATCGACGGTGCAACGGGTGGCAACTACGAAAAACTGGAAATCGACGGCAAGTCGGCGGACACCTCGGTGACCGATACTCCAGAAACCACCACCCTCAGTTTGAGTGCAACGGACTCGGTCGCCGAAGGCGGTTCCATCGTTTACACCGCCACCCTGACCAATGCCGCTGGCACTCCGGTCACCGTCACATTGAGCAACGGCGCAATCATCACCATCGCCGCCGGTGCGACTACCGGCAGCGTGACCGTCGATGCGCCAAAGGACGACGTCTACAAAGACGCTGGCACCGTCGAAGCGACCATCAAGGACGCGACCGGCGGCAACTTCGAGAACCTGGTCGCCAGCAATACACCGGCGGTGACCACCGTTAACGACACCCTCGACACGTCGACCGTCAATCTGACGGCGACCTCAAGTGTGGCTGAAGGCGGGACCGTGGTTTACACCGCATCCCTCAGCGCACCGGTCACCGGTTCGCCAGTGGTCATCAGCCTGTCCAACGGCCAGACCATCACCATCCCGGTCGGCTCGAGCAGCGCCAGCGTCAACTTCACCGCGCCGAACGATGCGTTGGCTGGCGGCGGTTCCCTGAGCGTCAAGATTGACGGCGCAACGGGCGGCAATTACGAGAAACTGGACATCGACAGCAAGTCGGTGGACACCTCGGTGACCGACACCGCGGACACCACTAACCTGTCGCTGACCGCGACCGGCGCCGTGGATGAAGGCGGTCAGATCACCTACACGGCAACCCTGACCAATGCAGCCGGCACGCCAGTAACCGTGACCCTGTCGAACGGTGCCGTGATCACCATCGAAGCGGGTAAAACTACCGGCTCCGTGACCGTCGATGCACCAAAAGACGACGTCTACAAAGACGCCGGCACCGTCGAAGCGACCATCAAAGGCGCGACTGGTGGCAACTTCGAGAACCTGGTCGCCAGCGACACCCCAGCGGTGACCACGGTCAACGACACCATCGACACCAGCACCGTTTCGCTGAGTGCCACTTCGACCGTCACTGAAGGCGGCACCGTGGTTTACACGGCGTCTGTAACCTCACCGGTCACCGGCTCGCCAGTGGTCGTCACCCTGTCCAACGGCCAGACCATTACCATTCCGGTTGGATTGAGCAGCGGTTCTGTCGACTTCGTTGCGCCAAATGATGCGCTGGCCGGTGGCGGCTCCTTGAGCGTCAAGATTGACGGCGCAACGGGCGGCAACTACGAGAAGCTGGACGTCGACGGCAAGTCCGCGGACACCTCGGTTACCGATACTGCGGACACCACCAACCTGTCGCTGACTGCGACCGGTGCCGTGGATGAGGGTGGCCAGATCACCTACACGGCAACCCTGACCAATGCGGCCGGTACACCAGTGACCGTCACCCTGAGCAACGGTGCCGTGATCACCATCGAAGCGGGTAAAACCACCGGCTCCGTGACTGTCGATGCACCGAAGGACGATGTCTACAAAGACACCGGCACCCTCGAAGCGACCATCAAAGACGCGACTGGTGGCAATTTCGAGAACCTGGTCGCCAGCGACACCCCGGCGGTGACCACCGTCAATGACACCATCGATGCCAGCATCGTTTCGCTGACTGCCACTTCGAGTATCACTGAAGGCGGGACCGTGGTTTACACCGCGTCCGTGACTTCGCCAGTCACCGGCTCGCCGGTGGTTGTCACCCTGTCCAACGGCCAGATCATCACCATACCGGTCGGCTCGAGCAGCGGCTCTGTCAACTTCGCTGCGCCAAACGATGCCCTCGCTGGCGGAGGCTCTCTGAGCGTCAAGATTGACGGCGCAACGGGCGGTAATTACGAGAAGCTGGACGTCGATGGCAAGTCCGCGGACACCTCGGTTACCGATACTGCGGACACCACCAACCTGTCGCTGACTGCGACCGGTGCCGTGGATGAGGGTGGCCAGATCACCTACACCGCGACCTTGACCAACGCCGCTGGCACGCCAGTGACCGTCACCCTGAGCAACGGTGCCGTGATCACCATCGCCGCCGGCGCCACCAGCGGCTCCGTAACCGTCGATGCGCCGAAAGACGATGTCTACAAAGACGCCGGCACCGTCGAAGTCACCATCAAGGACGCCGCAGGCGGCAACTTTGAAAACCTGACCATCAGCCCAGCGGCTGCAGTTACCGACGTCACCGATACCCTCGACTCTACGACGGTCAACCTGACCGCGACGTCCACCGTTGCCGAAGGCGGCACAGTGGTTTACACCGCGTCCGTCTCCGCCCCGGTCACCGGTTCGCCGGTGGTTGTCACTCTGTCCAACGGCCAGACCATCACCATCCCGGTCGGCTCGAGCAGCGCCAGCGTCAACTTCACCGCACCGAACGATGCTTTGGCCAGCGGTGGTTCGCTGAGCGTCAAGATTGACGATGCCAAGGGCGGTAACTACGAGAAGCTGGAAGTCGATGGCAAGTCGGCGGACACCTCGATCACTGACACGTCGGACACCACAACCCTCAGCCTGAGCGCTACTGACTCGGTCGCTGAAGGCGGCTCCATCGTTTACACCGCGACCTTGACCAATGCCGCTGGCACACCAGTGACCGTCACCCTGAGCAACGGTGCCGTGATCACCATCGCTGCCGGCGCCACCAGCGGTTCCGTGACCGTCGATGCGCCGAAAGATGATGTCTACAAAGACGCCGGCCAAGTTGAAGTCACCATCAAGGACGCCGCAGGCGGCAACTTCGAAAACCTGGCGACCAACCCGGCGGCTGCGGTTACCGAGGTGACCGACACCCTCGACACCTCGACCGTAAGCCTCACTGCGACCAGCACTGTGGCTGAAGGCGGCATCGTGGTTTACACCGCGTCCGTCAGCGCACCGGTCACCGGTTCGCCAGTGGTTGTCACCCTGTCCAACGGCCAGACCATCACCATTCCGGTCGGCTCGAGCAGCGGTTCTGTCCACTTCGTTGCGCCAAACGATGCCCTGACCGGTGGCACCTCCCTGAGCGTCAAGATCGACGAGGCCAAGGGCGGCAACTACGAGAAACTGGACGTCGACGGCAAATCAGCCGATACCTCAGTGACCGATACTGCGGACACCACCAACCTGTCGCTGACCGCGACCGGCACCGTGGATGAGGGTGGCCAGATCACCTACACGGCAACCCTGACCAATGCAGCCGGCACACCAGTAACCGTGACGCTGAGCAACGGCGCCGTGATTACCATCGAAGCGGGTAAAACCACCGGCTCCGTGACCGTCGATGCGCCGAAGGACGACGTCTACAAGGACGCCGGCACCGTCGAAGCGACCATCACAGGTACGACCGGCGGCAACTTCGAGAAGCTGGTTACCAGCGATACGCCGGCGGTGACCACCGTCAATGACACCATCGACACCAGCACCGTTTCGCTGAGTGCCACTTCGAGCGTCGCCGAAGGCGGCACCGTGGTTTACACCGCGTCGGTCTCTGCTCCGGTGACCGGTTCACCGGTGGTTGTCACCCTGTCCAACGGTCAGATCATCACCATCCCGGTCGGCTCGAGCAGCGCCAGCGTGAATTTCACTGCGCCGAACGATGCTTTGGCCGGCGGTGGTTCACTGAGCATCAAGATTGACGATGCGAAGGGTGGTAACTACGAGAAGCTGGACGTCGACGGCAAGTCGGCAGACACCTCGATCACTGACACGTCGGACACCACAACCCTCAGCCTGAGCGCTACTGACTCGGTCGCTGAAGGCGGCTCCATCGTTTACACCGCGACCTTGACCAATGCCGCTGGCACACCAGTGACCGTCACCCTGAGCAACGGTGCCGTGATCACCATCGCTGCCGGCGCCACCAGCGGTTCCGTGACCGTCGATGCGCCGAAAGATGATGTCTACAAAGACGCCGGCCAAGTTGAAGTCACCATCAAGGATGCCGCGGGCGGAAACTTCGAAAACCTGGCGACCAATCCGGCAGCGGCGGTTACCGAGGTGACTGACACCATCGATACTTCGACCGTGAACCTCACTGCAACCAGCACTGTGGCTGAAGGCGGCACCGTGGTTTACACCGCGTCGGTCTCTGCTCCGGTGACCGGTTCGCCGGTGGTTGTCACCCTGTCCAACGGCCAGACCATCACCATCCCGGTCGGGTCGAGCAGCGCCAGCGTCAACTTCACCGCGCCGAACGATGCCTTGGCCGGTGGTGGTTCGCTGAGCGTCAAGATTGACGATGCGAAGGGCGGTAACTACGAGAAGCTGGAAGTCGATGGCAAGTCGGCGGATACCTTGGTGACCGATACCGCGGATACCACCACCCTCAGCTTGAGCGCGACGGACTCCGTGGCTGAAGGCGGTTCGATCGTTTATACCGCGACCTTGACCAATGCCGCCGGCGCTCCGGTCACCGTCACATTGAGCAACGGCGCGATCATCACCATCGCCGCCGGTGCGACTACCGGCAGCGTGACCGTCGATGCGCCGAAGGACGACGTCTACAAAGACGCCGGCCAAGTCGAAGTGACCATCAAAGATGCCGCAGGCGGCAACTTCGAAAATCTGGCGACCAACCCGGCGGCTGCGGTTACCGAGGTGACCGACACCCTCGACACCTCGACCATAAACCTCACTGCAACCAGCACTGTGGCTGAAGGCGGTACCGTGGTTTACACCGCGTCCGTAACTTCGCCTGTCACCGGTTCGCCAGTGGTCGTCACTCTGTCCAACGGCCAGACCATCACCATTCCTGTCGGGTGGAGCAGCGGCTCTGTCCACTTCGTTGCGCCAAACGATGCGCTGGCTGGCGGCACCTCCCTGAGCGTCAAGATCGACAACGCCAAAGGCGGCAACTACGAGAAACTGGAAGTCGACGGCAAGTCGGCGGACACCTCGGTGACTGATACCCAGGACACCACCAACCTGTCGCTGACCGCGACTGGGACCGTGGATGAGGGCGGCCAGATCACCTACACCGCGACCCTGACCAACGCCGCCGGGACTCCGGTCACCGTCACGCTCAGCAACGGCGCCGTGATCACCATCGAAGCAGGTAAAACCACCGGCTCCGTGACCGTCGATGCACCAAAAGACGACGTCTACAAAGATGCCAGCACCGTCGAAGCAACCATCAAAGACGCGACCGGTGGCAACTTCGAGAACCTGGTGCCAAGCACTGCCCCAGCCGTAACCAGCATCACCGACACCCTCGACACCTCGACCGTTACCCTGAACGCCACCGCTTCGGCAACTGAAGGCGGCACCGTCACTTACACCGCGACTGTCGGTGCACCCGTGACGGGCAGCCCGGTCACCGTGTCCCTGGCCAACGGTCAGACGATCACCATCGACGTCGGTAAAACCACCGGTACCGTGTCCACCGCCGTACCGAACGACGCATTGGCCGGCCATGCTCCGCTGACCAACTCGATCACCAGCGTCAGCGGCGGCAACTACGAGAACCTGATAGCGGATAAAACGCCGGTCAGCACCACCGTGACCGACATCGTCGACACCACCAACCTCAGCCTGAGCGCGACCAACTCGGTCGCCGAAGGTAGCCAGATCACTTACACCGCGACCCTGAGCAACGCCGCCGGCACTCCGGTGACCGTGACGTTGAGCAATGGCGCCGTGATCACCATCGACGCCGGCAAAACCACTGGCACCGTGACTGTCGATGCGCCGAAGGATGACGTCTACAACGACGCCGGCACCGTCGAAGCAACCATCACTGGCGCCACCGGCGGCAACTTCGAAAACCTGGTTACCAGCAACACCGCTGCGGTCACGACTGTCACCGACACGATCGACAAAACTGAAGTCAGCATCAGTGGCAGCACCTCGGTGACCGAAGGCCAGAGCGCCAGCTACACCGTCAGCCTGACGCACCCGGCGCAGACCGAAGTGACCCTGAAAATCGTCTACAGCGGCACCGCCGCCGATGGTTCGGACTTCACCGGCGTGTACACCGTGAAAATCCCGGCGGGCGCCAGCAGCGCGAGCTTCAACGTCGCGACGCTGGACGACAAGCTCACCGAAGGCACCGAAAACTTCGTAGTCAAGATCGACTCGGCCACCGGGGGCAACTTCGAAAATCTCGCGGTCAGCACCACCAACGGCAGTGTCAGCACTTCGATCATCGACAACGATGCCGCGCCGGTCCTCGACCTGGATACCAACAACTCCAGCGGCGCCACCGGGGCCAACTACAACGTGACCTTCACCGAAGGCACCACCGGCCAGGGCGTGTCGATCGGCGATACCGACCTGAGCATCACCGACCCGGACAGCACGATGCTGACCGGCGCGACCATCGTGCTGACCAACCGTCAGCCGGGCGATGCGCTGAACCTGGGCAACAGCGTCAATGGCATCAGCATCAACGCCAACAGCCAGGACGGCACGGTCACCCTGACCCTGTCGGGCAACGCGACGCTGGCCGATTACATGCAGCAGATCAAAAACATCAGCTTCACCAACAGCAGTGAAGATCCGAGCACCGTGCCACGGATCATCACCGTGACGGTGACCGATGGCAGCAACTACTCCAACACCGCGACCACCACCGTCAACGTGGTGGCCGTGAACGACGCGCCGACCGCTGCACCGGTTAACGTCACCGGCACCGAAGACACCCCGCTGATCCTCGGCTGGTCGACCTTCGGCGTCAGCGATGTCGACAGCGCAACCGCCAACCTGGGGGTGAAAATCACTCAGCTGCCGGGCGACGGCAAGTTGCAGTACCTGGACGGTGCGACCTGGAAAGACGTCGCGACCAACCAGACCTTCAGCAAGGCCGATATCGACGCCGGCAAGTTGCGCTTCACGCCAGATGCCAACGAATCGGGTATCGATGTTTACGGTGGCAGCGGCGTGGGCAACAAACAGGCGGACTACGCGCAGATCAAGTTCCAGCCAACCGACGGTCAACTGCTGGGCAGCACCGGCACGGTGAAAATCGACATCACGCCGGTTGCCGACGCGCCGTCCCTGAGCGTCGCGGACAACAGCGTAAAATCTACCGGGCTGATCAAGGAAGTCTGGACCGGCCTGTCGGGCCTGGGCACCGATGGTAGCGGCGCGTCTTCCAGCACGCTGAAATCAGTGATCGACGGCGCGGGTACACCGAACTCCAGCGGCACCGTGACCAATGTGCAGTCCAACGGCAGCGTCACGGCGGGCACCGCCTCGAAAACCTCTGGCCTGATTTACCTCGAAGCCGGCAAGACCTACACCTTCAGCGGTACCGGTGACGACAGCCTGTTGGTGACCATCGGCGGTAAAAACGTGGCCGCAATCACTTGGGGCGCGGGCGGTAACCTGAACGGTTCGTTCATCCCGACCACCAGCGGTTATTACACCCTGGACATCTACCACCACAACCAGAGCGGCCCGGGCAGCTATGACGTCAACCTGTCGGTCAACGGCGGTGCGGCGGTCGACTTGAGCAGTGCCGGCGTGCCGCTGTACACCGGCGTGGCGGATCTGGCCGCTTCTGGCGTGACGGTTTCCGACCTGCACGGCACCAATGGCGAGGGCTACTACGACGGCTACAAACTCAACGAAGGCGCCGAAGGCACCAGCGTTCATCTGTCCGCGATCAAAACGGCACTGACCGATACCGACGGCTCTGAAAGCCTGAGCGTGAAGATCAGCGGCATCCCGGCGGGCTCGGTGCTCACCGATGGCGCGGGCCATACCTTCACTGCCAGCGCCACCTCCGGTGAAGCCGACGTCACTGGCTGGAACCTCGGCACGCTGACCGTTACTCCGCCGCCGTACTACAACGGCCAGTTCACCCTGACCGTGACATCGACCTCCACCGAAGCCCATGGCGGTTCGGCACCGAGTACCGCGCAAATCCCGGTCACGGTGTACCCGTCGGTCTATAACGCGGTGACTGCCACTGCCGCCGACGACACCATTACCGGTACCGACGGCAACGACATCATGGTCGCCGACATCGGCGGGCTGACGGTGGTGCCGGGCACCAACTACAACATCGCCTTCATGGTCGACAGCTCGGGCAGCATGAGCCCTTCTTCGATCAGCGCCGCCAAGGATTCGTTGACTGCGGTATTCAACACCCTCAAGCAAAGCATGGGCGGCAACTCCGGGACGGTGAACATCTTCCTGGCGGACTTCGATAATCAGGTCAACAAATCGGTGTCGGTGAACCTGAATGATCCGAACGCCCTGACCTTGCTCAAATCCGTGCTGGACTCGATGTCGTCCGGCGGCGGCACCAACTACGAGGACGTGTTCAAAACCACGGCTAACTGGTTCAAGAGTGCCGATGCGATGGCCAACACCGGTGCGAAAAACCTCACCTACTTCATCACTGATGGCAAGCCGACTTACTACCAGAGTGGCGAACAAATCAACCCGACCTTGTTCGGCAATGTGAGGCTCGATGACGTCATCACTACCACCAATTACAAATTGGGGCAGACTTATTCCATTGACCTGGACAGCACTCACTCCCTGACCATCGACAGCGCTGGCAACGTCACGCTGCTGACTCAGAATAAAAAGGGCAACTGGCACAGTTCTGACCTGGGCACCCTCCATGCCGAGGGTAACGGCACGTACGAACTGTCCTATCGCGATGGCACCGGCAGCTACACCGATTCAACCGCCATCGACAATTCCACCAGCAGTTTCACATTGCTGAGTAACGTGTCGACGGTGGAGGCCATCGGCCTGAACAAGGACGTCACCCTCGGCGATCTCAAGCCGTACGATTCGGATCAAACGCCACAAACCAACATCGACCCGAAAGACCTGGCCAACTCGATCATTGGCCATACCGAATCGACAATGCCGGGCGCCGATACGGTCAACGGCGGTGACGGCAACGACCTTCTGTTCGGCGATCTGGTGAGCTTCAACGGCATTGCCGGCGAGGGTTATCAGGCCATGCAGGCGTTCGTGGCCCAGCAAACCGGCGTCGACGCCAGCCAAGTCACCACCAGCAACGTGCACCAGTACATCACCGAGCATTACACCGAGTTCGACGTCTCTGGCACTCATGATGGTAACGACACGCTGCTGGGTGGCGCGGGCAATGACATTCTCTTCGGCCAGGGTGGCAATGACCTCCTCGACGGCGGCAAGGGCAATGACATTCTGCTGGGTGGCAGCGGTAATGACTCGTTGGTCGGTGGTCAAGGCAACGACATTCTGATTGGCGGTTCGGGTGCCGACACCTTCATCTGGAAGGCCGGAGACACCGGCAGCGACGTGATCAAGGACTTCAAGGCCAGCGAAGGCGACCGCATCGACCTGCGTGATCTGTTGCAGGGCGAAACCGGCAGCACCATTGATAACTTTCTGAAAATCACCACGGTGGATGGTGTGTCGTCCCTGCAAATCAGTTCTGGCGGCAAGTTCAACGGCGCCGATGCCGCAGCGGCCGCCCCGGACGTAACGATCAAACTGGAAGGCAACAATTGGTCCAGCGCCAGCATCAACTCGTTGATCGCCGGCAGTGACCCGACCATCAAGGTCGATCACAACAACAGCTGATCCACAAGCTGACGGCCGCCCAGACCGGGCGGCCGTCACGTTTGCGTCCATCTCACGGGTGACGATTTCGTCGTCGCACCGCATACTCGCCTGCGTTGGCCTATGCTGCTGACAGCACGACGCTGGTCCATTTCCGAGGGATGCTCAATGTTTTACGTGCAACGCGATGCGCAAGGTCAGTTAGTGCGCGTGGAAGCCACGGCCTACGCCGAGGCCACGGAAACGCTGCCGGCCGATCACCATGAAATCCAGGCCTGGTTTGCCCACGAAGTGGTTGAAACCAGCCTCAAGCAGCTCAAGCAGAGCGACCTGGAAATGATCCGGGTACTCGACGACTTGATTCAGGTGCTGACCCAAAAAGGTGTGATCCGCGTTACTGACCTGCCCCCGGCCGCGCAGGCCAAGCTGATGGACCGGACCCAGGCCCGTGAAGCGTTGGGCGGGTTGAGCCAGTTGATCGATGATGATGAGACGGGGTTGATCTAACGCCCCTTCATCGGCGCCTGCACTGGCGCCTTCGCGAGCAAGCCCGCTCCCACATGAGTTCTGTGTTGATCGCATGATTGCGGTTCGACATAAATCCAGTGTGGGAGCGGGCTTGCTCGCGAAGGCGGTCTTCAACTCACCACCATTCCAACCTGCTAAACCTCGGCCCGAGCCTGCAGCTGCGGCGATTCAAGATGATCCAGCGCCCGTTCCACCAACAATTGCACGCCATCGGCCAAACGGCTGAGCGCCAAGGCGACTGAACGCCGTGAGCCTTCCACATCATCCGCCAGGTCGGCGGCGATAGCGCTGATGGACAGTAAGTCTTCGGAGGCGTTGGCCAGAAGGGCTTCGGTGTCGATGTCGGGGGAGACGGTGAAGAGGCGGCCTTTGCGGGGCTCAGGCGGATTGGGAGTTACTTTGAACATAAGAAATACCCTAAACAGTAAGTTGGGGCCGTCACCGTTCGCTTGCACGCGAATAGGGTGGCGGCCGTGCGCAGGTGTGCAAGACCGGGACTGTTTAGGACACCCAGCAGATCCGAGGATCTCCTGCGCGCAGCCGCCATAAAGCAGTGAACATCAAAATGCTCATTGAGAGGAATGGCAGCACGCTACCTAAACAGTTTGGTCGGACTTGCACGTCCGTGTCACCGATTATTCAGTGACAAAGCCAGACTAGTCTTGGACTTTGGCCAAAACAAGTTCATCAAAGCCTCTACAACTTGAAGGAAATCTCCTAGGAATTTGCTATCAGATCTTTACCGGTGTTTGTGCTGACGCCTTCGCGAGCAAGCCCGCTCCCACAGTGGATCGGGGCTGACCGCAGGATTGTGGCATGACACAAGTCCAATGTGGGAGCGGGCTTGCTCGCGAAGACGGACTGACTAACACCTCTGCACCAAAACCCTACTGCCAAGGCTTCGGCTCACCAAACAACTGCCCCTGAACCCCATACAACCCCATCTCACGAATCACCGCCAACTCCCCTTCGGTCTCGACCCGCTCGGCAATCAGCGGCAAATCAATGCTGTGCGCTGCCCGCTGAATCGCCTCGATGAACAGACGCTTGTCACTCTCCTGATCAATCGCCCGGATGTAACTGCCGTCGATCTTCAGATACGCCAACCCCAGCCGCGCCAGATTGCCGATCATGCTGAAACGTCCACCAAAACGCTGCAGGCTCAACGAGAACCCAAGTTCGCGCAGACGCCGCGTCAGCTGTTCCAGCACTGCTTGCTCGGGCAATTGTTCTTCGCCGATTTCCAGGGTCAGTCGTTCCCCGAGATTCGAATGCTGACGCAGGATCTCGAACACTTTGTTCAGCGCCTGCGGATCCGCCAGTGTCGCCGAAGACAGGTTCAGCGCCAGTGACTCTTCATGCTCGGCCATTTGCTCAAGCACCAGTTCCAGCATCAAACGGTCGAGCCGTGCGGTCCAGCCGAAACGCTCGAGCCACGGCAGGAAACGCCCGGCGGGAATGGTCTGGCCTTGCTCGTCGAGCAGACGAGAGAGCACTTTGTAATGCAGCACCACCTGCGTGTCGTGGCTGGCCACCACCGGCTGGAAGTACAGCTCGAAACGCTGCTGATCCAACGCCTGATCGAGCAAGGTGTGCCAGCCATGATGATCGTCGCCGCCCCGGGCCGATTCACTGTGATCGAGGCAAGCCCAGCTCGGTTCGCCCTGACTTTCCGCCTGAGCCAATGCCTGATCGGCCAACCCGATCACCGCTTGCGGCGAGTCGCCATGGGCAAACGGCGCCAGCCCGATCGAGGCTACCGACGCCACGTCCGTGGCGCCCGTCGCATGCAGGCTCGCCAGAGCACTCTCGAGGTTACTCGCCAGTTGCAGCGCTTCTTCGCGCACCAACCCCGGCGCCAGCACGGCGAATTCACCGCCACGAATGCGCGTGACGAGGTTCTGGGTTTCCGGGTACCTGGCGCACTCACGGGACAACTGCTCGCCCACCGCTTTCAACAATTCATCGGTGCGCTGACCGCCCAGCCGCTGGTTCAAACCAGCCAGGTCCTTGACCCGCAACAGCAGCAAATAGCCGGAACTGGCCTGCTCCGGATTACTCACTCGCGCATTCAATTGCATTTCGAAATAGCGCCGGTTGGCCAAGCCGGTCAGGTTGTCCTGATAGGATTCGGCCCGCAGTTTTTCACTGCGTTCGGCCTGCTCCTGGAACAGCGCCTTGAGCTTCTCGACCATCTGGTTCATGGCTTGCACCACCCGCCGCAGTTCCGGGGTGCGCGGCAGTTCCGGCAGGCTGAGGAATTCGCGGCGAGCAATAGCGTGGGATTGCTTGACCATGTAATCGAGCGGCTTCAGTTGCCGGCGCAGCAACAGCGCGCCCAACACCGCGCTCACCGCGCCACAGATCAGCAGCCAGCCAAGGCTGCCCAACGCGCTCTGCCACAACTTGGCCAACGCGAACATCGGATGGCTGACCACCTCGACCCGCGCGGCCTGCTCCCAGCCACGGCTGACCAGCGCGTCGCCACCGGCCGGCTCCAGGCCAATCAGCTTGACGAACCAGTCCGGCACGTTGGTGACCGCCGGGATGCCGCTGCGCTCGACAATTGTCTTGTCATTGGTCAGATCGACCACACGGATGTTCGCGTAATAACCGCTGTCGAAGATCGAACTGACCAGCAGCTCGACCATCGCCGGGTCATCGATGTTTGGCGTCAGGGACAGCGCCAACGCCGTGGCTGCGTCCTGGGCATGGGAGCGCAACTGATTGACGTACTGGGTACGCGAGCTTTCCAGACTGACCATGAAGCTGCCAGTGAAGGCGAGCACCAGGAACAGACAGATAGCGATCAACAGCTGTTTGAACAAAGACATCTGAGCGCGTGCTCCTAGTTAATCGTCTCGACCGGAAAACCTTCGGCCTGCATTTTCTTCAACACATCCTGCCAACGGGACAGGCGTTTGGTGTCTCCGACCTTTTTGTTGCCCTTGGCACCCGGCAACCACAACCCTTGGGCATTGAAAGAGTAGACCGGCAGCAAATCGGTTCGCTGGCTGGCGGGCTTGATCGCGTCGATCAGGCTGTCGAGCACCAAAGGCATGGCCTCCGGGCTCGAATAGTAGGTCAGGACCATGTGCGCGCGGTTCAGTCGCAAAGCCTTGACGTAGGTGATGCGCAGCTTGTCACTGGAGACACCGAGATGGCGCAGGCTGAAATACTTGGCGATAGCGTAGTCTTCGCAGTCGCCGGCGCCTTTCCATAAGCCTTCGATCGGCGTTTCCCAGTAATCGACCTCGTGCCACAGGTCGATGTCTTCTTCGTAGCGCATTTGCCTGTTGAAGAACCGGTTGACCACGTTGAGCTGTTCCAGCTCGCCAATCTGCTTCTGCGTGGCCAGCAATTGCTGCCAGGCATCGATGCGCTGCTGCCCTTCACCCAAAGGCCCGTACACTGCCTGCGCGCGGCGGCTGATCAGCGAAAAATCCCAGTCGGCATGCAGCCCGCCCAGCATGACGCCGGCCAGCAACAGCGCGCAGCCTGGCCAGCGCAAAGTCCGAGGGATCGCGAAACGTACCGCCAATGCGAGGCATCCAGGGTAGACAGGTGGAAGTCGGTTGATGGTGCAGGTTAGCCCGGTAAAAGACAATGGCACGGTGAGATCACTGTCGGCACGCTAGACTTTAAGGTAATGCGATCTTTTGCCCGTTTGACAACCTGCCAGCCAGTCACTAGGGTCCATTTGGATCCAGAATTTATCAGCCAAACAGGGTGCGTTTGTTGTGACACAGAAGCCTAGCCTTCTCAGCAGTATCAAGGTCAACGGGCCGATTCCCGCTCATCTGGCACGCTCGGTGATCGAGGAAACCCTGCGCGCAGCCATCCTGGACGGACGCTTGCCTCGGGGCACTGCCCTGCGCCAGCAGGAACTGGCGGACCTGTTCGGCGTAAGCCGTATGCCGGTGCGCGAGGCATTGCGCCAGCTGGAGGCGCAGTCACTGCTTAATGTGATCCCGCACAAAGGCGCCGTGGTGGCCCCGCTGATCGACGACGATGCGGTCGAGACCTACGCCTTGCGCTCGGTGCTGGAGTCATTCGCTTTGCGCCTGTCCATTCCGCTGCTCGATGACAGCGACCTGGCGCGGTCAGCCCAATATATCGAGCAACTGGAAGCGCAAACCGATTACGCCGAGATCGGCAAGCTCAATCGGCTGTTTCACATGTCGCTTTACCACAAGGCACCTAACCGCAAGCTTCTGGGCCTGATCGAACGCGAGCTCAATGAAGAAGAGCGCTTCCTGCGCTTTCATCTGTCGTCCATGGGGCTGGGTAAACTTACCCAAGACGACCATCGCGCACTGCTCGAGGCCGCGAGGGCCAAAGACATCGATAAAGCGGTTGCGTTGCTGGAGCAGCATCTGGAAAAAGCCTCCGCCACCATGCGGCGGTATCTGGAACAGACGAAACGTTGACCGCTCGCCGGCGACCTGGCCGGCGTATCACTTCCTTACACATCCCTCCTCTCCATCTCCGCTCTTGCCTGGCGCGGCGAAGCCGTGTGCGCGACCGGTCGCCGCCATCAGTTCAATGGCACTGTCCTTGATTTAGGCTCACTCTTGCGTCTATCGATTCAAACAGACCAAAGAAGTCAGCGCCTGACAGAAAAACCAGGCGAATCGAAGCCAATACGCAAGGAGCGGCGCCAACAGGCGGGATAATCGGCAGTCCGACCGATGTCCCGCCCATAAAACATCACATCTTGATTTCCCTGTTCTCTGAAGTGCTCTGAGTGAGGCATTCACTCAATCTATTCAATTCTGATGAATACAAATCGGAAGGAGCCACTTCGCCCAAATAAAACTTACATGAAAAGTTTTACAAGGCCACTTCACGCCCAATAAAAGTCCAACTTTAAATAATTAAAATATTGCTTGCCGCCTACTTGTTTCATGTATTAATTTTTTCTTCGTCGAGCCGTCATCGACCGCTTCTGCTTTTCGGAAAAGGCCCAGCAGGCAAGACCTTCAGGCCGACACCGGCCTTCAGAGCGAACATTTAAACAACTTTTGTATTTCATGGATTTCGGTTCAAGCGCCTGCTCGTCTTTTATAAAAAAACGGGTGACTTTGCCGACAAACAACATTGATGAGGACGTTCATATGCAGCCCACCAAAGAACAACTTTTTCTGAAAAAACACGAACTTGGTCAACACCCTGTTTTTTCCGAAATAACATCAATCAACTTATTGCGCCGCTTTATGGAAAGCCATGTTTTCGCGGTGTGGGATTTCATGTCGCTGACCAAACGGCTGCAACGTGAACTCACGTGTGTCCATCTGCCCTGGCTGCCGCCGGCGGACCCACAGGCTGCACGCCTGATCAACGAAATCGTGCTGGGCGAAGAATCGGATGACCGTCCCGGGGCGGGGTATTGCAGCCATTTCGAACTGTATCTGGACGCCATGCGAGAGGTCGGCGCGGACACCCGGGCCATTGAGCGATTCATCGCGTTGCAACAGGAGGGCGTTAGCCCCGAGACCGCGCTGGACAGTGTCGAGGTTGAACCGGCGGCGGCCCGGTTCGTTCGCCAGACCCTGCACACCGCCCTGCACGCCCCGGCCCACAGTGTGGCTGCCGCGTTCGTGCATGGTCGCGAGAGCGTCATTCCGCAGATGTTCCAGCGCATGCTGGATGCCTGGGGCATTGGCCTGGATCAGGCCCCGACGTTTCGTTACTACCTGCAACGGCACATCGAAGTCGATTCCGAAGACCACGGCCCGGCGGCGGAAAAACTGCTGGCACGGCTGATCGATGGCGACCCGCAGCGCGAAACCGAAGTTCTGGCCGCCGCGCTCGCCGCTGTCCAAAGCCGCGCCGCCCTGTGGGACGGCCTGCGCCAGAGCATGACCCAACCGGTTGCGCAGGTGACGCCATGAACGCCGTCCACTACCAATCCTTCGCTGACGCCTGGGAAAGCCGCGCCACGATCCGCACCCGGCCACGGCGCCGGCTCGAAGACGACGACAAACTGATCTTCCCCATGAGCCGCCAACCCCTGGTCCATAGCCAGACCTTTCTCAGCCACTGCCCGCAGCTGCGCGACTTTGTGCTGGTGCAGAGCCTCTACAAGTTCATCAACGACGTGGTGATTTTCGAGACCGAGCTGGTGGACAACACCGCCCGCCGCATCGCCAAGAACAGTTTCGGCATCGAGTTCCCGTTCGCCTGCCGCTACGACGCGATGACGGTCGTGGTGGACGAGGATTACCACGCCCTGGTGGCGATGGATTTCATGCAGCAGACCATCGACATGACCGGCATCGCACCGATCCCGTTGCCCATGCAGATCGAACTCAGCCGCGCGATACCGGCGACGCTGGCCCAGGCACCGGAGCACCTGCTCAGCGCCGTAGAGCTGATCTGCATCGCCATTGCCGAAAACACCGTGACCAACGAAGTGGCGGCCTTCGCCCGGGACGATTCGGTCAAGGTTTCGATCAAAGGATTGATGGCCGACCACCTTATGGACGAGGGGCGTCACGCCGGTTTCTGGACGCGGCTGGTGCAGATTTACTGGAGCACCGCCTCCGAAGAAGACCGCCATGCGATAGCGCAATTGATGCCGGGTTTCATCGCCCGGTATCTGGCGAGCGATCTGCAGCAGGCGTTCGATTTCGAGCTGATCGCTCACCTGCCCATCGACGAATCGGTGCGCCAGTCGCTGCGTGAAGACGCCAGTGCGCTGGTCTACCCCATCAACCGATTTCATCCGCTGGTGGGCAACATCACGCGCTTCTTTCGCAGCAGTTCGATGCTCGCCTCCTCCTGCGTGCGCGATGCCCTGGCCGATTACCTGACCCCTTGAGGATCCGTCCATGAGACGCCTTGAAATTGCAGTGTCTGGCAGCAGCCAGGCAATGGCTGATCTGACCCTTGAACTTGAACTGCACGGCCATGGTGTCGTGCGTATTGAATCGCCGGCCAGTCACGCCCCGGTGGATTTGTTGATCGACGACGGAACGGTACCGTGCGACGGTCTCCAGGCCCAGTCTCGCCTGGAGGTACGCGTGGCACTCGATGCCCTGGCGGACGAGACGTTGCCGCAGCCAGTGGTGGTTTTTCGCGACGGTGCGCAACGGTTGTTGTGGCGCCAGTCTATCGCTCTTGAAAGCGACGGCAACGGCCAGTCCCTGCGCCTGCGCACACTGGCAGCGGTAGTCGAAAGCGGCGCACGGCTGGTCAGCCAGTTTTCCCGGGATGAGGCCTGTTTCGATCATTGGCCCACGGCGGAGGTCGACACTGCCGAGTCACTGTTGCATGGGCTTGATGCACTGGAGATGCTGGCCTTCGAACACCGCCTCAATGCGCCTGCTGTGCCGTGGCTGCTGGCCGCCGCCCAAGTACCGGTGATGCACAGCATTGAGCAGCGCATGCTCGATGACGCAACGCGACCGGCCCTGTGGGTCGATGGTTTGCTCGTCGATTACAAGTCCTTACGCAGCCTGGCGCTGAGCTTGCAACAACCGATGCTGGACATGCTGCGCCATCACGGCGTAACCGACCGCCCGGTGATGATCGGCGTGTGCCTGCCCAAGTCGCCGCAGCTGTACGCGGCGATTCTGGCGGTGCTGGGTTGCGGGGCGGTGTACCTGCCGCTGGACCCGCAGCATCCGGCACAACGTCGGCGCTTCATTCTGGAAAACGCCAACGCAGCTTTGCTGTTGCACGACGGCGCCAGCGAGTTGGGCGACGTCTCGCTGCCGATGCTGGACATTCGCCATCTGCCTTCGCCCAAACCCGGTCTCCCGGCCTCGCTGATCCGCCGCACGGTGAACATCGACGAACCGGCCGTGGCGATCTACACCTCGGGCACCACCGGCCAGCCCAAAGGTGTATTGCTCAGCCATCGCAACCTCAGCCATTTCTGTGCCTGGTACGCCGACCACGTGGGGTTGCAGCGCAGCAGTCGGGCGTTGCAGTTTTCCACCATTAATTTCGACGCGTCGCTGTTGGATATCTTGCCGACCTTTATCCAGGGTGCGCTGCTGGTGGTGCCCAGCGACGACCAGCGCCGCGATCCACAGCAATTGGTCGAGTTGATTGTCGGGCAGCAAGTGACCCACGCCTTCCTGCCACCGGCGCTGCTGAGCGTCATGCCGCTGGAAACACCGCTGGGCCTTGAGCACTTGATTACCGGCGGCGATGTCTGCGAGCCGTTCGTGATCGCTCAGCTCGCGCCGCAATGTCGATTCCACAATATTTACGGCCCGACCGAAACCACGGTGTTGGCCACCACGCGGCAATTTTGCATCGGCGATAGCAATCGCAACCTCGGCATTCCCATCGCCAATGGCCGGGTTTTGATTCTGGACGAGCAATTGCAACCAGTGCCTCAAGGCATACCCGGCGAGCTGTACATCGCCGGGCCGGGTGTCGGCCTGGGTTATCTGAATGATCCAGCGCTGACGGCGGCGCGCTACCTCAACCTGACGCTGCCCAACGGGCAGGCGTTGCGGGTTTATCGCACCGGCGATATCGGCCAGTGGACCGATGAGGGGATCGAGCTGAGTGGCCGTCGTGATAACCAGGTGAAGATCCGGGGCTTTCGGGTCGAGCCCGAGGAAATCGAGCATTGCCTGCGCGAAAGCCAGCTGTTTCGTCAGGTGGCCGTGGTGGTCGATGAACGGCGGCGGATTCTCGCGTACCTGGTTCACCCCAGGGAAGAGCAGCCCGGCACCGCTCTGCCAGCCTTGCGCGAGCATGTGCAAAACGCGCTGCCCGGTTACATGCACCCCGGCGCCTACATTGAACTGCCACGCCTGCCTTACACCAGTAATGGCAAGGTCGATCGACGGGCTCTGCTCGCAACCTCGGGACAGGTCCAGGTCGCCAGTCAGCGGCGCCAGCCGCAGACCCCGTTGCAGATGCAATTGCGCCAGCTGTGGGCCGAATTGCTTGAGCTGCCAGTCGAGGAGATTGCCACGGATGAAAGCTTCTTCAACCTGGGCGGGCATTCTATTCTGCTGTCGCAGCTGCTGCTGAGCATCCGCCAGGTGTTCGGTCGCAGTTTGTCGATCAATCGCTTCATCGAAGGGCCCACATTGCTGACCCTCGCCAAGCTGCTCGATGGCCCTGAGCAAAGCGCAGCTTCGACGCTCAGCCCCCAGGCCTTCATCGATGCCGCAGCCGAACTCAACCTCGATCCGCTACCGATCAGCCAGTGCGGTGATGTGCATAAAGTGCTGGTGACCGGTGCCAACAGCTTTCTCGGGGTGCACATCGTCGAGGCTTTGCTGGCCTGGGGCGCCACCGAGGTTGCGTGCCTGGTGCGCGAATCCGGCGGACAAACCGCGGCCGAACGTTTCGCCCAGGCCCTGCGGGATAACCGTCTCACCCATCTGGACCTGAGCCGGGTCAGCGTTTACGCCGCCGACATCACCCAACCGCAATTGGGTTTACCGGACGACGTTTACGCACGCATCGACCGCACCTTCGGCGCGCTGGTGCACAACGCCGCCAACGTCAATCACGTCCTCGATTACGAGTCGTTGGCGCGGGATAACGTCGAGCCGATTTTCGAGTGCCTGCGCCTGTGTGAAGGGCGCAGCAAGAAGATCTTCAACTTCGTCTCGACGCTCTCGGCGTCCAGCACGATTTCCGACGATGGCCGGGTGCTGGAGTTGCCCGCCGCGCAGACACCGCCGATCTACATCAAGAATGGCTACAACCTGTCCAAATGGGTCGGCGAGAGGATCCTCGAACGGGCGCGGGAGCGTGGGGTGCGGGTCAATCTTTATCGCCCCGGCAACATCAGCTTCAACAGCCTCACCGGCGTCTGCCAGCCCCACAAGAATCGCTTGATGCTGATGCTCAAGGGCTCGATCCAGCTCGGCCAGGTGCCGGAACTGGCACTGAATTTCGACCTGATGCCGGTGGATTTCCTCGCCCGTTTCATCGCCTTCCACGCCAGCCGTTACCAGGCCGAAAAAGCCGTGTTCAACCTGCACAATCCGGAGCCCTTGGGCTGGGATAACTACGTGGCGTCATTTCGCGAGGCCGGTCGGGAATTCTCCATGGTCAGCGTCGCCGACTGGCAGCGGCAATTGGGCCGGGTCGACAGCGACAACGCGCTGTTCGGCGTGCTGGGTTTCTACCTCAACGGCTTCGAGGAAGACATCGGCGACATCTCGATGATCGGCCACGACAACGCCCAGGCCGGCGTGCGGCAGATGGGCACGCATTACCCGGAAAAATCCCCGGCGCTGCTGCGACGCGGCTGCGACTACCTCAAAGAAATCAACTTCATCTGATTCAACCTGACCCTGAACGGAGCAAAACCATGAATACTCTGCAACCCGATACCCTGATCAAAAATCCTCACGGCTGCCACGTCGAGTCTTCGGTGGAAGTACCGGTTGATGCAGCGCAAGTCTGGGCGGTGGTCGGTAACTTTGCCGGCTTCGACAAATTCATTCCGGCGCTGTCACACATCGAGATGACGGGCGAAGGTGTGTCGTCGCTGCGCAAGAAATTCTTCAAGGATGGCAACCACCTGGTGGTCGAGCAGCTCAACTCTCGGGACGACCATGCAATGAACATGACCTGGACCCTCATCTACAACACCTTGGGCATCGGCAATTTGTGGGCGGCGATGAGAGTGGAATCCATCGGCGCAGGCAAGTCGCGGGCAATCTGGACCATCATTGCCGAACCGGCTCAGGGCGGTGCCGAAGCCCTGCCGGGATTCAAGAATTTCCTTCAGGGGTTTGCCGATGATGCGATGGGGAATGTGTTGAAGCTGTTTGTGTAGGATCTTGATGGGGTGGTGATTGAACCACCGCTTTCGCGAGCAAGCCCGCTCCCACATTCGACTGCGTTCCGCCTGGAAGAACTCGGTCAAAATGTGGGAGCGGGCTTGCTCGCGAAGAACGATAACGCAGTAGAGCTGACCTCAATCAGATCTTGAAACTATCAACCAACTGCTTCAATCGATTGGCCTGCTGAGACAACGCATCGCAATCCTTCAATGTTTCATTGAGGTTGGCCACGCTCTGCTGGTTCAGCAGGTTGATCTGGTTGACGTCGACGTTGAGGGTTTCCACCACGGCGGTCTGCTCTTCGGTCGCTGCCGCCACCGACTGGTTCATGCCGTCGATTTCGCCAATGCGCTGGGTCACGCTGACCAGTCGCAGGCCGGCCTGGTTCGCCACTTCGACACTCTGCTCGCTGGAGACCTGACTGGCGTTCATGGTGGTCACCGCTTCGCGAGATCCGATTTGCAGCGAGCTGATCATCTTGTGGATCTCTTCCGCCGACTCCTGGGTGCGATGAGCAAGGTTACGCACCTCGTCCGCCACCACCGCAAAACCACGACCGGCCTCACCGGCACGGGCCGCTTCGATGGCCGCGTTGAGCGCCAGCA
This sequence comes from Pseudomonas sp. BS3782 TE3695, assembly GCF_050435305.1. Taxonomy (NCBI): domain Bacteria; kingdom Pseudomonadati; phylum Pseudomonadota; class Gammaproteobacteria; order Pseudomonadales; family Pseudomonadaceae; genus Pseudomonas; species Pseudomonas sp. BS3782 TE3695. The sequence continues at coordinate 659,113 of NZ_JBNDKB010000001.1, forward strand.
AATTGGTCTGCTGGGAAATGCCTTTGATCACATCGAGAATGTGGCCGATGTTGTCGGTGCTCGCGTTCAGGGTTTCGATCTGTGTGCAGGACAGGCTGATTTTCTGCGACAGCTCGGTCATGGCCAAAATAGTTTTTTCCACCACCTGACGACCGTCATCGGCCTGCTCGCTCGCGCCGCTGGCGTGTTGCGAAGCATCGGCGGCGTTGCGGGCGATTTCCTGGGTGGCGGCGCCCAATTGGTTGATCGCCGCGGCCACACTGTTGGTGCGGGCGCTTTGTTCGTCGGAGCCGATGATCGAAGCATTGGACGATGCCATCACCCGTTGCGACAGGTCATGCACTTGACGGGTCGCCGAAGACACTTCGCAAATCGACGCGTGAATCCGCTCCACAAACTGATTGAAAGAGCCGCCCAACTCGCCGAACTCGTCTTTGCTTTCTACCACCAGACGACGGGTCAGATCGCCCTCGCCCTGAGCGATGTCCTGCATCGCACGACCCATAGTAGTCAGCGGACGCATCAGCACGCTGATCAGCAGACTCAGCAGCACGGCAATGGCGGTCACGGCAATGAACATCGCGATCAGCGCCGAGGTGCGGAACTGGCTCAGTGGTGCGTAGGCCTTGGCCTTGTCGATCGACAGACCGATGTACCACTCGGCATTCGGCAACCCACTCACCGGCGTGAACGAGAGGATGCGGTCCTGCTTATTCAGTTCTACTTCCTGATTGCCTTTGCCGATACGGACACTGGAGCCCGGATAGATGTCTTTCAGGTTCTTCATCACCTGATCCTTGTCCGGGCTGACGATCACCTGACCGTCGGCGCTGACGAGGAACGCGTGACCGATGCCACCGAAGTCCACCGAGTTGATGATCTTCACCAGGGTTTCCAGACTCAGGTCGCCGCCGACCACGCCCAGCAGTTCGCCTTGCTTTTTCACCGGCATGGCGATGGTCACCACTAACCCGCCGACCGCGGCCATGTAAGGCGGGGTCAGCATGGTCTTGTCGGCAACCACGGCTTGTTTGTACCAAGGGCGCTGACGCGGATCGTAGCCGTCCGGCATCTTCGCGTCGGGGCGCTGGGTGAACACACCATTGGCCTGGCCGACGTAAGTGAATTGGAAGTTCGAGGTGAGGGCGGGTTGATCGACCAACCCCGGAAAATCAGCATTGGCCCCTTGATGAGCGATGTTCTGGGCGAGATTTTCCAGGACCAATACACGGCCGCTCATCCAGTTCTGCACGCTGCTGGCGGTCAGCTCGCCGGCTTGCTCGACGGAAGACTCGAGGTTTTGGCGGATGGTGTTTCGCTGCAGATAGTCGTTGTACAAAGTGAACAACGCAAAAGCCAGCACCACGACGCCTGAAGCGGCCAGCAGGATTTTATGGCTGAACTTGAGATTCATTTCATGGGCTTCTTATGCAAAAAATGGGGATGCGTTCCGGTTTCAACATTCCATGTAACCGCGCAGACGGCATTCTGGGGCCGCTCTACTTTGGTGCACGCATGTCTCACCAGTCTGTCGGCACGAGTGGAAGAAATCTTAGGGATTTGTACGAAACCCGTCAGATACCCGCCGAACGGCGTGCTAAAGCGCCCTAATAGCTGTGTTTGATGGTGGTTGTTTGAACGGCAGTTGCAAATTCTGCGACCCTTGATGACAATGCGACTAATTATCATTTGTGACGTCGAGCTGTCGCGTTCATGTCTTCACCTGAATTTGCAGTACAGGCGCTTTACAGCAGCCATCACGGGTGGCTCAACATGTGGCTACGTGCGCGATTGGGCAATGCAGCCGATGCGGCGGATCTGGCTCAGGACACGTTCGTCCGGTTGCTGCAAAGAACCGAACGCCTGGAGCTCAAGGCCCCCCGCGCTTTTCTACGAACCATTGCTCGCGGCTTGGTGATCGACTATTGGCGTCGAGAGGAAATCGAGCGTGCGTACCTGGAAACCATCGCCCATTTGCCCGAGGCCGAAACCCCGAGCGCCGAGGCGCGGGCATTGGTGCTCGAATTGCTGGAAAGCATCGCCCGCATGCTTGAAGGCCTGAAGCCGAAAGTGCGTCAGGCATTTCTGCTGGCCCAGTGCGAAGGACTTACCCACAAGCAGATCGCCGAACACATGGGATTATCCCTACGCTCGGTGGAGCGTTATGTGGCCGACGCGCTGTATCACTGCTACGTGCTGCGGTACGAAACGTGATGCCTGTGGATAACTCAACGCTGAACCGTCGCGGCGAACCTCATCAGCAGGTGGTGAAACAAGCCATCCATTGGTTGCTGCGCCTGCGTAACAACGCGACCAATCCCAGACTGCTCCAACAATGCGACGTCTGGCGGGCAGAACACCATGAACACGAACTGGCCTGGCAACGGGTGCAGTCCCTGCAAGCCGAGTTGAGCAGCAATCTGCGCGCGGTGCCTGGGGCTCAAGTTGCTTTCAACACTTTGGAAAACAGCGCACAAGGACTCGGGCGACGCCAGGCATTGAAGCTGCTGTCGGGGGCATTGCTGATAGGTTCAGCGGCATGGCTGGGCAAAGATGTGGTCGGCTGGCAACAATGGACCGCCGACTTCGCCACCGCCACAGGCGAACGACGCGGTTTCCAGTTACCGGATGGCACGCGCCTGGAGCTCAACACCGCCAGCGCGGTGGATCTGGACTACACCGCGCAGCAGCGCCTGATCAAACTGACTCGCGGCGAGATCGTCGTGACGTGCGGTGGGGCAAGTGAAGGGGTTTCGTTTGATCGACCGTTGCGGGTGCAAAGCCGTCACGGTGTGTTCGAAAGTGTGGCGGCGCGCTTCATCGTTCGTCAGGACGCCGACTGCACGCGGCTCAGCGTCACCAGCGGCGTGGTCGCAATCCATTCGCCACGGGCCGCCGATGGCCTGCCGATTCAAGTGCAGGCCGGGCAGAGTTATCTGATCGATCGGAGTCGCGCACAGTTGGCACTGCCGCAGGACATGGATGCCGGCGCCTGGGTCGACGGCCTGATCGTCACCCGCAACATGCGCCTCGGGGACTTCATTAATGAAGTCGGGCGTTACCGTCCCGGCTATCTGACCTGCGCGGCGGATATTGCCCATTTGCGGCTGTCCGGGGTTTTCCGTCTCGAAGACACCGACAAACTGCTGGCCATCCTGCCGCAAACCCTGGCGGTGCGACTGCGCTATCGCACTCGTTATTGGGTGACGCTGGAGCGGCAGGCCTGAATTATTTTTGGCGGGTTTTCCGAACAAGTCCGGCTTAGTCAGTAAGCACTTCAACTCTGCCTTCAGCGACTTCCTACGGAAACCTACAATGACTGTGCGCGCCACCTGTAAGAACCCTCTCCATTTCGCCGCGGAATCGGGCGTATTGCGCCACGCCATCCGCGCGGCGCTGTTCTCGACCGCACTGGGTATCGGCCTGTCGCCGTCACTTGGCGTTGCAGCACAGAGCAGCGAAGCCAGTAGCCACCGCTACAACATCGCCGCCGGCCCTTTGAGCGATGTACTCAACCAATTCGCGCGTCAGGCGGGCATCACGCTGTCGACGACTCCGGCTCAAACTCAGGGCCTTCAATCGCCGGGATTACAGGGCGACTATTCGGCGGATCAGGCGTTGAGTCATTTGCTCAACGGCACAGGGCTTGTGGCCGTCAGTCAGGATGGCAGCAGCTATGTGCTGCGGCCCGTCGCTGAAACCGAAGCCCTGGCACTGCCTGCCACCGACATCAAAGGCTTCGCCCTGGGTAACGCGCTGGGCAGCATGGATGGCTACAACGCAACGCACAGCCAGATCGCCACCAAGACCAGTACCGCGCTGCTGGAAACCTCGCAAAGCGTGTCCGTGGTGACCCGCGATCAAATGGACGACCAAGGCTCACAAACCGTGTCCCAGGCGATGCGCTACACACCGGGCGTGCTGACCAATCCTTACGGCGCGACCCACCGTTATGACTACGTGGCGATGCGCGGTTTCAACGACGGCTCGGTGGATAACATCTATCTCGATGGCCTCAAATCCATGGGCGACAGCGGCACCTACAGCACCATGCAGGTGGACCCATATTTCCTCGAACGAGTCGATATTCTCAAAGGGCCGTCGTCAGTACTCTACGGTCGCAGCTCGCCAGGCGGGCTGGTGGCGTTGACCAGCAAGAAACCGTTGTATGAGCCCTATCATCAGGTGCAGGCCACGGTGGGCACCCAAGGCCAGCGCGGCATGGGTTTCGACTTCAGCGGGCCGGTGGATGATGACAAGCGTATCGCCTATCGCCTGACAGGGTTGGCGGATCAGTCCGACACACAGTTCGACCACAATAAGGAAAAGCGCTTCGCCCTGGCGCCGACGGTGAGCATCGATTTCACCGAAGATACCTCGCTGACGCTGCAAGCCTATCTGCAACACGATCCCGACGGCGGCTATCACGGCGGCGTTCCGGCCGATGGCACGATCCATCAGCGCAACGGCAATCGAATCTCCCCCAACTTCTTCGAAGGTGAGCCGAGTGTTAATGGTTTCCAGCGTGATCAACAGTCCTTCGGTTATCAGTTCGAACACCGCTTCAACGACGTCTTCACCGCTCGGCAGAACCTTCGGTATCTCGATTCCAAAGTGAAGATCGATCAGGTGTACGCCTATGGCTGGACCACACCGACCAGTAACGAGTTGAACCGCTATTTCACTGGGGGCGATGAAAAGCTCCACGCCTTTATCGTCGATAACATGCTGCAAGCCGAACTCTTCACAGGCGCAACCAAACACACCGTGCTGATGGGCGCGGACTATCAGCGACGCAAAACGGTGGTTGACTGGGCCAGTGGCGGTCTTGCGCCGATCGATGCGTTCAATCCGGTGTACGGCAATTCGACCATCGACTTCTACAGCCCGACCAGCTATCTGCGCCGCTTGGAACAGACCGGTGTCTACCTGCAAGACCTGATCGAGATGGATAAATGGCGCTTCTCTTTGGGGCTGCGTCAGGACTGGGTTGAAACCTCCGATGAAAATCGGCTGGCCGAAGCGGGACGCCCTGTGGGCACGGAAATCAGTGACGAACGCACCAAGCTGACGGGCCGGGCCGGGGCGCTGTACCTGTTCGATAACGGCATCGCGCCGTATATCAGCTACTCCGAGTCGTTCAATCCGAATTCCTACGCGGACAGCGACGGTAATCCTCTGGCACCGACCGATGGCACCCAGTGGGAAGTGGGCCTGAAATACCAGCCGCCGGGCACTGACAACTTGTTCACGGCGTCGCTGTTCCGCATCGATCAGGAAAACCTGGCGACCAAACTGCCGCAGGAAAACTTCTATCGCGCTGTAGGCGCCGTCCGCTCCCAGGGTCTGGAACTGGAAGCGCACATGCAGCTGACCGACAACCTGAAAGTCCTCGGCAGCTACACCTTCACCGACATCGAATATTCAAAGTCGATGATCAGTACGTTGAGCACCGACACCGACGTGATCGAGAACAAGGGCAACTCGCCGACTCAGGCGCCCCGTCATATGGCCTCGGTATGGGCGGACTACACGTTCGACAGCGCAGCGCTTGATGGCCTGCGCTTGGGCGGCGGCGTGCGTTACGTCGGCTACAGCTGGGCCGATGCGGAAAACACCCTGAAGGTGCCATCCTACACGCTGTTCGATGCGTCTGTCGGCTATGACCTGGGTAAGGTGGGTTTGAAGGGCGTGGACGTACGCCTGAATGCGAACAACCTGACCAACGAGTCCTACGTGGCCTCCTGTGCCAGCCTGAACTTCTGCTACCAGGGCGAAGAGCGCAATGTCGCCGCGACCGTGAGCTATCAGTTCTAACCACTTGTTATCCAAAAAAAGCCAGCCCCTGAATCCAGGGGCTGGCTTTGTCGTCTCTGCAGGAAAATTCCATGCGTGCATTTCTGGTTTTACTTCATCGCTACATTGGTTTGGCGACTGCGTTGTTTCTGCTGATGGCGGGGCTTACGGGCAGCATCCTGGCGTTCAATCATGAGTTGGATGAATGGCTCAATCCGGGGTTTTACTCCGCGTCTGCCGAAGGTCAGCGTTTACCGCCCGGCACTTTAGTCGACAAGCTGCAAACGGAGCATCCGAGGCTGCAAGTCTGGTACCTGGAGTACCCGTCAGAAGCGGGTCATACCGCATTGCTGGCTGCGGTACCGCGCAATGACCCTTCGACCGGAAAACCTTTTGCCGAACCCAATCAGGTGTTCTATCTGGACCCAGTCAATGGCGAGCAGAAAGGGCAGCGGTTCTGGGGGGAATGCTGCTTTCAGCGGGAGAATTTCATCCCGTTCATTCTGGAGTTCCACTACAACCTGGTTCTACCGAATAACTGGGGATTGTTGTTAATGGGACTGGTCGCGATCGCTTGGGTTGTCGATTGTTTCATTGCGCTTTGGCTGACGCTTCCACGTGGGAAACCGTTCTGGAAGAAATGGTCGACGGCCTGGAAGATCAAGGGTGGGCATGCCTACCGGCTGAATTTTGACCTGCATCGGGCGGGAGGGTTGTGGCTTTGGTTGTTGCTGTTACCAATTGCGATCAGCAGTGTCGCCATGAACCTGCCGAGTCAGGTCTTCAAGCCTGCGGTCTCGCTGTTTTCGCCTATTGAGCCGAGTGTTTACGAGGCCCGCGGACGCATGCCTGCCGAGGAGTTGGGAGTTACGCGGCTGAGTTATCAACAGGCTTATGAACGTGCGTTACAGGAAGGGCAAAAGTTGGGGCTGACCGCTGCAATCGGGGAGTTGTATTACAGTTTTGAGTACAACTTTTATGGGGCAGGGTTTGGGCAACATGATACCGAAGCCCATGGAAAGTCCTGGCTGTTCTTCCATGGCACGGACGGGCGTTTACTGGGGCAGGAAATCGCAGGGCAAGGCACCCTGGGGGAGCGTTTTTATCGGCTGCAATTGCCGATACACGGAGGTCGGATCATTGGGCTCACCGGGCAAGTGATGATCGCGGTGCTAGGTGTTTTGATTGCAGTATTGTCGGTGACGGGAATCTATATCTGGTGGCGCAAGTTGCTGGCTCGAAGGAGTAGTGAGGCACGTAAGAGCAGGATGTGCCCCATTCCAGATTGAGGTTTCTATAACCCAGAAAGACAAAACCCCTGTCTGCATAAGCAGACAGGGGTTTCGGAATTCAATCTTGACGATGACCTACTCTCACATGGGGAAACCCCACACTACCATCGGCGATGCATCGTTTCACTGCTGAGTTCGGGATGGGATCAGGTGGTTCCAATGCTCTATGGTCGTCAAGAAATTCTGTGACCAGCCCGTTATAGCGGTAACGTGCCAGCAAAATCGGTGACTTCTACTAAAACAAAACCCCTACCTGCATACGCAGATAGGGGTTTCGGAATTTGATCTTGACGATGACCTACTCTCACATGGGGAAACCCCACACTACCATCGGCGATGCATCGTTTCACTGCTGAGTTCGGGATGGGATCAGGTGGTTCCAATGCTCTATGGTCGTCAAGAAATTCGGGTACCGAGTCGTGGCCTGGTGGCCGCGCTTCAGCAAATTGGGTAAGTGATAGCCTGGTGTTTTGTGAGTATCGAACTTTCGGTTCTTGCGTCTTCACACACCGCAATCTGGTGCCTCTTCAGGTCAGCAAATTGCTTGGGTGTTATATGGTCAAGCCTCACGGGCAATTAGTATTGGTTAGCTCAACGCCTCACAGCGCTTACACACCCAACCTATCAACGTCGTAGTCTTCGACGGCCCTTCAGGGGACTCAAGGTCCCAGTGAGATCTCATCTTGAGGCTAGTTTCCCGCTTAGATGCTTTCAGCGGTTATCTATTCCGAACATAGCTACCCGGCAATGCCACTGGCGTGACAACCGGAACACCAGAGGTTCGTCCACTCCGGTCCTCTCGTACTAGGAGCAGCCCCTCTCAAATCTCAAACGTCCACGGCAGATAGGGACCGAACTGTCTCACGACGTTCTAAACCCAGCTCGCGTACCACTTTAAATGGCGAACAGCCATACCCTTGGGACCGGCTTCAGCCCCAGGATGTGATGAGCCGACATCGAGGTGCCAAACACCGCCGTCGATATGAACTCTTGGGCGGTATCAGCCTGTTATCCCCGGAGTACCTTTTATCCGTTGAGCGATGGCCCTTCCATACAGAACCACCGGATCACTAAGACCTACTTTCGTACCTGCTCGACGTGTCTGTCTCGCAGTCAAGCGCGCTTTTGCCTTTATACTCTACGACCGATTTCCGACCGGTCTGAGCGCACCTTCGTACTCCTCCGTTACTCTTTAGGAGGAGACCGCCCCAGTCAAACTACCCACCATACACTGTCCTCGATCCGGATAACGGACCTGAGTTAGAACCTCAAAGTTGCCAGGGTGGTATTTCAAGGTTGGCTCCACGCGAACTGGCGTCCACGCTTCAAAGCCTCCCACCTATCCTACACAAGCAAATTCAAAGTCCAGTGCAAAGCTATAGTAAAGGTTCACGGGGTCTTTCCGTCTAGCCGCGGATACACTGCATCTTCACAGCGATTTCAATTTCACTGAGTCTCGGGTGGAGACAGCGCCGCCATCGTTACGCCATTCGTGCAGGTCGGAACTTACCCGACAAGGAATTTCGCTACCTTAGGACCGTTATAGTTACGGCCGCCGTTTACCGGGGCTTCGATCAAGAGCTTCGCGTTAGCTAACCCCATCAATTAACCTTCCGGCACCGGGCAGGCGTCACACCCTATACGTCCACTTTCGTGTTTGCAGAGTGCTGTGTTTTTAATAAACAGTCGCAGCGGCCTGGTATCTTCGACCGGCGTGGGCTTACGCAGTAAATGCTTCACCCTCACCGGCGCACCTTCTCCCGAAGTTACGGTGCCATTTTGCCTAGTTCCTTCACCCGAGTTCTCTCAAGCGCCTTGGTATTCTCTACCCAACCACCTGTGTCGGTTTGGGGTACGGTTCCTGGTTACCTGAAGCTTAGAAGCTTTTCTTGGAAGCATGGCATCAACCACTTCGTGTTCTAAAAGAACACTCGTCATCAGCTCTCGGCCTTGGAATCCCGGATTTACCTAAGATTCCAGCCTACCACCTTAAACTTGGACAACCAACGCCAAGCTGGCCTAGCCTTCTCCGTCCCTCCATCGCAATAACCAGAAGTACAGGAATATTAACCTGTTTTCCATCGACTACGCTTTTCAGCCTCGCCTTAGGGACCGACTAACCCTGCGTCGATTAACGTTGCGCAGGAAACCTTGGTCTTTCGGCGTGGGTGTTTTTCACACCCATTGTCGTTACTCATGTCAGCATTCGCACTTCTGATACCTCCAGCAAGCTTCTCAACTCACCTTCACAGGCTTACAGAACGCTCCTCTACCGCATCACCTAAGTGATACCCGTAGCTTCGGTGTATGGTTTGAGCCCCGTTACATCTTCCGCGCAGGCCGACTCGACTAGTGAGCTATTACGCTTTCTTTAAAGGGTGGCTGCTTCTAAGCCAACCTCCTAGCTGTCTAAGCCTTCCCACATCGTTTCCCACTTAACCATAACTTTGGGACCTTAGCTGACGGTCTGGGTTGTTTCCCTTTTCACGACGGACGTTAGCACCCGCCGTGTGTCTCCCATGCTCGGCACTTGTAGGTATTCGGAGTTTGCATCGGTTTGGTAAGTCGGGATGACCCCCTAGCCGAAACAGTGCTCTACCCCCTACAGTGATACATGAGGCGCTACCTAAATAGCTTTCGAGGAGAACCAGCTATCTCCGAGCTTGATTAGCCTTTCACTCCGATCCACAGGTCATCCGCTAACTTTTCAACGGTAGTCGGTTCGGTCCTCCAGTTAGTGTTACCCAACCTTCAACCTGCCCATGGATAGATCGCCCGGTTTCGGGTCTATTCCCAGCGACTAGACGCCCTATTAAGACTCGCTTTCGCTACGCCTCCCCTATTCGGTTAAGCTCGCCACTGAAAATAAGTCGCTGACCCATTATACAAAAGGTACGCAGTCACCCAACAAAGTGGGCTCCCACTGCTTGTACGCATACGGTTTCAGGATCTATTTCACTCCCCTCTCCGGGGTTCTTTTCGCCTTTCCCTCACGGTACTAGTTCACTATCGGTCAGTCAGTAGTATTTAGCCTTGGAGGATGGTCCCCCCATATTCAGACAAAGTTTCTCGTGCTCCGTCCTACTCGATTTCATGGCCAAGAGATTTTCGCGTACAGGGCTATCACCCACTATGGCCGCACTTTCCAGAGCGTTCCGCTAATCTCAAAGCCACTTAAGGGCTAGTCCCCGTTCGCTCGCCACTACTAAGGGAATCTCGGTTGATTTCTTTTCCTCAGGGTACTTAGATGTTTCAGTTCCCCTGGTTCGCTTCTTAAGCCTATGTATTCAGCTTAAGATACCTAACTTATGTTAGGTGGGTTCCCCCATTCAGACATCTCCGGATCAAAGTCTGTTTGCCGACTCCCCGAAGCTTTTCGCAGGCTACCACGTCTTTCATCGCCTCTGACTGCCAAGGCATCCACCGTATGCGCTTCTTCACTTGACCATATAACCCCAAGCAATCTGGTTATACTGTGAAGACGACATTCGCCGAAAATTCGATGCTTGCTCATAAAGAGCAACTCACAAATTTTACCTTAGCCTGATCCACTACCAGTGAAAGTAGTGTTCAGTCTATCTTTCTATCACATACCCAAATTTTTAAAGAACGATCTAATCAAAAGACTAGAAATCAATATTCACTACCGAATATTCATTTCTAAACTCTCAAACGTGTCGAAGCAGTTTATGGTGGAGCCAAGCGGGATCGAACCGCTGACCTCCTGCGTGCAAGGCAGGCGCTCTCCCAGCTGAGCTATGGCCCCATAACAAAATTGGTGGGTCTGGGCAGATTCGAACTGCCGACCTCACCCTTATCAGGGGTGCGCTCTAACCAACTGAGCTACAGACCCAATTTCGAGCTTGTAACTGTTAGCGTTGAGCTATCAGCTTGGAGCTTAAAGCTGCTTCTATCGTCTTCTTCAATGAATCAAGCAATTCGTGTGGGAACTTATGGAGCAGCTGATGTCGTCGATTAAGGAGGTGATCCAGCCGCAGGTTCCCCTACGGCTACCTTGTTACGACTTCACCCCAGTCATGAATCACACCGTGGTAACCGTCCTCCCGAAGGTTAGACTAGCTACTTCTGGTGCAACCCACTCCCATGGTGTGACGGGCGGTGTGTACAAGGCCCGGGAACGTATTCACCGCGACATTCTGATTCGCGATTACTAGCGATTCCGACTTCACGCAGTCGAGTTGCAGACTGCGATCCGGACTACGATCGGTTTTCTGGGATTAGCTCCACCTCGCGGCTTGGCAACCCTCTGTACCGACCATTGTAGCACGTGTGTAGCCCAGGCCGTAAGGGCCATGATGACTTGACGTCATCCCCACCTTCCTCCGGTTTGTCACCGGCAGTCTCCTTAGAGTGCCCACCATGACGTGCTGGTAACTAAGGACAAGGGTTGCGCTCGTTACGGGACTTAACCCAACATCTCACGACACGAGCTGACGACAGCCATGCAGCACCTGTCTCAATGTTCCCGAAGGCACCCATCCATCTCTGGAAAGTTCATTGGATGTCAAGGCCTGGTAAGGTTCTTCGCGTTGCTTCGAATTAAACCACATGCTCCACCGCTTGTGCGGGCCCCCGTCAATTCATTTGAGTTTTAACCTTGCGGCCGTACTCCCCAGGCGGTCAACTTAATGCGTTAGCTGCGCCACTAAGAGCTCAAGGCTCCCAACGGCTAGTTGACATCGTTTACGGCGTGGACTACCAGGGTATCTAATCCTGTTTGCTCCCCACGCTTTCGCACCTCAGTGTCAGTATCAGTCCAGGTGGTCGCCTTCGCCACTGGTGTTCCTTCCTATATCTACGCATTTCACCGCTACACAGGAAATTCCACCACCCTCTACCATACTCTAGCTCGTCAGTTTTGAATGCAGTTCCCAGGTTGAGCCCGGGGCTTTCACATCCAACTTAACGAACCACCTACGCGCGCTTTACGCCCAGTAATTCCGATTAACGCTTGCACCCTCTGTATTACCGCGGCTGCTGGCACAGAGTTAGCCGGTGCTTATTCTGTCGGTAACGTCAAAACAATTACGTATTAGGTAACTGCCCTTCCTCCCAACTTAAAGTGCTTTACAATCCGAAGACCTTCTTCACACACGCGGCATGGCTGGATCAGGCTTTCGCCCATTGTCCAATATTCCCCACTGCTGCCTCCCGTAGGAGTCTGGACCGTGTCTCAGTTCCAGTGTGACTGATCATCCTCTCAGACCAGTTACGGATCGTCGCCTTGGTGAGCCATTACCTCACCAACTAGCTAATCCGACCTAGGCTCATCTGATAGCGCAAGGCCCGAAGGTCCCCTGCTTTCTCCCGTAGGACGTATGCGGTATTAGCGTCCGTTTCCGAGCGTTATCCCCCACTACCAGGCAGATTCCTAGGCATTACTCACCCGTCCGCCGCTCTCAAGAGGTGCAAGCACCTCTCTACCGCTCGACTTGCATGTGTTAGGCCTGCCGCCAGCGTTCAATCTGAGCCATGATCAAACTCTTCAGTTCAAACATCTTTGGGTTTTTAAGAAACCCTAAACTTGGCTCAGCAATCGTTGGTTACATCTTTGATTTCTCGCGGAGTAACTTGTGATGCTGATAATCTTGTTGACTATCAGTCTGACTCCACAAGCACCCACACGAATTGCTTGATTCAGTTGTTAAAGAGCGGTTGGTTAAGATCTTTCGTCTCAACCGAGGCGCGCATTCTACAGCAGCCTCTGTTACTGTCAAGCGGTTATTTCAGAAGTTTTCAAAGTTTCGCTTGGGAATCTTCAACAACTTCAACCACTTGCGCTTCCGATCTCTCGTTAGCGGGAGGCGAATTCTACAGCGTTACTCGCTGCTGTCAACACCTCTTTTTCTCCGCTTTCGACCGAGAAGATCGAACCATCAAAAGAGCCAAACAACACTGCTCTTTCAACTCCTTCTGGCTTCGATGAACTGAAGCGCAACCGCTGCCGAAAACCGCATAACTCATTGTTTACCAAGGAGTTTTCCGTTTCGACTGCGCCGGAAGTGGGGCGAATTATAGACGTCCAGAATCTGCCGTCAACCCCCGATTATGCTTTTCTATCAATAACTTGCAAAAAGCCTGAAAACTGCATATTTCCTTCTATATAGGGAGAGCAAAACCAGCGCTGCTATATAGAAGGAAATGCTCAGAGCACTCCAGATGCCTTGAACCCAGCAACGACACCGGCATCCAGACCCAACACCCGCTGTAAAATCTCCAGTGTGTGCTCACCCAACAAAGGGGGTGCACTGCGGTACTCCACCGGAGTCTCGGACAGACGTATCGGACTCGCAACCTGCGGCACCATCCCGGCCAAAGCATGAGGCAGCTCAATGGCCAACCCCCGCGCCTGAACCTGAGGATCAGCAAACATCTGAGCCAGATCATTGATCGGTCCGCATGGCACGCCTGCCTGCTCCAGTTGCACCACCCATTCGGCAGTAGTCTTGAACACGGTCGCCTGGCGAATCAGCGGAATCAATACCGCTCGGTTAGCCACCCGCAATTTGTTGGTCGCAAAACGCGGATCATCCGCCCACTGCGGCTGACCGGCCACCTGCGCAAACTTGCGGAACTGCCCATCATTACCCACGGTGAGGATGAAATCGCCATCGGCCGTAGGAAAGTCCTGATAAGGCACGATATTCGGATGAGCATTGCCCAGGCGTTTAGGCGCAACGCCGGTAGTCAGGTAGTTCATCGCCTGATTGGCCAAACAAGCCACCTGAACATCCAGCAATGCCATGTCTATATGCTGACCGCCACCGCCTTGATCCCGATGAGCCAAGGCCGCCAGTATCGCCACCGTTGAATAGAGACCGGTCAGGATATCTGTCAGCGCTACACCGACTTTCACCGGGCCCGCGCCTTCATCTCCTTCGGGACGACCGGTCAAACTCATCAGACCGCCCAAGCCCTGGATCATGAAATCGTAACCCGCACGCTTGGCATACGGACCTGTCTGACCGAATCCAGTGATCGAGCAATAGATCAGCTTCGGATTAATCGCCTTGAGCGACTCATAGTCCAGCCCATAAGCCGCCAGACCATCGACCTTGAAGTTTTCAATGAGGATGTCCGACTTCGCCGCCAACTCACGCACCAACTGTTGACCCTCTGGCCGCGTGAAGTCGATGGTCACTGATTGCTTGTTGCGGTTGGCGGACAGGTAATAGGCCGCCTCGCTGGTGTTCTCGCCATAGGCGTCTTTAAGGAACGGAGGCCCCCAGGCGCGCGTGTCATCGCCATTGCCCGGGCGCTCGACCTTGATGACTTCGGCGCCAAGGTCCGCCAGGATCTGCCCGGCCCAAGGCCCGGCAAGCACCCGCGATAAATCCAGTACCCGTAGATGCGAAAGCGCGCCCATGACCGTTCTCCTATTAATAGAACGCCTGGATGCCGGTCTGCGCGCGACCGAGGATCAGCGCGTGGACGTCATGCGTACCTTCATAGGTATTCACCACTTCCAGATTGACCAGGTGCCGAGCGACACCGAACTCATCGGAGATGCCGTTGCCACCCAGCATGTCACGCGCCATGCGAGCGATATCCAGGGACTTGCCACAGGAGTTGCGCTTCATCATCGACGTAATCTCGACGGCAGCAGTGCCTTCATCCTTCATACGACCCAGACGCAGGCAGCCTTGCAGCGCCATGGTGATTTCGGTCTGCATGTCAGCCAGCTTCTTCTGGATCAACTGTGTGGCCGCCAATGGACGACCAAACTGCTTACGGTCCAGGGTGTACTGGCGCGCGGTGTGCCAGCAGAACTCGGCAGCACCCAGTGCACCCCATGAGATGCCATAGCGTGCGGAGTTGAGGCAGGTGAACGGACCTTTAAGACCACGGACATCCGGGAAGATGTTCTCTTCAGGGACAAACACGTTGTCCATGACGATCTCGCCAGTGATGGATGCACGCAGGCCAACCTTGCCGTGAATCGCTGGAGCGCTCAGACCTTTCCAGCCCTTCTCCAGAACAAAACCACGAATGTCGCCCGCGTCATCCTTGCCCCAAACCACGAACACATCGGCGATCGGGCTGTTGGTGATCCACATTTTGCTGCCGGTGAGGCTGTAGCCGCCTTCGACTTTACGTGCACGAGTAATCATCGCGCCCGGGTCGGAACCGTGGTCAGGCTCGGTCAGACCGAAGCAACCGATCCATTCACCCGAGGCCAGCTTCGGCAGGTATTTCTGCTTCTGTGCTTCGGTACCGAATTCGTTGATAGGCACCATGACCAGCGACGACTGCACGCTCATCATCGAGCGATAGCCGGAGTCGACACGCTCGACCTCACGGGCAATCAGACCGTAGCTGACGTAGTTAAGGCCGCTGCCACCGTATTGCTCAGGAATGGTCGCACCCAACAGACCCACTTCACCCATCTCGCGGAAGATCGCCGGGTCGGTCTTCTCATGACGGAAAGCTTCGAGAACACGCGGCGCGAGCTTCTGCTGAGCGAATTGCTGAGCGGTGTCGCGAATCATGCGTTCTTCTTCAGTGAGCTGTTGATCCAGCAGCAGGGGATCGATCCAGTTGAAGCTAGCTTTACCGCCCATGAGTGAGTCCTCTCGAATCGGGTCAAATAACGTGGAGTGATCCTAGGCCCGGTTCGGTTTCACGGCAAACGAGGATTTTGCATACTGTTGTGCTAATTTCTCACTCCGTAACGTCGCAAAAATAGCCTATATGCGATGTATTAGTGAGGTTGACGTACATGCGCAGAAAGATTCCCAGTACAACCGCCCTGATCAGTTTTGAAGCTGCAGCGCGCCACGAGAGCTTTACCAAGGCCGCCCAGGAACTTTCCCTCACACAGGGAGCGATTTGCCGACAGATCGCCAGCCTTGAGGAGTTTCTCAGCGTCGAACTGTTCCGACGCTCCCGGCGCGGAGTGAAACTGACGGAGGCCGGGCTTTCCTACAGTCGCCGAGTGGCTACCCAACTCGATGCGGTTGAACGAGACACCTTGTCAGTGATGGGCCAGCAAGGCGCCAACGTAATCGAGCTGGCGGTGGTACCCACCTTCGGCACTCAGTGGCTGCTGCCGCGACTCAAGGATTTTCAGCACAAACATCCGGAAGTGACGGTCAACCTCACTAACCGCACCCGCCCCTTCCTGTTTGCCGATACCGATTTCGATGCCGCGATCTATTTCGGCGACGCCGACTGGTCGGGTACCGAATCCCACAGGCTAATGGGCGAAAATCCTATGCCGGTGTGCAGCCCCACGTTATTGGGCAAAGAAACCAATCTGACTCCCAGTGAAATCGCCGAACTGCCCCTGCTTCAGCAGACCACCCGCCCATATGCCTGGCGCCAGTGGTTCAACTCTCAAAACCTGAATATCCCGCGAGACATGACAGGGCCGCGTTACGAGCTATTCTCCATGCTTGCTCAAGCCGCAATGCACGATATGGGGATCGCGCTAATCCCACCGTTTCTGATTCAACGGGAATTGGCAGAGAAGCGCCTGGTGATTGCCAATGCTCAGGCCCTATCAAGCATCAAGGCCTATTACCTGATGATTCCGGAGCGAAAGGTCGAATCAGCCTCTTTAAAGGCATTTCGCGATTGGCTGGTGAATCAGGCACAAAGCTACAGCCTAGAAGGATAAAGGCTTACACCGATTAGTTGATCACGTAGTCAGAAATTCAAAAGCACTACAGATATAAGTATTTGTCGCATTTCGGCAGACTGTACTGAGGATGAGTACAAACGTCCCACAAGGGCCAGAATACGTGGCCTTGAGCCTCCACTCACAAGCAATGCCTCCTCATTCACCGTGCCGATGTTCAAATTCTTAAAAATTTAATGAAATCCTTACAAGGCACGGCCTGCAAGGGATTGAACCGGTAGGTTGCGACATTCGGTCACGGGGTGACTTGTAGTTAATTTTCCGTCACCCGTCATAATCCCTTGAAGGGCACAAAGTTCGCCTGCAAAATGCCGCGCCCCGCCCTGATTTGGCGGGATCGTGCTGATCGGCCGCCCCAGCCGCACCATCCGAAGTGCCTGGGTTTACTCAATAAGATCACGCAGGAGATTTGACGTGCACATTGGTGTTCCTCTCGAAACCCAGACGGGTGAAACACGGGTTGCTGCAACCCCGGAAACCATCAAAAAGCTGATCGGCCAGGGTCATAAAGTCACTGTGCAAAGCGGCGCCGGTATTAACGCCAGTGTTGTCGACAGTGCTTATGAAGCGGCAGGCGCGACCATTGGCAGTGCCAATGATGCATTTGGCGCAGAGCTGATTCTCAAGGTGGTCGCCCCCAGCGACAGCGAACTGACGCTGATAAAAAGCGGCACCGTTGTGGTGGGCATGCTCAATCCGTTCAGCAATGAAACCATTGCCAAGCTGGCTGAGTGCGGCATTACCGCTTTCGCACTGGAGGCCGCGCCGCGCACCTCCCGCGCTCAGAGCCTGGATGTGTTGTCCTCCCAGGCGAACATCGCCGGCTATAAAGCCGTGTTGCTGGCTGCTCACTACTACCCACGCTTCATGCCAATGCTGATGACCGCTGCGGGCACCGTGAAAGCGGCGCGTGTGCTGATTCTCGGTGCTGGCGTGGCCGGTTTGCAGGCGATTGCCACGGCGAAACGTCTGGGTGCTGTGATCGAAGCGTCTGACGTGCGTCCTGCCGTGAAGGAACAGATCGAATCTCTGGGTGCGAAATTCGTCGATGTGCCGTACGAAACCGATGAAGAGCGCGAATGCGCCGTCGGTGTCGGCGGTTACGCACGCCCCATGCCGGCCAGCTGGATGCAGCGCCAAGCCTTGGCCGTGCACGAGCGCGCCAAGCAGGCTGACATCGTCATTACTACTGCACTGATCCCGGGCCGCAAGGCGCCGACGCTATTGAGCGCGGAAACCGTGGCACAGATGAAGCCAGGCTCCGTGGTCATCGACCTCGCGGCAGCCCAGGGCGGTAACTGCCCGCTGACAGTGGCTGATCAGGTGGTCGTCGAGAATGGCGTGACCATTTGCGGCCCGACCAATCTGGCCGGCGCCGTCGCGGCAGATGCTTCGGCACTGTACGCGCGCAACCTGCTGGACTTCCTGAAGCTGGTCTTCAACAAAGAAGGCCAGTTTGAAGTGAACCTCGAAGACGACATCGTCGCCGCGTGCCTCATGTGCCGCGACGGCCAAGTCATCCGCAAAAACGCCTAAGCAGGGATTCAGACGATGGAAGAGCTTATCTCCCCCGGTATCTACAACCTGATCATCTTCGTGCTGGCGATTTATGTCGGTTATCACGTGGTCTGGAACGTTACACCCGCATTGCACACGCCGTTAATGGCGGTGACCAATGCCATTTCCGCGATTGTGATCGTCGGCGCCATGTTGGCCGCCGCTTTGACCGTGACGCCACTGGGCAAGACCATGGGCACCCTGGCGGTGGCTTTGGCGGCAGTGAACGTGTTCGGCGGCTTCCTCGTAACGCGCAGAATGCTTGAGATGTTCAAGAAAAAAGCCCCGAAAGCCGTAAAAGAAGAGGCGCCCCAGTAATGAGCATGAATCTGGTAACGACGCTCTACCTGATCGCGTCGATCTGTTTCATCCAGGCCCTCAAAGGCCTGTCGCACCCAACCACATCGCGGCGCGGCAATGTCTACGGCATGCTCGGCATGGCGTTGGCAATCGTCACCACGGTCGGCCTTATTTATAAGCTGGGCGCGCTCTCTTTTGAGCAAGGCAGTGCTACTGCCGGCATCGGTTACGTCATCGTTGGCCTGCTGGTCGGCGGCACCGCCGGCTCGATCATGGCCAAGCGCGTTGAAATGACCAAGATGCCGGAACTGGTCGCCTTCATGCACAGCATGATCGGTATGGCCGCAGTATTCATCGCCATCGCTGCTGTTGTTGAGCCGCAATCGCTGGGCATCGTCAAGGAACTGGGGGATTCGATTCCTGCCGGTAACCGCCTGGAGCTGTTTCTCGGCGCTGCTATCGGTGCAATCACCTTCTCTGGTTCGGTGATCGCGTTTGGCAAGCTGTCGGGCAAGTACAAGTTCCGCCTGTTCCAGGGGGCACCGGTACAGTTCAGCGGCCAGCACAAGCTGAACCTGCTGCTGGGTCTGGCCACGCTGGCACTGGGCATCACCTTCATGCTAACCGGCAATCTAAGCGCTTTCGCACTGATGCTGGCCCTGGCCTTCGTGATGGGTGTGTTGATCATCATCCCGATCGGTGGCGCAGACATGCCCGTCGTGGTGTCGATGCTCAACAGCTACTCCGGCTGGGCAGCAGCGGGTATCGGCTTCTCGCTGAACAACTCGATGCTGATCATTGCCGGTTCGCTGGTGGGCTCAAGCGGTGCGATCCTCTCGTACATCATGTGCAAAGCGATGAACCGTTCGTTCTTCAACGTGCTGCTCGGCGGTTTCGGCAATACCGCTGACGCAGGTCCGGCAGGCGCCCAGGAAGCCCGCCCGGTGAAATCCGGTTCGGCTGACGATGCCACTTTCCTGCTGACCAACGCCGACACCGTGATCATCGTTCCAGGCTATGGCCTGGCGGTGGCTCGCGCGCAGCACGCTTTGAAAGAGCTGACCGAAAAGCTGACCCACCGCGGCGTGACCGTGAAGTATGCGATTCACCCGGTTGCCGGTCGTATGCCTGGCCACATGAACGTATTGCTGGCCGAGGCCGAAGTGCCTTACGACCAGGTGTTTGAGATGGAAGACATCAATTCCGAGTTCGGTCAGGCCGACGTGGTGCTGGTGCTGGGTGCCAACGACGTGGTCAACCCGGCCGCCAAGAACGATCCGAAATCGCCGATTGCCGGTATGCCGATTCTCGAAGCGTTCAAAGCCAAGACCATCATCGTCAACAAGCGCTCGATGGCCAGCGGCTACGCCGGTCTGGATAACGAACTGTTCTACCTGGACAAGACCATGATGGTTTTCGGCGACGCCAAAAAAGTCATCGAAGACATGGTCAAAGCCGTCGAGTAATACCATTCGGCAACCTGAACGCCCCGACTTGTCGGGGCGTTTTTGTTTGTGGCTGTTACCGATCCTGTAACGGTGTTTTGTCTGAAAGGCGCAGAATAGACGCCTCGAATGCGACCTTGGTAGCGGGACGGGCACTGATCAAATTCACTAGACTGCGCACCTTGCTTCCGTTGCCTCGAGAAAACAATTATGTACCGTGACCGTATTCGCTTGCCTTCATTGTTGGACAAGGTGATGAGCGCCGCCGACGCTGCCGCTCTGATTCAGGACGGCATGACCGTCGGCATGAGCGGCTTTACCCGAGCCGGCGAAGCCAAGGCCGTGCCTCATGCCCTGGCCGAGCGTGCCAAGGTCGCACCGCTGAAAATCACCTTGATGACCGGTGCCAGTCTGGGCAACGACCTCGACAAACAACTGACTGAAGCCGGCGTACTGTCGCGACGCATGCCGTTCCAGGTGGACAGCACTCTGCGCAAGGCGATCAATGCCGGCGAAGTCATGTTCATCGACCAGCACCTGTCGGAAACCGTAGAGCAACTGCGTAACCAACAACTCAAGCTACCGGACATCGCGGTGATCGAAGCCGTGGCAATCACCGAGCAGGGCCATATTGTGCCGACCACCTCGGTAGGCAATTCGGCCAGCTTCGCGATTTTCGCCAAGCACGTGATCGTCGAGATCAACCTGGCTCACAACCCGAATCTCGAAGGCCTGCACGACATCTATATCCCGACCTACCGGCCGACCCGCACCCCGATTCCGTTGGTGAAGGTCGACGACCGCATCGGCAGCACCGCCATCCCGATACCACCGGAAAAAATTGTCGCGATCGTGATTACGAACCAGTCCGACTCGCCGTCCACTGTCCTGCCGCCGGACAGCGACACTCAGGCCATCGCTGACCATCTGATCGATTTCTTCAAACAAGAAGTGGCTGCCGGACGCATGACCAACAAGCTCGGCCCGCTGCAAGCCGGTATCGGCACAATCGCCAATTCGGTGATGTGCGGCTTGATCGACTCGCCGTTCGAAGACCTGACCATGTACTCCGAAGTGCTGCAGGACTCGACTTTCGATCTGATCGACGCTGGCAAGTTGAGCTTTGCTTCGGGCAGTTCGATCACCCTGTCGAGTCGGCGCAATGCCGATGTGTTCGGGAATCTGGAGCGCTATAAAGACAAACTGGTGCTACGCCCCCAGGAAATCTCGAACCATCCCGAAGTGGTACGACGTCTGGGCATCATTGGCATCAACACGGCGCTGGAGTTCGACCTGTACGGCAACGTCAATTCCACCCACGTCTGCGGCACGCGGATGATGAATGGGATTGGCGGCTCCGGCGATTTCGCGCGCAATGCGCACCTGGCGATCTTTGTCACCAAGTCGATTGCCAAGGGCGGCGCGATTTCCAGCGTGGTTCCCATGGTCAGCCACGTCGACCACACAGAACATGACGTCGACATTCTCGTGACCGAGATAGGCCTGGCCGACCTCCGTGGCCTGGCACCGCGTGAACGCGCCCGGGTCATCATCGACAACTGCGTTCACCCGGACTATCGCCCAGCCTTGAATGACTACTTCACTGCCGCCTGCGCAGTCGGCGGGCATACTCCGCACATCCTGCGTGATGCCCTGAGTTGGCACATCAACCTGGAAGAAACCGGGCGCATGCTGGCGGTGTAGTTGATACAGATTGCCGCTGACGCAAACACAGTTTCGTCAGTTCGCGGCGATAACACTAAACACCGTCAAAAACTGTACTGCTGTACCGGTCTTTTCCTACGGTATTTGCCTACCTTTTACATAGAAAGGATCAAAAATGCATCGATTTGGTGCAGACAAGTACAGTTGCCTCAATTTCGACCGGTACACTGCCGTTTAACAGTTAACTGGTCTCTCACAATACAGGTGAACTGTATCTACAGAGACTGGCCAAACGAGAGGATCATTGGCATCAGTTAAACCACTACCTAATCCCGCCATAAGCGGAAGGATGTCAACCATGGAACGTACACTCAGTTCCGAACTGTTCTTCGAAGATACTGCTGCAAAAACCCAGGCTTCCATGCCTCTGCGCGTTATCGCCAACCTGATGCTGTGGCAGCGCCGCATCTCCAGCCGCCATCAACTGGCTCGCCTGGATTCGCGTCTGCTGGCTGACGCAGGGATTAGCGAAGCACAACGCTACGAAGAGCTGAGCAAGCCGTTCTGGCGCTAAGTTAGCGTCGCTGGCTCTGATCCTCCGGATCCACCGCCAGCACCCGAATTGAACAAACAAAACCCGTCGTGGGAAACCACGACGGGTTTTGTCGTTTTGAAGCTTTGATATTGGGCCGCACAGGAGAAAAATTGCGAACAGTACAGTTTCCATATTTATCTAATTGAACCAGTACAATTTCAATAGCATATGTCTGTAACGGCGCTAATATACTGACTTGGCAGACAAGGGCTGTTCTAACCGATCTGCACAGGCCTAATATCCCGATAGAACGTGGCGAGCGCTTTACGACAGGCGTCTGATCCTGAGCCACTTCTAAATCGGTCTATCCAAAGGAGCTACCCCATGTCCCGTCTTCGTCTGCTCAGCGCTGCCGCCCTGCTTGCCGTTGCTGCCAATTCCCACGCCACCAGCTTTATCGTGACCACCGATTCCATTGTCGGTGGATTGAAGGCGTCCTCTGACGCAACGTCGGATGTCTCGTCTTCCTTTCGCGACGACAAAATCGTCCGCGCAGCCCGTGACGATGCCTCTAGCTTCGTCGCCAGTGAAGGCGCCATTCGTGGTGTGAAACTGGAAAGTGCTCTCGACCATATCCGCCAACAGGCGCCACAACTGAATGCGACCGACGCACAGCTGGCACAGGCCATCCTGACGATCTAAGCGACAGCTCTGAAGCGGGGCACGCCCGTCGTGTCCCCATGTTTCGGCGCTGGCTCTAGCCTGGGCATTGCGCTAGCCTTGGGACTCGCTTTCAGCTATCGAGTCTCATGCGTTTTCTTTCAAGCCTTTCGATCACCGCAGTCTTTCTTGCTGCTTGCTGGTCGGGTTCGGCCCATGCCTTCGATGCTTTCAACTTGTCGACCCAAGGCACCGTGGCCAGTGGTTATGCCACCAGCATGGTGACCTCCGCGCCCTTCGACCATAAACTGCTGATCGCCGCCCGGGATGACGCTGCCGCGTTCATTGCCAGCGACGGTCAACTGCGAGGATCACAACTGGAGGCTGCGTTGATTTACCTGCGCCGGACCCAGCCAAAACTTCACGCCAGCGACCTTGAACTGGCGCAAGCAATTCTCGTCCAATAGTTATCCCTTGTTCCTCCGGAGTCGTTCCATGCGTATCCCGCTGATTGCTGCCACCCTTGGCCTGCTGTTGTTGGCCAATGTGGCCCAGGCGCAAACCCTGGTAGCCACCAGTAACATCATCATTCGTGCTTCCGAACGCACGCTTGATTTCACTTCCGACACCACCACGTCCATTCGCGATTCGAAGATCGTCCGTGAGGCCCACGATGATGCGGCCAGTTTCGTCGCCAGCGAGGGTGAAATCCGTGGTGCGCACCTGGAAGCGGCCTTCGACACCTTGCGCACCCGCGTACCGGAAGCCCGAGACGCCAGTGATCAGGTTCTCGCCGAAGCCATCCTCGCACTGTGAAGTCGCTAGGCGCCTGGCTGCTGGCCGGGGTTGTGTTGCTGCTTGGCAACACAGCTCAGGCCGGCCTGCAACTACGGCTCAAGACCGACGGTCTGAGCCCCGCGCAACAGCAGGCGAGTCAGGCGCTGCTCGATGAAGCCATGCAGGCGTTACCGCCGCGCTTCATCGCGCAACTGGACCGGCGCATTGACGTTGGCTGGACCGACGACATGCCGAGTGATGCTTACGGCCAGGCGTCACTGGTGTCCGAGCTCGACCTGAATCGCAATCTACTCGCCAGCCTCACTAACGGCAGCGCCGCGACCCAAAAAACGTATCGTCCCCACGGTACCGTGCGCCGGGA
Source organism: Pseudomonas sp. BS3782 TE3695 (assembly GCF_050435305.1). Taxonomy (NCBI): domain Bacteria; kingdom Pseudomonadati; phylum Pseudomonadota; class Gammaproteobacteria; order Pseudomonadales; family Pseudomonadaceae; genus Pseudomonas; species Pseudomonas sp. BS3782 TE3695. The sequence continues at coordinate 683,183 of NZ_JBNDKB010000001.1, forward strand.
AATGCTCGCCACGGTATTGCACGAACTCACCCATATTTATGACCGTGCGCGTCTGTGGCCAGACGCCGAGCGCACGCTGATCCAGCGCTGCAAGCAACGTAACAACAGCTCCGGGCTGATCGGCATCCCCGACCAATGCCGTGGGCAGACGGAGCGACGCTGGACCCTCAGCGATGACCCTCGCCTGCTGGATTTGGCCGGCTGGCCGCAATACGTCGGTCGACGCGGCGAGCGCGAACAGCACAACCGGCAGATTGCGCGCAGCCCGGACATCTACGAGACGAGCAGCCCGAAAGAGTTCGTCGCGGTCAACATGGAGTACTTCCTTCTCGACCCAAGCTATGCCTGCCGTCGCCCTGCGCTGTATCGCTACTACAAAGAACATTTCGATTGGGCGCCCGCCGCAAAAGATACGTGCGCCCCATCATTCGCCTTCCTCAATGCGGGTAACGACTTCGCCAAGCAGCCCTTGGGCCAAGTCGATCCAGAGCGGGTTTACGCTGTCGACTATCTTCTGGCCGAAGCTAACCAGAACTGGGTCAGCCGCTGGGGCCACAGCATGCTGCGACTGGTGATCTGTGCACCGGGTCGGCCTCGTGGGCCGGATTGTCGACTGGATCTGGATCAGCATCTGGTGTTGTCCTACCGCGCCTTCGTCGGGGACGTACAGCTGTCGAGCTGGGATGGGCTGGTGGGCAAATACCCCTCGCGCCTGTTTGTCTTGCCGCTGGCCCAGGTGATCGACGAATACACCAAGACCGAACTGCGCAGCCTCGCATCCGTGCCGCTGAACCTGTCGCCCAGTGAGGTCGAAGACGTGGTGGAACACGCCGCGGAAATGCACTGGAGTTACGACGGCAACTATTTTTTCCTGTCCAACAACTGCGCGGTAGAGGGCCTGAAATTGCTGCGCAGCAGCACCAATAATGCGCAATTGGTCGGCCTCGACAGCATCATGCCCAACGGTTTGCTGGAAGTACTCAAGGGCCGCGGACTGGCGGATACCAGCGTGCTGGGCGATCCCCGCGAGGCGTTACGTCTGGGCTATCGTTTCGACTCCTTCCGCGATCGCTATCAAGCGATGTTCGATGTGCTGAAAAAACATCTGCCGATCAAGCAGGAAAAGGTCGAAGACTGGCTGTCCTTGAAAGCTGAAGAACGCCGCAAATGGATTGATCAGGCTGACTTACGCACCAGCGCGGCATTGCTGCTGCTGGAGCAGGCCAGTTTCCGTCAGCAGATGGTGCTGGCTCAGGACGAAGTGAAGCAACGTTATCTGGGCGCTCAGGAGTTGAAGAATGGCAGCATGGATAAGGCCAATGCGACCTTGCAGCAGATTCTCGCCAGCAGCGGTTTCCTTAGCCGTCCGGCCGAACTGCTCGGCAGCGGTGGCTATGGTTTGCCGCAACCGAACGAGTGGACGCGCCTTGAGTCGGAAAGCAGCCTGCGCCAGAAGCAGCTACAAGCGCTGACCGGGGATCTGGACAAAGAAGTCAGAGCACTGCTCGATCCGGATCGTGCCGCCGAAATGGCCGCCAACGAAGCCAATCTGAAGCAGGTTGGCGAACATTTACGCAAGCTGCACAAGGCTGCAGGTGGGTTGGAGTTGCCCTGAAAGCAAAAGATCGCAGCCTTCGGCAGCTCCTACAGAGGAATGCGATACCTCTGTAGGAGCTGCCGAAGGCTGCGATCTTTTTGTATCAAAAAGGGCTTCAGAACGTAGTCCTGAAGCCCTCGGTCTTGCTGTTCAGTCTGTGCTGCGAGGCTCTAATTCCTTTGCATCAGGAACTTTACCTTCAGCTGACCCGCGCTTTACGCACGCCGTCGGACAAGGCTGCGCACAAGCTGAGTACGCCCTCCACAGCCTGATCCGGTGTCGAGGCATTGGCGATGTGATCGATCAGCGCCGACCCCACTACCACACCGTCGGCCAGACGCGCGATGGACGCCGCTTGCTCCGGTGTGCGGATACCAAAACCGATGCTGATCGGCAGATCGGTATGGCGACGCAGACGGGTGACGGCTTCTTCGACATGTTCCAGAGTCGCCGCGCCCGCACCGGTCACACCCGCCACCGACACGTAGTAAACAAAGCCGGAGCTGCCGTTCAATACAGTCGGCAGGCGCACGTCATCAGTCGTCGGAGTGGTCAGGCGAATGAAGTCCAGGCCCGCTGCCTGGGCCGGGTCGCACAGCTCGGCGTTATGCTCGGGCGGCAAGTCGACCACGATCAGGCCATCGACACCCGCCTCTTTGGCTTCAGCGATGAAACGCGGCACGCCGTACATGTGAATCGGGTTGAAGTACCCCATCAGCACCAGCGGCGTGTCGCTATTGCCTTCGCGGAACTCGCGAACCATTTGCAGGGTTTTCGCCAGGTTCTGTTTGGCGCCCAAGGCACGAATGTTGGCCAGTTGAATCGCCGGGCCATCGGCCATCGGATCGGTGAAAGGCATGCCCAACTCGATCACGTCGGCACCCGCTCCCGGCAAGCCTTTGAGAATCGCCAGAGACGTGTCGTAGCTCGGGTCTCCGGCAGTCACGAAGGTCACCAGGGCGGCGCGGTTCTGTTCCTTGAGTTCGGCAAAACGCGTTTGCAGGCGGCTCATCAGTGTTTCTCCTGCTTGGATTGCTCTTGTTGAGACTGTTCCATGTGATGCATCACGGTCTGCATGTCTTTGTCGCCACGCCCGGACAGGTTGACCACCATCAGGTGATCTTTCGGCAGTGTCGGTGCGCGTTTGAACACTTCGGCCAGGGCATGGGCGCTTTCCAGTGCAGGAATAATCCCTTCCAGGCGACAGCATTTGTGGAACGCATCGAGGGCTTCGTCGTCGGTCACCGAGGTGTACTGGACGCGGCCGATGTCATGCAACCAGGCGTGTTCCGGGCCAATGCCTGGATAGTCGAGGCCGGCAGAGATCGAGTGAGCGTCGATAATCTGGCCGTCGTCGTCCTGCAACAGGAAAGTACGGTTGCCGTGCAGTACACCTGGTACGCCTCCGTTCAGGCTGGCCGCGTGCTTGCCGGTTTCGATACCGTAACCGGCGGCTTCGACGCCGATGATCTCGACGCTCTTGTCGTCGAGAAACGGATGGAACAGGCCCATGGCGTTGGAACCACCGCCGATGCATGCAACCAGACTGTCCGGCAGACGGCCTTCCTGGGCTTGCAACTGTTCGCGGGTTTCCTTGCCGATCACAGCCTGGAAGTCACGAACCATGGCGGGATACGGATGCGGGCCGGCCACGGTGCCGATCAGGTAGAAGGTGCTGTCGACGTTGGTCACCCAGTCACGCAAGGCTTCGTTCATCGCATCTTTGAGGGTGCCGGTGCCGGCCACCACCGGGATCACTTCAGCGCCCAGCAGCTTCATTCGAAACACGTTGGCTTGCTGACGCTCGATGTCGGTGGTGCCCATGTAGATCACGCAATCGAGGCCGAAACGCGCGGCCACGGTGGCGGTCGCCACGCCGTGCATGCCAGCGCCGGTTTCGGCGATGATGCGCTTCTTGCCCATGCGCCGCGCCAGCAGGATCTGGCCGATGCAGTTGTTGATCTTGTGCGCGCCGGTGTGGTTCAGCTCTTCGCGCTTGAGGTAAATCTTCGCGCCGCCGCAGAACTCTGTCAGACGCTCGGCGAAATACAGTGGGCTTGGACGTCCGACGTAATCACGCTGGAAGTAGGCCAATTCTTCCTTGAATGCCGGATCTTCCTTGGCCGCTTCGTATTCGCGGGCCAGATCGAGGATCAACGGCATCAGGGTTTCGGCGACGTAACGGCCACCGAACGCGCCGAACAGGCCGTTGGCGTCGGGGCCGTTGCGCAGATTTGTCTGGGTCATGGGTCGCTCCAGTGGTATTCGAGAGGTGACGATGGGCTTCACTCTACCCCTGACATCGCGCACTGAAAACCGATAAGATCGCCACAACCTGTCAGGAAAACTCACAGATATCATGAGCCACGACCTTCCTCCGCTGAACGCCCTTCGCGCCTTCGAAGCCACTGCCCGCCTGAACAGCGTCAGTCAGGCCGCCGAACAGTTGCACGTCACTCATGGTGCGGTCAGCCGACAACTCAAGGCGCTGGAAGAACACCTGGGCGTGAGCCTGTTCATCAAGGATGGACGCGGCCTGAAACTCACAGATGCGGGGGTTCGTTTGCGCGATGTCAGCGGCGAAGCTTTCGAGCGCTTGCGCAGCGTTTGCGCCGAATTGACCCAAAGCACCGCCGATGCGCCGTTCGTGCTCGGCTGCTCGGGCAGCCTGCTGGCGCGCTGGTTCATTCCGCGTTTGGGGCGACTCAATGCGGATCTGCCGGATCTGCGTTTGCACCTGTCGGCTGGCGAAGGCGATCTCGACCCTCGGCGGCCCGGCCTGGATGCTTTGCTGGTGTTTGCCGAGCCACCATGGCCGGCGGACATGCAAGTTTATGAACTGGCCAGCGAACGCATCGGTCCGGTCATGAGCCCACGATTCGTCGGTTACGAAAGATTGCAGAGCGCACCGGCAAGCGCCCTGCTGACCGAACCCTTGCTGCACACCACCTCACGTCCGCAAGCCTGGCCGAGTTGGGCGCAGCAAAGCGGCCTCGACGCCAAGGCGCTGAGGTATGGACAAGGCTTTGAGCATTTGTATTATTTGCTGGAGGCCGCAGTGGCCGGGCTGGGTGTGGCCATCGCGCCCGAGCCGCTAGTGGCCGAGGATTTGAAAGCCGGTCGCCTGGTTGCGCCATGGGGCTTCTGTGAAACCCCGGCGCAACTGGCGTTGTGGCTACCCAAGCGCGCCGCGGACGGGCGCGCTCGGCAATTGGCGCAGTGGCTTAAAAACGAACTGCGCCAGGCATCTTAATTACCGCGCTTGCACAGCAGATAGGCCGCCAAAAGACCCAGCGCACCGACGGCGACACCGGCTGTAGTCCAAGGGTGTTCCTGGGCGTAGTCACGTGTCGCGATCCCGGTTTCACGGGTTTTGACCTTGACCTCTTCATAGGCATCAGAGAGCAGATGACGCGAATGCTTCAGCGCGTTTTCAGCGTTGATTTTCAGTGTTTTAAGGGTTTTACGCGATTCGTCCGAGGCGTCGTCCTTCAGGCTTTCCAACGATTTCAGCAGACTCTCGATCTCGGCTTCCATGCTTTGCAATGAGGCTTTACGTAACGAGGTGTTGGCCATGGTGAATCTCCTGCATTGTTTGAGTTGCGTGTGTTGGTTGGGACTTCAGTGGGTCGAGAAAGTGCAGTAAATCTGCATTTCCCCTCGGATTGGTCGACAGAAGAAATAAGAAAAATCACTGCTAGGCTGTATTTCACACCCTTAGGAGAACGCCATGACTGACCATCACACCTACAAGAAAGTCGAACTGGTTGGCTCATCCACCACCAGCATTGAAGACGCCATCAACAATGCTCTGGCCGAAGCCAACAAAAGCCTCAAGTACATGGAATGGTTCGAAGTGACCGAAACCCGCGGGCACATTAAGGATGGCAAAGCGGCTCATTTCCAGGTGACGCTCAAGGTCGGTTTCCGGATTGCCAGTAGCTGAGCTTAAGCTAGCCTTCTGAACTTGCGCGCCGGCCGAATGCCATAGGGAATGGCAAAGCGCTAAGTGGAGAGTGCCTCCGGCCGATAGCTGGATGCGCTCCCCTATTGATCCGACCAGGGAGTGCAACCCATGAAGAAGTTTATTTTGGCGATAGGTTTGTTGAGCCTTGCGGGAACAGCCTTTGCCCAAGGCAAATCGTGCGATGAGCTGAAAGCCGAAATCTCAGCGAAGCTGGATGCCAAAGGTGTTTCCAATTACACACTGGAGATCGTCGATAAAGGCGCTGCTGCTGACGGAAAAGTCGTTGGCACCTGTGAAAAAGGCACCAGGCAAATCGTCTACAAGCAGGGCTGACAGCCTTCGAAAATAAAAAAACCGACGCAATGGCGTCGGTTTTTTTTTGTGGACGCTGTTCGTGGCTTCAGCCCTTCATGACCTGCGCCAGCAACTCATAGGAATGCAGGCGATCGGCATGTTCGTACAAGTCACAGGTAAAAATCAGCTCATCGGCCTGAGTCTGTTCGATCAGCACTTCCAGCTTGGCGCGAATTTTCTGCGGGCTGCCGACCATGGCAAGGCCAAGGAAATCACCGACCGCTTCTTTCTCATGGGGCAGCCACAGACCGTCCATGGTCTTCACTGGCGGGCGTTGCACCAGGCTTTGGCCACGCATCAACGCCAGAATCCGCTGGTAGACCGAAGTGGCCAGGTAATCGGCTTGCTCATCGGTGTCCGCGGCCACCAATGGCACGCCGAGCATCACGTAAGGCTTATCCAATACCGCTGAAGGCTTGAAGTGGTTGCGGTAGACGCGAATCGCTTCATGCATGAAGCGCGGTGCGAAATGTGAGGCGAAGGCGTAGGGCAAACCGCGCTCACCCGCCAACTGCGCACTGAACAGGCTCGAACCCAACAACCAGATCGGGACATTGGTGCCGGTACCCGGCATGGCGATTATTCGCTGGTCTGGCGTACGTGGGCCGAGGTAGCTCATCAGTTCGGTCACATCTTGCGGGAAGTCGTCGGCGCTGCCGGAGCGCTCACGGCGCAAGGCGCGGGCGGTCATTTGATCGGAGCCAGGCGCGCGTCCCAGGCCCAGATCGATCCGCCCCGGATACAGGCTTTCAAGGGTGCCGAACTGCTCGGCGATCACCAGTGGCGCGTGGTTGGGCAGCATCACGCCACCCGAACCGACTCGAATAGTCGACGTGCCGCCAGCCAGATAGCCGAGCAGAACAGAGGTCGCCGAACTGGCGATCCCGTCCATGTTGTGGTGCTCGGCAACCCAAAAGCGGTTGTAGCCGAATTTTTCCACGTGCTGCGCCAGGTCCAGGGAATTGTGCAGGGATTGGGCCGCACTGCCGTTTTCCCGCACGGGCACCAGATCGAGGGCCGAGAATTTGATATCGGATAGTCGTTTCATGAACCTGCTCCAATGGGGTAAGCAGGTTCTGTCACGAACGAAAACCTGCCGATCTATAAGCGTGTTCTATGCAATGAGGGCATATACCCGAGTTTCAATAGGAGGGACAAAATTCCTACGCAATAAGAAGACTGATCAGATGAGGTGAACTTTGCCTGACGGTCTATCCTCAGAACCCTGGTAACCGAAAACCACGAAGGCGCGACATTCGCGCCGGATCTTGAGGAGGCAGACATGGCTATCACGAAGAAAGCATCGGCTCATTGGGAAGGTGATCTGAAAACCGGTATCGGCTCGATTTCCACGGAAACCGGCGTTCTCAGAGACGCGCCCTACGGCTTCAAGGCCCGTTTCGAAGGCGGTAAAGGCACCAATCCGGAAGAGCTGATCGGCGCGGCTCACGCGGGCTGTTTCTCCATGGCGTTTTCAATGATTCTCGGCGAGGCCAACCTTAAGGCCGATAGCATCGACACCAATGCCGAAGTGACCCTGGACCAGGTAGATGGTGGTTTTGCAATCACAGCGGTAAAACTGATTCTCAAGGCGAAAATCCCCGGCGCGACCCAGGCGCAATTCGAGGAACTGAGCAACAAGGCCAAAGAAGGCTGCCCGGTGTCCAAAGTGTTGAATGCGAAAATCAGTCTGGATGCGACATTGGTCAGCTGATCATGGGTTGATACGTTAGCGGGTAAAAGATCGCAGCCTTCGCGGGCTCCCTTGCACAGGTTGCGGTCTTTTTTTGCCCTGAAACATAACCTGACAGACAAAATTGTGGTCGAATAAATGACAGCAGCTTCAGCGCATCACCATGCGCGCTGCCTTAAGGGAGCTTCAACCATGAAACGTTTTGCCTTGGCGGTTATCTGTTGCACGCTGGCCACATCGGCCCTCGCGGCACCGAAATCCTGTGAGGAACTCAAGGCCGAGATCGAAGCGAAGATCCAGGCCAATAACGTCTCGTCCTACACCCTGGAAATCGTCACAAACGACGAAGTCCACGATCAGAACATGGTCGTCGGCTCATGCGAAGGCGGCACCAAGAAAATCATCTATCAAAAAAATGATCGCTGATTAGTCTCACATGACGCAGTTGGCCAGCCGATCTTTGGCGACAATTTCCCGCTTGGCATTGTAGAGCCGGGCGCTGGGGGTGAACGCTATAGAACGCGCTTCCAACAAGTAACGTTGGCCGGCCTCGAAATGGTCGTAGTTGATGGTCAGGTAGCACAGCCGCTCCAGCGGAGCATTCATCAGGCCCGAGCCACCACCAAACACTTCAAAATCGAAACGCACTCTCAGCTCATGGCTACCCGGGGATACCTGGAAGTAACGCCCATCGCTCAGCCGCTGATTGTCCAGCCGGTCGGCCATCAGCAGTTTCCCGCCAGGGCTCGGCGTAGCGAAGTCGACCCAGGCCATCTGCGGATTGACCGCCGGTAACGGACTCGTGCAACCGACGAAGAAACCTGCCGCGAGCAACAGCAACAACCTGCGCATGATGAATATCCCAAGGACTGATTATTCAGCATAGCGTCGATCAGGTACGTTGGCAGCCTGCCGGTATGCCCTGCCCAATCACTTTTCGCTGTTGATCGTAGAGCTTCGCCCACGGCCGAAAGCCGATATTCCCTGCTTGCAGCTGATACCGCTGACCGGCATTGAAATCCTTGAATTTCACATTCAACTGGCAGTCGCGCCACAGTGGCTCGGCGTCAGGCCCAATGTTGGTTGGCTGGACTGCAAACAAGTAACGAACCGTCAGTTTATGGTTACCGGGCTGTACCTCGAAGTAGCGTTTGTCGATGGAAGCCTTGTCATCGACTTCTATCGCTTGCAGCGCGGTGTCTTCCTGCCGTGTATCCAGATCGATCCATGCCTGTGAAGGATCAGGAGTAGGCAATCCAGCACAACCGGCCAGCATCAGCAGGCCTCCCGTCAGCATCAACTTGCGCATAGCGGAGCTCCAATAGGCGGGATAGTCTTGCGGGCAGACTTTCCAGGGATGATTCATTTTGATCAGGCCGCGTCCAAGCCTTGGGTTACTTGATCGCGTTTTACGCATTTTGTTTCCGGGGTTATGTCTTTTGTTATTTAACGGCTGCGCCAGCATCAGCTATTACGGCCAACTGGCCAGTGGTCAATTGCAATTGCTGCGAGCCCGAGAGCCAGTTTCCAGTGTGATCGCCGATCCAGGCCGCGATCAGCAATTGCGCGCGCATCTGGCCGAATCACAAAAGGCCCGGACATTCGCCAGCCAGCACCTGCACTTGCCGGACAATCAGAGCTACCGCCTGTACGCCGACATTGGCCGACCGTTTGTAGTCTGGAACGTCTTTGCCACGCCGGAATTTTCGCTGAAGCCGCAGAACCATTGCTTCCCCATCGCTGGCTGCGTCGCCTATCGCGGTTATTACAGCCAGAGTGCTGCCCGCGGTGAGGCCGCGTTGCAACGTCTGCAAGGTATGGACGTGTCGATTGGCGGCGTCGAGGCCTATTCGACGCTCGGTTGGTTCAACGACCCGATTATGAGTTCGATGATGGGTTGGGGCGACGAACGGTTAGCCACGCTGATATTTCACGAACTCGCCCATCAACGTTTTTATGTGAAAGACGACACCGAGTTCAACGAGTCCTTCGCGACCTTCGTCGAGCAGGAGGGCACTCGCCAATGGCGCGCATTCCGGGGCCTGCCACCGGATAACCGAGCGTTGGTGAAGCAACGCGACCAGTTCATCCAATTGGTTTTGAACGCCCGCAAGCGACTGGAACAACTTTACGCCTTGCCGCTTCCTGCCCAGCAAATGCGCGAGCGAAAAGCAGCAGAGTTCGAACAATTGCGCCGTGATTACCGGACGCTACGTGACAGCCAATGGGCGGGGAACAAACGCTACGATGCCTGGATTAACACCCCGATGAACAATGCCCGGCTGTTGCCGTTTGGTTTGTACGACCAATGGGTGCCGGCATTTGCCGCCTTGTTCAAACAGGTCGATGGAGATTGGCTGAGGTTTTATGCGGCGGTGGAGAAATTGGGTGCGTTACCGCTTGGGGAGCGTAAAGCGGCGTTAAAAGTGTTGGCGGGATCAGCGAGTCCCGGTGGCTGAGCGGGCCTCTTCGCGGGCAAGCCTCGCTCCTACATTAGATCGGTAGATGCCAAAGCCCTTTTGGGCCAAATACAAATCCCCTGTGGGAGCGTAATGCTTTGGATCGTGCATACCTTTGTGGCGAGCGAGCTTGCTCGCGCTGGGCTGCGTAGCGGCCCCAAAAATCTGACAATCATTGCCGATTTTTGTGAGTGCTACGCACTCAAGCGGGAGCAAGCTCCCTCGCCACAGGTTTCTCTGATTCAAGATTCTCTTAAGTGAACGGTATTACCTGTACAAGCGGGCTTGCCCGCGAAGGCAATTCAACTAACGCTGCAAAAACGCCTGATGCATTTCCTCTAGCGTTTCGAAGTGATACGCCGGTGCTTCTGCGCTCAATTCATCCCGACTGCCAAAACCATAACCCACCGCCGCTGCGTCCAGTCCATTGCTGCGAGCGCCGATCAGATCGTGTTTACGGTCGCCAATCATCAAGGTATCGGCCGGGTCCAGGCCTTCTTCGCTCATCAAATGCGCAATCAGCTCGACCTTGTTGGTTCGCGTGCCATCCAGCTCGCTGCCGTAAATCACTTTGAAATGCCTGGCGAAGTCGAAATGCCGGGCGATTTCCCGGGCGAAAACCCATGGCTTGGACGTTGCGATGTACAGCTGCCGCCCTTGCCCAGCCAGGGTTTCCAGCAGTGGCGTGACGCCATCGAATACACGGTTTTCATACAGACCGGTGACTTTGAAACGCTCACGATAGAAGCTCACCGCTTCCCAGGCCTTGGGCTCGTCGAAGTCGTAGAACTGCATGAACGCCTGCAACAATGGCGGACCTATGAAATGTTCAAGCCTGGTCAGATCCGGTTCATCGATCCCCAGTTTGCTCAGGGCGAACTGGATGGAACGGGTGATGCCTTCACGTGGGTCGGTCAGCGTGCCATCGAGGTCGAACAGTACGGTTTGGTAATGCATGAAAATTCCTGGGCAATAGGGAGGCACTTTCCTTTATCGAGCGGCTTAGAGTTGGTCGTAACCTTCGGCCAGATGCAGATCCTTGAGCTTCACGTAGTTCGCCGCGCTGTAGGTGAAAAAGGCTTTTTCCTTGTCAGTCAGCGGCCGGATCTGTTTCACCGGGCTGCCAACGTAGAGGAAACCGCTTTCCAGGCGCTTGCCCGGCGGCACCAGGCTGCCAGCGCCGATGATCACATCGTTCTCGACCACCGCACCGTCCATGACGATGCTGCCCATGCCGATCAGAATCCGGTTGCCCACGGCGCAACCATGAAGCATGACTTTATGCGCGATGGTCACATCGTCACCGATCAGCAGCGGGAAGCCATCGGGGTTGAATGGCCCGGCATGGGTAATGTGCAAGACGCAACCGTCCTGCACGCTGGTGCGCGCACCGATCCGGATGCGATGCATGTCGCCGCGGATCACCGTCAGCGGCCAGACGGAGCTGTCTTCGCCGATTTCGACGTCGCCGATCACCACCGCCGAGCCGTCGACAAAGGCGCCTTTGCCCAGTAGTGGGGTGTGGTTCTGATACTTGCGAAGGGTCACGATAGGCTCTCTCTCTTTTGCTGATAGCTGCGGTGAGCGTCGATTGTAATTAAGATGGGGCCATGTTTCTTCCCGCATGTTTTCCAGCCAAGGTGCCAACCGTGAGCGTGAACAACCCTCTTCTGCAGTCCTACGACCTGCCGCCGTTTTCGGCGATCCGTGCCGAACACGTGCAACCGGCCATTGAAAAGATCCTGGCTGACAACCGCGCCGCCATCGTCGACATCCTCAAGACTCAGGGTAATCAACCGACCTGGGCCGGCCTGGTGCTGGCGATGGATGAGCTCAACGATCGTCTGGGCGCCGCCTGGAGCCCGGTCAGCCACCTCAATGCCGTGTGTAACAGCGCCGAGTTGCGCGAAGCCTATGAGTCTTGCCTGCCGGCCCTGAGCGCCTACGCCACCGAGCTGGGCCAGAACCGTGAACTGTTTCAAGCCTATGAAGCGCTGGCCAACAGCCCTGAAGCCGCCAGTTTCGATGTGGCGCAGAAAACCATCCTGGAACACGCTTTGCGCGACTTCCGCCTGTCGGGTATCGACCTGCCTGAAGCCGAACAAAAGCGTTATGCCGACGTGCAGAGCAAACTGTCGGAGCTGGGCAGCCGCTTCTCCAACCAGTTGCTCGACGCTACCCAGGCCTGGACCAAGCACGTCACCGACGAAGCCGCCCTTGCCGGTCTGACCGAGTCGGCCAAGGCGCAAATGGCCGCCGCCGCGCAAGCCAAGGACCTGGACGGCTGGCTGATCACCCTGGAATTCCCGAGTTACTACGCGGTAATGACCTACGCTCAGGACCGCGCCCTGCGTGAAGAAGTCTACGCCGCCTACTGCACCCGTGCGTCGGACCAAGGCCCGAACGCCGGTCAGAATGACAACGGCCCGGTCATGGAAGAAATTCTCGACCTGCGTCAGGAACTGGCAAAACTGTTGGGCTTCGCCAGCTTCTCAGAACTGAGCCTGGCCACCAAAATGGCCGAGTCCAACGATCAGGTGCTGAGTTTTCTGCGCGACCTGGCCAAACGCAGTAAGCCGTTCGCCGTCCGGGACCTGGAGCAGCTCAAGGCCTACGCCACCGAACAAGGTTGCCCGGACCTGCAAAGCTGGGACAGCGGTTTCTACGGTGAAAAACTTCGCGAACAGCGCTATAGCGTCGCCCAGGAAACCCTTCGCGCGTATTTCCCGATCGACAAGGTACTGGGTGGTTTGTTCAGCATCGTCCAGCGCCTGTACGGCATCGAGATCGCCGAGCTGAAAGGCTTCGACACTTGGCACCCGGACGTCCGCCTGTTCGAAATCAAGGAAAACGGCCAGCATGTCGGCCGATTCTTCTTTGACCTGTATGCCCGCGCCAACAAGCGCGGCGGGGCCTGGATGGACGGCGCCCGCGATCATCGCCGCACAATCAACGGCGTGCTGCAAAGCCCGGTGGCGAACCTGGTGTGCAATTTCACCCCGGCCGACAGCGGCAAACCGGCCCTGCTGACTCACGATGAAGTGACGACGCTGTTCCACGAATTCGGTCATGGTCTGCATCACCTGCTGACCCGCGTCGAGCATGCAGGCGTGTCTGGCATCAACGGCGTGGCCTGGGATGCGGTCGAACTGCCAAGCCAGTTCATGGAAAACTGGTGCTGGGAGCCGGAAGGTCTGGCGCTGATTTCCGGTCATTACGAAACCGGCGAGCCGTTGCCTCAGGATCTGCTGGAGAAAATGCTCGCGGCGAAGAACTTCCAGTCCGGCCTGATGATGGTCCGCCAGCTGGAGTTCTCGCTGTTCGACTTCGAACTGCACGCCACCCACGGCGACGGCCGCAGCGTTCTGCAAGTGCTCGAAAGCGTGCGCAACGAAGTCTCGGTCATGCGCCCGCCGGCCTACAACCGCTTCCCCAACAGCTTCGCCCACATCTTTGCCGGTGGTTACGCGGCGGGGTACTACAGCTATAAGTGGGCTGAAGTATTGTCGGCCGATGCTTTCTCGAAATTCGAAGAAGAGGGTGTGCTCAATGCCGAGACCGGTCGCGCCTTCCGTGAAGCGATCCTGGCGCGAGGCGGCTCTCAGGAACCAATGGTGCTGTTCGTCGACTTCCGTGGCCGTGCGCCATCGATTGACGCACTCTTGCGCCATAGCGGCCTGAGTGAGGACGCGGCAGCATGAGTGAGGAATCTGTGATCACCAAAAAACGCTTTATCGCCGGCGCGGTCTGCCCGGCCTGTAGCGAGCCGGACAAGTTGATGATGTGGAGCGAAGACACAGTTCCGCATCGCGAGTGTGTAGCTTGCGGTTATTCCGACACGCTGAATGAACAAGGGCTGTCAGTGCCCAAGGAGTTGGGCACGCGGGTTAATACTTCGGCATTGAAAGTGCCAGATGCAAAGGTTCAGGCTGTGCAGTTCTTCCCGAACCCGAAGTTGAAGAAAAAGCCTGACGAGCAGCATTAAACAGCAAAAAACCTTCCATTGCGCTCTGCAGTGGAAGGCTTTGCTAATGTAGATGCGCTGACTGAAGCCAGTCCGTCATCGAACATGCCTGACCATGGATCATACTCGAGTCTGTATTTGTCGACGACATCGACACTTATATACAAAATCATAGAAATCATATTGTCATCAAGATCGTCAGTAGCGCCCTCTCAACAGCTTTATAATGAATTAATTATTTACAGTGTTTCTGCTCGCTGCAGGAATACCCGATACGCGCCCTTGTGTCCACATAACAACGTCCCTTTATCAGCCTGCTGCGTTTGGGGCCCCAAGCGCAGCAGACGCTTCACATTTTAGTACCGAGGCTCAGCAATTATGGATTGACGATATTCGCATAAGCTTTGGCTAGTGCCAGCAACTTTTCCTTATCGTCGGCATCGATATCACCGTCACCATCAACATCTTTATTGACACTTTGAATATTAAAGGACTGACCACCATCATACGAGGATGCAATGATTATTGTGGAATCCAGCAATGCATGGGTGAGCTTGGAGTTTTCAGCATCCCAACCTTCTTCTTTCAATGCGAACTGCATAGAGACAAGTACTTCATCCGGATCAACGATAGTAGGACCAAGTTTCTGTAGAAAGATACCGCGACTATTAAAAAACGACACAATTAATTCCTTTTAGTAAATATCCTGGGTTTATGTTTGCAGCGGATAAATACTACCGATACTTCCCATGTAACAACCACAACTTATATGTGTCTCCCGGTTTCGTGGAATAAAGTTAAAATTCCAGCCAATAAAAAATGCCGAACGGCACTGGTCGACCGAGCGCTGACGCGATACTGTACATGCATACAGTTAACGGGATTCACTCATGCACACGCCATTGCCCCCTCGCGGCCGCGGCACCGCGACCAATCCGCACAACCGTTTCGCCCCGAACCGCTCTGTGGCCGAGGATGACGGCTGGTATCAGGAAGCGCCGATCACCCAAGGCACTGAAGTGCGTATCGAGAAGGCGAAAACCATCATCACCCGCAACAACTCGCCCGACTTGCCCTTCGACCGCTCGATCAACCCCTACCGTGGCTGCGAGCATGGCTGCATTTATTGCTACGCCCGGCCCAGCCACGCTTATTGGGACATGTCGCCGGGTCTGGATTTCGAAACCAGACTGATCGCCAAGACCAACGCCGCCGATGTGTTGGAAGAACAACTGTCCAAACGTGGCTATCAATGCGCGCCGATCAACCTTGGCTCCAATACCGACCCTTATCAGCCGATCGAGCGCGAACACAAAATCACCCGTAAAACCCTGGAAGTGCTGCTGCGTTACCGCCACCCGGTGACCATCATCACTAAAGGCTCGCTGATTCTTCGTGATCTGGACCTGCTGGCTGAACTCGCCGAACAAAGGCTGGTGGCGGTAATGATCAGCCTGACCACGCTGGATGATGAACTCAAACGTATCCTCGAACCCCGCGCCGCGGCACCCAAGGCACGGCTGCGGGCGATCAGGGTGATGCGCGAAGCGGGAATTCCGGTGGGAGTCTTGTGCTCCCCCATGATTCCGATGATCAACGACAGCGAACTCGAAAGCCTGTTGACCGAAGCTCAGGCGGCCGGCGCGCAAAGCGCGGCCTACATGATGTTGCGCTTGCCGCTGGAAGTGGCGCCGCTGTTCGAAGAGTGGCTGGCCGCCCACTATCCTCAACGTGCAGCTCATGTGTTGAGCCTGATCCGGCAAAGCCGTGGCGGTGAGCTCTACGACAGCCGGTTCGGTGCCAGAATGCGCGGCGAAGGTCCGTTTGCCGACCTGCTGGCACAACGCTTTGCCAAAACCATCAAACGCCTGGGGCTCAATCGTCGGGAAGGTTTCAATCTGGATTGCGAATCCTTTTGTCCGCCAGGCCGCCAAATGTCATTGATTTAAGGACAATTGGCCCTATGGTTGAGTAGTGAACACGACATCGCGTTTCGCACCGGTCACGTTTTTTGTGACCTGGAACACTCGTTCTAGAGCGTTTTATTCAGTTTGAGTTAAGTTTCAACGGCTACCTTGTTCATCGAGTGACTGACGGGTCTGGCTCTTCGACCTGGATGTTTTTTAAACAGCCACTGGCTTGACACCGGACAAAACGGGAAAATTCCCCTGACTCCGCCAAAGAGGATGAATCATGAGTGACAAGGATAAACAGCCGTTGGCTGTGTCGGCTTCAGCCCAACCCGAGGCGGAAACCGCCGATGCAGCGCTGCAGCATATCGTTGACGGCTTTTTGCACTTTCATCACGAGATCTTTCCGCAGCAGGAAGAACTCTTCAAAAAACTCGCCACGGCCCAACGGCCTCGGGCGATGTTCATCGCTTGCGCCGACTCGCGCATCGTTCCAGAACTGATTACCCAAAGCGCCCCCGGCGACCTGTTCGTGACCCGCAACGTCGGCAATGTCGTGCCACCATACGGGCAAATGAACGGCGGTGTTTCCACGGCCATCGAATACGCGGTGCTGGCACTCGGCGTTCAGCACATCATCATCTGTGGGCACTCCGACTGTGGTGCCATGCGCGCCGTGCTCAACCCGCAAAGCCTGGAAAAGATGCCGACGGTCAAAGCCTGGCTGCGTCATGCCGAAGTGGCGAAAACCATGGTCCAGGACAACTGCCATTGCACGGATGAAAACGAGAGCATGCACATCCTCACCGAAGAGAATGTGATTGCTCAGTTGCAACATTTGCGCACGCACCCCTCAGTGGCCTCGCGCATGGCCAACGGTCAGCTGTTTATCCATGGTTGGGTCTACAACATCGAGACCAGCGAAATCCAGGCTTACGATGCGGATCAGGGTTGTTTCCTGCCGCTCGATGGCAGCCATCCCATTCCGGTGGCGACGCCCAAAGCGCGCTTCTAAATCCTCCTAAGTATGGTTTAGCCGAGGCTGCCGATCTGGCGGCACGGCTTTGCCACGCCTGAAAAAAACTCCGGGAGAGCCACAATGCGTGCCGCTCAATTAAAAGCTGTTCTACCACGGGAGCTGCTGGCTTCGGTGGTTGTATTTCTGGTCGCCCTGCCCTTGTGCATGGGCATCGCCATCGCCTCGGGGCTGCCGCCGGCCAAAGGCCTGATCACTGGCATCATCGGTGGGCTGGTAGTGGGCTGGCTGGCCGGTTCGCCGCTGCAAGTCAGCGGCCCGGCAGCGGGTCTGGCGGTGTTGGTGTTCGAGCTGGTGCGCCAACATGGCATTGCCATGCTCGGCCCGATCCTGCTGTTGGCGGGGTTTCTGCAACTGGTGGCCGGGCGTTTGAAACTGGGTTGCTGGTTTCGGGTCACCGCTCCAGCGGTGGTGTACGGCATGCTCGCCGGGATTGGGGTGCTGATCGTGCTGTCACAGGTGCATGTAATGCTTGATGCCGTGCCCAAGCCTTCGGGGCTGGATAATCTGGCGGCCTTCCCCGCTGCGGTGATTCAGGCTTTGCCGTCGTTTGGCTGGCAAGCAGGTTTGCTCGGGTTGTCGACCATTGCCGTGATGTGGCTGTGGGAAAAATTCCGCCCGCACTCTCTGCGTTTCGTTCCAGGAGCATTACTGGGGGTCGGTCTGGCAACGATTGCCAGCCTGATCCTCGCATTGCAGGTCAAACGCGTGGAAGTCCCCGCCAACCTGGCGGAAGCCATCGACTGGCTACGCCCGGCAGACTTGCTCAATCTCGCAGACCCGACCTTGCTGATCGCGGCCTTCGCCGTGGCCTTTATCGCCAGCGCCGAAACCCTGCTCTCGGCCGCTGCCGTGGACCGTATGCACAATGGCCAACGCTCGGACTTCGACCGCGAATTGTCGGCGCAAGGTGTGGGCAACATGCTCTGTGGGTTGCTCGGTGCGCTGCCGATGACCGGGGTGATCGTGCGCAGCTCGGCCAACGTTCAGGCCGGCGCCACCACCCGACTGTCGACGGTGTTTCATGGCCTGTGGTTGCTGGCGTTCGTGCTGCTGCTGTCGAGCGTGCTGCAAAGCATTCCGGTGGCAAGCCTGGCAGGCGTGCTGGTTTACACCGGCTTCAAACTGGTGGACCTCAAGGCTTTTCGCGGGCTGGGCCGTTATGGCCGGATGCCGATGTTCACCTATGCGGCGACCGCACTGGCAATCATCTTCACCGACCTGCTGACCGGCGTGCTGATTGGCTTCGGCCTGACACTGGCCAAACTGGCCTGGAAGGCTTCGCGCCTGAAAATCAGCCTGATCGATCTGCCAGCAGACGGCGAGATGGAGCTGCGACTGGTGGGGGCGGCGACCTTCCTCAAGGTACCGGCGCTGACCCAAGTGCTGGGGACCATTCCCGCAGGCGCAACGGTGCATGTGCCGCTCAATAACCTGAGCTACATCGATCACTCGTGTCTGGAGTTGCTTGAGGAGTGGGGCCGGGCCAATGCGGCGAAGGGTTCGAAGCTGTTAATCGAAGCGCGGGGGTTGAAGCGCAGGCTTGAAGGACGGTTGCGAACGACAACCGGAGTAGGCTCAGCCGGCTGAATAACCTTGAGGGGGCGGGCTTCTGTGGCGAGGGGGCTTGCCCCCGTTGGGTCGCGAAGCGGCCCCAAAAGCTTTGCGACTGCTTCGCAGCCGAACGGGGGCAAGCCCCCTCGCCACAGAAGCCCGCCCCACAGGTGTTGGTTTTTCCCGTTGATTTAGACCGCTGGCTGATCCAGCTCAAGGCCCACGCCCAATTGGCGCGACAGGCACGGCCAACGCTTCCACGCAGCGCCGGTGTCCGGGCTGTTGAGTTTCTCACGGTAGGCTTCTACCGACTCCAGCGCAAAACTTTCATCGTCAAGCATCTCGTCCACAGCGTGATGCACCGCCTCATCCAGTTGATTGGCAAATTCCTCACCGATCAATTGGTGGGCAATCAGGTTGGCAACTGTCATGTCCAAGGGGATCAATGGCTGGCCAAAATGCTTGATGTACAGATCGTTGACCTCTTCGACCAACCGATGCGCCAGATAGGCTTCGTCCAGCAGGCTGTCCAGGCCCACGTGACCGGCCATGATCGCCGGTGGCTGGAGGAAGAACTGCTCGGCAATTTTCAGCACCGGTTTGATCTGCGGTTCGATGCCCGCTTCCCTGGCGACTTCATTGGCTGCGTCCAGCAGGTCCGGCACTTGTTCTATATACGCGGCCACAAAACGCGTCATCACGCCCTTGGCGTCGATATCCGGCAATTGGATGGCGGAGTGAAGGTGCGGCAGTTGGGTTTCCAGTTGTCGAGTTAACAGGCCGGTCTCGGCCTCGTGTTGTTGGGCTTTTTGGATCTGCTCGCGCAATGCGGCGGTGTTCATGAAAACTCCAGGGAACAAGGCAATGAAATAGGGAAGACATAACTTAGCTGGCTTATGAAAAAGCCTAAGACGCATTTGTCATAATTATTTCATCCTTGAGACGTCTACGTTATATCGATTTGCCACCACTCGTCTGCATCCTTCTCCATTCGTGACATGGAACGCAAGTCCAACCTGTTTCAGTCGATTTACGTCATCGCATTGCGAGGTGGCAGTCGCTGTCTATACTCGGATCTGAATGGAGTTAGCTGATGACGCCCGACTGCATATGCAGCAAGGCTCGGCGATTCAAGTTCGTAGTCTGAAAATGCCGCTCCCTTGCCGCAGGTGAAAGCCGGCGGGATAAAAAGAACTATAAGGGGAACCCGCAATGATGCGACATCCACATGTCTGGATGGGCCTCCTGTTGTGGTCGATTTTCAGTCCGGCGCAAGCAGCCTGGACTGTGAATATGGCGCCTGGAGCGACTGAAATCAGTCACGCAGTATTCGACCTGCACATGATCATTTTCTGGATCTGTGTGGTGATCGGCATCATCGTCTTCGGCGTCATGTTCTGGTCGATGATGGTTCACCGTCGCTCGACCGGGCAGGTGGCGGCCAAATTTCATGAAAACACTACCGTCGAAGTTCTATGGACCATCGTGCCCCTGCTCATTCTGGTGGCCATGGCGGTTCCCGCAACCGCCACGCTGATCCAGATGTACGACAACACCGAGCCGGATATCGATATCCAGGTCACCGGTTATCAGTGGAAGTGGCACTACAAATACCTGGGTCAGGACGTCGAATTCTTCAGCAACCTGACCACCCCCGCCGATCAGATCTACAACAAGGAAACCAAGGGCGAGCATTACCTGCTGGAGGTCGACAAGCCATTGGTGCTGCCGATCGGTGCCAAGGTGCGCTTTTTGGTGACTTCCGCCGACGTCATCCACTCCTGGTGGGTGCCGGCCTTCGCGGTCAAGCGCGATGCGATCCCGGGCTTCGTCAATGAATCCTGGACCCGTGTCGAAAAGCCCGGCATCTACCGTGGCCAATGCGCCGAACTGTGCGGCAAGGATCACGGTTTCATGCCGATCGTGGTCGAGGTCAAGGAAAAGGCCGATTACGAAACCTGGCTGGGCGAGCGCAAGGCGGAAGCTGCGCAACTCAAAGAGCTGACCAGCAAGGAATGGACCCTCGAGGAGCTCAAGGAGCGCGGCGAGAAGGTTTATCAAACCACCTGTGTGGCCTGTCACCAGGCTGAAGGCCAGGGCCTGCCGCCGATGTTCCCGGCACTCAAGGGCTCGAAAATCGCCACCGGGCCGATCAAGGATCACCTGAACATCGTTTTCCACGGCAAGCCCGGCACCTCCATGGCGGCGTTCGGCAAACAGCTGTCGGAAGTCGATATCGCAGCGGTCGTGACCTACGAACGTAACGCCTGGGGCAACAACAAAGGCGACATGGTCACCCCTAAAGAAGTGCTGGAGCTGAAACAGGCGGAAAGCAAATGACCCGGTCTATTGCGTGCGTAAGGAACCGCTCGGGGCATGACGCCCCGACCCGCCCAGCCCATCCGTTTGCAGGAGTCAGGACATGACAGTTGTAGTCGATGACCATGTTCATACCGGCACCGCCCACGCCCACGGCCCCGCCAAAGGCCTGATGCGCTGGGTGCTGACCACCAACCACAAGGATATCGGCACGCTGTACCTGTGGTTTGCGTTCTCCATGTTCCTGCTGGGGGGCTCGTTCGCCATGGTAATCCGTGCCGAACTGTTCCAGCCGGGACTGCAAATCGTCCAGCCGGAATTCTTCAACCAGATGACCACCATGCACGGTCTGGTGATGGTATTCGGTGCGGTGATGCCGGCATTCGTCGGCCTTGCCAACTGGATGATCCCGTTGATGATCGGCGCGCCGGACATGGCCCTGCCGCGGATGAACAACTTCAGTTTCTGGCTGTTGCCGGCGGCGTTCCTGCTGCTGGTATCGACCCTCTTCACCCCTGGCGGCGGGCCGAACTTCGGCTGGACTTTCTATGCGCCGCTGTCGACGACTTACGCGCCGGAAAGCGTGACGTTCTTCATCTTCGCCATCCACTTGATGGGGATCAGTTCGATCATGGGGGCGATCAACGTGATCGCGACCATCCTCAACCTGCGCGCCCCCGGCATGACGCTGATGAAAATGCCGTTGTTCGTCTGGACCTGGCTGATCACCGCGTTCCTGCTGATTGCAGTGATGCCCGTGCTGGCCGGCTGCGTGACCATGATGCTGATGGACATCCATTTCGGCACCAGTTTCTTCAGTGCCGCCGGTGGCGGAGACCCGGTGTTGTTCCAGCATGTGTTCTGGTTCTTCGGTCACCCTGAGGTGTACATCATGATCCTGCCGGCCTTCGGTGCCGTCAGCTCGATCATTCCGGCCTTTTCGCGCAAGCCATTGTTCGGCTACACCTCGATGGTCTACGCCACGGCGAGTATTGCGTTCCTGTCGTTCATCGTCTGGGCACACCACATGTTCGTGGTCGGCATTCCGCTGGTGGGCGAGTTGTTCTTCATGTACGCCACGCTGCTGATCGCGGTGCCCACCGGGGTCAAGGTGTTCAACTGGGCCAGTACCATGTGGCAAGGCTCGCTGACCTTCGAGACGCCGATGCTGTTCGCCGTGGCGTTCGTCATTCTGTTCTCCATTGGCGGGTTCTCCGGGTTGATGCTGGCCATCGCCCCGGCGGACTTCCAGTACCAGGACACCTACTTCGTGGTCGCGCATTTCCACTACGTGCTGGTGCCAGGGGCGATCTTCGGGATCTTCGCTTCGGCCTACTACTGGATGCCGAAATGGACCGGCCACATGTATGACGAAACCCTCGGCAAGCTGCACTTCTGGCTGTCATTCATCGGCATGAACCTGGCGTTCTTCCCGATGCACTTCGTGGGCCTGGCAGGCATGCCGCGACGGATTCCGGACTACAACCTGCAATTCGCCGATTTCAACATGGTGTCGTCGATCGGTGCGTTCATGTTCGGCGCCACGCAAATCTTCTTCCTGTTCATCGTGATCAAGACCATTCGTGGCGGCGAGCCGGCACCGGCCAAACCGTGGGATGGGGCCGAAGGCCTGGAATGGAACATTCCATCGCCGGCGCCGTATCACACCTTCACCACACCGCCGGAAGTGAAATGAAACGCCTTGCCTTTGAGGGAGCGAGCTTGTGTGGCGAGGGAGCTTGCTCCCGCTCGGCTGCGAAGCAGACGCAAAGCTTTTGGGGCCGCTTCGCAACCCAGCGGGAGCAAGCTCCCTCGCCACAAAGGCCCGCTACAACCGGGTTATTGGTAGAGGTTGGAAGCCATGGCTGATTCGATTTCGACGAAGAAACTGGTGACTCGCCTGTTGCTAGTGGTAGTGGCGATGTTTGTCTTCGGCTTTGCCCTGGTGCCGATTTACGACGTGATGTGCCAAGCGTTCGGCATCAACGGCAAAACTTCCGGGCAGTATGAAGGCGAGCAAACGGTCGACGTTTCGCGACAGGTTCGCGTGCAGTTTCTGTCAACCAACGCCGCCGACATGGCCTGGGATTTCTATCCCAAGGGCGATGAACTGGTCGCGCACCCCGGGGCGGTGAACGAGATGATTTTTATCGCCCATAACCCGACTGATCGCCCGATGAGCGCTCAGGCGGTGCCAAGCATCGCGCCCAGTAACGCAGCCGCGTACTTCCACAAGACCGAATGTTTCTGCTTTACCCAGCAAGTGCTGCAGCCCGGTCAGCGAATCGAGATGCCGGTACGGTTCATTGTTGACCGCGACATGCCCAAGGAAGTGAAGCACCTGACGCTGTCCTACACGCTGTTCGATATCACCGCACGTCATCCGCCCGAGGCTGTTGCAGCAAGTACTGGCGGCTAGACGTTAAAGCGTGCCCGATAAGGAGAACAATAAATGGCAACTCATGAACATTATTACGTTCCGGCTCAGAGCAAATGGCCGATTATCGCCACGATTGGCATGTTCGTCACAGTGTTCGGCCTGGGCACCTGGTTCAACGACCTGAGGGCTGAGCGGCCGGAATCCCACGGCCCGCTGATCTTTTTCGTTGGCAGCCTGCTGCTGGCCTACATGCTGTTCGGCTGGTTCGGTACGGTAATCAAGGAAAGTCGCGCAGGGTTGTACAGCGCACAGATGGACCGCTCGTTCCGCTGGGGCATGAGCTGGTTCATTTTCTCGGAGGTGATGTTCTTCATCGCTTTTTTCGGTGCGCTGTTTTATGTGCGCAACATCACAGGCCCGGCACTGGGCGGTGAAGGCACTAAAGGCCTCGCTCACATGTTGTGGCCGACATTTGAATTCACCTGGCCGCTGCTGAACAACCCGGACCCGAAACTCTTTCCTCCCCCCAAGGAAGTCATCAGCCCCTGGGGCCTGCCGCTGCTCAATACCGTGCTGCTGGTGAGTTCCAGCGTTACCGTCACCATTGCTCACCATGCCTTGAAGAAAGGCCATCGCGGCGCACTGAAAATCTGGCTCGCGCTGACCGTGTTGCTCGGTTGCGCGTTCCTCGGTTTCCAGGCCGAAGAATACCTGCACGCCTACCATGAGCTGGGCCTGACTCTGGGCTCTGGCATCTACGGCGCGACCTTCTTCATGCTTACCGGTTTCCACGGCGCCCACGTGACCATTGGCACCATCATTCTGTTCGTGATGCTGATGCGGATCATGCGCGGGCACTTCGATGCCGACCATCAATTCGCCTTCGAGGCGGCGAGCTGGTACTGGCACTTCGTCGACGTGGTGTGGATCGGTCTGTTCGTTTTCGTCTATGTGCTCTGAGCCTTGGCTTTCATGACTACCAAGGCACGTGGGATACCAACTGGCCGCTGAAAAAACCCCAGGCGATCAAGCCAATAGTGGTGGCGGCCAGCGCAACACGAACACTCAAGGCGATGACCAGGCGATTCGAGTGACTGTCGTCCTTGACCAGAAAAAACAGGCCGCTGAACAGGCTGACAACCGTGGCAATCAGCATCAGGACGATGGCTGCTTTGAGCATGGGGACACTCCGGGGGACAGGCGATGCATTTGAGTATAGCTATCGCGATGACCGACTTTCTGGCGACGCCATGAAACGCTTCCGGCCGGGCCTCGTGCCGACCCTGGTGGTCGCGATGCTGCTGCCTTTGCTGGTGTCACTCGGGTTCTGGCAATTGAGCCGGGGCGCGGAGAAAAGTGCGTTGCTGCAAAGCTACGCCGAGCGCCGGGCGGCCGAACCGATGGCCAGCACTGAGCTGCAACACACCGAAGATCCGGCCTTCCGCCGGGTTCGCCTGCATGGCCAGTTCGATGCCGAACACAGCCTGTTGCTGGACAACCGTCAGCGCGACGGCAAGGTCGGCGTCGAGCTGCTGCAACCGTTTCAAGACCGCGCAACCGGGCTCTGGCTGCTGGTCAATCGCGGCTGGCTGCCGTGGCCGGATCGGCGCATACCGCCGCAATTTACGACACCGACTCAGGCATTGAGCCTCGACGCCTGGGTCTACGTCTCCCCCGGCGCAACGTTCCAGTTGCACGCCGATCCAGACGCCAAAACCTGGCCACAACTGGTCACCGCCATTGAACCGGCCAGGCTCTGGGCGGCGCTTGACCGTGACGGCTATGCCTACGAATTACGCGCGCAAAGCGGCCCCGCGACCTACCAGGCCAATTGGCCGGTGGTGGGCATGGGGCCGGAAAAACACTTGGCTTACGCCGTGCAGTGGTTCGCTCTGTCGATAGTCCTGCTCGGCCTTTACCTTTATCTCGGTTGGCACAACGCAAAGGAGAACAATAATGGGAGCGGCCATGAATCCACCCGGCATGTCTGAGGCGAAAACACCGGTAAATCGACGGCGCGGGCGCTTGCAGTTGTTACTGATCCTATTGGGCGTGGTGGGTCCGATGATCCTCGCCACCGGCATGTACAAATTGCAGTTCTGGGTGCCGGAGGGCCGCAGTTATCACGGCGAACTGATCGGCAACGGCCAGACCCGCGCCGACATCGGCGTACCGGCGCAAGAAAACCGCTGGCAATTACTGGTGACAGCGCCCAAAGACTGTTCGGTGGACTGCCAACAGCTGGTGTATCTGGCGCGCCAGATCCAGATCGGCCTCGGTCGCGATGCCTCCCGCGCCAGCCATGCGCTGGCCATCGCACAGCCGCTGAACAGCGATTACGAGACTAAACTTCAACGAGAGTACCCGCAGCTGCAACGTTATTCCCTGGACTCGCCGACCTACATCAAAGGCGCTCGCAGCAATGACATACCGCACCTGTGGATCATCGACCCTCACGGCAACCTGGTGCTGCGCTACGACCCGACGGTGAAGGGCAAGGACCTGCTCAACGACCTGCGCCATTTGCTGAAACTGTCGAACATCGGATAAGGGCATCGTCATGGCCAAACCTGGATTTCGCCTCGCGCTGTTTGCCACCTTACTGGCACTGATTGTGGTGCTACTCGGCGCCTACACCCGCCTGACCCATGCGGGTCTTGGTTGTCCGGACTGGCCCGGCTGCTACAGCTTTATCAGCGTGCCGAACAGCGAAGCCCAATTGGCCCATGCCGAACTGCATTTTCCCGACGCACCGGTGGAAGCCGACAAAGGCTGGAACGAGATGCTTCATCGCTACTTCGCCGGCACATTGGGGCTGCTGATCGCGGTGCTGGCGGGCCGCGCCTGGACCCATCGTCATCACCCGGGGCAGCCGGTGAAACTGCCGTTGTTTGTGCTGGCGGTGGTGCTCGCCCAAGCGGCGTTCGGCATGTGGACGGTGACGCTCAAGCTCTGGCCGCAAGTGGTCACCGGACATTTGCTCGGCGGCTTTGCGACCTTGAGCCTGTTGTTTCTGCTGACCTTGCGGCTGTCCGGCGTGTTGCCGGCGCTGACCGTGCCTCGACGTTTGCAGCACTGGGCGACCGCGGGCTTGTTGCTGGTGATCCTGCAAATTGCCTTGGGTGGCTGGGTCAGCTCCAATTACGCGGCGGTGGCCTGCATCGACTTTCCAACCTGCCACGGGCAATGGCTGCCACCGACTGATTTCGCCAACGGCTTTCACCTGACCCAACACATCGGCCCCAATTACCTGGGCGGGCAACTGGACAGCGATGCCCGCACCGCGATTCACCTGACTCACCGCATCGGCGCCTTGCTGGTCACCTTCGTGCTGCTTGGCCTGGCCTGGCAATTGAAGGTCGTCGGCATGACGCGCCTGGCCACCATGGTGCTAATCGCCCTGGCCGCACAAATCACCCTGGGCATCAGCAATGTGGTGTTCCACCTGCCGCTGCCGGTGGCCGTCGCCCACAACGCCGGCGGTGCAGCGCTGTTGCTGACGATGGTGCTGGTCAATTATCACGCGCGAACCAGCCTGGTTCGGGTCAAGCATCAGCCCCCAGTACGCTGGCGTCTCAGCCTGCGTAAACACTCGGCCGGGCCCATAACAATAAAAGGAGAGATGCCATGGCGACTCTGATCGGCGAACGTCACCGTCAGGCAATCTGGCGCGATTACCTGGAGCTGACCAAGCCGAAAGTGGTGGTGCTGATGCTCATCACCTCGCTGGTCGGCATGTTTCTCGCGACCCGTGCCGGGGTGCCGTGGACGGTGCTGGTGTTCGGCAATCTGGGGATCGCTTTGTGTGCCGGCGGTGCGGCGGCGGTCAACCATGTAGTGGACCGGCGCATTGACGCCGTCATGGCCCGGACCCACAAGCGGCCCCTGGCCGAAGGCCGGGTTTCGCCAACCGCTGCGCTGACTTTCGCGCTGGTGCTGGCAGTGCTCGGCCAAGCTCTGCTGCTGGCCTTCACCAACCCGTTGACGGCATGGCTGACACTTGCCTCCTTGCTCGGTTATGCCGTGGTTTACACCGGTTTCCTGAAACGCGCGACACCGCAGAACATCGTCATCGGCGGCCTCGCCGGTGCGGCCCCGCCGCTGCTCGGCTGGACCGCCGCCACCGGTCATGTCACTGCCGAACCGTTGCTGCTGGTGCTGATCATCTTCGCCTGGACCCCGCCGCACTTCTGGGCGCTGGCGATTCACCGCAAGGAGGAATACGCCAAGGCTGACATTCCGATGCTGCCGGTGACCCATGGCGAGCACTACACCAAAGTCCACATCCTGCTTTATACCTTTGCGCTGCTGGCCGTCAGCCTGATGCCCTATGTGATCCACATGAGCGGCGTGCTCTACCTGATTTGTGCCCT
Organism: Pseudomonas sp. BS3782 TE3695; assembly: GCF_050435305.1. Classification (NCBI taxonomy): domain Bacteria; kingdom Pseudomonadati; phylum Pseudomonadota; class Gammaproteobacteria; order Pseudomonadales; family Pseudomonadaceae; genus Pseudomonas; species Pseudomonas sp. BS3782 TE3695. Next base: position 710,789 of record NZ_JBNDKB010000001.1, read on the forward strand.
CGTACTGGGCGCAAGGTTTCTGCAATGGGCCGTGGTGCTGTACCGTGGCACTCGGCCGCACGCGGCGATCAATACGTTCAAGTACTCTATTTACTACTTGTTCCTGCTGTTTATCGCGCTGCTCGTAGACCACTACTTACTGTTGAACCTATGACTCGAACCCAGAAAACCGTCTTCATTCTCGTCGCCTTGATCGCGCTGATCCTGGGCCTGACCATCAATAAAGTACTGACTGGAAAAAACCAGGGCGACCCGACGGCACTGATCGATGCAGGGATCATCCTGTTGCCTCAAAGCCGTAACCTGCCGGACGTGAAGATGACCGATCAGGACGGTAAGCCGGTGGCGATCAACGAGCTGAAAGGCAAATGGAGTGTGTTGTTCTTCGGCTACACCTTCTGCCCGGACATCTGCCCGACCACCCTCGCCCAGCTGCGGCAGATCAAGAGCGAGTTGCCGCCCGAGGCTGTGGATAAATTGCAGATCGTGCTGGTCAGCGTCGACCCGAATCGCGATACGCCCAAGCAACTCAAGCAATACCTGGGTTACTTCGATCCGCAGTTCATCGGGCTGACCGCATCCTCGGTCGAAGACCTTCAGAAGCTGGCCAATGCGGTGAGTATTCCGTTCATTCCGGCGGACACCAGTAAGCCGAACTACACCGTCGACCACAGCGGCAACCTGGCGGTGATCGGGCCGGACGGGACGCAGCGTGGGTTTATTCGGGCGCCGTTGAACAACGTGAAGCTGGTGGCGCAGTTGCCGGTGATGCTCAAGCGCGAATAACCAATACCCTGTGGGCTTGCTCGCGAAGAGGCCATAACATCCAACATCAATGTTGACTGTTACACCGCTTTCGCGAGCAAGTCGGATCGCCGCACCGCCGCTCCCACAGGTACGGTGTTTCAGGCATAAAAAAACGGGGACGCAATCAATGCGTCCCCGTTTTCTTTATTGCCTCAGATCAGAACGCCGGCAACACCGCGCCTTTGTACTTCTCAAGAATGAACGCTTTCACTTCCGGGCTGTGCAATGCAGCAACCAGCTTCTTCATCGCGTCACTGTCCTTGTCGTCCGGACGGGCAACGAGGATGTTCACGTAGGGCGAATCGCTGCCTTCGATGACCAGCGCGTCCTTGGACGGATCGAGCTTGGCTTCCAGGGCGTAGTTGGTGTTGATCAGCGCCAGGTCGACCTGAGTCAGCACGCGCGGGATGGTCGCGGCTTCCAGTTCGCGGAATTTCAGGTCCTTGGTGTTCTCGGTGATGTCCTTCACGGTCGACAGGATATTGTTCGAGTCCTTCAACTTGATCAGGCCAGCCTTCGCCAGCAGCAACAGCGCACGACCGCCGTTGGTGGCGTCGTTCGGGATCACCACGTTGGCGCCGCCCGGTAGCTCGGTCAGCGCTTTGTATTTGCTGGAGTAAGCGCCCAGCGGTTCCAGGTGCACACCGGCAACGCTGACAAGGTTAGTGCCCTTGGCCTTATTGAACTCATCCAGGTACGGCTGGTGCTGGAAGAAGTTGGCATCCAGACGCTTCTCGGCCACCTGCACGTTCGGCTGGATGTAGTCGGTGAAGACTTTGACCTTCAAGTCCACGCCTTCTTTGGCCAGGGCCGGTTTAACGAACTCGAGGATTTCCGCGTGCGGTACCGGGGTGGCCGCGACGGTCAGAGTGTCGGCAGCGTGTGCGGAAAAGGCTGCAACGGCAGCGAACGCGACGAGTAGTTTTTTCATTCAGCTAACTCCTTGTGAGGCGCCCGTTTGGCGCCTGCCAGCGAATGGCCGGCTCATGCTTTTATTTAGAAAAGCTTATTTACGAGAAAAGTGGACAACCAATTTGTCGCCAACGGTTTGCAACACTTGAACCAGCATCAGCAGCAACACCACCGTCACAACCATCACATCGGTCTGGAAACGCTGGTAACCGAAACGGATCGCCAGGTCGCCCAGGCCGCCAGCGCCGACCACACCGGCCATTGCCGTGTAGGACACGAGTGTAATCGCTGTCACCGTAATCGCCGCGAAGATGCCCGGGCGGGCTTCCGGCAGCAAAGCATTGATGATGATCTGACGTGTCGTCGCGCCCATGGCCTGGGTCGCCTCGATAATGCCGCGATCTACTTCACGCAAGGCGGTTTCCACCAATCGCGCGAAGAATGGCGTGGCACCCACCACCAGCGGTGGAATCGCACCGGCGACACCCAAAGAAGTGCCCGTGATCAACACAGTGAACGGAATCATTACGATCAACAGAATGATGAAGGGCAGCGAACGCAAAATGTTCACCAGCAGCGACAACATCGCGTAGACGCCTTTGGCTTCCAGCAACTGGCGCGGGCTGCACAAGAACAACAGCACGCCCAGCGGCAAGCCCAACAGCACGGTGAATAGCAGCGAACCGCCGAGCATCAGCAGGGTGTCGCAGGTAGCCAGCCAGATTTCGTACCAGTCGATATTGGAAAAGAAACTCATCAGGACGTCCATCAGCGCAGCACCTCCATGTGGACATCAGCCGCGGTGAAACGGGCAAACGCCGCTTCCATGTCGCCACCCGTGACGGCCAGGGTCAATTGCCCGTAAGGGACGTCCTTGATGCGATCGATACGACCGGCCAAGATGCTGTAGTCCACGCCTGTTTCCCTGGCGACGGTCCCCAGCAACGGCGCGTAGGTTGCTTCGCCCTGGAAGGTCAGACGCACGATGCGCCCTGGTACGTGAGCGAAGTCATCGCGCTGTTCGCTTTCATCAATCTGCTCGTCTTCCTGCACGAAGCGCTTGGTGGTCGGGTGCTTGGGATGCAGGAACACTTCGGCCACCGAGCCCTGTTCGACGATCTTGCCGGCATCCATCACCGCCACCTGATCGCAGACTCGACGGATCACATCCATTTCGTGGGTGATCAGGACGATGGTCAGTTTCAGCTCGCGGTTGATCTCGGCCAGCAGTTGCAGGACCGACGCCGTGGTTTGCGGGTCCAGGGCACTGGTGGCTTCATCGCACAGCAGGATTTTCGGTTTGGTCGCCAGGGCGCGGGCGATGCCGACACGCTGCTTCTGACCACCGGACAATTGCGCCGGGTACTTTTTCGCATGGTCAGCCAGGCCGACCCGCGCCAGCAACTCCGCCACACGCCGATCGATTTCGCTACGGGACAGTTCACCGGCAAGGGTCAGCGGCAGCGCGACATTGTCGGCCACGGTTTTGGAGGCCAGCAGGTTGAAGTGCTGAAAAATCATCCCGACCTGCTGACGGAAACGCCGCAGGCTATTGGCATCCAGCGCAGTGACTTCTTCGCCATCGACGATGATCTTGCCGCCACTGGAGTTTTCCAGGCGATTGATCAAACGCAGCAGGGTACTTTTTCCCGCGCCGGAATGGCCGATCAGACCAAAGACCTGACCATTCTCAATCGTCAGACTGGTCGGATGCAGGGCGGGAATATCCTTACCGGCGACGCGGTAAGTTTTGTGGACGTTTTGAAACTCGATCACGTAGCGAACCTTGTGGGGCGCGTTAGAAAAGGATCAGCGGTTAGCCGGGCGCGCATTTTAGCCTGTCTGTATAGAGGTTCTTAGCATTTATTTCGCATTCAACCAGCGATTTGGCAATAACGCGATCAAAGGTCAGAAAAAAGGAACGGCGCCAACGCGCCATCGGTCACTGATTAAGCAACTCGAGAATGCCTGGATGCCGTGTATGGGCAATGGCTCATAAGCCTTGGCCACGACGGGAATCGCAACGAGGAGTTTACGTCTGATGAGTACTAAAAAGTCTGCCGCCCCCAAAAGCGCATTGGCCGGGACCGCCACCCTGGACCGCAGCAACACCAATGCCAAGCTCGACAGCCTGGAAAAATTTCGCTCCGATGCCACCGAACAGGCCTTGCGCACCAACCAGGGTGTGAAGGTCGCAGACAATCAGAACACGTTAAAGGCCGGCGCTCGCGGGCCTTCATTGCTGGAAGACTTCATCATGCGTGAAAAGATCACGCACTTTGACCATGAACGCATTCCCGAGCGCATCGTCCATGCCCGTGGCACCGGTGCCCATGGTTACTTCCAGCCATACGAAACCCATTCCTCACTGACCAAGGCCGGTTTCCTACAAGACCCCAACCAGAAAACGCCGGTGTTTGTGCGATTTTCCACGGTGCAGGGTCCGCGTGGGTCAGGCGATACCGTGCGGGACGTACGAGGTTTCGCGGTGAAGTTTTTTACCGACGAGGGCAACTTCGATCTGGTGGGCAACAATATGCCGGTGTTCTTCATTCAGGATGCGATCAAGTTTCCTGACTTCGTACACGCAGTAAAACCCGAACCCCACAACGAGATTCCTACCGGCGGTTCGGCCCACGATACGTTCTGGGACTTTGTTTCTCTGGTGCCGGAATCCGCGCACATGGTGATGTGGACCATGTCCGACCGGGCGATCCCCAAAAGCCTGCGCACGATGCAGGGCTTCGGCGTGCACACGTTTCGCATGATCAACGCCGAAGGCAAGGCACGCTTCGTCAAATTCCACTGGCGCCCCGCTGCCGGCACCTGCTCCCTGGTGTGGGACGAGGCGCAGAAGCTCGCCGGTAAAGACACCGACTTCCACCGTCGCGATCTCTGGGAGTCCATCGAGATCGGGGATTACCCGGAATGGGAATTGGGCGTACAGGTCGTCGAGGAAGAAAGCGAACATGCCTTTGATTTCGACCTGCTTGATCCGACCAAAATCATTCCCGAAGAAGTCGTGCCGATCACTCCGCTGGGCAAGATGGTGCTCAACCGTAACCCGGACAACTTCTTCGCCGAGACCGAGCAGGTCGCCTTCTGCCCCGGGCATATCGTGCCGGGGATCGATTTTTCCAATGACCCGTTGCTGCAAGGCCGCTTGTTTTCCTACACCGATACGCAGATCAGCCGACTGGGTGGGCCGAATTTTCATGAGATCCCGATCAACCGCCCGGTGGCACCGTTCCATAACGGTCAACGGGATGCCCAACATCGCACCACCATCGACAAGGGACGCGCTTCCTACGAGCCAAACTCCATCGACAGCGGCTGGCCCAAAGAAACCCCACCGGCTGCGCAGGACGGCGGCTTCGAGACTTATCCGGAGCGCATCGACGCTGCGAAAATCCGTCAGCGCAGCGAGTCGTTCGCTGACCACTTCTCTCAGGCGCGACTGTTCTTTCACAGCATGAGCAAGCATGAGCAGGAACATATCATTGCGGCCTACAGCTTCGAACTGGGCAAGGTCGAACGCGAATTTATTCGTGTGCGGCAGGTGAACGAGATCCTGGCCAATATCGATCTGGAACTGGCCAAACGCGTAGCGCAGAACCTGGGCTTGCCGGTACCGAACGCCGGAACGGTCGAGGTGCGTAAAACGTCACTCGACCACTCACCGGCCCTGAGCCAGGCCAACCTGCTGTCAGGGGATATCAAAACCCGAAAAGTGGCCATTCTGGCGGCCAACGGGGTGGATGGCGCGGCGATTGATGCGATGAAGAGGGCTCTGATGGCCAAAGGCGCGCACGCCAAACTGCTCGGCCCGACCTCGGCTCCCCTGACAACCGCCAATGGCAAAGCACTGCCGGTGGATGCCTCGATGGAAGGGCTGCCTTCTGTAGCGTTCGATGCCGTGTTCGTGCCGGGTGGCACGGCATCGGTCAAGGCACTGAGCACTGATGGCGTAGCGCTGCATTATCTGCTGGAAGCCTATAAGCACTTGAAAGCGATTGCGCTGCATAGTGAGGCCAGGCAGTTGTTGGATGTGTTAAAGCTGGAAGTGGATGCCGGGGTAATCGTGGGTAACGATGCCAAGCTGTTCGAGGCGTTTTTTGCCGCGATCGGGCAGCATCGGATTTGGGAGAGGGAGCCTAAGGCCAAGGCGGTTCCGGCTTAAGAATTTTTATCGAACAGGTTCGCGGGCAAGCCTCACTCCCACAGGTACAGCATAAACTCTGTGGGAGCGAGGCTTGCTCGCGAAGCTTTTAGGGCTTGCGCGGACTCAACACCATCTGCGCCGGAATGTTGCGCAAAATCTGTTTCTGCAACTTCAGATCAAACTCCGAATCCAGTTTCTTTACCCGTTTGGTCAGCAACGTGGCCAGCCATGGGTAATCCTGAGTGCGCGGCGCCTGAATGCTCACGTCGCACTGATAATTCACCACATCGGCGGCGATGGCATCCAATTGACGACGAAGCTTGCTCATATCCGTGAGATTCAACGCCACCGTAGTGCTTTCAGCCGTCGGGTCGATGACTTTGGCCTGGGGTTTGGCTTCGGCAGCCTTGAGAGCTGCTTCGGCTTTATCCAGTTCAGCCTTGCGTGCATGAACAATGGCGCTGTTGAAGCCACCTGTCAGCGCCGGGGCCTTGGGCATCAAAACCCGGGCACGGCTCAGCGCCGTGGCTGCTGCATTGACATCACCTTTTTGCAGCACGATCTGGCTACGCAGCAAATAAGCTTCGGCCAATTGCCGCTGGTATTGCTCGAGGGATTGATCGTTGGGCGACTCGGCCTGCAAAGCCGCCAATTGTCCTTCGGCGGTGGCCAGTTCGCTGCTGGCCAGGCTTTGTTCCAGCTGTGCGATTGCCGTGGCCCGTGCATCGGGGACCTCGGTGGCCGCCGGTGGCGTGCTTTGGCAAGCACCCAGTAGCAGCGAAAACGCGACAAGGAGCAGATAACGGGAGGCGAACGGCTTCATTCCTGCGACTCTCTATTTGCGCAAAAAACGAGCAAGTCTACACCCCTCGACGGGGCAGGACAAAACTCAGCAGAAACAGCGCGGCGGCCGTCACCACAATCGACGGGCCGGCCGGGGTGTCCTTGAACCAGGACAACGCCAGCCCACCACACACCGCGAGCATGCCCAGCAGGCTCGCGCCCAATGCCATCTGCTCCGGCGAGCGGGCGTGACGCTGTGCCGCAGCCGCCGGAATAATCAGTAACGAAGTAATCAGCAACACGCCGACGATTTTCATCGCCACCGCGATCACCACCGCGATCAGCAACATCAGGGCCAGGCGCAACGTCGCCACTGGCAAACCTTCCACTTTAGCCAGTTCTTCATGCACCGTAATCGCCAGCAAAGGTCGCCACAGCGTGACCAGCAAGGCCAGCACGGCTGCGCTACCGCCGAGGATCCACGCCAGATCGGTCGGACTGATCGCCAACAAGTCGCCGAACAGATAGGCCATCAGGTCGATCCGCACTTCATGCATGAAGCTTAGTACTACCAAGCCAAGAGAGAGCGTACTCGGTGCGAGAATTCCCAACAGCGTGTCGGACGCCAGGGGTTGCCGCTGTTGCAGCGTCACCAGCAATACCGCCAGCAACAAGCAGCCTACCGTGACGGCAACGGTCGGGCTGACATCCAGCAGAAAACCCAGTGCCACGCCGAGCAATGCGGCATGGGACAGCGTGTCGCCGAAATAGGCCATGCGCCGCCAGACCACGAACGAACCCAACGGCCCCGCGACCAGCGCCAGAGCCAGACCTGCAAGCAGGGCAAAGAGCAGAAAATCAGCCATGCTTGCAGCTATCTCCATGAACGTGAGTGGACGGGACCGCGCTGACCACCGAGCCATGCAGGTCGTGGGCGTGGTCGTGATGGTGGTGATAAATCGCCAGGCTTTGTGCGTTTTTTCCGAACAGCTCGACGAATGCCGGATCACCGCTGACCTGCTCGGGATGTCCGGAGCAGCAGACATGGCGATTCAGGCACACCACCTGATCGGTAGTGCTCATCACCAGATGCAGATCGTGGGAGACCATCAAAACGCCGCAACCATGACGATCACGCAAGCGTGTAATCAGGCTGTAGAGCTCGGCTTGACCGGCCACATCGACCCCTTGCACCGGCTCATCGAGCACCAGCAGTTCTGGCTCGCGCAGCAATGCCCGCGCCAGCAGCACCCGCTGCATTTCGCCACCGGAAACACTTTGCACCGGGCTGTCGATGACCTGTTCGGCACCGACTTCCTTGAGGGCGGCCAACGCCCGAGCCCGGTCCACGCCCGGCACCAGACGCAAGAAGCGCAGTACCGACAGCGGCAGGGTCGAGTCGACATGGAGTTTTTGCGGCATGTAGCCGACGCGCAGCTTGGGCTTGCGCCAGACGCTGCCGCTGTCCGGCTTCAACAGGCCGAGCACCGCACGCACCAGTGTGGTTTTGCCGGCACCATTGGGGCCGATCAAGGTCACAATCTGCCCCGGCTCGACACTCAGCTCGATGTTGTCCAGCACGTTTTGCCCGGCAAAGGTGACCGCTACCTGCTCGAGCCGAATCAGCGCGTTGCTCATCAAGCCCCCTGGCAACCTGAGCAGAGACCGATCACTTCAACGGTCTGGGCCTCGACGATAAATCCGACATCTTTGGCGCTATCGATAATCGCATCGCTGATGGATTTCTGTTCGAGTTCGATGGCGGCGTGGCATTCCCGGCAAATCAGGAACTGGCCCTGGTGGGCGTGTTCCGGGTGATTACAGCCGACGAAGGCGTTCAACGAAGAGATGCGATGGACCAAGCCGTTTTCCAGCAGGAAATCCAGCGCGCGGTACACGGTAGGAGGCGCGGCGCGGCGGCCGTCCTGCTCGCTGAGCACCGCCAGAATGTCATAGGCACCCAACGGTTTGTGGCTTTGCCATACCAGTTCCAGCACTCGCCGACGCAAAGCAGTCAGACGCAGCCCCTGGCGTGCGCACAAGACATCGGCCTCAGACAATGCGCTATGCACGCAATGAGAGTGGTCGTGGGGACGGCTGGCAATCGGTGTTTTAGGCATGAGCGGCGACGAGTTTTGTGAGAGACGTTATTATGTTACCCGTTCTCGCCTCTTCGAGTGGTCATCGTGTCCCGACTTTTTTCTATCTTTGTCGCATTTGTCGCCAGTTTTCTGCTGATCGCCTCAGCTCAAGCCGACGTCAAAGTCCTCACCAGCGTCAAGCCTCTGCAGCTGATAGCCGCGGCAGTGCAGGACGGCGTCGCGGTTCCGGAAGTCTTGCTGCCGCCCGGCGCCTCGCCCCATAACTACGCCTTGCGCCCTTCCGACGTACGGAAAGTGCAATCGGTGGACCTGCTGTACTGGATCGGCCCGGACATGGAAGGTTTCCTGCCCCGTGTGCTGAAAGGTCGTACGCGGCCCAGCGTCGCGGTGCAGGACTTGCCTGGCTTGAAACTGCGACATTTCGCGGAAAATAACTCCCACGCCGAAGAAGCCGACGAGCATGATCACGATCACCGTCCTGGCAATCTGGATGCGCATTTGTGGTTATCACCGATCAATGCCCGCGTGATCGCCACCAAAATGGCCGCCGATCTGAGTGCCGCCGATCCGGCCAACGCCGCGCGCTACCAGAGCAATCTCAAGGCGTTCGATGAGCGACTGGATGCTTTGGACCTGCGCCTGAAGGCTCGTCTGGCGGGTATCGCGGGCAAGCCTTACTTCGTGTTTCACGAAGCCTTCGATTACTTCGAAGACGCTTACGGCCTCAAGCATACCGGCGTATTCAGTGTCGCAGCCGAAGTACAACCCGGTGCCCAGCACGTCGCGGCGATGCGCACGCGGTTGCAGGAAGTCGGCAAGACCTGCGTGTTCAGCGAACCACCACTACGCCCGCGCCTGGCGGAAACTCTGGTGGCCGGGCTGCCGGTGAAACTGGCGGAACTGGATGCGCTCGGCGGGTACACGCCAGCAACCGCTCAAGGGTATGAGCAGTTGCTGGAAAAGCTGGGGAATGATTTGGCGGTGTGTCTGGAATCGTTGTAAGTCTCTCAAAAGATCGTAGCTTCCAGCTCCTATAGCGGTAATTTCCGTAGGAGCTGCGAAGGCTGCGATCTTTTGATCTTTCTTTTCAAACCAGCTTTTGCGCCAATACCGCAATATGCTCCGGCCCGATTCCGCAGCAACCGCCCAAATGGCTGGCCCCGCGCTTCTGCCAATCGGCCGCCCATTGCAGATAACCCGGCGGGTCGAGATCATCGCGCAACGGGTCCAGACCGTCGTTGGCCGTGGCCTCTTTCGGCTGCGGCGGGAAGGCATTGGCATACGCGCCAATGTGAATCTTCACCCCCAAGCGTTCGAAGGTTTCCCGTGCCGCATCAATCGCAGCGCCGATCACTTCTGGCTGGCTGCAATTGAACAGCAAGGTCTCGACACCCAACTCAGCCGCCACCGCAGCGGCCTCGGCCACCGGCTCACCGGAGCGCAGACGCGGCACTTCGTCGGTGTCTTCATCCTTCAAGGTAAACGACAGCCAGAACGGCTTGCCGTCCTTTGGCAAACCGGCATGGATCGCTCGCGCCTCGACGATCGAGCTCTGGGTTTCAGCCAGCCACAAGTCGACATGCGGCGCCAGGCCATTGACCAGAGGGCTCAGCAGTTCAGTCACCCGCGCGGCATCGAACAAGTCCGGGCGATAGGAGCCGAACAATGGCGGCAATGACCCGGCCACGCACACGGGCTTGCCCGCCGCATCGACCGCACGACGGGCCAGCTCACCGGCCAATGCCGCGAGCGCCTGACCCTCAGCGGCAAAACGCTCTTCACCAATATGGAACGGCACCACCGCGTAACTGTTGCTGGTAATCACGTTGGCACCGCTTTCAATATAAGCCGCGTGCACCGCCTCCACCGCTTGCGGTGCTTCGCTCAAAGCCAGCGCCGACCACTCGGGCTGCCTGAACGGCGCCCCTCGGCGTTGCAGCTCACGACCCATGCCGCCATCCAGAATTACCGTGCTGCCTGCGCCCATATGCTTTTCACTCATAAGCTTATGAAAATAACTCACTATCAGAGTCGTTCTTATAACTATTTAATACGCACCGTACGGTTAATAACAACCTCTTTTTTTTCAGGGATCAACTGTGAAATTTCAACCACTGCTGGCCCTGGGCCTGACGATTCTGGCTGCCTCCAACCAAGCCTTTGCGGGCGCCACACTGGACCGCATCGAGCAAAAGAAAGAATTGGTGGGCGTGTTGATGGAAAGCTATCCGCCCTTCTCATTCCTCAACGATCAAAACCAGCTCGACGGTTTCGACGTCGACGTGGCGAAGGCCGTGGCCAACAAACTGGGCGTCAAGCTGCGCCTCGAAACGCCGTCTTGGGACGTGATCGCCGCCGGCCGCTGGAGCGGGCGTTACGACATCTGCATCTGCTCCATGACCCCGAGCAAGGCCCGCGCCGAAGTCTTCGATTTCCCGGTGGAGTACTACGCCTCCCCCGCCGTGATCGTGGTCAACGCCAAGGACGATAGCATTCACAGCGCCAAGGACCTGAGCGGCAAGAAGGTCGGCCTCACCAGCGCCTCCAGCTATGAAAGTTATCTGAACAAAAACCTGGTGATCGAAGGCGCTGAAGACATCCAGTTGCAGTACCCGTTCGAAAATGTGCAAATCGCCCCGTATGACACCGACAACGTCGCGTTCCAGGATTTGGGCCTGGGCGCTGGCGTGCGTCTGGACGCGATTCTCACCAACCTGGTGACCGCGCAACCGCGCCTGAACGAAGACAAGCGTTTCAAGCTCGCCGGCGAGCCGCTGTACTCGGAGCCGAACTCGGTGGCCATCGAAAAAGGCGACGCCCAGTGGGACGCCAAAGTACGTGATGTGTTTGCTCAGTTGAAACAGGACGGCACCTTGAGCAAGCTGTCGCAAAAATGGATTGGCGCCGACATCAGCAAATGACTTCTTTCCCCAAACCACCTCAGCCGCCGCAACCGGTGGCTGAGTCGTTGCTGCAACGGATTTTCGGTTTCCGCACACGGCTGTACCTGACCTGGGCAGCGATGTTCGGCTTGTTCGCGAGTTTCTTCCTGAGCTTCGACCTGAAGTTCTCGATCATCCTCGACAAACTGCCGAACCTGGTCGGCCTGCACCTGGCACCCAACGGCTTTCTGCAAGGCGCAGCGCTGACGTTGTTTTTGTGCCTGTGCTCGATTGTGGCGTCATCGCTGCTGGGCTTCATCACGGCTTTGGCTCGGCTGTCGAAAAGCGCGGTGGCGTTTGGCATCGCGAGCTTCTATGCCTCGTTCTTTCGCGGTACACCGCTGCTGATTCAAATTCTGCTGATCTATCTCGGCTTGCCGCAGTTGGGCATCGTGCCGGGCGCCATCGCCGCGGGCATCATCGCCCTGTCGCTGAACTACGGCGCGTACCTGAGCGAAATCTTCCGCGCCGGCATCCTCGGCGTTCCCCATGGCCAACGCGAAGCATCGCTGGCGTTAGGCATGCGCGAAACCGTGATCTTCTGGCGCGTCACCCTGCCCCAAGCCATGCGCACCATCATCCCGCCCACCACCAACCAGTTCATCTCCATGCTCAAAGACTCGTCACTGATCTCGGTGATGGGGGTTTGGGAAGTGATGTTCCTGGCCCAATCGTACGGGCGCTCGAGCTATCGCTATATCGAAATGCTCACCACGGCGGCGATTATTTATTGGCTGATGTCGATTGGACTGGAGCTGATTCAGGCGCGGATGGAGCGGCATTACGGGAAGGCGTATTTGAGCCGTAGTCAGGTTTAAAGCAAAAAGCTCGCAGCCTTCGGCAGCACCGGCATCGGACCGACTCGCACCTGTAGGAGCTGCCGAAGGCTGCGATCTTTTGATCTTTAATATGCGGCGATGCGATAGCCCTCTTGTCTTGATTCATTGTCAGAAAAAGCATCAGCGCAAACAGATAAAATCAGCCGACATGAAACGGCTGGCCATTTTTCTACACAACCATCTGACACGCCCCGCGAGCCCGTCGGAAGCAGCTGACATCGGCACCTATAGCCCCCCTCTTAGAGTTTGGCCTCCTGTCAGAAGAGGCTGTACTCGATGCCCGTTCAATACAAATTCCGACCACAACACCTCGCTTTAGCGGTAGCTCTAGCTGTGGGCTACACCAACGCTGCACTGGCCCAGACAGCAACCGAGCCGGATCTTCTCGTTACACAGGCACCCGCTGAATTGATGGGGATACTCGATGCATTCATCAGTGACCCCGCTACCATCAGGATCAACGTCATCAAGGAAACCAAAGCAAAGAAAAACGGTGTTGCCGTCCAAGGGAAAAATGCCAATGAGCTGATCATCTTGCTTCCTGGGGGGAGTATCAGCGGGATTGTTGACGGCGGCGGCGGTAAGAACGTACTGCAACTCGACTCCGCGGACGGTGGCCAGATAGGCGAAAGTCGAAAATTGATGGGCCTCGAAGTCAAACAGGGCGCCTGGACGCTTGCCGGGGCCGGGGCCGGGGCCGGGGCCGGGGATTTCAGTGTGGGTGCGTTGGTTCGCCCCGATGCAACGCTAACCAATGACGATCGCATTCATGGCGGTGCATTGGCCCACGGTACGCTGATCAACCAGGGTGGAATCGGAACCGGGGTAATCGTGTTCTCCGGTGGCGTCCTGAAAAATTCGGGAATCATCGAGGGTGACGTTGTAGTTCTTCAGGAGGGTATCTTTTCTGGCAAGGGCACTGTCGGCGCCCTGAACGTGCAGGGGCATTTATTTGTCACTCAAGGGGCGCCAACGATCAGGAGGAATATGGAACTCTCCAAAACGGCCGTACTGGCCTATGAGGTCAACCCCGATGGCCATGGCGAAACGATCAAAGTCACTGGTACCGCCAGCCTCGGCGGTGCGACCCTGAAAATCGTCGCGGCGCCGGGTGACTATCCGGCCACCAGCAAATATCGCGTCATCGAAGCCGGCAAGGTGCAAGGCGAGTTCGGTGAGGTGCTCAATGACCGGACCTTCATGACCCCTACACTGCATTACGAGGATGGAAAAAATGTCGACCTGACCTACGCCCGCAACGATGTACCCATCGAGAAACTCGCAATCACCGAAAACGGTCGGAAGCTTGCTCAAAGCATCGAAGAACCAACGCATTTCCCGCAAGCACAGGCTCCCTCCGTTACCGCTGCGCAACCTTCTACCCAATTGAACGTCGCCGTCACCGCCCTGCTGGGTTCAAGCAAAGCCACCGCCACTTACGCCATCGAACAACTGGCCGGCGGCAGCAATGCCAATCTGGCCAATGCGACCCTGAGCAGTGTCAATCCGGTGGGCGGCAGCATGCTGTCAGCCATGCGCCAACTGGACAGCAGCGATCTTGACGAACAGAACGGAGCCCCACGTCTGGCAACGGGCGATGCCACTGGCAGGGTCTGGTTACAAGCATTGGGTCACGGCGGCACACTGGATCGCAGTCATGGCAGCAGCGCCCTGCAACACTCCACCAAGGGTCTGGTACTGGGCGCGGATTGGGCGCTCGATGAACAGTGGCGTATAGGCGTGATTGGCGGACAATCGCAGACGCGCCTGGACGGTAGCCAACTGGACGGCGACCTCGACAGCTGGCACCTGGGCGTCTACGCCCTGCGCCAAAGTGGTCCGTTGGCTTTGCGCCTGGGGGCAACCTACGGCAACCATGATGGCAGCACCAAGCGTCGGGTAGCTTTCAACGGTTTCAGCGATCGTCCAAAAGGCAGTTACGACGCCAGCACTCAGCAAGCCTTTACAGAGGTCGGTTACAACCTAGGCAGCGGCAACTTCAGCGCCGAGCCCTTTGCCAATCTTGGCTACCAGCGGTATCAGCGCGACAGCTATACAGAAAAAGGCGGTGCGGCGGCACTGCAGGTTCATGGGCAAACGCAGGACAACTTCAGCAGCACCTTCGGTCTGCGCCTGGCACAGCTCAATACACTCGATAACGGCATGCAACTGACGCCGCGATTCAGCGCTGGCTGGAAACACACCTACGGTGATGTCGATAGCAAAGCTCAGCAGCGACTGGTTACCGGTGGCAAGAATTACACCGTTGAAGGCGCCGCCCTGGATCGCGACAGCCTGACGCTTGATGCAGGGTTGGAGCTGGCGGTATCGACTCGGCATACGTTGGGTGTCGGTTACAACGGCGAACTCGGCAATGACAGCCGTAGTCATGGCGTAATGGGGCAGTGGCGGATGGCATTCTGATAAAACCACCCCACTCTCGCTGGCTCAGCACAGTACTTTGTGGGAGCGGGCTTGCTCGCGAAGGCGGTGTGCCAGGCAACATTGATGTCGACTGACACTCCCTCTTCGCGAGTAAGCCCGCTCCCACACAAGGATTGTGGCGCTCCCAAATACCGGGCGAAAAAAAAGGGGAGCACATGCCCCCCCGAGGTTTAAAGCGATTTATCGAGGCTGTTAACTCAGCCTTCGATCTCGATCAGAATTTCGCCCGGGTTGACCCGGTCGCCTTTGGCCACATGAATGGCAGTGACTTTGCCGGCGATGGCCGATTGGACTTCGGTTTCCATCTTCATCGCTTCGGTGATCAGCACGGCCTGGCCGGCTTTCACGGTGTCGCCTTCCTTGACCAGCACATCGACGATGTTGCCCGGCATGGTGGTGCTGACGTGGCCCGGTGCCGTGGCTTGCTTGCGCTTGCTGCTACCGCCGCTGACAAATTCGTTGAGCGGTTCGAACACCACTTCTTCCGGCATGCCGTCGATGGACAGATAGAAGTGGCGCTTGCCTTCCGCCTTGACGCCGACACCGGTGATGTCGACGCGGTAAGTTTCGCCATGAACGTCGATGACGAACTCGGTCGGCACGCCTTCGCCGCCAACCGACGCCACGCCGCCCGCTTCCGGAATGGGCAACAGCACCTCTGGTACGAGGAGGCCGGCTGCACGTTCTTCGAGGAATTTGCGGCCGATGTCCGGGAACATCGCGTAGGTCAGAACGTCTTCTTCGGACTTGGCCACAGCGCCGATTTCGGCACGCAGTTTGGTCATTTCCGGCTTGAGCAGATCGGCCGGACGCACGTCGATCACTTCTTCGCTGCCGATCGCCTGACGACGCAGTTTTTCGTTCACAGTGCCCGGCGCTTTGCCGTAGCCGCCTTGCAGGTAGAGCTTCACTTCATTGGTGATGGTCTTGTAGCGCTCGCCGGCCAGCACGTTGAAAAACGCCTGGGTGCCAACGATCTGCGAGGTCGGCGTTACCAGCGGCGGGAAGCCGAGGTCTTCGCGAACACGAGGGATCTCCGCCAGCACTTCGCTCATGCGGTTCAGCGCGCCCTGCTCTTTCAACTGGTTGGCGAGGTTGGAAATCATCCCGCCCGGAACCTGATTCACTTGAACGCGAGTGTCTACGGCGGTGAATTCGCTTTCGAACTGGTGGTACTTCTTGCGCACGGCGTAGAAGTACAGGCCGATTTCCTGCAGCAGTTCCAGGTTCAGGCCGGTGTCGTACTCGCTGCCTTTAAGAGCAGCGACCATCGATTCGGTGCCTGGATGGCTGGTACCGGAAGCGAAGCTGGAGATCGCGGTGTCAATGTGATCGGCGCCGTTTTCGATGGCCTTGAGTTGGCACATGGTGGCCATGCCAGCGGTGTCGTGCGAGTGAATGAACACAGGCAGCGATTGCTCGGATTTCAATGCCTTGACCAATTCGCCTGTGGCGTACGGGGTCAACAGACCAGCCATGTCCTTGATCGCCACCGAGTCGCAACCCATGGCTTCCATTTGCTTGGCTTGCGCTACGAAGGCTTCGATGGTGTGCACTGGGCTGGTGGTGTAGGCGATGGTGCCCTGAGCGTGTTTTCCGGCGGCTTTCACCGCTTCGATGGCGACTCGCAGGTTACGCACGTCGTTCATCGCATCGAAAATGCGGAACACGTCGATGCCGTTGACTGCCGCCTTGGCGACGAAGGCTTTGACCACGTCGTCGCTGTAGTGGCGGTAGCCCAGCAGGTTCTGGCCACGCAGGAGCATTTGCAGACGCGTGTTAGGCAAGGCCGCGCGCAGTTGGCGCAGACGCTCCCACGGATCTTCTTTGAGGAAGCGGACGCAGGCGTCGAAGGTCGCGCCGCCCCAGCATTCCAGCGACCAGTAGCCGACTTTGTCGAGCTTGTCGCAGATCGGCAGCATGTCTTCGGTGCGCATGCGGGTGGCGAGCAGCGATTGGTGGGCGTCGCGCAGGATTGTGTCGGTAACGTGGATTTTCTTAGTCATTGGAATATTCCTCACAGGCCTGCGTGGGCGGCGATGGCGGCGGCGATGGCCAGGGCCAGCTCTTCGGGTTTGCGCTTGATCGAGTAGTTGGTCAGTTCAGGGTGGCTTTCAACGAAGCTGGTGTTGAACTGGCCGCTGCGGAATTCCGGGTTACGCAGGATTTCCTGGTAATACGCGGCGGTGGTCTTGACCCCTTGCAGACGCATGTCGTCCAGAGCTCGCAAGCCACGGTCCATCGCTTCTTCCCAGGTCAGCGCCCAGACCACCAGTTTCAGACACATGGAATCGTAGAACGGCGGAATGGTGTAGCCGGTATAGATCGCTGTGTCGGTGCGCACGCCAGGACCGCCGGGCGCGTAGTAACGGGTGATCTTGCCGAAGCTGGGCAGGAAGTTGTTTTTCGGGTCTTCGGCGTTGATCCGGAACTGCAACGCGAAACCACGGTGCTGGATGTCTTCCTGCTTCACCGAAAGCGGCAGGCCGGAGGCGATGCGGATCTGCTCGCGAACGATGTCGATGCCGGTGATTTCTTCGGTGATGGTGTGTTCCACCTGCACCCGGGTGTTCATCTCCATGAAGTACACCTCGCCCTCGGCGAGCAGGAACTCCACGGTGCCGGCGTTCTCATAACCCACGGCTTTGGCCGCACGCACCGACAGGTCGCCAATGTAGGCGCGCTGTTCCGGAGTCAGTTGCGGGCTCGGAGCGATCTCGATCAGCTTCTGGTTGCGCCGCTGGATCGAGCAATCACGCTCGAACAGGTGCACCACGTTGCCAAAGCTGTCACCGAGGATCTGCGCTTCGATGTGTTTCGGGTTTACGATGCATTTTTCCAGGAACACTTCCGCCGAACCGAACGCCTTGGTGGCTTCGGAAATCACTCGCGGAAAGGCTTGTTCGAGTTCTTCGCGACTGTTGCAGCGACGAATGCCGCGGCCGCCACCACCGGAGGTGGCCTTGAGCATCACCGGGTAACCGATGCGATCGCCTTCGGTCAGGGCTTCTTCGATGCCCGACACGTTGCCTTCGGTGCCCGGGGTGACCGGTACGCCAGCCTTGATCATGCTGCGGCGCGCTTCGGTCTTGTCGCCCATGCGGCGAATCACTTCAGCCGATGGACCAATGAATTTGATACCGCGTTCAGCGCAGATGTCTGCCAGCTCGGCATTTTCCGAAAGAAAGCCGTAACCGGGGTGCAACGCATCGCAACCGGTTTCCACCGCCAGGTTCACCAGCTTGCGCGGGTTCAGGTAGCCGGCCAATGGCTCGGCACCAATGCTGTGGGCCTCGTCCGCACGCTTCACATGCAAGGCATGGCGGTCGGCGTCGGAATAGATCGCGACGGAGCGAATGCCCATCTCGGCGCAGGCACGCACGATTCGTACGGCAATCTCACCACGGTTGGCGATCAGGATCTTTTTTATCACTTGGAGGTTCCCTTGAGCCGGTGGTACCCACGACCTGTCACACCAGGTCGACGCGTGACCAAATGTTTCAATTCAGTCGCAGCTCCACACTAGCCTTCGCAAGGGATTAACAAAAATGAATAATAATTGGGTTACACATAAGCAAAGACTTATAGTTGAAGCATCAGCCTCCGCTCAGGGTCTCTAGAAAATGCGTAAGTCATTGATGCGTATGACGTTGCGTCAATTGCAGATCTTCAATGAGGTGTGCGACTTAAGGTCCTACAGCCGTGCAGCCGACGAAATGTCTCTCACACAACCTGCCGTGAGCCTACAGATTCGTCAACTCGAAGAGCTGATCGGCCAACCGTTATTCGATTATGTCGGCAAAAAACTCTACATGACCGAGGCGGCCGAAGCACTACAGCGCGCCAGCCGGGACATTTTCGGGCGCCTGGAAAACCTCGATATGCAGCTGTCGGACATGCAAGGCTCATTGCAGGGTCAGCTGAAACTGGCAGTGGAATCCAGCGCCAAGTATTTCGTGCCGCACCTGTTTGCCGCGTTCAAGCGCCAGCACCCGGAGGTGAACCTGCAACTGACGGTGGTCAACCGTGGCCAGGTCATCCGGCGCCTGTCGGATAACCGTGATGATCTGGTGATCATGTCGATGGTTCCACAGGACATGGGGCTGGAGTTTCTACCGTTTCTCAACAACCCGATTGTCGCCGTGGCGCCGCCGGATCATCCACTGTGTCACATGGGCCCGCTGCGCTTGCAGGATCTTGAGCCCTACACGTTGCTGTTGCGCGAACACGGTTCCGGCACGCGACTGGCTTGCGAAGAGTATTTCAAAGAGAAACGTGTGCACTTCACCCAAACCCAGGAGGTGGCCTCGGCCGAAGCGCAGCGTGAATGTGTATTGGCGGGTCTGGGCGTGGCACTGCTGACGCGCCACGCCCTGAACCTTGAATTGGCAACCGGCGGATTGATCGAGTTGCCAGTCGAAGAGCTACCGCTGTACCGCAGTTGGTGCCTGGTGCAGGCCAAGGCCAAACGGCTGTCACCGGTGGCCCATGCATTCCTTGCGTTTATCCGCAGTGAGCGGGCGCAGATCAGCGCGCTGGTTGAGCGTTTCGACGGGAAGCTGCGGGAGCCGCCTGCCAGTAATTGAGTTCCAGATCGTCAGGAAATTCGCCAATTTCGGCCAGTAGCTGGCGGCGCTCGCTGCGATCTTCGATAGCGCGGCGAAATTCCATGCGGCGCTGATCTTCTTGCTGACGACGGGTTTTGACGGCGCTGTTGCGTTCTTCGTAGGGCTGAGCCATTTCGAGTCTCCCAAGGCGAGTACGGGAGTTTCAAGATAGGCGCTAGGGATGACGGTTTGGCGGCGGGAGGGTTACAGACTGATGAAATCAACTGGCTTAGCGCTTATCTGTGGCGAGGGAGCTTGCTCCCGCTCGACTGCGCAGCAGTCGTAAATCGTTTGATGCGGCTTATCAGAAATACTGCAGCAAGATGGTTGTGGGGCCGCTTCGCAGCCCAGCGGGAGCAAGCTCCCTCGCCACAAATCCAGCATTCCCCGATGAATCAATCGTCCAGCGCTTTCACCGATTTTGGCGACAGCCGCAAACTGCGAAGGCTGCGCTTGACGCTTTTCAGGTGATTGACCAGGCTCGGACCGCGAGCCATGGCCACGCCCATCGCCAGCACATCGATGACTACCAGATGCGCAATGCGCGACGTCAGCGGCGTATAGATTTCGGTGTCTTCATGCACATCGATCGCCAGGTTGACGGTCGACAACTCAGCCAATGGTGTCTGGCTCGGGCACAACGTGATCAACGAAGCGCCGCTCTCGCGCACCAGATTGGCCGTGATCAACAGATCCTTGGAACGCCCCGACTGGGAAATGCAAATCGCCACGTCGCTGGGCTTCAGGGTGACCGCCGACATCGCCTGCATATGCGGGTCGGAATACGCCGCTGCCGTCAGCAGCAGACGGAAGAACTTGTGCTGGGCATCCGCCGCCACCGCGCCCGAGGCACCGAAGCCATAAAACTCGACCCGCTGAGCCTGAGACATCAGCGACACCGCCCTCTGCAACTCCACCGGATCGAGCTTCTCGCGAACCTCCATCAGCGTATGCAGGGTAGTGTCGAAGATTTTCAGGCTGTAATCGGCGACTGAATCGTCTTCATGGATCGCGAACTGCCCGAAGCTCGCGCCAGCCGCCAGGCTCTGTGCCAGTTTCAGCTTCAAATCCTGAAACCCGGAGCAACCGATGGCGCGGCAAAACCGCACGATGGTCGGCTCGCTGATGCCCACGCTGTGGGCCAGGTCGGCCATGGAGCTGTGCATCACCGCCGCAGGGTCAAGCAGCACGTGGTCGGCGACTTTGAGCTCCGACTTGCGTAACAGGTGGCGGGACTGGGCGATGTGTTGCAGCAGATTCAAGGGGCTGGACTCTTTGTTATTGGCAGGTGCCGGGGATGTAGCACGCTTGTAGTTATACTACATGAATCGGCTTTTTGCCTGCTCAATGCGTAACTCGATGTCCCCGTTTCATGCGACATGCACTCCATGTAGCCCTCTCAGTCCTTGTAGTAGCTGGCGAAGCCAGCGGCTACAAAGGATTGGCGTCGCGGCGTAAAAGTTCGGCCAGATTGGCAGCTTCGACCGGACGACTGATCAAATACCCCTGCACTTCATCGCAGCGCTCGACTTTCAGAAACCCCAGCTGATCCGGCCGCTCTACCCCTTCAGCCACCACCTTCAACGACAAGCCATGGGCCATGGCAATAATCGCCCGAGTAATCGCCGCATCCTCACTGCTCTCCCCCAGACCGCGGATAAACGCCTGATCAATCTTCACGTAATCCACCGGAATGCGCTTGAGGTAACTCAAGGACGAATAGCCAGTACCAAAATCGTCGATCGCCAGTTTCACCCCAAGGTCGCGCAACTGCTGGAAGGTCGCAATGATGTGCTCGACGCTGTCCAGCAACTGGCTTTCGGTGAGCTCCAGTTCCAGGTGGTGCGGCGCCAGACCGGTTTCCTCCAGCACTTGGCGCACCAGGCTCACCAGTTTTCCCTGACGCAGCTGATGCACCGACAGGTTAACCGACACCCGAATCGGCTCCAGGCCCTGACGCTGCCACTCGCAGGCTTGCCAACAGGCCTGGCGTAAAACGAACTCGCCAATAGCGCCGATCAACCCGGTTTCCTCGGCCAAGCCGATGAAATCCCCCGGCGGCACTTGGCCCAGGGTCGGGTGATGCCAGCGTACCAATGCCTCGGCGGCATTCAGCCGGCCGGTGACGAGGCAGAGTTTCGGTTGATAAAACACTTTCAACTGCTTTTCTTCGATGGCTTTGCGCAACTGGTTCTCGAGCTGCAAACGCTCGAGCGTGCTGGCTTGCAGGCTGTCGGTATAAAACTGGAAGTTGTTGCCGCCCAGGTGCTTGGCGTGCTGCATGGCCATGTTCGACTGGCTGACCAGCGCAGAAATCTCCCGCGCGGTGTCCGGCAACAGGCTGATGCCCATGGACGCGCTCATTACCAGCTCATGCCCGTCGACGGTGATCGGCAAACATAGCTTGGTCGACAAACGGGTTGCCATGCGCGCCAGGCTCGACAGGCTGCCGTAGGCATTGAACAGCACTGCAAATTCATCGCCGGACAACCGGGCGATGGTGTCTGCTTCTGGCAGCGCATTGACCAGGCGCCGGGCCATTTTCTGCAACAGCTGATCAGCGATTTCATGGCCAAGGCTGTCGTTGAGCAGCTTGAATCGATCCAGATTGATGTGCAGCAACGCCAGGCTGCGCCGACCGCCCTGACGCACCCGCTGATGAGCCTCGTGCAGCCGTTCGCGGAACAACGATCGGTTGGCCAATCCCGTGAGTTCGTCGTAATGAGCGAGGTAACGCATGCGCTCTTCAGACTCACGCCGAGCAGACAGATCGGCGAAGAAGCCGACAATATGACTCACTTTCCCCCTTGAATCGCGCACCGCATTCAGTTGCAGCCATTGCGGGTACAACTCGCCATTCTTGCGCGTTTCGACCAACTCGCCTTGCCAGCTACCTTGCTGCTCCAGCGCCTGACGAATCGCCGCGTAATGCCGGCGCGCGTCGCGACTGCAGGGTAACTCGACCACATTGCGTCCGAGCATGTCGTCGATGTCATAGCCCGTAACCCGACTGAAGGCTTGATTGGCGGCGATCAGCGCATAACCAGGATCAAGAATGACGATGCCCTCGCTGGCGGCCTCGAACACCGTCGCCGCCAGTTGACGCTGCTCTTCCTGTCCCTTGCTGGCACTGATATCGCGTCGGGTGCCGACCATGCGGATCACCCGGCCGTTTTCGCTGCGCTCAACCGCTCGACCACGGTCCTCGATCCAGACCCAATGGCCATCGCCATGCCGTACCCGATATTCGATCTGATAATCCTCGCTGCGACCCTTCAAATGCTCGACCAGGGCGCGCCGAAGCGATGGCAAGTCTTCGGGGTGCAGGCGTGGCTTGAGGTGGCTGAGCATCGCCGTGACGTATTCCGGCTCCAGGCCGAACAACTCTTGCAGTTGGGTGTGATGGACTTCATCTGTCAGCAGGTTCCAGTCCCACAACCCGAGTTCGCTCGCCTTCAACGCCAGCGCCAACCGCGCTTCGCTCTTGCTCAGGGCCTGGTTGGCGGCGTCCAGCTCCAGACTGCGTTGGGCAACGCGGTTTTCGAGGTCGACCTGGGTTTCGCGCAATTCGTCTTCAGCTCGGCGGCGCTGGTCGATTTCCTTGGCCAGTTCGTGGTTGAGCTGTTCGCTGCGACGTTGCGCCTGCTGCAAATGCTCGATCAGGGCCTGGTTTTGAAAGCGCCGCAACAACCCCTGGTTGATCAACCGATTGACCTGCCAGGCGACCACGCTCAACGAGCCCAGCAAAATCAGCCCGAACCAGCCCCAACCCTGTGCCTGTTCATCGCCGCCCCAGAACAGATAGCCGATGGCCGGCAACAGACAGGGCAAGGTAAAGGACAGAAAAGCCGACAGGCTGACGGCATAAGCGACACTGGCCGAGAGCGCCGCGGCGCCGATCAGGCCGAACACCCAGGCTTGCTGCATGAAATTGTCCGCGGGTACCAACGCGATGCCGGCACCGGCCAGGGTCAGGCCAGTCATGGCAGAGCCGAGCATGAACATACGACGCCAGACCGGATGGGCCTGACGGTTGGGAATCGCCGAATCGAAGGCTGCGACCTGAATCACCCGCAATGCCACCAGCGACAATAACCAGATCAGCCAGACGCTCACCACGAAGTAACGCTGCGGGCTCCAGAGCAGGCCGGCGCACACCAGACCGTTGATCAGCATGAACAGCGTAGGCAAAAGCGAGCCCTGGTACAGCAGGCGCGTGCGTTCGACTGCCATTTCCATGGCGTACTGCTTGCGGATAACCCGGGGCTCCACAGAGGGGCCCGATAGGTCGGAGCTGAGGGTCATAGGCAATGTTCTTGTTCTTATAGTGAGCATGCGAGCCCGAATTGTGCACGGAGCATACACAAGCAAATGCCCGGACCAAACAGCCCAAGGTCACAAAATAGACGAAAGTTCGAGCCGCCCACCTTGGTAAAAAAGCCGCCAGACGAGCTCCGCCAATGCTTGCAGCCGGTGACTGACCGGTCGTCATCGATGCTTCTTTCATCGGCTAATGCAAAGCTCGGTTTGCCCGGTGTGACGGCGCACCCTAGAATGCCCCGATGCGCGATGATCTCTCCCTTCTGCTGAACTCCCTCAACGATGCCCAACGTCAGGCCGTAGCTGCCCCCGTGGGTCGTCAGTTGGTCCTGGCCGGTGCTGGCTCCGGTAAAACCCGAGTGCTGGTGCACCGTATCGCCTGGTTGATCCAGGTCGAAAACGCCTCGCCCCACTCCATTCTGTCGGTGACCTTCACCAACAAGGCCGCTGCCGAGATGCGTCACCGCATCGAGCAGCTGATGGGTATCAACCCGGCCGGCATGTGGGTCGGCACCTTCCACGGCCTGGCGCACCGCTTGCTGCGGGCGCACTGGCAGGAAGCCGGCCTGAGCCAGACTTTCCAGATTCTCGACAGCGACGACCAGCAACGGCTGGTCAAGCGGGTGATCCGCGAGCTGGGTCTGGACGAGCAACGCTGGCCGGTCCGACAGGCCCAGTGGTTCATCAACGGGCAGAAAGACGAAGGTCTGCGTCCACAACATATTCAAGCCAGCGGCGACCTGTTCCTGGCGACCATGCGCAGCATTTATGAAGCCTATGAGGCTGCTTGCCTGCGAGCCGGCGTCATCGATTTCTCTGAACTGCTGCTGCGCGCCCTCGATCTGTGGCGCGATCATCCGGGCCTGCTCGCCCATTATCAGAAGCGCTTCCGGCACATTCTGGTGGACGAATTCCAGGACACCAACGCCGTGCAGTACGCCTGGTTGCGTCTGCTGGCCAAGGGTGGCGACAGCCTGATGGTGGTCGGCGACGACGATCAGTCGATCTATGGCTGGCGCGGCGCGAAAATCGAGAACATTTATCAGTATTCCGACGACTTCCCCGATGCCCAGATCATTCGTCTGGAGCAAAACTACCGCTCTACCGCCGGGATTCTCAAGGCCGCCAACGCCCTGATTGCCAACAATACCGGGCGCATGGGCAAAGAGTTGTGGACCGATGGCGGCGAAGGCGAAGCGATCAATCTGTACGCGGCGTTCAACGAACACGATGAAGCACGCTACGTGGTTGAAACTATCGAAAGCGCGCTGAAAACCGGCTTGGCTCGCAGCGATATCGCGATTTTGTACCGCTCCAACGCCCAATCGCGCGTTTTGGAAGAAGCCTTGCTCCGTGAGCGCATTCCGTATCGCATTTATGGCGGTCAGCGCTTCTTCGAACGGGCAGAAATCAAGAACGCCATGGCGTACCTGCGTTTGCTGGAAGGCCGTGGCAACGATGCGGCCCTGGAGCGTGTGATCAACGTTCCGGCCCGTGGCATTGGCGAAAAAACCGTCGAAGCGATCCGCGATCATGCACGCCACAGCCATGTATCAATGTGGGAAGCCATGCGTCAGCTGGTGGCCAACAAAGGTCTGACCGGTCGTGCTGCTGGTGCCATAGGGGCATTTATGGAGCTGATCGAGGACCTCGCCGCCAAGTGCCTGGAGATGCCGCTGCACTTGATGACCCAAACCGTGATCGAGCAGTCAGGGCTGATTGCTTACCATCAGGCCGAGAAAGGTGAGAAAGGCCAGGCCCGGGTAGAAAACCTTGAGGAACTGGTCAGCGCCGCGCGTAACTTCGAAAACCCGGAAGAGGATGAAGAACAGTCGCCACTGTCAGCGTTCCTCGGTCACGCCTCGCTGGAGGCCGGAGACACCCAGGCCGACGAACACGAAGACAGCATTCAGTTGATGACCCTGCACAGCGCCAAGGGCCTGGAATTCCCTTACGTGTTCCTGGTGGGCATGGAAGAAGGCCTGTTTCCGCACAAGATGAGCCTGGAAGAACCCGGCCGTCTTGAAGAGGAACGCCGCCTGGCCTACGTCGGTATTACCCGGGCGATGCAGAATCTGGTGCTGACCTATGCTGAAACCCGACGTTTATATGGCAGCGAGACTTACAACAAAGTGTCGCGTTTCGTACGTGAAGTGCCGAAAGGCCTGATCCAGGAAGTGCGGCTGTCCAACAGCGTCAGCCGTCCGTTCGGCGGTGGCCAGCAGCAGAGCTCCAGCAGCCTGTTCGGCGGCAGCGAGATCCCGGACACCGGGTTCAGCCTTGGTCAGACCGTGCGGCATTCGGTGTTCGGCGATGGTGTGATCCTGAATTTCGAAGGCGCCGGCGCTCAGGCGCGGGTGCAGGTGAACTTCAGTGAAGGCAGCAAGTGGTTGATGCTGGGTTACGCCAAGCTGGAAGCGGTATAAAGCCCGCCGCAGGGCTTTTCTGTGGGAGCGGGCTTGCTCGCGAAGGCAGCGCCTCGGTGTATCAGAAACACCGTGTCATCGTTCTTCGCGAGCAAGCCCGCTCCCACAGGTTGATCTGATGAAATTACCAAACCTCCTACAGAACCCATCCACTCGTCCTACAGACCAAAGTTAACAGGCCTTATTGCGCTGACTGAAGCTGAACACAACCTGTCAAGCAAAAGCCCGAAACACTCTGCCGCTAGCCAGCAACACTTCAGCTGTGCAACATGGCGCGCGTGCCTTCCACAAATGGGAATTCCCTTTATGAAACGTTTTCTTAGCATCGCCATGGCGTTGTGCATTGGCCTGACGATGAGCCTCGACGCCAATGCCGCCAAGCGCTTTGGTGGCGGCAAGAGCTCCGGCGCTGCGCCGACTCACCAGACCAGCCAGATGGCTCCTTCTTCTCCTGCCGGCGGCGCTGCTGCCACTGCGGGCGCGGCCGGTGCTGCTGGCGCCGCCACCAAGGCCAGCGGTGCTTCGCGCTGGCTCGGCCCTCTGGCCGGTATCGCTGCCGGTGGCCTGTTGGCCTCCATGTTCATGGGCGACGGTTTCCAGGGCATGCAGATCTTCGACATCCTGATCATGGCGGTCATCGCCTTCCTGGTCTTCCGTTTCATCGCCGCCCGTCGTCGCAAGCAGCAGGAGCACATGGCTCCAGCGGGCGCGCCGATGCAGCGTGAAGTGTTCGAACAGAAACCAGCAGCCATGGGTTCGATCTTCGGCGGCTCAGCAGCACCGGTTGCCGCTCGTCCGGTGATCAACGCGCCAGCCTGGTTCAATGAACACAACTTCATTGAAGCGGCCCGCAACCACTTCCAGTCCCTGCAGCAGCATTGGGACGCCAACGAAATGGACAAGATCGCCGAGTTCGTGACTCCGCAACTGCTGGAGTTCCTCAAGCGCGAACGTGCCGATCTGGGCGACGGCTTCCAGTCGACCTACATCGATAACCTTCAGGTACAACTGGACGGCGTTGATGACCGTGCGGACAAGACTATCGCCACCCTGACCTTCAGCGGTGTGTCGAAGTCCTCGCGCTTTGATCAGGGCGAAGTGTTCAGCGAAAGCTGGAACATGGAACGTGCACAGGGCGAAAACCAGCCTTGGCTGGTGGCCGGTATCCGCCAGAACGGCTGATCACTTTCCGCGTTTCATTTGTTGTAATAAAAACCCCGGCCTCGGCCGGGGTTTTCTATTTCGCGGTTGCATCTATAGCGAGCTACTGTATAAACCGCCCCAACTAAACCGCGCCATCAAGCAAGAGGATCCCGGACGTGGAAGAAATCATCGAACAACTGCGTGAAGCCAACGAACCGGTACCGGTCCCCTTGGAATTGCCTGACGAAGATCAGATTGTGGAAATCGAAGAGCAACTGTTCATCGACATCCCATTCGTCTTCAGAGAATTTTTGCTGACCGTCAGCGACGTGGTCTACGGCAGCCTGGAGCCGGTGACCGTCACCGATCCGCAGTCCCACACCTACCTGCCGGACGTTGCCGCCAACGCCTGGGACGCTGGCGTCGATCGCAGCCTGATTCCGATCTGCCAGGATGGCGACAACTACTACTGCGTAGAAGAAGACGGCACAGTGGTGTTGTGGCTGGCTGAAGAAGAGTTGCTCGCCGAAGAAACCTGGGAATCGGTATGGCACTGGGCGCGGGACGTCTGGCTGGAAAGCTGAGCCGTCTGCCCGGCTGTAATCAATGCCCGGCCGAATCGTTGTGATTGTCCAGCGTTTCCAGCAAGGCCACCTGCATTCGCGTATGCACACGGATGAGCCAGCGCCAGAGCAGCGCCGCCACCGCGGCCACTACTATGACAATCAGCACCAGCAACTTGTTGGTCGGCAGAATACTGGCCGACAAGGCTGCCAGCAGCAGGAAAATCACTAACAGCGAGAGGATCGGGATTACTTCGGCGATCACCCGACGCACTCGCTGTGTGTGGCGGCCGGCCATTTCCGGCTTTACACCCATCTCTGCCAGCAGCATCGACAGCGCTTTGAGCTTGCGATAGGCAGCGATCAGGAACGGCAGTGACAACAGCAACGCCCCACCCCAGATCAACGCTTTCTGCCAGCTCGGGTCGCTGATCCAGCCTTGCAGGTAAACGGACATGCGCTCGGCGAAGAACGCGCCCGAGAAAAAGATCGCAATCACCAACGCCAGATTGACCCCTACCTGCAACAGAATCCGCCGGATCATCGACGCCAACAGTGCGCCCTCGCCCTGAGGCTGAATGCTGCGCAGCCATTCGCCATACATCCCGAGCACACGGCCCAAACGCTGCGGCATCACTGCAGCAAGCTTGATCGAGAGCGGATCGGCCGCGCGGATCAGATACGGCGTCAACAGCGTGGTGATGACCGAAACGGCCACCGCCACCGGGTAGAGAAAGTGGCTGGTTACCTGCAGCGTCATGCCCAACGCCGCAATGATGAAAGAGAATTCGCCAATCTGTGAAAGCCCCATCCCCACGCGCAGTGAGGTGCGTCCATCATTACCAGCGATAAAAGCACCGAGGCCGCAGGACAACATCTTGCCCAGCACCACTGCCACGGTGATCACCGCGATCGGCCAGGCATATTGCAGCAGGATCATCGGGTCGAGCATCAGGCCGATGGCGACGAAGAAAATCGCACTGAACAGGTCGCGAACCGGCTCGATCAACTGCTCGATCTTCAGCAGTTGTCGCGATTCGGCCATGATCGCGCCGATCAGGAACGCGCCGAGGACCATGCTGTATTCAAGTTTGACCACCAACAGGCAGAAGCCGAAACACAGACCCAGCACAGTAATCAGCAGCATCTCGTTGCTGTCGAATTTGGCCACGTATGCCAGCAGTCGCGGCACCAGCAGAATGCCAATAACCAGTGCGACAATCATGAACAGTGACAGCTTGCCGACCGTGGAAAACACTTCGCCGGAACTGACGGTGCCGCTGACCGCGATACTCGATAGCAACGCGATGATGCCAATACCGAGGATGTCTTCGACGATCAGCACGCCGAAGATCAATTGGGCAAAACGTTCGTTCTTCATCTTCAGGTCGTTGAGTGCCTTGACGATGATGGTGGTCGAGGAAATCGCCAGGATCGCGCCGAGGAACAGCGAGTCCATGGTATTCCAGTCGAACCAGCGGCCGATTTCGTAGCCGATCCAGATCATCAGGACGATTTCCAGAAACGCTGCAATGAATGCCGTGGCGCCGACCTTGAACAGCTTGCGCAAGCTGAACTCCAGGCCCAGGCAGAACATCAGGAAAATCACCCCTAGCTCCGCGAGGGTCTTGATGGTGGCTTCATCGTGGATCAGGCTGAACGGCGGCGTGTGCGGGCCGATGATGAACCCGGCGACGATGTAGCCGAGCACCACCGGTTGTTTGAGGCGGTGAAAAAGCACGGTCACCACACCTGCGATCAACATGATCACTGCCAGATCCTGAATGAAACTGATGGCGTGCATGGCATGTGGCTCCTTGGGGTGGGCTTTTGAAGGGTAACATCGCGATCTCCGGCGGGAAGAAAGTGCAATATATGGAAACAGATCGATTTGGGCGTGACGGCGCGCCCCCGCCCGGCGTCCCGATAACTGTTAGATTGAAAAACCAAGCGCCCACAGAGGTGCAACTCAGAAATCCTGCCTTGAACCCGTGAGTACGTTATGGAACCCGGAAACGCCCAGCTGTCGATGACGGTATTGATGACCCCCGACATGGCCAACTTCTCTGGCAATGTCCACGGTGGCACCCTGCTCAAATACCTCGATGAAGTGGCGTACGCGTGCGCCAGCCGCTATGCAGGCCGCTATGTGGTGACCCTGTCAGTGGATCAGGTGATTTTCCGCGAACCGATTCACGTCGGTGAACTGGTGACCTTTCTGGCCTCGGTCAACTACACCGGCAACACCTCGATGGAGGTGGGCATCAAGGTCGTGACCGAGAACATCCGCGAGCGCTCGGTACGCCACACCAACAGCTGCTTCTTCACCATGGTCGCAGTAGATGATCAGCGCAAACCGGCCGCAGTCCCACCGCTGCAACCGCAGAACAGTGAAGACAAGCGTCGGTACATGCAGGCCCAGCAACGTCGACAGATTCGTCAGGAACTGGAAAAACGTTATCAGGACATCAAGGGCGACGCCTGAGGTGTTCAGTCAGTTTGACGGTGCTCACTAGATCGTCTTCGCGAGCAAGCCCGCTCCCACAATAGATCTTCAGTGCACACAGATTTCGTGTACGACAGAGAACCAGTGTGGGAGCGGGCTTGCTCGCGAATGGGGGCGACGCGAAGCTCAGAGGCTGATCGCTGTCGCCTCGAACCGCACCCGCGGATGGGCAATTCGGTCCTGCGCCCGCACCAGTTCCAGCTCATAGCTGGCGCAAGCCTGGGTTTCCAGCAGCACTTCATGCACCGCCGCCGCGGTGAATTCGAAGGCACTCAGCAGATTGTCACCCTGCAGCACGCGTGCCAGGAACAACCCGGCAGTCAGGTCGCCAACGCCCACCGGCTGACGCGGAAACGCCAGCAGCGGCCGACGCAGGTGCCAACTGCCTTCAGCGGTCACCAGCAACATCTCGAAGCCCTCCGCCAATTTGCCGGGATAGTCCAGATGCTTGACCAGCACCGCCTTCGGACCGCGCGCCAGCAGCGCTCGCGCCATGGCCAGGCAATCGAACAATGACTGCGCCTTGCGCCCCGAGAAGCTGTTCAGCTCCAACTGATTCGGGCACATGAAGTCGGCCACCGCTGCCGCCTCTTCCAACAGAAAATCGCTGACCTCGGCTGGAACGGTGCAGCCCTTCTCCGGATGGCCCATCACCGGGTCGCAGAGGTATACCGCTTTGGGATTGATCGATTTGATTCGTTCCACGCCCGCGAGAATCGCCCGGCCCTGGGCCGCGCTACCAAGGTAGCCAGACAACACGGCATCGCAATTGCCCAGCTCGCCAATCGCGGCGATCCCTTCCACCAATTCCGGAATCTGATGCGGAGCCAGCACTTCCCCGGCCCACTGGCCATATTGCGTATGGTTGGAGAACTGCACGGTATTGAGCGGCCACACGTTCACCCCGACCCGCTGCATCGGGAAAACCGCGGCGCTGTTGCCAGCGTGGCCGAACACCACGTGGGACTGGATGGCGAGCACATGGGGCGTACGTTTCATGCGGTGAGTTTTCCGTCAAACGATTGAAATTCGAGCCGCGCAGTATGCGACTAAACGCAGCCTGTACGACAGACCGACGACGCAGTTAAGCTGACGCTATCTTGTTGGAGCACCCTGTTGATGCTGACCCTCGGAAATATCCTCGTGTTGATGCTGCTCGCCACCGGTGGCGCGTGGTTGTGGCACAACCACGGCTTGCGCGAACGTGCGCTGGAGCGGGTCATGCAGCATTGCGCCAAGCTTCGGATCGAGCTGCTGGACGGCAACGTAGCCTTGAAGAAGATCGCTTTCATTAAAGACGCCAATGGCCGTCGGCGCCTGGCCCGTGTGTATAATTTCGAGTTCACCGTGACCGGCGAAACCCGCCACACCGGCACCATCACCCAGTTCGGCGCCCATAGCGCACAAATCGAGCTGGCGCCCTACCCGATGCCGTTCGACGACACACCGCCCGTGGCCGATATCGCGAAGCCCAGAGCCGAGGTGATTGAACTGAGTCAGTGGCGGCAAGAACACACGAAGTGGCGTCCATAAATCAAAAGATCGCAGCCTGCGGCAGCTCCTACATTGAGTTTTGCGTACACCCTGTAGGAGCTGCCGCAGGCTGCGATCTTTTGATCTTCAACCCGACAGACAGTCGGTCAGATCCCTTTGCAGCTCTTCAACAGCCTGCTGCTCACTGAAAATCAACTCAATACGCGAATCCCGACGCCATTCGCTGGGTTGCCAATCCAATAACGAGTTATCCAGCGCATTGGCCGACACCCACCCCTCGGCGCTGTGGATAACCAGCTTCGCCCGCCGCCATTCAAGGCGCTCAAGCCATTTTCCGATCAATACGGCATCGAATACCTGACGCGGATGCCATCGCCATCCAACACTCCAGCCACCCTCTTGCGCCTGACTCAAGCAAATCGGCAGGGCGGGGTCAGTCCAGATGGCTGGCATCTGCGCCAATCCCTTGGGCGCGACAACGTTATCCACACCCCCGACAGCCTGAGCCCCGAGCCCCGGCAACTCACTCAATGGCAAAACTGCTTGCTGCGTCCAGTACAAGGGAAGCATCGGCAACTGTGCGGCGATTCGTTGGCGATCGCTGTCGTTGAGGTTTTCTGTCTTGTTCAGCAATAGCAACCCGGCACTGTCCAAGGCTTGCTGTTGCGCCGCCGGTAACGGTTTTCCGGCCGCGAGCGCCTGAGCATCCAGCACCAGCACGCACGGCTGCACCGCCAGGACACCTTGCCACGGCGCCTCACTCAATTGCCTGAGCAACTGCGCCGGATGTCCCAGCCCGGAGGGTTCGATAAACAGTCGATCCGGTCGTGCCTTGCGCAGCAACCGCCCCAGGCCAATCTGAAACGGCGCACCATTGACGCAACACAAACAACCCCCGGCCACTTCCCCCAGTGCGATACCATCGGCATCCTGGGTCAACAGCGCGGCATCCAGACCGATCTGGCCGAACTCGTTGATCAAGACCGCCCAGCGCTCACCCGCGGGCCGTTGCGCCAGCAGGTGCTTGATCAGGCTGGTCTTGCCGGCACCTAGCGGGCCGGCAATGACGTGAGTGGGTATGTTCTGCAACATGGTCGAGATTTCTGAGGAGGTAAAGAATGCGGTTGATGGGATGGTCGTTGCTGCTGGCGCTCACGTCGGACGAAGCGCTGGCTCAGGCCTGCGTGGTACACAGCACGGCTGAGCGGCTCGACGTGAAGGTCTGCCAGCAAAACCGCAACATCCCGGAAAAACTGTTCGCCGACGGATTCTGCCAGCCGAATTTACCCGGGCAGAAAGTCGAGGTGCAATACGTCGACCAATGCCCCACCGGCGCGTTCGGGGTGTGCAGCAACGCTCAAGTCGCCAATATGCCTTACCGGCAGGATATTCACTATTACGGCGTGGCTACCGATGCGGCATATTTGAAGCCGTTTTGCGAAACCCAGAGCCAGGGAACCTGGCTCAAACCTTGAGCGGCTAGCTCAGCCAGTCAAGGGTCAGGATCAAACGACGCTCGCCTGGCGCCGGTTGCGGCGAGCGGTGGATCAAACCGAAGCCTTCGTTGCCGTGCCACTTCTCCCCTTTAAGCAACGCCACTTCGCCACTGGTGATTTGCTGGATCAGCGAATTGTCCTGCGGTTCGGCCTCAGGTTTGCCCAATTGCCGGCGATCCATCGCCCCTTCTTTGAGCCATTGGCTGCCGATACCTGCGTAGGTGGTGATC
This sequence comes from Pseudomonas sp. BS3782 TE3695, assembly GCF_050435305.1. Taxonomy (NCBI): domain Bacteria; kingdom Pseudomonadati; phylum Pseudomonadota; class Gammaproteobacteria; order Pseudomonadales; family Pseudomonadaceae; genus Pseudomonas; species Pseudomonas sp. BS3782 TE3695. The sequence goes on from NZ_JBNDKB010000001.1 coordinate 744,566, forward strand.
AACCGCACCGGCACATGATCGACGTGGAAACGCGGGCACATGGCTGTGTCCAGAACCCGCAGGCGCAGGCCGATACGCTGGGCGCCCAACAGGCAGGCGAAGGCACTGACCAGCCAGGAAACATCGGCGATAAAGCCTTCGTAGCCTTCCAGATCGCTGAAGCCTGAGGCTAAACCGTGGAGATTGGGATCGGCGTCCTCGCCGGGCATTTCCAGGGACAATGACTCGGCCAGCGGCTCGTTCAGAGACAACAACAAGCGACCGAAATCGGCAATGTGCGCCGGGAGTTGGCGTTGCCAGAGGGCCAGGTTTACGCCGTCGTCCAGAATTCCGGTCAGTGCTTTTGGCGTATCACCTTGAACCTGACGAATGACCGGGCGCAGCTTAAGACTGGGCGCCAACATCAGGCGGCCGCCTCTTCGTGCCAAGGACCGAACGGATCGGGCAGTAACTGCCAACCCTCGATGCCCAAGGCCATTTCATCGTCCGTCAGCAGGCAGTTATCGAGTTCGGCGGCGAGTTGCGCAAAGTCAATGTTCTGGCCGATAAACACCAGTTCCTGACGGCAATCACCGGTGGCGGTCGTCCAGTTTTCCATGATCCCGGCGGTGCTTTCTTCGTCTTGCGGCCACTGGTTTTTCGGCACGAACCGCCACCAGCGCCCGGCAAAACCGTGGCGCATCAAGCCGCCGGCCTGGGACCAACTACCTGCATCCATGTGTTTGCTGGCCAGCCAGAAAAAGCCTTTGGAACGCAGTAATTTGCCGTTCACCCACGGACGGTCGATGAAGCTGAAGAAGCGTTGTGGATGAAACGGTCGCCGCGCCCGGTAGGCCGTTGAGGCGATACCGTATGCCTCGGTTTCCGGCACGTGTTCTCCGCGCAGTTCCTGTAACCATCCCGGCGCCTGAGCAGCCTTTTCGAAGTCGAAGCGCCCGGTGTTGAGGATTTTCTTGAGCGGCACTTCGCCCATGACCATCGGAATGATTTCGGCCTGGGAATTGAGCCGTTCAAGGATCGCGATCAACTCTTGGCGCTCACTGCTGCCGATCAAATCGATCTTGCTGATCAGAATCACGTCGGCGAATTCGATCTGCTCGATCAACAGGTCGGTGATCGAGCGTTCGTCCTCCTCGCCCAGGGTTTCGCCACGGGAAGCGAGGCTTTCGGCAGCCTGATAGTCGAGCAGGAAGTTCATGCCGTCGACCACGGTGACCATGGTGTCGAGCCGCGCGATGTCCGCCAGGCTCTGCCCTTCCTCATCGCGAAACGTGAAGGTTTCTGCCACGGGCAGAGGCTCGGAAATGCCCGTGGACTCGATCAACAGGTAGTCGAAACGACCGTCCTTGGCGAGTTTGCTGACTTCTTCGAGCAAGTCTTCCCGCAAGGTGCAGCAGATGCAGCCGTTACTCATTTCCACGAGTTTTTCTTCGGCACGGTTCAGGCTGACATCGCGCTGAACTTCGCTGCCATCAATGTTGATCTCACTCATGTCATTGACGATCACCGCGACCCGCAAATTCTCGCGATTACGTAATACGTAATTAAGAAGTGTACTTTTTCCGGCGCCGAGAAAGCCCGACAGGACGGTCACGGGGAGACGATTGGGCATCAGGTATTCCTCATCAGGATGTGGCCGGCCAAATCGCCCTTTGATGGCGTTCGCGCAGCTCTTCATGTTCTTTGGCTTCGATACACAGAGTGGCGGTGGGTCGCAGCAGCAGGCGCTTGAGACCGATCGCTTCACCGGTTTCGCGACACCAGCCGTACTCATCGCGAGCCAGGTGTTCGAGGGCTTCGTCAATCTTGTCCAGGAGCTTCTTTTCCCGCTCCAGCAGGCGCAGCTGCCACTGGCGTTGTTCTTCGGCGCTGCCGATATCGGCGGGATCGCTATGGGGTTCCTGCTCGCGTAACGCGTCAAACTCGCCGGCAATGCGCTCCTGCAGCTCGCTGCGCTGCGCCAGCAACAGCTCGCGAAAGAAGCCTTGCTGGGCGTCGCTCATGTAATCGGCGGCGGGTTGAGCGAGGAGTTCTTGTTCAGTCATGGCGATGGATCATCAGAGCGGGTGTATTTTTATGTTATAGTATAACAACACAAATAAGCCACTCCCCTCTTGTTACTCACGACAAAGGGCACGATGCTTTAAACCGTCCGCCCCTTTGAGAAATGCCATGGGAAACACCCTGAGATTCTCGCTATTGGGCCTTTCGTTGCTGATCGCGGTCGATGCCTGGGGACAAGTCCCGAACCTGGCCAACTGCACGCGCAGCGCCAATCTGCTGGCCTGCGTGGATGCCGATGGCAATGCCTACAGCGTTAACACCGTCGGTAGCACGATCTATTTGCGCGGCTTCGAGGTGGCCGACAGACGCTATTGGGCGCAAACCAATAGCCGTTACGGGCAATTGACGTTCTTCACTGGCATCGCGTCCGATGGCGAAGCCTGGGTCGGCTACAACCGCCGGGTTGGCTGGACAACCATCAATCGGTTTTCCAGTTCCGGCGGCAGCAGCGGCAAGTTCACGTGTAGCCGGATGACCGGCTGCTAGGCCTCGGGGCCGTCCGAGTGAGACGCGGCACCGCGTCTGCATGAGCAACTGACGTCTGTGCAGGGTGAAAGCCCGTTCACGAAAAAGGCATCGTCGATTTTATTGTTATAATATAACATGCCAAATCAACTCCCACGATGGACCTGCTCATGAATGCGCTGACTCTGCCGGATATCGCCGCGCAGGCTTCACGCCAAGCCCTGCCACTCGATTGGGTGGGCATGTGCGGCATTGCTCTTCCTGTTTTATTCGACGGCCAGCGACTGAGCGCAAAGGTCGATGCCGGCGTTAGCCTTGACGATGGAGAGGCGCGCGGCATCCATATGTCGCGTCTGTATCTGGCGTTGGAAATGCTTGAGCAGGAAAACCTTTCACCGACGTTGTTGCGACGAGTCTTGCAGAATTTTCTCGAAACCCATGAAGGACTTTCCCACAACGCCTACCTAAAAATTCACACCGAACTATTGCTCAAAAGACCCGCGCTCATCAGTCCGCTAGCCGGTTGGAAAACTTATCCGGTGAGCATCGAAGTCAGTTTGAAAAACACGATGTTCCACGTGGAACTAAAAATCGACGTTGCTTATTCCTCAACCTGCCCGTGCTCAGCGGCACTTTCGCGGCAGTTGATTCAACAACAATTCGTGGATGACTTTGCCAATAAGTCGCTGCAACACGCCGACGTTCTGGCTTGGCTCGGTTCCACGAAAGGCATCGTCGCCACGCCGCATAGCCAACGCAGCAATGCGCAATTGCAGTTGCGTCTGGACGATCATTTGGATGATCTGCCGCTGATCGCCGCGATCAACGATGCGGAAGCGGCCCTCGGCACCGCAGTGCAAACCGCCGTAAAACGCGCTGATGAACAAGCCTTCGCCCTCGCCAATGGACAGAACCTGATGTTCTGCGAAGACGCCGCTCGACGCTTGAATCTGGCCCTGAAACGCTCCCTGGGCATCAACGCCTTTCATGTGCGAGTCGTTCACGCGGAAAGTCTTCATGCCCACGATGCTGTCGCTGAAAGTCGCTGGAATTGGGAGGCAGCATGATCCAATGCCAAGCCTTGCGCTGGGGCGCTCCCGGTCACCCGCTCACTCCGTCGGTGGATTTCCAGTTACCTAAAGGAAGTCTGACCGCTGTCATCGGTGCCAACGGTTCGGGTAAAAGTAGCCTGCTGAAAGTCATCGCCGGTCTGCAAAAGCCACTGGCTGGAAAAGTCATCATTGATGTTCCACGCAAAGGCGGCCTTTCGTTCCTCCCTCAGCAGCAACATCTGGACCGGCAATTCCCCATCAGCCTGCAAGAGTTGGTGGCCGCAGGTTTCTGGGGCACCAAACAAGCTCCGGAAATTCGCAGCCAGCAACTCAAGTCTGCGCTGGAAGACTGGTGCCTGACCGGCCTGGAACATCGCCCATTGATGGCCCTCTCCGGAGGCGAACTGCAACGTGCGCTGCTCGCCCGGTTGAGTCTCGCCGAAGCCCCTTTGCTGCTGCTCGACGAGCCCCACGCCGCACTCGATGAACTCGGCCAGGTGCTGCTCTGGAAACACATCCACGCCTGGCATGCCGAAGGCCGAACGCTGGTGGTGGTGTGTCATGACCTGGCCGCCGTGCGCCAACACATCCCACAAGCCCTATTGATCAAAAGCAGTGGCTGCGTGCTCGGCCTCAGTACCGATCTGATTCACCAACAACCCCAGACGCAGGTGGCTTGATGATCGCTGCCGCTCAGCTCTGGCAACCGTTCCACGAATTCGTATTCATGCGCCGGGCGTTGCTCGGTGGTCTGGTTCTGGCGTGCAGCACCGCTCCGCTTGGGGTGTTTCTGATCCTGCGGCGCATGAGCCTGATCGGCGATGCAGTGGCTCACGGCATCTTGCCGGGCGCCGCATTGGGCTTCTGGTTTGCCGGGTTGAGTCTGCCCGCACTGACCATTGGTGGCCTCGGCGCTGGTCTGAGCATGGCCGGACTGGCTGCCTGGATCACCCGCCGCACAGGCCTGCGGGAAGACGCGAGCCTGGCCGCGATCTATCCAATATCGCTGGCCAGCGGCGTGCTGATCCTCGGCATCGCTGGCAAGCGACTGGACTTGCTGCACCTGTTATTTGGTTCGGCGCTCGCGGTCGACGGGCCGACGTTGGCCGGCATGATCTGGATCTCGAGCTTAAGCCTGATCGCCATGGCTCTCATCTACAAACCCCTGTTGCTGGACACCCTCGACCCGCTCTTTCTGCAAACCGTCAGTCGCCTCGGACCACTGGCTCACGGGGTATTTCTGATGCTGGTGGTGCTGAACCTGGTGATCGGGTTCCAGGCTATCGGCGCTCTGATGGTGGTCGGTTTGATGATGTTGCCGGCCGCTGCTTCTCGCTTCTGGAGTCGTCGCTTGCCGGTACTGATCGCCATCGCCGCGCTGTTCGGTTGCCTCTCGGTCTGGCTCGGATTGTTGCTGTCGTTTTACTACTCACTGCCCAGTGGCCCGGCGATCGTGTTGGTGGCTGGCGGTTTGTATTTGCTGTCCGTGGTGTTCGGTCCGGTGCACGGTTTGCTGCGCCACCCGCCTTTGCTCACATCCCAATGAGGTGTTGCCCGATGCGCGCTTTACTCGTGCTGTTTAGTCTGACGCTGTCGATGTCGCTATCTGCCGCAGAAAAACTCCAAGTCGTCACCAGCTTCAGCATCCTCGCCGACATGACCCATCAGGTCGGCGGCGATCATATCCAGATCACCAATGTGGTCGGGCCGGACGCCGATGCCCATACCTACGAGCCGACCCCGGACGATGCCAAAGCATTGCTCAAAGCCAAATTGATCATCAAGAACGGGCTAGGTTTCGAGCCATGGCTGGACCGTCTGGTGACCAGCACCGAGACCAAAGCTGCGGTCATCAGCGCCAGTCACGGTGTCATTCCACGCTCGCTGGATGAAGATGGCGAAACCATTCCCGATCCACACGCCTGGCACAACCTGGCAAACAGCGAGCTGTACATCAGCAACATCACCAAAGCGCTGATCGCCGCCGACCCTGCCAACAGAACCGACTACGAACACAACAGCCAGGCCTACCTGAAAAAGATCTACACCTTGCTCGCCGAGGCCAAAGCCAAGCTCGGTGCGCTGCCGCCGGGTAATCGCAAAATCGTGACCTCCCATGACGCCTTCGGCTATCTCGGTCAGGCTTACGGCATCGACTTCATGGCGCCACAAGGCCTGTCCACCGAACGTGAACCGTCGGCCGCGGAAGTCGCTGCGCTGATCACCCAGATCCGTCAGGCCAAGGTCAAAGCGGTGTTCATGGAAAACATCAAGGACGCACGCCTGCTCAAGCAAATCGCCGATGAAAGCGGCGCGCATATCGGCGGCACGCTGTACTCCGACGCTCTCGCGGCAACAGGCCCGGCGAGCACGTTCGCCGGGTTGTTCGAATACAACCTCAACACGTTGTATGAGGCGTTGAACAAGCCATGATCCGCAAAAATCCTTCCGGCGATCTGCCGCTGATTGCGGAGTCTGCGTACGTGGATAAAACCGCCATCATCTGCGGCAAAGTGATAATCGGCGAGAACGTGTTCGTCGGTCCCTACGCGGTGATTCGCGCCGATGAAGTGGATGACTCGGGCAAGATGGAGGCGATCACCATCGGCGCCAATTCGAACATCCAGGACGGCGTGGTGATTCACTCCAAGTCGGGGGCGGCGGTGACCATTGGCGAGTTCAGCTCCATCGCCCACCGCTCCATCGTGCATGGCCCCTGCACCGTTGGTAATCGCGTGTTCATCGGGTTCAACAGCGTGCTGTTCAACTGCGCGGTGGGCGACGGTTGCGTGGTGCGGCACAACTCGGTGGTCGATGGTCGTGACTTGCCTGAAGACTTCTACGTGCCCTCCACCACGCGCATCGGGCCCAACACTGACCTGTCGCAGTTCCCGCCGGTGAGCGTCAGTGCCTCGGAGTTTTCCGAGGACGTGGCGCGCACCAACGTTGATTTGGTGCGGGGCTACAAAGCCCTGCAAAACGAGTTCTGACCATGAGCAGTGTGCTGATTCGCAATGCTCGGCTGGAAAGTCACGGTCGCATCGTCAAGATCGCCTGCGGTATCGAAGGTGAAACGGCCGCCGTAGAAATCAGGTTGAACTTTTTGCATTTGACCACTGGCAGGGTTTAGCCCTACGGTTTATGCGCTAGCACGCGTTATCGAAAACATTCGAGAACACGATCATGATCCACATCACCCTGTCCGATGGTTCATTGCGTGAATACGATCAGCCGCTGTCTGTGTATGAAGTCGCTGCGAGTATCAGTCTCGGGTTGGCCAACGCGGCGGTGGCTGGTCGGGTCGACGGCGTGTTGGTGGACTGTGGATTCCTGATCGAGGGCGATGCCCGAGTCAATATCGTCACGCCTCAGGAGCCCGATGGGCTGGAGATCCTTCGCCGTTCCTGCGCGCTGATGCTGGCCATGGCCGTCAAACAGCTCCATCCGAATACGCAGTTGCGAGCCGGATCGTCGCTGGGTGATGGTTTCTTTTATGAGTTTGCTTTCCGGCCCCCTTTAACGTTGACCGAGCTGCCCCTGATTGAAGCGCGCATGCGGGCATTGGCGGCGACCAACCATTCGATCCGCCGGGAAACAGCTTCCCGGGCGACGCCAACTGAACGGTTATCGCTGTATCGCTTGGGGGATTTTGAAAGTTTTGCTGCAGGTCCGCATGTTCCCACCACCAAAGTGTTGCAGGCCTTCGCGCTGGATCATATTGGCGGCACCTCTGAGCAACGGATCTACGGCACGTGCTGGTCCAGTCAACAGGAACTGGACACCTGGCGAGCGCCGTCGCAGGTGATGGTCGTGAACATCGATGAACGGCAGAGCGCTTATGCGCACTCGGTGACCGAGACACTGCGCCGTCGCGGATTGCGCGCCAACTCGGACCTGCGTAACGAGAAAATCAGCCACAAGATTCGCCAGCACAGCCAGAAAGTGCCGTATCTGTTGGTAGTGGGAGAAAAGGAAAAGGAAGGTGGGTTTGTCAGTATGCGCAGCGGCAGCGGAGAGGACTTCGGGGAGAAAGGGATTGAGGCGGTGTGTGAATTGTTGAATCCGCCCAGGATTCAAGGTGACTAAACGGACGTCATCGCGGGCAAGCCCGCTCCCACAGGGATCGCGTATGACCTTGTGGGAGCGGGCTTGCCCGCGATGCTTTTAGGCTCTTGGCTTCACTGTGCCGCAATCCTGGCCCAACCACACAGCGCGAGTATCGAGGCTACCCTTCTGCTGAATGCCGGTGGCGTTGAAGGTGCCGTTGACCTTGGTAGTGAACTCACGATCGCTGAGGAATGTGGCGACACCCGCACCTTGCGCTTTCGGACAGCTGAAACGGAATTTCCACTGGTTGCCGGTACGCTCGGTGATTTCCTGCTTGCAGCCCGATTGGGGGTCCGTCAGCGGAATGTTGTTGGTCTTCACCTGTTCCGGTGTCAGGCACGCCCGAATCCCCTTACCGCCCATGGTGATGCCCTGCTTTTCCAGCTGCGCACGCTGTTCAGGAGTCATCTGACTCTGTATCTGGCCCAGGATCAGTTGCAGATCGGGCAGGTTCTGGTCATCGACCTTCATGTTGCTTGAAGTCATTTCCCACAAGCCTGGTTGCAACATCTGCGCCTGAGCAGCCACAGGCAGTGTCAAACCAAACGCGATGGCCAAACCCAGCAGACGAACGTTCATCGAGTAACTCCTGATCATTAGTGGCCGTTAGACGTCAGCCACGGGCTTCGGTTCATGGGCCAATTAAATAGCGACATTCTGCCCGGAACATGGTCTGTTAAGCATTGAATCTTCAGGAGCAAGGCTGCCCCATGGATTACTTTGGACCGCATGTTTTCGGTTACCTCATCGCTCTGCTGCACGCGCTGGGCTCGATCGCCGCCATCCATGCCGTATTGACCGTTCGGACCGCCCAAGGCTCGATCGCCTGGGCTCTGTCACTGGTGTTCATCCCCTACCTCACGCTTATCCCTTATCTGGTCTTTGGCCGCAGCACCTTCGATGGCTACATCAAGGCTCGACGGCAAGCCAACGAGGAAATGCGCAAGGCAATCTCCGAGCTGAACTGGCGCCCATGGGTAGAAGAGGCGCTGGCTGCTCGTGCCTCCAGCGCCTATGCGTCGTTGAGGGCCATGCCGAAACTTGGGCGCATGCCGTGTCTGGCGAATAATGAAGTACACCTATTGATTGATGGCCAAGCCACCTTCGATGCGATTTTCGACGCCATCAGTAACGCCCGGCAAGCGGTGTTGATCCAGTTCTTCATCATCCACGACGATCGCCTCGGCCAACGCCTGCACACCTTGCTGACCAAGAAAGCAGCCGAAGGGGTGGCGATTTACTTGCTCTACGACCGCATCGGCAGCCACTCCCTGCCTCATGGTTATGTACAACCGTTGCGCGATGCCGGTATCGAGGTCAAAGCCTTCGCCACCCGCAGCGGCTGGCTCAACCGCTTTCAGGTCAATTTCCGCAACCACCGCAAAATCGTCGTGGTCGACGGGATTGTCGGTTTTGTCGGCGGGCTCAACGTCGGCGACGAATACATGGGCGAAAAACCGCCCCTGGCGCCATGGCGTGACACCCACGTGCAAGTACGTGGGCCCGTGGTGGCCTGCATGCAGGAGTCCTTCGCCGAAGACTGGTTCTGGGCGGCCCGTTCGCTTCCACCCTTGATCCTGCCGGAGGTTTATCCAGATGACGGCGTGCTCTGCCAATTGCTGGCCACGGGCCCTGCGGATTCCTACGAAACCTGTTCACTATTCTTCGTCGAAGCCATCCATGCGGCGACGGAACGTGTGTGGATCACCACCCCTTACTTCATCCCCGACGAAGCGGTATTCGCCGCGTTACGACTGGCAGTATTGCGTGGTGTGGATGTACGGATTCTGTTGCCGTCACGAGCGGATCACCGGATCGTCTACGCCGCATCCAGCCTTTATGCCTTCGAAGCAGTACGTGCGGGCGTGCGTTTGTACCGTTACCAGCCGGGGTTCATGCATCAGAAAGTGGTGCTGATCGACAGCGAAATCAGCGCCATTGGCAGCGCGAACATGGACAACCGTTCGTTTCGGCTGAATTTCGAAGTGATGCTGCTGACGGTCGACAGTGCGTTTGCTGGCGAAGTGGAACAAATGCTCAACGATGATTTCGCCCAGGCTCACGAAATCGCCAAAGAAGAAAGCCGGGAGACCCACCGTCTGCAACAGATCGGCATGCGGATCGCCCGGCTTATTTCACCGATTCTTTAAGGGTTGTAAATGTCGTCGCGGGTCCAGGGCAGTTCATGGCTGCCATCGGGATGGGTTTTCACCGCGAGAATTTGATGCAGGTTGATCCAGCCTCTGGCAAAGGCATAGGCGCACCCTGCCAGGTACAACCGCCAGATCCGTAAAGCCTGTTCTGGCACCAGCTTGCTGGCGGCTTCCAGATTGTCTTCCAGGCGTTCGCTCCAATGATCCAGGGTTCGCGCGTAATGCAGGCGCAGGCTCTCGACATCGACGATTTCCAGCCCCGCTTCGCTGATCTCGGCGGAGATCATCGCCAAGTGCGGCAGCTCGCCGTTGGGGAATACGTACTTCTCAATGAACTCACCGGCGCCGCGTCCAACCGGCCGGCCGTCGGTGTGCTTGGCGGTGATCCCGTGATTCATTACCAGGCCGCCCTCTTTCACCGCTCCGAACAGGATTTTGCAGTACTCGGCCAGATTGGCGTGGCCGACGTGTTCGAACATACCAACGCTGACCACCTTGTCGAAGCGACCGTCCTGCGGCAGATCGCGGTAGTCGAGCAGTTGTAATTCGATCTGATCCTCCAGACCTTCGGCGTTCACCCGTTCGCGAGCCAGTGCCAATTGCTCTTTACTCAGCGTGATTCCGAACACCTTCGCGCCGAACTCCCGAGCCGCATACCGCGCCAACCCGCCCCAGCCGCAACCGACATCCAGCAGATATTCGCCTGGCTGCAAGCGCAACTTGCGGCACAGGTGGCGAAACTTGGCTTGTTGGGCTTGCTCGAGGGTTTCACTGCCGGTCTCGAAGTAGGCGCAGGAATACGCCATGTCACTGTCGAGCCACAATTGATAAAACGCGTTGGAAAGGTCGTAGTGGTAGGAGATGGCCTGGGCGTCGGTCTCCTTGTCATGGACGGTGCGCACAGGCTGATTGCCTTCCTCACCGTTCAACAACGCCTGGCTCCATTCATCGCAAACACGAATCACGTCGCTGATGGAGCCTTCCAGCTCCAGCTTCCCCTCGACGAACGCCGCCCCCAACGCGTCGAGGCTGGGATGGGTGAATTGGGTAACCATGTGGGGGTCCTTGACCACAATGGTGACGCTGGGCGTCGGCCCCAGATTGAATTCATGACCGTCCCAGAGTCGCAAGCGAAGCGGTAATTGCAGATTCTGTAAGGCCGGTGGAAGTTGCGCGAGCATGAAAAGTCCCCCTTGTTTCAGACGTCAAATCTGAGGGTAGACCATCCTTGAAAAATAGCAGGCTATCGAATTAATAGCCCTTTTCTATTCCCGGTATTGCCTGCAACACTGAAACCATCCAACGGGCGATCGTTGATAATGACCGCCTTACCCTAGATGACTACAAATCCGGCACACAGTTCTGAAAAGTTGTAGACGCTCACACCTCATCCTTAAGCTTGAGTAGGGGTTCCTGAAAGCGTAGCAAACGCCCGGCATTCCCGAGCACTAATAACGTGCTCAAGTTGTGTAACAGCGCGGCAATCATCGCACCTGCCGCGCCGAGCCAGCCGAATGCGGCGAACGCGACGATGGCCAGGGTCCAACCCAAACCGATGATCACGTTGACCTGCAAGGTCTGGCGGCATTGGCGACTCAAGCGTACGCAGGTTCCGAGCCGGCGCAGGTCGCTGCCGATCAGCACGATGTCGGCCGAGGCCAGCGCGATGTCCGCGCCGCCTGCGCCCATGGCCACGCCGACCACACCGGCCTTGAGCGCCAGGGAATCGTTGATACCGTCTCCCACCACCATTGGCCGGAATCCGCTGCCGATTTCTTTCAGCACACGATTGAGTTTGTCCTCGGGCAAGGCCTGGGCTTCGACATCATTAATGCCCACATCCCGGGCCAGCGTGTGCGCAACGCTCTGCCGATCCCCGGTGAGCAACAGCTGACGACCCAAACCCAATTCACGCAACTCACTCAGGGCAAACCGTGCCTCGAGTTTGATACTGTCAGCGAGCAACAGCCAGGCGAGAAATTCACCGTGGAGTGCCAGCCCGGCAATCGGGCCGTCGTGTTCGGGCACCGCGGATGTGGCGATGCCCAATTGCGCGAACAGCTCCGGACGACCGAGGGCCGCTTCCCCCTGTTCGGTCATCGCCACGACACCCAGCCCCTGACGCTCATGAATGTCCGAGAGCAGCAGAAAGTGTTCCTGGGTGACTAACCCGGCCAATGCACGGCTGACCGGGTGACTGCTGGCGGAACCGAGGCTGGCGGCGAGTTTCACTACGTAACTGCGATCCTCCAGCGGACTGTCGATGGATTGCAGACGCAAAGTGCCGAATGTCAGGGTTCCGGTCTTGTCGACTACCAACGAGGTCAGGTCAGCCAATTCTTCGAGGAACGCCGAGCTGCGAATCAGAATCCCGTGCCGAGCCGCCACCGCTACTCCGGCAATCGCCGTGGCCGGCGCCGACAACACCAACGCGCAAGGGCAAGCTGCGACCAACACCGCGAGCATCGCTTGCGCATCATTGGTCATAAACCAGGTCACAGCGGCCAGCAGCAACACCAGCACCATGTAGCTGCCGGCGTAGCGTTCGAGCAAACGGGTGATCGGCGGCTTGGAACGTTCGGCGCTTTGCATCAGCGCGATGACTTTACCCAGGGTCGATTCGTTACCGGTGCGGGTCACTTCAATGCGCAGCAGGCCATCAAGATTGATCGCCCCGCCGAACACCGACATGCCCACATCGGCCTCCATTGGCACCGACTCACCGGTGATCGAAGCGGTGTCGAGGCTTGCCTGACCGGACAATACCCGACCATCCGCCGGCACGCGATCACCCGCACGCACCTCCACGAGATCGCCGGCCTTGAGGGTGCCGTTATCGACTTCAACGACGGAACCGTCAGCCTGAATCTTGCGTGCATGGCTGCGGGTCAGTTTGCCCAGAGCATGAATCGCTTCCTGGGAACCGATCACGCTGCGCTCTTCCAGCACGTGGCCGAAGATCATGATGATCGGCAATAGCGCAGCGGTCAGCAGATCGCCCGTGGCCCAGGCGCCGAGCATGGCCAGGGCGATCAGTTGATCGGTGATCCCGTGCAGGCTCGGATAACGCAGGCTGTACCACGCCGAGCGCATGACCGGCACGGCCACCAGCAAGGAAGCGAAACCCAGTAGCAATTGGCTGACTCCGATCTGTTCCGGCGACAACCAGCGCCAGATCAGGCCCAACGCAAGCAACCCAAGCGCAAGCATGGCCAGGGTTAACTGGCGCGCGGCGCTATGTTGTTCAGCCGAGGACAACATGCTCGGCGCGGCGGCGGTTTGGACGGTCATTGCGCAGCTCCCTGAATGATCAGGCGGGAATCATCTTTTGGATCGACCGTGGTCACCGAGCCGGCCTGGCCGAGAATCTTCGGCATCCGCTCACGGTAAATCCGCAGCAGCATTTGCGGGTCGGTGCCTTGCTGTTGCGCCTTGGCCAAACTCAGCACCGTAGCGGTATCGGCAGAGGCTTTGGCCAGGCGTTCGCTGGCTTGTGCATGAGCCACTTGCAGCGTGCGGTCGGCTTGTTCGTTGGCGGACTGAGTCAACTTCTCGGCTTCGGTGCGCGCGTTGGCCACGGCTTTGTCGGCCTGCTGGCTGGCGGTTAACACCGCGTTGAACGCGTTCACCGCCGGGCCGGGCAGACTCGATTGCACATCGACCCGCGTCACTTCAATGCCCATCCCCTGCCCGGTCGCCGTCAGTTCGGCCAAGCGTTGATTGATGCCCCGCACCAGATCGCCCCGTAAACGTTCGCGACGCTCAGCGGCCTGATTGTCGGCGCCGATCAGTTCCGGTCGAGCCACCAGAATGGTGTCCAGGTCGCGCGCGGCGGTGAGCGCCACGGCACTGCGCGTCACCAGCCGATCCAGCGCCGGCAGCACATGTTCACCTTGGAGAACAAAGGCATAGGGCTCGATGACTTTATAGAACACCCGCACATCCAGTTGCACCACGCCCGCATCACCGGTCAGCAGATAACCGGAACCGGCGAGCGCATCGCTGATGGGCGTGGCGAAACTCGCGACTCGATCGGCCTGCAATGCGGCATCCGTGCGCAGCAGACTTTCCACCCGACGTTCGATCACCCGATCCGCCGCCGGCAACAAGATCACCTGCTCGAACGGGCGCGGCCATGCCAACAGCAAACCGGCATTTTGAATGCGATCCAGTGCGCCCAAGTGCAGCACCACGGCACGATTTTGCGGGTCGATCTGCCGTACATTGGAAAATGCCCACGCCAACGCAGCCAGCACGGTCACGGCATACAGCGCCAAAAAAGCCAAGCGTCCGGCCTGAATCCACGGGCTGCTCAACTCATGTGTTCCACGTGGAACTTTTAAATTCATGGCTGCAATCCGGACTTGTTATCGAGTGTTGGCGGCCCGTCAACCAACACGCGGAACGGCGCCGCATCGGTACGCAAAATCAGTTTGGTGCCTGGCGTGACGATAGTGCCCAAGGTGTCGAGAGAGCGCAGCAAGTTGTAGAGTTGCGGCGAACCGGCGTAGGCACGGCCGTAAATCTGCGCGGCTTCGACGCGGGATTGGGCTTCGATGTCCGCAGCTTTCACTGTCGCATCGGCTTGTACGATTCGCGCATCACGCTCGGCCGCGGAGCGAATTTGCGCCGCTTCACGCTTGCCGATGGCCGTGCGTTCAGTGGCGATGGTTTCGCGCTCGGCACGCATGCGATCGACAGTCGCGGTGAGTGTCACCGACGGCAAGGTCAAACGCTCGATGCCGACTTGCAGCACGCGCACGCCATAGGTCGTGAGTAACTGCTGATCGATCTGCTGACGCAGCTGCGCTTCAAAATCGGCGATGCGCACTTGGTTGGCATCGGTGTTCACCAGATTGGCCAGATCAAAACTGCTGGCAGTGGTTTCCAGCGCGGAGCCGACAAAAGTGCGAATCTGCCGCGCCGCTTCGTCCGGCTGGTTCTGCACGGCGCGCATAAAGCGTTGCACATTGTCCGGGTCACCCTGCACCTGCCAGGCCACGTAGGCTTGCACGATGATGCGCAGACCATCGCGCGTGCCCACATCCTGCAAACCGCTGGAGGTGGTGCGCAGCCGCAGATCCACCGGAATCGCCGCCTCGAACGGTGCCGGCCAGCGCCAGCCGAGACCTGGCTCCAGCAACACCCGCGATGGATTGCCGAAGCGAGTGATAACCGTGGCCTCTCCCGAACGCACCTGCACCAGGCTCGCCGCCGCAATGGCAAACGCCACCAGCAGCGCCGCCCAACCCATCCGCCGCCACGGGAAAGGGCCCGCTTCGTGTGCATCGCCGTGGTGATGATGGTGATGGCCGTGGTGATGCCCGCCATGGCCATGATCGTGGCCAGCGTGGTCATCGTGACCGCGATTGTGTGTAGGCGTCGGCTGGTTCAATGGGCGGCTCCTGGCTGAGCGGAATTACGCGGCGGCGCAGGCTCAGCCGGCAGCGTGAAGGTACGTAGGTCGATGGTCGGCGCATTACCGCTGCCGCCCAGGCGATGATCGAGAACCAGCAGCCTGGCGTTGGCCAAACCTTGGGTCAGTTGACTGAGGTATTGCTCCAGCACAAAGGCCTGGCCGGCGCTGGAATAAGCCTTTCGCTCGGCGGCAAATTTCAGGTCGGCGGTCTGCGCGGTCGCGTTGATTTCATGAGCGCTGGCCGTGGCTTGATCGTGAGCGATGCTGGCCTGCAATTGCGCCTGGTTGGTCGCTTCGGCCGCAGCCCCGCGCTCACGAGAAATCAATGCCTGAGCTGCAATCTGCGCCGCCTGCACGCCGTGATAAGCGTTGGCCGCCCCCGCTGGCGGATGAATGGCTTCGACCACCGTGGCAAGAATTTCCACGCCGCTGTCGAGCTTTTGCAGGTCAGCCTGCACGGCGCGTCCGATCTCTTCGGCCAGCCCTACCCTGTCCTCGCCGAGCAAACCATCGAGGGTTCGCGAGGCGAAATCGTGTACCAGAATCCGGCTGGCGGTGCTGCGGATCAACGTTGGCACATCGGCGCTGTTGTAGGTCGCGGCAAGTGCCGCCTGATCGCTCAGGCCGATGCGATAGATGAAGCGCACGTCCATGTTGACGATCTGGAAGCTCTGTTTGTCGGCGCGGCTACTGGCGATGACCTGGGATTTGTCATTCACATGGCTGGCGTCCCACAAGCGATTGGCAATCGCCGGTGCCGGGCCTTCAGCAGGTTCGGCCGCGACCGGTGCCGACGCTTCGCCCACGCTGGTGGCCAACTCGTGGACTACACCGTTTTCGACGCTCAGCACGCGGCCCAACGGCCACGGCAAACCGGCGTGCAAACCGGGACCGAACACCTGAACCGGTTTGCCGAAACGCTCGTAGATACCGCGCCCTTGCAGGGGAATTTCGTGAATGCCGGTGAGCGACCAACCGACGATAGCCACCACTGCCAGCACCGGCAAAAACGCCCGGCGCATGTAGGTAAGGGCCCAGATTTGCCGCAGGTCGATACCGAAGCGGTTGTGCAACTCATGCTGCAATGCGAGCAAAGGCTGCGGTGGCCAGCGCAGCATGTCGGCGACAAAGCTTCGCGCCAGCAACGCCGGCTCCAGCTGTTCACGACGAGGGCTGAACAGCGACAACACGGACCGCAACAGCAACTCGACGGCGACCAACCCCGGCAGCAGGCCGATCAGCACCGCCAGGCGCACCGGCCACACCGACGTTTCATTGCCGAACAACAAACACAGGGCGCTGAGCACCAGGCAGAAAATCGCCACCCGCGTCAGCTGCGCCAATGGTCCTGCTTCGGGCCACTGAGCGACATTCTCCTGCGTCAGTTGCCGCTCCAGCACCAGCAAACCGAAAGCCAGCAGCAACGACAGCGTGGCGCCGATACTGGCCGACAACCCCAATGCGGCGGGCGACAAGGTCAGATTCCAGACTTGCCCGATGCTGTATAACGTCAATAACGCCCAGCCAGCTAACCATAGCGTCGGCGCACCGATCTGCCCCAGCAAGCGCAACCAACGTTGGCTGATGCGGTCCAGCAACCGCTCGTACCAGCCTTCAGCGCCAACAACCTCCTCAACGACAACCACCGGCACCGACAATGCCGGGTTCATCGCCCCTGCGCGCCACTGCGTTACCCACCAGGCTGATTGCAGGCCGGCGACCAGCACCAGCAAACCGGCGCTCTGATTGACCAGCAACGCCGGCCAGAGCGACTGCGGCGCAAACAGTCCGACAAAAAACGCCAGCACCAACCCGATCGCCGCCAAGGCTCCCAAACCCATTGCGAATTGCCGCAATCGACGTCCTTGAACGACCGCCTGCTGAAAGCGCGGCAGTGCTGCTATTTGTGCCTTATCGTCATCGAGATCGACTTGCATACCACCCCAGCCATCGCTTGCATCACAATTCGTTACGATATAACGAAAGTGGTGAAATATTCGTCGTAAATCGCTCTATCAAAAAGCGGCGGACCTGTCGCCAAGCTGAAGCCTTGACCGAAATAGCTCGAAACGCACATATTACGTACGTAATTTTTATCCAAGACTACGTTTATCGATCCTGCCCCTTTCATCAGGAGTACCACCATGAGCACCTATGACGTCGTGATTCTGGGCGCAGGCCCCGGCGGTTATAACGCAGCGATCCGCGCCGGCCAGCTGGGTCTGAAAGCAGCCTGCGTGGAAGGCCGCGCCACCCTGGGCGGGACCTGCCTGAATGTCGGTTGCATGCCGTCCAAGGCGCTGCTGCATGCCTCCGAACTCTACGACGCGGCCATGGGGGCGGAATTCGCCAACCTGGGGATTGAGGTCAAACCTGTCCTCAACCTTGCTCAAATGATGAAACAGAAAGATGAAAGCGTTACCGGACTGACCAAAGGCATCGAGTTTCTGTTTCGCAAAAACAAAGTCGACTGGATCAAGGGCTGGGGCCACATCGACGGGCCGGGCAAAGTCACGGTGACCGACAGCCAGGGCACCAAGACCGAGCTGAGCGCCAAGGACATCATTATTGCCACCGGTTCCGAACCCACTCCCCTGCCCGGCGTGGACATCGATAACAAACGCATTCTCGACTCCACGGGCGCGCTGTCATTGGGCGAAGTGCCAAAGCACCTAGTGGTGATCGGCGCCGGGGTGATCGGCCTGGAGCTGGGCTCGGTATGGCGGCGCCTGGGTGCTCAGGTGACGGTGGTCGAATTTCTCGACCGGATCTGCCCCGGTGTGGATGGCGAAGCGGGCAAGACCCTTCAGCGCTCATTGAGCAAGCAAGGCATCAGCTTCAAATTGAGTTCGAAAGTCACCAGCGCCACCACCTCGGCGAGCGGTGTTCAGCTCAGCGTCGAACCGGCCACGGGTGGCACCGCCGAGTTGCTTGAAGCCGATTACGTGTTGGTGGCCATTGGTCGGCGCCCTTATACCCAAGGCCTGGGGCTGGAAAACGTCGGTCTCGTCACGGACAAACGCGGCATGCTCGCCAATAAGGGCCACCGCACCGAGGCCGCTGGCGTCTGGGTGATCGGTGATGTCACGTCTGGGCCGATGCTCGCCCACAAGGCCGAAGACGAAGCCATGGCCTGCATCGAGCAAATCGTCGGCAAGGCCGGTGAAGTCAACTACGACCTGATCCCCAGCGTGATCTACACCAAACCGGAGCTGGCCAGCGTCGGCAAGACCGAAGAACAGCTGAAGGCCGAAGGTCGCGCCTATAAGGTCGGCAAGTTTCCCTTCACCGCCAACAGCCGGGCGAAGATCAATCACGAAACCGAAGGCTTCGCCAAAGTATTGGCCGATGAGCGCACCGACGAAGTCCTCGGCGTGCACCTTGTGGGCCCCAGCGTCAGTGAGATGATTGGCGAATATTGCGTGGCGATGGAGTTCAGCGCCTCGGCCGAAGACATCGCCCTGACCTGTCACCCACACCCGACCCGCTCCGAAGCTTTGCGCCAGGCGGCAATGGATGTGGAGGGGATGGCGACGCAGATGTAGGGCCGATGACGCTGACTGAACTGGCGCTTTCGCGAGCAAGCCCGCTCCCACACTGGTTCTGTGAACACCACAGATCAAATGTGGGAGCGGGCTTGCTCGCGAATGGGGCGACTCGGTCTAAAGCGGCAAATGCCCCAACGGCAATGCCCCCGGGGTCTTTACCGTGTGAATCGCAAAGTTGCTGCGGATGTCGCTCACACCCGGCAATTTCAGCAGGCATCCGGTGAGAAAGCGGTCATAGGCGCGCAAATCCGGTACCACCACCTGCAACAAAAAATCGGATTCCCCCGACACCAGGAACGCCGAAATCACCTCAGGCAATGCCGTCACGGCCAAGCGAAAGGCTTCGGCCTGTTCATCGTTGTGGCGTTCAACTTTGACCCCGACAAACACTGTCAGCCCAAGGCCCACTTCATCTCGATCCAGATTGGCCTGATAGCCGCGAATCACGCCCGCCTCTTCCAGCATCCGTACCCGACGCAAACAAGGCGAGGCAGACAAACCGATTTCGTCAGCCAATTGCACGTTGCTCAGGCGACCGTCCCGTTGCAGCGCCGCCAGTATCTTGCGGTCATAGGCGTCCAGTTTCATGGTTTGGCAGATTCCGATGGTTCAATCATCACAAACTGGCAGGTTATGCCAAATATCGAGTCTTTAGAAGCTGACTACGCAATCACCTGCCCTGCTCTTCAGCCATAGACTGACCTCACCAAATCGACAACGAATGGGGTGCAACATGGCAGGACTCTGGCTGTTTTTCACGGCGCTGGCGGTGGTGTACCTGTTGCCGGGCCCGGACATGATTCTGCTATTGCAGACCGGCGCGCGTCAGGGCAAAGGCGCGGCGCTGGCCACGGCGTTGGGGCTCGGTGTGGCACGTGGTTGTCATGTGGCCCTGGCGGCGCTGGGTTTGGCGGCGCTGTTCAAGACGGCGCCCTGGACCTTCGACATGGTGCGCCTGGTCGGGGCCGCGTACCTGCTGTGGATCGGCATTCAGTGCCTGCGCACCACGATGCTGCCGAACTTGAACAGTGCAGGGTCCACGACTGAAAAATCGCATTGGCGCGAAGCGGTCCAGCGCGGTTTGCTGACCAACCTGCTCAACCCCAAGGCGCTGTTGTTCTGCTCGGTGCTGTTGCCGCAGTTCATTGAGCCGCACGCCGGGCCAGTGCTCGCGCAATTTGCAACGCTGGGTGTGATGCTGGTCGGTGTCGGGTTGTTGTTCGACAGTGCCTACGCACTGGTCGGCGCCGCACTCGGCCGCTGGCTGCAACGCAGTCCATCGGCCCAGCGGGTGCAGCAGTGGTTGTTCGGCAGCCTGCTGATCGGCTTCGCGGTGCGGCTGACCTTTGTGCAGCAGGGTTGAGGGTTGAGGCTTATCGCGCTCTACGACGACGGCGACTGATCAGCAGCAACGCCGCCGCCGTGATCGCCACAACAGCGCCCACTTGCACTGGCTTCTTGTAAGGCCGCAGCATCGAACGCGTAGCATCGGTCGCCTGGGTGACATAACGTTTGCTGGCGTTTTCAAAGTCGGGATAAGGGCATTGGTGACCGAAGTTTTCCGCCCAATCCACATAGGGACCTTCTTTCACATACCGTTGGTAGAAGGCACTTTCTTCTTCAAGGCTGGTGTTCCACCCCGCCGCCGCACACAACACCGCCGCAAAAGCCTGGCTGGTATGAGGCAGATTATCGGCAGCACGACTGGCCAAAGCCGTTGCGACATAACGATAGTGATAGCGCTCATCGGGTTGAGCGGCGCTGGCTTGCTGACGCAGGACCTCACCTTCAGCCACTAACGGGCCGACCTTTAGCTCACGGCTCTCAAGGCTGTAATTACCACCGAACGTGGCGTAATCCGGTGCCATTTCGTAGCCGAGAAGCTCCATGCCCCATTGGCGTGCCGTCCACGCGGCATTGAACAATGCCGCTGCACGTTTGGTCGGCCACCAGGCAGCGTCCGCTTCCTGTCGCAATTGCCCATACGCCTTGGCCTTGTTCTGCAGATCGACGTTGTCGAAGTAAGCCGGCGCTTCGTCATAACGCCCTTCACGCAACAGGCGCCGCCCGAGCAAATTGCGCAGGTTCGCGGCTATCGGCAACGGCACATAATTATCGCGATTCTGCTGGCTGAGCGGCGGCGGTGCGGGCACCTGAGTGTCGACGTACTGCTTGAGTTCATCGAGAGTCAGCACCCGCTCGGCAACGGTGGCTGCGTCGTACCAGTAAATGTTTTGGCTGCGATAAAGCTGATCAAAGGCTTGCAGATAATCCCCGCGTTGCAGGGCCAGGATCGCGCTTTCGCCATCGACCCGGCACTTGGGCTGCACTGTTTCGTAATCCCAGTCCGGGGTCCGTCGCTCACCCCAGGACTCGTTCTGCGGGAAGGCCTGAGCGGCCTTGGCATAGGCCGCCGCTGCAGTGTTTTTATCGCCATCGCGCAACGCCAGTTTCGCCCGCAGCCACCACGCGAGACCGCCGTCACCGGCCTGTTCGAGGAAGGCTTTGGCACTGGCGTAATCGCCCTGTTGATAATTCATCGCCGCCAGGCGATCCGCGTTATCCAGGCTGCCGCGAGTGCTGTTTTGCAGCAGCTTGATCAGTTTTTGTTCGTTCGGCGGTTGATCACCGAATGACCAGCCCAGTCGACTGATCAATGACGCCGTCACCAGTTGCTGCACCGTTTTGCCCTTGAGCAACACGGCCAGTTGATCGTCGGGCATTACCATCAGATCGGCCATCAACAACTTCAACGAGCTGTAGCCCACCGCCGAACCGTGGAGGTTCTGCGTCGCATAAAGTTTGATGGCGCTATCCCAATCGCCAGCGGTGCGGGCCACTCGCGCTTCTTCGCCAAGGCTGGCAACACCCAGTTCCAGCGGGTCGCTGAAGCCGTCGATGCTCAGTTGACGAGTCTGCTCGAAGGCCTTTCGGGATTGAGCCAACAGATCGGAACCTGCGCCCGCCTCTGAACTCATGGCAAACAGTGCCCGCCCCAACGAGTAAGCCGCCCAGGTACTGCGCAACGCACGTTGATCCGCCGGCAGCGCCAGCACTTTCTGAAAATATTCAGCGGCCAAACCAGGGTCACCCGCGTTGAACGCCACCGCGCCCGCCAGGTACAACCTGTGCTCGGCCGGCAGGCTCGCGCCTTGCTCTTCAACCTGACGGGCATCGGTCAGGCTGCGCAGCTGTTGCACCAGTGCTTGCTGCTCAGGCGTCAAACCAGCCTGTTCGGCGGTGTTGCGCTGACCCGCGTAATCCGGCCCATCGCCGTAACCGTCCCCCGGAATGTTGGTGGCTGCGGTGACATTTTTCAGTCCCGCAATGGCATGCCCGAGGCGACTGATCTCAAAGTTGAAGTTGCCTTCCGGCAGTTCCGCCAGCGACTGGCCACGGTTGTCCAGCAGGCGCATGGGGAAGTCCGGCCCGCAGGCCAACGCCGAGCCCAACGGCAAGCTGAGGCTCAGGCAAAGCACATGGCGGGGCCAGTTACGGATGAACATTCGAACCTCCTTGATCAATAGTTGCGCAGCGGGCCCAACCGATGGCGCGCTGCCCGCCGGCCGGTATTCGACCCTCGCGCAGGCGGGTGAAGGTAAGCAGATCCGGGCGCTGTTGCAATGCATAACCGGCCAGTGCATCGGCGCCATCGCAGCCTTGCACCGCCAGTGTCAGCCGTTCGGGCCAGGCGCTGTCGAGGTTGCCGTGGTTGCTGACGCTGATGTCGTAGAGGCCGTCCTGCGCCGAGAGCTTCAATTTCACGCGGCTGTCGAGCGTATCGCCGCGCGCCACCGCGATGAGCGTCGTCAGGCTCCAGGCCCTGCGATCATTGGCCAGCGGCAGGCGAAACCATATCAGCCCGGCCAGATGAGCCGGTGGATCGGCGCGCAACTCGGCGCCGAGTTTGCTCAGTTGCAGCGGATCCGCCAGTAACTCCCGGCGTTCGCCGCCCCGCTCGATGGGCACTTCACTTTCCACGAGCGGCGCGCCACCGTCCCCCGGCAACAACGCCACGCCATAAGCCGGCAATGCCAGATAAAACGGTTTCGACGTGATACGGCTCCAGCCCCTGGCCCATTGCCGTGCCTGATTCGAGTCGAACAAACCACGCCGTGGATCGCTCACCGCGTGCACCTGCAAAACGCTGCTGTCGACGGTCGCCAGCAGCGCCGGCAATTCGGGGCTGTCGAGCCAGGCCGGCAATGCCGTGATGCTCAACGGCAAGGAAGCGGGCAGAACGGCGCGTAAATGCGTGAGGAATTCGCGATAGGCCGGTAGCCGGGCGTTGCCCGCATCGTGGTCGATTTCCACGCCGGAGAGGATCAGCCCCTGCCCTTGCCAATCGCTGAGCACTTGCTGGATTTGTGCG
Source organism: Pseudomonas sp. BS3782 TE3695 (assembly GCF_050435305.1). NCBI lineage: Bacteria > Pseudomonadati > Pseudomonadota > Gammaproteobacteria > Pseudomonadales > Pseudomonadaceae > Pseudomonas > Pseudomonas sp. BS3782 TE3695. Next base: position 767,746 of record NZ_JBNDKB010000001.1, read on the forward strand.
GTGACCTGCTCTTGATCCAGGCCCGGGAGCTGGCCATCCAGACGAATCACCGCAATCAGCGGTCGGCCATCACGCTTGAGCAGCACCGGATCGATCCGTGCCCGGCTCCAGCCGGCCTGCGCAAAGGCCTGCAAGGCCAGCACGCGCAAGGTCGAGAAATCGGCGCGGCTGTCGCGCAGCGCGGCGTCATGGGCCGGCGTCCATTGGCGTTGCCAGACGTAGAGTTGCTGATCGAGCGGCGGCGCGTCCGGTCGCTCGCAACCGCTAAGCAACAGCAATGCGGCCAGCAAGGCTGACAGACGAATGAAAAACACAATGAGCCCTCATCCTCTGTGGCGAGGGAGCTTGCTCCCGCTCGGCTGCTGTAGGAGCTGCCGAGTGCAACGAGGCTGCGATCTTTCCCTGGTCAATTGAGTCGGTGTGGAAGATCAAGATCAAAAAATCGCAGCCTTCGGCAGCTCCTACAGCAACCCAACGGGAGCAAGCTCCCTCGCCACAATTGATCGAATACGAATTCCCGGCAGCCTACTCAGCCATTGGCTTGCGGGCAATGATCACCTGACTTTTCGCTACTACCGCATCCAGCGCCTGTTTAATCTGCGCCCCCCGTGGCGAGGACAGCACGGCTTGCCAGGTGTCGGCCCAATGGTTGAGCAATGGATGGTCGGCGTTGCTGAAATCGACCTTGGCCTCCCAGAACAACAGCATCCACATCGACCAATAAAACCCGTACTGGCTGTGGCTGATGACGTCCAGGCCGGCGTCGCTGACCATCGCTTTGAACTGCTCTTCGCTGATGATGCGAATGTGGTTGGGCTTCTGGAAATACTCCGGCGCCGCGATGTCTTTTTGCAGGTCTTCGGAACTGGGGTGCGGAACACTGAGCAAATACAGCGCCCCGGGCTTGCCGACCCGCACCAGTTCGGCGAGGAACTGCGCCGGATCGTCGACATGCTCGATAACCTCGGTGGACACCACCCGGGTCGCGGTCGCGTCGGCAATCGGCAGCGGGTTGCAGTCCGTGACATGGTACTCGACGCCCCGCGCCGGCGTGTCGCTCAGGCGCTGACGAGTCGCTTCGACCTTGGCGGCGTCGATGTCGGCAATGATGATCTTCGCCCCGCGCATGCCGCAGAAATGCACGTTGCCTCCGTCACCGCAGCCCACGTCCAGCAGCGTGTCCTCGGGGCTGACCGGGAAGCCGGTGAACAGCTCACCGGTTTGCTGGTTGAACCAGCCGCTGAGCATCGCGTCATGCAGGCCGAGCATGTACGGGTCGACCTTGTCGGCAACCGAGGGTGCCGGCGTCAGCGGCTGCGCGGCAGCAGACGTGCCCGCCGTGAGTTTCTTCAAAAGGCTCAGCATGAGGTGGCTCCAGAGGATGGAAGGGCTGATCGGGACACGCGCAAGTGATGCACCAGGCGGACACCCCGGTTGCGCATGGGTAGCTCGATGAATCGATAGTTGAGTTCACTCAGCAGCACGATCAGGGTCATGGCACAAAACAGCGCCAGTGCCGGCTGCATCGCCATGTCCTGCCAACCGGCGGGCGCGAAACGAAACCAGCCTTCGCGTACGACAAAGAACGCCGGAATGTGAATCAGGTAAATGCCATAGGAACGGGCGCCCAACCAGACCAGTACTTGCTTGAGCTTGCCCTTGGGCAACAGGTAATCGCGATTGTAGGAAGCGATCCAGACCAGCAGCGCGCACAACAAGGCAATCGCGGCGACCCGATAGCTCGCCAGGTTGAAAGGTGTGCTCGCCAGCACGCTCAGTGCAGCGCCCAGGCCGATCAGCGTCAACAGGCCTGACCAACGACGGCGCAACCATCGTGGCTCCCAGGTCAGATAGCTCGGCCTCGAGCTCCACATCGCCAGCAACACACCCAATGCCAGGGCATCGGTCCTGATACTCATCAACAGCGCTGAACGCCAAGTGAACAGTTGCACGGCAACCAAGGCCAGCAACACCCACACCAACCGCTTGCGGCAGACGAGGATCAGTAAGGGCAGCAGCAGGTAGAACTGCTCTTCAAGGGACAGGCTCCAGTAAACGAAACTGGCACCGTATTCGAAGCGCATGAAGCTTTCAGCGAAGCGCAAATTGGCCAATTGCAGAAAGCCCGCCAGCGTCGCCTGCAGATTGGCCTGCACCGTGCCAAAGGCGCCCGAATGATTGAAAAACAGTGCGCCCGCTAACATCAGCAACAGCCACAACCAGGCGGATGGCAACAGACGAAAGGCCCGGCGAATCCAGAAACCGCGGGTTTCCAGCCAGAAGGCCTGGGGTGTCTGGCAACCACGCAGCAGCGGAATCAAGCCTCGGGCGATGACAAACCCGGAGATGACAAAAAACAGGTCCACGCCCCACCAGAATTGCCCGTGGGCCGTGCCCGATTCGAAACCCGGCAGCCCACCCGGAAATGGCATGGTTTGCAGGTGATGCACCAGCACACCAAGCACTGCGATCCCGCGCAACAATTCGATGTCGAGAATCCGTCGACTGCTCATCGCGCAGCCCCAGCCTTTGAGTCGGTCGCCATCGGTTTACGTGCAATGATCACCTGACTCTTGGGCATGAACTGATCGAGCATCTGCTTGATCGCCAGTCCATTGGGTTGCGCCAGCAGGTCTTGCCAGGTTCTCGCCCAACTCTCCATCAGCGGCGGATAGGGCGCTTGAATCCGGTCACGTACCGCGCCGCCCAAGTCGCGCCCGGCCGCGCGCTCGCTGGCCCAGAAGAAGATCATGCCCATCACCCAGAAAAACCCGGTGGCCTGACGATGCTCGATCACCAGGCCGGCGTCCTCCACCAGGGCGGCGAAACGTTCCGGGGTAAAAATCTGCACGTGATTGGGCGACTGAAAATAACTGGCAGGGGCGATGCCCTGCTGCAAATGTTCGCCCACCGGCGCCGGTACGCTGAGCAAATACTGCGCACCCGGACGGCCCATGCGCACCAGCTCGGCCATGAAGGGTTCGGGTTGATCGATGTGCTCAAGCACTTCCATGCACACGATTTTGCTCGCGCAGCCATCGGCCAGCGGCAACGGCAGGCTATTGCTGACCAGCCCCAGGTTGGGCTTATCCGTCTGCGCGTCCACTTGCCGGGCCAGATCACGGACCTTGTCGTGCTCACTGTCGGTGAAAATCACTGAGGCGCCTTGACGCACCGCAAACAACGTCGCAACGCCTTCACCGCAACCGACGTCCAGCAAGGTGTCGTGCGCCGTGATTGCAAAACCCTTGAGCAATTCGCCGCTGTCGTTCAAAAACCAGCCATCGAGGATGGCGTCGTGCAAGCCGACATCGCGCGGTGACACGCTGTCTTGCGCAACCGGTGCAGGTACAGCTTTGGCTTCCGTCACCGGACGCAGCCGCCGAATCAATGCGCGGATCATGCCTGGGGGGTTTCCATGGCAGCCGCAGCGCGGGTTTCGAACAGCCGGCCCAGGAATTCTTTCAGACGCTGTTCAGCGGTTGCCTGGCTGCAAAAGTTCTGCAGGCTGGTCACCGCGTGGGCGGACATTCTTGCATAGCGTTGCGGGTCGTCACTAGCCACCGCATAGCTGGCCTGATAGGCCGTGCACAGCGAGGCCCAGTTGGTGATGTAACGCAGGGTGCGAAACGCCTTTCGCGGGTCGTGGGGCCAGGCCGTCAGCTCATCCGTGGAGTCGATGAGGAAAGCATTGTCCGCGTCCAGATAATCGATCATCGCCGTGGTGCGCGGCGCCACCGCCGGCTTGCCGCAGGACATGAACTCCATCAGCGGCAGGCACTGGCCTTCGCCATAGGATGTGTTCACCACGTAACTCGTGGCCTGCACCAGGCGCTCGTAGTCCGCATCTGCGAGGTAGCCGTAAATCAACACGATACGGCAGCGGTAGGGCTGGTTTTTGTACAAGTGATGAAGGATATCGGTCAGCGCTTCTTCGGCATCGTGGTGCGTCAACTTGAGCACCAGCGTGGCGTCTTCTACCTCGCGGAAGGTCACGCAAAAAGCACTCAGCATGTCTTCCCAATTCTTGCGCCCGTCGCCGGGGTTGAACACCGAGGTGTAGATCACACCGTCGAGTAGCAACTCTTGTTCACGAGCGGGCGCCTGAAAGTCGATGCCCTTGCCGGCACGCAAATGCGCAGGGCCAAAGGCTCGCAGATCAAGTTGACGACTGTCCGCCAGCAAGCCTTTGATCTTCAATCGCACCTGGCAAGCCTTTGGCTGACGCTGCAATTGCGCACCGCGTGCAGCAAAGCGATCCCACACCGGTGCCGGCACCGCGACGATCGGATAGTCGGCGCCCATGGCTTCGCGCACGGCATTGACGGTGTAGCTGGAATGGGTGATCGCTGCACCGCTCGCGCGCAATACCGTGCGCCAGTCATTACGTGGTTCACCGGCGAACGGCTCATTGGGAATGGTGCTGAATTCCCACGCAAACACCGCCAGTGTCGGACAGGCGAAATGCACAGGCGTGCGATGGGGCGGCGAGAACGAAAGGAACACGCAGTCTTCGCCACGGGACAGACAGTCAAGGTACAAAGCGTCGACTTCAGTCTGCGGGTCGCTGACTTCCACTACCCGCCCCAGGCGCTCCAGCACCGGTCGATATTCTTTGAGCACGAAGTAGTAACTGTATTCCGAACGGCCCAGGTTCTGGGCAATGGTGCGCTGGTTGGTTTCCGAATGAATGATGATCAACATGAGGCGTCATCCGTTACGGCTGTTGCCGGCACACCCTGTGGCGCCAGCCCGAAAAAGTCCGCCAAGCGCTGCTGCACTGGAGTGAAGGCGCAGTAATCGTGCATGCGCTCGATCGCGGCATGAGCCATTTGCTGGTATTCCAGCGGCTGTTCCTTGGCGATCCGGTAGCTGTTTTCGTAGGCCGTTTTCAACGATCCCCAGTCCGGTCGATAACGCAGGGTCCGATAGATGATGCGGGTGTCCTGAGGCCAGATGGTCAGCTCTTCGCTGGACTTGACCACAAACGCCACGCGCTCATCGATGTAATCCTCCATGGCCGTGTGATCCGGCGCGATCACCGGTTTGCCGCTGGCCATAAACTCCATCAGCGGCAGACACAAGCCTTCGCAGCGCGAGGCGTTGACGTAGTAACTCGCCGCCTCATAGAGCCGGGCATATTGCGGATCGTCCAGGTAACCGTGCATCACCACCACTCGGCAGGCGAATGGGGACAGTTGCGCCAGCAAGGTCATCAACTCGGTGTAATAGGACGACAGATCGCTCTGGGTAATCTTCAGCACCAGTGTGGCATCCGCGGTGTCACGGAACGCCCAGCAGAATGCGCTGATCAGTTGATGCCAGTTTTTTCGCCCGTCCTTGGGGTTGAACACGGTGACGTAGACCACGCCGTCGACATGGGTCTGAACCTGCTCCGTAGTGTCCGGAAGGTCCACGGCTGCGGGTACGTGGACCGGCACCGACTGTGGACCGGCAATGCGCGGGAAGTATTTTGCGAGCCTGGAATGAGCCGGGTCAGACAACAGATCGCGAATCCCTTCCCTGTACCACAGGCTCAAAAAGTGAGTGCGATGGACCGGCACCGGTTGCGCCTTGCCCAGGTCCAGCGCCCACAGGCGCAAGTAGTGCCTGGCGATGACGAAGCGGCGCTTCAGGGTCAGCGGCGGCGGACGCAAGGCCTCGAGTTCCGCCTGTTGCTCAGCGGTCAGCGGCGGCGGAATCAGCGAGTCGGCGCACAGCCCCAGCGTACGGGTATCAAGGATGCAGCCCTTGATGTCGAGTGTCGAACCGGCATTGACCGGCATACTGGAATGACGGCTACGGATGACCGCGAAGTTTTCCCACAACGGCGTCGGCAAGACCAACACCGGAAAGTCTTCGCCCAAGGCCCGACGGATCGCCCGGGCCGTATGACTGGAGAGCGTAATCACCCGGCCCTGGCGCGCCAGCATGCGGGTCCAGTCCTGGCGTGGATCGTTGTCCCACTGCTCATCGGGAATCGAATCGAACTCCCAGGCCACCACGCACATGGTCGGGCACTCAAGGTCGTTCGGGGTTTTCTGCGGCGGGGTGAAAGACAGGAACAAGCTGTCTTCGCCGGCGGCACGCAGCTGCCTGTAGAGAGGATCGACTTCGGCGGTGGAGGACACCACATGCACCCGCCCAAGGCTTTCGAGCACTGGGCGATAAGCCTTGAGCACGAAGTAATAACTGTATTCGGGACGACCGAGGCTCTGGCTGATGGAACTGTCGTTGACGTCCGAGTAAAGAATAAAATTCATGGCATCCCACGATGAAGCCGCCATCCCGGCGACCTCACTCTATGACGGCAAAGCCACGGATCGAGTCGGTGTGTCGTCCTCGTCTATAGTCTTCATGCCCGTCTACGTTCTTGTTTTAGTGGTCAGTTTCGCGGCGTTGCAGAACAACCCTGCCGAACCCTGGGCGATCGTGACGAGGGGCATTCTAAACACATCCATTAAGGGTTCGTGAACCGCTCGGCGAGAATAAACAGGCCTGCAAAAACGAGAACTGATCAGTCACGGTGGGACTTATTGAAATTGCTGCGCAATTGGCACAGATTGGCTACCAAACAATTACAACAACGACTTCGCCTGTCTTCCTACGAAGGTTTTTCTTCGGTCTGACAGACTTTTCCTAAAGCCTGTGGGAAATGGCAGAAGTTCAGCATTGAGGGGACCGCTGCTTGAAAAAGCGTCTGTTCGTAACGGGTCTGAGTGGATTCGTAGGACAACATATTCAATCTCGTCTGAAGGCTGATGCCTCGGAATGGGAACTGCTGCCCGCCCCTTCCCGTTACGATCTTGCACAGCCAGAAAGCCTTGAAGGCCTATGGCCGGAAATGCCCGATGCGGTCATTCATCTGGCTGGCCAGACTTTCGTCCCCGAAGCCTTTCGTGATCCGGCACGCACGCTGAACATCAACCTGCTGGGCACCCTCAACCTGCTTCAAGCCCTCAAGGCCCGTGGCTTTATCGGCACCTTTTTGTACGTCAGCTCCGGTGATGTCTATGGCCAGGTCAACGAAGCCGATCTGCCCATCACCGAAGTCCATCCACCCTGCCCGCGCAACCCTTACGCCGTGAGCAAACTCTCGGCCGAATTCCTGAGCCTGCAATGGGGCCTGAGCGAGGGCTGGCCCGTATTGGTCGCGCGCCCGTTCAACCACATCGGCACCGGGCAGAAGGACAGCTTCGTCATCGCCAGCGCGGCGCGGCAGATCAGCCGAATCAAGCAAGGCCTGCAAACACCGCAACTGGAAGTCGGTGACATCGACGTCACTCGCGATTTCCTCGATGTGGGCGACGTGGTGTCGGCCTACTTCGCCTTGCTGGAAAAAGGCACCTCGGGGCAGGTCTACAACATTTGCTCGGGGCGCGAGCAGAGCATTCGCAGCTTGATCGAACAGCTGGGGGATCTCGCCCAGGTCGATGTGCAACTGGTTCAGGATCCGGCGCGTCTTCGCCGCGCGGATCAACGTCGCGTTTGTGGCAGCCATGCCAAGCTTGCCCAGACCACAGCCTGGACGCCTGAAATCACAACACAACAATCCTTGCGGGCGATCCTGTCCGACTGGGAGAAGCGAGTACGACAAGAATGACAAAAAGTGCATTGATCACAGGGATCACCGGTCAGGACGGCGCCTATCTGGCCAAACTGCTGCTCGACAAGGGTTACACCGTTCATGGCCTGGTGGCACGGCGCAGCAGCGATTCACGTTGGCGACTGCGCGAGACCGGGATCGAGGGCGATATCGTCTATCTGGATGGCGACATGGCCGATGCCTGCTCGGTGCAGCGAGCGGTGATCAAGTCAGCGCCGGACGAGGTCTATAACCTGGCCGCGCAAAGCTTTGTCGCCGCCTCTTGGGATCAACCGGTAACCACTGGCATCGTCGACGGCCTGGGCGTGACTCACCTGCTCGAAGCGATCCGTCAGTTCAGTCCGCACACCCGTTTCTATCAAGCGTCCACCAGCGAAATGTTTGGCTTGATTCAGGCCGAGCAGCAGGACGAAAACACGCCGTTTTATCCGCGCAGCCCTTACGGCGTGGCCAAACTCTATGGCCACTGGATCACGGTGAACTATCGCGAAAGCTTCAACCTGCACGCCAGCAGCGGGATCCTGTTCAACCACGAATCACCGCTGCGCGGCATCGAGTTCGTGACCCGTAAAGTCACCGACGCCGCCGCTCGCATCAAACAAGGCAAACAGCAGGAGCTGCGCCTGGGCAACATCGACGCCAAACGCGATTGGGGCTTCGCTGGCGATTATGTCGAAGCCATGTGGCTGATGCTGCAACAAGACACGCCTGACGATTATGTGGTCGCCACCGGCGTGACCACCACCGTGCGCGAAATGTGCCGCATTGCCTTTGATCACATTGGCCTCAACTACCGCGACTACGTGAAGATCGACCCGGCGTTTTTCCGCCCGGCCGAGGTAGAAGTGCTGCTGGGTAACCCGGCCAAGGCCCGGCGTGTACTGGGCTGGAAGCCAAAAACCGATCTGAACACCTTGATCCGCATGATGATGGATGCGGACATGAAACGCGTAGCCAAGGAGTAGGCCATGCTGATTCCCGTGATTCTCTCCGGCGGTGCCGGCACCCGGTTGTGGCCGGTGTCCCGCGAAGGCCATCCCAAGCCGTTCATGACCCTGCCCGACGGTCAGTCGCTGCTGAGTAAAACTTATCGGCGTGCGGCCGGTTTGCTCGATGGCTGGGGCGATATCGTCACGGTGACCAACCGCGACTATTACTTCCAGAGCAAGGATCACTATCAGGACGCGCGCCTGGAACGCCATCGCGGGCATTTCCTGCTCGAGCCGACGGGCCGCAATACGGCCCCGGCCATCACGGCGGCAGCCCTTTCGCTACAAGCCTTGCACGGCGACGAAGCGATCATGGTGGTGATGCCCGCCGACCATCTGATTCTCAACGAAGACGCCTTGAAAAGCGCGGTCGAGCACGCCGTCACGCTGGCCAAGGCTGGTCATCTGGTGACCTTCGGCGTGGTGCCGACAGCCCCGGAAACCGGCTTCGGCTACATCGAAACCGGTGCCCCGCTGGACGACAAAGGCGCCGCCAAGGTGCAACGCTTCGTCGAAAAACCCGACCTGCAAACCGCCACGCATTATCTGGAGAGCGGCAACTTCCTGTGGAATTCGGGGATGTTCTGCTTCTCGATCGCCACGCTGCTGGCCGAGTTGCACCTTCACGCCCCCGCATTGCTGGAACAGGCTCGGGCCTGCATGGCGGCCAGTGCGCCGGTGGAAACCGGCGGTTGCCTGCAACAGGAACTGTCGCCAACGCACTTCGCCAAAATCACCGACATCTCCATCGACTACGCCTTGATGGAGCGCTCCGACAAGGTGGTCGTGGTTCCGGCCTCTTTCGACTGGAGCGACATTGGTTCTTGGGGCGCCGTGGCGGCATTGGTGCCGGCCGATGCGCAGAACAATCGCGCCAGCGGCGACGCGATCTTCATCGACAGCCACAACAACTTCGTCCAGAGCGAAGACCGGTTGGTCGCCGCCGTGGGTGTGGATAACCTGATCATCATCGACACCGCCGACGCGGTGCTGGTCGCCCATGCCGACCGCGCCCAGGATGTGCGCCGGGTGGCCCGGCAGCTCAAGGATGAAAAGCACGAAGCCTATCGCCTGCACCGCACAGTCAACCGACCGTGGGGCACTTACACCGTGCTCGAGGAAGGTCCTCGCTTCAAGATCAAACGTATCGTGGTCAAACCCGGCGCCAAGTTGTCACTGCAAATGCACCATCACCGCAATGAACACTGGGTCGTGGTCGAAGGCATGGCCAAGGTCACCAACAACGGTTCCGGTTCGCACCTGGTGGCCAAGAACGAATCGACATTCATTGCCGCCGGGCACAGGCACCGTCTGGAAAACCCCGGCGTGATCGACCTGGTGATCATCGAAGTGCAAAGCGGTGAATACCTGGGGGAGGACGATATCGTTCGCTTCGAAGACCAATACGGCAGGACGGTTTGAATGTTGCTTTCCCTGTATCGCTCGCTGTGGGGCTATCGAGGTTTCATCCTCGGTAGCGTCAAGCGAGAGTTTCAAGCGCGTTATCGTAATTCGCTGTTCGGTGCCCTGTGGACCGTGCTCAACCCGCTGTCGATGATCGTCGTCTACACGGTGATTTTTTCCCACATCATGCGCGCACGCTTGCCCGGTGTGGATGACGGTATGGCCTACAGCATCTACCTCTGCGCCGGGTTGCTGACCTGGGGCCTGTTCTCGGAAATCACCCTGCGCAGCCAGAACATGTTTCTGGAAAACGCCAACCTGCTGAAGAAAATCAGCTTCCCGAGAATCTGCCTGCCGCTAATCGTGCTGTTCAACGCCGGCATCAACTTCGCGATCATCATCGGGCTGTTCCTGGGCTTTCTGCTGATCACCGGGCGCTTGCCGGGCATGGCCCTGCTGGCGTTGCTGCCGCTGATCGCGCTGCAGGTCATGTTCTGCGCCGGTCTCGGGATGATCCTCGGCGTGTTGAATGTGTTCTTTCGCGATGTCGGGCAATTCTTCGGCATCTGCCTGCAATTCTGGTTCTGGCTGACCCCGATCGTGTACCCGCTGAGCATCCTGCCCGAGTGGGTGCAACGGTTGTTGCAGCTCAACCCGCTGACAAACCTGATGGGCAGTTACCAGAACCTGTTTCTCTACGGCCAATGGCCGGTCTGGAGTTCGCTGCTGCCGATTTTCGTGATCGGTGTGTTGTTCTGCGTGATCGGGCTGCGACTGTTTCGTCAGCGGGTCGGCGAAATGGTGGATGAACTCTGATGGGGCACATACGCGTAACCGGCCTGGGCAAGGCCTACAAGCAATACCCCACACGCTGGAGCCGACTGGCTGAGTGGCTGATTCCGTTTTCGCCGATCCGCCATCGCCAGCACTGGGTGCTGCAAGACGTAGCGTTCGAGATTGCGCCCGGTGAAGCGGTGGGCATTGTCGGGGTCAACGGTGCCGGCAAAAGTACCTTGCTGAAGATGATCACCGGCACCACCCAACCCACCTGTGGGCAGATCCAGCTCGAAGGCCGCGTCGCCGCACTGCTGGAACTGGGCATGGGCTTTCACCCGGATTTTACCGGCCGGCAAAACGCGATCATGGCCGGGCAACTGCTGGGCATGCAGGTCGAAGAAATCGAAGCCCTGATGCCACAGATCGAACATTTCGCGGAAATTGGCGAAGCCATCGACCACCCGGTGCGCACCTACTCCAGCGGCATGCAGATGCGCCTGGCGTTCAGCGTGGCCACCGCGCGGCGCCCGGACATCCTGATCGTCGACGAAGCGCTGTCGGTGGGCGACGCCTACTTCCAGCACAAAAGCTTCGACCGCATCCGCAGCTTTCGCAGGGCCGGCACCACATTGCTGATCGTGTCCCACGACCGCTCGGCGATTCAGTCGATTTGCGATTCGGCGATTCTCCTGGAGAACGGTCGTATGGCCATGCACGGCAAGCCCGAAGCCGTCATGGACTACTACAACGCCCTGCTCGCCGAGCGCGAAGGCCAGACGGTGCGTCAGGAAATGCTCGCGGACGGCCAGGTGCAAACCGTTTCCGGCACCGGTGAAGCCGGGATCCTCAGCGTGCGCCTGCTCGATGAGCGCGAACGTGCCATCGATGCCGCTGAAGTCGGCCAGTCGGTGGTGCTTGAGGTGCAAGTCGAAGTGCGCCAGGACATCGAACGCCTGGTGCTGGGTTTCATGATCAAGGATCGCCTGGGCCAGGCCATGTACGGCATCAATACCCATCGTCAGGACCTCGCCCTCACCGATCTGCAGGCCGGTGAGCGGCTGACCTACCGCTTTGCCTTCGTCATGGGCCTGGGCAAGGGCAACTATTCCGTGGCCCTGAGCCTGTCGCGACTGGACTCGCACCTGGACCGCAATTTCGAGTGGCGCGACTACGGCCTGGTGTTCCATGTGATCAACAACCGACACGAAGACTTTGTCGGCTGTTCGTGGCTGGGGGCGAAAACCACCATCACTCGCGCCGCCGAATCGATTGTTTCGGAGCACACGCCATGACCCGTCTACTGGTGGAATGCACGTACGTGTTCCAGCACCCCAAGGTCAATTCGGGCATTCAGCGGGTGGTGCGCAACGTCATCAATCAGTTGCCTGAACGCGTCGATGGCGTTGAATGCATCCCGGTGGTGATGCTCAAGGGCAAGCTCTACCGGGTTCTGAAACTGAGCCCTTCGGGCATCCCTTTTTTCAACGGGCTGATGGAGTTCGGTGGGCGCCTGGAGCGATTGGCCCATCGTTTCTGGCAACTGCACCAGCGCCTCGACAAACGCTGCACCTCGCGATGGACCCGGCGCGCGCTGTACGCGGCTTATCGCCTCACGGCGTTGGCAGGTTTCAGCGTACCGCTACGCCTGATTGACCGGATCAATCACTATCAACTGCCTAAACGTTGCTCGCCGCTGCAGCATCAACCGGGCGATCAACTCGTGTTGCTGGACTCATCCTGGCACGCCGATTTCTTCCCGTTGGCCGAGCAACTCAAACGCGAAGGCGTGGGCATTGTCTCGGTGATCTACGACCTGATTCCCCTGACCCACCCGCAGTTCTACGACACGCGACTGGTGCAGATTTTCAGCGAGTGGTTCGACTGGATCGCCAAAACCGCCGACGGCTACGTGGCGATTTCCGCCACGGTGCGCGATCAGGTGCGCGAAGAATTGCATCGTCGCGTCGGCCCTGCCAAAGCCGACTCCTTGTGGTTCGACTACTTTCACCTGGGCTCGGAGCTGGACTTGCGCGAAGAAACCGCCTCTGTCGAAACACGCCTGACCCGGCTGTTCGATACCCCGGAACCGGTGTTCCTGATGGTCAGCACCATCGAGCCGCGCAAGAACCACGACTACTTGCTGGACGCCTTCGAACTCGCCTGGGCCGCAGGCTCCACTGCCCGTCTGTGCATCGCCGGGCGCATTGGCTGGAAATGCGATGCCCTGCTCGCCCGGGTACGCAATCACCCGCAGCTGAACAGGCGGTTGTTCATGTTTAACGACCTGAGCGACACCAGCCTCGAACATGCCTATTCCCACGCCAGTGCGCTGGTGTTTCCGTCCTACGTCGAAGGCTTCGGCCTGCCACTGGTGGAAGCCATGCAGCGCGGTTTGCCGGCCATGGGCAGTGACATTCCAGTCTTCCGCGAAATAGGCGGCGAGTTCATGGCGTACTTCGACCTGGCCGAACCACAAAACCTGGCGGATCTGGTTACCCGATTCGAGAGCAGCAAACAATTCCCGGCCGCCCGCGATGTGGCGGACTGGCGCTGGATTGGCTGGCGTGAAGCCAGTGCGCAACTGGCCGAGCGAACCCTGCGCAACCTGGTGGAAACACCCGCAGAGCAAGAGAGGCAACATGCGAATTGCCCTTAACGCCCGAATTCTCCAGGCCCCGCGCACCGGTATCGGCCATTACGTCGCCGAACTGGTGAATGCCCTGGCCGGTGAGCCCGATGTCGAGTTGTCGCTGTTCCATGGCTGGGGCTGGAGTTCTTCGCTACCCGATGCTGCCATGCCGGGCTACTCGCGACTGACGCCGTTGCTGCGGCAGATACCGGGGGCGTATCAGGCTCGACGCTGGCTGGCGCAGAAACGCTTTGATCAAGGCCGCGCGCAGGCGATCGACCTTTATCACGAACCCAGTCTGTGGCCGTTGTCGTTCGACGGCCCGACGGTCATCACCCTGCATGACCTGACACACCTGCACTATCCCGAGACGCAACCACCGGCGCGCCTGCGAGAAATCAAGCGGCGACTGGCCGATGGCGTGCAACAGGCGCAGCTGATTCTCACCGACTCGCAGTACATTGCCGACGAGGCTCAAGCCTGGTTCGCACTGCCGGCCGAGCGTTTTGTAGTTGCCCCGCTGGGCGTGGCGGCACGTTTCCACCCACGCGAGCCCGAGGCCATCGATGCGATGCTCAAGGCCCACGGGGTCGAGATGCGGGATTATTTTCTCTGCGTCGGCACCCTGGAACCACGCAAAAACCTGACCCTGGCCCTGCGCGCTCACGCCCAACTTCCGGAAGCATTGCGTCAGCGCTTTCCGTTATTGATCGTGGGCATGGCCGGCTGGCAGCGTGAACAATTCAACGATGAGCTGCGCCAGGCATTGGCCAATGGTCATGTGTGTTTGCTCGGTTACCTGCCCGACGAGCAGGTCGCGCAGCTGTTGGCCGGCGCCCGGGCGCTGATTTTTCCGTCGCGCTATGAAGGCTTCGGTCTACCCGTGCTGGAGGCCATGGCCAGCGGCACGCCGGTCATCCTGACCCGACGTTCGGCCATGCCTGAAGTCGCAGGCATTGCGGGCAACTATATTGAACCCGACGATCCAGACGGCTTGCGCGATGCCATGCGCCGTCTGATCGACGATCAAACACATTGGCAGGCATGCCGAAAAGCCGGATTGCAGCAGGCAAGGCTATTTTCCTGGGAGCGCTGCGCGAAGATCACCGCCCGCGCCTACCGCCAGGCCATGGGAGGTTGAATGCGAGTTCTTCATTTTTTCAAGACGTACCTGCCTGACTCCGTCGGCGGGATCGAGCAAGTGATCTTCCAGTTGTGTGAAAGCGGCGCCCAGCATGGCATTGAAAGCCAGGTGCTGACTCTAAGTGCCGATCCGAGACCGCCGGTGGTGCAACTCGGGCAGCACGAAGTCCATCGGGCCAAACTCGACATTCAGTTCGCTTCAACAGGCTTTTCTTACAGCGTCTTCAAGCGATTTCGCGAAATGGCCGCTGAGGCGGACGTGGTCAATTACCACTTCCCGTGGCCGTTCATGGACCTGGTGCATTTCTTCAGCGCCATGAACAAACCCAGCGTAGTCACCTATCACTCGGACATCATTCGCCAGAAACACCTGCTCAAACTTTATCGGCCACTGATGAACCGCTTCCTCGCCAGCGCTGACCGAATCGTCGCCGCGTCCCCCAACTACCTGCACACCAGTGATGTGTTGCAGCAGTTTCAGGACAAGACCCGCGTCATTCCCTATGGCCTGAACAAGGCCGGTTATCCACAGGCCGATAACGAACGCATGGACCATTGGCGGCAAAAGCTTGGGGATAAGTTTTTCCTGTTTGTGGGCGTGATGCGCTATTACAAAGGCCTGCACATTCTGCTCGACGCCTTGAAAGACGTGGATTACCCGGTGGTAATCGTCGGCGCCGGGCCGCTGGAAGCCGAACTGCACGCCCAGGCCGCAGCGTTGGGTTTGCGCAATATTCACTTTCTGGGGCGTCTTGGCGACGAAGACAAAGTCGCGCTGCTGCAACTGAGTTACGCCATCGTATTCCCCTCGCACCTGCGCTCCGAAGCGTTCGGCATCTCGCTGCTCGAAGGCGCGATGTACGGCAAACCGATGATCTCCAGCGAAATCGGCACCGGCACCAGCTACATCAACATCCACAACGAAACCGGGCTGGTGGTGCCGCCGAGTCATCCACAAGCGTTCCGTGAAGCCATGCGCACCCTTTGGGAAAACCCGACGATTGCGGCCGAAATGGGCGTGAAGGCAGAGGCGCGTTATCGGCAGCTATTCACGGCGGAAGAAATGGGCCGCAAGTGGACGACGTTGTACGAAGAACTGCTGGAAGAAAAATCCCTGTCCTACGCCTGAACCGGGCCCGGGCTTTTGTGGCGAGCGAGCTTGCTCGCGTTGGGCTGCGTAGCGGCCCCAAAATCTCTGATACACCAAAGATCTTGTGAGTGCTGCGCACTCAAGCGGGAGCAAGCTCCCTCGCCACAAATCGCTTCTACAGGGGATCAGCTGTGTGGCGCAGGTTTGGGTATGGCAACGTTATCCAGCATCCGGTTCACCGCCAGTTCTGCCAGCATGACGATCTGTTGAATCGCCATCGCCGTGTGCCGGTGCGGTCCTTCCAGATACCCCGCAAAATCACTCGAAGGGTGGCGAACCGTACGCGGGTTGGTCGACCAGGGAATGGAAACCCGGCAGGGCCTAAGCCCTCCCACGCACAGCTCGCCATGAAGCAAGCATAAAAGTGCGCCATTCTAAACCTGGGCGACCAAACCCGATCACTGAATTTGCAGCGATCCCCAAAGCCTATCCACCCCATTTCCGACCGACAACCGTCAAAACTTGTCGGAAACATTCCCCAAAATCATCGTTTGTAGGACTGCCTGAAGATCAAAAGATCGCAGCCTTCGGCAGCTCCTACGCAGGATTTGTTTACACCCTGTAGGAACTGCCGAAGGCTGCGATCTGTGGATAACTCACCGACCGGGTCCCAGGCTTTTGTGGCGAGCGAGCTTGCTCGCGCTTGGCTGCGTAGCGGCCCCAAAATCTCTGATATACCAAAGATCTTGTGAGTGCTGCGCACTCAAGCGGGAGCAAGCTCCCTCGCCACAAAAGCCATTCCCACAGGGGTCAGCTGTGTGGCGCAGGTTTGGTTATGGCAACGTTATCCAGCATCCGGTTCACCGCCAGTTCTGCCAGCATGACGATCTGTTGAATCGCCATCGCCGTGTGCCGGTGCGGTCCTTCCAGATACCCCGCAAAATCACCCGCCATGACACTGGCCTGGGCCAACGATTCACAGGTGTGGGCCAACAGGTCTTCGTCTTTGATATCCGGCGCAACGATAAACATCGTGCTCGGTTTGCGGGCCATGGGGGATTTGAGGGCGGAGGGGTTGAGGTAGTGATCGAGCGCGCGGTTAGCGGCTTCGTTGAGTTTTTTGGAATCGAGGGATTCGTAGGGGGAAACGTCGTCGGTTTCTGGGGGATTTGGGGTTGCTTTGAACATGGTGACACTCCGAATGAAAGGTTTTACCGCCACCGATCGCTGCGACGCGATTTGAAGGAGGCAGCTGTACGCGGGGTCGCAGACCGAGCCATTCGGAACTCGGCATACCCGAAGGTATCCCGCGCACAGCCACCATTAAGCAAACGACTAGCACCGAAGTGCTGTGGTTTGGGCCGGCGATTATGCACCAAATGAACTGAACGGACTGCGACACCCGATCGCTGATGTGCAGCGACCCCCAAAGCCTATCCACTCCACTTCCCACCCGACAACCGTCAAAACTTGTCGGAAACATTCCCCAAAATCATCGTTTGTAGGACTGCCTGAAGATCAAAAGATCGCAGCCTTCGGCAGCTCCTACGCAGGATTTGTTTACACCCTGTAGGAGCTGCCGAAGGCTGCGATCTTTTTCTAAAGGTCGAGCACCGAAGGCTCTGAACCCTGGGCTTGCAGGCGTGCATTCGCCTGCGCCCAGGTCCCGGTCAGTAAACTGGTGGGTGACACGCCGTCAAAGCGCCAGCGCAAGGCCAGCGCCGCGGGCCGTCGCACCATGCGCTGCACCTCGAATGTCCACAACCGCTCGGCCCCTTGAAAGGCTTCGACCTGGGGGCCTTCGAGGATGATTTGCGTGCTACCGGTGAGGTGCAGCAAGTCACCGGAATCGAAATCGATGAACAGCAATCCTGCCCGAGGATTGACCAGCAGATTGCCCAACGTATTGAAGAACAGATTGCCGGCGAAGTCCGGGATGGTCAGGCGATTGCCCTCTACCTGGACGAAACCGGCCTGGCCACCTCGGTGAGAAACGTCCACCGAGCGTTGGCCATCGACGTCCACATAACTGGCGACAAAGAAGGTATCGGCGCCGACAATCATGGCTTTGGCCGCGTCATCCAGCCCGTTGTGGTGCTGCGCGACACGGGTCGCCGGATCCGCCAAGGGCACCGAGCGAAACTGGCGCAATTGAATGTATTTCGGGCAATTGCCAAAAGATTGCTGCACCGTCACCTCGAAGCCGCCCGCTGTCACAGCGCCAACTCGGCCATTGAGACGGTTGCGACGTCGCGTGTGCAGCTCAATACCGAGCAGACCGATCGCCATTCCGTCTTGCAATGGCGCAGGGTCGTCGTGACCAGGCAGGCTGGCGAACTGCAACAGCGCAGGCTCTGGTGAATGGGCAAAGCCCGGCGCCCCTTCCAGAATACTGGCCCAAGGGTTGCCGTCAGCATCCACCGCGCCGTACAGCATGAACGGCAGTTGCTGATAAAAGGTGCGGTGCTGATCCGGCATCTCGCTGCGAATCACCCTACGACCTAATTCGTCCATTCGCTCGGCGACACCCACACGAGCCTGCAACTGTTTCTCGCCTGCGTGCCAAGGTGAACGTTCCATAACGGCTTCTCCCCTGCGCTCATCGCGCATCAAGAACAGCCCGACTGAATCGGGCCGTGAACATCAGGCAGTTGTTTGCAAACCGGCAACGGTGCGTGGCATGCCGACAAACCCTGGCAAGGCTTCAACCCGTGTCAGCCAGGCGCGGATGTTGGGGTAGTCATCCAGCGACACATTGCCTTCCGGGGCATGGGCGATGTAGCTGTACGCGGCGATGTCGGCGATGGTCGGCTCACCACCGGCCAGATAGGGCGTTGCGCCCAGTTCCTGATCGATCACTTTGAGCCAGCTGTGGGCGTAAGCGATCACCTCTTGCGCGTTGTAAGGCGCACCAAATACGGTGATCAGCCTTGCCCTGCCCGGGCCGAAGGCAATCGGCCCGGCGGCGACCGACAACCAGCGCTGAACCTTGGCCGCACCGATCGGGTCGGTTGGCAGCCAGCGACCGTTGCCGTATTTCAGCGCAAGGTAGACCAGGATCGCGTTGGAATCGGCCAGCACCACGCCTTGATCATCAATCACCGGCACCTGCCCAAACGGGTTGAGCGCCAGAAAATCCGCTTGCTTGTGGGCGCCCTTGGCCAAATCGACAAAGATCAGCTCGGTCGGCAGTTGCAACAAAGACAGCATCAGCTCCACACGGTGAGCGTGGCCAGAGCGGGGGAAGTTGTAGAGTTTGATCGCTTGCATGGTCGACTCCGCTGGGTGGTGGCGCCGTCCAGGAAGATCAGCGCCGATAGGGGGCCATCTTCCATCCGCAACCAAAACAACAGAATAACCAGCAAACGCAATCCATTATTTCAGCCCGTGCAATAACCCTTCAGCCAAGTAGGGCCGGGTGTTCGCGCAGTACGTTCACCGTGAAGTCCACAAAACTACGGACCCGCGCCGGGGCTTTGCGCCCACCCTGGTAGACCACATGAATGGGCAATGGCGGCAGTTCAAAGTCAGCCAGAACGATTTCCAACTCACCGGCCGCGACTTTGCTCGCCACTTGATACGACAGCACTCGGGTCAGTCCCAGTCCCATGGCGGCGGCCGTGATAGCTGCCTGATTGGCGGTGACCACAAGGCGCGGTTCCAGACGAATGCTGATCGGCTCTCCCGCGTCAATGAACGGCCAGCTTCTGTGCTGACCGATGGACGAGGTCGCGATGATCGGACCTGCGCTCAAATCTGCAGGATGCCGAGGCCGACCATGGTCAGTCAGGAATCCAGGGGACGCGCAGATCACCCGCCGCACTTCGCCCACGCGAATTGCATGTTGATTGCTGTCAGGCAACTCACCGATGCGCACAGCCACATCGATACCCTCCTCGACCATGCTCACCACCCGATCGACCAGTAGAGCGTTGATGCTGACTTCAGGAAATTGAGACAAGTAACCGACCATGACTGGCGTGACGAACAAATCACCGAACAACACCGGCGCCGTGATCGTCAGTTGCCCACGGGGTTGGGCGTGGCTCCCGGCCGCCGAATCCTCCGCTTCCTGCACCTCGGTGAGAATTCTCCGACAATCCTCCAGATAACGCTGACCCGCCTCGCTCAAATGCACGCTGCGGGTAGTACGTGTCAGCAATTGAGTGCCAATGCGTTTCTCCAGCGCCGCCACGGCGCGGGTGACACTGGCCGCCGACATTCCCAAACGCCGCGCCGCCGTCGAGAAGCCTTGTTCCTGGGCGACGGTGGCGAAGACTTGCATTTCCTGGAAGCGGTCCATCGGGCATGTCCTTTATTCAGATAAAAAAAATCGCAACCGTAGGCTGCGATTCTTTTTTGTTTCGATCACCTGTGGATAACTTATTCCACCGTCACCGACTTCGCCAGGTTACGTGGCTGGTCCACGTCAGTACCCTTCAAAACCGCTACATAGTACGAAAGCAGCTGCAGCGGAATGGTGTAGAGGATCGGCGACAGGATGTTGTGGATGTGCGGCATCTGGACGACATGAGTGCCTTCGCCATTGGTCATGCCAGCCTGTTCGTCGGCGAAGACGATCAGTTCACCGCCACGGGCGCGGACTTCCTGAAGGTTGGATTTCAACTTCTCCAGCAGTTCGTTGTTCGGCGCCACAGTGACTACGGGCATGTCGTTATCCACAAGCGCCAACGGGCCATGTTTCAGTTCGCCCGCCGGATAGGCTTCCGCGTGGATGTAGGAGATTTCCTTGAGCTTGAGGGCCCCTTCCATCGCCACCGGGAATTGCGCACCACGACCGAGGAACAGGGTGTGGTTCTTTTCGGCGAACAGCTCGGCAATTTTTTCCACGGTGCTGTCCATCGCCAGGGCTTCGCCCAAACGGGTCGGCAAGCGACGCAGTTCTTCGACCAGTGTGGCTTCGACGCCTTCGGCCAATGTACCGCGAACCTGACCCAGAGACAGAGTCAGCAACAGCAGACCAACCAGTTGAGTGGTGAAGGCTTTGGTCGACGCCACGCCGATTTCGCGACCGGCCTGGGTCAACAGCGTCAGGTCCGATTCACGTACCAGAGAACTGATGCCGACGTTGCAGATTGCCAGGCTGGCGAGGAAACCGAGCTCCTTGGCATTGCGCAGCGCGGCCAGGGTGTCGGCGGTTTCACCTGACTGGGAGATACTCACGAACAGCGTGTTCGGCTGCACCACTACCTTGCGATAGCGGAATTCGCTGGCGACTTCGACCTGACATGGGATGCCAGCCAGTTCTTCGAGCCAGTAACGGGCAACCATGCCGGCGTGATAGCTGGTGCCGCAGGCGACGATCTGTACATTACGTACCTTGGCAAACAGTTCGGCAGCTTCGGGGCCAAATGCTTCGACCAGCACCTTGTTCTGGCTCAGGCGACCTTCGAGGGTGCGCTGTACCACGACTGGTTGCTCATGAATTTCCTTGAGCATGTAATGGCGGAATTCGCCCTTGTCAGCCGCTTCGGCACCATCGCGGTACTGCACGCTTTCACGCTGGACGAGCGCGCCATCGATGTCCCAGATCTGCACGCTGTCGCGGCGAATTTCGGCGATATCGCCTTCTTCCAGGTACATGAAACGGTCGGTGACCTGACGTAGCGCCAATTGGTCGGAAGCCAGGAAATTCTCCCCCATACCCAGACCGATCACCAATGGGCTGCCACTGCGAGCCGCCACCAGGCGATCCGGTTGCAGGGCGCTGATCACCGCCAAACCGTAAGCACCGTGCAGCTCTTGCACGGTCGCTTTCAGGGCGACTGTCAGGTCGGGTTGCAGCTTGAGTTTTTCGTGCAGCAGATGCGCGATGACTTCAGTGTCAGTGTCCGACGAGAACACGTGGCCCAACGCCTGGAGTTGCTGGCGCAGGGCGTCATGGTTCTCGATGATGCCGTTGTGCACCACCGCCAGATCGCCGGAAAAATGCGGGTGAGCATTGCGTTCACACGGCGCGCCGTGAGTCGCCCAGCGAGTATGGGCAATGCCCAGACGGCCGACCAGAGGCTCTTCGATCAGCGCCTGTTCCAGCTCGCTGACCTTGCCCGGACGACGCGTGCGCAGGAGTTTTTCATCATTGGTGTACACCGCCACACCAGCGCTGTCATACCCACGGTATTCCAGACGCTTGAGGCCTTCGAGCAGGATGGCGGTAACGTTACGTTCTGCGACTGCACCGACAATTCCACACATGCTAGTTCTCCTGACTGACGGCGGCGCAAATCAAATTAATGCCGCGGGCCTGAATCTGATCGCGTGCCGCAAGTGGCAGACGATCATCGGTAATGAGGGTATGGACGCTGCTCCATGGCAGCTCCAGATTGGGAATTTTGCGGCCGATCTTGTCGGCCTCGACCATCACGATCACTTCGCGGGCAACCTCGGCCATGACACGGCTCAAGCCCAGCAATTCATTGAAGGTGGTGGTCCCGCGTACCAGATCGATGCCATCGGCACCGATAAATAGCTGATCAAAGTCATATGAGCGTAGTACTTGCTCGGCCACCTGACCCTGGAAGGACTCGGAATGCGGGTCCCAGGTACCGCCGGTCATCAACAGCACCGGCTCGTGCTCGAGTTCGCTCAAAGCGTTGGCGACATACAGGGAGTTGGTCATCACCACCAGACCCGGTTGTTGGCCGAGTTCCGGGATCATCGCGGCGGTGGTGCTGCCGCTGTCGATGATGATTCGCGCATGCTCGCGGATCCGCGTGACGGCGGCGCGGGCAATGGCCTGCTTGTATTTGGAAACCGGTTGGCCGATATCGGCAACCAGCTCCTGAGGTATGGTGACCGCCCCGCCATAGCGACGCAGCAACAGACCGTTGCTTTCAAGCGCAGCCAAGTCTTTGCGAATCGTAACTTCCGAGGTTTCGAAGCGCTTGGCCAACTCATCCACACTGACTTCCCCCTGCTCATTGAGCAAAGCAAGGATGTTATGGCGGCGTTGGGGCGTGTTGCGCTTTGACATGGCTTGGTAAGTTTCGATTCGAAAGATAACGTAAGCAATCAAAACCCATTAGCGAAACTTCGTCAAGTCAGCGTCATAAAAAAGTTGTGTGGATAACCCATAAAAAAGATCGCAGCCTTCGGCAGCTCCTACAGGATGAATACGTATTCCTTGTAGGAGCTGCCGAAGGCTGCGATCTTTTGATCTTGCTGTGGATAACTCAGCTCTTCTTGATCTTCTCCGGCCGTTTCCAGCCATCGATGTTCTTCTGCCGAGCCCGACCCACGGCCAACTGAGCCTTATCCACATTCTGGGTAATGGTCGAACCCGCCGCCGTGGTCGCACCCGCTGAGATATCCACAGGCGCTACCAACGAATTGTTAGAGCCGATGAATACATCTTCGCCCAACACGGTTTTCCACTTGTTAGCCCCATCGTAGTTACAGGTGATGGTGCCTGCGCCGATGTTGGTGCGCGCACCGATCTCGGCGTCGCCCAGATACGTCAAGTGACCAGCCTTGGCGCCTTCGCCCATGTGGGCGTTCTTCAGTTCAACGAAGTTACCCACATGCGCACGAGCTTCCAGCACCGTGCCGGGACGCAAACGAGCGAACGGGCCGGCATCGCTGCCTTCACCGAGTATTGCGCCCTCGATATGGCTGTTGGCCTTGATCACTACGCCTTTGCGCAGGGTGCTGTCTTTGATCACGCAGTTCGGGCCAATCACCACGTCGTCTTCGATGACGACTTTGCCTTCGAGGATCACATTGATGTCGATCAGCACATCGCGACCAACGGTAACCTCGCCACGCACATCGAAACGCGCCGGGTCGCGTAGGGTCACGCCTTGAGCCATCAAATGACG
Organism: Pseudomonas sp. BS3782 TE3695; assembly: GCF_050435305.1. Classification (NCBI taxonomy): domain Bacteria; kingdom Pseudomonadati; phylum Pseudomonadota; class Gammaproteobacteria; order Pseudomonadales; family Pseudomonadaceae; genus Pseudomonas; species Pseudomonas sp. BS3782 TE3695. Next base: position 791,222 of record NZ_JBNDKB010000001.1, read on the forward strand.
CGCCATGCGCAACTGATAATGACGCTCAAGCTCGGCCAGTTGCTTGCGATCATTGGCGCCCTGCACTTCCATGGTGTCGTGGGGGTGTTCGGTGGCCACCACCAGACCATCGCTGACTGCCATGGCAATCACGTCGGTCAGGTAGTACTCACCTTGGGCATTGTTATTGGAGAGACGACTGACCCAATCACCCAAACGTTCGAAAGGCAGCGCCAGAATGCCGGTATTGCCTTCGGTGATCGCACGTTCGAGCTCGGTGGTGTCTTTATGCTCGACGATGGCGGTCACCTTGCCGGCGGCATCGCGGACGATGCGACCGTAACCCGTCGGGTCATCCAGCTCGACGGTCAACAGGCCCAGTTGCTGCGGTTCAGCCAGCTTGAGCAGACGTTGCAGGGTTTCAACTTCAATCAACGGTACGTCCCCGTACAGAATCAACACGGTGTCGGACTTGATGAACGGGACAGCCTGGGCCACCGCATGTCCAGTACCCAGCTGTTGATCCTGCAGGACGAAATTCAGGTCATCGGCGCCCAGGCGCTCGCGCACCACTTCGGCGCCATGGCCGATCACCACATGAATGCGTTGTGGATCAAGTTGCCGGGCGGTGTGGATAACATGGCCAAGCATTGAGTTACCGGCAACAGGGTGCAGAACTTTTGGCAAGGCCGAACGCATGCGCGTGCCTTGGCCGGCAGCGAGGATAACGATTTCAAGAGACATGACAGGCTACTAATCCTGGGGGTCAGCGGCTGCGACCGGGTGATTAAAGTCGGAAAAGAAAAAAGGGTAGCCGAGGCTACCCTTTTTAATCAATCGCGCAATAAGTCGATGGCCGATTAGTGGCCGAACTTCTTGCGGATCTGCTGGACGGTGCGCAGCTGAGCTGCAGCCTCGGCCAGACGTGCGGCAGCAGCTCCGTAATCGAACTCTGCGCCTTTGTCATGCAATGCCTTCTCGGCAGCCTGAACTGCTTCCCGAGCGGAGGCTTCATCCAGGTCGGCAGCACGTTGCACGGTGTCGGCAAGAACCTTGACCATGTTCGGCTGAACCTCGAGGAAACCACCAGAGATGTAATACACCTCCTCTTCCCCGCCCTGCTTGACCAGGCGGATCGGGCCCGGCTTGAGATTAGTGATCAACGGCGCGTGACCCAGAGCGATACCAAGATCACCCAGTGCACCGTGCGCAATCACCATCTCGACCAGACCGGAAAAGATTTCCCCTTCCGCGCTGACGATATCGCAATGGACTGTCATAGCCATCTGATTGCCTCAACCTAAATTAGCGCCCGTTGCCGGGCGCCGGGATTACAGTTTCTTGGCTTTCTCGATCGCTTCTTCGATGCCGCCGACCATGTAGAACGCTTGTTCTGGCAGGTGGTCGTAGTCACCGTTGAGGATGCCTTTGAAGCCAGCAATGGTGTCTTTCAGGGAAACGTATTTACCCGATGCACCGGTGAAGACTTCAGCCACGAAGAACGGCTGCGACAAGAAACGCTGGATCTTACGAGCACGGTTTACCAACTGCTTGTCGGCTTCCGACAGCTCGTCCATACCCAGGATCGCAATGATGTCCTTCAGTTCTTTGTAACGCTGCAGAACATACTGTACGCCGCGAGCGGTGTCGTAGTGGTCCTGGCCGATTACGTTCGGGTCCAGCTGGCGCGAAGTCGAGTCGAGTGGATCGACCGCCGGGTAGATACCCAGGGAGGCGATGTCACGGGACAGAACGACGGTGGCGTCCAAGTGGGCGAAGGTGGTCGCTGGCGACGGGTCAGTCAAGTCATCCGCCGGTACGTATACCGCCTGGATCGAGGTGATCGAACCGTTTTTGGTCGAAGTGATACGCTCTTGCAGAGTACCCATCTCTTCGGCCAGGGTCGGCTGGTAACCTACTGCCGAAGGCATACGGCCCAGCAGTGCGGATACTTCAGTACCGGCCAGGGTGTAACGATAGATGTTGTCGACGAACAGCAGAACGTCGTTACCTTCGTCACGGAACTTCTCGGCCATGGTCAGGCCGGTCAGTGCTACGCGCAGACGGTTACCCGGCGGCTCGTTCATCTGACCGTAAACCAGTGCCACTTTGTCCAGAACGTTGGAATCCTTCATCTCGTGGTAGAAGTCGTTACCCTCACGAGTACGCTCACCCACACCGGCGAACACGGAATAACCGCTGTGCTCGATGGCGATGTTACGGATCAGTTCCATCATGTTTACGGTTTTGCCTACACCGGCACCACCGAACAGACCGACTTTACCACCCTTGGCGAACGGGCAAACCAGGTCGATAACCTTGATGCCGGTTTCCAGCAGGTCGTTGCCGCCCGCTTGTTCAGCGAAGGTTGGCGCAGGACGGTGAATGCCCCAGCGCTCTTCGGTGTCGATCGGGCCAGCTTCGTCGATCGGGTTACCCAGAACGTCCATGATCCGGCCCAGGGTCGCTTTACCGACCGGTACGGAGATGGCTGTGCCAGAGTCAGTGACTTCCAGACCGCGCTTCAAGCCCTCGGTGGAACCCATCGCAATGGTACGAACCACGCCGTCGCCCAGCTGCTGCTGAACTTCCAGGGTGGTTTCGGCCGCGCTCACTACTTTCAGCGCGTTGTAGATGCTCGGTACGCTGTCGCGTGGAAATTCCACGTCGATAACGGCGCCGATGATTTGAACGATACGTCCGCTACTCATAGCTGGATCCTCTGAATATTTGAACCGTTAAACCGCGGCAGCGCCGCCGACGATTTCCGAGATCTCTTGGGTGATCGCAGCCTGACGCGCCTTGTTGTAGACCAGCTGCAAATCGCTGATCAAATCACCGGCGTTGTCGGTAGCGTTCTTCATCGCGATCATCCGCGCAGCTTGTTCAGCCGCGTTGTTCTCGACCACCGCCTGGTAGACCTGCGACTCCACGTAGCGGACCATCAAGCCGTCAAGCAGCTCTTTGGCGTCCGGTTCGTACAGATAATCCCAGTGGTGCTTGAGTTCTTGATCCGGGGTTGCCACCAATGGAATCAACTGCTCCACGGTAGGCAATTGCGTCATGGTGTTGACGAACTTGTTGGACACCACGGACAGGCGGTCAATACGGCCGTCCAGGTAGGCATCCAGCATCACCTTGACGCTGCCGATCAAGTCATTGATCGACGGCTCTTCACCCAGGTGGCTGATAGCTGCAACGACGTTACCGCCGAAGTTGCGGAAGAAAGCCGCACCCTTGCTACCGACTACACACAGATCAATCTCGACGCCGTTTTCGCGGTTTACCGCCATGTCCTTGACCAGGGCCTTGAACAGGTTGGTGTTCAAGCCACCACACAGACCACGGTCACTGCTCACCACGACGTAACCGACGCGCTTTACTTCACGGTCGATCATGAACGGGTGGCGATACTCCGGGTTGGCGTTGGCCAGATGGCCAATAACCTGGCGGATGCGCTCCGCATAAGGACGGCTAGCAGCCATGCGCATTTGTGCCTTGCGCATTTTGCTGACCGCCACTTTTTCCATGGCGCTGGTAATCTTTTGCGTGCTTTTGATGCTCGCAATCTTACTGCGAATCTCTTTTGCGCCTGCCATGTAACACCTATCAGGTTAGCAAGCGGGAGCCTTGCGGCTCCCGCTGCGGCTTACCAGGTTTGGGTGGCCTTGAACTTCTCGATACCGGCTTTCATGCCAGCGTCGATTTCGTCATTGAAGTCACCCTTCACGTTGATCTTCGCCATCAAATCGGCGTGATCGCGGTTGAAGAAAGCAATCAGCGCTTGTTCAAAGCTGCCGATCTTGGCGATTTCGACGTCAGTCAGGAACCCACGCTCAGCGGCATACAGCGACAGCGCCATGTCAGCGATCGACATTGGTGCGTATTGCTTCTGCTTCATCAGCTCGGTAACGCGCTGACCATGCTCAAGTTGCTTACGGGTCGCTTCGTCCAGGTCAGAAGCGAACTGGGCGAATGCCGCCAGTTCACGGTACTGAGCCAGAGCGGTACGGATACCACCGGAGAGCTTCTTGATGATCTTGGTCTGAGCGGCACCACCCACACGGGATACCGAAACACCGGCGTTCACAGCAGGACGGATCCCGGAGTTGAACATGGCCGATTCCAGGAAGATCTGACCGTCGGTGATGGAAATCACGTTGGTCGGAACGAACGCGGAAACGTCGCCAGCCTGGGTTTCGATGATCGGCAGTGCGGTCAGGGAACCGGTTTTGCCGGTCACTGCGCCGTTGGTGAACTTCTCTACGTACTCTTCCGAAACGCGGGATGCGCGCTCCAGCAGACGGGAGTGGAGATAGAACACGTCGCCTGGGTAAGCTTCACGGCCTGGTGGACGGCGCAGCAGCAGGGAAATCTGGCGGTAAGCCACTGCTTGCTTGGACAGATCGTCATAAACGATCAGCGCGTCTTCACCGCGGTCGCGGAAGAATTCACCCATGGTGCAACCGGAGTACGGAGCCAGGAACTGCAGTGCTGCAGATTCCGAAGCGCTCGCCGCCACGACGATGGTGTTAGCCAGTGCGCCGTTTTCTTCCAGCTTGCGAACCACGTTGGCGATGGTCGATTGCTTCTGACCGATGGCTACGTAGACGCAGAAAATGCCGCTGTCTTTCTGGTTGATGATCGCGTCGATCGCCAGAGCGGTTTTACCGATCTGACGGTCACCGATGATCAGCTCACGCTGGCCACGGCCGACAGGGATCATGGCATCGACAGCCTTGTAGCCAGTCTGTACAGGCTGGTCTACCGACTTACGCCAGATCACGCCTGGAGCAACTTTCTCGACCGCATCGGTCTCGGTGTTGTTCAGCGGACCTTTGCCGTCAACTGGGTTACCCAGTGCGTCGACTACGCGACCCAGCAGTTCCTTACCAACCGGAACTTCGAGGATGCGGCCGGTGCACTTGGCGCTCATGCCTTCAGCCAGAGACTGGTAGGAGCCCAATACAACGGCACCTACAGAGTCTTGCTCAAGGTTGAGAGCCATACCGAAGACGCCGCCCGGAAACTCGATCATCTCGCCGTACATGACGTCGGCCAGACCGTGAATCCGCACGATACCGTCAGATACGCTGACGACAGTGCCTTCGTTACGGGCTTGAGAGGTCACATCGAGCTTGTCGATGCGGCCCTTGATAATTTCACTTATTTCGGAAGGATTGAGTTGCTGCATTGCTCTGCTGCCCCTTCAAACTCAAGATTTCAATGCTTCGGCAAGGTTCGCGAGTTTGCCGCGAACCGAGCCATCGATAACCAGGTCGCCGGCGCGGATGACAATGCCCCCAATCAGGGATTTGTCTTCCTCGACTTGCAGGCGCACTTCCCGGTTGAGTCGTGCACTGAGAACCTTGGCGAGTTTGTCTTGCTGTTCTTGGTTCAATGCAAAAGCACTGGTCACTTCAACGTCTACCGACTTCTCTTGTTCAGCCTTGTACAGGTCGAACAGAGCGGATATCTCCGGCAAAAGCGGGAGACGGTCGTTTTCGGCAACGACGTTAATGAAGTTCTGTGCCTTGGCATCAAACTTGTCGCCGCACACGTCGATAAACGTGGCGGCCTTGTTTGCGCTCGTCAGTCGCGGGGCCTTGAGCACGCGCTGCATGGTGTCATCTTGCGACACTGCTGCAGCCAGGCCGAGCATGGCTGACCAAGAGGCCAGTTGCTGGTGGGCCTGGGCGTGCTCGAAGGCTGCCTTAGCGTAAGGTCGGGCCAACGTGGTCAATTCTGCCATGATCGCCCTCGCTTAAATTTCAGCAGCCAGTTTGTTTACCAGCTCCGCGTGCGCGTTTTGATCGATTGTGGCACCCAGGATCTTCTCGGCGCCGCCGACAGCCAGTGCACCCAATTGGGCACGCAGCGCGTCTTTGACACTGTTCAGTTCCTGCTCGATCTCGGCCTGAGCCTGAACCTTCACACGGTCAGCGTCGATACGGGCTTTTTCAACAGCCTCTTCAACGATCTGGTTACCGCGTTTCTTGGCTTGCTCAATGATTTCGGCTGCCTGAGCTTTCGCTTCGCGCAGTTGTTGACCCGCTTTATCTTGGGCCAACTCCAGGTCGCGAGCTGCTCGGGCGGCAGCGTCCAGTCCATCCGCGATCTTCTTCTGACGTTCGTGCAAAGCCGCGATGACCGGAGGCCATACGAACTTCATGCAAAAAAGTACAAAAATTAAGAACGCAACGGACTGGCCAATCAGGGTTGCATTAATGTTCACGCCAACACCTCGCTCGTTCGTTGCACAACACACTAATCACTCGACGATTCGAGTGATTAGCCAGCGAGTTGACCAACGAATGGGTTCGCGAAGGTGAAGAACAGAGCGATACCAACACCGATCATGGTTACGGCGTCGAGCAGACCGGCAACGATGAACATTTTAACTTGCAGCATTGGAACCATTTCTGGCTGACGCGCGGCGCCTTCCAGGAACTTGCCGCCCAACAGGCCGAAACCAATTGCGGTACCCAGTGCGCCCAGGCCGATCAACAGTGCAACAGCGATAGCGGTTAGACCAACTACAGTTTCCATCTTTCCTCCCGACTTTTACGTCGTATGGTTTAGGTTTTTTAGATTTTAAAGCGGTAAAACAAATCGTTTCATAGCCCTGTTCGGGCACCCACCCGTGTTACCGGGTGGGACATCAGACTAGTCGAGACTGGTCTTAATGGTTCTCTTCGTGCGCCATCGACAGGTAAACGATGGTCAACATCATGAAGATAAACGCCTGCAGGGTGATGATCAGGATGTGGAACACAGCCCACGCCCACTGCAGAACTACGCCCAGGCCGCTAAGCCAGAGCAGACCGCTGCCGAACATCACAGCAATCAGAATGAAGACCAGTTCGCCGGCATACATGTTGCCGAACAGACGCAGTGCCAACGAGATCGGCTTGGCAATCAGTGTCACGAACTCAAGCAGGAAGTTCACCGGAATCAGCAGGGCTTGAACGAAGATGTTCTTGCTGCCGAACGGGTGCAGGGTCAGTTCGCCGATGAAACCGCCGATGCCCTTGACCTTGATGCTGTAGAAAATGATCAACGCGAATACCGACAGGGCCATGCCCAGGGTAGCGTTCGGGTCAGTGGTCGATACGGCGCGGAACGGAATGTGCGGATCGCCGGAGATCAACATGGCCACTTGAGGAATCCAGTCAACCGGAATCAGGTCGACGGCGTTCATCAGGAAGACCCAGACGAAGATGGTCAGCGCCAACGGTGCAATCACCGGGCTACGGCCATGGAAGCTGTCTTTCACGCTGCCATCGACGAATTCGACCAATACTTCAACGAAGTTCTGCAAAGCACCAGGCTGACCGGAAGTCGCCTTCTTTGCCGCCATGCGGAAAAGAAGAACGAAAATCAGACCCAACGCGACCGACCAGCCGAGCGTATCGACGTGGAAAGCCCAGAAGCCCATTTCTTTGGCTTCTGCTGCGGTGTGGGCAAAACCCCACCCGCCAGTTGGGTGCTGACCGAAGGTCAGGTTTTGCAAGTGGTGCTGGATATAGCCCGAAGCGGTTGTCTCTGCCATGGTTGCCTCAAACGCCCTAAGGTCTCGAAAGTCTTGTTCTCATTAGCAGGGGAGCGAACCAGCTAACCAGTTGGGTCAGCACGAAGACGCCGAATACTGCTAACGGCGCCAATGGCTTCACACCTGCGAACGTCAATGCAAACAGCACTGCCGTCAAAATCAGTTTGCCCGCCTCACCGGCATAAAAAGACCGGACGATGGCTTGAGCTGCTCGGGCGCCGGAAAACCGAAATGCCCTGTGAGCGAAATAAATATTGGGAAGCAAGGCTATCAGGCCTCCGCAGAGTCCTGAGTACCCGGCAACGACCCCACGCCATTGCCAGAGCGCCAAAGCGGCAATCAGCAAAACGACAAATTGAGCCATTAACACCGGAAAAACTGCCAGGCGATGGAACGGCAAGCGGTCTGGCGTGCGGTTTTCCATCTCTTTTGCTCCCCAATGGTCGGCTGCCAGAATTCAATAACTTGGCATAATTTGTGCCGACAAAATGCGCGCAGAGTATAGGGGCGGTTCTGCCCCTATTCAACTGTCAGGTAGTGATTTCCGACTTCACGCTACATGAGGAATTGTTTCAGCGGATGTGTGCGAGCACACCTTGAAGCTCATCAAGCGAGTTGTAGCCGATCACCAGCTGCCCCTTACCCTTCTTTCCGTGGCGGATCTGCACCGCAGAGCCTAGGCGCTCGGCCAGACGCTGCTCGAGCCGGGCGATGTCCGGGTCTGGTTTTGCCGGTTCCACAGGCTCCGGTTTGCCACTCAACCACTGGCGAACCAGTGCTTCAGTCTGGCGTACGGTCAGGCCTCGTGCGACAACGTGTCGCGCCCCTTCAACTTGTTGATTTTCCGGCAAACCGAGCAAGGCACGGGCATGACCCATTTCCAGGTCGCCGTGAGACAGCATGGTCTTGATGACTTCCGGCAGCGCAATCAGACGCAACAGATTGGCCACGGTGACGCGGGATTTACCCACAGCCTCGGCCACTTGTTGCTGAGTCAGCTGGAATTCCTGCTGCAAACGCTGCAAGGCCACCGCTTCTTCGATCGGATTGAGGTCTTCACGCTGGATGTTCTCGATCAGCGCCATGGCGATGGCGGTTTCATCCGGCACATCGCGAACCATCGCCGGGATGGTTTCCTGGCCAGCCTGCTGGCTGGCACGCCAGCGGCGTTCGCCGGCGATGATTTCGAATCGCCCGCTACCGATCGGGCGAACCACGATCGGCTGCATCACGCCCTGGGCCCTGATTGACTGCGCCAGCTCTTCCAGCGCTTGAGGATCCATGTCTCGACGCGGCTGGTACTTGCCACGCTGGATCAGGTCCAGGGGCAGATGCTGCAGCTCACGCTGGTCGGCTTGTACCGCTTGCTCTTCCAGCGAGCTGACAGTCGGACCACTCAGCAGTGCATCCAGTCCACGTCCGAGACCTCGTTTCTTGACGGCCATGGGGATTCCTTAAGTTGCCTGAGCAGCGGCGGTGCGTGAGTTTTTGCGCTGACGGCGAACCATCTCGCCCGCCAATGCCAGATAAGCAATCGCGCCCCGCGATGATTTGTCGTACGCCAGCGCCGGCATGCCATAGCTTGGCGCTTCGGCCAGGCGGATGTTGCGTGGAATGACGGTGTCGTAGAGCTGATCGCCAAAGTGTTCCTTGAGCTGCGCCGATACGTCGTTCATCAGGCTCAGGCGCGGGTCGTACATGGTCCGCAACAGGCCTTCGACTTTCAGGTTGGGGTTCAGCAATTCGGCAATGCGCTTGATGTTATCCACAAGGTCGCTCAACCCTTCGAGCGCGAAGTACTCGCACTGCATGGGGATAATCACCCCGTCGGCGGCAACCAGCGCATTGAGCGTCAACATCGACAACGATGGCGGGCAGTCGATCAAAATGTAATCGTAGTTTTCCCGGATCGGCGCCAACGCACTGCGCAGACGGCTTTCCTTCATCTGCATTTCCAGCAGAACCACTTCGGCCGCGGTCAGGTCGCGGTTGGCCGGCAGTAACTGGTAACCACCGTGTTCGGAATAGTGCATGGCCTGGGCCAGATCGCATTCTCCGATCAGCAGGTCGTAGACCGAATTTTCCAGGCTGTGTTTATCCACACCGCTACCCATGGTGGCGTTGCCCTGTGGATCAAGATCGATCAACAGCACCCGACGCTTGGTAGCGACCAGGGAAGCTGCGAGGTTGATACAGGTGGTGGTCTTGCCCACACCACCCTTCTGGTTCGCTATCGCGAATACCTTAGCCATTCTTGCTTGTGTTCCCAATCATGCCGTGCGGCGCAGTATCAGCAGATGGCGTTGGCCTTGGCAACCGGGTACGGCCAGGGCGTGTTCGCTATCGAGGTGGAAGTCTGCCGGCAATGCTACCAGCTCATCAGCAGGATGAACGCCCTTCATTGCCAGCCAACGTGTTTCGGTATCGCCCAAATGGCGCGTCCAGTTGCTGAAGTTCTCCATGCTGCTGAACGCACGGGAAATGATCCCGTTGAATGGCCGTTCAGGCTGAAAGGCTTCGACGCGACTGTGGATAACTTGCAGGTTATCCAGTTTGAGTTCGAGTTTGACCTGGGTCAGGAATCGGGTTTTCTTGCCGTTGCTGTCCAGGCAGGTCACTTGCGAGTCGGGAAACAGGATCGCCAAGGGAATCCCTGGCATGCCGCCGCCACTGCCCACATCCAGCCAGCGGCCGTTTTCGATGAAGGACATCACGCTCAGGCTATCGAGCAAATGCCGCGAAACCATTTCGTCCGGATCACGCACGGCCGTGAGGTTGTAGGCCTTGTTCCACTTTATCAACAGGGCCAGATAACCCAGCAGCTGTGCATGCTGGGCGTCCGTCAGGTTGACACCGAGCTGGCGCGCACCTGTGGATAACTCTTCGGCGTGTTGCGAGGTGACCAACGAACTCAAGCGCTTTGCTCCAACTGACGGCCCGCGCCGCGTTTTTTCAAATGAATCATCAACAGCGAAATCGCTGCCGGGGTCACCCCCGGGATACGCGACGCCTGGCCCAGGGTCTCTGGACGGGTCGCGCCGAGCTTGCTCTGGATCTCTTTCGAGAGACCGGAGATGTTCGTGTAATCGATATCCACAGGCAGTTTGGTGTCTTCGCTGGCCCGCAGACGCGCGATTTCATCCTGTTGACGATCGATGTAACCGGCATATTTGGTCTTGATTTCGACCTGTTCGGCGACCTGTGGATCTTCCGCGCCCCCACCGGTCACGGCGATCAGACCAGCGTAGTCGATTTCCGGACGGCTCAGCAGGTTGAGCAAATTGTATTCGTGGGTCAGTGGCGTACCGAATTTCTCGGAAATCGCATCGCCCTGCTCGGTGCCCGGGCGCACCCAGGTACTTTTCAGGCGTTGCTCTTCCAGATCGATGCTTTCGCGTTTCTTGCAGAACGCAGCCCAACGCATGTCATCCACCAGACCCAATTCGCGACCTTTTTCGGTCAAGCGCAGGTCGGCGTTGTCTTCGCGCAGGATCAAACGGTATTCGGCGCGGGACGTGAACATCCGGTACGGTTCCTGGGTTCCCAGGGTAATCAGGTCATCGACCAGAACGCCGATGTACGCTTCGTCGCGACGCGGGCACCAGGCGTCTTTGCCCTGCGCACGCAGCGCGGCGTTGGCTCCGGCCAGCAAACCCTGGGCGCCGGCTTCTTCGTAACCGGTGGTGCCATTGATTTGCCCGGCGAAGAACAGACCGCCGATCACTTTGGTTTCCAGGCTGTACTTCAGGTCACGCGGGTCGAAGTAGTCGTACTCGATGGCGTAGCCAGGGCGAACGATGTGCGCGTTTTCCATGCCGCGGATCGATTGCACGATCTGCAGTTGCACGTCGAACGGCAAGGATGTGGATATCCCGTTCGGGTACAGCTCATGGGTGGTCAAACCTTCCGGCTCGATGAAGACCTGGTGACTTTCCTTGTCGGCAAAGCGGTGGATCTTGTCTTCGATCGATGGGCAATAACGCGGACCGATGCCTTCGATCAACCCCGCATCGGAATACATCGGCGAACGATCAAGGTTCGCAGCAATGATTTCGTGGGTACGGGCGTTGGTGTGGGTAATCCAGCAGCTGACCTGTTGCGGATGCTGCTCTTTGGAACCCATGAACGACATCACCGGAATCGGCGTATCCCCCGCTTGCTCGGTCATCACCGAGAAATCCACGGTGCGACCGTCGATACGGGGGGGCGTACCGGTTTTCAGGCGACCGACCCGCAATGGCAGTTCACGCAGACGATGAGCCAGCGCAATCGACGGCGGATCACCGGCGCGACCGCCGGAATAATTCTGCATACCGATGTGGATAAGTCCACCGAGGAAGGTGCCAGTGGTCAACACCACGGAATCGGCGAAGAAACGCAGGCCCATTTGGGTGACAACACCGCGCACTTGTTCCTGCTCGACGATCAGGTCGTCAGCAGCTTGTTGAAATATCCACAGGTTCGGCTGGTTTTCCAAAGCTTCGCGGACAGCGGCCTTGTACAGAACCCGATCGGCCTGAGCGCGGGTTGCACGCACGGCGGGGCCTTTGCGGCTGTTCAATACGCGAAACTGAATACCACCTTTATCGGTAGCCATGGCCATCGCGCCGCCGAGGGCATCGATTTCTTTAACCAGATGGCTTTTGCCGATCCCGCCAATGGCGGGGTTGCAACTCATGGCACCGAGGGTTTCCACGTTATGCGTCAGCAACAGGGTTTTTGCCCCCATACGTGCTGATGCAAGTGCTGCCTCGGTACCGGCATGACCGCCGCCGATGACGATCACTTCAAAACGGGAAGGGAAATCCACCACGCACCTCGTGCCTGCTTCAGTCAGGTAATCCGGAAATAGTTTGATCTCAGGTTTTTGGACCTGGTCGGCAAGTATAGGGACTTCGCCCTTCCTAAAGAACCCTTTGCACAAAATTTAACCAGCTGTGGAGAAGTCGGGGTTATAGAAATTAAAAAGAGAGAAATTTATTAAATCTTTGTTTTTATGTTTATTTCTACTGAGCCACCTTTCTGTGGATAGATTAATGCAGCCCTTTATTTTCAATATGTACAGAGATTCAAAACCCTGTGGTCATGTGCCGATGAGGCCCTTGGATAACCGGTGTAAGCCTGTGGATGAAAGGGGTTGTTATCCACAGAGGCGGTTATCTTCAGTTTTGAGGCTCTGTTATCAACTGCCCTTAGCGGCACTTATTCACAGGGCTTAATCCACAGAAAAGCTGCCGAATGAGCAAATTCCGGGCAAGGGAAATCCGCTCAAGCGAAGAATCTGCTCGGCACTGGGGGAAAAATTTCAGAAAAGGAGAGGAACAGACAGGCGCGAATGGCCTGTCTGTGAACTGCTGAAGGGACTATTTACCGATACAGAAGCTGGAAAAGATTCTTCCCAGCAGATCATCAGAGCTGAAGGCGCCGGTGATTTCGCCCAAAGATTGCTGCGCCTGCCGCAAATCTTCAGCAAGCAATTCACCAGCACCCGCTAACGTCAGCTGCGCACGGCCATGCTCAAGGGACGCACTCGCATGACGCAGTGCCTCCAGGTGACGCCTGCGAGCACTGAAGCTGCTTTCGGAGGTCTGCTCGTAACCCATGCAGGCCTTGAGGTGTTCGCGTAACAGTTCCAGTCCCATGCCAGCGGATTTGGCACTGAGACTGATGGTGACATGGCCATCGCCACTGACTTCCAGGGCAATCGCTTCCCCCGTCAGGTCAGCCTTGTTGCGAATAAGGGTAACTTTCGCCGGGTCCGGGCGGGTCTCGAGGAATTCAGGCCATAAGGCAAAGGGATCAAGAGCCTCGGGAGCCGTGGCATCGACCACCAGCAAGACCCGATCTGCTTCACCGATGGCTTTCAATGCCCGTTCAACACCAATTTTTTCTACCTGATCATCGGTATCGCGCAAGCCGGCAGTGTCGACCACATGCAACGGCATGCCATCGATGTGGATATGTTCGCGAAGAATATCCCGGGTCGTGCCGGCAATTTCGGTCACGATCGCAGCTTCTCGTCCGGCCAAGGCATTGAGCAGGCTGGACTTGCCGGCATTCGGCCGGCCGGCGATCACCACGGTCATGCCGTCACGCAACAAGGCGCCCTGCCCGGCTTCACGCAGCACTGTGGATAATTCGTCGCGCACTTTGTCGAGCATGCTCAGGACATGGCCATCGGCGAGGAAGTCGATTTCTTCTTCGGGGAAGTCGATGGCTGCTTCGACATAAATGCGCAAACCGATGAGTTGTTCAGTCAGGTTATGCACTCGCTGGGAAAACGCCCCTTGCAATGAACGCAGGGCATTTCGCGCGGCCTGTGCAGAACTCGCCTCGATCAAGTCGGCAATGGCTTCGGCCTGAGCCAGGTCGAGCTTGTCGTTGAGGAAGGCGCGCTCGCTGAATTCCCCCGGCCGGGCCAGACGGCAGCCCAGTTCCAGACAACGTTTGAGCAGCATATCCAGAACGATCGGCCCGCCGTGGCCTTGCAACTCAAGCACATCTTCACCGGTGAACGAGTTCGGCCCCGGGAAATAAAGCGCGATGCCTTCGTCCAGCACCTCTTCGTTTGCACTGAGGAACGGGCCGTAATGGGCAAACCGCGGTTTCAGTTCGCGACCGCTGATGGCTTTGGCCGCCAGACTCGCCAGCGGCCCGGAAATACGGACGATGCCCACACCGCCGCGACCTTGAGCGGTGGCGACGGCTGCGATGGTTTCACGAGGAACGCTCATAAACCGGTATCCAGACAAAAGTGACAGATAGCAAAACGCCCCACTAGGGGGCGTTTTGAGTGGTTATCTACAGAGTAAGTTACGCCTCGGCTTTTTTGGTAGCCGCTTCGACCTTACGCGTGATGTACCACTGTTGGGCGATCGACAATACGTTGTTCACTACCCAGTACAGCACCAGACCTGCCGGGAACCACAGGAAGAAGAAGGTGAAGATGATTGGCATCATTTTCATGACCTTCGCCTGCATCGGATCCGGAGGAGTCGGGTTCAACTGCTGCTGGATGAACATGGTTGCGCCCATGATGATCGGCAGAATGAAGAACGGATCCTTGATCGACAGGTCAGTAATCCACAGCATGAACGGCGCCTGGCGCATTTCCACGCTTTCCAGCAGAACCCAGTACAGCGAAAGGAAAACCGGCATCTGCACCAGGATTGGCAAGCAGCCACCCAGCGGATTGATCTTCTCTTTCTTGTACAGCTCCATCATGGCTTGGGACATTTTCTGCCGATCGTCGCCATGTTGCTCTTTCAGCGCAGCCAGTTTCGGTGCCACTGCACGCATACGTGCCATGGATTTGTAGCTGGCAGCCGACAGTGGGAAGAAAATCCCCTTGATCAGCATGGTCAGGAAGATGATCGACCAGCCCCAGTTACCGACCAGCGCGTGGATATGTTGCAGCAACCAGAAGATTGGCTGGGCAATGAACCACAGAATGCCGTAGTCGACGGTCAGTTCCAGACCTGGGGACAACTCTTTCAGGACAGCCTGGCTTTTCGGACCTGCGTACAGAACTGCGCTGGTTTCGGCTTTTGCACCTGGCGCGACAGTCATTGCCGGGGCGGTGTAGCCGATGATGTAGTTGCCTTTGCTGTCTTTACGGGTCTGGACGATGTTGTTTTCGCCCTTGACCGGAATCCATGCAGTCACGAAGTAGTGTTGCAACCAGGCAACCCAACCACCGGTAACGGTTTCTTTCAGCTGCGCCTTGTCCATGTCGCTCATCGACACTTTCTTGTACGGCTCGTTACTTGTCCACAGGGCGGCGCCCAGGTAAGTCGCGGTGCCGGTGGCGGTGCTGGAAGAAGGATCGGAGCTGGCATCACGCTTCAATTGCGCGAACATGGCACCGGACCAAGGCTGAGCGCTCTGGTTGTCGATCAAGTAGGAAACGGTTACGTCGTACAGGCCACGTTTCAGGGTGAAACGCTTGATGTAGTTGACGCCGTCCTTGCTGAACTTCAGGTCTACGACCAATTGGTCCTGACCGTCAGCCAGTTGATAAATCTTCTTCTCGGAGGAGTAAACAGGGCGACCGGCAGGACTTGCGTCCGGACCGTTGGTACCAATCAGCCCGCTCTGAGCCAGATACGTCCGCTCGTTGCCGTTATCAAACAGCTGGAATGGAATATCCGGATGATCCTGGCGACGTGGATACAGCGGCAACGTCAACTGGGCAACATCGCCACCTTGTGGATCGATTGCCAGGTTGAGCACATCCGTTTTGATCTGGATGAGGTCTTTGCTTGCAGCTACTGGTGTTTCAGCAGGTGCAGTTGCACTGGTATCGCTTGTGGCGCGTGGAATGTCGTCACTGACAGAAGCATTATTGCCAGTCGCCGTATCCGGTAGACCCGGTGCGGTAGTACTGGAAGCAACATTCTGAGTCGGCAGGGCAGCCTGGCCATAGTCCTGGTTCCATTTAAGGACCATAACGTAGGACACGATTGCCAGGGCGACGATCAGGATCGTGCGTTTGATATCCATGATTACTCGGCCATCGAAGAAGAACGGGAGGTAGGGATAGATGGAACCGGGTCATAACCACCGGGATTCCACGGATGACAGCGACCTAAACGACGAAAGGTCAGCCAGCCACCGCGCAGAAGGCCATGATTTTCTATGGCTTCATACGCGTAGCAGGAACAACTGGGGTAGAAACGACAGTGACTGGCCATCAGGGGACTGATGGCATAGCGATAAAACTGGATCGGAACGAGTGCCAGTTTACGCATCGGTACTGTCTACCCCTACAGTTTCGGTTTTGACTGCTGGTACCGGCTTGCTGCGTGCCAGACGTTTCCAGAGCTTGTCGAAATGCTGAATCAATTCGGGGCTTTCTACGTCACCCAAACCTTTGCGCGCGACGATAACGATGTCCCAACCGACCAGTAAATCCTGGTTCAGGCGAAACGATTCGCGCATCAGACGTTTGAGGCGATTGCGCTCGACGGAGAGCTTTACGCTCTTTTTCCCGATAACCAGCCCGAGACGGGGGTGATCAAGGTCGTTATTGCGCGCAAGGAGCAGGAGATTTTTCCCCGGAACCTTGCCGGTAGGGGAGTCAAAGACTGCCTTGAAATGCCGGGGAGTAAGCAGACGCTTTTCCCGACTGAAGTCCTGACTCACCTCCAGTGCCGGCTTATCAAACTGCCAGACGCGCACGACCTTTGGCGCGACGACGCGACAGAACGGCACGACCGTTCTTGGTAGCCATGCGAGCACGGAAACCGTGGGTACGAGCGCGTTTGATAGTGCTTGGTTGGAAAGTACGTTTCATTGTCGTGTTACCTGGTTCGTCCACAACGGGCCGGAATGGCCCCCGTTTTAAGAGACCGGGGATTCTAGAGAAAGCAAGCCTCTAGGTCAATTTCCAACCAGCGTTTCCTTATAAATAGATCTCCAGGCGATTTGCCCGGCGAAGGACGTTCGCCAGATATAGAAATAAAGAAGGGAATTATTTAAAGCTTTTCTGTAAAGCTTATAAAAGCTAGAAGCACGTTCATCTGTGGATAACTGCCTTTAGCCCTTCTAAACCGTGATGTACAGAGAATGACAACTACAGTGGAAAACGGTGGTCAGCCTGTGCTGCGCTGTCGGATAACCTGTGGGTGGAAAGGCCAGTTATCCACAGGCAGGTTATCCACCGAGTTTCGCCCCCACTTGTCCAGTGCCCTCATGGGCGGTTATCCACAGAGCTTATGCACATACCGTTGGTCTTCTTTTCGAGGGTTAACGCATTGATAAATCATGTTCTGTGCGCAACCTGCATGTGGATAAGTGGACGACTGGTCGCTACAATGACCGCTTGTTTTTGCCTCACCGGCTTTCAACTTAGGGGATATCCGTGTCAGTGGAACTTTGGCAGCAGTGCGTAGAGCTTTTGCGCGATGAGCTGCCTGCCCAACAATTCAACACTTGGATCCGTCCACTACAGGTCGAAGCCGAAGGCGACGAGCTGCGTGTCTACGCGCCGAATCGTTTTGTTCTCGATTGGGTCAATGAAAAGTACCTGAGTCGTGTCCTTGAACTGCTCGATGAGCATGGCAATGGCCTGGCTCCTGCGCTTTCCTTATTAATAGGCAGCAAACGCAGTTCGGCACCGCGTGCGGCACCCAATGCCCCATTGGCCGCTGCGGCGTCCCAGGCTCAGGCTGCTCAAGCGCCTGTCAGCGCGCCGACGCCAGCCCCGGTAGCTACCTCGACCAAACGTGCGACACAAAAGGTTGCAGAAGTCAGTGAAGAGCCGTCCCGCGACAGCTTCGATCCAATGGCCGGCGCCAGTTCGCAACAGGCCCCGGTTCGCGCCGAACAGCGCACGGTGCAGGTCGAAGGCGCGCTCAAGCACACCAGCTACCTGAACCGCACCTTCACCTTCGAAAACTTCGTCGAAGGCAAGTCCAACCAACTGGCCCGGGCTGCGGCCTGGCAGGTGGCGGATAACCCCAAGCACGGCTACAACCCGCTCTTCCTTTATGGCGGTGTCGGCTTGGGTAAAACCCACTTGATGCACGCAGTGGGTAACCACCTGTTAAAGAAGAACCCGAATGCCAAGGTGGTGTACCTGCATTCCGAGCGTTTCGTTGCGGACATGGTCAAGGCCTTGCAACTGAATGCGATCAACGAGTTCAAGCGCTTCTACCGCTCGGTGGATGCGTTGTTGATCGATGACATTCAGTTCTTTGCTCGCAAGGAACGTTCCCAGGAAGAATTTTTCCACACCTTCAACGCCCTGCTTGAAGGTGGCCAGCAGGTCATTCTTACCAGTGACCGCTATCCGAAAGAAATCGAAGGTCTTGAAGAACGCCTGAAGTCGCGTTTCGGCTGGGGCTTGACGGTTGCCGTCGAGCCGCCGGAACTGGAAACCCGCGTGGCGATTCTGATGAAAAAGGCCGACCAGGCCAAAGTCGATCTGCCACACGACGCAGCGTTCTTCATTGCCCAGCGTATTCGCTCCAACGTCCGTGAGCTGGAAGGCGCGCTCAAACGCGTGATCGCCCACTCGCACTTCATGGGCCGCGATATCACCATCGAGCTGATTCGCGAATCCCTGAAAGACTTGTTGGCGCTGCAAGACAAACTGGTGTCTGTGGATAATATTCAGCGCACCGTCGCCGAGTATTACAAAATCAAGATATCCGACCTGCTGTCCAAGCGTCGTTCACGCTCGGTAGCACGTCCGCGTCAGGTCGCCATGGCGTTGTCCAAGGAATTGACCAACCACAGCCTGCCGGAAATCGGCGATGTGTTTGGCGGCCGTGATCACACGACTGTTTTGCACGCCTGCCGCAAGATCAACGAGCTTAAGGAATCCGACGCGGACATCCGCGAGGACTATAAGAACCTGCTGCGTACACTGACTACTTGATGAACACCAGCGCAGCTTATTAAGGCAAGGGACTAGACCATGCATTTCACCATTCAACGCGAAGCCCTGTTGAAACCCCTGCAACTGGTCGCAGGCGTCGTCGAGCGCCGACAGACCTTGCCGGTGCTCTCCAACGTGCTGCTGGTTGTCGAAGGCCAGCAACTGTCGCTGACCGGTACCGACCTGGAAGTCGAGCTGGTCGGTCGTGTACAACTCGAAGAGCCTGCGGACCCGGGTTCCATCACTGTGCCTGCGCGCAAGCTGATGGACATCTGCAAGAGCTTGCCCAACGATGCGCTGATCGACATCAAGGTCGATGAGCAGAAGCTCGTGGTGAAGGCCGGCCGTAGCCGCTTCACCCTGTCGACCCTGCCGGCCAATGACTTCCCGACGGTGGAAGAAGGCCCAGGCTCGCTGACCTGCAGCCTTGAGCAAAGCAAACTGCGTCGTTTGATCGAACGCACCAGCTTCGCGATGGCGCAGCAGGACGTACGTTATTACCTCAACGGCATGCTGCTGGAGGTCTCCGCTGGCGTCATCCGCGCTGTGGCCACCGACGGTCACCGTCTGGCGATGTGTTCCATGCAGGCTGATATCGGCCAACCGGATCGTCATCAGGTGATCGTACCGCGCAAAGGTATTCTGGAACTGGCGCGTCTGCTGACCGAGCCGGACGGCAACGTCAGCATTGTGTTGGGCCAGCACCACATCCGCGCCACCACCGGCGAGTTCACCTTCACCTCGAAACTGGTCGACGGCAAATTCCCTGACTACGAGCGTGTTCTGCCAAAAGGCGGCGACAAGCTGGTACTCGGCGATCGTCAGGCCTTGCGTGAAGCGTTTAGCCGTACCGCGATTCTGTCCAACGAGAAGTACCGTGGCATCCGCCTGCAACTGGCCAATGGTCAGCTGAAGATCCAGGCGAACAACCCGGAGCAGGAGGAAGCGGAAGAAGAAGTGGGTGTTGAGTACAACGGCGGCTCTCTGGAAATCGGCTTTAACGTGAGCTATCTGCTCGACGTACTGGGCGTGATGACCACCGAGCAGGTTCGCTTGATCCTGTCCGACTCCAACAGCAGTGCGCTGGTACAAGAGTCCGACAACGACGACTCGGCTTACGTTGTCATGCCGATGCGTCTGTAAACATGCTCAGCAGAACCTAGATGTCCTTAAGTCGCGTCTCGGTCACCGCGGTGCGCAATCTGCACCCGGTGACCTTCTCCCCTTCCCCTCGAATCAACATTCTTTACGGCGCCAACGGCAGCGGCAAAACCAGTGTTCTGGAAGCCATTCATCTGCTGGGGCTTGCCCGTTCGTTTCGCAGCAGCCGTCTGTTACCCGTCATTCAATACGAGCAATTGGCGTGTACGGTGTTTGGCCAAGTCGAACTGGCCGAGGGTGGGCACAGCGCGTTGGGGATATCTCGTGACCGGCAAGGTGAGTTCCAGATCCGCATCGACGGGCAGAACGCCCGAAGTGCTGCGCAACTGGCAGAGATCCTGCCGTTGCAGTTGATCAACCCGGACAGCTTTCGCCTGCTGGAAGGTGCGCCGAAGATTCGCCGACAGTTTCTCGACTGGGGTGTGTTCCACGTGGAACCCCGATTCATGTCTACGTGGCAGCGCTTGCAGAAGGCCTTGCGTCAGAGAAACTCTTGGCTGCGACATGGTACACTTGACGCCGTTTCGCAAGCGGTTTGGGACAGGGAACTGTGCCAGGCCAGCGCTGAAATAGATGAATACCGCCGCGCTTACATCAAAGCCTTGAAACCAGTCTTTGAGCAGACCTTGAGCGAACTGGTTGAGCTTGAGGGCTTGACGCTCAGCTATTACCGAGGCTGGGACAAAGACCGTGAGTTGAGTGCAGTGCTCGCCGGGTCCCTTCAACGGGATCAGCAAATGGGTCATACCCAAGCCGGACCACAACGCGCTGATTTGCGTCTTAGATTGGGCGCACATAACGCTGCGGACATCTTGTCTCGTGGCCAGCAGAAGTTGGTGGTCTGTGCACTGCGGATCGCCCAAGGGCACTTGGTTAGCCAGGCCCGTCGCGGCCAGTGTATTTATCTGGTGGATGACCTGCCGTCCGAACTGGACGAGCACCACCGTCGCGCGCTTTGCCGCTTGCTGGAAGACTTACGCTGCCAGGTGTTTATCACCTGTGTAGATCACGAATTATTGAGGGAAGGCTGGCAGACGGAAACGCCAGTCGCTCTGTTCCACGTGGAACAGGGCCGTATCACCCAGACCCACGACCATCGGGAGTGAAGGCATTGAGCGAAGAAAATACGTACGACTCAACGAGCATTAAAGTGCTGAAAGGCCTGGATGCCGTACGCAAACGTCCCGGTATGTACATTGGTGACACTGACGATGGCAGTGGTCTGCACCACATGGTGTTCGAGGTGGTCGATAACTCGATCGACGAAGCTTTGGCCGGCCATTGCGACGACATCAGCATCATCATCCACCCGGACGAATCCATCACCGTTCGCGACAACGGTCGTGGCATCCCGGTAGACGTGCACAAAGAAGAAGGCGTCTCGGCGGCCGAGGTCATCATGACCGTGCTGCACGCCGGCGGTAAGTTCGACGATAACTCCTACAAGGTATCCGGCGGTCTGCACGGTGTAGGTGTGTCGGTGGTGAACGCACTGTCCAAAGAACTGATCCTGACCGTTCGCCGCAGCGGCAAGATCTGGGAACAAACTTACGTCCACGGTGTTCCGCAAGAGCCGATGAAAATCGTTGGCGAAAGCGAAACCACGGGCACCCAGATCCACTTCAAGCCTTCGGCTGAAACCTTCAAAAACATCCACTTCAGCTGGGACATCCTGGCCAAGCGGATTCGTGAACTGTCCTTCCTCAACTCCGGTGTCGGCATCGTCCTCAAGGACGAGCGCAGCGGCAAGGAAGAGTTGTTCAAGTATGAAGGTGGTCTGCGTGCGTTCGTGGAATACCTGAACACCAACAAGACTGCGGTCAACCAGGTGTTCCACTTCAACATCCAGCGTGAAGACGGCATCGGCGTGGAAATCGCCCTGCAGTGGAACGACAGCTTCAACGAGAATCTGTTGTGCTTCACCAACAACATCCCTCAGCGCGACGGCGGCACTCACTTGGTGGGTTTCCGTTCCGCACTGACGCGTAACCTGAACACCTACATCGAAGCTGAAGGTCTGGCGAAGAAGCACAAAGTTGCCACCACCGGTGACGATGCCCGCGAAGGCCTGACAGCAATTATTTCGGTGAAGGTGCCGGATCCGAAATTCAGCTCCCAGACCAAAGACAAGCTGGTGTCTTCCGAAGTGAAGACCGCGGTCGAACAGGAGATGGGCAAGTACTTCTCTGACTTCCTGCTGGAGAACCCGAACGAAGCCAAACTGGTCGTCGGCAAGATGATCGACGCGGCGCGTGCGCGTGAAGCGGCGCGTAAGGCCCGTGAGATGACCCGACGTAAAGGCGCGCTGGACATCGCCGGCCTGCCGGGCAAACTGGCTGACTGCCAGGAAAAAGACCCTGCCCTCTCCGAACTGTACCTCGTGGAAGGTGACTCTGCTGGCGGCTCCGCCAAGCAGGGACGCAACCGTCGCACCCAGGCCATCCTGCCGCTCAAGGGCAAAATCCTGAACGTCGAGAAGGCACGTTTCGACAAGATGATCTCTTCGCAGGAAGTGGGCACCTTGATCACCGCGCTGGGCTGCGGCATCGGCCGTGACGAGTACAACATCGACAAGCTGCGGTATCACAACATCATCATCATGACCGATGCTGACGTCGACGGTTCGCACATCCGTACCCTGTTGCTGACCTTCTTCTTCCGTCAGTTGCCGGAGTTGATCGAGCGCGGATACATCTACATCGCTCAGCCGCCGCTGTACAAGGTCAAGAAAGGCAAGCAAGAGCAATACATCAAAGACGACGACGCCATGGAAGAGTACATGACGCAGTCGGCCCTGGAAGACGCGAGCCTGCACCTGAATGAAGAAGCCCCGGGTATCTCCGGCGAAGCCCTCGAGCGTCTGGTGAATGACTTCCGTCTGGTGATGAAGACCCTCAAGCGCCTGTCGCGCCTGTACCCGCAGGAACTGACCGAGCACTTCATCTACCTGCCAGCGGTGAGCATGGAGCAACTGTCCGATCACGCAGCGATGCAGGACTGGATGGCGCAGTTCGAAGTTCGCCTGCGTACCGTCGAGAAATCCGGTTTGGTTTACAAAGCCAGCCTGCGTGAAGACCGTGAACGTAACGTCTGGCTGCCAGAGGTCGAGCTGATCTCCCACGGCCTGTCGAACTACATCACGTTCAACCGCGATTTCTTCGGCAGTAACGATTACAAGACGGTCGTGTCATTGGGCGCTCAATTGAGCACCTTGCTGGACGACGGCGCGTACATCCAGCGCGGTGAGCGCAAGAAGCCGGTCACCGAATTCAAGGAAGCACTTGAATGGCTGATGGCTGAAAGCACCAAGCGTCATACCATCCAGCGCTACAAAGGCCTGGGCGAAATGAACCCGGATCAGCTGTGGGAAACCACCATGGACCCGAGCCAGCGCCGGATGCTCAAAGTGACCATCGAAGACGCCATTGGCGCAGACCAGATCTTCAACACCCTGATGGGTGATGCGGTCGAACCTCGTCGCGACTTCATCGAAAGTAACGCCTTGGCGGTTTCCAACCTGGACTTCTGATCCGGCAGGACCACTAAAATAAAAAAGGCCAACGCTTAGCGTTGGCCTTTTTTATTGATCGCCGAAAAGTCGTCATGCGCTAGCGTTGGCCACGCTCTCAAGCCGATACCCATACCCGTAAATCGTCAGCAGTTGCCAACCGCGATCTGCCGTCAGGCCCAGCTTGTTGCGCAGGCGATAAATATGGGTGTCCAGAGGGCGCGAAGATGTTATTTCTTCATGGGTCCAAAAACGCTCGTACAAGTATTCACGGGACAATGGTCGTCCCAGGTTGGCGAACAGGCAGCGGGCGAGGCGGTATTCCCGTTCGGTCAGGCTGATGGGGATTGAGGCGCGGGTGACAGTGAGTTCGGCGTCGTCGAATTCGAGGTCATTGAAGGTCAGTATTTCGGTGGCCGCGGCGCGTTGCAGCCCATGCCGACGAAGCACTGCGCTGACCCGAGCCTTCAGCTCGTTGGGACGAAACGGTTTGCTCACGTAATCATCGGCCCCGGCGTTCAACGCCTGGACGATATCGCTTTCGGTATCGCGACTGGTGAGCATGATCGCGGCGGGTGGTACGTCCATATGTTCACGGGTCCAGCGCAACAACGCCAGGCCGCTGATATCGGGCAGTTGCCAATCGAGGATCAGCAGATCGAAGGTCTCGCGCCGGAGTTGGCGGCGCAAGTCTTCTCCCCGCTCGAAACAATGCAGCGTCCACGCCTGCTCACCCGTGACGGGGATCTGTCGCAGTGTCTGTTCAACCCGACGCAGTTCGGCGGGCTCGTCATCCAGTATTGCGACACGCATGCCGAGTGGTTCCTTCATCTCGTGAGTGCAAAGTGAAAATTCCTACGGGAGTTTAGGCCGATTGATCGAATCTGAACAATTGTGGTGAATTGCAGCGAAGGTCATTTTATGCCGGTAAATTCGTTGTCGCTGAGCGGCACAGGGGCATTGGGATGTGCTCCGGCGCAGGGAGCGCCCAGTCACTTTGCAGGCCCGTCGATTGCCGGTTTTCGGCGGTACCTTGCTCAGGGGAAACACATGGAGTGCCTGCTCGGCTTCCGACACAGGGATGTGTCATCCCATTTCCTTTGCATCCGTGGCTATCTGCCAGAGCGTTCGCTCAGGTATCGTGCGTCAAATACTTGTGTGCGTTATCCGGCGTGATTTTCATCAGAGCATAAAAGCCAATCCATGAACCCCATGACCTTATTGCTCCCACGCCGTTCTGGCGTCTGTCTTTTATTGATGGTTGGCCTGACGGGATTGTTCGCCCCGAGTGCATCAGCGGCTGTCGCCTCGGCAAAACGTCTGCCTTATATCGATCAGAACCAACAATGCCGTGGTCAGCCGCTGCCAGCAACGGTCGAGCATCTGACTGGCGAAGCCTGGAAGCTGGATGCCAAAGGCAAGCAGACGCCGCTGCAGGAAGGTATGTCGATCGACGAGCAGGAAGGCGTCAAAACCTCGCCTTCGGCATTTGTCAGCCTGTCCCTGGGTGATGGTTCGCGGGTCGTGTTGCCCTCCAGTTCCCATATCACCCTGCACCTCAATGAAGAACATTCGATTCCTCAGGTCATTCTTGAGCAGGGCCAGGTTGAGTCATATGTGATTAAACGTGGCAGCGACCATGATCGCTTTCAGATCGTCACGCCGGTCGGTGTCCTGGGCGTACGGGGTACGCACTTTCGGGTGCGCAACGATGACACTGGTCAGGCATTGCTTGAGGTTCTGAACGGGCAAGTGGCGGTCAATCGAGATGAAGAAACGTCGGGCTCCCGCCCTGCCCGGCCCGTTGCCAAACGCCCCAAGGGCATTGAAGCTGACGAAGTCCAGGTCATGGCCCGCCAGGGTTTGCGAATTCAGAAACAAGGCCCGCTGACGCCAATCGATTTGTTACCCGCACCACGTTTATTGGGGCAGGCCGGTCAGACGGGGAATGTGCCTGTCTGGCAATTGATCATCAAGCCCATTGAAGGGGCTACGCGTTATCGGGCGCAAGTGGCCACCGACGCAGCTTTTCAGGACATCAAGCAAGAGCAGTTTTCCAGCACGCCAGAGGTCAAGTTCAGCGGGCTGAAAGCGTTTTTTTACCATGTTCGCCTGTCGGCCTTTGACGCTCAG
This sequence comes from Pseudomonas sp. BS3782 TE3695, assembly GCF_050435305.1. Classification (NCBI taxonomy): domain Bacteria; kingdom Pseudomonadati; phylum Pseudomonadota; class Gammaproteobacteria; order Pseudomonadales; family Pseudomonadaceae; genus Pseudomonas; species Pseudomonas sp. BS3782 TE3695. The sequence continues at coordinate 816,938 of NZ_JBNDKB010000001.1, forward strand.
GGGCTAGAGGGAGAGACCGGGGTGTATGACATTTTCTATTACCCCAGGACCACACGTGTCCAATAGCACCTCGGTCGACGGCCGATGAAGGGCCGGCCAAGGAAGGATGGCCGCGAGCCGACCCAGGCTCAGCGGTTGTTTCGGCGGATAGTCCGCGAGTGGCTGTGGGTCTGTCTGATCCTGCTGCCGCTGACGGCGATGTTGTCCATGAATCAGGGCCTGGCCCTGAGCAATCTGCTGTATGACAACCTGCGCCGGCTGAGTCCGCTGCCAGTGGACCCGCGAATCCTCATTGTCACGATTGATGACTACAGCTTGCAGCAGCTTGGCCGATGGCCGTGGTCGCGGGCCATGCACGCGCAAGTGCTGGATCGGCTCAGCGCCGCGAACGTTCAAGGGGTTCTATTCGACGTTATCTTCAGCGAGCCCGATAGCCATCCCGGCAACGATCAGCTTTTGGCCCAGGCGGCTTGTCGGGCCGGGAATGTTTTTGTGCCGTTGCTGCGTGAAGGCGTCGCACGTTATGGGCAGCCCTTGGGGGAAATTGAACCGGTGGCTGCGTTGAGCCATTGCGCTAAAGGCGTGGGGCACATCAATGCCGAAGCGGACGCTGATGGGATCGTGCGCAGCGTGTATTTAAGCGAAGGACCGGCGCAAAAAACACGCCCGCAACTGGCCTGGCTGCTGTACGAACAAACCCTTGCCAACAAAGGAAATGCACCGATGCCTGGCACCCCTGCCTCGCCATTGGAGCAAGGCTGGCAGCGAGCCCATGAAATACGGATTCCTTTCATCCATACCGACGCGGGCTTTCCCACGGTGCCCTACGTCAGCGTATTGCGCGGCGAAGTGCCACCCGAGTTGCTGCGCGATCGCTTGATCCTGATCGGCTCGACCGCTGCAGGCCTGGGCGACCGCTACGTGACACCGCAATCGGCCAGCATCGGCACTACACCGGGCGTTGAGATACAGGCGAATATCCTCAATGGGCTGCTGCAACAGCGCAACATCGTGGAGCTCGATGAGCGCTTGGCGGCATTACTGTCGATGATGATTGTCGGGGAGTTACTGGGCCTGTTGCTGGTGCGTCCGCGTCGCGCCTTATGGTTGACTATGGGGGCAATGGCCGCCGCGTTGCTGGGCTCGGGTGTACTGTTGCGGCTTGGCTGGTGGTGGTCACCGGCCGCGAGTCTGCTAGGGATGATGCTGGGCTACCTGATCTGGAATTGGCGAAGGCTGAACGCGGTGCTCGCTTATTTCGGCTGGGAACTGGCGCGCCTGGACAGCGAGCCAAAAGTCTTTCCCGAACGTCGTCGCACCCAGGCCCCGGCCGGTGATGTGCTGCAAGGGCAAATCGTCGCGCTGGAGCAGGCCATGAGCCGGACCCGCGATACCCGACGTTTCATTGCCGACGGGCTTGAATACCTGCCGGTGGCGACGCTGATCAGTGACCCGAAAGGGCGTATTCTGCTGGCCAACCGCAAGGCTCGAGAGGTATTTGGCCGTGGCCTGGCGGGCGAAGACATGCTCGAGCAACTGAGCGATTTGGGTTACCCGGTGCCGTCCAACGGAATGCCGTCTGCGTTGTCGACTCTGGAACCGCTGGAGTTTCGTGACAGCCAGGCACGCAGCCTGCGTCTGGACCTGGCACCGCTGTTGCCGGCCGAAGGAGACTCTGTAATTGGTTGGCTATTGAGCCTCACTGACTTGAGCGTCGAGCGCGATGCTGAAGAACAGCGAGCCGTACTGCTGCGCTTTTTGTCCCATGACCTCAGGGCTCCCCATTCGGCGATACTCGCTTTGCTCGACGTTCAGCGGCATCAGGTGCCCGGTGACACTCAAGTGTTCAGCCAGATCGAGTTACAAGTGCGCAAGGCGCTGAACCTGACCGAGGCTTTTGTGCAGTTGGCAAAGGCTGAGTCCGAGGCCTATCAATTTCAGCCGAGCATGTTTGCAATGTTGTTGCTCGATACCTTCGACCAAGCCTCGAGCATCGCTCATCTGAAGAACATTCAATTGCTGCATGACCTCGACGAAGACGCTGAAGCGCTGGTCCTGGCCGATCAATCGCTTCTGACACGGGCACTGTTCAACCTGTTGGAAAACGCCATCAAGTACAGCCCGGCGGGGTCGCGGATATCGGTGCGGGTGAGTTATGCCGAAAGCTGGTTGCTATGCGAGATCGCCGATCAGGGCCGAGGGATTGCCGTCGAAGAACTTCCTGAATTGTTCAGCCAGTATCGGCGTTTTACTTCAGCTCAGGGCAGCGACGGTCTGGGACTGGGTTTGTCCATGGTCAAGGCGGTGGTGGATCGTCATGGCGGAAGGATTTCCTGTCGTAGCGTGGTGGGGCAAGGCTCGACGTTCAGCATTCAGTTACCGCTATTGAGCGAGTGATCCAGCGTTTTCAGTGCGCATAAAAAACCGGCTATATCAGCCGGTTTTTTTAGGTCAGAAATAAACTTATGCACCTTTTCTGATTTTTTATTTTCTTAAGAAATATGTATGAGAATCAAAAACTTAAGAACTAATTGAAGCGGTTTTAAACAAAACGGTACACAGGTTATCCACAGAATTTCAGACAGCCACTTGATCGGTCGCACTTGGAGCCGCCGGGGCTGCTGGCAGCGAGCCCATTTCGCGCTGCATCTGTTCGTTCCAGGCCTGGACCCGATCATTGAGGTCGGCGATCGCTCGCGGCCCACTCCCCTCGGCGTACATCGGCGCGCCAATGATCACGGTGATCACGCCCTGCTTTTTTGCCCAACCGGTTTTTGGCCAGAACTTGCCGGCATTGTGCGCAATCGGCAGTACCGGCAATGACGCATTGACAGCCAACGCGGTGCCACCCCGGGAAAACTTGCCGATGGTGCCATAGGGAACGCGAGTCCCTTCCGGGAAGATCAGTACCCAAACCTTGTCTTTGAGCAGCTCATCGCCCTTCTTCGCCACATGCTTGAGCGCAGCTTTCGGGTTGCCACGGTCGATAGCGATCGGTCGCAGCATCGCCATGGCCCAGCCGAAGAACGGAACGTAGAGCAGTTCGCGCTTGAGCACCTGGCTAAGCGGCTCGAAGTAGGCCGAGAGAAAGAATGTTTCCCAGGTGCTCTGATGGTTCGACTGAATCACGCAAGGCTGGTCAGGCACATTCTCGGCACCCTTCACTTCATAACGTATACCCAGAAAGACTTTGCTCAGCCATAAGGCGCAGCGGCACCAGTACACGTTGATAAAGCGATAGCGCGCCTTGAATGGCAGAAACGGTGCAATAAAAAAGCTCAGGGTGCACCAGAGCAAAGAGCTGGTGCCCAGCAGCAGGTAAAAGAGGAAAGTTCTGATGGCCTGCAGTATCGACATGGCGACATTTACCGTTGCGGGCATTGCCCGCCTATTCAAACGCACTCCCGATCAGTCCTTGGCCAGGATGTCAGAAGAGCTTTAGTTGTGGATAAGTCCCGCGGCAATCGCCGCCAGATCGTCAAAAATCAAGGTGCCCGCCGGCAGGGTCTTGCCCTGCGTCTTTTCGCCTTTCCCGGTCTTCACCAAAACAGGCTGACAGTCGACGGCCCTGGCGGCTTCCAGGTCACTGAGAGTATCGCCGACGAACCATAGATTCGTCAGCGAAACGTTGTAATGGGCGGCGATGGTTTTCAACATCCCGGGTTTTGGCTTGCGGCAATCGCAGCCATCGTCTGGCCCATGCGGGCAATAGACGATCAGCCCGACTTCACCACCCTGCTCCGCCACCAGCTCGCGCAAGCGAGCGTGCATGGCCTCCAGGGTGGCAATGTCGTAATAGCCGCGAGCGATGCCCGACTGGTTGGTAGCGACCGCCACCGTCCAGCCGGCCTTGCTCAACTGCGCGATCGCTTCGATCGAACCGGGGAGTGGAATCCACTCCTCCACCGACTTGATGTACGCGTCGGAGTCGTAATTGATCACTCCGTCCCGATCGAGAATCAACAGTTTCAACAGCAGCCCCTCAACCCAGCAGCGAAATGTCAGCGACGCCGAGGAACAGCCCACGCAGACGCGACAGCAGTGCATAGCGGTTGGCTCGCACCTTGGCATCTTCGGCGTTGACCATTACCGCTTCGAAGAACGCATCCACCGGTTCGCGCAAAGCGGCCAGACGTGCCAGCGATTCGCTGTACTGACGAGCAGCGGCCATCGGCTGGACAGCCTGGTCAGCCTGCTGGATCGCCGAATACAGGGAGAATTCGTTGGCGTTGTCGAAGTACTTGGCTTCAACGACCGTCGGCACGGCGCCTTCGACCTTGCTCAGCAGGTTCGAAACGCGCTTGTTCACGGCGGCCAGAGCAGCGGCTTCCGGCAATTTGCGGAACGCTTCTACCGCTTGTACACGCTGATCGAAATCCAGCGCCGAACCTGGCTTCAGGGCACGAACCGACAGGTACGTCCCTACATCAACGCCTTCGTCTTCATAACGGGCACGCAGACGATCGAAGATGAACTCCAGCACCGAGTCATTCAGGCCGGCAGCTTTCACCTTGGTACCGAACGCGTTCACGGCAAATGCCACGGCGTCGTTCAGGTCGAGGTCGAGCTTCTTGTCGATCAGGATGCGCAACACACCCAGCGCAGCACGGCGCAGGGCGTACGGGTCTTTGCTCCCCGTTGGCAGCATGCCGATACCGAAAATACCCACCAGCGTGTCGAGCTTGTCGGCGATGGCCACCGCCGCGCCGGTGAGGGTGGTCGGCAGTTCAGCACCGGCACCGCGCGGCATGTACTGCTCGTTCAGCGCCAGGGCGACTTCTTCCGGCTCGCCGTCGTTGAGGGCGTAGTAGTAACCGGCGACACCTTGCATCTCCGGGAACTCACCGACCATTTCGGTCGCCAGGTCGCACTTGGACAGCAGGCCGGCACGGGAAGCCCATGCAGCGTTGCCGCCAATGCGTTGAGCAATGAAGGCGGCGAGTCTGGAAACACGTTCGGCCTTCTCGAAGACGCTGCCAAGTTTTTCCTGGAACACCACGTTCTGCAGACGCAGATTGAATTCTTCGAGCTTTTGCTTCTTGTCTTGCTTGAAGAAGAACTCGGCGTCGGTCAGGCGTGGGCGAACCACTTTCTCGTTACCGGCGATGATCTGCTGCGGGTCTTTGCTTTCGATGTTGGCCACGGTAATGAAACGAGGCAGCAACTTGCCGTCGGCATCCAGCAGGCAGAAATACTTCTGGTTGTCCTGCATGGTGGTAATCAGCGCTTCTTGCGGCACGTCGAGGAAACGTTCTTCGAACGAGCACACCAGCGGCACCGGCCATTCAACCAGCGCGGTCACTTCGTCGAGCAGGCCCGGCGGCACGATGGCCGTACCTTCCTGCTGCGTCGCCAGTTCTTCGGTGCGCTTGCTGATCAGCTCGCGACGCTCGTTGGCGTCGGCCACCACGTAAGCGGCACGCAGATCGCTCAGATAGTTGGCCGGCGAGGTGATGCGCACGCTTTCAGGGTGGTGGAAGCGGTGACCACGGGAATCGCGACCGGACTTCTGGGCGAGGATGGTGCAGTCGATGATATGGTCACCGAGCAGCATCACCAGCCATTGGGTCGGGCGAACGAATTCTTCCTTGCGAGCACCCCAACGCATGCGCTTGGGGATAGGAAGGTCGTTCAGGGAATCTTCGACGATGGTCGGCATCAGGCTCGCAGTCGGCTTGCCGGCGATGCTTTGGCTGTAGCGCAGTTTCGGACCGCTCTGATCGATCTCGCTCAGGTCGACGCCGCACTTCTTGGCGAAGCCCAGGGCTGCTTGAGTCGGATTGCCTTCGGCATCGAACGCGGCCTGGCGCGGCGGGCCGTCGAGGTTGATGCTGCGATCCGGCTGCTGGGTGGCCAGCGAAGTGATCAGCACGGCCAGACGACGTGGCGCGGCGTAGACGGTTTTGGTCTCGTAGTTCAGGCCGGCAGCTTGCAGGCCTTTGTCGATACCGGCCATAAACGCTTCGGCCAGGGTATTCAGGGCTTTGGGTGGCAGTTCTTCGGTGCCCAGTTCAACCAGAAAATCTTGAGCACTCATTGTGCAGCCTCCAGCTTGGCCAGTACTTCATCACGCAGGTCCGGGGTCGCCATCGGGAAGCCCAGCTTGGCGCGAGCCAGCAAGTAGGCTTGTGCAACGGAACGCGCCAGGGTGCGTACACGCAGGATGTATTGCTGACGCGCGGTCACCGAGATCGCCCGGCGCGCATCCAGCAGGTTGAAGGTGTGGGAAGCCTTCAACACCATTTCGTAGCTCGGCAACGGCAATGGCTGATCGAGTTCGATCAGGCGCTTGGCTTCGCTTTCATAGAAGTCGAACAGCTCGAACAGCTTCTCGACGTTGGCGTGTTCGAAGTTGTAGGTCGACTGCTCCACTTCGTTCTGGTGGAATACGTCGCCGTAGGTCACTTTGCCGAACGGACCGTCAGCCCAGACCAGGTCGTAGACCGAGTCCACGCCTTGCAGGTACATGGCCAGACGCTCAAGACCGTAAGTGATCTCGCCGGTCACTGGGTAGCACTCGATGCCGCCCGCTTGCTGGAAGTAAGTGAACTGCGTCACTTCCATGCCGTTGAGCCAGACTTCCCAGCCCAGACCCCAGGCGCCCAGCGTTGGCGACTCCCAGTTGTCTTCGACGAAACGGATGTCGTGCACCAGCGGGTCCAGACCCACGTGCTTGAGGGAGCCCAGGTACAGTTCCTGGAAGTTGTCCGGGTTCGGCTTCAGGACTACCTGGAACTGGTAGTAGTGCTGCAGACGGTTCGGGTTTTCGCCGTAGCGGCCGTCAGTCGGGCGACGACTGGGCTGCACATAAGCGGCGTTCCAGGTTTCCGGGCCGATGGCGCGCAGGAACGTGGCAGTGTGGAAAGTGCCGGCGCCTACTTCCATATCGTAGGGCTGAAGTACCACACAACCTTGCTCGGCCCAGTATTGCTGGAGGGCGAGGATCAAGTCTTGGAAGGTACGCACGGCTGGCGTAGGCTGGCTCACGAAATTCACCTGTTTCTTGGGCTGCGATTTAAAGAGCGGGAGTATACCCGATTCGGTCCTGCGCACGCCCCCTGGAGCCTTATGCCACGCTGCTTTTGGTGTACCGAAGATCCGCTGTACATGGCTTATCACGATCAGGAGTGGGGCACGCCGCTACGCGATGCGCAGGGTTTGTTCGAGTTGCTTTTGCTCGAAGGGTTCCAGGCCGGGCTTTCCTGGATCACGGTGTTGCGCAAACGAGAGCGTTATCGCGAGGTGCTGTTTGGCTTCGACGTGCAGCGTGTGGCACAGATGAGCGACGCGGAAATCGATGAATTGATGCTCGATCCGGGGATCATCCGCAATCGCCTCAAACTCAATGCCGCCCGGCGCAATGCCCAGGCCTGGCTGGCGCTGGAGGACCCGGTGGCGTTTCTCTGGTCGTTCGTCGGCGGAGCGCCGGTGATCAATCATTTCAAGGATCGCAGTGAAGTGCCGGCCGTGACACCGGTTGCCGTCGAGATGAGCAAAGGCCTGAAAAAAGCCGGATTTACGTTCGTCGGCCCGACCATTTGTTACGCGTTGATGCAGGCTTCGGGCATGGTCATGGACCACACTCGCGATTGCGATCGCTACGCCACCTTGGCGAACGGCGGTTAGAATAACCGCCTCGCGCACAGCACAAGATCAGGAGTGACCTGTGGATAAGTTGAAAGGCGCCTTGCTGGTAGGCGCTCTGCGGTTGTTTGCGTTGCTGCCATGGCGGGCAGTGCAGGCGGCGGGTTCGGCCATTGGCTGGATCATGTGGAAAACCCCCAACCGTTCCCGTGACGTGGTACGGATCAACCTCGCCAAGTGCTTTCCGCAAATGGACCCCGCAGAACGCGAGCGTTTAGTCGGACAGAGCCTGAAAGACATCGGCAAGTCCTTGACCGAGAGCGCCTGCGCGTGGATCTGGCCGGCTCAGCGTTCTATTGATCTGGTGCGCGAAGTCGAAGGTCTGGATGTGCTTAAAGACGCCCTCGCCTCCGGCAAAGGTGTGGTTGGCATCACCAGCCACCTGGGCAACTGGGAAGTGTTGAACCACTTCTATTGCAACCAGTGCAAACCGATCATTTTCTACCGTCCGCCCAAGCTCAAGGCGGTGGATGAGTTGCTGCGCAAGCAGCGGGTGCAATTGGGTAACCGGGTGGCCGCTTCCACCAAGGAAGGCATCCTCAGCGTGATCAAGGAAGTGCGCAAAGGTGGGGCCGTGGGCATTCCGGCTGATCCGGAGCCGGCCGAATCCGCCGGAATCTTCGTGCCGTTCTTCGCCACTCAGGCCCTGACCAGTAAATTCGTGCCGAACATGCTGGCGGGCGGCAAAGCGGTCGGCGTGTTCCTGCATGCCCTGCGGCTGCCGGACGGTTCGGGTTACAAAGTGATCCTCGAAGCCGCCCCGGAGGCCATGTACAGCACCGATACCGAAACCTCCTGCGCGGCGATGAGCCAGGTGGTCGAGCGCTATGTGCGGGCTTATCCGAGCCAGTACATGTGGAGCATGAAACGCTTCAAGAAGCGTCCGCCGGGCGAAGAACGCTGGTATTGATGCAGCTGTGGATAACCCCCCCGGTAAAAATCAAAAGATCGCAGGCTTCCGTAGGAGCTGCCGCAGGCTGCGATCTTTTGATCTTTTGATCTTTGGCCTGCGTTGCCTCTGATCAGTGCGCCTGACGCTCAAGCTTTTTCAAAAACACCATCATCTCCTTCTCGGCCTGCTTGTCGCCATGGTTGCGGGCCGCTTCCAGACCCTGTTCCCAGGCCTGACGCGCCGCCGCGTAATCCGCCAGCGCCAGATGCGCCTTGCCCAATAGCTTCCACGCCGCCGAATATTTCGGATCGAACTCGACGCAGCGCTGGAAATGCTCTGCGGCCTTGGCATTTTCACCCAGATCCAGATAACCCTTGCCCAACCCAAAACGCAGCAAAGAGTTATCCACACCCTTGGCGAGCATTTTTTCCAGGGATTCGATCATGGTGGATTCCTTATTGAGGTTATTCAGGGATGCCTGTTCGTTCTTGAGATTGTTTTCGCGGGCAAGCCCGCTCCCACAGGAGTCTTCGGTCGTACACAAAATATGTGTTCACTGCAAAACACTGTGGGAGCGGGCTTGCCCGCGAAGAGGCCCGTCCAGCCACTGCAAATGCCAGATCAGAAGAAGCTCAACCCCACATGGAACAGCTTTTCCACATCCCGAATATGCTTCTTATCCACAAGGAACAGAATCACATGGTCGCCGGCTTCGATCACCGTTTTGTCGTGGGCGATGATCACTTCTTCGTCGCGGATGATCGCGCCGATGGTGGTCCCTGGCGGCAGGCCGATGTTTTCAATGGCCTTGCCAATCACCTTGCTCGACTTTTCATCACCGTGGGCGATGGCCTCGATGGCTTCCGCCGCACCTCGACGCAATGAGTGCACGCTGACGATATCGCCGCGCCGCACGTGCGCCAGCAAGGTGCCGATGGTCGCCAATTGCGGGCTGATGGCGATGTCGATGTCGCCACCCTGGATCAGGTCGACGTAGGCCGGGTTGTTGATGATCGTCATCACCTTCTTCGCGCCCAGGCGCTTGGCCAGTAGCGAGGACATGATGTTGGCTTCGTCGTCGTTGGTCAGCGCCAGGAAGATATCGGCGTCGGCGATGTTTTCCTCGATCAGCAGGTCACGGTCGGAGGCACTGCCCTGCAACACCACAGTGCTGTCGAGGGTGTCCGAGAGATGGCGGCAGCGGGTCGGACTCATCTCGATGATCTTCACCTGATAGCGACTTTCGATGGCCTCGGCCAAACGCTCGCCAATCTGCCCGCCGCCAGCGATGACGATACGTTTGTAGCTCTCATCGAGGCGGCGCATTTCGCTCATCACCGCGCGAATGTTCGCTTTGGCGGCGATGAAAAATACTTCATCGTCGGCCTCGATCACCGTATCGCCCTGGGGCAGGATTGGCCGGTCACGACGGAAAATCGCCGCAACGCGGGTTTCGACGTTCGGCATGTGTTCACGCAACTGGCGCAATTGCTGACCCACCAACGGACCGCCGTAATAGGCTTTCACTGCCACCAGTTGCGCTTTGCCTTCGGCGAAGTCGATTACCTGCAACGCCCCCGGATGCTGGATCAGGCGCTTGATGTAATTGGTAACGACTTGCTCCGGACTGATCAACACGTCGACTGGAATCGCTTCGTTATCGAACAGTTCGGCACGGGTCAGGTACGCGGCTTCGCGGACCCGGGCGATTTTGGTCGGTGTGTGGAACAAGGTGTGAGCGACCTGACAGGCCACCATGTTGGTTTCGTCACTGTTGGTCACTGCAACCAGCATGTCGGCGTCGTCGGCACCGGCCTGACGCAGGATGGTCGGCAGCGAACCGCGACCTTGCACGGTGCGGATGTCCAGCCGATCGCCGAGGTCACGCAGGCGTTCGCCATCGGTGTCGACCACGGTGATGTCATTGGCTTCACTGGCCAGATGTTCTGCCAGCGAACCGCCGACTTGCCCTGCGCCGAGGATGATGATTTTCATCCATTCACTCCTTAAACCGGTTAACCGCGCGCGGCGGCAATCTTGATCAGCTTGGCGTAATAGAACCCGTCGTGGCCACCTTCCTGGGCCAGCAATTGGCGACCATGGGGCTGCTTGATGCCGGCCTGACTGGCGATATCGAGTTCACGGGCACCCGGCGTGCGAGCGAGGAACGCTTCGATGACTTCGGTGTTCTCGGTCGGCAGCGTGGAGCAGGTGGCGTAAAGCAGAATGCCGCCCACTTCCAACGTTATCCACAGGGCGTCGAGCAGCTCGCCCTGAAGCACCGCCAACGCGGCGATGTCGTCGGGTTGACGGGTCAGTTTGATGTCTGGGTGACGACGGATCACCCCGGTGGCCGAGCACGGCGCGTCCAGCAGAATGCGTTGGAATGGCTTGCCGTCCCACCAGGTCGCTGTGTCGCGGCCGTCGGCGGCAATCAATTCGGCGCTCAGGCCCAGGCGTGCAAGGTTTTCCCGCACCCGCACCAGACGCTTGGCTTCCAGATCCACAGCCACCACGCCAGCCAGTTTTGGCTCGGCTTCAAGGATGTGGCAGGTTTTGCCGCCCGGTGCGCAGCAGGCGTCCAGCACCCGTTGGCCAGGCGCCAGGTCCAGCAGATCGGCGGCCAGTTGCGCGGCTTCGTCCTGCACGCTGATCCAGCCTTCGGCGAAACCTGGCAGGCTACGCACGTCCGCCGCTGTATCGAGGATGATGCCGTCCCGACTGTAAATGCACGGCGTGGCCGCGATGCCCGCTTCAGTCAGCAACCCGAGATAAGCGTCGCGGGTGTGGTGGCGACGGTTGACCCGCAAAATCATCGGTGGGTGTGCGTTGTTCGCCGCGCAAATGGCTTCCCACTGCTCAGGCCAGAAGGCTTTGAGGGATTTTTGCAGCCAGCGCGGGTGAGCGGTGCGCACCACCGGGTCGTGCTCCAGCTCGGCCAGCAGCGCTTCGCTTTCCCGTTGGGCGCGGCGCAAAACGGCGTTGAGCAAGGCTTTGGCCCACGGCTTTTTCAGTTTGTCGGCGCAACCGACGGTTTCACCGATGGCCGCGTGGGCCGGAACCCGGGTGTAGAGCAGTTGATAGAGACCGACCAGCAACAGCGCCTCGACATCGGCATCAGCCGCCTTGAACGGCTTTTGCAGCAATTTAGCCGCCAGCGCCGACAAACGTGGCTGCCAGCGCGCCGTGCCAAATGCCAGGTCCTGGGTGAAGCCGCGATCGCGATCTTCGACCTTGTCCATTTGCGTCGGCAGAGAACTGTTGAGTGAGGCTTTTCCGTTAAGAACAGCAGCAAGTGCCTTGGCGGCAGCCAAACGTGGATTCATTGAGCGTCCGCCGCTTGACCGAGAACGGTGCCGACGGCGAATTTTTCACGACGGCTGTTGAACAAATCGCTGAAGTTCAGCGCCTTGCCACCGGGCAATTGCAGACGGGTCAGGCACAGCGCCTGTTCACCGCAGGCGACGACCAAGCCGTCCTTGCTGGCACTGAGGATTTCACCCGGTGCGCCCTGCCCTTCGGCCAGGCTCGCAGCCAGCACTTTCAGCGCTTCGCCGTTCAGCGTGCTGTGGGTAATCGGCCATGGGTTGAAGGCGCGAACCAGACGCTCCAGTTCAACGGCCGGGCGGCTCCAGTCGATGCGTGCTTCGTCCTTGTTCAGTTTATGTGCATAGGTGGCGAGGCTGTCGTCTTGCACTTCGCCTTCCAGAGTGCCTGCCGCCAGGCCGGCAATCGCCTGCACCACGGCCGGTGGGCCCATCTCTGCAAGACGATCGTGGAGGCTGCCGCCAGTGTCTTGGGCGCTGATCGGCGTGGTGACTTTCAGCAACATCGGCCCGGTATCCAGACCCAGTTCCATGCGCATCACGGTCACGCCACTTTCGCTGTCGCCCGCTTCCACAGCGCGCTGGATCGGCGCCGCACCGCGCCAGCGTGGCAGCAACGAAGCGTGGCTGTTGATGCAGCCCAGACGCGGAATATCCAGCACCGCTTGCGGCAGGATCAGGCCGTAGGCGACCACCACCAGCAAGTCCGGTTTCAGGGCGGCGAGTTCAGCCTGAGCGTCTTCGTTGCGCAGGGTTGGCGGCTGCAACACCGGGATGTCGTTTTCCAGCGCCAACTGCTTGACCGGGCTGGGCATCAGCTTCTGCCCACGACCCGCCGGACGGTCCGGTTGGGTATAAACCGCAATGATCTCGTAAGGACTGTCGAGCAGGGCCTTGAGGTGTTCGGCGGCGAATTCCGGGGTACCGGCAAAGACAATGCGCAATGGCTCAGTCATGAAAGCTCTCGATTACAAAGCGTCTTGAAAAGAAAAAGGCTTGCCGCAGCAAGCCTTTGAAAGAAGGGCATCAAGCGTTCTGGCGGTGGAGCTTTTCCAGTTTCTTCTTGATCCGGTCACGTTTGAGCGTGGACAGGTAATCAACGAACAATTTGCCGTTGAGGTGGTCGCATTCATGCTGGATGCAGACCGCGAGCAGGCCTTCGGCGATCAGTTCGTACGGTTGGCCGTCGCGGTCCTGGGCCTTGATTCTGACCTTTTGCGGGCGGTCGACGTTTTCGTAGAAACCCGGCACCGAGAGGCAGCCTTCCTGATATTGGTCCACCTCGTCGGTGAGGACTTCGAACTCGGGGTTGATGAACACCCGCGGTTCGCTGCGGTCTTCGGAGAGGTCCATTACGACGATACGTTTGTGCACGTTGACCTGGGTCGCGGCGAGGCCGATGCCTGGCGCCTCATACATTGTTTCAAACATGTCATCGACCAACCGACGCACTTCGTCGTCCACTACAGCCACGGGTTTGGCGATAGTGCGCAGGCGCGAGTCGGGGAATTCGAGGATGTCTAAAATGGCCATAAGCTCAATTGCTGCACGTGTGAGGTAAAGTCGGGTCGATGGCCTGGCGAGTCCGAGGATGCAGGCTACCGTTGTGAACGTAGCTTCCCGCTTTTCAATAATGAGCCGGAAGCGAGCCACGAGGGCTCTGGCGTTTCACGCGAACGTACATAATAAAGGGATTCACCGCATGAGGAAATCACTACTCGCCTTGCTCCTTCTGGCCTCGGCCGGTTTTGCGCATGGGCAAGTGCAACTCAGGGAAGGTTTTCCACAGCAATACACCGTGGTGGCAGGGGACACACTCTGGGACATTTCCGCCAAATACCTGCGTGAACCGTGGGAATGGCCGCAGCTTTGGCAGGCCAATCCGCAGATCGAAAACCCCAATCTCATCTATCCGGGCGATATGCTGTCGCTGGTCTATGTCAACGGTCAGCCACGCCTGACCCTCAATCGCGGCGCTTCCCGGGGCACCATCAAGCTTTCGCCACGAATCCGCAGCTCGCCGGTGGCCGATGCCATTCCGAGCATTCCACTGAAATCGATCAACAGCTTTTTGCTGAGCAACCGCATCGTCGACAAGGCCGAGGATTTCGACAAGGCGCCCTACATCGTTGCTGGCGATGCCGAACGGGTGCTCAGTGGCACCGGTGATCGAATATTCGCGCGCGGTCATTTCGACCCGGCACAACCGGTGTACGGCATCTTCCGTCAGGGCAAGGTCTACACCGATCCGCAGAGCAAGGAGTTTCTGGGGATCAACGCCGACGACATCGGTGGCGGCGAGATCATTGCCACTGAAGGCGACGTCGCCACCCTCGCCTTGCAACGCACCACTCAGGAAGTACGACTCGGCGACCGGTTGTTCGGCGGCGAGGAACGTTCGATCAATTCGACCTTCATGCCTAGCGCCCCGACAACCGAAATCAACGGGTTGATCATTGATGTGCCGCGTGGGGTCACCCAGATCGGCGCGCTGGATGTCGTCACGCTGAACAAGGGCCAGCGCGATGGCCTGGCCGAAGGCAATGTGCTGGTGGTGATGAAAACCGGTGAAACCGTGCGCGACCGGATCACCGGCCAGCCCGTGAAAATTCCCGACGAGCGGGCCGGTTTGCTGATGGTCTTCCGCACTTACGACAAGCTTAGCTACGGGCTTGTCCTTAACGCATCGCGCTCCCTGGCGGTGATGGACAAGGTGCGAAATCCTTAAGCCTGCTCACAAGTTACCAACAGAGTTATCCACAGCTTATTCCCGATTCGACGGGACCTTATAACGATCAAGGATGATCCATGACGCTGTCTGCCTGTATGTCCGTTTCCCCCGCGGAACTGGAAGCCCGTTTACGCCTGCACCGTTTGCCGGAACTCGGCCCTGCACGTTTCAAGAAATTGCTTGAAGCCTTTGGTTCTGCCTCCAAAGCCATTAGCGCACCGGCCAGCGCCTGGCGTGCATTGGGCCTGCCACACGCCTGCGCAGAAGCCCGGCGCTGCAGTGAAATTCGTGACGGGGCCAGTCACGCATTAGCCTGGTTAGAGCGCCCAGGCCAGCATTTGCTGATGTGGGACCAATCTGACTACCCCGCGCTGCTGGCGCAAATCAGTGATGCGCCGCCGCTGTTATTCGTCGCGGGCGATCCGGGAATTCTGGAAAAACCACAGCTGGCGATGGTCGGCAGCCGTCGTGCTTCGCGACCGGGCATGGACACTGCCGCCGCGTTTTCCCGCACGCTGGCCGGCGCCGGTTTTGTCATCACCAGCGGCCTGGCCCTGGGCATCGATGCTGCCGCGCATCAGGCGGCTCTGGACGTTGGCGGGCAAACGGTCGGCGTGCTGGGCACGGGGCTGGAAAATTTTTATCCACAGCGCAATCGGCGGCTGGCGGATGCCATGATCGCCTCGGGAAGCGCGGTACTTTCGGAGTTCCCGCTGGACGCCGGTCCTTCACCCGGCAACTTCCCCCGGCGCAATCGAATCATCAGCGGTTTGTCCCTCGGCGTGCTTGTGGTCGAGGCGAGTGTTGCCAGTGGTTCGTTGATCACCGCCAGACTGGCGGCGGAACAGGGGCGAGAGGTGTATGCGATTCCAGGGTCGATCCATCACCCCGGGGCTAAGGGTTGCCATCAGTTGATCCGCGACGGTGCGGTGCTGGTGGAAACCATCGAACACATCCTCGAAGCCTTGCGCGGCTGGCAACGGCTGCCGTTATCCTCGCAAATGCCGCAGACGACAGAGACTCATCCGCTGCTCGTATTGCTCCACGCGGCGCCCCATACCAGCGAAGCCTTGGCGATCACCAGCGGCTGGGCATTGTCGAAAGTGTTGGCAGCGCTGACGGAACTGGAAATGGACGGCCGTGCGGTCTGTGAAAGTGGCCGCTGGCTTGCACGGGGACGCTAGGTTTTGCATGGAAGATCGGTAAACTGCGCAGAGCCTTATTCCGGAGAGTCTTTCATGGTTAACAGTTGGCGTGTGCAACAAGCCGCACGAGAAATTCGCGCTGGGGCGGTCATTGCCTATCCAACCGAAGCTGTCTGGGGCCTGGGTTGCGACCCGTGGAACGAAGAGGCGGTGGATCGTCTGCTGCTGATCAAGGGGCGGTCTGTGGATAAAGGCCTGATTCTGGTGGCCGATAATATTCGCCAGTTCGATTTCCTCTTCGAAGACTTCCCTGAATTATGGATGGACCGCATGGCCAGCACCTGGCCAGGCCCCAATACCTGGCTGGTGCCGCATCAGAATATGTTGCCCCAGTGGATTACCGGTGTGCACGAAACCGTGGCATTGCGGGTTAGCGATCACCCACTGGTGCGGGATTTGTGTGCGTTGGTCGGGCCGTTGGTTTCAACCTCGGCCAACCCTCAGGGGCGGCCAGCGGCGCGGACGCGGATTCGCGTGGAGCAATATTTCCGTGGGCAGCTTGATTGGGTGCTGGGCGGCAATCTGGGCGGGCGGAAGAATCCGAGCGTGATCCGCGATCTGGCGACCGGCCACGTTGTGCGCCCGGATTGAGACCTGAGGTGGCCCCATTCGCGAGCAAGCCCGCTCCCACAGTAGATCTTCAGTGAATACAAATTTTGTGTTCGGCAACAATCGAGTGTGGGAGCGGGCTTGCTCGCGAAGAGGCCCTTACAGACACCAAAAATCTCAAGGCAACAAAACGGTCGAGCCAGTCGTGCGCCGCGCCGACAACTCGGTCTGCGCCTTCGCAGCCTCAGCCAACGGATACCGCTGACTGATGTCCACCGTAAGCTTCCCGCTGATGATCATCTCGAACAGTTCATCGGCCATGCTTTGCAGGTTTTCAGCGTTATTGGCGTAGGTCGCCAGGGTCGGTCGGGTCACGTACAGCGAACCTTTCCCCGCGAGAATCCCCAGATTCACGCCATCCACCGCGCCTGAAGCATTACCGAAACTCACCACCAGCCCCCGAGGCGCGACGCTGTCGAGTGACGTCAGCCAGGTATCTTTGCCTACACCGTCGTACACCACCGGCACTTTTTTACCGTCAGTCAATTCCAGCACGCGTTGTGCGACGTTTTCATGGCTGTAATCGATGGTCGCCCACGCTCCATTGGCTTTCGCCAGGGCGGCTTTCTCCGGTGAGCTGACCGTGCCAATCAGCTTCACGTCCAAGGCCTTGGCCCATTGGCAGGCCAGGGAACCGACACCTCCGGCTGCTGCGTGGAACAGGATGGTTTCGCCGCCCTTGAGTTCATATGTCTGACGCAGCAAGTACTGCACGGTCAGGCCTTTGAGCATCACGCCGGCGGCCTGTTCGAAGCTGATGGCGTCCGGCAGATGCACCAGATTGGCTTCCGGCAATACATGAACATCGCTATAAGCGCCCAACGGGCCGCTGCCGTACGCCACGCGATCGCCAATCTTGAAGCGGGTGACTTCGCTGCCGATTGCTTCGACCACGCCCGCGCCTTCCGCGCCCAGGCCCGACGGCAAGGCGGGTGGCGCATAGAGACCACCGCGGTAATAGGTGTCAATGAAGTTCAGGCCGATGGCCTTGTTGGTCACGCGCACCTGCAGCGGGCCGGGTTCGGGGGGCTGGTAATCGACATGTTCGAGTACTTCGGGGCCGCCATGGGTGCGGAACTGGATACGCTTTGCCACCTGCACTCTCCTTAGATCTTGGTTTCTAGAGTTGTAGCGCGAAGCGTGCTATCGAACTCTCAAGCTTGACCTTCGTCAACTGCGACGGCACAAGGTGCAGTGTTATCCTACGCAGCAATTTGCCGCCGGCCTGTATGAGCGCCGCGTAGCTTTGCCCGATTCAAGGTGATGCCATGACTACCCGCACCGAGGCCGTAAAAGCCTACCTGCTCGACCTGCAAGACCGCATTTGCGCTGCTTTGGAAGCTGAAGACGGCGGCGCGCATTTCGTTGAAGACGCCTGGACCCGCCCTGCCGGCGGTGGCGGTCGCACCCGGGTGATCGAAAACGGCGCGGTCATTGAAAAGGGCGGCGTCAACTTTTCCCACGTCTTTGGCAGCGGTCTCCCACCCTCCGCCAGCGCTCATCGGCCAGAATTGGCCGGCCGAGGCTTCGAAGCCTTGGGTGTGTCTTTGGTGATTCACCCGCACAACCCCCATGTACCGACGTCCCACGCCAACGTGCGCTTTTTCATCGCCGAAAAAGAAGGTGAAGAGCCGGTCTGGTGGTTCGGTGGCGGCTTCGACCTGACCCCTTATTACGGCAACGAAGAAGATTGCGTGCACTGGCACCGCGTCGCCGAACAGGCCTGCGCGCCGTTCGGCCCGGACGTCTACCCGCGCTACAAGGCCTGGTGCGACAGTTACTTCCACATCAAACATCGCCACGAGCCGCGAGGCATTGGCGGTTTGTTTTTCGATGACTTGAACGAGTGGGACTTCGACACCAGCTTCGCCTTCATGCGCGCCATCGGCGATGCGTTCATCGACGCTTACCTGCCGATCATGCAGCGCCGCAAGAACGATGCGTTCACCGCCAAACAGCGTGAATTCCAGGAATTCCGCCGTGGTCGTTACGTCGAGTTCAACCTGGTCTATGACCGCGGCACGCTGTTCGGCCTGCAATCAGGCGGGCGTACCGAGTCGATCCTGATGTCGCTGCCGCCGCAAGTGCGCTGGGCCTACGACTGGAAAGCCGAGCCGGGCAGTGAAGAAGCACGCCTGACCGAGTACTTCCTGCAAGATCGCGATTGGTTGGCCAAGGCCTGATTCCAGGGTTTGAGTTTTGCATCGTCGGGGCTGCCGTCAAGATCGCAGCCTTCGGCAGCTCCTACGGTTGAGGAATTGTAGATGGATCGTTACGTCGTATTCGGTAATCCGATTGGCCACAGCAAGTCGCCGCTGATTCACCGTTTGTTCGCCGAGCAGACGGGGCAAAAACTCGACTACAGCACTTTGCTGGCGCCCCTTGACGATTTTTCCGGCTGTGCCCGGGCATTTTTCCGCGAAGGGCGTGGGGCGAATGTGACGGTGCCGTTCAAGGAAGACGCCTATCGTTTGGCGAACAGCTTGACCAAACGGGCGCAACGGGCTGGCGCGGTGAATACCCTGAGCAAACTGGCCGATGGCAGCCTGCTGGGCGACAACACCGATGGCGCCGGGTTGGTGCGGGACCTGACGGTCAATGCCGGTTTCAGTCTCAAGGGCAAACGCATCCTGCTGCTCGGGGCCGGCGGTGCGGTGCGCGGGGCGCTGGAGCCGTTGCTGGCGGAGCAACCGGCGTCGGTGATCATCGCCAACCGCACGGTGGAAAAAGCCGAATTGCTGGCCGAGTTGTTCGCGGATCTGGGGCCGGTGTCGGCCAGTGGTTTCGATTGGTTGAAGGAACCGGTGGACCTGATCATCAACGCAACGTCCGCCAGTCTGTCAGGCGATGTACCGCCGATTGCCAGCAGTTTGATTGAGCCGGGCAAGACGGTTTGCTACGACATGATGTACGGCAAGGAGCCGACCTCCTTCTGCCGCTGGGCCAGCGAGCACGGCGCGGCGGTGGCGATGGATGGCCTGGGAATGTTGGCAGAGCAGGCGGCGGAAGCTTTCTACCTGTGGCGCGGTGTGCGCCCGGATACCGCGCCGGTATTGGCCGAACTCCGCCGGCAATTGGCCGCTTAATTTTCTGTGGCGAGGGAGCTTGCTCCCGTTGAGTTGCGAAGCGACCCTAAAATCTGCGGGCGCTTCGCACCCGAGCGGGAGCAAGCTCCCTCGCCACAGTGGTCAGTGTTTATTCCAGGGTTGGGTGTTTCAATCCTCGAAGCGAATCGGGCATTTCTCCGCGCCTTCGAGTTTTCTCAATTCCTCCACCACTTGCGGCCGTGCCCGCCGCAGCGTCAGGCTGCGATCCTGGCGCAGCAGCCGTCGCGCTTCCTGGTGCAGCATTTCCACGCCCGAATAGTCGATGAAGTTGATCTGCTGCGCCTCGATCACGACCCGCGCGCCGTGCATCCGTTGCAAACGCACTTGCAGGTAATGGCTGGCGCCGAAAAAGATCGAACCGCCGACTCGCAGAATGTCTTCGTCGCCCTCACGCCAATGCTGCACCCGTGGTTGCGAGGTGCGTTTGAGGTAAAAGAACAATGACGCCAGCACTCCGGCGTAGATCGCCGTTTGCAACTCCAGCAACAGCGTCGCGACACAGGTCAGCGCCATGACCAGAAACTCGGCACGGCTGACCCGCAACAACGCGCGAATACCGCGATGGTCGACCAATCCCCAGGCGATCAACAAAATGCTGCCAGCCATGGCCGGGATCGGAATGTGCGCGATCAATACCGCACCGAAGATAGCGAACAAGGCTACCCAAACCGCGGAAAAAACGCCTGCCAACGGTGAGCAGGCACCGGCGTCGTAGCTCAGGGCCGAGCGGGTGAAGGAACCGGCTGACAGCGAGCCGGAAAAAAACGCACCGACCATGTTCGAGAAACCCTGGGCGCGGACTTCTTGATTGGCGTCGAGCAATTGTTGCGAACGCGCCGACAAGGAGCGGGCAATCGACAGGCTCGTCACCAGCCCGAGCATGCCGACCGCCACCGCGCTGGGCAGCAGGCGCAATATCAGGTCCAGATCCAGCGGCAACGGGCTGAAGGGCGGCAGTCGCCCGACAAAGGCGCTGACTAACTGCACATGGCCGAACATCGCTGGCCACAGCCACACCAACAACCCGCTCAGGGCCAGAGCGATTAACAGCGTCGGCCAGCGCGGCACCAGCAGTTTCAGCACGATGCCCACTCCGACCGTGGCCAGGCCCAGTGCCAGCGAGGGTTTGTCTACCTCACTGAGATGACTGAACAGCAGCATCAGGCTGTTCAGGGCTGTAGCCTGGTTGGGCACATCCAGCCCCAGCAGATTCGGCAGTTGCCCGATGGCAATCACCACCGCTGCGCCAAGGGTGAAGCCCAGCACCACCGAGTGAGAGACGAAATTCACCAGGGCGCCGAAACGCAGCAAACCCAGCAGCCACTGGAAAATCCCCGCAAGGAGTGTCAGAAGCAGGATCAGCGTAACGTAGTCCTGCGACCCGGGGACGGCCAGAGGACTGACGCTGGCATACAGGACGATGGAAATGGCCGCCGTAGGACCGCAGATCAAATGCCACGACGAACCCCAGAGGCAGGCGATCAGCACCGGGATGATGGCGGCGTACAAGCCATATTCCGGTGGGAGACCGGCGATCAGAGCGTAGGCAATCGATTGTGGTAACGCGAGAATCGCGCCGCTCAGGCCGACGATCAGGTCACGACCGACGCTGGCGCGGGTTTGCCGGGGCAACCAGGTCAGGAAGGGAAAGAGTGAATGGCGGCTGGGGAAGGCCATGGGTCCTCTCGGCAAGGGGTAAATCGTCAGGGTAAAGCATTGGCCTGCAGTGGGCAGATCATTGTGGCGAGGGAGCTTGCTCCCGCTCGGTTGCGCAGCAGCCGCAAATCCGGACAACTCGGTGAGACAGATAAACCGTGTTTGCCGAAATGGGAGCGCTACGCACTCCAGCGGGAGCAAGCTCCCTCGCCACAGGTAATTATTACAACTTGGCTTTCACCGCCGGCAACGCATCCTTCCCGTCCACGGTTTTCACGCCGTCCAGCCACTTATCCAGCACCGCCGGGTTGGCCTTGATCCACGCCTTGGCCGCCGCGGCGTTGCTGATCTTTTTGTTCACCACCTCGGCCATGATGCTGTTCTCCATTTCCTGGGTAAAACTAAGGTTGGTGAGCAGTTTGCCGACGTTCGGGCAGGCCTGTGCATAACCTTTGCGGGTCAGTGTATAAACGCTGCCGGTGTCACCGAAGTATTTCTCGCCGCCCTTCAGGTAATGCATTTTCAGCTGTACGTTCATCGGGTGCGGCGTCCATCCGAGGAAGGTCACGAACTTCTGTTTCTTCACCGCGCGAGACACTTCAGCCAGCATCGCCTGTTCACTGGACTCGATCAGCTTCCACTGACCCAGGTCGAAGTCGTTCTTCTTGATGATCTCTTGCAGCGAAATGTTCGCCGGAGCACCGGAGCCGATGCCATAGATCTTCTTGTCAAACTTGTCGGCGAATTTGTTCAAGTCATTAAAGTTATGCACACCCGCGTCCCAAACGTAATCCGGAACCGCCAGCGTGAACTCGGTGCCTTCGAGGTTTTTCGCCAGCTGCGTAACATCGCCATTGGCCACGAATTTGTCATAGAAGCCTTGCTGTGCCGGCATCCAGTTACCCAGGAACACGTCCACCTGGCCGTCCTTCAGACCGCCAAAGGTAATCGGCACCGCCAGCGTGTCAATCTTGGCCTTGTAGCCCATGCCGTCCAGCAGAAACCCGGTGATGGCATTAGTGGCAGCGATGTCGCTCCAGCCCGGGTCGGCCATTTTCACCGTTTCGCAGCTTTGCTCGGCATAGGCCGAGGCACTGCCCAGAGCCAGAAGCCCGACCGTCAGTACTGTGGATAACCTTTGCATGGACTTCCCCTTAACATTATTGGTTTTGGCAGGGTTGTGGATAACGTGCTTTGCGTTCCAGATCGTCGAGGTCGATGTGGTTGCGCATGTACTGCTGGCTGGCGTCCACCAGCGGCTGGTGATCCCAGCTCTTCAGCTTGCCGATGGTCAGGGCATCAGCGACGAAACGCCGGCGTCGCTGACTGGCGAGCACCTGTTGGTGGATCGCCGGGATATCCCATTTGGCCCGCGCTTCGGCGAGAAACTCCTCGAAAAGCTGCCGATATTGCGGCGATTGGCTTAGTTCTTCCTGTTCCTTCGGGTCGTTATGTACATCGAAGAGTAGGCAAGGGTCGTCTTCGCTGTAGATGAATTTGTAAGCGCCGCGGCGAATCATCATCAACGGGCTGATGGTGCCTTCAGCCATGAATTCACCGAACACTTCGTCGTGACCGCCCTGCCCTTGCAGATGCGAAACCAGCGAGCGGCCGTCCAGCGGCAAACCCGGTTCCAGCGAGCCGCCGGCCAATTCCACAAAGGTCGGTAGCAGGTCGGCAGTGGACACCGCTGCGCTGACCCGCCCAGCCCCGAATTGCCCTGGTGCACTGATCAACAGCGGTACACGGGCAGCCATTTCGTACCAGTGCATTTTGTACCAGAGGCCGCGCTCGCCGAGCATGTCGCCGTGGTCACCGGAGAAGACGATGATGGTGTCATCGATCAGCCCGGTTTCCTCGAGGGTTTGCAGCAGTTTGCCGACGTTGCTGTCGATATAACTGCACGCACCGAAATAGGCACGGCGCGCATCGCGGATCTTATCCACAGGCAGCGGCTTGTTCCACAGGTCATAGACCTTGAGCAAACGCTGGGAGTGAGGATCGAGTTGATCCTGCGGGGGTGTTTCGGGCAAAGGGATGTCGGCGTCGTCGTACATTTCCCAAAAAGCCTTGGGAATCGTGTATGGATCATGTGGGTGAGTCATCGACACGGTCAGGCAGAACGGCTGATCGCCCTCCTCGCGGATGTGGTCGAACAGGTATTGCTGGGCCTTGAACACCACCTCTTCGTCGAAATCCAGCTGATTGGTGCGCACGCACGGCCCGGCTTGCAGCACCGACGACATGTTGTGATACCAGGTTGGGCGCACGTCCGGCTCGTCCCAGTTCACCGCCCAACCATAGTCGGCCGGGTAGATGTCGCTAGTGAGGCGTTCTTCATAGCCGTGCAACTGGTCCGGGCCGCAGAAATGCATCTTGCCCGACAACGCGGTGCGGTAACCCAGGCGACGCAGGTAATGGGCATAAGTCGGCACGTCGGCGGGGAAATCGGCCGCGTTGTCGTAGGCGCCGATCTTGCTCGGTAATTGCCCACTGACCAAAGTAAAACGCGACGGCGCGCAAAGAGGGCTATTGCAATAAGCGGCGTCGAACACCACGCCTTCGGCGGCGAGGCGGCTGAGATTCGGCAGTTTAATAGGCGAAGGACCGTAGAACGGCAACATTGGCGCGGCCATTTGATCGGCCATGATGAAAAGAATATTTTTGCGCTTCATGTGATCGCGGCATTCCATAGTGGATATTTATGCGAGAGTGCTGTGATCGAGCATGGAGTCCATTATCTTTGTGGTAAAGCCCATGCCAGGCAATGACTAGGATAAGCACAGCTTATGTATGACGCCCTTGGTGATTTGTCCCTGGACCTGCTGCGTGCCTTTGAAGCCGCGGCCCGGCAACGCAGCTTCACCGCCGCCGCGGTGGAGCTTGGCACCACGCAACCGGCCATCAGCCAGCAGATCAAACGATTGGAAGAGCAGCTCGCTACACGGCTGTTTGACCGGATTTATCGTGGTATTGAACTCACCGAGGCCGGATCCATCTTGTTTGAGCAAGTTCAGCTCGGTTTGCAGAATATCGATGCAGGATTAAACGCAATCAGCGCACAGCAACAGCACGAGGTGTTGCAAGTGGCCACCGATTTTGCCTTCGCGGCGTATTGGCTGATGCCACGTCTGCACCGCTTCCATACCGCCAATCCGCACGTGGACGTCAGCCTGGTCACCAGTGAACGCAGCCACAACATGCTGCGAACCGATATCGATGTGGCGGTGCTATTCGGCGATGGCCGGTTCAAGCAAGGCGAGAGCCATTGGCTGTTCAGCGAAGAAGTGTTTCCGGTGTGCAGCCCGCTGCTGTTGAAGGACCGTCCCCTGCCCTTGCCGGCTCAGGCATTGCTGGAGTTTCCGCTGCTGCACCTGCGAGGCGAACACAGCAGCAACTGGTTCGACTGGAGCGGCGTGTTTCGCAAGCTGGGAATCACCTCGGCCCCGGCTCCGGGGCAACTGCGCTTCGACAATTACACCTTGTTGATCCAGGCGGCAATTGGCGGACAGGGCGTTGCGATCGGGTGGCGGCACCTTGTGGATAACTTGTTGGCGCAAGGTCTGTTATGTCGCCCGATTGCCGAGACGGTCATTTCCCGGCTGGGGTATTACGTGGTTCTGCCCCAGCGCAAACGGCGTGGGGCGTTGATTCAACTGTTTGTGGATTGGTTGATGGCGGAACAGGCCAGTAGTGCGCAATCGCTCAATGGTCTCCCTTTACCTTCGATTGCGGTGTGAATGCAAAAAGATCGCAGCCTTCGGCAGCTCCTACGCGCCTGTGGGCGCTGCCGAAGGCTGCGATCTTTTATGATTCCGAAGTCCCAACAAAACTCACATGCTCACCCACATGCAGGTTCAGGTGCAGTTCATCGGCAATCCCTGTGGCGACCCTGTTCAATTGCTCCAGCGCTGCGGCCATGCCAGGTTCCAGGCTACTGCTGACATGACTGAAATGCTCGATGGTCAGCCCGGGCACGCGCCGTGGTGCATTCACCAGGGTCCAGTGCAACGAGCTGCTTTGCAGAGCTTCGCGAATTTCTTCGGCGGCGTGGCGTTGTAACGGGTCGTCTATTTCCGGGTCATCCAGCACCTCGAAATCGCCCACCACAAACAGCCGGGCAATGCCTGCAGCCTGCATGCCGTCGATCAGTGCATCGACTGCCAGTACCTCCTCGACCGGGCCGGGCACAAATTTTTTTTCGATGTGCTCACTGTTCATCGGCAACCCTGGCGCATCGAGCAGGCAAATCACCGCTGAACAGCCGGCCACGCTCTGCTTGACTCGATTGGCATCGAACAGATCGCCGGTCTTGGTGCGTAAACCCGGGCGCGGCGCGAGTGCGGTCAGATCATCGATAATCGCGATTACTTCATGCTGGCGGCGTAGCATTTCAGCCATCAGCGCACTGCCCAGGCTACTCATGGCACCATAAAGCACTACCTTCACCACCGGGGTTTCGGCATTTTTCATGGCCGTGCTCCCTACTTTCCTGCCTATATGGTGTGTGACCTGCGAGAAGCGGTGAGGGTTCGACAAGGTTCAGAGGGAGCCAGATGCAAACGATCAAGGGTTTACCACGCCCGTTTGTTTTCTGATCAGAGTTGTTCCTCTGCCTCGCCAGGCAAGTGCTCGTCCAGATGAAGCCACGGTAAACGACTGTCGGTCCAGATATGCCGCTCGGCCGGCGCCTGCTCGGGATGGTCGAGGGTGGCGATGGTCACATCGATGGTCTTGGGGCTGAGCTGCGTTACCAGCGCAAGTTGCGCCCCACAGTTCGGGCAGAAATAGCGTACGCAGGTGGATGAAGATTCGTACCGCGACGGCGTACCTTTCACCCAGGCAAATGTCGACGCAGGGACGGTGATCCAGGTGGTCACGATTCCTCCGCTGACCCGTCGGCAAATCGAGCAATGGCAGTGAGCGATGCCGTGCAATGGCCCGCTGAATTGATAGCGCATTTGTCCGCAGTGGCAGCCGCCGGTGTGAAATTCGCCCATGTCTTTTGCTCCTGACCCCGTGTTTACGGACTCTAAACCCGGCCCGACGACCGGTTGTACATTCGGTCAATGCTTTCACTCGCGAAAGCTGGCTGAAAGCTTCCCCGATTAGGATCGCCCTCACTGCCGGCAACAGACCGGTTGGCCAATGCGAGTGTTTTATCGCCCGCCCGGTCCATTAAACAACAACAATGGTGATTCTGATGTCCGCTACTACCCGCCTCTTCGCTGTCACTCCGCCCGTACGTCTCGTGCTTCCCGTTCTGCGCTGACCCCATCCGGTTCGCCATTCCCTAGCCGCGCTACGCCTGGAGTATTCCTATGCTGACTTTCCTTGGCTTCGCCATGGTCATCACGTTCATGTTCCTGATCATGACCAAGCGCCTGTCCGCGCTGATCGCCCTGATCATCATCCCGATTATCTTTGCCCTGTTCGGCGGTTTCTCGCCGAAGATCGGCCCGATGATGCTTGAAGGCATCACCAAGCTCGCGCCGACCGGCGTGATGCTGATGTTCGCCATTCTCTACTTCGCCCTGATGATCGACTCCGGTCTGTTCGACCCGGCCGTGCGCAAGATCCTCAAACTGGTCAAGGGCGACCCGTTGAAAGTTTCGGTCGGCACCGCCGTTCTGGCGCTCGTCGTTTCCCTTGATGGTGACGGCGCGACCACTTATATGATCTGCGTGGCCGCCATGCTGCCGCTCTACAGCCGCATCGGCATGAGCCCGCGGATCATGGCCGGTCTGATCATCCTCGCCGGCGGCGTGATGAACATGACCCCTTGGGGTGGCCCGACGGCTCGTGCGGCCAGTGCGCTGCATGTCGATCCGTCCGATATCTTAGTGCCAATGATTCCAGCAATGCTGGCCGGCGTGGTGGCGATCCTGGCGATTGCCTACTTCTACGGTAAACGCGAGCGTGCGCGTCTGGGTGAACTGCACCTGGTCGGTGATGAAGTCGATCACAGCGAAATCAGCGTTTCGCAGTTCCCGGATGCCCGTCGTCCAAAGCTGATCTGGTTCAACGGCGCCTTGACCCTGGCGCTGATGTGCACGCTGGTCGCCGGCCTGTTGCCGTTGCCAGTGCTGTTCATGGTGGCGTTCAGTATCGCGATGATCGTCAACTACCCTTGCCTGCAAATGCAGAAGGATCGCGTTGCGGCCCACGCGGGTAGCGTGCTGGCGGTGGTCGGGTTGATCTTTGCCGCGGGTATCTTCACCGGTATCCTGTCGGGCACCGGCATGGTCGATGCCATGTCGAAAAGCCTGCTGGCGGTTATCCCCGATTTCCTCGGCCCGTACCTGGCTGTGATCACCGCGCTGGTCAGCATGCCGTTCACGTTTTTCATGTCGAACGATGCATTTTATTACGGCGTGTTACCGGTACTTGCCGAAGCCGCCAGTCATTACGGTATAACCGCGGTGGAAATGGCACGTGCCTCGATCGTCGGTCAGCCCGTCCACTTGCTGAGCCCGCTGGTACCATCGACTTACCTGTTGGTGGCCCTGGCCGGTATCGAATTCGGTGATCATCAGCGGTTCACCTTGAAGTGGGCAGTGCTGGTTTGCCTGTGCATACTGGTCGCTGCATTGCTGATGGGGATTTTCCCGCTGTTCAGCACTCTATAAGCCCAAGACTTACCATGACGGGTCCAGGCTTTGTTGTTTGAAGCCTGGGCCCTTTGTGGTTTAAACACTCGCTCAAAGGAATACACATGGAATGGCTGACCAACCCTGAAATCTGGGTTGCCTTCTTCACCCTGACTGCCCTGGAGATCGTCCTGGGCATCGACAACATCATCATGATCTCGATCCTGGTCAGCCGCATGCCCAAGCACATGCAGGCGCGCACCCGGATTTTCGGCCTGGCACTGGCCATGATCACGCGGATCCTGTTGCTGCTGTCGATCACCTGGGTCATGCGCCTCACAACCGATCTGTTCGAAGTATTCGGCCAGGGTATTTCCGGGCGTGACCTGATCCTGTTCTTCGGTGGTCTGTTCCTGCTGTGGAAAAGCTCGCAAGAGATGTACCACGCGCTGGAAGGTGAAGACGAAAGCGGCGACGAGCCTTCGGGCAAGGGCGGCAATTTCCTGTACACCATCATCCAGATCGCGATCATCGACATCGTGTTCTCGCTGGACTCGGTGATCACCGCGGTGGGCATGGTGTCCCACGTACCGGTGATGGTCGCGGCGATCGTTGTTGCCGTACTGGTGATGATGATGGCCTCGGGCACCATCAGCGCGTTCATCGACAAGCACCCGTCGCTGAAGATGCTGGCGCTGTCGTTCCTGTTGCTGGTGGGTACCGTGCTGATCGCCGAATCGCTCGACGTGCACTTGCCAAAAGGCTACGTCTACTTCGCCATGGCATTCTCGCTGGCGGTGGAAGCGATCAACATCAAGATGCGCACCGCCATGGCGAGAAAGCGCAAACAGCAGGAACCGGTGAAACTGCGCAAGGATGTTCCGGGGCAGTAACCGGTCCCAATGGGGTCTCTGTGGCGAGGGAGCTTGCTCCCGCTGGGCCGCGAAGCGGCCCTGAAACCAGTCACTGCGATTACTCAATAAAATCGCGGAGGCCTGTATTGCGGCTGCTTCGCAACCGAGCGGGAGCAAGCTCCCTCGCCACAAGAACAAAGGGCCTACGGCCCTTTGTTCGTTTCTGAAGCAAACTGTTTAATGACAGTTTTGTTTCAATCGCCTCTTTAGCTATGCGATGCTGGCGCCCAGACCGTTAGCCAACTACAGCTTAAGGAACGTAGAAAAAAGCGCGGCACCATCGACTTGCCCCACTGGGGCGGCTACCACCACAGGGGGCCTGTATGCTCACCCTGCTCAATCTGCTATCCGCCGTGGCCCTTTTGATCTGGGGCACGCACATCGTCCGAACCGGCATCTTGCGGGTTTATGGCTCCAATTTGCGTCATGTGATCGCCCATAACATGTCCAGGCGCTGGCTGGCGTTTCTTGCCGGGATTATGGTGACCGCCATGGTCCAGAGCAGTAATGCCACTGCCATGCTCGTGACCTCGTTTGTTGGTCAGGGCCTGATGGCGCTGACTCCGGCGTTGGCGACCATGCTCGGTGCCGACGTGGGGACTGCGCTGATGGCGCGGGTGCTGACCCTCGACTTGTCCTGGCTTTCGCCGCTGCTGATTTTCCTCGGAGTGATTTTCTTTTTGTCGCGCAAGCAGACCCGGGTCGGACAGATGGGCCGGGTCAGTATCGGACTGGGGCTGATCATCCTGGCGCTGCAGCTGATCGTCGAGGCCGCCGCGCCGATCACTCAGGCGCAAGGGGTGAAGGTCATCTTCGCCTCCCTGACCGGCGATATTCTGCTCGATGCCTTGGTCGGCGCGCTGTTTGCGATGATTTCCTACTCCAGCCTGGCCGCCGTTTTGCTGACCGCGACCCTCGCCGGTGCCAGCGTGATCAGCCTGCCGGTGGCCATCGGCCTGGTGATCGGCGCCAACATCGGCAGCGGCATTCTGGCTTTCCTCAGTACCAGCATGCAGAACGCGGCCGGCCGTCAGGTGGCGCTCGGCAGCCTCTTGTACAAACTGATCGGCCTGCTACTGATCATTCCGGTGCTCGACCCGCTGGTGCGATGGATCGACAGCCTCGACTTCAGCCCTCAGGAAATGGTCATCGGCTTCCACCTGCTCTACAACACCGCGCGTTGCCTGATCCTGTTGCCCAGCGTCGGGCCGATGGCCAAGCTTTGTGCGTGGCTGTTGCCCGAACGGCCGGACATCAATGGCACGGCCAAACCGCGGCATCTTGACCCGACGGCATTGGTCACCCCGAGTCTGGCGCTGGCCAATGCTGCCCGGGAAACCCTGCGCATCGGCGATCTGGTCGACAGCATGCTCGAAGCCATGCTCGCCGTGCTGCGCGGCAAGCAGACCGCCGTGACTCAGGAAATACGTCGCCTGACCGATGATGTCGAAGCGCTCTACAGCGCTATCAAACTCTATCTGGCGCAAATGCCCCGCGAAGACCTTGGCGAGCAGGACAGTCGGCGCTGGGCGGAAACCATCGAGCTGGCGATTAACCTGAAACTGGCCAGCGATCTGATCGAGCGCATGCTGCGCAAGGTTCAGCAGCAGAAAACCTCGCAACGCCGGTCTTTTTCCGAGGTGGGCCTGGAAGAGTTGGCGGGGCTACACAGTCAGTTGATTTCCAATCTGCGTCTGGGGTTGTCAGTGTTTCTTAGTGCCGACCCGGAAAGTGCCCGTCAGTTACTGCGTGAGAAACGTCGCTTTCGCGCACAGGAGCGCCGCCTGGCTCACGCCCATGTCAGCCGTTTAAACCGTAAGATCGTACAAAGTATCGAGACCAGTTCGCTGCATCTGGAACTGATTGCTGACATGAGACGCTTGAATTCGCTGTTCTGCAGCAGCGCCTATGCAGTGTTGGGCACGTCCGATACTGGTGCCCTGGCGGTCGACGATTTGACTGACATCACTCATTCACCCTGAACGTCCACAGTTGCCTGAAGTCTGTTGAACTTACGCGGGTCGTACGGAAAATCGTTATGCGTTGTCTGCTGTTCGCTTGTCTGTTGCTCGGCTCACTGCCTTCATTTGCTCTGGATCGCTTTCAGGTCGAGGGCTACACGTTGCGCAACGGCCTGCAATTGGTCCTCAAACCGGGTACGGAGCGCGGGCATGTGGCGATCCGGTTGGTGGTTGGCGTAGGCCGGGATGATTTCAGCTGCGCCGACAAGGAACTGCCGCATCTGCTCGAACACTTGCTGTTCAGCGGCATCGACGCCACCGGCGAAGGCGGCCTGGAAGAGCGCATGCAGGCCCTGGGCGGCGAATGGAATGCTTATACGAACAATGCAGACACGACCTTCGTCATTGAAGCGCCGGCGAAAAACCAGCGCAAAGTCCTCGACCTGCTGTTGGCGCTGCTGACCCAGACCCGTATCGACGACCCTGCGATCAACGTCGCCAAGCAAGTGGTCGAGCGCGAAGATGGCGGGCATTACTCGCATCTGCAACGCTGGCTGGATCGTCAGGACCTGGGCCACACCGCGAGTAATCAGTTGGCGGTGGAGCTGGGCCTCAAATGCCCCGAGCGCGCGCAAGTCGAGCACCTGACCCGCGAGCAGTTGGAGACGGTGCGCGGCGCCTGGTACGCGCCCAACAACATGACCCTGATCGTTGTCGGCGACCTCGACCGCCTCCTGCCGGCCTATCTGGAACGGGCCTATGGTGCGCTCGAAGCGGTTGAGCCTAGCGCTCACCTGCCGCTGCCAGACATTCAGGCCAGCGCGGCCCCCGTGCGCAATTTGAGTAACGGTTTCGTCGGTGACGGTGCCAAATTGCACTGGCTGGTGCCGGAACCGGTGCTGGAAGACCAGCATGACGAAACCTTCGACCTGCTCAAGGACTATCTGGACTGGGCGCTCTATCGCCAATTGCGCCTGGCCCATGGGTTGTCCTACGGTCCCTCGGCCGAGCGCGAGGTATTTGGCGGGATAGGCTTCATGAGCCTGAACGCCGACCTCGATCGCGACGCCGTGCCGGCAGCGGAACAGATGCTGGATGAGCTTAAAGCCGATCTGCTCAAGAACGGCCTCGACGCCGCCACCTTCGCCCGTCTCAAGCACGCCGCCATCGCTCGCCAGGCCTGGGCCGTGCAAGGCAACAGCGCCCTGGCGGACTATTACTGGAGCGCCCTTGGCGACTACGAGGATGGCCATTTCGTCAACCCGGCCAAGGCACTGCAAGACGTGACACTGGCCGAGGCGAACAAGGCAATGCGCAAGTTGCTGTTGCAGCCGGGGTATCTGCGGATCGAGAAGCCGCTGATGAGTTATGACCAGGTGATGTGGACGATTGTCGGGGGATTTGCACTGATGGTACTTGGAATATTGGGTTGGCGCGTTCACCGCAGACGATAGCCAATCCCTGTGGCGAGGGAGCTCTGTGGCGAGGGGGCTTGCCCCCGTTGGGCTGCGAAGCGGCCCTAAAAAATGGCACCCCGGTTTATCAGGCAAACCGCATCCACCGATATTGCGACTGCTGCGCAGCCGAGCGGGAGCAAGCTCCCTCGCCACAGGGTTTTGGGTTCGATCAAAGTGACCGCAAGCCTCGCCACGGGGCCCCTCGGGCGGTACCCTGTCGAGGATTTTCCCCACGACCATTGTGAATCGCCGAATGCCGAATCTGACCCTGTACGTACAGCGCCTTCTGGAATTAATGAAGCGCTATCCCGGGGTCATTGCGCTCGGTGGTTTCATTTCAGGGGTCGGCAGTTTCATGCTGGTGGATCGCCAACAAGGTCTGGCGACGTGGATCACTGCCATCATGCTGATCAGCTGGGTGTGGTTGATGCTGGAAAACAGCCTCACCAAGCTGTTTGCCAGGGTTTTCAAGCGCGAAATACCTCAGCCACTGCTGCGTTATGCGACCCAGATGATCCATCAGGAAAGCCTGTTCTTTGTCCTGCCATTCTTTTTGATCACCACCACCTGGAACAGTGGCCAGTTGTTCTTCACGGGATTACTGAGCATGGCGGCGCTGATTTCGATCATCGACCCGCTCTACTACAAATGGCTGGCCCCGCGCCGCTGGGCGTTCCTGGCGCTGCACACCCTGACCCTGTTCGCGGCCCTGCTGACCGCCCTGCCCGTCATCCTGCACCTGACCACCGCCCAGAGCTTCAAGCTGGCGCTGGGCATTGCCATGTTGATGTCATTCCCCAGCCTGGCCTCGATCTTCCCGATTCGCACTGTGCGCAATGCGCTGGCGATACTCAGCATCACCGTCGGCATCGGCGCCGCCGGTTGGGTGCTGCGCTCCTGGGTGCCACCGGCGACGCTGTGGATGACCGATGTGGCGATCAGCACGCAAATGCAGGACCGCACCCCCGGTAAGAGCCTGGAAGAAGTCAGCGCTGAACAGATTCGCGGAGGTGGGTTGTACGCGTACACGGCGATCAACGCTCCGCGGGGGCTGGCCGAGCGGATTTATCACGTCTGGATATTCAACGGTAAAGAAGTCGACCGTATTCCCCTGGACATCCACGGCGGGCGCAAGGAAGGCTACCGCGCCTGGACCCACAAGCAGAACTTCCCCGGCAACCCCGCCGGCAAATGGCAGGTTCGGGTGCTGACTGAGGACGGTCAGTTGATTGGCGTGTTGCGCTTCAAAGTCATGGACAGCACACCCGTCAAAGAAAAGTAACGCGGTTCGTGTTATTAGTCAGATCTGCGTAATAGCCGAACAAGCACGGAGCTTATGACTAGCAGCACAATGCCTGGCAGTGCCCGACTGGACACCTCGCACAGCCCTGCCCTGTTGCGGGTCACGGGTGACTGGACGCTCGCCCATTACGCCGATCTCAGCCGCCTGAGTGAAAAGCTCCGTGGCCAATACGACAACAACACCCACATCGATCTCAATGGCCTCGGCGCGCTCGATACGGCGGGTGCGTCATTGTTGGTGGAGCTACTGGGGGCCGAGCGTCTGGGCAAATCTGCCGAACACCCCGATTGCACCCTTTCCTCCGCGGATCGCGCCTTGTTGCAGACGGTGTATTGCTCGCTGACCGATTTCTGCGTGCCGATCAAAGAACCGGAAATCAGCGTCGGCATTCAACTGCTGACCCGTATTGGCCGTGCGGTCGATGCGGTCTGGCAGGACACGTTGCAACTGTTGGGTTTCGTCGGCCTGATCCTGGAAACCATCGCCCGCGGGTTGTTTCGGCCCAAACGCTGGCGCCTCACGCCGATGGTCGCCCACATCGAACAGACCGGCCTCGACGCCGCCCCCATCGTTGCCTTGCTGACGTTTCTGGTGGGCGCTGTGGTGGCGTTTCTCGGGGCGACGGTGCTGGCGAGTTTTGGCGCGAGTATTTTCACCGTGGACCTGGTGGCGTTCTCTTTTCTGCGGGAGTTCGGCGTGTTGCTCACGGCCATCTTGATGGCCGGCCGCACCGCCAGTGCGTTCACCGCGCAGATCGGTTCGATGAAGGCCAACGAAGAAATCGACGCGATCCGCACCCTCGGCCTCGACCCGATGGAGTTGCTGGTAGTACCCCGCGTCCTGGCGTTGCTGGTGGCGCTGCCGATGTTGACCTTTCTGGCGATGTTGTCAGGGATTGTCGGCGGTGGCGTAGTCTGCGCTCTGTCGCTGGATATCTCGCCGGCGATGTTTCTGTCACTGCTGCAATCGGACATCGGCGTTCAGCACTTTCTGGTGGGGATCGTCAAAGCGCCGATTTTTGCGTTCCTGATTGCCGCCATCGGCTGCCTCGAGGGCTTCAAGGTCAGCGGCAGCGCCGAGTCCGTTGGCGCGCACACTACGTCCAGTGTGGTGCAGTCGATTTTCGTGGTGATCGTGCTCGACGCTGTGGCTGCGTTGTTTTTCATGGAGATGGACTGGTGAGTCGTTTACCCCGAGCGCCTTCAGAGGCAGTGATCGAAGTCCGTGGGCTGTGCAATCGCTTCGGCCGCCAGAGCGTGCACGAGAATCTCGACCTGGACTTATACAAGGGTGAGATTCTGGCGGTGGTCGGCGGTTCCGGCAGCGGCAAATCGGTGCTGCTGCGCAGCATTGTCGGCCTGCGCCAGCCCAGCGAAGGGCTGGTGAAGGTCTTCGGCAAGAACTTGCCGAGCCTGTCGGAACACGAGCGCTCGCTGGTCGAACGGCGGTTCGGTGTGTTGTTCCAGAAAGGCGCTTTGTTCTCTTCGCTCACCGTGACCGAGAACGTCGCCCTGCCCCTGATTGAACACACCGGCCTGAGCCGTGCCGACGCCGAGCACCTGGCGGCAGTGAAAATGGCGTTGGCCGGGCTGCCGTTGTCGGCGGCCGACAAATACCCTGCTTCACTGTCCGGCGGCATGATCAAACGCGCAGCCCTGGCCCGAGCACTGGCGCTGGACCCGGACATCCTGTTTCTCGACGAACCCACCGCCGGCCTTGATCCGATTGGCGCCGCAGGCTTCGATCAACTGATCCTGACCTTGCGCGATGCCTTGGGCCTGAGTGTGTTTCTGGTGACCCACGACCTCGACACGCTCTACACCATCAGCGACCGGGTGGCAGTGCTGGCGCAGAAGAAAGTGCTGGTGGCGGACGCCATCGACAAGGTGTCGGAAACCGATGATGCGTGGATTCACGAATACTTCCATGGCCCTCGCGGCCGCGCGGCGCTGACGGCCGCTAACCAGCTCAACGAGGTCTGACATGGAAACCCGAGCTCATCACGTATTGATCGGCCTGTTCACCGTCATAGTGGTGGCAGGCGCCCTGCTCTTCGGTCTGTGGCTGGCCAAATCCAGCGTCGATACCGAATTCAAGGATTACGAAATCGTCTTCAACGAGGCGGTCAGCGGTCTGTCCAAGGGCAGCGCCGTGCAGTACAGCGGGATCAAGGTCGGCGACGTGGTGATGCTGCGTCTGGACCCGAACGATCCGCGCCGGGTGTTGGCGCGGATTCGCCTGGGCGGAGACACTCCGATCAAAGAAGACACTCAGGCCAAGCTGGCGCTGACCGGGATCACCGGGACCTCGATCATCCAGCTCAGCGGCGGCACGCCACAAAGTCCGACGCTCAAGGGCAAGGACGGCAATTTGCCGACAATCGTTGCATCGCCCTCGCCCATTGCCCGGTTGATGAATGACAGTAACGATCTGATGGCGGGCGTGAACGTGTTGATGCACAACGCCAATCAGTTGTTTTCCTCGCAGAACGTCGCGCGTATCAGCAGCACCCTGGAGCACCTGGAGCAAACCACCGGCACCATTGCCGATCAGCGCGGCGATATTCGTGAGGCGATGCAGCAACTGGCTTCGGTTGGCAAGCAGGCCAGCGCCACCCTGGAACAGACCACCGCGTTGATGCGCAACGCCAACGGCCTGCTCAACGATCAGGGCAAGCACATGTTCGGCAGTGCCGAGCAAGCCATGAAGTCCCTGGAACAAAGCAGCGCGACCATCAACACGTTGCTCTCCGCCAATCAGGATTCCCTCAACAGCGGCATGCAGGGCCTCAATGGCCTGGCGCCGGCGGTGCGTGAGCTGCGCGATACCTTGAGTTCGTTGCGGACCATTTCCCAGCGGCTTGAGGCCAACCCCAGCGGTTACCTGCTGGGCAGCGACAAAAACAAGGAGTTCACGCCATGAAACTGGCTCATCTCGCCCTCCTCGCCGGTTTTGCGTTGATCGCTTCCTGTTCGATTTTCCCCAAGACCGAGCCGTCCGATGTCTATCGACTGCCGTCGGCACAGCGCGACGCATCGGCCCATCACGGCACGCCGCAGCGCTGGTCGTTGCGGCTGGCCAAGCCTCAAACCAGCGAAGCCTTGAACAACCCGAAAATCGCCGTAATCCCTCAAGGTGATCTGATCAGCAGCTACAAGGCTTCACGCTGGAGCGATCCGGCACCGGTGCTGTTGCGCAATCGTCTGCTCGATGGTTTCCAGCGTGACGGTCGAGTGCCGTTGCTCAGCACCGATGACAGTAATTTCCAGGCAGACCTGGAACTGGGCGGCAACCTGCAAGCGTTCCAGACCGAGTACCAAGGCACGGCGGCGAGCGTGGTCGTGCGCCTGGATGCATTGTTGGTGCGTGGGTATGACCAGCGAATCCTCGCCAGCCGACGCTTTGAAGTGCGTCAGCTGTTGAGCGATGTGAAGGTGCCGGCGGTGGTGACCGGTTTTGGCTTGGCCAGCGATCAATTGACGGCGCAGGTGGTGGCTTGGACGGTGGAGCAAGGTCAGAAGGTTGCGCCGCCGCTAAGGCC
Source organism: Pseudomonas sp. BS3782 TE3695 (assembly GCF_050435305.1). Taxonomy (NCBI): domain Bacteria; kingdom Pseudomonadati; phylum Pseudomonadota; class Gammaproteobacteria; order Pseudomonadales; family Pseudomonadaceae; genus Pseudomonas; species Pseudomonas sp. BS3782 TE3695. Next base: position 853,874 of record NZ_JBNDKB010000001.1, read on the forward strand.
ATAAAGTCGGACGCACATCTAATGTGGGAGCGGGCTTGCTCGCGAAGAGGCCGGTACATTCAACATCCCTGTTGACTGACACACCGCCTTCGCGAGCAAGCCCGCTCCCACAGGATTTTCGGTCAACCGAAGAACCAGTAGCAAACCCCGATCGCGCCAAGCACACCCGCCAATTCCGCCAGCAACGCACACCCCACCGCATGCCGTGCACGCTGAATGCCCACTGCGCCGAAGTACACCGCCAGTACATAAAAGGTTGTTTCAGTACTGCCCTGAATCGTTGCCGCCACCAGCGCCGGGAAGCTGTCGACGCCAGAGGTTTTCATGGTTTCGATCAGCATTGCCCGTGCGGCGCTGCCGGAGAAGGGTTTGACCATGGCCGTCGGCAGCGCGTCGACGAAGCGGGTGTCCCAACCGGCCCATTCCACCAGATGACGAATCCCGTCCAGACCGAAATCCAGCGCCCCGGATGCCCGCAGCACGCCCACGGCGCAGAGCATCGCCACTAGATACGGCAGCAGGTTCTTGGCCACGTCGAAGCCTTCTTTGGCGCCTTCGATGAACGCCTCGTAGACCTTCACTTTGCGTAATGCGCCGATCACCAGAAACAGCATGATGAGCCCGAACAGCGTCAGATTGCCGAGGATCGATGACAGGCTCGCCAGAGCGGTCGCCGAGAGCGTCGCCAGCAGCGCCATGAACGCACCGAGTGCCAAGGCGCCGGGAATGAAGTAGGCGAGCACCACCGAATCCCACAGGCGCAGACGCTGCATGAACGCCACCGACAACAAGCCCACCAGGGTCGAACAACTGGTGGCCAGCAGAATGGGCAGGAACACCAGGGTCGGATCGGGCGCACCTTGTTGGGCGCGGTACATGAAAATCGTCACCGGCAGCAGGGTCAGGGACGAGGCGTTGAGCACCAGAAAGAGGATTTGCGCGTTGCTGGCGATGGTGTCGCTGGGGTTGAGCTCTTGCAGCGCCTTCATGGCTTTGAGGCCGATCGGCGTGGCGGCGTTGTCCAGGCCCAGGCCATTGGCGGCGAAGTTGAGGGTGATCAAACCGATGGCCGGATGCCCGGGCGGCACCTCCGGCATCAGGCGCAGGAACAGCGGGCCCAACGCTTTGGCCAGCCATTCGACGATTCCGGCCTTTTCGGCAATCCGCAGAAAACCCAGCCAGAGGGTGAGGGTGCCGAACAGCAGGACCATGACCTCGACCGACAATTTGGCCATGGCGAAAATGCTCTCCACCATCGCCGCAAAGATCCCGGCGTTGCCGCCGATCAGCCACTGCGCGAGCGCCGATACGGCCGCCACGATGAAGAAGCTTAGCCACAGGCCATTGAGCATCAGTTAAATCCCCCGAAGAATGCGGCGAATGATAGCGGGGTAGGCAGAAACGACAAACCCCGGATTTCTCCGGGGTTTGTCTGTGGCCCCTGTGGGGGCTATGTGGCGAGGGGGCTTGCCCCCGTTGGGCCGCGCAGCGGACCCGCATTTGCGAGCGCTGCGCACTCGAACGGGGGCAAGCCCCCTCGCCACATAGTCATGCCCCTACAAAGGGTTATGCATTAGTTGCTGGAAATTTCACCAACCGGCAGCTTTTCCTTGCTGCGCCAGTGTGGCAGGGAGTTCCAGTAGCGCTCGCCCTTGGCGTCGTCGTACATACCTTCCCAACGTGCGATGACCAGCACGGCCAAGGCGTTACCGATCACGTTCAGCGCGGTACGGGCCATGTCCATGATGCGGTCAACACCGGCAATGAACGCCAGGCCTTCCAGTGGAATACCGACGCTGCCCAAGGTGGCCAGCAGCACCACGAAGGACACGCCCGGTACGCCGGCGATGCCTTTGGAGGTGACCATCAGTGTCAGCACCAGCAGCAACTGTTGGCTGATCGACAGGTCGATACCGTAGAGCTGCGCAATGAAGATTGCCGCGATGCTCTGGTACAGGGTCGAACCGTCGAGGTTGAACGAGTAGCCGGTCGGCACCACGAAGCTGCAAATGGCTTTCGGCGCGCCGTAGGCTTCCATCTTCTCGATCACGCGCGGCAACACGGTTTCGGAGCTGGCGGTGGAGTAGGCCAGGACCAGCTCATCCTTGAAGATGCGCATCAGCTTGATCACCGAGAAGCCGAACAGGCGAGCGATCAGGCCCAACACCACGAAGGCGAAGAAAGCAACGGCGAAGTAAACCAGAACGACCAGTTTGGCCAGCGGCAGCAAAGAGGCGAAGCCGAAGTTGGCCACGGTCACCGCGATCAATGCGAACACGCCGATCGGGGCATAGTTCATGATCATGTGGGTGACCTTGAACATGCTTTCCGATACGCCCTGGAACATCTTCACCAGCGGGTCGCGCAGGTCCGATTGCAGGCTCGACAGACCGAGACCGAACAACACGGAGAAGAAGATGATCGGCAGCATCTCGCCGCGGGCCATGGCCGCGAAAATGTTCGACGGGATCAGGTTGAGGATGGTCTGGATGAACGCATGTTCATGCTGAACTTCGGCGGCAGTGGCCTGGTACTTGGAAATATCCACCGTCCCCAGGGTGCTCATGTCGATGCCGCTGCCCGGATGGACCACGTTAGCCAGCACCAGACCGACCAGAATGGCGATGGTGGTGACGATCTCGAAGTAGATGATGGTCTTCAGACCGATGCGACCGAGTTTCTTCGCGTCGCCCACGCCAGCAATGCCGACGATCAGCGAGGAGATCACGATCGGGATCACAATCATCTTGATCAGACGGATAAAGATATCGCCTGCCGGTTGCAGCACGTTGCTGATCCACCAGGCTTTTTCTGCACTGAAATGGTTGAGCAGTGCACCAATTGCTATCCCCAGAACCAGACCGATGAGGATCTGCCAGGCGAGGCTAAGCTTTGCCTTCTTCATATCTTTACCCTTACTTGCGTTTGACTCAGGCTGATGCATGAACTGAAACGCGCCATGGCGAACAACTCTTGCATCGGCCCCCGTATAAGGTCCCCGCGAGCGAGCATTTACAGCTCTCAGGCAGCGAAAAAGGCGCAACTATTCCGATGCAGGGAAGCGCCGTCTAATGCCGTAAACGCCTACCCTATGCCGAATCGGCATGAGATTTTCCAACTGAAACCCGCGTCCCAACCGGTTTGAATACGACATTCAGGCGGGCATAAGTGCCGTATGCCGGCCATTTCAGCGCAGGACGAAGGTTTTTAAATAAGCGAAAATTTAGGAAAAAGCCTACGTTTGGCTGCGAATTCTCTTATCGGGAAAGTCGGAGCTTTCTCGATATACGGTCACGAAGAAACACCGCGAAACGGTTTTGCGGGGAATATGCACTAAGAACAGATGAGCTGAGTGCTCTAGATCAACGTTTTGCACGTTGAAGCTCTCCGCAAGTTCGTCGAGCCGCTCTGGCCCCGACGAACTTGCGGCGCAGCTTGCCTGACCCGGCCCTTGCGCAGGTACTCCCTGTACCCGTAGGTCACTCCGACTCTGAAACAGTCAGAACGTCCCGGCCCCTTGGTCATGCGCCTACCGTCCTCGGGTAGCGCAGTGGAAAAAGGCGCTGTGGCCTCTTTCGTATTTCGAAACTCAATACCCGGATCTTTTTTAATGGGCACTGCCGCCCAGCAGCAGGGCGGCTAACGAAATGCTCATGTTCAGCCTCGACCGCGGCGGCCAAAGAAGAAGGAAGCAATGAACATCACCAGGAATACGACAAAGAGAATCTTGGCGATACCTGTGGCGGTGCCCGCGATACCACCGAAGCCCAATACTGCAGCGATGATGGCAATGATCAGGAATGTGATTGCCCAGCTCAACATGGTGATTCTCCTTACGGCTTCTATTTAAAGGTGTTGCTTGTGGTGCTTATCCCGGCGCGTTGAGCGCGCCAAGTTCGTTTACTTAAAACACCCAACGCTCCTGAGACGTCTCGTCCACAGGCTGGGCCTGGTCGACATCCATCATTCGCATCGAGTCGCTGTCAGCCAGGTTGCTGCTGACCGCGCTGAAATGGGTTTGGAGTGCGTGTGGAATCGACAGGTGCGGCGTCTCTGGCTGCTGGCTCTGTTCCCAGCGCAAGAACTGCTGGCCGCCAATCAGCGTGATCAACAAGGCCAGCAGGGCAAACAAACCTTGCTGGAGATGCAGTGGCGAGATACGCAATCGGGCGGCACCTTGGCGGTTCATCCTGAAGTCCTCCCTCTCTGGGTAGGTTGGCGGGCACTGATTTATCAGATGCCCTGATTACTCAGATACCTGCAGCCTGCATGCCACCTTTTTGTCCGGTTTAATCTGATAAAAATCAATGAGTTATAGAGATTGTGAAAATAGGTTCGGACGCATCCTGCACGATGTCCCATTCAGGGTCGTGCGGAATGCACGATGGACTCGCCAAAACTTTCAATATTTTTGGAATTGAAGGAAGGGCGCGGATGTCAGAAAGGGACGCAGGCAATTGCCGAAAGACGATTGGTTAATAAAAAATTAAATAAATCAATTGGTTATCTTATTAAGAAGTAGATAGCACCACTGCTATGGCTGAAATCGGCCACAATCAATCATGCAACTTGCCCGATTTTTTCGGGCTTAACCCATTTCAACAATTAAAGGAGCGCAGGAACATGGAATCAGCCACTGAGCATCAAGGCCGCATTCTGCTGGTGGACGACGAGTCCGCCATCCTTCGAACCTTTCGCTATTGCCTCGAAGACGAAGGCTATAGCGTGGCTACGGCGACCAGCGCGGCTCAGGCTGAAGCCTTGTTGCAGCGCCAGGTGTTTGATCTGTGCTTCCTCGATTTGCGTCTGGGCGAAGATAACGGCCTGGATGTGCTGGCCCAGATGCGCATCCAGGCGCCCTGGATGCGGGTGGTAATCGTCACTGCTCACTCTGCCGTGGACACTGCCGTGGATGCGATTCAGGCCGGTGCCGCCGACTACCTGGTCAAACCTTGCAGCCCCGACCAGTTGCGTCTGGCCACTGCCAAACAGCTGGAAGTTCGGCAACTATCGGCGCGCCTGGAAGCCCTCGAAGGTGAAGTGCGCAAACCCAAGGAGGGTCTGGATTCCCACAGCCCGGCGATGAAAGTGGTGCTCGAAACTGCACGCCAGGTCGCCAGTACCGACGCCAACATCCTGATTCTCGGCGAGTCCGGCACCGGTAAAGGTGAATTGTCACGAGCCATTCACGGCTGGAGCAAACGCCAGAAGAAATCCTGCATCACCATCAATTGCCCGTCCCTGACTGCCGAATTAATGGACAGCGAGCTTTTCGGCCATAGTCGCGGAGCATTCACCGGAGCCAGCGAAAGCACCTTGGGTCGGGTCAACCAGGCCGACGGCGGAACATTGTTTCTTGATGAGATCGGCGATTTTCCCCTAACCTTGCAACCAAAATTGCTGCGTTTCATTCAGGACAAGGAATACGAACGCGTGGGCGACCCGGTAACCCGTCGCGCCGATGTGCGAATCCTCGCCGCCACGAACCTCAACCTGGAAGACATGGTTCGCGATGGTCGTTTTCGTGAAGACTTGCTCTATCGTCTGAACGTCATCACCTTGCACCTGCCGCCACTTCGCGAGCGCAGGGAAGACATTTTGAACCTGGCTGACCGCTTCCTGGCGCGTTTCGTCAAGGAATACTCGCGTCCAGCCCGGTGTTTCAGCGACGAGGCCCGCGAAGCGCTGCTGAGCTACCGCTGGCCGGGCAACATTCGCGAGCTGCGCAACGTGGTGGAGCGCGCGAGCATTATTTGTCCGCAGGAGCGCGTGGAGCTCAGCCACTTGGGCATGGCCGAAACCCCGACCAACCACACGCCGCGCATTGGTGCTGCGCTGAGCCTGGATGAGTTGGAAAAAGCTCACATCGGCGCGGTGCTCGCCACGGCCGACACGCTGGATCAGGCGGCCAAAACCTTGGGTATCGATGCCTCGACCCTGTACCGCAAACGCAAGCAGTACAACTTGTGAGTGGTAACCGATGAAATTGGCGATGACGTTGCGCACTCGGCTGTTTCTGAGTATTTCCGCACTTATCACTGTGGCGCTGCTGGGGCTCTTGCTCGGGCTGGTCAGCGTGATGCAGATGGCAGGGACTCAGGAAGCCCTGATCCGTGACAACTTCGTCACGCTGGATCTGGGGTTGAAGCTGCGTCAGGCCCTGGGTGATCAACTGATCATCATGCTCGATGAGCAACCGGATTCCGGGGCGTTCGAGGCGTCCAAACAGCATTCCCTTGAATTGTTTGACGAAGGCATTGCTCGCGAACCGTCCAGCGAGGGTGCCCAGTATGGTTTCAAAAAGGCCAAGGCTGATTATCAGAACCTGCTGCAGTCCTTTGATCTTTCCCGTGCTCCTATCCAGGTAGTTGGTGGTGACGGGGATCTCGCGGAAAAATTCAACGCGTTGCGTAACGGTTTGATCTCTGAACAAAAACGCGCACTGAACAACATCACCGAGATCGAACGCAAGTCCCGGGAGCGAGCACTGCTGATTGCCGGCCTGCTTGGGTTGGTCGGGGTGGCGGTGCTGTTCATCGGCTTCATTACCGCCCATGCGATCGCCCGGCGGTTCGGCGCTCCGATCGAAGCCTTGGCCGCAGCGGCCGACAACATCGGCCAAGGTAATTTCGAAGTGACCTTGCCGATTTCTTCCGCGGTGGAAATGAACCAACTGACCCGCCGCTTCGGCATCATGGCCGAGGCTTTGCGTGAGCACCAGGCTACCAATATCGACGAGCTGCTTGCGGGTCAGCAACGCTTGCAAGCGGTACTCGACAGCATCGACGATGGTTTACTGATCATTGATCGCCAAGGACATCTCGAGCACCTCAACCCGGTGGCTCAGCGTCAGTTAGGCTGGAACACCGATCGTCTCGGCCAAGGTTTGGGCACGGCGCTTGAGCGTCCCGAGCTGGATGAACAACTGCAACTGGTATTGCGCGGGGGCACCCTGGAACGAGCGCCGGAAGACCTGAGTATCGAGGTCGATGGCGAGTCGCGATTGCTGACCTATAGCCTGACGCCGGTCAGCCATACCCAGGGCCATATTCTCGGTGCCGTGATGGTGTTGCATGACGTCACCGAACAGCGTGCCTTCGAACGGGTACGCAGTGAGTTCGTCTTGCGCGCCTCCCATGAGTTGCGCACACCGGTTACCGGGATGCACATGGCATTCGGCCTGTTCCGCGAGCGCACGCATTTTGCCGCAGACTCCCGCGAAGCTGACCTGCTGGATACCGTCAACGAAGAAATGCAGCGCCTGATGCAGTTGATCAACGACTTGCTGAATTTCTCTCGCTATCAAAACGGCCTGCAAAAACTCACCCTGGCACCGTGCTCCATCGAAGACTTGCTGGATCAGGCCCAGACACGTTTTGCCCGCTCGGCGCAGGAAAAAGGTATCGAGCTGCTGGTGGAAGTGCAGGGGCCGTTGCCGCGCTTGCAAGCCGATCAGGCGCAGCTGGAACGGGTGCTCGACAACCTGATCGACAACGCCTTGCGCCATACCTCCCACGACGGACTGATACGTTTGCAGGCCCGGCGCCATGGTGAGCGGATGATTATCAGCGTCGAGGACAACGGCGAAGGCATTGCCTATGGCCAACAGGGACGGATCTTCGAGCCCTTCGTTCAGGTCGGTCGCAAAAAGGGCGGTGCCGGGCTGGGTCTGGCGCTGTGCAAGGAAATCGTGCAGTTGCACGGCGGGCGGATGGGTGTCTATTCGCGGCCGGGGCAGGGGACCCAGTTCTACATGGCGCTGGCAATATAAACTGGTGCCCTCAGGCTTCGTCATCCTGGCGTCGCGTAGTCAGTCGGCGGCCACGGGTAATCAGTTCGATGAACTGCACAGCGCTCAGGGCGTGGGCGAACAGCCAACCCTGACCGAATTTCACCCCTTCGCTGCTCAAAAACACCGCTTGGGCTTCATGTTCAATGCCTTCGGCAATCACCTTGAGTTGCAGGGCCTGGGCCATGCGAATGATGTGCGGTGCCACGCCGCTGCTGGCGGCGTCATGTCCCAACGCGTCGATAAACGCCTTGTCGATTTTCAGGCAGTCCACCGGTAGGGTTTGCAGGTAGGCAAGGCTGCAATAGCCGGTGCCAAAATCGTCGATCAGCACTTGATGCCCGACATCCCGCAGGGCTTGCAGGTTTTCTCTGGCCACCACCACATCCACCAATCCGCGCTCGGTCACTTCAAAGGCAATTTGCCTGGCCGCCACCCGGTGCATGCTCAGCAGACGCGCCATCACCTGGCCGATACGCGGCACCATGACATCGCAGGCCGCCAGGTTGACCGAGATGTACAACTGCGGATTGGACCGCAACAGTTGCCCGAGCTGTTCCAGCAAGCGCTGTAAGACGAAGTCGGTCATCTGGCGGATCTGGCCGGTATTCTCAGCCATCGGAATGAACAGGTCGGGACTGGTCAGCGTGCCGTCCGGTCTGCGCCAGCGCAACAGGGCCTCAGCGCCGACGCAGTTGCGGCTGTCGAGGTCAAAGATCGGTTGATACAACACCTGTAGCTCGCCTCGCCGCATGGCGCCTTGCAGCTCGGCATCCAGCGACTGACGCTGGCGTACCAGCAAAAACACCAGAATGCCTACACAGGCACTCAGCGCCAGGCTGGCCGGCAGTAGCCACCACCATACTGCCGGCACATGCATTCCGGTACGTGGGGTGATCAGTACCAGCTGGTATTCGCGGGTGTTAGTGGGCATTCGGTAAATCAGGCGGGTAGGGGTGACTTGCAGCGCATCGGGGCTTTTCGGGGGCCAGGGTTCTGTGGGAGGCCAGGGCTGCGCGATACCGAGCACCGGAATCGCCCGGGTGCCGTGGTCGAGCACCACCAACAGGCTGCTGCCCGCAGACAAATCGACCATGTCGGTCAAATGCCCGCGCGATGTCGCAACCCGGAAATTGCCACGCCCAAGCATCAGTGCGGCGCGGTTCTCATCGGGTTCGGTGGTGGTGTTCAGCCAATAGCTGTAAGTGGGGCCCTTGATGTCCGGCGGTCGGATCAGCGATACCCCTTCCTGGCGGGGGCGATTGGAGCAGGTTCGCGAAGTGTCCATATAAACGGCTTCATAAACGAAGCGGTAATTGAAACTGACTTGCTGCAGGGTGGCGATCATTTCGTCATCGCAACCTCGCAGCGGTTGGGCTTCCAGGTCATCGAGGCTCTCGCGCAATTGCCCGAACAGCTGCTCCAGCCGGACCAGAAAGCGTTCTCCCTGGGCATTCATTTCCCGGCTTTCGTTTTGCTCGACCTGATGCATCGCCACGAACAGACTGCCGACCGTTAGAAGCGTTGCGCTCAAGGCAGTAGCCAGCATCGCCAAAAACCAGGGGCGATAGAACCAGCTATGCAGTCTCTCCCGAGCAGCAGGCATCATGGAATATCCGAAGAATTACCAATGAGTTATAGCTGCTGATTTGGAAAAAGCGCTGACCGTCGGGCGGGCGTCATTATTTTGTCTGATTCAACACCTGAAGAATCGCCGCGGTCTGGGCGTCCGGTGTGCCGTCGAAACGGGAGGGGCGAAAATGCAGCTGAAAGGCCGCCAGCACATTGCGTGTAGCGACATCCAGTTCGCCGGTTTGCGGCGTGGCATAGCCTACGCGGGCAAGCTGTGCCTGAAACCAACTGATGCTGGGTAATTGCACGGCGAACTGCGCTTGCTGCCGCGCCACAGCCTGCTCGTTCGGCCATATTCCCAGGCCTTCGGCAGCCAGGCGCTTCCAGGGAAACAGAGGGCCGGGGTCGAGTTTGCGCATCGGGGCGATGTCGCTATGGCCAATGATATGGCGGGGGTTGATGCCTTGGCGCTTGCTGATGTCTTTGAGCAGGAAAATCATCGATTGGATCTGGGCTTCGCTGTAGGGATACCAAAGACGCCCGTTCGGGGTGTCCTCAAAGCCCTGATTGACGATCTCGATACCAATGGAACTGGAGTTCAGCCAGGTCCGGCCTTGCCATTCGCTTTCGCCTGCGTGCCAGGCCCGGAAATTTTCATCTATCAGCTTATAAATAGTGGCGCGCTTATCGTCGCTAATCAGATAGTGGCTGCTGACCTCGCCATGGGTCAGCAATTGCAGCGAGGTTTCCAGGGATGCGGAGGTGTAATGCATCACCACGAACTGAATACGATTGTCGTAATTGGCTGAACGGTGGCTGGTATCGATTCGGGGGCCGCTGGCACAACCGGCCAATAGAAGCAGCGAGGCAATAAGAGCAAGACATTTCATGGTGGGAGGCAGTACACGCAAGACAATAATGCAACAGTGTAACGGTATTGCCTTGCGCGCAGATGGCAAAAAATGCTGTTTTAAACAAAATGGAACAATTAGCTATCAGCCCGCTTCTACTCGATTCCGGCCATTGTTTTTCGCCCGATACAGCGCCTGATCGGCTCTTTTAAGTACCACATCGCTGTGTTCGCCCGGTCTGAAGGCGGTCAATCCCATGGAAATGGTGATGGTGACTCGCTCGCCCTTGAAGTGGAATGGGCAGGCTTCGATCGATGCACGCAAGGTTTCCAGCAGTTTCGCGCCGGCCATAGGCAGTGTGGCAGGCATCAATAGCACAAACTCCTCACCGCCAAATCGGGCAATGAAATCAGTGCCACGCAGACGCTTGCGCAGTACGTTGGCGATGATTTTCAGCACCTTGTCGCCCGCCAGATGGCCATAGTTATCGTTGATGCGTTTGAAGTGGTCGAGGTCGAGCATTGCCAGCAACAGGGTATTGCCCTGTTGTTGCCATTGACCGATTTCATGCTCCAGGCGTTCGCTCCAGGCTGCTCGATTCGGTAGACCCGTCAGTGGATCGATCAGCGCCTTCTGGCGCTGTTCTTCGAGATGCTCACGGTAGCCCAGGGCTTCCTGCTCCATGTGGGCAACCCTTTCAGCCAGGCTTTGCAGGCGGGCCGCTACTTCCTGCTCACGCTCATCGCGCTGCTTCTGGTGTTGGTCCATGGTACCGAGCAGGCCTTCGAGATGGTTTTCCAGCACGCGCTTGAGATCATCAAGGTCGGCCGCTTCCTGCATGCTGCTTTGCAAACCGTCGACTTGCTCGCGAATCTGCGTGTCCATATCCCGCGCGGCCGAGCGGTTGTCGGCGTGGCCTTCGCTCGCGGCTTGCAGGTTGCTCTGGAATGACTCGAGGCGTTCGTTGAGTTGCTTCAAATAGGCTTCGAATTCGTGCTGGCCGCTGTCGGTGATTGCCAGCATCAATGTGGCGAGGTCATCGAGGATGGGCAGCAGTTCGTACCAGTTCAAGCCATTTTGAAGACGATCGCGCATCGCTTCGGCTTGCGGACGATGACGCTCAGGCAGCGCCAGGTCATCGAGCAGGCCCAGCAGAGTGTCTTCGATATGCTTGGCGACAGAGCTATAGGACGGCTCCGGCGAGTCCGGCAGGGCGTACAGAATATCGTGCCCGGACGGCTCTGGATCGATGGCCACCGCACAGAGCTCATCGGGATTGATTGCCGACATAATCTGAATGGCCGGTAGGGCGGTCGCCGGAACCGGCTCCAGTGGTTGCTCGATATCGGGTCGGGTTTGTAGCTCCGGGACTTGGCTGCTCGTGGTTTCCGGCTCAAGGACGGGCGGCTCGAAGGCCACGACTTCAGCCACAGGTGCCATTGTGCCTGGCGCCTGAAGTTGCGCTGGCTCGGGGGGCACAGCGGCGGGTATCGTGGCTTCGACGGTGGGCAACACCCCTTGTGGTTTATCGGCGGCTGGTGCGGGATGGACCGTCGCTTGTGGGGGCTTGGCCGGCAAGGCCGCAACCGGTTCGACAGGTTTCGGTGCAAGTATGTGCGATGTGGAGGCGGCGAGCTGTGTCACGCTCTCTTCCGTTTCCCGACTGAATAACCGTTGCAGAAAACCCGGGCGATCAGGTTCGGCAGGGTTCTCCAGCAGGTTCAAGGCTTTGCCTTGCAAGCCGCTCAGCTCACTAAGCAATAACGGAATTTCGCGAGCCTGGCTTACGCGTCCATCCAGCTGCTTGGCGAAATGCTTCAGTGGCCGGCTCACTTCCCGGGGCAGCGGCAACGCTTGCAACTGCGAGACCAGCGCTGTCAGGGCAGCACCGACTTGATTGACCCGGGTTTCCCGACGCTGCTCGGAATCGAGCACGGCTTTTTCCAGGCGCGGCAGCAAGGCCGCCAGGCCGGCGTCCATGTCATCGGTGCGTACGACTTCACGCATTTCCTTCATGCATTGATCAACGGCGCGATCGGTTCCTTCTGCGGCAAGGGTGCTGCGCACCAGCCCGCGACGCAACAGATCAAGCCGGGCGTCCCATCGACGTTCCAGTTTTTCTTGTTGTTCGATGCTTTTGAGGTATTTCTCTTTCCAGCGCTGTGCTTCGTCGCTCATTCAGGCAGGACTCAACGCGGGCAATGCATCGGCCGTGAGCGAACCCGGCAGACGAATCTCTACCGCGACCGGCAGGTGATCGGAAATGGGCTGTGCCAGCACTTCGACCTTTTCAAGGGTCAGGGTGGGGCTGAGCAGAATATGGTCCAGGCAACGCTGCGGGCGCCAGCTGGGAAAGGTCGCTTCCAGTTGCGGCGCGAGCAGGCCCAGATCACGCAACGGGGAGTTTTGCAGCAAGTCACTGGCATGGGTATTCATGTCGCCCATCAGCACCTGGTGTTTATAACCGCCAATCAACTCGCGGATGTAGGCCAGTTGCAGGCTACGGGCTCGAGCGCCCAACGCCAGGTGCATCATCACCACCACGAGCGCCTCCGGACCTTCGCCGAAGCGCACCAGAATGGCCCCGCGACCCTTGGGGCCCGGCAGCGGATGATCTTCAATCGCCCACGGGCGCAATCGGCTGAGCACACCATTGCTGTGCTGACCGAGATGACCGAGGTTGCGATTGAGTTGTTGATACCAGTAGGGAAACGCGCCGAGCTGCGCCAGGTGTTCGACCTGATTGACGTAACCTGATCGCAGGCTGCCGCCATCGGCTTCCTGCAAGGCGACCAGATCGAAGTCGCCCAGCAGATTGCCGATTTTTTGCAGATTGTCGGCCCGCCCATTGTGCGGCAACAGATGCTGCCAGCCGCGGGTCAGATAGTGGTGATAGCGCTCGGTACTGATACCGACCTGGATATTGAAACTGAGCAAACGCAGACGGCTGTCCACGGGCAACCCCGTCGATTCCAGGTGATGCTCGTTGACCCGCGGATGATGCAGGCCAACGATGCGTTCAGTTCCCCAGCGGCGCATGGCAGGTGCCGCGCTTAGTTGGCGACGGCCTTGGTTGCCGCTCGCTCTTTGGCGACCAGTTGGTCGGCCAGTTTCAGCGCTTGTTCGGCACCGCCGGCAGAGCCTATGTCAAAGCGATACTTGCCGTTGACGACCATGGTTGGCACGCCGGAGATTTCATATTTCTTTGCAAGCTCTTTGGCTTTGTTGATCTGGCCCTTGATGGCGAAGGAGTCGAAGGTGGCCAGGAACTTGTCCTTGTCTACACCTTGGGTCGCCAGGAAGTCGGCCATGTCTTCTTTGTCGGTCAGTTTCTTGTGTTCTTTCTGAATCGCTTCGAAAACTGCCGCGTGTACCTTGCTTTCGACGCCCATGGCTTCAAGAGTCAGGAACATCTGGCCGTGTGCGTCCCAAGGACCGCCAAACATGGCCGGAATGCGTACGAAGTTCACGTCAGAAGGCAGTTTTTCAACCCACGGGTTAACAACGGGTTCGAAGGCATAGCAATGCGGGCAGCCGTACCAGAACAGCTCCACGACTTCGATCTTGCCAGGCACGGCCACCGGGACCGGGTTGCTCAGCTCGACATAGGGCGCTGCAGGTTTTTCGGCGGCTTGGGCAGTCATGCCGAACAGGCTGGCAGCGACGAGCGCGGCGCTGATGATCAGATTACGCATGCTTTACTCCTGGACAATTGGGTCGCCTCGCGCGACCTGTTTTCAGACAGATCCTGGCGGGCTTGAGTTTGTAGTGTAACGGCAGCGGCCACAAAAAAGGGCAGCCAAAGCCACCCTTTTTATGTTTGCATCGACGGATTAATCGAGTGTTAACGTTGCAAGAGGCATGCACCTCTCACAACGCTCGATCACAGGCCTTAGTGCAAGCCTTGAATATAGCTGGAGACTGCCGCGATTTCTTCGTCGCTCAGCTTTTTAGCGATGCTCTGCATCGGCTTGGTATCGCCGTCGTTGGTGCGGCCGCCTTCTTCCTTGCGAAAATCAGTCAGTTGCTTGGCAACGTACTGAGCATGCTGCCCGCCCAGATGCGGGAAGCCCGCAGCCGCGTTGCCCTTGCCGTCCGGAGAATGGCAACCGGTGCAGGCTGGCAGACCCTTGTCCAGGTTGCCACCTCGGAACAACGCTTCACCGCGCGCCACGACTTTCGGATCGGCGGCACCAACGCTGCCTTTCTGGCTGGCGAAGTAGGCGGAGATATCAGCCAGGTCCTGATCGCTCAGGTTGGTCAGCAGGCCGGTCATTTCCAGCACCGTGCGCTTGCCGGACTTGATGTCGTGTAGCTGTTTGTTCAGATAACGCTCGCCCTGGCCTGCCAGTTTCGGAAAGTTAGGCGCCATGCTATTGCCATCCGGGCCATGGCAGGCACCGCATACGGCGGCTTTCGCCTGGCCGGCGGCTGCATCACCTGCAGCATGGGCAATGCCGGAGATCCCCACGGTCAACAGCAGACTCACGATCAGTTTGTTCATCAGCTAATCCAACTACGGCTAAGGGTTAAAGAGTTATGGGCCGGGCTTACTCGCTCATCCAGTGGATGATGGCTCGGTAATCCTCGGCACTGCAGTCCATGCACAAACCACGCGGCGGCATCGCCTTGAAACCCTGGGTCACGTGTTGCACCAGCGTCTCCATACCTTTCGCCAACCTCGGCGTCCAAGCTTCCTGATCGCCCTTGCGGGGCGCCATGGGTAATTGGCCGGAATGACAGGCACCACAAACACGGTTGTACACAGCTTCCGGATCCTGTGTAGCCTGAGCGCTGTAAAGCGGCATCAAGACACCGGCAGCTAGCAGCCATTTCGTCATAAAACGACCTTTTCAGGGTTGAGAGCGTGCTGCGTTCTAATGCGCAATCAAGGTTAATCGCTCTCGTGAACTTCATCCTACGCTGGGACAAAGCGCACACAAAATCTGCGGCATTATATACTGGCGTCACTGAAACGGAAACGACACTGCTTGCCGCGTCCATTCCCGGCGCCGCCCACATCGGAAATCCCATGCAACTCAAGAACCCCATCCTCGGCCTGTGCCAACAGTCCACCTTCATGCTCAGCGCCGCCAAAGTCGATCAATGCCCCGACGATGAAGGCTTTGAAGTGGCCTTCGCCGGGCGTTCCAACGCCGGCAAGTCCAGCGCATTGAACACCCTGACACACGCCAGCCTGGCGCGGACCTCGAAAACTCCGGGCCGCACGCAGCTGTTGAACTTCTTCAAGCTAGACGATGAACGCCGTCTGGTCGACCTGCCGGGTTACGGTTACGCGAAAGTGCCGATCCCGTTGAAGTTGCACTGGCAGCGTCACCTGGAAGCCTATCTGGGCGGTCGCGAGAGTTTGAAAGGTTTGATTCTGATGATGGACATCCGTCATCCAATGACCGATTTCGACCTGCTGATGCTCGATTGGGCCGTCGCCAGCGGCATGCCGATGCATATTTTGCTGACCAAGGCAGACAAGCTGACCTATGGCGCGGCGAAAAATGCGTTGCTCAAGGTTCAGGCGCAAATCCGTAAGGGCTGGGGCGATACAATCACAATCCAGCTGTTTTCGGCACCCAAACGCATGGGGCTGGAAGACGCCTACACTGTACTGGCGGGCTGGATGGAATTGGCGGACAAGGGCAGCGAGGCTGCCGAGTAAGACTTAGAGGTGAAAAGCCAGGCAAAAAAAACCCCGGACTTCATATGGGGAGGGAGAAGTTCCGGGGTTCAAGTTCCGGACCGCTAGGGCGGGGTCCAGATATCTGCCAACACTTAACACAACATAGGAGCATCGAAGGGCTTCACCAGCCATTCAGTATCTCTGAGTGGCGGTTAACGGATTTAGTTCAGACTATTTTCAAAAACCATTGGAAATAATCGATGTCATTTTCCGCACTATAGCCCTTCGTTATTTTGTGCTGCGGCATAAGGCCGCAGCACAGGCGTCGTTCAGGCCGATCAGTGCGCTTCATCCCAGTTGTTGCCTACGCCCACCTCCACCAGAAGCGGTACATCCAATTGGGCGGCACTGCTCATGTGCACGCGAATCTCCTCACGCACCTGGTCGATCAGGTCCTCACGCACTTCAAGCACCAATTCATCGTGTACCTGCAAGATGACTTTGGCATCCAGGCCTGACGATGTCAGCCAGTTGTCCACCGCTACCATGGCTTTCTTGATGATGTCCGCCGCGGTGCCTTGCATCGGGGCGTTGATTGCCGTGCGCTCGGCCGCCTTGCGCAGGGCCTGGTTTTTCGAATTGATTTCCGGCAGGTACAGACGACGACCGAAAATGGTTTCGACGAAACCTTGCTCGGCGGCCTGAGCGCGCGTGCGCTCCATGTATCCCAGTACGCCGGGATAACGGGTGAAGTAGCGGTCGATGTAGGCCTGGGACTGTTTGCGGTCCACGCCGATCTGCTTGGCCAGGCCGAACGCGCTCATGCCGTAGATCAGACCGAAGTTAATGGCTTTCGCGCTACGACGCTGATCGTTGGTGACCGCGTCCAGTTCGACGCCAAACACCTCTGCAGCCGTGGCGCGGTGTACATCGAGGTTGTTGCGGAAGGCATGCAGCAAGCCTTCGTCCTTGGCCAGATGCGCCATGATCCGCAGTTCGATTTGCGAATAGTCCGCAGCCAGCAGCTTGTAGCCTTTCGGGGCGACGAATGCCTGACGAATGCGGCGACCTTCGGCGGTACGGATCGGAATGTTCTGCAAGTTCGGATCGATCGACGACAAGCGTCCGGTAGCGGCAACGGCTTGCTGGTAAGACGTATGGATGCGCCCGGTGCGAGTGTTGATCTGCTCTGGCAAACGGTCGGTGTAGGTGCTTTTGAGCTTACTCAGCGAGCGGTACTGCATCAGCACCTTGGGCAGCGGGTAGTCCTGTTCGGCCAGTTCGGCCAGCACCGCTTCGGCAGTCGAGGCCTGGCCTTTGGCGGTTTTGCTGATTACCGGCAAACCGAGCTTTTCGTAGAGGATCACGCCCAGTTGCTTGGGCGAACCCAGGTTGAATTCTTCACCGGCAATGGCGAACGCCTCACGCTCAAGGGCGATCAGTTTCTCGCCCAGCTCCACGCTCTGAACGCCCAGCAGGTTGGCATCCACGAGCGCGCCCTGGCGTTCGATTCGGGCCAGAACCGGCATCAACGGCATTTCAATCTCGTTGAGCACTTTGCCCAGGCTTGGCGTTGCTGCCAGTTTTTCCTGCAATGCCAGGTGCAAACGGAAGGTGACATCGGCATCTTCGGCAGCATAGGGGCCTGCCAGCTCAAGAGCGATCTGGTCGAAAGTCAGCTGTTTGACGCCTTTGCCCGCGATCCCTTGAATGTCGGTCTTGCTTTGGCCCAGGTACTTCAGCGCCAGGCTGTCCATGTCGTGGCGAGTGGCCGTCGAGTCCAGGATGTAAGACTCGAGCATGGTGTCGTAGGCAATGCCCTGGACGATAATCCCGTTGCTCTGATCGCCACCGATGGCGCAGTTGGCGAGAATGTTGGTTTCGAACTTGGCGTGTTGGCCGACTTTCAGCTTATTCGGGTTTTCCAGTAGCGGCTTCAACGCCAACAGTACGGTGTCGCGGTCCAGTTGCTCCGGCACGCCCATGTAGGAATGGGTCAGGGGAATGTAGGCCGCTTCGTTGGCCGCGACGGAAAACGACAGGCCCACCAATTGTGCATGTTGGGCATCGCTGCCATTGGTTTCGGTGACGAAGGCAATCAACGGCGCCTTGTCGAGCTTGTCCAGCCAGGCCTCGAAGTGCTTCTGGTCGAGGATGGTTTCGTACTTCGCTTCGACGGCCCCCGGCTGTTCCTGGACGACCTCGACAATGTCCTGGCCTGCGCGCTTGGCATCGCGCTGGTTCTCTTCGAACCAGCTCTTGAACTCCAGCAGGGAATACAGTTCGGCGAGTTTGTCGTGATCCGGTGGCCCCATATGCAGGTCATCGAGGCCGAAGTCCAGCGGTACGTCGATCTTGATGGTTGCCAGGCGATAAGACAGAAAGGCCATTTCCTTATGTTCTTCAAGCTTGGCCGGCAGGGTCTTGGCGCCACGAATCGGCAGGGTCGGGACAATGTCCAGTTGCGCATAGAGCTCGGCCAGGCCGCCGTTCACGCCGACCAGCAGGCCGGACGCGGTTTTTGGGCCAATACCCGGAACGCCCGGAATGTTGTCGGAAGAATCGCCCATCAGCGCCAGATAATCGATGATCTGCTCGGGAGCGACGCCGAATTTCTCCTTCACGCCCTCAACGTCCAACGTGCTACCGGTCATCGTATTGACCAAGGTAATGTGCCCGTCGACCAATTGCGCCATGTCCTTGTCGCCGGTGGAGATAATCACCGGACGGTCGGCGGCTGCACTGCTGCGGGCCAAGGTGCCGATCACATCATCCGCTTCGACGTTGTCCACGCACAGCAATGGAAAGCCCAAAGCCTTGACGCTGGCGTGCAATGGCTCGATCTGGACCCGCATGTCGTCGGGCATGCTTGGGCGATTGGCTTTGTATTCGGCGAACATTGCGTCGCGGAATGTTCCGCCCTTGGCGTCGAACACCACGGCGAACGGGCTGTCCGGGTACTGCTTGCGCAGACTCTTGAGCATGTTCAAGACGCCTTTGACCGCACCGGTCGGCAGGCCTTTGGACGTAGTCAGCGGTGGCAGCGCGTGAAAGGCACGGTACAGATAAGAAGAACCGTCCACCAGGACGAGGGGGGCTTGGCTCATGAGCAGGATCAACCTTTTCGGCGGGTCCGGCGCTAGAATAGCGGGACCGTTGACGACAAAGGGACAAGGTTATCATGCGCACACTAAATCGCTTGTTGCTGGCTGGCTTGTTTGCAATCACTCCATTGGCTGTCATGGCGGCGGACGACGCGCCTTCGGCAGACCCGGATGTAACAATCCGCACGGAAGGCGATAAAACCATTCAGGAGTATCGGCAAAATGGTTTTTTGTATGCCATCAAGGTGACCCCGAAAGTCGGCAAACCGTATTTCCTGGTGCGCGCTGATGGCTCCGACGGTAACTTCATCCGCTCGGACCAGCCGGATATGCTGATTCCGTCGTGGAAAATATTCGAGTGGTAAACCGCTCCTAACTTAAATCGGCGCCGGCAGTCGCGGCGCCCGTACTGGCAGTTTTAACCATGTCTGTATTCACCCCCCTGGCTCGGCCCGAGCTGGAAACTTTTCTCGCCCCTTACGGGCTCGGCCGCCTGCTTGATTTCCAGGGGATTGCCGCCGGTAGCGAAAACACCAATTTCTTTATCAGCCTGGAGCAGGGCGAGTTTGTTCTGACCCTGGTCGAGCGCGGTCCGGTGCAGGAGATGCCGTTCTTCATCGAACTGCTCGACGTGCTGCACGATGCCAACCTGCCGGTGCCTTATGCCCTGCGCACCACCGACGGCGTCGCGTTGCGCGAGCTGGCCGGCAAACCTGCGCTGTTGCAGCCACGTCTGGCGGGCAAGCACATCAAGGACGCCAACGCGCAGCATTGCGCTCAGGTCGGCGAGCTGCTGGCGCATCTGCACCTGGCGACCCAGGCCAACATGATCAAACGCAAAACCGATCGGGGCCTGGACTGGATGCTGGAAGAGGGCACGCAGTTGCTTTCGCACCTGAATGCCGAGCAAAGCGATTTGCTGCAACGGGCGCTGGATGAAATCACACAACAGAAGACGAAAATTCTGGCGCTGCCTCGGGCCAACATCCACGCCGACCTGTTCCGCGATAACGCGATGTTCGAAGGCACCCATCTGACTGGGTTGATCGACTTCTACAACGCCTGTTCCGGGCCGATGCTCTATGACGTGGCGATTGCCTTGAACGATTGGTGTTCGGACGAGCAAGGACAGCTCGATGGCGCTCGGGCGCGGGCATTGCTGGGCGCTTATGCTGCGCTAAGACCGTTTACCGCCGCCGAAGCGGAGCTATGGCCGACCATGCTGCGCGTGGCGTGCGTGCGGTTCTGGTTGTCGCGGTTGATCGCCGCCGAATCTTTCGCCGGGCAGGACGTGTTGATTCACGACCCGATGGAATTTCAGTTGCGGCTTTTGCAGCGGCAAAAGGTCAGCACACCGCTGCCTTTCGCGCTTTAAAGTCAGAAGCTCGCAGCCTTCAGCGCCTACATGGAAACGCATTCCTATGTAGGCGCTGCTGAAGGCTGCGATCTTTTTGCTGCTGGGACTTTACCGGCACTCCACCAACGTTTTCACCTGCCCCGACCCCGTCTGGTTTTCATCAGACAGCCACCGCTCGAACCCCGCGCCAATCGCCGGCCATTCCGAATCCAGAATCGAATACCACGCGGTGTCACGGTTCTGCCCCTTGACTACCATGTGCTGGCGGAACACCCCTTCAAAAGTGAACCCCAACCGCTGCGCCGCATACTTGGAGCGGGCATTGCCGTTGTTGCATTTCCATTCCAGACGCCGGTAACCCAAGGCAAAGGATTCCCTGGCCAGCAGGTAAACCGCCTCGGTACTTTTCGGTGAACGCTGCATCGCTGCGCCGAAGGTCACATGGCCGATCTCGATGCGGCCCTGAGCAGGGACAATGGACATCAGGCTGAGAATACCTTGCACGTCGCCGCTGGCGCGGTCGATCACCGTGAAGAAATACGGGTCGCTGTTGGCTGCGTGATTGTTCAGCCAATCGTTGAAAGCGCTGCGCTCCGGGAAAGGACCGTAAGGCAAATAATCCCAGAGCTTCGGATCCGCGCCCGGGCCTTCCAGGGCTTCCCACAAACCGTCTGCGTGACGCGCCGGGTCAAGTTTTTCCAGGCGGATGAAACGCCCTTCGATCAGTTGAACGGAGGGTGGTGGTACACCTTTCCAGTCGGCGAGTGAAATCGACATGCTGCTCTCCTTGAACCTTAAAGGGCTTTGCGAAACTGGATGAAGCCAGGGCGTTCGGCGATGCGCTCATAGAGCTGGATCGCGGTGGCGTTGGTTTCGTGGGTCAGCCAATGAACCTTGCAGCAGCCATCCGCCTTGGCCGTGGTGTAGACGAATTCGATCAGTTGCCGACCGACTCCGGTGCCGCGGGTTTCTGGCGTTACCAGCAAGTCTTGCAGGTAGCAGGAGTTTTCGATGCTCCAGTTCGAGCGGTGATAGATGAAATGCACCATGCCCACCGCTTTGCCATCAGCCCAGGCCAGCGCCCCATGGGTCGGCTCACTCGGATCGAGCAGGCGCTGCCAGGTGCTTTGGGTGACTGCGTCGGGCAATTCGGTGTTGTAGAAGCGCAAGTAGGCTTGCCACAGCGGCAGCCAGGCGGCGTGATCGTCGGCGGTAACCTGGCGGATGTCGATCTGACTCATGTTCGTTCCTTATCGCATCAAATGGGCGAGGGCCTGGTCGTGAGCATCAGGGTTGGCGGCCAGCCCCTCGCGCACACCGGCGATGTCTGCGGCACTACGGTTCTGGCTGAGCTTGCGTTTGCCCTCCAGCCGCTGGATCGGCAAGGCAAAACCGACGATGGCCTTGAGCATGCCGTCGATATAGTCGGCGGGAGCATCGGCGACCTTCCACGGCTGGGCGCGACCGGCTTCATGGCGCTCGGTCAATGCGCTGACCAGATCGCGCAGGCGATCGGTATCGGTGAACACTTCGCCAGTGCCATAAGCGTGTACGGCCACGTAGTTCCAGGTCGGTACCACTTTGCCGTGTTCGGCTTTGGTCGGATAAAACCCTGGGCTCACATAAGCGTCGGCGGCGGCAAATATCACCAGCGCTTCAGCGCCGTTCTGCAGTTCCTTCCATTGCGCATTGGCTTTGGCGAAGTGGCCGTAGAGGGTTCCATTCGGGCCTTGGTCGGCATTCAGCAGCAGAGGCAAATGACTGGCTTGCAGGCCTTGCTCACCGTGGGTGACCAAAACGCCAAGACGGGTGCCGAGGATGTGCTGATGCAGCTCATTCAAATCATTGATGGCGAAATTGCTGGGCGTATACATGGAAATATTCCTTGGCGAATGCCTGCATCCTAGGCAGGCTATTGGTCTGTTGTAAGAGCCATTAATGACCAATTTCATAGGTCCATTATCATGTCGAACACGCCGCTTCCCTCGTCGTTCAATCCGGCGGGTATCGAACTCGACCGCCGCCAGGGCCTGAGTCGTCAGCTTTATCAAGCGCTGCGGGTGCGAGTGCTCGACGGACGACTGGCCAGCGGCACACGACTGCCAGCCAGTCGCGATCTGGCGGCGGCGTTATCGATTTCCCGTAACAGCGTGGTCCGTGCCTACGATCAGCTTTACGCTGAGGGCTTCATCGAGGGGCGTGTTGGCGACGGGACTTATGTCGCGCAATTGCCTCGAGCCGCGGTGTCGGTGAAAAAATTATCCACAAAAGTATCCACAGGGTTTTCAACAGGGTTATCCACAGCCTTATCCACAAATTGGCTGGATCTACCTGTGGTTTCATCCAGTAAAGTTATCCACAGCGGTGCTTTGGGTCGGGTTGAAAAGAACCATTTGGCCTTGCCTCCCAGTGGTCCACCTCGGGCATTTCGGGTCGGCATTCCGGCCTTCGATCTGTTTCCTTTCGAGGTCTGGGCCAAGCTGAACGCGGCTTTCTGGCGTAAACCGGATTTACAGCAGCTGTGTTATGGCGATCCGGCAGGAGACGCGCGGTTGCGTGGCCTGATTGCCGCCTATTTGCGCAGTTCACGGGGTATGCAGTGCTCGGCTGAGCAAATTGTGATCACCAGTGGCGCACAACAGGGGATTAGCCTTTGTGCACAGCTGCTGGTAGAGCCTGGCGATGGGGTGGGTATTGAAAATCCGGGGTATCGAGCTGCGGGTCATGCGTTCGCGGTAGCCGGCGCGCGATTGCACGGAGTAGCGGTGGACAGTGAGGGCATCGACTGCACCGAATTGGCGAGACTCAGCGACTGTCGCCTGGCTTATGTCACTCCCTCGCATCAGTACCCGACCGGTGTGGTCATGAGTCTGGCGCGGCGACTTGAATTGTTGGCATGGGCCGAACGTACCCAAGGGTGGATCGTCGAGGATGACTACGATGGCGAATACCGTTACAGCGGCGCACCACTGGCGCCGTTGGCTGCACTGGATCGACAAGGGCGAGTGCTGTATGTCGGAACCTTCGGCAAGGTCGCATTCCCGGCATTAAGACTGGGTTACCTGGTGTTGCCGCCCGGATTGGTTGAGGCGTTTGCTCAGCGTCGAGCGGTGGATGTGCGGCATTCTGAGGTGAGCACCCAAGCGGTGATGGCAGAGTTCATGGCCGCCGGGCATTTCCAGCGGCATATCCGTCGCATGCGCCGCGCTGCCCTGAGTCGGCGCAATTGTCTTTTAGCCCATTGGCCGACGAATATCGAGGGTGTTGGACGTGTGCCAAGTGTGGCAGCGGGGCTGCATTTGACTGTTTCCGTGAGCAGCGTGGTCCGTGAACGGGAGTTGATCGAACAAGCCGAAAACGTCGGGATCGAGGTCAATGGGTTGAGCAGTTACTGGTTGCCCGACTCGCAGACGCCGCTGGATCAGCGAGCCGGGTTGGTGTTGGGTTTTGCAGCCGTACCAGAGCCGGCGATCGAAGCGGCTCTAGCCCGTTTGCGCAATGTCTGGTGCGGTTGACTACTCCTTCAGGTTCTCAGCCCCTGCCGGAGCTTGCGGTTCAAGTTTCAGAAACAGATCCAGAACCTGCGGTTTACCGATCCGGCGTAGCGCATTGTCCAACGCATCGAAGGTGTTCAGTTCCTGACGTGTCTTGGCTGGCAGCTCTTGCAGGTACCCTTCGGCGAATTTGAGATGAGCGGCGGTGAACTGATCATCCGGATCGGTCAGGTTGTCGTAATGAAAGTGCGCGACCCATAACGCTTTGTTCTGATGTGTCTTGTCGAGTATTCGGTATTCCTGGAAGTAGTCCTTGCGCTGCCTGGTTTTGATGCGGCCGCGTTCGTCTTTGACGATCGCTACCTGACCGTGTTCGTTCATCCATTCCAGATAGGTCTCCCGGGGTTTGCGTCCCATGAGAATGGCGCTGTAGACCTGGATGCCTTCACGTCGCAACCTTGCGGCCCCCGTGCGCAATTCTGTGCTCAAGCGGCCGACCGGGAAATCGGCCCTTCTGCGAGCCAATACCGCATCAACGTCATTGGCGGCTTGATCAAGTCGTGTTGCCTGTTGATCGAACAGGTCTTGCATGTCCGCCGGAATGCGCGAGGGACGCTGAGCGTCGGTGCGCAGACGCTTGATGAACCCATCGAGTTCCACGGATTGAGCGATCGCGTTGGCGATGATGTCTTCATCGTCCTGTACTGCCGGTTGTACCGGGCGTCTGGTCGCCGCCTTGATGATAGGGACTTCTTCGACAGACTCGGGTTTTTCGGTAGAAGGTGTCTTTTGCGTTTCACTCCCTCGTGGCCGGGATTTGTTCGCCTTGCCGATGGCTCGTGACGTGGAAGGTACCGGTTCGAGTCGGCTCATCGCCGCAATCGGTACTTCTTCAGACTCTGGAAGCGACTCGAGCAGACGGTCACGCGCCAGTTTATGTAACTGTGCGACCAACGTTTGAATGCGCTTGAATCGGACCGGTTCCAAATGATCGGGCCAAGTGACGGATAGCTCTTGCAGGCGCCGTTCGGCGTCTGCCAGGTGATCGACGAGGGTCGTGAGCTGATCGACATTCAGCGCGCCGGCTTCAGTAGAGCGCAAGGTATGACCTGCGTCAGCCGCGCTTTCGAAAATCTGCACGATAAGCTGACGTACCTGACTCATGTCGCTGTCGGGGACTTCATGCAGGCAAAGCTCGGTGGACAAGCCGATTTCATTGGCTTGAAGGTCGTAACGGGAGAAAGAAGGCAGCAATTTTTTCAGATCGCCGGCGATCTTGCGGGCAGTGCCGGTGTTGGTCATCAACCTGTCCAATGAGGTGTGCAGGCGATCGAGGCGATCGATTATTTCATCACTGATAACTATGGCTTTTTGCGCGGCCTCCATCTGCGTGGCGCGGGGCAGGGTGGTCGCAAGTTCCGACTGGCTGATCAGGGGCACGACGACTTTCGCGTACTCGCGCATCTTCATTCTCAGCCAGCTGCTGAGGCAACGATGCTGTTCAATGGTGAAGCGCATCAGCTGAGACTGATAAAACACGCCTGCGCCTCCTGCTTCTCGCCATTTTTCGAGGTTTTCCAGCGCCTGGGCGTATCCACTGGCCAGCTCATTGGCAGTTGTGGTGTAAGTGGTTATGGCTGCATCGGACTCCGTCGCTGATACGTCGTTGTTCTCCAGGTGTTGCAAGGCCTCGTCCAAACGGGCTTTGCCAGCAGCTTCCTGAGTAATGAACAAATGCAGGGCGGCCCATGCTTCGTCTTTTTTCCGGGCTTTTTCGCGCCGCAGGGCTTCGATCCGACCAGTCGGGCCGCCGCCACGCAACCGTAGCTTCAGGTCCCAGTGCCATCGATCTGTAGCTTCGTCAAATTTCACACTGAGACCGGATCGCTCGGGATCGTTCGGATCAACGATGAACACCGGTTCGTCCGTTTCGGCACTGACCTGAAACCAGCGTTCACCGACCTTGGCATACAGCTTTCCCATGAGTTCATGCAGATGGTTGGCATTGGCCTGTGCACCGTCTGGAAGATTCGGCGCCGGGACCTGGAATCGATTGATCTGCTGTAAAAATCGCGCTCCTGCATTGATACGGCCAAGCGTGGCGGGCGCGAGGGTGGAGAGGTGCGTTTCGGGCAGTTCGGCACTGAGCGGGGTCGCGTCATGTGTGACCGTCGGGGGCTGGGTGACGGTAGGGACCGTGAGTAGCTCGTCCATGTATGGCCGTTTCTGCGAGGCATTTTCGTTGAGGGGACTTGAGAAGCGAATGCGCCGCGTCGCGACCCGTTGCGTGAGCAGAATGCCCAGCGTCAACAGAACATCGCCAATTGAAGACCACTCGACGATCGTGTCGCCGCGCTCATGGGCATCCAGCGCCTGCTGGATCTGGGTGATGCTTTGCCAGACCCAGACCGCGGTGCCCGCCGAACCGCTGAGAAAATTGGCGGCCACGCTGAACATCGCCCAACCGCTGTCACCCAGCAGCGCCCAGCGACGTTCGGCGTTGGAGGTCGATTGGCGGTCGGCGAGCTCGGCCATGGCCTGGCTATTGCGGGTGAACAGGGTCGTCAGAATATCGCCGCTCAGCGGCGTGTTTGTCAGGTTGACGGAAGCGGTCAGGTCGAGGTGGATAAACGGTTCGAAAGCCAGTTCGGTAATGGTCCAGGGCGAGGGTATACCGCTGGAAAACACATACTGGGCGTATTCGAAACTCAACGTGCTGGTGGGCAGCCAGGCCAGAATCGAGTCGCGCAGTTCGCCCGGCTGATAAAACGCATACAGCATGTTCTGTTCGGAAGGGAACTGGCGCAACGGATGATCCAGCAACGGTTGATAAAGCAGGCAAGGGCCCCTCGAGCCCGCGCGCGGGGCGATGATGTACATGTTCGCGACGGTGTCTGGCGTGTTGCCAAGACGATAGTGGGGCATGAATGCCAACGGGCGAATCTGCACCGGCCACTCGGCGAGTGGCGCGTTGGTTTCGATCGACTCCATCAGTTGGCAGATCTGACGGTAACCCTGATCATCGACCCCGCCCTGTTGCTTGAGCTTGCATTCCAGGGCCAGCAACGACAGCAGCAATGGCCACTGATGACGGTAACGGGCCTTGTGGCGCCGAGCCTGCACCGGATCGTCGATGAGTGTGCGCTTGATCAGCTGAGGGTAGGTTTCGCCGATGTTGATCTCGTTGGCCATGCGCAACAGGAACGTCACTGTCATCCAGACGGGTGCGGCTGTGCCATCGGCATAGGCGACCGTTGCGCTGTACGGTCGAACATTTTGCAGCGCGAATTCACCCAGGGTTTCGACGCTACGGGTACGCGGGTCGGGGAGGGTGAAACCGCCGGCTTCAAAGCTGTGGGTGACGATGATCCGAATGTCATTCAGGCGCAGGTCCGCTGTATCTTCGTCGGTTTTGTCGGCGAGGATGGCATCGCACATTTTTTGCTGGGCGTAGGTATCGATGAGGGGTATGTCTTCGACATTGAAGACATCGCTGTCGGACTCGCCTCTGAGAGATCCCAGATTGGTCAGGTAGCCGCTGTAGGCCTGGATATCGTCGAGTGAGCCTGCCAATAGCCATTCGGGGATCGCGTTTTCCAGCTGTTCGACGCGCGCGTTGTCTCTGGCGTTGATCGTAGTGCTTTCATCCCGCAAGGAAGTAAATCTGGCCAATGGCGAACGACTGGCCGGATCGAGCGCCTCAATGGAATCAATCTGAGTGCCTATCAGCGCCCAGACCATGGCATCGAAGATGTTTTCCTCGGGTTCATAGAGTCGCCACTTCAGGCTCTGGCCGCTCAGATCGATGTCGATTCGCTGCGGAAGGACAATGCCCAGTTGCTCCAGGGAATCGAACGATTCGTAGCCATTGCTGATGGTATACATCACGATCAGTTCACGGGTGCCAATGGTTGCGCTCAGCACCAGCGCGCCCGGCAGCATCAAGTGCCGGGCGCTGTTGCCCTCTGCCATTTCGAAGCCGATGTCGAGATCGAGCAGGCAGGCGCGGACATTGGACAGTCCGCTGCCGGTGGTCGGACGCAGCGCCTTGTCAGGGTATTGTGAAACGAGTCGTCCGAGGCGGCATTCATCCGCGTCCCAGCCGGTGACAGACTGAACGTCGAGTGCCTCTTGCAAGGTGTTGGAAAGCGTTTGCCAGCGCGGCAGCTGGTCGACGGTTTCATTCCAGTAGTCCAGTTGACGCTGTTCGAAGGCCAGGAACAGCGATGGCGCGTGTTCATTCAGCAGGCTGGTGATTGCGTCCATACTGACCGGTAAGTGAATGGGGTCGCTGGCATGGGGCGTCAGGGTCAGGAAATGTTCGCCCTCGATGTAGTTGGCTGTGGTTTTTGTATAGGCCAAACGTGCCAGCGCATAAGTCAGTGATTCAAAGTGGTTGCCGTGGCTAACCAGATCTCCTCCATGCGAGCGCCATATCGGCGAGCCCAGCATGGCTTTGTCGGGGTCGATGTTTTGTTCGGGAAAGCGTTTCTTCAAGGCGCTTTGCAAAAATTGCGCAGCAGCATCATGAAGTGACGGACCGCCGCTGGTTTGATCCACCAGGCGGCTTTTATTCAACATGGGTGGCGAAGCGGTTGTTCGGGTGTTTTCAGTCATGGTCAGGAACCGGTTGGCGAATGGAGGCAGGTACTGCCGTTTCGAACCGACAGTACCCAGGCGCAAACCGGGGCAGGTGGTAGATAAATACCGCAGACAAAAAAAAAGACCCGCGATGGCGCGTCATGCTGTTCATTTAGGCGCGCTCTTGGATCGTGCGTCCCTTTGTGGCGAGCGAGCTTGCTCGCGCTGGGCTGCGTAGCGGCCCCAAAAATCTGACAATCATCGCCCATTTTTGTGAGTGCTACGCACTCAAGCGGGAGCAAGCTCCCTCGCCACAGGTTTCTCTGATTCAAGATTCCCTTAAATGAACAGCATTACGCGATGGCGCGGGTCTTGGTTTTCATAGTGCTTCAAGTACCAGACTTGATCTTGGTCCAGGCGCGGGTGCGTGCACGCTCGGCATCACGCGGCAGCGGTTGCAGGGTGTAGAGCGTGCTCATTGCCGCTTCGGTCGGGTACAGGTTCGGGTTTTTGCGGATCGCCGGGTCGACCATTTCCGTGGCGTCCTTGTTCGGGTTCGGGTAGCCGACAAAGTCGCTGACCGGTGCAATGACCTGGGGTTGCAGCAGGTAGTTGATGAAGGTGAAGGCGTCTTCCGGGTTCTTCGCGCCCTTGGGGATCGCCAGCATGTCGAACCAGATCGGTGCGCCTTCTTTAGGCAGGCGCATGTCGACGATCACACCATTCTTGGCTTCCTTGGCGCGGTTGGCGGCCTGGGAGAAACTGCCGGAGTAACCGACCGCGACGCAGATGTCACCATTGGCGATGTCGGCCATGTACTTGGATGAATGGAAGTAGGTGATGTAGGGGCGAATCTTCATCAGCAGCGCTTCAGCCTTGGCGTAGTCCGCCGGCTTCTTGCTGTTGGGGTCCAGCCCCAGGTGTTGCAGGGCCAGCGGCAGAATCTCCGACGGTGAATCGAGCAGGGCCACGCCGCACTGCTTGAGCTTGCTGATGTTCTCTTCCTTGAAGATCAGGTCCCAGCTGTCCACCGGTGCGTTGTCGCCCAAAGCCGCCTTGACCTTGTCCGGGTTGAAGCCGATCAAAATGGTCCCGTACATGTACGGCACGGCAAATTTATTGCCCGGGTCGTTGGCTTCGATCAGCTTCATCAGCTTGGGGTCGAGGTCGTTCCAGTTCGGCAGTTTGCTGCGGTCCAGCGGCTGGAATACGCCGGCCTCGATCTGCTTGGCGAGGAATACGTTGGACGGCACCACCACATCGTAGCCGGAGTTGCCGGTCAGCAACTTGGCCTCCAGTGCTTCGTTGGTATCGAAGATGTCGTAGACCAGTTTGGTCTGAGGGTTCTGGGTCTTGAAATCTTCCAGCGCTTTGGGAGTGATGTAGTCGAACCAGTTGTAAACCCGCAACGTGCGCTCTTCGGCGTGAACGGCACCACTGAATACGGTGGCGCATAGCACTGGAGCGATAAAACGCTTGAGTCGATTCATTTGTTCTGATTCCTCATTTGGGCGCTTTCAAAACCTTCGAGAACGTTCACGGCATTGATGCCGATTTCTTCCACTGCATAACCGCCTTCCATCACGAACAGCGTCGGCTTGCCGAGGCCCGCGATGCGCGCGCCCATCGCCAGGTAATCCGGGCTGTCGAGTTTGAATTGGGAAATCGGGTCGTCCTTGAACGTATCGACGCCCAGGGACACGACGACGATGTCGGCGCCGTACTTTTCAATCTCTTTGCAGGCCTGCTCCAGCGCCGCGCTCCAACGGTCCCAGCCTGAACCGGCGGGCAATGGGTAGTTGAAGTTGAACCCTTCGCCCGGGCCTTCACCGTGTTCGTCTTCGTAACCGAGGAAGAATGGAAACTCGGCTTCCGGATGACCGTGGATCGAGGTAAACAGCACGTCACTGCGCTCATAGAAAATCGATTGGGTGCCGTTGCCGTGGTGGTAATCGACGTCGAGGATCGCGACCTTTTTGTGGCCTTGATCAAGGAATGCCTGAGCGGCGATGGCGGCGTTGTTGAGGTAGCAATAACCGCCCATCAAATCGCTGGCGGCATGGTGTCCCGGTGGACGGCACAAGGCGAAGGCACTGCGGGCACCGCGCTGGATTTCTGCCTGCGCGGTCAACGCCACTTGCGCCGCGCTATACGCCGCTTGCCAGGTGCCGGCGGTAATCGGTGCGCCGCCGTCGAAGCTGTAATAGCCGAGCTGACCGTGCAGGCTGGTGGGCATGATCCGGCGCAGGGTGCGGGCGGGCCAAGTGTAGGGCAGCAAGTCACCGTCGGTATTGAACTCGGTCCAGCGCGCCCAGGCCCCTTTGAAGAAATCGAGGTAGTCGCGGCTGTGGATGCGCGCGATCGGCCCCAGACCGAAATCCTGCGGTGCCTCGACCGGGCCCAGATGGCGGGACTGTACGCGTGCCAGCACATGGTCGGCCCGCGAGGGCATTTCGAAGCAGGGCATCAATTGCCCGTCCATCAATTCACAACGGCCGTGGTGCAGGTGGTGATCGTGCGAGTAGATCGTCAGCATTCTTGTTCTCCGCAGGCTGATTCGGTTGCACACAGTCTTGCGGCGGGCGGCGTTTGGGAGAATGGCAGGAAAGGCCAAAAGGGGATCGATATGGCCAAAAGATTTGACCGAAATTCGCCCCTTAAAGGAACACAGGCGCCCTCGAATGACGCACCTGACCCCTGTAGGAGCGAGGCTTGCCCGCGAAGCTTTTGGCGTATTTGAAGACGCCTTCGCGAGCAAGCCCGCTCCCACAGTGGATTTGCGTCGTGCGTCGATACAGTGTTCGCTGAAGGTCAAATGTGGGAGCGGGCTTGCTCGCGAAGACGGCCTGAAGAACGCCGCCATTCCTCAAGGCCTGAACTGGCTGGGCGCCACGCCACTCCAGCGCACAAACGCATGGCGGAAGCTTGCGGTCTCGCTGAACCCCAGCGCCTCGGCTATCCGATAGATTGGCAGTTGATCTTCGCAGAGCATTCGCTTGGCCTGCTCGAAGCGCAATTCATCGAGCAGTTCCTGATAGCTGCAGCCCAGGTCTTTCAGATGTCGGCGCAGAGTGCGCGCCGAACAGTTCAGCTGTTCGGCCAGCCCATCCAGGCCCGGCGCCGCGTTGAGCTGCGAAGCGAGGAGTTGGCGGATGCGCCCGAGCCAGGCCTGACGCCCGGTGAACTCAGTGTTTTGTTTGCGACAACGCTCGGCCATGGCCTGATGGGTAATGGCGTCGGCCAGGGGCAGGGGTTGTTCGAGCCAGCGTTTGTCGAAGGCAAAGCCATTGGACACAGCATCGAACTGCAAAGGGCAGTCGAAACGCTCGGCGTAGCGCGCCTGATAATCCGGCGCCGGATATTCGAAGCGGGCGCCGAGCAGCGGCAGAGGGTAGCCGAGCAAATCTTCGCAAGTGACTTTCATCGAGACCAGGCAAAACTCGACATTGAACGGCGCCAGCGCCGGATTTTCCCGATAGTCGCCGGCGGTGAGCCAGATGCGCTCGTCATCTTCCACCAAGCTCAACTCGAACAGTGTTCCCAATAGCGCCGGATAGTGCAGCGCCAACCGCAAGGCGTCACCTAAAGTGGCGCTGGTGAGTAAGGCATACCCGAGCATGCCGTAGGACGAAACATGCATCCGCCGGCCCAGTTCCAGGCCGATATCGCGGCGTAACGCGACGGCGTTGGCGCAAACCAGCATCTCCTGGTTGGTGGTGATGCGCGTGTCCGCCCGGCTCAGATCCGTCGCGCTGATACCGCTGCCGGCCAGTAATGCTTCGCTGGGCAGGCCTTCGGCCTTGAAGGTGTTGAGCACCAGAGAGACGGCATTGAGGGTAGTGAGATGGGAGTGGAGCATGGGGTGTTCCAGCCGTTAAGTAGCTGGAAGCGAGCAAGTTATATGCCCAACGACGATCCTGTGGGAGCGGGCTTGCCCGCGAAGAGGCCAGTACATTCGACGCATTTCCATTGACTGGACCACCGCATTCGCGGGCAAGCCCGCTCCCACAAGGTTTTGTGTTGTGTCAGCTCAGTTCGCCGCACAGGTCGAGCTCGACCAGCCGTCGAACTTCAGCGGATTCAAGCCCTGCACCCAGCAGCCCATGCAATTTGCCGAATGCCGCCTCGCGGGTCATGCCGCCACCGGACAACACACCGGCGTCACGCAAGCGGCTGCCCGCCTCGTACACGTCGAGCTGCACGCCGCCTTCATGACATTGCGTCACCGCGACCACCACCACACCTTTATCCCGCGCCCGTTCCAGGCTGGCGAGAAACTCCGGGTTGTCGCTTGACCCGGTACCGCTGCCATAACATTCCAGCACCAGACCCTGAATACCGCTGTTGAGCAAGCCATCCAGTTGATCGGCGCCGATGCCGGGGAACAGCGGCAGCACCGCGACCTTCGCCAGCTGTTTAGGCTGGTTGTAGTTCAGCTGCGCCGGTACGCAAGTCGCTTTCACGCCGCCGCCCTGACGCTCCAGCCGTTTGAACGGATGACGGCCGAAACTGCGAACCTTGGCGCAACGGGTCGGGTCGAGCAGTTCGCCGTGGAAGTACAGATGAACGCCCGGCGCCAGGCCTTGGCCAAGAGCAACCAGCGCGCCGCTGAGGTTTTCCCAGGCATCGCTGTCGGTCACGCCGGCCGGCAACATGGAGCCGGTGAACACTACGCGGGCATGCAGGCCGAGCAGCTGGAAGCTCATGGCTGCGGCGCTGTAGGCCAGGGTGTCGGTACCGTGCAGGATCAACACACTGTCGCAGCCCTGGACATCAACAGCATCGACCACCGCTTCTCGCAGTTGCTGCCAGTAAGCGGGCGTCATGTTGGCGCTGTCGATCAGCGGCGCCATCTCGCGAAAGCGCCACTGCGGCACCACCAGTTCAGGCTGGCTGTGCAGATACTCGCGCATCCGCGCTTCGAAACCGGACGCCGGGGCCAGGCCGTGGGCACTGGCTTGCATGCCGATGGTGCCGCCGGTGTAGAGCACCATGACGTGCTGGGCCGCAGGGAAAGTCGAGGCATTCATGGAGGTTCTCCGAAAACGATGAGCCCTTGTGGGAGCGGGCTTGCTCGCGAATGCGGTTGATCATTCAACATTGATGTCAACTGACACACCGCTTTCGCGAGCAAGCCCGCTCCCACATGGGATGGCGCACTTTAACCGATCAGCGTTGCGCTGCGGTCACGCCTTGCGGCTGGGTTGTGGCCGAAGGCGCGGCGGCTGTCGGATTGGCCGGCCAGGCTTTCAGGTCCAGGTCCAGATCCGGGAATTTGCTCGAATCGAACACCGGGGTCTTGATGCCGGCAGCGCGCTGGTCATCGTAGTCACGCAGGATGCGCATGCCGACCTTGAACAGCAGGAACAGCGCGATCAGGTTCACGAACGCCAGCATCGTCATGGTGATGTCGGCGAAGGCGAACACGGTGCCCAGGTTTTCGATGGCACCCCAGAAGATCAATACCAGTACCAGTGCGCGGTAGCCGATCAGCGCCTTGCGGTTTTCACCCATCATGAAGCGCAGGTTGTTCTCGCCCAGGTAGTAGTTGTAGAGGATCGAGGTGAACACGAACAACGACAGGGCCACCGAAATGAAGACCCGGCCCCAGTCACCGACCACGGCGGCCAGGGAGTTCTGGGTCAGGGCAATGCCGTCGCCTTCGAAGCCTGGGGTGTAGAAGCCCGACAGCAGGATCAGCAACGCGGTGCAGGTGCAGATCACGAAGGTGTCGAGGAACACGCTGAACGCCTGAACCACGCCTTGGGACACCGGGTGCTCGACCGAGGCCACAGCGGCCACGTTCGGCGCACTGCCCAGGCCCGCTTCGTTGGCGAACACGCCGCGCTTCACGCCCATGACGATGGCGCTGCCGATCAGGCCGCCGAACGCCTGGTCCAGACCGAAGGCGCTTTTGACGATGGTCATCAACATGCCCGGCACGTGGTCGAACTGCAGCACGATCACGTAGAGGGTTACGCCGATGTACGCCAGGGTTTTCACCGGTACCAGCAGGTCAGCGACCTTGGCGATCCGCTTGATACCGCCGATGAACACCAGACCCAGCAACACCGCCAGTGCCAGCCCGGTGTAAGTAGTGTTGAAGCCGAACGCGTTATTCAGCGAGTGGGTCACGGCATGGGCTTGCAGGCCGTTGAAGGCAAAGCCGAAGGTGATCAGCAGCAGGAACGCCATGATCATGCCCAGCCAGCGTTTCTGCAGGCCGTGCTGGATGTAAAAGGACGGGCCGCCACGATACTGGCCTTCGGAGTCGCAGCGCTTGTAGAGCTGGCCGAGGGAGCATTCGAAGAAGCTGCTGGACATGCCGACCAGCGCGGTCACCCACATCCAGAACACTGCACCGGGGCCACCAAGGGTCACGGCGATACCGACACCGGCGATGTTGCCCGCACCGACACGGCCGGCGAGGCTGAGCATCAGGGCCTGGAAGGAACTGAGCTGGCCAGCGCTGCTTTTGAGGCTGTCGCGGAACACCGCGAACATGTGGAAGAAATGGCGGAACTGAACGAAACGCGAGCGGATCGTGAAGTAGCTACCGAGCCCGACAATGAGCACGATCAGTACTTTCCCTGAGAGGAAGTCGTTGATGACTTCGAGCATGGATTATTCCTCGCTATTTTTTGTGTGTGCGATTACTGGATGGTCCGACACATCGAGTTACACCGGCTTTCGCGTGGCATAACAGGTGGATCGAGGCTCGTTCCGGTTCCATATCGCGGGTTGTTATTAGTTCGGGTTTCGCATGGGTTTGGGCCTCGTTACCGACGACCGCTCACGCGAAGAGGGCCGGCACTATACCTAGGAGTGTGCCGTCCGTCTGCACGATTGTGGTGCAAGCGACGAAACGAAGCTTTGAAACACCCGACGTTACCGGCGTCGGGCTTATGTAGAAGCTGCTTTTTTGTGAGAGCGGGCTTGCTCGCGAATGCGCTCTGATATCCACCATTCAGGGTGACTGACACACCGCCTTCGCGAGCAAGCCCGCTCCCACATTTTTCAGCTTCCAGACATTCTGTTGTGGCTGCCAAAGAGTTAAAAAAAAGGGCTTGAGGGAGTAAATCCCCAAGCCCTCAAAAGGTGAGAGGTGTCTAGTCCCTCGACCTGGTGAGCGTGCTCTTCAAAAGAGCCTGCGTTCGGTTAAGCCTTCAAAGGCACCAGACGCGGAGCAATCATGTTTTCCGGGCGCAGAATGTCGGCGAGCATTTCTTCGTCGAGCAAACCTTCTTCGCGGACCAGTTCCAGCACGCCGCGGCCGCTTTCAAGGGCGATACGGGCAATGCGAGTGGCGTTTTCATAGCCGATGTACGGGTTCAGTGCGGTGACCAGGCCGATCGAGTGTTCGACCAGTTCACGGCAGCGCTCTTCGTTGGCGGTGATGCCGACGATGCAGTGCTCGCGCAGCATGTCCATGGCGCGTTGCAGCAGGCGGATCGAGTCGAAGATCTTGAAGGCGATCAGCGGCTCCATCACGTTCAGTTGCAGCTGGCCGCCTTCGGCCGCGATGGTCAGGGCCAGGTCGTTGCCGATGATCTGGAACGCCACCTGGTTCACGGCTTCCGGGATAACCGGGTTGACCTTGCCTGGCATGATCGAGCTGCCTGGCTGACGCGCTGGCAGGTTGATTTCGTTGATGCCGGTGCGTGGGCCGCTGGACAGCAGGCGCAGGTCGTTGCAGATCTTCGACAGCTTGACTGCGGTGCGCTTGAGCATGCCGGAGAACAGCACGAAGGCGCCCATGTCGGAAGTGGCTTCGATCAGGTCGGCGGCTGGCACCAGTGGGTGACCGCTGATGGTCGCCAGGCGTTGCACGGCCAGGTGCTGGTAGCGCGGGTCGGCGTTGATGCCGGTGCCGATCGCGGTGCCGCCCAGGTTCACTTCAGTCAGCAGCTCTGGCGCCAGTGTCTTCAGGCGTGCCAGGTCTTCACCCAATGTGGTGGCGAAGGCACGGAATTCCTGGCCCAGGGTCATCGGCACGGCGTCTTGCAGCTGGGTACGACCCATTTTCAGAACGTGGCTGAATTCTTCACCTTTGGCGGCGAACGACTGGATCAGGCTGTCGAGGCTGGCCAGCAGCGCGTCGTGACCCAGCAGCAGACCCAGGCGGATTGCGGTCGGGTAAGCGTCGTTGGTCGATTGCGCCATGTTGACGTCGTTGTTCGGGTGCAGGTACTGGTATTCGCCCTTGCTGTGGCCCATGGCCTCCAGCGCGATGTTGGCGATGACTTCGTTGGCATTCATGTTGGTCGAAGTGCCAGCGCCGCCTTGAATCATGTCCACCACGAACTCTTCGTGGAAGTCGCCGCGGATCAATCGGGCACAGGCTTCGCTGATGGCAGCGTGCTTGGCTTCGCTCAGGTGACCCAGCTCGCGGTTGGCGTCAGCGGCGGCCTGCTTGACCATTGCCAGACCGACAACCAATTTCGGGTAATGCGAAATCGGAACACCGGAGAGGCGGAAGTTGTTCACCGCTCGCAGGGTCTGGATGCCGTAATACGCTTGAGCAGGTACTTCGAGTACGCCAAGCAGGTCTTTTTCTGTGCGGAAAGATGCAGCGGAGGACATGATAGAAATCATCTCGATATGGACCCGGTCTGTGCCGGAACACTGCAAATGCTAGGCTTGTGAAGAATTTTGGGCCAATGCTGTTAAACACTAGCCTATGCACATTCGGCATAATGCCCGTGTGACGCCGCGTGCACGGCGAGCGTGTGACCTAATTTGGTGCGTGTCCGGGAGGGCGTGATGAATCTGGAAAGTAAATGGCTCGAGGACTTCAGTGCTCTGGCCGCCACCCGCAGCTTCTCCCAAGCAGCTGAACGACGCTTCGTGACTCAGCCGGCATTCAGCCGACGGATCCGCAGCCTCGAAGCTGCGCTGGGGCTGACCCTGGTGAATCGCTCCCGCACGCCGGTCGAGCTGACAGCGGCGGGGCAGCTGTTTCTCGTTACCGCGCGAACCGTGGTCGAACAGCTGGGTGAAGTGCTGCGCCACCTGCATCACCTGGAAGGCGGGCAAGGCGAGGTGATGCAGGTTGCTGCCGCTCACTCTCTGGCACTGGGTTTCTTTCCGCGCTGGATCGCGCAGTTGCGCAACGAAGGGCTGAACATCGCCACGCGACTGGTGGCCACTAACGTTGGCGATGCGGTGCATGCCTTGCGCGAAGGCGGCTGCGATTTGATGCTGGCGTTCTATGACCCGGACTCCGCGATGCAAATGGACCCGGAGATTTTCCCGTCGCTGCATCTGGGAGACACCGAAATGCTCCCGGTCTGCGCCGCCGATGCCGACGGCAAGCCGCTGTTCGACCTGGAAGGCGAAACCAGCGTGCCGCTGCTCGCCTATAGCGCCGGTGCGTTTCTCGGGCGCTCGGTCAACATGCTGTTACGCCAGCGCGCCCTCAGGTTTACCACCATCTACGAAACAGCCATGGCCGACAGCCTGAAAAGCATGGCGCTGGAAGGCCTTGGCATCGCTTGGGTACCGCAGTTGAGCGTGCGCGCCGAACTGGCTCGCGGTGAGTTAGTCGTCTGTGGTGGCCCGCAATGGCATGTGCCACTGGAGATCCGTCTGTACCGCTGCGCATTAGTGCGCAAGGCCAATGTGCGGTTGTTGTGGCGCAAGCTTGAAGGTGGCGCGGCCCAAACCACAACGGGGTCCTGAGACCAATGAAGATCCAATGTGGGAGCGGGCTTGCTCGCGAATGCGGTGTGTCAGTCGAGATCAATGTTGCCTGACCCAGCGCTTTCGCGAGCAAGCCCGCTCCCACAGGGGATTTGTGTCGATCTTTCGCTGACCTTTGAGTCAATAAAACCGGCACCTTGCGCCGTATGACAGATGGTCGTATCGGGGGCTGTTTATCTGCTTCATTGAGGTATACTGCGCGGCCTTCGGCCGGTTCGTCCGGCCATTTTTCGTACAATCAAGCCACGCATTTCTGCGTGGCTTGTTGTTTTTTGACGCGCCTGCGGGCGCCCAGAGAGAAGAGGCACGACGATGAGTGCACTGGTTGGCGTGATCATGGGCTCCAAGTCCGATTGGTCCACCCTTAGCCACACCGCCGATATGCTGGAAAAGCTCGGCATTCCTTACGAGGTGAAAGTGGTCTCTGCCCACCGCACCCCGGACCTGCTGTTCCAGTATGCCGAAGAGGCCGAGGCCCGTGGCATCGAGGTGATCATCGCCGGTGCCGGTGGCGCGGCCCACCTGCCAGGCATGTGTGCGGCCAAGACCCACCTGCCGGTGCTGGGCGTACCCGTACAATCGTCGATGCTCTCGGGCGTCGATTCGCTGCTGTCTATCGTGCAAATGCCAGCAGGTATTCCGGTTGCCACCCTGGCCATCGGCAAAGCCGGCGCGATCAACGCAGCACTGCTCTCGGCGAGCATCCTGGGCGCCAAGCATCCGCAATTTCATACTGTGTTGAAGAAATTCCGCGCTGAGCAGACAGACAGCGTCCTGGACAATCCAGACCCACGCATCGCCTGAGGTTGTTGACGATGAAAATCGGTGTAATCGGTGGCGGCCAGTTAGGCCGCATGTTGGCGCTGGCGGGCACTCCGCTGGGCATGAATTTCGCTTTCCTCGACCCGGCGCCAGATGCTTGCGCAGCCGCGTTGGGCGAACACCTGCGGGCCGATTACGGCGATCAGGATCACCTGCGTCAACTGGCCGATGAAGTCGACCTGGTGACCTTCGAGTTCGAAAGCGTCCCGGCTGAAACCGTGGCATTCCTGTCGCAATTCGTTCCGGTGTACCCAAGCGCCGAAGCCCTGCGCATCGCACGTGACCGCTGGTTCGAAAAGAGCATGTTCAAGGACCTGGGGATTCCGACCCCTGCGTTCGCCGATATCCAGTCGCAAGCCGATCTGGATGCCGCCGTGGCTTCGATCGGTCTGCCGGCCGTGCTGAAAACCCGCACCCTGGGTTACGACGGCAAGGGCCAGAAAGTCCTGCGCAAGCCTGAAGACGTGGTCGGCACTTTCGCTGAGCTGGGTAGCGTTGCCTGCCTGCTGGAAGGCTTCGTGCCGTTCACTGGCGAAGTCTCGCTGATCGCCGTGCGCGCTCGCGATGGCGAAACCAGGTTCTATCCACTGGTTCACAACACCCACGACAGCGGCATTCTCAAGCTGTCCGTGGCCAGCACCGATCACCCGCTGCAAGCGTTGGCTGAAGATTACTCCAGCCGGGTGCTCAAGCAGCTGGAGTACGTCGGCGTGATGGCGTTCGAGTTCTTCGAAGTCGACGGTGGCCTCAAAGCCAACGAAATCGCCCCGCGCGTACACAACTCCGGGCACTGGACCACCGAAGGCGCCGAGTGCAGCCAGTTCGAAAACCACCTGCGGGCCGTTGCCGGTCTGCCGCTGGGTTCGACGGCCAAGGTGGGTGAGAGCGCGATGCTCAACTTCATCGGTGTCGTGCCGCCAATAGAAAAAGTGATCGCGATCGACGACTGCCATTTGCATCACTATGGCAAGGCTTTCAAGGTCGGTCGCAAGGTCGGTCATGCCAGTCTGCGCTGTGCAGACCGTGAGACATTGGCTGCGCAGATCCTCAAGGTCGAAGCGCTGATCGCCGAATAGTTTCATGTGGCAACGGCGGAACCTTCAGGGGCCGCCGTTCTCTGATGGCAGGATGCCAAAGTCTGTCTAGGCTATAGCCAATTAATCAGAGGGAAATGCCATGGGAATTATCGGAACCATCTTTATTGGCTTGATCGTCGGTCTGCTGGCTCGGTTTTTGAAACCGGGCGATGACAGCATGGGCTGGATCATGACCATCCTGCTCGGTATCGGCGGTTCGCTGGCAGCCACTTACGGCGGCCAGGCCCTGGGCATTTACCGCGCTGGCGAAGGCGCAGGTTTCATCGGTGCGCTGGTGGGCGCGGTGGTATTGCTGGTGATCTACGGCCTGATCAAAAAAAGAACTGATTGAAGTGACAAAGCCCTCTCCGCGCCATCGCCGGAGAGGGCTAGAATGTTCGGCGTTAAACCGTCCTTTCTTTTGCCGAGCACTTTCATGCGTCGTCTTCTGTTGACTCTTCTCTTCCTGGGCAGTGGTTTGGCCCATGCCGGCGAGCTGCCGGAAACCGACTGGCTTGATCTGATGCCTAAGTCGGACCAGAAGGCCCTCGAGGCCATGCCCGAAATCGACCACGACTCACCGGAAGCCAACGGCACCTTTACCCAAAAGGGTGGCATGAAGCAGAGCAAGGGCTTGCCGGCGGTGATGTACTCGACCAAAACTGTGCCATCGATGAACGACAAGCACATCCGCATTGGCGGTTATCCGGTGCCGCTGGAATCCGACGCCAAGGGCCACAGCACGCTGTTCTTCCTTGTGCCGTATCCGGGCGCTTGCATCCACGTGCCACCACCGCCGCCTAACCAACTGGTGCTGGTGCGTTATCCCAAAGGCTTGAAGCTGAACGATATCTACACACCGCTATGGGTGACCGGCACGCTGAAAATCGAAACGGTCAACAACGACTTGGCGGATGCGGCGTATGCACTGGATGCGGCGCAGGTGCGGGTGGTCAAAGAGTCGGATTTGTAAAAACGCCAGTCAATCTGGCGCAGATCAAAATGTGGGAGCGGGCTTGCTCGCGAAGACGGTGTGTCAGGCAACGTTAATGTCGACTGATACGCCGCCTTCGCGAGCAAGCCCGCTCCCACATTTGTTTTGTGGTGTTAAAGGGATTTGCTGCCGATGCTGACGCCCAGGGTATGACTTGCCCCCGATGCCAGCGTCACCACATCACCCATCACATTCGCCGTTTCAATGCACAGCATACGCTGCCAGCCATCGTCGGCCATGTCGCTGAATGCTGCCGCGCGGTCGATCCAGGGGTTCCAGATCACTGCAGAGCGCGAACCGTTGCTGGTCAGTTCGATGCGTCGTTCCCAGTGCGGGTCAACGATGCTCAGCGTCGGCGGGGTATTGAGATAAATGCGGTCGGTCTCGCCGGTAAAACGCAGATCGCCGGTCTGGGTGACGGTTTTCCAGTCGTCCAGGGTTTCGATATAGCTCAAGCCATCCAGCCCTTCAACGTGTACGTTGCGCACATCGCTGACCGCGAAATAGCTATGCAATGCCTGGCTGATGGTGACGTGTTCAGCGCCCTTGTTCTCGCTCGTCAGGCTGATATGCAACTGCTCATCCAGACGAATGCTCAGCTTCAAGTCCACCTGATGCGGCCACCCAGGCAGGCCGCCTTCGGGGTAGGGCAGATTGAATTCCACCTTCAGGCTTTCGCCCTCGGTTTCGATGCCGAGCAACTCCCAGTCCATCGCCCGCACCAGGCCATGGGCCGGCGGCGGTTCATTGCCGACGCGCATCGCCTGGACACTCTGCGGATTGCGTGCCAGGTTACCGAACCACGGCCAGCACACCGGCACGCCGGCGCGGATGCTTTTGCCGGTCTTGAACACCGCTTCGTCGTTGAGCCAGATCAACGGCGGCTCGCCCGCCAGTTGATAACTGAGGATGTGCGCACCTTGTTGGGCCACCAGTAATTCGGCCTGACCGTGGCGGATGCGCCAGCAGTTCAGTTCATCCAGTTTCACGGCTTCAACGTTGGGCGTGCTCATGGGACAACTCTCAATCAGGAACAATGACTCAATGGACCGCAAAACGGTCGCGGGGTTTAACGCGCCGTTTTTACAAGCTCCGGTTTAACGAGCCCGAGGTGGAACCGAGCGAGTGCGGCCGCTGCCGTCGATGGCGACGAACACGAAGACGGCTTCGGTCACTTTACGCCATTCGCTGGACAGTGGATCGTCGCTCCAGACTTCAACCATCATCTGAATCGAGCTACGGCCGATTTCCAGGGCCTGGGTATAAAAGGACAGTTGCGCGCCCACCGCTACCGGCACCAGAAACGCCATGCGATCGATTGCCACGGTGGCCACGCGACCACCCGCCACCTTGCTGGCCATTGCAGTGCCAGCCAAGTCCATCTGCGCCACCAGCCAGCCGCCGAAAATATCGCCAAAGCCGTTGGTTTCACGCGGGAGCGCGGTGATTTGCAGGGCCAGGTCGCCTTGCGGGATTGGATCTTCTTGTTCGAGCTCTATCATGCCGGGGGTGCCTCTGACCCGTGACTCTTCATGTGTGTAGCGGGTGAATAGCCGTCTTACGGCTCCGCGCGCAAAGTGCCTGCGCTCGGTCATGCTGCGTTAAAAACAGGCTCGGACGCTCATTTACAGCAGCAAACTCCGCGTCCTCGCCTGTTTTTGCCTTGCCTGACCTTCGCTCGGCGACTTTGCGCACCGGAGCCTTGGAAAAACGATTCAGCCCCGAACATACTACGTTCGTCACGTTTTTCGTAAGGCGCCTAAAGGGAAACTCTGCGAAATCGGCTGACAGGTGCCAACGACGGTTTCGCACAGCAACCCCTTACAAGCCGTTGCAATGTTGTGAGTATATCGATCGGTAGACTCCGAGACGACCGTCCGGTTCTCATTTTGACCGTCAAATACGCGCCTCTATGTGCTTTTTCGAACTATTTGCTATCGTGCCGAACCTGCCCAAGCCTCCGCCAGCGTTGTTGAGGTTGCAGATCCAACTATAAGAGAAGCCCTTGCCATGACCTCAGCGCCCTCGAGCATCGCGCAGCCCAGCCAATCCGCACGCCCGTTGACCCGCAACGACTATAAGACGTTATCGCTGTCTGCCCTGGGCGGCGCGTTGGAATTTTACGACTTCATCATCTTTGTGTTCTTTGCCACGGTGGTCGGCAAACTGTTCTTTCCCGCCGACATGCCCGAGTGGCTGCGCCTGATGCAGACGTTCGGCATCTTCGCCGCCGGCTACCTGGCACGGCCATTGGGCGGCATCGTCATGGCGCACTTCGGTGATCTGCTGGGGCGCAAGAAAATGTTCACCTTGAGCATTTTCATGATGGCAGTCCCGACCCTGATCATGGGTCTGCTGCCGACTTACGCGCAGATAGGTATGTGGGCGCCGATCCTGTTGCTGCTGATGCGGGTCATCCAGGGCGCGGCGATTGGCGGGGAAGTGCCGGGAGCCTGGGTATTCGTTTCCGAACACGTGCCGCAGCGTCACATTGGTTATGCCTGCGGCACGCTGACCAGCGGTCTGACGGCCGGCATTCTTTTGGGCTCGTTGGTCGC
The DNA here is from genome assembly GCF_050435305.1 of Pseudomonas sp. BS3782 TE3695. NCBI lineage: Bacteria > Pseudomonadati > Pseudomonadota > Gammaproteobacteria > Pseudomonadales > Pseudomonadaceae > Pseudomonas > Pseudomonas sp. BS3782 TE3695. Next base: position 897,409 of record NZ_JBNDKB010000001.1, read on the forward strand.
GACCGCAATCAACAGCATTTACACGCCGGTGGAAGTGTCGGATTACGCCTGGCGAATCCCGTTCCTGCTGGGCGGCGTGTTTGGCCTGTTCTCGGTCTACCTGCGCCGTTGGCTCCACGAAACGCCGGTGTTCGCCGAGCTGCAATTGCGCAAGGCCCTGGCCGAAGAAGTGCCGCTGCGCGCCGTGTTGCGCGACCATCGCGGCGCGATTCTGATTTCAATGCTGCTGACCTGGTTGCTGTCCGCCGGCATCATCGTGGTCATCCTCATGACTCCGACCGTGCTGCAGACCGTCTACCATTTCCCGCCGACTACCGCATTGCAGGCCAACAGCCTGGCCATCGTATTCCTGAGCCTGGGCTGTGTGGCCTCCGGCGCATTGGCTGACCGCTTCGGCGCCGGTCGGGTGTTCGTACTCGGTAGCGCCGCGCTGCTGATCAGTTCGTGGACGTTCTATCACAGCTTGTTCAACCATCCCGACTGGCTGTTCCCGATGTATGCCCTGACCGGTCTGCTGGTCGGGACCATCGGTGCGGTGCCGTATGTGATGGTCAAAGCCTTCCCGGCTGTGGTGCGGTTTAGCGGGTTGTCGTTTTCCTATAACCTGGCCTACGCCATTTTCGGCGGCCTGACCCCGATGGTCGTCACCCTGCTGCTCAAGGAAAGCCCGATGGGGCCGGCCTATTACGTAGCGATTATTTGTGGGGTCGGGATTCTGGTGGGTGGGTATCTCTGGAAGAAAGGACGGTAACAACGGTTGGATGTTAAGGCTTACGCCAGTGCGAAAGCCTTGCATCACATTCTCCAGGCGGTAAACGTGCTCCATGTTCGAGCATGTTATCCAAAGCATCCGCAGCGTGTGCTGGTGGAACAACTTGGTGCTCGACCATTAGGTCGAGTAGCCAGAGCGCCCCATGGACCTGCAAGCCATCTCGTTGAGCCTGGCGTCTGAGCTTGCCGTCTCCGGTCAGTAACGGTCGGCCTGTCTCCTGCGCGAGCAAATAACAGGAGACATCCGCCAGTGAGCTGTTGTTGTGCTCTACCTTGAGGCTGAAAAGTCGAGCCACTCCGGGGCCATCGAAAGATTCGACAATCAACCCATGGGTGAGCAATTCGTCATGGGGAAAGTCCTCCAGTTCATTCATCACGAAATCGGTGCAGCAAAGTGTGAACGGAAGTCTGAACATCTGTTCCAGCAATCCAGCGTTTCTAAAATCGATCCAGATATTTGTATCGCTGATATAGATCAGACTCATGCACTCTCCAATGAGCCTAGGAAGTTTGGGTCAAGGGCGCTCACTGGCTTACGTAAAAGTTCGGCTGCGCGGGATTTGGTTATCAGCCCCTCTGCCAATCCCCAAAACACCAACGATTCAAAACGTTGTGGTGGCTTACAGGGCATGGGTTCTGGCTCAGCCTTGCGCCAGCCGTTCGCGCTGAATTGGATGGTTAGAGATTTGTAACCCGCATCGCTAAGCAGGTTCAGATCCTTGAGGCGCCGTAGTGCTGCGTGCATCGAAATCCCGTATTGGCGCTTGGCGATGAGTAACTCGCGCGGATGAACCCGTGAACGTGGATGGCTGCCGAAGTCGCTGGTGACGCCTTTTGCCGGGTAGAGGAATGCACCTGCAAATCGATGACAGCAGTTTTCCTTGTCTCTTTCAGGCATGTCGTCGGGTAACTGCATGACCCAATGGCCAAGCTCGTGGGCAGCGGTGAAGCGTATACGTTCACCTGGACGCTCGGCGTTTAACGCGATCAAGACATGGCGCCCGTCTCCGGTAGCGGCGCATGCCCCATCGAAATCATCCGGCCCCATGAGCATCGCTACCTTGATGCTGTGCTCTTCTAACTGCTCGGTCAGATTAGCGATAGGGTCGCTACCAATTCCCCAGAAATCCCGAAGTAATTCGGCGGCGTGCTCGGCCTCTTCAATAGAGGAAACGGGCAGCATTTGAGCAGGAGTACTTGGAGTCTGGATGTCCGCTGGGTTGAAACATCCCTCCAGAGCCATGTAACGCTCAAACTGTTCACGAATCTGTTCTTCGACTTGCACCTGACGGTATTTTGGCATTTTCGCAAGCTTGCGAAACTCCAACGGCGCAAGCGGGATGGCGTCCGCACGGAAAAAGTACTCAGGATTGACCTCCAATACTTTTGCCATTTGCAGCAGGCGCGAGGAGTTCGGGGTGCTTAACCCTTTTTCGTATTTGCTGAGGGCTTGCTTGGTAATGTCGCCAAGCTGGAGCGCCAGCGCCTCCAAGGATATGCCACGCAGAAGGCGAGCGCGGCGGATTCGGTCATTAATCATGGGTTCCTCTCGTGGTTGACAAGACTATATTTTAGTTCTTATTTGTCAACCTTGCGCTGAGGGTCAGGATGTGTCCGGCAATTGAATACTGGCCTTTCATCCAATTGTCATATTTCAGCCATAGAGTGTTCACACGGCCTGCTGATACTTGGCCCCGACTAACACACCTATCTGCTAGGAGTAAGGCATGAAACTGAAGCGTTTGATGGCGGCAATGACTTTTGTCGCTGCTGGCGTTGCGACTGCCAACGCGGTTGCCGCTGTTGACCCTGCTATCCCGAGCTACACCAAGACCACTGGTGTGTCGGGCAACCTGTCCAGCGTCGGCTCCGATACCCTGGCCAATCTCATGACCCTGTGGGCTGAGAACTACAAAAAAGAATACCCGAACGTAAACATCCAGATTCAGGCTGCCGGTTCCTCCACCGCGCCACCTGCGTTGACTGAAGGCACCGCTAACCTGGGCCCGATGAGCCGCAAGATGAAGGACAACGAGCTGCAAGCCTTCGAAACCAAGTACGGCTACAAGCCAACCGCTATCCCGGTTGCCGTGGATGCCTTGGCGGTGTTCGTACACAAAGACAACCCGATCCAGCACCTGACCATGGAACAGGTCGATGCGATCTTCTCCTCGACGCGTCTGTGCGGCGGTAAAACCGATGTGAAAACCTGGGGCGATCTGGGTGTGACCGGCGATCTGGCCAACAAGCCGGTGCAACTGTTCGGTCGTAACTCGGTATCCGGCACTTATGGCTACTTCAAGGAAGAAGCCCTGTGCAAAGGCGACTTCAAGCCAAACGTCAACGAACAACCAGGCTCGGCTTCGGTCGTGCAATCGATCAGCTCTTCGCTGAACGGCGTGGGCTACTCGGGCATCGGCTACAAGACCGCCAGCGTGAAAACCGTGGCCCTGGCCAAGAAAGGCAGCACCGAGTTCGTTGAAGACACTGAAGAAAACGCCCTGAACGGCAAGTATCCGCTGTCGCGTTTCCTCTACGTTTACGTCAACAAGGCCCCGAACAAGCCTCTGGCCCCGCTGGAAGCCGAGTTCGTGAAACTGATTCTGTCCAAACAGGGTCAGGAAGTGGTTGTGAAAGACGGCTACATCCCGCTGCCAGCCAAGGTTGCTGCAAAAGCACTGGCTGACTTGGGTCTGCAAGAAGGCGGTAACGTCGCAAAAAAGTAAAACCCTAGGTCCGGGCTAAACCCGGACCAGTGTAGGAGCTGTCGAAAAACCGAGGCTGCGATCTTTTGATCTGGCTTTCCAATTGCAAGATCAAAAGATCGCAGCCTCGGTTTTTCGACAGTTCCTACACCCCCAAATTTTCACTCCGCTGCCGGTTTCTCCCGGCGGCGGATTTGTTGCGTCACTGCATTGTCATCTTTCTGTCATACAGGATCGCTAGGGTGTGCGCATGAATGATCTGGCCAATTCCACCATGACTACAAATCCCCCCAAGCGAATTGACTTCAATACGCCTGAGCTGCAACGCAAGCGCCGTATTCGTGCGCTGAAAGATCGCCTGACCCGTTGGTACGTCCTCGTCGGCGGCCTCGCCGTTCTTGCCGCGATCACCCTGATCTTTTTCTTCCTCGGTTACGTCGTCGCGCCGCTGTTCCAGGGTGCCGACCTGACCGCCAAAGACGCCATCACGCCCGCCTGGATGCAAGACGCCGGCAAGCCGCTGATGATTTCCCTCGAAGAACAGAACCAGGTCGCCATGCGGGTTTCCGACAAGGGCCAGGCATTGTTCTTTGATATCGACACGGGCACTGAGCTGCGCCGCGTCGATCTGCCGATTCCGGCCGGCACCAGCGTGACCTCCATAGGTGAGGATCAACCTGGCCAGCCATTAGTGGCCGTGGGCTTGTCCAACGGTCAGGCGCTGGTATTCCGTCACACCTATAAAGTCAGCTACCCGGAAGGCAAGAAAACCATCTCGCCGGCCATTGAATACCCGTACGGTGAAACGCCAATCGTGCTGAACGAGGCGGGCGGCGTTCTGGAGCACGTCAGCCTCAACGCTGCCGATTCGACCCTGCTGCTGGCCGGCTCCACGGCCGCGCAACTGCACGTCCTGTCGCTGACCAGCGAAGAAAACATGATGACCGGCGAAGTCACCAACGAGCAGACGCGCGTTGAGCTGCCGCAAATGACCGAGCCGGTGAAGAACATCTTCATTGACCCGCGTCAGCAGTGGTTGTACGTGGTCAACGGTCGCGCTCAGGCCGACGTTTTCAGTCTGCGCGACAAAAGCCTTAACGGGCGCTACAAATTGCTTGAAGACGGCAATACCGAAGTCACCGCTATTACCCAATTGCTGGGCGGCATCTCGCTGATCGTCGGTGACTCCAAGGGTGGTCTGGCCCAATGGTTCATGGCTCGCGACCCGGATGGCGAGCAGCGTCTGAAGCAGATTCGTACTTTCCAGATGGGCATTGCGCCGATCGTTGAAATCACCGCTGAAGAACGTCGTAAAGGCTTCGTTGCCCTCGATGCGTCCGGCAAACTGGGCGTGTTCCACAGCACCGCTCACCGCACTTTGCTGGTGGATCAGGTGGTCGACGGCCAAGGCCTTTTCGGCATGTCGCCACGGGCCAACCGCGTGATCGTGGAGCAGGGCGGCAAGCTGCAACCGTTGCTGCTCGACAACCCGCACCCGGAAGTCTCGTGGAGCGCGTTGTGGAGCAAGGTCTGGTACGAGAACTACGACGAGCCTAAATACGTCTGGCAATCGACCGCGGCCAACACCGACTTCGAACCCAAGCTGAGCCTCTCGCCGCTGACCTTCGGTACCCTGAAAGCTGCGTTCTACGCCATGCTGCTGGCAGCGCCACTGGCCGTTGCCGCCGCGATCTACACCGCGTACTTCATGGCCCCGGGCATGCGTCGCAAGGTCAAACCGGTGATCGAGCTGATGGAAGCGATGCCGACGGTGATCCTCGGCTTCTTCGCCGGCCTGTTCCTGGCGCCGTATGTGGAAGGGCATTTGCCCGGCATCTTCAGCCTGCTGATGCTGCTACCGATCGGCATTCTGGTGGCCGGTTTCGCCTTCAGTCGCCTGCCTGAGTCCATCCGCCTGAAAGTGCCGGACGGCTGGGAAAGTGCGATCCTGATCCCGGTGATTCTGTTGGTGGGCTGGTTGTCGCTGTACATGAGCCCGTACATGGAAACCTGGTTCTTCGGCGGCGACATGCGCATGTGGATCTCCCACGACCTGGGCATCACCTACGATCAGCGCAACGCTCTGGTGGTCGGCCTGGCCATGGGCTTCGCGGTGATTCCGAACATCTACTCCATCGCCGAAGACGCCGTATTCAGTGTGCCTCGGGGCCTGACCCTGGGCTCTCTGGCCCTCGGTGCCACGCCGTGGCAGACCATGACGCGCGTGGTGATCCTCACCGCCAGCCCGGGCATTTTCTCGGCACTGATGATCGGCATGGGCCGCGCGGTGGGTGAAACCATGATCGTGCTGATGGCCACCGGTAACACCCCGGTCATGGAAATGAACCTGTTCGAAGGCCTGCGCACCCTGGCGGCCAACGTTGCGGTGGAAATGCCTGAGTCGGAAGTCGGCGGCAGCCACTACCGCGTGCTGTTCCTCTCGGCGCTGGTACTGCTGTTGTTCACCTTCGTCATGAACACCCTCGCGGAACTGATTCGTCAGCGTCTGCGCAAGAAATACTCGTCGCTTTAAGAAAGGTAGAAGTCTGTGAAACAGAACTCCCTGAATGGATGGTTCAAGAGCGGCGCCCCCGGCGTCTGGATCAGCGGTGGCGCGGTGTCCATTGCGGTCATCATGACCATTGGCCTGCTGGCGGTGATTGCCGTGCGCGGCCTGGGTCACTTCTGGCCGGCGGACCTGATACACGCCAGTTACGACGTGCCGGGCCAAGCCAATCACCTCGTCATCGGCGAAGTGGTGCAGAAAGAAGAAGTGCCACGCGAGCGCCTGAAAAGCGCTGGCCTACCGGTGCCCGATCAGGGCCCGGAGTTCATGACCCGCGAGCTGATCAAGGTCGGCAACCGTGATCTGAACGGCACCGACTTCACCTGGATTGTCGGCGAGTGGCTGACCAACCAGAAGACGCCGCCTGAGCTGATGGCCATCGAGCGTCGTGAGTGGGGCAACTTCTACGGCTACCTGGTCAACGTCAAGCAGGATGGCAAGGTCATCGCTGAAGGCGAGGCCGCATGGCCTGAGTTGCAGGCGCGCGTGGATCGCGTCAACCAGCTCGCCGCACAGCTCAAGACTTTGGAAAAGGTCGACATCGGTGCGATCAACGCCGGTCTCGAACGTGTGCGTCTGCACGGTCGCAAACTGGAATTGGCCGGCCGTCTCGACGCTGCCGCGCAAGCGGACCTGGAGTCCGAGCGCGCCGAGCTCAATGCACGTTATCAGGACATCGAAGCACGCCTGAATGATCTGCACGCGCAGTTCAACCGCGACAGCCTGACCGCTCGCGATGCCAACGGTAAAGAAGTCGAAATCGGCATTGGCAAAGTGGTTCACGCCTACCAGCCGAACGCCATGGACACCTTCACCAAGATCGGCTTCTACTTCAGCAAGGTCTGGGAATTCCTCAGCGATGATCCGCGTGAAGCCAACACCGAAGGCGGGATTTTCCCGGCGATTTTCGGCACCGTGATGATGACCCTGATCATGGCGATGATCGTGACGCCGTTCGGTGTGCTGGCGGCGGTCTACCTGCGTGAATATGCACGTCAGGGGCCGATGACCCGGCTGATCCGCATCGCGGTAAATAACCTGGCAGGTGTTCCGGCCATCGTTTATGGCGTATTCGGTCTGGGCTTCTTCGTCTACGTGCTCGGCGGTTCGGTCGACCGGTTGTTCTTCCCTGAAGCCCTGCCGGCGCCGACCTTCGGTACGCCGGGCCTGCTCTGGGCCTCGCTGACCCTGGCCCTGCTGGCCGTGCCGGTGGTGATCGTGGCCACCGAAGAAGGCCTGGCGCGGATTCCTCGCACCGTGCGTGAAGGCTCGTTGGCCCTCGGCGCGACCAAGGCCGAGACTTTGTGGAAGATCGTGCTGCCGATGGCCAGCCCGGCGATGATGACCGGGATGATCCTCGCGGTGGCCCGTGCCGCCGGTGAAGTGGCGCCGCTGATGCTGGTGGGTGTGGTGAAACTGGCGCCATCGCTGCCGCTGGATGGCAACTACCCGTACTTGCACCTGGACCAGAAGATCATGCACTTGGGCTTCCATATTTATGACGTCGGCTTCCAGAGCCCGAACGTCGAAGCCGCGCGGCCACTGGTGTACGCCACCGCCTTGCTGCTGGTGCTGGTGATCGCCACGCTCAACTTGTCGGCGGTTTATATCCGTAACCATCTGCGCGAAAAATACAAAGCGCTGGATAGCTGATTTCCATGTGGGAGCGGGCTTGCTCGCGAAAGCGGTGGGTCAGGCAGCATTGATGTTGAATGTGCTGACCTCTTCGCGAGCAAGCCCGCTCCCACACTGGATCGCGTCCAACCGAACATTTATTGGGCATGCCACAAGTGGCGTCCCGAACCGAATTTGTTAGCACAGGGGAGCCTCCCATGCAGCACGAAGCACATACTCACGGCATCAACATGTCGGCCCTGGGCCGCGACAAACAGAGCCTGAGCCTCGAGCAGGAAACCGTGGCCATCGAAGTACCGGGCCTGAGCCTGTTCTATGGCGACAAACAGGCGCTGTTCGACGTCAGCATGAATATCCCGAAACAGCGCGTGACCGCCTTCATCGGCCCATCCGGCTGCGGCAAGTCCACGCTTCTGCGCACCTTCAACCGCATGAACGACCTGGTGGATGGCTGCCGCGTCGACGGCGCAATTAACCTCTACGGCAATAACATCTACCGCAAGGGCGAGGATGTGGCCGAGTTGCGTCGCCGGGTCGGCATGGTTTTTCAGAAGCCTAATCCGTTCCCGAAAACCATCTACGAAAACGTGGTTTACGGTCTGCGCATCCAGGGCATCAACAAGAAACGCATCCTCGACGAAGCCGTCGAGTGGGCGTTGAAAGGCGCGGCGCTGTGGGATGAGGTCAAAGACCGTCTGCACGAATCGGCACTCGGCCTGTCCGGTGGTCAGCAGCAACGTCTGGTGATTGCCCGCACCATTGCCGTGGAGCCGGAAGTACTGCTGCTCGACGAACCCTGCTCGGCACTTGATCCGATCTCCACGCTGAAAGTCGAAGAGCTGATCTACGAACTGAAATCCAAGTTCACTATTGTTATCGTGACCCACAACATGCAACAGGCCGCGCGGGTTTCCGACTACACGGCGTTCATGTACATGGGCAAACTGGTGGAATTCGGCGATACCGATACTCTGTTCACCAATCCGGCGAAGAAGCAGACCGAAGACTACATTACCGGTCGTTACGGCTAGCCGTACAGCCGCAAGCGTCAAGCTGCAAGCGGCCAGAAAGAAGCGGTGCGATTTCAGGACTTATACATAACTGCTTGAAGCTTGCGGCTTGAAGCTTGCAACTTTCGCGGAGCGAACAAGATGATTAGTAAAGAAGGCCTTACTCACCACATTTCCGCACAGTTCAACGCCGAGCTGGAAGAGGTGCGCAGCCACCTCCTGGCCATGGGCGGGCTGGTGGAAAAGCAGGTTAACGACGCGGTCACCGCGCTGATCGAGGCCGACTCCGGCCTGGCCCAGCAAGTGCGTGAGATCGACGACCAGATCAATCAGATGGAACGCAACATCGACGAAGAATGCCTGCGCATTCTGGCCCGTCGCCAACCGGCGGCGTCGGACTTGCGCCTGATCATCAGCATCTCCAAGTCGGTGATCGATTTGGAGCGCATCGGCGACGAAGCCACCAAGATCGCCCGCCGTGCCATCCAGTTGTGCGAAGAAGGTGAAGCGCCGCGCGGTTACGTCGAGGTTCGCCACATCGGCGACCAGGTGCGCAACATGGTCCGCGATGCGCTGGACGCGTTTGCCCGCTTCGACGCCGACCTGGCGTTGTCAGTGGCGCAGTACGACAAGATTATCGACCGCGAATACAAGACCGCGCTGCGCGAGCTGGCCACTTACATGATGGAAGACCCGCGCTCTATCTCGCGGGTGTTGAGCATTATCTGGGTGCTGCGTTCGCTGGAGCGAATCGGCGACCACGCGCGCAATATCTCGGAACTGGTGATTTACCTGGTGCGCGGCACCGACGTGCGTCACTTGGGCCTCAAGCGCATGAAGGAAGAAGTTGAAGGCACAAGTGCCGAAACCGCTAATGTTCCGGGCAAAGCTGACGATAAGTAAGATTGCCCAAGAAAAGCGCCCGGCCTTTTGGCCGGGCGTTTTTGTTTGTGTGGCTTTTGAATTGAAAAGCAGCACCCGCGAACGAAAAGTCCCGGCGTGACTGAAGAGTTTTGGCAAAGTGCCATCAGCCAGCGTTATGCTTGCCGGGATTTTTAAAGGGGTGTTGGATGAGCAAGATCAGTGTGTTGGTCGTGGACGATGCGTCGTTCATTCGTGACCTGGTGAAGAAGTGCCTGCGCAACTACTTCCCAGGGATCCGGACCGAAGATGCCGTCAACGGCAAAAAGGCCCAGGCCATGCTGGCCAAAGAAGCATTCGACCTGGTTCTGTGCGACTGGGAAATGCCGGAAATGTCCGGTCTGGAACTGCTGACCTGGTGCCGTGAGCAGGACAACCTCAAGACCATGCCGTTCGTGATGGTCACCAGCCGTGGCGACAAAGAGAACGTCGTCCAGGCGATTCAGGCCGGGGTTTCGGGTTACGTCAGCAAGCCGTTCACCAACGAGCAACTGCTGACCAAGGTCAAGCAGGCACTGAACAAGGTCGGCAAACTCGACACCTTGATGAACAGCGCGCCGACCAAAATGAACTCGGCGTTCGGCAACGATTCCCTCAGCGCACTCACTGGCGGCAAGGCTGCGATCACCGCGCCATCGGCGGCACCGGTCAATCCGTTCGCCAAACCTGTCGCCGCCGCGCCAGCCCCGGCCGCTGCGCCGTCTCGCGGCCTGCTCAACAGCCCGCCGGTCAAGGCGCCGGCTGCCTCCGCAGCATCGGCCGGCGGTCGTGGCCAAGGCCAACTGCGCTTGCCGAGCGGCACTCAGCAATGCGTGATCAAGGCTTTGAGTATCAAGGAAGCGCTGTTGGTGGTGAAACGCACCGACACGCTGCCGCAAGTCCTCGACAGCGCCGTGCTCGACCTGGAGCAGGGCGACAACGCTGAAATCGCCCGGCTCAACGGCTACCTGCACGCCATCGTCGCCTTCGAGCCGAAACCCGACAGCGAGTGGCTGCAACTGACCTTCCGCTTTGTCGATCAGGATGCGCAGAAACTCGACTACATCTCCCGCCTGATCGCCCGTGGCACCGCGCAGAAACATTTCGTACCGGGCGCGTAAGCGTCGCCCCCAAAAGATCGCAGCCTTCGGCAGCTCCTACAGGTGATCGCATTGCCTTTGTAGGAGCTGCCGAAGGCTGCGATCTTTTGATCTTGCTTCTTTCCCCGATTTGAAACATCTGTCGACTACGCTGGTCCATTTCAGCTGCTAGGCTCCTTCCCAGGCCTTACTCGACAGAATCTTGCCCATGCTCGCGCGCCTGCTGTTTTTCTGTGGTCTGCTCATGGCCTCCACCTCGGCTGTGGCCATGACGATTTACCGCTCCACCGATGCCAGTGGCGTGGTCTCCTACAGCGACCGCCCCAGCAAAGGTGCGAAGGTGTTCGTTTTTCGCGACCGGATGGTCGAGCGCCTGGAGCGGCAGGTGTACCTCGATATCAAGAAGCAGAGGGGCATGGACAGTGTGTTCGTGCGCAACGATCTGTATGCGCCGGTCGAGATCGAGCTGAGTTTTTCCGGGCTGAGCAATGTCAGCGGCGCGCCGAGCCGACCGATTCGGCGGGTTATGCCGGCACGCAGCAGCATTCGTCTGGCGCTGCTCAAGGCGACGAAGGCCGGAAGGCCGCTGGCGTATACCCCGAAGTTCGAATATTCCCTGGGCGACCCTGCAGGGGCCACCATGGCCTATCGATATCCATTGCCCTGGCGCGGTGGGCCGTTTCGGCTCAGTCAGGGCGCCAATGGCCAATACAGCCACTATGGGCCGAAGAACCGTTATGCGATGGACATCGCCATGCCCGAAGGCACGCCGATCATCGCGGCGCGCGGCGGCATGGTGGTGAAAACCGAGAATGGCCAGACCGGGCGCGGCAACGATCCGTCGGGCAACTTCGTGCGGGTATTGCACGATGACGGGACCATGGGCGTGTACCTGCACCTAAAGAAAGGCTCGGTCAGCGTACGGGAAGGTCAGCGCGTGGTGGTGGGCAGTGCGCTGGCGCTGTCGGGCAATACCGGCAACAGTAGCGGCCCGCACCTGCACTTCGTGGTGCAGCGCAATACCGGCTTGGGGTTGGTATCGATTCCGTACCAGTTCAATCAACCGGTAGGGGCGTTGCCCAACTTTGCGTTGGGCAAGAAGTGATGGGTTGTCTGGTCTGACGCATTCGCGAGCAAGCCCGCTCCCACATTTGATCGGCGTCGAACCCGATTTATGTGATCGACGCATAACAAGTGTGGGAGCGGGCTTGCTCGCGAAGGGATCAACACGGATCCGGTCAGGGATCGCTTAGTCCAGCATCAATACTTTCGCCAAAATGATCTTCGGCCCTTTCATTTTCTTGATGATGATCCGCAAGCCTTCGACTTCCAGCACTTCTTCCTCTTCCGGCACCCGTTTCAGGGTTTCGTAGACCAGCCCGGCGAGGGTTTCCGCTTCGATGTGATCCAGATCGATGCCCAACAGGCGTTCGACCTTGAACAGCGGCGTATCGCCCCGCACCAGCAGTTTGCCCGGTTGATACGCGAGGATCCCGCGTTCAGCCTTGCGGTGTTCGTCCTGAATGTCGCCCACCAACACTTCCAGCACGTCTTCCATGGTCAGGTAGCCGATGATGTTGCCGTCGGCTTCCTCGACCACCGCGAAATGCGAGCCGCCCTTGCGGAATTGTTCCAGCAGTTGCGACAGCGGCATGTGGCGAGACACGCGCTCCAGCGGGCGGGTCAATTCGGCCAGGTTGAACGACTCGGGAATGTGATCCAGCGCGGCCAGTTCCAGCAGCAAATCCTTGATGTGCAGCAGGCCGACGAACTCCTGGCGCTCGCTGTCATACACCGGGTAGCGGCTGAACTTGTGGCGACGGAACATCGCCAGAATTTCCTTGAGCGGCGCGTTGAACTCCAGCGTCACCAGGTCTTCCCGGGAGTTGGCCCAGTCGACCACTTCCAGCTCGCCCATTTCCACCGCCGAGGCCAATACGCGCATGCCTTGGTCGCTCGGGTCCTGGCCACGGCTGGAGTGCAGGATCAGTTTCAGTTCTTCACGGCTGTAATGGTGCTCATGGTGCGGGCCAGGTTCACCTTGCCCGGCAATGCGCAGGATCTGGTTGGCGCTGGCGTTGAGCAGGTAGATGGCCGGGTACATGGCCCAGTAGAACAAGTACAGCGGCACCGCCGTCCACAACGACAGCAACTCGGGTTTGCGGATGGCCCAGGATTTCGGGGCCAGTTCGCCGACCACGATGTGCAGGTACGAAATGATGAAGAACGCGGTGAAGAACGAAACGGCCTTCACCACCTCAGCGGAATCTACCCCCACGGCACTCAGCACGGGTGCCAGAAGGTGCGCGAACGCGGGTTCGCCGACCCAGCCCAGGCCCAGCGAGGCGAGGGTGATACCCAACTGGCAGGCCGAAAGATAAGCATCGAGCTGACTGTGCACGGTACGCAGGATATGCCCGCGCCAACCGTGCTTTTCAGCGATGGCTTCGACGCGGGTCGAGCGCAATTTGACCATGGCGAACTCTGCCGCAACGAAAAAGCCGTTGAGCAAAACCAGGATCAGAGCAAAAAGAATCATGCCGAAATCGGCGAATATTGTTGCGAGGGTCAAGCCAGGGGAAGGGTCCATGATGGAGTTTTGCGGGTTCCGTGTATTCGAAAGGAAAGAAAAAAGTGCGCCTGAAAGGCAGGCACAAGTCAGCCAATGTAGCGGCTGACTCTTGGCTTGCCTAGTGGCGAGTGCTGGCCGGTATCAATCGGCGGCACTGATGACCCGGGATTTTGTCACTTGGGCGGGCGCAAAATGGCAGGTAAACGTGCTGCCATGGCCCGGCACACTGCTGATCTCCATACGTGCCCGGTGACGCAGCAATACATGCTTGACGATGGCCAGCCCCAGCCCGGTGCCGCCGGTGTTGGAGTTGCGGCTGGAATCGACGCGATAGAAGCGTTCAGTCAGTCGCGGCAAGTGTTTGCTGTCGATGCCGATCCCCGAATCCTGCACGCTCAGGTGTGCGCCTTGATCGTCACCCCACCAGCGAATGCGGATATTGCCCTCGGCCGGTGTGTACTTCACTGCGTTGAACACCAGATTGGAAAACGCGCTACGCAATTCCGCTTCGCTACCCTTGAGCAGAATCGTCGGATCGGCTTCCAGGGTGATGTGCTGATTGCGTTGGCCGGACAGTTGCTGAGCGTCGCTCTTGATCGATTGCAGCAGGCTGTCGACGGCCACCGGTTGGTTGTCCGACGGGTAATCGGTGGCCTCGAGTTTGGCCAGCAGCAACAAATCGTTGAGCAAGGTCTGCATGCGCCCGCCTTGCTGTTGCATCTGCTGCAGGGCACGGGTCCAGCGCGGGTTCACTTCCTCGACGTTGTCGAGCAGGGTTTCCAGGTAGCCGCAGATCACCGTCAGCGGTGTGCGCAGCTCATGGGACACGTTGGCGATGAAGTCTTTGCGCATCTGCTCCAGCTGATGGATACGCGTCACGTCGCGCACCAGCATCAAGTGTTCGTTGTTGCCGTAGCGAGTGATGTACAGCTGAATGCGCAGGCGATCATTAATCGGCGAAGGGATTTCCAGCGGCTCGGCGTAGCTGTCCTGCTCAAAGTACTCCTTGAAGCGCGGATGGCGCACCAGGTTGGTCACGGGCTGACCGCTGTCCTGTGGGGTCTTGAGGCCCAGCAGGGTTTCGGCGGCGCGGTTCCACCATTCCAGGTTGCCATCGCTGTCGAGCATGATTACCGCATCTTTCAGCGCCGCGGTGGATTCCTGGACCCGGTCGATCACCGCTTGCAAGCGCCCGCGCACCCGTTGGTCGCGGCGTTGCAGGTGGTAAATGCTGTCGAACACTTCGCCCCACAGGCCATAACCATCGGGCGGTGCTTCATCGGGTTTGTGCAGGCGTAGCCATTCATGCAAACGCAGCAGTTGCTTGAGGGTCCAGGCCAGATAAAGGCCCAGGCCCACGGCGAGGCTCCAGCCGTAGTAGCCGGAAATCAGGCCGATCACCAGACAGGCGGTGACCAGCAAAAGCATGTGGCGGATCAGGGTGCCATGCCAGTTTTGGTTCACGGAGCGTCCTAACGCAGCTTCAAGTTTCAAGCTGCAAGCTTCAAGTAAGAGCGACGGGCTCGGCTGCGCCTTGCTTGCCGCTTATAGCTTGAAGCTTGCCGCTGTTTTTATGCCTTGGTGGAAAACCGGTAGCCTGTGCCGCGCACGGTTTGTACCAGATTTTCATAGGCATCGCCGAGGGCTTTGCGCAGGCGACGGATGTGTACGTCGACGGTGCGTTCTTCGACATAGACGTTGCCGCCCCAGACCTGATCCAGCAACTGCCCGCGGGTGTAGGCACGTTCCTGGTGGGTCATGAAAAATTGCAGCAAACGGTATTCGGTCGGGCCCATCTCGGCGGGTTTGCCGTCGATGGTCACGCGGTGGCTGATCGGGTCCAGCAGCAGGCCGCCAACTTCGATCGGCGCTTCGCCATCGGTCGGGCCGGCGCGGCGCAGTACGGCTTTCAGGCGGGCCACCAGTTCACGCGGGGAAAATGGCTTGGTGATGTAATCATCGGCGCCGACTTCCAGACCCTGGATCTTGTTGTCCTCTTCGCCCTTGGCGGTGAGCATGATGATCGGGATATCCCCGGTCAGTTCATCACGCTTGAGGCGGCGGGCCAGTTCGATGCCGGAAGTGCCGGGCAGCATCCAGTCGAGCAAAATAAGGTCCGGCTTGCGGTCGACGATAATGGCATGGGCCTGCTGCGAGTTCTCCGCCTCCAGGCAGTCGTAGCCGGCCATTTCCAACGCAACGGCGATCATTTCGCGAATGGGCGCTTCGTCGTCGACGATCAGAATGCTCCTGCCAACCATGCGTTAATCCTCTTGTCATTTAACTGTCTTGCGCCGCATTAGATAACGGAATTATTGCAGTCGTGTGACAGTATTTTAGCCGCCCTGCGATTGTCGTGATCATGAACTAAGCTCTAAGTCCGAATCCTGACAACCACAAGAGGAAGGTTTCATGAATTACATTGCGCAATCCTGGAAGGCCCTGCTGGTCACGGCTGCGCTAACGCTGCCGTCCCTGGCCTTCGCGGCAGACCCGGCCATGATGAAAGACGGCATGATGGTCGACCACAAGGGCATGACCTTGTACACGTTTGACAAAGACAAGGAGGGCAAGTCGATGTGCACGGGTGAGTGTGCGACGAATTGGCCGCCTTTGATGGCGCCGATGGATGCCAAGCCCACAGGTGACTGGACGCCGATCAAGCGTGACGACGGCACGATGCAATGGGCTTATAAAGGCAAGCCAATGTATGGCTACAAAATGGACAAAAAACCCGGGGATACAGAGGGTGAGGGTAAAGGCGGCTTCTGGCACATGTATCGACACTGAGTGATTGCCAAAAAGATCGCAGCCTTCGGCAGCTCCTACAGATGTCATCCGGTGTAGGAGCTGCCGAAGGCTGCGATCTTTTCCAGGCGTCAGCGCAATGCGTAATCCAGCACAATCCCCACGAAAATCGCCAACCCGGCCCAGTGATTGTGCAAAAACGCCTGAAAGCAGCGCATCCGGTCCTTGCTGCGGGTATACCAGAACTCCCACGCAAAACAACCCGCCGCCGCCAGCAATCCAAGGTGGAACCAGCCGCCGAGCTGGAATTTTGAACCCGCCAGCAGCAAACACCCCAGTGTCAATCCTTGCAGGGTCAGAATGATCACCCTGTCGGCGTCGCCAAACAGAATCGCCGTGGATTTCACCCCGATCTTCAGGTCGTCGTCGCGGTCGGTCATGGCGTAATAGGTGTCGTAGCCAACGGTCCACAACAAGTTGGCGATCCACAATAACCAGGCCGCCGCCGGCAGTTCACCGGTTTGGGCGGTGAACGCCATCGGCATGCCCCAAGAGAACGCTGCACCCAGCACTACTTGCGGATAATAGGTATAGCGCTTCATGAACGGATACGTGAACGCCAGAGCCAAACCGCCCAGCGAAAGCCACACGGTCTTCGCGTTAGTACACAGCACCAGCAAGAAACTCACGCCCATCAGCACCGCGAAGAACACCAGGGCTTCTTTCGAGCTGATCTTGCCGCTCACCAGTGGCCGCTGTTCGGTGCGTTTCACGTGGCCATCGACCTTACGGTCCGCCCAATCGTTGATCACACAACCGCCGGCGCGGGTCAGTACCACGCCGAGCACGAAAATCACGATATTGGCCAATGACGGCGAACCTTCACCGGCAATCCAGAGTGCCCACAACGTCGGCCATAGCAGCAAGTAAATGCCGATCGGCTTATCCATGCGGGTCAACTGAATGAAATCCCAAGCCCGAGGATTCACGCGGTTCAGGGATTTGAGCAGGCTTTGGTACATCAGCAATTCTCCGGATGGGCGCGGGTGGCGTTCCACAAGGTCGGCAGGAAGATCTCGGCCACCAGCACGCTCAAGGCGCCGCGGTCGAAACGTGAGCGCCGGCCCCACAGTTCAGGCGCCTGAGCATCCATTGGTAGCCATGCCTGAGGATAGTGACAAACCTCAATGGCCCGGCGCTGAAATGCCTGATCACAAAACAGCAATTCGCCCAGCGAACGGCTACCCAATTCATCCATATGCAATCCATCGCCCTGCAACGCGCTACGCGCCGCCACACTGCGTGCAAACACCCAGGCTTCACCGTGCCCGCGCAGATACACCTCGCGCACCCAGCCTTCACTGCCTTCGGCCAGCTCCAGCGCAGCACATTCATCGGCGCGCAGCGGTTGCCAGCCTTCGAACAGCGGCGTGACGCTGAAACCGTCATTCGACAGGCGGATCAAGCGCCGGGTCAGCGACCCTTCATCGAACAGCCAATCGAGCGTAGACGTATCGGGAAGGGGTGTCAGTTGGCTTCGAAGGAGCCAGACCGGTATCGCGGAGGGGGATTTTGAGTGCGGCACAGTGAGTCATTATTGGCAGCAAATGAGGCGGCGAGCTTACCATGTCAGGCGGCGAATTTGATTGGCCCCGCCTGCCGTTGCGCCGAACAGGCTTGCATCTGCCGGGCGCGATCAGTACAAAACGCCCTGAGCCGGACGGCAGCGCTCCACCTATCGACCGTTCGCGCCGGCAAAAGCCTGAATCCTGAGGAAGTACCTGAATGAAAAAGTGGCAATGTGTGGTCTGCGGCCTGATCTATAACGAAGCCGAGGGCTGGCCGGACGACGGTATTGCGGCCGGCACGCCGTGGCAGGATGTGCCGGAAGACTGGCTGTGCCCGGACTGCGGCGTGGGCAAGATGGATTTCGAAATGATTGAAATCAACTAAGACAAGCAAGGAGCAAGGAATGAACGCACCGGTCGTGATCGTCGGCACTGGGCTGGCTGGCTACAACCTGGCCCGGGAGTTTCGCAAACTCGATGGCGAAACCCCGCTGCTGCTGATTACCGCAGATGATGGGCGCTCCTACTCCAAGCCGATGCTCTCCACCGGCTTCGGCAAGAATAAAGACGCCGACGGCCTGAGCATGGCCGAACCAGGTGCCATGGCCGAGCAACTGAAAGCCGAAGTGCGCACACACACGCGCATCAGCGGCATCGATCCGGGCCACAAGCGTCTGTGGATCGGCGAAGAAGCGGTGATCTACCGTGACCTGATCCTGGCGTGGGGCGCGGAAACCGTGCGGGTGCCGATCGAAGGCGACGCGGCCGATGCCGTTTTCCCGATCAACGATCTTGAAGACTACGCACGTTTTCGCGCGGCGGTGGCCGGCAAGCGCCGGGTGTTGCTGCTGGGCGCGGGTCTGATCGGCTGCGAATTCGCCAACGACCTGATGCTTGGTGGCTACGAGGTGCAACTGGTTGCACCGTGCGAACAGGTCATGCCGACCTTGCTGCACCCGGCAGCGGCTGCTGCGGTCCAGGCCGGCCTGGAAAGCCTGGGCGCACGCTTCCATCTCGGGCCGGTGCTCAATCGCTTGCAGCGAGTGGCTGACGGCCTGGAGGCCCATCTGTCCGATGGTCAGGTCATTCCTTGCGATGTGGTGGTGTCGGCCATCGGCCTGCGTCCGCGCATCGACCTGGCAGCCGCTGCCGGGCTGCAAGTCAACCGTGGCGTGGTAGTCGACCGTCATCTGAAAACCTCTCACGCCAATATCTACGCCTTGGGCGACTGCGCCGAGGTCGACGGGCTGAATCTGTTGTACGTCATGCCCCTCATGAGCTGTGCGAGAGCGCTGGCTCAAACCCTCGCCGGAAACCCTACCGCGGTGAGTTATGGCCCGATGCCGATCACCGTGAAAACCCCGATCTGCCCATTGGTGGTTTCGCCGCCGCCACGGGGGGCGGAAGGCGTCTGGACGGTCGAAGGGCAGGGCGCAGACATCAAGGTGCTGTGCCGCGACAGCGCCGGCCAATTACTGGGCTATGCCCTGACAGGCGCGGCTGTGATGGAAAAACTCGCCCTGAACAAAGAGCTTCCGCCCTTGCTGGCGTAAATAGCGGTCGTTCTGTCGGAATCACCCCGCTTTTGCCCCCACAAAGGTCGCGGGGAGACTGGCGCCGCTCTTAAGCGCGTGCCATCCTCACTCCCGTCTGCCGCAGAGTAGAGCACTGCGGCGCCTTAGGCGCTGTTCCAACGAGAACAGCACGGACATAACAACAAAAAACCGTCAAAGGGGCTTCACTAATGCGTAAACCAGAACTCGCCGCTGCAATTGCGGAAAAAGCAGACCTCACCAAAGAACAGGCCAACCGCGTCCTCAACGCCGTTCTCGAAGAAATCACCGGCGCTCTGCACCGCAAAGACAGCGTCACGCTGGTGGGCTTCGGGACTTTCCTGCAACGCCATCGCGGTGCACGTACAGGCAAAAACCCGCAGACCGGTGAGCCAGTCAAAATCAAGGCCAGTAATACTGTTGCGTTCAAGCCGGGAAAATCGTTGAAAGACAGCGTTAATCCGTAACACGCACCGACTTCCCGCACAGCGGGCGAGCGGGATAAAAAATGGGCACGCTAACGAGGTTGGGTGCCCATTTTTTCTGTCTGGCGGATTAGCCGACTCGGCTTTGTTTCCTGGCGAGAATCGCTGCTATTTCCGGCTCATTCAGGTGATCCAGCGCTCGCTCCACCGCTTCTAGCCAAGCCTGCTACTTTTTGCGGCGTTGGCTCATTCACTCCTCGTCGAATTCTTCGCTGACCCAATAGGTCCGCTCCGGTACGCCGCCGTTGTACTTGAGGTAATGGTTTCTAAAGGGCGTCGGTAGCTTCTTACCAATGGCGGATTCCAGATGATCCATATCCGGGGCCGCAAGGACTGACTCAATGCTCTCGTGTTTTTCATATTGAGCGACAGAACCAACGGTGCGGGAGCGTAGCCTCATGCGCAGCTGTTTTGACAAGTTGAATCGTGGTTTTCCCTTCGCTCCACTTTTCTACTGCGTTATCTCTGGATCCGGAGCCGGAGTGACCAAACTCGCCCAACTGGCCGTACGTTTGCGTTGTGTCAGAGCACGCAATGCTACTGCGTCAGGCTCGCCCAAATTCTGCTCTTCAATGTAATACGGCTCGCGCACCTCTTCTAACGTGTTGCCCCACACCCGATAAGTCGCCTGCCAGACGTTGTGGCCGTCCGCTTCGGTGAGCTGTTCCGGCAGGCCGTTGAGGTCGTTGTGGTAGTAGCGGATTTTTTGCAGCGGGCCGGTGCCATCGACGCGGGCCAGGGGTTCGTAGCCTTCGTCTTCGTAGAGGTAAAGGCTGGTCAGCAAGATTGCGTGATCGTATGAAACGTTCTCTTGTTTTCATCAAAAAACAAATAAGCCTGAGAGTTGTCATGGCTTAAATCACTAATATCGAGTTGCCCCAAAAAAATCATTGGCTTTCCATCCTGTATAGGCCATTCGGGGTTTTGGAGCCATTTAGGTGGTGTCTTCAGAGAGCGAAAATCACTTTTTATTTTTTCCTTTAACCATAGCTGCAGCTCTTTGGCGCTAAGTGATTTTTTGTCTTCAATGAGGCTGGATAGATAGTCTGATGGTAGGGACAACCATTTGGGCTGAATTTTCAGCGTTAGGTTAAATAGCTCTTCGTATTTTTTTTCGACCTTGTGGGGTATGTTTTTCTTGTTTAGAAAGTCAGATAAAAGAATTTGGGTGTTATATATGGATTCGAGGTTTTCATAGTTTTGACTAATGGCGTATGTGTATAGGTCTGGTTCCGCCACGTAAGCTGGTAAGTTTTTCTCGCTTTTTAGTAGCTCTTCAATTGATGAGTTGGCATAAATTTTCCCTTCGAATTCTTTTGGCGAAATGGATGCTTCGACAAATTGCTTCACAATTTCTATAGCAGTCATTACTTGGTTCCTAGATGTCTGAAGTCATCAAGTTCGGCATGTTGTTCTCGTGTGACTTCTCGTAAGTTTCGGGGGTTGTTCACACCGACTCCGCCATTGCGTTGAGGGTTGTGATGATGCAACTCCATCGAGTTTCCGTTTGCGTCCAAGGGGGCCGAGCCACGTTTCATTCGGCTCATATTGGCTGGACTGAACTCACCTGAAGCTTTCGAGGCTTCGTGTCGATTCTTCCAATACCTTGACCTCACTACGTCCCATGCAGGAGCTTTGCCGTTAGGCAGAGGTTTATCAATAGCGTCGCCTCTTTTCCAGCGTTTGAACTGGACACAACTCCAACCCCATGGGTCCACCCATCCAACGGGGTTATGTCCATATTGATAGAGGTTTAATCCTCCCTTCAACCCAATCGGATCGGGCGTCGTAAACCGCCCCACATCCGGATCATAAAACCTGAACGTATTGAAATGCAGCCCCGTCTCCCGGTCCAGGTACTGCCCCTGGAACCGCAGGTTCTGCTCTTCAATGTAATACGGCTCACGCACCTCTTCTAACGTGTTGCCCCACACACGATAAGTCGCCTGCCAGACATTGTGGCCGTCCGCTTCGGTGAGCTGTTCCGGCAGGCCGTTGAGGTCGTTGTGGTAGTAGCGGATTTTTTGCAGCGGGCCGGTGCCGTCGACGCGGGCCAAGGGTTCGTAGCCTTCGTCTTCGTAGAGGTAGAGGCTGGTCTGCTGATGGCGATGTTCCTGCAGCAGGCGCAGGCCGTCCCAGGTGAAGCGGGTTTCTCCCAGTGGATAACCGTTGCTGTCGTGCCCGGTTTTTTCGATGCGTCGGCCCAGCGGGTCGTAGGTCATCCTGACCACACTGCCGTTGTCATTGCGCACTTCGATCAACCGGCTTTCGGCGTCGTAACCGAAGCGCTGCACGCCCCGTTTAGCGCTGCGTTTTTCGATCATCCGGCCGAAGGCGTCGTAGCGGTAACGTTTGTCCTGATAGGTCAGCAGTTTGTTGTGCACCACCAGCCCGGCGCCGGGGTGTGGGCCGTCCAGCAGGTTGGCGGCGGCGTCGTAGGCGAAGGTTTCGCGCTGGCCGTGCAGGCTGTCCTGGCTGGCGATGATGCGGCCGGTGGCGTCGTAGTGCAGCAGTTGGCGGTGTTGCGCGGCGGGTTGCTGATCGAGTTTGCCGATCAGGTTGTCGGCGGGGTCGTACTCGAAATGTTTCTGCACGGCGGCCGGCATCAGCGATGGCTGGCTGCTGTGTCGGCGTTGGCGTGAGCGTAAACGTCCGCTGCGGTCGTATTCGCTGCGGGTGCTGATCTGGCCTTGGGTGCGCAGCACTTCGCGGTGCAGGCGATCGCGTTCGAAGTCGCTGATGACCTGGCCGTCGAGGTTTATCTGGTGCAGGTGGCCGCTGCCGTAATACAGGCGATTGAGCCAGCGGCCGTCGGGCAGTTGGGTCTGGATCAGGTTGCCGAGTTCGTCGTAGTGGTGGTGCAGGCTGCCAGCCGCGCTCTGTTCTGCGAGCAACTGGCCGAGAGCATCGTAGGCGAAGCTCAGGGTTTGTGCGTTGCCATGGTGGTCGGTGAAGGTGACGGCGGTGAGTTGGTCCAGCGGATCATAGGTGTAGTCGGTGCGGCCATCGTCGGTGATTTTGGCGATCAGCCGGCCGATGGCGTCGCGTTTCAGTCGATGAACGATGGAGGCCGGGGGCGTCTCGGGGACGATGGCCAAGCCATTGCCGTAAGGCGCCGGAACAGCCGTCACCGCCGCGACGTTATCCAACAGGTCATAGGCGTAGCGCTTGGCGCTGCCATCCAGATCCTGTTGTTCGGTCAGCCGATCGCCGGCATCCCAGGCAAACCGATAACTTTCGCCGTTCTCGTTGGTCAGCGCTTGCAGCCGCCCGTAGCTGTCATACCCGAATTGCACCTGCCGGCCATGGGCGTCGGTGCGCTGACGGACCTGGCCGCGACGGTTGTGTTGATAGAGCGTGGTGTGCCCAGCCGGGTCGGTATAACCGGTCAACTGGCCGCTGACGTCGCGCTGATACTGCTCGGTGCGGCCGTCCGGCAATTGGCTGCTGAGCAGGCGCCCTTGGGCGTCATAGCTGAATTGGGTGCGTTCGCCGAGGGCATCGGTGATGGTTTGCAGATAGCCCCGGTTGTCATAGTTGAACCGCGTCGGATAACCCGAGCAATCGATGTGCTCGACCAGTTGGCCGAACGGGTTCCAGCGCAGTTTCTTGCTTTTGCCAGTGGCGTCGATGATCTCGACGACCTGGCCGTGGGTGTCGTAGCGGTAGCGGGTGATGTGGCCCAGCGGATCGGTTTCGGCGATGCAGTTGCCGCGCTGATCGTAGTGGTACCGCCAGCTGTTTCCGGCGGCATCGGTGTCCACCAATGGCAAGGCCCAGTGCTCGAGCCATAGGGTCGAATCGCTGCGGCCCAGCGGGTCGGTTTCGCCGATCAGGTTGCCGGCGTCGTCGTAGCTGTAGGCATAGCGACCGCCCTGTGGGTCGGCGGCGCCGAGCAATTGGCGTTCGTCGTTCCATTCGAACTGCCAGGTCTGGCCGAGGTTGTCAGCGTATTCGGTGATCTGGTGCTGGTTGTTCCACCGTCGTGTACTGACGCGCTGCAAGCTATCGGTGATGCGCGTGACACCGGCGTCGAGATCATAGTCGAACTGGTAAGCGTCGCCCTCGTCGGTCCAGTGCCGGACCACGCGCCATTCTTTTTCCTCGATGTAAGCCCACTCATAGAAGCAGCGCAGCCCCGTGGGCAACTGGTGCTCGACCATCCGTCGTCCGGCGTCATAACTGAAGCGCCGTTGTACCTGGCCGGTGGCGTCGCGTACTTCGGCCAGATCGCCCGCTGTGTCATAGGCATAACTGGCGAGTATTTCGCGGCCTTGATCCGGATACAGGCGCTCAACCCGAGCAACACGGTCGCGTTCGCGAATCAGCTCGACCTGCACCAGATCGAAGGTGTCGCGCAGCCGCACCAAGCGTCCGGTTTCGTCATAGTCGAGGTAGATGCGGTTGTCATTGCGATCACCCAATTGATCAAGGCGCAGCAACGCGGTATTGCCCGGCGTTGGATTGAACAAGCGATACACGCCGTCATCGCTTTCAATCAATAACTGCCCATTAAGATGGCGCCGAACACTCAGCCCTTCCCCCGCACTGAACACCGCACCACCCAGGGGAATCGAACCCATGTCGATGCGCCGACCCTGTTCATCGGTGTAGATCAGCGTTTCACCACCCTCCGGGTGCGGCAGGATCTCGACGCACACCTCATACGACACACTCCAACCCGCCCCAAACAACCCATCGCGACGTTCATCACGGCTGTTGTAGAAGCGCTGCCAATCCATCGGCAAGAGGCCGGGCAACACGAAATCCAGCTCTTCATCGCCACCCAGCACTTTGGCCCCGGTCGCCGCATGCACCGGGTTCGACGAGCCCATGGCGGCGTTGGCCATCGCCCCCATCGCACTGCTGACGGCCATCGACGTCGCGCCACCGATCAGCATGCACGGCAATTTGCTGAAGAACTTACCCTTGCCGCCTTTGAGCATCAGCAACGCGGTGACTGCCAGCCCCACGCCCGGGGTCTTGCCGCTGCGGATCTCGCGCACCACCACCGAACCGCCGCCAATGGTCACGTTGGAGGAGATCAGTCCGGACGACACGACCTTGGCGTCGCAGGTGCTGCGATCGCCGCTGCGCACGGCGGGCTGGCCGTTGATGGTGACCTTGTCCGAGCCCTCGGCCAGAAACTGCGGCGGCATTGGCGGATGCTTCATGCAGACGAGCAGGTCCAGCGGCTTGGGCACCGCGCCGGGCGCCGGGGTGGCAACGGTGGGGCGCCACATCTGGGAGAAGAAGCTCTCGGCCATGTCGAGGTAGCTGGCTTCGGCTTCGGGCTCGGGCATTTCCAGCTCGGTGCCGGCGGGCGTGACATGGGACGGGATCGCCCCGGCGGCGCGAGCGGCGGGAATATTGTTGGTGAGGGTGTTGGTGGAGCCGGTGAGAATATTTGCCTGCACCGTGGGCGGAAACAGCGCGTTGCTGAAGCTCTCGCATAAATTGCTCAGGCCCTTGTCGGCCCCGGTCTTGCTCATGGCGAGACCGACGATCGTGCCCACCACCAGGCCGAGCACGATACAACCCAACCCGCCGGTGACGACGGTGATGCCGGTGGCCGCCACCACGGCGGCTGTGGCCAGCGCGGTAATCGCGATGTTGGCTGCCACCTCGAGCACGCCACCGAGGATGTCGGCCATCATCGAGGTGTGTTCGAGCGCATCGCCCAGCCGGGCGGCCCAGAGTGCGTCAGACATGCAGGGTGCTCATCAGGCCGGAACGTCGAACAGCAGCGAATTCTTGATGGTCGCCCAATGCGCGGCTTCGGCCTCGCCGAGTTTTTCAGCTTTCACGTAGCTCAGGGCGAGCATCTTGCGGGTGCCGGGCAACACCAGTGCCAACTGGTATTGGAAGACTTTGTCGTTGCCCTTGTTGAACTGGCTGCGCAATTCGATGCCTTCGACTTGCTGGTTGGCCCCCAGGCGCACGGCGACACCCGGTTGAAAACGCAAGTCTTGCACTTGTTTTTCCAGGCGCTTGAGCTGGTCGTCGAAGTTGCTTTGCAGGGTTTCGCCCTCAGCCAGCAAGCTGCGGCTGACAATCAGCGAAGTGCCCAGTTCAGGAAACTTGAGGATGTTGATCGACGCGTCTTGCAGTTCGCCTGCCGGCAGTTGGAACTGGAATTCATTGATTCGGTAAGTCATGGAACACAGATCTCGTGATTAGCCCTTGGGCTTGGGAAACGCGGCATTGATGTTGGCATCGATGCTGGCCTTGACGCCCTGGCCATCAGGCGTGGCGCCAGCGCCGCCGCCGTTGTTCAGGTGCAGCACGCCGCCGGTGTTGATCTCGGCATCACCGCTGGCATAGAAGCTGATTTGCACGCCGGTCAGGTTGATCTGGCCGCTGGCATTGAGCTCCAGGATGCTTTCTCCACAGACCAGCCGCAGGTTCTCACCCACTTCAATGACGTAGCTCTGGCTGATGCTGTCGGTCTTGCGCTGGCCCACCGAAAGAATGTCTTCCTGTTTGACGATACGCAGGCGGTTGTTGCCGATGGTCACCGTCTCGTTATGCCCGATGCTCTTGTTGCGGTCGTGGCCCACCGAGTGGCTTTCATCCACCTCGACCACGATGTCCTGATTGCGCTCGGCATGGATGTACAGCTGCTCGGCGCCTTTCTTGTCTTCCATGCGGATTTCGTTGAAGTTCGCCGGAGTGCCACCCTTGCTCGAACGGCTTTTCATGCCGCTTTGGGTGGCGTTTTCGGGCAAGTCGTAGGGCACGGTTTGTTCGGCGTTGTAGACGCGGCCGGTGATGATCGGCCGGTCCGGGTCGCCTTCGAGGAAGCTGACGATCACTTCCTGGCCGATTCGTGGGATCTGCATCGAGCCCCAGTTTTTCCCGGCCCAGGATTGCGACACGCGAATCCAGCACGAACTGTTTTCGTTGGACTGGTCGTGTCGGTCCCAATAGAAATGCACCTTCACTCGGCCGAACTGGTCGGTCCAGATTTCCTCGCCCTTGGGGCCGACCACCAGTGCGGTCTGCGGGCCTTTGACGATAGGCCGATGGGTGTTGGGCAGGGGACGGTAGCTTTGTTGCGCGTCGATGCAGGTCAGGCTGCTTTCGAACTGCGCCGAAGCGCCAGCGCCGCCGGTTTCCCCGCTTTCCTGGGCGACGTAGTAACGGGCGCCGACGATCAGGTATTCGCGGTTCTGGTCCTGGCGGCTGAAGCCCGTGAGGCTGAACAAATGTCCCGACCCCAGGCCCCGGGCGTTGCCGGCGAACTCGACCTGTTCGTGCAGTGTTTGCAAGGCTTCGATGCGGGTGCGGGCGTAATGTTCGCCGTCTGCGCTTTGCACATAGGTGCCGGGATAGTCGTACAGCGGATAGTCGCCGGCGGTGTGTGGACGAGGCATGGCCGAGCGCACGTCAATTCGCGCGCTGGGGCGTTGGAAGTCATAGTCGTTGAGTTCCAGCGAGCCCGGCTGGACTTCCTGGGCCAGGCGCCAGTCATGAATGTGATCGCGTTCGCGCTGCTGTTCATTCTTGGGATAGTAGGGCACCGAAGCGTAGCCGGGCACGCTGGTGTGGGCGCCGTAGGCATCGGCCAATACCAGCACATGACGACCCTGTTCATGGCGGAAGAAGTAGTAGATCCCTTCCTGCTCCATCAGGCGGCTGACGAAATCAAAGCTGGTTTCGCGATACTGCACGCAGTATTCCCACTCGCGATAGGGCCGGCTCAGGGCATCTTCGAAATCGGAAAAACCCAGGTCGCGAAACACCTGCTTGATGATTTGCGGGATGGTCAGATTCTGGAAAATCCGGCAATCGGAGGTGCGGGTCAGCAACCAAAACCAAGGCCGTAGCGTGACCTGGTAGCTGGCGAACTGGCCCAGGTCGACGTTCTGGCTGCAACGAGCAACGATGCCATGGAAATAGCGCTCGCCACCGCCGTCCAGTTGCAGGCTCAGGCACATGGGTTTGCCCAGCAACTGGTTGAGGTCGATGGCGTTGTCCAGCGAGTGCAATTGCAGCTCATAGTTGAACAGCCGCCCCAGCTCTTCGCCGCCGCCCATGTCCTTGAGCAACAGCACATCCGGCCCCAGGGGGCTGGTGATTTTTGCCAAGCGTGAGAGTTGCTTGAATAGCATTAGTTATCCCTTTGCCGCCTCATTTCCCGTAGGAGCTGTCGAGCGAAGTGAGGCTGCGATCTTTTCTCGATACCACTTGAGTCTCAAGCCGAAGAGCCAGATCAAAAGATCGCAGCCTTCGGCAGCTCCTACAAAGAAAGGCGGTTTGGCCTTAGGCCGCGTCGCTGAAGTCGTAGTGCAATTCGTTATCCCGGGCGCTGATCCGCACGCCTGCCAGCGCTTTGCCTTCGAGCATGCGAGTGAGGAACTCGCGGCTCATGTCTGGCAACAGGCTGTTGGTCAGGATGGTGTCGATCATCCGCCCACCGCTTTCGGTTTCGGTGCAGCGTGAGACGATCAGGTCGATCACCGCGTCGTCGTAATCGAAGGTCACTTTGTGGGTGTTCTCCACACGCTTTTTGATGCGGTTGAGTTGCAGGCGGGTAATGGCCTTGAGCATCTCGTCGCTGAGCGGGTAGTACGGAATGGTCACCAAGCGGCCCAGCAATGCCGGCGGGAAAATCTCCAGCAGCGGCTGGCGCAGGGCCTTGGCGATCTCTTCGGGCTCGGGCACGTTTTGCGGGTCTTTGCAGACCTGGGCAATCAGCTCGGTGCCAGCATTGGTGGTCAGCAGGATCAAGGTGTTCTTGAAGTCGATCACCCGGCCTTCGCCGTCCTCCATCACGCCTTTGTCGAAGACCTGGAAGAAGATCTCGTGCACGTCCGGGTGGGCTTTTTCCACCTCATCCAGCAGCACCACGCTGTAGGGTTTGCGCCGCACGGCTTCGGTCAGCACGCCGCCTTCGCCATAGCCGATATAGCCTGGTGGCGCGCCCTTGAGGGTGGACACGGTATGGGCTTCCTGGAATTCGCTCATGTTGATGGTGATGACGTTCTGCTCACCGCCGTACATGGCTTCGGCCAAGGCCAGGGCGGTTTCGGTCTTGCCCACGCCGGAAGTGCCCGCGAGCATGAACACGCCAATCGGCTTGCTCGGGTTGTCGAGGCCGGCGCGGGAGGTCTGGATGCGCTTGGCGATCATCTGCAGGGCGTGGTCCTGGCCGATGATGCGTTTCTTCAAGTGCTGATCGAGATTGAGCACGGTTTCCAGTTCGTTACGGGCCATGCGGCCCACCGGAATACCGGTCCAGTCGGCAACCACCGAGGCCACGGCCTGGTAATCGACCGTCGGCAGAATCAGCGGGGTTTCCCCTTGCAGAGCACTGAGACGCTGTTGCAGGTCCACCAGTTTCTCGCGCAGGACGTGGCTGTCTTCACTGCCAACGTCGCGGTCTACCACGCCGACGCTTTCGCGCAGGGTGGCACGGGTGGCGAGCAGTTCGTCCACCAGGGTTTTCTCTTCGGCCCAGCGGCTTTCCAGTTCGGCCAGGCGTTCGCGCTCGGCGGCCAGCAGGTTTTCGCTGTTGCTCTGGCGGGCGCCGATGAGGATGCCGATGGCGTGCTCGCGGGCGATGATTTGCAGTTCGGTTTCCAATGCCTCTATGCGACGACGACTGTCGTCCACCTCGGCCGGCACGGCGTGCAGGCTGATAGCGACCCGGGCGCAAGCGGTGTCCAGCAGGCTCACGGATTTGTCCGGCAACTGGCGCGCCGGGATGTAGCGATGGGAGAGCTTGACCGAGGCTTCCAGGGCTTCGTCAAGGATCTGCACCTGATGGTGTTTTTCCATGGTCGAGGCCACGCCGCGCATCATCAGCAATGCCTTGTCTTCGGACGGCTCGGCGACTTGCACCACCTGGAAGCGGCGGGTCAGGGCCGGGTCTTTCTCGATATGCTTCTTGTACTCGGCCCAGGTCGTGGCGGCCACGGTGCGCAGGGTGCCCCGGGCCAAAGCTGGCTTGAGCAAGTTGGCCGCGTCCCCGGTACCGGCGGCGCCACCGGCACCGACCAGCGTGTGGGCTTCGTCGATAAACAGGATGATCGGTTTTGGCGAGGCCTGGACGTCTTCGATGACCTGGCGCAGGCGCTGTTCGAATTCACCTTTCATGCTTGCGCCGGCCTGCAACAGGCCAACGTCGAGGCTGCGCAATTCCACATCCTTGAGCGCCGGCGGCACGTCACCGGCGACGATGCGCAGGGCAAAACCTTCTACCACGGCGGTTTTACCGACGCCGGCTTCACCGGTCAGAATCGGATTGTTCTGCCGACGGCGCATGAGGATGTCCACCAGTTGGCGAATCTCTTCATCACGCCCGACAATCGGGTCAAGCTTGCCACTGCGGGCCTGCTCGGTGAGGTCGACGGTAAAACGCTTGAGCGCTTCCTGCTTGCCCATGGCGCTCGGGGCTATGGCGCCGCTGGCTTCACCGGGCACGCTGCCTGCGTTGAAACCGTCGCTGGCGCTGAGCGCATTTTCCGGCGAGTCACCGACGTATTCGGCAAAACGCTCGCTCAGGGTCTCGGCCTTGATCTTGTCGAACTCTACCGACAGTCCGAGCAGCCCATGGCGCAGGCTCGGCGTCTTGAGGATGCCCAGCACCAGGTAACCGGTACGCACCTGGCTTTCGCCGAACATCAGGCTGCCGTAGACCCAGCCACGTTCCACGGCTTCTTCCACATGGGAGGACAAATCAGTGATTGAAGTCGAGCCGCGTGGCAAACGGTCCAGGGCTTCGGTCAAGTCACGAGCCAGGCGTGCCGGCTCGATATTGAACTGGCGGATGAGGCGGTGCAGGTCCGAGTCCTGCAATTGCAGCAACTGATGAAACCAGTGGGCCAGTTCTACATAAGGGTTACCGCGTAGCTTGCAGAACACGGTGGCGGCTTCGATGGCTTTGTAGGCCACGCTGTTGAGTTTGCCGAACAACGCGGCGCGACTGATTTCACCCATGCTCTTGGCTCCTTGAGGTTTGTGAGGTGTTGGCCTGCTCGGCGTAATGCCGGGCCAGTATTAAGTCCTTGGCATCTTTTTCGGGCTTGCCCAGCCAGGTATTGAAACCCAGGCGGAACTGGCGATTGAGTTGCAGCGCCGGTACTTCGGGCTGTTTCAGAATCAGGTTCAGGTCCCAGTCCAGTTCATGGCCCAGGTATTCGGCCACCCAGGCCACCAGCTCATTGAAGGGTTGGCTACCGGGCAGCATGCTCATGTAGTCATCCAGCTTGAGTGGCCCCAGGCGAATGCGGAATTTGTGCTGGCGATCCCAGACGTAACGGCCCAGGCAAAAATCCACGCCCAATTGATGGGCGCTGACGCCCACGCGGCTGCGTTCCGGCAGTTCCAGCCATTGGCCGACGTACTCTTCGATCTCCACCGGCAGGCCGAAGTACTCGCTGAGAATGGCCTTCAAACCATCCGGGTAGCGGGTTTGTGCTGACAGATGACCGCTGTAATGTAACTTCGCCGTATCGGGGATCAGCCCTTGTTTGAGCAGGCTCGGCATGCCCCGGCCGCTCAGTGCTGCCAGGCGTGCCGACCAGTAGTCATCGTCCGGGCGGTCATGGCTGACGGTCGGCCGCGCTTCGGCCCAGGCCCGATAAAACAGGCTCAGCAGGCGGTGATGGAATACATCCAGAAAGCGTTTGCTGGTGCTGTCGGCGTTGTTGCGCTGGCGTTCGCGTACATATTCGGTGAGGTGCAGCGGCAATGGGCCGTTGGGGCCGCCGAGGCCGAAAAAGAACTGCTCCAGGCGCGCCGGTGCGCCATCGACGCCCGGCTGTACCGACGCCAGGGTCGCCGGGGCGAAGGTGCAGTCGGCTTGTTGCCCAAGACGCAGCGGATCATCGGCCAGGCGCAACGAATGGCCCAGGCGCGGCAATTCAGGCGATTCGCACTCGATACGCCGCAACGCCTGGAAGAAGTCGTATTCCCAGGGCTCCTGGTGCATCGCGTCCAGAGTACTCACAGGGTCGGACGGCGTCCGGGCTTGGCTTTCCATCGCATGATCTCGCCGCGTTCGGTGGTACGGATCACCGTCTCGGTAAAACTGTTGATCGACACGTAACGTGCCAGGAAGCGCTCGAACACTGCACCGAGCAAAAAGACGCCAGTGCCGCGAAACGCGTTTTCATCGAATTCCAGGGTGATCTCCAAGCCACGACCAAACACGATCGGGCCGGGCATCGGCAGGCGTCGGGTGCAGGCCTTGCTGCTGACTTCGCGCAGGCCTTCGATCTGCAATTGCAACGCCGCGTCGTTGCTGTCGCCATACAGACGCAGCAGTTCGCGCAGGGCGGCGGCGCCCTGGCCTTGTTCACTGAGGGACAAGTAATTCAGCGACAGCTGGCTGATCAACCGCCAGGCCTTGGCGTCATGGGCATGGCTGGCGCGTGGGCGACTTGGGCCTGCCACGCAGCGCACCGCCGCCACAGGTGCGCTGTCGGCCAGGGTGAAGTCGGTCTTGCTGTTGCCCACACTCATGAACAGCGGCAGGTCGCGGTTGGTGCACAACGCTGTTACGCCCAGTTGGCGCAGGTCGTGGCGATAAGGCGCCTGCTGGCTGTCCACCAGGCTGACGAAGGTTTCGCTGCCGATGTACGTCGAGCGCGGGCCGTTGCGCCGCTGTCCGCTGGACAGCACGCGGGGTTCGCGTCGCACCGTGTACCAGGCCTGATCGCGGCCGTAGCGAGACGGATCGCGTACCGCATAGAACGGCAAAAAAGGCTGCTCCGAGCCGGTGCCGTGGCCGGTGAGAGTGGTCAGGGAATGAATCTCGAAATCCATCGGCCGGGTGCGGTCGGCGATCACATGGTGTTCATTGACCCGTTCCGACAAGTGAATGCGATCCAGGCGCTTGGGAAACAGGTTGATGGCGGGGGTGCAGAACGGCAGAAACTGCGCAGCTCCGACGCTGCCTTCCAGGCTCGGATCGTGACGGTCGAACAGCACGATCAATTCCAGTTCCTGGCCATCACAGCGTTTGACCGGCCGGCTCAGTTGGGTGAAATCGACAAACAGAAAGCGGTGGGGCAGGGCAAAGTATTCCTGCAACAGGCGATAGCCCTGGAAGGCCCGCGAGACCACCGGCAGCGCGGCGTCGGTATCGTCGAAGCCCTGGGAGCGCAGTGCGTCCTGCGGCAGGCGTTCCACCCAATTACCGCCGGGCTGACGGGCGAACACAGCGCAGACGTTGCCCAGCAGCTGTTCGTAAAGGCGGAAAGGTTGCTCGTCTGCTCCATTGAGGTACAGCGGCAGGTTGTCCAGAGCCAGACTGTTGAACGGTAGTTCGGCGCCGGTGCGCAAGGTCAGGCGCAGGCCGGCCTTGGCCTTGGGTTCGCTGGCGGCCAGGCGCCCGAGCACGGCGGACGGGTTGCCGAAATACTCGGCCTGGCTGACCTGCAACGGCCACAACGTCACCGCGTGGGCGGTGCGGTACTCGCAGCAGGTTTGGGTTTCGCGGCCCAGAGCGGTGCGCAGGACCGTGTCCCGGGGCAGCGGGAAACCGCTGCTCAGCGAGCCTTCATCAGGGTCGGCCTGCAATTGCACCACAGTCATCGACGGTGTCGGCGCCAGGTAATGGGGATAAGCGATTTCCAGCAGGTTATGAGTAAAGGTCGGGTATTCGGCATCGAGCTTGAGCTGTACTCGCGCCGTCAGATAAGCAAACCCTTCCAGCAAGCGCTCGACGTACGGGTCGGCGCAGTCCATGCCGGACAACGTCAGCCGACTGGCGATTTTCGGGTATTCCTGGGCGAACTCCGCCGCGCTTTCGCGCACGTGGTGCAATTCCTGGTTGTACAGTTCCAGCAGGCGCGGGTTCATGAGCGTCTCCGCTGATCGGCGTTGATCACTCGCACATGGCCGGATTCCAGGTCCAGGTCGGTCTGCAGCATCAGGCGCAGCGGCACTGGCTGCGCCCAGAGATCGCCTTCGATCTCGAAACTCAGGGCGTTGTGGTTCATCTCGGCGGATGCCCGGGCCCGCACGCGCAAGGTGTTCCGTAGAATCCGCGGTTCGAACGTAGCGATGGCCTGGTGGATCAGCGCTTCAAGCGCCGCGATATCGACGTTCGACGCACTGTTGCCGGCCAGGGCTGGCAGCCCGAAGTTAACCACCGACGTGCCGGCCGGGGTGTGCAACGTCGCATCGGCGCTGAGCAATGAAGTGGTGTTAAGCAACCACGCCAGGTCGCGCAGCACCGAAGCTTTCAATTGGGTCAGGGAGAGCACACGCTTGTCGGCGCTTTCCTTGAGGTTGCTCGGGTCGTCGTCGGTCAACCGGTCCAGCAGGGACGGTTGCAGACGATCGCGGGTAGCGATTTCGGTTACCACGTAAATGGCCCCACATACATTTTTTGGTCCCCGCCCGAGCCGCAGGAGGCATAGTTACTCGCGGCGCCCGCTTCCAGGGCCCCGTTGATTTGGCGGATAGCCTGCATTTTGCTGAGGCAATCGCGGCTGGGCGCTGGCATGTGCTCGCTACGCCAGACCGCGAATATCGGGATGTCGTTGAAAGTCTCTACACGCAGCCTTTGCGGTTTATCCAAACTGAAGCTGCAAGGCCATTCCATGTCCAGCTTCATACGAGTCTGGTCGGGTTTGACCAGTGTGCATCGGCCCTGATTGTCAACCAATCTGAGTTGTTGTCCGACGAAGACTGCCTGGGTGGCTGTTGGTTCAGCATGTTGGGCCCATGCGCCCAGGCTGATGAAATTCATCGCCAGGCACACGGTGAGCAGATGCTTTTTCATTGATGAACGAAGACCTGACCACGACTCGGACACCGAGCAGGGAAGGATTGGACTGGAGCAGCAAACACCAACCGCCCTCGGCGCGTTCAACCGGGCCGGGAGGGGCGGTTGCAGGCGATTGCGGATGGCGATTTTGGTTACCACCGGAATAGTGCCGTGAACATTTTCTGGTCTTGCTGGCCGAGCCCGCACATGGCGCTGGGGTTGACCGACGAGGCTTCCAGAACGCCGTTGATTTTGCGTACGGCCTGGGATTTTGTATCGCAGTCCCGACTAGGCGGCGGTTCGGGGACGCTCCGTTCGACCAGGAAAATCGGGACGTCTCTGAACATTTCTACCCGCAATTCACCCTTTGGGTTCAGGTTGAAATAGCACGGCCATTCCATACCCAGTACCAAATGAGTCTGATCCGGTTTGAGGACGGCGCATTGACCGTTCTGGTCGACTAGCTTAAGTAGCTGGCCAGCGAACGTTCCTTGAGTGCGAGCGGGCGCGTCGAGTTGGTCTGGATCGGTTTCAGCGCAGGCATTCAAACTGATCAGCAGGCCGCACAGGAGTGTCGCTCGGAGCATTGGCCCTATCATGTCAACTCCCAGAACCAGACCTGTCTGGAAAGGAAATCACCATCAAAGAAACCTTTGGTTCGGCCACGATTCCATAGGTCGATGTGGTCACCTGAGCGCTCACTTTCAGGCTCGTTTGCACGGCTGAAGCAATCCTTGAAAAAGATGATTCCGGTCTTCTGGCTGAGTGTCAGCCGATCGGCTGCGCTACCACTCAAAATAGTCGGACGCCCCAAATGATGCCGCCACAGCCAGTTCGCCAGAGACTCGGCGCCACGGGCATGGTCATGCTTGCATTTTGGGTCGGTGTAGGTCGACTTGTTGACCTTGATGGTCAGCTCGCCATTCAACGCGACACTCATACGAATCGCGCACTGGTTGCCCCAGGGCTGGTCGCATGGATCCTTGACGGTGGGATAGCTGCTCCACAAATTAATAAACGAAGGCTTGGCCATGACTCAGACACCGGATAGGAAAGGATTGGATTCGAGCAAGCACCAAAACACCCCCGGTGCATAACGCCGGGGGCATCTTCGATTACACCTTGACGTTCTGACGGATGTTCCAGCCGAACTTGACCGGCCCGCCTTCCTTGGTGCCATCGGCTTTCTGCGGCTGGTAGTCCACCAGCACCTTGGCGAAGTTCAGGGTGAGGTTTTCGGTCAGGCGATCATCGCTGCCCGAGCCGCCGGTGCTCAGGGACGTGACCAGCACTTCTTCCAGGTTGATGATCATGTACTCGACCTGGCTTTCGCCGCCGGCCTTGCGCACGGTCAGCTTGACCTTGTCGATGTGCTTGCCGCTGGCGCAGTGCATCATCAGGTTCGGTGAGGCTTTGTCGACGAACTTGGTCAGCGACAGGTCCTGGACGTTCACCTTGCCTGCACCACCACCGCTGCCCACGTGCATGTTGCCGGACTGAGACATGCCCCAGCTCCAGTTCAAGACGTCGATCTCGTCCTTGTGGGCCTTGTCCATGGACTCGCCCTTGATGTCGCCGATCTTGATGAAAATATCAACAGCCATGTTTTCTCCCTGTGTGGTCTCTACCACATTGTTTGGTTAACGCCGACCTTGCGAAATCTCTTTGAATGTCAGGCAAGACACAGAACCTGTGGGAGCGGGCTTGCTCGCGAATGCGCCGGATCAGTCGACATCAATGTTGGATGATCAACCGCTTTCGCGAGCAAGCCCGCTCCCACAGGGAGCAAGCCCTATCCACAAATCCGCTTGTTTACGCGCCTTTGGCCGAAGGCAGCTTGGATACCAGGCGCAGCGACACGGTCAGACCTTCGAGCTGATAGTGCGGGCGCAGGTAGAACCTGGAGTTGTAGTACCCCGGGTTGCCTTCCACGTCCTCGACGATCACTTCGGCCGCCGCCAACGGGTGCTGGGCCTTGGTGGTTTCGGTGGAGTGCGCCGGATCACCGTCGACGTAGTTGAGGATCCAGTCCTGCAACCAACGCTGCATCTCGTCCTTCTCTTTGAAGGAGCCGATCTTGTCGCGCACGATGCACTTCAAGTAATGAGCGAAACGGCAGGTGGCGAACAGGTATGGCAGGCGCGCAGCCAGGTTGGCGTTGGCGGTGGCGTCCGGGTCGTCGTACTCGGCGGGTTTCTGCAACGACTGGGCGCCGATGAACGCGGCGAAGTCAGTGTTTTTCTTGTGCAGCAGCGGCATGAAACCGTTCTTCGCCAGTTCCGCTTCACGGCGGTCCGAAATGGCGATTTCGGTCGGGCATTTCATGTCCACGCCACCATCGTCAGTCGGGAAGGTGTGCGCCGGCAGGTTTTCCACTTCGCCGCCAGACTCCACGCCACGAATGCGCGAGCACCAGCCGAAGTGTTTGAACGAGCGGTTTATGTTCACCGCCATTGCGTAAGCGGCGTTGGCCCAGGTGTACTTGGAGCTGTCAGCACCGTCGGTGCTTTCTTCGAAGGCGAAGGCCTCCACCGGATCGGTCTTGGCGCCATACGGCAAACGCGCGAGGAAGCGCGGCATGGTCAGGCCGATGTAGCGCGAGTCTTCCGATTCGCGCAGCGAGCGCCAGCCGGCGTATTCCGGAGTGGTGAAGATCTTGGTCAGATCGCGCGGGTTCGACAGTTCCTGCCACGAGCCCATACCCATCACGGTCGGCGATGCGGCTGCGATGAACGGCGAGTGCATGGCGGCGCAGACTTTCGACAACTCGCCCAACAATTCCACGTCCGGAGGCGACTGGTCGAAGTAGTAGTCACCCACCAGGCAACCGTAAGGTTCGCCGCCGAACTGGCCGTATTCTTCTTCGTACATCTTCTTGAAGATCGGGCTCTGGTCCCACGCGGTGCCCTTGAATTTCTTCAGGGTTTTGTGCAGGTCGGTCTTGGAGATATTGAGCACGCGAATCTTCAGTTGCTCATCGCTCTCGGTGTTGTTGACCAGGTAATGCAGGCCACGCCAAGCGCTTTCCAGTTGCTGGAAATCGGGGTGGTGGATGACCTGGTTGACCTGGGCGGTGAGCTTGGCGTCGATGGCGGCGATGATCGACTCGATCGACTTGATGGCGTCGTTGGACACCAGGTCGGTCTGCGCCAGGGCCTGCTC
The DNA here is from genome assembly GCF_050435305.1 of Pseudomonas sp. BS3782 TE3695. NCBI lineage: Bacteria > Pseudomonadati > Pseudomonadota > Gammaproteobacteria > Pseudomonadales > Pseudomonadaceae > Pseudomonas > Pseudomonas sp. BS3782 TE3695. Next base: position 934,909 of record NZ_JBNDKB010000001.1, read on the forward strand.
GGCCAGGGTGCGCACGGCGGTCTCGACGGCTTCGCGAGCGCGTTCGGTCTTGGGTTTGAATTCTTGCAGCAGCAGGGAGGCGAACTCGCTGGCTTCTTCGGTGGTGCTCAGTGTCTGAGCGTCTGCACGTACTGAATCGGTCATGATCATTCGTCCTGATTAAGCCTGAGGCTCGGCTGGCTTCGGCGCACTGGCAAGCGCCTGGAGCAGCGCCGGATCCTTGATGGCCTTCATGATGATTTCTTCGGCACCGGTCTTGCCGTCCATGTAGGTCAGCAGGTTGGCCAGTTGGGTGCGCGCTTCGAGCAACTTATTCAGCGAGTCGACCTTGCGCGCCACGGCGGCCGGGCTGAAGTCGTCCATGCTTTCAAAGGTGATGTCCAGGCTCAGGTTGCCTTCGCCGGTCAGCTCGTTGGGCACATGGAACGCGACGCGTGGCTGCATGGCCTTGAGGCGCGAGTCGAAGTTGTCGACATCCACCTCCAGGAACTTGCGATCGGCCACAGGTGCCAGAGGCTCGGCGGGCTTGCCGGCGAGGTCCGCCATGACGCCCATGACGAAGGGCAACTGGACCTTTTTCTCGGCGCCGTAGAGCTCGACGTCGTACTCGATCTGCACTCGAGGCGCACGGTTGCGCGCGATGAATTTCTGAGAACTTTGCTTCGCCACGTTGCTGCTCCTGGTCGCTCAAGCGACGGTGTTGGCGTCATCGGTGGTACCGCTGACGTGACTGCGTGATCCGTTCGCTTTTATTCGCTGTCTGGTCCGCGCAGGTTTTCAAATTGGCTCATGCCGTCGGGAATCAGGTTGCGCACGATGGCCGCAAAGTCGGCGTGCACCAGATTCTTCGCCCGGTTCAACAGCACCGGCAGCGGGCTGGAGGGCTCATGACGGGTGTAGTACGCAAGAATCCGGTCCAGGCTGCGCAGCACGTCGTCGCGGTTGTTGATTTCGCCAGTGCCGGTACTGCGCGGTGCACTCGGTGCGGTGGCGTATTCAACCGGCGCGGTGCTGTCTTCGCTGAGGGTATCGGGCAGGGGGCTGTCGCCGCTCTGGGGGGCGAACTGGCCGAGAATCTGCAGGGCCATTTTTAGCGGTTGCTTCAACGGGCCAAGGTCAACGCCCTGGGCGGACCCGATTTGTTCGCTGACCTGTTGCTCGATGGCCTCGGCGACACTGCGGGCCTCGTGCAAAGCAGCGCGGGTGATTTCCAACTGTTCGGGATCGCTGTCCAGGAACGCCCCGGCGAGCTGTTCGGCGCCGAGGTTTTCGTCAGGGAAGCTTTGGAGGCCGCTGGCATTGGCGGCGGCGCGCAGGCTGACAGCGCCAAAGGTTCGCGAACGGGCCAGGATGCTTTCGCGCAGCAGGCGAATAGTGGCATCGGACGTCAGGCCGGCGAGGGCATTGATGCGCACGGTGGGATCGTTGTCGTCTTCGGCATCCAGGCGCGGATGCAGGTCGGCCCAGTATTGCTTGAGCAATTCGCTGATCAGTGTCAGGACGCGGGCCAGGCCGGTGACGCCTTCGAGGGCAAGGGAACTTTGCAAAAGGTAATGGGTGATACGCAGGTCTTTGCTGCGTTGCAACAGAACCAGACTTTGCTGCTGGATGCTGCGCCATTCAGGGGGAGCGGCAGGCAATATCGAATCGCCCATGCTGCGCTCGGGTTGGCCTTGGGAATCGCGTTCCAGGCGCAAAAAATCCGCGTCATATTCCAAATCTTCACCACAAGGCGAAGTCGCGGAAACGGCGGCAAGCAGCAAAGACACTTCCACTGAATTTGATCTCCATATCGCCCGACTGACAGTCGGGCTATTCACACGTTAGTTCCAGTGGAACTTCACATGTTTCCTTGAGTGTAATGGCCCTTTGGATACGCAGTGATCTTAAAGTGCCATCATTGATATTCAAGAAGTTGTGCATTTTTGGTGTAGTACTTATGGCTTGTCAAGGTAAGCTATTTCCTCTGTGTGACAGATGTGAAGTGCTTAACAACCCGCGCGACCGATAGGTCGAAGCAGGCACTGATGCAGGTTTTTTGTCACGCAAGCCGGTTAAGATCAGCAATCATGCTGGTAAAAAGCCGTTTCAAGGTTGTTTTTGCAAGGTTGTCGGAGCGAGTCTGGCGGGAGTGAATCCCGATTCGCCCGCGCGCAAAGTGTTCAGCAAGGAGGCAAGATGTCGCTGTGTTTGACTATCACTAGTTATCACAAAATTACCCCTGGCCAGTGCCCTGAGAAATCAATGGATCAGGGCGTGATGGCAATTGGCCGTAATTCTGATAATGACTGGGTATTGCCCGATCCAGAGCGTTTGGTGTCCGGCAAACATTGCGTTGTTCAATATAAAGATGGCCGCTATTACTTAACTGATAACAGCACTAACGGTGTGGAATTGGTCAAGGCCGGTATTCGTCTGCGCAAGGGCAACAGCGAGCCGTTGCAAGATGGCGAAGTTATCCGCATCGGTGATTATGAAATCCAGGCGCGTATCGATTTCAGTCTGCCGGTGACCGACGGCAACCCTTTCGTCGATTCGTCTAGCAGCTTTGAAGCCCTGATGGGGCGTCAGGGCGCCGTCGTGAATACGCCGACGTCGTTGCCCGTGACACCACCTGCACATTTTCAGGGTGTATCGGCCATGGACACGATGCCGGACCTGTTCGACTTTCTGACACCGACCGGCGTTCCGCCGGCTACCCAGCCCGACCATGTCCCGGCCGAGCAGCACGACTTCCGCCCACCGACCCCGATCCCTGTCCCAACGCCCGTGGCCGGGCCTGCACCGCTGGCGTCGGCCCCGGTGATTCCGGAAGATTGGGACCTGCTCAGCGACAAGCCTGCACCGGTGGCGATGACCCCTCTGCCTGTTACAGAGGTTGCGCCGCCACCCGGACCTCACATCAGCGTACCGATCGAACCGGCACCCCTGTGCGAACCGCCCGTGGCTGTCGTCGAACGCCCGGTCGATCCGGTCAGCCCGGCCGGCAATTCTCAACCCGACCTGCTGCAAGCCTTTCTGCGCGGTGCCGGGCTGGATCAAATGCGTCTGGACAAGGCTCAGGTCGAGGCACAAATGGAAAGCATTGGCCGCAGTTATCGGCTGATGGTCGAAGGCCTGATCGATGTCTTGCGTGCTCGCAGCAGTCTCAAGGGCGAGTTCCGCATTCAGCAGACGATGATTCAACCGGTGGAAAACAACCCGCTGAAATTCGCTCCCAATGTCGACGAAGCCTTGCTGTTGCTGTTGCGTCACAGCAATCAGGCGTTCATGGCGCCGGACCTGGCTGTGCGCGACAGTTTTGATGACTTGCGTGCCCACCAATTGGCCGTGATGGCCGGCGTGGAAGCGGCGATCAAGCACCTGCTGGCGCGCTTCGAGCCGGCGCAGCTGGAAGAGCGCATGGGCAAGCCCGGTGGCCTGTCGAGCATTTTCAGTGGCTCGCGACAGGCCCAGTACTGGCAGCAGTTCACCGAGCTCTACAGCAATATTTCCCGCGAGGCCCAAGAGGATTTTCAGGACCTGTTCGGTCGGGAATTCAGCCGCGCCTACGAAGAACACAGTACAAGGCAGCGCCGCGGCTGAGCATCGCCATCGCATAGCGCCATTGATAGTAAAGAACGGAACAACGGATAGCTGAAACGTCATTGAGGACGCAGGATGATTCCCAGGTTTTTACTCGCAGTTGCCACCGCGCTTCTGTTGACCGCATGTGCCAAGGATACGGCCAAACCCCAGCCCTCAGAGGCTGAGGCCGAAGCCGACACGGCCGCCATCGAGTTGCACTTTCACGCCATTGCCGGGCTCAACCCCGGTGCCACTGGCCAGCCAGCCCCGGTCCGGGTGCGTATTTTCGAATTGAAAAATGCCGCCACCTTCGGCCGTTCCGATTATTTCGCACTGGCCGAACGGGCCCAGGCGACGCTCGGCGCCGATCTGATCGATCAGGACGAAGTGCTGATCCAGCCCGGCCACCAGTTGAGCCTGCAGCGCGACCTCGATCCGGCCACCCGCCATATCGGCGTGCTGGTGGGGTATCGCGAACTGGACCAGTCGTTGTGGCGCACGGTGATGAATGTCCCGCCACGCCAATACACCGAATACCAGATCAGCCTCGACGTACGAGCCGTGCGCAGCGCCGTCGTGGTTTCCCCATCCAGCCCTGCCCAATAAGCAATCGGAGCCCCCATGTCCTGGAACAATCGTGTGGTCTGGTCGGAAGGCATGTTCATTGGAACGCAGCACTTTCAGCAGCATGACCGTTACCTGGAGAACCTCATCGACGCCCGGAGCCGCCCGTTGTCGGCCGGCGCCTGGGGTTTCTCCGAATTGCTGATCGACCAGGGCCTGCTGGCCCAGGGCAAACTGGCGATTATTTCAGCGCGGGGCCTGCTGCCGGACGGTACGCCATTCAATGTCCCCCAGGATGACCTGGCGCCGAGCCCGCTGAACATCGACGATAATTTGCGCGATGGCCTGGTGTATCTGGCCTTGCCGCTCAAGCGCGCCGGGGCGCGCGACACCGTCGATGAAGGTGAAGTGCCGGGCGCTGCGCGCTATGTAAGCCAGGTGCGCGAAGTGCGCGACGACAACGCCCCGTTCGAAAACTGCGCACCGGTGGCGGTGGGTTCGCGAGCGCTGCGATTGTTGGTCGCCCAGGATGGCATCAGCGACTACGCCGCCATCGGCCTGGTACGAATCAAGGAAAAACGCGCCGACCGAGCCTTGGTGCTCGACGACACTTACATCCCGCCGCTGCTGGATGTGGCCGCATCCAAGCCCCTCGCCGCGTTCCGCAGTGAACTGTTGGGCCTGCTTCATCAACGTGGCGAAGCCCTCGCCGGGCGGGTGGTGGCATCCGGTGCCGGCGGCGCCTCGGAGATTGCCGATTTCATGCTGCTGCAACTGGTCAACCGTGCTCAGCCGTTGATTCAGCACTTGAGTCAGTTGAGCCCGTTGCACCCCGAGCGGTTTTACAGCGAGCTGGTGAGCCTGGCCGGGGAGTTCTCGACCTTTACCGCTTCCGGGCGGCGGCCTCAGGAATACCCGCAATACCAACACGATGACTTGGCGCTGAGTTTCGCGCCGGTGATGCAAGCCCTGCGTGAGGCGCTATCGATGCTGATCGACAGCAAGGCCACGCCGATTCCGATCGTCGAAAAAGCCTACGGCGTTCATGTGGCGATGCTGGCCGACAAGGCCTTGCTCGACAGTGCCAGCTTCATCCTGGTGGTGCGCGCCGACGTGCCCGCCGAGACCCTGCGCAGCCACTTCGGCCAACAGAGCAAGGTCGGCTCGGTGGAGCACATCCGCAACCTGGTCAACCTGCAATTACCGGGCATTGGCCTGCTGCCACTGCCGGTGGCGCCACGGCAGATCCCGTATCACGCCGGCTCCACCTATTACGAACTGGACCGGGGCAGCGAGCATTGGCAGCAACTGGCCAACTCCGGCGGTTTTGCGTTCTACATCGCGGGGCAATTCCCGGGGCTGAACCTGGCTTTCTGGGCGATCCGAGGATAAACCGCAATGAGCAACGACGATCGTACCCAATTCATGCCGACACCCGGTGGACGTGGCGCCGACCCGGTCCGCCCGGAGGCTGGTCGCGGCCAGGCCGCGCCGCTTTCGATGCCGGCCGCGCCGCTTTCGATGCCGGCCGCGCCGCTTTTGATCGGCACGGCCGAAGGTCTCAACCCCCTGGAGAGCGCCGCTGGCCCGTTGCTGGCTTTGCTGACCCGCTTGCGCAACACCATTGCCCACCCGGCGCCGGCGAGCCTGCGCGCGCAATTACTGGCCTACCTGCGCCAGTTCGAGGAGCGGGCCGAGGCTGCCGGCGTGGTGCGCAACGATGTGTTGCTGGCCCGTTACGCCTTGTGCACCGCCTTGGATGAAGCGGTGTTGAGTACGCCGTGGGGTGGTGCCAGCGACTGGGGCAAACAGAGTCTGCTGATCACCGTGCATAACGAAGCCTGGGGCGGCGAGAAGGTGTTCCAGCTGTTGGAACATTGCCTGCAAAGCCCCCGCGAGCGTTTGTATCTGCTGGAGCTGTTGTACCTGTGCATGTGCCTGGGTTTCGAAGGGCGTTATCGAGTCATGAACGACGGTCGCAGCCAACTGGAAGCCTTGCGTGAACGCACCAGTGCAGTCATCCGCAGCGCCCGTGGCGATTATGAACGTGAACTGTCTCCCCATTGGCGCGGCGTCACCGTGGCCCGCGACCGACTCGCGCAATTCATGCCGCCGTGGATCGCCGTGGCCATCGGCGTGGCGTTGCTGCTGGCATTGCTGTTCGGCCTGCGCTTGAAACTGGCCGCCGATGCCGAGCCGGTGTTTAAAAATATTCATGCGCTGGGCGAGATCCCGGTGCAGGCCATCGACCGTCCGGTGGTGCAACCGAAACTGATCGAGCGTCCCCGTCTGGCAGGCTTCCTCGCTGATGAAATCAAGGCCGGCCGGGTCGCTGTGGAAGATGCCGTTGACCGTTCAGTGGTGACCATCCGTGGCGATGAGCTGTTCGCCTCGGGCAGCGCCAGCATCGTCGACAATTTCCAGCCGCTGATGCTGCGCATCGCCGATGCCGTTCGCAAGGTCAAGGGCCAGGTCCGGGTGACCGGCCACAGTGACAATCGCCCGATTGCCACCTTGCGGTTTCCATCGAATTGGGCCTTGTCCGAGGCGCGGGCCAATTCGGTACTGCAAATCCTTTCGGCCAAAACCGGCCAGCCCGAACGCTTCAGCGCCGAAGGCCGCAGCGATACCGAGCCGCTGGCCTCGAACGCAACGACAGAGGGCCGCGCACGCAATCGTCGGGTCGAAATCACAGTGTTGGCGGAGGGGGTCGAGTGAAGGCGTTTTTCGGTTTTATCATCCGCTGGGTCATTCCGTTGCTGGGGCTGATCGCCCTGAGCCTGATCATCTGGTTTGTCGGGCCGTTGCTCGAATTGCTGGTGCCCGAAGGTCGGCGCTGGGCGCTGATCATTCTGGTGTTTGCGGTGTGGATCGCCTATCGGGTGTTTCGCATCATCCAGGCGCGCCGACAGGCCGCCGAAGTGCTGCGCAGCCTGGCGGCGCAAACCCCGCCGGACCCGACCAGCATCGCCACAGCCGAAGAGCTCGAAACCCTGCGCCAGCGCATGGACGAAGCCTTGGCGTTGTTGAAGAAAGCCAAGCTGGGCGGTGACGAACGACGCAATCTCTACGAACTGCCGTGGTACGTGATCATCGGCCCACCGGGTTCGGGCAAGACCACGGCGCTGGTCAATTCCGGGCTGCATTTTCCGTTGGCGGCGCAGTTGGGCGCCGGAGCCGTGCGGGGCGTGGGCGGTACGCGCAATTGCGATTGGTGGTTTACCGATCAGGCCGTGCTGCTCGACACCGCAGGGCGCTACACCACCCAGGACAGCGACGCGACAGTCGATAAAGCCGCGTGGCTGGGGTTTCTCGGCCTGTTGAAAAAACAGCGGGCCCGGCGTCCGATCGACGGCGCGTTTATCGCCATCAGCCTTTCCGATCTGCTGCTGGGCAATGACGCCGAGCGCGCTGCCCATGCCGCCGCGATCCGCCTGCGTATCCAGGAGCTGTACACGCAACTCGGTGTGCGCTTTCCGATCTACCTGATGCTGACCAAGCTCGATCTGGTGCCAGGGTTCATGGAGTATTTCGATACCCTGAGCAAGGAAGAACGGGCCCAGGTCTGGGGTATGACCTTTGCCCTGGACGACGGCAAAAACAATGACAGCCCGTTGGCCCATCTGCAAAGCGAATTCATCGGCCTGGAACAGCGCCTCAACGATCGTTTGGTGGAGCGTTTGCAACAGGAGCGCGACCCGGCGCGGCGCGATCTGATCTACGGTTTCCCGCAACAGTTCGGCGCATTGAAGGATTGCCTGCAAAGCTTCCTTGAGGGCGTATTCAAACCCAACGCCTTTGAAGAGCGGGTGCTATTGCGCGGGGTGTATTTCACCAGCGGCACCCAGGAAGGCAGCCCGATTGACCGGCTGATCGGCTCCATGGCCCAGAGCATGAACCTGGACCGTCAGCACCTGGCGCGCCAGAACGGCACCGGGCGCAGTTACTTCATCGAAAAACTCTTCAGCGCCGTGGCCTTTGCCGAGCGTGGGCTGGTGGGGGTCAATCCGAAAGTCGAACGTCGGCGCAAGTGGCTGGCCCGGGGCGTACTGGCCTCGACTGTGGCCCTGGTGCTGGTGGTCGGGACATTGTGGTGGGTCAGCTATCGCGCCAACCAGGCGTATATCGCGCAAGTCGATCAGAAAGTCTCGCCCCTGGGCCAGGCCGTGCAGAACCTCAGCCCGGCACAACGGGACGTGCTTGCGGTGTTGCCTTTGCTCAACGCGGTGAAGCACCTGGCCGACGATTCGCCGAACTGGGCCGAAGGCCTGGGCCTGTATCAGGGCGACATGCTTGAAGCCGAGTCTGGCAGCGTCTATCGCAAGTTGTTGATCGCAGTCTTCGCGCCACGCTTGCTCACGCGCATCGAAGAGCAATTGCACGGTGGCGGCAATTCGGACTTCCTTTACGAAGGCTTGAAGGCCTACCTGATGCTTGCCGACAGCGAGCATTACGATGCCGACTTCATCAAGGCGTGGATCGCCCTGGACTGGGATCGCAGCCTGCCGCGCGACTTGCCGGCCGAGCAGCGTTTGGCCCTGGAGGAGCACTTGCAGGCGCTGTTCGAGCGCCATCCGCCCACCGCACGTCTGGACCCGCGGCTGATCGACGACCTGCGCCGGCAATTGCAACAGCTGCCGGTGGCCCAGCGTGTCTATGACCGGGTCAAGCGGCAGAAACTGCCCGACGACATCCCGGACTTTCGTCTCAACGAAGCGGCCGGGCGCGATGCCGCGCTGGTGTTCAGCCGCAAGAGTGGCAAACCGCTGGGCGAACCCTTGAGCGGCTTCTTCACGGCCAAGGGTTACCGTCAAGGGTTTTTGCTGACCAGCCTGAACCAGACCGGCACCCTGGCCGAGGAGCAGTGGGTGCTCGGTCGCGACCAGGCAGAACAACAGAATGTCGCCAGCCTGGCCGCCGACGTGCGCCGTCTGTATTTCCAGGATTACCAGCGTCAGTGGGATGCCTTGCTGGCGGATATCGACTTCGTGCCGATCACCAGCGTGGCCCAGGCCGCCGATGTGTTGCGGGTGATTTCCGGCCCGACCTCGCCGTTGAAAAAACTGCTGGTAGCGGTGGCGAAGGAAACCGACCTGCAACAGGAAGAACACCTGCTGGCCGCCAAGGGCGCGCCGGTGGAGGGCGGGGTCGACAAGCTCAAGGAACGCTTGGGCACCTTGCTCGGCCAGGAGCAGGCGACGCAAAACACAGCGGATGCCGGTGAAGATCCCATCACCGCGCATTTTGCCGAACTCAACCGCATCGTCAGCAAAAACGAAGGCGAGCCGGCGGCCATCGACGGCCTGCTGGCCGACATGAACGCCCTGTATGTGCAGGTCAGCGCCATGGTCGGCGCCAGCGGCGACGCCTTGCTCGGCGAAGCCAAGAACCAGGCCGCAGCGGCCGCGACACGGGTCAGTCTCAACGCCGAACGTCAGCCGCCGCTGGTGCAAGGCCTGGTCAAATCGGTGGTCAACTCCACCACCAACAGCATGATGGGCGGGGTACGCAATCAACTGAACGCGGCCTGGACCAGTGAAGTGGTGAACATCTATCGCCAGTCCCTGGCCGGGCGTTACCCAATGTCGCCGGGCAGTGCGCGAGACGCGACCCTGGACGACTTCGGCCAGTTCTTCGGCGTGGGCGGGGTGATGGACAACTACTTCCGCAAATACCTGCAGCCGTATGTGGATACCTCGACCCAGGCCTGGCGCTGGCAGCCGGGCGCCGCACAGAAGCTCGGCATTGCTCCGGGCGTGCTGCAAACCTTCCAGCGGGCAGCGACCATCCGGGATGCGTTTTTCCGTTCCGGCGGCACCCAGCCGATGGTGCGCTTCGAACTCAAGCCAGTGGCGATGGACGCCACCATCACCCAGTTTTTGCTCGACCTCGACGGTCAGCAATTGAGCTACGACCACGGTCCGAGCCGCCCGACCGCCATGCAATGGCCCAACCCCGGCAGCATCGGCGTGGTGCGGATCTCGATCATGCCGCCCTCGTCCAGCGGTCGTTCCGGGATCACCCTGGACGGGCCTTGGGCCTGGTTCCGACTGCTGGAGCAATCGGACCTGACCGCCGGCAACTCGCCGGACCGCTTCAACCTGCGGCTGCGAGTCGACGGCGCCAGCGCCTCTTATGAGCTGCGGGCCAACAGCGCCTTCAACCCGTTCAAGAGCCGTGTGCTCAGTGGTTTCAGCCTGCCGGAGCGCTTATGAGCACGCCGGGCTTCTATGGAAAGCTGGCCAGTCGCGGGGATTTTGTCAGCCGTGGCTTGCCGCAGAGTTTTATCGGCCCCTGGGATTCGTGGCTGGCGGCGGGCCTGCTCGCCAGCCAAAGCCTCGGGGACCGTTGGCTGGATGCCTATCTGGTCAGTCCGTTGTGGCGCTTCATGCTCGGGCCAGGTGTATGTGGGCCGCAGGCCGCCGTTGGGGTGGTGATGCCAAGCATCGATCGGGTTGGCCGGTATTTTCCGCTGACGGTCGCGGTGCTGCTGGATCACGACGCTGACCCGGCGTCGGTTGTCGTCGGCTCGGATGTCTGGTTTGAGCAAGTCGAGCAATTGCTGTTGAGCACGTTAAGCGTGGAGGCGAGCTTCGAAGCCTTCGGTGCAGGGCTGGAGACGCTGGGCAGCCCGGCTTGCCTGCCGCGTGCTCCAAGCAGCCGTTTTGCCGGCCTGCATCGTTTTGATGTCACCGACCCGAAGGCGCGGATGACCGCGCTTGTCGAACTGGCCTGCGAAGGCGCAAGTCTTTGGTGGGGCCAGGGTTCGGAGCGTATCGCCCCTGCTTTATTGCGGTGCCAGGGCCTGCCGGCCGCCGCTGATTTTGCGCAATTTTTGCTCGGCCAAGAAGGTGTTGTGTAGATGTGTCCAAGCGTTGGAAAGACGTTCAAGTCTGCAAGCAAGAGCCATGTCGGCATGGTCCGCCAGGTTAACGAAGATGCTTGCCTGGACCTGCCGGAAAACGGCCTGTGGGTGGTTGCCGATGGCATGGGCGGGCACGCGGCGGGCGACTACGTCAGCAGTCTGATTGTCGACAGTCTGCGTAGCATTGCCGTAGGCCGCTCACTGGATGAATACGTCGCGGCGCTGAAAACCGATCTGCTGCGGGTCAACGCTGCCGTGCGTGAAGAAACCGCCAACCGCGGCGTGACCATGATGGGCAGCACCGTGGTGGCGCTGGTGGCGCGTGACTTGCGCGGAGTGTGCCTGTGGGCGGGTGACAGCCGCTTGTATCGCCTGCGTAAAGGCCGGCTCAAAAGCATCTCGCGGGACCACAGTTACGTCCAGGATCTGCAGGACAGCGGCCTGCTCAGCGAAGCTGAAGCCCGGGTGCATCCACGGGCCAATATTGTCACCCGCGCCGTCGGGGTCGGGGCGCAACTGGAACTGGCGATAGTCGAGCTGCTGTTGATGCCCGGCGACAGTTACCTGTTGTGCAGCGACGGGCTGAACAAAACCGTTACCGACCAAGAGATCAGTGAGGTGCTTGGCCATGACGAACCCAGTGAAATCGCCAGCAGCCTGGTGTCCCTGGGCCTGATGCGTGGCGCTCCGGACAACATCACCGTCATTGTCGTGAAGGTGCCGTCATGAATTCCGCCCTGCACATTCTGATCCCAGGCTATGACATCGACGGCGAGATCGGCGAAGGCGCCATGGCCAACGTTTACCTGGCGACCCAGCGCTCGCTGGAGCGCAAGGTGGCGCTGAAGGTCATGGCTGCCTCGCTGGCGGCGGACCCGAGTTTCTGCGAGCGTTTCCTGCGCGAAGGTAAAACCCTGGCGCGTCTGTCTCACCCGCATACGGTCACCATCCATGACATCGGCCATGTCGGTGAGCTGTATTACATGGCCATGGAATTCCTGCCCAATGGCACGCTCAAGGAGCGCATCGCCGCCGGCCTGACGCCGGAGCAGGGCCTGATCTATATCCGTCAGATCGCCTCGGCCCTGGGCTATGCCCATGGGCTGGGGCTGGTTCATCGCGACGTCAAACCGGCGAACATTCTGTTCCGCGCCGATGGCACGGCGGTGCTCTCCGACTTTGGTATCGCCAAGTCCATGGATGACCGCACCCAGTTCACCCAGGCCGGTTTCGCTGTCGGTACGCCCAGCTACATGAGCCCGGAACAGGCGCGTGGCCAGGACATTGACGGCCGGGCCGATCTTTATGCCCTGGGTGTGGTGCTCTACGAAATCCTCGTCGGCAAACTGCCGTATACCGGCAACGACGCACTCTCCACGGCCCTGGCGCATTTGACAGAACCGTTGCCGGAGCTGCCAGTACACCACGGTCGCTATCAAGAAGTGCTGCGCAAGTTGTTGGCCAAGGATCCGGCCGACCGTTTCCCGGACGCAGCGGCGCTGTTGCAGGCGCTGGAAAATCTGCCTCGGGAATCGGTTGAAGCGACCACCATCCGGCCGTTACCAATTCCGGTATCGCCGATTGCGGTTAGCAATGACCTGGCGGGATTGACGCCGGTGTCCATCGATATACCGACCGGCCCCGCGCAGCCACAACCTCGGCCCACTCCGGTTCCGCCGACTATGAAACCGGCGCCGTCGTCCACAGTCTCGGAGCAGCGAAAGAGGCCGGTGTTCGCCCTCGCCGCCGTCGCGGTGGCCGTGGCGCTGGTCTTGGGCGGCACGGGTTATTGGTGGCTGTCCGGTGACGTCGAAGCCGACGCCAAGGTGCCTGTGGTTTCAGCACCGCCGGCCAGCACGCCGCCGACCGTGGCGCCACCCGTAAAACCCCCTGTGGCGACGGAGGTCGATGGCGGTCAGCGTCCGCTGCTGATGGCCGGCAAAAAAACCTTGTTCCAGCGAGTACTCAGCAAGCCGGGGGCGAAACTCGCCAGCGAACCGGGGGCCACCCCTGACAAGGCCTTGCCGGCGTTTTCCGTGCTTTACGTCTATCAGCGCAAAGAAGTCGATGGCAGCCCGTGGCTGCGTGTCGGTGCCGCCACCGACGGGCGCAGTGACGGCTGGTTGCCGGCCGCGCAAATCAGCGACTGGAAGCAAAGCCTGGTACTCAAGTTCACCGAACGCTCCGGCCGTGCGCCGGTGATGTTCCTGCGTCAGCCCGGTGACGTGGAGAAGCTGCTGGCCGATCCGTCGACGGCAAAAAACCTGCTGCTCAAGGCCCAGCAGGATCGCGAAGACAACCAGCAGGTACTGGCCCTGGAACCGGCCGCCAGTGCGGTGCCGCAGAATCAGTTTTACCTGTTGCCGATCTTCGACTCACGCGAGAGCTTCGATGAGAACGGCCAGCCGGTGCAGTTGCTGAACGTGGCGTCCATCGACCCCGGCAATGCTCCAAAAACCGCAGCCAACAACACACCAATCACCACCGCCAATGCCGACGCGTTCCGCACTGCCGTGGTGTTGGTCGTTGACACCACTGTGTCCATGCAGCCCTACATCGATCAGGTCCGCGACGTCGTACATCAACTGCAAACCCGCATCGCCGAGCGGGACGAGCAGGACAGTGTCAGCTTCGGCCTGGTGGGGTTTCGCAGCAGCACCCAGAAAACCCCGGGCCTGGAATACGTCGCCAAAACCTTGATCACCCTGGACCAGGGCCGCGACCCACAGCGCTTCATGGACCTGGCGCGGCAGGTCAAGGCGTCCACGGTCTCGAGCCATTCGTTCAACGAAGATGCGTTTGCCGGTGTGATGGAAGCGGTCGAGGGCATGGACTGGTCCGGCTATGGCGGACGCTTGATTCTGTTGGTCACCGATGCCGGTGCCTTGCGCAAGAACGACTCGTATGCCGCCACGCAAATGAACGAGGCCGAAGTGCGCCAAGCCGCGCTGGGCAAGCAGATCAAGATCTACGCCTTGCACCTGCTCAGCGATGCTGGCAAGAAAACCCACAGCGGTGCGCAAAGCCAATACCGCACCCTGACCGCCGACGCCAACCCACAGATCGGCGACCTGTACATTCCGGTGCCGGGCGCCGATGTGCGCAAGTTCGGTGAGCGGGTGGACGAGATCGGTTCGGTGTTTGCCGACCTGGTGCATCAGGTACGTAGCGACAAGCCGCAAACCGTGCCGCTGCTGAGCGCCGCGCCGAGCCTGAGCGACAAATCGGCGGCCGTCGGCTACGCGATGCACATGGACTTCCTGGGGCGTAAAGCCGCCAGCCAGGCGCCGCAACTGGTCAGCGCCTGGACCGCCGACCGCGACCTGACCAACCCGGCACTGCCGGCATTCCAGGTGTGCGTGATGCTGACCAAGTTGCAGCTCAACGACTTGCAGCAATCGCTGAAACTGATCGTCGATGCCGCCCGCAAGACCCAGACCTCGCCGAAGAGTTTCTTTCAGGAAATCGCCAGCGCCAGTGCCTACATGAGCCGCGATCCCTCGGCCTTGCGCAAGGGTGGCAACCTGGCCGATGGCGGGGTGCTGGGTGAGTACCTGGAAGGGCTGCCCTACCGCAGCAAGTCGTTGAACATGACCCAGGATTTGTGGCTTTCCCTGAGTGTGGCCGAGCAGGAGGACTTTATCGACGAGCTGGATTCGAAGATCCGCCTCTACGAAACCTTCCACAACGACTTGGCTAACTGGGTGCGTTTCGGCGATGCCGAGCCGGGTGATGCCTTGTACCGCGTTCCGTTGTCGACGCTGCCGTGATGCTGAACATGAGTGCAGTGCACAAACACCGGGGCGTTGGCAGCCACCGTTACAGCCTGATGATCCCTCAGCTGCAACTGCGTGCCGGTGAGCAATTGGCGGTGGTCGGTCCCAGTGGCTGTGGCAAAAGCACATTGCTCGATTTGCTGGCGCTGGTGCTGGCGCCGGATCAGGCCGGGCAGTTTGATTTTGCGCCTGGCCAAACCCTCACGGACATTACCGGGCTGTGGCGCACAGATGCGCAAAGTGCCTTGGCGGACCTGCGCCGCCGGCACTTGGGCTACGTGCTGCAAACCGGTGGCCTGCTGGATTTTCTGGACGTGCGCGGCAACATCGACCTGTCGCGCAAACTGCTCGGTTTGAAAGACGACGGCAGCGTGGATCGCCTGGCCGGGGCGTTGGATATCGCCGATCAATTGAGCAAAAAGCCGGGTGACTTGTCCGTCGGCCAACGGCAACGGGTGAGTTGCGCCCGCGCCCTGGCCCATGGGCCGCGTTTGCTGCTGGCCGACGAACCGACCGCAGCCCTTGATCCGCTGAACGCCGAACGAGTGATGCAGTTGCTGGTGACCCAGGCCCGCGAATATGGCGTGTGCTGCGTTGTCGCCACCCACGATGAATCACTGGCCCGCGCCAGCGGTTTGCAGGTGCGGCGCATCAGTTGTCATCGCGACGTTGATGGCGGTGTCACCGCCACCCTCGAGGAGACCTGCTGATGCGCAGCGCGCTGGTGGCTTCCCTGGCCTGGCAGGATTACCGCAACGATGCGTGGCTGTCGGCCTGTTCGGTGCTGGCGCTGGTGGCGGTGGTCGCACCGCTGCTGGTGCTGTTCGGCTTGAAATTCGGCCTGGTCAGCAGTTTGACCGAGCGCCTGGAAAACGACCCGGCCACCCGGGAAATCATTCCCTTGGGCGGCGGCCGGTTCAGTGCCGCGTTTATCGCACAATTGAGCCGGCGCAGCGACGTGGCTTTCGCCTTGCCGCGCACCCGGCAGATTGCCGCGACGACGGATCTGAGCGCTGGCGCTTCGACGGTGACCGTCGAAATGATCCCCACCGCCGCCAACGACCCCTTGCTCGGCAGTCTGCCGGTGCCCCAAGGGCTGGATCAGGTGCTGCTCAGCCAGACCGTCGCCGAAAAGCTCGGGGCCAAGGCCGGTGATTGGCTGCAGGCCAGTTTCGGTCGGCAAATAGCTGGTCGTGGCGAGGCGCAGCGCACTCGCGTCCAGGTGCTGCACGTTCTGCCGCTGGAAGCCTTCGCCCGGGACGGATTGTTCGCACCGTTGGCCTTGCTGGAAGCGGCTGAAGATTATCGGGACGGTCGCGCCGTGCCAGCGTTCGGTTGGCCAGGTGATGCGGTGGGTGTGACGGAGCAGCGGGTGTATCCGGCGTTCCGGCTGTACGCCCGGCGTCTCACGGATGTCGAGCCGCTGCGTCAGTACTTCGCTGCGCAGAATCTGCTGGTCTCGACCCAGGCTCAGGCGATCGCCCAGGTGCAATCGCTGAGCCGCAACCTGTCGATCGTATTCTGGATCATCGCCGGATTGGCTTTGGCGGGAGCGTTCGCGGCGATTTTTGCCGGTGCGCTGGCGGCGGTCGAGCGCAAGCGTCGAGCGTTGTCGGTGTTGCGCCTGCTGGGGTTTTCCACGGCGGCGCTGTTGCTGTTTGTTGTGTTGCAGGCGCTGTACAGCGCCGGTCTCGCGGCTCTGCTGAGCGCCGGGCTGTATGGCTTGGCGCAATCGGGCCTGAACCATTTATTTGCGCAGGCGCCGGGCGAATACGCCAGTCATCTGTTGGCACATCACTACGCGTGGGCCTTGGTAGCCGTGCTCGGCGTCAGCGTCGTGGCGGCGGCCTGTGGTGGCTGGCGAGTGGCGCGTATCCAGGCGTGTGAAGGAATCCGAGATGTATAAGGTATTGGGCGCCGCCATGGCGCTGAGCCTGGCGAGCATGGGCATGGCTAGTCTCGTGGGCGCTGATGAAAGCACAGGCAAACTGGACAATCCCAAACCGTTGCCCGATGACGTCAGCCTGCCGCTGCCGTGCGAAGGGCAGATGGTGTTCCGTTACGTCTACATCCTGGCGCAAGGCACTCTGGACGACCGCGAGATCAGCCTCGGCTATCCCTTCAGCGAGGGCGAGGCCGGTTATCAACAGTCGTTCATCTCCGGTTACCGGCGGGACTTCATCAACGGCCAGTTCACCCTCAAGGATCTGCCCAAGGATTGGGGCAAGACCATCACGCCGTTGATGCCCAAGACGGACGCCAAGACCCCGCTCAAACCGATGCTCTATTTCATCGGCAAATACGAAGTCACCGCCCGCCAATACGCCCAGGTCATGGCCCAGGCGCAATCGCTGGCCAGCGGCGAGCCGGCGCCGGCCTGCGAGGCACTGCAAGCCGAGGCGCCGCAAGGCATGGCCGGGCGTTTGCCCAAGGTGAAGTTGTCGCGCTTCGAGGCCGAACGCTTCTCGGCGGTGTATAGCGCCTGGCTGATGAAATACCACAAGGACCTGCTGCCGGTGAGCGGTCGGGGCACCTCGGCTGAAGACGGCGGACTGGGTTTTGTGCGCTTGCCGACCGAAGTCGAGTGGGAATTTGCCGCCCGTGGCGGGCAGGCCATCAGCCGTCAGGATTTGGAAGGGCGCCTCTTTCCCCGACGCCTTGAGGGCAGCGAAAGCGACGGGCCGCTAGCCGATTGGGCGGTGTTCAACCAAGTCGCCGGCGGCACTGGTCAGGCAGCGCGATTGATGCCGATCGGCACCAAACTGCCAAACCCCATCGGCCTGTTCGACGTGATCGGCAACGCCGCCGAGATGGTCCAGGAATCCTTCCAGCTCGTGCACGCCGGACGCCGCCAAGGTACCTACGGCGGCTTCGTGGTCAAGGGCGGCAACTACCTGGAAGGCGAGGGCACCTTGTTCACCGGGATGCGTCGCGAATACCCATTGTTCGCCGCCGACGGCACCGAGCAAAGCAACGAAACCACCGGGTTCCGGGTGGCGATTGGCGCGTTGTCGGCGCCACGTTCGCGCTACAAAGAATTGTTTGCCCAATGGCAGAAAGAAGGTCGGCTGGCTTCGCTGACCGATGCCATCGACGACGCCCAGGACCCGACCAAACGTCTGGACAGCATCATTGCTGCCAGTGTCGATCCACGCCTGCAAGCCGAACTCGGGCTGGTCAACGAAGAGCTCAAGCGCAACGTCTCGCTCATCGCCCAGCAGCGCGAGGAAGCGGCCGGCAACCTGATCCAGTCGGCGGCTCTGGTGGCCGAGACCGTCAACAACTACAACATTCGCCTGACCAATTTGCAGAAGAGTCGCCAGCAGGCCGTGGACGCCAAGGACGAGGCCAGCGCCAAGCTGTTCGCCACCGCCATCGACAATGGCCGCAGCGCGCTGGACGGCGCGGTGGCGATCTACATCGACAACCTGGCGACCGGCACGCGCTACACCGATGCCGTGATCCAGGCGCAGTTTCAACGCATCAAGGAAGAGTTGGAGCGCAAGCCGGTACTGGGCAAAAGCCTGGTAACGCGCGCAACGTTATTCGTTCGCCATGTCGGTGATTATCGTCAGCAACGACGAGCCGACCCGGCGGCGATATTGAAGGAATTGCTCGCATCGAACGCCCAGCGGTCTTGATCGTTCGTTGTACAGCGAGCTTGGAAGGGACTCAGGCGGCGGTGGGCCGTGCTGAGCTGGTCAAACTTAAAAGAGAACACAACTATGCTTTCCTCCCGTAAACCTTTTGCTTCGCTTTCCAAGCGTCACTTGCTGCTGATGGCCGTTGGCTTCAGCACCGTACTGACCGGTTGCGCCACGTCGCCGACCTCCAAGGTCGCCTCGAGCACCAAGGTCGAGTACTACCCGAACTGCTACGAGCCAGTGCAGCACCTGCGTGCCACTGATTCGAACATGACCAAGTCGGTTGTCACCGGCGCGGCCGTCGGCGCTGTCGGCGGTGCACTGCTGGGTGCCCTGGTCGATTCCGAGAACCGTGGTCGCAACGCCGCCATCGGTGCCGCGGGCGGTGCCCTGGCTGGTGGTGCAGCCGGTTACTACACCGAGCGTCAGAAGCAGATCGCCGATGACAACCAGCGCATCGCGTCCTACGCCTCCGACGTCAACAAAAGCGCCGCCGACATCGACCGCAGCACCGCATACGCCAAGACTTCGCAGCAGTGCTACCAGAACGCGTTCACCAAACTGGTCGCCGACCGCAAGGCCAAAACCGTCAACGACACCGAAGGCCGCAAGCGCCTGGCTGAAATCGTCGCGGGCCTCAAAGAGTCCAACGACCTGATCGTTGCGGTGAACGGTAAAGCCAGCGAAGACCTGAACAACTACACCCAGGCCTACGAAAAAGACCTGCAGCAAGTCGGCGTGCAGCGCACTGACGTGGTCACCGTGGCAACCGCCGACACCACGCCAGTCGTGGCACCGACCAAGAGCAAAAAAGCGGTGAAACCGGCGAAAAAACCGGTGCTGCCAACCGTGCCGAAAGAAGCGGTCACCACCGAGAAAACCCTGCAGACCGCACAAGCCAAACAGGCGGAAAGCAAGCAAGTGGCTAGCGCAGGCACCACTCAAGTCAACAGCATGTGCAAGAACCCGGACCTGGGCGACTGGGCACCGGTGCCTTGCCCGAATGCTTGATTGAGTTTTCTGTAGGTCTTGGATCATTCCCACGTGTTGCGTGGGGATGATCTGTACTGGCTACACCTTGGCGCTGTGCGCCGCCATCTCCTGCGCTGGCAAATGATTCAGCGCTCGTTTCACCAGCCAAGCTACACAATCGAATCAATATCCAGATGAAATGGCGTGCCCACGGCATGCCCTCCGGTCATTGCCGCAATGGCTGCGTCGTGGTCTTCGGCCACTGGTGGAATCATCGCCAACTGTTCCTGCCATAAACGTCGGCCTCGGTGACTCGCTGGCTGTGCAGTGCAACGAGTCGAGCCCGGGTCATCTGGATTTTTTCCTTTTCCTTCCCTAGAGCCCGCTTCTTGTGGTCGTTTTGATAGTAATTGGCATGCGCGGTGGGATTCCTGTCAATTTGCTTCTCGAGATCGGTCAATTGTCTGCTGATGTTTTCCAAACCGTTTTTGATCCAGTAGATCTCCCGAGGCGTTGGCGAGCAGTGCTTCAGTGTTGATGCCTGGGCAGACGCTGAAGAGTTGGCCGTTGCGTTAAGTGATTCCTTTCAATTGCCAGAAACTCGGTTGTTCATCCATAGGTAGCTAATACCATGTGGGCAAACTCTTTCTTGCTTGGCTGAATATCAGCGTGCTGCTCCAAGTGCGCGCGCCATGCAGATTCAAGCATGGGGCCATCAAGATCGCCGTCGGTAGCGATATAAGCGGCGGCATCGTCCTTCACGGCTTGGACGTAGTGCTTCGAAGGACCATCTTTAGTGGCGTCTGAGGTCGAAATGAATGGTCCGACCGTTGTGTAGAGCAACCCAATTCCAGTCAGCATCGAGAACTCGAGGGGGCCACCGTTTAATAGGCAGCCAACCCCGTGGCACCCTTCCGCCCGAACAGGAGCGCTAGCTACGACTGTGAACATGGCAATGCAACAACACCCGAAGGCAACCGCCGATTTTTTATTGCGTCGAGTCATGATGGTGGATGGTCTCTTGATTGAAATGCGCTGCACCTCCTCAGCATTTGAGTTGTGCTTGTGCAAAGTACCAAGGCAGAGAGGCACTTCAATCCCAAGGTGACCAAACCAGACGCGTCCTACATGTGTTGCGGAAACAGGGTAGATAACTGTGTTGGCTTTTGTGCTCCCAGCTGTGTGCTGGGCACCCTGACGAGAAAACCCCCGATGGCGAGGAATACATCCATCAGGGTTGTTTACTGCTTGGCGAGTTAACAGGCTCGGCTTTGTCGCTCGGCGAAAATCGCCGCCATCTCGGGTTCATCTAGATGATCCAACGCTCGCTCCACCAACAAATGCACCCCGTCGGCCATCCGGCTGAGCGCCAGCGCTGCGGAGCGGTGTGAGCCGTCCACATCGTCGGCGAGGTCGGCGGCTTCGTTGAGTTTGTTTGAATCGGGGCTTTCGTAGGGAGAGACCGGATCGGTGTCTGGTGGGTTGGGTTTGACCTTGAACATTTACTAACTCCTGAAATGGAGCCGTTCACACGTCGCTGCTAAACGAAGGGTGGCGGCTGTGCGCGGGTTAGCAGACCGGGGAGTTAGCAAACCGGCGCGCCCAAGGGCTCCCCACGCACAGCCACCATCAAGTGCAGGGATATGAATACCTGACTGAAGGAAACGCTATGCACCTCACTAACAACCGCGGGCTGCTAAACCCGATCACTGATGAGCAGTGACACGAACCAAGTTACCGACCGGCCCCAAGGCGCACAAGCCGGCGGATTCTGGCGTAGCCATAGGCAACGACGCAAGGTGTTGTAGCTTGCAGGAAGTAACCTTGAGTCGTTTTAAAAAAGCGCTGTTGGGCGGTGTTTAACCATCGAAAATTCGACAGTTCTTACCAACTTCCATAGGGAATTCCGAACTTTTCTATGTAAGCTTTGGATGTCTCTGACAAGGGCCGATGCTTGCCGCCGGATTTTCCTTCGTAGGGACCTCTTCGGTTAATGGTTCCTTCGACTCGAGCAATTTCGACCGACTTCAGGCAAGGGCCGCCCAGCCAGACTTTGGCAATGCCCCCCGGGGCCAGACCAATCCCGATATCATCGCGGTAGTCGGTGATCCACTTGCCATCAGCCCTGCAAAAAGCTTTTTCAGGTTTACGCATGATCTCCCGAGCTGATTCAGGGATGACGATGTAAGCCTCGTAAGTTTGTGGCTCCACCAGCGATTGCCAACGTACGTAGATCAACCGTGGTAGATCAGCACCTGTGACATGGCGCCCTTTCCCGCCACCGTTACTGCTGACCCATCCTCTGGCAATACCCCGATTATTCGGAGGTTTTGGCACCGAGGCGATACCACCTCCCGCACCTCGGAATACTCGCTCCTTTATATCCACCACGTCTGCGGTTTCAATCCAGACTTCCATATAAGCAGGTGCTGAAAACCCCAAAAACCACGGTAAGCCCTTATCCGATTGAGCGAAGCTCTGCGAGTTGCCAGTAAAGAGCAAACCAAACAATAAACCCGCGCTTTTGGTGAAAAGGCGGACTGAATTATTCATTGGGATGAACCACGCGTTTGCTGTTTTTGGCTGGCCTGTTGATAAAAACAATGTTCGTGTCGCTGCTGTTGAAATCTTTGGCTGCGTTCCAGTGAGCTGAGATGTGGATATAGCGACTGCGTAATAGTGCTCTTTCTTCAACCGTCAATCCTTCGATCTTTGTGTCGCCAAGAGCATAGGCTTGCAGCTTTTTGTGGATGAGTACCAGATCGGCAGGCAGGGCTAGTTTCGGGTCGTTGGCGTCAATGATGTCAAACGGTACATCGTGTCGGACTGCAAGCTCGCGCATGATTCGTAAATAGACCAGCGACAGTTCGCCTCGCACCGGGCGTTCAATGGATGCAGCCGCAAAAACCTTCTTCTGTGGATCGGTATTGGTCTGATCTTTCCCTCTTGGTAAGGGTAGCGGCCTTTCCCAATGCTCCACTTTGATTTTGTTGCCCGGACCGTCGAAGTCGATTACGCCTTTTTCATACCAGGCGAACACCTCTTTTTCGGCAGTAAGGTAAGCAGCACTTCGGGTTGCATCCATGCTCTCGCTCACGGTGCTTGTAGAGGGCTTACCCAACAGGAGTTTTTCCTTGGCAATTGGCAAATAACCGCCGCCGAGGTCCGAGTGCACGCCGGGCAAAACCAGGTCTGTATCACCGAGGCTATTAAGGGCGAAATTTTCACGGACTTCGTCGCGAGCGACCAGGTGCACAACCTTATTGGCGCAGTCATCCGGGAGTTTAAGATTGGCGAAGGGGTTTCTGCTGTTGGCACCAGTGAAGTCGAGTGCCCACGGGTTGGCGATGGATGCGACAGTATCGAACAGGCCAATGAAATTGATGGTGACATCAGTTTTGAGACGCCAGTTGAAGTTACTGGACAAGACCGGAGCACCGGCCGGCAGTAATTCCGCGAGAATGTTTTGCTCGCCCTTGAGCACTTCATTTGCAAAATGTCGCGCGGCTGCCGCACCTCGGCTGAAGCCGAAAATATCGAATTCAATCCGATCAATTTTCATCCCTGGGTTCTTTTCCTCCAGTCGGCGTATCTGTTCCATGATAAGCGCTGGACTCCTTTCGACTCGGGCCGCCACACCTGTTTCGCCAATCCCCGTTGCTTGGGAGTAACGTGAGTCTTCCCCACCGCTCGTGGTCCCGATGCCCTCAACATAAATGGCGATCGATGTCTTCGTTGTTTCTGGCAACAGCGTTTCGTCCACTCGGTCTTCATAGAGTTTGTAAAGCCGGACAATATTGCTCACATCATTCCCATAACTATTGTCCGGCGAGCTCCCATTGCCGTCGTACCCGTAAGCCGCACAGTGCCTTTGTATTTCCTCAGCGGCCTCTGCGAGATTGGCATCCGGTGCATAGCACGCCGCCACAGTTTCGCTGTTGGCTTTGTTGTTTCCCGTGCCATCGAAGAACACCCCGATCCGCAAAGTAATCCCTTCCTCTTCGACGTCTTCCTCCTCTTCCTCCAGCTCATCCGATTCATTCACTTCCGATGGAGAAGGCTCAGGCGCGACGGACACCAACAAGCCCGCCGCAGCCCCCTGCAGTAATGTATGCGCAGCCGTACCCGGCGTTGGAGCACCCCCGACATCAATCGCGCTACTGCTGAAAATACCGTCGGCGTTGAGCACGATGTGTTGATCGCCGACCTTTATGGAAAGGCTCTCTTGCGCGCTAATCACCAGGTGCGTACCTGCCTTGATGTGCACGTGCTCACCGGCTTCGATAACCAGCGTTTCATCAGCTCTTGTGTGGCTCTCGCCTGCGACATGCAGGTAGTCGTTGCCGCTTACCTGGATTTTTCGATCCGACGTGATAGTGAGGTGCTCTTCAGATCCCAGCACCGTAATACGGTCGCCCTTGATGGTGACTCGATGCTCATTGCCCACTTCCAGCCGGCTGTCATTTCCAACCTTCTGCTCCATATCCCGCTGAGCACGCAGGTGGATCAACTCATCGCCAGCGCGATCGTCCATCGACAATTCGTTGTAGCCACCCGTAGCGGGGGAGCTGTGGGTGCGAAGTACGGTTTTGGTTTTGTTTTCGGGCAATGGGTAGGCCGGCGGCGTGACCTTGTTGATCAGGCAGCCGGTGATCAACGGATT
Organism: Pseudomonas sp. BS3782 TE3695; assembly: GCF_050435305.1. NCBI lineage: Bacteria > Pseudomonadati > Pseudomonadota > Gammaproteobacteria > Pseudomonadales > Pseudomonadaceae > Pseudomonas > Pseudomonas sp. BS3782 TE3695. The sequence goes on from NZ_JBNDKB010000001.1 coordinate 958,960, forward strand.
ATCGGGATTACCTTCGAGGTAGGTGACGAGGACTTCCATCCCGATACGCGGAATGATCACCGTACCGAAGTTGTCTCCCGCCCAGCTGGACGCTACCCGCAGCCAGCAACTGCTGTTTTCGTTATTGCGTTCAGACCGGTCCCAGTGAAATTTGACTTTGACGCGACCGTATTCGTCGCAGTAAATCTCTTCGCCGACAGGTCCGGTGACGCGGGCGGTCTGGCAATTCAGCATGGGCCTTGGTGCAGGCATCGGTGGCCGATAAAAAACGTCCCAGGGAATTGCGCTGAAGCTGTTGCGGTAGCCTTGGGTAAAGTCGTTCTCAGGTTCGGTAGCGCTGGTGGCGAACTCCTGGAGCGCTTGAGGCTGCTTCCCGAAATGGGTCACGCTGAGCAGCAGCCATAGATCATTGTGCGTTTCGTGTGGGTGTTTCGTTAGATTGAAAAAGTGGCCGCTGCGCAGCGTGGGCTGATCACTTTCGCCCTCCGTCAACTGATAATCGACTCGATGCCGTTCCAGTGCCTGCCGGGCCAGTTGTTTGCCGCGCTTTTCGTTCTCTAATGGCAGCGGATAGCTATAGTCTTCAAGCGTGGGGTCGAACTCCGCGGCAAAGCGACTTTCCAGCACCGCGTTCGGACGTTTCAGGTCGTAGTCACGGCGGGTCACGATGCTGGGGCGGGTTTTGAAACCCATGGAAAACTGGTTGACGACCGGATGCTCTGCCACCATGCCGGCGTCTTGCTGATACGGGGTTTCGCCCAGTTTCGGGAAGAATGTCTGGTCATCGGTAAACACCAGCATATGGCCTTGCGAAGAGTGTTGGTGATGCCACGTAATGCCGTCCTCGGCACAGAGCCGCTGGACGAACTCCAAATCATTTTCCCGGTATTGAGTGCAGTATTCGCGCGGGGGACTTGTTTTGACGTGGAAGGTGAATGCATCGGCTTGAATGCCGTGCGCTTTGAGGACGTGAGCGATGATTTGCGGCACCGTCTGACTCTGAAAAATCCGCTGATCCTGGCTGAATTGCAGGTAATACAGCGCCGGCACCAAGTGCACCCCATAGCGGGTCAGGCGTTTACCAACGTCGCCTTCGGACACCCCTTCGATGTATCCGTGGATACCTTCGCCGTTAAGGCCGAATTGGAGAAATGCAGGTTGGAGAAGCAGGCTCTCCAGATCGATATCGGGGTATTCACTGACCAGATCGACGCTGATTGAGTACAACGCGCTGATGGTTTCAGTACCTTCAAATGCCAGCACTTTAAAATCGTTGCGAACCGTCGGAATTGTAATGGTGAATTGCGCGGCATTGGCGGATGCGAGCATGCGCTTATCCTTTTGCTTTTTTAGCTCATCCTTGAGCAGGGAGATAAAAAGTTACGACGCACTTGTCATGTTTCAACTGAGCGAGTCGCAAGAATCCGAAAGCTATCAGCGCGCGGGAAAGAAATGATGTAGGAAGGGGCTAGAAACTGTGTGTGAAACTTCCCGCATTACCGAATATTATTGATGCCATCGGAAAAGAGGAGCACTTGATTTCGTTCTGTGCCTGTGCCCCCAGATGCTTGTAACGATAGCTTCGAAACTCGGGGAGCAACTCGGCCGCGAAGCGACTTCCCAGCAATAGGTCATGGCGTTTATGCGAAAGAAAAAATTCAACTCACGCTAACAAGGCTTGAAACAGATTGATGTAAGAAACCTCCCGGACGTTTGTAAGAGCGTTCCGAATACAAAGCATTGTGAAATAGGTAGGAAGCGCTTGTAGGTGGAGTTCTTTAAAATTATTTGATTTGCTTTCGATTTTGGCAATTTTTAGAAGAATTTCTGAGTTTAAAAAATGCTGTGCAATCAATATGATATCTCGCTCGTGACGAGATTTTTCCATCAAATACTCACGTTGCGTAATACATTTTCGGAAACGTCCTACTTTTATTTTTTTCAAGTCTTGTCATGCTTCGCCACCTGTTTCCAAGGCTGAGGTTCGATCTGCTGTCGAGCAGCTCGAGATCAATTTTTTAAAAGTAGGCCTTCATTGTGCTGAACTCGAATCTTCTAAAAATCTCAGCGTAATTTAGGGTGATATTCGAAAGTCAACAAAACATCTCGCGCCAAATTGTTTAATAAAGTGACAGCTAGTGGCTGTGTCGTTGCCCGATGCATCCACTTTGTAAGATCTCAATTGGATGTGATTTCTCATGGCTTTTCGTTAATTTTCAAGCCGCTGAAACTTCAATTGGCGTACGAGTGCAATCAACCCTAAAGGCTAAGGATGTCCTACTCAAACAAACTGTCGGCGCATTATCTCGATCTGGCAAAAGTCTCTATTTCCAAAGAGCGTTTCGCGGGCGAGGATGTTCGCTTTTCGAGCGAATATGAGGCGTTGGAAAGTGAGCTGGGTAAAGCCTCGTCCATGCACGAAAGCGGTCAGATCGACTGGCTGAAAATCCGCGAAAACAGTGAAAACCTGCTGCGCACTCAATCCAAGGATTTGCGTGTCGCAGCGTGGCTGACCTGGGCGTTGTACCAGCGCGAATCCTTCCAGGGACTGCTGGCCGGCCTCGGTTTGCTGCACCACCTCTGTGAAAATCATTGGGCCAAGGTTCATCCGAACAAGGCCCGCACTCGCTCCGCTGCCATCAGTTGGTTGGTGCCGCGTCTTGAGCAGGTGTTGAACGAAAACGTCGCGATCAAAGAGCAATTGCCGCTGTTCCGCCGTCTGGTCGAGCATCTGGAAGGGCTCGATGCCGCGTGCACCGAGCACCTGGGCGATGACGCGCCGTTGCTGCTGCCGATTTCCCGGCGCTTGAAAAACATGGTCCAGCGCGCCGCCGACAATCAGCCGGAGCCCGGTGTGGTGGGCGCCGCGGTGGCTCAGGTCAAGCAGGCCGCGACCCAGCTGTTCATCCCCGGCGCGCCGATCGATAACGAGAAAGAAGCCCACAAGGCCCTGCGCGCCCAGCAAGAAAACGCCCGTCCGTTGTGTGCCTGGTGGCTCAAGCAGAAAGCCACTGACCTGCGCGCCCTGCGCCTCAATCGCACGCTGCTGTGGCTGCCGATCGACGCGGTTCCCGAGCGTAACGCCGAGCAGATCACCGTTCTGCGCGGTTTGCCGGCGGACAAACTCAAGTCCTATCAGGACCGCTACGACCAGGGGAAATACGCTGATCTGCTAGTAGAGCTGGAGGCGAGCCTGGCGAAGGCACCGTTCTGGTTCGATGGCCAGCGAATAGTCTGGGAATGCCTCCAGGCGTTGAATGCCGAGATGGCGATGCGCGAAGTGGAAATCCACTTCGCGCTTTTGGTTCAGCGCCTGCCCGGCATCATCGAATTGCGTTTCCATGACGGCGCGCCGTTCGCCGATCCGGCCACCCGCGCCTGGATTGGCGCCCACGTCATGCCGCATCTGCAAAGCGCCAGTGCGCCACGCAAGGTCGAAGTCGCCGATACCCAGCCGGCCTGGGAACTGGCTCTGGAAGAGGTCTTGCCGATTCTGCGCAAGGATGGCCTCAAGGCCGCCGTGCAGATCCTCAAGCAGGGCTTGCAAAGTGCCCACGGCGGACGGGTTCGATTCTTCTGGCAGTTCGCCCTCGCGCGGCTGTGCTTCATGGCCAAGAAATACGAACTGGCCAAGACCCAACTCGAAACCCTCGACCAAACATTACAGGACTCAGGCCTGCACGCCTGGGAGCCCGATCTTGCGCTGGAAGTGCTGCATTTGCTGCATAGCTGCTGCGCGTTGTTACCGCAGAACCATGCAGTGCGTGAACGCAAGGAAGAGATTTATCGCAGGCTGTGCCACCTCGATCTCGAAGTGGTACTCGAATAGGCCCCCGGGCCACAACCGCAAGGAGAAAAGCCATGGCCAAAGAAGGCTCGGTAGCCCCCAAGGAACGCATCAACGTCACCTTCAAACCCGCCACCGGCGGTGCTCAGGAAGAGATTGAACTGCCGCTGAAACTACTGGCAATCGGTGACTACACCCACCGCAAGGACGAACGCAAAATCGAAGATCGCAAGCCGATCAGCATCGACAAGATGACCTTCGACGAAGTGCTGGCCAAGCAAGAGCTGAGCCTGACATTGAGCGTGCCGAACCGTCTTCAGGAAGAAAGCGACACTGAAGAACTGGCCGTGAAACTGCGCGTCAACTCGATGAAGGACTTCAACCCGGCCTCGCTGGTCGAGCAAGTGCCAGAGCTGAAAAAACTGATGGAACTGCGCGACGCGCTGGTGGCCCTCAAAGGCCCGCTGGGTAACGCGCCTGCGTTCCGCAAAGCCATCGAAGGCGTGCTCGCCGACGACGAATCTCGCAGTCGTGTACTGGGTGAACTAGGCCTGAACGCCGCAGCCCAGGACGCTTGAGTCTTTATCAGTCAAGGAAGCCAACACAATGAGCACTAGCGCAGCACAGCAAAAGAGCAACGAGAATGGCGAATACAGCATTCTCGACAGCATCATCGCCGAAACCCGCCTGACGCCAGACGACGAAGCCTACGACATCGCCAAACGCGGTGTGTCGGCGTTCATCGAAGAGCTGCTCAAGCCGCAGAACAACGGTGAGCCGGTCAAGAAGGCCATGGTCGACCGCATGATCGCCGAGATCGATGCCAAGCTCAGCCGTCAGATGGACGAAATCCTCCACCACCCGGACTTCCAGTCCCTGGAATCGTCGTGGCGTGGCCTGCAGTTGCTGGTCGACCGCACCAACTTCCGCGAAAACATCAAGATCGAAATCCTCAACGTCTCCAAGGACGATCTGCTGGACGACTTCGAAGATTCGCCGGAAGTGATGCAGTCGGGCCTGTACAAGCACATCTACACCGCTGAATACGGTCAGTTCGGTGGTCAGCCGGTGGGCGCGATCATTGCCAACTACTTCATGTCCCCAAGCTCGCCGGACGTGAAACTGATGCAGTACGTGTCCAGCGTTGCCTGCATGTCCCATGCGCCGTTCATTGCGGCCGCCGGCCCGAAATTCTTCGGTCTGGAAAGCTTCACCGGCCTGCCGGACCTGAAAGATCTGAAAGATCACTTCGAAGGCCCGCAATTCGCCAAATGGCAGAGCTTCCGCCAGTCGGAAGACTCCCGTTACGTTGGCCTGACCGTGCCGCGTTTCCTGCTGCGTAACCCGTACGACCCGGAAGAAAACCCGGTAAAGTCGTTCGTGTACAAAGAAACCGTTGCCAACAGCCACGAGCACTACCTGTGGGGCAACACCGCCTACGCGTTCGGCACCAAGCTGACCGACAGCTTCGCCAAATTCCGCTGGTGCCCGAACATCATCGGCCCGCAAAGCGGTGGCGCGGTTGAAGACCTGCCGTTGCACCACTTCGAAAGCATGGGCGAAATCGAAACCAAGATTCCTACCGAGGTATTGGTTAGCGACCGTCGTGAATACGAACTGGCCGAGGAAGGCTTCATCTCCCTGACCATGCGCAAAGGCTCCGACAACGCGGCGTTCTTCTCCGCAAGCTCGGTGCAGAAGCCGAAGTTTTTCGGCATCAGCGCAGAAGGCAAGGCCGCAGAGCTGAACTACAAGCTCGGCACCCAACTGCCGTACATGATGATCGTCAACCGCCTGGCTCACTACTTGAAAGTGCTGCAGCGCGAGCAACTCGGTTCGTGGAAAGAACGTACTGATCTCGAGCTGGAACTCAACAAGTGGATCCGCCAGTACGTGGCCGATCAGGAAAACCCGAGCGCCGAAGTCCGTGGCCGTCGTCCACTGCGCGCTGCCCAGATCATCGTCAGCGATGTTGAAGGCGAGCCGGGCTGGTACCGCGTCAGCCTGAACGTGCGCCCGCACTTCAAGTACATGGGTGCCGATTTCACCCTGTCGCTGGTTGGCAAGCTGGACAAAGAGTAAACGGAGCGACTCATGACTGGATACGGCAGCCTTTTCGAACGCCTGGGTGGCGACGCGGACAAACGCGTCGGCTGGAGCCGCGAGGTCTGCGCCATGGCGTCCGTGGCTGCCCATCTGGCCAAGATGCTCAGCACCCGTGCGGGCAGCGTGCAAACGCTGTCCGATTACGGGCTACCCGATCTCAATGACATGCGCCTGAGCCTGCACGACTCCCTGAGTCAGGCCCGTTTGGCCATCGAAAATTTCATCGAAGCCTACGAGCCACGCCTGAGCAATGTGCGTGTTATTTCCCTGCCGCGTGACAACGATCAGCTTCGCCTGTCCTTCAGTATCGAAGGCCTGCTGGAAGTTGATGGTTTCAAGCGCCAGGTCAGTTTCGCCGCGCGCCTGGATGGCAGCGGTCAAGTAAAGGTCAATTAAGGAGACTCCGATGTCCGGCAAACCCGCAGCACGTGTATCCGACCCCACCGCTTGTCCGTTCCCCGGCCACGGCACCAACCCGATCGCCGCCGGTTCCGGCGACGTGTTCTTCGACGGCCTCGCGGCCGCCCGCCAAGGCGATGCCTCGGCGTGTGGTGGTGCGATGGTTGGCGATCTTGCGACGACTGTTTTGATCAACGGTAAACCAGCGGCCACTGTGGGTTCTGTTGGTACTCATGGCAATAAGGTTACGGCTGGGTCTTCGACGGTGATTATTGGGAATTCGCATACGCCGGTGCCGTTTGTGGCGCCAGTTCCGTTGAACATTTTTGGTTTTGATGTACGTATTCAGTTGATGGACCCGGTATCTGGAGCTCCACTTAAAAACGTTGCATATATCGCCACTCTTGAAGATGGCTCGGAAATTCAAGGTGTAACGGACGAGACCGGACTGTCTAAATCACTGGGTTCAAAAGCTCAAGTTCAGAATATTCAAATTTCGGCTATTCCAAATTGGTTGGTTAGGGGGGAGTGAAATGCCTCAGGCCGTAAAAGTCGCAACTGTTGCGACAACTCCCGCGAAAGACCATACGCCAGTTCAAATTTACTTGGTAAGCGATCAAGACTTCGTAATTCCAGTCGTCTTTCCAGGCTACAAGATTCATGTTGAGGCAATGGGTGTTAGTCACAAATTCTCTGATTTAGGTCACGCAGGTGTGCTGATTGTCAATGGGAAAACAGGTCTGACGAAGTATGGGGAATACGGACGTTATGAAGGCGCAGGTCCACCTGGAATTGTAAGGGTACGCCCCGTGTCTAACGTTACGATCAAAGGTGGAGCGATAACTGAATTGTCGCTCAAAAAAACCTTGAGGAGCATGTCTACGTCTTATGGGCAGTCGAGCAATGTATCCGGGGTCGTTCTTAGAGGCGCAGCCTTTGCTCAAGCCGAAGCGTGGCTGAAAAACAAAGAAAAAGACAACGCCAATATGGATAGAGAACCGTACAGCTTGAGAAGCCATAACTGCATGACGTTTGTGGCTGATTTGGTTGATAGTCTCAATCTCGGAGCGCCTAAAAGGTCATATTTCGCTGTGATACCAAAAGACTATATGGAAGATTTCCAAGAAACAAAGCCGGATCTGGATTACATATTTAGCACCGATACGCTGGAGATAAAAGATTGATCTGGTTGAAACGCTTTCTAATGGTTGTTGGCGCACTGTCCTTGTTGGTAGCTTTGGGGGTGATATTTTTTATGGACTTTTCAAAAGATAAGCCACATTTGCTCAGTGAATATCCTAATTCCCACTGGAGAGGTGGTGCCGATGGCGGTCAGTATATTGAAGTGACCAAGTCGGAGCCTCCTTATTATTTCGTGCAAGTAAGACATGAGAGTGGCGAGTTATGGGACGAAGGCTGGCTCAAGTTTGGAGATGAGAATAGTGAACCGCTCACGGCTAATAGTGTGATCGCCTTCTCTGGAGAGGGTGTTATTTATCTTCAGCAGCGAAAAGTGCTTAGTTCAGATAAGGCGAAGGCGAAATAGCTTTAGTGAATCTTGAAAGGGTTGAAAAATGAAAGCTAAAAGGGACTGCCCCCGGTTTTCTGATCCATTGCAAGGAGCGGAATTGACGAGCTGCGCGAAAAAAGTGAGGGCAATAATTCTACTGGCACTTGCATTGGTTTTGCCGTTCGCGGTGTTTGAAATCTATGTAGTAACAGTCCATGGATTTGCCGAGCCCTATAGCTATTTTTTCTCGGTTCCTTTGGCGGTTGTTTCTTTTCTGCTTGTGCAGCTCGTTGTTGGTTATGCCGTTGTGAAAGGCTGGGCCCTCTGCAACATGCAAGGCAATTACACGCTTTGCTTGCATGGTTCATCACCTTATTTGTTCTGTTTTCACTCCCTCGGCTCGAACCCCGAGGGGGGGTGTAAATGAACGGCGTTTATTTTTTTGTCTGCGCGGCATTTTGGTTGATGACCTCGATGTTTGGGGTGGCTGCCCTTTATCGATTCAATCAGTGGGTGTTCCGTGAAATTTTCTAATGGGCCGAACCCAATGATCGCTGCTCGTTCGATGAAGGGCAGGGTATTGCAGTGCCCGATCGCATTCCTGAGTTCCGTCCAATGATCAGGTCCGACATCGAGCGCAGTCCAAAGGCAGTTCTTTCATGAGTTCCACCACCAGGCAGCTAACCCATGTCCTTTAACCACTACTACCAAAGCGAACTCACCGCACTTCGCCAGTTAGGTCGTCGATTCGCCGAGCGTAGCCCGGCGTTGGCGCCTTTTCTCGGGCAAGCCGGGCGGGATCCGGACGTGGAGCGGTTGCTTGAGGGCTTTGCCTTTCTGACCGGTCGCCTGCGCCAGAAGCTCGACGACGAACTGCCGGAGCTCAGCCATTCGCTGATGCACCTGCTGTGGCCCAACTACATGCGGCCGCTGCCGGCGTTCAGCATTTTGCAGTTCGACCCGTTGAAGCGTTCCGGGCCTGCGTTGAGGGTCGAGCGTGATACGCCGGTGGAGAGTGTGCCGGTCGATGATGTGCGCTGCCGTTTTCGCACGTGCTATCCGACCGAGGTGTTGCCGCTGGATCTGGCCGCGCTGACTTACTCGGTGAAGGGTGACGGTTCGCTGTTGAGCCTGCGCCTGGAGATGAGCGCCGATGGTCACCTTGGCGAGTTGGAGCTGAGTCGTCTGCGCCTGCACTTTGCCGGTGAGCGCTACATCAGTCAGATGCTTTACCTGAGCCTGTTGCGCAACCTTGAAGGCATCGAGCTGATCCCGCTGGATGGCGCCGGCAAGCCCATCAACGGGGTGAGCGGCCAGCCGATGGCGTTCAAGATGCCCGGCGACCGCGTGCAGCCGGTGGGTTTTGCCGAAGAAGAGGCGTTGATCCCGTATCCGCTGAACACCTTTCGCGGCTATCGCTACCTGCAGGAATATTTCGCCTTCCAGGACAAATTCCTGTTCGTCGATATCAACGGTCTGGACCTGCTCAAGGCATTGCCGGAGGACACGCTCAAGCAAATGCGCGGCCTCGAATTGCGTTTTGACATTCGCAAGAGCGGCATCATGCGCATGCGTCCGACCCTGGACAACGTGAAGCTCTACTGCACGCCGATCGTTAACCTGTTCAAGCACGATGCTTTGCCCATTCGCCTTGATGGCAAGCAGGACGAATACCTGCTGCTGCCGGCTGAATACGATCTGGAAAACTGCGGCGTGTTCTCGGTGGAAACCGTCACCGGCTGGAAGCCCGGCGGCCTCGGTTATCAAGCGTACGTGCCGTTCGAATCCTTCGAGCACGACCCGAGTTTCGACGTGCCCACCAGCCGTCCGCATTACAGCATCCGCCAGCGTTCGTCCTTGCTGCACGACGGCCTCGACACCTACCTGAGCTTCGGCATCCGCCACACCGAGGCTCACGAAACCCTGTCGATCGAGCTGATGTGCACCAACCAGAACCTGCCGCGCAAGCTCAAGCTCGGCGACATCTGCATGGCCTGCGAAGACACGCCGGAGTTTCTGAGTTTCCGCAACATCACGCCGGCCACCTCCAGCTTCGCACCGCCGCTGAACCGTGACTTCCTCTGGAAGCTGATCAGCAACATGTCACTCAACTACCTCTCATTGGCCGACGTCAATGCGCTGAAGGTGATTCTCGAAACCTACGACCTGCCGCGCTACTACGACCAACACGCGGAAAAAGTCAGCAAGCGCCTGCTGGGCGGGCTCAAGTCGATCAAGCACCAACACGTCGACAGATTGCACCGAGGGTTGCCGGTACGCGGGTTGCGCACCGAGCTGACCATCGACCCGGAAGGGTATATCGGCGAGGGCGACCTGTTCGTGTTCGCTTCGGTTCTTAACGAGTTTTTCGCGCTTTACGCCAGTCTCAATTCGTTCCACGAGCTGCGGGTAAAAAGCACACAGGGAGAGGTGTACCAATGGACACCACGTATGGGCCTGCAGCCCCTGCTTTAAGCGGGCTGACCCGGGTAATACGCGAGTACTCGCTGTTTCAGGCCGTGCTGCTGGTGATTGACCGGCTGCGCGATGCGCACCCGTACCTGAGCGAAGACGACCTATACGACCAGCTGGAATTCCAGGCCAATCCGAGCCTGGGTTTCCCTGGCAGCGACGTCGATCGCGTGGAGTTTTTCAAAGAGCATGGGCAGATGCGTGCGCGCTTGCGTTTCAACCTGATCGGCCTGGTCGGTTCCGGTTCGCCGCTGCCGGCGTTCTATGGCGAACAGGCCCTGGGCGACAGCGAAGACGGCAACCCGACCCGCAACTTCCTCGACCTGTTTCACCATCGCCTGCAACGGCTGATGCTGCCGATCTGGCAAAAGTATCGGTACCGCGCCAGTTTCCAGAGCGGCGCCCTCGACCCGTTTTCGGCGCAGCTGTTTGCCCTGATCGGCCTCGGTGGCGAAGAGATCCGCAAAGCCCAGGAGCTGAACTGGAAACGTCTGCTTCCGTACCTCGGCCTGCTCAGTTTGCGGGCGCACTCGGCGGCGTTGATCGAAGCGGTGCTGCGCTACTACTTCAAGCACGCCGAGCTGACCATCGAGCAGTGCATCGAGCGCCGCGTCGAGATCCTCGACGAGCAACGCAATCGCCTGGGCCGGGCCAACAGCATGCTCGGCGAAGACCTGGTGCTGGGCGAACACGTGCGTGATCGCAGCGGCAAATTCCGCATTCATATCCGCGAGCTCGACTGGCAACGCTTTCACGAATTCCTGCCGATCGGTTTCGGCTACCAGCCGCTGTGCGCGCTGGTGCGGTTCACCCTGCGTGACCCGCTCGATTACGACATTCGCCTGGTGCTGCGTCAGGAAGAAATCCGCGAACTGCGCATCGGTGAGCAGAACGCCTGTCGCCTGGGGTGGACCAGTTGGCTCGGCCGCGAGAAAGCGGACGGCGTGGTGACCCTGGGCAGCAAAATTCATTAAGGACAGATGACACATGATCAACGTAGACCTGCAACAACTTATCCAGGCGCTGGACGCCGAAACCCGTCGTGACCTGGAAAGTTCTGCCGAACGCTGCGTCGCCCGTGGCGGCAGCAAGATCCTCGTCGAAGACCTGCTGCTGGGCCTGCTGGAACGCCCGCAAGGCCTGCTCGCCCGCGCGTTGCAGGATGCCGAAGTCGATGCCGGCGAACTGAGCGCCGCGCTGCAATCGCGGGTCGAGCACAGCGCCTCGCGTAACCCGGTGTTCGCCCCGGAACTGGTGCAGTGGCTGCAAGACGCCTTGCTGGTGGCCAACCTCGAGTTGGGCCAGAGCCAGGTCGAACAAGCCGCGTTGATCCTCGCCCTGTTGCGCAACCCGATGCGCTACGCCGGCAGCCGTTATCAGTCGTTGCTGGCCAAGCTGAACATCGAGCGCCTGAAAGAATTCGCCCTGTCGCAGAAAGAACAACCGGCCACCGGCAAACCCGCCGTGCCCGGCGAATCGCTGCTGCAGCGCTTCACCCACAACCTGACCCAACAGGCCCGCGACGGCAAACTCGACCCGGTGCTGTGCCGCGATGGCGCGATCCGCCAGATGGTCGACATCCTCGCACGTCGTCGCAAGAACAACCCGATTGTGGTCGGTGACGCCGGCGTCGGTAAAACCGCGATCGTCGAAGGCCTGGCCTCGCGCATTGCGGCCGGTGAAGTGCCGCAAGTATTGAGAGGTGTCGAGTTGCTGTCCCTCGACATGGGCCTGTTGCAGGCCGGCGCCAGCGTCAAAGGTGAATTCGAACGTCGCCTCAAAGGCGTGATCGACGAAGTCAAAGCTTCGCCGAAACCGATCATCCTGTTCATCGACGAAGCCCACACCCTGATCGGCGCGGGCGGCAATGCCGGCGGCTCCGACGCGGCCAACCTGCTGAAACCGGCCCTGGCCCGTGGCGAGTTGCGCACCATCGCCGCCACTACATGGGCAGAGTACAAAAAATACTTCGAGAAAGACCCGGCCCTGGCCCGTCGCTTCCAGCCGGTGCAACTGCACGAACCGACCGTCAGCGAAGCGGTGACCATCCTGCGTGGCCTGGCTCAGGTTTATGAGAAGAGCCACGGCATCTACCTGCGCGATGATGCGGTGGTTGCGGCTGCCGAACTGTCTGCTCGCTATCTCGCTGGCCGTCAGTTACCAGACAAAGCCGTCGACGTGCTCGACACCGCATGCGCCCGGGTGCGCATCAGCTTCGCCGCCGCCCCGGAAAGCCTGGAACGCCTGCGGGGTGAACTGGCCGAAGGTGGCCGTCAGCGTCAGGCCCTGCGTTGCGACGCCGAGGCCGGTCTGCTGATCGATCACGAAGCACTGGACGCTCTGGAAGATCGCCTGGCCGACGCCGAAGAAGAAAGGGTCGCTCTGGAAACCCTCTGGACCGAACAAAAAAAATTGGCCGAGCGCCTGCTGGACCTGCGTCAGCAACTGGCCGAGGCCCGTGAAGCCGCTGCCGTCGAAGCAACCATCACGGTTGAAGAAGACGCTGAAGGCACCATGATCGAAACGCTGCCGATGGACGAAGCGCAAAGCGTTGAAACCCTGGAAGTCGCACTCAACGAAACTCACAAAGCACTGACCGAGCTTCAGGTCAAAGAACGTCTGGTGAGCTTCGAAGTCTGCCCGCGCCTGGTGGCCGAAGTGATCAGCGCCTGGACCGGCGTGCCGTTGGCGCAACTGGCCCGCGAACACAACGCCAAGGTCGCGAGCTTCGCCACCGACCTGCGCACACGCATTCGTGGTCAGGAACAAGCGGTTCATGCCCTCGACCGTTCGATGCGCGCCACTGCCGCTGGCCTCAACAAGCCTGATGCACCGGTCGGCGTGTTCCTGCTGGTCGGCCCGAGCGGCGTCGGCAAAACCGAAACCGCCCTGGCACTTGCCGATTTGCTGTACGGCGGCGATCGCTTCATCACCACCATCAACATGTCCGAGTTCCAGGAGAAGCACACCGTCTCGCGCCTGATCGGTGCGCCGCCGGGCTACGTCGGTTACGGCGAGGGTGGCATGCTCACCGAAGCCGTGCGCCAGAAACCGTACTCGGTGGTATTGCTCGATGAAGTCGAGAAAGCGGACCCGGACGTGCTCAACCTGTTCTACCAAATCTTCGACAAAGGCGTGGCCAACGATGGGGAAGGGCGTGAGATCGACTTCCGCAACACACTGATCCTGATGACCTCGAACCTGGGCAGCGATCGCATCAGCGAACTCTGCGAAAACGGTGCGCGGCCCACCGCCGAAGTCCTCGAAGAAACCATTCGCCCGGTGCTCAGCAAGCACTTCAAACCGGCGCTGCTGGCGCGGATGCGCGTGGTGCCTTACTACCCGGTCGGTGGCCCGGTGCTGCGCGAGCTGATCGAAATCAAACTGGGTCGTTTGGGCGAGCGCCTGAACCGTCGTCAGCTCGATTTCACTTATTCCCAGGACCTCGTCGATCACCTGGCCGAGCGCTGCACCCAAAGCGACAGCGGCGCACGCCTGATCGACCACTTGCTCGACCTGCATGTGCTGCCGTTGGTGGCTGACCGTTTGCTCGACGCAATGGCTACCGGCGAAAGCCTCAAGCGTGTGCATGCGACGCTCGACGGTGACGCCAGCGTGATGTGCGAGTTCGCCTGAGGTGGGTGTGATGTTCACTCAAGTGCCGCAACCGCTGGTCTATGCCGAAGCCTTGCTGGCGCAATTCGCCAGCCTGTCGCGCGCGGCGGACGGTGCTGCGCTGCTGGGTGACTTCGTGCGCGGTTTGGCCGAGCTCAGCGGCTGCGAGTTGACGCAGCTGTACCTGCTGGACGCCACTCATACCTGCCTGGGGATGAACGCCGAGTGCCTGAACGGCATTCTGCAACCTCGGGAAGGGGCGAGCCTGCCGGCGGATTACAACGGTGAACAACTGCTGCAATTTTCCTTGTGCCAGAACCGCGTGGTATGCCTCAGCGAGCTGAGCGGCAGCCTGCACGAAACCAGTTTTCTACCGCTCCAGGCCACGCCCTGGCAGTCACTGTTGTGTGTGCCGTTGGTCAATCAGCAAAAGGCTGTCGAAGGTTTGCTGCTGTGTGCCAGTCGCCGGCAGATCGACCTGCAAGGCTTTGCTGATTCCCTCGGTCAACTGGGCTCGTTCGTGCTCGGCCAATTGCACTTGCTGCAACGTTTGCGTCGGCCGGCCGGCGATACACGACCGGCGTCGGTCAGCGTCCCGAACGTCAGCGGTTATGGCCTGATCGGCAAGAGTTCGGCGATGCGCCAGACCTATTCGCTGATCAGCAAAGTTTTGCACAGCCCGTACACCGTGCTGCTGCGCGGCGAGACCGGTACCGGCAAGGAAGTGGTGGCGCGGGCGATTCACGACTGCGGTCCACGACGTTCCCAGGCATTCATCGTGCAGAACTGCGCGGCGTTCCCTGAGAACCTGCTGGAAAGTGAACTGTTCGGCTACCGCAAAGGTGCCTTCACCGGCGCCGACCGCGACCGTGCCGGGCTGTTCGACGCGGCCAATGGCGGCACCTTGTTGCTCGATGAAATCGGCGACATGCCGTTGTCCCTGCAAGCCAAGCTATTGCGCGTATTGCAGGAAGGCGAGATCCGCCCGTTGGGCTCCAACGACACCCACAAGATCGACGTACGCATCATCGCCGCGACGCACCGGGATTTGGCGGTGCTGGTCAACGAAGGCAAATTCCGCGAAGACTTGTACTACCGCCTCGCGCAATTCCCGATCGAGTTGCCGGCCCTGCGTCAGCGCGAAGGCGACATCCTCGACCTGGCCCGACACTTCGCCGACAAGGCTTGCGCATTTCTGCAACGCGATGCCGTGCGTTGGTCCGACGCGGCGCTGGATCACCTGTGCGGTTATGCCTTCCCCGGCAACGTTCGCGAACTCAAAGGTTTGGTCGAACGCGCGGTGCTGTTGTGTGAAGGCGGCGAGTTGCTGGCCGAGCATTTCTCTCTGCGCATGGAAGCCATGCCGGAAGACAACAGTCTGAATCTGCGTGAACGCCTGGAGCAGGTCGAACGCAGTTTGCTGCTCGACTGCCTGCGCAAAAACGACGGCAACCAGACCCTCGCCGCCCGTGAACTCGGGCTGCCGCGCCGCACGCTGCTGTACCGCCTCGGGCGCCTGAATATCAATTTGGGTGATTTCGATGGTTAACCCCATTTTTGAGCGACGCAATCCTGTGGCGAGGGAGCTTGCTCCCGCTCGACTGCGCAGCAGTCGCAATCCAGCCAACACGGTCTGCCTGAATAAACGGGACAGCTGGTTTTGGGGCTGCTCCGCAGCCCAGCGGGAGCAAGCTCCCTCGCCACAAAGGCAGCGCTCAGGCCCCATGGCTAGAGCGCTCAGTTTTACCTCATTCGCTTTCTATAGCGCCACCCGAACGGGTCGGCGCTTTGTGCTTTGCCTACCCCTGGAGACCCTCTGATGCCTGTTCGTCACTGGCAAGCCGTCCTGCTGACTCTCGTCGTTCTATGCGGCCTCGGCGGCTGTAGCGGCAATTACAAATACAACGACAACACCTATCGCCCATTGGGTGATCCGCAGGCGGTCAATCGCGGCAAGTGACCGCAAGGAGTATCACCATGGAACTGGTTTTCGAAATGCTGAACACCAAGCAGTTCGTGCCCACGGATTTGTGCCAGAAGACCTTCAAGCAGGCCGGTGGCGTGATTGGCCGGGGCGAGGATTGCGACTGGATCATCCCCGACCGCAAGCGTCACCTGTCCAACCACCACGCGTTGATCAGCTACCGCGAAGGCACGTTTTTCCTGACCGATACCAGCAGCAACGGTATTCAGGACAGCGAAAGCGGTGCGCGTCTGCGCAAAGGCGAGCCAATGCGCATCGAGCACGGCAGTGTGTACGTGCTGGGTGACTTCGAGATTCGTGCGCGACTGGTGCGCGACCCGGCGACATTCGACGTTGAAATCGGCCGTCCGCAGGCCGCGGGCAGCATCATTCCGGACGATGCGTTCCTCGACCTCGACCCGCTCAATGCCCTCGACCAGCAAGAGCGCGTGTACTCGGAAATCGATGAGCTGATCTCCCCGAGCACCACCATCGAAGACACCCGTCAGCGTGCCGACTACGCGCGCATCGACATGGAAAGCCTGGTGGTGCCGGAGCTGATCAATGCCCCGGCAGAACCTGCGCCAGCGCCGCCCAAAGCGGTCGAACGTCAGAGCGAAGGTTTCTGGGAACACTTTGGTGCGGCGTTGGGCGTGGACCTCAAAGGCCTCGACCACGACGCCCGCGAAGCCCTGGCCCTGAACGCCGCACGCTTGCTCAAGCAAAGCGTCGGCGGTTTGCAGCAGAGCCTGCGCACCCGCAGTGAACTGAGAAACGAACTGCGTCTGGCTCAAACCACCGTGCAAGGCACCAAGAACCCGCTGAAATTTGCCGTCGATGCCGGCGAAGCGCTGGGCATTCTGCTGCAAGGCAACAAGCCGGGTCAGTTGCCGGCCGAGCAAGCGATCTCCCGTGCCTTCCGTGATTTGCAGGCGCATCAGGTCGCGTTGCTGACCGCCAGTCGCGCCGCCGTTCGCGGCACCCTGGAGCACTTCTCGCCGCAACAACTGACCTTGTGCTTCGAGCGCGACAGCAAGCCGTTGCTCGCCACCTCCGGCAGCCGCTGGAGAGCCTACGGGCGTTATCACCAAGCCCTGCGTCAGGATGATGACTGGAGCGAGCGCCTCCTGGCCCGCGACTTCGCACAGGCCTACGAAGAACAGATCCGCCTGATTTCCACCCTCCACACCGACCACCAAGGATGATGCGCATGTCTCGCTGCTCGACCGCTTTTTTCAAGACGCTGACTGCGCTCGCTACCCTCGTGCTGTTGGCCGGTTGCTCGTCGCTGTCGCCGTATTCCACCATGACCAAACTCAACCTGAAGCTGACTGCCAGCGATCAGTTGAACCCGGACCTCAACGGTCGTCCGTCGCCGATTGTCGTGCGCCTGATGGAGCTCAAGCACCCGGTAACGTTCGAGAATGCTGATTTCTTCAGCCTCTACGAACGCGCCAAGGAATCCCTGGTCCCGGACCTGGTGGCCAGCGAAGAACTCGAGCTGCGCCCCGGTGAAACCGTCGAGCTCAAGCTCAGCGTAGAGGAGGGCAGCCGTTATGTCGGCGTGCTCGCGGCCTACCGCGACCTGCCGGAAACCAAATGGCGCTACACCGTGCAAATCACTGCGCTGGAAGTCACCGTGGCGGACCTGACCCTCGATCAGGCCGGCATCCGCAATACCCACGAAACGCTCGCCAAGGCGGATGACTGATCATGAATGCGCATAAAGTCATTTGGCAGGAAGGCATGCTGCTGTGTCCGCAGCACTTCCAGCACAACGATCGTTACTACGACCACCAGATGAAGACCCGCACCCAGTTGCTGCGCAGCTACATCTGGGGTTTCCTGAACCTGGAAATCGACTTGCAGTTCCTCAACATGGGCAAACTGGTGATCAGCCAGGCCTCGGGGATTCTACCGGACGGCAGCCTGTTCGAACTGGGCGGCAACACCGAGCCGTTGGTCCTGGACGTGCCGCCGAACACTGGCAACATGCCGATCTATCTGGCGCTGCCGCTGGTGACCGGTAACCACATCGAATCTCGCCGCCCCGAGCAGTCCGACGTGCTGGCGCGCTACACCGCGTATGACGCGGAAGTCGCCGACTCCAATGCGGGAGACGACTCCGCCAGCCAGGTCAGCTGCGGTCGGCCGGACTTCAAACTGTTGCTCGGCGAGCAGCAGAGCGACCAGGCCTACGTGAAGCTGAAGATCTGCGAAGTGCTCGATACTACGCCCGACGGCGTGATCAGCCTCGACCCCGACTTCGTGCCGACCTACATTCAGGCGCACTCGTCCAGCTACTTGCTGTCGTGCCTCAAAGAAGTCATCAGCATGCTCGGCCACCGAGGCGACACGATTGCCGAGCGGATCAGCTCCAACGGCAAGGTCGGTGGCGCGGAAATCGGCGACTTCATGATGTTGCAACTGATCAACCGCACCGAACTGTTGCTGCGCCATTACCTGGGCCTGGAACAGGTTCACCCGGAAGAGTTGTACCGCACGTTGCTGACCATGCTCGGCGATCTGGCGACGTTTTCCAGCGAGA
The DNA here is from genome assembly GCF_050435305.1 of Pseudomonas sp. BS3782 TE3695. Lineage (NCBI taxonomy): Bacteria > Pseudomonadati > Pseudomonadota > Gammaproteobacteria > Pseudomonadales > Pseudomonadaceae > Pseudomonas > Pseudomonas sp. BS3782 TE3695. The sequence goes on from NZ_JBNDKB010000001.1 coordinate 977,360, forward strand.
GCAAACGCCCGCGTCTGGACAGCCGTTACCAGCACAGCGATCAGGGCGCGAGTTTCCGCAAACTGATGGAAGCGATTCGTCAGGTGCTGTCGATGGTGCTCGAACAGCACGCCATCGAACTGGTGCTGCAAGCGCGTCAGTACGGAATCATCGTGTCGCCCTTGCACGACCACAAACTGCTGGGCTCGGCCTCGTTCGTACTCGCGGCCAGTGCCAACTGCGACTCCGAAGAACTGCGCCATCGCTTGCCGGCGCACCTCAAGGTCGGCCCCGTGGAGCGCATTCGCCAACTGGTCAACCTGCACCTGCCTGGCATCAAGGTCAAACCGTTGCCGGTGGCCCCACGGCAGATCGCATTCCACTCCAACAAAACCTATTTCATCCTCGAACTCAGTTCTGAAGACCTGGCGCAACTCGAGCGCTCCGGCGGCTTCGCGTTTCACGTGTCCGGCGAATTCGCCGAGCTTGAACTGAAATTCTGGGCCATCAGGAACTGACCGACATGATCAAGGACATGGAATACAACCAGGACGACAAAACCATCCTGCTCGACCGCCAAGGCCACGGCCCGGCGTCGAGTCCGCTGACTGATTTCGCTGCGCCGCCGCGTTTTGAGCAGCTGGAAGAACGGATGATCTACGCCGCGCGCCTGCGCCCGGCCGAAGCGTTCAACATCAGCCTCAATTCGCTGGTGGCAGCGGCGTCCGACTTGCTGTCGGAAGTGGTGCGACTCAAGCACAGCGACACCCGCGAAGACCTGTACGCGCTCAACGAGCGACTGACTGCCGGGCTGAAGTTGTTTGAAGTGCGTGCGCTGCATCACGGCGCTGAAAGCAGCCAGGTGATGGCCGCCCGTTACGTGCTCTGCACCGTGGTCGACGAAGCCGTCGTCACCACGCCGTGGGGCAACGAAAGCGAGTGGTCGCAGATGAGCCTGCTCAGCAGCTTCCACAACGAAACCTTTGGTGGCGAGAAGTTCTTCCAGCTGCTGGATCGCCTGTCGAAAAACCCGGTCAAGCACCTGCCGATGCTGGAGCTGATGTACCTGTGCCTGTCCCTCGGTTTCGAAGGCAAGTACCGGGTGCAAGCCCGCGGCATGCTCGAACTCGAAGGCATCCGCGATGCCTTGTATCGGCAGATTCGTCAACTGCGCGGCGACGTGCCGCGTGAGCTGTCGCCGCATTGGGAAGGCTTGAACGATCAGCGCCGCAGCCTGGTGCGCATCGTGCCGGCCTGGATGGTGGTGCTGTTCACCGTGGTCTGCCTGGTGGTGATGTATTCGGGCTTCGCCTGGGTGCTGGGCGAGCAACGCGAAACCGTTCTGCAACCTTACCAGCAGCTGGATCCGGTCGCGGTTCAGCCGCAGTCGAAGCCGTAAACAGGGACGTGTGATGAAAAAGTTTTTCAAGAAAGTCGGTGCTTTCCTGCGCCAGACCTGGGTCTGGACCCTGCTGCTGGTGCTCTTTATCGCGATGCTGGTGTGGTTCGTCGGGCCGCTGCTGGCGGTCAATGACTACAAGTTCTGGGAAGGTTCGACCTCCCGCCTGCTGACCATCAGTGTGCTGTTCCTGATCTGGGGCCTGACCATGGTCTTCGCCAGCTGGCGCGCCGGTGTGCGCAAGAAGGCCATCGAGGAAACCGAAGACGGCCAGGACAGTATCCGCCGCGAAGAGCTGATCGACGAAGAGGAGAAAGAGCTTCGTGTACGCTTCAAGGATGCGTTGAAAACCCTGAAGACCTCGAGCCTGTATCGCGGTCGCAGCGAGCGCTGGCGCAGTGATTTGCCGTGGTACTTGCTGATCGGCCCGCAGGGCAGCGGCAAGACCAGTCTGCTGGATTTCTCGGGGCTTGAGTTTCCGATCAACAAGATCGACCGCAAGCTCACCCGCGACACCCTCGGCACTCGGCATTGCGACTGGTACTTCGCCGACCACGGCGTGCTGATCGACACCGCCGGGCGTTACTTGACCCAGCCGGATGCCGAAGTCGATGGCAGCGCCTGGAGCACCTTGCTCGACCTGCTGCGCAAGCGTCGTCGTAACCGTCCGTTGAACGGCGTGCTGGTGACTATCCCGGTGGAAACCCTGCTGGGCGGTAGCGAGCAAGACCTCGACACCCTGGCTCGCCAGGTGCGTGCGCGTCTGCAAGACGTGCATCAGAAACTGCATGTCGACGTGCCGATTTATCTGGTGTTGAGCAAGGCCGATCGCCTGCTCGGTTTCGACGAATTCTTCGATCAACTGACCCGCGAAGAAAGCGATCAAGTACTCGGTACCAGCTTCCGCAAAGAGCAGAGCGGTACTGATGTGGCTGTGCTGCGCGCCGAGCTCGAAGAGCTGCTGCGTCGCCTGAACAGCCAGGTGATCATGCGCATGCACCAGGAGCGCGACACCCAGCGCCGTGGCCGCATCCTCGATTTTCCGCATCAACTGGGGCAAATCGGCGAGCGCCTGTGCCTGTTCGTCGACATGGCGTTCACCGGCAACCGCTACCAGCGCGTAAGCCAGTTGCGCGGTTTCTACCTGACCAGCGCACCGCACCTGACCCAAGAGATGGACCAGACCACTGCGGGCATCGGCGCCAACCTGGGCATGAACGCCGGCGTGCTGCCGACTCTGCGCAGCGGCCGTTCGCGGTTCATTCACCACTTGCTCAGCCGGATGATTTTCCCCGAGGCCGATCTGGCCGGTCTGGATAAACGCGAGCGCAGCCGTATCCATTGGGGCCAGCGTGCGCTGTACGTGGGCGCACTGGCGGCACTGGCGCTGTTCGGCATGCTGTGGGCGGGCGGTTTCTCGGCCAACTATGAGCGTCTGGAAAACCTGCGTTCACTGGCGCAAACCTGGAATCAGCAACGCTCGGCCCTGACCGTCCGCGATGATTCCATGGCGGTGCTCAAGACCCTCGACACCCGCTACGCGGCGACCCAGGTCTTCCCGAACAAAGGTGACGTGTCGTACCACGAGCGCGGTGGCCTGTACCAAGGCGAAGACGCCAATCTGGTGGTCAAGAGCGCCTACGAGCGTGAGCTTGAAGCGCAATTGCTGCCACGGGTTGCGACCCTGCTGGAAGGGCAGATCCGCGCCAACATGAAGGACCGCGAACGCCTGCTCAACAGCCTGCGTGCGTACCTGATGCTGAACATGAAAGATCGCCGCGATGCTACGTGGCTCAAGGATTGGGTCGCCACTGACTGGTCCCTGCGCTACGCCGGCAACACCGCGGTGCAGAACGGCTTGAACACCCACTTCGAGCGCTTGCTCAAGCAGCCGTTTATCTACCCGCTGAACGATCAACTGGTGACGCAGGCGCGTCAGGTTTTGCGCAGCGAGTCGCTGGCTAACGTGGTTTACCGGATGCTGCGCGAGCAGGCTCGCAATCTGCCGGAATACCGCTTCAGCCAACACTTGGGCCCGCAGGGTGCGCTGTTTGTCGGCACCGATTACGTGATCCCGGGGTTCTACACCCAACAGGGTTATCAGCAGTATTTCTCGGTCCAGGGCACGACACTGGTCACCGACATTCTGCGTGACAACTGGGTGCTGGGCGAAGGGTCGGGCATCAGCGGCATGGACTTGCGTCGCCTGATGGTCGAACTGGAGCAGCTGTATTTCCGCGACTATGCCAATTTCTGGAGCGAAGCGGTCGGTCAGGTGGCATTGCCACCGATCAACGACGCCGGTGAAGGCGCCGAGCAACTGGCGGGCCTGACGTCCGCCAACTCCCCGGTGCTGCAACTGCTGGTGGAAGTGCGCGAGAACACCCGTTTCCAGGTCATTGCAGACAGCGCCGATGAAGCCGCCGAGGCGGCTGACAAACTGGATGAGAAGGGCGGCAAGTTGGGCAAACTCGCTGCGGCCGCCGCGGACAAAGCGTCGGACATTGCGAAGAACTTGCCCGACACCGCGAAAAAATCCCTGCAACGTCGCTTCGAACCGCTGCACCGTTTGCTGGATGACAACAACGGCCCGGCCGCTGATTTGACCCCGGCACTGACAGCACTCAACGACCTGCAACTGCAACTGTCTAGCCTGGCCCGCGCCAGTGCGCCGGAACAGGCTGCGTTCGAAATGGCCAAGACCCGTATGAGCGGCCAGCGTGATGCGCTGAGCAACTTGCGCAACGCGTCGAACCGTCTGCCGCGCCCTGTCAGCGTGTGGTTCAGCGTGCTGGCCGAAGACACCTGGCGTCTGGTGCTCAACGATTCCTACCAATACCTGAACCAGCGTTATCAGAGCGAGCTGTACAGCTTCTACGGCAAGGCGATCAACAAGCGTTACCCGTTCAGCGCCCACAGCACCAGCGACGTCGCGATCAGCGACTTCCGTGAGTTCTTCAAGGCCCAGGGCATCGCCGATCGCTTCTTCGACAACTACATGCGTCCGTTCGTGAGTGGCGACCCAGGCAACTACCGCCCGCGCAGCATTGACGGTCACAGCATGCCGATCTCCAAGGTCTACCTCGACCAGATGGCCGCGGCACAAGTGATCCGCCAGAGCTTTTTCGCCAGCAACCCGGCCGAGCCGCAAGTGCAGTTCAAACTGGAGCCGTACACCCTCGACCCGGCCGTCAGCCGTTCCGAGTTCAAGTTCGGTGACAAGACCATCGAATACCGTCACGGCCCGATCGTGCCGGTGTCGTTCAAATGGCCGACCGACGCTGAAGACGGTCGCACCAGCCTGGTCCTCGACAAAATGGCCGGCCGCCCGATCGGCATCGAGAAGAACTCCGGCCCATGGTCGCTGTTCCGTCTGTTCGACCTGATGCAGACCGAGTACCTGATGGGCCGCGACGTGCTGGTACTCAAGGCTGACGTGGGTGGCCTGCGCGCCAACTACTTGCTGTCGAGCCAGCGCACGCCGAACCCGTTCGACATGGGTGTGCTGCGTACTTTCCGTATGCCGGTGCAGCTCTGATGCTGGTTGCCAGTCCCTGGCGCAGTGCTGCGCGTACCGATCCGGGCAAGGTTCGGGCGCGCAACGAAGATGCTTTTCTCGACTGTCCACAGCAGGGGCTGTGGGTGGTCGCGGACGGCATGGGCGGTCATCAGGGTGGCGACATCGCCAGCCAGTTGATCGTCGCCAGCCTGGCGGAATTGCCGGTGCAGGACGGCTTCGACGAACGACTCAAAGGCATTCGCCAGTGCCTGCACTGGCTGAACCGTCGCTTGGGCCAGGAGTTGACCGTCACCGCCGGGCGTCACGACAGCATCATGGGCAGCACCGTGGTGGCGCTGCTGGTGGAAGGCAATCGCGCGGCCTGCATCTGGGCCGGCGACAGCCGCTGCTACCTGTGGCGCGGCCAGCGTTTGTATCAGCTGTCCAAGGACCATTCGCTGCAACAGCAACTGATTGACGAGCAGAACATGAGCGTCGAGCAAGCCCAGGCTCACCCAGCCGCCCATGCCTTGACCCGTGCGGTCGGGGCTGCCGAGCAGCTGACCCTGGACGTGCTCGAACTCGAAGTCTATCCAGGCGATGCGTTTTTGCTGTGCAGCGACGGTTTGTATCAAGGGCTGACTAGCGATGCCTTGGGTAACGCCCTGAGCCTGACCGCGCCGCACGTTGCGCTTGAGCGTCTGTTTGACGGCGCTCTGCGTGGCTCGGCGCGGGACAACCTGACCGCCGTGGTGATCCGCCAATGACTGAATTCATGCCACCGATCGACGACCTGCTGGTGACCGAGGAAGAAGCCAATAACCTGACTTACTTCGCCTTCGCCACGCCTCTAAACGCAAAGCCGCATAAAGCCAAACCCGCGCTGGCGCCCACCCGGGCCAGCATCGGCGAACTGCCGGACGTGCTGGCGGGACGTTACCGTATCGAGCGCCTGCTCGGTGCCGGTGGCATGGGCGCGGTTTACCGCGCACGGGACTTGCTGAGCGAACAGTTCGGCGACCCCGACCCTTACATCGCGCTGAAAATACTCAGCGAAGAATTTGCCGAATCGCCGGATGCCAGCGCCTTGCTCTACAGCGAGTTCGCCCTGACCCGACGACTGCGTCACAACAATGTGCTGCGACCGCACACCTTTGAAGTGGACACCGACTGTCAGCGCGCCTTCATCACCATGGAACTCATGCGTGGGCTCACCCTGGACAAATTACTCTGCGAGCGGCCCCTGGGCCTGCCGTGGATAGAACTGCGCGACATCGCGCTGCCGCTGCTCGACGCGCTGGCCTACGCCCATGCGCGCGGCGTGCTGCACGGCGACATGAAACCAAGCAACGTGATGCTCAGCGAAGACGGCGTGCGCCTGTTCGACTTCGGCCTTGGCCAAGCGCAAGAAGGCATCCTGCCCGGCCTGCCGCACCTGAGCCGCAACCGTTTCAACGCCTGGACCCCCGGCTATGCCGCCCCTGAACTGCTCGAAGGCCAGACGCTGTCGGCCAGCGCGGACGTGTATGGCGTGGCCTGCGTGATCTACGAACTGGCGGGCGGCAAGCACCCGTTCCGCCGTTTGCCGTCGACCGAGGCCCGCGATGGGCATCTCGAACGCGAACTGCAAGCACCCAAGCATCTACCGAAACACTGCTGGCCAGCCCTGCGAACGGCGCTGGCTTTCGATGCGGCCAAGCGCACCATCACCGCCGCCCAATTGCGTGACGCCTTGGGCGCCACTTCGTCCTGGCTACAACGTCTGCGACTTCGAGCGTAACGGATGACATTCGAACAGGGAGCAAGCAATGTTCAACCCAGCTAACGAAACGCACTTCAGCCTGACCGTCGACGGTTCTCAAGGCGATCAGGTCGGCGACCTGCAAGTGCTGTCGTTCACCGGTACCGAAGGCATCAGCCAGCCGTATCGCTTCGACCTCGAACTGGTCAGCGAAAACCCGGACCTGGATCTGGAAAAGCTTCTGCACAAGCAGGCGTTCCTCGCATTCGACCCGAAAGGCAGCGGCATCCACGGCCAGATCTACCGCGTCGCCCAAGGCGATGCCGGCAAGCGCCTGACCCGCTACAAAGTCTCCCTGGTGCCGCACCTGCAATACCTGCATCACCGCACCAACCAGCGCATCTACCAGCAGATGTCGGCGCCGAAAATCATCGCGCTGATCCTCGAAGAACACGGCATCAAAGGCAACGCCTACCGCTTCCAGCTGAACACCCCGTGCCCGGACCGCGACTACTGCGTGCAATACGACGAAACCGACCTGCACTTCGTCCAGCGCCTGTGCGAAGAAGAAGGCATTCACTACCACTTCCAGCACAGCGAAAAAGCCCACCTGCTGGTATTCGGCGACGACCAGACCGTGTTCCCCAAACTCGGCCAGCCAACGGCTTATGTACAAGGCAGCGGCATGGTCGCCGATGAACCGGTAATCAAAGGCTTCAAACTGCGCCTGGAAACCCGCACCGGCCGCGTCACCCGCCGCGACTACGACTTCGAAAAGCCCAACCTGAGACTCGAAGCCGGCTATAAACCCGACGGCAAACCCGACGGCGAAAGCGCCGAACCGGACCTCGAAGACTACGACTACCCCGGCCGCTTCCTCGACCGCGCCCGCGGCAAATTCCTCAGCCAACGCGCCCTCGAACGCCACCGCGCCGACTACCAGCAAGCCGAAGGCCACGGCGACCAGACCACCCTCGCCAGCGGCCACTTCCTGGAAATCTCCGACCATCCGCGCACCGAGTGGAACGACCTCTGGCTGCTCACGGAAATCGTCCACGAAGGCAAACAGCCGCAAGTGCTCGAAGAATCCGTGACCAGCGACACCACCAACAACAAAGACGACTTCCACCAGGGCTACCGCAACCGCTTCCTCGCCACCCCGTGGAACGTGTTCTACCGCCCCGCCCTGGAACACCCCAAACCCCGCGTCCTCGGCAGCCAGACCGCCATGGTCACCGGCCCCAAAGGCGAAGAAATCCACTGCGACCAATACGGCCGTATCAAAGTCCAATTCCACTGGGACCGCGAAGGGTTGGCCGATGACAAAACCAGCTGCTGGATGCGCGTCTCTTCGAGCTGGGCCGGCGACCGCTACGGCGCCATCGCCATCCCGCGGATCGGCATGGAAGTGCTTGTCACCTTCCTCGAAGGGGATCCCGATCAACCGTTGGTGACTGGGTGCCTGTACCACAAGGAAAACCTCGTCCCCTACGACCTGCCCACAAACAAAACCCGCACCGTATTCAAAATCCTCAGCTCACCGGGTGGCGGTGGGTACAACGAACTGCGGATTGAAGACAAGAAAGGGGCCGAGCAGATCTTTATCCATGCCCAGCGGGATTGGGATGAAAACATTGAGCATGACCAGAAGATTCGGGTGGGGAATGAACGCCACGACACGGTGGAGAAGAACACCTACACCGAGCTGAAGGCTGAAGAACATCGCACCACCATTGCTGATCGCAAGAGTGAGGTGCGGGTGGATGATCACCTGACGATTGGGCAGAACCAGCATGTGAAGTTGGGGACTGCGCAGCTGACCAGTGCGGGGAAAGAGATTCACCTGAAGGCTGGGGACAAGATTGTTATCGAAGCCGGGATGGAGCTCACGGTTAAGGCCGGTGGGAGTTTTATCAAGCTCGATGCGGGTGGTGTGACGGTTGTTGGGCCGGTGGTGAAGATTAATGCCGGTGGCTCGGCGGGGAGTGGGACCGGGATTGGGATTAAGCCACCGGTGCTGCCGGGGGCTACGGATAAGGATAAGGCGGGGAGTTTGATGGATCAGGCGTTGGGGAATGCGGTGCCTGAGAAGGTTAAACCGAAGGCTTTTTTTGTGTTTTCTGAGTGATGAAGTTCGTGATGACAACAAACAAACACGTAAGGCAGATGAAGTGGTTTTCCATTGCACTGTTGAGCTTGGGGATGAACACCGGTGCCTTTGCCTCGTCGCCCAGCGACGCCCAATGTCCGAGCAGCAACTTTGCTGATTTCGTCAAAGCTTTTTCATCCGAACCAGAGGTACAGAAAGCTTTTATCGCGTCCCCTGTGAAGCAGGTTCACGTAATAGCTGATGGCAACATACCAAAGGTTGTTGAGCGTAGCCTGAAGGAGTTGGCTACCGACGAATTGAAAGTACTGCTTTCGGAAAATGCCGCCAAATCGAATCTCACGATCGAGATCAATTTGCCGAACAGGGTGATTGTCCGCGATCAAACGGGCCAGTTTTTGAAGGTTTTCGTCTTCAAGCATGGCGATTGTTGGGTTCTAAACCGTGTTGAAGATTGGTCGCTCGAAGCAGCGATGGATGAAGTTGCTCGATCAGAGGAACCAGAGCTCAGTGAGCGAGAACTGAAGAAAGGCGTGATATTCGACAGGCTGGTTAATAAGGCATCTCCCGAGTCAGGTGTCTATTTGTACGCGGCGGCATTGGATAGCTATTTAGATGGCGCCCGAAAAGGTTCGGCCCAAGCTGCATTTGCTGCTGCGGGAATCAGTCTTTCTGGGCAAGCACCGCGATTGGAGAATTCCAGAATCCTGCAGCTTTTGATCCAGGCTTCAGAACGCATTCCGGACGCGGGTTTGACGCTCGCAGATTTTTACTGCGATGAGGGTGAGTACGACGAAAATCACGGCTGTATCAACCCGAAGCAGTCAATGGCCACATTGGAGCGTGCCGCTAGCCAGGGGTCAACTAACGCACGGATTCGATTGGGCGAGGTGTACGAAATGGGCACTGTCGTCCCTGCTGACCTACCTCGGGCTATGGCGTGTTATAGGGAAGCTCAAAAATCTGACCTCGAGTCCGGTACTAGTGCTGTTGACCGCTTGGCGACTCAAGGTGTCGTTAGTGATGACTCAATTCAATGTATTAAAGCAGGAAGCTTCCGATGAGTACCGGACTACTTGAACAGCGGGATAAATACCGCAGCGGTTATGAATACGGCCCCCATAAGGGCGACATCGATCATAATAATAACGGTAAGAAAGAGATTGATTGTTCCAATCTTTTGTACCAAATGCTGAAGGATGCGGGGTATACAATTCCGTACATGACAACGGCACAGCTAAATACGGACACTATTTATTTCGAGATAATTCCGCTTGCGAGTGTCGAGCCTGGTGATGTTGCACTTTGGATCGTATTTCACGGGCATACAGGGGTTATTGAGGACATCGTTAGCCCCAGTCGCAATAAGGGAAATTTTTTCGGGTCGCAATCCTCAAACGGACCGAAATCCGCAAAATACGGTGAAGATAGTCGCTACTGGCCAATGCCAGAAAAGTTTTTGCGTCCAAAACCCCAATTTAGAGGTGCCCAGCCAGCGCCTGCTCCTGCTCCTGTTCCTGCCCCAACAGCAGAGGCCGCTTCGCCGCTGATGAATTTTCAGTATCCATTCCGAAAAGCTGACGGTAAGCAGTTCAACGACGCCGAAGATGTCTACAAAGCGCTCGAAAATGAAAAGTCAGGGCATTACCTGCTGGGGAGCAACAAGTTTTGGCATGGCGGCATCCATATCAGCGATGCAAGTGCCCCACAATGCGTACTGAATGAGCCGATACGTTGCATGGCCGATGGTGAGGTCGTTGCGTATCGCCTTAATGAGGATTATCTGGAGTCGACGTTCGGCGACAACGAGAAAAAGCTGAAATATTCCAACTCCTTCTGCCTGGTGCGTCACGAGTACAAGTCGGCACCCAATCCGGAAGAAGGGCCGAACCAAGGCAAGCAAAACAAGCTGAACTTCTACAGTCTGTATATGCATTTGCTGCCTTATAAGCGCTATCCACTATCCGAGGAAGAAACACCAAAACCCAAAGTGACCATGAAGGTAAATGACTTCAAGGCATACGACGAGTTTCCCGAAACAAGCAGCGTTCAGTCACCCGGAAAACTGTCTATGGGCACCAAGCTTGAGGTGCTGGAGCAGAGAAGCGTCGGTAACGTCACCTATGCTAAAGGAAAAATCCTTTCCGGCAGTATAAAGAACGGGTCACACAAAGTTCGTGAAGCAGGGAGAGAGGTTTGGTTCGCCTATTTGAAAAATGGTGCACCTTACCAAAACTCCCAACCCAAACGTATTTGGTTCGCGGACGATGTACCGGAACGTGCCAAGCCAAAGTATTGGCACGGGAAAGTAAAAGCTAGGACGTGCAAACGCTTGGCGATGTATGCCGCACCAGCGAACCCTACGGATGGGCAACCTGCAGGTGCACGTATAGAAGAAAGTCGTGAGATAACGGTCAGCAGCACTATTGCGTTCGATAGCAAGGATGTTGTGAGCTTGGTTCTCGACAACAAATTGCGGCGAATGGCCCCATGTACACCGGTGGAAGCTAGCATATGGACAGGCACGGGGAGCGTACCATCAAATTTCTGGGCCATTGTCGAAAGCGATCCGGATAGCCAGTACGTGCAGTGGGAGACGCTCACGCCTACAGAGTTTGAGGTTGTGACGACTAGCATTGGAATCAAGGCTGGCGACCCGATCGGCTATTTGGGGCAAACGGAAAATCTCACTAGCGAGCAAGGCGCGTCGGACAGCAAGTTTCAGGTTCACGTCGAAATATTCACCGCCGAATCGGAAGTGAAAGACTTCCTTAAAAACCTCGCTGGTCTGAAAACAGGCAAACAGTACCTGCACTTGCCGACCGGAACGGAGCTCAAGAAAACACCCCCGGCGACGGGCATGACAGTGCTCAAACTCGACCATGCTGTCGACCTCAGTAAGGCTCCTGTCATAAAGGAAGGTACTGAAGACTGGTACAAGGTCAGTGTTACTAAGGATGCTCAACTGGTCAGCGGACTAGTGAAAAAAGCAGGCGCCCAAATCGTCACCCAGCACGACTGGGAAAAATTGGGATTCCATATTGTTGAAGAAACAAACGCTATGGCAGACGGTTTCCTCGACCCCGAAGACATGCCGCAGTTCTTCAAAGATTTGCTCATGAAAATTGATAAAAACCATGATGGTGAAGTCGATTCTGGCGAGCTCGCAGAGGCGTTAAAAAACGTTGAAACACGTTCGCAGTGGGCGAAGCTGATCGCTCATCATCCGACCGAGTGGAAGGATAAGGCGGACTCTGCTAAGTGGAGTAAGTTGGATCAACTGTTGGAAACATCCCCGAAGACGTTGAAGCATGAAAAAGAGCGCATTAGTAAGTATGTTTTTTGGGATGAGCTTGCTGGAACGGCGGCTATCAGTTCTAGCCTAATTTGGCATTTTCACCCGATAGCATTGCTTGAAAATTTCATGAGTCAATCCGTATACATAGATGTAGAACGTTTTGTGGCTATGTATGCCGAACAGCACGCATCGTTCCAAGATGAATCTCCAGCACTTTCAGCTAAGTCGAAAGAAAATCTACGGGAAATCGTGAAAAACATAAATATCTACGTCGATAAAAATAGAGAAATGCTGACAATATATGAGTTGTCGTATATGTTTGCAACGGCTAGGCATGAGGCATACAACTATACTATTGCCGAGTATTTTAGCGCTTCTCCAGAGGTCGGGCCGGTTAGTTATTTTGACAAATATGATCCTGTTCTTGCATCCAGCGCTGCGCATCGGCAGAGAGCGACAGATAATGGAAACACCGTCCAGGGTGACGGTTATAAATATCGTGGGCGTGGATTGGTGCATTTGACTTGGAAAAACAACTATCAGAAAGCCAAAGATTATTTTGGGATAGATTTTGTTGGAAGTCCTGAAGAGGCCGCTGGATTTAAAAATTCAGTTCCAATTATGATTTGGGGTATGAAAGAGGGTGTTTTTACCAATCAAAAATTGAGCACCTATGTCAATAACACCACCAAGGATTATCAAGGCGCTCGTAAAGTTATCAATGGTTCTGATCAGAAGGTTCTGATCGCGAGTTATGCCACTAAATTTGAAGCTATTTTGAGAGCTACATCCGTAGCGCCGGAGACCCGATAGAAATGAAAAAGATAAACCTGTTTGCGTTGTTATGCATCAGCCTGTCGGTCACTGTATCTGCTGCTGAAAAAGCAACGGTCTCTGCGGGCGATGTTTATGAAGTAAATGAGGAAACTCAGAGCCTGAAAGTTAGCTGGTCTGGTGGAAGTAAGGTTGTTGATGGTGTCGTTGGCGACAAAGGAGAAGTCACGAGAGATTTCGTTGACTTCAATGGCACTAAAGCCTTGCACTATGAAAATTTGGCGTCGAGCACTCCGTTTGAAGCGTACTTTACTCTGAGTAGGCAAGGAGACAGTGTCGTTGTCGATTGTATATACGCAAATATACGTAATGACAGAAACGGTATTCTTGTCAATAAGGCAGTTTGTGATCTTAACAGACCGCTCGTCGAGGATTATGAGGAGTCTATCTATGAGTTTTCTGATGAGTGGAAGAATACTACGGGAAAAATTTCAACAGAATCTTTGGGTAATACTCCAGCAGTAGCTTTGAATGTCGATGAGGCTCAGTACAAGGACATCCATTTGGTGAGGGTTTATAAGTCTCAGGACGATTTGGTGTCTAAATCTCCGTCAGTTGCTATTAAGCAAGGCAGCTCCCAGCATCAATTCGACTCTGGCACAATTTTTTCTGTATATAAGGCCAGTGACTTGAAATCTCCGCAGTATTTAGACGTAGCGGCGCAAGGTATCGAGAAAGCTTTTACTCGCTATGATTATGAGGGTTTGAAAACGTTGTTTAAGTAACCTTGATTTTGAGCGAGTGGGGGCGGACTGTTTTTTTGAGCATAATAAATCCGTCCCTTTTCTTGCTGTAACCTCGGAAGGATCAATTGACGGAGAGTGGCCGTTGATATGCTGAAGGGGACGCAACGTCCCCTTTTCTATTCGTGGTTCCGCTACACCTTCACCCGATGCTCCGCCGGATTCGGCGAATCAATATGATCCAGCGCTCGCTCCACCAATAACCGGACCCCATCCGCCAATCTGCTGAACGCCAAGGCTAAGGAGCGCCGTTCACCGTCCACGTCGTCGGCCAGGTTGGCGGCGATGGCGCTGATGGACAGCAGGTCTTCCGAGGCGTTGGCCAGGAGGGCTTCGGTGTCGATGTCGGGGGAGACGGTGAAGAGCTTGCCTTTGCGTTTGGGCTTTTCGTTGGGTGGTGGAGCGAAATGGTGGTCGAGGGCGCGTTCGGCGGCTTCGTGGAGTTTTCTGGAATCGAAGGATTCGTAGGGGGATGTGGCTGGGTTTTCAGGAGGATTCGGTGTTGGCTTGATCATTGAAATAGTACCGATATTAGGAGCTAACACCGTTTCGCTTGCGCTTCGAATGAGGTGGCAGCTGTGTATAGGTGTGCAAGACCGGAATCGGCAAACCGGCAAACCCGAAGGTCTCCCATACACAGCCGCCATAACGATTCGCGAGCATAAGAAAACGCTCGATGAATAGCCATAACCGATTGTGTGCCGATTCTGGACTTGCACGTCCGAATCACCGATTTTGCGGTGACGAACAGAGGTTATCGATGAGGGGCCAAGCTGCCTAGTTCATGGACAGCTCGGCGTTTTGAAGGAAATGTCCGATAAGTTTGAGGGCATCAAGATCAAAAGATCGCAGCCTTCGGCAGCTCCTACAGGAATGTGTTTCTTCAGGTGTAGGGCGGGTGTTGGGTATGACGCGGAGCGTCACGGGATGCATTCCTACGCGGGAGCGTGGCAACGATCAGGGTTGAGGCACTAAAGCGTGACTTGGCGGTCATCATGCTGGAAAAGCGGTTCATCTTCTTCTAACGCAACCCGACAGTGGCGTTCTGGCTTGAAGCCGCTACACTGCGCCAGCCGTTCATTTCTTCTTTGAGGCTGTGCGCATGAAATTTCGTTTTCTTCTGTGGATGCTGGGTTTGTTGATGGGTAAGGCCAGTCGGACTAATCCTGCGTTTCAGCAGCAGTTGGGTGACAAGGCGTTGGTGTTTCAGCTACAGACCCTGGACGGGAAAGTGGCGCGGCATTTCTTTGTGAAGGATCAGCGCATTACCAGCAAGTCGGGCGTGTATGCCGAGCCGGCGTTTGCGATTGCATTCAAGGATGCGGCGTATGGCTTTGCCACGATGCAGGCGAAGAACAAGCAGTTGGCGTTTATGACGGGGATTCAGGACAAGTCGATTCAGATCAAGGGCAACCCGGCGCTGGTGATGTGGTTTCAGGGGTTGACCAAGTATTTGAAGCCGAAGAAGGCCAAGCCGAAGGCATAAGTCTTTCAGGTAGCTCGCCGGGATTTTCGAGAGCTAGCCAGCCTCTTCAGCCATCCGACTCAGTAGGCCCGCGGGCGTCGAGTGGCTGGGCTCGGTACGTCTTATAGATCTGCTGGACTTGCGGGTTGTCCATGTTCGCGTATGTGATGTCTTCCTTGTCCAGGCCATCCAGGCCTCTGATACCACTGATGGTTTCTGGCCACTCGTCACGACTGGATATATCGACTACAAACGGGGTGAGGTAGTTATCGAGATGTCTCTCGCGAGGCTCTCGGATCTCGTCGCTGAGTGCCCGCAGGTAGTCGTCTTTGTTTGTCCTTGACCATGCGATGGCGAACTCGGCTCGATAACAGAGTTCCATGAAGACTAATAGAATCGTGCGCCCATTGCCGTCCAGGAAGGGGTGTGCGAAAGCCAGCTGGCCCATCACACCGCCGGGATGGGCTCTGAAGCGTTTCTTGTCAGCTGCTAGTTTAAGCGCATAGTTGACAGACATTTTGATGGAGTCTGGGCGCTCGAAGACGGTGCTGCGGGGATCGTCGAGGGAACCCTTGAAGACTGCCAGGTGGGGGACAAGCTCGTTCCGATCTTTTCCTGCCCAGTGATAGAAGCCGGAGAACAGGATCTCGTGAACTTTGAGGACTGTCTTGTAATCGATTGGCTTCTTCTTTGCCAAATAGGCAAGCGCATCTTCGATACTCAATTCGAACGAAAGATGCTCTGACTCTTTTACTTCAGTGGGATCTTTCAGTTGCAGCGAGTTTTGAAGATATCCAGCAGTATCAAAGTCGCCGAATGGATCAAAAGTCATGCGCTACGTTTCTGTGCGCGCCTTTCCTGAAGATAGCGCCCTTGAAGCGCCAGGATTTCAGACTTGCTCAGAACGCCTTTTCTCTTGAGATTGACGAGCAACTGTTCGATGCCATCCAACTCGACGGCATCGCCAGCCAAATGGGTAATGCTCACTGCCATATGACTCATGCCGTCACGTCCAGCAGTGACCTTGTTTTCTTTAGCAAGCTTACGGACTTGGCTTGCAACACTGGCTGTTTGGGTCATAGGAAAGCCCTCTATTTGCCGACAAATCATAGCAGGGCGCTTGCTTCCTGTCGTTGCTGGCTCAGTCGGACGGGGGCAAGCTCCCTCACCACAATGGGGTTGTGGTGATTCAGTTGGATCGGGGTGGATTCATCGCGGGCAAGCCCGCTCCCACAGGGATCGCCTAAATCCTGTGGGAGCGTGGCTTGCCCGCGATGCTTTTTAAGCCTGGCTGAATTGCGAAGCCAGTTCGCGCAACAGGACTTCAGCCTCAAGCACTTTGCTGACGACGTCGTTGGCTTTGTCGCGGGTCAGGCCGACGCGCTCCAGCAACGCATCCGGGATGTCTTCATCCGGGCCGGAGCCGATGCCGCGGCTGCGCAGCAGGCGTACGGCCAGGCAGACGAGGTTCGGGTATTCGGCGTAATCGCCGTCGTAGCTTGGGTCGTGCTGGAAGCGCAGGGCGGTGGCCAGTTCTTCGGGCATGTCCCAGAAGCGCATCAGCCATGCGCCGATCTGTTCGCGGCTGATGCCCAGCAGGTGTTGTTCCACGTAGCTGTGGCACAGGTGCGGGTTGACTTCCAGGTGGCGGCAGATCAGCGAGAAGTGCGGCGGGAACACGTGGGCCAGAAGCAAGTAACCGAAGTTGTGCAGCAAGCCGGCGAGGTAGGTCAGGCCGGCTTCCGGGCGCTGGGCGCGGGGCATGGCGCGGGTCAGGCCTTCGATGACGGCGGCGGTGTAGATCGATTGCTGCCAGTACGGCGTGGTGTGTTGCGGGTGGTCTTTGGGCAGGCTCAGAGTTTTGCCCAGGGCCAGGCCCAGCGCCAGGTTGATCACCAGGTCGAAACCCAATACCCGGACGATGGCGTCTTCCACTGAACGAATCTTGCCCGGTGAGGCATAGTACGGCGACGCTGCCCAGCTGACGACTTGTGCGGCCAGGGCCGGGTCGGTTTCGACCACGCCGGTGATGTCGTCGATAGTGGCGTTGGGGTCGACGCGCAGTTTGATGATTTTCTGCGCGGTTTCGGCCAGCGGCGGAATCTCGATGGTTTCTTCCAGGCGTTGCTGGATGCGTCGCGCGGTGAACGCTTGCACGGCCTGGGTGATTTCCTCGCGGTCATCATCCGGGCGGTCGAGGTTCGGGCGGATGCGGTTCACGGCTTCGCCGAAATTGCCGGCGCTGGCCTTGGTGAGCATGGTTTTGAAAGCGTCGCTGGAGATTTCCAGCAGTACGCCCGGCTCGCCCGAGTTGATCAGCAACGTCGGTTCACGCAGCAGGCTTTCTTCATACAGGCACGGCGAGCTGGTGAGCGCCGGCAGGCCGGGCAGCAGGCTCAGGCTGTGTTTGCCGAGCATTTTTACCAGGCGGTCGGTGGATACGGCGGTCAACCGGCGGCCGGTGAGTTCGGCGAGGCGGTTGAGGTCCAGCAATTGGCTCTGGGGGAACAGCACCATGAGCGCACCGACGGCATCGTCCAGCAAAACTGCCTGCACTTTGCGTGCGGCGTTCAGGCCGTGATGGTCGAGGACTTCTTCGTAAGCGATGCCCAGCTTGCCGAGCAGCAGCCGAATAACAGACGGAGCGTGCGGGGTTTCGGGGGCGAGGGCAGCTTCTGTCATGGTCTGTATCCGTTTGCAAACAATTGCAGGAGTATAACCAGCTTGTTTAACGCCAGGGTCCAGAAACTGCGACAGTGCTCACACTTGGCCGTATTGCTGCCCATGGCGTAGCCAGCGGTCGAGCAGCGGGCTGACGTGATCCGGCCAGCGCTCGAGCAACGCCTGAGCGGCGTCACGTACGGCGGGCAATAAATCGGCGTCGCGCATCAGATCGGCGACCTTGAATTGCAGCAGGCCGGTCTGGCGGGTGCCGAGCATTTCGCCGGGGCCGCGCAGTTCGAGGTCTTTTTCGGCGATGACAAAACCGTCGTTGGTTTCGCGCATGATGCCCAGGCGCTGACGGCCGATCTGCGACAGCGGCGGATGGTAAAGCAGCACGCAATGACTGACGGCGCTGCCCCGGCCGACACGGCCACGCAGTTGGTGCAGCTGCGCGAGGCCGAGGCGTTCGGGGTTTTCGATGATCATCAGGCTGGCGTTGGGCACGTCGACGCCGACTTCGATCACGGTGGTGGCGACCAGCAGTTGCAGGTTGCCGGCCTTGAACTCGGCCATCACCGCAGCTTTCTCGGCGGGCTTCATGCGGCCGTGGATCAAACCGACTTTCAACTCGCCGAGGGCGGCGGTGAGGTCTTCATAAGTGGTTTCGGCGGCCTGGCAGGTCAGCTCTTCCGACTCTTCGATCAGCGTGCATACCCAATAAGCCTGACGCCCTTCGGCACAAGCGCCGCGCACTCGCTCGATCACTTCGACGCGACGGGTGTCGGTGATCAGCACGGTGTTTACGGGCGTACGGCCGGGCGGCAGTTCGTCGAGGATCGAGGTGTCGAGGTCGGCGTAGGCGCTCATGGCCAGCGTCCGGGGGATTGGCGTGGCGGTCATGATCAGCTGGTGCGGACACATCCGCCCGCCGACGCCTTTCTGCCGCAATGCCAGACGCTGCTGCACGCCGAAGCGGTGTTGTTCGTCGATGATCGCCAGCGCCAGGTTCTTGAACTGCACCTCTTCCTGAAACAGCGCGTGGGTGCCGACCACCATTGGCGTGCCGTTGACGATTTGCTCCAGCGCGGCGACACGATTTTTACCCTTGAGCTTGCCGGCCAGCCACGCGACTTCAATGCCCAGCGGTTCGAGCCAGCGTTTGAAGGTAATGAAGTGCTGCTCGGCGAGAATCTCTGTGGGCGCCATCAGTGCGACTTGGTAACCGGCCTCAAGCGCTTGCAGTGCGGCGAGGGCAGCGACAACGGTTTTGCCGGCGCCGACGTCGCCCTGGATCAGCCGTAGCATCGGCTCGTGCTGACTGAGGTCGTAAGCGATTTCGTTGCCGACCCGTTGTTGGGCACCCGTCGGGGTGAAACCGAGGTTGGCCAAATACTGTTGTGGCAGCTTGGTGGCTTTTGGCATCGACGGCGCACGCAGGGCACGCATGCTCTCGCGCAGGCGCTGCTGGGACAATTGATGGGTCAGCAGTTCTTCGAAGGCCAAACGGTGTTGGGCCCAGTGATGACCGAGGGCGAGTTCGTCGACATCGGCATCGGCGGGCGGGTGATGCAGGTAACGGATCGCATCGGCCAGCGGCGCCAGTTGATAGTCCCGGGCCAGTTCTTTTGGTAGCCAGTCGGGCAGGCTGCTGGGGCCGAGCAGGGTCAGGGTTTGCATGCACAACTGGCGCAAGCGCTGTTGAGTCAGGCCTTCGGTGAGCGGGTAAACTGGGGTCAGGGTTTCGTCCACCGGCGGCGGCTCGTCGCCGGTGATGGCGCGGTATTCCGGGTGGTAGATCTCCAGCCCCGAGGCACCGGGCCGCGCTTCGCCGTAGCAGCGAATGCGTGTGCCGCGTTTGAGGCCTTCTTTCTGGGCGTTGCTGAAATGGTAGAAGCGCAGGCTGAGCCCGCCGGTGCCGTCCTGCAGGCGGACAACCAGGCTACGGCGTCGGCCCATGACCACGTCGGCGCCGCTGACGGTGCCTTCGATCACCGCATCCTGCCCCGGTCGCAAATGGCCGATCGGGACCACGCGGGTGCGGTCCTGATAACGCAGCGGCAGGTGGAACAGCACGTCCTGGAGATTCTCCAGGCCGACCTTGGCCAGTTTCTCGGCCATGGCTTCGCCGACACCCTTGAGTGCCGTCACCGACACTTGCGACAACTCGGTCATGGCAGCGACTTAACCGGCCACCACCGGCGCTGGCGGCTTGGCCACCGAGCACAGGCGAATGGAGTCGGCGAGGATTTCAATCGCCTTCGGCCGCGGAAAGCTCGCGCGCCAGGCGATGGCCACGGTGCGAAACGGCACCGGCGCGCTCAGTGGGCGCACTTCGATCACGCCTGGGGCGTAGTGATGGCTGTCGACTGCCGACAGCGGCAGGATCGAAATGCCCAGGCCGGAGGCAACCATGTGGCGGATGGTTTCCAGCGAGCTGGATTCCACCGTGGTGTGCTTGGCGCCGTCGTTGCCTTTGGTCAGGGTCGGGCAGGCTTCCAGTACTTGATCGCGGAAGCAGTGACCTTCGCCGAGCAGCAGCAGGCTCTTGTCGTTGAGCAGGGCGGCGTCGATGGACTCTTTTTGAGTCCACGCATGCTGGGCTGGCATCAGGACGTAGAACGGCTCGTCGTAGAGCTGCAAGGTCAGCACGTCGGCTTCGTTGAACGGCAGGGCGATGATGATCGCGTCGAGCTCGCCGTTGCGCAGTTTGTCGCGCAGCACGTGGGTGAAGTTTTCTTCGATGTACAACGGCATCTGCGGGGCGACCCGGTGCAGTTGTGGAATCAGGTGCGGGAACAGGTATGGGCCGACAGTGTAGATTGCGCCAACTTTCAGCGGTGCGGTCAGCTGGTTCTTGCCGGCCTGGGCCAGTTCGCGGATGCCCTGGGCCTGCTCGAGAACTTTCTGCGCCTGGGCAACAATGCCTTCGCCGACCGGAGTCAGGCGCACGGCGCTCTTGCTGCGCTCGAAAATCAGCACACCGAGTTCGTCTTCAAGCTTTTTCACGCCCACCGACAGGGTTGGCTGGCTGACGTGGCAACGCTCGGCCGCATGACCGAAGTGCTGCTCTTGGGCGAGGGTAACGATGTAGCGTAATTCTGTCAGAGTCATAGCAAGCGTCCATGAAGTTGCGAGCCAAGCATACCGGCTGCAATCGATAGACGCACGTTATCAGACTGAGTGTGCTGAGTGACACAGGGCAATGCGGATTTGCCGTTGCCAGATATGCAAAAGGCACCTTTCGAGTGCCTTTCATAGGTTTTGTAGCCGCCGAAGAACCTGTGGGAGCGGGCTTGCTCGCGAAAGCGGTGTGACAGTCAACTCAGATGTTGAATGTGATGGCCTCTTCGCGAGCAAGCCCGCTCCCACATTGGATCTGTGGTGCTTTTAGCGGCGACGTTCCAGCGAGTAAACAAACGGTGCAACGATCTCGATGGAGCCGTTATTCAGCATATCGGCCGGTGGCTTGGGCAGCGGTTGGGCGCGGCGGATCATTTCCAGGGTGGCCCGGTCCAGATCGGCGTTACCAGAGCGCCCTACCAGTTCGAACGACAACACGTTGCCTTCAGCATCCACCACAAAGCGCAGACGGTTCAAACCTTCCTTGCCCCGCGCCTGTGCACTGGCCGGGTACTTTTTGTACTTGGCCAGATGCGCGAGCAAAGTGCCTTGCCAACTGGCCTTGGCCGCTTGCTGCGCTGGCGATGGACCGGGCGCTGGCTGAGCGGATTTCTCCGTCGGTGCCTGGGTCGGTTGCGCGTCGCTCGGTTTTTCCTCGGAAGGCTTTTCCTTCGGCGGTTCCGGCTTTTTCTCCACAGGCTTGGGCGGTTGAGGCTTGGGCTTGGGTTTGACCGGTTTCGGTACGGCGATTTCGGCCTTCGGCGCTTCAGCCAATTTCGGTATCGGCAGTTCTTCCACCGGGGCCGGTGGCTGTGGCGGCGTGATCACTTTCGGCGGTGCGGGCGGTGGCGGGGCCGGAACCGGCGCCAGTTCGACCATCATCGCTTGCGGCGGCAGCTCGATCGGCGGGCGCGACGTCCAGTTCAGCGCCAGCGCAATGGCCAGCGCATGAACGCCTAGCACCACGGCCAGGCTCCCGCTGTAACGCGTCAGCTTTTGGCGCGTGTTGATCATTTCTTGGCTGCCGTCTCGAGTCCGACCAGGCCGACCTTCAGGTAGCCGGCGGCGCGTAGGGCGTCCATCACGCTCATCAGGTCGCCGTAGTCCACGCCTTTGTCGGCCTGGAAGAAGATCGTCGTGTCTTTCTTGCCCTGGGTCTTGGCGTCGAGTGCGGCGCCGAGGGTCTCGGCCTTCACTTCGTCTTCGCCGAGGAACAGGCGCTGGTCAGCTTTCACGCTGAGGAACACCGGTTTCTCTGGCCGAGGTGCAGGTTTGGCGGTAGAGGCGGGCAGGTCGACCTTGATGTCCACGGTGGCCAGCGGCGCCGCCACCATGAAGATGATCAACAGCACCAGCATCACGTCGATGAACGGCGTGACGTTGATTTCGTGGTTCTCGGCCAGATCGTCGTCTGCGCCTTCTTTCAAATGCAGGCCCATGGCCGATTACCCCACTTTCACCATGTGCGGTTGCGAGCTGCGCTGCTCGGTCGGCAGGTGGTCGAGATCACGGCTGACCAGCAGCAGGACTTCTGCCGAGGCGTCGGATACTTGTGCCTTGTAACCGGCAATGGAGCGGGCGAAGACGTTGTAGATGACCACCGCAGGAATCGCTGCAACCAGGCCCAGCGCGGTTGCCAGCAAGGCTTCGGCGATGCCGGGGGCTACGACAGCGAGGTTGGTGGTCTGGGTTTTGGCAATGCCGATGAAGCTGTTCATGATGCCCCACACGGTACCGAACAGGCCGACGAACGGCGCGGTGGAACCGATGGTGGCGAGTACGCCGGTGCCGCTGCTCATGTTGCGACCGCAGGCAGCGACAAGGCGCTCCAGGCGGAAGCTCACACGTTCCTTGATGCCTTCCTTCTCGCGGCTGTTGGCCGACAGGCGCATTTCTTCCAGCGCGTCGTGGACCAGCAGGTGGGCGAGGGTGCCTTCTTTGGCGGCCGTTGCGCTGGCTTCTTTAAGGGTGGCGGCTTTTTTCAGGTGGACGATTTCAGCGCGCAGACGACGCTTGGCGCCCATCAGCTCGAAGCCCTTGGCGATCCAGATGGTCCAGGTGATGATCGAAGCGATGGCCAAACCGATCATCACGATCTTCACGATGATGTCGGCGTTCTGGTACATACCCCACGGCGACAAGTCATGGGCCATGCCCAGCGTGTTGTCGGCTTCGAGGACTTCCGGCACGTCAGCGGCGTCCACGGCCTGGACCGGATCGGTCGCGGCAGGTGTCGCGGCAGGCGCGGCCGGTGTTTGAGCGGCAGCAGGCTGGGTGGCCGGCGCTTGTGCATCGGCGAAGGCAGCGGTCGGCGCCAGCGTCAGGCTGAGCAGCAGGGCGGCCATCGCGCTCCAGGCGCGAGGTCGTTTGGTTGGCGAAGCGGGGAATTGATTGGGTGTCATGCTGGCCGGACCTGAAAGGAAAAAACGGTAAATGTTCTTCCAGGCCTCGTGAGGCCGAGAACAAAAGTGGCGGGCATTATTGCAAGTAATTCTTGTTAACAAAAGTAATAGAGTATCTTTTTTTCCTTCATTGCTAGCCGCTGGTCCCTTGCCGGCGCTAGTCTGTGACTTTCCGATGGGAGTTTTCTGATGTCCGCGCCTTCTGTTTTGATCGCCGGTTGCGGTGATGTCGGCAGTCGTCTGGCTACGCAATTATTGGCTCGTGGGTGGGAGGTTCACGGCTTGCGGCGTGATGTCTCACGTCTGCCACAGGGCGTGATCGGCGTTGCCGGTGACCTGTTCAATAAAGACTGCCCGGCGACCTGGCCAATCGGTGCAGTGGATTACCTGGTGTATTGCGCGGCGGCTACCGATCACGATGAGGCGGGTTACCGCGCCGCTTATGTGCAGGGTTTGCAGCACGTGCTGGAATGGCTGAGCGATTATGGGCAAGTACCCAATCGACTACTGTTCGTTTCCAGCAGCAGCGTTTACGGCCAGCAGGATGGCGAGTGGGTCGATGAAACATCGCCGACGGTGGCGGGCGGCTATTCGGGTCGTTTAATGCTCGAAGCCGAGCAGGTGGCGCTCAATAGCGGCATCCCGACCAGCACCGTGCGCCTGACCGGCATTTATGGTCCGGGCCGCGAATGGCTGCTGACCCAGGTCCGTCGCGGCTATCGCGTGGCGATCGATCCACCGTTGTACGCCAACCGCATTCACGTCGACGATGCGGCGGGGTTGCTGGCGTTTCTGCTTGAGGCGGATCGGCGTGGGGTGGCGCTGGATGATTGTTACATCGGCGTCGATGATGCGCCCGCGCCGTTGGCCGAGGTGGTGGGTTGGTTGCGTGAGTATCTGGGAGTGACCGAATGGGCCGAGGACGCCAGTGTGCGTCGTGCCGGCAGCAAGCGTTGCAGCAATGCCCGGGCGAAGGCGTTGGGCTGGGCGCCGAAATATCCGAGTTTTCGCGAAGGGTATGCCGCGATCCTCGAAGGCCGCTGCTGAAATCCAGTTACACACAACAACTGTGGGAGCGGGCTTGCTCGCGAAGGCGTCATAACAGTCAACATCATCGCTGAATGTCAGACCGCTTTCGCGAGCAAGCCCGCTCCCACATTTAGACCGCGCGTCGGTTTAGATTCGGGTTATTGTTTTTCCAGCAACCATTTGCGATCACCCGGCGTAAACGAAGGCATCTCGTCCGCCAGTGCCGTATTCACTGTCTGGAAAATCTCCAGTTCCTTGCCCTTGCGCGCAAAGATCCAGGTATTGCCTTGGCCGTTCACCTGCAGCCAGATGTTGTCGTTGCCGCCACTCATCGACGCGCAATCGCCCGCCAGGCACAGGGCATAACGATCCGCACCGGGCAGGCCGGCGACCTGGCCATCGGCCTGGAATTTCACGGTGTTGCCTTCGCCGGGGCCGCTGACGATTTTCCAGCTGCCGCCCATATAAGCCGAATACAGTGCCCGCTCGAAACTCGCGCCAATCGGTGCGCCTTCGGGTACCGGGACCGCTGCACGGTCGAAGACTTGCTCCGGCTCGTTGTCGTTGGCGGCCTGGCTCAGTTGCTTGCCATCACGCTTCAGCTCGCTGGCGGAACTACCATAAAAGTCGACTTTCCAGGCGCCGGACTCCTCGCCCAGCAACTTGCCTTCGACGTTTTCAAAACCATTGGTGTAGCGGGCCTGACCGGCTCGGGTGTTGATGTCCCATTCCAGGTTTGGGCCATAGGCCTGGAGCGCTTCGCGCAGGGGGCCGCCCTTGGATGCAGCATCGATCGCCGACTGATTGATCCAGGTGCCGCTGATATCACGATCGGCAGGATCGCTGGCACAACCGCCCAAGAGAAGGGCGACCAGCGAGAGAGCTAGCGCTTGGCGCATGGTGGAATCCTTTCAAAGCAAGATCGGCGCAGCCTTTAGAAAGCTGCGCCGGACACGTTACTCGATGACCAGAATGGCATCCATTTCAACCTGCGAACCCTTTGGCAGGGCTGCTACGCCGATGGCGGCGCGGGCTGGGTAAGGTTGCTCGAAGTACTTGCCCATGATCTCGTTGACCTTGGCGAAGTGGCTCAGGTCGGTGAGGAAGATGTTCAGTTTGACGATGTCCTTGAACGAACCACCGGCCGCTTCAGCCACGGCTTTGAGGTTCTCGAACACCTGGACGGTCTGGGCTTCGAAGCCTTCGACCAGTTCCATGGTTTTTGGGTCCAGAGGAATCTGACCCGACATGTAAACGGTGTTGCCAGCCTTGATCGCCTGGGAATAAGTACCGATGGCGGCCGGGGCCTTGTCGCTGTTGATAACGGTCTTGGTCATGTATGACTCCTTGTAAGGGATGGGCTACGCGCGCATGCGGGTGATGCGGATGACCCCGGTCAGGGCGCGCAGTTTCTTGATCACGCGGGCCAGGTGCACGCGGTCGTGCACGCTGACCACCAGTTGGACCACGCTGATACGACCGTCGCGTTCGTCCATGCTGATTTTTTCGATATTGCCGTCGGCCGCGTTGACGCTGCTGGCCAGCAGGGCGATCAGGCCACGCTGGTGTTCCAGTTCGACGCGCAGCTCGACGTTGAATTCGCCGGTGACATCCTTGGCCCACGAGAGCTGGATGCATTTTTCCGGGTTGTGGCGGATTTCGCTGATGTTGCGGCAGTTGTCCAGGTGCACGACCATGCCTTTGCCCGCAGACAGATGGCCGACAATCGGGTCGCCTGGGATCGGCGTGCAGCACTTGGCGTAACTGAGCACCAGACCTTCGGTGCCGCGAATCGCCAGCGGGCCTTCCGGGCTCGGCAGCTGTTCACCTTCGCCCAGCAGGCGGCGGGCAACCACGTAAGCCATGCGATTGCCCAGGCCAATGTCTTCGAGCAGGTCTTCGATCAGTTCGAGGCGGTATTCGTGGAGCATCAACTGCACGCGCTCGGCCGGGATTTTTTCCAGGGAGCTGTCGAAACCGTTGAGTACCTTGTTCAGCAGGCGTTCGCCGAGGCTGATGGACTCGGACCGGCGCTGAAGTTTCAGCGCATGGCGGATGTGCGTCCGCGCCTTGCCGGTGACCACGAAGTTGAGCCATGCCGGATTCGGTCGCGCACCGGGGGCGCTAACGATCTCGACTGTGGAGCCGCTTTGCAGCGGTTCGGACAGCGGTGCGAGACGACGATTGATCCGGCAGGCAATGCAGCTGTTGCCCACGTCGGTGTGCACCGCGTAAGCGAAATCGACCGCCGTGGAGCCTTTGGGCAGCTCCATGATCCGGCCTTTGGGCGTGAACACGTAGACCTCGTCCGGGAACAGGTCGATCTTCACGCTCTCGATGAATTCCAGCGAGTTGCCGGCCCGTTGCTGCATTTCCAGCACGCCTTTGACCCACTGGCGGGCACGGGCATGAGTGCCTTTGGGCTGCTCGTCGCCACTGGATTTGTACAGCCAATGGGCGGCGATGCCGTTGTTGGCCATCTCTTCCATTTCACGGGTGCGGATCTGGATTTCGATCGGTACACCGTGCATGCCGAACAGTGTGGTGTGCAGCGACTGGTAGCCGTTGGCCTTGGGGATCGCGATGTAATCCTTGAAGCGCCCCGGCAACGGTTTGTACAAATTGTGCACGGCGCCCAGCACGCGGTAGCAAGTATCGACCTTGTCGACGATGATACGGAACGCGTACACGTCCATGATCTCGTTGAAGGCCCGACGCTTGCCGCGCATCTTCTTGTAGATGCCGTAGAGGTGTTTCTGACGACCGCTGACCTCACCCTGAATGCCGTCGATGGCCAGGCAGTGGCTGAGGGATTCTTCGATCTTGTTGACGATTTCCTTGCGGTTGCCCCGGGCGCGTTTGACCGCCTGGTTGATCCGCGCGGAACGCATCGGGTGCATGGCCTTGAAACCGAGGTCTTCGAACTCTATGCGAATGGCGTGCATGCCCAGTCGGTTGGCGATGGGCGCATAGATTTCCAGGGTTTCCTTGGCGATCCGCCGGCGCTTTTCGCCGGACAGTACTTCCAGGGTGCGCATGTTGTGCAGGCGGTCGGCCAGTTTGACCAGGATCACGCGAATATCGCGCGCCATGGCCATGGCCATTTTCTGGAAGTTTTCGGCTTGGGCTTCGGCTTTGGTCTCGAAGTTCATCTGGGTCAGTTTGCTGACCCCGTCGACCAGTTCGGCCACGGTTTCGCCGAACTGCGCTTGCAGCGCTTCCTTGGCAATACCGGTGTCTTCGATCACGTCATGCAGCATGGCCGCCATCAGGCTCTGATGGTCCATGTGCATGTCGGCAAGAATATTCGCCACTGCAAGAGGATGCGTGACGTACGCCTCACCGCTACGGCGGCGTTGGCCATCGTGGGCTTGTTCGGCGTAGAAGTACGCTCGGCGGACCAGGTTGACCTGGTCCTTGCCGAGGTAGGTCGATAAGCGATCGGCGAGGGCGTCTATGCTCGGCATGATGATTCCTGCCGTTCGTTGTGACTCCGCGCCGTGCTACGTCGACCGGGCATGGCCTTATACTGCCTCGTTGGACTCGTCCTCGAACGCTGCGAACAGCGGTTCGTCTTCGACGATTTCAGCGTTGGCGATGAACTCGTAGCTCATCAGGCCTTCAGCGATTTCACGCAGTGCTACAACAGTAGGCTTGTCGTTTTCCCACTGAACCAGGGGCTCTTTGCCGCCGGTGGCCAGTTGACGGGCACGCTTGGTAGAGAGCATGACCAGCTCAAAGCGGTTTTCCACGTGTTCTAGGCAGTCTTCAACGGTTACGCGGGCCATGGTATTCCTCGGAGCGAATGCAATATGCGCGCTGCCCGGTTGGGCGAGCGGACTCAACAGTTTAAAAAATCACCAGCGATTAGGGAAGCGCTGATTTTTTGACCAGGCCCTTCAACGCGCTATAAGTGCCAATGTAAAGCCCTTGCAGCGCTTTTGGGAAGGGCTGTTTAGTCGAGCAATTCAGCCAACAATTTACCGTGACGCTGCTGCTGACGCTTCTGATGCAGCTGATTGGCGCGGAAAATTGCCTGCAAATCGCGCAGCGCGTGGGCGAAATCGTCGTTGATGATCAGGTAGTCGTAGTCGACGTAGTGGCTCATTTCGCTGACGGCTTCACGCATCCGGCCTTCGATGACCTCGTTGCTGTCCTGGCCGCGATTGTTCAGGCGCTGACGCAAGGCTTCCAGCGACGGCGGCAGAATGAAGATCGAGCGGGCCTGGGGCATCAACTTGCGCACTTGTTCTGCGCCCTGCCAGTCGATTTCCAGAATCAGGTCGTGGCCTTCATCCAGTGTCTGCTGCAGGTGGCTTTGCGAGGTGCCATAGAGATTGCCGAACACTTCGGCGCGCTCGAGGAAATCCCCGTGCTCGATCATCTTCACGAACTCGCTGCGTTCGACGAAGTGGTAGTTCACGCCGTTGACTTCACCGGGGCGCATGGCGCGGGTGGTGTGGGAGACCGAGACACGGATGTCCTGGTCGGCGTCGGTCAGGGCTTTGACCAGACTGCTCTTGCCCGCGCCCGAAGGGGCGGAAATGATGTACAGGGTGCCGGTGCTGTGGGTCATGTCGGGTTTGCCTTACTCAATATTCTGCACTTGTTCGCGCATCTGCTCGATCAACACTTTGAGGTTGACCGCCGCCTGGGTGCTGCGCGGGTCGAAGGCTTTGGAGCCCAGTGTGTTGGCTTCGCGGTTGAGTTCCTGCATCAGGAAGTCCAGGCGCCGACCGGCAGCGCCGCCGGACTTGAGCACCCGGCGAACTTCAATGATGTGAGTGCTCAGGCGATCCAGTTCTTCGGCGACGTCGCTCTTTTGCGCGAGCATGACCATTTCCTGCTCCAGTCGCTGCGGGTCGAGGTCGGCCTTCATGTCGGTGAAGCGGTCGAGTACTTTCTGGCGCTGGGTGGCGAGCATCAGCGGGACCAGTTCGCGCAGGATCACCACATCCCCTTCAATAGAGGTCAGGCGCTCGTCGATCAATCGCGCCAGCTCAGTGCCTTCGCGCTCGCGACCGGCCTTGAGTTCCTTCAGGCCCTGGTGAAATAGCGCCAGGGCTTCGGCATTCAGTGCTTGCGGGTCGGCGGCGTCGGCCACCAGTACACCGGGCCAGGCCAGGACTTCCAGCGGGTTCAGCGCGGCCGGATGCTTGATCAGGCTGGCGACTGTCTCGGCGGCAGCGACCAATTGCGCGGCGCGTTCACGGTCCACTTGCAGCGGTTTGCCAGTGCTTTCTTCGGTAAAGCGCAGGGTGCATTCGAGCTTGCCCCGGGACAATCCCTGACGCAGGGCTTCGCGGACCGCGCCTTCGAGGTCGCGGAAAGACTCCGGCAGACGCAAGTGGGGTTCCAGGTAGCGGCTGTTGACCGAGCGCAATTCCCAGCTCAGGGTGCCCTGGATGCCGGCTTTCTCTACGCGGGCGAAGGCGGTCATGCTGTGCACCATGGAGGTACCTCGCAATGCAGGTCGGCGCGTAACCCATGGTTTGGCGGACCCGCTATCTGTGAATTAAAGCCGACAGGCAGCAAAGGCGCAGGATTGTAGCGCAGTGGGGCGGATGCGCCCAAACACACGCTGTGACAAAGAGCTGCAGGCCGTCGGCTAAGCTCTATTCAAGGGCTTTAATCGTCGGGCGATTTTTTTAGAAGTGCCCACTGGCGGCCCACGGCTCTATAATGCTCGGCAGTTTTCCGTCCTCCGTACAGGTAATCCCTATGAAACGTCCAAGTGGTCGCGCTGCCGATCAGCTCCGCTCGATCCGCATTACCCGCAACTACACCAAACACGCCGAGGGGTCTGTACTGGTCGAGTTCGGTGATACCAAAGTCATCTGCACCGTCAGTGTCGAGAACGGCGTGCCGCGTTTCCTCAAAGGCCAGGGCCAAGGCTGGTTGACTGCCGAATACGGCATGCTGCCGCGCGCCACCGGCGAGCGTAACCAGCGTGAAGCGAGCCGCGGCAAGCAAGGCGGCCGTACGCTGGAAATCCAGCGTTTGATCGGCCGTTCCCTGCGCGCTGCGCTGGACATGTCCAAACTGGGCGACGTTACCCTGTACGTCGACTGCGACGTGATCCAGGCCGATGGCGGCACCCGCACCGCGTCCATCACCGGTGCGATGGTTGCACTGATCGATGCCTTGAAAGTGATCAAGAAGCGTGGCGGCCTCAAAGGTGGCGACCCGCTCAAGCAAATGATCGCTGCCGTTTCGGTGGGCATGTACCAAGGCGAGCCTGTGCTTGACCTCGACTACCTGGAAGATTCGGCTGCCGAAACTGACCTCAACGTGGTGATGACCAGCACTGGCGGCTTTATCGAAGTTCAGGGCACTGCCGAAGGCGCACCGTTCCAGCCGGAAGAACTGAACGCGATGCTGGCACTGGCGAAAAAAGGCATGATCGAGATTTTCGAACTGCAGAAGGCTGCACTGGCCGACTGATCGGACCCGCTCCACGCAAGGAGGACGCCATGAGTGACGAGCAACTGCCGCTACCCACACCGAGCCGAGAGGCTCGTCAGTGGGCGATGTTTTGTCACCTGTCCGCCTTGCTGGGGATCTGGCTGCCGTTCGGCACGCTGATCGGGCCGCTGATTCTCTGGCAGATGAAACGCGAGTCCGACCCGTTCATCGACGCGCAAGGCAAGGAGGCGCTGAACTTTCAGATCACCGTCGCCATAGCTTCCGCCATCTGCTTCCTGCTGATGCTGGTGATTATCGGGTTCTTCCTGTTTGGTCTGGTCGCGATCGGTGCGCTGGTGCTGACCATTATTGCGGGCGTGAAAGCCAATGAAGGGTTCCCTTACCGGTATCCATTCACCTGGCGCCTGGTGAAATAAACGGCGACACCAATCCCCTGTGGGAGCGGGCTTGCTCGCGAATGCGGTGGGTCAGTCAACTTCAATGTTGAATGTTAAGCCGTCTTCGCGAGCAAGCCCGTTCCCACATTGAGTAATCATTGCCCACAAAAAAGCCGACAGTGAAGTCGGCTTTTTTGCGTCTGCGAAAAGACGCTTAGATTGTCAGCGTCCAGTCGTAGTCCACGATCAGCGGCGCGTGTTGCGAGAACCGCGGCTGGCGTGGCAAACGTGCGCTGCGTACGAAGCGGCGCAGGCCAGGGGTCAGCAGCTGGTAGTCGAAACGCCAGCCCAGGTTGAGCATCTCGGCCTGTTCGTTATCCGGCCACCAGCTGTACTGGTCGCCTTCACGGCTGACTTCGCGCAGGGCGTCGACATAGCCCATGTTGCCGACAATCTCGTCCATCCAGGCACGTTCCGGCGCCAGGAAGCCCGGGGATTGCTGGCTGTCGCGCCAGTTCTTGATATCCAGCTTCTGTTGCGCCACGTAGAGCGAGCCACAGTAAATGTACTCGCGACGTTTGCGCCGCTGTTTATCCAGATAACGGGCGAAATCGTCCATTAGCTTGAACTTCTGGTTCAAATCTTCATCGCCGTTCTGCCCCGAAGGGAGCAGCAAGGTCGCGATGCTGACCTTGTCGAAATCGGCTTGCAGGTAACGCCCGTAGCGGTCGGCTGTCTCGAAACCGAGACCGCTGATGACTGCCTTCGGTTGCAACCGCGA
Organism: Pseudomonas sp. BS3782 TE3695; assembly: GCF_050435305.1. Classification (NCBI taxonomy): domain Bacteria; kingdom Pseudomonadati; phylum Pseudomonadota; class Gammaproteobacteria; order Pseudomonadales; family Pseudomonadaceae; genus Pseudomonas; species Pseudomonas sp. BS3782 TE3695. The sequence goes on from NZ_JBNDKB010000001.1 coordinate 1,009,224, forward strand.
GTACAAAGCCACGCCACCTTGGGCGGGAACTTCAGCTTCGCAGGCATAAAGGAAGTAGCCATCCAGTTGGAAGGCTGGATCGTCCAGTTCAAAGGCGGAGGCACGGGTGTCCTGCAGGCAGATGACGTCGGCATTCTGTGCTTGCAGCCAACTGAGCAAACCACGCTCGACTGCCGCCTGAATACCATTGACGTTCACACTGATGATCCGCATAAGTGGCCCCAAAAATCGCGTGCGGGTATGATACACGGCGTCTACCTAATTAGCTAAATCCGTGGTATTTGGGGTTTTTTTCATGCAAGCGTATCAGCGCGACTTCATTCGTTTTGCCATTGATCGTGGCGTTTTGCGCTTCGGTGAGTTCACCCTGAAGTCCGGACGCACCAGTCCTTACTTCTTCAATGCCGGCCTGTTCAACTCGGGTTCTGCCCTGGCGCAGCTGGGTCGTTTCTATGCGGCAGCCATCGTCGAGAGCGGTATTTCGTTCGACGTGCTGTTCGGCCCGGCCTACAAAGGCATTCCTTTGGCCGCGACTACCGCGGTGGCATTGGCCGAGCATCACAACCGTGACCTGCCCTGGTGCTTCAACCGCAAGGAGGCCAAGGCCCACGGCGAGGGCGGCAGCCTGGTTGGCGCACCGCTGACGGGCGAAGTGTTGATCATCGACGACGTGATCACCGCTGGCACCGCCATCCGCGAAGTGATGCAGATCATCGCTTCCCAGGACGGCGCCAAGGCCGCCGGCGTGCTGATCGCCCTGAACCGTCAGGAGCGTGGCAACGGCGAGTTGTCGGCGATCCAGGAAGTGGAGCGCGATTTCGGCATTCCGGTGATCAGCATTGTTTCGCTGAATCAGGTGCTCGAGTTCCTGGCGGATGATCCGCAGCTCAAGCAACACCTGCCAGCAGTTGAGGCCTACCGCGCACAATTCGGCGTCTAACCACAATTCCTTGTGGGAGCGGGCTTGTGTGGCGAGGGAGCTTGCTCCCGCTGGGCTGCGTAGCAGACCCAAGGATTTTGTGAGTGCTACGCACTCAAGCGGGAGCAAGCTCCCTCGCCACAAAAGGTGGATTGTCACAGGGATTGCAGGCAAAAAAAGACCCCGCTCAGCCAGGCTGAGCGGGGTCTTTTTGTTTGTGTGGCTTAGTGACGCTTGCGATTACTGATCAGCGTACCCACACCCGTATCGGTGAAGATTTCCAGCAGAATCGCGTTTGGCACCCGACCATCGATGATCAACGAGCTGCCCACACCGCCTTGTACCGCTTCCAGCGCGCAACGGATCTTCGGCAGCATGCCACCGTAGATAGTGCCGTCGGCGATCAGGTCATCGACCTGTTGGGTCGTCAGGCCGGTCAGAACCGTGCCCGATTTGTCCATCAGGCCGGCGATGTTGGTCAGCAGCATCAGCTTTTCAGCCTTCAGCGCTTCGGCCACTTTCCCGGCCACCAGGTCGGCGTTGATGTTGTATGACTCTCCGTTGGCGCCGACGCCAATTGGCGCGATCACCGGGATGAAGTCGCCTTTGACCAGCAGGTTCAACAGGTCGGTGTTGATCCCGACCACTTCGCCAACGTGGCCGATGTCGATGATTTCCGGCTGGGTCATTTCCGGCGTCTGACGGGTGACGGTGAGCTTTTTCGCGCGAATCAGCTCGGCATCTTTACCGGTCAGGCCGATGGCGCTGCCGCCATGACGGTTGATCAGGTTGACGATGTCTTTGTTAACCTGACCGCCGAGGACCATTTCCACCACGTCCATGGTCTGCGCGTCAGTCACGCGCATGCCATCGATGAAGTGGCTCTCGATCGACAGACGCTTGAGCAGGTCGCCGATTTGCGGGCCGCCACCGTGAACCACGACCGGATTGATGCCCACGGCTTTCATCAGCACGATGTCGCGGGCGAAGCCGGTTTTCAGCTCCTCGCTTTCCATCGCGTTGCCGCCGTATTTGATCACCAGCGTCTTGCCGACATAGCGGCGAATGTAAGGCAGCGCTTCGGACAGGACCTTGGCGGTGTTGGCGGCGGCTTCGCGTTCGAGGGTCATTCAGGGCTCCGGGTGTTTCTATAGATCAAAACGGTAATTGGAGATCAGGTGCAACGCGCTTCAGCTGGACGTGGAACACATCCTTGATGCGCTGCAGTTCAGCCTCGTCATCGGCCTCGAAGCGCAGTACCAGCACCGGTGTGGTGTTGGAAGCGCGAACCAGGCCCCAGCCTTTGGCATAGTCGACTCGCACGCCGTCAATGGTGGTCAGGTCGGCGCCTTCGCCCCATTGCGCATCGTGCAATGCATCAATGATGCTGAATTTGCTCTCTTCGGTCACATGGATATTGATCTCTGGCGTAGAAATATCGTTCGGGAAGGTCGCGAACAACTCTTCCGCGGTGGATTTTTCCTTGCTGAGGATCTCCAGCAGCCGTGCGGCGGCGTAAATGCCGTCGTCGAAACCGAACCAGCGCTCCTTGAAGAAGATGTGCCCGCTCATTTCGCCGGCCAACAGGGCACCGGACTGTTTCATTTTCTTTTTGATCAGCGAGTGACCGGTTTTCCACATCAGCGGCCGACCACCGTATTCCTTGATCAGCGGGATCAGGCGGCGGGTGCATTTGACGTCGAAGATGATTTCCGCGTTCGGGTTGCGCGCCACGACGTCGCGGGCGAACAGCATCAACAGGCGATCAGGGAAGACGATGCTGCCGGTGTTGGTGACAACACCCACACGGTCGCCGTCGCCGTCGAAAGCCAGGCCCAGGTCGGCGTTGGTTTCCTTGACCTTGGCAATTAGGTCGACCAGGTTTTCAGGCTTGCCCGGGTCCGGGTGGTGGTTCGGGAAGTTGCCGTCGACTTCGCAGAACAGCGGGATGACTTCGCAGTTCAGGGCTTCGATCAGCTGCGGAGCGATCACGCCGGCCGCGCCATTACCGCAATCGACCACCACTTTCAGGCGGCGGGCCAATTTGATGTCCTGGACGATTTCGGTGTTGTAACGGTCGAGGATCTCGACCTGGGTGATGCTGCCTTTGCCGCTGCTCAGATTGTTGGTCTTGAGGCGTTCGTGCAGGGCCTGGATCTGTTCGTTGGCCAGCGTGTCGCCAGCAATGACGATCTTGAAGCCGTTGTAGTTCGACGGGTTGTGGCTGCCGGTGAGCATCACGCCGGATTTGCCAGCCAGTACGTTGGCGGCGTAGTACAGCGCAGGGGTTGGCACCAGGCCGACGTCGCTGACGTGGCAACCGCTGTCGGCCAGGCCCTGGATCAGTTGTTCCACCAGTTCCGGGCCGGACAGGCGACCGTCACGGCCGACGGACACATTGGGTTCGTTCTGGGCCAGGCTTTGGGAGCCGATGGCGCGACCAAGCCAATAAGCTGTTTCAGCGTTCAAGAATTCCGGGACAGTGCCACGAATGTCGTAGGCGCGGAAGATGCTGTCGGGGAACGTGGGTGCGACTTGGGCTGGGGTGCTCATTTCTGGAAATGCTCCATCTCTAAAGTGGCTGGACAAGCCTGCGAAAAACTCGTGGGCTGGCTCAAACTGAAGGGTATGACGGCGTTTTCGGCAGAGAGTTCGTGGTGTGTAAAGGCCATGCCATCAGCATCGGCGAGCAATTGGCCGGCCAATGCCTTGATTTCCAGTGGTAAACCTTCCAGATGACGTCTTTGCAATTTTCATCCTTAAAATGCAGAGGGCAGGCCAGGCCGGGCAGCATTCCCGGCCTGAATGCCGAGGGTCAGTGGCTGCCTGAGTGTCCGAAACCGCCGGTGCCGCGCTGGGTTTCGACGAACTCTTCGACCATTTCAAAATGCGCTTGGACGACCGGTACCAGCACCAATTGTGCCAGGCGTTCGCCTACCACCATGTTGAAATCGGTCTGGCCACGGTTCCAGCAGGACACCATCAGCGGGCCCTGGTAATCGGAGTCGATGAGGCCGACCAGGTTGCCCAGCACAATGCCGTGCTTATGGCCTAGGCCCGAGCGCGGCAGAATCAGCGCGGCCAAACCGGGATCGCCAATGTAGACAGACAGGCCAGTCGGAATCAGCAGGGTTTCGCCCGGCTTGATGACGGTGTCTTTTTCCAGCATGGCGCGCAGGTCGAGGCCGGCGGAGCCTGGCGTGGCGTACTGTGGCAGCGGGAATTCAGTCCCGATGCGGGGGTCGAGGATCTTGGCTTGCAAAGCGTGCATGTAAATTAAACCTGGTTCAGACGTTCGGCGATAAAAGTGATCAGCTGGCGAGCAATCTTGCTCTTGCTGGTCTGGGCGAAGAGTGTGGCGTGCAGCTCACGGTCGATCACGCTGCAGGCGTTTTCTTCGCTGTTGAAGCCAATACTCGGGTTCGCGACGTCATTGGCGACGATCAGATCGAGGTTCTTGTCTTTCAACTTGCGTGCAGCGTAATCGAGCAAGTGTTCGGTTTCGGCGGCGAAGCCGACGCTGAACGGACGGTCGGGACGGGTGGCGATGGTGGCCAGGATGTCCGGGTTGCGCACCATCTGCAGCAACAAGCCGTCGCCGTTCGTAGGGTCTTTCTTGAGTTTCTGTGGGGCGACGACTTCTGGGCGGTAGTCCGCGACCGCAGCCGAGGCGATGAACAGGTCGCAAGGGATCGCCGCTTCGCAGGCGGCGAGCATGTCGCGGGCACTGACCACGTCGATGCGCGTGACGCGATCCGGGGTCGGCAGATGCACGGGACCGGTGATCAGGGTCACGCGGGCGCCGGCTTCTACCGCGGCTTCGGCCAGGGCAAAGCCCATTTTCCCGGAGCTGTGGTTGGTGATGTAGCGCACCGGGTCGATGTTTTCCTGGGTCGGGCCGGCGGTGATCAGCACGTGTTTGCCGGTCAGCGCCTGGCGCTGGAAGCAGTCTGCCGCGCATTGGGCGAGGTCGGTGGCTTCGAGCATGCGGCCCATGCCGACGTCGCCGCAGGCCTGGCTGCCGGACGCCGGGCCGAAGACTTTGAAGTTGCGGCTTTCGAGGGTTTGCAGATTGGTCTGGGTCGCCGGGTCACGCCACATGGCCTGGTTCATCGCCGGGGCAACCGCGACCACCGCGTCGGTGGCCAGCACCAGTGTGGTCAGCAGGTCATCGGCGATGCCCTGGGCCAGCCGGGCGATCAGGTCCGCGGTAGCGGGGGCGATCAGCACGAGGTCGGCCCATTTGGCCAGCTCGATGTGGCCCATCGCGGCTTCGGCCGCCGGGTCCAGCAAATCGAGATGGACCGGATGCCCGGACAAGGCCTGCATGGTCAGCGGGGTAATGAATTCGCTGCCGCCACGGGTCATGACCACGCGCACTTCGGCGCCCTGGTCGATCAGGCGGCGAACCAGCTCGGCGCTCTTGTAGGCAGCAATACCGCCGCCGACGCCCAGAACGATGCGTTTCCGATACAGCCGCTGCATAGGTCTGCCTTTCATTTCGTTGATGACTGCATGGCGATACCCCCTCCCCAGGAGTGAAATCGCCCGCAAAAAAGATGGGCTACGATATCACAGCGACCGCTACGGAACAGCGGCGCCCACAGACATGGAGGTGTTATGAGCATTCGCGATTGGCCGGCAGCCGAGCGGCCGCGGGAGAGGTTGCTGGAGTTAGGCTCGGCGAGTCTTTCGGACGCCGAACTGCTGGCGATTTTTTTGCGTACCGGCGTATCCGGCAAAAGTGCGGTAGATCTGGCGCGACACTTGTTGATTCAGTTTGGTGGCCTGCGTTCGCTACTGGAGGCTGATCAAAAAACATTCAGCAAACAATTAGGGCTCGGACCCGCGAAATTCGCTCAGTTGCAGGCCGTTCAGGAAATGGGCAGGCGGCATTTGGCTGAACGCTCGCGCTACAAGTCGGCGTTGGAAAATCCGCAGGCTGTGCGTGATTATTTGAAGTCGATGCTCCGCCATGAGCCCCACGAGGTGTTTGGCTGCCTGTTTCTGGACTCCAAGCACCGGGTATTGGCGTTCGAAGCGCTGTTCCGCGGCTCCATCGACAACACCAGCGTCTATCCACGGCAGGTGGTCAAACGCGCTCTGGCCCATAACGCCGCAGCGCTGATCCTGTGCCATAACCATCCGTCGGGTAACCCCGACCCCAGTCAGGCCGACCGAATGCTGACCAAACGCCTGCAAGAGGCGCTGGACCTGATCGATGTGCGGGTGCTCGACCATTTCATCGTCGGTGACGGCGATCCGCTGTCCATGGCCGAGTATGGGTGGATGTGAGAGGAGGCCGGAAGAATACGAAACCAATGTGGGAGCGGGCTTGCTCGCGAAGGCGTCGTGTCAGTCGATATCAATGTTTACTGATAGGCCGCTTTCGCGAGCAAGCCCGCTCCCACAGGTTTTGTGGTGACGCTAATTACTTGAGGTTAACCTTCGAGTAATCCTGCCGGCCAAACGGACTGACCTGATAGCCCTCGACATCCTTGCGCGTCAACGCAAACGCAGTCGGATGCGCCAGTGGCAGCCACAACGCCTGTTGCTGGATCTGCGCCTGGGCCTGTTCGTAGAGCTTGGTGCGCACACCTTGTTCGCCGGTGGTCTTGCCGGCGCTGATCAGTTTATCCAGATCCTGGTTGCAGTAGCGGGCGAAGTTGGTGCCGGATTTGACCCCGGCGCAGGAAAACTGCGGCGTGAGGAAGTTATCCGGGTCGCCGTTGTCGCCAGCCCAGCCCATGAATAGCAGGTCGTGCTCGCCGGCCTTGGCGCGGCGAATCAGCTCGCCCCATTCGATCACGCGAATTTCGGCCTGGATGCCGATTTCCGCCAGATCGGACTGCAGCATCTGCGCGCCGAGGCTCGGATTTGGATTTAGCAGGCTGCCGGAAGGGCGGGTCCAGATGGTGGTCTGGAAACCATTCTTGAGCCCGGCCTTGGCCATCAGCGCACGGGCCTTTTCGACGTCATGCGAATAGCCCGGCAAGCCTTTGGCGTAACTCCAGGTATTGGGCGGGTATGGGCCGTTGGCGGGTTCGGCGGTGTCTTCGAACACGGCTTTGACATAGTTGGCCTTGTCGAACGCGAGATTGATCGCCTGGCGCACTTCAGGTTTATCCAGCGGCGGATGCTGGCTGTTGATGCCGACGAATGCGGTCATGAAGGCGTCAGTCTTTTCGACTTTCAGGGTGGGTTCTTTCTGCGCGGCCCGTACGTCCAGAGGCTTGGGTGACAAGGCGATCTGGCACTCGTTGCGACGCAATTTCTGCAAGCGCACGTTGGCATCCGGGGTAATGGCGAAGATCAGCGGGTCCACCGACGGCTTGCCACGGAAGTAATCCGGGTTGGCCTTGTAGCGAATCGAGGCATCTTTCTGGAAGCGCGTGAAGATAAACGGGCCGCTGCCGATCGGCTGGCTGTTGAGTTTCTCCGGGGTGCCGGCCTTCAGCAGTTTGTCGGCGTATTCGGCTGAATAGATCGAGGCGAAGCCCATGCTCAGGGTGGGCAGGAAAGTCGAGTCCGGGTGGTCGAGGGTGAAGCGGATGGTAAGCGGGTCCAATGCGTCGATCTTCTTGATCAGCGCGGGTAACTGCATCGATTGGGCGTGCGGGAAACCGCTCTGGGCGACTTTGTGCCATGGGTTCGCCGGGTCGAGCATGCGGTCGAAGCTGAACTTCACGTCTTCGGCGGTCAGTTCACGCGTGGGGCTGAAGTACTCGGTGCGGTGAAATTTCACCTGCGGATGCAGTTTGAAGACGTAGGTCAGGCCATCAGGCGTGACTTCCCAGCTGTCCGCCAGGCTGGCGACCACTTTGCCGCTGGCCGTGTCGAAGTCCACCAAGCGGTCCATCAGCACGTCAGCCGAGGCGTTGGTGGTGGTCAGCGAATTGTATTGCACCACATCGAACCCTTCCGGGCTGGCTTCGGTGCACACGCTCAGGGCGGCAGCCATAGCCTGTGGGCTCAGTAGAAGCGGGGCGAGCAGCAGCGGTAGGGCAGCGAGGCGCATGGTCGGATTCCTTTACAGATCGAAGGCCCATCTGCAAGTGCAGTCTGGAAAAGGCTTACCCTAGTGGGCTCTTTTGCAAATGACTATCCCCTTTTTCATTTTAAGGGGACTATGTGCGCTTGTTTCGGTGATGCGGACCGAGGAAAAACCGGAATCGGTCGGGTGGCCGATTTTCTGCGACGAGCGGTCTTGATCGGCGACAGCCTTTATCCAAGGCGCCCGGTGACCGAAAAATGGGGAATTTATTAAGTCCGCGCACACGGAATGTTGTTGCTCTCCAGTCTTTCTGGTATAAAGCAGCGCTCTTTTCTAGGGGCCCGGTTCCTTCACTGTAGGTGTAGCCGGTAAGACCTCTAAAGAAACGCGGCGCCTGGCGCCAAATGACTGAGAGATTAAGCGGCCAACCCATGCCGGGTTGGGCATGTGGTTTTAGAGGGCTGAGGCATGTCGAGAGTATGTCAAGTTACCGGTAAGGGTCCGGTGACTGGGAATAACATTTCCCACGCAAACAACAAAACCCGTCGTCGTTTCCTGCCGAACCTGCAGCATCACCGCTTCTGGGTTGAAGAAGAGAAACGTTTCGTGCGTCTGCGCGTATCTGCCAAAGGCATGCGTATCATCGACAAGCGTGGCATCACTGTCGTGCTGGCCGAAATCCGCAAAGCTGGCAAGATCTAAGGGAGCTAATCATGCGTGAATTGATTCGTTTGATTTCGAGCGCCGGTACTGGTCACTTCTACACTACCGACAAGAACAAGCGCACTACTCCGGACAAAATCGAGATCAAGAAATTTGATCCGGTTGTTCGCAAGCACGTGATCTACAAGGAAGGCAAAATCAAGTAATTGATTTTTCCCGACTTACGAAAAAGGCCCGTATCGCGAGATACGGGCCTTTTTTGTGTCTGTCTATTTTGTATTGCCTGGACCGGCCCCTTCGCGAGCAAGCCCGCTCCCACATTGGATTTGTGAACGACGCAGATCAAATGTGGGAGCGGGCTTGCTCGCGAAGGGGGCGGCCGGGGCAGCACAACTCCTCAAGCCTTCTGTTCAAACACCACGTAGATCTTGCGGCAAGGCTCCAGCACTTCCCAAGTCCCACGAAAGCCTGCCGGGATCACGAAGCGATCACCTACACGCAAGGTCTTGGCATTGCCATCGTCGTCGCGCAGCACTGAAACCCCCTGAACGATTTCGCAGTATTCGTGCTCGGTGTAGTTCACTAGCCACTGGCCGACTTCGCCTTCCCAAACACCCGCACTCATTTGGCCGCACGGGCTATTGTAGTGGTTGTACACCGCTTGCTCGGGGTCACCCTTGAGGACTTTTGCAGGGTCGGGCCGATAACGATCGGGCTGGGTGTTGGCCTGGCTGAAATCGACGATATCCTGAATGCTCATGCTGGTATTCCCCCGTGATTGCGCTGGAAAATTGAAAGTCTATGTTTATTAAAATGAACATCGCAAGGCCGTTTGCCCGCCTTGTGTCAAATATATTGAAACTTCACCGGCCGCTGGTTTAGGGTAACGGTTGCCTTGAGCCGAAAAGCAGGCTGGCCGGGCAGAATTCCTGACAGCGCCCGCATAGAACGCGGGGCACTCGTATTCAATAAGAGGAGGACACTCGAATGACCACCCTGACTCGTGCCGACTGGGAACAACGGGCTCGCGATCTGAAGATCGAAGGCCGCGCCTACATCAACGGCGAATACACCGATGCAGTCTCTGGGGAGACCTTCGAGTGCATCAGCCCCGTCGATGGCCGTCTGCTGGGCAAGATCGCCAGTTGTGATGCTGCCGACGCCCAGCGTGCCGTTGACAACGCCCGTGCCACTTTCAATTCCGGCGCCTGGTCGCGCCTGGCGCCGACCAAACGCAAAGCCACCATGATTCGTTTTGCCGGCCTGCTCAAACAGCACGCCGAAGAGCTGGCCCTGCTCGAAACCCTGGACATGGGCAAGCCCATCAGCGATTCCCTGTACATCGACGTTCCCGGCGCGGCCCAAGCCCTGAGCTGGAGCGGTGAAGCCATCGACAAGATCTACGACGAAGTCGCTGCCACCCCGCACGATCAGTTGGGTCTGGTGACTCGTGAGCCGGTCGGCGTGGTCGGTGCGATCGTGCCGTGGAACTTCCCGTTGATGATGGCCTGCTGGAAACTCGGCCCGGCGCTGTCCACCGGTAACTCGGTAATCCTCAAGCCCTCCGAAAAATCGCCGCTGACGGCGATTCGCATTGCAGCGCTGGCCGTTGAAGCCGGTATTCCGAAAGGTGTGCTGAACGTGCTGCCGGGCTACGGCCACACCGTCGGCAAGGCACTGGCCCTGCACAATGATGTCGACACGCTGGTGTTTACCGGTTCGACCAAGATCGCCAAGCAACTGTTGATCTACTCCGGCGAATCGAACATGAAACGCGTCTGGCTGGAAGCTGGCGGCAAGAGCCCGAACATCGTGTTTGCCGATGCGCCGGACCTGCAAGCCGCCGCCGAAGCCGCCGCCGGTGCCATCGCCTTCAACCAGGGCGAGGTCTGCACCGCCGGTTCGCGCCTGCTGGTCGAGCGTTCGATCAAGGACAAATTCCTGCCGCTGGTGATCGAGGCCCTGAAAACCTGGAAGCCGGGCAACCCGCTGGACCCGGCGACCAACGTCGGTGCGCTGGTGGATACCCAGCAGATGAACACTGTGCTGTCTTACATTGAGTCGGGTCATACCGACGGCGCCAAACTCGTGGCTGGTGGCAAGCGCATCCTGCAGGAAACTGGGGGCACGTATGTCGAGCCGACGATTTTCGACGGTGTGAGCAACGCGATGAAAATTGCTCAGGAAGAAATCTTCGGTCCGGTGTTGTCGGTCATCACCTTCGACAGCGCTGAAGAAGCCATCCAGATCGCCAACGACACGCCTTACGGCCTGGCCGCTGCCGTCTGGACCGCCGACATCTCCAAGGCTCACCTGACCGCCAAGGCTTTGCGTGCCGGTAGCGTGTGGATCAATCAGTACGACGGCGGCGACATGACCGCGCCGTTCGGTGGCTTCAAACAGTCGGGCAACGGTCGCGACAAATCATTGCATGCGTTCGACAAGTACACCGAGCTGAAGGCGACCTGGATCAAGTTGTAATAAGCCAGTGAGGGAGCCCGGTAGTAAATCGGGCTCCTGAACGACGCAGATTCCCTGTGGGAGCGGGCTTGCTCGCGAAGGCGGTGTAACAGCCAACATTGATGTTGGATGTGATGGCCTCTTCGCGAGCAAGCCCGCTCCCACATTTGCTTTGTGTAGTCTGTTAAAAAATCCACAGGAGCGTGGAAACATGCGTTGGGCGACGTATTTCGCCGTTTTGGCGTCTGTCTTGAGTGTCGGCCTGGCCTTGGGTGTCAGCATGCCGTTGGTATCGCTGCGTCTGGAAGGCTGGGGCTATGGCTCGTTCGCGATCGGCGTGATGGCGGCGATGCCGGCCATTGGCGTACTGCTGGGGGCGAAGATTTCCAGCCACCTCGCGGCCCGGTTTGGCACGGCCAATCTGATGCGCCTGTGCCTGTGGGCCGGGGCGGTGTCCATCGGGTTATTGGCCGTGTGGCCGAGCTATCCGGTCTGGTTGGTGTTGCGGTTGATGATCGGGGTGATCCTGACCCTCGTCTTCATCCTCGGTGAAAGCTGGATCAACCAATTGGTGGTCGAGCAATGGCGCGGTCGACTGGTGGCGTTGTATGGCAGCAGTTACGCGTTGAGCCAGCTGGCCGGGCCGTTACTGTTGGGGGCGTTGGGCACGGAGCATGATTATGGTTTCTGGGTCGGCGTCGGTTTGCTGATGACGTCACCGTTCCTGCTGTTGGGCCGCGGCGGCGCACCCACCAGCGAAGCTTGCAGCGTAACCCTCGGTGACTTGTTGACCTTCTGCCGCGGCTTGCCGGCGATTGCCTGGGCGGTGTCGCTGTTCGCGGCGTTCGAAGCGATGATCCTGACCTTGCTGCCGGTCTATTGCCTGCGTCAGGGCTTCACCACGGAAATCGCCTTGGCGATGGTCAGTACCGTCGTGGTGGGTGATGCCTTGCTGCAATTGCCGATTGGCGCGCTGGCCGATCGCTTGTCGCGACGTACATTGTTTACCGGTTGCGCGATGCTCTTGTTGCTGTCGAGTCTGGCGATTCCATTGCTGATCGACACGCTGTTGATCTGGCCGCTGTGGGTATTGTTTGGCGCCAGTGCCGGCGGTTTGTTCACTTTGTCGCTGATCTTGATTGGCGAGCGTTATCGCGACGATGCCTTGGTGCGCGCCAATGCCCATATCGCACAATTATGGGGAATTGGTTGCCTGATCGGGCCCTTGGCGGCCGGTGCCGGGAGTCAATGGATCAGCGGGCATGCCTTGCCGTTACTGATGGCGGCGGGCGCGTTGGGGCTGGTGATTCTGGTATCGCGGCAAGGGGCGTTTGGTGTGGTTCGGCCGGCATAGATCAAAAGATCGCAGCCTTCGGCAGCTCCTACAGTTGAACTGTGATCCCGGAGTTGCGAAGCTGAGATCCTGGCAATTCAAGCTACAACATCCGCTCCAGGCCAACCATGCTGCTGAGCCATGAATTGAAGTGTCGCCACCAACCTCCCGGTTCTTTGGTCAATATGCGCTGCTTGCCGTCGTCTTCGGTGACCCAGACGATCTGACCCTTTTCCAGCCGGGCCTGATAGCTGAGGGCAGGCGCCATGCCCTCCAGTGCCAGTTCACGTACCCGTCCGGCGAGCTGTGGGTTGTCCACCAGGACCCCGACTTCGGTGTTCCACAGTACCGAGCGCGGGTCGAAATTGAACGAGCCGATAAAAGCTTTCTGTCGGTCGAAAATCATCGCCTTGCTGTGCAGGCTGGAGTCGGAACGGTAGGAGGAGCTGCTGCCACTGTGAAACAGACTCGGTCCGCTACCGTTGTCTCCATTGTCGCCGGGCTGACGGCGCAATTCGAACAGCTGCACTCCATGCTCCAGCAAGGTTTTGCGATAAGGTGCGTAACCACCGTGCGCGGCCGGTACGTCGGTGGCTTCCAGCGAGTTGGTCAGCACACTGATCGATACGCCGGCATCGGCGCGACCGGTCAGGTAAACCAGCCCCGGTTGGCCGGGTACGAGGTAGGCCGAGACCATAATCAACTCTTTGCTGACCCCATTGAGCTCGGGCGCCAACTGGGTGGTCAACAACAAGTGCGGGTCAGGTTCGCCCTCGGACAGCACCTTGCTCGGCGCGTCCCACAATGCCTGGTTCCAGGCCCAGATCAGCTCCCGACGCCAGGCATCCAGACGCGGCTGAGTGGTGTAGGCCATCAACTGCTGATAAAGCGCATGATCCTGTTTGCGCGTTTCCTCCAGGGATTCGTCCAGTCGGGTTCGGGTGTTTTTCAGATCCCTGGCTGTCGGCTTTGTCGAGAGAAACTGCTCGATCGGCTTGCTCAGGGCACTGTTCCAGTACTGGTCGAAGCTATGCCCCAGCTGTTCGGCGACCGGGCCGAAACCAAGCATGTCGATGTCGGTGAAATTCAGGTTGGGCTCGGCATCGAAATACTCGTCCCCCAGGTTACGTCCGCCAACGATCGCCGCGCTGTTGTCCGCCACCCATAGTTTGTTGTGCATGCGCCGGTGTTGCTGCGACAGGTTTAAGAACCGGCCCATGGTTCGCGTAACGCCAGTGCTGCGGCCCAGATGCAGCGGATTGAACACGCGGATCTGAATCTTCGGATGTGCGGCGAGGGTTGCGATGATTCGGTCCAGGCCATCGCTGGTGGTGTCGTCGAGCAGAATCCGCACCCGCACGCCGCGGTCGGCGGCCTTGAGCAATTCGCTCACCAGTATTCGTGTGCTGATGCCGTCATGGACGATGTAGTACTGCAGATCGAGGCTGCTTTGGGCGTTGCGAATCAGCTCGGCGCGCGCGGTAAAAGCCTCGGCGCTGTCGGAGAGCAAGCGAAAGCCCGATTGGCCCTTATAGGGGGCTGCCTGGGCCTGGATCGAGCGACCGAACGCCGAATCGGCCGCGGGCAGGGCCTGACTCGGTTCGCGGGGGACATTGAGTGTTGTACAACCACCGAGGAGCGAGGCGAGTAACAGAAGAGCAAGCAGGGGCTGTCTGATTCTCACGGAGCGTATTCCGGATGGTGGCGGTTAGCATATGGACGCCGCATCCCGAAGAAAGGTCAGTCGGTTTCCGCCAACAGTTTGATGGCTGTCGCACCGACCTTGCGCACGGCTTCTTCGATCTGCGGAGTTGTTTTGGCAGCGTAGTTCATCCGCAGGCAATTGCGGTATTTGCCCGAGGCGGAAAAGATACTGCCGACCGCAATCTGAACGCCTTGGTCATGCAGTGCCCGATTGAGTTTCAGGGTGTCGAAGCCCTCCGGCAGTTCGACCCACAGCATGAAGCTGCCTTGCGGACGGCTGGCCCGGGTGCCAGCGGGGAAATAGCGGGTCACCCAGTCGATCATCGCGTCGCGGTTGCGCTGGTATTGCGTGCGCATCTTCCGCAAATGCGGTTCGAAGTGCCCAGCCTTGAGAAACTCGGCAATCGCAATCTGCGGTTGCGGCGCGGTGGAACCGGTGCTGATGTACTTCATGTGCAGCACTCGTTCCAGATAACGGCCCGGTGCGACCCAACCAATGCGCAGGCCTGGTGCCAGGGTCTTGGAAAAAGAACTGCAGAGCAGGACGCGACCGTCTTCGTCGAAGGATTTGATCGTGCGCGGGCGCGGGTAGGTGTAGGCCAGTTCGCCATACACATCGTCCTCGATAATCGCTACGTCGAAACGCTGTGCGAGCGTCAACAGCGCACGTTTGCGCGCCTCCGGCATGATATAGCCCAACGGGTTGTTGCAGTTGGGGGTCAACTGTATGGCTTTGATCGGCCATTGCTCCAACGCCAGCTCCAACGCATCGAGGCTGATGCCGGTGAGCGGATCGGTGGGGATTTCCAGGGCTTTCATGCCCAGGCCTTTGAGCGTTTGCATGGCGCCGTGAAAGCTCGGCGAATCCACGGCGACGATATCACCCGGCTCGCAAATGGCGCGGATGCTGGTGGACAGTGCTTCATGGCAACCGGTCGTGATCACCAGATCGTTGGCGCTCAACTGGCAGCCGGAATCGAGCATCAGGCGCGCGATCTGCTCGCGCAATTCAAGGGTGCCGTAAATGTTGTCGTAATACAGACCGGGCATGTCCTGCCGACGGCTGATTCGCGCCAGGCTGCGCAGCAGTGGTTTCATGGTCGGCGTGGTGATGTCCGGCATGCCGCGCCCCAGTTGCACGACGTCCTTGCGCGGTACGGCGCGGATCAGTTCCAGCACTTGATCCCACTGCGAAATATCTACCGGTCGTTGGGCCGGCCGGCCAATCGCTGGCAGCTCCGGCAGCTCGCGACTCACCGGTACGAAGTAACCGGACTTGGGTTTAGGCATCGCCAGACCCACGTCTTCCAGCATTCGATAGGCTTGCTGCACCGTGCTCAGGCTGACCCCGTGTTCGACACTCAGTGCCCGCACCGAGGGCAACCGGTCGCCGGGGCGATAGAAGCCCTGTTCGATACGCGTGCCGAGCAATTCGGCGAGGTTGACGTAAAGGGTCATGGCGCAGTCTCTGTGTGGGTGATTCGGTTGACCAGTACAGATGGGGCAAAAATGTGTGATTCAGACGCTGAAACGGAAAATCTGTATGGAGTTAATACACCGCCGTTGAATCTGTAATGCTTTTCGCCGCCCGCGCATCATGAAAGCTCTGGCTACCCAAGTAAACAGGAGCAATGAAAATGAACGGCTTGAGCGATGTGCGGCTGACGTTACACAGTCAGGAACTGGCGGCAGGGCAAAAAAACGGTGCACGCGAGGCGGTGATGCGCAACGCACCGTCCGGCCTGGGTCGCTGGGGTCTGTTCTGGCATCGTCTGCACACGCGCAAGGCGTTGCTGACGCTGACGCCGGAACAGCTCAGGGATGTCGGATTGAGTCGTGAGCAGGCGCGGGAGGAGGGGCTTAAGCCGTTCTGGCGTCTGTGAGATGCACCGCGGTCCCTCGTAGGAGCTGCCGAAGGCTGCGATCTTTTGATGTTGCTCTTGAAACAAGATCAAAAGATCGCAGCCTTCGGCAGCTCCTACGGGGGTCAGGCCAGTTCTTTGAGCCGATGCCACAACATCCCCAGCGCCAACAACGGAGAACGCAAATGCTTGCCACCCGGGAAGGTGATATGGGGCACCTTGGCAAACAGATCGAAACCACCGCTCTGCTGACCGCTGATGGCTTCAGCCAACAACTTGCCCGCCAGATGCGTGGCATTCAACCCATGACCGGCATAGGCCTGGGCGTAATACACATTCGGCTGCTCCTTGAGCCGGCCGATCTGCGGCAGGCGATTGGCGCCGATGCCGATCATTCCGCCCCATTGATAGTCGATGTTCACCCCGGCCAGTTGCGGAAACACCGCCAGCATCTTCGGTCGCATGTACGCGGCGATGTCTTTCGGGTCGCGCCCTGAATAATGGCAGGCGCCGCCGAACAGCAAGCGTCGATCCGCCGAGAGTCGGTAATAATCCAGCGCCACCCGTTGATCGCAGACCGCCATGTTTTGCGGTAACAAGGCGTGAGCCTGTTCGGCACTCAAGGGTTCGGTGGCGATGATGTAACTGCCGGCGGGCAGCACTTTGCCGCCGAGTTGCGGATTGAGATCGTTGAGGTAGGCGTTGCAACCCAGCACCAGCGTCTTCGCGCGAACCGTACCCTGGGCGGTGTGGACCTTGACCTCGGGGCCGTAATCGATGCGGGTCACTGCCGATTGTTCGAACAGCTTCACGCCCAATTGCCCGGCGGCTGCCGCTTCGCCGAGTGCCAGGTTCAAGGGATGCAGATGCCCGGAGCCCATGTCGATCAAACCGCCGACATAGCGATCGGAACCCACCACGCTGTGCATTTCGTGAGCTTGTAGCAGACGGGTTTCGTAGCGGTAACCGAGGCTGTGCAGCTCGATGGCGTCTTCGGCGAAGCCTTCCAGCTCTTGAGCCTTGTTGGCGAGGTCGCAGTAGCCCCAGGTCAGGTCGCAAGGGATCTGAAAGCGCTCGATCCGCTGTCGGACGATTTCCACCGCTTCCAGACCCATCAATTTCATCTGACGCACACCGTCTGCACCGATCACGTTGGCGAACTGGTCGAGACCATGGCCGACACCGCGAATCAACTGCCCGCCATTGCGTCCGCTGGCGCCCCAACCGATCTTGTGCGCTTCCAGCAGCACCACGCTGAAGCCGCGTTCGGCCAGTTCGAGGGCGGTGTTCAGCCCGGAGAACCCGCCGCCCACCACGCACACGTCCGCCACCAGCTCACCTGTGAGCACCGCAAGATCGGGCTGCGGCAGGCTGCTGGCGGCGTAATAAGAGGCTGCGTGTTGATGGCTCGAGGCAGGTTGCTGAACGGGGGCGTTCATGTGCGTCATCCTGGGTGCATGTGTTTGAAAAAGTTGACGGAGCATAAGCCGCCGCTTCGGACGCGGGCAACACCGGTCGGTTGGCGCTGTCTGGATCGGGTTTTTTGCGTCAGAATCCCGGTCTATTTCGTATTCGGTCACCGCTTCGATGAGTTGCAACAGTCAGAAAATTCGCACACTGCGCCAACAGATTCCCTCTTTCGAGTGCGTGCCCGGCTGCCATGACTGCTGTGGGCCGGTGACCACCTCGCCCGAAGAAATGTCCCGCCTGCCGCGCAAGACCCGGGCCGAGCAGGATGCGGCGATGGATGAACTCAATTGCGTCCATCTGGGCCCCAATGGCTGCACGGTGTATGACGAACGACCGCTGATCTGTCGGCTGTTCGGTACCACCAAAACGTTGCCATGCCCTAACGGGAGACGGCCGGTGGAGCTGATCCATCCGCGGGTCGAGAAGCAGATTCATGAATACATGGCTTCTACCCGACAGGTGTTGGTTTAGCGTCGCCAGCTGAAAGATCGCAGCCTTCGGCAGCTTCTACAGAGGAACGCGTACACCCGTAGGAGCTGCCAAAGGCTGAGATCTTTTGATCTTTGCTTTTCAGTCCGGAATCGGCAGGTTCAAGCTCTCTTTCACTTCTTCCATCACGATATAGCTCTTGGATTCGCGCACATGCGGCAGCTTGAGCAGGATGTCGCCCAGCAGTTTGCGGTACGAGGCCATCTCGGAAATCCGTGCTTTCACCAGGTAATCGAAATCCCCTGACACCAAATGGCATTCCAGCACGTGGGGCAGTTTTAGCACCGCGCGTCGGAACTCTTCGAAAGTATCGCCGGATTTGTAGTCGAGGCTGATCTCGACGAACACCAGCAGGCTACCCTTCAGGTGCTGCGGATTCAGACGGCGCGTTGTAGCCCATGATGATCCCTTCGCGCTCCAGTCGCCGTACCCGTTCGGTGCAGGGCGTAGTGGAGAGGCCGACCTTTTCCCCCAGCTCGGTGAAGGAAATGCGCCCGTCCGCCTGCAGGATCCGCAGGATGTTGCGGTCGATCTTGTCCAGCTCACGTTTGGTCTGAGTGTTGGTCCGCATAGGGGATGCGCCTCCGTGAAAAGGGTTTTTGCCGAGAATTGTCGCCAAATATAGGCACTTATATAGTGAAAAGCACTGGCTAATCTTTTTTAAACTGCCCACATCTTCGGTCTGCACACTAAACGTCAGCGGTAAGCCGCGATGAGGGATATGAAAATGCGCGTTCTGGTCTTGGGTAGCGGCGTCATCGGTACCGCCAGTGCCTATTATCTGGCACGGGCTGGCTTTGAGGTGACGGTTGTCGACCGTCAGCCAGCGCCGGCCATGGAAACCAGTTTCGCCAACGCCGGGCAGGTTTCGCCGGGTTATGCCTCGCCGTGGGCCGCGCCGGGTGTGCCGCTCAAAGCCATCAAGTGGCTGTTGCAGCGTCACGCGCCATTGGCGATCAAGGCCACCGCCGACATCCATCAATACCTGTGGATGGCGCAGATGCTGCGCAACTGCACCGCCAGCCGTTATGCGGTGAACAAGGAGCGCATGGTGCGCCTGTCCGAGTACAGCCGCGACTGCCTCGACGAATTGCGCGCCGAAACCGGCATTGCCTACGAAGGCCGCACCCTGGGAACTACCCAACTGTTCCGCACCCAGGCGCAGCTTGATGGCGCCGCCAAAGACATCGCCGTGTTGAAAGAGTCCGGCGTGCCGTTCGAATTGCTCGACCGCGCCGGCATTGCCCGGGTTGAGCCGGCCCTGGCCAGCGTCACCGACATTCTCGCTGGTGCCTTGCGCTTGCCGAACGACCAGACCGGCGACTGCCAGATCTTCACCACCCGCCTGGCCGAGATGGCCACGAAACTGGGTGTGGAATTCCGTTTCGGCCAGGACATCCAGCGCCTCGACTTCGCCGGTGATCGCATCAACGGCGTGTGGATCGACGGCAAGCTGGAAACCGCCGACCGCTACGTGCTGGCGCTGGGCAGTTACTCGCCGCAATTGCTCAAGCCGCTGGGCATCCGGGCGCCGGTGTACCCGCTCAAGGGTTACTCGCTGACCGTGCCGATCATCAACCCGGCGATGGCTCCGACGTCGACCATTCTCGACGAGACCTATAAGGTCGCGATCACCCGTTTCGACAACCGCATCCGCGTCGGCGGCATGGCGGAAATCGCCGGTTTTGACCTGTCGTTGAACCCGCGCCGGCGCGAAACCCTGGAGATGATCGTCAACGACCTTTATCCTCAGGGCGGCGATCTGGCCCAGGCGAGTTTCTGGACCGGCCTGCGTCCGACCACTCCGGACGGCACGCCGATTGTCGGTGCCACGCCGTTCAAAAATCTGTTTCTGAATACGGGCCACGGCACGCTCGGCTGGACCATGGCCTGTGGCTCCGGTCGTTTGCTGGCTGACCTGATGGCGAAGAAGACGCCGCAGATCAGCGCCGAAGGCCTCGATATTTCTCGTTATGGCAACAAACTTCAGGAGTCTGCAAAACATGTCAATCCAGCGCCAGCTCACCAATGAGCGCATGAGCCAGATCGTTGTTCACAACAGTACGGTGTATCTGGCAGGGCAGGTCGGCGATGACATGAGCGCCGGGATTGAACAGCAGACCCGTGAAACCCTCGCCAACATCGAGCGTTTGCTGGATCTGGCCGGGACCGACAAGAGCCGTTTGCTGTCGGTGACGATTTACCTGAAAGACATCGACGCGCACTTCGCAGGCATGAATTCGGTGTGGGACCAGTGGCTGCCAAAAGGCGTCGCACCGGCCCGCGCGACGGTTGAATCGAAGCTGTGCGAACCGCAAATCCTGGTCGAGCTGTCGGTTGTCGCCGCGCTGCCATAACGCTCAGCCAGAAAGATCCCTCTCCCGGCGCTGTTGGCGGTTCACGCTGTCAGCCAGCGCCGGTTTTTTTCAATTGACTGACTAGAAGTCTGCCGCCATGCGTCCAGCCCGTGCCCTGATCGACCTTCAAGCCCTGCGCCACAACTACCAGCTCGCCCGCGAAGTGACCGGGGCCAAGGCCCTCGCGGTGATCAAGGCCGATGCCTACGGCCATGGCGCGGTACGCTGCGCCCAGGCGCTGGAAGCCGAGGCGGACGGGTTTGCCGTGGCCTGCATCGAAGAAGCGTTGGAGCTGCGTGCCGCCGGCATTCGTGCGCCGGTGTTGTTGCTCGAAGGTTTTTTCGAAGCCGACGAGCTGTCGCTGATCGTCGAGCATGATTTCTGGTGCGTGGTGCATTCGCTGTGGCAGCTCGAGGCCATCGAAAAAGCCGCGCTGAGCAAACCGATCACAATCTGGCTCAAACTCGACTCGGGCATGCACCGGGTTGGCTTGCACCCGGCGGATTACCAGGCGGCCTATCAACGGCTGCTGGCCAGCGGCAAAGTGGCGAAGATCGTGCTGATGAGTCACTTCGCCCGCGCCGATGAGTTGCACTGCCAGAGCTGCGCCGAGCAGGTTGCGGTGTTCGAGGCGGCGCGTCGGGGTTTGTCGGCTGAAATCAGCCTGCGTAATTCACCGGCGGTGCTCGGTTGGCCACAGATTCCGAGCGATTGGGTGCGCCCGGGCATCATGCTCTATGGCGCGACACCGTTCGAAGAGGCTAATGCCGTGGCGTCTCGCCTGCAACCGGTGATGACCCTGGAATCGAAAGTGATTAGCGTGCGCGAACTGCCTGCTGGCGAGCCAATAGGCTACGGCGCGAAATTTGTCACCGCCAAGCCGATGCGCGTAGGTGTGGTGGCAATGGGTTATGCCGATGGTTATCCGCGCCAGGCACCGAGCGGTACGCCGGTGTTGGTGGCCGGGCAGCGTAGTCAGTTATTGGGTCGGGTATCGATGGACATGCTTTGCGTCGATCTGACTGATGTGCCGCAAGCCGGCCTCGGTTCGCCCGTCGAGTTGTGGGGCAAAAATATCCTCGCCAGTGACGTCGCGACGGCTGCGGGCACGATTCCTTACCAGATCTTCTGCAACCTGCATCGGGTGCCGCGGCTCTATTCCGGGGCCTGACGAATCACATGCCCGACCGAGAGTCGCTTCGCCAAACAGGATTCAGGCCCAAGTGTTGTAAATACTGAACGCTGTCGCCATGATAACGCTCAATATTCCTGCAAACCTGAATCCCTGGAGGCTCCAGCATTGGACGTCGGTGAACGACTGCAATCGATCCGTAAGCTCAAAGGTCTTTCCCAGCGTGAGCTCGCCAAACGTGCGGGTGTTACCAACAGCACCATTTCGATGATCGAGAAGAACAGCGTCAGCCCCTCGATCAGTTCGCTGAGGAAGGTTCTGGGCGGAATTCCCATGTCCATGGTCGAGTTCTTTTCCGAAGAAATCCTGCAGGAAAAACCGACTCAGATCGTCTACAAGGCTCACGAGCTGATCGATATTTCCGATGGGGCAGTGACCATGAAACTGGTCGGTCGGGCTCACCCGAGCCGGGCCATTGCATTCCTCAACGAAATCTATCCGCCTGGCGCCGACACGGGCGAGGAGATGCTCACCCACGAGGGCGAGGAGACTGGAATTCTGGTGGAAGGGCGGCTGGAATTGGTGGTCGGGCTCGAAACATTTGTGCTCGAAGCCGGCGACAGCTACTACTTTGAAAGTACCAAGCCACACCGTTTCCGTAATCCGTTCGATGCTCCGGCGCGACTAATCAGCGCAGCCACCCCGGCAAATTTCTAAGAGAAGCGGCGTCCTGCCCGGATTGCGCAGACGCCCTTGTTGTATTTCCTTCCCACGACAAGACCCCTTCGACTTTGGGGTTGTTTCAGTGTGACGGGCTTACCGCTATACTTGCGCCCGCCTGCGAACCGTGGCCGTGGGCGTGACTAGCCACCATTGAGGGTGTACGCGTGAACCTAATTATGAAAATGCTGGCCGCACCAGCAACCGTATTGGCCCTTTGGGCAGTCAGCGCACAAGCTGCGACCAACGACGATATCGCTAAACGTCTTGAACCCGTTGGCCAGGTGTGTGTGCAGGGCAAAGAGTGCAAGGGGATGGAAGTCGCTGCGTCTGCGGGGGGCGGTGATGCCAAGACCCCTGACTCAGTGATTGCAAAACATTGCAACGCATGCCACGGCACCGGCCTGTTGGGTGCACCGAAAGTCGGTGATGCTGCAGCCTGGGGCGAGCGCGCCAAGAAAGAAGGTGGCCTCGACGGCCTGCTGGCGAAAGCAATCTCCGGCGTCAACGCGATGCCACCAAAAGGCACTTGCGCCGATTGCTCTGATGCTGATCTCAAGGGTGCCATCCAGAAGATGTCCGGTTTGAAATAAGTCTGTCTTCAATGAAAAGCCGCTTTCGAGCGGCTTTTTTGTGCGTGCGATTTTTCGCTGAGGCTATGCTTTGTGGCAAATCCCCGGCAAGCTCGGTCCAACCCCAATTCATGGAACGGGCGGGAGGATCAGATGGTGCAGTTGTGTTCTATCGAACAGGCGGTCGATGACGTTCTGGCACGGTTGCCGGCGCATATCCACATGGGCTTGCCGCTGGGGCTGGGCAAACCCAATCACTTCGTCAACGCGCTGTATCAACGGATCGCGCAATTGCCTGAGCGGCAGCTGACGATGTACACCGCCCTGTGCCTCGGACGCCCGCCATTGGGCGATGGCTTGCAAAAGCGCTTCCTCGAACCCTTCATCGAGCGAGTGTTCGGCGATTATCCGGAGCTGGATTTTCTCGCCGATTTGCATCGCGACAGCCTGCCGGCCAACATTCACGTCCATCAATTCTTCCTGCAGCCAGGCAGCCTGCTGAACAGCGCATCGGCCCAGCAGGATTACGTCAGCAGCAATTACAGCCACGCGGCCCGGGACATCAATGCCGCCGGCTTGAACCTGATCGCGCAACTGGTCGCCAGCCACAGCGAGCATCCCGATCGCCTGAGCCTGAGCTGCAACCCGGACATCACCCTCGATCTGTTGCCGATGATTGCCAAGCGCCGGGCGGCGGGGGAGACGATCCTGCTGGTGGGGCAGGTACACAACGATTTGCCGTACATGCCTGGCGATGCGGAAATCGGCATCGACACCTTCGACCTGCTGATCGACGCGAAGGACAACACCACGCTGTTTTCCACGCCGAACATGCCGGTGGGTTTCCAGGATCATTTCATCGGGTTGCACGCCAGCACGCTGGTGCGCGACGGCGGCACCTTGCAGATCGGCATCGGTTCCATGGGCGATGCCCTGACGGCAGCGTTGCTGGCGCGGCAGGCTGACAGTGACGGTTACAAGGCGTTACTGGCGGATCTGAATCTCAGCCAATGGGCGCAGTTGATTGAGCACGAAGGGGGGACCGAACCGTTCGCCAAGGGCCTTTACGGTTGCAGCGAAATGTTCGTCAACGGCTTGCTGGTATTAGCGGACGCCGGGATCGTGCGGCGCAAGGTCTACCCGGACGTGGCGACCCAGCAGCAGGCGAATGCCGGGACGCTGGACGAGGCCGCGCAGACTGACGGCATCTCGGTGCATGGCGGGTTTTTCCTCGGGCCGCGCAGTTTCTACGAGCGCTTGCGCGCGTTGCCGCAGAACAAGCGACTCGAGTTCAACATGACCCGCATCAGCTACATCAATGAGCTCTACGGTCAGGAAGAACTCAAACGCTTGCAGCGCCTCGATGCGCGTTTCATCAACACTGTCTTCACCATGACCTTGCTCGGCGCCGGCGTGGCCGATCAACTTGAAGACGGGCGAGTGCTGAGCGGTGTCGGCGGGCAATACAACTTCGTCGTCCAGGGCCATGCGCTGGAAGGCGCGCGCTCAATCCTGCTGTTGCGCAGTTGGCGTGAGTCGGGCGGTGAAGTCAGTTCGAACATCGTCTGGGAATACGGCCACTGCACGATCCCACGGCATCTGCGGGACATCGTCGTCACCGAGTACGGCATCGCCGATTTACGAGGCAAGACCGACGCGGCGGTGATCGAGGCGTTGCTGAACATCAGCGACTCACGTTTCCAGCCTGGGCTGATCGAGCAGGCGCAAAGCGTTGGCAAATTGCCGAAACATTTTCGCCTCGATCCGCGTTTCGCCGACAACAGCCCACAGCGTTTGCAGGCCATTCAGGCTCGGCATTCGAATCTGTTTCCGGAGTATCCCTTGGGCTGCGATTTCACTGCTGAGGAACGGGACTTATTGCGGGCGCTGAACTGGTTGAAGAGCAAGTTCAAGCTCACGGAAATTCTGGAACTGGGCAAGGCCGCGCTGGATGCGCCGCAACCTTCGGAATTTCCAGTGCATCTGGAAAGGATGCAGCTGACGAAGCCGGAGGGGTTGAAAGAGGATCTGTTTCAGCGGTTATTGCTCACCGGCCTGAAGGCGACCGCTTTGTAACAGCCGACGGAGATCAAATGTGGGAGCGGGCTTGCTCGCGAAAGCGGTGTATCAGTCAAAGTTGATGTCGACTGGCACACCGCTTTCGCGAGCAAGCCCGCTCCCACACTGGTTTTGCGGTGCGGCGGTTTATTCGATAAAGGTTA
The DNA here is from genome assembly GCF_050435305.1 of Pseudomonas sp. BS3782 TE3695. NCBI lineage: Bacteria > Pseudomonadati > Pseudomonadota > Gammaproteobacteria > Pseudomonadales > Pseudomonadaceae > Pseudomonas > Pseudomonas sp. BS3782 TE3695. The sequence continues at coordinate 1,034,121 of NZ_JBNDKB010000001.1, forward strand.
CAACACCATCGGCCAGCGACTGCACCCGCGCCAACGATTCCACGCGATAACCCTGGGCATCCAGTTCCGCACGGCCACCCTGGAATGACTTCTCGATCACGATACCCAAACCGGCCACGGTCGCGCCGGCCTGTTTGATTATCGAGATCAGCGCCTGCGAGGCCTTACCGTTGGCCAAAAAGTCGTCGATAATCAGCACGCGGTCGCTGCTGGTCAGGTGGCGCGGGGAGATCGCCACGGTGCTTTCGGTTTGCTTGGTGAACGAATAAACGGTCGCCGATAGCAGGTTTTCAGTCAGGGTCAGGGACTGATGCTTGCGGGCGAAAATCACCGGTACGCCAAGGTTCAGGCCGGTCATGATCGCCGGCGCGATGCCCGAGGCTTCGATGGTGACGATCTTGGTGATGCCCGAATCCTTGAACAGCGAGGCGAATTCGTCGCCGATCAGCTTCATCAGGGCCGGGTCGATCTGGTGGTTCAGAAAGGCGTCGACTTTCAAGACCTGATCGGAAAGCACGATGCCTTCTTCGCGAATTTTCTTGTGCAGTGCTTCCATGAAGCTTTCCTCTACTGACGCCATGTGCGCCTGGCGTGTAAAAAGTGTGCGGTTAAAAAGTGCTCAATTCTAGCGCTTTAACATCGCGCGTATATCCGCCAATGCGGTATTACCGCGCACGGCTTTGACTTCGGTCGGGGTGTCGTCGTTGCCTTCCCAGGCCAGGTCGTCCGGCGGCAGTTCATCGAGGAAACGGCTGGGCGCGCAGTCGATGATCTCGCCGTATTGCTTACGCTTGGCGGCGAAGGTGAACGCCAATGTCTGACGCGCCCGGGTAATTCCGACGTAGGCCAGGCGACGTTCCTCTTCGATGGTGTCGGCTTCGATGCTGGAGCGGTGGGGAAGGATTTCCTCTTCCATGCCCATGATGAACACGTAGGGAAACTCCAGACCCTTGGAGGCGTGCAAGGTCATCATCTGCACGCCTTCGGCGCCGTCTTCCTCTTCTTGCTGACGCTCCAGCATGTCGCGCAGGACGAGTTTGCCAATGGCGTCCTCGACGGTCATCTCGCCTTCTTCGTCTTTCTCCAGGGTGTTCTTCAGCGCCTCGATCAGGAACCAGACGTTACCCATGCGGTAATCGGCGGCCTTGTCGCTGGAGCTGTTGGTGCGCAGCCAGTTCTCGTAGTCGATGTCCATGACCATGCTGCGCAGGGCGGAAATCGGGTCCTCGCCGGCGCACTGCTCGCGGACCTTGTCCATGAAGCGCTTGAAGCGTGACAGGCGATCGGTGAAGCGCGTGTCCAGATGCTCGCCCAAACCGATTTCGTCGGTGGCGGCGTACATCGAGATTTTTCGCTCGGTGGCGTAGTTGCCCAGCTTCTCCAGCGTGGTCGAACCGATTTCCCGGCGTGGGACGTTGATCACCCGCAGGAAGGCGTTGTCGTCGTCCGGGTTTACGATCAGGCGGAAGTAGGCCATCAGGTCTTTCACTTCCTGACGTCCGAAAAAGCTGTTACCGCCAGACAGGCGATACGGAATCTGGTGGTGCTGCAGCTTCAGCTCGATCAGCTTGGCCTGGTAGTTGCCGCGATACAGGATCGCAAAATCGCTGTAGGGCCGATCCGTGCGCAGGTGCAAGGTCAGCAGTTCCACGGCCACGCGCTCGGCCTCGGCGTCTTCGTTGCGGCAACGGATCACACGGATTTCGTCGCCGTGGCCCATCTCGCTCCACAGCTGCTTTTCGAACTCGTGCGGGTTGTTGGAGATCAGCACGTTGGCACAGCGCAGGATGCGGCTGGTGGAGCGGTAGTTCTGCTCGAGCATCACCACTTTCAGGGATGGGTAATCATCCTTGAGCAGCATCAGGTTTTCCGGGCGGGCGCCGCGCCAGGCGTAGATCGACTGATCGTCGTCGCCCACCACGGTGAACTGGTTACGCTTGCCGATCAGCAGTTTTACCAGCAAATACTGGCTGGCGTTGGTGTCCTGGTATTCGTCCACCAACAGGTAGCGGACCTTGTTCTGCCATTTTTCCAGGATATCGTCGTGTTCCTGGAACAGTTTTACCGGCAGCAGGATCAGGTCGTCGAAGTCCACCGCGTTGAACGCCTTGAGCGTGCGCTGGTAGTGGGCGTAGACGATGGCGGCGGTCTGTTCTTTGGGATTGCGCGCGTTTTCCAGGGCTTCGGGCGGCAGGATCAGGTCGTTTTTCCACGAGCCGATCATGTTCTTGATCTCGTCGACGCCGTCGTCGCCCGAGTATTCCTTCTGCATGATGTCGGTCATCAGGGCTTTGACGTCGGTCTCGTCGAAGATCGAGAAGCCCGGTTTGTAGCCCAGCCGCACGTGTTCCTTGCGGATGATGTTCAGGCCCAGGTTGTGGAAGGTGCAGACCGTCAGGCCGCGGCCTTCGCCACCCTTGAGCAGCGTGCCGACCCGTTCTTTCATCTCGCGCGCGGCCTTGTTGGTGAAGGTCATGGCGACAATGTATTGGGCGCGGATGCCACAGTTCTGGATCAGGTGCGCAATTTTGCGGGTGATCACGCTGGTCTTGCCGGAACCTGCGCCGGCGAGCACCAAAAGAGGGCCGCCGACGTAGCTCACGGCTTCTTGCTGCCGGGGATTGAGTCGGGACATACGAAATCAGGGAGTCATCAGCGAAATGGGCCGGCATTTTAACAGGCTCAGCGAATTGTGCTGCTCTCTCCGACTTGTGACGTAACACGCGATCTCTAATTGCCGGTTTTGATACTTTCACGCAGGATGCGTAGTGAATTTGCGTCTAATGTTCGTATTCAAGACGCAAAAGCCGTGTTTGATAACCGATGTCATTTGGTCATTGGTTACCCGCGCGGCATAATGCCCGCCGCCTACATCTTTGCAGAGTCTAGGAGCTAGCTTGTCTACGCCTGTCGAACCCTTGCGTTTGCTGCTACTGGCCGAAGAGCCAGCGTGGGCAGCGTTGTTGCGCGAGTGTCTGGCTCCGATGGGGAGTTCGGCTGTGCTGCTCAGCGCGCCGAGCTGGGAGTCGGTCAGTAGCCTGTTCGATGACAACCGCAGCGCGGTGTTGTTGACGATTCCCGCTCTCCAGCCAGCACCCGGCCGTTGCAACCTGCCGACGGTGTTGCTGCTCGAACACGAGCCGCTGGCGCCGCCCGACGGTGTGAGCGACTGGCTGGTGCGCAATCTGCTGGACCCCGGCATGTTGCGCCGCTGCCTGCGCCACGTGCGTGAGCGCGGCGTGCTGGAAAACACCTTGCAGCGTCTGGCCGAGCAGGACCCGTTGACGGGTATCGCCAACCGTCAGGGTTTCCAGACCTTGCTGGCGGCGCGTCTGGCCGACAACGATGGTCGGGGCCTGGCCCTCGGTCACCTCGACCTCGACAACTTTCGACACGCCAACGACGCGCTCGGCCATCAGGCCGGCGACCGGTTGATCCTGCAAGTGGTCTCGCGGCTGAAAAGCCAGCTGGAGGCCAGCGATCAACTGGCGCGGCTGGGTAGTGACGAATTCGCCCTGCTGATCGACACCCGCCGTGCCCCTCAACGCGCCGAATGGATGGCCGAACGCATTACCGAAGCGCTGTCCGAACCCTATTGGATCGATGGCGAAAGCCTGTTGATCGGTTCCAGTCTCGGTATCGCCCACGCACGAGCGCAGGCCGGCGCCGACCCGTTGATGTGGCACGCGCACATTGCCATGCAGCAGGCCAAGAGCACTCAGGGCTGCACGTTTCATGTCTTCAACGAACGGATCAATCGCAATGCCCGCAGCATCGCCGACCTCGAAAGTGAACTGCGCCGCGCCTTGCGCCGCGATGAGCTGGAGCTGCATTACCAGCCACGCCTGAACCTTGAGGACGGCCAGATCGTCGGCCTCGAAGCATTGGTGCGCTGGCGTCATGGCGAACGCGGCTTGCTGCCCCCCAGCGAATTCGTGCCATTGGCCGAGCAAAGCGGCTTGATCGTGCCGCTGGGTTACTGGGTGATTTCCCGGGCCCTGCGAGACATGCAAGCGCTGCGCGAACGAGGTCTGCCGGCGCTGCACATGGCAATCAACCTGTCGTTCCGGCAGTTTCAGGACAGCCAATTACTGTCGACCCTGAGCCGGCTGATTGCCGAGCGCGGCGTCGAGGCGCAATGGCTGGAATTCGAACTGACCGAAACTGCGGTGATGCGTCGCAGCGATCTGGTCAAGCAGACCATGGACGCCCTCGGGCGTTTGGGCGTGCGCTTCTCGCTGGACGATTTCGGCACCGGATTCTCTTCGTTTGTGCACCTCAACAGCCTGCCGATTGCGTTGTTGAAGGTCGACAAGAGCTTTGTCGGCGGCATGGAAGAGCGGGAAGAGAATCGTAAACTGGTGCACGCGATGATCAACCTGGCGCACAACCTCAACCTGGAAGTGGTCGCCGAAGGCGTGGAAACACCAGAGCAGCTGGATTTGTTGCGCGGCTTTGGTTGCGATCAAGTGCAGGGGTACCTGATCAGCAAGCCGTTGCCGTTGGCGGAACTGGTTGAGTACCTGACGTTCGGCAGCAGTCAGCAGCCTGCACTGGAAGTCGTGGTTTAAACACGGACAAATGTGGGAGCGGGCTTGCTCGCGAAAGCGGTGTATCAGTCTACGTAGATGTCGACTGACACACCGCTTTCGCGAGCAAGCCCGCTCCCACAGGGGGTCTCAATCTGGCTGGGCGATTTGGAAACTCGCCCCTGACGCCGGCTCACGCCGAATCATCCGCTTCATCTTCCACTCAAACGCTAGCGTCAGGCTCACCGCCGCACATGCCAGCCCCAGCGCCAGACCCCACCAGACCCCCGTCGGCCCCCAGTTCAAATGGAAGGCCATCCACCAGGCGGCCGGTGCGCCGATCAGCCAATAGCAACCCAAACCCACCCAAAACGTCGTCTTGGCATCCTTGAGCCCGCGGATGCAGCCCATGGCGATGGTTTGTGTGCCGTCGAACAGCTCGAACCACGCCGCCACCGCCAACAGGCTCACGGCCAGGTTGATGACTTCGCGGAACGCCGGATCATTGTGGTCCAGGAACAAGCCGATCAACTGATGCGGCAGCAGCCAGAAGACCATCGCGAAGCCGAGCATTGCCGCCGCACCAAAGGCGATCCCGACCCGTCCGGCCAGCCGCGCATCGAGCAATTGCCCGGCGCCGTAATGTTGGCCGATGCGCATGGTGATCGCATAGGAAAGCCCCGCCGGAATCATGAACGCCACCGAGACGATTTGCAGGGCGATCTGGTGCGCCGCCAGTTGCGTACTGCCCATGGTGCCCATGCACAGCGCGGCGAAGGCAAAGAGGCCGACTTCCACCGCATAGGTGCCACCAATCGGCAGGCCCAGGCGCCACAATTCCTTCAAGTACTGACGGTTGGGGCGCGACAGCCCCGGGAGCAATGGATACGCGTCGTAGGCCGGATGTCGACGAATATGCAGTGCGAGCGCCAGCGCCATGAGGTTGGCAACGATCGCCGTGACCAGACCGATGCCCACCAGACCCATTTTCGGTAGGCCGAACATGCCAGTGATCAACGCATAGTTGAGCAGGAAGTTGGCCACGGTGCCGGCGAGGCTGATGACCATCACCGGTGTCGCCCGGCCGATGGCGCTGGTGAAACCACGCAGCGCCATGAAGCTCAGGTAGCCGGGCAGGGCGAACGGCAGGATCAACAGAAATTGGCCGGCAGCCTGGACGTTGGTTTCGGTCTGGCCGAACAGCAGCAACACCGGTTTGAGGTTCCACAACAGCAAACCCGCCACCAGCGCCATCAACCAGGCCAGCCACAACCCGGCCTGGGTCAGCCGCGCCGCGCCGATGATATCGCCGGCGCCCTGACGGATCGCCACGAGGGTGCCGACGGCGGCGATCACGCCGATGCAGAAAATCGATACAAACGAATACGTCGCCGCGCCCAGGCCGCCGCCGGCCAGTGCTTCGGGGCTCAGGCGCGCCATCATCAACGTGTCGGTGAGGACCATCAACATGTGCGCCAACTGCGAGGCAATCAACGGCCCCGCCAGCCGCAGGATGGCCCAGAGTTCACTACGCGCTGGATGCTGCATGATCATCACGCTCGATTGTCAGAGAGAACAGGAAACGTCGATTCTCGGCGCTCTGCGGGGTTTGCACAAAGGGATAAAAAGGATGGGTGGCATGATTAAAACTCATGCGGGGGAGTTTCTGATAAGTTGATGCATCGCGCTAAAGGAGCCTGCCTGATGTCCCGTCGTCTTCCTCCCTTGTATGCCCTTCGAGCATTCGAAGCGGCGGCGCGGCATAGCTCGTTTACCCGCGCCGCCGAAGAACTGTCGATCACCCAAAGTGCGGTCAGTCGGCACATTCGTACACTCGAAGAGCATTTCGCCTGTCGGCTGTTTCATCGCAGCGGGCGCAACCTGCAACTGACCGAATCGGCGCGGCTGATCCTGCCCGGCATTCGCGAAGGTTTCACCGCCCTCGAGCGGGCCTGCAATACCTTGCGTGCCGAGGACGACATTCTGCGCATGAAAGCCCCATCGACCCTGACCATGCGCTGGCTGTTGGCGCGGCTCAGCCGTTTTCGGCACCTGCGACCGGGGAACGAGGTGCAATTGACCAGCGCCTGGATGGACATCGATACGGTGGACTTCAACCATGAGCCCTTCGACTGCGCCGTCATCCTCAGCAACGGGCATTTTCCACCGGACTGGGAGGCGACTTTCCTGTTCCCCGAAGAGCTGATTCCGGTGGGTGCGCCGAATCTTCTGAAGGATCAACCGTGGGACGTTGCGCGCCTGGCCAGTACCGAGTTGCTGCACCCGACGCCAGACCGCCGTGACTGGCGCAACTGGCTGGAGCGCATGGGCCTGACCGATCAAGTCTCGCTCAAGGGTGGGCAGGTGTTCGATACGCTGGAGTTGGGCATGATTGCCGCCGCCCGAGGTTACGGCGTGTCCATGGGCGATTTGCTGATGGTGGCGGAGGATGTCGCACAGGGACGTCTGAGTTTGCCGTGGCCGACGGCCGTCGCCAGTGGTGAGAATTATTACCTGGTCTGGCCGAAAACCCGCCCCGGCGGCGAACGTTTGCGTCGCCTCAGCGATTTCCTGCAAGGCGAGGTCCGGGCCATGGAATTACCGGATGTCGAACGTCTGGGCTGAATCGATGGAGCCGCCGCAATGGCGGCCTTGAGCCATATCCCCGTTAATTACTCAAGTATTCAGCTTTGCCGCCGAAAATCTGCTGATAGGACCTTCGTGCAGGTTCCATGTTTTCCCACAATCAGAAATTTTGCCGAGTGTGCGATGGGATCAGAATGATCCGGCCACTGGGTCAGGAGCTGTCATGTCTCAACCTCGTGCTCGGATTGCCTCACAGCTGGGTCTTGCGCTTGCCGTGATTCTGGCGATTGCCATCAGTGGCAGTACCGTGTTCGCCCTGCGCTCGCTGGACACCGCGAACCTCGCCACCCGCGAAGAGCATCTGGCCAGTGAGGCCCGCCTGCTTGCCGATCAGTTGAGCACCTTTCACGGCACTTTGCGTGAAAGCACCCAGCGCCTGGCCGGCCTGTTCGAGAAGCGCTTCAGCGCCGGTTTGAGCGTGCATCCGGATGAGCCGGTGAACGTGGCGGGTGTGCAGACCCCGGGTCTGCACTTGGGCAGTGAAGTGTTGAACAACAACTTCGCGGAAGTCGACGAGTTCAAGCAGATGACCGCTGGTGTCGCGACCGTGTTCGTGCGCAGTGGTGAGGAGTTCATTCGGGTCAGCACGAATGTCACCAAACAAGATGGCAGCCGAGCCATTGGCACGCTGCTCGACCATGCGAACCCGGCTTACGCCCGTTTGATGGCGGGGCAGAGCTATGTGGGTCGAGCGTTGCTGTTCGAACGCTTCTACATGTCGCAGTACACCCCCGTACGCGACGGCAATGGCAAGATCATTGCCGTGCTGTACGTAGGATTCGATTACACCGACGCGCAGAACGCACAGTTCTCCAACCTCAAACGCTTCCGCATCGGCCAGACCGGTTCCCTGGCGTTGCTGGATGAACAAGGCAAATGGCTGGTGCCGATTGCCGGTGTACAGGCGCTGGATCAGGCGGTCTCGAGCATCGTCGGTCTGGCCAAGACACCGGGCAAAGGCGACTTCTGGAACGACACGTCGCAAGATTTTTACAGTGTTGCCGTGCCATTCGACGGTGGGCCGTGGTCGGTGGTGGCGAGCATGCCTAAAAGTGAAATCCGCGCCGTGACCTGGAGCGTGGGTATTCAACTGGCGATCGGCAGCCTGCTGGCGATGTTGCTGGCAGTCGGTTCGGCGGTCTGGTTGCTGCGCAGCAAACTGGCGCCACTGGGTGATCTGGTGCGTCAAGCCGAAGCCTTGGGTGCCGGTGATTTGAGTGTTCGCCTGAACGTGTCGAGCAATGACGAAATCGGCCAACTGGCCCGCGCCTTCAACCAGATGAGCCAGGCCCTGTCGACCATGGTCGAGCACATCCGTAAGGCCTCGGGCGAGGTCAACAGCCGTGCCCAGGCGTTGTCCGGTTTGTCCGGTGGCGCCTATGAAGGGATGGAGCAGCAGTCCGGCGAAATCACCAGCATGGCCGGCGCCGTAGAAGAATTCAGCGCCACCTCGCTGAACATTGCCGACAACATGGGCAACACCCAGCGTCTGGCGCAGGAAAACGCACAGCAAACCCAGATCGGTCGTACGTCGATGGACGAAGCGTCTTCTTCCCTGGAGCAAATCGCCGGTGCATTGAACAGCACCGCGACGGTGATCAATACCTTGGGGCAACGCTCCCAGGAAATCGGCGGCATTGTCGGGGTGATTACCGCGATCGCCGAGCAAACCAACTTGCTGGCGCTCAACGCCGCCATCGAAGCCGCCCGCGCCGGTGAGCAGGGCCGCGGATTCGCGGTGGTGGCCGATGAGGTGCGCAACCTGGCCTCACGTACGCGCCAGGCCACAGACGAAATTTCCGGGATGATCCAAAGCATCCAGCAGGAAACCGGCAACGCCATCAGCACCATGGAGCAGGGCAATGTGCTGATGCAGGAAGGCCTGTCGCGCAACGCCAACGTCGCCTCGGCGCTGGCACGGATCGATGAGCAAAGCCGCTCGGCCGGTGAGCAATTCGCCGCCATCACTACCGCGACCCAGGAACAAAGCAGCACCGCGACCTTGCTCAGCAGCAATCTGCAAAGCATCGCTTTAGCGAACAGTGAACAGCGCGAAGTGGTATCCAACTTGGCTGTGACGGCCAAAGAGCTGGAGAAGCTGGCGGCGGACTTGCGGCATGAGGTTGACCGGTTTCGTTGAGTCGCCTCTGAAATTGCTTTCGCGAGCAAGCCCGCTCCCACAGTAGATCTGCGGTGAACACACTATGTGTGAACACCCGAGATCAAATGTGGGAGCGGGCTTGCTCGCGAAGGGATCGACCTCAAATCAAGGATTTGTCCAAAATCTGCGAATCAATTCCTCTCTAGTCGTCTTCCTTGGCATTTAGCACCAGTGTCTCGATTTTTATGCTTGCTGAAACGTTTCTTCAAGTCTATAAAATTGGCACAACTCCAAGAAAGGCTGCTGCCATGACCCCGCTCAAACTCTTCGTTGCCCTCAGCGCACTGTCCGCTGCATCCCAAGCCTTGGCCTGGGATTACGTCCTGCTCGACACTGACAAAGCCGCCCAGAACTGGCAAATCACCAGCCAGCAACTCGGTGTAAAAACCGACAAACCCTTCAGTGTGACCCTGCGCACTTTGCATGGCGGTCGGCAGGAGGGGGTCAGCATCGTCGACATCGATAACGGCACGATGAAACTCTCGGTGGTGCCGACTCGTGGCATGAACGTCCTGCAGGCCTCGGTCGGCGATGTGCGCATGGGCTGGGATTCACCGGTCAAGGAAGTGGTCAATCCATCCTTCATCGAACTCAACGGCCGCGGTGGCCTGGGCTGGCTGGAAGGTTTCAACGAACTGGTCACCCGCTGCGGCTACGAATGGGTCGGCCACCCCGGCATCGACAATGGTGAGCTGCTGACCCTGCACGGTCGCGCCGCCAACATTCCTGCGAACAAAGTCACCCTGCACATCGATGAAAAACCGCCGTACGCCATCACCCTGCGCGGCGAGCTGAAAGAGCAGGCGTTCAAGAAAGTCGACTTCTCCGTCGCGACCGAACTGGTCACCGAACCCGGCAGCGTAGCGTTCGCCCTCAACGACACCCTGACCAACAACGGCGACTATCCGAAGGAATACCAGGCGCTGTATCACAGCAACTTCAGCACCCCGTTCCTGGAGCAGGGCGCCCGCTTCGCCGCGCCGGTGAAACAGGTATCGCCGTTCAACGACAAGGCCAAGGGCGATCTGCCGGACTGGCAAACCTACCGCGCACCGACCAAGGACTACGACGAAACGGTTTACAACGTGGTGCCGTATGCCGATGCCAAGGGCGATACGTTGACCGTGCTGCATAACAAGGCCGGCAGCCTGGGGGTTTCGGTCGGCTTCAATACTCAAACACTGCCCGTGTTCTCCCTGTGGAAAAACACCGATACCCAAGGCCAGGGCTATGTCACGGGGCTGGAGCCGGGGACGAGTTTTTCCTACAACCGCCGGTATCAACGGCCACTGAACCTGGTGCCGACGATTGGGCCGAAGGAACAGAAGCAATTCCGGATCAGCTACAGCTTGTTGGCAGATAAGGTAGCTGTGGATAAGGCGTTGAAGCGGGTGAGCGAGATTCAGGGTGGGCGGGAGACTGAGGTGCGGCAGACGCCGTTGGTTGATCTGACCAAGGGGTGATGCCGGCTAGAGTGTTGTCGGCCGATACTGCAGCGCTTCGGCCAAGTGTTCGCGGGTGATGCCATCGACTTGCTCAAGGTCCGCCAAGGTGCGAGCAACCTTGAGCAATCGATGAGCCGCTCGCAGTGACAAGGTCAGCCGTTCACAAGCCGTTTCCAGCCAGGTTTCGTCAACTGTGGATAACTTGCAGTGTTTGCGCAGGCCCGGCAAATCAAGGAATGCATTGGCACAGCCCTGGCGTTTTTGTTGGCGTTCTCGCGCATCGGCCACCAACGCGGCGGCGGTGGCAGTGTCGTCACCGGGCTTCAACGCAGGATTCAACGCCGTGGCTTCGCGAGCGACTGTCAGGTGCAGGTCGATGCGGTCCAGCAGTGGCCCCGAGAGTTTGTTGCGGTAACGCTGGACCATGTCCGGTGTACAACTGCATTTACCACTGGGCTCGCCAAGATATCCACAGGGGCAAGGATTCATCGCCGCGACCAGTTGAAAGCGTGCCGGGAAGCGTACGCGGTCCTTGGCGCGGGAAATCACGATGTGGCCGGATTCCAGTGGTTCCCTCAGCACCTCCAATACCTTGCGATCAAATTCCGGAAGCTCATCGAGGAACAACACGCCATGGTGGGCGAGGGTGATTTCGCCGGGTTGCGGTTTTGAGCCGCCGCCTACCAGCGCCGGGCCTGACGCGGAGTGGTGCGGCTGTCGGAAGGGGCGCTGTGGCCAATGACTCAACGGCACACAACTGGCGACGGATTGAATCGCCGCGACTTCCAGCGCCTCACTCTCGGCCAATGGTGGTAACAGCCCCGGCAGACGACTCGCCAACAACGTTTTCCCCGTCCCCGGCGGTCCGCTGAACAGCAGGTTATGAGCCCCTGCCGCCGCAATCAGCAACGCGCGCTTGGCCGCGAGTTGCCCCTGCACTTCATTCAAATCGGGGTAGGGTTTGCTGGCGTAGAGCAAACCATTGGAAGCGTAGGGGGGGGATGGGCGTGTGGCCATTGAAATGCGCGACCGCTTCAAGCAGATGATCCACCGCAATCACCTTCAACCCAGAAGCCAGGCACGCCTCCTCGGCATTCGCCCGCGGCACCACCAACGTGCGCCCGGCCTTGCGCGCTGCCAGCGCTGCCGGCAACACCCCACGAACTGCCCGCACTGCGCCCGACAGTGCCAGCTCTCCCAGGCACTCCACGTCATCCAGCGTCAATGTCGGCACTTGCACGCTGGCCGAGAGAATTCCCAAGGCAATCGCCAGATCGAATCGCCCGCCGTCCTTTGGCAGATCGGCGGGAGCGAGATTCAAGGTGATGCGCCGTGCCGGAAATTGCAGGCCGGAATTGATGATCGCGCTGCGCACCCGGTCTTTGCTTTCCTTCACCGCCGCCTCGGGCAGCCCGACCATGGTCAGCGACGGCAAGCCGTTGGCCAGGTGCACTTCTACGGTGACGGCGGGAGCTTCTACGCCGACCTGGGCGCGGCTGTGGACGATGGAGAGGGACATGGTCGTTCCTTGAGCTGACGAGGACCGCTTCCTGCGGTTTTTTGAAGGGTAGTTGGCGGAGGAAGTTCTGGTGGGGTGGTTTAGGCGACAAACTTTCACTGGATGTTGCAAGTACGAAGCAGGCCAATCGCGAGGCACAAAAAAACCGCGACTCGGGCGGTTTCTTCGGGGGCCTAATCAGGCTCGTGCACCTGCAAGCAAGCCATCAGGTTCAAGTTCTTTGCCATACGTTGCTGCGACTTTAAAAAAGCGACGCTGACTGGCAGAAACGTTTCCGGCCAAGCGGAGCGCCTCGGCATGATACTCAGCGATCATTAAGGGCTTCGCTTTTTGCTTTTTGGGTTTCATAGACACCTCGCGTGCCTGGATGAGTGGATTGATCTTATTGGTCGTCTAGCGAAAAGACAAGGCGGTTGGTTTTGTCAAAAATGAATCCAAGTTTTTGATAATAGGAAATGGCACCCGGGTCGGGTTCTTGTACTTCGATCTCATTGCAGCCCAGCATCCGCGCATAAAGTTCCGTAGCCAGCAATGCAATTGGAGCGATCCAGCCTCGTAAAGCGGGGGTGTTTCTTGTATGTCCCTGCAATAGCACAATTTTTATGCAGATAGTGCTTTCACGCGGAGTCGCATAGCACAAGCCACAGAGCTCTTCTTCATACCAGATAGCCAGATCCAGCCCCCTTGCATCCTTACGCTTCCAGTCCGGAATGCATTCCCACGGGTACAGGGTTACTGCTTCCCACAGATGACAGGAGTTGATTGCAGCCGCGGTGATCGGATCGAGCCTGAGTGCTGAGACGTCGATTTCTGCGGCACGAATGTCAGGATCATCGGACATGGCTTCGTAAGTGAGATTTCGAGCATCAGACTTGAATATCTGATTGCGGAGTTCTGTGCCTTTTCCTTTTCTTCTCATCGCTTTTGTACTGTTGAGATCGAGGCGAAGAAGGTAACGGACGCAGGCGTGGTCACGTAATCAGGCGCAGGAGCTGGCTACTGTAGGACCGTACTTAGATGAATGAAGGACGTCAGAAGCGCAACAGGTGGAATTGGGTATGGTTGTGGAAAATGACTACGTCTGGCGTGCAGCAAACGTAGTCCGTAGGCGGTGCAAATTGGTGTTAAAACGATTGCAACATCCGCGAAGCTCGCTTCCACCAAGGAGCATTGACCGTACGTTTTGACTCATCCTGAAGAGGCAGCACGTATGGAACATCCTGCAACCGAATCCACGGCTGGTTATTCCAGTGCAGCAAACTCAACGACATCTGCGGCCAATTCAGCAGGCTCAGTATCGGGCGTTCGGTTGAGGTGGGTTGTTGGGCGTCTCTGAGGGCTGGCACTACGTCGTGGGTCAGCCATTCGCGCAGGCTTCGGTATTCGGGGCAGTAGTGGTAGATCAGTAACGCGTAGACGCCGGATTCGCTGATCAGCAGAGTGTTTTCGATGGCTCCGTGGATGAGCATTTGTACGGTTTGGTGTTGGTCGGGATCGAGTTTGCGTAGCGCTCGTTCGTCGAGGAAGAGGCGGAGTAGGCGGCCGAGGTCTCTGGCGCTGAACCAGGGTTGGTTTTCCAGGAGGAGGGCGTGGAGGTGGAGTTTGTGGCGGGTGAAGACGTGGGGAATCAGATAAGCGTCATCGCTATTCATTGATACAGCTCCTTTTGCAAAGGGGCTGCCGTCAATCGTCGCCAAACGATTGGGTGGCAGCTGTACGCGGGTTGGCGAACCGGAGCAAAAGGAACCCGGCAGACCCGAAGATCTCCCACGCACAACCGCCATGACTCGATGTGGCGGGAATAAGTCCGCCATCGGATGGTCGTCGTGCGCCTTAAGCTTCCGGGTCGCCAAACCCAGTGCTGAACATTCAGCATTGAGTGAGCTTAGGAACCGGGGCTATGCGGCGCAATCGGACGGCGGTGGTTTTCTTGTAGGACGTTGCCGGGGTTATTGAGGGCTTAAAGATCAAAAGATCGCAGCCTTCGGCAGCTCCTACAGGGGTGGTCTGTCCAGTGTGGATGGCTGGTAGACCGAGGCGACCCCATTCGAGCAAGCCCGCTCCCACAGGGGATCGCATTTCACAGAGGGGTTGATGCGTTACTCAACAGATGGATTGAGCTTCGCTTCCAGCTCCGCCACTTTCGCCTCGAGGCTCTCCAACCGTGCGCGGGTGCGTGCCAGTACGACCATCTGGCTATCGAATTCTTCCCGGCTCACCAGATCCAGCTTGCTGAAGCCGCTTTGCAACAAAGCCTTGAACTGGCTTTCGATTTCGCTTTTTGGCAGTGGGGTGTCGCCGCTGAAGAGGCGGGAGGCGGTGCCGCTCAGGGCGTCGAGGAAGTCTTTGGGCGCGAGCATGGGAAATGTCCTGTCAACAATGGCGGGCAGTGTACCACGCAGTGTCTATAGTCAATCTCGGCAGCTGCGATGCACGCTTTTCGCGCAGTCGACTGGGCAGCCGCGCACTGTTGTTGTGCGTAACGGTTGCCTTAATCGGGCGGAAAGCTCTTGGGCAGCGGCCAAGACATTGAAATCAATGGGTTTTGGATAGATGGCAAGCTTTCTGCTTAGTCGCTGGTGACCCATGCACTGATGCAGTCGCTGTGACGAATGCAGTGCGCCAAGCGGAACGGGGGAAGTTTCGTGCGGAGTGGTTCGCTGGCGTCGGACGGGCAGGTAAGGCCGACGATGCGTTACAAAGCCAGGCACTGCGCTTAGACTTGAGTCGGGTTTGTTTTCCTGGGGCAAGTCCACCAAATCGGGAGAGAGTTTTCATGAAGCTAGTCACTGCCATCATCAAGCCGTTCAAACTGGACGACGTGCGCGAGTCGCTGTCCGAAATCGGCGTGCAGGGCATTACCGTTACTGAGGTCAAAGGCTTCGGTCGGCAGAAGGGTCACACCGAGCTGTATCGCGGCGCGGAGTACGTGGTCGATTTCCTGCCTAAGGTGAAGATCGATGTCGCCATTGACGACAAGGATCTGGACCGGGTTATCGAGGCGATAACCAAGGCCGCCAACACCGGCAAGATCGGTGACGGCAAGATCTTCGTGGTCAATCTGGAACAGGCGATTCGCATCCGTACCGGCGAAACCGATACCGACGCAATCTAAGCCGCCACAAACCCAACGCCCCAGGAGAAAACAATATGACTCTGCGTAAAATCGCAGGGCTAGGAGCCCTGTTGTCCCTCGTAATGCCCGGCCTGGCCATGGCGGCAGACGAAGTGGCGGCCCCAGTCCTCAATTCCGGCGATACCGCCTGGATGATGACCTCGACAGCCCTCGTGCTGTTCATGACCATTCCCGGCCTCGCGCTGTTCTACGGCGGCATGGTTCGCTCGAAAAACATTCTTTCCGTGATGATGCAGTGCTTCGCCATTACCGGTTTGA
Organism: Pseudomonas sp. BS3782 TE3695; assembly: GCF_050435305.1. Lineage (NCBI taxonomy): Bacteria > Pseudomonadati > Pseudomonadota > Gammaproteobacteria > Pseudomonadales > Pseudomonadaceae > Pseudomonas > Pseudomonas sp. BS3782 TE3695. Next base: position 1,049,815 of record NZ_JBNDKB010000001.1, read on the forward strand.
TCAGCATTCTGTGGGTCATTTATGGCTACAGCATTGCGTTCGACACCACCGGCATGGAGCAGGGCGTCGTCAACTTCAACTCGTTCTTCGGTGGCATGGGCAAGGCGTTCCTCGCCGGTGTCACGCCTTCGAGTCTGACCGGCCCCGCGGCGCTATTCCCCGAGGCGGTCTTCATTACCTTCCAGATGACTTTCGCTATCATCACCCCCGCGTTGATCGTCGGTGCGTTCGCCGAGCGGATGAAGTTCTCCGCCATGCTGATTTTCATGGGCATCTGGTTCACCCTGGTTTACGCACCGATCGCGCACATGGTCTGGTCCGGTAACGGCGGCCTGATGTGGGACTGGGGCGTTCTCGACTTCGCCGGCGGCACCGTGGTGCACATCAACGCCGGCGTGGCCGGTCTGATTGCCTGCCTGGTGCTGGGCAAGCGTAAAGGTTTCCCGACCACTCCGATGGCCCCGCACAACCTCGGCTATACCCTGATGGGCGCCGCGATGCTGTGGGTTGGCTGGTTCGGCTTCAACGCCGGTTCCGCTGCCGCCGCCAACGGCACTGCCGGCATGGCGATGCTGGTCACCCAGATCGCCACCGCTGCTGCGGCGCTGGGCTGGATGTTTGCCGAATGGGTCACTCACGGCAAACCAAGCGCACTGGGTATCGCTTCGGGTGTGGTGGCCGGTCTGGTTGCAATCACTCCGGCGGCCGGCACCGTGGGCCCGATGGGCGCTCTGGTGATCGGTCTGGCGGCGGGCGTGGTGTGTTTCTTCTGCGCCACCACCCTGAAACGCAAACTCGGTTATGACGACTCCCTGGATGCCTTCGGCGTGCACGGCGTCGGCGGTATTCTCGGCGCAATCCTGACGGGTGTGTTCGCGGCACCTACCCTTGGTGGCTTCGGCACCGTGACCGACATCGCTGCTCAAGTCTGGATTCAGTGCAAAGGCGTGGGCTTCACGGTGATCTACACCGCGATCGTCACGTTCATCATCCTGAAGGTCCTGGACGCCGTCATGGGGCTGCGTATCACCGAGGAAGAAGAAGCGGTCGGCATCGATCTGGCGCTTCACAACGAACGCGGCTACAACTTGTAAGCACGCGCATGAAAAATTTGCCCGGCTTGCCGGGCATTTTTTTGTCCGGAATTTGTCAGTGAAGGAAGGGCTGAAAGGTTTTTTCATACACGTTCAGTCCCGTTTGCGACGGGCGTTTTTCTGCGGCCAATGGCTTACACGATTGAAGGAATATTAGGGCCTTTGTTTTTTTCCAGAGCGCGCTAGAATGCGCCCCGAACGTGCGGAGAACAGTATGTGGCAACAGACTCTGATCACCTTGCGAGCACGGCCCCGAGGCTTTCATCTGGTAACGGATGAATTACTCGCCGGCTTGCCTGAACTCAAGGCGTGTCGTGTCGGTCTGTTGCATTTGTGGCTACAGCATACCTCGGCGTCGTTGACCATCAACGAGAACGCCGATCCGGCGGTACGTCGCGACTTCGAACGATTTTTCAATCGTCTGATCCCACAAGGAATAGACGGCTATGAGCATAACGACGAAGGCCTGGACGACCTCCCGGCGCACTTCAAGGCCAGCGTACTTGGCTGTCAGCTCAGTTTGCCGATCTCGGCAGGCCGACTGGCGTTGGGGACCTGGCAAGGTGTTTATCTGGGCGAGCACCGTGATCACGGCGGTGCCCGTAAAGTCCTCGCCACCGTGCACGGTGAAGGGGCATGAAAACCGCTGGTCACAAGTGGTGGTTGATTTTTTTCCGGCAGCCGTCGACAGACAGCAAAGCTGGGCTATAACTAATTTGCTTTTCGCAAGTCATGAGGTAGAACATGAGCGACGATGATCTGGAAAACGACGACCTCGAAGTAGGCGACGAAGACGAAACCGAAGAAGGCCTTGAAGCGGCGGTAGAAGACGTCGCTGAAGATGACGGCGGTGATACGCCCGTTCCGACTGCCAAAGGCAAAGCCAAGGCTGCGGTATCGGTCGATGAGCTGCCGAGCGTCGAAGCCAAGAACAAGGAACGCGATGCCCTGGCCAAGGCCATGGAAGAGTTTCTTGCACGGGGCGGCAAGGTGCAGGAAGTGGAGGCGAATGTGGTCGCCGATCCTCCCAAGAAGCCTGATAACAAGTACGGCAGCCGGCCTATCTAAGCGCCTGCTTCTTGCTTGCTGAAAAAGCCCGCCGTCGCTGCGGGCTTTTTCATGGGTGAAACAAACGAATAGTATCGCGGGTAGGCGCGACTATTTTTATCCTGAAAGAAGAGTATTAATATCGTCAGCTGTGGTTCGCTCAACCAATTCGAATAGGTCTGTAATTAAGAATTTGCGTTTTTCCGGTCGTAGGGGATTTGTAAAGTTCGCCGCTATTCCTAATATCGATTTGACGGGATTTTAGAAAAGTCGCCTCTCGAATTTCCAGAGAACTACGGTAAAGCCATGGTATTTTTCGTGCCTCACCCTTTGCTATACCTGTTGGTGAATAAAATGTGCCTACTGTGCCTTCGTAAGCTTTAATCGGTACTTCAAATTTCTTATGTAGATATTGCGCCAGCGATCTGTCTCCTCCTTCTGCGGAATGACAGATCATCAGATGCACCTCACTATAATCTTGTACAGCTATACCTTTTCTTTTCAATCGGCTAACGACATCTCTTGGTTCTAGAATTCTGTTTTTACTCAGTAAATGCCCACCCTCTCTACCATGTCCATTAATAACCAAGCTTTTACCCCCCCGCTAGTAGTGGCTCATCGGCAGCATAAATTCCCCCAGAAACTCTCTTGATATTTTGATATCTAGATATGCCTTCTACAGCGCCGCCAGTAAAATCTAAAGAAACAGATAGTTGAGGCTTGCTGGGCAAATTTCCAAATGTTGAGACTAAAAATCTCCTAAACGGACTAAGGAAGTGACCCGTCGGGTCGGAAAAATTAACTGGATCGCACTCACAATAGGCATAGCTGTTAATTCCGCCTTTCCCAAATGGGCTCCAGCTATCTGGGCTATTAAAGCGCATTAATACTGGGTTAAACGCCCTGTATCCATTTCCCAACAAATAATGACCAGTAATTGGGTCGATCCGCTCACCATTGAATCCCAGCAGAGTTGGCGGGTCGCACTTTTTCGATGTATGGCCGTATGCTGTATAGGAAGCAGGTTGGTTTGTGTTGGCGCTCACTGTCTGCAGCACTGAACGTTGGAAATCATTAACTAATAAAGTGTTCGTGATGACTCCATTGGCATGTCGAGACTGAGCGAGTAGTTGATCCTCAATTTGAAACAAGCAGTTGTGTATTGATCCCTGAAGTTCAGTTGTTAATCGGTTTTTGTTGTAGAAGCGTTGAGTTCTTTGTTCGACTGCGGGAGATGAGGCGATCAACCGATCCAGGGGGTCGTATTTATATTGGCAGAGCACAGCAAGTGAGGGAGTGGACATGAGAAGGCCTCTGCAATAGTTTCGACATACAGGACAGCCTAATTTGGAAGAGAAGGTCTGCCTAGCTAGCAGAAGTGATAGGTTGGCAGCCGGCCTATCTAAGCGCCTGCTTCTTGCTTGCTGAAAAAGCCCGCCGTCGCTGCGGGCTTTTTCATGGGTGAAACAAAATCAAAAGATCGCAGCCTTCGGCAGCTCCTACATTATTGATGGTGTACACCTGTAGGAGCTGCCGAAGGCTGCGATCTTTTCGAGATCACCTCAAAACTAAACTGTATTCCACCGCGCCAACAACCCCGGCAATTCGTTCAGGCTACGAATCTCGGCATCCGGCGCCTTCTCTGCTTCCCACACCTTGCCCGCCGGGTTGAACCAGATTGCCCGTAACCCCGCCTGCTGGGCGCCGGCAATATCATCGCCGGGATGATCGCCAATATGTACCGCTGTTTCGGCAGTCGCGCCGCCCCGCAGCAGCGCTTCATGAAACAGTCGCGCATCGGGCTTGGCGATGCCGATGTCTTCGGCGCACAGGGCAAACTTGAAATAATCTGCCAGCCCCAATCGACGCACATCGGCATTGCCGTTAGTCACCACGCCAAGCGCATAGTGATTGGCCAGAATTTCCAGGGTCGGTTGCACCTCCGGGAAGATCTCCAGCTGATGTCGTGCATGCAGAAACACTTCAAAACCCTGATCGGCCAGGTCGGATGCTTCAGCATGTCCATAACCGGCTTCTTCCAGTGCATGGAACAACACCCGCCGACGCAAGGCACTGATGCGGTGTTTGAGGCTCGGTTCGTTGCTCAGCACCCGTTCGCGAATTGACCACAGATGTTCTACCGGTACTGCGCCAAGGTTCGGCGCCTGCTCGGTCAGCCATACACGCAATACGACTTCGGCGCTGGCGATCACCGGGGCGGTGTCCCACAAGGTGTCATCGAGGTCGAAGGTGATCAATTGGATGGTCATGAATCGTCGCCTTTAATGCGTTTGGCCCGTGGATGGGCGCTGTCGTAGACCGTCGCCAGGTGCTGGAAGTCCAGATGGGTATAGATCTGGGTGGTCTTGATGTCGGAGTGGCCGAGCAGTTCCTGCACCGCCCGCAAGTCTTGAGAGGATTCCAGCAAATGGCTGGCGAAGGAATGTCGCAACATGTGCGGGTGCAGGTTCTGCCCCAGTTCGCGCTCGCCGGCAGCCTTGACCCGCACCTGGATCGCCCGTGGACCGAGGCGCCGGCCTTGCTGGCTGACAAATACTGCGTCGTCCGCCGGGTTGGTCATTGCCCGCAAAGGCAACCATAGCTCCAGCGCTTCGCGAGCTTTTTTGCCCACTGGCAACAGCCGCGTCTTGCTGCCCTTGCCCAGCACTTGAACCATGCCATCAGCCAGGTCCAACTGATCAAGATTGAGCCCGGTCAATTCAGAAAGCCGCAGGCCGGAGGAATAGAACAGTTCCAGAATCGCCTGATCCCGACGCGCGAGAAAATCATCTTCCACCGCGCCCTCAAGCAGTTGCAGCGCGCGGTCGGTGTCGAGGGTTTTCGGCAGGCGACGTTCGCCCTTGGGCGGCGCCAGGCCGTTGGCCGGGTCGTGATCGCACAGACCTTCGCGGTTCAGATAGTGATAAAGCCCGCGCACCGCCGAGAGCAGCCGCGCCAGGCTGCGGGAGGATTGGCCCTGGGCATGCAGGCGCGCGATCAGGCTACGCAGGCGCTGGATGTCCAGCGCGGCCCAGCTGTCGATGTTCTGTTTGGCGCACCAGCCCAGCACTTTGTCGAGGTCGCGGCGGTAGGCATACAGCGTGTGCGGCGACACCTGCCGCTCACTGCGCAGGTGTTCGCAGTAAGCGTCCAGTTGTCGTTCCATGGTTAGCGTACCGAGCGCAAGGAGCTGTTGACCCGTGGCAGCACGCGGCCCATGACTTCGGCGATGTAACTCAAAAACAGCGTACCTACCGAGCTCTTGTAATGCTGCGGATCGCGGCTGGCGATGGCCAGGACGCCGTGGATGCCCTGGTGGCTGATGGCGACGACGGCGGTGGAGCCGATCTGCTTGCGCTGTTCTTCGCCGAACAGGAAGTCCAATTCATGCTCACGCAGGCTGCCGCTGACGCTTTTGTCTTCCGAGAGCAATCCGCCTATCGCCGTTTGGGCCTCGGCATGCGTCACCCACCGGCCCACCGGCATCGGGTTGTCGCCCAGCAGGATCAGGCTGACGAAGGGCACCTGAAAGTCTTGCCGCAGGCTGTCTTCAACGCTGATCACCACATCTTCCAGGCTGGTGGCGTCCATCAGTGCGAGGATCAGGCGGCGGGTCTTGTCGAAGAGTCGATCGTTGTCGCGGGCCACGTCCATCAAGTGCGAGAGGCGATGACGCAACTCGATATTGCGGTCGCGCAGAATCGTCATCTGGCGTTCGACCAGCGAAATGGTGTCGCCGCGCTGGTGCGGAATGCGTAGCGCCGGAAGCAGTTCTTCGTGCTCGATGAAGAAATCCGGATGAGCCTCCAGGTACGCGGCAATCGCCGCCGCCTCAAGGCTTTCGCAAGGAGATTCGTCGGGCTGCAGGGCGGGAACCTGGGGCTTGTCGGTCATGGGTTTCGCTCACTCAAAGACGCACTTGTCCTTCGTATACGCGCACTGCCGGGCCGGTCATCATGACCGGTTGGCCAGGGCCTGCCCATTCAATGGACAGACGCCCGCCGGGCAGGTCGATCAATAGCGGCGAATCCATCCACCCCTGGCTGATCGCGGCCACTGCGGCAGCACAGGCGCCGGTTCCGCACGCCTGGGTTTCCCCGGCCCCGCGTTCCCAGACGCGCAACTGCGCACGGTTCCGGTCGATGACCTGAAGAAAACCGACATTGACCCGTGCCGGGAAGCGCGGGTGATGTTCGATTTTCGGCCCCAGTTCATGCACCGGTGCGTTGTTGATGTCGCTGACCCGCAACACGGCATGGGGGTTGCCCATGGACACCGCGGCCAGTTCGACCATGGTGCCGTCGACGTCGACCTGATAGCTCAGGGCCTGGCTCGGGGCATCAAACGGAATCTCGGCCGGCACCAGGCGCGGGGCGCCCATGTTGACGCAGATCTGGCCATCGTTGCGGATGTCCAGTTCGATAATGCCGCTTTTGGTCTCGACGCGAATCAACCGCTTGGCGGTCAGGCGCTTGTCGAGCACGAAGCGGGCGAAGCAGCGTGCACCGTTGCCGCACTGTTCCACTTCGGAGCCGTCGGCGTTGAAGATCCGATAGCGAAAATCCACGTCCGGGTTGCTCGGCGCTTCGACGATCAGCAACTGGTCGAACCCGATCCCCGTGTGCCGATCGCCCCATTGCTTGGCGTGCTTGGGCAGGATGTGGGCGTGCTGGCTGACCAGGTCGAGGACCATGAAATCATTGCCCAGGCCGTGCATCTTGGTAAAACGCAGCAGCATGGTTTTACTCCGGCAGCAGGCTTTCGCCAGCAAACAACTCGGCTACCGTCTCACGGCGACGCACTTCAAATGCCTGATCACCGTCCACCAACACTTCAGCGGCACGGCCGCGGGTGTTGTAGTTGGAACTCATGACAAACCCATAGGCACCGGCCGAATGCACGGCCAGCAGATCGCCTTCTTCCAGGGCCAACTGACGGTCCTTGGCCAGGAAGTCGCCGGTTTCGCAGATCGGGCCGACGATGTCGTAGGCGCGAGCGGCGCTATTGCGCGGGCGCACGGCGGTGACGTCCATCCAGGCTTGATACAGCGCCGGGCGGATCAGGTCGTTCATGGCCGCGTCGACGATGGCGAAATCTTTGTGTTCGGTGTGCTTGAGGTACTCGACCTGGGTCAGCAGCACACCGGCGTTGGCAACGATGAAACGGCCCGGCTCGAACACCAGCGCCAGGTCACGACCGTCGAGACGCTCGCGCACGGCTTTGATGTAGTCGGCAGCCAATGGCGGCTCTTCATCGCGATAACGCACGCCCAAACCGCCGCCGAGATCGATGTGGCGCAGGTAGATGCCGCAATCGCCGAGGCGGTCGACCAGGCCCAGCAGGCGGTCGAGGGCATCGATGAACGGTGGCAGGGTGGTCAGTTGCGAACCGATGTGGCAATCGACGCCGACCACCTCCAGGTTAGGCAGTTGCGCGGCACGGATGTACACGTCTTCGGCGTCGGCGATGGCGATGCCGAACTTGTTCTCTTTAAGACCAGTGGAAATGTACGGGTGGGTGCCAGCGTCGACATCCGGGTTCACGCGCAGCGAGACCGGCGCGCGAACGCCCAACTCGGCGGCCACTACTTGCAGGCGTTCGAGCTCATCAGTGGACTCGACGTTGAAGCAGTGCACGCCGACTTCCAGCGCACGACGCATGTCATCACGGGTCTTGCCGACACCAGAGAACACGATCTTGTCAGCAGTGCCGCCAGCGGCCAGTACGCGTTCCAGTTCGCCACGGGAAACGATGTCGAAACCGGCGCCCAAACGCGCCAGGACATTCAGTACACCCAGGTTGGAGTTGGCCTTGACCGCAAAGCAGACCAGGTGTGGCACGCCGGCCAGCGCATCGGCGTAAGCCAGGTATTGGGCTTCGATGTGGGCACGGGAGTAGACGTAGGTCGGTGTACCAAAGCGCTCGGCGATGGCGGACAGGGCAACCCCTTCCGCGAACAGCTCACCGTCACGGTAGTTAAAAGCGTCCATAGCGTTCCCTTAGTAGACGTCGTGCTTGTGGGCTTTCGACGGAGTCTGCTGCGACGATTTGGCTTGCTCTGCAGGGTCCTGGTTTTCATCAGGCAGGTACAGCGGGCCTTTTTGACCACAGGCCGATAACAAGCTGACAAAAGCGACGAGCGAAGCGAGCGCAGCAAGGGAAGAGATCAGGCGCTTCATGGCGAAATCCTTGAAAATGCGTTAATTGCGCCGGAGTATACCGGCCACCCGGCAGCTTGCCTATGCGACGCGGCTCCCGTCCGGCGGGGCTTGGCCGGATGCCGGTAAGTTAGGTGCAGTCCATTGTGGGAGCGGGCTTGCTCGCGAATGCGGTCATTCATTCAATATTGATGTCGACTGACACGGCGCTTTCGCGAGCAAGCCCGCTCCCACAGGTGTACCTATATCGGTGCTTGGTCGTTATCCTTTGCAATCACCGGGGCTCGCCCGTATCTTGCGGCGCTTGAGCGTGAGTAGACACTTTTTGAGGTTCCCGCAATGAGTTTGACCGAAGCCCGTTTCCACGACCTGGTCGATGCCACCCAGCAGATGCTGGAGGATATTTTTGACGAGAGTGACCTGGATATCGATCTGGAGAGCTCGGCCGGTGTGCTCACCGTCAAGTTCGAAAACGGCAGCGCGCTGATCTTCAGTCGCCAGGAGCCATTGCGGCAGTTGTGGCTGGCGGCGGTGTCCGGCGGCTTCCACTTCGACTACGACGAAGAGAGCAAACGCTGGATGTGCGACAAGAGCGACGAGCAACTGGGCGAAATGCTTGAACGCATTGTCAAGCAGCAGGCTGACGTCGAACTCGATTTCGAAGGTCTGTGAAATCGTGACCCAGCCGGCACCTGTTCGTCCGCCTAAACCGCTGTATAGCAACGTTAGCCCGGCCGTGCCTTCGCCGTGCAGCGGCGTGTGTCGGCTGGATGAGCAGAAGGTTTGTCTGGGGTGTTTCCGTCATGTCGAAGACATCCGTGAATGGCGCTCGGCGGATGATGAGCGGCGGCGGGTGATTTGTGCGCAGGCTGCACAACGCAAAGTATTGGCTTAAGGGCTTTTGTGGCGAGGGAGCTTGCTCCCGTTCGGCTGCGCAGCAGTCGTGAACTTTTCGGGGCCGCTACGCGCCCCAGCGGGAGCAAGCTCCCTCGCCACAAAGTTATTCGCCAACCCTAAAAAGGGTGTTCGGCGGCCTCACTTGTATATTTATTGAGCTGTGATAGTGTCCAGAGACGCCTCAACCCATCGAGGCTCGTGAAAACCCCGCCTTTTTCTGGCGGGGTTTTGCTTTTTTCGTGCAGAAGAAAGGAGTCTGCCCTGATCATGACCGCACCTTCCATCACCCTTACCCGTCTGGACGTGCAACGTCTGGAGCGCCTGATCGACAGCCTGGATGACACGCTGCCGGGCGTTATCGCGCTGCAAACCGAACTGGATCGCGCCGATACCCTGGTCGGTCACGATGAAGTGCCGGCCGATGTCGTGACCATGAATTCCCGTGTGCATTGCCGTGAAGAGAGCAGCGGCAAGGACTATCACCTGACCCTGGTTTACCCCAAGGATGCCAACGCCGACGAAGGCCGGATTTCCATTCTGGCGCCGGTGGGCAGTGCTTTGCTGGGCTTGAAAGTCGGTCAGCACATCGACTGGCCGGCTCCGGGCGGCAAAACGCTGAAACTGACCCTGCTAGAAGTGGAATCGCAGCCTGCCGAGGGCGGCCACTTTCCGGAATAAACCCCTCAGACCTGCTCGAGCGCCTCGTTCAGTGCGCGTTCCAGGTCGGCCTTGTAGCGCAGATACAACTGGCTTGAACCCTGACCATCACCGAGCAGGCCCGACAGGTCCAGGTCGGTGATGTAGCAGCGATAGCGTTCGGTCTCGCGGCGCTGCTCGACGATTTCCCGGGCGACTACGCTGAACAGTTGGTCGCCATATTCCAGTTCGGAAAATTCCCGCTGATTGCAATACAACGTGACCTGCACCTGTCCTGGTGCGGCCTTGCCGACGATCGCCTGCACGTCATAAAACGGCTTGTTGACCGGCGTTTGCGGTGCCGGCCGGACTTCGACCCGACGCGCCCGTGCGGTACCTGAAGGCAACAATTGGTAATACAAAGTCTCCAGGCTCAGTGGCTGGGCGGCGTCCATCGGTAGCAAGGCATCGCGCCGGTACTGGATCGATTGCAGGAAGCGTTGCAGCGGCACCAACAGGCTTTGCTCGTCGTGATAAGGCAAGCGCTGCTGCCACAGGGCATTGAATTCGTCCAGAACATACACGTCGGCCTGGTGCTCGTGGACCCGGTAGAACACTTGAACGCAATCGGGTTGCCCCATGGGCAGGATCAGCGCCAGGTCGTGGTCTTCCAGTGCCATCGGGTCCAGATGAAACGGGCTGTAGCTCGCCTGTTCTTCGCCGAGGTAATCGAGCAGCGCCGGCAGGGTGGCAAGGGCAATGTGATTGACCTGGCCCGGCACCAGCTCCAGTACGTGGTAATGCTGCTGGACCTGAATCAGGTAACGATGATTGAGTTTGCTCAGCAGCAGGTTCTGCGCGGTATCGAGGATTTCTTCGACCCGCCGGGCAATGAATTGCGCGCGGTTGTGGCAGAAACAACGCACCCGCACCTTGGGCTGTTGTGGCCCGTCCGGCAGGGTGTTGAGGTAATCGCGCAGGCAGTCGAGCAAGGCGTGAGGGCCGTCAAAACGGCTGACCAGCACTTCGTTCCAGCTATTGAGCGTGACCTGATCCAGGGTCAGCACCAGGTTTTCTCGCACGCCGGCGTAACTCAGGGAATCGGTGCGCTCGGTGGTCATCAGGATGTTCAGGTCGCGATGGTGCTTGAGCGGGTCGACGCCTACATTCACCAGAATCAGTACTTCGCTCGGCACACTGGCGCGCAGCAACGGCTCTTCGGCGACAGTGGTCAGGGGCAGGGCGATGCTTTGTTGCAGGCTGCCGAGCAGGTTGAACAGTTCGAACTCGCTCAAATCGCTGGTGCCGGGGTGCAGGGCCAGGCGGGTGCTGCTGTCGATCACGCCGTTGCGGTGGCACCAGGTGAGCAGTTCCAGCAGCTGGCGGCTGCGTTTGATCGGCGCGAAATGTTCCCACTCATGGGCCGTCAGGCTGCCGTTGTACAAACCCCATTGAGTTTGCCCCGGTTCCTTCTTGTTGGGTGCCTGCACCAGCGTCAAGGTGTCTTCGGCCAGATCGGGGGCGATGCCCGGGTTGATGAATTCGACCTTGTCGGCCTTGCGCTCGAAGGCCGCGTACAGCCGCCGCCCCAGTACATTGAGGTCGCGCTTGTTGATCAGGCTGACGGTCTGCTCGTTGCGGGCAAACTGCGTCAGGAAGCGGTAGCTGTAATTCAACTCGCCGACCAAGGCTCGGCGTTCGGCGCTGACCTGGCGGACCTTCCACTGGCTGCGGCTGTCGAGCAAAGCGAGTTGACGCTGATCCCACTGCCATTCGTGGGCCAGGCGTTCGAGCAACGAACGCTGCCAGTTCTGGGTGCGACCGCTGTTGCCGGTGAGTTTGCGGTTGACCTTCAAGTACAGCGCACGGCGCACCAGTTCCAGGCGTTCCGGTTCGCCCCGGGCCGTGAGGTATTCCTCGATGCGCCGGTACACCACGACGTATGGATCCAGTTCATCGAGGTCCAGCTGATTGGCAAACACCGCCTGCTTGAAGCGCAGGCTCAGGCAGTGGACCTTGGGGTGTTCGCTGGCATAGACCTCGGTCAGCAGCAGTTTGAGCACTGATTTGTGCGGGGACTCGATGCCTTTGAACAATTGCCAGAGCCCGGCACCGATGAATTCCCCGGGGGGGATATACGCCAGATGCCCCAGGTCCAGGGTTTCGTCGGCACGAATGAAACGCTTGGATAGCAGCGTATGGGTATAACGGTCGTACGCTGCCTCTTCGTAAACCGGCACCAGCCACCAGATGGGTGTGCGGCCAGCCAGCCAGATCGCGGTGCGGTAGAACTCGTCCAGCAGCAGGTAGTGCTGGGTGGTGCCGCAGTCTTCCGAACTCAGTTGGGTATCGCGCTCACCGAGCACGAAGCGCGCAGGGTCGATCAGGAAGAAATGTGCCTCGGCGCCCTGGCTGGCGGCCCATATCTCGAGTAGCTGGCATTTCTTGCGCAACTCAATGAGCTCGCCTTCGCTCAAGTCCGGCCCGTGACAGACCCACACATCCATATCGCTCTGATCGGCCTGGGCCAAGGTGCCGAGGCTGCCCATCAGAAACAGGCCGTGAATCGGTCGTGGCGGGTTGCTGCCATGGCGTGGTTTGTAGGAAAACGAGCGGGTCAGGCGCTGGGCTTCGGCGAGGGTATTGGCGTCAGGTTCGAAATTCGACAGCCCGGCCGGGGTGCTGCCGGAGACGTAACCCGGCAACAGCGGATGATTGACGTGGAAAAACAGCGGCAGCAAAGTCAGCACCGTTTGCTGGCGGGTCGACAACCCTTCCATCGCACGGGCCATGCGGCCCTCGTTGAGCTTCAGAAAACGGGCGCGCAGCTGGCTGAGAACCTTGCGGTCGATTCCCTCGTCCAGATCGGGGCGGATTTCATGGGTGCGGGTCATGTCAGCTCAATCCGGCTCGCGGGCTCGGATGTGGAGGGCTCGGGATGAGGGGCAGTTTAGCGCCTCGTCCCTGGGACTTTTAAGCTGATTTTGTATTTCTGGCGTCAGGTTTCTATCGCACGGCGACAGCGGGCACCGAAGTGTGTGCCCGCGGAAATCCCGTGACAGAGGTTTCCGTGGGCGATGCGGTGAGGCTCAGGCTGTTTCGCGTACGGACAAAATGGTTAGAACGGTTTGTACATTTTGTGCAGCGTCACGCCCCAGGCTGGTCAGATAACCGCCATCGGGCTGGGTAATCAATTCTTTATCGAACAGTCTTTGGGCAGCGGCAATGGCTTTCGGGGCAGCGGTCTGATGAATTTTCAAACCTTCCTGGGAACTGTCCAGGTTGAAGAGGGCGAGGATTTCCAGTTCGGCAACCAACTCAGGGGTAAGCGACATAAGGACTCCAGACTTTCTAGGAATTGGACGATAGCGCTCCTAAGGTGAGCCCACTCGCGCAGCATGTCCAGTGCTCGTAACAGGGTTTTTCGCTTGAGGTGGTTTCCAGTTCAGTCAGCGTCTGGGGCAAGTCGGTACTGATGGGTGACAATCTGTGTGGAGGCGGGCTTTTGTGGCGAGGGGGCTTGCCTGTGGGGAGGCAGCTTGCTGTGGCGAGGGAGCTTGCTCCCGTTGGGTCGCGAAGCGGCCCCAAAAGCTTTGCGGCTGCTACGCAGCCGAACGGGAGCAAGCTCCCTCGCCACAGCAAGCTCCCTCGCCACAAAAGCCCCGTGACAGGGCTGGGGTTATTTCTTTTCCGGCGGCAACTCTGGCAGCGCGCGCAACGCGGTTTCGTACCACTCGGTATTGAAGGCGCGGTCTTCTTCGAGGATCGCGTCGATTTCCACCGCCAGCACGTGTGCCATCAGGTTGAGGATTTCCTCACGCTCGTAACCCACCAGGGTCAGCTTGTTGAACGTGGCCTTGGCCGCCGGCGGGTTGTCGCTTTCGATCTGGTTTTCAATGGCTTCGATCAGCGTCGTTTCGGTGAACTCTTCTTCGTCGTTGTCGATGTCAGTTGGCTCGCTCATGGCAGGCTCCTCAAGTTAAGGCGGCCAGTTTACCTGCATTCAGCGCTGTGATGCTGCTGGCAAGAAGTGCCCGGGCGTTCTATAACTGGCGCTGCCAACCCCCTGCACGGCCTGGAGGCTAACGAATGCTCAAGCTTTATGGATTTTGCGTCAGCAACTACTACAACATGGTCAAGCTGGCGTTGCTGGAAAAGGGATTGCCATTTGAAGAGGTGCCATTTTACCCAGGCACTACCCCCGAGACGTTAGCCATCAGCCCTCGCGGAAAGGTCCCGGTGCTGGGCGTCGAACAAGGTTTCATTAACGAAACCAGCGTGATTCTCGAGTACATCGAGCAGAGCCAGAATGGCAAGGCGTTGCTGCCGAACGAGCCTTTCGAGCGAGCGCAGGTTCTGGCCCTGGCCAAGGAAATCGAGCTGTACATCGAGTTGCCGGGCCGCGCGTGCTATGCAGAGGCGTTCTTCGGTATGGCCGTGCCGGACGCGATCAAAGAGAAAACCAAGGCCGAGTTGCTGCTGGGCTTTGCTGCCCTGAGCAGGCATGGCAAGTTCGCTCCCTATGTGGCGGGTGACAGTCTGAGCGTGGCTGACTTGTATTTTCTCTACAGCGTGCCGATGGCCCGTGCCGTGGCGCAGAAGCTGTTTGATATCGATCTGTTGGCCGAAATGCCGGCGGCCAGGGCGCTGCTGGAGCGTCTGGAGCACAATCGGCATGTGCAGCGGATCGCAAAGGACAAGGACGCGGCGATGCCGGCGTTCCTGGAGATGATCGCGTCCAAAAAGTAGACGTGTAACGATCTTGAGAATGCCTTCACGAGCAAGCCCGTTCCCACATTGGATCTCCAGTGTTCACAAAGTTTTGCGTTCACTACTTACCTAATGTGGGAGCGGGCTTGCTCGCGAAGCTTTTGGCAATTTAACGGCTGGCGAGTAACGCCTGACCGCGGGCAACAGCCTTCTTGACCTGCGCCGGCGCCGTTCCGCCGATGTGGTCGCGGGCATTCACCGAGCCTTCCAGAGTCAGCACGGCAAATACGTCCTGCTCGATCTGGTCGCTGAACTTGCGCAGTTCTTCCAGGCTCATTTCCGCCAGGTCTTTGCCGGTGTCCACGCCATACTTGACAGCATGGCCGACGATCTCGTGGCAGTCACGGAACGGCAGGCCACGGCGCACCAGGTAGTCAGCCAGGTCGGTGGCGGTGGAGAAACCGCGCAGGGCCGCTTCGCGCATCATCGCGTGCTTGGGCTTGATCGCCGGGATCATGTCGGCGAAGGCGCGCAGCGAGTCGCGCAGGGTGTCGGCGGCGTCGAACAGCGGTTCCTTGTCTTCCTGGTTGTCCTTGTTGTAGGCCAATGGCTGGCCTTTCATCAGGGTCAGCAGGCCCATCAATGCGCCGAATACCCGGCCAGTCTTGCCGCGAACCAGTTCCGGCACGTCCGGGTTCTTCTTTTGCGGCATGATCGAGCTGCCGGTGCAGAAACGGTCCGGCAGATCGATGAACTGGAACTGTGCGCTGGTCCATAGCACCAGCTCTTCAGAGAACCGCGACAAGTGCATCATCGCGATGCTCGCGGCCGAGCAGAATTCAATGGCGAAGTCACGATCGGACACGTTGTCCAGGGAGTTGCCGCCGACCGCGTCGAAGCCCAGCAGTTGAGCGGTGTACTCGCGGTCGATCGGGTAAGTGGTGCCGGCCAGTGCGGCGCTGCCCAGCGGCATGCGGTTGGTGCGCTTGCGACAGTCCACCAGGCGCTCGTAGTCGCGGCTGAGCATTTCGAACCAGGCCAGCATGTGATGCCCGAAGGTCACTGGCTGCGCGGTTTGCAGGTGAGTGAAGCCCGGCATGATGCTGGCGGCTTCGCGCTCGGCCTGCTCCAGCAAGCCTTGTTGCAGACGAGTGATTTCGCCCAGGATCAGGTCGATCTCATCACGCAGCCACAGGCGGATGTCGGTGGCGACCTGGTCGTTACGGCTGCGACCGGTATGCAGTTTTTTACCGGTCACGCCGATGCGGTCGGTCAGACGCGCCTCGATGTTCATGTGCACGTCTTCAAGGTCGATGCGCCAGTCGAACTGGCCGGCCTCGATTTCACCCTGGATGGTGTTCAGGCCATCGATGATGCTGTCGCGCTCGGCATCGGTCAGCACGCCGACCTTGGCCAGCATGCTGGCGTGGGCGATCGAGCCCATGATGTCGTGGCGATACAGGCGCTGGTCGAAGGTGACGGAGGCGGTGAAGCGGGCGACGAAGGCGTCGACGGGTTCACTGAAGCGGCCGCCCCAGGACTGATTGGTCTTGTCAGTGCTCATGAATTCGCTCGTATCGGCTTGAAGAAGGATGGCGTGAAACGCTGACGCGGATAATAACAGGGTTGCCAATCCTGTCGCTGACACTGGTCGACAGGTTTTTTCTCATCGCGCCACCCCTGCTCGAAGCAAGCAATGCGCAAATTGCGCAACGATATTTTTCAATTGAGCAATATCGTCCCGCCAACCGTCTACAGTTGGACAGAGGATCAGCGCACTTCTCGATGCTGCAGCTGACTATAGAGAGAAGAGGGGTGTTCATATTGTGTATCAGCAAACCCTACGGCGATGCCTCGCCAGTGCGGGCCTGGGCCGCCAGTCACGCGGCAGATGAAAATTTAGCCGCCGGTCTCGCGGCACTTTTTGGCCCTCGCGCTAGTCTTAGCGTGGATCGCGGTGACGGACGTCACTTCACCTGTCTACGCTATCCTTGTGCGAGACTCACGCAGGAATCCAGCGCAATATGAATGTCCTGATCGTTGATGACGAACCCCTGGCCCGCGAGCGCCTGAGCCGAATGGTCGGCGAACTCGAGGGATACAATGTCCTGGAGCCCAGCGCCACGAATGGCGAAGAGGCGTTGGCACTGATCGACAGTCACAAACCGGATATCGTGTTGCTCGATATTCGCATGCCGGGCCTCGATGGCCTGCAAGTGGCTGCACGATTGTGCGAACGCGAAACCCCGCCCGCCGTGGTGTTTTGCACCGGGCCCGATGAATTTGCCGTGGAAGCCCTGCAGGCCAGCGCCGTGGGCTATCTGGTGAAGCCAGTGCGCACAGAACAGTTACACGAAGCATTAAAGAAAGCCGAGCGACCCAATCGCGTCCAGCTCGCGGCGTTGACTCGCCCGGCGGCCGAAACCGGCAGCGGTCCGCGCAGCCATATCAGCGCCCGCACCCGAAAAGGCATCGAGCTGATTCCGCTGGGTCAGGTGGTCTACTTCATCGCCGACCACAAGTACGTCACCTTGCGTCATGAAGGTGGTGAAGTACTGCTCGACGAACCACTCAAGGCTCTCGAAGACGAATTCGGCGACCGTTTCGTGCGGATCCACCGCAACGCACTGGTGGCTCGCGAACGCATCGAGCGGCTGCAACGCACGCCCCTGGGGCATTTCCAGCTGTTTCTCAAAGGCCTGAACGGCGATGCCCTGATTGTCAGCCGACGTCATGTGGCCGGCGTGCGCAAAATGATGCAACAGCTTTAAAGGCGGATTTGCAGCCTGTTACCGGACATTGAAGGCCAGGGAGGCCATGCAGTTTCTGATACAAGTCAAAGCGGATTTGGCTGAGCTGTTATTATCTGCCGTATCTATTCAGTACGGATTGATCCATGTCCTCTCGCGAAATCCGCATCGCCACCCGCAAAAGTGCTCTCGCCCTGTGGCAGGCCGAGTACGTCAAGGCTCGTCTGGAAGAGGCCCATCCGGGCCTGCTCGTGACGTTGGTCCCGATGGTCAGTCGCGGCGACAAGCTGCTCGATTCGCCGCTGTCGAAAATCGGCGGCAAGGGCCTGTTCGTCAAAGAGCTGGAAACTGCGCTGTTGGAAAATCAAGCCGACATCGCCGTGCATTCCATGAAAGACGTGCCGATGGACTTCCCTGAAGGCCTCGGTTTGTTCTGCATCTGCGAGCGCGAAGACCCGCGCGATGCCTTTGTCTCCAATACCTACGCCAGTCTGGCTGAGTTGCCATCAGGCAGCATCGTCGGCACCTCCAGCCTGCGTCGTCAGGCGCAGTTGCTGGCCCGGCGTCCAGACCTGGAAATCCGTTTCCTACGCGGCAACGTCAACACTCGCCTGGCCAAACTCGATGCCGGTGAATACGACGCCATCATCCTCGCCGCGGCGGGTTTGATTCGCTTGGGCTTCGAAGACCGCATCAAGTCGGCCATCAGCGTCGAAGACAGTCTGCCGGCCGGTGGCCAGGGCGCGGTCGGTATCGAATGCCGTAGCGTCGACACTGAGATCCACGCGCTGCTGGCGCCGCTGCATCATCAGGATACGGCCATTCGCGTAACCGCCGAACGTGCGCTCAACAAACATCTGAATGGTGGTTGCCAGGTGCCAATCGCTTGCTACGCCGTGCTTGAAGGCGAGCAGATCTGGTTGCGCGGGTTGGTGGGTGATCCGAGCGGCGGCCTGTTGCTCAGCGCCGAGGCCCGGGCGCCGCGGGCAGATGCCGAGGCTTTGGGGGTACAAGTGGCCGAAGACCTGCTGAGCCAGGGCGCCGCCGACATTCT
Organism: Pseudomonas sp. BS3782 TE3695; assembly: GCF_050435305.1. Lineage (NCBI taxonomy): Bacteria > Pseudomonadati > Pseudomonadota > Gammaproteobacteria > Pseudomonadales > Pseudomonadaceae > Pseudomonas > Pseudomonas sp. BS3782 TE3695. The sequence continues at coordinate 1,068,161 of NZ_JBNDKB010000001.1, forward strand.
GAAAGCAGTCTACGGCGAGGCAGGGCACGAGTGACTGGCTGGCGCCTGTTACTGACACGCCCTGCGGATGAATCGGCGGCGCTAGCCCGTGTGCTGGCCGACGCGGGGGTTTTCAGCAGCAGCTTGCCGCTTTTAGATATCGAGCCGATTCCCGCCTCTGAGACAATGCGCGAAGTGATTCAGAACCTGGATAGCTATTGCGCGGTGATCGTGGTCAGCAAACCGGCCGCCAGAATCGCTGTCGATCTGCTCAATCAATACGGGTCGCAGCCACCGGGCCTGAAGTGGTTCAGCGTGGGCGCGGCGACGGCGCAGATTCTCGAGGATGGCGGGCTGGATGTGAGCTGCCCGGTGGACGGCGATGACAGCGAAGCCTTGCTTGAGTTGGCGCCGTTGCGCGAGGCTGTCGTCGGCCCCGATCCGCGGGTGCTGATCCTGCGCGGGGAGGGCGGGCGCGAGCTGCTGGCTGAGCGTTTACGCGAGCTTGGTGCTAGTGTCGAGTATCTGGAGTTGTACCGGCGCGGTTTGCCGCAGTACCCATCGGCAACGCTGCCAGACCGGGTCAAGGCGGAACGCTTGAACGGGCTGGTGGTCAGCAGTGGACAGGGTTTTGAGCACCTGCACCGATTGGCTGGCGATGCCTGGCCGAGCATGGTGCGGCTGCCGTTGTTTGTTCCAAGCCCCAGGGTCGCCGAGTTGGCACGCGCCGCAGGGGCCCAAACAGTTGTGGATTGTCGTGGCGCCAGTGCCGCGGCCTTGCTGGCGGCGTTACGGGAACATCCCGTGCCCGTTTTCTAATGCAAAGGATGGATACGTGAGCGAAACAGCCTTGCCTAAAGATGACGTCCGGCCCGTGCTTGATGCATCGGCTGATGCACCAGTTGAAACTGCGCCACCTGCTGTTGAGCAGCGCCGAGGCAACGGGTTGGCAATCGTCGCGCTGCTGCTGGGCGCTGCCGGTGTTGCCGTGGGCGGTTGGGGAGTCTGGCAGGTGCGTCATCTGCAAGCCAGTAACCAACAACAGTTGAGTCAGATACAGGCGTTGAACGATCAGGCCCAGAGCCTGAAACTCAACGAGCAACGCCTGACGGCTCGCCTCGAGCAAATGCCGGCCGCCGAGGAACTCGACGCACGCAGTCGTCTGGTCACTCAACTCCAGGGCGATCAGCAACGCCTGAATCAACGTCTGGAGACCGTCCTCGGCGCGAGCCGCAAGGACTGGCGTCTGGCCGAAGCGGAGCACTTGCTGCGCCTGGCCAGCCTGCGTCTGTCGGCATTGCAGGACATCAGCAGCGCCCAGGCCCTGGTGCAAGGCGCCGACGAAATTCTCCGTGAACAGAACGACCCCGGGGCTTTCGCCGCTCGCGAGCAAGTGGCCAAAACCCTGGTGGCCCTGCGCAGTACCGAACAACCGGATCGCACGGGGTTGTTCCTGCGACTGGGTGCCTTGCGCGATCAGGTGATCAACCTCACCGAGCTGGCGCCTGAGTACAAGGATCGTGGCGAATCCCTGCTGGGCCTGACCGCTGATGGCGACGGCGCCAGTCGCTGGGCGCAATGGTGGGATCAGATCTCGCGTTATATCCGCATCGATTTCAACGCCGACAAGAATGTCCGTCCGCTGCTGGCAGGTCAGAGCCTGAGCCAGGTGCGTCTGGCTCTCAGTCTGGCGCTGGAGCAGGCGCAATGGGCCGCGCTCAATGGCCAGGCCGCGGTGTACACCCAAGCGCTGGCTGAAGCGCGGGATGTGCTCAAGAGCAACTTCAACCCGGACAACCTTCAGAGCAAAGTGATGCTGGAGCAGGTGGTCGAGTTGAGCAAGCAGCCAGTCACGGTGGTCACGCCGGATCTGACGGGCACCTTGAGTACGGTTCAGGCCTATCTTGAACGTCGTAATATCAATGCCGAGGAGTCGGTGAAACCTCTGGCCAAACCTGCCGCGAGCACACCGCAGGAGGCCACGCCATGAAGCGCCTCTATGTCATCGTGTTCGTCGTCATCGCGGCGGCTGCCGCGCTGGGGCTGGCGATTGCCGAGCATTCCGGCTACGTGCTGATCGCCTACAAAACATTCCGTTATGAATCGAGCCTGTGGGCAACCCTCGCCCTGGTGGCTGTGTTGTGGCTGGTGTTCTGGGGCATCAAGGCGCTGATCGAGCTGGTGACAACTTCCGGTGGCGTGGTCAATCCATGGTCCCGGCGCAATCGCAGTCGACGGGTACAAGTGGCGATAGAACACGGTCAGCTGGATTTGGCCGAGGGCCGTTGGGCCAGTGCGCAGCGTCATTTATATCGCGCAGCGGAAGCCGAGCGCCAACCGCTGCTCTACTACCTCGGTGCCGCCCGCGCCGCGAACGAACAAGGTCACTACGAGGAAAGCGACAACCTGCTGGAGCGTGCCCTCGAGCGGCAGCCCCAGGCCGAGCTGGCGATTGCCTTGAGCCATGCCCAATTACAGACTGACCGCGGCGATACTGACGGCGCGCTGGTGACCCTGCAGGCCATGCACGAGCGTCATCCTCATAACGTCCAGACCCTGCGCCAGTTGCAACGCCTGCATCAGCTGCGGGGCGACTGGTCGGCCGTGATTCGCTTGTTGCCGGAGTTGCGCAAGGACAAAGTGTTGCCACCGGCCGAACTGGCTGAGCTGGAGCGCCGGGCCTGGGGTGAAAATCTTTCGTTGGCGGCGCACCAGGAAGAAGACGGAACAGTCGGTTTGCAATCGCTCCAGCGCGCCTGGCAACAACTTACTACTGCCCAGCGCCAGGAACCGCAACTGGTGCTGGCCTATGCCGAGCAATTACGGCAACTGGGCGCGCAGGTCGAGGCCGAAGAAGTCCTGCGGGCAGCCCTCAAGCGCAAATACGACAGTCATCTGGCGCGTCTGTACGGGCTGGTTCGCGGCAGTGATCCGGCCAGACAGCTGCACACCGCCGAGGGTTGGCTCAAGGATCATCCCGCCGACCCGAGCCTGCTGCTGACATTGGGCCGTTTGTGCCTGCAAAGCAGTTTGTGGGGCAAGGCCCGGGATTATCTGGAGAGCAGCCTGCGCGTGCAGCGCAACCCTGAAGCCTGCGCCGAACTGGCGCGGTTGCTGGCGCAACTGGGTGACACCCAACGCAGTAATCAGCTGTTTCAGGAGGGCTTGGGCCTTTTGGATGAGCGCTTGCTGGCGGCACCGCTGCCGGTGCCGGCTCACGCCTGATTCCCGCCCCGGACCTTATGTAGGAGCTGCCGAAGGCTGCGATCTTTTGATGTTTTATAAGATCGCAGTCGCTTCGAATCCGCCACTGTTTCAGCGTTGTCATCCTTCGCCGGCAAAGTCCTACAGAGGACTACATCAAATCCTCTCGACACTGTCGGGAATTCCCTACACTTCTGGTGAAGTGTCCGTGGTGGCCTGCCTTGAAAGGCTGTCGCGCTTTCCTCTACCGTAACCACCTGTCTCTACTGTTACGGAAAAGCCATGTCTTTGGCCTGCTCACGCTCCTTGTTTTTCATGGTTTTCATTGCAGGTGCCCTGGCCTTGGGCGTTTCCTACCATCTGGAATATGTGGTCGGCCTCAAGCCTTGCGGGTTGTGCCTGTTGCAGCGGGTTTGCCTGGCACTGCTCACGGCTGCCTGCCTGGCGGCTTCAGTGCAGGGGCCTGGCCGCTTCGGATCCTTCCTGTATTGGTTGCTGAGTCTGCTTTGCAGTCTGGCGGGCACCATCACGGCGTGGCGCCAGGTGGTGTTGCAGAGCGATCCGGTTCATCAGTTATCGGCATGCTCGCCTGATCTGGCCGATCTGTTCGCCAACACGCCCTGGTTGCGTGTCGTGCAGCGAATGTTTAAAGGAACCGCCGATTGTGCGGAGATTTCCTGGACGCTGTTCGACTTGAGCATCCCGGAATGGAGTTTGCTGTTCTTCGTTGCGATGATGATTCTGGGCGGGTACCAGTTGCTGCGCCTTGTCTGGATCGCGTGTCAGCGACCGCTCAGCGGCGAGTCGTCGCACCGGGCATTGGCAGGTGATTAAACACTTGTATGAACTTTATCTCCTGCGTACCTTGAAGCCATAAGCGCGCGGGCATAATCTGGCCCGCACGTGTCATTGGATTTATGTTGCTCGAATGACGCTCTGCCTGGTCGATTCTTGATCTTCAAGTGTGCGACAGGTGTAGAGCAGCATGACCCACAAGGGAAGAGAGAATCACCATGCTCGAAAGTTGTCAGAATGCTCAGGAACGCTGGGGTGGAGTGCATCTGCTGATCGATCGCTGGTTGCAGGAGCGTCACGAACTGGTTCGGGCCTATGATGCTCTCGGCGACAAGCCCGAGGCTCTGGGCGAGAACCGAAAACAGTTGCAGGAGTTCTGCGGTGTGCTGGTCGACTACGTGTCAGCCGGGCATTTCGAAATCTACGAACAGCTGACAGGCGAAGCCAAGGCGTTCGGTGATACTCGCGGTCTGGAGCTGGCCGAGACGATCTACCCGCGCATCGACGTCATTACCGAGAAGCTGCTGGCGTTCAACGACCTGTGTGATGCCGGTAAGTGTGTCGCGGAGAAATTCAAGGAGCTGGGTGGCTTGTTGCACGAACGCTTCGAACTGGAAGATTGCCTGATCGAAGTGCTGCACACTGCTCACAAGGAAGAGGATTCGGTTCAGGCCTGAACCTTATCCGGCAACACCCTCTAAACGGTGCGCAAATGCGCGCCGTTTTTCGTCTTCGGCTTTCAGCTTGTAGCACCGCGCAATTCGATTTCGAATACCAGCGGCGTGAACGGCTCGATCACATCGCCGGCACCGTCGGCGCCATAGGCTTGCGCCGATGGAATCACCAGGCGCCATTTCGCGCCGACCGGCATGTTTTGCAGCGCACTGCGCCATCCACTGATCACGCTATCAAGACTGAACCACTGCGCCTCGCTGTTCTGGTCAAACACTGAGCCGTCAGGCAGGCGTCCGATATACAGCACCTGGACCTTGCCATTCGGACCGGCCTTGGCGCCGGTACCCGGCATCAACTCCGTCAGCAGTATTCCATCGGCCAGTTCTTGAACGCCGGGTTTGGCTTTTTCTTCAACGAGAAACCGTCGCTCGTTTTCCAATGCCAATTCACTTTGCGGTACAGACGACTGCATGGCAATCCGGGCTTCATGCTCAGCCAGAATCTGTTCGATCCGCTCATCTTTCAGTGCCAGTGGCTTGCCTTGATAGGCTTGTTGCAAGCCTTCGAGAAGGGCCTGAAGTTGCAGGTCCGGAACTTCCTGGCGCAAGCGTTCGCCAAGACTTGCGCCCAAGCTGTAAGCGAGATCGTGAGTGTCATTGACGGCGTTTTTTTCGGCGGCTTGGGCCACAGAAAAAACCACGCAAAGCGATAAGAAAAGGTAGCGCGACATGGGCACTCTCCGACCTGAGATACGCAGGATTATGCCAGTGTGGATGCGCTCGAAGGTGAACTGGTTTTAGTTGCGCGCAGAACATTTTTGCGATGTTGCAATGGAGTGCTTTCGATACTGTCAACAGGCCCTAGCGGCGGTTGCAGCAGAGGTCTAGTATGAGCCGCATTCACGTCAGCCAGGAGGTAAACCATGTCGGCCACCAAGAAGCCAGTAAATACTCCGTTGCACTTACTCCAACAACTCTCGGGTAGCCTGCTCGAGCATTTGGAAAACGCTTGTTCCCAAGCCTTGGCTGATGCTGAAAAACTGCTCGCCAAACTGGAGAAGCAGCGCGGAAAAGCACAGGAAAAGTTGCACAAATCCCGGACCAAATTGCAGGACGCTGCGGCGGCCGGCAAAGCCAAGGCGCAAGCCAAGGCCAAAGAGGCGGTGAAAGAACTTGAGAACTTGCTCGATGCCCTCAAGGATCGCCAGTCCGAAACGCGCAGCTACATCCTGCAACTCAAACGCGATGCTCAAGAAAGCCTGAAACTGGCCCAGGGCGTCGGTCGTGTCCAAGAGGCTGTCGGCAAGGCGTTGTCCCTGCGTTCGGCCAAGCCAGCGGCGGCACCTGCGAAGAAGGCTGCGGCCAAGCCAGCTGCTGCAAAAGCACCAGCCAAAACTGCGGTGAAAACCACAGCCAAGCCAGCCGCAAAACCGGCAGCGAAAAAACCAGTCGCTGCCAGTGCTGCGAAACCAGCGGCTAAAACGACGGCTGCCAAACCTGCCGCCAAGCCAACTGCTGCCAAAACAGCTGCCGCTAAACCGGCTGCAAAAACCACGGCTGCCAAACCCGCCGCAAAAACTGCAGCGGCTAAACCTGCTGCCAAGCCAGCCGCTAAAACTGCCGCTGCCAAACCTGCCGCGGCTAAAACAACCGCCAAGCCTGCTGCGAAGCCCGCTGTAAAAACTGCGGCTAAACCCGCTGCCAAACCGGCTACCAGAACCGCTGCTGCAAAACCTGCTGCCGCTGCCAAGCCAGCCGCCAAACCGACTGCAAAACCAGCCGCTAAAACTGCGGCAAAATCAGCGGCAAAACCGGCCGTGAAAAAGCCGGTCGCTGCTGCCAAATCGGCCACTGCACCTGTTGCCAAGCCAGCGACTGCAGCGCCAGCGCCCGCTGCTTCGGTTTCGCCCGCGCCTGCAGCAACCACCTCGACAACCACGTCTGCGCCAACGCCAGCCGCGTCGTCGAGCACCAGCACCACCCCAACCAGCGCTTCCTAAGTGCCGGTTGCCGCGACGCGCAGCTGATGCAGCGCGTCGCGGTCCAGGTTGGCGGCGCCTGCCGCCAGACCTTCCAGCCAGGCCGAGAGATCGGTCGCCTCATCCTGCGGCCAACGCTGCGCCAAACGCTCCAGTCGCAGCAACAAATGCCTTTCGGCTTCCATCTCCAGTGTCTTCACTTGTCCGCGTAAATCATCCAGCCCGGCATCCTCGCTCGCAGCGGCTTTCCATTGCTGGCGCAAAGTGCGCAATGGTTGCACGACATCCGTATCCCAAGGCCCGGCTACATCGCGTAGCTGCTGCAAGCGTCGCTCGCTGCAGGCAACGCGCCGTTCTCCCAGCCATAACCCGCACAGCAGCAGGCACACATTCACACCCCTCGACTGCAAGTGCAGGCATGCGCGTTCAACGCCACGACGAGAATAAGTAGTAACGGAAAAGCTCCACAGGTCAGAGGACATAGTGCTACTCGCGCCAGTTGCGAGCGAAGCTGGTAGACTCCGCCGCCATTATGATTCGACTTCAGAACCTCACTTTACAGCGTGGCCCGCAACGTCTGCTAGAAGACGCCGAGCTGACCCTGCACGCCGGCCACAAAGCCGGCCTCATCGGTGCCAACGGCGCCGGTAAATCGAGCCTGTTCGCCTTGATTCGTGGCGAATTGCACCCGGACTCGGGTGACTGCTTCTTGCCGGCCGACTGGCGCATCGCCCACATGCGTCAGGAAATCGAGACACTCGAACGCCTGGCGGTCGACTACGTGCTCGATGGCGACCTGCGCCTGCGCGAGGTGCAACGCGACCTCGCCGCAGCCGAAGCGGCCCATGACGGTGCCGCTCAGGCCCGCCTGCACTCGGAACTCGACAGCGCCGACGGTTACACCGCCGACGCCCGGGCCCGCAAGCTGCTGGCCGGCCTTGGGTTCACCAACGAGCAGATGGATCGGCAAGTAGGAGATTTCTCCGGTGGCTGGCGGATGCGTCTGAATCTTGCGCAGGCTTTGATGTGCCCTTCGGACCTGTTGCTGCTCGACGAACCAACCAACCACTTGGACCTCGACGCCATCATCTGGCTCGAAGAGTGGCTTAAAAGCTATCCCGGCACCTTGTTGCTGATTTCCCACGACCGGGACTTCCTCGATGCCGTGGTCGATCACGTAGCCCACGTCGATCAACGCAAGATCACCCTGTATCGCGGTGGTTACAGCGCTTTCGAACGCGCCCGCGCCGAACGTCTGGCCCAGCAACAACAGGCCTACGAGAAGCAGCAAGCGCAACGTGCGCACATGGAAAGCTACATCGCCCGCTTCAAGGCCCAAGCCACCAAGGCCCGTCAGGCGCAGAGCCGGATCAAGGCACTGGAGCGGATGGAAGAGCTGTCCGCCGCCCACGTCGATTCGCCGTTCGACTTCGTCTTCCGCGAGTCGACGAAAATTTCCAGCCCGCTGATCGACCTGTCGGATGCTCGACTGGGTTATGGCGACAAAGCCGTGCTGGAGAAGGTCAAGCTGCAACTGACCCCCGGCGCGCGGATCGGTTTGCTCGGCCCGAATGGCGCGGGTAAATCGACCCTGATCAAAAACCTCGCCGGTGAGCTTGAGCCGTTAGCCGGTCGCCTGACGCGCGGTGAAAACACCGTCGTTGGCTACTTCGCCCAGCATCAACTGGATTCTCTCGACGCCAAAGCCAGCCCGTTGCTGCATTTGCAGCGCCTGGCGCCGACCGAGCGAGAGCAAACCTTGCGCGACTTCCTCGGTGGTTTCGACTTCCGCGGCGCGCGTATCGATGAGCCGGTACTGAATTTCTCCGGCGGTGAGAAGGCGCGTCTGGCCTTGGCATTGATCGCTTGGGATCGGCCGAACCTGTTGCTGCTCGACGAACCGACCAACCACCTGGATCTGGAAATGCGTCTGGCGCTGACCATGGCCCTGCAGGAATTCAGTGGCGCGGTCTTGGTGGTTTCACACGATCGCCATCTGCTCAAAAGCACCACTGACAACTTCTATCTGGTGGCCGACGGCAAGGTCGAGGAGTTCGACGGCGACCTGGAAGATTACGCCCGTTGGCTGGTCGAATATCGTCAACGCAATACCCCGGTCAGCAATACCCCGGTCAATCCGGACAAGACCGACAAGAAGGCCCAGCGCCAGGCTGCCGCTGCGTTGCGTCAGCAACTGGCACCGCACAAGCGTGAGGCTGACAAGCTTGAAGCCGAGCTGGGCAAGCTGCACGAGAAACTGGCGAAGATCGATACGAGCCTCGGCGACAGCGACATTTACGAGCCGATGCGCAAGAACGATTTGCGTGATCTGCTGGCTGAACAGGCCAAGCTGAAGGTGCGTGAAGCCGAGCTGGAAGAAGCCTGGATGGAAGCGCTCGAACTGCTCGAAAGCATGCAGGCGGAGCTGGAGGCGTTGTCCTGATGGAAGCCTTCAAGTTGCCGCTGCCGGCTGGATGGGGCGAGCCGCTCTGGCTGGTCGTGCAAATTCTGCTGATCCTGCTGGCCGGTTATATCGCCCAGCGCGTCGTCGCCAAATGCCTGACTCGCCTGGGCGAACGCTATCCGTTTCCGCCGCAGTTTTTCATGCCGCTGCGCGGTGGTTTGCGCTGGCTGATCATGGGCAGTGCACTGATCTTTGTGCTGGAACGACTTGGCGTGTCTGCAACGGTGTTGTGGACGGCGTTGTCCGGTTTCGTTGCAGTGGCCGCCGTGGCGTTTTTCGCCATGTGGAGCGTGCTGTCCAATCTGCTGTGCGCGATCCTGATTTTCACCGTCGGCCCCTTCCGTATCGGCGATGTGGTCGAGTTGGTGGATACCACCGACAAGCCTGGCGTCAAAGGCCGGGTGGTGGCGATCAATCTGCTCTACACCACGCTGATCGAAGCCGAGGAACTCGGCACCGGCACTGCAATGGTGCAGGTGCCCAATAGCCTGTTCTTCCAGCGCTCGGTTCGGCGTTGGCGTGGGACTGATGTGTTTCCTTCCAATGGGTTTGAAAAATAGGTTCTGAATTCCTGTATTGATGTCGGCTGCTAGACCGTTTTCGCGAGCAAGCCCGCTCCCACACTAGATTGATCTGAATCACAAATTTGTGTCCACTGTATATCCCATGTGGGAGCGGGCTTGCTCGCGAAGGGGGGCTCAAGCCGTAAACGCTGGTCGACAGTCGCCATATCCTGCAAAAAATCGGTAGTCATCGACCCGAAGGCGCATTAGCTTAGACGTCTGTCACGAGTCTGAGTCGAGGTGTGCGATGGTGCTTCAAACATGGCTGGCGTTTTTTGCCGCCTGCTGGGTGATCAGTCTTTCTCCCGGGGCTGGCGCCATTGCGTCGATGTCCAGCGGTTTGCGTTACGGTTTCTGGCGCGGTTACTGGAACGCCTTGGGCCTGCAACTGGGCCTGGCCTTGCAGATCGCGATTGTCGCTGCCGGTGTGGGGGCGATCCTCGCGGCTTCGGCCACGGCTTTTTATGCGATCAAATGGTTTGGCGTGGCCTACCTGGTCTACCTCGCGGTCAAGCAATGGCGCGCGCTGCCCAATGACATGAGCGACGACGCCGCCATCCGGCAGATCGGCAAGCCGATGGCGCTGGTGTTCCGGGGCTTTCTGGTGAACATCAGCAACCCCAAGGCCTTGGTGTTCATGCTTGCGGTGCTGCCGCAATTCATCGACCCTCACGCGCCGCTGGTGGCCCAGTATCTGATTCTCGGCGTGACCATGATCGGCGTCGACCTGATCGTCATGGCCGGCTACACCGGGCTGGCGGCCAAGGTGTTGCGTTTGCTGCGCACACCCAAGCAGCAACAACGCATGAACCGGACTTTTGCCGGGCTGTTCATTGGTGCGGCGGCGTTCATGGCGACCCTGCGTAAAGCGGCGGCATAAAAAACCGTCAGGCACAAAAAAGGCGACCTCTTCAGGTCGCCTTTTTCAATTGTGGCGAGGGGGCTTTTGTGGCGAGGGAGCTTGCTCCCACTCGGCTGCGCAGCAGTCGTAAAGCCGGCTGATACGGGGGTTGCCTGACTACTGGGGCCGCTTCGCGGCCCAACGGGAGCAAGCTCCCTCGCCACAAAGCTCCCTTCGCCACGGCGCGGCATTATAAACAGGGATGCTGGCTATGTAATGGCTTTTTAGCTTCGTATTTTCGCAATGTGCCATTACTTATATTCACCCCGAAAATCCCAGTGCTTCCCAGGAAATTCCAACAAAGCTTGAGTGAAACTCATTCGGAGTGAACAATGTGTTACTTCGTATTTCCATTTGAGAGTTATTCATGATTGCCTCCTCTCGTTTTCTGGCGTGGCTTGTGCTGCCGATGATCGCGTTCTGCAGCTTCAATGCGCTGGCCGAAACCGCAGAAGGTGCGCCCAAGGCCCTGCATTTGCTCGATTACATCGGCGCCGATTATCCGGCGACGGTGGAGGCGGGCAATGTCATCGATGAACCTGAGTACCGCGAACAACAGGAATTCCTCAAAGTGCTGCAAGGTTTGATCGCCGATTTGCCGGCCAAACCCGAGCGCGCAGAGCTGGAGCAGGGCGTCGACAGCCTTGGCGCTGCCATCGAGGCTCGCAAGAATGGCGCGGATGTTGCTCGTCAAGCGCGTCAGCTGGGAGCAAAACTGGCAGTGACCTATGAGGTCAGCCAGGCCCCGATCATCACCCCGGACCCGACTCGCGCCGCGCCGCTGTATGCCCAGCAATGTTCGGTGTGCCATGGCGATGCGGGTGCCGGTGACGGCCCGGCGGGCGTCGGCATGACGCCGCCGCCGGCCAATCTGCGTGATGCCGTGCGACTGGACCGTCTGAGCCTTTATGCGATCTACAACACGCTGGGCATGGGGGTTGAAGGCACCGACATGCCGGCCTTCGCCGATCAACTGGATGATCGTCAACGTTGGGACCTGGCGACCTACATCGCCAGCTTCAGCGCCGATCCGGCTGCGGCCAAATCCGGGAAAACCTACAACATCGCCGACCTCGCGCGTCAGACGCCAGCCGAAGTGCTGGCCGCCGAAGGCCCGCAAGCAGCCGCTACATTCCGTGCACAACGGGCACAACCGCCGCAGGTCAAGCGTGGTCCGGGGCAGTTGCTTGATTACACGGCGGCCACCCTGGACAAGAGCATCGCAGCCTACCGCGCCGGCGATCACGATCAGGCTTATGACTTGTTGGTAGCGGCCTATCTGGAAGGCTTCGAACTGGTCGAAAGCTCGCTGGACAACGTCGACGCCAACGTGCGCAAAGACACCGAAAAATCCCTGATGGCGTATCGTCAGTCGTTGCAAGACGGCTTGCCGGTGGCCCAGGCCGAGCAGCGTCTGGAAGCGGCCAAAACCAAGTTGAAAGAGTCCGCTGGCCTGCTGGGCAGTGATGGCTTGAGCTGGTCGCTGAGCTACATTTCCGGTCTGTTGATTCTGCTGCGTGAAGGCCTGGAAGCAATTCTTGTGCTCGCGGCGATCCTCGCGTTCCTGCGCAATACCGGTCAGCAATCGGCGGTGCGTAGCGTCAACATCGGTTGGGGCCTGGCACTGCTGGCCGGGCTGGCGACCTGGGCGGTGGCGGCGTATGTGATCGACGTCAGCGGCGCCCAGCGCGAATTGCTGGAAGGTGCGACGGCGTTGTTTGCCAGTGTCATGGTGCTCTGGCTCGGCGTGTGGATGCACGATCGTCGCCACGCAGCGGCCTGGCAGGATTACATCAAGAGCAGCCTGGTGAGCGGCGGCGGGCGTTTCGGCTTTGCAATCCTGGCGTTCTTCTCGGTGTATCGCGAGCTGTTCGAAGTGATCCTGTTTTACGAAACCCTGTGGCTGCAAGCCGGGCCAGCAGGGCACAACGCCGTAATGGCGGGCGGGGCGACGGCGCTGGTATTGCTGATCGGGCTGGCTTGGGTGATTCTGCGCGGCTCGGCGAAACTGCCGCTGGCGTTGTTTTTCGGCATCAATGCCGGTTTGCTCTGCGCGTTGTCGGTGGTGTTTGCCGGCCATGGCGTGAAGGCGTTGCAGGAAGCCGGGATCTTCGGCACGCGGCCGGTGCCGTTCTTTGACTTCGACTGGCTGGGGATTCACGCTGATGCGTATTCCCTGAGTGCTCAGGCCGTGGCGATCATTGCGATCATCGTGTTGTACAGCCGTAGCCGGATGGCCGAGAAGCGGCGGGTGCCGGTTTCTTAACAGCATTCGCTGCGCTCATAATCGCGGGCAAGCCCGCTCCCACAGGTTCAGCGCTAACCTTGTGGGAGCGGGCTTGCCCGCGATGCTTTTCAATAGAGGAAACACTATGCGCGTGTGGATCGATGCCGACGCCTGCCCTCGGGCAGCCAAGGATCTGGTGGTGAAGTTCGCCCTCAAGCGCCAGTTCGAAGTGGTGCTGGTGGCCGGCCAGCCGCAGATCAAACCGGGCCTGGCGCTGGTGAAGCTGATCGTAGTGCCCAGCGGCCCGGATGCCGCCGACGATTATCTGGTGGAACACGCGGCGCCGGGTGAGCTGGTGATTTGCAGCGATGTGCCGCTGGCGGACCGGTTGGTGAAGAAAGGCGTGGCGGCGCTGGATCCGCGGGGCAAGGAGTTCGATGCGCAGAACATGGGCGATCGACTGGCGGTGCGAAACCTGTTCACCGATCTGCGCGAGCAGGGCCAGATGAGCGGCGGACCGGCGCCGTTTGGCGAGCGCGAGAAGCAGGCATTCGCCAATGCGCTGGACCGGATACTCACGCGGTTATCGCGTAAAGCCTGAAAAGATCGCAGCCTTCGGCAGCTCCTACAGGATTCGCATAAACCTGTAATTTGCGTCGGTCACGGTCCATGTAGGAGCTGGCGAAGCCTGCGATCTTTTGATCTTGCTTCTTTACTCGTCGTTCTCGTGGGTCAGTTCCAGCACGCGGTCGACCAGTTTGTTGATGCCAGAAGCGGCCTCGCTGATCGATTGCGCCAGCATGTACGCCGGAGTGCTCACCAGCTTGCGCGCCTTGTCTTCGACGATGTCGGTCACCGCGCACTCGGCATGGGTGGCGCCCATCTTGTTCATCGCGGCGGCGGTATCGGCATCGTTGCCGATGGTGCAGGTCACGCCCGGGCCGTAGATCTTGGCCGCCAGGGCCGGCGAGATGCAGATCAGCCCTACCGGTTTGCCGGCCTCGGCGAACGCTTCGGTCAACGCCAGGACGTCAGGCTGAACGCTGCATCCGGCACCTTCGACGGCAAAGTTCGACAGGTTCTTGGCCGAGCCGAATCCGCCGGGAACGATCAGCGCATCGAAGTCTTCGACGCTGGCTTCACGGATATCCTTGATGTTGCCCCGGGCGATCCGTGCCGATTCCACCAGCACGTTGCGCGCCTCGGGCATTTCTTCGCCGGTCAGGTGGTTGATCACATGCAATTGCGCGATATTGGGTGCGAAACATTGCACCTGGGCACCGCGCTGGTCCAGCCGCAGCAGGGTGATCACGCTTTCGTGGATTTCGGCGCCGTCGTACACGCCGCAGCCGGAAAGGATCACTGCAATTTTTTTGCTCATGGGCTTTTCTCCAGATTCATGGCGTTAAATGTCCACTAATTTGTCACTCGTTGCCATAGGGTTAATACGCGGCTACACCTAATCTCTGCTGAACGATTCTGATCAGGGCGCGTCATGGACTTAATTCTGTATGCGGTGCCGTTTTTCTTTGTGCTGATTGCGGTCGAGCTGCTGGCCGACCGTTGGCGCGGGGTGAGCAATTATCGCGTGGCAGACGCGATCAACAGCATCAGCACCGGCGTGCTGTCGACCACCACGGGCCTGCTCACCAAAGGCGTCGGCCTGGTCACTTATGCCTTCGCCCTGAAGCATCTGGCCGTGATTGAGTTGTCGGCCGACAGCGTCTGGGTCTGGGTTTTTGCCTTCGTCTTCTACGACTTCTGCTATTACTGGCTGCACCGCATGGGCCACGAACGCAACATCCTCTGGGCTGCCCACTCGGTGCATCATCAGAGCGAGGATTACAACCTCTCCACGGCCTTGCGTCAGACCAGCACCGGGTTTGTGTTGAGCTGGATTTTTTACCTGCCCATGGCCGTGCTCGGCGTTCCACTCGTGGTGTTCGTCAGCGTTGCGGCGCTGAATCTGCTGTACCAATTCTGGGTGCATACCCGGCACATTCCCAAGCTCGGCTGGTTCGAATGGTTCTTCGTCACGCCGTCCAATCATCGGGCTCACCATGCACAGAACGCTCTTTACATGGATCGCAACTACGGCGGAGTGTTCATTATTTGGGACCGTCTATTTGGCTCGTTCCAGGAAGAGGACGATAACGAGCCGGTGATTTTCGGCGTGACCACACCGCTGGCGAGCTGGAATCCGTTGTGGGCGAACGTGCAGTTCTATATGCAGCTGTGGGATGACGCCCGGCGTGCCGAAAGCGGATGGGACAAACTGCGGATCTGGTTCATGCGCACCGGTTGGCGGCCGGCGGATGTGGCGGCCAAATACCCAATGAACAAACCGGACCTGAGCCAGTTCCGCAAATTCGAGGTACCGCTGGACGGACGCCATCAATGGTATGTGGCGCTGCAATTTTGCATCTACATCGCCTTGGGCAGTTACTTGATGAATCTGGAGCAAAGTCTGCCGACCGCAGCCCTGCTGTTGGGCTGGGGCGCCGTGGCACTGGGGTTGTTTGTATTGGGCGTGGCCCTGGAGAATCGCCCGCAGGCATTGAAACTTGAGCTGTTGCGGCTGGCGTCGAACCTGCCGCTGGTATGGCTGGCGCCAATGGTCGGGCTATGGCCGGACAGTGTAATGAGCAACGCGGCGAGCTGGGTGGGGCTGCTCAGTTACAGCCTGCTCAGCGTAATCGGTCTCTACTGTTGTAGAAACCGCTTCACTCGATGGGCGTCGTAGGTTCGCTGGATTTGGCCTGTTCGGCTTTCAACGCTTGCTCGTCGGCATAGATCTGCTTCGCCAGACGGGCATTCTTGAAGCGTCGGCGCAGCCACAGGCAAAAGCCCAATACCAGCAGGGCGCCCAGCACCCACAGCTCATACTTCTTGACGCTACCGAGCATGCCTTCAAGCACTGCGCCGAAGTGATAAGCGGCAGAAGCCAGCGCGGCAGCCCAGATGGCTGCGCCAATCCCGTTGAGCAGCAGATAACGTCCCGGCGGATACCCCGACAGACCGATCGCCACCGGCATCACGGTGCGCAGTCCATAGACAAAACGGAAGCTCAGCACCCAGATGTCCGGGTGCTTGCGGATATGTTCCAGCGCCCGATCGCCCATCAGTTGCCAGCGCGGTTTGCGCGCCAGCAATTTGCGCCCGTGCTTGCGTCCCAGGAAGTACCACAGCTGATCGCCGGCATAACTGCCGAGGAATGCCACGAGCATCACCACCTTGATGTCCATGTATCCACGGAACGCAAGGAAGCCTGCGAGCACCAGGATGGTTTCGCCTTCGAAGAACGTGCCGAGAAAGAGGGCGAAGTAGCCGAATTCCTGAAGAAATTGTTGGAGCATTGTCTGGGTGCTGGCGAAATGAACGCGCAGCCTAACCCCTCGGACACATTCAGGAAAGTGTCAAAATGTGTCTCGACGTGAACATTTCCTACAAGGACAATGGAATGCGGCTTCCTGAAGCACAACTGTCATCCGTTCGTCATAATGGCCGCTTATAACTGTCACGCTCGCCCGCCAGCGCGGGCTCAGGAGTCTGCCGTGAGCTTTACCCCCGCCAATCGTTTGTTTCCTGCAACCCGCCTGCGTCGCAACCGTCGTGATGATTTCTCGCGTCGACTGGTCCGTGAAAATGTGCTGACCGTCGATGACCTGATCCTGCCGGTGTTCGTGCTGGACGGTGAAAACCGTCGCGAAGCGGTGGCGTCGATGCCGGGCGTCGAGCGCCTGACCATCGACCTGTTGCTGGAAGAAGCGGCCAAGTGGGTTGAGCTGGGGATTCCGGCCCTGGCATTGTTCCCGGTGACGCCGCCGGAGCTCAAATCCCTGGACGCCGCTGAAGCCTGGAATCCCGACGGCATCGCCCAGCGCGCCACCCGAGCGCTGCGTGACCGGTTCCCGGAGCTGGGAGTTATCACCGACGTCGCCCTGGACCCGTTTACCACCCACGGTCAAGACGGCATTCTCGACGAAGAAGGCTACGTGCAGAACGACATTACCGTCGACGCACTGGTTAAACAGGCCCTGTCCCACGCCGAAGCCGGCGCTCAGATGGTGGCGCCTTCGGACATGATGGACGGTCGCATTCAAGCGATCCGCGAAGCGCTGGAGCTGGCCGATCACGTCAATGTGCGGATCATGGCTTACTCGGCCAAATACGCCAGCGCCTATTACGGCCCGTTCCGCGATGCGGTGGGTTCGGCGCTGAACCTGGGCAAGGCCAACAAGGCCTCCTATCAGATGGACCCGGCCAACAGCAACGAAGCCCTGCACGAAGTGGCGGCGGACTTGTCAGAAGGCGCGGACATGGTCATGGTCAAGCCAGGCATGCCGTATCTGGATATCCTTTACCGGGTCAAAGAAGAATTTAAAGTGCCGACCTTTGTCTATCAGGTCAGCGGTGAATACGCCATGCACATGGCAGCGATCCAGAATGGCTGGTTGAGCGAAGGGGTTATCCTCGAATCCCTGACCGCTTTTAAACGTGCAGGCGCTGATGGCATCCTGACTTACTTTGCCGTCCGTGCTGCTCAATTGTTACGAGAGCAAAAATAGCCCTCCCAGGAACATTCGATGAATACCGAAGGACTCACTGAAGTTGCCGTAAAAGACGCTCAACCTGTGGTGGAGCCAATCGCCGAAACCCCGCCGGAGCTGGAGCCTGCTCCACCCGCGGTGGCGGCCGAGCCCGTTGTTACGGCGCCAGCGATTGCCATTCCCGGCCTGGATGACAGCAGCCTGTACATCCATCGTGAGCTCTCGCAACTGCAGTTCAACATCCGCGTGCTGGAACAGGCGCTGGATGAGTCCTACCCATTGCTGGAGCGGCTGAAGTTTCTGCTGATTTTCTCCAGCAACCTGGACGAATTCTTCGAGATTCGTGTCGCCGGCCTGAAGAAGCAGATCACCTTCGCTCGCGAACAGGCTGGCGCCGATGGCCTGCAACCGCACCAGGCCTTGGCTCGCATCAGTGAACTGGTACACGGTCACGTCGATCGCCAATACGCGATCCTCAATGACATTCTGTTGCCGGAACTGGAAAAACATCAGGTCCGCTTCATCCGTCGCCGCTACTGGACCACCAAGCTCAAGACTTGGGTTCGTCGTTATTTCCGCGACGAGATCGCCCCGATCATCACCCCGATCGGCCTCGACCCGACGCACCCGTTTCCGTTGCTGGTAAACAAGAGCCTGAACTTCATCGTCGAACTCGAAGGCATCGACGCCTTCGGTCGCGACTCCGGTCTGGCGATTATCCCGGCGCCGCGCCTGCTGCCGCGGATCATCAAGGTGCCAGAGGAAGTCGGCGGTCCCGGCGACAACTATGTGTTCCTGTCGTCGATGATCCACGCACACGCCGATGACCTGTTCCAGGGCATGAAGGTCAAGGGCTGCTACCAGTTCCGCCTGACCCGAAACGCCGACCTCGCGGTTGACACCGAAGATGTCGAAGACCTGGCCCGCGCCCTGCGCGGCGAGTTGTTCTCCCGTCGCTACGGTGACGCAGTGCGGCTGGAAGTGGCCGATACCTGCCCGAAACACCTGTCCGATTACTTGCTCAAGCAGTTCAACCTGCATGAGACCGAGTTGTATCAGGTCAACGGCCCGGTCAACCTGACCCGCCTGTTCAGCATCACTGGCCTGGACAGTCATCCGGAGCTGCAATACAACCCGTTCACCCCGCAGATCCCGAAACTGCTGCAAAACAGCGAGAACATTTTCAGTGTGATCAGCAAGCAGGACATTCTGCTGTTGCACCCGTTCGAGTCGTTCACCCCGGTGGTCGACTTGCTGCGTCAGGCAGCGAAAGACCCGCACGTGTTGGCGGTTCGCCAGACGTTGTATCGCAGCGGCGCCAACTCCGAGATCGTCGATGCGCTGGTAGACGCTGCGCGTAATGGCAAGGAAGTGACGGCAGTGATCGAATTGCGCGCGCGGTTCGATGAAGAGTCCAACCTGCAACTGGCCAGCCGTCTGCAAGCGGCCGGTGCGGTGGTGATTTACGGCGTGGTCGGTTTCAAGACCCACGCCAAGATGATGCTGATTTTGCGTCGCGAGGCGGGCGAGATTGTCCGTTACGCCCACTTGGGGACCGGCAACTACCACGCGGCCAACGCCCGTCTGTATACCGACTACAGCCTGCTGACCTCCGATGATGCCTTGTGCGAAGACGTCGGCAAACTGTTCAGCCAGTTGATCGGCATGGGTAAAACCCTGCGCATGAAAAAACTGCTGCACGCGCCGTTCACGTTGAAGAAGGGCATGCTCGACATGATTGCCCGGGAGACGCAATTCGCCCTTGACGGTAAACCGGCGCACATCATCGCCAAGTTCAACTCGCTGACCGACCCGAAGGTCATCCGCGCGTTGTACAAGGCCAGTCAATCCGGGGTGCGTATCGATCTGGTGGTGCGCGGCATGTGCTGCCTGCGACCGGGCATCGCCGGGGTGTCCCACAACATCCACGTGCGCTCGATCATCGGTCGCTTCCTGGAACATACCCGGGTCTTCTACTTCCTCAATGGCGGCGAAGAGCAGATGTTCCTGTCCAGCGCCGACTGGATGGAGCGCAACCTCGACAAGCGCGTCGAGACTTGCTTCCCGGTCGAGGGCAAGAAGCTGATTTTGCGGGTCAAGAAAGAGCTGGAGCTTTATCTCACTGATAACACCCACAGCTGGAGCCTGCAGTCGGACGGTCGCTACATCCGCAACACGCCGACCGGCAACCAGAACCCGCGCAGTGCCCAGGCCACCTTGCTTGAGCGTTTGGGCAGCCCGATTTTGGCGGTTCGCTAAGACCAGTCTCCCGGGTAGCCATTCAAAGGCTGCCCGGGCTTCCAATCCTGTTGAATTCCCCTGTAGGAGCTGCCGAAGGCTGCGATCTTTTGATTTTGCTTTTTTAAAACAAGATCAAAAGATCGCAGCCTGCGGCAGCTCCTACGGGATTGTTGGCAGCCTTCTGATTAGCGCACGTTCAGCACGAAGCTGACGCGGGTCAGCCATTCCGCTTCGAGGGCGAAGTCGGCCTGGGTCAACTGGTTATCGTCCAGCCAGTGTTCGGGGAACAACACATCCAGGCTGTGGCCGTTGGCGTGCAGTACGACCTGAGGCATTTGCTGGGTACCGCGGATGTGGTGGAACAGAATCGCAAAACGCAGCAACACGCACAGGCGAATCAGCTTGATGCCTTCGTCGCCGAATTCGGCGAACTTGTCCTTGGGAATGTTGCGTCGGTGGCCACGTACCAGTAGCGCGAGCATTTGCTGGTCTTCGCGGGAGAATCCGGCCAGGTCCGAGTGTTCGATCAGGTAGGCGCCGTGTTTGTGGTACTGGTAGTGAGCAATGTCCAGACCCACTTCGTGCACCTTGGCCGCCCAACCGAGCAATTCACGCCAGACACCGTCGTTCAGGTCCCAGTCTTCGGCCACTTGATCGAAGGCATGCAGCGCCTTGCGTTCAACCCGAGCGGCTTGTTCCAGGTCAACGTGGTAACGCTCCATCAGCGAGCTGAGGGTGCGCTCGCGCACGTCTTCATGATGATGACGGCCCAACAGGTCGTAGAGCACGCCTTCGCGCAGGGCGCCTTCACAGTGGTCCATGCGTTGCAATTCGAGGGCGTCGAAGATCGCTTCGAGAATTGCCAGCCCGGCGGGGAAGATCGCCCGGCGGTCGGGCTTGATGCCTTCGAAATCGATTTTCTCGGCATCGCCGAGTTTGAACAGCTTGCGCTTGAGCCAGGCCAGGCCTTCGGCATTCACTTCGCCAGTGCCATGCCCGCCGGCCTTCAGCGCCAGGCCAATGGCGCGAATGGTGCCCGAGGAGCCGATGGCTTCATCCCAGGTCAGGCGGTGCAGGGCGTGTTCGATGCTCATGATCTCCAACCGCGCCGCGGTATACGCCTGGGCGTAGCGGGCCGGAGTGATCTTGCCATCCTTGAAGTAGCGCTGGGTATAGCTGACGCAGCCCATTTGCAGGCTTTCGCGCAGCAGCGGTTCGAAGCGCTGGCCGATGATGAATTCGGTACTGCCGCCGCCGATGTCGGCCACCAGGCGCTTGCCCGGCGTGTCGGCGAGGGTGTGGGAGACGCCGAGGTAAATCAGGCGCGCTTCTTCACGGCCAGAGATGACTTCCACCGGATGGCCAAGAATTTCTTCGGCGCGGTGGATGAATTCGGCGCGGTTACGGGCTTCGCGCAGGGCGTTGGTGCCGACGATCCGCACGGTGCCGGGCGGCATACCGCTGATCAGTTGGGCGAAACGCTTCAGGCAATCGAGCCCGCGCTGCATGGATTCTTCGCTGAGTTGGCGCTCTTCGTCGATGCCGGCGGCCAGCTGAACCTTCTCCCCGAGACGTTCGAGAATCCGGATTTCGCCGTTCTGGGCCTTGGCCACGACCATGTGAAAGCTGTTGGAGCCCAGGTCGATTGCGGCGATCAGGGACAGATTCTTGGCTTGGGATTGCGGCATGGTCAGGGGGTCTCGGTCGATAACCTCGACATCCTG
The DNA here is from genome assembly GCF_050435305.1 of Pseudomonas sp. BS3782 TE3695. Lineage (NCBI taxonomy): Bacteria > Pseudomonadati > Pseudomonadota > Gammaproteobacteria > Pseudomonadales > Pseudomonadaceae > Pseudomonas > Pseudomonas sp. BS3782 TE3695. The sequence goes on from NZ_JBNDKB010000001.1 coordinate 1,089,462, forward strand.
CCACGATCAAACGCTGCCGCCAACGCGTAGGCGCTGTCGAAGGCTGCGATCTTTTACCACGGGGCATCCGTGGTGTTGCGAATGACCTCTTCGCGGGCAAGCCCGCTCCCACAGGTTTTTGCGTCGAACACATGATCGCGTTCCAGCAGAGAACCCTGTGGGAGCGGGCTTGCCCGCGAAGGCGGCCTCAAAGGCACTAAGTATCCTTCAGCCTGCCGCTTCCACCGTCCCGATAAAATTCGCCAGCTCCGTCGTCTGCGGGTTGGCAAACAACACCTTTGGATCCCCCACCTCATGCACCTTGCCATGGTGCATGAACACCAATTTGTCCCCCACCTCGCGGGCAAAGCGCATTTCATGGGTGACCATAATCAGCGTCATGCCTTCCTTGGCCAGTTGCCGAACCACGCTCAGCACTTCGTTGACCAGTTCCGGGTCCAGCGCCGAGGTGATTTCATCGCACAACAGCACCTTCGGTGACATGGCCAGCGCTCGGGCAATCGCCACCCGCTGTTGCTGGCCGCCAGACAACCGATCCGGGAAGGCATCGAACTTTTCCCCCAGCCCGACCCGTTCCAGCATCTGTCGCGCCAATTCGGCGGCTTTGGCTTTCGGCACTTTCTGCACCACTTGCGGCGCAAGCATGACGTTTTCGCCCACCGTCAGATGCGGGAACAGATTGAACTGCTGGAACACCATCCCGACTTTCTGCCGCAGGCTGCGCAGGTCGGCACGGGCAGCGTCGAGGTATTCGCCGTCGACTTCGATCACGCCGTCATTGATCGATTCCAGGCCATTGAGGGTGCGCAGCAAGGTGGATTTGCCCGAGCCGCTGCGACCGATGATCGCCACCACCTGGCCTTCGTCGACACTCAGGTCGATGCCTTTGAGCACATGGTGGTCGCCATAGTATTTATGCAGGGCGGAAATTCTAAGCAGAGGCATGCAGTCTCCTTTCCAGGTAGCGCGCACTGAGGGACAAGGGGTAGCAGAGCAGGAAGTAACCGAGCGCCACCAGGCCGTAGACCATGAAGGGCTCGAAGGTCGCGTTGGCGAGCATGCCGCCGGTCTTGGTCAGTTCGGTGAAGCCGATGATCGAGGTGACGGCGGTGCCTTTGACCACTTGCACCGAGAAGCCCACGGTCGGCGCCACCGCAATGCGCAGGGCTTGCGGCAGGATCACGTAACGCAGTTGCTCCAGCGGATTGAGCGCCAGGCTCGACGAGGCTTCCCATTGGCCATTGGGGATCGAATCGACACAACCGCGCCAGATCTCCGCCAGGTAAGCGCTGGTGAACAGCGTCAAGGCAATCGCCGCAGCCATCCACGGCGAAATCTCCACACCGGCCAACGCCACACCGAAGAACACCAGAAACAGCTGCATCAACAGCGGTGTGCCCTGGAACAGTTCGATGTAGGTGCGGGCTAAGTGGCTGGGCAGGGATTTTTTTGAAATCCGCATCACCATGATCAACAAACCGATCAGCCCGCCGCCGATAAACGCCACCAGCGATAATGCCAGGGTCCATTGCAGGCCCGTGAGCAGGTTGCGCAGGATGTCCCAGAAGGTGAAATCGCTCATTGGCTGCTGCTCCTTGCTATGTAGCGCCGGCCGATCCAGTTCAGTAATTGGCGGATCAGCAGCGCCATGCACAGGTAGATCAGTGTGGTCAGGGCATAGGTTTCAAAGGCGCGAAAGTTGCGCGATTGAATGAAATTGGCGGCGAAGCTCAGCTCTTCGGTGGCGATCTGCGAACAGACCGCCGAGCCGAGCATCACGATGATGATCTGGCTGCTCAGGGCCGGCCAGACCTTGCCCAACGCCGGAAGCAGAACCACGTGGCGGAAGGCCTCGAAGCGGGTCATTGCCAGGGCGGCCGCGGCTTCCAGCTGCCCGCGGGGGATCGCTTGAATGCCGGCGCGGATGATCTCGGTCGAATAGGCGCCAAGGTTGATCACCATCGCCAGCACCGCCGCCTGCCATTCGGAAATCTGCAGGCCCAGCGACGGCAAACCGAAGAAGATGAAAAACAACTGCACCAGAAATGGCGTGTTGCGGATCAACTCGACGTAAACCCCGAAAATGCCGGCGAACGGGCGAATGTTCCACGCCCGCACCAGCGCCCCGACGATGCCCAGACCGACCCCGAGCACCGCGCCAATGGCCGTCAACTCAAGGGTGAACAGCGCACCGCGCAACAGCAGATCGGTGTTTTCTACCACCGGCAAGAAATCGAACTGATAAGCCATAAATCGTCTCCGCGTACGATCAGAGATCGGCCGGCAGCGGCTCTTTCAGCCAGGTTTGCGAGTTCTTTTCCAGCGCACCGTCAGCCTTGGCCGTGGCGAGGATGTCGTTGACCTTGCCCAGCAGCGCTGGCTCGTTCTTGTTCACGCCAACGTAAACCGGCGAGTCCTTGAGCTTCACTTTGAGGGCTGGCACGCGTTTCGGGTTTTTTTCGCTGATCGCTACCATCACCACGTTGCCACTGGCGATCAGGTCGACTTGCCCTGCGAGGTAAGCGGCGATGGTCGAGTTGTTGTCTTCGAAGCGTTTGATGGTCGCGCCTTCGGGGGCGACTTTGGTCAGCTCGATGTCTTCGATGGCGCCACGGGTGACGCTGATGGTTTTGCCCTTGAGATCGTCCAGGCCCTTGATGGCGACGTCTGGTGGGCCGAATACGGCGAGGTAGAACGGCGCGTAGGCACGGGAGAAGTCGATGACCTTTTCGCGCTCAGGGTTCTTGCCGAGGCTGGAAATCACCAGGTCGACTTTGCCGGTGGTCAGGAACGGAATGCGGTTGGTGCTGTTGACCGGGGTCAGCTCAAGTTTGACTTTGAGTTGGTCGGCCAGCAGTTTGGCGGTGTCGATATCGAGACCGCGAGGTTTCATGTCCGGGCCGACCGAACCGAACGGCGGGAAGTCCTGGGGCACGGCGACTTTGAGGGTGCCGCGTTTGACCACATCCTCCAGACCGTCGGCGTGGGCGGGTGCCTGGCTCAGCATCAGGCTGGCAAACAAGGCGGCGAGGAGGGCGCTGTAACGCAGGGTCATGGCAAATCTCCGGATCGGCGGGAAGTGATTTCTGCGGATCGACAGAGCACGGGCCATGCCAAGATTGGTTTTTGGGCGCCGCAGGCCACGGTTTTGCTGGTGTCGTTCGGTCTTACTGGTCTGAACAGTTGGGTGGCATTTCGCACCCTGATGGCGCACCCGTGAAAATCCCCGAACCCCCATGGGGCACGACTTGCCGGACGTCGCGAATAGCTTTACAACTAGCCGCTCATTGGCCTGGTTCGTCTGAAAAAACCATGAACTCGATCTCCCGCGCCGTACCCGAAGTGGCGCTGCAAGCCATCCGTAAACTGATTACCGAGCAAGGTTTCGGGGCGGGCGATGCCTTGCCTTCGCAAAGGGACCTGGCGGTGCAATTGGGGGTCAGCCGGGCATCGTTGCGCGAGGCGTTATCGTCCCTGAGTGCACTGGGCGTGATCAGTATCCAGCCAGGCAAAGGCGCGTTCGTGCAGTCGCCGGTCGATCTGCCTCGGGGTGACGCGGCGCCGGGCTGGCCGTTCGCGGCTCAGGCGTCGCCGCTGGACATCTTCCAGTTGCGCTACGCGCTGGAAGGTTTTGCCGCGGGGCTAGCGGCCGTGACCCTGAGCACCGATGAGCTCGATGCCCTGGAAGACAATGTCGCCGCCATGCGCAACGAACTGCGGGCCGCCGACTTCGATGCAGCGGCGCAACTGGATTTCGAGTTTCACCGGTGCATTCTCCTGGCCAGCGGCAATCAGGCAATGCTGAGCATCCTTTCAGCCAGTGCCGATATCTTCCTGGAGAGCCAGAAGCTACCGTTCATCCGGGCCGAACGGGCCATGGAAACCTGGCAGGAGCACCGTAAAATCCTCCGCGCACTGGCTCGTCGGGCCTCTGGCGCCGCGCAGAAGGCCATGCAGGAGCATGTGCGCAATGCCGCCCTGCGTACCGGAATTGCTTTCGTCGCTCCCGCCACCTCATGACTTGAGCTATACCCAAACTCATGGGCCACCATAGCGAGACTCAATCATCTGCGGCTTCCTGAACACGGGAAGGGCGGCTATGATGGGCCACGTTTTTTATTGCTTACAACCCGGAGACATCCATGAGCAGCGATCTTATCAAGCACGTCACCGACGCTAACTTCGAAGAAGAAGTACTGAAGGCTGCTGGCCCTGTGCTTGTTGACTACTGGGCTGAGTGGTGCGGCCCTTGCAAAATGATCGCCCCGGTTCTGGACGAGATCGCTGGCACCTACGCTGGCAAGCTGACCGTTGCCAAGCTGAACATCGACGAAAACCAGGAAACTCCGGCCAAGCACGGCGTACGTGGTATCCCGACGCTGATGCTGTTCAAGAACGGTAACGTCGAAGCCACCAAGGTCGGTGCGCTGTCGAAGTCGCAACTGGCTGCTTTCCTCGACGCCAACATCTAAGCGTTGTTATAAAGTGTCATGAAAAGGCCCCGCATAATGCGGGGCCTTTTCGTTATTGAGGGCTAGACGCTCTGAAACTCAGGTGGTACATTCGGCCCCGCACTGGTTTCTCCACTGCCCCCTGCTAGCCGTCGCCGACGCACTCCTTTTCGAATTAGTACGCGATCCTGTCGCCTTCTCTGCGGCGCGGCCTCATTAAGCCAAAAGCTTAATTTCCCCCCTCCATAAATGATTACGTCATTCCTATATGAATCTGACTGAACTCAAGCAAAAGCCGATTACCGAACTGCTCGAATTGGCCGAACAGATGGGCATAGAAAATATGGCCCGTTCGCGCAAGCAGGACGTGATTTTCTCCCTGCTCAAAAAGCACGCTAAAAGCGGCGAGGAAATCTCCGGTGATGGCGTGCTGGAGATTCTCCAGGACGGCTTCGGCTTCCTGCGCTCCGCTGACGCTTCCTATCTCGCCGGCCCAGACGACATCTACGTCTCGCCGAGCCAGATCCGCCGCTTCAACTTGCGCACCGGTGACACCATCGTTGGCAAGATCCGCCCTCCAAAGGAAGGCGAGCGTTATTTCGCACTGCTCAAGGTCGACACGATCAACTACGATCGTCCCGAGAACGCGAAAAACAAGATTCTCTTCGAGAACCTGACCCCGCTGTTCCCGACCGTGCGCATGAAGATGGAAGCCGGCAACGGTTCCACCGAAGACTTGACCGGTCGTGTCATCGATCTGTGCGCCCCGATCGGCAAGGGCCAGCGCGGCCTGATCGTTGCACCGCCGAAAGCCGGTAAAACGATCATGCTGCAGAACATCGCGGCGAACATCGCACGTAACAATCCTGAAGTTCATCTGATCGTATTGCTGATTGACGAACGTCCGGAAGAAGTGACCGAAATGCAGCGCACCGTGCGCGGCGAAGTGGTTGCCTCGACGTTCGACGAGCCGCCAACTCGCCACGTGCAGGTTGCCGAAATGGTGATCGAGAAGGCCAAGCGCCTGGTCGAACACAAAAAGGACGTGGTGATCCTGCTCGACTCCATCACCCGTCTGGCGCGTGCCTACAACACCGTGATCCCGAGCTCCGGCAAGGTGTTGACCGGTGGTGTCGATGCCCACGCCCTGGAGAAACCGAAACGTTTCTTCGGCGCGGCACGGAACATCGAAGAAGGCGGCTCGCTGACCATCATCGCTACCGCGCTGGTTGAAACCGGCTCGAAGATGGACGAAGTGATCTACGAAGAATTCAAAGGCACCGGCAACATGGAACTGCCTCTGGATCGCAAGATCGCCGAGAAGCGTGTGTTCCCGGCCATCAACATCAACCGTTCCGGTACTCGCCGCGAAGAGTTGCTGACGGCCGACGACGAACTGCAGCGTATGTGGATCCTGCGCAAGCTGCTGCACCCGATGGACGAAGTCTCTGCCATCGAGTTCCTGGTCGACAAGTTGAAACAGACCAAGACCAACGACGAGTTCTTCCTGTCGATGAAACGCAAGTAAGTCGCAGAAAGTCAGCAAAAGCCGGGGAAACCCGGCTTTTTGCTATCTGATTTTTGATCAACGGCAGTTCGTGGTTCTGAATAGAGGGGTTCGGCGCTAAACTGCCTGCCCCGAACGCCACGGCCAACACGAGGCTCACGCATGCAATATCGCGACTTGCGCGACTTTATCAGCGGCCTGGAAAAGCGCGGCGAACTCAAGCGCATCCAGGTTCCGGTGTCCCCAGTGCTCGAGATGACCGAGGTCTGCGATCGCACGTTGCGCGCCAAGGGCCCCGCGCTGCTTTTCGAAAACCCTACCGGTTATGACATTCCCGTACTTGGCAACCTGTTCGGCACCCCCGAGCGCGTGGCGCTGGGCATGGGCGCAGAAGCAGTCAGTGAGTTGCGCGAAATCGGCAAGCTGTTGGCGTTCCTCAAGGAGCCCGAGCCGCCGAAAGGCCTGAAAGACGCTTGGTCCAAGCTGCCGATCTTCCGCAAGATCATTGCCATGGCACCGAAAGTCGTCAAAGACGCGGTCTGCCAGGAAGTGGTCATCGAAGGCGACGATGTCGATTTGGCGATGTTGCCGGTACAGACCTGCTGGCCGGGCGACGTCGGTCCGCTGATCACCTGGGGCCTGACCGTCACCAAAGGTCCAAACAAGGATCGCCAGAACCTCGGCATCTATCGTCAGCAGGTGATCGGCCGCAATAAGGTGATCATGCGCTGGTTGAGCCACCGTGGCGGCGCGCTGGATTACCGTGAATGGTGCGAGAAACACCCCGGCCAGCCGTTCCCGGTCTCCGTGGCCTTGGGCGCTGACCCGGCAACCATTCTGGGGGCTGTGACGCCGGTGCCGGACAGCCTCTCCGAATACGCTTTCGCCGGTCTGTTGCGCGGCAACCGCACCGAACTGGTGAAGTGCCGCGGCAACGACCTGCAAGTGCCGGCCACTGCTGAAATCATTCTGGAAGGCGTGATCCATCCGGGTGAAATGGCCGACGAAGGCCCGTATGGCGACCACACTGGCTATTACAACGAAGTCGACAGCTTCCCGGTGTTCACCGTCGAGCGCATCACCCATCGGATCAAACCGATCTATCACAGCACCTACACCGGCCGTCCGCCGGATGAGCCGGCAATTCTCGGCGTGGCGCTGAACGAAGTGTTTGTGCCGATCCTGCAGAAGCAGTTTCCGGAGATCACCGACTTCTACCTGCCGCCCGAAGGCTGTTCGTACCGCATGGCCATCGTGACCATGAAGAAGTCGTATCCTGGGCATGCCAAGCGGGTAATGCTCGGTGTCTGGTCGTTTTTGCGACAGTTCATGTACACCAAGTTCGTTATCGTCACTGACGACGATATCAACGCACGGGACTGGAACGACGTGATCTGGGCCATCACTACGCGCATGGACCCCAAGCGCGACACGGTGATGATCGACAACACGCCGATCGACTACCTCGACTTCGCCTCGCCGGTTTCCGGCCTGGGTTCGAAGATGGGGCTCGATGCCACGCATAAGTGGCCTGGCGAAACCACTCGCGAGTGGGGCCGGGTCATCGTCAAGGATGAAGCCGTTACCCAACGGATCGATGCCATCTGGAATCAGTTAGGAATAGATTGATGCGTGTAACCTTGCAGCCCTCCGGAGCAGTGCTAGAGATTCTGCCCGGCGAGCGGATTCTCGATGGCGCGCGGCGCCTGGGCTATGAATGCCCGCAAAGCTGTCGAAACGGCAATTGCCATGTGTGTGGCGCGTTGTTGGTGGAAGGGCGGGTCGAACAAGCCGGCGAGGTGCGCGACCATGGCGAGTTCTACACTTGCATTGCAGAGCCGCTGGAAGACTGCATCGTGCTGTGGGATGGCGTGCTCGCGCTGGGAGAATTGCCGGTGCGCAGCGTGTCGTGTCAGGTCATTGAATGCAGGGATGTCGGCGGCGATACCTGGCGCGTGCGTTTGCGTGCGCCGGCGGGCAAGCCACCGCGCTATCACGCCGGCCAGTACCTGATGATCGAGCGAGAGAACGGCGAGAAATCCGCCTTCTCCCTGGCCTCTGCACCGCATTCCGGTCGCGACCTGGAAATTCACATATTGGCGCGCGAAAGCAGTGCGCTGAGCCTGATCGAACAGCTTCAGCGCAACCCGATAGTGCGCATCGAGATGCCGTTCGGTGATACCCATCTGGCGGAACTGCCAGACGGTCCACTGGTACTGATTGCTGCCGGGACCGGCATGGGCCAGATCCACAGCCTGATCGAACATTGCCGGGCCGCGGGGTTCAAGCATCCGGTGCATCTGTATTGGGGCGTGCGTCGTCCTGAAGACTTTTATGCCATCGAACATTGGGATGAATGGGAAAAACTGCCCAATCTGTTCCTGCATAAAGTCGTCAGCGATCAGTGTGGTTGGGGAGGACGCTGCGGCATGTTGCATGAGGCAGTGTGTGAAGATTTCCCTGACCTGAAAGCCCTGCACGTCTACGCCAGCGGCTCTCCGGCGATGGTCTATGGCACCCTGGATGCGCTGGTCGAAGCGGGGATGGATGCCCATCAAATGCGCGCGGATGTTTTCGCTTACGCGCCGCGAGCCTGATCCGCGCTCTTAAATCAATATAACTTCCCATATAGCCGATCGGTATTTATGAATTTATATAAATGCCGGTAGGTTATATCTCATCAGGCAATAAGTTTTAGAACACTGGCGTGGCACTTAAATTGCCTTCAAACCTATGTGCCTTATTGTTACAACGGTGCGTTCTATTAAGTAATTCTTCACCCGCGGGGAGCTGAACGCTATTCGCCATGAGCGCCATTGAATCTGCTTTTTTGAATCTGGCTTACCCTCCGCAGCTCGATCTTGGGCCGCAGCTTACGCACGAACAGCTGCTCAGCTCGATGCAATCGACCATGGCGCGCCACAAGGGTGGGCCGGTGTGGTTGTTCGCTTACGGTTCGCTGATCTGGCGCCCTGAATGTGCGGCGGTAGAGCGAATACGCGGTCGCGTTCATGGCTACCATCGCGGCTTATACCTGTGGTCCCACGAACATCGCGGTACACCGGAAGTGCCCGGGCTGGTATTTGGCCTGGATCGCGGCGGCTCATGCAGCGGGTTTGCCTATCGCTTGCCCGAAGAACAACTCGACGCTTCGCTGTATGCACTCTGGCAACGTGAAATGCCATTCCCATCCTATCGCCCGCATTGGCTCAACTGCCGTCTCGAAGACGGAAACCAGGTTCAGGCATTGGGGTTCGTATTGGAGCGGCACCTGCCCAGCTATGCCGGCAACTTGCCGGATCATGTGCTGAGCCAGGTGTTCGACAGCGCTTGCGGGCGTTACGGCACCACTCGCGAATATGTCGAGCAGACCGCTCACGCCCTGCGTAGCCACGCCATGCCAGACCGAAATCTGGAGGCGCGGCTCAAGCGTTGCAAATCAAAGACCGATCAGGCGATCGCTTCGCGGCTCTGACTGGCGACTTGCTTGTGCCACAGCGTTGGCGCAAGGAAGGCCATCGCCAGCAGGCATGCGCCGATCAGCAAGACGAAACCGCCGTCCCAGCCGAAGTGGTCCACGGTGTAGCCCATCGCTGCACTGGCCGCGACTGAACCACCCAGATATCCGAACAACCCCGTGAAGCCTGCTGCAGTCCCGGCGGCTTTCTTCGGCGCCAGTTCCAGCGCTTGCAGACCGATCAGCATCACTGGGCCGTAGATCAGGAAGCCGATCGAGACGAGCGCGATCATGTCGACGGTCGGGTTGCCGGCCGGGTTAAGCCAGTAAACCAGTGTCGCCACGGTCACCAGCGCCATGAACACCATGCCGGTCAGGCCACGATTGCCACGGAAGATCTTGTCCGACATCCAGCCGCACAGCAGCGTGCCCGGGATCCCCGCCCACTCGTAGAAGAAATACGCCCACGAGGTTTTATCCACGGTGAAGCCTTTGGCTTCCTTGAGGTAGGTCGGTGCCCAGTCCAGCACGCCGTAACGCAGCAGGTAGACGAAGACGTTAGCCATGGCGATGTACCAGAGCATTTTGTTGCGCAGCACGTACTTGACGAAGATTTCCTTGGCACTGAATTCCTCTTCGTGGCTAGCGTCGTAACCTTCCGGGTAGTCGTTCTTGTACTTCTCGATCGGCGGCAGGCCCACCGACTGTGGCGTGTCGCGCATGGTCATCAAGGCAAACACCGCGACGGCCAGAGCCACCGCTGCCGGTACGTAAAACGCGGCGTGCCAGTCATTGAATAGACCCATGCCGAGCAAGAACAGCGGGCCGATCAGGCCGCCGCCGACGTTGTGTGCCACGTTCCACACAGACACCACGCCACCGCGCTCCTTCTGCGACCACCAGTGCACCATGGTTCGGCCACTCGGTGGCCAGCCCATGCCTTGGGCCCAGCCGTTGATGAACAGCAGGATGAACATCATGGTCACGCTGGACGTTGCCCAAGGCGCGAAGCCGAAAACGAACATCACGCCGGCCGACACCAGCAGGCCAAATGGCAGGAAGTAGCGCGGGTTGGAGCGGTCGGACACCAGGCCCATGAGGAACTTCGACAGGCCGTAGGAAATCGCAATCGCCGACATTGCCAGGCCCAGTTGACCACGGGTGTAACCCTCGTCGATCAGGTACGGCATTGCCAGGGAGAAGTTCTTGCGCAGCAGGTAGTAACCCGCATACCCAATGAAAATCCCGGCGAAGATCTGCCAGCGAAGGCGTCGGTAGGTGCTGTCTATTTTTTCTTCAGGCAATGGAGCCTGATGTGCGGCAGGACGAAAGAAAGCAAACATTCAAGAGCTCCAGATTTCTTGTTTTGACTGCGGATGCGAATGTTACAGTTTCGTTACTGAAAATAGCATTGGTTATCATCAGCAAAACAGCGGAAATGTTGGAAATCGAGTGTTCCTTTATGAACATGTCGCCCAGACGTAAATGAAGGACGGTGTTGAAAGTATTACCTCTGGCCGCTTTGTTACGCCTGAGGCTTCCGGAGTAGGGCAGGTGTTTGGGAAATGTTCTGTTCGGTTACCAGAAGCCATGACCTTCAGCGTGGAGCCATGGAGCTTTAACCCAGGTTCACGGCACATGCCGATGGCTCGAGGCGACCCGGCTTGCGGTAGCGCAGTGGAGATTCAAGCCGTAGACGGTCGGCCCCCTATTAATGCAAGTCCAGACCGTTTTGTCGGGATCAGCGACCTGAATCACCACTTTCCCGACCCCTGCGCTGGCCAAGATCATCGATGTTGTTGACGCGATCAAGTCGGATTGTTTTGGAACATGACGTAGAGTGGCGCTAATCCTGAGTTGAGGGGGAATACAATTACGTAGTCGTCAAAAATCACTTCAGAGGGATTGGAAAATGTCTGAATCGCTGGAATACCTCGTGAAATGATAGTGCTGGGAGATCTCTTCCAGGCTTTGACTGGTCGGTTTTCAGGCATCCAGATCAAGGTAATTGCGGCAGTGTCTTCGCTAGTGAAATTGTAGGTCCCAGTGTAAGGCGAGCTGACGGCTCTTCTGACCCTGACGCTTGACTTCAGGGTCGCGCCGTCCGCTGTTGCGAGTTGGACTGCCGGCATCATTTCATTAAACTCAGAGACTTTTCCGGATCCAAGTCTAAATGGGAGATTCACTTCGCCTTTCGCCTGAGCAAGACCTTGCCAGTCCAAGGGCTCATTGAAGCCTAGTTCGGAAATCGGAATACTCAATGCGTAGCGCTCTGAGTGGCCCAGGTTCATGGAGAAACAGAGAATGTTTACATATTTGCCTATGGCGCCATTACCCGGCGTCGTGGCCAAACGGCTAAGGTGCGCAACTGCGTTGAGCGTTGCCTCTTGTAATGCCAGCGAGATACGCTCGAAAGACGCCATCGCTTCCGCAGCAACCGTCATCACCAATGGCCCTTCACTAGCGCGGGAGTAGGGCGCGTAATAGATGCCGGGGGTATCGACAGGTACGTTGCTGCTTGCGGTATTTTCGGGTATTTCACCAGCTCGTTGTTCCTTAAAACCGGGCAGGCTCTTATAGGCATGGAATACTTTTAGCGTGGCCAACACGTTTTCAGGAGATGACTCGTTATTGAAGTCGTCCGTGTAGAAAAGCAGGTCCGCCCCCATTGGGTGTTGACAGATTGTGTCGAAATGCGAAACAAGTCTGTCGTGCTCATCTTCCAAAACATCGACGGCCCAGATTTTTTTTACGAAGCTCAAGAATTCTGCTTCGGTGTAGTCTTGAATTGTTTGTTTAAGTTCCATCTTCCGTGATTCCCTGTTTTTGATTCGCAAGAAGCAGAGTTCTGCACCTTGCCCATGCTGAAATGGGCGAGGTGATCCATTGGACTTAGTCGTGGTCTTTTTCGATTAAAGTAAAAACCAGGGTGTCCACCTGCATTGAGGCTGTGTACTGAAACACTACCTTTATGTTCGGATGCTTTTCAGGGTCGAGACGATAAGATTCCCAGCCTCCTGTTTGACCCATGGGTTTTGGCATTTTTACCGGAGGCTGCACCTCCAGAGGCGTTGTAAACAAGGCGTGTACGTCAGATTGGGACATATTCGAAGTGTAGGGATTCGGTAACTCTCCCTTGTAGATGGGCAGCCCTGGCATTGATTCCAGCACAGTAATGAAGAGCTTTTCGAAGCGCCGGGTTTCAGCCCAGAAGCTAAGTTCGAGGCCTGCGGCAGGTTCAATATCTAACCAGTCTCGCCCGGGATAAAGCTCTTCCAAGGGTTGATTCGGAATACTTCCTTCGGATATTAGGATGTCATAAGATAGTCCCAGTTTTTTGATCCAGTGCTCTATGGTTGTAGCTTTCATCAATACCACCCCTGTTCTTTGTTTAAGACATGTAATTGCTGTCGGGCTTTCTCAATGTCGGACTCTAAAAAGCCTTCTTCTAATAGTCCTTGCTTAATTGCGTTGAAATTACTATCTACTGCGGCCTGAATATCTGCGGAATCTTTGGCTTGCTTGTCCTTCGTGTTTCGCCCGGCATACGTCTCGCTGTACTTCTGATGGATGCTAGTAGGAATTGTGATACTCGGAGCGTGGTCGAGGTATCTTTTAATTTTACGTCGCGGCAGCTCGGGGAAATTTGCAGCCAGATGGCTTTCCAGCGCCTTGCGAGAAGGAATGTGGTCAGCATCCAACCCATCCTTCACGCTTCGCTTGCTCAAATCACCATAGGGCCCCACCTCCAACGGCCTCACCGGCATCTCGGCATACAGGACGTATTGCGGTGCCAATCCTGGATCTGTCGGCAACCAGAGAATACCGGTGAGGACGTCCGCTACGTCAATGCCGGGTAATGTTTCATTTTGTGGGGGCAGGGGTGTGGTCGTTCCTCCGAGATACACAGGAACGCGCACTGGAACCCCCGGCAAAGGCGTCGGGCCGAGCAGTTCGCTACCAGGGGGAATGAGTGGAGTCCAATTCGGTGGATTGGAAACCATGCTTCCGGCGTTTGCGCTGAATGCTTTTCGCGCCGCGTCAAAAGCATCGGATACCGGGCTTCCGGGAAGCGACCAGGGGGCCGCGGTAGAAGTAACGTCGGTTGTACCCGGTCGTCCGTTGGGGCCAACTATCCCCATCTCATCGAAGTTGTAAGTGTCTCTAGCCGCCGTTGGTTGTTCGAGATAGCGCAGATCAAACTTTCTGGAATCGCCGACCCAGTCGCTCTTCTTGGCGATTGGGGCATAGCCTTTTTCCATTCGCTTGGCATTGAGGTCATAGAGCGACCTGCTCAGGTCTTTATCCTTTGCCGTCGTTTTCCAGAAATCTTTTTTAAAGTCGTCAGCCGATATGAATTGCCGGCCTCGCAGCCGGTCTGCCAACTGCGATGGAATGGCGGCTGGGTTGCCTTGTCGAGTCAATCCGCGCAGGTCATTTGTCGTCGGCTGACCGTTACCGGTTGCCACTTCGGGATTGCCCCATGGGGTATTGAATGCAACGTAGAAAGGTGCCAGACCCAGATGTTGGGGAAACACTATCAGCCGGTCATTGAAGCGCGTGTCCGCTCCGGTCGGTATGGTTTCTACTGGAGGCTGGCCGGAAGCCATGATTAGCCCCGAATACCCCATGGATGGTGCGCTTGCTGTCGTTTCTTGCGGACTAGTGGTGAGCCGCAAGGTGATGGGGGAAAAGCCTTCGCCGGTAACCTGAATGCTGTTTGTCAGCGGGTCGAGTATGCCGGCAACGACCTTGACCGCACTGGGCACGATGTTTCCATCGGTCCTGGCAACGAGAAACTTCGTTTCCATTGCTTGGGTTTCGAAACGGACCCGATAATCCAGATCAACTGTGCCGTTTTCGTCGGCAGTTTTCCGCAAGTCCAGGTTATCCGGCAGTTCCATCATTTCTGCTGGTACGCTCAGCGCTTTGATCGCGAGATCACGCTGAGTACCGGACAATTCAGCATCGCCCAGTACGGGCGAGTAAGTCATTGCAGTCACAAACGTGCCTGCAATTTGTCCGGTTCGCAGACGAGCAATCCTGAGCAGCTCTGCCATGGCATCGCCAAGGGCAACATCCAGCGCCGTTTCGAGAAACTTTGGGCTCAATAGAGCCGAGGCAGTTATCAGCATTGGGCGTGATGCCGCAACGCCAGCGGGCGCACTCACGGTATTGGTCGACCTGATAACTTCCAGGCGCCGTTCTTCGTTGTTTTTTCTGAATGCCTTGACGTCTGCCTCTTGAGCTTTTAATAACGCTCTGTGTTTTTGAGCTTCTCGTTCCCAGCGCTCTTCGCGTGCACGCCATTCGGCTACGAATTGGGTGTTCTTCACAGAAAGTGCATGCGATTGCTCGGTCAGTCTGCGGATTATTTCAGTGAGCGTCCGTACCGCTTGTGCGGCGTCATATGAAGACGCCCAAGACTGGTGAGCACTTGCGGTGCTACCAAGTTCATGAAATCTATTCAGGTAATCCTGGGTGGTCTGGTTTAGCGCTGCGCTACCAAAGAACGCATTGGCTCTGGTAGTCATTGCTTGAAGTTCGGCCTTTTTCAAGGCTAACAAGTGATCAACACTTGCTTTGTCTTTAAGAAGGGCAAAGCTGCCGGGCACCTCGCGATCTATTCTGACCGAGGGATGTATAGCGTTTAGCTCGGTTTGAACTACTTGATCCAGAGTTGTGCGTCGTAATGAGTGTTCAGCGTCAAGTGCATTGCGGGCCGATTCATATTGAAGGGTTTGTGTCGCAATTGTTTGATTCTGAGCGGCGATGGCAGTTTCACGCCGATGTTGTTCCAACGTTTGGAGACGCTTGGCTCGCCTGCGGCGCCCCGCGCTTCCACTGCCCGAAAATCCACCACCTCCACCCGTAGTGAAAAAACCATTACTTTGGGTGGTGTGTGCAATGTTTCCATGAAATATGTTTACTGTTCCATCATCCATACAGTCACTCCTTGTCTGTATGGGGCAGGATGGTTTTTATTGTGGTGTCTTGTGCACTACATATTTATCGCATTTAAAGCGGGGCTCTGAATAGTGTTTCAAATTTTTAGCCAAGCCACCAACCATTGACCAAGTTAAGCCATGAGAATCAGTTTTAGCGAAGATGTCTGAGCCAGGAAGGTTGGCTCAGACGTCCGAGGTTACCTAATCTGAACCACCACTTTCCCGACCGCCTTGCGCTGGCCAAGGTCATTGATGGCTTGCGCCGCGTTGCTCAGCGGATACACCTGCGACACCAGTGGCTTCAACTTGCCCTCGGCAAACCAGCCAAACAACTGCTGGAAGTTCGCCGCGTTGTCCTGTGGCTGACGTTGGGCAAACGAGCCCCAGAATACGCCGACTACCGCTGCGCCTTTGAGCAGTGCCAGGTTCACTGGCAGCTCCGGGATTCGTCCGCTGGCGAAACCGACCACCAAAAGTCGGCCGTTCCAGGCGATGGCGCGGATGGCCTGGTCGAACAGATCACCGCCGACCGGATCGTAGATCACGTCGGCGCCCTGGCCGTCGGTCAGGCGTTTGATCTCGTCCTTGAGGCTGGTTTGGCTGTAGTTGATCAACTCATCGGCGCCGGCGGCCTTGGCCACTGCGAGTTTTTCTGCGCTGCTGGCGGCGGCTATGACGCGAGCACCCATGGCTTTGCCGATTTCCACGGCGGCAAGGCCGACGCCGCCGGAAGCGCCGAGCACCAGCAAGGTTTCGCCAGGTTGCAGGTTGCCCCGTTGCTTGAGGGCGTGCATCGAAGTGCCGTAGGTCATGCTGAATGCGGCGGCGGTGTTGAAGTCCATCGAGGGCGGGATCGGCAGCACGTTGTAGCCCGGCACCGCGACCTGCTCGGCAAAGCTGCCCCAACCAGTCAGGGCCATGACCCGGTCACCGACCTTGAGGTGACTGACCTTCTCGCCCACCGCGCTAACCACACCGGCCGCTTCGCCACCCGGCGAAAACGGGAAGGGCGGCTTGAATTGGTATTTGCCCTCGATGATCAACGTGTCCGGGAAATTCACCCCAGCCGCGTGCACATCCAGCAGGATTTCATTCTTCTTCGCCACAGGGCTGGCGACGTCTTCCAGCACCAGCGATTCGGCAGGGCCGAAGGCTTTGCACAGCACGGCTTTCATCAGGGCTATTCCTTTGGGAGTGATGGCCGATAAGTGTAGGTGTGTGAGTCATTGGGTCAACGAGCATGCCCGACCCTGATAGTCAGCCATAAGCTTGTGCTTGAGCGGCGGGTCGTTATGCTTGGCCGCAAACCGGATAAGGAGCGAATTGTGAAAGCGTGGATCATGTTGATGCTGGCCCTGTCTCTGCCTGTGGCAGCGCTGGCCGAAGAAGCCAAAGAAGGTGAAGCCCCGAAGGTCAACTACATCACCCTGAGCCCGCCATTCGTGGGCAACTATGGGCTGGACGGCACGCCCAAACTCAAGGTCTACAAGGCCGATGTGGCCTTGCGGGTGACCGGTGACGAGGCGACCAAAGCGGTAAAGGCCAATGAGCCATTGATCCGTAACAAGCTGGTGGCGCTGTTTGCACAGCAGACCACGGAAGCCATGAATAACATCGAAGCCAAGGAAAAGCTGCGTCAGGAAGCCTTGAAGCAGACCCAGCAAGTGATGAACGATGAAACCGGCAAACCGGTGGTTGAGGATTTGTTGTTCAACAACCTCATTATTCAGTAAGACTTTTTTTGTCTGGGCTGTCCCCTTCGCGAGCAAGCCCGCTCCCACAGTTGACCGCGTACTTATCCTGCAACTCGGTTTAATGTGGGAGCGGGCTTGCTCGCGAAGGCATTCTTGCTGTCGCTGCATCGCTCATGCCCGTAATGCAATCACCGCCGCCCACTGCTCCGCCGTCACTGGCATCACCGATAGCCGCGAACCCTTCTGCACCAGTGGCATCTCAGCCAGCGCGGTTTGCTGCTTCAGATAATCGAGCTTCAGCACCTTGGGGAATGTCTCGACATGCGCAACATCAATCGCACTCCAGGCGTTTTTCTCGGCAGTGGCCTTTGGATCGAAATAATGACTTTCAGGCTCCAGCGCCGTCGGGTCCGGGTAAGCCGCCTCGACAATTTTGCCGATCCCGGCAATCCCTGGCTCGGGGCAACTGGAGTGATAGAAGAAAAACTCGTCACCCACCGCCATGGCCCGCAGGAAGTTACGCGCCTGATAGTTGCGAACCCCGTCCCAGCGCGCTCGGCCAAGCTTTTCCAGGTCTTTGATCGAGAGTTCATCGGGCTCGGATTTCATCAGCCAATAGGCCATGGTTTTGCTCCTTGCGAGGTGAGTGGGCAAGTGGTCGGGCATTTTATGACAAACCGACGGTCGGTTGACGCCAGTGTTTGCGTGTCGGTTCACGTTGTCGCAAAATGCCGGCCTTCTAAGCTTGACGCTGCTGCACGGCCTACACCTACAACGGAAACCGCTGCTGTCATCGTGTTGATGTGCCTTTGGGGGGCAATCGATGAAACGCAAACCGGATTTACTATGGATTTTGGTTGTTTTATTTGGGCTGGGTGTCGTGACCACCGGTTATGCCCAAAGCCTGTGGAACAATAAACCCGATGCTCCGGTCGAGATCACGCAGCAACAGCCGTCGGCCTTCAAGCGCTGAACCTGTCTTTTGGACGCCGCTGATATCAGTGGCGTCTAGTCCGCGAAATACCACGCCTTGTCCGTGACCGTTCCCTGCAGCGGCACATCCCAGCTCGCCTGAGCCAATCGTTGCACCTTCTGACATTCATGGGCCAGGCCCAGCAGCGTCGGCTTGCGCCAGTTTTTGCGCCGCGCCAGGTACGCCAGGCTTCGGTCGTAGAAACCACCGCCCATTCCCAGGCGTCCGCCGACATCGTCAAACCCCACCAGCGGCAACAACACCAGATCCAGCGCCCAGACCTTGCGTTGCCGGGCAATGTTGTGCCGTGGTTCGGGGATACGAAAACGGTTGGGCTTGAGCTTTTCCCCAGGACGAATTCGCTGGAACACCATTTTGGTTTGCGGCCAGGCACTGAGCACCGGCAGATACGTCGCCTTGCCCCGCCGTTGCGCGGCCCGCATCAGCAGACGTGGGTCGATTTCACCGTCGTTGGGCAAGTACAGGGAGATGTGTTTTGCGCGGCGGAACAGCGGATGCTGGGCCAATTGCTTATACAGCCCGCGAGCGGCCTCGCGCTGCTGACAGGGTGTCAGTGCGCGGCGGGCCTTGCGCAGCATGCGTCGAAGTTGCGGGCGGGGCAGCAGCGCAGGTTCGGTCATGGATTCAGGCTTCAGAAGTGCGAGTACCAAAGCGTACCCGTAAAAAAGCCGATGCCGGTATTTAAACCGGCATCGGACTGGAATCAGGCTCCCCGGATGAACCGCTGTCGACTTAGCCCTTGAACCCGAAAGTTCAAGGTGGAAGATGCAGTAGGCTTTAAGGCTTTCCGTCTAGCGGACATGCACACCAGCCCAACGTGCAACCTCCAGGGTAGTGCGAATCGGCTCAGGGACGTCGTCAACTGGCAAGCACCCCAGGGAGTGATGCGAGTATACCCCAAGCGGTTTCGCGTTTCAGCCCTTGGTGACATCCGGATCGGTCGACAGCGCCAGATCGACGCGGTCCAGCAGGTCACGAACCTGCTCACGGGTCGAGCCGCTGGCCTGGACATCCGGGCGTTCTTCCTTGTGCAGAAGCTCGTGCGTGATGTTCAGGGCGGCCATCACGGCGATGCGGTCGGCGCCGATGACTTTGCCGCTGCTGCGGATTTCGCGCATCTTGCCGTCCAGGTAACGGGCAGCGCTCACCAGGTTGCTGCGCTCTTCCTGAGGGCAAATGATCGAATATTCTTTGTCGAGGATCTGCACGGTAACGCTATTGCTTGAACTCATGAGTCTTGCTCCAGGGCCTTGAGGCGCGAAATCATCGATTCGACCTTACGCCGGGCGATTTCATTTTTTTCAATGAGGTGCGCGCGTTCCTCGCGCCAGGTCTTTTCCTGAGCTAATAGGAGTCCGTTCTGACTCTTTAGTTGCTCGACCCGAGTAATTAGCAGTTCGAGTCTGGCCATCAGCGCTTGCAGGTCGGTGTCTTCCATTGTGTCCACTGGTTGTGTCTGATGGGTGGCAGGCTCTGTACAAAACTGCCTGCGCGTCGATCATGCTTCGTTAAAAACAGGCTCGCAATGCTCATGTAGGCCCTACACTCCGCGTGCTCGCCTGTTTTTGCCTTGCCTGATCGCCGCTCGGCGAGTTTTCGTACAGGCCTGGCTGGCGGACAGCCTTTAATAGTCTTGGCGAGTCTGTCGATGTAGGATACAAGGCCTTCATTCTAGACATAGCGCCGTCTGGCGCCTAGCTGCCCATGCCCATTCAGAATTCTCCGTACCAAGCCTTCGCCACCCTGCTGAGCACCAGTGGCCATCCTGTCTCGCCTGCCGAACTGCACGGCCTGTTGCTCGGTCGCAGTTGCGCCGGTGCCGGCTTCGAAGCCGACAGCTGGTTGGCTGACGCCGCCGAGCTGCTCGAAGGCGAGCCACAAGACAACGTTCGCAACGCCTTGATCGGCCTGCAAGAGATGGTCAAGGGCGAGCTTACCAGCGACGACATGACCGTGGTCCTGCTGCTGCCGACCGACGACGCGCCGCTCACCGAGCGTGCGGCCGCGCTGGGCCAATGGTGCCAGGGCTTTCTGACCGGCTTCGGTCTGACCCGCCGCGAATATGCCTTGAGCACTGAAGCCACCGAAGTGCTGCAGGATCTCGCCGCCATTGCCCAGGTACAGGACGCGCTGGAAGAGTCTGATGACGGCGAAAGCGACTACATGGAAGTGATGGAGTACCTGCGCGTCGCTCCGTTGCTGCTGTTCACCGAAACCAAGAAAACCGACGAAGCGGCTGCCAAACCGTCGTTGCATTAATCGCGTGCCAGGGAAAGCCATCTGCCCATGATTCATATCCCGAAATCGGAATACAGCCGTCGCCGCAAGGCGTTGATGGCGCAGATGGAACCCAACAGCATTGCCATCCTGCCCGCCGCCGCGGTGGCCATCCGCAACCGCGACGTCGAGCACGTCTACCGTCAGGACAGTGACTTCCAGTACCTCAGTGGTTTTCCCGAGCCTCAAGCCGTCATCGTCTTGATGCCCGGCCGTGAACACGGCGAATACGTGCTGTTTTGCCGGGAGCGTAATGCCGAACGGGAATTGTGGGACGGCCTGCGCGCCGGCCAGGAAGGCGCGATCCGTGATTACGGCGCCGACGACGCATTCCCCATCACCGACATCGACGACATCCTGCCGGGCCTGATCGAAGGCCGTGACCGGGTGTACTCGGCCATGGGCAGCAACCCGGAATTCGATCGGCACCTGATGGACTGGATCAACGTGATCCGCTCTAAAGCACACCTCGGCGCCCAGCCGCCGAACGAATACGTTGCCCTGGATCATCTGCTTCACGACATGCGCCTGTATAAATCGGCGGCAGAAGTGAAGGTAATGCGCGAAGCCGCACGGATTTCCGCCCAGGCCCATATTCGTGCGATGCAGGCCAGCCGTGCCGGTTTGCATGAGTTCAGCCTCGAAGCCGAGCTCGATTACGAGTTTCGCAAGGGCGGGGCGAAGATGCCGGCATACGGTTCGATCGTCGCCGCCGGGCGCAACAGCTGCATCCTGCATTACCAGCAGAATGACGCCGTGCTCAAGGACGGCGATCTGGTGCTGATCGACGCCGGTTGCGAGATCGACTGCTACGCCAGCGACATCACCCGCACCTGGCCGGTCAACGGCAAGTATTCACCGGAGCAGAAGGCGATTTACGAGTTGGTGCTGGCTTCCCAGGAAGCGGCGTTTGCCGAAATCGCACCGAACAAACACTGGAATCAGGCGCACGAAGCCACGGTCCGGGTGATTACCGCCGGTCTGGTGAAGTTGGGCCTGTTGCAGGGCGACGTCGACGAGTTGATCGCCAGCGAAGCCTATAAAGCGTTTTACATGCACCGCGCTGGCCACTGGTTGGGCATGGATGTGCACGACGTTGGCGAGTACAAGGTCGGCGGCGAATGGCGCGTGCTGGAAGTCGGCATGGCGCTGACGGTCGAGCCGGGCATTTATATTGCGCCGGACAACCAGAACGTGGCGAAGAAATGGCGCGGCATTGGCGTACGTATCGAGGACGACGTGGTGGTCACTAAAACCGGTTGTGAAATCCTGACGAACGGCGTGCCGAAAACGGTCGCCGACATCGAGGCATTGATGGCCGCCGCACGGACACAAGCGGCATGAGTCGAGTCAATCTGGCAATCATCGGCGGCGGCCTGGTCGGCGCCAGTCTGGCGTTGGCGTTGCAGGCCGGGGCCAAGGCTCGTGGCTGGAAGATCGTGCTGATCGAACCATTTGCCCCCGGCGACAGCTATCAACCCAGTTATGACGCCCGTTCTTCGGCGCTCTCCTTCGGTGCCCGGCAGATTTATCAACGGTTGGGCGTGTGGCAGGAAATTTCCCGCCGCGCCGAGCCGATCAAACAGATTCATGTCTCCGACCGTGGACGTTTCTCCACCGCGCGGTTGTCGGCGATGGAAGAGGGCGTTCCGGCGCTGGGTTATGTGGTGGAAAACGCCTGGCTCGGCCAATGCCTCTGGCACAGTCTGGACAAGGACGTGATCAGTTGGCGTTGCCCGGCGGAAGTCATCGGCATGGAACCGCTGACCGACGGCTATCGCCTGACGCTCAACGATGAAACCCTGGTGGAATGCGACCTTGCGGTGCTCGCCGATGGCGGCCGTTCCGGCTTGCGTGAGCAACTGGGGATTGGCATCAAGAAACGCCCGTACAACCAGAGCGCGCTGATCGCCAACATCACCCCCAGCGAAGCGCACAACGGCATGGCCTTCGAACGTTTCACCGACGATGGGCCGATGGCCTTGCTGCCGTTGCCGGACAACCGTTGCGCGCTGGTCTGGACCCGTCTGGGCATGGACGCGCAACGACTGGCAGCCCTTGATGACCGCAGCTTTCTCGCTGAGCTGCAGGGCATCTTCGGTTATCGCCTCGGCACGCTGAAACAGGTGGGCGCACGGCATTTGTATCCGCTGTCGCTGATCGAAGCCGAAGAGCAAGTCCGCCCGCATCTGGCGATTCTCGGCAACGCCGCCCACAGCCTGCATCCGATTGCCGGGCAAGGGTTCAACCTGTCCCTGCGCGATGCCCAAGCCCTGGCCGATACCTTGTTGGGCAGCGAAACCGGGCCCGGCGATTTCGCCACCTTGCAGGCCTACCGCGAGCGTCAGCGCATGGACCAGAACCTGACCGTGGGCTTCTCTGATCAGGTCACCCGGTTATTCGGCAGCACGCAGCCGCTGGTTTCTCTGGGCCGCAACATCGGGCTGCTTGGCCTCGATCTGCTGCCGCCGGCCAAACGCTGGTTCGCACGACAAGCCATGGGCCTGGGTACGCGTCCCGATGACTAAGCGAAAGCCGGGCAGGGAGCACCTGTAAGTCGATATTCACGACGGCGCGAGCACTTGGGTGACACGGGTCGAAAAAATCCTTTACGTGCGGCTCAAGCCGCAAGCGAGACAGGCTTAAAGCATGGAAATGCGCGCAGATCTGCTGATTGTCGGAGCCGGAATGGTCGGCGGTGCCCTGGCGCTGGCGTTACAAAACAGTGGGCTGGAAGTCCTGCTGCTGGACGGTAGCCCCCTGAGCGTCAAACCCTTCGATGAACAGGCACCGTTCGAACCGCGGGTGAGCGCCTTGTCGGCGGCCAGCCAGCGAATACTCGAACGCCTGGGCGTTTGGGATGGCATCGTCAACCGGCGCAGCAGCCCCTATACGCAGATGCACGTCTGGGATGGCAGCGGCACCGGGCAGATCCATTTCTCGGCGACCAGCGTGCATGCCGAAGTGCTCGGGCATATCGTCGAGAACCGCGTGGTTCAGGACGCCTTGCTCGACCGACTGCACGATTGCGATCTCGGGATGCTGGCCAATGCGCGTCTGGAGCAGATGCGCCGCTCCGGTGACGACTGGCTGCTGACCCTGGCCGATGGCCGCACCTTGCGGGCACCCTTGGTGATCGCGGCGGATGGCGCTAACTCGGCCGTTCGGCGCCTGACCGGTGTTGCGACTCGCGAATGGGATTACATGCACCACGCGATCGTGACCAGCGTGCGCAGCTCAAAACCTCATCAAATGACCGCTTGGCAACGATTCACCGACAACGGCCCGCTGGCGTTTCTGCCGCTGGAGCGGGACGGTCAACAGGATTGGTGCTCGATCGTCTGGTCGACCACGCCGAGCGAAGCCGAACGCCTGATGGCGCTGGATGACGAAGGCTTCTGCAAGGAACTGGAACGGGCCTTTGAAGGCTGCCTCGGCACCGTGCTCAGCGCCGACCCGCGTTTGTGTGTGCCGCTGCGTCAGCGTCATGCCAAGCGTTATGTGGCTGAAGGTCTGGCGCTGATCGGCGATGCGGCCCACACCATCCATCCGCTGGCCGGGCAAGGCGTGAACCTTGGTTTCCTCGATGCCGCGGTGCTGGCCGAAGTGCTGCTGCAAGCGGCCGCACGCGGTGAGCGGTTAGCGGACGTGAAAGTACTCAGTCGCTACGAGCGTCGGCGCATGCCCCACAATCTGGCGTTGATGGCCGCGATGGAAGGGCTCGAGCGGTTGTTCCAGGCCGATCCGTTGCCGGTGCGCTGGTTGCGTAATACGGGGTTGAGGATGGTCGACCAAATGCCCGAGGCCAAGGCGTTGTTCGTGCGTGAAGCGCTTGGGTTGATTGGGGATCTGCCGGCACTTGCCAAGGCCTGAGATCTTCGTTGGGGCTGATGGCCTCTTCGCGGGCAAGCCCGCTCCCACATTTGAAATGCATTCCAGTGTGGGAGCGGGCTTGCTCGCGAAGGCGGCACATTCAACGCACCTTCCAAAACCGTGCAACATCCGGTAACGCCTCCACCCACTGTTCGATTGAGATGCGAAATGTGAGTCCTTATCATTTGCTCTCACTCCCCTATTCGAGAGACCGCTCCCATGTTGGCACCCAAGCGTCTACTGACCGCACTGGCCCTGACCCTAATTGGCAGCACCGCCGCCCAGGCCGCCGACGAGGTGGTGGTTTACTCCTCGCGTATCGATGAATTGATCAAACCGGTCTTCGATGTCTATACCCAGAAAACCGGCGTGCAGGTGAAGTTCATCACCGACAAGGAAGCACCGCTGATGCAGCGGATCAAGGCCGAGGGCGAAAACGCCACTGCCGATCTGCTGCTGACTGTCGATGCCGGCAACCTCTGGCAGGCCGAGCAGATGGGCATCCTCCAGCCGTTCACTTCCAAGGTGATCGACGCCAACATCCCGTCGCAATACCGGGCGTCCTCCCATGCCTGGACCGGCCTCAGCCTGCGGGCTCGGACCATTGCCTATTCCACCGACCGGGTTAAACCCGCTGAACTGACCACCTACGAAGCGCTGGCCGACAAGCAATGGGAAGGTCGTCTGTGCCTGCGCACGGCAAAGAAGGTCTACAACCAGTCTCTGACCGCCACCATGATCGAAGTCCATGGCGCCGAGAAAACCGAGAAAATCCTCAAGGGCTGGGTCAACAATCTGTCCACCGACGTGTTCTCCGATGACGTTGCCGTGCTGGAGGCGATCAATGCCGGCCAGTGCGATGTCGGCATCGTCAACACTTACTACTATGGCCGTCTGCACCAACAGAAGCCGGACCTGCCGGTGAAACTGTTCTGGCCGAATCAGGGCGACCGTGGCGTGCACGTCAACCTGTCGGGCATTGGCCTGACCAAACACGCTCCACACCCAGAAGCCGCCAAGGCGCTGGTGGAGTGGATGACCACGCCCGAAGCGCAAAAGATTTTCGCTGACGTGAACCAGGAATTCCCGGCCAACCCTGCCGTTGAGCCTTCAGCTGAAGTCGCGAGCTGGGGCAAGTTTAAGGCCGACACCTTGCCGGTGGAAATCGCTGGCAAGCGTCAGGCTGAAGCGATCCGGATGATGGATCGGGCTGGCTGGAACTGAGTCTGCTGTTTTAAAGGTCAAAAGATCGCAGCCTTCGGCAGCTCCTACCGGGTGTACATCATCCCAACGTAGGAGCTGCCGAAGGCTGCGATCTTTTTGCATTTTTTCCTTACACTTCACGATTTCCTTGCGAGACACCTTCCTTGGCCCACCCCGCCCAACGCCGCTGGTATCCCCTGGTCTTCGCCATTGCTGCGCTGGTCCTATTGCCCCTGAGCGTTCTGCTTTTTTCCTGGCAAATCATTGATCAGCAGATCTGGTCCCACCTGTGGGACACCCAGATGCCGCGACTGCTGGGCAATACCCTGACGTTGGTACTCGGCGTCGGTTTTGGCGTAACGCTGCTGGGTGTCAGCCTGGCCTGGCTCACCAGCCTCTGCGAATTCCCTGGGCGGCGCTGGCTGGACTGGGCGCTGATGTTGCCCTTTGCGATTCCTGCTTATGTGCTGGCATTCGTCTTCGTTGGCCTGCTGGATTTCGCCGGCCCCGTGCAAACCTTACTGCGTGAATGGTTTGGCAGCGGTTTGAGACTGCCGCGAGTGCGCTCCACCGGCGGAGTGATTCTGGTACTGGTGCTGGTTTTTTATCCGTATGTTTACCTGTTGGCACGTAGCGCATTCCTGGCTCAGGGCAAAGGCTTGATGGAAGCCGCGCGAGTCCTTGGGCAATCCCCATGGCAGGCGTTCTGGCGAGTGGCATTGCCCATGGCACGTCCGGCCATTGGCGCGGGCGTGGCGTTGGCGCTGATGGAAACCCTGGCGGATTTCGGTGCCGTGTCGGTGTTCAACTTCGATACGTTCACCACCGCTATCTACAAAACCTGGTACGGCTTTTTCAGCCTCTCCACCGCCGCGCAACTGGCCAGCCTATTGCTGTTGGTGGTGATGGTCGTGCTGTATGGCGAGCGCCGTGCCCGCGGAGCCCATCGGGCGAGTAACGAACGGCCGCGGATCAAGGCGTTGTATCACCTGCGAGGGTTCAAGGCGCTGGCGGCCATGAGCTGGTGCGGTCTGGTGTTCGCCTGCGCTTTCGTCATTCCCGTGCTGCAACTGGTGATGTGGTTCTGGCAACGCGGGCGCTTCGATCTGGATGAGCGTTATGCCGGATTGATCCTCCATACCCTGTACCTGGGCGGCATGGCTGCATTGATCACCGTCAGTGTCGCTCTGGTGCTGGCTTTTGCCCGTCGATTGGCGCCGACCCGGGCGATCCGCTCCGGCATCAGTCTGGCCAACCTTGGTTACGCCTTGCCGGGCTCGGTGCTGGCGGTGTCGATCATGCTGGCATTCAGTTACCTGGATCGCGAACTGGTGATCCCGCTGTCGGGCTGGCTTGGCGGCGCGGGCAAACCGTTGCTGCTGGGCAGTCTGTCGGCGTTGTTGCTGGCCTATCTGGTGCGTTTTATCGCGGTGGCCTATGGACCGCTGGAAAGCAGCCTGGCGCGAATACGGCCCTCTTTGCCCGAAGCAGCACGTAGCCTTGGCGTCAGTGGGCCACGACTGTTTTTCAAAGTGTATCTGCCGTTGCTGCTGCCGGGCACATTGAGCGCGGCGTTGCTGGTGTTCGTCGACGTGCTCAAGGAAATGCCCGCAACCCTGCTGATGCGCCCGTTTGGCTGGGACACGCTGGCGGTGCGGATCTTTGAAATGACCAGCGAGGGCGAGTGGGCGAGGGCCTCGTTGCCGGCGCTGACCCTGGTGTTGGTCGGGCTATTACCGGTCATCGGATTGATCCGACGTTCGGCGCATCGAAACGCGTAGGTGTCAGTCCTACACCTTGCGGCTACAATGCGCGGCATTCGGTGCGGTCCGTCCTCGGATCGGGTTGCTGAAATCGGCTGAAAGCCTTTTATTTCAAGGCATTTCATCCCGTGCAGCGCCTGCCCGCACCTTCGCCACGCCCGGAAGGAGAAACCCATGGGACAGCGTACGCCTCTGTACGACCTTCATCTCGCCCTCGGCGCGAAGATGGTCGATTTTGGCGGTTGGGATATGCCTCTGCATTATGGCTCGCAGGTCGAGGAACACCATCAGGTGCGCCGCGATTGCGGGGTTTTCGATGTATCCCACATGACCGTGATCGATGTTGACGGCCCCCAGGCCAAGGCCTGGCTTCAGTATTTGCTGGCCAATGACGTCGAACGTCTGCACAGCGCCGGCCGTGCCTTGTACAGCGCCATGCTCAACGAGCACGGTGGCATCGTCGACGACATGATCGTCTATCGTCTCGAGGACGGTTATCGCCTGGTGGTCAATGCCTCCACCCGTAATCAGGATCTGGCCTGGATGCAGGCGCATCTCGGCGACTTCGATGTGCAACTCAACGAGCGCTCCGAACTGGCGATGCTGGCCATTCAAGGGCCTCACGCCCGGCACAAGATTGCCGAACTGGTGACTCAGTCCCGCGGCGCGCTGATTCAGCAGCTCAAATATTTCGAAGGTCAGACCGACGGTGACTGGTTCATCGCGCGCACCGGTTACACCGGTGAGGATGGTCTGGAAATCCTGCTGCCGGCGGATCAGGCCCCGGGCTTTTTCAACGATCTGGTGGGGGCGGGTATTTCCCCGATCGGCCTCGGTGCCCGCGATACCTTGCGTGTCGAAGCCGGCATGAACCTCTACGGGCAGGACATCCATCAAGAAATTTCGCCATTGGCCTCCAACATGGCCTGGAGCATTGCCTGGGAACCGGACACGCGCCAGTTCATTGGCCGCACTGCCCTGGAAGCCGAACAGGCCAATGGCGTACAGCACAAACTGGTGGGTCTGGTCCTGGAAGAACGTGGGGTTTTGCGGGCGCATCAAGTGGTTCGCATCGCCGATGTTGGCGAAGGGGAGATCACCAGTGGTAGTTTCTCTCCTACGCTTAGCAAGTCGATTGCACTGGCGCGCGTGCCGGTGGCCACCGCCGACCGCGCTGAAGTGGAAATCCGTGGCAAGTGGTACCCGGTTCGAGTGGTCAAGCCGACCTTCGTACGCCATGGCAAAACCTTGATCTAACTTTTTTTGGCGGGCAATGACCGCTGACATTTTTCTTGAGGACACAGAACATGAGCGAAATCCCAGTCGACCTGCGTTTTGCCGAAAGTCACGAATGGGCCCGTCTAGACCATGATGGCGGCGTGAAAGTGGGTATTTCAGACCATGCTCAAGAAGCCTTGGGTGACGTCGTGTTCGTCGAGCTGCCGGAAATCGGCAAAGTGTTCGCGGCCGGTGAGGCTGCGGGTGTCGTCGAGTCGGTCAAGGCTGCCTCCGATATCTACTCGCCAGTTTCCGGCACCGTCATTGCCGTCAACGAAGAGTTGGCCGACAACCCGGAACTGGTCAACAGCGCGCCCTATGACAGCTGGTTCTTCAAGCTCGAGCCAAGCGATACCACCGAACTGGACAATCTGCTGCTCGATGCAGTTGCCTACAAGGCCGTCATCGGCGAGTAATGCTCGCCCCGTGTAGGAGCTGCCGAAGGCTGCGATCTTTTGATCCTGTTTTTAAAAATCAAGATCAAAAGATCGCAGCCTTCGGCAGCTCCTACACCGTTCTTGTATGACTCTCAATGGCTCCCGACAGCGACTGCTATGCTGGTTTGACCGCATTGCATCGACGCCGAGCGCCAGTCAAGAGAGAGCCCGTCATGTCCCAGTTGCCGTCCTTGAGCCAGTTACGCGACCCCAATACCTTCCTGCGCCGCCACTTGGGCCCTGATGCCGCCGAACAGCAGGCGATGCTCGACAGCCTTGGCCTTGGCAGCCGGGTCGAGCTGATCGAGCAGACGGTGCCGCCGGGAATCCGTCTCAACCGGCCGCTGGACTTGCCGCCGGCCCTCGACGAACAAGCCGCGCTGGCGAAGTTGCGGGGCTACGCCGAGCAGAACCAGGTCTGGACCAGCCTGATCGGCATGGGATACCACGGCACCCTCACGCCGGCCGTCATCTTGCGCAACGTGCTGGAAAATCCCGGTTGGTACACCGCCTATACGCCCTATCAACCAGAGATCGCTCAAGGCCGGCTCGAAGCGTTGCTGAATTTCCAGCAACTGACCATCGACCTGACCGGCCTGGAGTTGGCCAACGCCTCGCTGCTGGATGAGGCCACGGCGGCAGCCGAGGCCATGGCACTGGCCAAGCGCGTGGCCAAATCCCGAAGTAACCTGTTTTTTGTCGATGAGAATTGCCACCCGCAGACCATTTCCGTGGTGCGGACCCGGGCCGAAGGGTTCGGTTTCGACCTGATCGTCGACGCTGTGGATAACTTGAAAAAGCACCAGGTGTTCGGCGCGTTGCTGCAATATCCCGACACCCACGGTGAAGTGCGCGATCTGCGCCCATTGATCGATCATTTGCACGCCCAGCAAGCTTTGGCTTGCGTGGCGACCGATCTGCTAAGCCTGCTGTTGCTGACTCCGCCGGGGGAGCTGGGCGCCGATGTGGTATTCGGTTCGTCCCAGCGATTCGGCGTACCCATGGGTTACGGCGGCCCGCACGCGGCGTTTTTTGCCAGCCGCGACGAATACAAACGGGCGATTCCCGGGCGGATCATCGGCGTTTCGAAAGATGCTCGGGGCAATGTCGCCCTGCGCATGGCCCTGCAAACCCGCGAGCAACATATCCGCCGGGAGAAGGCCAACTCCAATATCTGCACTGCCCAGGTGCTGCTGGCCAATATCGCCAGTTTCTACGCGGTGTACCATGGCCCGGAAGGGCTCAAACGAATTGCCCAACGCGTCCATCGGCTGACCAGCATCCTCGCCGCTGGCCTGGAGCGTCACGGGATCACCCGTCTCAACCAGCATTTCTTCGACACCCTGACCCTTGAGGTGGGGGGCACTCAGACGGCGGTCATCGAAAGTGCCCAGGCGGCGCAGATCAATTTGCGCATTCTCGGCCGTGGTCAGTTGGGCCTGAGCCTCGACGAAACCTGTGACGAAACCACCGTGGCGAAGTTGTTCGATGTGTTTCTCGGTGCCGATCATGGGCTCAACGTCGACGACCTGGACGCTGAACCGCTGGTCTCCGGCATTCCTGCCGGGTTGCAGCGCAGTACATCTTATCTGCGTCATCCGGTGTTCAACGCTCATCACAGCGAAACCGAAATGCTGCGTTACCTCAAGCAACTGGAAAACAAAGACCTGGCGCTCAATCAATCGATGATTCCGCTGGGCTCTTGCACCATGAAGCTCAATGCCACCAGCGAGATGATCCCCATCACCTGGCCGCAGTTCGCCAACCTGCATCCGTTCGTGCCGAAAGAGCAGGTGGTGGGTTATTCCTTGATGATCGAGGAGCTGGAGCGCTGGCTTTGCGCGATCACCGGTTTCGATGCGATCTGCATGCAGCCCAACTCGGGCGCTCAGGGCGAGTACGCCGGGTTACTGGCGATTCGCAAATATCACGAGAGCCGCCATCAGGGCGCGCGGGATATCTGCCTGATCCCGTCATCGGCCCACGGCACCAACCCGGCCTCGGCACAAATGGCCGGGATGCGGGTGGTGATCGTCGAGTGCGATGAGGCGGGTAATGTCGATCTGGATGATCTGAAGGAAAAGGCCACGGCGG
Source organism: Pseudomonas sp. BS3782 TE3695 (assembly GCF_050435305.1). Classification (NCBI taxonomy): domain Bacteria; kingdom Pseudomonadati; phylum Pseudomonadota; class Gammaproteobacteria; order Pseudomonadales; family Pseudomonadaceae; genus Pseudomonas; species Pseudomonas sp. BS3782 TE3695. Next base: position 1,120,438 of record NZ_JBNDKB010000001.1, read on the forward strand.
CAGGGGATAAACTGGCCTGCCTGATGGCGACTTATCCTTCGACCCATGGGGTTTACGAGGAAGGCATCAGCGAGATCTGTGAAGTTATCCACAGCCATGGCGGTCAGGTGTACATGGATGGGGCCAACCTCAACGCGCAGGTTGGGTTGGCACGGCCTGCCGATATCGGCGCCGACGTGTCGCACATGAACCTGCACAAAACGTTTTGCATTCCCCACGGCGGTGGCGGGCCCGGCATGGGGCCGATTGGCGTTCGCGCGCACCTGGCGCCGTTCGTCGCCAATCACCCGGTAGTGCCCATCGACGGCCCGCTGCCGGAGAACGGCGCGGTGAGCGCGGCGCCCTGGGGCAGCGCGAGCATTTTGCCTATCAGCTGGATGTACATCGCCATGATGGGGCCGCAACTGGCGGATGCGAGCGAGGTGGCGATTCTCGCCGCGAATTACCTGGCGCAGCATTTGGCCGGCGCATTTCCAGTGCTCTACACCGGGCGCAACGAGCGAGTGGCCCACGAATGCATCCTCGACTTGCGACCGCTCAAGGCACAGACCGGGATCAGTGAAGAGGACGTTGCCAAACGCCTGATGGACTACGGCTTCCATGCGCCGACCATGTCATTCCCGGTGCCGGGGACGTTGATGGTCGAACCGACCGAGAGTGAGTCGAAGGCGGAACTGGACCGTTTTATCGGCGCGATGCTGAGTATTCGCGCGGAAATCACCGAGGTGCAGAATGGCAACTGGCCGGCGGAGGACAACCCGCTGAAACGCTCACCGCATACCTTGGCCGACATCACCGGGGTTTGGGAGCGCCCGTACAGTATCGAGCAGGCAGTGACGCCGGATGCGCACACCAAGGCCCACAAGTACTGGCCGGTGGTGAACCGCGTGGACAATGTCTACGGCGACCGCAATCTGTTTTGCGCGTGTGTGCCGGTGGATGAATACCGCTGAATTCACGAGAGATGAAGATCTAATGTGGGAGCGGGCTTGCTCGCGAAAGCGGTTCAACATTCACAATTGATGTCGACTGAAACACCGCTTTCGCGAGCACGCCCGCTCCGACAATAGATCGCATTTCAGGCAAAAAAATGCCGCTCATGAGAGCGGCATCTTGTTCAGCAACGAACCTTATTTCGAGGCGATGGCATTCTTCGCCAGGATGGCATTCGCCAGCTCCATGTCCGTGGCTTGCAGGCCAGGGTGATCAGCGCGGACTTTCTGTATCGCAGCTTCCAGGTAGGGGCCGCGAATGGCGCCGTCACTGGCGACAAAGCTGCCGGCGTCGTCCTGGGCGGCGACGACCAGCTTGTGATCCCTGGAGGTCAGGTAAGAGGTGCCGGTGGTGGCACCGGACGTAAGGACGTTACGCCAAAAGCTGTCATCAGCCATCGCCGAACCGACTGGAAGGGACAACACGGCGAAGGTAGCGACAGCAAGTTTGAGACGCATAAAAGGTGACTCCACTGGGTATTAACTGCGGCCTTTGATTGCCAATTACCCAATCGAGTTCCGTGACGTTAGTCGGCTCGCCGCAGGAGCTGCCGCAGGCTGCGATCTTTTGATTTTTGCTTTTAAAAACAAGATCAAAGGATCGCAGCCTGCGGCAGCTCCTACCGACATCAGGCCTACTTCTGCTCACTCTGCGGCGTCACCCGCAACACCTCCTCGATGGTGGTCAACCCCGCCGCCACTTTCTGTGCCCCCGACAAGCGCAAACTGCGCATGCCTTCCTTGAAGGCCTGACGGCGGACCGCCAGTAAATCGGTATCGGGGTTGATCAGCGCTTTGATGCCGTCCGTCAATTGCATGATTTCGTACACTCCGGCGCGGCCGCGATAGCCGGTTTCGCGACACTCCAGACACCCGATGGCGCGTTGTGCGTTGCCTGGCAGTGGCGCTTGCCAAGGCCGGGTCAGGGTTTGCCAGTCGTCCTCGCCCAAGGTCAGCGGCGCTTTACAGTGCGGGCATAACGTACGGACCAGACGCTGGGCCATGACGCCGAGCACCGTGGCTTTGATCAGGTAATGCGGCACGCCGAGTTCCAGCAGGCGGCTGATGGCGCTCGGGGCGTCGTTGGTGTGCAACGTCGACAGCACCAAGTGGCCGGTGAGTGCCGCCTGAATCGCCATCTCGGCGGTTTCGAGATCGCGGATTTCGCCGATCATGATGATGTCCGGGTCTTGCCGCATGAGTGCGCGCACGCCGGCGGCAAAGGTCAGATCAATGTTGTGCTGGACCTGCATCTGATTGAACGCCGGCTCGACCATTTCGATCGGGTCTTCAATGGTGCAGAGGTTGACCTCCGGCGTCGCCAGTTTCTTCAGGGTGGTGTACAGCGTGGTGGTCTTGCCTGAACCAGTCGGCCCGGTCACCAGAATGATGCCATTGGGCTGGCGGGTCATGTCCTGCCAGCGACGCAGGTCATCGGCGGAAAACCCCAGCTGATCAAAGTCCTTGAGCAGCACTTCCGGGTCGAAGATCCGCATGACCATTTTTTCGCCGAACGCGGTCGGTAATGTCGACAGCCGCAGCTCGACTTCGCCACCATCCGGGGTTTTGGTTTTGACCCGGCCGTCCTGGGGTTTGCGTTTTTCTGCGACGTTCATCCGCCCCAGGCTTTTCAGGCGGCTGACGATGGCCATGGTCACCTGCGGCGGGAATTGATAGACGTTGTGCAGCACGCCGTCGATGCGAAAGCGCACCGTGCCTTGCTCGCGCCGGGGCTCGATGTGGATATCGCTGGCCCGTTGCTGGAATGCGTACTGGAACAGCCAGTCGACGATGTTGACGATGTGCGCATCGTTGGCGTCCGGCTCCTGATCGCTGGCGCCGAGGTTGAGCAACTGCTCGAAGTTGCCCAGGGTGCTTATTTGCTGGTCGGCGTTGGTGGCGCCACTGACCGATTTGGCCAGCCGGAAAAACTCCACGCTGAAGCGCTGGATGTCCACCGGGTTGGCCACTACGCGCTTGATCGGCAGCTTCAGCACGTGGGTCAGGTCAGCTTCCCAACTGCTGACGAAGGGCTGGGCGCTGGCCACGGTGACGGCGTCGCGGTCGATGGACACCGCCAGAATCTTGTGGCGTTGGGCGAAGGCATAGGACATCAACGGCGTGATGGCCGCGACGTTGATTTTCAGCGGGTCGATGCGCAAGTAAGGCTGACCGGCCTGCTGAGACAGCCAGAGTGTCAGGCTTTCCAGATCGAGGTGTTTGCCGGGACGGCTGAGGTCGTCCAGGTGTTGGCTGGCGATGAATTCCAGCGGGTGCTGCTGACCATTTATGGCGTGACGGCGGCGGGCGTTGAGCGCGTGTTCGGCCGAGTCCTGACTGATAAAGCCTTGGGCGACCAATTCACGCAGCAAATCATTGAGGTCCAGCCAGCGGTCCTGAGTGGCGAGTTGAACGGACATGCGGGCTCCTTTTGAACAACCGTCCGCAAAGGATAGTCGCGCACCCGCAGACCGTTGGGCCACTACCCGACCAAGGCGTGTCGTTTCTTTTCAGCCTGCCGCCTGAGCCGGCTCTTCCCACGCAGAATCAGCCGCTTGCAGGTTTACCGAGCAGACGCTGATCAGGTTACGTAATTTTTCCGCGATCACTTGGGCACGGTGCCAGCTCAGGCCGTCCATGATTATGTCGACTGACAGCAGATCGTCCATGCGCTGCACATTGACTTGCTGCGGCGTCAGAAACTGCAAGGCGAAAAGATTGAGCGCCCGGCACAGCAGATCCGGCTCGGCCTCGGCCAGTAATTGATAGTGAACGCGGCAGTGGGCGTTGCTGACGTTCCAGACATCGGCGCGGGCGGGCGAGGTGTTCACGGCTTCTAAATGCGGCATGGTCGAGCTCCAAAATCACTGGAGGAATTTTTACATTCGGTACCGGGCATTTCTTATCTATGATTGGGCTCATTGACGATTTATCGAATCGTTCAATTCGAGTTCATATCATCTACAGGTTTTTCTATGCACAGCGAGCTGGATAGCTACGACCGCAAGATTCTGGCGTTGCTGCAAGAGGACGCTTCGCTCTCCAGCGCGCAGATCGCCGAACAGGTAGGGCTCTCGCAGTCGCCGTGCTGGCGGCGGATTCAGCGGATGAAGGAGGAGGGGATCATTCGCGCTCAGGTGACGTTGCTTGACCGCAAGAAAATCGGCCTGAACACGCAGATCTTCGCCGAGATCAAACTCAACGCCCACGGACGTTCGAACTTCACTGAGTTCACCGAGGCGATTCGCGGTTTTCCCGAAGTGCTGGAATGTTATGTGCTGATGGGGTCGGTGGATTTCTTGCTGCGGATCGTCACGGCAGACATCGAGGCTTATGAGCGCTTCTTCTTTGAGAAGCTGTCGTTGGTGCCGGGGATTCAGGAGGTCAACTCGATCGTGGCGTTATCGGAAATCAAGTCCACGACGAGTTTGCCGGTGTTGCGCTGAGGATGTTCGAAGGTTTTTGTGGCGAGGGAGCTTGCTCCCGCTGGAGTGCGTAGCGCTCCCCAATCCGGCCATTGCGGTATGCCAGACAAACCGCGATGCCCGGATTTACGACTGCTTCGCAGCCGAACGGGGGCAAGCCCCCTCGCCACAGGGGTCTTACAGACGCAGCAAAGTCTTCCAGGCGCGATTTTGATACACCGCAATCGCCTGGTGCTTACGCGCATCCAGCGATTCATCGGTAATCGGCTCGTTGGCCAGTTGCGTCAGTTTGTTCAGTTCACCGTACAGGCGATCCATTTCCGGGATCTCCAGTACGCCGCGGGCATGGTGCAGCCAGGCCTGGATGCGCTCGATACGCGGCAGCTGCTCGGCCAGGTCTTCTGGCTGTTGCTGATAACGCTGCAATTGCAGCGAGTTGGCTTCTTCGCCCAGCATGCGCGGCAACCAGCTGCCCAGTTGTGCAGCGCCCTGGCGATTGCCGCGGGTGTTGCGATCAGCCGCCCAGGTGCGGGCCAGCAACCAGCGTGAAGTGTTCAGGGAGAACAGGCCCCAGCGCGGGTCTTCGAGTTCTTCGAGGAACTGCTCCGGCGCGGCTTTGCGCACGTCTTCGTCGTCCAGGCCGGCTTGTACCAGCGGGCGCCAGTCTTCCAGCAGGGCATCCAGCGCGACGCGCAGATCATGAGTCGACTGACGCGGTGCGGCCTGACCGAGGCTGCTGATCAGCGCGCGCATTTCAGCGAGGTTCTCGACCCAGTCCTGCAACAGGCGCCAGTGGCCATTGAAGCGATATTGCTCGGCCAGACGCTGGCTGCTGCTCAGCAAATGCCAGCTCAGGGCGGCGAACGCATCGTCCAGCGGCATTTCGGCGGTGATCTGCGGCGCCGGCAAGCTCAGCGAGTAGCTGTTGGCGTCGAACAGGCGATAACCGCGTTCGGCCTTGCTGATGTCACATGGCATCAGCGGGAGGGTCGCGGCCAGTTCGGCGGCCAGTTCCAGCAGCGCGGCCGGTTCGCCTTCGCGCAGTTCCAGTTCCAGCTCGCAGATTTCTTCTTTCTGCTTGCCAACCACCACGTGGCCCAGGTCCAGCGCGGCTTCGATGACCACTTTGGTCTTGCCACGGCCCCAGGCGATTTCTGCGCGTTCGCGAACGAAATCGGTGGTGAAGATGGCTTTCAGGGTTTTCTTGTCCAGTTCGGCCAGCTCTTCGGGCCAGCATTCGCCGTCGAGTTTTTTCACGTCGAGCTTGGCTTTGGCCAGAGGCCAGTCGTACTCGTGACGCTCGGACAGACCGGCGACGCTCTGGCCACGGGTCTTGAGGGTCTGAATCACTTCGTCGCCATCGCGGCGCAGGCGCAGGGCAACCTTGGCGCGGGCCAGGTCGCGCTCAGGCGTGTCGAAGTACTGGTTCATCAACTCACGGCGTTCCCAGCCACTTTTGTTGCGTTTTTTCAGTAACGGGTGCTCGCGCAGAGCGGCGAGGGTTTCGCGGCTGACGCGGAGTTTGATTTCGGTTTCTTTCTGCATGGCCGGAAAATCCAGGATCGGGAGCGCAGCCGGGGGAATGTGTGGCTGCCAAGGTCGTGCAGTGTACAGGACTCATTCGAGATAGGGTCTGTTGACGCTGGGTGACGAGCCGCGACGGTTTATTCCTGTCACCGGATGGTTCTATGATGGACTTCAATTCGCGAGTCGGGAGTCAGCGATGCCTTTGCCGTCCATGAAAGATCAGTTCGCTGCGCTGATCGCCGCACCGTCCGTCAGCTGTACCCAACCCAGCCTGGATCAAACCAATCGGCCGGTCATCGACTTGCTGGCGACTTGGCTCGGGGACCTGGGTTTTGCCTGCGATATCCAGCAGGTCAGCCCCGGCAAATTCAATCTGCTGGCCAGTTTTGGCTCCGGCCCCGGCGGCCTGGTGCTGGCCGGTCACAGCGATACGGTGCCCTACGACGAGGCGTTGTGGCAGACCGATCCGCTGAAACTGACGGAAGTCGACGGTCGTTGGGTCGGCTTGGGCAGTTGCGACATGAAGGGGTTTTTCGCCTTGGCCATTGAAGCCGTCAAACCCTTGCTTGATCAGCCGTTCAAGCAACCCTTGCTGATCCTCGCCACCTGCGATGAAGAAAGCTCGATGGCCGGCGCTCGCGCTCTGGCCGAAGCCGGGCGGCCATTAGGTCGCGCGGCGGTGATCGGCGAGCCGACCGGGCTGAAGCCGATCAGGATGCACAAAGGCATCATGATGGAGCGCATCGACATTCTTGGTCAGAGTGGCCATTCCTCGGACCCGCGCCTGGGTCACAGCGCCCTCGAAGCCATGCACGACGCCATGGGCGAACTGCGCGGCCTGCGCCTGGCATGGCAGCGCGAGTTTCGTAACCCACAGTTCAGCGTGCCGCAGCCGACCCTGAATTTCGGTTGCATCCACGGCGGGGACAACCCTAATCGCATCTGCGGCCAGTGTTCGCTGGAATTCGACCTGAGGCCTTTGCCAGGCATGGACCCCAAAGCGTTGCGCGCAGCGATTCTGCAGAAGCTCAATCCGATTGCCGAACGGCATCAAGTGAAGATCGATTACGCACCGCTGTTCCCCGAAGTGCCCCCCTTCGAGCAGGCCGAAGACTCGGAATTGGTCAGGGTCGCAGAAAAGCTTACCGGTCATCATGCCGAAGCAGTGGCGTTCGGCACGGAAGCGCCTTATCTTCAGCGTCTTGGTTGTGAAACACTGGTATTGGGCCCGGGCGACATCGCCTGCGCGCACCAACCGGGGGAATACCTCGAAATGTCACGTTTGCAGCCTACCGTGCATCTATTACGTCAACTGATTGAACATTACTGCCTGACACCGGCCAAAACGGTGTAGGAGCTGCCGAAGGCTGCGATCTTTTGATCTTTGCATTTTAAAAACAAGATCAAAAGATCGCAGCCTTCGGCAGCTCCTACAGAGCGTGTATAAATTGCCGATGTCCCAACCCGTATTCATGAGGAGAGCGCGCGTGTCGCCAAGCCTGTTCCGACGATAACCATCAGCCCGCTGTGCGTTTACTGCTTTACCCTTTTTTCGGCTGCTATTTATTAGGCCCAGGTTCATGCCCGAATACGTCAATTGGCTTCGTCACGCTTCGCCTTACATCAACGCTCACCGCGATTGCACCTTCGTCGTCATGCTGCCCGGCGACGGCGTTGAACACCCGAATTTCGGCAACATCGTCCACGACCTGGTACTGCTGCACAGCCTGGGCGTGCGACTGGTGCTGGTTCACGGTTCGCGCCCGCAAATTGAAACCCGCCTCGCTGCTCGCGGCCTGATTCCGCATTACCACCATGGCATGCGCATCACCGATGCGGCGACGCTTGAGTGCGTGATCGATGCGGTCGGCCAATTGCGCATCGCTATCGAAGCCCGGCTGTCCATGGACATGGCCTCCTCGCCAATGCAGGGTTCGCGCCTGCGGGTGGCCAGCGGCAATCTGGTCACGGCACGGCCGATTGGCGTACTTGAAGGTGTCGACTATCACCACACCGGCGAAGTGCGCCGGGTCGACCGCAAAGGCATCAATCGCCTGCTGGACGAACGCTCCATCGTGCTGTTGTCGCCATTGGGTTACTCGCCGACCGGGGAGATATTCAACCTCGCGTGCGAAGACGTCGCCACCCGCGCCGCTATCGATCTGGGGGCGGACAAGCTGCTGCTGTTCGGCGCCGATCCTGGCTTGATCGACGAAAACGGCCGGTTGGTCCGCGAATTGCGCCCGCAGCAAGTACCGGCGCACTTGCAGCGTTTGGGCAGCAACTATCAAGCCGAGCTGCTGGATGCGGCCGCTGAAGCGTGCCGGGGCGGGGTGGCGCGCAGTCACATCGTCAGCTACGCCGAAGATGGCGCGCTGCTGACCGAACTGTTCACCCGTGACGGTGGCGGTACGCTGGTGGCCCAGGAACAATTCGAGGTGGTGCGCGAGGCGGCCATCGAGGACGTCGGCGGTTTGCTGGACTTGATCAGCCCGCTGGAAGAGCAGGGCATTCTGGTGCGGCGTTCCCGCGAGGTGCTGGAGCGTGAGATCGAGCAGTTCAGCGTGGTCGAACGCGAAGGCATGATCATCGCCTGCGCGGCGCTGTATCAGATTGCCGATTCGGATGCCGGGGAATTGGCGTGTCTGGCGGTGAATCCGGAGTACCGCCATGGTGGTCGCGGCGATGAATTGCTGGAGCGCATCGAAACCCGCGCCCGGGCCCAGGGGCTGAAAACCCTGTTCGTGCTGACGACCCGGACGGCCCACTGGTTCCGTGAGCGGGGCTTCGTGCCAAGCAGCGTCGAACGCCTGCCATCGGCGCGGGCGTCGCTTTACAACTATCAGCGTAATTCGAAGATCTTCGAAAAAGCCCTTTGACGGGGGCTGTCCGTGTTGGCTTTTGTGGCGAGGGGGCTTGCTCCCGCTGGGCAGCGAAGCGGCCCCAAAACCAGCGAACGCGTTATGACTGATTCACCGCGTTGTTGGATTGGGGAGTCCTCCGGCCTCCAGCGGGAGCAAGCTCCCTCGCCACGGGTTTGGGGTGTTATTCAGTGACGAATTTCGCGCTGACATACGGCGAACAATCCGACTGCATCTCGACCTTCTCTTGTCCCCTCAAAGCACTTCGCCCTTCGCCTGGGCTGGAAATGCCGAGCTGACCAGCAGCTCCGGCACATCATTGGCGCCGGTCAACGCGGCTTAAACCCCTGCGAACGCCCCATACGTCGGCGGAAAAAGAAAATATCATTGATACACAAACTGTAACAATTTGACTAGATAGTGCGCGTTTGGCCATCATCGCGTCGCCTTTTCGATAGTGATTGACGTATGGGGAATACGTCGAAAGCTAATCGATCTAAAAAAACGTCAATAAATACCATTTAGGAATTAGCTTGTGAGCCGATACCGTGTATCCCGGTTCGGGTCAAAGTCATAACGGTATATTCCTAAAAGATATTAAAAAGAATGAAATAATTCTTTTTGGGTTTATAAGGAGATCATTACCCTGCAGGGACCAAATCATTGCGGTTAGACCTTGGTCGTAGACACACATGGTTACGATTGACTTGTCAGTCATGGACCAGTGCTAATCGCGCATCTTGGATCTGGGGCGTTAGACCCTGGACCAAGAGCATAAAAATTAGAACGAGAGGAGCGAAACAATGAAGAAGTCCACCTTGGCCCTGGCAGTGGCCGTAGGGGTTTTGGCGCAGCAGGCAGGCGCCGCCGGTTTTATCGAAGACAGCAAGGCGTCCGTCAGTTCCCGAACCCTGTACTTCAACAACGATAACCGCGAAGGCGGTTCCGACCAGCGCGAAACGGCCACTGGCCTGAAGTTCGACTACAAGTCCGGTTTTACCCAAGGCGTTGTAGGTTTTGGTATCGACGCCCAGGCTCTGGTCGGTATCCATTTGGATGGTGGCAAAGGTCACCACCCGGATAACAACTCCTTTGTCCCAAGCGACACCGACGGTTCGGCCGTACACAATTGGAGTCGTCTGTCTGGCAACGTAAAGGCGCTGTTCTCCAAGACCGAGGCTCACTTGGGTGGTGCCCTGGCGCCTAACTTGCCGATTCTGATAGCCAGCGATGGTCGTTTGCTGCCGCAAACCTTTGAAGGTGGCACTATCACCTCCAAGGAAATCGACAACGTAACCTTCAACGGCGGTCAATTGGAGCACGCCGTAGGCCGTGCGGGAACCAACAGCACCGGCCTGGCAGTGAGCGGCGGTACTCAGGACAGCAACCAGTTCCGTTACGGCGGTGCTGACTGGAAAGTCACCAAAGACCTGACCCTGCAGTACTACTACGCCAACCTGCAAGACTATTACAAACAGCACTTCCTGGGCGCGGTACATGTTTTCCCGATTACCGAAGGCCAGTCGTTCAAGACTGACTTGCGTTACTTCGACAGCAGCTCAGATGGTCGCAACGGTGACGCCGGCTATCGATTCAACAACAACGGTGGCTATGCCAAGACCCCGGGCGAGGTCGATAACAAGACCTGGAGCGCCATGTTCACCTATACCCTGGGTGGCAGCGCATTCTTGTTGGGTCACCAGCAAGTTGGTGATGACGGCGGCTTCGTCTACCTGAACCAGGGTAGCCTTTTGAATGACAGCGGTCGTAACGAAGGGGCTGGCGGCTCAAGCTTCTACCTGTTTACCGATAGCATGATCCATCAGTTTGTCCGCGCAGGTGAGAACACCACGTTCGGTCAATATTCCTACGATTTCACCGCACTGGGCGTTCCGGGCTTGAAGGCTGCAATTGCCTACCTCCACGGTGACGACATCAAATCCGCCACCGGTGGAAGCGATTCGTCCGAGTGGGAACGTGACATGCGCCTGGACTACGTTGTCCAGCAAGGCCCTCTGAAAGGCTTTGGCACTACCCTGCGTCACGGCACCTACCGTGGCAGCAGTACTGGTATCGCCGATCAGGATCAGACTCGCCTGATCTTCAACTACACTTACAACTTCATGTAAGACGTAGAAAAAAAGCCCCGCCCGGCATCTCGCCGGGCGGGGCTTTTGCGTTTTCAAGGAGGGCTCACCCCGTAAACCCTCCTTGAAATTTCCCTCTTTTGCAGCAATTCAAGGCCTTCTCGAACCTTGTAGGCGATGTTCGTCCTCATGGGCATCCAGGTCCAGTGAACAGATATTTGATATTCATTTATGATCTAACAAAATCGACATTTATTCTTTTTAATCTCTAATGAACGCAGGCACAGTTGGGCTCAACAAGCACTCAAAAGGAGCCGCACCATGAGCCTCAGACTTGGCGATATCGCCCCCGACTTCGAACAGGATTCCAGCGCCGGCACTGTCCGTTTCCATGAATGGCTGGGCGATAGCTGGGGCGTGTTGTTTTCCCATCCGGCGGACTTCACGCCGGTGTGCACCACCGAGCTGGGTTTTACCGCCAGGCTCAAGGATGAATTCACTCAGCGCGGCGTCAAAGCCATTGCTCTGTCGGTCGACCCGGTGGACTCGCATCACAGGTGGATCGAGGACATCAACGAAACCCAGAACGCCATCGTCAACTTCCCGATCCTCGCCGATGCGGACCGTAAAGTGTCCGACCTGTATGACCTGATCCATCCGAATGCCAACGACACCCTGACCGTACGTTCTCTGTTCGTGATCGATCCGAACAAGAAGATTCGGCTGACGATTACGTACCCGGCGAGTACCGGCCGTAACTTCAATGAAATTTTGCGGGTGATCGATTCGCTGCAGCTCACCGACAACTACAAAGTGGCCACCCCGGCCAACTGGCAGGACGGTGATGAAGTGGTGATCGTGCCGTCGCTCAAGGACGAAGATGAAATCAGGCAACGGTTTCCCAAAAGTTATCGCGCGGTGAAGCCGTACCTGCGCCTGACGCCACAGCCGAATCGTTAAACGTCAAAAAATCGCAGCCTTCGGCAGCTCCTACATTGGAATTGGCGTACACCTGTAGGAGCTGCCGAAGGCTGCGATCTTTTCCAGGCATCAACCAAAGCAGGGGATTTTGGGCCGTTTCGACGGCCTCTTTTTTGTCCGGAAAAAGACTATTGATATATTCATTTAAAGAATAACCAAATGAATAAATATGATTTATGGATATATAAATCAGCTGTTAAGGTCACTCATCAAACGCGAAATCGCAAGCCGCGAATCGCCAACATCGCTCAAGGAATTGTCTGAATGCTGGTCGTCTCACTCGGTGGCAGTCCCAGCCCACGCTCCCGTTCCGGGGTTTTGCTGGAGCGCTCGCGACGCTGGTTGCAAGAGCAAGGGGTGGAAGTGGTGAGTTACCAGGTACGAGACTTCCCGGCCGAAGATTTACTGCATGCCCGCTTCGACAGCCCGAAAGTGATCGACCTGTTGCAACAGATTGAAAACGCCGATGGCTTGTTGATCGCCACGCCGGTTTACAAAGCGTCGTTCTCCGGTGCGCTGAAAACCTTGCTCGATCTGCTGCCCGAACGTGCTCTGAGCCACAAGGTGGTTTTGCCGATGGCTACCGGCGGCAGCATCGCCCATATGCTGGCGGTGGATTACGCGCTCAAACCGGTGCTGTCGGCGTTGAAAGCCCAGGAAATGCTACAGGGGATTTTCGCTGTGGACAGCCAGATCGCTTACGGCGAAGGCAGCGCCCAGGCGCAGTTGGCGCCGGAGCTTGCGCAACGATTGTTTGAAGCGCTGGAGCAGTTTTTCAGCGCCATGGCTCGACGGCCCAAGCCGCTCGATCCGAACCTGTTGAACGAACGTTTGTTGAGTGCTCGCTGGAGCATTTAAGCCAGCCCTCAAGTCACATCCGAATTTGAAGTACTCCACCTTACTGGCCCGCTAACGGGCAAGCAGGTGCAGCCAAAACCCAACTGCAAAAAGGAGAGCGCTATGCGCACTGTCATTTTGCGTCGTGGTCTGGTCGCTCTGTTTGCTGCGGCTGTCACCTTCGGCGCCATTACTCAAGCTCAGGCACTTTCTACCCATGAAGGCGTCCTGCGGATCGGTTATCAAAAGTACGGCACGCTGGTGCTGCTCAAAGCCAAAGGCACACTCGAAAAACGCCTCGCCGCCCAAGGCGTGGATGTGCAATGGACTGAGTTCCCCGGTGGTCCGCAACTGCTCGAAGGCCTGAACGTCGGCTCCATCGATTTTGGCGTCACCGGTGAAACGCCGCCCGTGTTCGCTCAGGCGGCCGGCGCCGATCTGCTCTATGTTGCCTATGAACCGCCAGCGCCCCACAGCGAAGCGATCCTGGTGCCGAAGGACTCGCCGATCAAATCGGTGCAGGACCTCAAGGGCAAGAAAGTCGTGCTCAATAAGGGCTCCAACGTGCACTACCTGCTGGTGCGTGCGCTTGAAGACGCCGGCCTCCAATACACTGACATCCAGACCGTGTTCCTGCCTCCAGCCGATGCCCGTGCCGCATTCGAGCGTGGCAGTGTCGATGCCTGGGTGATCTGGGACCCGTACCAGGCCGCCGCCGAACAGCAACTGCAAGCACGCACGCTGCGCGACGGCAAAGGACTCGTCGACAACCATCAGTTCTACCTGGCGACCAAACCTTACGCGCAGAAAAATCCTCAAGTGATCAAGGCGCTGGTGGAAGAAGTGCGTGCGGTTGGCGAATGGTCCAAGGCCAACCCCGAGGATGTGACCAGGCAAGTTTCGCCACTGCTTGGCCTGCCAGCGGACATCACCCTGACCTCGATGAAACGCCAGGGCTACGGCGCGCTGTTCCTGACCCCTGATGTCGTCGCGGCCCAACAGAAAATCGCCGACAGCTTCTACCAGCTCAAGCTGATTCCCAAACCCTTGAGCATCAAAGACGTGATCTGGACACCACCTGCCACCGTGGCCAAAGCGCCGTAATTCGATTTCCTGAGGAGACCACTCCATGAGCCTTAATATCTTCTGGTTCCTGCCTACCCATGGCGATGGCCATTACCTTGGCACCGCTGAAGGCGCTCGCGCAGTCGACCACGGTTACCTGCAACAGGTCGCGCAAGCAGCGGATCGTCTGGGCTTTGGCGGGGTGCTGATTCCCACCGGTCGCTCCTGCGAAGACTCGTGGCTGGTGGCCGCGTCGTTGATCCCGGTGACCCAGCGTTTGAAGTTTCTGGTTGCCCTGCGCCCCGGGATCATTTCCCCGACGGTGGCGGCGCGTCAGGCCGCGACACTGGATCGCTTGTCTGGCGGTCGGGCGCTGTTCAACCTGGTCACCGGAGGCGATCCGGAAGAACTGGCCGGCGACGGTTTGTTCCTCAGTCACGAGGAACGCTATCAGGCCTCAGTGGAATTCACCCGTATCTGGCGCCGGGTACTAGAAGGGGAAACCGTCGATTACGACGGTCAGCACATCAGCGTGAAGGGCGCGAAGTTGCTCTATCCGCCGATCCAGCAACCGCGCCCGCCGCTGTATTTCGGTGGCTCGTCGGAAGCCGCGCAAGACCTAGCGGCAGAGCAGGTCGAAATGGTCCTGACCTGGGGCGAGCCGCCGGCCGCCGTGGCGGAAAAAATTGAACAGGTTCGTGCCAAAGCGGCGAAGCTCGGCCGCACCGTGCGCTTCGGTATTCGCCTGCATGTGATCGTTCGAGAAACCAATGCCGAGGCATGGCAAGCGGCGGAGCGACTGATCTCGCATCTGGACGATGACACCATCGCCCGTGCCCAGGCGTCTCTGGCGCGTTTCGATTCGGTCGGCCAGCAACGGATGGCCGCCTTGCATGGTGGCAGTCGCGACCATCTGGAAGTCAGCCCCAACCTTTGGGCCGGTGTTGGTCTGGTGCGCGGCGGGGCCGGTACGGCGCTGGTCGGCGATGGCCCGACCGTGGCCGCTCGGGTGAAGGAATACGCGGACCTGGGCATCGATACGTTCATCTTCTCCGGTTATCCACATCTGGAAGAGTCGTACCGTGTCTCTGAATTGCTGTTCCCGCACCTCGATATCGAGCGTCCGGAACTACCGAAAAGCGCCGGTTACGTCAGCCCGTTTGGCGAGATGGTCGCCAACGACATTCTTCCCAAAGCCGCGTCCCAGAGCTGAGGCGCCGCCATGAAGAAAATCATCCACAACCTCGCGCCCTGGGCGCTGCCGGTCTTGTTGCTGGCGGTGTGGCAGTTGTCGGTGTCGGCGGGCTGGTTGTCGACGCGGATTCTGCCGGCGCCGATCGCGGTGATCGAAGCCGGTGTGAGCCTGGTCAGCAGCGGTGAAATCTGGATTCATCTGGCCATCAGCGGCTGGCGCGCGGCGCTCGGTTTCGTCATCGGCGGCGGCATCGGTCTTGCGTTGGGCTTCATCACTGGCCTGTCGACGTGGGGCGAACGCCTGCTCGACAGTTCGGTGCAGATGATCCGCAACGTGCCGCATCTGGCACTGATTCCACTGGTGATCCTGTGGTTCGGCATCGACGAGTCGGCGAAGATTTTTCTGGTGGCGTTGGGCACGTTGTTCCCGATTTACCTCAACACGTATCACGGCATTCGCAACGTCGATCCGGCGTTGGTGGAGATGGCCCGCAGTTATGGCCTGTCCGGTTTCAGCCTGTTTCGCCAAGTGATTTTGCCGGGTGCGCTGCCATCGATTCTGGTCGGCGTGCGTTTCGCGCTGGGCTTCATGTGGCTGACCTTGATCGTGGCGGAAACCATTTCCGCGAGCTCGGGCATCGGCTATCTGGCGATGAATGCACGGGAGTTTTTGCAGACCGACGTGGTGGTGCTGGCAATTCTTTTGTACGCGGTGCTCGGCAAGCTGGCCGACCTTGCGGCGCGTGGGCTTGAACGCGTGTGGCTGCGCTGGCATCCGGCTTATCAGGTTGCCAAGGGAGGTGCTGCATGAAGGCTCAACAACCTCCACGCCTGCTGCGCGGTATTCCGCTAGTGGTGCGCAAGCTGCAAAAAACCTTCGGTTCACGGCAAGTGCTGCGTGAAATCGACCTGCACATTCCGGCCGGGCAGTTTGTGGCGGTGGTCGGGCGTAGCGGCTGCGGCAAAAGTACCTTGCTGCGCTTGCTCGCCGGTCTCGACAAGCCCACGGCTGGCGAGTCGCTCGCCGGTTCCGCACCACTGAGTGATGCGCGGGAAGACACCCGACTGATGTTCCAGGAAGCACGTCTGCTGCCGTGGAAAAAGGTCATCGACAACGTCGGTCTCGGGCTCAAGGGCAACTGGCGGCCGCAAGCACTGGAAGCGCTGGAAGCCGTCGGCCTGGCGGATCGCGCCAACGAATGGCCGGCAGCGTTGTCCGGCGGGCAGAAGCAGCGTGTGGCCCTGGCTCGCGCGTTGATCCATCAACCACGCTTGCTGTTGCTCGACGAACCGCTGGGCGCACTGGATGCCCTGACCCGAATCGAAATGCAGCAATTGATCGAACGGCTCTGGCAACAGCATGGCTTCACCGTGTTGCTGGTGACCCACGACGTCAGCGAAGCGGTGGCGATTGCCGATCGGGTGATTCTGATTGAAGAGGGTGAAGTCGGCCTCGACCTGCCTGTGGAACTGCCGCGCCCTCGGGTCCGTGGCTCCCATCGGCTGGCGACGCTGGAAACCGAAGTGCTCAACCGCGTCCTGTCCCTGCCTGGCCAACCGCCGGAACCGGAACCTGTTTCACCACTGCCTGCGCAATTGCGTTGGGCGCAATAAGAGCAGCGCAAGCTTCAAGCTGCAAGTAAAAGCGCTCTGCTTCTACTTGCAGCTTGCAGCTTGTAGCTTGCAACTTGCAGCTCATTTCGACCTCAGGAGAAATCTTATGACTATCAAAGCCATCAACGTTCGTAACCAGTTCAAAGGCTCGATCAAGGAAATCGTGCTGGGTGACGTGCTGTCGGAAATCGACGTGCAGACGGCCTCCGGCATCGTCACTTCGGTGATTACCACCCGTTCGGTGAAAGAGCTGGAACTGGTGGTCGGCAGTGAAGTGATCGCGTTTGTGAAATCCACCGAGGTGTCGATCGCCAAGTTGTAAGTGCGTGCGTAAACAATAACCCTGGAGGGTATTAGCCCTTCGGGGTTTTTTATGCGCGTGATTCAGTGAGTTCGGCGGTGCGGCCTTCGCGAGCAAGCCCGCTCCCACATTTGATCTTCAGTGGACACGGATTCTCTGTACGACAGAAATCCACTGTGGGAGCGGGCTTGCTCGCGAAGGGGCCAGTGAAGCCCGCGAGGATCAGGCTGTCATAGCGCGCTTGGGCAGATAGGGTGGCAAATACAACCCAAGATAAGCATCAAACACCCGCATCCCTTCTTCAGCCATGCGCGGCGTGATCTGCCCATGCTGTTGCACCGAGCGTGCATACACTCGGTCCCCCAGCTCCATGGCCAGCGCAAACACATCGACATCACTGGGCAAGGTTGGCAATTCGAAGTGGTGGTCGAACAGCTTGTGCATCAGGTCGCCGAGTTCGATGTCGTGCTGGCGGTCGGCCTGGGTGACTTCGGTCAGGCCGTGCTGGGCGAGGATCAGTTGGCGGGCGGCGGCGTCTTCGTCGTAGATGGCGAGCATGCGTTGTTCCACCAATCGCGACAGATCGCGCCAGCCGTTGAGGGCATGGTGATCGATGGGCGCTTGCAGGCAGGCGCGGAATGCGGCGTGGACATCGGCGGTCAGGGCTTCAAGCAGGGCCGGGACGCTGGCGAAAAAATGGTAGACGGAGGAGGGCGGGATCTCCGCGCGTTCGGCGACGCTGTAGATCGACAGGCTGGCCACGCCCTCGGCGGCCAGCAGCGTGCGGGCGGCATCGAGTATCGAATCGATCCGGGCCTGACTGCGGGCGCGGGGTTTGCGAATGGTGGCGGTGCGCGTCATTGAAGTCTCCTGCGGGGCAGCGGGCATTGTACGCAGAGCGCGGGGATGATCCATACCCTGTGGCGAGGGAGCTTGCTCCCGTTGGGTCGCGAAGCGGCCCCAAAACCAGTCAATGCGGTGTGCCTGACAAAACCGTATCGCTGGAACAGGGAGTCCTTCGGCCTCCAGCGGGAGCAAGCTCCCTCGCCACAGGGTTCTTGATGTCGGCCATAAAAAAACGCCGCAAGCTGTGAAGCTGGCGGCGTTGTTTTTACTGCAATCGCTTAAACGGTATGCAGGTACCAGTTGTATTCGAGGTCGGAGATGGAGTGTTCGAACTCCTCCAACTCGCTCTCTTTACAGGCGACAAAAATGTCGATGTATTTCGGATCGATGTACTTGGCCATGACTTCGCTGTCGTCCAGCTCGCGCAGTGCATCACGCAAGTTGTTTGGCAGGCTTTGCTCGTTCTGCTCGTAGGAGTTGCCTTCCACGGGCGCGCCCGGCTCGATTTTGTTGGTCAGACCGTGGTGCACGCCAGCCAAAACAGAAGCCATCAACAGATACGGGTTGGCGTCGGCGCCGGCCACACGATGCTCGATGCGCACGGCATCGGAGGAACCGGTCGGTACGCGGATGGCCACGGTGCGGTTGTCCAGGCCCCAGCACGGCGAATTCGGCACATAGAACTGTGCGCCGAAACGACGGTAGGAGTTGACGTTCGGGCAGAGGAAAGCCATCTGCGCCGGCAGGGTCTCGAGCACACCGCCGATCGCGTGACGCAGTGCGGCGTTCTGCTCGGGATCCTCGCTGGCAAAAATGTTTTTGCCCTCTTTATCTAGAATCGAGATGTGGACGTGCAGACCGTTACCCGCCTGGCCTGGGTAAGGCTTGGCCATGAAGGTGGTGTCCATCTCATGGTCGTAGGCGATGTTTTTGATCAGACGCTTGAGCAGGACCGCATAGTCGCAGGCCTTGATCGGGTCGGCCACGTGGTGCAGGTTCACTTCGAACTGTGCCGGGGCACTTTCCTTGACGATCGCGTCGGCAGGGATGCCTTGCTCTTTCGCACCTTCCAGAATGTCCTGGAGGCAGTCGACATATTCGTCGAGGTCGTCGATCAGGTAGACCTGGGTCGAATGCGGGCGTTTGCCGGAGATCGGCGAGCGCGGCGGTTGTGGGCGACCGTTCACGTTTTCCTGGTCGATCAGGTAGAACTCCAGTTCGAACGCGGCGCAGATGGTCAGGCCCATCTCGTCGAACTTGGCTACGACTTGTCGCAGGACTTCGCGCGGGTCGGCGAAGAAAGGATCACCTTCGAGTTCGTGCATGGTCATTAACAGTTGCGCGGTCGGGCGTTTCTGCCAGGGCTCATTGCACAGGGTGTCGGGGATTGGATAGCAGATTCGGTCAGCATCGCCGATGTCCAGGCCCAGGCCGGTGCTTTCCACCGTCGAGCCATTGATATCCAGAGCAAATAGAGAGGCCGGCAGGTTGATGCCTTTCTCGTAAACCTTGTGGAGGCTGGTGCGTTCAATGCGCTTGCCGCGCACCACACCATTCATATCCGCAATCAGAAGGTCAACGTACAGAACCTCAGGATGTTCCTTAAGGAACGCGTTCGCTTCGTTAAGCTGAACGGCACGCGGGGGTACCGACATGATGCAACACCTTTGTTGTTAAAAATATCAATCATTGATCTCTTCGGATTCCAGTCAACCCGAACGGCATGCCGAAGTCAAGCGAGGCCTTTTTTGCCCTAAAAAAGCACTCATGGGGCTTTTTTGAGGCACTTTGGGGCGTTTTTTTGCCTTCATCCTTCTTGGCGCCCGCGAGCTTGAGCGGGCCGTGTTGTATTTTTTACGGGGGTGTTGTGTAAAAAAATGAACAAGGCTAAGCTCGATTTAAACCCATAACAGCAATAATACCGGGGTGCTTCATGTCTCGCCTGCCGTTAATCGGCGTCACCGCCTGCTCAAAGCAGATCGGTCTGCATGCTTATCACATCAGTGGCGACAAATACGTACGCGCCGTGGCTTCAGCTGCCAAGGGCCTGCCGTTGATTCTTCCATCCCTGGCGGATCTACTGACATCGTCCGATATTCTGGACGCTCTGGACGGCATTCTCTTTACAGGCTCTCCTTCCAATATAGAACCGTTTCACTATAACGGCCCGGTCAGTGCGCCAGGTACTGCTCATGATTCTGCACGCGATGCCACCACTCTCCCGCTGATCCGCGCCGCTGTCGAGGCCGGTGTTCCCGTGCTCGGCATTTGCCGTGGCTTCCAGGAAATGAATGTGGCATTCGGCGGCAGTCTGCATCAGAAGGTTCACGAGGCCGGTCCGTTCATGGATCACCGTGAAGACGACAGCCTGCCGCTGGAAGGACAGTACGCGCCAAGTCACCCGGTGCACGTTCAGCCGGACGGTGTACTTGCCAGGCTGGGCCTGAAGAGCGAGATTCAAGTCAATTCGATTCATGGTCAGGGCATCGAGCGTCTGGCGCCTGGCCTTCGTGTGGAAGCGGTGGCACCCGACGGATTGATCGAAGCCGTCTCTGTCATCGAAGGCAAGGCTTTTGCTTTAGGGGTGCAATGGCATCCCGAATGGCAGGTAAGCTTGAATCCTGACTACCTTGCGATTTTCCAGGCATTTGGCGATGCCTGTCGCAAGCACGCTCTACAACGCGACGCCGATGCGTCAAACAACGCCTGACTTATAAGAGTCAGGAAACTCAGCCTAAGAGGCATTTATGAGTAACAACCTCGACCAGCTCACCGATTGGTTGAAAGACCACAAGATCACAGAAGTCGAATGCATGATTGGCGACCTGACGGGCATTACCCGGGGCAAGATCTCGCCGACCAACAAGTTCATTGCTGAAAAAGGCATGCGCCTGCCCGAAAGCGTTCTGTTGCAGACTGTCACCGGCGACTACGTCGAAGACGACATCTATTACGAATTGCTCGACCCGGCCGACATCGACATGATCTGCCGCCCCGACCATAACGCGGTGTTTCTGGTGCCATGGGCCATCGAGCCCACCGCCATCGTGATTCACGACACTTACGACAAGCAAGGCAACCCGATCGAGCTGTCGCCGCGCAACGTGCTCAAGAAGGTGTTGAAGCTCTACGCCGACCACGGCTGGCAGCCGATCGTGGCGCCGGAAATGGAGTTTTACCTCACCAAGCGCAGTGATGACCCGGACTACCCGCTGCAACCGCCGATTGGTCGCTCCGGTCGTCCGGAAACCGGTCGCCAGTCGTTCTCGATCGAAGCGGCGAACGAATTCGACCCGTTGTTCGAAGACGTCTACGACTGGTGCGAACTGCAAGAGCTGGACCTCGACACGCTGATCCACGAAGACGGCACGGCGCAGATGGAAATCAACTTCCGTCATGGCGATGCCCTGTCCCTGGCCGACCAGATTCTGGTGTTCAAGCGCACCATGCGTGAGGCCGCGCTCAAGCACAACGTGGCGGCGACCTTCATGGCCAAGCCCATGACCGGCGAGCCGGGCAGCGCCATGCACTTGCACCAGAGCATCATTAGCCTTGAGACCGGCAAAAACGTTTTCTCCAATGAAGACGGGACCATGAGCCAGCTGTTCCTCAACCACATTGGCGGCCTGCAGAAATTCATTCCTGAGCTGCTGCCGTTATTCGCACCCAACGTCAATTCGTTCCGCCGCTTCCTGCCGGATACCTCGGCACCGGTGAACGTGGAGTGGGGCGAAGAGAACCGCACCGTAGGCTTGCGGGTTCCAGATGCCGGGCCGCAGAACCGTCGGGTGGAAAACCGTCTGCCGGGTGCCGATGCCAACCCTTACCTGGCCATCGCCGCCAGCCTGTTGTGCGGCTTTATCGGCATGGTCGAAGGGCATAACCCGAGTGCGCCGGTCGTGGGTCGCGGTTACGAGCGGCGCAACCTGCGCCTGCCCCTGACCATTGAAGATGCCCTGGACCGGATGGAAAACAGCAAGACCATCGAAAAGTACCTAGGCAAGAAATTCATCACGGGCTACGTCGCGGTCAAGCGGGCCGAGCATGAAAACTTCAAACGCGTGATCAGTTCGTGGGAGCGGGAGTTCCTGCTCTTTGCCGTCTGATGCGCCGGGCGCGGCTGTAAATCGCCGCGCCTTCACTGGAATCCAAGGAGAATTCCCATGACCAGCAACAACCCGCAAACCCGTGAATGGCAAGCCCTGAGCAGCGATCACCACCTGGCCCCGTTCAGCGATTTCAAGCAGCTGAAAGAGAAAGGCCCGCGGATCATCACCCATGCCAAGGGCGTTTACCTCTGGGACAGCGAAGGCAACAAGATCCTCGACGGCATGGCCGGCCTGTGGTGTGTCGCCGTCGGCTACGGTCGCGATGAGCTGGCCGATGCCGCCAGCAAACAGATGCGCGAACTGCCTTATTACAACCTGTTCTTCCAGACCGCTCACCCGCCGGTGCTGGAATTGGCCAAGGTCATCGCCGACGTTGCGCCTGAAGGCATGAATCACGTGTTCTTCACCGGTTCCGGTTCCGAAGGCAACGACACCATGCTGCGGATGGTTCGCCACTATTGGACGATCAAGGGCCAGCCGAAGAAGAAAGTCATCATCAGTCGCAAGAACGGCTATCACGGTTCCACCGTGGCCGGCGCGAGCCTGGGTGGCATGACGTACATGCACGAACAGGGCGATTTGCCGATCCCGGGTATCGTCCACATTGCCCAGCCGTACTGGTTCGGCGAAGGCGGTGACATGACCCCGGACGAGTTCGGTATCTGGGCAGCCAATCAGCTGGAAGAGAAGATTCTGGAAGTCGGCGTCGGCAACGTCGGGGCCTTTATTGCCGAGCCGATCCAGGGCGCCGGCGGCGTGATCATCCCGCCAGACAGCTACTGGCCACGCATCAAGGAAATCCTCGCCAAGTACGACATTCTGTTCGTCGCCGACGAAGTGATCTGCGGTTTCGGCCGTACCGGCGAGTGGTTCGGCAGCGATTTCTACGACCTAAAACCCCACATGATGACCATCGCCAAGGGCCTGACCTCCGGCTATATCCCGATGGGCGGCCTGATCGTGCGCGACGACGTGGTCGAAGTGCTCAACGAAGGTGGCGATTTCAACCACGGTTTCACCTATTCCGGGCACCCGGTGGCTGCTGCGGTAGCGCTGGAAAACATTCGCATCCTGCGCGATGAGAAAATTGTCGAGCGCGTGCGTACAGAAACGGCACCTTATTTGCAAAAGCGTCTACGGGAACTGAGCGATCACCCGTTGGTGGGGGAAGTGCGGGGGGTCGGTCTGCTGGGGGCCATTGAACTGGTTCAGGACAAAGCCACCCGCAAACGTTACGAAGGCAAGGGCGTTGGCATGATCTGCCGCACGTTCTGCTTCGAAAACGGCCTGATCATGCGCGCCGTCGGCGACACCATGATCATTGCTCCGCCACTGGTGATTACACCGGCTGAAATCGACGAGTTGGTAACCAAGGCGCGCAAGTGCCTGGACCTGACCCTGAGTGCGTTGCAGGGCTAAGTGCTAGGCTCTGAACGAGGTGCGAAGTTTGCACTTCGTTCAGTGCAAACAAAGGATGGGTCTTTCCTTGAAAGCCTGCCTTGGAACTTGCCAGACTAACGGTTGTTCGGATGCCCGGTAACCGGCCGCTGAGCACGTGGTTAAAAAGAAAAACTGGAGCATTACCCATGAAGGCATTAGGTATGAAGATAGCTGGCAAGACCCTCCTCGCCATGTCCCTGATGGGCATGATGGCGGGCGCCGTTCAGGCGGACGACAAAGTGCTGCGCGTGTACAACTGGTCCGATTACATCGCACCGGATACCGTCAAGAAGTTTGAAGCCGAGTCGGGTATCAAAGTCGTCTACGACGTGTTCGACAGTAACGAAACCCTGGAAGCCAAGCTGCTGGCAGGCAAGTCCGGCTATGACATCGTCGTGCCGTCGAACAACTTCCTGGCCAAGCAGATCAAGGCCGGCGTTTACCAGAAGCTGGACAAGTCCAAACTGCCCAACTGGAAAAACCTGAACCCGGACCTGCTTAAAGCCGTATCGGTAAGCGACCCGGGTAACGAACACGCATTTCCTTACATGTGGGGTTCGATCGGTATCGGTTTCAACCCAGACAAGGTCAAGGCTGCACTGGGTGCCGACGCGCCGACCAACTCGTGGGACTTGCTGTTCAAACCTGAAAACGCTGCCAAGTTGAAGTCATGCGGTATCAGTTTCCTCGATTCGCCAACCGAGATGATTCCGGTGGCGTTGCATTACCTGGGCTATCCAACCGACACCCAGGACAAGAAACAACTGGCTGAAGCCGAAGCGCTGTTCCTGAAAATCCGTCCTTCGGTGGGCTACTTCCACTCGTCCAAATACATCTCCGACCTGGCCAACGGCAACATCTGCGTCGCCGTGGGTTACTCGGGTGACATCTACCAGGCCAAGGCTCGCGCCGCTGAAGCCGGTGACAAGGTGAAAGTCAGCTACAACATTCCAAAAGAAGGTGCCGGCAGCTTCTACGACATGGTCGCCATCCCTAAAGATGCCGAAAACGTCGAAGGCGCCTACAAGTTCATGACCTTCCTGCAGAAGCCGGAAATCATGGCCGAGATCACCAACGCCGTGCGTTTCCCGAACGGTAATGCGGCGTCTACCGCACTGGTCGATAAAGAAATCACCAGCGATCCAGGCATCTACCCGCCAGCGGAAGTGTTGGCCAAGCTGTACGCGATTGCCGATTTGCCGGCCGCCACCCAGCGGATCCTGACTCGCAGCTGGACCAAGATCAAATCCGGTAAATAAGTAATAAACCCTGTAGCAGCTGCCGAAGGCTGCGTCCAACCGCGCAGCGGTTGCGCTCTCAAGAACGCGGGAAGGTCCTTCGGGCCTTAACGCAGCCTTCGGCAGCTGCTACAGGGATCAGCATAAAAGTTTTGCTGGAACGGTTTTTCGAGGGTAAGTTGCGCGCCGGTTTTGTTGCCAGGCAGCCATGGCTGTCATGTAACGCGGGGCAACTTGGGCCCAACTAATTTTAGAGGACCTCCACTTGCCTATTTTTTCTTTGTTGCGCAATGCCCTGTTGGTCGGCGCCGGGCTGACACTGGCGGTCAGTGTTCAGGCCGCTGGCACAGTGCATATTTATAATTGGTCGGATTACATCGGTGAAACCACCTTGGCCGACTTCCAGAAAGAAACCGGTATCAAGCCGGTGTATGACGTATTCGATTCCAACGAAACCCTGGAAGGCAAGTTGCTGGCCGGGCGTACCGGATATGACGTGGTCGTGCCGTCCAACCACTTTCTGGGCAAACAGATCAAGGCCGGGGCTTTTCAGAAACTCGACAAATCGAAGCTGACTAACTATTCCAACCTCGACCCGGTGCTGCTCAAGCGTCTGGAGCAGAACGATCCGGGCAATCAGTACGCCGTGCCGTATCTGTGGGGCACTAACGGCATCGGTTACAACGTCGACAAGGTCAAGGCCGTGCTGGGCCTCGACAAGATCGATTCGTGGGATGTGGTATTCGAGCCGCAGAACATCAAGAAGCTGCAGAGCTGCGGGGTGGCGTTCCTCGACTCCGCCGATGAAATGATGCCCACGGTCCTCAATTACATGGGCCTGGACGCCAACAGTACCAACCCTGAAGACTACAAAAAGGCCGAAGCCAAGTTGCTGGCAGTGCGGCCTTACGTGACGTATTTCCACTCCTCCAAATACATCGCAGACCTGGCCAACGGTGATATCTGCGTGGCAATCGGTTTCTCCGGCGATATGTTCCAGGCCAAGGCCCGCGCCGCTGAAGCTGGCAAAGGCATGAACATCGCCTACTCGATTCCGAAAGAGGGCGGCGCGCTCTGGTTCGACATGCTGGCGATCCCCAAGGATGCCGCCAACGTCAAGGAAGCCCATGCCTTCATCGATTACTTGCTCAAACCCGAAGTAATTGCCCAGGTCAGCAATTCCGTAGGCTACGCCAACCCGAACCCCGGGTCGGACAAACTGATGGAACAGTCCATACGCACCGACGCATCGGTCTATCCACCGCAAGCGGTCCTCGACAAGACATACGTCTCCACCGAGTTGCCACCAAACATTCAACGCTTGATGACGCGCAGCTGGACCAAGGTCAAGTCGGGCAAATAGCTTCAAACTATCCAGGTTCGCCACGTTGAGCGAACTGCAAATTCTGTTGGGAGTTTCGTAAATGGCAGTTGCCTCCGGCGCCTATAAGAAAGCCCTCGAGGGCGACCAGACACCTAAACAGGTGCTGGTCAAAATCGACCGGGTCACCAAAAAGTTCGACGAGACGATTGCCGTGGACGACGTGTCCCTGGAAATCAAGAAAGGCGAAATCTTCGCCCTGCTCGGCGGCTCGGGTTCGGGCAAATCCACCTTGCTGCGGATGCTGGCAGGTTTCGAACGGCCCACGGAGGGGCGCATTTACCTCGATGGCGTAGACATCACGGACATGCCGCCGTACGAGCGGCCGATCAACATGATGTTCCAGTCCTACGCCTTGTTCCCGCACATGACCGTGGCGCAGAACATCGCCTTCGGCCTCAAGCAGGACAAGCTTCCCGCCGCTGAAGTCGATGCACGCGTGGCCGATATGCTCAAGCTGGTGCAGATGAGCCAGTACGCCAAGCGCAAGCCGCATCAGTTGTCCGGTGGCCAGCGTCAGCGTGTGGCGCTGGCGCGATCTTTGGCCAAGCGACCGAAGCTGTTGCTGCTCGACGAACCGATGGGCGCGCTGGATAAAAAGCTGCGTTCGCAAATGCAACTGGAGCTGGTGGAAATCATCGAGCGGGTCGGCGTGACCTGCGTGATGGTCACCCACGACCAGGAAGAAGCCATGACCATGGCCGAGCGCATCGCGATCATGCACCTGGGCTGGATCGCCCAGATCGGCAGCCCGATCGACATCTACGAAACCCCGACCAGCCGCCTGGTCTGCGAGTTCATCGGCAACGTCAACATCTTTGACGGTGAAGTGATCGACGACGCCGAAGGCCACGCGATCATCACCTGCAAGGACCTGGACCGGCAGATTTATGTGGGCCACGGCATCAGCACTTCGGTGCAGGACAAGTCCGTGACCTACGCGATCCGTCCAGAAAAACTGCTGGTGACGCCGACCATGCCGACCTGCGAGTACAACTGGTCCAGTGGCAAAGTGCATGACATTGCCTACCTCGGTGGCCACTCGGTGTTCTACGTCGAGTTGCCGAGCGGCAAGATCGTCCAGTCGTTCGTCGCCAACGCCGAACGCCGTGGCGCGCGCCCGACCTGGGGTGATCAGGTTTACGTGTATTGGGAAGACGACAGCGGCGTGGTGCTTCGCTCATGAACCTGCGCAAATTCAAACGCCGGCTCAACCGAATAATTCCCGGTGGCCGTCAGCTGGTCATCGGGGTTCCGTTCATCTGGCTGTTCCTGTTCTTCATGCTGCCGTTCTTCATCGTCTTGAAGATCAGCTTCGCCGAAGCCGACGTGGCCATTCCGCCGTACACCGAGATCTACAGCTTCATCGACCAGAAGCTCCAAGTGCTGCTTAACCTGAGCAACTATGCGATGCTCGGCGATGACGAGTTGTACATCGCCGCTTACCTCGGTTCATTGAAGATGGCGCTGATCAGCACCGTCCTCTGCCTGTTGATCGGCTACCCGATGGCCTACGCCATTGCCAGTGCCCGCAAAGAGCTGCAGACGGTGCTGGTGCTGCTGATCATGATGCCGACCTGGACCGCGATCCTGATCCGCGTGTATGCGTGGATGGGCATCCTCAGCAACAACGGTCTGCTCAACGGCTTTTTGATGAGCATGGGCTGGATCGACGAACCGCTGCAGATCCTCAACACCAACCTCGCGGTTTACATCGGGGTCGTTTACTCCTATCTGCCGTTCATGATCCTGCCGCTCTACGCCAACCTGGTCAAACACGACACCAGTCTGCTGGAAGCCGCGTCGGATCTCGGTTCGAGCACCTTCAACAGTTTCTGGAAGATCACCGTGCCGCTGTCCAAGAACGGCATCATCGCCGGTTGCATGCTGGTGTTCATCCCGGTGGTGGGCGAATTCGTGATCCCGGAACTGCTCGGCGGTCCGGAAACCCTGATGATCGGTAAAGTGCTCTGGCAAGAGTTCTTCAACAACCGTGACTGGCCGGTGGCATCAGCGCTGGCGGTGGTGATGCTGGCGATCTTGATTGTGCCGATCATTCTGTTCAACCGTAGTCAGGCCAAAGAAATGGAGGGCAAGGAATGAAGCGCTTCCGTTTCTCGAGTTTCATGCTGGTAGCGGGTTTGCTGTTCATCTACGCGCCGATGCTGATCCTGGTGATCTACTCGTTCAACGCCTCCAAACTGGTGACGGTGTGGGGCGGCTGGTCGATCAAGTGGTACGTGGGATTGATGGACAACACCCAACTGATGGGCTCGGTGGTGCGCTCGCTGGAAATCGCCTGCTACACCGCGATTGCAGCGGTAGCATTGGGGACGCTGGCGGCGTTCGTGCTGACGCGAATCACCCACTTTAAGGGCCGCACGCTGTTCGGTGGTCTGGTCACCGCGCCGCTGGTGATGCCGGAAGTGATCACCGGTCTGTCGCTGTTGCTGCTGTTCGTGGCCATGGCGCAGATGATCGGCTGGCCGCAGGAGCGCGGTATCGTCACCATCTGGATCGCTCACACCACGTTCTGTGCGGCGTATGTGGCGGTGGTGGTGTCGGCGCGCTTGCGTGAGCTGGACCTGTCCATCGAAGAGGCGGCCATGGACCTGGGCGCACGGCCATGGAAGGTGTTCTTCCTGATCACCATCCCGATGATCGCGCCGTCGCTGGCGGCGGGCGGGATGATGTCGTTCGCCTTGTCGCTGGATGACCTGGTGCTGGCGAGCTTCGTGTCCGGTCCGGGTTCCACGACCCTGCCGATGGAAGTGTTCTCGGCGGTGCGCCTGGGCGTGAAGCCCGAGATCAATGCCGTGGCCAGCCTGATTCTGTTGGCGGTGTCGTTCGTCACGTTCCTGGTCTGGTACTTCAGCCGTCGTGCCGAAGAGATTCGCAAGCGTGCGATTCAGCAAGCCATCGAAGAAAGCGCCGCTGACTCCTGGAAACAACCGGACGTGCGCCGGGCGCAGGCGCCGGAAGCGGCTTGAGCTTGATGCCGGGTTGACCACACATGTGTGGTCAACCCAAATCCACTGTGGGAGCGGGCTTGCTCGCGAAGACGGACTGACATTCAACATCCATGTTGACTGACCCACCGCTTTCGCGGGCAAGCCCGCTCCCACAGTGATCGGTGTGAAGCAACAATTTTGTGATCAACACAAAACCTGTGGGAGCGGCGGTGCGACGATTCGACTTGCCCGCGATGACGTCAGTTAAACCAACAGAAATCTATTGCCCTGAACGCGCTGGCAACAGCTTCAACGTGCTGCGGGTATTGGCCATCACTTCTTCATCATTGAAATGCGCCTGGTAATAAACCCCTTCGATATATGCCTCGGACTGGTCGTCATAGTGACGGTCGAACGGCACGCCGCTCTGGCCGACCGGGTTGATGGTCAGGCTGTGGGCCGGGTCGGCGAAGTCGATCAGCCGCCGAGTCGACGGGCCGTAAGTCACAGGCCACGGCGCCGGGCCGATCTTGGCCGAGAGGTTGTTCGGCACTTCATGGGTGCCGGGCGCCGCGAACGGTCCGACATTGAAGATCCGCTCCAGCGGCTTTTGCGTCCCCAGCGGATGGCCGTGAGTCAGGGTGTGCGCCTTGCCCCACTGCCATTGTGTGGAATCGGCGCCCAGGATGGTTTTGAGGTGAGCCATGCTCGCTTGCCAGGCCACCTTGACCGTATCGGCGCGGGTTTCCTTGCCAGAGGTGTTGCGGTTGTCCCACCACGGTGAGTCGGCGGAGGCTGCCAGGCGCGGCAGTGCGGCATCGATCACTCGGGTCGGCAGCAGCGTTTCGAAGAAGTCATTGCCCAGCTCATCGCGCATCGCCGCCTCGGTGAGGTTGAACAGAAACTGGTTGAACAGCGTGGCGCTGATCGAGTCCAGCGGATAATCGCCGCTCCACTGCGCCAGTTGCTCCACGAGTTTGAGCTCGGCGGGATCGCTAACCCCTTCACGCAGTACCGGTAGCAACGGCGCCAGCAAGCGCGGGCCGTAGTCGGTGGTGGTACCCAGTTGCAGCTTCTGGCTGGACTCGTTGTCCCACTTCACGTTCTTGTCGCTGAGTTGACGATTGAGTTGCTGACCGCGATCGGCAAGGTTGTAGTAACCGGGAATTTCCATACCGGTCGGCGACACCGGCTGGAAGTTGGCCGAGACGATATAGCCCCGCGCCGGGTTCTCTTCCTGTGGGTTGGCGCTGAACGGGTAAAAACCTTCCTTGTCCGCCTGAGGGGTGCTGCCGTCGAGGATGAAACCGGGCTTCACCCCGGCCGGGCGCTTGGGCAGCAGCGCCGAGGCCCACCAACCGATGTCACCCTTGGCGTTGGCGTAGACGATGTTCAGTCCCGGTGCCTGAACCTTGGCCGAGGCGGCGCGGGCCTTGGCCAGGGTGTCGGCGCGGTTGAGCTGGTAGAAGCCGTCGAGGATCGGATTCGGCGTCTCGAGGAAGGCCCACCACATGGCGACCGGTGTTTTGCCGGCGGCAGTGCCGAGCGCATCGTTGATGATCGGGCCGTGGGGCGACTGGCGCAGGATCAGCGTGACCGGTGACTGGCCTTTGACCGCGATCTGTTGTTCGGTGTTGACCATGTCGACCCATTGGCCGCGATACCAGACCTGATTCGGGTTATCCGGGTTGACCTTCTCGGCAATCAGGTCCAGGTCGTCGTTCTGGAACATCGTCAGGCTCCAGCCGAAGTCCAGGTTGTGGCCCAGAAACGCAAACGGCACCAGCGCCTGATGGTAACCGTAAAGCTCGAAACCCGGCGCCGATAGGTGCGCTTCGTACCACACCGACGGCGCCGAGAAGCGAATGTGCGGGTCACCGGCCAGCAGTGGCTTGCCGCTTTTGCTGCGGCTGCCGGAAATCACCCAGGCATTGCTGCCTTCGAATTGCGGCAGGCCATTGTCGGCCAAGGCCTGCTCACTCAAACGGGCGAGGGCATTCAGATCCTTCCAGTCATTGGCGGTGAGGCTCGGTGCGGGGTTGGCGCGTCTTTTGGCCAACACGCCCTTGGGCTGCCAGTCGAGATCAAAGATATTCAAATACTCGGCGCCCAGTTGGTCACGCACGTAAGTCAGCAAGGGTTCGGTGCGAAACGCCGCAGCAAAGCTGTAGGCCATGTAGCCGGCGATGCTGATGCTGTCTTCGGCAGTGAACGGGCGCTTGGGGATCCCCAGCACGTCGAACTCGGCGGGCGCCGCGTGACTGTCCTGATATTGATTGATGCCGTCCAGATAGGCTTGCAGCGCCTTCCATGCCGGCGACTGACGATCCAGCGCGGCCACATAACTGTCTGCCCGCTCGCGGATGCGCAGGCTGCGAAACAGTTTGTCGGTGTCGATCAGTTTCGGGCCGAGGACCTCGGCCAGCTCACCCCGGGCCAAACGCCGCATGGCTTCCATCTGGAACAGTCGGTCCTGGGCGTGCACGTAGCCGAGGGCGCGGTAGAGGTCGGTTTCGTTTTCGGCGCGGATATGCGGCACGCCGCGCACGTCGTAGCGCACGGTCACCGAACCTTGCAGGTGCTGCAATTCCACCTGGCCCTGGCGCGTTGGTTGCTTGCTGTACACATACCAGCCGCCTCCGGCGACGAGCACGACGATCAGCAAGGCAAGTACGGTCAGGACGCGTTTCATGGTGACTCCTTGTTCTTTCGGGATTGCCGCCCGTGGGGCTGCAAACGTGTAGCACAGACCTCCTGTGCCGGGCATCGCGGTCCTGGAAAGGTCAGCAATGCCTTTACTGCATCTCAGCAGGCCACGGGCAGTAGCAACCCACCGCCAGCGTATGGGTGGCGTTCACCGCCCGGCCTTCATTCAGCGCTTGCAGGATGGGCTCGATAAAACTGTTGCTTGAATTGCAGGTCAGGCCTTCGCTGTACGGACCGAAATACGCCAGCCTGCCACTGCGGTCCCAGATCGCCACCGCCGGGCTGGCAGGGATTTGTTCGGAACCTGGCAGGACAGTAATGGTTTTAAGGCGGCTCAACGTGCCGGGCAATTGACCGTGGCTGCCGGGCTTTTGGACTGCATAGAACTCGACGCCCTGCGGTACATACTGCTCGACCAGTTCGGTCAGGTGTTGTTGGTTGCCGACATTGCACGGGCAGGCCGGGTCCCAGAAATGCACCAGGCGAATGGCGCCGGGGCCTGCGAATTCATCCGGCAGGCGCAGGGGGTCGCCGGAAAACACCGCAGTGTGCGAACTGAAGGCGCGCAAGTAGCGCCCCTGAAACCAGTCATAGGCGGCCCACAACACGCCGGCACACACAAGGGCGAGCAGGCTGGCAAGCAATGTGGTGCGGTAGGCCGGACGCATGGGTTTCAATCCTCGAAGGTCGGCTAGCTTGCCATGCTTGCCGCGACAGATGAATATCGCAGGCCCATAAAGTCCGTTTTGCGCTCTGGAATAGCCCATGTTTGCCACTTTCGACCCCGATCATTTGCGTGCCAGCCTGCGGCCATTGGCCGAGTGGCAACCGCTGTCGACCGAGGCCATGGTCTATCAGCATTTTTATCGGCTGGATTTCCCCCGGCGAAATCTGCGCAGTGGCCTGGGACGTTTCGAGGTCGATGGCTATGAAGTGGTCAGCCAGCTCTGGTGGCCCGAGCGGGCGAAGGCGACGCTGTTTCTGTTTCATGGTTTCTACGATCACACCGGGCTCTATCGGCATGTGATCGAGTGGGCGCTGGACCAGGGTTTTGCAGTAATCGCCTGTGACTTGCCGGGACATGGCCTGTCTAGCGGCGAGCGGGCGAGCATCAAGGATTTCGCCGAGTATCAGAGCACCCTGCAAGGGCTATTGGCCGAGGCGCAATCGCTGGGCCTTCCGCAGCCCTGGCACTTATGCGGGCAAAGCACTGGCGGGGCGATCGTGATCGATCATGTGCTCAATCAGGGTGCGAACAGTCCCGCCCAGGGGCAGGTGATTCTTCTGTCGCCGCTGGTGCGGCCGCGAGCCTGGGGCTGGTCGCAGCTCAGTTATTACTTGCTCAAGCCGTTCGTCAAAGGCATCGCCCGGCGTTTCAGCGAGAACTCCAACGACCCTGACTTCCTCGCATTCCTGCAAGCCGATCCGCTGCAGCCGCTGCGTCTGCCAACGGCCTGGGTCGGTGCGCTGGGGCGCTGGATCAAGCGCATCGAAGCGGCACCGAGCAGCCCGCGGCAGCCGTTGATCGTGCAGGGGCAGGCGGACATGACCGTGGATTGGAAGCACAACCTTGATGTATTGCGGGGCAAGTTCGATCGGCCGCAGGTACTGATGCTGCCCAAGGCGCGGCATCATCTGGCGAATGAGTCAGCGGGATTGCGGCAGGAGTATTTCGGGTTTTTGAGCAAGCGGATGAGTCGTCAGAATCGATGAGGCAAGATCAAAAGATCGCAGCCTTCGGCAGCTCCTACGGGGTGCACGGCATGCTTTTGTAGGAGCTGCCGAAGGCTGCGATCTTTTCGGGAACGGCGCTATTTCACTGGGCAAGGCTCGACGTACTCTGCCCCACCGCCAACCCCGCCCGAATCGCCGCCAATGCCGCCTGGTAGTAAGCCTTGCCTTCGGTGGATTCGGCGAATGTGGCGAACTCTTCCAGTTCTTCATCCGACAGGTCGCGATAGACATACAGCAGCGTGTTGTTCAGGTCGGCGCCGATCTGCTCCATCAGGCGCTGGCGCTGGCCGTTCAGCATGCCTTGTGCCTGACCGCCACCAAGTAGACCGGGAATCATCGAGCTCAGGCTGTCGGCCGCCACGCCCGCGATGGCGAGGCTGACTTCAGCACCGGCCTCGCGAGCGGGCAGAGCCTGGGCGAGGTGGCCGATGATCAGCTGACGGGTATCGCTGGCCTGCATTTTCGGCAAGCCCTTGGCATTTTTGGCCAATTGATCGCGACGGGTCGCCAGCAGTTCGGCGGCGACGATTTTCCTGCCCAAGGGCGATTGGAAGAAGGTCAGCGCAGGTTTCGGATCGGCAAGCTTTTTGCGCAGCTGCGCTTCGGCACGCTGATCCATGGCTTTGGGCGCAAAGCGCTGATTGCTGTTGTTGACCAGGGCCTGAAACACCGCCGGCGGCAGGCTGTTCTGGTAGCGCTGCTGAGCGGCAGAGAGGGCATCGCTGAAATGCGCGCGTTGTTCTGGCCAACCGGCGACCTTGTACAACTGGTCGTGGCCGTCCGCCCAGGCGGGCAAAACACAGAACATCAGCAGGGAAAAAAGCAAACGGCGCATAGGGACTCCTGTCAGCAGGCGACTATTCTCCGTGCGGCATTCGTACTTGTCGAGAATTCGTATCAGGTTGCGTGCCTTATCCGACCAATCCTCCGCTGCGCGGCTCTGTCGGATTTGCGGGCACAGGAATACTATGCGCGCCATGCAAATATCCTCTGATCATCCGCTGCTGTTACGTATCGTCGACGACCTGGCTGAGCGCGGCTGGTCGCAGCAGACTATTTTCCTGCCTCTGGATCTGACCCGAGCGCTGGCGGCCGAGTGCCGCAAACGTGCCGCCGATGGCGAGCTCGCCCCGGCCGCCGTGGGACGTGGGCCATTTTCGGAGATCCGCGAGGGCATTCGTGGTGACCATATCCAATGGCTCGAACCCGGTCAGGTCGAGGCCTGCGACAGTTACCTGGGGTTGATGAACAGCCTGCGTGAGGCGATGAATCGCAGTTTGTTTCTGGGCCTGGAAGATTTCGAAAGCCATTTCGCCCTGTACCCGCCTGGCGCTTTCTACCTCAAGCATGTCGACCGGTTTCGCGATGACGACCGGCGCATGGTCTCGGCGGTGATCTACCTCAATGACGCCTGGCTGCCCGAGCATGGCGGCCAGTTGCGCATGTACCTGGACGAAGGCGTCGAACACGATGTGGTGCCCACCGGCGGATGCCTGGTGGTGTTCCTGTCGGGTGAAGTCCCCCACGAAGTCCTGCCCGCGACCCGCGAGCGCCTGTCGTTGACGGGCTGGTTCCGCCGTCGTGGCAACGAGCCGTTCTGATCATGCAAAAGATTCTGGTCAGCCGCTGTTTGCTCGGTCACCGCGTCCGTTACGACGGTGGCGCCAGTGGGCCATTCGATCTGTTGGAACAGTGGATTGCCGAAGGCCGGGTGGTGCCGTTGTGTCCGGAAGTCGCCGGTGGTTTGCCGACACCAAGGGCTGCGGCGGAGATTCCGGGCGGGCAGGGCGGTGAAGTGCTTGATGGCCTTGCATCGGTCATCACCACGGAAGGCGAGGACGTCAGCGCCGAGTTTCTTTCGGGGGCTTTTCAGGCGCTGGAGCTGGTGCAGCGGCACGGCATTCGTATCGCCGTACTCAAGGCCAACAGTCCGTCGTGCGGGAATCTGTTGGCCTATGACGGAACGTTTAGTGGCGTGAAGGTCAGCGGCGAGGGTGTCACCGCGGCATTGCTCAAGCGCCATGGCGTGCAGGTGTTCAGTGAGCTGGAGTTGGCCGAAGCGGCGATAGCCTTGGCAACCCTGAACTAACGACTTGCCACAAAACCCATGTGGGAGCGGGCTTGCTCGCGAAGAGGGAGTGTCAGTCGACATCAATGTTGCCTGACACACCGCATTCGCGAGCAAGCCCGCTCCCACATTAAATCTTCAGTGCCTTATGGTTTCGGCGCCACACTCGCATCCGCCCCGAACCATTTCTGCTCCAGCGCCTCCAGCCGGCCATCAGCCTTGATCCGCTGCAAAGCGTTTTCCAGGCTGGCTTGAAACGCCGGGTTACCCTTCTGAAACGGAATGGCCAGGCTCACAGCCGGGGCGGCTTTGGGCTTTTCTTCCGTCAGCGACTGCACCAACAGGATCGAACGCGGCGGCTCTTCTTTCTGCGCGATCAATTGCGCATTGGTGTGAATGTAAGGTTCGCTGAAGTCGAAACGATCTTTCAGCTCCGGGGTCTGTGCTATGTGATTGATGGCGACGTCGTACTTGCCGCTTTCGACGCCGGCCAGCAGGTCGACGGAATCGGTGACGACGAAGTCGGCCCTTACATCCAGTTCATTGGCCAACAACTGACCCAGCTCGACCTCGAAGCCGCTCAGTTTGCCGTCATCCTTGAAATTGAAGGGCGGGGTATTAGCCTCAAGGGCAATGCGCAATTCGCCGCGGTCGTTAACATCGTCAATCAGTTCGGCATGAGCCAAAGGGCTCAAAAGGGGTAGCAGGCAGATCAGGCCAGGCAAAAAGCGCATGGTCACTCCTTTGAGTTCATTTATCGCGATGCGCTGTTCAGGCTCGCTTTGCTATGGTTGTTGTCGTGTGCCTTCGACAACGAATGGCCGTTAAGTTGTCACGGCCGAGCGAATTTTACGGAAAAAATGGAGAAGAGAATGAAAAGCTTTATGTCACGTGCAACATGGACTGGCCTGTTATTGAGTGCTTCGATGCTGGCAACGGCTGCGACTCCGGCCCCCACGGGTGCCGAAGTGTCCATCGTTTCTCCTGAGGACGGTGCTACGGTACCCCAGACTTTCATCGTCAAATTCGCCGTGAAAAACATTGCGCTGGCACCTGCCGGTGATGTCACCAAAAACACGGGGCATCATCACCTGCTGATCGATGTCGACAAACTGCCTGCCGCCGGTGCGCCGATCCCGACGGATGCCAACCATATGCACTTCGGCAAAGCGCAGACCCAGGCTGAAATAAAACTGGCACCGGGCAAGCACACCTTGCAGCTGGAATTGGGTGATGCCGGGCACATGCCGTTCGAGCCGCCAATCGTTTCGAAGAAAATCACAGTGAATGTGAAATAAAAAACGGGAGCCCTCAGGGGCTCCCGTTTTTTATAGCGGCAAGCTTCAAGTAGAAGCCAAAGCTGACTCAACTTGCCGCTTGTAGCTTGCCGCTCGAAGCTGCTGTTAAAACAACACGCGGCAACGAATGGTGCCGTTGATGTGCTGGAGCTTCTCTTGCGCCATTTCCGAGTATTCGGCATCGACGTCGATCACGACGTAGCCGACTTTCTCGTTGGTCTGCAGGAACTGACCGGAAATGTTGATGCCGTTTTCGGCGAAGACCTTGTTGATCTCGCTCATCACGCCCGGAATGTTCTCGTGGATGTGTAGCAGACGGTGCTTGCCAGGGTGAGCCGGCAGGGCCACTTCCGGGAAGTTCACGGACGACACCGAGGTACCGTTGTCGCTGTACTTGACCAGTTTTTCCGCCACTTCCAGACCAATGTTGGCTTGCGCTTCAGCAGTGGAACCACCGATGTGCGGGGTCAGGATCACGTTGTCCAGGCCACGCAGCGGGCTTTCGAACTCTTCTTCGTTGGAGCGTGGCTCCACCGGGAAGACGTCGATGGCCGCGCCGATCAGGTGCTTGTCCTTGATTGCGTCCGCCAGGGCGTCCAGTTCAACCACGGTGCCGCGAGCAGCGTTGATCAGAATGCCGCCCTTCTTGATGGCGCGGATTTCCTTCTCGCCGATCATCCACTGGGTGGCCGCGGTTTCCGGAACATGCAGGGTGACGATGTCGGACATGCCCAGCAGCTCGTGCAGGTTGCCCACCTGGGTCGCGTTGCCCAGTGGCAGCTTGGTCACGGTGTCGTAGAAATACACCTGCATCCCCAGGCCTTCAGCCAGGACCGACAGTTGAGTACCGATCGAGCCGTAACCGACGATGCCCAGCTTCTTGCCACGGATCTCGAAGGAGTTGGCTGCGCTCTTGATCCAGCCGCCACGGTGGCAGGAAGCGTTCTTCTCAGGGATGCCACGCAGCAACAGGATCGCCTCGGCCAATACCAGCTCGGCTACGGAGCGAGTGTTGGAGTACGGCGCGTTGAATACCGCGATGCCGCGTTCGCGAGCCGCGTTGAGGTCGACCTGGTTGGTGCCAATGCAGAAACAGCCGACAGCCACCAGTTTCTTCGCGTGATCGAAGATCTCTTCGGTCAGCTGAGTGCGGGAGCGAATGCCGATGAAGTGCGCATCAGCGATCTTTTCCTTGAGCTGGGCTTCCGGCAGAGAACCTGTGAGGTACTCGATGCTGGTGTAGCCCGCCGCCTTGAGGACGTCGACAGCCGATTGGTGGACGCCTTCGAGAAGAAGGAACTTGATCTTGCTCTTATCGAGAGAAGTCTTGCTCATCTGCGTAAACCTGTATCCCGGAGAAAAATGGCAGGAAATGGTCAACAGACGCTGACCCGAGCGGCAGGAAAGCCGTCGCCGCAGGACAGCCGTTGGGCACTATGCTGCGGGGTCGGTATGCTAGCATATGCACCCCGCTAAACACTCATTCCTGCGACGTGAAGCGTTCTCAGGATGACCATGAATTGTTCGAGAGTTCTGTCGATGAC
The DNA here is from genome assembly GCF_050435305.1 of Pseudomonas sp. BS3782 TE3695. Taxonomy (NCBI): domain Bacteria; kingdom Pseudomonadati; phylum Pseudomonadota; class Gammaproteobacteria; order Pseudomonadales; family Pseudomonadaceae; genus Pseudomonas; species Pseudomonas sp. BS3782 TE3695. Next base: position 1,158,637 of record NZ_JBNDKB010000001.1, read on the forward strand.
CGATCCTGCGCTGATTGATGAGCTGAAGACCCTGGTTGAGCCTGGCAAGGTCCTGACCGACGTCGACTCCCTGAATGCTTACGGCAAGGATTGGACCAAGCATTTCGCCCCGGCCCCGACGGCCATTGTATTCCCCAAGACCACCGAGCAGGTCCAGGCCATTGTCCGTTGGGCCAATGAGCACAAGGTGGCGCTGGTGCCGTCTGGCGGGCGTACCGGGCTTTCGGCTGCGGCCGTGGCGGCCAATGGCGAAGTAGTCGTGTCCTTCGATTACATGAACCAGATTCTCGGCGTGAACCTGACTGACCGCACTGCCGTTTGTCAGCCGGGGGTGGTCACCGAGCAATTGCAGAACAAGGCTGAAGAACACGGCCTGTACTACCCGGTGGATTTCGCGTCGGCAGGTTCCAGCCAGATTGGCGGCAACATCGGCACCAATGCTGGCGGGATCAAGGTGATTCGCTACGGCATGACCCGCAACTGGGTGGCCGGCATGAAAGTCGTCACCGGCAAGGGCGATCTGCTGGAACTGAACAAAGACCTGATCAAGAACGCCACTGGCTACGACTTGCGCCAGCTGTTCATCGGTGCCGAAGGCACCCTGGGCTTTGTGGTCGAAGCCACCATGCGCCTGGACCGTGCCCCGAAAAACCTCACCGCGATGGTCCTCGGCACTGCCGATTTCGATTCGATCATGCCGGTGTTGCATGCATTCCAGAGCAAGCTTGACCTGACCGCCTTCGAATTTTTCTCCGACAAAGCGCTGGCCAAGGTCATGGCACGCGGTGATGTGCCAGCACCGTTCGAATCCGATTGCCCGTTCTACGCGCTGCTGGAATTCGAGGCGACCACCGAAGAAGTGGCCAATCATGCCCTGGAAACTTTCGAGCATTGCGTCGAGCAGGGCTGGGTACTGGACGGCGTGATGAGCCAGAGCGAAACCCAGTTGCAGAACCTTTGGAAGTTGCGCGAGTACATCTCCGAAACCATTTCCCACTGGACGCCGTACAAGAACGACATTTCGGTCACTGTGTCGAAAGTCCCGGCGTTCCTGAAAGAAATTGACGCGATCGTCGGCGAACACTACCCGGATTTCGAAATTGTCTGGTTCGGCCACATCGGCGACGGCAATCTGCATTTGAACATCCTCAAGCCGGACAACCTGAACAAGGACGAGTTCTTCGCCAAATGTGCGACCGTCAACAAGTGGGTGTTCGAAACCGTGGAGAAGTACAACGGTTCGATTTCCGCCGAACACGGCGTGGGCATGACCAAACGTGATTACTTGACCTACAGTCGCTCGCCGGTTGAGATCGAGTACATGAAAGCCGTCAAAGCGGTGTTCGATCCGAACGGCATCATGAACCCGGGCAAGATTTTCGCTGTTTGACTTTTGAATTCAAGAGCTACGAAACAGGAGTCGGTAATGAGCTATCAGCACCAGTATGTCGACGGCACGCGTATTCACTTCCCGTTGGGCAAAGTGGTGTGCATCGGCCGAAACTACGCCGAACACGCCAAGGAACTGGACAACCCGGTGCCTACCGAGCCACTGCTGTTCATCAAGCCGGGCAGTTGCGTGGTGCCGCTGGAAGGCGGTTTCAGCATTCCGACCGAACGTGGCTCGGTGCATTACGAAGCGGAGATTGCGGTATTGATCGGCAAGCCACTGTCGACCAAACCGAGCCGTGAAGAAGTACTGGATGCCATCTCCGGCATTGCCCCGGCTCTGGACCTGACCCTGCGCGACAAACAGGCCGAGCTGAAAGCGAAGGGCCTGCCGTGGGAAATCGCCAAGTCCTTCGACGGCGCGGCAGTGATTGCGCCGTTCGTGGCTGCCAGCACCTTCGCCGACCTGACCGACATCGGTATCCGCCTGACCATCAATGGTGAAGTGCGCCAGGATGGCAACAGCAAGGACATGCTGAATCCGATCGTGCCGATGATCCAGTACATGGCCGGCTGCTTCTCGCTGCAAGCTGGTGACGTGATCCTCACCGGGACGCCGGTGGGTGTTGGCCCGCTGAATGTCGGTGACGAACTGGTGCTCGAGCTGCCAGGCGCCAGCCGCTTCACCAGCAGCGTGCGCTAAAAAAGCAAAAGATCGCAGCCTTCGGCAGCTCCTACACCAATCTCTGTAGGAGCTGCCGAAGGCTGCGATCCTTTGATCTTGGCTGCCCGCAAAGGGCAATCCCGCCATTTCCCGTTTTTTTCACATCTTGTCCGGATAATTCCCAGGCTTCTGGCGTCTGAGCCAGTCCCAATGTGCTATTACCCATAGCCTGAATTTCTGGAACACATCCCTGCATGGCCACCCAATCGCTATCCAAGCCGAAAACTGCCCGCCGCGCGCGCTTTGTCATGCGTTGGTATTCCTGGCTTCTGCTGGTGGCGGCTGGCGTGTATGGCCTCGTGTTTGCGATGCACTGGGACGATCGCGGCGTGCTCTGGGTGATGGAGCGTTTCGAAAGCCCGGCCGAACGAAAAGAAAGTGTCTGGCTGCCGGATTATCGGGCGGTGATCGACGCCAAGTTGCTGCCGGGCATGGAGAAGGATGAAGCGTCAGACGTGACTTACGACCCGCAGACCAAAACCCTGTTTGCGGTGATGGGCAAGAAGCCGTTTCTGGTCGAGCTGACATTACAAGGCGATGTGTTGCGTAAGATGCCGTTGGTGGGTTGGGGCAACCCGGAGGGCGTGGCGGCCATGGGCAACGGTTTGCTGGCGATCACCGATGAGCGCAAACACTTGCTTTCCATCGTCAAGGTTGAGGCCGATACTCGCGAACTGAATCTCGACAGTTTCCCGAAATACGACCTGGGCCCGTCGAAAGATCAGAACAAAGCCTTTGAGGCGATCGTCTGGGATGCGCGTAACCAGCAACTGCTGCTGGGCGAAGAGCGTCCGCCGGCGCTGTTCAGCTGGAAAAGCGATGGCAGCCAGATCCTCAAGGGCGACAAGCAAAAGCTGTCCAGCGACGAACTGGATATCCGCAACCTGTCGGCCCTGACCATCGATCCGCGCACGGGCCATACCTTGGTACTGTCCGCCGATTCGCATTTGTTGCTGGAATTGGACGAAAAAGGCGAGCAGGTCAGTTTCATGACCCTGCTGGGTGGTTTCAATGATTTGAAAAAAACCATTCCCCGTGCTGAAGGCGTGACCATGGACGAAGCAGGCACGCTGTACATTGTGAGTGAGCCGAACCTGTTCTACCGATTCGAAAAACACCCGTAGGAGCTGCCGAAGGCTGCGATCTTTTGATCTTTTGATCTTTTGGCGCAGGCAAAATTGTTGAAAAGTCAAAAGATCGCAGCCTTCGGCAGCTCCTACGGGTTCGGTAATTGTGGTCAAAGGCCATTGGCCATTAAGCTTGAATTCATACTGCCGTGGTATTTCATCCGCCCGTCTTGTTTCTGAGCCCGCCTGAATGCGCCGACTTGCCCGCCCCAAACCTGTGATGCTGATCCTGTCGATCATTGCGCTGATCGTGCTGGTTGCCGTCGGCCAATACCTGCGTCTGTTCGAGCGCACCTGGTTCAATGTGCAGACGCTATGGCAGCCGATGAATGCCCAGTCGATTGGCCTGGATCAATATCAGGTAACGGTCGAGGCGCGAGTCATTGAGGGGCTGGACGATGATGTTTCGGCCCTGACCTTCGATCCCGTGCGCAAAAGCCTGTTCACGGTTACCAACAAAAATGCCGAACTGATCGAGTTGTCCCTGGAAGGCAAAATCCTGCAGCGTGTGGCACTGATCGGGTTTGGCGACCCGGAGGCGGTGGAGTTCATCAGCGCTGACACTTACGTGATTACCGACGAGCGCCAGCAACGGTTGATCAAGATTCATCTGGAGGCGGACACGACGTTCCTTGATGCCGCCGACGCTGAGCAGATCACCCTCGGTGTGCACATGCGTGGCAACAAGGGTTTCGAAGGGTTGGCCTATGACTCGGTGGGCAAGCGCTTGTTCGTCGCCAAGGAGCGCGACCCGATGCTGATCTACGAAGTGCAAGGCTTCCCACACTACAACCCGGAGAAGTCCTACGCGGTGCATGTGGTGAACAACCCCAAGCGCGATGCCGGGATGTTCGTGCGGGACCTGTCGAGCCTGCAATACGATGAGCGCAGCGGCCATTTGCTGGCGCTGTCTGATGAGTCGCGGTTGATTCTGGAACTGGATGTCGACGGGCGACCACTGACCACCCTGTCACTGAGCAAGGGCCGTCAGGGGTTGCAGAAGACTGTGCCGCAAGCGGAAGGCATCGCCATGGACGACGATGGCACTCTGTACCTCGTCAGCGAGCCGAACCTGTTCTACGTCTTCAAAAAACCACCGCAAAACTAACCAACACCGCAAAATACTGTGGGAGCGGGCTTGCCCGCGAAGAGGCCAGCACATTCAACATTGATGTTGGATGACAGACCGCTTTCGCGAGCAAGCCCGCTCCCACAGGTTTTGTGTATGCCTTATTGGGCGCGCAGGGTTTTCACGCCTTCGCTCGTGCCCAGCAGCAGCAAATCAGCCGGGCGGGCTGCGAACAAGCCGTTGGTAACCACGCCGACGATGGCGTTGATCTGTGTTTCCAGCTCCACCGGGTTGGTGATTTGCATGTTGAATACGTCGAGGATGATGTTGCCATTGTCGGTCAGCACGCCTTCACGGTAAACCGGGTCGCCGCCGAGCTTCACCAGTTGGCGGGCCACGTGGCTGCGGGCCATCGGGATCACTTCCACCGGCAACGGGAACGCACCGAGCACCGGCACCAGTTTGCTGGCGTCGGCGATGCAGATGAAGGTCTTGGCCACGGCCGCAACAATCTTTTCGCGGGTCAGGGCTGCGCCACCGCCCTTGATCAGGTGCAGGTGCTCATCGCTTTCGTCGGCGCCGTCGACGTAAAACTCCAGGTCACTGACGGTATTGAGCTCATACACCGGAATGCCATGGCCTTTGAGGCGGGCGGCGGTGGCTTCGGAGCTGGCGACCGCGCCATCGAACGCACTTTTGTGCTTGGCCAGGGCATCGATGAAGCAATTGGCGGTGGAGCCGGTGCCGACCCCGACGATGCTCTTGTCGTCGAGTTTCGGAAGGATGAAGTCGACGGCGGCCTGAGCCACTGCCTGTTTGAGTTGATCCTGAGTCATGCGGGCTCCGAAGTGCCGAAAGAGGGACGAAAGGCCGGCATTATAGGCCTCGCGATGGGCAAGGTCATTGCCGGTATGTCGAATGGTGGCGAGGGGGCTTGCCTGTGGCGAGGGAGCTTGCTCCCGCTCGGCTGCGCAGCAGTCGTAAAAGCTGCTGATGCGGCGTGTCTGAAAGAGCGAGGTGTCGGTTTTTGGGGAGCGCTTCACGCTCCAATGGGAGCAAGCTCCCTCGTTACAAGGAGTCTCTTGCGCTCGCGAGCGGCTAAAACCACCTGTTTAGTGTGGTCGCCCGCCCAAAAGCCGGGTTAGACTCCTTGACCCTGCCCAACCCGCTCAGTGATGCTTTCCGATGCTCGAACAGTACGTCAAAAAGATCCTCACCTCGCGCGTTTATGACGTTGCCGTAGAAACCCCATTGCAGACTGCCCGCCAGCTCTCCGAGCGGCTGGGCAACGATATCTGGCTCAAGCGTGAAGACTTGCAGCCGGTGTTCTCGTTCAAGATTCGCGGCGCCTATAACAAGCTGACGCAGCTTTCCGATGAAGAGCGCGCTCGCGGCGTGGTTACCGCATCGGCGGGCAACCACGCGCAAGGCCTGGCCCTGGCGGCCAAGGTTCTGGGCGTGAAAGCAACCATCGTAATGCCCAAGACCACCCCGGAAATCAAAGTCGAAGGCGTGCGCTCGCGCGGCGGCAAAGTGGTGCTGCACGGGGATTCGTTCCCGGAAGCCCTGGCCTATTCGCTGAAACTGGTCGACGAAAAAGGCTACGTCTACATTCACCCTTACGATGATCCCCACACCATTGCCGGGCAGGGCACGGTGGCCATGGAGATTCTGCGCCAGCACCCGGGGCGTCTGGACGCGATCTTCGTTCCGGTGGGCGGCGGCGGGCTGATCGCCGGGATCGCGGCGTACGTGAAATACCTGCGCCCGGAGATCAAAATCATCGGCGTCGAACCGGATGACTCCAATTGCCTGCAAGCTGCCATGGCGGCCGGCGAGCGCGTGGTGCTGCCCACCGTGGGGCTCTTCGCCGATGGCGTTGCAGTGGCCCAGATCGGGCAGCACACTTTCGATATCTGCAAAGATTACGTAGACGAAGTGATCACTGTCAGCACTGACGAGATCTGTGCAGCAATCAAGGATATCTACGACGATACCCGCTCGATCACGGAACCTGCCGGCGCCTTGGGCGTGGCCGGGATCAAGAAGTACATCGAGCAACACGGTGTCACGGGGCATACCTTCGTGGCCATCGACTCTGGCGCCAACGTCAACTTCGACCGCCTGCGCCACGTGGCCGAGCGCGCTGAGCTGGGCGAGGGGCGCGAAGCCATTATCGCCGTGACCATCCCCGAGAAACCGGGCAGCTTCAAGGCGTTCTGCGAAGCCATCGGCAAGCGCCAGATCACCGAATTCAATTACCGCTACAACACCGGCAGCGAAGCGCACATCTTCGTCGGCGTGCAGACGCATCCGGAAAACGACCCGCGCAAAGCGCTGCTCGCCAGTCTCACCGAGCAGGGTTTCCCGGTGCTCGACCTGACCGACAACGAGCTGGCCAAGTTGCACATCCGCCACATGGTCGGCGGGCGTGCTGTCCATGTGGTCGATGAAGTGGTGCTGCGCTTCGAGTTCCCGGAGCGTCCGGGTGCGTTGTTCAATTTCCTCAACAAACTCGGCGGGCGCTGGAACATTTCGATGTTCCACTACCGCAACCACGGCGCGGCCGATGGCCGTGTGGTCGCCGGCCTGCAAGTGCCGCACGACGAGCGTCATCTGGTACCGGCAGCGCTGGAAGAAATCGGTTACCCATACTGGGACGAAAGCGACAACCCCGCCTATCAGCTGTTTCTCGGCTGAGCGGCTACGCTGATCGGCAGGCCATAAGGAAATCGAACAATGGAAACGTTAACTGCCCTGAAAGTGGCGCATGTGGTGGCGACAGTGGTGTTGCTGGCCGGTGCGCTGGGTCTGGGCACCTGGGTATTGCTGGCCCGGCACAAAGGTGATGCCACGGCAGCCAGCCGCACCTTGCAGCGTCCGCGGGTGTTCGTCTGGCTGCTGATGGGCCTGGCGCTGCTGAGCATGCCGTTCACTGGCTGGTGGATGGTTCATCTGGTCGGCTGGCCGCTGGGGCAGGCCTGGCTGCTGGCCTCGAGCGTGCTGTACAGCGTGGCGGCGCTGGCATGGTTCTGGTTGCTGGTGCGTTTGAATCGCTTGCGCAAAGCGCCGGGCGGAGTGGGGCGGTTCAGCTTGGGTTTGGCGTTGCTGGGTTTTGTGTGTTTTGTGGCAATTGCCGGGTTGATGGGGGCCAAGCCGGTGTGAAGCGAAAAGATCGCAGCCTTCGGCAGCTCCTACATGGAATGTGAACACCTGTAGGAGCTGCCGAAGGCTGCGATCTTTTGATCTTCAACCGCGCAACGAAATCACCGGCCAACCCCGCTTCTGGGCCTCGGCCCGCAAATTGGGATCCGGATCGACAGCGATCGGATTCGCCACCTGTTCCAGCAGCGACAAGTCATTCATCGAGTCACTATAGAAATAGCTGTTTTCCAGATTGTGGCCGGTTTCGTCCAGCCAACGATTCAACCGCGTCACCTTGCCTTCGCGAAAGCACGGGACATCGGTGCTGCGTCCGGTGTAACGGCCGTCGATCATTTCGCATTCAGTGGCGATCAGGGTTTCAACGCCCAGACGTACTGCAATCGGCCCGGTCACAAAGCGGTTGGTGGCGGTGATGATCACCAGTTTGTCGCCGGCCTCACGGTGTTTGGCCAGCAGTTCAATAGCCTTGGGCAGCACGATCGGTTCGATGCAGTCGCGCATATACTCCAGGTGCCATTGATCCAGCGTGGTCATCTCGGTGCGGCCGAGCACTTCCAGGCAGAAGTTCAGGTACGCGTCGTTATCCAGCTTGCCGGCCAGGTAATCCTGATAGAACTCGTCGTTGCGTGCCTTGTAGGCGACGGCGTCGAGGAAACCGCGTTCGCACAGATAATCGCCCCAGGCGTGGTCGCTGTCACCGCCCAGAAGCGTGTTGTCCAAGTCGAATAAAGCCAGCCGCATTGCAGTTACTCGCTGAAAAGTCTGTAGAAAGGTGTCCAGAATACGGACTTTTCACAAGAGTGCACATAAGGTAGGTCGGCTCGTTGCTGCTTTCACAACCTTTGTGGAACAATGCGGCGATATGCGTTTGCGAGGTTGTTGCCGTGATCGACCCCGATGGTTTCCGCCCCAATGTCGGGATCATTCTGACGAATGATGCCGGCCAGGTGCTATGGGCTCGCCGTATCAATCAAGATGCCTGGCAGTTTCCACAGGGAGGAATCAATCCCCAGGAGACGCCGGAAGACGCCTTGTACCGCGAGTTGAACGAAGAAGTGGGCCTGGAGCGCGAAGATGTTGAAATACTCGCCTGCACCCGGGGCTGGTTGCGTTATCGTTTGCCGCAACGTCTGGTCAGGACGCACAGCCAACCGCTGTGCATTGGCCAGAAGCAGAAATGGTTTCTCCTGCGCCTGATCTCCAACGAGCAGCGGGTGCGGATGGATTTGACCGGTAAACCGGAATTCGATGGCTGGCGCTGGGTCAGTTATTGGTATCCGTTGGGCCAGGTGGTGACATTCAAGCGCGAGGTTTATCGCCGCGCTCTCAAAGAGCTTGCCCCGCGCCTTTTAGCGCGCGACTGACGACGGAGTTCGACCCCGAGCCATGCTCAATACGCTGCGCAAGATCGTCCAGGAAGTTAACTCCGCCAAGGATCTCAAGGCGGCGTTGGGGATTATTGTGTTGCGCGTCAAAGAGGCCATGGGCAGCCAGGTCTGCTCGGTCTACCTGCTTGACCCCGAGACCAACCGCTTCGTGTTGATGGCCACCGAGGGCTTGAACAAGCGCTCGATCGGCAAAGTCAGCATGGCGCCCAACGAAGGTCTGGTCGGCCTGGTCGGCACGCGTGAAGAACCCCTGAACCTCGAAAACGCCGCGGATCACCCGCGCTACCGTTACTTCGCCGAGACCGGTGAAGAACGCTACGCCTCGTTCCTCGGGGCGCCGATCATTCACCACCGTCGCGTCGTCGGCGTGTTGGTCATTCAGCAAAAAGAACGCCGCCAGTTCGATGAGGGTGAAGAAGCCTTCCTTGTGACCATGAGCGCGCAGCTTGCCGGCGTTATCGCCCACGCCGAGGCCACCGGTTCGATCCGTGGCCTTGGTCGGCAGGGCAAAGGTATCCAGGAAGCAAAGTTCGTCGGGGTACCGGGTTCGCCGGGCGCGGCGGTCGGAACCGCGGTTGTCATGCTGCCGCCGGCCGATCTCGATGTGGTGCCGGACAAGACCATCACCGACATCAACGCCGAACTTGGTCTGTTCAAGACCGCCATCGAAGGCGTACGCGCCGACATGCGTGCCTTGTCCGCCAAGCTGGCGACCCAACTGCGGCCTGAAGAGCGGGCGCTGTTCGACGTTTACCTGATGATGCTCGACGATGCCTCGCTCGGCAGCGAAATCACCACGGTGATCAAGACCGGTCAGTGGGCTCAGGGCGCGTTGCGTCAGGTGGTCACCGAACACGTCAACCGATTCGAATTGATGGACGACGCTTACCTGCGTGAGCGCGCCTCGGACGTCAAAGACCTCGGTCGGCGCTTGCTGGCTTATCTGCAGGAAGAGCGGCAGCAGACCCTGGTCTACCCCGACAACACCATTCTGGTCAGCGAAGAACTGACGCCGGCGATGCTCGGCGAGGTGCCGGAAGGCAAGCTGGTGGGTCTGGTGTCGGTACTCGGTTCCGGCAACTCTCACGTGGCAATCCTGGCGCGCGCCATGGGTATTCCGACGGTGATGGGCCTGGTCGACTTGCCGTATTCCAAGGTCGACGGCATCCAGATGATTGTCGACGGCTACCACGGCGAGGTCTATACCAACCCCAGTGACGTGCTGCGCAAGCAGTTCGCCGAGGTGGTCGAGGAAGAGAAACAACTGGCCCTTGGGCTGGATGCATTACGGGACCTGCCGTGCGTAACGCTCGACGGTTACCGCATGCCGCTGTGGGTCAATACCGGCCTGCTGGCGGACGTGGCCCGGGCGCAAAAGCGCGGTGCCGAGGGTGTGGGTTTGTATCGCACCGAAGTGCCGTTCATGATCAACCAGCGCTTCCCGAGCGAAAAAGAGCAACTGGCGATTTATCGCGAGCAACTCGCCGCGTTCCATCCACAACCGGTGACCATGCGCAGCCTGGACATCGGCGGTGACAAGGCGCTGTCGTACTTCCCGATCAAGGAAGACAACCCGTTCCTCGGCTGGCGCGGCATTCGTGTGACCCTCGACCACCCGGAAATTTTCCTGGTGCAGACCCGTGCCATGCTCAAGGCCAGCGAAGGCCTGAACAACCTGCGCATTCTGCTGCCGATGATTTCCGGCATCCATGAACTGGAAGAAGCCCTGCACCTGATCCATCGGGCCTGGGGCGAAGTTCGCGATGAAGGCACCGATGTGCCGATGCCGCCGATTGGCGTGATGATCGAGATCCCGGCGGCGGTGTATCAGACCAAGGAACTGGCGCGACAAGTCGACTTCCTGTCGGTCGGCTCCAACGACCTGACCCAGTACCTGCTGGCCGTGGACCGCAACAACCCGCGGGTGGCCGATCTCTACGACTACCTGCATCCGGCAGTGTTGCAGGCTTTGCAGAACGTGGTGCGCGATGCCCACGCCGAAGGCAAGCCCGTGAGTATCTGCGGCGAAATGGCTGGTGACCCGGCGGCGGCGGTGCTGTTGATGGCGATGGGCTTCGACAGCCTGTCGATGAACGCCACCAACTTGCCGAAAGTGAAGTGGATGCTGCGTCAGATCAACCTGAGCAAGGCCAAGGAGTTACTGGCTGAGCTGATGACCATCGACAACCCGCAAGTTATCCACAGCTCGCTGCAACTGGCGCTGAAGAACCTTGGGTTGGCGCGGATGATCAATCCGGCTTCGGTCAAGACCCTCTAAAACGCTGATGGCCTGTGGCGAGGGAGCTTGCTCCCGTTCGGCTGCGAAGCAGTCGTAATCCGGCCGATGCGATCTTTCTGAAAGAACGCATTGGCCGGATCGGGAGCGCTTCGCACTCCAGCGGGAGCAAGCTCCCTCGCCACAATTAATCGCCCGAGCTTCAAATCCTGATCTCTACCTCCCCCAAATGCCCCCCATACGGCCCGAAACTCGTTTCGACCATATGCCTCCTCCCATCCGCCTGAACAATCAACGCCGTACTCGCCCGTGTCCCGTAAGTCGGGCTCTTGATAAACACGCTCGACAACAACGTCTCGGTGGCCTGCCCCACGCCTGTGTCCGGCAGTTCGGCAAGCGGCGCCGTCTGCGGGTCGCTGAGCAAGGCCAATAACGCCTGCGGCTGCGGATCATCCAACACTTCGCTCAATGCTGCCTTGGCCTTGAGCACTTTCGGCCACGGCGTATCCAGCCCCGCGTTCGATAACCCATAAACCCCAGGTTTGAGCATGATTGCCTCTTTCTCACGTGCATTGAGGTGCCACAGCTCACTGGCGTTGCCGACCAACAGATTAAACCCCGCATATTCAGGCGAACGTTCGACAACGTCCTTTAAGTAGTCGGTAATCGACATGTCTCCACTGAGAAATTGCGCCACCAGTTCACCTCGCGACTTGCGCGCCGGCGGTTGAAGGGGATCACGGATGTTGGTCAGCGCGGCGAAGCGCCCGTTGGCGCCGACACCGAGCCACGTGCCTCCAGCCTCGAGGTCGCGACCGGCGTACACGTGCGGGGCGTCTGACCATTGCGCCAGAGGCAGGCTGGGCCGGGCATAGAATTCGTCGCGGTTGGCCGCCACGATCAACGGCTGGGCATGACCTGGCCGCCAGGCAAAAACAATCAGGCACATAAGGTGGTCCTAGTGTGTTTTTTGCTCACTCTACGCAGACATCGCTCATCGATCCATCGCCATCCGCAGTGGAGCCAGAGGCCATGCATCCGTTACCATGCCGCTCCTGATTCGGGATGCTTGGGGATGTGGCCATGGAATTTTTGCTCTATCTGGCGCTGGGCGCCTGTGCGGGCGTGCTGGCCGGGCTGTTCGGGGTAGGCGGCGGGATCATCATTGTCCCGGTGCTGGTGTTCAGTTTCACCTTGCAGGGATTTGATGCGTCGATCCTGACGCATCTGGCAGTCGGCACCTCCCTGGCGACGATCATCTTTACGTCGATCAATGCGGTTCGCGAGCACCATCGCCGCGGCGCTGTGCGTTGGCTGATTTTTGCCTGGATGACCCTCGGCATTCTGATCGGTGCCGGTTTCGGCGCGCTGACTGCCGAAGCGATCTCCGGGCCGAATTTACAGAAGATCATTGGGGTATTTGCGCTGATCATCGCCGTTCAACTCGCATTGGACTTCAAACCCAAGGCCAGCCGAACGGTGCCGGGCAAAGTCGGTCTGACCGTGGCTGGCAGCGTCATTGGCTGGGCTTCGGCGATTTTCGGGATCGGCGGCGGCTCGTTGACCGTGCCGTTCCTGACCTGGCGCAGCGTGCCGATGCAGCAGGCGGTGGCCACTTCGTCGGCCTGTGGCCTGCCAATCGCCTTGGCCAGTGCCTTAAGTTTCATGATTTTGGGGTGGCACGATCCACTGCTGCCGGCCCATAGTCTCGGTTTTGTTTATTTGCCGGCATTGCTGGGGATCGCCCTGACCAGCATGGTATTCGCCCGCCTCGGTGCACGACTGGCCCACAAGCTGTCGCCGCGCTTGCTGAAAAGACTGTTTGCCGCTTTGCTGTTTTGCGTCGGTTTGAGCTTCTTGCTCTGACGCACAGCGCAATCCTGGCTTAATCCTGGCGTGACAGCGTCGCCCGGGAATTTGAAGGTTTCAACTCTAACGAGGAGTCGCAATGCTGCCTTACCCGCAGATCGACCCGGTGGCCCTGGCCATCGGTCCGCTGAAAATCCACTGGTACGGCCTGATGTACCTGATCGGCATCGGCGGCGCGTGGTGGCTGGCATCACGCCGGCTGAACCGCTTCGACCCGACCTGGACCAAGGAGAAACTCTCCGACATGGTGTTCTGGATGTCGATGGGCGTCATTGTCGGTGGCCGCTTGGGTTATGTGCTGTTTTACGATCTGAACGCCTATCTGGCCAACCCGACCCTGATCTTCGAAGTGTGGAAGGGCGGTATGTCGTTCCATGGCGGGTTTATCGGTGTGATGCTGGCGGCGCTGTGGTTCGGTAAAAAGAACGACAAGTCGTTCTTCCAGTTGATGGACTTCGTCGCGCCGATGGTGCCGATCGGCTTGGGTGCCGGGCGCATTGGCAACTTCATCAACGCCGAGTTGTGGGGCAAGGCGACCGACGTGCCGTGGGCGATGGTCTTCCCGACCGATCCGGCGCAACTGGCCCGTCACCCGTCGCAGCTGTACCAGTTCGCGCTGGAAGGCGTGGCGCTGTTCGCGATCCTCTGGCTGTTCTCGCGCAAGCCGCGGCCGACCATGGCGGTGTCCGGGATGTTCGCGCTGTTCTATGGCATCTTCCGTTTCATCGTCGAATTCGTTCGCGTACCCGACGCGCAACTGGGTTATTTGGCCTGGAACTGGCTGACCATGGGCCAAGTGCTGTGCATACCGATGATCGTCGGCGGGTTGTTCCTGATCTGGTTGGCTTATCGACGCGCCCCGGCGGCCCCCGCAGCTGCTGTATAAAAAGCAGGCGCTATAAATTCGAACCCCGGGGCGACGGTCCCGGGTTCAAGGACACAGGTAATTCATGAAGCAATATCTCGAACTGGTCGCCCACGTCATCAAGAACGGCACCAAACAGGCCAACCGCACCGGCGTGAACACCATCAGCTTTCCGGGCGCGATGCTGCGCTTCGATCTGCAGGAAGGTTTCCCGGCGATCACCACTCGCAAGATGGCCTTCAAATCCGCCATCGGCGAGATGTGCGGTTTTCTACGCGGGGTGAACAACGCCGCCGAATTCCGTGCGCTGGGCTGCAAGGTCTGGGACCAGAACGCCAACGAAAACGCCCAATGGCTGGCTAACCCGTTCCGTCAGGGTGAAGACGACCTCGGCGAAATCTACGGCGTGCAATGGCGCAAATGGCCGGCGTACAAGCAGATCCCGGTCAGCAACCAAGCCGCCATCGAGCAGACGCTGAGCCAGGGTTATCGTCAGATCGCCGAAGGCGAAGAAGACGGTCAGGCTTACGTGGTGCTGTACAAGGCGATCGACCAGATCCGCCAGTGCGTCGACACCATCATCAAGGATCCGGGCAGCCGTCGCATTCTGTTCCACGGCTGGAACGTTGCGCAGCTCGACGAAATGGCCCTGCCGCCGTGTCACTTGCTGTACCAGTTCCACCCGAATGTCGAGACCAGGGAAATCTCCCTGACCCTCTACATCCGCTCCAACGACCTGGGCCTGGGCACGCCGTTCAACCTCACCGAAGGCGCCGCACTGCTGAGCCTGATCGGTCGCCTGACCGGTTACACACCGCGCTGGTTCACCTATTTCATCGGCGACGCCCACGTCTACGAAAATCACCTGGACATGCTCAACGAACAGCTCAAGCGCGAGCCGTTCGCCATGCCGAAGCTAAAGATATCCGACCGCGTGCCGGAATTCGCCAAGACCGGCGTGTATCAGCCGGAGTGGCTGGAGTTGATCGAGCCGAGTGATTTCTCGCTGGAAGGCTATGAACACCACGCACCGATGACCGCGCCGATGGCGGTATAAGCCTCGACACCGAACCAATGTGGGAGCGGGCTTGCTCGCGAAGGCGGTGGATCAGTCGACATCAATGTTGAATGAATGACCGCCTTCGCGAGCAAGCCCGCTCCCACAGGGGATCTGTGGTGTTCTTAGTGGCCGTGACTTCTCCCAACATGGGAATGCTCAACCTCCGTCGCCACAACCCCGCCGCTCACCTCCAGCCGCTGCAAAATCCCGCACTGATCGATATCCGGCCCTTCGCTGCAGCGTTGGCGCAGGTCGAGCAGTTGTGTCTGCAAGGCCAGTAAGCCGTCGATTCGAGCCTTTACATGATGGATGTGTTCGTCGATCAACGCGTTGACGTTTTCGCATTGATCCTGCGGGCTGTCGCGCAGGGCCAGCAGGCTGCGGATCTCCTCGAGGGTCATGTCGAGGGTGCGGCAGTTGCGGATGAAGGTCAGGCGCTCGGCGTGGGCCTGGGTGTAGACGCGGTAATTGCCGTCGCTGCGGGCCGGCTCCGGCAGCAGGTTTTCGCGCTCATAGTAACGGATGGTTTCCACAGCGCAGTCGGTGAGTTTTGCCAGTTCTCCGATTTTCATCGCGACAATCTCCAAAAGGGTGCTTGACCCTATAGTGGCTACAGGGTCTTTACTTGGCAACAGGCACCTTCATGGACGCGACCAATGAGCGATTCTCTTCACACCCACAAACCCGGGCACGATCACAGCCACAAGCTACAGCCTGTGTCCAAGCATGACCATGGCGGCCACGGGGATTCCTGCTGTTCCTCCAAAGCAGCAGCGCCGTCGTTGATCAAGTTGAGCGAAACGCCGACCGCCGGTGCGCGGCTGAGCAGCTTTCGCATCGAGGCCATGGATTGTCCGACCGAGCAGACGCTGATCCAGAACAAACTCGGGAAGCTGTCGGGTGTGCAGCAACTGGAGTTCAACCTGATCAATCGGGTATTGGGCGTGACCCATGACCTGCCAAACACTCTGCCAATCATCGACGCGATCAAGTCCCTCGGCATGCACGCCGAACCGATGGAGCAGGGCGTCGAAGCGCCGGTATCGAGCCCTGCGCCTGGGAAAAAGCCCTGGTGGCCACTGGCGTTGTCCGGTGTCGCGGCGCTGGCCGCCGAACTTATGCACTTCACCAGTGCGGCACCGAACTGGGTGGTGGCGGTGATTGCGCTGGTTTCGATCCTCAGTGGCGGCCTTAGCACTTACAAAAAGGGCTGGATTGCCCTGAAAAACCTCAACCTGAACATCAATGCACTGATGAGCATCGCTGTGACCGGCGCGATCCTGATCGGTCAATGGCCGGAAGCGGCGATGGTGATGTTCCTGTTCACCGTGGCCGAGTTGATCGAAGCCAGGTCGCTGGACCGTGCACGCAACGCCATCGGCGGGCTGATGCAGATGGCCCCCGAGCAAGCCACGGTGCAGCAGGCCGACGGCAATTGGGTCGCGCAACCGGTAAAAGACATCGAACTGGGTGCGCGGGTGCGGGTGCGTCCCGGCGAGCGGATTGGTCTGGACGGCGAAGTGCTGTCCGGCAACTCGACCATCAATCAGGCGCCGATCACCGGTGAAAGCCTGCCGGTGGAGAAAGCCATCGGCGACAAAGTGTTCGCCGGCACCATCAACCAGTCCGGTTCGCTGGAATACACGGTAACCGCTGCGGCGAACAATTCGACCCTGGCGCGGATTATTCACGCCGTGGAACAGGCTCAGGGCGCGCGCGCTCCGACCCAGCGTTTCGTCGACAGCTTCTCGAAAATCTACACCCCGGCGGTGTTCATCCTGGCCCTGGCCGTGGCGGTGATCCCGCCGCTGTTCATGGATGCGCTGTGGTTCGACTGGATCTACCGGGCGCTGGTGCTGCTGGTGGTCGCCTGCCCGTGTGCCTTGGTGATTTCCACCCCGGTGACCATCGTCAGCGGTCTCGCGGCTGCGGCGCGCAAAGGGATTCTGGTCAAGGGCGGCGTCTATCTGGAGCACGGCCACAAACTCGATTACCTGGCCCTCGACAAGACCGGCACCCTCACGCACGGCAAACCGGTGCAGACCGACTATTTGTCCCTCGACCCAACCGTTGCTGAAACGGCGCCAGCCATTGCCGCGGCACTCGCCACTCGCTCGGATCATCCGGTGTCGCTGGCCATCGCCAATGCGGCTGTGGATAAGCATCCGGTGCCACTGACTGTGGATAACTTCGCAGCACTGGCGGGTCGTGGCGTGCGCGGCGAGATCAACGGTGAGCTCTACCACTTGGGCAATCACCGCCTGGTGGAAGATTTGGGTTTGTGTTCGCCAGCGCTGGAAGAGCAGCTGTTTGCTCTGGAGAAACAGGGCAAATCCGTGGTGCTGCTGCTCGATAAATCCGGTCCGTTGGCGCTGTTTGCCGTGGCAGACACCGTGAAAGCGTCCAGTCGCGAAGCGATCGAGCAGTTGCATGAGTTGGGCATCAAAACCCTGATGCTGACCGGCGACAACGTTCACACCGCCCAGGCCATCGCCGCCCACGTGGGCATCGATCAGGCGCAGGGCGATCTGTTGCCGACCGATAAGTTGCAAGCCATCGAAGCGCTGTATGCCCAAGGCCATCGGGTCGGGATGGTCGGCGACGGCATCAACGACGCCCCGGCACTGGCGCGGGCCGAGATCGGTTTCGCCATGGCGGCGGCCGGTACCGATACCGCCATCGAAACCGCTGATGTCGCCCTGATGGACGACGATCTGCGCAAAATTCCGGCTTTCATCCGCCTGTCGCGACAGACTTCGAATATCCTCAAACAGAACATTGCCCTCGCATTGGTCATCAAAGCGATCTTTCTTGGGGTAACCTTCGCCGGGATCGCCACCATGTGGATGGCGGTGTTCGCCGACATGGGCGTGAGCCTGTTGGTGGTGTTCAACGGTTTGCGCCTGTTGCGCAAATAGACGATGAGGGAAGGCTGTGCTGAGTGCCGAGCTGAAGGCGTTTTACATGGTTGCCCGGTTGGGCAGCATTACCCTGGCGGCGAAAAAGCTCGGCCTGAGCCAACCGACGGTGACGACCCAGATTCGGCATCTGGAAAGCCAGTATTCGGTTGAACTGTTCTACCGTGGCGGCCGTCGTCTCAGTGTTAGTGATGAAGGCGCGCGGTTGTTGCCGATGGTCAAGGCGCTGTTGCAGCAGGAAGCCGACATCGAGTTCTTCCTGCGTAACAGCGGTCAGGTCCAGGGTACGTTGCGCATCGCTGCCACGGCGCCGTATTACATCCTTGATCTGGTGAAGACCTTTCGCGAGCGCTTGCCGCAAGTGGAGGTGTCGGTGGAAATCGGCAACTCCCAACAGGTGCTCGAAGCGCTGGAGGATTATCGGGTCGATGTCGCGGCGTCCTCGCAGTTGCTGGACGATGCGCGGTTGATCCGCCGGGTGCTCGGCAGTGATCCGCTGGTGCTGGCGGTGCATCGCAATCATCCGCTGGCGGGGCATGATCATGTGCCGCTCAGTGCGCTGGCGGGGCATACTTTGTTGATGCGCGAATCGGGCTCGACGACTCGGCGCTTGACCGAAGAGTTGCTGGCCGGCGCCGGGGTGAGTTTCGGGCCGTTGCTGGAGATTGGCAGCCGCGAGTCGATCCGCGAGGCGGTATTGCGCAACATCGGCATCAGCATCATTGCCCGCCAGGAAGTGCCGCACGATCCGCAATTGCGGGTGCTGACCCTCGAAAATGCGCCGCAGATTCCCGAGTACCTCTACTGCCTCAAGGAGCGAAAAGGGGCGCGGCTGCCGGCGGCGTTTCTGGGGTTGGCGCAGGAAATGGCCCCGGCTTAAGTCCTGCGGTGACTGTGCCGGCCTCTTCGCGAGCAAGCCCGCTCCCACAATGGAATGCGTTCCCCTGTGGGAGCGGGCTTGCTCGCGAAGGCGCCAGATCAAACAACACAGAACCTGAACCCCCAACCCAAATCCCCGAATACCACTATCGGCCGTTTTTGCCTCATTGCCACATGACGGACGCATTGCAAACCTAGGATGGCCCTCATCTGCTTGATGAGGCCTGTCCATGAACCACTCGACTGCAACTGCCCTGACCAACCCCGGTGCGCCGATGAAAGTGCGTAGCGTGCAGAAACGCTTCGGCGCCTTCACCGCGTTGGATAACGTTTCCCTCGACGTCGAGGCGGGTGAGCTGGTGTGTCTGCTCGGTCCGTCGGGCTGTGGCAAAACCACCTTGTTGCGCTGCATCGCCGGCCTCGAGAAGCAGGACAGCGGCGAGTTGTACCTCGGCGATCGCGACGTTTCCCACCTGGCACCTCAGGCTCGGGACTACGGCATTCTCTTCCAGTCCTACGCCCTGTTCCCCAATCTCAGCGTCGAAGCGAACATTGCCTACGGCCTCGCGGGCAATGGTCGCGATGAAGTGCGCCAGCGTGTCGGTCAGATGCTGGAGCTGGTCGGCCTGACCGGTAGTGAAAAAAAATACCCCGGCCAATTGTCCGGCGGTCAGCAGCAGCGAGTCGCCCTGGCGCGAGCCTTGGCGCCGGCCCCTTCATTGTTGCTGCTGGACGAACCGATGTCGGCGCTTGACGCCCGGGTCCGCGAGCACCTGTGCACCGAACTGCGCCAATTGCAGCGCAACCTCGGCGTCACCACCCTGATGGTCACCCACAATCAGGATGAAGCCATGCTGATGGCCGACCGCATCGCCGTGATGAACAACGGCAAGGTCGAGCAGTACGCCACGCCGCAGGAAATCTACGACCGCCCGGCGACGCCGTTTGTGGCGGAGTTCGTCGGTCAGGGCAACTGGCTGCCGTTCAGCCGCAGCAGCGACAGCCATGCGCAGGTCGGCGGAATGAGCATGCGCCTGGCGGAGGGCAGTGCCAAAACCCCATCGGGCCGTCTGTTCTGCCGTCCCGAAGCGATCAACGTCAACCCGCCCGTGCATGAAGAAAACCTGTTCCCGGCCAAGGTTCGCGAAATCACTTTTCTCGGCAACCGCTGTCGCATGAGCTTCGAACTCGATCAACTGCCGGGCCATGCACTGCTGGCGGAACTGGCGCCGGAAGCCATGCCGCGTCTTGGCGCGCAGCAGATCATGGTCGCCTTGCCGCCGCGCAGCCTGCAGGTGTTTGCCTGATGAGCGTGAACGTCGCGCTGCCGATACCGCACAAGCAGGTTCGGCAGGCCTCCCGTGCCGAAATCGGCGATCGGCTGTTCGTGGTTGGCGGCAAGGTTCTGCTGCTGGTGTTGCTCGGCGTTGCGGTGTTGATGCCATTGCTGGCGATCTTCTGGCGCGGTTTCAGCTCTGAAGCCGGGCAGGGCGGTGGACTGATCGCCGCTCGCGAACTGCTGAGCAGCGCCAATTTCCACTGGCTACTGGGCAACAGCCTGAAAGTGTCTGTCAGCGTCGCGGCCATTGTCGTACCGCTGGCTTATCTGTTTGCCTACGCGCTGCAACGTACGTTGATTCCCGGTAAAGGCATCTGGCGCGGTATGTCGTTGTTGCCGCTGATGGCGCCGTCGATGCTGCCGGGGATTGCGCTGGTTTATCTGTTCGGCAATCAGGGCATGCTGCGCGGTTTGCTTTCGGACAATATCTACGGCTTCTGGGGCATTGTTCTGGGCGAGGTCATCTACACCTTCCCACACGCCTTGATGATTTTGCTGTCGGCGCTGTCCCTGGCGGATGCGCGATTGTTCGATGCGGCTTCCAGCATGGGCGCCAGTCCGGCGAAAGCTTTCCGTAGCATCACCTGGCCGGCGACCCGTCAGGCGGTGTTCGCGGCGTTCTGCCTCGTCTTCACCCTGACCATCACCGACTTCGGCGTGCCCGTGGTGGTCGGGGGTGACTATCAAGTGCTGGCGCTGGAAGCCTACAAAGCCGTGGTCGGCCAGCAGCAATTCGGTCGCGGCGCGTTGATTGGCATGGTTTTGCTGCTGCCGGCGCTGTTCAGCTTCGGCGTCGATGCCTGGCTGCGTCGGTGCCATGGCGATTCCATGAGCGGTCGGGCGCAAGTGTTTCAACCGGCTCCGTCGAAACTACGGGACGGTTGCTACCTGGCCATCGTGCTGCTGATCTGCGCAGTGTTGCTGCTGGTGTTCGGCATGGCGGTGTACTCATCGCTGGTGAAGTTCTGGCCATACAACCTGTCGCTGTCGCTCAACCATTATCAGTTCAACGACACGGCGGGCGGCGGCTGGCTGGCCTACGGCAACAGCGTGAAGATGGCGTTGTGTACGGCGTTGATCGGCAGTGTGCTGATCTTCACCGGTGCTTATCTGATGGAAAAAACCCGTGGCCAGCGCGGACTGAATCTGACCCTGCGCATGCTCAGTTTCGTACCGATGGCGGTGCCAGGTCTGGTGCTGGGGTTAGGTTACGTCTTCTTCTTCAACCTCAGCGGCAACCCGTTGCATGTGCTCTACGGGACCATGACCCTGCTGGTGGTTTGCACCATTGCTCACTATTTGACCACCGCACAAATGACCGCGACCACCGCGCTGCGTCAACTCGATGCCGAGTTCGAAGCCGCCGCGCTGTCGCTCAAAGCACCGCTGTACCGGCACTACCTGCGGGTCACCGTGCCGATCTGCCTGCCGGCATTGCTGGACATCGTGCGTTACCTGTTCGTCTCGGCCATGACCACCGTCTCGGCGGCAATCTTCCTCTACAGCCCCGACACCATCCTCGCGGCGGTGGCGGTGCTGAACATGGACGACGCCGGCAACGTCGGCGGCGCGGCGGCGATGTCGACCCTGATTCTGTTCACCTCGGCGGGCGTGTCCCTGCTGCTGGCCTGGGCTTCGCACGGTTTGTTGCGCCGCTCCCAGGCCTGGCGGCAGACCGCGCCCAGTCATTGATTTGTCCCCACCCCTCAACTCAAACAGGAAACGATCATGTTCAAGCCTTTGGCTCTGGCCGCTGCTGTCCTCACCGCTTTCAGCCTGAATGCCTTTGCGGCGAAAACCGAGTTGACGGTGTACACCGCCCTCGAAGCCGAACAACTGAAGACCTACAAAGAGGCTTTTGAAAAGGCCAACCCGGACGTCGAGATCAAGTGGGTGCGCGATTCCACCGGCATCATTACCGCCAAACTCCTGGCCGAAAAAGCCCGCCCACAGGCTGATGCGGTGTGGGGCCTGGCGGCGTCAAGCCTGGCGATTCTCGATCAGCAAGGCATGCTGCAAAGCTACGCACCGAAGGACTTGGGCAAGATCGGTGGCAACTACCGTGACGCGGCCAACCCACCGGCCTGGGTCGGCATGGACGTCTGGGCGGCGACCATTTGCTTCAACACCGTCGAGGCCGAAAAGCAGGGCTTAACCAAACCCGTAAGCTGGCAGGACCTGACCAAGCCTGAGTACAAAGGCAAGATCGTCATGCCCAACCCGGCCTCGTCCGGCACCGGTTTCCTCGACGTCAGCGCCTGGCTGCAAACCTTCGGCGAGAAGCAGGGCTGGCAATACATGGACGACCTGCACCAGAACATCGGCCAGTACGTTCACTCCGGTTCCAAGCCGTGCAAGCTTGCGGCCGCCGGTGAATTCCCGATCGGCATTTCCTTCGAATACCCGGCGGTTCAGTTGAAACGCCAGGGCGCGCCGCTGGACATCATCCTGCCGAAGGAAGGCCTGGGCTGGGAGATCGAAGCCACCGCCGTGATCAAAGGCACGCCCCACGAAGACGCGGCGAAGCAGCTGGCTGACTTCTCGGCGAGCCCGGCGGCGATGGAGCTTTATAAAGTGAACTTCGCCGTGCTCGCGCAACCGGGTATCGCCAAGCCGCAGACCGAACTGCCGGCGGATTATGAGCAGCGTCTGATCAAGAACGACTTTGCCTGGGCCTCGAAGAATCGCGACCAGATCCTCACCGAATGGCGCAAGCGCTATGACGGCAAGTCCGAGAAAGTGGCGGCCAAGTAAGATCTTCATCGGCTGACAGGGCCCCTTCGCGGGCAAGCCCGCTCCCACAATAGATCTCCAGCGGACACTAAATTTGTGAACGACACAGATCAAATGTGGGAGCGGGCTTGCTCGCGAAGGCGGCTTGGAATTCAGGACAAAACCCCATGACACAACACAGCGATATGCTAATCATCGGCGCCGGCATTCTCGGCCTGTCCCACGCCTATGCGGCGGCCAGACGCGGCCTCAAAGTCACCGTTTTCGAACGCACCGCCACACCTTTGGGCGCTTCGGTGCGCAACTTCGGCCAGGCCCTGGTCACCGGCCAGCCACCCGGCTCAATGCTTGAACTGGCCAAGGCCAGCCGCGACATCTGGGGCCAATGGGCCCAGTTCGCCGGTCTGCAACTCAAGCGCAACGGCTCATACCTGTTCGCCCGCACCGAAGCGGAAGAACTCCTGTTGGAAGCTTTCTGCGCCGGCCGCGCCATGGAGCATGGTTACCGCGTCGACCTGCTGCGCGGTGCGGCATTGCGTGATCTGTACGGCGGCCAGTTCAGTCATCACCGCGCTGCGTTGCACGGGATGGACGATCAGCAACTGTATTCCCGCGAAGCGATTCCGGCGTTGATCGACTACCTGCACCGCGAGTTAGGCGTCGAGTTCCACTTCTCTACGCTGGTGCGCGACATCGAGCCAGGGCGTTTGCACAGCACCGCCGGCACCTTCAGCGCCGAGCAGATCATCGTCTGCTCCGGCCACGATTATCAAACGCTGCTGGCCGAGCCGATTGCCGAACTGAATCCGCAAATCTGCCGCCTGCAAATGCTCCGCGCCCGACCGCAGATCAACCTCAACCTGCAACATGCGCTGCTCACCGGCCTGAGTTGCGTCCATTACGGCGCCTTTGCCGATCTGCCGGAAGCCGCAGCGGTGCAGGCGCAGATTCTGCACGACGCACCCCATTTGCATGAAAACGGCATTCACCTGCTGATCAGCCCGACGCCTTACGGTGAGTTGATCATTGGCGACTCCCACCATTACGGCAGCGATCCATCACCGTTCAATGCCGAGCAGGTGGACGACTGGATGATTGAACTGGCCGAGCAGACCTTGGGCTGCAAGGTGCAAGTTATCGAACGCTGGCAGGGTGTCTATGGTTCACGCGGACCGGGGCCGTTCTCCTTTTTGCGTCCGATGCCAGGCGTGAGCGTGGCGCTGATGCACACCGGCGTCGGCATGAGCGTCGGGCCGGCGATGGCCGAACGTAACGTTGCGACTTTATTGGGAGACAGTTGATGGACCGTCATCAGCAAGTGATCGCCGAGGTGTTCGGTCTGTATGAGCGTTTTGGCGACAACGATTACATCGGCGAACCGGTGTCGCAGATCGAGCACATGTCTCAGGCGGCGGAACTGGCGATGGCCGAGGGGTTCGATGATGAAGTGGTGCTGGCGGCGTTCTTTCATGACATCGGGCATCTCTGCGCCGAGGGTGCCGAGAGCATGGGTGGTTTTGGGATCGTCAGCCACGAGCGACTGGGGGCGGATTACTTGCGTCGCGCCGGCTTCAGCGAACGCCTGGCGCGGTTGGTGGAATACCACGTTCAGGCCAAGCGTTATCTCACGTTCAAAGAGCCTGGGTACGACGAGCGCTTGAGCGAAGCCAGTCGGCGGACGCTTGAGTATCAGGGCGGGGTGATGACGGCTGCTGAAGCTGAGGCGTTCGAGCAGGATCCGTTGTGTGCGGTCAATTTGCGGATGCGTCAGTGGGATGAGTTGGCCAAGCAGAGGTGGGTGCCGGTGATGGATCTGGGCATCTTGAAGGGAAAGGCGTTGCGGCTGCTCGTGGCCTAAGGCAGTGAGACCGAGGTGCGGCCTTCGCGAGCAAGCCCGCTCCCACATTTGATCTTCAGCGATTAGAGATTTTGTGTACGACGCAGATCCAATGTGGGAGCGGGCTTGCTCGCGAAGGGGCCCGCCTGAACAGCACATCACTCGGTTCTACAACTGTCGAGCCAACACCTCAACCTGCTCCTGCCGCTCCCCCTGACTCAACTTCGAATTCGGATTGAGCGACGACCACTGCGGATGGGCCCGCGCCTTGTTCAGCGCTTCGGACAGTTTGCCTTCGCGCCAGGTTTTGTCCTGCGGTGTGGCGACCTGAATACTGTCCATCGCCGCATGCCCACGCTGGTTCAGAGCCTGCAGCAATTGCCGCTGACGCAACGCCAACAACCGTAGCACGCCGTCGTCGACGGTCAGTTCTCGCTGCCCCTTTATCTTGCCCAGCAAACGGCTGCCGTAACTGCGGGCAGTTTGCAGGGCGCCACCGGCAATCGCTCCGGCCAGTGCCGCCGCGCCAAGGGTCAGGCCGCCCACCAGCAAGTCAACCCCGGCCCCGGCCGCCGCGCCGGCCGCGATGCCGCCGCCGACCCGCACACCGAGCTGCTTCAGGGTTTCCGGGTTGAACAGATCATCGCCCCAGCGGCCATCGAGCAACGGCAAGTCACTGGCCGCCGCATCCTGTGGGCGGAAGGCGTAGAGCTTGAGCAAGGCCTCGACGCAGCGTTGTTCACGCTGGCGCACCGCTTTGCGCAATTCGCTGATTGCTTGTTGTTCCTGCGCCGCTTCGCTGACCACACTGCGCCGGCAGGCGGCGCAATCGATCAATAAATCGGCAATCAGCCGCGCTGCACTTCGCTGACGGGCCAGGCGTTGGGCCTGCTGATCAGCGACCAAGCGCCCCAGTTGTTCGCGGCCGTTTTCCAGCAGCAGCGCGAGGCTTTCATAGAGTCGACGTTCGCCATCTTCTGGCGGCGCGACACTGTCGAAACGCACCAAAGCATGTAAGCCGAGACGCGCCAGAGCTTCACGCCAGTCAGGTTCGCGGTGCTGGGCGCTGCTGACAAAATTCAGCACCGGCAGCAGCGGTTTGCCGCAACTGGCCAGCACCTCCAGTTCGTCGCGGTACTTGGCCAGCACCGGCTCCCGGGCGTCGATCACATAGAGCCCGGCGTCCGAGGCGAGCAGTTGCCGCAGCACTTTGGCTTCCTGTTCGAAGCGCTGCCGGGCTTCGCTGCTCTCCAGAAAACGCGCCAATCGTGCCGGGCCATCGAGGCGTTCGCCGGGACGTTCCAGGCGCTCGAGGTAGTCGAGCAGGGCGATGGCGTCTTCCAGACCTGGCGTGTCGAACAGATCGAGTAACGGCTCGCCGTCCACCGACAAACGCGCGCCTTCGACGTGCCGCGTGGTGCTGGGGCGATGGGACACTTCGCCGAAGCCGACGTCGCGCGTCAGCGTTCGCAGCAACGAGGTTTTGCCGACATTGGTGTGGCCGACCACGGCGAGCTTCAACGGCTGTTTCCAGGCATCAGTCATGACCCGTCTCCAGCCAGTTCAACGGCGCGCAATCGGCGAAGGGCAGGTCCAGTTGTTTTAGCGCAACATGCCAGTCGCCCAGGCGTTCTGCATCCAGTGCTTCGCCGGGCGGCGCTTGCAGCAACCACACGCGGGTGGCGCTGGCGCTGCGGGCCAGTTCGGTGATCAGCGCCAAGCTGCCACGGTCTGGCGAACGCCGTGGATCGCAGGCGATGGCCAGACGGGCCGGGGGGAAACGACTCAGCTGTTCGAGCAGTTTGTGTCGGGATTCGCGGCTGTCGAGGACGCCGGCGTTGTTGACGTTTTTCGGCAACTGCGGCGGCCAGGGACGGTCATCCAGCTCAATGGCCACCAACAGCGCGCCATCGCTTTGCAGGTCGCTGGCAGCATTTTCAACCCGATGAAGTTGTTCTGGCGCGGCATCGCTGATGCCCAGGCGTTCACTGGTGGGCATCAGCCGTTCACGCAGTTGGGCGTAGCCGGGCAGGTTCAAATCCAGATGCAGGGCTGCTTGCCCGGTTTTCCAGCGCCACAGGCAGAACAATGCAAGCAGCAATCGCGGCAAAACGCCGTACACCAGCAGCACCCCCACCAGCCACGCCGCCCAGGCCTGGCGGGCGCTTTCAATGTTCAGCGCGGCATCGCCGCTGGCGCGGATCATCTCCACGCTGGGAACACTGAAACCGAGCAAGGCCGGCAAGGCGCCGAGGGCTTGGGTCATGGCGACGAAGGTGTCGCCGCCGAGAAGGGTGGTTTCCCAGACGAAGCCGTAGCGCCGGGTCGCCATCAGCGTCAGCACCATCACCAAAGCGCTGAGCATCACCAGCAACCAAAACCCGTTGACCAGCACACCCAGCGCCCAGCGATTGAGTTTCTGCCGTTGCAGCAACAGCAACAGAGCCGGTGCCAGTTGCGCGGCGTTGGCATCACGGGCGAGTTTTTCACTGAGCCACAGCCACAAGCGTCCAAGGGCAGCGCCTTGTTCACCGACGAACACCAAACCCAGGGCCCAACTCAACAATAGAATCAGATTCAGCCCGAGCAGACTGCCCAATGCCCAGAACACATTGACCGGGGACTGGCCGTCGCCCAGTGCGGCAAACGCCAGCCCGGCGCCGCTGATCACGGCGAGAACGGCCAGCACGATCAGCGCCAGTCGCGCGCCTTGCAGCCAATGTTTGAGGGCGTGGGTCTGCCCGTCGCGCTCGGCCAGCCACAGGGCGCGGCGTTGAATGCGCGTCGGCAGGTCGCCGCCGGCGCTTCGGGCGATTCGATTGGCTTCCAGATCGTCCAAGGGGCCTGCGTGTTCTTCACGCAGGCGCACGGTTTCGCTCAGCCAGAGGTTTTGCAGTGGGGTCAGTTCAGTCACGCGGCTTCCCGTCGCTTAATTGAGCGGTGAGCATAACCGCTGTGACGCTTATCGGGGTAAGGGAGGCTCTGGTATCCTCGCCGACATGACTAAATCACTCCCCCTCAGCCTGATCGCAGCCCTCGGTGAAAACCGTGTGATCGGCGTCGACAACAGCATGCCCTGGCACCTGCCGGGGGACTTCAAATACTTCAAGGCCACCACCCTTGGCAAACCGATCATCATGGGTCGCAAGACCTGGGATTCCCTCGGTCGTCCGCTGCCGGGCCGGTTGAACATCGTGGTCAGCCGTCAGGCGGATCTGCAGCTGGAAGGCGCGGAAGTTTATCCGTCGCTGGAGGCTGCCGTCGTTCGGGCGCAGCAATGGGCGAACGAGCAGGGCGTCGATGAGGTGATGCTGATTGGCGGGGCGCAGTTGTATGCGCAAGGGTTGGCACAGGCTGATCGGCTTTACCTGACCCGCGTGGCGCTGAGCCCGGAAGGGGATGCGTGGTTTCCGGAGTTTGATTTGAACCAGTGGAAACTGGTATCGAATGTTCCGAATCCGGCGGAAGGCGACAAGCCGGCTTACAGCTTTGAGGTTTGGGAAAAGGCCTGAAAGCTTCGCGAGCAAGCCCGCTCCCACATTGGATCTGGGGTGTTCACACGATGTGTGCTTCACCGCAGGACTAATGTGGGAGCGGGCTTGCTCGCGAAAGCGGTCTACCGGTCGTCGATCAAGCCTGAGCCAACGCCCCATGCTCATCCGCATCCAGCAGTGCTTTATCGGTCTGCTGCATGATCTGGCTGGTAATCGCCCCAGCGGTGATAGAACCACTCACGTTCAACGCCGTACGACCCATATCGATCAGCGGCTCAACCGAAATCAGCAACGCCACCAGCGACACCGGCAAACCCATGGCCGGCAGCACGATCAACGCGGCGAAGGTCGCGCCGCCACCCACCCCGGCCACACCGGCCGAACTCAGCGTCACAATCGCCACCAGCGTCGCGATCCACAGCGGGTCCAGCGGGTTGATGCCCACGGTCGGCGCGACCATCACCGCCAGCATTGCCGGATACAGACCGGCACAACCGTTCTGGCCAATGGTTGCGCCAAACGAAGCGGCGAAACTGGCGATGGACTGTGGAATCCCCAAACGGCTGGTCTGGGCTTCGATGCTCAGTGGAATGGTGGCGGCGCTGGAGCGGCTGGTGAAGGCAAACGTCAGCACCGGCCAGATCTTGCGGAAAAACCGTAGCGGGTTGATCCCGGCCGCCGACACCAGCAGGCCATGGACCACAAACATCAAGCCCAGGCCAATGTAGGACACCACCACGAAACTGCCGAGCTTGAGGATGTCTTGCAGATTGGAGCCAGCGACCACTTTGGTCATCAGCGCCAATACGCCGTACGGGGTCAGCTTCATCACCAGACGCACCAAACGCATCACCCAGGCCTGCAGGGTGTCGATGGCGTTGATCACTTTCTGACCTTTCTCGACATCATCCTTGAGCAGTTGCAACGCTGCGACCCCAAGGAACGCGGCGAAGATCACCACGCTGATGATCGAGGTCGGCTTGGCGCGGGCGAGGTCGGCGAACGGGTTCTGCGGGATGAACGACAGCAGCAGCTGCGGCACATTCAGGTCAGCGACCTTGCCCGCGTAATCACTCTGAATGGTTTGCAGGCGAGCCATTTCCTGGGTGCCGGCGACCAGGCCTTCGGCGGTGAGGCCGAACAGGTTGGTCAGGCCGATGCCGATCAACGCTGCGATAGCGGTGGTGAACAACAGCGTGCCGATAGTCAGAAAGCTGATTTTGCCCAGCGACGAAGCGTTGTGCAGGCGTGCCACGGCGCTGAGGATCGAGGCGAACACCAGCGGGATCACGATCATCTGCAGCAACTGCACGTAACCATTGCCCACCAGATCGAACCAACTGATCGAGGCTTTCAGTACCGGGTTGCCCGCACCATAAATCGTGTGCAGAGCGACACCCAATGCCACGCCCAGGACCAGCGCCAGCAGAACTTTTTTGGCCAGGCTCCAGGTGGTATGACGGGTTTGCGCCAGGCCAAAGAGCAAGGCGAGGAACACCAGCAGATTGAGGATCAGCGGCAGATTCATAGAAGCTCCATAGGCTTGTGCCAGCCACCTTCGTGTGTGACTGCGAACCAGCAAGCCTAACAGCTTGAAATGTAATGAATTAATATCAAAAACAGCGGTTGACTGTCGTTTTTGGAATAAGCCAGTGCCGCTGTGAGGAATGCAGTTGGCGGAATCAGGATGCAAGCGGTCGCGGGGAGGTGGGGACTGTCATACGGATTTGTTAGCGTCGATATCTTTGAATCAGGGAGAAACGCCGATGAAGCTCGCACCGAAATTTCTGGCTGTCGCACTGAGTTTGGGACTGGGCCTTGCCGGCCAGGTTTTCGCTACGGATTTGAAGCACTGGCCAGCCGATCAGGCCAAGGCGCTGGACGCAATGATCGCGGCCAATGCCAACAAGGGTAACTTTGCGGTGTTCGACATGGACAACACCAGTTATCGCTACGACCTTGAAGAATCGTTGCTGCCATTCATGGAAAACAAGGGCCTGATCACCCGCGAGAGCCTCGATCCCTCCCTGAAACTGATGCCGTTCAAGGACACTGCCGATCATAAGGAAAGCCTGTTCAGCTACTACTATCGCCTCTGCGAATTAGACGACATGGTTTGCTATCCATGGGTCGCCCAAGTGTTTTCCGGCTTCACGCTTCAGGAACTCAAGACCAACGTCGATGAGCTGATGGCGTCAGGGAAACCGGTGCCGAGTACTTATTACGACGGCGACGTGGTCAAGACCATTGACGTCAATCCGCCGAAAATCTTTACCGGTCAGAAAGAGCTCTACACCAAGCTGATGGAGAACGGTATCGAGGTCTACGTGATGACCGCCGCCTCCGAAGAACTGGTGCGCATGGTCGCCTCCGATCCTAAATACGGCTACAACGTCAAACCGCAGAACGTGATTGGCGTGAGCCTGTTGCTCAAGGACCGCAAGACCGGCGAGCTGACCACAGCACGCAAGCAAGTCACCGCGGGCAAGTATGACGAGAAGGCTAACCTGGGCCTCGAACTGACGCCGTACCTGTGGACTCCGGCAACCTGGATGGCCGGCAAGCAGGCGGCGATCCTGACCTACATCGATGAGTGGAAAAAACCGGTCCTGGTGGGTGGCGATACCCCGAGCAGCGATGGCTACATGCTGTTCCACAGTGTCGACGTGTCCAAGGGCGGCATCCATTTGTGGGTCAACCGCAAAGACAAATACATGAGCCAGATTAACGGCATGATGGCCAAAAACGCAGCAGCCCAGGCGAAAGAAGGGTTAGCGGTGACGGCGGACAAGAACTGGGTGATCGTCAAGCCGGAAGAGATTCAGTAAGACCGAGTCGCTACCAGACTCACTCTCAAAGGCAACATAGAACAAATGTGGGAGCGGGCTTGCTCGCGAAGAGGTCATAACATTCAACATCAATGTTGACTGTCAGACCGCCTTCGCGAGCAAGCCCGCTCCCACAGTTGCTTCGGGTTGCCTGCAATATTTGTGAATGGCAGTTGCCCGAGTTGTTCGCAAAAAAATGCCCCGCACTTGGCGGGGCATTTTTTTGTTCGACGGTTAAGTATTACAACCCGTCGAGCATCGCCTTGTTACGTACCGCACCCTTGTCGGCGCTGGTGGCCAACAGGGCGTAGGCTTTGAGTGCCGTGGTCACTTTACGTGGGCGCACTTCCACCGGTTTCCAGCCTTTCTTGTCCTGCTCGGCACGGCGCGCGGCCATTTCTTCATTGCTGATCAACAGGTTGATCGAGCGGTTCGGAATGTCGATCAGCACCTTGTCGCCATCCTGTACCAGACCAATCGCGCCGCCAGCAGCGGCTTCTGGCGAAGCGTGGCCGATGGACAGGCCCGAAGTGCCGCCAGAGAAGCGGCCGTCGGTGAGCAGGGCGCAGGCTTTGCCCAGGCCTTTGGATTTCAGGTAAGACGTCGGGTACAGCATTTCCTGCATGCCCGGGCCGCCTTTCGGGCCTTCGTAACGAATGATCACGATATCGCCGGCCTTCACTTCATCGGCGAGGATGCCGCGTACGGCGCTGTCCTGGCTTTCGAAGATCTTCGCGTTGCCTTCGAAGACGTGGATCGACTCGTCGACGCCGGCGGTTTTCACCACGCAGCCGTCCAGAGCGATGTTGCCGTACAGAACGGCCAGGCCGCCTTCTTTCGAGTAAGCGTGTTCGACACTGCGAATACAGCCGTTTTCACGGTCGTCGTCCAGGGTTTCCCAACGGGTCGACTGGCTGAACGCGGTTTGCGTCGGGATGCCTGCCGGGCCAGCCTTGAAGAAGTGATGCACGGCTTCGTCAGTGGTCTGGGTGATGTCCCACTTGGCGATGCCTTCAGCCAAGGACTTGCTGTGCACGGTCGGCAGGTCGGTGTGCAACAGACCGCCACGGGCCAGGGAGCCGAGGATGCTGAAGATCCCGCCGGCACGGTGCACGTCTTCCATGTGGTACTTCTGGATGTTCGGCGCGACTTTGCACAGTTGCGGCACATGGCGGGAGAGACGGTCGATGTCGCGCAGGTCGAAATCGATCTCGGCTTCCTGGGCCGCGGCCAGCAAGTGCAGGATGGTGTTGGTGGAACCGCCCATGGCGATGTCCAGGGTCATGGCGTTTTCGAACGCCTTGAAGTTGGCGATGTTGCGTGGCAACACCGACTCGTCGTTCTCGCCGTAGTAACGCTTGCACAGTTCGACGATGGTGCGGCCGGCCTGCAGGAACAGCTGTTCGCGGTCGCTGTGGGTGGCCAGGGTCGAACCGTTGCCCGGCAATGCCAGGCCCAAGGCTTCAACCAGGCAGTTCATCGAGTTGGCGGTGAACATACCGGAGCAGGAACCGCATGTCGGGCAAGCGCTACGCTCATACTCGGCAACTTTCTCGTCAGAGGCGCTGGAGTCGGCGGCGATCACCATGGCATCGACCAGGTCGAGACCGTGGCTGGCCAGTTTGGTCTTGCCGGCTTCCATCGGGCCGCCGGAGACGAAGATCACCGGGATGTTCAGGCGCAAGGAGGCCATCAGCATGCCAGGGGTGATCTTGTCGCAGTTGGAGATGCAGACGATGGCATCGGCGCAGTGGGCGTTGACCATGTATTCGACGGAGTCGGCAATGATCTCGCGGCTCGGCAGCGAATAAAGCATGCCGTCGTGGCCCATGGCGATGCCGTCGTCCACGGCGATGGTGTTGAATTCTTTGGCGACGCCGCCGGCCCGCTCGATTTCGCGAGCGACCAGTTGCCCCAGGTCCTTGAGGTGCACATGACCCGGTACGAACTGGGTAAAGGAGTTGGCAATGGCGATGATCGGCTTCTTGAAGTCGTCATCTTTCATCCCCGTGGCGCGCCACAGTGCGCGGGCACCGGCCATGTTGCGGCCGTGGGTGGATGTTTTCGAGCGGTAATCAGGCATGAAGCACTCCGGGCGGCTAATCAGGTATCAAAAGGGGAAGTGAGCTTCTATTGACGTCTGGAACACTCAGAAATGGCCGTGTGTCCGGAAGTTGCCGATAACTTTGCGGGATCGCCGCGCGCTTCAGCTTGAGCTCATAAACCCGCCGGGGGATGAATGGCGATGAATCTCGCGATTCTACACCGCTGGCGTCAGGAGGGAATGCCGGAAAGTGTTGATCCAGCGCCGATGAAGCGTGTGGGGTGACGATCGGCGGGGTTATTCGACGCTTGGGCTGGCTCTTGCGCTTTTGGCTCGTTGATTGATACGACGGTTGAGCGCCAGCGCCATGCTGCTCAGGATGACGAAGCTGTATCCAAGGGTGGCTTGCAGGTTGGCTGGCCCCAAGCTGATGAGCGCACTGATCAACCCGCCGCAGATGAAAATCACCGTGCTGCCGGCCGACGCCGAAGTTCCCGCAGTTTCAGGGAACAGGCTCATGGCTTTGGACGTGGCGGCCGGTCGGGCAATGGTGGTGCCGGCGGTGCAGATGAGCATCGGTACCAGGACGGTGACCGATGACAGTGCAACGTGATTTGAAAGGTAAAGCATGCTGAGACCGGCCAGCAGGATCAGGCTCAGCCCGCTGATGATCTGATGACGGGGACTGATGCGTTGGCCCAGCACAATCGCGGCCATGCCGCCGACGATGTAGGCGCCGCCGTATACCAGCAGGATCAGCGAGTAGTCATAGGCCGATAACTGGAGTTGGTCCATGAAGATCAGCGGCGAAATGACGATGAACGAAAAATGGCAGGCGAAAGCAAAGCCTGAAATCAACCAGTAGGGCAGGAAGTCGGCATCACGCAGGACCCGACGGTAGGACTGGAGGATATTGGGCCACCCGCGGGTTGCTGCCGGGCGGGTATTGTCGAGAAACAGCCAGGCGTTGAGCAGTACGCCGCCGGCCAATGCGGTAAACACCCAGAAACTGCCCTGCCAGCCCAGCGTGGCTTGCAGGAATGTACCGGCCAACGGCGAAACCGAAATGAAAATGCCGGTGGCAGTGACCATCAGGACCCGCAACCGGTCACGTTCCTCGCCTTCGAACAGATCCTGAATCAGTGCCTGTGACAGCACGAAACAGCCGCAGCCGAGCGCCTGAATGACACGCAGCAGCAGGAAGTGAACATAGTCCGTGGTCAGTACGCAGCCCACCGCACCCAGCATCGAAACGGTGATTCCGGCGAGCAACAGCCCTTTGCGTCCGATCACATCCGACAGCGGCCCGATCAGCAGTTGAGAGACCGCTATACCGACGGCAAACAAACTGATCGACAGCGCAATGTCGGCGGACGGGCTGCGAAAGTGTTCGGCGAGTGCAGGGAACGAGGGAAGCAGGACATCCAGCGGGAATACGCCAAGCAGCACCATCGCCAATAACAGGCTGACCGCCCCACGACGCTGTCTGGCGGTTGCCGCAGAAGGTCCTTCATCCATCGATAAGTCCTGCCTTCATGAACAGCTGCTGGTTGTAGGGCAGGGCGAAGAATCCGGCTTTTTTCAACGCATCGAGCGTCGCGCCACTGCCGGATCGGGCACGCTGAAGGGTGGCTTGGCGGCTGGTCAGCGCTCCGAGAATCTCTGTGACGGCGGTCTCGTCGACACCCGCGCTGTGCAGGCTTTCCCGCAACCATCGCTCATCGGCTTCGAAGAAGATCCGGATGCAGTCCAGCAGCAACCTGCTGGCGAACGTGCGTTGACGGCTGTTCAGGGTCAACCACAGGTAATGGAACACTTCAGCGAAATAGCGGCTGTGAAGCGCCTCGTCCGAGAGATGGTCCCTGAGCATTGCCTGGACGCTGGACACCAGATCGTCACGGCAGAGGTCGAGCAGCTCCTTGGCAATGATCGTCTCCGACACGAACCCGACAAGAAACCAGGCCAGTGCCCTGTTTTTTTCAGGTGTGCGCTCGAGCAAGGTGTTCAACTGCGTGATGCGGTGAGGCATGACCGGGCGCGGACTGATCCCGTAAACCCCGGCGACCTGCTCGGCAAGGTTATTGGAGAACAGGGCGTGATAACCCTCGTCTGTATAAAGCTGAAGTGCGGCGGTCTTCATCCGCGGGGAGACGTAGGCCTTCAGTTCACCGTGGATGATGGTTTCCACGGATCGGTTGACGATGCGGTGTTCGAGCAAGGTGGTGTAGTCGAGGAAATACACCAGATGATTGGCCGACAGCCGATGGATGACGGTTTGGCCCAGCGCTTCGATCGCAGGGTGCTTCAGATAAGCGAGGAAGGCCGGTGGAAACCAGTGGCGTGTTTCCAGTTGCTGTTCCAGGTCTGGCGGCAACAGATAGTCGTGCTCGCTGGTTCGCACCGAGGCGCGGGCATTCCAGTCGCCGAGGGTGAAACGAAGGGCCCAGGAAACGGGGCGCTCCGACGGCTCGATGATGGCATTCATTGCGCCAGCTCCTGGCTGCCGAGCAGCGCCTTCAATTCCTTGCACATCACCTGACCGTCGCTTTTGCCACAGCCGACAAAAAACAACGGTTGCTCCGCACTGTCTTCAAGTCCCAGCAAAGCCTCGACCTGATCATCTGCCAGCGCGCCCGTCAGCCAGGTGTTCAGCCCCAGCGCAGTAGCTACCAGCTGGAATGTCTGGGAAATATGCCCCGCCTCCACGAAGGCCATTCGGTAGGCTCGCGAGTGTTGATACTTCCACCACAGCTTGTCGAATCGACTGGTGATGAACAGGCCCACGGGCAGGTTATTGATGAAATGCTGCCCACACAGCAATTGCCCCAGTGACGAATCGAGTGCCGGGTTGACGAAACTCAGTGCGTGATCGACGGGATGATAGGCGTAGAACCCGGGTTCAAGACCGCTGACGTTTTGTGCATGAAGAAAGCCTTCGCAGGCATTCAGCCCGCCGCCGGACGGGCTGCTGCGTCGGGCACCGAGACCCTCGACGAGGCAATCGTCGATATCATTTGCGCGCTCATGTAAGTAGCCCAGGGACAGGTAAAGCAGTGTGCCAAGAGCTTCCAGTGAAATCGCTACATCCGTGAACGTGCGGCAGGTCTTGCGGCCGATCAGGACGTTGGCAAGCGAACCTTGCGGCAGGCAGGAAGGTTTTGGCAGGGCAATCAGCTTGCGTGCCTGGCATTCAGTGGGCCGGGTTCCCGGCGCGGGTGTGGCCAGTACTTCGCTGCAATGGTCCAGATAATGCCTCGACCATTCATCAATGTTCTGGGGGACATGTTCGCAGGGAATGTTCCTGGTACCGATATGGAATATCTTCGATAGTTCATCCCAACCCCATTCAATAGTGTCTTGTATTGAATGGGTCAATATTCCGGAGTTCAGAAGTTGAGCGTCTACTCTATTGCTGTCGTTATACAGCTTTGGGTTGTTGATAAGTTGTGCAAGCCTGGTTGAATATTCCAGGTCAAGTTCAAATTGTTTGTGGTTTTTGTAATCCCAGACTATTTGGCTGGGCGTGCGCGGAAGTATGAATAAATATGGATTTATCTGCATGATGGACAGTTCGCTCTGGATATAGCCATAGAAAACGCTGGGTAGCCGGCACTCCCCAGCGCTTCATTTACTTAGCGGGTTTTTGGCGCAACCAGAAAAGCCAGGTTCGCGATTTTGTTTGTTTCCAGAGTAATGGCTTTCATGTTTTTGACTCCTTGTCATTGATAGTGAGTGTCACTTCGCGGTGACAATTCAATCATAGGCGGTAATGAGCTCTTATCAAGGGGGTATTAGGTAGGAATATTCTAGTAATTTTGTCGGAGCGATCTGGCGGTTGGAACAAGTTTGTAAGTTATATTCTTTTAAATAAAAGATGCAGGGAAACGTCCTGCAAGTCAGTAGGACCGCAAGAGTAAGAAGCAGAGAAAGAAGAGGGAATATTGTGGCGTTGAAACGGCTGACGGAGAGCCTTTGGCTCCCCGTCAAACCGGCGTACTCAGCTGTTTGGCAGCAGACGGCAGGTGATGCTCTTGATGTAGCGGGTCTCGGCAATGGCTGGGTGTACCGGGTGATCCGGGCCCTGACCGCCGCGTTCCAGCATCTGGATGTTGCGATCCAGGTGACGGGCGCTGGTCAGCAGGATGTTCTGCAGATCGTCTTCCGGCAGGTGCATCGAGCACGACGCGCTGACCAGGATGCCGTCCTTGCTAAGCAGGCGCATGGCTTGCTCGTTCAGGCGACGGTAGGCGCCTTCACCGTTTTTCATGTCTTTCTTGCGTTTGATGAACGCAGGAGGGTCGGCCACGATGACGTCGAAACGCTCTTCGCTGGCTTTGAGCTCCTTCAGGGCTTCGAACACGTCGCCTTCGATGCAGGTCATTTTTTCGGCGACGCCATTCAGTGCAGCGTTGCGCTCGACGCCGTCGAGGGCGAAGGCCGAGGCGTCGACGCAGAATACTTCACTGGCGCCGAACGCCGCCGCTTGTACGCCCCAGCCACCGATGTAGCTGTACAGGTCTAGTACGCGCTTGCCTTTGGCATAAGGAGCCAGGCGCGCGCGGTTCATGCGGTGGTCGTAGAACCAGCCGGTTTTCTGCCCCTGGATGACCGGCGCTTCGAATTTCACGCCGTTCTCTTCCAGAGCGACCCATTCCGGCACCAGGCCGAACACGGTTTCGACGTAGCGGTTGAGGCCTTCGGCATCACGGGCAGCGGAGTCGTTCTTGAACAGAATGCCGCTTGGCTTGAGCACTTGGGTCAGTGCCGCGATCACGTCGTCTTTGTGAGCTTCCATGGTCGCCGAGGCAATCTGGACGACCAGGATGTCGCCGAAACGGTCGACCACCAGGCCTGGCAGCAGGTCGGAGTCACCGTAGACCAGGCGATAGAACGGCTTGTCGAACAGGCGATCGCGCAGGGACAGGGCAACGTTCAGGCGATGCACCAGCAGCGACTTGTCCAGCGGCAACTTGATGTCGCGCGACAGCAGGCGGGCGCAGATCAGGTTGTTCGGGCTCATGGCAACGATGCCCAGCGGCTTGCCGCTGGCGGCTTCGAGGATCGCCTGGTCGCCAGCTTTGAAACCGTGCAAAGGCGTAGCGGCTACATCGATTTCGTTGCTGTAAACCCACAAGTGGCCGTTTCGCAGGCGACGGTCGGCGTTGGCTTTAAGGCGCAGGCTAGGCAGGGACATGACGTCGCTCCGGAAAAAAGAGCGGGAGTATAGCGTGTTGAGATCCCGGATAGGCCGGCGAGTGGACATGTGGCGAGGGAGCTTGCTCCCGCTGGATGGCGAAGCCATCCCATAAGCGGTAGTTGCAGTGCACTCGGGCAAACCGCATTCGCTGGATTTGCGACTGCTTCGCAGCCGGACGGGAGCAAGCTCCCTCGCCACAGGAGGTTGCTTTGTACCCGGGAGAGGGCCTGAGCATTTGCTGATGAAACTTCAAGCGATGTGCCGGCCAAAGGTGTCAGATCCATCTTTTTAAGGGTTAGAATCCCCGCCTGACCCGGAGTGTGTACTTATGTCCCAAGCGTTGACGACCGAACAGATTCAACAGTCCCTGCAAGGCATCAGTGTGCCGCCCCAGCCGCAGATCATGGTGGATCTGCAGATGGAGCAGTACATGCCCGACCCGGATCTGGAAGTGATCGCGAAGCTGATCTCCCAGGACCCGGGCCTGTCCGGCGCCTTGCTGAAAATCGTCAACTCGCCGTACTACGGCTTGAGCCACAAGATCACCGCGATCCAGCGGGCAGTGAATCTGTTGGGCAGCCGCTCGATCATCAACCTGATCAATGCGCAGTCGATCAAGGGCGAGCTGAACGACGACGCGATCGTCACACTCAACCGTTTCTGGGACACGGCGCAGGACGTGGCGATGACGTGCCTGACGCTGGCCAAGCGTGTCGGTGTCCAGGCCGGCGATGAAGCCTATGCGCTGGGCCTGTTCCACGATTGCGGCATCCCGTTGATGATCAAGAAATTCCCCGACTACATGAAAGTGCTGGAACAGGCCTATGCCAATGCCAGCGCCGAATGCCGGGTGGTGGATACCGAAAACAGGCAATACAACACCAATCACGCCGTGGTCGGGTATTACACCGCCAAGTCCTGGCGCCTGCCGGAACATGTCACCCAGGCCATTGCCAACCATCACAACGCCCTGGCCATTTTCAGTGATGAATCGTCGCGCAACACACCGCTGAAAAACTTGCTGGCGATCCTGAAGATGGCCGAACACATTTGTGCCTCCTTCCGGGTACTGGGCAACCAGTCGGAAGACCATGAATGGAACAGTGTCGGGCCGCTTGTGCTCGATTACATCGGTCTATCGGAATACGATTTCGAAACCCAGAAACAAGAGATTCGCGACCTCGCCACGCGTTGAGTGTCGAACCTCGCCTGATTCGAGAGCCCCATGCCTGAACTGCCGGAAGTCGAAACCACCCGCCGCGGGATTGCACCGCACCTGGAAGGCCAGCGCGTCAGCCGGGTGATCGTGCGTGAGCGCCGTCTGCGCTGGCCGATCCCTGAAGACCTGGATGTTCGGCTGTCCGGCCAGCGCATCGTGTTGGTGGAACGACGCGCCAAGTACCTGCTGATCAACGCCGAAGTCGGCACGCTGATCAGTCATTTGGGGATGTCGGGCAATCTGCGGCTGGTGGAGGTCGGCCTGCCGGCAGCCAAACATGAGCATGTGGACATTGAACTGGAATCGGGCCTGGCCCTGCGCTACACCGACCCGCGACGGTTTGGCGCGATGCTCTGGAGCCTGGATCCGCTGAACCATGAACTGCTGATTCGACTCGGGCCGGAGCCGTTGACCGATCTGTTTGACGGCGAGCGGCTGTTCCAGCAATCCCGCGGGCGTTCCATGGCGGTCAAACCGTTCATCATGGACAACGCGGTGGTGGTCGGTGTCGGCAATATCTACGCGACAGAAGCATTGTTTGCGGCGGGCATCGACCCGCGCCGTGAAGCCAGGAGCATTTCCCGGGCGCGTTATTTGAAGCTGGGGATCGAGATCAAGCGCATCCTTGCCCATGCCATCGAACGTGGAGGCACCACGTTGCGGGACTTTATCGGTGGCGACGGTCAACCGGGTTACTTTCAGCAGGAACTGTTCGTGTACGGCCGTGGTGGTGAACACTGCAAGGTCTGTGGCACAGGGCTGCGGGAAGTCAAGCTTGGGCAGCGCGCCAGCGTCTTTTGTCCGCGCTGTCAGAGCTGATACCGGCTACGGTCTATAGTCAGTGTTCTCACTGCCAAGCCGAAGGACCGTGCCATGAATCTGTTTCGAACCCTTGTTGTTGCGCTGCTGCTGAGCGTCGGTGCGTCCGCGCTGGCGGCTGAGAACGGCAGCGGCGATCCGCGTTACACCATCCAGAACCCACCGGCCTACGCCATGCTTGGCGATTTACTGATTGCCCGACCGTTATTGGTGGCGGCGACGGTGATCGGTGCCGGGGCGTTTGTGCTGTCGTTGCCGTTTACCGTGCTGGGTGGCGGCATTGGCGATGCGGGGCAGGCGCTGGTGGTCGATCCGGCGAAAGCCGCATTTGTGCGGTGTCTGGGGTGTATCGGGGAGGGGTTTGAGCAGCGGGAATGAGGCAGTTAAGTTTTCGGTGCTGCTGATGACGCCTTCGCGAGCAAGTCGAATCGTCGCACCGCCGCTCCCACATGGGATTTGTGAACGACGCAGATTCAATGTGGGAGCGGGCTTGCTCGCGAAGAGGCCCGGGAAGACAACACAAAACGGTCAGACTCAAGCCTTACCGGTAATCTTGCGGTACTTCTCCATCAACTGTTCTTCAGTCTCCGGATGAGCCTCGTCCAGCGGGATGCAATCCACCGGGCAGACCTGCTGGCACTGCGGTTCGTCATAGTGGCCGACACATTGTGTGCACAGGTTCGGGTCGATCACGTAGATCTCTTCGCCCTGGGAGATGGCGGCGTTCGGGCACTCAGGTTCGCAGACGTCGCAGTTGATGCAATCGTCGGTGATGATCAGGGACATGCTAACTCCAGCCAGGGCGACAGGCCCGGGCGCAATAAATCAATGCGCACAATTGTGCCGCATTGGCGCCCGCAGTGCACGCGGGCGCGATCAAGTGCAGCGATCGAAGATTGCGGCAGCCGTAAAAGGTCGCAGCCTTCGGCAGCTCCTACTTTTTAAAGCGCAGGGTGAGGGCGTCGGCCACCGCCGGGTGGACGAACTTGGTGATATCGCCGCCCAAGGCTGCGATTTCACGAACCAGCGTCGAGGAAATGAACGAATAACGCTCGGACGGCGTAAGAAACAGGCTTTCCACATCCGGCGCCAATTGACGGTTCATGTTGGCCAGCTGGAATTCGTATTCGAAGTCCGATACCGCGCGCAAACCACGCAGGAATACGTTGGCGTTCTTCTCTTTGGCGAAGTGCGCGAGCAGCGTCGAGAAACCGACGACTTCAACGTTCGGCAAATGTTTGGTGACCTCGCGAGCCAGCTCCACACGTTGTTCCAGGGGAAACAGCGGGTTTTTTTTCGGGCTGGCGGCGACGGCGATGATCACATGATCGAACAGGCGCGAGGCGCGTTCGACCAGATCGCCATGGCCCTTGGTAATAGGGTCGAAGGTACCTGGGTACAACACTCGGTTCATCGCGTCGTCCTGGCGGGAGTCCGTTGGGGAGTCGGATGGTATCGCAGCCTTCCCGGTCGGCCAAGTCGCCTGTTGGGTAAGAAAGCACTATAGACGATGGGAATATTCCGCCTTTTCATGGGTTTTTCAAACGTTCGGCCAGCGAAGTGGCCAATTGCGCCGTCAACCCGTAGACCGACAATTGTGGGTTTGCGCCAATGCTGGTGGGGAAAAGCGAGCCGTCATGAATCGACAGATTGCGCAATTGGTGATGTCGGCCGAGGCTGTCGGTCACGGCATTTTTCGGGTCTTCACCCATGGCACAACCGCCCATCACATGGGCACTGCCCAGACGTGTGCGATACAACTCAAGGCTCAGGCCATCAATCAGTGTGCGTGCTTCGGCCAGGGTTTTCACGTAGCGCGCATCGGCGTGCATCGGCATCACGGCGTTGGCGCCACCGGCGAACTGGATCTCGGCCATGCTGTGGAAAGCCCGGCGCAACCCGTCCCAGGCATAGGGTGAAACCTGATAGTCGAGCACCGGTGTGCCGTCACCGCGCAATTCAACGCTGCCGCCGGGACTGTCCGGATGAAAACCGTCCCGCAGCAACGCCAGCATGGCGTGGGTGTGCGGCAGGTTTTCCATATGCCGGGCGTTTTGCGTGCCGAAGCCGCCGAGCAGAGTGCTGGCCAGTGCCGGGTGCAACGGCGGGACCTCCAGTTTGTAAGACATCTTGCCGGTGGGGCCATCCTGCCACTGGAAATGGTCGGAATAGATCGATGGCGGTGCCCCGTAGAACGGGTTGATCACCTCATCGAACAATCCGGCAGACATGTTCACCAGATGCAGGAAGGTCCGTTTGCCCAGCCGCTCGTGAGGATCCGGCGCCTCGGAGCGCAACAGCAGCGCCGGGCTGTTGATCCCGCCGCCGGCCAGCACGTAATGCCGCGCCTTGACCGTAATCGTGCGTCCGGTGGGCGCAACGCAACGCTCATCCATCGCCACACATTGCAGCTCCGTAACCCTGCCGTCTTTGATCAACAGCTTTTCGGCGCGGGCCAGATAGAGCAGCTCGCCACCTTTTTCCAGGGTTGCCGGGATGGTCGTGACCAGCATCGATTGCTTGGCGTTGGTCGGGCAACCCATGCCGCAGTAGCCGATGTTCCAGCAGCCGCGCACGTTGCGCGGAATCACATGCCAGGCGTAGCCGAGTTTTTCACAGCCCTTGCGGATGACGTCGTTGTTGGCATTGGGCGGCACCCTCCACGGGGCGATACCCAGGCGTTGCTCCATTTTCTCGAACCAGGGCGCCATCTCGGCCGGTGTGTGGCCTATGACGTCGTGCTCTTTGGCCCAGTGTTCCAGCGTCGGGTCCGGGGTGCGAAAGCTCGACGTCCAGTTGACCAACGTGGTGCCGCCCACCGCCCGACCCTGGAGGATGGTAATTGCGCCGTCCTTGCTCATGCGCCCGATGCCTTCCTGATAGAGGCTGCTATAGGCCTGGTCTTCGAGCATCTTGAAGTCGCTGCTGGTCTTGAGCGGGCCTTCTTCGATCAGCAACACCTTGTAGCCGGCGGCGCTGAGGATTTCGGCGGTGGTCCCGCCGCCGGCACCGCTGCCGATGATTGCCACGTCCGCTTCGAGTGTCAGGTCCTGGGTCAGGCGGGCGCCGTTGCAGGTTTTCCAGCCACGGGCCAGGCCTTCGCGGAATGGATCGGGTACGGGCATGTTTGGGTTCTCTTATTATTTTGGATTCTGTGGTGAGGCGGCTGACGTCTTCGCGGGCAAGCCACGCTCCCACAGGTTTGAGGTAGCCCAACTTTTTGTGAACGACTCAAACCCTGTGGGAGCGTGGCTTGCCCGCGACAGGGTCGACTCGGTCTCAAACCGTAGGCGGCCCGGGATAGCCGCAATGCGCCCACGACTCCGCCCGGCTGTACCACGCCATCATTACCATTTGCACTAATGAGCTGTGGCCCATGCGCAGCAGGCTCAATGAGCTGTTTTGCCAACGGTCGAGAAAGTGCCGGATCTGTTCGCTGCTGGCGTTTTCCCAGCTGCCCCAAATCCCGGTCAGGGGGCC
This sequence comes from Pseudomonas sp. BS3782 TE3695, assembly GCF_050435305.1. Taxonomy (NCBI): domain Bacteria; kingdom Pseudomonadati; phylum Pseudomonadota; class Gammaproteobacteria; order Pseudomonadales; family Pseudomonadaceae; genus Pseudomonas; species Pseudomonas sp. BS3782 TE3695. The sequence continues at coordinate 1,202,316 of NZ_JBNDKB010000001.1, forward strand.
GCGAGTCACGGCCATCCCCAACACATCGAACAACTGCCGTGTGAGTTTGAGCATTTCCGGCGACAGGTGATTCAGGCCGTTATCCAGGCAGTGCAAGGTCTCGGCGACGGCGGCTGGCATTTTTTCGACGGCCACGGCGCCGTCGAGCATCACCGGAATCACTGCCCGCAAAAACAGCAGGTCGGCGCTGCGCAGAATCGCAAAACCGCTGGCCGGTGTATTCGACGAGCAGCCGCTGAGGCTCGCGCCTAATCCGGCGGTGGCCAGAAAAGCGCTGGCGCCGAGGCTGAATTTGAGTAGGCCGCGCCGTGACAGCGAGGGTGTATCGGACAGGCTTGGGCTCATTATTGTTATTACCCGGCGGTGAGGATGTTTAGCGGATAAACAGCTTCTGGATCAGTTTCTGAATGAATTTGCCGTACGGCGGGTAAATCAGCTTTGCCGCATTGAAACGCTGTTTGATCAGCACGCCTTTGGCCTTACTGAAGGTCAGGAAGCCTTCGTGGCCGTGGTAGTGGCCCATGCCCGAGGCACCGATGCCGCCAAACGGCATGTCGTCCTGAGCAACGTGCAGCAAGGTGTCATTGAGGCAAACGCCGCCGGAATGGGTTTCGTGGAGGACGCGGTTTTGCTCGCGCTTGTCGTAGCCGAAGTAATACAGCGCCAGTGGACGAGGCCGTTGGTTGATGTAGGCAAACGCTTCATCGAGATCCTTGTACGGCACGATTGGCAGCAGCGGGCCGAAGATTTCGTCCTGCATCACTGTCATGTCGTCGCTGACGTTGAGCAGCAGGCTATGACTCATGCGCCGGCCCTGGCCCTGATCGAACAGCGGAATCAGCAATGCGCCCTTACTAGTGGCGTCGCTAAGGTAGCCGTTGAGCCGCGCCAACTGCCGGTCGTTGATGATGGCGGTGTAGTCCGGGTTGTCGGCCAACGTCGGATAAAACCCGCGAACCGCCTGACGATAGGCTTCGACGAAAGGGCCGACGCGGTCTTCAGGCACCAGCACGTAGTCCGGGGCGACACAGGTTTGCCCTGCATTGAGGGTCTTGCCGAAAGCGATGCGTTCGGCGGCGTCCTTGAGCGGCACATCGCGGGAAACGATGGCCGGCGACTTGCCGCCCAGCTCGAGGGTCACCGGCGTCAGATTCTCGGCCGCCGCGCGCATCACGTGTTTGCCGATGCTGGTGGCGCCCGTGAACAGCAAGTGATCGAAACGCAACCGCGAGAACGCCACACCGATATCAGCCTCGCCCAGCACCACGCAGACCAGGTCCTGGGGAAAGATTCGGCCCAGCAACTCCTTGAGCAGCAAACCGGTGGCGGGGGTCGATTCGCTGAGTTTGAGCATCACCCGGTTGCCTGCCGACAATGCCCCCACCAGCGGTCCGATGGCCAGGAAAAGCGGATAGTTCCACGGCACGATCACGCCGACCACGCCCAACGGCTGATAAACCACTTTGGCTGACGCTGGCTGGAAGGCGAGGCCGACGTTGCGTCGCGAGGCCTTCATCCAGCTTTTGAGATGCCGGCTGGCGTAGTGAATGCCGTGCAGGCTGGGCATCAGTTCGGCGAGCAGGGTTTCATCGGCGCTGCGGTGGCTGAAATCCTGGCTGATCGCCTTGATCAGGGCTTGGCGCTCATCACTCAACAGCGTCTTCAGCGCCTTTAGCCATTGCAGGCGTTGAGCTGCCGGTGGCATCGGGTTGGCGGCATACGCCGCGCGCTGAGCATCGAACAGGGTTTGGAGCTCGTCCAGAGGCTGCTGCAGGTTCTTCAGGTAGGCAATGTCAGCAGGCATGGTCGGCACCGGATTTATTGGAATGAGGGACTTTTTAGAGTCTATGCTCTAGAAAGTCAAATAGCACTTTGGTACGGCTTTGTTTTAACCCCATGCGGATAGGTCGTAAGATGCCCCTCATCGCACTCTGAATTAAAGCTCAAGCCATGGCCCCTCGGATCAAAACCAGCGAGCGCATCGTGCAGAACAGCCTGGAGCTGTTCAATCAACTGGGCGAGCGCAGTATCAGCACCAACCACATTGCTGCCCACATGGAGATTTCCCCGGGCAACCTGTACTACCACTTCCCCAACAAGCAGGCGATTATCGCCGTGTTGTTCAGTGAGTACGAAAACCTGGTGGACAGCTTCCTGCGCCCGCCCCAGGGCCGCGCCGCGACGGTCGAAGACAAGCGTTTCTACCTCAAGGAACTGCTCGCCGCCATGTGGCAATACCGCTTCCTGCATCGCGACCTCGAGCATCTGCTCGACAGCGATCCTGAGCTGGCTGCCCGTTACCGGCGTTTTTCCCAGCGCTGCCTGATCCAGGGCACACACATCTACGCGGGTTTCGTCGAGGCCGGCATTCTGTGCATGGACAAGGTTCAAATCGAATCCCTGACCCTCAATGCCTGGATCATCCTCACCTCGTGGGTGCGTTTTCTATGCACGACGCGGGAAAACTCCAACCATCTGAGCGAGCAGGCGATCAAGCGGGGCGTTTACCAGGTGCTGGTGCTGGAGGCCGGGTTCGTCACCGATCAGGCTCGCGAGGCAGTGAATGCGCTGTTCCAGGAGTTTTATGTGCCGCTGGCCCAGGCGCTGGAAGAAGTGAGATAAAGCGTGCTGCAGCACTGAAACCGACAACATCACAGGAGCCCGTTATGCCCATTGCGCAACTGATCAGCCCGCAAGCGTTGGACCTGAAAAAGGAGACGCCTGGGCTGGTGATTCTGGATTGTCGTTTTGCCCTCGAAGACCCTGATTATGGTCAGCGCAGCTACGCCGAAGGGCATATTGCCGGATCAAGCTTTGCCGATCTTGAGCGTGATTTGAGCGGGACAGTGGTCAAGGGGGTTACCGGGCGCCACCCATTGCCTGAGCCCGCCGACTTGATCGAACGCTTTCAAGCCTGGGGCATCAACGCCGACAGCGAAGTGGTTTTGTACGATGATGGTCCCGGCGCCTACGCGGCGCGGGCCTGGTGGTTGCTGGCGTGGCTGGGCAAGCGCGATGGCGTGTTCATTCTCGATGGCGGGCTGAAAGCCTGGCATGCCGCCGGATTGCCTCTGAGTCTTGATCCTGCGTCGATCACCCGCGGCACCTTCACCGGGACGCCGGATGCTTCGTTGGTGCTCAGCGCCAAACAACTCCAGCAACGTCTGGGCCAGCCCTCGCTGACCTTGCTCGATGCCCGCGGCTTGCCGCGCTTCAAGGGTGAAGTGGAGCCGATCGATCCGATTGCCGGACACATCCCCGGCGCACAATGTGCCGCGTTCACCGATAACCTGGACAGCGACGGGCGCTTCCTGCCGGCCGAACAGCTCAAGCAGCGGTTTGCCGCCAAGCTCGGCGATCGTTCGTCGACGGAGTTGGTCGCGTACTGCGGTTCCGGTGTGACCGCCTGTCACAACCTGTTTGCCCTGTGCCTGGCGGGTTATCCGTTAGGAGCGTTGTATGCCGGGTCGTGGAGCGAGTGGATCAACGATCCTGCGCGAAGCGTTGCCAAGGGCGAGTAAACGCCAAACCAATGTGGGAGCGGGCTTGCTCGCGAAGGCGGTGTAACAGACGACATTAGTATCGACTGACCCACCGCTTTCGCGAGCAAGCCCGCTCCCACATTTCGATCTTCGTCATCCATAACCGCGTAGCTGCCGCGCGCTGCGATACGCCCCCGGTCCTACGCCGTAAACCTGTTTGAATTGCCGGCTCAGATGGCTCTGGTCGGCAAAACCCAGTTGCGTCGCGACTTCCAGTGGCAGGCAGCCGCGCTTTAACAGCGCCCGGGCCCGGGCGATACGCTGCTGCATCAACCAGGTGTGTGGCGGCATGCCCGTGGCCCTGCGGAATACTCGGGCGAAATGGAAGGGCGACAGGTTCACCGTTGTCGCCAGTTCTTCCAGCGAGGGCGGTGCCGCCAGGCGTGATTGCAGCAGCTCCTTCGCCAAGGTCACCGCCCGGTGTTCCTTGCCGGGTTTACCGGCAATTGGAACGGCTGCGTGACGTTGCAACAGCGACAGCATCATTTCCCGCCAAGCCGTTTGCTGCTGCAGCGCCGTGGACGGACTCTCCAGCAAACAATGCAGTTGGCAGAATCCCTTCACAAGATCCGGATCGCGATACAACGTGGCACCAAACGCCGGCAAGGTATCGGTTGGCAGTTCGAGCTCGTCCAACAGTGAAAGAATCTGCCCACTGTCGGGATAAAACGCCCGGTACAACCAACCGTCTTCCGTACCTTTATGGCCGGTGTGCAGTTCATCCGGGTTGATCAGCACCAGGGTGCCGCTGCCCGCCAGATGCTCGGCACCTCGATAGCGATAACGCTGGGCGCCGGCCATGATCATGCCGATCACATAGACGTCATGCACATGGGGGGCGAAGCGGTGTTCGATGTAGCGTGCGGACAATAACTCGACCCCGGCCAACGGCGCCGTTTGCCAGAAGTGAATCGACTCGCCCTGATCCGAACCCATGCTCTACTTGCGCCCTGTGGTGGCGAGCCATTGGGGAATGCGCCTTTCCAGGTAGTAACCCGGTTGCCGGAACGAGCCCTCGACGAAGCCGACATGCCCGCCCTTGGCCTGCAATTCGAATTGAGTGCAGGCAGACAATTCGTCGGCTTGCGGCAGGCTATGCGGAAAGACAAACGGGTCATCGGCTGCCTGGATAATCAGGGTTGGTGTGCGAATCTCCCCAAGGAAATAACGACTCGAAGCGCGACGATAATAATCCGCGGCATCGGCGAAACCATTCAGCGGCGCGGTGACCCGGCCATCGAAATCCCAGAAGGTGCGCATGTTCTCCAGCGAGCCCAGCGCCGCCAATGCCGCCAAGCCATCCTGATGCCCTTCATGCTGGAACCTGCGTTGCTTGTTCTTGATGTAGGCGACCATCTCCCGCATGAAATGCGCTTGATAGAATTTGGAAAAACCCTGGCTGATACGATCGGCACACTGGTCGAGCCGAAACGGCACCGACACTGCCACCGCACCGAGCACGCCGCTGTTGCTGCCGGTTTCGCCCAGGTGCTTGAGCAACACATTGCCGCCCATGGAGTAACCGACCGCATACAGCGGTGCGAGAGGGCGCTGGGTTCGCAGGTGCTTGATGGTTTCGGCCAGGTCTTCACTGGCCCCTGAATGGTAACTGCGTGGCAACAGATTGGGTTCGCCGGAACAGCCTCGCCAGTTCAGCGCGACGCTGGCCCAGCCTTGGGCGCTCAGTGCCTTTTGCACGCCAGCCACGTAAGGCGAATTCGATGAGCCGGTCAGGCCGTGCAGCACCAGCACCAATGGCGCATTTGTGCTGTGGGGGCCGTGCCAGTCCAGGTCAAGGAAGTCGCCATCTTCGAGCCACAAGCGTTCGCGCTGGCGATCGATATGTGTGGTTTTGCGCCACAGCGGTCCCCACAAGGTTTGTAGGTGCGGATTGCCCAGGCCGTAGGCGGGGCTGAATTGGGGGGTGAAGCGTTCTGGCAGATGGGACACGATTGCTCTCGATGCAGCGGTGCTTACCCGCAGCGTTAACTGACTGAGCTTCGCACCGTTTTTACAGGCCGGACTAACCGGCGGTCCCTGCCATACGTTGCCACAACGCGTAGTACACCCGTCCTGATTTCTGCTCCCGATGCAGGCGCCAATTTTCTGGCAAACCCAATATCGACGGTGCCGTTTCGCTTTCAGTGTAGACCCACGCATCGTCACTCAGCCACTGACGCTCCTCGAGCAAGGTGCAAACGGCAGGTAGCAGATTCTGATTGAACGGCGGGTCTAGAAACACCAGATCGAACGCCGTGGCCGGTTGGGTTTCCAGATAGCGCAAGGCGTCGGCAGTCTGTACCTGGCCGGTTGTGCAGCGCAGGGTGCCCAGATGTTCCTTGATGCTCGCTACCGCAATGTTGCTTGCATCCAGTGCCTGGCCCATTGCTGCGCCACGGGACAAAGCCTCGAGAAACAATGCGCCGCTACCGGCAAAGGGGTCGAGCACCTTGGCCCCGGCGACATAGGGCGCGAGCCAGTTGAAGAGGGTTTCACGGACTCGGTCCGGCGTTGGACGCAGGCCGGGAGCGTAAGGAAAACCGAGCTTTCGGCTGCGCCACTCGCCACCGATGATGCGCAGTTGATTCACACCGTTATGCACGTTGTGAACAGGTTTTTTTGGATGCGATGATCGGCCCATCATTAATGCTCCGGAACCCCGAGCGGTTGCTCGGCAGGTTTGTCAGTAGGGGCCGGCAACGGCTTTTGTGGCACGGTCGGGCCAGCGCTGACGATGACCAGTTTGTCCGTGCTCAGGTGTTTGTTCAATGCGGTTTTGACTTGCTCGACAGTCAGGCTCTGGGACTGCTGCATGAAGTCTTCCAGATAGCTCAGCGGCAAGTTGTAGAAGCCCATGGCGCCCAGCTGACCGACGATATCGGCGTTGCTGGCGGTGGATAGCGGAAAGCTGCCGGCCAGTTCACGCTTGGCGTCGTCGAGTTCTTTCTGGGTGGGGCCGGTCTTAAGGTAGTCGGCGAGTACATCCTGTACCAGTTTCAGGGTGCCTTCGCTCATCTCGGCGCGGGTTTGCAGGTTGATCATGAACGGGCCGCGAACCTGCATCGGGCTGAAACCCGAATACACGCCATAGGCCAGACCGCGCTTCTCGCGCACTTCGCTCATCAACCGGGTGCCGAAGCCACCGCCGCCAAGGATCTGATTGCCCAGCGACAACGCTGCGTAATCCGGATCGTCACGGTCGATGCCCAGTTGCGCGATCATCAGGTTGGTCTGCTTGGACGGAAACTCGATGTGGCCGATGCTGGGCTTGGGGTCGGTCGGTTGTTCGATTTTCACCAGGGCCGGCCCTTTGGGCAGATCGGCGGACACTTGTGCGGCAACCGCCTCGGCCTCGGCGCGGGACAGGTCGCCCACCAGCGCGATCACCACGTTACCGGCGGCGTAGGCTTTCTGATGGAAGGCCCGCAACTGCGCCAGGGTAATCGGTGGAATGCTTTTCGCCGTGCCATCGCTGGAATGCGCGTACGGGTGATCGCCATACAAGCGGTTCATCAGCTCCAGGCTGGCGAGCTTGCCGGCGTTTTGTTTCTGGTATTCGAAGCCCGCCAGCATCTGGTTCTTGATACGGGCAAAGGAATCGGCGGGGAGGGTCGGTTTGCCGACGACTTCAGCAAACAGCTTCAAGGCAGGCTCGCGTTTATCCGCGGCACTGAGGCTGCGCAACGAGGCAATCGCCATGTCTTTATAGGCGCCGTTACCGAAGTCAGCCCCCAGGCCTTCGAAGCCCTGGGCGATAGCGCTGACATCCTTGCCGGCCACCCCTTCATTGAGCATGGCATTGGTCAGCAGTGCCAGGCCGGGAGCATCGCCGTCCTGGCTGCTGCCAGCGGCGAAGATCAGGCGCATGTCGAACATCGGCAGCTCACGGGCTTCGACGAACAATACCTTGGCGCCTTCGGCGGTGTTCCAGGTTTGTACGTTCAGCGAGCGATGGCTTGGGGCCTTGCCGTCGAGTTCTGCCAGCGATTGCAGTTTCTGGCTGGCCTTGGCCTTGTCGAGGGCTTCGCTGGCGCTGGTTTTGTCAGACTTGGAGAAATAGAAGACGCCAGACCCCAGCAATGCAATGACGATCAGGCCGATCAGGGCCAGGCGCGGTTTTTTACGCTCACTCATGAGTCGTCTCCTGTGGCAGTACATGGGCGACGCTGAGACGTGCGCGAGTGAAGTACAGCTTGGCGGCCTTCTGGATGTCTTGCGGGGTCACGCTTTCCAGATCGGCGAGTTCGGTGTCCATCAGTTTCCAGGACAGCCCGACGGTTTCCAATTGGCCAATGGCGGTGGCCTGGCTGGTGATCGAGTCACGCTCGTAGACTAGGCCGGCAATTACCTGCGCCCGTACGCGCTCCAGCTCTTCAGTGGACGGCGCCGTGGTTTTCAGCTGCTCAAGCAGTTTCCACAGGCCGGCTTCCGCCTGGGCCATGGTTTTCTTTTTCTGGGTGTTCGGCGTAGCCGACAGGGTAAACAGGCTGTCGCCGCGGGTGTAAGCGTTGTAGCTCGACGAGCCGCCGGACACCAGCTCTTCGCCGCGTTCCAATTGCGTCGGGATCCGGCCGCTGTAGCCGCCATCGAGCAGTGCGGAAATCAGGCGCAGAGCGTTCACCGAGCGTTTGTCTTCAGCGGTGACGATGCTCGGCACATTGAAGGCCAGCATCAGGCTCGGCAATTGAGTCTGCACATGCAGGGTGATCTTGCGTTCGCCGGGCTCGGCCAGCTCCAGCGGGATTTTCGCGGATGGCACGGCGCGCTTGGCGATCGGGCCGAAGTAGCGCTGGGCCAGGGTTTTGACTTCGTCCGGGGTGACGTCACCGACCACCACCAGAGTGGCGTTATTCGGCACATACCAGGATTGATACCAGTGGCGCAGTTCTTCGATCTTCATGCGGTCGAGGTCCGCCATCCAGCCAATGGTCGGTGTGTGATAACCGCTGGCGGGGTAGGCCATGGCCACGAAGCGCTCGTAGGCCTTGGACATCGGCTTGTCATCGGTGCGCAGGCGACGTTCTTCCTTGATCACCTCGATCTCGCGGGTGAACTCGTCGGCCGGCAGGCGCAGGTTGGCCATGCGGTCGGCTTCCAGCTCGAAGGCCACGCCCAGACGATCACGGGCCAGTACTTGGTAATACGCGGTGAAGTCATCGCTGGTGAACGCATTCTCTTCGGCACCGAGGTCGCGCAGGATCAACGACGCTTCGCCGGGGCCGACCTTCTCGCTGCCCTTGAACATCATGTGTTCCAGCGCATGGGACAACCCGGTCTGACCCGGGGTCTCGTAGCTTGAGCCGACCTTGTACCAGACCTGGGAAACCACGACTGGCGCACGATGGTCTTCGCGCACGACGACCTTCAGGCCGTTGTCGAGGGTGAATTCGTGGGTGGGTTGTGGATCGGCAGCCAGGGCTGAGAGGGGCAGACAAACTGTACTGAACAGCAGGCCTGCAGCGCGGCGGGCTAGAGCATTCATTCGTTTTTAAACCTGTTGGGCTGCCCGCTTGGTCTTAGCGTCGGCGGGCGAGAGGGTGCTAGGATACTGATCCGTTTTACTGACGGCCACGCCTATCAGGCCTTTACGTTTGATCAGGTTGTATGGGTTTACGGCAGAAGGCTGGAGTTTATCGACTAAACTCTGCTCTTTCGCCGATTTTGCCGCTTCAGTCCTTCGTGAAATCGTTTTTTGCAAGGTGCCGTTTGCACCTCGACAAAATGTTGCGCGTGAACAAGCTGGATGAATCGCAGTCTGTTCTGCATCGAATTATTTATTGCCGAGGCGCCCTTTGGCGCATCGCTACCGTGAGATAGCCGTCCTCCATGTTTGGTTCCAACGACGACAAGAAGACCCCAGCTGCGGCTGGCGAGAAGAAAAGCCTGTTCGGATGGCTGCGCAAAAAGCCGCAGGAACCCGTTGTCGAACAGCCACAACCACTTCCTGAGCCAACACCTGCGCCAGTTTTGGAAGAAGCGCCCGCGCCGGTTGCCCTGCCGATCGCCGAGCCGGTACTGCAATCCGCGGCCGAGCCTGCGCCGGAACCTGAAACCGAAGTCGTGGCCCCATTGCCACTGACGCCTGCCGCCGAGCCATGGCTGACGTTGCCGGTGGCGGAAGAGCCGGTGGCATTGGTCGAAGATGAGCAGGCAGCTCACTTCACGCCGCCGATCCCGGCCCCGACTGCGTTTGCGCCTGAGCCGGTTCGTGCGCCAGTGGTTGAGCCAATGGTTGAACCTGTGTTCGTGGCCGGGCCTGCGCCGGTTGCTCCAGAACCTGTAGTGCCGGTATTTGTTGCTCCCGCTCCGGTTGCTCCGATTGTTCAAGTGCCTGCGCCTGCGCCTGCACCTGCACCTGCACCGGTTATCGCTCCTGTCGCCGCCGCGCCTGTTGTGCCCGTCGAAACTCCGGTGGAGCCGGTGCGTACCGAAGAGACCAAAGCCGGTTTCTTCGCCCGTCTCAAACAAGGCTTGTCCAAGACCAGCGCCAGCATTGGCGAGGGCATGGCCAGCCTGTTCCTCGGCAAGAAAATCATCGATGACGAGTTGCTCGAAGACATCGAGACCCGTCTGCTGACCGCCGATGTCGGCGTCGAAGCGACCTCGGTGATCATTCAGCGCCTGACCCAGAAAGTCGCCCGCAAAGAGCTGGCCGATGCCGACGCGTTGTACAAATCCTTGCAGGCGGAACTGGCGGCGATGCTCAAACCCGTCGAACAGCCGCTGAAAATCACCTCACAGAACAAGCCATTCGTGATTCTGGTGGTGGGCGTCAACGGCGCCGGCAAAACCACCACCATCGGCAAACTGGCGAAGAAGCTGCAACTGGAAGGCAAGAAAGTCATGCTCGCCGCCGGTGATACTTTCCGCGCCGCAGCGGTCGAGCAATTGCAGGTCTGGGGTGAGCGCAACAAGATTCCGGTGATCGCCCAGCACACCGGCGCCGACTCGGCTTCGGTCATCTTCGATGCCGTGCAGGCCGCCAAGGCTCGTGGCATTGACGTGCTGATCGCCGACACTGCCGGTCGCTTGCACACCAAAGATAACCTGATGGAAGAACTGAAAAAGGTTCGCCGGGTGATCGGCAAGCTCGACGCCGATGCGCCGCACGAAGTGCTGTTGGTGCTCGACGCCGGTACCGGCCAGAACGCCATCAATCAGGCCAAGCAATTCAACCAGACCGTCGAACTGACCGGCCTGGCACTGACCAAACTCGACGGCACTGCCAAGGGCGGGGTGATTTTCGCCTTGGCCAAGCAGTTTGGTTTGCCGATTCGCTACATCGGCGTCGGCGAAGGCATCGACGATTTGCGTACTTTTGAAGCAGAACCCTTTGTCCAGGCATTGTTTGCCGAGCGGGAGCGTTCATGATTCGTTTCGAGCAGGTCGGTAAACGCTACCCGAATGGTCACGTCGGCTTGCATGAGCTGAGCTTTCGAGTCCGTCGGGGCGAATTCTTGTTTGTCACTGGCCATTCCGGCGCCGGTAAAAGCACCTTGTTGCGCCTGCTGCTGGCCATGGAACGTCCGACCACCGGCAAATTGCTGCTGGCAGGGCAAGACCTGAGCACCATCAGCAATGCGCAAATTCCGTTCCTGCGCCGGCAAATCGGCGTTGTGTTTCAGAATCACCAGCTGCTGTTCGATCGCACGGTGTTCAACAACGTCGCGTTGCCGCTGCAGATCCTTGGCCTGTCCAAGGCCGAAGTCGTCAAGCGCGTGGATTCGGCCCTGGAGCGCGTGGCGCTCTCGGACAAGACCGATCTCTACCCTGGCGACCTGTCCACCGGCCAGCAACAGCGGGTCGGCATCGCTCGCGCCATCGTCCACCGTCCGGCCTTGCTGCTGGCGGATGAACCGACCGGTAACCTCGATCCGCGTCTGGCGGCAGAAATCATGGGCGTGTTCGAAGACATCAACCGTCTGGGCACCAGCGTGCTGATCGCCAGTCACGACCTGGCACTGATTGCCCGCATGCGTCATCGCATGCTCACTTTGCAGCGTGGCCGATTGATCGGCGACGGGGAGGCTGGCGTATGAGTGCGACACGTAGCCCCAAGGTTTCCGAGCGCGTAGCCCCGAAGGCTGCTGATCCGCAACCGCAGTCGCAGAAGAAAAAGCGCGACGATGACGATGGCCCGGACTTCCCTACGCTGTTCCGCGCCTGGATCGAAAGCCATCGCGCCAGTCTGCTGGACAGCTTGCGACGGTTGGGCAAACACCCGATCGGCAGCTTTTTCACCTGCATGGTGATGGCAGTTGCCTTGAGTTTGCCGATGGGCCTGTCACTTTTGCTAAATAACGTCGAGCGTCTAGGCGGTTCCTGGCAGCGTGCGGCGCAGATTTCCTTGTACCTGCAACTCGATGCGAGCCCTGAACAGGGCGAGTCGTTGTGCGAGCAGATCAAGGGCATGCCGGGTGTGGCCGAGGCCGAATACGTGGGTCGCGATCAGGCGCTGGAAGAATTCCAGCAGCAGTCCGGACTGGGCGAAGCGCTCAAGGAACTCCCGGAAAACCCGCTGCCGGGCGTGGTTCTGGTGACTCCGGACGAGGTCGACAAGCCCGCGCTTGAAGCATTGAGACAAAAACTTTCCGAATTGCCGAAGGTACAACAGGCGCAACTTGATCTAGTCTGGGTCGAGCGTCTGGCAGCTATCCTCAAGCTGGGTGACCGTTTTGTCTTCGGTCTGACCGTACTTTTGGTTTCTGCATTACTTTTGGTGATAGGCAATACCATTCGTCTTCATATTGAAAACCGCCGCACAGAGATAGAAGTGATTAAACTCGTCGGCGGCACTGACAGCTATGTGCGCAGGCCCTTTCTGTATATGGGCGCGCTTTATGGCTTTGGGGCGGGGATTCTTTCTTGGGGTGTATTGGCGTTCGGCCTGAACTGGCTGAACGACGCGGTAGTCGGACTGGCCGGTTTGTACGGCAGTGATTTCGCGCTGGCCGGAGTGCCAGTTGCCGACGGTCTATCGCTCTTGCTTGGCGCGGTGCTGTTGGGGTATATCGGTGCATGGATTGCAGTTGCACGCCACCTGCGGGAGCTTGCGCCAAAGTAATATCATTTTGCTCGTATTGACCTTTCAGCGTTTATGGGAACTTGTCTTTTGGTTTCCGGTCAATTTTCGCAGTGCTGAACTGCACGAGTTATGTAAGTCGGAGGTTTTTTCGTATGACCAATTCTTTGCAACCTGCATATGCTCTGGTCCCGGGTGCAAACCTGGAGGCCTATGTGCACACGGTGAACAGCATTCCATTGCTGACGCCGGAGCAGGAGCGCGAACTGGCCGAGAGTCTCTATTATGAGCAGGATTTGGGGGCGGCTCGGCAGATGGTGCTCGCCCACCTGCGTTTTGTCGTACACATTGCCCGTAGCTATTCCGGCTACGGTCTGGCCCAGGCTGACCTGATTCAGGAAGGCAACGTCGGCCTGATGAAGGCAGTCAAGCGTTTCAATCCGGAAATGGGTGTGCGCCTGGTGTCCTTTGCGGTGCACTGGATCAAGGCGGAAATCCACGAGTTCATCCTGCGCAACTGGCGAATCGTGAAAGTCGCGACCACCAAGGCTCAGCGCAAGCTGTTCTTCAACCTGCGCGGCCAGAAGAAACGTCTGGCCTGGCTGAACAACGAGGAAGTCCATCGTGTGGCGGAAAGCCTCGGCGTAGAGCCGCGGGAAGTGCGCGAGATGGAAAGTCGCCTGACCGGCCATGACATGGCTTTCGACCCGGCAGCGGAAGCGGACGACGACAGTGCATTCCAGTCGCCGGCCAACTATCTGGAAGACCACCGGTACGACCCGGCCCGTCAACTGGAAGACGCCGACTGGAGCGACAACTCCAATCACAACCTGCACGAAGCGCTCGAAGTGCTGGACGACCGCAGCCGCGACATCCTCTACCAGCGCTGGCTGGCAGAAGAAAAAGCTACGCTGCACGACCTGGCGCAGAAGTACAACGTGTCGGCCGAGCGTATTCGTCAGCTCGAGAAGAGCGCGATGAACAAGCTCAAGTTGTCGATCGCCGCATAACCTGCGCACCGGCCATAAAAAACGCCCCGATCATTGATCGGGGCGTTTTTGTTTGTGCACTACACCACAAAACTAATGTGGGAGCGGGCTTGCTCGCGAATGCGGTGCATCAGTCAACATTAAAGCTGAATGACACACCGCATTCGCGAGCAAGCCCGCTCCCACAGGGGAGCTTCAGCGTTATTGAGACCAAGGCGCCCGACGCGAATCGTTGAGGCCGACCAGATAGCTATCACCACCCAACTGACTCATCTGCTGGCGAATCCACCCGGCTCTTCTTGCAACGTAAGAGGTTGGATGGCTGGCGCTCCACACCCGCGGGTTTGGCAGTACCGCAGCCAGTAAACTTGCCTGCTGTCGGGATATCGAGCGAGCGCTCACACCAAAGTGATGCCGGGCCGCCGCTTCGGCGCCAAACACGCCTTCATCCCACTCGACGCTGTTGAGGTACACCTCAAGAATCCGCTGTTTGGGCCAGAGTACCTCGATCAGCCCGGTAAACCAGGCTTCCAGACCCTTGCGCAGCCAGCTGCGTCCAGACCACAGAAACAGGTTTTTCGACACTTGTTGGCTCAAGGTGCTGGCGCCACGAAGCGAGCCGCCGCGCTCGTTATGCGCAAACGCTGCCTGAATCGCGCCGATATCGAAGCCCCAATGTTCGGGAAACTTCTGGTCTTCACCAGCAATCACGGCGACTTTCAGGTCGTCGGAGATTTCATCCCAAGGTTTCCAGGTGCGTTGCAGGTCAATGGGTTCGCCGTCGAGCCAGGATTCGATCTTGCGCTCGACCATCAACGCCGTTCCCGGTGGCGGCACCACCCGGAACAGCAACACCAGCAATACGCTGCCAGCCCCGAACCAGAGCAGGGCCTTTGTGAAACGACGGAAAATTAACTGCAGCATAGAGATGGCTTGGCCGAACCCGTTGAGCCGGCCATTATACAGACCCTGTTGATCGAGTCTGACTGGAGTTCTCATGTTGCATGGCTTCCTGATGCTGGCTGCTTTTTTCGGCTTCACCGGTGTTGCCTTGGGCGCATTCGCCGCTCATGGGCTGAAAAGCCGCCTGAGTGCCGAGTACCTGGCGATTTTTCATACGGGCGTCACCTATCAACTGGTGCATACCCTGGCGTTACTGGGTGTAGCGCTGTTGGCCACGCAGATTCCCGGTCGACTGATTACGTGGGCTGGCGCATCATTTGCCATTGGCATTTTGTTGTTTTCCGGCAGCCTGTACCTGCTGACGATGACGGGCATCGGCAAGCTCGGGATCGTGACGCCCTTCGGTGGCCTGGCATTCCTGGTTGGCTGGTTTTGCCTGGGGCTTGCCGCCTGGCGGTTGAGCTGACCACGCGGTCCATTTCGTGACGAATGGCTTGGGTCGGCCTGACTGATCGGGCTAGAATGCCAGCCCCTAAAAATGATGGCGGCATTCGGTATGCGCATTCAATTGAACGGCGAATCCCTTGAACTGCCCGACGGTGAAACCGTTGCGGCCCTGCTGACCCGTCTGGAACTGACCGGACGCCGGGTGGCGGTCGAGCTCAATCTGGATATCGTCCCGCGCAGCCAGCACGCAGAAACCACGCTGAACGACGGCGATTCCGTCGAGGTGGTACACGCCATCGGCGGCGGCTAGCTGCCCGGTCCGTAAGGGCACAGAATTCTGCAAGAACCTCACCCCTACAGAGGATTTCCCATGAGCATCGTTCGTAGCGACAAGCCCTTCGTCCTGGCCGGTCGTACCTACCAGTCGCGTTTGCTGGTAGGCACCGGCAAGTACCGCGACATGGAAGAAACCCGCCTGGCCATCGAAGCCTCGGGCGCCGAAATTGTCACCTTCGCCGTGCGCCGGACCAATCTGGGCCAGAACCCGGGCGAACCGAACCTGCTCGAAGTCCTGTCGCCGGATCGCTACACCTTCTTGCCTAACACCGCCGGCTGCTTCGACGCTACCGAGGCTGTGCGCACCTGCCGCCTGGCCCGCGAGCTGCTCGGCGGCCACAACCTGGTGAAGCTGGAAGTGCTGGCGGACCAGAAAACCCTGTTCCCTAACGTGATCGAAACCCTCAAGGCCGCCGAAGTGCTGGTCAAGGAAGGCTTCGAGGTGATGGTGTACACCAGCGATGACCCGATCATTGCCCGTCAATTGGCGGAAATCGGCGTTATCGCGGTGATGCCGTTGGCCGGTCTGATCGGCACGGGCCTGGGGATCTGCAACCCGTACAACCTGCAGATCATCCTCGAAGAAGCCAAGATCCCGGTGTTGGTGGATGCCGGTGTCGGTACCGCCTCCGACGCCACCATCGCCATGGAGCTGGGTTGCGAAGCGGTGCTGATGAACTCGGCAATCGCCCATGCCCAGCAGCCGATCATGATGGCAGAAGCCATGAAACACGCCATCGTTGCAGGTCGCTTGGCCTACCTCGCCGGCCGCATGCCGAAAAAACTCTATGCCAGCGCCTCCTCGCCGCTGGATGGTCTGATCAAGTAAGAGCCATTGATGACTGAATCAAACGAAACGCCTATCCAGCAGGAAGAAGGCGAAGAGCGCCAACACCGTCGCATCAAGAGTTTCGTGATGCGCGCCGGGCGCATGACCGAAGGCCAGCAGCGTGGTCTGGACCAAGGTGCGCCGCTGTTTGTGCTGCCTTTGGCCGATGCACCGGTGGACTTCGATCAGGTGTTCGGGCGTTCGGCGCCACGTTCGCTGGAAATCGGCTTTGGTATGGGCCATTCGCTGCTGGAAATGGCCGCGGCCTCGCCGGAGCAGGATTTCATTGGCGTTGAGGTTCACCGGCCGGGTGTCGGCGCGCTGCTCAATGGCGTGCTGACACAGGGGCTGACCAACCTGCGCGTCTACGATTGCGATGCAATCGAAGTGCTCAACCGTTGCATCGCCGACAACAGCCTCGATCGCCTGATGCTGTTTTTCCCGGACCCGTGGCACAAGAGCCGTCACCACAAGCGTCGTATCGTTCAGGCGTCGTTCGCCGAACTGGTGCGCAGCAAGTTGAAAGTCGGTGGTGTGTTGCACATGGCCACCGACTGGGAACCGTACGCCGAGTACATGCTGGAAGTGATGAACGTCGCCCCGGGCTATCGCAACCTCGCCGAAGACGGCAAATGCGTCCCGCGCCCGACCGAGCGCCCGATCACCAAGTTCGAACGCCGCGGCGAACGCCTTGGGCATGGCGTGTGGGATCTGAAGTTCGAAAAACAGTCCTAAGCCCTACGCAATACCAAATGTGGGAGCGGGCTTGCTCGCGAAGGCGGTTCATCATTCAACGCTAATGTTGACTGACACGACGCCTTCGCGAGCAAGCCCGCTCCCACATTTGTTTTGTGCTGTGCCTGGAGATCAGCGGCGATCAGCGACCACGCCAATCAACACCAGCACCACCAACAACACCGGTGCCAGGCTGTAGTTGTTGAACTGGCTCAGGCCTTTGATGATCCATGGCGTTGCATAGATCAGCGCCACGCCACTGCCGACCATGCACAGCAGGGCCATCAGCGGGACGCGCAAAGCGCCGGCGATGCTGCCCAGGCGTTGGTCGACCCAACCTTTGATGTCGGCGCCAAACAGCACCAGCAGGCAGCCCACCAGCGCCAGAGAGATTTCCGACAGGTTGCTACGGCTCCAGCGGGACACGGTGGCGAGCAGGTCGAGTACCAGATCCATTCGATTTCCTTATGTCAGAAATTTTTGCAGCAAGTCATTGAGAAAGAGTTGTCCGCGCAGCGTGGCCGCCAGACGTGACGGTTCGACCTGCAACAAGCCACTTTGTTCGGCCTCGCGACGGCCTTCGGCGAGGCTTTCCAGAGGTAACCCGGTGCGCTCCGGATACAACTGCGCTTCGACGCCCTCGGTCAGGCGCAAGGCGTTCATCAGGAACTCGAACGGCAGTTCTTCGTCGGGCAGCGCTTTCTCGCCAGCCTTGAAGCTTTTGGCCGGATTGAGGTAGTCCTTCGGCAGGCGGGTCTTCCAGGTGCGCACGATGCGCCCGTCCGGGTGACTGAGTTTGCCATGGGCGCCGGCACCGATGCCGATGAAGTCGCCAAAACTCCAGTAATTGAGGTTATGCCGCGCCGGACGGCCGGGCAGGGCATAGGCCGAGACTTCGTATTGCGCGTAACCGTGTTCGGCCAACAGCGCCTGACCGGCCTCCTGAATGTCCCACAGGGTGTCGTCTTCCGGCAGCGTTGGCGGCTGGTTCCAGAACACCGTGTTCGGTTCCAGCGTCAGTTGATACCAGGACAGGTGCGTCGGCTTCAGGGCAATGGCCTGGCGCAGGTCGTTCAGGGCATCGTCCAGGGACTGATCGGGCAAACCATGCATCAGGTCGAGATTGAAGTTATCGAAACCGGCCTGGCGGGCCATGCCGGCGGCACGTACGGCTTCATCGCCGTTGTGAATTCTCCCCAGGGCCTTGAGTTTCTCTTCCTGAAAGCTCTGGATGCCGATCGACAGGCGATTGATGCCCAGCGCCCGGTAGGCGCGGAATTTCTCCTGCTCGAAGGTTCCGGGGTTGGCTTCCAGGGTGATTTCAATGTCGCTGGCAAACGTAATACGTTGCTCGACACCCTTGAGCAGGCGGCCCAGGGCCTCGGCGCTGAACAGGCTCGGCGTGCCGCCCCCGAAGAAGATCGAGCTCAGCTCACGGCCATAAACCGCATGCAGGTCCTGATCGAGGTCGGCCAGCAAGGCGTCGACATATTCTTCTTCCGGCAGCACGGGGCTGGCGGTGTGGGAGTTGAAGTCGCAATAAGGGCATTTGCGTACACACCACGGGATGTGGATGTACAACGCCAGGGGCGGCAACACGGGCAGGGCCGCTCGAGGCGATTGGACGGCGCCGCCGAAGATCAGCGGCGACGCGGACGAGTCATGGGTCATTTCAGGCCCAGACGCTGGCGCAGCAGATCCATTGCACGGGCGCGGTGACTGATCTGGTTCTTGTCGCTCGGGCTCAGCTCGGCGCTGGAGCACTCGCGCTCCGGCACCCAGAACAGCGGGTCGTAGCCGAAACCGTGTTCGCCGCTGGCCTGGGTCAGGATGCGCCCATGCCACAGGCCTTCGCAGAGGATCGGCAACGGATCGTCGGCATGACGCACCAATGCCAGCACGCAGACGAACTGCGCACCGCGCTCGGCTTCGGGCACATCTTTCAAGACGTCGAGCAGTTTGGCGTTGTTCGCCGCATCGCCTTTTCCGTCGGCGTAACGGGCCGAATAAATGCCCGGTGCACCGCCGAGGAAATCCACCGCCAGCCCCGAATCATCGGCCAATGCAGGCAGCCCGGAAATGCGTGAGGCATTGCGTGCCTTGAGAATGGCGTTCTCGACGAACGACAGGCCGGTTTCTTCAGGCTCGACGCTGCTGAACTCGCCGATCGAGCGCAAGTGCACCGATTCGCCGAGCATGGCCTGGAGTTCCTTGAGTTTGCCGGCGTTGTGGCTGGCCAGTACGAGTTGGGTGAAATTCATCATTGGCCGGGGAAAAGCTCTTGTTGGAAACTGATGGTGTTGGTTTTGTCGCCGGTCTGCACTTTGATGTCAAAGGTGCGGATTTCCTGCTGATCCACCGGGAACTGGGCGATGTAGTACACCGCACCTGTTTCGGTGATTTGTTTGAACTTCAGCGGGATGCTTTGGCTGGTCAGGTCTTTGACCGTGCCGCTGACCTGGGCCGTCTGTGGTTTACCTTCCTTGAGTACCGAGACGTTGATCACGCCCTGATTCTTGCTGCGGTTCAGCTCCGCCGCTTTGGCGATCTCCGGCGTCAGGAAAGTGGAATTGAAGGTGTTGTAATGCACCGTCACATCGCCAAAGGTCTCCTTGCGCTCGCCCTTGATGACGTCGGCGGCCATGGCGGTGACGCTCAGGCAGGCAGTAAGTAAAAACAGTGCTAGACGACCCATGATCGTTCTCCTCGAAGTGTCGTGATTCAGACCGCGACCTTGTGGTCCGGCAGACCGGGGCTGCTGACGCGGTAGATGCCGATCTCACCTAACAGATTAGGCCATAGCTTACTGGCCCACCCATGCCGATGCTGTTGATCCACGGCAAGCCGATCAATGACCTTGGCTTCACGTTCGCGACACAGCGCTTCAAAGTCTTCGAAAGTGCAGAAGTGGATGTTCGGCGTGTTGTACCAGGTGTATGGCAGAAACTCCGAAACCGGCATCCGGCCCTTGCTCGCCAGGTACCAGCGGCAGCGCCAGTGACCGAAGTTGGGGAAGGTGATGATGCACTGGCGACCGACGCGCAGCATTTCATCGAGGATCCTGTCCGGGTAATGCACCGCTTGCAGCGCCTGGGTCATGACCACGATGTCGAAGCTGTTGCTGGCGAAGTTGCCCAAGCCCTTGTCCAGGTCCTGCTCGATGACGTTGATGCCCTTGGCCACGCACTCGGCAATGTTATCCGGGTCGTTTTCCAGGCCATAACCGGTCACTTGTTTGTTATCGCGCAGCCAGGTCAGCAACTCGCCATCACCGCAACCGAGATCGAGCACGCGGCTGCCGGCGGGGATCCATTCCTGGATGATTTCCAGATCGGCTCTCATGTCTTCCTCAAAGCGCTATACGGTTCATGTAATTGCTGAAGGCCTGCAAATAACGCGGGATCGGAATCAGGAAGGCATCGTGACCTTGCGGAGCGTCGATCTCCAGGTAGCAGACGTCTTTCCTGGCCGCCATCAGCGCGTCCACCAACTCCCGCGAGCGGGCAGGAGAGAAGCGCCAGTCGGTGGTGAAGGACATCACGCAGAACCTGGCCTGGGCATTGGCGAAGGTTTTCGCCAGGTCATTGTCGAAGTTTGCCGCTGGATCGAAGTAATCCAGTGCCTTGGTCATCAGCAGGTAGGTGTTGGCGTCGAAACGTCCGGAAAACTCCTCACCCTGATAGCGCAGGTAGCTTTCGACCTGGAACTCGACGCTGTGGAAGTCGTAGTTGAGCTTTTCGCTCTTCAGGCCGCGACCGAATTTCTCGCCCATGGAGTCGTCGGACAGGTACGTGATGTGCCCGACCATCCGCGCCAGCATCAGCCCGCGCTTGGGGATTACACCCGCTTCCTGGAACGAACCGCCGTGGAACTCCGGGTCGGTGAGGATCGCCTGACGTGCGACTTCGTTGAACGCAATGTTCTGCGCCGACAGTTTCGGCGCCGAGGCGATGGCCAGGCAGTGCCGCACGCGGTCCGGGTAGGTGATGGTCCACTGCAGGGCCTGCATGCCGCCGAGGCTGCCGCCAATCACCGCCGCCCATTGGTGGATGCCGAGCAAGTCAGCCAGACGCGCCTGGCTGTGGACCCAGTCTTCCACAGTCAGGACCGGGAAGTCGGCGCCGAATGGCTTGCCGGTTTCCGGATTGACACTGCTGGGGCCGGTGGAACCATTGCACCCGCCGAGATTATTCAGGCTGACCACGAAGAACTTGTTGGTGTCGATCGGCTTGCCGGGGCCGATGCAGCTGTCCCACCAACCGGGTTTGCGGTCGTCGGGGCTGTGGAAGCCGGCAGCGTGATGGTGGCCGGACAAGGCGTGACAGATCAGCACGGCATTGCTCGCCGTAGCGTTCAGCGTGCCGTAGGTTTCGTAGATCAGGTCATAAGCGGGCAGCGAACGTCCACAGGCCAAGGCCAGGGGTTCACTGAAGTGCGCCACTTGCGGCGTCACCAGACCAACAGAATCGGGGGGGAAGGCAGCTGGCATCGACCCTGCTCTCATTGAAATGAGGCGTAAGTCTAAAGACCGCTGTGGCTAGCGGCAAGCAAAGGCCGGGCCTGATTTTTTCCCGATGTACCTGTGGCGAGGGAGCTTGCTCCCGTTGGGGCGCGAAGCGGCCCCGTAGGAGCTGTCGAGTGCAACGAGGCTGCGATCTTTCCCCTACCAATTGAGTTCAAAGCGAAAGATCAAAAGATCGCAGCCTTCGGCAGCTCCTACAGGGCGCAGCCCAGTAGGGATAAATCCCCTCGCCACATTGGTCAGACTGGGCGAACCAGATCCGGCAAATCCGGCAGCTTCTTCGGCGAACAGATCCGCACCCGTTTCTGCCGGTTCAATTCCCCGCTGATCAAACTCACCTGACTCTTTGAAACCCCGAACGCCTTGGCCAGAAACGCCATCAGGTACGCATTGGCCTTGCCCTCGACGGGTGGCGCGGTCAGGCGGATCTTCAAACGATCACCATGCAGCCCGCAGAAATCATCGCTGCGGGCCGCCGGTTGCAGGTGACATTCCAGAATCAGGTCATCACCGTCCCAGCGAAAGTAGCTCATCAGATCAGGCCGAGCAGCCCCTGCGGCATGAGGGCATAGTACGCAAGGCGCGGGATCAGCCAGCTTTGCAGTAACTGGATCGCGATAAACGCGAAGATCGGCGAGATGTCGAGGCCGCCCAGGTTCGGAATGATACGGCGGAACGGGGCGAGTACCGGTTCAGTGATCTGCTGTACCAGCTCTGCGCCCGGATTGTGGCTCCCCGGGGCGACCCAGGACAGAATCACGCTGATGATCATCGCGTAGAACAGAACACTCAGAAACAGCGAGAAGACTGCGATCAGTGCCCAAGGTACCAAAAGCAGCAAGTCGACCTCGAAGCCTTTGAGCAGCAGGATGACCGCTATCAGCACCATCTGCACCATCAGCGCCAGTACCAGTGACGACATGTCCAGCCCGAACATGCTCGGGATGACCCGGCGCAGGGGTTTGAGCAACGGTTGAGTGGCTTTCACGATGAACTGGCAGAGCGGGTTGTAAAAATTCGCCCGAACCAATTGCAGGATGAAGCGCAGCAGCACGATCAGCAGGTACAGGCTGCCCAGGGTTTTGATGATGAAAATGGCAGCGTCATTGAGTCCGAGCATTATTGATTCCTTGTAAGAGCTGATTAGCGACCGAGTTGCTCAGCCATCTCGGCCGAGCGGTGCGCGGCGGCGCCGAGTGCTTTTTCCACCAGGGCTTCGAAACCACCGGCCTGGAATGACTTGATTGCCGCTTCGGTGGTGCCCGCAGGCGACGTCACACGACGACGCAGTTCGGCCGCGTCGACATCACTGGCGACCGCCATCTGTGCAGCACCCAAAGCGGTTTGCACGGTCAGTTGCGCGGCGATGTCCGCTGGCAGGCCGAGCTTCACGCCCGCGGCGGTCATGGCTTCGATCAGCAGGAAGAAATACGCAGGGCCTGAGCCGGAAACGGCGGTAACCGCGTCCAGCTGCTGTTCTTCGTCCAGCCACAGGGCAATGCCAACCGCCGACAGCAATTCTTCAGCTTGCTGGCGTTGTTCGGCGCTCACTTCGCCGGTGGCGAACAAACCGCTCACACCCTGACGCAGCAGCGCCGGGGTGTTGGGCATGCAGCGCACGATAGGCTGGGCGCCAAGCCAGTTGTGCATGCTTGCGCAGGTGATGCCGGCCGCGATCGAGACCACCAGTTGATTCGGCGCAAGGCTTGGACGAATGGCTTCGCAAACGGCTTTCATCGCCTGGGGTTTGACCGCCAGCACGATCACGTCCACGCCCTGGATGGCTTCGGCGTTGTCGGCGAACACTTCGATGCCGTGTTCGGCGCTCACGCGGGCACGGGTTTGTTCACCCGGATCGCTGGCGCGGATTTGCGCGGCGTCCAGACCTTTGGCGCGCAGGCCGCCGATCAGGCTGGCAGCCATGTTGCCGGCTCCGATAAAGGCAATACGAGTCTTGCTCATGTCAGGTCCTTATAAAGAGAGGTGTCAGCCATTATTTCAAGACTGGCCGTAGTCGCGGGCACCAAACAGGGCCGTTCCGATGCGGACCCAAGTGGCGCCCATGGCAATGGCCGACTCGAGGTCGTGGCTCATGCCCATGGAAAGTGTGTCGAGTGGCAGGTCCAGGCTGGTTTGCAGGTTCTGCACGGCAGCAAAAGCCGCGTCCTGAGCGGCGCGATCTTCAGTCGGCTCGGGAATCGCCATCAGCCCGCGCAATTTCAAGCGTGGCAGAGCGCTGATGGCGTTGGCCAGGGCGGGCAGGTCGGCCGGGGTGCAGCCGGACTTGCTGGCTTCACCGCTGACGTTGACCTGGATGCAGATGTTCAATGGCGGCAAATCGGCGGGGCGTTGTTCGGACAGGCGTTGTGCGATTTTCAAGCGATCCACGGAGTGCACCCAGTCGAAATGCTCGGCGATAGCGCGAGTCTTGTTCGATTGAATGGGGCCGATGAAGTGCCAGATCAAGGGCAGGTCGGCCAATTCGAGCTGTTTGCCCAAGGCTTCCTGCAGGTAGTTTTCGCCAAAGTCGCGGATCCCGGCGGCGTAGGCTTCACGCAGGGCGTCGGCGGGTTTGGTCTTGCTCACGGCCAGCAGCTGGATGCTGTGCTCGTCGCGCCCGGCGGCGAGGGCGGCAGCACGGATGCGTGAACTAACCTGAGCAATGTTGTCTGCTATCGTGGACATCAAGAGGCGCCAGCGGTCTGAAGGTTCGCGGCATTCTACTGGAATTGAGGAGCGCTATGGATATCACTGAGCTGCTGGCTTTCAGCGCCAAACAAGGCGCGTCTGACCTGCACCTGTCCGCCGGTCTGCCACCGATGATCCGTGTCGACGGCGATGTACGACGCATCAACCTGCCGGCCCTGGATCACAAGGAAGTGCATGAGCTGATCTACGACATCATGAACGATCTCCAGCGGGTGGACTTCGAGAAGCATCTTGAAACCGATTTTTCCTTCGAAGTGCCCGGCGTGGCGCGGTTTCGGGTCAATGCCTTCAACCAGAATCGGGGTGCGGGCGCGGTATTCCGGACCATTCCGTCCAAGGTGCTGAGCATGGACGATCTGGGGATGGGGGAAGTGTTTCGCAAGATTACCGAGGCGCCCCGGGGCCTGGTGCTGGTGACCGGTCCGACCGGCTCGGGCAAATCCACCACACTGGCGGCGATGATCGATTACCTGAACAACCATCGCCATCACCACATCCTCACCATCGAAGACCCCATCGAGTTCGTCCACGAATCGCGCAAATGCCTGATCAATCAGCGCGAAGTCCATCGCGATACCCGCAGCTTCGCCACGGCGCTGCGCTCGGCTCTGCGCGAAGACCCGGACGTGATTCTGGTGGGGGAGATGCGTGACCTGGAGACTATTCGGCTGGCATTGACTGCCGCCGAGACCGGTCACCTGGTATTCGGCACGCTGCACACCACGTCGGCGGCGAAAACCATCGACAGGGTGGTGGATGTTTTTCCGGGCGACGAAAAATCGATGGTGCGCTCGATGCTCTCCGAATCATTGCTGGCGGTGGTGTCGCAGACATTGATCAAGAAAATCGGCGGCGGGCGAATAGCCGCCCACGAAATCATGATCGGCACTTCGGCGATTCGTAACCTGATCCGCGAAGACAAGGTGGCGCAGATGTATTCGTCGATTCAGACCGGAGGGTCGCTGGGGATGCAGACGCTGGATATGTGCCTGAAGGAGCTGGTGACCAAGGGCGTGATCAGCCGTGAGCATGCGCGGGAGAAGGCGCGCTCGCCGGATAATTTTTGAGGTTGGAATGCGAACCTGTGGCGAGGGAGCTTGCTCCCGCTGGGCTGCGAAGCGGCCCCAAAAACTGCGAGCGCTGCGCACTCGAACGGGAGCAAGCTCCCTCGCCACAAATGCCCCCCTTCAAAAGGTGGGGGGTTCAAATCAGCGCTGAACAACCCGCAATGCGTTCTGTTCTTTGGGCAGAACCCGCTTGGCAACCACATAGTGGCTTTCCCAATACGGTTTCTTCAGGGTGTCGATGCTCACCGACTTGCCACGGCGTGGTGCGTGGATGAAGCGGTCGTTGCCCAGGTAGATGGCAACATGATTGACCCGACGGCTCTTGATGTTGAAGAAAATCAGGTCGCCTGGCTTCAGATCGTTGCGATCGACCTTCTCGCCATGACCGCTGGCCATGGCGTTGGAGGTACGAGGCAGGTCAAACGTGGCGTCGTTGAACGCGTATTTCACCAGACCGCTGCAATCGAACCCTTTACTTGGGCTGCTGCCACCCCAACGATAAGGCGTACCGAGCACGTTTACCGCGCGGCTCAACACGTTGCTGCTTTCCTTGCTGGCCATTGGCGGTACCAGTTTGCGGTTAGCGCTGCTCAGTGGGATGGAGCGTTTTACTGTCTGTTTGTTGTTTTTGCTCGAAGGAGCAGAAACATGGGATTTGGGGGTGTAACCATTAACGTTGGGAAGACGTTGCTCACGATTGGTGGCGTGGGCGGCCAGGGGCAATAATAGGCAAATGGTTAGCCATGTCTTGAAAAATGGACGCATTAGGCAAGGCTCGTATGGATGAACGCGCAACTTTATAACAGCTTTTTTGGCCCTTCCGAGGCCGTTGGTCGATTCAAACGGCGGGCTGCGGAACTAAAAGTCGGCAAAGTTGACGTGGGTTGTCTGACAAAAGTCAGGGATAACAAGGCTTTGACGGGAATGAAGGTAACATTTGCCGTATGTCGGCCGCCTGTAAAAAAGTCACAAAGAATTCAAGAATATTTCTCTATCGTGTGAGTCGAGGTCATCCATGAACACCTATCAACACCCCGTTTCAGAGCAAGACACACACAGCAAAGTGATTGGTTACCTGTTGTGGATTTTCGGTTTTACCGGAGCTCATCGCTTCTATTACGGCAAGCCGGTGACCGGGACGATCTGGTTTTTTACTTTCGGTTTGCTGGGCATCGGCTGGTTGATCGACCTGTTTCTGATCCCCTCCATGGACCGTGAAGCGGACCTGCGCTTTACCGCTGGCCCCATCGAATACAACGTTGCGTGGATTCTGCTGACGTTTCTGGGGGTATTCGGTGTGCACCGGATGTATCAGGGGAAATGGATCAGCGGGTTGCTGTACCTGGTGACAGGCGGGTTGTTCTTCCTGGGCGTGTTGTATGACTTCTGGACGTTGAATGACCAGGTGTCTATTCGCAATGCGCAGAACAGAGGCGCCTTCCAGTAAGTTGTGGCGAGGGAGCTTGCTCCCGCTGGGTCGCGAAGCGACCCCAAAACAGGTCTGCTGCGCAGCCCAGCGGGAGCAAGCTCCCTCGCCACAGGTTTTACGCTTGGTGACTGATCCGCCCATCCACCAGGGTGTAACGCACCACACCCGGCAAGCTATGGCCAATGAACGGGCAGTTTTCGCCCTTCGACAACCAGGTCTCACCGGCCACGGTCGAGGCCGCAGGGTCGAACAACACGATATCTGCCGGTCCTCCCACCGCCAATTTGCCCGCTGGTAAACGCAACGCGTCGGCAGGGCCGGTACTCAAGCGTGCGAGCAGCGTTGGCAAGTCGAGCAAACCGTCTTCCACCAAGGTCATCGCCAGCGGCAGCAGCAGTTCAACACTGCTGATGCCCGGCTCAGTGGCACCGAACGGCGCCAGTTTGGCATCGCGCTCATGGGGCTGGTGATGGCTGGAGATGGCCGAGACCACCCCCGACTTCACCGCTGCCCGCAGGCCGTCGCGGTCCGCACGAGTGCGCAGCGGCGGCTGGACGTGATAGAGGCTGCTGAAGTCGATCAGCGCTTCGTCGGTGAGGATCAGCTGATACAACGCCACGTCCGCCGTGACTTTCAGGCCACGGGCCTGGGCTTGGGCGATCAGCGCCACACCGCGGGCGCTGGTGAGCTGGCTGAAGTGCGCGCGCACGCCGCTTTGCTCGACCAGCAGCAGGTCCCGGGCCAAGGCCACGGTTTCAGCGGTTTCCGGAATGCCCGGCAAACCGAGAAAACTCGCCGTCGGGCCTTCGTGAGCCAAGCCACCTTCGGCCAGATCATGGTCTTGCGAGTTGAAAATCACCGTCAGATCGAACGTCGCCGAATATTCCAGCGCCCGGCACAGGGTTCGGGTGTTGCGAAAGCTCTCCAGACCGTTGCCGAAGGCCACGCAGCCGGCGTCGCGCAAGGCGACCAGTTCGGCCAGCTGTTCGCCATCCAGGCCTTTACTCAAGGCGCCAATCGGGAAGACTTTGGTGTTGCCGGCTTCGCGAGCGCGGTCGAGGATCAGTTCGGCCACGGCCGAGGTGTCCAGCACCGGTTTGGTTTTCGGTGGGCAGCACAGGCTGGTCACGCCACCGGCGGCGGCGGCACGGGTTTCGCTGGCGATCGAGCCTTTGCGGCTGTAACCCGGCTCGCGCAGGGCGACGTTCAGGTCAACCAGGCCGGGGGCGGCAACCAGGCCTTTGGCGTCGATGGTGTCTACTGCAACGAAACCTGCCGGAGCGGCGCCGAGGGCGACGATCTTGCAGGCTTCAACGTGGATATCAGTCACTTGATCCAGGCCGCTGGCCGGATCGATAACGCGTGCGCCGAGAATGCTGAGCTTCACTGGGCGTTCTCCTGCTCGAATTGGCGCTGGGCTGTTTGCCCGCTCATGGCCATGGACAGCACAGCCATACGAATCGCGATGCCGTAGGTCACCTGGTTGAGGATCACCGAGTGCGGGCCGTCGGCCACCGCCGACTCAATTTCCACCCCACGGTTGATCGGCCCCGGGTGCATGACGATGCAATCCGGTTTGGCCCCGGCCAGGCGCGCGGTGGTCAGGCCGAACAGGCGATAGAACTCGCCTTCGCTCGGCAGCAGGCCACCGCTCATGCGTTCACGCTGCAGGCGCAGCATGATCACCACGTCGACGTCTTTCAGGCCTTCGGCCATGTCGGTGTAGACCTTCACGCCGTACTGCTCGATGCCGATCGGCAACAGGGTTTTCGGCGCGATCACGCGGATGTCCGGGCAGCCGAGGGTTTTCAGGGCCAGCATGTTCGAGCGCGCTACACGCGAGTGCAGGATGTCGCCGACGATGGCCACCGAAAGGTTTTCGAAGCCGCCCTTGTGCCGACGAATCGTGAGCATGTCGAGCATGCCCTGGGTCGGGTGGGCGTGACGGCCGTCGCCGCCGTTGATGATCGCCACTTGCGGGCAGACATGCTCGGCGATGAAGTGTGCCGCGCCGGAATCACCGTGACGCACGACGAACATGTCGGCGGCCATGGCTTCCAGGTTGCGCAGGGTGTCGAGCAGGGTTTCGCCCTTGCTCGCCGACGACGTGGACACGTTCAGGGTGATCACGTCGGCCGACAGCCGCTGAGCCGCCAGTTCGAAGGTGGTGCGGGTGCGGGTGGAGTTCTCGAAGAACACGTTGCACACGGTCTTGCCGCGCAGCAACGGGACTTTCTTCACCGCCCGGGCGCCGACTTCGAGGAACGAGTCAGCGGTGTCGAGGATTTCCGTCAGCAACTCGCGGCGCAAACCGTCGAGCGAGAGGAAGTGGCGCAGCTGGCCCTGATCATTGAGCTGCAGCGGGCGCTTGGTTTCTAGAGGCGTCATCGCGAGGGGGACTCTCAATAGGGCAAATTAAAGGGCGAGGTCTTGAAGCTCGAGCTTGAGTTCCGGGCCGGACAGCTTCACGCGTTCATGGGCCGCCAGCGACAGCGTTGCGCCGACCACGTTCGGGCGGATCGGCAGCTCACCGGCGTCCAGGTCCAGCAGGCATACCAGCGTCACGCTGGCCGGGCGGCCATAGTCGAAGAGTTCGTTCATCGCCGCGCGGATGGTCCGACCGCTCATCAGCACGTCGTCGATCAGCACCAGGTGCTGGCCTTCGATCTCGAACGGCAGCGCCGATGGGCGTACTTGTGGATGCAGGCCGTTCTGGCTGAAGTCGTCGCGGTAGAACGAAACGTCCAGGGTGCCCAACGGCGAATCGCTGCCCAGTTCATCGAGCAACGCCTGCGCGACCCAGACGCCACCGGTCCGAATGCCGATATAGCGTGGTTCGCTGATGCTACGGTTTTCCAGATAAGCCTTTAGGCGGATCGCCATCTGGCTGATCAGTTCGGCGGGATTGGGCAGGCTCATGGTTTGCTCCTTCTTTGTCCCGAGCCGAATGCTGCTTGAGTGGTGGCTCGGGTTGTAGCTAAGGGAGACGCCGCAGCGACTCTTCAGAATCAGTTGCGGTCAGGATTCGAACAATGCGCTGTTTTCGTCGAGCCAGCCTTGCAACAGCAGGGCGGCAGCGATGGCATCGACCGGGTTGTCGCGGTAACTGCCCTTCTGGCCGCCACGGACCAGGCGTTCGCCCTTGGCCTCGAAGGTGGTCAGGCGCTCGTCATGCGTATAGAAGGGCAGGTTGTAGCGGCCGTTCAGGCGCCTGGCGAACTTCTCGGCCCGCAGGCACATGTCGCTGGGTGTGCCGTCCATGTTCAGCGGCAGGCCGACCACCACGGCGTCGGGTTTCCACTCCTTGATCAGGGCTTCGACCTGATTCCAGTCAGGAATGCCGTTTTGTGCCTTCAAGGTGCACAGCTCGCGGGCCTGCCC
Source organism: Pseudomonas sp. BS3782 TE3695 (assembly GCF_050435305.1). Taxonomy (NCBI): domain Bacteria; kingdom Pseudomonadati; phylum Pseudomonadota; class Gammaproteobacteria; order Pseudomonadales; family Pseudomonadaceae; genus Pseudomonas; species Pseudomonas sp. BS3782 TE3695. The sequence continues at coordinate 1,232,227 of NZ_JBNDKB010000001.1, forward strand.
AGTAATCACCTGGCCGACCGCAACGCCGATTTGTTTGGTGCCGTAGTCGAAACCCAGAATCAGCCGCAGGGCCATCAGGCGTGCCCCGCCTGGCTGGTGAGCAGACTGAGATTGATACCCAGATGCTTGGCCGCCGCTTCAAGGCGTAATTCGCTGCTGGTATTGAACAGGATGTCGGCGTTGAACGGGCAGGTCAGCCAGGCGTTGTCGGCCAGTTCGGCTTCCAGTTGCCCGGCTTCCCAACCGGCGTAGCCGAGGGTGATCACACTTTTCGTGGGGCCAACGCCGTCGGCAATGGCGAATAGCACATCCTGCGAAGTCGACAGCGACAACTCGTCGTCCAGATCAACGGTTGCCTGATAGGTTTTCCCCGACGGGTGCAGAACAAAACCGCGATCGGTTTGCACTGGGCCACCCATAAAGATCGGCACATGCTGGCAGAGCACTGGCGGTTCGATTTCGGGGCGCAATTGCTCGAGGATATCGGCCAGGTTCAGGTCCTGCGGGCGGTTGACCACCAGCCCCATGGCACCATTGGCCGTGTGCTCGACGATATAGGTCAAGGTGTGCGCAAAGTTCGGGTCGGCCATGTGAGGCATGGCGATCAGGAAGTGATGCTTGAGGTAGCTGGGGCTGACGTTCTTCATGAGCGCTAGTGTGGCGTTGGAGGGGCAAACTGACAAGCCGAGGATGCACAGGAAATGCCTCAAATACCCTGACAACACAGATCAAATGTGGGAGCGGGCTTGCTCGCGAAGAGGCCGGCCCATTCAACATTGATGTCGACTGACCTGACGCCTTCGCGAGCAAGCCCGCTCCCACAAGGGTTTTGCAGTGTTCAATTGCTTGAGAGCCGGTCCCCACGTGCAAACTTCCACGTGCGAATGATTTCCAGACGATCGATGTCCGACAGATCTCCGGTGAACGGTGCAAACGGCGCCGCGAGCCTTACGATGCGCTGCGCCGCCTGGTCCAGCAGCGGCTGGCCGGACGATTCCAGCACCAGCACTTCATATAGCGAGCCATCGCGGTTGATCGAGACCATCAGTCGCAAATTGCCGTAAATCTGTTTGCGCCGGGCTTCATCGGGGTAGTTGAGGTTGCCGATGCGCTCGACCTTCTTGCGCCATTCATCTTTGTACCAGGCGCCCTTGTCGCGCATGGTCGACGCGGCGCTCAAGCGATGGATGCGTGGGCGCTTGGCGTACAGCTGTTGTTCGCTGGCCAGTTCCGCTTCCAGGCTGGCGATGTCGCTGGACAGCTGCGCGCTGTCGAAGGTCGGTGCCACGACCTTAGGTTTGGTCTCGGTCTTGATCTCTTCGCGCTTGGTCGCGGTTTTCTTCGGTTTCGGCGCGACAGTCGTCACGGCTGCCTTGGGGGCTGCTTCAGGCACTGGCGGCGTGGCGGTTGGCGGTGGGGTGACTGGCTGCACCTTGTTGTCCTGGAAGGGCGCGACCTCGGTGGTCTTGGGCGTCGCCTTTTTCTCCAGGGTGCCGCTGCCTTCCTGATTTTCCTGGGCGAGAAAGTCAGCTTTTTCCGGCTTCTTTTCGCTTTTGAACGTGGCGAGGGTGATTTCCAGGGTTTTGCTGATTTGCTTGGGTTCGACCATGGAGAACCCGACGCCCAACAGCAAGGCCAGGTGAATCAGCGCCGCCAGAAACAAGGTGAAACCGAGGCGATCGGCCGGACGCACGCCACGGTGGGCGAGTTCAGGGGGCAGATCGGACGGAAGTGTCATGGCAAAAAAACCAACATCGCGTTTTTACAGGCCCGGCATGATAACGCAATGTTGGTTTTTAACCTCAAGCTACAAGCTTCAAGCGACAAGCTGTATGTCGCAGCTTTCAAACTTGCGGCTTGAGGCTTGCAACTTGCAGCTTTTTCTCTATGGCATCCATCAGAAGGCCACCAATGTCGGTGCCGAAAGCGTTATCGATCTCACGAATGCAGGTCGGGCTGGTGACGTTGATTTCGGTCAGATGCTCACCGATCACGTCGAGACCGACGAACAGCAAGCCCTTCTCACGCAGGGTCGGGCCGACTTGCGCGGCGATCCAGCGATCTTTCTCGGTCAGCGGTCGGGCTTCGCCACGGCCACCGGCGGCGAGGTTGCCACGGGTTTCACCGAGTGCGGGAATCCGTGCCAGGCAGTAATCCACTGGTTCGCCATCGATCATCAGAATGCGCTTGTCGCCATCAACGATTGCCGGCAGGTAACCCTGGATCATGATCTGCTGACGGCCATGCAAGGTCAGGGTTTCGAGGATCACCGAGAGGTTCGGGTGGCCAGCGGTGTGACGGAAGATCGACGAACCGCCCATGCCGTCCAGCGGCTTGAGGATCACGTCACCGTGATGGTCGGCGAATTCACGCAACACGTCGGGGCGACGGCTGACGATGGTCGGCGGCGTGCACTGCGGGAACAGCGTGGCGAACAGCTTTTCGTTGCAGTCACGCAGGCTTTGCGGCTTGTTGACCACCAGTACGCCGGCATTTTCCGCTTGTTCCAGCAAATACGTGGAATAGACGAATTCCATGTCGAATGGCGGATCCTTGCGCATCAGGATCACGTCCAGATCGCTCAGCAGCGCGTCGCTTTCGACGCCCAGTTCAAACCATTTTTCCGGGTTGGCGAATACTTTCAGCGGACGCATCCGCCCGCGAGCCTCGCCTTCGGCCTGATACAAGTCGCGCTGTTCCATATAGAACAGTTCCCAGCCACGCTTTTGCGCAGCCAGCAGCATGGCCAGCGAGCTATCCTTTTTATAGGAGATGCTGGCGATGGGATCCATGACAATCCCGACGCGAACGCTCATGGGGTTTTCCTCGAAATTGGGGGTGGAAAGTGTTGTGAAAAAGTGGCGTCAGAGTGGCGCTGAGTGTGTTCCCGGTCAAGGAAAAACCACTGTCAGGGTCGCCCGATAGATCGGATGGGGAGACTGTGCTAAAAAGGCTGGCATGTCGTGCTGGCCCTTGATCAATAAGGGTTTCGAGCCCTCGACTGCCCGTAGATGGACAATTTGATTCACAAAGGCGACGGTAGAGCCACTATGGAACAGCATTCCAGCGCCTTGAAGGTCATGGTGATCGATGATTCGAAAACGATTCGTCGCACCGCCGAAACGCTGTTGAAAAATGTGGGCTGTGAAGTCATCACCGCAATCGATGGTTTCGATGCCCTGGCCAAGATTGCCGACAATCATCCCGGCATCATCTTTGTCGACATCATGATGCCGCGTCTGGATGGTTATCAGACCTGCGCTTTAATCAAGAACAACGCTGCGTTCAAGTCCACGCCAGTGATTATGCTGTCGTCCAAGGACGGGTTGTTCGACAAGGCCAAGGGTCGGATCGTCGGTTCCGACCAGTTTTTGACCAAGCCTTTCAGCAAGGAAGAACTGCTGAACGCGATTCAGGCCCATGTACCGGGCTTCACCGCCGTTTCGCCGCAGTAGGACACGCACAGTGACGCTCGGCCATGGGGCCCGGTGTCGACAAGAATGGGGAAGACCATGGCACGTATTCTGATCGTCGATGACTCGCCGACCGAAATGTACAAACTGACCGGCATGCTCGAAAAGCACGGTCATGAGGTGTTGAAAGCCGAAAACGGCGCCGACGGCGTGGCCCTGGCCCGTCAGGAAAAACCCGACGCGGTGTTGATGGACATCGTCATGCCCGGCCTTAACGGTTTCCAGGCGACCCGTCAGCTGACCAAAGACCCAGAAACCGGGCACATTCCAGTGATCATCATCACCACCAAGGATCAGGAAACCGACAAAGTCTGGGGCACGCGCCAGGGCGCCAAGGACTACCTGACCAAACCGGTCGACGAAGAGACCCTGATCAAGACTCTGAACAACGTGCTGGCCGGTTGATCGTCCGGTCATGACCGAGTCGCTGACGGCTTTCGAACTGCTGCTGCAGATCGACCAGCGCTGTCGTCTGCTGGCGGCGGACTTGCCGTCCCAGCCAACCCGGCAGGACAGCTGGAGCGGCATCGGCTTTCGCTTGGGCGAGCATTGGTATGTCGCGCCCATGGGCGAAGTCAGCGAAGTCCTGCACGAACCGCGCGTTACACAGTTGCCGGGGGTCAAGCCCTGGGTCAAGGGCGTGGCGAACCTGCGGGGGCGCCTGCTGCCGATCATGGATTTGCATGGCTTCTTTTATGGTTATGAGCCCGGTCATGAACGGCCCTTGCGCAAGCAACGGCGAATATTGGTGGTGGAACACAACGACGTGTTTGCAGGGTTGATGGTCGATGAGGTCTTCGGCTTGCAGCACTTTGCCCAGGACAGCCTGGAACCGCTAGATACCTTGAGCGGCGCGGTTGCACCGTTCATCAAAGGCCGGTTTCAGCGTGAGCAGAATTGGCAGGTATTCAGCCCGTTTGCGTTGGCGCAGTCACAGAGTTTCATGAGCGTAGCGCTGTAACCGGAATGACGCAGATCCAATGTGGGAGCGGGCTTGCTCGCGAAGGCGGTGGGTCAGTCAGCATTGATGTTGAATGAATGACCGCTTTCGCGAGCAAGCCCGCTCCCACAGGGTTCCTGTCAGGTCTCACAAGATGTTGGTTAACAGGCGAAAACCCGATGATTAAAGCAAAAACAGACAAGCCAGAAGGGTCGCGCAGCCGGGCGCAGATCATTGCGCTGTTCATCGCGTTGATCGTCTTCATCATGCTGCTGTTCGTCAACTTCGCGTACCTCAACACCCAGGCGAATTACGACAAGCAGTACATCGGCCACGCCGGTGAGCTGCGCGTGCTGTCCCAACGCATCGCCAAGAACGCCACCGAAGCCGCCGCTGGCAAGGCAGCAGCGTTCAAGTTGCTCAGCGATGCACGCAACGACTTCGCCCAGCGTTGGGGCTACCTGAAGAAAGGCGATCCTTCCACCGGCCTGCCGCCGGCACCGTCCACCGTGCGCCCGGAAATGCGCGCCGTGCAGCTGGATTGGGAGCGTCTGCTGAAAAACACCGACGCCATCCTCTCCAGCGAGCAGACCGTGTTGTCCTTGCATCAAGTCGCCGCGACCCTGGCCGAAACCGTACCGCAGTTGCAGGTCGAATATGAAAAGGTCGTCGAAACCCTCCTGCAACGTGGCGCCCCGGCCACTCAGGTGGCGGTGGCCCAGCGTCAGACGCTGCTGGCCGAGCGGATTCTTGGTGCGGTGAATACCGTGCTGTCGGGCGATGAAAATTCGCAGCAGGCGGCCGACGCTTTCGGCCGCGACGCGGCGCGTTTCGGCCAGGTGCTCAACGGCATGCTTCAAGGCAGCGCGGCGCTGAAAATCAGCCAGGTCGAAGACCGCGACGCGCGCGCCCGGTTGACCGAGATTTCCGAGCTGTTCGAATTCGTATCCGGTTCGGTGGATGAAATCCTCGAAACGTCGCCGCAACTGTTCAAGGTCCGTGAATCGGCCACCAACATTTTTACCCTGTCGCAAACCCTGCTCGATGAGGCTTCGCAACTGGCCAGCCGTTTCGAAAACCTCGCCGGCGGGCGCAATACCGGCACTATCGGTGGTTATGTACTGGCCTTGCTGGCGCTGATGTCGATCATTCTCATCGGCCTGGTGATGGTGCGCGAAACCAACCGTCAGCTGCGTGAAACCGCGGAGAAGAACGAGCGCAACCAGAACGCGATCATGCGTTTGCTGGATGAAATCGAAGACCTCGCCGATGGCGACCTGACCGTGACCGCCTCGGTGACCGAAGACTTCACCGGGACCATCGCGGATTCGATCAACTATTCCGTCGACCAGTTGCGCGATCTGGTGGCGACCATCAACCTCACTGCCGGCCAGGTCGCCGCCGCTGTGCAGGAAACCCAGGCCACTGCCATGCACTTGGCCCAGGCCTCGGAGCATCAGGCGCAGCAGATTTGCGAAGCCTCCACGGCGATCAACGACATGGCCCAGTCCATCGATCAGGTCTCGGCCAACGCCGCCGAATCCTCTGCGGTAGCCGAACGCTCGGTGGAAATCGCCAACAAGGGCAACGAAGTGGTGCACAACACCATTCATGGCATGGACAATATTCGCGAGCAAATCCAGGACACCGCCAAGCGCATCAAACGGCTGGGTGAGTCCTCTCAGGAAATCGGCGACATTGTCAGCCTGATCGATGACATTGCCGATCAAACCAACATCCTCGCCCTCAACGCGGCGATTCAGGCCTCCATGGCCGGTGATGCCGGGCGCGGTTTTGCGGTGGTGGCCGACGAAGTCCAGCGTCTGGCCGAGCGTTCGTCCGCGGCGACCCGGCAGATCGAAACGCTGGTGCGGGCGATTCAGGCCGACACCAACGAAGCGGTGATTTCCATGGAGCAGACCACCACCGAAGTGGTGCGCGGCGCGCGTCTGGCGCAGGATGCCGGGGTGGCCCTGGAAGAAATCGAAGGCGTATCGAAGACCCTTGCGGCATTGATCCAGAGTATTTCCAACGCCGCGCAGCAACAGACTTCGTCGGCCGGCCAGATTTCCCTGACGATGAACGTGATCCAGCAAATCACCACGCAGACCTCGTCCGGCTCCACCGCCACCGCCGAGAGCATCGGCAACCTGGCGAAAATGGCCAGCCAGCTGCGGCGCTCGGTGTCCGGTTTCACCTTGCCGGCCAAGTCTGCGGACAACGCTTGAACCGCCTCTGGGCGGATGCATCTTGATTGGAGTGGTTATGGGTGATCGGCACGACTATGTGGCCCTCGAGTGGGTCAAAGGCGAGATTGCCGAAACGCTGAAGCAGGCTCATCAGGCAATCGAAACCCTGATCGACGACCCGCAGGCGACGCTCGCGCTGAGCGAGTGTCTGGCCTGTGTCCATCAGGTTCACGGTAGTTTGCAGATGGTCGAATTCTACGGCGCGGCCCTGCTCGCCGAAGAAATCGAGCAGTTGACCAGCGCCTTGCAGCAGAACCGCATCAGCCATCGTGACGAGGCGATCCATCTGTTGCTGCACGCCCTTGGGCAATTGCCGACTTACCTCGACCGGGTGCAAGGCGCCCGTCGCGATTTGCCTTTAGTCGTGTTGCCGTTGATCAACGATTTGCGCAGCGCTCGTGGCGAAAGCCTGCTGTCGGAAACCAGCCTGTTCAGCCCGCAACTGCCGGAGCTGCTACCTCTGGGCCCAGAGGCCTTGGCGCTGCTGGAACCGTCCGACTTGCCGAATGTGCTGCGTAAATTGCGGCAGATGTTGCAGATGGCCCTGGTCGGTTTGTTGCGCGAACAGGATGATGAAACCCACTTCGGTTATCTGGCCAGGGTGTTTGCGCGCCTCGAAGCGCTGTGCGACAACGCGCCCCTGAGCCCGTTATGGCAAGTCGCTTCAGCACTGGTCGAAGGCATGCGCAATGGCTCAATCGCCAACAGCCCGGCGTTGCGCAGTTTGTTCAAGGACACCGACAAACAGCTCAAGCGTCTGCTCGAACAAGGCATGCCCGGAATCAATCAACCGGCACCGCCGCAGCTGCTCAAGAGTTTGTTGTTCTATATTGCCAAAGCCGAACACCCCACCGGGCAGATACTGACCATGAAAGATCGCTACTCACTTGACGACGCGCTACCCGACGGCGCGATGGTCGATGAAGAACGGGCACGCCTGGCCGGCCCTGACCGCGACGCCATGCGCTCGGTATTGTCGGCGCTGTGCGAAGAGCTGGTGCGGGTCAAGGAGCGCCTGGACTTGTTCGTGCGCAGCGACCGCCAGCACACCTCGGACCTCGAAAGCCTGCTGGCGCCCCTGCGACAAATTGCTGACACCCTGGCGGTGCTCGGTTTCGGCCAACCGCGCAAGGTCATCATCGATCAACTGGCGGTGGTGCTGAGCCTCGCTCAGGGCCAGCGTGAACCCAACGACGCGACCCTCATGGACGTCGCCGGGGCCTTGCTCTACGTCGAAGCGACCCTGGCTGGCATGGTCGGCACCGTGGAGCCGCAAAGCCAGGAAGACAGCCGTCTGCCGACCACCGACCTGACGCAGATCCACCAGATCGTGATCAAGGAAGCACGCATTTGCCTGCAACAGGCCAAGGACATGATCGTCGACTACATCGACGCCGATTGGGACCGCCAGCATTTGCAACCCTTGCCGGCGTTGCTGACCCAGGTGCGCGGTGCGTTGGCGATGATTCCGCTGGCCCGCGCGGCGAGCCTGGTCGAGACCTGCAACGGCTTCATCCGCGAACATCTGCTGGTGGACCCGGGCCAGCCCGGCTGGGAGCAACTGGACAGCCTGGCCGACGTCATCACCAGCATCGAATATTACCTGGAGCGCCTCAGCGACGACCCCGAAGCGCCGGGGGAACACCTGCTCGATGTCGCGGAAAAAGGTTTGGCCTCGCTCGGCTTCTTCCCCATCGAACAGCAGGTGCCGGTGCTCAAGGATGTGCTCAGCCCCAGTGAAGCCCTGGTCATGCAGGACATGCAGGCGCTGGATGACCCCGAAACCGTTCAGTCTCTGGCCGATGTGTTGGCCAGCCCGGTGTCGTCCGTCAACCCGCCAGCCCTGACCACACCGGGCAGCCTGTTGCCGCCGCCCGCCGGTGAAGAGCCGATAGACGATGAGCTGCGGGACGTCTTTCTCGAAGAGACTGACGAGGTGCTGGAAATCCTCGAGGAGTATCTGCCGCGCTGGTCGGCCAGCCCCGACAGCACATCGGTCTTGAGTGAGTTGCGCCGCGCCTTCCACACCCTCAAAGGCAGTGGCCGAATGGTCCGTGCGCTGGTGCTGGGTGAGTTGGCCTGGGCGGTGGAAAACCTGCTCAATCGCGTGCTGGAACACAGCGTTGCACCTTCGCCTGCGGTGCAACAACTGGTGGGCGATACGCTGAAGCTATTGCCGGAACTGGTGGCCGAGTTCGCCGCCAATGCCCAGCGCCAACGCAACGATGTCGATCAATTGGCCGCGCGCGCCCATGCCCTCGCCAAGGGTGATAAACCGGTGTCCGATGAGGACGTGCAAGATGTCGCGGCGCTCGATCCACTGTTGCTGGAGATCTTTCGCAACGAAGCCGAAACCCATTTGAGCAGCCTCAATCGCTTCCTCGACCAAGCCGCCGAGCACGTACCGCTTCAGGCCAGCGACGAGTTGCAGCGGGCGTTGCACACGCTCAAGGGCAGCGCCTCGATGGCCGGCGTGCTGCCGATTGCCGAGCTGGCGGCGTCGCTGGATGAATTGGCCCGGGAGTACAAGGCGCACCGGATTGCCCTCGACCTGGACGAAGTCGAATTGCTGCTGGAAGCCGAAGGGCTATTGCGCCTTGGGCTGCGACAGCTCAAGAGCGATCCGCTGGCTGAAATCCCCGACGCCCGCTCGCTGATCGAGCGAACCCAGGCATTGCTGGCCGAGCGTCTGCAAAGCCTGTTGAGCACGCCCAATACGAAGCTGCGCATCAAGCGCGATCCGCAACTGATCAACAACTTCCTTGCCCAGGGCATGGACATCCTGCTGGACGCCGAAAGCCTGTTGCAGCGCTGGCAGCTACATCCCGGCGAGCGGCAGGAACTCAGCGCGCTGCTGGACGAACTGACCACCCTCGGCGAAGGCGCGCACCTGGCCGATCTGCATCCGGTGGATGAACTCTGCGAAGCTTTGCTCGACCTGTATGGCGCTGTGGAAGAAAGCAGCCTGGCGGTCAGCGACCGGTTTTTCCACGAGGCGCAAAGTGCCCATGAAGCGCTGATCAACATGCTCGACGAACTGGCCGCCGGCCAGGAAGTCACTGCGCAACCGCAGCGGGTGCGTGCCTTGCGCGGCTTGCTCGATGAGAGTCTCGATCCATCCTCCATGGGCCTGATCCGCAGTGACGGCAGTCGCACCTTGAGCATCCGCGAACTGGGCAGCGCCACCGCTGAGCTGGAGCAGAGCGCGACGCAGGTGGAACTGGATGAGGAAATCGTTTCGATCTTCCTTGAAGAAGCGGTGGATATCCTCGAAAGCGCCGGCCAGGCCTTGCAACGCTGGCTGAGTGACCCGGACAACGGCGCGCCGCTGTTGTCCTTGCAACGCGATTTGCACACCCTCAAGGGCGGTGCGCGGATGGCCGAGGTCGAACCGGTCGGTGATCTGGCCCATGAACTGGAAAATCTTTACGAAGGCCTGGTGGATCGCCGTTACAGCCACAGCGAAGCGCTGGCACCATTGCTGCAACAGGGCCATGACCGACTGGCCCTGTTCCTTGATCAGTTGCAGCACAACCGTCCGTTGGGTGATCCGGGCGAGTTGATCGAAGCCATTCGTGAGTTCCGCTTGCGCAATGCGGGTAGCGCCGAGGCGATCGAACCAGCGGTCAGCAATGACTCGACGGGCCATGATTCCGAGCTTCTGGATATCTTCCTCGAGGAAGGTTTCGACATCATTGAAAACTCCGGCGCGGCCCTGTTGCGCTGGCAGGCCGAGCCGTCGAATCGCCAGGAAGTGGAAACCCTGCTACGCGATCTGCATACCCTCAAGGGCGGCGCACGGATGGTGGAGATTGTGCCCATTGGCGACCTGGCCCATGAGTTGGAATTTCTCTACGAAGGCTTGTCGGCGGGCGTGCTGCAACCTACTGCCGAGCTATTCTCGCTGTTGCAACGCAGCCATGACCGACTGGCGCAGATGCTCGACGCCACCCGCGCGGGTCAGCCATTGCCGCCGGCCGATCGGCTGATCGACGCGATCAAGAATTTCAGCCATCCGGCAGTGCCCGAAACATCGGCGCCCGTGACGCTGCCCGTAGCGCCTAAAGCCGAGCCAACTGCGCTGCAACCGGAAGGCACCGATACGGTCAAGGTCTCGGCGGAATTGCTCGACGACCTGGTCAATCTGGCCGGGGAAACTTCAATCTTTCGCGGACGCATCGAACAACAGGTCAACGACGCACGGGTGGCGTTGAGCGAGATGGAAACCACCATCGAGCGCATGCGCGACCAGTTGCGCCGCCTCGATACCGAAACCCAAGGGCGGATTCTCAGCCGTCAGCAAGTCGACGCCGAACGCCTGGGCTACGAAGAATTCGACCCGCTGGAGATGGACCGTCACTCGCAGCTGCAACAGCTGTCGCGGGCACTGTTCGAATCCGCCTCCGACTTGCTTGACCTCAAGGAAACCCTCGAGCGGCGTAATCAGGACGCGGAAAACCTGCTGCAACAGCAGGGCCGCATCAACACCGAATTGCAGGAAGGCCTGATGCGTACGCGCATGGTGCCGTTTGAGCGAATGCTGCCGCGGTTGAAGCGCATCGTTCGGCAGGTCGCCAGCGAACTGGGCAAGGACGTGGATTTCATCGTTGGCAACGCCGAAGGCGAGATGGACCGCAACGTCCTCGAACGCATGGCCGCGCCGCTGGAACACATGCTGCGCAACGCCGTCGACCATGGGTTGGAGTCGGCCGAGGTGCGAATTGCGGCGGGTAAACCGGCCCAAGGCAAGATCACCCTCGACTTGTCCCGAGAGGGCGGCGACATCATTTTCGACATCCGCGACGACGGTGCCGGCGTGCCTTTGGATGCCGTGCGACGCAAGGCGATCAAACGCGGGTTGCTCGACCCGGACAGCGACATCAGCGACCGCGACGTGCTGCAATTCATCCTGCAACCGGGGTTCTCCACCGCCGAGAAAATCACCCAGATCTCCGGGCGTGGCGTGGGCATGGACGTGGTTCACGAAGAAGTCCGGCAGCTCGGCGGCAGCATGAGCATCGACTCTGTGCCGGGGCAGGGCGTGCATTTCCGGATTCGCCTGCCGTTCACCGTGTCGGTGAACCGCGCGCTGATGGTGCAGTGCGGGGAGGATCAATACGCGATTCCGCTGAACACCATCGATGGCATCGTGCGGGTGTTGCCCAACGAACTCGAAGGTCATTACCGGCTCGATCCTCCGACCTACGAATACGCTGGGCAACGTTACGAGTTGTGCTATCTCGGTGAACTGCTGAAAACCAGCACCCGTCCGAAACTGCTGGGCCAGAGTCTGCCGTTACCCGTGTTGCTGGTGCAATGCAATGAACGGCACGTCGCGGTGCAAGTGGATGCCATGGCCGGCACCCGGGAAATCGTGGTCAAAAGCCTTGGCCCGCAGTTCGCCGCGGTGCAGGGTTTGTCCGGCGCGACGATTCTGGGCGATGGCCGGGTGGTGCTGATTCTCGACTTGCTGGCGCCGATCCGCGCGATGCAAACGCGGGTGCCGCAACGCCCGGTGACGCAGGACGTGGAGCCTGAATCGCAACGGCCATTGCTGGTGCTGGTGGTCGACGATTCGGTCACCGTGCGCAAGGTCACCAGCCGTTTGCTGGAACGCCACGGCATGAACGTGCTGACGGCCAAGGACGGTGTCGACGCCATGTTGCTGCTGGAAGAACACAGGCCCGACCTGATGCTGCTGGACATCGAAATGCCGCGCATGGACGGCTTCGAAGTGGCGACCCAGGTGCGCGCCGACGAGCGCTTGCAGCATCTGCCGATCATCATGATCACCTCCCGCACTGGCCAGAAACACCGCGACCGCGCCATGGCCATTGGCGTCAACGACTACCTAGGCAAGCCATACCAGGAATCGGTGCTGCTCGACAGCATCGCATTGTGGAGCAAAACCCATGCATGAGCTGCGCTTCAACAAGCGCTCCAGCAACCTCACTGGGCTTTTATTGCCCTTGGCTGATCGCAACCTGATCCTGCCCAACGTCGCTGTCGCTGAACTCATCGACTATCAGCCAGGTGCTTTCGATCTCGATACACCGCCGTGGTACCTGGGGCGGGTGACGTGGCGAGAGAGGCAGATTCCGTTGCTCAGTTTCGAGTCGGCATGTGGCAACAAAGTGGTGATCGGTGAGCGAGCACGGATCGTCATCCTCAACGCCCTCGGCGGGCGGCCTGAGCTGAAGTTCATTGCACTGCTGGTGCAGGGGATTCCGCGGTCTTACAAGCTGGATAGCCAGTTGAGCTATGTGGATGTGCCGTTGTGTGCGCTGGAACAGGCGGCGGTGCAGGTGGGGGAGCAAGTGGCCAAGGTGCCGGATTTGTTGGCGTTGGAAGAGTTGCTTGTAAGTGCCGGTCTGGTCTGACCGAATCCCTGTGGCGAGGGAGCTTGCTCCCGCTGGGTTGCGAAGCGGCCCTAAAACCTGCAATCGCGGTCTATCAGGTACACCGCACGCAATGATTTTACGACTGCTGCGCAGCCGAACGGGAGCAAGCTCCCTCGCCACAAGGGGTTCTGCGCTAAACCCTGGCCCGAGCCTTCATCTGCAACGACTCATGATGATCCAGCACTCGCTCCACCAACAACTGCACGCCATCGGCCAAACGGCTGAGCGCCAAGGCTACAGAGCGGCGTGAGCCTTCCACATCGTCCGCCAGATCGGCAGCAATGGCGCTGATGGACAGCAGGTCTTCGGAGGCATTGGCCAGAAGGGCTTCGGTGTCGATATCGGGGGCGACGGTGAAGAGCTGGGACTTACGGCGTTTGGCCGGTTTTTCGTGGAGTGGGGGGAAGTAATGGGAAAAGGCGCGGTCAGCGGCTTCCTTCATTTTTTCTGCATCGAGGGAGGCTTGGGAATCGGCGTCGGTTTCGGGGGGGTGGGAGTAGCTTTGAACATAGTGAAGCTCCGCTTATGGTTTGGAGCTGGCCCTTTCGGTTTCCGAACGAAGGGGTGGCAGCTGTACGCAGGCTGGAAACCCGGGAAACGGCAACCCGGTTGACCCGAAGGTCTCCCGCGCACAGCCGCCATAACGGAGTGCACACTTTAAAGGTGCGCAAGCATACGTCATGAGTGGCGCTTTCACGCCGTTTACTCGTCGGGGTTTCCAATCCCGGTCGCTGAATTGGCAGCGACCCGTAAACGATATAGCTCAGCGCAAAACCCCACCAGTCAGCGGGTTCCGGCATTGCTGTAGGCAGCAACGCCAGACTGCGTAGCCTCTCACCGTTCCAGCGGACAAACTTTTAAACACAAAACCCCAAGCGGTCGGACATCCCTGTGGCGAGGGAGCTTGCTCCCGCTGGGTTGCGAAGCAGCCCCAAAACCTGCAACCGGGGTGTATCAAGTACACCGAGAACAATGGTTTACGCTGCGCAAGGTTGAAGATTCCCAAAAAGGGACCTATCGTTCCTTTTTTGGGACTTATCGGTCGTTGCCGTGAAAAACCTGTCACTAAGCGAAGCCTTGTTCACTACCACTCAGCAAAAAGTGCTTGGCCTGCTATTTGGTAAACCCGACCAAAGCTTTTACGCCAACGAGATCGCCCGCTGGGCTCAAGTGGGTAAAGGCAGCCTCATGCGCGAGCTGGATCGGTTGCAGTGGGCAGGCGTGCTGACCCTGACCCGTCAGGGCAACCAGACCCACTATCAAGCCAATCCCGACTGCCCGATCTATGCCGAACTGCTGGGCATCGCCCGCAAAACCTTTGGCATTGCCGAGCCTCTGCGTCAGGCGCTCCAACCCTTTGCCGAACAGATTACTTGGGCATTTGTGTACGGTTCTATCGCCAAGGATCAGGCAAACGCATCCAGTGACATTGATCTCATGCTGATCGGCGAGGGCCTGCACTACAGTGAAGTGATGGAGAGGCTTATACCGATGGAAGAGCTGTTGGGCCGCGTCCTCAACCCGACGCTCTACACCCCCGACGACTGGGCCGCAAAACTGGCGGCTGAGAATAGTTTCGTCGTGCGGGTAGCGCAGCAGGACAAGATCAATCTGATGGGGGGAAACCCTTTGGAGTCCAAGGATGGGCAGCAACGAGAACCTGGAAAACCTGTTACGTAGCGGTGGACTGAAAGCTGAGCCGCCGGATCGCAAGGAATGCGAAGGGCTGATGCGTTCGGCTGTGGACCGATTGAAAGACGCGCAAACGTCTTCGCTTTCCTTCGCGAGTCGTTTCGACCTGGCTTATAACGCTGCCCATGCCCTTGCACTGACGGCTCTTCGCTTGTGCGGCTACCGTTCAGACAAGCGATATCTGGTGTTTCAGTGCCTGGTTCATACCGCTGATGTTGGCAAAGTACAGGTTCGGCTATTCGCCCTGTGTCATGAGCGACGAAACCTGGCGGAGTACGAAGGCTATATGGATGAAGATCCGGCGTTGTTGGCGCAGTTGTTGGAAAGTGCTGAACAGCTTCTGATTCGAGTGCAGGAACAGATGGCGTCCTTCAGTTCATCGCGAACCTGATCATTCCCACGCTCTGCGTTTTGGGAGAACGATGGGCGTGACTCTTATTCGAATCGCTCGATTGTGCCCAATTCCTATAGATCATGCTTATCTGGAAATCACAGCCTGAAAAATCTCCGATTGCTTCACGCCCACGGCAAAACCAGCGCCAGTCTCGAAACTGATATTTCTAACAGGTTCGGCTGCCTCATAAAAATTGCATACTGATTTCACCCATTGGGTCCTGATCCAGGAGTTTTTATGGCTCTGATTGATGAGGTTCAGCGAGTCTGCGAGCGTTTGGCGTCCGCCGGCTGGCGTGACCTGCTGATGCTTCATGGTCTGGATATCCAGGCCAGGCCGTTGGCCGATGAGTTAAAAAAAACGCTGTCGATTGACCGCACAATCAAGGGCTTTGAGGACTTCTCGTGGCAAGGTACCAGTGGGATTGAAGCCGGTCATCCGGCGCGCAGTCTGCTGTACCACGCGTTGGCATCGCCCAATGTGACAGAGGTGGCAGGGGCAAACCCGCTCGCGGATTTCCCGACTGCGGCAGAGTTAGAGACACTGCTCAACTATGTGTACGGCGTCAGTCCTCCGACACTGGCGCAACTTCAGGCGCTGGCGGGTGCAGATGCGATCTTGGGGCTGGTGGTGTTTGCCTATGAATACCGGCCTCAACCAGATACGACGCATCGCAAGTACGCCGACCTGTGTTTTTCCCGCACCGGCATAGCACGTGTTGGCACCGCTCCTGTGCTGTACGACGCTCGACTGCGTGGTTTCAGTCCCTTTGTGCAGAATCAACCGCAGGTCATGCGAGTCATTCCGGCTCGCTTCGGTGCGTTTATAGCAGTGCAACAAAAGGGCGGGGTAGGTCGCGGCTGGAGGAGCGGTGATGAAGAACTGAACTTCTGGTGTCCGCTGCATATGGTTTTCAATGGCACCGAGTGCATCGACGGCCTCGATGTGGACTTGAAACTTGAGGCTTTTCACGTCAATGACAAGCTGCGGCAGTTCCAGATCAGGAGAGGGACTGAAGCGGACTGGTTTGAACCCGACCTATCGAAAGCTCCATTTGTGCTGACTGACGACCTCGCCGAATGGGGTGACAGTTCGGTATTCGGGGCTGGCCTGAATGTGCCGGTACCCAGGCGCAGGCTGGTTGAGCCCGCGTTGTATAACAATCAATTAGTCTCTTTCAGGGTCCCGCCCGGCGCGAATTTTGGTGGTTACATCATCAATAAACGCCATCAGTTACAGGGCGATGGCTCGATCCGTGACTTGAACAAAGAGCCGGGGGTAGACGCGATTGTCAGCGCCGGCAACTACCAGGCACTGCACTTTATAGACTTCACTGCTGAAGGCTGGGTCAAGCCCATTTGTCCGGCGCTGAGTGCACACATTCCGATCATCGCAGTCGCCTACTCTATTTTATCGGCACCTGATTTTTACCCGGGCTGTGGGCAAGCAGCGTTGATTGAGTGGGAGCAGCAACAGGCGTTTCCCGAGCCAATCTGGTACGTCAGTTTGCAGGCCTTGTCTGAACTGAGGCTGGCAGGTAATCCGCAGCTGCCGGGGGGGCATTTTGTTGCGGAGGATAAAGGCATTACCGCGTTGGTCTATCAGCGATTACCAGGCGTGGGCACCGCAACGGTGGGGCCTTCTGCAAGCGCCCAGCGTCCGTCCTGGCTGCCCGATCACGCTGCGGGCACCTTTAGCCCGGGATGGGAAATTTCCACTGACGGGGGATTTCGGCCGACATTTCTCTGCGCGTTCAACCTGGGCAGCCCGTTTTCAGAAGACGTGAGAATCTGTTCGGCCGCGGGCGGCTATTGGCCTGCTGTGACACCTGACAGTGCACGTACATTTGAGCCCGATGGTACAAAACCGACGGTCATACCGCTGCCGGACTCTGAGAATGGTCAAACCAGCCAGCCGTCATGGGATGGCGAAACCGGGCCTCGTCTGGTGGTGGTAGGCGGGCGTGAGGTCGTCGAATACACCGCCTATACGTACAGCGATTACACGAATAGAGCACTGGCCGGGCAGTTGACGCTCTCAGTCACAGGGCAGACTTCCCGCGAGGAATATCAGCAGCGGATTCTGGCCATGCAGTCGGCTTACATCGCCGTAGGTGCAACCACTCGCCAACTGCAGGGGGCGTGGGCGGTGTTGTCCTTTGTCCCGATTGTGCATTCTGATTCGGCTCTCGCCAAGGCAGAGTCTGCGGTAGGGAAGCAGTTGGGTAGCAATGTGCACTTCTTCAAGATGTATAAATACGGCGCCATTTCGACACCCTCCGATTTCACTCGGCGTCACGTTGAAATACTCGAAATGGTTGAGCTTTTTATCGGGGCGAAAACTCTTTTGATTAATAAAGACAACAAGGGCTGGCAGATCCGCTCTCGTGACTGACCACGATGTGGTCATCGTCGGAGCCGGGCCTGCGGGCGCGGCGGCGGCCATTCTGTGCGCGCAACGGGGGTTGCGGGTGGCGCTGTTGGAGCAGGCGGTTTTTCCTCGCAAGCGTCCTGGTGAGACGCTGCAACCTGGTGTTGAGCTTTTGCTGCAACAGCTGGGCGTGGCCGACGCGGTGCAAGCGGCTGGTTTTTTACGGCATACGGGCCATTGGGTGCAATGGGGGGGCGCGCGCCAATTCAGTGCCTTTGGTCAAGGTGCGACGGGACCGGAGCGGGGGTTTCAAATTCCTCGCGATGCGCTGGATGGCCTGCTGCTGTGTCGGGCCGTCGAGTCAGGTGTGCGGGTCGTGCAGCCGTGCCATGTGCTCAAGGTGATCAAGGACCAGCAGCGAGTATGCGGGGTGCAAACCCGACAAGGTGATTTCACTGCTCCCCAAGTGATCGACGCCAGTGGCGCCAGCAGTTGGTTGTCTCGTCAGTTGCAACTTCGCTGGCGAAGATTTTCGCTGCCTCTGATCGCTCATTATGGTTATGCCGCCGGGGCGAGCCCTGAAGATGAAATTTTTTGCGGAATTGAAGCAGACCCGCTTGGCTGGTACTGGACAGCGAAGATTGGCGAATACCTTTTCCACTGGACCCGTCTGAACTTTTTTCCTGAAAACAAAGCGCAGGGCATTCCACCTGCCACCTTCAAACACCTGACGGCATCCGGCCCGATACGTGGGGCCGACGTGACCTGGCGTGTATGCCAACAGGCGGCAGGAGATGGATTCTTTATCGCGGGGGATGCGGCGTTTGTGCTGGACCCGGCGGCGTCACAGGGCGTGTTGAAGGCGTTGATGTCAGGAATGATGGCCGCGCATGCGGTGATTCAAGCGCGAAGTACGCCTTGGCATGAGCTCAGCATCCAGCAGCAATACCAGCAGTGGCTGAATGAGTGGTTTAACCGCGACCGGCGCAGGATGTGCGAGTTATACCGGGCTCACCCTTTCCCTCCGACGTGGCTGTTTGACCGCTGAGCGGGTTTTAACCAGAACCTTTTTGTCCGGCGATTGCGTTCGGAAACATTGCACTTTTAACCTTCAGAGCTGAGCCTTGTGCATTGTTGTATGGAACTGCGAGGTGAGCAACGCATGTATCACGGGGAAAGATTGAACGCCTGGACGCATTTGGTCGGGGCGGTGGCGGCGTTTGTCGGGGGTGTGTGGCTGCTGGTGATCGCCAGTATGGACGGCAGCCCGTGGAAGATCGTCAGTGTGGCGATTTATGCGTTTACCTTGCTGGTGCTCTACAGCGCTTCGACCGTGTACCACAGCGTGCGCGGGCGCAAGAAAGCGATCATGCAGAAGGTCGATCACTTTTCGATCTACCTGCTGATTGCCGGCAGTTACACACCGTTCTGTCTGGTGACCCTACGCGGGCCGTGGGGCTGGACGTTGTTCGGGATCGTCTGGGGGCTGGCGCTGATCGGCATCCTGCAAGAGATCAAACCCCGCTCGGAAGCGCGGATTCTGTCGATCGTGATTTATGCGGTGATGGGCTGGATCGTGTTGGTGGCGGTAAAGCCATTACTGGCGGCACTGGGGCCGGTCGGCTTTACCTGGCTGGCGTCGGGCGGGGTGTTGTACACCGTGGGAATTATCTTTTTTGCCCTCGACCATCGTCTGCGCCATGCCCATGGGGTCTGGCATTTGTTTGTGATTGCCGGGAGCGTGCTGCACTTTGTGGCGATTCTGTTTTACGTCTTGTAGATCGCATTGCAGCTATTTGCAAAACCTGTGGGACACAGGTGATCCAATTGCGCCTGCGCCCGTCGGCTGAACACCTGCAACAAATCGCTCAAGGTGTGTGGCGGTGGTTCGTCGGCGCGGGTCACGGCATATAGGGTGATTGGTAGTGCCGGTGCAAGGGGGCGAATTACCGTGGTGGCGGGGGACGCACCGAGTGCGGTGAACGGGTCGATTACCGCTAACCCGGCCCCGGATTCAACCATCGCTCGCGCCAGCGAGTAGGTCTGCACCGCGATGCGTACCTTTGGCGGCGGATTGACCGCTTCAAGGTAGCTGTCGAGTCGGGCGGCCAGCGGGTCGGCGCTGGACAGGCCAATCAGCGGCGCACCGGCCAGTTCGATCAACGGCAACGGTTTACCGTGAGTGTCGTCGGGCCAAAAGTCTTTCGGCGCCAGCGCCACCAACATTCCGCAGGCCAGGGCCTGCGCCTTCAGGCCCGGATGATCGGGCAGTTGCAACGTCAGGGCGACATCCACTTCGCGCATCAACAGGTTCTGCATCAGCTCACGGCTGTGAGCGCTGGACAATTCGCAGGCGATTTGCGGGTAGCGTTGCGTCCATTCGTTGATCGCCGGCGGCAGCAGCGACAAGGCCAGCGCCGGGATCGCGCCAATCCGTACACTGTGGCCCGGCTCGCGGCGCAGGCTCTGGGCCAGGCGTCGCACGCCTTGCAGGCTTTCGCTGACCTTGTCGACCTCGCGCTCAAGCTCCAGGGCTTCGGGCGTCGGCTGCAATTTGCCGCGCACCCGCAGGAATAACGCAAAGCCCAGTTGCTGTTCGGCGTGTTGCAGCACTTTGCTCACCGCCGGCTGCGACACGTGCAGCAACTGGGCGGCGCCACTGACCGAACCGGTCTGGCGAATGGCCTGGAAAATCTCGATGTGTCGCAGTCGCATGGCAAGTCCATAACCTTTGTTTATGGCTCAGGCATCTTTATGCATTGTTCAGCGTCTGTCACCTGGTCCTAAGCTGAGGGCACGTTTCAACAACGCTTAAGGACTGACATGGCTCAGCGGGTTTGCATCATCGGTGGCGGCGTCATCGGGCTGACAACGGCTTACGCACTGGTTCGCGACGGCATCGACGTGACGCTGATCGAGGCCCGGGATTCGTTTGCCAGCGAGACCAGTTTCGCCAACGGCGGCCAGTTGTCCTACCGCTATGTCGCGCCTCTGGCCGATGCCGGCGTACCGTGGCAGGCGCTGGGATGGATGTTGCGCGGAGACTCGCCGTTGAAGCTGCGTCCGCGCCTGGACCCGGCGCAGTGGCGCTGGATGGCGGCCTTTCTGGCGGCCTGTCGGCGTTCGGTGAATCAGCGCAACGGCGCCCATCTGCTGCGCCTGGCGCTGCTGAGCCAGGCCACGCTGCAAGGCTGGCGCGACGAAGACCGCCTCGATGGTTTCGACTGGCGGCGCAACGGCAAACTGGTGACGTTTCGTGAAGCTGCGAGTTTCGAGCATGCGCGCCAAGGGCTGGCTGATCCGCGACAGCAACAGGTGTTGTCCCGGGCCGAGTGCGCACAGCTGGAGCCGGCGCTTGTCGATGCGCCATTCGTGGGCGCGATCTACACGCCCGATGAAGAAGTCGCCGATTGCCATGCGTTCTGCCTGCAACTGGTGGCCCGGCTCAAGGCGTCGGGGCGTTGCGAGTTTTTGCCGGGCCGCACGGTCACCGGCATTCGCCACGGGGACGGCGAGGTGCAGGCCGTCGAAATGGGCGCACAGGTATTGCCGGTCGAGCAACTGGTGATCGCTGCCGGTCATCGCAGCCCGGCGCTGGCGTTGCCGGGCATGAACCTGCCGCTGTACCCACTCAAGGGCTATAGCCTGACCATGCCGATCCGCGCCGAACACCGCGCGCCAGAGCTGAGCATCACCGATTACAACCGCAAGATCGTTTACGCCCGCATCGGTGCACAACTGCGGGTGGCGGCGATGGTCGACATTGTCGGTTTCGACCCGGCGCTCGATCCCAAGCGCCTGGCGCTGATCAAACGCCAGGCGCAGGAAACCCTGCCCAATGCCGGCGATTACGATGTCGCCATCGAATGGGCCGGCATGCGCCCGGCGACTCCCAGCGGCGTGCCGTTGATTGGCGCCACGGCGTACCGCAACCTCTGGCTCAACCTCGGCCATGGCGCCTTGGGCTTTACTTTGGCCTGCGGTAGCGCGCGGCTGCTGAGTGAGTTGATTGCCCAGCGCGCACCCTCGATCGAAATGCAGGGCCTCGCCCCCCGCGTCGCTCGCTGCTAAACGCTTAACCCACAACGGAGAATAACAATGCAAAAAATCACGTTGATCGGCTGCACCCTCGGCCTGCTGCTCGCCAGTCAGGTCCAGGCCAACGAAGCGCCGCTGACCGGCACGCTGAACAAGGTTGCCAATGCCAAGAGCATCACGCTGGGCTATCGCGATGCGTCGGTACCCTTCTCTTACGTGGGTGATCACACGGGGCAGCCGATGGGCTATTCGGTGGACCTGGCGAGCAAGATTGTCGAGCGCATCAAGCAAAAGCTTGAACTGCCGGATCTGCAGGTGAAGTACAACCTGGTGACCTCGCAAACGCGCATTCCGCTGGTGCAGAACGGCACGGTCGATCTTGAATGCGGCTCCACCGGCGTGACCGCCGAGCGCATGCAGCAAGTGGCGTTTTCCTATGGGTTCATCTACGTGAAGGGGCAGTTGCTCACGGCGAAGGACAGCGGCATCAAGCGCTTCGCTGACCTGCGCGGCAAGAACGTCGTGACCACCGCCGGCACCACCAATGAGCGGTTTCTGAAGAGCTACAACGTCGATCACAAGATCGACATGTTCGTGATCAGCGCCAAGGATCACGGCGAAGCCTTCCAGATGCTGCAGTCTGGGCGGGCGGCGGCGTTCTATATGGATGACGCGCTGCTCTACGGCGAACGGGCCAAGGCGCGCGATCCGCATAAGTGGGTCGTGGTGGGCGAGGAGCAATCGCGGGAAATCTACAGTTGCATGGTGCGCAAGGGCGATCCGCAATTTCTCGAGTTGGTGAATTCGACGCTTGCTGATTTGTACAGCTCAGGGGAAATCAACAGTATCTACAACCGCTGGTTCCAGCAGCCGATTCCGCCTAAAGGTTTGAACCTTGAGTTTCCGATGACCAGCGAGTTGAAAGCGATCATTGCGAAGCCGGTGAGTGATCCTGTGCAATAGATCAAGATCAAAAGATCGCAGCCTGCGGCAGCTCCTACGATGGGAACGCGATCCCTGTAGGAGCTGCCGCAGGCTGCGATCTTTTAGAAATCACCCCAAAGTTGCTGAGCCACCGCCAACGCCACCACCGGCGCGGTTTCGGTGCGCAATACGCGAGGGCCGAGGCGGGCGGCGTGGAAACCGCCCGCCTTGGCCTGCTCGACTTCAGCGTCGGACAACCCGCCTTCCGGGCCGATCAGAAACGCCAGCGTCGCCGGTTTCGCATGGCTCACCAGCGGCTCGGCCACCGGGTGCAGCACCAGCTTCAATTCGGCTTCCGTCTGCTTCAACCAGTCGGCCAACAGCAGCGGCGGATGTATCACCGGCACCGATGAGCGCCCGCATTGCTCGCAAGCGCTGATCGCCACCTGACGCCAGTGCATCAGGCGTTTGTCGGCGCGCTCGTCCTTGAGGCGGACTTCGCAGCGGTCGGTGAAGATCGGGGTGATTTCGCTGACGCCCAGTTCGGTGGCTTTCTGAATCGCCCAGTCCATCCGCTCGCCACGGGACAAGCCCTGGCCGAGATGGACCGCTAGCGACGACTCGACCTGCCCGGCGAAGCTTTCATCGATGTTCACCACGACGCGCTTCTTGCCGACGTCCGCCAGCACGCCGCGAAACTCGTGGCCCGAACCGTCGAACAATTGCACCGCATCACCCTCGGCCATGCGCAGCACGCGGCTGATGTAATGGGCCTGAGCCTCGGGAAGCTCGTGTTCGCCGGTGCTCAAGGGGGCGTCGATAAAGAAGCGGGACAGTCTCATCAATGGTCTCTGTAAAAAGTGTCGAATGTAGCAGCGTGCGCAATCAGCTTTTGTGGCGAGGGAGCTTGCTCCCGCTGGGTTGCGAAGCAGCCCCAAACCCGGCGACCGCGTTTTGTCAGTTAAAACGTGCAAACCGGATTACGACTGCTTCGCAGCCGAGCGGGAGCAAGCTCCCTCGCCACAGGGAATCTATGTATGGCTTCAGCCCGGATCACGGTAACCCGGATGAAAGTCCTTCGGCACTGCCACGCTGATGCTGTCACGGGTGGCGAGGTCGATGCCTTCGCTGGCCACCTCGGCCAGAAAATCGATCTGCTCCGGGGTAATCACGTACGGCGGCAGGAAATACACCACGCTGCCCAACGGCCGCAGTAAAGCACTACGCTCCAGCGCATGCTGGAACACCCTCAAACCGCGACGTTCCTGCCACGGGTAAGCGGTCTTGCTGGCTTTGTCTTTGACCATCTCGATGGCCAGCACCATGCCGGTCTGGCGCACTTCGGCAACGTTCGGGTGATCGACCAGGTGCGCGGTGGAGGAGGCCATGCGTTGAGCCAGGGCCTTGTTGTTCTCGATGACGTTGTCTTCTTCGAAGATATCCAGCGTCGCCAATGCCGCCGCGCACGCCAGCGGATTGCCGGTGTAGCTGTGGGAATGCAGGAAGGCGCGCAGGGTCGGGTAGTCGTCGTAGAAGGCGCTGTAGACCTCATCGGTGGTCAGCACCGCCGCCAACGGCAGGTAACCGCCGGTCAGGGCCTTGGACAGGCAAAGGAAGTCCGGACGGATACCGGCCTGTTCGCAGGCGAACATCGTTCCGGTGCGACCGAAGCCGACGGCGATTTCATCATGAATCAAGTGCACGCCATAACGATCGCAGGCTTCGCGCAGCAACTTGAGGTACACCGGATGATACATGCGCATCCCACCGGCGCCCTGAATCAGCGGCTCCAGAATCACCGCGGCCACGCTGTCGTGGTTGTCGGCCAGGGTCTGCTCCATGGCGGCGAACATGTTGCGCGAGTGTTCTTCCCAGCTCATGCCCTCGGGGCGCAGATAGCAATCGGGGCTCGGCACCTTGATGGTGTCCATCAGCAGGGCTTTGTAGGTTTCGGTGAACAGCGGCACGTCGCCCACCGCCATCGCCGCCATGGTCTCGCCGTGATAACCGTTGGTGAGGGTGACGAAGCGCTTCTTGTTCGGCTGGCCGCGATTGAGCCAATAGTGAAAGCTCATTTTCAGCGCGACTTCGATGCATGACGAACCGTTATCGGCGTAGAAGCACCGGGTCAGGCCTTCGGGCGTCATCTTCACCAGACGCTCCGACAGTTCGATCACCGGCTGATGACTGAAACCGGCGAGGATCACGTGTTCCAGCTGATCGACCTGATCCTTGATGCGCTGGTTGATCCGCGGGTTGGCGTGGCCGAACACGTTGACCCACCAGGAGCTGACCGCGTCAAGGTAACGTTTGCCTTCGAAGTCTTCCAGCCAGACGCCTTCGCCGCGCTTGATCGGGATCAGCGGCAGCTGTTCGTGGTCTTTCATCTGGGTGCAGGGATGCCATAAAACCGCGAGATCGCGTTGCATCCACTGATTATTCAGGCCCATGTTCAGTCTCCTCGAGGCGGCTCGCTTGGTGCGCGGGCAAACAATCGCGCAAGCCTATGCAATGCGCGTCATCGGGACAACCCATTGTGTCAATTGAGCTACTTTGTATAAGGCGGTAGACGTGGCTGGCGGCGTTTTGATGGCTGACGTATTCTTCGCGGTTCTTTGAGTCGTCTGACTCGTAAAACCGCTATTTTCTCGTATATTTCCGGAGTTCGCTGAATGTCTGCTGGTTGGCTGCGCGCCTGTGCGCTGGTGATGTTGGGGCTGTTCAGCGTTTCGGCGCTGGCCAAGGATAAAACGGTGATCGTGGTCGGCGGCGGGCTTTCGGGCCTCACCGCGGCGTACGAGCTGCAGAACAAAGGCTGGCAGGTCACCCTGCTGGAAGCCAAACCGACATTGGGCGGTCGCTCTGGCATGGCCACCAGTGAGTGGATCGGCAACGACAAGACCCAGCCGGTGCTGAACAAGTACGTCTCGACATTTAAGCTGACCACCACGCCAGCCCCTGAATTCGTGCGGACTCCGAGCTACCTGATCGACGGTGAGTATTTCACCGCCGCCGATCTGGCGACCAAACAGCCGGCCACCGCCGAGGCGCTGAAACGCTACGAAAAAACGCTGGATGATCTGGCGCGTTCGATCGAAGATCCGCAGAACCCGGCCGCCAACAGTACATTGTTCGCCCTGGACCAGATCACCGTGTCCAACTGGCTCGATCGCTTGAGTCTGCCAGCCACTGCTCGTCAGCTGGTGAATCAGCAGATTCGTACCCGCTATGACGAACCTTCACGTCTGTCTCTGCTGTACTTCGCACAGCAGAGCCGCGTCTACCGTGGTGTTGCCGACCGTGACCTGCGTGCCTCGCGTCTGCCCGGCGGCAGCCCGGTGCTGGCCCAAGCCTTCGCCAAACAACTGAAAACCATCAAGACCAGTTCCCCGGTTTCGTCCATAAGCCAGGACAAGGACGGCGTGACCGTCAAAGTCGGCAGTGTTGGCTATCAGGCCGACTACGTTGTGCTGGCCGTGCCGTTGCGTGCATTGAACAAGATCCAGATGACCCCGGCGCTGGATGCCCAGCACCTGGGCGCCATCAAAGGCACCAACTACGGCTGGCGTGACCAGATCATGCTGAAGTTCAAGACGCCGGTGTGGGAAAGCAAGGCGCGCATGTCCGGCGAGATCTACAGCAACACCGGCCTGGGCATGTTGTGGGTCGAGCCGGCCCTGAAAGGCGGCGCCAATGTGGTGATCAACCTGTCCGGCGACAATGCGCGGGTGATGCAGGCTTTCGGCGACAAGCAGATGGCCGATCAGGTACTGATTCGCCTGCATGCGTTTTATCCACAGGCTCGCGGTTCGTTCACCGGTTATGAAATCCGTCGCTACAGCACCGACCCATCGATGGGTGGCGCTTACCTGGCCTTTGGCCCGGGCCAGATCAGCAAGTACTGGCGCCTATGGGAGCGTCCGCTGCAACGTGTAGCCTTTGCCGGCGAACACACCGACGCCTTGTACCCGGGCACTCTGGAAGGCGCATTGCGCACCGGTCAGCGTGCAGCCAGTCAGGTAGAAGACCTGGCGGCGGGCAAGTCGTTCGAACCGGCGAAAGTTGTTCCGGCGGCGACCGCAGCAGCGGCAGGTGCGGTGGCGGCGAAGAAAGGTAACTTCTTCACCAACCTGTTCGGCGGTTCTGACGACAAACCGGCACCGGCCAAGGTGCCAGCCCCCGTCGCACCGGTTGCTCCGGCACCCGCCCCGGCACCTGCACCGACGCCAGCGCCAGCACCGGTTGAGGCGCCGAAACCGGCGGCACCAGTGAAAGCAGAGCCTGCCAAGAAAGCACCAGTGAAAAAGCCTGCTGCCAAGACCGAGGCCAAAAAAGCCCCGGTCAAGGCGACGGCGAAAAAGACTGAGCCGGTAAAAAAGCCAGCGGTCAATACTGCTGCGAAGACCCCAGTGACGACTGAAACCAAGACGCAATAAGTTCCGGAAGCAAAAAAACGCGGCAGTGATGCCGCGTTTTTTTATATCTTGCGTACGTTGTTCCAGCGCCGGTTGCTGCGTGCTTTGTCGTTAAGCCAGATCGACGATATGGATTTCGTCGCTTTGGTAGTCGCTGATATAGGCACGTCTATGCTGACCAAGAACCATGTCATACGGCCCGCAAGCATTAGGAATGGGAGTCCTGCGGACAATCTCATGAGTGTCGGTATCAACTTCCACGACCTCTTTTCCAGTTTGATCGACGGCATAAGCATTCTTTTCGCCGAACACTATTTTTCCTTCGCAATTCACAAAATCGAAATGCCTGGTTATCGATGACCGGGTGTCCAGCACGGTGAGTTTTTGAGCGTCCAGCCCCACGATATAGACTTTTTTGCCATCGGGACTGACGCTGACCGCTGATGGATAAGTTGCGGTTCTGATGATGTCGAGAACTTCGAACGTCTTGCTGCTGATGACCGTGAGCGCGTCCTGATAAGGACCGTCAGGAGGGTTGGTACTGGAAATATACAGACGCGAATTGTCCGGGCTGATATCCACACTGATGGAGGGAGAAGGCAATCCTTGCACTCTGCTCACGGCATAAGTGCGGGTGTCAATAATTGCCAGCCACTCTTTATCTTGTCGAACGGTGACGTAAACGTGCTTCCCGTCCCGGCTTACTACGATTGCCCAAGGATGCCTTCCTACCCCGACGTGACCTACCTCATAGGTTTTGGTATCGATAACCGAAACCGAACTTGAACCGTAGTTGGTCACGTAAGCTCTTTTGCCCCGATGGCCAAGAGCGATGCTTTGGGGGTGACGCTCGACGGCAATGGTGCGGATTACCTTTTTGTTCCGAGTGTCGATGACTGACACATTGCCTGAGATGTAATTACAAACAAAAACCCGGGATCCATCGTCGTTGATGGCTATCCCTCGCGGTCCTTCCCCTACGGGTATCGAATTGGATCGGTTACGCGTAATGACGGGGAATGAACTCGAATGGTGACTCATGGTAGAACTCCTGTTCAGACGCTCGGACAATTGCCCGAGATCAGGTTCATCAATGACCTGTAATGTTGGCTACTGTCAGATATGACAGTTCTGACGAGTGGTAAAGTTTTTTTTCAAGTGGGAAGGGGACGGCATCTGTAGGTTTTTTCGTTCGGTTAACACTCTCTTAACATCTCGACCGCAAGGTCTTGATCGTATTTCTCGATATTTCCGAGCGAAATTTTCCGCTTTAAATCGATAGATAACTCGATAGTCTTGGACGCAGTTCTTACAGGGTTTGGGCAATGCAACTACGTAACTCTTCTTCCCGCTACGGTTGGATCAGCCTCTTCATGCATTGGGGTGTGGCGCTCGCGGTCTATGGTCTGTTCGCGTTGGGGTTGTGGATGGTTGGTCTGGACTACTACAGCGCCTGGCGCAAAGATGCGCCGGATCTGCACAAGAGCATTGGCCTGCTGTTGTTCGCGGTCATGTTGCTGCGGGTGTTGTGGCGCTTCATCAGCCCTCCGCCGCCGGCCCTGCAAAGTTATAGCCGAATGACGCGTCTTGGTGCCGTGTTCGGCCATGCCTTCCTTTATCTCGCGCTGTTCGCTGTGATGATTGCCGGTTACCTGATTTCCACCGCAGACGGTGTCGGGATCCCGGTGTTTGGCCTGTTTGAAGTGCCTGCACTGGTTTCCGGACTACCGGATCAGGCAGACACCGCGGGTGTGATCCATTTGTACCTGGCCTGGGCGCTGGTAATTTTTTCCGGCCTCCATGCGTTGGCAGCATTGAAACACCACTTTATCGATCGTGATGCGACCCTCACCCGAATGCTGGGTCGCAAAGCCTGATGTTCAACCTCGACTCCAAAGGAATAGAAAGCATGTTGAAAAAGACGCTCGCCGCTCTGGCAATCGGTTCTGCTCTGCTGTCCGCCAACGTGATGGCGGCCGATTATGTTGTCGACAAAGAAGGCCAGCACGCCTTCGTTGATTTCAAGATCAGCCACCTGGGTTACAGCTACATCACCGGTACCTTCAAGGACATCGACGGCAAGTTCAGCTTTGACGCAGCCAAGCCTGAAGACAGCAAGATTGAGTTCAATGTGAATACCGCCAGCGTGTTCACCAACCATGCCGAACGCGACAAGCACATTGCCAGCAAAGATTTTCTGGATGTGGACAAGTTCGGCAAGGCGACCTTTGTTTCCACCAGCGTCAAATCCACCGGCAAAAACGCCGCTGGCAAAGACACTGCCGACGTAACCGGCAACCTGACCTTGCTGGGTGTAACCAAGCCAATCGTGGTCAAAGCTACTTTCCTGGGTGAAGGCAAGGATCCATGGGGCGGCTACCGTGCCGGCTTCGAAGGCACCACTAGCATCAAGCGTTCCGATTTCGGCAAGCAGAAAGACCTGGGCCCAGCGTCCGACGCCGTCGAGTTGTACGTTACGTTTGAAGGTGTGAAAGCGAAGTAATGCTGAGACGTAGGAGCTGCCGCAGGCTGCGATCTTTTCAGGATCACCGCTGATAAAGGCAAGATCAAAAGATCGCAGGCTTCGCCAGCTCCTACAAAAGCAGTTTGCAGCGCCCAAAAAAATGCCCCGGATCGCGAGAGCCGGGGCATTTTTCATATCAGCGATAAATCAGCGATTGCGTGTCAGCAACGCTGGTTTTTCGCCGCGTGGACGGCCTGGCAGTTGATCCAGTTGCTCAGGTGTCGGGAAGCGATCGCTTTTCGACTCCTTGTGAATGATCTTCGGTGCCGGGCCCCGCGGGTTCTGCACGGCCGGTTCCGAACGAGGCTGTTCGTCACGGGCCGGGCGACGGTTGCGGGACTCTTCGCGACGGGCCTGGCCATCACGTGGAGCGCCGTTGCGTGGGCCGCTGCGCTTGGCTGGCGGCGTGCCGGTGGTTGCGCCGCTGCTGTTGCGCGGACCATTTTGGCGACCTTGTGGCTGACCGGTGCGCGGAGCACCTGCGCCTGCGCCTTGTGCCGGAGCGCCCGGACGGCGGCCACGGCCCTGAGCCGGTTTGGCTTGAGGCACATAGTCGACGCGGTTACCGAAGTTATCGATGTCGTCATCCAGGAACTCGTCCGGAGCACGGTCAGCGGCGGCGCGAGGTGCCGGACGCTGTTGCTCACGGGCCGGGGTGCCTTCGCGGGGCTTGTGTTCACGGGCCGGGCGATCGCCACGGCCAGTGGCAGCAGGTTTTTCCTTGCCCTTGTCCTTGCCTTTGTCTTTACGACCGCCACCACCACCGCTGCCGTTCGGACCGTCGCCGCGCGGGCCGCGTGGGTTGCGCGGGTTACGCACATCCGGACGCTCGCGGACTTCAGGTTTCTCGGCTTCCACAGCGCTGGAGTCGAAGCCCATCAGATTGCCGTCGGCAATCTTCTGCTTAGTCATGCGCTCGATGCTTTTGAGCAGCTTTTCTTCGTCTGGAGCGACCAGCGAGATCGCCTCGCCCGAACGACCGGCACGGCCGGTACGACCGATACGGTGCACGTAATCTTCGTCGACGTTCGGCAGTTCGAAGTTGACCACGTGAGGCAACTGGTCAATGTCCAGGCCGCGAGCGGCGATGTCGGTGGCGACCAGGATGCGCACTTCACCGGCCTTGAAGTCGGCCAGGGCTTTGGTGCGGGCGTTCTGGCTCTTGTTACCGTGGATGGCGACGGCGGTGAGGCCGTGTTTGTCCAGGTACTCGGCCAGGCGGTTGGCGCCGTGCTTGGTGCGGGTGAACACCAGCACCTGTTCCCAGGCGCCGGCGGTGATCAGGTGCGCCAGCAGCGAACGCTTGTGGTTGGCTGGCAGACGGAATACGCGCTGTTCGATCCGCTCGACCGTGGTGTTCGGCGGCGTGACTTCGATGCGTTCCGGGTTGTGCAGCAGCTTGCCGGCAAGGTCGGTGATGTCTTTGGAGAAGGTCGCCGAGAACAGCAGGTTCTGGCGCTTGCTCGGCAGGCGGGCGAGGACCTTTTTCACGTCATGGACGAAGCCCATGTCGAGCATGCGGTCGGCTTCGTCCAGCACGAGGATTTCCACGTGGGACAAATCGACGCTGCCTTGGCCGGCGAGGTCGAGCAGGCGACCCGGGCAGGCCACCAATACGTCGACACCGCGGGACATGGCCTGAACCTGCGGGTTCATGCCGACACCGCCGAAGATGCAGGCGCTGACGAACTTCAGGTCACGGGCATAGACCTTGAAGCTCTCGTGCACCTGGGCCGCGAGTTCGCGGGTTGGGGTCAGGACCAGTACGCGCGGTTGGCGCGGGCCGTGACGCTGGGATTTGTCCGGGTGACCGTTGGGGAACAACCGCTCCAGAATCGGGAGGGCGAAACCACCGGTTTTACCAGTACCTGTCTGTGCCGCAACCATCAGGTCGCGACCTTGCAACACGGCGGGAATGGCCCGCTGTTGCACCGGAGTAGGCTCGGTATAGCCCGCTGCCTCGATGGCGCGGACTAAAGCCTCGGAGAGACCGAGGGAAGCAAAGGACATGAGTAATCCTGTTTTAGTTAGGGCTTGGCCCAATGGGAGTCTTGCCTGGCGCGAATCGCGTTTAAGAGGACGCAATCCCGTCCGGTCCTGCTGGGCCTCGAAGGCTCGTCTGGAGCGCTCGCGCGGGCTGAAAAAGCTGCGCTGTAGCGGGATCGAGATGCCTTGAACAAGTCCGAGCGTCCGGGCGTGAGCCTGGCGGGAAGGCCGGAGTATAACAGAGCAATCACTGCGCGCCGCTTTCCTGCTGCTCAACGGTTTTTCCGCCCGCTGCGGTGGTGCTGGCAGACCGTGCTTCGGTGGCCGGGCTGGCGCCATAGCGGGCGCTCAGTTCAGCGTAGGCCGGCTCGCGCTTGAAGCGCTTGAGCTCGGCACCGAAACGCTGCACCAACAAATCCATCCCGGCATTGCGGCGTACCGCAAGGAACTGGCTTTGCTGGCTGATGACGAGCGGGTTCTCGGTAATCTTGTCGCGGATGTTCAGTTGATCGAGCAAATGTTGGCCAACCCGGCGATCGGTGATCAGCAGGTCGATGCGGCCGCGCACCAGTTTGCCGAAGTTGGCTTCATGGGTGGGTGCCGGCTCTTGGGTAAACAGCGTCGATTCGCTGAAGTCCTTGCTGTACAGGTAGCCCGGCGATGTGCCGATGGTCAGGCCTTTCAGGTCGTCCAGGGTACGGAACGGATACGGTCGCTCGTTGGCGTAGAACATCACGAACTCGACTTGCGAAAGCGGTTCGCTGGGGTAGAGCAGGGTCGCATCGCGTTCAGTACTGTGGAAAATATCCAGCACGCCATCTGCCTGGCCTTGCTCAAGCATCGACAGGCAGCGTTTCCATGGCAGGAACTGCCATTCCACGTCGATTCCGAGGCGTTTGAAGACAATGGCGGTGGTTTCGTAGTCAAGCCCCAAAGACTTGCCGTTTTCCTCATACACGTAAGGTGCCCAGGGTTCGGTGACAATACGCAACTTCTCGCCCCGAGCGGCAAAGCTCAGGCAAGTAAAAAGAAACACGGTCATGAACTGCGCGATCAAAGGCATGGGTTGAGATTACGACGAGAAACCGGAAAGAGCCAGAAACGGGATCCAGAAGCTCTAACTCAGTGTGTTGCTGCACACTAAAAGTGCATTGAGCGCAAAAGATCGCAGCCTCGTTTCACTCGACAGCTCCTACAGAGAACGCAATCCCCTGTAGGAGCTGTCGAGTGAAACGAGGCTGCGATCTCTTGATCTTGCTTTAACGCGGCAACTTCAGGTTATTCCACACCGCCAGGCTCGGCTCAGCCTGGTTCAGCGTGTAGAAATGCAGCCCTGGAGCGCCACCTTGCAGCAGGCGTTCGCACATCTGGGTGATGACTTGCTCGCCAAAGCCTTGAATGCTTTGGGTGTCGTCGCCGTAGGCTTCCAGTTGCTTGCGGATCCAGCGCGGGATTTCCGCACCGCAAGCGTCGGAAAAACGCGCCAGCTTGCTGTAGTTGGTGATCGGCATGATCCCCGGCACGATCGGGATGTTCACACCCTTGGCCTGTACACGCTCGACGAAGTAGAAATAACTGTCGGCGTTGAAGAAGTACTGGGTGATCGCACTGTTGGCGCCGGCGTTAGCCTTGCGCACGAAGTTGTTGAGATCGTCTTCAAAGTTGCGCGCTTGCGGATGCATCTCCGGGTAAGCGGCGACTTCGATGTGGAAATGATCGCCGGTTTCTTCACGAATGAATTCAACCAGGTCATTGGCGTGACGCATCTCGCCGCTGGCCATGCCCATGCCCGAGGGCAGGTCACCGCGAAGCGCAACGATACGCTTGATGCCGGCTGCCTTGTACTGGCTCAGCAGGCCGCGCAGGTCGTCCTTGCTGTCGCCCACGCAAGACAGATGCGGTGCGGCAGGGACTTTGACTTCGCTTTCAAGCTGCAACACGGTGTTGAGGGTGCGATCACGGGTTGAACCGCCAGCGCCATAGGTGCAGGAGACGAAGTCGGGATTGAAGGTCGCCAGGTGACGGGCAGTGGCGATCAGTTTTTCATGCCCAGCATCGGTCTTCGTCGGGAAGAATTCGAAACTGTAGCGACGGTCTTGGGACATGGAGGGGGCCTCCAGCGGCAAGTTGCAAGCTTCAAGCTGCAAGTGGGCGGTGCGCCGATTCTCGCGTTTGAAGCTCACAGTTCACTGCTGTGTTAATTACCATGAAGAGACAAGCCCAAGCCCAAGCTGCAAGTAAACACAACCGCCTTTACTTGCAGCTTGAAGCTTGTAGCTCGCAGCTGCTGTCAGTACCGGTAAGCGTGCGGCTTGAACGGGCCTTCGACGGTCACGCCGATGTAGTCAGCCTGTTGCTTGGTCAGTTGAGTGACCACGCCACCGAAACCGCGGACCATTTCCAGGGCCACTTCTTCGTCGAGTTTCTTCGGCAGTACTTCAACGGTCAGGCGCTCGGCTTTCTGGGCTGGCGACAGGTCGGCGTATTTCTGGCCGAAGAGGAAGATCTGCGCCAGAACCTGGTTGGCGAACGAACCATCCATGATGCGGCTTGGGTGGCCAGTGGCGTTGCCTAGGTTAACCAGACGGCCTTCGGCCAGCAGGATCAGGTAGTCGTCGTTCTGAGCATCAAAAGCGCCCGGGCCGGTACGGTGAACCTTGTGAACCTGAGGTTTGACTTCTTCCCATGCCCAGTTCTTGCGCATGAAAGCGGTGTCGATTTCGTTGTCGAAGTGACCGATGTTGCAGACTACGGCGCGCTTCTTCAGGGCTTTGAGCATGTTTGCGTCGCAAACATTGACGTTGCCGGTGGTGGTCACGATCAGGTCGATCTTGCCCAGCAGTGCTTTGTCGATGCTTGCTTCGGTACCGTTGTTGATACCGTCGATGAACGGCGAAACCAGTTCGAAACCGTCCATGCAGGCTTGCATGGCGCAGATCGGGTCGACTTCGGACACTTTAACGATCATGCCTTCCTGACGCAGGGACTGGGCCGAGCCCTTGCCCACGTCACCGTAACCGATGACCAGCGCTTGCTTGCCGGACAGCAGGTGGTCGGTACCGCGCTTGATCGCGTCGTTCAGGCTGTGACGGCAGCCGTACTTGTTGTCGTTCTTGCTCTTGGTCACCGAGTCGTTGACGTTGATGGCCGGGATTTTCAGCTCGCCCTTGGCCAGCATATCCAGCAAGCGGTGAACGCCGGTGGTGGTTTCTTCGGTGACGCCGTGGACGCGATCCAGGATCGCCGGGTATTTCTTGTGCAGCAGCTCGGTCAGGTCGCCGCCGTCGTCGAGGATCATGTTTGCATCCCAAGGCGCGCCATCTTTGAGGATGGTTTGCTCCAGGCACCACTCGTACTCTTCTTCAGTTTCGCCTTTCCAGGCGAAAACCGGGATGCCGGCAGCAGCGATAGCGGCAGCGGCCTGGTCTTGAGTCGAGAAAATGTTGCAGGACGACCAACGCACTTCGGCACCCAGGGCAACCAGGGTTTCGATCAGCACGGCAGTCTGAATGGTCATGTGGATGCAGCCGAGAATCTTCGCGCCTTTGAGCGGCTGCTCGGCGGAGTATTTGCGGCGCAGGCCCATCAGGGCTGGCATTTCGGATTCGGCGATGATGGTTTCGCGACGGCCCCAGGCAGCCAGGGACATGTCGGCGACTTTGTAATCGTTAAAATCTGCAGGCGTGATAACAGCGCTCATGATGAGCCTCCATTCGTAATGTATGCGAATGGGCGCCGTTGTGCGTTTAGTGTCTGGCCATGGCCAGTCAACGCCCCATCCGAGCCTGACAGGTCAAACCTGCTGCAGCGCCCCTCGGACAGGTGGCGGGAAAACGGTAGGAGCCGTTTTGAAATCGGCGGTGATTATAGCTTTCTTTATCCGGCTAGTGGCAAGTGACAAGCTACAAGCGGCAAGCAAACGGATCGGCTTTTAACTTGCAGCTTGTCGCTTAAAACTTGAAGCTGGGGGCTATAACCCTATCGCCCAAACAACTCAACCTCGGAGCACCCATGAATTTCCACACCCGCAAATGGGTAAAACCCGAAGACCTCAACCCCAACGGCACGCTGTTCGGCGGCAGTCTGTTGCGCTGGATCGACGAAGAAGCGGCGATCTACGCCATCGTCCAGCTGGGCAATCAGCGCGTGGTGACCAAGTACATTTCCGAAATCAACTTTGTCAGCGCCTCGCGCCAGGGCGACATCATCGAACTGGGCATTACCGCCACCAAGTTTGGCCATACCTCGATCACGCTGACTTGCGAAGTGCGCAACAAGATCACCCGCAAGAGCATCCTGACGGTAGAGAAGATGGTTTTCGTGAACCTGGGCGAAGACGGCCTGCCCGCGCCACACGGCCGGACCGAGATCAGGTACGTCAAAGACCAGTTCAAGGATGATGACATCGGCGAGTGATTGCCGCTCTGTGGCGAGGGAGCTTGCTCCCGCTCGGCTGCGAAGCAGTCGTAAGCCGACAGTGAAGTTTGTCTGAAAGAACCCGATGGCAGATTTCAGGGCCGCTTCGCGCCCCGACGGGAGCAAGCTCCCTCGCCACAGCGGTTGCTTCGTTTCGGCGGGTAGTGAACAGCTCCGTACCCGGCGTGTCGTAGTTAAACGACCACCATTGGTTCAGGAGCTTTATGGAGACGCCTCAAGACGGCAAGACCCCGGACCTTTCGGCGCAAGAACAGCGCGAGGTCGACAAGAACCAGCCACCGCGCGCGGCGGTGCTTCATGAAATCATTCGAACCCAAGGTAATCAGGAACTCGAGCGTAGCGTGGCGGCGCTGTGGTGGTCGGCCCTGGCTGCCGGCCTGACCATGGGTTTGTCACTGATGGGCATGGGGCTGCTCAACTCGCGTCTGCCGGACGGCGAAGGCTTCAAGGTGATCGCGAGTTTCGGTTACTGCGCAGGTTTTCTCGCGGTGATCCTTGCCCGTCAGCAGCTCTTTACCGAGAACACCCTGACAGCCGTGCTGCCGATCATGAGCAAGCCTACGCTGGGAAATTTCGGTCGGTTGCTTAGGCTGTGGTCGGTCGTGCTGGTGGGCAACCTCTGCGGCACCTTGCTGGTGGCGTACGTGATGCTGCACCTGCCGATTTTCGACACCAAGACCGATCTGGCCTTCCTCGACATCGGGCGCAAGGTCATGGAGAACGACGCGAGCAAAATGTTCGCCAAAGGCATCATCTCCGGCTGGATGATCGCCACCATGGTCTGGATGATCCCGTCCATGGAAAGCGCCAAGATGTGGATCATCATCCTCATTACCTATTTCATGGCGCTGGGAGATTTCACCCACATCGTGGTCGGATCGGTCGAGGTCTCGTACCTGGTGTTTGCCGGCGAGTTGCCGTGGAAAGATTTCTGGCTGGTGTTTGCTGGTCCCACGCTGGTGGGGAATATCATCGGTGGCAGTTTTATCTTCGCCCTGATCAGTCACGCGCAGATTCGCAGCGAAAGCGGGCCGCCGAAGAAAAGCAAGGATCAAACGCCGGATCCACGCCAGCGTAAAGATGAGTGAAGTGAGGTGCATTGCGTTAGCTGCATCGCGAACAGGCTCGCTTGTATGTTTAGTTTTGAAGGGGTGGGCGGGAGAAAAAAAGGAGTGTGCCGTGCTTGCGACGGTTTTGGTGTTGGTGGCGGCGCTTTTGCACGCGGCGTGGAATACCCTGATCAAATTCAGTGCGGAGCGGCTGTTGGTGGTGGCTTGCATGGACAGCGTGGCGCTGCTGTTTGTCGCCCTGATGCTGCCCTTCGTGGCGCTACCGCCACTGGAGATGTGGCCGTGGATTCTTGCGTCGGCGGTCTTCGAGTTGCTCTATCGCTACCTGTTGATCCAGGCCTATCGGGTCGGCGATCTCGGTCTTGTCTATCCGTTGATGCGTGGCCTGTCACCGCTGGTGGTGCTGGCACTGACGCTGATCTTCGCCGGGGAAGTGCTGACGGCTCAGCAGATCTTCGGCATTTTGCTCATCCCGTTCGGTATGTTCTGCCTGCTTTGGCAGGGCGGTGGCGGGGTGCGTCTGCCGTGGTCGATGCTGCCGGTGGTGGCGCTGATCGGGTTGTGCATCGGTTGCTACACCTTCATCGACGGTCAGGCCCTGCGGCGCTGGTCCCACCCGCTGGATTATCTGGTATGGGTCACCTTGCTCAGCGCCTGGCCGTTTCCGCTGTTGGCGCTGGCGAGCAAACGCCCGGCGTTCATGCTGTTCTGGCGCGAGCAGTGGCGGTTGGGGGTGGCAGTCGGGTTCTGCGTGCTGTTCAGCTACGCTCTGGTGCTGTGGGCGATGCAGCTCGGCTCGATTGCTGAAGCCGCGGCGCTGCGCGAAATCAGTGTGATTCTGGTTGTACTGTTTGGGATGCGCTATCTGAAAGAACCTTTCGGCAGGCCCCGGCTCTTAGCCTGTGGGCTGGTGCTGATTGGCATGTTGGTGATGAAGTTTTAGTCGCCGCTGATGGAATTCGATTTTCTATAACTTGAAGAAGGGACTGCGTTATGACGGTTGCTCTGTGGTGCATTTTGATTGCGATCTGCTTGCCATATCTATGCACAGGCGTCGCCAAGTTCAGCGGCGGCAAGTTCGGGCTGAAAGAGAATCACGATCCGCGGGCGTTTCTGGACTCGCTCCAAGGCGTGGCCAGGCGTGCGCATTCGGCGCAGTTGAACAGCTTCGAAGTGACACCGGCGTTTGCGGCAGCGGTGATTGTCGCGCACTTGGTCGGCAATGCCGAACTGGTGACGATCAATGTGCTGTCGGTGTTGTTCATCACCAGTCGGCTGCTCTACATCATTTGCTATCTGGCGGACTGGGCGATTCTGCGGTCGTTGATGTGGGCCATTGGCATGGGGTTGATCGTCAGTTTCTTTGTGGTGTCGGTTTAAAGGCAAGATCGAAAGATCGCAGCCTTCGGCAGCTCCTACATTGGCCGCGTGCGCCGCAATATCGCGGATGAACGTCGATCCCTGTAGGCGCTGGCGCAACCTGCGATCTTTTGCTTTTAAAGTGTGTCCGCTACCTGCGGCACTTGGGGCAACGCCGCCCCTTTTGGCCAAAGCATCCAGATCTGCCCCTGCTGTTTCATGTCGCCAGCCAATTGCCCGGCCGCCTCGCCCGTGCCCCAGAACAGGTCCGCGCGGACTTCGCCGGCAATCGCGCCGCCAGTATCTTGAGCCGCCACCGGACGTACCAGTGCGCTGCCGTCCGGTCGTGTGGTCGATAACCACAACAAGCTGCCGAGTGGAATCACCTTGCGGTCCACCGCCGCGCTATAACCTGCGGTCAGCGGGACATTCAGCGAGCCGCGAGGGCCTTCGTTGCTGTCGGGGTTGCGGGTGAAGAACACGTAGCTGGGATTGCTGCCGAGCAGTTCGGGAATGCGCGTCGGATTGGCTTTGGCCCAAGTGCTGATAGCTCCCATTGTCACATCTTCTTTCTTCAGCTCACCCTGGTCCACCAGCCAACGGCCGATGGGTCGATAGGGGTGGCCGTTCTGATCGGCGTAACCGATGCGCAATTGACGACCGTCATCAAGCTGGATGCGACCCGAACCCTGGATTTGCAAAAACTGCAGGTTCATCGGGTCGGTCAGCCAGGCAATCACCGGCGCCTTCACACCGTTGGTTTCAATGGTTGCCGCGTCGTCGTATGGCTTGAGCACGCGACCTTCGAGTCGTCCGCGCAGGCGTTTGCCTTTGAGCTCCGGATAGATGCTGTCCAGCGAGACGATGATCATGTCCTCGGGCACGCCGTACACAGGAATGTTGGCTTCCTCTGTCTGGGTCAGGCTGCCGGGGTACACCGGTTCGTAGTAGCCGGTGATTAGGCCGTTGGGGTTGTCATTGGCGGCACGCAAGCCGTAGACGTCGAGGTTCTGTTTGAGGAAGCCGCGGATGTCGTTGGCGGTTGCCGGGACCTTGGCGGAAGCCGCGCACGTGCCGCCCCAGACCGGGTCGGCCTTGAGCCGGGTGCAAGCGCTGCGCCACGAGCCGAAGCCGGCGACGAGGTCGCTATCGGACACTGCAGGAAGCGCTTCCCAAGTGGCGCTGGAGTAAGTCGCCAGTGCATGGGTTTTCGGTTTGCTGCTGTCGCCGCCGGTGCAACCTGCCAATACGGCCACCATCGGAAGGGACCAGGCCAGATTGTGACGCCATGCCTTGAAACGGCTGTTCATGGAGTAATTCCTTTGCCGGTTGCCTGAGTGCTCCATGCGCTCAAACAACCCGTATTGATAATAGGGCTATTGGTCTTTGCCGGTGACGCGAGGATACTGGCCGCCGTTTCCAGTGACCTGAAGCCACCATGATTCTTAAAAGACTTTCCATTGTATTGCTGGCCTGTCTGACCTTATCCGCCTGCGGTGGTGTCGACCCGAACTCGCCACTGGGTCAGCGTAAGACGATCTTCAAGCAAATGCTCAAGACCGGCGAAGACCTGGGCGGCATGTTGCGTGGGCGTATTCCATTCGATGGCCCGAAATTCGTTGACGGCGCGGTGAAGCTCGACGCGTTGTCCCGTGAGCCGTGGAAACACTTCCCGCAGGTGCGCGAAGAGGATCACACCAGCGCCAAGGATGATGTCTGGCAGAAGCAGGCACGTTTCCAGGAGCTGGCCCGCACCCTTGAAGGCGCTACCGGTGAACTGGTGATTGCCAGCAAGGTCCAGCCCTACAAGGTCAGCAACCTGGGGCCGGCGGTACAGAAAGTCGAAGATGCCTGCAGTGCGTGCCATAAAGAGTTTCGGGATCATTGATTGGCGGCGCTCTCCTGTGGCGAGGGGGCTTGCCCCCGTTCGACTGCGTAGCAGTCGCAATCCAGCTAATGCAATCGACAGAATGATTGCGGTTGCAATTTTGGGGCTGCTTCGCAACCCAACGGGGGCAAAGCCCCCTCGCCACAAAAGTGCCTTGTTCAAGCCAGACTATTTATCCAGCTCATCTAGTGCTTCCTGCAACTCCTTGCGCGATTGAGCCAGTTTGTCTTTGCGCTTGTTGATCTTCTCGGCGTCGCCTTTTTTCATCGCCTTCTCGAGGTCGGCCTGACGTGTGCTGACTTCGTGCTTGGCGTCGAGCACCCTGTTTTCCCGCTCCTTCTTCAAGGAGGCGTCGGTGCAATGGGCAGTGACTTCGTTCAGGGCGGTTTCCAGGCCAGCCTGTTGATCGGTGTTACCGCGGGATTTGGCCAGTTCGATCTGGTTGATGATGCCTTGTTTTTTGGCGGCGCAACCGGTCAGGCCCGGGGCATCTTCGTCGGCCATCAATGGAGCGGCCATCACGCTGCACAGGGTCAACACGGCAAGCGGTGAAAGAAGTTTCATAAAAGCTCCAGGTGAAAAATTCGATATGGCGATGGGCTGTTTGAGCGCATCGGCCCCTTTGGGTTCCCGGCTCTCAGAGCGGGCTGGCGTCTAGAAACCATCAATCCCGGCAACACGTAATGTCTCACTCAAGGCCAGGACCTGCGGGTCGCGGAAAAATGCGCTCAATTGCGCTGCGCGCCCCGGGCCGATGCCGGCTTCGGCCTGCCATTGTTCGGTGTTTCGTTGTGCCAGCGCCTGCCATGAGTCGGCGAGGCGTGCCTGGCCAGTCGGCGGCAAACCCAGGGCTTTGAGCCAGCGAGCGAAGGGACGTTGCCGGGCGCTGTTGAAACTGTCCAAAAGACGAGCACTGCTGCGCTCGCCGAAGCCGTCAATCTTAGCAAGCTCTTGCTCATCAAGGGTCAACCAATCGACCAGGCTGTTGAGGCGTTCGGCCTTGAGCAGTTTCTCCCAGGTGCGCGGCCCGACATGAGGCAAGGCCAGCCCCTGTTTGCCACTGAGCCAGCTCAGACGTGCGAGGAATTGGCTTTCGCAGCCGGGCGTGGGCTGCCAGCAGCTTAAAGAATGAAAGT
Organism: Pseudomonas sp. BS3782 TE3695; assembly: GCF_050435305.1. NCBI lineage: Bacteria > Pseudomonadati > Pseudomonadota > Gammaproteobacteria > Pseudomonadales > Pseudomonadaceae > Pseudomonas > Pseudomonas sp. BS3782 TE3695. The sequence goes on from NZ_JBNDKB010000001.1 coordinate 1,273,523, forward strand.
CGGCCGCCAGCGGTACGTTCAATGCCGGGCGTTCGGTGCTGCGCAATACGACCCCATCGAGCCTGGGAATGGTCAGCCCCGCCAGGCTGATGGCGACCTGATCGCCCGAGCGAATATCCAGCGCTTCCCAGCGTTGCAGGGAGCTGACACTGACGCGCCTGATCTGCCGGTCATCGAGCATCACCGGTACCAGATCCAGCACCGGTGTGATGCGGCCGGTTCGTCCAATCTTGAAGTGAACCTTGCGCACCTCGGCCAGCGCCTGGACGAAGGGGTATTTCCAGGCGGCGCTCCAGTAAGGCGTTTTCGCCTGCCAGCGCTCGGCCGGTGGGCGCTGGTCCTGGCGCAGCACGACCCCGTCACTGGCAAAGGGCAGGGGCGAGCGATACCAGTGATCGCGCCAGCGTTCGGCATCGGCAAATGCCTCGATCGGCTGACTGTAGGGTGCCGTACTCGGGAACCCCAACGTTTCCAGAGCTGTCACCCGGTCGGGCAGGCTTTTCGGGCCTTGCGGCCAGTCCCAGACAAACAAACCGATACCGGCGGCCTGCTCGGCGCTCAGCGCCTTGCGTGCCATCAACCCGGCCACCGTGGCGCGGGCATTGAGGCTGCCGGCCTCGGCTTGTACGTGTTCGGTCAGGCGCCAATAGAGTTCGCCTTGCACCAGCAAGTCCAACGACTGCGAAAGTTTTTGCGGGATGGCGGCGATCTGGCGTGCCGCGGCTGTCCAGTCCTGGCCGTTTACCCCGTCTCCCCGACTGATAGCCCGGTGCAACCAGCCATTACGATAAATCAACGTCACCGCTACACCGTCAACCTTGGGCTGAATCCACACTTCGCCCCGATCTTTCAGCCAGGCTTCGACGGCACGCCCATCGCGCAGTTTTTCCAGGCCGGTATGGGCGATGGGGTGAGCAATTGTGCCGCCGGCGGTACGTAATGGTTCGGCGGAGGGGGCTGAATCAAAACACTCGCGCCATTCGGTCAATCGCGCCCGGGACTGATCATAGAGTTCATCGGCGATTAGCGATTGGCCTTCACGGTGGTAGCTGTCGTCCCAGCGATCGATTTGCAGTTGCAGGATAGAGATTTCTTGCTGCGCGCGGGCGGGCGGCCAATCGGGGCATTCGGCGGCAGTGGCGGTCTGGCTGGCGAAGGTCAGCAGGAAAGCGAAAAACAGGTGCAGGTTGGGCAGCATCGAGAGCGTCCTTGCTCAGTGGGATGCTTTCAAGGCTAGTCAGTTTTCGGGTGTGGGTTGCGAGGGTGTAATTCTGCGTGTTTCCAAATGCGAAGATCAAAAGATCGCAGCTTTCGGCAGCTCCTACAGGTGTACGCCAAGGCTGCGATCTTTTGATCTTCCCCATGAAAAAGCCCCGCACGGCGAACCGTGCGGGGCTTTGGGTTCCGCAGGAAAAGTCTTACAGGCCAGCGGCGACACGCAGGTCGTCAGCGCGGTCGGTTTTTTCCCAGGTGAAAGTGGTGAACGTATCGTCGCCCACAGTCTTGGTTGCTGGAGTACGACCAAAGTGGCCGTACGCAGCGGTTTCCTGGTACATCGGGTGCAGCAGGTCAAGCATGGTGGTGATCGCGTATGGCCGCAGGTCGAACACTTCGCGAACCAGTTTGACGATCTTGTCGTCACTGATTTTGCCGGTGCCGAAGGTGTTCAACGAAATCGACGTAGGCTGGGCAACACCGATTGCGTAGGAAACCTGAATCTCGCAACGCTCGGCCAAGCCTGCAGCCACGATGTTCTTGGCCACGTAACGACCGGCGTAGGCCGCCGAACGGTCTACTTTCGATGGATCCTTGCCGGAGAACGCGCCGCCGCCATGACGGGCCATGCCGCCGTAGCTGTCGACGATGATTTTGCGCCCGGTCAGGCCGCAGTCGCCCACCGGGCCACCGATGATGAATTGACCGGTCGGGTTGATGTGAAACTGGGTGTCCTTGGACAGCAGCTCGGCAGGCAGTACGTGCTTGACGATCAGCTCCATCACGCCTTCGCGCAGGTCTTTGTAGGAGACATCAGGGTTGTGCTGGGTCGACAGTACGACGGCGTCGATACCGACAACCTTGCCGCCTTCGTAACGGCAAGTCACTTGCGACTTGGCGTCCGGGCGCAGCCAAGGCAGCAGGCCGGATTTACGGGCTTCAGCCTGACGTTTAACCAGCTGGTGCGAGAAGGTGATCGGTGCTGGCATCAGCACGTCGGTTTCGTTGCTGGCGTAGCCGAACATCAGGCCCTGGTCACCGGCGCCCTGGTCTTCAGGCTTGGCACGATCAACGCCCTGGTTGATGTCGGGGGACTGCTTGCCGATGATGTTCATCACGCCGCAGGTCGCACCGTCGAAGCCGACATTGGAGCTGTTGTAGCCGATGTCGAGAATCACGTTACGGACGATGTCTTCCAGATCGACCCAGGCCGACGTGGTAACTTCACCTGCGATGATTGCCACGCCGGTTTTCACCAGCGTCTCGCACGCCACGCGGGCGAATTTGTCTTCAGCAATGATGGCGTCCAGCACCGCATCGGAAATCTGGTCGGCGATTTTATCCGGATGCCCTTCAGACACGGACTCGGAGGTGAAGAGGGAGTATTCGCTCATCTCGATTTTTTCCTGAATTTACCGATGGTGAGTGTCGCCAGGCGGTCGCTGAAAATGGCGGACCTGAATCTGGAAACCATTACGTAAGCCTACATAGAGGCTTTCCCCGGGAACGAGTCCCGCAGCGGTGGCCCAACGGGCCAGATCGTCCTGTTCAAACCCCAACCACAGATCACCGCAGGCCTCCCTGGCCCAACTCTGGTTGTGGCTACATAACTCTGTCACGAGCAGGCTTCCGCCCGGTTGCAGCAAGTCGGCCATGCGCTTGAGCGCTTCGGCCGGCGCGGCAAAATGGTGCAGCACCATGTTCAGTACAACGCAATCAGCCTTGAGGCTCACACCGTTCAATGCATCGGCCAGTTGCAGGCTGACGTTAGCCAGCATTTCACGTTCGCAGACCTGGCGGGCCAGATCGAGCATCGCCGGGCTGTTATCTAGCGCTGTGACTTGAACGAAACGATGCGCCAGCTCCGGCAGAAAACCGCCATCGCCGGGGCCCACTTCGATGGCTGTGGCGCCTGGGCCGAAACTCAGCTTGTCGAGCAGTGTCACCACGCTTTCGCGGTATTGCGCCAGGCCGGCGATCAAGTCTTGCTGGGCGCGAAACTTCTCCGCGACCCGTGAGAAAAAGTCCTGGCTGGCCGCTGCTCGTTGCCCGTGGACCTGACCGATCCGCGACTGCACATCGGCAGGCAGGGTCAAGTTGTCCACTTCTTCCAGCAGCGCGGCATGCAGCTTGCCGCCCAGCAGATCGGTGTGGGGCAGGGCGCGACGGTAGAAAATCGCATTGCCTTCACGACGGGTCGCCACCAGGTCGGCCTGGGCCAACACTTTGAGGTGATGACTCATGCCGGACTGACCGATGCCGAAGATCTGCGCCAGTTCCAGTACGCCGAACGAATCGTTGGCCAGCGCGCGCAATACATTCAGCCGCAGCGGATCGCCGCCGGCCTTGCACAGGGCCGCCAGCTCATCGCAATCGTCATGTCGAATGGAAGGCACGCGTAAATTCATAAGGCCAGCAGTCTAGTGACGGTCAGAAATCATCGCAAGAGCAATATCAAAAAGTTTTGATATTGCTCGATAGATGGCACTTTTCAGCGTTAGGTTTAGTCAGCAAACGAACAGCGGAAAGGTTTCATCAGTCGAATACGCTGTTATCCATTGGAAAAACGCCTTCCGATGACTATCTGTCATTGCCCCGAAGGCGGTCGGTGAGGGAAAATGCTCGCCTTTTTTCCGTTTCGTTTTATTAACTCAATATCCGCAGGAGAACAGCGATGCCCAGCCGTCGTGAGCGTGCCAACGCCATTCGTGCCCTCAGCATGGATGCCGTGCAAAAAGCCAACAGCGGCCATCCCGGTGCCCCTATGGGTATGGCGGATATCGCCGAAGTACTTTGGCGTGACTACCTCAAGCACAACCCGAGCAATCCATCGTTCGCCGACCGGGACCGCTTCGTGCTGTCCAACGGTCACGGTTCGATGTTGATCTACTCGCTGCTGCACCTCACCGGCTATGACCTGTCGATCGATGATCTGAAAAACTTCCGCCAGCTGCACAGCCGCACCCCGGGTCACCCGGAATACGGCTACACCCCGGGCGTCGAAACCACCACCGGTCCACTGGGTCAAGGCCTGGCCAATGCCGTGGGTTTCGCGTTGGCGGAGAAAGTCCTGGCGGCGCAGTTCAACCGTCCGGGCCATAACGTCGTTGACCACCACACCTACGTTTTCCTGGGTGATGGCTGCATGATGGAAGGCATTTCCCACGAAGTCAGCTCCCTGGCCGGCACCTTGGGCCTGGGCAAACTGATTGCCTTCTACGATGACAACGGCATTTCCATCGACGGCGAAGTCGAAGGCTGGTTCACCGACGACACGCCAAAGCGTTTCGAGGCCTACAACTGGCAGGTGATCCGCAACGTCGACGGTCATGACCCGGAAGAAATCAAGATCGCCATCGACACGGCCCGCAAAAGCGAGCAGCCGACGCTGATTTGCTGCAAGACCACCATCGGTTTCGGTTCGCCGAACAAGCAGGGCAAGGAAGACTGCCACGGAGCCCCGTTGGGTGACGCGGAAATCGCTCTGACCCGTGAAGCACTGAAATGGAACCACGGCCCGTTCGAAATCCCGGCCAATATTTATGCCGAGTGGGACGCCAAGGAATCCGGTCGCGCTGCCGAAGCCGAGTGGGATCAGCGCTTCGCTGCTTACTCCGCGGCCTTCCCGGAGCTGGCCAACGAACTGATTCGTCGTCTGAGCGGTGATCTGCCGGAAGACTTCGCGGAAAAAGCGGCTGCTTACATCGCTGAAGTCGCGGCCAAGGGCGAAACCATCGCCAGTCGTAAAGCCAGCCAGAATGCCCTGAACGCGTTCGGCCCGCTGTTGCCGGAACTGCTGGGCGGTTCGGCGGACCTGGCCGGTTCCAACCTGACCCTGTGGAAAGGTTGCAAAGGCGTCACCGCCGAAGACGCTAGCGGCAACTACATGTACTACGGCGTTCGCGAGTTCGGCATGAGCGCGATCATGAACGGCGTGGCCTTGCACGGCGGCCTGGTTCCTTACGGCGCGACCTTCCTGATGTTCATGGAATACGCCCGCAACGCGGTGCGCATGTCGGCGCTGATGAAGAAACGCATCATCTATGTGTTCACCCACGACTCCATCGGTCTGGGCGAAGACGGCCCGACTCACCAGCCGATCGAGCAACTGGCCAGCCTGCGCTGCACGCCGAACCTCGACACCTGGCGTCCGGCCGATGCCGTTGAATCGGCAGTGGCCTGGAAATGCGCGCTGGAGCGTGACGACGGTCCGTCGGCACTGATCTTCTCCCGTCAGAACCTGCAGCACCAAACCCGTGATGCCGTGCAGATCGAATGCATCAATCGCGGCGGCTACGTGCTGAAAGACTGCGCAGGCGAGCCTGAGCTGATCCTGATCGCCACCGGTTCGGAAGTCGGCCTGGCCGTTCAAGCCTTCGACAAACTGACCGAGCAAGGCCGCAAGGTGCGTGTTGTTTCGATGCCGTGCACCAGCGTCTTCGAAGCCCAGGACGCCGGCTACAAGCAAGCGGTTCTGCCATTGCAGGTCAGCGCCCGTATCGCCATCGAGGCCGCTCACGCGGACTACTGGTACAAGTACGTGGGCCTGGAAGGCCGCGTGATCGGCATGACCACCTACGGCGAGTCGGCGCCTGCGCCTGCCTTGTTCGAAGAGTTCGGCTTCACCCTGGAAAACATCCTGGGTCAGGCTGAAGAGCTGCTGGAAGACTGATCCAGAAAATGTGTCGTCTGGACTGCCGCTTTCGCGAGCAAGCCCGCTCCCACATGAGATCGCATTCTCCTGTGGGAGCGGGCTTGCTCGCGAAGGCGTCGGGCCAGTCAACGCTGCAATGACGGATTCACCACGGTAATCGAGAACCCCCATGCCTCAACCGCGTCCTTACAAAGTTGCACTCAACGGCTACGGCCGGATTGGTCGTTGCGTCTTGCGTGCGTTGTTTGAGCGAGGCTCGGCGGCAGGGTTTGAAATTGTCGCGATCAACGATCTGGCCGACATGGCCAGCATCGAATACCTGACACGCTTTGACTCCACACACGGGCGGTTTCCCGGTGAGGTAAGGGTCGAGGGCGATTGTCTGCATATTAAAGGCGACTGCGTGAAGATCCTGCGCAGTGCCACCCCCGAAGGCATCGATTGGGCGTCACTGGGCGTCGATCTGGTGCTGGAGTGCTCCGGCGCCTATCACACGCGTGCCGATGGCCAGCGGTTCCTCGATGCCGGTGCGCCGCGTGTGCTGTTTTCCCAGCCGATGGCCAGCGAGGCGGATGTCGACGCCACGATCGTCTATGGCGTGAACCAGGATTGCCTGACCGGCGACGAACTGCTGGTATCCAACGCCTCCTGCACCACCAACTGCGGTGTGCCGCTGTTGCGCCTGCTGGATCAGGCCATTGGTCTGGAATACGTGTCGATCACCACCATCCATTCGGCGATGAACGATCAGCCGGTGATCGACGCCTATCACCACGAAGACCTGCGCCGCACCCGTTCGGCGTTCCAGTCGGTGATTCCGGTGTCCACTGGTCTGGCGCGAGGCATCGAACGCCTGTTGCCGGAACTTGCCGGGCGAATTCAGGCCAAAGCCGTGCGGGTGCCGACGGTTAACGTGTCCTGCCTCGACATTACGATGCAGACCGTAAGTGATACCGACGCCGCCGAGGTCAACCGGATTCTGCGCGAGGCCGCCACCCATGGCCCGCTCAAGGGCCTTCTGGCCTACACCGAGTTGCCTCACGCCAGTTGTGATTTTAATCATGACCCACATTCGGCCATCGTCGATGCCAGTCAGACTCGCGTTTCCGGCCCACGGCTGGTGAACATCCTGGCCTGGTTCGACAACGAATGGGGTTTTGCCAATCGAATGCTGGACGTTGCAGAACACTATTTGCAAGCAGCTGCACCACAACCAAAACCTGCTCTCTAAAACAGCTATCCAGGAATTGCGACCCATGACCGTGTTGAAGATGACCGACCTCGATCTGCAAGGTAAGCGCGTACTGATCCGCGAAGACCTCAACGTCCCAGTCAAGGACGGTGTTGTCACCAGCGATGCGCGAATCCTGGCTTCGCTGCCGACCATCAAGCTGGCCCTGGAAAAAGGCGCAGCCGTGATGGTCTGCTCGCACCTTGGCCGTCCGACCGAAGGCGAGTTCTCGGCCGAAAACAGCCTCAAGCCAGTCGCTGATTACCTGAGCAAGGCCCTGGGCCGCGAAGTGCCGCTGGTGTCCGATTACCTGGGCGGCGTCGACGTGAAAGCCGGCGACATCGTTTTGTTCGAAAACGTGCGCTTCAACAAGGGCGAGAAAAAGAACGCTGACGAACTGGCCAAGCAATACGCCGCCCTGTGCGACGTGTTTGTGATGGACGCTTTCGGCACCGCTCACCGCGCCGAGGGTTCGACCCACGGCGTGGCCAAGTTCGCCAAAGTCGCCGCTGCTGGCCCGCTGCTGGCCGCCGAACTGGATGCACTGGGCAAGGCCCTGGGCGCCCCGGCTCAGCCAATGGCCGCTATCGTTGCCGGCTCCAAAGTGTCGACCAAACTCGACGTACTCAACAGCCTGAGCCAGATCTGCAACCAGCTGATCGTCGGCGGCGGCATTGCCAACACTTTCCTGGCCGCTGCCGGTCACCCGGTCGGCAAATCCCTGTACGAGCCGGACCTGCTGGACACCGCCCGTGAAATCGCTGCCAAAGTCAGCGTTCCGCTGCCGGTCGACGTGGTGGTTGCCAAGGAATTCGCTGAAAGCGCTACCGCGACCGTCAAGCTGATTGCCGACGTGGCCGCAGACGACATGATCCTGGACATCGGCCCACAGACCGCGGCGAATTTCGCCGAGCTGTTGAAGTCGTCCAAGACCATCCTGTGGAACGGCCCGGTGGGCGTGTTCGAGTTCGACCAGTTCGGTAACGGCACCAAAGTGCTGGCCCAAGCCATCGCCGAAAGCTCGGCGTTCTCCATCGCTGGCGGCGGCGACACCCTGGCAGCCATCGATAAATATGGCGTTGCCGAGCAGATCTCCTACATTTCTACCGGCGGCGGCGCGTTTCTCGAATTCGTCGAAGGCAAAGTGCTGCCGGCCGTTGAAGTCCTGGAAAGCCGGGCCAAGGCCTGAGGCCGCGCATTTGGCCAGGCAAAGGAGTGTTCACATGGTCAGGACGTTAATGCTGTTGATCGCTGCGGGTATGCTGGCGGCTTGCGGGAGTAACCCGAAAGCCACGCCGGAACCCGCGCCGCAAACACAGGAAAAAGGCTGCTACCAGGCCGACTGGCAAGCGGAAACCAACCCGGTGATCAACAAGCGTTCCGGGCCCGACGGCCTGGACAAATACGAGACACAGGTCCCGGCCAAGGAACATGGTTGCCCTTGAGGGGTCTGATTCTTTACTCAAGGCTGGCGGCGTGTGCCGTCAGTCGAGGAACATGGATGAAACGCTTTATCGCCGCTGCGGCATTGGCATTGCTGGCAGGTTGCGCCAATTTGAACCTGTTCAACGCTGCCGAGCCCGCGGACAGCTGGACCACCTGGACCTGCGACAGCCAGGCCAAAGTGCTCTGGCGCTACACTGATATCAACCGCAAGGAAGTCGATGTTCGACTGGGCGGCGCCGATCAGGTCTACCGCTTGAAGCTTGAACCGGGCGCCGAAGGTTCGCTGTACAGCAACGACATGCTGGCGTTTCACGTAAAAGGTGAGGAAGGCCTGGTGTACTGGGTCGCCACCAATGATTTGATCGGCCGCGGTTGTAAAGCCGAGTAACAGAGATCCACAGATGGCAGCGGGCCTTTGTGGCGAGGGGGCTTGCCCCCGTTGGAGTGCGAAGCGCTCCCGAAGCCAGCGGGCGCGATGCTTCAATTAGACCGCGTCGTCCGATTTGCGACTACTGCGCAGCCGAACGGGGGCAAGCCCCCTCGCCACAAGGTTTCAGCGACACAGGTTTTTTGTTGTACCGAATTCGCAGCCCGGGCCAGCCCCCGATCTGCAATAACTTGAATAGCCGCCGCCGCTACGGCAGGCTGGCACGATTAACGACCCTCAACCGGGAGAGACACACACAATGGCACTTATCAGCATGCGCCAGATGCTGGACCACGCAGCCGAGTTCGGCTACGGCGTTCCAGCCTTCAACGTCAACAACCTTGAACAGATGCGCGCCATCATGGAAGCCGCTGACAAGACTGACTCCCCGGTGATCGTCCAGGCTTCGGCCGGTGCCCGCAAATACGCCGGCGCGCCGTTCCTGCGTCACCTGATCCTGGCAGCGATCGAAGAGTTCCCGCACATTCCGGTGTGCATGCACCAGGACCACGGCACCAGCCCTGACGTCTGCCAGCGCTCCATCCAGCTGGGCTTCAGTTCGGTGATGATGGACGGCTCCCTGGGCGAAGACGGCAAGACCCCGACCGACTACGACTACAACGTCCGTGTTACTCAACAAACCGTAGCCATGGCTCACGCCTGTGGCGTTTCGGTAGAAGGCGAGCTGGGCTGCCTGGGTTCGCTGGAAACCGGCATGGCTGGTGAAGAAGACGGCATCGGCGCCGAAGGCGTTCTGGATCACAGCCAAATGCTGACCGACCCGGAAGAAGCCGCTGACTTCGTCAAACGCACCCAGGTCGATGCCCTGGCCATCGCCATCGGTACCAGCCACGGCGCCTACAAATTCACCAAGCCACCGACCGGCGACGTGCTGGCCATCGACCGCATCAAGGAAATCCACAAACGCATCCCGAACACCCACCTGGTGATGCACGGTTCGTCTTCGGTTCCGCAAGAGTGGCTGGCGATCATCAACCAGTACGGCGGCGACATCAAAGAAACCTACGGCGTACCGGTTGAAGAAATCGTCGAAGGCATCAAGCACGGCGTGCGCAAGGTCAACATCGACACCGACCTGCGCCTGGCCTCCACCGGTGCGATGCGTCGTTTGATGGCTACCAACCCGAGCGAGTTCGACCCGCGCAAGTTCTTCGGCGCGACCGTGACTGCGATGCGTGATGTGTGTATTGCACGTTATGAAGCGTTTGGTACTGCCGGTAATGCTTCGAAGATCAAGCCGATCTCGTTGGAAGCGATGTATCAGCGTTATCTGAAGGGTGAGTTGAACGCTAAGGTCAATTGAGCCTGAGTGTAAAACTGCGTTGATAAGAAACCCGCCGAGAGGCGGGTTTCTTATTGGGGGCAAGTTTGCTCACCTTGCTCCAGCCAGGGCCCGATTACTCCTTCAATTCGACGTGGTCCAGTGCCTGGTTCACCGCCAGTTCGCCGAGCATGACCACTTGGGCGATGCCCAGCAGGGTCTTGCGATGGGAGGTTTCCAGCAGCGCCGCGAAATTGTTGAGCATGGTGGTGGCCGAGCCCAATGTTTCGCTGGCGTTGGCCAGCAGGGATTCGGTGTTGTACTTCGGGTTGGCCAAGTACATGGGCTCGGGTTCGTTGGTGCTGGCCATGATGTTGGCGGCCGGGTTGAGGTAATGGTCGAGGGCGCGCTCGGCGGCTTCGTGGAATTTTTTTGAATCGGGGGATTCGTAGGGGGAAGCCGGGTCGGTGACCGGCGGATTAGGCGTTACCTTGAACATAAGCTGAAAACTCCTGAATGGAGCTGCTTAACCTTCTCTACTAAAAGAAGGGTGGCAGCTGTGCGCAGGTTAGTAGACCGGGGAGTTATCAGCATTAACCGGCGCGCCGAAGCGCCCTGAGCACAGCCACCATCACGTTCAGACAGGAACATCTGATGGACAGAGCTTTGCACCTAACTGAAAAAACACCACGGGCTACTAAACCCGATCACTGGAAATCAGTGACGCGAATCAAGTTACCGGTGGGCTTCAAGGCGCACAAGCCGGCGGATTCTGGCGTACCTGTAGGCGGTGACGCAAGCCGTTGTAGGCTTCATGAAGTAACGCTGAGTGTCCTTAAACGTTGGCGTTTAAATGGGGGCTGATGCCGGTCAGTGAAGAGCTTGGAGTTGGACATAAAGCACCTGTGGCGAGGGAGCTTGCTCCCGCTGGGGCGCGAAGCGGCCCCCAAAAAGAGGGGCTGCTTCGCATCCCAACGGGAGCAAGCTCCCTCGCCACAATGGGTGGATTCCTACGAAATTTTCGGAGCTGAAGATCAAAAGATCGCAGCCTTCGGCAGCTCCTACAGAGGACTCGTAACTCGTAGGAACTGTCGCAGGCTGCGATCTTTTAGGATTACGTATCGTGATCAATATCCAGCCTGCTGAAGTTCACTTCCCCACCTTCAGTGGTATAGCCGGTGTTGTCCTGCACATAGGCGCCGGCCTTGAAGTACAGCGGTTTATCACGCCACATCGCGCTGATGTCGGTGTCCCACTGATAGCCGGCCGCACTGATGCCCAATGCGCCGCCGGGGCTGAGGTGGATGAGGTAGGAAAATTCCCGATCGAGCTTTATGCCAGTGGCAATGGTAATGACCCGGGCGGTGTCGTCGTCGGGGTGCATGCGAACTTTGGCGACGATGTTTCCGGTCTCGCTGTAGTCTTTATATTGATATTCGAGTTTTACCATCGGTTTTTGGCTTTTGTAGGCGTGGATCTGGCCAATGACGATTTTGCCTGTGCTGGGAACCTGGTTGACCGTAAGCGTCGCACGCAGGAAGTTGTCCGCTTCGGGGTAGTACCAGTTTTTCAGCGTGCCATTGCTGTAGGTTTCGCGGAGTTCAGTACGGGGGTAAATCGCGTTTTCAGTGCGGGTGCCGGTTACCGGGGCCCAGAAAAACAAGGTGCCGGTATCGGAGTGGAAATATTGATCCTTGAAGCCGTCCACCAGTTTGGTTGTTTCGACGGTGTACGGCGGACTGCCGACAGGAACGCTGAGGTTCCAGGTTGCGAGATCGATCATATTCAAACTTCCACTTTTTTCTGTACGCACGTGCCAGAAGCTCTAGCCCGCGCCTTCGGGCTGTCTTTATAAGCGTAGAGCGATTGTTTGTTAATGCCCGTTTGGCAGATGATTGACGTCAACATCCTGTCGAAATGCCATCTTTCCCGGATTCCGGGGCCTGTAGGACTGACCGTTAGTCGGCTATATGAAACTTACTGAAGTGATGGCACACCGGTAGCTTCTGCTTTTGCGGATCCGGGTCTAGAGTGAAGTCGCATTATGTGTCCGGTTTTTACAAGAGACCGGCCTGAGGTCCCGAACAAGAGATGCAGCATGGAATGCGCACAACCTATGCCAGCTGAAGGCAGCTCAATCCTTTTAATTGTTGATGATTACCCCGAAAACCTGATCAGCATGCGCGCGTTGTTACAGCGCCAGGACTGGCAGGTCATCACCGCGGCTTCCGGCTTTGAAGCGCTCAGCCTGTTACTCGAACACGATGTCGACCTGGTGCTGCTGGATGTGCAGATGCCGGGTATGGACGGTTTCGAAGTGGCGCGATTGATGCGTGGCAGCCAGCGTACCCGCCTCACGCCGATCATTTTCCTTACCGCCAACGAACAATCTCAGGACGCTGTGATCAAGGGCTACGCCAGTGGCGCGGTGGATTACCTGTTCAAACCGTTCGATCCGCAAATTCTCAAACCCAAAGTCCAGGCCCTGCTCGAGCATCAGCGTAATCGCCGTGCTTTGCAGCAGTTGAGTCATGACCTGGAAGTTGCTCGCGCCTTTAATGCCTCGGTGCTGGATAACGCCGCCGAAGGCATTCTGGTGGTGGGCGAGGACGGGCTGATTCGCTTTGCCAATCCGGCGATGTCGCGCTTGCTCAATGCCACGGTGCATGAGCTGCAAGGCAAGGAGTTTCTGGATTTCCTGCAAAAACCGCACATCCCGATCTGGGCCGACTCCGAATTGTTTGCCGGCTACAAACGTGGTGAAACCCTGCGCTTGCACGATGCGTTGCTGCGTACCGCGCCCGGCCAGCAAGTACCGGTGGCGTTGTCCTGCGCGCCTTTGCCCGCCGAACAACGTGCCATGGTGGTAACGGTGCTGGACATGTCAGTAGTGCAACATCTGCATCAGCAGCTGGAGTTTCAGGCGGTGACCGATCCGCTGACCGGCCTGCTCAATCGTAGGGGGTTCTACCAGACCGTCGAAAACCTGCTGCTGCGCGGCGAACGCTCCGACAGCACGTGGGTGCTGTTGTACCTGGACCTCGACGGCTTCAAGCGGGTCAATGATTCCCTCGGCCATGATGCTGGCGACCGGGTGCTGCGATGGGTGTCCGAGCAGTTGAAGGCGTGTCTGCGGCCCTTCGATATTCTGGCGCGGATGGGCGGCGATGAGTTCACCGCGCTGCTGGATCTTGAGCTGCCGGAGCAAGCAGCGAAGATTGCCGAGAAGCTCATCGAGCGGGTGTCGATCTGTCAGCAAATCGAAGGCATGGACATCGCCTTGGGCGCCAGCATCGGTATTGCCACTTACCCCGATTGCGGCGCCAATCTCGACGGGCTGATGCGCGCGTCCGACATCGCCATGTATGAAGCCAAACGCGCGGGGCGTCAGCAATATCGCTTCTACGATCACGAAATGAATGGCCGGGCGCGCTCGCGGCTGATGCTTGAAGAGAGCGTGCGCACGGCCATCGAGAACCGCGATTTCAATCTGGTGTATCAGCCTCAGGTGGCCATTGCCGACGGGCAGATTCGCGGGTTCGAGGCGCTGCTGCGCTGGCAGCATCCGAGTGTCGGCGATGTGCCGCCGGGGCTGTTTTTGCCGTTGCTGGAAGAGGCGCGGTTGATCAGTCGCCTGGGCAGCTGGATTTACCATCGTGGGGCCAAACAGCGAAAAGCCTGGGAAACCTTGTTTGCCGAAGATCTGGTGCTGGGCGTCAGTTTGAGCAGCACGCAATTCGGTTTGCCCAATCTGGTCACCGAGCTGCGTCAGGTGTTGGACCGCCATGGTTTGAAACCGCGGCAGCTGGAGGTCGAGGTCACGGAAGAGGCCTTGATGCTTAACCCCGACGAAACTCGCAAGCAGCTGCGTTTGCTGCGCAATTTGGGAGTGCGGGTGGCGCTGGATGATTTTGGCTCTGGGGCTTGTTCGCTGGCGCACTTGCGTGATCTGGAACTGGACACGCTCAAACTCGATCGGCATTTGATCGCACGGTTGCCGGGATCCGAACGGGATGCAGCGCTGGCACGCAGTGTCATCGATTTGTGCAAACAGTTCGGCCTGCTAGTCATCGCTGAAGGGGTGGAGACCGTGGCGCAATATGAATGGCTGCAAGCCAACGGTTGCCAATATGTGCAGGGGTTTCTGGTCGCGCGGCCCTTGATGGCCGAGGACACTTGTCACTTTGTCGAGCCGTTCGACTGGAGCGCGCTGGCGAGTTGAATTGGTTACACTGGCGACCTTTTCGTGACTCGTGTTGCCGCCCCAATGACCGCGTTGAAATACCTCCAGGCCTATCCTGCTGCGTTGCAGGACCAGGTACGACAGCTGATCGCTGAAGGCCGGCTGGACGATTATCTGAGCCAGCGCTATCCACAAAAGCATGAGGTGCAGAGCGACAAGGCGCTGTACGCTTATGCCCTTGATCTCAAGCAGGAATACCTGCGCAACGCCCCGGCGATCGACAAGGTGTTATTCGACAACCGCCTGGACCTGACCCACCGCGCGCTCGGCTTGCACACCACGATCTCCCGGGTACAGGGCGGCAAGCTCAAGGCCAAGAAAGAAATTCGCGTGGCCTCGTTGTTCAAGGACGCGCCCTCCGAGTTTTTGAAAATGATCGTGGTGCATGAATTGGCGCACTTCAAAGAGTCGGATCACAACAAGGCGTTCTACAAGCTGTGCGAACACATGTTGCCGGGGTATCACCAGGTGGAGTTCGATTTGCGGGTGTACCTGACTTGGCGGGATATGCACTGAAGGATCAAGATCAAGATCAAAAGATCGCAGCCTTCGGCGGCGCCCACAGGCGCGTAGGAGCTGCCGAAGGCTGCGATCTTTTGATCTTGATCTTCTAATAAGGAACGCATGGATGGACGTGAGCAAGACCAAAAGCAGCTTCTACCGCCGGTTGTACGTGGCGTACCTGATCGACAGCGGGTTGGCCAGCAGCGTCCCGGCGTTGACCGAAGTCACCGGCATGCCTCGGCGCACGGCCCAGGACACCATTGCGGCATTGGCGGACCTCGATATCGTTTGTGAATTCGAGCAGGAAGAAGGCGCGCGCAACCATGCGGGGCGCTATCGGATTCGCGAGTGGGGGGCGATTGATCGGGGGTGGATCGAGCGCAATCTGCGGCAGATTAAAGCGGTGTTGGAATATCCCTGAGATTTTGTGGTGTTGCGGCTGACGCCTTCGCGAGCAAGCCCGCTCCCACACTGGATCGCCCGTGAATACAAAACAGGTGCACATCGCAAATCAAATGTGGGAGCGGGCTTGCTCGCGAAGAGGCCTTTATGGGCGACGCATCCCGATATGCGGAATGCCATCCTCCAGAAATACCTCACCCACCACCACAAACCCGTACCGCCCGTAATACCCCTGCAAATGCGCCTGGGCCGATAGATAGACCGGCACTTCGGGCCAGCGTTTGGCGGCCTGTTTCAACGCTTGGCTCATCAATTCATGCCCAAGCCCGGTGCCGCGTGCAGCGGGAGCGATGATCACCCGCCCGATTACTACGTCGCCGCCCTGTAATTCCGGGTCGAGCAAACGCAGATAGGCCACCAGTCGATCCCCGTCCCAGCCCATCAAATGGCAAGTGTCACCTTCCAGATCCTGGCCATCGATGTCCTGATAAAGGCATTTCTGCTCGACGATGAACACCTCGGCGCGCAACTGCAAAATGGCATAAAGCTGCTCTTTACCCAGATCGCTGTGGTGCTTGCAGACCCAATCGATTGTCATCTTCAGATTCCTTGAACACGTGCTCCGATACTAAGCGTCCTGAGGCGGTATGTCTTTATGGCAACGAAATCTGTGACAAGGGCCAAAATGCCATCATTCATTTCTCGCGAGATTGTCTTCTTTGTGTAATCTGCAATGCAGCGCGGTGCAATGTCGTCGATAAGCTAATGTTAGGACCTGGGTTTCGCCGCTAAAGGGCCTTGGAGTTTTGGCTGAAAAACACGTCGGGCAACCCGCCCGCTAAGGATTTTCTGGCATGCCGCGATTGCATCGAGCGTTTGCTTTGATTGGATTGCTATTGTTGGCACAGAGTGCGACAGCGCAAAAACTGCGTCTGGTAGCCGATGCCTGGCCACCCTTTACCGACGCAACGCTGGTCAATGGCGGACTGGCCACGGACATCGTCAGTACTGCTCTGGCCCGGGCCGGTTATGCCAGTAATTTCGAACAGGTGCCATGGGCACGAGCCTTGTTTGGGGTAGGCGAGGGGCGTTACGACGTGCTGGTCAACGCCTGGTACACCGAGGAGCGCACGAAGCTGGGACAGTTTTCCGGCGAATACTTGCTCAACCGCGTGCGCTTTCTCAAGCGCAAAGACACGCCGATCGAATTCAATAATCTGCAACAACTGCACACTTTCCCGATAGCGGTCGTACGCGGTTATGCCTATTCGCATGAGTTCGATGACAATGTGTCGTTGCAGAAAGTACCGGTGCATAGCTTCGCCATGGCCGTGCGCATGGTCGCGGCCGACCGGGTCAAGCTGACGCTGGAAGATGAGTTTGTCGCCCGGTATTACCTGGCTCGGGAGTCATTCAAGGTACGCAATGCCGTGGAGTTTTTGCCCAAGCCATTGAGCGAGAACAACCTGCATATTCTGGTGAGCCTGAAGAACCCCCAGCATGAACAGATCGTTGCCGGTTTCGACCGTGAGATTGCGGCGATGAAGGCTGATGGGAGTTATGAGAAGTTGCTCAGGCAGCATGGGATGTGAGCGGGTTTTGTGGTGTGGCTGATGACGCCTTCGCGAGCAAGCCCGCTCCCACATTGGATCTGCGGTGAACATTTATTTTATGAACACTACAGATCAAATGTGGGAGCGGGCTTGCTCGCGAAGAGGCCAGCCCGGTCACCAAAAATCTCAAGCCTCGCCCGTATCCTTGATCAAATGCGCCGCCAACGTCCGCAACGGCCCCAGTTGTCGGCAAATCAACGCCAGTTGCGTCTGCACCAACCGCTGCCCTTCATCGATCTCATCCGGCATCTGCTCAAGCCCATTGGCCAGCGCTTCTTCCTCATCACTCTGAATCGCAATCGGCTGTTTGCTCGCCAGGCCCTGGGCGATTTCGTCGAGGCTGGCGGCCAGATTCGCGCCGGCGCCGTCGATCAAATGCTCGCGCACCTCCGTTGGTAGTTGGGTTTCGCGGTGTGCCCCCAGCCCCGACAAATAGCTGAGCAAGGTGTGCGACAGCACCAGGAAACGAAACCCGACGTCCGCTTCCTTACGAAAGTGCCCCGGCTCCATCAGCATATTGGCCAGCGTCGTCGACAACGCGGCGTCGGCGTTGTGCGCGTTGCGTCGGGCCAGGCGATAAGCCAGGTCATCGCTTTTGCCGACGGCGTATTGCTGCATGATCTGGCGCAGGTAAATGCTGTTGCAGGTGAGGGTGTTGGCCAGCACTTTGTTCAGGCGTCGACCCTGCCAGTCCGGCAGGAACAGGAATACCGCCAGCCCGGCGATCAGACTGCCGAGCAAGGTATCGAACAGGCGCGGCAGAAGCAGCCCATAACCATCGCCCACCTGGTTGAAACAGAACAGCACCATGAGCGTGATCGCGGCAGTCGCCAAGGTGTAGCGGGTGGTGCGATTGGTAAAGAACACTACCCCGGCAACGATCGCGAAGCTCGACTGGATCAACGGGTTCGGGAACAGATCGAATAGCGCCCAGGCCACGGTCAGGCCGATGGCGGTGCCGATGATCCGCTGCCCGAGTTTGCGGCGGGTGGCGCCGTAGTTTGGCTGACAGACAAACAGCGTGGTGAGGATGATCCAGTAACCTTGCGACGGGTGGATCAAATGCACCATGCCGTAGCCGATGCTCAATGCCAAGGGCAGGCGCAGGGCATGGCGGAACAGCAAGGACGTCGGCGTCAGCTGCGTGCGCAAGCGTATCCAGACATCCTTGAGGCTGCGTGGCGAACGGTCGAGCAAGCTGCTGTCGGTGGCGTCTGCGAGCGCATCGGGATTGCTGGCGTCGCTGAGCAAACGGTCGAGTGTGCCGAGGTTGGCGGCCAGCGCTCGCAACGAACGCAGCAGACCGCGCCAGGCCGGATTGCTCTGGATACGCAGGTGTTCGAGGGAGGCATGCAGGTCGTTCAGGGCCTCGGCGAAGCTTGCGTCATAGGTGAACGGCTGGCGCATCTGGATCGATTCGGCCAGTGCGCGGCAAGCCTTGCCTTGCTGGCGCAGCAGGCGCTGACAGCGGAACAGCACGTCGCTGTGGAAGAACGCTTCGGCCAGCGCGTTATAGGGGTAGTGCGAGGAACTGGCGCGCTCGTGGATGTCCTGGGCGAGGAAGTACAGCTTCAGATAACGGCTGACTTTCACCCCCGGCCGACCGTCGCCGACCCGATGCAGAATGATTTCCTTGGCGGCGTTCAGGGCTGCCACCACCCGACCATTCTGCTGGGCCAGTTCCAGGCGCTGCGCTTGCACGTCCATCTGCCGGATCGGTTCGAACAGCGACGATTTCAGCTTCAGGTAATAACCCAGTTCGCGGAACAACCGCGCCAGGCTTTGCTGCACCGGCTGGTTGGAAAACAGCGCCTGCCACAGCACCGAGAGCAAGCCGTACCAGGCCGCACCGGCTACCAACAGCACCGGTTCGTGCCAGAAATCAGTGACCGCGCCACCGCGCTGGTCCACGCCGATCATGGTGTACACCGACAGAATCAACGTTGCCGAAGCAATCGCGCCGTACCGTTCGCCCAACGCGCCGAGCATGGTCAGGCAGAAGCTGGCCAGGGCAAAGGCGATGATAAAAAGGACGGGGTAGGGGAAGAGCAGTTCGACGGACAAGGCCGCGACCATGAAACACACCAGCGTCACCGCGAGCGCATTGAGGCGACCCTGCCAACTGTCGTCGGTTTCGGCCAGGGCGCTGGCGATGATCCCCAGGAACAACGGGATCAGCAGCCCCATTTCATCCTGATACCAACACAGCGCCATGGTGCCGGTCAGGGCGATGAATACCCGCACGCTGTAGCTGAATTTATCCAGCGCCCAGAGGCGACGCAGAGACTGCCGAAATGTGGTTGATGACATGAAGTGCGAAGGCCTTCCGAGGCAATGACGCTAAATTGAGCCACTAATGACGTCGACGCAATGGCGCCGATCACATCTGACAGCAAAATCTGTTCCTTCCCTGGCGTACAGGGGTTTATCGCCTTGAAATGAAATCCCCTGTAGGAGCTGCCGAAGGCTGCGATCTTTTGATTTTGCGTTTAAAAAGCAAAGTCAAAAGATCGCAGCCTCGTTTCACTCGACAGCTCCTACGCAGCTCCTACACAGCCCCTACACAGCTCCTACACAGCCCCTACACAGCTCCTACACATCCTGCAGCGAGTGGTGTGGTCAGACGAATTGCGCGGCGGCGTAGCCTGAAGCCCAGGCCCATTGGAAATTGAAACCACCCAGATGTCCGGTGACGTCGAGCACTTCACCAATGAAATACAGCCCCGGACTTTTCAGCGATTCCATGGTCTTGGACGACACCTCGCGCGTGTCGACGCCGCCCAGGGTCACTTCGGCAGTGCGGTAGCCTTCAGTGCCGGCCGGCACGACTTTCCAGCTCGCCAGTTTTTCGGCGATGTCCGCCAGCTCGGCGTGGGTGTACTGCTTCATCGGTTTGGAGACGAACCAGTTGTCCGCCAACAGGTTGGCCATTTTCTTGGTGAAGATTTCACCGAGCAGGGTTTTTCAACTCGCTGTTGGGACGTTCGGCCTGCTGCTGTTGCAGCCAGCTCGGCACGTCGTGATCCGGCATCAGGTTGATTTCCACCGTGTCGCCGGATTCCCAGAACGACGAAATCTGCAAGATCGCCGGCCCGCTGAGGCCGCGGTGAGTGAACAGAATGTTTTCGCGGAAACTCTGATCGTTGCAGCTAACCAGGCAGTCCACCGACGTACCGGACAGCTCGGTGCAAAGCGCCTTGAGCTGATCGGTGATGGTGAACGGCACAAGGCCGGCGCGGGTTGGCAGCAGGTCATGACCGAACTGCTTGGCCACTTGATAACCGAAACCGGTGGCACCGAGGGTCGGAATGGACAGGCCTCCGGTGGCGATCACCAGAGACTCACAGGTAATTTGGTCGAGGGTGGTTTGCAGCAGATAGCCGCTTTCCATTTTTTCGATGTGCTGGATCGAGGTGTCCAGGTGCAGGCTGACGCCGGCCTGATCGCACTCCTCGAGCAGCATTTGGAGGATGTCGCTGGATTTGTTATCGCAGAACAACTGGCCGAGTTTCTTCTCGTGGTACGGCACGCCATGTTTGGCCACCAGACCGATGAAATCCCACTGGGTGTAGCGCGCCAGGGCGGATTTGCAGAAGTGCTCGTTCTGCGAGAGAAAATTGCCCGGTTCGGTGTACATATTGGTGAAATTGCAGCGGCCACCCCCCGACATGAGGATTTTCTTGCCGGCCTTGTTCGCATGATCGAGCAACATCACCTTGCGCCCGCGCCCGGCGGCGGTCAGCGCACACATCAACCCTGCGGCGCCAGCGCCAATGATCACGACTTCGGTAGAGCGCAAAACGGTGTCCTCACACGAATTTTAAATTCACCGGCAAACCAATGTGGGAGCGGGCTTGCTCGCGAAGGGGTCAGTACATTCAACATAGATGTTGTCTGTCAGTCCGCTTTCGCGAGCAAGCCCGCTCCCACATTTGATCTCTGTCAGCCAGACGATCGCTTACAAAATGCGCACGCGCAGCGAGCGGCCTTTGATTTTACCGTCGTTCAGGCGCTGCAAGGCTTGCTTGGCGATCCCGCGTTCCACGGCCACGTAAGCCTGGAAGTCGAAAATCGCAATCTTGCCGACCTGGGCACCCGGGATGCCGGCATCGCCGGTCAGTGCACCGAGAATGTCGCCCGGACGTACCTTGTCTTTACGGCCAGCGCCGATGCACAGCGTACTCATCACCGGCAGCAGCGGTGCGCCGCCCTGGGATTTGAGGTTGCTCAGCTGATCCCAGCTCAACGGCGACTTCTGCAGCTGCTCGATGGCTTGGGCGCGGTGGGCTTCGGACGGGGCGACCAGGCTGATCGCGATGCCTTTCTCGCCCGCCCGGCCGGTACGGCCGACGCGGTGAATGTGGATTTCCGAGTCACGGGCCAGTTCGACGTTGATCACCATGTCGAGCATATCGATGTCCAGACCGCGCGCGGCGACGTCGGTGGCAACCAGTACCGACGTGCTGCGGTTGGCGAACATGGCCAATACCTGATCGCGGTCACGCTGTTCCAGATCACCCTGCAGGCCGACGGCGGAGATGCCTTTGGAGGTCAGGTGATCAACGGTTTCCTGAACCTGCTGCTTGGTGAAGCAGAAGGCCACGCAGGACGCCGGACGGAAATGCGCGAGGACTTTGACCACCGCGTCCATACGCTCTTCCGGGGAGATCTCGTAGAAGCGCTGCTCGATCTGCGTATCGTCGTGGAACGCCTCGGCCTTCACGATCTGCGGGGTGCGCATGAATTTAGAGGCCAGTTGCTTGATGCCCACCGGGTACGTGGCGGAGAACAGCAGGGTCTGGCGGCGCTCCGGGGTCTGGGCGATGATTTCTTCGATGGAATCGTAGAAACCCATGTCGAGCATGCGGTCGGCTTCGTCGAGGATCAGCGTGTTCAGGCCATGGAGCACCAGCGAACCCTTGCGCAAGTGCTGCTGGATGCGCCCCGGAGTGCCGACGATGATGTGCGCGCCGTGCTCCAGCGAGCCGATCTGCGGGCCGAAGGACACGCCGCCACACAGGGTCAGGACCTTGATGTTGTCTTCGGCACGGGCCAGTCGACGAATTTCCTTGGCGACCTGGTCAGCCAGCTCGCGAGTCGGGCAAATGACCAGCGCCTGGCAACCGAAGAAGCGCGGATTGATCGGGTTCAGCAGGCCGATACCGAAGGCGGCGGTCTTGCCGCTGCCGGTCTTGGCCTGGGCGATCAGGTCCATCCCCTTGAGGATCACCGGCAAGCTTTGCGCCTGGATCGGCGTCATCTGGGCATAACCGAGGGAGTCGAGGTTAGCCAGCATGGCGGCAGACAGCGGCAAAGTATTAAAAGCGGTGGCGATGGTGGTCACGGGACTGGCCTGCAAAACAAAATGTCGCGCAGTGTATCAGTCTCATGGCCATTCGCCTGAAGTTTCCGGACGAGAAGTCGTAGCAGCTGCCGAGGCACGAGGCTGCGTCGGGCTGCGAAGCGGCCCTCCGAAGGCGGTCCTGCGGACACGCAACGCAGCCTCGTGCCTCGGCAGCTGCTACCAATCAGTGCTCGATATCGTGCTCGCGGCTGACCATCCGTCGGCCATCCTTGGGTGAAAGCTGCGAGAAGATCGTTGCAGCCAGCATCGCCATGATCCCGACCGTCACAAACGTCAGCTGGAACGCGCCCAGAACCGTGTCCACGCCGTCATTGCCGATCTCTGCCGTGAAGCCGCCGAGCAGGGCGCCGGCGCAGGCCACACCGAGGCTCAGGGACAATTGCGCGACCACCGACAGCAAACTGTTGCCGCTGCTGGCGCTGGCGTCGTCGAGGTCGATCAGGGTGACAGTGTTCATTGCGGTGAACTGCAAGGAGTTGATCGCCCCCAGAACTGCCAACTGAGCCAGCAGCAGCCAATACGGCGTCTGCTCGCTGACCAGGCCCATGCTGGCCAGCATGATTCCCAGCGCCAGTGTGTTGCCGGTCAGCACGCTGCGATAGCCGAAGCGTTCGATCAGCGGCCGCGCCACCGACTTGGCGACCATCGCGGCCGCCGCCAGGGGAAGCATGCTCATCCCGGCCTGAGACGGCGAATAACCCAGCGCCACTTGCAGCAACAACGGCACCAGGAACGGCAATGCGCCGCTGCCGAGGCGAGCGAACAGGTTGCCGAGGATGCCCACGGCGAAGGTTCGGGTCTTGAACAGCGAGGGCGCAAACAGCGGATTGTCGATGTGCCCGGCCCGCAGCCAATACGCCGCCAGACACGCCATGCCGCCAAACAGCAGCAACATCACCCGCAAGTGCGGCAGGTGCAGTTCGCCGAGGCCCTCCATGGCAATGGTGATCAGCACCATCGCCGCACCAAACAGCAAAAAGCCCAGGCTATCGAAGCGGGTGCGTTCACTGCCGCGCAGGTCGGGAATGAATTTCCATACCGCGTAGCAACCGAGGACGCCCACCGGCAGGTTGATCAGGAAGATCCAGTGCCAGGTCAGGTATTGCACCATCCAGCCGCCCATGGTCGGGCCGATCAGCGGGCCGAGCAGACCGGGAATGGTGATGAACCCCATGATCCGCACCAGCTCCGAGCGCGGATACGCGCGCAGCACCACCAATCGACCGACCGGCAACATTAACGCGCCACCGAGGCCCTGAATCACCCGGGCGCCGATGAGCATGCTCAACGTGTTGGACAAGGCACAGAGCAATGAGCCGAAGCTGAACAGGAGGATCGCGCCGAAGAAGATTTTCCGGGTGCCGAAGCGATCGGCGATCCAGCCGGAGGCGGGGATCAGTAAGGCGACGGTAAGCATGTAGGCGATGATGACGCCCTGCATACGCAACGGGTCTTCGGCCAGGTCCCGGGCCATAGCGGGGAGGGCGGTGTTGAGGATCGTCCCGTCGAGGGACTGCATGAAGAAAGCAATGGCCACAACCCACGGTACCCAGCGGGCGGTGACGGCGTCGAGAGGTGGGCGGTTGGGCATGGGACCTCTTGTGGGGTGGTCTGGTAACCGTAAACCTGTGGGAGCGGGCTTGCCCGCGAAGGCGATGTGTCAGTCAACATTGATGTTGAAGCTGATGGCCTCTTCGCGGGCAAGCCCGCTCCCACAGGTTTTGTGTTTACAGGGTCAGGGTCAATCGGCTGACGAGCGCACCGGGCAACAGTGCCGAAGCAGTCGCCCGCTGACTGTAGGTGCTGGCCGAAAGCAGCAATTCACGCTCCTCGGTCAACGCTTCGAGCTGCGAACCGAGCAGGCTGTAGACGCTGTCATCAAACCGCATGGTGCTCACCGGTGCCTGAATCTCACCGTTCTCGACCCAGAAGGTCGCAAATCTGGTCATGCCGGTCAGGCGCGCCGCCGGCTGGTCCGAGTAGTTCAGGTACCACAGGTTGCTGATATAGAGCCCGGTGCCGAGGCGCTTGAGGATGTCCGTCTGCGCAAGATTGCCGCCTTGCATGACCAGCGCCGTCGGGTATTCATGGCTGCTGGCACCGTTGGCCGTGAGGTCGTATTCGGCGGCGCTGCGGGAACTGATCAGTCGGGCATTGGCCATGCCTTTGGCGATCAACCCCAGATCATCGCGGGGATAACCTTCGTCGGAAAACGCCGGGCTCAAGGAGCCGCTGACCTGCTCACTCAACCATACATTGGGGCTGAAACAGGTTTCGTTGGCGTAGAACTTCTGCAACGGGCTCTGCTTGCTGGCAATCGCCTGTGCCGAAAACCCGCCCCAGCTCAACATGCCCATGATTTCTTCCAGCGCTGCCGGCGCCAGGTAGGCGCGGTATTCGCCGGGCGGCAGCGTGCGCAACGGACGCCCCAGAAACGCCAATTGCTCGCGGGCCTGCTGGAAGCGTCTGGCAAAGCCTTCGCTGTTCCAGTCGTGCCCGGCATAGCTGGCTTTCACTGCCTGACCGTTTTCATGGAACAGGCTGAAATCGAAGTTGAAGCTGTTGGCCTGATGCCAGCCGAACGCGCCCGAAGAGCTGGCGAAACCGCGACTGATCGGCCCGGCGGCATAGAAGCCGACCAGATCCAGCCCCTCGGCAGCCCGGGTGATTTCAGCGACCACTTGCTCGGTGTCCGGCAGCGGATGCTCCTGCACGTTGTTGCTCTGCCAAACGTTCTGGTTAAGCAGCAGGTACGGATCCTGAGGCAACAGTGGCAGGGTTTCGCGCAACTGTTGCAGGCCTTCAGCCAGACGCTGAAGATCGACGTCGTGGTCGCCCGACAACGTGATGTTCAGATCGGCATGACGACCATCGTTAATCAACTTGAACCCGACGCTCGCCTGCTGCACCTGCCCGGCCTGACGGACCTTGGCATGGTTGAAGCGCACGAAAGCCGACGCCTCGGCGGCGTAGCTGAGGGTGAATTGCTCCGGCGTACGCAGCGCATCGCGCAGCCAGTTGACCAGATCCTTGAACGACTCGGCCTGGCTATTTGAGGTGCTTGTGGAAGTACTCATCAGGCATCTCCTCCGAACACATCAACATGGCTGAACACACAGGCCGGCGACGCATGGCCGACGCGGATCACCTGGTTCGGTTCGCCCTTGCCGCAGTTCGGCGTGCCCAGCACTTTGACGGTGTTGGCATCGCCGACGGCGCTGAGGCTTTTCCAGAATTGGGCGGAAATCGCCCGGTAGTTCGGGTTCTTCACCACACCCTTGAGTTCGCCGTTTTCGATCAACTGGCCCCATTCGCAGCCGAACTGGAACTTGTTGCGCGCATCGTCGATGGACCACGACCGGTTGGTGCTCATCAAAATGCCGTGCTCGATGTTGCCGATCAGCTGTTCCAGCGGCTGATCGCCGGGCTCGATGTTGAGGTTGGCCATGCGGTCGATCGGCGGACGATTCCAGCCGCAGGCGCGGCTGTTGGCAACTCCATCCATGCCGGCGCGAAATTGCGACAGCGCACCGCCCAATGGCCGCAGCAGCAAACCTTCTTTAATCAGAAATTGCTTGCTGGCGGCGCTGCCGTCGTCGTCATGCCCGTAGCTGGCGAGTTGCTCGGGGATGTCCGGGTCGAACGTCACGTTGAGCAGTTCGGAGCCGTATTGCAGGCTGCCGAAGTCTTCTGCCTTGACGAAACTGGTGCCGGCGTAATTGCGCTCATCGCCCAGGATGCGGTCCAGTTCCAGCGGGTGACCGATGGACTCGTGGATCTGCAGCATCATTTGATCGGGCATCAGCAACAGATCGCGCGGGCCTTGCGGGGTGTTTGGCGCCAGCAGCAATTGCAGCGCCTGATCGGCGACTTTCGGGCCGGCACCGATCAGGCCGCAACGGCTGATCACATCAAAGCCGCCCTGCTGGCCGAAGTTCTCGCGGCCCAGGCTACGGGTCTGGCTGTCGCTGCCGTCGAAGGCGGTGACGTCCATGCTCGGGTAGACGAAACGCTGGGCCTGACGCAACTCGGCACCGGCGCTGTTGAGGTAGATTTGCTCGACGTTGGTGATGCCGATGCTCGCCTGCCAGTTCACCAATCGCTCGTCCTTGGGCACGGCGGCAGATTCGGCGCCGAGCAACTGGTAGCAATCGCTCAGGGACGGGAAGGGCTGGTCGAGATTGGGTGATAAGTAGTCGGCGCGGTCGCTGGAGACGGCTTGCTCGCGCAGGTCGAGCAGGGCGTGAGGTTTGAGTCGACGGGCTTGTTGCTCGGCTTTCTCCAGCGCGGCTTGCAGACCGGATTGAGACAGGTCATTGGTCGCGGCATAGGCTTCGACGCCGTTGACCCGAACGGTCAGCATCGCGCCCTCGTCACGGCTCAGGCTCGGCGGTTCGGCGACGTTCTTGCGCACCGACAGGTACTGGCCGGACTCGTGTACATAACGCAGCGAAAAGAATTCAGCGCCCGTGCGCAAGGCAGCAAAACGCTGCTTGAGCTGGGGGTGGAAATCGAACATTCGGGAACCTCCTTGGCATGGAGTTGCGATGTATCGGTATTGCGAGGGGATGAAACGTTTGCGTGGCGCTAGATTAGGCCTGCGCAAGGTGAGGATCAAGGGCGCAGCGGAGTAAGAGAGGAATGCCCGGTATGGGGCAGGAAATTGTGTATTGTTTGTTGGGGCCCCTTCGCGAGCAAGCCCGCTCCCACATTTGATCTCTGGTGTTCACAAAATGTGTGTTCACTGCCGATCTAATGTGGGAGCGGGCTTGCTCGCGAAGGCCGCGCCTCGGTATTACGCCTTACTGCGCAGTCAGACTCACATCCCGCAACGGCTTGCCACGCACTGGTGCATCACCGGCCACGTAGTAAGCAGCCTTGCTGCGCGGCAATGGCTTGCGACCGCGGATCTTGTCGGCGATTTTCTCGGCCATCATGATCGTTGGCGCGTTCAGGTTGCCGGTGGTGATGATCGGCATGATCGAGGCATCGACCACACGCAGGGCTTGCATGCCGTGCACACGACCTTCGCCATCGACCACGGCCATCTCGTCGGTGCCCATCTTGCAAGAGCAGGAAGGGTGGAACGCGGTTTCGGCGTGTTCGCGGATGAACTTGTCCAGCTGCTCATCGGTTTGCACCTCGATGCCCGGGCTGATTTCGCGGCCACGGAAGGCGTCCAGCGCTGGTTGCTGCATGATCTCGCGGGTCAGGCGGATGCCATCGCGGAACTCCTGCCAGTCCTGCTCGGTGGCCATGTAGTTGAACAGGATGCTCGGGTACTCGCGCGGATCCTTGGACTTGGCCTGGATGCGACCACGGCTTGGCGAACGCATGGAGCCCATGTGCGCCTGGAAACCGTGCTCTTTCACACCGTTGCTGCCGTTGTAGTTAATCGCCACCGGCAGGAAGTGGTACTGAATGTTCGGCCACTCGAATTCCGGACGGGTGCGGATGAAACCACCGGCTTCGAACTGGTTGCTGGCGCCGATGCCGGTGCCGTTGAACAGCCACTCGGCTCCGATGGCCGGCTGGTTGTGCAGCAGCAGCGAGGGGTACAGCGAAACCGGTTGGGTGCAGGCGTATTGCAGGTACAGCTCAAGGTGATCCTGCAGATTTTCACCAACGCCTGGCAGGTCGTGGACCACCGGGATGTCGAGTTTCTTCAGCAATTCGGCCGGGCCGACGCCGGAGCGTTGCAGGATCTGCGGCGAAGCGATGGCGCCGGAGCACAGCAGTACTTCTTTGCGGGCGCGGGCTTCAATGCGCTCTTCAGCGGCGCCGATCAGGTAACGCACGCCGACCGCACGCTTGCCTTCGAACAGAATTTTGTCGGTCAGGGCGTGGGTGACGATGGTCAAGGTCGAACGCTTCTTGGCGATGTCCAGGTAACCGCGCGCGGTACTAGAGCGACGGCCGTTTGGCGTCACGGTACGATCCATCGGGCCGAAACCTTCTTGCTGGTAGCCATTCAAGTCTTCGGTGCGCGGGTAACCGGCTTGCACGCCTGCTTCAACCATCGCGGCGAACAGCGGGTTGTTGCCGGCTTTTGGCGTGGTCACGCTGACCGGGCCGTCGCCACCGTGGTAGTCGTTCGGGCCGACGTCACGGGTTTCCGCCTTGCGGAAATACGGCAAGCAGTCGAGGTAGGTCCAGTCTTCCAGGCCGGGCAGCTTCGACCAGTTGTCGTAGTCCATCGCGTTGCCACGGATGTAGCACATGCCGTTGATCAGCGAAGAACCGCCCAGGCCCTTGCCGCGACCGCATTCCATCCGGCGACCGTCCATGTGTGGCTCTGGGTCGGTTTCATAGGCCCAGTTGTAGCGACGACCTTGCAGCGGGAACGCCAGGGCGGCCGGCATTTGCGTGCGGAAGTCGAGACGGTAATCCGGGCCGCCCGCTTCGAGCAGCAGGACGGTGACGCCTTCGTCTTCAGTCAGACGGGTCGCCAGGGTGTTACCGGCCGAGCCGGCACCGATGATGATGTAATCGAATTCTTGGGACATTGAATGCACCCTCTTTGAAGTTGGTCAGGTCGCGGTCGCCGATGCACCACTTGATTGTGGCGAGGGAGCTTGCTCCCGCTCGGCTGCGCAGCAGTCGCAAGTCAGCGACCGTGTTCTGTCTGAATGAGCGCGGTGTCTGAAGTTGGGGCCGCTTCGCAGCCCAGCGGGAGCAAGCTCCCTCGCCACAAAAGGCCCCAGCCTCAGGTTCCGCGTCAGATCAGAAAACCGAGGCGTAATCGCCCAGCTCGACCTGTACCGATTTGATGCGTGTGAAGTTGTTCAGCGAGCTGATGCCGTTCTCACGGCCCACGCCCGACTGCTTGTAGCCGCCGACCGGCATCTTGGCGTCGGATTCGCCCCAGGCGTTGATCCAGCAGATACCGGCTTCCAGTTGATGGATCACACGGTGAGCGCGGTTCAGGTCTTTGGTGACGACACCAGCGGCCAGGCCGAACTCTGTGTCGTTGGCACGACGGATCACTTCTTCTTCGGTTTCGTAGCTCAGGATGCTCATCACCGGGCCGAAGATTTCTTCGCGGACGATGGTCATCTCGTCGGTGCAATCGGTGAACACGGTCGGTGCCACGAACGCGCCTTTGGCGAATTCGCCGTCGGTCAGACGATCGCCGCCGCACAGCAGGCGCGCGCCTTCTTCCTTACCTTTGGCGATGTAACCCAGCACGCTTTCCATGTGGGCGAAGCTGACCAGCGGGCCGAAGTTGGTGTTCTCGTCTTCCGGGTTGCCGACGCGAATGCGCGCAACGCGCTCAACTATCTTGGCTTCGAACGCAGCTTTCAGGTGGCTCGGTACGAACACGCGAGTGCCGTTGGTGCAGACCTGACCGGAGCTGTAGAAGTTGGCCATCATCGCGGTGTCGGCGGCGCGATCCAGGTCGGCGTCGTCGAAGATGATCAGCGGGGATTTGCCGCCCAGTTCCATGGTCACGTCTTTGAGCGACGAGGCGGAAGCGCTGGCCATGACCTTCTTGCCGGTGTCGGTGCCGCCGGTGAAGGAGATTTTTTCGATGCGTGGGTGCTCGGTCAACCAGGTGCCGACTTCACGGCCGCTGCCGGTCAGCACGTTGAATACGCCGGCTGGCAGGCCTGCTTCGGTATAGATCTCGGCCAGTTTCAGGGTAGTCAGGGAAGTGACTTCGCTCGGCTTGAAGATCATCGCGTTACCGGCCGCCAGGGCCGGTGCGGATTTCCACAAAGCGATCTGGATCGGGTAGTTCCACGCGCCGATACCGGCCACGACGCCCAATGGCTCGCGACGGGTGTAAACGAAAGAGGTGGTGCGCAGCGGAATCTGCTCGCCTTCGATGGCCGGCACCAGGCCTGCGTAGTACTCCAGCACGTCAGCGCCGGTAACGATGTCGACGTAACGGGTTTCGGAGTACGCCTTGCCGGTGTCCAGGGTTTCCAGGGCGGCCAGTTCATCATTGCGCTCGCGCAGGATGTCGACGGCACGACGCAGGATGCGCGAACGCTCCATGGCGGTCATTGCAGCCCAGATTTTCTGGCCCTTTTCGGCGCTGACCACAGCGCGCTCGACGTCTGACTGGGTTGCACGTTGTACGGTTGCGAGGACTTCACCGTTAGCCGGGTTGATGGCTTCGAAAGTGGCGTCGCTGCTGGCGTCGGAGTAACCGCCATCGATGTAGAGTTTTTGCAGTTCGAAACGGGCCATAAAGTCCTCGCAAGTGCATAAGTTAGTTGGCGTTAACCACCGAGCGAGCCGTGTAGCAGTGGCGTCGCGGTCGGTAGCGGTTCAGGTGCTGAGCGGTTCTGTGTGCTCTAACTCACCTGCTTGGCCAGTTGGAAATCCATGTATTCGTAAGCGATCTGGTGCGCCTGCCCGGTGTCGAAAGCATCTCCCGACAGCGCGCCGCGCAACCACAAACCGTCAATGAGAGCTGCCAGACCTCGAGCTGCACTGCGCGCGTCATCGAGCGGCAATACACGGCGGAACTGGCAGCACAGGTTGGAATACAGGCGGTGATCGTTGATCCGCTGCAACCTGTGCAATGACGGGTGGTGCATGCTGGTGGCCCAGAAGGCCAGCCAGGTTTTCATTGCCGGGCCATTGACCTGGCTGGCGTCGAAGTTGCCTTCGATAATCACCTGAAGGTGAGCCCGTGGGCTGGTGTCCTCCAGCGCCTGACGGCGCGCGGTGACGTTCTCGCTGAGGACGCTCATCAGGTACTGCGCCGTGGCGGCGATCAGGCCATTCTTGTCCTGAAAGTAGTGACTGATGATGCCATTCGAGACACCGGCCAAACGGGCGATCAGCGCAATGCTGGCGTCCCCCATGCCGACCTTGTCGACAGCCTGTAACGTGGCTTCGATCAATTGCTGGCGGCGGATGGGTTGCATACCGACCTTGGGCATCTTGCACATCTCCTTAGGCCTTCCGGTGGACGAAAAACGGCTACCGGATTGTGGGCCAGTCTATTTTGTTTTGATTGAACGTTCAATCAACAAAGAATAAGATCTGCGACAAATCGTCGCTACCTACAGGTTTTTCCTACGTGTAGTTGGCGGAAAAACGACATCCCAAAATGCTCGAAACCCATACGCGCAGGCGTCCCAAGGGTTTCGGGCTTTTTTCGGGGTGTCTTTATATCACCCGCCGGTCGGCTGCCAACTAACCGATTGGTCGGGTAACGCGTTGCCTTGTGTTCTTCTCTCGCACTGCCTGGAGCATCTGTGCCATGAGTTCTGCCTCTCTAATAAAGACCCCACCCGAGAAGGTGACGGTCAACGGTTGGGTGTTTTACACCTCTACCGCGTTGATTCTGTTGTTGACCGCCATTCTGATCATCGCCCCGCAAGAGGCCGGCAGAATGCTCGGCATTGCCCAGGCCTGGTTGTCCCGCAGCTTCGGCTGGTACTACATGGTGGTGATCGCCGCTTATCTGGTTTTTGTGGTTGGCCTGGCGTTTTCGTCCTACGGCAAGCTCAAGCTGGGCAGCAAGGACGACACCCCGGATTTCAGCTACGGCGCCTGGGCGGGGATGCTGTTCTCGTCGGGTATTGGCATCTCGTTGCTGTACTTCGGTGCTTCCGAGCCGCTGGACCACTATTTCAATCCGCCGGAAGGCGTGGCCGGCAGCAACCTTGCGGCCCGTCAGGCGGTGCAACTGACATTCCTGCATTGGGGCCTGCATGGCTGGGCGATCTACGCATTGGTCGGCCTGGCCGTGGCGTACTTCGCTTACCGTCATAACCAACCGCTGGCGTTGCGGTCGGCGCTGTATCCGCTGGTCGGCGAGCGTTGGGTCAAAGGCGCGGCCGGTCATGCGGTGGACGGCTTCGGCATGTTCGTGACCCTGTTGGGGCTGGTGACGAACCTGGGGATTGGTTCGCTGCAAGTGTCGTCGGGGCTGGAAAACCTGTTCGGCATGGAGCACAGCAACACCAACCTGCTGATCGTGATCATCGTGATGAGCACCGTGGCGACCATCGCCGCTGTGTCTGGCGTGGAAAACGGTATTCGCCGTCTGTCCAACTTGAACATCGTGTTGTTCAGCGGTCTGCTGATTTTCGTGCTGCTGTTCGGCCCGACCCTGCACCTGCTCAACGGCTTTGTGCAGAACATCGGCGACTACCTGAACGGCGTGGTGCTGAAGACGTTCGACCTCTATGTGTATGAGGGCGACAGTGAGAAGTCTGACCGCTGGTTGGGCCTGTGGACCCTGTTCTATTGGGCCTGGTGGATTTCCTGGGCCCCATTCGTCGGCATGTTCATCGCGCGTATTTCCCGTGGTCGCACGGTGCGTGAATTGGTGGCCGGCGTGTTGCTGATTCCGCTGGGTTTCACCCTGGCATGGCTGTCGATCTTCGGTAACTCGGCCCTGGACCTGGTGATGAACCATGGGGCGGTGGAGCTCGGGAAGACGGCGCTGGAACAGCCGTCGATGGCGATCTACCAGTTGCTTGAGCATTACCCGGCGTCGAAGATTGTGATCGGCGTGTCGATTTTTGTCGGCTTCGTGCTGTTCCTGACCCCGGCGGATTCCGGCGCGGTGATGATGGCCAACCTTTCGTGCAAGGGCGGCAATGTTGACGAAGATGCGCCTCACTGGCTGCGGATTTTCTGGTCGGCGGTGATCACTCTGGTGACCATCGGTCTGCTGTTTGCCGGCAACTTCGAAGCCATGCAAACCATGGTGGTACTGGCGGGGCTGCCGTTCTCGGTAGTGCTGGTGTTCTTCATGTTCGGCCTGCACAAGGCCATGCGCCAGGACGTGCAAATCGAACAGGAGCAAGCGGAACTGGCGGCGCGTGGTCGTCGTGGTTTCAGCGAGCGTCTGACCCAGCTGGATCTGCAACCGAACCAGTCGATCGTTCAGCGTTTCATGGACAAGCGCGTCAGCCCGGCGCTGGAAGACGCGGCTGTGCAATTGCGTGCTCAGGGCCTGGATGTGCAGACGCTGCTGGGCAAGTCGAAACGCTGCATGGGCGTGCGGATCGAGATGGAAGAGGGTAACCCTTTTGTCTACGAAGTGAGCCTGGACGGTTATCTGGCGGCGGCGAGTGACACGGTGTCGGCCGAAAGTGCCGATGAACCGCGCGCACGTTACTACCGCGCCGAGGTGTACTTGCACAACGGCAGCCAGGATTATGACCTGATGGGCTTCACTCAGGATCAGATCACCCGTGATGTGCTCGATCAGTTTGAAAGCCATCGGCAGTTGCTTGGCCGGGTTTACAGCTAAGAGGTGAGTGGCGCGGTGTTCCAGTGACACCGCGTCATATTCTTCGCGAGCAAGCCCGCTCCCACAGGTAACCGAGTTCTATCAGGGATATGCGGTCGAATGTGGGAGCGGGCTTGCTCGCGAAGGGGCCATCAACCGCACAGCTGCAAGCCTCGATATCCCACAAACAAAAACGCCGCGATTATCTCGCGGCGTTTTTGTGTCTGCTGCTTCTTACCCCAGGTTCTTGCCGAGCAGCGCGTGGTACAGCTCGCTGTCACCGAGAATCCCGACAACCTTGTTGTTGTCGTGCAGCACCAGCTTGTTGCCGGTCTGGTAACGAATCTGCAACGCATCGCGCATGCCGATGTTGGAATCCACCAATGTTGGCCGACGACCCAAGCCTTCAACCGCTTGCCCTGGTATCCAGTTCTGCAGGTCCAGGCTCGAGCCGTTCTGGCGTGCGCCTTTGATGGTGTTGCCTTCGGCCAGGTCCAGCCACGAATCGCCGCCCGGATCCAGGCACACCGAACCGTTGATGCGTTTGCAGTTGTCCAGGGTGCGCATCAGGCTGCGACCGCACAATACGTTCAGCGGATTGGTGTGGGCGACGAAGGTGCGCACGTAATCGTCCGCAGGGTTCAGCACGATTTCTTCCGGTTTGCTGTACTGGATGATCCGGCCGTCTTTCATGATGGCGATACGGCTGCCGAGCTTCAGGGCTTCATCGAGGTCGTGACTCACGAAAACGATGGTCTTGCTCAGTTTGCGTTGCAGCTCCAGCAGTTCGTCTTGCAGACCTTGGCGAATCAGCGGGTCGAGGGCCGAGAACGGTTCGTCCATCAGCAGAATGTCGGCGTCCATTGCCAGCGCGCGGGCCAGGCCCACACGCTGTTGCATACCACCGGAGAGCTCATCGGGTTTCTTGTTGCGCCACTGGGTCAGGCCCACCAGTTCGAGTTTTTCATCGACCAGTTTTTTCCGTTCCTTCTCCGGCCGGCCCTGCATTTCCAGACCGAAGCTGATGTTCTCGCGCACCGTCAGCCAAGGCATCAGGGCGAACTTCTGGAACACCATCGCGATGCGCTTGGTGCGCATCATTTTCAATTCCGCCGGCGTGCACGAGGCGATGTCGATCTGCTTGCCTTCGTGCTCGACGAACAACTTGCCACGGCTGACGGTATTGAGGCCGTTGATGCAACGCAGCAGGCTGGACTTGCCGGAGCCGGACAGGCCCATCAGTACGCAGATTTCACCTTTTTCGACGTCCAGGCTGGCCTTTTCGACACCGACGATTTGCCCGGTCTTTTTTAGAATCTCGTTGCGGGTCATGCCCTGGTCGAGGAGTTTGAGCGCCTCGCGCGGGTCTTTGGAGAAGATCACGTCCACGTCTTCGAAGCGAATAATGCTCATGCGTCACCCCCTACTTTAGCGTCGGGTTGTTTGCAGATACGGTCGAGCATGATCGCCAGCAGTACGATCGCCAGGCCTGCTTCGAAGCCCAGGGCGATATCAGCAGTGTTCAGTGCGTTGACCACGGGTTTGCCCAGGCCATCGGCGCCCACCAGTGCCGCAATCACCACCATCGACAACGACAGCATGATGCACTGGGTGATACCGGCCGCGATGCTTGGCATGGCGTGGGGCAGTTCGATTCGCGAGAGCAGCTGACGGCGCGAGCAGCCAAAGGCCTTGCCGGCGTCCATCAGTTCGTCCGGAACATCGCGGATACCCAGGTAGGTCAGGCGGATGGGCGCGGCAATCGCGAACACCACCGTCGAGATCAGACCCGGGACCACACCCAGACCGAAGAGGGTCAGGGTAGGAATGAGGTACACAAAGGTCGGCACGGTCTGCATCAGATCGAGCACCGGCCGCATCACTGTGTAGAACATCGGTTTGTGCGCGGCGACGATGCCCAACGGCACGCCGATCAACACGCACACCATGGTGGCGAACAGCACCTGGGCGAGGGTTTCCATGGTTTCCTGCCAGTACCCCAGATTGAGGATCAGCAGAAAGGAGGCGATGACGAAAACGGTCAGGCCCCATTTGCGTTGGATGAAGTGTGCCAGTAGCGCGATGAGGCCGATCAATGCCAGCGGGTTGAACCAGGTCAGCGCAAAAGTCACGCCGTGGATCATCGTTTCCAGTGACACGGCGATTGCGTCGAAGGTGCTGGCGCCGTTTTGCGTCAGCCATTCAACGAAGCCCGCGATGTACTGGCCTAAAGGTATTTTCTGATCAATCAGCATGGTAGTGAACGTCCGCATGCAAGGGAATAAACAGCCCGGGCGAGCGAACTCGCCCGGCGTAAGCATTACTGCGCAAGCTTGGCTTTCACGGCCTCCAGGCCAGGTTTACCGTCAATGGTGGTCACGCCAGCAAGCCAGGTATCGAGCACCTGTGGATTCTTTTTCAGCCAGGCCTTGGCGGCCGCGTCAGGCTTCATTTTGTCGTCCAGGACGTTGCCCATCAGCGTGCTTTCCATGTCGAGGGTGAACACCAGGTTTTTCAGCAACTGACCCACGTTGCTGCATTCCTGGGTGTAACCCTTGCGGGTGTTGGTGTAGATGGTCGCCTGGCCGAAATTCGGGCCGAAATATTCGTCGCCGCCGGTCAGGTACTTCATCTTGAATCGAGTGTTCATCGGGTGCGGTTCCCAGCCCAGGAACACCACGGCGGTGTTGCGGCGCTGAGCGCGATCGACTTGCGAGAGCATGCCTGCCTCGCTGGACTCGACCACCTTGAAGCCGGCGTCCTTGAGGCCGAAGGCGTTCTTGTCGATCATGCTCTGGATCAGGCGGTTGCCGTCGTTACCCGGTTCGATGCCATAGATCTTGCCGTCGAGTTCTTTCTTGAACTTGGCGATGTCGGCGAAATCTTTCAGACCTTTGTTATACAACTCTTCGGGGACGGCGAGTGTGTATTTTGCGTTTTCCAGATTAGCGCGCACCGTCTCCACGGTACCGGCATCGCGGTAGGCCTTGATGTCGTTTTCCATGGTCGGCATCCAGTTACCGAGGAACACGTCCATGTTCTTGCCGTCGGCCAGCGACTTGTAGGTCACCGGCACGGAAATCATCGTGGTCTTGGTCTTGTAGCCCAAGGCATCGAGAACGACGCTGGTGGTGGCGGTAGTGACGGTAATGTCCGTCCAGCCGACATCGGAGAAGTTTACCGTGCTGCATTGGGCCGGTTCTGCGGCTTGAGCCAGAAACGGCAGACTCAGCATGGCGGCCAACAACAACGATGGGGAACCTTTCATAAGGGGCGACTCCTTGGTGTTTTTTTTGGCAGTGTTCCGACTGGACCACCGCACTTATCTGTTGCGGTTGGATGGCGTTTTGGAGACATCTCTACCACGGCGCCTAGCAATCGAGTCGATACGATCATGTACCAGTGAAAATCTGACGCCTACAGGGTGCGTCGTAACCAGTACAGGGATGGTCGCATCCAGTGTCGGTAACGTCGTTTACAGCTTTTTTCAGCCCGTTTTGCCCCGCTGATCCGCAAAAAAACGGCGAAAACACTGCGTAAGCGGCCTGCGGCGCTAGCGAGCATGAGTGCGTCGGTGTGAGACGTTGAACGACATGACAAAAGCCTGATGATGCGGCCATCTCGGCGGATTGCAGCTTGAGCGTAGCAGCTCCGTCACTGGGCGCTTTTGCGCCTGGAGCAGGCACATCCAGGAGTTCAGCAGTAATGGCTATCAGCGTTTTCGACTTGTTCAAAATCGGCATCGGCCCTTCCAGTTCGCACACCGTGGGGCCTATGCGCGCCGCGGCGCTGTTCGTGCAAGTTTTGCGTGAACAGGGACTTCTGGAGCAGGTGTGTCGCGTCGAAGTTCAGCTTTATGGGTCGCTTTCGGCCACCGGCATCGGTCACGGCAGCGACAACGCAGTGATCATGGGGCTGATGGGCGAATGGCCGGATGCGATCGATCCGTCGCAAATCGGCATCCGCATCGAGACCCTGCGTGAAACCAGCACGCTATTGCTCGACGGTCGCTTGTCGGTCCCGTTCATCTGGGCCCGGGACATGCGCCTGATCGACGAGAACCTGCCGTTCCATCCCAACGCCATGACCCTGGTTGCCGAAGGCGATCACGGTGAACTGCATCGCGACACCTACTATTCCATCGGTGGCGGTTTTGTCGTCGATCAGGCACAGGCTTCCAGTGGTGTGGTGGATCTGGATCGCACCGTGCTGCCTTACGACTTCTCCAGTGCCGTGGAGCTGCTCAGTCTCTGCAAGCAGCACAACCTGCGTGTTGCAGAGCTGATGATGGCCAACGAGAAAGTCTGGCGCAGCGAAGAGGAAATTCGTGCCGGCCTGATGAAACTCTGGCGCGCGATGCAAGATTGCGTGGAGCAAGGCCTCAAGCACGAAGGCATCTTGCCCGGTGGCCTGAATGTGCGTCGTCGCGCAGCCAAATTGCACCGCAGCCTGCAAGAACTGAACAAGCCCAACGTGATCGGCTCGACCCTGAGCGCCATGGAGTGGGTGAACTTGTTCGCCCTGGCGGTCAACGAAGAAAACGCTGCTGGCGGGCGCATGGTTACGGCGCCGACCAACGGCGCGGCGGGGATCATTCCGGCGGTGTTGCACTACTTCATGAAGTTCAGCGAGGCAGTGACCGACGCCAACGTGGTCGATTACTTCCTCAGTGCCGCAGCGGTGGGGATTCTGTGCAAGAAGAACGCCTCGATCTCCGGCGCCGAGGTCGGTTGCCAGGGTGAAGTCGGTTCGGCCTGCGCCATGGCGGCGGCCGGGTTGGCGGAGATTCTCGGGGCTACGCCGGAGCAATTGTGCAACGCGGCGGAAATCGGTCTGGAGCATAACTTGGGCCTGACCTGCGACCCAGTGGGTGGCCTTGTGCAAGTGCCGTGCATCGAGCGCAATGCGATTGCCGCGGTGAAAGCGATCAACGCGGCGCAGATGGCGCTGCGCGGCGACGGTCAGCACTTTATCT
Source organism: Pseudomonas sp. BS3782 TE3695 (assembly GCF_050435305.1). Classification (NCBI taxonomy): domain Bacteria; kingdom Pseudomonadati; phylum Pseudomonadota; class Gammaproteobacteria; order Pseudomonadales; family Pseudomonadaceae; genus Pseudomonas; species Pseudomonas sp. BS3782 TE3695. The sequence goes on from NZ_JBNDKB010000001.1 coordinate 1,312,086, forward strand.
CGCTGGATCGGGTGATCCGCACCATGCGTGATACCGGGGCCGACATGCACGACAAATATAAAGAGACATCGCGCGGTGGGTTGGCGGTTAGCGCGGTTGAGTGTTGAATCAGTAATACCGAGTCGCCTGCTTCGCGAGCAAGCCCGCTCCCACATTGGATTTGTGCACGACGCTGATTAAATGTGGGAGCGGGCTTGCTCGCGAAGGGGCCAGACCAGTCAAAACTGCGCGCTAATTGAGCACCCGATTCAAAACGCGCCACCTTTTAGCGCGTCGCAAACAGGTAAGCCTTTCTCCCCCGGTCAGGGATCCAATTCAAGCCTGACCGTCCGTCACCTGTGCTTGCGGTGACACTCTCCCCAGGAGCCTCGCAGCCCTGTTCCCACAAGTGCTACCGATTTGCTCACAGGCAACGGGGTAGCGGGTTTGCGGCCTCTAATGGCACTTATGACCTCTTATCTCTGCGCGCCATATCTAGACGCATCGCGACGTCGTTTTCAGGAGTTATTGAACACGCATTCAATTTTAGGCATGGCAATTGCTCTGTCATTACAAAGCCCGTCTCCCACGCGAGAACGATGGCAATAAAAAGAGCCTCCGCCTGAGGCCATCACCCGCTTTGTGTGAGGAGATACCGCGATGACGACGTTCAACTCCGGGGCCCAGCCCCAGAACCGTGCGCCTCAATCCATCGGCTTTTTGCTGCTGGACAATTTCACGCTTATTTCTCTGGCCTCCGCAGTAGAACCTCTGCGCATGGCCAACCAATTGTCCGGCCGCGAGCTGTATCGCTGGACCACACTCACCGTCGATGGCGGTCAGGTCTGGGCCAGTGACGGACTGCAAATCACCCCCGACGCCTCCATGCACAAAGCGCCTCCCCTGGACACTGTCATTGTCTGCGGCGGCATCGGTATTCAGCGTACTGTTACCCGTGAACACGTGTCGTGGCTGCAAAGCCAGGCGCGTCAGCACCGTCGTCTCGGCGCGGTCTGCACCGGCAGCTGGGCCCTGGCTTGCGCCGGCCTGCTGGACGGTTTCGATTGCAGCGTGCACTGGGAATGCCTGGCGTCGATGCAGGAAGCTTTCCCGCGGGTGGCCATGAGTACCCGCCTGTTCACCCTCGATCGCAACCGTTTCACCAGCTCCGGCGGCACCGCGCCGCTGGACATGATGCTGCACCTGATCAGCCGCGATCACGGTCGTGAACTGTCGGCGGCGATTTCGGAAATGTTTGTCTACGAGCGCATCCGCAACGAGCAGGATCACCAGCGCGTGCCGCTCAAGCACATGCTTGGCACCAACCAGCCGAAGTTGCAGGAAATCGTGGCGCTGATGGAAGCCAACCTCGAAGAACCGATCGACCTCGACGAACTGGCGGTATACGTCGCCGTGTCGCGTCGTCAGCTGGAGCGGCTGTTCCAGAAATACCTGCACTGTTCACCGTCGCGTTACTACCTGAAACTGCGCCTGATCCGCGCTCGGCAATTGCTCAAGCAAACGCCGATGTCGATCATCGAAGTGGCGTCGGTATGTGGTTTCGTGTCTACGCCGCACTTCTCCAAGTGCTACCGCGAATACTTCGGCATTCCGCCGCGCGACGAGCGCGTGGGTTCCAACACCACGCAACAAGTGGCGATGATGCCGCTGCCGCAAGCACTGGTACTGTCGCCATTGTCCGGGCCGCTGTCGGCGTTGAGCCAGGCGCGCAATGAATCGACGTTTGCTAGCGTAAGGCTCTAAACCGAGGCGCTCCATTCGCGAGCAAGCCCGCTCCCACATTCGACCGAGCTCTCTCAGGGGAACGCGGTCGAATGTGAGAGCGGGCTTGCTCGCGAAGGCGGTTTATCAGGCGCTACGGCTTTGCTGATACGCCGCCAACGCCGGCAGCAATTGCTTGTCGATCGCCTGGCGCACGGCCGGCAGGATGGTCGCGCTGCTGGTGTACATCTGCTTCACCATCGTGCGCAGCGTCATCGCCCGCTCATCGTTCAAGCCTCGTACCGCACACTCGCAAGCCTGCTCGGCTGTAGAGCCATTCGGCACTTGAAAGCCCAGCGATTTTAGCTGGCCCAACAGGTCTTCCTGGTCAATCAAATCGGCGTGCATCATGACGCAATCCTTCTTCTGGGAACGGTGTCGTGGCTCGATTCTGGTAGGGGCTGGGGATGGCGGCAAGGACGATTTGTCGCAATGGCCGCATTGGCTATGAACATGTCGTTTTCGGCTAACTTGCCATGCAAGGGAATGGGCACACTGGATTCAGCTGGCTTCACGAAGGTTTGGTCACCCTCGCGCAACAGCTCCTCAACAGTACCCTCCTCAGCTCCGATCCTGTCACGGCTTGATCGGGGTTTTTTTTGCCTGTGAATCAGTAAAGTGTGGTGTCTGTGCGGACGCCTTCGCGAGCAAGCCCGCTCCCACATTTGTCCGCATTCTCCTGAGAGGACGCGGACAAATGTGGGAGCGGGCTTGCTCGCGAAGAACGATGACGCGGTCTAGCGTTGCAACACCAAAATCCGCGACAACAACTCATCCCGGTCGACATAACAACCCTGGAAATGCCGGGCGCCTGTTGCCGGGTCAAACGCATTGCGGGCATGAAGGGTGCGGCGGTTGTCGAAGCACCACAGCTCGCCGGGGTTGAGCCGCGTCATTACCCGGAAGCGCACCTCGCGGGTCATCGCAATGAAGCGTCGATACGCGCGATACAGCTTGGGCATTTGCTCGACGCAAGCATCGAACGGCCCGCGCAAAAAGTTCGCCATGCGGATCTCCGACACCTGCCCGAAAGGATCCACCGCAATGATCGGCGCCAGGCAGCGGTAGTCACTGTGGCGGTCCTTGTTGCGGAACTCCACGGGGATTTCACACAAGGCTTGAAACGCCTCGGGATCTTCCTGGCGCAAGGCTTGGGCGATGGCAAAACCGTCGACGAAAATGCTCTCGCCACCGTCGGCGTCATTGACCAGGCAATGCAGAAATTGCAGCCCTGGTTGCAACTCTCGCGTAGGCAGGTCGCTGTGCAGCGGCAGGTTGAAGGCGGTGTAGGCATTGCTGTCGGCATCGGCCCTGGATTGCACGTTGAACAGCACGCCGAAATTGCTCTCACGGATGAAGGAAATCCGTTGGGCGATCAGCTTCAGCGAGCCCGGCTCAGTCGGTACGCCGCGAACCTGGGTCAGGCCGATGTCGCGCACGGCCAGCAGCCATTGCAGCAAGGCATCGTTGTCATTCATCAACGCCTGATAGTCGAACACCGGCAACTTCAGCTGGCTGTCCCACAGCTTGCTTTTCGGTTTGGCGGCCCGGCGTTCGGCGCGGGACTCATCGTCATACGCGTGAGCTCGCAGCCAGCCCGGGTCGAAGCGGCTGAGGTGGCCATCCTGCCAATCGACACACAGGCAACCTTCGGCATCGATTCGAGCGCTGTCGGGGATCAGATTTTCCGCGACATCGACGATTTCCAGCACCTGCTCGCGGGTCACCGAGTAGACGCACTGCGGGCACGGGCAGTTGTCCCGTAGCCATTGATGATGAAAAGGGCTGACCCGACCGTCCGCCCACTGCACTTGAATGCGGTCCGCCAGGATGTGCACGGCGGTCAACGCGCTGATCAACGGGTAGGTGCGGAAATCGGCAACAGCGGCGGCGGTGTTCATGACGAGCTCCTTGTTATTTTGGTAAAGCGATCACTCGGCCGATGAAGGCGGGGGCGGGCAGGTCGGCTTGCTCGGCGACAATGGCTTGCAGCTGGCTCAAGGTTTCTTCGCTGAACGGTGCAGATCGCGGCCCGGCGAGGTCGACGTGCAGCAGCATTTGTTCATTGCCCGCCAGCTCCTTGTCACCGCCCACCAGATGCAGGCTGTGGTAGAGGTGCAGGCGCTTGCGGTCATGGCCGATGATCTGGGTGTGCACTTCGACGTCGGCATCGAGCTTCACTTCGTGCAGGTAGTTGAGGTGCAGCTCGAGGGTGAACAGCGAGTTGCCGCTGGCTTCGCGGTTGTTGCTGTCCATGCCCAGCCGATCCATCAGCGCGTCGGTGGCATAGCTGAAAATCAGCAGATAGAAGGCATCGCGCAGGTGGCCGTTGTAGTCGACCCAATCGGGGATGATTTTGGTTTGGTAGGTGGTGAGGGTGGGCATGGTGTAGGTTCCAACATGAGTGGTGACTGGACTGCCGTCTTCGCGAGCAAGCCCGCTCCCACAGTTGATTTGAGGTGTGAATACAATCTATGTCACCCAGCAGATCCCCTGTGGGAGCGGCGGTGCGACGATTCGACTTGCTCGCGAAGGGGCCAGACCTGCTGGCCCATAAGCCTGGGGTTACTCGCTGAACGCCATCCCATGCTTCTCTTTGGTGGTCTTCACCGCCTCCAGCACTGCCAGCAAGCAATCATCACGATAGCGCTCCAGCGCCGAAATGCTGTGCTTGCCCAACTGCTCGCGAGTGCCATCCACCACGTCATCGATCAATTGGTCGGTCAGCTCCGGTGCCGGCAGATAGGTCCAGGGCAACTGCAACGCCGGCCCGAATTGCGCCATGAAGTGCCGCATGCCTGCGTCGCCACCCGCCAGGGTGTAAGTCAGGAAGGTGCCCATGAATGACCAACGCAGGCCCGCGCCAAAACGAATCGCATCGTCGATTTCACCGGTGGTTGCCACGCCATCGTTGACCAGATGCAACGCCTCGCGCCACAACGCTTCGAGCAAGCGGTCGGCGATAAATCCCGGTACTTCCTTGCGTACATGCAGCGGGCGCATGCCTAAGGATTCATAGACTTTCATTGCCGCTTGAACCGCTTGCGGCGCGGTATTTTTGCCTCCGACCACTTCCACCAACGGCAGCAGGTAAACCGGGTTGAACGGATGCCCGACCACGCAGCGTTCCGGGTGGGTGGAACTCTCGTAGAACTCGCTCGGCAACAGCCCCGACGTACTGGAGCCGATCAAGGCATTGGGCTTGGCCGCCGCGCTGATTTTGCTATGCAGTTCCAGTTTCAGCTCCAGTCGTTCTGGAGCGCTTTCCTGGATGAAATCCGCGTCGCGAACGCATTCTTCGATGGTGGCGACAAAGCGCAGACGATCCTGTGACGCGCCGGGTGCCAGGCCTTGTTTCTCCAGTGCGCCCCAGGCATTGGCGACGCGTTTGCGCAGCGCTGCTTCGGCACCGGGCGCCGGATCCCAAGCCACCACGTCGAGACCGTGGGCGAGGGCGCGGGATACCCAGCCGCTGCCGATGACACCGCTGCCCAGAGCGGCGAAGGTTTTGATATCAGTGATAAAGCTCATGGCGACGTCCTAAAGAGTTCGGTGATCCTTGTGGGAGCGGGCTTGCTCGCGAAAGCGGAGTGTCAGTCGACAGAGATGTCGGATGTGACGGCCTCTTCGCGAGCAAGCCCGCTCCCACAGGTAAGGTGTAAGTTCGGTCAACCGCGCTGGGTCAGGCCCATTTTTGCCCGGCCTTCAGCCGGGGTCAGAACGCGGGCACCGAGGCGGCTGAGGATTTCGCCGGCGCGTTCGACCAGTTGGCCGTTGGTCGCCAAAACACCCTTGTCCAGCCACAGATTGTCTTCCAGACCGACCCGCACGTTGCCGCCCAGCAACACCGCTTGCGCCGCCATCGGCATTTGCATGCGACCGATGCCAAACCCGGCCCAGACCGCATCGGCCGGCAGGTTGTCGACCATGGCTTTCATGGTGGTGGTGTCGGCCGGCGCGCCCCACGGAATGCCCAGGCACAGCTGGAACAGCGGGTTATCCAGCAGGCCTTCCTTGATCATTTGCTTGGCAAACCACAAGTGACCGGTGTCGAAGATTTCCAGCTCGGCCTTCACACCCAGTTCTTGAATGCGTTTGGCGCCAGCACGTAGTTGCGCCGGGGTGGACACGTAAATGGTGTCGCCATCGCCGAAGTTCAGGGTCCCGCAATCCAGGGTGCAGATTTCCGGCAACAGTTCTTCGACGTGGGCCAGACGGGTCAGCGGGCCGACCAGGTCGGTGTTCGGGCCGAACTCCATCGGGTGCTCGCCCGCGCCGATTTCCAGGTCTCCGCCCATGCCGGCGGTGAGGTTGACGATGATGTCGACGTCGGCCTCGCGGATACGCTCCATCACTTCGCGGTACAGCGCCACGTCACGGCTGAACTTGCCGGTTTGCGGGTCGCGAACGTGGCAGTGGACCACGGTGGCGCCAGCCTTGGCGGCTTCCACGGCGGCCGCGGCGATCTGTTTCGGGGTGACCGGCACGTGTGGGCTTCTGGCGGTCGTGTCGCCAGCACCGGTGAGTGCGCAGGTGATGATGACGTCGTGGTTCATGGGGCGGGTTCCTTACAGGCGTGATTATGGGTGTGGCTCTGGGCGTGGCGATTCCGTTCGCAGCCCGGCCGGACTGCGAATCGGTAGTTCATTTCGGGTTTATTTACTGGTCAGTTTCAGGTTTTCAGCAGCGGGTTTGCCATCGAAGGTGGTCACGCCTTCGAGCCAGCGTTGCTTGTCTTGCGGGTGATCCTTGAGCCATTGCTTGGCCGATTCGAAAGCGTCTTTGTGATCGAGCAACGGCTGCATCATCCGGCTCTCGTCTTCGGCGGTGTAGGTCAGGTTGCTCAGCAAACGGCCAATGTTCGGGCATTGCTCGGCGTATTTCGGCGCGGTGACGGTCCAGACCGTGGCCATGCCTTCGTTCGGGCCGAGGGCGTCTTCGCTGCCAGTGAGGTAAGTCATTTGCACGTTGACGTTCATCGGGTGCGGCGCCCAGCCGAAGAACACCACGGCCTCTTTGCGTCGCACGGCGCGATCCACCGCCGCGAGCATGCCGGCCTCACTGGACTCGACCAGCTGGAACTTGCCGAGGCCAAACTGGTTCTTGGCGATCATCGCCTTGATCTGAGTGTTGGCGCCCGAGCCAGGCTCGATGCCGTAAATCTTGCCGCCCAGTTCCTTTTCAAATTTGGCGATGTCAGCGAAGGTTTTCAGGCCTTTGTCGGCGAGGTAAGTCGGCACGGCGAGGGTGGCGCGGGCATCCTTGAGGCTTGGTGCTTCCAGCACTTCGACCTGCTTGGCATCGACGAACGGGGTGATGGTCTGGGTCATCAGCGGGTTCCAGTAACCGAGGAACACGTCCAGGCGCTGGTCGCGAATGCCGGCGAAGATGATTTGCTGGGAGGCGCTGGTCTGTTTGGTGTTGTAGCCGAGGCCGTCGAGCAAGACCTGGGTCATGGCGCTGGTGGCAATCACGTCGGTCCAGTTCACCACGCCCATGCGTACGTTCTGGCACGATGCGGGTTCGGCCGCCATGACGCTGGCGCTCAAGAAAGCGGTACCGCTGAGTGCAAGAACACAGCTGCTGATCAGTCGTTTCATGTCGGGTTCCTCGGCAGGTCGTTATTGTGGGTCCGGTCATCTTGTGTGCGCCGGTGATGCCAAGTTACGCAGCTCAAGGCCCGTGAAAACGCACTGCGGCGACCAGCTCTTGCACTGCGGCGACCTGAGCCCTTGAATGCTGGTTACAAGTGGCGTATCAACGTCCACACGCTAACCGCCCTCTCGTTACCTGGCCTCTTTATTACCTGCTAAGCGAGTGCGCTCCATGTCCCAGGATTTCTACTTCTTGTTGATGCCGGGTTTTTCGGCGATCGGTTTTATCTCGGCCATCGAGCCGCTGCGGGTCGCCAATCGCTTTCGCGGCGAGCTGTACCGCTGGCATGTGTTGAGCGCGGATGGCGGGGCGGTGCTGGCCAGTAACGGCATGTCGGTCAACGCTGATGCGGCGCTGGAACCCCTGAAGAAAGGCGCGACCTTGCTGGTGGTCGCCGGTTTCGAACCGCTGAAATTCACCAGCCCGGCACTGGAGCATTGGTTGCGCCGCTTGGACAACGAAGGCGTGACCCTCGGCGCCATCGACACCGGCAGCTTCATCCTCGCTGAAGCCGGCCTGCTCGATGGCCATCGCCTGACCCTGCACTGGGAAGCCATCGACGCCTTCAAGGAGTCTTATCCACAGCTGAGCGTCACCCAGGAACTGTTCGAGATCGACCGCCGACGCATCACCTCTGCCGGCGGCACGGCCTCCATCGACCTGATGCTTGACCTCATCGGCCAGGCCCACGGCCCGGAACTGGCGATTCAGGTCAGCGAACAATTCGTGCTCGGGCGCATCCGCCCGCGCAAAGACCACCAGCGAATGGAAGTCGCCACGCGTTATGGCATCAGTAACAAGAAACTGGTGCAGGTGATCGGGGAGATGGAGCAGCACAGCGAACCGCCATTGAGTACGCTGGCGCTGGCGGAATCGATCAAAGTGACCCGGCGCCAGCTGGAACGCCTGTTTCGCCTGCACCTGAACGACACGCCGAGCAATTTCTACCTGCGGTTAAGGCTGGAGAAGGCGCGGCAGTTGCTGCGCCAGACCGATATGAGCGTGCTGGAAGTGAGCATCGCTTGCGGATTTGAATCGCCATCGTATTTCACCCGAAGCTATCGGGCGAAGTTTGAGCGGTGCCCGCGTGAAGACCGACGACGGTTGGGGGATGGGCGGGAAGTGGTTTAAGCGCAGATTTCTAAAGGGCCGCAAAAAACCTGTGGGAGCGGGCTTGCTCGCGAAAGCGCTTGATCATTTAACATTGATGTCGACTGACACACCGTCTTCGCGAGCAAGCCCGCTCCCACATTTGATCATTGTCGTTTGGGAGACAGGTTACTTCTTCATCAAGGCCGAGCACGCCGCCTTGTACGCCTCATGCTGATACTTGTTCAGCGTCTCCGGCAGTGCAAAATCGAACTTCTTGTTCTGCGCATTGATGGTTTGCGGCGACAGCAGCGTCACTTCGCAATTTTCCAGCAGCTGGAAAATCCCCTCGATTTTGAACGTGGTCGGCCCACCGGCGAATTCGCCTTTCTTGCTGCGCTTCTTGATCACGATCCGGTCGATGGAATTCTCGCGAACAAACGACGCCACCTGAGCGGCAAAGACTTTGACATTGGCGGCTTCGTCGTCCTCGTCGAGGGCAATTTTCCTGGTAGCGAGGGCGACGTGACTGAGCGCCTGACCGTCGAGGGAGGCCACGGCGATGATCGCTTCGCTGCCTTTGATTTCGATGCCGCAGATTTTCATTTCAATCCCTTTTCCTGATGCTGGCGTTCTTTTAGTTGGTTGGCGGTGATGCCAAAAGCTGCGGCAATTTTTTCACGGGTTGCCTTGCGGGGCTTGGCGACCGTCTCTTGCTGGGCGAAAGCCGATTGCGAAATGCCCATGCGCTTGGCAACTTCATCCTGCATAAGGTTCAGGTGTTCGCGCCAGGCGCGAATAGGAAGTGCTCCATCGACGATGCGGCTCACTACTTCGTGGGGGATCAAGTAATTCTCCATTCTTATGTGTTTACTCCTGCCCAATCGACTCCAAAAACTCCGACCGCTCATCACTCATGCGCGCTATGCAATCATTCTGCGCAATGGTGAACGCTTTGCTACCGCTGGTCGCCGGAAATGCGTCCACTGCGCAATCGGCATCCCGGGTTTTCAGCCATTGCTGTTGCGCGGTTTTGATTTTGGCGGTGATGTCGGTCAGTTGCGTCTTGTTGTTGCCGTAAAGCGTTTGCATGCGCTCGGTCAGGCTTTGGTAGTTTTCGCTCAGCAGCTGTTCGGCGGTGGTTCTGCTGTAGGCCGAGCATTCCAGGGTCTGGATTTCATTTTCGACGGCGTCGCAGGGGTTGTCATCGGCTTCTTCAGATGCTTGTACGCCCGTCGCTATCAGTGCCAAAGCCAGGAAGATCGATTTCATTGCGTCGCCGCCCCTTAATCCAGTCATGCATTCAGTAAAACATCCAGTGCGGCGAATTCTGGCCCAAGCGGGCGGCGTTGGATAGGTAGGCAATGACGCCTGTTGATGACCCTTTGTCGCGGATTGACGCTTTCGGCAAACCCTCTGTCGTTTTTGCACCCGGCTACCCCTGCACCGAGGCATATGCTGGCCCCAAAGCGCCGGCACACGATTCGGCGCATGAATCGCTAATAGGGGACAGCCTGATGAGCCCAGCCGAATTGCACGCCGACAGCATCGTTATCGACGGGCTGATTATTGCCAAGTGGAACCGCGAGCTGTTTGAAGACATGCGCAAGGGCGGTCTGACCGCGGCCAACTGCACCGTGTCGGTGTGGGAGGGCTTCCAGGCCACTGTCAACAACATCGCTGCCAGCCAGAAGCTGATCCGCGAGAACAGCGACCTGGTGATTCCAGTTCGTACCACCGCCGATATCCGCAAGGCCAAGGAGCAGGGCAAGACCGGCATCCTCTTTGGCTTCCAGAATGCTCACGCTTTTGAAGACCAGATTGGCTACGTCGAGGTCTTCAAGCAGCTGGGCGTCGGTATCGTGCAGATGTGCTACAACACCCAAAACCTCGTCGGTACCGGTTGCTACGAGCGCGACGGCGGCCTGTCGGGTTTCGGTCGTGAAATCGTCGCTGAAATGAACCGCGTCGGCGTCATGTGCGACCTGTCCCACGTCGGCTCGAAGACTTCCGAAGAAGTCATTCTCGAATCCAAGAAGCCGGTTTGCTACTCCCACTGCCTGCCGTCGGGTCTGAAAGTGCACCCGCGCAACAAGTCCGACGAAGAGCTGAAGTTCATTGCCGATCATGGCGGTTTCGTCGGCGTGACCATGTTCGCGCCGTTCCTGGCCAAGGGCATCGATTCGACCATCGACGATTACGCCGAAGCGATCGAATACACCATGAACATCGTCGGCGAAGACGCCATCGGCATCGGCACCGATTTCACCCAGGGCCATGGCCAGGACTTCTTCGAATACCTGACCCATGACAAGGGCTACGCTCGCCGTCTGACCAGCTTCGGCAAGATCATCAACCCGCTGGGCATCCGCACCGTGGGCGAGTTCCCGAACCTGACCGAGACCCTGCTCAAGCGCGGCCATTCCGAGCGGGTGGTGCGCAAGATCATGGGCGAGAACTGGGTGAATGTCCTCAAAGACGTTTGGGGCGAATAAGCCACCGCACCTCTGAATCCTTTCCCCCGTCCGTCCGTGCCGGGGGCAACACAACGAATTTTCTGGAGTTAAGTTTCCATGGCCAAGATCGCCCCGCAATTGCCAATCGAAGTCGACAGCGAGACCGGTGTCTGGACCTCTGACGCCCTGCCGATGCTGTATGTGCCGCGTCACTTTTTCGTCAATAACCACATGGGCATCGAGGAAGTGCTGGGCGCCGACGCCTACGCCGAAATCCTCTACAAGGCCGGCTACAAGTCTGCCTGGCACTGGTGTGAAAAAGAAGCCGAATGCCACGGTCTGGAAGGCGTCGCAGTATTCGAGCACTACATGAAGCGTCTGTCGCAACGTGGCTGGGGCCTGTTCAAGATCCAGGACATCGACCTCGACAAAGGCACCGCCAGCGTCAAGCTCGAACACTCCGCATTCGTCTATGTGTACGGCAAGGTCGGGCGCAAGGTCGACTACATGTTCACTGGCTGGTTCGCCGGCGCCATGGACCAGATTCTTCAGGCCCGTGGCAGCTCGATCCGCACCGTTGCAGAACAGGTTTACGGTGGCTCCGAAGAAGGCCACGACGACGGTTTGTTCACCGTCAAGCCGTTGTAAGTCGAGGAACCCGCCATGGCTTTCGAAGCAATGTTTCAACCGATTCAAATCGGCAAATTGACCATCCGCAACCGCGTGCTCAGCACTGCGCACGCTGAGGTCTACGCCACCGACGGCGGCATGACCACCGACCGGTACGTCAAGTATTACGAAGAGAAAGCCAAGGGCGGGATCGGCCTGGCGATTTGCGGCGGTTCCTCCAGCGTGGCCATCGACAGCCCGCAAGGCTGGTGGAAGTCGGTCAACCTGGCCGACGACCGGATCATTCCGCACTTCCAGAACCTGGCCGACGCCATGCACAAGCATGGCGCCAAGATCATGATCCAGATTACCCACATGGGTCGCCGTTCCCGTTGGGACGGCGAGCATTGGCCAACGCTGCTGTCGCCGTCGGGCATCCGTGAACCGGTGCACCGTGCGACCTGCAAGACCATCGAGCCGGAAGAAATCTGGCGGGTGATCGGCAACTACGCAAGCGCCGCGGCACGGGCCAAGGCCGGTGGCCTGGACGGCGTCGAATTGTCTGCCGTGCACCAGCACATGATCGACCAGTTCTGGAGCCCGCGGGTCAACAAGCGTACCGATGAATGGGGCGGCAGCTTCGAAAACCGCATGCGTTTCGGCCTGGAAGTAATCAAGGCTGTGCGCAAGGAAGTCGGTCCGGATTTCTGCGTCGGCATCCGTCTGTGCGGTGACGAGTTCCACCCGGACGGCTTGTCCCACGAAGACATGAAGCAGATCGCCAAGTACTACGACGACACCGGCATGATCGACTTCATCGGCGTCGTGGGGTCGGGTTGCGACACCCACAACACCCTGGCCAACGTTATTCCGAACATGAGTTATCCACCGGAGCCATTCCTGCACTTGGCCGCCGGTATCAAGGAAGTGGTGAAGGCCCCGGTGCTGCATGCGCAGAACATCAAGGACCCGAACCAGGCGACCCGGATTCTGGAAGGCGGTTACGTCGACATGGTCGGCATGACCCGCGCCCACATCGCCGACCCGCATTTGATCGCCAAGATCAAGATGGGCCAGGTCGACCAGATCAAACAATGCGTCGGCGCCAACTACTGCATCGACCGTCAGTACCAGGGCCTGGACGTCTTGTGCATCCAGAACGCCGCGACTTCCCGTGAATACATGGGCGTGCCGCACATCATCGAGAAATCGACCGGTGTGAAGCGCAAAGTCGTGGTGGTCGGTGCCGGCCCTGCCGGGATGGAAGCGGCGCGTGTGTCGGCCGAACGTGGCCACGACGTGACCCTGTTCGAGAAGAAAGAATTCATCGGCGGGCAGATCACGACCGCGTCGAAAGCTCCACAACGGGACCAGATCGCCGGTATCACTCGTTGGTTCCAGCTGGAACTGGCGCGCTTGAAAGTCGACCTGCGCCTGGGCGTGGCGGCGGATGCGGCGACCATTCTCGACCTGCGTCCGGACGTGGTGGTGCTCGCCGTTGGCGGCCATCCGTTCCTGGAGCAGAACGAACATTGGGGCGCGGCTGAAGGCCTGGTGGTCAGCAGCTGGGATATCCTCGACGGCAAGGTTGCACCGGGCAAGAACGTGCTGGTCTACGACACCATTTGCGAGTTCACCGGAATGTCGGCGGCTGACTTCCTCGCCGACAAGGGCAGCCAGGTCGAGATCGTCACCGATGACATCAAACCGGGCGTGGCCATTGGCGGTACGTCGTTCCCGACTTACTACCGCAGCATGTACCCGAAAGAAGTGATCATGACCGGCGACATGATGCTGGAAAAGGTCTATCGCGAAGGCGACAAGCTGGTGGCGGTGCTGGAAAACGAATACACCGGCGCCAAAGAGGAGCGGGTGGTTGACCAGGTGGTCGTCGAGAACGGCGTGCGCCCGGACGAAGAAATCTACTACGCGCTGAAGGAAGGCTCGCGCAACAAAGGCCAGATGGACATCGAAGCCCTGTTCGCGATCAAGCCACAACCTTCGTTGAGCCAGGCGGGCGACGGTTATCTGCTGTTCCGCATTGGCGACTGCGTGGCGCAGCGCAATACCCACGCGGCGATCTACGACGCGTTGCGGTTGTGCAAGGATTTCTAAGCCACTGACGCATCCCCTGTGTAGGAGCTGCCGAAGGCTGCGATCTTTTGACTTTGTTTCTTAAGGTCCAGATCAAAAGATCGCAGCCTTCGGCAGCTCCTACATCGACCGTGTTTCTCCAAGATGTACTGGTGGGAGCTTCACCATGTTGAACACCCTTCTTCCAATCCTGTTGTTCGCTGCCTTGGGCCTGGCTGTCCTGGGCGCGTTGCGGCGGGTGGCTATGTGGCGCCGAGGCCGGGCTTCGAAAGTCGACCTGATCGGTGGCCTGTTCGCCATGCCCAAACGCTACATGGTCGACTTGCACCATGTCGTCGCGCGGGACAAATACATTGCCAACACCCACGTCGCCACGGCTGGCGGTGCGGTGGCGTCCATTGTGCTGGCGATTCTGGTGCATGGTTTTGGCCTGCATAACCGCATCCTCGGTTATGCGCTGCTGCTGATGTCGGCGGTGATGTTTGTCGGCGCGATCTTTATGTTCCTGCGCCGTCGCAACCCACCGGCCCGCTTGTCCAAAGGCCCATGGATGCGCCTGCCGAAAAGCCTGATGGCGTTCTCGGCGTCGTTTTTCCTGTTGACACTGCCGGTCGCCGGCATCCTTCCGGAAAACTTCGGTGGCTGGGTAGTGGCTGCGATCCTCGGCGTCGGCGTGCTCTGGGGCGTTAGCGAACTGTTCTTCGGCATGACCTGGGGCGGGCCGATGAAGCACGCCTTCGCCGGTGCCTTGCACCTGGCCTGGCACCGTCGCGCCGAACGTTTTGGTGGTGGTCGTTCCACCGGTTTGAAACCGCTGGACCTGAATGACCCGAACGCGCCACTGGGCGTGGAAAAACCCAAGGATTTCACCTGGAACCAGCTGCTGGGCTTCGACGCCTGCGTGCAGTGCGGTAAATGCGAAGCCGCGTGCCCGGCGTTTGCCGCCGGCCAGCCGCTGAACCCGAAAAAACTGATTCAGGACATGGTCGTTGGTTTGGCTGGCGGTACTGACGCCAAGTTCGCTGGTAGCCCTTATCCAGGCAAAGCAATTGGCGAACACGGTGGTAATCCGCATCAACCGATCGTCAACGGTCTGGTGGACGCTGAAACCCTGTGGTCCTGCACCACTTGCCGTGCCTGCGTCGAGGAATGCCCGATGATGATCGAGCACGTCGACGCCATCGTCGACATGCGTCGCCATCTGACCCTGGAAAAAGGCGCGACCCCGAACAAGGGCGCCGAAGTCCTGGAAAACCTGATCGCCACCGACAACCCGGGCGGCTTCGCGCCGGGCGGGCGGATGAACTGGGCGGCGGATTTGAACCTGAACCTGCTCAGCGAGAAGAAATCCACCGACGTGCTGTTCTGGGTCGGCGACGGTGCCTTCGACATGCGCAACCAGCGCACCTTGCGTGCCTTCGTCAAAGTGCTGAAAGCGGCCAAGGTCGACTTCGCGGTGCTGGGGCTTGAAGAGCGCGACAGCGGTGACGTGGCACGACGCCTGGGCGACGAAGCGACCTTCCAGCTGTTGGCCAAACGCAACATCCAGACCCTAGCCAAGTACAGCTTCAACCGCATCGTCACCTGCGACCCGCACAGTTTCCACGTGCTGAAAAACGAGTACGGCGCCTTCGATGGCAATTACCTCGTGCAACACCACAGCACCTACATGGCGGAGATCATTGGCGAAGGCGCCCTGAACCTCGGCCAGCACAAAGGCAGCAGCGTGACCTATCACGACCCGTGCTACCTCGGTCGCTACAACGGCGAATACGAGGCGCCGCGTGAAGTGCTGCGCGCCCTGGGCATCGAGATCAAGGAAATGCAACGCTCCGGTTTCCGTTCACGCTGCTGCGGCGGCGGTGGCGGTGCACCGATCACCGACATTCCGGGCAAGCAGCGGATTCCCGACATGCGCATGGAAGACATCCGCGAAACCGGCGCCGAACTGGTGGCCGTGGGTTGCCCACAGTGCACTGCGATGCTCGAAGGCGTGGTCGAACCGCGTCCACTAATCAAGGACATTGCCGAACTGGTAGCCGATGCGTTGCTCGAAGACGCAACGCCGGGAAAGCCTTCAGCACCGGCCAAACGTGAACCTGCGGAGGTGCATTGATGAGCGACATTATCCGCCGCGACCCACGCGCCGAATGGATCGCCCGCAACCGCTTGCACCCGCTGCACGCGGCCATGCAACCGGCGCAACACAGTTGGATGGGGCCTAACGGTGTCATCCGCAAGAACCCTCACGGGATCGGTTTTATCGGCCCCAACGGCATCAAGCGGATTGACCGCAGCGGCGCTCAGCAGGGCGGGGCAACCAAACGCTCGGCCGCGGTTGAAGTGCAATTGCCGCTGCATCAAGTGGCTGCACCTGCGTTCTATATCAGTGTGGTGCCGGACATGGTCGGCGGTCGCCTGAGCAGCCACGACCGCGATTTGCTTGGCCTGGCCCATCAGTTGGCCGGCAAGGACGGCGCGGTACTGGCCGTGGTGTTCGGTGAGCACAAGGAAAATGCCTTCGCCACAGCGGGCGTGGACCGCTTGCTGGTGCTTGAGGGCGACGAATTCAGCGGTTATGCACCGGAACAACGCGTCCAGGGTCTGCGGGCTGTGGATAACCAGTTCGGCCCCCGTCACTGGTTGCTGCCGGACAGCCGCAGCGGTGGTGGCGAACTGGGTCGACGCTTTGCCGCCGCATTGGGCGAACGCCCGGCCACGCGGGTCTGGCAGGTCAAAGATCAGGAGTGCATCGGCCGCGCCGGTGCTGGTTTGCAGGATCTTGCACGTCCGGTCGCTCGCTTGATTCTGGCCGCTGCCGAATGCGCCGAACCGGTCAGCGAAACCCGTCACGAAGCCTTGCCGGTGGAGTTATCCACAGCGGTCGCCCGCAGCCTGTCACGGATCGAAGATCTGGGTGCGGTGGCGGTGGATCCGGCAGCGATTCCGATGGCCGAAGCCGAGTTCATCTTCTCCGGCGGCAACGGGGTCAAGGACTGGGGACTTTTCCACAGGACGGCCGAGGCGTTGGGCGCGACCGAAGGTGCATCGCGGGTGGCGGTGGACGACGGCTTCATGTCCCGCGACCGTCAGGTCGGTGCGTCCGGTACGTGGGTCACGGCACGGGTTTACGTGGCGGTGGGTATTTCCGGGGCGATCCAGCACCTGCAAGGCATCGGTGCCTGCGACAAGGTGGTGGCGATCAACCTCGATCCTGGCTGCGACATGATCAAACGGGCCGACCTGTCGGTGATCGGTGAGAGCGCCGAGATTCTTCAAGCCTTGATCGATGCGGTAGCGGCTTACCGCAATGACGCCAAGCGCGATGCGGCTTAAGGGAAGGAAAGGGTTATGAGCACGAAAATCATCAGCCTGGTGTCCATCGGCGCCCACCCGACCTCCGGCCGGCCACGCCGCGCCGAGCAGGATGCACGAGCAGTTGAACTGGGCCTGCAACTGGCTGGGGATAACCTGCAAGTGCTGCATGCCGGTGACGTCGCGGAGCCTGCGCTGCGCGCTTATCTGGGCATGGGCCTGGAACAGTTGCATGTGCTGGAGCAACCGGAAGGTGCTGACGCGCTGCCAGCATTGACCGCGTATTTGCGTGATGCCGGGGCGCAAGTGGTGCTGACCGGCAGCCAGGCGGAAACCGGCGAAGGCTCGGGCATGTTGCCGTTCCTGCTGGCGGAAAGCCTCGGTTGGCCGCTGGTGGTGGGGTTGGCGCAGGTCGAATCCATCGACGGCGGTTCGGCGCTGGTACTGCAGGCTTTACCTCGTGGGCAGCGGCGGCGCTTGAAAGTGCGCCTGCCGTTTCTGGCGACTGTGGATAACGCAGCGCCCAAGCCTCGGCAGAGTGCCTACGGCCCGGCGCGGCGCGGGGTGTTGCAAGCGGATGAAGTCGAAGTAATCGACGATGAACTGCTGGCGGTGGCCACGCTGCAACCGGCCAAGCCACGGCCCAAACGTTTGAAAGTAATCAAGGCCAAGAGCGGTGCTGATCGCATGAAGGCCGCGACGGCCAAGGCCAGTGGTGGCGGTGGGCAAGTACTCAAGGGTGTGACCGCGCAAGCGGGCGCTGAAGCCATTCTCAAGTTGCTGATTGAAGAAGGCGTGGTTCGCTAAACCTGGACAAACACAAAACCTGTGGGAGCGGGCTTGCTCGCGAAGGGGTCATCAGCTTCAACATCATTGTTGACTGACACACCGCTTTCGCGAGCAAGCCCGCTCCCACAGAGTGCTCATGCCGGGACAGATGAAATACCGGAAACGCATAACCTGAAAATCATCTCACCGAAGTTTATTGGGGAAATAATGGCTGTTGAATTTCGTCCGGCACTGCGCACGGATGCGCGAGAAATTGCTCGCTTGTTTCAGATTTCATCGGAAGGTGCAGCGGATTACATCTGGAGCCAACTGGCGCAACCCGGCCAGGACCTGCTGGAGGTCGGTGCCAGTCGTTACGCTCGTGAAGATGTCGATTTTTCCTATCAGAACTGCCTGATCGCGCAGGCCGAGGGAGAGGTCATCGGCATGCTGCACAGCTACGTGATGCGCCACGATCCTCAAGCCGCTCCCGTGACCGACCCGGTCCTGGCGCCGTATGCCACGATGGAAATCCCCGACACCCTTTATATTTCCAGCCTGGCCCTGCATGAGGGCTGGCGCAATCAGGGCTTGGGCAAACAATTCCTCGCCTACGCCTACGACCGTGCCAACCGGTTGGGGCTCAACGGCTTGAGCTTGATCGACTACGCGGCGAACACCGGCGCCCGGCGGTTTTATGAACGCCATGGCTTCCGGATCGTCGATACCTGCCAGATCACGCCCCACCCGATGATTCGGGTTACGGGGGAGGCGTATTTGATGTATCGACCGTAAGATTTATTATTTCGGTGGATACTCAGGTGGCGCCACAGCACATGTAACTAGCTAATAAGCCAATAATTGCGTAGCAGCTACTGTGAGTAGAATGAGCAATGCTTGTCAGATGAGTTGATTATTCCTGTAAGTCTTTTCTTGTGGGTCTCATTTTGAAGTGTTTGCTGGGCGAAGAAAACGCAGGGCTCTTTCATCTGTTCTTTGAAGTTATTATTTAATATCAATGCCTTGCTGGTGTTTGGCGGTCTCTTGCTAATGTTTAAATGGCGTAGGAGTGTGTCCTACACTGCGCAGTAGGGAGCTTTGGCGACATAAACGGTGGCCTTGATGAACGGTTTTTTCTGAAGTATATTTTTTGCGTGAGACATCAATAAGCAAAAGGATTTGCAGATGTTGAAAGATTTTAGATGTGGTTGTTGCAAGCGTCTTGTCGCTAGAGTCGCTGAGTTTACCGAGCTCCAGATCAAGTGTTCCCGGTGCGGTACATTGAATCATTTGAAGGCCCAGAGCCTCGAGCGATCGCCTACGAGCGAATTATATGCAGCGCCTGTTGCGCTAAATAATAAACTCTCGTAGGAAATAATATATGAGTAATGGAATCGTACTTCCACCTTTGACAGTTTCAGCGACCGCGCCTGGTTATAGGCCTCCCGCAGCAGGCGGTGCTTGGCCAGCCCCTAGCCCAGCAATGGTTTTTATTGCGCAGCAACAAGAGCGGAATGTTTTCTACAGTCAGGGTATGTGGCGCGAGATGATCATAAAGATCACTAATGAGCAACAGGCTTCTATTAGAAACGGGGTGGCGGTAGGTATTGTCACCTCTATTGTGCGTGACATGCAGGCGATAGCGTTTGCGGATAACTATATTTGCTTGAACCCAAATATGTCACCGGCACAAGCACTGAATTATACTGCACGTAATTTTAAGGCCGGCTCCGTACCCGAATCTACCGGCCTTTCTGGCGGTGCGCTCACACCAGTCGCCGCCTTTGGCCATTTCCTTTACGGGAAAGGTGCCGCTACAGAGACGAACATTAATAGTTTGGGTCTAAATATTTCAGGTACGGCTATTCCGATGCTGGAGTCGGCGTTCGCTAGAGCACCAGTGGGTCGAACGACAATAGTTTTGGATAAGGTGCCGTACGACACAGCCTCAAACTCTTGGATGACTGGGGTTTGGCTTGGTAGCATAACTTTAAAAATTGAAGGAGTAATAACGAAACACGAAAATGGAAAATTGTCTTTCGCTGGTGGAGCGAGAGCTTACAATGATTTATACGACGCGAATGCGGGTACATGGCGCACCGCAAACGGTGAGAATGCTAATGGTATACTCGCTGCTGTTCAAACTTATTTAAATGCAGAACCCTATCAAATTGCTATAAAAGGCACTAGCGTCATTGCTATCGATCGCTAGTATTAATGGGGAGCTTCCGGAGATTTGTGCGGAGGTGTTGTCGTTTAAGAAAATAGTGTAACTTGTATTCGCGGAGTTGGTCGTGCATGTGCTGGCGACCAACACCTTATTCTCGGTAAGGTCAATTTCTATGCGCTCGTATCAACGTTTACTAATCTCAATTGTACTGTTTTTCGGGGCTTGGTTTTGCTTGTTATCCGCAGCAATACATGTCCCGCCGAATCCGGGGGACCTTTCTGATACAACGGGTTTATCTGCCGTTATTATTTACACGGTAGCTCTAGAGGCTATAGGCTTTGTAGCGATCGTTGGCGTAGGTGTAGGTCTGCTTGCTTCGATGATTTTGAAATCAGGTTCTTATGGTATGAAATTGGCTGTTTTTTTTGCATCAAACATTCTTCTGTTACTGTCTTCGCTATTAGGTATATTTGTTGTCGTTTCATACGTGCTCGATACACCATCTGGAATTGTCGGTATTGTCCTTTATATAGGCGTAATAGGTATGATCATTACTGCTGTCCCGAAACGAACGTAAAATAAAAATAGATGTCGGAATTTTTGGTCTGTTTGGGGTTTGGCAAATTGGGGAGACGCAGTTACCCACAATCCCTGTTAGCGCTTCTGTGGATAACATGTTCACCCCTCGCTATACCCCATGCCAATCAAGCCCTGCAGCCCTCCGTACAAAAAACGACCAGCCTAACCCATGGTTTTTTCGAGCTTTTTCCACAGAGTAACGTTGCTCACACGCCAATACTTGCCCCCAATCTCTGTTGGTGCTTCTGTGGATAAGATGTTTGCTGTCCGCTACAGGCTATATAAACCGTGGCTTTCAGTGGATTGATCGAATAATGTTCAATTCCTCGTTTTCCCTCACCAATTCTTCCGCAAACCCCGAATTCTCACGGTTTTCAGCGGTTTTCCACAGAACCTGCAAAGTTGCCCCCAAAGTCTGTTGGCGCTTCTGTGGATAAGGTGTTCGCCATCCTCTACACGTCATATAAACCGTGCCTTGCAGACTTCTGAACAAAAAACGATCAGCGCCGGCATAAAACCCTGCTTCCGAATAAGTCACGGTTTTTCTTCATTTTTTGTGAATAAATCTGCCCCCTCATCCACAGTTGTCCCCAATAGCTGTGGGTGGAGGTGTGGATAACTTGTTCGTTAAACCCTGCAAGCCACGTCCCCTATAGGCCACAACGCGATAGATCAGATTTCATACAGTTCTAAGGCGCTTCCTTGACTTCGATCTGTCGCCTGTCTTCACTCTCAGGCACAAGGACAGCCGTCACTTATCCACATCTGGTTCACGGAGAACGCGTGATGGATAGCCAGCCACATCGCTCGCACCCAGGCCCTTGCGTTACCTGCGTACCGACACCCGCCACCTTGCTGCGTAAACGGATTCACCGTCGTGCCACCAATCAGCGCGCTCGCCTATAGCGCCTGAAGCCTTTTCCCATACCCATACGCCGCTGCCATTGAGGCCCGACCGTGCCCGGTGACCAGGCGTTTTGTTCGTCTATCGATTGCAGGCAACCACAGAGTTGCCATCTGCCTGAGAGGAAATGCCCCATGACACGGATTGCCACGCCCATCAGCGACATCAAGGAACATTACGACGTGATTGTCATCGGCTCCGGCTACGGCGGCGGGATCGCGGCCTCGCGACTGTCCCGGGCCGGCAAGCGAGTGTGCCTGCTGGAGCGGGGCCGGGAAATCCAGCCCGGCGAATACCCCAATACGATGCTGGCGGCCACCGAAGAGCTGCAAGTCCACGACCCGGACGGGCACATCGGTTCGCGCACCGGGCTGTTCGACCTGCACGTCAACGCCCAGCAGAACGTGGTGGTCGGTTGCGGCCTGGGCGGCACATCCTTGATCAACGCCAACGTCGCCCTGGAGCCAGAGCCCGGCGTGTTTGACGATCCGCGCTGGCCGCTGGCGGTGCGTGAACATCGCGACACGCTGCTCAAGGATGGGTACGCCCGGGCTCGGGAGATGCTCAAGCCCAATCCCTACCCAAGCACCTCGCCGGTACTGCCGAAGCTGGAAGCCAACAAGAAATCTGCGGACTACCTCAAGCAAGAGGCGCATTTCTACAAGCCGCCGATCAACGTGACCTTCGACAAACTGCCGAACAATCTCAACCACGTCGGCGTCGAGCAGCTGCCGTGCAACCACTGCGGCGACTGCGTGTCGGGCTGTAACAACAAGGCCAAGAACACCACGCTGATGAATTACCTGCCGGACGCCTGGAACCACGGCGCAGAGATTTTCTGCCAGGCCGAGGTGCGGCACCTGGAGCGCGACGCCGACGGCGACGGCTGGATCGTGCATTTCCAATACCTGGACAGCGGCCGCGAGAAGTTCTCGGCACCGACGTTGTTCGTCAAGGCTGATGTCGTCGTGGTTTCGGCTGGTACTCTGGGTTCCACCGAAATCCTCCTGCGCTCCCGGGACAAAGGCTTGTCGACGTCCAATCAGCTCGGCGAGAACATGAGCGGCAACGGTGACATTCTCGGTTTCGGCCACAACTGCGACCAAGCGATCAACGGCATCGGTTTCGGCGCGCATCCGGCCAGTGAAATGAAACCGGTCGGCCCGTGCATCACCTCGATCATCGACATGCGCACCGAAGGCGACTGGCGCAGCCGCATGGTTATCGAAGAAGGCTCGATCCCCGGCGCGCTCGGCCGGCCGATGGTGCCGAGCATGGCCGCGTTCGCCGGGTTGATCGGTAAGCCCACCGACGACAGCTTTACCGGCAAGCTCAAGTACGCCGAGCGCGAAACCGAAAGTTTCCTGCGCGGCCCGTATCACGGCGCTCTGCACAACATGCAGACCTACCTGATCATGAGCCACGACGACGGCAAGGGCCGCATGGTGCTCGACAGCAAGGATCAGTTGCGCATCGACTGGCCGGGCGTCGGCGAGCAGGAAAACGTCAAACTCGGCAACGAGCGGCTGCACCAGAGCACGAAGGCATTGGGCGGGATCTGGGTGGAGAATCCGATCTGGACCGAGCTGCTCAAACACAGCATCGTTTCCGTCCACCCGCTGGGCGGTTGTGTGATGGGCGAGGACGCGGAGCAGGGCGTGGTCAACCACAAGGGCCAGGTATTCAGCAGCGCCAGTGGCACCAATGTTTATGCCGGGTTGTATGTGGCCGACGGTGCGGTGATTCCGACCTCCCTGGCGGTCAATCCGCTGCTGACCATCTCCGCCGTGAGCGAGCGCAACATGGGCCTGCTGGCGGCTGATCGCGGTTGGCACATCGACTACACGCTGCCCTCGGCACCGCGCAAACAAGTGGCGCCACCGACACTCGGCGTGCAGTTCACCGAAACCATGAAGGGCTATTTCTCCAAAGGCTTCACTCAGCCTCAAGGCACCGATCTCAAGCTCTACGAAGCGGCGGCCAAACGCGGCGAGTCGGAGAACTCGCCGATCGAGTTCACCCTGACCATCACCGCCAACGACCTCAACCGCATGATCAAGGAGCCGGAGCACGCGGCGACGCTGGTCGGCACGCTCAATGCGCCGGGTCTGTCGCCGGAACCGCTGACCGCCAGCAATGGCGTGTTCAACCTGTTCGAGGAGTATCAGGAACAGGTCGGCGTACGGCACATGAATTACGACATGAAACTGACCGCCGAGGACGGCAGCGATTATTACTTCAGCGCGTTCAAGACCGTGCCGGAAGACAACGGCGTGCTGAATGTCTGGCACGACACCAGCACCCTGTACGTGACGCTGTATCGCGGGGCGGACAAGACCGGTGAAGTGCTGGGTTCGGGGGTGATGCACATCCATCCCGCCGATTTCGCCAAGCAGATGACCACCATGAAGGTGCTCAACGCGCGCAATGAACGCGAGCGCATCGACGGTCTGGCGCGGTTCGGCAAGTTCTTCGCCGGCATCTTGTGGGAGAGCTACGGCGGGGTGTTCGCTGGCGACATCTACTTCAACCCTGACGCGCCGCCGCGGCAGAAACGCCCATTGGATGCACCGATCCCGAGCGTGCAGTTCTTCCAGACCGAAGACAACGTACAGCTACGGCTGACCCGTTACCAGGGTGGCAGCAAAGGGCCGGTGATGCTGGTGCATGGCTTGGGCGTGGGCTCGAATATTTTCTCCACCGACACCATCCAGACCAACCTGCTGGAGTTCTTGTGCAAGCACGAGTACGACGTCTGGCTCCTGGATTTACGGGTGAGTATTCTGTTGCCCGCGAGCAAGAAGGAATGGAACGGCGACCAGATTGCGCAGTACGACTTCAAGGCCGCCATCGCGCAGATCCAGCAGGCCACCAAGGCCGCGGACGTGCAATGCGTGGTGCATTGCTACGGCGCGACGACTTTCTTCATGTCGCTGCTGGCCGGATTGCAGGGCGTGCGTTCGGTGGTGTGTTCGCAGATCGCCGCGGATACGGTGGTCGCCACGGCAACTGGGCTCAAGGCCGGCCTGCACCTTCCGGGGATGCTCGACGCCATCGGCATCAAATCCCTCACCGCGTATGCCGACAATAAAGAGAGCTGGTTCAACAAGCTTTATGACAAGGCCCTCAACGGCTACGCCCGCATCGAGGCCCAGGGCTACTGCACCAACCCGGTGTGCCATCGCATCACGTTCATGTACGCGTCGCTGTACCGCCACGACACGCTCAACGACACCCTGCACGACAACCTGCATGAGTTGTTCGGCGAATCGAACATGCAGACCTTCGAGCACCTGGCGTTGATCCTGCGCAAAGGCCACCTGGTGGACTTCAAGGGCCAGGACGTCTACATGCCGCACTTCGACCGGCTGACCATGCCGATCTGTTTCATCAGCGGTGAAGACAACCAGTGCTACCTGCCGGAAAGCACGCTCAAGACCTATGAGCGCGTGTGCAAAGCCCATGGACCGGAGCGCTACAGCCGGCATGTGGTGCCGGGTTACGGGCATATCGACTGCATGTTCGGCAAGAATGCGGTGCTCGATGTGTACCCGATCATCCTGCAACACCTGGAGAAAACCGCCCTCGGTTGACACCGCTTACCTGTGGCGAGGGAGCTTGCTCCCGCTGGGCTGCGAAGCAGCCCCAAAGCCTAAAGACGCGATCTATCAGATGCACTGCGTTTTCTGGATTTACGACTGCTTCGCAGCCGAGCGGGAGCAAGCTCCCTCGCCACAAAAGCCGTGTGCTGACTTGGGATTGGTGACGACAAGGAAATGGATGCCATGGACAGTTACATCCGCTGGTTTCAACGCTTCATCTGGCTAGGCATTGTGATGAACATGGTGTTCGCGATCCCGGCGCTGTTCGCGCCGGCGTTGCTGACCTCGATGCTCGGGATGCCACCGCAACTCTCCGATCCGTGGCTGGAAAACGCCGGCATGCTGCTGGTGGGGATCAGCCTGTTCTACATGCCGTCAGGTTTCAACGCGCCAAAATACGTCGTGCATTCGTGGCTGTGCGTGCTATCGCGATTGGTCGCCGTGGCGTTCTGGATCTACCTGATCAACACCAGCAACCAGGCTCAGGTATTCGTGCCGATGCTGCTGGGCGATCTGAGCATGTTCCTGATCCTCGGGGTTCTGCTGTACCTGGGCAGCGCGCCGGCCAATCGGCCCCTGGCGTTACTTCGCGACGGCTGGCATGCGTGGCGCGCAGCCTGGGTGCGACGCTGGCAGCGGCACAGTTTCAAAGTCGCCACGCTGGTCGTGGTGCTGGCGTTGGGGTTTATCGGCTACGAAACCTGGTACCAGATGCTGCGGGTGGTGCCGGCAGAGCAATACGCCTCCGATGAGGACCACTACAAGTACGGCGCCATCGGCCTGGGCATCGAAGCGCGGATTCCCTATTACCTGTTCGCCGTATTGCCGCAGATGTGCCCGGATAAACTGCCGAAACCCGGCGGCTACGAAGTTTTCGGTTTCCTCTACGAGAACGGCAAGGATCTGCCGATCGGTATGGCCAAGCGGCAGATCGGCTACCCGACCGTGGAGCCCAACTGCGCCTTGTGCCACACCGGTTCCTACCGGGCCAATACCAGCGACGTCGCCATCCCGGTGGCCACCGCGCCGGCCAATACCCTGCAACTGCAGGCCTTCCAGTGGTTCGCCTACAATTGCGCCAGCGACCCGACATTCACCCCCGACGCGGTGATGACGGCGATCAACAGCAAGTTCCAGCTCGGGTTCTTCGAGCGGTTGTACAACCGCTACGTGATCATTCCGATGGCCACGAGCGCGCTGGTCAAGCAGAAGCAGGCCTATGCCTGGCAACGCCTGCGCGCACCGCAAGGGCCGGGGCGCACCGACACCTTCAACCCGACGAAAATGGTGGTGTTCGGCTTCCCGGATGACTCGACCATCGGCACTGTCGACTTGCCGCAAGTCTGGAACCAGAAGCCTCGGGAGTCGCTGTACCTGCACTGGGACGGCAACAACAATGACATCCATGAGCGTAACTACGCGGCGGCCATGGCCGTGGGCGCAACGCCGGAGTCAGTGTTGCCGGCCAGTTTCAATCGGGTGACCAACTGGCTGCTGGGCCACAAGGCGCCAGCCTGGCCGTTCGCGCTGGATAAGGCCAAGGTCGCACAGGGCAAGCCGGTCTGGGAAAACAACTGCGCCGGTTGCCATGATTTCGGCCGCACCGACACCGGTCAGGTCACCACCAACATTGAGGAACTGGGCACCGATCCCCATCGGCTGAACTCGTTCACCAATGGTTTGGTGACGGCTTTCCATGGCTTCAAGAAATCGCCGTTCGACTTCGGCGCCTATCGCAAGACCCAGAGCTACAGCAACACGCCCACCGACGGCGTCTGGTTGCGCGCGCCGTACTTGCACAACGGTTCGGTACCGACCCTGTGGGACTTGCTGCAACCACCGGAAAAAAGACCGCTGGTGTTCTTCACCGGCTCTGATGTGTACGACCAGGACAAAGTCGGCTTCGTCACCAGTGGCCAGCAGATGAAGGCTTCGGCGGACTTCAAATACGACACACGCCTGGAGGGCAACCACAACGGCGGCCACCTGTACGGCACGCAACTGTCGGAGCTCGATAAGCGGGCGCTCATCGAGTTCATGAAAACCCTGTAATTCCACTACGGATGGAGGAACGCGACATGTCATTGGTCAGTCATTGGGAACACGAGTACGACAAGGTCAAGCTGCGCTTTCACGGCTTGTTCACTCGCCTGGAAATGGCGTGGAAAAAGCTCGTCAGCGAGCTTGAACCGGAGGAGTTCGAAGCCATCGTTGCGCTGCTGCAACGGGGCCATGATCAGGCGCAATACGTGCTCAAGCACGGCGATGTGCCAGATGATCAACCGAGTGTGCCGTGGGAATTGGCCCATGGCTTGTCGATCCTACACATCGGCAACGCCAGCCCCTTGCCGCAATCGGTCGACGAACTGCAAACCCGAGTGCTCAAGGACGGCAGCTTGCTCGGTTGTCGCAAATGGGAACTGCTGGATCTGTTGTGGAGCGAGGCGCTGCTCAAGTGGATCGAGAACCTGCGGCATCACGCGCCATTCGCCACCAACCCGGCGTTGATGCGCATGGACAGTGACGTGACCCTGGCCATCGCCGGCGATTGGGGCACCGGGCCGTTCGACAGCCATGCGCCGGCGGTGTCGGTGGCCAACCAGATGCAACTGGCCCAGGCCGATTTCACCGTTCATCTGGGGGATGTGTATTACGCCGGCACTCACTCCCAGGAAGACGTCGACATGGTCGGCTGGCCCATGGGCAAGCAGGGCTCGTTCACCCTCAACTCCAACCACGAGATGTACAGCGGCGCCCATGGCTATTTCAAGGAATTGGCCAAGCGTTTTCCGGCGCAGCAGGGCACCAGTTATTTTGCGTTGTACAACGATGACTGGCTGGTGATCGGCCTCGACACGGCGTATGCCTCGGATCCGATTAACCTGTACATGGACGGTGCGCTGAACAAGGAGCAGATCGACTGGATGAAAGGGCTGCCTCAGCGCAAGAAAATCATGGTGCTCAGTCATCACCAGGGTTTCGACATTACCGGGCACAACAAGACGGCGCTGTATCAACCGGTGTGCGATGCCTTGGGGCGTGAGCCGGATTACTGGTATTGGGGGCATTTGCACAACGGCATCTGCTACGCCGCTCAAGGCGGGTTGCATGCACGCTGCGCCGGGCATGGAGCGATTCCCTATGGCAATGCCAGCGAGCTGAACGGGCATTCGCGGGTGTTGTGGTCGGAAACGCAAAATGCGCGGGATGAGGCTTACCCGGATCGGGTGTTGAACGGTTATGTGAAGGTACGGCTGGTGGGGGAAAACATCGAAGAGACGTTTATTGGGGAAGATGGGTCGGTGCGGTGGTCTTCAAGTTGATTGGGTGAATGTGAGACCGCTTTCGCGAGCAAGCCCGCTCCCACATTAGATCGGTGGCGTACACAAAATCTGTGAACGACTCGGTCAACTGTGGGAGCGGGCTTGCTCGCGAAGCTCTTGATCTTATCCCTGAACCGGAACCCCTTTGAGGTAAGGCGCAGGCTCAGCCCCCAGGTTGTTCAACAGACGCTCGCTGTACCAATCCACAAAGTTCACCACGCCAAACTCATAAGTCTTCGAGTAAGGCCCTGGCTGGTACGCGGTGGAGTTGATGCCGCGCTGGTTTTCTTCGGCCAGGCGACGATCCTGGTCGTTGGTCGCATCCCAGACCTGGCGCATGCGCTCCACGTCGTAGTCCACGCCTTCGACCGCGTCCTTGTGCACGATCCACTTGGTGGTGACCATGGTTTCCTGAGCGCTGATCGGCCACACGGTGAACACGATGATGTGGTCGCCCATGCAGTGGTTCCATGAGTGTGGCAGGTGCAGGATGCGCATCGAACCCAGGTCCGGGTTCTTGATGCGGCCCATGAGTTTGGCGCAACCCTGTTTGCCGTCCAGGGTCATCGACACGGTGCCCTTGAGCAGCGGCATGCGCACGATGCGGTTACGCAGGCCGAAACTGGCGTGGGCGTAAGGGATCTTCTCGGCTTCCCAAGCGGCGGCCGAAGCAGCGACGTGGTCCTTGAAGGCCTGGTCGGCACGCGGGTCGGTGACGTCGTCCCATTCCAGCAGGGTTTTCAGCAGTTCCGGGTGCGACGCGTTGCAGTGGTAGCACTCGCGGTTGTTTTCCAGCACCAGTTTCCAGTTGGCTTTTTCCATCAAGGTGGTGGTAATCGCCACCTTGGTGTTCTCCATGTCGTACGGTTCCATGTAATGGCTGAGCGTCGACAGGAAGTCATCAATGGCCGGCGGGTTTTCCGACAGGCTGATGAAGATGTAGCCGCCAGCGGTTTTCACGTTCACCGGTTTGAGGCCGTACTGCTTCATGTCGAAGTCGGCGCCCATTTCGGTACCGGCGAACAGCAGGCGACCGTCCAGCTCATACGTCCACTGGTGGTAGTGGCAGACCAGTTTGGCGACTTTGCCTTTTTCACTGGTGCACAGCCGTGAACCGCGGTGACGGCAGACGTTGTGGAACGCATGGACCACGCCTTCGGCGCCACGAATCACGATGATCGGGTTCTTGCCGACTTGCAGGGTCAGGTAGTTGCCCTTGGTCGGGATCTCGCAGGTCATGCCGGCGATTAACCACTCTTTCTGAAAGATTTCCTGCATGTCGATATCGAACAGCCGCTCGTCAGAGTAAAACGGCTGCGGCAGCGAGAAAGTGCGCTCGCGCTCTTGCAGCATCTGCGCGGTGGCCTTGCGTGCGGGTTCCAGTGGATCGCCCAGGCTCAGGGTAGTGGTGACGTCCATCGTGTGTTTCCTCAAGGCCATCTGCGTGGCCGCGAAAGTGGCTGATCAGGTTTGCTACGCAAGGTGTAAAGATTATGTCTTGGTATGGGGCGAGTGTGGGGCCGGCGCTCGCCAGAACCTTATCCATGGGCGACATGGCCAAATCTGTTCCCGACGCGCAACCCCCGGTAATTGGGGGCTGGTCGCGATAAGTATGTGAATGTCGCAGATAGGTAAATGGAGGAGCTGCGCTATACGCAGAATCGCCAACATAAAGGCCGGTAGTCGGCCGTGGAGAACAGCATGTCCAACAGCTTCCTGAATCCGGTAACCACCCAGACCTGGGCCAATGGTCGACACATCGTCCGTTGCGTCAAAGTCATCCAGGAAACCTGGGATGTGCGCACCTTCTGCTTTATGGCCGATCAGCCAATCCTGTTCTTTTTCAAGCCCGGGCAGTTCGTCACCCTGGAGCTGGAAATCGAAGGCGTGCCGATCATGCGCTCCTACACCATTTCCAGTTCGCCGTCGGTGCCGTACAGCTTCTCGGTGACCATCAAGCGCGTGCCGGGGGGCAAAGTCTCCAACTGGCTGCACGATACTCTGCATGAAGGCCAGGAGCTGGCGGTGCACGGGCCGGTCGGGCTGTTCAACGCCATGGACTTCCCTGCGCCGAAAGTGCTCTACCTCAGTGGCGGCGTCGGTATTACGCCGTGCATGTCCATGGCCCGTTGGTTCTACGACACCAACGGCAATGTCGACATGGTGTTTATCCACAGCGCCCGTTCACCGAAAGACATCATTTACCACCGTGAGCTGGAACACATGGCGTCGCGGATCGACAACTTCAGCCTGCACCTGATCTGCGAGAAGCATGGTCTGGGCGAGCCGTGGGCCGGTTATCGCGGTTACCTGAATCACAAGATGCTCGAACTGATGGCGCCGGACTTCCTCGACCGTGAAGTCTTCTGCTGCGGCCCGACCCCGTACATGAACGCGGTCAAGCGCATGCTTGAGGCGGCGGGTTTCGACATGAAGCGTTATCACGAGGAATCCTTCGGCGCGACGCCGCCGGAAGCCCGCGCTGATGCAGTGGAGCAAGCCGAACAAGCAGCGGATGCTCCGGAAGTCGATGCGGCGGATCTGCATCAGGTGGAATTCACCGCCTCCGGCAAAAGCATTCGCGTGGCGCCAGGGGAGACCGTGCATGCGGCGGCGGCCAAACTTGGCCTGCTGATCCCGAAAGCCTGCGGGATGGGGATTTGCGGGACGTGCAAGGTAATGAAGCTGGGCGGCGAGGTCGAAATGGACCACAACGGCGGGATTACCGAGGAAGACGAAGCCGAAGGATTCATCCTGTCGTGCTGCAGCGTGCCGAAGGGGGATGTGCGGATCGAGTACTAAATAAACGCTTCATCTTTGATGGCTGCCGAATATCCCTGTAGGAGCTGCCGAAGGCTGCGATCTTTTGATTTTGCTTTTCAGGATCAAGATCAAAAGATCGCAGCCTTCGGCAGCTCCTACAGAGAGTTGTGGATACCCATGCCGCGTCAGTCGACAAACAGATCTGTCATCAGTTTATCGGTGGAATCTGGCGCAAACCGATACCCTTCAAAATCTGTCACGCCATGCTCCCGCAGAATCTCCTCATCAATCAGCAACCGCCCGGTGATGCTGCGACCACTGCTGCTCAGAATCGCGTAAGCAGCATCCGCCATGATCGCCGGCGTGCGCGCATGCTTGAACGACTCGCGTGACCCCAGCTGAAACTCGATGGCGGCCGTGGCGATCATGGTCTGTGGCCACAGGGAATTGACGCTGATGTCGTAGGAGGCGAATTCCTCGCTCATGCCCAGGCTTAGCATGCTCATGCCGTATTTGGTCACCGTGTAGGGGCTGTACTGGGCGAACCATTTGCTCGCCAGATTCAGCGGCGGTGACAGATTGAGAATGTGCCCGGCGGATTTCTTCAGATAGGGCAGGGCAGCCTGACTGCACAGCAGTACCGCGCGGGTGTTGATCTGGTGCATCAGGTCGAAGCGTTTGAGTTCGATGTGTTGCACGCCGGTCAGCTTGATCGCCCCGGCATTGTTGATCAGCGCATCGATGCCGCCAAAATGGCCACTGGCATCGACCATGGCCTGGCGCACGGCAATTTCATCACGCACATCCACTTGCAAGGCCAGCGCCTTGCCACCCGCGGCTTCGACTTCCGCCGCCACGCTGAAAATGGTGCCAGGCAGTTTGGGATGAGGGGCGGCACTTTTGGCGGCAATCACGATGTTGGCCCCGTCCTTGGCTGCCCGCAGCGCAATCTCACGCCCAATGCCACGGCTGGCGCCGGTGATGAACAGGGTTTTACCTTGTAATGACATGCGTACGCTCCTGATTGTTGTTATCTGAGCGGATCGAAACGGCTCGCCAGTCAATGTAGACGAAGTCTTGTTGGAGGGCAGTCAGTTAAGGAGCGGAACCTGTGGGAGCGGGCTTGCTCGCGAAGGCGGTGTACCAGACGGCATTGATGTCGACTGACACTCCCTCTTCGCGAGCAAGCCCGCTCCCACAAAAGCTGGTGGGTGTCAGCCCGCCATCACGTGCCGAATATCCGTCGCCAATTCCCGCACACGCTCTTCTTCGGTGTCCCACGAGCACATGAAGCGTGCGCCGCCGTTGCCGATGAAGGTGTAAAAGCGCCAGCCCTTGGCGGTCAGTGCGGCAATGGCCGGTTCCGACAGTTGCAGGAATACGCCGTTGGCCTGCACCGGGAACATCAGTTCCACGCCCGGAATATCGCTCACCAGTTCAGCCAGTAACTGTGCGCAATGGTTGGCGTGGCGGGCGTATTTGAGCCAGGCGTCGTTTTCCAGAATCCCGACCCACGGTGCGGAGAGGAAGCGCATCTTCGACGCCAGTTGCCCGGCCTGCTTGCAGCGGTAATCGAAGTCTTCGGCCAGTTTGTGGTTGAAGAACAGAATCGCTTCGCCCACCGCCATGCCGTTTTTCGTGCCGCCGAAGCACAGCACGTCAACGCCGGCCTTCCAGGTCAGGTCGGCTGGCGAGCAGCCAAGAAATGCGCACGCATTGGAGAAGCGAGCGCCGTCCATGTGCAGGTTCAGGCCCAGTTCTTTGCAGGTGACGCTGATGGCGCGGATTTCTTCCGGGGTGTACACGCTGCCGACTTCGGTGGCCTGGGTCAGGGTCACGACACGGGGTTTGGGGTAGTGGATGTCCTGGCGCTTGAGGGCGATTTCGCGGATCGACTCCGGTGTCAGCTTGCCGTTTTCGGTGCGGGCGATGAGCAGCTTGGAGCCGTTGGAGAAAAACTCCGGTGCACCGCATTCGTCGGTTTCGACGTGGGCGGTTTCCGAGCAGATCACGCTGTGGTAACTCTGGCACAGTGACGACAGGGCCAATGAGTTGGCCGCCGTACCGTTGAAGGCGAAGAACACTTCGCAGTCGGTTTCAAACAGTTTGCGGAATTGATCGGCCGCGCGAGCGGTCCACTCGTCGTCGCCATAAGCGCGCTGGTGGCCGTGGTTGGCCTGTTCCATGGCAGCCCAGGCTTCAGGGCAGATACCGGAATAGTTGTCGCTGGCGAATTGTTGGCTCTTGTCGGTCATGGCCGGCTTCCTTGGTCGAGGCTCTATGGTGAAGAACATCGTGGTCAATGATGGTGCGCACTTTACCCAAGATCGTCAGGAGAGCACACGGGATGATGCTGTCAGAAAAATACACGGTTGATGGGCAATTATGCACATGACGCAACGGGATGGGGCGCTGGATCTGCTCAAGTGGCTGGCGCTGCTGAGCATGGTGCTCGATCACCTGCGATATGTCGGTTACTCCATCGATCTGCTGTATGTGCCGGGCAGGTTGGCGTTCCCGTGGTTCTGTCTGGCGATGGCGGCGAACCTGTCGCGGGCTCGCGCAATAACCACCGATGGGCAGTGGCGCTATTTCGGTTGGTTGTTGCTGTTTAGCGCGGTCAGCGAAATTCCCTACCGGATGTACATTCCGGATCACAACACTTTAAACGTGTTGCCCACGCTGATTCTGGGGCTGTTGGTCGCCCTTGGCTGGCAGAACCGGATGCTTGAGTCGCGTCTGTTGGCGGTCGGTGCCTTGTTGTTGGCGGCACTGTTCCCGGAACGACTGATGTTCGGTTTCTTCGGCGTGCTGTTGCCGCTGGCGATATTGTGGGTGATTAACCGCCCCTGGTATTTCAGCCTGCTGCCGGGGCTGGTCTGCCTGGCCGCGAATCAATGGCAAGTGCTGTATTACGCCGCACGACTTCACAGCGGTGCAGCCATCCTCGGCATTGCCGCTTGTCTGATTGCGCCATTGCTGGGGCTGTTGCTATTGCGACACGCCCAAGGCATTCGGCCACCGCCGATGCGCCGTTGGGCGTATGGGCTCTATCCCGCACATTTCCTCGTGCTTCTGGCCTTGCGCCAGCTTATCGCCGGACCTCTGTAGGAGCTGCCGAAGGCTGCGATCTTTTGATCTTCTATAGAGCAAAGTCAAAAGATCGCAGCCTTCGGCAGCTCCTACAGGGGCATGCACAACCCTGCTCCCTCGGCCTATGTCGTAAACGCACCTTTGCGTGGCGTCCATAGGCATTTGACCTGTCTGCGCCGGTCATACCATCGCTTCCAAAGGGTACTGCCGTAACGCCAGTGCCTTACCGAGACGAATGGCGCATAGATGCCGCTGGGAGAGACGCGATGTTCAGCAAGCAAGACCAGATCCAGGGTTACGACGATGCACTGCTGGCGGCGATGAATGCCGAGGAGCAACGCCAGGAAGATCACATCGAGCTGATCGCGTCCGAGAACTACACCAGCAAGCGCGTGATGCAAGCGCAAGGCAGCGGCCTGACCAACAAATACGCCGAAGGCTATCCGGGCAAGCGCTACTACGGTGGCTGCGAGCACGTCGACAAGGTCGAAGCCCTGGCCATCGAGCGCGCCAAGCAATTGTTTGGTGCCGACTATGCCAACGTTCAGCCGCACTCCGGCTCTTCGGCCAACAGCGCCGTGTACCTGGCCCTGCTGCAAGCCGGCGACACCATTCTGGGCATGAGCCTGGCCCATGGCGGTCACCTGACCCACGGCGCCAAAGTGTCGTCCTCGGGCAAACTGTATAACGCCGTGCAGTACGGCATCGACACCAAAACCGGGCTGATCGATTACGACGAAGTCGAGCGCCTGGCCATCGAGTGCAAGCCGAAGATGATCGTTGCCGGCTTCTCGGCCTACTCCAAGACCCTCGACTTCCCACGCTTCCGCCAGATCGCCGACAAGGTCGGTGCCCTGCTGTTCGTCGACATGGCTCACGTGGCCGGTCTGGTCGCCGCTGGTCTGTACCCGAACCCGCTGCCTTACGCCGACGTGGTCACCACCACCACCCACAAGACCCTGCGCGGTCCGCGTGGTGGCCTGATCCTGGCCAAGGCCAACGAAGAAATCGAGAAGAAGCTCAACGCTGCCGTGTTCCCTGGTGCCCAGGGCGGCCCGCTGATGCACGTCATCGCCGGTAAAGCCGTGTGCTTCAAGGAAGCGCTGGAGCCTGGCTTCAAGGCTTACCAGCAACAAGTGATCGACAACGCCCAGGCCATGGCCGGCGTATTTATCAAACGCGGCTACGATGTAGTGTCCGGCGGCACCGATAACCACCTGTTCCTGGTCAGCCTGATCCGTCAGGGCCTCACCGGCAAAGAAGCGGATGCAGCACTCGGTCGCGCCCACATCACCGTGAACAAGAACGCTGTCCCGAACGATCCACAGTCGCCGTTCGTGACCTCCGGCCTGCGCATCGGCACTCCGGCGGTGACCACTCGCGGCTTCAAGGTTGCCCAGTGCACTGAACTGGCCGGCTGGATCTGCGACATTCTCGACAACCTCGGCGACGCCGATGTCGAGGCCAATGTCGCCAAGCATGCGGCAGCCCTGTGCGCGGACTTCCCGGTTTATCGCTGAGCGCGGTTTTGGAGTAAATGACTATGCAACGCTATTCGGGCTTCGGCCTCTTCAAACACTCCCTCAGCCATCACGAAAACTGGCAGAAGATGTGGCGCACGCCGACCCCGAAAAAGGTCTATGACGTGGTCATCGTCGGCGGTGGCGGGCATGGTCTGGCGACCGCCTACTACCTGGCCAAGGAACACGGCATCACCAACGTGGCCGTGGTCGAGAAAGGCTGGCTGGGCGGCGGTAACACCGCGCGCAACACCACCATCGTTCGCTCCAACTACCTGTGGGACGAGTCGGCGCACCTGTACGAACACGCGATGAAATTGTGGGAAGGCCTGTCCCAGGACCTGAACTACAACGTGATGTTCTCCCAGCGTGGCGTTTACAACTTGTGCCACACCCTGCAGGACATTCGTGATTCCGAGCGTCGGGTCAGCGCCAACCGCCTCAACGGCGTGGATGGCGAACTGCTCGATGCCAAACAGGTAGCCGACGAGATTCCGTACCTCGACTGCTCCAAGAACACTCGCTACCCGGTGATGGGCGCAACCGTCCAGCGTCGCGGCGGCGTGGCCCGTCACGATGCCGTGGCCTGGGGCTTTGCCCGTGCCGCCGACGCCTTGGGCGTGGACTTGATCCAGCAGACCGAAGTGATCGGTTTCCGCAAGGAAAACGGCGTGTGCATCGGCGTTGAAACCAACAAGGGCTTCATCGGCGCCAAGCGCGTCGGTGTGGTGACTGCCGGTAACTCCGGGCACATGGCCAAACTTGCCGGTTTCCGTCTGCCGATCGAATCGCACCCGCTGCAAGCGTTGGTGTCCGAGCCGATCAAGCCGATTATCGACAGCGTGATCATGTCCAACGCCGTACACGGTTACATCAGCCAGTCCGACAAGGGTGACCTGGTGATCGGCGCCGGTATCGACGGCTACAACGGCTACGGCCAGCGTGGTTCGTACCCGGTGATCGAGCACACCATCCAGGCCATCGTCGAGATGTTCCCGGTGCTGTCGCGCGTACGCATGAACCGTCAGTGGGGCGGCATCGTCGACACCACGCCGGATGCATGCCCGATCATATCGAAAACTCCGGTACCGAACATGTTCTTCAACTGCGGTTGGGGCACCGGTGGCTTCAAGGCAACACCTGGCTCGGGCAACGTGTTTGCCGCGAGTCTGGCCAAGGGTGAAATGCACCCATTGGCTGCACCTTTCTCCATCGACCGTTTCCACAACGGTGCGTTGATCGATGAACACGGCGCTGCTGCGGTTGCCCACTAACAGGAGAAATCCCCATGTTGCATATCTTCTGTCCTCACTGCGGCGAACTGCGCTCCGAAGAGGAATTCCACGCATCCGGCCAGGCGCACATCCCGCGCCCACTGGATCCGAACAGCTGCACCGACGAGGAGTGGGGCGACTACATGTTCTTCCGCGATAACCCTCGCGGTCTGCACCACGAACTGTGGGATCACGTCGCCGGTTGCCGTCAGTACTTCAACGTGACCCGTGACACCGTGACCTACGAGATTCTCGAAACCTACAAGATCGGCGCCAAGCCGCAGTTCACCGACAAGACCGACAGCCCGAAAGCGGCCGCCACGGCTCTGGGAGAGAAGGTATGAGCCAGATCAATCGCCTGTCCAACGGCGGACGCATCGACCGCAACAAAGTGCTGAGCTTCACCTTCAACGGCCAGGTCTACAAAGGTTTTGAAGGCGATTCCCTGGCAGCAGCCTTGCTGGCCAACGGTGTCGACATCATCGGCCGCAGCTTCAAGTACTCGCGCCCACGCGGCATCTTCGCCGCCGGTGCCGAAGAGCCGAACGCCGTGCTGCAGATCGGTGCGACCGAAGCCACGCAGATCCCGAACGTGCGCGCCACGCAACAAGCGCTGTATCAAGGCCTGGTCGCCACCAGCACCAACGGCTGGCCAAGCGTGAACAACGACATGATGGGGATTCTCGGCAAGGTCGGCGGCAAGCTGATGCCGCCGGGCTTCTACTACAAAACCTTCATGTACCCGCAATCGTTCTGGATGACTTACGAGAAGTACATTCGTAAGGCTGCCGGCCTTGGCCGCTCGCCGACCGAGAACGATCCGGACACCTACGACTACATGAACCAGCACTGCGACGTGCTGATCGTCGGCGCTGGCCCTGCGGGTCTGGCGGCTGCGCTGGCGGCTGCCCGTAGCGGTGCGCGTGTGATCCTGGCCGATGAGCAGGAAGAGTTCGGCGGCAGCTTGCTCGATTCCCGCGAAAGCCTCGACGGCAAGCCTGCCACCGAATGGGTCGCCAGCGTCATCGCCGAGCTGAAGAACACCCCGGACGTGCTGCTGTTGCCGCGCGCCACGGTCAACGGTTACCACGACCATAATTTCCTGACCATTCACGAGCGCCTCACCGATCACCTCGGTGACCGTGCCCCGATCGGCCAGGTGCGTCAGCGCATCCATCGGGTTCGCGCCAAGCGTGTAGTGCTGGCGACCGGTACTCACGAGCGTCCACTGGTTTACGGCAACAACGACGTACCGGGCAATATGCTCGCCGGCGCTGTGTCGACTTATGTTCGTCGTTACGGCGTGGCTCCGGGCAAGAAACTGGTGCTGTCGACCAACAACGATCATGCCTACCGCGTGGCGCTGGATTGGCTCGACGCCAGCCTGCAAGTGGTTGCGATTGCCGACGCCCGCAGCAACCCGCGTGGTGCGCTGGTGGAAGAAGCGCGTGCCAAAGGCATCCGCATCCTGACCGGCAGCGCCGTGATCGAAGCTCGAGGCAGCAAGCACGTCACTGCCGCTCGCGTTGCCGCGATCGATGTAAAAGCACACACCGTGACCAGCCCGGGCGAATGGCTCGATTGCGACCTGGTCGCCAGTTCCGGCGGTTACAGCCCGGTGGTTCACCTGGCATCGCACTTGGGCGGCAAGCCGATCTGGCGTGAAGACATCCTTGGTTTCGTACCGGGTGAAGCACCGCAGAAACGCGTATGCGTGGGTGGCATCAACGGCGTCTACGGCCTCGGCGATTCGCTGGCCGATGGTTTTGCAGGTGGTGCTCGCGCCGCCAGCGAAGCCGGTTTCAGTGTGGTCGAAGGCGCACTGCCCAAAGCCCTGAGCCGTCTGGAAGAGCCGACGCTGGCGCTGTTCCAGGTGCCTCACGAAAAAGCCACCGCACGGGCGCCGAAGCAATTCGTCGACCTGCAGAACGATGTCACCGCTGCCGCCATCGAACTGGCGACCCGCGAAGGCTTCGAGTCGGTCGAGCACGTCAAGCGCTACACCGCACTGGGCTTCGGCACCGATCAGGGCAAGCTCGGTAACGTCAACGGTCTGGCCATTGCCGCCCGTTCGCTGAACGTGACCATCCCGCAGATGGGCACCACCATGTTCCGCCCGAACTACACGCCGGTGACTTTCGGCGCCATAGCCGGTCGTCACTGTGGGCACATCTTCGAGCCGGTTCGTTTCACCGCGCTGCATCACTGGCATGTGAAAAA
This sequence comes from Pseudomonas sp. BS3782 TE3695, assembly GCF_050435305.1. Taxonomy (NCBI): domain Bacteria; kingdom Pseudomonadati; phylum Pseudomonadota; class Gammaproteobacteria; order Pseudomonadales; family Pseudomonadaceae; genus Pseudomonas; species Pseudomonas sp. BS3782 TE3695. Next base: position 1,351,281 of record NZ_JBNDKB010000001.1, read on the forward strand.
CGGTGCCGAGTTCGAAGACGTCGGTCAGTGGAAACGGCCTTGGTACTTCCCGAAAAACGGTGAAGACCTGCACGCCGCGGTGAAACGCGAATGCAAAGCGGTGCGCGACAGCGTCGGCCTGCTGGACGCTTCGACCCTGGGCAAGATCGACATCCAGGGCCCGGATTCCCGTGAGTTCCTCAACCGTATCTACACCAACGCCTGGACCAAGCTCGACGTGGGCAAGGCCCGTTATGGCCTGATGTGTAAAGAAGACGGCATGGTGTTCGACGACGGCGTGACTGCATGCCTGGCCGACAACCATTTCGTGATGACCACCACCACCGGCGGCGCTGCACGCGTGCTGCAATGGCTGGAAATCTACCATCAGACTGAATGGCCAGACCTGAAGGTGTACTTCACTTCCGTAACGGATCACTGGGCAACCATGACCCTGTCGGGGCCGAACAGCCGCAAGCTGCTCAGCGAAGTCACTGACATCGACTTGAGCAACGAAGCCTTCCCGTTCATGACCTGGAAAGAAGGTCTGGTCGGTGGTGTGCCGGCGCGGGTGTTCCGGATTTCGTTTACCGGTGAGCTGTCGTACGAAGTCAACGTGCAGGCCGACTACGCCATGGGCGTACTCGAGAAAATCGTCGAGGCCGGCAAGCAGTACAACCTGACCCCGTACGGCACCGAAACCATGCACGTGCTGCGGGCGGAGAAGGGTTTCATCATCGTCGGTCAGGACACTGACAGCTCGATGACCCCGGACGACCTGAATATGGGCTGGTGTGTCGGTCGCACCAAACCGTTCTCGTGGATCGGCTGGCGTGGCATGAACCGCGAAGACTGCGTGCGTGATCAACGCAAGCAATTGGTCGGTCTGAAGCCGATCGATCCGACCAAGTGGCTGCCGGAAGGGGCGCAACTGGTGTTCAACACCAAGCAAACCATCCCGATGACCATGGTCGGTCACGTGACTTCCAGTTACCTGCACAATTCCCTGGGCTATTCGTTTGCCATGGGTGTGGTCAAGGGCGGCTTGAAGCGCATGGGTGAGCGGGTATTCGCACCGCTGGCCGACGGCAGCGTGATCGAGGCGGAAATCGTTTCTTCGGTGTTCTTCGATCCGAAAGGCGATCGCCAGAACGTTTAATGGCCTCGGGTCCTGTGGGCGGGCAGTTGCACCGAGTCGTCTGATTCGCGAGCAAGCCCGCTCCCACAGGGGAACGCGGTCGAATGTGGGAGCGGGCTTGCTCGCGAAGGCGGCGGCACAGCCACCACAAAGGCCGGAACCAACAGAATTCAGGAAAGGTGCTTTATGACCGCAGCCAATGTTTACCAACAACGCCCAACCACCGGGGCCAAGGCCGAGTCGTCGCTGCATCATGCCGACCTCGCCAGCCTGGTGGGCAAGGGCCGCAAGAACGCCGGCGTGATCGTGCGTGAGAAAAAACTCCTCGGTCACCTGACCATCCGTGGCGATGCCCACGATCCAGCGTTCGCCGCTGGCGTGCACAAGGCTCTCGGCCTGGAACTGCCGGCCGCGCTGACCATGGTGATCAAAGGCGAAACCAGCCTGCAATGGATGGGGCCGGATGAATGGCTGCTGATCGTGCCGACCGGCGAAGAATTTGCTGCCGAGAAAAAGCTGCGTGAAGCGCTGGGCGACTTGCACATCCAGATCGTCAACGTCAGCGGTGGCCAGCAGATCCTCGAACTCAGCGGCCCGAACGTGCGTCAGGTGCTGATGAAGTCCACCAGCTACGACGTGCACCCCAACAACTTCCCGGTGGGCAAGGCTGTCGGCACGGTGTTCGCCAAGTCGCAATTGATGATCCGCCACACCGCCGAAGACACCTGGGAGCTGCTGATTCGCCGCAGCTTCTCGGATTACTGGTGGTTGTGGTTGCAGGATGCTGCCGCCGAATACGGCCTTAGCGTTCAGGCGTAATTGTGGCGAGGGAGCTTGCTCCCGCTCGGCTGCGCAGCAGTCGTAAAACCTGAGTCCGCGTTCCTTCTGCAGGAATGCGGTTGCTGAAAAAGGGGTTGCTTCGCAACCCAGCGGGAGCAAGCTCCCTCGCCACAGGTCTTCGCAGTCGCGTAGGTATTTTCGAACAGGAGTCACCGCACTATGAGCCGCGCCCCAGACACATGGATTCTGACCGCCGATTGCCCCAGCGTCCTCGGCACCGTGGATGCGGTGACCCGCTTTCTGTTCGAGCAGGGCTGCTACGTCACCGAGCACCATTCCTTTGATGACCGGCTCTCGGGTCGTTTTTTCATTCGGGTGGAATTCCGTCAGCCCGACGGCTTTGACGAACAAGCCTTTCGCGCCGGTCTGGCGGAACGGGGTGACGCCTTCGGGATGATTTTCGAACTGACCCCGCCGCATCACCGGCCCAAAGTGGTGATCATGGTCTCCAAGGCCGATCACTGCCTCAACGACTTGCTCTACCGCCAGCGCATCGGCCAGTTGTCGATGGACGTGGTCGCCGTGGTTTCCAACCATCCGGACCTCAAGCCGTTGGCCGACTGGCACCAGATTCCGTACTACCACTTTCCCCTGGACCCGAACGACAAGCCGTCCCAGGAGCGTCAGGTCTGGCAGGTGATCGAGGAGGCCGGTGCCGAACTGGTGATTCTTGCACGCTACATGCAGGTTCTGTCGCCGGAGCTGTGCCGCAAACTCGATGGCAAGGCGATCAATATCCATCACTCCCTGCTGCCGGGTTTCAAGGGCGCCAAGCCGTATCACCAGGCCTACAACAAGGGCGTGAAACTGGTCGGCGCCACGGCGCATTACATCAACAACGACCTGGACGAAGGCCCGATCATCGCCCAGGGCGTGGAGGCTGTGGATCACAGTCATTACCCCGAAGATCTGATCGCCAAAGGGCGGGATATCGAAGGGCTGACCCTGGCGCGGGCTGTTGGTTATCACATCGAACGACGGGTGTTTTTGAACGCCAATCGCACCGTCGTTCTTTAGATTTTTGGGGCCGCTTCGCAGCCCATTCGCGAGCAAGCCCGCTCCCACAGGTTTTGTATTGTCCACAGACCTTATGCCTACTCGATCCAATGTGGGAGCGGGCTTGCTCGCGAAGAGGCCCTTACAGACAACGTAAAAAGACACAGGTTATAACCCGAGCAATCAACGCGCCGCCGCTCCATGGCGACGCGACGCTACATAAAAACAACAGCGAGGTGAAAGCATGTCTGGCAATCGTGGTGTGGTGTATCTCGGCGCTGGCAAGGTCGAAGTACAGAAAATCGACTATCCCAAAATGCAGGACCCGCGCGGCAGGAAGATCGAGCACGGCGTCATCCTGCGCGTAGTTTCCACCAACATCTGTGGTTCCGATCAGCACATGGTGCGCGGTCGTACCACCGCTCAGACCGGTCTGGTGCTGGGCCACGAGATCACGGGTGAAGTGATCGAGAAGGGCAGCGGTGTCGAGAACCTGCAGATTGGCGACTTGGTGTCGGTTCCTTTCAACGTTGCCTGTGGCCGTTGCCGTTCGTGCAAAGAGCAACATACTGGCGTCTGCCTGAGCGTTAACCCGGCGCGTCCGGGCGGTGCCTATGGTTACGTCGACATGGGTGACTGGACCGGTGGCCAAGCCGAATACGCGTTTGTGCCGTATGCCGACTTCAACCTGCTGAAACTTCCAGATCGTGATCGCGCGATGGAAAAAATCCGCGACCTGACCTGCCTCTCCGACATCCTGCCGACCGGTTACCACGGCGCAGTGACCGCCGGCGTTGGCCCTGGCAGCACCGTGTACATCGCCGGCGCCGGCCCGGTCGGTCTGGCCGCTGCCGCTTCTGCTCGCCTGTTGGGCGCGGCAGTGGTGATCATCGGTGACGTCAACCCGATCCGCCTGGCTCACGCCAAGGCTCAGGGTTTCGAAATTGCCGACCTGTCGACAGACACCCCACTGCACGAACAAATCGCCGCGCTGTTGGGTGAACCAGAAGTGGATTGCGCCGTCGACGCCGTAGGCTTCGAAGCCCGCGGCCACGGCCATGCCGGCGTGAAACACGAGGCTCCAGCTACCGTGCTTAACTCGCTGATGGGCGTGGTTCGCGTGGCCGGCAAAATCGGCATCCCTGGCCTGTACGTGACCGAAGATCCAGGTGCTGTGGATGCGGCCGCGAAAATGGGCAGCCTGAGCATCCGCTTCGGTCTGGGCTGGGCCAAATCCCACAGCTTCCACACCGGCCAGACGCCAGTGATGAAGTACAACCGCCAACTGATGCAGGCGATCATGTGGGACCGCATCAAGATTGCCGACATCGTTGGGGTTGAGGTAATCAGCCTGGATGACGCGCCACGGGGTTATGGCGAGTTTGATGCGGGCGTGCCGAAGAAGTTTGTGATTGATCCGCATAAGATGTTTAGTGCGGCGTAAGGGTTTTAGGTGAAAGAAGAGGGCGACTTGATGTCGCCCTTTTGGTTTAAGATTCAGCTTGATAATTCCGTTCAGGTATTTTTCGGTTGCGATCTTTTAGTTCCTTTCGTAATGAATAAATATCTCGCCATTTTTGTTTATGTGTAGAGTCTGGCGATAACTCTTGTCGTATCTCTTCATTATTTCACTTTCGTTACGTATGCCAGCAGCCTGCACAGCTAGACGCTTCTTAGTATGTAGTTCGGCACCAGCACGCGGAATTTGAGTAAATGCCTCCAACTCTGGGTCAGCGCCAATAAAGGTATTATTAACCCATTTCAGAGTATCTTTTGGCGATCTTCCAGTCGGTAACCTTTCTCTATTCTGCGTTGAGAAGTGAGATATGGAGCGAGAGCTTGCCGGAGGAGAGCGTAAAGGCATCGGCGGTTCAGGGGTGGGCCCGACGCTGGAGTATGATTGAACGCTTGCGTAGTTGGAGGAAACACTTCCCTTGGTATTGGTCGATCCGACACTGGAATAAATAGAGCTGGGCGCTACAGTAGTGGGTAGTGCAGCAGGTGTCTTCATAACAGAGCTGGAACCTGGGGATGTTTGTGTTACAGCTTTGTATGCCTGATCGGCTCGAGCCATACGCGGAGTTCTGAGTTGTAACAAGTTCATCAGGCCCTTCAATGGATTGCCGAAATGTCCCGTCGGATCAACCTGATTCACCGGATCCCCCGCACAATACGCATACGCATTCAACCCACCCTTCCCAAACGGACTCCAACTGTCCGGGCTGTTAAACCGCATCAACACCGGGTTAAATGCCCGATAACCATTGCCCAACAAATAACACCCCGTCACCGGATCCGGCCGTTCACCATTGAAACCGAGCAGGCTGAGCAAGCCGCTTTCCGGAGGGCGATGACCATAAGGTGTGTAGGCAAGAGGATTACGCTGCACCGCAGCGAGTACGTTCAACACTGAACGGTGCTGATCAGTGGCGAGCAAACGCGTTTCCACGGCGCCGCTCTGGCGCTGTTGCTGCGCCAGCAGTTGATCGTCATGCTGCATGATCGAACGCTGCACCACGCCCTGAATCTCGGTGGCCAGACGATCTTTCAGGTAGAAACGTTGAACACTGACCTGCGCAGAAGGCGTGCAATCGACCAGTCGATCCAGCGGATCGTAGTGATAGCGGCAGAGTAACGTTTCGCGTTTTGGCAGCATGGCCGGGTCCTGAATAAGTTCTTCGATCCAGGGTTTTACTGTGGCGCAATCGGCCAGGGTTGCCTACTAGCAGAACTGATAGGTTCGAGTACCGCTGAGCGTCAACAATCAGCCTTGACGATTCGCCACGGGTATATCGATTGTTGATGTGAGTGCCATGTTTAAGTTTTCTTCTGTGATCCCATTTCTGGAACCACTATCACGTCGACCTTCACTGGGTAGGTATATTTATCTTTGACTTTCCTTTTGGCTTCTTTGGGCGTATTTGCGTCTACAGATCCGTATTGGTTGCTGGGAGTGCCCTTAACAGCGCGGGCGATGTAAATGTAAGTGCACATTGTTAAGTTCCTTTTGTGGGTCCAGCAATGGTTTGAGATATATCCGTTTTGTCTGGGGTTGCCGATAAAGTTGTAAGTCTCGGATGGAGTAAACCCTTGAGAGGCGATGAAATGTGTTCTTCTAATTTTTTAGTGGTCGCGGCGGACCAAAAAAAACATTCAACACCACTCAGAGCTTTTACTGTGACGCAATTGACCAAGGGCGCCTACTAGCAGAACTGATAGGGTCAGAAAACGCAGAGAAAAATGAACGGCTCAACGAGGAACATGCCGACGCATGCCCGGTCAAACCGGCAGCTTTCCGTCCATCAATCGGGCGGTTTTATGGCACATGAGGATGTCGGGATGAAGATTTCACGCGGTTTTGCATTGGCTTCGCTGTTGGCCCTGTTCGCCAGCCCGGTCTTCGCACAGTTCAGTCTCAGCGATGTGGTCAATGCGGCTTCGGCGATGCAGGGCAACGAGGGCGATGGCGCCGTGGCGGCGGCACCCAAGGCCGCCGGTTTGCTCAATACGCTAGGCTCGCAGCTCGACATCACCCCGGAACAGGCCGTGGGCGGTGCCGGTGCGATGTTGGGGCTGGCCAGGAACCAACTCAGCGGCGAGGACTTTTCCGAGCTGAGTAAAAACGTGCCGGGCCTCAGTCAGATTGCCGGTAACAGTGCCATCGGCGGCCTGAACGGATTGGGTGGGCTGCTCGGCGCGGGATCGGACAAGAATGCTTTGCTCGATGGTTTGCTGGGTAACGTCAAGGACACCAACGACCTCAACAACGCCTTCAGCGCTCTGGGCATGGACACCGGCATGATCGGCCTGTTTGCCCCGGTGATTCTGCAATACCTCGGTCAGCAAGGCGTCGCCGGTTCGCTGCTGCAAAACCTCGGCGGGATCTGGGGCGCCGGCACCGGTAGTTGATTCAGCGGCGCTCGGCGCGCAAGGCGTCGATGCGCTGGTCCTTTTCGATCCAGAGCTGGTTGACCCAGTTCTGGATGCTTTCGCGAAACACCGGATCGTTCTCGTAATCGCCCTGCCACAGTGCCGGGTCGAGCTCGCGGGTCTTGATGTCGATGATGATCCTCGGCACGTTGCCGCTGAGCAAATCCCAGAACCCCGGAATTCTCTGCTGCGGGTACACCACCGTCACATCGAGAATGGCGTCCAGCTGTTCGCCCATCGCCGCCAGTACAAACGCCACACCACCGGCCTTGGGCTTGAGCAGGTGAGTGAACGGTGACTGCTGCTGAACGCTTTTCGCCGCCGTGAACCGCGTGCCTTCCAGGTAATTGACCACCGTCACCGGCTGACGCTTGTACAGCTCGCAGGCTTCTTTGGTGATCTCCAGATCCTTGCCGGCAAGCTCCGGGTTTTTTGCCAGGAATGCCTTGGTGTAGCGCTTCATGAACGGGTAATCCAGCGCCCACCACGCCAGGCCCAGGAACGGCACCCAGATCAGTTCTTTCTTGAGGAAGAATTTGAAGAACGGCGTGCGTCGGTTCAGCGTCTGGATCAGCGCCGGAATGTCGACCCAGGATTGGTGGTTGCTGATGACCAGGTAAGAGGTGTCGCGGCGCAGGTCATCGCCGCCACGGATGTCCCATTGGGTGGGGATGCACAGTCGGAAAATCAGCTTGTCGATTTCGGCCCAGGTCTCGGCAATCCACATCACTGCCGTCGAGGCGTAATCGCGAAAACGCCCGGGCAGGATCAGTTTGAGCACTGCGAACACCATCAAAGGCCCGAACAGGACCAGGGTGTTGAGCAATAGCAGCAGGGTAACGAAACAGCCGGTGAGCAGGCGGCGCATAAGTCACTCTTGAAAGCGTGGGGGCGCGCCATGATAAGCAGCTTCGGGCGACAGGCCAAATCGGTGGTGACGAATGTTTCACGTTTACCTGGTTATGCTTCCAGAGGTATGAGATTCCCTGTGGCGAGGGAGCTTGCTCCCGCTGGGCTGCGAAGCGGCCCCAAAACCAGACGCCGCGGTTTTTCAGGTATACCGCATGCAGCGGTTTTACGAGTGCTGCGCACTCGAACGGGAGCAAGCTCCCTCGCCACAGAGGTTTGCGGTGGTCCAACTATCGTTGTTTTTTGCGGTCTAGAATTCGGCCATGCGTCCACATTCCCAAAGGAACCCCCTACGTGAAATCTCTCCTTGCAATGCTTTCCCTCGTCGCCCTGCCGATCATGGCCGCCGAGCCGACCCTATATGGGCGTTACGAATACATTGCGCTGCCGGAAATCGGCGGCGAAGTCCTCAAGGCCAAAATGGACACCGGCGCCCTGACCGCGTCGCTGTCGGCCAAAGACATCGAAACCTTCACCCGCGACGGCGACGAGTGGGTGCGCTTCCGCCTCGCCACCAAGAACGCGAGCAACAAGGTCTACGAACACAAGGTCGCGCGGATCAGCAAGATCAAGACCCGCTCCGAAGAAGACGAAGATGATGAGGAAAAGATCGCACCCACCAAGCGCCCGGTGGTCAATCTGGAACTGTGCCTGGGCAACGTCAAGCGCACCGTCGAAGTCAATCTCACCGACCGCAGCAGCTTCAATTACCCGCTGTTGATCGGCGCCAAAGCACTGCGTGAGTTCGGTGCAGCGGTGAACCCGGCACGGCGTTTCACGGCAGACAAACCCGACTGCTGATTGACGGCGAATCAGCCTTGGGGCACCGTTCGGCAACTTAACTGCCGGGCTGGGACGCCATGCCTCATATCCTGATTGTCGAAGACGAAGCGGCGATTGCCGACACCCTGATTTTCGCCTTGCAGGGCGAGGGGTTCACCACCACGTGGCTGAGCCTTGGCGCGGCTGCGCTGGAGCATCAGCGGCAGACGCCGGCTGATTTGATCATTCTCGATATTGGCCTGCCGGACATCAGCGGCTTTGAAACCTGCAAGCAATTACGCCGTTTCAGCGAAGTGCCGGTGATTTTTCTCAGTGCCCGCGATGCGGAAATCGACCGGGTGGTGGGGCTGGAGATCGGCGCCGACGACTACGTGATCAAGCCGTTCAGCCCTCGGGAAGTGGCGGCGCGGGTCCGGGCGATTCTCAAACGCATGGCGCCGCGCGCGGTGGCTGACACCTCACCGACGCTGTTTCGTATCGACAGCGAGCGGGTGCAGATCAGCTATCGCAGCCAGCCGTTGAGCCTGACCCGCCATGAATTTCGTTTGCTGCAATGCCTGCTGGAACAACCCGAGCGAGTCTTCAGCCGCGAGCAATTGCTCGATGCACTGGGCGTGGCCGCCGATGCCGGTTACGAGCGCAGCATCGACAGCCACATCAAGAGCGTGCGCGCCAAGTTGCGCCAAGTGAAAGCGGACGCCGAGCCGATCCAGACTCACCGCGGTCTCGGTTACAGCTATAGCCCGGGGCACAGCTGATGCCACTGGGGATCCGGATTTTTCTGGTCTACGTGCTGTTCATCGGCCTGACCGGCTACTTCGTGCTCAACACCGTGATGGAAGAAATCCGCCCCGGCGTGCGTCAGTCCACCGAAGAAACCCTGGTCGACACCGCCAACCTGATGGCCGAGATCCTGCGTGATGACTTCAAGGCCGGCACCCTCAGCGAGAACCGCTGGCCCGAGCTGCTCAAGGCTTATGGCGAACGGCAGCCGAAGGCGAATATCTGGGGCATGCCGAAGAATCAGGTCAACCACCGCATTTACGTCACCGATGCCAAGGGCATCGTGGTACTGGATTCCAGCGGCATCGCGGTGGGCCAGGACTACTCACGCTGGAACGACGTGTACTTGACCCTGCGTGGCGAATACGGCGCTCGTTCGACGCGCAGTAACCCGGACGATTCGAACTCGTCGGTGATGCATGTCGGAGCGCCGATTCGCGACAACGGCCAGATTATCGGTGTGGTGACGGTGGCCAAGCCCAACAGCTCACTGCAGCCTTACGTTGATCGCACCGAGCGGCGATTGCTGATTTATGGCACCGGGCTGATTGGCCTCGGTTTGCTGTTCGGTGCGCTGTTGTCATGGTGGCTGAGCGCGGCGCTGCGGCGGTTGACGGCGTATGCCCAAGCCGTCAGTGAAGGCCGTCGGGTCGAGGTGCCGCATTATCGTGGCGGCGAGCTGGAGCAACTGGCCACGGCGGTGGAGCAGATGCGCACCCAGCTCGAAGGCAAAGCCTACGTCGAGCGTTATGTGCATACCTTGACCCATGAACTGAAAAGCCCGCTGGCGGCGATCCGTGGCGCGGCGGAATTGCTGCAAGACGAGATGCCGCTGGCCCAGCAGCAGCGTTTCGTCAGCAACATCGACAGCGAAAGTGCGCGCATGCAGCAGTTGATCGAACGACTGTTGAACCTGGCGCAGGTGGAGCAGCGCCAAGGGCTGGAGGAGCGAGTGGCGGTGCCGTTGGCGAAGTTGGTCGATGAATTGCTGAGCGCTCAGGCGGCGCGCATCGAAGGCAGGCAGTTGCGTGTGGAGCAAACCATTGCAGCGGATCTGACCGTGACCGGTGAGCCATTCCTGTTGCGTCAGGCGTTGGGAAATCTGTTGGAGAACGCTCTGGATTTCACCCCGGCTCGTGGCTTGCTGCGATTGAGTGCTGCAAAGCTCGGTGAGCAAATCGAATTCAAACTTTTTAACCAGGCCGAGGCGATTCCCGACTATGCGTTGCCGCGCTTGAGCGAGCGCTTCTACTCACTGCCGCGTCCGGACAGTGGGCGCAAAAGCACAGGGTTGGGGCTTAACTTCGTTGAAGAGGTGGTCAAGTTGCATGGTGGTGCGATGAGTATCGGTAATGTCGATGGCGGCGTGCAGGTGAGTTTGCATCTGCCTTTAGCCCGATAAAGATCGCAGCCTGCGGCAGCTCCTACGCCGAACGCGTGCCCATGTAGGAGTTGCCGAAGGCTACGATCTTTTCCAAACTCCACACACTCTCCACATTCCCCCCATAAAACCCCCACACACCAACGCCAGACTTTCCCCATCCAAACAGGGAGAGTCCCATGAACCGTAGCCTGACCCTAAAACTGGGGGCGATTGCCCTTTTGATTCTGTTGCTGCTGATTCCGTTGCTGATGATCAATGGCGTGATTCAGGAGCGGCAACAACTGCGCGACGGTGTGCTCGAAGACATCGCCCGCAGTTCCAGTTACAGCCAGCAACTGAGCGGCCCGCTGATGGTAGTGCCCTATCGCAAAACGGTGCGCACCTGGAAAACCAACGAAAAAACCAACCAGCGTTATCAGGACGTTCGCGAGGAGCGCGGGCGTTTATATTTCCTGCCGGAGCGCTTCGAACTGGACGGCCAGGTCCAGACCGAACTGCGCGCCCGGGGTATCTACGAGGCGCGGCTGTTCCACGCCGATAACCGCATCAGCGGGCATTTCTCGGTCCCGGCGCAACTGGGCATCAAGGAAGATTTCGCCGACTACCGCTTCGATCAACCGTTCCTGGCCGTCGGCATCAGCGACATTCGCGGCATCGAGAATGCACTGAAGCTCGAACTCAACGGCCAGAGCCTGGACTTTGTGCCGGGTAGTCAGGTGGGGTGGTTGGGCGAAGGCGTGCACGTGACGCTGCCAGCGCTGGACACCCAACAGGTTACGGAATTGGCCTTCGGTTTCGATTTGCGCCTGCAAGGCACCGGCCAGTTGCAGGTTCTTCCGGTGGGCAAGACCAGCAAAGTTTCACTGGCCGCCAATTGGCCTCATCCCAGCTTCATCGGCAACTACCTGCCGGCCCAGCGTGAAATCACCGATCAGGGTTTCACCGCTAATTGGCAGACATCGTTTTTCTCCACCAACCTGCAAGAGGCGTTGAACAGTTGCGTGTCTGGCGGCCAGTGTGAGGCGTTCAGTGGTCGCAGCTTCGGCGTGAGTTTCATCGACCCGGTGGACCAGTATCTGAAAAGCGACCGGGCAATCAAGTACGCGCTGCTGTTCATCGTCCTGACCTTCGCCGGTTTCTTCCTTTTCGAAGTGCTGAAAAGCCTGGCGGTCCACCCGGTGCAATACGCGTTGGTGGGCGTGGCGCTGGCGTTCTTCTACCTGTTGCTGCTGTCGCTGTCCGAACACATCGGTTTTGCCTTGGCGTATCTGCTGTCGGCGAGTGGTTGTGTGGCGTTGATCGGGTTCTATGTCTGCCATGTGCTGCGTAGCGTGCGTCACGGCTTGAGCTTTTCGGCGGGGTTGGCAGCGTTGTATGGCTTGCTCTACGGTTTGCTGAGCGCCGAGGATTACGCGCTGCTGATGGGCTCGTTGCTGTTGTTCGGGCTGCTGGGCGTGTTCATGGTGCTGACCCGCAAGCTGGACTGGTACGGGATCGGGCAGAAACCGGCCAAGCCGCTGGCCTTCGATATTGGAGCCGTGGAATGAGCCGGTCGTTGGGGTTGCGCGAGGATCAGCGGGTGGGCGAGATGTTGGCGACGCGGATTGCCGGGTTGTTTGCACAGAGATCAAAAGATCGCAGCCTGCGGCAGCTCCTACAAGAGCATGCGTTCGGCGTAGGAGCTGCCGAAGGCTGCGATCTTCTGAGGCCGGCATGGCCGACCAAAGATCAAGCCTTGGGCATCGTCGCAATCATCGATGGCCGCTGACTCACTTCAAAATACCAGTCCGCCAGCTTCGGATTCTCTTTGCGCCATTCCAGATCCGGATGGCGCAGATCCAGGTAACCCAAGGCACAGGCCACACTGATCGACGCCACATCGAAATGGCTGGTCAACTCGGCAATCGCGTCGGCCTCCAGCGATGCCAGCGCGCGACGAATCTTGTCGCGCTGATTGTCGAGCCATTCGTCCCAGTGCTTTTTCCGGGGTGCGCAGGGCCACTTCGTAGCGAACCATCACCGCGGCATCCATGATCCCATCGGCCAGCGAGGCCAGGGTCAGACGCCGCCAGCGCGCCGAGCCATCGCGAGGAATCAGCGGATTGCCGACGTGTTGGTAATCGAGATAGTCGAGGATCACCCGGCTGTCGTACAACACATTGCCATCGGCCAGGCGCAGGGCTGGAATCTTGCCTAGCGGGTTGTCTTTGTTGAGCGCCTGATCCGGGCTGACCGGCGTGAGCTGGCTGGCTTGCAGCGCCACACGGTTCATTTGACCGGTTTCGTGCAGCAGCACCATGACTTTGCGAACGAAGGGCGACGCGGGGTTGTGGAACAAGGTCATGCTGGGAGCGGACATGGCAACGATCTCGATCATGGGCAGTGTCGGCAGCATAGCGCTTTAGTGCTTGAGCTCAAGCATGAGTTCACGGCTGAGCACGGAACGAAATGTGGGAGCGGGCTTGTGTGGCGAGGGGGCTTGCCCCCGTTCGGTTGCGAAGCAATCGTAAACCGGTCATCACCTTCTGATTCAAGATCGTGGTGACTGGTTTCAGGGGCGCTCCGCACCCCAACGGGGGCAAGCCCCCTCGCCACACAAGCCCGCTCCCACAGGTTTTGTGGCGTTCAGTAGCGTTGCAGCAGCCCGCGCAAGGCGAGGACAGCAGGAATCCCCAGCCCGAGCCAGCTCAATGCATCCCATACGCCATCGCCCAGCAACGCGGCAAACAATCCCGCGGCGCTGAGCAGGGCGATGACGGTGGGCGTGGCAAAGACCTTCCAGAAGCTCGACTGTCTCGGTCTCATGCCGGGCTCTCCACGTTTTCGAGCACAGGTTTCGCGACTTTGCGCCGCACCACCCACAAATAAACCCCGCTGCCGAGCACGATAATGGTCAGCACATCGAGGGTTGCCCAGAGGATTTTCATCGGCATACCGCCGTAATCACCGAAGTGCAGCGGCTGCGACATGCCCATGGCGTCCATGTACCACGGTCGCTCGGCCACTGCCGTGACTTGCAGGGTGCTGGCGTCGATCAGCACCGGTGTCAGCAGGTGCGAGGTCAGGTGGGTGCTGCCTTTCATGAACACGGCGTAATGGTGTTCGCTGGAAAACCGCGTGCCGGGGAAGGCGATGAAGTCGGGCTGCATGCCCGGCGCGACGTCTTTCGCGATGTCGAGCAAACGGGTCGCAGGCGCCAATTGAGTCAGCGGCGGCGCATCGCGGTAAGGCGCGATCATCGTGTTCAGGCTGTCGTTGCGCCACGCGGCGATCAACAAGTCGGCGCAGGCACTGATCACGCCGGTCACGCCGACCACCAAAGCCCAGGTCAGCGTCACCACGCCGATCAGGTTATGCAGGTCGAGCCAACGCAGGCGGGTGGATTTGTCGTGGCGCACGGTGGCGAACTTCAAGCGCCGCATGAACGGCAGATACAGCACTGTTCCAGAGACAATCGCCAGCACAAACAGAATCCCCATGAATGCCAATAGCAACTTGCCCGGCAGGCCGGCGAACATGTCCACGTGCAGGCGCAGCATGACCATCATCAGCCCGCCATTGGCCGAGGGCATTTCCAATGCTTCGCCGGTGCGAGCGTCGAGCATGAAGGTGTGGGACGAATTCGGCTCGGTGCCGGCGGTGGGCGCCATGATCGCGATCATGCCGTTGGGGTCTTCGTCGTTGTAGCCGAAATACTGCATGACCTCGCCGGGACGATGTTTTTCAGCCGCTTGCACCAACTGCTGCAAATTCAGCTGCGGGGTGTCGGCCGGCATGGATTTCAACTCGGCGGCATCGCCCAGCAGATGGTCGATCTCGTGGTGGAAGATCAACGGCAGGCCGGTGAGGGCCAGCATCAGCAGGAATACCGTGCAGATCAGGCTGGTCCAGGTGTGAACGAATGACCAGCGGCGGATGGTTTTGCTTTTCATTTCACTTCATAGCCTTCAGAAATACCAAAGCCGTCCAGGCAGGACGGCTCGGGTCTTGGGCGAGTCAGTTCAGGCGATTACCACTTGTACGTAGCACTGGCGACAACGCTGCGTTGGTCGCCGTAGTAGCAGTAGAAGCTGTCGCAAGTGGAGATGTAGTCCTTGTCGAGCAGGTTGGTGGCATTCAATGCCAGTGACGCACCTTTCAGACTGTTGTCCAGACGGCCCAAATCGTAATGAACCGCCGCATCGAACACCGTGTAGGCATCAGCCTTGCCCAGCCAGGTGTTGCCCTGGTCGCCATAAGTATTGCCGGTGTAGCGTGCGCCGGCACCGATGCCGAACCCATTCAGTACACCGTTGTGCCAGGTGTAATCAGCCCACAGAGAAGCTTGCTGGTTAGGCATCAGTTGCAGGCGATTGCCCTTGAAGTCACCTTTTTGCACTTCGGACTTGGCCAGGGTGTAGGCCGCGATGACTTTCAGGTTATCGGTGACGTCGGAAACGGCTTCCAGCTCCAGGCCCTTGACCTTCACTTCGCCGGTCTGGCTGGTAATCGAGACGTTGTCCGCGTTGGTCGTGGTGACGGAGACGTTTTTCTGGGTCAGGTCATAAACCGCAGCCGTCAGCAGGGTGTTGCTGCCTGGCGGTTGGTACTTGATGCCCAGTTCCCATTGCTTGCCTTCAGTCGGCTTGAATGACTCGGTCGGCGATGCCACGGCTTTGCTGGTCGGCTGGAACGACTCGGCGTAGGACAAGTAGGGGACGAAGCCCGAGTCGAACACATAGCTGATCGCTGCGTTGCCGCTGAATTTCTTGTCCCGTTCGGTGTTGGTGGCATCACCCTTGTTGAAGAATTTGGTGCCCGTGTGGACCCAGTCCTCACGACCGCCGAGGGTCAGACGCCATTGGTCGAGGGCCATTTGGTCCTGGACGTACAAACCGGTCTGGTAGGTCTTCTGGTCATAGTCATAGAACGCCGTCGAGCGCGGCGGGCGAACGATTGGCTGGCCATAGATCGGGTTGTTGACGTTGGTGGTCAGACCGTCGCCATAGATCGAGAGGTAGTTGGTATTGGTGCGCTGGTGATCGAGGCCGATCAACAGGGTGTGACGGATGTCGCCGGTCGCGAAGTCGCCCTGCAAGTTGTTATCCACGGCGAACTGGCTGATGTCTTCCTCGACACTGGTGCTCGAGCGGCCAACGTTGCCCTCGGCATCCACTTGGGTGAACGGGTAGGCGCCGGGGGTGAGAGCCTGGAAGGACAGGTCCGACTTGGTGTAACGCAGGTTCTGCTTGAACTGCCAGACATCATTCAAGCGATGTTCAAAGGCGTAACCCAGTGCGTAATAGGTGCGGTCGTAGTATTCCCAGTCCGGGTCACCGAGGTTTTTGTGATGGGAAATATCGCCGAGCGGCGAGTCGATCTTCGTGCCTTGCACTGGCAGGAACTGGCTGGTGATGCCTGTGTCGTCGCGGGTAAATTGCGTCAGCAGCGTGAACTTGGTGTCAGGGTCGATGTTCCAGGTCAGGCTCGGTGCAATGTTGTAGCGTTTGTCGTCGATGTGATCGATCTGTGTGCCGCTGTCGCGCAGTACACCGCTCAGGCTATAGATAAACCGACCTTCGTCATCGATCTTGCCGGTGCTGGCGAAGTTGATTTGACGATGGTTGTCGCTGCCGTATTGCAGCTGGATTTCATTGCTCGACTCGGCACTGGGACGGCGGCTGACCATGTCCAGCAAACCGCCCGGCGGGGTTTGGCCGTAAACCGAAGAGGCCGGCCCGCGTAACAGGGCGAGGCGCTCAAGGTTCCAGGTTTCCTGTTTCGGATTGGCGTACACGCCTTTTGGCAATGGCAGGCCATCAAGGAATTGCGTCGGTTCGAAACCGCGCACGAGCAACCAGTCGGCGCGGGCGTCGCTGCCGTAGCTGCTGGCGACGATGCCAGGCATGTAGCGCACAGCGTCATCGAGGTTTTGCACACCGCGATCTTCCATTTGCTGGCGGGTAGCGACGGAAATCGAACGCGGCGCTTCGACGAGCGCGGTATCGGTCTTGGTGCCAGCGGCGGTGCGCGTGGCCACGTAACCTTCGACCGGGCTCCAGGCAGTTTCCGCATTTTCCAGGCCAATGACGGCGGTTTCCGGCAAGGCCATCACACCCTCGGGCACGGCCACCAGGCTGAAGGTTCCGGCGCTGCTCTGTTCCAGTTGCAGACCGGTGCCACGCAGGGCTTCACGCAGGGCGCCAGTGGCGTCGAACTGGCCCTTCACCGGGGCCGAGGTCTTACCCGCCGCCAGCGACGGATTCAACGACAGCGCCAGGCCGGCCTGGCTGGCAATCTGATTCAGGGTGCTGGCTAATGGTGCAGCCGGCAGGTCGTAGACGCGAACGCTGGACGCCTGTTCGGCGGCCATCAGTGGACCGCTGGCCAAAGGGGCGCAAAGGGCAATGGCGATTGCCAATAAGCGGGGGCGCAACACGGTGTCTAGCGAACGGGACATACAGCGGCTCCTGAATGGAAATATTTCTCAATTGCCTAGGTGCCGGACGAAAATCCAAAAGTGATAGGGCAAGATGAAAATAATTTCGATTCAGTAATTGCCCGCCTTTGTAGGAACCGTGTAGGAGCTGTCGAGTGAAACGAGG
This sequence comes from Pseudomonas sp. BS3782 TE3695, assembly GCF_050435305.1. Taxonomy (NCBI): domain Bacteria; kingdom Pseudomonadati; phylum Pseudomonadota; class Gammaproteobacteria; order Pseudomonadales; family Pseudomonadaceae; genus Pseudomonas; species Pseudomonas sp. BS3782 TE3695. The sequence continues at coordinate 1,368,607 of NZ_JBNDKB010000001.1, forward strand.
CTGCGATCTTTTGACTTTGTTTTTTAGGAGCAGATCAAAAGATCGCAGCCTCGTTTCACTCGACAGCTCCTACGGGTTTGGCGTCAGTTTTTGCTGCAACCGTCACCCACCACGGCGTGTGCTGTTCGATCTGCACCGCCAGGGTCGGTAAAAGTGCACTCAGCGCCTTGTCGGTATCGTTCAGCGGGAAGCTGCCGGTGATGCGCAGGTCGGCGACTTCTGGCGTGACGCCAAGATGCCCGCGACGATAGCGAGCGAGTTCCTGGACCAGATCTTCCAGCCGAGCGTTGTCCACCACCAGCATGCCGCGGGTCCAGGCATCGGCGCCGAGGTTGAGGGCGATGATCGGGCCCAGGCCATTGCTGCGCATCAGCACTTGCTGGCCTTCGCGCAGAATCTGTTCCTCGGGGCTCGATTCGGGATGGGCGGCGACCGCTGATTTCAGCACGCTCAGGCGCGTGCCTTCATCTTCACGCTTGACCAGGAACCGTGTCCCCAGTGCTCGCATGCTGCCTTCGCGGGTCTCGACAATAAACGGCCGGGGATCGCCATGACCGGTTTCGACGAGGATTTCCCCTTCCTGAAGGACGATCAACCGCTGCTTCTCATCGAAGCGCACATCCACTGCGCTGTGGGTGTTGAGGTTGATCAGCGTGCCATCGGTCAGGCGCAGGGTGCGCTGCTCGCCAGTGGCGGTGCGCTGGTCGGCCAGCCAATAGTCGATGGGCAGATAACGATCACCGGCGAACAGCGCCAGGCCGATCACCGCGACGACGCTGGCCAGACCGTTGCCGAGCTTGCGCACCCGGCGCCGGATGCTCTCACGCGATTGCAGCAGGGCAGTGCGTGCCGGGCCGTTGGCGACGCTGAAACGCTGGTCGAGCATGCCCAACTGACGCCAGGCCCGAGCATGCTCTTCGTGGGCGGCGTGCCATTTGGCGAATTCTTCGTGTTCGATCGCGTTGCCGGAATCCAGCGACAGTTGCCAGGCAATCGCGGCATCCAGCACCTGCGCCGAGACGGGTTTGGAGCTGACCGGGCTCATACCGGCTCACCGTACAACGCGATGTAGCACTGGCGAATGCCCTGGGCCAAATATTGGCGAACCCGCGGCACCGACACCCCCAGACGCTGAGCGATTTCGGCGTGACCGAGACCGTCGAGACGGTTATAGAGAAACGCCGCCCGGGCCTTGCTCGAGAGCTTGCCTAGCAGGTGATCGATGGCTTTGAGGTCTTCGAGGATCAGTTGCTGTTCTTCCACCGAGGGTTGTTCGCCTTCGGGAATCAGCATCAATTCGGTGAGGTAGGCCTGTTCCAGTGCGGCGCGGCGGAAATAGTCGAACAGCAAGCCCTTGGCGATCGCCACCAGAAACGCCCGAGGTTCGCGAGGCGCCTTCAGTTCGTCACGGCCCAGCAAGCGCACGAAAGTGTCCTGGCTAAGGTCTTCGGCCCGTTGCGGGCAGGCCACGTTGCGCCGCAGCCAGGCTAATAGCCAACCGCGATGGTCGCGATACAACGCACCAACGAGCTCACTCTGGGGGCTTTGGACTGACGACACGCAACATCACCGAGGGGGAAGTGTTAAGTAACGAGAATTGTTCGCGATTGTGGCAGAGGTGGGGGAGGTAAGCAATTGGCGCTGGTCGGGCGGTTTTGGCCACAAAGTCTGAAGACGAACACTAACCTGTGGCGAGGGAGCTTGCTCCCGCTCGGCTGCGAAGCAGTCGCAAAATCAGCGAACGCGGTGTGTCTGGGGAAATGTGGTGAATGGTTTTAGGGGCGCTGCGCTCCCCAGCGGGAGCAAGCTCCCTCGCCACAGAGATTTGTGAAGCCTAAAAAGACGGAGCCAGTCGCCGCCGCTTCCACTGACTTAGCCGCTGTTGCAAATTCAACGGGCTATGAATCTGCTGCTGTCGTGCCCGGCTGAACAGAATCAGCACCAGCTCCGCCGTCGCCAAGGCATCGGCACTGGCGTTATGCCGCTCGAAAACCTCCAGCTTGAACCAGTCGATCCACTCGTCCAGCCCGGCCTCGCGAATGTGTGCCTGTGGGCAAAGCAGCGGCGCGATGTCGGCCACGTCCAGAAACGGATGCTGCAACTTATAGCCCAGATGTTCTTTCAGCGCGCGCCCCAGCATGTGCTGGTCGAACGGCGCATGAAACGCCAACACCGGACTGTCGCCGACGAACTCCATGAATTCGAGCAAGGCTTGCGCGGGGTCGCTGCCGGCGGCGATGGCGCTTGGGCCCAGGCCGTGAATCAACACGCTGGGGCCGAGTTTGAGTTCGGTGCATTGCAGCGTGCGTTCGAACTGCTGGCTGAAATCGATCGCCCCATCTTCGATCACCACCGCGCCGATGGACAATAGCCGATCCTTGTTCAGGTTCAGCCCGGTGGTTTCCAGGTCGAGCACTACCCAGCGTTGTTCGCGCAGGCTGCAATCGCCCAGCTCGGCCACGGCCGGCAAGCGCTCCAGACGTTGTTGCAGTTCGCCGGGCAAAATGGGGCTGACCGGGCGCAGCCATGAAAACAGGCTCATAGCTGATACCGCAGGGTCAGGCTGCTTTGCAGGCGTTGGGCCTGGCGCAGGGATTCACGCAGGATGCGTCGATCCAGATGATTGAGGCTGTCAGGATCGACGCGGTTGGAGTAGGGAAAATTTTCCCGGGTCTGTAGCTGATGTTGCTGCATGCGGGTTTGCTGGATGAAGTGATACGCCTCTTCATACGCAGCGCCGTCCAGCCGTTCGATGACTTCTTTATCCACCAATTGACGAAAACGCTCCAGGGTATTGTTGGCGTTGATGCCGTGGGCGAGGGCCAGTACTCGAGCGCCATCGACGAACGGGGTCAAGCCCTGGAGTTTCAGATCGAGGGTGGCTTTCTCGCCATTCTTGCGCGCCAGCACGAATTCGCGGAAACGGCCCACGGGCGGACGGTTGCGCAGGGCGTTTTCGGCCATCATCCGCTGGAACAAACGGTTGTCGCCGACCTGATCGAGGATGCCCTGGCGCAGCTGCTCGCAGCCTCGCTCGTCGCCCCAGACCACGCGCAGGTCGAAATAGATGCTCGAACCCAGCAGGTTTTCCGGAGTCGCCTCGCGGATAAACGCCGCAAAACGTCGCGCCCATTCGGCCCGGGACAAACACAGCTCGGGGTTGCCGGCCATGATGTTGCCTTTGCACAGGGTGAAGCCGCACAGCGCCAGGTTCTGATTGATCTGCTGAGCGATGGGCAGCAACTTGCCGCGAATTTCGGCGGCGTGGGCCGCGTCGCGGGCCTCGAACAGAATGCCGTTGTCCTGATCGGTGTGCAGCGTCTGCTCGCGACGGCCTTCGCTGCCGAAACATAACCAACTGAACGGCACGCCGGGGTCACCTTTCTCGGCGAGCACCAGTTCGATCACCCGGCACACGGTATGGTCATTGAGCAGGGTAATGATGTGGGTGATCTGGGTCGAGGAGGCGCCATGGGCGAGCATCCGCTCCACCAATTGGCCGATTTCGCCGCGCATCGCCACCAGGTTTTCCAGCTTCTGGGCGCTGCGAATAGTCCGCGCCAGATGCACCAGATCGACCCGTTGCAGGGAAAACAGGTCGCGTTCCGAGACCACGCCGCACAGGCGCTGATCCTTGACCAGGCAGACGTGGGCGATGTGCCGTTCGGTCATGGCAATCGCGGCATCGAAGGCGCTGTGGTCCGGCGTCAGGTAAAACGGCGCCCGGGTCATATGCCCTTCGATGGCTTCATTGAAGTCGCTGGTGCCGTTGGCCACCACATGTCGCAAGTCGCGCAGGGTGAAAATGCCCAGCGGCGTCTTGTGCTCATCGACCACCACAATGCTGCCGACTTGCTGATTGTGCATCAGCGTTACGGCTTCACGCAGCGCAGTGATCGGGCTGCAGGTCACCGGATGACGCATGGCCAGTTCACCCAGTCGGGTATTGAGCGAATACTGGGTGCCGAGGGTTTCCACGGCTTTTTGCTGGACTTGCTGGTTGACCTGATCCAGCAAACTGCTGACTCCGCGTAGGGCAAAGTCGCGAAACGGGCTGGAAAGTGCGAACAGTTTGATGAACGCCAGCTTATTGAGCTGTAGGCAAAAGGTATCTTCGGCCGCCAGATGTTCGGTGCGAGTCGCCCGTTCCCCCAGCAGCGCGGCGAGGGGGAAACATTCGCCGGTGGTGATTTCGAAGGTGGTTTCGGTCCCGCCCTTGGCCGTGTGCGGACGTTCGCCCACGACCCGGCCCTGTTTGACGATGTAGAAATGCTCAACCGGGCCATCGGCGGGTTTGATGATGCTTTCGCCGGGGGCATAAAAACGCAGCTGGCATTGCTCGACCAGATAGGCCAGATGGGCGTTTTCCATCTGATTGAACGGCGGGAAGCGCTGCAGGAATTGCAAAGTGCCCTGGATGTTCTGCAACACCGCGGTTTTCCCTGCCTGGGTGAAGGCGTCCGCTTTACTCATAACCATTACCGCAGTCTTTTTCTGATTGTTGTGTCGGATCGTTGTGTCAGATCGTTACAGGCATGGTCGGCCCCTACGGGCAGGGTGCCCATTGGACGTAAGTCTAGGTAGGCAGTGCAGCGGCCGGAATATGGGAAAGGTCTGACACGAATGTGGGAAAAACCCCCTACATTGTCTATTGGAATAATTTCCGACGAAGTGCACATTGAAGCTCTGCAAAGCGGTGTCAGACACACTGTGTCAGGGATTGAATCGAAAACGTTGAGAAAGCCATGTCCGACCACGATATTTTGAGTGATGCCGAGCGCGAAGCGCTCAGTGCCGTCATGTTGGAACCAGACTTGCCGCCGCAACGGGTGCTGATCGTCGATGACGATAAAGACTCCAGGGAGTTGTTGTCGGAAATTCTGGGGCTGGACGGCATTCACTGCATGACGGCGGCCAGTGGCGAAGCGGCGCTCAAGTTACTGGAGACGAAGTCATCGATCGGGCTGGTGATTACCGACCTGCGGATGGGGCACGTCGATGGTCTGGATTTGATCCGTCAGGTGCGGGAGTCGGCACGTGCGGCGTTGCCGGTCATCATCGTTTCCGGCGACGCCGACGTGAAGGATGCGATAGAAGCCATGCACTTGCACGTAGTGGACTTTCTGCTCAAGCCGATCGACAGCGGCAAACTGCTTGAACTGGTCAAGCATGAGTTGGGGATGGATGGCTAAAAGATCGCAGGCTTCGCCGGCTCCTACAGGATTTGTGTTCGCCTGATGATTCGCGGGTGTACACGATTCCCTGTAGGAGCTGCCGAAGGCTGCGATCTTTTGATTCTGCCTTTCAAATGAAAAAGCCCTGATCTTTCGATCAGGGCTTTTTCATGTCCGACATCAGCGTTTACTCAAAGGCCATTGGCAGCCTTGAATTCGCGACGACGACGGTGCAGAACCGGCTCGGTGTAGCCGTTGGGCTGCTTGGTACCTTCGACCACCAGTTCGACCGCCGCCTGGAAGGCGATGTTGCTGTCGAAGTTCGGTGCCAACGGACGGTACAGCGGGTCGTTGGCGTTCTGACGGTCAACCACCGGCGCCATGCGCTTGAGGCTTTCCATCACCTGATCTTCAGTGACAATGCCGTGGCGCAGCCAGTTGGCGATGTGCTGGCTGGAAATACGCAGCGTCGCACGGTCTTCCATCAAACCGACGTCATTGATGTCCGGCACTTTCGAGCAACCCACGCCCTGGTCGATCCAGCGCACCACGTAGCCAAGAATGCCCTGGGCGTTGTTGTCCAGTTCGTTCTTGATCTGCTCCGGCGTCCAGTTCGGGTTAACCGCCAACGGGATGGTCAGAATGTCGTCCACCGAAGCGCGAGCGCGTTTGGCCAGTTCGGCCTGACGGGCGAACACGTCGACCTTGTGGTAATGCAGCGCGTGCAACGCGGCGGCAGTCGGCGATGGAACCCAGGCGGTGTTGGCACCGGCCATTGGGTGAGCGATTTTCTGTTCGAGCATCGCGGCCATCAGGTCCGGCATGGCCCACATGCCTTTACCGATCTGGGCGCGACCTTGCAGGCCGGTGCTCAGGCCGATGTCGACGTTCCAGTTCTCGTAGGCGCTGATCCACTTTTCGGCCTTCATGTCGGCCTTGCGCACCATCGGGCCGGCTTCCATGGAGGTGTGGATTTCATCGCCCGTGCGGTCGAGGAAACCGGTGTTGATGAACACCACGCGTTCGCTGGCAGCCTTGATGCAGGCCTTGAGGTTGACCGTGGTACGACGTTCCTCGTCCATGATCCCGACTTTGAGGGTATTGCGTGGCAAGCCCAGCACGTCTTCGATGCGGCCGAACAGCTCGTTGGTGAACGCCGCTTCTTCCGGGCCGTGCATCTTCGGTTTCACGATATAGACCGAACCGGTACGGCTGTTCTTGCGCGAGCTGTTGCCGTTGAGGCTATGGATCGCGGCGAGGCAGGTCACCAGGCCATCGAGAATACCTTCAGGCACTTCGTTGCCGTCTTTATCGAGGATCGCGTCGATGGTCATCAGGTGACCGACATTGCGCACGAACAACAGTGAGCGACCGTGCAGGCTCAGTTCTTTGCCATCGACACCGGTGTAAGTGCGATCGGCGTTCATGGTTCGGGTAAAAGTCTGACCACCCTTGGCGACTTCTTCCGACAGATCGCCCTTCATCAAGCCGAGCCAGTTGCGGTAGATCACCACTTTGTCATCGGCATCGACCGCGGCAACCGAGTCTTCGCAGTCCATGATGGTGGTCAGCGCGGCTTCCATCAGGATGTCTTTGACGCCGGCCGCGTCGGTCTGGCCGACGGGGGTGCTGGCGTCGATCTGGATTTCGAAGTGCAGGCCGTTGTTTTTCAGCAGGATGGCAGTTGGAGCCGCTGTATCGCCGTGGAAACCGATCAGTTGCGCATCGTCGCGCAGGCCGGTGTTGCTGCCGCCTTTGAGGGCGACCACCAGTTTGCCGTCAACGATCTTGTAGCCGGTGGAATCGACGTGGGAGCCGGCAGCCAGTGGGGCCGCTTCGTCGAGGAAGGCGCGGGCGAAGGCGATGACCTTGTCGCCGCGAACCTTGTTGTAGCCTTTGCCTTTTTCCGCGCCGTCCGCTTCGCTGATGGCGTCAGTGCCATAGAGCGCGTCATACAGCGAACCCCAGCGGGCGTTCGAGGCGTTGAGCGCGAAGCGCGCGTTCATCACCGGCACCACCAGCTGTGGACCGGCCATGCGGGCGATTTCGTCATCGACGTTTTGCGTCGTAGCCTGGAAATCAGCCGCTTCTGGCAGCAGATAACCGATGTCTTGCAGGAAGGCTTTGTAAGCCACCGCATCGTGCGCAACACCTGCACGAGCCTGGTGCCAGGCATCGATACGTGCCTGGAAATCATCGCGTTTGGCGAGTAGGGCTTTGTTCTTCGGCGCCAGGTCATGAATAACCTTGTCGGCACCGGCCCAGAACGTGTCGGCGGTGAGGCCGGTACCGGGAATGGCTTCGTTGTTCACGAAGTCGAACAGGACTTTGGCGACCTGCAGGCCACCGACTTGAACGTGTTCAGTCATTGCTTGCCTCACTCTGCTCAGCTATTTCGCTTTTCAGCTCTTCAATTTAAACAATGAAGCCTCTGGCCATTTAAACCACAAACCCTTCTACCAGTACATGCCATTGCTGGCGGCTGGGTTCGATCCGATCAACGGCTTTGCGGCCTTGCTGACAGGGCTTTCAGGGATTGCGACGGACCTGCGGCGGACATCGATTCAGCGTTATGTAGTGCGCGCTGCGGCATACTACATGATGAATTGCGGTTGTGAAAATTAGACTAAATACGTCGTTCTGCGACCCCATGACGCATTGCGGTCATGGCGAGGAACGGGATGTTCTCAAAAAACTATTGGATTGTTCCAGTTAAATATAAAAACTTGTACACATAATCTTCGATAGCCCTGCTATGGGGCGTTGCTTTTGTGGCGAGGGAGCTTGCTCCCGCTGGGGTGCGAAGCGGCCCCCTGCATCGATCCGAACAGTCCGCATTTTGGCAATTTGGCGACTGCTGCGCAGCCGAACGGGGGCAAGCCCCCTCGCCACAGCCAGCCCCTTGCCTATACTTGTTTTTCTATAACAAAAGTCATGACCAGAGGGCTGCGCCATGGACCATCTCGTACTCACTGTAATTGCTCCAGACAAGCCCGGGCAGGTCGAGCGCATTGCTCAATGCATTGCCGCGCATGGCGGTAACTGGCTGGAAAGCCGCATGTCGCGCATGGCTGGACAGTTCGCCGGGATTCTTCGGGTGGGTGTGCCGGCCGAGGCCTACGACGAACTGGTAGATGCCCTACAGGGACTATCGACCCAGGGCATCCGCGTATTGATCGCCGAAAGCGGCATCGAACAGTCCTGCACCTGGAAGCCGATTGCCATGGAACTGGTGGGCAATGATCGGCCGGGCATCGTGCGAGACATTACGCGTCTGCTAAGTGACCAGGGCGTGAACCTGGAACAGTTGGTGACCGAAGTTCGACCGGCGCCGATGAGCAGCGAGCCGCTGTTTCACGCCGAGGCGGTTCTGGCAGTGCCACTGACCTTGTCGCTGGAGAAGCTGCAATCGAGCCTGGAAACCCTGGCCGACGATCTGATGGTCGAATTGGTGCTGCGCAGTGAACCTTGAAAAGGTTATCCAAGTTATACGTGCACCTGCCTGTGGATAACCTGTAGAGATACCTCGCCAGGCCACGCCGGCCGCGGATCTTCAGGGTTTGATCAAAAAACCAGCAGTTTCAGTGACTTGCGCACAAACGCCGGGGATCACACTGTGGATAACCTTGGGAAGGATGGATGCAGGCCACGGGAGACGTGGCCTGTAGAAGTTTGTATGTTTTCTGATCAGCGGCGGCGACGCAAACTTATCCACGCGTCGACGCTGTAAACCGCCAGACCGGCCCAGATAAAGATGAACGCCATCAGCGTGCTGGACGACAAATGCTCGCCAAACAGCAGAACGGCCTGCAACAACACCAGCGTCGGCGCCAGATACTGGAGAAATCCGAGGGTGGTGTAGGGCAAATGCCGGGCGGCGGCGTTGAAACACACCAGCGGCACCAGCGTCACCGGACCTGCAGCCACCAGCCACCAGGCTTCAGAGGTGGTCCAGAACTCGGCTTGCGCGCTGCTCGCCGTCGGATTGAACAGCAGCCAGGCGACGGCAATCGGCACCAGCATCCAGGTTTCCACCACCAGCCCCGGCAGGGCCTTGACCGGTGCCTGCTTGCGGATCAGTCCGTAGAAACCGAAGGTCAACGCCAGCACCAGCGACACCCACGGCAGGCTGCCGACTTGCCATACTTGCTGCGCAACACCGATCGCCGCCAGGCCCACCGCCAGCCATTGCAGGCGCCGCAACCGTTCGCCAAGAATCAGCATCCCCAACAACACGTTGACCAGCGGGTTGATGTAGTAACCGAGGCTGGCTTCGAGCATGCGTCCGTTGTTCACCGACCAGACATAGGTCAGCCAGTTGGCGGCGATCAACGTGCCGCTCAGGGCCAGGATTGCCAGTCGTCGCGGGTTCTCACGCAGCTCGCGCCACCAGCCGGGATGCTTCCAGACGAGCAGCAGCAAAGCACCAAACAGCGCGGACCAAAGTACTCGGTGGATGATGATCTCCACGGCGGGCACGTTGGCGATGGCTTTGAAGTAGAGCGGGAACAGGCCCCAGATGATGTAGGCACTCAGGCCCAGAATGTACCCGCGACGCGGGTTGGCGGCTTGCATGAGAATCCTTGCTTAGGCAGCTAACAAAGAGGGGATTGTAAGGAGATTTGCCGGGACATGTCGCGGACCTTGTGGGAGCGGGCTTGCTCGCGAAAGCGGTAGTTCAGTCAGCATCTCTGTTGAATGTGAAACCGTATTCGCGAGCAAGTCGAATCGTCGCACCGCCGCTCCCACATTGGATTTGTGTTCGTCAGAACAACTTCAGTGGTTCTTCATTCAGTGCGGCGAGTTGTTCACGCAATGCCAGCACTTGATCGCCCCAATAGCGCTCGGTGCCGAACCACGGAAAGCTGCGAGGGAAGGCCGGGTCGTCCCAGCGACGGGCGAGCCAGGCGCTGTAGTGCATCAGGCGCAAGGCGCGCAGCGGTTCGATCAGCGCCAGTTCCCGCGGGTCGAAGTCGTGGAATTCGTTGTAGCCGTCCATCAGTTCCGACAACTGCCCCAGACATTCCTGACGATCACCCGCCAACATCATCCAGATATCCTGCACCGCCGGGCCCATGCGGCAATCGTCGAGGTCGACGATATGGAACATCTCATCGCGGCACATCATGTTGCCGGGGTGGCAATCGCCATGCATGCGGATGTTCTGGTGCGGCGTGGCCTTGTAGACCTCTTCGACCCGCTTGAGCAGGTCGCGGGCCACGGACTCGTAGGCCGGCAGCAAGCTTTTGGGTACGAAATTGCCTTCGAGCAAGGTCGTCAGCGAGTCTTGACCGAAGTTCTTTACTCCGAGTGCTTCACGGTGTTCGAACGGTTTGGTTGAACCGACCGCGTGCAGCCGACCCAGCAGTTGTCCCAGGCGATACAACTGATCGAGATTGCCCGGCTCCGGCGCACGGCCACCGCGACGGGGAAACAGGGTGAAACGGAAACCGTTGTGTTCGTGCAGGCTGGCACCGTTGTGAATCATCGGTGCGACCACCGGTACGTCGCATTCGGCGAGTTCGAAGGTGAATTGGTGCTCTTCGAGAATCGCTTCGTTGGTCCAGCGCTGCGGGCGGTAGAACTTGGCGATCAGCGGTTCGGAGTCTTCGATGCCGACCTGATAGACACGGTTCTCGTAGCTATTGAGCGCCAGAATGCGGGCGTCGCTGAGAAAGCCGATGCTTTCGACGGCATCGAGCACGAGGTCTGGGGTAAGCGTTGCAAACGGGTGGGCCATGCTGACTCCTGCGCGCAGCAGGCTGCCGCGTCGGGCCAGACATGGTAGCGCAGACGGGGCTTCTTTAGGGGTTGGGCTTGAGGTAAGTGTTGTTCACACCGATGCCATCGCGGGCAAGCCCGCTCCCACATGGATCTTGGGTGTGCACACTATTTGTCACACACAGGAGGACACTGTGGGAGCGGGCTTGCCCGCGAAGAGGGCCTATCAGGCGCCGACGATCCCGCCATCCTCGCGGGAAATCGCCATCACCGAAGACCGCGGTTTGCCGTTGGGCAAGTGCTCAGGGAACGTCGACCCACCGTTTTCCCCCGGATGCTGAATCCCGACAAACAGGGTCTTCTGATCCGGCGAGAAGCTGATCCCCGTCACCTCGCAGCCCACCGGGCCGACCATGAAGCGGCGGATCTCGCCGGTCACCGGGTCGGCACAGAGCATCTGGTTATTGCCCATGCCCGCGAAGTCGCCTGCGTTGCTCGAATCGCCGTCCGTGAGGATCCACAGGCGACCGGCCTCGTCGAAGCCCAGGCCATCCGGGCTGTTGAACATGTTCTGCGGGGTGATGTTCGACGAGCCGGCCTTCGGCGTGCTGGCGTGGACGCTCGGATTGCCGGCGACCACAAACAGGTCCCAGGCAAAGCTTTTCGAGCCGTGATCATCGCGGTCGGTACGCCAGCGCAGGATCTGCCCGTAGACGTTCTTCGCGCGCGGGTTCGGCCCGTCCACCGGTTGGCCTTCTTCGCCGCGTTTGGCGTTGTTGGTCAGGGTGCAATAGACCTGGCCATCCTTGGGGCTGACGACGATCCATTCCGGACGGTCCATACGCGTGGCGTTCACCACGCTGGCCGCGAGGCGTGCATGAATCAGCACTTCGGCCTGATCGGCAAAACCGCTGCTGGCATCAATGCCGTTCTTGCCATGGGTCAGTTCGATCCACTGGCCCTGGCCTTTCGGGTGATCGGCGTTGCCGTCGCCCGCGTCGAAACGCGCCACGTACAAGGTGCCGTGATCCAGCAGGTCGCGGTTGGCCTTGGGGTTTTTGTGGTTGATCTTGTCGCGGCTGACGAATTTATAGATGAACTCGCCACGTTCGTCGTCGCCCATGTACACCACGGCGCGACCGTCATTGGTTTCGGCCAGGGCGGCGTTTTCATGTTTGAAGCGGCCCAGCGCGGTGCGTTTGACCGGCGTCGATTGCGGATCGAAGGGGTCGATTTCCACTACCCAGCCGTGACGATTGAGTTCGTTGGGGTTTTTCGCCAAGTCGAAGCGCGGATCGTGCTGGTGCCAGTTGATCTCCTTACTGGCCGCCACTGCACCGTAGCGTTTCTGCGCAGCGTCGAACTTCTGCTCGGCATTGCTGCTGCCGAAGCAGTCGGTGAAGTTTTCTTCGCAGGTCAGATAAGTGCCCCACGGCGTCTTGCCGTTGGCGCAGTTCTGGAAAGTACCGAGAACTTTCTTGCCGTGTTTGTCGGCGCTGGTTTTCATCAGCTCGTGACCGGCCGCCGGACCGCTCAGGCTCAATGGTGAGTTGCCGTGAATGCGGCGGTTGTAGCGCGAGCCTTGGACGAACTGCCACTGGCCATTCTTGCGCTGCACTTCGATGACCGACACACCTTCGCAAGCCAGGGCCTTGCGCACATCTTCCGCCGATTGCGGCATACCACCGTGGGGGTAGAGGTAGCGGTAGTTGGTGTATTCATTGTTGATCGCCATCAGCGCCCGGTCTTTTTCACCGGGAAATTCGAACAGGCTCATGCCGTCGTTGTTGTCGCCGAACTGGACTTCCTGCGCCTGGGCCGTGCCGTTGCCGCTCGGGTCGAACGCCGGACCATTCTTTTGCAGCGGCTGGCCCCAGCTGATCAATACCGAGGATTTGTAGCCCGGCGGCAAGGTAATGGTGTCGGTCGTGGCGGCGGCGATGCTGTCAAAACCCAACAGGTTGCTGGAACCGGCGCTGACGCTGGCGGCCAGCACGCTGCGACTCAGCAGGTTGCCACCGAGAAACATCGCCGCACCGCAGAGGGCGCCCGCGCTGATGAAGCCACGACGGCTGAGGCCGACCATTTTTTCGAGGTCGGTGGGTTGGTTGTCTTCTAATAAGCTCACATCAGGCTCCCTGCGGGTTTTTGCAGCCACCTTAATGGTGGTCGATGAAGCTTTTGTTGCAGCCGATGCTTTGATCTTCGTAGGAGCTGCCGAAGGCTGCGATCTTTTGATCTTAAATTCAGGATCAAAAGATCGCAGCCTTCGGCAGCTCCTACAGCGGAGTGCCCAGCAGAATGTTGGATGGCGCGAATTGCACCAACACCGGTTTTCCGGCGGTGAGTTCGAGGGTTTTCAAGTGCCGCTGCTCGACCAGGGCGCAAAGTGTCTGGCCATTGGGCAGGCCGATGCGCACTTCGCTCGGGCCGTCGTCGGCGTCAAGGATTTCTTCGATGATGCCCTTCAGGCAATTGTTGCCGGGCGTCGCGGTTTGATCGATGCCCAGCAGTTCCAGCCAACCGGCCTTGATCAGCGCCACTACTTCGGTGCCGGTCTGCAGTTCCAGGCGCAGAGTGCTGTCGTGGGTGATCTGCGCATCGATCCGCAAACCTTCAGCCAGTTCAAGACGGATGCGGTCGTTGCGTCCTTGTGCATCGATCGCCACGACCTTGCCGTGCAGTTGGTTGCGCGCGCTGGTTCTGAGCATCAGGCGACCGAGCAGGTCCAGGTCACTGGCCTCTTCGGCGGCTTCCAGCACCTGAGTCTGCAAGGCTTGCAGTTTTTGATACAGGCGCAACACCCGTTCACCTTCGCTGGACAGTTTGGCGCCGCCACCGCCCTTGCCGCCGACGCTACGCTCCACCAGCGGTTTCTGCGCGAGGTTGTTCAACTCGTCGATGGCGTCCCACGCCGCTTTGTAGCTCAGGCCGGCGCTTTTCGCAGCGCGGGTGATCGAGCCTTGTTCGGCGATGTGTTGCAGCAACGCGATGCGTTGCGGGCGACGAGCAATGTGCTGGGACAACAACGTAGGCAAGGACATGGCGAGACGCTTTGGGCTGTGACGATGGACAGGACGTTGGCGGCTTGAGGTGCGGGAGTCAAGTCAGTCCCCATCGCCAGGTTTTGGGGTACGGGCCAGGCAGTAGACATCGACCCGCGCGGCCCCCGCCTCCATCAACAGGCGAGCCAGGGCCTGGGCGGTGGCGCCGGTGGTCAGCACGTCGTCGACCAATGCGAAGTGGCGACCCTTGATCGAGGCAGTGGGCACCAGGGCAAAGGCGTGACGCAGATTCTTTTTACGGGCGTCGGCATTCAGCTCTTGTTGCGCGCTAGTGTCCTGAATCCTCAGCAACAGCGTTTCATCGCAAGGAATGTCGAGGCTAACGCTGAGCCAGCGGGCGAGCATTGCCGCCTGGTTGAACCCCCGCTGGCGCAGACGTTTGGCGGCCAGCGGTACAGGTATCAGCGCATCGGGCCGATCCAGGTCTTCATCGAAGCGATGTTGCAGAAACTGAGCGAGAAGTTCGGCGAGCAGGCGGCCAAACGGCCACTTCGCGCTGTACTTGAAGCGGGTGATCAAACTGTCGACCGGAAAGCTGTAAGTCCAGGGCGCGGCGACTCGCTCAAAGGCTGGCGGTTGTTTCAGGCATTGGCCGCAGGTCAGGCCCGTGGCAGGCAAGGGCAGGGCGCAGGTTTGGCAGTGCTCGCCCAGCCAGGGCAACTCGGTTTCGCAGGCCGTGCAGATAGGCGTGGTGTCGTCTGCGGCTTCTGCACAGAGCAAACAGGTCTGTTTGTTTTTTAACCAGATGTAAACCGGTCCTTCGTATCGTGGTTGACAGCGCATCGCTCTTCCTTAAATATGCCGAACATCCGTGTCGCGTCTGTGGGTATTCCATTCCCCAGCCGCAAGCCATGCATAAAACAAGGAAACGCCCATGAGCGCCAGCACCACTGCAACTCTGCGTCATGACTGGTCTTTGGCCGAAGTCAAAGCACTCTTCGTTCAGCCATTCAACGACCTGCTGTTCCAGGCGCAAACGGTGCACCGCGCGCATTTCGACGCCAACCGTGTCCAGGTTTCGACGCTGCTGTCGATCAAGACCGGTGCATGCCCTGAAGATTGCAAATATTGTCCGCAGTCCGGCCATTACAACACTGGCCTGGAAAAAGAAAAACTGATGGAAGTGCAGAAGGTCCTCGAAGAGGCCGCGCGCGCCAAGGCCATCGGTTCGACCCGTTTCTGCATGGGCGCCGCGTGGAAACACCCGTCGGCCAAAGACATGCCTTACGTGCTGGAAATGGTCAAAGGCGTGAAAGCCATGGGCCTGGAAACCTGCATGACCCTCGGTCGTCTCGATCAAGACCAGACCGTCGCCCTGGCCGAAGCCGGCCTGGATTACTACAACCACAACCTCGACACGTCGCCGGAGTTCTACGGCAGCATCATCACCACCCGTACGTACAGCGAGCGCCTGCAAACCCTGGCTTACGTGCGTGATTCGGGAATGAAGATCTGCTCCGGCGGCATTCTCGGCATGGGCGAGTCCCTCGACGACCGCGCCAACCTGCTGATCCAGTTGGCTAACCTGCCTGAGCATCCAGAGTCGGTACCGATCAACATGCTGGTGAAAGTCGCCGGTACCCCGCTGGAAAATGCCGACGACGTCGACCCGTTCGACTTCATCCGCATGCTCGCTGTCGCTCGCATCCTGATGCCAAAATCCCACGTGCGTCTGTCCGCCGGCCGTGAAGCGATGAACGAGCAGATGCAGGCCCTGGCGTTCTTTGCCGGCGCCAACTCGATTTTCTACGGCGAAAAACTGCTGACCACCGCCAACCCGCAGGCGGACAAGGACATGCAATTGTTCTCGCGTCTGGGCATCCTGCCGGAAGCCCGCGAAGAGCACGCCGACGAAGTGCATCAGGCCGCCATCGAGCAGGCGCTGGTGGAGCAGAAGAGCAGCGAGATGTTCTATAACGCGGCTGTCTGAAACCTTCACCGATTCCTCTGAAGGAATGCAAAACCCTGTGGGAGCGAGCCTGCTCGCGATAGCCATTAGATATTCAACACAGATGTTGGATGTCATGGCCTCATCGCGAGCAGGCTCGCTCCCACAAGGAACTGCGTAGAACCTGTGGGAGCGTGGCTTGCCCGCGATGGCCGCGACTCGGTTTGCAGCCAAGTCCATTGTTCCTGCATCAGATTGTCAAATGACCGTCGAGGCCTGCATGTCTTTCGATCTCGCCGCACGCCTTGCTGCCCGTCGTGCCGAAAACCTTTATCGCCAGCGTCCGCTGCTCGAAAGCCCTCAGGGGCCGGAAGTGGTGGTCGATGGTCAGCCGTTGCTGGCCTTCTGTAACAACGATTACCTGGGCCTGGCCAATCATCCGCAAGTGATCGAAGCCTGGCGCGCCGGCGCGTCGCGTTGGGGCGTGGGCGGTGGTGCTTCGCATTTGGTGATTGGTCACAGCGGCCCGCATCACGCACTGGAAGAAGCCCTCGCCGAGTTCACCGGTCGCCCGCGAGCGTTGCTGTTCACCACCGGTTACATGGCCAACCTCGGCGCGGTCACTGCATTGATCGGGCAGGGCGATACGGTCCTGGAAGACCGGCTTAATCATGCGTCGTTGCTGGATGCAGGGTTGTTGTCCGGTGCGCGTTTCAATCGTTATCTGCATAACGATGCGGCCAGTCTGGCCAAGCGCCTGGAGAAGGCCACCGGCAATACGCTGGTGGTCACCGACGGCGTGTTCAGCATGGACGGTGACGTCGCCGATCTGCCGGCGCTGGCGCGGGAAGCCAAGGCCAAAGGCGCCTGGCTGATGGTCGATGACGCGCACGGTTTTGGTCCGCTGGGTACCAATGGCGGCGGGATCGTCGAGCATTTCGGTCTGAGTCAGGAAGACGTGCCGGTGTTGGTCGGCACCCTTGGCAAGGCTTTCGGTACGGCCGGTGCTTTTGTCGCTGGCAGCGAAGAGCTGATCGAAAGCCTGATCCAGTTCGCTCGCCCTTACATCTACACCACCAGCCAACCGCCGGCGCTGGCCTGCGCGACGCTGAAAAGCCTGGAGCTGTTGCGCAGCGAACACTGGCGACGTGAACATCTGCAGACGCTGATTCGTCAGTTCCGCCATGGCGCCGAACAGATTGGCCTGGAGTTGATGGACAGCTTCACGCCGATCCAGCCGATCATGATTGGCGATGCCGGGCGCGCAGTTCGACTGTCGCAGATGTTGCGCGAATGCGGGCTGATGGTGACTGCGATTCGTCCACCGACTGTGCCCGCGGGCAGCGCACGTTTGCGCGTAACCCTCACCGCCGCTCACAGCGAGGCGCAGGTACAGCTATTGTTAAATGGACTGGCCGATTGTTTTCAACAACTGGGACCGGAGCCAAGCCATGCGTGATCGTCTGATTCTGCTGCCGGGCTGGGGGCTCGGGATTTCGCCGCTGGAACCCTTGGCGGCGGCGTTGCAGGGTTTGGATGAGCACCTGCGTGTCGAGATCGAGCCGTTGCCGGAACTGGAGTCGAGCGACCTTGAAGAATGGCTCGATGAGTTGGACTCGACGTTGCCACAGGATGCCTGGCTCGGTGGCTGGTCATTGGGTGGCATGCTGGCGTCCGAGTTGGCGGCACGACGCGGTGACCGCTGCTGCGGCTTGGTGACCCTGGCGAGCAACCCTTCCTTTGTCGCCCATGAACAATGGTTAAGCGCGATGCCCGGCGAAACCTTCGATGCGTTTCTGGCCGGCTGCAAGGCTGACTCGCGCATGACGTTGAAACGTTTTTCGCTGCTGTGCGCCCAAGGTGCCGAAGACCCGCGCGGAATGTCGCGACTGTTGCTCGCTGGCGCACCGCATACGTCTTCGCCGGTGCTGATGAGCGGCCTGGAATTACTGGCCCAACTGGATACTCGGCAAGCGTTGCAAGCGTTTCGCGGGCCGCAATTGCATTTGTTTGGCGGCCTCGACGGGCTGGTCCCGGCCGAAGCGGCGGGGGATTTGCTGGCGCTGCTGCCGGATGTCGAAATCGGTCTGATTGAACAGGCCAGTCACGCGTTTCTTCTGGAAGACCCTCACGGTGTGGCGGGGGCGATTCAGGCCTTTTTGCATGAGTTCGGTGATGACTGATTTATCCCTTCCCAACCTGCCCGGCGGTTTGCCCGACAAACGCCAAGTGGCGGCATCCTTTTCCCGTGCGGCGGCGAGCTACGACAGCGTGGCCGAATTGCAGCGCGATGTGGGCAGCGAGTTATTACGTCGGTTACCGGAAGATTTTGTCCCTGCTCGCTGGCTGGATATGGGCTGCGGCACCGGGTATTTCAGCCGAGCCTTGGCGCAGAAGTTTCCTGCGAGTGCCGGCGTGGCGCTGGACATCGCAGAAGGCATGCTCAATCACGCTCGTCCCTTGGGCGGCGCGACCCATTTCATCGCGGGCGATGCCGAGCGCTTGCCGTTGCAGGACTCGACCTGCGATCTGGTCTTCTCCAGCCTCGCGGTGCAATGGTGCGCGGATTTCGCCTCGGTGCTTGATGAAGCGTATCGGGTACTGAAACCGGGCGGAATCTTCTCGTTTGCTAGTCTGTGTGTAGGCACGCTGTACGAATTGCGTGACAGCTGGCGTCAGGTGGATGGCATGGTGCACGTCAACCGCTTCCGCGAGTTCAGTGTTTATCAACAGCTTTGCGCGCAAAGTGGCTTGAGGGTCATCAGCCTCGAAACGCAGCCACATGTGCTGCATTACCCCGATGTCCGCAGCCTGACCCATGAGCTGAAGGCGCTTGGGGCGCACAATTTGAACCCAGGTCGGCCGGGCGGTTTGACCGGCAGGGCGCGGATCCTCGGCCTGATCGAGGCTTACGAGCAGTATCGTCAGGCACAGGGATTGCCGGCGACTTATCAAGTGGTTTACGCCGTGTTGGAGAAACCCTTATGAGCGCAGCCTATTTCATCACCGGTACGGACACCGATGTCGGCAAGACCACCGTCGCCGCAGGGTTGCTGCATGCTGCGCGGTTGGCGGGCTTGAGCACGGCAGCGGGCAAACCGGTGGCCTCGGGCTGCGAGCTGACGCCCAAGGGGTTGCGCAACGCCGATGCGCTGGCACTGTTTGCCGAGTGCTCGATTCCGTTGACCTACGATCAGGTCAATCCGGTCGCGTTCGAACCGGCGATTGCACCGCATCTGGCGGCGCGAGAGGCTGGCGTGGCATTGACCGTGCAATCGCTGTTGACACCGATGCGGCAGATTCTCGATATGCAGGCGGACTTCACCTTGATCGAAGGCGCTGGCGGCTGGCGCGTGCCGTTGGCAGATCAGGACAATCTGTCGGACCTGGCCATGGCGCTGGGTCTGCCGGTGATCCTGGTGGTTGGTGTACGGCTGGGTTGCATCAATCACGCGCTGCTGACAGCCGAGGCGATCGCCCGGGATGGTTTGCAGTTGGCAGGATGGGTGGCCAACATCATCGATCCGAAGACCTCGCGCCTTGAAGAGAACCTCGCGACATTGGCCGAGCGCATCCCCGCGCCATGCCTGGGGCGAGTGCCAAAACTCAAGTCGGTGACCGCCGACGCGGTGGCCGCGCATTTGCAGTTGGACTTGCTGGACTGAGACTTCCTGGTTTTACCTATGGCAAGGCACTGTGCCATTAGTGTTTTTGTCGGGCCTTTTGTCGGCGTGTCTGGTTCAATGGCCGCTGTTGATCCTTTGCAGGACGAGTTCTCCCATGGAAATCTCAGGAAACACCGCTTTTTATGCCGGTCTGAGCACTATTCAGACCGGGCAGAACCGCGTCGATCAGGCTTCGGGTCAGATCGCCAACAACACCATCGAGCGTTCGGTCACCAGTCAATCCTCCGAGATTCAGGTTGATCGCCTGCGTTCGGTAGACCGCAGCCAGCAATCGGACTTGGCCAGCAATATGGTCGAGATGTCTCAGGGAAAATTCCAGGTGGAACTGGGCGTCAAAGTCGCCAAGGCATCCGATGAAATGCTCGGTACGCTGATCGATACATTTGCCTGAATCCTCGCTGAATCCGCTACTCCAACGCCGCGCCTGTTCGCGGCGTTTTTCTGCGTAAGTCCTTCTGCCTCAACTAATCTCTCCTACATGGCGTGTTGCTCAGTCAACGGCGGTGTGCAACTGCGTGGCCGAGTTTTTGTTGACGCGATGACGAACGGCAAAAGATCGGCGCTTGACAAGAATTGGGCGTAAACGTATGTTTCAAACAACTGTTTGACCGTCACAACAAATCAACACGGTCGTTCATTCCCGGTTACATCAGCAGAGGTTTATCGCTATGCCTGACTACAAGGCCCCCTTGCGTGATATTCGCTTCGTTCGTGACGAACTGCTCGGCTACGAAGCGCACTATCAGAGCCTTCCGGCTTGTGCAGACGCAACTCCGGACATGGTTGACGCCATTCTCGAAGAAGGCGCCAAGTTTTGTGAGCAGGTACTGGCTCCGCTGAACCGCGTGGGTGACACCGAAGGCTGCACCTGGAGCGAGTCCGGCGTTAAAACCCCGACGGGTTTCAAAGAAGCCTACAAGCAATTCGTCGAAGGTGGCTGGCCAAGCCTGGCTCACGACGTCGAGCATGGCGGTCAAGGCCTGCCAGAGTCCCTGGGTCTGGCTGTCAGCGAAATGGTTGGCGAAGCCAACTGGTCGTGGGGCATGTACCCAGGCCTGTCCCATGGCGCGATGAACACCATCTCCGAACACGGTACGCCTGAGCAGCAAGAGGCTTACCTGACCAAACTGGTTTCCGGCGAATGGACCGGCACCATGTGCCTGACTGAACCGCACTGCGGCACTGACCTGGGCATGCTACGCACCAAAGCCGAGCCTCAGGCCGACGGTTCCTACAAAGTGTCCGGTACCAAGATCTTCATCTCGGCCGGCGAACACGACATGGCCGACAACATCGTTCACATCGTTCTGGCACGTCTGCCGGATGCACCGGCCGGCACCAAAGGCATTTCCCTGTTCATCGTTCCGAAGTTCCTGCCGAACGCAGACGGTTCGATTGGCGCACGCAATGCCGTGACCTGCGGTTCCCTGGAACACAAGATGGGCATCCACGGTAACGCCACGTGCGTGATGAACTTCGACGCGGCCACCGGTTACCTGATCGGCCCGGCGAACAAAGGCCTGAACTGCATGTTCACCTTCATGAACACCGCCCGTCTGGGTACCGCGCTGCAAGGTCTGGCGCATGCCGAAATCGGTTTCCAGGGCGGTCTGAAATACGCTCGCGATCGTCTGCAAATGCGCTCCCTGACTGGCCCGAAAGCGCCGGACAAAGCCGCTGACCCGATCATCGTTCACCCTGACGTACGTCGCATGCTGTTGACCATGAAGGCGTTCGCCGAAGGCAACCGTGCGATGGTTTACTTCACCGCCAAGCAAGTCGACATCGTCAAGTACGGCGTCGATGAAGAAGAGAAGAAGAAAGCCGACGCACTGCTGGCTTTCATGACTCCGATCGCCAAAGCCTTCATGACTGAAGTCGGTTTCGAATCCGCTAACCACGGCGTACAAATCTACGGCGGCCACGGCTTCATCGCCGAGTGGGGCATGGAGCAGAACGTTCGCGACAGCCGCATTTCAATGCTGTACGAAGGCACCACCGGTATTCAGGCACTCGACCTGCTGGGCCGTAAAGTGCTGATGACTCAAGGCGAAGCGCTCAAAGGCTTCACCAAGATCGTCCACAAGTTCTGCCAGACCAACGAAGGCAACGACGCGGTCAAAGAGTTCGTCGAGCCACTGGCTGCGCTGAACAAGGAGTGGGGCGAGCTGACCATGAAGGTCGGTATGGCTGCCATGAAAGACCGCGAAGAAGTTGGCGCCGCGTCGGTGGACTACCTTATGTATTCCGGTTACGCCTGCCTCGCCTACTTCTGGGCTGACATGGCGCGTCTGGCTGCCGAGAAACTGGCCGCCGGCACTACCGAAGAGGCGTTCTACACCGCCAAGCTGCAAACTGCGCGCTTCTACTTCCAGCGCATTCTGCCGCGTACCCGCACTCACGTTGCAACCATGCTGTCGGGCGCCAACAACTTGATGGACATGAAAGAAGAAGACTTCGCGCTGGGTTACTAAGTCCTACGCTGTCTCTTCACAAAGCCGCTGCTCCCTCGGGAGCAGCGGTTTTTTTGTGCCTGACGCAAACGGGCTGCGCCTGTAAAAATTCCTGACTAAAACGCTAAGAAGAACGCCATTGCTGCCGTTAAAGAGGATGGCGATGTGACATACGTCACATTGCATGTGCTTAGCTGCTCAAGTTGCAGGCACAACGCCATCTTTGTTTGACGGGTCGGAGCTTTACCCTTGCTGCGTTCTTCCGCTTTACGTTTCAGTCATTTTTTGCCATCGCTGCTGTTGTTGCTGGCGGGGCTTGCAGCTGCCTACGTCAAGGATCTCAACGTCTTCTTCACCTCGCTGTTCAACGTGCTGCCGACATTGGTGCTGTTGCTCGGCGGGGCGTATTGCGCGGTTTATCGACGTCAGCGTGAACTGTTTCTGATGGTCACGGTGTACATCGCCTACTTCCTGCTCGACACCCAGACCGACTATTACCGGGACAACGGCAAAGTCCGTGAAGACGCCGCTGTAGTCTTCCATTTGTGCTGTCTGTTGCTGCCATTACTCTTCGGCTTGTTCGCCGCCTGGCAGGAGCGCACCCATCTGTTTCAGGACATGGTGGCGCGTTTCGCCGTGTTGCTGGCGTTTGGCAGCGTGGCGCTGGGGCTGGAACAGAGTTACCCACAGGCGCTGTTGATGTGGCTCTCGGAGATCCGCTGGCCAGCCCTGCATGGTGCCTGGATGAGCCTGATCCAATTGTCCTACCCGGTATTCATCGCCTCGTTCCTGTTACTGGCCTGGCAATACTGGCGCAACCCAAGACCCTTGCATGCCGCGCAATTGGTCGGTCTGTTGGGATTGTTCTGGATGTTGCCGAAAACCTTCATCCTGCCGTTTACCCTGAACATCATGTGCAGCCAGGTGATGTTGATGATTGCCGCTGCAGTTGCCCATGAAGCCTATCAAATGGCGTTCCGCGATGAACTCACCGGTCTGCCGGGCCGTCGTGCCCTGAACGAACGCATGCAACGGCTGGGGCGCAATTATGTGCTGGCCATGGGCGACGTCGACCACTTCAAGAAATTCAACGACACCCACGGCCACGATGTCGGCGATCAGGTGCTGCGACTGGTCGCCAGCAAGCTGTCGAAAATCAGCGGGGGCGGTAGGGCATATCGCTACGGCGGTGAAGAATTTGCTCTGGTGTTCGCAGGCAAAACCCTCGAAGAGTGCATGCCGCATCTGGAAGTCATCCGCGAATCCATCGCCACCTACAATATCCAGCTGCGCAATCAGGACAGTCGTCCTCAGGATGACCAGCAGGGACGCCAGCGCCGCGCGGGTTCAGGCGCCTCGAGTGTATCGGTCACCGTCAGCATCGGTGTCGCCGAGCGGTTGGAGCAGCGCACGCCGGAAGAAGTGCTCAAATCCGCTGACCAGGCGCTCTACAGCGCCAAAGGCGCGGGGCGAAACTGTGTGATGGCTTTCGGTCAGAACCGCCGTGGCGCGGTGCGTATGGACGCCGCTGCGGGTTGAGTGATGATGGCGCATTCAGCGTCTGGACTGTGATTGTGAGGCGTAGTGCGCGGCAGTAGGTTTGAGCAATCTGCTGCCGGAGAAATGACCATGCCCGATTACAAAGCTCCCCTGCGCGATATGCGCTTTCTGATCGACCACGTCTTCGATTTTCACAGCAACTACGCTGCGCTGGGCGCCACCGATGCCAGCCCGGACATGATCAATGCGATCCTTGAAGAAGGCGCGAAATTTTGTGAGAACGTTCTCGCACCGCTGAACCGAAGCGGCGATGAGGAAGGCTGCCATTTCGACAACGGCGTGGTCACAACGCCTACAGGTTTCAAGCAGGCTTTCGCGCAGTACGTGGAAGGCGGCTGGCATGGTCTGGCGGCTGATCCGGCTTACGGCGGCCAGGGTTTACCCAGTTCTTTGGGGCTGGTCATCAGTGAGATGGTCGGTTCCAGCAATACCTCCTGGGGCATGTACCCCGGCCTGACTCACGGTGCGATGTCGGCGATTCACGCCCATGGCACCGAAGAACAGAAACAAACCTACCTGAGCAAGCTCACCGCTGGCCAATGGACCGGCACCATGTGCCTGACCGAAGCCCATTGCGGCACCGATCTGGGCATCATCAAGACCCGCGCCGTACCTAAGGCTGACGGCAGTTACGCGATTTCCGGCAGCAAGATTTTCATCTCCGCCGGAGAGCACGACATGAGTGACAACATCATTCATCTGGTGCTGGCCAAACTGCCAGACGCGCCAGCCGGTACCAAGGGCATTTCGCTGTTTATCGTTCCTAAATTCCTACCTAATGTCGAGGGCGAGGCGGGCGAGCGCAATGGTGTTTCCTGCGGTTCGATCGAACACAAAATGGGCATCAAGGCCTCGGCCACCTGTGTGCTCAATTTCGACGATGCGAAGGGCTTCTTGATCGGTGAGCCGAACAAGGGCCTGAACTGCATGTTCACCATGATGAACCACGCGCGGCTCGGTACCGGCATGCAAGGTCTGTGTCTGGGCGAGGCAAGTTTCCAGGGCGCGATCAAGTACGCCAACGACCGCTTGCAAATGCGCTCGCTGACCGGTCCGAAAGCCCCGGAAAAAGTCGCCGACCCGATCATCGTTCATCCCGATGTGCGCAGGATGTTACTGACCATGAAAGCCTTCAATGAAGGCAACCGGGCGCTGACTTATTTCACCGCGCAGTTGCTGGACGTCGCTCATCTGAGCCCGGATGAAACGGCGCGTCAGGAGGCCGAAGATCTATTGGCATTCCTGACGCCGATCTGCAAAGCCTTCATGACCGACACCGGGCTGGAGGTGACCAACCTCGGCATGCAGGTGTTTGGCGGCCACGGTTTCATTCGTGAGTGGGGCATGGAGCAGCTGGTTCGCGACTGCCGGATCGCGCCGATCTATGAAGGCACCAATGGCATTCAGGCGCTGGACTTACTTGGACGCAAGGTCCTTGGCAGTCAGGGAAGACTGCTGCGCGGTTTCACCAAAATTGTCCATAAATTCTGTGCGGCAAACGCTGAACATCCACAACTCGGCAACTATGTGGCGCAGCTCAATGGTCTGAATCAGCAGTGGGGCGAGTTGACCACCAAGGTCGGCATGGCCGCGATGAAAAATCCGGATGAAGTCGGTGCCGCCTCGGTGGATTACCTGATGTACAGCGGCTACATCATCCTCGGTTACCTGTGGCTACGTATGGCGTTGGTGGCTCAGGTGCAGTTGGATGCAAGCGGCGTCGATGCCGATTACTGCAAAGGCAAACTGGCGACCAGCGAGTTTTACTTCAAGCGTTTGCTGCCGCGTACGGCCGCTCATCGGGCGGCCATCGAGGCGGGCAGCGATTGCCTGATGAAGCTGCCGGCGGAGTTGTTTGCGCTCTGACGATCAGGCTTGAAAAGCATCGCGGGCAAGCCTCGCTCCTACAGGTCGTGTCGTACGCATTTAACGGTGAACGACATAGAACCGTAGGAGCTAGGCTTGCCCGCGAATGCGTTCTGGCAGGCGAGAACGATCGCAGCTGAAAGGCTGGTGACTAAAAATAACAAAACGGTCATGGGCTGACCCTATGTGTCGTAAAAGTTGTTGAGGTACACTCGGACACAACAAAATCACTATTCTACGAACCACCTGTTTAGATCTTGCGAGGTTTGCCATGGCTGACTACAAAGCGCCCCTGCGCGATATGCGCTTCGTCCTCAATGAAGTTTTCGAGGTCGCCAAACTCTGGGCCGAATTGCCTGCGCTGGCCGAGACCGTCGATGCGGAAACGGTCGAAGCCATTCTCGAAGAAGCCGGCAAGGTCACCAGCAAAAGCATCGCGCCCCTGAGCCGTGCGGCTGACGAAGAAGGCTGCCACTGGGCGGACGGTGCCGTCACCACCCCGACCGGTTTCCCACAGGCTTATCAGACTTACGCTGAAGGCGGTTGGGTCGGTGTCGGTGGCGATCCGGCCTATGGCGGAATGGGCATGCCCAAGGCTGTTTCGGCGCAGGTCGAAGAAATGGTCAACTCCGCGAGCCTGTCGTTCGGTCTGTACCCGATGCTGACCGCCGGCGCCTGCCTGTCGATCAACGCTCATGCCAGCGAAGAGCTGAAAGCGGCATACCTGCCAAACATGTACGCCGGTGTCTGGGCTGGCTCCATGTGCCTGACCGAGCCGCACGCCGGTACTGACCTGGGGATCATCCGCACCAAGGCCGAGCCTCAGGCCGACGGTTCCTACAAAGTCAGCGGCACCAAAATCTTCATCACCGGCGGTGAACACGACCTGACCGAGAACATCATTCACCTGGTATTGGCCAAGCTGCCGGACGCACCGGCGGGGCCGAAGGGCATCTCTTTGTTCCTGGTGCCGAAGTTCATGGTCAATGCCGATGGCAGCCTGGGCGCACGTAACCCGGCGAACTGCGGTTCGATCGAACACAAGATGGGCATTCAGGCGTCCGCGACCTGCGTGATGAACTTCGACGAAGCCGTGGGATACCTGGTCGGCGAGCCGAACAAAGGCCTGGCGGCGATGTTCACCATGATGAACTACGAGCGTCTGGGCGTCGGCATCCAGGGCCTGGCCACTGGCGAGCGCTCGTACCAGAACGCTATCGAATACGCTCGCGACCGTTTGCAAAGCCGCTCGCCGACCGGCGCGCAAAACAAAGACAAGGTCGCTGACCCGATCATCGTCCACCCGGACGTGCGCCGCATGCTGCTGACCATGAAAGCTGCGAACGAAGGCGGCCGTGCTTTCTCGACTTACGTGGCGATGCAGCTGGACACCGCCAAATTCAGCGAAGACGCCACCACCCGCAAGCGCGCAGAAGACCTGGTTGCCTTGCTGACCCCGGTGGCCAAGGCATTCTTGACCGACCTGGGTCTGGAAACCACGGTTCACGGCCAGCAGGTGTTTGGCGGTCACGGCTACATCCGTGAGTGGGGCCAGGAGCAACTGGTGCGCGATGTTCGCATTACGCAAATCTACGAAGGCACCAACGGTATTCAGGCGCTGGACCTTGTAGGACGCAAAATCGTCGGCAGCGGCGGGGCGTTTTACAATCTGTTCGCTGATGAGATTCGTCATTTCATCGGGACAGCCAATGCTGACCTGGCGGAATTCACCCAGCCCCTGAATGATGCGGTGGACACCCTCGATGAACTGACCGCGTGGTTGCTGGACCGTGCGAAAAACAACCCGAACGAGATCGGCGCGGCGTCGGTGGAGTATCTGCAAGCATTCGGTTACATGGCCTACGCCTACATGTGGGCATTGATGGCCAAGGCAGCCTTCGGTAAAGAAGCGCAGGACGACTTCTACGCAAGCAAACTCGGTACGGCGCGGTTCTATTTCGCACGTCTGCTGCCGCGTATTCACTCGTTGAGCGCATCGGTAAAGGCGGGCAGCGAATCGCTGTTCCTACTGGATGCAGGACAATTCTGACCTTGTAATGTTATGTAAGCATTCTCTTACATAACGTGCTGCTGTTTTCCCCTAGGCGAGGATTGGATCCAGAGCTAATCTACTTCACATGGACGTCGCGCAGGAAGCGCAAAGCAACAACACGGACACGTAGGATTCTGCCAGGACGGCGGAGTGAAATGGATGTCAGGGAAACAGTCTGCAAAGCCCCGCTTCGGCGGGGTTTTCTTTTGTCCGCAAAAAAGTATTCAGCCAACCCGTCCAATATCGCCGGACTTCTATTTCCTTCAGCAAAGTCCGCAACCAACGGCTGTAATCCGAACCCACACTGAACCCTGAAGAACACCGCAGTGTCGATAAACTGTATGGCCCATAGAGCCAACATCAATCAGGAGCTACCCCATGGATTTTATTCGTATCATCATCGCCATTCTGTTGCCGCCACTGGGTGTGTTTCTGCAAGTCGGTTTCGCTGGAGCGTTCTGGCTGAACATTCTGCTGACGTTGTGCGGTTACATTCCGGGGATCGTGCATGCGGTGTACATCATCGCCAAGCGCTGAGTTTTGCTGCGCCGATTAGATCGCATTCGCGAGCAAGCCCGCTCCCACATTTGATCTCTGGTGTTCACACATAATGTGTTCACAGAAGGTCCAGTGTGGGAGCGGGCTTGCTCGCGAATGGGGGCACCGCAAATACCTGCCCTGAGCGAAGACTCAGCCCGCCAACTCCATCACCCGCCGATAAAACAACCACTCCTGTTCCAGCGCATGGGCCTGATTGCCGGCCTTGCGAAAGCCGTGGCGCTCGTCGGCGTAGTAATGCGCTTCAACCAGAATGCCGTTGTCCTGCAACGCCTTGACCATGTCGCGGGTCTGTTGCGGCACCACCACGGCGTCCAGTTCACCCTGAAAGAAAATCACCGGAACGCTGATGTTGTTCGCGTGCAGCAAGGGCGTGCGCGCGGCATAGCGTTCAGCGTCCTGCACCGGGTCGCCGATCAACCAATCCAGATAGTCGCCTTCGAACTTGTGGGTGGCGCGGCCTAGCGCAACGGGATCGCTGACGCCATACAGGCTGGCACCCGCCCGAAAGACCTTGTGAAAGGCCAGTGCGCATAACGTGGTGTAGCCACCGGCGCTGCCTCCACGAATAAACGCCTTGTCGCCGTCGATCAGCCCTCGATCGGCGAGGTAAGCCACCACCGCACAGGCATCTTCCACATCAACATCGCCCCAGCTCAAATGCAGCGACTGGCGATACGCGCGGCCATAGCCGCTGCTACCCCGGTAGTTGAGATCGGCCACGGCGAAGCCGCGTTGTGCCCAATACTGGATCCGCGGGTCGAACATCGGGTAGCAAGCCGAAGTCGGGCCGCCGTGAATGAACACCACCAACGGCGGTTTCGTGTCACCGGTCATCGCCGGGTAGAAGAAACCGTGGGCCTCGCCCGAACCGCTGGGATAGCGCAGGGTTTGCGGGCGGCTGATCTGCTCGGCGGGCAGCGGTGCAACACCGCCGGCGAGGGTCTTCACCTGCCGGGTTTTACGGTCGATGGCGATCACCGCAGACGAACTGACCGGCGAAGCGGCAATGCAGTAGATGAACTGTTCATCCTGTGCGAGATGACGAAAACGGCTGTAGTCGCCAGTGAAATCGTCACGGGAACCATTGCCATGACAAAGCCCCAGTCGACCGAAACCTTCTTCAGTCCAACTCGCCAGATAAGTGTCTTCGTCCAGCGGCAACCAAGTGCAACCACCCAGTTGCCAAGGCGCCGGTCCATGGTCGGCGGCAGCGCTTGGGAGTGGACTCAAGCCGTTGCCGGACTCCACCCACGGCTGCCAGAAACCGCCGCGATCGGTCAGACAAAACAAACGGCCACTGGCATCGAATCGAGGTTGTTGCAGTGACTCCTGGCCACTGTCGCCCGCCACACAGCGCGGTGGCGAAAAGGTTTGATCACTCTGGCGTTCGGCAACCATCAGGCGAGTGGCGGTCCAGGGCTGATCCGGACGGTTCCATTCGATCCAGGCCAAACGCTGACCGTCAGGACTCAGGGTTGGAGCCGCGTAAAAATCGGCGCCTTCGGCCAGCGGATGACGGTGGCCTTCAGCCAGATCGATCGCTACCAGGCGATGCCGATCACGGTTCTCTTCCACCGCCAGCACCTGGCCATTGGCAAAGTGCAAATCGCCGTAGCGGCATTCACTCGAAGTCAGTACCTCAGGCGCCTCACCGGTTAGCGATTGGCGATACAGCTGCTGATCGGCTTCGTTGACGAAAACCAGCCCGTCATCGGTCAGACAAAACGCACCACCGCCATATTCGTACACCCGGCTGCGCACACTGAAGGTGGGCGGCGTCAGGCAGCGAGCCTGGCCGTCGCGCCACTGCCAGATCCGGCAGGCGGCGTCCTCGGGGCGGTATTCGTTCCAGAACAGGCCATGTTGCCCGACCTGTAACTCGGCGAAGTCGATGCCGGCCGCGACAGCCCTGGCGGCGCTCAAGGGTTCAGCTTTTGGCGATGAGGCGTGAGTTTCGTTCATTGCGAAAGGCCAATTGTTCGATGGTCTGGGTCGCGTGTTCGGCTTCTTCGCGGGCCTTTAGAATCACGCCGTGATGTTCCGACTTGCTGCACACCGGGTCGGCATTGCTCGCGTCACCCGTGAGCATGAATGCCTGGCAGCGGCAGCCGCCGAAGTCCTTTTCTTTCTCGTCGCAGGAGCGGCACGGCTCGGGCATCCAGTCGTAACCGCGAAAGCGGTTGAAGCCGAACGAGTCGTACCAGATGTGCTGCATGCTGTGGTCGCGCACGTTGGGAAACTGCACCGGCATCTGTCGGGCACCATGACAAGGCAGGGCGGTTCCGTCCGGCGTGACGGTCAGAAAAATACTGCCCCAGCCATTCATGCAGGCTTTCGGACGTTCTTCGTAATAGTCCGGCGTCACGAAAATCAGCTTGCACGGATGCCCTTCGGCTTCCAGTTTGGCGCGGTATTCATTGGTGATGCGTTCGGCGCGCACCAATTGTTCTTTGGTCGGCAACAGGCCGACCCGATTGAGCTGGGCCCAACCGTAGAACTGGCATGTCGCAAGCTCGACGAAGTCCGCTTCAAGGGCAATGCACAGCTCGATGATCCGGTCGATCTTGTCGATGTTGTGCCGATGGGTGACGAAGTTCAGCACCATCGGGTAGCCATGAGCCTTCACCGCACGAGCCATTTCGAGCTTTTGCGCGAAGGCCTTTTTTGAGCCGGCCAGCAGGTTATTCACTTGCTCGTCGCTGGCCTGAAAACTGATCTGGATGTGGTCCAGACCGGCCTTTTTGAAATCGCTGATTTTCTGCTCGGTGAGGCCAATGCCCGAAGTGATCAGGTTGGTGTAGAAGCCCAGCTTGCGCGCTTCAGCGATGAGTTCGGCAAGGTCTTGGCGCACCAGTGGCTCACCGCCGGAAAACCCCAACTGCGCCGCGCCCATCTCCCGGGCTTCGCGAAAGACCTTGATCCACTGCTCGGTGGACAACTCTTTGCCCTGCTCGGCGAAATCCAGAGGATTGGAGCAGTACGGGCATTGCAGCGGGCAGCGATAGGTCAGCTCGGCCAGCAACCACAGTGGCAGGCCGACTTCAGGCTTGGGCGGTAACTTTTCTGACGCGCAATCAGGCAAGTTCGATCCAGTGCTGAGCACGGGCGACCTCCATGAATTGCTCGATGTCTTCACCAAGCTCGGGCACGTCGGGGAATTGCGTGTTCAATTCGGCGATGATCGCCGCGACATCCCGCCGACCATCAATCAAACCGCCAATCAGCGCAGCGCTGTCGTTGAGTTTGATCATGCCTTCCGGGTAGAGCAGCACATGGCCTTTTTGTGCCGGCTCGTACTGGAAACGATAGCCTGGGCGCCAGGTCGGGGTTTTGCTGCGATCGAAACTCATACGATGATTCCTTTATGCCAGACCCGCTGTTCGGTCACGCTGTGGTACGGCGGGCGGTTCAGTTCGTAGGCCATGCTCATGGCATCGAGCATGCTCCAAAGAATGTCCAGTTTGAACTGGAGAATTTCCAGCATGCGCTCCTGGCCTTCCCGCGTCGTGTAGTGCTGCAAAGTGATCGCCAGACCGTGCTCTACATCCCGGCGCGCCTGGCCCAGGCGCGTGCGGAAATATTCGTAACCGGCCGGGTCGATCCACGGGTAATGCTGCGGCCAGCTGTCGAGGCGCGATTGATGGATCTGCGGCGCGAACAGCTCGGTCAGGGAGCTGCTGGCGGCTTCTTGCCAACGGGCCCGGCGGGCGAAGTTGACGTAGGCATCCACGGCGAAACGCACGCCGGGCAGCACCAATTCCTGAGAGCGCAGTTGATCCGGGTCGAGGCCGACCGCTTGGCCGAGGCGCAGCCAGGCTTCGATACCGCCTTCTTCGCCGGGGGCGCCGTCATGGTCGAGCAAACGCTGAATCCATTCGCGACGAATCTCGCGGTCCGGGCAGTTGGCCAGAATCGCGGCGTCCTTGAGCGGGATGTTCACCTGATAATAGAAACGGTTGGCGACCCAGCCCTGGATTTGCTCGCGGGTTGCCCGGCCTTCATACATCGCCACGTGATACGGGTGATAGATATGGTAGTAGGCACCCTTGGCGCGCAGGGCCGCTTCGAATTCGGCGGGGGACATTGCGGTGTCAGTCATTGCGGTTCTCCGGGGTACAACCGGTGGATTCTTTGGTGTCTGATCTGACGCCTTCGCGGGCAAGCCCGCTCCCACAGGTTTACGCGAACTACTGTGGGAGCGTGGCTTGCCCGCGATGGTGCCTCGCTACAACACAATACTCATGCCGTCATACGCCACTTCAACCTCGCGCCGAACCAGTTCCGCACGCTCCGGCGAATCCTCGTCGAGAATCGGGTTGGTGTTGTTGATGTGGATAAGCACTTTGCGCTGTTTGGGCAACTGTTCCAGCACTTCCAGCATGCCGCCGGGGCCGTTCTGCGCCAGGTGGCCCATTTCCCGGCCCGTGCGGGTACCGACGCCGCGGCGCTGCATTTCGTCGTCGTCCCACATCGTGCCATCCACCAACAGGCAATCGCTGCTGGCCATGATCTTCAGCAGCGATACGTCGACCTTGCCCAGGCCCGGTGCATAGAACAGTTTGCCGCCAGTGCTCAGGTCTTCGACGATCAGGCCGATGTTGTCGCCCGGATGCGGGTCGAACCGATGCGGCGAGTATGGTGGCGCGGCGCTCCGCAAGGGCAGCGGGGTAAAGCGCAGGTTCGGGCAGGCCGGGACGGTGAAGCTCTGATCGAGTTCGATACGGTTCCAGTTCAACCCGCCATTCCAGTGAGTCAGCATGGTGAACAGCGGGAAACCGGTGCTCAGGTCTTCGTGGACCATGTCGGTGCACCACACTTGATGCGGGCAACCTTCGCGCAGGCTGAGCAGGCCGGTGGTGTGATCGATCTGGCTGTCCATCAGGATGATGGCGCTGATGCCGGTGTCACGCAGCGCGCGGCCCGGCTGCATTGGCGCAAAACTCTGGAGCTGGGCGCGGATGTCCGGCGAAGCATTGCACAGCACCCAGTTCACGCCGTCATCGGAAATCGCGATGGACGACTGGGTACGTGCCTCGGCCCGCAGGCTGCCGTCGCGAAAACCTGCGCAGTTCACGCAGTTGCAGTTCCACTGGGGGAAACCGCCGCCGGCGGCGGAACCTAGAATCTGGACAAACATGACCGCTCCATCATTGAAAGCTGAAAATAAAAACGCCCCGGCGAGCCGAGGCGTAGCACTGCATTCTCTACCAGACGGCAGAGCTTAGCGGCTTGCGAAGTACATGGTGACTTCGAAGCCGATACGCAGGTCGGTGTAAGCAGGTTTGGACCAGGACATAGAAGCGCTCCTTCAGGTGGATGGGACAGTTGAGACCTATACATATAGTCCACCTCCAGCCGGAGATGTTCAGATAGTTAGGTGGCTATGTTACTCAAAATTACAGAGCGATTGGCCACGAATCTTTGATAAAGCTAATTGCAGCGTCGGTAATGATCATTTTGCCACTTGCCAAGTCGCCCCGGAACAAGGCCCGTTGGCCAGACAGCGCCACCCGCCGTCGGCCCGATTCAGTCGTTGGGCCGCCGCCAGCAAGGCTTCACGGTCGATCATCAGAATCGCCTGAGGCAGACGCTGCAGGTAATCAGACGAGTGGCCGGCCAGTTTTCCTTGCCAGAGCAGCTCGGCAGCCTGGGCATTGGGCAGTGCGATACTGTCGAATTGATCGGCCAGGGCTTGGCGCTGGGCGACGAAGATCGATTCATCGATGCATTCGATCATCCCTTCCAGTTCACTAAGGAACTGTCCGATGTGCTCCAGTAAATCCATGGGCGCGACGCTCGGCGATTGCACGCCAAACAGGAGCCCGGTCTGACCGTTTATCTGGCGTAGTCCGCTGAACACGGCATACCCAAGTTGCAACTCTACCCGGAGGCGCTGGTAGAACGGCGTCTGGCACACGTGTGCGAGCACACGCCAGGCGGCTTCATCGGCGATGTCATGGGTTGTCGTCGGACAAAAGAGTAACAACGCGTGTTCGCTGGAGCCGGTATCGACGGAGTTCCACAGATGCTGCGACCGAATCGACGGAGGTGGCGTCAGTTGACTGTCCGCAGTGCCGGGAATACGACTCAAGGCAAGCCCCATCGCTGCTTGAGTCTGGGCAGACAGGCCTGTGGCCAGGCCATCCCAGCGTGCGCTCGACCAGAGTTGCTGCAGATCATCCGAGACTACGCTGTGCTCATGGCATAGATCGGGCAATGCTTTGAGAAGCTTTCGAATCGGCATCAATGCAACGGCTGCAGGCGCTTCCTGTGACAAATCGGCATCAGGTTTTGTCAGTTCTTTCAGCGCATGTTCGAGGATTATCGGCATCGGTTCCTGCAGCCCCGTCATTTTCAACAGCCATTCGTTGCCCGAAGCACTGAAGGAAAAGTCGACACCGGCCTGACGCGCATCTTCGCGCAGCCTGCGCAGGTTGTTTTCCAGGTTCGACTGAAGACGGTTGTGAGGTGCGAACTCCAGGCGCCAGCGCAGATAAACTGCACCTTGATTGGTGTTGTCCGGCAATGCCTGACTGAACTGCATCGGCGATTGTTCACGGCGACTGCGTGAGCGATCCTGGGCAAACGTCCGCAGGCCGCGGTGGGCGCTGGTCTGGCCGCGAATCAATCCGGCATTCGGGGCTGGCGTCTCGGCGCGCAAAAACGGGTTGGGAGTCGGCAATTGCCACTGACCGGTGAAGTTATCCACAGCGCCGATTTGCTTGAGGATTGCCTTGAGGGCGACGACGCCTTGTTCGGACAGTCCGAGTTCAAGCTGTTCGCTGTCTCGTCGGGCCAGTTGCAAGGCGCTGCTGACTTGCTGTTGGCGCTGCAGCAGGGCGGTATATTCTTCGCGCAATTCGGCCCAATCCTGATGGGAGGCAAAAAAGCCTAGCCAATCCAGGAGCCGTTCGCGGATCACGTTGTCCGGTTGCGTGGCGCGGGCGGATAGTGTGAATTCGATGTGCAGCAAAGCTTGGCCTGCATAGTGATAGAGCGGCGCGGCTTTCAGATTGTCCGCCAGCCCATGTTCTCGCAACTGCGCCAACAGGCCGCCGGGTTTTTCGGCGTTCAGCCAATGGCACAGGAATGCCAGCGCTTCGGGCGATGAGTCGGGCAGCGCTTCGAAGGCGAACAGCAGATCCAGCCGACGTTCTCCAGCCTGTTGATAACTATTGTCTGAAGCATCCATCAACAGGGTGGGTTTTGTCTGAGGGGCTTTCTCGCCGGAGGGAATAGCAACAGCAAACGCCTGTGCCATCCCCTTCAATTCATCGAGACTCTGTGGGCCAGCCAAGCTTAGCGTCATCTGCCCGCTCTGATAAAACCGCTGATGGAAGTCCTTCAACGCTTGCTGGAATTCAGGCTGCGGCACCGGCAGGCTGTAACGGTTTCCCGCATGAAACGCCCGCAACGGATGAGCCGCCGAGAGCCCATCGAACAGCGCAAACTGCTGTTGGGCCGTCGCATCCCGCGACCAGGCGACAAATTCGGCGTGCAGCACTTCTCGTTCCCGCCGCTGATCGTCCGGATTCATACGCGGATGAGCGAGCATGTCTGACAGGCGCTCCACCCCACCCCTGAACGCCTGAGGTGGCAGCTCGAAAAAAAAGTCCGTCGTACGTTCGCTGGTTCGCGCATTGACCTGCCCGCCATGACCTTGCACGTAGGCCATCAACCCTTGCTCTGCAGGAAAGCGCTCTGTACCCAGGAACAGCAAATGCTCAAGAAAGTGCGCCAGCCCCGGCCAGGCCAGTGGCACGTCGTGACTGCCAGCTGCGACCCGCAACGCAGCGGCGCAACGCTTCAAATCCGGCGCGTGACGCAGCGTCACCCGCGGGCCATTGGCGAGGGTTTCAGTGTGGAGGCGAGGGTGATTCAGCGCAGGCATGAGCACTTCCAGAACAGAGAAGCGCTAATGCTAGCGGATTAGGGCTTGTTCAGCTCGCCGTATAGCTCGGGACGGCGGTCGAGGAAGTAGCGATTGGCAGCGCGGGAGTCGATCATCAGCTGACGATCCAGTTCGCCGACAATCAGCGCTTCATCAAGTCCGGCCTGGGCGATGCGGCTGCCATCCGGCGCGGCGATGCTGCTCTGGCCGCAATACTGGATGTCGCCTTCGTGCCCGCAATAGTTGGCGTAAGCCACATAACACTGGTTTTCGAAGGCCCGTGCGCGGACGGTGACGTCGGCAATGAAATCGTAGGGAATCATGTTCGCCGTCGGTACCAGAATCAATTCGGCGCCGGCCAACGCCAGACGCCGGGCGTTTTCCGGGAACTCCAGGTCGTAGCAGATCAAAAAGCCAAGCTTCCAGCCGTTGAGTTCGACCAGCGGAAACTCATCGGGCCCGGGGCTGAACATCGAGCGGTCGAGGTCGCCGAACAAGTGAGTCTTGCGGTAGTTGCACAACCGCTCGCCATTGGCGTCGATCAACTGCACGGCGTTGTAGATCTGCCCGTCCTCGGTACGCTCCGGGTAGCCATACAAAATGGCGATCCCCGTCGTTTTGGCAATGCGCGCGATTTGCTGCGCCGATTCACCGTTGTGCACTTCCGCCAGCACGCTGACCGCATCGATGCCGATGTTGTAGCCGGTCAGGAACATCTCCGGCAGCACCAGCAAGTCTGCGCCCTTGGCCTCCAGCGCCAGTTGATGCAGGCGTTGCAGATTACCTGCGACATCCAGGGGCAGCGGTGGACATTGGTAAAGGGCTACGCGCATTTCGGATTCCTCTTACTCGGGCAGGGCGATCGGACCGATTTCGTTGAACACATCTCCTGGACCTGGGTTTTCGGCGTGAGTTTCACCGCCGAAGTGTTTCATGATCCCCCACACCGCGTTGAGCGACGTCTGTACCGCGCCTTCGACCCAGGCCGGCGTCCACGAAACGTCATCGCCGGCGATGAAAATCCCCCGTTGCTCGGGCGGCATGTCGTCTTGCATGAAGTGCGCGTACATGCGCTGATTGTAGCGGTAGTGGCCGGGCAGAGCGCCTTTGAAGGCACCGAGGAAATGCGGGTCGGCTTCCCACGACACGGTGATCGGATCGCCGATGATCCGCGCGGCGATATCGACTTTCGGGTAGATTTTCTTCAATGCATCCAGCGCCAGCTTCACGCGTTTTTCCACCGGGTGTGGGAGCATTTTCAGGGCGTCGCTCATCCACGAGTACGACAGGCAAATCACTCCTGGCTTATCGTCGCCGTTATCGAACAGGTACGTGCCGCGGGTCAGGCGATCAGTGAGGGTCATGCTCATCAGGTCGCGACCGGTTTCCGGGTCCTTGTCTTTCCAGAATGGGCGATCGACCATCACGAATGTCTTCGACGATTGCATGTAGCGGGTGCGGTCCAGGGCCATCCACATCTTTTGCGAGAACAGGCTTTCGTCGCATTCGATCTGGGTGGTCAGCAGCCAGCTCTGGCAGGTGGTCAGTACGGCCGCGTATTCGCGTGTGTCGCCGTAGTTATCGGTGACCGTAAAACGTCCGTTCGGCGCGTGGGCAATTTTCTTCACGCCGGAGCGCGGCGCACCGCTGTGCAGCGAGCTGAGACTGGTGCCTTCAGGCCAATGCACGCAACGCTCCGGCACATGGCGCCAGATGCCCAGCGGCACTTGTTCCACACCGCCGACGACCAAGTGCTGATGATCGTCGCAGTTGGTCATCACCACGCGGAAGATTTCCAGCATCGAGTTGGGGAAGTCCGAGTCCCAGCCGCCAGTACCGAAACCGACCTGACCGAATACTTCGCGGTGATGGAACGAGAGCTTGGCGAAGGCTTCAGAGGTGGCGACGAAATCATAGAACGTGCGGTCGTCCCACAGCGGCACCAAGGTGTTCCATAGTTCCTTGAGGCGCGGCACGTCGCGGTCACGAATCGCTTGCTGGATATCGGAGAACTGCGAACCGGCTTCCAGAGCGTCCGCCCAGGCGTCAGCGACTTCCTGGAACAGTGCAGGAAGATCCGCCAGTTTCTGTGCGTAATGAGTTTTGCCTTCCAGATCGATTACCGTGCTGCCCGACGCAGGCGTCAGCGGGTTCGGGAAGGGTTTGGTTTGAAGGCCGAGCTTGTCGACGTAGTGATAAAACGCGGTCGATGACACAGGGAAACGCATACCGCCGAGTTCAGCGATGATGCCTTCAGCACCGTTGAAGGCCTGGGAGCGCAGACGGCCGCCCATCTTCGAGGCTTCGTAGACGACGGGTTTAAGGCCCAGCTTCATCAATTCGTAGGCGGCCACCAGGCCTGCAATGCCGGCGCCGACAATCGCCACCTCGGCGCCGTGATTGTGTGCCGGAATGCTGCCCAGCCCGGCCGGGTGCTCGATCCAGTTATCGAAAGCGAAAGGAAAGTCCGGGCCGAAAACGGTGACCGGTTTTTTACCGTCTGCAGGATGGCGATTGTTCTTGTTCATGGCTGACCTTGCTGGCGACCTGACGCAGAGTGCGCGTCTGAGTATAGGAAAAGATGGCAGCCATTCTAGAGAGCGTAGAACACGTTAATAAGACGCAATGTGTCGTCATTTTGCTAATTAACTGATCAATATGACGATCTACAACTACATACTGTAGGAGCGAGGCTTGCCCGCGAAGAGGCCTACCCAGACACCGAAGACCTACCTGTTGAAACTCAAACCGGCTGCCCCCGATCAATCTTGCTGCTCAGGATGATCGAAGTCGTCGTCTTCTCCACACCATCCACGCTGCCAATCTGATCCAGCAACTGATCCAGCTGCTCCGGCGAGTCGGTGCGCAACCACGCCACATAATCGAATTCGCCACTCACCGCACACAACTGCTGCACCTGCGCCATGGCGCTAAGACGACGCAGCACTTCCTTGCCGGACCGTGGTTGCACCGTGATCCCGACGTATGCCTGCAATCCACCATCCACCACGCGCTGTCCCAGGCGTACACCGTAACCGGTGATTACCTTGGCCTTTTCCAGCCGCGCCAGGCGCGACGTGACGGTGGTGCGGGCGATGCCCAGCTGCCGGGCGAGCATGGCGACACTTTCGCGGGCATTGATTTGCAGGGCCGCGATCAATTGGCGGTCGATTTCGTCAAGGACGGGCGGGCGGGTGTCAGGCAAAGGGGCATCTCCAGCGGTATAGAGCAATGGGCAGGCATGTTACAGGCAGTCCATGCCCTCAACGGGTTAATTGGATGGACACAAATTGTCACTCGTAGTCGAATGCGCAACCAAGGGCTGTGAAGCGAGGGGATCGAAATGAAGGGCATGCCAGCGGCTCTGCGAGACTATGCACTGCAGATTGCCAATCACGAAATGGGGCATTACGTCGTAGCCCGAGCTCTGGGTTTTGAAACGGGTGATGTGACCCTGAAAGTTACCATGGGCCTGACCCACCATGGAGGGGCTTCCATTACCTTGACGCGGTCAATTTCGTCGATCGATGCCATGAAGGAGCATTTGGAAGCCCGGATAATGGTCCTCTTCGCCGGAGCCATGGCGCAGACATTACCTGCAAAGCATTCGCCCGAGAAACACGTCGATAAGTCGAAAGCGGCAGCCATCCTGAAAGGAGAGTTTGGAGCGGAACAGGATCACGCAAAAATAAGAGAGTTGCGGTACTTGCTTCGAAATATCGCCTACCCCGATACGAATCCAGCGTCGTCCGACAGCATCATTGCTGAGCTGACAGAAATTAATGATCGCTTGTGGTTGCGCACTCAACAAATCGTAGAGGCATTGGCCGATACGATTACTGGATTGGCAGGGGGTCTGGTAGACCGCATGGTCCTCGTGGACCTGTGGGGGAGGGCCGGGGATTCGTATGAGGTTGTGTTGGCGGGGGAAGTGCTTGAAGGGCTGGTGCCCGTGCAGGCGATACCAGCTTTGAGTGTTTGGGAGTAAGTATCCAGGTGGCCGCTGGGGGCATGGGGCAAGTCGTAAATGAGCAGCTGATGTTCATTAGAGTCTTGGTCTTGGTGAGCACCGGAGCTTTTGGTTTTCTATTGAATTATTCAGCTATTTGCCAGAACGGGTCTTGGTGCCAGTCTTGTGGAAACCCCATTGCTCGCTGGGCGCAAATATTACGGATGGTCGTCAATGTATGCAGCCATGACTGCAACAGTGGTGCTGGCAGTTCGAGGCATCTGGCGATGACTTTTTTGTCGGCGTCTCGCGCCAGCCCTTTGTAAAGATGTGACAGATCACCCAAGGTCAGTTCTTCCAGCATGGCCCATCCGGGCA
This sequence comes from Pseudomonas sp. BS3782 TE3695, assembly GCF_050435305.1. Lineage (NCBI taxonomy): Bacteria > Pseudomonadati > Pseudomonadota > Gammaproteobacteria > Pseudomonadales > Pseudomonadaceae > Pseudomonas > Pseudomonas sp. BS3782 TE3695. The sequence goes on from NZ_JBNDKB010000001.1 coordinate 1,408,852, forward strand.
TCAGTGACGGCTGGTCGTACGTTACTGGATAGTGCCGCGCGTAGCTTTCCTTGGCTCGTTGGTGTTTTAGATGATCCTTTCGCCCTTCATCGGTTTGTAAGCGATCTATCCGTTGACACTCTTTTTCGTAATCGCGTCTAGCAGCATTTTGCTTGGTACGGATGGTTTCCAGCAATCGAGCATGGTCGTAGGAGTGCTGAAACAACCGCGCCTCCATGTACCAGTGCCCACCATGATTCGGTCCCATGTGATTGCTGATCAGTGAGCGAACTGCAACCTCGACGCGTTCGATGGCATCCATGACAAGTAGGCGCAGGCGACGGTCGAAATCATATAGCGTGGTCAGGTCACGAAATCCAGCGCCTTTGCGGAAGGGGTGGTCTTCGTCCTCCGCTTGCTGGAAAGTTCGCATGTAGGGGGTTAGGCGGAAGAAGCTCACTGCCTGTAAAAAGTGGCGAGCCCGTGTGTCATCCTGAATATGCAACCCACGCTGCTTGAGCAATTCGATCTGTGCGGTGATATCGATGACGGGCTTATGGAAAACTCTCATGCCCTAAAAGCTCCGGGCAAAAAAAACCCGCGCAATTTGTGCTTAGCTGCTGAAGCAACCATAGGCATGGCGGGTGTGTTGCGGGCAAGACTAGGTTCAACCGCATTGGTTTGCAAGTTTTTTGCTGAAGGCTCGATAGGCGGATGTACCTGGTTTTGCATGATCTCGATGCTCTTGTTGGCGGGGAACTGATCTTTTTCAGGTGAAAGCCACGCATTGCGTGGCTTTCTGATTGGTCCGACTAAACCTCGGATTCGTCTTTGGTCCGAGCCGGTCGCGGCGTAAGTACCTTTACCACATCATCAATCACCGCTTTGCTCATCGCCGTCAGATAGTGCGCGGCCCAGGCGTGGCGGTCGGTGTCTTTTGCGTAGGCTGCGTCCTCGGCAAATGATTTGGCGAGGTACAGCAGATCGGAGGCCTGAGTCAATGCGTCGAGGATGGGGACGCCAGCGCTGACGTGGAGCAGTGGCTGATCCGAGCAATAGGTGAAGGGCGTGAAACCGATGGTTTTTAGTTCTGAAGTTGCGGATGGATTTGTTTTGGTCATGGTTTTACTCCTGGGTTCGAGGAGCTGCCCTTTTCGTTACCACACGAAAAGGTGGCAGCTGTACGCAGGGTGGTAAACCGGGAACCAAGGAAACCGGCACGCCCGAGGGCGTCCCACGCACAGCCGCCATATCAAGATCACAGGCATAAAAACTGCCTGTATCCGTAATGAGTGCACTGTTGCGCTGGTTTCACCGAGTTACCACACCCGATCGCTGCATTTGCAGCGACGTCCGGAGAGTATCCCGTCGAAGAAAAGCCCAACAAGGCGGAAAAGCGCCTAAACGCACCCATTACGCAATTCTCGGAGTTTGCCTACAAGGTCTGCGGGCGTCATCCGATATTGCGACACCTTCAGCAAAACAAATCTACACGTCAGGCACGAAAAAGCCGCGCATTTGCGCGGCTTTCGTGTTTGGTGGGCCCAGTAGGACTCGAACCTACGACCAAGGGATTATGAGTCCCCTGCTCTAACCAACTGAGCTATAGGCCCTCAGTAGGCCGCGGATTATAGCGATGGTTTCTCGGCTGTGCTATCCGAAAAATCCAATATGGCTGTACGAAGAAACGTCGCGGCGAATTCGTCGGGGGGAAGTGGCAGGCTGACGATGTAACCCTGGATCTGTTCGCAGCCTTCGGCGGTGAGAAATTGCTGCTGCGCCTGGGTTTCGACGCCCTCGGCGATGACGGTGAATTGCATGCTGCGGCCCAGGGCGATGATTGCGCGAACAATGGCCGCGTCGTGTGGGTCGTCCGGCAGGCCGCGGACGAAGGATTGGTCGATCTTGAGGATGTCCAGCGGCAGGCGTTTGAGGTAGCTCAGGGACGAATAGCCAGTACCGAAATCATCGATTGCCAGTTGCACACCCAGGCGTTTGAGTTGATGTAGCACCGCCAGCGCTTCTTCGGCCTGGCTCATGATGAAGTTTTCAGTGATTTCCAGTTGCAGGAAGCCGGGATTGAGGTGGTTGTCTTTGAGTAATTGCTCGATCCGGCCGAGCAGGTTCGGCTGGCGCAGTTGCGCGCCTGCGAGGTTGACTGAGAGTGGGCCCAGGCACTCATAGACCTGATTCCACTCGTACATCTGTCGGCAGGCGGTCTCAAGTACCCAATCGCCGATTTGCAGGATCATGCCGTTTTCTTCAGCCAGGGGAATGAAGTGCTCGGGAGGTACATCGCCAAAGGTAGGGTGATGCCAGCGGATCAGCGCTTCGGCACCTACCACCCGATGGTCATCCAGACTGATTTTTGGCTGGTAGTACAAAAACAGCTCATTGCGCTCGATGGCGCGCCTCAGTTCATGTTCCAGCGCCACGCGCTCGCTGGCTTGGGCGGTGAGGTCCCGGGTGTAGCTTTCAACCCGGTTACGACCCTTGGCTTTGGAGCGATACATCGCGGCATCGGCGTTCTTGACCAGCGTCGCGACGTCGCAGCCGTCCTTCGGATACAAACTGGTGCCGATGCTGGCGCTGATGAAAAACTCGTGTTCGCCGGCCTGGAAAGGGGCTGAGAAGCAGTTCAGCAGCTTGGTGGCAATGTTGTCGGCATCGCTGGACTGTTGCAGACCCGGGAGCAGGATAATGAATTCGTCGCCACCGAGCCGCGCCACGGTATCGATATCGCGCAGCTGCTCCTTGAGGCGCACGGCGATGCCTTTGAGCAACAGGTCGCCGACCGGGTGGCCGAGGCTGTCGTTGATGTGCTTGAAGCGGTCCAGGTCGAGGAACAGCACTGCGCCTTGGCCGCCATTTTCCTGCTGGCTGTTCAGTGCCGTCAACAGCCGACTCTCGAACAATGTGCGGTTTGGCAGGCCGGTCAGCGGGTCGTGGTGCGCCTGGTAGTCGAGTTTGGCCTGAGCGTGCTTGAGGCTGGAAATGTCCGCGAACACCGCCACAAAGTGGGTGATGAGTTTGTCCCGGTTGCGCACTGCACTGATGGTCAGCCAGCTCGGGTAAAGCTCGCCATTCTTGCGTCGGTTGGAAATCTCGCCCTGCCAATGCCCGTCGGCGGTCAATTGATGCCACATCGCCGCATAAAATGCGCTGTCGTGCAGGCCCGAGGCGAGCAGGCGAGGGGTATGGCCCAGCGCTTCGCTCTCGCTGTAACCGGTAATTTCGGTGAACGCACGATTGACCGCACTGATGTGCTGCTGGGTGTCGGTGATCAATACACCTTCGGCAGTGCTCTCGAACACCGTGGCGGCCTGTTGCAGTTTCTCCTGCATCAGATGCCGCTCGGTGATGTCCCGGGCAATGGTCAACATGCAGTCTTCATCGCCGATGGGCAACGGCCGGCTTGAAACCTCACAGAGCCGGATCTGCCCGTCTTTGCGGCGGATGTGGCAACTGAAGTCACGCACGAAACCGTCCCGGTGCAACAGTTCGAGCATCTGTTTGCGTTCATTGAGATTGACCCAGATCCCCAGGTCCAGGGCCGACCGATCCACGGACATTGCGCTGTTGAAACCGGTAATGCGGCTGAAACCTTCGTTGACCTCCAATAGCAAACCGTCACTCTGCCGGGACAGCAGCAAGCCATCGGGGGAGGCATGAAAGGCCTTGGCGAATTTTTCTTCGGAAGTTTGCAGTTGTTGCTGGGTTTCCTTGAGCTGACTGATGTCCCGCACGACGACCACCAAGGCCGGGGTCGTATCGAGATCGAAAGGCTCGGCGGAAATCAGGCCGGTAAACACCTGGCCATTGCTGCGGCGAAAGGGCATCTCCAGGTTGCGGATGCTGCCGGCCTGCAAACGCTGCAACAAACCTGGGCCCACGCCGGGCACGCCCCAGATATTCAGGTCGGTGGCGGTCTGGCCGATGACGTCTTCGGCCTTGAGACCGATCTGTTCTTCGAACGCTTCATTGACTTCCAGCAGACAACCGTCGGAAAGCCGCGCGATCACCAGAATATCCGGGCATTGCTGGAACACAGAAGCAAACTTCTGTTCCGACAGGCGCAACGCCTCTTCGGTGCGCTTGGCTTCGCTGATGTCGATCATCAGCCCGCGCAGTACCGGTTCATGGGCATGCTCGATCAGGCTGACGATATCGCGGACCCACAGACAACGGCCGTCGGCGGTGATGACCCGATAATCGACGCTGTGATCGCGCCCGGCCGCCACCTCACGGTCGCAGAAGGTTTGGGCCCGAGTCAGATCCGCCGGGTGGATGATGTTGCGCCAGAAGCCCGGAATCAGCCAGTGGGGCAAGGGGTAACCAAGGAGTTCCTCAGCATGAGGTGACACGTAGCTGTAGGTGTAATCGCTGATCCGGGCTTCCCAGGCGATGGCCGAAAGACTCTCCACCAGCCCGCGATAATGGTATTCGCTGCTGCGCAGCTCCTGTTCCAGAGCGACCCGACGGGCAATTTCCGAACTGAGTCGGCGATTGATCCGGATAACCACTGCCAGCACGATCATCAGAAACAGTAATCCAGGCAGGCCGTAAGTCAGCACGTCGAGCCAGATGGTTCGATGGTCCAGGACGTTACCGACCCAATGTTCCTGGATGGCACTGATTTCACTGGGGGTCATGTCCGCCAGGACTTTGTCCAGGATGCTGACCAACAGCTTGTTGTTCGGTGGCACGGCCATCGCCAACTGGTAGCGATAGGGTGTTTCACCGCTGACGTAAAGCCCGTCGAGCTTGAGCTGGCGCAGGCTCCAGACACTGGAGGCAAGATCGCCTACTACGGCGTCCACGGCGTCGGTGGCAAGCGCCTGCAGTGCGGAGCTGACGTTGGGCATCGCCACCAGATTCAGGTCAGGATGGCGGGTGCGCAATAGTTCATGGGGAGCGTAGTTTTCCACCACGGCGATCTTCAGCCCGTACAGGTCTTCGAGTTTGCGCGGTTGGGCACCTCCGACGTGAGCCAGAATGACAATCGGAAAGTCGAGATATGGGCGGGTGAACGACAGATACGTCTGACGCTCGGGCGTCGACATGATGCCCGGCAAGATGTCTAGCTTGCCTTGTTTGGCCTGCTGCAAGACTTCAGTCCAGCTGACCGGCTCGATGGGCGTGAGTTTGATGGCTAGCCGTTGACGGATGACGTTGATGTAGTCCGCTGCCAGGCCCTGATAACGCCCGTGCTCGTCGCGAAATTCAAACGGCGGCCAGGACGCGTCCACGCCCAGGCGCAATTCCGGGTGAGCCGTTAGCCAGCTACGTTCTTCGTCGGTCAGAGTCAACGCGCCAGCCGTTGCGGTCCAGGTCATCAGCGACAGCAAAAAAAGCACGGTCGGCCATCTGGGCATAACGGTCTCGTTACGGCTTGGGGGGAATGCTTCGAGTGTAGACGGGCTATGCGGCGGGGGGGATGTACGGGGCATTTAATCTGCATAAAGCAAAACCCCCGGCCTGGGCCGGGGGTTCTGTGATCACTCGTCGAGGAAGGAGCGCAAATGCTCGCTTCTCGTCGGGTGGCGCAGCTTGCGCAGCGCCTTGGCTTCGATCTGACGAATCCGTTCACGGGTCACGTCGAACTGCTTACCAACCTCCTCAAGGGTGTGGTCGGTATTCATGTCGATACCGAAGCGCATGCGTAGAACCTTGGCTTCACGGGCAGTGAGGCCGGACAGGACTTCGCGAGTCGCTTCTTTAAGGCTCTCAACAGTGGCGACATCGATTGGCGACTGCATGGTCGAGTCTTCGATGAAGTCACCCAGATGAGAATCTTCGTCATCACCGATCGGGGTTTCCATGGAGATCGGCTCTTTAGCGATCTTCAATACCTTGCGGATCTTGTCCTCAGGCATTTCCATACGTTCGCCCAGCTCTTCCGGGGTCGGTTCGCGACCCATTTCCTGCAGCATTTGCCGGGAAATACGGTTGAGCTTGTTGATCGTCTCGATCATGTGCACCGGAATACGGATGGTGCGGGCCTGGTCGGCGATCGAGCGAGTGATCGCCTGACGGATCCACCAGGTGGCATAAGTCGAGAATTTGTAGCCGCGGCGGTATTCGAACTTGTCTACCGCTTTCATCAGACCGATGTTGCCTTCCTGGATCAGATCGAGGAATTGCAGGCCACGGTTGGTGTACTTCTTGGCGATGGAGATCACCAGACGCAAGTTCGCTTCGACCATCTCTTTCTTCGCGCGGCGGGCCTTGGCCTCACCGATCGACATGCGACGGTTGATGTCCTTGATCTCGGCGATCGTCAAACCGGTTTCGGTTTCCAGCGCGATCAGCTTCTGCTGGCAACGAATGATGTCCGGTTGCAGGCGACCAATGGCTTCAGCGTATTTGCTTTTGCCTTTGGCCAGTGCATCGCTCCAGCTTTCGTCGACTTCGTTGCCTGGGAACTGGCGCAGGAAGTCGGCACGCGGCATGCGGGCATCACGAACGCACAACTGCATGATCGCGCGCTCTTGCTGACGCAGACGATCCAGGGCACTGCGAACACGCTCGACCAGGCCTTCGAATTGCTTCGGCACCAGTTTGATCGGCATGAACAGCTCAGCCAGGACTACCAGCTCGGCAATAGCCAGCTTGTTGCCACGACCGTGCTTTTTCAGGGCCTTGCGGGTGATTTCCATCTGATCGGCGACAGCGCCAAAGCGCTGTGCGGCGATTACCGGATCCGGACCGCTTTCGGCTTCTTCTTCGTCATCGCTTGCTTCTGCGTCATCGTCGTCGGAGTCGTCGTCCGCTTTCACGGCTTTCGGGTCGACAGGCGGTGGCACTTCGGCTGCAGGCGGCGCAATGCCGTCGTCCGGGTCGATATAACCGCTCAGAACGTCGGACAGGCGGCCACCTTCGGTGGTGACGCGAGTGTACTCGGAGAGAATATGGTCAACCGTGCCAGGGAAGTGCGCGATTGCGCCCATCACTTCGCGGATCCCCTCTTCAATACGCTTGGCGATTTCGATTTCGCCTTCACGTGTGAGGAGCTCTACCGTACCCATTTCACGCATGTACATGCGCACTGGGTCGGTGGTGCGACCAATGTCGGTCTCGACCGCTGCCAACGCTGCTGCTGCCTCTTCGGCCGCGGCTTCGTCGGTATCGGCGTCGGCCAGCATAAGGGAATCCTTATCTGGCGCAACCTCGAATACGTTGATCCCCATGTCATTAATCATGCGGATGATGTCTTCCACCTGTTCCGGATCTGAAATATCCTCCGGCAGGTGGTCGTTGACCTCCGCGTAAGTCAGGTAGCCCTGCTCACGACCAAGTGTGATCAACTCTTTGATACGAGACTGCTGTTGCGCTTTTCCGGACATAACACCCTATCCACTGAAGGTCTTGGCGGGCAAAAAACAAGCCGAGGATTATACCTGAGCTATGACCTCACGCGCCAGTTGAGGTCGGGCTTGATGCGGAAACATTGCGACTTAAAAGGTCGCGCAGTTGATTTTTCTCTTCGGCACTCAATTCACTTTGACGTGCTTTTCGAAGAAGTTGTTCCAGGTTTCGCTCGCGTTGGCGTGCTGACAAGCTAGTAATGGTGTCGAAAAACTGTTGTTCAAGGTTATCTCCATCAATCAGCCATTCCTTTTCTGCCAGCGCTTTGAGCAGTCGGCCTTGTTCGGTGCCGTGCCAACGCGCAATCAGTTGAAATGAGTTTAGCTTGGGATTCTTCTGTACGGCTTCGAGCAGGGCGACCAGCAGTTGCGTATTGGTATGGTCCTCGGCGGCGAAGTGCCCGGCATCCTCGACTTTCTCAGCCAGTTGCGGGTGATGCAGCAGCGTGCGCAAGGCGGCCAGGGTAGGCGGCTCTACAGCGGCCGGAATCCGTGGTGCGCGCGGTTGATCGCGATCACCGCCGCGTTTGCCATTCTTGTCCCACGGTTTCTTGTCCCATTTCTTGCCGCCTGCGCCAGGCTTCTTCGGCGTCCATTCTTGCTGTGGCGCGTACATCTCTTGTGTCTGCGGCTGATGGTAGTCGCTGTAATCCGGCATGGCGTCATAATCGATGCCTGGATCGTAAGCGGGTGGCGCTTCCTGAGGCTGAGGCGTGCTTTGCACCAGTTGGCTCACGGCTTCACCGCTAAGCCCGGTAATCTCGCTCAGGCGCTGGCGCATCAGGATGCGCAGGTTGGCGCCCGGGACTTTGTCGATCAGCGGCGCGGCGAGGGTGGCCATGTGGGCCTTGCCTTCGAGGGAGCGCGGGTCCGATTCTTCGGTCAGCTGTTGAAAAAAGTAATCGGCCAGCGGCTGGGCATGCTGATTGATCCGTGCGCGGAAGGCGTCAGTGCCCTCGGAGCGGACCAGGGTATCCGGATCTTCGCCTTCAGGCAGGAATAGAAAACGCGCCCGACGGCCGTCTTGCAAGCATGGCAGGGTTGCCTCCAGTGCCCGCCAGGCGGCATTTCGGCCCGCCTGGTCGCCATCAAAGCAGAACAGCACGCTAGGCACGACGCGAAACAGGCGTTTCATGTGTTCTTCGCTGGTGGCGGTGCCCAGTGTTGCGACGGCATTGCGCAGGCCTTGCTGGGCGAGGGCGATGACGTCCATGTAGCCTTCGACGACGATGATTTCGTCGAGGTTGCGATTGTTCTTGCGTGCTTCATAAAGGCCGTAGAGTTCCTGGCCCTTATGGAAAACCGGCGTTTCAGGTGAGTTCAGGTATTTCGGCTTGTCGTCGCCCAGTACCCGGCCGCCAAAGGCAATGATGCGCCCGCGACTGTCGCGGATCGGGAACATCACGCGATCGCGGAAGCGGTCATAGCGCTTGCCGGTTTCGGCGTTTTCGATCAACAGGCCGGCATCGATCATGGCCTTTTGCTGCAGGGTATCGCTGCTCAGGTGTTTGTACAGATTGTCCCAGCCAGGCGGGGCAAAACCGAGGCCGAAGTCCCGGGCAATTTCACCCGTTAGTCCACGACCCTTCAAATAATCCACGGCGGCTTTGCGCGATGGATGGCTTTTAAGGGCTTGACGATAAAAGTCGGCGGCGGCAGTGAGTAGCGGGTACAGCGGCGAATCAGTAGGTTGGCGCGGCTTGTGCGCCCGACCACTTTCTTCGCGGGGGATTTCCATGCCGGCGGCTTTGGCCAGTTCTTCGACAGCCTGGACGAAATCCAGATTGTCATGGTCCATCATGAAGCCGAGGGCGTTACCGCCAGCGCCGCAGCCGAAACAGTAGTAGAACTGTTTGTCGGGGCTGACGCTGAAGGAGGGGGTTTTCTCTTTGTGGAACGGGCAGCAGGCAGTGTAGTTCTTGCCGGCTTTTTTCATTTGCAGGCGCGAGCTGACCACGTCGACGATGTCGGTGCGGTTCAGAAGGTCGTCAATGAAGCTCTGGGGAATTAGCCCGGCCATGGCGTTCTCGTCATCTGCGCTGAAATGGACCCAAAACGAAGGGCGGCCAAACGCGGGTCGTTGTTCGAGGCGCGCAGGGTGTGCGGCTCGACCTGTGTCGTCTGCGTATCGCTGTCGGGAAGTGTATCTGCCGAAAATCAACTGACGTTAATACCGATCAGTATTCGACTATTTGAAAGTGTTTCGCTGAATCCGGCGACGGCCAGTCGTTGGCCTCGGATAGCTCATAAGCGAGCACGCAAGAAGGTGCCTTGGGCTGATCGTCGTGAGAGGAATCAGTGGGTGTGCTCGTCAGTAGCCTTGGAAGGCTCGTCAGAAAAGACGTGCACCGCTGGCAAAAGAGCCAGGTCTGACGCTGTGAAGCAGATTTGTCTCGGTCGCGTCTGCGGCTTTGACGGTGAAGCATCAAGCGTTGTCCGCAAATGCCATTAGCCCGGCTGAGGGCCGGGCTTGGCAGAAGCTTGCTACGATCGTCTGCGTATTAGTACAGACGAACGGCGCGGCGCTGTTCGCGCTGAACTTTCTTGGCGTGACGCTTAACAGCGGCTGCTGCTTTACGCTTACGCTCAGAAGTTGGCTTCTCGTAAAATTCGCGGCTACGAACTTCAGCCAGTACACCGGCTTTTTCGCAGGAGCGCTTGAAACGACGCAGAGCTACGTCGAAGGGTTCGTTCTCTTTTACTTTGACGGCTGGCATCCAGAGCTACCTTCATTCATTACCGGGGTCAACATCCTCGCGGCAAAAGAGCACTTGAAGACGTCGGTTTTTAAGGGTTGCGGATGTTAACCCCTCATCGCTCGGAATGCAAAGCCTCTGATCGAAAACCGCTGGTCGGGGCATCACGCGACGACTATTATGCGCGCCTTCGAATTCAGCCTCTACAAGGCGCAAACCCATGCTAGTACTGGGATTAGAAACCTCTTGCGACGAAACCGGTGTCGCACTTTACGACAGTGAACGCGGGCTGTTGGCCGACGCGCTGTTCAGTCAGATCGATCTGCATCGCGCCTATGGTGGCGTGGTACCGGAGCTGGCGTCGCGTGATCACGTCAAGCGCATGCTGCCCTTGATTCGGCAGGTCCTGGCCGAGGCCGGCTGTGTGCCGACCGAGATCGACGCCATCGCTTATACCGCCGGTCCTGGCCTCGTCGGAGCCTTGCTGGTGGGGGCTTCCTGCGCCCAGGCGCTGGCCTTTGCCTGGGGCATTCCGGCCTTGGGCGTGCACCACATGGAAGGACATTTGCTGGCGCCGATGCTGGAGCCGCAACCGCCTGAGTTCCCGTTCGTCGCTTTGTTGGTATCGGGTGGTCATACGCAGCTGGTTCAAGTCGATGGGATTGGTCAATACACGCTCTTGGGCGAGACCCTCGACGATGCGGCCGGCGAAGCGTTCGACAAGACCGCGAAGATGATGGGCCTGAATTATCCGGGCGGCCCGGAAATCGCGCGTCTGGCGGAACAGGGCGTTGCAGGACGTTTCACTTTTCCGCGTCCGATGTGTGATCGTCCAGGCTTGGCTTTCAGCTTCAGCGGCCTGAAAACCTTCGCCCTGAACACCTGGCAGCAGAGCGTCAGCGCCGGGGACGACAGCGAGCAAGCCCGTTGCGACATCTCGCTGGCGTTCCAGCAGGCCGTGGTGGAGACTTTGACCATCAAGTGCAAGCGAGCCCTGAAGCAGGCGGGTCTCAAGCGTCTGGTGATCGCAGGGGGCGTCAGCGCCAACAAGGCGCTGCGGGTTTCACTGGAAAAAATGCTCGCCGACATGAAGGGCGAAGTGTTTTATGCCCGTCCGGAGTTCTGCACCGATAATGGCGCGATGATTGCGTTTGCCGGTTGCCAGCGTTTGCAGGCCGGTCAGCATGAAAGCCTGGCGATCAGCGTGCAGGCACGCTGGCCGATGGAGCAATTGTCGGCGCTGTGATGAGGGGCGCTCACGTGCGGTATTTAAAAATGCCGTTCGCGCCCGGCAAACAGGTCGCGTAGATTGCCGCGATGACGCCAGACGATCAGCCCCGTGAGTGCGCTCATGGGCAGCAGTGCCGCTGGTTCTTGCCACGCCAGCAATGGCAGGGTCAGTGGTGTGGCAATCAGCGCTGCGAGTGAACTGGTGCGGGTCAGATAGAACGTCATCAGCCAGGCGCAGACCGCCAGCAATGCGGCGGGCGGGTAGAGCCCCAGCAGCATGCCGGCCGCGGTGGCGACACCCTTGCCACCACGAAAGCGGAAGTACAGCGGAAACAGATGACCGATAACGGCGCAGACGCCAATCCAGGCCTGTTGTTGCAGTGAAAGGCCCACTGCACCTGCGATCAATACGGGTAGCAGACCTTTGTTCAGGTCGCCGAGCAAGGTCAGGATGGCGAGTTTTTTGCCGGCCAGACGCAACATATTGGTGGCCCCGGCATTGCCCGAGCCACTCATTCGCGGATCGGGGTTACCGGTCAGGCGGCTGAGCAAAATGGCGAAGGACAGAGAGCCGAGCAGGTAGGCGAGGATCGCCAGTAACCAAAACATGCTAACTATTCCGGGCGAGGACGCCCTGATTCTAACGGCGCATTGCGCCCTTGTCGTGCAGTGGAGAGAAGTGCTTGGACAGAGTGTTTATCGAGGGCCTGGAAGTGGACACCGTGATCGGTGCCTACGACTGGGAACGAGGCATCCGACAGTGTCTGCGACTTGATCTGAGCTTCGCCTGGGACAATCGTCCGGCCGCCGCCGGTGATGACCTGGCCCTGGCGCTCGACTACGCGAGCGTTTCGTCGCGCATCCAGGCGTTTGCCGAGCAGGCGCAGTTCCTGCTGGTAGAGACCTTTGCCGAGCGTCTGGCGCAAGTGCTGATGAGCGAATTCAACATCACCTGGATGCGCCTCAAGCTGACCAAGCCAGGTGCAATCCCGGCTGCCACCGGTGGTGTTGGCGTGGAGATCGAGCGCGGATGTCGCTGACTCAGGTGTATCTCGGGCTCGGTAGCAATATCGAGCGCGAATCCCATTTGCAGGCAGGCCTGGACGCCCTGGCGGGTTTCCTGGTGGATATGCGCTGCTCTGCGGTATTCGAAAGCCAGCCGGTGGGGATCAAGAGCGGGCCGTTTTTCAACTTTGTGGTCTCGGCCTTCACCGATCTGCCGCTGATGGAGCTGGATCGACGGTTGAAATTCATCGAGGCGGATAATGGCCGTTACGCACCCGACCGCAAGGGTTTGCCGCTGGATATCGACGTGTTGCTGTTCGGTGACCTTGTGGGCAACTTCGATGGTTTGATCTTGCCGCGGGCAGAGATTCTGAAAAATGCCTTCGTGCTGTGGCCGTTGTCGCTGATTGCACCGGATCGTGTGCATCCGGGCGTAGGCAAGAGCTTTTCAACCCTGTGGGAAGAAGCGCAGATCGATCAGGTATTGGCGCCGGTGGCTTTCGAGTGGCGCGGTAAGCAGTTGACCCCTTCCGATATGCTGTAAAGCAAAAGATCGCAGCCTACGGCAGCTCCTACAGGGTTCACCATTTCTCTCTGTAGGAGCTGCCGAAGGCTGCGATCTTTTGATCTGGCTTATGCTTGATCTTTGTAAGCCTTCAACGCCTTGAGCCGCTCGCTCTTGATCGCCTCGCCCAATTCCGGTCCTTTGAATCCCTTTTCCAGCAACGGCTGAACGGCAATACTTCGTGCCGCAATTGCCGCGCCCCGTAAATAATCCGCCTGTGGATAACTTCTCTGTTCCAGGCCTTTACGCCCTCGAGCGTCCATCTCGCACGCCGCGATAAATTCCTCAAAACGCTGGGGTCGACGATAGACGTCGAAGCTCTGCAGTAACTCCAGCAAGGTGGACGGTTTCAGCTCCAGTGCACGATGGCCATGGGTGTGATACTTGCCCACCAGCAGCGCCAATTCCTGACAGTCTTTCGGTGCCTTGAAGCGCTCGTTGACCGCTTTGATCAGCTTCAGGCCTTTGTGTTCGTGGGCGATGTGGCGGGGCCATTCTTCCTCGGGGGTCAAACCTTTGCCCAGATCATGCAGCAGGCAAGCCCAGCGTACGGTCAGCGGTTGTTTGTGCAGCGCCGCTTGCTCCAGCACGCTCAGGGTATGCACGCCCGTATCGATTTCCGGATGATGGGCTTCGGGTTGCGGTACACCGAACAGCGCCTCGACTTCCGGCATCAGTACTTTGAGCGCGCCGCAGTCGCGCAGCACCTCGATGAATACTTGCGGTTGGTCTTCCATCAGCGCGCGAGCGATTTCCTTCCAGCTGCGTTCGGGCGTCAACGCCTCCAATTCACCTGATTCGCTGAGTTGACGCATCAACTCCAAGGTCTCGGGGGCAACGGTGAAACCCAACTCCGCATAACGCGCGGCAAAGCGGGCAACGCGCAAAACACGGAGCGGATCTTCGGCGAACGCGGGGGAAACGTGACGAAGCAGGCGCGCCTCGAGGTCCCGCTGGCCATGGTAGGGGTCGGTCAGGTTCTGTTGATCGTCCTCGGCCATGGCGTTGATCGTCAGGTCACGGCGAATCAGATCTTCTTCGAGGGTGACATCAGGGCTGGCGTGAAAGATGAAGCCGCCATAGCCGCGCCCGTTTTTGCGTTCGGTGCGGGCGAGGGCGTATTCCTCACCGCTTTTGGGGTGAAGAAACACTGGGAAGTCCGCGCCCACCGGACGAAAGCCCTTGGCGAGCATTTCTTCGGTAGTGGCGCCTACAACGACCCAGTCGATATCGGTGACAGGTTTGCCCAGCAGGCGATCGCGGACCGCACCGCCGACTTTATAAATCTGCATAAAAAACCTCCGTTAGCCCGACAGAATAACCTTTGCGTCGAACTTCCGGAGGCAGAAAAACAGGATCAAAGATGAATGACTGCCAGGTCCAGCCGACCATAATCCCCTTCGCCATGCTCACTTCTGGGCGGAACATGGTGGGTTTTCATCACCTGATCCCCTTGCAGGGTTTCCAGGTGGATGTCGAAGCCCCAAAGGCGGTGCAGGTGCTTGAGCACTTCGTCGGTGGAATCGCCCAGTGGTTTGCGATCGTGTTGTTGGTGACGCAAGGTCAGGGAACGGTCACCACGCCGGTCAATGCTGTAGATCTGTATGTTGGGTTCGCGATTGCCCAGGTTGTACTGCGCCGCCAGGGTTTCACGAATGGTTCTATAGCCTTCTTCATCGTGTATCGCCGGAACAAGCAGATCGTCCTTCTGATCGTCATCGAGGATGCTGAACAGCTTGAGGTCGCGGATCACCTTGGGTGACAGGTACTGCAGGATGAAACTCTCGTCCTTGAAGCTGCTCATGGCGAATTTGATGCTGGATAACCAGTCGGTGCCGGCGATTTCCGGAAACCAGCGATAGTCCTCTTCAGTGGGGTGTTCGCATATCCGGCGGATATCACGATACATGGCAAAACCCAGGGTGTAGGGGTTGATGCCGCTGTAATAGGGGCTGTCGAAACCGGGCTGGAAGACCACGCTGGTATGGGAGGTCAGAAACTCCATCATGAAACCGTCGGTAACCAGACCTTCGTCATACAAGTCGTTCATCAACGTGTAGTGCCAGAACGTGGCCCAGCCTTCGTTCATCACCTGGGTCTGGCGCTGCGGATAAAAATACTGGGCGATCTTGCGCACGATCCTCACGATTTCGCGCTGCCAGGGCTCCAACAATGGCGCGTGTTTTTCGATGAAATACAGGATATTTTCCTGAGGTTCGGCGGGGAAGCGCATATTGTCCTTGTCGCTGTACTTGTCCGCGCCTTTTGGAATCGTCCTCCACAAATCGTTGATCTGCTTCTGCAGATGCTCTTCCCGATCCTTCTGCCGACGGCGTTCTTCTTCGGCGGAGATCGGATACGGGCGTTTGTAGCGGTCTACCCCGTAATTCATCAGCGCATGGCAGGAGTCGAGCAAGTCCTCTACCGCATCGATGCCATGGCGTTCTTCGCACTGCATGATGTACTGCTTGGCGAACACCAGGTAATCGATGATCGAGCTGGCGTCGGTCCAGGTGCGGAACAGGTAGTTGCCTTTGAAGAAACTGTTATGGCCATAGCACGCGTGAGCTACCACCAGCGCCTGCATGCAAATGGTGTTTTCTTCCATCAGGTAGGCAATGCAGGGATCCGAGTTGATCACAATCTCGTAGGCCAGCCCCATCTGGCCGCGGCTGTAGGATTTTTCAGTACTGAGGAAGTGTTTGCCATAGGACCAATGGTGATAACCCAAGGGCATGCCGACAGAGGCATAGGCGTCCATCATCTGCTCGGCGGTGATCACTTCAATCTGGTTGGGATACGTATCCAGCGCGTAGCGGGCCGCGAGACGACTGATTTCACGGTCGTAGGCCTGGATCAGCTCGAATGTCCATTCGGAGCCGGTGGAAATGGGTTGGCGCTTCTGCTCTTTGGCGGTCATGTCACTAACCTGCGCTGGAAGAGTTCACGAAAGACCGGATAGATATCCCCGGCCGAGACCAGTTGCTGCTGGGCAAAAGTGTCAGAGAAGGCTTCGGCGATGCGTTCGTACTCGAACCACAGGGCCTGGTGTTCGCGCGGGGTAATCTCAACATAAGTGTAGTACTGCACAAACGGCATGATCTGATTGATCAGGATGTCGCGGCAGATCGGCGAATCGTCGTTCCAGTTGTCGCCGTCGGACGCCTGGGCGGCATAGATATTCCATTCGTTGCTCGGATAACGCTCGGCCATGATCTCTTGCATCAGTTTCAGGGCGCTGGAGACGATCGTGCCGCCGGTTTCCCGGGAGTAGAAAAACTCCTCCTCATCCACTTCACGGGCGCTGGTATGGTGGCGGATAAACACGACGTCGATTTTGTCGTAGTTCCGCTTGAGGAACAGGTACAGCAGGATGAAGAAGCGTTTGGCGATGTCCTTGGTCGCCTGGGTCATGGAGCCGGACACGTCCATCAAACAGAACATGACGGCTTTGGAGCTGGGGTTCGGCTGCTTGATCAGCAGGTTGTACTTGAGGTCGAAAGTGTCGAGAAACGGCACTCGGTGAATGCGCGCGCTGAGCTTCTCGATTTCTGCTTCGAGATCCTGGATATCGCCGAAGTTGTCCGGTTCTTCCCGTTTCAGCCGCAGCAGTTCCTCTTTGGCTTCGCGCAGTTTCGCCCGGCTGCTGCCGGACAAGGCAATGCGTCGGGCATGGGCCGAACGCAGCGTGCGGATAATGTTGATCCGCGACGGGTTGCCCTCGTTGCTGATACCGGCGCGTACGGTCTTGAAGGTGTCGGTGCCGGTCAGGTGGCGTTTGACCAGGTTAGGCAGTTCAAGGTCCTCGAACATGAATTCGAGGAATTCTTCCTGGGTAATCTGGAAGACGAACTCGTCCATCCCTTCGCCCGTGTTACCGGCCTTGCCCGGGCCTCTGCCGCCGCCACCTCCTGGCGGGCGGGCAATGTGATCGCCGCTGGTGAATTCCTTGTTGCCGGGGTGCACGATGGTTTGCTTGCCGCCACGACCATGGTGAAGCACCGGTTCGTCGATGTCGCGACCGGGAATGCTGATTTGCTCGCCGTGTTCCATATCGGTAATGGAACGCCGGCTGACCGCCTCTTCGACAGCCTTTTTGATGTGATCACGGTAGCGCCGCAGAAACCGCTGGCGGTTTACCGTGCTCTTGTTCTTGCCATTGAGACGTCGGTCGATCACATAGCTCATAGGTGGCCCTCCGGGCAGCTTCAAGTTGTGAGCTGCAAGCTGCAAGAAGAAGCAGTTGCCCAGATATCAGGGCTTAGGCGCTTTTTTCTTGCAGCTTGTGGCTTGTAGCTTGCCGCTGCTTCACTGCGACTTCCGGACCCGTAGGTACCATTCGGAGAGAAGCCGTACCTGTTTGTCGGTGTAGCCCCGCTCGACCATCCGTGTGACGAAGTCGTTGTGCTTCTGCTGGTCCTCTTTGCTGGCCTTGGCGTTGAAGCTGATGACCGGCAGCAAGTCTTCGGTGTTGGAGAACATTTTCTTCTCGATGACCACCCGCAGTTTTTC
This sequence comes from Pseudomonas sp. BS3782 TE3695, assembly GCF_050435305.1. NCBI lineage: Bacteria > Pseudomonadati > Pseudomonadota > Gammaproteobacteria > Pseudomonadales > Pseudomonadaceae > Pseudomonas > Pseudomonas sp. BS3782 TE3695. Next base: position 1,426,206 of record NZ_JBNDKB010000001.1, read on the forward strand.
GTAGCTGAGCCAGGTTGGGTTCTTGCCGTTGTTGTTGGCTCGGGCGCGCAGTACGAAGTTGACGATTTCGTTGCGGAAATCCTTCGGATTGCTGATGCCGGCCGGTTTTTCGATTTTCTCCAGTTCCTCGTTCAGGGCTACGCGGTTGAGGATCTCGCCGGTTTCCGGATCGCGGTATTCCTGATCCTGAATCCAGAAGTCGGCGTACAGCACGTAGCGATCGAAGATGTTCTGGCCGTACTCGCTGTAAGACTCGAGGTAAGCAGTCTGGATCTCCTTGCCGATGAATTCGATATAACGCGGTGCCAGGTATTCCTTCAGGAAGCGCAGATAGCGTTCACGGGTCTCCGCCTGGAACTGTTCCTGTTCGATCTGCTGTTCCAGCACGTAGAGCAGATGTACCGGGTTGGCGGCGATTTCGTGCGGATCGAAGTTGAAGACCTTCGACAGAATCTTGAAGGCAAAGCGGGTCGACAGACCGTTCATGCCTTCGTCGACCCCCGCTGCGTCGCGGTATTCCTGGATCGACTTGGCCTTCGGATCGGTATCCTTGAGGTTTTCGCCGTCATACACGCGCATCTTGGAATAGATGTTGGAGTTTTCCGGCTCCTTGAGGCGCGAGAGTACGGTGAACTGCGCGAGCATTTTCAGGGTATCGGGCGCGCAATGGGCCTTGGCCAGCGAGCTGTTGAACAGGAGTTTGTCGTAGATCTTCACCTCGTCGCTGACGCGCAGGCAGTACGGCACTTTGACGATATAGATCCGGTCGATGAATGCTTCATTGTTCTTGTTGTTGCGGAAGGTGTGCCATTCCGATTCGTTGGAGTGAGCCAGCAGGATCCCGGTAAACGGAATCGCCCCCAAACCTTCGGTACTGTTGTAGTTGCCTTCCTGGGTGGCCGTCAGCAATGGGTGCAGCACCTTGATCGGTGCCTTGAACATTTCGACGAACTCCATCAAGCCCTGGTTGGCCCGGCACAGTGCGCCCGAGTAGCTGTAGGCATCGGCGTCGTTCTGCGGGAACTCTTCCAGTTTGCGAATATCGACCTTACCCACCAGTGCCGAGATGTCCTGGTTGTTTTCATCTCCCGGCTCGGTTTTCGCCACTGCGATCTGGTTGAGGATCGACGGATAGAGTTTCACCACGCGGAACTGGCTGATGTCGCCGCCGAATTCGGCCAGGCGCTTGGTGGCCCATGGCGACATGATGGTATTGAGATAGCGCCGGGGAATGCCGAAGTCTTCCTCGAGGATCGCGCCATCTTCGGTGGCGTTGAACAGACCCAAAGGCGACTCGAAAACCGGCGAGCCCTTGATTGCGTAGAAGGGCACTTTCTCGATCAGTTGTTTGAGCTTTTCGGCCAGGGACGACTTACCGCCACCGACAGGGCCGAGCAGGTAGAGGATCTGTTTCTTCTCTTCCAGACCCTGGGCCGCATGGCGGAAATACGACACGATCTGGTCGATGCATTCTTCCATCCCGTGGAAGTCTTCAAAGGCCGGATAGCGGCGGATCACCTTGTTGGAAAAGATTCGCGACAGCCTCGAGTTGGTCGAGGTGTCGAGCAGCTCCGGTTCTCCGATGGCCAGCAAGAGACGCTCGGCGGCGGAAACGTAGGCGCTGCGGTCCTTTTTGCACAGCTCCAGGTACTCCTGCAGAGAGAGTTCTTCCTGGCGCGTGGACTCGAAGCGTTGTTGGAAGTGGCTAAAGATACTCATGACGTCACCTCGCTCGATACGTGGAGCCGACGCCGGATCACTCAGTCGATGCTGGCAGCAACCGAACAGGCAGTTGCTGTTTACCCCCCAGAACTCTCCCGGAGATGACGACTCCGAAAGCTACTCCCGATGACCCGCGCGCCGGTGTACCGGCTCTCCCCTGTTTTGGATGGCCTGCGCTTAAGGATAGTTGGGAATTTGGAAGGTAAATGCAAGATGCGTAATAAGTTGTGAAAGACCGTTCGTCTGTCAGTGCGCTAGCCCGCGGGGACCGGGGCTTGCGCACAATGAAAAAAATTATTCGGAAGTGCCTTGCGCCGTTTCCGAAGGATAAATCGTACGCCACAGTTCAAAACCGCCATCCATGCTGTAGACGTCGGAGAAGCCCTGGCTGATCAGATAGGCCGCCGCGCCCTGGCTGGAATTGCCGTGATAGCAGACCACCACGGTCGGTGCGTCGAGATCGGCGGCACGGATGAAATCCGAGATGGAATGATTATCCAGATGCTGCGAGCCGGCGATGTGCAGTGCGGCAAACGTTGCCGGGTCACGGACATCGACCACCACCGCGCCTTGTTCGCGCAGGGCCTGGGCCTGTTCTGGGGGGATACGTTTGAATTCGCTCATGGCGGGCTCCTGTGGCTCGGCTGAAAGCGCAGTCTAGCGCGGGGCGCTGGCTGACGTTTGTTCGGGGATGGAAGCGGCGACTGGCGGCCGGGTATTGCCCCGGGCGTCGCATTTGCATTGCAGGCGCTCACCGGTGTCGACGTTCATCAGGGTCATGGCGCCACCCCAGACGCAACCGGTGTCGAGTGCAAACAGACCTGGCTCGTTGCACTGGCCTTCGAGCGCCGCCCAATGGCCGAAGATGATCTTCAGGCCTTTGGTCTTGCGCTCCTTGTGGGTAAACCATGGCGCATAACCGGGTGGCGCGGTGTCGATGCCTTCCTTGCCCTTGAGGTCGAGTTTGCCGTCGCTGGTGCAAAAGCGCATCCGGGTGAAATAGTTGGTGATGATCCTCAGGCGGGCCACGCCTTTGAGGTCGTTGTCCCATTTCACCGGTTCATTGCCATACATGCCGTCAAGGTAGGGCGCGAAGCGATTGTCATCGTGCAGGGCGTCTTCGACTTCGGCGGCGTACTTCAAGGCTTTTCGCAGCGACCATTGTGGCGGTATGCCGGCATGGACCAGGGCGATATCGCGCTGCTCGTCGTAATGCATGAGCTTTTGTTGGCGAACCCACTCCAGCAGCTCCGCGCAATCGGGTGCTTCAAGAATCTCGCGAAGCGTGTCGGCCTTCTTCAGGCGTTCGATGTTTTGCCCGACCGCCAGCAAGTGCAAGTCGTGGTTGCCGAGTACGCACACCAGCGATTCGCGGATGCTATAAAGGAAGCGCAAGGTCTCCAGCGAGTGTGGGCCACGGTTGATGAGGTCACCCACCAGCCACAAGCGATCCTTTGCCGGGTCGAAAGCGACTTGCTTGAGCAGGCATTGCAGCGGCTCAAGGCAGCCTTGCAAATCGCCGACGGCATACGTCGCCATCAGTGCAGGGCTCCGGGTACGGCCAGGCGAAACGGAGCGATGACGGCGTCGAAATGTTTACCGTCCTCGGCGACCATCTCATAAGTGCCCTGCATCGTGCCGACCTTGGAGGTCATGACGGTGCCGCTGCTGTAAGTGTGGCTCTTGCCCACGTCGATCAACGGTTGCTGGCCGACGACGCCGGCACCACGAACCTCCTCGACATGCCCGTCACCGTCAGTGATCACCCAATGCCGCGACAGCAGCTTGGCCGGTAACTCGCCATTGTTCTGCACGGTGATGGTGTAGGCGAAGGCAAAGCGATTTTGCTCGGGTTGCGATTGTTCTGCCAGATAGCGGGTGACGACGCTGACGTCGACCTGATAACGAGGATCGGACATGCAAAAGGCCTTAGAAACGAAGCGGGACGCGGGGCATAGCTGATAGAACTCAGTCTAGGCCAAGTATCGGGTAGTAAACCAGAGTGGCGTCCTGCCCGATAGCGCTCATCGCCTTTCAGTCGGTGGCAGGCTTGTGTAGGACTTGTTCGCTGAGCTTGTCGGCCAGGCGAACGAAAGCCGCCAGATCGAGCTGCTCGGGGCGTAGGCTGCCATCGACGCCGGCGGCTTCGATTTCAGCGTTGCTCAGCAACAATTTCAGCGTGTTGCGCAGGGTTTTACGGCGCTGGTTGAAGGCTTCGCGCACGACGCGCTCCAGCAGTTTGTGATCTTTGGCTGGATGCGGCAGTACCGCGTGAGGCACCAGGCGCACGATGGCCGAGTCGACTTTCGGCGGCGGATTGAATGCGCCCGGGCCGACGTTGAACAGATGCTCGACCCGGCAATGGTACTGAACCATGATCGACAGGCGACCCCAGTCACCGCCACCAGGTCCCGCCGCCAGACGCTCAACCACTTCTTTTTGCAGCATGAAGTGCATGTCACGAATCAGGCTTGCGTTGTGCAGCAGATGAAAGATCAGCGGCGTAGAGATGTTGTACGGCAGGTTGCCGACCACTCGCAGGCTGTTCGGCGCGGCGTTCAGGCTGTTGAAGTCGAACTTCAGTGCGTCGCCCTGATGCAGGTGGAAGTTGCTCTTGCTGGCGAACTGCTGGTTGAGGATGGGGATCAGGTCCTTGTCCAGCTCCACCACGTCCAGTTGGGCGCCGCTGTTGAGCAGGCCTTCGGTCAATGCGCCCTGGCCCGGGCCGATTTCCAGCAGACGGTCTTCAGGTTTGGCGTGAATGGACCGCAGGATGCGGTCGATAACGCCGGCATCGTGCAGAAAGTTCTGGCCGAAGCGCTTGCGCGCCCGGTGTTGGTAATGCTCGGTCATAAACGGGTCTCGGCCATCTGGTAGGCGGTTTCCAGGGCGACTTGCAGGCTGCCGGTGTCGATTTTGCCGCTGCCGGCCAGATCCAGGGCGGTGCCGTGGTCGACCGAAGTGCGGATGATCGGCAAGCCGAGGGTCACGTTGACTGCCGCGCCGAAACCTTTGTATTTCAGCACGGGCAGGCCCTGGTCGTGGTACATCGCCAGCACCGCGTCGCAGTGCTCCAGATATTTGGGGGTAAACAGAGTGTCGGCGGGCAGGGGGCCGCGAAGGTCCATGCCCTCGCCGCGCAGGCGCTCTAATGTAGGTTCGATGATGTCGATTTCTTCATGGCCCAGGTGACCGCCTTCACCGGCGTGCGGGTTGAGCCCGCAAACCAGGATGCGTGGCTGGGCGATGCCGAATTTTTCTTGCAGGTCGGCGTGCAGAATCCGCGTGACCCGCTCCAGCCGCTCCGGCGTGATTGCGTCGGCAATCTCGCGAAGGGGCAGATGAGTCGTAACCAGCGCTACTCGCAATCCGCGAGTGGCGAGCATCATCACCACTTGCGCGGTATGAGTCAGGTCAGCGAGAAATTCCGTGTGCCCGGAAAAGGTGATTCCGGATTCGTTGATCACGCCCTTGTGCACGGGGGCGGTGATCATGCCGGCGAAATGCCCGTCCAGGCAGCCCTGGCCAGCACGCGTCAGGGTTTCCAGAACGAAAGCCGCATTGGCCTTGTCCAGTTGCCCGGCGATGACCTTGGCGTTAAGCGGCGTATCCCACACATACAGGCTGTTGGCGGGTGCAGGAACGTCCGGCCAACTGTCCGGTGTTACCGACAGCAGATCGACAACCACGCCCAACTGCGCGGCCCGCTCGATGAGCAGGTCGCGGCTGGTAATGGCAATCAGGGGGTGTGGCTGAGCTTGCGAGGCGAGCAGCAGGCACAGGTCAGGACCTATGCCGGCCGGTTCGCCGGGGGTCAACGCGAAACGCTTGGGTTTCACTGCGTTGCCTGGTCTGCACCAGGGAGCTTGATTTCTACATACGCTTCGTCACGGATCTGACGCAGCCAGGTTTGCAGCTCTTCGTCGTATTTGCGGTTACGCAGTACGGTCATCGCTTGTTGTTCACGGGCCTGGCTGGTGCTGTCCGTGGCGCGGCGGCCCAGGACTTCCAGAACATGCCAGCCATATTGAGTCTGGAATGGCTTGGACAGCTGACCTTGTGGCGTCTTGGCCATCACTTCGCGGAATTCAGGCACCAGTGCATTCGGGTCGATCCAGTTCAGATCGCCACCGTTGAGGGCGGAACCCGGGTCTTCCGAGAAGTTTTTCGCCAGCTCGCCGAAGTCTTCGCCCGCTTCGATACGGGAATAGAGCGAATCAGCCAGGGCCTTGGTTTTTGCTTCGTCGCGGATCGGGCTTGGTTTGACCAGGATGTGACGTACATGCACTTCGTCACGCACCTGGGCTTCGCCGCCACGCTTGTCGAGGATCTTCAGAATGATGAAGCCGCCCGGTGTACGCATAGGCTGGGTGATGTCGCCAACAGACATGGTGCTCAGCAGGCGATCGAACGGAGGTGGAAGTTGGGCGGCTTTACGCCAGCCCATATCGCCGCCTTCCAGCGCGGTTTCGCTGGCGGATTTGGCGATTGCCAACTGACCGAAGTCAGCGCCTTGCTTGAGCTGCTGGTAGACCGCGTCGGCTTGTTTGGCGGCATTCTGAATCGCGTCGGAGTTGGCGCTTTCCGGGGTAGGAATCAGGATGTTGGCCAGACGGAACTCTTCGGACAGTTGCATCTTGCCCAGGTCGGACGCCAGGAAGTTCTTCACTTCCTGCTCGGACACCTGGATGCGTTCGGCTACACGACGCTGGCGCACACGGCTGATGATCATTTCGCGGCGGATCTGGTCACGAGCGTCGTCATAAGACAGGCCGTCGCGAGCCAGGGCGGCGCGGAATTGATCGATCGACATGTTGTTGCGCTGGGCAATGGTGCCGACAGCCTGGTTCAGTTCTTCATCGGTAATGCGAATGCCGGAACGCTCGCCGATCTGCAATTGCAGGTTTTCGACGATCAGACGTTCGAGCACCTGCTGATCCAGCACGCCCGCAGGCGGTACGGCAGCACCGCGCTTGGCGATGGTTTGCTGAACTTCACGAACACGCTGGTCCAGTTGGCTCTGCATGACCACGTCGTTGTCGACGATGGCCACCACTTTATCGATGGACTGTACCGCAGCGTTGGCCGCGGTACCCAGGAACAGCGCGCCCAGCAGCAGCGGGCGCAGACAATCAGAAAGCTTGGTCTTCACGTTCACGATAACCTTGGATGCCTTTGTCGAGGAAGCTCTCTACCTTGGCGCCGGTGAGGCCGCCGAGTCCCTTCAGAACAATTTGGAGGAAGACGCCGTGGTCGCCTTTTTCGTTTTCCGGGGCGTTCTGACTGAACTCGTCATAGCTGACCCAGTAACGGTTGATCAGGCGCAATTTCCAGCAGCAGTTGTCGTATTCGAAACCACCGAAGGCTTCCAGAGTACGGTTGCGGTTGTAGTCATACTGCCAGCGGCTGATAGCGTTCCACTGCGGCACGATTGGCCAGATCACCGAGAAGTCGTGCTGCTTGATCTTGTAGTAGTCCTTTACGTACCCAGGAGTGCCCGGAGTACCGTAGTCGCCACCACCCACCGCCCATTTGCCGGTGTTCTGGTCGTAACGGACCTGGTCATTGCGATAGCGATAACCGGCGTTGATGACCTTGTTCGGGTTGTCTTCAGGCTGGTAGTGGAACATTGCGCTACCCGAGCGAGGGCTGCGGCTGTCCGGGTCCCAGTTGTAATCGGCAGTGGTGCGCCAATCGCGGTTCCAGCGGTATTCGTATTCCAGCGCGTAAGGCGAAACACTGGATTTTGCATCGTCGCGGGTTTTCGCATCGATACCTGGCAACTGGACTTCGCGGTCCTTGAAGTACAAGGCCTGGCCGACGCTGATGCGTTGACGTTCGAAGCCGTTATCTTCAATCCAGCGGTTGGTCACGCCCAGCGACAGCTTGTTTTCGTCGCCGACACGGTCGGAGCCGGAGAAGCGGTTATCGCGAAACAGCGAGGCGTAGTTGAAGGTGTATTCGCCTGTGTCGAATACCGGAATGTCTTCCTGGTCTTCCTCAGGTACATAGAGGTAGAACAGGCGAGGTTCCAGGGTCTGGCGATAGTTTTTGCCGAACCACTGGGTATTGCGATCGAAGTACAGGCCGCTGTCGATACTGGCAATCGGTACGCCACGGTTTTGATTGCTGCTGTAGGTGCCGTTAAGGCGGTCCGCTTCTGCGCTTTGTGCAGCAATCTGGCTCTTGCCAATACCATCCAGATCCAGTTGGTACTGGGTGTACTGATACTTGAGCGATGGCTTCAGGAAGCCATAGGTCCAGTTCAACGGCAGGCTGACACCTGGCTTGAGATTCAAACGGTCGCCGGTAGCGCGAGCCAGGCCGGTCACGTTGTTATCAAGACGCGGTTCGACGCTGCCATCTTCGTTAACGAAGTTGCCATTTTTCAAATCACGGTCGAACCGGACGATTTCAGTCTCGTAATCGAAATCCAGACCTTGCGGATGATACGGCAGCTGGCCATTGAAGGTGATCTGCGGCAAACGATCATAAGGCGTGATGTTCGAAACGGTCGCCAGCTGATAAGCCTGGGCATTCAAACGAGCGGTGTAGCTGTCGCCACGATAGGTGACAGACCCTTGCTGATTCACGAAATCGGCACTTTTCACACCGATCTGATCAGTCTGCAGATCCTGGAAGTAATACGGATCGCTGATCTTGGTGTAATCGACCTGAGTCATTACGCGCGAATCCAGACCACCCTTGTGCTGCCAGTTGTACATGTAGCGGGTTTCTTCGTAGTCGGTCTGCAGCTTGCGATCATCGTTCTCGTCGTTGAGGTACGCGGCGCCGAACTGACCTTCGCTGGACTTGGTCAGGTAGCGGAATTCGCCTTCCATCAACAGACCACGCTTGCTCATGTAGCGTGGGTACAACGTGGCATCGTAGTTCGGTGCCAGGTTGAAGTAATAAGGGGTAACGAGCAGGAAGCCGGTATCGCTGCCGGTGCCCACAGTCGGCGGCAGGAAGCCGGACTGACGACGGTCGTCGATCGGGAAATAGATGTACGGCGTGTACAGAACCGGAATGTCCTTGACGCGCAGCGTCACGTTGGTCGCGGTACCGAAACCGGTCGCCGGGTTCAAGGTGATGTTGTTGCCCTTGAGCTGCCAGGCGTTGCTGTCCGGTTCGCACGTGGTGTACGTACCATCCTTGAGACGGATGATCGCGTTCTCGGCACGCTTGGCGTACAGCGCATTACCGCGGATACGCGATTTGTGCATCACGTATTCGGCGTTGTCGACCTTGGCTTCACCGGTGTCGAGCTGCACGTCGGCGTGGTCGCCCACGATCAATGCGCCGTTGTCGCGAATGCGCACGTTGCCACTCAGTTCGCCACGGCTTTCAGCCTGGTACAGGTTTGCTTCGTCGGCTTCGGCCTGCATGCTGCCCTGACGCATGACCACGTCACCGGCCAGGGTAGCGATCTGCTCTTCCTGCTTATAGCGGGAGGCTTTGGCGCCGATAAAGGTTGGCGCGTCACTTTTATCCGTCTTGTCATTCATGCCAGGACGAATCGGTTCGATATAGGAACCAGCGCAGTAAGGACCGGTTTCGGCCAATTGCGCTGCGGTGAGCTTCTCGCGCGGAACCCAGTCGAGGTGGCTGTAGTCTTCACTACGCGACTTCAGGCCACGGCCCTTGGACTCGGTAACCAGCACTGGCTTGGCGCCGGTGTCTGCGCTGGAGCCGGTGTCTGCCGCAGCTTCGCCGGTGGCGGAAACTGCACTGCCGTCATGGACAGGACGTGGCGGCAATGCAGCAGCCGGTGCCTTTGGCGCACAATCCCAGGCACCCGAAGCAGAGACTGAGCAGTCATACTGTTGCGCAGCGACCACGAACGAAGTGGCTAGAGGTTGCAGGGCCAGCAGACTGCCGGTGACCAACAACGGAAATTTTTTACGAAACGCGGGGGATTTCAATGCCATCTTATTAGTCCGGGCTTCCTGCGTGCCATCTGCCCGCGGTGTGGGCCGCACGCCTCTCGATGGTCTGAAAAAGATGCTGGATAATAAAGCATGACCCGCTTGACGGCTAGCGCCGTCGGAGACCCTTGCAATGCCTGACCAAGATGTACGCTTGCAACACCTGAAAGTTTGGCTCGATGAACAGTTGGCTATCCTCTACGCAGAACAGAATTGGGGCTCCGTGCCCCCGGCCACGTTGACTGCGGCCAGTAGCGACGCGAGTTTTCGGCGCTATTTCCGCTGGCAAGGCGCAGGCCGAAGTTTCGTCGTGATGGACGCGCCGCCGCCCCAGGAAAACTGCAAACCCTTCGTGGATATCGCTTTTCTGCTGGCGAAATCCGGAATAAACGTGCCGAAAATTTATGCCGAAGACCTCGAGCGTGGTTTTCTTTTGCTCAATGACCTGGGCAACAAGACTTATCTGGACGTGATCGACAGCGAAAACGCCGATGATTTGTTCAAGGATGCCCTGCAAGCACTGCTGGCTTTCCAGCAGTTGCCGATGGTGGCGCCGCTGCCGAGTTATGACGTGGCGCTGTTGCGTCGCGAGCTGGAATTGTTCCCCGAGTGGTACGTGAAACGCGAGCTGGGCATCGAGTTCGACCCGGCGCAGCAAACGCTCTGGCAACAGGCCAGCGACTTGCTGATCGACAGCGCTCTGGCTCAGCCCAAAGTCCTGGTGCATCGCGATTACATGCCGCGCAACCTGATGCTCAGCGAGCCGAACCCCGGTGTGCTGGATTTCCAGGACGCGGTGTACGGCCCGGTGACTTATGACGTGACCTGCCTGTTCAAGGATGCCTTTCTCAGTTGGCCTGAGGAGCGCGTGCGTGGCTGGCTGGAGGATTACTGGCAGCAAGCCGGCGCGCTCGACATCCCGGTGCAGCCAGACTTTGAAGATTTCTTGCGCGCCAGCGACCTGATGGGCGTGCAACGGCACTTGAAAGTCATCGGCATTTTCGCCCGCATCTGCCATCGCGACGGCAAGCCGCGTTACCTGGGCGACGTGCCGCGCTTCTTTGCTTATATAGACGCGGTCATCGCACGTCGCCCTGAGCTGGCGAAGTTGGGTGAATTGCTGGCGAGTCTGCGTGCTGGAGCGACGGCATGAAGGCAATGATTCTGGCGGCGGGTAAAGGCGAGCGCATGCGTCCGCTGACTCTGACCACGCCAAAACCGCTGGTTCGCGCCGGCGGAGTGCCCCTGATCGAATATCACCTGCGCGCCTTGGCGGCTGCCGGGTTTAGCGAGATCGTGATCAACCATGCCTGGCTCGGTCAGCAGATCGAAGATTATCTGGGCGATGGTTCGCGGTACGGCGTGAGCATTCAGTATTCGGCGGAAGGCGAACCCCTGGAAACCGGTGGCGGTATTTTCCGTGCGTTGCCGTTGTTGGGTGACGAGGCCTTTATGGTGGTCAACGGTGACATCTGGACCGACTACGACTTCAGCGTGTTGCATCAGCCTATCGCCGGGCTCGCTCATTTGGTATTGGCGGACAACCCGGCGCATCACCCAAGTGGAGATTTCACTTTGGTCGATGGCCATGTGCAGGACGGTCGGCCGGGTACATCAACCTTGACCTACAGCGGCATCGCCGTGCTGCACCCGCAGCTGTTTGACGGGTGTTCGGCCGGAGCCTTCAAACTTGCGCCGCTGCTGCGCAAAGCCATGGCTGAGGGGCAAGTGACCGGCGAACGCCTGAATGGGCATTGGGTGGATGTCGGCACCCACGAGCGCCTGGCTGAAGTAGACACTCTGATAGAAGCGAGACGCTGACATGTTGTGGCCAGGGACTCTGATTGGAGCCGGAGCGGGCTTTGCCATAGCCAGCATTCCGGGGGCCATGCTCGGCGCTTTATTGGGACAGGCGCTGGACCGGCGCCTGCATCTGCAAAGCTGGGCGCATTTATGGGAAAAATTCGGTGGTCGCTCGGTGCTGCGCAACGATGAACTGCTGTTCGTGTTGCTGGGTCGATTGGCCAAGAGCGATGGACGGGTAGTCGATGGCCACATTCAGCAGGCGCGGCAGGAAATGCGCTCGCTGGAGATGACCGAGTCGGCGCAACGTCGGGCGATTGCGGCGTTCAATCGCGGTAAGTCGGGACACGACCGGTTGCGCGGTTATCTGCGACGCCTGAGTGCCCAACCCCATGCGGCGGAAGGGGTGTTGCGTGCCTGTTGGCGGATGGTCTGGGCGGATGGTCGCGCCGGTAGCAATGAGCGCGAACTGATTGCCCAGTGGGGCAAATGGCTCGGCTGGACGTCCCATCAAGTGCAGGCGCTGGCCAGCGATTATGAGCCGCAGAAGCGATCGTTGGTCACCGGCGCGATCACGTATCAGGATGCCTTGCGACTGTTGGGCGTGTCTGCCACCAGTGAACCGGCACAAATCAAGCGTGCCTATCGCCGCCTGCTCAGTCGGCATCATCCGGACAAGATTGCCGGCAGCGGTGCGACGGCGTTGCAGGTTCGTGAGGCAACGGACAAGACTCGTGAATTGCACAATGCCTATACGTTGATTCGTGAGCGGCGGGATTTTCGGTAGCAGGGCAGAGTTGTGTTGACATGCTATTGCTTTCGCGAGCAAGCCCGCTCCCACATTTGATCGGTGTTGCCTGTCTGAACGCGATCTGATGTGGGAGCGGGCTTGCTCGCGAAGGGCGCGCCGCCGATCTATCAGTCCGCCGCAGGCTGTGGATTCAACCACCCGCGCACCCGCCGTACCAATTGCTCTTGTTCGGCCTTGGCATTCCCCGGCAAAGCCTTGAGCGACACCTGACTGAACCCCGAAGTTTTCAAGCGCTTGCTGGCCTGCAAACGTTCCAGCGCCGCGTTACGATCCACCGGCTTATCCATATAGAAGATGTCTGCGGTAGGCAGCTTCAACGTGGGTGTGAGCTCAGCCAGTCCCGGTTTTGCTGTAACAGGCGTCTGGGTGGCAATCATCACGAATTTCTCGACTTGCGATGGCTGCTTCTCGCTCAGATAACGCGCGGCCCAGTAAGCGCCGGTGCCATGGCCCAGCAGGACAATACTGCGAGCGCTTTGCTGTTCGGCGTAGGCGATGGCGGCATCGATACGGGCGAAGATTCGCTCCGCGTCGGCTTTGGCGTGTTCTTCGGTGGTTTCGACGATGGCCTTGTCGGTCACCTCCGCTTCGCCGCCGGCCGCCTGTTCGATGGGCGCCGCCGTCGTCGCGTCTTTGCTGCCGGCATCAGGGGTTTTGGGCGCTGGCGCCACTTCGACGATACGTGGCGCAATGGCGTCGCTTTGCAGGTCCGGCAAGGTGATACTCAGGCTGCTCCACTCGGCGTCCGGCAATTTACGGCGCAATGGGCCGATCGCTTGCGGCCAGTCAACGGTTTCGCCGGCGCCCGGGATGATAATCACCGCGCCTTTGGGTTCGGCGGTATTGGCCGGTTTCCACAAGGCGAGGAAGTTGTCGGTACCGGCTTGCAGTTGCTGCTGTTCCTGTGCGGGGATTTTTCGCTCAAGTGCGGCCGCTTCTTCCTGACTACGCTCAAGCAGCGGCTGGCGTTCAACCGGTTTTTCTTCTGCGGGTTTTTCCGCGGCGGCAGGTGCCGGGTCAGCCGCTTCGACGGAAAACGCGCAAGGCAGGATCAACGACAGGCACAATGCTGGCAGTGCCAGGCGGTAGACAGGGGGCATCGGATATTCCAGGCCAGAAGTGATTCCGGCAGCCTAATGGGTTGGTCAGTATTTGTCAGTGTGTGAGACTTCGATGATGCATTTTCGCTGCCTGTGGGTTATCGGCTGTTTGTGGTTTCCCTTGATGGGCTGGGCGGCGCCCGCGCCACCGGCGCATGTCGTGCAACTGTCGCCAGCGCAACAGCAATGGCTGGCGCAGCATGGCGAGTTGCGGGTCGGCGTGGTGTTGCAAACGCCTTATGCCCAATACGATCGCCGCTTGCAGCGCCTGTCCGGGGTTAATATCGAGCTGATGAAGTGGCTGGCCAAGGCGCTCAAGATCGAACTGAGCTGGCGTAATTATCCCGATCTTGCGCAACTGGAAGCCGCCGCCCGTGAAGGCGACATCGATATCGCGCCAGGCCTGACGCAAACCCCCGCGGCTTTGCGGCTCTGGCAATTTTCCGACCCTTACATGCGGGTGTCGCAACTGGTGGTCAGCGACCAGAAAAGCACCGGGGCCGTAGAGCTGGAAAAACTCGACAGCCAGACCCGCGTTGCCGTGCGCATGCCCAGCGTCACCGCCGATTATCTGCGCAGCAATTATCCTCATCTGAACTTGCAGGGCGTGCCTCTGGAGCGCCAGGCGCTGCAACTGTTGTTGAGTCAGCAGGCCGGTTACGCCGTAGTCGATGAAGCGCAGTTCGGGCGTCTGTCTGCCGAGCCCGAATTCTCCGGGTTGGTCGTGGTGGGCGATATCGGTTTCCCGCAACTGCTGCGAGTGGCCACGCGCCGGGATTGGCCGGAGTTGGCCGGTATCGTTGAAAGCGCACTGCGAGCGATCCCGGCCAAGGATCTGGAGCAATTGCACAATCAATGGGTGCAACCCAAGTATCCGCGGCTGACCGAGTCGCCGGGGTTCTGGCAAAACCTCTGCCTGCTCTTGTTGGTGTTGCTGCTGAGCAGCATGGCCATTGTGTTCTGGCAGCGGCGTCAACAACACAGTCTGGAGCAACGATTGCTGGCGGCGCGCGAAGACATTGCCCTGCGCGAGGCCAGCGAAGAGGCCTTGCGCCTCACGCAGTTTTCCATCGATCAGAGCACCGTCGGCATCCTTTGGGTCAACTGGGACAGCCACGTGCGCTATGCCAACCGGGCGGCTGAAACCATGCTCGGCTACCCGGTGGGCGGAATCATTGATCGGCCATTGATCGACTTCGAGCCCGGCTTGCACATGGATCGCTGGCTGAGCCTGTGGAAACGCGCCAGGGCCAGTGACGAAGCGCCGCAAAGTTTCGAGACCCATTGCGTGCGAGCGGACGGCAGTATCCTGCCGGCGGATGTTTCGTTGAGTTTCTTGCGTTTTCGCGATGGCGAATACCTGGTGGTTTACCTCAATGACGTCACCGAGCGTCGTCGCGCCCTGGCCGCGTTGCAGGAAAGCGAAGCGCGCCTGAAAGGGATCGCCGCCAATGTCCCCGGCCTGGTCTTTCGTCTGGAGCGCGCGCCGGTGACCGGGCAGATCGACTTTGCCTACATCAGTGAAGGCAGCGAGAGCCTGGTGGGCTACTCGCCCGCGACGCTGGCTCATCGCGACAAAGGCTTGCGCAGTCTGGTGCATCCGGACGATAGGGCCAGTTATCACCAGACCCAGGATCACGCGCTGGACACCGACAGCGACTGGTCGTGGCAGGGCCGGATTCTGACCCGTCAGGGCGAGCAGCGCTGGGCCGAGATCAAGGCCATCACTCGCCGCCTCGATGACGGCGCCTATGTCTGGGACGGGATCGTCTGGGACATCACCGAGAGCAAGCGTATCGAACTGGAACTGGCCAGCTCCCGCGAGCAATTGCGCGAGTTGTCCGCCCACCTGGAGAGCGTTCGGGAAGAGGAAAAGGCCCGCATCGCCCGGGAAGTTCACGACGAATTGGGTCAGATGCTGACCGTGTTGAAGCTGGAAACGTCCATGTGCGAATTGGCCTACGCCCAGCTCGATCCGGGCCTGCATGAACGCTTGAACAGCATGAAGCGGCTGATCGCGCAGCTGTTTCAATTGGTGCGCGATGTGGCCACGGCGCTACGGCCGCCGATTCTCGATGCCGGGATTGCCTCGGCCATTGAATGGCAGGCCCGGCGGTTCGAGGCGCGCACGCAGATTCCGTGTCTGGTGCAGGTGCCGGATAACTTGCCGGTGCTCAGCGATGCCAAGGCCATTGGGCTGTTCCGCATCCTTCAGGAAGCGCTGACCAATGTCATGCGCCACGCCCAGGCGCATACTGTTGAACTGACGCTGGCCCTTGAGGGCGATGAACTCTGCCTGACTGTCAGCGATGATGGCGTAGGATTTGTCGCCGCCACTGGCAGGCAGACATCCTTTGGTGTGGTCGGCATGCGTGAGCGGGTGTTGATCATGGGCGGGCAGTTATCGCTTGAGAGTGAGCCGGGGGAGGGTACGACTCTCAGCGTGCGCGTGCCGTTGGACCGCTAAAAGATCGCAGCCTTCGGCAGCTCCTACGCCGAACGCATACCCCTGTAGGAGCTGCCGAAGGCTGCGATCTTTTCGGCGACAAGGCAATTTTTGAGGAGAGGCAAGTGATCCGTGTACTGGTAGCCGAAGACCACACCATCGTTCGTGAAGGCATCAAGCAATTGATCGGCTTGGCCAAGGACTTGCTGGTGGTAGGGGAGGCGAGCAATGGTGAACAGTTGCTCGAAACCTTGCGCCATGTTCCCTGCGAAGTGGTGTTGCTGGATATCTCCATGCCCGGGGTCAACGGCCTGGAAGCGATCCCGCGGATTCGCGCCTTGAACAATCCCCCGGCGATTCTGGTGTTGTCGATGCACGACGAAGCACAAATGGCCGCTCGGGCGTTGAAGGTCGGTGCAGCAGGTTATGCGACCAAGGACAGCGATCCGGCATTGCTGCTCACGGCAATCCGCAAAGTCGCGGCGGGTGGGCGATACATTGACCCGGACCTGGCTGACCGGATGGTCTTCGAAGTCGGCCTGACGGATTCGCGGCCATTGCACTCCTTGCTGTCGGAGCGTGAATTCTCGGTATTCGAACGCTTGGCCCAGGGCGCCAACGTCAACGACATCGCCCAGCAACTGGCCCTGAGCAGCAAAACCATCAGCACCCACAAGGCGCGACTGATGCAGAAACTCAACATCACCTCCCTGGCTGAACTGGTGAAGTACGCGATGGAACACAAACTCCTCTGAGAACTGTTCACGATCACCCGTAGGAGCTGCCGCAGGCTGCGATCTTTTGATCTTGATCTTCGGCGATCTTGATGCCGCCAAAAGATCGCAGCCTGCGGCAGCTCCTACAAGGACCGTGTCGGCATGTCCATTTGCGACATGCACACAAAGCCGCTTTTACCCATTCTTGCGGCTTGCAGCTTCAAGCTTGCCGCTGCTCCTATCCATCCCCGCCATCCTTGTAGGGCAATCCCTACCCACAACCTTCCATCCGGCTGAGGCGATTCTCTCCTGCGCCCCGATTTGCGCCACTCCCAGCGTCCACTAGGCTTAGTCCACAGCAGTCATCAATAACAAAGGTGTGGGTATGAGCCAGGTTGATTCAAGCGCAGGGGCCAGCGATATTCTGGTCAGCTTTCGTGGAGTGCAAAAGAGCTACGACGGCGAGAACCTGATCGTCAAAGACCTCAACCTGGATATTCGCAAAGGCGAATTCCTCACCTTGCTCGGGCCGTCCGGCTCCGGCAAGACCACCAGTCTGATGATGCTCGCCGGTTTCGAAACGCCGACCGCCGGCGAAATTCAGCTGGCCGGGCGTTCCATCAACAACGTGCCACCGCATAAACGCGACATCGGCATGGTGTTCCAGAACTACGCGTTGTTCCCGCACATGACGGTCGCCGAGAACCTGGCGTTCCCGCTGACCGTGCGCGGCTTGAACAAGAATGATGTCAGTGACCGGGTCAAACGCGTTTTGAGCATGGTTCAGCTCGACACCTTCGCCCAGCGTTATCCGGCGCAACTGTCCGGCGGCCAGCAACAGCGTGTGGCCTTGGCCCGTGCGTTGGTGTTCGAACCGCAACTGGTGCTGATGGACGAACCTCTCGGCGCACTGGATAAACAACTGCGCGAACACATGCAGATGGAAATCAAACACCTGCACCAGCGCCTCGGTGTGACCGTGGTCTACGTGACCCACGACCAGGGCGAAGCCCTCACCATGTCTGACCGTGTGGCGGTGTTCCATCAGGGCGAGATCCAGCAGATCGCGCCACCGCGCTCCCTCTATGAAGAACCGAAAAACACCTTCGTCGCCAACTTCATCGGCGAGAACAACCGTCTCAATGGTCGCTTGCACAGCCACACCGGCGACCGCTGCGTCGTCGAACTCGGTCGCGGTGAAAAGGTTGAGGCCCTGGCGGTCAATGTCGGCAAGACCGGCGACCCCGTCACCCTGTCGATTCGCCCGGAACGCGTGAGCCTCAATGGTTCGAGCGAGTCCTGCGTCAACCGCTTCTCGGGGCGGGTGGCGGAATTCATCTATCTGGGCGACCACGTCCGGGTTCGCCTGGAAGTCTGCGGCAAGACCGACTTCTTCGTGAAACAACCGATTGCCGAGCTCGATCCCGCGCTCACTGTCGGCGACGTGGTACCGCTTGGCTGGCAGGTCGAACACGTTCGCGCGCTCGACCCACTTTTAGAGGCGCATTGATCGCCCCGGCTACACCAACACCAACCCTGCACGTGGAGAGAACAATAAATGTTGAGATCCCTGAAATTCACCGCTTTGGTCATGGGCATGATCGGCGCGGCACACGCGATGGCGGCGGGCCCGGACCTGACCGTGGTGTCCTTTGGCGGGGCGAACAAGGCGGCGCAGGTCAAAGCCTTCTACGCACCGTGGGAAGCGGCGGGCAACGGCAAGATCGTGGCGGGCGAGTACAACGGCGAAATGGCCAAGGTCAAAGCCATGGTCGACACCAAGAGCGTGTCCTGGGACCTGGTGGAGGTTGAATCGCCAGAACTGTCCCGTGGTTGCGACGAAGACATGTTCGAGCAACTCGACCCTGCGCTGTTCGGCAACACCGAAGACTACGTCAAAGGCGCTATCCAGCCTTGTGGCGTGGGCTTCTTCGTGTGGTCGACCGTGCTGGCCTACAACGCCGACAAACTGAAAACCGCGCCGACCAGTTGGGTCGATTTCTGGGACACCAAGACATTCCCGGGCAAACGTGGCCTGCGTAAAGGCGCCAAGTACACCCTTGAGTTCGCCTTGATGGCCGATGGTGTTGCACCGAAAGACGTCTACAAAGTGCTGGCCGGCAAGGACGGTCAGGACCGTGCGTTCAAGAAGCTCGATGAGCTGAAGCCAAGCATCCAGTGGTGGGAAGCCGGCGCGCAACCGCCGCAGTATCTCGCTTCCGGTGACGTGGTCATGAGCTCGGCCTACAACGGCCGGATCGCCGCGGTACAGAAAGAAAGCAACCTGAAAGTGGTGTGGAATGGCGGTATCTACGACTTCGACGCGTGGGCGATTCCAAAAGGTCTGGACAAGACCCGTGCTGAAGCGGCGAAGAAATTCATCGCCTTCACCGTGCAACCGCAGCAACAGAAGACCTACTCGGAAAATATCGCTTACGGCCCGGCCAACACCAAAGCTGTGCCGTTGTTGGCCAAGGATGTCCTGAAAGACATGCCGACCACCCCGGAAAACATCGCCAACCAGGTGCAGATCGACGTCAGCTTCTGGGCTGACAACGGCGAGCAACTGGAGCAGCGCTTCAATTCCTGGGCTGCGAAGTAATCCTTCGCCTGTAGGAGCTGCCGAAGGCTGCGATCTTTTGACTTTGGCTTTTTCAAGATCAAGAGATCGCAGCCTCGTTGCACTCGACAGCTCCTACAGGAGCGAGGCGTTTTTTGAGTATTGATGTAATGCGGCATCGCTGTGTGCGATGCCGCCCATCCAAAGATTTCCGGAGTACGCCATGGCTATCGCCGTTCCCGTGAACGCGGGCACTGACCCCACCTTGAAGCAGCGGCTCAAGCATGCCGAGCGGATCAACCGCTGGAAAGCTCAAGCCTTGATCGCGCCGTTGGTGCTGTTTCTGTTGCTGGTGTTCCTGGTGCCGATCGTGGCGCTGCTCTACAAAAGCGTCGGTAACCCCGAAGTGGTCGGCGCCATGCCGCGCACCGTGGCAGCCATCGCCAGTTGGGATGGCCGAGGCCTGCCGGCAGAGCCTGTGTACAAGGCCGCCAGCGAAGACCTCGCCGAAGCCCGCAAGAATCAGACCTTGGGCGACTTGTCCAAGCGCTTGAACATGGAGTTGGCCGGCTACCGCAGCCTGCTGACCAAAACCGCACGCGCCTTGCCGTTCGCCACCGAGCCGACGTCCTATAAAGAAGCGCTCGAAGCGCTGGACGAGCGTTGGGGTGATCCGGCCTATTGGCAGGTCATACGCCGCAATACCAGCAATGTGACGCCTTATTACCTGCTGGCCGCTGTCGATCATCGTATCGACGACCTCGGTGAGCTGGCTCCGGCCACCCCCGATCAGGCGATCTACCTCGATATCTTTGCCCGAACCTTCTGGATGGGCCTGATCATCACCGTGATCTGCCTGGTGCTAGCCTATCCACTGGCCTACCTGCTGGCGAACCTGCCATCGCGGCAAAGCAACCTGTTGATGATTCTGGTGCTGTTGCCGTTCTGGACCTCGATTCTGGTGCGGGTCGCCGCGTGGATCGTGTTGCTACAGTCGGGCGGTTTGATCAACAGCGGGTTGATGGCCATGGGCATTATCGATAAGCCGCTGGAACTGGTGTTCAACCGCACCGGGGTTTACATCTCGATGGTGCACATCCTGCTGCCGTTCATGATTCTGCCGATCTACAGCGTAATGAAAGGCATCTCGCCGACGTACATGCGCGCAGCGATTTCCCTGGGCTGCCACCCGTTCGCCAGTTTCTGGCGGGTGTATTTCCCGCAGACCTATGCCGGTGTCGGTGCCGGTTGCCTGTTGGTGTTCATCCTCGCCATCGGCTACTACATCACCCCGGCGTTGCTGGGCAGCCCGAACGATCAGATGGTCAGTTATTTCGTCGCCTTCTACACCAACACCAGCATCAACTGGGGTATGGCGACCGCGCTCGGTGGGCTGTTGCTGCTGGCGACCGTGGTGCTTTATCTGATTTACAGCCGGCTGGTGGGCGCCAGTCGCCTGCGTCTGAGCTAAGGGGAGAATGAAATGCTGAGTCCTTACATGTCGCCCATCGAACGGGTGTGGTTCTACAGCTTGCGGATTCTCTGCGGCTTGATTCTGTTGTTCCTGATCCTGCCGGTGCTGGTGATCATTCCGCTGTCGTTCAACTCCGGAAGCTTTCTGGTCTATCCGCTGCAAGGCTTCTCGTTGCAGTGGTACGAGGACTTTTTTGCTTCGGCGGAATGGATGCGTTCGTTGAAGAACAGCATGATCGTGGCCCCCGCAGCGACGGTGCTGGCGATGATCTTTGGCACGTTGGCGGCGATCGGCCTGACCCGGGGTGATTTCCCGGGTAAGCCACTGGTGATGGCGCTGGTGATTTCGCCGATGGTGGTGCCGGTGGTCATCATTGGTGTGGCGAGTTATCTGTTCTTTGCGCCGCTGGGATTGGGCAACAGCTTTTTCTCGTTGATCGTGGTGCATGCGGTGTTGGGTGTGCCGTTTGTGATCATCACGGTGTCGGCGACCTTGCAGGGGTTCAACCAGAACCTGGTGCGGGCCGCTGCCAGCCTCGGGGCTTCACCGCTGACCGCATTCCGGCGGGTGACCTTGCCGTTGATTGCGCCGGGCGTGATTTCCGGTGCGCTGTTTGCCTTCGCCACCTCATTCGATGAAGTGGTGGTGACACTGTTCCTTGCCGGTCCTGAACAAGCGACCTTGCCTCGGCAGATGTTCAGCGGTATCCGTGAAAACCTCAGCCCGACGATTGCCGCTGCCGCGACGCTGCTGATTGCGTTCTCGGTGGTCCTGTTGCTGACCCTGGAATGGCTGCGTGGGCGCAGCGAAAAACTGCGTACCGCGCAGGTCTGACGCGGTCTCTGTAGGAGCTGTCGAGTGAAACGAGGCTGCGATCTTTTGATCTTGTTCTTAAAAGCAAAATCAAAAGATCGCAGCCTCGTTTCGCTCGACAGCGCCTACAGGGTTTTGTGTGTTTTTCGGGGGCGTGGGGCATTCACGAACTTAATAGCAGACAACCCCCAATCCCCAGCTACTATTGTGCCCAGCTCCCCTATCTATAAGAGGCTGCGCATATGAGTCTTTCCTCTTTCAAAATCGCTCACAAACTGATCACTGGCGCAGGTGCCATCGAGCAACTGGCGGCTGAACTCACACGTCTGGACATCGATAACCCGCTGATCGTCACCGACGCCGCACTGGTCAAGTCCGGCACGGTAGAGCTGGCGCTGGCGCAGCTGGGCGAGCGCAGCTACGAGGTTTTCGACCGGGTGCTGCCGGATCCGGAAATCGCCATCGTCGAAGATTGCATGCGGGTTTACCGTGAAGGCGGGCATGACGGATTGATTGGTCTCGGTGGCGGCAGTGCCATCGACATTGCCAAGAGTGTTGCAGCCTATGCGGGTTACCACGGCGCCCTGGAGGATTTGTTCGGCGTCGATCAGGTGCCGCGCAAAGGCCCGCCGCTGATTGCTATCCCGACCACTGCCGGCACCGGTTCGGAAGTGACTAACGTGGCCATCCTCTCCGACAAGGTCGCGCAACTGAAGAAAGGTATTGTCAGCGATTACCTGTTGCCGGACGTGGCAATGATCAGCCCGCAAATGACCCTGACCTGCCCGCGCAGTGTCACCGCTGCCAGTGGCATCGATGCGCTGGTGCATGCCATCGAGTCCTACCTGTCGCTCAATGCCTCGCCCATCACCGATGCCCTGGCCATTGGCGCGATCAAACTGATTACCAAAGCACTGCCCAAGGCCTACGCCAATCCATCCCATCTGCAAGCCCGCGAAGACATGGCCACCGCCAGCCTGATGGCCGGCATGGCGTTCGGCAATGCCGGGGTCGGCGCGGTGCATGCGTTGGCGTATCCACTGGGCGGGCGTTTCAACATTGCCCATGGCGTCAGCAATGCCTTGCTGCTGCCGTATGTAATGACCTGGAACAAGATGGCTTGCGTGGAGCGCATGCAGGATATTGCCGAGGCCATGGGAGTGAAGACCGCTCATCTGAGCGCCAACGAAGCGGCGGACAAAGCCGTGGAGGCGATGACCGAGCTGTGTGCAGCGGTAGAAATCCCGCTGGGCCTACGCAGTTTCGGGGTGCCCGAGGATGCGATCCCGGCCATGGCCGTGGAAGCCGCTGGGATTGAGCGCCTGATGCGTAACAATCCGCGCAAGTTGAGTACCGTCGATATCGAGAAGATCTATCGAGCGGCCTATTAGTACCCAATCATCGCAGCACGGTGCGCGCGTCAAAGCATGAGGTATACAATGCGCGCCATCGTGATTCTGCTCAAAAAAGGTGCGTCATGCAGCCCTTCGTCATTGCTCCGTCGATTCTCTCCGCCGACTTCGCCCGCCTGGGCGAGGAAGTGGACAACGTCCTGGCCGCCGGCGCCGACTTCGTGCACTTCGATGTCATGGACAACCACTACGTGCCCAACCTGACCATCGGCCCGATGGTGTGTGCCGCGCTGCGCAAGTACGGCGTGACTGCGCCGATCGATGCGCACTTGATGGTCAGCCCGGTGGACCGCATCGTCGGTGACTTCATCGAAGCCGGTGCGACCTACATTACTTTCCACCCGGAAGCCACGCAGCACGTCGACCGTTCCCTGCAACTGATCCGCGAGGGCGGCTGCAAGGCCGGCCTGGTGTTCAACCCGGCGACCCCGCTGGACGTACTCAAGTACGTGATGGACAAGGTCGACATGGTGTTGCTGATGAGCGTCAACCCGGGCTTCGGCGGGCAGAAGTTCATTCCCGGCACCCTCGACAAGCTGCGTGAGGCGCGGGCGCTGATCGATGCCTCCGGTCGTGACATTCGCCTGGAAATCGACGGTGGGGTGAACGTGAACAACATTCGCGAAATCGCTGCTGCTGGCGCCGACACCTTCGTGGCCGGTTCGGCGATCTTCAATGCGCCGAACTACCAGGACGTGATTGAAAAAATGCGCGCCGAACTGGCTCTGGCTCGCCCATGAGTGGTTTTGAGCAGCTGTTCCCCGGGCGTCTGCCGCGGCTGGTGATGTTCGATCTGGATGGCACGCTGGTCGATTCAGTCCCCGACCTCGCGGCGGCCGTGGATAACATGCTGCTCAAACTCGGGCGCCAACCTGCCGGTATCGAAGCGGTACGGGAGTGGGTCGGCAACGGCGTGCACGTGCTGGTGCGCCGGGCCTTGGCCAACCACATCGACGGCGAGGGTGTCGATGAGGTCGAGGCTGAGCATGCCCTGGAATTGTTCAACGGCTTTTATGAGGACGGTCACGAACTGACGGTGGTTTACCCCGGCGTGCGTGACACCCTCAAATGGCTGAACAAGCAAGGCGTCGAAATGGCGCTGATCACCAATAAGCCGGAACGCTTCGTCGCGCCGCTGCTGGATCACATGAAGATCGGCCGTTACTTCAAATGGATCATCGGTGGCGACACCCTGCCGAATAAGAAACCCGACCCGGCCGCGCTGTTTTTCGTGATGAAAATGGCCAACATTCCAGCGTCCCAATCGTTGTTCGTCGGTGACTCGCGCAGCGACGTGCTGGCGGCGAAAGCGGCGGGGGTCAAATGCGTGGCCCTCAGTTACGGCTATAACCACGGTCGGCCAATCGCCGAAGAATCGCCGGCGCTGGTGATCGATGATCTGCGCAAACTAATTCCCGGTTGCCTGGATCCGGCCGCTGAGATAACGTTGCCCGACGCTGTTCAATCCCCTCCTGGAAACGCCATCGTGGTGGTCACTCGCAAACTCTGGATGAAAGTCATCAAGGCCCTGGCCCGCTGGCGTTGGCGCGCCTGACTTGTTCCTGGCCGGCGTACCGGCGCGTTTGCACACCTGACCGTTAGACCCTCAAGCCACGAGGCACCTCATGATCCGCGAAGAATTCCTGCGTTTGGCCGCTGCCGGCTACAACCGCATCCCGCTTGCCTGCGAAACCCTGGCCGACTTCGACACGCCGTTGTCGATCTACCTGAAACTGGCCGACGAGCCCAATTCCTACTTGCTGGAGTCGGTGCAGGGCGGCGAGAAATGGGGCCGTTATTCAATCATCGGCCTGCCGTGCCGCACCGTGTTGCGGGTTCACGATCACCACGTCAGCGTGACCCACGACGGCGTCGAGATCGAAAGCCACGACGTTGAAGACCCGCTGGCCTTTGTCGAAGCCTTCAAGGCGCGTTACAACGTGCCGACCATCGCCGGTCTGCCGCGCTTCAATGGTGGTCTGGTGGGCTACTTCGGTTATGACTGCGTGCGCTATGTGGAGAAGCGTTTGGGCAAATGCCCGAACCCGGATCCACTGGGCGTACCGGATATTCTGCTGATGGTGTCCGACGCGGTGGTGGTGTTCGACAACCTCGCCGGCAAAATGCACGCGATTGTCCTGGCCGATCCATCGCAGGAAGACGCCTTCGAACAAGGTCAGGCGCGTCTGCAAGCGCTGCTCGAGCAACTTCGTCAGCCGATCACCCCGCGCCGTGGCCTGGACTTCAGCAAACAGCAATCGGCTGACCCGGTGTTCCGCTCCAGCTTCACCCAGAACGATTACGAAAAAGCCGTCGACACCATCAAGGAATACATCCTGGCCGGTGACTGCATGCAGGTCGTGCCGTCCCAGCGTATGTCGATCGACTTCAAGGCCGCGCCTATCGATCTGTATCGGGCGCTGCGCTGCTTCAACCCGACGCCTTACATGTACTTCTTCAACTTCGGCGATTTCCACGTCGTCGGCAGTTCGCCGGAAGTACTGGTGCGAGTCGAAGACAATCTGATCACCGTGCGCCCGATTGCTGGCACTCGTCCGCGAGGTGCCAACGAAGAGGCTGACGTGGCGCTGGAAAAAGATCTGCTGTCGGACGACAAGGAAATCGCCGAGCACTTGATGCTGATCGATCTGGGCCGCAACGACACTGGTCGGGTTTCGGAAATCGGTTCGGTGAAACTCACCGAGAAGATGGTCATCGAGCGTTACTCCAACGTGATGCACATCGTGTCCAACGTGACCGGTCAGTTGAAGGCCGGTCTGACGGCGATGGACGCATTGCGGGCGATCCTGCCGGCCGGTACCTTGTCTGGCGCGCCGAAGATCCGCGCGATGGAAATCATCGACGAGCTGGAACCGGTCAAGCGTGGCGTCTACGGCGGCGCGGTCGGTTACTTCGCCTGGAACGGCAACATGGACACCGCGATTGCGATCCGCACCGCAGTGATCAAGAACGGCGAACTGCACGTGCAGGCCGGTGGCGGCATCGTCGCCGACTCTGTCCCGGCACTGGAATGGGAAGAAACCCTGAACAAGCGCCGCGCCATGTTCCGTGCAGTAGCCCTGGCCGAGCAGACGCCGGACATCTGAGTACGCAAAACCTGCAGGAACGGGCTTTTGTGGCGGGAGCTTCTGTGGCGAGGGGGCTTGCCCCCGTTGGGTCGCGAAGCGGCCCTCTGCATTCTTTCCTTTCAGGCTGATCAATTCGCCTGGATTTACGACTGCTACGCAGCCGAACGGGGGCAAGCCCCCTCGCCACAATAAGTGCTCACTATAAAAAACGCGGCGCCTGTAAGGGCGCCGCGTTTTTTGTGCCTGCCATTCCCGTGTAGGAGCTGCCGAAGGCTGCGATCTTTTGATCTTGTACCTCGGTCGCTCCCAACACCGCCAAAAGATTGCAGGCTGCGCCAGCTCCTACGCAAACCGCCTGCGCAGGGTCAGAAGTCTAGCGCCACCCCAACGCTGATGCCCTGTTGGGTAAAGTCATCATCCTTGCGGAACGTGTAACCACCACGCAGCGCCAGGTCGGCGGTCAATTTGTGGCTGACCCCCAGGCTCACGCGGTTCAAATGACTTTGCGGCGTATAACCTTCCAGCGTGAAGTCATTGGCCGGCAGGCTATTGAGGGCCATGTTTACCTTCTGAACGTCATCTTCGTACTCGCGTTCGTAGGCATATTCGCCAAAAACCTGGGTCTGACGGGTGAAGTTGTATTTGCCTTGCAAGCCGACACCCAGGCGTTTCGAGTCTCGGGTCTGATCATCAAAAGTCAGCGCCGTGGAGCGGTTGCCGTTTTCCGAGTAGCCGTCGACTTCCACTTCTGCGTAATCGGCACTGATGAACGGTGACAGATGCCATTCGCTGCCCGGTTGCGCAATGTCATAGCCAAGGCGAGTGCTGAAGGCCCAGAGATGGCCGTCGGTATCACCCTTTTCCCCACCTTCGCTGACACCCAGGTCGAATTTGCGTTCGAGGTTGTCGTAATCCAGTTTGCCACCGGTCAATGCGGCATCGGCCCACCAGCGATTCTGCTGAAACTGGGCGAAGGCGGTCGCCAGATAGCTATTGAGTTTGTAGTCCGAATCGTTACTGCCAGCGTCCAGGTTCTGACGATAGAAGCCTGCTGCCACACCCACGCGCCAGGCTTCATTGAGGCGATAGCTGCCACCGATATTCAGGTTGTAGCCGCTGCCATCAGCACTGGCGCCGCTGCTTTGACTATCGACATCCAGATGCTGACCACCGCCGGCGACAATCGCGCGCCATTGACCGACGGCCTGCCAGTTTTCCCAGTCGGATTGCCACTGGCTACGCAGTTCATCCTGATGGGCGCGTAAGGTGGCATGGGCCATTTCCGGCAGCAGCGTCAGTTCCCAAGGCGCCGACAGCAAGGAATAGGCGTAATCGGCGATCAGCTTTTGCCCGGCTTCCGTGGGGTGGACCGAGTCGTTATAAATCAGCTTGCTCGGGTCCGGGGTTGCACTGTTGATGCCATACACGGCGTTCTCCGTACAACCGCTGCCGCTAAAACAGGTGGCTGTCAGATTCTGGCCGGTGGCGAGGCCGAAACGCGCCGGGTCGGCGAAGGTTTCCTGCAACAGCAGTGGAATGTTCAGCGGGATAATTTCGGCATTGATCCCCGCCAGGCGTGTGACCAACTGTTGATTGAAGTCGGTACTCA
The DNA here is from genome assembly GCF_050435305.1 of Pseudomonas sp. BS3782 TE3695. Lineage (NCBI taxonomy): Bacteria > Pseudomonadati > Pseudomonadota > Gammaproteobacteria > Pseudomonadales > Pseudomonadaceae > Pseudomonas > Pseudomonas sp. BS3782 TE3695. The sequence continues at coordinate 1,453,689 of NZ_JBNDKB010000001.1, forward strand.
GCTGTGAGATCGAGGCTTGTAATGGGGTGCCATTGACGGCGGGCGTCAACCCAAGGTCGGGCAGCAGCCAGACCACGATGTATTTGGCGCCGGCGGTTTGCAGCGTCTGCACGCTGTCGGCCAGTTGATTCGCCGCGGTATTGGCCTGGGCGGTATTGAGTACGCGGCCTTGAAGGAAGTCGTTGCCGCCCCCGGAGATGTAATACAGCGCATTCGGATCGGCGCGGAAATTGTTCGTCGGCAGATAGCCTGGTCGGGTGCGTTCGCCCGTGGCGGATTCGGTAGTGATCGAATCCAGAATCTGGTCGGTGCGGTAACCGCCCACGGCCCAGTTGTTGCCATCCACCAGCCCTTGATTGGCGCGTACAGCCGAAGTCGAGGCGGCGGTCTGATCTGCTGAGAACCCGAGACGTCCGCCCAACAATTGGGTGGAATTCAGCGAGCGAAATTCACCACTGCCATCCAGGTAGACCGGCCCTGTCCGGTTAGTAAAACGCTGAGTCGCACCGGCAGGGCCGCCCGTGTCGGTAAACTGCCCGGCATCGTTGAGGCTGTCGCCGAAGACGACGAAATTCGAATACGGGTTGGGCGCGGCGATCGCCTGGGCACAGGCCGCAGCGAGCAGGCATCCGGCGAGCGGTACAAACAACGTCTGTTTGATCATGAGCAAGTCCGTTTATTTATTGTTGTTGTAAGCGAAACGACAGTACCAAAAACTTCCGGCCCTTTGCCATCTATCGCGAACCCTTCGCTTGTTTCGCGCCCTGTCGCCCCGACCATATTGCACGCTCTGCCCAGCTAAGTTACTGTGCCGAGACGTATGAATGAGACCTTCCCCGTGTTGATCGTCAGCAAACTTCTGGATCAAGTCATCAAGGCACACGCCCGTTGGCGTTGGCGCGCCTGAATCTTTTCTGCCGGCCTGGCCGGACCTGTACCGCTTTGCCTTCTTTACCTGTATGAAATGCCGCTTTGCTGGCGCCACTCCAGCACCTGACAAAGCGCAACGCACTGCGGGTAAATCATTCGAAGGCCGTATTAAAAGTCAGTGAATTCAAGAGGTTCTTAACGCCATGTTGCTGATGATCGATAACTACGATTCTTTTACTTACAACGTTGTGCAGTACCTCGGCGAGCTGGGTTCCGAGGTCAAAGTCGTGCGCAACGATGAACTCACCATTGCCGAAATCGAAGCCCTCAACCCTGAGCGTATCGTCGTGTCGCCCGGTCCTTGCACCCCGACCGAAGCCGGTATTTCCATCGAAGCGATCAAGCACTTCGCTGGCAAGTTGCCGATTCTCGGTGTTTGCCTGGGTCACCAGTCCATCGGCCAAGCCTTTGGTGGCGATGTGGTCCGTGCCCGTCAAGTCATGCATGGTAAGACTAGCCCGGTATTCCACGAGGACAAGGGCGTGTTCGAAGGTCTGAATCGCCCGCTGACGGTCACCCGCTACCACTCGCTGATCGTCAAGCGTGAAACCCTGCCCGATTGCCTGGAACTCACCGCCTGGACCCAGCTCGAAGACGGCTCGGTCGACGAAATCATGGGCCTGCGCCACAAAACGCTGAACATCGAGGGTGTGCAATTCCACCCTGAGTCTATCCTCACCGAACAGGGCCACGAGCTGTTCGCCAACTTCCTCAAACAAACCGGCGGCACGCGCTAAGGACTTTCCATGGATATCAAGACTGCCCTGAGCCGTATCGTCGGCCACCTCGACCTCAGTACCGAAGAGATGCGCGATGTCATGCGCGAAATCATGACCGGGCAATGCACGGATGCGCAGATCGGCGCGTTCATGATGGCCATGCGCATGAAGAGCGAAAGCATCGATGAAATCGTCGGCGCCGTGACGGCGATGCGCGAGTTGGCGGACAAGGTTGAACTCAATACCCTCGACGGCGTGGTCGATGTGGTCGGCACCGGCGGCGACGGCGCGAACATTTTCAACGTTTCCACTGCTTCCTCGTTCGTGGTCGCGGCGGCCGGCTGCACCGTGGCCAAGCACGGTAACCGTGCGGTGTCGGGCAAAAGTGGCAGCGCTGATCTGCTTGAGGCGGCCGGTATCTACCTGAACCTGACGCCGGTCCAGGTGGCGCGTTGCATCGATAACGTCGGCATCGGTTTCATGTTTGCCCAGACTCACCACAGCGCCATGAAGCACGCCGCCGGTCCGCGCCGCGAGCTGGGCTTGCGCACGCTGTTCAACATGCTCGGCCCGCTTACGAATCCGGCCGGTGTGAAACATCAGGTGGTGGGTGTGTTCAGTCAGGCGTTGTGCCGGCCATTGGCCGAAGTCTTGCAGCGCTTGGGCAGCAAACACGTGTTGGTGGTGCACTCGAAAGATGGCCTGGACGAGTTCAGTCTGGCAGCCCCGACCTTTGTGGCTGAATTGAAGAATGATCAGATCACCGAATACTGGGTCGAACCCGAAGATTTGGGGATGAAGAGCCAGAGCCTGCACGGTCTGGCAGTGGAAAGTCCGGCGGCCTCCCTTGAGCTGATCCGTGATGCCTTGGGCAAGCGCAAGACCGAGATCGGTCAGAAAGCCGCCGAGATGATCGTGCTCAATGCCGGTGCCGCGCTGTACGCCGCTGATGTTGCCAGCAGTTTGAAAGAAGGCGTTGCCCTGGCGCACGATGCGCTGCACACAGGCCTCGCTCGGGAAAAACTTGAGGAATTGGGTGCATTTACCGCGGTATTCAAAGTGGAGAATGAGGGATGAGTGTACCGACGGTTCTGGAGAATATTCTGGCCCGCAAAGTCCAGGAAGTCGCCGAGCGTAGCGCCCGTGTGAGCCTGGCGGAGCTGGAAAACCTGGCCAAGGCGGCCGATGCACCCCGTGGTTTTGCCCAGGCATTGATCGATCAGGCCAAGACGAAACAGCCGGCGGTCATTGCGGAAATCAAGAAAGCCTCGCCCAGCAAAGGCGTGATTCGCGAGCACTTCGTTCCCGCCGACATCGCCAAAAGTTACGAGAAGGGCGGCGCGACCTGCCTGTCGGTACTCACCGACATCGATTACTTCCAGGGCGCCGATGCGTATCTGCAACAGGCGCGGGCTGCATGCAAGCTGCCGGTGATCCGCAAGGATTTCATGATCGATCCGTACCAGATCGTCGAGTCCCGTGCTCTGGGTGCCGACTGCGTGCTGTTGATCGTTTCCGCACTGGATGACGTAAAAATGGCCGAACTGGCGGCCGTGGCCAAAAGCGTTGGTCTCGATGTGCTGGTGGAAGTCCACGACGGCGATGAGCTGGAGCGGGCCTTGAAGACACTCGACACGCCACTGGTGGGTGTGAACAACCGCAATCTGCACACTTTCGAAGTCAATCTGGAAACCACCCTCGACCTGTTGCCGCGTATTCCGCGTGATCGTCTGGTGATTACCGAGAGTGGCATTCTCAACCGGGCCGATGTCGAGTTGATGGAAATCAGCGACGTGTATGCGTTCCTGGTCGGCGAAGCGTTCATGCGCGCGGAAAACCCGGGTACCGAACTGCAGCGCCTGTTCTTTCCCGAGCGTGGTGTTCCAGTGAGCGGTTCTACGCTCGACTGACTGAGAATCGGGGCGCTCCCTTCGCGAGCAAGCCCGCTCCCACATTACCCCGCGTTCATCCAGACAACGCGAATCCACTGTGGGAGCGGGCTTGCTCGCGAAGGCGGCATAAGATGCACCACAGACTGACCGTCCTATGGAATACCTTATGACCTCACCAACCCCCCTGACCATCGAAGCCGGCCTGCTTGCCGAGCAGGATCTGCTGGCGCATGTGTGCACCGGTGAGGCGGAATTCGGTCTGCTGTTCTGGCAACCCACTGACCGCGCATTGGTCATGCCTCGTCGCTTGAATCGTCTGCCACAGTTCGAGGCCGCCTGCGAAGTCTCCGCTGCCGCCGGCTGGCCGGTATTGCTGCGCGAAACCGGCGGTGAGCCAGTACCGCAATCGGCCTCGACCATCAACATCGCACTGGTTTATGCCCCGCCGCGCAGCGAAGGCGATTTGAACCGCATCGAAACCGGCTACCGGCGTCTGTGTGATCCGATCTGTCAGTTACTCGATGAGCTGGGCGGCACTTCGTCGTTGGGCGAAATTGAGGGTGCGTTCTGCGACGGCCGTTTCAACGTCAACCTCGATGGCCGAAAGATGGTCGGCACCGCCCAGCGGTGGCGCCAGAGCAAGGGCGGTCAGCGTCCGGTCGGCCTGGTACACGGGGCGATGTTGATCGATAACGAGCGAGAGTCGATGGTCGCGGCGGTCAATCGCTTCAATGAAGCCTGTGGCCTGGAGCAGCGGGTTCGCGCTGAAAGCCACATCGCCCTGCATGAAAAGTTTGCCGCTGCTGATGCGCTGGAACGGCTCGATACACTCTACCGACAGTTGCTGGCAGAAATGTTCGAAGCTTAAGTTCTCGAGCTTAGCGCGTACCGAAGACCACCATGGTCTTGCCCTTGACGTCGACCAGATTGCGCTCCTCCAAATCCTTGAGCACGCGGCCGACCATCTCACGGGAACAACCGACAATCCGGCCTATTTCCTGACGGGTTACTTTGATCTGCATGCCGTCCGGGTGAGTCATGGCGTCAGGTTGCTTGCACAGTTCCAGCAGACAGCGTGCAACGCGACCGGTCACGTCGAAGAAGGCCAGGTCGCCGACCTTGCGCGTGGTATTGCGCAAGCGCTGTGCGATTTGTCCGCTGAGCACGTAAAGAATGTCTGGGTCTTGTTGGGACAGCTCGCGGAATTTCGCGTAGCTGATTTCCGCGACGTCGCATTCGACCTTGGACCGCACCCAAGCGCTGCGCTCCTGTTCCAGGCCCGCTTGTTCAAACAGACCCAGCTCGCCGAAAAAGTCCCCGGCGTTGAGGTAGGCAATGATCATTTCACGGCCATCGTCATCCTCAATCAGAATGGTGACCGAACCTTTGATGATGAAAAACAGCGTGTCGGAGCGGTCACCGGCACAAATGATATTGGTCTTGGCGGTATAGCGACGGCGTTGGCAGTGCATCAACAGCTTGTCGAGGTTCTTGATTTTGGGTGTGGGGGTAATAGCAACCATGGTTGTATCCCGAAAAGACTGCACGGTGTGTTTGTTTTTTATAGGCGCTGGCGAAGCCTGCGATCCTTTTTGTTCGCTGCGAAGCTGGCTATGCGCCACTGATTTGGCGCCAGCTTAACAGACACATTCCTTCAAGATTCGAGAATTTGCCTACGACGCAGATGGTTATGTCCTAGGAAGGCGAAGCGCTGCCAATCAAGGGCCCTGTGCTAAGCTGGCGACCCTTTTTTAGACAGTGGAGTCTTGGCGATGAAGGCACGCATCCAATGGGCTGGCGAAGCCATGTTCCTCGGCGAATCCGGCAGCGGTCATGTCGTGGTCATGGACGGTCCGCCCGATGCCGGCGGTCGTAACCTGGGTGTCCGGCCGATGGAAATGCTCCTGCTGGGTGTTGGCGGCTGCAGCAATTTCGATGTGGTCAGCATCCTCAAGAAGTCCCGTCAGGCCGTCGAAAGCTGCGAAGCCTTCCTCGAAGCCGAGCGTGCGACCGAAGATCCGAAGGTTTTCACCAAAATCCACATGCACTTCGTGGTCAAGGGCCGCGGGCTGAAAGAAGCCCAGGTCAAGCGCGCCATCGAGCTGTCGGCCGAGAAGTATTGCTCGGCTTCGATCATGCTCGGCGCGGCCGGTGTGGCGATTACCCATGACTACGAAATCATCGAGCTCGGTTGAGTCGACGTGCAGACTCAGGTGATGCAAATTTTCTACGCGCGCAACATGCCGAACTAAGAGTTCCGAGTACAAAAAAAGGCGACTACCTCGAGGTAGTCGCCTTTTTTATTACGAACCGCGGTTCCTGTAGGAGCGGGCTTGCCCGCGATGGGGACGTCGCGGGCGCTGCAATACTTAGATCCGGTACGTACTCTTGGTCATTACCTTGGCCAACAGACTCATGCCGAACTTCACTGGTGCAGGAAAACGGAACCCCCCGGCATCCAGCGCACTTTCAGCATGATGTTCTTCGTCGATACGCATCTGCTCCAGAATCGCCCGGGATTTTTCATCCTCGGCCGGCAGTTGCTCGAGGTGTTCGTTCAGGTGTTTGCAGACCTGATGCTCGGTGGCAGCAACGAAACCCAGGCTGACTTTGTCGCTGATCAACCCGGCGACCGCGCCAATCCCGAACGACATGCCGTAGAACAGCGGATTGAGGATGCTGGTATGGCTGCCCAACTGATGAATGCGTTGTTCGCACCACACCAGATGGTCGATTTCTTCTTCGGCGGCGTGCTCCATGGCGGCGCGCACTTTCGGCAGCTTGGCGGTCAGGGCCTGACCTTGATACAGCGCCTGGGCACAGACTTCGCCGGTATGGTTGATGCGCATCAAACCGGCGACGTGTCGGGTGTCCTCGTCGCTCATTTGTGCATCCGGCTGCACGATGGCAGGCGACGGACGGTAGGGCTGACCACTGAAAGGCAACAAAGTCCGCATCGCGGCGTCGGCTTGCAGCAGAAGACGGTCAATCGGCGAGTAGTGACGTTGGGTAGTCATGCTGACCTCCGGGAAGAATCTCGGCGGCCAGTTTAACCCAATCGGCCGGGGGAGGGTTTGCGCTGGGTCATCTGTGGCGAGGGAGCTTGCTCCCGCTCGGCCGCGAAGCGGTCGTAAATTCAACCCACCGGTTCTGTCTGGAAAAACTCGATGCGTGGATTTGGGCTGCTTCGCAACCCAGCGGGAGCAAGCTCCCTCGCCACATAAACCTGTACTGCTTGCAATCAGCCCGGCGGCCAGTGCATCTGGCGTTGACCGAGCACGTGCATATGAATGTGATAGACGGTCTGCCCGCCCAATTCATTGCAGTTCATGACCACCCGGAAACCTTCTTCGCAGCCCAATTCCAGAGCCAGACGCTGGGCCGTGAACAGAATATGCCCGGCCAAAGCCTTATCGTCCTCGGTGAGGTCGTTAAGGGTGCGCACAGGTTTCTTCGGGACGACCAGGAAATGCACGGGGGCCTGTGGCGCGATGTCGTGGAAGGCCAGTACCTGGTCGTCCTCATAAATGATCTTCGCCGGGATTTCCCGGTTGATGATCTTGGTGAACAGAGTATCCACAGCTGTTTTCTCCGTTGTTTGGGCTGGGCTGAGTGTAACCATGGGTCAGGCCAGAGCCCAGTCTTTTGCCTTGAGGATTTGATCAGCGCGGACAATGAGCTTTGTTGACCATGCCCGCGATTGTCCGGGTCAGCCAGCGTGAGCCGAGCCGCGGCAGCAATGCAAACCAGCGATTCAGGCGGCCGGGAATAATAATGGCGCGATTTTTCGCCAACGCGCGCACCGTATAGAGCGCGACTTCTTCCGGGCTCATCAGCAAATTGCTCTCGACCAGTTTGTCAGTGTCCAGTTGCGCGGTGCGGAAAAACGCCGTGCGGGTCGGGCCGGGGCACAGCACCGATACTTTGACCGCGCATTTCTTCAGTTCGACCCGTAAACCTTCGGAAAAATGCAGCACGTAAGCCTTGCTGGCGTAATAAGTGCTCATCCAGGGGCCGGGATGAAACGCCGCGACCGAGGCGACGTTCAGAATCTGCCCGCCGCCCTGCAAGGCCATGCTGTTGCCGATGGCATGGCACAAGCGCGTGAGGGCCAGAATGTTCACTTCGATCAAGTCCTGTTCGGTCATCCAGTCTTGGGCCAGGAATGGACCGCAGGTGCCGATGCCGGCACAGTTGACCAGCAAATCGATCTGCCGGTCGCCTTCTTCCAGTTCCAGCAAAAAACCGGACAGTCTCAGCGGCTCGCCCAGGTCACAGGCACGAAACAGCACCTCCACACCAAAACGTTGAGTCAGTTCAATCGCAATGCTTTCCAGCTGATCACGCTGTCGGGCCACCAGAATCAGGCTGCGGCCGCGCCGGGCCAGCGCTTCGGCCATCGCCAGGCCGATGCCGCTGGAAGCGCCAGTGATCAGAGCGTAACGGGTCATGCAGTTCTCCATCGCAACAGCTCCGCGCCGGCGACGCAGGTGTCACGGGCGGGGAGCGCTGTTCATTCTTTCGCAGAGTCTACAGGGGGCTCGGCTGCTTCGGCTGCATCATCGGATGAATTCGGCGCCGGTTCGGCCTCATAGGCCGGCGCCACGTCGACTTCGTCGGTGATTACCGCGCTGCTTTGATAGGTGCTGTCGGTGGCGCTTTCGTATTCATCCTGGATCGCGGTGAGGCCTCCAGTCAGCCCGCCCACAAACATGATCGCGATAAACACCAGCCACAACGAAGCCAGCACCCTGACCGCATTGCTATTGGGCGGTGGCGGTGCGCCATATCGGTTGGCCGTGTTGTTGCCCGGCACGATCATTATGACAAACGGAAAGACGCTGCCTACGACCGGTACAAGGTTCAGCAGCCAGAGCCAGCCGGACCAGCCGATATCATGCAGGCGCTGCACACTGAACTGGATGCTGATGAAGGCGAGCACTACGACCAGAATAACGGCCAATAGACCCGCGAGAATCAAGCCTGCAGTGGAGTCCGTGCTGATGAGCGCGAAGCCGAAAATAGCCAACACGGAGCCAACGCCAAGCGTTACCAGCGTAAGGGCCATCGTCCAGGCCAGAAAGCGCAAGCGACCGATGCGGCCAACGAAACTGAAGGCCTTGAGCGTAGAAAACTCCGACAATGTTTCGCCGACAGAGGCGCGGGGCGGCGCATAGGGAGAATCAGGATCTGCCGTGACAGGTTGACTGTTGGCAGGAGCGTGTTCGTGAACGTCGGACAGGTTCAGCTCGATCGAGGGTTCTGTCTCGATTCGGGCATCGATGCCGGTTTTCGTCAGCGCCTGAAGGTAAATCTGCGCATCGGCGTGTGACAGGTCGCGCTTGAGTGCAACCTTCTGGCCACTGAACAGGCGTTCAATGGCCGCGACGTCGCTTTTGAACAGCTCGGCGAGATTGAGCTTCGCGGTGGTGACGTCAACACCTGGCTGCAGAGCGCCATCGAAGACGATCTTGAAACGGTTTTCGCTCATGGCCGGGCATCCTTGTCGCAAGAGTTTGTAATAGACGGTGTTGCAGCTATGAAGTGTAAGGCCCGCCTGTCAGCGCGGCCAGCGCTTGGGCAACGCTGCCGCCATTTCCAGCGCTTTGCGGTATTCGGCATCGAGACGTGCGACCAGTTGATCGACACTCGGCAGGTCCTCGATTTCTCCGACGCCCTGGCCTGCGGACCACACGGTTTTCCAGGCTTTGGCTTCATCGTTCAATGGCTTGAGCTTGGAGCCGAAGTCCACCTCGCCCTTGCCTTGCAGGGCTGCCATGTCGAACCCGGCGGCCTCAAGGCTGCGGCGCATGAAGCTTGCCGGCACTCCCGACACCGCTGGAGTATGGACGATGTCTGCGGCTCTGGAAGTCAGGAGCATCTCCTTATACGCGTCAGGCGCATGACTTTCCGTGGTGCCGATAAATCGCGTACCGAAGTAGGCCAAATCCGCGCCGAGCAATTGTGCGGCAAGAATTTCATGGCCATGGTTCAGGCAGCCGGCCAGCAACAGGGTCTTGTCGAAAAACTGTCGAATCTCGGCGATCAGCGAAAACGGGCTCCAGGTCCCGGCGTGACCACCGGCGCCCGCAGCCACGGCGATCAAGCCGTCCACACCGGCCTCGGCAGCTTTTTCCGCGTGGCGACGGGTCGTCACGTCATGAAACACCAGGCCGCCATAGCTGTGCACGGCGTCGACCAATTCCTTCACGGCACCGAGGCTAGTGATCACGATCGGAACTTTGTGCTCGATGCAGATCGCCAGATCTGCCTGCAATCGCGGGTTGCTGTTGTGGACGATCAGATTCACTGCATAAGGCGCGGGGTTTTCCAGTATCGCCAGACCTGCTTCGATTTCTTCCAGCCAGGCCTTGAAACCGCTGCTTTCACGCTGGTTCAGCGCAGGAAAGCTGCCCACCACGCCATTACGGCAGCAGGCGAGTACCAGTTCAGGGTTGGAAATCAGGAACATCGGCGCTGCTACCACGGGCAGACGCAAACGTTGTTCGAGCAAAGCGGGCAGCGACATTGGAAGTACCCCGGATGAATGATGCTTGTTGGATTAAAACGGCCGAACGACGACCAGAATTACGATAGCCAGCAATATCAGAACCGGCACTTCATTGAACCAGCGATAAAAGACATGGCTGCGGGTGTTTTCGCCACGGGCAAAACGTTTTACCTGTGCGCCGCACATGTGGTGATAGCCGATCAGGATTACCACCAGGGTCAATTTGGCATGCATCCATGCACCTTGGGTGAAGTAGGCGCTCGGGTTGAGGCTGATCAGCCAGATGCCGAACACCAGGGTGGCGATCATCGCCGGGCCCATGATGCCCCGGTACAGCTTGCGCTCCATGATACTGAAGCGTTCCTTGCTGACGGCGTCTTCGCTTTGGGCGTGATAGACGAACAGGCGTGGCAGGTAAAACAGGCCGGCAAACCAGCAGACCATGCTGACGATATGAAGCGCTTTGAGCCACAGATAAAGCATTTTTGGTTATTCCCAGGTTCACGGTAGCGAAGATAGTAGGGGGTAGAGTGTCCGCACGTCACCTTGACGGTTGTCGCAGGGCCGCGCGGCCCCTATTATCGACGGCTTTCCAGTGGGTTCGTTGAGGGCAGGTTTATGGTCAAGGTCGGTATCGTCGGCGGCACGGGTTACACCGGTGTCGAACTGCTGCGTCTGTTGGCACAGCATCCGCAAGCTGAAGTGGTAGTGATCACTTCCCGATCCGAGGCCGGCCTGGCCGTGGCCGACATGTACCCGAACCTGCGAGGCCATTACGACGGCCTGGCTTTCAGTGTTCCGGACATCAAGACGCTCGGAGCCTGCGATGTGGTGTTCTTCGCCACGCCGCACGGTGTCGCCCATGCCTTGGCGGGTGAGTTGCTGGCTGCCGGGACCAAGGTCATTGACCTGTCGGCAGACTTCCGCCTGCAAGACGCCGATGAGTGGGCCAAATGGTACGGTCAGCCGCACGGCGCGCCGGAACTGTTGGAGGAGGCGGTTTACGGCTTGCCGGAAGTCAATCGTGAACAAATCAAGCAAGCGCGCCTGATCGCTGTGCCGGGTTGCTACCCGACGGCCACGCAATTGGGATTCCTGCCATTGCTTGAAGCCGGTCTGGCCGATACCACTCGTTTGATTGCAGACTGCAAATCCGGCGTCAGCGGTGCCGGCCGTGGTGCTTCTGTAGGTTCGCTGTACTCCGAAACGTCGGAAAGCATGAAGGCTTACGCCGTCAAAGGGCACCGTCACTTGCCGGAAATCCGCCAGGGCCTGCGTCGTGCAGCGGGCAAGGACGTGGGGCTGACCTTCGTTCCGCACCTGACGCCAATGATTCGCGGCATCCACTCGACGCTCTACGCAACTGTTATGGATCGCTCGGTGGATCTGCAGGCGTTGTTCGAAAAGCGCTATGCCAACGAACCGTTCGTCGATGTGATGCCTGCCGGCAGCCATCCGGAAACTCGCAGCGTGCGCGGTGCCAACGTTTGCCGTATTGCCGTGCACCGTCCGCAGGATGGTGATCTGGTGGTGATATTGTCGGTGATCGACAATCTGGTCAAAGGCGCGTCGGGTCAGGCGGTGCAGAACCTGAATATTCTGTTCGGTCTGGATGAGCGTTTGGGTCTGTCCCATGCGGGCATGCTGCCGTAAGGCTTTACCCCGCTCAGCAAAAAGGCCCGTCGAACGGGCCTTTTTGCATTTTGGTCTGACAATTGGGTTGATTGATATACCGTAACAATAGTTGACCGATTTTCTGGGAGAAGCGGATAATGCGCGTCATCACGCATTATGGCGGCGTAACGCCGGGAGATAGTCAGCATGAGCGTCGAATCCTTCACCCCCACGGCTTTGCAATTCACCCACGGTGCCGCGCACAAGGTGAAGAGCCTGGTCGATGAAGAGGGGAATGATCGCTTGAAGCTGCGCGTATTCGTTACGGGCGGCGGTTGTTCAGGGTTTCAATACGGCTTCACCTTCGATGAAGAAGTGGCCGATGACGACACCATCGTCGAGCGCGAAGGCGTCAGCCTGGTGGTCGATCCGATGAGCTTCCAGTACCTGGCAGGTGCCGAAGTGGATTACCAGGAAGGTCTGGAAGGTTCGCGTTTCGTGATCAAGAACCCGAACGCTACCACCACCTGTGGCTGTGGCTCTTCGTTCTCGATCTGATCGCATCCTCAGCATTGCCAGGCGCCGCAGAGTCTCGGGACTTTGCGGCGTTTTGCTGTCTGGGGTTCAGGTTCAGGCGGGATAGATGGCGCCGAGTACACGCAGACCGCGAGCACCGGTGACGCTCGGGCGGTTGGCTGCGATACCTTCCAGGCAGCAATGAGCCAACCAGGCGAAGGCCATGGCTTCGACCCAGTCCGGGTCTACACCATACGCAGCGGTGCTGCCGACTTTCGCATTCGGCAACAGGCTGGCCAAGCGGCGCATCAATGTGCCGTTGTGCGCGCCGCCACCACAGACAAGCAGCTCATCAGTATCCGATTGGGCGCTTTGCAATGACTCGACAATGGTCAATGCCGTCAGCTCAAGCAGCGTGGCCTGTACGTCTTCGGCAGCGAAGGTCGGTAACTGCGACAGATGCTGCATCAGCCATGGAAGATTGAACACTTCGCGACCGGTGCTCTTCGGGCCCTGGGTCACAAAGAATGGATCACTGAGCAGTTCGTTCAACAGAACCGGTTGAACCTTGCCGCTGGCGGCCCATTGACCGTCACGATCAAAGTTATCGCCGCGTTGCTGGTGAATCCAGGCATCCAGCAAGACATTCCCGGGGCCGCAGTCAAACCCGGCGACAGGCTTGCCGGGTTCGATCAGGCTGAGGTTGCTGAACCCGCCGATATTCAATACCGCGCGGTTGCCAGGCTGTTCTTCAAACAGGGCTTCGTGAAAGGCTGGAACCAGTGGCGCGCCTTGTCCGCCGGCGGCGACATCGCGGCTGCGGAAATCGCTGACCACGGTGATGCCGGTCAGCTCGGTGAGTAAGGCAGGGTTGCCGATTTGCACCGTGAACCCACGCGCCGGCTCGTGACGAATAGTCTGGCCGTGGCTGCCAATCGCGCGAATGTCGTCGGGTTTCAGGTTCTGTTGGTCGAGGAGGGTGTGAATGCCCTGTGCGGCTAGTTTCACCCAGTTCTGTTGGGCAATGGCGGAGCGGGCAATCTCGTCCGGGCCGCTGGCGCACAAGCCAAGTAGCTCGGCGCGCAGGGAGTCAGGCATAGGGATGTAATGGGTGGCGATCAGCTTGATCGCCGGGGTTTGCTCGATCAACGCAATGTCCAGGCCATCAAGACTGGTCCCGGACATCACACCTATATAGAGCGCCATGGCTTAGCGTTTACTCGAAGCCAGCTGCGTGGTTTTCTCTTGATCCATGCGTGCCATCAGCGGTTGGCTTTGCGCGAGGAAGCGTGAGCGTTCAGCTTTGGAGATCGGATCAGCCATCGCCACTTTCTGACCCAGCGGGTCGACGTGCACGCCATTGACCTGGAACTCGTAGTGCAAGTGCGGACCGGTGGAGAGGCCGGTGGTGCCGATGTAACCGATCACCTGACCTTGCTTGACGCTGCCGCCAGTCTTAACGCCTTTGGCGAAGCCCTGCATGTGGCCGTATAGCGTGCGGTAGGTATTGCCGTGCTGGATGATCACAGTGTTGCCGTAACCGCCGCGACGGCCCGCCAATAATACTTTGCCGTCACCGGCAGCCTTGATCGGCGTACCGCGTGGTGCGGCGTAATCGACACCCTTGTGGGCACGGATCTTGTTCAGGATCGGGTGCTTGCGGCCCATGGAGAATTTCGAGCTGATGCGGGCGAAGTCTACCGGGGTGCGGATAAACGCCTTGCGCATACTGTTGCCGTCAGCGGTGTAGTAGCTGCTGTTGCCTTGTTTGTTGGTGTAGCGCACCGCCGTATATGTCTTGCCGCGGTTGGTGAAACGTGCGGAGAGGATCGGGCCATTGCCAACAGCTTTGCCATTGACGACCTTCTGCTCGTAAATCACATCGAACTCGTCACCTTGGCGAATATCCTGGGCGAAGTCGACGTCATAGCCAAACACGCTGGCCATATCCATGGTCAGGCTATGGGATAAGCCAGCCCGGGCGGCAGATTGCGACAGCGAGCTGTTGATCACGCCATGAACATAGGCGGAGCGAACGGTGGGCTTGGCGGTAATGCGATTAAACGTATAACCCTTGTCATTCTTGGTCAGGCTGATGCTTTCCGTGTCGCTGACTTTGCTGTGCAAATTGGTCAGCTGGCCATCAGGGCTCAGTTCGAACTCAAGCTTCTGGCCACGTTTTAGCTGGCTGAACTGCCTGGCCTGCTTGTCGCTGGCCAGTACTTCATTCACCGAAGTGGCCGGAAGGCCGACTTTCTCGAACAAAGTCGAAAGTGTGTCGCCTTTGCTGACAATCACTTCCTTATGGCTGGGCGCCTTCTTTTCTTCGACGACTGGCGCGGGAGCAGGAGCGGGGCTCGCCTGGGCAGTTTCTTGAGTGTCTTCGGCGCTGTTTTCGATCTGCGCGAAGGGGGGGGATGCCGGCTCATTTGTGGCTTGGACGGCGTCGACGGCGTCTTGATCTTGTGTCAGTTGTTCTGCAGGGCTTTCCAGCTCAAGACTCAGGGTCGTCTTTTTGGCTTCAACATCACTGGAAGGGAATACCAGAAGCGCCAGGCTGAGAAGGGCGGCGATGCCACTTGCTGCGAGCAGGTGGGTCTTCGGGTAAAGCGGCGGCGCTTTAGACGGTTCTGTGGTCATAGGTAATTTTGACTTTGAAAAGATGAATTGGAAAAGATGAATGACATGATGAAGACGAAATAACTGTATAAAATATAACCAAATCATCTCTTAAGCAAGTCTGCGAGCGCTCTGTCCGTGGATTGGCGTCCGCGCGCCGGGCAAAACTTGTATTTGGTGCGCGATCTTGTATGGTTGTTCCCCTTTGAATCTGAGCCTTGCGGGTCTGTTATGAAGTCGGTTGAAGAGCAGCTAGCGCTGATCAAGCGTGGTGCAGAAGAACTGTTGGTCGAGTCCGAGCTGGTCGAGAAACTCAAGCGTGGCCAGCCATTGCGTATTAAGGCAGGCTTCGATCCGACCGCGCCGGATTTGCACCTGGGTCACACGGTGCTTATTAATAAGCTGCGCCAGTTCCAGGATCTGGGGCACCAGGTGATCTTCCTTATAGGTGACTTCACCGGGATGATCGGTGATCCAAGCGGCAAGAGCGCGACACGTCCTCCGCTCACCCGTGAGCAGGTTCTCGATAATGCGGAGACCTACAAGACTCAAGTCTTCAAGATTCTTGATCCGGCCAAGACTGAAGTGGCGTTCAACTCCACCTGGATGGATCAGATGGGGCCAGCTGACTTCATTCGCCTAACTTCGCAATACACTGTGGCTCGCATGCTCGAGCGCGACGATTTCGACAAGCGCTACACTACCAATCAGCCCATCGCTATTCACGAATTCCTCTATCCGCTGGTACAGGGTTATGACTCGGTAGCGTTGCGCGCGGATGTCGAGCTGGGTGGTACCGATCAAAAGTTCAATCTGCTGATGGGGCGTGAGCTGCAGCGTGGTTATGGTCAAGAGGCTCAATGCATTCTGACCATGCCGCTGCTCGAAGGTCTGGATGGCGTGAAGAAGATGTCCAAGTCGCTGGGCAACTATGTCGGCATTCAGGAAGCGCCGGGTGTCATGTACGGCAAGCTCGTCTCTATTCCAGATGTGCTGATGTGGCGTTACTTCGAATTGCTCAGTTTCCGCTCCATGGAAGAGATCAATGCTTTTCGGGCTGACGTCGAAGCGGGCGCGAATCCGCGTGACATCAAGATCAAGCTGGCCGAAGAGATCGTTGCACGCTTCCATGGTGAAGAGGCAGCAGCCAATGCTCACCGTGCGGCAGGCAACCGTATGAAAGATGGTGAGCTGCCAGATGATCTGCCAGAGATCGAATTGACTGCCGCCGAGGATATGCCGATTGCTGCCGTCCTTAATAAAGCAGGGTTGGTGAAGAACTCTGCAGTGGCGCGCGACCTTCTAGGTTCTGGTGGTGTGCGTATAGATGGTGAGGTTGTCGATCGCACCTTTATATACGTACTGGGCGCGACCCATGTTTGCCAAGCCGGGAAGAAGGCATTTGCGCGTATTACGCTTAAATCCGAATAAAGCTGAAATCAGGGCTTGACGGCAGATTCTGGACGTCTATAATTCGCCCCACTTCCGGCGCAGTCGAAACGGAAAACTCCTTGGTAAACAATGAGTTATGCGGTTTTCGGCAGCGGTTACGCTTCAGTTCATCGAAGCCAGAAGGAGTTGAAAGAGCGGTGTGGTTTGGCTCTTTTGACGGTTCGATCCTCTCGGTCGAAAGCGGAGAAAAAGAGGTGTTGACAGCAGCGAGTAACGCTGTAGAATTCGCCTCCCGCTAACGAGAGATCGGAAGCGCAAGTGGTTGAAGTTGTTGAAGATTCCCAAGCGAAACTTTGAAAACTTCTGAAAATAACCGCTTGACAGTAACAGAGGCTGCTGTAGAATGCGCGCCTCGGTTGAGACGAAAGGTCTTAACCAACCGCTCTTTAACAACTGAATCAAGCAATTCGTGTGGGTGCTTGTGGAGTCAGACTGATAGTCAACAAGATTATCAGCATCACAAGTTACTCCGCGAGAAATCAAAGATGTAACCAACGATTGCTGAGCCAAGTTTAGGGTTTCTTAAAAACCCAAAGATGTTTGAACTGAAGAGTTTGATCATGGCTCAGATTGAACGCTGGCGGCAGGCCTAACACATGCAAGTCGAGCGGTAGAGAGGTGCTTGCACCTCTTGAGAGCGGCGGACGGGTGAGTAATGCCTAGGAATCTGCCTGGTAGTGGGGGATAACGCTCGGAAACGGACGCTAATACCGCATACGTCCTACGGGAGAAAGCAGGGGACCTTCGGGCCTTGCGCTATCAGATGAGCCTAGGTCGGATTAGCTAGTTGGTGAGGTAATGGCTCACCAAGGCGACGATCCGTAACTGGTCTGAGAGGATGATCAGTCACACTGGAACTGAGACACGGTCCAGACTCCTACGGGAGGCAGCAGTGGGGAATATTG
Source organism: Pseudomonas sp. BS3782 TE3695 (assembly GCF_050435305.1). Classification (NCBI taxonomy): domain Bacteria; kingdom Pseudomonadati; phylum Pseudomonadota; class Gammaproteobacteria; order Pseudomonadales; family Pseudomonadaceae; genus Pseudomonas; species Pseudomonas sp. BS3782 TE3695. The sequence goes on from NZ_JBNDKB010000001.1 coordinate 1,470,847, forward strand.
GACAATGGGCGAAAGCCTGATCCAGCCATGCCGCGTGTGTGAAGAAGGTCTTCGGATTGTAAAGCACTTTAAGTTGGGAGGAAGGGCAGTTACCTAATACGTAATTGTTTTGACGTTACCGACAGAATAAGCACCGGCTAACTCTGTGCCAGCAGCCGCGGTAATACAGAGGGTGCAAGCGTTAATCGGAATTACTGGGCGTAAAGCGCGCGTAGGTGGTTCGTTAAGTTGGATGTGAAAGCCCCGGGCTCAACCTGGGAACTGCATTCAAAACTGACGAGCTAGAGTATGGTAGAGGGTGGTGGAATTTCCTGTGTAGCGGTGAAATGCGTAGATATAGGAAGGAACACCAGTGGCGAAGGCGACCACCTGGACTGATACTGACACTGAGGTGCGAAAGCGTGGGGAGCAAACAGGATTAGATACCCTGGTAGTCCACGCCGTAAACGATGTCAACTAGCCGTTGGGAGCCTTGAGCTCTTAGTGGCGCAGCTAACGCATTAAGTTGACCGCCTGGGGAGTACGGCCGCAAGGTTAAAACTCAAATGAATTGACGGGGGCCCGCACAAGCGGTGGAGCATGTGGTTTAATTCGAAGCAACGCGAAGAACCTTACCAGGCCTTGACATCCAATGAACTTTCCAGAGATGGATGGGTGCCTTCGGGAACATTGAGACAGGTGCTGCATGGCTGTCGTCAGCTCGTGTCGTGAGATGTTGGGTTAAGTCCCGTAACGAGCGCAACCCTTGTCCTTAGTTACCAGCACGTCATGGTGGGCACTCTAAGGAGACTGCCGGTGACAAACCGGAGGAAGGTGGGGATGACGTCAAGTCATCATGGCCCTTACGGCCTGGGCTACACACGTGCTACAATGGTCGGTACAGAGGGTTGCCAAGCCGCGAGGTGGAGCTAATCCCAGAAAACCGATCGTAGTCCGGATCGCAGTCTGCAACTCGACTGCGTGAAGTCGGAATCGCTAGTAATCGCGAATCAGAATGTCGCGGTGAATACGTTCCCGGGCCTTGTACACACCGCCCGTCACACCATGGGAGTGGGTTGCACCAGAAGTAGCTAGTCTAACCTTCGGGAGGACGGTTACCACGGTGTGATTCATGACTGGGGTGAAGTCGTAACAAGGTAGCCGTAGGGGAACCTGCGGCTGGATCACCTCCTTAATCGACGACATCAGCTGCTCCATAAGTTCCCACACGAATTGCTTGATTCATTGAAGAAGACGATAAGAAGCAGCCCGAAATTGGGTCTGTAGCTCAGTTGGTTAGAGCGCACCCCTGATAAGGGTGAGGTCGGCAGTTCGAATCTGCCCAGACCCACCAATTTTGTGTGGGAAACGCCTGTAGAAATACGGGGCCATAGCTCAGCTGGGAGAGCGCCTGCCTTGCACGCAGGAGGTCAACGGTTCGATCCCGTTTGGCTCCACCACTACTGCTTCTGTTTGTTGAAAGCTTAGAAATGAGCATTCCATCCTGGTGATGGTGAATGTTGATTTCTAGTCTTTGGCTAGATCGTTCTTTAAAAATTTGGGTATGTGATAGAAAGATAGACTGAACACTACTTTCACTGGTAGTGGATCAGGCTAAGGTAAAATTTGTGAGTTGCTCTTTATGAGCAAGCATCGAATTTTCGGCGAATGTCGTCTTCACAGTATAACCAGATTGCTTGGGGTTATATGGTCAAGTGAAGAAGCGCATACGGTGGATGCCTTGGCAGTCAGAGGCGATGAAAGACGTGGTAGCCTGCGAAAAGCTTCGGGGAGTCGGCAAACAGACTTTGATCCGGAGATGTCTGAATGGGGGAACCCACCTAACATAAGTTAGGTATCTTAAGCTGAATACATAGGCTTAAGAAGCGAACCAGGGGAACTGAAACATCTAAGTACCCTGAGGAAAAGAAATCAACCGAGATTCCCTTAGTAGTGGCGAGCGAACGGGGACTAGCCCTTAAGTGGCTTTGAGATTAGCGGAACGCTCTGGAAAGTGCGGCCATAGTGGGTGATAGCCCTGTACGCGAAAATCTCTTGGCCATGAAATCGAGTAGGACGGAGCACGAGAAACTTTGTCTGAATATGGGGGGACCATCCTCCAAGGCTAAATACTACTGACTGACCGATAGTGAACTAGTACCGTGAGGGAAAGGCGAAAAGAACCCCGGAGAGGGGAGTGAAATAGATCCTGAAACCGTATGCGTACAAGCAGTGGGAGCCCACTTTGTTGGGTGACTGCGTACCTTTTGTATAATGGGTCAGCGACTTATTTTCAGTGGCGAGCTTAACCGAATAGGGGAGGCGTAGCGAAAGCGAGTCTTAATAGGGCGTCTAGTCGCTGGGAATAGACCCGAAACCGGGCGATCTATCCATGGGCAGGTTGAAGGTTGGGTAACACTAACTGGAGGACCGAACCGACTACCGTTGAAAAGTTAGCGGATGACCTGTGGATCGGAGTGAAAGGCTAATCAAGCTCGGAGATAGCTGGTTCTCCTCGAAAGCTATTTAGGTAGCGCCTCATGTATCACTGTAGGGGGTAGAGCACTGTTTCGGCTAGGGGGTCATCCCGACTTACCAAACCGATGCAAACTCCGAATACCTACAAGTGCCGAGCATGGGAGACACACGGCGGGTGCTAACGTCCGTCGTGAAAAGGGAAACAACCCAGACCGTCAGCTAAGGTCCCAAAGTTATGGTTAAGTGGGAAACGATGTGGGAAGGCTTAGACAGCTAGGAGGTTGGCTTAGAAGCAGCCACCCTTTAAAGAAAGCGTAATAGCTCACTAGTCGAGTCGGCCTGCGCGGAAGATGTAACGGGGCTCAAACCATACACCGAAGCTACGGGTATCACTTAGGTGATGCGGTAGAGGAGCGTTCTGTAAGCCTGTGAAGGTGAGTTGAGAAGCTTGCTGGAGGTATCAGAAGTGCGAATGCTGACATGAGTAACGACAATGGGTGTGAAAAACACCCACGCCGAAAGACCAAGGTTTCCTGCGCAACGTTAATCGACGCAGGGTTAGTCGGTCCCTAAGGCGAGGCTGAAAAGCGTAGTCGATGGAAAACAGGTTAATATTCCTGTACTTCTGGTTATTGCGATGGAGGGACGGAGAAGGCTAGGCCAGCTTGGCGTTGGTTGTCCAAGTTTAAGGTGGTAGGCTGGAATCTTAGGTAAATCCGGGATTCTAAGGCCGAGAGCTGATGACGAGTGTTCTTTTAGAACACGAAGTGGTTGATGCCATGCTTCCAAGAAAAGCTTCTAAGCTTCAGGTAACCAGGAACCGTACCCCAAACCGACACAGGTGGTTGGGTAGAGAATACCAAGGCGCTTGAGAGAACTCGGGTGAAGGAACTAGGCAAAATGGCACCGTAACTTCGGGAGAAGGTGCGCCGGTGAGGGTGAAGCATTTACTGCGTAAGCCCACGCCGGTCGAAGATACCAGGCCGCTGCGACTGTTTATTAAAAACACAGCACTCTGCAAACACGAAAGTGGACGTATAGGGTGTGACGCCTGCCCGGTGCCGGAAGGTTAATTGATGGGGTTAGCTAACGCGAAGCTCTTGATCGAAGCCCCGGTAAACGGCGGCCGTAACTATAACGGTCCTAAGGTAGCGAAATTCCTTGTCGGGTAAGTTCCGACCTGCACGAATGGCGTAACGATGGCGGCGCTGTCTCCACCCGAGACTCAGTGAAATTGAAATCGCTGTGAAGATGCAGTGTATCCGCGGCTAGACGGAAAGACCCCGTGAACCTTTACTATAGCTTTGCACTGGACTTTGAATTTGCTTGTGTAGGATAGGTGGGAGGCTTTGAAGCGTGGACGCCAGTTCGCGTGGAGCCAACCTTGAAATACCACCCTGGCAACTTTGAGGTTCTAACTCAGGTCCGTTATCCGGATCGAGGACAGTGTATGGTGGGTAGTTTGACTGGGGCGGTCTCCTCCTAAAGAGTAACGGAGGAGTACGAAGGTGCGCTCAGACCGGTCGGAAATCGGTCGTAGAGTATAAAGGCAAAAGCGCGCTTGACTGCGAGACAGACACGTCGAGCAGGTACGAAAGTAGGTCTTAGTGATCCGGTGGTTCTGTATGGAAGGGCCATCGCTCAACGGATAAAAGGTACTCCGGGGATAACAGGCTGATACCGCCCAAGAGTTCATATCGACGGCGGTGTTTGGCACCTCGATGTCGGCTCATCACATCCTGGGGCTGAAGCCGGTCCCAAGGGTATGGCTGTTCGCCATTTAAAGTGGTACGCGAGCTGGGTTTAGAACGTCGTGAGACAGTTCGGTCCCTATCTGCCGTGGACGTTTGAGATTTGAGAGGGGCTGCTCCTAGTACGAGAGGACCGGAGTGGACGAACCTCTGGTGTTCCGGTTGTCACGCCAGTGGCATTGCCGGGTAGCTATGTTCGGAATAGATAACCGCTGAAAGCATCTAAGCGGGAAACTAGCCTCAAGATGAGATCTCACTGGGACCTTGAGTCCCCTGAAGGGCCGTCGAAGACTACGACGTTGATAGGTTGGGTGTGTAAGCGCTGTGAGGCGTTGAGCTAACCAATACTAATTGCCCGTGAGGCTTGACCATATAACACCCAAGCAATTTGCTGACCTGAAGAGGCACCAGATTGCGGTGTGTGAAGACGCAAGAACCGAAAGTTCGATATTCACAAAACACCAGGCTATCACCTACCCAATTTGCTGAAGCGCGGCCACCAGGCCACGACTCGGTACCCGAATTTCTTGACGACCATAGAGCATTGGAACCACCTGATCCCATCCCGAACTCAGCAGTGAAACGATGCATCGCCGATGGTAGTGTGGGGTTTCCCCATGTGAGAGTAGGTCATCGTCAAGATCAAATTCCGAAACCCCTATCTGCGTACGCAGGTAGGGGTTTTGTTTTGTCCGCAGGAAAATCTCGCTTGTAGGGTTTCTATGCAACAGCCTGGGGCATGGCTATCATGCGGGCCTCATTGTGAGGCGAGACTTGCATGCTGACCTTGTTAAAGCTTCTTAAGGATGGTCGATTCCATTCGGGCCAGGCTCTGGGTGCTGCCTTGGGCGTCAGTCGTAGCGCTGTATGGAAGCAGCTTCAGCACTTAGAAGCTGAGCTCGGTTTATCCATTCATAAAGTGCGCGGTCGCGGCTATCAACTGGCTGCGCCATTGACACTGCTTGATCCTGCGGAAATAAGCGCGCGGTCGCCTTCTTGTGAGTGGCCCATTCTGGTCCTCGATTCAATTGACTCTACAAACGCTGAGGCCTTGCGCGCTATCGAGCGTGGCCAGCCGGCACCCTTTCTGGTGCTTGCTGAGCGGCAAACGGCCGGTCGCGGACGGCGTGGGCGCAAATGGGTGAGCCCATTCGCGGAAAACATCTATTACAGCCTGGTGCTGCGCATTGATGGTGGGATGCGGCAGCTGGAGGGCTTGAGTCTTGTCGTTGGGCTTGCCGTTATGCAAGCCTTGCGGGGGCTTGGCATCTCTGGTGTGGGGTTGAAATGGCCGAATGATGTGCTTGTGGGGCAGCAAAAAATTGCTGGAATACTGCTCGAGTTAGTGGGGGATCCTGCTGATGTGTGTCACGTGGTTATCGGTGTCGGAATCAATGTGAACATGCAACTGACCGATGAGGTTGATCAGCAATGGACATCCATGCGCCTGGAGTCGGGTCAGGCGGTTGATCGCAATCATCTGGTTGCGGAGCTAGGGCTAATGCTTCAGACCTATCTAAATCGTCACCAGGCGAGCGGATTTTCGGCTATTCAGGCGGAATGGGAGCAAAATCATCTATGGCAGGGTCGGGCGGTGTCATTGATTGCCGGTGTTAATCAGATAGATGGAGAAGTCCTGGGTATCGATAGTCAGGGTGCCTTGCGCTTGAAGGTGGATGGTGTGGAGAAGGTTTTTAGTGGTGGCGAGCTCAGTCTGAGGTTGCGTGATGATTCTTGAGCTCGATTGTGGAAACAGTTTCATCAAGTGGCGGGTGCTTGGCGAGGATCTCCGGCGGGTGGTTGGCGAGGGGGTCGTTGATTCGAATTTCGCGTTGCTGGAGAGTTTGAAAGGGCTCAAAGGGCTCGCTCTCATGCATTGTCGGTTGGTCAGCGTCAGAACCGCCGAAGAAACCAATGTGCTGATCTCTCTGCTGGCTGATGCTTTCGGTGTTTCCGTAGTGTGCGCGGCACCGGCTCGTGAAATGTCCGGTGTTCGAAATGGCTATGAGGAATTTGAGCGGTTAGGGCTTGATCGCTGGCTTGCAATGCTGGGAGGCTTTCATCTGGCTGCGGGCGCTTGTCTGGTGCTCGACTTTGGTACGGCCGTTACGGCTGACTTTATTGCTGGGGATGGTGAGCATCTCGGAGGATTTATCTGTCCGGGGATGCCTTTGCTGCGCAATCAGTTGCGTACCCATACCCGTAGAATCCGCTATGGAGATCTTGCTGCCGAGCGCGCTTTGGAGAGTCTTGTTCCAGGGCGCACAACCGTCGAAGCGGTCGAGCGAGGTTGTTTGCTAATGTTGAGGGGGTTTGTCCTGACTCAGCTGGAGTTGGCGCGCAGCTATTGGGGAGAGGATTTCGCAGTCTTCCTGACTGGAGGGGACGCTGATCTGGTCTCCGAAATTGTGCCCGAGGCCAGAGTGGTTCCAGACCTGGTATTTGTAGGTTTGGCGATGGCGTGTCCTTTGTCCTGAGGTTTTTATGCGTTGGTTGTTCCTGCTGTTGCTTGTTCTCAATGTGTTCTATTACGTCTGGCACCAACAGGAGGCTCCACTTCGCGCGAAAGATGTAACTCCCTTGAGTTTGTATCGCGGCTCGCAGCAGGATATTCGTTTATTGAGCGAAGCAACTGATACGGCTCGAGACAAAGGAAAATCTACGCAGGCGGATGGCAATTGTCTCTATCTGGGTGGTTCTGCCCGGCAGGATGTCGCCCAGGTAATCGAGCGTCGATTGAGTGATATGGATATCAAGTTTCAGCCCTTGCCGAAGGATCGCCCCGAATATGCTGGTTACTGGGTGCGCATATCCCCGGAAAGCCGGCGTTTGTTGGGTGACTCGCAGTTGCAAAACCTTTCTAGAGAATTCAACGAGTTAAAACATAAAATAATGCCGTGTGAGGGGGTTGCACCCGCCGAATAGTTTGCATAGAATGGCGCCCGCTTCGCAGTGAAGACCTTTAATGGTTGGCAGTGTGAAGCGAGGTCAATGCAGCTAACCTCAGGTTTTTAATGAGAAAATGCTTGACAGAAGGCTGGCATGATATAGAATGCCGGCTCGCTTAGGAGGGGTTCCCGAGCGGCCAAAGGGATCAGACTGTAAATCTGACGTCTACGACTTCGAAGGTTCGAATCCTTCCCCCTCCACCATTTTTAGCGAGAGCTGCAAGCTCCGCGGGTATAGTTTAGTGGTAGAACCTCAGCCTTCCAAGCTGATGATGCGGGTTCGATTCCCGCTACCCGCTCCAGGTTTGCAGGTCCTGCAAAGTGTTACGCTCTTGTAGCTCAGTTGGTAGAGCACACCCTTGGTAAGGGTGAGGTCAGCGGTTCAAATCCGCTCAAGAGCTCCATATAACAAGGCAGATATGAAAATATCTGCCTTTGTTTTAATGGTTGATAGTACTTGCTTAATTCTTCTGCTAGGGGTGATTTCGATGGCTAAGGAAAAGTTCGAGCGTAACAAGCCGCACGTCAACGTTGGCACCATTGGTCACGTAGACCATGGCAAGACGACTTTGACTGCCGCTCTGACCCGTGTCTGCTCCGAAGTGTTCGGTTCGGCAAAGGTTGACTTCGACAAGATCGATAGCGCCCCAGAAGAAAAAGCTCGTGGTATCACCATTAACACTGCTCACGTTGAGTACGATTCGGCTGTGCGTCACTACGCTCACGTCGACTGCCCGGGGCACGCTGACTATGTGAAGAACATGATCACCGGTGCAGCGCAGATGGATGGTGCGATTCTGGTTTGCTCGGCCGCTGATGGTCCGATGCCGCAAACCCGTGAGCACATCCTGTTGTCCCGTCAGGTTGGTGTTCCGTACATCGTTGTCTTCCTGAACAAGGCTGACATGGTTGACGATGCTGAACTGTTGGAACTGGTTGAGATGGAAGTGCGTGATCTGCTGAGCACTTACGATTTCCCAGGTGACGACACTCCGATCATTATTGGTTCGGCGCTGATGGCGCTGAATGGTCAAGACGACAACGAGATGGGTACTACTGCCGTCAAGAAGTTGGTCGAGACTCTGGATAGCTATATTCCGCAGCCTGAGCGTGCTATCGATAAGCCGTTCCTGATGCCGATCGAGGATGTGTTCTCGATCTCCGGTCGCGGTACTGTTGTGACTGGTCGTGTTGAGCGTGGCATTGTCCGCATTCAGGAAGAAGTCGAGATTGTTGGTCTTCGTGATACTGTCAAAACTACTTGCACTGGTGTTGAAATGTTCCGCAAGCTGCTCGACGAAGGTCGTGCGGGTGAGAACTGCGGTGTTTTGCTGCGTGGTACCAAGCGTGATGATGTTGAGCGTGGCCAGGTTTTGGTCAAGCCCGGCACCGTCAAGCCGCATACCAAGTTCACTGCTGAGGTTTACGTTCTGAGCAAAGAAGAAGGCGGTCGTCACACTCCGTTCTTCAAAGGCTACCGTCCACAGTTCTACTTCCGTACAACTGATGTGACTGGTAACTGCGAGCTGCCAGAAGGTGTTGAAATGGTGATGCCGGGTGATAACGTTCAAATGACCGTTACCCTGATCAAAACCATCGCGATGGAAGATGGTCTGCGTTTCGCTATCCGTGAGGGCGGTCGTACCGTCGGCGCTGGTGTCGTAGCAAAAGTCATCGAGTAAGTTGTTGTAATGTCTTTTTCGGGCCGGCATAATGGTCGGCCTGATTTTGTTTTAGGTCAGTAGCTCAATTGGCAGAGCGACGGTCTCCAAAACCGTAGGTTGGGGGTTCGATTCCCTCCTGACCTGCCAGATTCACTTGGTGTGTCTGGCTTTCTTTTCACAGGATCTTCATAGATGACTCCTAAAGCTGAAGCTCAAGGCTCTCGCTTCGATCTGCTCAAGTGGCTAGTAGTAGTCGCTTTGGTGGTTGTTGGCGTTGTTGGCAATCAGTATTACTCTGCTTCGCCGATCCTGTACCGCGTACTCGCTTTGCTTGTCATTGCTGCTGTAGCTGCCTTTGTAGGCCTGCAGACAGTCAAGGGCAAGTCTTTCTTTGTACTGGTTAAGGAAGCTCGCGCCGAGATTCGTAAAGTCGTTTGGCCAACTCGCCAAGAAACCACGCAGACCACGCTGATTGTTGTGGCTGTTGTTCTGGTTATGGCGTTGCTGTTGTGGGGGCTTGATTCCCTGCTCGGCTGGCTTGTTTCCTTGATTGTCGGCTAAGGGTGTCCCGTGGCTAAGCGTTGGTACGTTGTGCATGCTTACTCCGGTTACGAGAAGCATGTCATGCGCTCGTTGATAGAGCGCGTAAAGCTGGCTGGCATGGAAGATGGCTTTGGCGAAATTCTGGTTCCCACTGAAGAAGTGGTTGAAATGCGTAATGGCCAGAAACGCAAAAGCGAGCGTAAGTTCTTCCCAGGTTATGTGCTGGTCCAGATGGACATGAATGAGGGTACTTGGCACTTGGTCAAGGATACTCCTCGGGTGATGGGTTTCATCGGCGGTACTGCTGATAAACCTGCACCAATCACAGATAAAGAGGCAGAAGCGATTCTGCGTCGCGTTGCTGATGGTAGCGACAAGCCGAAGCCGAAAACGTTGTTCGAGCCAGGCGAGTCGGTACGTGTCAATGACGGGCCGTTTGCTGATTTTACTGGCACGGTAGAAGAAGTTAACTACGAGAAGAGCCGGATCCAAGTGGCAGTGCTCATTTTCGGTCGCTCTACTCCGGTAGAGCTAGAGTTCAGCCAGGTCGAAAAAGTCTAGCTGAGCAAGCATCCCAACCCCGCAGCCCCAGGCTGTGGGGTTTTGTCGTCACTGGGATAAACGCGCAAGTAACCGGGGAGCCTTTCGAGGCGTTCGAACCCGTAATTGGAGTGCCTCATGGCCAAGAAGATTACCGCTTACATCAAGCTGCAAGTGAAGGCCGCTCAGGCTAACCCAAGCCCACCTGTTGGTCCTGCTCTGGGTCAGCACGGCGTGAACATTATGGAATTCTGCAAGGCTTTCAACGCCCGCACCCAGGGTATTGAGCCAGGCTTGCCGACTCCAGTGATCATCACTGTCTACAGCGACCGTAGCTTCACTTTTGAAACCAAATCCACACCTGCTTCGGTTCTGCTGAAGAAGGCTGCTGGTCTGACTAGCGGTTCCGCTCGTCCGAACACCGTTAAGGTTGGCACCGTGACCCGTGCTCAGCTGGAAGAAATCGCGAAAACCAAAAACGCGGATCTGACTGCAGCTGATATGGAAGCAGCCGTGCGTACTATCGCCGGTTCTGCTCGTAGCATGGGCCTTAACGTGGAGGGTGTGTAATGGCTAAGTTGACCAAGCGTCAAAAGGCTATCGCCGGCAAAATCGAAGCAGGCAAGTCCTACAACTTTGTAGACGCTGCTGCTCTGCTGGCTGAGCTGTCGACTGTCAAGTTCAGCGAGTCGTTCGACGTTGCTGTGAACCTGGGTGTTGACCCGCGTAAATCCGACCAGGTCGTTCGTAGCGCTACCGTGCTGCCACACGGCACTGGTAAGACTGTTCGCGTTGCTGTGTTCACCCAAGGTCCAGCTGCCGAGGCTGCTCTGGCTGCCGGCGCTGACCGTGTAGGTATGGACGACCTGGCTGCCGAAATGAAAGGCGGCGACCTGAACTACGACGTAGTTATCGCATCCCCGGATGCCATGCGCGTTGTTGGTCAGTTGGGTCAGATCCTGGGCCCACGCGGCCTGATGCCTAACCCTAAAGTCGGCACTGTAACTCCAGACGTAGCTACCGCGGTTAAAAACGCCAAGGCTGGTCAGGTTCGTTATCGCACCGACAAAAACGGCATCATCCACACCTCCGTTGGCAAAGTCGGCTTCGATGCCGTCAAGCTGAAGGAAAACGTTGAAGCCCTGATCGCTGATCTGAAGCGTATCAAGCCAGCTTCCTCGAAAGGTATTTACGTCAAGCGCGTTACCCTGAGCACCACCATGGGTCCAGGTCTGGTCATCGACCAAGGCTCGCTCGACGCGTAAGACACAGATTGGCGCAAGCGATTGCGCCAATTGAAAGATTGGGGTCCCTGCCTGGCGGGGGCTATCCAAGACCGTAGGCGACGCAAGTCTTAAACCTCAAGCCTACGCAGATGGTGCTCCCGGTTCCTTACCGAATCAGACACCAAAACGACATCCGGCTTCGGTTGGATGAAACGGTAACAAGCAGGAGTTAAACCCGTGGCAATTAAACTCGAAGACAAGAAGGCCATCGTCGCTGAAGTCAACGAGGCTGCCAATGTTGCCCTGTCTGCTGTTGTGGCTGATGCCCGCGGCGTGACAGTTGGCGCTATGACCGGACTCCGTAAAGAGGCTCGTGAAGCTGGCGTTTACGTACGTGTTGTACGTAACACCCTGCTCAAGCGCGCCGTTGCTGGCACTCAATATGACGTGCTCAACGACGTGTTCACCGGCCCGACCTTGATTGCATTTTCGAAAGAACATCCGGGCGCTGCTGCTCGTATCTTCAAAGAATTCGCAAAAGGTCAGGATAAGTTCGAGATCAAGGCGGCTGCGTTCGAGGGCAAGTTCCTCGCAGCTAATCAGATCGACGTGCTGGCAAGTCTGCCGACCCGTGACGAAGCAATTTCTCAGCTGATGAGCGTGATTCAAGGCGCAACCAGCAAATTGGCTCGTACTCTGGCGGCCCTTCGCGACCAGAAAGAAGCTGCTGCAGCCTAAGGCTGAGCGACTCCTTTCAGCGTTTATTGTTTATTTCGATGGCCGCTTAGGCTGTCACCCCAATACAGGAATTTATAGTCATGTCTCTGACTAACGACCAAATCATCGAAGCAATCGGCGAAAAATCCGTTCTGGAAATCGTTGAGCTGATCAAGGCCATGGAAGAGAAGTTCGGCGTTTCCGCTGCCGCTGCTTCCGCTGGTCCAGCTGCTGTTGCTGCCGTTGTTGAAGAACAAACTGAATTCAACGTCATGCTGACCGAAGCTGGCGAGAAGAAAGTTAACGTGATCAAGGCAGTACGTGAACTGACCGGTCTGGGCCTGAAAGAAGCCAAGGCTGTAGTTGACGGCGCTCCTGCCATGGTTCTGGAAGCTGTTTCGAAAGACGCAGCTGACAAAGCCAAAGCAACTCTGGAAGAAGCAGGCGCTAAAGTCGAGCTGAAGTAAGCATCGACTTTGCACCTCCAGCCCGAGCGTTAAGCGAAAGGCTGATGGCTGGTGGCTCTTGCCACCGGCCTTTTTCCGTTATTGGCAGCCGACTGGGTCGGTGCTGGTAACGAGCTGTAACCACCCGATGCGGTGGCGCAAACCATGGGGTTTGCACGATTTTCTGGCTGCTCCCGTCGGGAGGGGCCAAACAAGCAGGTGACCAAGCTGGGGAACGCTGATGGCTTACTCATATACTGAGAAAAAACGTATCCGCAAGGACTTTAGCAAGTTGCCGGACGTCATGGATGTGCCGTACCTCCTGGCCATCCAGCTGGATTCGTATCGTGAATTCTTGCAAGCGGGAGCGACTAAAGATCAGTTCCGCGACGTGGGCCTGCATGCGGCCTTCAAATCCGTTTTCCCGATCATCAGCTACTCCGGCAATGCTGCGCTGGAGTACGTCGGTTATCGCCTGGGCGAGCCGGCATTTGATGTCAAAGAATGCGTATTGCGCGGTGTAACTTACGCCGTACCTTTGCGGGTAAAAGTGCGCCTGATCATTTTCGACAAAGAATCGTCGAACAAAGCGATCAAGGACATCAAAGAGCAAGAAGTCTACATGGGTGAAATCCCCCTGATGACTGAAAACGGTACCTTCGTAATTAACGGTACCGAGCGTGTAATCGTTTCCCAGCTGCACCGTTCCCCGGGCGTGTTCTTCGACCACGACCGTGGCAAGACGCACAGCTCCGGCAAACTGCTGTACTCCGCGCGCATCATTCCTTACCGCGGTTCGTGGCTGGACTTCGAGTTCGACCCGAAAGACTGCGTGTTCGTGCGTATCGACCGTCGTCGCAAGCTGCCTGCATCGGTATTGCTGCGCGCGCTGGGCTATACCACTGAAGAAGTGTTGGACGCGTTCTACACCACCAACGTCTTCCACGTGCAAGGTGAAAACCTCAGCCTGGAACTGGTGCCTCAGCGCCTGCGTGGTGAAATTGCTGTCCTGGATATCCTGGATGACAAAGGCAAGGTTATTGTCGAGCAAGGTCGTCGTATCACTGCTCGCCACATCAACCAGCTGGAAAAAGCAGGGATCAAAGAGCTGCAGGTGCCTCTGGACTACGTCTTGGGCCGCACTACCGCCAAGGTCATCGTGCATCCGGCAACCGGCGAAATCCTGGCAGAGTGCAACACCGAACTGAACACCGAAATCCTGGCAAAAATCGCCAAGGCTCAGGTTGTTCGCATCGAAACTCTGTACACCAACGATATCGACTGCGGTCCGTTCGTCTCCGACACTCTGAAGATCGACTCCACCAGCAACCAATTGGAAGCGCTGGTCGAGATCTATCGCATGATGCGTCCTGGCGAGCCGCCAACCAAAGACGCTGCCGAAACCCTGTTCAACAACCTGTTCTTCAGCCCTGAGCGCTATGACCTGTCTGCGGTCGGCCGGATGAAGTTCAACCGTCGTATCGGTCGTACCGAGATCGAAGGTTCGGGCGTGTTGTGCAAGGAAGACATCGTCGCGGTACTGAAGACTCTGGTCGACATCCGTAACGGTAAAGGCATCGTCGATGACATCGACCACCTGGGTAACCGTCGTGTTCGCTGCGTAGGCGAAATGGCCGAGAACCAGTTCCGCGTTGGCCTGGTGCGTGTTGAGCGTGCGGTCAAAGAGCGTCTGTCGATGGCTGAAAGCGAAGGCCTGATGCCGCAAGACCTGATCAACGCCAAGCCAGTGGCTGCGGCGGTGAAAGAGTTCTTCGGTTCCAGCCAGCTTTCCCAGTTCATGGACCAGAACAACCCGCTGTCCGAGATCACCCACAAGCGTCGTGTCTCTGCACTCGGCCCTGGCGGTTTGACTCGTGAGCGTGCTGGCTTTGAAGTGCGTGACGTACACCCGACTCACTACGGTCGTGTATGCCCGATTGAAACGCCGGAAGGTCCGAACATCGGTCTGATCAACTCCTTGGCTGCCTATGCGCGCACCAACCAGTACGGCTTCCTCGAGAGCCCGTACCGTGTGGTGAAAGACGCTTTGGTCACCGACGAGATCGTGTTCCTGTCCGCCATCGAAGAAGCTGATCACGTGATCGCTCAGGCTTCGGCCACGATGAACGACAAGAAAGTCCTGATCGACGAGCTGGTAGCTGTTCGTCACTTGAACGAGTTCACCGTCAAGGCGCCGGAAGACGTCACCTTGATGGACGTATCGCCCAAGCAGGTAGTTTCGGTTGCAGCGTCGCTGATCCCGTTCCTCGAGCACGACGACGCCAACCGTGCGTTGATGGGTTCGAACATGCAGCGTCAAGCTGTACCAACGCTGCGCGCTGACAAGCCGCTGGTCGGTACCGGCATGGAGCGTAACGTAGCCCGTGATTCCGGCGTTTGCGTCGTGGCTCGTCGTGGCGGCGTGATCGACTCCGTCGACGCCAGCCGTATTGTGGTTCGTGTTGCTGATGATGAAGTTGAAACCGGCGAAGCTGGTGTCGACATCTACAACCTGACCAAGTACACCCGCTCCAACCAGAACACCTGCATCAACCAGCGTCCGCTGGTGAGCAAGGGTGATCGGGTTCAGCGCAGCGACATCATGGCCGACGGTCCGTCCACCGACATGGGTGAACTGGCTCTGGGTCAGAACATGCGCATCGCGTTCATGGCATGGAACGGCTTCAACTTCGAAGACTCCATCTGCCTGTCCGAGCGTGTTGTTCAGGAAGACCGTTTCACCACGATCCACATTCAGGAACTGACCTGTGTGGCACGTGACACCAAGCTTGGGCCAGAGGAAATCACTGCAGACATCCCGAACGTGGGTGAAGCTGCACTGAACAAGCTGGACGAAGCCGGTATCGTTTACGTAGGTGCTGAAGTTGGCGCAGGCGACATCCTGGTGGGTAAGGTCACTCCGAAAGGCGAGACCCAACTGACTCCGGAAGAAAAACTGCTGCGTGCCATCTTCGGTGAAAAAGCCAGCGACGTTAAAGACACTTCCCTGCGTGTGCCTACCGGCACCAAGGGCACTGTCATCGACGTACAGGTCTTCACCCGTGACGGCGTTGAGCGTGATGCTCGTGCACTGTCGATCGAGAAGACTCAACTCGACGAGATCCGCAAGGACCTGAACGAAGAGTTCCGTATCGTTGAAGGCGCCACTTTCGAACGTCTGCGTTCCGCTCTGGTCGGCCACAAAGCCGAAGGCGGCGCCGGTCTGAAGAAAGGTCAGGAAATCACCGACGAAGTTCTCGACGGTCTTGAGCATGGTCAGTGGTTCAAACTGCGCATGGCTGAAGATGCTCTGAACGAGCAGCTCGAGAAGGCTCAGGCCTACATCGTTGATCGCCGCCGTCTGCTGGACGACAAGTTCGAAGACAAGAAGCGCAAACTGCAGCAGGGCGATGACCTGGCTCCAGGCGTGCTGAAAATCGTCAAGGTTTACCTGGCAATCCGTCGTCGCATCCAGCCGGGCGACAAGATGGCCGGTCGTCACGGTAACAAAGGTGTGGTCTCCGTGATCATGCCGGTTGAAGACATGCCGCACGATGCCAATGGCACCCCGGTAGACGTCGTCCTCAACCCGTTGGGCGTACCTTCGCGTATGAACGTTGGTCAGATCCTTGAAACTCACCTGGGTCTCGCGGCCAAAGGTTTGGGCGAGAAGATCAACCGGATGGTCGAAGAGCAGCGTAAGGTTGCTGAACTTCGCACCTTCCTGGACGAGATCTACAACCAGATCGGCGGTCGTAACGAAGATCTGGATAGCTTCTCCGACCAGGAAATCCTGGATCTGGCGAAGAACCTGCGTGGCGGCGTACCAATGGCCACTCCAGTGTTCGACGGCGCCAAGGAAAGCGAAATCAAGGCCATGCTGAAACTGGCAGACCTGCCAGAAAGCGGCCAGATGCAGCTGACCGACGGCCGTACCGGCAACAAGTTCGAGCGCCCGGTTACTGTTGGCTACATGTATATGCTGAAGCTGAACCACTTGGTAGACGACAAGATGCACGCTCGTTCTACCGGTTCGTACAGCCTGGTTACCCAGCAGCCGCTGGGTGGTAAGGCACAGTTCGGTGGTCAGCGTTTCGGGGAGATGGAGGTCTGGGCACTGGAAGCATACGGTGCTGCTTACACTCTGCAAGAAATGCTCACAGTGAAGTCGGACGATGTGAACGGTCGGACCAAGATGTACAAAAACATCGTGGACGGCGATCACCGTATGGAGCCGGGCATGCCCGAGTCCTTCAACGTGTTGATCAAAGAAATTCGTTCCCTCGGCATCGATATCGATCTGGAAACCGAATAACACGTGACGCGAATCGAGAGCGGGGCAGGATTGCCCGCTCTCTGCTCCGCCAGGAGGAAAGGCCTTGAAAGACCTACTGAATTTGCTGAAAAACCAGGGTCAAGTCGAAGAGTTCGACGCCATCCGTATTGGATTGGCATCGCCTGAGATGATCCGTTCGTGGTCGTTCGGTGAAGTTAAAAAGCCGGAAACCATCAACTACCGTACGTTCAAACCTGAGCGTGACGGCCTGTTCTGCGCCAAGATCTTTGGCCCGGTAAAGGATTACGAGTGCCTGTGCGGTAAGTACAAGCGCTTGAAGCACCGTGGTGTGATCTGCGAGAAGTGCGGCGTTGAAGTCGCGCTGGCCAAAGTTCGTCGTGAGCGCATGGCGCACATCGAACTGGCCTCGCCAGTTGCCCACATCTGGTTCCTGAAATCGCTGCCGTCCCGTATCGGCTTGCTGATGGACATGACCCTGCGTGATATCGAACGCGTTCTCTACTTCGAGAGCTATGTCGTTATCGATCCAGGCATGACCACCCTTGAAAAAGGTCAGCTGCTCAACGACGAGCAGTACTTCGAAGCGCTGGAAGAGTTTGGCGACGATTTCGATGCCCGCATGGGTGCCGAAGCTGTCCGTGAACTGCTGCACGCTATCGACCTGGAACACGAGATTGGCCGCCTGCGTGAAGAAATTCCGCAAACCAACTCCGAAACCAAAATCAAGAAGCTGTCCAAGCGTCTGAAGTTGATGGAAGCCTTCCAGGGTTCCGGCAACCTGCCAGAGTGGATGGTGCTGACCGTTCTGCCGGTTCTGCCGCCAGATCTGCGTCCACTGGTCCCGCTGGATGGCGGTCGCTTCGCGACTTCCGACCTCAATGATCTGTATCGTCGAGTGATCAACCGTAACAACCGCTTGAAGCGTCTGCTCGATCTGTCCGCTCCGGACATCATCGTGCGCAACGAAAAGCGTATGTTGCAGGAAGCCGTCGATGCACTGCTCGACAACGGTCGTCGTGGCCGCGCTATCACTGGTTCCAACAAGCGTCCTCTGAAATCCCTGGCTGACATGATCAAGGGTAAGCAGGGTCGTTTCCGTCAGAACTTGCTCGGTAAGCGTGTTGACTACTCCGGTCGTTCGGTAATTACCGTAGGTCCGACCCTGCGTCTGCACCAGTGCGGTCTGCCGAAGAAGATGGCTCTGGAGCTGTTCAAGCCGTTCATTTTCGGCAAGCTGGAAATGCGTGGTCTTGCTACCACCATCAAAGCTGCCAAGAAGATGGTCGAGCGCGAGCTGCCAGAGGTTTGGGACGTTCTCGCTGAAGTGATTCGCGAACACCCGGTTCTCCTCAACCGTGCACCGACCCTTCACCGTCTGGGTATCCAGGCGTTTGAACCGGTACTGATCGAAGGTAAGGCTATCCAGCTGCACCCTCTGGTCTGTGCTGCGTACAACGCCGACTTCGACGGCGACCAAATGGCCGTGCACGTACCGCTGACGCTGGAAGCCCAGTTGGAAGCGCGTGCGTTGATGATGTCGACCAACAACATTCTGTCGCCAGCCAACGGTGAGCCAATCATCGTTCCGTCGCAGGACGTTGTATTGGGTCTGTACTACATGACTCGTGAAGCGATCAACGCCAAGGGCGAAGGTCGTGTGTTCGCGGATCTGCAGGAAGTTGACCGTGTATTCCGTGCCGGCGAAGCCGCACTGCACGCCAAGGTCAAAGTGCGGATCAACGAAACCGTTAACGATCGTGATGGTGGCAGCGTCAAGAACACCCGTATCGTCGACACCACTGTCGGCCGTGCGCTGTTGTTCCAGGTTGTTCCACCAGGCCTGTCGTACGACGTCGTCAACCAGCCGATGAAGAAAAAAGCGATCTCCAAGCTGATTAACCAGTGCTACCGCGTGGTTGGTTTGAAAGAGACCGTGATCTTCGCTGACCAGTTGATGTACACCGGTTTTGCTTATTCGACCATCTCCGGCGTTTCCATCGGTGTTAACGACTTCGTTATCCCGGATGAAAAAGCCCGCATCATCGGCGCTGCTACCGACGAAGTGAAAGAGATCGAAAGCCAGTACGCCTCCGGCCTGGTAACCCAGGGCGAGAAGTACAACAAAGTGATCGACCTTTGGTCCAAGGCGAACGACGAAGTTTCCAAGGCGATGATGGCCAACCTCTCGAAAGAGAAAGTCATCGACCGTCATGGCGTCGAAGTCGACCAAGAGTCTTTCAACTCGATGTACATGATGGCCGACTCGGGCGCACGGGGTTCTGCTGCGCAGATCCGTCAGCTCGCCGGTATGCGTGGCCTGATGGCCAAGCCGGATGGTTCCATCATCGAAACGCCGATTACTGCAAACTTCCGTGAAGGTTTGAGCGTACTTCAGTACTTCATCTCCACTCACGGTGCTCGTAAAGGTTTGGCGGATACCGCGTTGAAAACTGCGAACTCCGGTTACCTGACTCGTCGTCTGGTAGACGTGGCGCAGGATCTGGTAGTAACCGAGATCGATTGCGGCACCGAACATGGCCTGGTAATGACTCCGCACATTGAAGGCGGTGACGTTGTTGAGCCACTGGGTGAGCGCGTATTGGGTCGTGTCATTGCCCGTGACGTATTCAAGCCGGGTACCGAGGAAATCATCGTTCCTGCCGGCACTCTGGTAGACGAGAAGTGGGTCGAGTTCATCGAGCTGAACAGCATCGACGAAGTGATCGTGCGTTCGCCGATCAGCTGCGAAACCCGCTACGGCATTTGCGCCAAGTGCTACGGCCGTGACTTGGCTCGTGGTCACCAGGTGAACATCGGTGAAGCGGTCGGCGTTATCGCTGCTCAGTCCATCGGTGAGCCGGGTACCCAGCTGACGATGCGTACGTTCCACATCGGTGGTGCGGCAAGCCGGACCTCCGCAGCCGACAGTGTTCAGGTGAAGAATGGCGGTACCGTCCGTCTGCATAACCTGAAGCACGTTGAGCGAGTGGATGGTTGCCTGGTTGCTGTGTCCCGTTCCGGTGAGCTGGCAATCGCTGATGACTTCGGTCGTGAGCGCGAGCGTTACAAGCTGCCGTACGGTGCTGTGATTTCGGTTAAAGAAGGTGACAAGGTCGACGCTGGCGCAATCGTGGCCAAGTGGGATCCGCACACTCACCCAATCGTTACCGAAATGAAAGGTACCGTGACCTACGTGGGCATGGAAGAAGGCATCACGATCAAGCGTCAGACTGACGAATTGACCGGTATGACCAACATTGAAGTACTCGACGCCAAAGATCGTCCAGCTGCCGGTAAAGATATCCGTCCTGCTGTGAAGATGGTTGATGACAACGGCAAGGATCTCTTGCTGCCGGGTACCGACGTAATTGCTCAGTACTTCCTGCCTGCTAACGCCTTGGTCGGTGTAGCGGACGGTGCGAAAATCGCGATCGGTGATGTTATCGCTCGTATTCCGCAAGAGACTTCGAAGACCCGTGACATCACCGGTGGTCTGCCGCGTGTTGCCGACTTGTTCGAAGCTCGTCGTCCCAAAGAAGCCTCGATTCTGGCTGAAGTCAGTGGCACCATCGCGTTCGGTAAAGAGACCAAAGGCAAGCGCCGTCTGGTTATCACCCCGAACGACGGTAGCGATCCGTACGAAGAGCTGATTCCGAAGTGGCGTCACCTGAACGTCTTCGAAGGCGAACAGGTAAACCGCGGCGAAGTTATCTCCGACGGCCCGAGCGATCCACACGACATCCTGCGTTTGCTGGGTGTGAGTGCGCTGGCCAAGTACATCGTGAACGAGATCCAGGACGTTTACCGTCTGCAAGGCGTGAAGATCAACGACAAGCACATCGAGACCATCCTGCGTCAGATGCTGCGTAAAGTTGAAATCGCTGAATCCGGCGATTCCAGTTTCATCAAGGGTGACCAGATGGAATTGACTCACGTTCTGGTAGAGAACGAGCGTCTGGCTGGCGACGAGAAATTCGTTTCCAAGTTCACTCGCGTACTGCTGGGTATCACCAAGGCGTCGTTGTCCACCGAATCGTTCATCTCGGCGGCTTCCTTCCAGGAAACCACTCGCGTACTGACCGAAGCGGCGGTAACCGGCAAGCGCGATTACCTGCGCGGCCTGAAAGAAAACGTAGTCGTGGGTCGTTTGATCCCGGCGGGTACCGGTCTGGCTTACCACAGCGAGCGCAAGCGTCGCCGTGATGCTGACAAACCGTTGCGCGTAAGCGCCAGTGAAGTGGAAGCTGCACTGACCGAAGCACTGAACTCGAGCGGTAACTGAGTTCTGCGGTAAATGAGCGTAAGGCCCTGGCCGTTCCGTTCATCGAATCGAGACAATTTGTCGAGGTTGGATGAGCGGGGAGGTCGGGGCCTTTCCTTGACTGGGGGCAAGATCCTCTTTAGACTCTTGTACCCCTAAATTTGGCGGGAATTCGTTCCTGCCATTTTGCTTTTCTTGCAAGACAATAGCGTCGCAAGACAACAGTGGAGCTAGTAGATGGCAACTATCAACCAGCTGGTACGTCAGCCGCGTAAGCGTATCGTCGAGAAATCCGACGTGCCTGCGCTGCAGAACTGCCCGCAACGTCGTGGCGTATGCACCCGTGTGTATACCACCACGCCGAAAAAACCTAACTCGGCACTGCGTAAAGTATGCCGTGTGCGTCTGACCAACGGTTTCGAGGTTTCCTCGTACATCGGCGGTGAAGGCCACAACCTGCAAGAGCACAGCGTGGTACTGATTCGCGGCGGTCGTGTAAAAGACTTGCCAGGTGTTCGTTACCACACCGTACGCGGTTCTTTGGATACTTCCGGCGTTAAAGGTCGTAACCAGGGTCGTTCGAAGTACGGTACCAAGAAGCCTAAGTAGTAGTGGCTTTTTGTAAAAACTGATTTTCTATTTTTCTGAGTCGATAAGAGTAAGGTCGGAGGCGTCCCGAAAGGGCACCGATTCCGAGCGAACCTGAAGACCGTTTGAGGGCTTATCCATGCCAAGAAGACGCGTAGCAGCCAAGCGCGAAGTGCTTGACGATCCAAAATACGGCAGCCAAATCCTGGCCAAGTTCATGAACCACGTTATGGAAAGCGGCAAGAAAGCCGTTGCCGAACGTATCGTTTATGGCGCGCTGGAAAAGGTTAAAGAACGCAAGAACAGCGATCCCCTGGAAATCTTCGAGAAAGCTCTCGACGCCATCGCTCCGCTGGTCGAAGTAAAGTCGCGCCGTGTAGGCGGTGCTACTTACCAGGTTCCGGTCGAAGTTCGTCCGTCCCGTCGTAACGCTCTGGCAATGCGCTGGTTGGTAGACTTCGCCCGTAAGCGCGGCGAGAAGTCTATGGCTCTGCGTTTGGCTGGCGAACTGTTGGACGCTGCCGAAGGCAAAGGTGCTGCAGTTAAGAAGCGTGAAGACGTGCACCGTATGGCTGAAGCCAACAAGGCTTTCTCGCACTACCGCTTCTAATTTTTGCGTCACTAATTTTGCGAGGGCTTTATGGCTCGTACTACACCGATTAACCGCTACCGTAACATTGGTATCGTTGCTCACGTGGATGCTGGTAAAACCACCACCACCGAGCGCGTCCTTTTTTACACTGGCAAAAGTCACAAAATGGGCGAGGTGCATGACGGCGCCGCGACCACGGACTGGATGGTGCAGGAGCAGGAGCGTGGTATTACCATTACTTCTGCTGCAATCACCGCCTTCTGGCAGGGTTCCGAGAAGCAGCACAAGGACCAATACCGCTTCAACGTCATCGACACCCCGGGCCACGTTGACTTCACTATTGAAGTTGAGCGTTCCCTGCGTGTTCTCGACGGCGCGGTCGTTGTGTTCTGCGGCACCTCGGGTGTTGAGCCTCAGTCGGAAACCGTATGGCGTCAAGCCAACAAGTACGGCGTTCCACGTCTTGTTTACGTAAACAAGATGGACCGTGCTGGTGCCAACTTCCTGCGCGTGATCGGTCAGATCAAGCAGCGTCTGGGTCACACTCCGGTGCCAATCCAGTTGGCCATCGGTTCCGAAGACAACTTCCAGGGTCAGATCGATCTGATGGCCATGGAAGCTGTTTACTGGAATGACTCTGACAAAGGCATGGTTCCAGTTCGCAAGCCTATCCCTGCTGAACTGCAGGAACTGGCTGACGAGTGGCGCGGCAACATGGTTGAGGCTGCGGCCGAAGCCAGCGAAGAGCTGATGAACAAGTACCTCGAAGGTGAAGAACTCACCAACGCGGAAATCAAGGCCGCTCTGCGTCAGCGTACTATCGCTGGTGAGATCGTTCTGGCTGTTTGCGGTTCTTCCTTCAAGAACAAGGGTGTTCCCCTGGTTCTCGACGCCGTGATCGACTACCTGCCGGCTCCTACCGATATTCCTGCCATCAAGGGTACTGACCCTGATGACGAGACCAAGGAAATGGAGCGTCACGCAGACGACAGCGAGCCGTTCTCGGCTCTGGCGTTCAAGATCGCTACCGACCCATTCGTGGGTACCTTGACCTTCGTTCGAGTTTACTCGGGCGTGTTGGCCTCCGGCGACGGCGTGATCAACTCGGTTAAAGGCAAGAAAGAGCGCGTGGGTCGTATGGTGCAAATGCACGCAAACGCCCGTGAAGAAATCAAGGAAGTGCGCGCTGGTGACATCGCGGCCTTGATCGGCATGAAGGACGTCACCACTGGTGAAACTTTGTGCAACGCTGACAAGCCAATCATCCTGGTTCGCATGGACTTCCCGGAGCCGGTTATTTCGGTTGCCGTAGAGCCTAAGACCAAGGATGACCAGGAAAAAATGGGTATCGCTCTGGGCAAGCTCGCTCAGGAAGATCCATCTTTCCGCGTCAAGACTGATGAAGAGACTGGTCAAACGATCATCTCCGGCATGGGCGAGTTGCACCTGGACATCCTGGTTGACCGGATGCGCCGTGAGTTCAACGTCGAAGCCAACATCGGCAAGCCTCAAGTTTCGTACCGTGAGCGCATCACGAAGAGCTGCGAGATTGAAGGCAAGTTCGTTCGCCAGTCCGGCGGTCGTGGCCAGTTCGGTCACTGCTGGATTCGTTTTGCTCCTGCTGACGAAGGTCAGGAAGGTCTGCAATTCCTGAACGAAGTAGTGGGTGGTGTGGTTCCTAAGGAATACATCCCGGCTATCCAGAAGGGTATCGAAGAGCAGATGAAGAACGGCGTTGTTGCCGGCTATCCGCTGATCGGCCTGAAGGCTACCGTGTTTGATGGTTCCTACCACGACGTCGACTCCAACGAGATGGCGTTTAAAGTGGCTGCTTCCATGGCAACCAAGCAACTGGCCCAGAAGGGCGGTGGTGAGTTGCTTGAGCCGATCATGGCGGTAGAGGTTGTTACGCCTGAAGACTATATGGGTGACGTGATGGGCGACCTTAACCGTCGTCGCGGCATGATCCTGGGTATGGAAGACACGGTCTCCGGCAAAGTGATTCGCGCCGAAGTTCCGCTGGGTGAGATGTTCGGTTATGCGACCGACGTCCGTTCCATGTCCCAAGGTCGCGCAAGCTACTCTATGGAATTCAAAAAATACAATACAGCTCCGTCGCATATCGTCGAAACTGTTACCAAAAAACAAGGCTGATTCAGCCCCTTTAGGCTAGGAGTTAATTGTCGTGGCTAAAGAAAAATTTGACCGTACCCTCCCGCACGTCAACGTTGGCACCATCGGTCACGTCGACCACGGTAAAACCACGCTGACCGCTGCTCTGACTCGCGTCTGCTCCGAAGTTTTCGGTTCGGCCGTTGTTGCTTTCGACAAAATCGACAGCGCTCCGGAAGAAAAGGCTCGTGGTATCACCATCAACACCGCGCACGTTGAATACAACTCGCTGATCCGTCACTACGCTCACGTTGACTGCCCGGGTCACGCTGACTATGTGAAGAACATGATCACCGGTGCTGCTCAGATGGACGGCGCTATCCTGGTTTGCTCGGCCGCTGATGGTCCGATGCCACAAACCCGTGAGCACATCCTGCTGTCCCGTCAGGTTGGCGTTCCATACATCGTTGTCTTCCTGAACAAGGCTGACATGGTTGACGACGCTGAGCTGCTGGAACTGGTTGAGATGGAAGTGCGCGATCTGCTGAGCACTTACGACTTCCCAGGTGACGACACTCCGATCATCATCGGTTCGGCTCTGATGGCTCTTAACGGCCAAGACGACAACGAAATGGGCACTACTGCCGTTCGTAAACTGGTTGAGACTCTGGACAGCTACATCCCGGATCCAGTCCGTGTTATCGACAAGCCGTTCCTGATGCCAATCGAAGACGTATTCTCGATCTCCGGTCGCGGTACTGTTGTAACTGGTCGTATCGAGCGCGGTATCGTCAAGGTTCAGGATCCACTGGAAATCGTTGGTCTGCGTGACACTACCGTCACCACCTGTACCGGTGTTGAAATGTTCCGTAAGCTGCTCGACGAAGGTCGTGCTGGCGAGAACTGCGGCGTTCTGCTGCGTGGTACCAAGCGTGACGACGTTGAGCGTGGCCAGGTTCTGGTTAAGCCAGGTTCGGTTAAGCCGCACACCAAGTTCGAAGCTGAAGTCTACGTTCTGAGCAAAGAAGAAGGCGGTCGTCACACTCCGTTCTTCAAAGGCTATCGTCCACAGTTCTACTTCCGTACTACTGACGTGACTGGTAACTGCGAACTGCCGGAAGGCGTTGAAATGGTAATGCCGGGCGACAACATCAAAATGGTTGTCACTCTGATCAAGACCATCGCAATGGAAGACGGTCTGCGTTTCGCTATCCGTGAAGGCGGTCGTACCGTCGGCGCTGGCGTTGTAGCCAAAATCATCGAGTAAGCTCTTTTTTGAGTAAGCTTCGATGAGTTGAAAAAGCCCCCGCTTAGCGGGGGCTTTTTTATTGGGTTGACACCTATATGGGGCGTCTATAGAATTGCGCCTCCTTTTAACGGGCGTATTGCGCTCGGTGGGAATAGCAGCCGGAGTCTGAAATCCAATGCAAAATCAGCAAATCCGTATCAGGTTGAAGGCTTTTGACCATCGCCTGATCGACCAATCCACCCAGGAAATCGTGGAAACCGCGAAACGTACTGGTGCTCAAGTGCGTGGTCCAATTCCACTGCCTACCCGTAAAGAGCGGTTCACCGTTCTGGTCTCCCCGCACGTCAACAAAGACGCGCGTGACCAGTACGAGATCCGTACTCATAAGCGCGTTCTGGACATCGTCCAGCCAACGGATAAAACCGTTGATGCACTTATGAAGCTTGATCTTGCGGCCGGTGTGGAAGTGCAGATCAGCCTCGGCTAAGACTCGGTCTTAGTCGTGTAACGCTCTGAAATGGGCGGCCATAGCGGGTGAAAGCCCCGTACACTCATGAGGTTTACAACATGACTATTGGTGTAGTCGGTCGTAAATGCGGTATGACCCGTATTTTCACCGAAGAAGGTGTCTCCATTCCGGTCACGGTCATTGAGATCGAGCCGAATCGCGTCACCCAGTTCAAAACTGAAGAGACCGATGGCTATCGTGCAGTGCAAGTCACTGTAGGCGAGCGTCGTGCTTCGCGTGTTACAGCTGCTCAGGCTGGCCACTTCGCTAAAGCGAACGTTGCCGCTGGTCGTACCGTAATGGAATTCCGTCTTGAAGAAGGCGAGTACCAGGCCGGCGATCTGATCAACGCTGAAATCTTCGCTGCTGGTCAACTGGTTGATGTAACCGGTCAGTCCAAAGGTAAAGGCTTCCAGGGTACGATCAAGCGTTGGAACTTCCGTGGGCAAGATAATACCCACGGTAACTCCGTGTCCCACCGCGTTCCAGGCTCTATCGGCCAGTGCCAGACTCCTGGTCGTGTATTCAAGGGCAAAAAAATGTCCGGTCATATGGGCGCTGAGCGCGTGACCGTGCAGTCCCTCGAAGTAGTGCGCGTGGACGCTGAACGCAATCTGTTGTTGGTCAAGGGTGCTGTTCCTGGCGCTACTGGCGGCAACTTGGTTGTACGTCCAGCAGCCAAGGCTCGCGGTTAAGGGGAAGCTGACATGCAATTAAATGTAAATGACGCTCAAGCGATCGAAGTTTCCGAACTGACATTTGGCGGCGAATTCAACGAGACGCTGGTTCACCAAGCAGTCGTGGCCTATATGGCCGGCGGCCGTCAAGGTAGCAAGCAGCAAAAGACCCGTTCCGACGTTCGTGGTGGCGGTAAGCGCCCATGGCGTCAGAAAGGTACTGGCCGTGCTCGTGCCGGTACTATCCGTAGCCCAATCTGGCGTGGCGGCGGTACCACTTTCGCAGCTCGTCCTCAGGATCACACCCAGAAGCTGAACAAGAAGATGTATCGCGCAGCAATGCGTTCCATCCTTGCTGAGCTGGTGCGTACTGATCGTCTGGTTGTGGTTCAGGACTTCGCTGTTGATGCACCGAAGACCAAAGATCTGCTGAACAAACTG
Organism: Pseudomonas sp. BS3782 TE3695; assembly: GCF_050435305.1. Taxonomy (NCBI): domain Bacteria; kingdom Pseudomonadati; phylum Pseudomonadota; class Gammaproteobacteria; order Pseudomonadales; family Pseudomonadaceae; genus Pseudomonas; species Pseudomonas sp. BS3782 TE3695. The sequence goes on from NZ_JBNDKB010000001.1 coordinate 1,497,864, forward strand.
ACCGGCATGGGTCTGACTGACGTCTTGATCGTGTCTGAAGTGGTTGATCAGAACCTGTACCTGGCTGCTCGCAACCTGCCACACGTTGATGTACGTGACGTGCAAGGTTCCGATCCAGTTAGTCTGATCGCATACGACAAGGTGTTGATCACCGTGTCGGCCGTGAAGAAATTCGAGGAGCTGCTGGGATGAACCAGGAACGCGTATTTAAAGTTCTGCTTGGCCCGCACGTTTCCGAGAAGGCTACGGTTCTGGCTGACAAGAAAGGCCAGTTCGTTTTCAAGGTTGCAACTGATGCAACCAAGCTGGAAATCAAGAAGGCCGTCGAAAGCCTGTTCAGCGTGAAAGTAGAGCGTGTTACTACCCTGAATGTTCTGGGTAAGAGCAAGCGCACTGCTCGCGGTCTGGGCAAGCGTAATGACTGGAAGAAGGCAGTTATCTCCCTTCAGCCAGGCCAAGATCTCGATTTCAGCAGCAGTGCTGAGTAAGGAAGGGGTGCATCATGGCAATCGTTAAATGCAAACCGACTTCCCCTGGCCGCCGTTTTGTGGTCAAGGTGGTCAACCAGGAGCTGCATAAAGGCGCTCCTCACGCACCGCTGCTCGAGAAAAAATCGAAGACTGGTGGTCGTAACAACAATGGTCGTATTACCACTCGTCACATCGGTGGTGGCCATAAGCAGCATTATCGTCTGGTCGATTTCCGTCGCAACGACAAAGATGGCATCTCTGCCACTGTCGAGCGTATTGAATACGATCCAAACCGTACTGCTCACATCGCTCTGCTGCTGTACGCAGATGGCGAGCGTCGCTACATCATCGCCCCTAAAGGCGTGAGTGCTGGTGACCAGCTGATCGCAGGTGCTTTGGCACCGATCAAGCCGGGCAACGCTCTGCAACTGCGTAACATTCCAGTTGGTAGCACCGTACACGGCATCGAATTGAAGCCAGGTAAAGGCGCACAAATCGCTCGTTCCGCTGGTGCTTCGGCTCAGCTGATCGCTCGTGAAGGTGTCTACGTGACCCTGCGTCTGCGTTCTGGTGAGATGCGTAAAGTGCTGGCTGAATGCCGCGCGACCCTGGGTGAAGTCTCGAACTCCGAGCACAGCCTGCGTTCGCTGGGTAAAGCTGGTGCCAAACGCTGGCGTGGCGTTCGCCCAACCGTTCGTGGTGTTGCCATGAACCCGGTTGACCACCCACATGGTGGTGGTGAAGGTCGTACCTCTGGTGGTCGTCATCCGGTATCGCCATGGGGCTTCCCGACTAAGGGCGCGAAGACTCGTGGTAATAAGCGTACCGACAAAATGATCGTCCGTCGTCGCAAGTAAATAGAGGGATACGACAGTGCCACGTTCTCTGAAAAAAGGTCCTTTTATTGATCTTCACCTACTGAAGAAGATCGAAGTGGCGGCGGAAAAGAACGATCGCAAACCAGTTAAGACCTGGTCGCGTCGTTCGATGATCCTGCCACAAATGGTCGGTCTGACCATTGCAGTGCATAACGGTCGTCAACATGTTCCAGTTCTCGTGAACGAAGACATGGTCGGCCACAAACTGGGCGAGTTTGCCGGTACCCGCACATATCGTGGGCACGTGGCAGACAAGAAAGCCAAGCGTTAAGGGGTAAGGAACGATGGAAGTAGCCGCTAAGTTGTCGGGCGCTCGAATCTCCGCCCAGAAAGCCCGCTTGGTCGCCGACCAGATCCGCGGGAAGAAGGTGGGCGAAGCGCTCAACCTGTTGGCTTTCAGCAGTAAGAAAGCCGCCGAGATCATGAAGAAAGTGCTGGAGTCGGCCGTAGCCAACGCCGAGCATAACGAAGGCGCAGACGTTGATGACCTTAAAGTCAGCACCGTTTTCGTCAACGAAGGGCGTTCGCTGAAGCGAATCATGCCACGTGCCAAAGGCCGTGCTGATCGCATCGTCAAGCGGTCTTGCCATATCACTGTCAAGGTTGCTGACAAGTAACGGAGTCGAAGAGATGGGTCAGAAAGTACATCCCATTGGCATTCGCCTGGGAATCGTCAAGGAGCACACCTCCGTCTGGTACGCAGACGGTCGGACTTATGCGGACTATTTGTTCGCTGATCTGAAGGTGCGTGAGTATCTCCAAGACAAACTAAAAAGCGCGTCCGTAAGCCGTATCGATATCCATCGTCCGGCTCAGACTGCACGTATCACCATCCATACTGCTCGTCCGGGTATCGTTATCGGGAAGAAAGGTGAAGATGTTGAGAAACTGCGTCAGGACCTGACCAAGCAAATGGGTGTGCCTGTGCACATCAATATCGAAGAGATCCGCAAGCCGGAGCTCGACGGTATGCTGGTTGCGCAGAGCGTAGCTCAGCAGCTGGAGCGTCGCGTAATGTTCCGTCGCGCTATGAAGCGCGCTGTTCAGAACGCCATGCGCATTGGTGCCAAAGGCATCAAAATCCAAGTGAGCGGTCGTCTCGGCGGTGCTGAAATCGCACGTACTGAATGGTATCGCGAAGGTCGTGTGCCATTGCACACCCTGCGTGCCGACATCGACTATGCCAACTACGAAGCTCACACCACTTACGGTGTGATCGGTGTAAAGGTTTGGATCTTCAAAGGCGAAGTAATTGGTGGTCGCCAAGAAGAACTGAAACCACAAGCACCAGCGCCTCGTAAAAAAGCTGCTAAGTAAGGGGTACGCCAAATGTTGCAACCAAAGCGTACGAAGTTCCGCAAGCAGATGACAGGCCACAACCGTGGTCTGGCTCAGCGCGGTAGCAAAGTCAGCTTCGGCGAGTTCGCGCTGAAGTCTGTAGCTCGTGGTCGTCTCACCGCTCGTCAGATCGAGTCAGCGCGTCGTGCTCTGACCCGTCACGTTAAACGTGGCGGCAAGATCTGGATCCGTGTATTCCCGGACAAGCCTATTTCCAAAAAGCCACTCGAAGTTCGGATGGGTAAAGGTAAGGGTAGTGTGGAGTACTGGGTAGCCCAGATTCAGCCAGGCAAAGTCCTGTATGAAATCGAGGGCGTTTCTGAAGAGCTGGCGCGTGAGGCTTTTGCCCTGGCTGCTGCAAAGCTGCCGCTCGCCACCGCTTTTGTTAAACGGACGGTGATGTGATGAAAGCGAATGAACTTCGTGAAAAAGACGCGCCGCAGCTTAACGAGCAACTGCTCGGCCTGCTGCGCGACCAGTTCAATCTGCGGATGCAGAAGGCAACTGGCCAGTTGGGGCAGTCTCACCTGCTCCGGCAAGTTAAGCGTGACATCGCTCGCGTGAAGACTGTGCTCAAACAGCAGGCAGGTAAGTAATCATGGCTGAAGCCGAAAAAACCGTCCGTACGCTGACTGGCCGTGTTGTCAGCGACAAAATGGACAAGACCATCACCGTTCTGATCGAGCGTCGCGTTAAGCACCCGATCTACGGTAAATACGTTAAGCGTTCGACTAAGCTGCACGCGCACGACGAAACCAATCAGTGCCACATCGGCGACAAAGTCACTATTCGTGAAACTCGTCCTTTGGCCAAGACCAAGTCTTGGGCGCTGGTTGATGTTCTCGAACGCGCTGTGGAAGTCTAAGGACTAGGGGTCGGAGAAATTATATGATTCAGACTCAATCCATGCTCGATGTGGCCGATAACTCTGGCGCTCGCCGTGTTATGTGCATCAAGGTGCTGGGTGGCTCCCATCGTCGTTACGCTGGTATCGGTGACATCATCAAAGTTACCGTGAAGGAAGCAATTCCTCGCGGTAAAGTGAAAAAAGGCCAGGTGATGACTGCTGTTGTAGTCCGCACTCGTCACGGCGTACGTCGTGCTGATGGCTCCATTATCCGCTTTGATGGCAACGCTGCTGTTCTTCTGAACAACAAGCAAGAGCCGATCGGCACCCGTATCTTTGGGCCAGTGACCCGTGAACTTCGTACTGAGAAGTTCATGAAGATCGTCTCGCTCGCCCCAGAAGTGCTGTAAGGAGATCCGACATGCAAAAGATTCGTCGTGACGACGAGATCATCGTGATCGCCGGCAAAGACAAAGGTAAGCGCGGTAAGGTGCTTAAGGTTCTCGCTAATAACCGTCTGGTTATTGGTGGTCTGAACCTGGTTAAGCGTCATACCAAGCCTAACCCGATGTCGGGCGTACAAGGCGGTATCGTCGAAAAAGAAGCTCCACTGGACGCTTCTAACGTCGCCATTTTCAACGGCGAAACCAACAAGGCTGATCGCGTTGGTTTCAAAGTAGAAGACGGCAAGAAAATTCGTGTCTTCAAGTCGACCCAAAAAGCGGTTGATGCTTGAACACTGCTAGGTAGAAGACCATGGCACGACTAAAAGAGATTTACTGGAAGGAAATCGCACCGAAGCTTAAGGAAGAACTTAAGCTTTCGAACGTGATGGAAGTTCCACGCGTTACCAAAATCACCCTGAACATGGGTCTGGGCGAAGCGGTCGGTGACAAAAAAGTCATCGAGCACGCTGTTGCTGATCTGGAAAAGATCACCGGTCAGAAAGTCGTTGTGACTTACGCTCGGAAATCCATCGCTGGCTTTAAAGTCCGTGAAGGTTGGCCGATCGGCGTCAAAGTGACTCTGCGCCGTGAGCGTATGTATGAATTCCTGGATCGTCTGCTGTCGATCTCCCTGCCTCGGGTTCGCGACTTCCGCGGCCTGAATGCCAAGTCCTTCGATGGTCGTGGTAACTACAGCATGGGCGTTAAAGAGCAGATCATCTTCCCGGAAATCGACTACGACAAGATCGATGCTCTCCGCGGTCTGGACATTACCCTGACCACCACTGCCAAGAACGATGATGAAGGTCGCGCTCTGCTGCGCGCTTTCAAATTCCCGTTCCGCAACTGATTGGAGTAGGAAAATGGCCAAGATGAGCATGAAAAACCGCGAGCTGAAGCGTCAGCTCACGGTTGCCAAGTACGCCAAAAAGCGTGCAGCACTGAAAGCTATCATCGTTGATCTGAACGCAAGTCCAGAAGCACGTTGGGAAGCTACAGTAGCTCTGCAGAAGCAGCCACGTGACGCAAGCGCTTCGCGCATGCGTAACCGCTGCCGCCTGACCGGTCGTCCACACGGCGTTTACCGCAAGTTCGGCCTCGGTCGTAACAAGCTGCGTGAAGCTGCTATGCGTGGTGACGTACCTGGTCTGGTTAAAGCCAGCTGGTAAGCACTATCAAAGTCTCGGTGTTCGGGATCGCAAGATCCTGACCATCGGTGACCTTGAACTTGAATCAAGCCCCTATTGGGGCTTGATTCATTTGTGGGGTGTGTCTAGAATACCCGGCTCGCCTGAGCCCGTGCTTTTTTCGCGCGGATGTACTCGGCGACACGTAGTAGCCGCAAGGCTAATTTTTTGTGTATTAGGAGCGTCTAGCCCATGAGTATGCAGGACCCGTTAGCGGACATGCTAACTCGAATCCGTAATGCCCAGATGGCTGAAAAGTCCGTCGTAAGCATGCCATCTTCTACTTTGAAGGTAGCTGTTGCCAAAGTCCTGAAGGACGAAGGTTACATTGCGGGTTATCAGATCAGCAGCGAAATCAAACCACTGCTGTCCATCGAGCTGAAGTACTTCGAAGGCCGTCCGGTCATCGAGGAAGTGAAGCGCGTTAGCCGTCCAGGCCTGCGTCAGTACAAGTCCGTCGATGATCTGCCAAAAGTTCGTGGCGGTCTCGGTGTGTCTATCGTCTCCACCAACAAAGGTGTGATGACGGATCGTGCTGCGCGCGCTGCCGGTGTCGGCGGCGAAGTTCTTTGCACTGTGTTCTAAGGGGGGATAAGCATGTCACGCGTCGCTAAGAACCCCGTTAAGCTGCCAGCCGGTGTCGAAGTCAAATTCGCAGGCCAACAGCTTTCGGTGAAGGGTGCCAAGGGTACTCTCGAACTGAACATCCATTCGTCCGTTGAGATCGTTGAAGAAGCTGGTGAGCTGCGTTTCGCTGCTCGCAATGGCGATCAACAAACTCGCGCAATGGCTGGTACCACTCGTGCGTTGGTTAACAACATGGTCCAAGGCGTAAGCCAAGGCTTCGAGCGCAAGCTCCAGCTGGTCGGTGTTGGTTACAAAGCGCAAGCAAAAGGCACAGTGCTGAACCTGGCTCTTGGCTTCTCGCACCCAGTGGATTATGAACTGCCGGAAGGCATCACCGCTGAGACTCCTAGCCAGACCGACATCCTGATCAAGGGCATCGATAAGCAGCTGGTAGGTCAAGTGGCCGCCGAGATCCGCGACTTCCGTCCACCAGAGCCGTACAAAGGCAAAGGTGTGCGCTACGCGGACGAAGTCGTCCGTCGTAAAGAAGCCAAGAAGAAGTAGGGCATAGCAAATGACCGACAAAAAAGTTACTCGACTGCGTCGCGCTCGCAAAGCACGCCTGAAAATGCACGAACTCGAAGTCGTGCGTCTCTGCGTGTTCCGCTCGTCGCAGCACATCTACGCCCAGGTCATTTCGGCCGACGGCAACAAAGTCCTGGCAAGTGCCTCGACTTTGGATAAAGAACTGCGTGATGGCGCCACTGGCAACATCGACGCGGCCACTAAGGTTGGCCAGCTGGTCGCTACGCGTGCTAAAGCCGCTGGCGTCTCGCAGGTGGCTTTCGACCGCTCTGGCTTCAAGTACCACGGCCGCGTCAAGGCGCTGGCTGATGCTGCTCGTGAAGCTGGGCTGGAGTTCTAAGTTATGTCAAATAACGACCAAAAGCGCGACGAAGGCTACATCGAGAAGCTGGTTCAAGTTAACCGCGTAGCCAAAACCGTTAAAGGCGGCCGTATCTTCACTTTCACCGCGTTGACCGTGGTTGGTGATGGTAAAGGGCGTGTTGGCTTCGGCCGTGGCAAGTCGCGTGAAGTGCCTGCTGCGATCCAGAAGGCAATGGAAGCTGCTCGCCGCAACATGATCCAAGTTGATCTGAACGGCACCACTCTGCAGTACGCAATGAAGTCCGCCCATGGCGCTTCTAAGGTGTACATGCAGCCTGCTTCTGAAGGTACCGGTATCATCGCTGGCGGCGCTATGCGTGCTGTCCTCGAAGTTGCTGGCGTTCAGAACGTTCTGGCCAAGTGCTACGGCTCGACTAACCCGGTAAACGTGGTTCACGCCACTTTCAAAGGTTTGAAAGCTATGCAGTCTCCTGAATCCATTGCCGCCAAGCGTGGCAAAAGCGTCAAGGAGATCTTCTGATCATGGCTACCGTTAAAGTTACGCTGATCAAAAGCATGACCGGCCGCATCCCTAACCACAAACTGTGCGTTAAGGGTCTGGGTCTGCGTCGCATCGGTCACACTGTAGAAGTACTTGATACTCCCGAGAATCGCGGGATGATCAACAAGGCTTACTACATGCTGCGTGTCGAGGGTTAATCGATGAAACTCAATGATCTGAGTCCAGCGCCGGGTTCCCGTCGCGAAAAGCATCGTCCGGGCCGTGGTATCGGTAGTGGTTTGGGCAAGACCGGTGGCCGTGGCCACAAAGGTCAGTCCTCCCGCTCCGGTGGCACCATTGCTCCAGGCTTTGAAGGCGGTCAGCAGCCGCTGCATCGTCGCCTGCCGAAGTTCGGTTTCGTTTCTCTGAAAGCCATGGATCGCGCAGAAGTGCGTTTGTCCGAGTTGGCTAAAGTGGAAGGCGACATCGTCACCGTGCAATCCCTGAAAGATGCCAACGTGATCAACGTCAACGTTCAGCGTGTGAAAATCATGCTGTCCGGCGAAGTTACTCGCGCTGTCACCATCGGAAAGGGAATCGGCGCCACCAAAGGTGCGCGTGCGGCTATCGAAGCAGCTGGCGGCAAGTTCGAGGAATAAATGGCTAAGCAAGGTGCTCTCTCTGCGCTCGGCAAAGGCGGTATGTCTGAACTCTGGGCTCGTCTGCGTTTTCTATTCTTGGCGATTATCGTCTACCGAATAGGCGCACACATCCCGGTTCCAGGTATCAACCCGGACCGACTCGCGGACCTGTTTCGACAGAATGAGGGGACCATTCTTAGCTTGTTCAACATGTTTTCCGGCGGCGCGCTGGAGCGGATGAGCATCTTTGCGCTGGGGATCATGCCGTATATTTCGGCATCGATCATCATGCAACTGATGACCGCCGTCAGCCCGCAGCTGGAACAGTTGAAGAAGGAAGGTGAAGCTGGGCGTCGCAAGATCGCTCAGTACACCCGCTACGGCACTGTCGTCCTCGCTCTCGTTCAGGCAATTGGCATGTCCATTGGTCTGGCAGGGCAGGGCGTTGCGTTCACTGGTGACTTTGGCTTCCATTTCGTCGCGGTATCCACGTTTGTGGCTGGTGCGATGTTCATGATGTGGCTGGGTGAGCAGATTACTGAGCGTGGTGTTGGCAACGGTATCTCGATGTTGATTTTCGCAGGTATCGTCGCCGGTCTTCCGAGAGCGATCGGGCAGTCTTTCGAGTCTGCGCGTCAGGGTGATATCAATATTTTTGCCCTGGTTGCCATCGGTTTGCTGGCAGTAGCGATTATCGGTTTCGTGGTGTTCATTGAGCGTGGTCAGCGTCGTATTGCTGTTCACTACGCCAAGCGTCAGCAGGGCCGTAAGGTCTTTGCTGCGCAGACTAGCCACTTGCCGTTGAAAGTGAACATGGCCGGTGTTATTCCGGCCATTTTCGCGAGCAGCATTTTGCTGTTCCCGGCTTCGTTGGGTACCTGGTTCGGTCAGTCTGAAGGTATGGGCTGGCTGCAGGACATCTCGCAGTCGATCGCTCCTGGTCAGCCGTTGAATATTCTGCTGTTTAGTGCAGGGATTATTTTCTTCTGCTTCTTCTATACGGCGTTGATGTTCAATCCGAAAGACGTAGCGGAAAACCTGAAGAAGTCCGGTGCCTTTATTCCGGGCATTCGTCCAGGTGAGCAGTCTGCGCGCTACATTGATGGCGTTCTGACTCGTTTGACCCTGTTCGGTGCTCTATATATGACGGCCGTGTGTCTGTTGCCCCAGTTCCTGGTGGTTGCGGCAAACGTTCCGTTCTACCTTGGCGGGACCTCGTTGCTGATCGTCGTCGTGGTTGTGATGGACTTCATGTCCCAAGTACAATCGCACCTCGTTTCGCACCAGTACGAATCCCTGATGAAGAAAGCCAACCTGAAGGGTTACGGCAGCGGCATGTTGCGCTGAGTACCCATAAGGTTCGAGGAGTTGGTGATGAAAGTTCGTGCATCGGTGAAAAAGCTGTGCCGTAACTGCAAGATTATTCGCCGCGAAGGTGTTGTTCGAGTAATTTGCAGCGCGGAACCGCGTCACAAACAGCGCCAAGGCTGAGTGTGATTGTGCTTCAAGCCCGGCAGCTAGTGCGCTGCCGGGTTGATTATTTGTTATTACAGCGATATTATCTCGCGCCCTATTTCTTGGCTTCCGGGGCGTAGGTAGCTGTCAATTGGAGTCCCACTGAATGGCCCGTATTGCAGGCGTTAACATTCCAGATAACAAGCATACTGTTATCTCGCTGACCTACATCTATGGTGTTGGTCGCACTACTGCACAGAAAATTTGTGCAGTGACTGGGGTAAACCCAGCCGCAAAGATCAAAGATCTGAGCGACGAGCAGATTGAACAGCTGCGTGGCGAAGTGGCGAAGTTCACCACTGAAGGTGACCTGCGTCGCGAAATCAACATGAAAATCAAGCGTTTGATGGACCTCGGTTGCTATCGCGGTCTGCGTCATCGTCGTGGTCTTCCAGTGCGCGGTCAGCGTACCAAGACTAACGCGCGTACCCGTAAAGGTCCGCGTAAGCCGATCCGCAAGTAATCGCCCCAGCGAATCGACAGGAAATTAATCATGGCTAAACCTGCTGCTCGTCCTCGTAAAAAAGTTAAAAAGACAGTGGTTGATGGCATCGCCCACATCCATGCTTCTTTTAACAACACAATCGTGACCATCACCGACCGTCAAGGCAACGCTCTTTCCTGGGCTACCTCCGGTGGTTCGGGTTTCCGCGGTTCCCGCAAGTCCACCCCGTTCGCTGCTCAGGTAGCTGCTGAACGTGCTGGTCAAGCTGCGCTGGAATACGGTCTGAAAAACCTCGACGTCAATGTCAAAGGTCCAGGCCCAGGTCGTGAATCCGCAGTCCGCGCTTTGAACGGCTGTGGCTACAAGATCGCCAGCATCACCGACGTGACGCCAATCCCGCACAACGGGTGCCGTCCGCCGAAGAAGCGCCGCGTGTAATCCAGGAGATTGTAAAGAATGGCTCGTTACATTGGTCCAAAATGCAAACTCGCTCGTCGCGAAGGCACCGATCTCTTTCTGAAGAGCGGCGTGCGCGCGATCGAATCGAAGTGCAACATTGAAGCAGCACCTGGCATCCACGGCCAACGCCGCGGTCGCCAGTCCGATTACGGCACCCAACTGCGTGAAAAGCAGAAGGTCCGTCGTATCTACGGCGTTCTCGAGCGTCAATTCAGCGGCTACTACAAAGAAGCTGCTGGCAAGAAAGGCGCAACTGGCGAAAACCTGTTGCAGCTGCTCGAATGCCGTCTGGACAACGTTGTATACCGTATGGGTTTTGGCTCTACTCGTGCCGAATCCCGTCAGCTGGTATCGCACAAGTCGATCAGCGTTAACGGTCAGACCGTAAACGTTCCGTCTTACCAGGTTCGTGCTGGTGACGTGGTCGCAGTTCGCGAGAAAGCAAAGAACCAACTTCGCATTGTCCAAGCTCTCGATCTGTGTGCCCAACGTGGCCGCGTAGAATGGGTAGAAGTAGACACTGAGAAGAAGTCGGGCGTTTTCAAGAACGTTCCTGCTCGCAGTGATCTGTCCGCCGACATCAACGAAAGCCTGATTGTCGAGCTCTACTCCAAGTAAGGGCTAGAAAATAGGTGCATCCATGCAGATTTCGGTAAATGAGTTCCTGACACCCCGCCATATTGATGTGCAGGTTGTCAGTCCAACCCGCGCCAAGATCACTCTCGAGCCTCTCGAGCGTGGTTTTGGCCACACCCTGGGCAACGCGCTGCGCCGCATCCTGTTGTCCTCAATGCCCGGCTGTGCAGTAGTCGAGGCCGAGATTGACGGTGTGCTCCATGAGTACAGCGCCATCGAAGGTGTACAGGAAGACGTAATTGAAATCCTGTTGAACCTTAAAGGTCTGGCTATCAAGCTGCACGGTCGAGACGAAGTTACGCTGACCTTGTCGAAGAAGGGTTCGGGGGTGGTTACCGCTGCCGATATTCAGCTGGATCATGATGTCGAGATCGTTAACCCCGATCACGTAATCGCTAACCTGGCGTCTAACGGCGCCCTGAACATGAAGCTCACCGTAGCTCGTGGTCGTGGTTATGAACCGGCAGACTCGCGTCAGAGCGATGAAGACGAAAGCCGCAGCATCGGTCGCTTGCAGCTTGACTCTTCGTTCAGCCCGGTTCGCCGTATCGCTTACGTGGTGGAAAACGCCCGTGTCGAACAGCGTACTAACCTGGACAAGCTGGTTATTGATCTGGAAACCAACGGTACCCTGGATCCTGAAGAGGCTATCCGCCGTGCTGCAACCATCCTGCAACAGCAGTTGGCTGCGTTCGTCGATCTCAAAGGTGACAGTGAGCCAGTGGTTGTCGAGCAGGAAGACGAGATCGATCCGATCCTGCTTCGCCCGGTTGACGATCTGGAACTGACTGTACGTTCGGCTAACTGCCTTAAGGCGGAAAACATCTACTACATCGGCGACCTGATTCAGCGCACCGAAGTAGAGCTGTTGAAGACTCCGAACCTTGGCAAGAAATCCTTGACTGAAATCAAGGACGTTCTGGCCTCCCGCGGTCTGTCCCTCGGCATGCGCCTCGACAACTGGCCGCCTGCAAGTCTTAAGAAGGACGACAAGGCGACTGCCTGATCGTCGTAATCACCGAACGTTGTGTTTGGTAAGGAATGAACCATGCGTCATCGTAAAAGTGGTCGTCACCTGAGCCGCACCAGCTCGCACCGCAAGGCCATGTTTCAAAACATGGCGGTGTCGCTGTTCGAGCACGAGCTGATCAAAACTACACTGCCAAAAGCCAAAGAACTGCGTCGCGTTGCTGAGCCGCTGATCACTTTGGCCAAGACAGACAGTCTGGCTAACCGCCGTCTGGCTTTCGACCGTACTCGTTCGAAAGCTATCGTTGGTAAGCTCTTCAACGACCTGGGCAAGCGTTACGCTACCCGTGAGGGTGGCTACCTGCGCATCCTCAAGTGCGGTTTCCGCGCTGGCGACAACGCGCCTATGGCGTACGTCGAGTTGGTTGATCGTCCTGTCGGCGGTGAAGCTGTATCCGCTGAGTAAGACGTCAGTCTGAAACAAGGAACCGGGCCTAGTGCCCGGTTTTTTGTGCGTGTAAGAAAACGCGCTGTTTGTACAAGCTTCCTGGCAGTTCATGCCTTCAATATATGAGCGGGATAGTTGGTAGTTTTTTTCTATTGATGTCTACAAATTAATGAATTTGTAGGTGTCATGTTGATGGTCAATACTCCCTCCCACGCCGATTAGCCGGCAGCTCAAAAATTGACAGAGGATGAGATCGCATGAGCCAAAACAAAACGCTTACGACCGCCAGTGGCGCTCCTGTCGCCGACAACCAGAATTCCCGCTCCGCCGGCCCACGTGGCCCTTTGCTGCTCGACGATTTCCACCTGATCGAGAAGCTTGCGCACTTCAATCGTGAAAACATTCCTGAGCGTCGTGTACATGCCAAAGGTTCGGGCGCTTATGGTACGTTCACCGTGACTCGCGATATCACCCAGTACACCAGTGCCAAGCTGTTTGAGTCCGTCGGCAAACAAACTCCAACATTCTTGCGATTCTCCACTGTAGGCGGCGAACGCGGTTCGGCCGACACAGAGCGTGATCCACGTGGTTTTGCCCTGAAGTTCTACACAGAAGAAGGCAACTGGGACATCGTCGGTAACAACACACCGGTGTTCTTCATTCGTGATCCGCTGAAATTCCCTGACTTCATCCATACCCAGAAACGCCTGCCGCAAAGCAACCTGAAAAGCGCGCAGATGATGTGGGATTTCTGGTCGCACTCGCCTGAGGCATTGCACCAGATCACCATTTTGTTCTCGGACCGCGGCATCCCTGACGGCTATCGCCACATGCATGGCTTCGGCAGCCACACCTACAGCCTAATCAACGCCAGTGGCGAGCGTCACTGGGTGAAGTGGCACTACAAAACCAGGCAAGGGATCAAGAACCTCGCTCCGGCAGAAGCAGCGCGCCTGGCGGGTACTGATCCGGATTACGCTCAGCGTGACCTGTTCGGCGCGATTGAGCGCGGTGATTTCCCGAAATGGACTGTCAATATCCAGATCATGACCGAGGCCCAAGCCGAGGCGCACTATGAAAACCCGTTTGACGTGACCAAGACCTGGTCGCAGAAAGAGTTTCCATTGATCGAAGTGGGTGAACTTGAACTGAACCGCAATCCGCTGAACTACTTCGCTGAAGTCGAGCAGGCGGCGTTCGGTCCGAGCAATATGGTTCCGGGTGTCGGTCTGTCGCCTGACCGCATGTTGCAAGGTCGCGTATTTGCCTACGCTGACGCTCACCGCTACCGTGTTGGCACCAATCATCAGCAACTGCCGGTGAATGCGTCTCGCAGCCCGGTCAACACTTACCAGCGCGACGGCTCCATGGCGTTCGGCGCCAATGGTGGCGCAACGCCGAACTACGAGCCGAACAGTTACGTAGAATCACCGAAACAGGCACCGCGCTACGCGGAACCGGCTTTGGCCTTGAGTGGCGCGGCTGATCGTTACGATCATCGCGAAGATACCGACTACTACAGCCACGCTGGCGCGCTGTTCCGCCTGATGAGCGATGAGCAGAAAACTCTGCTGATCAATAACATTGCCGGCGCAATGGCTGGTGTTTCCAGCGATGTGGTTGATCGCCAGCTGCAGCATTTCTTCAAGGCTGACCCGGCGTATGGAGAAGCAATCGCAAAGGCGCTCAACGTACAGCTTAACTAAGTCTAAACGATAAGCAGAACCGCCCTCATTTGGGCGGTTTTTGCGTTATTTAAGCTGCTTTTCTAAGAATATCTTCGCTTTTATAGCGTCGGGCGAGTGACCTTCCGGTCAGGTTGGTTCAAACTACAGACTTTCAAGCAGGGAGATGTAGGGCGATGCAAGGTCACCCAGACGTAATCGATTACCTCAACACGTTGCTGACAGGCGAACTGGCAGCCCGTGATCAATATTTCGTCCATTCGCGGATGTATGAGGACTGGGGTTTCACCAAGCTCTACGAACGTATCAACCACGAGATGGAAGAAGAAGCCGGGCACGCTGATGCTCTGATGCGTCGTATTCTGATGCTCGAAGGCACGCCTCGCATGCGTCCGGACGACCTTGATGTGGGCACCACTGTGCCGGACATGCTCGCCGCTGACCTGCGCCTGGAATACAAAGTCCGCGCCGCGCTCTGCAAGGGCATTGAACTCTGCGAGCAGCACAAGGACTATGTCAGCCGCGAGATGCTGCGGGTTCAATTGCATGATACTGAAGAAGACCACACCTACTGGCTTGAAAAGCAGATGGGCCTGATCAAGTTGATCGGTCTCGAGAACTACCTGCAATCCCACGCCTGATTGCACCGATACGAAAAAAGCCCCTGTCACTGAGCAAGTGACAGGGGCTTTTTTGTTTAGCACCGGATTCAGGCCCGATCACGCTCCAGCAGTGGCTTGAGGTAGAAGCCGGTATGCGACTGCTTCATCTCGGACACTTCTTCAGGCGTACCGACGGCAATGATCTGCCCACCCTTGGAACCACCTTCCGGCCCCAGGTCCACCAACCAGTCGGCCGTCTTGATCACGTCCAGGTTGTGCTCGATCACCACCACGGTATTGCCGTGGTCGCGCAGACGATGCAGTACGTCGAGCAGTTGCTGGATATCCGCAAAGTGCAGGCCGGTAGTCGGCTCATCGAGGATGTACAGGGTCTTGCCGGTATCACGCTTGGACAGCTCGCGAGACAGTTTCACCCGCTGGGCTTCACCGCCCGACAGCGTCGTCGCCGATTGCCCCAGCTTGATGTACGAAAGGCCTACGTCCATCAGCGTCTGAAGCTTGCGCGCCAAAGCTGGAACGGCATCGAAGAATACTCGGGCTTCCTCGATGGTCATCTCGAGGGTTTCGTGGATGCTCTTGCCCTTGTACTTGATCTCCAGCGTCTCGCGGTTGTAGCGCTTGCTCTTGCAGACGTCGCACGGGACATAGATGTCCGGCAGGAAGTGCATTTCCACCTTGATCAGGCCATCGCCCTGACAGGCTTCGCAGCGTCCGCCCTTCACGTTGAAGGAGAAACGCCCCGGCCCGTAACCGCGGGAGCGCGATTCCGGCACGCCGGCGAATAACTCGCGAATCGGCGTGAACAGCCCGGTATAGGTCGCGGGGTTGGAGCGCGGTGTGCGACCGATCGGGCTCTGGTCGATGTCCACAACCTTGTCCAGATGTTCCAGGCCTTTAATGCTGTCGTGAGCAGCCGCTTCCAGTGTCGTTGCCCCATTGAGTGCCGTAGCGCTCAAAGGAAACAGTGTGTTGTTGATCAGCGTCGATTTGCCCGAACCGGAAACACCCGTCACGCAGGTCAACAGGCCGATCGGAATCTCCAGATCGACATTGCGCAAATTGTTGCCGCGAGCGCCCTTGAGAGCTAGCGACAACTTCTTGTTACGCGGCGTGCGTTTGGCTGGCACTGCGATCTTTACTCGCCCCGACAAGTACTTGCCGGTCAGCGAATCAGGGTGAGCCATGACTTCGGCCGGCGTACCTTCGGCGACGATATGCCCACCGTGCACACCCGCGCCCGGGCCGATATCCACCACATAATCGGCCAGACGAATCGCGTCTTCGTCATGCTCGACCACGATCACGGTGTTGCCAATATCCCGCAGGTGTTTGAGGGTACCCAGCAACCGATCATTGTCCCGTTGATGCAGGCCAATCGACGGCTCATCGAGGATATACAGAACCCCCACCAGACCGGCGCCAATCTGACTGGCCAAGCGAATCCGCTGGGCCTCACCGCCGGATAGTGTGTCGGCACTGCGATCCAGTGACAGATAATCCAGGCCAACATTGACCAGAAACTGCAGTCGCTCGCGGATTTCCTTGAGAATCTTGTCGGCGATCTCGCCACGGCGACCGGTCAGTTTCAGTACGCCGAAATATTCGCAGGCGTCGCCAATCGGCAGATTGGTCACCGCCGGCAAGGTCTTCTCGCCAACCCACACGTGCCGCGCCTCGCGACGCAGACGAGTGCCGCGGCAATCCGGGCAGGGCTGGGTGCTGAGGAATTTGGCGAGTTCTTCACGGACCGAAGCCGATTCGGTTTCGCGGTAGCGGCGTTCCAGATTCGGCACGATGCCTTCGAACGGATGCGAACGTTTGACGATGTCGCCGCGGTCGTTCAGGTACTTGAAGTCGACGTTCTGCGAGCCACTGCCATGCAGGATGAATTTCTGCTGATCGGCCGGCAAATCGTTGAACGGCACTTCAAGGCTGAACTTGTAGTGCGAGGCCAGCGAGCCGAGCATCTGGAAGTAATAGACATTGCGCCGGTCCCAGCCGCGAATGGCGCCTTCGGCCAGGGTCAGCTCACCGTTCACCAATCGTTTGGTGTCGAAGAACTGTTTCACCCCCAGACCATCGCAGGTCGGGCAGGCGCCGGCCGGGTTGTTGAAGGAAAACAGCTTGGGTTCCAGCTCGCTGATGGCGTGGCCGCAGATCGGGCAGGCGAAGCGCGCGGAGAAGATGATTTCTTCGCCGGGCTCGTCGTCCATTGGCGCCACCAGCGCAATACCGTCCGCCAGTTTCAGCGCGGTCTCGAATGATTCGGCCAGGCGCTGTTGCAGATCGGCGCGGACCTTGAAGCGGTCGACCACGACGTCGATCGAATGCTTCTTCTGTTTATCCAGCTTCGGCAGCTCGTCCAGCTCACAAAGCCTGCCGTTGACCCGGGCCCGCACAAAACCCTGGGCGCGCAGTTCTTCGAAGACCGAAAGATGTTCGCCTTTGCGCTCACGGATCACCGGGGCCAGCAGCATCAGTTTGCTGCCCTCCGGTTGGGCCAGCACCAGGTCGACCATCTGGCTGACGGTCTGGGCTTCCAGCGGAATGTCGTGGTCCGGGCAGCGCGGAATACCAACGCGAGCGTAGAGCAAGCGCAGGTAGTCGTAGATTTCGGTAATGGTGCCAACCGTCGAGCGCGGGTTGTGCGAGGTCGACTTCTGTTCGATAGAGATCGCTGGCGACAGACCTTCGATGGTGTCGACGTCAGGTTTTTCCATCATCGACAGGAACTGCCGGGCGTAGGCCGACAGTGATTCGACGTAACGACGCTGGCCTTCGGCGTACAGCGTGTCGAAGGCCAGGGACGACTTGCCGGATCCAGACAGGCCGGTGATAACGATCAGTTTGTCCCGTGGCAGGGTCAGGTCGATGTTCTTCAGGTTGTGGGTTCGGGCCCCACGAATCAGGATCTTGTCCAAAGTGGCCTCGCTCGGCGGGCGTCGAAAACGTAGGAGTATACGGCCAAATACTGGATGGATGCACACTATCAAATGCGGGGCGCGCAGCGTTGGATGAAGACTGTGTCATCTGTACGCGTCATAGCGTCGCGATATACCCCGTCAATCGATGGGACTGGTAGAATCGCCGCCGGTTCACATGAGGTTTTTCCATGCACGATCCCCACAGCGAACGCATGAGTGGCAGTGAGACCCGCGCAGCAAGCGGTCTGGCCCTGGTGTTCGCCTTCCGTATGCTTGGCATGTTCATGGTGTTGCCGGTTCTGGCGACCTATGGGATGGACCTGGCAGGAGCGACCCCGGCCCTCATCGGGTTGGCGATTGGCGCTTACGGCCTGACTCAGGCGATCTTTCAGATTCCTTTCGGCTTCATTTCCGACCGCATCGGTCGTCGTCCGGTGATTTACCTGGGCCTGATCATCTTCGCCCTGGG
Source organism: Pseudomonas sp. BS3782 TE3695 (assembly GCF_050435305.1). NCBI lineage: Bacteria > Pseudomonadati > Pseudomonadota > Gammaproteobacteria > Pseudomonadales > Pseudomonadaceae > Pseudomonas > Pseudomonas sp. BS3782 TE3695. Next base: position 1,515,801 of record NZ_JBNDKB010000001.1, read on the forward strand.
GAGTGTGCTGGCGGCCAATGCCGATTCGATCTGGGGCGTTATCGCCGGACGAATCCTGCAAGGTGCCGGGGCGATTTCCGCGGCGGTCATGGCGTTACTGTCAGACCTGACCCGGGAGCAGCATCGGACCAAAGCGATGGCCATGATCGGCATGACGATTGGTCTGTCATTCGCTGTCGCCATGGTTGCAGGACCATTGCTGACCCGTGTTTTTGGCCTGTCCGGATTGTTCTTCGCCACCGGCGGCATGGCGCTGGTCGGTATCGTCATCGTGATGTTCATGGTGCCGCGCGCAACCGGGCCGTTGCAGCACCGTGAATCAGGCGTCGCGCGCCAGGCGCTGATACCGACACTCAAGCATCCCGACCTGCTGCGTCTGGACCTGGGTATTTTTGTGTTGCACGCGATGTTGATGTCGAGCTTCGTGGCATTGCCCCTGGCCTTGGTCGAAAAAGCCGGACTGCCCAAGGAGCAGCATTGGTGGGTGTACCTGACCGCGCTGCTGATTTCCTTCTTCGCCATGATCCCGTTCATTATCTACGGCGAGAAGCGACGCAAAATGAAACGAGTTTTGCTCGGCGCCGTCGTGACGCTGATGCTCACTGAGCTATTCTTCTGGCAGTTCGGCGATAGCTTGCGGGCGCTGGTGATCGGTACGGTGGTGTTCTTTACCGCGTTCAATCTGCTGGAAGCCTCCTTGCCATCGCTGATCAGCAAGGTTTCACCGGCAGGCGGCAAAGGCACGGCAATGGGGGTTTATTCCACCAGTCAGTTCCTCGGTTCGGCACTGGGCGGGATCCTCGGCGGCTGGATGTTCCAGCACGGCGGTTTGTCGGTTGTCTTCCTCGGATGCGCCGGCCTGGCTGCCCTCTGGCTGGCCTTTGCTGTTACCATGCGCGAACCACCTTACGTGACGAGCCTGCGCTTGCCGTTGTCGCCCGAGGCGATCCGCGAAGCGGGTCTGGTCGAGCGCCTGAAGGCCGTCGTAGGGGTAACAGATGCAGTGATCGTCGAAGATGAAGCGGCGATTTACATCAAACTGGACACAGAACTATTGGATCGCACCACCCTTGAGCGCCTGGTGAACAACCCGGCCGGGGCAGCGTGCGTAGCCTAGGAGAACGTTATGGCCCGTGGGGTTAACAAAGTCATATTGGTCGGCACTTGCGGCCAGGATCCCGAAGTTCGCTACTTGCCTAACGGTAACGCCGTGACCAACCTGAGTCTGGCGACCAGCGAACAGTGGACCGACAAGCAAACCGGTCAGAAGGTCGAGAAGACCGAATGGCACCGTGTTTCGATGTTCGGCAAGGTTGCTGAAATTGCCGGCGAATACCTGCGTAAAGGTTCGCAGGTGTACATCGAAGGCAAGCTGCAGACCCGCGAGTGGGAAAAAGACGGTATCAAGCGTTACACCACTGAAATCGTGGTCGACATGCAAGGCACCATGCAATTGCTGGGCGGCCGTCCACAGCAGGGCGATCAACAAGGCGGGGGCAATAACTACCAGCAGTCCGCCCCGGCTCCACGCCAACAGGCTCCGCGTCCGCAGTCGGCACCGCAACAGTCGCGTCCGGCTCCACAGCAGCAGGCCGCACAGCAGCCGGCTCCGGATTTCGACAGCTTTGATGACGATATTCCGTTCTAAAAACAGTAAGTAACAAAAAAGCGAAGCCAGTAATCTGGCTTCGCTTTTTTGTGGGCGCTGTTAACTGAATACAGCAGTCACATTGGCCCGTGCCGAGTGCAGTTTCTTGTAGCTGTCGATCAACCGCAGGTGCCTGTCGAGCCCCTCCAGTTTCATGCTGGTCGGCGTCAAGCCATGGAAGCGCACGCTGCCGTCCACCGATCCGATTGCGGCATCTGTGCGCTCATTGCCAAACATCCGGCGGAAATTGGCCTCGTAGTCTTCCAGTTCCAGGTCCTCGTCCAGCTTCATCTCCAGCACCACATTGACGGCCTGGTAGAACAAGCCACGCTCAACCGTGTTGTCGTTGTACTGCAGGAACATTTCCACCGCCTCTTTCGCCTCTTCGAATTTCTGCAAGGCGAGATAAATCAGCAGCTTCAGCTCCAGGATCGTCAGCTGACCCCACGCGGTATTGTCGTCAAATTCGATGCCGATCAAGGTGGTGATGTCGGTGTAGTCGTCCAGCTCGCTTTCTACCAGACGCTCAACCAGCGCTTGCAGTTCTTCATCGTCCAGGCGATGCAGGTTCAGGATGTCGGTGCGGAAGAACAGCGCTTTGTTGGTGTTATCCCAGATCAGATCGTCTGCGGGATAGATTTCCGAATAGTTCGGCACCAGGATGCGGCACGCCTTCGCGCCGATATGCTCGTAGACCGCCATGTACACTTCCTTGCCCATGCCTTCGAGAATGCCGAACAAGGTCGCGGCTTCCTCGGCATTCGAGTTTTCGCCTTGGCCAGAGAAGTCCCACTCCACGAATTCATAATCCGATTTGGCACTGAAGAAGCGCCACGACACCACGCCGCTGGAGTCGATAAAGTGCTCGACGAAGTTATTCGGTTCGGTCACCGCATGCCCTTCAAACGTCGGCTGGGGCAAGTCATTGAGGCCTTCGAAGCTGCGGCCCTGCAACAGTTCGGTCAGGCTGCGTTCCAGCGCCACTTCCAGGCTCGGATGCGCGCCGAACGAGGCGAACACACCGCCGGTACGCGGGTTCATCAACGTGACGCACATCACCGGGAACTCACCGCCCAGGGACGCATCCTTCACCAACACCGGGAACCCTTGCGCTTCCAGCGCCTGAATCCCGGCCAGTATCCCGGGGTACTTCGCCAGCACCTCGGCCGGCACATCCGGCAAGGCAAATTCACCTTCGATGATTTCGCGTTTTACCGCGCGCTCGAAGATCTCCGACAGGCACTGCACCTGGGCTTCGGCCAGCGTGTTACCGGCACTCATGCCGTTGCTCAGGAACAGGTTTTCAACCAGGTTAGACGGGAAATACACCACCTCGCCGTCCGACTGGCGCACGTACGGCAGCGAGCAGATGCCGCGTTCTTCATTGCCCGAGTTGGTATCGATCAAATGGGAGCCACGCAACTCGCCGTCGCGGTTGTAAATCTTCAGGCAGTACTCGTCGAGAATCTCGGTGGGTAGCTCATCTTTACGACCAGGCTTGAACCAGCGTTCGTCCGGGTAGTGCACAAACGCTGCGTTGGCGATGTCTTCGCCCCAGAACTGGTCGTTGTAGAAAAAGTTGCAGTTGAGTCGCTCGATAAATTCGCCCAGCGCCGAGGCCAACGCGCCTTCCTTGGTCGCACCCTTGCCGTTGGTAAAGCACAGCGGCGAGTGCGCATCGCGGATGTGCAGCGACCACACATTGGGCACGATATTGCGCCACGAGGCGATTTCAATCTTCATGCCCAGGTCCGCCAGAAGGGCCGACATATTGGCGATGGTTTGCTCCAGCGGCAGATCCTTGCCCGCGATATAAGTGCTCGCCTCCGAACGGGACGCAGGCATTAGCAACGCCTGGGCATCGGCGTCGAGGTTTTCGACTTCTTCGATCACAAACTCAGGCCCGGCTTGCACCACTTTTTTCACGGTGCAACGGTCGATGGAACGCAGGATGCCCTGGCGATCCTTGTCGCAGATGTCCGCCGGCAACTCGACCTGGATCTTGAAAATCTGGTTGTAGCGGTTTTCCGGATCGACAATGTTGTTCTGCGACAGGCGGATGTTATCCGTGGGAATACTGCGCGTGTCGCAGTACAACTTCACGAAATAAGCTGCACACAACGCTGACGAAGCCAGGAAGTAATCGAACGGACCCGGTGCCGAACCATCGCCCTTGTAGCGAATAGGTTGATCGGCCACCACCGTGAAGTCATCGAACTTGGCTTCAAGTCGAAGGTTGTCGAGAAAGTTGACCTTGATTTCCATGGGGGATTACCAGAATAACGGCTAAACGAATGGCCGCCATTATCCGGTATTTCAGCCGTAAGTCTTGTGGGCATCTTGCTTATGTCCACCCTCGGCGATGGATGGGTCAGTCGAGTATCAGGTGCGGCAAGAACCGGCTCGAATCCTTGGTGATCAAACTGTTGTCTTCGCGCACGCCAATACCGGCCGCCTGATCGCCGATGACCCAAGAGCCAATCAGCGTAAAGCTGTCGCCAAACTTCGGCAGTGGAGCGAACTCCTGAAGGATAAACGGCGCGTCGGTGTAGGGCCCGTCCTCTTTTACGATCAGACCGTCAGCCGTTTGCAGCTCGATGTTGGCGCCTTCCCGGGAGAAGAACGGTTTGCGCACCCAGCCTTTGGGCACCGCTTTGCCTGGGTCGGTATCCAGGTGCGCCGCCAGCAGGTTCGGGTGACCTTTATTGAACTCCCACAGCAGCGGCAAGATGCCTTTGTTGGAAATAATGGATTTCCAGGCCGGCTCGAAAAACTGGGTGTCGCTCTGGGCAATCGCTGCACCAAATGGCTCATGGAAGATGAACTCCCAGGCATGCAGCTTGAACAGGTGAGGAATCCAGCGATCTTCCAAGTCGACGAAACGTCCTTCATGGGTGAGGCCGATGTCTTCGATATCGATGTGTCGTGATTCGATGCCGACCTTTTCCGCGATCAGGCGCAAGTAGTCGGTGGTGCCTTTGTCTTCGACCGAGTCTTTCATCGAGGCGAAGTAGAAGGGCTGCTTGAGCTGCAGCTGGGCGAAGGCCTGATGCAGCTTGGTGTCGATGCTGTTGAACTGGTCGGCATGTTTGGGCAGCAAGCCGCGTTCGATGCATTGCTCCAGCCAGCCCCACTGAAACGCCGCCGCTTCATACAGGCTGGTCGGCGTGTCGTAGTTGAGTTCCAGCAGCTTGGCGGGTCCGCTGCCGTTATAGGAGAAATCCATGCGCCCATACAGATGCGGGTGACCTTCGAGCCATGACGTGCGAACCAAGTCGAAGAATGGCGCGGGAATGCTCAGGCGCTCCAGCAATTCCTCGCTCTGCACCACGCGGGCCACCAGGTCCATGCACATCTCATGAATCTCGGTGGTCGGGTCTTCGAGATCGTTTTCAATCTGTTTGAGCGTGAACTGGTAATACGCGCCCTCGTCCCAATAGGGTTCGTCGTCGATGGTATGGAACAGAAAGCCGAGATTTTCGGCGGTCTGTTTCCAGTCATGACGCTCTGCGCAGAGGATCTTCTTCATGGTGCTCGTTCCTTAACTGCTCGATCGGCCAGCGCTGCTCGAACCGCCCCAACCGCTGCGGGCGCTGGCCTTGCTGCCGAAACCGCCACGAGACGTGGACGAGGCAACGGACATCGGCTTGCTGGCGGAGGCGCGGATCGAGTCGGTGTAGCTGCTGCCGTACCTCGCCTGATTGGACTTGGTAAAGGTCGAGCCTTTCGCAATCCGTTGACCAAGCGTTGAGGAGCCGTAGTTGCCGCGATCATCGCGGTAGCGGTAGACCGGCTGGGAGTAATAGCTGTTGCGGTTGCTGCTCAGCATGTTGCCGATCAGCAGGCCGGTCAGCAGGCTGGTGCCGGAGAACCCGGAACCTCCACTGTTCGCTTCCGAGGCGGGTAATTGAGCCTTGGCTGCGTCCACTTGGGATTGTGTTACCTCGCCATCGGCAGTCAGCTCGAAACCACCCAGCTTGGGGATGAACTTGCCGGCCGAATCCTGTTGGCACCAGTCGGCGACAAAGTCGGCATCGCAATCGGCCTGGTTGTCGTAGACCGGCGCGATGCGGCGGTGTTCGGCCATGGCGCTCATGTAGGCATCAGAGCAGACGTCTACCGGTAGCTTTTCATCGGCGCACTGCTGAACGGACTGGAAGTTGTACTTCTTCTGCACCGGGTAGGTTTTTTCCGCTTGCCCGCAGCCTGATATGGCCATGGCGACCGACGCGGCCAGCGAGAGCTGAACGTACTTGCTTCGTTTCATCGGGATCTCCGTGGCGCAATCAGTTCTGGGAAGGGGTCATGCAGGCGGCGTTCAACATGCCAACGCTGATGGCCACTGCCGCGACATAGATACCCGCAGCGATTTCGCCTTTTTTAATCCGTTCAGAGGCGCCTTTAAGCACCAGGCTGGTCACCAGAAACGCCAGCAGTTGTACGAAAGCGGCGATCACTGCCCAGACGACGAAGTCCAGAATGCTGATCGAATAGGCGATCACATTGCTGGCCGGAATGGCGAAACCGATGATGGCGCCGCCCAGTGCAACCGAGGCCGCAACGTTGCCAGAACGGATCAGTTCGAACTCTCTGTGCGGGGTGATTCGGGTATAGATGAATTGGAACAACGCGAACAGCACGGTGGCGCCGAGGATGTACAACACAAACCCGAGCACGGCGGCTTTGTTCAGGGAGATGGAGAGCGCTTCGAGCATGGACTTCTTCCTTTTTAAAAAGTGTTCAGGTCAGTGGTGTACAACGAAATGCCCAGCGAAGTGCTCAAGCTGATGGTGCCTTCGGCGTCTTCTTCGACGGAAAACAGCAGGAATTCCCGGCGATCGGTCAGGCCGGTTTCGCGGGCATACAGCATCGAACGGTGCTCGATGCTGTAGGACTCATCCGGGTTTTTCAGGTGTTCGCTCAGCGCCACCAGTTCTGTCTGGCCGTTCTCGGTGCCCCATTCGCGAGTGTATTCGACACCGTTGTGGGTGTAGCTCGGCAGGCCGATCAAGCTTTCAGGACCGGCCAGTCGACGCAACTCTGACTCACTGTTGATGGTGATGTAGCTGAGGTAATTGAACAGGATCACCGACTCGACCTGGCCGGCGATGTCGCCGGTGGTATGCACTTGCAGCCAATGGTCTTCGTCGTTCATGTAATAGCGTGACAGCCAGGTCGACTGCCCGAGATCAACAGTGCCAGCGCTCCAGATCTGTTGGGAGCCGGGGATGACCACATCGGTGTTGCCATCGAGCAACAGTTTCAGGGTCGTGTCGAACATCACGCCTTTGCCCAATGCCAGGCCCAGCGGGCCGATGGCGGGCAGGGTTTCGCTGGCTGTCCATTTCGATTCCGGATTCGCTTTCGGGGCCTCAAGCCCCATCAACTGTTTAAACCATCCCATTGGTGATTTCCTTGAGGCGAGAGGAGGCGATGTAGAAGAGTTCGCCGCCCTCAACGCGAGTGGCGCCGGGCGGGTTGATCCACGGCTGTCGGACGCCTTTGGCGCGGTAGCCAATGAGGGTCGCGTTGTGCTGTTCTTTCATCTGTGCGTACAGATCGCCGAACGTGGCTTCAAAGGTCTCGGGCAGTTTCATCAGGTACTGGGTGGCGCCTTGACCCACGCACAGCAATTCATTGATGACCGCGGATGAGCCCGGATCCTGGGAGGCGCGTACCAACATCTCGATGGCCATGCTCGAGGTGCATTCCAGACTGGGCGCGTAGGCGCTGGCAAGGGCGGCGATTTCGCTTTCATTGAAGTGGGCGACCACATGGCCGACGGGGCTCAATTGATTGATCGCCAGGACGGTGGCCAGTGTCAGGTCGTCTGAATGGGTTCGCACCAGCACGCGTTCGGCACCGGGGACACCGGCTCGCAGCAACAGCGCGGCAGAGGACAGGCTTTCGCCCTTGATAAAGTCCGCTTTACCCGGCATGGGATTTTCTTCGAGGTCGCAATCGCAAATGACGATCAGGTTGTCATTGGAGGTTTCGTCCTGCAGCAATAATTCAATAACCCGCTCGCTGGATGCGCCTTCCCAGCCAATGAGAACGGTATGGCCGACCTTGCCGGTGAAATCGCCTTTGCCCTTCATGCCTTTTCTCCATACATCGATGACACTGCTGGTGGTTTTGCCGATGGCTGCCGTCAGCAGCGCAATGCCCCCGAGCATGACCCAGGTGGCCACGAAAATTCGTCCCGCCGATGTCTGTGGCGCGAGATCGCCATAGCCGACGGTGAGCGTGGTGGTGAGATAGAAATAGGTAAACGTGGCGGGAGCGGTGAGGTGTTGTTCGCCCAGAAGCACCAGTCCGAGATAGGCCGTGCTCAGGTGTATACCCAACGCAATGGCCAGGCCTGCCCAGCCGAACCGATGGAAGAAGGACGAGGCGTACGTGCGCAGCAAAAGGAAAATCGACATTACATCCCTGACTCCGTGGGGGCTCGTTCCTGGCGAGGTAATCGCTCTGGCGTCTGAGTGCTCAAGTGCGGTTACCGGGTGGCATTAAACCTGCTGCGCGGCGTGGATAACAGTACTTTTGCTGCAATAAATCCGGCGATCGCACCAAAGATATGCCCTTCGAAGGACATGCCATGGCGAGGAAGGAAGCCAAAGATCAAGCCGCCATAGAGCAGGACCACGACACTGGCCGTGATCAGATTGCTCCAACTCCTCTGGAACCAGGCGCGCGACAGCAGGTACGCCCACAGCCCGAATACCCATCCGCTGGCACCGATGTGCACGCCTGCAAACCCGAACAGCCAGACCAGCGAACCGCCCAGCAGAATAATGATGGTGCTGACGGCGATGAACCGGCTGAGCCCTTCGACAATGACCAAAGTACCGAGGATCAAAAAGGCAATCAGGTTGGTGCTCAGGTGGGCAAAGGACCCGTGCAAGAAAGGCGAGGTGATGATACCGACCAGTCCCTGCAGTGTTCTCGGCACCAGGCCGAAGGCAATAAGGTTGTAGCCGGTCGCCACATTGAGCAGTTGCAGCGCGACCATGAAAAGGGCCACGCCTGCGATTGTCTTGAAACCCTTCAGGGCATCCATCCATGACCTCGAGTCGGCTGTCAGTTAAGAGATAGAACAAGCACTGAGTAAAATTGTGGCGAGGGAGCTTGCTCCCGCTGGACTGCGCAGCAGTCCTGTTTTTTGGGACCGCTTCGCGGCCCAGCGGGAGCAAGCTCCCTCGCCACAGGTTCAGTGCGCTTGACTGACTGACATCAAGGCAATGAATGTCCTTCCTTGCGCGCAGTAACCGGTTTACTCAGCCGATTTTTTCTTCAGGCGTTCCAGAATCGCATTGGCGCTGCCTTCGTTCGGCGTGATGCCGGCATCGCGCAACTTGCGCTCAAGGTCGGTGCCGGTCGACGCATCGGCCAGTTGGTCCTGGGCTTCCAGTTCCGCGGCGCGTTGCTGCTGCTTGGCTTGCAGACGGTTCAGCGTACCGACGGCGGTTTCCAGCTTGCCGTTGGCGCCGCCACTGGCGATCGAAGCACTGACCTGGGCTTTCTGTACGCTTTCTCGCGCCTTGGCCATGTCCACTTGCTGACGCAGGCTTTTGATGCGGCTTTCAGCCTTGGTGATGTCTTTACGCATGTTCTCAGCGTAACCGCCGAATTCGGTGGCCTGCTTTTGCTCGACATCCAGTTCATTGGTCAGGGTCGAAATGGCTTCGGCCACTTCCAGTGCCAGGTCTTCGCGGTTGGCCTGGATCGCGGCCAGGGCCTTGGATTCCAGATCCTTGATCTTGGCGTTGTACTCGTTGACGCGATCAGCCGACAGTTTGTGCTTGGCCATGATAGTGACCAGCTCACGCTTGGCGTTGGCCAGCGCGCTGTCAGCATCGCGAATTTCCTGGTCAAGAATGCGCAGGGCCTGTTGGTCGACGATCGATTCGCCGACTTCGTTGGCACCGCCACGCAACGCGGTGAACAATTTGCTCCAGATGGACTGAGTCATTGGATATTTCCTGTTCCCGAAAAGTTAGATGAAGAAGCGTTCAAAGGCTTCGCTGGCGCGCTGGACGTTGTCGACGAGGGTTTTGACCTCGGTCACGACGTTGGTCAGGCTGGAGTCGGAGCTGAGTGCGCCGAACATGTTGTAAACGATCTGCCCGTTGGGCATGGACTCGATTCCGATCGAGGACAGCGGGAACATTTCCCGGCTGCGCAGAACGGCATCGTTGAATGCCGGTACGTCGTTGATGGACTCGATATCGACCAGAACGGTATCGACGATGATCTGATCGCCAACCACTGCGATGTAAATCGGCAAGCCACCGAACTCGTTCATGTCCAGCTTGATGCTGGACTCGACGCCTTGAACGAGGGAGAGGGTGATGTCGTTCGAAACCACTTCGTCGAGGGCCTGAAGGGCGCTGTAGAGGCGATCGATGTTCCAGTTATTACCTGCGCTCATGTAATTCTCCGACATGAATGAGCCAGCCAGGATCGGTTGGCGTAGCTGTTTCTCCATCTGCTTGAGCAGGCTTCGATTTTCGGGAAGCACCCAAGTCTCGTGTTTCACATAACCGGCGGCACCCAGGCCCGCGCGCATCTGCTTCATGTAGAAGCTGGATGGTTTTTTCGCGGACGGTTTTGAGCGCTCTCCCTTTTGGCTCGCTGAATCGCTAACAGATCCGGTAGGCGGATCTGATGGAGAGCTGCTTTTCATGATGCTGGCCTCGTTGTGAAAAATCTCACGCGTGAGAAACACTACAGGCAATTTTCGTGGCCCTCAATAGCTCACGCGTGAGATTTTTTCGACTGTTGCGCAGGAGTAATGACAATAGAAGGTCATGTGGGAGCGGGCTTGCTCGCGAAGGCGGCGAGACAGTCAACATTGATGTTGCCTGATACACCGCTTTCGCGAGCAAGCCCGCTCCCACAGGTTGATCTCACTTAACCAGCCAGAAAATCATCGGTGGACACCACGCTGGCATAGGCAAAACCCAGGGACGACATGAAGGCGGCGTGAACGTGGGCGGCCGGGACGGTGATGCCATTGAACTCCAGGTCTCGGGTAGCACAGGCGTCGTGAATCACCGTGACGGTATAGCCCAGGTCGGCTGCGGCACGGGTGATACCGTCGATGCACATGTGGCTCATGCTGCCGACGATTACCAGATGTTCGATGCCTTGCTGGTCGAGGATGGCCTCCAGTTCGGTTTCACGGAACGAGTTGACGAAGTGTTTGAGCACCACCGGCTCATCTACGCGGTTGAGGACTTTGGGATGCAATTTCGCGCCTTCGGAACCTGGAGTGAAGAACGGCGCGGCATCGGAGGTGAATTCGTGGCGGATATGCACCACTGGAGCACCGGTCTCGCGAAACGCCTGGATCAACCGCGCGGCGTTGTCCGCTGCTGCGTCGGCGCCCACCAGGGGCCACTTGCCTTGGGGGAAGTAGTCATTCTGGATATCGACTACGATGAGTGCTTGCTTGGTCATGAGTGTTTCCTCGAAGTGTGTCGGGTGTGAATCAAGTATTGGCGCTGGCCGTTTGTTCGAGGATTGGCCGCACCGACAATAGAAGGGGGAAAACTGACAATGGGTGCAGAAAGGACAGTCGCCGAACTGGGCGTGCTGATCTATCCCGGTGCGCAGATGGCGGCGGTGCATGGGCTGACGGACCTGTTCGGCGTGGCCAACCGGATCGCCGCCGAGCATCAGTCGGCGCAGCTGCCGTTGCTGCGGGTCAGTCACTGGCAGGTCGAGGGTGATCAAGTGCCCGAGCGGGTCTATGACACTCATCCCGGCCCGGCCGGCGCATTGGTTGCCGTGTTGATCCCGCCCTCGATCGGAGGTTTTTCCGAGGGGCAGGCGCCCCAAGGGCTGATTCGCTGGCTTCGTCGGCAACATGCCAACGGTGCGACCCTCGGCGGGGTCTGCGTGGGTTCTATTCTGTTGGCTGAAAGCGGCTTGCTCGATGGCCGCAGCGCGACGACCCACTGGACCTCGGCCAAGGCTTTCGCCGAGCGTTACCCGGCGATCAAGCTCAAGGCCGACACGCCGATTGTCGACGATGGTGACCTGATCACTACCGCGGGTTTGATGGCCTGGTCAGAGCTGGGATTACGATTGGTGAACCGCTTGCTCGGGCCGAGTATTGCCACCGGCACGGCGCGATTTCTGGTGGTGGAACACAGCGACAGTGCGAGCGAGTGCGGGAGTAATTTTTCACCGATTCTCAGCCATGGTGATGCGGCGATTCTCAAGGTCCAGCATTGGCTGCAAAGCACCGGGGCAACTGATGTCTCGTTGGCGGCGATGGCCGAGCGGGCAGGGCTGGAAGAACGCACCTTCCTGCGGCGTTTTCGTGCAGCGACCGGGTTGAAACCCACTGAGTACTGCCAGCACCTGCGCGTCGGCAAGGCGCGAGAGATGCTTGAATTCACCAACGGCACCATTGATCACATTGCCTGGACCGTGGGTTATCAGGACCCGAGTGCGTTTCGGGCAACGTTCAAGAAGATCACCGGGCTGGCGCCGAGTGATTACCGAGGGCGGTTTGGGGTATCTGCGACCGCGGCGACGGCTCGGTAGCAAGCATCACCACAGAACCCATGTGGGAGCGGGCTTGCTCGCGAAGGCGGTGGGTCAGTCAGCATCAATGTCGACTGATAGACCGCCTTCGCGAGCAAGCCCGCTCCCACATTGGATCTGTGCCAAGCTTGGGTCGTGCAAAATGCCGGGAGCATTGAAAGGTGTCGTGCAGAATAAAACAGGCCTTGTGCTATTAACTATTTGGCAATTGGCTGATTTGAAACCCGTTTCCGTCCAGACGCCATTGGCCTGATCTCTGCACCTCCTTCAGCTACATTTATCAAACGCAGATCGAAGGGGAAACGCATGACCCCGACAAATCGCAACAAACTGGTGCTCGCCCATTCGGTGCGCCCCGACGCCTCGCTGCACGAAGTCGAAACCAATCGCGCGTTGGCCCGTTGGCTGGCGCAGGTCGTCGGTCTCGAATATGGCGGCAGCTACGACCCGCAGCTGCATAGCGGCCGGGACATCTATCTGGTGCCGACCCAGACGCTAGTGGGCGTTGCGGCCGCCCGGCAGCTGGGCGTCAAAGGGCCGGAGGACTTGTGGGGCGGTTACGTCGACCACGCTTTCATCTGCACCAAAGCCATCAGCCACGGGTTGTTGAATCGCTATGCGTTCGCGCCCGAAGGCTGGTCGTCGTTGTTTTCCGAACGGGTACGCGGCGTTGTGCTCGATGGCCTCAGCGTGTTTTCCCTGGAGGATGCTCGCCCGGCAGCGGAGCATCTGCTCTACAGCGGTCCGATCCGCATGAAGCCTATTTATGCTTGCGCCGGACGTGGTCAGGAAGTGATCAAAAGCCTCGACCAGTTCGATGCCATCCTCGCGCGTCCCGATGCCAAAACCTTGTTCACCGAAGGTGTGGTGCTGGAACAAGACTTGACCGAGGTGGTCACCCATAGCGTCGGCCAAAGCTTCATCGGCGACAAGGTGCTGAGTTATTGCGGTGATCAATACTTGACCGAAGACGGTCAGGGCGAGCAGGTTTATGGAGGGTCCAACCTGTTGGTGGTGCCAGGCTATTACGAGGACCTGCTGGCGCTGGAACTACCGGACGACACGAGGCTGGCGATCCAGCAGGCGCAGGTGTTCGACAGCGCGGCCGATGAAGCCTACCCCGGTTTCTACGCCTCGCGGCGCAACTACGACATCGCCCAAGGGCTGGACTGCGACGGCAAACAACGCAGCGGCGTGCTCGAACAATCCTGGCGCCTGGGCGGTGCCAGCAGTGCTGAAGTCGCGGCGCTGCAGCGTTTCATCAACGACCCTGGCTTGCGCGCGATTCGCGTGTCGTCGGTCGAAACCTATACCGATCAACCTTTGCCGGCCAACGCCATTGAGGTCTACCGCGGGCCGGCGGAACACAGTGACTTTCTTCTCAAGTACGTAACGGTCAAATCCTATGACGGCTAGAAGCGAAACCATTGCGATCGACATCGACGATGAACAGATGAGCGGCACCTTCCTCAGCCCCAAATCGAAAGTCCCGGGTGTGCTTTTCGTTCATGGCTGGGGCGGTAGTCAGGAGCGCGACCTGGAGCGCGCCAAAGGCATCGCCGGGTTGGGTTGCGTGTGCCTGACATTCGACTTGCGCGGCCACACCGGCGGGACCGGTATTCCGTTATCCCGGGTCACCCGCGAAGACAACCTGCGTGACCTGCTGGCGGCCTACGATCGACTGCTTGCCCATCCGGCGCTCGACACCTCGGCGATCGCCGTGGTCGGCACCAGTTATGGTGGTTATCTGGCGGCGATCCTGACGTCCTTGCGCCCGGTGCGCTGGCTGGCGCTACGGGTGCCGGCGTTGTATCGCGACGACTTCTGGCACACACCCAAGCGTGATCTGGACAAGCTCGATTTGCGCGATTACCGCAGCACGCGGATCAGCGCCGACAGCAATCGCGCACTGCATGCCTGTTCGCAATTCACCGGGGATGTGTTGCTGGTGGAGTCCGAGACCGACGCCTATGTGCCCCACGCGACCATCATGAGTTACCGCGCGGCATGTCAGCAGACCCACTCGCTGACTCACCGGATTATCGACGGTGCCGATCACGCCCTGAGCGATCCGGTGTCACAACAGGCGTACACCTCGATCCTGGTGGGCTGGATCACGGAAATGGTGGTGGGCGAGCGGTTGAGCATTATTCAGTCGAGTTGAGATTTGTGGTGTTCTTGCGATCATTCGCGAGCAAGCCCGCTCCCACATTGATCGCGTTCAGGCAGGCAGTGCGGATCAAATGTGGGAGCGGGCTTGCTCGCGAAAGCGGCATCCGTTTCAACCAATCTCTCAAGAAGGTTTCTTCTGGATCCGCAACGACCTGGCCTTGGCTTCCACCACCAGGTACATCACCACGGTAATCAGTAGCGGCAGCAGGAAATAGATCGCCCGATACGCGAGTAACCCCGCCACCAGACTTCCCCGCGAGGCCTCGTGTTGCAACAACGCCACGAACACCGCCTCCAGCACGCCAAGCCCGGCAGGAATGTGCGTGATGACCCCGGCAATGGCACTGATCAGCAACACGCCAAGCACCAGCGGATAATCCAGTTTGCTCGGTAGCAGGGTGAAGATCACTGCCGCCATCAGCGACCAGTTCAGTGCGCCGAGGGCCAGTTGCAGGACGGCCATGTGCAGCGACGGCAGGTTGATTTCCACGCCGCGAATCGACCATTCCCGTCGCCTGGAAAACCGACAGGCCGCCAGATACCCCGCGCTCAACAGCAGCAGTAACACGCCCACGCCCTGCAGGGCTCCGCTGCTCAGTTTCCAGCCTGGCGGCATTCGCACCAGTCCGCTGCTGAACACTGCGCCGGCAATCACCATGTAGCCGAACCAGTTGGTCGCCAGGCTCAGCCCGAGGATTTTCGCGATGTTGCTTTTGCTCACGCCGAGCCGCGAATACAGCCGATAACGCATGGCGACTCCGCCGACCCAGGCGCTCAGGTTAAGGTTGAAGGCATAGCTGATGATGCCCACCGGCAGGATCTGCCGCCAGGTCAGATCCTGCCGGATGTAGGTGCGACCGATCAGGTCGTAACAGGCGTACACCAGAAAACTCAGCAACGTCAGTCCGGACGCGATAACCAATGTACGGACTTTGAAATCGGCGAGGGTATCGAACACTTCGCCCCATTCGATGCGTTGGGCAAGCATCGTGAACAGCACGATCAACGCCAGAAAAAACAGCATCGTCAGTGGCTTTTTCCAGCGGTGCCAGTGGGATTTTCGTGGCGTGTCGGAATGAGGGGCAGGCTGTGCATCAGAATGCCTCATGCCTAATCGCTCCCGGTTGGATGGATGAAGGGTTTGAGGCGCGGTTTATGCGCCGGCAGCCAACCGGCCCATGCCGGGAAATGCCGCAGAAAGTGAAACACCAGAAAACCGATGGTCATGTGCCAGATTCGTCCGCGCGGCGCCTTGTCCACCGACATGACCTTGCAGTGGTTGCTACTCAACTCGTCGAGCCGCTCGAACAGGTCGCGGTTGAAGGCGCGGTCGCGAATCAACACATTGGCCTCCAGGTTCAGGGCCAGGCTCAGCGGGTCGAGGTTACTTGAGCCGACGGTGCTCCAGTCCTCGTCGACCAGGGCGACTTTGCCATGCAGGGGGCGATCGCAGTATTCGTAGATCGCTACTCCGGCTCGCAGCAGATAATCGTAGGTCATGCGCGCGGCGAGTCTGGCCACCCGCAAATCCGGCTGCCCCTGAAGAATCAGGCGCACCTCGACCCCTCGGCGCGCTGCATTGCGGATCTCCCGCAGCAGCCGATAGCCTGGAAAGAAATAGGCATTGGCGATGAGCACGCGATGTCGGGCGCCGCGCAGTACCTGCAAATACACCTCTTCGATATCGCCCTGGTGCTCGCCATTGTCGCGATACACCAGCCGTACCTGACCATCATGATCGCTGACCGCCAGTTCTGCGCGCCGCTGTCTGCGGCGTTGCCACCAGTATTTGGCCCGGGCCGGGCGACCGCTTTGCAGCAAGGCGAAATGATGAATATCGGCCACCGCGGGCCCTTGCACTTCAACCGAATAATCCTGTTTGGCTTCAGGACCGAAGTCGGCCAGATGGTCGGCGGAAAAGTTGATTCCGCCGAGGAACGCAATCGTCCCGTCGACCACCACAATCTTGCGGTGCATGCGGCGGAACCAATTGGTGCGGATACCGAAGTGACGCGGCGCGGGGTCGAATATTTGCAGACGCACACCTGCATTGCTCAGCGCCGCGAGGTACTCCGTGCTCAGTTCGCCACAGCCAAAACCGTCGAGGTTTACAGTGATACGCACCCCGCGTTGAGCCGCTTCAATCAGGATTTTCTGCAGCTCATTGCCGACCTTGTCCTCGAACACGATGAAGGTCTCCAGCAGGATTTCATTCTGGGCCTGGCGCAGCACTTCAAACACCCGTGGAAAGTATTCCTCACCGTTCTCCAGCAATTGGACCCGGTTGTTACTGTGCCAACCGTATACGACGCCAGTGACCGCCGGTTCACGCACGGGAGGAGGGGTGGAAACGTGTTCGATAGTGGTTTTTTCCATCAATGGGCCGGTCATAGCTCGATCTCCACCGATAACGGTGCATGGTCGGAAAGGTGTGACCAGGGCCGTGCCGCCAGTACTTGCGGATGGCTGGCCTTGAGGTTGCGCACGTAGATGCGGTCCAGGCGCAACGCTGGCAAGCGCGCCGGGAAACTGCGCGCCGGTTTGCCATGCAACTCGGCAAAGACTTCACGCAAGCCGCAGGGCTTGAGCTGCGCATCAGCGCGCAGGCGCCAATCGTTGAAGTCGCCGGCGACCACCACCGGGGCATCTTCCGGCAACTCTTCCATACGCTGGATCAGCAACTTGAGTTGTGCCTTGCGGTGACTTTCGCGAAGCCCCAGATGGACGCAAATGGCATGCACTTCGCGACCATCGCCGGGCATCCGTAGCACGCAATGCAGGACTCCGCGGCTTTCATGGCCACTGATGGAAACGTCGAGGTTGTCGTGACGAATGATCTGGAATTTGGACAACAGCGCATTGCCGTGATCGCCTGCCGGATAGACCGCATTGCGCCCATAGGCAAACTGTGGCCACAAGGTATCGGCAAGGAATTCGTATTGCGGCATCGCCGGCCAATTGAGGTAGCGCCGTGGATGATGCTCGTGGGTGCCATGGACCTCCTGCAAAAACACCACGTCGGCGGACACACTGCGCACCGCCTCGCGTAACTCGGGCAGGATGAAGCGCCGGTTGAGCGCGGTGAAACCTTTGTGGGTGTTGACCGTCAGCACGGTAAAACGGCTCACGGCGCTGATGATGGGTTGCTGTTCATCCGTTGTGCCGACCGGTTCGGGAACACTCATGGCAGCACTCCTTCGGCAACTGGCTCACCGGGGGTGGTGACCAGGTCCTTATCGAGATGGAAACGCTCAAGCAGGCGACGGGCATCGAAGGGCGCCCGGACTTTGATGTCGTTATCGAAATAGCAGAATATTTCCCGGGGTCTGCGGGTCTTGGGTTTTTGCCGAGGCGCGATCAAGTGCGGATCTGCCGGTTGCTTGCCGTGATACCAGGCTTCGATCCGGTCGCCCCAGCGTTTCAGCGCTTGTGGGGTATAACCGCTGGCGTAGAGCTCCTCGGCACCGTGCAGGCGCAGATAGACGAAGTCGCTGGTGAGGTCTTCGCGATACGGCCATTTGCCGGCGGTATCAGCGATGACCAGCGCGGTGTTGTAGCGTTTGAGCAGACGGACGAAAGCGGGATCGACGAAGCTTTCATGGCGAATTTCCACGGCATGGCGCAGCGGTTTTTTGCCGTAAGCCTTCATGCTGGCGTGACCGTTCAAGCGCGGCTCATGCTGTCGGGCGAGGGCGGCGGCCTGTTCCGTGTCGTGGGGTAATTGTTCAAGAAAGCTTTCGAACAGTTCCGGGTCGAATTTGAAATTGGGTGGAAACTGCCAGAGGATCGGGCCGAGTTTCTCCTTGAGTTCCAGAACCCCGGAGGCAAAGAAATTCGCCAGCGGCTTATGAATGTCCCGCAAGCGCTTGATGTGGGTGATAAAACGCGGCGCCTTGACGCTGAACACGAAGCCCTGCGGGGTTTCGGCGTACCACTGGGCGTAACGTTCGGGCCGTTGCAGGGCATAAAACGATCCATTGATTTCGATGCTGTTCACTGCCCGTGAAGCGAATTGCAATTCGCGCTTCTGGGTCAATCCCTTCGGGTAGAACTCCCCCCGCCAAGGCGTGTAGCGCCAGCCTGAAATACCGATATGAATCGCCGCCATGTCGCCTCCCGTCTAATGTAGCCCTCGGACGCCTCTGTCTTTTGATGACTGCCGGGCGGGCGAGAAAGTTTCGACGGGGCTACGGACGGTACGCAAAGTGTCGGCGTTGGGGGCGTGCGGAAAAATACAGGGATGGGCATTTGATATTTGCGTGCAGGTCAAATATCAAGTGGCGAATGAAACCCTGTGGCGAGGGAGCTTGCCCCCGTTCGGCTGCGAAGCAGTCGCAAAGCCATACAGCTCGGTATATCTGAGAGGATGGGTTTGCAGGTTTTGGGGGCGCTTCGCACCCCAACGGGGGCAAGCCCCCTCGCCACAGGTATTTGAGTCGTCTCGCTGATACACCGCGGCGCTCCCTTCGCGGGCAAGCCTCGCTCCTACAGGGCGCTATGGCGGGTCAGCTTATTGCGCACCTCGGCACTGGCCTGCTGATCCAACTCCAGCCAAAACTGTTGCTTGCCGGCGATCTCGGCGGCGGCCGGTATGCCGTCGCGATACACCAGCCGATTGCTCGCCAGCGCCGGCACTTTCGCGCCCGGCAATAGGGTGCCGGCGAGGTTCAGCGGGTCCACCCCGCACACCGCGATCAGACTCCCATCATGCGGTCGCCGCCTGACTTCGCGCAGCAATGGAATCGCCTCGGGCAGCGCAAATTGTTCCCCCGCCAAGCCACTGACAAACCGCCCTCCACGAATCTCGCCCCGGGCCTCGAGCCGATGAAATGTGCGCAGCAACTCCCGCCAACTCGGCAACCAGTCTGCCTCACGTTCCAGCAAGCGCCAGAACACCACGCCGTAACGGCGCAACAAGGTCATGGCGATGTGTTCCAGGGTTTCGTTGGGTGTGGGCGTCGATCGTTGCTTATCCACAACCGGGGCGGCAGCACCGCGGCGCAGCAACGCCCAGCGTCCGGCATCGTCCATGCCGCCGACAAACGCTCCGCGTCCGCGTCGGCTGCTGCGATTCTGGCGTTTGCTGGCCGGGGTAATCAGCGCCCGCAGGCCGGCGAAGCTGTCGGCGTTTACGAGCCCGGCACCGACCAGTTCCTGCAAGGCGATTTCCAGTTCCGAGCGCAGCAGATGGGCTTCGTGAATCAGCTCATCGAAAAACAATGCGCCATGCTGGCTGAGCGCGGCATGGACTTTTTGGGTTTTGGGCGACAGTTCGCTGACCGGCGTCTGCTCGGTCAAGCTGCTCCACAACCCCACCTGACTGCGCGGCAGCAGCAGAATCGGCGTGCTGCGCAATGCCGTGCTGGCGCTCTTGTTGCCCGTGGTCAGGCGGGTCCACACCAGTTTGCCGCTGCGGCATAACTCATCCAGCCAGCTCGCCGAATAGTCTTTGATACGCGCTGGCAGAATGTCGCTGTCCCACGCCGAAGCGGCAGCGGGGTAGCCTTCGAACTGGCTGATGATCGCCGGCAATACCGCGCGGCCCTGGCCTTGGCTCGCGGCGGACAGGTGCTGCCAATCGAACAGAAAACGCATGAAATCCTGCAACGCTACCGGCTCGATTTCCCGTCGCAGCCGTTTGACCGTGTAGCGATGAATCCGCGCCAGCAGATGCCGTTCACACCATTGTTCATCAGGGGCGCCAGGGGTGAATTGCCCACGCAGTACATAACCTTCGCGCTCCAGTTGCGCCAGGGCCTGATTGGCCTGAGCCGCCGGTAAACCAAGCGGTTCGGCAATTGCTTTCAGCGGCAACGGCCCAAACGCGCTGAGCCGTGCGCGGATCACTTCCAGGATGGCTTCGCCCGGTTCCCAGATTTCATCGAAACCGGGCAACGCCGCTAACGCTGGAAACAATGTGGCTTGTGGATAAATCGCCCGCAGGCAGGTCAGTCGCTCCAGCGCCAACCACAGCGATTGCACAGCGTTGATCTGCAAACGGCTGGCGCGGCCGCTGTCGGCCAAGGCATTCAGCCAATCGAGCCAATTCGGGTTGGCCTGCGCTTCGGTTTCGGTAATGCACGCCAGGCTCATCAGCGCTTCATGCATTTCATCCATGCTGGTGGGCGTTGGCCAGGCTTCATCACGCACTGCAGTGATCGCGTCGGCGTCCAGCGCACCGAGATCATCGGTGGACTGCGGATCACTCCAGCGGCGGTTGAGCACGGCCTGAGTGCGACGCTCTTCCAGCGGCGCATCGTCGAGGAAGGTGTAGGGACGGGCACTGAGGATTTCCGCCGCCAGTGGCGAAGGCGCTGGCAGATCACGGCTGATCAGGCGAATGTTGCCCTGTTCCATGCGCCGCAATAACGCCAGCCAGCCTTCGCTGTCCATGGCTTCGTGCAGGCAATCGTCGAGGGTTTGTTCCACCAGCGGATGATCGGGAATCTCGCGCTCGCCGGCGAGGTTTTCCACGCAGGCGATCTGATCGGGAAACACGCTGGCGATCAGGTCTTCGCTTTTCATTCGCTGGATTTGCGGCGGTACTTTGCGCCCGCCGCTGTAACGCGGCAGCGCCAAAGCGACCCCTGCGTTCCAGCGCCAGCGCACGCCGAACAATGGGGCCTCGAGTACCGCCTGAATCAGGGTGTGTTCGGCACTGTTGCTGTGCAGATAGCGCCAGACGTCATCCAGCTCAAAGCTGTGACCGGTGGACAGCGACAGCACGATGGCGTCCTCGCTGGCGGCGGCCTGCAATTCGAAGTTGAACGTGCGGCAGAAACGCTTGCGCAGGGCCAGGCCCCAGGCGCGGTTGATGCGGCTGCCGAATGGCGAGTGGATGATCAGTTGCGTACCGCCGGACTCGTCGAAAAACCGCTCCATCAGCAGCGTATCTTGCGATGGCAAGGCGCCGAGGGTCTGGCGCGCCCGGGCCAGGTAATCCCCCAGTTGCTCGGCGCTGGCGAGGTTCAAGCCGAGTACGGCGGTGAGCCAGTCGACGGCAGGTTGCAAATTGCCGGGCGTGGCGCCAAGAAGCTCATCGAGTTGCGCTTGCAGGCGGGCCACGGCGAACGACAGTTCATCGCTGCGCCCCGGTGCTTCACCGAGCCAGAACGGAATGGTTGGCGGCTGACCCTGGGCGTCTTCGACCCGGACCTTGCCGGTTTCGACCCGCAGGATTCGATACGACGTATTGCCCAACTGAAAGATATCCCCAGCGATGCTTTCCACCGCGAAGTCTTCGTTGACGCTGCCGATGTTCAGGCCTTGAGGCTCCAGCACAACGCTGTAGTCGGCGTTGTCCGGAATCGTCCCGCCGCTAGTCACGGCGGTCAGTTTGGCGCCTCGACGGCCGCGCAGGGTGCGGCTTACGGCATCCCGGTGCAGGTAAGCGCTGCGAATACCCAGGCGCCCGTTGTAGCCCTCGGCGAGCATTTGCAGCAGTGCCTGATAGTGCTTTTCGTCGAGGGTGGCGTAAGGCGAGGCTTTTCGCAGCATTTCCAGCAACGCTTGTTCCTGCCATTCCTGGCAGCTGACCTCGGCGATGATCTGCTGGGCCAGCACGTCCAGCGGCGCTTCTGGGATCAGTAACGTGTCGAGCTCGCCACGGCGCACGCAATCGAGCAGGGCGGCGCATTCGATCAGGTCGTCGCGGGTGGTGGCAAACAATCGGCCCTTGGGCGTGCCGCCGACCTGGTGACCGGAGCGACCGACCCGTTGCAGAAACCCGGCAATCGAGCGTGGCGAAGCGATCTGGCACACCAGGTCGACGTCACCGATATCGATCCCCAATTCCAGCGAAGCGGTGGCGATCAGCACTTGCAGTTCGCCGCGCTTGAGCCGTTGCTCGGCGTCCAGGCGAAACTCTTTGGCCAGGCTGCCATGGTGGGCGGCCACGGCCTCCTTGCCGAGTCGTTCGCTCAAGTGTCGACTCAGGCGTTCGGCCAGACGGCGGGTGTTGACGAAAATCAGCGTGGTCCGGTGTTCGCGGGCGAGGGCGGCGAGTCGGTCGTAGACCAGTTCCCACACATCGTTGGCCATCACCGCCGACAACGGCACGGGCGGCACCTCTATATCGAGATCCCGTGGGCGGGCGTGGCCGATGTCGATGATTTCGCAGTCGCGATCACGGCCGACCAAAAAACGCGACACCGCTTCGATGGGTTTTTGCGTGGCGGACAAGCCGATACGCACCAGCGGTTGCGAGCAGAGCGCCTGCAGACGCTCCAGGCTCAGGGCCAGGTGGCTACCACGTTTGCTGGCGGCAATGGCGTGGATTTCGTCGACGATCACCGTGTGGGTGGTGCCGAGCATTTGCCGGCCGGAGTCGGAGCCGAGCAGCACATAAAGGGATTCCGGGGTGGTCACCAGAATGTGTGGCGCGGTTTTGCGCATGGCCGAACGCTCTTTTTGCGGCGTATCGCCGGTGCGCACGGCGGTGCTGATCGGCACGTCGGGCAGGCCCATCACCCGCAGCTGTTCGGTGATGCCGGCCAGCGGGTTTTGCAGGTTGATCCGAATGTCGTTGGACAGCGCCTTGAGCGGTGAAACGTAGACCACCAGGGTTTCGTCCGGCAGGCCGTCCGGGCTCTCCAGGCCACGATGGACCAGATCGTCGAGCACGGCGAGGAATGCAGTGAGGGTCTTGCCGGAACCGGTGGGCGCGGCAATCAGGGTCGAGCGGCGCTGGCGGATCAACGGCCACGCCCGGGCCTGTGCGGCGGTGGCCGTTGCGAAGGTGTTACTGAACCAGGCGCTGACGGCGGGGTGAAAGCCTGCCAGAGCAGCGTCCGTGGGGATGGGCAGATTCATGGAGTAATTTATGCGGGTGGGGGCGGGAAGATGCAAGTGCCGCTCAAGTCCTCTGTCGGCTTTTAGGGCCCCCTTCGCGAGCAAGCCCGCCCCCACAGTTGAACAGTGTCGGTCACAAAATGTGAGTAAACAGGAGATCCAATGTGGGAGCGGGCTTGCTCGCGAAGGGGTCAGCAAGGTCAACCCCATCCGACGGAACTACACTTTACGGATGACGGTTGCGCACTAAACCCGCAAAATGCAACGATTCCGGCAATTATTGAGGACATCGCCTGTGGGCGCTGTCGATAAAGCCATCGTTCCAATCAGACTGGGCCTGCTGACTCTATGCGAATGCGCCTTATGTTACTGGGCGGCGGAAATGCCCTTGGGCAGGCGCTGATTCGCCTCGGTGCGGAGGAAGACATCGGTTTCCTCGCCCCCCGCCCACCGCAAGACGGCTGGGACGCCGCGAGCCTCACGCAACTGCTCGACGATACCCGTCCGGATGCGTTGATCAATCTCGCCTATTACTTTGACTGGTTCCAGGCGGAGACCGTCAGCGAACAGCGTCTGGCCGGGCAGGAGCGAGCCATCGAACGGCTGGCCGAACTGTGCCAGCATCACAACATTGTGCTGCTGCAACCGTCGAGTTATCGCGTATTCGATGGCTCCCGGGCGACCGCCTACAGCGAAAAAGATGAACCGGTACCGCTGGGCCTGCGCGGTCAGGCCTTGTGGCGAATCGAGCAAAGCGTTCGCGCCACCTGTCCGCAACACGTGCTACTGCGTTTCGGCTGGCTGCTCGATGACAGCCCCGATGGCACCCTCGGGCGGTTCCTGGCCCGGGCCGAGAAAGCTGAAGAACTGCTGATGGCCGATGACCGTCGCGGTAATCCGACGCCGGTGGACGACGCCGCCCGGGTGATCATTTCGGTGCTCAAGCAACTCGATTGCGCGGCGCCACTGTGGGGCACTTACCACTACGCCGGGCATGAGGCGACCACGCCGCTGGCACTGGGGCAAGCGATTCTTGCCGAGGCACGCGCCCTGCACCCGCTGGCCATCGAAGCGCCGACCGCACAGGCTCATGCCGCGCGACCCGACGCCGCCGAAGAACCGCAACACGCGGTGCTGGCCTGCAAGAAAATTCTGCACACTTTCGGGATCAAGCCCCGCGCCTGGCGCGCGGCACTCCCAGGCTTACTGGATAGGTTTTATCGTCATGGCTGAACGCCCTGTTTTAATCACCGGCGGTGCCGGTTTCATCGGTTCGCACTTGACCGATGCCTTGCTCGCCAAAGGTCATTCGGTGCGTATTCTCGATGACCTCTCCACCGGCAAACGCAGCAACCTGCCGCTGGACAATCCCCTCGTCGAACTGATCGTGGGCGATGTCGCTGATGCCGCGTTGGTGGCGCGAGCTATGGTCGGTTGCAGCGCGGTGGCGCACCTGGCTGCGGTAGCCTCGGTTCAGGCCTCGGTCGACGATCCGGTGAAGACGCATCAGAGCAATTTCATCGGTTCGCTGAGTGTCTGCGAAGCCATGCGTCAGGCTGGCGTCAAACGGGTGCTGTTCGCGTCCAGCGCGGCGGTCTACGGCAACAATGGCGAAGGCGAGTCGATTGACGAAGAGACGCCCAAGGCGCCATTGACCCCATACGCCGCGGACAAATTGGCGAGCGAGCATTACTTTGATTTCTATCGCCGCCAACATGATCTGGAACCGGTGGTTTTCCGCTTCTTCAACATCTTCGGCCCGCGCCAGGATCCGTCCTCGCCGTATTCCGGGGTGATCAGCATTTTCAGCGAGCGCGCGCAGAAAGGCTTGCCGATCACCGTGTTCGGCGATGGCGAGCAGACTCGGGATTTCGTGTATGTCGAGGACTTGGTGGACGTGTTGGTGCAAGCCATCGAGAAGCCACAGGTCGAAGTCGGCGCAGTGAATGTCGGCTGGAATCAGGCGACGAGCCTCAAGCAAATGCTTGAAGCCCTTGAAGCGGTGGTTGGCAAGCTGCCGCCCGTGAGCTATGGCCCGGCGCGCTCCGGCGACATCCGTCATTCACGGGCGAATAATCGGCGTTTGCTGGAGCGGTTTACCTACCCGCAGCAGACCCCGATGAGCGTTGGCCTGGCGCGGTTGTTGGGGCACTGAGGTTTTACACAACCATGAAAAAGGCGCCTTCGACGGCGCCTTTTTAATGGCCGACGCAGTTCCTTGTGGCGAGGGAGCTTGCTCCCGTTCGAGTGCGCAGCGCTCGCAGTTTTTTGGGGGCCGCTTCGCAGCCCAGCGGGAGCAAGCTCCCTCGCCACAAAAGCCGATCAAATGTTACTTAAAATTTGTAACCCAAACCCACCATGTAAATGAACGGGTCCACATCAACGTCGACCTTGGCTCGGGTGCCGGGTGCGATGGCATTGTTTTCCACGGTCGCGGTGGTGTCGATGTCGATGTAACGCACTTGGGCGTTGATCATTACGTTGTCGGTCAGCATGTAGTCGGCACCGACCTGCCAGGCCAGACCCCAGGAACTGTCCGCCTTGAAGTTACTGAAGCCGTTGGCGGCGGCTTCGCTGCTGACGTGTTCGTCGTAGATCCAGGTGTAGTTGATACCGCCGCCGATGTACGGCTGGAACGCGGACCTGGAGTCCAGTGGGTAGTAGACCAGGCTCAGGGTCGGTGGCAGGTGTTTGAGCGTGCCGAGTTTGCCGTTGGCGGCGCCGAGGGCGGTGCCTTTGAGCTTCACGTCATGCTCGAACGGCGAGGCCGCCAGCAGTTCAATCCCCAGGTTGTTGGTGATCATGTAGGCGAAGTTCAAGCCCAGTTGGGTGTCGCTGCTCATGGTGGCCTTGCCACCCAGATCGGCGCCCTTCAGCGGGCCTTGATCGACCTTGACGCTAGAGCTGTCGGCTTCAGGGTTGACGGTGATCGCACCGGCCCGAATGAGGATGTCACCGGCGGTGTGGGCGTGGGCGAGCGGGGCTGAGAGTGCGAGGGCGAACAGCGAAGCGCAGAGCTTGGACTTGTGCATGGGGGCTCCAAAGGACGTTAAAAATGTTCGATGTCCAATGGTAGGGATCCAACTGATACGGTCTTTTGATTCAGCTCAATGAAACAGTGATGGCCCTGGTTTTTGCGGAACCTTCAAGGGCCTCATCGCGGGCAAGCCCGCTCCCACAGGGATCTTCTGTGAATGCAATATTTGTGAACAACAGAGAACACTGTGGGAGCGGGCTTGCCCGCGAAGGCGTCCTCGCAATCAACACGCAACTACCGGTCACTGCGGCAATTCATACGCATAAATCTTGTCCGCCTCCATCTGATACCCGGCATCCGCCAACTCGCTGGTGGATGCTTTCACCTGCAACGCCCCTTCGATCCAGTACGGCTGATACAGCTCATCAAGCTTCACGCCGACTTCGCTTTTGACATGCACGATCTGATTCGACGGTGGCGGTGGTACATGGATGCAGGCGCCGAAATACGGCACCAGCAAAAACTCGGTAGTGCGGCCCTCTTCACTGACTTCCAGTGGCACGATGTACCCCGGTAAACGAATGTTCTTGCCGTCGAGGCTCTTCACCACCGGTGCGTTCGGCATGTCCTGCCTGGCCGCTGGAGCCGACTCGGCGGACAACGCGTCACTCATCTTCGACAGGTCATGCAGTGGCGTCATGTTCGGCACTTCTGGCGCCGCATCCGGCGGGATCATTTCCGACCAGGTCAGGTCCTTCGGCTCGGCCGCCCACAGGGGAAGGGCAACCAGCATTAATAGCGCAAGCACAGCGCGGGGCATCATTAAGGTCCTCATAGTCGGATCGACAGGCCATCGGCCAAGGATTGGCGATAAGCACGCCAGGCCGGCACGCTGCCCATCAGCAGCGCGGCGATCAGGATGCCACCGAGCAGCGTCCATTCATATTCGCTCGGCCAGGCCAATGGCAAGTACAAGCCGTAATTCGCCTGCACGTAACCCTGCGCCACAGCGATGCCCACATACAGCAGCGCCACGCCGGCAATCACTCCAGACAACGCCAGGGCAAAGGCTTCCAGCACCAGCAAGGTCGCGATGTGCCACGGCCGAGCGCCGACCGAACGCAGAATCGCCATCTCGCGGCGCCGCTCGTTGAGGCTGGTGAGGATCGCCGTGAGCATGCCGATCAACCCGGTCAGCACCACGAACAGCGAGACGACGAACAGGGCTTTTTCCGCCGTGCTCATCAAACTCCACAGCTCCTGCAATGCCACACCCGGCAGGATCGCCAGCATCGGTTCACCACGGAATTCGTTGATCTCCCGTTGCAGCGCAAACGTCGAAATCTTGCTGTTGAGGCCGAGCATGAACGCAGTGATCGCTTGCGGCGTCAGGTCCATGTTGCGCGCCTGGTCGGCACTGATCCGCCCGTTGCCACGTGCCGGAACGCCGTTGTGCCAGTCCACGTGAATTGCTTCCATCCCGCCGAGGCTGATGTGCAGCGTGCGGTCCACCGGGGTGCCGGTGCGTTTGAGAATACCGACCACGGTGAACGGTTTATCGTCGTGTTTGACCAGGCTGATCACCGCCACGCCATGGGCCAACACCAGTTTGTCGCCAAGTTTGTAATGCAGTGCATCGGCCACTTCGGCGCCGAGCACCACTTCGAACGGATCGCTGTTGAAGGCGCGGCCGTCGGCCAGTTCGAGGTGCTGTCGATGGCCGTACTGGTAATGCTCGAAGTACGCCTCGGTGGTGCCCATCACCCGATAGCCGCGATGGGAATCGCCGAGGGACATCGGGATCGCCCACTTCACTTTCGGGTTGTTGGCGAAATGTTCGAAGCTGTCCCAGCGGATGTTGTTGGTGGCGTTGCCTATGCGGAACACCGAATACAGCAGCAGATTCACTGAGCCGGAACGCGCCCCGACGATCAGGTCGGTGCCGCTGATGGTGCTGGCGAAACTGGCCTTGGCTTCGGTGCGCACCCGCTCCACGGCCAGCAACAGGCAGACCGACAGGGCGATGGCGAATGCGGTGAGGATCGCGGTGAAACGACGGTTAGCCAGGCTGGCCATGGCTAGACGAAACAAATACATCTCAAACCTCGGACGGGGTGGCGGCGTGATTGAGATCGGCCAGCGACAGGTGGCGATCGAACAGCGGCGCGAGGCTCTGGTCATGGCTGACGAACAACAGGCTCGACCCGGCTTCGCGGCATTCGGCGAACAGCAGGCGAATGAAGTTCTCGCGGGCGTCGTAGTCCAGCGCCGAGGTCGGTTCGTCGGCGATCACCAGTTCCGGCTGACCGATCAACGCACGTGCGGCGGCGACCCGTTGCTGCTGGCCGATGGACAGCGAATCGGCGCGCCGGCTGAGGATGTTTTCATCCTTCAGGCCCAAGTGGGCGAGCAGGGTGGCCGCGGCCTGATCGACGCTGCCGTGGCGCTGTTTCGCCCGTTCTGCGCGCACTTTGGAGAAGTGGCAGGGCAACTCGACGTTCTCGCGTACCGAGAGAAACGGCAGCAAGTTGAACTGCTGGAAGATGTAGCCGGTGTGATCGACGCGGAAGTGGTCGCGGGCACCAGCGGAGAGTTCGGTCAGCTCCTGGCCGAGCAGGCGAATGCTGCCCCGATCAGGCTTTTGCACACCGCCGAGCAGGCCCAGTAAAGTGGTCTTGCCGCTGCCGCTGGGGCCTTTGAGGAACAGGGTTTCACCCGGTTCCAGGCGGAACGCCGGGATGTCCAGCAACAGCGGATGCCCGGGCCAGCTGAAGCCGAGGTTGGACAGTTCGATGAGTGCTTGGGTCATGGCGCCGATTTCATAAATGTTGATGACCTGTGTAGGACTGTAGGAGCTGTCGAGTGCAACGAGGCTGCGATCTTTTGATTTTAAAGATCAAGACCAAGATCAAGATCAAAAGATCGCAGCCTCGTTGCACTCGACAGCTCCTACAGGCCTACAGTCCCGCAGTCCCACGGGGATCGGGGTGGATCAGAATTTCAGGGCGGCAGCCTTGGCCGTCACTTCAACCCCTTGCTGCCCGCTCGGACTGATCAGTTGTACCTGAATTTTCTGGGTGGCCGGGAATGTGTTGAAGATATTCGCCAGGTCCAGGGTCTTCAGCGCGCCCGGAGCCGAGCAGCTGAATTGGTAATGGGCGTGGATTTCGCTGTGATCCTGGTGATGCTCGTGGCCGTCCTTGTCCGCTTCGTCGTGGTCATCGTCGGCGTCCGGTTTGTCCCCGAACAGCGGGCTTTCCAGTTCCTGAGTCGCGACCACGCAACCGGCGGCTTTCGGCAGGTTGAACAGCACCAGCGGTTTTTCCAGTTGTGCGCGGACGGCGGCGACTTTGGCTTTGTCGGCGTCGGTGCTGGCGGCGTGTTCGAAACCCACCAGGTTCATCGCCGGGCTTTCCAGCTCCAATTCCAGAGTCTGGCCATCCAGCGCCGCGTTCAGGCGACCGACGCCATGTTCGTGAGCGTTGAGGCTGCCGTGCTCTTCATCATGAGCATGATCATGCTCGACCGCCGCATGGGCGACAGCCAGCGGCAACAAGGCAAACGGCAAAGCGAGCAGCAGACGGCGCATGACGGGTCTCCAAAAAGTAAAATGAAAAACTTGTTATGTAATCTTATAACGAAAGTGCGGAGAGTTTGACCGTCTGCTTGGCGTTGCGCAAGACCCATGGGAGCATGCGAGTCAGGTATGGGCAGGAGCAGACTTATGTTGCGAATACGCGGAAGCATCGGCGACTGGCCGGTGGATTTGACACTGGAACTCGATGAAGGCGACTGGGTGCAGCTCGGTGCGCAGTTGCAGGCAGCAAAACCCGAGGCGAGTGTTGCGCCCGCCAAACCAGTGAATCAGGACGATGCGCTGTGGCAGATCGCCCAAGAGTTGCTACGCAAGGCCGGACAATTGAGCGGGCCGGATTTGCTGGAGCAACTGGAAGGGCTGACCGGCAGCGCAGCGGCGGGCAAGCGCTTGTTGGTGCGCTTGCGCCACTGCGCAAACGTCAAAGTGGTGAGCGGCGGGGATACGCCGCTCTATAGCTGGCGCATGTAGGAGCTGCCGAAGGCTGCGATCTTTTGATCTTGCTTTTACGCAAATGCCCGGAAGATCAAAAGATCGCAGCCTGCGGCAGCTCCTACGGGATCGGGTTCACACGGCTGGATCGAGTAAGCCGCAAAAAAAGATCGCAGCCTGCGGCAGCTCCTACGCGGGATCTGTATTCCCTGTAGGAGCTGCCGCAGGCTGCGATCTTTTGATCTTAATACAGCGCGGCAAACAACTTGCGACGGTACGTGGTCACCAATGGGTGATCGTTGCCCAGCAGTTCGAACACTTGCAGCAAGGTCTTGTGCGGCAAGCCTTCGCTGTAGCTGCGATTGCGGATGAACAGCTTCAGCAAGGCATCCAGCGCCGCATCGTATTGCTGACGGGCCAGTTGCTGGATCGCCAGTTGATAGACCGCCTCATCGTCCTGCGGATTTTTTGCCAGACGCGCTTTCAGGTCTGCCGCATCCGGCAAATCCCTGGCCTGACCGAGGAACTGGATCTGCGCCTTGGCGCCGGCCAGCGCGGCCTTGTGTTCATCGGTCTTGACCGCGTCGAGCACGATTTGCGCTTCACCCAGTTCGCCACGCTCGGTGAGGCAGCGGGCATAGAGAATCAGCGCCTTGGCGTTGGTGTTGTCTTCAGCCAGCAGCACTTTGAGCGTGGCTTCGGCATCGGCGAAACGGCCATCATCGAACAGCGCCTGAGCCTGTTCGAACGGGTCGGCTGCAGCGGGCGGCGGCATTTGCACGTGGGGTTCGAGCATCGTGCGCACAGCCGATTCCGGTTGTGCACCGGCAAAACCGTCCACCGGTTGACCATCCTTGAACAGCACCACCGTCGGCAGGCTGCGAATGCCGAAGCGCGCAACAATGTCCTGCTCGATGTCGCAGTTGACCTTGGCCAGCAACAACTCGCCCTGATAGCTCTCGGCGATGGTTTGCAGCATCGGCATCAAGGCCTTGCACGGCGCACACCATTCGGCCCAGAAATCCACCAGCACCGGTTTGTGGAAAGAGTTCTCGATCACCGACTGGTCGAAGTCGGCAGTCGTGGCGTCGAAAATGTACGGCGTTTCCTGACTCATGGGGGATCTCGTAAAAGCGTGGATGGGTCAACTATACGGCTTGGTGGGGGGTGGCCGGAAGCGGTGTGCCATTGAGAGGTGTGCTGCCCGACGGGACGCCTTCGCGAGCAAGCCCGCTCCCACATTGGATCTGCGGCGAACCGGGGATTTGTGATCGATACAAATCAAGTGTGGGAGCGGGCTTGCTCGCGAAGCCTTTAGAATCGCCGCGCGTGATAGAGGCTCACATACCGAAACTCTTCGGGTTCGGCCAGATCCGGCAAGGTCATCGCTTCCAGCATTTCGATGCGCTGATACAACGGATGGCGGAAATCCCTCACCCGCGAATCCGCCACCAGCGCTTCCCGGCCACGGCTGAGAAACTCGTCGAGCAACGGCAGGTTTGCCCGGTCATACAACACATCGGCCACCAGAATCAGATCAAACCGATCCGCCTCGGCGAAAAAGTCTGTCGAGTAACTGAGTTGCACGCCATTGAGTTCGGCATTCGCCCGACACGCGGCAATCGCCAGCGGGTCCAGGTCACAGGCCACCACTTCCAGTGCCCCGGCTTTCACCGCCGCAATCGCGGCCACCCCGGAGCCGGCGCCGAAATCCAACACCCGTTTGCCTTCGACCCATTGTGGGTGCTCGGCGAGATAGCGAGCCACGGCCAGCCCACTGGCCCAGCAGAAACTCCAATACGGCGGTTCGTGAAGAATGCGCCGGGTTTCTTCCGGGCTGAAGGCGCGATCCATGTTATCGCCGTCGATCAGCCACAGTTTCAGTTCGGTGCCTGGCAACTCACAGGCTACAAGCTGTGCATCGCCAAGCAGTTCACCCAATGCCTGTTGCAGGTCGAGCGGTGCAATCATGGTGCTTTGACGAATTGCAGCTGACCCAGCGCCTGGGTGGTCGGCTGTGTGATTATTTGCGCCGGCAGATGCAGGATCAACTGCCCGGACTGGCTGACACGACCTCGCAGTTCAACACGAGCGCCGGTCGGGAAGGAGTCGGGATTGAACCGCAGACGAAACGGCAACACCTGATTGGTGCCGATCAGGCTGGAACTGGCGAGCAATTGTTGCGGACGATCCTTTGCGTCGATCACCAGCAACGCCAGTTCGACTTCAGATCCGGCCGGCGCACCCTGCAGGGTGCCGCTCAATTCACGTTGATGCGCCGGCAGCGGACCGAGCTCGGCCGCCGCCTTGGCTTTCTTTTGCGCCTGTTGCGGTGCAGGGCCTGGTGTCGGCGGCTGGGATTTGGGCGCATCGCTGCCACAGGCCACTAGCAGGCTGAAAAGACTGAGCAAAACGAGCGGTCGTAACGGCATTGGCGGCTCCAGCAAATGAAATCCATATACAGCCAGTCTGTATACCGCAAACCCTATGGCTTGTCTTGCCACGGGGATGCGCTACCATGGCCCTCCCATTTTTTGTTGCCTGCCACCATGCACTGTCCCTTCTGCGGTGCCAACGACACCAAGGTCATCGACTCGCGTCTGGTCGCCGAGGGCGAACAGGTGCGCCGCCGGCGTGAATGCCTGGCCTGCGGCGAACGTTTCACGACGTTCGAAACCGCTGAACTGGTGTTGCCGCGCCTGATCAAAACCGACGGCAGTCGCCAGCCGTTCGACGAAGAAAAACTCCGTGCCGGTATGCAGCGGGCGCTGGAGAAGCGCCCGGTGAGTGTCGAACGCCTCGAATCGTCGCTGGTGCACATCAAACACAAGCTGCGCGCCACCGGCGAACGCGAGGTCAAATCCCTCGTGGTCGGCGAACTGGTGATGGCCGAGCTGAAGAAGCTTGATGAAGTCGCCTATATCCGCTTCGCTTCGGTGTACCGACGCTTCCAGGACCTCAACGAGTTCCGCGAAGAGATCGATCGCCTCGCCCGTGAGCCGGTGAAAGAATGACCACCTCTCCCGAACAAGCCATCCTCGACGCGCATTACATGGCCCGGGCCCTGGAACTGGCGCGCAAAGGTCATTACACGACGCATCCCAACCCCCGGGTTGGCTGCGTGGTGGTGCGTGACGGGCAGATTGTCGGCGAAGGCTGGCATGTGCGCACCGGCGAACCGCACGCTGAAGTTCACGCCCTGCGCGTCGCTGGCGACAAGGCGCGGGGCGCCACGGCTTACGTGACCCTCGAACCTTGCAGCCACCACGGCCGTACGCCGCCCTGCGCGGATGCATTGGTGAATGCCGGTGTGGCGCGCGTCGTTGCGGCGATGCAGGACCCGAACCCGGAAGTCGCCGGTCGCGGTCTGCAGCGTCTGGCCGAGGCCGGTATCGCCACCGAAAGCGGCGTGCTGGAAGGCGAGGCGCGTAAGCTCAATCAAGGCTTCCTCAAACGCATGGAACATGGTTTGCCGTTCGTGCGGGTCAAGTTGGCGATGAGCCTCGACGGCCGCACGGCGATGGAAAGCGGCGAGAGCCAGTGGATCACCGGTCCGGCGGCGCGTTCGGCGGTACAGCGTTTGCGCGCCCAGGCCAGCGTGGTACTGACCGGCGCCGATACGGTACTGGCGGACAACGCGCGTTTGACCGTACGTGCCGACGAGCTGGGCCTGGACCCTGAGCAAACAGCCTTGGTCATGAGCCGTCCACCGCTTCGCGTGCTGATCGACGGTCGCCTGCGGGTGCCGCTGAACGCACCGTTCTTCAAGGCCGGTCCGGCACTGGTCGCCACGTGTGTCGCGGTGGAAGAACAGTACGCCAACGGCCCGGAATGCCTGATCGTGCCGGGCGACGATGGCCAGGTCGATCTGCATCGGTTACTGGTCGAACTCGCCAACCGTGGCGTCAATGACGTGCTGGTCGAGGCCGGCCCACGACTGGCTGGCGCGTTTGCCCAGCTCGGGCTGGTGGATGAGTTTCAGATCTTCATCGCCGGCAAGTTTCTCGGTTCCACGGGGCGGCCATTGCTGGACTGGCCGCTGGCGCAGATGAAAGACGCGCCTGAGCTCAAAATCACCGAAATCCGCGCGGTTGGCGATGACTGGCGAGTCACTGCCATTCCTGTGCCATCGGCGAGCGTATAATTCCTGGCCATTGCTCTAGCGCTGGCTCTGTTCTCGAGGAGGACTCCATGTTTACCGGCATCATCGAATCCATCGGCAGTATTCGTGCATTGACCCCAAAAGGCGGAGATGTGCGGGTTTACGTCGAAACCGGCAAGCTCGACCTGAGCGACGTCAAACTGGGCGACAGTATTGCCGTCAATGGCGTGTGCCTGACAGCGGTTGAATTGCCGGGCAATGGCTTTGCGGCGGACGTCAGTCGCGAAACCCTCGATTGCACCGCCATGAATGACCTGAAAAGCGGCAGCCCGGTCAATCTGGAAAAAGCCCTGACCCCGACCACCCGTCTCGGCGGGCATCTGGTTAGCGGTCACGTCGATGGCGTGGGTGAAGTGGTTGCCCGTACCGAAAACGCCCGCGCCGTGGAGTTCCGCATCCGCGCCCCGAAAGACCTGGCCAAATACATCGCCCATAAAGGCTCGATCACCGTCGACGGCACCAGCCTGACCGTGAACGCCGTCGATGGCGCCGAGTTCATGCTGACCATCATTCCGCATACCCTGAGCGAAACCATCATGGCGTCGTATCAGCCGGGTCGCCGGGTGAATCTTGAAGTTGATTTGCTTGCCCGTTATCTGGAACGCCTGCTGTTGGGCGACAAGGCCGCAGAGCCAGCAAAGTCCGGAAACATCACTGAAAGCTTTCTGGCCGCCAACGGCTACCTCAAATCCTGAAGCTCAAATTTCGAAAG
Organism: Pseudomonas sp. BS3782 TE3695; assembly: GCF_050435305.1. Taxonomy (NCBI): domain Bacteria; kingdom Pseudomonadati; phylum Pseudomonadota; class Gammaproteobacteria; order Pseudomonadales; family Pseudomonadaceae; genus Pseudomonas; species Pseudomonas sp. BS3782 TE3695. Next base: position 1,550,846 of record NZ_JBNDKB010000001.1, read on the forward strand.
AAGGGGGGTGCCTTGTGGCGCTCAATAGCATCGAAGAACTGGTTGAAGACATCCGCCAAGGCAAGATGGTCATCCTCATGGATGACGAAGACCGCGAGAATGAAGGCGACCTGATCATGGCCGCCGAGTGCTGCCAGCCTGAACACATTAACTTCATGGCCAAGCACGCCCGTGGCCTGATTTGCATGCCGATGAGCCGCGAGCGCTGCGAACTGCTCAAGCTGCCGTTGATGGCTCCGCGCAACGGTTCCGGTTTCGGCACCAAGTTCACCGTGTCCATCGAAGCCGCCGAAGGTGTCACCACCGGTATCTCCGCCGCCGACCGTGCGCGCACCGTACAAGCCGCTGCCGCCAAAGACGCCAAGGCTGAAGACATCGTCAGCCCTGGCCACATCTTTCCGCTGATGGCCCAGGCTGGCGGTACGCTGGCCCGCGCCGGTCACACTGAAGCTGCCTGCGACCTGGCGCGCATGGCCGGTTTCGAGCCCAGCGGTGTGATCTGCGAAGTGATGAACGACGACGGCACCATGTCCCGTCGCGCTGAACTCGAAGCCTTTGCCGCCGAACACAACATCAAGATCGGCACCATTGCCGACCTGATTCACTACCGGATGATCCACGAACGTACCGTTCAGCGGATTGCCGAGCAGCCGCTGGACAGCGAGTTGGGCCAGTTCAACCTGGTGACCTACCGTGATTCGGTGGAAGGCGACGTGCACATGGCCCTGACCCTGGGCACCGTGTGTGCTGAGGAGCCGACGCTGGTTCGGGTACACAACATGGACCCGCTGCGTGACCTGTTGATGGTCAAGCAACCGGGTCGCTGGAGCCTGCGCGCCGCCATGGCTGCGGTTGCCGAGGCTGGCAGTGGCGTGGTGCTGTTGCTCGGTCACCCGCTCGATGGCGACGTGTTGCTGGCGCATATTCGCGAAACCGCGGATCACAGCGCCGTGAAAAAACCGACCACTTACAGCATCGTCGGTGCCGGTTCGCAGATCCTTCGCGACCTGGGCGTGCGCAAAATGCGCCTGATGAGCGCGCCGATGAAATTTAATGCGATATCCGGTTTCGATCTGGAAGTTGTAGAATACGTGCCCTCCGAATAAGACGCCGGGTTTTGGCCTCGTTGTTCACTCAAGGCATATTTGATTTATTGTGGCGAGGGAGCTTGCTCCCGTTTGGGTGCGCAGCGCCCACAAGAGGGGCCGCTACGCAGCCCAGCGGGAGCAAGCTCCTTCGCCACAAAGATGTGCAAGTGAACACCGATGTGCGATTTCCGACGCTGTATTCGCGGTTCAAATATCACTGAGGGACGCGTACGAGACGCGTCCCGGCTCTTTAAGAGATCTAACGAATGACCCTGAAGACCATCGAAGGTACCTTCATCGCCCCTAAAGGCCGCTACGCTTTGGTAGTGGGCCGTTTCAACAGCTTCGTCGTTGAAAGCCTGGTCAGCGGTGCAGTTGATGCCCTGGTTCGCCATGGCGTGAGCGAAAGCGACATCACCATCATCCGTGCGCCTGGCGCCTTCGAAATCCCGCTGGTTGCGCAGAAAGTCGCTCAGAAGGGCGAGTTCGCGGCAATCATCGCCTTGGGCGCAGTCATTCGTGGCGGTACTCCGCACTTCGAATACGTGGCGGGCGAATGCACCAAGGGCCTGGCCCAGGTGTCCATGGAGTTCGGCGTACCGGTTGCTTTCGGCGTACTGACCGTTGATTCCATCGAACAAGCCATCGAACGTTCCGGCACCAAGGCCGGTAACAAAGGTGCTGAAGCTGCCCTGTCCGCTCTGGAAATGGTCAGCCTGCTGGCGCAGTTGGAGGCCAAGTGATTAGCGACGAAAGTGATCGTTTCAACCCGCGCGATCCAAAGCCTGCGGATGCCGGCAAGCCATCGAAAAGCGTCAAGCGTCGCGAAGCCCGTCAGCTCGCGACTCAGGCGCTGTACCAATGGCACATGGCCAAGCAGTCGCTGAACGAGATCGAAGCGCAGTTTCGGGTCGATAACGATTTCAGCGATGTTGACGGTGCCTACTTCCGTGAAATCCTGCATGGGGTTCCGGCGCAGAAGGACCGGATCGATGCCGCACTGGCGCCATGCCTGGACATCACCATCGAAGAGCTGGACCCGGTTGAACTGGCGGTTCTGCGCCTGTCTACCTGGGAGCTGCTCGAGCGCGTTGATGTGCCGTACCGCGTTGTGATCAACGAAGGTATCGAACTGGCGAAAGTCTTCGGCTCCACCGACGGCCACAAGTTCGTCAACGGTGTGCTCGACAAGCTGGCCCCGCGTCTGCGTGAAGCTGAAGTGAAGGCGTTCAAGCGCTGATTGGCGCTTGGAATGTCGACACGAAGCCATGGGCGAGTTTGAGCTGATCCGCAATTTCTTCGCCGCCGCGCCTTGTGCGCAGGGCGGCGAAGGCGTTGCGCTGGGGATCGGCGACGACTGCGCCTTGCTGGCTGTTCCCCCTGGGGAGCAGTTGGCGATTTCCACCGACACGCTCGTGGCCGGTGTGCATTTCGCAGACCCCTGCGACCCGTTTCTGCTTGGTCAGCGCTCGCTGGCTGTGGCGGTCAGTGACCTGGCCGCCATGGGCGCCGCCCCCATTGCCTTTACCCTTGCCCTGACCTTGCCGACGGTGACCACCGATTGGCTGGAAGCCTTCGCCCGTGGTTTAAACCTCATGGCGCAGAGTTGCGGGGTGGCGTTGGTGGGTGGCGATACCACCCGCGGGCCGTTGAGCCTGACCATGACCGTGTTCGGTCGGGTGCCGGCCGGTCTGGCGTTGACCCGCAGCGGCGCACAGCCGGGCGATTTGCTCTGCGTGGGCGGTGAGTTGGGGAACGGCGCGGGCGCATTGCCGTTAGTGCTCGGCCAGCGGATGGCTGAACCGGCCATCGCCGATCCGTTGCGGGCTCATTACTGGTCGCCACAACCGCAGCTGGGTCTGGGCATGGCGTTGCGCGGCAGAGCCACGGCGGCGCTGGACATCTCCGACGGTCTGCTCGCCGACTGCGGGCACATTGCCCTGGCATCGAAAGTCGGAATTGAGGTAGAGCGCAGCAAGCTGCCGTTGTCGAAGGCGCTGCTGGCCTTCCTCGGTCCGTCTGGCGCTGAGCAAGCCGCCCTGAGCGGCGGTGACGATTACGTGCTGGCCTTCACCTTGCCGCCCGCCGAGTTGCCATCGTTGCTGGCGGACGGCTGGCCGATTCATGTGCTGGGTCAGGTGGTTGCGGGGCAGGGCGTGACATTGCTGGACGCCGACGGACACGACATCACCCCGCCAATCCGGGGTTATCAACATTTTCGGGAGACACCGTGACAGATCATCCCAAACAGGTCCCGGCGGAGTTCGTACCGCCGTCGGTCTGGCGCAATCCGTGGCATTTCCTGGCATTCGGTTTCGGCTCGGGAACCTTGCCAAAAGCGCCGGGCACCTGGGGTTCGTTAGTGGCGTTACCCTTCATTCCGTTGTGGCAGATGCTCCCCGATTGGGGCTACTGGCTGATGCTCGGCATCACCATGCTGTTCGGCTTCTGGCTGTGCGGCAAGGTCGCCGATGATTTGCGCGTGCACGACCACGAAGGCATCGTCTGGGACGAAATGGTCGGGATGTGGATCACTCTGTGGCTGGTGCCGGAAGGTTGGTATTGGTTGTTGGCGGGGTTCCTGATGTTCCGCTTCTTCGACATCCTCAAGCCTTGGCCGATTCACTGGATCGACCGGCATGTGCACGGTGGGGTCGGGATCATGCTCGACGACGTGCTGGCAGGCGTATTTGCGTGGTTGGCGATGCAAGGGCTGGTGTGGTTTTTCGTCTGAGGCGTCCAGTGAGAGAACGGGGAATGGTGCGGCGCGGGTTGCTGCTGATGGTTATTGCGGTGTTTTGCTCACTCGCCCGGGCGGAGGATGCACCGAAGCCGTCCGTGATTCATCTCGCCAGCGAAGCCTGGGAAGACTACACCGCCGCCGATGGTCAGGGTTTGGGCTGGGAGGTGTTGCGCAAAGTCTTCGAGCCGGCGGGCGTAAAGCTGGATATTCGAACCGAACCTTATACGCGCGCCATGGGCTTGGCCCAGCGTGGGGAAGTGGACGCTTGTGTCGGTTCTTATCGGGAGGAGGCGAGCGATCTTCTTTATCCTCGCTGGAATTTCGATACCGACCACATCTACGCCTTGGGCTTGGCCAGCAATCCGGCGCCGACCCTGGATACCTTGGGCCGCTACCGATTGGCCTGGGTGCGCGGTTACAAATATCAGGCTTATCTACCCAATGTGCAGCGCTATAACGAAGTCGCGCGGCGGACGGGAATTGTGTCCATGCTGACCCACAATCGCGCCGACTATTACATTGATGCGCTGACCGAAGTCGATTACGTCTTTAGCCGAGCCACAGACACGTCGCAGTTTCGCCGCACGCATATCGCGGAATTGCCGCTGTTTCTGTGCTTTGCCGATACACCTCGGGCCCGCACGCTGATGGCGCTGTTCGATCAGCGCATGGAAGTATTGGTCAAAAACGGCCAGCTGAAACCGATTTTCGCGAAGTGGAAACAGCCGTACCCGTTTGGCACAGACTGAATACGGTCAATGTGTGGGAGCGGGCTTGCTCGCGAAAGCGGTGTGACAGTCACAATGATTTTGAATGTGGAGCCGTCTTCGCGAGCAAGCCCGCTCCCACAGGGTTATTGACTTGGCTTCTTGATCAAACTTATTGATCGTTATGCCCCATAATTCAGCCTAAGCGTCAGCAGGAACGTGCTGTTACAATGCCGCCTCTGCGAATCTTCAGTACTTATAGATCAGGAGCACACCGGTGCCTGTCGTTTTTGTCGCCGCTTCCAAGCTGCCAACGCCTTTCGCGCAATTCACCATGCATGGCTTTCTCGATGAAGAGAACGGGCGCGAGCACGTAGTACTGAGCCTGGGTGATTTTGCCGATGGTGCTCCGGTACTCGGCCGGTTGCACTCCGAATGCCTGACCGGCGATGCCTTGTTCAGCCAGCGCTGTGACTGCGGTTCGCAACTTGAGGCAGCCTTGCAGGCAATCGCCCGTGAAGGTCGTGGCGTGTTGCTCTACTTGCGTCAGGAAGGTCGCGGCATTGGCCTGCTGAACAAGATTCGCGCCTATGAATTGCAGGACGGCGGTGCCGACACCGTTGAAGCCAATGAGCGTCTGGGTTTCGCCGCCGACCAGCGCGACTATGCCATGTGCCTGCCGATGCTGGAGCACCTGGGCGTGAAGTCCCTGCGTCTGATGACCAATAACCCACGCAAGGTCAAAGCCTTGACCGACATGGGCATCGTGGTGGCCGAGCGCGTGCCGTTGCACACCGGGCACAACCCGCACAACAAACTCTATCTGGCCACCAAGGCGAGCAAGCTCGACCATATGATGGGCAACGAGCATCAGGGCGAGGTTGATCGGGCGTGACTCGCGGCCAGGTGCGGCGGCGACTCTCCGTCAATTGGTGGCAATACCTGGCGCTGGCCTTGGTACCGCTGTTCGTGATCAACGGCGTATTCGGCCAGCGCGAGGCGATTCTGCCGGTGCTGGCCATGCCATTGTTCATCGCCGGTGTGGCCTCGATGTTCGTCAGCCTGAAGTTCTTTGGCGGCTACAAGCACGCACTGATAGCCACCCAGAAAGCCCTCGATACCCCTGAAGAACCCAGCGCCTGGATTGCCCTGGCCGCGAAACGCCGTGCTGCGTTCCTGGTCGCCGGCCTGCCCGCCTGGATTGGTGCGCTGGCGGTATTCGTCGGTCTTGAAGCCGTTCCATTGGTGCTGCTGGCGCTGTCGACCACGGTGCTGTTCTACCTCTACCGTATCCCGCGTCAACTCGGCTGATGCGCAGCGTCTGGCTGGCGGTGTTGCTGCTGGCCGTCAGTGGTTCGGTGGCTGCGGTCGAGCGGGTCGTCAGTCTGGCGCCGTCGCTTTCTGAAATTGTCGTCGAGCTGAACTCGGCTGACCTTCTGGTCGGTGTGCTGGATGCTGGCGAACGTCCCGCTGAGCTCAAAGACATTCCTTCGGTGGGCAACTACGGTCAGTTGGACATGGAACGACTGCTCAGTCTCAAGCCCGATCTGTTGCTGCTCTGGCCGGGCAGTGTAGGGCCGGCGCAGCGTGAGCAGCTCAAGCGGCTGAATATTCCCACCTATGTCGCCGAACCCCATAACCTCGAACAACTTGCCGCCCAGATCGAAGCGATCGCTACGCAGCTCGGAAGACCGGAGCGTGGTGTTTCATTGGCCGCAAATCTGCGTCAACGACTCGATTCCCTGCGCCAGCGTTATCGAAGGGATGAGCCGATACGGGTGTTTTATCAAGTCTGGGACCGGCCCTTGTACACCGTGGGCGGCGGGCAGATCATCAGCGATGCACTGCAGGTATGCGGGGCGCGCAATGTATTTGCCGACCTGACACAGCCTGCTCCGCAGATCAGTGTGGAGGCGGTGTTGCAGCGTAATCCCGAGGTGATTCTGGCCAGTGACCAGGCGCAGCTCGATGCGTGGAAGAGCTGGCCTCAGGTAATGGCAGTGGCGCGGAGTCAATTGCTGCTGGTGATGGACAAAGGTCTGGAACGGCCGAGTGGGCAGATGATCGAAGCGACGGCCAAGTTGTGCCAAATTATCGCGCCCGAGCTCTAACCTGTGGCGAGGGAGCTTGCTCCCGTTGGGCTGCGAAGCGGCCCCAAAACCTGCCGGCGAGTGCTTTTCAAGTGGACCGAGTCAGCTTGGATTGCGGCTGCTACGCAACCGAGCGGGAGCAAGCTCCCTCGCCACAGTGATCGGGTGATGGCTTCAAATATCCGGCGTCCAGGTCACCCCGAACATCCACGCCCGGCCTTCCTCCCGATACCCATACTGACTGCCATCATGGCTGTACAACGCCCGGCTATAGCCCTTGTCCAGCAGGTTGTCGACCTTCAGCTCCAGCTTGATCTCTCGATTCAGCGCCCAACTGCTGCGCAACCCCAACAACGCGTACCCGCCCAACGGCTGCTGATTGTTCTCGTCGTCATAACTGCTGCTCACCGCTTGCCAACTGGCACCGAGGCCGAGCCGATCAAACTGCCGATCCAGGTCCAGGCTCAACGTCCGCCGTGCACGACGGGCGAGGGTATGGCCGCTGTCGCGATCCCGAGGGTCAATGATCGCCACGCCGAGGTTGCTCTGCCAACCGAACAGCTCTTGTTTCAAAGCCGCTTCAAAACCGTTGATCCGCGCCGAGGCGACGTTCGCCGGGCGGTTGTTGCTGCCGAAAATAATCGCGTCTTGCAGATCGGTGCGGTACAGCGAGGCTTCCAGGCGACTGGCTTCCGTTAGCTGACTGCGCCATTGCAGTTCATAACTTTTCGAGGTTTCGGGTTTCAGGTCCGGGTTGCTGAAGTCCGGGTAGTACAGGTCGTTGAAGGTCGGCGCGCGAAAGCCTTCGCTGTAAGTCAACAGCACATCGTTGTCCGGGTTCAGCGGCAGGGTGAGCGTGCCGCTCCAGCTGTTCTGGCTGCCGAACTGCTGGTTCTGGTCGCGGCGCAGGCCCAGTTCGGTAGAGAAACTGTCGGCCTGATAGCGATGCTGGATAAACGCTGCACGGTTCCAGCGGCTGTCTTCGTCAAACGCTGTGCTGCTATTGATTCGGTCTTCGTACCAGTCGCCGCCGAGAATCAGGCTGTTGCGTTCATTCAGGGTCAGGTCGTTCTGCCAGTTCACCGAATCGCGGTAGGTGTTGAACACGCTGCGCTCGTCGCTGAGCTTGTCGAGCGTCTTCTCACGGTTTTCGCTATGGCCGAACTCGACGCGGGTTTTCCAGGCGTCGTTGATCCGCGCATCGACGTAACTGCTGACGCTGCTCACAGCGAACTCGCTGTAGGGCTGCTGCTGGACCGATTCGAAGGTGTTCATGTCGAAGCGGCCGAACGGGTTGTCGAAGGCACTTTTGCCCTCGTTATCCAGCAGATTGGCGCCGACTTCGATGTCATCGCTGAGGGCGTGACTCAGGCTTAAGCTGACCGACTTATTGCGGTATTCATCGTGATCGCCATCGCTGGGCCAGGACTCATGAGTGCGATTGATGCCTGCCGTTTCATCAAGGCTGGCGCCCAGGTTGAAGCGGGTCTGCGCGTCGCCTCCAGACAATCCAAGGCTGCGTTCCCAGGTCTGATTGCTGCCAACCCCCACGTGCATGCGGGGTTGCAGGCCTTGTTCGCCACCACGGCGGGTGAAGATCTGAATCACCCCGCCGATCGCATCGCTGCCGTAAATAACTGAACGCGAACCGCGCAGCACTTCCACGCGCTCGACCTGTTCGATGTTGATGTGTTGCAGGTTGCTGTCGCCGGAGGTCGAGTTACCGATGCGTTGGCCGTCGACCAGCACCAGGCTCTGCGCCGACTTGGTACCACGAATATAAACCCCCGGCAGACTGCCACGCCCCCCGGTTTGCCCGACCTGTACGCCCGGCACCCGGCGCAGCAGGTCAGTGACACTGCTCGGTTGCAGACGGTCGATATCGTCACGGGTGAACACCGTGTTGGCGGCGCTGCTGTCGTTGCGCGCTTCGACCTGACGGTTGGCGCTGATCAGCACGTCCGGCAGTTTCAGGGCTTGGTCGCGTTCAAAGGTGTCGGCCAAGAGTTGGCCGGCCGGCAGAAGCGTCAGCGTCAGGGCAAAAGGGGAGAGTTTCATGGATGATCCGAGACGAATTCAGATACGACGCAACCCACGTAGGAGCTGCCGAAGGCTGCGATCTTTTGATTCTGTTTTTTCAGGTTGGAGCCGCCGAAGATCAGGATCAAAAGATCGCAGCCTTCGGCAGCTCCTACAGGGGATCGGGTTTACAAATTCAGCAGTTGCAGGCGCTGGCGCACCGCTTCTTCGATCCCGACCTCATCCAGTCCGCATTCGGCCAGCATCTGCGCAGGCTTGGCGTGCTCGACGTAGATGTCCGGCAAGCCCAGGTGCAGCACCGACTTGAGGATGTTTTCGCGGGCGAGAAACTCGCTGACCGCGCCACCAGCACCGCCCATGATGGCGTTCTCTTCGACAGTCACCAACAATTCATGGCTGCCGGCGATTTCGCGGACCAGTGCTTCGTCGAGCGGTTTGACGAAACGCATGTCGATTACGGTTGCATCCAGCTTCTCGGCGACTTTCAGTGCCTCGGCCAATTGCACGCCGAACACCAGCAGGGCGACTTTGCTGCCCTGACGACGGACGACACCTTTGCCGATTTCAATCGGCTCAAGGTCTTTCGTGATCGGCGCATTCGGGCCGGTGCCGCGCGGATAACGGACCGCCGCCGGGCCGTTGTACAGATGGCCGGTGCTGAGCATTTTGCGCAGTTCGTTTTCGTCGCTCGGGGTCATCAGCAGCATGCCGGGGATGCAACGCAGGAACGACAGGTCAAAGCTGCCCGCGTGCGTCGGACCGTCTTCGCCCACCAGGCCTGCGCGGTCGATAGCGAACAGCACGTCGAGGTTTTGCACCGCCACATCATGCACAAGCTGGTCGTAAGCACGTTGCAGGAAGGTCGAATAAATCGCCACCACCGGTTTTGCGCCTTCGCAGGCCATACCGGCGGCGAGGGTCACGGCGTGTTGTTCAGCAATCGCCACGTCGAAATAGCGCTTGGGAAAACGTTCGCTGAAGGCCACCAGGTCGGAGCCTTCCTTCATCGCCGGAGTAATCCCGACCAGGCGCGAATCGACCGCGGCCATGTCGCACAGCCACTCACCGAACACACCGGAATACTTCGGTCCGCCGGCTTTCTTTGGTGCGGCGGCCGGAGCATCCACAGGTTCGAGTTTGGTGATGGCGTGGTAACCGATCGGGTCGACTTCCGCCGGAGCGAAGCCTTTGCCTTTTTTGGTGACCACGTGCAGGAATTGCGGGCCTTTCAGATCGCGCATGTTGCGCAAGGTGGCGATCAGGGTCGGCAGGTCGTGGCCATCGATCGGGCCGATGTAGTTCCAGCCCAACTCTTCGAACAGCGTGCCGGGAACCAGCATGCCTTTGGCATATTCTTCGGTCCGACGGGCGATTTCCCAGGCCCCGGGCAGGCGCGACAGGACCTTTTTGCTGCCTTCGCGCATGCTCGCGTAAGTGCGGCTGGAAAGGATTTTTGCCAGATAGTTCGACAATCCGCCGACGTTGCGCGAAATCGACATGTCGTTGTCGTTGAGGATCACCAGCATGTTGGCGTCCACTTCCGGCGCGTGGTTCAGCGCCTCGAAGGCCATGCCGGCGGTCAGTGCGCCGTCGCCGATCACTGCGATCGCCTTGCGATCACTGTGTTGCAGGCGGGCGGCAATCGCCATGCCCAGCGCAGCGCTGATCGAGGTGCTGGAGTGGCCGACGCCAAAGGTGTCGTACTCGCTCTCGGAGCGACGCGGGAAGGCGGCAACGCCGTCCTTCTGGCGCAGGGTGCTCATGCGCTCGCGACGGCCGGTGAGGATTTTGTGCGGGTAGGCCTGATGACCCACGTCCCACACCAACCGGTCGTCCGGGGTGTCGAAGACGTAATGCAATGCGATGGTCAGCTCGATGACGCCCAGGCCGGCACCGAAATGCCCACCGGTCTGACCGACCGTGTAGAGCAATTCCAGGCGCAACTCATCAGCCAGGGTTTCCAGCTCGGCTTCGCCTAACCGGCGCAGGCCTTCCGGCGTGTTGGCACGGTCGAGCAGGGGCGTGGTCGGGCGCTTGCGGGGAATCTCATGAAACGTCGTGGGCATCAGGCGAATCGTTATAGGTATAAAAGATGCGGCAGTTTACCTGATGCATCGCCCCCTGCCCACGCGTTGGTTTTTTTTGGCGGATACGCCGTCAGCTGCGGCGATCGACGATGTACCGGGCCAGATCGCGCAATGGCTCAGCCGCCGCGTCAAACGGTCGCAGCGCGTGCAGGGCCTGGTCGCGTAGTTCCAGGGCATAGGCCTTGGCCGCGTCGAGACCGAGCAGAGCCGGGTAGGTCGGCTTGTCCCGGGCGATGTCGGCGCCCTGGCGTTTGCCGAGGGTTTCGGTGTCACTTTCGACGTCGAGAATGTCGTCCTGGACCTGAAAGGCCAAGCCAATGGCCTGTGCATAACTCTGCAGGGACTTCAGTTCATCCTTCGCGGCATGACCGCTGGCCAGGGCGCCGAGCTTGACGCTGACTTCGATCAATGCGCCGGTTTTGTGCCGGTGCATGTATTCAAGGGCTTTTTGATCGAGCTTCAGGCCCACCGAGCCCAGATCGATGGCTTGCCCGCCGACCATGCCCGCCGGGCCTGCCGCCAGCGCCAGGGCGCTGACCATCTGCAGACGGATTTCGGTATCGCAACTGCTCAGGCGCGGGTCGAGCAAAGCGCTGAAGGCCAGGCTCTGCAAGCCGTCACCGGCGAGGATTGCACAGGCTTCATCGAATTTTTTATGCGTCGTCGGCTGGCCGCGACGCAGATCGTCGTCGTCCATGGCCGGCAAATCATCGTGCACCAGCGAATAGGCGTGGATCAGCTCCACCGCACAGGCCGCGCCGTTGGCTTGCTCGGCCTTACCGCCCAAAGCTTCACATGCAGCGTAGGCCAGCAGCGGGCGCACACGCTTGCCACCGTTCATAACGCTGTAGCGCATGGCTTCGTAGAGGCGGGCGAGCTCAGGGCTCGGCGCGCTGAACAGGGTTTCCAGTGCAGCATTGACGCGGGCCTGGCTGGACGCCGAATACGCCGCAATCATTCTGGCTGATCCGCGTCGAAGGGTTCCTCGGCCAGCTCACCATCACGCTCGAGCAGTACTTGGACCTTCAGCTCGGCCTGCGCCAGCGCCGCCTGGCAATCGCGAGTCAGACCGATGCCCTGCTCAAAAGCGGCCAGCGAGTCTTCCAGCGACAATTCGCCATTCTCCAGACGCTCCACCAGCGTTTGCAGGTCAGCGAGGGATTGTTCGAAATCCAGTGCAGCTTTTTTGCGGGCCATGGCGGCTATTTCCGGTTGACGTTAAACCGGCGCGACACTAGCAGACATAGGGGTTATGGGCAAATGAGCGGGGCCTTTGACACCACAGTTTCCGGGTGAAAACACACCCTGTGGCGAGGGAGCTTGCTCCCGCTGGGGCGCGGAGCGGCCCCTAAACCAGACACCGCGTTTCTTCAGGTGTACCGCATCCAGCAATTTGCGACTGCTTCGCAGCCGAACGGGGCAAGCCCCCTCGCCACAGTGCGGTATTGATCATGATTAATCTGTTGAGTCATCGGGATAGCTGATTTGATATCGAGTACTGCGCCCGCCGCCGGGCAGGCGTTTCAGGCAGCCCTTCTCCAGCAGTTCGGCCAGATGACGGGTTGCGGTGGCTTTGGAAACCTGGAATGAGTGAGCCGATTAAAAATGCTATTCGGCTCATATAGTGAGCCGAATATGACGCCTATTCGGCTCACCGTCCAGTTGTCGGACAGCGTGTCGCCTCACGTGCGGCTGCGACTGAATCGCGCAACATGTGGGTTGGCCGCAGTTCAATGCGGTCAAAGTGAATTCAGGATTATTTTTTAGACATTAAAAAGCCGGCTTGTGGCCGGCTTCTCGGGGACTGGCTTGGTTTATTTTTGGTAAACCGCGCCAGCCTTCAAAACGTACACCCGGATCTTGCGTCCGGCTGTGGGACTTGGCGAGAAAGTCATCTGCCTTGTCGGTGCGATCTGAGCCTGCAGAAGGGGCGATGCGCAAATGTGGGGCGCAGCATACTGATTTTTTTGAGGAATTCCCAGTGGGAAGTGCCGGGTAGAGCGATGGGGGTGTTGGTTGGTAGGAGAGTTTCTGTATAGGGCCGGGCAGTTGGGTTTCGGGCTGATTGCCAGGATCGCAGCCTTCGGCAGCTCCTACAGGGGCCTGCATTTCCCTATCCCACCAAGGAGCTGCCGCAGGCTGCGATCTTTTAACGCTTACAGGAAGGGCACGGAAGGTCGGCGTTTGTTGAGCGTCGACCACCAGAATACCCACCCCAATACCCTGATGTTTTGCTTATCAATCTGCTCGGCACTGAAGATCTCGTCGGGATACTCGGCTTTGTTATAGCTGCGCAATCGCAACGCATTCCCCGGCATCCGGTGCAGGTATTTGATCCGCAACATCCCGTCATGCTCGATCGCATATATTTCCCCATCAATCACCTGAGTCAGCCCACGGTCGATCGCTAGCGTCGAGCCATCTTCAATCTTTTCGCCCATGCTGTTGCCGATCATGTGGGTACAGATAGCATTGGCGTGGTTGATTTCCAGGGAGTCCAGGTGGCTGCGGGGCAGGCGGATGGATTGGCTGGGGTCTTTGACGACGTGAGTTTTGTTGGAGCCCGGTGCGGTGGCTGTTTCTATATAGAAGGGCAACTCGACGTCGATGGACTCGATCACCGTGTAGATGCCGCGGATGGCCTGGGCATCGAAGGTGTTGCCGGACTCGTCGAGTACGCGCAGGCGTGAGGACTCTTTCGGGCCTTCGCCGGTTTTCAGCCAGTCGCTATTTACAGATAGTAATCTGGCGACCTCTTCCATGCGGTAGGCGGGCACACCTCGGGTGTACCAGTTGTGGATATTTTGCGCTTCCGTATCGAAGAAAGCGGCAAATCCAGTGGTTGTGATTTTCGCTGCTTCAAGGAGTGCTTTAAACCGTGGGCCGCTAGTGTTCTTTTTCATAAACACGAGTCTACTGGCGCAGGATGGGGGTTTGAATAAACGATCCGTTCAAATTCCGAGGGAAATTTAAGACTGGATGTAAGGCGCTTTTAGGAGAAATTAAACAAGCAAAAACCAAAGCCAGGAGGCGCTATACGTACCGTTAAAAATGAAAGGGTCTGTATGAAGCGCCCACAAAAAACCCCGGATCAACCGGGGTTCTTCTTCAAACGTCGCAGCTAGAAGCTTACCGCGGCTTCTCAGCCTTTATAGGCAGCAACCGACTTGGTGATCGCGTCGCGGGCGGCATCTGCGCCGGCCCAGCCTTCGATCTTCACCCATTTGCCTTTTTCGAGATCTTTGTAGTTCGCGAAGAAGTGCTCGATCTGCTGAATCAGCAGCGCAGGCAGATCGGTGTATTCCTTCACGTCGACGTACAGCTGGGACAGCTTGTCGTGTGGAACTGCGATTACTTTGGCATCACCGCCGCCATCGTCGGTCATGTTCAGGATGCCGACTGGACGCGCGCGGATCACCGAACCTGGGGCAACCGGGTAAGGGGTCACGACCAGCACGTCGAGGGGATCACCGTCGTCGGCCAGGGTGTTGGGGATGTAACCGTAGTTGGCCGGGTAGAACATCGGGGTGGCCATGAAACGGTCAACGAACAGGCAATCGCTGTCTTTGTCGATTTCGTATTTGATCGGCGCGTGGTTGGCCGGGATCTCGATCGCGACGTAGATGTCGTTCGGCAGGTCTTTGCCAGCCGGAATCTTGCTGTAGCTCATTGGGCGGTGCCCCCGTTAGTTGACCAAAAACACTTGGCCGGATTGACCAAAAAGTGGCGGCGATTATAGGCATATTCTGCCATCGTTGCCATGCGCCAGAGGTCGTGTAGACCTTAGTCGTGTGCCTGATAGACAGGGTTCTCGGCCAGAAGTTGCCGTAGCCGGGCCAGCGGATCCTGCCGATAAAACAACTTAAGCTGCTCATAAACCTGTGGATATGCCTCATGCAGCAAGTCCGGTGCGCTGAAGAAGTATTCACTGGTAACGGCGAAGAACTCGGCGGGGTTTTCCGCTGCGTACGGGTCGATGGCGGTTTCGGCGTCCGGGTTGCGGTCCAGTTGCCGGTCAAGGTCGTCATAGGCTTCTTGCATGACTCTGGCCCAGTCGCTGATGCGCATATCGGCATGCAGCGGTGGCAAGCCATTGGCGTCACCGTTGAGCATGTCGAGTTTGTGCGCCAGTTCGTGGATCACCAGGTTGTAGCCTTCCCAGCCACCGCTGGCCATTACGCCGGGCCAGGCGAGGATGATCGGACCTTGCTGCCAGGCTTCGCCGCTGTGTTCGCCGTCCCATTCGTGTTCCACGCCGCTGGCATCGCGATGGCGCTGGGGGCTGAGGAAATCGTCGGGGTAGAGGATGATTTCGTGAAAGCCCTGATACCAGTTCAGATCGCCCAGGTGCATCAGCGGCAATTGGGCCTGGGCGGCGAGTAGCAGGCGTTGCTCCTGGTGAAGCTCGACGCCGGGCAGGGCGGTCAGGTGTTTGTCTTGCAGGAACAGCACGCAGGCTTCCCGCAGCCACTGGTCTTCGGCTGCGCTGAGGCCATCGAGAAACTTCAAGTGATGGCGCACCCGTTGCCACATGTCGTCGGCAATCGGATGCCTGGCCAAGGTGCGCTGGCGTCGCCAGGCGCTAAGAAACCACATCGTGAGTCAGCGTGGTTCGACTTTGGACGTGGTATGACCGAGACGGCTGCGGATCACGCTGATGATCATCGGTAGCAGCGACAGCAGGATGATGCCCACTACCAGCAGCGAAAGATTTTTCTTGATGAACGGTACGTTACCGAAGAAGTAACCGAGGGTGACCAGGCCCCCTACCCAGAGGATGGTGCCAAGGACGCTGAAGGCAAAGAAACGAGGGTAAGGCATTTTGCCAACACCGGCGACGAAAGGGGCAAAGGTACGGATGATTGGCAGGAAGCGCGCCAGGGTCACGGTTTTGCCGCCGTGCTTTTCGTAGAAGTCGTGGGTTTGTTGCAGATAGTCGCGACGGAATATTTTCGAGTTCGGGTTGCTGAACAGCTTTTCGCCGACGGTGCGGCCGATCACGTAGTTGGTGCTGTCACCAAGAATTGCCGCCAGCATCAGCAGGCCGCCCAGCAGCACCGGGTCCATGCTGCCACCGGCCGCCACGGCGCCCGCGATGAACAGCAGGGAATCGCCCGGCAGAAACGGCGTCACTACCAGACCGGTTTCGCAGAAGATAACCAGAAACAGAATGGCGTAAATCCATGACCCGTAGTTGGTCACCAGCAGGTCGAGGTAAACATCGAGATGCAGGATAAGGTCGATCGGGTTGAAATCCATGGAAAGCACCTGTGGTGATTGGCCCGACTCTGCAGGCCTGTGCGGATGGCTTCGCGTAAGACTACAGCTAAGTGTGATTTTTCTTACGAGCCGGAAGAGCGGGCATTATACGGGGAGAGAAGTGAAAAACGCCTCGAGATTGTAGCGAAGGATGTCGATGGGGGCGGTGTTGTGGGAAAAGATCGCAGCCTTCGGCAGCTCCTACAGGGAAATGCAGACAGTGTAGGAGCTGCCGAAGGCTGCGATCTTTCTGGGGACTTAAATCCCGTCACTGATCGGCAACACGTAGTTCTTGAACTCGGTGTCTTCCCTGAACCCGATGGATTCGTAGGTTTTCTGCGCGACTTCGTTATTGCTGCTGGTGGAAACGCGCATGCGCACGGCATTGGTTTCCTTGGCCATTTTTTTCGCGGTACGGATCAGGTTGTCGGCCACCAACTGGCGGCGGGCGTCTTCGGCGACGTAGATGTCGTTGAGGATCCACACGCGTTTGAGCGAAAGAGACGAAAAGCTCGGATATAACTGGCAGAAACCCATCAGCTTGTTGTTGTCGTCATCGGCCAGGGCCAGATAGATCACCGATTCCTTGCGCCGCAGGCGTTTCTCGAGGAACGCTCGGGATGAGTCCGGATACGGCAGGGATCCGTAAAACTCACGATATTTGACGAACAACGGGGTCAGCAGGTCGAGGTGTTCGAGGGTCGCTTGAATAATCCGCATGGTAGGTCTCGTCTTCAAGTGGCTGTCTTACGTGGTGACGGCGATGGGAAATCCCTGGCGGCCGTGCATCGATCCTGCCTGAAACCTGAATAGAAACGCAATGCGGAAACGGTTCAGGCATCCGACGGGCTCAGTAGGAAATTACCTTTCATGTCCGCGCCATTGTCCGACTCCAGCGTCTGAACCTGGGCTTCGTCCTTCAGACTGACCCCTGATAACTGCCGCCGACAGGCTTCGCGCATCAAATACAGCAACCGGTGTGCTGCCATTCCGTAACTCAAGCCTTCGAGGCGGACATTCGAGATGCAATTGCGATAGGCATCCGTTAGTCCGACCTTGGGATTATAGGTGAAATACAGTCCCAAGCTGTCTGGCGAGCTCAAGCCGGGGCGTTCGCCGATCAAAATGACCACCATCTTCGCGCCTAATAGCTCGCCAATCTCGTCGGCCACTGCAACTCGGCCCTGTTCCACCAGGATCACCGGCGACAGGGACCAGCCCTCAGTGGCTGTCTGTTCTTCCATGCGCGCCAGAAACGGCAAGGTGTGGCGATGAACGGCCAATGCCGAGAGGCCATCGGCCACCACGACCGCCAGGTCCACCCCGCCAGGATGATTCCGGGCGTAGTCGCGCAGGGTCTGCGCCGACTCATCACTCAATTTGCGCCCCAGATCGGGGCGCTGCAGATAGCTGTTCCGGTCCGTGGCGGCGCTGTGCAGCAGCAAATGCTCACGTCCACGCTCGGCCAATTGCGAACCGAGCCCCTTGTGATCGAATGGCAGGTGCACCGCATCCCGGGCCTGTGCATGGGCGTACTGAAAATCCAGCTGCGCGCTGGTCGGCATACTGGTGCCTGTACGACCGAGGGCAATACGTGCCGGGGTCAGGCGGCGCAGTTCCAGCAACGGGTTTTGCGGATCGACAGGTGGTTTATCCATCTCAATACTCATCCCAGTTGCGCCATGGCCTGACGGAAGGCCGGCGGCAGGTTGTCGCCGAAGTGAATTTTGCCGTCTGTCTGGGTAAAGATGCCCATGTTCGCCAGCCAGTTTTCAAACTCTGGCGCCGGTCTCAGGCCCAGGGTTTTCCGGGCATAAAGGGCGTCGTGGAACGATGTGGTCTGGTAATTGAGCATGATGTCGTCGGAGCCGGGGATGCCCATGATGAAGTTGATCCCGGCCACGCCCAACAGGGTCAGCAGGGTGTCCATGTCGTCCTGATCGGCTTCGGCGTGATTGGTGTAACAGATGTCGCAACCCATGGGCACGCCCAGCAGCTTGCCGCAGAAGTGGTCTTCGAGGCCGGCGCGGATGATCTGTTTGCCGTTGTAGAGGTATTCGGGGCCGATGAAGCCTACGACGGTGTTGACCAGAAACGGTTTGAAATGGCGTGCCACGGCGTAGGCGCGGGTTTCGCAGGTCTGTTGATCGATGCCGTGATGGGCGTTGGCCGACAAGGCGCTGCCCTGGCCGGTCTCGAAATACATCAGGTTCTGGCCCAACGTGCCGCGATTCAGGCTCAAGCCTGCGTCATAGCCTTCCTGCAAGACGTTTAGGTTGATACCGAAACTGGCGTTGGCCGCTTCAGTGCCGGCGATCGACTGGAACACCAGATCCAGCGGAACTCCGCGGTTCACCGCCTCGATGGAGGTGGTGACGTGGGTCAGCACGCAGGCTTGTGTAGGAATTTCGTAGCGCTGGATGATTGCATCGAGCATTTCGAGCATGGCGCAGATCGAAGCGATGCTGTCGGTGGCCGGGTTGATGCCGATCATCGCGTCACCGTTGCCGTACAGCAGGCCGTCGAGAATGCTCGCGGCGATACCGGCCGGTTCGTCGGTGGGGTGATTGGGTTGCAGACGTGTCGAGAGCCGACCGCGCAAGCCCAGCGTGCCGCGAAATTTCGTGACTACACGGATTTTCTGCGCCACCAGCACCAGGTCTTGCACGCGCATGATCTTTGACACGGCGGCGGCCATTTCCGGGGTCAGGCCTGGGGCGAGGGCACGCAGGCTCTGTTCGTCGGCGGCGTCGCTGAGCAGCCAATCGCGAAAGCCACCGACAGTGAGGTGGCTGACCGCTTTAAAAGCCTGCTTGTCGTGGGTGTCGATGATTAGCCGGGTGACTTCATCGGTCTCGTAGGGAATCAATACTTCCTGCAGGAAATGAGTCAGCGGGATGTCAGCCAGGGCCATCTGCGCGGCCACGCGCTCGCCATCATTGAGGGCGGCAACGCCGGCCAGAAAGTCCCCGGAGCGCGCCGGGCTGGCCTTGGCCATGACGTCCTTGAGGTTGTCGAAACGGTAGGTCTGGGCGCCGACGGTATGGGCAAATACGGCCATGGGACGGTGTCCTCCTGATTCAATAAATAACTCAAATGCACCGCCGAACCCCTGTGGGAGCGGGCTTGCTCGCGAAGGCGGAGTGTCATTCACCACACATGTTGAATGTCAGACCTCCTTCGCGAGCAAGCCCGCTCCCACATTGGATCTCTGTGCACTTCAATATGGCAGGCGCCGGGAATCAGCCCGGCGCCGGTGCAATTCAGACGCCTTCGAGCATCGCATCCGCCGGTGCGTCGGAACGCTGCTTGGCCGTCAGTTGGAAATACAGGTAACCGGCCGCCATGAACCCGAGAAACACACACCCGATCAAGGTGTTGAACCACGCCATCGCCACCAGGCACACCACGGCCAGAAACAGCGCGATCCCCGGCACGATAGGGTAGCCCGGGGCGCGGAAGATGCGTTCCAGGTTCGGCTCGGTTTTACGCAGTTTGAACAGGCTCAGCATACTGATGATGTACATCACGATGGCGCCGAATACCGACATGGTGATCATTGCCGCCGTCAGCGTCATGCCCTGCAGGTTGACCAGGCCGTCGCTGTAGATTGCCGCGATGCCGATCACGCCGCCCGCCAGAATCGCCCGGTGCGGCGTCTGGAAGCGCGACAGCTTGGCCAGCCCTTTGGGCAGGTAACCGGCGCGAGCCAGGGCGAAGAACTGTCGCGAGTAGCCAAGAATGATCCCGTGGAAGCTCGCCACCAGGCCGAACAGGCCGATCCAGACCAGCATGTGCATCCAGGTTGAATCGTTGCCGACCACGGCTTTCATCGCCTGAGGCAGCGGATCGTTGATGTTCGACAGTTGGCGCCAGTCGCCGACGCCGCCAGCCATCACCATGACGCCGATGGCCAGGAACACCAGGGTCAGAATGCCACTGACGTAAGCCCTGGGAATCGTGCGTTTCGGGTCCTTGGCTTCTTCGGCGGCCATGGCTGCGCCTTCAATGGCGAGGAAGAACCAGATTGCGAAAGGTATTGCCGCAAAGATGCCGGGGATCGAGGCCATGGTGAATTCGTTGGAACCCGACCAACCATTGAGCACGAAATTGCTGAAGCTGAAGCCCGGTGCGACCACGCCCATGAACACCAGCAATTCGGCGACCGCCAGCACGGTGACCACCAATTCGAACGTGGCAGCGATGCTCACGCCGAGGATATTCAAGCCCATGAACACGAAATAGGCACCAACAGCAGCGATCTTCGGGTCAAGTTCCGGGTATTGCACGTTGAGGTAAGCGCCGATGGCCATGGCAATTGCCGGTGGCGCAAAGACGAATTCGATCAGGGTCGCAATGCCGGCGATCAGTCCGCCTTTTTCGCCGAAGGCCCGTCGGCTATAGGCAAACGGCCCGCCAGCGTGGGGAATGGCGGTGGTCAATTCGGTGAAACTGAAGATAAAGCAGGTGTACATCGTCGCCACCATCAGGGCGGTGACGAGAAAACCCAGGGTCCCCGCGGTGCCCCAGCCGTAACTCCAGCCGAAGTATTCGCCGGAAATCACCAGGCCGACGGCAATGCCCCATAGGTGCAGGGTGCCGAGTGTGGGTTTGAGCTGTGTAGTAGAAGTCATAAGTCCTCTCTGTCTTTATTATTGTTTGATCTGTTGGACTTTCGGGTATGGCGTTTATATGTGGTGCGGGCACGCAAAGCCCGTGCCAGAGCAGCAGGGCGATAATTGGTGTGTCATTGAGGGCGCCTTCGCGAGCAAGCCCGCTCCCACATTGGGGGTGTGGTGTGCCTGATAGTGGGCACGCCGGAAAATGTGGGAGCGGGCTTGCCCGCGATGGCCACCAGAAGGGCGATACAGAACTACCTGTATCGCCCCCGGTTTTTAGAAGAAGCCCAACGGATTGATGTCGTAGCTCACCAGCAGGTTTTTGGTCTGCTGATAGTGATCGAGCATCATCTTGTGGGTTTCACGGCCGACGCCGGACTTTTTGTAACCACCAAACGCGGCGTGAGCCGGGTACAGGTGGTAGCAGTTGGTCCACACACGACCGGCCTTGATGGCTCGGCCCATGCGATAGGCGCGGTTGATGTCGCGGGTCCAGAGGCCGGCACCCAGGCCGAACTCGGTGTCGTTGGCGATGGCCAGGGCTTCGGCTTCGTCCTTGAAGGTGGTGATGCTCACCACCGGGCCAAAGATTTCTTCCTGGAACACGCGCATTTTGTTGGTGCCCTTGAGCAGGGTCGGCTGGATGTAATACCCGGTCGCCAGGCTGCCCTCGAGTTTTTCTACTTTGCCGCCAGTCAGCAGTTCGGCGCCTTCGCCCTTGGCGATGTCCAGGTACGAAAGGATTTTGTCGAATTGCTGCTCGGACGCCTGAGCGCCGACCATAGTGTCGGTGTCCAGCGGGTCGCCACGTTTGATTTGCAGGACTTTGTTCATGACCACTTTCATGAACTCGTCGTAGATCGACTCTTGCACCAAGGCGCGGGACGGGCAAGTGCAGACTTCGCCCTGGTTGAAGAATGCCAGCACCAGGCCTTCGGCGGCTTTCTCGATGAAAGTCGGTTCTGCTTGCATGATGTCTTCGAAGAAGATGTTCGGCGACTTGCCACCCAGCTCCACGGTGGACGGAATGATGTTTTCGGCGGCGCATTTCATGATGTGCGAGCCGACCGGGGTCGAGCCGGTGAAAGCGATCTTGGCGATGCGCTTGCTGGTGGCCAGGGCTTCCCCGGCTTCTTTGCCGAAGCCTTGCACCACGTTGAGCACGCCGGGTGGCAGCAGGTCGCCGATCAGTTCCATCAGCACGGTAATGCCCAGTGGCGTTTGCTCGGCCGGTTTAAGGACCACGCAGTTGCCGGCGGCCAGGGCCGGGGCGAGTTTCCAGGCGGCCATCAGGATCGGAAAGTTCCACGGGATGATCTGCCCGACCACGCCCAGCGGTTCATGGATGTGATAGGCCACGGTGTTGCCATCAATCTCGGCGGCGCTGCCTTCCTGGGCCCGGATGCAACCGGCGAAGTAGCGGAAATGGTCGGCGGCCAGCGGGATGTCGGCGTTGAGGGTTTCGCGAACGGCCTTGCCGTTGTCCCAGGATTCAGTGATCGCCAGCACTTCCAGGTTCTGTTCGATGCGATCGGCGATTTTCAGCAGCACCAGCGAGCGAGCCTGGGCGGACGTGGCGCCCCAGGCATCGGCGGCAGCATGGGCAGCGTCCAGGGCCTTTTCGATGTCTTCGGCTGTGGAGCGCGGGAATTGGGCAATAGGTTGGCCGTTGACCGGCGATGTATTGGTGAAGTACTGACCTTTGACAGGCGCGACGAACTCGCCGCCGATGTAGTTACCGTATTTGCTCTTGAACGAAACGATAGCGCCTTCAGTACCGGGGTGAGCGTAACGCATGATGGGTTTCTCCTTGGCTTTTGTGCTTATAAGGGAGGACGCGCTAAAGCGCTGTATTAAGCGTAGAGCAAAGGTCGGGCCACTGCGTTGTAGGTCAGGTAAATCAAGGCCTTGCGTGTTTTTTGTCGGACGGATGGGCAGTGTTTGTGACGCTTGCGGTACAGCCCGTGTGACACTTTGTACCGTTTGTGGCGCAACGTGTGACGGGACGGGCTCGCCAGCATTGCAATACACGTCGCGCTGGAGGATGCTCGGCACAACCTCTGTAGGAGCTGTCGAGTGAAACGAGGCTGCGATCTTTGATTTTGCTTTTCCGGAACAAGATCAAAAGATCGCAGCCTCGTTTCACTCGACAGCTCCTACAGGGACGGGTGTAAAACCGCTCGGGGAGAATAATAAGAAATGCACGACAACCATTTGAGTCGCCATGCCCAGCAAGTGCTGACCGTGACCCAAGGCAAATCCCATCTGCACGGTCCCGGCAGCGATCCGTCCATTGCCCGTTCCTGGCTGCGTTGTCTTGAGGACTATCACCTCGACCCGGCTCTGACCATGGCGCCGACGGTGCTCGAACATGGCCGCGTGCTGGAAAGCCGTGAACGTTTGCAGCAAGTACTGCAAATCGCCGGCAACGAAATGACCAGTCTCCACCAGCAACTTTCCGGTGCCGGCCACGCGGTGCTGCTGACCGATGCTCGCGGGGTGATCCTCAACTGCGTTACCGCGCCCACCGAACGGAAGATTTTCGAGCGCGCTGGCCTTTGGCTCGGCGCCGACTGGAGCGAAGCGTGCGAAGGCACCAACGGCATCGGCACCTGCCTGGTGGAGCGCCAATCCCTGACCATCCATCAAGACGAACATTTTCGCGGCCGTCATACTGGCCTGACCTGCTCGGCGAGCCCGGTATTCGATCCTCACGGTGAACTGCTGGCGGTGCTCGACGTGTCTTCGGCGCGTCACGAGGTTTCGCGTCAGAGTCAGTTCCACACCATGGCCCTGGTCAATCTGTCGGCGAAGATGATCGAGAGCTGCTATTTCCTGCGTTACTTCGACAATCAATGGTTGCTGCGTTTTCACTTGCAGGCCGAATCTGTCGGGCTGTTCAGCGAAGGGTTGCTGGCGTTCGATGGGGAAGGGCGAATCAGTGCGGTCAACCAGAGTGCGCTGAATTTGCTGGGGCATATTCGTGGTGGGCTGTTGGGCAAACCGGTGGAGGCGTTTTTCGACTGCTCACTGGATGAATTGCTCGGCCGCGCGAGCGCCAATGCCAGCGCCAGTTGGCCATTGCGCACCCGTGACGGGCGGCGGTTGTTTGCCGTATTGCGCGGGCAGCCGCGCAGTATGCCGGTGCCGGTGGTGCAAAGCCCGAGGGTTGCCGAGCGTCCGCGCTTGTCGGGCATTTGCCTGGGCGATGCCGCGTTGCAGGAGGATTTTTGCAAGGCCTTGCGCGTGTTTGAACGCGACGTGCCGTTGCTGATCAATGGCGAAACCGGCTCAGGCAAGGAAGCTTTCGCCAAAGCCGTGCATCAGGCCAGCCAACGGGCAGAAAAATCGTTCGTCGCCCTCAATTGCGCGGCGATTCCCGAAAGCCTGATCGAAAGCGAACTGTTCGGCTATCGCGGCGGCAGTTTCACCGGCGCTCGCAAGGAAGGCATGCGCGGCAAGCTGCAGCAGGCCGATGGCGGGACGTTGTTCCTCGATGAAATCGGTGACATGCCACTGAACATGCAGACCCGGCTACTAAGGGTGCTGGAAGACCGTCAGGTGGTGCCGATTGGCGGTGAGCCGGAACCGGTCAATGTGCGGATCATCAGCGCCACTCACCGCAATCTGCTTGAACGAGTGAAGGACGGCAGTTTCCGCGAGGATTTGTATTACCGGCTCAATGGGCTGGAAGTCGCATTGCCGGCGTTGCGCGAGCGCTCTGACAAATCGCAGTTGCTCGACTTTTTGCTGGCCGAAGAGGCGGGCACGGAGACGGTGCTGATTGATGCTCCGGCGCGCCAGGCCTTGCTGGATTTTGCCTGGCCGGGCAATGTGCGGCAGCTGCGCAATGTGCTGCGAACCCTGGCAGCGTTGTGTGACGGCGGCCGGATCGGGCTGGAGGATTTGCCGGCGATGATTCGCCAGGCTCGGGCGGTAACGGTGTCAGCGGTTGAAGAACCGTCCGGGTATCCACTGGACGATGCGGAGCGATTGGCATTGCTGACGGTGCTGGAACAGCAGCGCTGGCATATGACGCATACCGCTGAACAGCTGGGCGTGAGCCGCAATACCCTCTACAGAAAGCTGCGCAAACACGGTATCGCCCGCTCTGTCTGACTGATTGAGTCCTGTGGCGAGGGAGCTTGCTCCCGCTCGACTGCGCAGCAGTCGTAAAGTTGGCAATCGGGTGATCCGAATGACCGCGTTGACTGGTTTTGGGGCTGCTTCGCAACCCAGCGGGAGCAAGCTCCCTCGCCACCAAAAGCGTGCCGGATCAGCCAAACGGTTGCCTCACGCTCAGCTAAAGAGTGCGATTTTTCCTACCCTACGCTAACCTGCGACCATGTTTTTCGAGGTCGACTATGCACATTCATATTCTTGGTATTTGCGGCACTTTCATGGGTTCGATGGCGGTTCTGGCCAAAGAGCTGGGCCATCACGTGACGGGCTCCGATGCCAACGTCTATCCGCCGATGAGCACTCAGCTGCAAGCCCAGGGCATTGAGTTGACCCAAGGTTACGACCCGGCGCAACTCGATCCGGCCCCGGACCTGGTGGTGATCGGCAATGCCATGTCCCGCGGCAACCCGGCCGTCGAATACGTGCTGAACAAGGGCCTGCCATACGTCTCCGGCCCGCAATGGCTGGCCGATCACGTGTTGCAAGGCCGCTGGGTGCTGGCGGTTGCCGGCACTCACGGCAAAACCACCACCAGCAGCATGCTCGCCTGGGTCCTGGAGCACGCGGGCATGAGCCCGGGTTTCCTGATCGGCGGCGTGCCGCAGAATTTCTCGGTGTCGGCGCGTTTGGGTGATACGCCATTCTTCGTGATCGAAGCCGATGAATATGACAGTGCGTTCTTCGACAAGCGCTCGAAATTCGTTCACTACCGTCCACGTACGGCGATCCTGAACAATCTTGAATTCGACCACGCCGACATTTTCCCTGATCTGCCAGCCATCGAGCGGCAGTTCCATCATTTGGTGCGGACCATTCCAAGCGAAGGCCTGGTGATCCATCCGACCACCGAGCCGGCATTGCTGCGCGTGATCGAAATGGGCTGCTGGACCCCGGTGCAAACCACCGGTGCCGGCGGTCAGTGGCAAGTTAAACTGCTCAGTGAAGATGGCTCGAAATTCGAAGTGATGTTCGAAGGCGCTGTTCAAGGCGTGGTCGAGTGGGACATGACCGGTCAGCACAACGTCGCCAACGCCTTGGCCACCTTGGCCGCCGCACGTCATGTCGGCGTCGTGCCGTCGATGGGCATCGCTGCACTGAGCGCGTTCAAAAGCGTCAAGCGGCGGATGGAAAAAGTCGCGGAAGTGCGTGGCATCACGATCTACGACGATTTCGCTCACCACCCGACCGCCATCGCCACCACCCTCGACGGTCTGCGCAAGCGCATTGGCGACGCGCCATTGATCGCGATCATCGAGCCGCGCTCCAACTCCATGAAGCTTGGCGCGCACCGTGATGGCTTGCCGGAAAGTGTGGTCGATGCCGATCAGGTGATCTGGTATTCCCCGGCCAACCTCGGTTGGGACCTGGGCGCCACTGCGGCGTTGTGCACCGTGCCGTCGATCGTCAGCGATTCGCTGGAAGGCATCATTGAGCGCGTGAAGAGCCAGGCTCAGCCCGGCACTCACGTGGTAATCATGAGCAACGGCGGCTTCGGCGGCCTGCACGGCAAACTGGCCGAGGCGCTGCAATGAACAACGGCCCGGAACGCATCACACTGGCGATGACCGGCGCTTCGGGCGTCCAGTATGGCTTGCGCCTGCTCGACTGCCTGGTGCGTGAAGACCGCGAGGTGCACTTCCTTATTTCCAAGGCTGCGCAACTGGTGATGGCCACCGAGACCGATGTCTCGCTGCCGTCCAAACCACAGATGATGCAAGCCTTCCTCACGGAATACACTGGCGCCGCCGCCGGGCAGATTCGGGTGTATGGCAAGGAAGACTGGATGTCGCCGGTGGCCTCGGGCTCTGGCTCGCCGGCAGCGATGGTGGTGGTGCCGTGTTCCACCGGGACCTTGTCGGCTATTGCGACCGGCGCCTGCAACAACTTGATCGAACGGGCTGCCGACGTGACCTTGAAGGAGCGCCGCCAGTTGATTCTGGTGCCCCGTGAGGCGCCGTATTCGAGCATTCATCTGGAGAACATGCTCAAGCTGTCCAACATGGGCGTGACGATTTTGCCGGCGTCGCCGGGCTTTTATCACCAGCCGCAGACCATCGATGACTTGATCGACTTTGTCGTGGCGCGAATTCTCAACTGTTTGAATATCCCGCAAGACATGCTGCCGCGTTGGGGCGAACACCATTTGAGCAGCGATGAATAAGCTGCTGGTCATTCTGCTGGCTTTGCAATTGGCGGGCTGCGCCACCGCGCGCACCCTCGATGCCGCCAAGCCTGGAGCGCCGGTGGTGTATTCGGGGACACGTCTTGATTGGTATGCGCTGAATGGCGGCTGCTGCGCCATGGACCGGTTTGGCGCCGAAGCGCCGAGTTATCCGGCTGTTGATCTGCCGGCCAGTGCGTTGCTCGACACGCTGCTGTTGCCGCTGTCGTTGTTGACGGTAATTGGCGTAAGTTTTCAAGCGACTGGCGGATTGTAAAAAGCAAAAGATCGCAGCCTTCGGCAGCTCCTACACATACCTATGTAGGAGCTGCCGAAGGCTGCGATCTTTTGATCTTATTTGCCTAATTTACGCAACTCATCCGACTCGACAATCCGCACGCCATCCTGCTCTTCCAGCGCCAGGCGCCACATGGCGCGGGCCAGTTGGCAGGCTTCGATGCCGTGATATTTGCCCGGAATCAATTTCGACAATGGGCCGGCAACCCGCTCGCCCAGTCGTGGCTCGACGCGATCGCCCAACAACAGCGAAGGCCGGCAGATGGTCAGCTGCGGCCAATTCTGCGCACGCAATGCATGTTCCATTTCGCCTTTGACCCGGTTGTAGAAAATCGGGGATCTGCGATCGGCCCCCAAGGCGCTGATCACGATCAAGTGCCGTGCGCCCATTTCCCGCGCACGTTTGGCGAAGGCCACGACCATGTCCAGGTCCACCGCGCGAAACGCTTCCTCGGAGCCGGCCTGCTTGATCGTGGTGCCGAGGCAGCAGTAGGCAATGTCGACGCGACCGTTCAATTGCGGCAAAAATACCGCGGGGTCGCCGACCGGGTTTTCCAGGTGAGGATGCTCGGCCAGTGGCCGGCGTGAGGGGGCTAATACCCGTGTAATCGTTGGCTCGTTGAGTAGACGGTCAAGCAAATGTTCACCGGTTAACCCGGTAGCTCCGGCAAGCAATACATGCTGAGGCGTCAAGTACATAGTAATTCCCCCTTGATACTATTCAGCTTAGTTGCTCTTTTCATCCTTGCTGACAGAGACACTTTGCAGGGCTTTTCGTGCCTGCTGTTTGCGTAACGATTGCCAGTGAGAGAGCACGGTTTTCGGCGCCCAGATTTGCGGCTCGGAGGCTTCGAAATTATCGGCCAGTTCGCGTTCGGCCACGGTGGCACTGGCCAGTTTGAAGGCTTGCTCCAGATCGTCGGTCTGGTTCAGCGCCTGGGCGAACAGCGCGTCGCCGAAGTACGTGAAATTGGCTTCTTCCGAACACCCAAAGGACACTCGATCGGCGCGCGAGGCGGTCATGATCAGGGTGCGTTCGTCCTTTAGAGTGGGAATGAAGCCGCCGGAATAACAGGATGAAATCACGATAATTTTGTCGCGCTTTTTCAGGGGCGCGAGGACCGCGGCGAGTTCGTCGGCCGGCAGGTCGGCCAGTTCCATGCGTGGCTGGTCGAGCACCAGTTCATGTTCGCTGGTGCCGTGGCTGGTCAGATAAATGAACAGCAGGTCCTCCGGGCCGCTGCGTTCGGCCAGGGTCTGGGCGGCGCGGCGCAGGTTTTCCCGGGTGGCCATCGGACGGTCGCCCAAGTGATCGCGATGGTTGACCAGGCGGATCTGGCCGAAGGCGCCAAAACGGCTGGCGAGCATGTTGGCAACATAGTCGGACTCGCGCAGGAACACGCTCTGCTTGCCATCGCCGCCGAGGGTCAAGGTGTACAGTTCGACCGCCGAGGTTGAGGCCGGGACATTGGCCAGTGCATCGTCGAGCAAACGACCCTGAGCCAGCAAACCGAGTTCGAGAGGGTCGGGTAGCAGCTTGCCGTCGGCATCGCGCACGCGCTGACTATTGACCCAGGTGCCGCTCTGCACCGTGCCATCGGTCAGTACCAAAGTACCTTGGCCCTGATAGTTGTCGCCGTCGAACTGGCCAACATAGAAACTGCCATCGGCCAGGTTCAAGCGACCCTGGCCGGTGAAACGCCAGTCGTTGAAGTGACCGATGTAGTGACTGCCATCGGCGCCGATCAACTCGCCCTTGCCGCTGAGCACGCCTTCCTTGAACTGACCGAGCCAGACATCGCCATCGGCGTTTTCGTAGCGGCCCTTGCCATGCAGTTGATTGTTCTTGAAACCGCCGACATAGATATCGCCATCGGCGCTGTTGAAGGTGCCATTGCCTTCCAGCTGGCCGTTAACGAAATGCCCGGTGAATTGATTGCCGCTGGCATCGCTGCGCTGGCCTTCGCCGTTGGGTTTGCCGTGGGCGAATTGACCCTGGTACTGGCTGCCGTCTGCGAGTTCCAGGCGACCGAGCCCTGAATATTGATCGGCCTTGAATTCGCCGCGGTAAGTCATGGCGTTTTCTTTGAGGGTGCCTTCACCGTCGCGTCTGCCCGCCTTGAAACCGCCGGTGTAGCTGCTGCCAGGGGTGGTCAGCGTGCCTTGGCCGTCGAATAGCCCTTGCTGGAATTGCCCGCGATAGACCTCGCCATTGCTGCCATGCCATTCGCCCTGGCCATGCCATTGGCCTTTATCGAACTGGCCGGCGTACCAGCTGCCGTTCGGATAATCGATGCGGCCTTCACCTTGCAGCAAGCCATTGACCAGATCACCGCGATAACGTCCGCCGTCCGGCAGGCGTGCATCAGGGGGCAACAGCGATTCGCCATCGCCGCAAGCGGTCAGCAACAGGGTCAAAGCAAGGAGTGCAAGTGAGCGCATAGCGGGATCCGGGCAATTAGGCGACCGAGTATGCCGCAGCTATGTGTCGCATTTATAGAGACATGGCACAGACACGGCGCGAAACAGCCTGAGCTGCTTCGCATCCGGGATGCTTTACACGAAGCAGAGGGACAGTGACTCGGCGATATACGCCGGTTTGTCCGACCCTTCGATTTCAAGCGTGGCGACGGCCTTGAGCAGCCATTGGCCGGGTTTCTTCTCGGTGACGTCGTTCATGTCAACCTTGAGGCGAACCCTGGAATTGACCTTCACAGGCTGGATGAAACGCACAGTGTCCAGACCGTAGTTGACGACCATCTTTGCGCCTTCGGGCAGAATGAGGATGTCTTCCATCAGTTTGGGGATCAGCGACAACGACAGGAAACCATGGGCGATGGTGCTGCCAAAAGGTGTTTGCGCGGCTTTGACCGGGTCGACATGGATGAACTGATAATCACCTGTGGCTTCTGCGAACAGGTTGATGCGTTCCTGGTCGATGGTGAGCCATTCGGAACGTCCGAGTTCCTTGCCGACATAATCTTTGAGCTCTGCAACTGGAACATAGGGCATTGAGACTCTCCTTGGGTTCATCGGTTTTATAGTTTTTCGAGTGGGGGGATTTGACCTCCCTGCGAACCACTTTAGATCAACATGGCAAATTGCTCCGGTCAACTGTCCATGCTTTTGGCGAATGCCGATTCATAGCGTTGGCGTGCTTATAATGTCGGGCCCCTTCTTTGTGGGAGCATGCGCGGGAGATGATGGATGTTGTTACGTGGCCTGACCTGGCTGGTGCTTTTTCAATTGCTCGGCACCGCCCTTAACCATTTGTTTGTGCCGGTACTGCCAGGGCCGATCATTGGTCTGCTGTTGCTGCTGGGATACCTGATTATTCGCGGCCAGGTCGGCGAACCGCTGAACCTCGCGGCCAGCAGCCTGCTGCGTTATCTGCCGTTGCTGCTGGTGCCGCCAGCAGTGGGCGTGATGGTTTACGCCGCCGATATCGCCGCGGATTTCTGGGCGATCACCGGTGCGCTGGTGTTGTCGCTGCTGCTGTCGATGGCCTTCGCTGGCGTATTGATGCAGCGCCTGGTCAAGCGTCACGCGCATCGCGAGGACGGCCAATGACTTTCGATTGGCAGGGTGCCTGGGCGTCGGTGATTCATCATCCATTGTTCGGTATCGGCATTACGTTGGGCGCGTATCAATTGGTACTGGCGGCCTACGAGAAAACCCGCTGGATTTTTCTGCAACCGGTACTGGTCTCCATGTTGCTGGTCATCGTTGTCCTGATCGGTTGCGGCCTGAGCTACGCCGAATATCGCAAGAGCACCGAGATCCTGAGTATCCTGCTCGGGCCGGCTACCGTTGCGCTGGCGGTGCCGCTGTACCTCAATCTGCGGCGGATCCGGCAGTTGTTCTGGCCGATATTTACTACGCTGGTGATAGGCGGCGTGGTCGC
Source organism: Pseudomonas sp. BS3782 TE3695 (assembly GCF_050435305.1). Lineage (NCBI taxonomy): Bacteria > Pseudomonadati > Pseudomonadota > Gammaproteobacteria > Pseudomonadales > Pseudomonadaceae > Pseudomonas > Pseudomonas sp. BS3782 TE3695. The sequence goes on from NZ_JBNDKB010000001.1 coordinate 1,582,023, forward strand.
CACGGGCATGGGTGTGTTGCTAGGCTGGGGCTTCGGCGCCGAACACATGATCCTGATGACCATGGCACCCAAATCGGTCACCTCGCCGATTGCCATGCTGGTGGCGGAGCAGATTGGTGGCGTCGCGGCATTGGCAGCGGTGTTCGTGTTGATTACCGGGGTGATCGGGGCAATCTTCGGGCCGAGTCTTTTGACCCGCCTCGGTGTCCACAGCCCAGAGGCCCGCGGCATGGCCCTGGGCATGACCGCTCATGCGGTTGGCACCTCGGTGGCCTTGCAGGAGGGTGAAGAATGCGGTGCCTTTGCCGCGCTGGCGATGAGTCTGATGGGCGTAGCCACGGCGGTATTCCTGCCGTTGGCGGTGTCGATGGTGGTGTAAGGAAATGTCTATGAGTCTGCCGCTTTTTCCGCTGAACACGGTGCTGTTTCCGGACTGCATCCTCGACTTGCAGATCTTCGAGGCGCGCTATCTGGACATGATCGGTCGCTGCATGAAGCAGGGCGGCGGCTTCGGTGTGGTGTGCATCCTCGACGGCAAGGAAGTGGGCATCGCCCCTGAAGGCTACGCACGGGTAGGGTGCGAGGCGCTGATCACCGATTTCCATCAGCAGGACAATGGCCTGTTGGGCATTCGGGTGAAGGGCGGGCGGCGTTTTCATGTAGTGCGCACCGAGGTGCAGCGCGACCAGTTGATCGTCGCTGAAGTCGAGTGGCTCAAAGATGAACCCGAACAGCCGCTACAGGATGAAGACGCCGACCTGGTCGCGCTGCTCAAGGCCTTGGCGGAACACCCGATGGTCGAAGCGCTGAACATGGGCACCGAAGCGACGGGGCAACAGTCACTGGCCAATCAGTTGGCGTACCTGTTGCCGTTTGCCGAAACGGACAAGATTGACCTGCTGCAACTCGATGATCCGCAGCAACGTCTGGATGCGATTCAGGCATTGCTGGACAAGTTGCAGGGTGACTTGTTTGCCTGACGCGCGCTAAAAGATCGCAGCCTGTGGCAGCTCCTACATTAAATTGACGTACGCCCGGTAGGAGCTGCCGCAGGCTGCGATCTTTTGATCTTTCAGTACGCGTATCTCAACATCGCATGCGGCATATGCCTCAACACAAAGAAACCGAACAACGCCACCAATGAAGGCAACACCAGCCACCAGATTTTTGACGGCATGGCATTGAGAGAGGTCTGGCGTTGAGTCAGCCAAAGGCTGGCCGCGCACACGCATGCCGCCAGCATCGCCCCGGCCAGCACATCGGTCGGCCAGTGCGCTCCCAGGTACACCCGTGAAAAGGAAATTGTCAGCGCTGGCAAGCAACCCACCAGTAACCAGGTCAGGCGCATGCGCGGCGGTTGTCCGCGACCCGCCAGCACTGCGAGTGTCAAGAACAGCGCGAAAGAGCCCGAGGCGTGGCCGCTGGGCATACTGTAGCTGGTCAATGGATCACTCAGCACTTCCGGGCGTATGCGGGCGAAAAAATGCTTGGTCGCGGTATTGCCCAGTGCGGTGAACAGCAACGTGCCGCCTGCGAAAAGCGCGTGCCGCCATTGCCTCGTCAGCAACAGCAAAACTGTCAGCAGCGCGCTGAACATGAACATATTGCGGAATTCGCCGATCAGCGTGAACACCACGGCCACTTCATCGAGCATCGGGCTGCGGTGTTCCTGCACCAGCGTCATAACACCTTGATCAAGAGCGCTCAGGTGCGGATAGCCGATAAACAGCCCCGCCAGAATCAGCAGGCTCATGCCGGTGATGAATATCGTGGCTTTGCGATGCCGGCGCAGGCTGCTGGTGGCACTCAGCCCCACCATCAGTGCAATGCTGCCCACGACAATCCCGGCCTCGGGCCAGAAACCTTCCGGCAACGGCAAGCGAATCGCCGCTCCCGTGGCCCAGCCGGGCAGCAGATACGCAACGCTCCAGCCTGCGGCGGCGAGCAGACTGACCACGGCGAAGCGCGGGAATGGCATGTCGAACATCCCGGCGACCATCGGCAACATCGGTCGTAGCGGGCCGATAAAACGTCCGACCAATAGACTGGCAATGCCATAACGCTGGAAATACGCCTCGGCCCCGGCCATCCATTCCGGATGATGGCGCAACCCCGGCAGACGCCGGATGTTCTGATGGAAATGGCGCCCCAAAAAGTACGAAACGATGTCACCCAATACACCGCCGAGCAAACCCAGCAGCAGCGTTTCTCCCAATGACAATGCACCACTGCCGGCCAGTACCGCCACGGCAAACAGCAACACGGTGCCGGGCACGATCAGCCCGGCAATCGCTAGGCATTCAACGCAAGCCACAATGAACACTGCCGCGGCCAACCACTGCGGATTGACCGTCAGCCAACCAGTCACGCTATCGAGCCATTGGCCCATAAAAACAACTCCATCGAATAATCAATCGTTCCCAAAGGACGAACGCAATCTTCACAACACCACAGATTTCATGTGGGAGCGGGCTTGCTCGCGAAGGCGGAATGTCAGGCGGCACTAATATCGACTGAAAGGGCCCCTTCGCGAGCAAGCCCGCTCCCACACTGGATTTTCATCGTTCACGTCAGCAAAAAATAATCGCGTCCTTCGACCTGCCCCCGGCGCAGCGGGTTGCGTGTGCAATAAAGTGCGTAAGCCGCATCAACAAAACGGTACATCAAGTGCTCGTCACGCCCATGGGGAATGCCCAGGCGTGTGGTCTGGATAATGTGGCCGGGCGCTGGCCCGACATCTTCCACCAGCAGTACTTCATGGTCGAAGCGCTTGGCATCCCAGACTGGAACCTTCAGCCCCAGCGCCTTGCAAAGCAGCGTTTGCCCGGCACACAGCTTTTGTGAGGGGCGAGGGCGACCCTGAGCATCGGGATTGTTCAATAGCATCTGCGCCAGACTCGCTGGCCCGCTCAGTTCGTCGACCCATGGATAGGCGGATTTGATCAACACTGCATTGCCGGGGCCCTGAGCGCTGAAGTTCAACGAATCGCCACCGCGGGCGTAATACATATAGATATGGCCGCCATCCAGAAACAAAGCCTTACGCTTTTCTGTGTAGCCAAGGGAGGCGTGGCTGCCTTTTTCTTCGCAGTAATAGGCTTCGGTCTCGATGATCCGGGCACTGAGCCACAGGTCGCCGACCTTATGACGGATGATTTTGCCCAGTAAATCCCGGGCCAGCGTTTGGGCATCGCGGTCGAAAAATGCATCCGGCAACCCCTTGGGCTGGCGCGAAGCAGACGCAGAAACAGGCAGGTTAGTCATGATGAACAGCGTTTATCAGGGCTGATTGAGTCGTGATGATAACAATATGCGGCTTAATCACGGCTGAACGTCGGCAAATTGCCCTCCATTTCGACCATCCGCCTGTCACCGCTGTTAGTCCCGGGACGCGACAGCTATAATCTGCCGCTTTACTCTTTACCAAGACCTTAGCAAAGACCATTGCAGACCATGACTGAGTCCGTTCTTGACTACATGACCCGTTTGGGTCGCGCCGCTCGCGAAGCTTCCCGCGTGATCGGCCGTGCCAGCACCGCGCAGAAAAACCGCGCCTTGCAGGCGGCGGCCAATGCGCTGGACGCTGCACGCGCCGAATTGACCGCGGCCAACGAACTGGATTTGGCCGCCGGCCGCGCCAATGGTCTGGAACCTGCTTTGCTGGAACGTCTGGCGCTGACCCCGGAGCGCATCGACGGCATGATCGTCGGTTTGCGTCAGGTCGCGGCACTGCCGGACCCGGTGGGTGCGATCCGCGACATGAGTTATCGCCCGTCCGGCATTCAGGTCGGCAAGATGCGCGTGCCATTGGGCGTGATCGGGATCATCTACGAATCACGGCCGAACGTGACCATCGATGCCGCCAGCCTGTGCCTGAAGTCTGGCAACGCGACCATCCTGCGTGGCGGCTCCGAGGCGATTCATTCCAACCGTGCCATTGCCGCCTGCATCCAGCGCGGCCTGGCCGAGGCCGATCTGCCGGCCGCCGTGGTGCAAGTGGTCGAAACCACCGACCGTGCCGCCGTCGGCGCGCTGATCACCATGCCCGAATACGTCGACGTCATCGTGCCCCGTGGCGGTCGTGGCCTGATCGAACGGGTCAGTCGCGATGCCCGTGTGCCCGTGATCAAGCACCTGGACGGCATTTGTCACGTCTACGTCAGTGCCCACGCCGATCTGCCGAAAGCCCAGCGCATCGCATTCAACGCCAAGACTTACCGTTATGGCATCTGTGGCGCCATGGAAACCCTGCTAGTGGATCAAGCGGTCGCCAAGGATTTCCTGCCGTCGATGGCGGCACAGTTCCGCGAAAAAGGCGTTGAGCTGCGCGGTTGCGAGCGTACACGGGCGATCATCGAGGCCATTGCTGCCACTATCGAGGACTGGCACACCGAATACCTGGCGCCGATTCTCTCGATCCGCGTAGTCGACGGGCTGGATCAGGCCATCGAGCATATTAATAAGTACGGCTCCCATCACACCGATTCGATCGTCAGCGAAAATCTGGCCGAAACCCGGCGTTTCGTGGCCGAAGTCGATTCTTCTTCGGTAATGATCAATACGCCGACGTGCTTTGCCGATGGCTTCGAATACGGATTGGGTGCCGAGATTGGCATTTCTACTGATAAGCTGCACGCCCGCGGCCCGGTGGGCCTCGAAGGGCTGACCTGCGAGAAGTACATCGTGGTCGGTGACGGTCAGTTGCGCGGCCAGGAGTCGCTCTGACTTGGGCGACTTCGATCCGTCCGTCAGCGAGCCCCGGCCTCGACGCATTGGCGTGCTGGGCGGGACTTTCGACCCGGTGCACATCGGCCATTTGCGCGGTGCGCTGGAAGTCGCCGAATCGCTGGCGCTCGATGAGTTGCGTCTGACACCCAGTGCCAGGCCGCCTCATCGCGGTACGCCGCAGGTGTCGGCGAAGGACCGTCTGGCGATGGTCAAGTGCGCGGTGGCCGGTGTGCCGCCGTTGGTGGTGGACGCCCGCGAATTGCAGCGGGACAAACCGTCCTACACCATCGACACCCTGGAACTGATGCGCGCCGAACTGGCCGCCCCGGACCAGGTTTTTCTACTTTTGGGCTGGGACGCATTTTGCGGCCTGCCCACTTGGCACCGCTGGGAAGAGTTGCTCCAGCATTGCCACATCCTGGTGCTGCAACGCCCGGATGCCGACAGCGAACCGCCGGATGCCTTGCGCAACCTGCTGGCAGCGCGCTCGGTGAGCGACCCGCTGGCCCTCAAAGGGCCGAGCGGACAGATTGCATTCGTCTGGCAGACGCCGCTCGCGGTATCCGCCACCCAGATCCGTCAACTGCTGGCCAGCGGTAAGTCGGTACGTTTCCTGGTGCCCGACGCGGTCCTGGCCTACATCGATGCGCACGGGCTTTACCGTGCGTCGAACTGAAAAAGGGCGCGCTTCAAGGCACGTGAATGCGTGTATCGAAGCGCCCGAACACACGAGCAAAACGAGTTTTATATGACTGACAAAGACGTAAACAAAGTAAAGCGCAAGGGCACGTTCAAGAGCGCTCCGCTGCCAGTAGTGGCCAATACCGGCCCGGAACTGCGCGGCGAAGAGCTGGTCAAGGTGGCCGTAGCGGCCCTGGAAGACGTCAAGGCCCAGGATGTTCTGGTGATCGATGTTCGTGAAAAGCAGAGCATCACTGATTTCATGATTATCGCTACCGGTACTTCCAACCGCCAGATTGGCGCGATGCTGGATAAGGTCCGCGAGGCAGTCAAGGCCCAGGGCGTCAAACCGTTGGGTGAAGAAGGCAAGGGCGACAGCGACTGGGTGCTGCTGGATATGGACGACGTCATCGTGCACATGATGACTGCCAGCGCTCGCCAGTTCTATGACCTGGAGCGTTTGTGGCAGGGTGCCGAGCAGAGCCGTGCCGGCAGCGCCGCGCACCACAGCCCGGAAAACACCCATGAGCATTTCATCAAGCTCAACAAAGACCAGCAATAAGGGACCGCTGTGCGACTGCGACTGATCGCCGTCGGTTCACGCATGCCCAAATGGGTGGAAGAAGGCTGGCACGAATATGCCAAGCGTCTTCCGTCCGAGCTGGCGCTGGAACTGGTGGAAATTCCGCTCAACACCCGCGGCAAGAACGCCGACGTGGCGCGTTTTATCCGTCAGGAAGGCGAGGCCATGCTGGCCAAGGTCGGGCCGAACGAGCGCATTGTCACCCTCGAAGTCCACGGCAAGCCCTGGAGCACCGAGCAACTGGCGGTCGAACTCGATCGCTGGCGGCTGGACTCGCGCACGGTGAATTTCATGGTCGGCGGCCCCGAGGGGCTGGCGCCGGAAGTCTGTGCCCGGGCAGATCAACGCTGGTCGTTGTCGCCGTTGACGCTGCCGCACCCGTTGGTGCGGATTCTGATCGGCGAACAGCTGTATCGTGCCTGGACAGTTCTGTCCGGCCACCCTTACCACAAGTAGTTCTGCCCTCATGCCCCAGCCGATCCGCATCAAGGACCACGAAAAAGACGCCCGTCTGGTGCGCGGCCGCGTCGTGTTCGGGGCCATTGCGGTGGTGGCGCTGATTGGCGTGCTGATCGCGCGGCTGTATTTCCTTCAGGTGATCCAGTACGAGTACCACTCGACCCTGTCGGAAAACAACCGCGTCCATGTGCAGCCGATTCCGCCGACTCGCGGGTTGATCTTCGACCGCAATGGCGTGGTGGTGGCCGATAACCGGCCCAGCTTCAGCCTGAGCATGACCCGCGAACGCTCCGGCAACTGGCAGCAAGTGCTCGACGTGATCGTCGAAGTGCTCGAGCTGACGCCCGAAGACCGGGTGATTTTCGAGAAGCGCATGCGTCAGGGGCGCCGGCCGTTCGAACCGGTGCCCATCCTGTTCGAACTGACCGAAGAGCAGATCGCCCGCATCGCGGTGAACCAGTTCCGTCTGCCCGGTGTGGAAGTGGTCGCGCAGCTGGTGCGTCATTACCCGCAGGGCGCGCACTTTGCGCATTCGGTGGGTTACATGGGGCGGATCAACGAGAAAGAGCTGAAGTCCCTCGATCCGGTCAATTACAGCGGCACCCACCACATCGGCAAGACCGGCATCGAGCGCTTCTATGAAGCCGAGTTGCACGGCCAGGTGGGTTACGAGGAAGTCGAAACCAACGCACGAGGCCGCGTATTACGCGTACTCAAGCGTACCGATCCGATTCCTGGCAAGGACATTGTCCTGAGCCTGGACATCAAACTGCAGGAAGCTGCCGAAGCCGCGCTGGGTGGTCGCCGTGGCGCTGTCGTGGCGCTGGACCCGAACACCGGCGAAGTGCTGGCGATGGTCAGTCAGCCGAGTTTCGACCCGAACCTGTTCGTCACCGGCATCAGCTTCAAGGCCTATGCCGAGCTGCGCGATTCCATCGACCGACCGCTGTTCAACCGCGTGTTGCGCGGTCTGTACCCGCCGGGCTCGACGATTAAACCGGCGGTGGCGATTGCCGGCCTGGACGCGGGCGTGGTCACGGCGTCGTCCCGGGTCTACGACCCCGGTTATTACCAACTGCCCAATTACGATCACAAATACCGTAACTGGAACCGTACCGGCGACGGTTTTGTGGATCTGGACACGGCGATCATGCGGTCCAACGACACCTACTTCTATGACTTGGCGCACAAGCTGGGGATTGATCGGTTGTCGGCCTACATGAGCAAATTCGGCATTGGCCAGAAGGTCTCCCTCGACATGTTCGAAGAATCGCCAGGATTGATGCCGACCCGGGAATGGAAGCGCGCGACCCGTCGTCAGGCCTGGTACCCGGGCGAAACGCTGATTCTGGGGATCGGTCAGGGCTACATGCAGTCCACGCCGTTGCAGTTGGCCCAGGCCACGGCGCTGGTGGCCAACAAGGGGGTGTGGAATCGTCCGCATTTGGCCAAGACCCTCGAAGGTGCGAAGCCGGTGGATGAAAATCCGATGCCGGACATCATCCTGCGCGACCCGTCGGACTGGACCCGGGTCAACCACGGCATGCAGCAGGTGATGCATGGTGCGCGCGGTACCGCGCGCAAGGCTGCGATCGGTTCGCAATACCGGATCGCCGGTAAGAGTGGTACGGCTCAGGTGGTCGCGATCAAGCAGGGCGAGAAGTACGACCGCTCCAAGGTTCAGGAACGCCACCGCGACCACGCCTTGTTCGTTGGCTTCGCGCCGGCCGAAAACCCGAAAATCGTCGTGTCGGTGATGGTCGAGAACGGCGAGTCCGGCTCCGGCGTCGCCGCGCCTGTGGTGCGTCAAGTGATGGACGCCTGGCTCCTGGACCAGAACGGCCGACTGAAAGCCGAATACGCCAGCCCTATCAGTGCGGAGGCTACGGCCCGTGAAGAGTAATTTCGATCGCATTCTTTCCAGCGAGGATGTGATGCGTCGCCGGGCGACGCTGCTGCAACGCATGCACATCGACGGCCCGTTGTTGATCCTGCTGCTGACCCTCGCGGCTGGCAGCCTGTTCGTGCTGTATTCGGCCAGCGGCAAAAGTTGGGATCTGCTGGCCAAACAAGCCACTTCCTTCGGCATCGGCCTGGTGTCGATGATCGTCATCGCCCAGTTCGAGCCGCGCTTCATGGCCCGCTGGGTGCCGGTCGGTTATGTGATCGGCGTGCTATTGCTGGTGGTGGTGGATGTCATGGGCCACAACGCCATGGGGGCCACGCGCTGGATCAACATTCCCGGGGTGATCCGCTTCCAGCCCTCGGAATTCATGAAGATCCTAATGCCGGCAACCATCGCCTGGTACCTGGCCAAGCGCTCCTTGCCGCCACAACTCAAGCATGTGGGCGTCAGTCTGTTTCTGATCGGGTTGCCCTTCATCCTGATCGTGCGTCAACCCGACCTCGGCACTTCGCTGCTGATTCTCGCCGGTGGCGCGTTCGTGCTGTTCATGGGCGGGCTGCGCTGGCGCTGGATTCTCAGCGTGATTGCCGCGGCTGTGCCGGTGGCGATTGGCATGTGGTACTTCGTCATGCACGACTACCAGAAGCAGCGAGTTCTGACCTTTCTCGATCCCGAGAGCGATCCGCTGGGCACAGGCTGGAACATCATCCAGTCGAAAGCGGCCATCGGTTCCGGTGGCGTGTTCGGCAAAGGCTGGTTGCTTGGCACCCAGTCGCACCTGGACTTCCTGCCGGAAAGCCACACCGACTTCATTATTGCGGTACTGGGCGAAGAATTCGGCCTGGTGGGCATCTGCGCACTGTTGCTGATTTACCTGCTGTTGATCGGTCGCGGGCTGGTGATTACCGCCCAGGCACAGACATTGTTCGGCAAATTGCTCGCGGGCAGTCTGACCATGACGTTTTTTGTTTACGTTTTCGTCAACATCGGTATGGTCAGTGGCCTGTTGCCGGTTGTGGGGGTACCGTTGCCGTTCATTAGCTACGGAGGAACTTCGCTGGTGACGCTACTGTCAGCGTTTGGGGTTTTGATGTCGGTCCATACCCATCGCAAGTGGATCGCACAGGTTTGAATAAGGTGAAGATTTCAATGCAAGTAATGCGTGGCTGGGCGACTCGATACGCACCGTGGGTCGGCCTGGTAAGCATCCTTGGTACCGCGCAGCAAGCGTGGGCCGGCGATTACGAAGGCTCGCCGCAGGTGGCCGAGTTCGTCGGTGAAATGACCCGCGACTATGGCTTTGCCGGTGAACAGCTGATGGGCGTGTTCCGCGAAGCCGAGCGCAAACAGTCGATTCTGGACGCGATCTCCAAACCCGCCGAACGGGTTAAGCAGTGGAAAGAATATCGCCCGATGTTCATCACCGATGCGCGCATCGCCCGTGGCGTGGACTTCTGGCGTCAGCACGAAGCGATTCTGGCCCGCGCCGAGCAGGAATACGGCGTGCCGGCGCAGGTCATCGTCTCGATCATCGGTGTTGAGACCTTCTTTGGTCGAAATACCGGCAATTTCCGGGTGATCGATGCCTTGTCCACCTTGGGTTTCGACTATCCTCCCCGTGCCGAGTTCTTCCGCAAGGAATTGCGTGAATTCCTGCTGCTGGCCCGTGAAGAGCAGGTCGATCCGTTGACCCTCAAAGGCTCCTACGCCGGGGCCATGGGCTTGCCGCAATTCATGCCGAGCAGTTTTCGCGCCTATGCGGTGGATTTCGACGGCGACGGCCACATTAATATCTGGACCAACCCCGATGATGCCATCGGCAGCGTCGCCAGTTATTTCAAGCGTCATGGTTGGGTCGCCGGCGAACCGGTGGTCAGCCGCGCGGATGTGCGTGGCGATCAGGTAGATGAGGGTTTGACCGCAGGCATCGAGCCGACGAAAACTGTCGGGGAGTTGCGGGCGCTGGGCTGGTCGAGTCATGATGCGCTGCGCGATGATATGCCGGTCACGGCGTTCCGCCTGGAAGGTGACAATGGCCCTGAACACTGGATGGGCCTGACCAATTTTTACGCGATCACGCGTTATAACCGCAGCGTGATGTACGCCATGGCCGTACATCAACTGTCTGAACAGCTGGTCCAAGCACGGGGCGTCAAGTAATGCGGGCATTGCCTATGAATAAACCCCTGAAGCTCATGGCATTCGCCGCGTTGACGGTTCTGGTCGCCAGTTGTTCGACCAGTCGCGCGCCGGCTCAGAAGTCTCCCACTGCCGTTCGTTCGGCACCTAGCCTGGATATCAACCGGGCTCACAAGGATGGCGCACCCTGGTGGGACGTCGACGTGACGCGCATTCCGGATGCCACGCCGACCCTGCACAGCGGTCCTTATAAAGCCAACCCGTACACGGTGTTGGGCAAGACTTATTTCCCGATACAAGAATCCAAGACCTACGTGGCCTCGGGCACTGCGTCCTGGTACGGCACCAAGTTCCATGGTCAGAACACCGCCAACGGCGAAGTCTATGACCTGTACGGCATGAGCGCCGCGCACAAGACCCTGCCGCTGCCCAGTTACGTTCGGGTGACTAACCTGGACAACAACAAGACGGTCATTCTGCGGGTCAACGATCGCGGGCCGTTCTATTCGGACCGGATCATCGACTTGTCCTACGCAGCCGCCAAGAAACTCGGCTATGCCGAAACCGGTACGGCGCGGGTCAAGGTCGAAGGCATCGACCCGCAGCAATGGTGGGCCGCCAAAGGTCGCCCGGCGCCTTTAATGCTTAACGAACCGAAAGTCGCACAAAATAGCGCCCCGGTGATGACGGCATCGGCCGGCACCGTCGAGCAATGGACCCCACCGCCGCAGCAACACGCCGCGGCCGTAGTGCCCATGCAGATCGATGGAAAAAAAAACGCTTCTGTACCAGCCTCTGGCCAGTATCTGCAGGTGGGCGCGTTCGCCAACCCGGACGCTGCAGAGCTCCTGAGATCGAAGCTCAGCGGGATGGTGAGCGCTCCGGTGTTTATCAGCTCGATCGTGCGTAACCAACAGACACTGCATCGGGTGCGCCTGGGGCCGATCGGCTCGCCGGGTGAAATCCAGCAAGTGCAAAACAGCGTGCGGCTGGCCAATCTCGGTTCGCCGAGCCTGGTCAGCGCCGAGTAGTACCTGGTTCTTGTTTGACGGTTCGCTTGCGGTTTGGGGGGCGAACCGGGTTGTTGGCTCGTTGAAGAACAAAAGCCCGGCAAGGGTTGCAGAGTGAGCAACTGAACACGCGACAACTTTTTCGAGAGTTGTCTGATTAGTTTTGCCCTAGGGCAGTTTCCATTAGCGATTTCGAGAGACGGATGAACATCACCACCTTTGCCAAACGCCTGTGCCTGCTAGTCCCGCTGCTGCTCTCACCCGCGGCTTTCGCGGCCGAGATAATGCCGTCGCCACCGCAACTGGCCGCCAAAGCCTATGTACTCATGGACGCCAGCAGCGGCAACGTGCTGGTAGAGAACAATGGTGACCAGCGTCTGCCACCGGCCAGCCTGACCAAGCTGATGACCGCTTACATCGCGACCCTGGAAATCCGTCGTGGCCAGATTGGTGAAAACGATCCGGTGACCGTCAGCGAGAACGCCTGGCGTACCGGCGGTTCACGGATGTTCATCAAGGTGGGTTCGCAAGTCACCGTCAGTGATCTGCTGCACGGCATCATCATTCAGTCGGGTAACGACGCCAGTGTTGCGCTCGCCGAGCACATCGCCGGCAGCGAAGACGCATTCGCCGACATGATGAATAAAACCGTGGCCGACCTGGGCATGACCAACAGCCACTTCATGAACCCGACCGGTCTGCCAAACCCGGAGCACTACTCGTCGGCTCATGACATGGCTGTGCTGGCCCGCGCGATCATCCACGAAGACCCGGCTCACTACGCGATCTACTCGCAGAAAGAGTTCTTCTGGAACGGCATCAAGCAACCTAACCGCAACCTGCTGCTGTGGCGTGACAAGACCGTCGACGGTCTGAAAACCGGTCACACCGACGAAGCCGGCTACTGCATGGTGTCTTCGGCCGTACGTGATGGCATGCGCCTGATCGCCGTGGTGTTCGGCACCAACAGCGAAGTGGCCCGTGCTGCTGAAACCCAGAAGCTGCTGACTTACGGTTTCCGCTTCTTCGAAACCCAGACCTTCTATCAGAAAGGCGCCGAGCTGGCTCAGGCACCTGTCTGGAAAGGCACCACCAATCAAGTCAAGGCCGGCCTGGCTCAAGACCTGACCATGACCCTGCCAAAAGGCCAGCTGAAAAAGCTCGCCGCCAGCATGACCATGACCCCGCAACTGGTCGCGCCAATCGCCAAGGGCGATGTGATCGGTAAAGTCGAAGTGAAACTGGACGACAAAGTGGTGCACAGCGCCGACCTGATCGCTCTGGACGCGGTCGACGAGGGTGGTATCTTCCGCCGCATGTGGGATAGCATCCGTCTATTCTTCTACGGCTTGTTCAACTGAATTAGTGTGGACCTGCATGGCCCCGTTCCAATCCGGAGCGGGGCCATGTCCGTTGCCACGGCTTACGAGGCCGTTACGCCATGACAGACACTGAAGTAAAGGCGCCAAAAATCGAATTCCCCTGCGCGGATTACCCGATCAAGGTAATCGGCGACACCGGCGTGGGTTTCAGGGACAAGATCATTGCGATCCTTGAAAAACACGCGACCGTTGACCACGACACCTTTGCCGAACGGCAGAGTACCAACGGCAAGTACACGACTATCCAGTTGCACATCATTGCCACCGGCCAGGAACAGCTGTACGACATCAACAGCGAGTTGCGGGCTACCGGTTTCGTGCACATGGTGCTGTGATGCCTGGCACGCTGGGCTTTCGCGAACTCGGTCAGATGGCTTATGAGCCGGTCTGGCATGCCATGCAGCGCTTCACCAACGAACGCGGCAGCGATGCCGCCGACGAAATCTGGCTGGTGGAACATCCGCCGGTGTTCACTCAGGGCCAGGCTGGCAAGGCCGAGCATCTGCTGCTGCCGGGGGATATTCCGGTGGTGAAGGTCGACCGCGGTGGTCAGGTGACTTATCACGGTCCTGGCCAACTGGTGGCCTACTTGTTACTGGACGTGCGCAAGCTGGGGTTCGGTGTGCGTGATCTGGTCAGCCGCATGGAGCAATGCCTGATCGAGCTGCTGGCCAGCTACGGCGTGACCGCGGTGGCCAAGCCGGATGCGCCGGGTGTCTATGTCGATGGCGCGAAAATCGCTTCTCTGGGTCTGCGGATCCGCCACGGTTGCTCCTTTCATGGCCTGGCCTTGAATGTGGATATGAACCTGGAACCGTTTCGACGGATTAATCCCTGCGGCTACGCCGGGCTGGCAATGACCCAGCTGTGCGATCACGCAGGATCGATTGAATTTGCCGAGGTAAGTGCCCGGCTGCGCGCGCAGCTCGTCAAACACCTCGACTATGCTGAGCAGACGACCCTAACGGGCGGAATCGACTGATATGACTACTGATGCAGTGCAAACCATGATCCCGACGCTCGATGTCACCGAGCGTCCGGCCCCGCGTGCCAAGGTTGAAGCCGGCGTCAAGCTGCGCGGCGCCGAGAAGGTTGCACGTATCCCGGTGAAGATCATTCCGACCACCGAACTGCCGAAGAAGCCTGACTGGATTCGCGTGCGCATCCCGGTTTCCCCGGAGGTCGACCGCATCAAGGCCCTGTTGCGCAAACACAAGCTGCACAGCGTGTGCGAAGAGGCGTCCTGCCCGAACCTGGGCGAGTGCTTCTCCGGCGGCACCGCGACCTTCATGATCATGGGTGATATCTGCACCCGTCGCTGCCCGTTCTGCGACGTTGGTCATGGTCGTCCGAAGCCACTGGATGTCAACGAGCCGGAAAGCCTGGCCATTGCCATCGCCGACCTGAAACTCAAGTACGTCGTAATCACCTCGGTAGACCGCGACGATTTGCGTGACGGCGGTGCCCAGCATTTTGCCGATTGCATCCGCGAAATCCGCAAACTGTCGCCGAACGTGCAGCTCGAAACCCTGGTTCCGGACTACCGTGGCCGCATGGACGTCGCGCTGGAAATTACCGCCGCCGAGCCGCCAGATGTGTTCAACCACAACCTGGAAACCGTGCCGCGCCTGTACAAGGCTGCGCGTCCGGGTTCGGATTACCAGTGGTCGCTGACCCTGCTGCAACGCTTCAAGCAGATGATGCCGCACATTCCGACCAAGTCCGGTTTGATGCTGGGCCTGGGCGAAACCGACGAAGAAGTCATCGAAGTCATGAAGCGCATGCGCGAACACGACATCGACATGCTGACCCTGGGCCAGTACCTGCAACCGTCCCGCAGCCACTTGCCGGTCCAGCGTTTCGTGCACCCGGACACCTTCGCCTGGTTCGCCGAGGAAGGTTACAAGATGGGCTTCAAGAACGTTGCTTCCGGGCCGTTGGTACGTTCCTCGTACCACGCCGACGAGCAGGCGAAACTGGTCAAGGCCGAGCTGATGTCGTCCTGATCCCGTTTTGAAAGCAAAAAAGGCCCGCAGGCTTCCAGGCCTTGCGGGCCTTTTTTTTGCAGTGCCCATGGCGATTACCGTCTTTTCCTGCACACCGTGGTGCGATTGACCCTCTTCTGTTTATTCCCGTTCCTGACTACTGTGTGCTGAAGCATTCACAGGGAGAATCATGGATGACTGCTCGACCGACCCATACCCTTTGTCCTCACGCTCCCGTTCCGGCCTTGCCGTCTGCCGGGCTGATCGGGGTGATCGCGCCCGCCGGCCCCGCGATGCTGGACACCGATAAAGCCATTGCCTGGATGCGCGCTCGTGGCTATTCGCTGCGCGTGTTTCCCGGCGTTTATGAGCAAGAGGGTTATCTGGCTGGCAGTGATGATGTGCGGCTCAATGACCTGCATGGCGCATTCGACGACAGCGAGGTCGATGCCATTATCTGTCTGCGTGGCGGTTACGGTACGCCGCGTTTGCTCGATCGCATCGATTTCGAATTATTGCGCAACAACACCAAGCCGTTCATCGGCTACAGCGATGTCACTGCGTTGCACCTGGCCATCAGTCGTTATGCCGGGTTCGTGACCTTCCATGGCCCGATGCTCAACGCGGACTTGCTGGGTGACAAGCAGCAACCCACCGAGTTCTCGTTTTTCAACATGCTGCGCGGGCAGGTGAAGGCGGGCAGTGTGCTTTCTCACCCAGTGGCCTGGCCGTTGACTACCATCGAGCCCGGCATTGCTCACGGGCGTTTGCTGGGGGGCAATCTGTCGATGATCGCCGCGACCATGGGCACGCCTTATGAGATCGACGCCGAGGGCGCCATCCTGTTCATCGAGGATATTAACGAGCCGCTGTATCGCATCGACCGGTTGCTGACTCATTTGCGTCTGGCCGGCACGCTGCACAAGCTGCGCGGGGTTCTGGTGGGGGATGTGGCGGGGGTCGATACGATCGCGCTGAAGAAGTTGCTCAAGCAGACCTTTGCGCCGTTGCGCATCCCCGTGCTGGCCGGATGGCGTAGCGGGCACTGTGATCCGAATCTGACGCTGCCGATGGGCGCGCTGGTCAGGCTGGATGCGGGGGACAAGACGTTGGTGTTGGAGCAGGATGTGGTGATCAGGTAACAACAGTCGCAAAAAAAAGATCGCAGCCTTCGGCAGCTCCTACAGGTGTACACAAAACCTTGTAGGAGCTGCCGAAGGCTGCGATCTTTTGCTTTTAGCGGCTACGCAACCCTTCCAGCAGCTTGTGCGTCGGATAACCATCCGCCGGCCAGCCAAACGACTGCTGCGCACTGCGGATCGCTTTGCGGGTATTGGCGCCGATAATCCCGTCGGCGGTCCCAGCGTCGTAATTCTGGGCGCTCAGCAGGTTTTGCAGCTCGATTCGCTCGGTACGGCTCAACGGCAAGTCATCTTTCGGCCATAAGCCGCTGATCAAACCGCCACCATTGAAGCGCTCGGACAGCAGACTCACGGCCAAGGCATAGGACGAAGAATTGTTGTACTTGAGAATCGCGCGGAAGTTATCGAGGACCAGGAACGCCGGGCCGCGATAGCCTGCCGGCAACAACAGGGCGGCCGACAGGTGTTCGGAGCCTGCCGGAACCTGGCCGCCATTGGGCAGGGTTACCCCCAGTTGCCGCCACTCGGCCACACTCTTGCGAATCGCGCCATCGGCCAGAACGTAATTGAAGCCGCTCGCCAGTTGAACTTCGAAGCCCCAGGGCTGACCTTTCTGCCAGCCAGAGCTTTGCAGGTAGTGCGCGGTCGAGGCCAGTGCATCAGCAGAGCTGTTCCAGATGTCGCGGCGGCCATCACCGTCGAAATCCACGGCGTGGGTGTTGTAGGTAGTCGGAATGAACTGGGTCTGGCCCATGGCCCCGGCCCAGGAGCCGAGCATTTTCTCGGGAGCGATATCGCCCTGTTGCAGGATTTGCAAGGCTGCGATCAGTTGTGCGTGGGCAAAGCCCGGGCGTCGCCCTTCATAAGCCAGGGTCGCCAGGGAATTGATCACCGACTTGCTGCCCTGGAACTGACCGAAGTTACTTTCCATGCCCCACACCGCGACCAGAGCCTGACGGTCGACGCCGTAGCGCTGTTCGATGCTTTGCAGGATATCGGCATGCTCGCCGACAAGCGCCTGACCTTTGCGTACCCGCAGCGGAGACAGCGCGCCATCGAGGTACTCCCACACCGGGCGAGTAAATTCCGGTTGGCTGCGATCGGCACGGATCACGCTGTCGTCCACGCTGACATTGGCAAAAGCGCGATCGAACAGATCGGCGCGAATGCCGGCGGCAAGGGCGTCTTTACGGAAACCCGCCTGCCATTCGGCAAAGGTCTGGGTCGGCTGGATATCGAGATTTTCACCGGTTGGAACCACCGGCGGAACGATCGCAGGGGCCGTCGCAACGGTGCGGGTCTGAAGCGGTTGGGCGTCGGCGGCAGTGGGTTTTTCCGCGCAGGCGACAAGCAGAACGAGGCTGGAGGCAGCGATCAGTTGGCGAAAGTGCCAACGACGGGAAATACAAAGGGGCATGCACAGGTCCAGAGGATACGAATCAGATGCAGACCTTAACATGTTGAGCGCTGGCTTGCCTTTCAGGCCGCCAGAAAGTAAGAAGCCTCCCAGCTATTAGACTGGAAGGCTTCGCGGCGGTAGCTGCCTTTGCCCTTGCCGGCTCGTTCCTGACGGCTGCGGAACAGTGGCTGGGCGATGATGGATTTGGCCTTGTTGGGGCCATGTTTAGATGGCTTTTTGCTCATGATGATCTCTCGCAAGTGGGTGGGGTTTGCGGGGGAATAATCTGCCGAAGTGGGGATTCTGTCTATAGGGCAAATGCAGCTGTGTTTTGTAGGAAAGCAAGATCAAAAGATCGCAGCCTTCGGCAGCTCCTACATGGGGTCGCGTTCATCCGTAGGAGCTGCCGAAGGCTGCGATCTTTTGATTTTATTCGGCAGGTAACGACAATCTCTGCCCGGCCATCAACAGCGTCAACCGACTCAGACTCATCCACGGCGAACCCGCCGCCTGGCCTTTGATCTGCGCATCGATGCGCTGGGCTTCCAGCAGCAACTGCGCCCAGCGTTGTGCCGAATAGCGTTGCAGCGCTTTGCTCATCAACGGTTTGCGTTTGTCCCAGATTGGCGGTCGGGCCTGGCTGAAGGCTTTGTCCAGCGGCACGCCCTGGCTGTATTGCAGCGACAGGTTGGCCAGCAGACGCAGTTCCCGGGCCAGCGCCCAGAGGATCACCGGCGGTTCGACGCCTTCGCCGCGCAACCCTTCGAGCATGCGCAGGGCGTGAGCAGCCTCGCCATTGAGAATCGCATCGGTCAGGCCGAAAACATCGAAACGCGCACTGTCGGCCACCGCTGCTTGCACGGTTTCGACCGTGATTTGGCCACCCTCGGCCATCAGCTTGAGCTTTTCGATTTCCTGGGCGGCAGCCAGCAGATTACCCTCGACCCGAGCAGCGATCAGTTCGACAGCGTCCTGGCTGGCGGAAAGCCCGGCCTGGGACAGGCGTTGACGGATCCAGCTCGGCAACTGGTTGGTGTCCACCGGCCAGATTTGCACGAACTGGGTCTGGGGACCTTCGACCAGTGCCTTGCCCCACTTGGTCTTCTGCGCACTGCCGTCAAGCTTGGGCAGGCTGATCAGCAATACCGTGTCTTCGGCCGGGCGCGAGCAATACTCAATCAATGCCGCAGCGCCTTTGTCTCCGGGTTTGCCGGAGGGCAGACGCAGTTCCAGAAGACGTTTTTCGGCGAACAGCGACATGCTGGCGCCGGCCTGCAGCAGCGTACCCCAGTCGAAACTGGCGTCGGCGGCAAAGACCTGGCGTTCATCGAAACCTTGCTGGTGGGCAGCCGCGCGAATGGCGTCGGCAGCTTCCTGACACAGCAGCGGGTCATCGCCACTGATGACGTAGACCGGCGCGAGGGCACCTTGCAGGTGTTTAGCGAGTTGGGCGGGGGCGAGTTTCATAAGAAGAGGCGAACGGGGCGCCTGAGCGCCCCGTAAGGCTTATTGCTGCGGCAGTTCGATAGGCGACTGACGCGGCATCTGCGCTTCAGCTTTCTGCGCCGCTTCCAGCGCCTCGGCTTCAGCTTTGGCCCTGGCGTCAGCGGTCTGCTGCAGCTGTTCCAACTGAGTTGGGGAGAGCTGTTGCAGGCGCAGCATCATGCGTTGAACCAGTTCACGACGCATTTCCTTGCGGGCATCGTTGGCTTCCTGGTCGGAACCCACCAGGTTGTTGCCGTCATGGATGAAGACTTTCTGCACTTCGAGCTTGTCGCTCAGCAATGGCAGGTTGCTCTGACCCCGGATGTCGTAGTTCAGCACTATGGTCATCTGGTACTCGCCAGTACGACCGGCGCCTGCGTAACTGAGGATGCGCTGGCTTTCCTGCTCATCGGTCAGCACCAGTTTGTGAGGTGCACCGTTGTAGACCTTGACGCCACTGCTTTCCAGCACCTGACGCAATTGCGTCACGGTTTCGCCGTAGGCATTGCGGGCGCTCAGGTCGAGTTCCTTGATCGCCAGTTCAGTGGTGCCGGTGCCGCGCAGCTGGAAACCGCAGGCGCTCAGCAGGACTGCAAGGCCCATCACCAGCAAATTGCGTTTGATCATCTTGTTGCTCCCCTTGAAACCATGTGGGCCGGTCAAGCGGCCCGAAAGGTTTTACTCGGCGCCAGGCATGACCTGGCGCCCGATCCAATTTAGCTGGCGACGATATTGACCAGTTTCCCGGGCACTACGATCACTTTGCGAATAGTCAGGCCATCGACGAAGCGCAGGACGTTTTCGTTGGCCCGTGCGGCCGCTTCGACTTCTTCGCGGCTGGCGCTGGCCGGCATTTCGAGGTGGCCGCGCAGCTTGCCGTTGACTTGAATGACAAGCTGCAGGCTGTCCTGTACCAAGGCGCTTTCATCCAGCACCGGCCAACCGGCATCGATGACCGGATCGGCGTGACCCAGGCGATGCCACAGTTCGTGGCTGATGTGCGGGGTGATCGGAGCCAGCAGCAGGACTACGGTTTCCAGACCCTCGTGAATCAGTGCGCGATCCTGTTCGGTGCCTTGCACGGCTTTTTCCAGCACGTTCATCAGCGTCATCACTTGGGCGATGGCGGTGTTGAATTTGTGGTTCTGGCCGACGTCGTGGCTGGCCTGCTTGATGGCCTGGTGGATCGAACGGCGAATGGCTTTTTGCTCGTCGTTCAGGCTGGCGACGTCCAGTTTGCCCGGCAGGCCCTGAGTGACGTGCGCTTGAGCCAGGCGCCAGACGCGCTTGAGGAAGCGGTGCGAACCCTCTACGCCGGAGTCGGACCATTCCGCGCTCATGTCGGGTGGAGAGGCGAACATCATGAACAGGCGGCAGGTGTCTGCGCCGAACTGGTCGATCATCGACTGCGGGTCAACGCCGTTGTTCTTCGACTTGGCCATCTTCTCGGTGCCACCGATTTCCACCGGCAGGCCGTCCGCGATCAGCTTGGCGCTGATGACCTTGGCCTTGCTGTCGCGTTCGAGTTCGACATCCGCCGGGTTGAACCAGGTGTAAGCACCGTTGGCTTCGCGGCGATAGTAAGTCTCGGCGATTACCATGCCCTGGGTTAGCAGGTTCTTGAATGGCTCGTTGGAACTCACCAGGCCTTCATCACGCATCAGCTTGTGGAAGAAGCGCGCATAAAGGAGGTGAAGAATGGCGTGTTCGATGCCGCCGATGTACTGATCCACTGGCAACCAATGGTCGGCCGCCGATTTTTCCACCAGACCACCTTCATAGTGTGGCGAGGCGTAGCGGGCGTAGTACCACGAGGACTCGACAAAGGTGTCCATGGTGTCGGTTTCACGCTTGGCCGCAGCGCCGCATTTCGGGCAGGTGCATTCGTAGAACTCGGGCATGCGCGCCAATGGCGAACCGGCGCCGTCCGGTACGACGTCTTCCGGCAGCACGACTGGCAACTGATCTTCCGGGACCGGCACATCGCCGCAGGTGTCGCAGTGGATGATCGGGATCGGGCAGCCCCAGTAGCGCTGACGGCTGATGCCCCAGTCACGCAGGCGGAACTGGGTGCGCGAGGCACCGAGGTTTTTCTTGATCAGCGCCACTTCAATGGCGTCGAAGGCGCCTGCGAAGTCGAGGCCGTCGAATTCGCCGGAGTTGATCAGCGTGCCGTGCTCGCCGTACGCATCCTGCCAAGGAGCCGGGTTGGCGTCACCGGAACTCGTGCGCACCACGGATTTGATCGGCAGGTTGTACTTGGTGGCGAACTCGAAATCACGCTCGTCGTGAGCCGGAACAGCCATGACCGCGCCATCGCCGTAATGCATCAGCACGTAGTTGGCGACCCACACCGGGAGTTTCTCCCCGGTCAGCGGGTGTTCGACGAACAGCGAGGTCGGCAGGCCTTTTTTCTCTTGAGTGGCGACATCGGCTTCGGCAACGCTGCCGCCCTTGCATTCAGCGATGAACGCTTGCAGCTCAGGGTTGTTCTGCGCGGCCAGGGTGGCCAAATGGTGTTCGGCGGCCACCGCAACGTAGGTTGCGCCCATCAGGGTGTCCGGACGGGTAGTGAAAACTTTCAGTGCGCCGGCTTCGCCGATGGAAGCGACGTCGTACGGGAACTGTACTTCCATGCCACGGGATTTGCCGATCCAGTTGCGCTGCATGGTCTTGACCTGTTCAGGCCAGCCCGTCAGTTCGTCGAGGCTTTCCAGCAGCTCATCCGCGTAGGCGGTGATCTTGAAGTAGTACATCGGGATTTCGCGCTTTTCGATCAGCGCGCCGGAACGCCAGCCGCGACCGTCGATCACTTGCTCGTTGGCCAGAACGGTCTGGTCGACCGGGTCCCAGTTCACAGTGCCGCTTTTTTTATAAATCACGCCTTTTTCGAACAGGCGAGTGAACAGCCATTGTTCCCAGCGGTAGTAATCAGGCTTGCAGGTGGTCACTTCGCGCGACCAGTCCACCGCCAGGCCCAGGCTGCGCAGCTGGCTTTTCATGTAGGCGATGTTTTCGTAGGTCCATTTGGCGGGCGCTACGTTGTTCTTCATCGCGGCGTTTTCCGCCGGCATGCCGAAGGCGTCCCAACCCATGGGTTGCAGGACGTTCTTGCCTTGCATGCGCTGGTAGCGGGAGATCACGTCGCCGATGGTGTAGTTGCGCACGTGCCCCATGTGTAGCTTGCCGCTGGGGTAAGGGAACATCGACAGGCAGTAGAAGGTCTCCTTGCCTGGCTGTTCACTGACTTCAAAGGACTTTTGCTCGTCCCAGAATGACTGGGCGGCGGCTTCGATTTCACGGGGCTGATATTGTTCGTGCATGGCTACTTTTGAACTGAATAGGGGTGGCCTAATCCTCTTCAATGCAACGCTGGACGGTGAGAACGCCAAATCGGCGTTTCGGTGCCCAGGCGAGCTGGAAGTGGAGTTACAGGAAGCGCCGTAGCATACATGACCGCACTCTACCGAGGGAAACCCTGATTACACGCAAGGATGCGGCCAATACCCGCCCCGAGGGCCGTTGGTCGCGGCACTCAGCCGGTTTTTTCAGCGAGGCTAAGCTCTAAAAGGGGAGTGAGTCTTATCTTCAATGAGGTGATGGATGGTTGAGTCACAGCAAAAAGCTACGAAACCGGAGCTGTACGAAAAACTGATAGACCGTCTCGCAATGGCCTTGGACACGGCCAAAACAGCCGGACGGCTGCGTGATGAGCGTCCCCTGGAGCTGGAACTGCGTGGTTTGAGCCCCGCAGAGTTTGAACTGGTCAAGGCCTATCTGGATCGTAGTGAACGTGAAACGCACGGATGCTTGTCAGCAGCAGTGAAGCAACTCGAGGCACCACGTTCGGCCAAGATCATCTGGCTCAAGGATAAGGCACCCGGCAAAGGCGCGGTAAAGGTCCGGTCTTTGCAGTTCAAGTAAGGGCACTTGAAGCCATGGAAAATGGTTTTTTGAAACAAAGTCCTTCGACATTTGTTGTCGCATTGCGT
Source organism: Pseudomonas sp. BS3782 TE3695 (assembly GCF_050435305.1). Taxonomy (NCBI): domain Bacteria; kingdom Pseudomonadati; phylum Pseudomonadota; class Gammaproteobacteria; order Pseudomonadales; family Pseudomonadaceae; genus Pseudomonas; species Pseudomonas sp. BS3782 TE3695. Next base: position 1,604,914 of record NZ_JBNDKB010000001.1, read on the forward strand.
CAACCCACCTAGGCTTCGGGCATCTATGGAGATGCTCGATGCCTTTTCGTTATTTCATTAAACAACTTCTATTGCCGCCCGGCATTCTGTTGCTGTTGCTGGTACTTGCCTGGTGGTGGCGCCGCTCGAGGCCGAGGCTGGCGGGGTTGTGTTTCATTCTGGGCGTGGGCGGCTTCTGGTTGATGAGCTTGCCGGTGGTAGTGGAGTGGAGTGCCAAGGCGCTGGAGCGCGAACCGCCGCTGGCGCGCGAGGAATGGGCAACCTTGGGCCGACGGGCGGACGCGATCGTGGTGCTGGGCTCAGGGCGTGAGCGGGGCGATCCGGCTTGGGGCGTTGACCAGCCGACCGGCGTAGGCCTGGGGCGTGAGCGCTATGCCGCACGCCTGGCCAAGGCGTCCGGCTTGCCGATTCTGACCAGTGGTGGTCTGCATTACGGCACACCACCGACCGAAGCGAAGCTGATGGCGGACTCATTGCTCGATGATTTCGGCGTGACGGTGCGTTGGCAGGAAGGACGCAGCCGCACGACCTGGGAAAACGCGCAATTCAGCGCCCAGGTGTTGTTGCCGGAGGGAGTCAAGCGGGTGGTGGTCGTGACTCAGGCCTGGCATATGCCGCGAGCGGTCTGGAGTTTCCAGCAGGCCGGATTTGAGGTGGTGCCCGCGCCAGTAGGGTTTTTAGGCGTGGACAATGCCCGGCCGCTGGGTGGCTGGATGCCGGAGTTCAAATCGATCTGGCAGAGCGGGCAGTTGATGAATGAGGCGGTGGGGCAGATCGGGTATTCGTTGTTTTATCGAGACGATGTTGACGCTGATTGATATTGTGCCTGTGATGCCGCCTTCGCGAGCAAGCCCGCTCCCACATTTAATCTCTGTCGTTCACACATTATGTGTTCACAGAAGATCCAATGTGGGAGCGGGCTTGCTCGCGAAGCTTTTAAACGGTCTTCGCCATCCGGTTCGCCACTAATGCCCAACCAAACAACAACACGCAACTGATGATCAACGGCCACGAGCGCCATTCCAGATAGGGCGTCAAGTTGTGCATCGGCACCACTTCGCCATACAGAATGCCTTGTTCGAACTGCGGGATCTGCACAGTGATCTGGCCAAACGGGTTGATCAGGCCGGTCACGCCGTTATTGGTGGCACGGATCATCCAGCGGCCGGCTTCAAGTGCGCGCATCTGCGCCATCTGCAAGTGTTGCAGCGGGCCGATCGAGGTGCCGAACCAGGTGTCGTTGCTGATGGTCAGCAGCAAATCGCTACGGGCGGCGAGGCTGGCGGCGAATTCCGGATAGACCACTTCGTAGCAGATGAACGGTGCAATCTGATAACCCTTGGCTTGCAGCAGCGCTTGATCGGCCGGCCCTCGGGCAAAGTCGGACATCGGCAGGTCGAAGAAAGCGATCAGGCCACGCAAGACTTCCTGCAGCGGCACGTATTCGCCGAACGGCACCAGTTTTTGCTTCAGGTAAGTGCCATCGCCCTCACCGACGACGGTAATGCCGTTGAAATAGCGCTTCTCGTGATGGAGTTCCTGGCGAATCGGCACGCCGGTGATCAACGCGGATTTACGCTCGGCGGCGAAGCTTCCCATCATGTTCAGGTAGCCCTCGGCGGACTCCTTGAGCACCGGGACCGCCGTTTCCGGCCAGATCAGCAGGTCGACGCGTTTGGAGCTCAAACTCATGTCGCGGTACAGCGCCAGCTGCGCATTGAGCTGCGAGGGGTCCCACTTCATGCTTTGTTCGATGTTGCCCTGAATCGCCGCGACGCTCAGTGGTGCGCCTGCCGGGCTGGTCCAGGCATGTTCCTTGAGCGCCATGCCGGCCACCCATGGTCCTGCCAGCAGTAACACGCCGACAGCGATGAAGCCTTTACGACCAGTGCGTACCAGGCGCGCAGCGTTGTAGATCAGCGCAGCCGTCAGGGCCAGGGTGAAGGAAATCAGCCACATTCCGCCGACCGGCGCGAGCCCGGCCAATGGGCCGTCGAGTTGGCTATAACCGGAATAGAGCCATGGGAAACCGGTAAGGAACCAGCCGCGAAAGGCTTCCTGGCCCACCCACAACGCCGCAAATGCCAAGGCATCGGCCAGCGGCGCTTCATTACGGCGCAGCCAGCGCGCCCAAATCCAGGCGGGCAGGGCGAAGAACCAGGCAATCGCCGCGGTGAACAGCAGCATCAAGAATCCGGCCAGCAGCACCGAGGCGCCGCCGAAGTTATGAATGCTGTAGTAGATCCAGCTGGTGCCCGCGGCAAACAGGCCGAAACCAAAACACCAGCCACGACCCAAGGCCTGACGGGGGCTCAGTTCGCGCAAACCGGCATAAAAGAAACCGGCCGCCAGCAAGGCCAGCGGCCAGATATCGAACGGTGCCAGGGCCAGGGTGGTAAGTGCACCGGCCGCCATGGCCAGCGAGTTACCGGGCCAGCCGGGGCGGGTCATCCAGTGCATTTCTTTCCTTAATTTTTACCGGGCAATGGGTGTCAGACGCAGCAAGTGAATCCGACGGCTGTCGGCGTTCAGGATGCGGAAGCGATAGGCGCCGATTTCAGTGATTTCGTTGCGTTTTGGCAAGTGCCCGAACGCGCTCATCACCAAGCCGCCGACGGTGTCGAATTCATCGTCGGAGAATTCGCTGTCGAAGAACTCATTGAAGTTATCGATCGGCGTCAGGGCCTTGATCAGGAAGTCACCGCTGGGCAGCGGCTTGATGTAGCTGTCTTCTTCGACGTCGTGTTCGTCTTCGATGTCGCCGACGATCTGTTCCAGCACGTCTTCGATGGTCACCAGACCGGCCACGCCGCCGTATTCGTCAATGACGATGGCCATGTGGTTATGGTTGGCGCGAAACTCACGCAGCAGCACATTCAGGCGCTTGGACTCGGGCACGAAGGTCGCCGGGCGCAGCAGGTCCTTGATGTTGAAGCTGTCGCCGTTTTCCTTGAGGATCAGCGGCAGCAAGTCCTTGGCCAGCAACACACCCATCACGTCATCATGGCTTTCGCCGATCACCGGGTAGCGGGAGTGGGCCGAGTCGACCACGGCCGGCAGGAACTCGCGAGGTGTCTGGGTCGCCTTGATGCTGATCATCTGCGAGCGCGGGACCATGATGTCCCGTACTTGCAGGTCTGCAACCTGGATGGCGCCTTCGACGATGGCCAGCGCTTCGCTGTCCAACAACTTGTTTTGATGTGCGTCGCGCAGCAGCTCCAGCAGCTCCTGGCGGTTTTTCGGCTCGTGGGCAAAAGCCTGGGTGAGCTTACCCAGCCATGACTTCTGCCCGTTGCTCGATCGATCTTCGCTCATAGCGATTACTCTGAATCCTTTGTTGTCACGATTGGGGATGTGTCTGTTTCGTCGTCCGCATAAGGGTCTGGATGACCCAGCTCTGCAAGCAACGTTCGTTCCAGTGCTTCCATCTCTTCGGCTTCATCGTCATCTATATGGTCGTAACCAAGTAGATGCAAGCAGCCGTGAATGACCAGATGCGCCCAGTGGGCCTTTGATTCCTTGCCTTGTTCCGCCGCTTCGCGCTCGACCACCGCTATGCAGATCACCAGATCGCCGAGCAGGGGAATATCGAGAAACTCATCGGGGACATCGGCCGGGAACGACAAAACGTTGGTGGCGTAGTCTTTCTGCCGCCAGGTGAAGTTCAGCTCGCGTGCTTCTTCCTCATCGACCAGACGGATGGTCATTTCGGAATCGGCGGTGCGCTGGCGCAGAGCCAGTTCGCACCATTGACGGAATTCGGCTTCGCTTGGGGCAGACGCTTCGCTAGCCAGTTGCAGGTCAAGCTCAAGCATCGGGGCGAGTGTCCTTGGGGGAGGGCTTCGCCGTTTCGTCGGCTGTGCGATTTTCGAAGCGCTCGTAGGCTTCGACGATGCGTTGCACCAACGGATGGCGCACCACGTCCTTGGGCATGAAGTGGGTAAAGCTGATCCCCGGAACGTCCTTGAGCACCTCGATCACATGATGCAGCCCGGACTTGGTGCCTTTCGGCAGGTCGACCTGGGTGATGTCGCCGGTGATGACCGCCGTGGAGCCGAAGCCGATACGGGTCAGGAACATTTTCATCTGCTCGACGGTGGTGTTCTGGCTTTCGTCGAGGATGATGAAACTATTGTTCAGCGTACGACCGCGCATGTAGGCCAACGGCGCGACTTCGATCACTTGGCGCTCGATCAGCTTGGCCACGTATTCGAAGCCGAGCATTTCGTAGAGCGCGTCATAAAGCGGGCGCAGGTACGGATCGATTTTCTGCGACAGGTCACCCGGCAGGAAGCCGAGCTTTTCGCCCGCTTCAACTGCCGGACGAACCAGCAGAATGCGGCGAATCTGCTCGCGTTCCAGCGCATCGACCGCGCAGGCAACGGCCAGATAGGTCTTGCCGGTACCGGCCGGGCCGATGCCGAAGTTGATATCGTTACCGAGAATTTCCTTCACATAGCGCACTTGATTCAAGCCGCGAGGGCGAATCATGCCTTTCTTGGTGCGCAAGGCGACGGACGGTTCGGCGGGAGAATGATTGTCCAGTTCCTCGACAGCTGATTCCTGCAGGAACAGGTGGACCATGTCTGGCGACAGCTCGGTACCTTTGGTTTCCCGGTACAAGCGGCGCAGCAGGTTTTCCGCGGAGGTGGTGTGCTTGCGCTCGCCGATCAGTTCGAACTGATTTCCGCGGTTGCGGATCTCGATCGCGAGGCGCTGTTCGATCAAGCGCAGATGCTCGTCGAATTGCCCGCACAGATTGGCGAAGCGGCGAGCTTCAAAAGGCTCGAGGATGAAACGATGTGGTTCTATGGGTGCGTTCAAGGTCGTATTTAGCCGCCCAAGGGCAATTATGATGAATCAAGGATAGCGCCAGTCGCCTGGGTGCGAAAGCTCTTAAACAAGATCCAGGCTGGCGCGTGATCTGTGGCGAGGGGGCTTGCCCCCGTTCGGCTGCGAAGCAGTCGCAAAATATTCGGGACCGCTTCGCGATCCAACGGGGGCAAGCCCCCTCGCCACAAAAGCCCGGCTCCCACAGGTGACGAGGTGTTACTGGAGCAGCGAGCCCCGTAGCGAGTGCGGTTGCGCGGCATCGATGTGCACATCGGCGAACTGGCCGATGAGGGTCGGATTGTCGCAGCGGAAGTTGACGATACGATTATTCTCGGTCCTGCCTTGCAGTTCACCGGGGTCTTTTTTCGAATAATCGGTGACCAGAATCCGCTGAATGGAGCCCACCATTTGTCGGCTGATCTCGAAACCTTGCTGGTTGAGGCGATGTTGCAGGGCGTTCAGGCGTTCTTTTTTCAGTTCTTCCGGCGTTTCGTCGGCCAGATCGGCGGCCGGCGTGCCAGGGCGCTGGCTATAAACGAACGAGTAGGAAAAGTCGAAACCTACATCTTCGATCAGCTTCATGGTCTGTTCGAAGTCTTTTTCGGTCTCGCCCGGGAAACCGACGATGAAGTCAGAACTGATGCAGATCCCCGGTACGGCAGCCCGCAATTTGCGCAGCTTGGATTTGTACTCCAGTGCGGTGTGGTTGCGTTTCATCGCCGCGAGGATCCGGTCAGAACCCGATTGCACTGGCAAATGCAGGTGTTTCACCAGTTCCGGCACGTCGGCGTGGGCCTGGATCAGACTGTCGGAGAATTCCAGCGGGTGCGAAGTGGTGTAGCGAATCCGGTCTATGCCATCGACAGCGGCCACTACCCGGATCAATTCCGCCAGATCAGCCAGGCGGCCATCGTGAGTGGTGCCGCGATAACCGTTGACGTTCTGCCCCAGCAAGGTCACTTCGCGTACGCCGTTTTCGGCCAGGTGAATGATCTCGGCAATCACGTCGTCGAACGGTCGGCTGACTTCTTCACCGCGGGTATAAGGCACCACGCAGAAGGTGCAGTACTTGCTGCAGCCTTCCATCACCGACACGTAAGCGCTCGGCCCGTCGATGCGCGGCTCGGGCAAGTGGTCGAATTTTTCGATTTCCGGGAACGAGACGTCGACTTGCGGCAGTTTGGTAGCGCGCGCGGCGTCGATCATTTCCGGCAGGCGGTGCAGGGTCTGCGGGCCGAATACCACGTCTACATACGGAGCGCGATCACGGATGGCCGCACCTTCCTGACTGGCCACGCAACCGCCGACGGCGATGACCATGTCCGGGTTAGCCAGTTTCAGTTCGCGCCAGCGGCCCAGCTGGGAATACACCCGGTCCTGGGCACGTTCGCGGATCGAGCAGGTATTGAGCAGGATCACGTCGGCATCTTCAGCGCGAGCGGTGACTTCCAGGGCCTGGTGTTCACCCAGCAGATCGACCATGCGCGAGCTGTCGTACTCGTTCATCTGGCAACCGTGGGTTTCGATGTAAAGCTTCTTGGCCATGGACAGAGTCATCACGTGATTCAAAGAACCGCGCATTATAGGGAACATGCTCCCAGGTTCCTACCGTTGCGCGTCCGGCGGCTATGCTATAGTTCGCGCCCTCATTTTTATCCCCGATGTGTTATCCGCCCACCATGACCAAACGTGAAGCTCCAATCTACAAGGTGATTTTCCTCAACCAAGGCCAGGTGTACGAAATGTATGCCAAGCAGATCTATCAAAGTGATCTGTGGGGCTTCCTGGAAGTGGAAGAGTTCGTCTTTGGCGAGCGCACGCAAGTGGTCGTCGATCCGAGCGAAGAGAAGCTCAAGGCTCAGTTCGAAGGCGTTGTACGTAGTTTTGTACCGATGCATTCGATTGTGCGCATCGACGAGGTCGAGCGCCTTGGCACCCCGAAAATCAGCGAAGCCCGTGGCGCGGTCGGCAATGTCATGCCGTTTCCGATGCCGATGCCTGAGAAGTAAAGCCACGGATTGAGTGGCTGGGTTTGTTGTGGCTAGTGGTGCTTGTTGTGGAGGGAGCTTTTGTGGCGAGGGGGCTTGCCCCCGTTGGGCTGCGAAGCAGCCCCTAAATCAGCCTCCGCCACCTTCCAGACAGACCGCGTGTGCTGATTTTACGACTGCTGCGCAGCCGAGCGGGAGCAAGCTCCCTCGCCACAGGGGCCAGCTTCAATTCAAGGCAGTGGCGAGAAAGGCGTACGCCCATCGGCGCTCTGCAATTCCATCAAGTATTTACGGAAAATTTGCCCCAGCACCTGGGTAGCGACTTCCAGATCTTCGCGGGGCATTTTTTCGGCGACTTCGTCGGCGGTGTCCAGCGCCTCTTCGGCACCATTGACTGCGGCCATTTTCAGCACGATATACGCCTGGACGTTATTGGCCGGTACGCCTTCGCCATGGAAGAACATGGTGCCGAGTTTGAATTGCGCCTGGGCGTGGCCTTGCAGCGAGGCCTTTTCGAAGTAGCTCAGGGCTTGATTGAGGTCGCGCGGCGCGTTTTTGCCGTCGTAGTAGAACTCACCCAACTCGTATTGCGCTTGCGCATCCCCTTCGTCCGACGCTTTCTGACAGGCGGCGAGCGCTTGCGTCAGGTCTTGCGGCTGAGTATTGAGGGTGCAGCGACCCATCGCCGGGATCAACAACGAGTTGCCGCCTGCTTGTGCGAGCGCGAGCAGGGGCTGAAGGAGCAACAGGCAGCCCAATGCAAGGGTGCGGCCGGTGCGGTTCATGGGAATCGACTTACCTCTGAAGGGCGCGTGGACCCATCGAGGGGATCCAATAAGCGCGCATTATGAAATAAGCAGGGCCAACCTTACAAAGTCTTTACTCGTTTTTCTGCTGCGCGGGGGATATATCGCCCACATTGCGGGGGATTATTGGCAGATGAACAGGAAAAAGGGCGCGGATGCAGGTGAAAGCTGACGCTGGCAATGGCCAACGTCAGCGTTACAGCTTTATTTCAATGCGGCGAACGCACGCTCGGCAGCGTCCAGTGTCAGTTTCAACTCGGTTTCGCCGTGGGCGATCGAGGTGAAACCGGCTTCGAAGGCACTTGGCGCCAGGTATACGCCGCCTTCGAGCATCAGATGGAAGAAACGCCCGAACAGTCCGGCATCGCTGGCCATCACGTCATCGAAGGTCACGATGTCGTCGGCGCCGCTGAAGTACAGGCCGAACATGCCGCCAGCCTGAGTGGTCACGAACGGAATGCCCGCGGCATCGGCGCGCTGTTGCAGACCATCGAGCAGACGGCTGGTGTAGTCGCTCAACTCGGCGTGGAAACCAGGACGGCTGATCAGGCGCAGCGTGGTCAGGCCCGCCGCCATCGCCAGCGGGTTACCCGACAACGTGCCGGCCTGGTAGACCGGCCCCAGTGGCGCGATTTGCTCCATGATCTTGCGTTTGCCGCCGAAGCAACCCACCGGCATGCCGCCACCGATGATCTTGCCGAAGGTGCTCAGGTCTGGCGTAACGCCGTAATGGGCTTGGGCGCCACCGAGGGCGACACGGAAACCGGTCATCACTTCGTCGAAAATCAGCACCACGCCGTGCTTGTCGCACAGGGTCCGCAGGCCTTCCAGGAAGCCCGGTGCCGGCGGTACGCAGTTCATGTTACCGGCCACTGGTTCGACAATGATGCAGGCCACGTCCTGGCCGACTTCGGCGAGCATGGTTGCTACCGCGTCGATGTCGTTGAATGGCAGGGTCAGGGTGTGTTTGGCGAATGCCGCTGGTACACCGGCCGAACTTGGTACGCCTTGGGTCAGGGCGCCAGAACCGGCCTTGACCAGCAGGCTGTCGGAATGGCCGTGGTAGCAGCCTTCGAACTTGATGATGCTGTCACGGCCGGTAAAGCCACGGGCCAGGCGGATGGCGCTCATGGTCGCTTCGGTGCCGGAGCTGACCATGCGCACCATTTCCATCGACGGCACGATCGAGCAGACCAGATCGGCCATTTCGGTTTCCATCGCGGTCGGGGCGCCGTAGGACAGGCCGTGTTCCAGCTGTTTGCGCACCGCGTCCAGCACGTCCGGATGGCTATGTCCGAGAATCATCGGCCCCCAGGAACCGACGTAATCCACATAACGCTTGTCGTCTTCGTCGGTGACGTAGGCGCCTTCGGCGTGTTTGAAGAACAGCGGCGTGCCGCCAACACTCTTGAACGCACGAACGGGCGAGTTCACGCCTCCGGGAATGTGTTTCTGGGCATTGGCAAACAGGGTTTCGGAACGAGACATGATCGGGCTCTCAAAAAATCAGGATTTGAACAATTCGTTAAAGGCGCGGGCGCGGCGTGTCACTTCAGCCGGGCTGTCGGCGCCAAACAGGCCATGCACCACCGCCAGCAAGTCGACCCCGTGGGCTACCAGCGGCGCAGCGTTGTCCAGCGTGATGCCGCCGATCGCGCAGATCGGCAGATGCAATTTGCTGCGGGCCTGATCAAGCAGTTCGAGGCCGCAGGCCGGTGCGCCGGGTTTGGTATTGGAATTGAAGAAGCGACCGAAGGCGACGTAACTGGCGCCTTCTTTGGCGGCTTGTTCGGCGAGTTCGAGTTGCGCGTGGCAGGTCGAACCGATGATCGCCTGACGACCGAGCAGTGCCCGAACCGGCATCAGAGGGCCATCGGTCTGACCCAGGTGCACGCCGACATTCAGGCGCGCGGCCAGTTCGGCGTCATCGTTGATGATCAGATGAGTCTTGTAGCGTTCGCACAGATCGCGCAGGGCTTCGGCCTCACGCAGGCGACGGGCCTCGTCACTGCTTTTGTCACGGTATTGCAGCAGGGTGACGCCGCCTTCGAGCGCCGCCTCTACGTACGAAAGAAATTTACCGGCCAGTAACTGGCTGTCGGTAATGGCGTACAGGCCACGTAGTTTCATCGGACTATGCCTCTGCGCTTCACGCATAGAAAGTTACAAACAGAAATCCAGCGGCAAGCGGCGCGGCACGAACTGGCCTTTGCCCAGTTGCTCCGCATCACGCAAGGTGCGCCAAGTGTAGTCAAGCGCGGTCTTTACGGCACTGGCGAGGTGTTCACCCTGGGCCAGGCGACCGGCGAGGGCGCTGGCCAGTGTGCAACCGGAACCGTGATAACTGCCGGGCAGGCGCTGGCAGGTAAAGGTTTCGCGGCGACCGTCACGGCTGTACAGGCGATTGTGTATTTCGTGTTCGTCGCCATGACCGCCGGTGATCAGCAGGTGTTTGACGAACGGCAGGAGTTTTTCAGCGCACTCGTCCGCGGTGCCTTCGGGCAGTTCGGCGAGGATGCGGGCTTCGGGAAGGTTGGGGGTGGCAATGATCGACAGCGGCAACAGGCGTTCGCGCATGGCGTAGCCGACTTCGTCCTTGCCCAGTCGTCCACCGCCGCCGGCGCGCAGTACCGGGTCGCAGACCACCGGCAAATGCGGATGCGCCGAGAGCAGTTCGACCACGGTGTCGACCATTTCCAGGGAACCGAGCATGCCCAGTTTGACGGCTGCGACTTCAGAGTCGTTGAGTACGGCGTTGGCCTGGGCCAGCACCCACTCGCGATCGAGAACGCGGAAGTCGGTGACGTTGACGGTGTCTTGCACGGTCAGGGCGGTGACGGCCGGGGCCGCATGACAACCTTGAGCAAGCAGGGCTTCGATATCTGCCTGCAAGCCGGCGCCACCACTAGGGTCGTGGCCGGAGAGGCAGAGGACAACGGGGCGAGAGCTGTAGATATTCATGGTGCGCGAGCTTACCACCAAACATGTTTTTCCGGTGCGCGCGCGCATCGAAGCCGATTGCGCAACGAGCAAAAGATCGCAGCCTGCGGCAGCTCCTACATGGACCGCGGATCGATGCAAATCCGTAGGAGCTGCCGAAGGCTGCGATCTTTTGATCTTTCTGACCAAGCCAACAGCTCTAACTCAATGTATAGAGCTGGAACGCCTGTTCTAGAGCCTTCGCAGGAAAAATTTCAATGGTGTTCAATGGCCACCAACGGCTATGCTAGAGTGGATCCAAACCAATAACAGGTAATACCGGTTTTACGTCTACTCAAAAGGAATGGGGGGCTTCCTGACACAACCGGACAGGCCACGCTGGGGCTTAAATGCGCTATTTGCTGATGTTGCTGTTGTGCTTGCCCCTCCTGGCGAGCGCCGTCGAGTTCGACGAGTTCACCCAGAGCCTTCCCCTGGGCCGAACGATGCAGGTTTATGAAGACGCGGGCGGTCAGGCGACCATCGCCGATATCCGTGCGCAAGCGGCGGCCGGGCAGTTCAAGCGTCATGATAAAGCCACTCTGAACGCCGGTTATTCGCGTTCGGCGTTCTGGCTGAAAATCGACCTGCAATACCGCCCGACCAACCCGTCGGCGCAACGGAGGTGGTTGCTGGAGCTGGCTTACCCGCCCCTCGATCACCTTGATCTGTACGTGCCCGATGCTGGCGGTGAATATCAATTGGTCCGACAGACCGGCGATGCGTTGCCGTTCGCCACTCGCGAGATCCGCCAGAACAACTATCTGTTTGGTCTGAACTTTGCGCCCGAGCAGGCGCAAACCGTGTATTTGCGTCTGCAAAGCCAAGGCTCCGTGCAGGCGCCTGTCACGTTGTGGTCAAGCACCGCTTACCTCGAAGAGCAGCCGGTGCGGCTCTATGTGCTGGGGCTGATTTACGGTGTGTTGTTGGGGATGCTGGTCTATAACCTGTTCATCTTTCTCAGTGTGCGCGACACCAGCTACCTCTATTACATCGTTTATATCGCCTCGTTCGGCTTGTATCAGTTGTCGGTGAACGGCGCGGCCGTGGAGTATTTCTGGCCCGACAATCCATGGTGGGCGAACGCCGCGACGCCGTTCTTCATCGGCTGTTCAGGATTGTTCGGCAGCCAGTTCGCCCGCAGCTTTTTGCAGACGGCCACCCACAGTCGCTGGCTCGACCGTTTGCTGCTGGCGTTGATTGCGTTCAGTGCGCTGGTGGTCGGATTGTCATTGATGACCCATTACGCCCTGGCCCTGCGTCTGGCGACGTTGCTGGCGCTGGTCTTCACCGTCGTGATTTTCGCCGCCGGGATTTTCGCCTGGTGGCGTGGCTTGCGGGTCGCGCGGTATTTCATCATTGCCTGGTCGGCGTTTCTGCTCGGTGGTGTGGTCAACACTCTGATGGTCCTGGGTTACTTGCCCAACGTATTCCTGACCATGTACGCCAGCCAGATCGGCTCGGCCATCGAAGTGGCGCTGCTGTCCCTGGCCCTGGCCGATCGTATCAACGCCATGCGCGAACAACAGGCGCAAACCCTGTTTGATGCCGGCCAGAAGCTCGAAGTGTTGAACCAGCAATTGGCTCACAGCAACAAGCTCAAGGACGAATTCCTCGCCACTCTGACCCACGAACTGCGCACGCCCATGAATGGTGTCATTGGTTCGCTGGAGCTGATGCAGACCGTCGAGATGAACCCTGAGCTGGAGCAATACCAGCAAACGGCCGCCGGTTCGGCGCGGGACATGATGCGCATGGTCAACGGCATTTTGACCCTGACCGAGTTGCAGGCCGGCAAGCTCAAGGTCTACCCGGACACCTTCAGTTTGCGCGGTGTGGTCGAGGCCTTGCGTCTACAGTTCGATGGCAATGTGTCGAGCAAGTCGCTGGATTTCAAAGTCGAGGTTACGCCCGGGCTGCCGGATCGCTTGCACGGCGACAGCGGCAAACTGACGCAATGCCTGGAATGCCTGCTGGATAACGCGATCAAATTCACCCGGGTCGGCGGATTGGCGTTACGGGTGACGGGCAAACCGGTGACGCCTGATCGGCTGGCGCTGTCCTTTGCGGTGATCGATACCGGCATTGGCTTTACCGATTTGGACGAGGCAACGCTGTATCAGCGCTTCTTCCAGGTCGACGGTTCGATGACCCGTGAGTACGGTGGTCTGGGCGTTGGCCTGGCCATTTGTCGGCAACTGGTCGAATTGCTCGGCGGGCGCCTGAGTCATCGCTCGGAACCGGGGCGCGGCAGTCGCTTTCAACTGGACGTCGAGTTCGAGCTGCCGCTGCCGGTGGTGGAATCTGCGCCCGCAATCCCCCGACAAACCACCGACCTGCGTTTGCCTCAGGACTGCACGGTATTGCTGATCGATGACAACAGCATCAATCAATTGGTGATGCGTGGCATGTTGCTCAAGCTGGGGTTTCGCGTGCGCACCGCTGACAGCGGCGTCGCTGCGCTCGATCATTTGCAGCAAGAGGCCGTTGACGCGGTGCTGCTCGATTGTCAGCTGCCGCCGCTGGACGGCGCCTCGATCTGCTGTCGGATCCGCGCCTTGCCGGGTTGTGCCGAAATACCCGTGTTCATGATTTGCCTGAGTGCGGATCGGGCCTACTGCCCAAGCGATACCTTGGTCGACTACCTGAACAAGCCGGTGAAATTCGAAGATTTGCAGGCGGCGCTTTATCGGCGGGTGCTCTGTTCGGGATAAGGCGAAAGCGCCGACAGTTAGGCAGATATGCCACTTTGTTCAACCTCGGGGCGGTGCTTAACTGAAAGTCCCTTGGCTGACCAAAGGAGCCCCGTCATGAACCTGCATCAGTTCGCCGAAACCCACGAAGTCACCAATCAGCCGCCGTCGCTGGACGGCGCCAACCTCTATCGCATCGACCTGCCATTGCAGGAATGGTCGCGGCGTTTCGATGCTGGTTGGGCCGAGTCGCGGATCGATGCTTACGGCGCATTGGCCGGCGGGCCGCTGATGGAGGCGGGGTTTGCGGCCAATCAGAACAAACCGGTATTCGTCAGCCATGACCGTTACGGCCATCGCATCGACCTGGTGGAATTTCACCCGGCTTATCATGAGTTGATGCGCACGGCGGTGGAGCATGGCCTGACAGGTTTGCCCTGGACCGACCCGCAATCGGGCGCTCACGTTGCCCGCGCGTCCATGACCTATTTGCACAGTCAGGCTGAAGCCGGCAGCGGTTGCCCGTTGACCATGACCTTCGCCAGTGTCCCGGCGATGCGCCTGCAACCGGATCTGGCCGAACAATGGCTGCCGAAAATCCTCGCCACCGAATACGACCCGCGCAACGTCGGCATGGCCCACAAGGCCGGGGTCACCATCGGCATGGCCATGACCGAGAAACAGGGCGGCACCGACGTGCGGGCCAACACCACCAAGGCATATCCGGTCGGCGCCAGTGGGCCCGGTCAGGCGTATGAACTGGTGGGCCACAAGTGGTTCTGTTCGGCGCCGATGTGCGACGCCTTTCTGACCCTGGCCCAGACTGACAAAGGCTTGACCTGTTTCCTGCTCCCGCGCCATCGCCCGGACGACACACGCAATCAGTTCTACATCCAGCGGCTGAAGAACAAACTCGGCAATTGGTCCAATGCCTCCAGCGAGGTGGAATTCCGTGGCGCCCTGGCCTGGATGGTTGGCGAAGAGGGCCGGGGCGTTCCAACCATCATCGAAATGGTCGCCATGACCCGCTTCGATTGCATGGTCGGCTCCAGTGCGCTGATGCGCCAGGCGCTGACCCAGGCCAGCCATCACTGCGCCCACCGCAAGGTCGCAGGCAAATTGCTCAGCGAGCAACCCTTGATGCAAAACGTGCTGGCCGACCTGGCCCTGGAAAGCGAAGCAGCGTTGGCCTTGAGTTTGCGCATGGGCCGGGCGCTGGATCATCTGGATGACGATCACGAGGCGAAATTCGCCCGACTGGTGACGGCGGTGGGCAAGTACTGGATCTGCAAACGCGCGCCCGCGATGATCAATGAAGCTGCCGAATGCATGGGCGGCGCCGGTTATGTCGAAGAAAGCATCCTGCCGCGTCTGTACCGTGAGGCCCCGGTCAACTCGACGTGGGAAGGTTCCGGCAACGTGCAATGCCTCGACGTGTTGCGCGCATTGTCGAAAGAGCCGGGTGTGCTTGATGTGTTGTTCAGCGAGTTGGGCGACGGTCATGGCGACAAACGTCTGGCGGCGCACATCAGCCAGTTGCGAACCGCGTTCAAGGACACCGACGACATTCAATACCGCGCCCGCCAACTCACCGAAGACATTGCCTTGGGGCTTCAGGCCAAGCTGTTGCTGGAGGCGGGTAATGCGGCGGTCAGTGATGCTTTCATCGCCAGCCGTCTGGGTTCGGCCGGTCGGGTGTATGGAACATTGCCGCGCGGGCTGGATGTGGAAGCGATTGTGGCCCGGTCGACGCCGCAAGGGTTTTGAAGGGCGAAAAGATCGCAGCCTTCGGCAGCTCCTACAGGTGTACGACGAACTGATGTAGGAGCTGCCGAAGGCTGCGATCCTTTTTCACTGTTCCCGTCGGACGATGATGCAGGCAAGATGAAGGTCTGCAAGTCAGAACACAGGAAGCTGATCGTGACCGAAGCGTTTATTGTCGTTCAAACCGCCGAGCAAGCCGTGGATCGGCTTGCTGCCTTGCACGAGCGTGCAACCACCGCGCTGAATCAGGCGCTCAAGCGTTATCTCAAGGATCGCGTCGAGCCGGACGCAGAACAGCGGGCTCTGTTTCGTTATCCCGAATTGCGTCTGACCTACCTTTGCCAGGGTGAAGTCCCACAGACCACTCGCGCCTATGCCAAGGTTCAATTGCCGGGGACCTACAGTGTCACCGTCACTCATCCCCGGGCTTTCCGCAAATACCTGTTGGAACAACTCGTCCCGTTGATGCACGACTTCACCGTGACCGTGGAAGTCGGCGTCAGCCAGCAGAACATCCCTTATCCGTACGTGGTCGAGCAGGGCGATGAACTGGCCGGTTCCGGCGTTACGGCGGCGGTGCTGGCCCGAGTGTTCCCGAGTACGGATTTGTCGGCCGCCACCGATGGCATCGCCGATGGCTTGTACGACTGGGAAAACACCGACCCGCTGCCGCTGGCCCTGTTCGACGCCGCGCGGGTGGATTTCTCCCTGCGTCGACTGGTGCATTACACCGGCAGCGACTGGCGCCATGTGCAGCCGTGGATTCTGCTGACCAACTACCACCGCTACGTCGACCAGTTCATCGTTCATGGCCTGGCGCAACTGCGCAACGACCCGCGTTTTGTGCGCATGGTGTTGCCGGGCAATGTGATCATCGAAAAGGACATGGATCACGGCGAAGCGTCGGCGATCGCCGCCGGCGTGGTCTGGCACCGTTACCAGATGCCGGCCTATCACCTGATCGCCAGCGATGGCCATGGCGTGACCCTGGTGAACATCGGTGTCGGTCCGTCCAACGCCAAGAACATCACCGATCACCTGGCGGTGCTGCGTCCGCATTGCTGGCTGATGATTGGTCACTGCGGCGGCTTGCGTCAGTCGCAGACCATTGGCGACTACGTGCTGGCCCACGCGTACATGCGTCGCGACGGGATTCTCGACCGGGTCGTGCCGCCGAATATTCCGATTCCGGCCCTGGCTGAAGTGCAGATGGCGTTGCAGCAAGCGGCGGCCAACATCACCGGTGAGAAGGGCGACGAGCTGAAGAAGCGCCTGCGCACCGGCACCGTGTTGACCTACGACGACCGTAACTGGGAACTGCGCTGGGCGCAGGAACGTCCGCTGATCAACCTGTCCCGCGCCGTGGCGGTGGACATGGAAAGCGGCACCATCGCCGCGCAGGGTTACCGCTTGCGGGTGCCATACGGCACGTTGCTCTGCGTATCGGACAAACCGTTGCACAGCGAAATCAAACTGCCGGGTTCGGCCAACGCCTTCTATGAACGCGCGGTCAGCCAGCACTTGAAGATCGGCATCGAAGCGGTGGATCTGTTGCGCACCGAGCTCAACTCGCTGCACTCGCGCAAACTGCGCAGCTTCGACGAGCCGCCATTCCGCTGATTTGCGATGGTCATTTAACGGTCAGGCTACTAGCATTAGCAGCCCTGACCGTTAGATGTTCCTTTCCTCATGTCTCGTCCACAACGCCCCGTCTCTCGCCGCCCTGGCGCGAACAACCCGCAATCAGCCCCGCGCCGTGTCGCCAAAGCCCCGCCGGCCGAGCCGAAGCTGATTCTTTTCAACAAACCGTTCGATGTGCTGACGCAATTCAGCGACGGCGAAGGGCGGGCGACGCTCAAGGACTTCATCGAGATTCCGGGAATCTACCCGGCAGGGCGGCTGGACCGCGACAGCGAAGGCTTGCTGCTGTTGACCAATGACGGCCAACTCCAGGCGCGGATTGCCGACCCGAAACACAAATTGGCCAAGACCTATTGGGTGCAAGTCGAAGGCGAACCAACCGCCGAGCAGTTGCAGCGCTTGCGCGATGGCGTCGAGTTGAACGACGGCATGACGTTGCCGGCCGAAGCGCGGCAATTGGATGAGCCGCAACTGTGGCCGCGCAATCCGCCAGTGCGCTTTCGTAAAAGCGTGCCGACAAGTTGGCTGGAACTGGTGATTCGCGAAGGCCGCAACCGTCAGGTACGACGCATGACCGCGGCGGTCGGCTTGCCGACGTTGCGTCTGGTGCGGGTCAGAATCGGTGACTGGTCGATCGAAGGGCTCGATCAAGGGCAATGGAAGGAAGTGCCAGCGCGCTTATAGCGTGCCGGATTCAATCATGCCGATGACCACGCTTTTGATCACAAACGCGGCCACGCCCAGCCCCAGTACGAAGAACAGAATGAACGAGCCGAAGCGCCCGGCCTTGGATTTTTTCGCCAGATCCCAGACGATGAAACCCATGAAAATGATCAGGATGCTGACCAGTCCAGTCATCATCCACTCTTCGAGTACTGCAGGATCCATTGAACATCTCCGGCGCAGGTGGGGCTAAAAGGCGCTGGAGTATACGCCATGGGGGATTGGCGGGGCATTGACCTGCGGCAGTGTGTCGCAGCTATTCATCGCCCTGGCTGACTCGCTCTTGTAGGAGCTGTCGAGTGAAACGAGGCTGCGATCTTTTGATTTTGCTTTTAAGAACAAGATCAAAAGATCGCAGCCTCGTTTCACTCGACAGCTCCTACGGTCCTACGGTCCTACAGGTCTCAACTGCGTAAATGAGTGAGCGGCAACTCGGTGCTGTTGAGCACTTGGTTCAACACAAAACTCGACCGCACGCTGGTTACCCCTTCAATCCGTGTCAGGTGTCCCAATAGCAGTTTCTGATAGTGGTCCATGTCTGGCACTACCACTTTGAGCTGATAGTCCGCATCCATCCCCGTCACCAAACTGCATTCCAGCACTTGCGGCAAGGTGCGAATGGCGGCTTCGAAGTTCTCGAACCGCTCGGGAGTATGGCGGTCCATGCCGATCAGCACGTAGGCGGTCAGGCTCAGGCCGAGCATCTTGCGGTCCAGCAGGGCGACCTGGCGGGTGATGTAACCGTCGTCTTCCAGCTGCTTGACCCGCCGTGAGCAAGGCGAAGGCGACAGGCCGATGCGTTCGGCCAGCTCCTGATTGGAGATGCGCGCGTCGCGCTGTAATTCCGCCAAAATGCTCAGGTCGTATCGGTCGAGTTTGCTCATCAATCAGGCCTTTGTCATAACTATTGCGGCGGATTATCTATCCTGAGTTAAAAATTGCGCAAGTGATGTTTATTTGAGCAATCTTCGCAATCCTCTGCCGGCGCGCCCGGCCTATTCTTATCACCAGAATCACTGCTCGGACAAACAGTCCAGTGCGGCTCGCCCAATCAGGCCAGCTGCGGTCGCCACCCCCACCGGGGCTGTGTCGGCCCCCGAGCTACACACTGTCCAGAAGACGGCGTGAGGTGAGCCGACGTCATAAGCGTCGAGCACGGACGAAGTTCTCAAAGGGAGGCCGACGGGTCTCCCTTTTTTCTTGCCCGGAATTTATGGGCGACCCTCAATAAATAAGTTGCGTGACTGATAACCTGTTGCAGAACCGGCCTGTGCTTTCCCCGTCTTACGTATAGGCCCCTAATCCGCAGTGAGGAAAAGCATGAAGTCGCGCATCTGGCGTTTGGCCGGTGTTGGTTTGCTGTGTGTGAGTGTCACTGCGCAATCGCTGGCCGATGAACCGCAAATCCGTGGGCCCGATGGGGGCCAACGCGGGCCGGATCATCAGGGCAAAGGCCAGGGCCATGACGGTAACAACCAGCCCCGGCCGCAGAACAACGACATCATTCGTGGCGACAACAGCCGTCAGTTCGAGCTTCACGACCAGAATCAGGGCGGCGAGCGTCAGAACCGTCCGTCGCACGATCCCAATGTCCAGGGCCGACCCCCGCAACAACCCGGTAACAATCTGCCGATCCAGGGCCGGCCCGATACGGTGCACCAGACCCAGGAACCCCGGCGTGGCTACTATCAAGACGAGCAGCCGCCTAACTATGACAACCAGCACTGGCAGACTGGCGGGCAGGGCTCACGTCATGATGATCGTCGCTGGCCTGGTCGCCCGGATGGGCGCGGCAATGGCTGGGGCCCCGGCCCACAGTATCGCCCGGGGTACGTGATCGACCGCTTTCCGGAGCGCAACTACCGCGTGCCGTATCGTGGCCAGGATTATTTCTATTCCGGTGGTTATTGGTATCGCCCACAAGGCCCGCGTTACGTGGTGGTTCAGCCGCCGCGCGGGATTCGGGTCAGCTACTTGCCCGATTACGCGCGTGAAGTGTGGATTGGCGGTGCGTTGTTGTTCCTGGCGGCCGGCGCGTATTACGCCTATCAGGAGAGCACTCGGGATTACGTCGTGGTCGAACCACCGATGCAGCCGCAACCGGTGAGCAGTGGTTATGACGTGGTGGCGTATCCGGCCAACGGCCAGTCGCCGGAGGAGGTCAGTCGGGACGGTTACGAGTGTTATCGCTGGGCCGTGGAGCAGAGCGGTTTCGATCCGCGCGCCGTCACCTATCAACCGGCCCCGTCGGTGGTGCAAGCCTACCGACAGGCCCAGGGCAACTGCCTGAGCAGTCGCGGTTATCAGGTTCAGTAGCAGCTGCAAGCTATAAGCCTCAAGCCTCAAGCCTCAAGCCTGGAGCCTGGAGCCTGGAGCCTGGAGCTTAAAGCTTGTCGCTTGAAGCTGCTTTCATAGGGTCGGCGTGCACCAGCACTTCGGCTCGCGGGTAGGCGGCATGGATCGCATCGGCGACTTGATCGCTGATGCCGTGGGCGACTGACAGCGTCAGCTCCCCCGGCAATTCCAGATGCAATTGCACAAACCACTGGTTGCCGGAGATCCGCGTGCGCAGGTCGTGGGCGCCCAAAACCCCCGGTACGCTGCAGGCCAGTTCAAGCATATGCTGGCTGACATCCGGCGGCAGTTCTTCATCCATCAGCACCGCAAAGCTTTCCCGGGCGATATGAATGGCGCTCCAGAGGATGTAGGCGGCGATCCCTAACCCAAACCAGGGGTCGACTTGATGCCAACCAAACCCGGCCAGCACCAGCGCCACCAGAATGCTGCCGTTGAGCAGCAGGTCTGAGCGGTAATGCAGGGAGTCGGCACTCACGGCGTTGGAACCGGTAGCCTTGATCACCCGATGCTGCAACATCAGCAGGGCCACGGTCAGGGCGAGGGAAAACACAATCACCCCGATGCTGAGCCACGCGGCGCTTACCGGCTCCGGATGTTTCAACCGTTCGATCGCCTGCAACGCAATCAGCACCGCACTGCCGCCAATGAACAGCGCCTGAGCCATGCCCGCCAATGATTCGGCTTTGCCATGCCCGTAGCGGTGATCGTCGTCGGCCGGGCGCAAGGCGTATTGCACGGCCAGCAGATTGAGCAACGAGCTGACGCCATCGAGTGCCGAATCGGTCAGCCCGGCGAGCATGCTCACCGAACCGCTCAACCACCAGGCGATGGCTTTGGCGACGATCAAGATGCACGCCACCGCCACCGAGGCGCGCGTCGCCAGCCGCAGCAGGCGGGCGTGTTCGGTACTGCTGGTCATAAGTGCGGCTTTTCCTTTTTGGTGCACCGATTACGCGGCCGGTTGCAGGCCGAACATGGCCAGTTGCTGGGTGCTGCCCTTGTGCTGGATCAGACGTGGATCGTCCAGCGGGAAGCTGCGGCCCAACTCGGTTTCCAGAATAGTCTGCAACTTGTGGTTATCGACTTTACCGTCGGCACCAATGGCTTCCTTGAGTTTTTCCGGCGCCACCTGGGCGGTGCGGCCGGGCTCGTAGTAAATGGCGCCAGTGGCAAAGTCCACCGCAAAGGCAATCAAGCCCGGAATGATATAAAACAGCAGACCCACGGCATCCAGCGCGACGATGACCGGGTCGATCTTGCCATCGATCTGCCCGCGACGATCGGGGTAGAAAATCGTGCCGCAGGCGGTTATTTGGGTCAGCAAACTCGCGACCAGTACACCGCCGATCAAGCGAAAGGGAGCACGCATGTGAAATCTCCTGGGTTATCTGGAAACGAAGGGGCGTCAATATGAATTAGGACCGCGACGAAGGCCGTTATACTCGCGGCGGCAGGGCGTGCCCACAGTAAATTGCGGTCGTGTCTCACCCCCCCACTGGAATGGCTGAGGATTGAAGTTGTTTTTTCCAGATCGACAACGCGTAACGACTGATGGATGTTATCGGGGTTCGGCCCTCCGGGCTGAAGCTGTGGGCGCGCCATGCTGCGTTGCAGGACTTGGCAAGGAAACGACCCTTACCGGCGTCCCGCGCCTTGCCTGGCACGCCCACAGCTTCAACGCGACTCGCAATTTACTGTGGGCACGCCCTGTGGAGCCAGCATGATTTCTTTGCCGATCGATGAAGTTTTACCCGCCCTGCGTGAAGCCCTCGCTACACGCCACGAAGCCGTGCTCGAAGCACCGCCCGGGGCCGGTAAAACCACCCGCGTACCCTTGGCCTTGCTCGATGAGCCGTGGTTGGCCGGGCAGACCATTCTGATGCTCGAACCACGCCGCCTGGCCGCGCGGGCGGCGGCGGAGCGGTTGGCCAGTGAACTGGGTGAGAAGGTCGGTGAAACCGTTGGCTACCGGATTCGTCTCGACAGCAAAGTCGGCCCCAATACCCGCATCGAAGTGGTCACTGAAGGTATCCTTACCCGGCGCTTGCAGGATGATCCGGCGCTGGAAGGCGTGGGTTTGCTGATTTTCGATGAATTCCACGAACGCAGCCTCGACGCCGACCTGGCGTTGGCCCTGAGCCTCAATGGCCGCGAGTTGTTTCGCGATGATCAACCGCTGAAAATTCTGTTGATGTCGGCAACCCTGGAAGGTGAACGCCTGGCCGGGTTGCTCGATGATGCGCCAATCCTGCGCAGCGAAGGTCGCATGTACCCGGTGGCGATGCGTTGGGGGCGACCGTTTCAGCCAGGTGAATTTATCGAGCCAAGGGTGGTGCAGACCATTCTCGACGCGCTGAACGATGAGACCGGCAGCCTGCTGGTGTTCCTGCCGGGGCAGGCGGAAATCCGTCGGGTGCATCAGCAACTCGCCGATGCACTGGGCGATAGCACACAGGTTCTGCTCTGCCCGTTGCACGGTGAATTGGACCTCGCCGCCCAACGCGCCGCGATCGATCCGGCGCCCGCCGGCAGACGCAAAGTGGTGCTGGCGACCAACATCGCCGAGACCAGCCTGACTATCAACGGTGTGCGCGTGGTGATCGATGCCGGGCTGGCGCGAGTGCCGCGTTTCGACCCCGGCAGCGGCATGACTCGCCTGGATACTCAGCGCATTTCCAAAGCCAGCGCCACGCAGCGCGCGGGCCGGGCTGGGCGGTTGGAGCCCGGCGTGTGTTATCGCTTGTGGTCGCAGGATCAGCATGAGCAACTGGCGGCTTACGCCAGTGCGGAAATTCTCTCGGCGGACCTCGCCGGGCTGGCCTTGCAACTCGGTCGTTGGGGCGTGACGCCGGGGCAGTTGGTTTGGCTCGATGTCCCTCCGGCAGCAGCTTATGCACAGGCTCAAGATCTGCTTGAACGTTTGGGCGCGCTGGAGGGCGAGGCGCTGACCCGTCACGGTCAGGCCATGGCTGAACTGCCGGCCCATCCACGGATCGCTCATTTGCTGTTACGTGGCCAGGCGCTCGGTCTCGCCGACATGGCCTGCGATGTCGCGGCATTACTCGGTGAGCGGGATATCTTGCGTGGTGCCGGGGCGGATCTGCACAGCCGATTGGTGCTGTTGTCCGGTGAAGAGCGAGCCGCTCGTGGTGCGCAGGGCGGTGTTCAACGGGCTCGGCAACTGGCGCGGCAGTATCGCGGTTATCTGCGTGGCAAGGCGTCGGAACCGGTCAGCGATCCTGAACATCCGCGCTGGCTCGGCGCGTTGCTGGCGTTGGCGTATCCCGACCGGGTTGCGCAACAGCGGCGGGCCGGTGGCGCGGAGTATCGTCTGGCCAACGGTCGTGCAGCGTTGTTCGCCGAGGCAGACAGCCTGATGAAGCAACCGTGGCTGGTGATCGCTGATCTGGGCAGTCGTCAGGGCCAGCGTGAAGAACGGATTTATCTGGCGACGGATTTCGATCCGGCGTTGTTCGATTCGGTGCTGGCCGAGCAGGTGCGTTGCGTCGATCAACTGGATTGGGATGAGCGCGAAGGCGTGCTGCGGGCTGAGCGTCAGCGCAAGGTCGGCGAATTGATCCTCAGTCGCGAGCCGCTGACCGGGCTCGATGAAACTGCCCGTAGTCAGGCGTTGGTGAATCTGGTTCGGCGCAAAGGCCTGGAGCTGTTGCCCTGGACGCCAGAGCTGCGTCAGTGGCAGGCGCGGGTGGCGTTGTTGCGGCAGCTGGATCTCGGCAGTAAGGAGCAGAGTGAATGGCCGGATGTCAGCGACGCAGCACTGCTCAAAAATCTCGAACACTGGTTGATGCCGTATCTGGGCAAAGTCTCGCGGCTCAGTCATTTCGCCAATCTCGACCTGTCGAGCATCGTTCATAACTTGTTGCCATGGCCGCTGCCGCAACGGCTCGAAGAACTTGCGCCACATCATTTGAGCGTGCCGTCGGGGTCATCGATTCGTCTGGATTACAGCGAACAGCCGCCGATTCTGGCGGTGCGTTTGCAGGAGTTGTTCGGCCTGGCCGAGACCCCGCGCATTGCAGGGGGCCGGCAAGTGGTCAAGCTTCATCTGCTGTCCCCGGCACGGCGGCCGGTGCAGGTGACGCAGGATCTGGCGAACTTCTGGCGCAGTACGTATGCCGAGGTGAAGAAGGATTTGAAGGGACGGTATCCGAAGCACTACTGGCCGGATGATCCGCTGGTGGCCGAAGCGACGGCGCGGATCAAACCTCGTAAAAGCTGAAGATCAAAAGATCGCAGCCTTCGGCAGCTCCTACAAGGGATCGCATTCCCAATGAGCTGCCGAAGGCTGCGATCTTTTTCACTAACGCCACAAATCTAAGGCGAAGCCGGCAACAGAAACCGCGCAATCACCGGCAAATGATCGGAAATGCGCAACGTATCGTCCTGCTTCACCCTCGCTTCGACCCGTTTGATGCGTGGGCTGTAAAACAGGTAGTCGACGGTCCGGTCCGGGCCGTTCAAGCCGGGGTCATTCGGGTAATGGGTCAGCCATTGCGCCCGGTCGATACCGCTGGCTTCGTTGTTGGTGGGGATCATCGGGTATTTGTCCCACAACACATGCAGCGCGCTGTCGGCGGAGTAGGGCGTGCGTTGCTCGGTGGGCAGGCGTCGATATTGGCCCAACGGCAACAGGTTGAAATCGCCGCCGATCAACCACGGCGTGCCGCGGCTTTCATACTTGTCGAGGACCTTGGCTATAGCCGTCACCTGGCGCTGCAAGGTTTCGTCGAGCGGGGTGGTGGCACGGTCCAGGTGGGTGTTGAGCACGGCCATTTGGCCGCCGTTGCTCAATGGCAGGTGAGTGACCAGCACGGCGTTTTTCGGCTTGAACTGGCGGCTGATGAAGTTGGCCGCAGCGACCGGTAATTGCAGGCGTTCGGCGTGTTCGATCCGGTAACGGCTCAGGGTTGCCAGTTGCCGGCCAACGCTGCCGAAGATTCGCGGTTCAGGCACGAAGTCGGCTTTCCAGTCGAAGGCTTGAGCGCTGCAGGGATACAGGTCAGTGACTCGATCCTGAAGCAATTTGAACTGGTTCTGGTAGTCGCTGGCCTTGGCACCGTCATCGAGTTCCTGCAATAGCACGATGTCCGGTTGCTCGTCGCGAATCACCCGCGCCACTTCGTCGAGGCTGAAGGCCATGTCTTCCGGTGTGGGTTTTTCATCGGTGCCGTTGGCCAGATCATTCCAGAACACATAGCGCTTGCCTGCCAGGTACTGGACGTTCCAGGTCATCACCTTCAGCGCCTGGCCGGGCACCAGCGTCGGCGCCTGGGCGTTGCAACTGACCGGCAGCGCTTCCTTGGCTTCGGGGCGCCAGGTGAGGCTGTAGATCATCAATGCAATCAGGCCAATGGCAATCAGCAGGCACAGCAGGGTGTAGCGCAGTAGACGGGTCATGGCTCGGCTTATAGCGTTACAAAGATGGCCTCGAGCATAACCGAGCGCAAACGGCATGCCCATCAATTAGCCGAGACACATCGTTCTTTAAAGTGCCCCGTCAACCTTCTCGGGCGCATCGCTAATCAGCATGAATAAACGGAACACCACGACGCTGGTGAACAGTTGCAGGAAGCTGTGGGCGCTGTCGATCAGCAGCGAGATCACCGGGTTTTGCGGCTCAGGGTAAGCCGCCAGCGTCGCACCCTTGAGCACCCACAGCGGGCCCATCACGCACAGAATGCACACCAGAATGCGCAGGAAATTCCCGCGGGTCAGGCGCAGGCTTTCCTTCATCGCCGCCAGTGGTGCCAGGCCGCGCAGCACCAGCAGGTATTCGCCGAACGCCAGCGTCACCATCAGCCAGATCCCCGGCAGGAAATACAATGACAGGCCGATCAGAATCAGCAGGGTATTGAGAGCGGTCAGCAGGGCGAAACGCGGCCACAGGGTCGCGGAGGTCGCCAGCAAGTCGCGGGTGCGCGGTGTTTCGCCACGGCTGCGGGCATCGAGAAACAGGATCAGCGCGGCGGTGTACAGCGGATACACCAGCAGGCCGACCAATACACTGATGCCGGGGAAACTGTCCGGCTCGGTGGAGTGGTCGACCACTTGTTGCAGCAGCGCCTCGACAATCACCAGCGGCAGGCACAGCTGCACGATCTGGCGCAGATTGCGCTTGAAGAAATACAGAGAGTCACGCAGTACATCGAACGGATTCATCAGTCGGTATCGCAGGTCGAAAGCAGGTGCCTCACTTTAACCGATGAACCCCTTTGGGGCGCAAACGTAAACGTTCGGTAAAGGTCATTGAAACATCCTGTATCAGCCCCATTACGGGTGAGCACCTTGTCCACCGTGGATGAGGGCGACGATATTCCAGGCAATCTATGAGGTCGCCATGAACAGCGAAGAACAAACCCTGATCGATGGACTGTTTTCCCGGCTGCAACAGGCCGAAACGGATTCAGCCCCGCGCGACGCCCAGGCCGAAGCGCGGATCAAGGAACACCTGACTCGCCAGTCAGCAGCGGGCTATTTCATGACCCAGGCGATTCTGGTGCAAGAGGCTGCCATCAAGAGCCTCGACGAACAAAACAAGCAACTCACTCAACAAATCCAGCAATTGCAGGCTGAACTGCAATCGGCCAAGGCTCAGACGACGGCGCCGGCACCGAGCAGCGGTGGCTTTTTGTCGAGCATCTTCGGTGGTGGATCTCGTGATCCACAGCCTGCGCCGACTCAAAGCGCAACCCCGTCGAATGGCGGCTGGCGTGAACCGGGGCGGCCGTCATTCAACTCGCAGCCGCCGCAGAACTTCGGTGCGCCGGCTGCTCAGCAGAACTTCGGAGGGCAGAACTACGCACCACAACAGTCTGCCGGCAGCAGTTTCCTCGGCGGTGCATTGAAAACTGCAGCGGGTGTGGCCGGTGGCGTGATGCTGGCGCAAGGCATCAGTAGCCTGTTCCAGCACAATCAGCAGCCGGAAGTGGTTGAAGTCATCAAGGAAGAACCGGCTCAGGTCAACGATCAGAGCGACAGCAACAATGAGCAGCGCCTGGCTGACAACTCCAGCGATCAAGGCGGATTCGCCGACGCGGATTACAATGATGACAGCTCATCGTTCTTCGGCGACGACGACTCTTTCGTCTGATTACATCTGTGGCGAGGGAGCTTGCTCCCGCTGGACTGCGTAGCAGGCCCCTTGGGTTTTAAAGCAAGGGCGCCACTTCGCACCCCAACGGGAGCAAGCTCCCTCGCCACACGGCCGATTATTCGCGGAACAATCCTTCGGGCTGGCATACTGGGCAACTTTTCGGGCCGGGTGCCTGATCCAGCCCGCGCTTCGGCACGCTATTGAGGATGTACGGTGAAAAAAATCGCAGTGTTCGCCGATGTCCAGAACCTCTATTACACCGTGCGTCAGGCCTATGGTTGCCACTTCAACTACGCCGCGCTGTGGGCGGACGTCAGTAAAGAAGGGCAGATCGTCGAGGCCTATGCCTATGCGATCGATCGTGGCGACAGCAAGCAGCAGCAGTTTCAGCAGATCCTGCGCAATCTCGGTTTCATCGTGAAGCTCAAGCCCTACATCCAGCGCAGCGACGGTTCGGCCAAAGGTGACTGGGACGTGGGCATCACCCTCGACATCATGGACGCCGCCGACCACGTTGACGAAATCGTGCTGGCCTCCGGTGACGGTGATTTCGACATGCTGTTGGAGCGCATCATCAGCAAGCACGGCGTGCAAGCGGTGGCCTATGGCGTGCCCGGTCTCACTGCCAACTCACTGATCCGCGCTGCCAGCCGTTACGTGCCAATCGAAGGCGCGTTGCTGCTCAAGAATTGATTTTTACGGAGTTGAAACAGGTTTGGAACGCATAGCAGTCATCGACTTTGAAACCACCGGACTCTCCCCCAACAGCAACTGCCGGGCCACGGAAATTGCCGTGGTGATTCTTGAACAGGGACGCATCGTCGAGCGTTACCAAAGCCTGATGAACGCAGGCGTGCGGGTGCCGGCCTTCATCGAGCAACTCACCGGCATCAGCAACGCCATGCTGCGCGCCGCGCCCTCGGCCGAGCAGGTGATGAACGAGGTCAATGAATTCGTTGGCATCACGCCTCTGCTGGCGCACAACGCTGCGTTCGACCAGAAGTTCTGGGACTACGAGCTCGGGCGAATCAAACGCACACGCTTGCAGAACTTTGCCTGCTCGCTGTTACTCGCCCGCCGCCTGATGCCCGCCGCGCCAGACCACAAACTCGGTACCCTCACCACTTTCGCCAGCCTGCCCAATACCGGTAAGGCTCACCGGGCCATGGCCGATGCCGAAATGGCCGCCAACCTGACGGCGCACTTGGCTGAAGAATTGCGGCGCAAGCATGGGTTGCGGGAGTTGTCCCATGATCTGCTCGTCAGTTTGCAGAAAGTGCCGGCGGCGAAGATCAATGAGCATCTGAAGCGGTATCGCGGGTTCTGACAGAAACACCGCCGATGTCCTGATTCTGTCCAACTTTTTGGGTGCAGATCATCCTGTAGGAGCTGTCGAGTGAAACGAGGCTGCGATCTTTTGATCTTGATCCTAAAAATCAAAAGATCGCAGCCTCGTTCCACTCGACAGCTCCTACAGAAGAACTATTTTCCATTCCCTTCCAACTGCCCCAACGGCACGCGCTTCTCGATGGCGCTCGACAGCACGATCGAGGTCTTGCTGAACCCGAACGTGGCGATCCGGTTGATCAACTCTTCCAGCTCCGGCATCGAGCCCACCGCCGCTTGCATGATCACGCACGGGTCGCCGGTGACGCGGTGGCATTCGGTGAGCTGTGGGATTTTGATCAGTTCGTCGTAGGTTTTCTGGTTGCCGTGCTGGTTCAGGCGCAGTTCGATGACGCACTGGATCGGCAGACCGAGTTTGGCCATGTCGACTTTCGCCTGGTAGCCGGTGATCACCCCGCAGGCCTCAAGTTTGGCCACGCGCTCGGCCACCGCCGGAGCGGACAGGTTCACCTTGCGCGCCAGTTCGGCGTAGGACGCACGACCGTTTTCCAACAGGGCGCTGAGGAGCATGCGGTCGTATTTGTCCATCGTGGTATTCCTGAAAAAAGACTGACTTTCGAAAGCACGGTTTATAGCGCTGAACTCCGTGTTTTGAAAAGTGTACCGGCGCTATAAACAGGTTTTGTAACTTATTTTCCGTCGCTGGCCTTTCTAAAATAACGGCTCCCTTTGTCTTGTTCTCGAGCTGCCCATGCCTGGCATACGCCGTTTTTCCTTACCGCTGATCGCTGCTTTTTTCGCGCTGTACGTGATTTGGGGATCGACCTACCTGGTGATTCGAATCGGCGTGCAGTACTGGCCGCCGTTGTTGCTCGCCGGTATTCGTTTCGTGATCGCGGGTACGTTGATGTACGCGTACCTGCGCTGGCGGGGTGCCCCGGCACCAACGTGGGCGCAGTGGAAAGCGGCGGGGATCATCGGGATTTTGCTGCTGACGTTCGGTAACGGGGCGGTGAGTGTGGCTGAACACACCGGTGTCGCCTCCGGCGTTGCCGCGTTGGCGGTGGCGACGGTGCCACTGTTCACTTTGCTCTGTGGATATTTCTGGGGCGCGCGTAATACCCGTCTCGAATGGGCCGGGATTGCGCTCGGGCTGATCGGTATCGCCATGCTCAACCTCGGTTCCAATCTGCAATCGAGCCCGTTGGGCGCGGCATTGCTGGTGTTCGCGGCAGCGTCCTGGGCGTTCGGTTCGGTGTGGAGCAAACACTTGCCGTTGCCGCAGGGCGCGATGGCCAGTGCCGTGGAGATGCTGGTGGGCGGCGTGGTGTTGTTGATCGGCAGCGCGGTGAGTGGCGAGCATCTGGAGGCTATGCCGCCGATCGAAGGTTGGGCCGCATTGGCCTATCTGACGTTCTTCGGTTCGATCATCGCCTTCAACGCGTACATGTACCTGTTGAAACACGTGCGTCCGGCAGCGGCCACCAGTTATGCCTACGTCAACCCGGCGGTGGCGGTGTTGCTGGGTATCGTGTTTGTTGGCGAGACCATTGGTATCGAGGAAGCGCTGGCCATGGCAGTGATCATCAGTGCCGTGGTGTTGATCGGGTTGCCACAGTGGCGCCGTGGTGCCGATCGGCCTGGTGTAGTGGTGCCGACAGAATCCCGTGCGAATTAGGGTAAACTGCGCGCCATTGCATCTTGTTTTGCACACTTGTTTTGAAAAACCCGCGCTGAATTTTCCTACGGTACTCCCATGACTTTCGCCACCCTTGGCCTGATCGAACCCTTGCTGCGCGCTCTCGAGACGCTCGGCTACCAGACCCCTACGCCGGTGCAGACACAAGCGATTCCGGCGGTGCTGGCCGGTCGTGACCTGATGGCAGCCGCCCAGACCGGCACCGGCAAAACCGCCGGTTTCGCTTTGCCGTTGCTGCAATTGCTGGCCATGGAAGGGCCGAAAGTCAGCGCCAACTCGGTGCGCGCACTGATCCTGGTGCCAACCCGCGAGCTGGCCGAACAGGTTCACGAAGCCGTGCGCCAGTACGCCGAGAACCTGCCGTTGAGCACGTACGCGGTGTACGGCGGCGTCAGCATCAACCCGCAAATGATGAAGCTGCGCAAGGGCGTCGACCTGTTGGTGGCGACTCCGGGGCGCTTGCTCGACCTGTTCCGCCAGAACGCGCTCAAGTTCAACCAGTTGCAAACCCTGGTGCTGGACGAAGCCGATCGCATGCTCGATCTGGGCTTTTCCGAGGAGCTGGGGAACATTTACCGCGTATTGCCGAAGAAACGTCAGACGTTGCTGTTCTCTGCCACGTTCTCCGATGCGATCCGCCTGCTGGCCGGGCAAATGCTCAACGACCCTCTGAGCATCGAAGTCAGCCCGCGCAACGTCGCTGCCAACACCGTCAAGCAATGGGTGGTGACGGTGGACAAGAAGCGTAAGCCGGAGCTGTTCGTTCACTTGATGCGCAAGGGCAAGTGGAAGCAGGTGCTGGTGTTCGCCAAGACCCGTAACGGCGTAGACGCGTTGGTGGAAAAGCTCCAGGGCCTGGGCATCAATGCCGACGGCATCCACGGCGACAAACCTCAGGCGACTCGTCAGCGGGCACTGGATCGTTTCAAGGCCAGTGAAGTGCAGATCCTTGTCGCCACCGACGTGGCAGCGCGTGGTCTGGATATCGAAGATTTGCCATTGGTGGTCAATTTCGACCTGCCGATTGTGGCCGAGGACTACATCCACCGCATCGGTCGCACCGGCCGTGCGGGCGCAACCGGGCAGGCGATTTCGCTGGTGTGTGCTGATGAGGTGAATTTGCTGTCGGCCATCGAGATGTTGACCCGTCAGACGTTGACTCGTCAGATGGAGCAGGACTTCGAGCCTGAGCACCGCGTGCCGGATACCGATGCCAGCGGCCAAGTGGTCAAGAAGCCGAAAAAACCGAAGAAGCCAAAAACTTCGAGTGGCGGAAAGCGCAATTTGGGTAAGTGGGTCGAGAGCGGTGACGCTTCGGCGCCGGAGCCTTCGATCAAGCCTGTGCGTAAAGTGCCGGTATTTAATACCGGGCCGCGTAAGCGTAAGCCGTAAAGAAGCAGTTATAAGCTATCAGCTGCAAGCGGCAAGCAGAAATGCGCCCGTCTTGCAGCTTGCAGCTTGCAGCTTATAGCTTGCCGCCGGCCTTGAGCCACTCCACCATCCCCAACCCCGCTGCTCGCCCACTGGCGAAACACGCGGTCAGCAGATAGCCGCCGGTCGGCGCTTCCCAATCGAGCATTTCCCCTGCGCAGAACACGCCGGGCAGTTGCTTGAGCATCAAACGTTCATCCATCGACTCGAACATCACGCCCCCTGCGCTGCTGATGGCCTCGTCCAATGGTCGGGTTTTCACCAACGTCAGCGGCAATGCCTTGATCGCTTTGGCCAGCAGTCCCGGATTGGTAAAACAGTCTGCTGGTGTCAGCTCTCGCAACAGCGCCGCTTTCACCCCATCAAGCCCAAGTTGACTGTGCAGGTGTTTGGCCATGGAACGGGAGCCGCGCGGTTTGCTCAGCGCAGACTGAATTTTATCCACAGGCTTGCCAGGCAACAGATCGAGGTGAATGGTCGCCGAGCCGTGTTGATTGATTGCTTCGCGGATTGGTGCCGACAGGGCGTAGATCAAACTGCCTTCAATTCCTGTGGCCGTGATCACACATTCTCCGAGTCGCGGCACATCGTCATTGAGGCCAATGGCGATGTTTTTCAGCGGGCTGCCTGCGAATTTGCTGACCATCAGTTCGCTCCAGGCCTGCACCTCGAAGCCGCAATTGCTCGGTTGCAACGGCGCCAGTCCTACACCGCGCTGTTCCAGCGGCAGCATCCAGGCACCGTCCGAACCGAGGCGCGACCAACTGCCGCCGCCGAGGGCCAGCAGGGTTGCATCGGCTTGAACGGTTTTTTCGCCTTCGGGGCTGTCGATGCGCAGGTCACCGTTGTCATCCCAACCGAGCCAGCGATGGCGGGTGTGGATAACGACGCCGGCATCGCGCAGGCGTTTGAGCCAGGCACGCAACAGGGGCGCGGCTTTCATGTCGGTAGGAAACACCCGGCCGGAACTGCCGACAAAGGTTTCGATGCCCAGGTCATGAATCCATTGGCACAAGGCATCGGCGCCGAAGGACCGTAACAGCGGCGCAATCTGCGGTGCCCGTTCGGCATAGCGTGAGAGAAACGCCGGGTAGGCCTCGGAATGGGTGATGTTCATGCCGCCGACCCCGGCGAGGAGGAATTTTCGCCCCACCGAAGGCATGCCGTCGTACAGATCGACCTTGATCCCGGCCTGGCTCAGCACTTCAGCCGTCATCAAACCGGCGGGGCCGCCGCCGATGATGGCGACGTGAGGGGAGAGGGAAGTGGAGGGCTGGGTCATGGGATGCGCTGCGGTTTGGCGGAATGAAGCCGGGCATTCTATCAGCCCCGATCAATGTGGGAGCGGGCTTGCTCGCGAAAGCGGTGGGTCAGTCGACATCAATGTGGATTGTTAAATCGCCTTCGCGAGCAAGCCCGCTCCCACATTTGATCTTCGGTGTTTCCAAAAGGGTGGTTAAAAAACAACCACCGCTCTGCCGCCTACGCTCCGCATGGCCTGCAGGCCCTTTCACTCAGGTTATCCACAGGCGGTTCCACAGGCATTGTGGGTAAAGACTCACACATCAATGACAACCTGATGACTGCCACACCCGTTGGGCGCTGTGATGGAGGATGCCATGACGGCGTGCCAGAGCCTTGCGATCCTTGCTGTAGCCGCCGCCGATCAGGCCGACCAGCGGAATATCCCGGCCCAGGCAATGACGCATCACGCTTTCATCGCGAGCGGCGACGCCTTTGTCTGTCAGCTTCAGATAACCCAAGGCGTCGTCCTTATGCACATCGACGCCGGCGTCGTACAGCACCAGGTCCGGTTGGTAGAGCGGCAGCAAATAGTTGAGCGCGTCGTCCACTACCTTCAGGTAATCGGCATCGCCCATGCCCATCGGCAACGGAATATCCCAATCACTGTCGGCTTTGCGTGCAGGAAAATTCTTTTCGCAGTGCAGGGAAACGGTTATCGCCTCAGGAGTGTTGTGCAGGATTCGTGCAGTCCCGTCGCCCTGATGCACATCACAGTCGAAGATCAGCACCCGATTCACTCGGCCACTTTCCAGCAGGTAATGGCTGATCACCGCCAGGTCATTGAAGATGCAAAACCCGGCGGGATGATCGTAATGCGCGTGGTGGGTGCCGCCAGCCAAGTGACAAGCCAAACCATGTTCCAGTGCCTGTTCGGCCGCCAGCAGCGAACCGCCGACCGCTCGCACCGTGCGCCGGGCCAGCGCTTCGCTCCAGGGCAAGCCGAGGCGTCGCTGGTCTTCGCGGGACAATTCACCGCCCATGTAGCGTTCGATATACGCAGGGTCATGGGCGAGGGCGAGAATCTCTGGCGGGCAGAGGTCCGGGCGCAGCAGGTCGGCGTCGTGGGCCAGGCCACTGTCCACCAAGTGATCGCGCAGCAGGCGAAACTTGTCCATGGGGAAGCGGTGATCCGCCGGGAACTCGGGGCTGTAGTCTTCGTGGTAGATCAGTGGCAGGGGCATGGCAGATTTAATCAGCAAGGCTGGCAGGAATGAGTGAACGATCCTACCAGCGATGTAGACTTGCGGCATGGAAACGGGGGAGGAGGCACGATGGAGCCGATACGGGAACTCGAAAGCGCACGACTGTTGTTACGGCAGTGGCGTGATGAGGATTTGCCGGCGTTTGCGGCGATGTGCGCCGACCCACAAGTGATGCGTTATTTTCCGGCACCCTTGAGTCGAGTGGAAAGTGCCGCGTTGATCGGGCGTATTCGCGGGCATTTTGCCGAGCATGGTTTCGGTCTCTGGGCACTGGAGCGCAAGGACACCGGGGCGTTCATCGGGTTTACCGGGCTGGGTATGGTCGGCTTCGATGCGCCATTTACGCCGGCCATCGAAATCGGCTGGCGCCTGGCGCGCGAGCATTGGGGCTTGGGCTATGCCGGTGAAGCGGCGTGGACCGCTCTGCGCTGCGGGTTTGATCGCTTGGCGCTGCAAGAGGTCGTGGCATTCACCACCAAGACCAATTTGCCATCCGAGAAAGTCATGCAAGCGATCGGCATGCACCATGCCCCCGCCGATGACTTCGAGCACCCGCGGCTTGCAACCGATCATCCGCTGCGCCCGCACGTGTTGTATCGCATCACCCGTGAGCAATGGCTGCAAACCTTGCATGGATAAGCAGGCGCGGACGTTTACAATGGCCCTCATGTTGAACCGGGCCATAAACTGAATCGACCGCCGCAGCCAAGACTGCGCGGCATTGCGTTGTGTGAGGAGAGTCTGAATGAGCCAAGTGTTGGAAGATCTGGTAGACCTGCTGACCCTGGAACCGATTGAAGAAAACCTGTTCCGTGGCCGCAGCCAGGACCTGGGTTTTCGTCAGTTGTTCGGCGGCCAGGTACTCGGCCAGTCCCTGTCGGCGGCCAGTCAGACCGTCGAGGCGGCGCGCCATGTGCATTCGATGCACGGTTATTTCCTGCGCCCGGGCGATGCCAAATTGCCGGTGGTGTATCAGGTCGATCGGGTGCGCGATGGCGGCAGTTTCAGCACGCGCCGGGTGACGGCGATCCAGAAGGGCCATCCGATTTTCACTTGCAGCGCCTCGTTCCAGTACGACGAAGAAGGCTTCCAGCACCAGACTGAGATGCCGCAGGTAGTCGGCCCGGAAAACCTGCCATCGGAGCTGGAACTCACCCAGCAGCGCGCGCACCTGATACCTGAGCACATGCGCGACAAACTGTTGTGCCCGAAACCGATCGAATTCCGGCCGGTGACCGAAGAAGACCCCTACAACCCGCAACCTGCCGACCCAGTCAAATACGTCTGGTTCCGTGCCGACGGTGCCTTGGCTGACACCCCGGCGCTGCACAAATACCTGCTGGCTTACGCGTCGGACTTCGGTCTGCTGACCACTTCGATGCTGCCCCATGGCAAATCGGTCTGGCAGAAAGACATGCAAGTCGCCAGCCTCGACCACGCCTTGTGGTTCCACGCCGACTTGCGCGCTGATGACTGGTTGCTGTACGCCATGGACAGCCCGTGGGCCGGCAACTCGCGCGGATTCTCCCGCGGCAGCGTGTTCAACCGTGCCGGGCAACTGGTGGCTTCGGTCACTCAGGAAGGCCTGATTCGCCATCGCAAGGATTGGGCATGAGCCTGGCCGAGGTGCGGCACTGGGTGTTCGACATGGACGGCACCCTGACAGTGGCCGTGCACGACTTCGCGGCGATTCGCGTGGCGTTGGCGATTCCCGCCGAACACGACATTCTCACTCACCTCGCTGCGCTGCCGGCCGATGAAGCCGCGGCCAAACACGCGTGGCTGCTGGAGCACGAGCGGGATTTGGCGCTGGGTTCGAAGCCGGCGCCGGGCGCGGTGGAACTGGTGCGTGAGTTGGCCGGGCGCGGTTATCGTCTGGGCATTCTCACGCGCAATGCTCGTGAGCTGGCGCATGTCACGCTGGAGGCTATCGGCCTGGCCGACTGCTTTGCGGAAGAGGATGTACTGGGCCGCGATGAAGCACCGCCCAAGCCGCATCCTGGAGGATTGCTGAAACTGGCCGAAGCCTGGAAAGTGCCGACGAGCGAAATGGTGATGGTCGGTGATTACCGCTTTGATCTGGATTGCGGCCGGGCGGCGGGGACGCGGACGGTGCTGGTGAATCTGCCGGATAATCCTTGGCCGGAATTGGCGGATTGGCATGCGCGTGATTGCATCGAGTTGCGGCAAGTACTTTTGGTTTGAGAGATGTATTGTTGGTTTAACCGCTTTCGCGAGCAAGCCCGCTCCCACATTTGATCGGTGTGAACACAGATTTTGTGTACACCAAAATCTACTGTGGGAGCGGGCTTGCTCGCGAAAACAACCCTCACTGCCCGAACAACTCCTTCTGCCCCTCGGGCGAGGTAAACATCCCATCCCCATCATGCCCGACCCCAGGCACTTCAATGAGTTGCTGACTCAACCCTTGCGGATGGCGCCGTTTCAGATAATTGAAATAGTGGCGCCCACGAATCAATCGAGAAGCGCCTTGGGCTTTGGCCTCGCAACTTTTATCCAGCGCCGGATGATTCGGGTCGATGTCCTGCTGCCCGAGTAAATAAACGATGTCACGTTTGACGTAGTTTTCTTCGAGTTGCGCAGGTGTTTGCCCATCGGCATAGGCGGGCAGATCCGCCAGGCCGTATTTCCAGCGATTGAAATTCGGACATTTCGCGTGACTGAACGCCACTGGCCGTTGCTCATTGAAGTAAGCGTACGACGAAGCATTGGCGATCACATAGCGCACCTTCACGCCCTCCGCGTCGAGGGCTGGCTGAGGGTGGCTCAGCAAGGCATAACGTTGAACCACCTGCGCACCGCCGGAGTGACCGGCGATGACGATTTGCTTCACGTCCGGAAACTGTCGCCGATCACCCAGTCGCGCGATGATTTCGTCGAGCGCCGCATAGGAACTCAGCGTAAACGGCGCGGTGGATAAACCGCCGGCCATCCAGTCATTGCCTTGCCAGCGTAAAACACTGTCAGGCACCGGTTGGCTCGCGACGTCGGTTTCGTTGAGAAACTGCGGGGCGAGCACCAAGGTGTTCGCGCTTTGCCCGGCCTGCTCGGCAGCGCGTTCGGCGCTTTGGCGATAGGTTTCAGCATCGCGTAATCGACCATGGACGATGATCACAACGCGTTCGATTTTTTCCGGTGTCGGGCCCATGCTCACTGCGATTTCCCCGGCGCTCAATAGCAGGCGCCCGGAACTGATCGCCTTGACCCCTTGCTCGGCAGCCTGGGTGCTTGCGCAGGTGATTAGCAGAGCCAGCAGCCACTTGCGCATCACAGACTCTTCGCCGCGAAGGTGTCGCACTGGCCGACTTGGCCCTGTGCGAACCCGGCCTTGAACCAGCGCACTCGCTGGGCCGAAGTGCCGTGGGTAAAGGAGTCCGGCACCACGCGGCCCTGACCCTGCTGTTGCAAGCGATCGTCGCCGATGGCGTTGGCGGCGTTCAAGGCTTCTTCGATGTCACCGGGTTCCAGCCAGTTCAGACGTTTTTGCGCATTGTGGGCCCAGACGCCGGCCAGGCAATCGGCCTGCAGTTCCTGACGCACCAGCAAACCATTGTCGCCTTCCATCTGCCGGCCCTGTTGGCGAGCGGCCTGAATCTTCGCGGAAACGCCGAGCAGGGTCTGCACGTGGTGCCCGACTTCGTGAGCAATCACGTAGGCCTGGGCGAAGTCGCCGGCGGCGGAAAAGCGTTGGGACATCTCTTGAAAGAAACTCATATCGAGGTAGACCTTCTGGTCAGCCGGGCAATAGAAAGGGCCGGTCGCCGAAGTCGCCAGGCCGCAGGCCGAGTTGACGCGGTTGCTGAACAGAATCAGGGTCGGGTCTTTGTATTGCCGATCGGCCTGCTGGAAAATCTGGCGCCAGGTGTCTTCGGTATCGCCGAGGATCGAGCGCACGAATTCGGCCCCTTCATCATTGGCCGGTGGCGCCTTGCGGGTTTGGGTGGGGGCCGGGGCTGACTGCTCGCTCATTTGCCCGGTCAGTTGACCGAGGATTTGCAGCGGGTCCTGGCCAGTGATCCAGCCGATCCCGACGATCAACAGGATCGCCGTCAGGCTCAGGCCCTTGCCTCCACCGAAGCGCATTCCACCGCCCCCACCACCGACGTCATCGCCACGGGCATCGACCACGTTGTCGCTGCGTCGGCCTTTTTTCCAAAGCATGGGGGATCCTCTTTTTTTACCTGATGAAGGCGCATGGTGCTGAGTGTTGCCGGTGAGTAGGTATGACGCCAGTCCGGTCGTCTGACAGCCCTTGGCGCCAGGGGTTCTCGTCAGTGGCGACATTAGCGGTTTCAGGGACGGACGGGTACCAGGTCGGTCAAGATTGCTGCCGGACAGGTTCCAGATTTTGCTTGCTCTGAGTTGTCTTTTAGAATCAGCCAAATTTCATTTGGAACCTCCCATGGCAGGCAGTCAGATCGAACGTGTTTTCAGCGTGCTGGAAAGCCTTACCGGTGAACCTCAAGGTTTACCGATGCAGACCCTGGCCGAGCAATTGGGCATACCCAAGAGCGCAACCCATCGTCTGCTCGCCGAACTGATTCGTCTGGGGTATGTGCGGCAGAACCCGCAAAACCTGCGCTATCACTTATCGACCAAACTGGTCGCCATGGGCTTTCGTTACTTGTCCGGCAGTGGTGCGGACATTGTCCAGCCAGTGCTGGATCGGCTGGCCCGGGAGACCGGCGAGCTGGTGCGTCTGGGGGTGATCGAAGGCGAGCGCCAGACCTGGATCGCCAAATCCCAAGGCGCCCGTTCCGGCCTGCGTTACGACCCCGACATGGGGCGCGATGCGCCGCTGTTCTATACCGCTTCCGGGCATGCGTGGCTGGCCAGCATGAGCGATGCCGAAGCGTTGTCGCTGGTTGAGCGCCAGGCCATCGAGACGCCCGAGGGCCTGGGGCCCAATGCGCCACGCTCCAACATCGAATTGCTGGAGCGGCTGCGCCTGGCGCGGGAGCAAGGCTATGCCTGGGTCGAGGAAAGCTCGGCGGTAGGCACGTCGGCGATTGCTGCGGTCATCCGTCATCCCTTGCAGGGGCGAGTGATCGGCGTGCTCAGCATTGCCGGACCGAGCGCGCGAATGCCGGGGGCACGACTGCATGAACTGGCGCCGACGTTGCTGGCGTTCGCCCAAGAGCTGTCGGCAGCGAGTCAGGCGTCGGAATTCTTTAGCTGATAGCGCTTGCTCGTATCGATTCGAAGGTCGATTCGAAGGTCGATTAAAAACCGTGCGCTGTTCGCACACTTTCAAGCGGTGCGGCTGTAAGAATCTGGAACCGGGTTCTAAATTATTGGAATTACCCCGCCAGAAGAGAACCTCGCCTTGACGTCGTCTATCAGCACTCCGCTCTGCGGCGTCAATCATCCTTTCAAAGGCATCCTGTTGGTGGTGGTCGCCACCTTTCTGTTTTCCAGCCATGACGCCTTGTCGAAATACCTCTGCGGGTTTTATCCGGTCGTCATGGGGGTCTGGGCTCGTTATGTGATTCACACCTTGTTGATGGCCGGGATTTTTCTCCCGCGAGCCGGGTTGCGCGTCCTGCGCACCAAGCGGCCATTGCTGCAGTTGATGCGGGCGTTGTGCTTGTTGGCAACCAGTCTGCTGTTTACCGGCGCGCTGTTGTTCATCCCGTTGGCCGAAGCCACGGCGGTGAATTTTCTCGCACCGGTATTGGTGACGGCGCTGTCGGTGCCGCTGCTCGGTGAGCAGGTGACGCGCGGGCAATGGCTGGCGGTGATTTGCGGGTTCATCGGGGTGTTGATCATCGTTCATCCCGGCGGCGAACTGTTCACGCCTGCGGTGTTGCTGCCGTTCTGCTCAGCGCTGTTTTTCTGTTTCTATCAACTGCTCACCCGCAAGCTCAGCGAAATCGACAGCCCGACCACCAGCAATTTTTTCGCCGGGCTCTGCAATACGTTGGTGATGAGTGCGCTGGTGCCGTTCTTCTGGCAAGTCCCAAGCGTGGGTCATGGGGTTTTGATGGTGGCGCTGGGGGCGTGTGGAATGACGGCGCATCTGTTGCTGACCCAGGCCTTCCGTCACGCCGCGCCCGCGTTGCTGGCACCGTTCGGCTATTGCCAGATTGTCTTTGCCGGTTTGCTGGGCTGGTGGCTGTTTTCCCAGACGCCGACCCTGACTGCGGTGATCGGGATCGTGGTGATTTGCTGCAGCGGGTTGGCAGCGGCGTGGCAACAACGGCGTCGACAAGAGGAGGGCGGCAGGCCTGGAATCAGGCCTGCCGGGGGAAGGGCGTTTACGCGGTGACGGTAGGAATCTTGCGCGGTGCCATGAAGTACATCCAGATCAGCGCGATGAAGTACATCGCCGGAATCATGGTGAACAACACCGTGTAGTTGTTGTGGGTGACCGTCAGAATGTGGCCGACCAATTGGGTCATGAACATCCCGCCGATTGCCGCGCACATCCCGCCGAAGCCGAACACCGTACTCATCATGTGCTTGGGCGTGTAGTCCATCACCAGGCTCCAGATGTTCGCGGTCCAGGCCTGGTGCGCACCGATGGCCAGGGAGATGGCGAATACCGCGAGCCACAGGTTGCTTGAGCCGGCGGCCATGACCACGCCGATGATGCAGCAGGCGAACAGGAACATGGACATCAATCGCGCCTTGATCGGGTTGATCCCGCGACCGATCAGGAACGAAGACAGAATCCCGCCGCCGACACTGCCGAAGTCAGCCGTGAGGTAGATGATGATCAGCGGAACACCCATCTGGGTGACGTTGATGCCCAGGTTGTATTGCTGATTGAGAAACGGCGGCAGCCAGTACAGGTAGAACCAGAACACCGGTGCGGTGATCGAGTAGGCGAGGGCGAAGGCCCAAGTGCCACGCATGCGCAGGATTCGCGAGAACGGTACGCGGGATTGTTCCGGCTCGACTTCCTTCTGGATGTAGTCCAGTTCCGATTGTTTAACGCTTGGGTGATCTTCCGGGTTGAAGTACTTCAGACCCCAGAACAGCAACCAGATACCGCCCAGCGCCGCCATGCACAGGAACGCGGCTTGCCAGCCCCAGGCGTGGAGGATCAGCGGCAGCAGCATGGGCGTGAACATCGCGCCGACGTTGGTCCCGGCGTTGAAAATGCCGGTGGCCACGGCGCGCTCGCCGGCGGGGAACCACAACCGGGTGGTTTTCACGCAGGCCGGGTAATTCGCCGCTTCAGTCAAACCGAGAATGAACCGGCAAACCATGAAACCCACCGCCGAAGTGGCCAGGCCATGAGCGCCGGTGGCCAGGCTCCAGAGCAGCACCGCGCAGAAGAACACCCGTTTGACGCCGACCCGGTCGATCAACCGGCCCTGCAGCACAAAACCGATGGCGTAGCCGACCTGAAACCAGAAGTTGATGTTGGCGTAGTCCATCGCCGTCCAGCTCATTTCCTTGGCCAGGATCGGCTGCATGACGCCCAGGGCGGCACGGTCGATGTAGTTCAGCGTGGTGGCGAAAAACACCAGCGCCAGCATCCCCCAACGGGTTTTGCCGACCGCCATGGCGCCGCGGATTTTATCGCCGATGCCGCCAGTGGCGACGCCGATGGCCGGAGCCACGGGAGAGCTTTGAGAAGGAATCATATTTATGTGCCATCCGTTCAATGACTGACAAGCAAGGCTTGCCGGGACTTCAAGGGCGCGTGATCAATCGACGGCGCCAGGCGCGGGTGTGATTGATCGGCTGAGGTGTTTTCGTCGGGCTGACGACAACGGTTATTCAGCGAGCGGGACGATTCGGCCCAGAGGACGCAAGGTTCGGATGGACGCCTGGTACGGCGTGAGGGCGATGGAGCAAGCAAACAAGGCGTTGAATGAGTGCATGAGCGTGTACCCGTTTTTTGAAATTTTTATGTGGTGTTCAGGGTCTTTGGTAACCGAGTCCATGGGGCCGTGGCCGGACTCAATGTGGTGTCGATGTTGCGCAGTGGACGAAAAATCGTCAATTCGCCAACTGCCATTGTGTTCGATAATCGCCCGCAAAACTAACCGGGTAGTACACTTTGAATTGCTGTGTGGATTCGTCAAGTCAATAATTTGCCCAAGACAAACGCTACCCCTGTAGGAGCTGCCGAAGGCTGCGATCTTTTGATTCTGGCTTTGAAGATCAAGATCAAAAGATCGCAGCCTTCGGCAGCTCCTACGTCGAGGCGTGCCATGCCCCCCTGACAAGAAATTTCCCTACCACCGGGAGTCCCTACATGCAGCGTTCCATTGCCACCGTTTCCTTGAGCGGCACCCTGCCGGAAAAACTCGAAGCCATCGCTGCCGCCGGTTTTGACGGCGTGGAGATTTTCGAGAACGACCTTCTCTACTACGACGGCAGTCCGCGGGAAATCAGGCAGATGTGCGCCGATCTCGGGATCGCCATCACGCTGTTTCAACCCTTTCGTGATTTCGAAGGTTGCCGCCGCGATCGCTTGCCGCGCAATCTGGAGCGGGCCGAGCGCAAGTTCGATCTGATGCAGGAACTGGGCACCGACCTGGTGCTGGTGTGCAGCAACGCCTCGGCCGATTCCATGGGTGATGAGCAGATTCTGATTGATGATTTGCACCAACTCGCAGAGCGGGCCAGCATTCGTGGCCTGCGGATCGGCTATGAAGCGCTGGCCTGGGGTCGGCATGTGAACACGTATCAACAGGTGTGGAACATCGTTCGCCAGGCCGATCATCCAAGCCTCGGCGTATTGCTGGACAGTTTTCATACGCTGTCGCTCAAGGGCGACCCGAGCGCCATCGCCGAGATTCCCGGCGACAAAATCTTCTTCGTGCAAATGGCCGACGCGCCGATGTTGGCCATGGACGTGCTGGAATGGAGCCGACACTTCCGCTGCTTCCCGGGCCAGGGCGAATTCGATCTGCCGGGCTTTCTCGCGCCGATCATCAAAAGTGGCTACACCGGGCCGCTGTCGCTGGAGATCTTCAACGACGGCTTCCGCGCCGCACCGCCACGGGCCAACGCCGCTGACGGTTTGCGTTCGTTGCTGTACCTGGAAGAGAAAACCCGCCAACGTATGGAACAGGAAGCCACGCCCGCAGCCAATCGCGACATTCTGTTCGACACCCCAAGCGCCAGCGAATACAACGGCATCGAGTTTCTTGAATTCGCAGTGGATGAAAGCCTCGGCGCCAAGCTGTCCTATTGGCTGGAGCGGCTGGGTTTCGTCAAGGCCGGGCAGCATCGTTCCAAGAGTGTCAGCCTGTTGCGTCAGGGCGATATCAACCTGATCCTCAACTCCGAGCCTTATTCTTTCGCCCACAGTTTTTTCGAGGCCCACGGCCCATCGCTGTGCGCCACCGCCGTGCGGGTCCAGGACAGCGCCAGTGCGCTGGCCCG
Source organism: Pseudomonas sp. BS3782 TE3695 (assembly GCF_050435305.1). NCBI lineage: Bacteria > Pseudomonadati > Pseudomonadota > Gammaproteobacteria > Pseudomonadales > Pseudomonadaceae > Pseudomonas > Pseudomonas sp. BS3782 TE3695. Next base: position 1,648,166 of record NZ_JBNDKB010000001.1, read on the forward strand.
TGCCGTGGCTTACAAAGGCCAGCCCTATCGCGGACTCGTTGGCCCCAACGAGCTGGAACTGGCAGCGGTGCGAGCGCCGGACGGCAGCCTGATTTACCTGGTGGACCAGAATGCCGACGTTTACGGCACCGACTTCAACCTGCAACCGACGGCCGTGGCCAGCGGTGGCCTCAAACGCATCGACCACATGGCAATGGCGCTGCCCGCCGACAGCCTCGACAGTTGGGTGCTGTTCTATAAGAGCCTGCTGGATTTCGAAGCCGACGATGAAGTAGTGCTCCCCGACCCGTATGGTCTGGTGAAGAGCCGCGCATTGCGTAGCCGATGCAGTTCGATCCGTCTGCCGCTGAACATTTCCGAGAACCGTAACACCGCCATCTCACATGCGCTGTCGAGTTATCGCGGTTCCGGCGTGCATCACATCGCTTTCGATTGCGACGACATCTTTGCCGAAGTCAGCCGCGCGAAGGCGGCGGGCGTACCGCTGCTGGATATCCCGCTCAACTACTACGATGACCTCGCCGCGCGATTCGATTTCGACGATGAGTTCCTCAGCGAGCTGGCCTATTTCAACGTGCTTTACGACCGCGACGCTCAGGGCGGTGAACTGTTTCATGTGTACACCGAGCCGTTCGAAGGACGGTTCTTCTTTGAAATCATCCAGCGCAAAAACGGCTACGCGGGTTATGGCGCAGCCAACGTGGCAGTGCGGCTGGCGGCGATGGCCAAATCGCGAAGTGGTGGCGTACGTCAGGCAAAGTTGTAGGAAAATCGTAAACACGGGGACAAAACTGCTGCCTCGCGCCTTCCTTCACTGGGCGCGGCAGCCCATAATCGCCAGCTTGTGCAGTGATGGCCGTGAGCCCGCAATGACAATAATTACAGAACTCTCCGCAGCGCCCGAAAAGCCGATAGCCGAGCCTCGCAAGAGTCGCAAGAACAATCCGGAAAAGACCCGCGAGAACATTCTTCAAGAGGCCATTGTCGAGTTCGTTCAGCAGGGACTTTCCGGTGCGCGCGTCGATGCAATTGCCGAACGCATCCACACCTCAAAACGCATGATCTATTACTACTTCGGCAGTAAGGAACAGCTCTACGTCGAGGTGCTGGAGAAACTCTACGGGGATATCCGCAGCACCGAGAACCGATTGCACCTGGCCGAACTGGCGCCGGTGGAGGCAATTCGCCGTCTGGTGGAATTCACTTTCGATCACCATGATCGCAACGTCGATTTCGTGCGTATCGTCAGCATCGAGAACATTCACAACGCCGAGTATGTGAAGCGCTCCGATGCGATCAAGGCGATGAACAACACCATCCTCGATTCACTGGGCGAGATTTTGCGTCGCGGCTGCGAAGAAGGTGTATTCCGCACCGACCTCGATCCATTGGATGTGCATCTGCTGATCAGCTCGTTTTGTTTCTATCGCGTATCGAACCGTCATACCTTCGGTGAGATCTTTCAGATCGACTTGCCGGACGAAAGCATCAAGCAGCGTCATCGGGCGATGATTTGCGAGTCGGTTTTGCGATACTTGCAGGCCTGATTCGTAACTCCCTTAAAAGATCGCAGTCTCGTTTCACTCGACAGCTCCTTGTAGGAGCTGTCGAGTGAAACGAGGCTGCGATCTTTTGATCTTCAACCATTCATGCTCTGAAAATGCGCCAGCATCCGCTGGGCATCCGGCACCACCCCGCTGAACAGTTCAAACGCCTTCACCGCCTGAAACACCGCCATGTTGCCACCATCCAGCGTTCGGCAACCCAGCGCGCGAGCGTTGCGCAGCAGTTCGGTTTCCAGTGGGAAATAGACAATCTCCGCAACCCACAACTGCGCCCGAAGCAGCTCTACCGGCACGGGTGTGCCCGGCAATTTTTTCATGCCCATTGGCGTGGTATTCACCAGCCCGTCTGCCTGGCCCAATGTGCCTGGCAAATCATGCCCAGCCACGGCGCGACCGAAACCAAAATACTGATTGAGGTTGTTCGCCAGCGACTGAGCGCGACCTTGATCCACATCGAAAATGCTCAGCAGCTGTACGCCTTCGCTCAATAGTGCGTGGGCCACTGCCGCGCCTGCGCCACCAGCGCCCATTTGTACGACGCGCTCAAGAGCAACGCCCTGCAAGCCACGGCGAAAGCCTTCGGCAAAACCCAGGCAATCGGTGTTGTGGCCGATGCGTTTGCCGTCCTTCAGCACCACCGTGTTCACCGCACCAATACCGCAGGCTTCCGACGATAATTCGTCCAGCAACGGGATGATCATCTGTTTGCACGGGAAGGTGATATTCAGCCCGGTGAAGTTCATCCGTTCGGCAGCCATCAGCAGGTCGGGCAGGGCACTGCTGTCGAGTTTCAACTGATCCAGATCGATCAACCGATAGAGGTAACGCAAGCCCTGCGCATCGCCTTCATGCTCATGCAGCGCGGGAGTGCGGGAAGCCTGAATGCCGGCACCGATCAGCCCGGCCAATACCACGGTGTTCTGTGTCATGACGCTTAACCTTCCAAACGATGGCTGAAATGCTCCAGCGCCAAACGATAGCCGTGGCTGCCGAAACCGCACATAACCGCCGTGGCGATGGATGAAACAAAGGAGTGATGCCGGAAGGGTTCACGGGCATGGACATTGGACAGATGCACTTCGATCACCGGCAGTTCGCTGGCGACCAGGGCGTCACGAATGGCGACCGAGGTGTGAGTCCAGGCGGCCGGGTTGATGACGATCCCGGCGCAGCGGCCGCGGGCGGCGTGAATCCAGTCGAGCAGTTCGCCTTCATGGTTGGTCTGGCGAAACTCCACTGTCAGGCCGAACTCTTCGGCCGCGCGACCGCACAGCGCGGAAATGTCCGCCAGGGTTTCGTGGCCATAAATCGCCGGTTCACGGGTGCCCAGCAGGTTCAGGTTCGGGCCGTTGAGCACCAGAACGATAGGGGACATCGGGTCTCTCCACATATTATTTTTTTGGCATTGGCCGAGGGTTTCAGCTTGTGGAGAGAAATTGTACTAACCGGTTAATAAGGTCAATTGAAGAGGGCGCTGGGACTGGATTATTTGTGCGGTGATCGGACAAGTACAAAAAGATCGCAGCCTTCGGCAGCTCCTACGGGGGTACGCGTTTCAATTGTAGGAGCTGCCGCAGGCTGCGATCTTTTCAGCGAGGCAGATGCTCAACCAGAAAATCGATAAACGCCCTGAGCCGCAACGGCACATGGCGGCTTTGCGGGTACAGCAGCGTGAAGGGGCGGGAGCGTCCGCCATAGGGCTTGAGCACTTCCACCAGCGAACCGTCCGCCAGTTCCTTTTCGACGATAAAGCGATAGGTTTGAAAGATTCCGGCGCCGCTTTTTGCCAGCGTCACGCCACCCAATACGTCATCGGAACAACAGTAATTGCCCTCGGCCAAAATTTCCCGTGGCATGCCACCATCGTTGAACAGCCAGGCAATCCGCCGCCCACTGCTGGGCAGTTCGTACTGGATGCAATCGTGCTGAGCCAAGTCATCCAGGGTCTGCGGGGTGCCGGCCCGCTTCAGGTAATCAGGGCTGGCAATCATCACCAGCGCGGCGTCCTCCAACGGCCGTGCGATCAGCCCGGAGTCGGGAATGGCCCGCACACGGATTGCCATGTCATAGCCTTCGCCGACGAAATCGATATTGCGATTGCTGATGTGTGCCTCGACTTTCACGGCGGGAAAGCGCGCCCGAAACGCAGGCAGCAAGGGCAGGATTCGATGATGGGCGTAGGTCGTGGGAATGCTGATGCGCAAAGTGCCAGAAGGTTCTTGCTGCTGCCCCATCACCTCGCGCTGGGCCTCGACCAGTTGTGCGAGCGCCTCGCGACACTCCTCGAAATAACGCCGACCACTGTCGGTCAGCTTGACGCTGCGGGTGGTACGCGCAAACAGCCGCACGCCCAAGCGTTCTTCCATGCGCGACACCGAGCGACTGACCGCGGCCGGCGTCACACCTGCCACCAGAGCCGCAGCAGTAAAGCTGCCAGCTTCGGCGGCCAGGCAAAACAGTTCGATGCTGCCCAGCTGAAGATCGTCGAAATGTCGTTGCATGATTGATTACACCGGGAATCAAATGAAGTGTCTGAGTCTGTATCTATCAAATAAGAGCGCACAAATACAGGGCCTAGTTACCGGCCAGGCATTGGCGATGAAAGGATTGCTTACTGTTTTTTGCCTTGATTGGCGGAGCCCGATCGACCTGGAACGCTAGGCTCAAACGTGGCCAGTTGATCCAAGCGATCAGCGCCAGTCATCGGATTCTTCAAGGAATAGTGAATCTTCAGATCCAATAACCTAACGGATGGGTTAGCATGAATGTATGCCGTTACAAAGGTTTTTCACTGGTGGTCATGTTGCGGGACGAGCATTGCCCGAGCCGGAGAGCAACAAGACCCTGCTGAGCCTGATGGGAGCACCAGAAGGCGTGGAGATCGAATTATGAAAACGATAAGCGCAAAAATGCAGGTCGATCACCCCGTGACCGAAGGCGCTCTGGACGAAGCAATCGAGCGTGGTGGGGCACGCCGTCGTGCCGGATTGAATGCAACGACTGTGATCTTTCTTGATCCATGTCTCGCCGTCGGCTTTGAGGATGGCAGCGGTGTGTTGTTGCCAGTAAAAAACTATCCGGAGTTCGATGGTTTTGAGACCGAGGATTTCGCCGGGCTGAAAGTCGGTTTCGCCGGAGCCGCACTTTGTCACGAAGACAAGGATCTGCAGGTGTCCATCGCCGGTCTGATTTCGGCGAGCAAACCGCTGATGGATATGGCCGCCTCGGTGATCGCATCGCGTAATGGTCGTCAGAGCAGCGCTGCGAAGGCGGAGGCTGCACGGGCCAACGGCAAGAAGGGCGGTCGCCCGCGCAAGGTCGATGCGGCTCTCTGATCACCCACAAAAAAGCCGTCCTGTGGACGGCTGATTTGTAGGGAGAGGCTGCAATCAACGACGGGTCAACAACACCCCGGATTCCATGTGATGGGTCCACGGGAACTGGTCGAACATCGCACATTGAGTAATGCGGTGGGTGTCGTGCAACTGGGCGATGTTTGCCGCGAGGGTTTCCGGGTTGCAGGAAATGTAGAGGATGTTGTCGAAGCGTCTGGTCAGTTCGCACGTGTCCGGGTCCATGCCGGCGCGGGGTGGGTCGACGAACACGCTACCGAATTCGTAGCTCTTGAGGTCGATGCCGTGCAGGCGGCGGAACGGACGAACTTCGTTCAGGGCTTCGGTCAGTTCTTCGGCAGACAAACGTACCAGCGTGACGTTATCCACTGCGTTTTCGCTCAGGTTGCTGAGTGCTGCGTTGACCGACGTCTTGCTGATTTCGGTGGCCAGCACTTTACGCACACGGGTCGCAAGCGGCAGGGTGAAGTTACCGTTGCCGCAATACAACTCCAGCAAATCGTCGGGGCGATCGCCGAGGGCGTCATACGCCCAGTTGAGCATCTTCTGGTTCACCGTGCCGTTGGGTTGGGTGAACGCGCCTTCCGGCTGGCGATAGCTGAAGGTACGGCCGCCAACTTCGAGTTTTTCGACCACGTAATCGTGACCGATCACTTCGCGTTTGCCCTTCGAGCGACCGATGATGCTGACGTTCAGGTCGGCGGCCAGTTTCGACGCCGCTGCGTGCCAGTGCTCGTCCAGCGGGCGGTGATAGCACAGGGTGATCATCGCATCGCCAGCCAGCGTGGTGAGGAACTCCACCTGAAACAGCTTGTGGCTCAGGGCCGCACTCGCTTGCCACGCCGCCTTGAGCTGCGGCATCAACTGGTTGATGCGCAGGCTTGCAATCGGGAACTCTTCGATCAGGATCGGCGTGCGTTTGTCTTCCTGGGAAAACATCGCGTAATGGCGCTCGCCGGCTTCGCGCCACAGGCGGAATTCGGCACGCAGGCGGAAGTTCTTCAGGGGCGAATCGAACACTGCAGGTTCAGGGGCATCGAATGGGGCCAGCAGGTCGCGCAGGCGCGTGACCTTTTCTTCGAGTTGAACGGTGTAGGCCTGGGAGTCGAAAGTCATGCGTTGAACCAACCCAATTTGATCACGAACAGAATCGACAGAATCACCAGCGCCGAATTCAATTCACGGCCGCGACCGGACAACAACTTGATGGCCGTCCAGGAGATGAAACCGAAGGCGATGCCGTTGGCGATGGAATAAGTGAATGGCATGGCCAGGGCGGTGACCACGACGGGGGCGGCGACGGTGATGTCGTCCCAGTCTATTTCGGCCAGGCCGGATGTCATCAGTACGGCGACGAACAGCAAGGCAGGCGCGGTGGCAAAGGCTGGAACACTGGCCGCCAATGGCGAGAAAAACAGCGCCAGCAGGAACAGGATCGCGACCACGATGGCGGTCAGGCCGGTGCGACCACCGGCACTCACGCCGGCTGCGGACTCGATGTAGCTGGTGGTGGTCGAGGTGCCCAACAGGGAACCGGCCATGGCCGCGGTGCTGTCGGCGATCAGAGCGCGGCCCATTTTCGGCATGTGGCCATCCTTGCCCATCAGGCCGGCGCGCTTGGCGACGCCAATCAGGGTGCCGGAGTTGTCGAACAGGTCGACGAACAGGAAGGCGAAAATCACGCTGACCAGACCGATGTCCAGTGCGCCCATGATGTCCAGTTGCAGGAAGGTCGGTGCCAGCGACGGCGGCATCGACATCACGCCGCCGAACGGGGTGAAGCCCAACAAGATGGAAACGATGGTCACCGCGAGAATACCGATCAGCACCGCACCGCGGACTTTCAGGGCTTCAAGCGCCACGATCAGGGCAAAACCGAGGGTCGCGAGAATCGGTGCCGGTTGCTTCAAGTCGCCGAGGCCGACCATGGTCGCCGGGTTGCTGACCACGATGCCGGCGTTGTGCAGGGCAATCAGGGCCAGGAACAGGCCGATACCGGCGGCAATCGCCGAGCGCAGCGCCAGCGGAATGCTGTTGATGATCCATTCACGGATGCGGAAGATCGACAGCAGGAAAAACATCACCGCCGAGAGGAACACCGCGCCCAACGCCACTTGCCAGGTGTGGCCCATGTGCAGGACCACGGTGTAAGTGAAGAAGGCGTTCAGGCCCATGCCTGGCGCGAGGGCGATCGGGTAGTTGGCGATCAGGCCCATGGTTGCCGAGCCGATGGCCGCTGCCAGACAGGTGGCGACAAACACCGCACCTTTGTCCATGCCGGTCTCGCCGAGGATGCTCGGGTTGACGAACAGAATATAGGCCATGGCCAAAAAGGTCGTGAGGCCCGCCAGAATCTCGGTCCGCACGTTGGTGTTGTGTGCCTTGAGTTGAAACAGCCTTTCCAGCATGTCTGCTCCCCGTGGCGCGCCCGGCGCCGTGAATGTATCGACCTCAACAGCAAAGCACAGGCCACAGCAGGCGCCTGGGTATTTTCTGTGGGTCGGAAAAAGCCGCGCATCATACCAGCAGCGTGGGGCTATGGCTGCTTATGGCTGCGATCGTCGTCGATGTTTTGCACAAAAGGGAACTGCGCCATACTGCGCGCTGTTTTTTTGGGGGAGGGAGGGGGTAGTTATGTCTTGCATTAATAAGCGTGTGATTGCGGCATTTGGATTGCTGCTCAGCTGTCTCATCGGCGTGCCAACAGCCTCTGCGGCCATGGCTCAACCATTGAGCCAGGTGAAGGTGCTTAAGGTCGAATCACCAGGCTGTGGCTTTGAAAATATCGCGGACGGCCAGGCGCAAACCCGTTGCGATCACAAGGGACCAAACATCAAGGTGTACGTGCTGGAAGTCGGCTACGGCCGTGCAGCCCATGTCGCACTGGACGGTTTCGAGGTGAACGGCACCCGCACTCCTGTCTGTGCTTTTGATACCGGTAACCTGACCGAGTGCTCCGCCGGGAAAAAAACCGTCGGCTATCTGTACATCTTCAACCTGGCCGGCAAGCAGGACGGCATCTTCACGTTCAGCAACACCTCGATCAACGCCCCCGGCAATACGATGTCGACGCAGCTTTACATCAAGTAACGGCTGGCCTTGAACAAGGGTCAGGAAAGCTGACTACGCTTTAAAGAATATCCTGTGGACCGCGCCCATGACCTTTAGAGCCCTGATTACCCTCGCCGAGGGCATCGACGATTTGCAAACCGTGACCCTGATCGATGTGCTGCGCCGCGCCAAGGTTGAAGTGGTGGTGGCCAGCATCGAGGCACGACGGATGCTCACCTGCGCTCGCGGCACCCGCTTGACCGCCGATGCGATGTTGGTGGATTTGCTCGCCCAACCCTTCGACCTGATCGTGCTGCCTGGCGGTGCTGTAGGGTCGCAGCATTTGGCGGCCCACCAACCCTTGCAACAATTGATCAAGGATCAGTCCGCCGCCGGGCGCCTGTTCGCCGGAATTGCCGAATCTCCGGCGCTGGCGCTGCAAACCTTTGGCGTTTTGCGCCAGCGACGCATGACTTGCCTGCCCACAGTCAGCAATCAACTGTCAGGCTGCAATTTCGTCGATAAACCGGTGGTGGTCGATGGCAATTGCATCACCGCTCAGGGCTCAGGTGCCGCGTTGGAGTTTGCGCTGACGCTGGTGGAGCAACTCTGCGGCAAAGCTACGCGGTCGACGGTGGCGGGGGAGTTGATGGTTTAAAGCGTGCCCTGGGCAACTCCGTCAGGCCCTGACTGCTTCTTCCACCGGCTCATGCATACGATCGCGGTTGGCCAAGGTCGGAAACAGTTTGATCCAGGCTCCGGTCACCATCAGCGTGCCGATACCGCCCATGACCACTGCCGGCACCGTGCCGAACCAGTGGGCGGTCAGGCCGGATTCGAATTCGCCGAGCTGATTCGAAGCACCGATGAATAAGCCATTCACCGCACTGACTCGGCCGCGCATTTCGTCGGGGGTTTCCAGTTGCACGAACGAGGCGCGGATCACCATGCTGATCATGTCCGCAGCGCCCAATACCACCAGCACGGCGAGAGAGAACCAGAACGAAGTCGACAGGCCGAAAGCGATCGTTGCCACGCCGAATACGCCCACGGCCGTGAACATCACCCGTCCGACGTTGCGCTCAACGGCAAATCGCGCCAGAAACAACGACATTAGCAACGCACCGACTGCCGGGGCCGAACGCAGCAGGCCCAAGCCCCAGGGACCGGTCAGCAGAATGTCTTTGGCGAACACCGGCAGCAGCGCGGTTGCGCCACCCAGCAGGACGGCAAACAGGTCCAGGGAAATCGCCCCGAGAATGTCCGGGCGACTGCGAATGAAGCGGACGCCCGCCAGCAGCGAATCCAGGGTGGCCTTGCCCTTGTTCAGCGGTGTTTGCCGGGCCGGGAGGTTGAGCATCAACGCACAGGCAATGAGGTAAAGGATCACCGTCGGGCCATACACCCAGACGCTGCCGAAGGCATAGAGCAAACCGCCCAGCGCCGGGGCGACAATGGTGGCCGATTGTTGCGCAGATTGCGCGGCGGCAACGGCACGGGGGAATAACGCGCTGGGTACGATGCTCGGCAGCAAGGCCTGAGTCGTCGGCATTTCGAAGGAGCGGGCAGCGCCGAGCAAGAACGCGAGGATGAAGATCATCTCCCGGGTAACCTGATCGGTCGCGCTGCCGATGGCCAGCGACAGGGCAATCAGCGCTTGCAGGGACTGACAGATCGCCGCGACCTTGCGCCGGTCATAGCGGTCCGCGACATGCCCGGTGTGCAGCATGAACAGCACGCGGGGGGCAAACTCCACCAACCCCACGAGGCCCAGATCGAGCACATTGCCGGTCAGTTGATACAGATTCCAGCCAATGGCCACCGTGAGCATCTGAAAACCGCTGGCGGTAAACACCCGAGCCAGCCAGAACGCGATAAACGGGCGGTGATGACGTAACAGCAGGGGCGCTTGGCTGGGCATCTGAAGGCAGGTCTGGGCGAGGGGATGGGTGAGATTATCACCAGGCTGTAACCAGAAGTTGCAAGGCTAGGAAATTTAGTTAGCTAGACACCGATCTGCGCAGCCCTTAAACCCCCTGTGGCGAGGGAGCTTGCTCCCGCTGGGCTGCGAAGCAGCCCCGAACCTGCTACCCGTTTCCCACAGGCATATCGCATCACCCGGTTTTACGACTGCAGCGCAGCCGAGCGGGGGCAAGCTCTCTCGCCATGGGAATGTATTGCAGCTCATGCCCAAACCTATGAGGCAACCTGTCACGCGGCAAAAGACCACACCGTCCATCGGCAAAAATGCGACTACTCTTTCAACGTTGCTTGATCCAGATCAAGACCCTTTGGGAATTGATCCGGCGGCCAGATGGCCAGACTCCCTACGTTTGTGATGGTGGTCTAAAAAGAACGAATTCGAATTCGCCACACTCCATATCCGTGGGGACAGTGGGTGTAGGCCGCAAGCCTTCAGCCGGTATTACCTGACAGAGGAAGACGTATGTTCGGTTTGGAGGCTCTTGATCTCGCCCGGATTCAGTTCGCATTCACCATTTCGTTTCACATCCTGTTCCCGGCCATCACCATTGGCCTGGCGAGTTACCTGGCGGTGCTCGAAGGCCTGTGGTTGAAGACCCACAACGATACTTATCGCGATCTGTATCATTTCTGGTCGAAGATCTTTGCCGTCAACTTCGGCATGGGCGTAGTTTCCGGTTTGGTCATGGCCTATCAGTTCGGCACCAACTGGAGCCGTTTTTCGGACTTCGCCGGTTCGGTGACCGGGCCATTGCTGACCTATGAAGTGCTCACCGCCTTCTTCCTCGAAGCCGGTTTCCTTGGCGTCATGCTGTTCGGCTGGAACAAGGTCGGACGCAAGCTGCACTTTTTCTCGACGGTCATGGTCGCCATCGGCACCCTTATTTCGACCTTCTGGATTCTGGCCTCCAACAGCTGGATGCAGACCCCGCAAGGTTACGAAATCGTCAATGGCCAGGTCATTCCGGTGGACTGGCTGGCGATTATCTTCAACCCGTCATTCCCTTACCGTCTGATGCACATGGCTACGGCGGCGTTCGTGGCGACCGCGTTTTTCGTCGGTTCGTCGGCGGCCTGGCACTTGCTGCGCGGCAAGGACAACCCGGCCATCCGCACCATGCTCTCGATGGCGATGTGGATGGCGCTGATCGTGGCGCCGATTCAAGCGGTCATCGGCGACTTCCACGGCGTCAATACGCTCAAGCATCAACCGGCGAAAATCGCTGCGATCGAAGGCCATTGGGAAAACATCGGCGATGAACCGACCCCGCTGATCCTCTTCGGCTGGCCGGACATGAAAGCCGAGAAAACCAGATTCGCCGTCGAGATTCCCTACCTGGGCAGCCTGATCCTGACCCATACCCTGGACAAGCAAATACCGGCACTCAAGGAGTTCGCGCCTGAAGACCGGCCGAATTCGACCATCGTCTTCTGGTCGTTCCGGATCATGGTCGGCCTGGGCGTGCTGATGATCTTCACTGGTTTATGGAGTCTGTGGCTGCGCAAGCGCGACAAGCTGTATACCTCGCGGCCGTTCTTGTACCTGGCGCTGTGGATGGGGCCGTCAGGCCTGATCGCGATCCTCGCCGGCTGGTTCACCACTGAAATCGGCCGTCAGCCGTGGGTGGTTTATGGGTTGATGCGCACGGCGGATGCATCCTCCGGCCACAGCTTCGTGCAGATGAGCATCACCTTGATCATGTTCGTCGTGGTGTATTTCGCGCTGTTCGGTGCCGGTCTTGGCTACATGATGCGCCTGGTGCGCAAAGGGCCGAAGATCGACGAAGGCAAGGAAACCAACGAAGGCGGTCCTGGCCAGAAACGCACACCAGCCCGTCCGCTGTCCGCAGCCGATGACAATGGTGACGCTGATCACAACCACAGCCTGAACAAGGAGATTTGAATCATGGGTATCGATCTTCCGCTGATCTGGGCCGTGATCATCATCTTCGGCATCATGATGTACGTGGTCATGGACGGCTTTGATCTTGGGATCGGAATTCTCTTCCCATTCATCAAGGGCAAGAGCGATCGGGACGTGATGATGAACACCGTCGCCCCGGTCTGGGACGGCAACGAAACCTGGCTGGTATTGGGCGGCGCAGCACTGTTCGGCGCTTTCCCGCTGGCTTACTCGGTGGTGCTCTCGGCGTTGTACCTGCCGCTGATTTTCATGCTGATCGGGCTGATTTTTCGCGGTGTGGCCTTCGAGTTTCGCTTCAAGGCCAAGGACGACAAACGCCACCTCTGGGACAAGGCATTCATCGGTGGCTCGATCGCCGCAACCTTCTTCCAGGGCGTGGCATTGGGTGCGTTCATCGATGGGCTACCGGTAGTCGATCGTCAGTTTGCCGGCGGTTCGCTCGACTGGCTGACACCCTTCACGATGTTCTGCGGTGCGGCGCTGGTGGTGGCTTACGCACTGCTCGGTTGCACTTGGCTGATCATGAAAACCGAAGGCAAGTTGCAGGAGCAGATGCATGATCTGGCGCGACCACTGGCCTTCGTGTTGCTGGCGGTGATTGGCATCGTCAGTATCTGGACGCCATTGGCCCATGCGGAAATCGCTGCACGCTGGTTCACCCTGCCGAACCTGTTCTGGTTCCTGCCGGTGCCGATTCTGGTGCTGGTGACTTTGTACGGTCTGATTCGGGCGGTAGCCCGCAATGCGCATTACACGCCATTCCTGCTGACCCTGGTGCTGATCTTTCTCGGCTACAGCGGTCTGGGTATCAGCCTGTGGCCGAATATCGTGCCGCCGTCGATCTCGATCTGGGACGCCGCCGCACCGCCGCAAAGCCAGGGTTTCATGCTGGTGGGCACGCTGTTCATCATTCCGTTCATCCTGGGCTACACCTTCTGGAGCTACTACGTGTTCCGCGGCAAGGTCACCCACGAAGATGGTTACCACTAATGACTACGGCGCAGCATTGAATCCTGCGCCGTTGCAGAGGAGAAAACGATGATGGCTGGCAAACCCACTTTGCAGGAAATCGAAGCCGCCGAGAAAAAGCCGCTGTGGCAGCGCCTCGGCTGGCTGGCGATGATCTGGGCCGGCAGCGTCGTGGCATTGTTCATCGTGGCCACGCTAATGCGGATGTTCATGAATGCCGCGGGCCTGAGTACCCACTGAAATTCCCATCCCGTTGCCTTGCGGCACGGATTCATAACCCTCCCGATGGAGGGTTTTTTTTCGCTTTTATTTACGGGCTTTGAGAATGACAAACTTGGGCGTGGCGGCTACTTGCTCGACGCCGCGGAACAATCGCGCCAGCTTGCTGTGATAACCCAGGTGACGGTTGCCGACGATGTACAACGCGCCGCCCACCACCAACGCTTCACGCGCCTGCTGGAACATCCGCCAGGCCAGGAAATCGCCGACCACTTGCTGTTGGTGAAACGGCGGATTGCACAGCACCACGTCCAGGGATTGAGGTTCCTGCTCGGCCAACCCATCGCCGGCCCGCACGATCACGTCGCGATCGCCTAGCGCCATGCGCCAGTTTTCAGCGGCCGATTGCACGGCCATGAACGATTCGTCCACCAGCGTGTAGTGCGCCTCAGGGTTTTGCAGGGCACTGGCAATCGCCAGCACGCCGTTGCCACATCCAAGGTCGGCAACCCGCGCCGTGCCGAGGTTCTTCGGCAAATGTGGCAAAAAGGCCCGCGTACCGATATCCAGCCCTTCGCGGCAGAACACATTGGCGTGATTGAGCAGTTCGATCGCAGGTTCGTCGAGTCGATAGCGGGTCGGGTAGGGAGAGATAGCAGGGGGTTTGGCTTCGGCTGTGGCGATCAGTAATCGAGCCTTCTTCACCGCCAGCGAGGCTTGCACCGGGCCGATGTAACGTTCCAGCAGATCGCCCGCAGCACGTGGCAAATGCTTCACCATCGCGGCCGCAATCACTTGAGCGCCGGGAGCCAGTTGCCCTTGTAGCCGGATCAGTTGCTCCTCCAGCAGGGCCAGGGTTTTCGGTACCCGGATCAATACCCGGTCAAACGGCCCGACGAACGTTTCACTGGCAGGCACCTTCGGCACTGCATCAAACGTCTGGCCGTTGCGTATCAAGTTTTTTTCCAGCCCCAGAAAAGCCAGAAACGAATCGCCGCTGCTGGTCACCCGAACCTTGCCCGCCAGGCTGGCGGCCAAAGCCCCGAAGCTGTCATTGAGCACCAGCACGCGGCTATCGGCGGCCGGTTGTTGCCCGGCCAGATGATTGAGCAGGTATTCGTCTGCGGCATCAAAGGCTTGCAACGGTTCGTTCTGCTGTTCTGGCTGGCGGATCAGATCGAGTTGAGCGAAGGGGGTTTCGAGCAGAGGCATGAGGCGGGGGACTCTGGGTAGTCAACGGAGGATAATCAACGAATGGCCCGCCGCTCAGGGGCTTGCAGCGGGCGAACCATCCGAGTGGACTGCGTCGTGGGAGTTTCACACGGCATCACTCAGGATGGATCGCAAATGGTACGGTTTTTTCGCCTGGATTACTCGCGGGGATTACCGGATTCAAACAGATTCAGATGACGCCCACTTTCGCGGCTCTGATCACCGCTGCAATCTTGTTGTTTACACCGAATTTTCGGATAGCGCCGCGTATATGGAACTGTACGGTGCTTGAACTCAGGCAGAGGATGATCGCGATCTCGTCTGCTGTCTTGCCAAGGGCTGAATATCTCAGCACCTCGATTTCCCGGGATGATAAATGCACTGTGCCTGATTTTGAGGCCGCAGGCAGTTCTTTCGCGACAAGCCCGTGCAGGTGACGGCTAATGAACAGCGCGTAGCCCAGATTTTTGTACAGATCATGCATCGTAATCGGACAGTGGCTTCTGGCCAGGCTCAGTATGCTGCAAAGCCCATTCTCATCATGAACGGATTGGGACCAGCCATAGCGCAATCCTTGCTGTTTTTGTGCTTGCCACAATGTGGGGGTCTTGCAGAAGATTTCTTCCTGCCAAAGAATCGGTAATTCGGAATGATTGCAATGAGCCAGTATCGGATCGACTTCACTGAAATGCTCCTGTTCATATTTCGTGTTCCATTCGGTGGGATAATTATTCAGATTGATCGTATGGTGGCATCTCTCCTTTATTTGGGATGTTATTGAAAATGCACAGAAATTAAAGCCAAGATTTTTAACGAGATTGAGAGAAATCTCGTACGCCGTCTCTATTTTCTGAGCGTAAGAAAGCTGCGTAAACTGTGATTCCTTCCAGACTTTCATGTGGAAACTCCATTGCGGACCTACTTGCATTGGTGCTTGTTGGATCCAATATCCTGGCACGTCCCGAGTGTAGGAGAATTCTTACTTGTATGATGAATTTTTTTGCTCTTAAAAAAAAATTGGAACTGCATTAACCGGTTCTTAGCTGTACTAACGAACAGCAAGTATCAACAGCGTGTCATATTCGGTGTTTCTACTGTTTGGTGAGGTGAAGCAAAGCCATTACAAATCACCGGTGTTTATGCCCTCTGCTTTGCGGGACACTGGCGTCATCTGTTGAAGGAGCGACCCATGACTGCCAGTGCAGAGAAATTCACACGTCAGACACTGCTCGACGTCCAGCCGTTGACTCCAAGCCTGTTTACCCTGCGCACTACCCGGGATTCGGGCTTTCGTTTTCGCGCTGGGCAATTCGCTCGGTTGGGCGTGACCAAGGCCGACGGCAGTACGGTGTGGCGGGCTTATTCCATGGTCTCGTCCCCCTTTGACGAGTTCCTGGAGTTCTTCTCCATTGTCGTGCCGGGAGGGGAGTTCACCAGTGAACTGAGCCGGCTGGAAGTCGGCGATACGCTGCTCGTCGACCGGCAGGCTTTTGGGTATCTGACGCTGGATCGCTTCGTCGATGGCCGTGACCTCTGGTTGTTATCCACAGGCACGGGGCTGGCGCCGTTTCTGTCGATCCTGCAGGACTTCGAGGTGTGGGAAAAATTCGAACGAATCATCCTGGTTTACAGCGTGCGCGAAGCGCGGGAGCTGGCGTATCAGGAGCTGATTGCAGGGCTGGCCCAGCGCGATTATCTGGCTGAGTACGCGCACAAGCTGCAGTTCATCGCCACCGTCACCCGCGAGCAGCCTCCGGGGGCCCTGAATGGGCGGATCACGACACTCATGGAAAGTGGCGAACTGGAGCGCACGGCCGGTGTAAGGCTGACCGCCGAGCATTCGCGGGTGATGCTCTGTGGTAACCCGCAGATGATCGATGACACACGCAAATTGCTCAAACAACGGGGCATGCACTTGAGCCTCAGTCGACGGCCCGGCCAGGTGGCAGTGGAAAACTACTGGTAAACAAACGGCGCCCTGAAGGCGCCGTTGCTTGGGGCAATCCGTCATCAGGGCTGATTGTTCTGAGCCTTGAGCAGATCGCGAATCTCGCCCAACAGCTCTTCTTCCTTGGTCGGAACCGGCGGCAGCGTTGGCGCAACGGCCTCTTCACGTTTCAGGCGGTTGATGGCCTTGACGCCCATGAAGATCGCGAAAGCGACGATGATGAAGTCGATCAGGCTCTGGATGAACTTACCATAGGCCAGCACCACCGCTGGCACGTCACCGTTGGCAGCCTTGAGCGTAATAGCCAGGTCACTGAAGTCCACCCCACCGATCAGCAAGCCGATTGGCGGCATCACCACGTCGCCGACAAACGATGAAACGATTTTGCCGAAGGCGGCACCGATGATGATACCCACGGCCATGTCGACCACATTACCTTTGACCGCGAAGGCCTTGAACTCACTTATCACGCCCATAGGTTATTTCCTTGTTACAGATGAGGTTGGTGAACGCAGTGTAAATCAGCTAAACGGCTGGCGCTCGAAACACCGCCTTACAATGCCCGCTATTATCGACACATCTTTTGGCATTTAGTTTACAAAGTGCCACCAGTCGCGCGCGATTACCCGCTCTAGACCGGGCATTACAGAACCTTTTCACTATCGGCTCGGTGCGGGATTTCTATTTATGTTTTGGCCTTTGGGTCACTAGCCTCTGTGGGGCGCACCTGGATGCGCTTTATAAAATCAGAGGAAACTTCCATGACAACTCCCCTTGGCCTCGGGGCTTTTCCCCTCCGTCGTACTCTTGGCGTTCTGACCGCCAGCCTGCTGTCCTTCTCCGTCAATGCTGCGACCTTGACCCGCGATAACGGTGCCGCCGTCGGCGACAACCAGAACTCGCAAACCGCCGGCGCGACCGGGCCGGTGCTGCTGCAAGACATACAATTGATCCAGAAACTCCAGCGTTTTGACCGTGAACGCATTCCCGAACGCGTGGTGCATGCCCGCGGCACTGGCGCCCATGGCACATTCACCGTCACCGACGACCTCAGTGACCTGACCAAGGCCAAGGTGTTCGCCGGTGGCCAGAGCACACCAGTTTTTGTACGTTTTTCGGCGGTGGTTCACGGCAACCATTCGCCGGAAACCTTGCGTGATCCACGAGGGTTTGCCACCAAGTTCTACACCGCAGACGGCAACTGGGACCTGGTCGGCAACAATTTCCCGACCTTCTTCATCCGTGATGCGATCAAGTTTCCAGACATGGTTCATGCCTTCAAGCCGGATCCGCGTACCAACCTTGACGACGATTCCCGTCGTTTCGACTTTTTCTCCCATGTTCCAGAAGCCACTCGCACCTTGACCGAGTTGTATTCCAACTCCGGTACGCCGGCCAGTTATCGGGAGATGGACGGTAACGGTGTACATGCCTACAAGTTAGTGAACGCCAAAGGCGATGTGCACTATGTAAAATTTCACTGGAAAAGTTTGCAGGGAATAAAAAATCTCGACCCTAAAGAAGTCACTAATGTTCAAGGTCAAGACTACAGTCATATGACTAACGACTTGGTCGCCAATATTAACAAGGGCAACTTTCCTAAATGGGACTTGTACATCCAGGTTCTCAATCCACAAGATCTGTCCAAGTTTGATTTCGATCCATTGGATGCGACCAAGATCTGGCCAGGTGTGCCGGAACGAAAAGTTGGACAAATGGTGTTGAATCGTAATCCGGCGAATGTTTTCCAGGAAACTGAACAAGTGGCCATGGCCCCGGCCAATTTAGTTCCGGGTATCGAACCTTCGGAAGATCGCTTATTGCAAGGGCGAGTGTTCTCGTATGCCGATACTCAACTGTATCGTCTGGGGGCCAATGCTCTGCAGTTGCCAATCAACGCACCCAAAGTCGCCGTGAACAACGGTAATCAGGATGGCGCAATGAACATCGGCGCCAGCAGCACCGGCGTAAATTACCAGCCAAGTCGCCTGCTGTCTCGTGAAGAGCCGCCAACCGCGCGTTACAGCCAGTCGGCCCTGTCGGGCAGCACGCAGCAGGTGAAGATTCAGCGCGAACAGAACTTCAAGCAGGCCGGTGATCTGTATCGCTCGTTCAACCCGAAGGAGCGTCAGGATCTGATCGACAGCTTTGGTGGCTCGCTGGCTACCACTGACGATGAGAGCAAGCACATCATCCTGTCGTTCCTGTACAAGGCCGACACGGAATACGGGACCGGGGTAGCCAAAGTGGCCAAGGGTGATCTGGCCCGGGTCAAGGCGCTGGCGGCCAAGCTGGTCGACTGATCCATCTGCCTGAAACGGGGCCTCATGCGAGGTCCCGTCTGATCAAGGAGTTGCGCCATGCGTTTTTATCTGTCTGTGTTTCTGGCGTGCTGGTCGCTCAGTGTGTTCGCCGGGCCTGATGTGCAAGCCTCGAAGAACCCTCAGGCGCTGAAAGCCCAACTACAGGATTACTATTTTGATGCCGCTCGACGCGGTGATGGGCCGATGCTCGAGACTTTCATCGAGGCTGGCTATTCCCTCGATACTCGCGACAGCAAGGGTTACACCGCACTGATTCTGGCCGCCTATCACGGGCACAGCGCCGCGGTGGAGCGTTTACTCGCTGCCGGGGCGGACGCCTGCGTTCAGGATCAACGTGGTAATACGGCGTTGATGGGCGCGATTTTCAAAGGCGAAGTGCAGATTGCCAGAACGCTGTTGGCCGCCCAGTGCAACCCCGACCAACGCAACGGCGCGGGACAGACTGCCGCGATGTACGCCGGCTTGTTCAAGCGCGTCGAGTTGCTGGACGTCCTCAAGGCCAAGGGGGCGGACCTGAACGCCGAAGATCCGCTGGGTAACAGTGCCGCGCGTCTGGCCAGCGGTGAAATCCGTACGGCGGCGCCGCGCTGATCCGCCCGAGCTGAGCTATCATCGCGGTTTTTGCCGGGAGTTCAGATGGCCAAGGCCAAGCGCATGTACGGCTGCACCGAGTGCGGCTCAACCTTCCCCAAGTGGGCCGGCCAATGCGGCGAATGCGGGGCCTGGAACACGCTGACCGAAACCATGGTCGAGAGTGGCGGCGCCGCAGCCCCCAGCGGGCGCACCGGTTGGACTGGCCAACAGGCGCAGATCAAAACCCTGGCCGAAGTCAGCGTCGAAGAAATCCCGCGTTTCTCCACGGCGTCCAGCGAGCTGGATCGCGTTCTGGGCGGCGGCCTGGTGGATGGCTCGGTGGTGCTGATCGGTGGTGATCCAGGCATCGGCAAGTCGACCATTTTGTTGCAAACCTTGTGCAATCTCGCCAAGAGCATGCCGGCACTGTATGTCACCGGCGAAGAGTCCCAGCAACAAGTGGCCATGCGCGCCCGGCGCCTGGGCTTGCCTCAGGATCAGCTGCGGGTGATGACCGAAACCTGCATCGAAACCATCATCGCCACGGCCCGGCAGGAAAAACCCAAAGTGATGGTGATCGACTCGATCCAGACGATTTTCACCGAGCAACTGCAATCGGCACCGGGTGGCGTCTCCCAGGTTCGCGAAAGTGCGGCGCTGCTGGTGCGTTACGCCAAACAAAGCGGTACGGCGATTTTTCTCGTCGGTCATGTCACCAAAGAAGGCGCACTGGCTGGCCCTCGAGTACTGGAGCATATGGTCGACACCGTTCTGTATTTCGAAGGCGAATCCGATGGGCGCCTGCGTTTGTTGCGGGCGGTGAAAAACCGTTTCGGCGCAGTGAATGAATTGGGCGTGTTCGGCATGACCGACAAGGGCTTGAAAGAAGTCTCTAACCCTTCGGCGATTTTTCTGACCCGCGCCCAGGAAGAAGTCCCGGGTAGTGTTGTCATGGCAACGTGGGAAGGCACCCGGCCGATGCTGGTGGAAGTGCAGGCGTTGGTGGACGACAGCCATATGGCCAACCCACGCCGGGTAACGCTCGGTCTGGATCAGAATCGCTTGGCCATGTTGCTGGCGGTTTTGCATCGACACGGCGGCATTCCGACTCACGACCAGGACGTGTTCCTCAACGTGGTCGGCGGGGTGAAGGTGCTGGAAACAGCATCTGACCTGGCCTTGATGGCAGCGGTCATGTCCAGTTTGCGCAACCGGCCGCTGCCCCATGATCTGCTGGTGTTCGGTGAAGTTGGCTTGTCGGGTGAAGTGCGCCCGGTGCCAAGTGGTCAGGAACGCTTGAAAGAGGCGGCGAAGCACGGCTTCAAGCGCGCCATCGTGCCCAAGGGCAATGCGCCGAAAGAAGCGCCGCCGGGGTTGCAGATTATTGCCGTGACACGCCTGGAGCAGGCGCTGGATGCGTTGTTCGAATAGCTGCCGAATCGAACACAATCCCTGTGGGAGCGTCGGGCCGTCAAACTTCGATCAAGGCGCCCAGTTCACGCTCAAGCTCTTGCGGATCACCCAGATTGAGCTCAACCAACCGTCGCAGACGCTCGATGGATTCCAGGCTGATGTGTTTGCAGACAAACCCGAGTTGACCCTGGTCATCGTGGGTCAACATCACATCCATCTTGATCTCTACGTCTTCGTTAAGATGAATATCAACCAGGAAATGCCAGTCTGGATTACCCAGCCACGGCTCGGGCTTCTCGATAAGCAGCCCCTTGAGCGACAGGTCGATCAACTTCACCGGCCAGATGAACTCTCCTTGGCTCAGCTCGGTTCGGGCATCGAACGCAAAACGTTTGAAGCGACGGCGATCAGCGGGGTGGTCACTCATGGCGCAATCCTCTGAATGTCCGCTGACTATAGACCCGCATCATTAAAACCTGCCAGCCAAGACAAGGCCCTGGATCAATGTCGGGGTATGGCCTTTGCTGTCAGTAGCGCTAAACTCCGGATGGCTGTCTTTCTTGTCCACTCTGGCTGGAATCATAAAATGAAAAATAATAATAGCCTGCTACGCCATCTACCCTGGCTGCTGCTGGCAATCCTGGGAGCGTGCGCCCTGGGTGTAGTGGCATTGCGCCGAGGCGAGGCGATCAATGCCTTGTGGATTGTGGTCGCCGCCGTGGCCATTTATTTGGTCGCGTACCGCTACTACAGCCTGTTCATCGCTAACAATGTGATGCAACTCGATCCGCGTCGGGCGACGCCCGCCGTGCTCAACAATGACGGTCTGGACTATGTGCCGACCAACAAACACATCCTTTTCGGTCACCACTTTGCAGCGATCGCTGGCGCAGGGCCGCTGGTCGGCCCGGTCCTGGCGGCGCAGATGGGCTATCTGCCCGGTACGCTGTGGCTGATTGCCGGGGTGGTGCTGGCCGGTGCGGTTCAGGACTTCATGGTCCTGTTCATGTCCACCCGCCGCAACGGTCGCTCCCTGGGCGACATGGTCCGTGAGGAAATGGGCCGCATCCCCGGAACCATCGCGCTGTTTGGCTGCTTCCTGATCATGATCATCATCCTTGCGGTGCTGGCGCTGATCGTGGTCAAGGCCCTGGCCGAAAGCCCGTGGGGTATTTTCACGGTGATGGCGACCATCCCGATCGCGATGTTCATGGGCATCTACATGCGCTACATCCGCCCGGGCCGCATCGGTGAAATCTCGGTGATCGGCGTGGCGTTGCTGCTGGGTTCGATCTGGCTGGGCGGGCAGATTGCCGCTGACCCGGTGTGGGCCAAGGCGTTCAGCTTTACCGGGGTTCAGATCACCTGGATGCTGATTGGCTACGGTTTTGTCGCTGCGGTATTGCCGGTGTGGCTGATTCTGGCGCCGCGTGATTACCTGTCCACCTTCCTCAAGATCGGCACCATCGTTGCGTTGGCGATCGGCATCCTGATCACCATGCCCGAGCTGAAAATGCCGGCCTTGACCCAGTTCATCGACGGCACCGGGCCGGTATGGAAGGGCGGGTTGTTCCCGTTCCTGTTCATCACCATTGCCTGTGGCGCGGTGTCCGGTTTTCACGCGCTGATCTCCTCCGGCACCACGCCGAAGTTACTGGATAACGAGGTTAACGCCCGTTACATCGGTTACGGCGGCATGCTGATGGAGTCCTTCGTGGCGATCATGGCCATGGTGGCCGCGTCGGTGATCGAGCCGG
The DNA here is from genome assembly GCF_050435305.1 of Pseudomonas sp. BS3782 TE3695. Lineage (NCBI taxonomy): Bacteria > Pseudomonadati > Pseudomonadota > Gammaproteobacteria > Pseudomonadales > Pseudomonadaceae > Pseudomonas > Pseudomonas sp. BS3782 TE3695. The sequence continues at coordinate 1,670,457 of NZ_JBNDKB010000001.1, forward strand.
GCGTGTACTTCGCCATGAACAGCCCGGCGGCGGTCGTCGGTGGTGATGTAGCGGCTGTCGCACAAGTCGTCAGCGGCTGGGGTTTTGCAATTACCCCGGAAGCGCTGCAAGCAGTGGCCAAGGACATCGGTGAAACCACCATCCTGGCCCGTGCCGGCGGTGCGCCGACCCTGGCGGTCGGTATCGCACAGATCCTGCACAGTGTGCTGCCGGGTGAAAACACCATGGCGTTCTGGTACCACTTCGCGATCCTGTTCGAGGCGCTGTTCATCCTGACTGCGGTGGATGCCGGCACCCGTGCCGGGCGCTTCATGCTGCAGGATTTGCTCGGCTCCTTCGTGCCGGCGCTCAAGCGCACCGAATCCTGGACCGCCAACCTGATTGCCACCGCCGGTTGCGTGGCGATGTGGGGTTATCTGCTGTATCAAGGCGTGATCGACCCGTTGGGCGGGATCAACACCTTGTGGCCGCTGTTCGGCATTTCCAACCAGATGCTGGCGGGTATCGCACTGATGCTGGCAACCGTGGTGCTGATCAAAATGAAGCCGCCAACGCTACATCTGGGTCACCATGTTGCCCGCTGTGTGGTTGCTGATTTGCACCACCACCGCAGGCTTCATCAAGCTGTTCGACGCCAACCCGGCCATCGGCTTCCTGTCGTTGGCGAAGAAATACAGCGATGCGTTGGCCAACGGGCAGATTCTGGCCCCGGCCAAGAGCATCGAGCAGATGCAGCATGTCATCTATAACGCCTACACCAACGCAACGCTGACCGCGCTGTTCCTGTTCGTGGTGTTCAGTATTCTGTTCTATGCGCTCAAGGTCGGCATTGCTGCCTGGGGCACCAAAGAACGTACGGATAAAGAATCGCCGTTCCAGGCTCAGCCGGATGCGTAATCGAGGATTGCACCATGTTCAATGACCTGAGTCGCCTCGGTAAATACCTCGGTCAGGCCGCGCGCCTGATGGTCGGCATGCCCGACTACGACAACTACGTCGAGCATATGCAAACCAAACACCCGGACAAACCGGTGATGAGCTACGAGATGTTCTTTCGAGAACGTCAGGAAGCCCGTTATGGTGGCAAGGGTGGACCGAAGTGCTGTTGATGCAACAGCCTGGCTGATGCAATCCCTGTGGGAGCGGGCTTGCTCGCGAAAGCGGTGTGTCATTCAACATTAATGTCGACTGACACGACCTCTTCGCGAGCAAGCCCGCTCCCACATTTGTTTTGTGTAGTTTCTTAACTTTGTGAAACAGGAGAACCCGTTTGTCCTCTCCCATTCCAGTAACAATCCTCAGTGGCTTTCTCGGCGCGGGAAAAACCACGCTCTTGCGCCACCTGCTCAAAGCCGAGCACGGCCTGAAAATCGCCGTGATCGAAAATGAATTCAGTGACGCCGGCATCGACACCCAGCTGTTGGGTGACGAGCCGGTGCAAGTGATGACGCTGTCCAACGGCTGCGTCTGCTGCACCATCCACACCGATTTGACCAAAGCGCTGTACCTGCTTCTGGAACGCCTGGACAGCGGCGAAATCGCCTTCGACCGCCTGGTGATCGAATGCACCGGCCTGGCCGACCCGGCTCCCGTGGCGCAAACCTTTTTCATCGACGAAGAACTGCGTGAGCGCTACATCCTCGACGGCATCATCACCCTGGTGGACGCGGCCCACGCCGACCTGCACCTGACCCAGACCATTGCCCAGGCACAGATCGGCTTTGCCGACCGCTTGCTGGTGAGCAAACGGGATCTGGTGGACGAACCGACCTTCACTGCCCTCAGCGAGCGCCTGATCCGCATCAACCGTCGCGCGCCAATCCGTGTGGTCGACCACGGCAAGATTGATCTGGCTGAACTGCTCGACGTGCGCGGTTTCAACCTCAATGCCGACCTCGGTGGTGGCGTGAGTTTGCGCCCGGTGAGCAAGGCGCCCTCCATCGATCGCATTTCCAGCCTGGTGTTGCGCACCGACAAGCCGCTGGATATCGACAAACTCAGTGAGTTCATGAACGAACTGCTGGAAGAGCATGGCAAGCAACTGCTGCGCTACAAAGGTGTTTTGAACATTCTTGGCGAACCGCGGCGCATGGTGTTTCAAGGGGTGCTGAAGTTGTACGGTTTCGATTGGGATACCGAGTGGGCCGATGATGAAGTGCGGGAAAGTATCATTGTGTTTATTGCTGATGAGTTGCCCGAAGAAAAAATTCGTGAAGGGTTCGCAAAAATTGCAATAGACTAAATTGTTAGTGTTTATGATGAATTGGGGTGGTTACATTAAGTTGGAATTTGTAGCGGGCTTTGGTATTTCGATGATGTTAACTTTCTTGGGTGCCAATGAAGGCACCTATTAAGTTGATATTGGAGCGTTATATGAAAGAGCAGATCCTGGATATGTCTGGCGATTTCGACAGTGAGTTTGAAGCCTATGTAAAAGGCGGTATCAATAAGATGGCGGGCGTTGAAGTTATGTCCACCACCGCGATTACCTGCGAGAGCCTGGGTTGTACGGTTTTCTGCTAAATCGTCAGTAATATATGGCAGGTCGACGACCTGCCATTTTGGTCAAGGGTGGCAAGCATGTTGGCTGATATTCTGACGTTCCAGGAGCGTGAAACATCGGGCGCGGGAAATGGAGTCGATGTCGACTTACTGCGCAAGACCATGGAAATGCTGCATAAGGATGATGACGCCGTTATAAAGTATTTCGGCATGAATAGGAATGAGCTGATTGAGCGGCTCGAGAATGGTGCCGAGTATTGTGAGTATTTACAGCACGCCTCGATAGAAGTTTTGCACAATAAAATTCAACTGATCGTTGCTTTGAGTGGTGGTGGTCGGCCATGCAGTACGAGTCAGGAAACATTTGAAGGCTTTTATAGGGTTTTTTATTGTTACTTCAAGCAAGTATTTGAGCGTGATAGAAGGTATGTCGAAGTTTGTCAGTATTTCAATGCCGAATCATTGCTGGTCAGTGTCCAGCCTTATGTAATAGCCTGTCTTAAGCGTTTGTCGCAAAAGTCCCTTGTTCATTGTCTTAATACGCGAATATCACAAGGCGTCGATACGGACCTGAACACCTTCGAACAGTTTCTTGGTACCCAGTCGATAGGCCTGCTCCTGGCGTCCTATCCGGTACTGACTGACCTGCTGATCCAGCAAATGGAAAGCACATCCGCCTACCTGTACAAAGTCATCTCTCATTTTGCCGAGGACGTCGATGCGCTGGCTCAGCTATTCGCACTGCAAGGGCGACGAATAGATTCTATCGACCTTGGATGGGGCGATCCCCATGCCAACGGCGAAACGGTCTGTGCTGTTCAGATCGCTACCACTTCGTTGGTCTACAAACCAAGAAGTAACCGCGAAGCGGAGTTCTATGGCGCGTTGATGAGGCTGTTGCACGAGAACAACCATGACGAGTGTTTCTCTGCGCATACCCCATCGTTGATCTGCAGAGACGACCATTGCTGGATCGAAAAGGTCGAGAACCGAGCCTGTGAAACGGTAGGTGATGTGGCGTTGTACTACCGAAGAGCGGGAGCGCAGATTGCGATTGCCCATGCCCTGAATGGCATGGATTTTCACTATGAGAACATCATCGCGTGCGGGAGCAGTCCTGTCATGATCGATCTTGAGTGTCTGTTTACAGCTTCAATGATTGATCTTAAGGGCGACCTTCCCGGTACCAGTGCGTTGTTCAAAACGTTGAAACTGAACGGTCAATCGATATTCGCGACGGGTTTTATTCCCTATTCACCTGGCTCTGAAAATGACTTCAGCGGCCTGACCCGACAAAAACACTTCACCTCAAATGTACTGCGTCTGGTTCGTGAGCAAGGTTTCTATCACTTGAAGCGGGTCAGCATCGAAAAGACGCCGATTATCCGACACCTTCCGGTTCTCGATGGCCTGCCACGTTCGCTGGAAGACTATCAGGAAGACATTTTTGAAGGATTTGGGTTGGCCTACGATGAGGTGATGAAGCATCGGAGCGCGATACTGGCGTTGATCCGTCAGCATGCCAGTGAGTTGAAAACACGGGTATTAATCAAGAATACCCAGCGCTATGTGGACTTCATCGAGTTGACGCTGCATCCGCGCTTTATGCAATGCATGCTCCATCGCCAGTTGCTGTTGGCCACCTTGTGGTCGGAGTTGTCCGAAACGCTTATTGGTAAACATGTTCCTGGTCACGAGTCGGTCGATCTGGAGCGGGCAAATATCCCAAGTTTCAGCATGCCTATCGACTCCAATCGATTGTTCAGCGGTCATGGCGGGTTCGTGGCTGAACTCGACATCGAGAGCCCACTTGAAAACTGCCGACGAAAGCTGAGCGATCTGTCCGTCAAGGACAAAGCTTTTCAGACACTCATCCTGCGCGAGTGCCTGTTCCCTTCGGGCAATGGCGCCATGCCCTTGAATAGACAGCATCGCCAGAAAGGTGTGCCGGGTATGCGGATGGCGGGCTATCTCGCAGGGGCGCTGAGAGTTGCGGCGGTGATCGAACGGTTGAGCATTGGGGGCGAAGACGGGGATGTAGCGTGGTCTTTCCTCAATACCCATCCGACAACTCGACGTAACTACCTCTCGCCCATGAGTAACAGCCTGTACAGCGGCATGGGTGGGTTGGCTGTTTTTTACATGAGCCTGTTTCGAGTCAGCGGTCAGCCAGAACACTTGAGCATGGCCGACCGAATTGTCGACTCGATGTCCAGATCCCACGAGCATTTTGACAGCGACATGGCGGTCAGCGCCTATTTCGGCCTGGCGTCTTACCTCTATGTTCTAGTCAACCATCAACAGGTCTTGGGGCAGGATATCCATCGCGCGACCATTGATGACCTATTGCTCAAGCTCGCCGACTTTCCGCGTCAGGATGACGAGTTTGACTTCCTTAATGGATGGTGCGGGACGGTCACGATACTGGTGAATCTGTATCAGCTAGAAAAGCGAGGCAGTTTGATCCCTCTCATAGAAAAGTTCTCGGCAGCCATTCAAGCCGAGCTGCTGAGCGAAGAGGGAGGATTTGTGCGCAAGTCCTGTCGAACGCCTTTGCTCACCGGATTCTCCCACGGGATTTCCGGCATTCTCCAGGCGCTCGGCAAAGCTTATGAGGTGACGGGGAGTGCGGCGCTCGTCCCGCTGATCGCGGCCTTGTTGAAGGACGAAAACCGCCTGAAAGCCCAGGGATTCTGGCTGGATCTGCGTGATGCTTCGAAGTCGTCCCACATGATCAAGTGGTGTCACGGCGATGCCGGGATCCTGATTTCCAGGTTGCAACTCAAGAAAGCGCTTAAAGGTGTATTCAGTGTGGAGCTTGGGGCAATCGTCGACAACGATATCAGTCAGTGCGAGCACAATCTCTGGCACCACGGACTTGGGTCCGGCTACAGCCTTTGCCATGGTGACTTCGGTAATCTGGTGTGTTTGATGGAGCTGTATCGCAGCACGGGAAACAAACAGGGAATTGCGAGGAGCCAGCAGGCGTTCTCCGAGGTAGCAGATAACTTCCTCAATGAAGACTTCATGACGCAAAACAGCGTACCTGTTCTCGGGATGATGCTGGGACTCACAGGGGCGGGTCAGGCGTTGCTGTATGCGGTAGAGCCTACGTTGCCGAATGTCCTGTCGTTGACGTTTATGGATGCTCGCCCAGCAGCCTCTGTTCAAGATCATCCAGATATTGTGTCATCAAGCGCACTGCTGCACTGATGTCGGTTCGCTCCAGGGCATCCACAAAGCAGACGTGCGTCCGCCAGGTGCAAGCGCTACCAGTAGAGAAGATACGCCAGGGGGGCGCCCGCCTCGCAACTCATTGACAACAGGGCGCCCCCACTTCAGAACGGTGGAGGAGGGGGCGCAGGTGTTCAAGGCAATCAAGCGTTATCCGGAAGGCACACCGTCGACAGACCTCAGTACGGGACGTTTCGCTGCAGAATATTCAGTTTGAAATCCAGAACCGTTTTGCTTTTCGGCGCTTGCAGCCGAACAGGTGTTCCGATCTTGGGGTTGTATTTGGCGCGAGAATAGCCCTGGCGCAGAAGCTTGCCGCCGCGTGTTTGTATTCTGATGGTCGGGGAGTCATTTGCAAAATCATCAAGGGTGACAATCTTGCCGTTTGTATTCAGCAAATTGAAAGTGGTCTGGTCACCATCCTGGGAGGCGTAGGCATTGATGAAGTCATCTTCTTCATTGCTAAGGGTCATGTAGTAGTAGGTGCCTTTGGTGAATATGTAGATCGTGTAATAGTCGTCTTGGCACCTGAAGTAAAAGGTCAATGAGTCGGCAGGCAAGTCAGGCTTGAGGAATAAATAGTTGGAAACATCCATGTGTGAGTTAAAGCTGAAAGCCTCGTAGTCAAGTTTCAAGGTGGTGTACTTTCTCCCATAGGTAAGTGCGGGAAAATGCGGGTAGCCAAATGATGTGCTGCAGGTGGCGATAAAAGATTTCTCTTGGTCAGTGCTCATTGTATATACCTTGTATGTTGAGTTGCGATATTGCTCACGAAGTTAAAAGCAGAAGTATCAGTGAGTGTCAGATATCGTCTGGATCGTTTGCGTATGGCACGTTTCGTTCGGTAATGCACAGATTGAAGATCAAGCCGCGGCGCTTTATGTCCACCAGATAAACGTACGGCGCACCCTGTCGGCGAATGCTGCTGATCTGCCCGGCGTTGCGGGCCTTGAGCCTGATCTGGTGAGTGTCTGCACGCAGATCATCCAGGGTGACGATGCTATCTTGCAGGTTCAGTAGATTGAACGATGTTGTATCGCTGCCAGCAGGTGGAAAGGCTCCCAGTACTCCAGAATTATCCTTGCTTATACATTTGTCGGTATGCGTACCCGGCGACAGGATCTGGAGTGTGTAATAGTCTTCCGCGCAGCGGAAATAGATATTCAGCGGGGCGATCTTCAAGGACGGCTCGCGAGGCTTTATTCCCAGTAGATGGGAATCGTCGATCTTCGAAGAGGCACCTGTATAGAAACCACCAGAGAAAAATGTGGAGTGCCTGGTGACCGGATCTTCGTAAAGATTCCCCAGGAATTCCAGATATTCGTCATGTAATTCAAGGCTGGCGATGAAGGATTTCTGTCGGTTATTGCTCATGTCTCATCCGTGAGTTATAAAAGTTTTATTTGCAGTGCGGAAAGAGATATTTATCAGATATTTGATGCAGGGTGAAAAAGTGATGTGTTGCGATATGTTGGTGTGCGCCGTGGTTATGGAAGTTGTTTGAGTGGGTTGTCATTAGTTGCCGACAATCGTCAACTTTGTTTTAAGTGGACGGGGGACAAACATACACTCGCTTACGGGAGTAGAAGGCAATCGTGCCTAACATACTGATCGGCGCCGGATGCACGATCATGCCCATAATGCGCAGGACCGGGTTTAAACAGTGCTGATCTTCATAACGGGCGAAAAAAAACCGGCCATCACTGGCCGGTTTTTCATTGCTGCGGTTTTAGCGAAGCACTTAAGCGCCGTACACCGGCAGCTTCTTGCAGATGGCCTTGACTTTCTCACGAACGGCGTCGATCACTGCTTCGTTGGAAAGATCTGCCAGGATGTCGCAGATCCAGCCGGCCAGTTCTTTGCACTCTGCTTCCTTGAAGCCGCGAGTGGTGACAGCCGGGGTACCGAAACGCAGACCGGAGGTGACGAACGGGGAGCGTGGATCGTTCGGTACCGAGTTCTTGTTCACGGTGATGAACGCTTTGCCCAGAGCGGCGTCGGCGTCTTTACCGGAGATTTCCTGCTTGATCAGCGACAGCAGGAACAGGTGGTTCTGAGTACCGCCCGACACAACGTCGAAACCGCGCTCGATGAACACGCCGGCCATGGCCTGGGCGTTTTTCACCACTTGTTGCTGGTAGGCCTTGAACTCAGGTTGCAGCGCTTCCTTAAAGCAGATCGCCTTGGCAGCGATCACGTGCTCCAGCGGGCCACCCTGGGCGCCCGGGAATACGGCGGAGTTCAGCTTCTTCTCGATGTCGGCGTTGGCGCGAGCCAGGATCAGGCCGCCACGTGGACCGCGCAGGGTCTTGTGCGTGGTGGTGGTCACGACGTCAGCGAATGGAACCGGGTTCGGGTAGACGCCTGCGGCGACCAGACCGGCCACGTGAGCCATATCGACGAACAGGTAGGCACCGACTTTGTCAGCGATTTCGCGGAAACGCGGGAAGTCGAGGATCTGCGAATAGGCAGAGAAACCGGCCACGATCATTTTCGGCTTGTGCTCGACCGCCAGGCGCTCGACTTCGTCGTAGTCGATCAGGCCATTGGCATCGATACCGTATTGAACGGCGTTGTACAGCTTGCCGGAGGATGAAACGCTGGCACCGTGGGTCAGGTGACCGCCGTGGGCCAGGCTCATGCCCAGGATGGTGTCGCCGGCTTGCAGCAGGGCCAGGTAAACGGCGCTGTTGGCTTGGGAGCCGGCGTGTGGCTGAACGTTGGCGTAATCGGCGCCGAACAGTTCTTTGGCGCGGTCGATGGCCAGTTGCTCAACCACGTCGACAAACTCGCAACCACCGTAGTAGCGCTTGCCCGGGTAACCTTCGGCGTACTTGTTGGTCAGTACCGAGCCTTGAGCTTCCATCACCGCTGGGCTGGTGTAGTTTTCCGAAGCGATCAGCTCGATGTGTTCTTCCTGGCGCTGAGCTTCTTGCTCCATGGCGGCAAAAAGGTCGGCGTCGTACTTGGCAATAGTCAAATCACGGCTGAACATGGCGGTCCTCAAGGATCGGGGCAGAAAAGGGGGGCATTCTAACCCAACCGCTTTTAGATGGCATATGAAAGGACATCATGTCGCAGACAAGTGGTGTTCATGCGCCGGATTTTCGGTGTCTGGACTGGCCCCTTCGCGAGCAAGCCTGCTCCCACCTTGAAATGCGTTCCCCTGTGGGAGCGGGCTTGCTCGCGAAGAGGCCGTCTGCCTCACTACAAAATCTCAATCAAACATGAACAACGCATCATTGCTGAACTGCGCCTCAAACCGACTCGCCGGCATCGGCCGGCCAAACAGATACCCCTGAACCTCATCGCAACCATGCTCACGCAGGAAGTCGAGCTGTTCATGGGTTTCCACGCCCTCGGCGATCACCGCCAGATTGAGGCTGTGGGCCATAGCGATGATCGCCCGGGCAATTTGCGCGTCCTGTTCACCCGAGGGCAGGCCATCGACGAAGGTACGGTCGATTTTCAGCACGTCGATCGGGAATTGCTTGAGGTAGTTGAGCGATGAATACCCGGTGCCGAAGTCGTCGACCGCAATGCTCAAGCCGAGGTTTTTCAATCCGGCGAGGATCTGCATCGCCTCGCTGACTTCGCGCATCAGAATACTTTCAGTCAACTCCAGCTCCAGGCACGCCGGCGGCAGGGCGGTTTCCTTGAGGATGGTGGCGATCCGCGTGCCGAGCTGACCGTCGGAGAATTGCCGGGCCGAAATATTCACCGAAACCTTCGGCACCCGCACTTTGGTTTGATGCCAGGTCTTGAGCTGACGGCAGGCCTCGCTGATCACCCAGTCGCCGACGTCCACCACCAGCCCGAGCTCTTCGAGCACCGGAATGAAATCCCCCGGCGGCACCAGACCGCGGCGTGGGTGACGCCAGCGCAGCAGGGCTTCGGCACCGGTCAGGCGTTTGCCATCGCCGCTGAATTGCGGCTGGTAATACAGGACGAATTCATTTTGCTCCAAGGCATGGCGCAAGTCGCTTTCCAGCTCCAGGCGCTCCAGGGCACTGGCGTTCATGTCGGCCTGATAGAACTGGAAGTTGTTTTTGCCACGCTCCTTGGCGTGGTACATCGCGGTGTCGGCGTTCTTCATCAGCTGACTGAGTTCGCTGCCGTCCTGAGGACTCAGGGCGATACCGATACTGGCGGTGACAAAGAACTCGCGGCCCTCCAGCACGAACGGTTTCACCAGGCTGGCAAGAATCTGTTCGGCCACGTGAATCGCCCGGTTTAACGCGATCTCCCGGTTGACCCGGGGTTGCAGCAGCAATGTGAACTCATCGCCGCCCATGCGTGCCACGGTGTCGTCATCATCGACGCAACCGAGCAGGCGCGTGGCCATTTCCTTGAGCATGCGGTCGCCGGCGGCATGGCCCAGGGAGTCGTTGATCGGCTTGAAACGGTCGAGGTCGAGGAACATCAGCACCACCCAGGACTTCTGCCGTTCAGCCGATTGCAGTGCGGTGTGCAGGCGATCCTGGAACAGCGTGCGGTTGGGCAGGTGAGTCAGGGCGTCGTAATAAGCGAGGCGGTGAATCCGTTGCTCGCTGGCCTTGCGTTCGCTGATGTCGCTGAAAAAACACACGTAGCTAGCCAGGTCGCCTTCATCGTCGAGTACCGCGGTAATCCCGACCCAAGCCGGGTAATGCTCGCCGTTGCGCCGCTTGAGCCAGACTTCGCCTTCCCAGGTGCTGTGTTGATGCAATTGCTTGAGCACATAGCGCAGATGGGCTTCCTGCTGTTCATCGACGGTGAGCATGTTCGGCAACTGGTCGAGGACCTGGGCCACCGCATAGCCGCTGACGCGACTGAACGCTTCGTTGGCCTGGACGATATAGCCGGCCGGGTCAGTGATCAGAATCGCCGAGGTCGAGTGCTCGAATACCGTGGCCGCCATGCGCAAGTCTTTCTCGGCACGGCGTTGCTGACTGATGTCGCGGCCGACCCCGAGCACACCTTCGAAGGCACCGTGCTCGTCCCAGACCAGCACCAGACGCAACTCGATGGGGATCTTGCGTCCGTCGGCCCGCAGGCAGTCGAACAGAAACAGCTGGGTCTGCACCTGACTGCGCAGCAGCGCCAGTTGCTCGGGCTTATCCAGCGCTTTGCTGACCCGGTCCATCAGACTGTAGATGCCGGTCAGTTGTTGCGGGTTGGCGATGGTCGATTGCCAGCCGTTCTGGAATATCCAGTCGGCGTCGAAGCCCAGTACGGCTTGCACCGAGGGGCTGACGTAATTGAGCGACATCTTGCTGTCGGTGGAGAAAATCACGTCGCTGATGCTTTCGGCGAGCATCCGGTAACGCTGCTCGCTGTCGCGCAGGGACTCGCTGGCTTCAATCTGGTCGGTGATGTCTTTGGCCACGCCGATGATGCGCGTGACCTGATTGTGTTTGTCCCGCGCCAGGGCCTGTTCGCGAATGTCGAAACGCCGCCATTTGCCATCGCGATGGCGGAAGCGCAGCTGGCATTGCATCAGTTGGGTGTAACCCGCGTGCCGTTGGGACTGGCGTGATTGGTGGTAGTAATCGGCATCTTCGGGGTGCAAGAGGATTTCCCAGAAATACTCGCCCATCTGGTGCAGTTCGGTGCGGTTGTAACCCAGCGTTTGCCCCAGGTGATGGTTGCTGAAGATCATCCGCTGGCTGATTACATCCTGCACATACAGATGATCCGGCACGGTGCGCACCACATCGGACCAGAACCCTTCACGCTCCAGCAGCGACAATTCGATGAGCTTGCGACTGGTGATGTCGCTGATGCTCAGGATCACCGCCTTATAGTCGGCCTGATCTTCCGGCAGACGCAGCACCAGCCACAAATGCTGGTCGCGGCCTTTGGCGTCCTGGAGTTTGATTTCCAGTTCAAGCTGTTTCTGCTGTTGCAGCACCGCTTCGAGCACTTGATTGCCGATGGCCGTACCGTCCGATGGGCAGCCGTCGATCAGCAGTTTCCAGGCTTGATCGCAGGAATTGACGTTGAGCAATTGCAAGGCAACCTGGTTGACCTCGGTGATACGCAGTTCCTGCAGCAGTTGCTGGCGTTGCTCCGGTGTCTGGAGCCAGGCGTTCAACTGCTCGCTGCTGTTGAGCTGAGCCTTGTCGAGGACACTTTTGAGCCCGGACAAGTCGAGTACGCACAGCGCAACGCCGGTGCCTTCGAAAATGTCCTGATAGCGTCGGCGGCCTTCATGCAACTGGCGTTGACGGCGACGAATGCTCAGCAGGGCGATGAACGGCAACAGCGAAAAGGCCAGGCCCAGCAGGCATTTGCCGATGAACGCCGGCAGCAGCTGTTCAATCACCCGTTGCCGGTCGAACAACCCGCGCAATTGCCAATCGCTACTGCTCAGAGGAACTGTCAGCACGCTGTTGGCCAGCTCGTCGGCTGTCAGCTTGGCCGGCTTGGCCGAGGGCTGGGTGTCATCGCGGCTGATGATCTGATGATTGATACGGTTTTCCACCAGCCACAAGGGGCGGATGCCGGCGTCGCCCTGTTTGGTCAGTAAGGAGAAAAACGTCGGTGTCAGACGCAGGGCCCAATAACCGCGACTGCTGCCGCGGGCCTGATGCAGAAGCAAGTGCACCACCGAGCCGTCGTCGGCATTGCTGAAATAGTGGGCTTGGGCGCGGCTGCGCTGAACCAGTTCGCCGAGGTAATTGGCGTCCTGGCTGTCGGCGGCGCTGTCGCTGAGAATTTTTCCGGACGGACTGAGCAGCGCCAGGCTGCGCAGGTCGGGCAGCGATTGTTGCAGTTTGTGCAGCAACGCCTGTTGTTCGTCGGCGCTTTGCGGTTGTTCGATGATCGGTAGCAGATTAAGGGCGATCTGGGCATTGAGCGCCATGTTGAGACTGACTTGCGCAGCCAGATCGGCGGAGTAGTCGATGGTGTACTGGCGCTGATTTTTCTGGGTTTCGCGAAACTGATCCAGCAGCTGCCAGAACAGCAGTGCGAGCAGCAACAGCACGAGGGTTGCCAGCGCGCCTTTCAAGGTTCCGCGCAGGGGTGAGCCGGTCGCAGGATTGAGCGCGCTCACGGACGATGGCGGAGAGACATTAGACAAACTGTAATCCTGCGGTTTGGCTGGACTGACGCGACGTGCACTATAAGCCGGACGCCCGAAGGGCGGCTAGCATGCCTTGAGTTGTGGCGAAGTGCCAGTCCCGCTCGGCTGGACTGCTTTCTATCAATAAGGTAGCTTTGCCGGTTACGCGGGAGCGTTCCAGCTCCCAGACAGCGCGCACGCCTTGATACCCATCAGACGAACGACGCGCATGGCCTGGCCGGGCATTGCCTGCGCTCCAATCATTCATCAGTCACTGACCCAAGGTTCTCCATGGCTCAATACGTCTTCACCATGCATCGGCTGGGCAAAGTTGTTCCGCCGAAGCGGGAAATCCTGAAAAACATTTCGCTGTCGTTCTTCCCTGGCGCCAAGATCGGCGTACTCGGTCTCAACGGTTCGGGTAAGTCCACGCTGCTGAAAATCATGGCGGGCGTCGATAAAGAGTTCGACGGTGAAGCCCGTCCGATGCCGGACCTGAACATTGGCTACCTGCCGCAAGAACCGATCCTGGACCCGACCAAGACCGTGCGTGAAGTGGTCGAGGAAGCGGTCAGCGTGATCAAGGACGCCCAGGCGCGCCTGGACGAGGTTTACGCGGCCTACGCTGAACCGGATGCAGACTTCGACAAACTGGCGGCAGAACAGGCCAAGCTCGAAGCCATCCTGCAAGCCAGCGACGGTCACAACCTGGATCGCCAACTGGAAGTCGCCGCCGATGCGCTGCGCCTGCCAGCATGGGATGCCAAAGTCGAATTCCTGTCCGGTGGTGAAAAGCGTCGCGTGGCCCTGTGCCGCCTGCTGCTGTCCGCACCGGACATGCTGCTGCTCGACGAACCGACCAACCACCTGGACGCCGATTCCGTCGCCTGGCTGGAGCACTTCCTGCACGATTTCCCGGGCACCGTGGTTGCGATCACGCACGACCGTTACTTCCTGGACAACGTCGCCGGCTGGATCCTCGAGCTCGACCGCGGCGCCGGTATCCCGTACGAGGGCAACTATTCGGGTTGGCTCGAAGCCAAGTCCGATCGTCTGGCGGCCGAATCCAAGCAACAATCGGCTCACGAAAAGGCCATGAAGGAAGAGCTGGAATGGGTGCGCAAAGGCGCCAAGGCCCGCCAGTCCAAATCCAAGGCACGTCTGCAACGCTTCGAAGAAATGCAATCGCAGGAATTCCAGAAGCGCAGCGAAACCAACGAGATCTACATCCCGGCCGGTCCGCGCCTGGGCGATAAGGTCATCGAGTTCAAGAACGTCTCCAAGGGTTACGGCGATCGCGTGTTGATCGACAACCTGTCGTTCTCCATGCCTAAAGGCGCCATCGTTGGCGTGATCGGCGGTAACGGTGCCGGTAAATCGACCCTGTTCCGTATGTTGATGGGCAAGGAAACACCGGACTCGGGCACTATCGAAGTCGGCGAAACCGTGCAACTGGCGTGTGTTGACCAGAGCCGTGAAGACCTGGATGGCAGCAAGACTGTGTTCCAGCAGATCTCCGACGGTTCCGATCAGATTCGCATTGGCAACTACGAGATTCCATCGCGCACCTACGTCGGTCGCTTCAACTTCAAGGGCGGTGATCAGCAGAAGTTCGTCAAGGACTTGTCCGGTGGTGAGCGTGGTCGCTTGCACCTGGCCCTGACCCTGAAAGAGGGCGGCAACGTCCTGTTGCTCGACGAACCGTCCAACGACCTCGACGTTGAAACCCTGCGTTCCCTGGAAGAAGCCTTGCTCGACTTTCCCGGCGCCGCCATTGTGATCTCTCACGATCGGTGGTTCCTTGACCGCGTCGCGACTCACATCCTGGCGTACGAAGACGACTCGCAAGCGGTGTTCTTCGAAGGCAACTACACCGAGTACGAAGCCGATCGCAAGAAACGCCTCGGCGAAGCGGCTTCCCAGCCGCACCGTGTACGGCACAAGAAACTGGCTTGATTTCAGGTTGGTCGCATAGAAAAAACGGAGCCTTCGGGGCTCCGTTTTTTGTTCTTCTGTAGGAGCTGTCGAGTGAAACGAGGCTGCGATCTTTTGATCCTTCCGCTTGGGATTGGAGCGGGCCTGAAAAGATCGCAGCCTCGTTTCACTCGACAGCTCCTACAGGCGAGATCGCGACGTCATCGAACTCACCCGGCCTCTATGGCCAACACCTCAATCACCAAATCCCCCGCCGGTCGCTTCCACAACACCTCATCGCCCACTTTTGCCCCGAGCAACGCCCGTCCCAGCGGCGAACTCCAATTGATCAAACCATGGGCGGCATCCGCCTGGTCTTCTCCGACCAATTGCACGCGTTGCTGATGATCGTGTTCGTCGGCAAAGGTCACCCAGTTGCCGATCTGCACTTTGTCGGTCGAGGAGGCCTGGGTGACCAGTTGCGCACTTTGCAGGCGATGCTTGAAATAGCGCCAGTCGCGATCGAGGTCGGCCTGGCGCTGCTTGTCGGCCAGGTCACCTTTGGCGCTTTCCTGATCAAGCAGGCTTTGCAGTTCGGCGACTTTCGCCTGAAGCTGCGCCAGGCCCACTGGCGTGACGTAATTGGGCTGCGCGCTGACCTGCCGTTCGACTGGCTGATCGGCTTGCGCGGCGGCGTTATCTTCATTGACGAAGGCGCGACTCATGCTTTTCTCCCATTAATAGGGTTTGGGCCATGGTCGCAGGCTTTAAGTTTCGACAAATGTCTGTAAACGACTTATTGCGAGCGATAGGCTCGCGCGGCGTCCCGGTCTTTCTCGTGTTGCCAGGTCCGTTCGCGCTCGACCGTTCAACGGCTTATAAGGGAAGTCTAGAAGCAGATTTGTCGGCTGGGAGTGAGAGAAAGGACAAAAGATCGCAGCCTGCGGCAGCTCCTACAAAAGCGCGGTTACATGCGCTCCTGTAGGAGCTGCCGCAGGCTGCGATCTTTTGCGGTTAAGCAACGATCAATAGTGATACCAATTCACTTCAAGCATCACTTCGTTTTCGGGTGAGGCTATATGGCTGAATTCGCGTTGGGCGCTCAGGCGCACGCCCAGATTGCGCGACAGTTCCCACTGCTGATTCAGGCTCATGCTGCGGCGCACTTCGCCATTGGTGAAGTAATCCCCCTTGGCTTCCAGGCTGAAATTGCCCAGCGGGTTTTTCCACAGCAGGCCGCTGTTGAAACCCGCCGCCGGGGCGATGAAACCCGCGAAGTCGTTGTTATGCTCCACACGCACGGTGCCCAAGGCAAAACCGAGCATGTCGTCACCTAGCTGCCAGGTTCCACCGCCACCGCCATTGACATGGCTGACCAGGGTTTCGTCATCGTGCTTGCCCGGTACGCGCTCCAGGCCGCCGGTGACTTGCCACGACAGCGGCTGCAATAACTCATTGCGCGGCGTCAGCGAGCGGATGGTCGCCAGGTCCAGTTGCTGCAACTGCCAGTCATTGCCTTCGTATTGACGCAGCTTCATCTGCAGAATTTCGATCTGCGCGCCGAGGGGGAAATTTTCCATGTTGTCATTGAGATCGTGATAGGCCATGCGCAGGCCATATTCGCCGAAGGCCTTGTCGCCTCGAGTGCCGATGCCGGCCTGCCAGGTGCGGGATTCGTGACCGTCCTCGGGCAAGCCGGGTTGCGGAATTTCCAGTTCCGGAGGCGGGTTTCGATTGATTGCGCGTAATAATTCGAAACTGCGTTGAGCCCGTTGCGGGTCACGCTCCTGACCGTTGGCGCGATAACGCTCCAGACGATAAGCCGCATCAATGATCAACGCCTGACGGTCGCGAGCTAGAGCCTTGAACGCCGGATTCTGCAATTGCGTCTGATCGGCGCTGACGTTCAGCACCCACTCTTGCTCTTCAACGGTTAATGGCTCGGCGCGGCTCAGCAGTTCACGCTCACGGGACGGGCGATATTCGATCGATTGCACCAGCCCGGCTTCTTTCACCGCTTTGACCGTGTCGGTGGGAATAGCGGTCAACAGGAATTGCTCGGTCAGATTCAAGTTCGGTCGCGCCACTTGCAGCAGCTCAAGCAGGCGGTAAGAGCAGTTTTCGTCGAAGAAGAAGTAGTCGAACTGGATCTGCTTGAGTTCCCACACGTGTTCGACCATGCGCTCGGTTTCCTGCTGCGTCAGGTTCAGACGGTATTCCCACAGGTCGCGGTTCTCGAGGCTACGGTATTCCGAGAGCTTTTCCTGGTATGGCACCAGCGCAAACAGCCCGGGATAGCCACCCATCAGGCCTTTCCAGGCATACAGAATGCTGTTGTCCGAACCCTCGATGTAAGCACCGAAATTGATCGCGTAACTGAGTAGCGAGGTCTTGTCACTCTGCACATTGGCCTGATCGATGCGCAGCAAGGTGTGGCCAAACATCGACGATGGGCTGTTCAAGTAGGCCGCCGGGAAAATCATCACCGCGCTGTGGGGCGCAACATCCTTGAACCATTGCTTGAACTCGGCACAGTCCGGCGTCGGCAGATCGGTCAGTTCAAGTTGCGCCTTGAGCCAGCGGGCGCGGGCCGGGTAAACGCATTGGGCATGCTGCTCGCCGACGCTGGCCGGGGCATACAGTGCCTGCACGGTCGCCGCCAGTTCACGGTCGGGGTGTTCGTTGCCATCGGGGGCGAGAAAGAATTTCTTGTCGCTGACATAGCTGCGCCAGCCACCGAGCTTGGCGGTTTCGTAATGCCCCAGGGAAATCCAGAAGGGGTCGTTGGCCAGTTGCTGCAAACGTTGATTGTCGATAGGTGGCGCGGCGGACAGCGGGGCGCAGACACAGAGCGCCAGCCAGGCAAGGCGTTTGAGCATAGTGGGCAACTTAAGCCGAAAGAAACAAAGACCCAAAGGGGCAGGCCAAAAGGGCCAGGTTCAAAAAACAAAACCCGCCCCCAACAGGAGCGGGATGGATCGAGCTTAAGCTTGAGTGGCGTACTTGGCCAGACGCGGGTCGCTTTTCAGCACGGCCAGGGTGTTGGTATGCACGTCATCAGCGGTCACGTCAGCTTTGCTGAAGATCTGCTGGAAGTGCTGATGAGTCACAGCGGCGAAGTGCGCACGGTCTTCCGGCGCCACGCCCAGTACCACGGCGTAAGTGGTCAGCGCTTCGCCCTGACCTTTAGCCATGTCTTCAGACAGCTCGTTCATCATGCCATTCATGGCAATCCAGGATTTGCCGCCATAGGTCAGCGCCGCATTGGTCGAGCAACCATTGGTGCCGGAAGTCATGCCGAAGGTTGCGTTACCGGAAGTGCCGTTGGTGGTGGATGCCAGGAAGTGTGCCGGGGTGCCACGCTGACCTTCGAACAGCATGTTGCCCCAACCACAGTCCGGACCGCCTGGCGCCTGAGCCATGGCGTTGATGGATACAGCGGTGAAGAGAGTACCGAGAAGAATCCGTTTCATAGCTATGTTCTCTTTGTGTACCAATGGACAAGGTGCTGGCCCCCTAATGGTGCCAGTGGGCCGGTTATCATCCAGCCGCGCAGCTTGGAGTTTAGGCAGGTTCGGCGGGTTCCGTTACTTTTTGCGAAACATTCGTTGAAAACACTGATTTTGAGCCGCCCGGCCCGACGCGCAGGGATTGTCTGAGCTTTGGCTTGAGGCGCGCCTTGCCAGTGAGGTACGGGCAGCGCCAGAATGCCGCTATCTGCCCCGCCTGATGTAAGGAAGCCCGATGCCTGATCCTGTTGCTGCCAGCTTGCGTCTAGCGCCTGAAGCGCTGACCCGTCCGTTTTCCGCTGAACAGTTCAGCTTCTCTACCACCAATGATCTGGAGCCCTTCCGCGGTGTGCTTGGCCAGGAACGCGCGGTCGAAGCCTTGCAGTTCGGTGTGGCCATGCCACGCCCCGGTTACAACGTATTCGTCATGGGCGAGCCCGGCACTGGCCGGTTTTCGTTCGTCAAACGCTATCTCAAGGCCGAAGGCAAACGCCTGCAGACCCCGGCTGACTGGGTTTACGTCAATAATTTCGATGAGCCGCGCGAGCCGCGTGCGCTGGAATTGCCGTCGGGCACCGCCGGTGCTTTCATCGGTGACATCAACGGCTTGATCGACAACCTGCTGGCAACCTTTCCGGCCGTGTTCGAGCACCCGTCCTATCAGCAGAAGAAAAGCGCCATCGACCGCGCTTTCAACCAGCGTTATGACCGTGCCCTGGATGTAATCGAGCGTCTGGCGCTGGAGAAAGAGGTCGCGCTGTACCGCGACAGCAGCAACATCGCCTTCACGCCGATGAGCGAAGGCAAGGCCCTGGATGAGGCGGAATTCGCCCAGTTGCCGGAAGCCGAGCGCGAACGCTTTCATGATGACATTTCCGGCCTGGAAGAGCGGTTGAACGAAGAGCTCGCCAGCCTGCCGCAATGGAAGCGCGAGTCGAGCAATCAACTGCGTCAGCTCAACGAAGAAACCATCACCCTGGCCTTGCAGCCATTGCTGGCGCCACTGTCGGAAAAGTACGCGGAAAACGCTGGCGTTTGCGGGTACCTGCAAGCGATGCAGGTTTACCTGCTCAAGACAGTGGTCGAGCAATTGGTGGACGACAGCAAGACCGACGCCATCGCCCGCAAATTGCTCGAAGAGCAATACGCCCCAAGCCTGGTGGTTGGTCATCCGTTCAGCGGCGGCGCGCCCGTGGTGTTCGAACCGCATCCGACCTACGACAACCTGTTTGGCCGCATCGAATACAGCACCGACCAAGGCGCGCTCTACACCACCTATCGGCAGCTGCGACCGGGTGCGCTGCACCGGGCCAACGGCGGTTTCCTGATTCTCGAAGCGGAAAAAATGCTCAGTGAGCCGTTCGTGTGGGATGCGCTCAAGCGTGCCCTGCAATCGCGCAAGCTGAAAATGGAATCGCCGCTGGGCGAGTTGGGCCGTCTGGCCACTGTGACGCTGACACCGCAGCACATTCCGTTGCAGGTGAAAGTCGTGATCATCGGCGCCCGGCAGTTGTATTACACGCTGCAGGACCTCGATCCGGACTTCCAGGAAATGTTCCGCGTCCTGGTGGATTTCGACGAAGACATCCCGATGGTCGACGAGAGCCTGGAGCAGTTCGCCCAGTTGCTCAAAACCCGTACGTCCGAAGAAGGCATGGCGCCGCTGACCGCCGATGCGGTGGCGCGTCTGGCGACCTACAGCGCTCGTCTGGCCGAACACCAGGGGCGATTGTCGGCGCGGATCGGCGATCTGTTCCAGCTGGTCAGCGAGGCGGATTTCATTCGTGACCTGGCGGGTGACGACATGACCGACGCCGGGCACATCGAGCGTGCACTCAAGGCCAAGGCAACCCGTACCGGGCGCGTTTCAGCGCGGATTCTCGATGACATGCTGGCGGGGATCATTCTGATCGACACCGATGGCGCGGCCGTCGGCAAGTGCAACGGGCTGACGGTACTGGAAGTCGGCGATTCGGCCTTCGGGGTGCCGGCGCGGATTTCCGCCACGGTTTATCCGGGCGGCAGCGGCATCGTCGACATCGAGCGCGAGGTCAACCTCGGCCAGCCGATCCACTCCAAAGGCGTGATGATCCTTACCGGGTATCTGGGCAGCCGGTACGCCCAGGAATTCCCGCTGGCGATTTCCGCAAGCATCGCCCTGGAACAGTCCTACGGTTATGTCGACGGTGACAGCGCGTCTCTTGGCGAAGCATGCACGCTGATTTCGGCCTTGTCGAAAACCCCGCTCAAGCAGTGTTTTGCGATTACCGGTTCGATCAACCAGTTCGGTGAAGTGCAGGCGGTGGGTGGGGTCAACGAGAAGATCGAAGGTTTCTTCCGACTCTGCGAAGCCCGTGGTTTGACCGGTGAGCAAGGGGCGATCATTCCTCAGGCCAACGTCGCCACGTTGATGCTCGACGAGAAGGTGCTGGCGGCGGTGCGCGCAGGGCAGTTTCATGTCTACGCAGTGCGCCAGGCCGACGAGGCGCTGAGCCTGTTGGTCGGCGAGCCAGCCGGTGCGCCGGATGAGAATGGCGCATTCCCTGAAGGCAGCATCAACGCGCGGGTAGTGGAACGCTTGCGGGTGATTGCGGAAATGATCAGCGAGGAAGACCTCAAAGAGGCCGAAAAGGAGTTGGCACAGGAAGCGATGCTGGAAATCAAACCGGCCTGACACAAACCCCCCTGTGGGAGCGGGCTTGCTCGCGAAGACTGACTAACATTCAACATCAATGTCGACTGTTATGCCGCCTTCGCGAGCAAGCCCGCTCCCACAGGTTCTGTAGTGCTTTGCTGACTGTATTCAATGCAAAAGAGCGCCATCGAAATGGCGTCAATATTTGCGCGGTGACCACTCGGCACCTTCTGATTCTGGTTCGCGTGCGAGCCAGACTTTTCTTCTATTATCTGCTCAAGGATATCGACAGTAATCACTGGATCGAGACAGCCTTCCCGTGGAGGCTGAATACCGGATCTACCGAGGGTCGCCGCCATGTCGCGCAACCTCTGTCTCACCCGTCAATGCCTGGGCCTTGTGACCCGTATCGAATGTGCTATCCGCCCGCTGGCGGGAGATACGGGCATGTGGACCTTGCTCTTCGCCGCCGGCATGGCCGGCGAGCAGCCTTCTGCCATCAAGGCCCAAGGCCCGTTTCGTGGGCCGGTCGTGGCGGAATCGATCCTCGACACCATCGTTGAAAGTCTGACCTTGCATGGTTACGAGCTGGCCGACGACCCGCAAATCTGGTGCCTGCATTTGCAAGCCCAGTTGCGAGAAATCAATGGCGGCCGTTACCGCAACCTTAGCGGACCCGAGTTCCGGCCTGATCACTGAACAGGCTATTGACCAGGGTTACCTGGCTCAGCCTGGTCGAGTTTGACCTCAAACCCAAATTGAACGGGGGTGAGGTTGATTCGCTGATAAGTTTCCAGACGGGTGGGCTGGCCATGCCTTTAGGCAACTGACGGGCATCGTATGCCTAGCCTTCCTGTTCGATGTTGCTGACCTGTCAATCATCTGGGCACTAGCAGAAAAACTTTGTCACACACACGCAGGTTGCGGATTTTCCAGCGGTTTCTGGGTGTAACAGGTGGCTGTTATACTCGCCGCCATTTCCAGCCCCTTGTGTGAGATTCAATGGAACGCTTTATCGAAAATGCAATGTACGCCTCCCGCTGGTTACTGGCGCCGATCTATTTCGGTTTGTCCCTGGGCTTGCTGGCGTTGGCACTGAAATTCTTCCAGGAAGTCTTCCACGTCATCCCTAACGTGTTCTCGATGGCCGAGTCGGATCTGATTCTGGTACTGCTGTCGCTGATCGACATGGCGCTGGTGGGCGGCTTGCTGGTGATGGTGATGATTTCCGGTTACGAGAACTTCGTTTCCCAGCTGGATATCGACGACAGCAAGGAAAAGCTCAACTGGCTAGGCACCATGGATTCGTCTTCATTGAAGATGAAGGTAGCGGCGTCCATCGTGGCCATTTCGTCCATTCACCTGCTGCGGATCTTCATGGACGCCAAGAACGTCGATCCAGAGCATTTGAAGTGGTATGTGGTCATTCACATGACTTTCGTGGTCTCGGCGTTCGCCATGGGTTATCTGGACAAGCTGACCAAGCACTGATCGACTGATCCTTGTGGGAGCGTGGCTTGCCCGCGATGGCATCACCGCGGTTTATCGTCAGACCGCGGTGATGCCATCGCGGGCAAGCCACGCTCCCACAGTTTTGTGAAACAGACGGGCGGTGTCGTCTGTGGCTTGTACTTTGACCCGTCGAGGCATTCCATGTAGAGATCCTGGCTGGCCCACTGTGTGAGGTGCGCTCATGACTTTACAAGAATTGAATGCGTATGCCGTCGCCGGAAAGGTCGATGAGCTGAACCTGATCTCGATGGAAGGCGTGTTCTACGTGCTGGAGGCTCGGGTGCATGGCGCGCCGCATCGTTTGCTCGATGCTCACGGCGAAACATTGCAGCTGCGTTCGGTCGAGCATGCACGTGATGTGCTTCACGCCTTTCCCAAGTTGTCGTTCAACGTTGTGCATACCTCGGTTCATGACGAAATGTGCGGTGCCAGCACCGAGGAAAGCCTGAAAGTACCGATCACCTTCCGTTCCGTGTGACAGCGCTGATGCCGCTCATCAACGTGACGGCATCTGTGCTAGTCTGCTCGCCCTTTTGATTCCGGGCGCTCCGGGATGCGCTGTGTACGCACGGCAAGTTCCAGGGCCGTCCGCACAGCGGAGCAGTGTCATGTCCGAAGTAAATCTGTCCACCGACGAAACCCGCGTCAGCTACGGCATTGGCCGTCAGTTGGGCGACCAGCTGCGTGACAATCCACCACCGGGCGTTAGCCTGGACGCGATCCTGGCGGGCCTGACCGACGCATTCGCCGGCAAGCCAAGCCGTGTGGGTCAGGAAGAAATGTCCGCCAGCTTCAAGGTGATCCGCGAAATCATGCAAGCCGAAGCTGCAGCCAAGGCTGAAGCCGCTGCTGGCGAAGGCCTGGCTTTCCTGGCTGAAAACGCCAAGCGTGAAGGCATCACTACTCTGGCTTCCGGCCTGCAATTCGAAGTGCTGACCCAGGGTGAAGGCGCCAAGCCGACCCGTGAAGATCAAGTGCGCACTCACTATCACGGCACCCTGATCGATGGCACTGTGTTCGATAGCTCCTACGATCGTGGTCAGCCAGCAGAATTCCCGGTTGGCGGCGTCATCGCAGGCTGGACCGAAGCCCTGCAACTGATGAACGCCGGCAGCAAATGGCGTCTGTACGTGCCGAGCGAACTGGCTTACGGCGCTCAAGGCGTTGGCAGCATTCCGCCGCACAGCGTATTGGTATTCGACGTCGAACTGCTCGACGTTCTGTAATACCTGAGTGTCGGAACGGGCTCGGTCATGTGGGAGCGGGCTTGCTCGCGAAGGCGGTGTGTCGTTCAGCGATGATGTTGAATGTCATGGCCTCTTCGCGAGCAAGCCCACTCCCACAGGGCTCGCTCCGACATGTTGCATTTTCATAGTTCAATTTTATGGTTCAGACCGCTGGTCGGGCGCAACGCCCGGGCATAACAAAACAGAAACAGATTGCGCACCAGTTCCTTGAGCACCACTGGCTCGCTGGAACTTAAGCCATTGACGTCCAGATCACCCTGATCCTGCAGCTCGTTCAAGGCTTCTTCTTCAAGCACGGCACAGACTTCCCCGGTTTCCCGATGCAGGATTCTGAGGTAGGGGTGTGGGCGGTCCAGCCAGGCATCGATCAAATAAGTCATAAGTCTCATCTCCATTGATGGGTTTCAATGAGAATAATTCTTATTCATCAAATAGCAAGGGTCTATTGGCGGTTTGTGTTTTTTTCTGCGGGGAAATGGCTGGGCGTCAAAGCGACAGGCGTTAGGCTATTGCGCGGGAATGCTGGGTGATTCGGGGAAGGGCGAAGCACCATCCCACGGCAGGCGCGGGATGGAATACAGCAGATTCAGACTTTTCTGACGAACTCGGATTTAAGCTTCATCGGCCCGATGCCATCGATCTTGCAGTCGATGTCGTGGTCGCCATCGCACAGGCGAATGTTCTTGACCTTGGTGCCGACCTTGACCACCAGCGACGTGCCTTTGACCTTGAGGTCCTTGATCACGGTGATGGTGTCGCCGTCCTGCAGGACATTGCCGACCGAATCCTTTTTCACGGTGTCATCGGAAGCCACTTCAGCTTCTCCACCGGCGGACCACTCGTGGGCGCACTCCGGGCAGATCAGCTGTGCGCCGTCTTCATAGGTGTATTCGGAATTGCATTTCGGGCAGGGTGGCAACGTGCTCACTAAGGCTCCTTGGGTTCAGGTTGGCTAAAGAGCGCACATTATATAGGGTTTTTAAGGCGCGGGGAGCTGAAAGCAAAAGATCGCAGCCTTCGGCAGCTCCTACGGGGGGTTGTATACACCTGTAGGAGCTGCCGAAGGCTGCGATCTTTTGATCTTGCCGTGAATGTCAGTGCGTGCGGGCGACCGCAAACTCACTCAGCTCAACCAGCGCATCGCGGTATTCGCTAGCGGGCAGGGCATCGAGGCACTTGATCGCACGGGCCACATAATCGCGGGCCAGTTGCGCGGTGTAATCCAGCGAACCGGACGCCTCGACAGCTTCGCGAATGCTTTCCAGATCTTCGATGCCGCCTTTCTGGATCGCCTGACGAACCAGTGCGGCCTGCTCAGGAGTACCTTCGCGCATGGTGTAGATCAGCGGCAGCGTCGGTTTGCCTTCGGCCAGATCGTCACCGACGTTCTTGCCCAGGGTTTCGGCATCGCCACGGTAATCCAGCAGATCGTCGACCAACTGGAACGCCACCCCAAGGTGATCGCCGAAGGTACGCAGTGCTTCGCTCTGTTCCGGCGAGGCACCGGCCAGGGCGGCGGCGCTGTGGGTCGAGGCTTCGAAGAGCATCGCGGTTTTGCCGCGGATAACTTCCATGTAGGTTTCTTCAGTAGTGCTGGCGTCGCGTACCTTCGACAGCTGCAACACTTCGCCCTCAGCGATGATGCGCGTGGCTTGCGAAAGGATCTTCATCACCGGCATGGAGCCCAGTTCGACCATCATTTCGAAAGAGCGCGAATACAGGAAGTCGCCCACCAGCACACTCGGCGCGTTGCCCCACATGGCGTTGGCGGTCGAGCGGCCACGGCGCATGCCGGACATATCGACGACGTCATCGTGCAGCAGGGTGGCGGTATGCAGGAACTCGATGGTTGCGGCCAGCAGGCGCAGGTCATCGCCTTCGCGGCCGAGTGCCTTGCCGCACAGCAGCACGAGCAACGGGCGCAAGCGTTTACCGCCAGCCGAAGTAATATAATCGCCGATTTTCGATACCAGCGGCACTCGGGAAGTCAGCTGTTTCTTGATGATGCCGTCGACGGCGCTAAAATCGTCCGCCACCGCGCGGTAGAAAGCTTGGGGTTGCATCAGCGACAGTTGCTCCAGAAGGGTTGCGCGGCATGCTAGGACCCACGTCGGCGGGTGTCAAGGCACGATAGACAGCCACTTGCAACGCTCAAGCAGCTTGCGTACAATCGCGCACCCTGAACTTCCTGGGCAGCACCTGCCTTACGCAATTGCAAACAGGCCTTCCAGCCTTATGCAGCCATGCCAGCCAATACCTCTTCTTATAAAGAGCTGGGTGAGCAGGATTATCGGAGAAATACCATGTCTTATGCAGTAATCGTTACTGGTGGCAAGCAGTACAAAGTTGCTCCAGGTGAATACCTGAAGATCGAAAAACTGGAAATCGCTACCGGCGAATCCGTTACTTTTGATCGCGTTCTGTTGGTTGCCAATGGCGACGACGTGAATATCGGCGCTCCAGTTGTTCCTGGCGCTACCGTTGTGGCTGAAGTGATCTCCCAAGGTCGTCACGATAAAGTCCGCATCATCAAGTTCCGTCGCCGTAAGCACCACATGAAGCGTATGGGCCACCGCCAGTGGTACACCGAGATCAAAATCACCGGTATTCAGGCTTAATTTCAGCCTAATTCCTCACTAGGAGAATTGAACTCATGGCACACAAAAAAGCTGGTGGTAGTACCCGTAACGGTCGCGACTCAGAAGCCAAACGCCTTGGCGTGAAGATGTATGGCGGCCAGGTTATCATTCCGGGCAACATCATCGTGCGTCAGCGCGGCACCCAATTCCACGCTGGCTACGGCGTTGGCATGGGCAAGGATCACACTCTGTTCGCTAAAATCGACGGCGTGATCAAGTTCGAAGTAAAGGGCGCCTTCGGTCGTCGTTACGTAAGCATTGTTCCGAAGACTGACGTCGTCGCGGCATAATTACGTAGTTGCTGGAAAAGCCCTGTCTTGCGACGGGGCTTTTTCGTTTGTGGGGTGAGTCTCTTGCAAAGCTGTTTGTGATGGGCTCCAGCGCTGGATTTGCGGTCGTTGATTGAGGTCGCTGCGCTCATTTTTGCAAGAGTCTTATGTCTAGGTTTTTTCGGCTCGTCCGTATGGCGAGAGGCGTTTTGTTATGAAGTTTGTTGATGAAGTATCGATTCGAGTAAAGGCCGGGGACGGCGGCAACGGTTGCATGAGCTTCCGTCGTGAAAAATTCATTGAAAACGGCGGCCCGAACGGCGGTGATGGTGGTGATGGCGGCTCGGTCTACATGGTCGCCGACGAAAACCTCAACACCCTGGTGGACTACCGTTACACCCGGCACTTCGATGCCGAGCGTGGTTCCAACGGCGGCAGCACTGACTGTACCGGCAAGAAAGGTGAGGAGCTGGTGCTGCGCGTTCCAGTTGGCACTACCGTTATCGATTCCGCGACTCAGGAAGTGATCGGCGACCTGACCAAGGCCGGCCAGCGTCTGCTGGTGGCTCACGGCGGCTGGCACGGTCTGGGTAACACTCGTTTCAAATCCAGTACCAACCGGGCGCCGCGCCAGACCACGCCGGGCAAGCCGGGTGAGCAGCGCGACCTGAAGCTGGAAATGAAGGTGTTGGCGGACGTCGGTCTGCTTGGTTTGCCGAACGCCGGCAAAAGTACCTTCATTCGCTCGGTATCGGCCGCCAAGCCGAAAGTCGCCGACTACCCGTTCACCACTTTGGTGCCGAATCTGGGGGTGGTCAGCGTCGATCGCTGGAAGAGCTTTGTGGTAGCGGACATTCCTGGTCTGATCGAAGGTGCTTCCGAGGGTGCGGGCCTGGGGATTCGTTTCCTCAAGCACTTGTCGCGTACTCGTCTGCTGCTGCACCTCGTCGACATGGCGCCACTGGATGACACCAGTGCTCCAGATGCCGCTGAAGTGATCGTCAGCGAACTGACCAAGTTCAGCCCGTCCCTGGCTGAGCGGGATCGCTGGCTGGTGCTGAACAAGTGCGACCAGATCCTTGAGGAAGAGCACGACGCTCGCGTCAAGGAAATCGTTGATCGTCTGGAGTGGACCGGTCCGGTCTACGTGATCTCCGCGATCGCCAAGCAAGGCACCGAGCGTCTTTGCCATGACATCATGCGTTACCTGGAAGATCGTGCCGATCGTCTGGCTAACGACCCGGCCTACAAGGAAGAGCTGGCCGAGCTCGATCAGCGCATCGAAGACGAAGCGCGCGCCCAGTTGCAGGCGCTGGACGATCAGCGTGCCCTGCGTCGCAGTGGTGTGAAGTCGGTTCATGACATCGGTGACGACGATTGGGACGAAGAAGATGTGGATGACGAAGACGGTCCGGAAATCATTTACGTGCGTGACTGATTCGTTGCGATAAACTTAAGCGCCGCTCACTAGAGCGGCGTTTTAGTATCTGGAAATCGGTAGTCACGAATAACGTCATGGGCAGCGCTGGGTCGTGCTGTCCTCAAGCTAAGGTTGAAGATGATGCGGAGCAAGGTGACAGGTGCGCAGCGTTGGGTTGTGAAGATCGGCAGCGCTTTGCTGACGGCGGACGGCAAAGGCCTGGATCGCGCGGCAATGGGTGTCTGGGTTGAGCAGATGGTTGCCTTGCACGAGGCGGGTGTTGAGCTGGTGCTGGTGTCCTCCGGGGCAGTGGCGGCGGGCATGAGCCGTTTGGGCTGGACTGTACGACCCAGTGCAATGCACGAGTTGCAGGCCGCTGCCGCCATCGGTCAGATGGGGTTGGTGCAAGCTTGGGAGTCGAGCTTTGCCGAGCATGGCCGGCATACCGCGCAGATTCTCCTGACGCATGATGATTTGTCCGACCGCAAGCGCTACCTGAACGCTCGCAGTACGCTGCGCGCACTGGTCGAGCTCAAGGTGATCCCGGTGATCAACGAGAACGACACCGTGGTCACTGACGAAATCCGTTTCGGCGACAACGACACGCTGGCGGCGCTGGTGGCGAACCTGGTTGAAGCTGATTTGCTGGTGATCCTCACCGATCGCGACGGCATGTTCGACGCCGATCCGCGCAACAATCCCGATGCCAAGCTGATTTACGAGGCGCGTGCCGATGATCCGGCGCTGGATGCGGTGGCTGGCAGCACGGGCGGTGTACTGGGTCGTGGCGGTATGCAGACCAAGTTGCGCGCCGCGCGCCTGGCGGCGCGTTCCGGTGCGCACACCATCATCGTCGGCGGGCGCATTGATCGCGTGCTGGATCGTCTCAAGGCGGGCGAGCGCATCGGCACCTTGTTGTCGCCTGAGCGTGGCATGTTGGCGGCGCGCAAGCAGTGGCTGGCCGGGCATCTGCAAACCCGCGGCACACTGGTGCTGGATGCGGGTGCGGTGACGGCGTTGTCCCAGGGCAACAAAAGTTTGCTGCCGGTGGGTGTCAAACTGGTTCAGGGCAGTTTCCGTCGTGGCGAAATGGTGGTCTGCGTGGCGCCGGACGGTCGTGAAATTGCTCGTGGCCTGGCTAACTACAGTGCTCTGGAAGCACAAAAAATCATCGGTCAATCGTCTGAGGCGATTGTCGGTCTGCTGGGTTACATGGCGGAGCCAGAGCTGGTTCATCGCGATAACCTGATTCTGGTCTGAAGGAATACCTGAATGCGTGTGGCAAAAGGATTATTGGGCTTGTTATTGGCGATGCCGCTATTGGTCTCGGCCGATGAAATTGGCCAGGTGTCGACGGTGTTCAAGTTCGTCGGTCCGAACGACCGTATCGTTGTCGAGGCATTCGATGATCCGAAAGTGGAGGGCGTGACCTGCTACCTGTCGCGCGCCAAGACCGGTGGCGTAAAGGGTGGATTGGGTCTGGCCGAGGATCGCGCAGAAGCATCCATTGCGTGCCGTCAGGTCGGGCCGATCAACTTCAAGGGTGAGCTCAAGGATGGCGAGGAAGTGTTCAAGGAGCGCACGTCCCTGGTGTTCAAGACCATGCAGGTAGTGCGATTCCTGGATGAAAAACGCAATACGCTGGTGTATCTGGTTTATAGCGATCGTTTGATCGAGGGCAGCCCACAGAATGCGGTGACGGCGATTCCGATTTTGCCGTGGACGCACGCTCAATAAGCTAGCAAAGATCAAAATGTGGGAGCGGGCTTGCTCGCGAAGACTGGCTGGCATTCAGCATCTATGTTGACTGTTACGCCGCCTTCGCGAGCAAGCCTGCTCCCACATTTTTTTTGCGTGGTGTTTGCCAAATCACAGGCAATAAAAAACCGACCCTGAGGTCGGTTTTTTAATGAGCGTGTCGCTTAGGCAGCAGCGGCAACGTTCAGGGCCTTTACGTGGCCATTCAGGCGGCTCTTATGACGAGCAGCCTTGTTCTTGTGGATGATGCCTTTATCGGCCATACGGTCGATAACTGGCACAGCCAGAACGTAAGCAGCTTGAGCTTTGGCAGCGTCTTTTGCGTCGATGGCCTTAACTACATTCTTGATGTAGGTACGAACCATGGAACGCAGGCTGGCGTTGTGGCTGCGACGCTTCTCAGCCTGTTTTGCACGTTTTTTGGCGGAAGGTGTGTTGGCCACCGTCGAGCTCCTCGAAAGACTTTTTAGGAAATAGCAAACAAAATAGGCCGCGAATCATGCCGATGAGTTGATGGCTTGTCAAGGGCGGGAGAGACGTTCCGCTAAGTGGCCGGTTCCGACCCCATGAAAACTACTGCGCTCGGCAATACAGCGTTGAAAGCACCCTCGAAATGCTCATTGACTGAAGTCAACTCCGCTTCCTCGCCTGCTTTCGCCTTGTCTTGCCTTCGCTCGCTACGTTTTCAAAGGGACGGTGAGCTGGATATTTCTTTCCGGCGTGCGACCTGTAAACTCGCGAGCTTTGGCTCTGTGCTGTTGCGGCGCGGAGTATCGCATAAGTGGGCGCGTTGTTCGCCTGCTGTTTATCGACAGGCAAAAACTCTTTCAATGAATCTGCTCAAATCGTTGGCCGCTGTCAGCTCTATCACGATGCTTTCCCGGGTGTTGGGGTTTGTTCGCGACACCCTTATCGCTCGCGCATTTGGTGCAGGAATGGCGACCGACGCCTTCTTTATCGCCTTCAAACTGCCCAATCTGTTGCGGCGGATCTTCGCCGAGGGAGCATTTTCCCAGGCCTTCGTGCCGATTCTCGCCGAATATAAAAGCCAGAAGGGCGAGGAGGCGACACGAACCTTCATTGCCTACGTCTCGGGCCTGCTGACGCTGGTACTGGCGTTGGTCACTGCGCTAGGCATGCTCGCCGCGCCCTGGGTCATCTGGGCCACGGCACCCGGTTTCGTCACAACCCCGGAAAAATTCGAGCTGACCACCGATCTGCTGCGGGTCACTTTTCCTTATATATTACTGATCTCCCTATCTTCATTGGCCGGTGCGATCCTCAACACCTGGAACCGCTTCTCGGTCCCGGCCTTCGTGCCGACCCTGCTCAATGTCAGCATGATCATCTTTGCGGTGTTCCTGACGCCGTATTTCGATCCGCCGGTAATGGCGCTGGGCTGGGCCGTTCTGGTGGGTGGCCTGGCGCAATTGTTGTTTCAACTGCCGCATCTCAAGAAGATCGGCATGTTGGTGCTGCCGCGCCTGAGTCTGCGCGATAGCGGTGTCTGGCGGGTCATGAAGCAGATGCTGCCAGCGATCATCGGCGTTTCGGTGAGCCAGATTTCGCTGATCATCAACACCATATTTGCTTCGTTTCTGGTGGCCGGTTCCGTGTCCTGGATGTATTACGCCGATCGCCTGATGGAATTGCCATCCGGTGTACTGGGTGTGGCACTGGGCACGATTCTGCTGCCCACGCTGGCCAGGACCTATGCCAGCCAGGATCGCCACGAATACTCGCGGATCCTCGATTGGGGGTTGCGCCTGTGCTTCATGCTGGTATTGCCGTGCGCCCTGGCGCTGGGGATTCTGGCTGAACCGCTGACGGTTTCGTTGTTCCAGTACGGCCAATTCAGCGCATTCGATGCGGCCATGACCCAGCGCGCGTTGATTGCCTATTCCGTCGGCTTGCTGGGAATTATCCTGATCAAAGTGCTGGCGCCAGGCTTTTATGCGCAACAAAACATCCGGACACCGGTAAAAATCGCGATTTTCACCCTGGTCGTCACTCAGCTGTTCAACCTGGTGCTGATCGGTCCGCTAGCTCATGCCGGTCTGGCCCTGGCCATCAGCGCGGGCGCGTGCATCAACGCAGGACTGTTGTTCTATCAACTGCGCAAGCAGCAGATGTATCAGCCGCAACCGGGCTGGGCGAAGTTCGGTCTTAAACTGCTGGTGGCAGTGACGGTGATGTCCGCGGTATTGCTAGGCGCCATGCACTTCATGCCGGCTTGGGCGGAAGGGCATATGCTAGAGCGTTTGCTGCGTCTGGGCGCATTGGTGATCGCCGGCGTGGTGGTCTATTTCGGCATGTTGCTGTTGATGGGCTTCCGTTTGCGCGACTTCAATCGCAAAGCGCTGAACTGAGGCTTTTGCCTCGATAAACACGGGCGAGCCGACGGTTTTGTCGGCTCGATCACTTTGGGTTACGGTGTTGCCTGTCGTCGGCCGCCGGGTGTGGTTATAATCGACCACTTTATGAGCAAGAAGCGCGTTATGCAGCTGGTTCGAGGCCTCCACAACTTGCGCCCCCAGCATCGGGGCTGTGTCGCCACTATTGGCAACTTTGACGGTGTTCACCGTGGTCACCAGGCTATCCTGGCCCGGCTGCGTGAGCGTGCGCTCGAGTTGGGCGTGCCCAGCTGCGTGGTGATTTTTGAGCCGCAGCCGCGAGAATTCTTCGCCCCGGATACCGCCCCGGCGCGTCTGGCCCGCCTGCGGGATAAACTGCAGCTGCTGGCCGAAGAGGGCGTCGACCGGGTGCTGTGCCTGGCGTTCAATCAGCGCCTGAGCAAACTCAGCGCCAGCGAATTCGTCGATACTATTCTGGTGGACGGCCTCGGCGTGCAGCATTTGGAGGTCGGCGACGATTTCCGTTTCGGCTGTGACCGGCTAGGGGATTTCGACTTCCTGCAACAGGCCGGCGTCCTTCAGGGGTTTACCGTCGAAGCGGCGCAGACCGTTGTACTGGACGGCATTCGTGTCAGCAGCACTCAGGTGCGTAACGCCCTGGCCGCTGCCGATTTTGCCTTGGCCGAGCGGCTGCTCGGTCGTCCGTACCGGATTGCCGGGCGGGTCCTGCATGGCCAGAAGCTGGCGCGCCAATTGGGTACGCCCACGGCCAACGTGCAGCTCAAGCGTCGTCGTGTGCCGTTGAGCGGGGTTTACCTGGTCAGCGTCGACATCGACGGCAAGACCTGGCCAGGCGTCGCCAACATCGGCGTGCGGCCAACGGTCGAAGGGGATGGCAAAGCCCACCTCGAAGTACACCTTTTAGATTTTGCCGGCGATCTGTATGACCGGCGTTTGACGGTGGTTTTCCACCACAAGCTGCGTGAAGAGCAGCGTTTCGCCTCTCTGGAGGCGCTTAAGACGGCAATCAATGCGGATATCGCCGCCGCCCGTGCCCTGTCGCACCTAGCGCCAATCGCTAATGAAGAGCCTTAAATGACCGACTATAAAGCCACGCTAAACCTTCCGGACACCGCCTTCCCAATGAAGGCCGGCCTGCCTCAGCGCGAACCGCAGATTCTGCAGCGCTGGGACAGCATTGGCCTGTACGGTAAGTTGCGCGAGATTGGCAAGGATCGTCCGAAGTTCGTACTTCACGACGGTCCTCCGTACGCCAACGGCACGATTCACATCGGTCATGCGCTGAACAAGATTCTCAAGGACATGATCATCCGCTCGAAAACCCTGTCGGGTTTCGACGCGCCTTATGTTCCAGGCTGGGACTGCCACGGCCTGCCGATCGAGCACAAAGTCGAAGTGACCCACGGCAAGAACCTGGGCGCGGACAAGACCCGCGAACTGTGCCGTGCCTACGCCACCGAGCAAATCGAAGGCCAGAAGTCCGAATTCATTCGTCTGGGTGTGTTGGGCGATTTTGCCAACCCGTACAAGACCATGGACTTCAAAAACGAGGCCGGTGAAATCCGCGCCCTGGCGGAAATCGTCAAGGGTGGCTTCGTGTTCAAGGGCCTGAAGCCGGTGAACTGGTGTTTTGACTGCGGTTCGGCCCTGGCTGAAGCGGAAGTCGAGTACGAGAACAAAAAATCCGCGACCATCGACGTGGCGTTCCCGATCGCTGATGAGGCCAAACTGGCTGCCGCGTTCGGTCTGCCATCGCTGGGCAAACCTGCTTCGATCGTGATCTGGACCACCACCCCGTGGACCATCCCGGCCAACCAGGCGTTGAACGTTCACCCGGAATTCAACTACGCCCTGGTCGATGTCGGCGACAAGCTGCTGGTCCTGGCTGAAGAGCTGGTCGAGTCGTGCCTGGCCCGCTACAGCCTGGAAGGCTCGGTCATCGCGACCACCACCGGTAAAGCGCTGGAACTGATCAATTTCCGCCACCCGTTCTACGACCGTCTGTCGCCGGTTTATCTGGCTGATTACGTTGAACTGGGCGCAGGCACTGGCGTGGTTCACTCCGCGCCAGCCTACGGCGTCGACGACTTCGTGACCTGCAAAGCCTATGGCATGGTCAACGACGACATTCTCAATCCGGTGCAAAGCAACGGCGTGTACGCGACGTCGCTGGAGTTTTTCGGCGGCCAGTTCATCTGGAAGGCCAACCCGGCCATCGTCGACAAACTGACCGAAGTCGGCGCGTTGCTGCATACCACCACCATCGAACACAGCTACATGCACTGCTGGCGTCACAAGACCCCGCTGATCTACCGCGCCACCGCGCAGTGGTTCATCGGCATGGACAAAGAGCCTGCAACCGGCGAAACCCTGCGCAAGCGGGCAATCAAGGCCATCGAAGAGACCAAATTCGTTCCGGCCTGGGGCCAGGCGCGTCTGCACTCGATGATCGCCAACCGTCCGGACTGGTGCATCTCCCGTCAGCGCAACTGGGGCGTACCGATCCCGTTCTTCCTGAACAAGGAAAGCGGCGAGCTGCATCCACGCACTGTCGAATTGATGGAACTTGTCGCCCAGCGCGTCGAAGTCGAAGGCATCGAAGCCTGGTTCAAGATGGACGCCGCCGAGTTGCTCGGGGAAGAAGCGCCGCTGTACGACAAGATCAGCGACACCCTGGACGTCTGGTTCGACTCGGGCACCACGCACTGGCACGTCCTGCGCGGTTCGCACTCGATCGGCCACGAGACCGGTCCGCGTGCCGACCTGTACCTGGAAGGTTCGGACCAGCACCGTGGCTGGTTCCACTCGTCGTTGCTGACCGGTTGTGCCATCGACGACCACGCGCCGTACCGCGAGCTGCTGACCCACGGTTTCACCGTCGACGAATCCGGCCGCAAAATGTCCAAATCCTTGGGCAACGTGATCGCGCCGCAGAAGGTCAACGACACCCTGGGCGCCGACATCATGCGTCTGTGGGTCGCTTCTACCGACTACTCGGGTGAAATGGCGGTTTCCGAGCAGATCCTGCAACGCAGTGCGGACGCCTACCGGCGCATCCGTAACACCGCGCGCTTCCTGCTTTCCAACCTGACCGGTTTCAACCCGGCCACCGATATCCTGCCGGCCGAAGAAATGCTGGCGCTGGACCGTTGGGCCGTGGATCGCACCCTGCTGCTGCAACGCGAGCTGCAAGAGCACTACGGCGAATACCGCTTCTGGAACGTCTACTCCAAGATCCACAACTTCTGCGTGCAGGAGCTGGGTGGTTTCTACCTCGACATCATCAAGGACCGTCAGTACACCACTGGCGCCAACAGCAAGGCCCGTCGTTCGGCGCAAACCGCGCTGTACCACATCAGCGAAGCGCTGGTGCGCTGGATCGCGCCGATCCTGGCGTTCACCGCCGACGAGCTGTGGCAGTACCTGCCGGGCGAGCGTAACGAGTCTGTAATGCTCAACACCTGGTACGAAGGCCTGACCGAATTGCCGGAAGGCTTCGAGCTGGACCGCGCCTACTGGGAGCGGATCATGGCGGTGAAGGTGGCAGTCAACAAGGAAATGGAAATCCAGCGCGCAGCGAAGGCCGTCGGTGGCAACCTGCAAGCCGAAGTGACGCTGTTCGCCGAAGACGCGCTGAGCGCCGACCTGGCCAAGCTGAGCAACGAACTGCGCTTCGTACTGATCACCTCGACTGCCGCCGTTGCACCGTTGGTGCAGGCTCCGGACGACGCAGTGGTCACCGAAGTTGGCGGCCTGAAGCTCAAAGTGGTCAAATCGAGCCATGCCAAGTGCGCCCGTTGCTGGCATTGCCGTGAAGACGTCGGCGTGAACCCGGAGCATCCGGAAATCTGCGGTCGTTGCGTCGACAACATCAGCGGCGCGGGCGAGGTTCGTCACTATGCCTAATGCCGTTGGCCGTTTCGGACGGCTGAGCTGGCTCTGGTTGAGTTTGCTTGTCCTGGTCATCGACCAGGCCAGCAAGTTCTACTTCGAAGGCTCGCTGAGCATGTACCAGCAAATCGTGGTGATCCCCGATTACTTCAGCTGGACCTTGGCCTACAACACTGGCGCGGCGTTCAGTTTCCTGGCTGACAGCTCGGGCTGGCAGCGCTGGCTGTTCGCCCTGATCGCGGTGGTGGTCAGTGCGGTGCTGGTAGTCTGGCTCAAGCGCCTGGGACGCAACGAAACCTGGCTGGCGGTTGCGCTGGCTCTGGTTCTGGGTGGCGCGCTGGGTAACCTGTACGACCGCATTGCCTTGGGCCATGTGATCGATTTCATTCTGGTGCATTGGCAGAACCGCTGGTATTTCCCGGCCTTCAACTTTGCTGACAGCGCAATTTCTGTCGGTGCCGTGATGCTTGCACTGGATATGTTCAAAAGTAAAAAGACCGGAGAAACCGTTCATGACTGAACAGGTATTGGCTGAGCAACGCATTGGCCAGAACACGGAAGTCACCTTGCACTTTGCATTGCGCCTGGAGAACGGCGACACCGTCGACAGCACCTTCGACAAAGCCCCGGCGACCTTCAAGGTTGGCGATGGCAGCCTGTTGCCAGGTTTCGAAGCGGCGCTGTTCGGCTTCAAGGCCGGCGACAAACGCACCCTGACCATTGAGCCGGAAAACGCCTTTGGTCAGCCGAACCCGCAAAACGTACAGAGCATCCGGCGCTCGCAGTTCAAGGATATGAAACTGTCGCCTGGCTTGCTGGTGATCTTCAACGATGCGGCCAATACTGAGTTGCCCGGTGTGGTGAAAGAACTCGATGATGCCCAGGTGACCATCGACTTCAACCACCCGCTGGCTGGTAAAACCTTGACCTTTGACGTCGAGATCATCAACGTCAAAGCGCTGTAACTGACCGAACTCGGTCCAATGTGGGAGCGGGCTCGCTCGCGAAAGCGTCATCACATGTAACATCAATGTCGACTGACACACCGCTTTCGCGAGCAAGCCCGCTCCCACATTAAGATTTTCACTGTTTTCGAGCCCGGTGTTCGAATGACAGGTGGCATTACTATTTCTTGCGCGCAAGACACGAGGCACAGCATGCAAATCAAACTCGCCAACCCCCGTGGCTTCTGCGCCGGTGTGGACCGGGCGATCGAAATCGTCAACCGCGCCCTGGAAGTCTTCGGGCCTCCGATCTACGTGCGCCACGAAGTGGTCCACAACAAATTCGTCGTCGAAGACCTGCGCGCCCGTGGGGCTATCTTCGTTGAAGAGCTGGATCAGGTACCGGACGATGTGATCGTGATCTTCAGCGCCCATGGCGTTTCCCAGGCCGTGCGCACCGAAGCCGCTGGCCGTGGCCTGAAGGTGTTCGATGCTACCTGCCCGCTGGTGACCAAGGTGCACATCGAAGTCGCGCGCTACAGCCGCGACGGCCGTGAGTGCATCCTTATCGGCCACGCCGGTCACCCGGAAGTCGAAGGCACCATGGGTCAGTACGATGGCAGCAATGGCGGCGCGATCTATCTGGTCGAGGACGAGAAAGATGTCGCCGAGCTGCAAGTAAACAACCCTGAAAGACTGGCCTTCGTCACCCAGACCACCCTGTCCATGGACGATACCAGTCGCGTGATCGACGCCCTGCGTACTCGATTCCCTGCGATCGGGGGGCCGCGCAAGGACGATATCTGCTACGCCACGCAAAACCGTCAGGACGCCGTCAAGCAACTGGCGGACGAATGCGACGTGGTGCTAGTGGTCGGCAGCCCGAACAGCTCCAACTCCAATCGTCTGCGTGAGCTGGCTGAACGCATGGCCACCCCGGCCTATCTGATCGACGGCGCTGAAGATCTGCAAAAGAGCTGGTTCGACGGTGTCGAGCGTATTGGCATCACCGCTGGTGCCTCGGCTCCGGAAGTATTGGTGCGTGGCGTGATCCAGCAGTTGCAGGCTTGGGGTGCGACCGGGGCCGATGAGTTGGCCGGGCGTGAAGAGAACATCACGTTCTCGATGCCTAAAGAGTTACGGGTCCGCTCGCTGCTCTGAGCTTTCTCCTTCCTCGCATAACGCCTGTGCAGCCTTTTTGCTGCGCAGGCTGACGCGACCACTCGGGGCCAGCACCACCTGGAGCTGACTCACCGGTTCGCGGGCTGCGCAAATGTGTAATGTCCCCGATTGAAAGCCACCGTACAAAGGTTCACCCAGATGGCTGAATCGTACGGAAGTCCTGACATGCTGATTGCCGAAAATCGGCACCCGAGTATCATTCCGACGTTCGACCAGCAGCGGATTGCCGCTGTCCTCATGCCCTTTGCCGTTAACATCCAGAATGATCCGCCAGCCCTGGCCCCAGTCGTCGTTTATGCCGTGAATGACAACGGTCTGGTTGCGCGCGATCGCTTCGCTTCTGGCGCTGCGCATGCCGCTCACAAGAGACTGCGCCGCCACTTGGCGATAGTTCGACTCCGTAAGTGTTGCGAACGCCGGACTGACCAACAGCAGAACAATCCCGACAATTGTCAGTCCCATGAGCAGTTCGATCAGGCTGAAACCTTGCTGATGCATGTTATCTCCCTCCCTGGAGTGCTGCGGTTCGCGCGATCCCTGCGCGAGTAATGGCAAAACAACCGTACATCCGCCGGTCGAATGTTCTAGCGTGTAGAAGCAGGTATAGCCGACGGCAACGGAGGGCACCGATGGATCATCGTACAAAAGGTTTCACGCTGATCGAATTGCTGATCACGCTCGCCGTGTTTCTGATCCTGATCAGCCTGGCTGTTCCGGCGTTTACCCGCTCGGTGCAAAGCACCAAGGCCGACACCGAGATCGGCGACCTGCAACGCGCGCTCAATTTCGCCCGGCTTGAGGCGATTGACCGGGGCCTCACCACTCGTGTTCGCCCGACAGCCGGCGGCAGTGTCTGGACCGGCGAGCTGACCGTTTATGACGGTACTGGCAATCCGGCTAATGTATTGCGGGTTGTTCCAGCGATGAGCAGTGGTGCAACTCTGACGCTAACCTCAGGCGTGACCGCTATCGATTTCAACAATCTGGGCGGTTTGTCGGCGCCGTCCACGGCCGTCGTGATTAGTTATGTACTGGGGGCACAGAGCCGGACGCTGAATGTGTGTTTGAACGGGCGAATTCTATTGGGTGGAAGTTGCGGATGAGGGACTGGAGCAAGCGCGCACAGGAGGGCATGACGCTGATCGAGGTATTGGTCGCGTTGTTGGTTCTGGCCGTGGGGTTATTGGGCGCGGCGGCGATTCAGCTCAATGCGCTGAAATACACCGACAGCTCGCGGATGACCAGCCAGGCGAGTTTTATCGCCTACGACATGATGGACCGCATTCGTGCCAACTCCGGCGCCGATTACACCGTCACGCCACCGACCTCCGGCAACCTGAGCGTGGCCCGGGATCAGGACCTTTACGACTTCACCAGCAACATCGTCAGTTTCGGCGGCGCCACGGCGACCGGCAGCATTACCCGCAACCAGCGGGTATACACCATCACCATTACCTGGGACGACTCACGGGCCGCCAATACTGCCGACTCGCGCCGCAGCTTCGTCCTTACCAGTCGTGCCACCGTCGACCCGGCGACGACACCATGATCAGAGCCAGCAAAGGTTTCGGCCTGATCGAGTTACTGATCGCCCTGGCGTTGAGTCTGGTCGTGGTTCTTGGCGTGGCGCAGATCTTCATCGCCGCTAAAAATACCTACGTCAGCCAGAGCACTGCCGCCGGCATGCAGGAAGATGCACGGTTCGTCCTGAGCAAGATGATTCAGGAAATCCGCATGGTCGGCATGTTCGGTTGCCTGGGCACGATTATCGATGCCAGTTCGGCAGGGAGTTTCAATGCCAGTCAGATCACGCCAATCAGTTGGGATAATGCCAACCTCAAATTAACGCTTGTCACCGCCGATGTCGGCGGCAGTGGCGGGACGCCGACCTGGACGGTCATTTCGGACTGTCGTAACACTGCAACGGCCCACTCCGGTCTACGAACGACCCCATCCGGGCAGTTGGCATTTCCGATCCGACGGCTGATCTACAGCTTCAGTAACAACCAACTGCTGATGGGCTCTGGTGTGGGCACGCCGACGCAGCAAGTGCTGGTGAACAATGTCAGCGAGTTCAAGGTGAGCTTCGGCCTCGCCAGCTCTGCCACGGATACGGCCGCCTCCAGCTATAGCAGCAACCCGTCCGATCCGGCACGGATCCGCAGTGTGCGACTGACCCTGACACTGAGCGACCCGAACCACCGGGTCAGCGATCAAACCTTCAACGTGGTTGCCGCCTTGCGCAACCGGTTGCCATGAGGGGAGGGCCGATGAATATTTCTCCCATGATCCCTCACTCCCAGCGCGGCATGGCGCTGTTGGTCAGCCTGGTGTTTCTTCTGGTGCTGACGTTGATCGGGCTTTCATCAATGCAGAGCGCTACGTTGCAGGAAAAAATGGCCGGCAGCGTGATCCTGCGTAACCAGTCGTTCCAGGGCGCGGAAGCGGCATTGCGTATCGGCGAAAGCGCGGTGCAACTGGACACCTATTCATTGCCGGTTTGCAGCGGTACCAGCCAATGTGCGCCGCCGGCCGAGGCGTCGGTCATTACCGCCGCCGGGTTCAACTCCACCTCGGGAGTGACCTGGATCGCCGCCGGCAGCGGCTTTTACGGGGTGCAGAACATTGGCACCACCCTGACGGCCGTGAATGTACCGAGCAACACGTCGGCAACGCTATACCGGGTGACCGCCGTGGGCATCGCGGGCAATTCGCGCAGTGTGGTGGAGAGTATCTATGCGAAGTACTGAGACCCGCCCAGGCTGGCGCCGCTGGTTATTGCAGCTGTTCTGCGGCTCGGCATCGAGCCTTTATCTGGCGGCGCCGGCTTACGCCTTCACACCCTCGGATTCGCCGCTGTTGAACGCCGCCGCCGTGGCGCCCAATGTGATGCTGTTACTCGACGACTCGAAGAGTATGAACAGCATTATCTGGGCGGCAGGCTTCGATCCGATGGTCGCACGTCCCCCGGTAACTATTTGCCTCTCCAATGGTTCGTGCGACAAAGGCCGCGAACTTGACATGACCGATGACAATATTGCTCTGTCGAGTTTGACGCACGGAACATGTACAAAGGATGGATGGTACGGTTTTTATAAAAACAGCCTTCTCGGTCTGGATTCACTTTGCCTGAAGCTTCCCGATCCGGTGGGACGCGAAGACACGCTCTATTCGGCGAAATACTTGTCGTACCTGATCAGCCTGGCCAACAACTCCGACCGGGATTTCACCGATGGTTCGATTCCCAATGATTACCGGATGAACGTGGCGCGCAATGTTTCCAAGACGTTGGTGGCCAGCAACCGCTCGCTGCGCATTGGTCTGTCGACGTTTAACCTGGCGGTTGGCAACCATAAGAATGACGGCGGCTACATCGTCCGTTCGATCAGTGATTTGATGGCCGTCAGCGGCTCCGTGACCCAGGCTCAGGCCGATACCAACTACAACGAGTTGATCGCCGGAATCGACGAATTGAGCGCGCAGGCCAATACGCCCTTGGCTGAAGCCTATTACGAGATCACCCGTTATTTTCGTGGTATGACGCCGTACAACAACGCGAGGCCCACCACCTACACCAGTCCGATTCAGTATCGCTGTCAGAGAAATTACGGCGTGGTAATCACTGGTGGTTTGCCGACCTTCGACCAAACCTTTCCGACTGACGATCCACTCGGTGGCGGCGCACTACCGAACTGGGACGGTATCAGCAGTAACGATGGCGCCGATCGTTTCGGCGACAATGAGGGCGATACCCTGTTCCTGGATGACATCGCCAAGTTCGCTTTCGACATCGACATGCGCTCCACGGGAACCGATGCCACGGGCAAAAGCTGGAATGCCCCGGATTTTTCAAAACAAAACATGAATACCTATACCCTGGGTTTCACTGCGGCAAACCAGATGCTGGCGGACGCCGCGACCTACGGGCAGGGCAAGTATTACCAGGCGATCGACGGTGCCGAGCTCAACAGCGCATTGTCTTCAGCCCTGAGCGACATCACCGCCAAGGCCGGCTCTGGCGGCAGCGGTGTGGCCAATGGCACGACTTTGACCAGCAGTTCCAGCTACTTCCAGACCAGCTACGACCCCAAGGACTGGCGCGGCACGATCAAGTCTTTTGGTTTCACCTCGGCGGGCGCGGTGAACACGGCTGCGGCGCTGTGGACGACCGATACCACCATCGTGCCCGGTGCTACAGCGCCGACCTACCAGTCCTGGAAT
This sequence comes from Pseudomonas sp. BS3782 TE3695, assembly GCF_050435305.1. Taxonomy (NCBI): domain Bacteria; kingdom Pseudomonadati; phylum Pseudomonadota; class Gammaproteobacteria; order Pseudomonadales; family Pseudomonadaceae; genus Pseudomonas; species Pseudomonas sp. BS3782 TE3695. The sequence continues at coordinate 1,712,757 of NZ_JBNDKB010000001.1, forward strand.
ACCCTGACCAACGCCGTCGTTACCTTGGCCTATAGCAATTTCTCTGCGCAGCAGCAGGCTTCTCTAAGCCAGAGCCTGCCCGTCGGTATTACCGGCAGCGATCTGGTGGAGTGGAGCAAGGGCACCAACAAAAGCGGGTTGAGAGCGCGCAGTGTATTGCTTGGCGATATCATCAATTCGCCTCTGGTACTGGCTGCACCCACGGACCAAACCGCGTCCGATCTGGTGGGCGACACCACCTACAGCACTTACCTCGCCACCAAAGCCGCCAATATGAACTCCAGCCTGGTGGTGAACGCCAACGACGGTTTTGTAAACGTTATCAACTCGACCAACGGTGTCAGACGGTACGGCTACATGCCCTCCAGCGGGCTGCCATCTTTGCGCTACATTGCTGATCCCACTTACATCAACGGTGTGAGCCACAAATATCTGGTCGACGGTCAGGTCGGCGTGTTCGATGCCCAACTCGACAGTGCCTGGAAAACCCTGGCGATTGGTGGAACAGGGGCGGGCGGCAAAACTTTCTATGCACTGCAGCTGTTCGACGCCTCGGCCGGTAATGTGACTAACGCGTTGTGGGAAATCAGTGCGCCGGTCACGAACAGTACGACAAACGTTTTCAATGATCTGGGTTATGCCTATGCGCGCCCTGAAGTGGCACGCTTGGCCGATGGTCGCTGGGCCGCGTTTATCTCCAATGGCTATGGCAGCAACTCCGGGGTGGCTGCGCTGTATGTGGTGGATATCCGCGACGGCTCGCTGATCAAGAAAATCGTGGTCGACAGCACAGAAACCAATAACGGTCTGTCGTCGGTGAAGCTGAGGGTCAACTCGCAGAATGTGGTGCAGGCTGCCTATGGTGGCGACTTGAAAGGGCGGTTGTGGAAGTTCGATTTGAGCGGCACCACCACCGACACCTGGGGTGTGGCGTTTTCCGGCAAGCCGTTGTTCACCACGGCGGGCGGCGCGACTCAGCCGATCACGGTACAACCCTTGCTCGCCGATCACGCATCGGGCGGCAAGCAAGTGTTTTTCGGCACCGGCAAACTCAATGAGGCCGCCGACAAGACCAACAAGGATCTACAGGCGTTCTACGCGGTATGGGATGCGGAGGGGGGCGCGGGGCAAATCACCGCTTCCAGCCTGCAGGCACAGGCGGTGACCGGCGTGTTCTCTGACAGCAGCGGGCAATTCATCACCACCAGTCAGAATGAGGTGAGCTACCCGGCAAAGAAAGGCTGGTACTTGCCGCTGGTCTACAACAACGTACTGACCGGGGAGCGGGTGATCAATCAGGCCCGTCTGGTGGCGGAGCGAATCGTTTTTACCACGGCCAGTATGGATACCATTGACCCCTGTGCCGGCTTCGGCACAGGCAAACTGGTCGAACTCGATGCGTTCAGCGGTAAGATGCTCAACTATGCGGTGCTCGACACCAATGCCGACGGGGTGGTCGACAGCACTGACACGATTTCCAGCGGGGTAATTTTCACCGGTGGTATCCCGACCCTGAACGCGGTCGTCAATGACGCAACCCGCAAGGTTGTAAACGACTCCGGTGGTGGCGTGACCACACTGGTGGAAAAATCCGGTGGCGGCAGCGGCCGTCGCATCATGTGGCGACAAATACAGTAAGTGAGAGTTGAGGCATGCGCAGATCCAATCGAGGTTTTACCCTGATCGAAATCATGATTGTGATTGCGATCATCGGGATCGTCATCACCATTGGCTATCCAAGCCTCACCGAGTATGTAAAAAAGGGCCACCGTACTGAGGTGGCCGGTCTGCTTTCCGAGCAGGCACACATCCTTGAGCGCTTTTATTCGAAGAATAATGTCTACACCAATGCCACCGGTCTGAGCGCTGGGAATGATTTCTATACCATCACCCCGACCTTGACCGATCAGACCTTCCTGCTGACAGCAACACGCAAGGCCGGTTCGACCATGGCGAGCGACAAGTGCGGTGATTTCACCCTCACCAATACCGGTGTCAGAAGCATGGTCAATGCCACGTCCGGCCTGGCCACCAAGGACTGCTGGGGTCGCTGAGTTTATTTTTTCGGGCGCCTTTTACGCCCTCTGTCTATTGAACGGTTGGATCAGAACATGAGCAGGCAACAGCAAGTGGTGATTGTCGGCGGCGGCGTGATTGGCCTGCTGACGGCGTTCAATCTCGCGTCCGAAGTACAGAGCGTCGTGCTGCTGGACCGCTCGAATGTCGGTCAGGAGTCGTCCTGGGCCGGTGGCGGGATCGTTTCGCCCCTCTATCCGTGGCGCTACAGCCCGGCGGTCACTGCGCTAGCTCATTGGTCCCAGGATTTTTATCCACAGCTGGCGAAACGTCTGTTCGCTGCCACCGGCGTCGATCCTGAAGTGCACACCACCGGATTGTACTGGCTGGACCTGGATGACGAAGCCGAAGCGCTCGCCTGGGCCAAACGGGAAAACCGTCCGCTGCGGGCTGTGGATATCTCTGCGGCACATGATGCGGTGCCGGTATTGGGCGCCGGTTTTTCCCGGGCGATCTATATGGCCGATGTGGCCAATGTGCGCAATCCACGGCTGGTGAAATCCCTCAAGGCCGCCTTGCTGGCGCTGCCGAACGTGACGATTCATGAGCAGTGCGAGGTCAGCGGGTTTATCCGTGAAGGTGCCAGGGTGGTCGGCGTACAGACCTCGACGGGCGCCATTGCGGGGGATCAGGTGGTTTTGACGGCGGGGGCTTGGAGCGGAGACTTGCTGAAAGGCCTGGGCCTGGAGCTGCCCGTCGAGCCGGTCAAAGGCCAGATGATTCTCTACAAGTGCGCGGCGGACTTCCTTCCAAGCATGGTCCTGGCCAAAGGGCGTTATGCCATTCCTCGGCGTGACGGGCACATTCTGATCGGCAGTACGCTGGAGCATGAAGGCTTCGACAAGACGCCGACCGACACCGCGCTCGAAAGCCTGAAGGCCTCGGCGGTGGAGTTGATTCCGGCGCTGGCGGATGCCGAGGTGGTGGGGCATTGGGCCGGGTTGCGGCCGGGGTCGCCGGAGGGAATTCCCTATATCGGTCGGGTGCCGGAGTTTGACGGGCTCTGGCTCAACTGCGGGCACTACCGAAACGGCTTGGTGCTGGCGCCGGCGTCGTGTCAGTTATTTGCGGATGTGATGCTGGGTCGGGCACCGATTATCGATCCTGCGCCGTATGCACCGGCCGGGCGTATTTGACAGAAGATCAAAAGATCGCAGCCTTCGGCAGCTCCTACGTTGAATTGGCCGCGAACACCGAATCTGTAGTAGCTGCCGAAGGCTGCGATCTTTTTAATCCAGCCCCAATTTCTTGAGCCTGTAACGCATCGAGCGAAACGACAGATTCAACCGCTGAGCCGCCGCCGTGCGGTTCCAGCGGGTTTCTTCCAGGGCCTGGAGGATGAGTTTGCGTTCGACATTTTCCAGATAGGCTTCCAGGTTGTCGATCTGCGTCAGGTCTGGCACATCGCCGTCCGGGTTGCAGTTGCCTTCGGCCAGCCGCAGGTCGCTGGCATCAATTTGTTTGTTCTCGCACAAGGTGTGCGCCCGCTCAAGCATGTTCTCCAATTCCCGCACGTTTCCCGGGAAGCGATAGTTTTTCAGTGCATCGAGGGCTTGCGGATGGAGTTTTGCCGCGGGTTGGCCAGTGCCAGTCGCCAGTCGCTTGAGCATATTGTTGGCCAGAAGCTCAATGTCGTCGCGTCGTTCGCGCAAGGGCGGCACCCGCAATTCGATCACATTAAGGCGATAGTACAAGTCCTGGCGAAAGCGTTCGGCGGCGACTTCGGTATCGAGATCTTTGTGGGTGGCGCAGAGAATGCGCACATCCACCACGGTTTCCTGCTGCCCACCGATACTGCGCACGGCTTTCTCTTGAATGGCCCGTAAAAGTTTGACCTGCATCGCCAACGGCAGGTCTGCCACTTCATCGAGGAACAAAGTACCGCCATGGGCGGCCTGGAATAGCCCGGGTTTGTCTTCGATGGCACCGCTGAAACTGCCTTTGCGATGGCCGAAAAATTCGCTTTCCATCAATTCCGACGGGATCGCCCCGCAGTTCACCGGCACGAACGGTCGGCTGGCGCGTGGGCCCTGGTCGTGGATCAGTCGGGCGACCAGCTCCTTGCCGCTGCCAGACTCACCGCTGATGTACACCGGGGCCTGGCTGCGGGCGAGTTTGTCGATTTGTTGACGCAGACTGCGCATCGGCAGTGAGTCGCCCAGCAGCCGACGGTCGATGGCGCTGCTGGCACCGCCTGGTGCCGGCAGACTCAAAGCACTGGTGACCAGCTCGCGCAGGCGGGTGAGGTCGACCGGTTTGGTCAGAAAGTCGAAGGCGCCAGCCTTGAGGGCGTTGATTGCCGTTTCCAGGCTGCCATAGGCAGTAATCATCGCCACTGGCACTTGCGCATAGCGCTGCTGGATGTGCTGCACCAGCGCCAGGCCGGTGCCGTCGGGCAGGCGCATGTCGGTCAGGCACAAGTCGAATGTCTCCCGTGCCAGCAATGCTTGCGCTTCTGCGAGGTTGCGGGCACTAAAGGTGTCGAGTTTCATCCGTCCCAGGGTTATTTCCAGGAGTTCGCGGATATCCGGCTCATCGTCGACGATCAGGATTTTTTGCCGTGGGCTCATGTTCAACTTTGTTTCCGTCCGTGAGCAAAGGTGATGCGAAAGCAGCCGCCGCCTTGGCGTGGTTTGAAGTCTAGGCGGGCTTGATTGCTTTCGCACAGCTCACGGGACAGATAAAGCCCCAGGCCAGTGCCCTGGCTGCTGGTGGTGAAGAACGGTTCGAACAAATGCGAACGCTGGTCTGGCGCCACGCCGGGGCCATCGTCCAGAACTTCAAGGGTCGGCAGCTGGCTGTCCGGGTCAATGAACAATTCGAGCCAGACCTGCGCCTGATCATGGTTCAGGGCGCTATGGCGCCAGGCATTGCGCAACAGATTGTCGAGAATTTGCGTCAGCTGATTTGGATCCATCAGGGTTTTGAAGTCCCCGGCGCCGATTCGCAGGTGAACGTGCTGACGCTCGATCGCCCCCTCGCGGGTTTCGGCCACGAAGTGCTTCAGCCATGGCCGCAAATCCAGCCGTTGGGGCACGGTTTGCTGGCGACGGGACAGTTGCAGGACGTTTTCGATTACCCGATTCATTCGCTGAGAGTGGTCTTGAATAATCTGCGTCAGACGCCGATCCGCGCCGTTCAGTTCCTCGGATTCCTGCAGTAACTGCGCGGCATGACTAATGGCGCCTAGTGGATTGCGGATTTCATGGGCTATACCGGCAGTCAGGCGGCCGAGGGCGGCGAGTTTAAGTTGCTGGGCCTGCTGGGCGATTTGGGCCAGGTCTTCGAGAAAAACCAGCGTCTGGTGGTGCGGGCTTTGGTCCAGGGCAATGAAGCTCGGTTGCAGCTCCAGGCCATTGCTGGCGATTTTCAGGCTTTGCGGGCGCAAAGTCGGATTGTTGAACCACAGTTGGAGTCGTTCGACCAACGGCATCGAATGGTCGTCGATCAGTTGACCATTGAGTTTTTCCTGCCCCAGCAAGGTCAAGGCGCTGTGATTGGCCAGTTGCACACGCCGTTGGTCGTCGAGCACCAGAATGCCCGTGCGCATACGTTGCAGGATCAGTGCGTTGAGGGCCTCGAGGCTGAGCACTTCGCTGGCCCGTTGCTCGGCCAGGGTTTCGCTGACTTCCAGCCTTCGGATCAAGCCTTGCACCAACAATGCTGCGGCAAAACACAGGGCGCCGAGCATGCCGATTTGCAGGTAATCGTTGGGGCTGATGGGGTGGCTGAAGCTCAGAAGGAAGCTCAAACCCACGATGCCGAGGGCGCCAACGGCCGCAATCAGCAGGCCGATGCGCCCGCGCAGCAGGGTATTGCTGATGACCACCGACACGATCAACAGGTTGCCGATGGCGCTGGGCATGCCGCCAGCGGCATAGAACAGGCCGCACAGCAGCAGGACATCCACCAGCGCCAGGCTGAACAACTGCGCCGGGCGCCGGGTGTTCCCCTGAAAGACCACCAGCAGGATATTCAGCACCAAGTACAACCAGCTGCCGTTGCGCAGCAGGTCGTCATGGGCGAACGTCAGCAACTGATTGTCCATGTTGCTGGAGATCAACAGCACCAAGGTGATGCCGATGCTTAAACGGTAGAGGTGATAGAGGCGCAGCAATCGCTGGGCCCGTTTGGTGCCGGGACTGGAAGTCTCAGCGATCACTGGAACCCGGGCCTTGCTCAAGGTGAGCCTGGCTGCAATACCACTGTTGTTCAAGTTTGAGCGCGCGGTCGCGGGGCAGATGTACGCCGCAATGAGCGCAACGGACCATGGGTGGAGCATCTTGCTCTCGCGGCATGTCGGCACCCGAAACCGGCGCCTTGAATTTGCGCCAGAGCCATATCGCAGCGGCAATCAGGGCGATCCAGAATAATAAACGAAGCATGGTGAGCTGCTTTTTGACTAGTGAATTGGCAGTTTAGCCAAGGACATGGCAGGCGCACAGTGCAATTGAAGAGCGGAAATAAAAAAGGGCAGCTGCAAAAGCAGCTGCCCTACAGGAGGAAGCGTTACCAACCCTTTTGACTACTCGGGTTTGAAGCCAGATTTGCCGTTGGCCGCTCGCCAGTCTTTCACTTTTTTGATGATGGCTTCAGGTGTTGCGTCTTCGTCGGAGTCTGCGTAGTAAATCAGGTCGGAACCGTCTGGATGCTCCGTCAGCTTTTCAAATAAGAGTACAGCCTCTATTTGATCTTTTTCAGTCGGGTACTCCGATTTGCAAATTTCGGTTAAAAATTCAAGAAATTCCTCTTCGGTATAATCGGAAATACTAGTAGTGCTCATGTTAATTCCCTCCTTTGTGCAACTCAGAATGGCGTTTTGGTGTGACAATCCGGATGTTATCTATGCCGTAAACATCACCACCTTTAGAAACACGGTTCACATGGTGTAATTCAAATTTTACCTGGCCACCCAGCCTGTCGTTTTTTCGCGTAAAAGGGGCTCTTCCGTTTTTCATTTCTTCAATATTGTTGGCAGTAAACTGTTTGGCTAAATCAGGATCGTCAATTGCAGCTCTCCAGAGAGTCTCTCTAAACGCCCTAAAGCTTGAAAAATCCCGTCCTCGGAGTTTATCCGCTATCTGCTTCGGGATGGCTGCACCTTCTCCTTGTGAGGCAACTCCCAGCCAAACACCTGAAACCGCCTCCCCATAACCACTGGCCATACCCGGCTCATTACGCCGATCCCTGAACATCGTGTAGACAGGCGGCATTCCCGACTCAGCCGGAAACACCGTGATGAAACCCCCAAAACTGTAGAGATCCAGCTCCGGGAACGTATCGATCCTTCCTTCGAGAGCGGTCACGGTAGTGCCGTCGTAAACGGCGACGTTCAGCTCGCTCGCCGGGAGGGAGGTTGACGCGTTGTTCGGCTTGACTATCGGCGTCCAGGTCATGCCGATGGACGGGGCATCCGGGGTGTAGGACCGGTAAACGTTCAGTGTCGGGTCGAGCGTCGCGAGCCGCACCGGCACTTTGGAAGGCACTGTCGTGCCGTTGGTCGCCGTAACAAAAAACTCGGTGGTGTTGCCCACCGTCCTCGAACCCATCGCGACCGGCAGTTCGATGTCTCCATTGGCTTCGGCGATGGCATATAAGTCTTGGGGGGCGTCGGCCACGAGATCCGAGAGCGGGACGCTCAAGGCATGAAGATCGTCAGGCTCGTATTCCGAGAGCGAGAGGCTCCAGTTATGGAGGTCATCCGGCACCAGATCCGAAAGCGGCGGGATGCTCATTTCGCGCCGATCACTGTTACCCAGTGGCGAGGGGAACAGCAGTGCGGCGAACCCGACCATTACCGCGCCTGCCGACGCGATACCCGCCGCCATCACGGTGGCTACTGCGCTTTGCAGCGCGGCCCTGACTGCCTGGGTAGTGGCTGGATGGGTGGCGAGACGACCCGATGCCAAGGTAAACACCGGACCCCCTGCCACAGCCGATCCCGACACGGGGAATGGGCGATCGGCTCTGGCTGCGTCCATGGCCGCGAAAAATGCACTCAGTTCTTTGAGCTGGGCGTCCGCTTCCGCACGCCTTTTTTCGGCCGCCTCCTCTTGCTCTTTCGCCTCTTGGGCTTTGCGAGCCTTTTCCTCGGCTACGCGTTTGGCTTCAGCCAATGCAGCCAAGCGGGCTTGCTCTTGAGCCTGGGCCAGAGCTTCAGCTTCCGCCCTGATGCGTGCCTGTTCCGCAGCGATGCGTTGTGCTTGCTGTTCCGCTGCGATTCGCGCCTGTTCAGCGGCCTGCAACGCAGCGAGGGTCTGCTGTAGATTGATGCTTCGCTGATTGAGCGAATGGATGGTTTGGAGCAATAGCCTTGCGTCATGTGCAGCCCTGTAAGATGTGTTCCACGCCTGCATGGCAACGCCGTTCGGACGGACAGGCGACTCTATAGTCTTGGCTTTCCGGGGGAACTCCGCTAATGGTCTGCCGATTGGGTCGTAGCCATAAAAGCTATTGGCTATTGCCGTTTTGTTATCAAATTCAGCTCTCTTGCGGGCCCAAAGTCTGTTAAGTACCCCCAATTCGCGAATGATTCCCTCTATAGGGGGGACAGGGTTGGTTGGACCCTCGGTTCTCGTGGCGGCCAGTTCATTTTCAATGGTTTGTGGTAATTGGTTGGACCGGATTTGATACTCTTCTGCCAATGTTGTCGTGGTGCTTTTCAGGTTGCGAAAAATTTGCACGTGTCCTGGCTGAATGCCGAATTGCCCGCTGTGATTATTGGGTAACCTTGTTGTCGATGAAGCGTTAAATCCACCACCATTGAGATCCTTTCCTGGTTTTGGTTGTTTTCCAATATATGTGGTTGCTAAATCAATCCTGCCATGTTGTGGGGGACCTTGTTTTCCTGACATTGTTGATCTTCCTTGAGCATAATTAATAGGTGCTGCCCAATAAGATTACGTCAGGAAGTTTTAGGCTGGGTCCGAGACGCTTGTAGGCGATTTCCGACTTGGATGTACGTGATTTGTAATATTTTTATATGTGGAAAGAGGATTCTTTGTTTTACGTGGGAGATTTCTCTGAATGATCAGGTTTGCGTAAGTAAGGGGGGAAGCACGAAACGCGCCCATAAAAAAAGGCCGCTGCAAACGCAGCGGCCAAAGCAAGACGTTGGATCAAGGAGCAATAAATCAACGTCAGTGAATACAGGGCGATGAGTCGAAATAGCGCTTCAAATCATCTGGATTCTGTTGCCAAGCAGGGTAGAGCCATCATCCCCAACGCCTCATGCTTTCAGGTCGTTTGCCGTGAAAGCCCGGCAAGAATAAGGGCTTGAGCGCAAAGGAAAAATAGCGATTCCAGACATGAATTGTTGCAGGCTAGGCAACAGTCGCAGGCTGACCCCTGTAGCAGCTGCTGCGTTCGGCTGCGAAGCAGTCGTAAACCCTGAATCCCACTGTTACCCAGTGGCGAGGGTAACAGTGCGGCGAACCTGATCATCACCGCGCTTGCCGACGCGGTACCCGCCGCAATCACGGCGGCTACTGCGCTTTGCAGCGCGCCCCTGATTGCCTGGTTAGTGGCTGGATGGGTGGCGAGACGGCCCGTTGCCAAGGTGAACACCGGGCCAAATGCCACAGCCGATCCCAATACCGGAAATGGTCGATTGGCTCTGGCTGCGTCCAAGGGCGCGAAAAATGCAAATTGTCCCGACTGCCGGCTGGAAGCCGAAATGTCCGCTGTTAGGGTAGTGTGGTGAACTGGCGGGTACGGGGTGTACGCCCGGAGGCGCTATTGCTGGTGGTATGCACAGCTTGAGTCAATACCATGGTGGAGGTTTTTGCATATTCATATCCTTTTGAATGTGCGTGCGTTGTATTCAGACACTATTTTTAGTGAGCGATTGTTTTACGCCATTTAACGTTACAGCAGAAGCCGCAGGGATGAGTCTGAGAGGGTAGTAAGGAGTTACATATAGAAGAGAGGGAAGTTTCTGTGAGGCATAAATAAGGCAGAATGTTCGTTCGCATAAAAAGACGTTTCCTATGCTGTTGCAGGAAAGGTCTTTCAAGGGTGTCTTCAACAGCAAAGGGGCGTGATCGCTACAAAACCACCGCCCATAAAAAAGGAGACCCGAAAGTCTCCCTTTTATGCATAACCTGGTATGTCAGTCGAACACGCCGAAAGTCATGTAGCTGAACCAAGAGCGGTCGGTGCTGTTGGCTTCGGACTCGTGCTGCTCTTCTTCGATCACATCGCCGTCTTCATCTTTAGGCTTGAGCTCGTTCGGAATCGCGTCCTTGGCGTCCTGGAACTGTCGCTGCACGTCCTGGTTGGCGCGGGTTTCACCTGGCGGCAATGGCGGACGGGATTCGATCAGGCCCAGGGTGGCCTTGCTCAGCCATGAACGGTTGTCGGCTTCGTCCTTCGAAGGCACGAACTGACCGTCCACCAGGCTTGGGTGGTTCGGGTAGTTGAGCTTCAGGGTTTCGAGGGTGGTCGCGGCCAGTTCGTCCAGGTGCAGACGCTGGTAGGCTTCAGTCATCACTGCCAGGCCGTCACCGACCGAAGGCGTTTCCTGGAAGTTTTCCACCACGTAACGACCACGGTTCGCGGCGGCGACATAGGCCTGACGGGTCAGGTAGTAGTCGGCCACGTGAATCTCGTAGGACGCCAGCAGGTTGCGCAGGTAGATCATGCGCTGTTTGGCATCCGGCGAGTAGCGGCTGTTCGGGAAGCGGCTGGTCAGCTGGGCGAACTCGTTGTAGGAGTCGCGAGCCGCGCCCGGGTCACGCTTGGTCATGTCCAGCGGCAGGAAGCGCGCCAGCAGGCCGACGTCCTGGTCGAAAGAAGTCAGACCCTTGAGGTAGTAGGCGTAATCGACGTTCGGGTGCTGCGGGTGCAGGCGGATGAAACGCTCGGCGGCGGATTTTGCAGCCTCAGGCTCGGTGTTCTTGTAGTTGGCGTAGATGAGCTCGAGTTGAGCCTGATCGGCGTAACGACCGAACGGATAACGCGACTCCAGAGCCTTCAGCTTGGCAGTGGCGGCGGTGTAGCTATTGTTGTCCAGATCGTGCTGAGCCTGCTGGTACAGCTCGACTTCGCTCAGGTTTTCGTCTACGACTTCCTTCGATGAGCAAGCAGCGGTCAATGCGAGGATGGCGATCAGCAGCAGGTGTTTCACTTGCATGGCGGCTTGCGTCCCTATGACGGCCGCTGTCTTGGGCGGGGCCGTCCTGTTATGATGAGCGCCCCGTTGAAAAGCCTCGGGGCAAAAGACGCCGTATTTAACCACAAGCGCGCAGCCGAAACCAAAGGCTGTGCCGACGCCTAGTCTGAGCATGTCCGATAAAATTGAACTTCGCGCAGAGGTGCCGTCCGAATTGGGCGGCCAACGCCTCGATCAAGTCGCCGCACAATTATTCGCTGAGCACTCGCGCTCGCGCCTTTCCGCCTGGATCAAAGACGGCCGCCTGACTGTGGATGGGGCGGTTATTCGCCCGCGAGACATCGTTCACGGTGGCGCCATTCTTGAACTCACTGCCGAGCAGGAAGCTCAAGGCGAATGGATCGCTCAAGACATCGAGCTGGACATCGTCTATGAAGATGACGACATCCTGGTGATCAACAAGCCTGCGGGCCTGGTGGTGCACCCTGCCGCCGGCCACGCCGACGGCACCTTGCTCAACGCCTTGCTGCACCATGTGCCGGACATCATCAATGTGCCTCGCGCCGGTATCGTGCATCGTCTGGACAAGGACACCACTGGTCTAATGGTGGTGGCCAAGACCATTCAGGCGCAGACACAGCTTGTCACGCAACTGCAGAGCCGCAGCGTAAGCCGGATCTATGAGTGCATCGTGATCGGTGTGGTGACAGCCGGCGGCAAGATCAACGCGCCGATCGGTCGCCATGGCCAGCAACGCCAGCGCATGGCCGTGATGGAAGGTGGCAAGCAAGCCGTCAGCCATTACCGCGTGCTCGAGCGTTTCCGTTCCCACACGCACGTGCGGGTCAAGCTGGAAACCGGTCGTACGCACCAGATTCGCGTACACATGGCGCACATCAACTACCCGTTGGTCGGAGACCCTGCCTATGGCGGTCGTTTCCGAATTCCGCCGGCCGCCAGTGTGACCATGGTCGAATCCCTGAAGAATTTCCCGCGTCAGGCGCTGCATGCGCGGTTCCTGGAGCTGGATCATCCGACCACCGGTAAACGCATGAGCTGGGAATCGCCGCTGCCGGACGATTTCGTCTGGTTGCTGTCGCTGCTCAAGCAAGACCGCGAGGCGTTCATCGGATGAGTGACTGGCTGATTCCCGACTGGCCTGCGCCTGCCGGGGTCAAAGCCTGCGTCACTACCCGTGCGGGCGGCGTCAGTCTGGCGCCGTTCGACAGCCTCAACCTGGTCGATCACGTCGACGACAATCCCGAAGCCGTCGCCGAAAACCGCCGTCGCCTCACCGATCACTTCTCCATTCAACCGGCCTGGTTAAAGCAGGTTCACGGCATTGTCGTGGTCCATGCTGACCCAAGCCAGGCAGCCACTGCCGATGCCAGCTGGACGGCAACACCCGGTATCGCCTGCACCGCGATGACCGCTGATTGCTTGCCAGCGCTGTTCTGCGACCGTGCCGGCACCCGCGTCGCTGCCGCCCATGCCGGTTGGCGCGGGTTGGCGGCGGGTGTGCTGGAGGCGACGCTCGACAGTCTGGCCGTGCCGCCTGAAGACGTGCTGGTCTGGCTTGGCCCGGCCATTGGCCCACAAGCCTTTGAAGTCGGCCCGGAAGTGCGCGAAACCTTCGTCGAGCAATTGCCCGAAACCGCCAAAGCCTTTGTACCGAGCCAGAACGCCGGCAAGTTCATGGCCGACATCTATGAGCTGGCACGTTTGCGTCTGGCCGCTCGCGGGGTTACCGCTGTTTATGGTGGCGGTTTTTGCACCGTGACCGATCCTCGTTTCTTTTCTTACCGCCGTAGTCCACGCACTGGCCGGTTTGCCTCTTTGGTCTGGCTTGAACGCTAGACTTGTCTGATCTACATCAACATCACGACGCTTGAATCTCCCAGAATCGACCGCATCTATAGCGGTATCTGGCAGGTTTCTTCATTCAGGATGTTTATAGGTCCGGCCTGCTCAAAAGGAAGGTGACCCATGCGTATAGACCGTTTAACCAGCAAGTTGCAGTTAGCCTTGTCCGACGCCCAATCCCTGGCCGTCGGCCTCGATCATCCGGCCATTGAGCCGGCGCATTTGATGCAGGCCATGCTTGAACAGCAAGGTGGTTCGATCAAACCCCTGCTGATGCAAGTGGGTTTTGACGTCAACAGCTTGCGTAAGGAGCTGACCAAAGCCCTCGATCAGCTACCAAAAATCCAGAACCCGACCGGCGACGTGAATATGTCCCAGGATCTGGCGCGCCTGCTCAACCAGGCTGACCGCCTGGCCCAGCAGAAGGGTGACCAATTCATCTCCAGTGAACTGGTGCTGCTCGCCGCGATGGACGAGAACAGCAAACTCGGCAAATTGTTGCTGGGCCAGGGCGTGAGCAAAAAAGCCCTGGAAAATGCGATCAACAACCTGCGCGGCGGTGAGGCCGTCAATGACGCCAACCACGAAGAGTCACGCCAGGCGCTCGACAAATACACCATCGACCTGACCAAGCGCGCTGAAGAAGGCAAGCTTGATCCAGTGATCGGTCGTGACGACGAAATTCGCCGCACCATTCAGGTCCTGCAGCGCCGCACCAAGAACAACCCGGTGCTGATCGGTGAGCCTGGCGTGGGTAAAACCGCCATCGCCGAGGGGCTGGCCCAGCGCATCATCAACGGCGAAGTGCCGGATGGCCTGAGAGGCAAGCGTCTGTTGTCCCTGGACATGGGGGCTCTGATTGCCGGTGCCAAATACCGCGGCGAGTTCGAAGAACGCCTCAAGTCCCTGCTCAATGAACTGTCGAAGCAGGAAGGGCAGATCATTCTGTTCATCGACGAACTGCACACCATGGTCGGCGCCGGCAAGGGCGAAGGCTCGATGGATGCGGGCAACATGCTCAAACCGGCGTTGGCTCGTGGTGAGCTGCATTGCGTCGGCGCGACCACGCTCAACGAATACCGTCAATATATAGAAAAGGATGCGGCCCTCGAGCGGCGCTTCCAGAAAGTTCTGGTGGATGAGCCGAGCGAAGAAGACACCATCGCCATCCTGCGTGGCCTGAAAGAGCGCTACGAGGTTCACCACAAAGTGGCGATCACCGACGGTGCGATCATTGCCGCGGCCAAGCTCAGTCATCGCTACATCACCGACCGCCAGCTGCCGGACAAAGCCATCGACCTGATCGACGAAGCCGCCAGCCGCATCCGCATGGAGATCGACTCCAAGCCGGAAGTGCTGGACCGTCTGGAACGTCGTTTGATTCAGCTGAAGGTGGAATCCCAGGCGCTGAAGAAAGAAAGCGACGACGCGGCGAAGAAACGTCTGGAAAAACTGCAGGAAGAAATCGCCCGTCACGAGCGTGAGTATTCGGACCTCGAAGAAATCTGGAACTCGGAAAAAGCCGAAGTTCAGGGTTCGGCGCAGATCCAGCAGAAAATCGAACAATCCCGTCAGGAGCTGGAAGCCGCACGCCGTAAAGGCGACCTGAACCGCATGGCCGAGCTGCAATACGGGGTGATCCCGGACCTGGAGCGCAGCCTGCAAATGGTCGACCAGCACGGCAAAAGCGAAAACCAGTTGCTGCGCAGCAAGGTGACTGAAGAAGAAATCGCTGAAGTCGTGTCGAAATGGACCGGCATCCCCGTGGCGAAAATGCTCGAGGGCGAGCGCGAAAAACTGATGAAGATGGAGAGCCTGTTGCACCAGCGTGTGATCGGTCAGGACGAGGCGGTGATCGCTGTCTCCAACGCGGTGCGGCGTTCCCGCGCCGGGTTGTCCGACCCGAATCGCCCGAGCGGCTCGTTCATGTTCCTCGGCCCGACCGGTGTCGGTAAAACCGAGTTGTGCAAGGCGCTGGCCGAGTTCCTGTTCGATACCGAAGAGGCGATGGTGCGGATCGACATGTCCGAGTTCATGGAGAAGCATTCCGTGGCTCGACTGATCGGTGCGCCACCGGGTTACGTGGGCTATGAAGAGGGCGGTTACCTGACCGAGGCAGTGCGTCGCAAGCCTTATTCGGTGATCCTCCTGGACGAGGTCGAGAAGGCCCACCCGGATGTATTCAACATTTTGCTGCAAGTGCTCGAGGATGGTCGTTTGACCGACAGCCACGGCCGCACGGTGGATTTCAAGAACACCGTGATCGTCATGACCTCCAACCTCGGCTCGGTGCAGATCCAGGAGCTGATCGGGGATCGCGAGGCGCAGCGCGCAGCAGTGATGGATGCGATTTCCACGCACTTCCGGCCGGAGTTCATCAACCGGGTCGACGAAGTGGTGATTTTCGAGCCACTGGCTCGGGATCAGATCGCCGGCATTACCGAGATCCAGTTGGGTCGCCTGCGTAGCCGCCTGACTGAGCGCGAGCTGAAGCTTGAGCTGAGCCCGGAAGCGATGGACAAGCTGATCGCCGTCGGTTACGACCCTGTGTATGGCGCACGGCCGCTGAAACGGGCGATCCAGCGCTGGATCGAGAACCCGCTGGCACAGCTGATTCTGTCCGGTCGATACATGCCAGGCGAGACAGCCAAGGGCACCGTGGAAAACGACGAAATCGTTTTCGTCTGATTCCCGTCGGTAGCAAATAGAAAGAGGCCTCGCATTGTGAGGCCTTTTTTTCGCCAGGCTGTTGAACTCAAAGGAAAAGGCTTGTAAAGTGCGCCCCGCAGTAAGTCGCCCTGAAGGGTTTCTGCTCCCCAAGCAGAAATCTGAAATAAGTTGCAAATCATTAACTTGAAAGCAATTTAGGGGGTTGACAGAGGTGCTTAAGATTGTAGAATAGCGCGCCTCAGACACACGAACGCAGCGATGCGAACGGGTCGAAGAGGTGAAGCAAGCTTCACAGTTGTAAATTGAAATATGTAGTTCCGTGATAGCTCAGTCGGTAGAGCAAATGACTGTTAATCATTGGGTCCCAGGTTCGAGTCCTGGTCACGGAGCCAATTTCAAACCGGGGTATAGCGCAGTCCGGTAGCGCGCCTGCTTTGGGAGCAGGATGTCAGGAGTTCGAATCCCCTTACCCCGACCATTTTTGGGTCGTTAGCTCAGTTGGTAGAGCAGTTGGCTTTTAACCAATTGGTCGTAGGTTCGAATCCCACACGACCCACCATTTTTGAAACCAGTTAGCGCTGGAATCGAATCTTAAGATCAGACGCCAAAAGCTCTGTTCGCAGAAGGCGCCTTTCAAAGGTGCCTTTTTTTTACCGGGGTATAGCGCAGTCCGGTAGCGCGCCTGCTTTGGGAGCAGGATGTCAGGAGTTCGAATCCCCTTACCCCGACCATATTAAAAATCCTCGTATCGAAAGATACGGGGATTTTTTTTGCCTGCTGTAAATGCAAAAAAAGCCCTGCTTCTCGAATCAGAGGCAGGGCTTGGGTTTCAGAGGCTTAGCTATTGTCTTTAAGGTGTTCAAACAAGCCCTTCGGCATTTTTTTGCCATTGGCTTCGTAGTTGGCTTTCACGTTATCAAAAGCCTCTTGTTCCGAGATTTGACCATCGTGGTTGGTGTCGATCTTGTCGAAGTCAGCCTTGGGCGCCACCTTCAAAAATTCCGCGCGCGATACCTGGCCATCATCATCGGTATCGGTCCGGGCCATGGAGGCATCGCCGCATTTGCCTTCGCCGCATTTACCTTCTCCACATTTGCCTTCCGGCGTCTTCACGGCCTGTTCCGCCGAGGCCAACAAGTAGCCTTGAGTCAATGGCTGCGAAGCGAACACGGAGCCGGACAACATCATGCCGCCGGCCAGGACAGCGCCGAGCAGGCCAACGGTGTTTTTGCTGGGAGTAGTGGTGCGGGACATTACAAATCTCCTGGGTTGTACAACACAACCGTTCGATAAAGGACGCCATGTAAGGTGGCGATGACCGAAGCAGGCAGTGCCTTGCTCGGGTGGGGCCATTTAGCGGGTGTGGTGTATCGCTACTGTGTCGCGCAAGGGGGGCTTTGTAAGCGAAGGGATGGAATCAGTGGGGGAGATACAGTGAGACACAGATCTTCGGGTTGATGAAGAACAAATGTGGGAGCGGGCTTGCTCGCGAAGAGGCCATAACATTCAACATCAAAGTTGACTGTTACACCGTCTTCGCGAGCAAGCCCGCTCCCACAATGGATGTGTGTTAATGCAGTTTCAGACGCGGCTCAGTCCCGCGCCCAATCTTGCTGCCCAGCATCAACATCGCCGTGCGGAACGCGCCATATAGCGCCATCTGGTGCATGCGATACAGCGACACGTAAAACATTCGCGCCAGCCAGCCCTCGAGCATGACGCTGCCGGTCAGGTTGCCCATCAAGTTACCCACAGCCGAAAAACGCGACAGCGAAATCAGCGAACCATAGTCGGTGTACTTGTACTCCGGCAGGGCTTTGCCTTCGATCCGCAGTTTCAGCGATTTGGCCAGCAACGAAGCTTGCTGGTGCGCGGCCTGGGCACGCGGTGGCACGTTGCGGTCGCTGCCCGGTTGTGGGCATGCCGCACAGTCACCGAAGGCGAAGATGTTCTCGTCACGCGTGGTCTGCAGAGTCGGCAATACTTGCAGTTGATTGATGCGGTTGGTTTCCAGGCCATCGATGTCCTTGAGGAAGCCCGGCGCACGAATCCCCGCAGCCCAGACTTTGAGGCTGGCGTTGATCACTTTGCCATCGGCGGTAATCAGGCTATCTGCCGTCACTTCGCTGACTGCCGCATTGGTCATGACGTTGACCCCGAGTTTCTCCAGGGTTTTATGCACAGGCCCGCCGATTCGTTCCGGCAGAGCTGGTAATACCCGTGGCCCGGCTTCGATCAGGGTGATGTGCATGTTTTCCGGTTTAATCCGGTCCAGGCCGTAGGCCGCGAGTTCATGGGCGGCGTTGTGCAGTTCCGCTGCCAGCTCGACCCCGGTGGCACCGGCGCCGACGATCGCTACGCTAATCTGCTCGACCTTGTCGGTCTGCCCGGCGTGGGCGCGCAGGTAATGATTGAGCAGTTGTTGATGGAAGCGCTCGGCCTGTTTGCGGGTATCGAGGAACAGACAATGCTGCTCCGCGCCCTGCGTGCCGAAGTCATTGGTGGTGCTGCCGACGGCAATCACCAGCGAGTCATAGGGCACTTCGCGCGCCGGCACCAGTTCCAGGCCAGCCTCGTCGTAGGTGGCGGCCAACTGGATTTTCTTCTGTGCGCGATCGAGCCCGCTCATGCGCCCCAGCTGGAACTCGAAGTGGTTCCATTTTGCCTGGGCAACATAGTTGAGTTCGTCTTCGGAAGAGTTCAAGGAACCTGCCGCCACTTCGTGCAACAGCGGTTTCCAGATGTGGGTCAGGTTCGCGTCGACCAGCGTCACACTGGCCGTGCCGCGCTTGCCCAGAGTCTTACCCAGACGGGTAGCCAACTCCAGACCGCCGGCGCCGCCGCCAACGATGACAATACGATGAGTCATGGGGATATCTCGCAAGGCTAAAAGAAATCGGTGCAATTACCCGAGCGAGCGCGATGCTGCTCATAGCGTCAGGTAACTGATAAGTCGGCTCAACAGGCCTAAACCAATGGTCACTGCCAACACCAGTACCAGGAGCATCCACGGCCGGAAAGGCCGGCGCTCGACTTGGTGCTGGGACAGGCGCAGGTACTCTTCGACATGCTTTTGGTCGTCGGGGTTCAGGCGGCTGGTCATATTGGGCCTCGTCAGGTAGACGTTGCTGAATGTGTAGACGCTACAGCGCGCAGCGATGTCGCGACCTATCTGGAATGGGACGGAGCCACTTTGTAACACTCTGCGATCAGTTCCCGCAACGGACTCACAGACTGATCCCGACGTCGAAAACGATACTGCGCCCCAGGTTGCCGCGCAGGAAGTCCGGGGCTTCCGGGTGGGCGAACAACACTCGGGCGAAGGTCGGGCCGACCAGCGACAATGAGCGCCAGCCCTGACGCAGGTATTCGGTGGGCGGAGGAAAGTGGCTGTTGAGGTCCAGCACTTCGCGTTTGAGGCTGGCGAACGCGATGATGTCCAGTTCCCCCAGGTCCATGCCGCGCTCTTGGTAGTTGTGGGCTTTTTTGCGCAAGGTCGGCGCCAGTCTCAGCAGAAACTCATTGGCCGGGATGCGCCGGGGCTTGGCTTCGCGGCGCACCAGTTGGCTCAGGGAAAACGCGCTGCGTCGACGTTGCAGCTCGTCGCGCCATTCGTCGTTGAGGCGTCGACCCTCGTCGAGCACGAAGAACACTTCGAAGTTCGCATCGCGGAACAACACGTCCGGTGGCTCCCCAGCGGGGGCAAATTCGTCGGCGCGATAGGGAATGTTCAAGCCTTGCAACAGGCGCTGGCAAACCCAACGCTCACGCTCCCATTTGCGGGCATTGGAGAGGAACGTGTTGGCTTGCTCGGCCGCAATGGTCAGCAGGCGTAAATAATCTGAATCATCCATAGGCCCAAGCTTAGCGTTCAAATGTGATCTGAATAATAAGTCTGTCGCAAAAGAAAAAACTCTGTCGGGATTTCTTCAGCCGTTTTTTCTGGCATGCCTATGGGTTTTCATCAGCGAATCTCTTCTGCCGCCGTATCAGGTCCCTGATTAGCTGGCCCAGGCTCTTGCGCCTGATCCACCCATTCCCAGAACAGCTGATAGCCGACCGCGAGTATCACAGGACCGATGAACAGGCCGAGGATACCGCCCGTGACCATGCCGCCCAAGGCACCGATCAGCACCACGGGCATCGGTACATCGACGCCACGACCCAGCAGCAGCGGTTTGAGGACGTTATCGACCAATCCTGCGATGAAGACATAAATGGCAAACACAATGGTCGCCGTACTGGCACCTTCGCTCATGAAAACAAAGACGATGACCGGAAGGGTAATCAGGGTTGCCGGTAACTGCATGATGCCAAGCAGCAGCACCGCCAAGGCGAGAAGGCCGGCGCCGGGGACGCCCATGAGCACAAAACCGATGCCCACCAACAACATCTGGATGAACGCGATGCCGACCACCCCCAAGGCCACTGCCCGGATAGTTGCGGTGCACAAATCGGCGATTTTCGGCCCGTTGATTGGACCGCTGAAACGCGTAACGATTTGCACCGCGCTACGATGGCCGCTTTCTCCATACGCTAAAAAAATACCGGCAACAATCAGGGCGACGATGAATAAAAGGAGCCCCATGCCGACACCCGCAAGCTTGCTCAGCAATGAGAGGCTGACACCTTTGATCTGCGGCATGAACTTGTGGGCCAGATCGGGCAGGTCAGTGGCGGCTTGCGCCCACACGTTATAAATAGGTTCGCCCACCAGTGGCCAGCTCGCTACCGCATCGGAGGGTGGCGGAATATGGAAACTGTCGGTCTTGACCATGGTCATGACCTTCTCCACGGAATCCGCAATCGAGGCTCCCAACAAATAAATAGGCACCATAAGAATACTGATGACGACCAATACGATCAGCGTCGCGGTGAGCCCGTCTTTGTTCCCCAGCTTGTTTTTGAACCTGACTTGCAAGGGATAGAGGGTGATTGCCAGGATCACCGACCACAGCATCAGATCGAGGAACGGGCTGAATATCTGAAAGCAGAACATCACCAGAACGGCAATCACGCCGGCACGAATCAGTACATCGAGCAGGTCTCGGGAAAAAACCTTTTCGAGAATGGGTATGGGAACCATGGATTACCTCCTGTGGAAAGTGAACATGCCGCTCAGCGTCCCTTGTTATCCCGACCCATCCAGTCCACCGGATGTATCGCGAGATAGCTGTCGACGGCAGAACCTATTGTTGGAAAGAACGCTGTTTCACCCAGCCGCGCAAAAAGCCCGAAGCGCTTCAGCTTGTCTTTGACCGGGTCTTTCATTTCGGCTACGCACAACTTGATTCCCGCCGCGTGCAACGTTTCGTCCAGTTCCGCCAACATGTCGGCGGAGGTCACGTCCACGCTGGTGACAGGTTCCGCCGCAACCACCAGCCAGCACACTGGCGTAGGTGATGCGGCCACGGCGTCCAGCACTCGGTCATGGAACAACTCGGCGTTGGCGAAAAACAACGGTGCATCCCAGCGAAACAGGACCAGGCCGGGTACAAGGCGCGCGTCGGGATAGCGCTTGATGTCGTGATAACCCTTCACTCCGTCCGCACGTCCCAGGACGGCGGAGTAAGGACGCCAGCCATCCCACAGAAATTCGATGACGGCGATCACGATGGCCAGGCCGATCCCCTCGATCGCACCCAGCACGGCCACGCCGACGGTGCAGACGATTGACAGCCAGAACTCCCAGCGCTGGATTCGATAAATGCGTTGTAGGTCGGTGATCTCAATCAGGCCAATGGCGGAGGCGATCACCACCGCGGCCAAGGCGCTGGTAGGTAAATCCTCCAGGAGGTCCGGTGCGACCATTAGCAACATGGCAACCGCAAGCGCGCCGACGACTCCGGTCAACTGGGTTTTGGCACCTGCGGCCTCGGCCACGGGCGTACGTGAGGAACTGCTACAGATCGGAAAACCCTGAAACAATCCGGCGGCGAGATTGGTAAAACCGAGCCCCACCATTTCCTGGTTCGGGTCCACATAGGTACGGCTTCGTGCCGCATAGACACGTGAGAGCACGCTGGTATCGGCGAACGAAACCAGGGCAACGGCGCAGCCACCGATCAGGACGGGAACGATGTCGTCCCTGGTGATCCAGGGGATGGCGAAGGCAGGCAGGCCTTGTGGAAGAGAGCCGAGGACCGACACCCCCGCGCGTGTTGCAAGATCCAGCACACCCACAACGATGGTCGCTCCGGTCACGGCAATCAAAATGCCCGGCACGCGTTTGTTGCCCTTGAGCAGCAGAATCACGGCCAAGGTGGCTGCGCCGACCATGAAAGCGGTCCAGTTGGATTTTCCATCCATGACCGCTGTAACGATCGCCCACAGGTTTCTCAGCGGGCCGTCGGACTCAATCGAAAAACCGAAAAACTTGGGCAGTTGGCTGATCAATACCGTGAGCGCGATCCCGTTCATGTAGCCATAGCGGATCGGTTTGGAAAGAAGCTCCGTGACGAAGCCCAGGCGCGCGATGCCGGCCAGGATACACACCGCCCCTGATACGATCGCCATCATGCCCGCAAGGGCGATTGCACGATGCGGGTCGCCACCGGACAGTGGCAGGACGACCGCGAGAATGACGGCCGCCAGCGAGGAATCGGGCCCCAGCACCAGAATTCGGCTGGGGCCGAACAGCGCATACGCGAGTAGCCCGACGATGGTTGCGTAAAGGCCATAGATGCCGGGTACGCCCGATGCCACCGCGTAGGCGATGCCGACAGGCACCAGCATCGTGGTCAGCACCAGTCCGGCCACGAGGTCGTGCCGCAACCAGGTTATTTTGTATTCGCGCAGCGTGCGTAGTCCGGGCAACCAGCGACGCCAACCGGTGTCGCCGCTATTGCGATGGGCAATGCGGCCCGGTTCCGGGACGGGAGGCAAAGCATCCGAATGGCTCATAGGATGTGGCCCTTTGGTGTACAGCGCAGATTCGCTTGAACGTGCCGGTCAGAACTTTTCCGGAACTCGCCGCAACGGGTAATTCGGTTCACGATAGCCGCCTGATTTCTGCCGCTTGGGCAAAATCACCTTCTCGCGCGGCACATCCTTGTACGGAATACGGCTGAGCAGATCAGAGATGATATTGAGGCGGGCCCGCTTCTTGTCATTCGAGTTGGCCACGAGCCACGGAGCATGTTCGGTGTCGGTCGCCTTGAACATGTCGTCCCGCGCGCGGGAGTAGTCATACCAGCGACTGTATGACTTGAGATCCATTGGCGTCAGTTTCCAGATTTTGCGGCCGTCCTGGATCCGCGCCTGGAGCCGTCGGGTCTGCTCCTCTTCGCTGACTTCCAGCCAATACTTGAACAGCATGACGCCCGAGTCGACCATCATGCGTTCCATCAGGGGAGCCAGGGCCAGGAAACGGGTCACCTGCTCATCGGTACAAAACCCCATCACGCGCTCGACCCCGGCGCGGTTGTACCAACTACGATCGAAGATCACCACCTCGCCAGCCGCTGGCATGTGCGCCAGGTAGCGCTGCATGTACATCTGGCTTTTCTCGCGATCGGTCGGGGCGGGTAGCGCCACCACCCGAAAGACACGCGGGCTCACCCTCTCAGTGAGCGCCTTGATCGTCCCCCCCTTGCCGGCACCGTCGCGCCCCTCGAAGACGATACAAATCTTGATGCCTTTTTGTTTCACCCATTCCTGCAACTTGACCATTTCGACATGCAGTTGGCGTAGCTGCTCGAGATACGCTTTGTTCGTCAGTTTCGAGGGGGCAGCGGAGTTACGTTTAGCTGGGGTTTTCTTCTTGTCTTTTGCCATAACCAAAGCCTCACCTATGCCAGTCGCTGGTTACCGATAGATTGACCCTGCAAGTGCAACTATCAGTTTGCAGATCGCGCATTGCTTCGAGCAAACCTGGCGTCAGTCGTGGACGGCCCTCTGCTCTTGACGTTCAACGTCATCACCAACCGCGTGAGTCTAGTCCATGAATCAACCCTCTACAGGGTGGCTACAGGGCCTTGCACAAAACGGATAGCGATCTGCGCAAAGCGGCTATTGCCCCGTGCCCGGCGTCTCTACCCTCGGCTGTACGGACGTTAGCTGCGTTACCGACTCTTAAAAAAACAACAACAAGAGATAGATGCCATGCGCAAGATCGATGTACATGAGCTGATCGACAACGCTCGATTCAACCGCTTTCACTGGAGGGTGCTGTTCTGGTGCGCCCTGATCATCATCTTCGACGGATACGATCTGGTGATCTACGGCGTGGTGTTGCCGATGCTGATGAAAGAGTGGGGGCTCAGTCCCTTGCAAGCTGGCGCACTGGGAAGTTATGCACTGTTCGGGATGATGTTCGGGGCGCTGTTTTTCGGCCCGCTGTCGGACAAGATTGGCCGCAAGAAAGCCATCACCCTGTGCGTGATGCTCTTCAGCGGTTTTACCGTGCTCAATGGATTTGCTCGTAACCCCACTGAGTTCGGTCTCTGCCGGTTCATTGCCGGTCTGGGCATTGGCGGAGTAATGCCCAACGTCGTGGCGCTGATGAACGAGTACGCGCCGAAGAAAATCCGCAGCACGCTGGTGGCAATCATGTTCAGCGGCTATTCAGTGGGCGGCATGCTCTCGGCGGGGCTCGGCATCGTGCTGATCCCCCGTTTCGGTTGGCAATCGGTGTTTTACGTGGCGGTGCTGCCGTTGCTGTTGTTGCCATTGATCATGTATTTCCTGCCCGAGTCGGTGGGTTTCATGCTGCGTCAGGGGCGCAATCAAGAGGCGCGCAACGTTCTGCAACGGGTTGATCCGGCTTACATGGCACTCGCCAGCGATCAGTTGCACATGAGCGAAGTGAAGGCCACCGGCACCCCGGTGTTGCAACTGTTCCGCGAGGGCCGCGCGCTGCGCACGCTGATGCTGTGGCTGGCATTTTTCTGTTGCTTGCTGATGGTCTACGCCTTGAGTTCCTGGCTGCCGAAACTGATGGCCAACGCCGGTTACAGCCTGGGCTCGAGTCTGTCGTTCCTGCTGGTGCTCAACTTCGGTGCCATTTTCGGCGCGGTCGGCGGTGGTGTGCTGGGCGACAAGCTCAACCTGCCGCGCGTGTTGGCGGTGTTCTTCGTCGTGGCTGCGGTCTCGATCACCTTGCTGGGCTTCAACAGTCCGATGCCGGTGTTGTACCTGCTGATCGCCCTGGCCGGCGCCACCACCATTGGCTCGCAAATTCTGCTGTATGCCTGCGCCGCGCAGTTCTACTCCATGACCATTCGCTCGACCGGTCTGGGGTGGGCTTCAGGCATCGGCCGCAACGGCGCGATTGTCGGTCCGCTGCTGGGCGGTGCCTTGCTGGGGGTCAACCTGCCGCTGCAACTGAATTTCATGGCGTTTGCCTTGCCAGGTGCGGTGGCCGCCCTCGCCATGACCGTATTCGCCATCAGCAGCCAGCGCAGCGGTGCTGCCCGGACGTTGACGCCTACCAGCGCTTGAACGGACAGCGCTCGGCACGGCGGCATGCCGCACTTGCTGTTGAGTGCCCGACGTTCTGCGCCTCAGGTCACTTCAACCTGTCGATCAATAACAATAAGAGAACAGCGATGAAACAGACTTTTCCAGCAACCGGTTCAGGGTTGTCCCTGGCGCTCGTCTCGGTTTTTTCCAGTGGCGTGATGGCCGCTGAGAGCGGCTTCATCGAAGACGCCACCGCCACCTTGCAGGCGCGTAACTATTACTTCAGTCGGGATTTCTCGGACATCGTCGGGGCCAATCAACAGTCGAAGGCCGAAGAGTGGGCGCAAGGCTTCATCCTCAACGTCAAATCCGGTTATACCCAAGGCCCGGTCGGTTTTGGTGTGGATGTCATCGGCCTGCTCGGCCTCAAACTCGACAGCAGCCCGGACCGGGTCAATACCGGTTTGCTGCCGGTGCACGATGACGGGCGCGCGGCAAATGAGTACAGCCGCCTGGAAGGTGCGTTGAAGATGCGTTACTCCAGGACCGAGCTGAAAGTAGGGGAGTTGCAACCCAACGTGCCGGTGCTGGCCTTCAGCGATATCCGCCTGCTGCCGCCCAGCTATCAGGGCGCAAGCGTCAGCTCCAATGAAATCGATGGCCTGACCTTGCAAGGCGGCCACTTGAATTCGACCAGCCTGCGCAACGAGGCCGGCGACGAAAAGATGCAAGCCATGCTCGGTCATGTTCCGCAGCGTCAGGTCAGCAGCGATGGTTTCAACTTTGCTGGCGTCGACTACGCCTTCAATGACAAACGCAGCTCGGTCAGCGCCTGGTTCGGGCAACTGGAAGATATCTACAACCAGCGCTTTCTCGGCCTTAAACACAGCCAGCCGATGGGCGACTGGACCCTGGGCGCCAACCTCGGCTACTACGATTCGCGCGAAGATGGCAAAAAGTTGCTGGGGAATGTCGACAACCAGGCATTTTTCTCCTTGCTGTCGGCCAAGCGCGGCGGCCACACGTTTTATGTCGGCTATCAGGGCATGTTCGGCGACTCCGCTTTCCCGCGGGTGTTTGCCAACATCTCACCGCTGGGCAACGAGGTGCCGACCTACGAGTTCGCCTACACCGATGAGCGCTCCTGGCAGGCGCGCTACGACTACGACTTCGCGGCCCTCGGCGTGCCCGGCCTGACCAGCACCGTGCGTTACATCACCGGCCATAACGTCGACACCGGCAAGGGCTTTGAAGGCAAGGACCGCGAGCGCGATCTGGACATCGGTTATGTGCTGCAGAGCGGCAGCCTCAAAGGTCTCGGGCTCCGCGTGCGCAATGTGATGGCACGCTCCAACTACCGCAGCGATATCGACGAAAACCGCCTGATCCTCAGCTACACGTGGAAGCTGTTATGAGCCCGCGGTCATAGATCTGTGGATGACTTGGGATCTCGCTCGTTTACATCATCCCGAGCGAGTTCGGCAGAACCAGAGAAATCCACGGGACATAGGTAATCAATATCAGGAACAACAGCAGAATGATCAGCCAAGGCATCGCTGCACGAATGGTGGCGGTCAGTGACATGCCGGTCACCGCCGATGTGACAAACAGGTTCAGGCCCACGGGCGGCGTAATCAGACCGATCTCCAGGTTCACCACCATGATGATCCCCAAATGAATCGGGTCGATTCCCAACTTCATGGCAATCGGAAACATGATCGGCGCCAGGATCAGGATGATTGCCGAGGGCTCCATGAAGGCGCCAGCTATTAGCAACACGATGTTCACCACGAGCAGGAATGTCACCGGTGTCAGGCCTGCGCCGATGACCCAGGCGGTGATTTGTTGAGGTAATTGCTCGGTGGTCAGTACGTGGGCGAAGAGCATGGCGTTGGCGATGATGAACATCAGCATGATGCTCAGCTTGGCGGATTCGAGCAGTACCTTCGGTATCTCGCGAAACGACATGTCCTTGTAGACGAACAGCGCAATGAACGCCGCGTAGACCGCTGCCACGGCCGCCGCCTCGGTCGGGGTGAACATTCCGGAGTAGATGCCGCCCAGGATGATGAACATTAGCAGCAAGCCCCAAATGGCCTTGCGTGCCGCACTCAACCATTCACGAACAGTCGCCCGTGGCATGGCTGGCAGGTTTTTCCTCACGGCGACGACGTAGATGGCCACCATCAGCGCTGTACCCAGCAGCAGGCCGGGCACCACGCCGGCCATGAACAGCTTGCCGACCGAGGTTTCCGTCGCCGCGGCATACACCACCATCACAATAGAAGGAGGAATAAGAATCCCCAGGGTACCGGCGTTGCACACAATCCCGGCACCGAACGCCTGTGGATAACCGGAGCGGACCATCCCGGCAATGGCGATGGAACCTACGGCAGCTACCGTCGCGGGGCTTGAGCCGGACAACGCGGCGAACAGCATGCACGCCAGTACCGCCGCGATGGCCAGACCTCCGCGAATATGCCCAACGCACGCGTTGGCAAAGTCGATCAAGCGCCGCGCCACCCCGCCCGTGGTCATGAAGGCGCCGGCCAGCAAAAAGAACGGGATGGCCAGCAACGTGTAGTGTTCGGAGGTCTCGAACAGCTTGATGGCCAGCGACCGCACGGAGTCAGGGCTGAAAAAGATGATCGTCAGCGAACCGGCCAGGCCCAGGGAAATGGCGATCGGTACACCGATAAACATCAGTGCGAACAGAGCAGCGAAGAGGAAAAGAATAGTCATTTCTTGTGATCCTCATGCTCGGTCAGTTTCATCACCTCCGCAGCCTCGTCGGCCAGGCCCAGGCCCGTTTGACGGTTTTGCACGATGCGCACCAGGATCTCGGCAAAGCGGATGAACACCAAGGCAAAACCCACGGGCACAATCAGCCCGATGTGCCATTGCATGATGCCGTAATGACCGAGGTCCTCGGCACCGATGTCGGCGATGAACAAGGTCTGAATCCATTCGAAACTGGCGACGCTGAGCAGCCCCGCATAAACCAGACTGCAGAGGCAGGCAATGATGCCAATGATTCGCTGGACCGGTTTGCTGGCCAGTTTCACCAAGGCATCGACACCGATATGTCCGGCCGTGCGCACGCCATAGGACAAGCCAAAAAAGATCAGCCAGGCAAACAAGGCCTTGGTCAGCGATATGCTCCACGTCATGGCCTGGGCCATTCCCATGACGCTGTCGCCAATCGCGAACAAGGGTTCGCTGGCGCTCTGCCACTGCTCGGCGAGGCTGTAGAACACGCTATAGAGGTTGTTAAGGATGACGTAGACGAACGTGACCAGCGTCATTGCCGCCAGCAGGAAGACGATAAAACCTTCTTCGAAGTGATCCCAGATTCGCCGTAAGGCATTCATGAGTGGCATCTCCCGATCGAGTGATGACGATGAAACAGGGGCCGCCCTTTGGGGCGGCGCCCGCCGGCAGATTACTGAGTCTGGTTGGCGGCTTCGGCGGCCTTGATCAGGTCGGCACCGATATCACCTTCGAACTTCTTCCAGACCGGTTTCATTGCTTCGCGCCACTTGCCTCGTTGCTCTGGGGTCAGGGTGATGATTTCAGTGGTTTTGGCGTTGATGATGCTCTGTTTGGCATCCTGGTTCAGTTTCTCTGCGTCTTTGTTCACCTGAGTCGTGACCTCGACGATGATCTTTTCCAGTTCGGTTTTTATATCCGGCGGCAGGCCAGTCCAGAACTTGGTGTTGGTGATCAACATGTAATCGAGCAGGCCATGGTCGGATTCAGTGATGAACTTCTGCACTTCGTGCATTTTCTGGCTGTAGATATTCGAGTAAGGGTTTTCCGCGCCATTGACGACGCCGGTCTGCAAGCCCTGATACACCTCGGCGAAGCTCATCTTGCGAGGGTTGGCGCGTACCGCCTTGAATTGCTCTTCGAGCACGGCCGAAGCCTGCACGCGAAATTTCAAGCCGCGGGCATCGCCCGGTTCACGCAACGCCTTGTTGGCCGACAACTGCTTCATGCCGTTATGCCAATAGGCCAGACCGGTGATGTTCTTGCTTTCCATGGACTTGAGAAGCCCTTGGCCGTCAGGGCTTCGCTGGAAGCGGTCGACTGCCGAGATGTCATTGAACAGGAAGGGCAGATCGAACAATTGCAGCTTGGGTGTGTACTGCTCGAATTTGGCCAGCGACGGCGCAATCATCTGCACATCGCCCGACAGCAGTGCCTCCATTTCCTTGCCGTCACCAAACAGCGAAGAGTTTGGATAAACCTCTACCTTGACCTTGCCGGGCAGACGTTCTTCGACGAGTTTCTTGAACAGCAGGGCGCCTTGGCCTTTAGGCGTTTGTTCGGCAACCACATGAGAAAACTTGATAACGACTGGATCAGCCGCCAGCGTCAGACTCGACGCGCCTAGCGCGAGTGTGCAGGCGAGCGCGCTCCACAATGATTTGAGCATTTGGATGTTCCTCTTGTTTTAGTTCTCGTGCCGTTCATGTCTGAAACGCGTTTGCACGGTGGACAAGAGGAGTCTAGGCAATAAATCACCATTGGTCGTCGAGGCTAGTATTTCCAGAAAACCGGGATGAACAGCACCAGAACGGTGAGGATCTCCAGTCTTCCCAGCAGCATGCCAATGGTCAGCAGCCATTTGGCTGAATCGGGCAGTGTCGAGAAGTTACCTGCCGGGCCAATGATCGAACCAAGGCCTGGCCCCACATTGCAGACGGCGGTGGCCGCGCCACTCAATGCCGTGGTCCAGTCCAGGCCGATGAGCGCCAGGCCCATGGCAATCGCCCCGATGGTGATGGTGAAAAAGAAGGAAAACGTCAGGAGTGAGCGGGCGATGTCCTCATCGATGGGACGATTGTTGTATTTCTTCTGGATGACGGCGCGAGGATGAATCAATTGTTTCAGGCTGCCCATGAGCAGGGCGCCAGCCACTTGAAAACGAAAAATTTTAAGGCCGCCGGCAGTGGAGCCGGAGCAGCCGCCGACAAAGGTCAGATAAAAAAACAGCAACACGGAGAAGCTGCCCCACAACGTGTAATCCCCTAGCGCCACGCCGGTCGTCGTGACCACAGACGTCACGTTGACCGCCACGATCCGAAACGCTTCCCACCAGCCGTACTCGCTGTTCAAGCACAGCCAGGTGCCGAACAGCAGCCAGGTAATGAGCAAAAAGCCAATGAAGCCGCGTACCTGATGATCGTTGAACAAGGCCTGTTTGTTCCCGCGCAGCATGCTCACATACAGCGTAAAAGGCAGGCTGCCCAGAATCATGATCACCACCGACACCCAATGAATGGCCGGTTGTGTCCAGTGCGCCAGAGAAGAATCGGAGGTGGAAAATCCTCCTGTGGAAATCAACGCCATTGCATGATTGACAGCTTCGAACGGCGTCATTCCGGCTATCCACAGCGCCAGCGTGGAAACAGCGGTCAGGCCGACATACAGCCCCAGAATATATTTGGCCGCGACATGGGAGCGTGGTGTGACCTTCTCTGACCAGTCGGATGATTCGGTTTGGAACAGGCGCATCCCCCCGACCCGTAATAGCGGCAGGATGGCCACGGCCATGCCGATGAAGCCGATCCCGCCCAGCCAATGCAGCATTGAACGCCAGATCAGCAACCCGGGGGAGGCGGTGTCCAGGCCGGTCAGGATGGTCGATCCGGTGGTGGTGATGCCGGACATCGTTTCAAAAAACGCGTCGGTGTAACTGATGTGCTGGATAAAGACCATGGGCAATGCGGCAAACATGCAGACGACCACCCAACTGGCGGTTGTCAGCATGTACATATCGCGGGGACGCAACTGAGCGTTTTCAGGACGTCCCTTGTTAATCAGCAGCAGCCCGGACACCATCGTGATCACAATTGACCACCCAAAGGCTGACATCTCATCGTTGCGTTCATGGATCATCAGCGTGAGCAGCGGTATCGCCATGCTCACCGCGAGGGTGATCAGGAAAATACCCAAGATGAAACCGATAAACCGCAAAACCGCAATGGACATAAATAACGCCTGTTTTGTTAGCGTCGCGCAGTATCGACCGGCTTGTCGTTTTGTCTCGTAAAGTTTGCGTAACGTTTTTTCGATCCTTCGGATTCTCTACTCGTCGGGTAAACGCGCGACACGGCCAGTCAGAACGCCGGTATAGACTGAGAGCTATCACGATGGGAGAGACGCGTGAAATATAGAACAGTGTTGCTGCTCAGCCGTTTGTTTCCGTGGACGCCGGCGCCCCGGAAATCACGCCTATGATCGGCGCCGAACTGCTGTCACAGCAAAGCCTCACAGTCGGTTGGCTGATCTATGTGCCGGCAGTGATCTGGGCTGTCTGTCGAGCGCCCTGGGTCGAACTGTTCAGCGATAGCCGTCGTCAGCATCTGTTGTTCGGCACGGTGTTCGCGCTGTTCTTGCTCTGGCTGGTGCGACGGGACTTCGACACTGGCGTGTCCTATCACTTCATCGGCATGACGGCCGTGACGTTACTGCTGGATTGGCCATTGGCGATTGTCGGCGGGTTGGTCGCGCAAACGGGATTGGTCCTGCTCGGGCGGCAGGACATGGTGGCCATGGGGGTCAACGGCGCGCTGCTGATTCTGCTCCCGGTACTGATTACCGAGTGTTGCGCCATTCTGGTCGAGCGCGCGCAGCCGCGTAACCCCTTTGTGTACATCTTCTGTTCGGGTTTTTTTGCCGCTGCATTG
Organism: Pseudomonas sp. BS3782 TE3695; assembly: GCF_050435305.1. Classification (NCBI taxonomy): domain Bacteria; kingdom Pseudomonadati; phylum Pseudomonadota; class Gammaproteobacteria; order Pseudomonadales; family Pseudomonadaceae; genus Pseudomonas; species Pseudomonas sp. BS3782 TE3695. Next base: position 1,744,575 of record NZ_JBNDKB010000001.1, read on the forward strand.
TCGGCCCTGTTGTGCCTGATCCTGGCGCTCACGCTGCTGTGGTACGACGAACGTTTCGCCATGCCGTACTGGCTGACAGATTTTGTCGGCTACCTGTGGCTGCTGATTTTCCCGGAAGCCTTTATCAACGGCATGGTGGTCAGCGCATTGGTGGTGTTCTGCCCCGAATGGTTGGAGACATTCAATCGCACCCGCTACCTTTCGGCGCCCTGGAAAGACGACGATCCCAAATCTTGATCCACATCAAATCCAAAAAACATTGCCGAATCCATGCTCTGGAAAACTTTCAGGAGCAATGGCATGAGTGTGTATGAGTGGGCCCGGCAGGAGTTGCGTCGGAGTGTGGATATGGCGCAAGAGGTGGGTTTCGATCCGGGGTTGAGCCTGCGCGCCTTGCTCAGTGCGGTGGTGCAGCAGAGCAAGGCGGTACGCAATATAGAAGACCTGGCCGATGAGTTGCGGTTTCTCGCCGAGAACCTCGACGAAGGCCAGGACTATGGTTTTATGCGGCCTTGAGGGACGGGATCAGTGACGCGGGTCGAAGTCGCCGCTGAACATCTCGTCCTCGGCATCCGGGCTCACCGGGATCTTGTGTTCTTCCGACGCCCAGGCGCCCAGGTCGATCAGTTTGCAACGGTCTGAACAGAATGGCCGGAACTTGCTTTCGGGGCTCCATTCGACAGGGGCGCCACAGGTTGGGCAATCGACGGTTGGGGTTTGGCTCATGACTGGCCTCCACGCAAAGTAAGGTAAAAATGATGCAGGCGTTCGACCTCGCTGTGTAGCCAGGCGAGGTCGCGGTCGTTGACCACCACATCGTCGGCATGGCTCACGCGGTCCTGTCGGCTGGCCTGGGCCTTGAGGATCGCCTGGACCTGCTGTTCGCTGGTCTGGTCACGCTGCAGGGTGCGTTCGATCTGTAACTGTTCCGGAGCATCGATAACCAAAACCCGTTGGGTCATGGCGTACTGCCCGGACTCGATCAGCAGCGGCGAAACCAGAATCGCATAAGGCGATTGTGCCTTGGCCAGATGGTGAGTGATTTCTTCGGCGATCAGCGGATGCAACAGCGCTTCGAGCCAGCGGCGTTCATCCGGCACTTCGAAGATCAGCTTGCGCAGCGCCGCGCGATCCAGTTGGCCGTTGGCTTGCAGCACGCCGGGGCCAAAGTGCTCGGCGATCTTCGCCAGTGCCGGGCGCCCGGGCTCCACCACCCAGCGAGCCGCATGATCGGCGTCCACCACGTGCACGCCCAGATCGATGAAGTGCTGGGCGGCGGCGCTTTTGCCGCTGCCGATGCCGCCGGTCAGGCCGAGAATCCAGGGTTTTTTCACAGGGGTATTCATTTCAAACCGACAAACTGCCAATAGAAGCCGGTTATTTGACCACCCCAGAGCAAGGCAATCCAGCCGGCAATGGCCAGATAGGGGCCAAAGGGCAGCGGCGTCGAGGTTTTCGCGTCCCGCAGGCGTAGCACAATCACCCCGATGACGGCGCCCAGCAGCGATGACAGCAGGATGGTCATAGGCAGGATCTGCCAGCCGCCCCAGGCGCCGAGCATCGCCAACAGCTTGAAGTCACCGTAGCCGATGCCGTCCTTGCCGGTGATCAGCTTGAACAGCCAGAACACCGTCCACAGCGCCATGTAGCCGGCCACCGCGCCCCAGAGCGCGTCATGCAGTGAAACGAAAAGCCCGAAACTGTTGACGATCAACCCCAGCCATATCAACGGCAGCACCAGCACGTCCGGCAACAGCTGATGCTCGGCGTCGATCAGGCTCATCGCCAACAGGCCCCAGCTCAGGATCAGCACCATGCAGGCCTGCCAGCCGAAACCGAAATGCCAGGCGACGAACGCCGACAGCACGCCACAGGCCAGTTCGGTCAGCGGGTAACGTTTGCTGATCGGCGTCGCGCAGTTCGAGCATCGCCCGCGTAAAAACAGATAACTGAGCACCGGAATGTTTTCCCACGCTCGAATCCGATGGCCACAGCCGGGGCACTCGGAATGAGGCAGTATCAGGTTGTAAACCGGGCTGGGGACTTCGGGTGGCAAATCCAGGATGTCATGGGCTTGCAAGCGCCATTCACGCTCAAGCATTTTCGGCAGGCGCCAGACCACCACGTTGAGGAAACTGCCGATCAGCAAACCGATCACCGATGCGCTGATCACAAAGGCCAGCGGGTCGAGACTCAGAAATTCGTTCAAGGACATATCAGATCGCTGAGCCAAGTTGGAAGATGGGCAGGTACATCGCAACCACCAGGCCGCCGACGATAACCCCCAGCACCACCATGATGAAAGGCTCCATCAGGCTGGTCAGGTTATCGACCATGTTATCCACCTCGTCCTCATAGAAGCTCGCGACCTTGTCGAGCATGTCATCCAGTGCGCCAGACTCTTCGCCAATGGCCGTCATCTGGATCGCCATGTTCGGGAAGATGCCGGAGGTGCGCATGGCAAAATTCAGCTGCATGCCGGTTGAAACGTCCTGCTTGATGCGTAACACCGCTCGCTTGAACACGATGTTGCCGGTTGCGCCCGCCACTGAATCCAGAGCCTCGACCAGTGGCACGCCGGCGGCGAACGTCGTCGACAAGGTGCGGGCGTAACGGGCCACGGCGGACTTGTACATGAGCGCGCCAATCAACGGCAGTTTGAGCAGCCAGGTGTCCATCCGGTCTCGAAAGCCCGGGGACTTTTTAAAGGCATGACGGACGCCGAAGACCAGCGCACCCAACAGGCCGAGCACCATCCACCACCAGGCCTGCAGGAACTCCGACAAGCCGATGACCATCACGGTGAACGCTGGCAGCTCGGCGCCAAACCCCGAGAACACCGACTCGAATTGCGGCACAACCTTGACCAGTAGAATCCCGGTCACGATGATCGCGACGAACACCACCGCCAGCGGATAGGTCATGGCTTTCTTGATCTTGGCCTTGAGGCTTTCGCTCTTTTCCTTGTAGGTCGCGACCCGTTCCAGCAGGGTATCCAGGGCGCCGGCCTGTTCACCGGCATCCACCAGGTTGCAGTACAGCTCATCGAAATACTGGGGCTTTTTGCGCAGGGCCGCGGCGAAGCTGTTCCCGGCCGCGACTTCCTGTTTCACCTCGTCCACCAGCTTGCGCATGTTCGGATTATCGAAGCCCTCACCGATAATGTCGAATGATTGCAGCAACGGTACGCCGGCTTTCATCATGGTCGCCATCTGCCGGGTAAACAGGGCAATGTCCAGGGCCTTGATGCGTTTGCCGGCGTTGAAAATGGACGCGGTTTTTTTCCGTACCTTGCCCGGGTTGATCCCTTGCTTGCGTAACTGAGCCTTGATCAGCGCGGGATTCTGGCCGGTCAATTCGCCGGTCATTCTTGCGCCTTTTTTGTCGGTGCCTTCCCAGGCATATACGCTGATTTTCGCTGCTTTGACCGCCATGTTCAGTCCTTCGTGACCCGGTTGATTTCTTCAAGGCTGGTGATGCCTTGCATGGCCTTGAGCAGGCCTGAGGTACGCAGGTCGTTGAAGCCGTCCTTACGCATCTGGATGTCGATTTCCAGAGAATTGCCTTCGGCCATGATCAGCCGTTGCAGGTCAGGGGTGTTCTTTACCACTTCATAAATCCCTACTCGCCCTTTGTAGCCGTTGTTGCACTGATCGCAACCGACCGGTTCATAGATCGTGAACGAGCCGATGCGTTCCTCGGGAAAGCCTTCTTTGAGCAGCGTCTCGCGGGGAATCTCGATGGGCTTTTTGCAATGACTGCACAGTTTGCGCGCCAGCCGCTGGGCGATGATCAGGCTGACCGAGGTCGCGATGTTGAACCCCTGAATCCCCATGTTGTGCAAGCGGGTCAGGGTTTGCGCGGCGCTGTTGGTGTGCAGGGTGGAAAGCACCATGTGCCCGGTCTGGGCGGCCTTGATGGCGATTTCGGCGGTTTCGAGGTCGCGGATTTCACCGACCATGATCACGTCCGGGTCCTGACGCAGAAACGAGCGCAGCGCCTGGGCGAAATCCAGTCCCTGCCTGGGATTGACGTTGACCTGGTTGATGCCTTCGATGTTGATTTCTACCGGGTCTTCGGCAGTGGAAATATTGATGTCGACGGTGTTGAGAATGTTCAGCCCGGTATACAGCGACACGGTCTTGCCCGAGCCGGTGGGGCCGGTCACCAGGATCATTCCCTGTGGCTGCTTGAGCGCGGCCATGTACAGGTCTTTCTGGTCGGGTTCGTAGCCGAGGGCATCGATGCCCATTTGGGCACTGGACGGGTCGAGGATCCGGATCACCACTTTCTCGCCCCACAGGGTCGGCAGGGTATTGACCCGGAAGTCGATGGACTTGCTTTTGGACAGGCGCATCTTGATTCGCCCATCCTGGGGTTTGCGCCGCTCGGAGATGTCGAGACTGGCCATGACCTTCAGCCGCGAGGCAATGCGGTTGGCCAGTTGTGTCGGCGGCCTGGCGACCTCCCGCAGCATGCCGTCGGTGCGCATGCGCACGCGGTAGATTTTTTCATAGGGCTCGAAATGCAGGTCGGAAGAACCGCTCTTGATCGCATCGAGCAGCATCTTGTGAACGAAGCGCACCACCGGCGCGTCATCGGCGTCTTGCCCTACGAGGACGTCTTGTTTCTGCTCGTCGACCGACTCGATGTCCAACCCGTCGAGGTCGACATCGGCCATGTCTTCCAGGCCGGTGGAATGGTTGTCGAAGAATTTTTCGATGGCGTCGCTGAGCTTGTCTTCTTCCACCAGGATGGCTTCGGTACTCAGCCCGGTACTGAACTGGATATCGTTGATGGCCTGGTGATTGGTCGGGTCGGAAATCCCCACGAACAGCTTGTTACCACGCCGCCAGAGGGGCAGGGCGTGGTGCTGACGGATCAACTTCTCACTGACCAGCCCTCGGGGTTGGGTGTCCTTGTCCAGGCAATTGAGGTCCAGCAGGGCCATGCCGAAATGCTCCGAGGCCACCTCGGCGACCTGCCAGCTTTTCAGCAGTTTGTTTTGCACCAGATAGCTGACCAGCGAAATTCGATTGCGTTGGGCCTGCTGATACGCCTGTTGCGCACTTTGGTCAGTGATCAGCTCAGCCAATACCAATTGCTTGGCCAGACCGCTAAGGGCGATGTCATTCATTGGAATACCGGACGCAGACAGTGAATGACTTATAGCCTAGTCAAGCAGTGGAGCCAAACCAGTCGGGTGAAGTGACAAAAAGTGTCAGATAGTGCGGATCCGTGGATCAGGAAAGGTCTTTGCCGCGATCTCACGCCCAGCAGGCAGGGGCATGCTCGGCTTGGCATGACCTGTGCTGTGCCTTGTTCAGATCATGAGATTTCGACTCATGCATGGAGCCTGTCTATGAAAAATCAAAATGGTTTTACCCTGATCGAACTGTTGATCGTCGTGGCGATCATCGGGATTCTGGCGACGTTTGCGTTGCCGCAGTATTCGAAGTACCAGGCGCGGGCGAAGGTCACCGCTGCGGTTGCAGAAATTTCGGCACTCAAGGTGCCTTTCGAAGACATCATCAATCAAGGCACCAATATTGCCACCCCCGCCGAGATCGGCGCGGTGAGCGCCACGGGTAATTGCACGATTACGGCAACGGGTACCGCCTCTACCGGTGTGGGCAGTATTGCTTGCACGATTCTCAACGCACCGGGGCCGGTGCTCAGCAAAACTGTAACGCTTTCACGCACACTTGCCGGTGGCTGGACGTGCGCCACAACAGTCGATGCAGAATATGCTCCTAAAGGTTGCCCTCCCACTCCCGCCAGCTGATCCATTCATCTTGTCAATGCCTCGCGTTTAACAACGCGGGGCATTTTTTTGTTCGCTGTTTTTGGGGCGATTCAGATAATCGAGAAACCCCCGACAATTCATGGCCTTAGGCCTGCGTTAAAACCCGCATGTTGCATGTAGATAATTTCGCAGTCATGCAATTTGCATGATTCCGAAAATTACCGTTGTTACTAACTAATTGATTTATAAGCATTTATTTTTTATTGAACAGTTGGCACAGCGTTCGCACTCTCTTCAGTAACCCTGCTGACAAGACACGCAGCAGACTTTCCAGAAATACAGGAGTTACTTGTATGAAGAAGTTCGCTATCGCTGCCGCTACTGCTACCGCGTTGACCCTGACCATGGCCAACGCCGCATTTGCACAGACCACCCAAGCGACTCAGGCACCCTTGATGCTGGCCGCCGGTGAAGTCACTGAAGCGAAAGAGGATGTTTCCGATACCTGGATCACGACCAAAGTCAAAGCCGATCTGCTGACCGAAAAAGGCATTCCTGGCACTGACATCAAAGTCGAAACCAACAAAGGCGTTGTGTCCCTGTCTTCCATGACCGTTCTGACTGATGCTCAGAAAACAACCGCCGTGGCTATCGCCAAGAAAATCAAAGGTGTCAAAGCGGTGTCCGCTGACGGCCTGAAATCCGAGTAAGGCAAGGCTTCTCGCCTGGACCGGGAGAAGGTGCGGTAGACGGGCCGAGTCATACGTCTGCCGCCACTTGAGGGTTCATGCGAAAGGCCACAAGGATGTGGCCATTACAGGCCCCGGCATTCGTGTCGGGGCCTGTTCTATTCTGGGGAACAAAGGTTAAAAGATCGCAGCCTTCGGCAGCTCCTGCATGGGGATGGGTACACCTGTAGGAGCTGCCGAAGGCTGCGATCTTTTGATTGTTCAATTCCCGCGCTTGCTAGTGATTCGAACCAACCGGTTTCCTTCAAAACGCAGGTACTGGTACATCCCGCTATTGGGCCCGTAGGTCCATTCCTCGACCTGAAACTCTTCCCGTCGATTGGCGCTGCGTTTGTAGCCCAGCAAATCGCGGGCAATGGGCTCTCCGCATTTTTGCAGCACCTCGCTGGACCTGTCTCCGACGCTGATCAACTGGCTGCCGCAGCGCAAGGTGTCCGCCGCCGTTGCCTGGCCGGCAGCCAGCGCCAAGGCCAGGCTCAGAAGCCAGCGCGCGTCCATCATTCGGCATCCAGATGCATGGACGTGATAACCCGGCCATCGCTCTGTGCCTCGCCGAGGCTGGCGTCGATGAAGTACACACGGTCATCGGCCAACTGACCCTTTTCCACCAGATAATCCTTGATGCTGCTGGCCCGTTCTTGCCCCAGTTGACGTAACAGCACTTCGCTGGAACTCCAGAACGCGATCACGTCTTCACGCATTTTGTTGCTACGTTCTTCCTTGCCCAGATCCTTCCATTCGGCGGGTGGCTGGGTCTTGAGGCGTGTGCGGTAGATCCCTTCCAGCAGCGGGCCTTTCTCGTTGTCCGGTACGTCCAGCAACGAGGCTTGGGCCGGTACTTTGTCACCGCGACGCTGGAGCATTTTGTAGTAGTTGTACTGGTATTCTCGCTCCAGGCGTTGCTCGGCAATCAGCGGGCCATCGCTGGTTTTGGCGGCAGTGCCTTCAATTTCCAGACGCAGGGCCGGACGTTCCTTGAGTGCTTGGGAGAGTTTGACTAGCGCCGCTTCGGCGTCTTTGCTCAGGTCACTCGAACCCGGTGCGAATGCCACACTGCCCAAATCTTCCGAGCCACCGCCGCTGACCAGGCCGCCAATCATTTTGAATGGCGCTGCGGCGGCTTTCACGATCAGGTTGCGCAGGGTCTGCCAGACAATAGGCATGACACTGAACTGCGGGTTATTCAGGTCGCCGCTCACCGGCAGTTCGATGGAAATCTTGCCATCGACATCCTTGAGCAAGGCAATCGCCAGCTTCAGCGGTAGGCTCACAGCGTCCGGGCTGTCGACTTTTTCACCCAGTTGCAGCTGCTCGACCACCACTTTGTTTTCGGCCAGGAGCTGGCCGTTGGTGATCTTGTAATGCAGCTCTAGATTGAGCCGGCCCTTGCGGATACGGTAACCGGCGAACTTGCCGGAGTAGGGTGTCAGCGTGGTCAGTTCCACCCGTTTGAAACTGGTGGCGATGTCCAGGCTGGCCATTGGGTCGAACGGGTTGACCGAACCCTTGATGGTTACCGGTGCATAGCGGTCGACCTTGCCTTTGATGTCGACGCTGGCCGGTTTAGCCTGGCGGCTGTCGATGGTGCCGATCTTCCCGTTGAGCTGTTGAACGGCGGTGGCGAAGTTCGGGGTCAGGCTGAAGTCGGCGAAGTTTGCCGAACCGTCATTGATGGCAACGCCGCCAATGTGGATGCCCAGCGGTTTTTCTTTTCCGGCTGCCGGTTTGGCCGAGGCTGCCGTGGTGCCGGAATCGGCGGGTTGCGGGATCAGCAGGTCATCGACGTTGGTGGTGCGATCATCGTTGATCATGAAGCGCGCATAGGGCTGGAACAGGCTGACCTTGTCGATCGACAGGCTGTCGCCATGCTGATAGTTCAGGCCTTCGAGCACCACCTGTTGCCACTTGAGGAAGTCGCGGGTTTTCAGGGTGTCGAGGGTATGCAGTTGATCGACCTGGGCTTTGCCTGTGACGTTGAACGCCAGCGGCTCTGTGCTTTTCAGGTCGACCGCCAGATCACTGCCCAGCATGCCGCTGCGCAGTTCGAGACGAATGAACGGGTTGATGTAGGACTGGGCGACGCGCAGGTCGATGTCCTTGGTCTGCACGTTCAGTTTGGCGCTGATCGGGGCCAGATTGACCACGCCATCTGCGCTGATCTTGCCTTGCTTGCCCACGCCGGTATCGAGCTTGAGGTTGAAAGGTGAGCCGTTGAGGCTGTCGAAATTTTGCAGGTCCAGGTTCAGCGGCCCCAATTCCAGAGCTACCGCCGGTTGTGCCTTGCGGTCGGCCAGATGCACCTGATAGTCACGTAGCTGCACGTCTTTGAGCAGCACCTGCCAAGGCTTGCTCGGCGCGGTCGGTTCAGGCTTCGGCGAATCGGCAGCCGCTGGTGCACTGCTCGGTTCGGCATTGGCCTTGGCGGCCGCTTTAGACGGTTGACTGGCGAACAGTTTTTGCCAATCGAGTTGCGCGTCGGCTTCGAGGGCGGCCCAGGTTTCCAGTTTCTGGCTGCGAATCTTGCCGACCACCACTTGCTGTTTGGCCAGGTCTACGGTGGTTTCGCTGATGTCCAGCCGTTCGAGCTTCGCCAGCGGTCGACCGTCCGGCGTCTTGATCGCGAAAGGCGCGACACTGACGGCAACGTTGCTCAGCAGCAGTTCGGTTTCTTTGGCCAGGTTGAGTTTGTAGTCGGTGCTGAGGCTGACGACGCCCTCTTCGAGTGCGAGTGGCACGGCATCACGCACATAGGGCCAGAAGGATTTCATCTTGCCGTCGGTGATTTTCAGCTTACCTTCGGAGGCGATCGGGATCAGGCTGAAATTACCGGTCCAGTCAATCTGTCCACCTGCCGGGCCGACGGCGACCAATGTCATGTCGGCGCTGTCTTCGGGCAGGGTGCTGAGGTTTTTCAATTCGAAATCGAGTTTGTCGTAGAGGAACTCTATGGGTTCGCTGGGCCGTGCATCCTCGAAATGCAAGGAGCCGCCGGCCAGTTTGATCCGCTCCACACGCAGCGGGAATGGTTTGGCGTCCGGGTCAACCGGGGTCGGTTCGCTGGCGGGGATTTTGAACAGGCCGAGCAGATTGAGCTTGCCGTCCTTGCCGAAGAGGATTTCGGTCTTGGGTTTATCCAGTTCTATATCGGACAGATGCAGGGCTTTGGTCCAGAGGCTGTCGATCTGCAGGTTGGCGTAGAGACGTTCGAAGCCCACTTGTTCCTTGCCCGGCTCGCCAATGACCAGACCCCAAAGGGTGACTTCAAGGCTGAACGGGTTGAGTTCGATCCGCTGAATCGTCGCCGGTGTCGTGGCGTAGTTGGCCAATTGCTGGTTGGCGATTCGCAACGCGATGCCCGGCAAAATCAGAAACCCCAGCAGGCTATAAAGAGCCAGGGCAGTCAACAAGGCGCCGATAGCGCGAATCAATCCTTTGGGCATGTGCGGCTTCATCTGTCGGAATCGGAGTGCCTTGGAGTATGGCATGCGTTTGCGGTTCCGAAGCAACCAGGCTTTATAGGATTTATCTGATTATCGGTGCGGATTTTCAGAGCTGTAGAATCAGCGTTTTCAATGGTGGCTGCTGATCCAGCGACGGGAAATCGCTGCCTGGGGTCAGCACGCTCCACTCACGCACCGGGCGCCCGGCCTTCTCGGCGCAGCGCAGAACCTGTTCGCGCCAATCGTCCATGCTGACCTTCGCCAGGTTGTTGCAGCAGATCAGCACGCCATCCTTGGCGGTGGTCAGCAGCGCCGGTTTGAGCAGGCTTTGGTAATCACGCAACAGGTCGACCGTGCCGAAAGCGCTCTTGGCCCAGGCCGGTGGATCGAGCAATACCAGATCGTACTGACGCGGCTCCAGGCGTTGATAGCTTGGCAATTTCTGCCCGCGACGCTGGCTGATCGGCAGACCGGCCAATTGACGAATGGCCGGAAAGTAATCGGACTGAATGAATTCCATTGTCGGCAATTGCGGGTTGAGCAAGCCGTTCTCACGACCCACCGCCAGATTGCCTTCGGCAAAGTCCAGGTTACACACCTCGCTCGCACCACCCGCCGCGGCGCTGAGGCCGACGCCACAGGTGTAGGCAAACAGGTTCAGCACACTTTTGTTTTTGCTGTGCGCCTTGACCCAGCCGCGAGCGTTGCGCAGGTCGAGAAACAGCAACGGGTCCTGACCGGCATGGCGCCCGCGAACCCGGTAGTTCAGTCCCCATTCGTGGCCGATCAAATCTTGCAGGGCGGCTTCGTTGGCGCGGTAGACGGTATCTTCGCGGTCGATGCGCGAGTTGCCACGGGAGCGGTCGTTGTAGACCAGCAGCGTGTCGAAACCCAGCTGTTGATTGACGGTTTCATGCAGTTGCAGCAGAGCGTCACGCTCCAGCGCCTGATGAAAGCTTTGCACTAACAGTTGCGGACCGTAGCGGTCGATGGTCAGGCCGCCGGCGCCTTCCTGGCTGCCATGGAACAGGCGATAGCAATCGGTGCCTTGCTGATGCAACTCGGCAAGCAGGTCCTGACGATGATCGAGGGCGGCGCGCAGCGCCTGATTCAAGGAAGACATGCTGGGCGCCTTGCAGGAAGAAATTGGGGGCGCGGGAGTTTAACAGCTATGGGCTTTGAGTTTTGTGGGCAAATACGTGGGATGTGGTGGCTTTGAGGGCGTCTTCGCGAGCAAGCCCGCTCCCACACTGGATTAATGAACGACACAAATTCACTGTGGGAGCGGGCTTGCTCGCGAAGCTTTTAAGCTCTTTCGACGGCCAATGCACAACATGGGGCTCATTGGTTCAGCCGCTGATCGATCAGCCCTTGCACCACGCTCGGGTCGGCGAGGGTCGAAGTGTCGCCCAGGCTGTCCAGTTCGTTGCAGGCGATCTTGCGCAGAATTCGTCGCATGATCTTGCCCGAACGGGTTTTGGGCAGGGCCGGAGCCCACTGGATCAAGTCCGGTTTGGCGAAATTGCCGATTTCCTTGCTGACATGCGCCAACAATTGGTTCTTCAATTCCTCGTTGGGTTCGGTGCCATTCATGGGCGTGACAAAGGCATAGAGGCCCTGGCCTTTGACGTCGTGGGGATAACCAACCACGGCGGCCTCGGCGATGCTGTCGTGCAACACCAGCGCGCTTTCCACTTCGGCCGTGCCGATGCGGTGCCCGGAGACATTGATCACGTCGTCGATGCGCCCGGTGATCCAGTAGTCGCCGTCCTCATCGCGACGTGCGCCATCGCCGGTGAAGTAGTAACCGGGGTAGGGCTTGAAGTAGGTTTCGATCATCCGTTTCGGGTCGCCGTAGACGCTACGGATTTGCGCCGGCCAGCTGGACTTGATGGCCAATATACCGCTGCCGGTGCCTTTGATTTCCTTGCCGTGTTCATCGAGCAATACCGGTTGTACACCGAACATCGGTTGCATGGCGCAACCAGGTTTGACCCGTTGGGTGCTGACCAGCGGGCTGAGCATGATGCCGCCGGTTTCGGTCTGCCACCAGGTATCGACGATCGGGCAGCGCTGCTCGCCGACCGTATTGAAATACCACTCCCAGGCTTCCGGATTGATCGGTTCACCGACGGTGCCGAGCAGTCGCAGACTCTCGCGGGACGTTTCCTTCAACGGCTCGGGGCCTTCACGCATCAACGCGCGCAACGCGGTTGGAGCGGTGTAGAAGATATTCACGTGGTGTTTATCGATCACTTGCCAAAAGCGCGAAGTGCTGGGGTAGCCCGGCACACCTTCGAAAATCAGCGTGGTCGCTCCGTTGGCCAGCGGCCCGTAGACGATGTAGCTATGGCCGGTGACCCAGCCGACATCGGCGGTGCACCAGAAGACTTCACCGTCGCGATAGTCGAACACGTACTTGAAAGTCATGGCGGCTTGCAGCAAGTAGCCGCCGGTGGTGTGCAGCACGCCTTTGGGTTTGCCGGTGCTGCCGGAGGTGTAGAGGATGAATAGCGGGTCTTCGGCGTCCATCGGCTCTGGCGGGCAGTCATCGCTGACGTCGCGCAACGCCTGGTGGTACCAGATGTCCCGATCGTCGACCCAGTTGATCTGACCTTGGGTACGCTCGACCACGATCACGGTGTTCACGTCGGGGCAGCTTTGCAGCGCCGTGTCGACATTCTGTTTGAGCGGCACGAATTTGCCACCGCGCACACCTTCGTCGGCCGTGATCACGGTGCGACAATCGGCGTCGAGAATCCGGTCACGCAACGAATCCGGGGAGAAACCGCCGAACACCACCGAATGAATCGCGCCGATCCGCGCACAGGCGAGCATGGCGTAGGCCGCTTCGGGAATCATCGGCATGTAGACGCACACGCGGTCGCCTTTCTTCACGCCACGGCTTTTGAGCACGTTGGCCAGTCGACAGACATTGTGATGGAGTCTTTTGTAGGTGATCTGGGCGGATTCGGCGGAGTCATCGCCTTCCCAGATGATCGCAATTTGATCGCCGCGCTTTTCCAGGTGACGGTCGATGCAGTTGTAACTGACATTTAACTGTCCACCCGCGAACCAGCTCGCTTCACCGGTTTTCAGGTCGTAACGCTGGACGGTTTGCCACGGCGCGCTCCAGTCGAGAAAGCGTGTGGCCTGTTCGGCCCAGAAGGTGCTGGGATGCTCGATGGATTGGCGGTACAGGCGTTGGTAGTCGTCTTGACTTAACTGTGCAGCCCGGCGGACGGCATCGGCTTTGGGGAACGTGCTGATATCGAACATGACGGTTCCTTATTCTTGTTTTGCGACAAGAGGGGAGCTGCGCGACCCTCGTAGGAGCTGCCGAAGGCTGCGATCTTTTGATCTTGTTTTTTACAATCAAGATCAAAAGATCGCAGCCTTCGGCAGCTCCTACAGTGATAGCGCACGCCACCGATTTTGCGGTAAACCCGGTGCCGTGGAACTGTCGGTGCTACAAGCGAAGGGGCGGGTAGACCGCCCCTTCAGCCTATCACCCGCGGTGACGACCGCGGAAGTAGTTGATCAAGCCTTGGGTGGAAGCATCGTCGGCCGGGGTTTCTTCGCTGCCGACCAGGCGGTTGTAGACGCCTTTGCCCAGTTCCTTGCCCAGTTCCACGCCCCATTGGTCGAAGGCATTGATGCCCCAGATCACGCTTTGCACGAAGACTTTGTGTTCGTACAGCGCCACCAATGCGCCTAGGCGACGTGGGCTGATGCGTTCGACCACCAGGGTGTTGCTCGGACGGTTGCCCGGGATCACCTTGTGCGCCGCCAGCTTCTGCACTTCATCTTCGCCCATTCCCTTGTCACGCAACTCGGCTTCGGCCTCGGCGCGGGTTTTGCCGAGCATCAGTGCCTGGCTTTGCGACAGGCAGTTGGCGTACAGCCACTGATGGTGGTCGGATACCGGGTTGAAGCTGACGATCGGCACGATAAAGTCGGCCGGAATCAGTTGAGTGCCTTGGTGCAGCAACTGGTGATAAGCGTGCTGACCGTTGCAGCCGACGCCGCCCCAGATCACCGGGCCGGTATCGGTGGACACCGGCGTGCCGTCCTGGCGTACGCTCTTGCCGTTGGATTCCATGTCCAGCTGTTGCAAGTGTTTGGTGATGTTGCGCAGGTAGTGGTCGTACGGCAGGATCGCGTGGCTTTGCGCGCCCCAGAAATTGCCGTACCAGACGCCGAGCAACGCCAGCAATACCGGCATGTTCTGTTCGAATGGCGCGCTCTGGAAGTGCTGGTCCATGGTGTAGGCCCCGGACAGCAGTTCCTTGAAGTTCGACATGCCAATGGCCAATGCGATCGGCAAACCGATAGCCGACCATAGCGAGTAACGCCCGCCAACCCAATCCCACATCGGGAAGATGTTTTCTTCGCGAATACCGAAGGCTACCGCCGCTGCGTTGTTGCTGGAAACGGCGATGAAGTGACGGTACAGCTCGGCTTCCGAACCGCCCTGAGCCAGGTACCAGGCGCGTGCGGCCTGGGCGTTTTTCAGGGTTTCGAGGGTGTTGAACGATTTCGACGAGACGATGAACAGCGTGGTCTCGGCGCGCAGCTTCATGGTCAGTTCGTGGAATTCACTGCCGTCGATGTTCGCCAGGTAATGGCAGCGCACGCCTTTCTGGGCGTAGGACAGCAGCGCTTCGGACACCAGCTCAGGGCCGAGGAACGAGCCACCGATGCCGATATTCACCACGTCAGTGATCGGCTTCTCGGTGTAACCGCGCCACAGACCGTCGTGGATGCGGCCCACGAGGTCAGTGATCTGGTTCAGCACTTTATGCACGTCAGGCATCACGTTGACGCCGTTGACCGACAACTTGTCGCCCACCGGGCGGCGCAGTGCGGTGTGCAGGGCCGGACGCCCTTCGGAAGCGTTGACGATCTCGCCTGAGAACAGCGCTTTGATCGCGCCCTGCAGATCGACTTCGTTGGCCAGGCCCACCAGCAGATTGCGGGTCTCGGCGTTGATCAGGTTTTTCGAGTAATCGAGAAACAGGCCGCAGCTGCTGAGGGTGAATTGAGTAAAACGCTGCGGATCGGCATTAAAGGCTTCGCGCATGCTGAAATCCTGCATGGCTTGGCGGTGGTCATTCAGCGCTTGCCAGGCGGGCAGAGCGGTAACGTCGTGAGGAGTGCGGTAATACGCCATCGCTGCGGTTTTCCTTTTTACTTGAACGGCCTTTTGAACACGATAAATCCCGGAGCGCTGCGGGTGGGCGTCCGGTCAACTGCGTCGACACGATTTCATGGCGCAGGGCGAATACAGTAAACCTCGCGCTGCAATCTGTCTTGACTTTGTCTGACCTGCTCCCGGTACTTTTTTAACATTTAAACAGGGAGCGGTCCGACAAACGGAAGGCTGACAGGGGCGTCGGCTCGATCAGGCGACCTGAACCGGAATGGCATTGCTGGTGTGGCTCAACTCGTTACCCGGCGCCATGTAGAGCATGCGCGGCTTGAAGTTGAGCAGTTCGGCTTCGCTGTAGTGGGCGTAAGCGCAGATGATCACGCGGTCGCCGACCTTGGCCTTGTGCGCCGCGGCACCGTTGACCGAAATCATGCGCGAACCTTCTTCGCCACGAATCGCGTAAGTGGTGAAGCGTTCGCCGTTGTCGATGTTGTAGATCTGGATTTGTTCGTACTCACGGATGCCGGACAGGTCCAGCCATTCACCGTCGATGGCGCAAGAGCCTTCGTAATCGAGTACAGCGTGGGTAACTTCGGCGCGATGCAGCTTGGCCTTGAGCATGATGGCGTGCATGAGTGTTTCCCCGGGTCGGAATCGAACGGCGGGCAGTTTGCCCGAAGGCTTTGTGGGCGGCAATACAGTCTGGACACGACGTAGATCCAGTGTGGGAGCGGGCTTGCTCGCGAAGAGGCCATCACATTCAACATCATCGTTGACTGTCAGACCGCTTTCGCGAGCAAGCCCGCTCCCACATTGGTTTTGCGGTGCTCAGACGGGCGCGTCGAGGTTCAGATGCAGGTTGTCGATCAACCGCGTCGTGCCCAAAAACGCTGCCACCAGAATCACCAGATCCCGATCTTGCGCCGTCGCCGGACGCAAGGTCAGCGCATGGCGAATTTCCAGATAGTCCACTCGCAGACCGGCGCCTTCGAGTTGCTTGATCTGCTCGTTGATCAGCGTCGGGTAATCGCGCTCGCCCTGTTTGATTGCATCGGCAATATGGGTCAGGGTGCGATAGACCACCGGCGCGATGGCCCGCTGTTCTTCGCTGAGGAAACCATTGCGCGACGACAGCGCCAGACCGTCGGCGGCCCGGACGGTAGGCTCACCGATAATCTGGATCGGCATGTTCAGGTCATGCACCAGGGCGCGAATCACCGCCAGTTGCTGGAAATCTTTCTGGCCGAAAATCGCCAGGTCCGGCTGGACCATGTTGAACAGCTTGCTGACGACAGTCGCCACGCCTTCAAAATGCCCCGGACGGCTGGCGCCGCACAGGCCCTCGGACAGTTGCGGAACGCTGACGCGGGTCTGGCCGGCCATGCCATCGGGGTACATTTCTTCGACAGTCGGTGCGAACAGCAGATGGCAACCGGCCTGGAGCAGTTTCTCCTGATCGGCGGCCAGGGTTCGCGGGTACTTGTCGAGGTCTTCGCCGGCACCGAACTGCAGCGGGTTGACGAAAATGCTCGCGACCACGAAATCCACCCGTTGGGTGGCTTTGGTAATTAGTGCGATATGCCCGCTGTGCAGGTTGCCCATGGTCGGCACGAAGCCGATACGTTTGCCTTCGCTACGGGCACGGGCCACGGCGGCCCGCAATTCGCGTACGGTTTTTACGGTGTTCATGCAGAGAATCCGTGTTCGATGCCAGGGAAAGTCGCCGCTTTGACTTCAGTGACGTAAGCGCTCAAGGCTGCCTGGACGCTGGTTTGGCCAGCCATGAAATTCTTCACGAATTTCGGCACGCGGCCGGTAATGGACATACCCAGCATGTCGTGCAGAACCAGCACCTGGCCGTCGGTGCCACCGCCGGCGCCGATACCGATCACCGGAATCTTCACCGCCTGGGAAATTTCTTCGGCCAGTTCGCTGGGCACGCATTCGAGCAGCAGCATGGCCGCCCCAGCCTGTTCCAGGGAAATCGCATCGGCACGCATCTGCCGCGCCTGGTTCTCGTTGCGGCCCTGGACTTTATAGCCGCCAAGAATGTTGACCGATTGCGGCGTCAGCCCCATGTGCGCGCACACCGGGATGCCACGTTCGGCCAGCAGACGGATCGAGTCCGCGAGCCACAATGCCCCTTCAACCTTGACCATGTGCGCACCGGCCTGCATCAACAGGGCGCTGTTAGTCATGGTTTGTTCAAGGGTGGCGTAAGCCATGAACGGCAGATCAGCGAGGATCAAGGCATCGGTGTTGCCGCGTTTGACGGCTGCCACGTGGTAGGCCATTTCGGCGGTGGTCACCGGCAGGGTACTGTCGTGACCCTGCAAAACCATGCCGAGGGAGTCGCCCACCAGCAGCACTTCAACCCCGGCCTCATTACAGGCATGGGCGAAGGTCGCGTCATAGCAGGTCAGCATGGTGATCTTTTCACCTTTCTGCTTGAGGCTCTGGAGCGTGGTCAGGGTGATGGCTGGCATGAAAAAATCCTCATTACAGGCGCTATGGAAACTACTGCGAGTAACGCGCGTGATTCGTCATTTATACAGGCGCACCTTCTTTCGTGGTGCTTGTAAGGCCTGGATTGCGCCCTTTGGCGCCGCGTTGGCGGCAGCGGGACGCCTATAGTCGTGAGGAGAACCCGGGAAGTCAATTGCGTGTGTTACCGCATTGTTACGTATGGGGTGTTACCGGCGTAACTGATGCGATTCAGCAGATTGGCAGGGATGACTTGCAGATTTTTTGTCCGACAAATAACCAATGTGGGAGCGGCGGTGCGACGATTCGACTTGCTCGCGAATGCGGCGTGTCAGGCGACCTAGATGCCAACTGATACACCGCTTTCGCGAGCAAGTCCGCTCCCACAGGGGGATTTGCGTTAAATCGGCGGGTGGCGTTCCAACCCGACGAACGGGCAGTCGGCGAGTAATGCTGCGAGGCTACGGCCATCGGCCAGGCGCAAATCCGCCGGTGCCAGCTCGGCCAGCGGATAGAGCACAAAGGCCCGTTCCTGCAGATGATAATGGGGAACTTTGAGGCGAGGTTCGTCGATCAGGCGATCGCCGAACAGCACAATGTCCAGATCCAGCGTGCGTGGCCCCCAGCGTTCAAGGCGCTCGCGGCCCTGGTCGTTCTCGATGGCTTGCAGCGCATCAAGCAGGTCCAGTGGCGCGAGGCGGCTGTCGAGTGCGGCGACGGCGTTGGTGTAGCGCGGTTGGCCAGGCAGTAGCGAGTCGCTTTGATAAAACCCGGAAACCCCGACCAGTTCGGTCTGCGGCAATCGCGTCAGCGCTTCGACAGCGCTGCGCAACTGTTCGGTGGGGGCAGCCAGATTGCTGCCCATGCCGATATAGACGCGTTCCATGGCTTATTCGCCTGTAACGCTCGGTGCGCCGGCAGCACGCTTGCGCTTGGCACCGCCACTGCGGCGACGTTTGCGTGGAGCGCCGGTAGCGTCATCCTTGCCGCTCAAGTCGCGAATCATGTCTCGGCGTTCGCTGTCGTTGGCGTCCTGATAATCGGTCCACCATTCGCCCAGCCCATCGGTCTGCTCACCGGCGCTTTCACGAAGCAGCAGGAAGTCGTAACCGGCGCGGAACCGCGGGTTGTCCAGTAACAGGTCGGCGCGTTTGCCGCTGCGCCGTGGCAAGCGCTCCTGCATGTCCCAGATCTCGCGAATCGGCATGGTGAAGCGTTTCGGAATGGCGATGCGCTGGCACTGCTCGGCGATCAATTCGTGAGCGGCTTCCTGCATCGCCGGAATCGGCGGCATGCCGCGTTCTTGCAGGCGCAGTACCCGGGCCGGCAGGGCAGGCCAAAGCAGGGCGGCAAACAGGAACGCCGGGGTGACCGGTTTGTTCTGTTTGATTCGCAGGTCCGTGTTGATCAGCGCTTCACTGATCAGCGTGTGGGTGTAGGTCGGGCTGTATTCCAACGCTGCCGCACTCGCCGGGAACAGCGGATCGAACAACTGCAGGTCGACCAGCATTTCGAAGGTGTCCGCGGCATAGCCGGAGAGGAACAGCTTGAGCACTTCTTCGAACAGACGAGCCGACGGGATCTCGCGCAGCAGCGGTGCCAGTTCGCGAATGGGCGTGGCGCTGTGTTTTTCGATGCCGAAATTCAACTTGGCGGCGAAACGCACGGCCCGCAGCATCCGCACCGGGTCTTCCTGGTAACGTTGCTTCGGATCGCCGATCAGGCGGATCAGGTGATTACGGATGTCGTGTACGCCGTTGGCGTAATCAAGAATGCGCTCGCTGACTGGATCGTAATACAAGGCGTTGATGGTGAAGTCGCGGCGTTGTGCGTCTTCTTCCAGGGTGCCGTAGACGTTGTCGCGCAAAATGCGCCCGCTTTCATTCCGAGACGATTGGTTGCTGTCTTCGTCTTCGTCGTTTTGCGGGTGATTGGCGCGGAAGGTCGCGACTTCAATGATTTCGCGGCCAAAGTGGATATGCACCAGTTTGAAACGCCGACCGATGATCCGCGCGTTGCGGAATTCGGCGCGTACCTGTTCAGGCGTGGCGCTGGTGGCGACGTCGAAATCTTTCGGCGTGATGCCGAGCAGCATGTCACGCACACAGCCGCCGACCAGGTAAGCCTGGTAACCGGCGTTCTGCAGGCGTTCGACGATATTCACCGCGTAACGACTGAATTGTGCCTTTTGCAGCGAATGTTGGCCGCTGTTGAGCACTTCAGGCGTACTGCGAATGTGTTGCGTATGACGCTTGGGAGAACGGAATGACTGGAACAACTTCTTCAGCATGGGATGCACTGTTTGAAGGAATGTTCGGCCATAACGAAGAATGACCGCATGATGGGCGGGGATTCTAGCATTTAGTCGGGGGATGGTGTAGGACACAGCAGATATGAGCTGCAAGCCACAGCTACAAGAGAAAAGCGAAGCGCAGGCGGGGGAGGTTTTTCAAATCGCAGAAACCACAAGGGGAGCCGAAGCTCCCCAAGAAGTAGTTGCATGCTCTATTTTTATTATTGGTTTCGGGCTTCTTGTTTTTGTTGAGCGCCCTCGCCATGAAGCTTTCCTTCATGACCCTCCCAATCGGGAGCCAAGAGCAAACGGATTGCTTTGGTCGCTGTGCTGCTGTGATCGTTCGATCCAACCAGTTCAGGCACTGTCTCGGGACAGTTTTTTATTGTTCTCGGCCTGGTCGTGGGGCGAGCCCCAAATGCAACGCCTCTCCAAAAGAATCAGTTAGCTACGCCTCTCGCCGTCTTGTTTTTATTGTGCGTGAGTCGATACGTCTTATTTTTATTGTCTTGTTCATTGCTTGTTATTGTTCTTGTACTGAACATATAGCAGGGTGCGTGCCAACTTTTGTGAGGCCCAGTAAAACAAGGGGTTAGGCGGGCTAATGAGGTTTTTCGGGGGCAAAAAAAACCGGGGCTTCGTTACCGTAAGCCCCGGCTTCTGTTACGCGAAAAAGCTGAGGTAACAGTTTTTTCACAATGTCATGTGTTACCCGCACATGCGACAGGTGCGGTTCAGCTCTCGCTGGCCACCCCGGTTTTACGCCGCGGAATGCCCAGGCGCTGACGGCGTTCCCACAGGCATTTGCGACTGACCCCCAGTTTGCGGGCCAGTTCGGTTTCGGTCATGTGGTCCTGATGCTCGAGGACGAAATGCTGGAAGTAGTCTTCCAGGGACAAATCTTCAGTCGGTTCATGGCTGGTGTTACCGGCACCGTTGCCCTGCTGGGGCGCCAGACCGATGAAATCGTCGTCATCCAGATCGCTCAATTCGATATCGATGCCCAACAGCTCTGCAGAAATTTCCGGGCTTTCGCACAGAATCACTGCACGTTCGACCGCGTTTTCCAGCTCGCGAACGTTACCCGGCCATGAATAATGTCGAATGGCCTGTTCGGCATCGGTGGCAAATCTCAGGTCGGTACGGCCAACCCGTGCACTCTGCCGCGCGAGGAAGGCAGTGGCAATTTCATTGACGTCCGCGCCGCGCTCACGCAAGGCCGGCAGTTTCAGGGCGATTACGTGAAGGCGGTAATACAAGTCTTCACGGAACTGACCAATCTTCGCCAGGCTCTTGAGGTCCCGGTGGGTCGCGGCGATCAACCGTACGTCGACCTTCTGCGACTGCACCGAACCTACCCGGCGGATTTCTCCTTCCTGCAACACACGCAGCAGGCGGGCCTGGGCTTCCAACGGCAATTCGCCGATTTCATCGAGGAACAAGGTGCCGCCGTCCGCCGCTTCCACCAACCCGGCACGTCCGGCACTGGCGCCGGTAAACGCGCCTTTTTCGTGGCCGAACAGTTCGGACTCGATCAGGCTTTCCGGAATGGCCGCACAGTTCACCGAAATCATCGGCGCCTTGGCGCGTTTGGACAGGTTGTGCAGGGCGCGTGCTACCAGTTCTTTACCGGTACCGGATTCGCCCTGGATCAGGACATTGGAATCGGTTGGCGCGACTTTGCGGATTTTGCTGTACAGGTCCTGCATCGGCGGACACGAGCCAATGATGCCGATTTCGCCGTTGCTGTTGTCGATACCGTTTTTAGCGGCGCCATTGCCCGTTTTACCGACGACCGGTTCACCGCTGGCTTGCGCCGATTGCCGGTCACGCAGGATTCGCGCGACGGCCTGGAGCATTTCGTCGTGGTCGAAAGGCTTGGCGATGTAATCCACCGCGCCCATTTTCATGGAATCGACGGCCGAACGCAGGCTGGCGTAACTGGTCATGATCAGCACCGGAGTGCCTTGGCCAAGTTTGATCAACTCGGTACCAGGTGCGCCCGGCAGGCGCAGGTCGCTGACGATCAGGTCAAATGTGGGGATGCTGAAACGCTCTTGTGCTTCCTGCACGGATCCGGCTTCGCTGACCTGGTACTGGTTACGTTCCAGCAGACGGCGCAAGGCGGAGCGGATAATTGTTTCGTCTTCGACGATCAAAATGTGCGGCATTGATTCGATACTCTCGACGGTCTCAGTTCACAGCGGACGTCGCTTCGACATGACGCGGCAAAGTTACCCGGATACGGGTGCCGCGTTGGCTTTGAACATCAGCCGGGCTGTCGATGGTGATTTGTCCATAATGCTCTTCAACGATGGAATAGACCAGTGCAAGGCCCAGACCGGTGCCTTCGCCAGGGTCCTTGGTGGTGAAGAAAGGTTCGAACAGTCGGTCCATGATGTTCGAGGGAATACCACTGCCTTCGTCTTCGACGATCAGATCGACCGTGTGTTCGCCGGCTTCGCTTTTGACTCGTACCGCACTGCCCGGAGGCGAGGCGTCGCGGGCATTTGAGAGCAAGTTGATCAATACCTGGGCGAGCCGCTGCGGGTCGCCTTCGACCCAGTGGTCGGGGTCGCACAGGTTGTAGAACTGTACTTCGAAATTGCGCCGGTTCAAGGCCAGCAGGCCGATGGCATCCTGGGCCACTTCCGCCAGACAGACGGGCTCGTCACTGTGCTGATAGCTGCCGGCATGGGCGAAGCTCATCAGCGACTGAACGATGCGTGACACGCGTTTGGTCTGTTCGAGGATCTGCCCGCTGATTTCCGTGAGTTCGGTGTCGTCCTCACGCTCTTCACGCAAGTTCTGCGCGAGGCAGGCAATGCCGGTGATCGGGTTGCCGATTTCATGGGCCACGCCGGCCGCCAGTCGACCGATGCTGGCCAGACGCTCGGAGTGCACCAGTTTGTCTTCGAGCATCTGGGTTTCGGTCAAGTCTTCCACCAGCAGCACCAGGCCGCTGTTACCCGGCGCCAGCGGTTCATCGATCGCCGCTTTGTGCAGGTTCAGCCAGCGCGTCTGACCATCGAGGGCCAAGTGCTGTTTGTGCAAATGCTCGTCCGGCAGGTTGATGAAGCCCTGCAGCAGCTCTTTCCAAGGATCGGCAATGGTACTCAGGCGCGAACCGACCACACGCTGCGCAGCAATCCCGGTCAGTTCCTCCATGGCCTTGTTCCACATGAGGATTTCCTGATCCTTGGCCAGCGAGCACACGCCCATCGGCAATTCCTGCAATGTCTGGCGGTGGTAGCGGCGCAGGGCATCGAGTTCGGCGGCAAGACCGGTGAGGCGCGAGTGGTAGTCCTCAAGACGGCTTTCGATGAAGTGGATGTCTTCGGTAACGTAGTTTTCGCCGCCAGCCTTGTAGGGCAGGAAGGTTTCGACCATGTCCTGCGCCACGCTTGGCCCCATCAGGCCGGAAAGGTTGGCTTCGATACGGTCACGCAAACGGCGCAAGGCGTAAGGCCGGCGCTCGTCGAACGGCAAGTAGAGGTCGCGCAGGGCCTGTTCGACTTCCTTCTGTGCAGCCTTGGCGCCCAATGGTTTTGCAAGCTGTGTGGCAAAATTCCTGAGGCGAG
Organism: Pseudomonas sp. BS3782 TE3695; assembly: GCF_050435305.1. Taxonomy (NCBI): domain Bacteria; kingdom Pseudomonadati; phylum Pseudomonadota; class Gammaproteobacteria; order Pseudomonadales; family Pseudomonadaceae; genus Pseudomonas; species Pseudomonas sp. BS3782 TE3695. The sequence goes on from NZ_JBNDKB010000001.1 coordinate 1,768,020, forward strand.
GCGGCATGCAGTTCGCGGCGTTGCGGGCGGCGAACGTTATCCACGGCGCAGGCTTCGGCGGCGCTGGCCTCTTCGGGGCTGGCGTTGGTGAACAGCGAGATCAGCGTGAACATCAGCACGTTGGCGGCCAGCGAGGCAATTGCCGCCATGTGCCAACTGGTGTCGTCCAGCACGTAGATCATGTTCAGCAATGGAATGTAGAAACCCTGCAGATTGCCGACCAGCGGCAGCAGCATGGTTACCAGCCACACCAGAATCCCCGCCAGCAGGCCGGCGATGAAGCCGCGACGGTTGGCGGTCGGCCAGTACAGCACCGACAACACCCCTGGCAGGAACTGCAACGTGGCGACGAAGGCGACGATGCCAAGGTTGGCCAGGTCCTGCTCGGCACCCAGCATCAGGTAGAAGCCGTAACCGGCCATGATGATCGCGACGATCAGCGCCCGGCGGGTCCATTTCAGCCAACGGTAAATATTGCCTTCGGCCGGCGGCTGATAGAGCGGCAGCACCAGATGGTTCAGCGCCATCCCGGACAGCGCCAGCGTGGTGACGATGATCAGGCCGCTGGCCGCCGACAATCCACCGACATACGCCAGTAGCGCCAGGGCTTTGCTGTTGGCGGCGATGCCGATGCCCAGGGTGAAGTACTCCGGATTGGTCGTGGCGCCGAGTTTCAGCCCAGCCCAGAGAATCAGCGGCACCGCGAGGCTCATCAACAGCAGAAACAGCGGCAGACCCCAGCTCGCACTGACCAGCGAGCGCGGGTTGAGGTTCTCGGTAAAGGTCATGTGGTACATGTGCGGCATTACGATCGCCGAGGCGAAGAACACCAGCAGAAGCGTGCGCCACGGGCCTTCCTGCAATGGCGTGTGCAGGGCGGCGAGGGCGGTCTGGTTTTGCAGCAGCCACAGTTCCAGCTGTTGCGGCCCATCAAACACGCCGTACAGCGCATACAGGCCAACGCCGCCAATCGCGATCAGTTTGATCACTGACTCGAAAGCAATCGCGAACACCAGGCCTTCATGCTTCTCGCGGGTAGCGATGTGGCGTGAGCCGAAGAAAATCGTGAACAGCGTAATCAGTGCGCAGAAGCTCAGGGCCACGCGATGCTGCACCGGCTCGCGGGTGAGAATGCTGATGGAGTCGGCCACTGCCTGAATCTGCAACGCCAGCAACGGCAGCACGCCGATCAGCATGAAAATTGTTGTCAGTGCGCCGGCCCAGGTGCTGCGGAAACGAAACGCGAACAAGTCGGCCAGGGACGAGAGTTGATAAGTGCGGGTGATTTTCAGGATCGGGTACAGAAGCACCGGCGCCAGCAGAAACGCTCCGGAAACCCCGAGGTAGCTGGACAGAAAACCGTAGCCGTACTGATAGGCCAGGCCCACCGTGCCATAAAACGCCCAGGCACTGGCGTAAACGCCCAGCGACAGGGTGTACGTCAGCGGGTGGCGAATGATCGCCCGGGGGATCATGCCCCGTTCGCTGACCCAGGCCACGCCGAACAGCACCGCCAGGTACGCGGCGCTGATCAGGATCATCTGGGTCAGGCTAAAGCTCATCGGCATCTTTTTGGCTCTGCAGGATGAAGGTCACGACAATCAGAATCAGCCAGAGCAAATAAGGGCGATACCAGGCGCCCGTGGCGTCGATCCACCAATCCATGATGGCCGGGGAGAACAGATAAATCCCCACTACCAGGAGCAGGACCAAGCGATAGATGTACATCCCGGCCTCTCTTTTTTATGCGCGTGCCCGAAAACGTGCGGCGATGGTAACGGATGGGCGCGCCACTGCAAGTGGCATCACTGCAGTTGCGCTTCAGGCAACGTCAGTGTGCGCGGGATCAGCGATGCATCCCAGTGGGTAATCCCCCAGTTCAGCACTTGCCGTGGCGTGGCGTCATTCAGTTCGGTCGCAGGTTTGTGCCCCAGCGCCCGCAATGCGCGCAGCAACAGCGGCGTAGCCTGATCTTCGGTCAGCGGCGGCGAGCGATAGGATTTGCCGAGTTTGTGGCCGTCCGGCTGGGTAATCAGCGGGATGTGCAGGTAGCGCGGTTGCGGCACGCCCAGCAGTTCTTGCAGATAGAGCTGGCGCGGCGTGGAATCCAGCAGATCGGCGCCTCGCACGATATCGGTGATGCCTTGCCAGGCGTCGTCCAGCACCACTGCCAATTGATAGGCGTAGAGCCCGTCGCGGCGGCGGATCACGAAATCACCCACCTCCCGCCCCAGATGTTGACGGAACTCGCCCTGCACCCGGTCGATGAAGTGGTATTCCAGCTCCGGTACACGCAGGCGGATCGCCGCGTTCTCGGTGCCATGCCCCGCGTTACGGCAGAATCCGGGATAGATGCCGTGATACGGCTCCAACTGCTTGCGTGAACAGGTACAGGCGTAGGCCAGGCCCTGATTGAACAGGCGATTGATGACTTCGTCATAGGCCGCGTGTCGCTCGCTCTGTCGGACCATGTCGCCATCCCACTCGAACCCGTAGCTTTCCAGCGCCTTGAGAATTGCCGCCTGAGCGCCGGGTTCTTCGCGCGGCGGATCGAGATCTTCCATGCGCACCAACCAGCGGCCGCCGACCGAACGGGCGTCGAGGTAGGAGGCCAGTGCTGCGACCAGCGAACCGAAATGCAGGTGGCCACTAGGGGTAGGGGCGAAGCGCCCAATATAATTGGGGGAGGCGATGGCGGTCATAAGGTCGATATTACGTTGTCCGGGCGTGCACCAGCCACCTGTGGGAGCAGGCTTGCTCGCGAAGGGGCCATCAGCTTCAACATTAATGTTGCCTGACACACTGCTTTCGCGAGCAAGCCCGCTCCCACAGGTTTGCTGCCAAGGCAAATGTCAGAAACAAAAAACGGAGCGTTCGCACGCTCCGTTCTTCGTTCAAGTCGCCAAGATTACTTGCCGACTTGCTTTTCCTTGATTTCCGCCAGGGTCTTGCAATCAACGCACATGTCGGCGGTAGGGCGGGCTTCCAGTCGCTTGACGCCGATTTCGACGCCACAGGATTCACACCAGCCGTATTCTTCGTCTTCGATCAATTGCAGTGTTTTGTCGATTTTCTTGATCAGCTTGCGCTCGCGGTCGCGGGCGCGCAATTCGAGGCTGAATTCCTCTTCCTGGCTGGCACGATCTGCCGGGTCAGGAAAGTTGGCCGCTTCGTCTTTCATGTGATCAACAGTACGGTCGACTTCCTGCATCAAGTCCTGTTTCCACTTGTTCAGGATCTTGGTGAAGTGAGCGCGCATGGGCTTGCCCATGTACTCTTCGCCCTTCACTTCTTTGTAGGGTTCGAAGCCGCTGATCGACTGATTTTGCTGCTTTGCTTGGGTGGGCATGAAATGGACCGCCTCTACTCTTGTAATCCATTGCGCAGGATTGCTCCATCACCGACACCTGCCGGCCCTGCGGCTGCAAGCGGGCGAACTTACCAGATCAAATCGGACCGCGCTACTCCCGGATGTCGAGCCCGCGGCCCGTGGGCCTTGCAAAAGATTGCAAAGCCTTGCCTGGTGGCTCTGGAGACCTGATCAATTATTGATTTTAGTCAAACCTGGAGCATACGCTTGAACCGTTTGAGACCAGCGTTATATGGGCTCTGACCGCTTCAGGTTCTCGCTCGTTCCTGCGCTTGAGTAGAATCGATTCTTTTCCCCGTTGTAAGGAAGGCTAATGGCTCTGTCCTACAGTGCGCGCAGTCGCGCTATCGAACCGTTTCACGTCATGGCTCTGCTCGCGCGAGCCAACGAGCTGCAAGCGGCCGGCCACGACGTGATTCACCTGGAAATCGGCGAGCCGGATTTCACCACCGCCGAGCCAATCATCCAGGCCGGCCAGGCTGCGCTGACGGCGGGGAAAACCCGTTACACCGCCGCCCGCGGCATTCCTGAGCTGCGTGAAGCCATTTCGGGCTTTTATCAGCAACGTTACGGGCTGAACATCGATCCGCAACGAATTCTCATCACGCCCGGCGGTTCCGGCGCGTTGCTGTTGGCCAGCGCCTTGCTGGTGGACCCAGGTAAACACTGGCTGCTGGCAGACCCGGGTTACCCGTGCAACCGGCATTTCCTGCGGTTGGTGGAAGGCGCGGCGCAGTTGGTGCCGGTCGGCCCCGATGTGCGTTATCAGCTGACCCCGGACCTGGTGGCGCGCCACTGGGATCACGACAGCGTCGGCGCTCTGGTGGCATCGCCGGCGAACCCGACCGGAACCATCCTGACCCGCGACGAGTTGGCCGGGCTCTCTGCAGCAATCAAGGCCCGCCACGGCCATTTGGTGGTCGACGAGATCTACCATGGCCTGACGTACGGCACGGATGCGGCCAGCGTGCTGGAGGTCGATGACAGCGCCTTCGTCCTCAATAGTTTTTCAAAGTATTTCGGCATGACCGGCTGGCGTCTCGGTTGGCTGGTTGCACCAGAAGCGGCGGTCGGAGAGCTGGAAAAACTCGCCCAGAACCTCTACATCAGCGCGCCGAGCATGGCCCAGCACGCCGCATTGGCTTGCTTCGAGCCCGCCACGATCCAGATTTTCGAGGAGCGCCGCGCCGAGTTCGGCCAACGTCGTGATTTCCTGCTGCCCGCCCTGCGTGAATTGGGTTTCGGTATCGCCGTGGAGCCGGAAGGCGCGTTCTACTTGTACGCCGATATCAGCAAGTTCGGCGGTGATGCCTTCGCGTTCTGTCGACATTTCCTCGAAATCGAGCACGTAGCGATCACGCCGGGCTTGGACTTCGGGCGTTATCAGGCGGGGCATCATGTGCGATTTGCCTACACCCAAAGTCTTCCACGCTTGCAGGAAGCGGTTGAGCGGATCGCTCGTGGTTTGCGGAGCTGGCAAGGCTGATGCGTTTTCATCCTCCCCTCGAAGAAGGTCGCTTGATTCGTCGCTACAAACGTTTTCTTGCCGATATCGAAACCGTTGGCGGCGAGTTGCTGACCATTCACTGTCCAAACACCGGTTCGATGCTCAATTGCCAGGTCGAAGGCGGGCAGGTCTGGTTCAGCCGTTCCAACGACCCCAAGCGTAAATTGCCCGGCACCTGGGAAGTCGGGGAAACCCCGCAAGGGCGGCTGTTTTGCGTAAACACCGGGCGCGCCAACGGTTTGATCGAGGAGGCGTTGCGGGCCAATGTCATCACCGAACTGAACGGTTTTACCGAACTGAAGCGCGAAGTGGCGTACGGTCAGGAAAGCAGCCGCATCGATTTTCGTCTCGATTATCCGGGCGGGCCCGCCTTTGTAGAAGTCAAAAGCGTCACCCTGGGCTTCGATGGCTCGTTGGTGGCGGCATTTCCCGATGCAGTGACCCAGCGCGGTGCCAAGCATTTGCGCGAGTTGGCGCATTTGGCCCGGGACGGGATTCGTGCCGTGCAGTTGTATTGCGTGAATCTGACGGGCATCGACTCCGTGCGTCCTGCCGAAGAAATCGATTCGGCCTACGCGGCGGCGTTACGCGAAGCGGTGGAGTGTGGGGTCGAAGTGCTGGCGTATGGCGTGCACTTGACCCACGAAGAGATGGTGGTCGATCGGCGCCTGGAGGTGCTGTTAAACGGTTAGCCAGATCCCTTGCTCATCTTCGCGGCAGGGGATGGCGGTCAGGGACTGACCGGCGCAGGGGCCAGCGACGCATTCGCCGTCTTCAATCAGAAACAGCGCGCCATGGGTGGCGCACTGGATCAGGCTGTTGCTGGGATCGAGAAACTGGTCGGGCTTCCATTCCAGTCCGACGCCCCGGTGCGGGCAGCGATTTTCATACACATACACCCGGCCGCCCCTGCGCACGGCCAGGAGTTTCTGACCGTCGATGTCGAAACCGCGACTGCTGGCGTCAGACAATTCGGCGCCAGCGCAAAGAAACTTCATGTCTATCCTCAAGTCCCGCCGCTCGTGACCGGATAGGTCCGGGCTTGACGTTCAAATGCAAGCAAATATCAAATGGCCGCTCACCCACAGGGCGATTGCCGGATGCCGAGGATACTTGGCCTGTTCTCTCGATGCCCGGCAAAACTTTTCAAGGAAGCTGTTTTATGCGTCTGAGTACGACCGGCCAATGACCCTTCTGGTTAAACCTCGCGCGTTGTTCATTGGCCTGAGCCTGCTGTGTTTGCTGGCGATCTGGTTGTCGCTGGCGTTGGGGCCGGTGAGTTTGCCGTTGTTCGACACGTTATGTGCGGCATTGCGGTTGATGGGTTTGCCCATCGCGCCCGACGGATTGGAGCAGGCCGAACTGATCCTCGGGCAGATTCGCTTGCCACGAACCTTACTCGGCTTGGCGGTGGGTGGCGTGTTAGCACTGTCTGGCGTGGCGATGCAGGGCCTGTTTCGCAACCCTCTGGCCGATCCGGGATTGGTAGGTGTCTCCAGTGGCGCGGCTTTGGGCGCAGCCATCGCGATTGTCTGCGGCTCGGTGTTCGGCGGTTTGCCTGAATCCTTCGGGCCTTACCTGTTATCGGTGTGCGCGTTTCTCGGCGGGCTGGGTGTAACGGCGCTGGTCTATCGACTGGGGCGGCGCAATGGCCAGACTAATGTCGCCACTATGCTACTGGCCGGTATTGCATTGACTGCCCTTGCCGGTTCGGCGGTAGGGTTGTTCACCTACCTGGCGGATGACGCGACCCTGCGTACCTTGACGTTCTGGAACTTGGGCAGTCTTAACGGCGCCAGTTATTCGCGACTTTGGCCGTTGTTACTAGTGAGCACCGGTGTGGCGCTGTGGCTGCCGCGTCGGGCCAAGGCCTTGAATGCATTGTTGCTGGGGGAGTCAGAGGCAGGTCACCTGGGTATTAATGTCGAAAGGCTTAAGCGTGAACTTGTGTTCTGCACGGCACTGGGCGTCGGTGCGGCGGTTGCGGCAGCGGGGATGATCGGGTTCGTCGGTCTGGTGGTGCCGCATCTGGTACGGCTGCTGGCCGGCCCCGATCATCGTGTGCTGTTGCCGGCGTCGGTATTGGCGGGCGCCAGCCTCTTGTTGTTTGCCGATCTGGTGGCGCGGCTGGCCCTGGCGCCGGCCGAATTGCCGATCGGGATCGTCACAGCCTTCATCGGCGCACCGTTCTTTCTGTATTTACTGCTCAGAGGGCGTGCCTGATGTTGCGAGCGCAGAACCTGCAAATCCGGCGCGGTCGAAAAATTGTCCTCACGGGCATCACCCTTGAGCTCAAACCGGGCGAAGTCCTCGGCGTGCTCGGGCCCAACGGTGCCGGAAAAAGCACGTTACTCGGCGCCCTGTGCGGCGAACTGCAGATGGACCACGGCAGTGTCTGGCTCGATGAACGCGAGCTGAGTCATTGGGTCGGGGCGCAGCGAGCCCAGCGTTTGGCGGTGTTGCCGCAAGTGTCGACCCTGGACTTTGCCTTTCGCGTCGAAGAAGTGGTCGGCATGGGTCGTCTGCCGTATCAAAGCGGCCGGGTCATGGATGACGAAATCGTCGCCGCCGCGCTGCACGCGGCCGATGCGCGGCACCTGAGTGGTCGTAGTTATCTGGCATTGTCCGGTGGTGAGCGTCAGCGGGTGCACCTGGCACGCGTCTTGGCGCAGCTGTGGCCTGGGGAGGCGGGGCAAACGTTGTTGCTCGACGAACCGACGTCGATGCTCGACCCGCTGCATCAACACACTACGCTGCAAGCGGTGCGTGAATTCGCCGATCGTGGTGCCGCGGTGCTGGTGATCCTGCATGATCTGAATCTGGCGGCACGCTATTGTGATCGTCTGTTACTGCTCGAAGGCGGGCGACCCGTGGCGCTGGATACGCCGGAGCAGGTGCTGCGCCCGGAGCCGCTCAAGGCCGTGTTCGGGCTGGAAGTACTGGTGCAACCGCACCCGGAGCGTGGGCATCCGCTGATCATCTCCCGCTGAGCATTTCATTGAGGTGAAAACATGCGTGCGATGGTGATCCTGGCTGTGCTGTTACTGAGTGCCTGTCAGCATGGGCCGGTGGTGCCACCACCCGTCAGCGGCGAGATCCGGGATCTGCGCAGCGGGCAAACATTGACAGCGCAGGAACTGCTTGCACGGTTGGCCAAGCCTTCGCGGCTGATCGTGGGCGAGCAGCATGACAATCGTGATCACCATCAGCTGCAATTGTGGCTGTTACAGGCGCTGGGGGAGCGGCGGCCCCAAGGCAGTTTGCTGCTGGAAATGCTCACGCCGGATCAACAAGGGCGCGTCGATCACGTTAAGTACTCTTCACCGCTACCCGCTGACTTGCCCAATGCATTGGCCTGGCAACCGGGATGGGACTGGAATCTCTATGGGCCGATCGTCGGTTTCGCCCTGACTCAGCCGTACCCGTTGCTGGCGGCCAATCTGGATACGCTTGAAGTCCGTAATGTCTATGCCAAACCGCCGGCATTGAGCGGTTCGCTCTCCAACGCGCCGAGGGTCAAGGATGAGTTGCTGGCACAGATCAGCGATTCCCATTGCGGCCTGCTGCCCACATCGCAAATGCCTGCGATGCTGGCCGTCCAGCAGCAACGTGACCGGCGGATGGCCAGGCGATTACTGGCCGCCACAACGCCTTCACTGCTATTTGCCGGCGCCTACCACGCACGCAAGGATGTCGGGGTGCCAATTCATGTGCGGGACTTGGGGGCCTCTGAAGCGCCAACCGTATTGATGCTGGCGGAGCAGGGCGCTGAAGTCACGCCGGCCATGGCCGATTACGTCTGGTATACGCCTGCCACGCCGCCACAGGATTACTGCGCGCAAATGCGCAAACAGTTCGGCAAGCAGGCAGGGCAGTAAAACCTGGCGAGTTTTTCACAGGCAAAAAAAGACCCGGCAAGAGCCGGGTCAAATAACCGTGATTAGCCTGATGAGGAGATAATCTGAGAGTCCGAACCAAGGGCTTTTCAGAATATCGACCAGTCTCGCGACCAGTTGTGGTAATCATAGCGATTCTCATTACCATGTCAATCGCTGATTTTGGTTTTCTGTTGATCTCACCAGATCCTTTGGTGAAAGCCTTGCAATCATTGCTCTTCAGGCTGCGTTCTTAAATGTGATGGCCCGTTCAAATCTTGTGGCGTGACGAAATGGCGTCCAGCTGTTTGTTCAAAGCTTCCTTGCGTTCGGCGGGAATGTCGTTCCAGTGAACATCCATCAGTGCGCCTTCGATCGCATACAACAACACCTTGGAAGCCCGAAAACCGCGCGTGCGCACGGCTCGATAAGCATCCACAGCTCCCAGCCGACGCAAGTCCGATGCACTGTGGATGCCCACGGCATGCAGCCATTGCGCCGACGTCTTGCCAAGATTTTTCAGGTGTTGCAGTTCATCATTCATCAAGCCTCCTTGCGACAGCCGAACGGTGCGTGGGCGAGCCTCTCAGCAGTGTAGCCATCAGTAGGAAAAGCGTGATTGTTTGGTCGGTTTCGACGCAAAAGCTTCTAAGACGCGAGCTCTGGAAGTGGCGGGAAAAGGCTGCGAGTGCGATTGGAAGGCGTGAGTTTCGGGGGTAAAAAATACAAGTCCAGCGCAGGCAGGGGCGCCGGACTTTGTAGAACGTCGCTTTAGCGAGTGCGATAACGCAGGCGCGTTCCGAAATTCATCGACATCAGAATCTCATCGGCACTGAGCTCTGGCGGAAAGTAGGCGCCGGAGATCTGCGCATGGGCCAGGCTCGCCCCTTCAAGGGACGCGTTGCGAAAATCGATGCCGCGCAAGTCGGCGGAGCGGAAATAGGCATCGGTGAAGTCGACGCCGTCAGCGTTCAGTTCACGCAGATCGAGGCCCCGGAAATCGCCACCGACCATGTCGATAGGTCCACCCGATGGGCGTTCGTTGTTAAAGCCTGTGATGTCGTCTTTGTGCAGCAAGGCATAAAGCGGGGTGTCGAGAAGTTTCGGCTGGCTCATGTCGCATCACCTGATGGTTTTATGACGCCAGTATAGTGCCACTATTTGACAGCCGTGAAGCCGGTGAAGGCTTCACGGTTGAAATAGTTTTTTACAGGCCCGGCAGGCGCTGACGAATCTGCGCAACGACGGTATCGAGGGTGCCACTTTCATTGGTCTGGACGCGTTTGCTGCACAGGATTTCTGTTGGCGTCAGGGCCTCGCGGCTGGCTTGCTGAGCGGCGATAACGGTCAGGTTGGCGTCGGACGGATCGTTATTGTCTGCCTGACGTTGCTTCAGCCAGCTCTCGATCACCGCTTGCGGTGCGTCGCAATCGAGGATCAGGAACGGCGCACCCGTGGCTTCGGCGATTTTTGCCGCGCCGTCGCGTTGGTCGCGCTTGAGGTAGGTGGCATCGACCACCACCGGGAAACCGGCGTGCAAAATTACCCCGGCGATTTCATGCAGGCGGTTGTAAGTAGCGGCGCTGGCGTCGGCACTATAAATGCCGGCCTGCAGGTCGTTCGGTACGGCTTGCTCACCGAACATACGCTTGCGCTCGACATCGGAACGCAAGCGGATGGCGCCCAGCGCTTCCACCAGGCGCATGGCCACGTGGCTTTTACCGACAGCGGAAACACCGTGGGTGATCGCCAGGAAGCGCGAAGGAATGGTGCTGTAGCTTTCCGCCAGATTGGCGTAGTTGCGGTACTGACGCAGGGTGGTAGCACGCTGCACCGGATCGGCCTCGGCTGGCATGCTGAACAGACTGACCTTGGCGCGAACCAGTGCGCGGTAGGCTTTATAGAAGTTCAACAACTCCAGGCCCTGATAGTCGCCGGTCAATTCCAGGTATTGGCTGATGAAACGGCGCGCCAGGCTTTTCAGGCCGCGATCCTCCAGGTCCATGGCCAGGAAGCCGGTGTCGGCGTAAACGTCGGTGAAGCGGAACGGTTCGTTGAACTCGATGCAGTCGAAGATCACGACCTTGCCGTCGATCACGGTGGCGTTGCCCAAATGAATGTCACCGTGGCATTCACGAATGAAACCGTCGGCCTTACGCTGGGCGAATAGTGGCTTGAGGCGTTCGAAGCTGCTTTCGGCCCAGGCTTGCAGCGCTTCGAGTTGCAGCAGATCGGCCTTGTCGCTGAGGAACGGGCGGATTTGTTCGAAGTTCTGCCGTACCGGCGCCATGACGCTGTCCGGCGTGCCAGCTTCGTGTTCGGCAGGCACTTTCGGCGCGCTGAGGTGGAATTGAGCGATCTGCGCTGCCATCTCATCGATGTGCGTGGTGGTCAATTCGCCGTTGGCTTGCAAGATGCTGAGCAATTGGCTTTGTGGGAACTGGCGCATTTTCAGGGCGTAATCGACGACCGGTCCTTCGCCGCCCAGTTGGGGGGCCTCGGCGCTGCCGGTGATCGGCAACACTTCCAGATACAGATCATGGGTCAGGCGCTGGTTCAAGCGCAGCTCTTCAGCGCAGAAATGCTCGCGAGCTTCGAGGCTGGTGAAGTCGAGGAAGCCGAAATTCACGGGCTTCTTCACTTTATAAGCGTAGGGGCCGGTGAGCAGCACCCACGAAATATGGGTTTCGATGACCTGAAACCCTTCTACGGGATGCGGGTAGAGGGCCGGGTTTTGCAGGGCAGCGATCAGGGACTGGCTCACAGGCGATCCTTCAGAGTCTGGGAAAAATTCAAGGCCGCCATTATGGCCGCAAGTCTGCCCGACGCAAACCTCAGCGGGCTTCTGTCGAGTATGAATAAAGTGCGTATAATCCGCCGCCATGACTCGTACTCGATCCCCCCGCACCCCAAAAAAACCACCTTCCAAGGGCATGCGCCCCTGGCTGGGCTGGGCCCTTAAACTCAGCTTGGTCGGCCTTGTGGTGCTTGCCGGGTTTGCGGTTTACCTCGACGCAGTGGTCCAGGAGAAGTTCTCCGGCAAACGCTGGACCATCCCGGCCAAGGTGTACGCGCGCCCGCTTGAATTGTTCACTGGTCAAAAGTTGAGCAAGGAAGACTTCCTCACCGAGCTCGATGCCTTGGGCTACCGACGCGAAGCCGTCAGCAACGGCCCCGGCGCGGCTGCGGTCAATGGCAATACCATCGACTTGAACACCCGAGGCTTCCAGTTCTATGAAGGCATGGAGACGGCTCAGCCTGTGCGCGTGCGCTTCTCCGGCGATTACGTGGCCGAGCTCTCGGCGACCAACGGTTCGAAGCTTTCTGTGGTTCGCCTGGAACCGCTGCTGATTGGCGGGATTTACCCGAAAAACCTTGAAGACCGCATCCTGATCAAGATCGATCAGGTTCCGCCGTATCTGCTCGAAACCCTGATTGCCGTAGAAGACCGGGATTTCTACAGTCACTGGGGCGTGTCGCCGAAGTCGATCGTCCGAGCCATCTACGTCAACACCTCGGGCGGCAAAATGACCCAGGGCGGCAGTACGCTGACGCAACAGTTGGTCAAGAATTTCTACCTCACCAGCGAACGCAGCCTGACCCGTAAGCTCACCGAAGCCATGATGGCGATGCTGCTTGAGCTGCATTACGACAAGCGCGAAATTCTTGAGGCTTACCTCAATGAAGTGTTCGTCGGCCAAGATGGTCAGCGCGCGGTGCACGGTTTCGGTCTGGCCAGTCAGTTCTTCTTCGGGCAGCCATTGTCCGAGCTGAAACTGCACCAAGTTGCTTTGTTGGTGGGCATGGTCAAGGGACCGTCCTATTACAACCCGCGTCGTAACCCGGAGCGGGCGCTGGAGCGGCGCAATCTGGTGCTCGATGTTCTGGGGGAACAAGGCGTTGCTACCGCCGAACAGGTTGAAGCAGCGAAAAAAATGCCACTGGGTGTGACCACTCGCGGCAAGTTGGCCGACAGCTCGTTCCCGGGCTTCCTTGACCTGGTTAAACGTCAGTTGCGCGAAGACTACCGCGACGAAGACTTGACCGAAGAAGGGTTGCGGATTTTCACCAGTTTCGACCCGATCCTGCAGATGAAAGCCGAAGCCTCGGTCAACGACACGTTCAAGCGTCTGGCCGGGCGTAAGGGTTCCGATGAGGTTGAGGCGGCCATGGTCGTGACCAACCCGGAAACCGGAGAAGTCCAGGCCATGATCGGCAGCCGTCAGGCGGGTTTTGCCGGTTTCAACCGGGCGTTGGACGCAGTACGACCGATTGGCTCGTTGATCAAGCCGGCGGTTTATCTGACAGCCCTCGAGAAGCCGAGCCAGTACACGCTGACCAGTTGGCTGTCGGACGAATCCTTCTCGGTCAAAGGCGCGGACGGTCAGGTCTGGAAACCGCAGAACTATGATCGCCGTTCCCACGGTACGGTGTTCCTTTATCAAGGGCTGGCGCATTCCTACAACCTGTCGACCGCACGTCTGGGCTTGGCGGTGGGCGTACCGAATGTCTTGAAGACCCTGGCGCGTCTGGGGGTGAGTCGCGAGTTCCCGGCGTTCCCGTCGATGTTGCTGGGTGCCGGTGGCTTGACCCCGATCGAAGTGGCGACCATGTACCAGACGCTGGCCAACGGTGGGTTCAATACGCCGATGCGCGGGATCCGCAGCGTGCTGACTGCCGAGGGCGAGCCACTCAAGCGTTATCCATTCCAGATTCAGCAGCAGTTCGATCCGGCGTCCATTTACCTGGTTCAGAGCGCCATGCAACGAGTCATGCGTGAAGGCACCGGTAGCTCGGTTTATAACGTGTTGCCGAAAACCCTGACGCTGGCCGGCAAGACCGGTACCAGTAACGATTCCCGGGACAGCTGGTTCGCCGGTTTCAGTCAGGATCTGCTGGCGGTGGTCTGGCTGGGGCGCGATGATAACGGCAAGACGCCATTCACCGGTGCCACCGGTGCGTTGCAGGTCTGGACCAGTTTCATGCGCAAGGCCGATCCGCTGCCGCTGGACATGCCGCAGCCGGACAACATTGTTCAGGCCTGGGTTGATTCGCGCACCGGACAAGGTTCTGAAGGCAGCTGCCCAGGCGCAGTGCAGATGCCGTATATTCGCGGCAGCGAACCGCCTCCCGGTCCCGCTTGCGGTGGCGAAAGCCCTGCTGAATCGGTGATGGATTGGGTCAAGGGCTGGATGAATTAAGCGAAGAGGGTTTCAAGTGAACAAGTGGTTGATTCCAGCAGTGACTGCCGTGGCTTTGCTCAGCGGTTGCTCTACCGTACAGCGAGGTTCGATTCCGGTTGTGGATGCCGGCAGCGCCGTCTCCAACAGCGAACGGATTTCGGCGAATGGCGGTTTCCGGCAGTCGACGGTAAAACGTCCCGCACAAGCCCAGACTCAGGCAATCCCGCAAGGGGACACTGGCGTTGTTGTGATGGTGCCGGGTGGTGGCGCCGTTTCCTCGGCCCCGATCAGCACTTCGCCGATTACCCCGGGCCCGATCACTCCGGGGCCGATCGATACCTCGCCGGTCCAGTCGGCACCGATCAACCAGGGCAGCTACAGCATGCCGTCGACGCCGAGCGGGATTCCTTCGGCGAGCTCCGGCGGCCTGTCTGCCGATGAGCAACTGGACGGCCCGGTCCTGGCGTTGTTGACCACTGCCCAGCAGCAACAGGCCAGTGGCGACCTTAATGGCGCGTCTTCCAGCCTCGAGCGCGCCCAGCGTGTCGCGCCGCGTGAGCCACAAGTGCTTTACCGTCTGGCCCAGGTACGTATGGCTCAAGGCGATGCGGCTCAGGCCGAACAATTCGCTCGTCGTGGTTTGACGTTCGCCAATGGTCGTCCGGCTCTTCAGGCCAGCTTGTGGGAATTGATCGCACAGGCGCGTGAGAAACAGGGTGACTCTGCCGGTGCAGCGTTGGCGCGTCAGAAGGCCAAGGTCTCGCTGTGATGGATGCACGCTTCCCGAAGATTGCCGAACAGTTGCTGTTGATCGAGCGCGAACTACGCGTTCAGGGCTGGTGGGACGAAGTCTCGCCATCTCCTGAAGCGCTATCCAGCGTCGAGCCGTTCTCGGTGGATACGCTGGATTTCGAGCAATGGCTGCAATGGATCTTCTTGCCAAGAATGAAGTTGATCCTGGAACAAGACCTGCCGTTACCCAACGCGTCGGGGATCCAGGAGATGGCCGAAATGGTCTTCGCCGCCCGCAACGTCCAGGGCAAGGATCGGCAGCTTCAGGTCTTGCTCAAAGAGTTCGACCTGTTGATCACCGCCTCTCGCTGATTAACAGGAGCCGTAGGAGCTGTAGGAGCTGTCGAGTGAAACGAGGCTGCGATCTCTTGATCTTGTTTTTAAAAAGCAAAATCAAAAGATCGCAGCCTCGTTTCACTCGACAGCTCCTACATGCAGTTTTTTCCAATCTGTTTCTGTGCTTCGGTGATGCGTTCCTGACGTTGTTGGTCGGTCAGGCGGCGCATCTCTCCTTCGACATCTTCCCGTAGTCGCGGATTATTCTGCAGTTGAGCCAGGTTGGTTCGAGTCTGCTCGCAGAACACTTTTAGCTGGGCTTGCTGCTCGGCAACCTGTTTTTTCACTTTGTTGTCGATGGCCCGTTGATCGCCTATCACGTTGCTGCGCGTTGGCGTGGCCGGTTTGTCGACGGGCGGGGCGGGCGTCACCACGAGGGTGGGCTCTTGGCCTGAAGGCGGTTGCGCATCGAAATGGGTAACGCCCTGGGCATCGACCCATTTATAGATCTGACCCGCCATGCACAAAGGGCTCAGGCTGATTAGCAAGCCGGCGGTGAAGAAGAACGTTCGCATGCCATTTCCTTGTCATGGGTGCGCAATCGAAGCTAACACAGTTGCGGTTTAAAGGTTTTTTCTTGCGTTCTCATGCGCTTAGTTCGAATAAAGCACATTGACGGCTTGACTTGCGATGGGCGAAACAGAAGAATCCAAAGTCCGCTGTAGAGGGACTGCCAGAAGCAGACCCACTCGGTAGATCATGAGGCGCACATCCGCGCCGACCTGTTACACCCGCAACGCGTTACCTCGCGCTGGGTGGGAAAGGCCCGCAACACTTGGGACGATCCCAATACTTGCTCAGTCAGTGCTGACGTAGTCGGCGACCACCGTCGCTCATGCTCTGCCGAGAAGTAAACCTATTAAGACCCGTCCTCTTGTATGTGGGCGGTATTCTGGCGTTTTAGAGGTGAACAACGTGGAGCTTTTATCTGGCGGTGAGATGCTCGTCCGCTTTTTGCGTGACGAAGGCGTCAAATATATCTACGGGTACCCGGGTGGTGCTCTTCTTCATGTCTATGATGCCCTGTTCAAAGAGCCGGAAGTGACCCACATCCTGGTTCGTCACGAGCAGGCTGCGACCCATATGGCTGACGGCTATGCCCGTGCCACCGGTAAAGCCGGTGTGGTACTGGTAACCTCCGGCCCGGGCGCAACCAACGCCATCACCGGTATTGCCACGGCCTACATGGACTCCATTCCGATGGTGATCATTTCCGGCCAGGTGCCTAGCACCATGGTAGGCACCGATGCATTCCAGGAAACCGACATGATCGGTATCTCCCGGCCGATCGTGAAGCACAGCTTCATGATCAAGCATGCCTCGGAAATCCCGGAAGTCATGAAGAAAGCGTTCTACCTGGCGCAATCCGGTCGTCCTGGTCCGGTCGTTGTCGATATCCCGAAAGACATGACCAACCCGGCCGAGAAGTTCGAATACATCTTCCCGAAAAAAGCCAAGCTGCGTTCCTACAGCCCGGCCGTTCGCGGTCACTCCGGGCAAATCCGCAAGGCAGCCGAAATGCTCCTGGCGGCCAAGCGTCCTGTGCTTTATTCAGGCGGCGGGGTGATTCTCGGTGGTGGCTCCGCGCCACTGACCGAACTGGCAAAGATGCTCAACCTGCCAGTGACCAATACCCTGATGGGCCTGGGGGCCTACCCTGGCACCGACCGTCAGTTCATTGGCATGCTAGGCATGCACGGCAGCTACACCGCCAACCTGGCGATGCACCATGCCGATGTCATCCTCGCAGTCGGTGCGCGTTTCGACGATCGCGTGATCAACGGCCCGGCCAAGTTTTGTCCGAATGCCAAGATCATTCACATCGACATCGACCCGGCTTCGATCTCCAAGACCATCAAGGCAGACGTGCCTATCGTCGGCCCGGTCGAAAGTGTCCTGACCGAAATGGTCGCGATCCTCAAGGAAATCGGCGAGACCCCGAACAAGGAGTCCGTTGCCAGCTGGTGGAAGCAAGTCGATGAGTGGCGCGGTGATCGCGGCCTGTTCCCTTATGACAAGGGCGATGGCAGCGTGATCAAGCCGCAGACCGTGATCGAAACCCTGTGCGAAGTGACCAAGGGCGACGCCTTTGTGACCTCCGACGTAGGCCAGCACCAAATGTTCGCCGCGCAGTACTACACGTTCAACAAGCCAAACCGCTGGATCAACTCCGGTGGCTTGGGCACCATGGGCTTCGGTTTTCCGGCGGCCATGGGCATCAAGTTGAGCTTCCCGGATGACGACGTCGCCTGCGTTACGGGCGAGGGCAGCATCCAGATGAACATTCAGGAACTGTCGACCTGCCTGCAATACGGTTTGCCGGTGAAGATCGTCATTCTGAATAACGGTGTACTGGGTATGGTTCGCCAGTGGCAGGACATGAGTTATGGCAGCCGCCACTCGCACTCCTACATGGAATCGTTGCCTGACTTCGTCAAGCTGGCCGAGGCCTATGGTCACGTTGGCGTGCGCATCACCGAATCGAAAGATTTGAAGTCGAAGATGGAAGAGGCGTTCGCCATGAAAGATCGCCTGGTGGTTATCGATATTTCGGTCGACACCAGCGAGCACGTCTACCCGATGCAGATCAAAGACGGCTCCATGCGCGATATGTGGCTGAGCAAGACGGAGCGTACTTAATCATGCGGCACATTATTTCCTTGCTTCTGGAAAACGAACCGGGCGCTCTGTCTCGTGTAGTCGGCCTGTTCTCGCAGCGCAACTACAACATCGAAAGCCTGACCGTGGCGCCAACCGAAGACCCGACCCTGTCGCGTCTGACGCTGACTACGGTAGGGCACGATGAAGTCATCGAGCAGATCACCAAGAACCTGAACAAGTTGATCGAAGTGGTAAAACTGGTCGACCTGTCGGAGAGTGCTCACATCGAGCGCGAACTGATGCTGGTCAAGGTCAAGGCCACCGGCGCCCAGCGCGCCGAGATCAAGCGCACCACCGATATTTATCGCGGGCAGATCGTTGATGTCAGCGCTAGCGTATATACCGTTCAATTGACCGGTACCAGCGACAAGCTGGACAGTTTCATTCAATCGATCGGGACTGCCTCGATTCTGGAAACCGTACGCAGTGGCGTCACCGGGATTGCCCGCGGCGACAAAGTACTGAGCATCTAAACCAAATTAGCGAATGGCCTGAAGGGCCAGATATAAAGGGGAAATTCATGAAAGTTTTCTACGATAAAGACTGCGACCTGTCGATCATCCAGGGCAAGAAAGTTGCCATCATCGGTTACGGTTCCCAGGGCCACGCTCAAGCGTGCAACCTGAAAGACTCCGGCGTCGACGTTACTGTTGGTCTGCGTAAAGGTTCGGCTACTGTTGCCAAAGCCGAAGCCCACGGCCTGAAAGTGACCGACGTTGCTTCCGCCGTAGCGGCTGCCGACCTGGTCATGATCCTGACCCCGGACGAGTTCCAGTCTGCCCTGTACAAGAACGAAATCGAGCCGAACATCAAGAAAGGCGCCACCCTGGCCTTCTCCCACGGTTTCGCGATTCACTACAACCAGGTTGTGCCACGTGCTGACCTCGACGTGATCATGATCGCGCCGAAAGCTCCGGGCCACACCGTGCGATCCGAGTTCGTCAAAGGCGGCGGTATCCCTGATCTGATCGCTATCTACCAGGATGCTTCGGGCAACGCCAAAAACGTTGCACTGTCCTACGCTGCTGGCGTTGGTGGCGGTCGTACCGGCATCATCGAAACCACCTTCAAGGACGAGACCGAAACCGACCTGTTCGGCGAACAAGCCGTTCTGTGCGGCGGTACCGTTGAACTGGTGAAAGCCGGTTTCGAAACCCTGGTTGAAGCTGGTTATGCGCCAGAAATGGCCTACTTCGAATGCCTGCACGAACTGAAGCTGATCGTTGACCTCATGTACGAAGGCGGTATCGCCAACATGAACTACTCGATCTCCAACAACGCTGAGTACGGCGAGTACGTGACCGGTCCGGAAGTGATCAACGCCGAATCCCGTCAGGCCATGCGCAACGCCCTGAAACGTATTCAGGACGGCGAATACGCCAAGATGTTCATCAGCGAAGGCGCCACCGGCTATCCTTCGATGACCGCCAAGCGTCGTAACAACGCCGCCCACGGTATCGAAATCATCGGTGAGCAACTGCGCTCGATGATGCCGTGGATCGGTGCCAACAAGATCGTCGACAAAGCCAAGAACTAAGTCCCGAGCTTGTACGGAAAACGCGGCCCAGGCCGCGTTTTTTCGTTTGGATCCGCCGGTTCTGGTATAAAGCTGCATTGTTTGTGGCCGAACCGTCGTCCCAGACACCTGTCGAAACTTTCCACCCCGTTGCAAGGTAAATGTCCATGAGCGAACGTCCCGAAGAGCCAAAGCAGGCTTCTGACGCCGAAAGCCTTCTGCCTATCGATGAGCACATCGAAGAAGGGCATGACGCTGAAGGTCGTAAAGTCCGGCATCGTGGTATCTATCTGCTGCCGAATCTGTTCACCACTGCGAACCTCTTCGCAGGGTTCTATTCCATCATCAACTCGATGAGCGCCCAGAGTGCCTTGAGTGCGGGTGATGTGATCGGCGCGAGCAAATATTTTGCGTTTGCCGCGATCGCGATTTTCGTCGCCATGGTGCTCGACGGTCTCGACGGTCGCGTTGCCCGTATGACCAATACCCAAAGCGCCTTCGGTGCCGAGTACGACTCGCTGTCAGACATGGTTGCCTTTGGTGTGGCGCCGGCATTGCTGGCATTCGGTTGGGCTTTGGGTGACATGGGCAAGGTCGGCTGGATGGTTGCCTTCATCTATGTGGCAGGGGCAGCGTTACGTCTGGCGCGTTTCAACACTCAGGTCGGCACCGCAGACAAACGTTACTTCATCGGCCTGGCCAGCCCGGCCGCCGCCGGTGTGGTCGCGGGCATTGTCTGGGCGTTCAGCGATTACGGCATTCAGGGTTCCAAGATGTCGTTCCTGGTTGCGCTGATGGTTGCCGCCGCTGGCATGCTGATGGTCAGCAACATCAAGTACAACAGCTTCAAGGAGCTGGACTTGAAAGGGCGCGTTCCCTTTGTCGCAATCCTCGCGGTGGTATTGGTATTCGCCGTTGTGTTCAGTGATCCGCCGCGTATTTTGCTGCTGGTTTTCCTTGCCTATGCGGCTTCCGGGCCGATCCAGTACCTGCTGCGCCTTCGTCGGCACAAAAAAGCCGAGTGATGTAATTTCCCTCATACTCCGCAGTCTATGGGTGCATCTGTCCTCCAAAGCTGCGGAGTTGTCATGCTGATCAAAGTCCCCCAAGTGTCCGACTGTCATGAGTCGGACGTCACGCCTGAATCCCTCTACCTTTCTCGTCGCAGTGTATTGGGTGCCGCCGTCGCCGGTTTGGCGATGAGCAGTCTGCCGCGTTGGGCGAATGCCGATGATGTTGCGCGTTATGCCGATGTCGAGCCTGGCAAGGCGCCGGCCTGGTTTGCCGAAAAGCTTCCTTCTACTAAATGGGGGGCAATCAGCGTCAAGGATGAGGCGATTACGCCTTTCAAGGATGCGACCCACTACAACAACTTCTATGAGTTCGGTACCGATAAAGGTGATCCAGCGGCCAACGCCGGCGCGCTGAAAACCGAACCCTGGAGCGTGGTGGTGGATGGGGAGGTGGGTAAGCCGGGGCGGTATGCCCTGGAAGACTTCATGAACCCCTATCAACTGGAAGAGCGCATCTATCGTCTTCGCTGTGTGGAGGCCTGGTCGATGGTCATTCCGTGGATCGGCTTTCCTGTTTCGGCTTTGCTCAAGGAAGTCGAGCCGACGTCCAAAGCCAAGTTCATTCGCTTCGAAACCTTGCAGGATCCCAAGAGTATGCCCGGGCAGCGTTCCGGTTTTGCCCTGATCAACTGGCCTTATGTAGAAGGGTTGCGTCTGGATGAGGCGATGAATCCATTGGCGATTCTTGCTGTGGGCATGTATGGGCGTGAGTTGCCGAATCAGAACGGTGCGCCACTGCGTCTGGTGGTGCCTTGGAAGTATGGTTTCAAGAGCATCAAATCCATCGTGCGAATCAGCTTGGTCAGCGAGCAGCCGAAAACCACTTGGCAGAGTATCGCCTCCGACGAGTACGGTTTTTATGCGAACGTGAACCCGGCAGTCGATCACCCGCGCTGGACCCAGGCACGGGAAAGGCGTTTGCCGAGCGGCCTGTTCAAGCCCAATGTGCGGGACACGCAAATGTTCAACGGCTACTCGGATGAAGTCGCTTCTCTCTATACAGGGCTCGATTTGCGGAAGCATTACTGATGCGATATCCGTTTTGGCGTATTGGCGTCTTCAGCGCTGCAGCGATTTGGCCGCTGCTTTGGTTGTATCAGGCCTGGGCGGATGTGCTGGGGCCTGATCCGGGTAAGGTGTTGGTCGATCGTCTGGGGCAGGGGACGCTTGTGCTGTTGCTCATTACATTGAGCATGACGCCTTTGCAGAAGCTCACCGGTTGGCCGGGATGGATAGCGGTTCGGCGGCAGTTGGGTTTGTGGTGCTTTGCTTATGTTGTTCTGCATGTGAGCGGTTACACCGCGTTCATCCTTGGATTTGATTGGTCGCAGCTGGGTATCGAGTTGCGCAAGCGGCCCTACATTATTGTCGGGGTGCTGGGATTTCTCTGTTTGCTGGCCTTGGCGGTTACTTCTAATCGCTACAGCCAGCGGCGCTTGGGTTCTCGCTGGAAGAAACTGCATCGGTTGGTTTATGTGGTTCTCGGGCTCGGATTGCTGCATATGTTGTGGATCGTTCGCGCCGATCTGAAGGAATGGGCGATCTATGCTTCTATAGGTGCGTTGCTGTTGGTGCTGAGATTGCCGTCTGTGATCCGCCGGATTCCACGTTTAACAGCTAAAAAGCCCCCTTCTGCAAGAAAGGCATAATTAAGAGTTGACGGCAGAT
>NZ_JBNDKB010000001.1:1795000-6341481 GCF_050435305.1 Pseudomonas sp. BS3782 TE3695
CGGATAAAAGGTACTCCGGGGATAACAGGCTGATACCGCCCAAGAGTTCATATCGACGGCGGTGTTTGGCACCTCGATGTCGGCTCATCACATCCTGGGGCTGAAGCCGGTCCCAAGGGTATGGCTGTTCGCCATTTAAAGTGGTACGCGAGCTGGGTTTAGAACGTCGTGAGACAGTTCGGTCCCTATCTGCCGTGGACGTTTGAGATTTGAGAGGGGCTGCTCCTAGTACGAGAGGACCGGAGTGGACGAACCTCTGGTGTTCCGGTTGTCACGCCAGTGGCATTGCCGGGTAGCTATGTTCGGAATAGATAACCGCTGAAAGCATCTAAGCGGGAAACTAGCCTCAAGATGAGATCTCACTGGGACCTTGAGTCCCCTGAAGGGCCGTCGAAGACTACGACGTTGATAGGTTGGGTGTGTAAGCGCTGTGAGGCGTTGAGCTAACCAATACTAATTGCCCGTGAGGCTTGACCATATAACACCCAAGCAATTTGCTGACCTGAAGAGGCACCAGATTGCGGTGTGTGAAGACGCAAGAACCGAAAGTTCGATACTCACAAAACACCAGGCTATCACCTACCCAATTTGCTGAAGCGCGGCCACCAGGCCACGATTCGGTACCCGAATTTCTTGACGACCATAGAGCATTGGAACCACCTGATCCCATCCCGAACTCAGCAGTGAAACGGTGCATCGCCGATGGTAGTGTGGGGTTTCCCCATGTGAGAGTAGGTCATCGTCAAGATCAAATTCCGAAACCCCTATCTGCAGATGCAGGTAGGGGTTTTGTTTTGTCCGCAGGAAAAGAGCAATCTGGCAACAATACAAAATTGCACAGTTATTTTCGAATCAGGACACTAGAATAGGTCCAACTTATTTGGAGCCAGAGCCTTTATGCCAGATCCGGTTGACGCCCCAGGGCTGTCAGATTTACCGCTGGACGACTTGGTAGCGTGTCATGAGTGCGACTTGCTGATGCGCAAACCTGAGCTTGCTCATGGTGAGAAAGCCATCTGTGTACGATGCGGGTATGAGCTGTATGCCCATCGACACAATGTCGTACAGCGCAGTCTCGCCTTGGTCATTGCTGCACTGTTGCTGTACATCCCTGCGAACTTTTTACCCATCATGCAGCTCCATCTACTCGGACAGTCGTCGCACGATACTGTCTGGAGTGGCGTTGTCGGTCTGTTCGATACCGGTATGCGAGGCGTAGCGGCAGTGGTATTTCTTTGCAGCATGGGGATTCCGCTGCTCAAGCTGCTTTGCCAACTGTTCGTGTTGCTAAGTATTCGCTTCGATATCGGACGCAGTTACGGCCTGCTGCTCTACCGCATTTATCACCATCTACGGGACTGGGGGATGCTCGAGGTTTACCTCATGGGCGTACTGGTTGCGATCGTCAAATTGGCCGATATGGCGGCGATGACTATAGGGTTTGGCCTGGCATGCTTCATCGGCTTGTTGTTGGTTCAAGTCTGGCTGGAAGTAGTGATGTCACCGCACCAGATCTGGCAGGCTTTATCAGGAGAAGATGCCCATGCGGGCGATTGATGCAGGCATTCTTATTTGTGCCGAATGCCATGAGTTGAATAAACAGGAAGCCGATACCGACGAGCAGGTTTGCACTCGCTGCGGTGCGTTGGTTCACGCCCGCCGCCCAAACAGCCTGATGCGTACCTGGGCGTTGTTAATCACGGGCGCGATTATCTACATCCCGGCCAACGTGTTACCGATCATGACCGTCAATTCCCTGGGGCAGGGCGATCCGAGCACCATTATGTCCGGTGTGATCCAGCTGGTTCAGCACGGCATGATTCCAATCGCCGCCGTGGTTTTTATTGCCAGCATTTTGGTCCCCACGTTCAAGCTGGTAGGCATTGCATTGCTGCTGTTTTCGGTGCAGCGCCGTCAGCCGCTCTCGGCACGCCAGCGCATTCTGATGTACCGCTTTATCGAATTCATCGGCCGCTGGTCGATGCTGGATATCTTTGTAATCGCCATTCTGGTGGCGGTTGTAAATTTTGGACGGCTTGCCAGCATCGAAGCCAATCTTGGCGCCATCGCCTTCGCCAGTGTGGTGATTCTGACGATGCTTGCCGCAGTAACTTTCGATCCCCGACTGATTTGGGATAACACGGAGTCGGACGACGACCATGACTGATTTGCCTAAAGCGAAAACCCGACCGGCCTCGAACTGGTCAGCCATTTGGGTATTGCCCCTGATCGCCTTGATCATCGGCGGCTGGCTCGGCTGGCGTGCCTATAGCGAGACGGGCATCGAGATCCAGGTGCGCTTTGAAAGCGGTGAAGGCATTCAGGCCAACAAGACCGAAGTCGTCTACAAAGGCATGTCGGTCGGAAAGGTGAAAGCCCTCAAGCTCGATGATGAAGGCAGCTCCAAAGGAGTGATCGCCACCATCGAGATGAATAAAGACGTGGAGCAATACCTGAGGACCAGCACGCGTTTCTGGCTGGTCAAACCGAGCGTGACCCTGGCTGGCATCACAGGACTGGAGACGCTGGTTTCGGGTAACTACGTGGCCGTCAGCCCGGGGGAAGGCGAGCCGACCCGCAAGTTCAAGGCCCTGGCCCAGGAGCCTCCGCTCTCGGACGCGCAACCAGGCCTGCACTTGACCATCAAGGCTGATCGCCTGGGCTCGCTGAATCGCGGCAGCCCGGTGTTCTACAAACAGATTCAGGTCGGTCAGATCAAAAGCTATGTGCTATCCGCAGACCAAAGCACTGTCGAACTCAAAGTCTTCATCGAGCCGACCTACGCCGGCCTGGTGCGTAAACACACGCGTTTCTGGAATGCCAGCGGCATCAGTATCGACGCTAACCTTTCCGGTGTGAAAGTACGTAGCGAGTCCCTCGCCAGCATCGTCGCTGGTGGTATTGCATTTGCCACTCCGGAAAATCGCAAGGACAGCCCGCCTACCGATCCAAGCCTGCCGTTCCGTCTCTATGAGGATTTCGATGCGGCAGCAGCCGGTATTCGGGTCAAGGTCAAACTCAGTGATTTCGAAGGCTTGCAGTCCGGTCGTACGCCGGTGATGTACAAAGGCATCCAGGTCGGCAATTTGAAAACGCTCAAGGTTGATCCGGACCTGTCCAGTGCGACTGCCGAGTTGACTCTAGACCCGCTGGCCGAGGACTACCTGGTCACCGGCACTCAGTTCTGGGTGGTAAAACCATCGATTTCACTCGCCGGTATTACCGGCCTGGAAGCGCTGGTCAAAGGAAACTACATTGCCGTGCGCCCAGGCGATAAGGGCGGTGCGCCGCAGCGCGAGTTCGAAGCACGGCCCAAGGCGCCGCCGCTGGATCTGCGTTCACCAGGCTTGCATTTGGTGTTGTTCACCGAAAACCTGGGTTCTCTGGAAGTCGGCAGTCCGATTCTCTATAAACAGGTCAAGGTCGGTTCGGTTCAAAGCTATCAATTCTCCCGCACCAAAAAGCAGTTGGTGATTGGGGTGCATATCGAGAAGGAATACGAAGGCTTGGTCAACGCCTCGACGCGTTTCTGGAATGCCAGCGGCATTACGCTCACCGGTGGATTAACCGGGGGAATCCAGGTCAAAAGTGAGTCGTTGCAGAGCCTGATGGCCGGTGGCATCGCCTTCGAAACCCCGGAAGCCAAAGCGCCGTTGCAAAAACGTATTCCACGTTTCCGCCTGCATGCCAATTACGATGAGGCAACGCAAAAAGGCACTATGGTCACGATCAAGGTCGATCGCGCCGATGGCCTGCGCAATGGCACGCCGGTTCGATTCAAAGGCCTGGACGTTGGCAAGATCGAGGACGTCGACCTCAGTGATGACCTGCAATCGGTACTGCTGACCGCACGAATCACCGAAGTGCCGGAGCGTATCGCTCGGGTCGGCAGTCAGTTCTGGGTGGTTAAACCTGAGCTCGGTCTGATTAAAACCTCGAACCTCGATACGTTGGTCACCGGGCAATACATCGAAGTACAACCGGCGCCGAAGAACCTCGGTCCACAGAAGACTTTCGTGGCCTTGACCAATCCTCCGGAAATTGCCAAGGAAGAGGCTGGTTTAAGCCTGGTGTTGAGCGCTGCTCGTCGGGGTTCTCTGAAGGCTGGCGTCCCCGTCACCTATCGCGAAATCACGGTAGGCAAGGTGACCGGCTATGAACTGGGCCAGACGGCTGATCGCGTGCTGGTGCACATTCTGATTGAACCGAAGTATGCGCCGCTGGTGCGCAGTGGCACGCGGTTCTGGAATACCAGTGGTTTTGGATTTGACTACGGCTTGTTCAAAGGCGCGACAATACGCACCGAATCGCTGGAGACGCTGGTTCAGGGCGGCATTGCGTTTGCCACACCGGATGGCGACCGCATGGGTGCCCCGGCGCGGCCTGAGCAAACCTTCCCATTGTTCGACCAGTTCGAAGATGAGTGGCTGACCTGGGCGCCGAAGATTTCTCTCGGTAAGTAATCCAGATTGATTGGGCGTCTGAGAAGACGCCTTCGCGGGCAAGCCCGCTCCCACAGTGATTGATGGCGTACCCAAAATCCGGATTCAGTACAAAACCCTGTGGGAGCGGGCTTGCCCGCGAAGAGGCCCTCAAGTTCACTCAAAGCTTCAGGAAAACCCACAAAAAAAAAGGCCGCGATCCATTTGGATTGCGGCCTTTTTTTGACTTCGGTTTAAGCGTCAGACCGCATCCAGCTCTGGCTCATCAGCTTGTACAACAACGGTTGCCTTCACTTCATCGTGGCGACGAATGTACTTCCAGTCCGCCTCGTCGATGTAGATGCCGTTCGGGCCGCTGCCGCCTTCCAGGTCGATGGCGACACTGGCGCAAACTTGCGGCTTCACACTCGCCAGAATCGGCACGAAGCCCAATTGCAGGCTGGTTTCCAGCAGTGCTGCCTGGTTCTTCTCGTCGATGTCTGCCGCTTCGTCGAGGTAGTACGGCAGGCGCACGCGACCGGCCTGATCGCGGTCCATCAAGTGCAGCAACAAGTACATGTTGGTCAGCGCCTTGATGGTCATGGTGGTGCCGTTGGACGCCGCGCCGTCGATGTCGGTGTGGATCACCGGCTGACCGTTGACCTTGGTGATCTCGAACGCCAGCTCGAACAGATCCTTGAGGCCGAGCTGGTTGTGATTCGCCGCCACCAGCCGCGCCAGGTATTCCTTGGCCTCTTCGTTCTTGTTGTCCTGATCGGCGCTTTGGCTCAGGTCGAAGACGGAAAGGGTTTCGCCTTCTTCGTACTGACCGGCGCTGTGGATGATCTGGTCAATGTGCTTGAGCGCTTCCTTGTTCGGCGCGAGCACGATGCGGAAGCTTTGCAGGTTGGAGACCTGGCGCTTGTTGATCTCGCGGTTGAACAGCGCCAGTTGATGTTCGAGGCTGTCATAGTCGCTGCGAATGTTACGCAGGGTCCGGGCGATGTCGGTGACGGCTGCACGACGGGCCTTGCCGAGAGTCAGCGCTTCATCGGTGCGGTGCGCATACGCGTTGAT
The DNA here is from genome assembly GCF_050435305.1 of Pseudomonas sp. BS3782 TE3695. NCBI lineage: Bacteria > Pseudomonadati > Pseudomonadota > Gammaproteobacteria > Pseudomonadales > Pseudomonadaceae > Pseudomonas > Pseudomonas sp. BS3782 TE3695. The sequence goes on from NZ_JBNDKB010000001.1 coordinate 1,800,499, forward strand.
CAGCAGCTGCAGGCGACGCTCCATATCGTCTTCGCTGTCGAACTTGGCCACACCTTTGAGGCGAACCTGAGCGTAGAGCGCGTCGATTTGTCCATCGCTGCGCAGCAAACCTTGCCAGCTATCCTGATAGTCGTTGAGCAGCGGCAGCAGGTTGTCCATGGAATCGTTGACCGGGTCCATGAACGGCGTGCCGAATGGCAGGTCCGCCGGCAATAGCTGACGACGGCGCAGGGCGTCGTCGAGGGTGCGTTGCTTGGCTTCCATATCGCCGATCTGCCGGCCGACCAGTTGCAGCTTGGCCGACAGTTGCTGGACGCGCTCGGTGAAGGCATCGCTGGAACGCTTCAATTCATCCTGAGCAGCTTCCATCTGTGCCAGTTGCTCTAGCTTGTCGCCTTCCTCGGCGCTCAGGGTTTGCGCGCGGCGGAAATCTTCCAGGGCTTTCTGCGCATCCAGCACTTGCTGATACAGCGCTTCAGTCTGGGTCTTACTGGCCGCGCGGTCGGCGGCCACGGCAGCTTGAGTTTTCAGCTGCTTGAGTTCTTTCTCCAGGCGGTCTTTCTGATCGCGCAACGCCGCGCGGTCGGCCAAGGCTTGCAGGGCTGGCGGCTCGATGTGCGAGATATCGATGGACAGGCCCGGCACTTCGAAGCGCTCGCCTTTGAAGCCATCGAGGATCAGCTCCATGGATTTGACCCACTGACCGTCCTCGTCCAGTGTAATGCCGTGTTCGCCCAACGGCAGGCTGAACAACGCGCTGTTGAACAGGCGCATCAGGCGCTCAACGTCCTGCTGCGAAAACTCTTCGCGCAAACGGGCGTAGCTGTTGTTGTCGGCGTGATCGAGTTGTTGCTTGACCGACTTCAGGCGTTTTTCCAGATCCCGCAGACGCTCTTCCAGGTCTTCGGCACTGAACTGGCGCGACTGGGCCAGTGCACCGGCCAGTTCGTCGTGCGCGTCCTTGGCGGCGAGCAGTTGCTGCTCGAGAACTTTGACGTCATCGACCAGCGCGAAGCGATGCTTGAGTACCGACAACTCGCCGAGCCAGCGCTGGATGCCGGTGATTTCCCGCTCCAGACGCATCAGTTCCTGAGTACCGCCGCGTTGATCGTTTTGCAGCGCGTCCTGCTCGTTGCGATAGTGCTCGGCCTGAATCGTCAGTTCTTCCTTGCGCGCACTGGCGTAGTCCGACCAGGTGCCGAGCAGGGAATCGAGCAGCGGCGACAGGCGATGCAGTTTGCCGCGCAGGATGTCCCGCTGTTTCACGCCGTTGGCCAAGGCTTCAACCAATGGGCCGGCAGCGACCAGCGAGTTGTAGTCCTGCTCCATGCGGCGTACATCACGGAAGGCTTCTTCGCACGCGGCGATGTAATCGACACTGCCGGAACGCAGGCTGTGTTCGAAAGCATCCAGGAACAATTGCTTGAGTTTGGCCGCGGTGATTTCGCGCATGTGCAGCAAGTTGATGAACAGGGCGCGGAAGGTCTTCAGGCTCTGCTCGCTGGTGGAACGCAGCGGGATCAACGTCAGGTCCAGCGGAATCGAGGTATGACCGCCCACCAGCAAGCGACGCAGTTCATCCGGCTTGAGTTCATAGGCTTTCAGGCCTTCGCGCTCAAGGTTGGTGAACAGCTCTTTCTGCCGCAGGCAGGTGTCGTCTTTCTGGTAATGGGCCAGATCGAGTTTGCCGGCATAGGCAAAGAACTGGTGACCGAAACCGCCGCCCGGGCCGCGTCCGACCACGCCGATTACGTGCGGGCCGTGGGGCAGGGAGACTTCCACCAGGATGTAACTGGTGTCCGAGGCGAAGTAGAAGCGCCGGGATTGCTCCAGGCTGTACTTGCCGAAACTCATGTCCGACATGCGCGCCAGAATCGGGAACTGCAAGGCGTTGATCGAGGCGGATTTACCGAGGTTGTTCGCCCCGTAAACCGACAGCGGCTCTTCCAGCGGGAACAGGCCGAGGCTGTAACCGGCGGTGTTCAAAAGGGCAAAGCGGCGAATGCCGTAGCGTTCCTTGCTCATGCGTCGGTCTCCTGTTCTTCGGCAATGGCACGGGCCAGGGCGTCTTCTTCGCTTTCTTCCGCGAAGTCACTCAGATCCAGCGGGGCGTCTGTTTGCAGCAGCTTTTCATCGCTGTCGTCATCGATCAGCACGGGCACTGGCAATGGCAGGACGCTGTGCAGGCTGGCCGCCAGATCACGGTCCTGCTGAACCGACAGGCACACGTCGAGGAAGCGGTGCATCGGCGGCAGAAAACGGTAAACGCCGTTTTCTTCACCGGCAAAACCGAGCTGAGTCATGCGACGCATGATTTTTTCTTCGAGTTCTTCGACGGTCTGCACTTCAGCCTGAATGAACAGGTCGCGGTACTTTTCCAGCAGGGAAGGCAATTCGTCGCGGCCGAGACTGCCCCCGTCGAGCACAGCGATCGGGTCGCGGCCCTGATCGGCCAAGTGCTCGACCAGGATGAAGGTAAACAGCGCCAGGCGCTGTGCCGTCTTGTTCACCGCAGCAGCGGCAAGGTCCGGCACAAAGTAGTAGAAACCCCGGGTGTCACAGACCAGTTCAAACCCCAGCGCCTTGAACAGCGTGCGGTACTGGTCCTGGAAGTTCGACAGTTGGGCGTACAGCTCCGGGTCGCGGCGGCTGACGTGGTAACCCTTGAACAGCTCGCGAAAAATCGGCGCCAGTTGGGACAGTTCGGATAGATCAAGATGCATGTGGGATGCTCGCAGAATCCTCGGCGGCGGTGTCGCGGGCCGAGAGCAGGGCGAAGGAGCGCAGGCTGACCTGATGCTCGTGAGTATGGTAATCGCGGCGTTCCAGACGCTCGCGCTTGAAGCGTTTTTCCCGCGACAGGCGCGAGAACCAGTACAGCAATTCGTCGGTAGCGCCGTCCGGCTCCTGCTCTAGCAGCCAGGTCATCAGGTCCGGCATCGGCAGGGCGTCTTCGCAGCGCTCGAGCATCTCCCGAACCGTGCGTGGCGCGCGCGGGGCTTCGCCTTTCTGGGTTTTGTGGGCCTTGGGGAAACGCGCCGGTTTCGGTTCGAAACGGGCCAGGGCGTACACGTAGGCTTCGACCTGACTGGCACTCCCGAGGAAGGTGCTTTGCGGCCGGGTGAACATCGGCATCGCGGCTTGCGGTACCGCATCGATGCCTTTACGACGAATGGCCGACAGGGCCAGCGCCGCGCCACGGGTCACGGCGTTATGACGGCGGGCTTCTTCACGCAGCGGCAGCAGCAGTTCACGAGCATGACGTAGCGTCAGTTGGGCGCTGGTCTGCATTTCGAGGATGCGTGCGTGGGTGCGCAGCAGCATGTCGTCGTCAACCAGATGGCCGAGGCGCTGCTGTTCGGAGAGCATCTTCAGCAGGACCGTTTCGACCTTGCGCACGCCTTGTTCGAAGGCGCCGTCGGCGTTCACCAGTTCAATCATCGGCTCGACGTATTCGTCCCAGGTCGCCAGCACTTCAGCGTAGCGCTGACGTAGCGGGATCTGCCGATCGCTGGTTTTCGCCCGTTCGGCGACGGCCACCAACGCCTGTTCGTCGTTGTCGAGTTTTTTCAGCACATCGCGCACGCGCATGTCGAGCAGACGCAACTGGCGCGCCAGATCGTTGCCATCGCGAATGTCGAACGCGTCCTGGATGTAACCGGCCAGGCGCTCGAGATGGCGCAAATAGGCTTCGATTTCCAGGCACAGGCCCAGACGGTGCTCACGGCGCAGATAGGCGAGGAAGTCGTGGATCTGCGCATTGAGTTCGAAACGGTTCGGGCTTTTCGCCACGGGAACCAGAATGTCGAGGCGGATCCACACGTCCAGCAGGCTGGTGATGTCCTGCGGCGTACTGTCGAGTTGCTGGGCGGCCAACTGTGAACGCAATTCGTTGAGGCTCAGGGTGCCTTGGTCGAAGTGCTCGCACAGTGGCTCCAGAAGTGCCCAGTGTTCAGCGAGGGCGCGCAAGACGCGCTTGGGTTCGATCATCGGAATGGCCGGCTGGTTGGCGATTAAAAGTCGCGATTGTACTGCATCAAGCCCGTTGCGATTCACTCTCGGGACGGACAGTTGGCTTTCTATCGATCAAGCGCGGGCGATCTTGAGCGAAGGGCGGTAGAATCATTGCACTTTAGTTATCCACAAGTGGCCGACCTTTGCTTATCGAGTCCCGTCGCCGCGCTTATTTGACCGCCATGCAGGTGGTCAACTGGCTGCCGCGCACCGAATTGCCCTTTGCTGCGCCCTCGCGGCCCGAACTGCTGGAGATGCCCGAGCCGTTGGTCGTCGCCCCGGTTGCGCCGGCTCCTATGGCCGAGGCACCGATGGAGCCCGTGGTCAAACCGCCCGAGCGGGTGAAAATCGAAGTGCCACGGCCATCGTTGGCCAGCACCCGCACGAACGCCAAGGTCGAAGAAGAAGAGGCCCCGGTCGCGATCAAGGCGCCGGTCGTGCCGCCACCGCGTTTTGCCCTTCAATTGCTGCGCGCAGGTCGTTGCCTGTTGCTGGTGGAGTTACCCACAGGCGAAAACTTCCAGACCCGCGATCCGGCCTATCTGTTGCTCAAGGACATGCTGCGCGCCGCCGGCCTGCCGGACAGCCCGCAGATCATCGGCGAGCCGGTGCGCTGGCCGCTGCTGGCTCGCGGCACCATGGACCAAGGGCCGGAAGCGGCTCGGGATTTCGTACAAGGCTTTCTGTCGGCCCGTCTCGAAGATGCTCCGTGCGTCTGCCTGTGGCTGATCGGCTTGCCGGCGGTGCGTTTTGCCGGTGAAGCCAACGCCGAATCCTTCAACCGTGAACTGCAGGTCGAAGGCCTGGGGTCGGTCTGGGCCCTTCCGGGTCTGGAATTATTAATGGAAGAGCCACAGCGTAAGGCTGATGTCTGGCAAGCCATGCGTCGGCTGATGGCGCGCTGGAAAGAATCGAATGAGTGACGCTGTATCATTCCGCCCGATGACCGAGGCGGACCTGGACGCTGTACTGAAAATTGAATACGCGGCTTACAGCCACCCCTGGACCCGCGGGATTTTTCTCGACGGCCTGGGCAAATACCAGATCTGGCTGATGTTCGAAGGGCAGCAGCAGGTCGGTCACGGCGTGGTGCAGATCATTCTCGACGAGGCGCATCTGCTGAACATCACCGTCAAACCGGAAAATCAGGGGCGAGGTTTGGGTTTGACGCTGCTGGAGCATTTGATGTCGATAGCCTACAAGGCAGAGGCACGGGAATGTTTTCTGGAAGTGCGCGACAGCAACCGGGCGGCATTTCGGTTGTATGAGCGGTATGGGTTCAACGAGATCGGACGTCGACGCGATTACTACCCGGCGGTGGGTGGGCGTGAGGATGCGGTCGTCATGGCCTGCACCTTGGTTGACTGAAACACCTGTAGGAGCTGCCGAAGGCTGCGATCTTTTGATCTTTCCATGTCGCGGCAACAACAGATCAAAAGATCGCAGCCTTCGGCAGTTCCTGCGTTGGAGTCCGGTCAAATCTGTAGATCAACGCTTGCCATCCATTGGATCGCGCTGCGCCATCTCTGCTTCGTCCAACCCATTGCCCCCGCCGATGTCGTCCTCATCGACAATGCTCAAATCCCAATCCGCCTGGTCGCCTTCACCCTCTTCATGGGCGTCCCGCGCGCCATCTTCACGGATCAAGGTTTCCGGGCTCATGTCATCGTCGGTGGACTCATGGTCATTGGTCGAGCCTCCGGTCATGCCAGCTTCACGGACGCGTTCGTCGGGCATCTTCTGCGTACGCTCGCGTTCGGGGATCAGGTCGCCGATTCTGGTGCCCGGTTCTTCCTCGTCGAAATCCAGCTCACGCACTGAACCCATGCGGTCTTCGTTGTCGTCGATGGGCTCGGGTTGCGCCTTGTCGAACGGACGTCGTGAATCAGTCATGGCATTTCCTCATGCTGTAGGCCTTGCTACAGTTGACCCACTGAGCTTGTGAGAATTCCACCGGCCATGGAGCGTCGGATAGCCGTCAAATGGATCAGGGCATCAAGGGGTATCTGCACTTCGCGCGTGACCCCGACAGACGGTTGTCTGTCAAAGCGGTGCACCATTATCGAGGCTTCATTGCATGAACGAATTACAAGATCTGATTGATAACAATGAGCGCTGGGCCGACGCGATCACTCAGGAAGATCCTGATTTCTTCGCCAAGCTGGCCCGTCAACAAACCCCGGAATACCTGTGGATCGGTTGCTCCGATGCCCGCGTGCCGGCCAATGAAATCGTCGGCATGCTGCCCGGCGATCTGTTTGTGCACCGTAACGTGGCCAACGTTGTACTGCACACCGACCTCAATTGCCTGTCGGTGATTCAATACGCGGTCGATGTACTTAAGGTCAAACATATCCTGGTTACCGGCCATTACGGTTGCGGCGGTGTACGCGCCTCGATGCAGGACCGTCAATTGGGTCTGATCGACGGCTGGCTGCGCTCGATTCGGGACCTCTATTACGAAAAACGCGAAGAGCTGGCCAAGTTATCCACCGAAGAAGAGCGTGTCGATCGCCTCTGCGAACTCAATGTGATTCAGCAGGTGGCCAATGTCGGTCATACCAGCATTGTGCAAAACGCCTGGCACCGTGGTCAGAAACTATCGATCCACGGATGCATCTATGGCATCAAGGACGGTCGCTGGAAAAGCCTGAACGCCACCATCAGCGGTTTCGAACAGTTGCCGCCGCAGTACCGTTTGCGTCCGGTCGAGGCGTTGTAAAAGCCCCTTAGATGAGACTTCGTCGACGCCAGTGTTGAAAAAACTGTTCGCCATTGGCATTCGGCGACTCGTCATAGCCGATGATCCAGCCACGGCAGGACGGACAACCGCAGCGGCAGGCGAACTGCCGCTGCAGCTTGTCTTCTGTCGCGGCGAAATCCATCGTCAGCCGGTCACCTTTTTTGATGTCCTTGAGGGCCCATATCCACAGCTCGCTCATGTCGAGAAAGACGTTGGGGTCGCAGGAATGGCTCAGTAGACCGCAAAAGCGCGGATCATAGATGTGGATTCCTGGTGCCAACTGCCGGGTATATCGGCAGCGATAGGGCAACAAATGTCCAGAAACCCTGCAGATTCGGCTGATGCGGGGGAATTCGCGCAGTGCCATGACAGCTATTGCTGACCCCTGAGCGTTGCAGATGATTTCAAAGTCGTCCTTGGAGGGGAATCCAAGGCGAAGGGGCAACTCTACAAACGGATAAATGCCATTTGATGGCGGTAGGGGTATTGCTTGTTCTTCATGGGTTCTCATAACGATCCTTGTCAGTCGAGTGCTACGACCGCTATCTACTGACATCCTGTCAGCCCTGCAGCACGTTGGATACGCTCCAAGCCTCTCGCAAATGAAACAAACGGTCTACTGTCAGATATGACAGGCGAAAAAGGCTCTTTCCCGCGTCAGCCATGGCTCACGCGGGAAAGGCTTTCATCGTTTACAAGTGTGGGGCAGGAGCAGAACTCGCAAGAGACGGGCTCTTCAGCTGTTTCAGCTGGGATTTGACCGCTGTTGTTGCGCATTTGGCCACGGCCTGTTCAGGCGTCAGGTTGCGGATCGAGGTGTAGAACAGTTCGCAGGTTTTTTCCTTCTGGGTCACTTGCCAGGTCTGAGTACAGCTTTTCAGCTGAACGGTAGGGTCAGTACCCGGTTTGCTGCCCATTCCCGCCTGCCAGCACGCGGCGCTCAAATCCTGCCCCATGACTTTCAGCCCCGCGGCGTCGGCCTTGGCCTGTGCATCGTCGCCGCTATAAGCCTCGGGGTCGGCCGCATACCAGATATAGCTCGGGTGGTTGGAACCCAGTACGGGTACCGCTACACCCTTGCTCGGGATGATAGTTGCCAGGCCCAGCACGTCTACGGTCGGCCCGTATTGTTGCTTGATCCAGTTACGTACCGGTGCGCCGAAGGCGACCATTGGCAAGGCAGCGCCGCTGGCGTTCTGGCTGACTTCCTTGACCATGGTGGTCTGGTAGTCCTTGAAATAGTCGTAGACGCCTTCAAGGTCCTTGCCGGCGCTGGATGGCGCGGCAATCGGCGCGATGTCGATGATGGTCTGATAGCCCGGCGTCTGGTCGGCGGGGATGCCGTTGGCTGTCAGCAGCGTGGCCCAACGGTCGGTCGTCTTGGATTCGAGGTAGTCCTGGGCTTGGGTCAGCGAATAATCCGGCGGGAAGTGCAGCAGTTCGACGCTTTTGCGATTTTCCAGTGCCATGCCCAGCGGCAGGAATAAGTACCAGTTATAGGTCCATTTACCATCGGCACTCAGTTTGCTGGCGCCGTTGTACGCCAAATCTCCGGCATTGAGCAGCGCGGTGAGTGGCTTGTCATAACCTGCGGGTACACCAGTGATATTGGCGTAGAGCTGTTTGTTTTTGGTTTTGACCACTACTTTTGCGGTTTTGTAGCCATCGCGTTGTACGCTTTGAGTCAGGTAGTGCTCGACGGTCTGTTCCAGTGTCCAGTTGCGATAGCAGATGACATTGCAGTTGTTGGGGTAGGCGAACAGGCGGGTAACACGTTCGGTGCTGCCCAGATCCAGATCGACATCGGCGTGAGCGGCGGCACTCAGGGTGAGTGCGGCCAGGGTGAGTCCTGTGAGTTTGAACATGCTCAGATCCTTTTCAGCGTGAGCCCTCGGAGGCAGGGCGGGTACATCTTGGAACTACTTATGTCGAGGGTCTAGTACCCATCTGAAAAGAATGCCAGTCCAAGAGTGCCCTTCATGCTTGAAAGTACGCGCTAGCAGTAACGTGGCATTGGGATCCACGGATAGCGGGTTGTCCACAAGCGCATTTGCGTAGACCATGGGCGCCTTGGTTTTTGCCTGCCAGAGTTATTTCCATGACTGCCAACACAGATGCGCGCCCGGCGCCCTTCACCCGCTCGGACTACAAAACACTGGGGCTAGCGGCCCTTGGCGGCGCGCTGGAAATCTACGATTTCATCATTTTCGTTTTTTTCGCGCTGACCCTCAGCCAACTGTTTTTCCCACCCGAAATGCCCGAGTGGCTGCGTCTGCTGCAAAGCTTCGGGATTTTCGTTACCGGCTACCTGGCGCGGCCTCTGGGTGGGATTCTGATGGCACATTTCGCCGATAAATTGGGACGCAAGAAGGTTTTCAGCCTGAGTATTCTGATGATGGCGTTGCCGTGTCTGCTGATCGGGATCATGCCGACCTACGCCCAGATCGGTTATTTCGCACCGTTGTTGCTATTGGGCCTACGGGTCCTGCAAGGCGCGGCGGTAGGCGGTGAAGTGCCGAGTGCCTGGGTGTTCGTGGCTGAGCATGCACCGGTCGGGCATCGCGGCTATGCCCTCGGTTTCCTACAGGCGGGGCTGACCTTCGGCTACTTGATCGGAGCCCTGACGGCGACATTTCTGGCACAGACGTTCACCCCGGCGCAAATCCTTGATTACGCCTGGCGCTACCCGTTTCTGTTGGGCGGGGTGTTTGGCGTCATCGGTGTCTGGCTACGTCGCTGGCTCAGTGAAACTCCGGTATTCATGGCGATGCAGGCCCAGCGCGAGGCTACTGTTGAACTGCCGCTGCGCACGGTCCTGCGGGAGCACCGCCTGGCGATGCTGCCGGCGATGATCCTCACCTGCGTGCTGACCTCGGCCGTGGTGGTATTCGTGGTCATTACCCCGACCATGATGCAAAAAACCTTCGGCATGACCGCCAGTCATACCTTTGCCCTGAGTGCCTTGGGCATCGTGTTTCTGAACATCGGCTGTGTGCTCGCGGGGCTGCTTGTCGATCGCATCGGCGCCTGGCGCACGGTGATGCTGTATAGCCTGCTGCTACCTCTGGGTATTGGCGTGCTCTACACCTGCCTGATCATTGAAGGCCAGTGGCTCGGTCTGGCCTATGCAGTGGCAGGCCTCTCTTGCGGGGTAGTCGGTGCGGTGCCGTCGGTGATGGTCAGCCTGTTTCCGGCGCGGATTCGCGTCTCGGGGATTTCCTTTACCTACAACATTGCCTACGCCGCCTGGGCCAGCGTCACACCGCTGTTGTTGATCGGTCTGATGCCGTGGAGCCCGTGGATTTGTGTGATTTTCTGCGCAGTGATGGGGGCGGTGGGCATCAGCAGTGCAGCGTATTTCGGCGCGCGAGTACCGCGAATTGGGCGCTGTTCGGTGGCCGGCGCAGTATAAAGGTGTTCGTGTTGCCACTATTGACCGAGGGCAAACTCCAGGCCGAACAGGGGCTGGCGCTGGCGCTGGCGGCGGAGGCGGGCACAGTGATCGTCGAAATCCAGGACGGGGCGCAGAAAGTGGTGAACGCGGTTGGGCAGTTTGCCAATCAGTTATCGACTTGATGCCCTGAATCCAGTGTCGGTAGCCCTAAAAAAGATCAGGCCTGCTTCACTGGCTTGCTTAAGCTTTCGGCTGGTATCCCAAATAGATCATGAAGCTTCCAGATCATCGGAAGCGTCAACGCACGCTTACCGTTGAGCACTTCATAAACCCGGTTTGTCCGGCCAATGGCAGGTGCCAGATCAGCCGCGGACAGACCGGACTGCTCCATGCGAAATTTGATAGCGTCGATCGGGGTGGGCAGATCGACAGGAAACTGCTTCGATTCATAGGCCTCGATGAGGGTAATCATGATCTCGAAGTAATCGCCTTCGGGAGTGCCCGGCTCAGGCTCATTGTTGAATAGTGCAGATACGCTTTTGAGGGCTGCACGATAGTCCGCGTCGGTGTGAATCGGATGAATGTTCATGGGTTATTCCATTTCGATGGTATCAGCGTCGATCCCATCGTATTGCTTGTGGGTGCCGACAAATTTTATGTATACGGCGCCGAAACGGTAGGCCACCGCGACGACTAGCCGAAAGTCATTGCCCTTGATGTTAAACACGACTCTGCGGCTTTTGAGAATGCTGGCGGTGGCAAAATGCGCCTTGATGTCAGCAGGCGTCCTCCAGTCCGCTTTCCTTGCTTCGTCAATCCAGGCCAGGAAAGGTTGTTCTGAGTCCGGGTGTTTCCTCCGGTAAGCCTTTTCTTATTTCTGCGTACGACTCAATCCCCCAACGCTTCCCCCTCACGTCGCGGATCGGCCCCGCCGGCCAACGCCGCTTTCCCTTGCGCATCCTTGACCCGAACAATCGCCTGAGTCCCGCTGGTCATGTCGATCTCGTTCACGTTGTGTCCTTTGTCCTTCAGTGCCTGAATCAGCTCTTCGCTGAACTGCCCCCGTTCCAGTTCGGTCGGGCCGTTGCGGCTGCCGAAATTGGGCAGGCTGATGGCCGCTTGCGGGTCGAGGTTCCAGTCGAGCAGGCCGATGGTGGATTTGGCCACGTACTCAATGATCTGCGAGCCGCCGGGGGAGCCGACAGTGGCCAGGAACTCGCCGTTCTGACGGTCGAAGATCAGCGTGGGCGCCATGGACGAGCGCGGGCGTTTACCCGGTTCGACCCGGTTGGCAACTTTTTGCCCGTTTTCTTCGGGGATGAACGAGAAGTCGGTCATCTGGTTATTGAGCAGAAACCCCTGGACCATCAGATGTGAGCCAAACGCTGCCTCCACGGTGGTGGTCATGGACACGGCGCCACCTGCATCATCGACCGCCACCACTTGCGAGGTGGAGATGCGCAGTGGCGAGCGGTCCGGTGCATAGGCGACCTGAATGCCCGGCGGGTTGCCGGGCTTGGCCAGGCCCATGCTGCGATCACCAATCAAGGCGGCGCGGCTGGTCAGGTAAGTCGGGTCGACCAGGCCTTTGACCGGTACACGAACAAAATCGGTATCGGCGACGTACTGCGCTCGGTCGGCGTAAGCCAGGCGTTCGGCTTCGGCGATCAAATGCACAGCTTCTGGGGCGGGTTCGATGCCTGCCGGTTTGCGGGTCTTGAGCGGTTTGAGGGGGGCCAGGGCAAAGCGCGGGTCGCGGGATTCCAATGCCTGCAAGGTGCCGAGAATTTGCGCCACGGCGATCCCGCCCGACGACGGTGGCGGCATGCCGCAAACCTGCCAGCGTTTATAGTCGGTGCATAACGGCGCGCGTTCCTTGGCCTTGTAGCCCTGGAGGTCGCTCAGCGACAGGCTGCCGGGGTTGGCGTGGCCCTGAACTTTGGCGATGATCTCGTTTGCGATGGGCCCTTTGTACAGGGCATCGGGACCTTCCTTGGCGATGCGCTTGAACACGGCGGCCAGTGCCGGGTTTTTCAGCGGTGTACCGATGGCCTTCGGGCTGCCATCGGCATTCAGAAAGTAGGCGGCCATGTCTGGTGAACGCTGTATGAACGCGTCTGCCGCGATCAGCTGATGCAGGCGTGGCGAAATCGCGAAGCCTTGTTCCGCCAGTTCGATGGCGGGCTCGAACAACTTCGCCCACGGCAGACGACCGTGCTTTTGATGGGCCAGCTCCAGCGCCCGCAATACACCTGGCGTCCCCACCGAGCGTCCGCCGATCTGTGCCTGGGTGAAGGGCATCGGTTTGCCGTCGACTTGCAGGAACAGTTTCTCGGTGGCGCCGGCCGGAGCGGTTTCGCGCCCGTCATAGGTGCGTACAGCCTTGCCATCCCACAGCACAATCAAGGCACCACCGCCGATACCCGATGATTGCGGTTCGACCAGGGTCAACACCGCTTGCATGGCAATGGCTGCATCAATCGCCGAACCGCCCTCACGCAGCATCTTGCGCCCGGCTTCGGCGGCCAGCGGGTTGGCGGCTGCGGCCATGTGTTTCGAGGCATGCCGGGTCTGCAGGTCGGTGCGATAACCGGAGGCGATTTCCGGCGCGACCGGCAGGGCCGAGATTGACGGTGAAGAGGGCGGGGTATTACATGCGGCGAGGGTTAAAGCGGTGGCGATCAGCGAAAAGGCTGACAGGCGATAGCGACTCAAGTGGAAGGCTGAGAACACGCGGGGCACTCCGTCCATGGGATAAAAGGTCTGGGGGACTTTATCGGCCGGGGGAGCGGTACGCAAATCAGGTCCACCGTCCTGAAGCGATGCCACTTTTCTCGAGGCATAAAAAAACGGCCTACCTTTCGGTAAGCCGTTTTTAGTACTTGGTGGCTACACAGGGACTTGAACCCCGGACCCCAGCATTATGAATGCTATGCTCTAACCAACTGAGCTATGTAGCCAAGTGGCGCGCATTATTCACCTGTAATGGAAATGCGTCAAGCGTAAATCTAAAATATTTCTCCACACTTTCAACCGCTTATCCCGCAGGCCCGAAAAATCGGGCTAGCGGAGGGCGTCAACTGAGCTGAAATCTGCCGGTATTGGCACTCAAGGCCCTACTGCCCTGGCTCAAGGTGTCTGCCGCAAGGTTCACCGCCCGTGCACCATCAAGCAAGCGTACCGCCGCCTGATCGACTTGCTGGATATTTGCGCTGACTTCATCGGCGGTGCTCGCTTGTTCTTCGACAGCGGTGGCGATCTGCGCCAAGGTGTCGGTGACGCTCTGCACCGCGCTGGCGATTTCCCCCAGGCGCTCGCCCAGGCCGGTGACGGCTTGCGCATCCGATTGTGCCTGGCCGCAAGCAGCTTCCATCAGGCATACCGCTTCGTTGACGGTGCTGCGCAAGCTATCGACGGTGCCGGCGATTTGCGCGGTGGAGGACTGGGTGCGTTGCGACAGGCTGCGCACTTCATCGGCCACTACGGCAAAACCACGACCCTGTTCGCCCGCCCGCGCGGCCTCGATGGCAGCGTTGAGGGCCAGCAGGTTGGTTTGCTCGGCAACGCCGCGAATGGTATCGACCACCAATTGAATTTGCTGTCCTTGCTCGCTGACCCGGCCGAGTGCTGCCGCAGTGTCGTTCAAACGCTGATTGAGCTGCTGAATACTTGCTGTCGTGCGTTGGCTGTCACGGCTGCTGTCGGCGGCGATGCGCTGGGTGTGCTGAGCGCTGCCTGAGGCCTGTTCGCAACTCTGGGCGACCCCTTGGGAGGTCGCGGCCAATTGCGTGGCCGCAGCGGCGATCTGGCTGATCTGCAACTGCTGAGCCTCGACTTCGCCCAGAGCGCCGCTGGAGTGATCGTTGAGCGCGCGCACCGCGTTGCTCAGTTGCAGGGTTTCGTGATCGACCCCCAACAGACTGTTGCGCAGTTGCACCACGGCGACATTCAAGGCGGTGCTGATCGCCGCCAGTTCGTCGCGGCCCTGCACCGGTACTTGCAAGCTCAGGTTGCCGTCACGCAAAGATTCGGCCAGGAGCGTGATGCCGCTGGCGCTATGACGGATCGAGGCCTGTAAGCAGATAAACAGGTACAGCGCGGCCAGTAGCAAGCAGCCAAAAATTATTGCCACCAGAATGAACTGGCGGATGGCCGAGCCGTGGTAATGATCCAGCCGTTGATCCAGGGAAACCAACGATTGCTGGCGCAACTTGGCGAGGTCGCCAAGGAGCGCGTCGAGACTGCGTTCAAAGTCTTCCGGCTTGAGGTTGATGCTGCCGCCGAAGACGCCCTCATCCAGCACTTTCAAACCGGCGTCCAGGTGTTTGAGGCTGTCGTGGTATTGCCCAGCCCAGGTTTGCAGGGCGCTGGGCAGGCGTGTTTCCAGCAGGCCAGCGGTTTTAACAAGTTGCTCCCGGGCATCGCCGATGCGACTGCGCAAGTCCCGCAGTTGCAGGCGGCTTTGCAGAGTGAACTGCCCGGACACCACTGAGGCTTGACCGACTGCGGCGAGACGACCGACCCGTTCGATCAGGTCCGGTGCGTGTTGCGTGGAAATCTGCGTCAGCAGCCAGGTTTCCAGCCACGGTGCGAGGGTCAAGCGAGTGTCCATGGCGATTTGTTCGCGCAAGGCTTGCAGAGCACCCAAGGCATGGGTGAAGCGATCATAACCGTCTGGCCACCAACCGACACTGCTCAGGCTTTTCGAATCCAGGCCGGTGAGGGCGGTTTGCAGAGCCTGATAGCGGGTGAGGGTTTGATCCCCGGCGCCTTCGGTTTTCAAGGCATTGCCCAGGTCCATGATGGCTTGGGCAACGGCTGGCTGAACCGCGTCGAACGCTGCCATGGCCGCGATGGTTGCGGGTGTCGGTTGGCGATTGGTTTCGGTGGCGCGCCAACGAGCGGCACGGTCACGCTGGGCGGCGAGCAGGTTGTCGAGCGCATCGAGGGCGAGCAATTGATGAACCCCGGCGCGTTCGCCGGAGATCAGGCTCAACTTGTCACGATAGTCCTGACCGATCATCCACAGGCTGCCCGCAAGTGGCAGGATAAATAGCAGAAACAGCAGCTGAAATTTACGCGCGAAACCGAATCGCCCCAGCAGCCCGATCCCCGGTGATAAAAAAGCCTGCATGCCCCATGACTCCTCTGGACACCACGCACCATTGGCGTGCGTCGAGGTCGTTGCGACCGCGACTGGTGCCTTTCTAAAAGGCCTCGAAAGTTCACCCTTGGTCCGCTCTGTAGGCCGACTCTGTAGCGAAACTTCCCATTCTCGGTCCCCTTTGTAAGGGGCCGCGTTGAAGTGGACAAGCAAGGCAAGATTCAGACCATGGCGTTGCGCTATCACCTTTTATTAAGGTCGTTAGCAGGCTAAGGGGATGGCGCAACCGCACTAAAAAATGGCACATTGACTGACCTGCCAGTGCGCACCCATCCGCAGTACGGAAACTCTCATGGCCATTAGCAACGTTCAGTCCGCCGCGACGTCGGCGCCCGCCACTTCACAAAGCAGTCCGTTGGTCATGCGCATCATCGGCGCGGTGGCGCTGGCGCATTTGATCAACGACCTGATTCAGGCGGTATTGCCGTCGATCTATCCGATGCTCAAGGCCAGCTATGGCCTGACCTTCACTCAGATCGGCCTGATCACCCTGACTTTTCAACTGACGGCGTCGCTGTTGCAGCCATGGGTCGGTTACCACACGGATCGTCATCCCAAACCCTGGCTGTTGCCGGCCGGTACCGTGTGCACATTGATCGGCATTCTGATGATGTCCGTGGTCGGAAGTTTTCCGATGATTCTGCTGGCGGCGGGGTTGATCGGTGTCGGTTCATCGACCTTTCACCCGGAAGCTTCTCGGGTGGCGCGATTGGCATCGGGTGGGCGTTTCGGCTTGGCGCAGTCGACGTTTCAGGTCGGCGGTAATGCGGGCTCGGCCTTCGGGCCGTTGCTGGCGGCGGCAATCATCATTCCCTACGGTCAGGGTCATGTGGCCTGGTTCGGATTGTTCGCATTGTTTGCGCTGTTCGTGCTGTATCGGATCAGTCGCTGGTACGCCAACCACCTGAATCTGTTCAAGCTCAAACAAGGTCAGGCCGCGACTCACGGCTTGTCGAAACGACGGGTGATCAGCGCACTGGTAGTGCTCGGGCTTCTGGTTTTTTCCAAGTATTTCTATATGACCAGCCTTACCAGTTACTTCACCTTCTACTTGATTGAAAAATTCGACTTGTCGGTGGCCAGCTCACAGTTGCACCTGTTTCTGTTTCTCGGGGCGGTAGCGGCGGGGACCTTCTTCGGCGGGCCGATCGGCGACAAGATCGGGCGCAAGGCGGTGATCTGGTTCTCGATCCTTGGCGTCGCACCGTTCACGCTGCTGCTGCCCCATGTGGACCTGTTCTGGACCAGCATCCTCAGCGTGGTGATCGGTTTCATCCTCGCCTCGGCGTTCTCGGCGATCGTGGTATATGCCCAGGAACTGGTGCCGGGTAACGTCGGGATGATTGCAGGAGTGTTCTTCGGACTGATGTTTGGCTTTGGCGGGATTGGTGCGGCGCTACTCGGGTATCTGGCGGATATTCACGGCATTGAGTACGTGTACTTCCTGTGTTCGTTCTTGCCGTTGTTAGGGGGGTTGGCGATCTTTTTGCCGAGAACCCAAAAAGTCTGACCCGTACCGGTATAGAGACTTGTAGTGCTAAAGCATGCCTGCAACCGTGATTGCCGTTTGCGCAAATCACTATCCTGATGGAACTTCGCGCCTTTCTGGACTCGATAAGGATGCGAGCAGTGGAGTTTGAAAGGAATCAATTTATGATTTTTGTGTTGCCGCCCTACATTGGCAGCATCGATGTAGGGATCTTTGCAATCGCGCTAGTGGGGGCGGGGTCTTCGATGTTCTTCAATCGGAGTAAGTACCAAGTGTGAAAATAGCGATGGCGGTTCCTGATAAAGGAGCCGCCGTAGCCTTTGTTGTGCTGGTTTTATCCACGAAAAAAGATGTCGTGTCCCGAATGAGGTTTACACCTGTTTCAGGACCCTCTAAAAATTCAGCCGTTTCGATAGATGTAGCTATACGCGTTAATCGCCGGTACACCACCGAGATGTGCATAAAGCACCTTCGACCCCTCCGGGAAAAACCCCTGGCGGACGAGATCAATGAGGCCCTGCATGGATTTTCCCTCATAGACCGGATCCGTCATCATGCCTTCCATGCGAGCGCACAAACGGATAGCTGCATTGGTTTCTTCTGATGGAATGCCATAGGCCGGATAAGCATATTCTTCTTTAAGGACTACATCGTCAGCGGTGATTTCCTGGCCAAGCCCAATAAGCTGCGCCGTATGCTGAGCGATTGCCAATACTTGTGTTTTGGTTTGCTCAGGCGTGGCAGAGGCGTCGATACCAATCACATTGCGAGCACGACCATCCTTGGCGAACCCCACCAGCATGCCCGCATGGGTGGAGCCAGTCACCGTGCAGACGATGATGTAATCAAATTTGATTCCCATGCTGGCTTCTTGCTCGCGTACTTCTTCGGCGAAGCCGACATAGCCCAGACCTCCATATTTGTGCATGGACGCGCCGGCAGGAATTGCATACGGTTTGCCTCCTTTCGCCTTGACGTCTTCTAGCGCCCGCTCCCAGCTCTCGCGAATACCGATATCGAAACCTTCGTCGACGAATTCAATTTCCGCCCCCAGCACTCGGCTCATTAGAATATTCCCAACCCGGTCGTAGACCGCATCCGGGAATGGAACCCAGCTTTCTTGAACGAGACGGCACTTCATACCGAGTTTGGCTGCGACAGCCGCGACCTGGCGCGTGTGGTTTGACTGGACGCCACCGATGGAAACCAGCGTATCTGCCTGCGAGGCAATGGCATCGGGAATGATGTATTCCAGCTTGCGGATCTTGTTGCCGCCAAACGCAAGTCCGGAGTTGCAATCCTCTCGTTTGGCATAGAGCTCGATGTTGCCACCAAGACATGCCGACAGACGATTCAGTTTCTCGATCGGCGTTGGGCCAAACATGAGTGGATAGCGTTCAAATTTTTCCAACATGACGGTTCTCCAGATCAGGAATGAACCGTTTTTAGTCTAGCAGAGCACCTGTGAGGGAGTTGCGTGTTAGGCACCGCGATCCCAAAAAGCAAAATCCCCGTATCAGCGAGTGATTACGGGGATTTCCAGTCTATCGAGGTCCGTGTAAATCCACGGTTCCTGTTACACGTTAAACCAGAAGTCATGGGGTATAGGCCTTATAAAGTTATATTTCAGTAAGGTTCAACATGCTTCATACTCGGTTTTGCGCCCGGTTTGGATGCTGTGTATGACTTTACTTTCACGGTAGCTGCGTTGCTCTCGGTACGTTGTGCGGCCTATGGGAGGACACCTACCACGTATCTTCAACAGTCTGGACGAAGTTGAAAAAGAGCCCTATCAACTGCGCGGGCGATTGTGCTGGAGCATAGTGGCGAACTGGCGGTGCACAGGCTTGAAGGCGGTGGATTGGAGGCGTGGGTGGTGGCCGATGCAGGGCGTGTAACACCACGCACATTGAAGGCCCTAAGGGACTTCACGCAGATACTGCAAGGCCTTTCAGGGCTGACTCAAACGAGTCAGGCTATGGGGTTACTTACAGGCTCAGGCACTGCTGTTGCGGAAACTGCCGGGTGTGATGCCGACTACTTTTTTGAAGGCTCGGGTCATGTGGCTTTGGTCGAAGAAGCCGCAAGTGAATGACGCTTCTGCGAGACTGGACCCGGTGCGCAGCAGTTTTTGGACCTGGGCGATTCTTTTCTGGATTTGATAGCTGTGGGGGGAGACGCCAACGCTTTTTTTGAACACCCGGATCAGGTAAAGAGGGTCAAGGTTCACCAGTTGCGCCAGTTCTTCCAGAGACAGATGTTTGTCGAACTCGTCTTCGAGCTTCCTCTTGATCTTTTGCACTGCGTGCTGCTCAGCCGCACTGACTGGTTCGATGGGCGCTCCGCTGCGCTCGAAGAGCTGCGTCACCAGATCCAGCAGGATAGTTTCCCGTTCAAGGCTGGAGGGGGATTTTTCAATGATTTGATGTTGATGCAAAAAGGTCCGGGCGAAGTCGGGAGCCTGGCTAAGAGCTGTTTGAAAAAGATGAATATGATCGTCTGAAAAACGCCCTTGAAACACCATCCGATTGACCCATTCGGGGTCGATATAGAGCATTCGATACATCCAGCCTTCATCATGGCCTGGTAAGCCGTCGTGGATCTCCCCGGGGGTAATGGTGACCACACTGCCAGCGACCCCCATGTAGTAACTGCCGCGATAAAAAAGCTTTTCAACACCGCTACTTATAACGCCGATAGCGTACCGGTCATGTGAATGTCGGCCGAAAGATTGAGTGCTGTAACGCGCAGATAACAACTCACAGTCGCCTTCGGGTATACGCCAGAATTGAACAAAGTCCTTGTCTTTTTGAGGGGCTTTGTTTCGGCGATTCTCGTCCATGAATTGTCCAGTTTTGTGCAATACGTATGAAAAAAAGGTCGCTAAATTTAGCACCTATTTCATAACACAAGCTAGGGGATGCGATGTCTACAAAACTGGTAGTTGGGGATTTTAATAAGTCTTCATGGTCATTTCGTGCGTGGCTGGTTCTTGTGACAGCGGATGTTGCATTTGAAACCCTTCAGATCAAACTGGAACAAAGCGACACCCGCCAGCGCATTCTGGAGCACTCGCCTTCCGGCAAGGTACCGGCGCTGCTGCTTGATGATGTTGTCATCAACGACAGCCTGGCCATCAGCGAATACATTGCCGGCACATATCCGGCCGCCAACCTTTGGCCCCAAGATTCATTGGTCAAGGCCCTGGCACGAGCTGCTGCGGCAGAGATGCACTCCGGTTTCACCCACCTGCGCACGCAGATGTCGTTTGGCCTGAACACCGGTGACATCCCAGAAAACCTAACCGCCGAGACCCGAGAGGAAATCATGCGGGTATTCGCTATCTGGAACCAACTCCGTGAGGTGAGTGGTTCAACACAATTCCTCTGCGGTGACTTCGGCATTGTTGATGCGATGTTTGTTCCGGTGGTGTTCCGCTTCCGTCGTTATGGTATTGCCATCCCTGCACAACTGCAGGGCTATGTTGACAACATTCTGGCTTATGCACCGGTACAACAATGGTTGAAGTTGGCCTCGCAAGAAGTTTAAAGAGTTGTGTTGCTGCTAACTATTAAAGCCAATTAAAAATTAGTTGTTTTTTTTGACTCGTGGCAGAAAAGACCTTTGGGGATTTTCTGCTTTGTCGAGTCTGATATTTGTTGCAGGGAGGGGAGAAGTTATGAGCGTTCATAAAGTTAATGCCAGGGATTCGGGACGTGACGGACAAGTCTATGATGTAATCGGAATAGGTTTTGGGCCGGCTAATATCGCATTGGCCATTGCTTTGGAAGAGTTGGCGTTTGCCGGGACGCGACTATTTCTTGAGCGCCATTCCAGTACGAAATGGCAACCGGAGATGATGCTGGCGGGCAGCGATATTCAGAATCATCCGAGCCGCGACCTGGTGACCCCGCGCAACCCTCGTAGTCGCTACACCTTCACCAATTTCCTGTTCGAAAATGATCGGCTTTTTGAGCACCTAAACCTAGGTCTGGAATTTCCCCTGCGCAGCGAATTCGCGGAGTACGTGCGCTGGGTTGCGGGGTTCTTTGCCAAGGACGTGGCTTACAACCAGACCGTGACGACCATTCAGGTGGACCCTGTAAGCAACCTGTATTGCGTGACCACTCAGGCCGGAAATCAGTTTTTTGCCCGTTCGCTGGTGCTCGCACCGGGTCGTACGCCGGTGATCCCCCAAGTGTTCGCAGACTGCGCCCCGGATCAGGTTTTCCATCTGACTCAGTACCTCGGGCGTTTGGCACAACTGGCCCAACAGCGCGAGCTGAAACGGGTCGCGGTGGTCGGCGGCAGCCAGAGTGCGATCGAGATCATGCTGCACCTGCGCCATAGCTACCCGCAACTGGAAATCATCAACGTGCAGCGCGGCTATGGTTTCCGCCTCAAGGACACCAGCCAGTTCAGCGAGCACGTGTACTTTCCGTCCTTTGTCGACGAGTACTACAACAGCTCCGCCGAGGCGAAAAAGAACATCAACCGCCACCTGCATTACACCAACTATTCCGCTGCCGACGCCGACGTGATCGCAGAGTTGTATGTGGGGATGTATGAAGACAAGTTGCAGGGTAAAAACAGGATTACGATCAAGAACTTCAGCGAAGTCCAGCATTGCGCACCCACGGCGCAGGGCTACTCGTTGACGGTACTCGACACTCAAGGCCAAACCGCCGAACAACTGTCTGACCTCGACGCTGTCGTGCTAGCCACGGGGTTCCGCAACCTGGGCACGGGCGCACAGGACGAGCGTTTCCCAATCATTCTGCAAGACCTTGCCGAAAGCCTGGACTGTGATGCCCAGGGCGTGATTCGCATCGGTCGCGATTATCGCCTGTCTGCGCGCAAGGGTTGCAGCTTGCCAGCGCTTTACCTCAATGGCTTGTGCGAGTCGTCCCACGGCTACGGCGATGCAGGCTCCTTCAGCCTGTTGTCTTTACGTGCCCGAGATATTTTCAGTTCGTTGAGCGAGCAACTGGGGCTGGAAGAGCGTGCAGAAAAAATAGCCTGAGTCGCGATTGAATCGAACGCTGAACCTCGACCCCCTTATATGAGTAGGCAGTAAATGGAAATTTCAGGAATGGATGAGTTGGGTATATTCGCTGAGGTCGAGTCCCAGGCGCGCAGTTATTGCCGCAGTTTTCCGGTGGTTTTCGACCAGGCTCAAGGCAGCTATCTGTATGACCTCAAGGGGCAGGCGTACATCGACTTTCTAAGTTGCGCCGGCTCAGTCAACTACGGCCACAACCCCAGGCCGGTCAAGGCCGCGGTGATTGACTACTTGCAGCGTGATGGGATTCAGGCTGCATTGGATATGCACAGCCGGGCCAAGCAAGAATTCCTCTTCAACTTCCGCAAGATCATCCTCGAACCGCGAGCGCTGTCTTACAAGATGCAGTTCACGTCGCCCACCGGCACCAGCGTGGTGGAATCGGCGATCAAACTGGCTCGCAAGGTTACCGGACGACAGCATATCGTGGCCTTCACCAATGGCTTTCACGGCATGTCCAATACCTCCCTGGGCTTGACCGGCAACCGCGACAACCGCCAGCCCAGCGTCGACCCTCATGTGATTCGCATGCCCTACGACGGTTACCTGAAGGGGCTGGACTCCGTCGAGTACTTCGAGCGGCTGTTGAACGACAACAGCTCGGGCATGGATAAACCGGCTGCGGTCATCCTGGAAACCATCCAGGGCGAAGGCGGGATCAACGTAGCGTCCGCTGACTGGTTGGTCCGATTGCGCAAGCTGACTGCGGAGCACGACATCCTGTTGATTATTGATGATATCCAGGCCGGTTGTGGCCGCACGGGGACCTTCTTCAGTTTTGAACCATCCGGTATCACGCCAGATATGGTCTGCCTGTCGAAGTCCCTTAGTGGTTACGGCTTGCCGTTCGCACTGTTGCTGCATCGCCCGGAGCTGGATCAGTGGGCGCCAGGCGAAGACAACGGCACATTCCGCGGTAACACGCTGGCCTTTGTTGCGGCGACCAAGACGCTGCAGGAATTCTGGGGCGACGATCGTTTGGTCAAACATATCCAGGCTAATGAAGCGTTGCTCAAGACCTGGCTCGGCGTAGTGACCGAACGCTTCGCTGTGCACATTAAACAGGTGCGTGGTCGCGGATTGTTTTATGGCATCGAGTTCCACGATGCCTCACTGGCCGCCGCGGTCATGCGTGCTTGCTTTGCACGTCGTTTGATCATTGAGCGCTGCGGTCCTGAAGATCAGGTGCTCAAACTGATGCCGGCTCTGACTATCGACACCAAAACCTTGGAGGCGGGTCTGGAAAGTATTTTCGAGGCTATGCACCAAGTGCTGGAACAAGCCACGTTTAGCGAACCGGACAGTGACACGGATACTCTGGTTTTTATCAATGAGGTTTCTCATGTCGACTAATAACAATCGGGCAATCATTGAATTGACCATCGGTGGACTGATGCTCAGTCTGTCTGCTCTAGCCGTCGCTTTCGCCCATATCGGCGCGGGTGGCGCAGGGTTCTATCGGATGGTGTTCGCCTCGATCCTGTTCTTCCTGCTGCTCAAGGTGCGCAAAACACCGGTGCTGCTCAAAAGCGCCAAGGCGCAGCTATACACTGCGTTGGCTGGGGTGTTTTTGGCCATCGACCTGGTGCTCTGGCACCAGAGCATCTATATCGTCGGCCCGGGCATCGGGTCGATCCTGACCAACTGTCAGGTGTTCTTCATGACCCTACTGGGGTTGTACCTGTTGAAGGAAAAACCTTCGATCTACTTCCTGGTATCCATTACCTTGGCATTTGTTGGGCTCTATCTGTTGTTGCTACCCGAGATGACCAGTGCGGTAGGGATCAAGGGCGTGGTGTATGGCGTGCTGTCGGGGCTGGCGTATGCCATCTGCGTGTACTTCCTGAAGATCAACACTCAGTTGCCTGACGGCGGGGGTGACAAGATCGCACAAATGCTCAATTTGAGTCTTTGGGCGGCACTGGTACTTCTGACATACGCGCTGGCAACTGGGGAAAGCTTGGCCATCGTGGATGGGCAAACCTTGCTGATGCTGATCATATACGGGGTATTGGTGCAGTTTGTCGGCTGGTTGCTGGTCAACCGGTCGATCGGAGCTATCAGCCTGGGGTTGGCCGGTCTGATCCTGTTACTGGAGCCGGTGATCACGTATTTTATTGATGTCACCTTTCTCGGGAAGGCCAGCTCCACGCTGCAGATTTGCGGCGCGCTGCTGACTATCTTTGCGGTTTACATCGGCTCAATCAAACCGCCTGAGAAAGCGCACCCTTTACCCGAAGCGACCTGACAGAAGGTGTATCACGGCGGTATCGTGAACGACGGGCTGCCGTGACCCTAGCCAATACGTTACGCGCAGGCCCGCAAGGTCTGCGTGTAGTCGTTTCTATCCGTTCCCGGACCTGGCAGATCGTGCCAGCTCACAAAAAAGGATGAGAAAAAACTACTGAATCTCCGGCTAATCGTTCTTATCGGGTCGCTATCCAGGGAACCGCGTCGGCTATTGACGGGCGTTTATCAAGGACCTGGCACATCTGTCTTTTATTTTGCTTGGCAAGATATCCTCAATTTTTTCCGAGCGATCTCGTTAGCGTCCATTCATCATGCCTTGTGTGAGCTTACGCTTGAATTGCCAGGATTTGCCTAGACGAACAGTGAGTAAATGGATGGTCAGCAAATAGTAATATCGTGTCGATTCAGAACGCTGGCTCATGTGGTAATTAAGAAACCAGGCGAGATGCTTTTGCTGCCAGGTCCAGGGATTGTCTCGCTGCCATCGCTGTTGGATGGCCGCTTGTATGAATCGGGCTTGCCGTAGGTGTCGTTGCTGCGTGGCTTGCGAACCGCTCAGCACGCCGCTCAGGAGCAGTGCCATGTCGAAGGACTTGGTCACGCTTTGCCTCCAATGTAGGCTGAAACCACATCGATGCGGTGATGACCGAGCTCAAGGCTGATCTGTTGGCGCGCCCGTTGATCAAGGTCGCGGTACAGGCGATGGCCGTGGCCGCTCTCGACCGGAGCGGCGTGCCCAGTGAGCAGCTCGTAACGTTCGCAAGCGTAGGCCGCTCTCAATTCATGAAATCCCTTCAACCCTTGTTCATGCAGTATTTCGCGGGCAGAGCGCACGGTTTGTTGCAAGAACGTGGCGTAGCTTTCATCTCGGGCTAGCAAGTTGCGGCTGCCGACCGGTGATGCGCTTTGAGCCAGCAGTAACGCGCTTTTCACTTGTTCATTAGCCGCGACCCATCGTGGTGCCGAAGCTCCCGAACGACCGCCTTTGGTGCCGTCCTGGATGTTGATACGACCAAACCTCTCGGCTTCACGTTGTAATCGAGGCAGATCAGCCAGGATCGCTTCGCGCAGACGCATGCCAGTTTCGCGAGCCAAGTGCACGATGGCGCAGACGCGATGGTGTCCCTGATTGCGGAGTGCCTGAGTAATGCGCTCAATCTGCTGCCGATCCTGCCCTTGTGGCGCGACGGTGCGGATTGTCGAACGCTGCCGCCCTAACGTCTGGCTCGGGCTCAGGACTTTCACATGCTGATCACCGCGCAGCGCCGCGAGTGTGCGGTTGACGCTGGACAATCGGTTTTGCGCGGTGGCGATGTTGAGGTCGCCGTGGTCGATTTGCTGGCGAAGGTACTGGGCATAGTTGAATAGCGTCTGCCGATCGATTTGCCGCGCATCGTTGTAGCCAGGGCCTTGCTCAGACCGGCACCACTTAACGAATGCCAGCCAACGATCACTGTGGGCTTTGACCGTGGCGAAATGGCCGCCACCGAACAGATCCTTGAGCGTCTGCGGACCGGCGTAGCTCAGTTGGCGGCCATAACCGAAGTTGCGACCGTCACGCCTGCCGACCAGGGCCATCCTGGAGCTCCTTCGCCTGTTGGCACAGGTAAGCCAGTAGCTCGCGCCACTGGCCGTTCACGGGGGGAAGTTGGCCCCAGTCATTGGGACGAAAACACAGCCGGTTGTCCAGGCAGAACAACTCGGCACCTTCCTGGTGTAGGCGCTCAATCAGATCGCTGATGTGTGAGCCGTCCCCTTGGTTTTTGGCGACAGCGGCGACAGTGGCGACAAGCCCCGTGGTACCTGGCGTGGAGCGTGGCGACAAAGTGGCGACAGTGGTGGCGACAAGTTGTAAATGATGAGCGTTTTTCGCCTGGGCGCGCCGGTTGCGTAGGGCTTCATTGAGTCGAAACATGGCGTACCTCGAAGTGGTGTCCGTCGGTCCCCAGCCATTGATGAGTGATCAACTCGACCAACAGGGCCAGCGTGAGATGGCTGCTTTTGCGGGCGAAGCGCGGGCCGTTGCGTAACAGATCTCGAACCGTGAAAGGTGGCCACTGTTTTTCCTGCAGCCAGCGCAGCAGCCGATCGGCTTCTTCCCGCTGGGTGTTGATCGGTTCCTGCTCGGTCAGCCGTTGGATCTCGGTCAGGTAATAATCCATCAGCGAGGAAGCGCGCTGAATGTGGGTAACTTCGATCATTTCGCGGTCTTCCAGTACCGCAAAGACGCCGGCGATCCGTAGCAGATTGTCCGAGGCCTTGGAGGCGCTGG
This sequence comes from Pseudomonas sp. BS3782 TE3695, assembly GCF_050435305.1. Lineage (NCBI taxonomy): Bacteria > Pseudomonadati > Pseudomonadota > Gammaproteobacteria > Pseudomonadales > Pseudomonadaceae > Pseudomonas > Pseudomonas sp. BS3782 TE3695. The sequence continues at coordinate 1,826,887 of NZ_JBNDKB010000001.1, forward strand.
GTCGCACATTGGCCAGTTCGTCGAACTCGCCGAGCTGGGCTTCGATGGTGTCGTGCAGGTTGATCCAGGTTTGCCGGGCCAGGCTTCTCAGGGGCAGGGCTTTGGGGTGTAACGCGCCATCGCTGCCGATTGCCCAGGGACGTTGCAGCAGGTCGGTGATTCGCTGGGTGTAGCGTTTGAGGCTGATGTCTTGGGTGAGATCCACCGGCTGATAAAAGCGCTGTCCGGCCAAGCTCTGTGGCCAGGTGATCAGGCAGCGGGCGAAGATGCCTTGGCCGTTGAGCAGCGGATCCTTGAGTAGCTGTCCCGCCAAATACGGTTGCAGCATCAAATGCAGGCTCAAGCGCCTGTCATAGGCGCGCAGGCTTTCCCCGGTCATGGAGCGAGAGCGATCGATGGGGTTGCCGTCCCACAGGCACGACAAGGTGGTCACCGCCTTGAGGCGGTTGTCCCGGCTCATGGTACTACTGCCGAGGAATTGGCCTCCCTCGTCGCTGAACAGCCCCATGCTGGGCAGACCCAAACACAGGCTTTTGGTCAGGGCTTCGATGGTCGGTTCGCTGCTGATCAGTCGTGGTGCTACGGGCTCTGGCTCTATCTGGATTGGCGTGTCGGTATGGCTATCGATCGTTGCCATCTGCTTCTGAGATTGCACCAGCGTGGCGCGGTAGCGACTGAGTTTTTCGTGGTAGGCCTGCCACTGCTGGCGTTCCCAATCGCGGGCTGGCTGTAAGGCCAGCTTATCCACCGCCGTCTTGCGATCACCGGAAGCCGCAATAGTGAGCAGGTACAGTGACAGCGGATAGGCCCGGCCATCCAGCTGCACATTGGCATGCCCCTGAGTGGCCAAGGCCGAGGTAGCCAGCACCGATTGCGCCGCCATGGCCTGCGGCACACCCATCACTTCGGCCATGCGCTCGACGGCCGGTCCCAGCAGATCACCGAGGGCGGCCACCGGATAATCTAATGGCGTCGGGTTGGCCTCCAGCAAGGGTTGCGGCGGCAAGCTCCAGGTTGATTGCAGCATCATCTGTCTCCTGTTCAGCAGTTGTTTCCCTCACGCTCCCGCCACGGATGTTGAGTGTTATCAGGGATGAAGGCCCCTGCGACCTGTGAGGGTGTTCACTGACGCGGAACGAACGGCTCTGTACGACCAAGAGCGCGGGCATTTCCCATCGATCTGGCCTCCTGAACGCATCCGAGGATGCGGGCGGGTGGAGGCTGCATCGGTTGACGAATCCGGCACCGCGAGATCATGGGGGGGAGGGCATCATCTTCGCGAGCGGGGCATGCCTGACTGTCAGTCAAGTGCAGCCTGTCCTGGGCTGCTGCACCGTCGCCAGCGATAATGCGAGACGTGTCGAATCGGTTTTGTCACGCCGATTGTCACGCGGTGAGTTGTCGCAGAACCCGATCAGATGTGGGCTGCAGCAGGGTGATGAGCGCCCGTCTCTTTCTAGGATAAAGAGACGGGCGCAGTCTGGCGCAGCGAGATGGGCCAAGGGAGGAGGTTGCTGCAGAGCAGTTGGTGATGATGCAGGCAGTCTGCTGCACAGACGCTTTGGAGCAGTGGGCATCCATCACAACGGTGTTGTGACCGTGCGAGCCACCGGACGCTGATCGCACTTAGGATTGAACCACCGCGCTGTGGCGTAGCCTTGAAGGTTCGGGCTACCTGGGCTGGTGCTGTCAACGACAGCTATCCACAGGGCTTGGTTTAAGCCCGGTCTCGCTGTGGGTCAACCGCTGTTTTGGGAGGTGCGTTGCGCAAGTTGAGGCCACTGGAAGGCCTTGGGAGTCTGTGGGTTTCGGTAGCGATGTAGCCATTCGTCGGGTTTGTCGTGTGAGCCCTTATCACCGGGAATGCGGAGCCTTCCCTGCGATAAGGGCTTGGCCGGAAGAGCGAAGCAGTGAATCTGAAGTGGCGACTGTCGCCAATATTGTCGCCACCTTCCAGCCCCGCGCCGACGGGGGTTGTCGCCACTGTCGCCGCTGTCGCCAGTAGGTAAAGGAGCTATTTACTACCGATTCGTACTTCGACTGAGGGGGGTGATGTTGCTTTTGCCGAGAATCCATACATCAAGCATGTCTGCCCACTGCTGCATCATCTTCGTACGATCCGCCAGGTACTCCGCATGGTTATAGGTACGCCGTACCGCATTGGGCTCGACGTGGGCGAGTTGCCGCTCGATCCAGTCGGCGGGATAGCCCATCTCGTTGAGCCGGGTACTTCCCGTGGTTCTGGTGGCGTGGGGGCTGTATTTGCCGCTCCACCCCAGAGCTTTGAGCATCTGCCGGAATGAAGCCGCGACCATCGGCTTAGTTCGCTCGTCGCGGTGGGGGAACAAGTGTTCATATCTGCCCGTGACGGTATGCAGAGCTCGCAGCATGTCCATTGCCTGGGTGGGTAGAGGAGCAATGTGTTCCTTGCGCTTTTTCATCCGCTCAGCGGGAATCCGCCAGCGGCCGGCGTCCAGATCAAACTCATCCCACCTTGCTTCCACTACTTCGTTCGGTCGGCAGAGCGTCAGCCACATCAGGCGGAATGCGGTAATGGTTTCGTGGCGACCGCAATGTCCCTCGACGTCCCTCTCGACCATTCTTTCGAGCTTGGGCCTCTTCCGGAGTTTCGCCCCGAGGCGCGATCGCATAGTCGCCAATCGCGAAGGTGCTCTCCTTGGCCGTGTCTGCGGTTCGAAGCTCGAAACGGTAGCGCCACGCTTTTGAGCCGTTGGGTTTGACCTCTAGGTGCAGCCCCTTTCCGTCGGTGAGCTTGTAGGGCTTGTCCTTGGGCTTTGCGGTGCGGCATTGAGTATCGGTGAGCATGGGCTGATCTCCGAATTTCCGTCGTACCCGGTTTTTAAAACCGGCTTTAGGCGTCATACCCGGTAGCGTACCCATCAACAACTCAGATCACAATGGAGGATGATGGTGATCCCAAGACGCAAAAATCCCCGTATCAGCGAGTGATTACGGGGATTTCCAGTCTATCGAGTTCCGTGTAAATCCACGGTTCCTGTTACACGTTAAAACGGAAGTGCATCACGTCGCCGTCTTTAACGATGTAATCCTTGCCTTCCAGGCGCCATTTTCCAGCTTCTTTGGCGCCGGCTTCGCCCTTGTACTGAATGAAGTCGTCATAAGCGATGACTTCGGCGCGGATGAAGCCTTTTTCGAAGTCGGTGTGGATCACGCCGGCGGCTTGTGGCGCGGTAGCGCCGACGCGGACGGTCCAGGCGCGGACTTCTTCGACACCGGCGGTGAAGTAGGTCTGCAGGTGCAGCATTTCGTAGCCGGCGCGGATTACGCGGTTCAGGCCCGGCTCTTCGAGGCCCAGGGCTTCGAGGAACATGTCTTTCTCTTCACCGTCTTCCAGTTCGGCGATTTCGGCTTCAATCTTGTTGCAGACCGGCACCACCATGGCGCCTTCTTCTTCGGCGATGGCTTTGACGATGTCCAGCAGCGGGTTGTTCTCGAAACCGTCTTCAGCGACGTTGGCGATATACATGACCGGCTTGGTGGTCAGCAGATGGAAGCCACGAATCACCGCTTTGTCGTCGGCGCCCATGTTCTTCATCAGCGTGCGCGCTGGCTTGCCGAGGGTGAAGTGAGCGATCAATTGCTCCAGCAGGCCTTTCTGGACCACGGCGTCCTTGTCACCCCCTTTGGCGTTGCGGGCGACTTTCTGCAGTTGCTTCTCGCAGCTGTCGAGGTCAGCGAAGATCAGTTCCAGGTCGATGATCTCGATGTCGCGTTTCGGGTCGACGCTGTTGGAGACGTGAATCACGTTCTCGTCTTCGAAGCAGCGGACCACGTGAGCGATGGCATCGGTCTCGCGAATGTTGGCGAGGAACTTGTTGCCCAGACCTTCACCTTTCGAGGCTCCGGCCACCAGGCCGGCGATGTCGACGAATTCCATGGTGGTCGGCAGGATGCGCTTTGGATTGACGATGGCTGCCAGGGCTTCCAGACGCGGATCCGGCATCGGCACGATACCGGTGTTCGGCTCGATAGTGCAGAAGGGGAAGTTCTCGGCCGCGATCCCGGATTTGGTCAGGGCGTTGAACAGGGTGGACTTGCCGACGTTAGGCAGGCCGACGATGCCGCAATTGAATCCCATGGTGTTTCCCCGAGGAGTAAGAGTCAGGCCTTCTGGCTGTGCAGGTTTTTCATCGCACGGTTCCATTCACCGGCGAGGATATCCGGCAACACGCCGAGGGCAAAGTCGATGCTGGCATCGAGTTTTTCCTGTTCGGCGCGTGGCGCACGACTCAGGACGAAATTTGAAACCATACTGGCAACGCCCGGGTGGCCAATGCCAAGCCGCAAGCGGTGAAAGGTATTCTGATTGCCCAGTTGCGCGATGATGTCGCGCAACCCGTTGTGACCGCCATGGCCGCCGCCCTGTTTGAGCTTGGCAACGCCCGGAGGCAGATCGAGTTCGTCATGCGCCACCAGGATTTCTTCAGGCTTGATGCGGAAGAAGCCGGCAAGTGCCGCGACGGCCTGGCCGCTGCGGTTCATGTAGGTGGTGGGAATCAGCAGACGAACATCCTGACCCTGATGCGAATAACGCCCGGTCAGGCCGAAATATTTGCGATCGGCCACAAGGTTGACGCCCTGTGCGTGCGCGATGCGCTCAACAAAAAGGGCCCCTGCGTTATGCCGGGTCTGTTCGTATTCAGCGCCTGGATTTCCCAGGCCAACGATCAGTTTGATGGCAGTCACGATAGGGGCCCTTCCTTGAAGTGATGGATAACATCGCCGCGATCAGGGTGTGCGGCGTAAGTGGACGACAAGTGCTCATTTACCATTATGTAAACTCCGCGTTCTCGCCCGCTTTCTCGCTACGTACTAGTCCGCGATGTTCCGGTCACTCCGGCGTACAGAGTGAAATTACTCTGCAGCGCCTTCTGCAGCTTCTGGAGCAACACGTGGAGCGTGAACGTTGGCAACAGCCAGGTCGTTACCGTGAGCCAGAGCAACAAACTCAACGCCTTTAGGGGCTTTGAGGTCGGACAAGTGAATGATCGAGCCGACTTCGGCGTTAGCCAGGTCAACTTCGATGAATTCAGGCAGGTCTTTCGGCAGGCACGAAACTTCGATTTCAGAAACGACGTGCGAAATTTCGCCGCCTTTCTTGACCGGTGCGGCTTCGTTGATGAAGTGCACTGGAACGATAGCGGTCAGTTTCTGGCCGGCTACTACGCGTACGAAGTCAGCATGCAACACGTGGCCTTTGGCCGGGTGACGCTGCAGAGCTTTGATGATTACGTTTTGCTTGGTGCCGCCAACGTTCAGCTCGATGATGTGGCTGTAAGCCGCTTCGTTTTCGAGCAGTTTGGCAACTTCTTTAGCCAGCATGCTGATGGATTCAGGGGCTTTTTCGCCACCGTAAACTACAGCTGGAACCAGGCTTGCGAGACGACGCAGGCGGCGGCTCGCACCTTTCCCCAGGTCGGAACGCACTTCAGCATTCAGAGTAAAATCGTTCATGTTGTATCTCCAAAATAACCACATTCGCCCCAGCGTTTGCGACCAGCGCTAAAGGCGATATGGGCAAAAAAGCCCCGCCCCGACAGGAATGCCGGGGCGGGGCGCTTTTCGTCAACGAGATGTAATGAAAAGGGCAGGGCCCTTAACGGAACATCGCGCTGATCGATTCTTCATTGCTGATGCGGCGGACCGCCTCGGCAACTACCGGTGCGATATCCAGTTGACGGATACGCGCACAGGCTTGTGCTGCAGCGGACAGCGGGATGGTGTTTGTCACCACCAGCTCGTCCAGCACGGAATTTTCAATGTTTTCGATCGCCCGACCCGACAGCACAGGGTGCGTGCAGTAGGCGAAAACCTTGGCAGCGCCATGCTCTTTCAAGGCCTTTGCCGCGTGGCACAGAGTGCCGGCGGTATCGACCATGTCATCGACCAGAATACAGGTACGCCCTTCGACATCACCGATGATATGCATCACTTCAGAGTGATTGGCTTTCTCACGGCGTTTGTCGATGATCCCGAGATCCACGCCCAGGGATTTGGCAACAGCCCGTGCACGCACGACGCCACCAATGTCCGGGGACACGATCATCAGGTTTTCGAAGCGCTGATCTTCAATGTCATCCACCAGTACCGGGGAGCCGTAGATGTTATCTACCGGAATATCGAAGAAACCCTGAATCTGGTCAGCATGCAAATCAACCGTGAGAACACGATCGATGCCGACTACGGTAAGCATGTCAGCAACGACTTTCGCGCTGATAGCTACACGTGCGGAGCGCGGACGGCGATCCTGACGGGCATAACCAAAGTAAGGAATAACAGCAGTGATACGAGTAGCCGAGGAGCGGCGGAAGGCATCAGCCATCACTACCAGTTCCATCAGGTTATCGTTGGTCGGAGCGCAAGTCGGCTGAATAATGAAAACGTCTTTACCGCGAACGTTTTCATTGATCTCGGCAGTAATTTCGCCGTCGGAGAATTTACCGACAGAGATGTCACCGAGAGGGATATGCAGCTGACGTACAACACGCCGAGCCAGATCGGGGTTAGCGTTCCCCGTAAAGACCATCATCTTGGACACGCGCAGTACCTGAAGGCTGAGGGTAACCTGGATGAGTATAGGAAAATGGCAGGGGCGGCTGGATTCGAACCAACGCATGGCAGGATCAAAACCTGCTGCCTTACCGCTTGGCGACGCCCCTGTATCTGTTGCAACGAGTACCCAGTACCCGATTCCTTTTAGAGCAGATTTTGCAGCTTGCGATGCAACATCGAAACGTTGCTTCCTTTTGCTACAAACCCTGTAAGGGTCTCTGTCAGAAGGGCCGAGACTTTATCAGCTTCAGCTTTGCTTGGGAAGCCCCCAAACACACAACTTCCAGTTCCGGTGAGTTTTGCTTCGGTAAATTTACCTAACAAATTCAATGCGTTACGTACCTCTGGATAACGCCTTGCTACCACCGGCAAGCAGTCATTTCGACTGTTTCCCTTGGGAACGGGGCGCACTTTAATGGGAGGAGTGTTACGTGTCAACAGTGGATCTGAAAAAATTTCTGCTGTACTTACAGATACTTGCGGCACCAGTACGAGATACCACGGTTCCTCGGGCTCTACAGGGGTGAGTTTTTCCCCCACGCCCTCGGCGAAAGCTGCGTGGCCCCGCACGAAAACCGGGACGTCGGCGCCAAGCGTGAGGCCCAGCGCGGCCAGTCGATCCTCATCCCAATTCAGTTGCCAAAGATGATTGAGGCCCAACAACGTGGTTGCTGCATTCGAACTGCCGCCACCGATTCCACCGCCCATGGGCAGGATTTTTTCGATCCAGATGTCGACACCTCGCGAACAACCGGATTGTGCCTGAAGTTTTTTTGCGGCTTTGACGATCAGGTTGCTGTCGTGAGGTACGTCGGCGAACTCGGTGTGTAACCGAATCACGCCATCGTCGCGAACAGCGAAGGTGATTTCATCGCCGTAATCGAGGAACTGAAAAATCGTCTGCAACTCGTGGTAACCGTCTTCGCGACGACCAAGGATGTGCAGCATCAAATTGAGCTTGGCGGGCGAGGGCAACGTCAGACGTGGTGCAGTCATGTTCACTGCCCCAGCTTGCGTGGTTGCCAGTCCTTGATCACCAGCGTGACATCAAGGTCGGTGCCATGCAGTTTGATCCGCTCGGGCAGCCAATAGCCGTTTTGCTCGGCATAACTGAGGTACTCGACCTGCCAGCCATCCTGTTCGAGATTGGCCAGGCGGCTGTCGATGTCGAGGGTCAGGCGACTTTTGCTGTCCGGGGCCGGGAGCCCGCGAACCCACCAAGCCAGATGGGATACCGGCAATTTCCAGCCCAGTTGTTCTTCAACCAGGGCTTCCGGGGTCGGTGCGTCATAGCGGCCCTGATTGGCCACCTCCAGCGAGACTTTACCCGGGCGACCGGTCAAACGGGCCGCGCCCCGACCCAGCGGACCGGAAAGGCGGATGTCGTAGTAATCCTGGCGTTGCAGCCAGAACAACGTACCGCTGCCGGAGTCTTTTGGCGCGCGGATGCCGATTTTGCCGTTGATCTGCCAGCCGTCGAGGCCGGTCAGTTGCTGTTTGTGCTCGCGCCATTGGGCCTTGTTGCCTTGGCCCTGGACCGATTCGCGGGCAACGAAGCCCGCGCAACCGGCGAGCAGGGCGATGAAGCTGAAAACAATGAAGTGGCGCAAAAACATAATCTTAAAGAGTCTCTGATCCGGTCAGGCGCTTGATGGTGCCGCGCAGGGTAGGGCTGTCGGGCTGTTCCTTGAGGAACTTGCTCCAGATTTTCTTGGCTTCGCGCTGTTTGCCGTTGGCCCACAGGACTTCGCCCAAGTGCGCGGCGACCTCCTGATCGGGGAAGCGCTCCAGCGCCTGGCGCAGATAGCGCTCGGCTTCATCGAGGTTGCCCAGGCGGAAATTGACCCAGCCGAGACTATCGAGGACTGCCGGGTCTTCCGGGGTAATCTGGTGCGCCTGTTCGATCAAGGCCTTGGCTTCGGCGTAGCGTGTGGTGCGGTCGGACAGGGTATAGCCGAGGGCGTTCAAGGCCATCGCGTTGTTTGGATCGCGCTTGATGATCAGTCGCAGATCTTTTTCCATCTGCGCCAGGTCATTGCGTTTTTCTGCCAGCATGGCCCGGGTATACAGCAGATTCAGGTCGTCCGGGTATTGCTGCAGGGCTTGCTGCAAGACTTTCCAGGCCTTGTCACCCTGTTTGTTGGCGGACAAGGTTTCGGCTTCGATCAAATATAACTGGATCGCGTAATCGGGTTGCTCGCCGCGCTCCGCTGCCAGACGGCTTTGTGCTTCGGCGGTCTTGCCGTTGTTCATCAGGATATCGGCCTGACGCAATTGCGCCGGCAGGTAGTCGTTGCCCGGCCCGACCTGGGCGTATTCGATCAATGCGCCCTGCGGGTCGTTACGCTCTTCGGCAATGCGCCCCAGGTTCAAGTGAGCCGAGTCGACATGGCTGTCCCGGGCGATCAAATCTTCCAGATAGCCTTTGGCTTCGTCCCAGGCTTTGGCTTCCAGGCAGACCAGCGCCAGGGAATAACGCAATTCGTCGTCTTCGGGGTATTGCTGCACCAGGCTCGAGAACTCGACCTTGGCATCGTCCATGCGGTCCTGCTCTACCAGCATGCGTGCGTAAGTCAGGCGCAGGCGTTTGTCGTCTGGGTACTTCTTGATGCTTTTTTGCAACAGCGGCAACGCTTCATCGCCACGGTTGAGTCCTTGCAGCAGGCGCGCGCGCAGCAGGATCGGCGCTATTTCGCCTTCGTCCGGCGGATTGTCTTCGAGCAGGGTCAGGGCGCCCTTGGCATCGCCGTCCTGCTGCAGCAACAAGGCCTTGCCGAAAATCAGCTGGTTGTTGTTCGGATGGCGCTGCAGCAAGCGGTCAAAACCTTTCATCAGACCGTTGCGCGTTTCCTGGTCGGTATCGGCTGCGGACAGGGCGAGAAAATCGAAATGCGTGTCGCCTTTGCCTTGCAGGACTTTCTCCATATAGACCATGGAGTCGTCGTAACGCCCGGCGCGGGCCAGTTGCACGGCGGCCGCCCGTTGCGCTTCGAGATCGTCCGGGGCGTTTTTGGCCCAGACCAGTGCGGTGTCGAGGGCGGCCTGATCGGCGCCCAGATACTCGGCAATGCGAAATGCCCGCTCGGAGATGCCCGGATCCTGGGTATTGATGGCCTGGGTCACGTAGTTGTCCAGGGCAATGTCGTAACGATTGCGCTGGCCAGCGAGTTCGGCGCTCAACAGGCTGAAGATGGTTTCTTCGCTGAACGAGCTGTAAACCTTGGGCTTTTCAGGGGCCGGAGTGCTGTCTTCGACCGGCGGCGTGCCGTCCGATGAAACGGGCGCCAAGGCCTGGCAGCCGCTGAGGAAGACAAAAGCGAGAAGCAACGCGGAAGATCTATTCATATAGGAAAAGGACGACTAACCTGCGGTCAGATCATCATGACACAAGCCTTCGGCCAAACATAACCGCCCGGCCAATTTACCCTCGCGGGCAATCCCCGCAGCCCCGGCACCCTTGTAAACGAGAATGGGTCGCAGCCTTCGGCAGCTCTTGCAGGTGCGATAGATATCGAGTGGTTGTTCTGGCTCTGTCGAAGTAGGACAATTGTCGGCTTCACGTCACCATCAGCGACCTTGAATGGCCTTCCTTGCACTCGGTATTAACCACAAGACTGCTTCAGTAGACGTCCGCGAGCGCGTGGCCTTTACCCCTGAGCAGCTGGTTGAGGCCTTGCAGCAGCTCTGCCGACTCACCGACAGCCGCGAAGCTGCGATCCTCTCCACCTGCAATCGCAGTGAACTGTATATAGAACAGGATCACCTTTCGGCTGACGTCGTGTTGCGCTGGCTGGCTGATTATCATCATTTGAGCCTCGATGAGCTGCGCGCGAGCGCTTATGTGCATGAAGATGATGCGGCAGTTCGTCACATGATGCGGGTTGCCTCCGGGCTCGATTCGCTGGTGTTGGGTGAACCGCAGATTCTCGGTCAGATGAAATCGGCTTACGCTGTTGCTCGCGAGGCTGGCACCATTGGTCCGCTGCTCGGGCGGCTGTTCCAGGCCACGTTCAATGCGGCCAAACAGGTGCGGACCGACACCGCCATCGGCGAAAACCCGGTGTCCGTCGCGTTTGCCGCGGTCAGCCTGGCGAAACAGATTTTCAGTGATTTGCAACGCAGCCAGGCCTTGCTGATCGGCGCCGGCGAGACCATCACCCTGGTCGCTCGCCATCTGCATGAGCTTGGGGTCAAGCGAATCGTGGTCGCCAACCGCACCCTGGAGCGCGCGAGCATCCTGGCCGAGCAGTTCGGTGCCCACGCCGTGCTGCTCTCGGACATCCCGGCAGAACTGGTGCGCAGTGACATCGTCATCAGTTCTACCGCCAGCCAGTTGCCGATTCTCGGTAAAGGCGCGGTGGAAAGCGCCTTGAAATTGCGTAAGCACAAGCCGATTTTCATGGTGGATATCGCTGTTCCTCGGGATATCGAGCCTGAAGTCGGCGAGTTGGACGACGTTTACCTGTACAGCGTCGACGATCTCCACGAAGTGGTCGCCGAAAACCTCAAGAGCCGTCAGGGCGCTGCCCAGGCCGCCGAAGAGATGGTGTCGGTCGGTGCCGAAGATTTCATGGTTCGCCTGCGTGAACTGGCGGCGGTGGATGTGCTCAAGGCCTATCGTCAACAAAGCGAGCGCATGCGTGACGAAGAATTGCTTAAAGCCCAGCGCATGCTCGCTAATGGCAGCAGCGCCGAAGACGTGCTGGTGCAACTGGCCCGCGGCCTGACCAATAAACTCTTGCATGCCCCGAGCGTGCAATTGAAAAAGCTCTCTGCCGAAGGCCGCCTCGATGCGCTGGCCATGGCCCAGGAACTCTTTGCCCTCGGTGAGGGCTCATCGGATAGCTTTTCGGATAAGAAACCGCAATGAAAGCGTCACTGCTCAATAAGCTGGACATCCTCCAGGACCGCTTCGAGGAACTGACCGCCCTGCTTGGCGACGGCGAGGTCATTTCCGATCAAAACAAGTTCCGTACCTATTCCAAGGAATACGCGGAAGTCGAGCCGATCGTTTGCACCTATAAACAGCTGCTTAAAGTGCAGAGCGATCTCGAAGGCGCGCAAGCACTGCTCAAGGACAGCGACCCGGACATGCGCGAAATGGCCGTGGAAGAAGTCCGCGAAGCCAAAGAGCAACTGATCGAAATCGAAGCCAGCCTGCAACGCATGCTGCTGCCCAAGGATCCGAACGACGGGCGCAACGTATTCCTCGAAATCCGTGCCGGCACCGGCGGCGACGAAGCGGCGATTTTCTCCGGCGATCTGTTCCGCATGTATTCGCGTTATGCCGAGCGACGTGGCTGGCGGGTAGAGATTCTGTCGGAGAACGAAGGTGAGCACGGCGGCTATAAAGAAGTCATTGCCCGGGTCGAAGGCGAGAATGTCTACGGCAAACTGAAATTCGAATCCGGCGCGCATCGGGTACAGCGGGTTCCGGCCACTGAATCCCAAGGCCGCATCCACACCTCGGCCTGCACCGTGGCCGTGTTGCCCGAGCCGGACGAGCAGGAAGCGATCGAGATCAACCCGGCAGACCTGCGGATCGACACCTATCGCTCCTCTGGCGCCGGCGGTCAGCACGTCAACAAGACCGATTCGGCAATCCGCATTACGCACTTGCCGTCCGGTATTGTCGTCGAGTGCCAGGAAGAACGTTCCCAGCACAAGAACCGCGCCCGGGCGATGTCCTGGCTGTCGGCCAAACTCAATGATCAGCAGACCAGCGCCGCCGCCAATGCCATCGCCAGCGAGCGTAAATTGCTGGTAGGTTCCGGTGATCGTTCCGAACGGATTCGCACCTATAACTTTGCCCAGGGCCGGGTCACCGACCACCGGGTCAACCTGACGCTGTATTCGCTCGACGAAATTCTTGCGGGCGGCGTGGATGCGGTCATCGAACCGTTGCTGGCCGAGTACCAGGCCGACCAATTGGCAGCGATAGGTGAATAAATGACGATCATTGCCAGTTTGTTGCGCGCCGCTGATTTGCCCGACTCGCCCACCGCGCGTCTGGATGCCGAATTGTTGCTGGCGGCTGCCTTGGGTAAATCCCGCAGCTTTCTGCACACCTGGCCTGAGCGGATCGTCCCGAGCGAAGCGGCGCTGAAATTTGCCGAGTACCTGCAACGCCGCCGCAGCGGTGAGCCGGTGGCTTACATTCTGGGGCAGCAGGGCTTCTGGAAACTTGACCTGGAAGTCGCGCCCCACACGTTGATTCCGCGTCCCGACACCGAGCTGCTGGTAGAAACCGCGTTGGAGCTGTTGCCGACGACTCCGGCCAGGGTTCTTGATCTGGGCACCGGCAGCGGCGCCATCGCCCTGGCGCTGGCCAGCGAGCGTCCGGCCTGGAAAATCACCGCTGTGGACCGCGTGCTGGAAGCCGTGGCCCTGGCCGAGCGCAATCGCCAGCGGCTGCACCTGAATAACGCCACGGTGCTGAGCAGTCATTGGTTCAGCGCTTTGGAAGGCCAGCGCTTTCAATTGATTATCAGCAACCCGCCCTACATTGCTTCGACAGATCCGCATCTGGCGCAGGGCGATGTGCGCTTCGAACCGGCCAGTGCCCTGGTGGCCGGCGTCGATGGGCTCGACGATTTGCGTTTGATCGTCGATCAGGCGCCGGATTATCTTGAGGCGGGCGGCTGGTTGATGCTCGAGCATGGTTACGATCAAGCCGAGGCCGTGCGCGATTTGCTGCTGACCCGCAGCTTTGAAGAGGTCCACAGCCGCACCGATCTGGGCGGTCACGAACGCATCAGTCTGGGGCGCTTGCCGTGCTGAATGATCAGGAATTACTGCGCTATAGCCGGCAGATTCTGCTGCAACACGTCGACATCGACGGCCAGTTGCGGCTCAAGGAAAGCCGTGTGCTGATTGTCGGTCTCGGCGGTCTTGGCTCACCGGTGGCGCTGTACCTGGCGGCGGCCGGTGTCGGTGAGTTGCACCTGGCGGACTTCGACACGGTCGACCTGACCAATCTGCAACGCCAGATCGTTCACGACACCGACAGCGTCGGCTTGAGCAAGGTCGATTCGGCGATCCGTCGTCTGACTGCGATCAATCCAGAGATTCAGCTGACGGCCCATCGCACCGCCCTCGATGAAGATTCCCTGGCGGCAGCCGTGGCGGCGGTGGATCTGGTGCTGGACTGCTCCGATAACTTTTCCACCCGTGAAGCAGTCAATGCCGCGTGCGTGGCGGCGCGCAAACCGCTGGTCAGCGGCGCGGCGATTCGGCTGGAAGGGCAGTTGTCGGTCTTCGACTCCCGTCGTCCGGAAAGCCCGTGCTACCACTGTTTATACGGGCACGGCAGCGAAGCCGAGCTGACTTGCAGCGAGGCCGGCGTACTCGGTCCGCTGGTGGGCCTGGTCGGTAGCCTGCAAGCCCTCGAAGCGTTGAAATTGCTGGTGGGGTTCGGCGAACCGCTGGTGGGACGCCTGTTATTGATCGATGCCTTGGGCACGCGCTTCCGTGAATTGCGGGTCAAGCGTGATCCGGGCTGTAGCGTCTGCGGGTCAAGCCATGCGTGAAGCGCCGATTGCTGTATTCGATTCCGGCGTCGGTGGACTCTCCGTGCTGGCCGAGATCCAGCAGTTGCTGCCCAACGAATCTCTGTTGTACTTCGGTGATTGCGGGAATATTCCCTACGGCGAGAAAACCCCGGCATTCATCCGTCAGCGTTGCAGTGTCATGGCGCAGTTCTTTCAGCAGCAGGGCGCCAAGGCGCTGGTGCTTGCTTGCAATACCGCCACCGTCGCAGGTGTTGCGGATTTGCGGCGTGATTTCCCAGAGTGGCCCATCGTCGGCATGGAGCCTGCGGTCAAACCGGCGGCTGCGGCGACGCGCAGCGGTGTCGTTGGCGTACTCGCCACCACCGGCACGTTACAGAGTGCCAAGTTCGCCGCCTTGCTCGACCGTTTCGCCGCCGATGTGCGAGTCATCACCCAGCCATGCCCAGGGCTGGTGGAGCTGATTGAAAATGGCGATTTGCACAGCGAGGCATTGCGTCAGTTGCTGCAAGGGTATGTCGATCCGCTGCTAGCTGAAGGTGCAGACACAATCATTCTTGGCTGCACGCATTATCCTTTCCTAAAGCCTCTGCTTAAGCAGTTGCTCCCCCGGAACATCAGCCTGATCGATACCGGTGCCGCTGTGGCACGGCAGCTTCAACGATTGTTGGCCGAGCGTGAGTTGCTGGCCGAGGGACCTGCTCGTGCTGCCCGGTTCTGGTCGAGTGCCGATCCGGAACATTTCAGAAATATCTTGCCGGTTTTGTGGCATTCGACGGGTGTTGTGCAAAGCTTCGACGTGTAGACAAAAAAGTGATGACACGAATAATTGAGCTGAACTTCCGATCAAGCTTCAACTTCTATAGCTTTGTCTGTTGGACAGCCTGAAAACCATACGAAATTGTTTCGGAAAAGGATGTTTCTAATGAAGCGACTATTCTGCTTGGCCGCGATTGCGACCGCATTGATGGGGCACAGTTTTACCGCGCAGGCAGCCGGGGTGGAATTCGCGGTCGGCCAGACCAGCGATTCGACCATGACTTACCGACTGGGCATGCAATTCGACTGGGACAAGAGCTGGTTGCAAAGTGATATCGGTCGCTTGACCGGCTACTGGAGCGGCGCTTACACCTACTGGGAGGGGGATGAAACGTCGAGCAATCACAGTGTGTCGTTCTCGCCGGTGCTGGTGTACGAGTTTGCCGGTCAGACCATCAAACCTTATGTTGAGGCGGGTATCGGTATCGCGGTGTTTGCCAACACTGAAGTCGAAGACAACAAACTGGGCAGTGCCTTTCAGTTCGAAGACCGTTTCGGGTTTGGTCTGCGCTTTACCGGCGGGCATGAAGTCGGGGTTCGCGCCACGCACTACTCCAATGCCGGGATTAGCAGCCCGAACGATGGCGTAGAGAGTTACTCGCTGCATTACACGATGCCGTTGTAAGCATTACTGCACTTTTAATGTGGGAGCGGGCTTGCTCGCGAATGCGATTTAACATTCAACATTGATGTTGACTGACAATCCGCTTTCGCGAGCAAGCCCGCTCCCACATTGGATCTTCATGACCTGCTGTATTCGCTCACCGATACGCCGTCGCAATCCCCTGGCGTTCGGTGATGCATTCCGGTGCGCCCATTTCGAACTCCCGGCAAATCAGCGGACGTTTTTCGTAGATGGTGCACATCATACTGTCGCGATCCAGCGCGGCACACCAGCCGTCATCCAGTCGCAGCATGACTTCCCCACCCCAATCGTCGGTATCGATAAAACGCTCGGGCACGCCGGTGTCGGTGATCAACATGACTTCAAGCTGGCAGCAGCAGGCCGCGCAGGTCGAACAGGTGACCGCCGGTTCGGCGATTTGTTTGTGGGGAATGGTTTTCATGGCGCGCAGTGTAAGCCAGCGGGCCCACACTGTGTGAAAGGCCTGACGGACGCTCAGCCTTCATGGCAGATCCTCGATTGGCGGATTGTTTCGCGCCATGCGTTGGCCGATTTCCAGTCCCGTCTGGCCGGGATTTTGCGGCAGAGGCCAAAGGACAGGCATGAGCAGTTCCGGTAAGGGGAGTTCCAGTGGCCGATGCTTGAGCAGGTCGAAGAGGTACCGCGCAGCTTTGTCCGCCGACCAATCGAGGTTTAGTGAAACCTCGTTGCTCAGGGGGATATCGATAAGTCCTGGGCTGACTATGGTCATTTCGATGTTTTCCGGTGCCACGTCGTTGTGCAAGGATTCGAAAAAATGACGCAATCCGGGTTTTGAATCGCCGCCATAGGCTTCGGCCTGTGGCAGCGGCAGGTAGGTCACCGAGCTGGCCATGACCACCAGATGCGGCGCGGTGCCCGCTCGCAGCAGGGGGCGGGCGGCTTCGATGCAATAGCTGCTGGCAAGCAGGTTGGTGCGCACGATGTGCTCGATGATTGATGAGTCGAGCTGATTGACGTCGACGTATTCGCAGGTCCCCGCGTTGAGGATCATGGTATCCAGAGAGCCCCATTGCCTGGCAATCTGCTCGCCGATTTCGCGCACCTGTTGGCTGTTGGTCAAATCACCGGCAACCGCCAGCACTTGGCCTGGATAACGCTGAGACAAGGCTTTCAAGGGCGCCAATGAGCGGGAGTTGACGGCCAGGTGGGCACCGGTTTTGAGTATTTCTTCGGCCAGCGCTGCACCAATACCGTTGCTGGCGCCGGTCAACCAGTAGCGCCTTGGAGGAGTACGACTCATCTCAATCTCCTTATCTTCCTGATTCAATTCCATGTTCATGCGTAAAACTGCGGCATCAAAATGATTCCGGTGGCGATAAACCCTGTCGCGACGGCAGGTTCTTGAATGCGGCCAACGCCCGCTCGCGGGAAGTGCTCAGGTTGACAATCGGCGATGGATAATCCGTCACACCAAATAAACCGTCGAGTCTCGCGCGATTGTGCAGGTCTTTTTTGTTCATTCCATTGATCTGCGGCAACCAATGCTTAATGAAAACCCCTTCGGCGTCGAACTTTTCCGACTGGCTCAGCGGGTTGAAAATGCGGAAGTAGGGCGCCGAATCGGTGCCGGTGGAGGAACTCCACTGCCAGCCACCGTTGTTCGCCGCCAGATCGCCGTCAATCAGATGTCGCATAAAAAATCGCTCGCCTTCACGCCAGTCGATCAGCAGGTTTTTGGTCAGGAACATTGCCACTATCATGCGCAAACGGTTGTGCATCCAGCCGGTTTCCAGCAATTGGCGCATGGCGGCATCAATGATCGGCAGGCCGGTACGGCCTTGCTGCCAGGCCTGGAGGTCTTGCGGGGCATCACGCCAGGCCAGGGCTTCGGTTTCCGGGCGAAAGGCGCGGTGCCGGGAAACCCGTGGGTAGCCCACCAGAATGTGTTTATAGAATTCCCGCCATAGCAACTCGTTGATCCAGGTGACGGCACCGACCTTGCCGCTTTCGAACTCCCCCTGATTGCTTTGCAGCGCGGCATGCAAACACTGGCGAGGGGAGATGACCCCGGCGGTGAGATAGGCCGAGAGTTGGCTGGTGCCGGGTTTTGCCGGGAAATCACGCTCGCTGTGGTAATAGTCGATCTGTGTGTCGACAAAGGTCTCGAGACGGCGTCGGGCCTCGGTTTCGCCGGCCGGCCAGAGCGCACGCAAACGGTCGCTGGGCGTGTCGAAACCCTCGACGCGCAAGGGTGGCTCGTCGCTGGCGATACCCAGGGGTGCCTGGATGGCGGGGGCGCTAATCAATCTCGGCAATGAGGCATGCAAGCGTTCGTAACACACCTTGCGGAATTGGCTGAAGACCTGGAAATAAGTGCCGGTTCTGGTCAGCACGGTGCCGGGCTTGAGTAGCAATTGATCGAGGTAGCTGTAAAAGTCGATGCCTTGGGCTTTCAGTGCGTGGGCTACCGCCGCATCGCGACGGGTTTCATGAATGCCGTACTCTTCGTTGACGTGTACTGCGTTGATTTTTAATTGCTGACACAGCTCGAGCAGAACCTTCGGTGCCTCATCCCAGCGGGATGCCTTGCGAATCAGCAGCGGGATGTTCAGGGCGTCCAGCGCATGGCGTAACTCGCTAAGGTTGCGCAGCCAGAAATCCACTTTGCACGGCGCGTCATCATGGTCCAGCCATTGCTGCGGACTCAGCAAATACACCGCCATGCTTGGGCCGCGGGCTGCGGCGGCCGAGAGGGCGGTGTTGTCGTGTAGACGCAAGTCGCTGCGCAGCCAGATCAATTGCATGGTGGTATCCGCACGATCATTGAAAAATACGCCATTAAATGAGCCCGCGCTGTATAAGGCCCTGATGGGCCGACAATGGGTCTTCAGCCAGGGACAAGTCAGCAATGGCGGCGGTTCTTGCGGATAACTCGGTGTGGTGAATGCACACCGTTGACCCGGCAATCATTTTTGGGCAGCTGACGCCACTCAATAGTTTCATCAAATGCGAAAGATTCATGGCTTTGCTGGAGTACAGCAGTACGCCACGGGCTTGCAGGTGATCGACCGCCAGCGCAAGTTCGCCGGCGGGGAGCGGCCAGTCGAAGACTTCCACGGGACAATCGACGCTGCTGATCAGCCAGGCGGTGAGCCACAGATAAGGCTCAAGCGGCAGGTCTGAATGGTTGATCAGTAACAGCGGCGCGGTGCGCAACTGACGGTTGTTATGGTAGATCCTCGCGCCGAATTTGCTGCGCAACCAGGAATAAACAAACACACGCTCCATTTGCGCGCCGAACTGGCCTTGCCAACGTTGCTCCAGGTCCGCCAGCAACGGCATCAACAATTGTTCACACAAGGTGCGTGGCGGATACAGCGCCATCGCCTGATTCACCGTGTCATCGAGGGTGCGTTCGGCCAGTTGAGTGACCGCTTGCAGCAATGACTGGCGCAGCACCAGCCAATCGTTCCCGATGGGGTCGGTAAGTCCCTGTGGCGTGTCGAGCAATTGTTTGACCTGGCTGACCGCCACGCCGCGATTGAGCCAGGTAAGGATCGTCAGGATCCGTTGCACGTGTTCGGCGCAGAACAGCCGGTGCCCCTTGGGCGTACGTTGAGGCACGATCAGCCCATAGCGCCGTTCCCAGGCGCGCAAGGTGACAGCATTGACTCCGGTCTGCCGCGACACTTCACGAATGGGCAGCCAACCAGCGTCCAGGGCCTTCTTGAAATCGCTGCCAAGGTTTTCGCTGGCGCTGGTGTCCGGTGGTGTTTTCATTAAATTGCGTTTCGCAGGCTGAGGTTTTCCGGGTGCGGTTGCAGGTAAACCTGTTGCGCAATGTACGGATCCGGGTGTTGGCGAAAGTAATGTTTGAGCAGCACCAATGGCACCACCAGCGGCACGATGCCCCGGCGGTATTGGCCGATGACGTGCTGCACTTCCTGTTTGTCTTCGGCGCTGATGGCCTGTTTGAGATAACCGCTGAGGTGCTGCAGCACGTTGGTGTGGGTGCGGCGTGTGGCGCACTTTTTCAGGGCCGCCATCAGCTCGCTGAAATAACGCGGACCGATCACTTGCGGATCGGTTTGCCCCATGTTGCCCAGCAAGTTGCCCAGGGTTTTGTATTGCACCGGGTTGTGGGCCATCAGCAGGTATTTGTAGCGCGAGTGAAAGTCAATGAGGCTGCGCCGCGTCAGGCCTGTTTGCAGCAATTGCTGCCAGACGCTGTAGGCGAACACGCGGGTGAGAAAGTTTTCTCTCAGCACCGGGTCGTTGAGGCGGCCGTCTTCTTCCACCGGTAAATCAGGATGCAATGCACAGAAGGCCTGGGCGTAGATACCACGGCTACCGCCATCCACTGGCACGCCGTTGGCGTGGTAGACCTTGACCCGCTCCAGCCCGCACGAAGGGGATTTCTGCATGAAGATATAGCCGCAGATGTCATCCAGTTCCAGTGCCATTTTTTGACCGTACTCGGCCAGAGGTCGGGTGACGTTGATCTCAGAGTGGACGGTGCCGACAGCCTCCGGGTGCTCGGGGGTGCCGACCAGGCGGATCGGTTCGCGAGGGATACCCAGGCCAATGGCGACCTCCGGGCACAGCGGGACGAAATCGAAATACTCAGAGAGGGTGCGGCTGCACAGAGGTGACGTCTTGTGCCCACCGTTGTAACGCACCTCGGCCCCCATCAGGCAGGCGCTGATGGCGATTTTGGGTTTCATGGCTGTAGGGGACATGGGAGCGCCTCGAATCCAGACCTGTACAGATTATTGGATCTGTACAACATGACTTCATCATAGATTCAAAGGTGTACAAGTCAAAATTTTTGTATAAGTTTTTTGCAAGGCTGCTGTCCATGTCGACAGCAGCGATTCAATTCATTGCAGGTGTTCGTGCAGCCGACGGGCTGCTTCCTGGCCACTGAGCCAGGCACCTTCGACACGGCCGGACAGGCACCAGTCACCGCACACATACAAGCCCAGATCGGCATCGGCCAACGCGCCCCATTCATGGCTGCTGGCCGGCCGGGCGTATAGCCAGCGGTGAGCGAGGCTGAAGGTCGGAGCAGGCATGGCGTCGTTCAGCAATTCGGCAAAGGCACCGTGCAATTGCTCGATCACGGCATCCTTGGGCAAGTCGATATGCTGCCGGCTCCAGGCACTGGTGGCATGCAGCACCCACGTATCGAGGGTGGTGTCGCGTCCCGGTTTGCTGCGGTTGCGCGCCAGCCAGTCCAATGGACTGTCCTGCACGAAGCAACCTTCGATGGCGGTTTCCAGTGGAGTGTCGAACGCCAGGGCAACAGCCCAGGTGGGCTCCATTTTTACCCCGGCGGCGGCCCCGGCGAGTTTCGGGGCGGCCGCCAGCAGCGCGGTTGCCTGAGGGGCTGGCGTGGCGATGACGACATGGCTGAACGGGCCGTGAGTGAAGCCGTCGGCGTCTTGCAGATGCCAATGTTCTTCACCGCGATAGACCTCGGTGATGCGGCAGGCGAAATGCACTTCCAGATCGCCGAGCAGGCCGCGCGTGATCGCGCTCATGCGTGGCGTACCGACCCAACGTGTCTGTTCATCCGGCGAAGGTCTGAGCTGACCACCGTGAAAGGTATAGAGCTGCGGCGTCCATACGGCGACCCAGCCATTGGTTTGCCAGCGCTGGACTTCGGTGACGAAGCGGCGATCGCGAGCAGTGAAATATTGCGCGCCCATGTCCAGAGCACCCGCATCGCTGCGCTTGCTCGACATGCGTCCGCCACTGCCGCGGCTTTTATCGAAAAGCTGAACGACATGCCCGGCCTCCGTCAGGGCCTGGGCGGCTGAGAGTCCGGCGATGCCGGTGCCGATGATTGCGATAGGTACAGTCATAGGGGCCTCGTTTACCTGTCTGTACAGACTACGCCGTGGTTCAAACCTGTACAATATTGTTTTTTGGTATAACTTTTAGCGTTCTCGTTCTGGCAGCTTGGCCTATTGTTAAGCACAGAGCCTGTCCGATTCTAAAGATCCCTGCTTATAAAAATAGACTAGTGATCCGGGTAAAACGCCACGCGAGGAAGAAGTCATGCACATATTGCTGACCGGCGGTACTGGTTTGATAGGACGTCAACTCTGCCGACACTGGTTGAGTCAGGGGCATCACCTGACGGTGTGGAGTCGCACGCCTGCCAAAGTCGCACAAGTCTGTGGCACGCAAGTACGTGGAATCGCACGGCTTGAGGACCTGGGTCAAGAACCGGTGGATGCAATTATCAATCTCGCGGGCGCACCGATTGCCGATCGGCTCTGGACGCACAAACGCAAGGCGTTGTTGTGGAGCAGCCGGATCACCCTGACCGAAACCCTGCTGGCCTGGCTCGAAAGCCGCGAGCAGAAACCGCAGGTATTGATTTCTGGTTCCGCGATCGGTTGGTACGGCGACGGTGGTGAGCGGGAATTGACCGAAGAATCGCCACCGGTCATTGATGATTTCGCCAGCCAGTTGTGCGTTGCCTGGGAGGAAACCGCGCAGCGCGCCGAAGCCTTGGGCATTCGCGTAATCCTCATTCGTACCGGGTTGGTGCTGTCCGCCGAGGGCGGCTTTTTGTCGCGGCTGTTGTTGCCGTTCAAACTAGGGCTGGGCGGGCCTCTGGGCAGTGGTCGGCAGTGGATGTCATGGATTCATATCAAGGATCAAATCGCCCTGATTGATTTTCTTCTGCACCGCAATGAGGCCAGCGGTCCATATAATGCCTGCGCGCCCAAGCCGGTGCGCAATCGCGAATTCGCCCAAACGTTGGGCAGTGTGTTGCATCGTCCGGCGTTCATGCCGATGCCGACTCTGGTGTTGAAGGTATGCCTGGGCGAGTTGTCATTGTTGTTGCTGGGGGGCCAGAAGGCCATGCCGGCTCGCTTGCTGGAAGCGGGCTTCACTTTCCAGTTCACTGATTTGCGCGCGGCGTTGGACGATCTGTCCAGCCGCCTTAAACAATAGGACGTTGCATGACCGATCACGCGTTGCTTCTGGTCAACCTGGGTTCACCTGCTTCCACCTCAGTGGCGGATGTGCGCAGTTACCTCAATCAATTTCTGATGGACCCGTACGTGATCGACCTGCCGTGGCCGGTGCGGCGTTTGCTGGTGTCGTTGATTCTGATTAAACGCCCGGAACAATCGGCTCACGCTTACGCATCGATCTGGTGGGCGGACGGCTCGCCACTGGTGGTACTCAGCCGTCGTCTGCAACGGGCCATGACTGAGCAATGGACTCACGGGCCGGTGGAACTGGCGATGCGCTACGGCGAGCCATCCATTGAGTCGATGCTGGTTCGTCTGGCGACTCAGGGCCACAAAAAAATCACCCTGGCACCGCTCTATCCGCAATTCGCCGATAGCACCGTGACCACGGTGATCGAAGAAGCCAAGCGGGTGGTCCGGGAGAAAAAACTCGACGTGCAGTTCTCGATTCTCCAGCCGTTCTACGATCAGCCGGAATACCTCGATGCGTTGGTGGCCAGTGCCAAGCCTTATGTGCAACAGGACTACGATCACCTGCTGCTGAGCTTCCATGGCTTGCCGGAACGGCACCTGACCAAGATCGACCCCACCGGTCATCATTGCTTTAAAAGCGAAAACTGCTGTCAGAAGGCTTCGCCGGAAGTATTAGCCACCTGCTACCGCGCCCAATGCTTGCGCACTGCTTCCGAGTTTGCCCGGCGCTTGGGCCTGCCGGATGGCAAGTGGTCGGTGTCGTTCCAGTCGCGTCTGGGGCGAGCCAAGTGGATCGAACCCTACACTGAAGCGCGCCTCGATGAGTTGGCTAAAAGCGGCGTGAAAAAAGTCTTGGTGATGTGCCCGGCGTTCGTTGCCGATTGCATCGAAACCCTGGAAGAGATCGGTGACCGCGGGAAGGAGCAATTCCGCGAAGCGGGAGGAGAGGAGTTAGTGCTGGTGCCGTGCCTCAATGATGATCGGCAGTGGGCCAAGGCGTTGAACGTATTGTGTGAAAGAGCGCCGTTGGTGTTGTAGAAACATTGAAACAGGCGGGCTTGTTGTGGCGAGGGAGCTTGCTCTCGCTGGGTCGCGAAGCGGCCCCAAAATCCTTACAGTCGATGAAGGTTTTGTGAGTGCTGCGCACTCAAGCGGGAGCAAGCTCCCTCGCCACAGGGGATTGAGTCGCCTGTTACAACAGCGGCTCTTCCGCCTTCTTGTGCTTCCAGCTGTCATGGCCCGGCAGCAACAGGTTCAGCGCAATCGCCACCACCGCGCACAGCGCGATGCCTTTGAGGCCGAAATCGTCCGGGCCAGTACCGGTGCCGATCAGTACACCGCCAATTCCGAACACCAGCGTCACGGAGACAATCACCAGATTGCGTGCTTCGCCCAGGTCGATCTTGTGGCGAATCATGGTGTTCATCCCCACCGCAGCGATCGAACCGAACAACAGGCAGAGAATCCCGCCCATCACCGGCACCGGGATGCTTTGCAACAGGGCGCCGAACTTGCCGATGAACGCCAGGCTGATGGCGAAGATTGCGGCCCAGGTCATGATTTTCGGGTTGTAGTTTTTGGTCAACATCACCGCGCCAGTCACTTCGGCGTAGGTGGTGTTGGGCGGGCCGCCGAACAGACCGGCCGCGGTGGTGGCAATGCCATCGCCGAGCAGGGTGCGGTGCAGGCCGGGGTTCTTCAGGTAATCGCGACCGGTCACACTACCGACCGCGATCACGCCGCCGATGTGCTCGATCGCTGGTGCCAGGGCTACCGGAACGATGAACAGAATCGCCTGCCAGTTGAATTCCGGTGCCGTGAACTGTGGAATCGCGAACCACGGAGCAGCCGCAATCTTCGCGGTATCGACCACCCCGAAAAAGAACGCCATGGCGAAACCCACCAATACGCCGGAAATAATTGGCACCAGGCGGAAAATACCTTTGCCGAACACCGCGACGATCAGAGTGGTCAGCAGCGCCGGCATCGAAATCAACATCGCCGTCTGGTAAGCAATCAGCTCGGTACCGTCGCCCGCCTTGCCCATCGCCATGTTGGCGGCGATCGGCGCCATGGCCAGGCCGATAGAGATGATCACCGGACCAATCACCACCGGTGGCAGCAGGCGGTCGATGAACCCGGTGCCTTTGATCTTCACGGCAAGACCGAGGAAGGTGTAGACGAAACCCGCCGCCATCACCCCACCCATAGTCGCCGCCAGGCCAAACTGGCCCTTGGCGAGAATGATCGGGGTGATGAAGGCGAAGCTCGACGCCAGAAACACCGGCACCTGACGCCCGGTGACGATCTGGAACAGAATCGTCCCCAGACCTGCGGTGAACAGTGCCACGTTCGGGTAGAGGCCGGTAATCAGCGGCATCAACACCAGCGCGCCAAAGGCCACGAACAGCATCTGCGCACCCGACAGCACCGTGCGCCAGAGCGGATCGTTGAACGCTTGCTGCATGCTCAAGCGTCCTTCTGCTTGGTGCCGAAGATCTTGTCACCGGCATCGCCCAGGCCTGGGATGATGTAACCGTGTTCGTTCAGTTTCTCGTCAATGGAGGCGGTATAGATCATCACGTCTGGGTGAGCTTTGCCTACAGCGGCGATGCCTTCAGGGGCCGCCACCAGGACCATCGCGCGGATGTCCTTGCAACCGGCCTTTTTCAGCAGGTCGATAGTGGCAACCATCGAGCCACCAGTGGCGAGCATCGGGTCGATGATCATCGCCAGACGCTCGTCGATTTCCGGCACCAGTTTTTCAAGGTAGGTGTGGGCTTCGAGGGTTTCCTCGTTGCGGGCCACGCCCACGGCGCTGACTTTGGCGCCCGGGATCAGGCTCAGCACGCCTTCGAGCATGCCGATGCCGGCACGCAGGATCGGTACCACGGTAATTTTCTTGCCGGCGATTTTCTCGACCGATACCGTGCCGCACCAGCCTTCGATGTCGTAGCTTTCCAGCGGCAAGTCTTTGGTGGCTTCATAGGTCAGCAGGGCGCCGACTTCCTGAGCGAGCTCACGGAAATTCTTCGTGCTGATGTCAGCGCGGCGCATAAGGCCAAGTTTATGACGGATCAGCGGATGGCGGATCTCGAGGATGGGCATGGGAAAGGCTCCGGCGGCGGGCAAAAAAACCGGCCTAGGTTAATCTATCCGAGGGTGTTGTCCTATAGACATACAGAACGTTAGTCCACAAACGCTTGATCTGGCCTCGCTTGATGCGTACCTTTGCCCGCTTTTCCTGAACCGTCCCTCCCCCTCAAATCCCCTTGGAGAGCGCCATGTCCGCTGATCTCGAGCATATCCGTCAAATCATGCGAGAGGCTGACTGCCTGTACACCGAAGCTGAAGTCGAGGCGGCCATCGCCCGCGTCGGTGCACAAATCAACGATCAGCTGGCTGAGCGCAACCCGGTGGTGTTCTGCGTAATGAATGGCGGGCTGATTTTCTCCGGCAAACTGCTCACGTATCTGAACTTCCCGCTGGAAGCGTCCTACCTGCACGCCACCCGTTACCGCAACGAAACCAGCGGCGGCGATCTGTTCTGGAAAGCCAAGCCGGAAGTCTCGTTCATCGACCGTGACGTGCTGATCATCGACGATATCCTCGACGAAGGTCACACCCTGGGTGCGATCATTGACTTCTGCAAGCACGCCGGCGCCCGCGCCGTGCACACCGCCGTGCTGATCGACAAGGACCACGACCGCAAGGCTCGCCCGGACCTGAAAGCCGATTTCGTCGGCTTGCCGTGCATCGACCGTTATATCTTCGGTTACGGCATGGATTACAAAGGCTACTGGCGTAACGCCAACGGGATTTTTGCTGTTAAAGGCATGTAAGCAGAGTGAGTGTCTGGGGGAGCGATTTGCCGCCAGACACCTTGAAGCTTGAATGCAAGGTCTCATGCCTGGATGCGTGCGCAATTCGCTCGAACTGCGCGCTCAATTCAGCCCGGCGAGCCAATGTTCGCTTTTACGTCGAGCCTGCTCCAGATTGTTCACGTAGGCCAACTGGCGCTGTTCCCGGTGGATGCCCGCGCGCCTGAATTTCAGGCGTACCCGTGGAGTGGTGCCAACCAGAATCAGGCCAATGCCGTCGGTGCGGTAATCCCTGAGGATATTGTCGAAGGCCGCCAGTGCCGTCATGTCCAGCATGGGCACGGCACTCATCTCGACGATCACTACTTTGACCTCCGGGCTGAATTTACGCAGTACGCCCAGGGCTTTTTCCGCAGCGCCGAAAAACAGCGGCCCGCGTATCGCATAGCAACGAACATGTTCCGGCATATCCTGTAAGGCTTGATGGAACTCGCGAGGCAGCTCGGCGGTGTCCGTGAGGTCACTCATGCGTTTGATGAACAACCCGGCGGCCAGCAACAGGCCGACGGCGACGGCCAGCACCATGTCGAACAGCACCGTCAGGCTCAGGCAGGTCAGCAAGACCAGCACATCGCTGCGCGGTGCGATGCGCAAGGTGTGCACGACGTGCCGGGCTTCACTCATGTTCCACGCCACCATCACCAACAGGGCTGCCAGCGCTGCCATGGGCAAATAGCTGAACACCGGGGCCAGACTCAGGATCGCCACCAGCACCACGGCACTGTGAATAATCGCTGCCAGCGGGGAAAAGGCCCCGGTCCGCACGTTGGTGGCGCTACGGGCGATCGCGGCCGTGGCGGTGATGCCCCCCGAACAGCGGTGCGATCAAATTGCCCAGGCCCTGGCCCAGCAGTTCGGCATTCGGGTCATGCTTACTGCCGGTCATGCCATCGGCCACCACCGCACAAAGTAGCGATTCAATGGCACCGAGCATCGCAATGGCAAACGCCGGAGCCATCAATTGCCGAATCAGGTCGTAGGACAGTTGCACAGGTTGGCCATTGGCTGTCGGAAGGTTCCACGGCCAGTCGAAGCCCGGCAGAAACGGTGGAATACCAGGATGGCTGATGCCGTCGATCACATAGCTGAAGCGCTCGCCCAGCGTTGCCACCGGCAGGCCGACGCGCTCGAGCAACAGACCCAGCATGGCGCCTGTTGCCAGGGCCACCAGATGCCCGGGAATTCCGGGTAGCAGCCGTGGCCAGAGGATCAGTACCGCCAGGCAAACGATGCCGACCAGTGCGTCACCCCACTGTGCGCTGGGCAAGGCCTGGATCAGGCCAAGTAGTTGCTCGACGTAATGTTCCGGACGCCCTTCAATGCTCAAGCCCAGCAAGTCTTTCAATTGCAAGGTGGCGATGACAATGCCGATCCCGGCGGTGAATCCCAGCGTCACCGGATAGGGGATGTACTGGATCAGGCGGCCGGCGCGGATCAGCCCCAAGGCAATCAGGATCAGCCCGGCCAACATGGTGCAGAGCAACAAACCGCCCAAGCCGTATTGCTGGGTGATGGGCAACAGAATCACCACGAAGGCAGCCGTCGGCCCGCTCACGTTAAAACGTGAACCGCCGGTCAAGGCAATCAGTGGTGCAGCGATCAACACGGTGTACAAGCCTTGCTGAGGTGGTACACCGACGGCAATCGCCAGGGCCATGGCCAGCGGAATGGCAATGATTCCTACGGTCACACCGGCGCTGATATCGCCACGCAGGCTTTTTAGACTGTAGCCGGCACGCCAGGTCTGGCGCCAGGCAGCGAACAAGGGCGGCAAGGAAAACGGCATGGGCACTCCGCAAAAACATTGATGCTGCATCGAAACATGGCTGAGGGCTCTGGAAGTATGCCCAACCGGATGCTTGAGAGTATTGATCCAGGTCGTTTATTTGTGTGATCGATCCTCATGCTAGAGTGCTCGGCTACATGAGCTGGAGTCCGTCATGCGCTTATTGATTCGATTGAGTGGCAGTTGCCTGCTGGCGTTGAGCCTGGCATTCGCCGCTGTTGCAGCCCCTCTGCACGCACAATTCCTGCCGCCAGACGATCTGACTCTGCGCGAGACGCAACCCGAGCAGCAACAACTGTTGCAGGTCACCGACTATTCGGTGGTGATCGGCAGTCAGCGCCAGTCCAACCAGCAGCCGATCCCGGTCACATCGCCATTGCTCATCCGCCTCAAGGGCAAATCCTTGAACAAGGGCGCGACCATCAGCCAGGTGCTGGTCAACTTCGATGGCGAAAGCAAAAGCCTGAAAAAGCCGATCTATGACGAAAAAAGCAAAACCTTGACCCTCTATTACCCGCTCGCCCAATACCGGGTGGTGATCGACTTGTTGCGCAATGACACGGTGTATTGCCAGTTTCTCCGTTACGCCAACGGCCATGTCTGGGCCGATCTGCACACAGGCAGCGTTCGTCCGCGTTGAGCCTTACGCCCAGGCAGGGGTAAACTGCCCGCCCCGTGATATGTCTGCGAGCTGGAGTCGGCAATGCGTAAAGATAAGAAGCAAGTGATTGGTGACGAGATCGGCGATGCGCAGATCAAACTGTTCCTCGATTTCGAGCCGGTCGACGCCACTTCGCCATCGCTGCACAAACTGATCAAGGCGTACCGTGGCCTGCGCATCGATGACTTCGAGCGTTTTCTGACGTTCTTTGTTGAAGCCGGCTATGACCTGAATGGCAAGGATGAGCACGGCAATGACTTCGTCGCCCTGATCAAGGACCAGCGTAACGCGGCCGAATACATCGAGTTGATCGACAAGGCTCGCGGTTAAGATCAAAAAAATCAGAATCAAAAGATCGCAGCCTCGTTTCACTCGACAGCTCCTACAGGTGGATGCGATCCAATGTAGGAGCTGTCGAGTGAAACGAGGCTGCGATCTTTTAAGAGGCACAAAAAAACGCCCCGCCCTCAATGAGGACGGGGCGTTTTTTATGCGGTCGAATCAAGCGTAGCTTTCGGTCTCGTTACTGGCTTCAACCAGTTCCAGCGCGACGTTGTTGTGCGCATTGATCTTGCGATACAGCGCAGCATCGGTTTCCAGGACCTTTTCCCGAGCCGGGAAAATTTCCGCCAGCTTGGCAGCCCATTCACCGGACGCTTTGTTCGGGAAGCATTTTTCGATCAGCTCAAGCATGATCGAAACAGTCACCGAAGCGCCTGGTGACGCGCCGAGGAGGGCTGCAAGCGAACCGTCCTTGGCTGCGACCAGTTCGGTACCGAACTGCAGAACGCCGCCTTTCTTCGGGTCTTTCTTGATGATCTGCACCCGTTGGCCGGCCACTTCCAGGCGCCAGTCTTCGGCTTTCGCCAGTGGATAGAAGCGACGCAGGGATTCCAGGCGCTGCTCCATCGACTGCATCACTTCGCTGACCAGGTATTTGGTGAGGTCCATGTTGTTTTTGGCCACGGCCAGCATCGGGCCGATGTTGCCTGCGCGGACCGACATCGGCAGGTCCATGAACGAACCGTGCTTGAGGAACTTGGTGGTGAAACCGGCATAAGGCCCGAACAGCAGGGACTTTTTACCATCGACCACACGGGTGTCCAGGTGCGGCACGGACATCGGTGGTGAACCGACCGCCGCCTGGCTGTAGACCTTGGCCTGGTGGTGCTTGACCACTTCCGGGTTGTCGCAACGCAGCCATTGGCCGCTGATCGGGAAGCCGCCGAAGCCTTTGCTTTCTTCGATGCCCGAAGCTTGCAGCAACGGCAGTGCCGCACCGCCAGCGCCGAGGAACACGAACTTGGCGTCGACTTCACGGCTGTTGCCGGTATTGACGTCCTTGATGCTGACAGTCCAGCCGCCGTTATTGCGCTTCAGGTCGGTGACACGCTTGCAGTACTTGACCTGGGCATCGGGTGCGCTGGTCAGGTGCGCGAGCAATTGATTGGTCAGGGCGCCGAAGTTGACGTCGGTACCGTTCATCACGCGTGTGGCGGCCAGGACTTCGTCAGGCGCGCGGCCCGGCATCATCAACGGCATCCACTCGGCCATTTTGGCCTTGTCTTCGGTGTATTCCATGTCCGAGAAGGCGTGGTGTTTGATCAGCGTCTTGAAACGTTCCTTGAGGAAGGAGACGCCGTCGTCGCCCTGTACGAAGCTCAGGTGCGGCACCGGGCTGATAAACGACTTGCACGAGCCGAATGTGCCTTTCTTGGTCAGATAGGACCAGAACTGCTTCGACACCTCGAACTGGGTGTTGATATGCACGGCTTTCTTGATGTCGACGGTGCCGTCAGCGGCCTGCGGCGTGTAGTTCAGCTCACACAGCCCGGCGTGACCGGTACCGGCGTTGTTCCACGGATTGGAACTCTCCGCGGCACCGGAATCCATCAGCTCGACGACTTCCAGCTTGATCGCGGGGTCGAGCTCTTTGAGCAGTACCGCAAGGGTGGCACTCATGATGCCGGCCCCAACCAGTACTACGTCGACTGCTTCGTTATGCGCCATTTAACGCGTCTCCAAAATCTGCAGCACCAAATTGTCGGCATAGCTGCCAGGCGTTCCGGGGCGATGTCAGTGATGCCCCAGGTACCCATGGCCAGGATCGCCATGTCCGAATCTTCGCAATTTTTCGCAACTTCGACGGATGCATGCGGCCTGGCTTCAAGAGTCACATGAACTCATTTCGGCACGCGGCTGGCAATTCGACTTATGGTCGAGACATCCGTTTGTGCAACCAAATCCGTAGCGGACAGGCTTCAGGCCCCGGTGTTCGAGGAATACTCGGTCCTGTGTCGTTGGGCTGTTGTAGACGCTAATGGTGCATGTTCAGACGCAAAACTATTCATTTGCTCGCCACACTCTTGTGAAGTTGTGAAAACCCGTTTTTTTCACGCTCTTTTGAAGACGTGAACCTCAAAAAAGGGCTGCACCCGCCTGGCACCGTGCCCGGATGGATTGTCGCCATGGGATACATGACAGACAAAACGGGCAAACAGCTCAGTGACCGAGCGTAATGACAGCTCTGCAGATTCGCGAAAAGTGGTGTTTTGCTCAAGGAACAGCAAGCGCGCCAGCTTCACTCGATCTGTGTGGGCGGCTCTCTGTGGGCGGTGCGGGGGTGTCAATACCGAGGCATTTGACGATGCTGCGAGGCCCGATCAGGAGACGTCCTTATAATCGGGGGGAGATTGTAACGAAGAAACGCAGGGAGATGGTTGTGTTTAATGACTTTTATTAGGCGTCCGGTCAGGTGGTCAACAGGTGTTGTGCCCGCGCACGTGGCTGGCGCTGGCTGATACGGGCACTGGCGGGCAGGGGATGGTGCAGCCAGTTGAGGCGGATTTCTTCGATTTCGACCCAGCCATCGCCCATGGGCTGGAGGCTGCATTGTTTGAACGCCTGGCAGCGACCATCGCGGTCGAGCAGGGCAAAGCTGCGATGCAGCGGGCGGGGCGCAAACAGCGAGACAAGAAAACGCATGGCAAAGTACCTTCTGGGTGACTGCTATGAAGATTGCCAGTGAGCCATGACGTGCACGTGTAAGGTCGGTGACAGATGTGTGACAGGAACCGCCCTGGGTCGGGTTTGTCAGAGATTTCAGTAATCGTTGCACGAAGCTAGTTCGCCGCAGTGGCGCACCGCTATACTGCGGGCCTGTTTGTGCCTGATTCTGGAGAGAAGAGCATGTTGCAACGCCTGTTGTTCGGTTTGATCACTGTGACCAGTTTGACCCTGGTCGGCTGCGCCCACAGCCCGCAACAACTGAACCCGGAACCCAAGCTGACGGCTCAGCTGGCACCGGTCGGCCGTGGTCAGCCTGTGGTGGTGCGTGTGGTGGACGGTCGTCCGTCGCCAACCTTGGGAACGCGTGGTGGCCTGTACCCGGAAACCAGCGCGATCACCGTACAGGGCGCGCAGATTCTGCCGAAGCTGCAGGCTCAGGCTGAAGCGGCCGTGCGCTTGCTGGGCTTTACTCCGACGGCCAATGCGCTGAATGCACCGCAATTGACGGTGACCCTGGCCGAGCTGAAGTATCAGTCGCCCAAGGAAGGCCTGTATGTGACTGAAGCAACGATTGGCGCGACGTTCCGTTCGGATGTGCAGAATGCCAACCGCCGATACAGCGGTCGCTACGGTGCATCGCTGGATCAGCGTTTCGGCATGGCGCCGAATCAGGAAACCAATACCAAGTTGGTCAGTGATGTGTTGAGTGATGCGTTGACCCGCTTGTTCAAGGACCCGACGATTGGTCAGGTGCTTGCCGAGTAACGGTTTGCTTCTTGTTTAAAGAACCCGGTGTCAGTGATGGCGCCGGGTTTTTTTGTGTCCTTTGTGTCCTTTGCGGTCTTGGTTGCGATGGCGGCCTTTGGGCCGACCATGCTTTGGTTGGGTTGTGTACATATCCGTTGCTGCGGTAACGGCGGCTTATGGTTTCGCCCTTACGGCGACTCCCTTTGGCAAACGCCCCAAAGGAAGCAAAGGTCTTCGCCCCAAGCGTCCGGCCCCTCGCTAAGGCTCGGCGTTCCTTCGCTCCGATATCCATCTGGGGGCATCGCCCTACGGTCTGCTTCGCTACGACCTACATGCGATGGATTCGACTGCGTCGAACGGCGCTGCGCGCCAATCCCCAGATGAACACCTGCGCTCAGCCTCCCGAAGGGGCGGGTGGATCAAGATCAAAAGCCAGATCAAAAGCGGCAGGCGAGCTAACGCTCGGCCTGTTGAGTGGTGAGGGGCGGGTGCACGCCGCTGCACTTGTGGGAGCGGGCTTGCCCGCGAAGGCGGCCTGACAGCCGGTCAATCTCTCGCAGATGTACACGATTCAATTGTGGACGCGAGCCTGTGGCGAGGGGGCTTGCCCCCGTTGGGCTGCGAAGCGGCCCCAAAATCTCTGATACACCAAAGATTTTGTGAGTGCTGCGCACTCAAGCGGGAGCAAGCTCCCTCGCCACAGATCGCTTCTACTGGGAATCAGCTGTGCGGCGCAGGTTTTGGTATGGCAACGTTATCCAGCATCCGGTTCACCGCCAGTTCTGCCAGCATGACGATCTGTTGAATCGCCATCGCCGTGTGCCGGTGCGGCCCTTCCAGATAGCCCGCAAAATCACTCGCCATCACACTGGCCTGGGCCAACGACTCACAGGTGTGGGCCAACAGGTCTTCGTCTTTGATATCCGGCGCAACCATGTACATCGTGCTCGGCTTGCGGGCCACGGGGGATTTGAGGGCGGATGGGTTGAGGTAGTGATCGAGGGCGCGGTTAGCGGCATCGTGGAGTTTTTTTGAATCGAGGGATTCGTAGGGGGAAGTGCTGTCCGCTTCGGGCGGATTTGGTGTCGGCTTGAACATGGCAAAGATCCTTAAAACGAGTGGAGCTGCCATTTTTCGTTTTCCAGACGAGAGGGTGGCAGCTGTACGCGGACTGGAAAAACCGGTAAAGGATCAAACCCGGCAGACCCGAAGGTCTCCCACGTACAGCCGCCATAACTGTGGAGCTACAAAAGCGCCGCATTATGTCATTTGCTGTGATCCTATACTTCGGGTTTTCCAGACCCGGTCGCTGAATTGCCAGCGACCTCCAAAGCCTATCCATCCCATTTCCGAGCGACAACCTTCAAAACCTGTCGGAATCTTCCGTTTCAATCACTGCGTTTGTAGGACGCTCAAGCCGCCTCCGAATAAAAATCCAGAACACTCACCCCCGTCAGCAAATCCGCTTCCGGCAAATCCGCATGTTGATGCCCACCCAGCGCGCAATACACCAGCCAATGCCGGTCTTGTACGTTGAAGGCGAGGCTGCCAACCAAGGTTTGTTGTTCGTCGCTTTGGGCAATGAGGTAGAGGCGGTCCTGGTTTTCGGCGTGGAGCATGACGCAGTCCGTGTCGGTTTCGAGGGGCGACAGACTGGCGGATTCAGATGACGGTGCCGTGACACAAGGCAGCAATCGGCTAAATGGTTTCGTTATTTGTCGGAAAGCCGGGGCAGGTTGGGGCGGTTTCGGTAGAATCCGCGCCGTGGTCGTCGGTCCGGCGTCTGCTACACCGGTTTGCCTGAGGTTTGTGATGTCGCTGCAATTGATTTCGCTTCTTACTGCTCATCCCGCCAAATTGATCAATCTGCTGGCCTTGCTGTTCGCCTTCCCGGGCAGCTGGTTGCTGCACGCCACCCGTCGCCGCGAACAGCGCGCCCTGGCCAGTATCGAGGCGCAGCGCCAAAGTCGTCCCAACGAAGAGCCAACACTGGATTGGGCAACCTTGCGCATGAACCGGTTTTTCTACCGCTTCGGTTTCGCCTGCCTCGGGATGGCGTTGCTGGTGTCGTGGATCAGCACGCGGGTCTGAAGAACTGACACAAGACCCTGTGGCGAGGGGGCTTGCCCCCGTTGGAGTGCGCAGCACTCCCATCCCCGTACATGAATCTGAAATGGGGCCGCTTCGCAGCCCAACGGGGGCAAGCCCCCTCGCCACAGGGCGCCGTTGTCGTATCCAGCCAAAATCGCTTAAAGCGGCAACCCGGCCTTGACCCGATACTGATTGCGCACCGGTGTCGCATATTGCAACACAAGAAACGGACGATGCTCCTCAGGGCAAGCCTCCAGCCGGCGCTGCCATTCTTCCTGGGCCTTGGCCAGTTCGTCGGCCGCAAACACCTCGGCCGCTTTCGGCACCTGTAGTTGCGGGTCGGCGTCTTTCCACTGCGCATACGCCAGGTAGTGCACCGGGAACAAGCGATAACCGCTGAGGATTTGCTTGTCCATTTCGATCGCCAATTGCTTGGTGTCTTCGAACAGTTCGGTGATCGGCGCGGCGAAGTTCACGTGAACCCGGCCCTTGTAACCAGTGATGCCTTTGGCGATGCTCACGTCATCTTCGCCCGGCGCCTTGGTGTAGCTGCCGGTCGTGGCACGGATGTACAGCTCGCGCGCCTTGGCTTGATCGCACGGGTCGTATTCGTAGCTGATCGACACCGGGGTGAGGTTCAGCGAGCGGATGACTTCGCCGAATGGCTCGTCCTTGCGGCTCATGTGGAACATCTTGAGGATCGCCGACTCGGTGCGGTCGTCGCCGTCCTTGGCCCGGCCTTCAGCCTGGGCGATCCAGATCGAGGCGCAGTCGTTAAGGATCGAATGGTTGATGTATGCCGACAGCAACTGATACGCGGCCATTTTTTCCCGGCGCCCGGTGATCGAACGGTGCACGATGAAGCTCTTGTTCAGGCGCATCAAATCGCTGACAAAAGGCTTTTGCAGCAAGTTGTCACCAATCGCAATGCGCGGGGTTGGCAGGCCGGCGTGGTACACGGCGTAGTTGACGAAAGCCGGGTCCATCACGATATCGCGGTGGTTGGCGATGAACAGGTAGGCACTGCCGGATTTGAACTGCTCGACGCCGGTGTACGTCACGCCGTCGGTAGCGCGTTCGATGGTGTGATCGACATAGAACTCGACTTTGTCCTGCAGCGTGGCCACCGAATTGACGCCGGCGAACTCACGGCGCAACCGATGCGATATAAGAGGTTTGAGCATCCAGCCGAAGGCACCGGCATAGCGCGGGAAGCGGAAGTGGATGAGGATATCTAGAAACGCCTTGTCGCCGAGCAGTCGATCCAGCACTGCCGGGACTTCACTGTCGTTGTAAGGTCGGATGGCATCGAATTCGCCCATCATGCTCTCTTGTTAGAAACGGCTAGGGTAAGTAAAGGTTTTGATCGAAAACCAACGGGGCACGGTCTGAAAAGTTAGCCAGACGAAAATAGCCCTGCAAATAGACCGGCGATTATACGCACAAGTCACTTGGGAGACCGTGATGCTGGAAACCGAGCGCTATGAATGCCCGTATTGCGGTGAAGAGTCTGAAGCTGTTCTGGACTTGTCCGGCGGCGATCAGACCTATATCGAAGATTGTCCTGTGTGTTGCCGCCCCATCACTTTTGTTTTGCAGACTGACGGTCACGAATGGTTGCTCGAAGTTCACAGCGAAAACGAGTGAGGGTCTATGCAGCGCATCTACGAACCGGAAAACCTGATGGAAGGCGAACTGCTTCAAAGCATGCTCGCCAGCGAGGGTATCGAGGCGCATCTTGTGGGTCGGGATCTGATCGGTGGCACGGGGGAATTGCCGATCTTTGGCCTGCTTGGCTTGTCGGTCGATAACGATCAGGCCGAATACGCCCGGGAGCTGATCACCGCGTACAATGCCGCGCTGCCGCTGTCCGGCGATGAACCGGAGAGTTTTCCCGGCACGCTGGTCTGTTAGGCTGACGTTCGTTTGATCAAGAGTCGTATTGCCCCATGTGTGGACGTTATGCCCTGTTTCGCTGGAACCCCGCCTTCGCGGCCCTGCCCGGATTCCCCGCCGATCAGCAGGCCCAGTGGAATATTTCCCCCAACGATTCGGTGTTGATGCTGCGTACCGGCGCAGACGGGCAACGTGAGTTGGCCTGTGCCCGTTGGGGCCTGACGCCGCCCTGGCTGACCGATTTGTCCCGCACTCCGGCCCATGCTCGCGCCGAAACCGTGGCCGAACAGCCGATGTTTCGCGAAGCCTTGCGCCTGCGTCGCTGCCTGTTGCCGGCCAATGGTTTTTACGAATGGCGCGGCACCACCCGCAAACGTCCGTACTGGCTGACCCCGGGGGAGGGTTCGACGCTGTTCTTCGCGGCGATCTGGGAGGCGTATCCGGTGCAAGAGCAAGTGTGGTTGAGCACGGCGGTGATCACTCAGCCGGCTTCGAGTCAGCGTCGCCCGTTGATTCTCGATTCGGCGGGGCAGCAAGCCTGGCTCAATCCCGAAACGCCGTTGCATGCCTTGCAGGCGTTGCTGGCCAGTGAGCCGGCGGCGTTGCGCGAGCGGGTGCTGGCGAACCTGGTGAATGATCCGAAGCTCAATGGGCCGGAGTGTTTAACTCCGGGCTAAATGGGTTATGTGAAATTTTTCCTACGGTGATGAGGGCTTTGTCTGAAATGTAGGTGCTGCACGTCCGTTGTATCTGGCGCCGATACAAATCCCCACCTAGGATACGCGGCATGTTTCCAGGGAGTTTCTTGATGAATAAGACATTGGTTTTGTGTGCACTGAGCGCAGGTCTGCTGCTCGCCGGTTGTCAGTCGGTCAACACCACTAGCGGTGGGGCCGTGGGCGTTGAGCGCAAGCAATACATGTTCAGCATGTTGTCGACCGCTGAGGTCAACCAGATGTACGCCCAGTCTTATCAAAAGACCGTCGGGGAAGCGAACAGCAAAGGCGTGCTGGACAAAACCAGCAACAATGCCAAGCGCGTCCAGGCGATCTCCAATCGCCTGATTGCCCAGGCGCCGGTGTTCCGTCCGGATTCGGCGCAATGGCAATGGGAAGTGAACCTGATCAAGAGCGACGAGCTGAACGCCTCCTGCGGGCCTGGCGGCAAGATCATTTTCTATTCGGGGCTGATCGACACCCTGCAACTCACCGACGACGAAATCGCCGCCATCATCGGCCATGAAATCGCTCACGCCTTGCGCGAGCACGGCCGTGAAGCGATGTCCAAGGCTTACGGTATCGAAATGGCCAAGCAGGGTGCTGGTGCGTTGTTCGGCTTGGGCGAGGGTGGCCTGGCGCTGGCGGACACCGTGGCGAAATATGGCATGACCTTGCCCAACAGTCGCGGCAATGAAAATGAGGCGGACTTGATCGGCCTCGAATTGGCCGCTCGCGCCGGGTACAACCCGAATGCCGCGATCACGCTATGGAACAAGATGAGCAAAGCCTCCAATGGTGCACCGCCAGAGTTCCTGAGTACTCACCCGGCGTCGGCCAGTCGGATTGCTGCCTTGCAGGCGGCGATTCCTAAAGTCATGCCGTTATATGAAAAAGCCAAGAAATCCTGACAGATAGGCGTTAATGCCGCTGACGCCTTCGCGGGCAAGCCCGCTCCCACAGGTTTTGTGTCGTACACAAATTATGTAATCGACCGAAAACCTGTGGGAGCGTGGCTTGCCCGCGAAGAACGATAATGCGGTGCTACTGGCCTACCGCATCAAACCCACCCGCTACTCTGCATCGCCTTGTACACCGCAACAATTGCCAACACCAGGAACGCCGACGCCGCCAGGCGACGGATCAGGGTCAAGGGCAATTTGTCTGCCGCAAAGTTACCTGCCAGTACCACCGGCACGTTGGCAATCAACATCCCGGCGGTTGTGCCGATGATCACCAGCCACAAATCCGGGTATTGCGCGGCCAGCATCACGGTTGCGACTTGGGTC
Source organism: Pseudomonas sp. BS3782 TE3695 (assembly GCF_050435305.1). Lineage (NCBI taxonomy): Bacteria > Pseudomonadati > Pseudomonadota > Gammaproteobacteria > Pseudomonadales > Pseudomonadaceae > Pseudomonas > Pseudomonas sp. BS3782 TE3695. The sequence continues at coordinate 1,865,459 of NZ_JBNDKB010000001.1, forward strand.
TTGTCGCCCATTTCCGCGAGGAAGAACGCAATCAGCGTGGTCAGGAACGGCCCGAACTTGCGGGCGGTGCTGGCTTCGTCTTCGTCCATCTTGTCCGGTACCAGCGTCCACAGGGCCGTGGCGGCGAAGCTCGCGGCGAGGATCCAGTGCAACGTTGCATTCGAGAAGAAACTGCCGAACCAGGCGCCTACTGCACCGGCGGCCGCATGGTTGGCCAGGGTCGCGGCGACGATGCCGGCGATGATCGGCCAGGGTTTGCGAAAGCGGGCAGCGAGAATGAGCGCGAGCAGTTGCGTCTTGTCGCCGATTTCGGCCAAGGCAACGATTGCGGTGGGAACGAGCAGAGAGTCCAGCATCATCAGGGTTTTCCTAAGGGGCGGGTCGACACGGCTATGACACGTACAGCCTTCCCGCCCCGGGTAAGGTGTTCGTGTCATAGGTCTTGTCAAACCCTGCGATCCGTCTGATGCGGACGCTTGGGTCGCATACGCCATGGTCTTTTGACCAAGTATGTTGACGTATGCCGGACGAGCATGGCGCTCGTGGGAGACTACTCCCCTAGGACGGAGCGGATTCTGCCTAGGCAAATCCGATTGGGCAAGCCCCAATGTCGGTCATTAAGTAGCAGAACCTGTGGGAGCGTGGCTTGCCCGCGAAGAACGATGACGCGTAATACCTGAAAACTGCGGTGTATTCTTCGCGGGCAAGCCACGCTCCCACAAGGATCTTCGTCGCTCAGGGGCAAGCGCTGTTTTTCGAAAGTGTTTTCAGCCACGCTTGGCCCGGTAGATTCGGAAACCTTGTCCTTCAGCCTTGATTGCGCACACGCCCAAATGTTCTTCGATCAGCGGTTGATACTTCAGGAAGCTGTTCGCTACCAAGCGAAGTTCTCCGCCGTTTTTCAGATGTTTGGCTGCTTTTCGCAACAGGTTCTCGGTGGCGAAGTAATCGGTGTGGACGCCGACATGGAACGGTGGGTTGCTCAGAATCGCGCTCAAACCCATGGGCGCGGCATCGATGCCGTCACCGGTCATGACTTCCGCGTCCAGGCCGTTGGCGGCCAGGGTCAGGCGACTGCTGGCCGCGGCAAATGCGTCCACATCGAGCAAGGTGACCTGGTTGTGCGGATAACGCCGCTTGACCGCCGCCCCCAACACACCCGCGCCGCAACCGAAGTCCAGCAAGTGGCCGCTGGGTAGTTTGTCCAGATGTTCCAGCAACAGGGCGCTGCCGCGATCCAGTCGACCGTGGCTGAACACGCCCGGCAGGCTGATGACTTTCAATGGGCCTTCGGCCAATGGCAATTCATATTCCTGGGCCAGGCTTTCCAGCGACTTGGCTTCTGGTGCATTGGCCACCGTGACCTGCCAGAGCTGGCAATGCCGTGCGCTGTCGAGCTTACGGGGTTTGCCGAAGGGGTTCAGTTGCTTGGCCGCGCCTTCGATACCGCTGCGTTTTTCGCCCACCAGATACAACTCACGGCCGGCCAAACGAGAGGCGAGGGCGTTGAGGATGTAATCGGTCAGGTCTTTGGACTTGGGCAGAAATACCACAGCGCTGTCAAACCCGCGCTCCGGCGCATTCACGCCGAAATGGCTGCGCTCGGCGAAACGGGCGTCCAGCGCCGCTTGGTCGCCGGCGTGCCAGCACCAGCCGTGGGCATCGGGCAAGCGGCCCAGCAAATCATCGGCGGGTAAACCGGCCAGCAGCACCGAACCCTGGAATAACTCGGCCTGACGAAGCAGTACTTCACTGCGCGGATCCATACTCTGCTCCTTGAAAAAAAGTGCCGCAGTTTATCAACTGACAACCCGCAGCGCTTGACCGCTGAAGTAGCCTTGGGCGTTTTCGGTCAACTGGCCAACGATTCTTTGCCGCGCCTCGCGGCTGCCCCAGGCGTTGTGCGGGGTGACGATCAGCCGTGGAATATCCTGGGCCAGCAGCGGATTGCCCGCAGTGGGTGGTTCGACGCTCAACACGTCGGTGGCCGCGCCGCCCAGATGACCGTTGCGCAGGGCATCGGCCAATGCTTGCTCGTCAATCAAACCACCGCGCGCGGTGTTGACCACGAAGGCCCCGGGTTTCATCGAGGCCAGTTCGCGGGCGCCGATGAAGTGGCGCGTGTGTTCGTTGAGTGGGCAGTGCAGGGTCAGGGCGTCGATTTGCGGCAGTAGTTCACTCAGCGGCAAGCGGTCCGGTCGGGCAGGGCGCCCCGGAATCTGCCCCAGCATCACGCGCATGCCGAATGCCTCGGCCAACCGCGCCACGGCACTGCCCAGTTCGCCATGGCCGAGCAGACCGAGGGTTTTGCCTTCCAGTTCGACGATCGGGTAATCCAGCAGGCAGAACTGTTTCGCCTGTTGCCAGCGACCTTCGGCGACGGCTTTTTGATAATCGGCCAGACGCGTCGCCAGATTCAGCAACAACATGATCGTGTGCTGAGCCACCGACGGCGTGCCGTAACCCTGGCAGTTGCAAACGGTGATTCCATGGGCGCGGGCGGCGGCGAGGTCGACGTTGTTGGTGCCGGTGGCGGTGATCAGGATCAGATTCAATTCCGGGCTGGCCGCCATGGCCGCTGCGTCGATCACAATCTTGTTGCTGATGGCGACGCTGGCGCCTTTGAGGCGTTCGATCACCTGATCAGGCGTGGTCTGCGCGAACAACTCCAATTCGCTGAAGCAATCACGCAACGGACTGAGATCGAGATCGCCGAGGTCCAGGGACGGATGGTCGAGGAAAACGGCGCGGCGAGAGATCGTCATCAACTGTACCTTTTGTGCATTGAACTGAAGGCGTAATCTGCCGAGCCTACCAGATGAAATAAACTGTTACTCATTGTCTGGCCTGGCCCAAACCTGTGGCGAGGGAGCTTGCTCCCGCCGGGCTGCGCAGCGGCCCCAACCCAGGCGACCGTGTATTGTCAGACATACCGTGTCATCCGGTTTTACGACTGCTTCGCAGCCGAACGGGAGCAAGCTCCCTCGCCACAGAGGTGAAGTCGGCCTCAGAGTTTTTATTGATCAGCCTGCCCAAAGGGAGTCCTCATGTACTGGACAGAGTTCTTGACCGTTGCCCTGATTCACCTGCTGGCCGTCGCCAGCCCCGGCCCGGACTTCGCCGTGGTGGTGCGTGAGAGCGTGACCCATGGGCGCCGTGCCGGGACCTGGACGGCGCTGGGCGTCGGCTCGGCGATTTTCCTGCACGTTGGTTATTCGCTGTTGGGTATCGGGCTGATCGTGTCTCAGTCGATCGTGCTGTTCAACGCCTTGAAATGGGCCGCCGCCGCGTACCTGCTGTACATCGGCTTCAAGGCCTTGCGCGCGCAACCGGCCCCACCTGCGGCTGATGATCTGCACCAGGAAGCCGGCGAGCGCACCGCACGGGGCGCTTTCGCCTCGGGCTTCGTGACCAATGGCTTGAACCCGAAAGCCACGCTGTTTTTCCTGTCGCTGTTCACCGTGGTGATCAACCCGCACACTCCACTGGCGGTACAGGCCGGTTACGGGGTGTACCTGGCAGCGGCGACGGCTGTCTGGTTCTGCCTGGTGGCGATGCTGTTCAGCCAACAGCGTGTGCGCGCCGGTTTCGCCCGCATGGGCCACTGGTTCGACCGGACCATGGGCGCGGTGCTGATCGCCATCGGCGTGAAACTCGCGTTCACCGAAATGCATTGATTTCTCAAGGTATGCGCAACCCCCCGTAGGAGCTGCCGAAGGCTGCGATCTTTTGATCCTGGGTGATTTCGATATCGCTGAAGATCAAAAGATCGCAGCCTTCGGCAGCTCCTACGCCTGATTCAGCTGCGCGTCCGATATACATAACGAATCCCCGTAAGTGCTGGCGTAAAGCTAGCATCTATACGTCTGTGCAAATCATCCCTTCGGCTGATTTGGCTGGCGTTCAAGGGCTCTAGAGTGCTTAGCTTTAGAAACCAAGACCGTGCAGTCAGAAAAGGGACTCTTATGTTGCAGACTCGCGTTATCCCCCCAGCCGAGGGCGCTTACCAGTATCCGCTGTTGATTAAACGGCTGCTGATGTCCGGTGCCCGTTACGAAAAAACCCGCGAGATCATCTACCGCGATCAATTGCGCTATAGCTACCCGACCCTCATCGAGCGGGTCGCGCGGCTGGCCAACGTGCTGACGGCTGCCGGCGTAAAGGCCGGGGATACCGTGGCAGTGATGGACTGGGACAGCCATCGCTACCTGGAATGCATGTTTGCCATCCCGATGATCGGTGCGGTGATCCACACGATCAACGTACGCCTGTCGCCAGAACAGATCCTCTACACCATGAACCACGCCGAGGACCGCTTCGTGCTGGTCAACAGCGAGTTCGTCGGGTTGTACAAGGCGATTGCCGGGCACCTGACCACCGTGGAGAAAACCCTGCTGCTGACCGACTTGCCGGAAAAAACTGCCGAACTGCCGAACCTGATTGGCGAATACGAGCAATTGCTGGCCGCCGCGAGCCCGCAATACGACTTTGAAGACTTCGACGAAAACTCGGTTGCCACCACGTTCTACACCACCGGCACCACGGGTAACCCCAAAGGTGTGTATTTCACCCACCGGCAACTGGTGCTGCACACGATGGGTGTGTCGACCATCATGGGTTCCATCGATAGCGTGCGCCTGCTGGGCACCAACGACGTGTACATGCCGATCACCCCGATGTTCCATGTGCACGCCTGGGGTTTGCCGTATGTCGCGACCATGCTCGGGCTCAAGCAGGTCTACCCCGGCCGTTACGATCCCGAATATCTGGTGGAGTTGTGGCGCAAGGAGAAGGTGACCTTTTCCCACTGCGTGCCGACCATTCTGCAAATGGTCCTGAATGCCAAAGCGGCGCAAAACACCGATTTCGGCGGCTGGAAAATCGTCATCGGCGGCAGTGCGCTCAACCGTGCGCTGTATGAAGCGGCCAAAGCCAAGGGCATTCAATTGACCGCCGCTTACGGCATGTCGGAAACCGGCCCATTGGTATCGTGCGCGCACCTCAATGATGAGTTGATGGCCGGCACCGAAGACGAACGCACCACCTACCGGATCAAGGCCGGTGTGCCGGGCCCATTGGTCGAGGCGGCTATCGTCGACACCGACGGCAACTTCCTGCCTGCCGATGGCGAGACCCAGGGCGAACTGGTGCTGCGGGCACCGTGGCTCACCGAGGGCTATTTCAACGAACCGCAGAAAGGCGCCGAGCTCTGGGCCGGAGGCTGGTTGCACACCGGCGACGTGGCGACCCTGGACAGCATGGGCGTGATCGACATTCGCGACCGGATCAAGGACGTGATCAAGACCGGCGGCGAATGGATCTCCTCCCTGGACCTGGAAGACCTGATCAGCCGCCACCCTGCGGTACGCGAAGTAGCAGTGGTGGGCATCGCCGATCCGCAATGGGGCGAGCGGCCGTTTGCGCTATTGGTCGTCAGGGATGGGCATGAGATCGGGGCCAAGGAACTCAAGGAGCACCTCAAGCCGTTCGTTGAGCAGGGGCACCTGAGCAAGTGGGCCATCCCGAGCCAGATCGCCATTGTTACTGAAATTCCCAAGACCAGTGTCGGCAAACTCGACAAGAAGCGCATCCGCGTCGATATCACCGAATGGCAGGCTAACAACAGTACCTTCCTCTCGACGCTTTAAGCGTCATCTGGCGCGCCGAAAACGGCGCGCCAGACCCACCAAGCAAGCGCTTGGCTTGTGAAATCCGAATTTTCAGCCATCCTTGCCGTGCCGACAGGTGTCGGACTGGCGAAAGGACTGTTCCAGAGTGGCCGGCAGCTGCAAATCACACTTTAGAGGGATCAAGCACTACTACCTGCTGGCTATAGTCCGCTCAAGGAATTTTTAAGAACGGAGCGCGCGCACAAAACGGGGCGATGCAACTTTGGCGTGACGTCGCAACCACTTGGCTTGCGGTCACCCACAACGTTTTTAAAAGTACTCAGCCATAACAATAATGCACATGGAGTAGCGTCGATGACATCAGTAAACCAGTTCTGGCGCCGGGCGAAACTGCCCCTGGCGGTCAGTCTTGCCTCTTCGCTCGCCGGGCCTGCATTCGGCGTCAGTTTCAACGTCGGTGAGATCGAAGGTCAATTCGACTCATCCCTGTCGATCGGGGCCAGTTGGTCTACTCAGAGCCCGAACAAGAACCTCATCGGCGTCAATAACGGGGGCCATGGCCTGTCCCAGACGTCCGATGACGGTCACAACAACTTCAAGAGCGGCGAAACGTTCTCGAAGATCTTCAAGGGCATCCATGACCTTGAATTGAAATACGGCGACACCGGCGTTTTCGTCCGGGGCAAATACTGGTACGACTTCGAGCTCAAGGATGAAAGCCGCGAGTTCAAGGACATCAGCGACAGCAACCGCAAGGAGGGCGCCAAGTCCTCCGGTGGCCAGATCCTCGACGCCTTCGTCTATCACAACTACGCCATTGCCGATCAGCCGGGTTCCGTACGTCTGGGCAAGCAGGTCGTGAGCTGGGGGGAAAGTACGTTCATCGGCGGCGGCATCAACTCGATCAACCCGATTGACGTGTCCGCGTTCCGTCGTCCCGGCGCCGAAGTCAAGGAAGGTCTGATTCCGGTCAACATGTTCTATGTGTCCCAGAGCCTGACCGACAACCTGTCGGCCGAAGCGTTCTATCAGCTCGAATGGGACCAGACGGTTGTCGATAACTGCGGCACCTTCTTCTCCCAGCCGGACATTATTGCCGACGGTTGCGAGGACAACCTGCGTGTGCTGAACAAGCGTTCGACCATTCCAGCCATCGCATTGGGCCCACTGGCCGCCGCGGGCGTCGACGTCAACGAAGAAGGTGTGCTGGTGCGTCGCGGTCCGGATCGCGATGCGCGGGACAGCGGCCAGTGGGGCGCGTCCTTGAAGTACATGTTCGAACCGCTCGACACCGAGTTCGGCGCGTACTTCATGAACTACCACAGCCGGGCGCCGATCTTCAGTGCCACAGGTGCTCCGCAATCGATCTACAACGGCGTGGCAGCTTTGCCGGCGGCGTTCCGCGCGCTGGGGCCGCTAGTGGTCGCCGGTAATTCCGAGTACTTCGTCGAGTACCCGGAAGACATCCGTCTTTACGGCTTGAGCTTCTCCACCACGCTGCCTACCGGTACGGCATGGAGCGGTGAGATCAGCTACCGTCCGAACGCGCCGGTACAGCTCAATTCCACCGACATCCTGTTTGCCGGCGTACGCCCATTGGGCGGTGCCTTGGCCAACGCTTCGCTGCTCCCCGGTGTACCGGGTCAGGATCTGCACGGCTATCGCCGCAAGGAAATTACCCAATTCCAGACCACGCTGACGCACTTTTTCGATCAGGTCATGGGCGCCAGCCGTCTGACCCTGGTGGGCGAAGTGGGCGTGACCCATGTTGGCGGTCTGGAAAGCAGCTCCGAAATCCGTTACGGCCGTGACCCGGTCTACGGTCCTGGTGAACTGCCGGCGACCGGTGGCCTCAACACCTGCTCAGCGATCCTCAACACCAGCACCATCAATGGCGCCGGCGCAGGTGCTGCAACCAACAACCGCAGCCGTAATTGCGAAGATGAGGGCTTCACCACGGCGATGTCGTGGGGTTATCGCGGTCGCGCCATCTGGGAATACAACGACGTATTCGCCGGTGTGAACCTCAAGCCGAACGTGGCCTGGTCCCACGACGTGAGCGGTTACTCGCCTGGCCCTGGCGGCAACTTCGAGGAAGGTCGTAAAGCGGTGAGCCTGGGTGTCGATGCCGAATACCAGAACACCTACACCGCGAGCTTGGCCTATACCAACTTCTTCGACGGCAAGTACACCACCGTGGATGATCGCGACTTCGTTGCGCTCAGCTTCGGCGTGAACTTCTAAGCACTGTATTTTCAGGACGAACACATTTATGAAAATAACAAAGAGTCTGTTCCACGTTGGCGTTCTGGGGCTGTCGCTGCTGGCAACTGGCGTCATGGCGGCGGTCCCGGCGGCCGAAGCGGACAAGCTGGGCAAGAGCCTGACCCCGATGGGCGCCGAGATGGCGGGCAACGCCGACGGTTCGATCCCGGGCTGGAAACCCCTGCCGAAAAACGCCGGTGCCGTGGACAGCAAGGGTTTCCTGGCTGACCCGTTCCCGAGTGAAAAACCGCAGTTCACCATCACCGCGCAAAACGTCGATCAGTACAAGGACAAGCTCGCACCGGGTCAGTACGCGATGTTCAAGCGCTACCCGGAAACCTTCAAGATGCCGGTGTACCCGTCCCATCGCGGTGCGACCGTACCGGATGAGGTGTTTGCCTCGATCAAGAAGAACGCCACCAACACTAATCTGGTGTCCGGCGGCAACGGTCTGGAGAACTTCGAAACCGCGATCCCGTTCCCGATTCCGAAAAGTGGCGTAGAAGTCATCTGGAACCACATCACCCGTTATCGCGGTGGCAGTGTGACCCGTCTGATAACCCAGGCCACGCCGCAGCCGAATGGCTCGTTCAGCCTGGTGTACTTCGAGGACCAATTTGTCTTCCGCGACAAGATGAAAGATTACGACCCGAAAAACCCGGGCAACATCCTGTTCTATTTCAAGCAGAAAGTGACCGCGCCGGCGCGCCTGGCCGGTGGTGTGCTGCTGGTGCACGAAACCCTCGACCAGGTTAAAGAACCGCGTTCGGCGTGGGTCTATAACGCCGGGCAACGCCGTGTACGTCGTGCGCCGCAAGTGTCCTATGACGGGCCGGGTACCGCTGCCGATGGCCTGCGTACCTCCGACAACCTGGACATGTACAACGGTGCGCCGGATCGCTATGACTGGAAGCTCGAAGGCAAGAAAGAGATGTACATCGCCGCCAACAGCTACAAGCTCGACTCGCCGCAATTGAAGTACGCCGACATCATCAAGGCCGGGCACATCAACCAGGACCTGACTCGCTATGAGCTGCGCAGGGTCTGGCATGTGGTTGCGACCCTGAAGGAAGGTCAGCGTCACATCTACGCCAAACGTGACTTCTACATCGACGAAGACACCTGGCAGGCGGCGGTGGTCGACCACTACGACGGTCGCGGGCAACTGTGGCGCGTCGCCGAGGCCCACTCCCAGAACTACTACGACAAGCAAGTGCCGTGGTACACCCTCGAAACCCTGTACGACCTGCAATCGGGCCGCTACCTGGCACTGGGCATGAAGAACGAAGAGAAGTCGGCGTATAACTTTGGCTTCACTGCCAGCACCGCAGACTTCACGCCGGCAGCCTTGCGTCAGGAAGGCGTTCGCTAATACGTTGTAGACCGAGGCCTCATCCTCGAAAAACGCCCCGACTGATTCGGGGCGTTTTTTTGCCTTCAAGAGATTGCAGCCTGCGGCAGCTCCTACAGGTTATGCGTATGTCGCAATGTCGCGGGGGTACTCGGTCGGTGTAGGAGCTGCCGAAGGCTGCGATTTTTTTGCTGACACTGAGGTGTTATGAGCTGGACATCTTTGTTCGTAGTCTTTTTGTAGCCATTTGTAGCAATAACCTTCAATAGCTCTTCGTTTACCGCTAGGCTGCGGACATCTGTAACGCCGCCATCAGCCATTCAAACAAGAGCCGGCCATGACTGATCTGTCCCCGTTTCCGGGCCCTGCAAGCGTTGCCGTCGCCACATTGGACGGGCGCTTTTTCCGGCCTCCGCTGCCCGATGGCCATGTGCTGCGGCCGCGTTTGTGCGAGCGTCTGAGCGCCGGTCTCGGTGGCAGGCTGTTGCTGGTCAGCGCGCCAGCGGGGTTCGGCAAGAGTTCATTAGCGGTGGAGTTTTGCCAGGGGTTGCCGGATCACTGGCAAAGCCTGTGGCTGGGATTAAGTCCGCGGGACAGCGATCCCGGCCGTTTTCTTGAACGCCTGCTCGAAGGTCTTCAGGAATATTTTCCGCAACTGGGCAGCCAGGCGCTGGGGCTGCTGAAAATGCGCCAACGTCATCAGCCGTTCGCCTTCGAAGAATGGCTGGACGGTTTGCTCGATGAACTGGCTGTGCACCTTTCACCTAATACTCCACTGTTACTGGTGCTCGATGACTATCATCTGGCCCAGGGCCCGGTGCTTGATCGTTGCCTGCAATTTTTTCTCAATCATTTACCCGATGGTCTGCTGGTCATGGTCACCAGTCGGCAACGTCCCGACTGGCATCTGGCCCGCCTGCGACTGTCGCGGCAACTGCTCGAGCTGCATGAACAGGATCTTCGACTGACCCACGATGAAACCCTGAGCCTGCTTGATCGGCACAGCATTTCATTGCGTGGCGAGGCGCTGGAGAGTTTGATCCAGCGCAGCGAAGGCTGGGTGGCCGGGCTGCGTTTCTGGCTGCTGGCGGCCTCCGAGGCGGGCAGCGAGGGCGCATTGCCCCAATCGCTGTACGGTGGGGAAGGGCTGATTCGCGATTACCTGCTCGAAGAAGTCATCGATTGCCTGCCCGCCGAGGTGCAGTCATTCCTCTACGACACCGCGCCCCAAGAGCGCTTTTGCAGCGAGTTGTGCGACGCCGTGCGCGAAGCCCATGACAGTGCCGAGATCCTGCGTTTCCTGCTGGCGCATCAGGTGTTTCTGGTGCCGCTGGACGAGCACGGTCACTGGTATCGCTATCACCACCTGTTCTCCGACCTGCTGCGCAGCCGGCCCACCGCCCAGGCGATGGTGCCGACGGCCAGCCTGCATCTGCGTGCCTGCCGCTGGTTCAATTCTCAAGGGTTACTCGATGAGGCGGTGGAGCAGGCGTTGCGTGCCGGGCATCTGGATGTTGCGGCGAATCTGGTACAAAACCTTTCCGAAGAACAGCTGCTGGCCGAGCAGAACGTCGGCATGCTGTTGCGCTGGAAAATGGACCTGCCCGACAGCCTGCTGATCAGCACACCACGGCTGATCGTGCTCTACAGCTGGGCGTTGGGGCTGGCCTGCCAACTGGACGCCGCCGAGGAGCTGGCCAGCCATTTGAGCCGCTTCCTGCCGGCGCCGTCGGCCACTGCGCAAAAGTCCATGTTGGCGCAATGGCTGGCCCTGAGCGGCATCATTGCCCGGGGCCGAGGCAATCGCGAGCTGACGTTGCGCTATTGCACCGAAGCGCTGGAGAGCCTGCCGGCCAAACGCTATGGGCAACGCCTGATGTGCCTCTCTACATTGTCCAACCTGGCCATTGCCGACAGCGATCTCTGGCGTGCACGGGAGTTGAATCGTGAGTCCCTTGAACTGGCACAACGAGTCGGTAATCCATTATTCGAGGCGCTGGCCCATTACGACCGCGCCCGTGTGCTGCAGGCGCGTGGGGAGATTCTTCGCTCACTCGATGAAGTCCGCCAAGGGTTGCAACGCCTGCAAGGCTTATCCCCGCAACGGCTGTACGCAGTGCGCGCGCGGCTGATTTTATACGAGGGATTTTTGCTCGCTCTGCGCTCGCAACCTCAAGCTGCGCGAGCACGTTTGCAAGCAGGGTTGGGCGAAGCCAGGGCCTGTCGCGACATCAGCGTACTGATCGGCCATTGCGTGATCGCACGGCTGGATGGCCACAACGGCGAATTCGCCAAAGCCTTCGCCGAACTCGCCGAAGCCGAGCGTCTGATGCACATCTGGGATGTCCCGCCGATTTACTACCTGGCGATGATCACCCTGGTCAAATGCGAACTCTGGCTGGCCCAGGGCCGCACCGACCTCGCCGAAGCCTGGCTTACGCGATTGGGGCAGACCTACAACGGCGAGCACCCGGCGGCCCCCCCGGAATTCCATCCGCAACTGCCGCTGCACATTGAACTGCAACAGGCGGTGCTGGACATGATGAAGGGCCAGCCCATGCTCGCCGAAGGGCGCTTGAACGCGTTGCATGAACACGGTCAGCACAGCGGCCGGCAGATGCTCAGCGTGATGGCGCTAACTCAGAAAATCATCCTGTTGCTGGCAGGCGGGCGTGAATCCGAGGCACGCAAGGCACTGGCCCAGGCTTTGGAAGCGGCCGCTGGAGGTGTCCTGCAACCGTTTGATGCATTGCTGGCCGAGCACGCAACCTGGCTGCGCGGGCAACTCCAACTCTGTGCACCGACGGCCGTTTCGCAAAGCCTCTCGGAAAAACTTCCAGCCATGGCCTCTCGGCCGGTGGTGGAATCATCGCCAGCGGCCGAACAGCTCAGTACGCGTGAACTGGCTGTTCTGCGACTGATCGCCCAAGGGTGTTCTAACCAGGAAATCAGCGATCAGTTGTTTATTTCGCTGCACACGGTGAAGACCCATGCCAGTCATATCAACAGTAAGTTGGGGGTAGAACGCAGGACCCAGGCGGTGGCACGGGCGAAGGAGTTGGGTGTGTTGGGGTAACGCATTTTCACGATGTGCATGGGGTCAATGGATCAAGGCAATTCTGTGCCAAAATTGGCCATTCCTGTTTTCCGAGCGTGCCCTGATGTCCCAGCAACCCACCCTCATCCGCGAAACCTTCCCCGTCGGCCCCCTCCAGTGCAACTGCACAATCATCGGCGACCCGATCACCAAAAAAGCCATCGTCGTCGACCCGGGCGGCAACCACGAACTGATCCTCGCGCGTCTCGATGCGTTGGGCCTGAAAGTGGTCAGCATCATTCACACCCACGCGCACCTGGATCACTTCCTGGCTTCCGGGCAGCTCAAGGAGAAAACCGGCGCGACGTTGCACTTGCATAAAGAAGATCAATTCCTCTGGGACAATCTGGAGATGCAGTGCCAGATGTTCGGCGTGCCTTACATCCCCGTGCCCTCGCCAGATCGTTGGCTGGCCGATGATGAAGAGCTGGCTTGCGGGTGTGGCGTGGCGTTGCACACGCCGGGGCATACACCAGGTTCCATGAGCTTTTGGTTTTCAGAGGCTAAGCTGCTGATTGCCGGTGATACGCTGTTCAAGCGTGGGGTAGGGCGCACGGATTTATGGGGCGGCGATCAGGCGACTCTTGTGCGCTCGATCAAGCAACGGTTGTATACCCTCGACGAAGAAGCGACAGTGGTGACCGGTCATGGTCCGGATACTCGCCTGGGTGATGAAATGCGCGCTAACCCCTTTGTACGAGCCTGAATGTGCAGTTATGAAAGGCACGACGGAATTTTTGGCGTTGGCCATGATCCAACGCCCGCAAAGGTTCATTGCTTCAGTCCGCTGCACCACAGAATGCAAAAAAAAGTAGGAGCTCTCCATGTTCACCTCGCGTCGTTTGATTATTGTCGCTACTGCTGTGGCTTTGTTGTCCGGTTGCGCATCGCAGACCCCTTATGACAACCAGGGTCCAGCTGATGGCAGCTCTACGGGCATGAGCAAAACCGCCAAATACGGTGGCCTCGGTGCCTTGGCCGGTGCGCTGGCCGGTGCTGCCATCAGTCACGATAACCGTGGCAAGGGCGCGCTGATTGGCGCTGCCGTGGTGGGGGCTTCCGCCGCCGGTTACGGTTACTACGCTGATCAGCAGGAGAAAAAACTGCGGGCCAGCATGGCTAACACCGGCGTTGAAGTGCAGCGCCAGGGCGATCAGATCAAGCTGATCATGCCAGGCAACATCACTTTTGCCACTGATTCGGCGAACATCGCGTCGAGCTTCTATCAGCCGCTGAACAATCTGGCGGGCTCGCTCAAGGAGTTCAACCAGAACCAGATCGAGATCGTCGGCTACACCGACAGCACCGGCAGCCGTCAGCACAACATGGACCTGTCCCAGCGTCGTGCCCAGAGTGTGGCGACTTACCTGACTTCCCAAGGTGTCAGCGGTGCCAACCTGTCGGCGCGCGGTGCCGGGCCGGATAACCCGATAGCCAGCAACAGTGACGTCAATGGCCGGGCGCAGAACCGTCGCGTCGAGGTCAACCTGAAGCCGATTCCGGGGCAGCAGTATCAGCAGCAGGGCCAGGTTCAGCAGTATCCTTAAAGCGTCTGATTGAACCCCAGGCGTAAAAGCCCGCCCGATCCTCAGCAGATCGGGCGGGCTTTCTGTGTCACCTGCTCAGGCCTCTTCGCGGGCAAGCCCGCTCCCACAGGATTTGTGTTTGACCCCTATCTTGTGATCGACGAAGAACACTGTGGGAGCGGGCTTGCCCGCGAAGAGGCCCTGACAGGCACCAGAGATATCGGATCAACAACAAAAAAGCCCCCGGATGATCACTCATCCGAGGGCTTTTTCATGTCACGCGAAACCTGATTACTTCTTCAGGCCGTAATGCTCATCGAGCATGCCCGGCGCGTTCGGGGCTTTGGGGGCGTAGTCGCGAGGCGGTTCCTGATCGCGCGGTGGCGTCAGACGTTCCCGTGCCTGCGCCGCGTCGGCGTGCAGGGCAGCCAGCAAGCGTTGGCGAGTCTGCTCGTCCAGGGCCAGACGGTTGGCGCCCTCGGCGAGGTGATCCTGCACTTCCTGATAGCTCTGAGTCAGTTTCTTGACCAGTGTTGCAGTGCTGTTGAAGTGGGTGATCACTTCGTTCTGATAATTGTCAAAACGTTCCTGAATATCATCCAGCTGACGTTGCGTGCGGTTAGGCGCGGCATTCGGCACCAGGCGAGCGATCAGGAATCCAATGGCGACACCCACAACCAGGGCAAGAGTCGGTAACAACCAAACTAAGAGCGAGTGTTCCACGAGTCCTTCCTCTATAAACGGCTTTGCTTTACGTTAACGGCTCGAACCTGCGCTGTATACCGCGATTCACTCGCAATAGATTGGCACAGACAATTGGCTAGACGAGTCGACCCGATTCGAGGTCACGGAGTTCCTTCCTTGCTTATGCGCGAAACCCCTGTAGTGATTGATGGCCCGGTCGGCCAACTGGAAGCCCTGTATTTGGCTAACAACGAGCAACCCCGTGGCCTGGCGCTGATCTGCCACCCGAACCCGGTGCAGGGCGGCACCATGCTCAACAAAGTCGTTTCGACCTTGCAGCGCACCGCGCGCGACGCCGGTTTGATTACTTTGCGTTTCAACTACCGTGGCGTCGGCGCCAGTGAAGGCGCGCACGACATGGGCACTGGCGAAGTCGACGATGCCCAGGCGGCGGCCGACTGGCTGCGGGCCAGGCATCCTGAAATACCTTTGACCCTGTTCGGTTTCTCCTTCGGCGGATTTGTTGCGGCAAGTCTCGGCGGACGCCTGGAAGCCAAGGGCGAGCAGCTCGAGCATTTGTTCATGGTGGCGCCCGCCGTCATGCGCTTGGGCGATCAGGATCAACTGCCGCAACAAGGTACATTGACCCTGATCCAGCCGGAAACTGACGAAGTCATCGATCCGCAGCTCGTTTACGACTGGTCCGACGCACTCGAGCGTCCCCATGAGCTGCTGAAAGTGGCAGAATGCGGACACTTTTTTCATGGCAAGCTGACTGATCTCAAGGATCTGATCCTGCCGCGTCTTTCGAATTGATTGCAGTCTGACAAGCGATTACCCATGACGACTCGTACCCGTATTCTCACCGGCATCACCACCACCGGCACGCCGCACCTGGGCAACTACGCTGGCGCTATCCGTCCGGCGATCATCGCCAGCCGTGACAGCAATGCCGATTCGTTCTACTTCCTGGCCGACTACCACGCCCTGATCAAATGCGATGACCCGCTGCGCATCCAGCGCTCGCGTCTGGAAATCGCCGCGACCTGGCTGGCCGGTGGCCTGGACGTGGACCGCGTGACTTTCTATCGCCAGTCCGACATCCCGGAAATCCCTGAACTGACCTGGTTGCTGACCTGCGTGGCCGCCAAGGGCCTGCTCAACCGTGCGCACGCCTACAAGGCCTCGGTGGACAAGAACATCGAAACCGGCGAAGACCCGGACGCCGGCATCACCATGGGCTTGTACAGCTACCCGGTGTTGATGGCAGCAGACATTCTGATGTTCAACGCCCACAAGGTGCCGGTCGGTCGTGACCAGATCCAGCACGTGGAAATGGCTCGGGACATCGGCCAGCGCTTCAATCACTTGTTTGGCCAAGGCAAAGAATTCTTCACCATGCCCGAAGCGCTGATCGAGGAAAGCGTCGCGACCTTGCCGGGCCTCGACGGTCGCAAGATGTCGAAGAGCTACGACAACACCATCCCATTGTTCAGCAGCGCCAAAGAGATGAAAGACGCGATTTCGCGGATCGTCACCGACTCCCGTGCGCCGGGCGAAGCCAAGGATCCGGACAATTCGCACCTGTTCACCTTGTTCCAGGCCTTCGCTACGCCGGCACAATCCGACGAATTCCGCAGCGAATTGCTCCAGGGCCTGGGTTGGGGCGAGGCAAAGAATCGTCTGTTCCAGTTGCTTGACAGTGAATTGGGCGAATCCCGCGAGCGTTATCACCAGCTGATCGAACGCCCGGCAGATCTGGAAGACATGTTGCAGCTCGGCGCCAAAAAGGCCCGTTCGGTGGCGACGCCGTTCCTCCACGAACTGCGTGAAGCGGTCGGCCTGCGTTCTTTCGTCGCTCAGACCCAAGTCGCAGCGACCACCAAGAAGAAAGCCGCGAAAGCCGCGCGCTTCGTCAGCTTCCGTGAAGACGACGGCAGTTTCCGCTTCCGTCTGCTGGCGGCCGATGGCGAGCAACTGTTGCTGTCGCGCAACTTCGCCGACGGTAAAACCGCAGGGCAAGTGACCAAGCAACTGCAATCCGGTCAAGCCTTGGACGTGCGCAGTGAAGACCTGAGCTTCAGCGTCTGGCTGGAAGGCGAGTGCGTTGCCGACAGCCCAGCCTTCGCCGACAGCGCTGCTCGCGACGCTGCCATCGGTGCTTTGCGCGTTGCCCTGACACCGGTTCAGGAATAATCAACGGCTCGGTCCGACCAAGGGCCGATTGCCATTCCCACGGGCCGTCGCTACAGTGACGGCCCGTTTTTGTTGCCTTGCTAACGAATTATGACGCCCCTAGAACGATATCAAGCTGATCTGAAACGCCCGGAATTCTTCCATGACGCCGCGCAGGAAACTGCCGTGCGCCATTTGCAGCGCCTGTATGACGATCTGGTCGCGGCCTCGCAGAACAAACCGGGCCTGCTCGGCAAACTGTTTGGCAGGAAAGACCAGGTGCCGGTCAAAGGCCTGTACTTCTGGGGCGGCGTTGGTCGCGGCAAGACTTACCTGGTCGACACCTTCTTCGAAGCGCTGCCGTTCAAGGAAAAGACCCGCACTCACTTCCACCGCTTCATGAAGCGCGTGCATGAAGAGATGAAGACCCTCGGCGGCGAGAAAAACCCGCTGACCATCATCGCCAAGCGTTTCTCCGACGAGTCGCGAGTGATCTGTTTCGATGAGTTTTTCGTCTCCGATATCACCGACGCAATGATCCTTGGCACGTTGATGGAAGAGTTGTTCAAGAACGGCGTGACCCTGGTCGCGACCTCGAACATCGTGCCGGACGGCCTGTACAAGGACGGCCTGCAGCGTGCGCGTTTCCTGCCGGCCATTGCGCTGATCAAGCAGAACACCGAGATCGTCAACGTCGACAGCGGCGTCGATTACCGTCTGCGTCACCTCGAGCAAGCGGAACTGTTCCACTTTCCGCTGGATGATGCTGCCCAGGAAAGCCTGCGCAAGAGCTTCCGGGCCCTGACGCCGGAATGCACGGCAGCCATCGAGAACGACGTACTGGTGATCGAGAACCGTGAGATCCGTGCCGTGCGCACC
Source organism: Pseudomonas sp. BS3782 TE3695 (assembly GCF_050435305.1). Taxonomy (NCBI): domain Bacteria; kingdom Pseudomonadati; phylum Pseudomonadota; class Gammaproteobacteria; order Pseudomonadales; family Pseudomonadaceae; genus Pseudomonas; species Pseudomonas sp. BS3782 TE3695. The sequence goes on from NZ_JBNDKB010000001.1 coordinate 1,883,066, forward strand.
TGCGATGACGTGGCCTGGTTCGACTTCCGCGAACTCTGCGACGGCCCGCGCAGCCAGAACGATTACATCGAACTGGGCAAGATTTTCCACGCCGTATTGCTCAGCGATGTCGAGCAGATGAGCGTCACCACCGACGACATCGCCCGACGCTTCATCAACATGGTCGACGAGTTCTACGACCGTAACGTGAAGCTGATCATTTCTGCCGAAGTCGAGCTCAAAGACCTCTACACCGGCGGTCGCCTGAACTTCGAGTTCCAGCGCACGCTTAGCCGTTTGCTGGAAATGCAGTCACACGAGTTCCTGTCCCGGGCGCATAAGCCGTAGACAATTCGAAAACATAAAAAAGGGCCTGCAATGCAGGCCCTTTTTTGTGCGCGCCGAAGAACCCATGTGGGAGCGGGCTTGCTCGCGAAAGCGGTGGTTCAGTCGACATCAATGTTGAATGTCAGACCGCTTTCGCGAGCAAGCCCGCTCCCCCATTGGATGTGTGTCTAGCCCTTAAGCAGCTTGCTGAAACTGCTGCCGATACTGGTTCGGCGACAACTCCGTGTGCTGGCGGAACAGTCGCGCAAAGAAACTCGCATCGTCGTAACCGACTTCATAGCTGATGGTCTTGATGCTCTTGCGGCTGCCGGACAACAAGCCCTTGGCCGTTTCAATGCGCAGCCGTTGCAGATAATGCAGCGGTTTATCGCCGGTAGCGGTCTGGAAACGACGCATGAAATTGCGGATGCTCATGCCGTGTTCGCGGGCCACGTCTTCGAAGCGGAACTTGTCGGCGAAATGTTCTTCGAGCCAATGCTGGATCTGCAGGATGATCACGTCCTGGTGCAGCTTCTGCCCGCCGAAACCGATCCGCCCCGGCGCATAGCTGCGTTGCACTTCGTAAAGAATGTCGCGGGCTACGGCCTGGGCCACGTTTGCGCCACAAAAACGCTCGATCAAATAAATGTAGAGATCGCAGGCCGAAGTGGTGCCGCCGGCGCAATACAGGTTGTCGGCGTCGGTCAGGTGTTTGTCCTGATTGAGCTGGACCTGCGGAAAGCGTTCGGCAAACGCATTGAAGAAACGCCAGTAGGTCGTCGCTTCTTTGCCATCGAGCAAGCCGGCCTCGGCCAGCCAGAACACGCCGGTAGCTTCGCCACACAATACAGCGCCGCGTGCATGCTGCTGGCGCAGCCATGGCTGGACCTGTGGATAACGTTTGCAGAGGGTGTCGAAATCGTCCCAGAACGCGGGAAGGATGATGACGTCGGCATTTTCCAGGCCGCCGTCCACCGGCATGATCACATCGCTGAAGCTGTTCACCGGTTTGCCGTCGGGGCTGACCAGCCGGGTTTCAAACGCCGGTGTCAGGCCGTGGCCCAGTTGTTTGCCATAGCGCAGGCTGGCCAGATGGAAGAAATCCTTGGCTTGCATGAGGGTGGAAGCGAAAACCCGGTCGATAGCCAGGATGCTGACGCGCCGCAAGGGCGTGGAGACTTGGTTAGACATAATTCAACTTTATTCTTATAGGGGAAAGTGGTCACCAGACGGCTGGATCGTCTTATTTTTTGTCGGATGTGTCCAGTGTCCTGTATCGGAAGCGAGGCTTAGTCTCTAAAGGTCAATTCCGCTTCACAATAACGACAGGTGCCGCATGATTCCCAGAACCTTGTTCAGCTCCGAGCACGAACTTTTTCGCGACAGCGTGCGAACGTTCCTCGAAAAAGAGGCCGTGCCGTTCCATGGTCAATGGGAAAAGCAAGGCTATATCGACCGCCAACTCTGGAACAAGGCAGGCGAGGCGGGGATGCTTTGTTCGCATCTGCCGGAGGAATACGGCGGACTGGGGGCAGACTTTCTTTACAGTGCAGTGGTGATCGAAGAGGTCGGCCGCCTGGGTTTGACCGGGATCGGTTTTTCGCTTCATTCGGATATCGTTGCGCCTTACATCCTGCATTACGGCAGTGAAGCGTTGAAACACAAATACCTGCCCAAACTGGTGTCTGGCGAGATGGTCACCGCGATTGCCATGACCGAACCGGGTGCCGGTTCTGACCTGCAAGGGGTGAAAACCACCGCGGTGCTGGATGGCGACGAATACGTGATCAACGGTTCGAAGACCTTCATCACCAATGGCTTTCTGGCTGATCTGGTGATCGTCGTGGCCAAGACCGATCCAAAGGCAGGAGCGAAGGGCACCAGTCTGTTTCTGGTGGAGGCCAACACGCCGGGCTTCGCCAAGGGTAAACGCCTGGAAAAGGTCGGCATGAAGGCTCAGGACACCTCGGAGCTGTTTTTCCAGGACGTTCGGGTGCCGAAGGAAAACCTGCTGGGCCAGGCCGGGATGGGCTTCGCTTACTTGATGCAGGAATTGCCGCAGGAGCGTCTGACGGTCGCGGTGGGTGGTTTGGCGTCAGCTGAAGCGGCGTTGCAATGGACCCTGGATTACACCCGTGAGCGCAAGGCTTTCGGCAAAGCCATCGCCGACTTCCAGAACACTCGCTTCAAACTCGCGGAAATGGCGACCGAAATTCAGATCGGCCGGGTTTTCGTCGATCGCTGCCTGGAACTGCATCTGCAAGGCAAGCTCGACGTGCCGACGGCGGCCATGGCCAAGTACTGGGGCACCGATTTGCAGTGCAAGGTGCTCGATGAGTGCGTGCAGTTGCATGGCGGTTACGGGTTCATGTGGGAATACCCGATCGCCCGGGCGTGGGCGGATGCGCGGGTGCAGCGGATCTATGCCGGGACCAATGAGATCATGAAGGAGATTATTGCGAGGTCGCTTTGATGGTGTGGTGAATTCGAGATCGCCTTCGCGAGCAAGCCCGCTCCCACATGGGATCTGTGTCGATGCACAAATATGAGCATCAACACTGATCAACTGTGGGAGCGGGCTTGCTCGCGAAGGCTTTTCACCTATCGATCAAGGTGCAGGATTCGGATGGTCCTGGTGAATCGCCTCGATCCCCGCCAGCACTTCGTCGGAAAGTTTCAGTTCGAAGCTGGCAATGTTGCTGTCCAGTTGCTCAAGCGTGGTGGCGCCGATGATGTTGCTGGTGACGAACGGTTGCCGTGTGACGAAGGCCAGTGCCATTTGCGCCGGATCCAGACCGTGTTCACGAGCCAGTGCCACATAACGGCTGCACGCTGCCTCTGATTGAGGATTGAAGTAGCGGCTGAAGCGGCTGTAGAGGCTCAGGCGACCTTTGGGCGGGCGCGCGCCACCTTCGTACTTGCCCGACAGGAAACCGAACGCCAGCGGCGAGTAGGCGAGCAGGCCGCACTGTTCGCGGATGGCGATTTCCGCCAGGCCGACTTCGAAACTGCGATTGAGCAGGTTATAGGGGTTCTGGATCGATACGGCGCGCGGCCAGCCACGGGCCTCGGCGAGGGCGAGGAAACGCATGGTGCCCCACGGCGTTTCGTTGGACAGGCCGATGTGGCGGATCTTGCCGGCCTTGACCTGTTCGTCCAGTGCTTCGAGGGTGTCTTCCAGCGGGGTGAGGTTGACTTCACTCGTGTGCTTGTAGCCCAGTTGTCCGAAGAAATTGGTACTGCGTTCCGGCCAGTGCAGCTGATAGAGATCGATGTAGTCGGTCTGCAAGCGCTCGAGGCTTGCATCCACGGCCTGGACGATGTTCTCGCGGTTGTGCTTGAGGTTTTTGTCGCGGATGTAGTCGATGGTGTTGCCCGGGCCGGCGATCTTGCTCGCCAGGATCCAGTCGGCGCGATCGCCGCGACTTTTGAAGTAATTACCGATATAGCGCTCGGTGGTGGCGTAGGTTTCGGCCTTGGGTGGCACCGGGTACATCTCGGCGGTGTCGATGAAATTGATCCCTGCGCTCTTGGCCCGTTCGATCTGGGCGAAGGCTTCAGCCTCGCTGTTTTGCTCGCCCCAGGTCATGGTGCCGAGGCTGATTGCACTCACGTTCAGATTGGTTCGGCCTAGCTGGCGATAGTCCATCGGGTGCTCCCTGGGCAAAACAATCATAAAAGCAGGTTGAAATATTTTTCGCAATCTGCATAATTGCGCACCTCTTTCTGCAGTGGAAGTGATGCGCCGCCGCCGAAGAATCTTGCCGTTGAACGGACGCGCCGACCCGAGCCCCCGAAAGCGTCTGTATCCGGCTGCCTTTGACTTGTCAAAGTACGCACTATTCAGTAAGATCCGCCGTCTAATTTACAGGGCGGCCCCTGAGGCTATAAAGAATGAAAACTTTTACTGCTAAACCGGAAACAGTACAGCGCGACTGGTTTGTCGTCGACGCTGCAGGTCAGACCCTGGGTCGTCTGGCCACCGAAATCGCGAGCCGTCTGCGTGGCAAGCATAAAGCTGAGTACACTCCTCACGTTGACACCGGCGATTACATCGTCGTTATCAATGCCGAGCAGATTCGTGTAACCGGTGCTAAAACCACCGACAAAATCTACTACTCCCACTCCGGTTTCCCGGGCGGCATCAAGTCGATCAATTTCGAAAAGCTGATCGCTAAAGCCCCTGAGCGCGTGATCGAGACCGCGGTCAAAGGCATGCTGCCTAAGAACCCGCTGGGTCGCGACATGTATCGTAAGCTGAAAGTCTATGCGGGCGCTGTACACCCTCATACTGCTCAGCAGCCCCAAGAACTGAAGTTTTAACGGAATAGTTCATTATGTCGGCGACTCAAAATTACGGCACTGGCCGTCGCAAGACCGCAACCGCACGCGTTTTCCTGCGTCCGGGTACTGGTAACATCTCCATCAACAACCGTTCGCTGGATAATTTCTTCGGCCGCGAAACTGCCCGCATGGTAGTTCGTCAGCCGCTGGAATTGACTGAGACTGTCGAGAAGTTCGACATCTACGTCACCGTGATCGGCGGTGGTGTAAGTGGTCAAGCTGGCGCAATCCGCCACGGTATCACTCGCGCACTGATGCAGTACGACGAAACCCTGCGTGGCGCTCTGCGCAAAGCTGGCTTCGTTACTCGCGATGCTCGTGAAGTTGAACGTAAGAAAGTTGGTCTGCGTAAAGCGCGTAAGCGTCCGCAGTACTCGAAGCGTTAATTCGCTTTCGCGTTCAAGAAGAACGCCCAGTTTCCTCGCGAAGCTGGGCGTTTTTTTATGGGCGTGATTTATCGAGGAGTTGCGCTGTGACAACTTGCCACATCCGCAGAGGCCCTATACTGCAAGGCTTGGCAGTGAAGCCCCTCGGTAATTACCTTGTCAGGATTGGGGCTTTTCATTACCATTCGGCAAAATTTTTATAAGTTCAGATTTTTACTTAGTAGACGCCTGATTTAACAGGCCACAAAGCTGATGGGAGAGGACTGAATGAGCAATGACGGCGTGAATGCAGGCCGGCGTCGCTTCTTGGTAGCAGCCACATCCGTGGTGGGTGCTGCAGGAGCGGTGGGGGCTGCGGTCCCGTTCGTGGGGTCATGGTTTCCCAGTGCCAAGGCGAAAGCCGCAGGTGCACCGGTGAAAGTGAATGTCAGCAAAATCGAGCCAGGTCAGCAAATGATTGCTGAGTGGCGCGGCCAGCCGGTGTTCATTGTCCGCCGTACCGAGGAAATTCTGGGGAATCTGAAAAAGATCGAGGGCCAGCTGTCTGACCCGACCTCCAAGAACTCGACGCAACCGACCTATGTCGACCCGGAAACGCGTTCGATCAAGCCAGAAGTTCTTCTGCTGATCGGTATCTGCACGCACCTGGGTTGCTCACCGACTTTCCGTCCGGAAGTGGCTCCTGCAGACCTGGGCAAGGATTGGGTAGGGGGTTATTTCTGCCCTTGCCACGGTTCTCACTACGATTTGGCTGGCCGCGTCTACAAGTCGCAACCTGCGCCTTTGAACCTGCCAGTTCCCCCGCATTCCTATGAGACCGATGACATCATTGTCATTGGCGTCGATACGGAGAAAGCGTGATGAGCAAGTTCATGGATTGGGTTGATGCGCGCTTCCCCGCAACCAAAATGTGGGAAGACCATCTCAGCAAGTATTACGCCCCGAAGAACTTCAACTTCTTCTATTTCTTTGGCTCCCTGGCACTGCTCGTTCTGGTCAACCAGATCGTTACCGGTGTCTGGCTGACCATGAGCTACACCCCGTCGGCGGAAGAAGCGTTTGCTTCCGTCGAATACATCATGCGCGACGTCGAGCACGGGTCGATCCTGCGCATGTTGCATGCAGTCGGGGCTTCGATGTTCTTCATCGTCGTTTACCTGCATATGTTCCGTGGCCTGCTTTACGGTTCGTACCAGAAGCCGCGGGAGCTGGTATGGGTGTTCGGCATGCTGATCTACCTGGCGTTGATGGCTGAGGCCTTCATGGGTTATCTGCTGCCGTGGGGCCAGATGTCCTACTGGGGGGCCCAGGTGATCATCTCGCTGTTCGGCGCGATCCCGGTCATCGGTAACGACCTGACCCAGTGGATTCGTGGTGACTACCTGATTTCCGGTATTACCCTGAACCGCTTCTTCGCCTTGCATGTGGTTGCCCTGCCGATCGTGATCCTCGGTCTGGTGGTGGTGCACATTCTGGCGCTGCACGAAGTGGGGTCGAACAATCCGGATGGCGTCGACATCAAGAAGTACAAAGACGAAAACGGCGTACCGCTGGACGGCATTGCCTTCCACCCGTACTACACCGTGAAAGATATCGTCGGCGTGGTGGTGTTCCTGTTCATCTTCTGCTCGATCGTATTCTTCTTCCCGGAAATGGGCGGCTACTTCCTCGAGAAACCGAACTTTGAAGTGGCGAACGCCTTCAAGACCCCTGAGCACATCGCTCCGGTCTGGTACTTCACACCGTTCTACGCGATTTTGCGGGCGGTTCCGGACAAGCTCCTGGGCGTAATCGCCATGGGCGCGGCCATCGCTGTGCTGTTCGTCCTGCCATGGCTGGATCGCAGCCCGGTCAAGTCGATGCGCTACAAAGGCTGGCTGAGCAAGATCTGGCTCTGGGTGTTCTGCATCTCGTTCGTGATCCTGGGTGTGTTGGGTGTTCTGGCGCCAACGCCAGGCCGTACGTTGCTGTCGCAGGTATGTACCTTCCTGTACTTCGCCTACTTCATTCTGATGCCGTTCTACACCAGGCTCGAGAAGACCAAACCGGTTCCGGAAAGGGTGACTGGCTGATGAAAAAGCTATTTGCTGTAATGATTCTTGCGGCGATGCCTGTGCTGTCTTTCGCATCGACATCGAGTGGCCCGGAGCTTGAGAAGGTCGACATCGACGTTTCCGACAAGGCTGCCATGCAGGACGGCGCACGTACGTTTGCCAACTATTGCATGGGCTGCCACAGCGCGAAGTTCCAGCGCTACGAGCGTGTCGCCGATGACCTGGGCATTCCTCACGAGTTGATGCTTGAGAAACTGGTGTTCACCGGCGCCAAGATTGGCGATCACATGAACATCGGCATGCAGCCGGCTGACGCCAAGACCTGGTTTGGTGCGGCGCCGCCCGACCTGACTCTGGTGGCTCGTGTTCGTGGCACCGACTGGCTCTACGGTTATCTGCGTTCGTTCTATGAAGACCCGTCGCGTCCATGGGGCGTGAACAACAAGGTGTTCCCGAACGTCGGCATGCCTAACGTTCTTGTCGGCCTGCAGGGTCGTCAGGTGATAGGCTGCAAACAAGTTCAAGTCGTCGATGACGGCAAGAAGCAATACGATCCGCTGACCGGCACCGCTTTGACCCATGAAGCCTGCGATCAACTGACTGTATTGCCGAAAACCGGCACGCTGAACGAAGAGCAGTTCGATGAGAAGGTCAAGAATCTGGTGACCTTCCTGGCCTACTCGGCCAACCCGGTGAAGCTGCAGCATCAGCGCATCGGTACCTATGTGTTGCTGTACCTGGCGTTCTTCTTCGTATTCGCTTACTTGCTCAAGCGTGAATACTGGAAAGACGTCCATTGATAAAGCTGTAAGCCATTGCTGTTAATCGCACGCGCCCAGGGGCGTCTCTGAAGGTGTAACGAGTCTGGTGATCCAGGCGTTACGGGAGGCGCCCTCTGGGCGCGCGTGTTTTTCCGTTTCCGATAATTTCAACAAGCGAGGAGGACCGCCATGGGCGTGACCAATCGGTTGGCCTGTTACTCCGACCCCGCCGACCACTATTCCCACCGAGTGCGCATCGTACTTGCAGAGAAGGGTGTCAGCGCCGAGATCATTTACGTGGAGGCTGGTCGCCAGCCGCCTAAACTGATTGAAGTGAACCCTTACGGAAGCCTGCCCACCCTGGTCGATCGTGACCTGGCGTTGTGGGAGTCGACCGTGGTGATGGAGTATCTGGATGAGCGTTACCCGCACCCGCCGCTACTGCCGGTTTATCCCGTGGCGCGTGCCAACAGTCGTCTGCTGATTCATCGCATTCAGCGTGACTGGTGTGGCCTGGTGGATCTGATTCTGGATTCGCGGACCAAGGAAGCAGCCCGCGTCGTGGCTCGTAAAGAGCTGCGCGAAAGCCTGACAGGCGTGTCACCGTTGTTTGCCGACAAGCCGTTTTTCCTCAGTGAGGAACAAAGTCTGGTGGATTGCTGCCTATTGCCAATACTCTGGCGATTGCCGATTCTGGGTATTGAACTGCCGCGGCCTGCCAAGCCGCTGCTTGATTATATGGAGCGCTCGTTTGCGCGTGAGGCTTTCCAGGCGAGTCTGTCTGGTGTCGAACGCGATATGCGCTAAGGCTTAAGGAGCCGCTATGAACTCCAGTCGACCTTATCTGGTCCGCGCGCTCTACGAGTGGATTGTGGACAACGATTGCACCCCGCACATGCTGGTCAATTCCGAGTATCCATCGGTGCAGGTGCCTCAGGGTTTTGCCAGTGACGGACAGATTGTCCTGAACGTTTCCCCGGCAGCCGTGCGTCATCTGCACATGGACAACGAGGCAGTCAGTTTCGAGGGGCGCTTCGGTGGCGTGCCGCACACTCTGTACGTGCCTATCGCATCGATCCTGGGCATTTACGCCCGGGAGAACGGTCAAGGCATGGTATTCGATATGGAGCCTCTGGAAGACGAGGAAGAGATCGAGCCGGATGATGATGTTCCGCCACCCGACAGTGAGCCGCCGCGTCCCAGCGGTCGACCCAGTTTGAAAGTGGTGAAGTAATAAAAAAGGCGATCCGAATGGATCGCCTTTTTTATTACTTCACCACTTTCAAACCGTAGGAGCTGTCGAGTGAAACGAGCTTTTGACTTGTCTTAAAGGCAAAATCAAAAGATCGCAGCCTCGTTTCACTCGACAGCTCCTACAGGCTTCTACCAGCGCTTACAGTCGCGTCAATCGATGTACTCAAACAACTTCACGATCTTCTGCACACCGGAAACGCCTTGTACCAGATTGGTCGCCTGGGCCGCTTCCTGCTTGGTCAGCAGACCCAGCAAGTAGACGATGCCGTTTTCGGTCACAACCTTGATGCGCGAGCCCGGAATGGACGGATCGGTAAGCATTTGCGTCTTGATCTTGGTGGTCAGCCAGGTGTCGTTCTGACGCGCCAGCAGCGAGGATGGTGGCAGTACTTGCAGTTCGTTGTGCACCTTCTTCACGCGCTGAACGGAGGCGGCAACCTGTTCTGCCTTGGCCTTGAGGTCGGCACGAGGGGTTTGCCCGGCAAGCAGTACCACGCCGTTGAAGCTGGTGACGACGATGTGCGAGTTGTTGTCCAGGTCCGGATCGGCCTTGGCAATGTTTACACCGGCCTTGGTTTCGATCAGGGAGTCGTCGATCTTGCTGCCGAAGGTGCGGGTACCGCGGTCATCATCGATCGGCGCTTCGCGACTGGCGTTAACCACCGAGGTGCAGCCGCTGATGCCAAGGCACAGGGTCAAGGCCAGAAGGCCTAGGCGATTAGGGGTCATTCTTCACTCCCGAACAGTTGGCTGTCGATCAGATCGCAAAGGCAATGGATCGCCAGCAGGTGGACTTCCTGAATACGTGCTGTGACGTTGGCCGGCACGCGAATCTCGACGTCCTCAGGCAATAGCAGTGACGCCATGCCGCCGCCATCACGACCGGTCAATGCTACGACAATCATTTCGCGATCATGTGCGGCCTGGATCGCTTGAATTATGTTTGCCGAATTGCCACTGGTGGAAATCGCCAGCAAAACATCACCCGGCTGGCCGAGGGCGCGGATTTGTTTGGAGAAGATTTCGTTGTAGCTGTAATCGTTGGCGATCGAGGTGATCGTCGAGCTGTCGGTGGTCAGCGCGATGGCAGGCAGGCTCGGGCGCTCGCGTTCGAAGCGGTTGAGCAGCTCGGAGGAGAAGTGCTGTGCGTCACCGGCGGAACCGCCGTTGCCGCAGGACAGCATTTTGCCCTCGTTGAGCAGGGCGTTGACCATGACCTGGCTTGCTTGCTCGATGTGCGGTGCAAGTACGTCCATCGCCTGTTGCTTGGTGTCGATACTGGCCTGAAAAAGCTGGCGAATTCGCGATTGCATGTCCATCTGTGTGACCTTAATTAGCGCGGCTACTCGGCACATGAATGTGCAGCCCGCAAAGCAAAGAGCAAAAGTGTTGGGTGAAGGTGTCCGGTTCGGGACGCAAGCGATCAGCTGTCGAAGGCATTCTGCAACCAGTTCAACTGATCAAGGTTGCTGTCGATGGCAACCACGTCGAAGCGGCAGGGGGAATTGGCCCAACGCGACTCGCGCTGAAGAAAATACTGCGCGGCGAAAATCAGTTTCTGCCGTTTGCGCCCATCAATGCTATCGAGCGCGCCACCCCATTGGGTGTTTTTTCTGTAGCGGACTTCGACGAATACTACTGTATCGCCATCAAGCATGACCAGATCAAGCTCGCCGCGTTTACACAACCAGTTCTGCGCCAGCAGGCGCAGACCTCGTTGCTGAAGATGCTCGAGCGCATGGCGCTCGGCATCCTTTCCGCTTTGCTGGCGTGACCTGTCAGGCATCAGCGTGAGGTATCCGGCAGGCGTTGAACCTGACCGTTGATGAACTCTGCCCATGGCAACTGACGCTCGACCCGTTGACTCTGAGTCATGCCCAGGCTGCCCGATTGACCCTGGATGCGGCTGTCCGGCAAGGCCTTGAGTTGCCCCAGGCGCGGTGCCAGGCGATAGGCGTCAACGCCCATCGCGTACAGACGGCCCAGGCTGCCGCCGGCTTGTGGCCATTGCGCAGTGACCTGTTTGCGCAGCGGATCATTGGCATCCAGCAACCATGGGGTTTCGCAGAAGCGAATACCGTTCATGTCGTTGTACTGGTTCTGATCGCCACTGGCGCTGAATACGTGGGAGGTGGCGTAAACCGGCACGTCACCCGCGTACTGGAAGTTCAGGGTCGGTTTGATCTGTTGAGCCTGTTGCGGCGTCGCGGCCAGGAAGATGAACTCGATGTCCTGGCGACGCGAAGGTTGAGCGGCAACCTGCGAGCCAACGGTGCTTTGCAGGCTTTTGGCGCGGCCTTCGCTCTGGCGCAGCTGGAACATGTCGGCAATCTGCTGGGCCAGTTGCACCGGCTGGTCGACACGTTCGGTAGCGACAATGCTGCCACCGTTGGCTTGCCAGTCCTGGCTGAACGCCCTGAGTACGCGGTCGCCCCATTCACCTTTCGGCACCATGATCGCGGCGCGGTGCAGGCCATCGGCGCGTGCGCGACGGGACACTTCGCGGGCTTCGTCTTCGGCGGCAAGACCGAACTGGAACAGTTGGGTCGGACCTTGTGTGCCTTCGCTGTAGTTCAGGGCCAGGGTCGTGATCGGCAGTTGCGGACGCGCGCTAAGCTGTTTGACCAGCGGCTTCTCCAGCGGGCCGACGACCAGTTGCACGCCATCGGCCTGGGCCTTGCGATAGAACTCGTCGAGGGAGGTCAGGCGCGAGCTGTCGTAGAACTCGATGGCTGGCGGCTTCTGGCCGGCTTGTTGCGCCTGGTAGTGCGCAGCCATGAAACCTTCACGCAGCGCTTTGCCAACCGAACCCAGTGGGCCGTCTTGCGGCAGTAGCAGGGCGATCTTGCTCAGGGGCTGGCTGGCCAGCTCCTTGAGTTTGGTCAGTGGCAACGGCAGCTGGATGGCAGCCGGGTGCTTTGGATTCTGTTCGCGCCAGTTGTCGATCGCGGCTTGCTGCTGTTCCAGGGTGCCGGCGGTTTTTACCGCCAGCGCCAGACGGATCCAGCCGCCGAGGTCATCGTCGGTGGTTGGCTGCAATTGATCGGTCGGTAGCGAAGCGATCAGGGTCCAGATCGCTTCGTGGTTTTTGCTGGCCGCTTCACCTTCAAGCATCGGCGCAATAAAGATGCGCTCCCGTGCGGCGGCCAGGGTCTGGCCATCGGCCTCAAGGGCGCGGGCATGAACGGTGCCGGTGCGAACCTGTTGTTCGACGGGCAGTTCGCTCAGGCGTTGCAGACTTGGATGACTCAGGGCAGTCAGCGCCGCTTTGGGCTGATTGCGGACCATGGCCAGTTCAGCCGCCAGGGTGCTGGCGAAGACTTGCTGGCCCGGCTTGAGTTGTTCCACTGGCACCTGTTGCAGGATTTGCGCGGACTGGCCGGCATTGCCCTGACGATAAGCCAGGTCTGCCGCGCTCAGGCGCAACAGGGCGGCTTTTTCCGGATCTTTGCTTTTGGTGGCCTGCTCGAGCAGTTGCTCGATACTGGCATCCGGGGTCCGTGGAAGTTCGCCAAGGCTGGAAGAGGGCGAGCTGGCGCAGGCCGCCAGCAAGGCAACGAGGCAAAGGGCAGTAAACAGCCGCAGGCAAGCGATCATGTAGTGTTCCTGATACTCGATCAAATTAGCGTGGAATTGTACCCAAGCACTGGCCGGGGCGCGATGTTACTGGCGTGAATCGATCAATTTAGCTCGTGCAAATGTTGCCGCACTGCTCAAAAGGCTGGAAAACCCGCGCAGAGTGAGGCGTATCGTAAGTGCTGCTACGCGCTACAATGTCGCCTTTTACCGATCATGAGGTGCGCGCTTTGACTGCTCCAGGTGCTTTGAATTCCGCTGCTGGCTCGCTTTATGTGGTGGCGACGCCCATCGGCAACCTGGACGACATCAGTGCGCGTGCGCTGAAAATCCTGCGCGACGTCGCCTTGATTGCCGCCGAGGACACTCGCCATTCCCAGCGATTGATGCAGCATTTCGGTATTCCCACGCCGCTGGCGGCCTGCCATGAACACAACGAGCGGGAGGAGGGTAACCGCTTTATCACGCGTCTGCTGGCGGGCGACGATGTGGCGTTGATTTCCGACGCCGGGACACCGCTGATTTCCGACCCGGGTTATCACCTGGTGCGTCAGGCTCGTGCCGCGGGAGTCAATGTGGTGCCGGTTCCGGGGGCGTGTGCCTTGATTGCGGCATTGTCGGCGGCGGGCCTGCCGTCTGACCGTTTCATCTTCGAAGGTTTTTTGCCAGCCAAGGCTGTCGGCCGACGGGCTCGTCTGGAGCTGGTAAAAGAAGAGCCGCGCACGCTGATTTTCTATGAAGCACCGCACCGCATCCTCGAGTGCCTGCAAGACATGGAGCTGGTATTTGGTGCCGAGCGTCCGGCGTTGCTGGCGCGGGAACTGACCAAGACCTTCGAAACCCTCAAAGGCTTGCCGCTGGCCGAGTTGCGCGAATTCGTCGAGTCGGACAGCAATCAGCAGCGTGGCGAGTGTGTAGTGCTGGTGGCGGGTTGGACTGCTCCTGAGACCGAAGACGCTGTCAGCAGTGAAGCCATGCGTATTCTCAATCTGTTACTCGAAGAGATGCCGCTCAAGCGTGCGGCGGCATTGGCGGCGCAAATTACCGGCGAACGCAAGAATGTGCTCTATCAGGTCGCGCTGGATAAACAGAAGGGCGAGTAAATCGACGTGCAGCGCCGGCCAGAGGCTTTTAGCGCTTGTTCTTCGGTCGCTCTGCCGTTAATCTTCGCGGCGGAGAGTCGATCGGACAGTCGCTGCCCTCTATGAAAATTAGGGGGGGGAGGAAAGTCCGGGCTCCATAGGGCGAAGTGCCAGGTAATGCCTGGGAGGCGTGAGCCTACGGAAAGTGCCACAGAAAATAACCGCCTAAGCGCTTCGGCGCCGGTAAGGGTGAAAAGGTGCGGTAAGAGCGCACCGCACGTCTGGCAACAGTTCGTGGCTAGGTAAACCCCACTTGGAGCAAGACCAAATAGGGTCCCAAGGCGTGGCCCGCGCTGGGACCGGGTAGGTTGCTAAAGATGTCCAGTGATGGCCATCGTAGACGAATGACTGTTCAAGACAGAACCCGGCTTACAGATCGACTCTCCACCTTTTTTCTCCTCTCTGCCGAGTCATTGGCAGCGATGTGTGTAATGGCAATTTCCCTCCCTGCTGAATCAATAGCAGAAGCGCTTTTGTAATACCGAAAAAATCTTACTCTTAACAAACTACTTTAACTTCTGAACGCAGCCTTATGTGCTGATTCAAGTTATTGAGCGAATTCATCCGTCAGATTCTCGTTAACCCTCCTTTTACGCTGCTAAATCTCCGTTCTGTAAGGCTTTTCCTTTAATCCGCGCCTTGACGGTGTGGTGGGCGCATTCCTATAGTGTGCGCAAGTGGCGGAAAGTGGCATGAAGTGGGTTTTTTGAGCGTAAAACGCTAATATTTGGAGAAACGCTGACGTGTTTCGCGGAGCTAACGCTATCAGTCTCGATGCAAAGGGCCGTCTCGCTATGCCGAGCCGGTACCGTGACGAGCTGGTTTCCCGTAGCTCCGGTCAATTAATCGTCACCATCGATGCCGTTGATCCGTGTTTGTGTGTTTATCCCCTCGATGAGTGGGAAATTATCGAAACCAAACTGCGCGCACTGCCTTCGCTTCGCGAAGAGAACCGCCGCCTGCAACGTTTACTGATTGGTAATGCCGTCGACCTTGAGCTCGATGGCAGTGGTCGTTTTCTGGTTCCGCCGCGTCTTCGCGAATATGCCAAGTTGGATAAGCGCGCGATGTTGGTAGGCCAACTGAACAAGTTCCAATTGTGGGACGAGGATGCCTGGAATGCGGTTTCTGCCGCTGACCTGGCTGCTATTCAACAACCGGGCGCCATGCCTGATGAACTGCGTGATTTAATCCTGTGACTATTGATAGCGGCTTTAACCACATCACCGTACTGCTTGACGAAGCCGTCGAGGCTCTCGCCGTACGTCCTGATGGCTGCTATCTGGACGGTACGTTCGGACGTGGCGGGCACAGTCGGTTGATCCTCAGTCAGCTAGGACCTGATGGCCGGTTGCTCGGATTCGACAAAGATCCCCAAGCGATTGCCACCGGGCAAACGCTAGCGGCCGAAGACGGCCGCTTTGTCGTTGTGCAGCGCAGCTTTGCCGAGCTCGGTTCGGAAGTTGCCGAACGCGGCCTGGCCGGCAAGGTCAGCGGTGTTCTGCTCGATCTCGGCGTGTCCTCGCCACAACTCGATGACCCGGAGCGCGGTTTCAGTTTCCTCAACGACGGTCCGTTGGACATGCGCATGGATCCGTCCCGCGGGATCAGCGCTGCCGAGTTCGTCAACACCGCGCCGGTGGAAGAAATCGCCCGGGTGTTCAAGCAATATGGCGAAGAACGCTTCTCCGGTCGCATGGCGCGGGCCGTGGCCGAGCGTCGCGACATCAAGCCGTTCGAGCGCACTGGCGATCTGGCTGAAGTGCTGAAAGTCGCCAACCCCGCATGGGAAAAGGGCAAGAACCCGGCCACCCGTGCATTCCAGGGCCTGCGTATTCACGTCAACAACGAACTGGGCGATCTGGAAGCCGGCCTCGAAGCGGCGCTGGAATGCCTTGAAGTGGGTGGCCGTCTGGTCGTCATCAGCTTCCACTCACTGGAAGACCGCATCGTCAAACTGTTCATGCGCAAGCTGGCGAAAGGCGAAGCCGACAACCTGCCGCGCAACCTGCCGGTCCGTCACGTCGCTTTCGAACCGATCATCAAAATCCATGGCAAAGCGCAGACGGCCTCGGAGGCCGAACTCAAAGCCAACCCACGTTCCCGTAGCGCCGTCATGCGTGTCGCGGAGAAGCTGCGGTGAGCAAGCTTTTCGCCAAGCCACTTCCCGGCGGAAGCTTTTTCATGCTGCTGTTGTTTGCCGGCGTGCTTGTGTCGGCTATAGGCGTGTCCTATAGCGCGCACTGGAACCGTCAGTTGCTCAATTCGCTGTACGGCGAATTGAGCGTGCGCGACAAGGCGCAGGCGGAGTGGGGGCGGTTGATTCTCGAACAGAGCACCTGGACTGCCCATAGCCGCATCGAAGTCCTGGCCACCGAGCAACTGAAGATGCGCATTCCCGGCGCCGCTGAAGTGCAGATGGTGGCGCCATGATGAAACTCGAAGGCGCGCTCTTTCCATGGCGGTTCCGTCTGGTGGTCGGGTTGCTCGGCATCATGGTGGCGGCGATCGCCTGGCGCATCATCGATTTGCAAGTGGTCGACCGTGCCTTCCTTAAAGGTCAGGGCGATGCGCGCAGTGTTCGTCATATTCCGATTCCGGCTCACCGTGGTCTGATCACCGACCGTAACGGCGAGCCATTGGCCGTGAGTACCCCGGTCACCACTCTGTGGGCCAACGCCAAGGAAATGCAAACGGCCAAAGAGAAGTGGCCGGCACTGGCGGCTGCCTTGGGGCAGGATCCGAAAGCCCTGGCCGAACGTCTCGAAGCCCAGGCCAACAAAGAATTCATTTATCTGGTGCGCGGGCTGACCCCCGAGCAGGGCCAGGCTGTACTCGATCTGAAAGTGCCGGGCGTTTATGGCATCGAAGAGTTCCGGCGTTTCTACCCGGCCGGTGAAGTCACTGCGCACATGGTCGGCTTCACCGACATCGATGACCACGGGCGCGAGGGCGTCGAGCTGGCCTATGACGAATGGCTGGCCGGCGTGCCCGGCAAGCGGCAGGTGATCAAGGACCGGCGCGGCCGGTTGATCAAAGATGTCCAGGTCACCAAAAACGCCAAGGCCGGCAAGCCCTTGGCGTTGTCCATTGACCTGCGTCTGCAATATCTGGCCAACCGTGAACTGCGCAATGCGATCATCGAGAATGGCGCCAAGGCTGGTAGCCTGGTGATCATGGACGTCAAGACCGGCGAGATCCTCGCCATGGTCAACCAGCCGACCTACAACCCGAACAACCGTCGCAATCTGCAACCGGCGATGATGCGCAACCGCGCGATGATCGACGTGTTCGAACCGGGTTCGACCATGAAAGCGATCTCCATGAGCGCCGCGATTGAAACCGGGCGCTGGAAGCCAACCGATACGGTTGAGGTGTATCCAGGCACCTTGCAGATTGGCAAGTACACCATCAAGGACGTCTCCAAGAGTGAAGGCCCGGTACTCGACCTGACTGGCATTCTGATCAATTCCAGTAACGTCGGCATGAGCAAGATCGCATTCGATATCGGCGGCGAAACGATTTTCCGCCTGGCGCAGAAAGTCGGCCTCGGCCAGGACACCGGGCTCGGTTTCCCGGGCGAGCGCGTCGGCAACCTGCCGAACTACCGCGAATGGCGCAAGGCTGAAACCGCCACGCTGTCCTACGGCTACGGTATTTCCGTGACGGCGATCCAGTTGGTCCACGCCTTCTCGGCCCTGGCCAATAATGGTCGCCTTGCGCCGTTGACCCTGATCAAAACCGACAAGGCAGCGCAAACCACACAGGTATTGCCGGAAGCCGTCGCGAAAACCATGCAAACCATGCTGCAACAAGTGATCGAAGCCCCGCGCGGTGTATTCCGTGCCCAGGTGCCGGCGTATCACGTGGGCGGCAAATCGGGTACTGCACGTAAAACGTCGGTCGGCACCAAAGGCTACGCCGAGAATTCCTACCGTTCGCTGTTCGCCGGCTTCGGCCCGATGAGCGATCCGCGCTACGCAATCGTGGTGGTGATCGATGAACCGACCAAAGCCGGTTACTTCGGTGGTCTGGTATCGGCGCCGGTGTTCAGCAAAGTGATGTCCGGGACCTTGCGCCTGATGAACATCACCCCGGACAACCTGCCTGCCACTCAACAAGCGAACGCCGCACCGGTTGTTCCGCTGAAAGCTAATGGAGGGCGCGGCTGATGTCGCTGAGCCTGAACAAGATTTTCGCCCACGCCGGTCGCGATCTGTTGATTCGCGAATTGGCGCTGGACAGCCGTAACGTACGAGCAGGCGATCTGTTTCTCGCGGTTCCTGGCGGCAGGTTCGACGGGCGTGCGCACATCGCCGACGCCTTGCAACGTGGCGCTGCTGCCGTGGCTTATGAAGTCGAAGGCGCGACTGTGCTGCCGATCACCGATGTGCCGTTGATTCCGGTCAAGGGCCTGGCGGCGCAGCTGTCGGACATCGCCGGGCGCTTCTATGGCGACCCGAGCCGTCATTTGAACCTGATCGGCGTGACTGGCACCAACGGCAAGACCAGCGTGACCCAACTGGTCGCCCAGGCGCTCGACCTGCTGGGTCAGCACTGCGGCATCGTCGGTACCCTGGGCTCCGGTTTCTATGGCGCGCTGGAAAGCGGTCTGCACACCACGCCGAACCCGATTGCGGTGCAAGCGACCCTCGCCGACCTGAAAAAAGCCGGCGCCAAAGCCGTGGCCATGGAAGTCTCTTCCCACGGCCTGGATCAGGGCCGCGTGAGCGCGTTGGCCTTCGATGTGGCAGTGATGACCAACCTGTCACGCGACCATCTGGATTACCACGGCACCATGCAGGTCTATGGCGAAACCAAGGCCAAGCTGTTTGCCTGGAATGATCTGAAGTGCCGGGTGGTCAACCTGGATGACGAATTCGGTCGGCAACTGGCTGCCGATAAGGGCGAGTCGCGACTGATCACTTACAGCCTGGAAGATTCCAGCGCCTACCTGTATTGCCGCCAGGCACAGTTCGACGACGAAGGCGTGCGCGCCACGCTGGTCACGCCGCAAGGCGAGCACCATTTGCGCAGCACCTTGCTCGGTCGTTTCAACCTGAGCAACGTGTTGGCCGCGGTCGGCGCCTTGCTCGGGCTGGACTACGCGCTAGACGAAATCCTCAAAGTGCTGCCAAAGCTCGAAGGTCCGGCCGGTCGCATGCAGCGCCTGGGCGGCGGTACTCAGCCCTTGGTGGTGGTCGATTATGCCCACACGCCGGATGCGCTGGAAAAAGTCTTGATGGCCCTGCGTCCACACGCCAAAGGCCGGTTGCTGTGCCTGTTCGGTTGCGGTGGTGATCGCGATCGCGGCAAGCGTCCGCTGATGGCAGAAGTGGTCGAGCGTCTGGCCGATGGCGTACTGGTCACCGATGACAACCCGCGCACCGAAGACCCAACCGTGATTTTCGACGACATCCGCGCCGGTTTTGCCGCTGTGGATAAAGTCACCTTCGTCGCTGGCCGTGGCCAGGCGATTGCCCAATTGATCGCCAGCGCATCGGCCGATGACGTGATTGTCCTGGCCGGTAAAGGTCATGAGGACTATCAGGAAATCAACGGCGAGCGCCACGCTTTCTCCGATCTGGTCGAGGCTGATCACGCCCTGACCGCGTGGGAGGTGGCCCATGCTTAAAGCCTTGAAACTGAGCGAACTGACCAGTGCACTGAATGGCCGTCTGATTGCCAGCGACGCCAGTTTCGACGGCGTTAGCATCGACAGCCGCGCGATCAAGCCTGGCCAGCTGTTCATTGCCCTGGCCGGCCCGCGTTTCGATGGACATGACTACCTCAATGACGTCGCCGCCAAAGGCGCCGCGGGTGCCCTGGTCGAGCGTGAAGTGGCCGACAGCGCGCTGCCGCAACTGCTGGTCAAGGACACCCGCCAGGCTCTCGGCCAGTTGGGCGCGATGAACCGTGCAGCGTTCACTCAACCGGTCGTGGCCATTACCGGTTCCAGCGGCAAGACCACGGTCAAGGAAATGCTCGCGAGCATCCTGCGCACGCGCGGTCCGGTGCTGGCGACCCGTGGCAACTTGAACAATGACCTTGGCGCTCCGCTGACCCTGCTCGAACTGGCACCGGAACACACCGCCGCCGTGATCGAACTCGGCGCTTCACGGCTCGGCGAGATTGCCTACACCGTCGGCATGACCAAGCCGCATGTGGCTGTCATCAACAACGCCGGGACCGCCCACGTCGGCGAGTTCGGCGGGCCGGAAAAAATCGTTGAAGCCAAGGGAGAGATTCTCGAAGGGCTGGATGCCGATGGCGTCGCCGTGCTGAATCTCGACGACAAGGCTTTTGAGATCTGGAAAGCCCGTGCCGCCGGTCGCAAAGTGCTGACGTTTGCCCTGAGCAACATCAGCGCCGACTTCTACGCTAGCGATCTGGATCGCGATGCTCGCGGCTGCCCGGCGTTCAACCTGCACAGCCCTGAAGGTGTGGAACGGGTTCAGCTGAACCTGCTCGGCACCCATAACGTCGCCAATGCCATGGCCGCCGCCGCTGCAGCCCATGCCTTGGGCGTGTCGCTGCTCGGCATCGCCACCGGTCTCGGCGCCGTGCAACCGGTCAAGGGCCGCACCGTCGCGCAACTGGCAACCAGCGGTATGCGCGTGATCGATGACACGTACAACGCAAACCCCACCTCCATGTGCGCCGCCGTTGATATACTCGCCGGCTTTTCCGGCCGCACCGTTCTGGTGCTCGGAGATATCGGCGAGTTGGGCGATTGGGCGGAGCAGGGGCACCGCGATGTGGGCGAGTACGCCCGCGGCAAGGTTTCCGCGCTTTACGCAGTCGGGCCAATGATGACCCACGCCGTGAACGCTTTCGGTGAGCAGGCTTTTCACTTCAGCACTCAGGCTGAGCTGATCAAGGCCCTGGAAGCCGAGCAGGACCCAAACACCACCATTTTGATCAAGGGCTCGCGCAGCGCCGCGATGGAAAACATCGTCGCCGCTTTGTGCGGGACCCGTCTGGAGAAACATTAATGCTGCTGCTGCTAGCGGAGTATCTGCAACAGTTCTACAAAGGCTTCGCGGTCTTTCAGTACCTGACCCTGCGCGGGATTCTCGGTGTGCTGACCGCGCTGGTCTTGTCGCTGTGCTATGGCCCGTGGATGATCCGCACCTTGCAGAACCGTCAGATCGGTCAGTCCGTTCGCAACGACGGCCCGCAATCGCACCTGTCCAAATCCGGCACCCCGACCATGGGTGGCGCGCTGATTCTTTCGTCCATCGGTGTCAGCACCTTGCTCTGGGCTGACCTGGCCAACCGTTACGTTTGGGTGGTGTTGTTGGTGACCCTGCTGTTCGGCGCCATTGGCTGGGTCGACGACTACCGCAAAGTCATCGAGAAAAACTCCCGTGGCCTTCCGAGCCGCTGGAAGTATTTCTGGCAGTCGGTGTTCGGCCTGGGCGCGGCGATCTTCCTTTATATGACTGCCGCGACGCCGGTAGAAACCACCCTGATCCTGCCGATGCTCAAGGACTACAGCATTCCGCTGGGCGCGGGTTTCATCGTCCTGACCTATTTCGTGATTGTCGGCTCGAGCAACGCGGTCAACCTGACCGACGGCCTCGACGGTCTGGCGATCATGCCTACCGTGATGGTCGGCGGCGGTTTGGGGATCTTCTGCTACCTGTCGGGTAACGTGAAATTCGCCGAATACCTGCTGATTCCTTATGTACCGGGCGCGGGTGAGTTGATCGTGTTCTGCGGCGCGTTGATCGGCGCGGGCCTGGGTTTTCTCTGGTTCAACACCTATCCGGCCCAAGTGTTCATGGGTGACGTCGGCGCTCTGGCGCTGGGCGCGGCCCTGGGCACCATCGCGGTGATCGTCCGTCAGGAAATCGTCCTGTTCATCATGGGCGGCGTGTTCGTGATGGAGACCCTGTCGGTTGTCATCCAGGTTGCCTCCTTTAAATTGACCGGTCGTCGTGTGTTTCGCATGGCACCGATACACCACCACTTTGAACTCAAGGGCTGGCCCGAGCCGCGCGTGATCGTCCGTTTCTGGATCATCACCGTGATTCTGGTACTGATCGGCCTTGCCACCCTGAAGCTGAGGTAGAACGAGTGTCTCTGATCGCTTCTGACCACTTCCGCATCGTTGTCGGCCTCGGCAAGAGCGGCATGTCCCTGGTTCGCTTCCTGGCGAACCGGGGCGTGTCGTTTGCTGTCGCCGATACGCGGGAAAATCCACCGGAACTGGCCACGCTCAAGCGTGACTATCCGCACGTGGAAGTGCGTTGTGGCGAGCTGGACGTCGAATTCCTGTGCCGTGCCGACGAGCTCTACGTGAGCCCCGGCCTGGCATTGGCGACTCCGGCCCTGCAGGCTGCCGCCGCCCGTGGCGTGAAGTTGTCCGGCGACATCGAGCTGTTCGCGCGTAACGCGAAGGCGCCGATTGTCGCCATCAGCGGTTCCAATGCGAAAAGCACCGTCACCACCCTGGTGGGTGAGATGGCGGCTGCAGCTGGCAAGCGGGTTGCCGTCGGCGGCAACCTCGGTACGCCAGCGCTGGATTTGCTCAGCGACGACATCGAGTTGTACGTGATGGAGTTGTCGAGCTTCCAGCTCGAAACCACCGATCAACTCAACGCCGAAGTGGCGACCGTGCTCAACATCAGCGAAGACCACATGGATCGCTACAGCGGTCTGCCGGCCTATCACCTGGCCAAGCACCGGATCTTCCGGGGTGCCCGGCAGTTTGTGGTCAATCGTCAGGACGCCCTGAGCCGTCCGCTGATGGGTGAAGGTCAGCCATGCTGGACCTTCGGTTTGAGCAAACCCGATTTCAAGGCCTTCGGGATCCGGGAAGAGAACGGCGAGAAATACCTGGCCTTCGAATTCCAGAACCTGATGCCGGTGCGCGAATTGAAGATTCGTGGCGCGCATAACCAGTCCAACGCCCTCGCGGCGTTGGCGCTGGGCCACGCCGTGGGCCTGCCGTTCGACGCCATGCTTTCGGCCCTGCGCAATTTCGCCGGCCTCGAGCATCGCTGCCAATGGGTACGCGAGCTGAATGGCGTGAGCTACTACAACGATTCCAAAGCCACCAACGTCGGCGCCGCGCTGGCCGCCATCGAAGGCCTGGGTGCGGACATCGACGGCAAACTCGTGCTGATCGCCGGTGGCGATGGCAAGGGTGCCGAGTTCAAGGACCTGCGTGATCCGGTCGCGGCCAACTGCCGCGCCGTCATTTTGATGGGCCGTGATTCCGACAAGATCGGCGAGGCCATTGGCGATGCCGTGCCACTGATTCGCGTCGGCTCGCTGATCGAAGCGGTCGCGCAATGCCGCGCCATCGCAGAAAAGGGCGACGCGGTGCTGCTGTCGCCGGCCTGCGCCAGTTTCGACATGTTCAAGAACTACGAAGATCGCGGTCACCAGTTTGTCCGCGCCGTGGAGGACTTGGCATGAGCCTCCTGAATATCATCAAGCCGTACCCGTCGCCGCTCATCACCGGGCGCGGCATCGACCTCGATTTCCCGATGCTCGCCGGTTGCCTGGCGCTGCTGGGCCTGGGGCTGGTGATGATTGCATCGGCATCCACCGAAGTGGCGGCGGTGCAATCGGGCAGTGCCTTGTATTACATGATCCGCCACCTGATCTACGTGGTGCTGGGCCTTGCTGCCTGCATCGTCACCATGATGATTCCGATCGCTACCTGGCAACGCCTGGGCTGGCTGATGCTGATTGGTGCATTCGGTTTGCTGGTGATGGTGATCATCCCCGGGATCGGCCGTGAAGTGAACGGTTCGATGCGCTGGATCGGCTTCAGCTTCTTCAACGTCCAGCCTTCCGAGATCGCCAAGGTGTTCGTGGTGATCTACCTCGCCGGTTATCTGGTGCGTCGCCAGAAAGAAGTGCGTGAAAGCTGGATGGGCTTCTTCAAGCCATTCATCGTTCTGCTGCCGATGGCGGGCCTGTTGCTGATGGAGCCGGACTTCGGTGCCACCGTCGTGATGATGGGGGCGGCTGCGGCAATGCTATTCCTTGGCGGCGTCGGGCTGTTCCGTTTTTCCTTGATGGTTGTCCTGGCTGTCGGTGCGGTGGTGTTGTTGATTCAGATGCAGCCATATCGAATGGCGCGTCTGACCAACTTTGCGGACCCGTGGGCCGACCAGTTCGGTGCGGGCTATCAGTTGTCTCAAGCCTTGATCGCTTTCGGTCGCGGCGAATGGCTGGGCGTTGGCCTGGGCAACAGCGTGCAGAAGCAGTTTTACCTGCCGGAAGCCCACACTGACTTCGTGTTCTCGGTCCTGGCCGAAGAACTGGGTGCCGTGGGTTCGTTGTGCACCCTGGCGTTGTTCGTCTTTGTCTGTATTCGTGGCATGTACATCGGTTATTGGGCCGAGAAGGCCAAACAATTCTTCGCCGCTTACATCGCGTATGGCTTGTCGTTCCTGTGGATCGGTCAGTTCCTGATCAACATCGGGGTGAACGTAGGCCTATTGCCGACCAAGGGGCTGACCCTGCCATTCCTCAGTTATGGCGGCAGTTCGTTGGTGATCTGCTGTGCCTGTCTTGGCTTGTTGCTGCGCATCGAGTGGGAGAGTCGAACCCACCTGGGCAGTGAAGAGATGGAGTTCCATGAGAGCGACTTCGCCGAGGAGCCGAACCATGGGCGCTAACGTATTGATCATGGCGGGCGGCACCGGGGGCCACGTGTTCCCGGCACTGGCTTGCGCTCGCGAGTTCCAGGCCCGCGGTTACACCGTGCACTGGTTGGGCACGCCGCGCGGGATCGAGAACGATCTGGTGCCGGCGGCCGGTCTTCAATTGCATCGGATCAACGCCAGCGGTTTGCGCGGCAAGGGCAAATTGTCCCTGCTCCAGGCACCGTTCATGTTGCTCAAGTCGATCTGGCAGGCGCGGGCGATCATTCGTCAACTGCGACCAGTCTGCGTGGTCGGCTTCGGAGGTTATGTGACCGGGCCCGGCGGCGTTGCAGCCAAATTGTCCGGTGTGCCGGTGATCGTTCATGAGCAGAACGCCGTGGCCGGTACCGCCAATCGGTTGCTGGTGCCGTTGGCCGCCCGAGTCTGTGAAGCGTTCCCCGACACCTTTACCCTGTCGAACAGCCGTCGCACCACCGGTAACCCGGTGCGCACCGAGCTGTTCCTCGAAACACCGCGACCTGCCCTGGCCGGTCGCAAGGCGCGTTTGCTGATCCTGGGCGGAAGCCTGGGCGCAGAGCCGTTGAACAAGTTGCTGCCTGAAGCCTTGTCGCAAGTCGCTCCCGACCTGCGCCCGGACGTGTTTCATCAGGCCGGCAGAAACCACGATGAAGTGACTGCAGAGCGCTATCGCGCAGCTGGCGTCGAGGCGCACGTGCAGCCTTTCATCAAAGACATGGCCCAAGCCTATGGCTGGGCCGACCTGGTGGTGTGCCGTGCAGGCGCATTGACCATCAGTGAACTGGCGGCTGCCGGTCTGCCCTCGATGCTGGTGCCTTTGCCCCACGCAATCGACGATCACCAGACCCGCAACGCCGATTATTTGGCCCGTGAAGGCGCTGCCTTCCTGATGCCGCAAAGAACGACTGGCGCAGCGGATCTTGCCGCTCGCCTGACAGAGGTCTTGATGCAACCGCAACGACTCAACGACATGGCCACCGCGGCACGCCGCCTGGCCAAACCCGATGCCACTCGTAACGTGGTCGATACCTGCCTGGAGGTGGCCCATGGTTGAGAACAAGAAAGCCATGCCGCACCCGGAAATGCGCCGCATCCGTCGCATCCACTTCGTCGGTATCGGCGGCGTGGGCATGTGCGGCATTGCCGAAGTGTTGCTGAACCTGGGCTATGAAGTGTCCGGTTCCGACCTCAAGGCATCGCCGGTGACCGAGCGCCTGGAATCCTTCGGTGCCCACATTTATATCGGCCACCGTGCAGAGAACGCCGCGAACGCCGATGTGCTGGTCACCTCCAGCGCTGTGAACACGTCCAACCCGGAAGTTGCTACCGCCCTGGAACGCCGGATTCCGGTAGTGCCACGGGCCGAGATGCTGGCGGAGCTGATGCGTTACCGCCACGGCATCGCCGTCGCCGGTACCCACGGCAAAACCACCACCACCAGCCTGATCGCTTCGGTGTTTGCCGCCGGTGGCCTGGACCCGACGTTCGTCATCGGTGGTCGTCTTAATGCCGCGGGCACCAATGCCCAGCTCGGCACCAGCCGTTACCTGATCGCCGAAGCCGACGAAAGCGATGCCAGCTTCCTGCACTTGCAGCCGCTGGTGGCCGTGGTCACCAACATCGACGCCGACCACATGGCGACCTACGACGGCGACTTCAACAAACTGAAGAAAACCTTCGTCGAGTTCCTGCACAACCTGCCGTTCTACGGTCTGGCGGTGGTGTGCCTGGACGATCCGGTGGTGCGTGAGATTCTCCCGCAGGTGAAACGCCCGACGGTCACTTATGGCTTTGGCGACGATGCCGACGTGCGCGCGATCAATGTGCGTCAGCAGGGCATGCAGACCTTCTTTACCGTGCTGCGCCCTGATCGTGAGCCGCTGGATGTGTCGGTGAACATGCCGGGCAACCACAACGTACTGAACGCGCTGGCAACCATTTGCATCGCCACCGACGAAGGCGTCAGCGATGAAGCCATCGTTCAGGGTCTGTCCGGGTTCCAGGGTGTCGGTCGTCGCTTCCAGGTGTACGGCGAACTGCCGGTTGAAGGTGGCAACGTGATGCTGGTGGACGACTACGGTCACCACCCGACCGAAGTCGCGGCCGTGATCAAAGCCGTGCGCGGTGGCTGGCCGGAGCGCCGTCTGGTGATGGTCTACCAGCCGCACCGTTACAGCCGCACACGCGATCTGTACGACGATTTCGTCAATGTATTGGCCGACGCCAACG
This sequence comes from Pseudomonas sp. BS3782 TE3695, assembly GCF_050435305.1. NCBI lineage: Bacteria > Pseudomonadati > Pseudomonadota > Gammaproteobacteria > Pseudomonadales > Pseudomonadaceae > Pseudomonas > Pseudomonas sp. BS3782 TE3695. The sequence continues at coordinate 1,909,767 of NZ_JBNDKB010000001.1, forward strand.
TGTTGCTGTTGATGGAAGTCTACCCGGCCGGTGAAGAGCCGATCCCGGGCGCCGACAGCCGCAAGCTGTGCAACAGCATTCGCCAGCGCGGTCAGCTCGACCCGATCTACATCGAGCGCGGCGTCGACCTCGCACCAATCGTCAAGCCGCTGCTGCGTGCCGGCGACATTCTGCTGTGCCAGGGCGCCGGTGATATCGGCGGTCTCGCACCGAAACTATTGAACAGTCCGTTGTTCGCTGGCGCGGTTGCCGCGCCAAGCGTGGGGAAGTTGAAATGACTGCTGCTTACGCCAACCTCGTCTCCACGATCGCGCCGAAAGACTTCGGCCGTGTCGCCGTGCTGTTCGGCGGCAAGAGTGCCGAGCGTGAAGTCTCCCTGAAGTCGGGTAACGCGGTGCTCGACGCACTGCAAAGCGCCGGTGTGGACGCCTTCGGCATCGATGTGGGCGATGACCTGCTGCAACGTCTGCTGAACGAGAAAATCGACCGCGCCTTCATCATCCTCCACGGTCGTGGCGGTGAAGACGGCAGCATGCAGGGCCTGCTCGAATGCGCAGGCATTCCGTACACCGGCAGCGGCATTCTGGCCTCGGCATTGGCCATGGACAAACTACGCACCAAGCAGGTCTGGCACAGCCTCGGTATTCCGACGCCGCGCCACGCGGTACTGAGCTGCGAGGCCGATTGTATTTCGGCGGCCACGGAACTGGGCTTCCCTTTGATCGTCAAACCGGCCCATGAAGGTTCCAGTATCGGGATGGCCAAAGTGACCTCCGCGTCCGAATTGATCGACGCATGGAAAGCGGCCAGTACCTACGATTCGCAAGTGTTGGTCGAGCAATGGATTCAAGGTCCGGAGTTCACCATCGCCACCCTGCGTGACCAGGTGTTGCCTCCAATCGCCCTGGGCACAACCCACAGTTTCTACGACTACGACGCCAAGTACGTGGCTTCCGATACCCAGTACCGGATCCCGTGTGGCCTGGACAGCGACAAAGAAAAAGAACTCATGGACCTCACGGCCAAAGCCTGTGAGGCGCTGGGTATCGCCGGTTGGGGCAGGGCAGACGTGATGCAGGACGCCGACGGGCAGTTCTGGTTCCTGGAAGTCAATACCGCACCGGGCATGACCGATCACAGCCTGGTGCCGATGGCGGCCCGTGCCGCTGGCCTGGATTTCCAGCAACTGGTTCTGGCGATTCTGGCCGCCAGCGTTACCGGCAATGCTGCCGGTAATCAAGAGCCGACAAGAGGTTAAGACCATGCAAGGCGCTCAGCTACGTCATCAGCCTTCCGCACCCGGCCGCAAGCCGGTGCCGCGGGGTGCCAGCCGAATGGTGGCCAAAGAGCCGATGTCTGCGCGCCTGCCGAAAGCCAATTTTGGTTTTCTGAAAAGTCTGTTCTGGCCCGTGCTGCTGGTCGCGCTGGGGTTCGGCACTTATGAAGGCGCACAGCGTTTGCTGCCGTATGCCGACCGGCCGATCACCAGGATCGCGGTGCAGGGCGACTTGAGTTACATCAGCCAGCAAGCGGTGCAGCAGCGGATCGCCCCATTCGTGGCATCGAGCTTCTTCACCATCGACCTGGCGGGCATGCGCACCGAGCTTGAACAGATGCCATGGATTGCTCATGCCGAAGTGCGCAGGGTATGGCCGGATCAGGTGGTGATTCGTCTGGAAGAACAACTGCCGGTGGCCCGTTGGGGCGATGAGTCGCTGTTGAACAACCAGGGGCAGGCGTTCACCCCGCGTGAACTGGCGAACTACGAACACTTGCCGCAGTTGTTCGGCCCGCAACGGGCCCAGCAGCAAGTGATGCAGCAATACCAGGTGCTGAGCCAGATGCTCAGGCCATTGGGCTTCTCGATTGCACGCCTGGAGTTGCGTGAACGAGGCAGTTGGTTCCTGACCACCGGCGCCGGCAGCGCGGGCCCGGGAATCGAACTGCTGCTGGGACGCGGCAAGCTGGTGGAAAAGATGCGCCGCTTCATTGCCATCTATGACAAGACGCTCAAAGAGCAGATTACGAACATTGCGCGCATCGATCTGCGCTACGCCAACGGCCTCGCTGTTGGCTGGCGGGAACCTGTAGCGCCCACGACAGCCCAACCCGCTGTCGCGCAGAATTAAGAAGAGGCAGGACCCATGGCAAACGTGCAAAGCGGCAAAATGATCGTCGGTCTCGATATCGGCACCTCCAAGGTGGTGGCGCTGGTAGGCGAGGTCTCGGACGACGGCACGCTCGAAATCGTCGGGATCGGTACTCATCCGTCCCGCGGCCTGAAAAAAGGCGTAGTGGTGAACATCGAGTCCACCGTGCAATCGATCCAGCGCGCGATCGAAGAAGCGCAGCTGATGGCCGGTTGCCGGATCCACTCGGCGTTTGTCGGCGTGGCCGGCAATCACATCCGCAGCCTGAACTCCCACGGCATCGTGGCGATTCGTGATCGCGAAGTCAGCTCCGCGGACCTTGAGCGCGTTCTCGACGCTGCCCAGGCGGTAGCGATCCCGGCTGACCAGCGCGTGCTGCATACCCTGCCGCAGGATTACGTGATCGATAACCAGGAAGGCGTTCGCGAGCCGCTGGGTATGTCTGGCGTGCGTCTGGAAGCCAAGGTTCACGTCGTCACCTGCGCCGTCAACGCCGCACAGAACATTGAAAAATGCGTGCGCCGCTGCGGTCTGGAAATCGACGACATCATTCTCGAGCAGTTGGCCTCGGCCTACTCGGTCCTGACCGATGACGAGAAAGAGCTGGGCGTGTGCCTGGTGGACATCGGCGGCGGCACCACCGACATCGCGATCTTCACTGAAGGCGCGATCCGTCACACCGCGGTGATCCCGATTGCGGGCGACCAGGTGACCAACGACATCGCCATGGCGCTGCGCACCCCGACCCAGTACGCCGAAGAAATCAAGATTCGCTACGCCTGCGCCCTGGCCAAACTGGCCGGTGCCGGTGAAACCATCAAGGTGCCGAGCGTCGGCGACCGTCCACCGCGCGAGCTGTCCCGTCAGGCCCTGGCCGAAGTGGTCGAGCCGCGTTACGACGAACTGTTCACCCTGATCCAGGCCGAACTGCGTCGCAGTGGCTACGAAGACCTGATCCCGGCCGGCATCGTACTGACCGGCGGTACGTCGAAGATGGAAGGCGCGGTGGAACTGGCCGAAGAGATCTTCCACATGCCGGTTCGCCTGGGCGTGCCGCATGGCGTCAAGGGCCTGGACGACGTGGTCCGCAACCCGATTTATTCCACCGGTGTTGGCCTGTTGATGTACGGCCTGCAGAAGCAGTCCGACGGGATTTCGTTCTCGGGCATCGGCAGCCGTGACAGCTACAGCAACGACGAACCGAAAGTTGCCTTGCTCGATCGCTTCAAGAGCTGGGTCCAAGGCAACTTCTGACGAAGCAGTTCAAGCGACAAGTTTCAAGCGGCATGCGGTAAAGCAGCAAAACGCAGTAGGCGAAAAAAACTAGAGAACGTAAGGAGAGGGAACATGTTCGAACTCGTAGACAACATCCCCGCAAGCCCGGTAATTAAAGTTATCGGTGTTGGCGGTGGCGGCGGCAACGCTGTCAATCACATGGTCAAGAGCAACATTGAAGGCGTTGAATTCATCTGCGCCAACACTGATGCCCAGGCACTGAAAAGCATCAGTGCGCGGACCATCCTGCAACTGGGTACCAGCGTGACCAAAGGTCTGGGCGCCGGTGCCAATCCTGAAGTAGGTCGTCAGGCCGCTCTCGAGGACCGTGAGCGCATTGCCGAAGTCCTGCAGGGCACCAACATGGTGTTCATCACCACCGGCATGGGCGGTGGTACCGGTACCGGTGCTGCGCCAATCATTGCCGAAGTGGCCAAGGAAATGGGGATCCTCACCGTAGCGGTGGTGACCCGTCCGTTCCCGTTCGAAGGTCGCAAGCGCATGCAGCTCGCCGACGAAGGTATTCGTCTGCTGTCTGAAAGCGTCGACTCGTTGATCACCATTCCCAACGAGAAGCTGCTGACCATCCTCGGTAAAGACGCCAGCCTGCTGTCGGCTTTCGCCAAGGCCGACGATGTACTGGCCGGTGCCGTTCGCGGTATCTCCGACATCATCAAGCGTCCGGGCATGATCAACGTCGACTTCGCCGACGTACGCACCGTGATGTCCGAAATGGGCATGGCGATGATGGGCACTGGCTGCGCCAGCGGTCCGAACCGTGCACGCGAGGCCACCGAAGCGGCCATTCGCAACCCGTTGCTCGAAGACGTGAACCTGCAAGGCGCACGTGGCATCCTGGTGAACATCACCGCTGGTCCTGACCTGTCCCTGGGTGAGTACTCCGACGTGGGTAGCATCATCGAAGCCTTCGCCTCCGAGCACGCAATGGTCAAGGTCGGTACCGTTATCGATCCGGACATGCGCGACGAGCTGCACGTGACTGTTGTTGCCACCGGTTTAGGCGCTAAAATCGAGAAGCCTGTCAAGGTCATCGACAATACCGTTCACACCTCGATGGCTTCCCAGCCACAACAACAAGCCCCTGTTCGTCAGGAACAGCCTGCGGTGAATTACCGTGACCTGGACCGTCCGACCGTCATGCGCAACCAGGCTCAGGCCGGTGCTGCGACTGCCGCGAAGATGAACCCGCAAGATGACCTGGACTACCTGGACATCCCGGCTTTCCTGCGTCGTCAGGCCGATTGATGAAATGTATCAGGGGTATTAGGGTGATTGGTGTTCAGCAAAGGTCTGGTCTGCTATCATCGCCAGCCTTTGTTGATACCAGTTCGCAATTTGCGCTGAAGCGGCCCATGCCATGATAAAACAACGCACCCTGAAGAATATTATCCGTGCCACAGGTGTCGGCCTGCACTCCGGGGAGAAGGTCTACCTGACCCTCAAGCCAGCGCCCGTCGACACCGGCATTGTGTTTTGTCGTGCTGACCTCGACCCTGTGGTGCAGATTCCTGCCCGCGCGGAAAACGTTGGCGAAACCACTATGTCGACCACGCTTGTTAACGGTGACGTCAAAGTGGACACGGTGGAGCACCTGCTCTCGGCCATGGCTGGCCTGGGCATCGATAACGCCTACGTCGAGCTCTCCGCGTCCGAAGTCCCGATCATGGATGGTAGCGCTGGACCCTTCGTATTCCTGATTCAATCGGCCGGCCTGGAAGAACAGGACGCCGCCAAGAAGTTCATCCGGATCCTGCGGGAAGTGACAGTGGAAGACGGCGACAAGCGCGCCACTTTCGTCCCTTTCGAAGGTTTCAAAGTGAGCTTCGAGATCGATTTCGATCACCCGGTTTTCCGTGACCGCACACAAAGTGCAAGCGTGGATTTTTCCAGCACTTCGTTCGTAAAAGAAGTCAGCCGCGCCCGTACCTTTGGTTTCATGAGTGACATCGAGTACCTGCGCAAGCACAACCTCGCACTCGGCGGCAGCGTTGAAAACGCTATTGTGGTCGACGCGGATGGTGTACTGAACGAAGACGGCCTTCGCTATGAAGACGAATTCGTGAAGCACAAGATCCTCGATGCAATTGGTGACCTCTACCTGCTGGGCAATAGCCTGATTGGTGAGTTCAAGGGCTTCAAGTCCGGACATGCATTGAACAACCAACTGCTGCGCAAGTTGATTGAGCAGACAGATGCTTGGGAAGTCGTGACTTTCGAAGACGCCAGCACTGCACCGATCTCTTACATGCGTCCTGTTGCGGCCGTGTAAGCAAAAAAACCTCTCTAGTTTTTTAAAGGCTACCTTCGGGTGGCCTTTTTTTATCCCAAGATCAAAAGATCGCAGCCTTCGGCAGCTCCTACAAGGGAAACGCATTCCAGATGTAGGAGCTGCCGAAGGCTGCGATCTTTTGATTCTGGCCTCTAATCCGCGCAAACCACCCGATTCCGCCCACTTTCCTTGGCCTGATATAGCGCCTTGTCCGCCGTATACAACAACTGCTCCAGGCTGATATCGGATGCTGTCGTCCAGGTGCTGATACCAATACTGACAGTAATCGGCGATGCATCATCCCCCACCAACGGCAACCGCTCCACGGCTGCGCGGATGGTGTCGGCAATCTGTTGCGCGCCGACACTGTCGGTTTCAGCCAGAATCACCGAAAACTCCTCGCCACCGTAACGGGCGACCAGGTCCGCCGGCCGTCGAACATGGGTGCTGATCACCTTGGCTACCCAGCGCAAGGCATCGTCGCCGCCCTGATGGCCATGGCGATCGTTGTACGCCTTGAAGTGATCGACATCGATCATCAGCACCGACAATGGCAGGCCGGAACGTTGGGCGCGAAACCATTCATGGTGCAAGGCCTGATCCAGGCTTCGACGGTTGGCCAGGCCGGTCAAGGGGTCGGTAGCGGCCAGTTGTGCCAATTCATGCTCGGCACTTTGGCGCCGACGCAATTCCCGGCAGAGCAACCAGGTCAGCCACAGCAAGCTCACACACAAGGCAATGGTCGCAAAGCTGACCACCACCGCAGTGCGCTTCCAGGCCGCAAAGACTTCATCACTCGATAGCGCAACGATGACGATCAACGGCAAGTTTCCGACCTTGGAGAAGGTGTACAAACGCTTGTCCTGGTAGCGGGTGGACAGGCTGGTGAAGCTGCCGTTGCCTTCTTTGACGATGCGCTGGAAATTGGGACGGTGACTGAAGTTCTTGCCGATCAGCTCTTCCGCCAGTTGTGGTTGCTGAGCCAGAAGTGTCCCGTCCTTGCTGATCAGATTGACCGTGCTGTCGCGCCCGATGTTCAAGCTGTTGAACAACTGATCGAAGTAACTCAAGCGCATGGCGGCTTCGGCCACGCCCAGGAACTCGCCCTGGGGCCCGTTCACCCGGCGGCTGAAACTGATTCGCCAATCCTGTTCGGGCGACCGGGCCCTGAAGGGGGGACTGATGAACATACCCGGGTCCGGGTTATCCACGTGAGACCGGAAGAATTCGCGATCGGCATAATTGCCCTGCCTGGGCTCAACCGAGGCCGAGTCGGCGATCACGTCGCCCTTGTTGTCGAGCAACAAAATGTTGCCCTTGTAGGGCGCGGCAGTGGCGCGGTCGAAATAGGCCAGATGACGAATGGCCGGGGAAACGCTCTTGAGGTCTTCTCGCCGGGAGGCAGCGATCAAACCCAGCAGGGACACATCATAGAGTTCGACATTGCGCAGCACGTCGGCGTCGATCAATTGCACGATATTGTTGGCGGCACGAGCGGCGGACAATTCGGCATTGGCGCGTTCACGAATCAGCAGGAACGCCACGATGCTCAGTATCGCAATCACTAACAACAAACTACCCAGAACCAGAAGCCGCTCCGACCGTGTCGAACGGATCGGATGTCGAGATTTCGCACTGCTCACACTCATGGTTCTGACTTCTGCAAATAAGGCGTTATGAAAGTTCTTTTACAAGAATCGGGCAGAGTCCCAGAAACCGGTCGCGTCCAGAGCGCCTGTATAAATGCCGGATAAAAAAAAGGCCAGCAAAACATGCTGGCCTTTTGCTAATTGAAGCTTAGAAGACATTCCGCGGGTAGTCGATAATTACCCTGGCTTGGTAGTTTTGTGGCGAGGGGACTTGCCCCAGTTGTGCTGCGAAGCGGAACCGCGTGAGACCTCGCCTCAGTCCGTGTTTGCCAGCACCGGCAGCGGTGCGGGCTCAGGCCGATGGAATATTCGCTCGAGCCACAAGTAGATGACCGGCGTGGTGAACAGCGTCAGCGCCTGGCTCACCAGCAAGCCGCCGACCACCGCAATGCCCAGCGGTTGGCGCAGTTCGGCGCCAGTGCCGTAGCCGAGCATCAGCGGCAGGGCGCCGAGCAAAGCGGCGAGGGTGGTCATGATGATCGGCCGGAACCGCGTCATACACGCCTCATAGATCGCCTCTTCCGGCGGCAGGCCACGGTTGCGCTGGGCTTCCAGCGCAAAGTCGATCATCAGGATGCCGTTTTTCTTGACGATGCCGATCAGCAATACCAGCCCGATCAGCGCCATGATCGAAAAGTCCTGGCCGCAGATCCACAGCATGATCACCGCCCCGAGGCCTGCCGAGGGCAACGTCGAGATGATCGTCAACGGGTGCACGAAGCTTTCGTACAGAACGCCAAGGATGATGTACACCGCCACCAGCGCCGCCAGAATCAGCCACGGCTGACTGGCCAGCGAACTCTGGAACGCCTGGGCCGCGCCCTGGAAGTTACCGCTGATGGCCACCGGCATGCCGATGTCGGTCTTGGCTTGATTGAGCATGATCACCGCATCGCCCAACGCGACGCCGGGCGCCAGGTTGAACGACAGGTTAGCCGCCGGGAACATTCCGTCGTGAGCAATGGACAACGGGCCGATGGTGGGCGCATCGAATTTCGCCAGGGCCGATAGCGGCACCATTTCCCCGCTCAGGGGCGAACGCAGATAGAAATAGTTGAGGCTTTCGGCCTTGCCGCGTTGCTTGGTGTCGAGTTCCAGAATCACGTTGTATTGGTTGGTCTGGGTCTGGAACTCGTTGATCTGCCGCTGGCCGAAGGCGTCGTACAGCGCTTCATCGACGTCGCTGGCGGTCAGGCCGAAACGCGCCGCCGCACTGCGGTCGATGCTGATGTGAGTGATACTGCCGCCCAGTTGCAGGTCGTTGGACAGGTCGCGGAACGCCGGGTTGCCGCGCAGTTTTTCCGTCAGGCGCTGGGTCCAGGTGCTCAGGAGTGCCCCGTCGTTGCTCTTGAGCACGTATTGGTACTGCGCGCGGCTCGGGCCGGCGCTGAGGTTGATGTCTTGCCCGGCGCGCAAGTACAGCACAATGCCGGGGACTTTCATCAGCTGCGGGCGAATCCGGTCGATGAATTGGCTGGCCGATACGTCGCGGTCGCCGCGTTTTTTCAGCGAAATCCAGAAGCGGCCGTTGGCGATGGTCTGGTTGCTACCGGCAACGCCGACTGAGTGGGAGAACGTCTCGACGGCGGGGTCGGCGGCAACGATTTCGGCCATCGCCAAGTGTTTTTTCACCATGTTGCCGTAGGAAATGTCCGCCGCCGCTTCAGTGGTGCCGAGTACGAAACCGGTGTCTTGTACCGGGAAGAAGCCTTTAGGGATAAAGATGTAACCGGCGATGGCCAACCCCAGCGATAGACCGAATACACCAATCATCAACTTCTGATGGGCGAGGGCGCGGCGCAAGCCTTTTTCATAAAGCGCCAGCAAGCGCTCACCGAAGCCCGATCGGCTGTGTTCCGGCGCACGCATGAATAGCGCGGCCAACGTCGGTGCGAGTGTCAGGGACACCACCACGGAAATCATGATGGTCGAGGTGGCGGTCAGGGCGAACTCCTTGAACAACCGCCCGACCACGCCGCTCATGAACAGCAGCGGAATGAACGCCGCCACCAGCGAGAAACTGATCGAGACCACGGTAAAACCGATCTCGCCGGCGCCCTTGATGGCCGCCTCGCGCATGCCGTCGCCGGCTTCCAGATGACGGTGAATGTTTTCCACCACCACAATCGCATCGTCCACCACAAACCCGACGGACACCACGATCGCCACCAGCGTCAGGTTATTCAGGCTGAAGCCCATGATGTACATCAGGGCAAAACTGGCGATCAGCGACACACCGAGCACCGAGGCCACAATCAAGGTCGCCGATAACTGCCGCAGGAACAGGGCCATCACCGCCACCACCAGCAGGATTGCGATCAGCAGGGTGACTTCCACTTCTTGCAACGAAGCGCGAATGGTCTGAGTACGGTCGACCAACACCTTGACTTGCACCGAGGCCGGCAGCATGGCCTCCAGCGCCGGCAGGGCTGCTTGAATTCGGTCGACGGTCGCGACGATGTTGGCTCCCGGTTGCCGGAAAATCACCAGGTTCACCCCAGGCTGACCGTCAGCCCAGGCCTGGATGTAGGCATCTTCCGAACCGTTGACGACTTTTGCTACATCCTTGAGATGAACCGGTGCGCCGTCCTTGTAGGAAACAATCAGCTGACCGTATTGCTCGGGATGGAACAATTGGTCGTTGGTGGACAAGGTCGAAATGCTCGATTCGCCATACAACGCCCCCTTGGCCAGATTGAGGCTGGTCTGCTGGATCGCCAGGCGAATGTCTGCCAGGGTCAGGCCGATGGCGGCGAGTTTGTCCGCCGAGGCCTGCACGCGGATCGCCGGACGTTGCTGACCGGTGATGTTGATATTGCCTACGCCGTCGATCTGGCTGATCTGACGGGCGAGCAGGGTTTCCACCAGGTCACTGACTTCGGTGCCGGGCATTTGCGGCGAGTTGATGCTGAGGATCAGCACCGGGCTGTCGGCCGGGTTGACCTTCCTCCAGTTCGGCAGGTTCGGCATGTCTTTTGGCAGTTTGCCGGCGGCGGTGTTGATCGCGGCCTGGACTTCCTGCGCGGCGGTGTCGATGCTTTTGTCTAGGGTGAATTGCAAGGTCAGAATGGTCGAGCCCAGGGCGCTGCTCGAGGTCATCTGGGTCACGCCGGGGATGGCGCTGAATTGCACTTCAAGCGGTGTGGCTACCGACGAGGCCATGGTTTCGGGGTTGGCGCCGGGCAATTGCGCGGCCACCTGGATGGTCGGGAACTCCGCCTCCGGCAGTGGCGCAATCGACAGGCGCGGGAAGGCGATCACACCGAGCAGTACCAAGGCAAAGGTCAGCAGGACCGTCGCCACCGGATGATCGATGCACCATGCGGAAATCGAGCCATGGCCCTTCATGGTTTCGGCTCCGATTGCACCACTTGCGGCGGGTCGGTCACCACCTGCACGGTCGAACCCGGTTTGAGCCGCGAATGCCCGTCGCTGACCAGCACATCGCCCGGTTTCACACCTTTGATGAGGTCTTGGCCGCTGTCTTGATAAACCATCTGCACTTGAACGGCTTCGACCTTGTCGCCGTCGACCCGGTAGACGAAATGTTGATCGAGGCCACGTTGTACGACGGTGGGTGGCACCACCAGCGCATTTTTATCCAGTGCTGTCTGAATTTTTACCGTTACCAGCAGGCCCGGCCAGAGTTTCTGGGCGGGGTTGGCGAACTCGGCCTTGGCGCGGATGGTCCCGGTGTTGGCGTTGATCTGGTTGTCGATCAGGGTCAGGCGGCCCTCGCCTAGCAGGTTGCCGGTTTCGCCGTCGGTGTCGGCACCGATGTAGGCCTTGACCGGCGTGTGCTGGGGATCGTTGATCAGGCCTTGCAGGGTCGGCAACAGGAGTTGCGGCAGAGAAAATTCCACGGCGATCGGGTCGATCTGGGTCACCGTGAACAAGCCTTGGGTGTCGCTCATGCGCAGGAAATTGCCTTCGTCCACCGTGCGAATACCGACGCGACCGGTAACCGGGGAGCGAATCTGTGTGTAGGAAAGCTGCACCAAAGCGGCATCGATCGAGGCTTGATTGCCTTGGGCGGTGGCTTTGAGTTGGTTGACCAGGGCTTGTTGCTGGTCATAGGTCTGCTTGGACACGCCGTCGTCGACGCTCAGCAGTTTGTAGCGTTTGAGGTTGACCTGAGCCACTTGCAGTTGCGCCTGACTTTCACCCAATTGCGCCCGGGCCTGGTCGAGGCTGGCGCGGATCGAGCGGTCGTCGATGGTGGCCAGTAGGTCACCTTTGTTCACCAGTTGACCTTCCTTGACCAGCAGCTTGGTGAGGATGCCATCGATCTGGGGGCGCACGACCACGCTGTGCAAGGACAGCACCGAGCCGATGCCGCTGATGTAGCGGGGCACGTCTTTTTCGGCGACGCTGACCACTCGCACGGGAATGGCGGTGGAGGTGGCCAGCTTGGTGGTGGCGGGTTTGGCGGCGTACCACACTCCCAGCGCTGCCAGGGTGATCAGAAGGGCGGCGAACAGGGCGATTTTTTTCTGAATTCGCATGCGAGTGGGGCGCCGGGCAGAGTGGTCGGAGTGTTGTCAGGCTTATACCTTCCTTTATAAACCTGTTCGCCCGTCAGGAGAGTGACTGCCGACCAATCCCTCGCGGGTTTACGCACCCCCCGTAGGAGCTGCCGAAGGCTGCGATCTTTTGATGTTGATTTTCAAGATCAAAAGATCGCAGCCTCGTTTCACTCGACAGCTCCTACAGGCGAGGCTTGCCCGCGAAGGCGACAGGTCAGTCAACACAAAACCCGACGGACTCGCTTGCGGCTTGAAGCTTGCGGCTCCCGACACAGGTATACTGCCGCCTTTCGCGGCTCGCCTACCGGGCCCGACTCTTTGAGCATCACCCGGAGCTTTCATGACTTCCCCGACACAACCGCCGGTTGCCGACGCTTTGAGCGACGACCAGGCAGACCTGCCAGACAGCGTCGACTCCAGCGCAGACAGCGAAACCAAAGCGGCGATCCCAGCGTTCAAGTTTCCGTTCAAGCCAGGTGAACTGGCTGCGGCAAAGAATGCCAGCCAGCCTTGGTACAAGAATGGCGCGAAGAATGGTCACACCAAGACTCCCGGCGCAGCACCTCCCGGCACGCGTCGTTCGATGGGTAAGCGCTGAGTTTTTACCTCTGCGGTGCCTGATCTGCCGTCTTCGCGAGCAAGCCCGCTCCCACATTTAATCGAGTTCCTTCAGAAAGAACGCGATCGAATGTGGGAGCGGGCTTGCTCGCGAAGAGGCCCGGGCAGACACCCAATGCCTCGGATTCAGGCCGCCCGCAACGAAATGAACGCATAGTTCAGCGGCGCTTCAGTCGCCACTAGCGCCCCGGCTGCCAGCACTTGCCCGGCAATATCATTGCCTGACACATGAAACACCCATTCACCGCCCGACCCCACCAACGGCTGTTGCACCACCTGTTCAACGACCATGGCAAATGCCGTCATGTCCGGCAAACAAGCAGTAAAGCCATCGCCCTTTAACGCTGTCGTCCGAATCCCCAATAACGCGCAAATCGCCTCTTTGGTCTGAATCTCATCGCGATCCGCCTGACGGGAGCGCTGGATCAATCCCGTCAGTTCCTGATCCACCAGTTCACCCCCGATGATCAAATCCGGCCCTGTTTCCCAAGACTCGGGCGGGCATTCCTTGATCGCCGGGTTGAGCGGAATGTGCGGATTGATTTCCATCGGGTAGATGCGGCACACCAGCGGTCGGCGTTCGTAGATGCGGCAGAGGTTGTCTTCGTCAAGATTCCGGCAGGGGCCGACGTTGTACGCGGCAAAGGTGATCGCCACATACGCCTCACAGGCACCACTTCGAACCACCACCGAACGGCGTTCGGCATGTTCGCGTTGCTGCATGGGCAGACCCAGGCCATTGGCGAGAAAGGCCTCCACCAGCACGATCACCTGACCGCCATCGGCCGCCCACATCCGGGCTTCGGCCAGTGTCAGGGGCACGTGGTGGTCGTTGCAGCATTTGCCACAACCTACGCAGGAAAACGTTGTATTCATTGAACGGCCAGTCACCTGTGAGGGCATGAAATGGCGACAAAAAGCCACCGCAAAGGCCTGTGCCGAAGCAAGTTATGCGCCAGTCACTGCGCTTTTGCTGTTGGGCGGATGGAGTCCCACTCGGTGACGTAGGCGGTTTTGCTTTTCTTGTTGTAGAGGCACAGCTCGGTGCCTTGCTGGCCTTTCATGTGTTTTTGCGGGTACTGGCCTTGCAGCAGGAGCGCGGTATAACCGACCCGGTCATCGAACTGCGCGGCGTTGCCGACGGGTTTGACGTTTTTCAGGCCGCTGGTTTTGGTGCAACTGACGAGCACGGCTTTGTCGTAGCTGGCCCAGGCGTCGGGGCTGGAGGCATGGGCTTGGGAGGTGAGGGCGGTGAGGCAGAGAAAGGTCAGGGTGGCGGCTTTCATGATTTGGGCATCCTTGGCGTGTTGTGGCCGAGGTCGGAGTATGCCTGATGGATCGATGTTGGTTGTGCCGGCCTCTTCGCGAGCAAGCCCGCTCCCACAGTGGTTCCTCGTCGTTCACACATTCGGTGTATGACACAAATCAACTGTGGGAGCGGGCTTGCTCGCGAAAGCGGTGTGTCAGACAGGCACGGGCTCCCGGCGGACCACATACATCCCGGCACTTTCATACAAGCGCTGGGCCCGGAGGTTGTTTTCCAGCACCTTCAGATCCACAAAGCCTTCGCGGCGTTGCTGAAACACTTTGAAGGCATTTAGTAGCAGCGCACGGCCAAGTCCGAGGCCTTGGGCGCGCGGATGCACCACCAGGCTCTTGATGTAGGCACTGGTCCAGCACTGGGCGACGCCGACGATTCCTTTGACATCAAACGCGATGACGCACAGGGACGGATCGTATTCGGGATCGGTTTCGAAACGCTGTTGCCAGACTTCCAGCGCCGGTACGCGACCGCTACCTTCCCGATAGCCCAGTTCCATCAAGTGATGAACGGCTTCAGCGAGTTCGGGACGGTACTGGGTCAACTCAATGCCATTTGGCCAAGTGAAAGGCGGCACATCCTCAGCGAGGTTGCGCCGCATCAGAAAACAAAAGGTCTCGGCCACCACTCAATGACCTTGTTCGGCGACGGCCTTGGCCGCCGCGATCAGGCATTTGGTCAGTTCCGGCGAGGAGAATTTGGTCAGTACTGCGTTGGCCCCGGCCAGTCGAGCTTTCTCACTGTTCATCGCGCTATCCAACGAGGTGTGCAGCAATACATAGAGGTGCGAGAAGTCCGGGGTTTCGCGCAATGTGCGGGTGAGGGCATAACCGTCCATTTCCGACATTTCGATATCGGAGACGATCAGGTTGATTTGCTGGGCGGTGCCTTGCAGATCCAGCAGGCAGTCGATGGCCTCCCTGGCGCTGCGAGCGGTGTGGCATTGCAGGCCTAAGTTGCGCAGGGTGTGTACCGATTGTTGCAGGGCGACCTGGCTGTCATCGACCACCAGGATTCGCGCGTTGCCGAGGACTTCGGCGTCTTCCATGCTCAGTTCGGTCGGGGCCGTTTCGATCTGCGCCGGAGCGATGCCGTGAATGACCTTTTCGATGTCCAGCACCTGCACCAAAGTGCCGTCGACCGAGGTCACGCCAGTGATGTATGAGCGCACGCCACCGGAGCCGAAGGGCGGTGGCCGGATGTCGGTGGTCAGGCAATGGACGATCTTGCTCACCGCCTGAACGTGCAGGCCTTGCTTGGAGCGGCTGACGTCGGTGACGATCAGGCAGCCACCGTTCGGATCTTCCAGCGGTCGCTCGCCGATGGCGCGGCTCAGGTCGATCACCGACAGCGATGCGCCGCGCAGAGTGGCGATACCTTTGACGTGGGGGTGCGACTCCGGCAGCCTGGTCAGCGGCGGGCAAGGGATAATTTCGCTGACTTTCAGCAGGTTGATCGCCATCAGCTTGCCGCTGCGCAAGGTAAACAGCAGAAGCGAAAGTGAATCTGCGCGGGCTTTGTTGGAAGACATAAAAACCTTCTGTGGAAAAAGGTGATGGGCGATTGTGAAGATCGCCAACAGCTATCGATGCCGGGTTATCGACTTGTTAGGGGTAGGCTTTAGGAGTAATCCCCATTGCCGCCCAAACAGTGAACCCCTGTGGCGAGGGAGCTTGCTCCCGTTCGGCCGCGAAGCGGTCGTGAAACCAGCAATGAGGTTTTACTCTGGAAAAAGCGGGAGCGCTACGCACTCCAACGGGAGCAAGCTCCCTCGCCACAAGGATACGACGTTATCCAGGTGAGACTATTTCATACCCAACCGCTTGGCCATCCGCCCAAGGTTCGCCCGATCCAGACCCAGCTCCCGCGCCGCACTGGCCCAGTTGTTCTGGTGCCGTTCCAGGCAAGCGCTGATCAGTTGGCGCTGATAATGCTCGGTGGCCTCACGCAAATCCCCTGCAATCAATGCCGCCGCCGGTGCCGCAACCAGCGGTTCTGGCGCCGGTTCAATGCTGGCGTTGGGCAAGTCCAGATCCGCCGCACTCAAACTGAGAATCTTTGGCCGTTGTTTGCAGTTACCCAACGCCTTCAGCGCACTGCGACCAATCAAATGCTCCAGCTCCCGCACGTTCCCCGGCCAGGCATACGCCAACAAGGCCGCTTGCGCATCGCTGGTCAGGCGTAGGCTGTTGAGGCCCATGCGTGAGCGGTTCTGTTCCAGGAAGAAGCCACTGAGCAACAGCACATCCCGACCGCGATCCCTCAGGGCAGGCACCAGCAGCGGGTAAACACTCAGGCGATGATAGAAATCGGCACGGTAGCGACCGCTGCGCACTTCTTCAGCCAGGTCGCGGTTGGTCGCGGCGATCAATCGCACGTCGACCTGATGTTCCTGGTCCGACCCCAGACGCTGCAATTGCCCGCTCTGCAGCACTCGCAGCAATTTGGCCTGCACCGTCAGCGACAGTTCGCCCACTTCATCGAGGAACAACGTACCGCCATTGGCCAGCTCGAACTTGCCGCGCCGATCATTCGTTGCGCCAGTGAAAGCGCCGCGCACATGGCCGAACAATTCACTCTCCACCAGCGTGTCTGGCAGGGCGGCGCAATTGAGGCTGATGATCGGTTTGTCGGCCCGGGGCGACGCCGCGTGGATGGCCTGGGCCACCAGCTCTTTGCCGACCCCGGTTTCGCCGGTGATCAGCACCGTCAAGTCGCTGCCGCCCACCAGGCTGATCTCTTCCATCAGTCGTTTGTAAGTCTTGCTCTGGCCGATCATTTCGCGGTTCTGCTGGCCGCTGGCCTGACGGTAAACCTCGGCGCGCTGATGTTCGTCCTCGACGCGATTGGCCAGTCGTTCGATGCGCTCGGCGGCGTTGACCGTGGCGGCGGCGAGGCTGGCGAAGGCTTGCAGGGCATCCAGTTCGATCGGTTCGAAACGTTCAGGGTCGAGCGCGTCGAGGGTCAGCAAACCCCACGGACGCTCGTCGATAAACAGCGGGCAGCCGATGCAGTCGTGGACCTCCAGATGTTCGTGAAGACCATCGACCAGGCCGTCATAAGGATCGGGCAAATCACTGTCGGCGGCGAAACGAGTCGGGCCGGGGCTGCTGAGCAGCGCTTCGAAACGCGGATGTTCGCTGACCTTGAAACGTCGACCGAGGGTGTCGGTGCTCAACCCGTCCACCGCCAGCGGCACCAGCCATTCGCCATCGAGTCGCAGCAGGGCCGCGGCGTCGCACGGGAGCAGGGCGCGCATGGCCTCGAGCAAACGTCGGTAACGCTCGCCTTCGGGCAGTTCGCGGGACAGGTCGGAGACCAGGGGTAGCAGGGTCGTGAGCAGTAATTTTGCAGTCATAATGACTCCGTGTAGTCGGTGTGACTATAAAGCGTTGCGTGTCGATATGACTACTGTGTTTATAACATACTGATTTATAAGGTTTTAATTGTTGGCATGGAAACTGATACGTAAAGATTATTCATATAAAGCCCAGGGGTTGCTCTTATGCTTAGCGTTCAAGACCGTGCCATCGTCAAGTCCACCGTGCCGTTGCTGGAAAGCGGCGGCGAAGCGTTGATCACTCACTTCTATCGCATGATGCTCTCCGAATATCCGGAAGTCCGCCCGCTGTTCAACCAGGCCCACCAGGCAAGCGGCGATCAGCCACGCGCCCTGGCCAACGGTGTATTGATGTATGCGCGGCACATCGACCAGCTCGATCAATTGGGCGACCTGGTGGCCAAGATCATCAACAAGCACGTGGCCCTGCAGATCCTCCCGGAGCATTACCCGATCGTGGGCAGCTGCCTGTTGCGGGCGATCTCCGAAGTGCTGGGCGAAGAGATTGCCACGCCTGAAGTGATGAGTGTCTGGGGCGCGGCCTACGGTCAATTGGCCGACATCCTGATCGGCGCCGAAGCCAGCATCTACGACCAGAAAGCCCAGGCGCCGGGCGGCTGGCGTGGTGCGCGGGAATTCATCGTGGTGGCCAAAGTCGAGGAGAGCGCGGAAATCACCTCGTTCTACTTCGAACCGGCGGACAAGGGCCCGATTCTCGCGGCAGAGCCTGGCCAGTACATCGGCATGAAGCTGATCCTCGATGGCGAAGAAATTCGACGTAACTATTCACTGTCGGCGCTGGCCAATAAGGGGCAGTACCGAATCAGCGTCAAACGCGAAACCGGGGGTCGCGCTTCCAACCATTTGCACGATCAACTGCACGTCGGCGCGAGCATCCAGCTGTTCCCGCCAGCGGGGGATTTCACCCTGACCGCCAGCGACAAACCGCTGGTGCTGATCAGTGGCGGCGTCGGCATCACCCCGACGCTGGCGATGCTCGAAGCGGCGCTGGCGACCGAGCGGCCGGTGCACTTTATCCACTGCGCGCGTAACGGTAGCGTGCATGCTTTCCGTGACTGGATCGACGGGCTGGCCGAGCGTCATCCGCAGCTCAAGCGTTTTTATTGCTATGCCGAAGACGATGGCATCAGCCCGGCGGCGGACAAGGTTGGCCTATTGAGCCAGGCGCAACTCGGCGAGTGGTTGCCGGAACAGCGTGACGTGGATGCGTACTTCCTGGGGCCTAAAGGCTTCATGGCGGCGATCAAGCGTCACCTCAAGGCCTTGGGTGTGCCAGAGAAGCAGAGCCGTTACGAATTCTTCGGGCCGGCTGCGGCACTGGAATAACTGTTTTCGGTGATGTCTGAAGGCCGGGTCGGTGTTTCGCTTGTTGCGAAGCGCCGACCCGGCCTTTTTTTCGTATTCGTGTTAGTACCCGACCAGAGGCCAGGTATGAGGTTGCCTGCCTGATTGACGGAAAATACATAAAAGTCCAGTATGGAATTCCAAGTACAAAAAATGTTTGCTCCGTTGCAGTTTTTTTCTTCTGTCTTGCCAAACCAACAACAACCCGCGAGAGAACGAATATGAAGAAATTCCCCCTCATCACCGGTCTGGCCCTGAGCCTGTTGGCGTGCAGTAGCGTGTTTGCCGCCGAGAAAACCTTGCGCATCGGCATCGAAGCGGCTTATCCGCCGTTCGCGTCCAAAACCCAGGAAGGCAAGATAGTTGGCTTCGACTACGAAATCGGCAATGCCTTGTGCGCGCAGATGAAGGTCACGTGTGAGTGGGTCGAAGGCGAGTTCGACGGTCTGATTCCTTCCCTGAAAGTGAAGAAAATCGACATGGCCCTGTCGTCGATGACCATCAATGAAGACCGCAAGAAATCGGTGGATTTCAGTCACAAGTATTACTTCACTTCATCGCGTCTGGTGATGAAGGACGGCGCAGTGGTGGATGACCAGTACGCCAGCCTCAAGGGCAAGAATATCGGCGTGCAGCGCGCAACCACCACCGACCGTTACGCCACCGAAGTTTTTGAACCGAAGGGCATCAACGTCAAGCGCTACAGCAATAACGAAGAAATCTACATGGACCTGGCCGCCGGTCGCCTCGATGCGATTTTTGCCGACACTATTCCGTTGAATGACTTCCTGGCAATGCCGCGTGGCAAAGGTTATGCGTTCGTCGGGCCGGAATTGAAAGACCCGAAATATGTGGGTGAGGGCGCCGGGATTGCAGTACGCAAGGGCAACACGCAATTGGTGGCGGACCTGAACAAGGCGATCGACGACATTCGCGCCAGCGGCGAATACCAAAAGATCTCGCAGAAGTATTTCAAGTCGGATATCTACGGCGACTGATTAGTTGCTTTCGCGAGCAAGCCCGCTCCCACAGTTGATCGAGTTCTTCCTGAAGAAATGCGATTGAATGTGGGAGCGGGCTTGCTCGCGAAGGGGCCCTGTCAGGCAGCCAAAATCCCAGGGCCTAACCCTTCAATTCCTTCAAATGCTTGTACACCGTCGCCCGCCCCATGTTCAGCACATTGGCCACATAGTTGGAGGCACTTTTACCTTTGAAGGCGCCTTCGGCGTGCAGTGCCAGCACCAGTTCGCGTTTGTGGTCGCGGGTCAGCACGTTCAGGCTCAACTGACGCTCGCGCAGCCAGGCGTGCAGAAAGGTGTTGATCCGTTCCTGCCAGTCATCGCGAAACAGTGAGTCCGGTTGCGGGATCAGCTTGGTCGGCGACAGGAACAAATCCAGCGCCGCTTTCGCGTTCTCGAACAACGAGATATTCAGATTGATGCACAGCACCGCCAGCGGACGACCCTCGCTGTCGCGCAGCACGCTGCTGAGACTGCGAATTTTCTGGCCGTCCCAGTTGAGCTTTTCGTACGGCCCGATGTTTCGTTCGCTGACGTCGTCGCTGAGCATGTCTTCCAGCGACGAGTCGTCGCCGATTTCCCTTTTGGACAGGTTGTTGGCGATGTAATCGACCTTCTGCGTGCGCAGGTCGTGCAGCACCACCTCGGCGTGAGGGAAGAACAACGTGGCGATCGCATCGGCAATCGCGCGAAAGTTGTCCATGGACGTAGCGTCCAGGGCCGAGTCTTTTTCAGGTGCGTTCATACAGTGCAACTCCAGGCAGCGTCAGCGCCCCGTTAAAAAGGGGCACTGGAAGTTTGCCGCAATCGTGTGGACACGTCACCTCAGGGGGCAGGATCAGCGTCAGCTCAGGCGGGCGGGGGATAGCATCTGGGCGTTCAGGCCGAAACGGGTGAGCTGCTCGGGCAAGGCTTCACCGCGAACCAGTGCCGCGCTCGCCTGGCCCATGGCTGGCGACGTCTGAATGCCGTAGCCGCCTTGCGCCGCGACCCAGAACAGCCCCGGCACCTGCTGATCGAAGCCGGACAGCAAATCGCCGTCGCGCACGAAACTGCGCAGCCCAGCCCAGGTGCGAGTCGGGCGGCGGATGGTCAGGGTGGTGGCTTCTTCGATCTGGTAAATGCCCATGGCGATGTCCAGTTCTTCAGGCTGCACGTCGTGCGGTTCCACCGGGTCGGCATTGGCCGGTGAGCCAAGGAACATGCCGGCGTCGGGCTTCATGTAGAAGGATTCATCGAGGCTGACCAGCATTGGCCAGTCATGGATATCTAGACCCTCGGGGCCGGCAAAGATAAAGGCTGCCCGGCGCTTGGGCTGCACGCCCAGAGGTCGGGCGCCGGCCAGTTCGCCAATCTTGTCGGCCCAGGCACCGGCGGCATTGATGACGATCGGAGCGCTAAAGGTCTGCGTATTGGTTTGAACCTGCCACATCCCTGCGGCATCCCGGCTCAGGCTCAACACTTCGCTGTCGGTATGCACTTCACCTTTATTGCGCCGGATACCGCGCAGATAGCCCTGATGCAGAGCATCGGTATCAATGTCGCTGGCGGTCGGGTCGTAGATCGCGCCATGGACTTTTTCCCGACGCAGGATCGGCAGGCGTGCACAGGCTTCGTCGGCGCTGAGCCATTGCATTTGCGGCACGGTGGCTTTGGCGCTCAGGTATTGATTGCTCAACTCGGCCGGATCGCCGGTGAAGTCGACGGTCATCTCGCCGCGCGGGGTCAGCAATGGGTGTTCGCAGAAACCGGGCGGTGGCGCGTCGAAGAAATCGCGGCTGGCCTGGGTCAATGCCCGAACCTGCGGTGTACCGTAGGCGGCGGTGAACAGCGCAGCCGAGCGTCCGGTGGAGTGATAGGCCGGATGGGATTCGCGTTCGAGCACAATCACCCGCCCGTGCTGCGACAGCCAGAAACCGGTGGAAGCGCCGGCAATTCCGCCGCCGATGATGATGAAGTCTGCCTGGCTCATGAACGTCTCCTGTGGGGGGCGCAAATGCCGAAATGGTGGAATTCCCCCTGTAGGAGCTGACGAGTGAAACGAGGCTGCGATCTTTTTACTTTGCTTTTTAAAGGCAAGATCAAAAGATCGCAGCCTTCGGCAGCTCCTACAGGGGTTTGTGGTGTTAGCGCTGTAATTGGTAAAGGGCATTGGCCAGTGCGATGTCTTCCAGGCCCAGGCCGATGGAGCGGAAGAACACCGGGCGGTCGTAGTCGGGGCGCTGCACTTTTTCGCTGAGCAAATCGGGCAGGTCGCCGACAATCGAGCGCTTGTCCCAGCCATACTGTTCGCCGGCGATCAGCATCTCGCCGGCCGAGTCCGGCGTGGTCTGACGATAGTCACAGAACACCTGCATGTCATTGAGGCTTTGTGGCGGCACCTCATGGGCGCGTGGGGCGTTGGTGCTGATGGAGGTGATCAGCGCCGGCTTGCTCAAGATTGACGGGTCGAGCACCGGGCCGGCGGATGAGGTGCAGAGCATGATCACATCGGCGTCTTCAATCGCGGTTTCGCAACTGTCGGCAAGGGTCAGCCGTGGATCGAGACTTTTGAGCTGTGCCAACGCTTCCGGATTCTTGCCCCTCAGGCTCGGCGAGTAGAGGCTGATGCTTTGCCAGTCCCGCAGGCCCTTGACGTAGTGCAGGTGCGCCTGGGCCACTTCACCGCTGCCGATAATCGCCAGTCGCCGTGCCTTCAGCGGGGCGAGGGCGTCGACCGCCACCGCCGTTGTCGCGGCGGTGCGTGCGGTGGTCAATTCACCGGCATCGCAAAGCAGCAGCGGCTGGCCGGTCTGCATCGACATCAGCAGCGTCCAGGCGGTCACCAGCGGGCCCTGCTCGCGCACGATGTAGGGCGAGGTCTTGACGCCATACACGCCATCTTCGGCCAGCACACCCAAATAGTTGATGAAGTCCCCGGCACCTTTCGGGAACTCCACCAACTGTTGCGCCGGCTGCACGGCTTGCCCGGCGGCCAGGTCGCGGAACAGCTTGCGCAGGATCTGCGGCACGTCAACGTGTGCCAGCAGTTCGCGGGCTTGAGGTTGGGTGATCACGTAAGGCGTGCTGGGCATGGTCGGCTCCGGGTGCTGAAAGTAAACTAATTTGTCTATTATGGACTTTTAGTTGTCTCGATCAAGCGCTGTTGAAAAAGCCGGACGAAAAAAAAGCGCAGTCCGTTTCCGGCTGCGCCTCTTTCTGAAGGCTCGAGTTACGGGCGCTTGCGCTCAACCGCCCGCAGCAGATGCGTCGGTGGCGTTTCACAACTGATCTTGCGACCCAGCAACGCCTCGATGGACGGTAGCTGGTAGGAATCATCTTCACCGGCAAAGCTGATGGACACGCCATCCGCGCCGGCACGGCCGGTACGACCGATGCGGTGCACGTAGTCGTCCGGGACTTCCGGCAAGGTGAAGTTGATCACGTGGCTGATGCCGTCGATGTGAATACCTCGACCGGCCACATCGGTGGCCACCAGCACGCGGATCTTGCCTTCGCGGAAACCTTCGAGGGTCTTGATGCGCTTGTGCTGCGGCACGTCGCCAGACAGTTGCGCCGCGTTGACGCCATCGCGCACCAGGCGTTCTTCGATGCGCCGCACTTCGTCCTTGCGGTTGGCGAAGACCATCACCCGCTCCCAGCCGTTATCGTTGACCAGGTTGTAGAGCAGTTTGTATTTGTCGGCTCCGGCCACCGCGTAGATGTGTTGCTCGACGTTTTCGCTGGCCACGTTCTGCGCTTCGATCTCGACGATCGAGGGGTCAGTGGTCCATTGCTTGGCGAGGTTCATCACGTCATCGGTGAAGGTCGCGGAGAACAGCAGCGTCTGGCGCTCGTTCTTCGGCGGGGTCTGGCGAATGATCTGACGCACTTGCGGGATGAAACCCATGTCGAGCATCCGGTCGGCTTCGTCCAGTACCATCACTTCGACCATGTCCAGGTGCACGTCGCCACGCTGGTTGAAATCGAGCAAACGGCCCGGAGTGGCCACCAGGATGTCGCAGTGACGGGCTTCGAGGTGCTTGAGTTGCTTGTCGAAGTCCATGCCGCCGACAAAGGTCATGACGTTGAGGCCGGTGTATTTGGTCAGGTCGGCTGCGTCCTTGGCGATCTGCACCACCAGTTCGCGGGTCGGGGCGATGATCAGTGCCCGCGGTTCACCCATGTAACGCTCTTTGGGCGGCGGGGTTTGCAGCAGCTGAGTGATGATCGAAATCAGGAAGGCGGCGGTTTTGCCGGTGCCGGTCTGGGCGCGACCGATGGCGTCTTTGCCCGCGAGGGTGAAGCCAAGCACCTGCGCCTGGATCGGCGTGCAATACGGAAAGCCCAGGTCCTGAATGGCGTGCATCAGTTCGGGGGCAAGTTTGAAATCGTGGAAGCGGGTTTTGCCTTCCTGGGGTTCGACGACGAAGTCTTCGAGTTTCCAGGGAATAACCGGCGCTTTTGGCTTGGGGTCGCGACGCGGTTTAGCCGGTTTCGGGGCTTCGCTGCGCGGCTGCTCAGAGGCGATGGGCTCGGCTGCGGGGGTGGTCGGTGTGATCACCGGTTCGTGTTTCGGTGCCGCTACGGTTGCGGTCCGGCCAGGCTGATTACCGTCGGTGCGGTGGCTGGGAGTATGAGAAGGAGCGCTGGAGACTGGCGCGAGCTGCTCAGTCTCGCTTTTACCGAACATTTTCTTGAGTGCTTTGAGCACGGTCATCTCATCAATTGGTTAAGGAATATACGCCGGCCAGTGTAATGCAAGAATCAGGCGCGGCGTAGTGGGATGGATCAATGGGTAGCTTTTAACGCAAACGCTCGGCGAGCCAGACGCCGATGTCACGAATTTCTTCAGGTAACACTTCGTGGCCCATTGGGTATTCCTGCCATGTCACGGTGACACCATGTTGCTTTAGATACTCGTAGGCGGTCCGGCCCATGGAGTTTTGCACAACGTCATCGTACTGGCCGTGCAATGACAGCACCGGAATCCGTTGCTGGCTGGCGGAAAGCTCGAGTTCATCACTGAAGGTCGGGGCATAAGTCGAAAGGGCAAGTACGCCACCCAGCGGTCCCTGCCATTTCAAAAAGGCTGCGTGTAGCACCACTGCGCCGCCTTGGGAAAATCCGGCGAGAAAGATCCGCGAGGCGTCTATCCCGCTTGCCTTCTGCTCTTCGATCAAATCAACGACACGTTGCGCGGAAGCTTCCAGCTGCTCGCGACTGATCGCGCGCGCCGGGCTCATGGCCAATATGTCGTACCAGCTCGGCATTTCGTAGCCACCGTTAATAGTGACGGCGCGAGTCGGTGCCTGGGGCAAAACGAAGCGCGTGGTCAGCAAGCTTTCCTGCAGCGCTTCGGCCACCGGCAGGAAGTCGTAGCGGTCGGCGCCCAGCCCGTGTAGCCAGATAACGCAGGCATCTGCGGGTTTTTCGGGTTGCAGAATCAAGGGCTCGGTCATGGGTGCTCCAAATGTGTGCATGCGCTCTCATTTAAGTGCGAGGTTGGAGTGCGCAACAGGTTGATCAGTTAAGAAGATGTCGCAAGGCTACAAGTTTTGCTATTGACCTATCACTGAATCGCTTTAGCGAGCGGTCTGGTACGGGCTTTGCTATGGGGAAAGCTGTGCAACCAATCTCATGCCTTGCGGTAACACTATCAGTGTACGGCTGGTCGTGGGATAGCAAAGAATCCGGTGATGGATGTTCGCCAATGGCCGCTACGGGCTCCGCGAACGTGAAAGGGCTACCGCCCGTTCGGCCGATTGGTGAGAAGGGGGTTATCCAGAACGCGGATTTTCTCCTGCAAGACTCATAGCGACGGTCCTGCGTCGGTTGACCCTAAAAAAAGCCAACATGGGTCAACAACGCCTCATAAGGGTGCGACAGGGCTCAAGCTCCGACACAACAAGAGCAAAACTGGAGGTTTGAATGAAGTTATTGAAATCCACCCTGGCCATCGTGACTGCAGCCGCAGTGCTCGGTGTCAGTGGGTTCGCTCAGGCGGGTGCAACCCTGGATGCAGTGCAGAAGAAAGGCTTCGTACAGTGCGGTGTAAGTGATGGTCTGCCGGGTTTCTCGGTTCCGGACTCCACTGGCAAGATCGTCGGTATCGATGCTGACTTCTGCCGCGCTGTGGCCGCTGCCGTATTCGGCGACGCGACCAAGGTCAAGTTCAGCCAGTTGAACGCTAAAGAGCGTTTCACTGCTCTGCAGTCCGGCGAAATCGACGTGCTGTCGCGCAACTCCACCATGACCAGCTCTCGTGATGCGGGCATGGGCCTGAAGTTTCCAGGCTTCATCACCTACTACGACGGCATCGGCTTCCTGGCCAACAGCAAACTGGGCGTGAAAAGTGCCAAGGAGCTGGACGGTGCAACCATCTGCATCCAGGCCGGTACCACCACTGAGCTGAACGTCTCCGACTACTTCCGCGCCAATGGCCTGAAATACACCCCGATCACTTTCGACACCTCCGATGAAAGCGCCAAGTCGCTGGAATCCGGTCGTTGCGACGTGCTGACCTCCGACAAGTCCCAGCTATTCGCCCAGCGCAGCAAGCTGGCTTCGCCGAAGGACTACGTGGTTCTGCCAGAAACCATTTCCAAGGAGCCGCTGGGCCCGGTCGTGCGTAACGGCGACGACGAGTGGCTGGCCATCGTGCGTTGGACTGGCTACGCCCTGCTCAATGCTGAAGAAGCAGGCGTGACTTCGAAGAACGTCGAAGCCGAAGCCAAGTCCACCAAGAACCCTGACGTCGCTCGTATGCTGGGCGCTGACGGTGAATACGGTAAAGACCTGAAACTGCCGAAAGACTGGGTCGTGCAGATCGTCAAGCAAGTCGGCAACTACGGCGAGATGTTCGAGCGCAACCTCGGCAAGGATACTCCGCTGCAAATCGACCGCGGCCTGAACGCGCTGTGGAACGCTGGCGGCATTCAATACGCACCACCAGTGCGCTGATGGTTCTATCACCCGGTGGGCCAACCACCGGGTGATGTTCTGTTCCATTCTTTGCGGGGCACTTCATGCAAAATTCAATCGGCGCACCTAAGCAGAGGCTCAGCCTCAGCGATCCACGAGTGCGTGCGTGGCTGTTTCAGATCATCACGGTTGTCGCCGTGGTCGGGATGGGTTGGTACCTGTTCGACAACACGCAAACCAACCTTCAGCACCGGGGCATTACCTCGGGTTTCGACTTTCTTGAACGCAGTGCCGGTTTCGGCATCGCTCAGCACCTGATCGACTACACCGAATCGGACAGCTATGCCCGTGTGTTCGTCATCGGCTTGCTCAACACCCTGCTGGTCACCTTTATCGGTGTGATCCTGGCGACGATCCTCGGTTTCATCGTCGGTGTGGCACGGCTGTCGAAGAACTGGATCATTGCCAAGCTGGCGACGGTGTACGTAGAGGTTTTCCGTAACATTCCGCCGCTGCTGCAAATCCTGTTCTGGTACTTCGCCGTGTTCCTGACCATGCCGGGGCCACGCAACAGCCATAACTTCGGCGACACCTTCTTCGTCAGCAGCCGCGGCCTGAACATGCCCGCAGCGTTGGCGGCGGACGGTTTCTGGCCGTTTGTGGCGAGCATCGTCGTGGCCATCGTGGCCATCGTGCTGATGAGCCGCTGGGCGACCAAGCGCTTCGAAGCGACCGGCGTACCGTTCCACAAATTCTGGGTAGGCCTGGCGCTGTTCCTGGTGATCCCTGCGCTGTGTGCCTTGATCTTCGGCGCGCCACTGCACTGGGAAATGCCGGAGCTCAAGGGCTTCAACTTCGTCGGTGGCTGGGTGCTGATCCCGGAACTGCTGGCGCTGACCCTGGCCTTGACGGTGTACACCGCGGCGTTCATCGCTGAAATCGTGCGTTCGGGCATCAAGTCGGTCAGTCACGGCCAGACCGAAGCGGCCCACTCGTTGGGATTGCGCAACGGTCCGACCCTGCGCAAGGTGATCATCCCGCAAGCCCTGCGCGTGATCATTCCACCGCTGACCAGCCAATACCTGAACCTGGCGAAAAACTCCTCGCTGGCGGCCGGTATCGGTTATCCGGAGATGGTGTCGTTGTTTGCCGGTACGGTGCTGAACCAGACCGGGCAGGCGATCGAAGTCATTGCCATCACCATGAGCGTGTACCTGGCGATCAGTATCAGCATTTCCCTGCTGATGAACTGGTACAACAAGCGCATTGCGCTGATCGAGCGGTAAGGAAAAGCGCATGACGACTCATACTTTCAAACCCGATATGCCACCACCGAGCAGCAGCATCGGTGTCGTGGCGTGGATGCGGGCGCACATGTTCTCCAGCTGGATCAACACCCTGCTGACGCTGTTCGCGTTCTATCTGATTTACCTGATAGTTCCGCCTATCGTGAGCTGGGCGATTCTCGATGCCAACTGGGTCGGTACCACCCGCGCCGATTGCACCAAGGAGGGCGCCTGCTGGGTGTTCATCCAGCAGCGCTTTGGCCAGTTCATGTATGGTTACTATCCGACAGAACTGCGCTGGCGCGTCGATCTGACCGTGTGGCTGGCGGTGATTGGCGTGGCGCCGTTGTTCGTCGCACGCGTTCCACACAAGGCAATCTACGGCCTGAGCTTTCTGGTGCTCTATCCGATCATTTCCTACGTCTTGTTGCACGGTGGATGGTTCGGTCTGACCGAAGTGGCGACCAGCCAATGGGGCGGCCTGATGCTGACTCTGGTGATCGCCACCGTCGGTATCGTCGGCGCATTGCCGCTGGGTATCGTTCTGGCTCTGGGCCGTCGTTCGAACATGCCGGCGATTCGCGTGGTCTGCGTGACCTTCATCGAATTCTGGCGCGGCGTGCCATTGATTACGGTGCTGTTCATGTCGTCGGTGATGTTGCCGTTGTTCCTGCCCGAAGGCATGAACTTCGACAAACTGCTGCGCGCGCTGATCGGTGTGATCCTGTTCCAGTCAGCCTACATCGCTGAAGTGGTGCGTGGCGGTCTGCAAGCGATCCCCAAAGGTCAGTACGAAGCGGCGGCAGCGATGGGCCTCGGCTACTGGCGCAGCATGGGCCTGGTGATTCTGCCGCAAGCCCTGAAGCTGGTGATTCCTGGCATCGTCAATACCTTTATTGCGCTGTTCAAGGACACGAGCCTGGTGATCATCATCGGTCTGTTCGATCTGCTCAACAGCGTCAAGCAAGCCGCCGCCGACCCGAAATGGCTGGGCATGGCCACTGAAGGCTATGTGTTCGCGGCCCTGGTGTTCTGGATTTTCTGTTTTGGTATGTCCCGCTACTCCATGCATTTGGAACGTAAGCTGGACACTGGCCACAAGCGTTAGGAGCGTAGTTTATGAGTGAAGCGATCAAACAGCCTGTGAGCCCTGAAGGCATTATTCAGATGCAGGGCGTGAACAAGTGGTACGGCCAGTTCCACGTGTTGAAAGACATCAACCTGAACGTCAAGCAGGGCGAGCGTATCGTCTTGTGCGGCCCGTCGGGTTCCGGCAAATCCACCACCATCCGTTGCCTCAACCGTCTGGAAGAACACCAGCAGGGCCGCATTGTGGTCGATGGCGTGGAGTTGACCAACGACCTCAAGCAGATCGAAGCGATCCGCCGTGAAGTCGGCATGGTGTTCCAGCACTTCAACCTGTTTCCGCACCTGACCATCCTGCAGAACTGCACGCTGGCGCCGATGTGGGTACGCAAGATGCCCAAGCGCAAGGCCGAAGAAATCGCCATGCATTACCTGGAGCGCGTACGCATTCCAGAGCAGGCGCATAAATACCCGGGGCAACTGTCTGGCGGTCAGCAACAGCGTGTGGCGATTGCCCGTGCTTTGTGCATGAAACCGAAAATCATGCTCTTCGACGAACCAACTTCGGCACTCGACCCCGAGATGGTGAAAGAGGTTCTGGACACCATGATCGGCCTGGCCGAAGACGGCATGACCATGCTCTGCGTGACCCACGAAATGGGCTTCGCCCGTACCGTGGCCAATCGCGTGATCTTCATGGACAAAGGTGAAATCGTCGAACAGGCTGCGCCGAACGACTTCTTCGACAACCCGCAGAACGAGCGGACGAAGCTTTTCTTGAGCCAGATTCTGCATTGATTGGTTGAGCGATAGCGTTACTAAAAGCCCCGCAGACAGCGGGGCTTTTTTTATAGGGTGATTTATTCTTTTGCCTCTCGTCTTTCCAGTGCAAGGCGCACTGCGCGAAGTGCATTGAGGCGTCCATGGCCGTAGTAATGGCTATGGCCGTTGAGGTCATATTGGCCGAGCGGCCCGTCGTCGGCATGCCCGATTTTGTCGCAACAATCGGCGAGGATTTGTCGAACAGTTTCGCGATCCAGCGTCGGGTTGATGCCAAGCACCAGAGCTGCGACACCAGCCGCACCAGGGCAGGCGCTGGAGGTTCCGCTAAAAAACTCGGTGTAGGCGTCTCTGGCCGAATCGCCGAACTTGCCGCTCAGATCCGTCGTGCGAATTCCGCGGGTTTGCACGATTGAAGTGGCGGGCATGAACTTCGGATCCGGGTGCGATTGGTCCCCGCTGGGAAAGCAGCACCAGAGTGCCTTGCCAAAGTCGCTGTAGGCACTGCGGCGGCTCTGGTCATTGCAGGCGCCGACAGCAATCACCATGGGATGGCTGGAATAACCATCGTTATCCACACTCTCGTTACCATTGCCGGCTCCAAAGAATATGAGGCAGCCTTTTCCATTACGGCCCTTGGTTGCCGCGTATTCGATGGCAAGTCGGGTGCTGGCGGCTAGCGGGAACACATTCGTGTGACGAGGGTCGGTGGGATCGGCCCAATGGCCTTCGGCCGGCCCCCAGCTGCAGGAAATAATGTCGGCGCCCTGATCGGCGGCCCAGAAAAAAGCGTCGGCTTCCGCACGCGCGCCCAAGGGTTTGGTGAGTTTCAACGGCATCAGACTGGCTCGGGGGGCAACGCCGCTGGCTCCCGCTTCACCATTGGCACAAGCGACACCGGCGGCGGCAGTGCCGTGGCGTTCAAGAGCATTTTTCGGGCGCGGGCCTTGCTTGGCGTTACGCCGATCAAAGTTTTGCGCTGCGATGACTTTGCCTTCTCCCGCGAACTCGGGATGGTCGATATCAAAGGCATCATCGATGACTGCAATTACAATACCTTCCCCCAGCGCGAGGTCATGGGCGGCTTCGACGTTGGCGCTGGCGTCGATTTCAACCTGATAGGTCACAGTAGTTTTCTTCAGGTGCCATTGATTGGCGTGTATCGCCCGACGTTTCCCTTGGCGAAGCATTTCCGGGTGGCAGTACTCGATGTCATCTCGTTTGAGCCATTCACAAGTCAGTGCGCACACATTGGCTCCCTGGACGTCCGGGTGATGAACGAAGAAGGCATTTAGCGCGTAGGGCACCTGTTGTTTGATCCGCAAGCCCAGCTCATCGAGTATGGCCAGGCACTGCGTGGCGGAGAGGGAATCAATAAACTTCAGAAAAATGTTCTCGGTGTAGAGAACGGGCTCTTGAGTGTGAGGATCCACTAGCACGCTGCCGACGAAACGTACGTCCGACAATCCGCGCAGCAATGCCTTGCATCGTGAAGCGTCCGAATCCTGCGGCAGTTTGAACACCTGGACATCGGCGTCCTCGACATGCAACAACAGTTCGCTGCCCCCCAGCGCCGAGTAGGCCGTTTCGCAACACAAAGCCTGTGCCAGCTGTTCTCCTGCGTGACTGCGTACGGCCAGCAGTTGCCGATTTTTCTCCAGGACAAGTGGGCGGCTGTGCTGTCTGCCGAAATTTACTTCTACCATGAATTTTTCAATTTCCCTTTGGACAAGTGACGAGCGAAAACGCCCGCGGATCAATGTCCGGAGTCTGAAGTCCCTTGCCTGCGAGGGATGTCGGTAGATTCTTGTCGGCTACGTGGGAAAGCTCTCTGCATATAAAGGGATTATGCGATTCAATTCGTAGGCTTTACGCTTTGTCGCTGTTGGCTTGTGTAGATGAGCGGAGGGTTGTCTGGTTGCTAAAAGCTGACTAATATGTCAAAAAAATTCATCCTATGATTGGATGAAAGGGCGAATTCCATGTCAGACATTTCTCCGTTGATTAAACGATCCCTGGTCGATCAGGCGCTGGATCAGTTACGCCTGCGCATTAACCAAGGCATCTGGACGGTCGGCCAGCGTTTACCTACCGAACCCGAGCTGTCCGCCGAATTGGGCATCAGTCGCAATACCGTGCGCGAAGCCATGCGCGTGTTGGCGTTTTCCGGGTTGATCGAGATTCGCCAGGGCGACGGCAGTTATCTGCGGGCGGTGATTGATCCGCTGGATACCATGAAGGCGCTGTCCCGTTGCACTCAGGAACAGGCTCGGGAAACCCGGCACATTCTGGAAGTCGAAGCCATTGGCCTGGCTGCATTACGTCGCACCGATGAAGACCTGGTGGCATTGCGCGAAGCGCTAAACGTCAGCGGCAGTCACTACCACGGCGATCTCGACACCTACATCGCCTGCGACCTGCTGTTCCATCGCCGTCTGGTGGATGCGGCACACAACCCGACACTCAGCGAGCTGTATCGCTACTTCTCCAGCATCGTCGGCGCGCACTTGCGCCAGACCCTGAACATCTCCCCTCGACGCCAAGCGGTGTTCGACCTTCATGTCGAACTGCTCGAGGCCGTCGAGCAGCGTGACCCGGAACGGGCCAAAGCCCTGTCGAGGCAGTTGATCAATGAACCTTGAAACCGAGAACCCCATGTCCAGCCAGCAGGCCAGCAACAGCCGCATCATTGAGCGCAAGCGTACGGCGGAGCTCGAAGAGCTGTTGATCGACGCCGAGGCCGATGACGAACAGGTTCAGCAAACTCACCCGATTCTTCAGCGGCCATGGCTGTTGTTGCTCGGCCTGATTCTGGTGGCGCTGAACCTGCGTCCGGCGCTGTCGAGCATGGCGCCGATGCTCAGCGAGATCTCGAAGACCTTGGGCCTATCGGCTGCCCAGGCCGGGTTGCTGACGACCTTGCCGGTACTTTGCCTCGGTCTGTTCGCCCCCTTGGCGCCAGTGCTGGCGCGACGTTTTGGTGCCGAACGGGTGGTGTTGGGGATTCTTCTGATGCTGGCCGGCGGGATCATATTGCGCAGTTCGTTCGGCGAGGTCGGCCTGTTCGCCGGTAGCGTGCTGGCCGGTGCCAGCATCGGGGTGATCGGTGTGCTGCTGCCTGGCATTGTCAAACGCGATTTCCCGAAACAAGCCGGCACCATGACCGGCGTCTACACCATGGCCCTGTGCCTGGGCGCGGCGATGGCGGCGGGCGCGACTGTGCCGTTGAGCGAACATTTCGACAAAAACTGGGCCTTGGGCCTCGGCTTCTGGGTAGTTCCAGCATTAGTCGCGGCGATTTTCTGGTTGCCGCAAGTCGGTCAGAAACACGGCGCGCACCATGTTGCCTATCGGGTTCGAGGGCTGTTGCGTGATCCGCTGGCCTGGCAAGTAACGTTTTATATGGGCCTGCAATCGTCTTTGGCCTACATCGTGTTTGGCTGGCTGCCGTCGATTCTGATCGGTCGCGGTTTGACGCCAACCCAGGCCGGTCTGGTGTTGTCGGGTTCGGTGATTGTCCAGTTGATCAGCTCGCTCGCGGCACCTTGGTTGGCGACACGCGGCAAGGATCAGCGGCCGGCGATTGTGATTGTCATGGCAATGACCCTCGGCGGTTTGTTCGGTTGCCTCTATGCACCAATCGATGGCCTGTGGGGCTGGGCGATCCTGCTGGGGTTGGGGCAGGGCGCCACGTTCAGCCTGGCGTTGACCCTGATCGTGCTGCGTTCGCGGGATGCCCATGTCGCGGCCAACCTGTCGAGCATGGCCCAGGGGTTCGGTTACACCCTGGCCTCCATGGGGCCGTTCGCGGTCGGCGTGGTGCATGACTGGACCGGCGGCTGGAGCGCCGTGGGCTGGATCTTCGGCGTTATCGGCCTCGGCGCGATCATCGCCGGCCTCGGTGCCGGGCGTTCGTTGTACGTTCAGGTTCAAAGCGAGAAAGTCTGACGTTCTGCGCACTGTCGGTATTCGGCCCGCGAATGCCGATAGTGTTCCGCGCAGTTGTTGACTATCGTTGCAGGCTATCTTTCCAAGCTACTTTGCGATTCCAGAGAGCCTGCCCATGAGTGATGCCCACAACGCCCTGATCACCCGGTTCTACCAAGCCTTCCAGCGGCTCGATGCCGAGGCCATGAGCGCCTGCTACACCGACGACGTGGTGTTCAGTGACCCGGCATTCGGCGAACTGCGCGGGCGCGACGCCGGCGACATGTGGCGCATGCTCACCACTCGGGCCAAGGATTTCTCCCTGACCTTCGATAACGTGCGCAGCGATGAACGCACCGGCAGTGCCCATTGGGTGGCGACCTACCTGTTCAGCCAGACCGGCAATACCGTGGTCAACGACATCCAGGCGCGTTTCGTGTTTCGCGATGGCAAGATCTGCGAGCATCACGACCGCTTTGATCTGTGGCGTTGGTCGCGTCAGGCGCTGGGTTTCAAAGGGCTGTTGTTGGGCTGGACGCCAGTGGTGAAAAACGCCGTTCGTGCCCAGGCCTTGAAGGGGCTAAAGGCATTCCAGGCCAGTCGCTGATAAGATCGCGGCTTGTTTCCTACAAACCTTGATCGTGACGTGACCACCCTCAGCGAAATCCCCGTCGATGCCGATACACCGGTTAGCAAACCCTGGTTCGTCTACCTCGTTCGCGCGGCCAATGGTTCGCTCTACTGTGGGATCAGCGACGATCCCGTCCGCCGCTTCGCCACTCACCAACGTGGCAAAGGCGCGCGCTTCTTTCTGTCGAGCCCGGCCGTCGCGCTGGTGTACACCGAAGCCTGCCGCGACAAAAGCGAAGCACTGCGCCAGGAACGATTGATTAAAAAACTCAAGAAAAGTGCCAAGGAATGTCTGGTGGCGAGCGCGGCTGCGGGCTTATCAATCTGACTGATAAGCGTCCATCAGGCAGATGGGTAGGCTGCTTGTGGATTGCGCGCTAAGCTGCGGGTTCCTTATCCGAGCGGCGGAGCCGAGCATGTCCGAGTTGATTCTTCATCACTACCCGACGTCCCCTTTCGCCGAAAAGGCCCGCTTGCTGCTGGGCTTCAAGGGGCTGTCCTGGCGTTCGGTGAACATCTCGCCAGTGATGCCGAAACCCGATCTGACGGCGCTGACCGGCGGCTATCGCAAGACGCCAGTGTTGCAGATTGGCGCTGATGTCTATTGCGACACGGCGCTGATGGCGCGTCGTCTGGAGCAGGAAAAAGCCTTGCCGGCATTCTTCCCGGAAGGCCAGGAAATGATCACCGCGACCTTCGCGGCGTGGGCCGATTCGGTGGTGTTCCAGCATGCGGTCAGCCTGGTGTTCCAGCCGGAGTCGGTAGCGGTGCGCTTCGGTAAATTGTCACCTGAAGCGATCAAGGCCTTCCTGGCCGATCGCGCCGGCCTGTTCAGCGGTGGCAGCGCCACACGGTTGTCGGCTGAGCAGGCCCGGCATCAGTGGCCAACGATCATGGCGCGTCTGGAGCAGCAGCTTCAGCGCGAACAGGGCGATTTCCTGTTTGGCGAGCCATCGATTGCCGACTTTGCCCTGGCTCATCCGTTGTGGTTTCTCAAGGCGACGCACGTGACGTCACCGTTGGTGGATGCTTATCCGGCTGTGTCGGCGTGGTTTGGTCGTGTGATGGGCTTTGGTCATGGCGCGTTCAGCGAGATGACTTCCGAGGAAGCGCTTGAAGTCGCGCGTAACGCCACACCGGCGGCGTTGCCGGATGAGCAGTTCGATGAGCCGAATGGGTTCGAGGTTGGCCAGCAAGTGGTGATCGCTGCGACCGATTACGGCGTTGATTCGGTGGCGGGAGAGTTGCTGTTTGCGGGTAGCGAAGAATTGATTTTACGTCGCGAAGATGAGCGGGCCGGCGTGGTGCATGTGCACTTTCCGCGGTTTGGGTTTCGAATCGAAGCGCGCTGATATTCTCTGACATGCTTTGGCGATAGGGAAACCGCCAAGATCGCAGCCTTCGGCAGTTCCTACATTGGGATGGCGTACACCCTGTAGGAGCTGCCGAAGGCTGCGATCTTTTGATCTTAAAGGTTATTCCAGCGCCGCAAGAACCTTGTCGGGGTCATACCCGCGAATCAACGTGCCATTCACATCGATCAGCGGAATTCCGCGTCCTCCGAGCGCCTCGTAGGCTTTACGCGCCAAGGCATCTTTCTCGATATCGAACTCCTTGTACGGGATGCCCTTCTGGTCGAGAAAGCGTCGGGTCAGCTTGCAGTAGCCACACCATTCAGTGGTGTAGAACACGACGTTGGCCTTGGCCTGGGTCTGCGCGGACACCACTTGTGAGGGATGGAAAACCCGCTCGATCTTGCCCCAATTCTGGTAAACCACGACCACCAGCAAGATCAGCAGGCATTTCTTCAATACGCCGCCGAGCATCAGTTGCGTCGCTTGAGCTGATCGGTCAATTGGGTCGGCAGGCCTTTGATGATCAGCGTACCGGCTTCTTCGTCGTATTCGATCTTCGAGCCCAGCAAGTGCGCTTCGAAGCTGATAGACAAGCCCTCGGCGCGGCCAGTGAAGCGGCGGAACTGGTTCAGGGTGCGCTTATCGGCAGGGATCTCGGGCGACAGGCCGTAGTCTTTGTTGCGGATGTGATCGTAGAACGCTTTCGGGCGCTCTTCGTCGATCAGCCCGGACAGTTCTTCCAGGCCCATGGGCTCGCCCATTTTTGCCTGGCTGCTGGCGTAATCCACCAGGGTCTTGGTCTTCTCGCGCGCAGACTCTTCCGGCAGGTCTTCGCTTTCGACGAAGTCACTGAAAGCCTTGAGCAGGGTGCGGGTTTCGCCGGGACCGTCGACGCCTTCCTGACAACCGATGAAGTCGCGGAAGTACTCCGACACCTTTTTGCCGTTCTTGCCTTTGATGAACGAGATGTACTGCTTGGACTGCTTGTTGTTCTGCCACTCAGAGACGTTGATCCGCGCCGCCAGGTGCAACTGGCCAAGGTCCAGGTGTCGCGAAGGTGTCACGTCCAGTTGATCGGTCACAGCCACGCCTTCACTGTGGTGCAGCAGGGCGATGGCGAGGTAATCGGTCATGCCCTGCTGGTAATGCGCAAACAGCACGTGGCCGCCCACAGAGAGGTTCGACTCTTCCATCAGCTTTTGCAGATGTTCCACTGCCACCCGGCTGAAGGCTGTGAAGTCCTTGCCGCCGTCGAGGTATTCCTTCAGCCAGCCGCTGAACGGATGCGCCCCGGACTCGGCATGGAAGAAACCCCAGGCCTTGCCTTGTTTGGCGTTGTAGCTCTCGTTGAGGTCGGCAAGCATGTACTCGATGGCGCTGGACTCGGCCAGTTCGGAATCGCGGGCATGAAGAACTGCAGGTGTGCCGTCGGGTTTTTTGTCGATCAGGTGGACGATGCAATGACGGATCGGCATGGGCTTCTCGGCTGATTGAAGAGAGGAGGGCGTGCTCCCCCGAAAAAGCGCTAAGTGTACCGCAATCTCTGGTTTTGGCGTTGTAACCATGCCATAGCGCGCCGCCCGTAGGCGCTGCCGAAGGCTGCGATCTTTTGATCCTGTTTTTGAAAATCAAAGTCAAAAGATCGCAGCCTTTGGCAGCTCCTACGAGGGGAGATGGGGTAATTCGTGGCCCTTATGCAGTTTTTTACCGATTTAGAGCAATAAAGCTGACCAAATGGGTAGCTAGAGGCGGATATTTCCCCGTCTCTGTGCTAGTTTTGCCCGGTCTTACGCGAAGTCACTGCGTTAAGCGTGCATTCAGCATTTGTCAGGTCGAACCAAACCCTGATTTCGGCATCTATAACCCCGACTCGTCGAGGTTATGCCGAGGGTGCCAGATCCAGAAGATCGGGCTCGATGGCTGACACTGCACTCTGCAATCCATATGAATTTGATAGGGAAGGAACACTACAATGGCTCTTACTAAAGACCAACTGATCGCCGACATCGCTGAAGCTATCGACGCGCCAAAAACCACCGCGCGTAACGCTCTGGACCAACTGGGCCAAATCGTTGCTGATCAGCTGGAAAACGGCGGCGAAATCACCCTGCCAGGTATCGGCAAGCTGAAAGTGACTGAGCGTCCTGCCCGTACCGGCCGCAACCCTTCGACTGGCGCTGCCATCGAAATCGCTGCCAAGAAAGTTATCAAGCTGGTTGTGGCCAAAGGCCTGACCGACGCTGTTAACAAGTAAGACTTGTTAGAAAAAACCGTGCTCCGGAGCAATCCGGGCACGGTTTTTTTGTGTCTGCGATTTGGCGGTACTCCCGCATACACCGCTAAACCCATTGTGGGAGCGGGCTTGCTCGCGAAAGCGGTCTTACATTCAATATTGGTGCTGAATGTTATGGCCCTTTCGCGAGCAAGCCCGCTCCCACATTTTGATCTACGTCGGTCATTAATCAGCTTTTACGCGCCCAGCGTTCACGCCAGACCTGCTGCTCGCTTTTAGTCTGGAACGTCCAGGCGACGAAGCGGCTTTGCTTCTGCCCTTGGGACATCTCCACGACCTGGCTTTCCAATACACCAGCCTTTTTCAGTGCCGTCTGGATCGCAGGCAGGTTCGAGGCTTTCGAGACCAGGGTGCTGAACCAAAGCACTTTGTGTTGAAAATGCGCACTCTCGGCGATCAGTTGCGTCACAAAGCGTGCTTCGCCGCCTTCACACCACAGTTCGGCCGATTGACCACCAAAGTTTAGCACCGGCAGTTTGCGTTTCGGGTCGGCGCGGCCCAAGGCGCGCCATTTACGCTCGCTGCCCTTGGTTGCCTCATCCATCGAGGCATGGAACGGTGGGTTGCACATGGTCAGGTCGAAGCGTTCGCCGGGTTCAAGCAGGCCCAACAGAATGTGCTTGGGATTGCTTTGCTGGCGCAGCTGGATGGCTTTGTTCAGCCCGTTGGATTGCACGATGGCTTTGGCGGCGGCCACGGCCGTCGGGTCGATTTCCGAGCCGAGGAAGTGCCAGCGATAGTCGCTGTAGCCGATCAGCGGATAGACGCAGTTGGCGCCCATGCCGATATCGAGCACCTTGACCGGCGCGCCCCGAGGGATTTCGCCGTCGTTGACGCTGGCCAGCAGGTCAGCCAGGAAGTGCACGTAGTCAGCACGGCCCGGCACCGGTGGGCACAGGTAATCGGCCGGGATGTCCCAATGGGCGATGCCGTAGAAGGACTTGAGCAGCGCCCGGTTGAACACCCGAACCGCGTCCGGGCTGGCGAAGTCGATACTTTCCTTGCCATACGGATTGATGATCACGAACTTCGCCAGCTCCGGCGTGGTTTTGATCAGCGCCGGGAAGTCGTAACGACCCTGATGGCGATTGCGCGGGTGCAGGCTAGCCTTCTCACGGGGTTCCACGGCTTTGGCCGGAGTGGTGGAATCAGGCTTCTTGCGCGCAGGTCTTGGTGTGCGGGGGGCGTTCATGGGCGTTGTCGATTCGGGTATGGCTAAAAGTGGCGGGTATTGTCCCACATTCGCTCCATGATGATGCATATCCCCCTGTAGGAGCTGCCGAAGGCTGCGATCTTTTGATCTTGTTTCTGAGAATCAAAGTCAAAAGATCGCAGCCTTCGGCAGCTCCTACAGGGGGGGCGGTGTATGGGGAAAGGGGCGGGCATAAAAAAGGGAGGCCGTTGCGGGCCTCCCGTTTTCATTGCGACTTGCCGTTACAAACTGGCAATCCGCGCATGTTGCTCGGCCAACTTGCCCAAAGCCTGTTCGGCTTCAGCCAGTTTGGCGCGTTCCTTCTCGATGACGTCGCTAGGGGCCTTGTCAACGAAACCGGCGTTGGACAGCTTGCCGCCGACGCGCTGAACTTCACCCTGCAGACGCAGGATTTCCTTGTCCAGACGAGCCAGTTCGGCGTCTTTGTCGATCAGGCCGGCCATTGGCACCAGCACTTCCATCTCGCCAACCAGAGCGGTGGCGGACAGCGGTGCTTCTTCGCCGGCTTTCAAAACGGTGATTGATTCCAGACGGGCCAGCTTCTTCAGCAGTGCTTCGTTTTCGGTGAGGCGGCGCTGATCTTCGGCGCTGACGTTTTTCAGGAACAGCTTCAACGGTTTGCCTGGACCAATGTTCATTTCGCCACGGATGTTACGCGTGCCGAGCATCAGGCCCTTGAGCCATTCGATGTCGTCTTCGGCGCCTTGATCAATACGTGCTTCGTTGGCCACTGGCCAAGGTTGCAGCATGATCGTCTTGCCTTCGATACCGGCCAGCGGCGCGACGCGCTGCCAGATTTCTTCGGTGATGAACGGCATGAACGGGTGCGCCAGACGCAACGCGACTTCCAGCACTCGAACCAGCGTGCGGCGGGTGCCGCGCTGACGTTCGACCGGTGCATTTTCGTCCCACAGCACAGGCTTGGACAGTTCCAGGTACCAGTCGCAATACTGGTTCCAGATGAACTCATACAAGGCTTGTGCGGCCAGGTCGAAACGGAACTGATCGAGCTGACGGGTCACTTCGGCTTCGGTGCGTTGCAACTGCGAAATGATCCAGCGATCCGCCAGGGACAGCTCGTAGGCTTCGCCGTTCTGGCCGCAGTCTTCGCCCTTGTCCAGCACGTAGCGCGCAGCGTTCCAGATCTTGTTGCAGAAGTTGCGATAGCCTTCGACGCGGCCCATGTCGAACTTGATGTCGCGACCGGTCGATGCCAGCGAGCAGAACGTGAAGCGCAGGGCGTCGGTGCCATAGCTGGCGATACCGTCGGCGAACTCGTCGCGGGTCTGCTTCTCGATCTTCTTCGCCAGTTTCGGCTGCATCATGCCGGAGGTACGTTTCTGCACCAGTTCTTCCAGCTCGATACCGTCGATGATGTCCAGCGGGTCAAGGACGTTGCCCTTGGACTTGGACATCTTCTGGCCCTGCCCGTCACGCACCAGACCGTGCACATAAACGGTCTTGAACGGAACCTGCGGCGTACCGTCTTCGTTTTTCACCAAGTGCATGGTGAGCATGATCATCCGGGCAACCCAGAAGAAAATGATGTCGAAACCGGTCACCAGCACGTCGGTGGAGTGGAATTTCTTCAGGAATTCGGTCTGTTCCGGCCAGCCGAGCGTGGAGAAAGTCCACAGGCCCGAGCTGAACCAAGTGTCGAGTACGTCGTTGTCCTGTTGCAGCGCAACCTCCGGGCCGAGGTTGTTCTTGGCGCGTACTTCGGCTTCGTCGCGACCGACATAGACCTTGCCCGACTCGTCGTACCAGGCCGGAATCCGATGGCCCCACCACAACTGACGGCTGATGCACCAATCCTGGATGTCGCGCATCCACGAGAAGTACATGTTTTCGTATTGTTTTGGCACGAACTGAATGCGGCCATCTTCAACCGCAGCGATGGCCGGCTCGGCCAATGGCTTGGTGGACACGTACCACTGGTCGGTCAGCCACGGCTCGATGATGGTGCCGGAGCGGTCGCCTTTCGGCACTTTCAGGGCGTGATCGTCGACGCTGACCAGCAGGCCGGCGGCTTCGAATGCTGCCACGATCTGTTTGCGCGCTTCGAAACGGTCCAGGCCGGCGAATTCGGCCGGAAGCTTGCCGTCGACTTCGGTGTTCAGCGTGCCGTCCAGGTTGAACACTTGGGCTGCGGGCAGAACATTGGCGTTTTTGTCGAAGATGTTCAGCAGCGGCAGGTTGTGGCGCTTGCCGACTTCGTAGTCGTTGAAATCGTGGGCCGGGGTGATTTTCACGCAACCGGTGCCGAATTCTGGATCGCAGTAATCGTCGGCGATGATCGGGATGCGGCGGCCAACCAGCGGCAGCTCGACAAATTTGCCGATCAGGGCTTTGTAGCGTTCATCGTTCGGGTTAACGGCCACGGCGGCGTCGCCGAGCATGGTTTCCGGACGCGTGGTCGCAACGATCAGGTAATCGTTGCCTTCAGCGGTTTTGGCGCCATCGGCCAGCGGGTACTTCAGGTTCCACAGGAAACCTTTCTCGTCGTGGTTTTCCACTTCGAGGTCGGAAATCGCCGTGTGCAGCTTGGTGTCCCAGTTGACCAGACGCTTGCCGCGGTAGATCAAGCCGTCTTCGTGCAGGCGCACGAACGCTTCCTTAACCGCTTCCGAGAGACCATCGTCCATGGTGAAGCGTTCACGGCTCCAGTCCACGGACGAGCCGAGGCGGCGGATCTGACGGCTGATGTTGCCGCCGGACTGGTCCTTCCACTCCCAGACTTTCTCGAGGAATTTTTCACGGCCCAGATCGTGGCGATTCTGGCCTTGGGCTTCGAGTTGACGCTCCACCAGCATTTGCGTGGCGATACCGGCGTGGTCGGTACCCGGTTGCCACAGGGTGTTGCGACCCTGCATGCGGCGGAAACGGATCAGGGCGTCCATGATCGCGTTGTTGAAACCGTGACCCATGTGCAGGCTGCCGGTGACGTTCGGCGGCGGGATCATGATGGTGTAGGACTCGCCCGCGCCTTGCGGGGCGAAGTAATTCTCAGACTCCCAGGTGTTGTACCAGGAAGTTTCAATGGCGTGCGGCTGGTAGGTCTTATCCATGCGCGGCGGGACCCTATTGGCATTTAATCAGGAAAAGCCGGCAAGTATAGCGGGGGGGGCAGCTACAGGCTACAAGCCACAAGCTGCAAGAGGGAGTCCGGCTTTTGCTTTGACTTTTGCTTTGACTTTTGCTTACAGCTTAAAGCTTGCCGCTTACAGCTGCGGCGAGTAGCCGCTCCATCCGCGCATCAAGACGGCGTTTGATTTCGGTTTCGATGTGCGGGGCGAAGTCGTCGATCACGTCTTGCATGATCAATAGCGCGGCGGCGCGCAGTTCGCTGTCCAGGTGCAGCAGGGCGTCGGGGCCTTTGCTCGCGGCAGGCGACGGTTGCGCGGCCGGGGCGGGCGGCGGTGTCGTTTCGACCGGTTGCGGCGCATTGCCGACTGTGTCGAACAGCATGGGGATCTGTTCCTGATCACCTTCAATGACCGTGTCGGTCAGCAAGGGCGGTTGCAGGTTGTCATCGCCGAGCAATTGGCGGATCGACTCGAGGTCATCCAGCAGATGCGCGGAATTTTGCTGCGGTTTTGGAGTGTCCATCGGAATGCTCAGAGTCGCTGTAAACGGTGATCTTGCAGAGGATAGCCCTGTTCGCGGTAGAAACGGAAACTCTCCCGCGCAGCCGAACGAATCGTCGGATCTTCCACCACCACTTCCGCCACGCGGGCGAACTGTTTGGCAAATACCGGGACTTTCAGGTCGAGATTGACCAGCAGATCCTGATGCTGACCGCAGTCATCACCAAGACCCAGGACAATCAAACCCTCCGGCTCGCTTTCGGCGGGACCGTGGGGCACGAAGCTCTCGCCCTTGAAAGCCCACAACCGCGCATCGAGGTCATCACGCTGGGCGGCATCGCTGCAGTGCAGGTAAATGCGGTGGCCCATGCGCCAGGCTTTTTCGGTGAGCTTGCAGGCGAAATCCAGCCGTGCCGAAGGATCGGCGCTGGGCAGGATATAGAAGTCGACTTTGGTCATTGCGGTTCCTGAGCCTCGGGCGGCGCCACTGGTCAGTGGCACCGCTCGGGGTCAACGGTTTCAGGCGTTGGCGCGGTCCAGCAGGTATTGGGTCAGCAGGGGCACCGGACGGCCAGTGGCGCCCTTGTCCTTGCCGCCGCTGGTCCAGGCCGTGCCGGCGATATCCAGGTGCGCCCAGTTCAGGTTCTTGGTGAAGCGCGACAGGAAGCAGGCAGCGGTGATGGTGCCGGCTTTCGGGCCGCCAATGTTGGCGATGTCGGCGAACGGGCTATCCAGCTGCTCTTGATATTCATCGAACAGCGGCAGTTGCCAGGCGCGGTCGTCGGCGGATTGGCCGGCGCTCAGCAGTTGGCCGATCAGCTCGTCGTTGTTGCCCAGCAGGCCCGAGGTGTGGGAACCCAGTGCAACGACACACGCGCCGGTAAGAGTGGCGATGTCG
This sequence comes from Pseudomonas sp. BS3782 TE3695, assembly GCF_050435305.1. NCBI lineage: Bacteria > Pseudomonadati > Pseudomonadota > Gammaproteobacteria > Pseudomonadales > Pseudomonadaceae > Pseudomonas > Pseudomonas sp. BS3782 TE3695. The sequence goes on from NZ_JBNDKB010000001.1 coordinate 1,953,278, forward strand.
ATCACCGCTTGCGGCTTGAAGCGTTCGGAGTAGGTCAGGGCATCGCACAGCACCAGACGGCCTTCGGCGTCGGTGTTGAGAATTTCCACGGTCTGGCCGCTCATGGTGGTGACGATGTCGCCCGGACGCGAAGCGTTGCCGCTCGGCATGTTCTCGGCGCAAGCCAGGATGCACACCAGGTTGATCGGCAGTTTCAGCTCAAGCACGGCACGCAAGGTACCGAACACGCTGGCGGCGCCGCCCATGTCGTACTTCATTTCATCCATGCCGGCGCCCGGCTTGAGGCTGATGCCGCCGGTGTCGAAGGTGATGCCTTTACCGACCAGTGCGTACGGCTTCTCGGATTTCTTGCCGCCGTTGTATTGCATGACGATCAGGCGCGGCGGCTGGGCGCTACCCTGGCCGACGGCGTAGAACGAGCCCATGCCCAGGTCCTTGATCTTCTTCTCATCGAGGACTTCGACTTTCAGGCTCTTGAATTCTTTGCCCAGATTCTTGGCTTGCTCGCCCAGGAATGTCGGGTGGCAGATGTTTGGTGGCAGGTTGCCCAGGTTACGGGTGAAGGCCATGCCATTGGCGATCGCGGTGGCGTGGGCAGCGGCGCGTTCGACTTCAGCCTGTGCGGCTTTGATGGTCACCAGGGTGATTTTCTTCAGGGTGAGCGGGTCGGCTTTCTGGCTCTTGAACTGGTCGAAGGTGTACTGGCCATCTACCAGGGTCTCGGCCAGCAAGCGGGTCTTGCCATAGCTGTCGCGGCCTTTGACCACGACTTCGTCCAGGGCCAGCACTGCATCGCTGCCGCCCAGGCTCTTAAGGGTGTTGAGGATGCCGGCGATGATTTTGCGGAACGGGCGATCGCCCAGTTCTTCATCCTTGCCCACGCCCACCAGCAACACGCGCTCGGCCTTGAGGTTAGGCAGGCTGTGCAGCAACAGGCTCTGGCCGACTTTGCCGGCCAGGTCGCCGCGTTTGAGCACGGCACTGATAGTGCCACCGCTCAGCTCGTCGAGTTGTTTGGCAACGGCGCCGAGTTTGCGGCCTTCGCCGACGGCGACCACCAACGTGGCGGTCTTCAACGTTTCCGGGCTAACGCTTTTTACAACCAGTTCCATGTCTGGGTCCCTGAATTAATGGTCAAAGTGCGCGACGCGCAGAGGCTTGCTTATAAATAGAAGGACGCCGGTGCAGTGCCAGCGACAAAGGCGGCAGTTTGAACCTCGCTACCGGCGCCTGACAACCCTCGGTCGTGCGAACTTCGGTGCTTCAGGCGTCTGCTTGAGCGTGCGCAGTGACAGGCGCACCCAATCACAGGATAATGCGCCATCTTTTTCGGCGGCTCTGCCCTGCGGGCCGACCGATACGTTTGTTTGTTTGGCCGCTTAGCCTGACAACCCTGGAGTGTCTGGTTTGATTGTCTTCCGTTATCTTTCCCGCGAAGTCCTGTTGACCTTGAGCGCCGTCAGCGCCGTGCTGCTGGTCATCATCATGAGCGGACGCTTCATCAAATACCTCGCCCAGGCGGCTTCTGGCGCCCTGGATCCGGGGTCGCTGTTTCTGATCATGGGTTTTCGTCTGCCGGGTTTCCTGCAGTTGATCCTGCCTTTGGGACTGTTTCTCGGCATTCTGCTGGCCTACGGTCGTCTGTACCTCGACAGCGAAATGACCGTGCTGTCGGCCACCGGCATGAGCCAGCAGCGACTGTTTCGCATCACCCTGTTTCCGGCCACGCTGGTTGCGCTGGTGGTGGCCTGGCTGAGCCTGAGCCTGGCTCCACAAGGTGCCAATCAGTTCCAGCTGCTGTTGAACAAACAGGACGCACTGACGGAATTCGATACCCTTGAGCCCGGCCGCTTCCAGGCTTTGCGCGACGGTACCCGGGTCACCTACACCGAGCAATTGTCGGATGATCGTGTCAATCTGGGCGGCGTGTTCATTTCGCAAAAGAATGTGAGTTCCGACAAAAAGGACCGCGGGATTTCCGTATTGGTGGCCGAGAAGGGCCGTCAGGAAATTCGCCCCGACGGCAATCGGTATCTGATTCTCGACAACGGTTATCGCTATGACGGCAATCCGGGTCAGGCCGATTACCGCGCCATCAAATACGATGAGTACGGTGTGTTGCTGCCCAAGCCGGACGTCAGCGACGAAGTCACCGACCGCGATGCGATGACCACCCGCTCCCTGTTGGGCAGTGACGACATCCGCTCACGCACCGAACTGCAATGGCGTCTGTCGCTGCCGTTGCTGGTCTTCATCGTGACCTTGATGGCGGTGCCGCTGTCGCGGGTCAATCCGCGTCAGGGCCGTTTCCTCAAGCTGCTGCCGGCGATTCTTCTTTATATGGCTTACCTGACCATCCTGATTGCCGCTCGCGGCGCCCTCGAAAAGGGCAAGATTCCGGCGGCGTTGGGCTTGTGGTGGGTGCATGCGATTTTCCTGGCCATCGGCCTGGGCTTGCTGTATTGGGAGCCGTTGCGCTTGAAGATGGCGAGTCGCCGCAGTGCGCTGGAGGTGGCCCATGGATAAGCTCGATCGCTACATTGGTAGCAGCGTGTTCATGGCGATCCTGGCGGTACTGGGGATCATTCTGGGGCTGGCAACGTTGTTTGCCTTCATCGATGAGATGGGCGACGTTAGCGATACCTACACCCTGGCGGATGTCCTGAGCTATGTGCTGCTGACGGCGCCGCGCCGTCTGTACGACATGTTGCCGATGGCGGCGCTGATCGGTTGCCTGATCGGCCTCGGCAGCCTGGCCAGCCACAGCGAACTGACCATCATGCGCGCTGCGGGTGTGTCGCTCGGGCGGATCGTCTGGGCTGTCATGAAGCCGATGCTGCTTTTGATGGTGGTGGGGCTGGTGATCGGTGAATACGTCGCGCCGGCAACAGAAGTCACCGCTCAAGCCAATCGTTCGCTGGCCCAGGGCAGTGGCGATGCGCAAAGCGCCAAGCACGGTCTGTGGCACCGTCAGGGTGACGAGTTCATTCACGTCAACTCCGTGCAACCCAATGGTCTGCTGTACGGCGTGACCCGTTATCGCTTCGATGATCAACGCCATATCCTGTCTTCGAGCTTCGCCAAGCGTGCGGAATTCGACACGGATCACTGGCAGTTGAGCGACGTCACGACCACGTTGTTCCATGAAAAGAACACCGAAGTGGTGACGACTCCGGTGGAGCGTTGGGAGGTCGCGCTGAGCCCGCAATTGCTGAGCACGGTGGTGATGGCGCCGGAATCACTGTCGATCACCGGTCTGTGGAGTTACATCCACTACCTGGCTGATCAGGGCCTGAGCAACGGTCGGTACTGGCTGGCATTTTGGGTCAAGGTGTTGCAGCCGCTGGTGACCGCGGCATTGGTGCTGATGGCGATTTCCTTCATCTTCGGCCCGCTGCGTTCGGTGACCCTCGGTCAGCGGGTCTTTACCGGTGTGTTGGTGGGCTTCACCTTCCGCATTGTCCAGGATTTGCTCGGCCCTTCGAGCCTGGTATTCGGTTTCTCTCCGTTGTTTGCGGTGCTGGTACCGGCCGGAGTCTGTGCCCTGGCCGGGGTCTGGTTGTTGCGCCGGGCCGGTTGATCAAGGGTTTCTCTTGGCCTTGATGGTCACTCGAAACGCCCCTGTCGCAAGACCGGGGCGTTTTTGTATCCTCCGTCTGACCTGCGAACGTGACGCTTGCGCCGAGGATCAGGTACAATTCCCGGCTATTTTTCGGCGGGCTATGCCTGCAGCCTTTTTGAGTGTTGATCCGTGAGTGATTTGAGTCATATCCGCAATTTCTCCATCATCGCCCACATTGACCATGGCAAGTCGACGCTGGCCGATCGCTTCATCCAGATGTGCGGCGGCCTTGCCGAGCGCGAAATGGAAGCCCAGGTGCTGGACTCCATGGACCTGGAGCGTGAACGCGGGATCACCATCAAGGCCCACAGCGTCACCCTTTATTACACCGCCCGCGATGGCATCAAGTACCAGCTGAACTTCATTGACACCCCCGGCCATGTTGACTTCACCTACGAAGTCAGCCGCTCGCTGGCGGCCTGCGAAGGTGCATTGCTGGTGGTCGATGCCGGTCAGGGCGTTGAAGCGCAGTCGGTTGCCAACTGCTACACGGCAATCGAGCAGGGCCTGGAAGTCATGCCGGTCCTGAACAAGATCGACCTGCCTCAGGCTGATCCGGACCGCGTCAAAGAAGAAATCGAAAAAATCATCGGCATCGATGCCACTGACGCGGTCGAGTGCTCTGCCAAGACCGGTCTGGGCGTCGATGAAGTGCTCGAACGCCTGGTAACCACGATTCCTGCGCCGACCGGCAACTACGAAGATCCGCTGCAAGCGTTGATCATCGACTCCTGGTTCGACAATTACCTGGGCGTTGTTTCCCTGGTGCGCGTGCGTCACGGTCGTGTGAAGAAGGGCGACAAGATCCTCGTCAAGTCCACCGGCAAGATTCACCTGGTGGACAGCGTCGGCGTCTTCAACCCGAAACACACCGCCACCGTTGACCTGAAGGCCGGCGAAGTAGGTTTCATCATTGCCGGCATCAAGGACATTCACGGTGCGCCGGTCGGTGACACCCTGACCTTGAGCTCCACGCCAGACGTTGACGTGCTGCCAGGCTTCAAACGCATTCAGCCGCAGGTGTATGCCGGTCTGTTCCCGGTCAGCTCCGACGATTTCGAAGATTTCCGTGAAGCGCTGCAAAAGCTCACGCTCAACGATTCGTCCCTGCAATACACCCCGGAAAGCTCCGACGCGCTGGGCTTCGGCTTCCGTTGCGGGTTCCTCGGCATGCTGCACATGGAAATCATCCAGGAGCGCCTGGAGCGCGAGTATGACCTGGACCTGATCACCACCGCGCCGACGGTAATCTTCGAGCTGCTGCTCAAGACCGGTGAGACGATCTACGTCGATAACCCGTCGAAACTGCCGGACCTGTCGTCGATCGAAGACATGCGTGAGCCGATCGTGCGGGCCAACATTCTTGTACCGCAAGAGCACCTGGGCAACGTCATTACCCTGTGCATCGAAAAACGCGGTGTGCAGGTCGACATGTTGTTCCTCGGCACTCAGGTACAAGTGACTTACGACCTGCCGATGAACGAAGTGGTCCTGGACTTCTTCGACCGTCTGAAATCCACCAGCCGCGGCTATGCTTCGCTGGATTACCATTTCGATCGTTACCAATCGGCTAGTCTGGTGAAACTGGATGTGCTGATCAACGGCGACAAGGTCGACGCCCTGGCGTTGATCGTGCACCGTGACAACGCGCACTACAAAGGTCGCCAGTTGACCGAGAAGATGAAAGAACTGATTCCACGGCAGATGTTCGACGTGGCAATCCAGGCCGCCATTGGCGGGCAGATTGTGGCGCGGACAACCGTCAAGGCGCTCAGAAAGAACGTATTGGCCAAATGCTACGGTGGTGACGTCAGCCGTAAGAAAAAGCTGCTGGAAAAGCAAAAGGCCGGTAAAAAACGCATGAAGCAGGTCGGTAACGTGGAAATTCCACAGGAAGCCTTCCTTGCCGTGCTCAGGTTGGATAGTTAGGTCCTATGTCACTAAATTTCCCGCTGTTGCTGGTCATCGCCGTGTTCGTCTGCGGCCTGTTGGCGTTGCTCGATCTGCTGTTCCTGGCGCCACGGCGTCGGGCTGCCATTAACTCTTATCAGGGTAGCGTCAGCCAGGCTGACATGGTGGTGATCGAGAAACTGAACAAAGAGCCGCTGCTGGTCGAATACGGCAAGTCGTTCTTCCCGGTGTTGTTCATCGTACTGGTGCTGCGTTCGTTCCTGGTGGAGCCGTTCCAGATTCCTTCCGGTTCGATGAAACCGACCCTGGACGTCGGCGACTTCATTCTGGTGAACAAGTTTTCTTACGGGATCCGCCTGCCGGTGATCGACAAGAAAGTCATCGAAGTCGGTGATCCGCAACGCGGCGATGTGATGGTGTTCCGCTACCCGAGCGACCCGAACGTCAATTACATCAAGCGAGTGGTGGGCCTGCCGGGTGACCAGATTCGCTACACAGCCGACAAGCGTTTGTTCGTCAACGGTGAGTCGATTGCCGAACAATTGGTCGGCTCCGAGCCGGGCACGTTGGGCAGCGCTGAGCTCTACAAGGAAAAACTCGGCATCGCCGAGCACCTTATCCGCAAGGAAATGAGCCGCTACCGCGCAGCGCCGGATCGTTCGTGGACCGTGCCTGCCGGGCACTACTTCATGATGGGCGACAACCGCGACAACTCGAACGACAGTCGCTACTGGGATGATCCGAGTATTCCCAAGAATCTGCTGGGCATGGTTCCCGACAAGAATATTGTCGGCAAGGCCTTTGCAGTCTGGATGAGCTGGCCGGAACCCAAACTCAGTCACCTGCCGAATTTCTCGCGGGTTGGCCTGATCAAGTAATCACACACGGCGCTGTTGAACACAGCGCCGAATGCATTTCTGGAACCGCCACAATCGGCACCGGACGCATGAAAACAATGATATTCAGGACGTTATTTTTGAACACAGCGTTAATTGTCCCAAGCCTGCGCCGCACCACGGCGATGGCGGTGGAATCCAGCCACGAACTCAGCGTGGGTAAACCGTGAGCGTCTCCTTAAGCCGTCTAGAGCGTCAGCTCGGCTACACCTTCAAAGACCAGGAACTGATGGTCCTGGCCCTGACTCACCGCAGCTTTGCCGGGCGCAACAACGAACGCCTGGAGTTCCTCGGTGATGCCATCCTCAACTTCGTCGCTGGCGAGGCGTTGTTCGATCGCTTCCCGCTGGCCCGCGAAGGCCAGTTGTCGCGTTTGCGCGCCCGCTTGGTGAAAGGTGAAACACTGGCCGTACTGGCCCGTGGTTTCGACCTGGGCGAATATTTGCGCCTGGGCTCCGGTGAACTGAAAAGCGGCGGTTTCCGTCGCGAGTCGATCCTGGCCGATGCCCTGGAAGCGCTGATTGGTGCGATCTACCTGGACGCCGGCATGGACATGGCGCGCGAGCGCGTGCTGGCCTGGCTGGCTGGAGAGTTCGAAGGCTTGACGCTGGTCGACACCAACAAAGATCCGAAAACCCGCCTGCAGGAATTCCTGCAGTCCCGTGGTTGCGAGCTGCCGCGTTACGAAGTGGTGGATATCCAGGGTGAACCGCATTGCCGGACGTTCTTCGTCGAGTGTGAAATCATCTTACTGAATGAAAAAAGCCGAGGTCAGGGTGTGAGTCGTCGTATTGCCGAACAGGTAGCGGCCGCCGCAGCACTGATTGCCCTGGGTGTGGAGAATGGCAATGACTGATTCAACTGCAACTCGCTGTGGCTATGTTGCCATCGTCGGCCGTCCCAACGTGGGCAAGTCCACGTTGCTGAACCACATTCTGGGTCAGAAGCTGGCGATCACCTCGCGCAAGCCGCAGACCACCCGTCACAACATGCTCGGCATCAAGACCGAAGGCGCCGTTCAGGCGATCTACGTCGACACCCCGGGCATGCACAAGGGCGGCGAAAAGGCCTTGAACCGCTACATGAACAAGACCGCTTCGGCGGCGTTGAAAGACGTCGACGTGGTGATCTTCGTGGTTGACCGCACCAAGTGGACCGACGAAGACCAAATGGTCCTCGAGCGCGTTCAATACGTGACCGGCCCGCTGATCGTTGCGCTGAACAAGACCGACCGTATCGAAGACAAATCCGAGCTGATGCCGCACCTGAGCTGGTTGCAGGAACAGCTGCCGAACGCGCAGATCATGCCGATCTCGGCCCAGCACGGGCACAACCTGGACGCGCTGGAGCGAGTGATCGCCCAGCACTTGCCGGAAAACGATCACTTCTTCCCGGAAGATCAGATCACTGACCGCAGCAGCCGCTTCCTGGCCGCCGAACTGGTGCGCGAGAAAATCATGCGTCAGATGGGCGCCGAGCTGCCGTACCAGATCACCGTGGAAATCGAAGAGTTCAAGCAGCAGGGCAAAACCCTGCACATCCATGCGTTGATCCTCGTCGAGCGTGACGGCCAGAAGAAAATCATCATTGGCGACAAGGGCGAGCGCATCAAGCGCATCGGCACCGAGGCGCGCAAGGACATGGAGCTGCTGTTCGACTCCAAGATCATGCTTAACCTGTGGGTCAAGGTTAAGGGTGGCTGGTCCGATGACGAACGTGCGTTGCGTTCGCTGGGTTATGGCGATCTGTAAACCGTTTGGCAGCACATAGATCTACTGTGGGAGCGGGCTTGCTCGCGAAGAGGATGTAACATTCAGCATTGATGTTGACTGTTACGCCGCTTTCGCGAGCAAGCCCGCTCCCACATTGGTTTTGGGTTGTTTTTAAAACTGCGCTCCGTCATTGAGAACCCTGACTTCCATGTCTCAAGCCCCCATCGGCCAACCCGCGTACGTCCTCCACTCCCGCGCCTACCGCGAAAGCAGTGCGCTGGTGGATTTCCTTACGCCGCAAGGTCGGCTACGGGCGGTGTTGCGCAGCGCGCGGGGCAAGGCCGGGACGTTGGCGCGGCCATTCGTGCCGCTGGAAGTCGAATTCCGTGGGCGGGGTGAATTGAAAAACGTCGGCCGCATGGAAAGCGCCGGTGTTTCCACCTGGCTCAACGGCGAGGCGCTGTTCAGCGGTCTCTACCTCAACGAGTTGCTGATTCGCCTGCTGCCCGCCGAAGACCCCCATCCCGCAGTCTTCGATCACTACGCCGCGACCTTGCTCGCCCTGGCTGAAGGCCGTCCGCTGGAGCCGCTGCTGCGCTCTTTCGAATGGCGTCTGCTCGACGACCTCGGCTACGGTTTTGCGCTGAACACCGACGTCCACGGCGACCCCATCGCGCCGGACGGCCTCTATCGTTTGCAAGTGGATGCAGGCCTGGAGCGGGTCTATTTGCTGCAACCGGGCCTGTTCAACGGCGCTGAATTGCTGGCCATGGCCGATGCCGACTGGTCCGCGCCCGGAGCGTTGTCCGCTGCCAAGCGCTTGATGCGTCAGGCACTGGCCGTTCATCTGGGTGGTCGTCCGCTGGTCAGTCGTGAGTTGTTTCGCAAGCCCTGATCACCCCGTATGCTGTGCACCGAACTTTCCCCTATTTCAGGAGCGCTTCCGTGACCACCAGCAATCGCATTCTTCTTGGCGTGAACATCGACCACGTTGCCACCCTGCGTCAGGCCCGGGGTACTCGCTACCCGGATCCGGTCAAGGCAGCGCTGGACGCGGAAGAGGCGGGCGCTGACGGCATCACCGTGCACTTGCGCGAAGATCGCCGGCACATTCAGGAGCGCGATGTGCTGCTGCTCAAGGACGTGCTGCAAACCCGCATGAACTTCGAAATGGGCGTCACCGAAGAAATGATGGCGTTCGCCGAGCGCATCCGCCCGGCGCACATTTGCCTTGTCCCGGAAACCCGTCAGGAGCTGACCACTGAAGGCGGTCTGGACGTGGCAGGGCAGGAGGCGCGGATCAAGGCTGCGGTGGATCGCCTGGCGAAGATCGGCTGTGAAGTATCGCTGTTCATCGACGCTGACGAGCGGCAGATCGAAGCGTCCCGCCGTGTCGGTGCGCCGGCCATCGAATTGCACACCGGGCGTTATGCGGATGCCGAGACGCCAGCTGAAGTCGCTGAAGAGCTCAAGCGCGTGGCCGATGGCGTGGCATTTGGTCTGGCCCAGGGCCTGATCGTCAACGCCGGTCACGGTCTGCACTATCACAACGTCGAGGCTGTTGCGGCGATCAAGGGCATCAACGAATTGAACATCGGCCATGCGCTGGTGGCCCATGCGTTGTTCGTCGGGTTCAAATCGGCTGTTTCCGAGATGAAAGCGCTGATTCTGGCTGCTGCACTAAAAGGTTAGATCGGCGGCGCTGCCATCGCGGGCAAGCCACGCTCCCACAGGTCCGGGTTGAACGACAACTATGTATTCGACGCGGACCTGTGGGAGCGTGGCTTGCCCGCGATGGCGTCTTTGAAGGCGACGAAGGTTTAAAGCTGTGGGGTTTCCTGACTCGGCTTGGTCTTGTCGACCCCCGGCACGTGCAGGTTGCCCTCGGCGACCTGATTGCCTTCCAGCTGCGGCTGCGTGACCCACGTCAGGATGTCGTAATAACGACGGATGTTCGCCACAAAATGCACCGGCTCGCCGCCACGAGCGTAGCCGTAACGAGTCTTGCTGTACCACTGTTTCTGTGACAGACGCGGCAGGATTTTCTTCACGTCCAACCACTTGTCCGGGTTCAACCCTGCCTTGGCCGTCAGTTTGCGCGCGTCATCCAGATGACCGCTGCCGACGTTGTAGGCTGCGAGCGCGAACCACGTACGATCCGGCTCCTGGATCGACTCATCCAGTTGCTCCTTCATGTAGGCCAGGTACTTCGCGCCGCCCATGATGCTCTGTTTGGGGTCGAGGCGATTGGACACGCCCATGGCTTGCGCGGTGTTCTGGGTCAGCATCATCAAGCCGCGCACGCCGGTCTTGGACGTGACCGCCGCTTGCCACAGCGATTCCTGATAACCGACCGCAGCCAACAAGCGCCAGTCGACTTTCTCTTTCTTGGCGTACGTCTTGAAATGCTGCTCGTATTTGGGCAGCCGTTGCTGCAGATGCTGGGCGAAGGTGTAGGCGCCCATGTAACCGAGTACATCGACGTGCCCGTAATAGCGATCCTTGAGGCGTTGCAGGGTGCCGTTTTTCTTCACTTTGTCGAGGTAATCGTTGATCTCGTTGAGCAGGCTGTTGTCTTCGCCGGCGGCCACGGCCCACCTCTGATTGCTGGCATCACCGAGATCGAAAGCGACCCGCACGTTGGGGAAGTACACCTGGTTCATCGCGACTTCGTTGGAATCGACCAGGGTCAGATCGATCTGGGCTTCGTCGACCATGCGCAGCAAGTCGACGACTTCAACCGCGTCGGACTCTTCGTATTCAATGCCGGGATATTTCTTTTTCAGCTCTGCCAATTGCTCGGCGTGGGTGCTGCCCTTGAGCACCATGATCTTCTTGCCGACCAGATCGCCGGCATCGGTCGGCCGCGACTGGCCATTGCGGTAGATGATCTGTGGAGTGACTTCGAGATAGGAGTGGGAAAACCGCACCTGTTTTTTGCGTTGCTCGCTGTTGACCAGGCCGGCAGCAGCCAGCACCGGGCCATTGGGCTTGCCCACCTGATTGAACAGGTCGTCGAGGTTGTCGGCAGTTTCGATCTTGAGCTCGACCCCCAGATCGTCGGCGAAGCGCTTCACCAGTTCGTATTCGAAGCCGGTTTCACCGTTGCGATCCTGAAAGTAGGTGGCAGGACTGTTACGGGTAACCACCCGCAGCACGCCATCCTCCTTTACGCGCTCCAGCGTGTTGGGTTTATCAACACAGCCACCGAGCACCAGGAAGAGTCCGGTTGCGATCAGCCATTTGGCGTACCGCGGACGCAAAGCCGTTGGGGAAAACATCTGCGCAGTATACGCAAAGGACCACGAGCGCCATATCTCGACAGCGAAGGGCTTGTCTGCTAGAGAGTCTAAAACCCGCTTGGAGCCCGCAGGAATGGGCCCGGACAGCATTTTGTCACAGAAAAAATAACCCTCGGCGCGCGTCTGTTCAGGGCCCGAATAGCCGGCCCGACGTTCGGGTGCAGCCGTGCGTACCGTTTCGGGTGATGTCGCGGGCGGTTTAGGCTAGAATGCACGGCCTCAAAGCACACCCCTTCCCGAGGCTGTCCCGAAGATGTTGATCCTGCGCGGCGCTCCTGCCCTTTCTGCCTTTCGCCACAGCAAACTCCTTGAGCAACTGAGCCAGAAGGTTCCGGCTGTCAGCGGCTTGTATGCTGAATTCGCTCACTTCGCCGAAGTTACCGGCGTCCTGACCGGCGACGAACAGCAGGTGCTCGCGCGCCTTCTGAAGTACGGCCCAAGCGTTCCAGTACAAGAGCCAACCGGTCGCCTGTTTCTGGTGTTGCCACGTTTCGGCACCATCTCGCCATGGTCCAGTAAAGCCAGCGACATCGCTCGCAACTGCGGCCTGACGAAAATCCAGCGCCTGGAGCGCGGCATCGCGTTCTACGTCGCCGGCCAGTTCAGCGACGCTGAAGCGCAGCTGATTGCTGACGGTCTGCACGACCGCATGACCCAGATCGTGCTGGGCAACCTTGAACAAGCCGCCGGCCTGTTCAGCCACGCCGAGCCCAAGCCACTGACCGCGATCGACGTGTTGGGTGGCGGCCGCGCCGCGCTGGAAAAAGCCAACACCGAGCTGGGCCTGGCCTTGGCCGAAGACGAGATCGACTACCTGGTCGCAGCCTTCGTTGGCTTGAAGCGCAACCCGCATGACATCGAACTGATGATGTTTGCCCAGGCAAACTCCGAGCACTGCCGCCACAAGATCTTCAACGCCAGTTGGGACATCGACGGTCAGAGCCAGGAAAAAAGCCTGTTCGGCATGATCAAGAACACCTATCAGATGCACAGCGAAGGTGTTCTGTCGGCTTATAAGGACAACGCCTCGGTAATCGTCGGCTCCGTCGCCGGCCGTTTCTTCCCGGACCCTGAAACCCGCCAGTACGGCGCGGTGCAGGAACCGGTGCACATCCTGATGAAAGTCGAAACGCACAACCACCCGACCGCGATTGCCCCGTTCCCGGGCGCATCCACCGGTAGCGGCGGCGAGATTCGCGACGAAGGTGCAACCGGTCGCGGTGCCAAGCCAAAGGCTGGCCTTACTGGTTTTACCGTGTCCAACCTGCAGATCCCGGGCTTCGAACAGCCGTGGGAAGTGCCATACGGCAAGCCTGAGCGCATCGTGACCGCGCTGGACATCATGATCGAAGGTCCACTGGGTGGCGCCGCGTTCAACAACGAATTTGGTCGTCCGGCCCTGACCGGTTATTTCCGTACCTTCGAACAGTCGATCACCACTCCGCGTGGCGACGAAGTTCGCGGTTACCACAAGCCGATCATGCTGGCCGGCGGCATGGGTAACATCCGTGCCGAACACGTACAGAAAGGCGAGATCACCGTCGGCTCCAAGCTGATCGTGCTCGGCGGCCCGGCAATGCTCATCGGCCTGGGCGGCGGTGCTGCCTCTTCCATGGCCACCGGCACCAGTTCGGCGGATCTGGACTTCGCATCGGTACAGCGCGAAAACCCGGAAATGGAACGTCGCTGCCAGGAAGTCATCGACCGTTGCTGGCAGTTGGGTGACAAAAACCCGATCAGCTTCATCCACGACGTCGGCGCGGGTGGTCTGTCCAACGCCTTCCCGGAACTGGTCAACGACGGCAACCGTGGTGGTCGCTTTGAACTGCGCAACATTCCAAACGACGAGCCGGGCATGGCCCCGCACGAAATCTGGAGTAACGAATCCCAGGAACGCTACGTTCTGGCGGTGGGACCTGCGGACTTCGAACGCTTCCAGGCGATCTGCGAACGCGAGCGTTGCCCGTTTGCCGTGGTCGGCGAAGCCACTGCCGAACCGCAACTGACCGTGACCGACAGCCACTTCGGTAACAGCCCGGTGGACATGCCGCTCGAAGTGCTGCTGGGCAAAGCCCCGCGCATGCACCGTTCGGCCGTTCGCGAAAACGAGCTGGGCGATGATTTCGATCCGTCGACCCTCGAGATCGCCGACTGCGTCGAGCGCGTTCTGCATCACCCGGCCGTGGCCAGCAAAAGCTTCCTGATCACCATCGGCGACCGCACCATCACCGGCCTCGTGGCTCGTGACCAGATGGTCGGTCCGTGGCAGGTTCCAGTGGCCGACGTTGCCGTCACCGCTACCAGCTTCGACGTTTACACCGGTGAAGCCATGGCCATGGGCGAGCGTACTCCGCTGGCTCTGCTGGACGCTCCGGCGTCGGGCCGCATGGCCATCGGCGAAACCCTGACCAACATCGCGGCGTCGCGCATCGCCAAGATCTCCGACATCAAACTGTCGGCGAACTGGATGTCCGCCGCCGGTCACCCAGGTGAAGACGCGCGTCTGTACGACACCGTGAAAGCGGTCGGCATGGAATTGTGCCCGGACCTCGGCATCACCATTCCGGTAGGCAAGGACTCGATGTCCATGGCCACCCGCTGGAACGACGAAGGCGTCGATAAGACTGTCACCTCGCCGATGTCGCTGATCGTGACCGGCTTCGCCCCAGTCGCTGACATCCGTCAGACCATGACCCCGCAATTGCGCATGGACAAGGGCACCACCGACCTGATCCTGATCGACCTCGGTCGCGGTCAGAACCGCATGGGCGCTTCGATCCTCGCTCAGGTTCACGGCAAACTCGGCAAGCAGGCCCCGGATGTCGATGACGCCGAAGACCTGAAAGCCTTCTTCGCCGTGATCCAGGGCCTCAACGCCGACGGTCATTTGCTGGCTTATCACGACCGTTCCGACGGTGGTCTGCTGACCAGCGTCGTAGAAATGGCCTTCGCCGGTCACTGCGGCCTGAGCCTGAACCTCGACGGTCTGGCAGAAACCTCCGCCGACATCGCCGCGATCCTGTTCAACGAAGAACTGGGTGCTGTGATCCAGGTTCGCCAGGACGCCACTCCGGACATCCTCGCGCAGTTCAGCGCAGCTGGCCTGGGCGATTGCGTGTCGGTGATCGGTCAACCGATGAACAACGGCGAGATCAGCATCACCTTCAACGGCGACACCGTGTTCGAAGGTCAGCGTCGTCTGCTGCAACGTCAGTGGGCCGAGACCAGCTACCAGATCCAGCGTCTGCGTGATAACGCCGACTGCGCCGACCAAGAGTTCGACGTGCTGCTGGAAGAAGACAACCCGGGCCTGAGCGTCAAGCTCAGCTACGACGTCAACCAGGACGTCGCCGCGCCCTACATCAAGAAAGGCATCCGCCCACAGGTTGCCGTGCTGCGTGAGCAGGGCGTCAACGGTCAGGTGGAAATGGCGGCCGCGTTCGATCGCGCCGGTTTCAACGCAATCGACGTGCACATGAGCGACATTCTGGCCGGCCGTGTCGACCTGAACGAGTTCAAAGGTCTGGTGGCTTGCGGCGGTTTCTCTTACGGCGACGTGTTGGGCGCCGGCGAAGGCTGGGCCAAGTCCGCGCTGTTCAACAGCCGCGCCCGCGATGCGTTCCAGGGCTTCTTCGAACGTAATGACAGCTTCACCCTCGGCGTGTGCAACGGTTGCCAGATGATGTCCAACCTGCACGAGCTGATCCCGGGCAGCGAGTTCTGGCCGCACTTCGTGCGTAACCGTTCAGAGCAGTTCGAAGCTCGCGTGGCGATGGTGCAGATTCAGGAATCGAACTCGATCTTCCTGCAAGGCATGGCTGGTTCGCGCATGCCGATCGCCATCGCGCATGGTGAAGGCCATGCCGAATTCGCCAGCGAAGAAGCGTTGCTGGAAGCCGATCTGTCGGGTTGCGTGGCGATGCGTTTCGTCGACAACCACGGCAAGGTCACCGAAAACTACCCGGCCAACCCGAACGGCTCGCCGCGCGGGATCACCGGTTTGACCAGCCGCGACGGTCGCGTGACCATCATGATGCCGCACCCGGAGCGGGTATTCCGCGCCGTGCAGAACTCCTGGCGTTCGGAAGACTGGAACGAAGACGCACCCTGGATGCGTATGTTCCGTAACGCTCGCGTTTGGGTTAACTAAGAGCGGGAGCTGATTGCCGTGTACAAGCTCGGTTTTTTTGTTCCGGCCAGCCATGTCGAGGTGGTCAAAAGCGCTGTGTTCGCTGCCGGTGGCGGGCGGATCGGGGCTTATGATCACTGCGCGTGGCAGGTGTTCGGGTTGGGTCAGTTTCGTCCTCTGGACGGCAGTCAGCCGTTTATTGGTGAAGCGGGGCAGGTCGAGCAGGTCGAGGAATGGAAGGTTGAGCTGGTGGTCAGCGATGAGTTGATTCAGGCGGTGGTGGTGGCTCTGAAAGAGAGCCATCCCTATGAGACGCCGGCTTATGAGGTATGGCGGTTGGAGGATTTCTGATCTTCCTGGCTGCTGAAAATGAAAAAACCCGCTGAAAGTGATTTCAGCGGGTTTTTTATTGGCTGCGATTTTAGGGCGTGGCGGCCCTTGGAGCCGACCAGGTTCTTGTTGATTGAGTACATATCCATTGCTGCGGTAACGGCCACTTATGGTTTCGCCCTGACGGCGACTCCCTTTGGCAAACGCCCCAAAGGAAGCAAAGGTCTTCGCCCCAAGCGTCCGGCCCCTCGCTGAGGCTCGGCGTTCCTTCGCTCCGGTATCCATCTGGGGGCATCGCCCTACGGTCTGCTTCGCTACGACCTACATGCGATGGGTTCGACTGCGTCGAACGGCGCTGCGCGCCAATCCCCAGATGAACACCTGCGCTCAGCCTCCCGAAGGGGCGGGTGGATCAAGATCAAAAGCCAGATCAAAAGCTGCAGGCGAGCTAACGCTCGGCCTGTTGAGTGGTGAAAGGCGGGTGTGCGCCGCTCCACTGTGGGAGCGGGCTTGCTCGCGAAGGCGACCTGACAGCCGACCAATCTCTCTCAGACATACACCGCCCCACTTGTAGGAGCGAGGCTTGCCCGCGAAGGCGGCCTGACAGCCAACCAATCTCCCGCGGGCGTACGCAACCCCACGTAGGAGCTGCCGAAGGCTGCGATCTTTTGATCTTGGTGGCCTGATAGCCGACCAATTTCTTTCATATGTACGCTGCCCCACTTGTAGGAGCGAGGCTTGTCCGCGAAGATGGCCTGACAGCCGACCAATCTCCCTCAGATGTACTCCGACCCACTGTGGGAGCGAGCCTGCTCACGATGGCGGCCTTACAGACAGCGATGTTTATTGATCGGTAAAAACATCAGAACCTTCCCACAAGTCTTTCAGGTTGTGCGTCGGAAGTGGCCTCTCTAATCTCCAAAATCCGTTCTTACCCATATTTTGCAAGACTACTTGGAGAATACAGATGACGAAGCCCGCTAACGGCCACGTCCTCTCATCCGCCTTGGACACATTGGTCAAACGTCCTCTAAATCAAGCAGATGACACGGCGCTTGTGAGCGCGGCCAAAGCTGTTTGGTACTCGAAATTGAATCTTGAGAGTGAGGTGACAGCGTTCCTGAACTGCCACTCTGATGAGGTGGAAGTTCGACGTGCAGGCTATCTGCTCGAACGATTTACTCGCTTTGCCTGCGTGTCTGATAGCCGCGTGTCGGAAACCCTTAACGCTACTGAGCTTTTTGCACTCTCGACTTCCAAGCATGAAGTGATACCACAAGCAACCGTACCGCTTCGTCGGCGCCGTGATGAACTCGCCATTGCTTGGGGGCTGAATGAAGGCCTAGGCTTGAAGGCGCAGTCCCTCATGCCTTTCCAGACTCGGCATTACGAGGCGGAACAGCGCGCTACGTTTTCCTGAGCTTAAGCTGCATTACAAGAACCCGGCCTAGGTCGGGTTTTTGCTGTCCGCCTGGATAGTGATGGTGTTTATTTGTAAGGCAAAACATCAGAACCTTCCCACAAGTTTTTCAGGTTGTCCGTCGCAAGTGGGCTGTCTAACCTTTGGCCTTGAAGGTTGCCGTTACGGGCGAATCTCGATCATCGTGCCGTCCGGCACCAAACCCCAAACCTCGCGCATGTCCATGTTGCGCATGGCGATGCAGCCGTCGGTCCAGTCCAGCGTATGGAACAGGTCTTCAGGGTTGTCTTCGGTGTCCGGGGTACCGTGGATCATGATCATTCCGCCAGGCTCGACGCCTTCGCGCCGGGCACGGGCGGCGTCGCTGATGTTGGGGTAGGAAATGTGCATCGCCAGGTTGAAACGGTCACTGATCTTGCGCCAGTCCACCCAATAAAAGCCTTCGGGGGTGCGTTTGTCGCCCTCCATCAGCTTTGGCCCCTTGGGGCTTTTGCCCAGGGAAATGCGATAGGTCTTGATCGGCTTGCCGTCATTGATCAACTGCAACTGATGGGCAGACTTGAGAACCAGGACTTTTTCGATGACTTTGCCGTCCAGCGTTTCCGTGGAGGAAGCCTGGCTGACAGCAACGAACGACAAGCAAAAAACGGCAAGCAACCAGCGCATTGAAACGATATCCCTAAGAGGTGTCGCGATTATTAATTTTATAGATGCTTTTATGTGTAGGCGCGTTAAATGATGGCAGGCTGGACGAGCGGCGGGATCGATTCGGACCGCACGGGGTAGACCTCGGTCCGCCGGTCAGCGAAGTAGCATTCTAAGGTACGGCCCACCGTGCGGAAAGCCAGTTCGCCCCAAGGGATGTCGGCTTCTTCGAACAGTTGCACTTCCAGGCTCTCGGGGCCTGCGGCAAAATCCAGGTCCACCAGCTCGGCGCGAAAGAATACATGCACCTGGCTGATGTGTGGCACGTCGATCAGCGTGTAGATACTCAGGTTGCGCACCCGGGCACAGGCTTCCTCGGCGGTCTCGCGAATGGCGGCCTGTTCGATGGTCTCACCGTTTTCCATGAACCCGGCGGGCAGGGTCCAGTAACCGCGCCGTGGCTCGATGGCGCGACGGCACAGCAATACCTTCGAACCCCAGACCGGCACGCAACCGGCGACGATATTGGGGTTTTGGTAATGGATGGTATGACAGCTGTCGCAGACAAAACGCAGGCGCGAATCGCCTTCGGGAATGCGCTGGCTTACCGGGTTGCCGCACTGGCTGCAAAATTTCATGCTTGGGTTCCTGAATGCTGCGCCTATCTTGGCGTGCGGCGGTGTCGGTCGGCAAGTTGTCGTTTCGCGACATGAGGCTGTTCGGGGCTTGGGCGGTCGATGCGATTGGTGCATGATGCAGGGTAAGGCACAGATCGAGAAGACTCATGCTGGACGAGCTACTGCACCGGGTAAGCAATCACACGCCGCGTACGCTGGAAACCGACCGACGTTTCCCCGAAGCCGCGGTATTGGTGCCCATCACGCGCAGTGACGAACCGGAATTGGTGCTGACCCTTCGCGCCAGCGGGCTCTCGACCCATGGCGGCGAAGTTGCCTTTCCCGGCGGTCGACGCGACCCCGAAGACCCTGACCTGATTTTTACCGCCCTGCGCGAAGCCGAAGAAGAAATCGGCCTGCCGCCGGGGCTGGTCGAAGTGATCGGGCCGCTGAGCCCGCTGATCTCCCTTCACGGCATCAAGGTCACGCCCTATGTCGGCGTGATTCCGGATTTCGTCGAATACCTGGCCAACGATGCCGAGATCGCCGCGGTGTTCAGTGTGCCGCTGGAGTTCTTCCGCGAAGACCCACGAGAACACACACATCGCATCGACTATCAGGGCCACAGTTGGTACGTGCCGAGCTACCGTTATGGTGAGTACAAGATTTGGGGGCTGACGGCAATCATGATCGTCGAGTTGATCAACCTGCTCTATGACGCGAAAATCAGCCTGCATCACCCCCCCAAAAGTTTTATCAAAACCTGAAGCCATCGCGCGTAGGAAAACAAGATGAAATACCGTCTGGGCGACGCCCGCGTCGACACCCATCCGCAGAGCTGGGTCGCCCCCAATGCCGTGCTGGTGGGCAAGGTCAAACTGGAAGAGGGCGCCAACGTCTGGTTCAACGCCGTGTTGCGTGGCGACAACGAACTGATCCTGATCGGCAAGAACAGCAATGTGCAGGACGGCACCGTGATGCACACCGACATGGGCTACCCGCTGACCATCGGCACCGGCGTGACCATCGGCCACAACGCCATGCTCCACGGCTGCACGGTGGGCGATTACAGCCTGATTGGTATCAACGCGGTAATCCTCAACGGCGCGAAAATTGGCAAGAACTGCATCATCGGCGCCAACTCGCTGATCGGTGAGGGCAAGGAAATTCCGGACGGTTCGTTGGTCATGGGCTCGCCGGGCAAGGTCGTACGCGAATTGACCGAGCCGCAAAAGAAGATGCTCGAAGCCAGCGCTGCCCACTATGTGCATAACTCGCAGCGTTACGCCCGCGATCTGGTCGAGCAAGAAGAATGAGCACCACTGAACGACCTGTTCCATCGCCGTGCGTGAATATTTGTGCGCTGGATGAGGATGACATTTGCACCGGGTGTCAGCGCACGGTGGAAGAAATCACCCGCTGGAGCCGGATGGACAATGCAGAGCGACGCAAGGTGTTGGAGTTGTGTCATGAGCGGGCGAAGTCGAGTGGGTTGATCTGGATGTTGCCATCCAAATCCGATTCCTGATGGTTGTACACGGCTCCGTGGCGAGGGGGCTTGCCCCCGTTGCGCTGCGAAGCGGCGCTAAATCTGCGACGTTATTCTTTCAGGCGTACGGCATTTGCTGATTTCACGACTGCTGCGCAGCCGAACGGCGGCAAGCCCCCTCGCCACAGGTGATCTGTGCGCTTGAGATGAAGTACCCTGTGCACCAAATTGACAGGTATCCCTCGCCCCATGCTCTTCCTGATCGCCTACATCAGCAGTGTCGTGCTGATCAATTACGCCTTTTCCAGCGCCCCGCACCTGGACATCGTCTGGTCAGCCTGGGGTGGGCTGGTGTTCGTGCTGCGTGACATGGTGCAAACCCGTTTCGGCCACGGCGCGATGGCGGCGATGCTGGTGGCGCTGGTGTTGTCGTATGTCACTTCAGACCCGTCCATCGCCCTGGCCAGCGCTACGGCGTTCGCCGTGTCGGAATGCATCGACTGGCTGGTGTTCAGCATCACCAAGCGGCCATTGCACGATCGCCTGTGGATAAGTTCGGCGCTGAGCATCCCGCTGGACACTTTCATCTTCTTCGGCATGATCGATGCGTTCACTCCGGCCGTGATCCTTACCGCCATGGGGTCGAAGTTCGCAGGTGTGACGGTCGTGTGGCTGATCATGGCCTGGCGCTTGCGTCATCAGGCCGTCGTCAGCTGAAGCCAAACCCTCAGGTTCATGTAAAATGCCGCGCTTTCTCCCCATGGGAAGCGTGCCAGGCACCGCATCCCTCGATGATCCGCTTCTTGAGGACCTGAGATGACCCGTATCGGAACTCCATTGTCGCCAACCGCGACCCGCGTATTGCTGTGTGGCTGTGGTGAGTTGGGCAAGGAAGTGGTGATCGAGCTGCAACGCCTGGGCGTTGAAGTGATTGCCGTGGATCGCTACGCCAATGCGCCAGCCATGCAAGTCGCCCATCGCAGCCATGTGATCAACATGCTCGACGGTGCCGCCTTACGTGCAGTGATCGAAGCCGAGAAGCCGGACTTCATCGTGCCGGAAATCGAAGCAATCGCCACCGCGACCCTGGTAGAGCTGGAGTCCGAAGGCTTCACTGTGATCCCGACCGCTCGCGCCGCGCAGCTGACCATGAACCGCGAAGGTATCCGTCGCCTGGCCGCCGAAGAGCTGGGCCTGCCGACGTCGCCGTACTACTTCGCCGACACCTTCGAAGACTACAGCAAGGCCGTCGACGATCTGGGTTTCCCCTGCGTGGTCAAACCGGTCATGAGTTCCTCGGGCAAAGGCCAGAGCCTGCTGCGCAGCGTCGATGACGTGCAAAAAGCCTGGGATTACGCTCAAGAAGGTGGCCGCGCCGGTAAAGGTCGCGTGATCATCGAAGGCTTCATCGATTTCGACTACGAAATCACCCTGCTGACCGTGCGTCACGTTGGCGGCACTACGTTCTGTGCGCCGGTTGGCCACCGTCAGGAGAAGGGTGACTATCAGGAATCCTGGCAGCCACAAGCCATGAGCCCGGTTGCCCTGGCTGAATCCGAGCGCGTTGCCAAAGGGGTGACCGAAGCCTTGGGTGGCCGTGGTCTGTTTGGCGTCGAGTTGTTCATCAAAGGTGATCAGGTGTGGTTCAGCGAAGTCTCGCCGCGCCCGCATGACACCGGTCTGGTGACCCTGATTTCCCAAGACCTGTCGCAGTTCGCGCTGCACGCACGGGCGATCCTGGGCCTGCCGATTCCATTGATCCGTCAGTTCGGGCCTTCGGCTTCGGCGGTGATTCTGGTGGAAGGGCATTCGACCCAGACCGCATTCGCCAATTTGGGTGCTGCGCTGAGCGAGCCGGATACCGCGTTGCGTCTGTTCGGCAAGCCTGAGGTCAATGGCCAGCGTCGGATGGGTGTGGCGTTGGCGCGTGATGAATCGATCGAGGCTGCACGGGCTAAAGCGACCCGTGCTTCTCAGGCTGTTGTTGTAGAGCTCTAAACCGAGTCGCGCCATTCGCGAGCAAGCCCGCTCCCACATTGAACCGCATTCTTTCTGACAGAACGTGGTCCCCTGTGGGAGCGGGCTTGCTCGCGAAGCTTTTGCCTTTTTTTCAGGCAACCCGATTCAAATCGTTATGCCGCGTCTCCTTCAGGCACAGCACTGCGATCAAGCTGAGCACCGCCGCCCCCGACACATACCCGCCGACATAACTCAAACCGCCCATCGCCACCAGTTTCTGCGCAAAGAACGGTGCCGCCGAGGCTCCGACAATGCCGCCCAGATTGTAGGCCGCCGACGCGCCGGTATAGCGCACGTGGGTCGGAAACAGCTCTGGCAGCAGCGCGCCCATCGGCGCAAACGTCACGCCCATCAGAAACAGTTCGATGCACAGGAACAGCGCCACGCCCCAGGTCGAGCCTTGGGTCAGCAACGGTTCCATCAGGAAGCCGGACAGAATCGCCAGCACGCCGCCGATGATCAGCACCGGTTTGCGCCCGAAACGATCACTGGCCCAGGCCGATAGCGGTGTCGCGGCCGCCATGAACAGCACCGCGAAACACAGCAGACCGAGGAAAGTTTCGCGGGTATAGCCGAGCGTCGAAACACCATAGCTCAGCGAAAACACCGTCGAGATATAGAACAGCGCGTAGCACACCACCATCGAGCCGGCCCCCAGCAGCATCGGCGCCCAGTATTGGCTGAACAGCTCGACCAACGGGATCTTCACCCGTTCCTGACGAGCCATGGCATTGGCGAATACCGGGGTTTCGTGGAGCTTGAGGCGTACGTACAAGCCCACCATCACCAGCGCGGCACTAAGCAGGAACGGAATCCGCCAGCCCCACGAACGGAACTGCTCGTCGTTCAGGCTCATGGCCAAGGTCAGGAACAGGCCGTTGGCCGCCAGAAACCCGATCGATGGGCCGAGTTGCGGAAACATGCCGTACCACGCGCGCTTGCCTTTGGGCGCGTTCTCCGTGGCCAGCAATGCGGCGCCGCCCCATTCACCGCCCAGCCCCAGGCCTTGGCCGAAGCGCAGCACGCAAAGCAGGATCGGCGCCCAAGCGCCAATGCTGTCGTAACCCGGTAACACGCCAATCAGCGTAGTACACACGCCCATCAGCAGCAGGGAGGCGACCAGTGTCGATTTACGTCCAATGCGGTCACCGAAGTGGCCGAACAGCGCTGAACCCAGTGGCCGCGCAAGGAAGGCGATGCCGAAGGTAAGGAACGCCGATAGCATCTGGGCGGTGCCGGAGGTTTGCGGAAAGAACACCGGCCCGATCACCAGCGCTGCTGCAGTGGCATAGACATAGAAGTCATAGAACTCGATGGCCGTGCCAATGAAACTCGCAGTGGCTACTCGGGTGGCGGAGTTGGCTGGTTGGACAGGCGCGGTGTCGCTGAACGTTGTGCTGGTCGTCAGGCGGTAATCCCTGACAGTCATGGGCCCCAGTGGAGCGAATTATTATGGTCGAATACCCAGGGATGTGGGTTCAGATACGGTCGCTGTTCAAGGTAGGAACAGTCGTCGCAGTGATGCGGATATTGCCGATGATCTGGCCGGAACCTGCTGCGCGCGGGGTAAGCACGTGGTTCGGTGGGAAGCTTGGATAAGCGACCTGATTATAGGAAGGCGGCTAACGATCGAACAAGGGCGTGGATTTGAAAAAGATCGCAGCCTCGCTTCGCTCGACGGCTCCTGCAAAGTAACGCATTCCAAACTGTAGGAGCTGTCGAGCGAAGCGAGGCTGCGATCTTTTGCTGAGCTAACGGACGAGGGCAGCCACTGAACTGGTATGCCAGATCAACACCCGCGTAACGCGATTGTCTTCCGTCTCCAGAATCTCCAGCCGATAACGCCCGATTTTCAGGCAAACCGCACTGTCTGGAATCGTTTCCAGCGCCTCGGTCACTAACCCGTTGAGGGTTTTCGGACCATCGCTGGGCAGATGCCAGCCAAGGCTCTTGTTCAACTCCCTGATCGACGCCGCCCCTTCGATGACCAAACGCCCATCGGCCTGCGGATGGATGTGCGGATTATCCAGGCTGTGCTGGCTTTCGAATTCACCGACGATTTCTTCGAGAATGTCTTCCAGGGTCACGATGCCCAGCACTTCTCCATATTCGTCGACCACCATGCCCAAACGCCGCTGCTGCTTGTGAAAGTTCAGCAATTGCAATTGCAACGGGGTGCTTTCCGGTACGAAGTACGGTTCGTGACTGGCGGCCAGCAGCGCTTCGCGGGTCAGGCTTGAATCCGGCAGTAAATGCCGGATCTGCCGGGTGTTGAGCACCGCTTCGACCTGGTTGATGTCGCTGTGGAATACCGGCAGGCGAGTGCGCCTGTTATGGCGCAGTTGCTCGATGATTTCTTCGAGGGGATCGTCCAGATTGATTCCGTCGACCTCACTGCGCGGTACCAGAATATCGTTGACTGTGATGTTATCCAGCGCATGGATACCTGATAGCGAATGCGGGCGACTGGCGGCGTGTTCGTGATCGTCATGCCGGTCTGCTGGCGCCTCGTCTTCGCTTTGTTGCACCACATTGATTTTGCGGGCGAATGGACGCATCAGCAGTTGGCTGATGGCATTGAGTAGCCAGGCAGCGGGGTAGACGATCTTCAAGGGGATGCCGAGCAGTGTGTTGCCCAGGCTCAGGACCGCATCCGGATGGCGCGCGGCAAGGGTGCGCGGCAGATAGTCGGCGAACACCAGCAGCACCGCACTGGCACCGAGGCAGGCAATCCATGGACCGTTTTGTGCCCAGGTGAAAATCGCCAGCAAGGTGCTGATGACCACTGCCAGCGCGCGACACAGGGTGTTGCAGAGGATCAGGCTATTGAGCGGGAAACTCAGCTTGGCCACGGGTTTGTCGCTCGAACGCGAGGCCGTGCGCTGGGCCAGCAACTGCTGTTGTGCAATTTCGATGGCGGTAAACAGCCCCGACCATAAAATCAGCAGGGCCAGCACCGCGAGCATCGGCCCTATGGGCAAGTCGTCCATTAATGCCGCCCGTCAGATGTGCAGAATGTATTCGCGGACCAGCTTGCTGCCGAAGTACGCCAGCATCAGCAGGCAAAAACCGGCAAGGGTCCAGCGAATGGCTTTGTGTCCGCGCCAGCCGAGGCGGTTGCGTCCCCATAGCAGCACGCTGAACACGATCCAGGCCAGGCACGCCAGCAGGGTTTTATGCACCAGATGCTGGGCGAACAGGTTCTCGACGAACAGCCAACCGGAAATCAGTGACAACGACAGCAGGCTCCAGCCAGCCCATAGGAAGCCAAACAGCAGGCTTTCCATGGTTTGCAGCGGCGGGAAGTTCTTGATCAGCCCGGATGGATGCTTGTGTTTGAGCTGATGGTCCTGAACCAGCAGCAGCAAAGACTGGAATACGGCGATGGTGAACATGCCGTAAGCGAGGATCGACAAGAGGATGTGGGCGAGGATGCCTGGCGCTTCGTCAATGATCTGCACCGTACCGGCGGGGGCGAACTGTGCCAGCATCACGGTGGCGGCGCCCAGCGGGAACAGCAATAACAGCAGGTTTTCCACCGGAATCCGCGAGCAGGCCAACAGCGTCAGGGCGATGACCGCTGCGGCAATCAGGCTGGCGGCGCTGAAAAAGTCCAGGGCCAGGCCAATCGGTGTCAGCAGATAGGTGATCAGGCTGACGCTGTGAGCCAGCACGGCCAGCACACCGAGGGTGACCAGCAGGCGCTTGTTCGCCTTGGCGCCGGTGGCCAGACGAGTGCCCTGATAGAGGGTCGCAGCGGCGTATAAGCAGGCGGCGGCGAGGGTGGTAAGCAAACTGGGTGACAAGGGGAGCATAAATCCTGTTAGGCAAGCCCGAAAGGCGCTGAGTTTGGCATAGAACCCCCACCGCACGAAAGACCATGCAACCTGACAGCGAGGTGTCCGCCAGACGCAGTCTTCGCTATAATCCGCGACCTGCCCACGCCGCAGGCTCGCCGAGCACATGTTTATTCCGGTCTGGGCCGCCATTATCCCGGTCTACACAGGGCCTGAAAGGATCGCGCAATGTTTGAAAACTTAACCGACCGTCTCTCGCAGACGCTGCGCCATGTCACCGGCAAGGCCAAGCTGACCGAAGACAACATCAAAGACACCCTGCGCGAAGTGCGCATGGCGCTGCTTGAAGCCGACGTCGCCTTGCCGGTGGTCAAAGACTTCGTCAACTCGGTCAAGGAGCGCGCTGTCGGCACCGAGGTGTCACGCAGCCTGACGCCGGGCCAGGCCTTCGTGAAAATCGTCCAGGCCGAACTCGAAAGCCTGATGGGCGCGGCCAACGAAGACTTGAACCTGAGCGCCGTTCCTCCTGCCGTCGTATTGATGGCCGGTTTGCAAGGTGCGGGTAAAACCACCACCGCCGGCAAACTGGCGCGCTTCCTTAAAGAGCGCAAGAAGAAGTCGGTCATGGTTGTATCCGCGGACGTTTACCGTCCGGCGGCGATCAAGCAGCTTGAAATGCTCGCGGGTGAAATTGGCGTCACCTTCTTCCCGTCCGACCTGAGCCAGAAGCCGGTCGACATCGCGCAAGCCGCTATTAAAGAAGCCAAACTGAAATTCATCGACGTGGTTATCGTCGATACCGCCGGTCGTTTGCACATCGACGAAGAGATGATGGGCGAGATCAAGGCGCTGCACGCCGCGATCAACCCGGTCGAAACCCTGTTCGTGGTCGATGCCATGACCGGCCAGGACGCCGCCAACACGGCCAAGGCCTTCGGCGATGCGCTGCCGCTGACCGGTGTGATCCTGACCAAGGTCGACGGCGATGCCCGTGGCGGTGCCGCGCTGTCGGTACGTGCCATCACCGGCAAGCCGATCAAGTTCATCGGTATGGGCGAGAAGAGCGAAGCGCTCGAGCCGTTCCACCCTGAGCGTATTGCGTCGCGCATCCTCGGCATGGGTGACGTGCTCAGTCTGATCGAGCAGGCCGAACAGACCCTCGACAAAGACAAGGCCGATAAATTGGCCAAGAAGCTGAAGAAGGGCAAAGGCTTCGATCTCGAAGACTTCCGCGATCAGCTGCAACAGATGAAGAACATGGGCGGCCTCGGCGGCCTCATGGACAAGCTGCCGAACATCGGTGGTGTGAATCTGGCGCAAATGGGTAACGCCCAGGGCGCGGCAGAGAAACAGTTCAAGCAAATGGAAGCCATCATCAACTCCATGACCCCGGCCGAGCGTCGCGACCCTGAGCTGATCAGTGGTTCGCGCAAGCGCCGGATCGCCATGGGTTCCGGCACTCAGGTGCAGGACATCGGTCGCTTGATCAAGCAGCACAAGCAGATGCAGAAAATGATGAAGAAATTCTCCGCGAAAGGCGGAATGGCCAAAATGATGCGCGGCATGGGCGGCATGTTGCCCGGTGGCGGCATGCCGAAAATATAGTGTCCAGTCACGCCAATACTGCTCAATTTTGGCGGCGCCTGTTGATCTCATGCTGCGTTGCCGCTCCTCGCCATAGCCCGCTATGACTCGTCGCGGCGCCTTGCTTGAGGTCAACAGTCACTCGCCAAAATATGAGCATTATTGACGAGACTGGACACAAAGTATTCACGCAAGGGCTTGCCCTTGCATCTCCCACAAGGAAGTGGGATCTCCAGCAAACCCGCACTTGGCGGGAGCTGACTGGCCGTTTTCAACGACGGCTCTATAGCAAATCTGGATGGCGACCGATAGGCCGCCGGAAAAAGACATTTGCAAAAGTCCGGATATTCCTTAGAATATGCGGCCTTTCGGGCACCTATGCCCGCTGTGCCTTTAGATTTGCAGCACCGACTACAGGAACGATGTTCACATGCTAACAATCCGTCTTGCCCTTGGCGGCTCCAAAAAGCGCCCATTTTACCACTTGACCGTAACCGACAGCCGCAACCCGCGCGACGGTTCGCACAAGGAACAGGTTGGTTTCTTCAACCCTGTTGCTCGTGGTCAAGAAGTTCGTCTGTCCGTGAACCAAGAGCGCGTAGCCTACTGGCTGAGCGTTGGTGCACAGCCTTCTGAGCGCGTTGCTCAGTTGTTGAAGGAATCTGCCAAGGCTGCGGCCTGAGCAATATGAACGCGACGCCAGCTGCTGCCGATGATTTGATCGTTATTGGCAAAATTTATTCTGTTCATGGCGTTCGCGGCGAAGTGAAGGTGTATTCCTTTACTGATCCGACTGAAAACCTGTTGCAGTACAAAACCTGGACGCTCAGGCGCGAAGGCAATGTGAAGCAGGTTGAGCTGGTCAGCGGACGTGGGAACGACAAGTTCCTGGTCGCAAAGCTCAAGGGTCTCGATGATCGTGAAGAAGCACGTCTTCTGGCTGGTTATGAGATCTGTGTGCCGCGCAGCCTGTTCCCTGAATTGACCGACGGCGAGTACTACTGGTACCAGCTGGAAGGTCTGAAGGTTATTGATCAACTTGGGCAATTGCTCGGGAAAATCGATCATCTTCTGGAAACCGGCGCCAATGATGTAATGGTGGTCAAGCCTTGCGCTGGCAGCCTGGATGATCGCGAACGCCTGTTGCCCTATACGGAGCAATGCGTGTTGGCTGTTGACCTTGCCGCAGGCGAGATGAAGGTGGAATGGGATGCGGACTTCTAAACGTGGCTAACTTGCGCGTAGAAGTGATCAGTTTGTTTCCCGAGATGTTCTCCGCCATCAGTGAGTACGGCATCACCAGTCGGGCGGTGAAACAGGGGCTGTTGCAGCTCACCTGTTGGAATCCGCGAGACTACACGACGGATCGACATCACACTGTGGATGATCGCCCATTTGGCGGTGGTCCGGGCATGGTGATGAAGATCAAGCCCCTGGAAGATGCTCTGGTTCAGGCCAAGGCGGCAGCCGGGGAGGCGGCGAAGGTAATTTACCTGTCCCCCCAAGGCCGTCAACTGACTCAGTTGGCGGTGCGCGAGTTGGCGAATCTGGATGCATTGATCCTGATTGCCGGCCGCTATGAAGGCATTGACGAGCGTTTTATTGATGCTCATGTCGATGAAGAGTGGTCGATTGGCGACTATGTACTGTCTGGTGGCGAGCTGCCGGCGATGGTCCTGATCGATGCGGTTACACGACTGCTGCCCGGAGCTTTAGGGCATGCGGACTCCGCCGAGGAAGATTCCTTTACGGATGGTTTGCTGGATTGCCCGCACTACACCCGACCGGAGGTGTATGCGGATCAGCGTGTTCCCGACGTATTGCTAAGTGGCAATCACGCGCACATCCGGCGTTGGCGTTTACAGCAGTCCCTTGGTAGGACCTTTGAACGACGCGCCGATCTTCTGGAAAGCCGCTCGCTTTCTGGAGAAGAGAAGAAGCTGCTCGAGGAATATATCCGCGAGCGGGACGATAGTTAACAACGTATCGATGGTAGATCCGACGATTTACCTTAGGAGCACAGCATGACTAACAAAATCATCCTTGCACTCGAAGCAGAGCAGATGACCAAAGAGATCCCTACCTTTGCCCCGGGCGACACCATTGTCGTTCAGGTGAAAGTGAAGGAAGGCGATCGTTCGCGTCTGCAAGCGTTCGAAGGCGTAGTTATCGCCAAGCGTAACCGCGGCGTAAACAGTGCTTTCACCGTTCGTAAAATCTCCAACGGTGTTGGCGTAGAGCGTACTTTCCAGACCTACAGCCCGCAAATCGACAGCATGGCCGTCAAGCGTCGCGGTGACGTACGTAAAGCCAAGCTGTACTACCTGCGTGACCTGTCCGGTAAAGCAGCTCGCATCAAGGAAAAACTGGCTTAAGTCCAGCTTCCGATGCGCAAGAGCCAGCCTGTTCAGGCTGGCTCTTCAAGAAAATGCCTCGTATCGAAAGATACGGGGCATTTTTCGTTATGGCTGCATATAAAGGCCGGCTAATGGCGGAACCTGTGGGAGCGGGCTTGCTCGCGAAGAGGGTATATCAGTCGACATTGATGTTGCCTGGTGCGTCGTCTTCGCGAGCAAGCCCGCTCCCACACGGATCGCGGCGTTAAGAGAGAAGACTTTTTCCGCACAAAAGCAAACGCCCCGAACAAGTCGGGGCGTTTGCTTGAAGTGCTGCGGCTTTTTGAGCTTGGGCGTTTAGCGCTTCAGCGAAGCTGGCAGGTGTGGCTGGATCGCCGTCAATACTGCCTTGAAGCACTTGGTGTTGCCGGCGACGATATGGCCTTTCTCAAGGAAGTCGTGACCGCCGGTGAAGTCGCTCACCAAGCCGCCGGCTTCCTGGATCAGCAGGGCGCCTGCAGCCATGTCCCATTCGGACAGGCCCGATTCCCAGAATGCATCGAAACGGCCGGCAGCCACGTAGGCCAGGTCCAGGCTCGCTGCGCCAGCACGGCGGATGCCGGCGGTCTGGCCTACCAGGGCGCGGAACATGCCCAGGTAGTTGTCGAGGTTGTCCATCTGCTCATCGCGGAATGGGAAGCCGGTACCCAGCAGGGCGCCGTCCAGGCTGGTGCGGCCGCTGACGCGCAGGCGACGACCGTTCAGCTGGGCGCCGCGACCACGGCTGGCGGTGAATTCTTCCTGGCGAACCGGGTCCAGAACAACAGCGTGCTCCAGGCGGCCACGGTATTTGCAGGCAATGCTGACCGCGAAGTGCGGAATGCCGCGCAGGAAGTTGGTGGTGCCGTCCAGCGGATCGATGATCCACAGGTACTCTTCGCCTTCGATGCCGTTACCGGCGTGCATGCCGGTTTCTTCACCCATGATCGAGTGATTAGGGTAAGCCTTGCGCAGCGCATCGACGATTTTCTGTTCGGCGGCGCGATCTACCTCGGATACGTAATCCTTGGCGTCTTTTTCGTCGACCTTGATGGTATCCAGGCGCTCGATGGAGCGGAAAATCAATTCACTGGCGCTGCGGGCGGCGCGCAGCGCGATATTCAGCATGGGCTGCATGGATGTGTCACCTAAGGTTGTTAAAGAAAGCCGGGCATTCTATCAGAACTTTTCTACAGGTGAAGGTCGGTGTTCGCTTTCATAGCTTAACGGTAGGTTGAGCTGTAAGATTCTGCTCCCCATTAAAGTGTTCGAGAGCGCCTCCCTTGCTGCAAAACATTCGTGTCGTCCTGGTCAATACCAGTCACCCCGGCAATATCGGTGGGGCTGCGCGTGCCATGAAGAACATGGGCCTGTCACGGCTGGTGTTGGTCGAACCGCGGTTGTTCCCGCACCACGAGGCCGATGCGCGTGCGTCCGGCGCCGGTGACATCCTTGAAAATGCTCAAGTCGTCGCCACCTTGGAAGATGCCTTGGTCGGCTGCAATCTGGTGCTCGGTACCAGTGCTCGTGATCGTCGCATTCCCTGGCCGTTGCTCGATCCCCGTGAATGCGGTGTGAAGGTGGTCGAGGAGGCGGGGCAGGGCGCCGAGATCGCATTGGTGTTTGGTCGTGAAGATTCCGGCCTGACCAATGAAGAGCTGCAGCGATGTCATTATCACGTGCACATCCCATCAGACCCTGAGTTCAGTTCGCTGAACCTCGGGGCCGCGGTGCAGGTGTTGAGCTATGAAGTGCGCATGTCCTGGCTGGCGGCTCAAGGTCAGCCGAGCAAGGTCGAGAAGGAGGAAGTGGCGTCCACCAAAAGTGGTGAACTGGCGACCATGGATGAGCTGGAGCGATTCTATGAGCACCTGGAGCAAACGCTGGTGGCCATCGAATTCCTCGACCCGGAAAAACCACGGCACTTGATGGCGCGTCTGCGCCGGTTGTACGGACGCAGCTCGGTCAGTCGGGCGGAAATGAATATATTGCGTGGCATCCTCACGGAAACCCAGAAAGCGGCCCGTGGCGAGCTTCTAAAGCGGAAGGATTAATGATGTTCGAGCGTTTGCGTGAAGATATCCAAAGTGTTTTCCATCGTGACCCGGCGGCGCGTAATGCTTTTGAGGTTCTGACGTGCTACCCGGGCATGCACGCCATCTGGATCCATCGCCTGTCGTCAGCGTTGTGGGGCATGGGCTGGAAATGGCTGGCGCGTCTGGTGTCGAACTTCGGTCGTTGGTTGACCGGAATCGAGATTCATCCGGGTGCCAAGGTCGGTCGTCGCTTCTTTATCGACCATGGCATGGGCATCGTTATCGGTGAAACCGCCGAAATCGGCAACGACGTCACCCTGTATCAAGGCGTGACCCTTGGCGGCACCAGCTGGAACAAGGGCAAGCGTCATCCGACCCTGGAAGATGGCGTTGTGGTCGGGGCGGGCGCCAAGGTGCTCGGTCCGTTTATCGTGGGTGCCGGGGCCAAGGTGGGTTCCAATGCCGTGGTCACCAAGGCAGTTCCGCCCGGAGCGACGGTGGTGGGGATTCCGGGGCGGATCATCGTCAAGTCCGATGACGAGCAGGATGCCAAGCGCAAGGCGATGGCCGAGAAGATCGGTTTCGATGCTTATGGTGTTGGTGAGGACATGCCGGATCCGGTGGCTCGAGCCATTAACCAGTTGCTCGATCATCTGCAGGCTGTAGATGGTCGACTTGAAGGGATGTGTGGGGCGCTGAAGGACCTGGGTAGCAATTACTGTGCGAAAGATCTGCCTGAACTGCGCGAAGAAGACTTTGCCTGCGTGAAGGACAAGGATCAGGCCAGCTAAACTGCGCCGACCCTTTCGCGAGCAAGCCCGCTCCCACATTGGATTTTCAGCGGGTACGGATTTGTGTTCGACACAGATCAAGTGTGGGAGCGGGCTTGCTCGCGAAGAACGATAACGCGCATTTGCTGGTTATACGCTGTCAGCCTTTGTTATGATGCGCGCGCTCTTTTGCGGGTAAACCTGACTAAAGCACTAGGTCTTATAGTTGACTTAAATACTCGGGAATTGCATACTCGCCCCATTCCGAATTCCGTGGTAATTGTCCATGCGACTGACTACAAAAGGCCGATACGCCGTGACCGCCATGCTTGACCTGGCGTTGCACGCGCAGCACGGGCCGGTGTCCCTGGCCGATATCTCCGAGCGCCAAGGCATCTCCCTGTCCTACCTCGAACAGCTGTTCGCCAAATTGCGCCGCAGCAATCTGGTGTCCAGTGTTCGCGGTCCAGGCGGTGGTTACCAGCTGTCCCGCGACATGCAGGGCATTCAGGTCGCCCAGGTAATCGATGCGGTCAACGAATCGGTCGATGCAACCAAATGCCAGGGCCAGGGCGATTGCCATTCCGGCGACACCTGTCTGACCCACCACTTGTGGTGCGATCTGAGCCTGCAGATTCACGAATTTCTGAGCGGTATCAGCTTGGCTGACCTTGTAACTCGCCGTGAGGTGCAAGAAGTAGCCCAGCGTCAGGATCAGCGTCGTTGCAACAGCAAGGCGCCACGCCTGGACAAGATTGAAGCGTCCGCCGTCGAATGACAGCCAAAGAGCTAGCGGCACGCCAGCCAGCCTGATTTAGGAGATAGTCCATGAAATTGCCGATTTACCTTGATTACTCTGCGACGACCCCGGTTGATCCACGTGTCGCGCAAAAGATGAGTGAATGCCTGCTGGTCGACGGAAACTTCGGTAACCCGGCGTCCCGTTCCCACGTATTCGGCTGGAAAGCTGAAGAGTCCGTCGAGAACGCTCGCCGTCAGGTCGCTGACCTGGTTAATGCCGACCCGCGTGAAATCGTCTGGACCTCCGGTGCCACCGAGTCCGACAACCTGGCAATCAAGGGTGCGGCGCATTTCTACTCCACCAAAGGCAAGCACCTGATCACCACCAAGATTGAGCACAAGGCTGTCCTCGACACCATGCGCCAACTGGAGCGTGAAGGTTTCGAAGTGACCTACCTCGATCCTCGCGAAGATGGTCTGGTCACTCCAGAGATGGTCGAAGCTGCTCTGCGCGACGACACTATCCTAGTGTCGATCATGCACGTGAACAATGAAATCGGCACCATCAACGACATCGCTGCCATCGGCGAACTGACCCGCTCCAAGGGGATCCTGTTCCACGTCGACGCTGCTCAGTCCACCGGCAAGGTCGAGATCGACCTGTCGAAACTGAAAGTCGACCTGATGTCGTTCTCTGCCCACAAAACCTACGGCCCTAAAGGCATCGGCGCGCTGTACGTCAGCCGCAAGCCGCGTGTTCGCATCGAAGCGACCATGCACGGCGGCGGTCACGAGCGCGGCATGCGTTCCGGCACCCTGGCGACCCACCAGATCGTCGGCATGGGCGAAGCTTTCCGTGTGGCCAAGGAAGACATGGCTGCCGAGAACGTGCGCATCAAAGCCCTGAGCGATCGCTTCTTCAAGCAGGTTGAAGGCTTGGAAGAGCTGTACGTGAACGGCAGCATGACCGCCCGCGTACCGCACAACCTGAACCTGAGCTTCAACTACGTTGAAGGCGAGTCGCTGATCATGGCGCTCAAGGATCTGGCGGTTTCGTCCGGTTCGGCCTGCACCTCGGCGTCGCTTGAGCCTTCGTACGTACTGCGCGCCCTGGGCCGTAACGACGAACTGGCACACAGCTCTATTCGCTTCACCTTCGGCCGTTTCACCACCGAAGAAGAAATCGACTACGCCGCGCAGAAAGTCTGCGAGGCCGTTACCAAGCTGCGCACTCTTTCGCCGCTGTGGGACATGTACAAAGATGGCGTCGACATTTCGAAAATCGAGTGGGCGGCGCACTGATATTCAAGTCGCCGCAACCGGGCCCCGCCAAACCACGATTGGCTGGGCTTCAAGAGCGACTCCTGATGAGTGAGGATTAAGAATCATGGCTTACAGCGAAAAGGTCATCGACCACTACGAGAACCCGCGCAACGTCGGCAAGATGGACGCGGAAGATCCTGATGTCGGCACCGGCATGGTCGGCGCTCCGGCGTGCGGCGACGTGATGCGTCTGCAAATCAAGGTCAACGAACAAGGCATCATCGAAGACGCCAAGTTCAAAACCTACGGTTGCGGTTCGGCGATCGCCTCCAGCTCCCTGGCGACCGAGTGGATGAAAGGCAAGACTCTGGATGAAGCAGAGACCATCAAGAACACTCAGCTGGCCGAAGAACTGGCGCTGCCGCCAGTAAAAATTCACTGCTCCGTACTTGCTGAAGACGCTATCAAAGCGGCCGTTCGCGACTACAAGCAGAAGAAAGGCTTGATCTGACTTTCAAGATTTGGCGACGAGTAAGGAGTCACCGATGGCTATCAGCATGACAGAAGCGGCTGCTCAACACGTGCGACGCTCCCTCAACGGGCGCGGCAAAGGTGAAGGGATTCGTCTGGGTGTTCGCACCACAGGCTGTTCCGGCCTTGCCTACGTGCTGGAGTTTGTCGACGAGGTGGTTGCAGAGGATCAGGTGTTCGAAAGTCACGGCGAGAAAGTGATCATCGACCCGAAGAGCCTCGCTTACCTGGACGGCACCGAACTCGATTTCGTCAAGGAAGGGTTGAACGAAGGCTTCAAGTTCAACAATCCCAACGTTCGCGGTGAATGTGGCTGCGGCGAAAGCTTCAACATCTGAGGCTGCGCGTGGGAACTCCTTGTCATTTCGCTTTATTTGAGCTGAAACCGAGCTTCCGTCTGGATCTCGATCAGTTGGCCTCGCGCTACCGTGAGTTGGCGCGCGGCGTTCATCCGGACCGCTTTGCCGACGCTTCCGAGCGTGAGCAGCGGCTGGCGCTCGAGCAATCCGCGAGCCTCAACGAGGCCTACCAGACGCTCAAAAGCCCCCCAAAACGCGCGCGCTACTTGCTTGCGTTGAGTGGTGGCGAGTTGCCGCTGGAGGTCACGGTGCATGATCCGGAGTTTCTTCTGCAGCAGATGGAATTGCGTGAAGAACTCGAAGACCTGCAAGACAGCGCCGACCTGGCCGGCATCGCCGCGTTCAAGCGCCGCTTGAAGGTCGCGCAGGATGAACTGAACGAAAGCTTCGCAGCCTGTTGGGATGATGCAGCGCAACGTGAACGGGCCGAACGCCTGATGCGGCGCATGCAGTTTCTCGACAAGCTCACCTACGAAGTGCGCCAGTTAGAAGAGCGCCTCGACGATTAACCCAGTGCCGCTCCGGTCGCACGCCTGATATACAGATAAGTCCTGATCACGATGGCCCTACTGCAGATCGCCGAACCCGGCCAAAGTCCTCAACCGCACCAGCGTCGTCTGGCTGTGGGGATTGACTTGGGCACTACCAATTCGCTGGTCGCTGCGTTGCGCAGTGGTCTTTCCGAGCCTCTGGCCGACGCGCAAGGGCAAGTTATCCTGCCATCTGCCGTGCGCTATCACGCCGATCGCGTCGAAGTCGGCGAGTCGGCCAAACTGGCCGCCGCGTCCGATCCTTTGAACACGGTGCTGTCGGTCAAGCGCTTGATGGGTCGTGGTCTGTCCGACGTCAAGCAATTGGGCGATCAGCTGCCGTACCGTTTTGTCGACGGCGAATCCCACATGCCGTTCATCGACACGGTGCAAGGCCCGAAAAGCCCGGTCGAAGTTTCCGCCGATATCCTCAAGGTACTGCGTCAGCGCGCTGAAGCGACCTTGGGTGGCGAATTGGTTGGCGCGGTGATCACCGTTCCGGCTTATTTCGATGATGCTCAGCGTCAAGCCACCAAGGATGCGGCCAAGCTGGCCGGCCTGAACGTGCTGCGTTTGCTCAATGAGCCAACCGCCGCCGCGGTGGCTTACGGTCTGGATCAGCACGCCGAAGGCCTGGTCGCGATTTATGACCTTGGTGGCGGCACCTTCGATATTTCGATTTTGCGCCTGACTGGCGGTGTGTTCGAAGTGCTGGCTACCGGTGGCGACAGTGCGCTGGGTGGCGATGACTTTGACCATGCTATTGCTGGCTGGATCATCGAGAGCGCCGGTTTGTCGGCCGACCTTGATCCGGGTGCGCAACGTAATCTGCTGCAAACAGCGTGCGCAGCCAAAGAAGCCTTGACCAATTGCTCGTCCGTTGAAGTCGCTTATGGCGACTGGAAGGCTGAGCTGACCCGTGACGCCTTCAATGCGTTGATCGAGCCGATGGTCGCTCGCAGCCTGAAAGCCTGCCGTCGCGCGGTGCGTGATTCCGGCATCGAGCTGGAAGACGTTCACGCTGTGGTCATGGTCGGCGGCTCGACTCGCGTTCCTCGCGTCCGTGAAGCTGTTGCGCACGCCTTTGGTCGCGAACCGCTGACCGAAATCGATCCGGATCAAGTCGTCGCCATCGGTGCCGCGATCCAGGCCGATACCCTGGCCGGCAACAAACGTGATGGCGGCGAACTGCTGTTGCTCGACGTGATTCCGTTGTCCCTGGGGCTGGAAACCATGGGCGGCCTGATGGAGAAGGTGATTCCGCGCAACACCACCATCCCCGTCGCCCGGGCTCAGGACTTCACCACGTATAAAGATGGCCAGTCG
Organism: Pseudomonas sp. BS3782 TE3695; assembly: GCF_050435305.1. Lineage (NCBI taxonomy): Bacteria > Pseudomonadati > Pseudomonadota > Gammaproteobacteria > Pseudomonadales > Pseudomonadaceae > Pseudomonas > Pseudomonas sp. BS3782 TE3695. The sequence continues at coordinate 1,990,682 of NZ_JBNDKB010000001.1, forward strand.
GCCATGGCTATCCACGTATTGCAGGGTGAGCGCGAGCTGATCAGCGATTGCCGCTCCCTGGCCCGTTTCGAATTGCGCGGTATTCCGGCGATGGTGGCTGGCGCGGCGAAGATTCGCGTGACCTTCCAGGTCGACGCCGACGGTCTGCTCAGTGTCTCGGCCCGCGAATTGGGTTCAGGCGTCGAAGCCAGCATCCAGGTCAAACCGTCCTACGGCCTGACCGACGGCGAAATCGCCAAGATGCTCAAGGATTCGTTCCAGCACGCCAATGATGACAAGGTCGCCCGCGTATTGCGTGAGCAGCAGGTCGATGCCCAGCGCTTGATCGAGGCGGTGCAGGGCGCTCTGGAAGTTGACGGCGAACGCCTGCTTGATGCCGAAGAGCGCATGGTCATCGAGTTGCAGATGCAGGAACTGACCGAATTGATGAAAGGCACCGATGGTTACGCCATCGAGCAGCAGACCAAGCGTCTGTCGCAAGTGACCGATGCCTTTGCTGCCCGCCGCTTGGATTCGACGGTGAAAGCCGCTCTGGCGGGGCGCAACCTGAATGAAATCGAGGATAACTGATGCCGCAGGTCATTTTTCTGCCACACGAGAAGTTCTGCCCGGAAGGCATGGTTGTAGAGGCTGAACCCGGTATTTCCATTCTCGAACTGGCCCATGAACACCATATCGAGATGGAAAGCGCCTGTGGTGGCGTCTGCGCCTGCACTACCTGCCACTGCATCGTTCGCGAAGGTTTCGATTCGCTGGAAGAGGCCGATGAGCTGGAAGAAGACTTTCTTGATCGGGCATGGGGTCTGGAAGCGCAATCTCGTCTAGCCTGTCAGGCGATCGTCGGGACAGAAGACCTGACCATCGAAATTCCGAAATATTCGCTCAACCATGCAGCCGAAGCGCCGCACTGATTCAAGGAGCCGACATGAGTCTGAAATGGGTTGATGTGCTTGAAATCGCGATCCAACTGGCTGAAACCAGGCCTGAAGTGGATCCACGTTTCGTGAACTTCGTTGATCTGCACCAATGGGTGCTGGCATTGCCGGAGTTCAGTGATGATCCGACCCGCGGTGGCGAGAAGGTGCTTGAAGCCATTCAGGCCGCCTGGATCGAAGAAGTGTAGGAGCTGACTCGCGAAGCGAGGCTGCGATCTTTTCCAATGCCACTTGAATCTCAAGCGCAAAGCAGAATCAAAGGATCGCAGCCTTCGGCAGCTCCTACAGAGGGCAGAGGTCGCGACTTTACGCCGTTAGGCAATACCAAAGAACCCGCGTATAATTCGCGGGTTTAATTTTTCGCAAATTACCGTTTCTGGAGTTACACCATGGCTGTTCAACGTACTTTCTCCATCATCAAGCCTGACGCTGTTGCAAAAAACGTTATCGGCGAGATCACCACTCGTTTCGAAAAAGCTGGCCTGCGCGTTGTAGCTTCGAAACTGAAGCAACTGTCCAAAGCCGAAGCTGAAGGCTTCTACGCTGAGCACAGCGCTCGTGGTTTCTTCAACGACCTGGTTGCTTTCATGATCTCCGGTCCGGTTGTCGTTCAGGTTCTGGAAGGCGAAAACGCTATCGCTCTGAACCGTGAGCTGATGGGCGCTACCAACCCTAAAGAAGCTGCTGCCGGCACCATCCGTGCTGACTTCGCTGATTCCATCGACGCCAACGCTGTACACGGTTCGGACTCCGAAGCCGCTGCTGCTCGCGAAATCTCGTACTTCTTCGCAGCTACTGAAGTAACCACTCGCTAAGCATCGGCTTAAGAGTGAAGGTGAATCCATGACTACATCGACTGTAAAAACCAACCTGCTGGGTCTGACTCAACAGGAAATGGAAAAATTCTTCGACTCAATCGGGGAGAAGCGTTTCCGTGCCGGTCAGGTAATGAAATGGATTCACCACCTTGGCGTCGATGATTTCGACGCCATGACGAACGTCAGCAAGGCCTTGCGTGACAAGCTCAAGGCCATTGCTGAAGTCCGCGGCCCTGAAGTGGTCAGCGAGGACATCTCCACCGATGGCACCCGTAAGTGGGTGGTGCGTGTGGCGTCCGGTAGCTGCGTCGAGACCGTGTACATTCCTCAGGGCAAACGCGGCACTCTGTGCGTTTCGTCCCAGGCAGGCTGTGCCCTGGATTGCAGTTTCTGCTCCACCGGCAAGCAAGGTTTCAACAGCAACCTCACCGCCGCCGAAGTGATCGGTCAGGTGTGGATTGCCAATAAATCGTTCGGCAGCATCCCGGCGACCGCCGACCGTGCCATCACCAACGTGGTGATGATGGGCATGGGTGAGCCGCTGCTGAACTTCGACAACGTCGTGGCCGCCATGCATCTGATGATGGATGACCTGGGCTACGGGATCTCCAAGCGCCGCGTGACCCTGTCCACTTCGGGTGTGGTGCCGATGATCGATGAGCTGTCCAAGCACATCGACGTGTCCCTGGCGTTGTCGCTGCACGCACCGAATGACGCATTGCGTAACCAATTGGTGCCGATCAACAAAAAATATCCGCTTAAGATGCTGCTCGAGTCGTGCCAGCGCTACATGTCGTCCCTGGGCGAAAAGCGCGTGCTGACCATCGAGTACACCTTGCTCAAGGACATCAACGACAAGGTTGAACACGCCGTTGAGATGATCGAGCTGCTCAAGAACATCCCGTGCAAGATCAACCTGATTCCGTTCAACCCGTTCCCGCATTCCGGTTACGAGCGCCCAAGCAACAACGCGATTCGCCGGTTTCAGGATCAGCTTCACCATGCAGGCTTCAATGTCACTGTACGCACCACCCGCGGTGAAGACATCGATGCCGCGTGTGGCCAATTGGTAGGGCAGGTGCTGGATCGCACCCGTCGCAGCGAACGTTATATCGCCGTGCGCGAGTTGAGCGCCGAAAACGATATCGCAACGAACGCCGCGAACAATAATTAAGAGAGGATCTCTATGTCCCTGCGCTTCGCGCTGCTTGTGCTGTTGGCCAGCCTCTGTGCTGGTTGTGTCCTGTCGGGCGATTTCAACCCGATGAAGACCAGCAAGGGCCGTGATGAAGCGCGTGCCGCCTACGTGCAGCTGGGTCTGGGGTATTTGCAACAAGGCATGACCGAGCGCGCCAAAGTACCGTTGAAGAAGGCCTTGGACCTGGATAGCTCGGATCCTGATGCCAACGCGGCTCTGGGGCTGGTGTTCCAGGCTGAGATGGAGCCGGAACTGGCCGATCAGCATTTTCGCAAGGCACTGTCTTCTCGTCCCGCCGATGCGCGAATCCTGAATAACTACGGCAGTTTTCTTTTCGAAGAGAAACGTTACAAAGAAGCGTATGAACGCTTCGAACAGGCCGCCGCCGATACTTTGTATCCTGAGCGTTCACGGGTTTTCGAAAATCTGGGCATGACCGCTTCAAAGCTAGGCCAGCGTGATCTGGCACGCCAGCAACTGGAAAAAGCCCTGCGTCTGAATCGCCAACAGCCACGTGCATTGCTGGAAATGGCTGAGTTGTCTTACGAAGACAGGCATTATGTGCCCGCGCGTGACTATTACGACCGTTTTAGCCTGCTCACCGAGCAAAATGCACGTAGTCTATTGCTCGGCGTTCGGCTGGCAAAAGTGTTCGAAGATCGCGACAAGGCCGCCAGTTTTGGCCTGCAATTAAAACGACTCTATCCCGGTACGCCGGAATATCAGCAATACCTGTCGGAGCAATGATGAAAGCGGCGCATCCCGAAGTTGTAGCAGCGAATCGCGTTAATCCCGGTGAGACTTTGCGCCAGGCCCGCGAAAGCAATGGCTGGTCGCTGGCCGAAGTGGCCCTCAAGCTCAACCTCACCGTCAATTCCCTGAGCAATCTGGAAGCCGGCGCTTTCGACAAGCTGCCTGGCCACACCTTTGCTCGTGGCTATATTCGCGCGTATGCCAAATTGCTCGGCATGGACCAAACTGTTCTGGTCCAGCAGTTCGACCAATCCACCGGCACCGACTCCCATGGCAGCAACGTCCACAGCCTGGGGCGTATCGAAGAGCCGGTTCGGGTTTCCCACACCATTTTGCGAATTGTCAGCCTGCTGTTGCTGCTCGCGGTGATCGGCGGTGGTTTTATCTGGTGGCAGGATCAAACTTCATTGCGTACCAAGGACCTGATCGGCCTGGCGCCGGAGCACGTTGAAGTTGAAGGCGCCGACGGCACCACCCAGATCCATCCACTGGACGAACCAGAAGACCAGGCCGTTGCGCAAGGTCAGGCTGAAGGTGAAACGCCGCTTGCGTTGCCTCAGGCCGAGTCTTCGACCGAATCGGCCGAGGAACCAGTCAATGCCGAAACGAGTGCACCGGTTCCAGCGCCAGTCGCTTCAGCAGTAACGCCTGCGGCTGCGGCCCACGGCACTGCTCCGGTTGTCGCGACACCGGCGACGCCAGCGACACCTTCCCCGTCTGTTCCCGCTGTACCGGCACCGGTTATCACGGCTCCGATTGCTCCGACCGTTCCGGCTCCATCTCCGGCGGCTCCGGTGGCCGGCCAAGGCCAGGTTCAACTGCAATTCACCGCCGATTGCTGGACGCAAGTGACCGATGGCACCGGCAAGGTGCTGTTGAGCGGTCTAAAGCGTAAAGGCGAAAATGTTTCCGTTAGCGGCAAACCGCCCTTTTCCGTGCGTCTGGGCTTCGCCCGTGGCGCGCAGGTCAGCTACAACGGGCAAGTGGTTGATGTCGCTCCGTTCACCAGTGGCGAGACTGCTCGCCTGAAGTTGGGTCAATAAGTCATGCACGGCGAATCTCCAATCAAACGTCGCGAATCCCGCAAGATCTGGGTGGGTAATGTGCCCGTGGGCGGCGATGCGCCTATCGCTGTGCAGAGCATGACCAACAGCGACACCAATGACGTGGCCGCTACCGTGGCCCAGATCAATCGTCTGGAAGCCGCTGGCGTCGATATCGTGCGGGTTTCGGTGCCGGACATGGACGCCGCCGAAGCCTTCGGCAAGATCAAGCAATTGGTCAAAGTGCCATTGGTGGCCGACATTCATTTCGACTACAAGATCGCTTTGCGCGTCGCCGAACTGGGCGTGGATTGCCTGCGCATCAACCCGGGCAACATCGGTCGTGAAGACCGCGTGCGTGCGGTGGTCGATGCCGCCCGTGATCGCGGGATTCCGATCCGCATCGGCGTCAACGCCGGCTCCCTGGAAAAAGACCTGCAAAAGAAATACGGCGAGCCGACGCCCGCTGCGCTGGTCGAGTCCGCCTTGCGTCACGTCGAACACCTCGAGCGCCTGAATTTCCAGGACTTCAAGGTCAGCGTGAAAGCCTCTGACGTGTTCATGGCCGTCGCCGCCTACCGCCTGCTGGCCAAGGAAATCGTCCAGCCGCTGCATTTGGGCATCACCGAAGCCGGTGGTTTGCGTTCAGGCACGGTGAAATCCGCCGTGGGCCTCGGTATGCTGCTCGCCGAAGGGATTGGCGATACTATTCGCATCTCGTTGGCGGCCGACCCGGTCGAGGAAGTGAAAGTCGGCTACGACATTCTCAAGTCCCTGCACCTGCGTTCCCGTGGTATCAACTTCATCGCCTGCCCGAGTTGCTCGCGGCAGAACTTCGATGTGGTCAAAACCATGAACGAACTGGAAGGGCGCCTCGAAGACCTGCTGGTGCCGCTGGATGTCGCGGTGATCGGTTGCGTGGTCAACGGGCCGGGCGAAGCCAAGGAAGCCCATATCGGCTTGACCGGCGGCACGCCAAACCTGATTTACATTGACGGCAAGCCGGCGCAGAAACTGACTAATGACAATCTGGTGGATGAGCTTGAACGCTTGATCCGTCAGAAAGCGGCCGAAAAGGTCGAAGCCGACGCAGCGGTAATCGCTCGCGGCTGAGCCTGACTAAAGAGCCGAACGAATTTAAGGATTTATAGTGAGCAAGTCTCTGCAAGCCATTCGTGGCATGAACGACATCCTGCCCGAACAGACTCCTCTGTGGCGTCATTTCGAGGGCACCGTCTCGCGTCTGCTGGATAACTACGGTTACAAGCAGATCCGCATGCCGATCGTCGAGTTCACCGAGCTGTTCAAACGCTCCATCGGTGAAGTGACCGACATCGTCGAAAAAGAGATGTACACCTTCGAAGATCGCAACGGCGATTCCCTGACCCTGCGCCCTGAAGGCACAGCGGCCTGCGTGCGTGCGGTGCTCGAGCACGGCATCACCGGCGGCGGTCAGGTGCAGAAACTCTGGTACATCGGCCCGATGTTCCGTCACGAACGTCCACAGAAAGGTCGTTATCGCCAGTTCCACCAGATCGGTTGCGAAGTCTTCAACCTCGACGGTCCGGACATCGACGCCGAATTGATCGTTCTGACCTGGCGCCTGTGGGGCGAGCTGGGTATCCGCGATGCGGTCAAGCTCGAACTCAACAGCCTGGGCACCAGCGAGTCCCGTGGTCGTTATCGTGAAGCGCTGGTCGACTACCTGTCCGCTCGCCTGGATCAACTGGACGAAGACAGCCAGCGCCGTCTGAAGACTAACCCGCTGCGGGTTCTGGATACCAAGAATCCCGACACTCAAGCGGCATTGGCCGACGCGCCGAAGATGGCCGACTACCTCGACGAAGAGTCCCGCGTGCACTTCGAGGGCCTAAAGGCTCGTCTGGACGCCGCCGGCATTCCTTATGTGATCAACCCGAAGCTGGTTCGCGGGCTGGATTATTACAGCAAGACCGTTTTCGAATGGGTCACCGACAAGCTGGGCGCCCAGGGCACCGTATGTGCCGGTGGTCGTTACGACGGTCTGGTGGAGCAGATGGGCGGCAAGCCGACCACGGGCGTTGGTTTCGCCATGGGCATCGAGCGTCTGGTGCTGCTGCTTGAAACCCTGGAACAGATCCCGGAAGAAATCTCTCGTCAGGTCGATGTCTACCTCTGCGCCTTCGGTGAAGCCGCCGAGCTGGCCGGTCTGACCTTGAGCGAGCGTGTTCGTGATCAATTGCCCAACCTGCGCCTGCAAGTCAATGCCGGCGCCGGCAGCTTCAAAAGCCAGTTCAAGAAAGCCGACAAGAGCGGTGCGCTGTATGCATTGATTCTCGGTGAGGACGAAATGGCCCAGCAAGTGGTAGGTTTCAAACCCCTGCGTGGCCAGGGCGAACAACAAAGCATTGCCTGGGATGCGCTTGCTGCACACCTGGCCACCTGCGTCGTGCAGGGTTGAAGCTGTCAAACAGCCGATTTAGCGATTAAGGAGTATTGGGGTGTCGAGTACCGAAGACGAACATCTGGCGGAGTTGAAGGACTGGTGGACACGCAACGGCAAGCCCCTGGTCACTGGCGGCCTGTTGGCGCTGGTCATCGTGTTCGGCTGGCAGGCCTTTCAGAAGTATCAGAGCAATCAGTCGCAAGGCGCCTCGATTCTCTATCAGCAATTGCTTGAAACCACGCTGACGCCTGACGGCAAGCCTGATGCCGCACGTGTTTCGGATCTGGCTGGCAAGCTCAACAGCGAGTTCGGCGGCACTGCTTACGCGCAATACGGCAGCCTGTTCGTGGCGAAAGTTGCGGTCGACAGCGGCAAGCTGGACGATGCAGCCAGCGAACTGAAAGCCATTGTCGCCAAACCGGCCAACCCGGCACTGGGCGAAATTGCTCGTCAGCGTTTGGCGCAGGTGTTGGCCGCGCAGAACAAGGTCGATGAAGCCCTGAAGCTGCTTGAAGGCGATGCCGACAAAGCTTTCCTGGCCACTCGCGAAGAACTCAAAGGCGACCTGCTGGTGCAGTTGGGTCGTAACGACGAAGCGAACGCGGCGTATCAGAAAGCCAAGGCGGCACTGTCGGATGAAGCGGCGGTTGGCGGCCTACAAATCAAGCTGGACGACCTGGCCAAAGGGGATGCGTGACGTGATCCGTTGGAAACATGCAGCATTGCTGACTCTGGCCATACTGGCCGCGGGTTGCAGCAGCAACAGCAAAAAAGAATTGCCACCGGCCGAGTTGACCGACTTCAAAGAAGAAGTGGTGCTGCAAAAGCAGTGGAGTCGTTCGATCGGTGACGGTCAGGGCGAAACCTACAACATGCTGGTTCCGGCGATCGATGGCGATACCATCTATGCCGGCGACGTCACCGGTGTGGTGATGGCGATGGATCGCAGCAATGGCGACGTCAAATGGAAGAAAGATCTCGAACTGCCTGTCTCCGGCGCCGTTGGTGTAGGTTACGGTTTGGTCATGATCGGCACGCTCAAGGGCGAAATCGTTGCCCTGGATGCCAGCAGCGGTGAAGAGAAATGGCGCGCTCGCGTGACCAGTGAAGTGCTCGCGCCGCCGGCCACCAACGGTGACGTTGTTGTGGTTCAGACCCAGGATGACCGTCTGATCGGTCTGGATGCCGCTACCGGCAACCAGCGCTGGTTGTATGACAGCACGCCAGCGGTTCTGACCCTGCGCGGCACCAGTGCACCGATCGTCACCAACCGCCTCGCAGTGGCTGGCCTGTCGACCGGTAAAGTGGTCGCTCTCGATGTGTCCAACGGCGTGCCGGTGTGGGAACAGCGCGTAGCGATTCCACAAGGTCGTTCGGAGCTGGAGCGTGTGGTCGATATTGACGGTGGCTTGCTGCTGTCCGGCGGTACGCTGTATGTCGCCAGCTACCAGGGTCGCGTCGCGGCGCTGGACCTGGAAAGCGGTCGTCAGCTCTGGCAGCGGGATGCTTCCAGCTATGCCGGCGTTGCCCAGGGTTTTGGCAGCGTCTACGTGAGCCTGTCTGCGGGCACCGTTGAAGGCGTCGACGAACGTTCCACCACTGCCTTGTGGAGCAACGATTCGCTGGCCCGCCGTCAATTGTCGGCTCCGGAAGTGTTCTCCAGCTATGTTGCAGTCGGTGATATGGAAGGTTACCTGCATCTGCTGAGTCAGGTGGACGGTCGTTTCGTCGGCCGCGAGCGCATCGACAGCGACGGCCTGCGTGCCCGTCCGCTGGTGGTGGGTGACACGATTTATCTGTATGGCAACAGTGGCAAACTGGAAGCCCTGACCATCAAGTAAGAACTATGCTTGGGGTTTAACCCCCAAGCGGCTTCACCTGTGGGAGCGGGCTTGCTCGCGAAGGGCGTCAACGATGACGCGTACAGCCTGAATAAATGCGGTGCTGCTACGTTTTTTCGCGAGCAAGCCCGCTCCCACAGTGCTGCCCCGAGCACCAGCCGCTGCCTCGCAGCGGCTTTTGTATTTTCTGAAATAACGAAGTGGAGAGCCGCATGGTTCCCGTAATCGCCCTGGTGGGCCGACCGAACGTCGGCAAGTCCACCTTGTTCAACCGCCTGACCAGGACTCGCGACGCCATCGTCGGCGACTTGTCCGGTCTGACCCGTGATCGCCAGTACGGTGAGGCCAAGTGGCAAGGGCGTTCCTACATTCTGGTCGACACCGGCGGTATCTCCGGTGACGAGCACGGTATGGACGAAAAAATGGCCGAGCAGTCGCTGCTGGCCATTGAAGAAGCGGATGTCGTTCTGTTCCTGGTAGATGCCAAGGCCGGTTTCACCGCGGCCGACCAGATGATCGCCGAACACTTGCGCAAGCGTAACAAGCGTTCTTACGTGGTTGCCAACAAGGTCGACAACATCGACCCTGAAATGGCCCGCGCCGAATTCGCCCCGTTGGGCATGGGCCACGCGATCCCGATCGCCGGTGCCCATGGTCGTGGCATCACCCAGATGCTGGAAATCGCCCTGAGCGACTTCCCCAAAGACGAAGAAGAATCGGAAGAAGGCGAAGAAGAGATCGTTGCCGAAGGTGAGGAAGCCAAGCGCATTCCTGGCCCAAGCGAAAAAGACGGTATCAAGATCGCCATCATCGGTCGTCCGAACGTCGGCAAGTCGACCCTGGTCAACCGCATGCTCGGTGAAGACCGGGTCATCGTTTATGACCAGCCCGGCACCACCCGCGACAGCATCTACATCCCGTTCGAACGTAACGACGAGAAGTACACGCTGATCGACACCGCTGGTGTGCGCAAGCGCGGCAAGATCCACGAAGAAGTCGAAAAGTTCTCCGTGGTCAAAACCCTGCAAGCGATCAAAGACGCCAACGTGGTGATCTTCGTGATGGACGCCCGCGAAGGCGTGGTGGACCACGACCTCAACCTGCTGGGCTTTGCCCTTGAGGCCGGTCGTGCGCTGGTTATCGCGATCAACAAGTGGGACGGCATGACGCCGAGCGAGCGCGACTTCGTGAAGGTCGAGCTGCAACGTCGACTGTTCTTCGTCGACTTCGCCGATATCCACTTCATCTCGGCCCTGCACGGCACTGGCGTAGGTAACCTCTACGCGTCGGTACAGAACTCGTTCAAGTCCGCGGTCACCCGCTGGCCGACCAACCGCCTGACCCAGATTCTGGAAGATGCGGTCGGTGAGCACGCGCCACCGATGGTCAACAACCGTCGGATCAAGCTGCGTTACGCCCACTTGGGTGGTGCCAACCCGCCGATCATCGTGATTCACGGTAACCAGATCGAGAAGGTGCCGAAGTCTTACGTCCGTTATCTTGAAAACACTTATCGTCGTGTCTTGAAACTGGTCGGTACGCCGATTCGCATCGAGTTCAAGGGGGGGGAGAACCCGTACGAAGGCAACAAGAACTCGCTCACCGACCGCCAGGTCAACAAGAAGCGTCGGATGATGTCGCACCACAAGAAAGCCGACAAGAAGCGCCGCGACAAGCGATAGAAGCAGCGACGAGCCTCAAGCTGCAAGCTTCAAGTAAAAGCAGAAGGGTCCTTTCCGGGACCCTTTTTTGTGTCTGGTGGTTTGACGCTTGACCACTTGCAGCTTGAAACTTGAAACTTGCAGCTCACCTGCAGGGAATCACCGATGATCACCAGTAAGCTGCCGAATGTCGGCATCACTATCTTCACGCAGATGTCCCAGCTTGCGGCGCAAACCGGGGCGATCAATCTGTCTCAGGGGTTTCCCGATTTCGACGGCCCGCAGGCCCTGCGTGATGCAGTCGGTCGGCACATCGCCAGTGGCCACAACCAGTATTCGCCGATGACTGGCTTGCCGGTGTTGCGTCAGCAGATTGCGGCGAAGATCGCTCGCAGCTACGGCGTCCATGTCGATGCCGACAGCGAAGTGACGGTCACTCCCGGTGCGACACAGGCGATTTTTTGCGCCATTCAGGCGGTGATCCATAGCGGCGATGAAGTGATCGTGTTCGATCCGGCCTACGACAGTTATGAACCTTCGGTGGAGCTGGCCGGTGGCCGTTGCGTGCATGTGCCGCTGGGCCTGAACGATTTCAGCATCGACTTCCAGAAGCTTGCCAATGCGCTGAGCCCGCGTACGCGGATGATCATTCTTAACAGCCCGCACAACCCCAGCGGCGCGTTGATCAGTCGTGCCGAGCTGGATCAACTGGCGGCGTTGATTCGCGACCGCGATATCTATGTGATCAGCGACGAGGTCTACGAACACCTGGTATTCGATGGCGCATTTCACGTCAGCGTATTGGCCCACGAAGAACTTTATCAACGCGCCTTTGTGGTTAGTTCGTTCGGCAAGACCTACCACGTCACCGGCTGGAAAACCGGTTATGTCGTGGCACCTCCGGCCCTCACCGCGGAACTGCGCAAGGTTCACCAATACGTCAGTTTCTGCGGCGTGACGCCGTTGCAATATGCCTTGGCCGATTACATGGCCGAGCACCCGGAACACGTCGAGGAGTTGCCGGACTTCTATCAGGCCAAGCGCGATCTGTTCTGCGATTTGCTGGCACCGTCGCGCTTCAGTTTCACCCGGGTGGCCGGTACTTACTTCCAGCTGGTCGATTACTCGCAGATTCGCCCGGACCTCAATGATGTCGAGATGGCGCTGTGGATGACCCGCGAACATGGCGTCGCAAGCATCCCGATCTCGGTGTTCTACCAGACGCCACCCGAAGGCCAGCGCCTGGTGCGTCTGTGCTTTGCCAAACGCGAGGAGACCCTGCGTGAAGCAGCGGCAAAATTATGCGTGATCTGAGTGCTCTGCCCAATCTGAATGTCGCGCTGATCCAGACCACACTGGCCTGGCATGATCGCCAGGCCAATCTGCAACATTTCGAGCCTTTGCTGGAACAGGCTCGCGGCGCGGACCTGATCATCCTGCCGGAGATGTTCACCACCGGTTTCTCCATGGAATCGGAAACCCTCGCCGAGCCGGAAAATGGCCCCACCAGTAAATGGCTGCGGGTTCAGGCGGCGAAACTGGATGCGGTGATCACCGGCAGCATCATCGTCCAGGTGGCTGACGGCAGTCATCGCAATCGTCTGTTATGGGCGCGACCGGACGGGGAGGTGTGGCACTATGACAAACGTCACCTGTTCCGCATGGCGGGCGAGCACAACCATTTCACCCCGGGCGAGCGTCAGGTGCAGTTCGAATTGAAGGGCTGGCGAGTGCGGCCGCTGATTTGCTACGACCTGCGTTTCCCGGTCTGGAGCCGCGACCCTCAAGACACCGACTTGTTGCTGTACACCGCCAATTGGCCGGGCGCCCGGCGTCAGCACTGGAACCGTTTGCTGCCGGCACGGGCGATCGAAAACCTCTGTTATGTGGCGGCGGTGAACCGCATCGGTACCGATGGCAAAGGCTTTGCGTATAGCGGTGACAGTCAGGTGCTGGATTTTCAGGGTGAGATGTTGCTTGGCGCAGGCGATGCCGATGGCGTGTTCAAGGTGGTTCTGGATGCGGCGGAGCTGGCGGCTTATCGCTCACGGTTTCCGGCTAACCTGGATGCGGATACCTTCGAGTTTACTTGAGAATCGGGTGGTCCCGAAAAGATCGCAGCCTTCGGCAGCTCCTACGGGGCTTGTGTGCATCCGCTCGATCACCGGTGTACTCGATCAACGTAGGAGCTGCCGAAGGCTGCGATCTTTTGATCTTTCAGACAGCACAAACAAAAAGGCCCCGAGGTTCACACCCCGGGGCCTTTTGCATTGCAGCGCAGCCTTACGCCGCTTTCGCTTCCGGCTGGCTCAGGGAGCGGTTCAGTGCGCTGAACAGGGCCTTGAAGCTGGCGGTGGTGATATTTTCATCGATGCCGACGCCATGCACCGCTCGCTCACCGTTTACGCGCAGTTCAATGTAGGCCGCAGCCTTGGCATTGGTGCCCGCGCCGATGGCGTGTTCGTTGTAGTCCATGATTTCCACCGGAATCGGCAGACCGGCCACCAGCGCTTCCAGAGCGCCGTTGCCTTTGCCACGCCAGTGCAGGTTGGTTTCGCCCTGACCTTTGCTGGAGACTTCCACTTCCACGGCGCTGTGACCGTTTTCTTCTTGCAAGCGATGGCTGACCAGCGCGTACGGGGTGTTGGCCTGCAAGTACTCGCTGTGCAGCAAAGCGTGGATCTGCTGGGCTGTCATCTCCAGGCCCAGGCGATCGGTTTCACGCTGAACGACCTGGCTGAACTCTATCTGCATGCGGCGCGGCAAGTTGATGCCGTATTCCTGCTCCAGCAGGTAAGCGATACCGCCCTTGCCCGACTGGCTGTTGACGCGAATCACCGCCTCGTAGCTGCGGCCGATGTCGGCCGGGTCGATCGGCAAGTACGGCACTTCCCACAGGGCGTCCGGTTGCTGCTGGGCGAAGCCCTTGCGGATCGCATCCTGGTGCGAGCCGGAGAAGGCGGTGTGCACCAGGTCGCCAACGTATGGGTGACGTGGGTGCACCTGGATCTGATTGCATTCTTCGACGACCTTGCGCACGCCGTCGATATCGGAGAAGTCCAGCTCAGGGTTTACGCCCTGGGTGTAGAGGTTCAATGCCACGGTCACCAGATCGACGTTACCGGTCCGCTCACCGTTGCCGAACAGGCAACCTTCGACACGGTCGGCGCCGGCCATCAGGCCCAGCTCGGTGGCGGCCACGCCAGTGCCACGGTCGTTGTGGGTGTGCAGGCTGATGATCACGCTGTCACGACGGTTGATGTGGCGGCCGAACCATTCGATCTGGTCGGCATAGATGTTCGGGGTGGCGCATTCGACGGTGGCTGGCAGGTTGAGAATCACCTTGTGCTCAGGCGTCGGGTTCCACACTTCGATCACCGCGTCGCAGACTTCCTTGGCGAATTCCAGTTCGGTGGCGCTGAAGGTTTCTGGCGAATACTCGAAAGTCCACTCGGTTTCCGGCTGCTGGGCAGCGTATTTGACGAACAGCTTGGCGGCGTTCACGGCGATGGCCTTGATCCCGTCCTTGTCCTGATTGAAGACAATGCGGCGGAAGGAAGGGGAGGTCGCGTTGTACAGGTGAACAATGGCTTTCTTGGCCCCGCGCAGGGATTCGAAGGTGCGCGCGATCAAGTCTTCACGGCCCTGGGTCAGCACCTGGATGGTGGTGTCGTCCGGGATGTGGCCGTCTTCGATCAGGGTGCGCACGAAGTCGAAGTCGGTTTGCGAAGCGGCCGGGAACGAGGCTTCGATTTCTTTCACGCCGACTTGCACCAGGGTTTTCCAGAAACGCAGCTTCTTGACCGCGTCCATCGGCTCGATCAGCGACTGGTTGCCGTCACGAAGGTCCGAGCTGCACCAGATCGGCGCGGCGGTGATGGTCTTCGATGGCCAGGTGCGATCCGGGATGTCGATGGTCGGGAAGGCGCGGTATTTCGAAGACGGGTCTTTGAGCATGCTCATCGGGAAATCCTTATTGTGTGGGCCGAAAAAAGGCGGCCTGCCGGTGGATCAAAAAGTTCTGGGGATAAAGCGTCAGACGAGGCGCCGCGATTCAGCCTGGCAGTCGTGCGCTGACGAGGCACAGACTGCGGTGCTGACGGAGCTGAATGAGGGTGTGAGAGGTTTTCATGCCTTCAACCCTAACCGCGGGGGGAAAGGATGGCAAGCAGTCGAAAAAAATTGAGAGGAATACTCGAAAAGTCGTGTTTATTGAGATTTTGTTGCGGTGAATAGCAGAGATCGTATTGATGTTTGCGCGAGGTTTGAGCGATGCGCAATTGAAGGTTGGCGATTGCAGTTCGCCCGGCGCAGCTAATCCTTAAAGCCTCAACTAGGCGACCAGGAAGCAGGAGTTGGCAATGAGGCGGAATAAGTGGGGCCAATGAGGCCGCCTTCGCGAGCAAGCCCGCTCCCACATTTGATCGGTGTGAACACATGTTCTGTGCGCGCCGAAAATCTAATGTGGGAGCGGGCTTGCCCGCGAAGAGGCCGGTAGCCTCAACCACTATTTATGGCTGAAACGCCCCAATAAAAATCGCCGGATCCACCCGGGCGTCATTCAGGCTGATGTTCCAGTGCATATGCGGCCCAGTCGCTCGGCCAGTCGCACCGACTTTGCCGACCACACCACCGCGCGCCAATTGCTGGCCGACCTTCACATCGATCTTCGACATGTGACAGAACATGCTGATGAAGCCCTGACCGTGATCGACGAATACCGTATTGCCGTTGAAGAAGTAATTGCCGATCAAAATCACCTTGCCCGCGGCCGGGGTCTTGATCGGCGTGCCAGCGCCCACCGCGAAATCCAGGCCTGAATGGGGATTGCGCTCTTCACCGTTGAAGAAGCGGCGCACACCGAACCTGCTCGACAGCGGCCCATTGACCGGTTTATCGAGCAGCAAATTGCTCGGAGTGTTTGGACTGAAGGTGCGATAGGCGGCAATCTGCTCGGCCAGTTCACGTTCGATGCGCTTGAGATTTTCCGGGTCTGGATTGACCTGCTGCGTATTTTTCAGGGTGATGCGCTGTTCCGGGTATTTCTTGCTGCCGACAGTGAAACTCAGGTTGCGTCCACCGCTGCTGATGAATTGGGCGCCCGGCTTGACCGTCAACGGCACGCCGACAATAGCCAGCCAGTTATTTTGCTCCTTGACCACCAACACAGGTTTGCCCTGATACAGGGCCTTCGGTGCTTGTGCCGAAACACCCAGGTCCACGACGGCCACACCGCCCGGCACCGGTTTGTTCAACAGGCGGGTGATGTAGCTGTCGGCGTGGGCATTGAAGGTCAGGCACAGCAACAGCAAGGGAGCAAAAAAACGCGGCATGGATCAATCCAGTAGAGAAAGGGTGACAGGCGTCAGGTGATTGTCTTCGACCCGCACTTGCAGCTCGCCTTCACCCAGTTTGGCTTTCAGGCGCTGGCCGGTGTGGGTCTGTGCGGCGCTGCGAATCGCATTGCCGCGCTCGTCCAGCAGAATGCTGTAGCCACGCGCGAGAGTCGCCAACGGGCTGACCACGTGCAACGTCTGCATCTGACTTTGCAGTTGCAGGCGGCGGGATTTCAGCCCTTCACGCATGGCCCGGGGCAGTCGTTCGGCAAGGCTGTCGAGACGTTGGCGAAGCATTGCCAGTTGCCGGCCCGGATGTTGCCCGGCGAGGCGGGTTTCCAGGCGGATCAAGCGTTCGCGACGAGTGTTGAGGCTGCGTTCGAACGCGCGGCGCAGGCGCATGTCCAGATCATCCAGGCGTTGTGCTTGCTGACGCAGACGTTCACCGGGATGGCGCAGACGCCGGGTCATGCCTTCCAGGCGCATTCGATCGCGCATCAAGCGGTCGCGGATGCGCATCACCAAGCGCCGATGCAGGCTTTCGATGCGTCGAACCAGATCGCTGGAATCCGGCGCCAGCAGTTCGGCCGCGGCAGAGGGGGTAGGGGCGCGGACATCGGCGACAAAGTCACTGATCGACACGTCAGTTTCATGGCCGACGGCACTGACAATCGGCGTCACGCAGGCATCCACGGCGCGGGCCACGGCTTCTTCGTTGAAACACCAGAGGTCTTCCAGCGAACCGCCGCCACGGGCCAGGATCAACGCGTCGAAACCGCGGGCGTCCGCCAGTTTCAGCGCGCGGACAATCTGTGCGGTGGCTTCGCGGCCTTGCACGGCGGTGGGGATCAGCGTCAGTTGGATCTGCGGCGCGCGGCGGCGGAACACACTGATAATGTCGCGGATCACCGCGCCGGTGGGCGAGCTGATGATGCCGATGCGTTGCGGATGCGCCGGCAGCGGCACTTTGCGCTCGGCACTGAACAGGCCTTCAGCGCTGAGCTTTTCCTTCAAGGCATCGAAGGCCAGACGCAGGGCACCATCACCGGCCGGCTCCACGGTATCGAGAATCAGCTGGTAGTCGCCACGGCCTTCAAACAGCGAAACCTTGCCGCGAACCTTGACCGCCAAGCCATCCTTCAGCGCCTGACGAACCCGCGCGGCATTTTGCCGAAACAGCGCGCAACGCACTTGGGCGCCGCTGTCCTTGAGGGTGAAATACACATGGCCGGACGCCGGGCGGGCGAGGTTGGAAATTTCGCCTTCGACCCAGATGTTGCTGAACACGTCTTCGAGCAACACCCGCGCACGGCCGTTGAGCTGGCTGACAGTCAGGACTTCCCGGTCCAGGCCGAGTCTTGCAAAGGGATCTTTAATCATGGGGCGCAGTTTAAAGGCATTCGGCAAACAATCTCCATGCTCCACGCAAATCCCTTTTGTGGGAGCGGGCTTGCTCGCGAAAGCGGTTTAACATTCAACATTAATATCGACTGTCACGCCGCCTTCGCGGGCAAGCCCGCTCCCACAGGAATTTGTGCAGGTATTGATAAATTGTTGGACCAGCGCCGGGGGATTTTGCCGGCAGGCGAGGGCGACGGTGCTGTGGCAATCCGGGTCGGCCAAGGGTAGGAAGTGGATATCCGGCGGCGCGATGTCCTGCATCGATTCCGGTAACAGCGCGATGCCGAACCCGGCCTGGATCAATTGCAGTTGCGTGGTTTTGCGCGACACCACTCGAGCCGCCTGGGGAAAGAACCCCTGGCGCATGCACAACTCGGCAGACAGATAGCTCAAACCGCCACGCTGTGGATGAGGGATGGAAATGAACGCTTCATTCTTCAGCTGTGCCAGATCAATGCCTTGCGCGGACTTATCCACAGCCAGCCGATGATTAGGCGGAACCGCCAACAACAACCGCTCGCGGTACAGCGGAACAATCTGCACCCCTTCACGCTGACGCAACACCGGCAGGCGCAACAGACCCACATCGAGACGACCTTCGGCCAGTTCTTCCAGTTGCGCCTCAGAGGATAGCTTGACGATGTCCATCGACACTCCTGCATGCCGATCCAGATAGACGCTGATGCCTCGCAGCAGCCGACCACTCATGGGCACGGTGCTGGAATGACTCAGGCGCAACACGCCGAGTTGACCGCTGCCCACCTGGGTGGCCATCTCGCTAGCCTTGGTCAGTTCGTTCAGCAGGTTTCTGGCCCGAGGCAAAAAGGCTTCGCCCGCCGCCGTCAAACGGGGCTGGCGCGCGGTGCGTTCGAACAGCGGCGTTTGCAGCCGGGTTTCCATGTCCTTGATCTGCCGGCTCAGGGCGGATTGAGCAATAAACAGTCGTTCGGCCGCAGCGCTGAAGCTGCCGCTCTCGGCGATTTCCACGAAGTAACGCAATTGACGGGTTGAAAGCACCAGGCATGCCTTTTCGAGATGGGTGGTCGACGTTGAAGATATTAGTCGCAACGCTCGGCGCTGGCTAAAGTCATCGCAGGAATAAAAAGGAAGCCGTGCCGATGAATGTGCTGGAGTTGTTCAACCAATGGCAGTGGGTTGCGATGGATTGGCTGGTGATTGGGCTGGGCGTTGCGCTGGCCTACATCGTGTTCGGCATTGCTGGTTTTGGTACCGCGCTGGTAGCCGGGCCGATTCTGATCCTGTTCATGCCGCTGTCGAAAATCGTGCCGCTGCTGGTGTTGCTGGATTTCGTCGCCGCATTCGGCAATCTGCTGCCCTCGCGGCGGGATGTGGCGCGGCCCGAATTACTGCGACTGCTGCCGTGCATGGCGGTGGGCTGCACGTTGGGGGTGATTTTTCTGCTGAACCTGAAATCCGATGTTTTGCTGCTGTTGATGGGGCTGTTTATCAGCACCTATGCGATTTACAGCCTGTGGATTAAAACCCGTCCGGCGCAATTGTCCGCCGGGTGGGCGGTGCCGATGGGCACCGTGGGCGGGATGTTCGGGGCGCTGTTTGGCAGTGGCGGCTTCTTATATGCGATCTATTTGAACAGTCGGCTGCCCAAGGATGCGGCCCGGGCGACCCAAAGTGCCCTGATCAGTTGCAGCACCGTGGTGCGTTTGAGCCTGTTTGCCATCGCCGGTGTGTATGCCGAGCTACCCTTGCTGATATTGGCGCTGTGTTTGTTGCCGGCGATGGCGCTGGGATTGTGGATCGGCCGGCGGTTGACCATGAAATTGTCCCGCGAGGCATTCGTGCGGCTAGTGACCTGGTTGGTGCTGGCCAGTGGGATTGCCTTGATCGGGCGCTATTTGAGTACTTGACCGGATTTCGTCAGGGATTAAGCTGCCGGCCGCCCTGACGCTATCGCGGGCAAGCCCGCTCCCACAAGGATCTGAGGTGAGCACAAATGTGTTTACGATCGAGATCGTGTGGGAGCGGGCTTGCCCGCGATGGCGCCAGGTCGAACACCGCAGAAATCTCCATTTGACGCAGTAGGCTTGCACCATGAACTCCCAAAGCATCATCGTCCCGAAAATCTCCACCCTGCCGGTACACGAACCCCGGGCCCGGGCGGTCGTGCGTTGGCTGGTGCGCAAGAACATCATCAAAGAAGAGCTGACCACCTGTGGCCGCACCGGCAATCGCATGGCCCACGCCATCGCCGACGGTGCCCGCGCGGTGGTCCTGCACCCTGACGCGCTGCCATTCGGCGAGCCGGTCAATGGCCTGGAAATCATCACCAAGCGCTGCATCTACACACCGGCCAAGGGGTTCCTCGAAGAAGCCGGCTGCGCCGAGTGCCGCAAGGAGATCGGCGAAGCATTATTCGAAAGCCTGGAGGAGTGGATGCCGGGACGCACCGATAACTTCACGTGCCCTGAATGCGGGCATGAAGATGACATCAACGGGTTTCTGTTCTTGCAGGAATGCGGTTTTTCCAACCTGGGTTTCATCTTCAACAACTGGCTCGAGGCCGGGTTCAAGCAGAGCTTCATCGACGAATTTGCCGATTGGCTCGATCAGCCTGTCAGTTGGGTCAAGGTCGAACTCTGAACTCTGAACTCTGGCTGACACCGGCCCCGTAGGAGCTGCCGAAGGCTGCGATCTTTTGATCTTTTGGCGTCAGTGAGGCGGTTAAAGATCAAAAGATCGCAGCCTTCGGCAGCTCCTACAGGGGCTTTGTTTCTCCGTATGTCAGTAATGCCAATAATAGACAGAGTTTTACATTGAACCTGAGGGGGTGTCTGACTATAATGGCGCGCTTCCATTTTCCCGCTCGGGAGCCCCCGCGATGCTGCGTATCAGCCAAGAAGCTCTGACCTTCGACGACATTCTTTTAGTGCCCGGTTATTCCGAGGTTCTTCCTAACGAAGTCAGTCTCAAGACCCGCCTTACCCGTGGCATCGAGCTGAATATTCCACTGGTTTCTGCTGCCATGGACACCGTTACTGAAGCCCGTCTGGCAATTGCCATGGCTCAGGAAGGTGGCATCGGTATCATCCACAAGAACATGACCATCGAGCAGCAAGCTGCCGAAGTGCGTAAGGTCAAGCGGTACGAGGCCGGCGTGGTCAAGGACCCGATCACCATCGAGGCTGACGCCACGGTTCGTGAACTGTTCGAACTGACTCGCCTGCACAACATCTCCGGCGTACCGGTACTGCACGATGGCGACCTGGTCGGCATCGTCACTTCCCGTGACGTGCGCTTCGAAAACCGTCTGGACGTCAGTGTCCGTGAAGTGATGACGCCTAAAGAGCGTCTGGTCACGGTCAAGGAAGGCGCCAACAAGAACGACGTGCGCGAATTGCTGCACAAGCACCGCATCGAACGCGTGCTGATCGTCGACGACAAATTTGCCCTCAAAGGCATGATGACCGTCAACGATATCGAAAAAGCCAAGGCTTACCCGCTGGCGAGCAAGGACGATCAAGGTCGTCTGCGCGTGGGCGCTGCGGTCGGTACCGGTAAAGACACCGGTGACCGCGTAGCTGCCCTGGTCCACGCGGGTGTTGACGTAGTAGTGGTCGACACTGCTCACGGTCACTCCAAGGGCGTGATCGACCGCGTTCGCTGGGTCAAGCAGAACTTCCCTGAAGTGCAGGTCATCGGCGGCAACATCGCCACCGGCGCTGCCGCCAAGGCCTTGGCCGAAGCTGGCGCTGACGCAGTCAAGGTCGGTATCGGCCCTGGCTCGATCTGCACCACCCGTATCGTCGCCGGCGTCGGCGTCCCGCAAATCAGTGCCATCGCCAACGTCGCCGCTGCCCTCGAAGGCACGGGCGTTCCGTTGATCGCCGACGGCGGCATCCGTTTCTCCGGTGACCTGTCCAAGGCCATCGTTGCCGGTGCTTCCTGCGTGATGATGGGCTCGATGTTTGCCGGTACCGAAGAAGCGCCAGGCGAGATCGAACTGTTCCAGGGCCGTTCGTACAAGGCTTACCGCGGCATGGGTTCGCTGGGCGCCATGTCCCAGGCTCAAGGTTCCTCCGACCGTTACTTCCAGGACTCCTCGGCAGGCGCCGAGAAACTGGTTCCAGAAGGTATCGAAGGGCGTGTTCCGTACAAGGGCACCCTGAGCGCCATCATCCATCAACTGATGGGCGGCCTGCGTTCCTCGATGGGTTACACCGGCAGTGCCGACATCGAAGAAATGCGCACCAAGCCTGAGTTCGTGCGGATCACCGGCGCTGGCATGGCCGAATCCCACGTTCACGACGTACAGATCACCAAAGAAGCGCCAAACTATCGGGTCGGCTGACGCCGACAGCTATAAGCCACAAGCTAAGAGCTGCAAGCGGTACTGCGATTACGCAGCTACCGCGCAGCTTCCGACTACTTGCAGCTTGCAGCTTGAAGCTAGCAACTGCTTTTTGAGTTCTTTCCCATGTCCCTCGACATTCACGCTCACCGCATCCTGATCCTCGACTTCGGTTCCCAGTACACCCAGCTGATCGCCCGCCGCGTGCGTGAAATCGGCGTGTACTGCGAACTGCATCCGTTCGACATGGACGACGAAGCTATTCGCGAATTCGCTCCAAAAGGCGTCATTCTCGCTGGCGGACCCGAGTCCGTGCACGAAGCCGACAGCCCGCGCTGCCCGCAAGCGGTGTTTGACCTGGGTGTTCCGGTCTTCGGTATCTGCTACGGCATGCAAACCATGGCTGAACAGCTGGGTGGCAAGGTCGAAGGTTCCGATCTGCGTGAGTTCGGTTACGCCCGCGTTGACGTGGTCGGCAAGAGCCGCCTGCTCGATGGCATCGAAGACCATATCGATGCCGATGGCCTGTTCGGCCTCGACGTGTGGATGAGCCACGGTGACAAGGTCACCAAGCTGCCGGAAGACTTCCACATCCTGGCCAGCACCCCGAGCTGCCCGATTGCCGGCATGTTCAACGATGCTCGCGGCTACTATGGCGTGCAGTTCCACCCGGAAGTGACCCACACCAAACAGGGCGGTCGCATTCTCTCGCGCTTCATCCTCGACATCTGCGGCTGCGAAGCCCTGTGGACACCTTCGAAGATTGCTGAAGACGCCATCGCCCAGGTCCGCGCCCAGGTGGGCACCGACAATGTGTTGCTCGGCCTGTCCGGCGGCGTTGACTCCTCGGTGGTTGCCGCGCTGCTGCACAAGGCTATCGGCGACCAGTTGACCTGCGTCTTCGTCGACAACGGCCTGCTGCGCCTGCACGAAGGCGAGCAAGTGATGGCCATGTTCGCCGAGAACATGGGCGTCAAAGTGATTCGCGCCAACGCCGAGGACCAGTTCCTCGACAATCTGGCAGGCGAAAGCGACCCAGAGAAGAAGCGCAAGATCATCGGCCGTACCTTCATCGACGTGTTCGATGCCCAGTCCAACAAACTGGATAACATCAAGTACCTCGCCCAAGGCACCATTTACCCGGACGTGATCGAGTCGGCTGGCGCCAAAAGCGGCAAGGCTCATGTGATCAAGTCGCACCACAACGTGGGCGGCCTGCCGGAAGAAATGAACCTCAAGCTGGTTGAACCCCTGCGCGAGCTGTTCAAGGACGAAGTGCGTCGTCTGGGCCTGGAGCTGGGCCTGCCGTACGACATGGTCTACCGTCACCCGTTCCCGGGCCCGGGCCTGGGCGTGCGGATTCTCGGTGAAGTGAAGAAGGAATACGCCGACCTGCTGCGTCGCGCCGACCACATCTTCATTGAAGAACTGCGTAAAGCCGACTGGTACCACAAGGTCAGCCAGGCATTCGTGGTGTTCCAGCCGGTGAAATCGGTTGGCGTGGTGGGCGATGGCCGTCGTTACGCCTGGGTCGTTGCCCTGCGTGCCGTGGAAACCATCGACTTCATGACCGCGCGTTGGGCACACCTGCCTTACGAACTGCTGGAAACCGTTTCTGGTCGCATCATCAACGAAATCGAAGGCATCTCTCGTGTGACTTACGATGTGTCGAGCAAGCCGCCGGCGACGATTGAGTGGGAGTGATGCCCCCGGCCTCAGGGCCGATCGGCTGAAACAAAAAACGCCTGGTGCTTATGTACCAGGCGTTTTTTTTGAGTTTTTCATAGTGCTCTGGAGCGAACAGCCACTCAGTCATGCTGACTGGAATTTTTGTTTTTGGGGGGAAAGCTTCGAAGCAAGCGCTGTCGTTTTCAATGAATGGCAAAGGCTGGCGTAGGTATTAGAGAAACTGTGATCGAATCAAATCCGTATCGAACGGCGTTATCCCTTGCTCAGGTGCAAACACCGCCTGTACCTGCTGCGGCGAAACCACTCGTTCCCCGCGTGCTCGAACATGTAAATCGAACAGCAAGCTCGGCCGCGCACGCCGGCCCAATATGACGAAGCGCCTGGACGACGGCCCCGGCCAAGCTGCCCGGAGCAATCAAATGCTTATCCGCCCGTGTGGTCGTTGCCACCGTGCGCGGCGATGAACATGGCGACGGCCGACCGGCAATAGGATTCGATTTCGTTGTCGTCCTCTGCTCTCGCCTCATCGAAGCGCGCGATAATCAGAAGATCGGATCCTTTGAAAAGCGCGGCAAACAAGCGGGCGGACTGGAGAGGATCGGGCACGTTCAGAACCGCCTTCGCGTGCATCTGACGCAACAGGGCCTCGATTTGGGCGATGACATAGGCGGGGCCGGCTTCGTATTGGCGCTTGCTTAACGACTTTTGATTCGTCTTGTCGGCCATGATCATGGCTTCGACACTCCGCACGTCCGGGCTCAACAGCGTGCGAAGCAGGGTTGATCCCACCGCCATGAGCTGATCTTCGGCCGAACCGTCGAAGCCTTCAAAAAGGGCCTGTGGTGCAAACTGCTGGCAGTGGGCCGCGATGGCCGCGCTGAACAGCGCCTCTTTGTTCTCGAAGTGCCTATAGATGCTTAGCTTGGATATCTTCGCCCGCTGGGCGACCTTGTCCATGGTCGTCGCTTGAAAACCCAATTCCACAAAAAGTTCGCACGCGGCGTCGACTATCGTTTGGCCAAGCGCCTCGTTGGCGGGCCGGCCGCGCCGGGCCTGGTTGTTTTCGGTCATAAAAATTCCAGTACTTGACAGTATTCTAATTCTTGAATTAGGGTACTTCAAAGTATCTTAAAAGTGCAAGCCAATCTCCCTTCATCCACAACACGGAGCCCATCACCATGAATGATGTCATCATCATTGGCGGCAGCTTTGCCGGTCTTGCCGCCGCCCTGCAGCTCGGCCGTGCCCGCCGAAAGGTCACCGTTCTCGATACCGGCCTGCCGCGCAATCGCTTCGCCGACCACTCGCATGGGCTGCTCGGCCACGACCATAAGCCACCACTGGAGATCCTGGCCGAGGCGCGGCAGCAGCTGGC
Source organism: Pseudomonas sp. BS3782 TE3695 (assembly GCF_050435305.1). NCBI lineage: Bacteria > Pseudomonadati > Pseudomonadota > Gammaproteobacteria > Pseudomonadales > Pseudomonadaceae > Pseudomonas > Pseudomonas sp. BS3782 TE3695. Next base: position 2,015,484 of record NZ_JBNDKB010000001.1, read on the forward strand.
GCGCTATCCCACGGTCAAGCTGGTCACTGCCCGGGCCGAGAGCATCTCCGGCGCCATCGACGATTTCTCCGTCCTCACTGGCGATGGCGAAAGCTTCAGGGCGCGCCGCCTGATCCTGAGCTATGGCGTCGCCGATCAGATGCCTGAACTTCCCGGCTTTGCCGAAGGCTGGGGCACCTCCATCGTACCCTGCCCCTATTGCGACGGCTTTGAAGTTGCCGGCCGGCATTGGGGCCTCGTCTGGTCCGGCCCGCCGTCGCACAACTACGTCAGGCTGTACCACGATTGGACCGACACATTGACGGTCTTCGCCAATGGTCACGACATTCCACCCGACATCCGGGCCGATCTGGCGCGCCGCGGCATCCTTGTCGTCGATGGCCGGATCACCGAAATCGACCATGACGAGAGCCATAACGCCACCGTCAGGCTCGACGCCGGCCCCCCTGTCGCGGTCGACATCCTGTTCGCGCATCCGCGCAACAAGCCGTCCGCACGCCTGCATGAATCGCTGGGCCTCGCCACGGTCGATACGCCCCTGGGCATCGCCCTCAAGGTCGACGAGCGCCGCGAAACCAGCATGCCCGGCGTCTACGCCGCCGGCGACCTCGCCAATCCCCTCATGCCCTCGGTCACCACGGCATCATGGCAAGGCGCGACGGCGGGCATCTCCGCCCAGCAGTCGATGCTGGTTTGAGAGCACAGATTCCCTTCTTCGGTTGCGTCGTCGCTTTCGAAGAGGTTGGCGTAGATCGGCGCGGTGAAGGACGGATCGTCGAGTTTGACGCAATGGTAGGAGCGGTTGTCCTTCGAGGTCCGGCGCAGGCGGCACCGATCTCGGTCTGGTGTCTTATCGCTGCTGGAGGCGGGTTTAGAACGAATCAAAAACGAGGAGATGTCATGACAGAGCAAAATGCCTATCAGGTCGCCGACTGGAATGGCCAAAGCGGAGAGTACTGGGTCGCCAACCAGGCCCGGCTCGACGCCATGTTTGCGGTGTTCGGCCAGGCCGCGATAGAAGCCGCCGCGCCCGCGACGGGTGAGCGCGTGCTCGACGTCGGCTGCGGCGCGGGCGCGTCGAGTCTGGCTCTGGCCGCCCGCGTCGGCGCGGGCGGCCAAGTGCTGGGCGTGGACATATCCGAACCGCTGATCGGCCGAGCGCGCGCGCTTGCGCCGCAGGATACGCCGGCCCGGTTCCGGGTAGCCGACGCCAGTAGCGCCGAGCTGGCCGAGGGCGCGTTCGACATCCTGTTCTCGCGTTTCGGAGTGATGTTCTTCGACGATCCGACAGGGGCGTTCGCCCATATGCGACGCGCGCTCCGGCCGGGCGGGCGGGTCGCTTTCGTCTGCTGGCGCGGCGTGGCCGAGAACGATTGGGTGCGCCTGCCGATGGGCGCGATCAAGGGCATCGTCCCGCCGACCGCACCGCCCGATCCCGAAGCACCCGGCCCATTCTCGTTCGGCGACCGGGGGCGGGTGACGCGCATCCTGACGGGGGCCGGCTTTACCGATATCGCTATTGCGCCCTTCGATGTTTCCATCCCGTTCGGCGAGGGCGGGACGCGGGACGCGGCGATCGACGACGCGGTGAAGATGGCGTTCGAGGGCGGCCCGCTGTCGCTTGTGCTCGCGGATCAGCCCGACGACATCCGCGCCCGTGCTTGGGCCGCGGTTCGTGCCGCCTTCGCGGGCCTCCCCGGCGAGCGGTCGGTGATGATCGACGGCGCGGCGTGGATCGTCATGGCACGCAATCCGGCAAGCTGACAGGGTTGAACAGGGGGGAGACGCCCGTGCTGGACAAGAAGCGAGTGCCCAAGGATCGCCTGGATTTCGTGGATGACCCACGCACTTCACGGCACGGGAACTGGCGTTCATGAAAAACAAACCTAAAGGCCCCGTGAACGCGAGTTCACGGGGCCATTTGCGTTTCAGCGTCGCGCCACATCCGAAAAGTAAAACTTGTCCAGCGTATGCCGCGACTCGGTGTACTCGAACTGCCGGCCGTCCTGCAAAAACGTCTGGTTGCTGACCACGATCACATGGCTCTGGCCGTCGAGGTCCAGGTGTTGCTGGTCGTCCTTGCTGCGGGGCACCGCTTCGATGGTGCGCTGGGCGTAGGCGATTTGCAGTTGCAGGGTCTGCTCGATGAAGGCGTAGATCGATTGCTCGGCGATGTCGCGGGACAGACCGGGAATCACGTCGCTGACGAAATGGTTGATATCGAGGATCACCCGTTTGCCATCGATCCGCCGCACGCGTTTGATCCGTGTGATCAGGCTGCCTTCTTCGGCCTTGATGTGTTCGAGCAATGGGCCTTCGAGGGGGATTTGTGTGAACTCGACCACCTCGGTGCTGACGTCGTTGCCCAGTCGCGGGTAGGTTTCCTGGAAACTGACGATGCCGCCGAGTTGAAACTCGATCGGGTTGGTCGACAGCACGAAGGTGCCTTTGCCGTGGACTTTCTGGGCGAAGCCGCGCTCCTGCAATTGCTCGATGGCCTTGCGCACGGTGCCGCGACTGGCTTGATAGCTGTCCATCAATTCGGTTTCGGAAGGCAATCGGGCGCCACGTTCCAGACGTTCGGTCGTGATGCTGGCAAGCAGATCGCTGTAGATCTGGTTGTATTTACTCATGGGGATGGCTCTGTGCCGCGCTGTGCTCAAGGTTTTGAACCTTAAGGGCAGGGTAGGTGTTTGTCCATGCGGCTTTGGGTTTCTTTGACTTCGGAGGTAGGAAATATCGCCGCTTGTCGGGTTCAGGATAAACAAAACCAAACTCGTCTGTACGAGTTGTTGCAATAACTCGTACAGACGAGTACTTTTCGTTTCGGCGTGCTGCCAATAACAAAAAACTACAGTGGAAGAACAAGCATGAGCCACGACTATCCGAACATCGCCTCCGAGCTGCTGCACAGCCTCGGCGGCAGCGATAACCTCGAGCAGGCCGCGCATTGCGTCACACGGCTGCGCTTGGCCCTCAAGGACCCGAGCCTGGTTAACAGCGCCACGCTGAACCAGATCGATCTGGTCAAAGGTTCGTTCTTTACCGGTGGCCTGTTCCAGGTGGTGATCGGTCCCGGCGAAGTGGAAAAGGTCTACGCTGAGCTGCGCCGGCAAACCGGTCTCGCCGCCTCGACCATCGCCGACGTCAAACAGAAAAGCGCCGACAAGATCCACCCCATGCAGCGATTGGTGCGGGTGTTTTCCGACGTGTTCATGCCGATCCTTCCGGCGCTGATCATTGCCGGCCTGCTGATGGGCATCAACAACCTGATCGGCGCCAAGGGCATGTTCATCGAGGGCAAGACCCTGCTGGACGCCTATCCCAAGCTTGACGGGCTCTGGAGCCTGATCAACCTGATGGCCAACACTTCTTTCGTGTTTCTTCCGGCACTGGTGGGCTGGTCGGCGGCCAAGCGTTTTGGCGGCAGCGAAATCCTCGGCATCGTGCTCGGCCTGATGCTGGTGCATCCGGATCTGCTCAATGCCTGGAATTACGGCAAAGCGGTGGCTGGGCTTGAGGGGCAGAGCCTGCCGTACTTCGACATCCTCGGTATGTTTCAGATCGAGAAGGTCGGTTATCAGGGGCAAATCCTGCCGATCCTGATGGCGGCCTATGTGATGAGCGTCATCGAAAAATGGCTGCGGGCGCGAGTGCCTAATGCCGTGCAATTGCTGGTGGTGCCGATCACCACCATCGTCGTCACCGGTGTGCTGGCGCTGGCGGTGATTGGCCCGGTGACCCGCCATCTGGGGATTCTCATCACCGAGGGCGTGGTCACTCTGTTCGACCTGGCACCCATGATCGGCGGCGCTATTTTCGGCCTGCTCTACGCACCGCTGGTGATCACCGGCATGCACCACATGTTTCTCGCGGTGGACTTGCAACTGATCTCCACCCAAGGCGGCACCTTCATCTGGCCGATGATCGTCATGTCCAACCTCGCCCAAGGCAGCGCGGCACTGGCGGTGTTCTACATGACCCGCAGTGTGCGGGACAAAAGCATGGCCTCGACCTCGGCGATTTCTGCTTACTTCGGCATCACTGAACCGGCGATGTTCGGGGTCAACCTGCGCTACAAATTTCCATTCTATGCGGCCCTGATCGGCTCGGCGCTGGGCAGCATTTTCCTGTCGATGAACAAGGTTCAGGCTTCGGCGATCGGCGTTGGCGGGTTGCCCGGTTTCATCTCGATCATTCCGCAATTCATTCCGATGTTCGTGGTCGGGATGGTGATTGCCATGGTCGTGCCGTTTGTTCTGACCTGCGGGTTGAGCATGAGGATTGTCCGGCCGGGGTATCGGGTCGCCTGACAGATCGCATTTACCTGTAGGAGCTGACGAGTGCAACGAGGCTGCGATCTTTTGATCTTGCCTTTAAAAACAACGTCAAAAGATCGCAGCCTCGTTGCACTCGTCAGCTCCTACAGGGTTCGTACAAAATTCAAGAAGGAATAGCGCCATGCAAGACTGGCAACGTTCGGTGATCTATCAGATCTACCCGAAGAGTTTTCACAGCCACGCCGGCAACTCCACGGGTGATTTGCTCGGCGTCGTGGCCAAGCTCGATTACCTGCACTGGCTGGGTGTCGACTGCCTGTGGATCACGCCGTTCCTGCGTTCGCCCCAGCGCGATAACGGTTACGACATCAGCGATTACTACGCCATCGACCCCAGCTACGGGACCATGGCTGACTGCGAGTTGCTGATCGCCGAGGCCGGCAAGCGCGGGATCAAACTGATGCTCGACATCGTGGTCAATCACACCTCGATTGAGCACACCTGGTTCCAGCAGGCCCGCAGCAGCCTCGACAACCCTTACCGCGATTTCTACATTTGGCGTGACCAGCCGAACAATTGGGAATCCAAGTTCGGCGGTTCGGCCTGGGAGTACGAGGCCCAGACCGGTCAGTATTACCTGCACCTGTTCGACCACACGCAGGCCGACCTGAATTGGGACAACCCCAAGGTGCGCGCCGAAGTGTTCAGGATGATGCGTTTCTGGCGCGACAAAGGTGTGGGCGGTTTCCGTCTGGACGTGATCAACTTGATTTCCAAACCGGCGGATTTCCCCGAGGACAACAGCGACGGTCGGCGCTTCTACACCGACGGCCCGAACGTTCACGACTACTTGCAGCAGATGCACCGCGAAGTGTTCGAAGGCCATGACCTGATCAACGTTGGCGAGATGTCGTCCACCAGCCTGGAACACTGCATTCGCTATTCGCGGCCGGAGTCGAAAGAGCTGTCGATGACCTTCAACTTTCACCACCTGAAAGTTGATTACCCGAACCTGCAAAAGTGGGTTCGCGCCGATTTCGACTTCCTCGCACTCAAGCGCATCCTCTCCGATTGGCAGACCGGCATGCAGGCCGGCGGCGGCTGGAACGCGCTGTTCTGGTGTAACCACGACCAGCCGCGGGTGGTCTCGCGTTTTGGTCACGATGGCGAACATCGGGTGGTGTCGGCGAAGATGCTCGGCACGGCGTTGCATTTCCTGCAGGGCACGCCGTTCGTGTACCAGGGCGAAGAACTGGGCATGACCAATCCGGGGTTCGATCACATCGATCAGTACCGCGACGTCGAAACCCTGAACATCTTCCGGCTCAAGCGTGAAGCCGGTAGCAGCGACGCCGACAACATGGCGGCGATCATGCAGAAGTCCCGGGACAACGGTCGCACGCCGATGCACTGGAACGCCGAACCGAACGCTGGCTTCAGCGCGGTCGAACCCTGGATCGGCGTGCCGGCCAACGTGGCGCAGATCAACGTCGCTCACCAACTCGACGATCCGGATTCCGTGTTGCATCACTACCGTCAGCTAATTGCCCTGCGCCGCAGTGAAACGTTGATGTCCGACGGTGTTTACCGGCAGTTATTGCCTGAGCACACCCGGATCTGGGCCTACGTGCGTGAAGGCCATGGCGAGCGTTTGCTGGTGCTGAACAACTTCTATGGCACGCCGTGCGAAGTCGAGCTGCCGCCAGAAGTGATCAACGAATCGATGGTGCAATCTCTGGTCATCAGCAACTACCCGGACTGCCCGCCGCGCAATCGGCAGGTGTTTTTACGGCCCTATGAGTCGTTCGTTCTGCGCCTGACTGACCACTAAAAACACTAATTCAAAAAACACGCAGAACGCTGCGCGGGGGAGTTTTGCGCGCCGATTTTTGCTGCATCACACAATAAAAATAATGAGGTGGTTCTTGAAAACAACAATAAATCGCAGCCTTGTAGCGGCGAGCGTGTACCTGGCGTTACCGTTATCGGCCCATGCGCTGGAGTTCGCCGGCTATGTGCGTAGCGGTGTCGGTACCTCGGTCAACAGCAGTTCGCAGTCATGTTTTCAATTGCCGGGCGCACAGTCGAAATACCGCCTCGGCAACGAATGCGAACAGTATGCGGAGCTGGAGTTGCGTCAGGATCTGTTCACGCTGGATGACGGCTCGGTGCTCAGTGTCGACGGCATGGCCTCGCTGTATAACCAGTACGACCGCAGCCTGACGTTCAACGGGGACAACGGCTCGGTGCGCATGCCGCAGCTGTATGCGCAATGGTCGAACATGCCCAGCCTCAACGGCGGTTCGCTGTGGGCCGGTCGGCGTTACTACAAGCGCAACGATATCCACATTTCCGACTTCTACTACTGGAACCAGAGCGCCACCGGTGGCGGTATCGAAGATGTGCTGATCGGCGATCTGAAGTACAGCTACGCCTTCTCGCGCAAGGACAACCTGTACCAGAAGGACTACATCAACCGTCACGATTTCAACGTCGCCGGCTTCAACACCAACCCTGGCGGTGAGCTGGAGTTCGGCTTGAGCTATATCGACAAACCCGACAGCCGCGACGCTCACCACGGTTGGGCGATTACCACCCAGCATGTGCAGAAAGACTTTCTGGGTGGCAAGAATAAACTGGCCTTTCAGTACGGCGAAGGCCCCGGCACCGGGTTGGGCTATACCGGTAACGTGAGGCTGGACGACAGCAGCAAAAGCTATCGCGTGGTGGAGTTCTTCGACTGGCAAGTGACGCCGCGTTTCGGCGGGCAGGTCGAAGCGGTCTACCAGAAAGACATTCGCCCGGACGGCGCCGACCAGAACTGGATTTCCCTTGGAATTCGCCCGGCGTATGCGATCACTGAGCAGTTCAAACTGGTGACCGAGTTGGGCCACGATCAGGTTGAAGCCACGGGCGGGACGCGCAAGCTGAGCAAGTTCACCTTCGCCCCGACCTGGTCGCCCAAGGGCCCGGAATTTTGGGCGCGCCCCGAGGTGCGTCTGTATTACACCTATGCCAGCTGGAACGAGGCGGCCAAACGGGCGGCCAATGAACTGGCGGCGGGCTCGGCGTTGTCCGACACCGGCGCCTTCGGCACGGCGCGACACGGTTCGAACGTCGGATTGCAGGTCGAGTATTGGTGGAAATAAACGCCGCATGACCCCGTAGGAGCTGCCGAAGGCTGCGATCTTTTCTCTTGGGCTCACTTGAATCTCAAGCGGAAGATCAAAAGATCGCAGCCTTCGGCAGCTCCTACCAGGTACCGCGAGATCGCAAGCGTCTTTTATAAAGAACAAAACAGCAGGTGACGTCATGGCCACACCCCAACAATTGCAACTGCTGGCACCCTTGTCCGGCGTGCTGATGCCGCTGGATCAGGTGCCCGATCAGGTGTTTTCCAGTCGCGTGATCGGCGACGGTCTGTGCATCGATCCGACTTCGCAAACCTTATGCGCACCGCTGGCCGGCGTGATCAGCAATGTGCAGGTCAGTGGGCATGCCGTCAGCATCACCGACGACAATGGCGTGCAGGTGCTGATGCACATCGGCCTCGATACCGTGAACCTGGCTGGAAAGGGTTTCACCCGATTGGTGAAGGAAGGTCAGCGGGTAACAGTGGGGCAGGCACTGATCGAGTTCGATGCCGATTACATTGTCTTGCACGCACGCAGTTTGTTGACCTTGATGCTGGTGGTCAGCGGTGAGCCGTTCACCTGGCTGGCGCCTGAAACGGGGGTGGTAGAAAGTGGCCAGCCGCTGCTGAGTCTGAATCCATCCGAAGGGGCGGCCGATGAGGGGATTGCGCAGGAGGGCGAAGCGCTGTTTTCCAAACCGGTGACGCTGCCCAACACCAACGGTTTGCATGCTCGCCCCGCAGCCGTGTTTGCCCAGGCGGCGAAAGGCTTTGCGGCGAGCATTTACCTGCATAAACAGCAGAGCAGCGCGAACGCCAAATCCCTGGTGGCGATCATGGCGTTGCAGACCGCCCATGGTGACATCCTGCAGGTCAGCGCGGCGGGTGCGGATGCCGAAGTGGCAATCAAGACGCTGGCCGAGTTGTTGGCCGCCGGTTGTGGAGAAGCCGTAACGGTGATGGCAGAGGTTGAGACAGTTGCCGCGCAGGCCTCATCGCTAACAGTGTTGCGCGGCGTCTGTGCATCGCCAGGGTCGGCGTTTGGCCAGGTGGTGCAAATTGCCGAGCAGACTCTTGAGGTCAGTGAATCAGGCGTCAGTCCTCAGGTTGAGCGTGAGCACCTGTCCCGAGCGCTGGCCAAGGCGGTTCTGGCCTTGCAGCAGTTGCGAGACAAGGCCACGGGTGACGCCCAGGCAGACATCTTCAAGGCTCATCAGGAATTGCTCGAAGACCCTGGCCTGCTGGATCAGGCATTGGCACTGATCGATGCAGGCAAAAGCGCCGGTTTCGCCTGGCGAGCGGCTACCGAGTCGACGGCCACCTTGTTTAAAAGCCTGGGCAATGCCTTGCTGGCCGAACGGGCAGCGGATTTGGCCGACGTTGGTCAACGAGTGCTCAAACTGATTCTCGGTGTAGAAGATCGTGCAATGGAGTTGCCGGACGGGGCGATTCTGATTGCCGAGCAACTGACGCCTTCGCAAACGGCTGGCCTGGACACGCGCAAAGTAGTCGGGTTCGCGACGGTCGGCGGTGGCGCAACCAGCCACGTCGCGATTCTGGCGCGGGCCTTCGGTTTGCCGGCGATCTGCGGCTTGCCGGTTCAGGTGCTGACGCTGATCAATGGCACCCGGGTGTTGCTCGATGCCGACAGGGGCGAGCTGCAGCTGGACCCTGATCTGGCCGCCATCGAACAGTTGCAAGCCAATCGTCAACTGCAGAAGAAACGCCAGCAATACGAGCTGGAAAATGCAGGTTTGGCGGCCCGTACCCGAGATGGACATCACGTTGAAATCACCGCCAATATCGCGTCGCTGGCCGAAGCCGAACAAGCCATGGCGCTGGGCGGCGAGGGCGTCGGTCTGCTGCGTTCGGAGTTTCTTTATCTGGACCGCAACCACGCGCCGAGCCATCACGAACAGGCCTCCACCTACAGCGCCATTGCCCGCGCCCTTGGGCCGGCGCGCAATCTAGTGGTGCGAACCCTGGATGTCGGCGGTGACAAACCCTTGGCCTATGTGCCGATGGAGCGCGAAACCAACCCGTTCCTGGGCATGCGCGGCATTCGTTTGTGTCTGGAGCGTCCGCAACTGTTGCGCGATCAGTTCAAGGCGATCCTGAGCAGCGCCGGGCTGGCTCGCCTGCACATCATGCTGCCGATGGTCACGCAATTGTCCGAACTGCGGCTGGCTCGCCAACTGCTGGAAGAAGAAGCGCTGGCATTGGGCCTAACTGAACTGCCGAAGCTGGGGATCATGATCGAAGTACCGGCTGCGGCGCTGATGGCTGACCTGTTTGCACCCGAAGTGGATTTTTTCTCTATCGGCACCAACGACTTGACCCAATACACCCTGGCCATGGACCGCGATCATCCACGTCTGGCCAGTCAGGCCGACAGTCTTCATCCTTCGGTATTGCGCTTGATTGCCACCACCGTGAAAGCCGCCCACGCCCATGGCAAATGGGTCGGAGTATGCGGCGCCCTGGCTTCGGAAAAGCTGGCGGTGCCGCTGTTGCTGGGGCTTGGCGTGGATGAGTTGTCGGTGAGCGTGCCGTTGATTCCGGCGATCAAAGCGGCGGTTCGCGAAGTGGACTTGCTGGATTGTCAGGCCATCGCCCAGCAGGTGCTGGAGCTGGAAAGTGCCGAGCAAGTGCGCGAGGCATTGCGGCTGCATCACGAGGCAACGGTCGATACTTCACTGGTTCTGGAGAACTGAGCATGTTCGAGAAAATGCAGCGGGCGTTCTGGAAAGCGTTGACCCCGGACCTGGTGGTGGACGAGCCGAAAATGGAGACTCAGCCTGTTGGCGGCTTGGCCGCGAATATCGTCGCCGGGCTTGGCGGAATGGACAACCTCAAGTCGCAACAGCCGGTGGCGCTGACCCGGGTGCGGGTGGAATTGCGGGATGTGGCGCGGATGGATCGGCAGGCATTGACGGTGGCAGGGGTGCCGGGGGTGATGACGCTGGAGGATGGGGTTGTTCATCTGATCACGGGTCTTCAAGCGTAACCGGCCGTGGCGAGGGGCTGCCTGTGGCGAGGGAGCTTGCTCCCGCTGGGTCGCAACGCGGTCTTTCTCCCGACGCAGCCCCCGTAGGAGCTGCCGAAGGCTGCGATCTTTTGATCTTGCCCTTGTGGCGAGGGGGCTCGCCCCCGTTCGACTGCACAGCAGTCGCCAAACCAAACACCACGGTATGACTGACAAAACCGGATCGCTGGTTTTGGGGCCGCTGCGCAGCCCAGCGGGAGCAAGCTCCCTCGCCACAAAAAGCCGCGCGACGCTACTCCGAAGGCCGAGCCCGCAACCGCCGCCCAATCACATCCAGCACATCACAGCCATCGCGCAACGGAATGGCGCAGAGCAAGGCGAAGTCACTGAGAATGAAGGATTCGCACTCGACTGAACCGCGCATCGACATGTTCTCAAGCACCTGCGTGACGGAGCGAATTCGGTAGTTGGCAGCGTCATACAAAACATCGAGCGGCGCGTGGGTATCGACGAACAGGGTCGGCATGTCGGTGCAGTTGCCGGTGAGCGCCATGAAGCGGTTGTCGGGGTGGGGAATTGGGTTTTCGTAGGGTGGATCGGGGTGAAGACTTTTCATTTTTAAACCTCTGGTAGAAGTGAAGCTACCATCGGCCTTCCTACAGGCTTGGGTGGCAGCTATACGCGGGGTAGGAATATCGAGACCAGAGAACTCGACCACACCGAAGCGTGCCCGCGCACAGCCGCCGCTGCTGATATTACGGGCGCATGGTAACGGCCGCAAATCAGGTGTCGACGCCAAAGCGTTTCTCATGGTCTGAAAGGGTTCCTACACCCTGCCACTGAAATGTCAGTGACCGCCAAAGACTATCGATGGAACACATTTCACACCAGTTCATGGAAACCGCCGCAGGTTGAAGGAAACTTCCGACGATCTTGTCCGGAAATTTCGTGCCTCTATCAGAACGCTGCGGCAACCCCGCCTACACCGTGAACGAGTGAGCCCGACACCTGACATTTCAAATGATTTTCCTCACTACTTTACGAAATCATCACTACTTAAAACTCTCCCATCCAAAAAAATCGACAAAATTTACTTTTTATTCCCGTCCGCAACATGAAGTAATTAAGTAAGAGAGTCGAATTAGAAAGGAGTTTTCGTCAAATAAACCGAAGGATCTCGAAGGCTCAGAAATGAAGTTGTGAACTTTATAGCTGAATGCTCTGACATAGCTGATACCACGAAGCGGGAGCCGTCTTTCTCAATGGTTAATTTCATAGGCCCGGTTACCGGCAAACTTCTGACCACCAAATTATCAATTTCACTGCAACTGATCCCGATGCGGCAAGCATTATATTGAGCCTGTTGCCATTTTTGGGGGGGGCTATTGGGAAGCTCTCTGATATCGAATGCCAATGTCAATGTGGAAAGATTATTGTCGACAATTAAGGAAAATAGTTTTATCTCATTAATTGCAATTTGGCCACTAAACACCATACAAAAAAACGTACTGCCATCAAGGTCATTCCAGTACTTCATGTCACCTCCTGAAGGGGTAGTGTTCATTTGTATTTTCGACTTTTCCGTTTCTTGGGTCATCTGCAGGCCGAACGTTGAAATGAGGCCCTTGATCACCTTTTTTATTGTCCGCACCAAATCTATGACCGGCAGCATGGTCTTGCAATATCAATTTGAATCCGTCCTCTCGGGTGTACATGTATTGTCTGGTTTTAATTGGCATTCCGATGCTGTTTAGAATATTTTTTCCGTTTATATCAGTCATGTTGGCATAGGTGAATTGACTGGGTCTGCCAGTGACTTCATCCAGCTGTATATCTGGTTGCTGACCTCGTAGAATTCCGGCATCAGCCTTGGCCTGTCGGAAGGCGCCTCGTCGGGAGGTACCCGGTAATGCAGGCTCATCCGGGGCTGGGCAAGAGATTAAACGTTGGCTCTTGGGTGGGCAGTTGGAGCTCAACCCCAACGGATCAACCCACCCCGTCGGATTCGGCGTGTACTGATACTGGTTCAGCCCACCCGCCAACTTGATCGGATCAGGCGTCAGGTACCGAGCAACCTCCGGATCATAGTAGCGATGCCGGTTGTAGTGCAGACCACTCTCGGCATCGAAGTACTGCCCCTGAAAGCGCAGCGGTTGCTCGAGCTGCTCGCCCCCGCCGAACGCCAGACGCGTGACTTTTCCGTAGGCGTTGTACTTCGCCGACCAGACGATTTCGCCACCAAAATCGGTCAGTTCCTGCGGCGTGCCTAGGTGATCGAGCTGGTAGTAGAACGGGCAGGCCTTGCGCGGGCCTTTGCCGTCGAGCATGGCCAAGGGGCGGAAGGTGCCGGGTTCGTAGATGTAGCTGCGGTAATGCTCGCGGCTGCTTTCGGCGACGACCTGATCGCCCTGCCAAAAGAACTCGGTGGTTTTACCAACAACGGTTTTCTTGATGCGACGGCCGAAGGCGTCGTAACGGTAACTCGCACAACTTCCATCCGGCAACGTGACGCCGACCAAGCGATGCTGACAGTCGTAGCGATATTCGGTGACGAGTTTTTGTGCGGTGCCGCGACGTTCGCGGATCAGATTGCCGAAGGCGTCGTAGTCGTAATGCCGGTCGCCTTGTATCAGCAGGCGGTTGCCTTTGACGGTCGCTGCACCGGGACGGTCCTGCATCAGCAGGTTGCCCGCCGGGTCGTGAGCAAAACTTTCCGGCGGGTCGTCGCGGGCGTGGCGCACGCGGGTCAGGCGGTTGAGCGGGTCGTACTGGTAATTGCGCTGGCCGTGGCGGGTGTCGGCGATGTGGTCGAGGTTGCCGTTGAGGCTGTAGGCATAGTCGCGGCGGTACAGGTTTTTTTGCTGTTGGCTGACGGCGTGGGCCTTCAACCGGCCCTGGTCGTCGTAGGCATATTCGCTGAGCAGCAGGCCCTGCTGGCGGTTTTGTTCGCGACCGGCGAGGAAGGTGTGCGACGTAAGCCGCGCGCCATTGAGGTCGATGGCCGTCAGCGCGCCGCCCTTGGCGTGCTGGTAGTCGAGTTTGCTGCCGTCCGGCAGGCGCAGGCGGTTGAGCTGGCCGCAGGCGTCGTAGCCGTAACGCAAGGTGCCCCAGCCCTGGTGTTCGGTGATCAAGCGGTCCTGCTGGTCGTACTCGAATTCCAGCGGATGATCGTGGCCGTCGTCGACGCTGATCAATCGGCCCAGCGAGTCGTAGCGGTATTCGACCTGGATGCCATCGGGCAGGGTCTTGACCAACAGGCGCCCGGCCGAGTCCCGCTCGTAAGACGTGACCAACTGCGAGCCGTCATCGCCGAACTCGGTTTTCTCCTGCAAGTGGCCATTGAGGTCGTAGCTATAAATCCGGCAGCGCTTCCTCAACCAGCTGCCCCAAGGCATTCCAGACGAACACATGCCGGCTGGTGTCCGGGTAGCGGATCGACAGCAAACGCCCCTGAGCGTCGTAGTGATAATGGGTGACCTGGCCGTCGGGATCGGTCGCTTCGGTGACATCCCCCTGGGCATTGCGCTGATATTTCCACACGGCTTTGCCACGAAACCGTGCATGCAGGAAACCGTTGCGGTACTCGTAGGCCGTCGGCTCGTCTTCCGGTGGAATCAGCGCCACCAGGCGTCCGACTTCGTCGTAGCGGTATTCGGTGACGGCACCGAGCGGATCCTGCTCGGCAATCAGCCGGCCGTTGTCGTCGTAGGCCTTTAGGTGTTCGCCACCGTCCAACTCGACCTTACGCACCAGCCGCGCCCGATCATCGTGGACATAAACCTCTTCGCTGCCATCGATATTCAAGACGGTGACACTGCCCTCGTCATCCCAGACATACTGCGCGTCCATTTGCGCAAACGACGCCCAATGGCGGATGCAGCGCGCCGCCTTGCCGGACCGTTCCCACTCCCAGAAGAAACTCGCGCCACCGGCCAGTTGCCGCTGCAGGATCACGTGCCGGTCGTCGTAGTCGTAACGCTCGCTATCGCCGGCGGCGTTGCTCGCTTCGATCAGTTGATCACGTTCGTCGTAGCGGTAACTGACCAGTGTCTGCTCGGTGCGCCAGGCCTCGGCGAGGGTCTGGGCCGGGACGAACACCTGATAATCGATGCCAACCAAATGCGCGCGGTCATAACGCAACAGCAAGGCGCGACCGGCACCGTTGTCGAGGCGCTGGATGCGTTGCTGGCGGTCGCGGGTGATGCGCAATCGGTTGTCGTACGCGTCGCTGATCGTGGTCAGAAAACCGTTACGAAAGTGGTAGAAACGCGGTTCTTCGCCGGCCTGGGCGAGGATCAGTTCTTCGGAGTCCTCGCCGAGATAAATCGCGGCGCGCGACAAACTGTTGTGGATCGCTGGGCGCTCAATAGATGGCAACGGGAAGGTGGTGCGGCGGTTTTCGTGGTCGGTCCAGATGACCTGATCACCCTCGACTTCCAGCCGATGGGCGAGCGAATGGCTCCAGCCGAAGCCCAGCCCACAATCGATCTCGGCGGCACTGGTGCGATAGAGCCGGGTGAAGTCGAACGGCAGGATTCCGTCCAACGAACCATCAGTGAGAGTCAGCAGTTCTTCGCCGGTGACCATCGACACCGGGCATTTGTTGGTGGCGGTTTTATCGGCGGAGTCGGCGCTGTCGCCGTTGGGGTTTTTCGCCTGATCCGGGACGTTGTCGTGGTGTTCGTTTTGCTTGAGCGTGGTGTTGCGCTGGGCATCCCAGCGCAGTTGTATCCGACCCTTTTTCAGCCCCGCGGCAACACCGCGTGCGGCGACTTTCTTATAGCGGTCGACGTACTCCATGAAGGTGCTGAGAATAGTGAAAGTGGCCTCGACGAAGCGCATCGCCAGACCCGCCAGCAACGCCCCGTACTTGAGCCCGCGAGCGGTGAGATAGGTTTTGGCGGCGGGTATACCGACACCCGTCCAGGCCAGCGCCAAAGCAATCAGAATATCGATCAGCACCGAGACAATGATCTGGCTGGTCACCTCTGCCGTGTTGCCGGCGATCTCGCTGGGCGGCAGCATTTCCAGCCACAGACTCGCCGTTCGTAGCAGCAAACAGAGCGCCGCTTCGTCACTGGCCAGCAGCTGGATTTTTGCCATGACCTCGGGCGCCGTCTGCGCAAGCTTGGCCAATTCATCGGCGCCGCTGCCCAACCGTTCAACGAACTTGCGCGGATCCTGAAGAATGTCCGAGAGCAGGCCGAGGCTGTCCCAAACGCCCATGACCGCCGCCCAACTGCCGGCCAGCATTCCATTGCCTACAGCAACCGCAGACGATTGCGACCACTTCGGTTTGAACGTCTTCCACTCTTCACGCAGCCAGTTGTCGAGCTCCGTGGTCAACCCGTCGTAGGAAGAGAAAAGATCTTCAACCTGCTGCGGCGTGACTTCGTGGTGAACATGAACGCGGTAGAACTTGCCCTCTTTCCCCTGGAACGTTCCCTTGCCGTTTTTATCGAGCGTGACTGGCGTCGATTCCCCGCCATCCATGGCAATCACATCGACCTGAATGTTCCCCAGGGGAATGTCATAAACCGATTCGAACTTGCTCTCGATTTCGAGCATTCCGCCTTTCGGACACTGCACGACGGTGGAGATGAACTGGTCATCGCCGCTGCTGACAGCGGTGCGGGAGTCGCCGAACCGGATGATCCGTTCCATGCCCATCAGTGACGGCAGATCCGCCACGCGGCTGGCCTCGTCGGCGACCCGGTTGAACCAGTGTTTAAGCTGTTCGCGATAGAGCGAGAGGGTATGCGGGAAGCTGTCGAGTTCCTGCTCGATACGGGCGATGTGCTCCATCAACGCACCGAACGATAGGAGGCGGGGTTAAAAATCGGTTCGAACATGAGCAATCCCTGGCGCAGAAAATTAGGCGCGGGGACTTTGCGGGGGATCGAGCAGGAAAGAAGTCGGGAAAAGTGGAAATGGATGTAGGGCGATTCGCTGATTGGCGGCGACTCCGTAACGATCAGCTAAACGGCCCCAAATTCTGTAATTGCATTGCATCAGACATGTCGCGCGAGGCCGAAAAGATCGCAGCCTTCGGCAGCTCCTACAGGGTGTACGCCGATCCAATGTAGGAGCTGCCGAAGGCTGCGATCTTTTAAAGGGTTCACCACCGGCTGTGACCATCCGCCGCGCTGCCCTTACTGTTTCTCAACCGCAGGTGTATCGTATTCGCCTTTTGCAGGCCCCCGTGCCTGTGGCTGATACGTGAGGTAGTTGAGTTCATGTCCTTTACCCGTCGACAAATACTCGGTGGCCTGGCCGGTCTTGTGGTGGTTGGCGTGGGGGCTGGTGGCGCGTCGCGTTACTGGCTGGGCAAAATGGCCGACGCTGATGCCGGCCATGACTACGAGCTGATCGCCGCACCGCTGGACGTTGAACTGGTGGCCGGGCACAAGACCCCGGCCTGGGCGTTCGGCCCGTCGGCGCCGGGCACTGAATTGCGCGTGCGTCAGGGCGAATGGTTGCGAGTGCGCTTCATCAATCATCTGCCGGTGGCGACCACTATTCACTGGCACGGTATTCGTCTGCCGCTGGAGATGGACGGCGTGCCGTATGTCTCGCAATTGCCGGTGCTGCCGGGCGAGTACTTCGACTATAAATTCCGCGTTCCCGACGCTGGCAGCTACTGGTATCACCCGCACGTGAACAGCAGCGAAGAACTCGGTCGTGGACTGGTCGGTCCGCTGATCATTGAAGAGCGCGAGCCCACCGGTTTCAAGTATGAAAAAACCTTGAGCCTCAAGAGCTGGCACGTCGATGAAGAGGGCGCCTTCGTAGCGTTCAGCATTCCTCGTGAAGCGGCACGTGGCGGCACGGCGGGGGGCTTGTCGACCATCAATGGCGTCTCACAAGCGGTGATCGATTTGCCTGCCGGGCAGATCACTCGCGTACGCCTGCTCAACCTCGACAATACGCTGACGTACCGCCTTAACATCCCAGGCGTCGAAGCGCAGATCTATGCGCTGGACGGCAATCCGATTGCACCGCGCCCACTGGGCAAGGAATACTGGCTGGGACCTGGCATGCGCATTTGCCTGGCGATCAAGGCGCCGCCGGCTGGCGAAGAGTTATCCCTGCGCAACGGCCCGGTCCGCCTGGGCACCTTACGCTCAGTGGCCAATACCGATGCGCCAACCGAGTGGCCGCCGGCGCTGCCCGCCAATCCGGTGGCCGAGCCGGACCTGGCCAATGCCGAGAAACTCAACTTCAATTTTGAATGGGTAGGCTCGGTGTCGGTCAATGTCGAAAACGGCAAGCCGCCAAGCCTGTGGCAGATCAACGGCAAGGCCTGGGACATCACCGACAAGACCTGCGCCGATCGGCCCATTGCCAAGCTCGAAAAGGGCAAAAGCTATATTTTCGAATTGAAGAACATGACTCAGTATCAGCACCCGATCCACCTGCACGGCATGAGCTTTAAAGTCATCGCCTCGAACCGGCACAAGGTCATCCCGTACTTCACCGACACGTACCTGTTGGGCAAGAACGAGCGTGCGCAAGTGGCGCTGGTGGCGGATAACCCCGGGGTCTGGATGTTCCACTGCCATGTGATCGACCACATGGAAACCGGCCTGATGGCCGCCATCGAGGTGGCGTGATGCGTCAGATTCGCCCCGCAGCGATTATCGACCGCAGCCGTGATCGTGATTTCATGCGCGAGGCCCTGGCCCTGGCCGCTCAAGGCGCGGCGCTGGGTGAAGTGCCGGTGGGCGCGGTGCTGGTGCAGGATGGTGAAATCATCGGGCGCGGGTTCAATTGCCCGATCAGCGGCAACGACCCCAGCGCCCACGCCGAGATGGTCGCGATCCGCGCCGCCGCCCAGGCCGCCAGCAACTATCGTCTGCCGGGCAGCACGCTCTACGTGACACTGGAGCCGTGCAGCATGTGCGCCGGGCTGATCGTGCATTCGCGGATCGCGCGGGTGGTGTATGGCGCGCTGGAGCCCAAGGCCGGGATTGTGCAGAGCCAGGGGCAGTTTTTTACCCAGGGCTTTTTGAATCACCGGGTGTTGTATGAAGGTGGGGTGTTGGCGGAGGAGTGTGGCGCGGTGTTGAGCGAGTTTTTCAAGGCCCGAAGAGCCAAACCAGCAGACTAAAACACCAATCCAGTGTGGGAGCGGGCTTGCTCGCGAATGCGGTGGGTCAGTCAACATTTTTGTTGAATGTTAAACCGCTTTCGCGAGCAAGCCCGCTCCCACAGGGGATCTCCATTGTTTGGGAGATCGGTGTTTTATTTGCGGGCGACGATGACGGCGCGCATCGGCGCCGGCAGCCCTTCAATTGTTTTGCTGTGATCTTCCGGGTCAAGGAAGTCGCTCAACGACTGATACTTCATCCACTCCGTCCCGCGTTGTTCCTCGACCGTAGTCACGCTCACATCCACGCAACGCACGTCGCTGAAGCCGGCGCGGCGCAGCCACAGTTCCAGCGCCGGCACCGACGGCAGGAACCACACGTTACGCATCTGCGCGTAACGGTCTTCGGGCACCAACACCTGCTGCTGATCGCCTTCGATCACCAGCGTTTCAAGCACCAGTTCACCGCCCTTGACCAGGCAATCCTTCAGCGCCAGCAAATGCTCGATCGGTGAGCGGCGGTGGTAGAACACGCCCATGGAAAATACGGTGTCGAAGCCTTCCAGATTGGGAGGAAGATCCTCAAAGGGAAACGGCAAGTGCCAGGCATTGGGCTCGGACAGGTAACGCTGCACAGCCTGGAACTGGCAGAAGAACAGCCAGTTCGGGTCGACGCCGATCACGCTGTCGGCGCCGGCGCCGAGCATGCGCCACATGTAATAACCGTTGCCGCAGCCGACATCGAGGATGCGTTTGCCTTTCAAATCCAGATGTGGCGCGACTCGCGACCATTTCCAGTCCGAGCGCCATTCGGTGTCGACATGCACGCCGAACAGGTCGAACGGGCCTTTGCGCCAGGGCGATAAACCCATCAGTGCGGTGCGCATTTGTGCGCGGGTCTCAACGTCGCAATCGGTGTCCAGTTTCAGGCCGTTCAACAAATCGATTTCGCTAGGCTGGATCTTCGGCAATGCGTCCAGCGCGCTCTGCCAGCGTTCCAGGTCGCCGTGACCTTTTTCCATTTTCTTGTCGAGTTGCGCTTGCAGGGTGTTGGCCCATTCGGCCAGCGGAGTACCGGCCAGGCGGCGGGCGAGGGGGGACAGATCAATCATGGCAAGGCAATCAACGAGGCAAAGTTAAGACACTGGAACCACGGCACGACTTTCGAGAACCCGGCGGCCAGCAGGCGCTCGCGGTGTTCTTCGAGGCTGTCGGGTTTCATGACGTTTTCGATGGCGCTGCGCTTCTGGGCAATTTCCAGTTCGCTGTAGCCGTTGGCGCGTTTGAAGGCAACGTGCAGGTCGGTGAGCAGCGCGTGTTCTTCGGGGTCGTTGAAGCGCAGCTTCTCCGAAAGAATCAACGCGCCACCGGGCAACAACGACTGGCGGATGCGCGAGAGCAACGCGGTGCGCTGGTCGGGGGCGATGAATTGCAGGGTGAAGTTCAGCGCCACCACCGAGGCTGGCTGGAATTCCAGGGCAAGGATATCGCCCTCGATCACTTCCACCGGCAGCAACTCCTGGAACATCGAGTCCTGGCCATTGAGGTACTCGCGGCAACGTTCGACCATGGCCGCGGAGTTATCCACAGCGATGACGCGACAGCCGTCGGTGCGCACGTGACGGCGCAGGGCCTGGGTTACGGCGCCCAACGACGAGCCTAGGTCGTAGAGCACGCTGTTGGGTTGGGCAAACTGCGCGGCGAGCACGCCGAGGTTTTCCACGATGGTCGGATAACCCGGCACCGAGCGCTTGATCATGTCCGGGAACACCCGCACCACGTCCTCGTTAAAGGCGAAGTCAGGCACCTGGGCCAAAGGCTGGGCGAAAAGGCGATCGGATTCTTTGCTCACGGCGGTTCCAGCGGCATGGGTGGAAAAGGCTGGCATTTTAGCCAAATTGACGGGGGGATGCTTGGGTTGCTGATAAAGCGCCGGAGTGACCTCGGCCAAAAGGGGAGAAACACCGTTGTGGCGAGGGAGCTTGCTCCCGCTCGGCTGCGTAGCAGTCGTAAAACCGGCTGATCGGGCAAGTCTGATAAAACTCGTTGAATGGTTTTGGGGCCGCTTCGCAGCCCAGCGGGAGCAAGCTCCCTCGCCACAGGATTCAGCGCGGTTTCTGATCGAACGCCGAAGCTGTAATTCCCCATTGCCCAAGCCAGTAACTGAGGATGATCACGTAAGGCGCGGCGTTGAACGGTGATACAAACCGGTTAATGCCGATCACACTGTCAGAAAACACAAATGCCAGCGCGCCCCCCGCCCCCCGCCGCCAGCAGCGCTGAGCGTTTGGGCACGTTGGTGCCGAGCCGGGCCAAGGCGCGCCAGAGCATGGCGCTGATGGCCAGCCCGTAGACGATCACCGGGATCAGCAGCGGCCCCAAGCCATTGGAAATCAGAATCCCCAGTAGCACCGCGCCAACGCTCAACGCGAGCATCAACGGCAACAGCGCCAAACGCCGGCAATCGCTCAAATAAGCCTTCAGGTACGCCAGATGCGCGACCAAAAACGCCCCAAGGCCAAACACGAACAAATCCCCCGCCCATGCCAGTAACACATCGCCGAGCAAGGAGAAAATCAAACCCAGGCTGATCCAGCGTCGATAGTCACTGGGCGGTGCGTCGTGCAACCAGCCGAGCAGGGCCAGCACCGGCAATGGTTTGACCAGCAGGCACAGCAGCGTGGCATGCACGCTCAGGCCATACAGAAAGGTCACTGCGCCCATCAGCGCCAGAATCAGCCAACCCACGATCAATTAACCGCGATGGCGCAGTCGAAGGTTTTGACCGCCGGTACTTCGGGCGCCCACGGCTGTGAATAGGTCAGTCGCAAGCGACCAGTGCCAGTGGCAAAGGCCTGGAAACGCCAGGTCGAAAGGCCGGCGCTGCCGACGACTCCTGCGTCTTCCGGATTGCTGTAAACCTCGGGGCTGAGTACGCGCAACACGCCACCGGCCGAATCCTGGATCGCCCAACGGTAACCCGTGGTCGGGTTGCTGGGCAGGGTCAGTATCAAGTTTTGCCCGTTGTTCAGTTGCATTGGGCATTCGCTTTGTTTTTCCACGGTCACGTTGTGTGCAGGTTGCGTGGCGCAAGCGCTCAGCAGGGCAAGGGCGAGCGGGATAAACAGGCGGGTAGGGGACATGAGTCAGCGGCTCCGGCATTCACGACGAACGGCGAGCATAACTGAAGATGAGACAAAGTGTGACGGTCGAACCGGGGCAGGCGAAGGTTTGGAGGCGTTAGTACCGACGCCTTCGCGAGCAAGCCCGCTCCCACAGGTTCATCGCAATCCTTGTGGGAGCGGGCTTGCTCGCGAAAGCGGCCGCATGAGCGCTACATCATTATCAGAAGAGAATCTTCGCCACATCCGCAAAGCGCTTGGCGAAGTGCACGCTGATCCCTTCCTTCAAGTAGTCCGGCAACTCTTCAAAACTGCCACGATTTGCTTCCGGCAAGATCAATTCGAAGATCTTCTGTCGCCGCGCCGCGATGACTTTCTCGCGCACCCCGCCAATCGGCAGGACATGCCCGGTCAGTGTCAGTTCGCCGGTCATGGCCACACCTTTTTTCGGTGGCTGGTTGCGGGCCAGGGACAGCAGGGCGCTGGCCATGGTCACACCGGCGCTCGGGCCGTCTTTCGGCGTGGCGCCTTCCGGTACGTGGAGGTGGACGAAGGCTTCGTCGAAGAATGTCGGATCACCGCCGAATTGCTTCAGATGGGAGCTGACGTAGCTGTAGGCAATTTCTGCCGACTCTTTCATCACTTCCCCCAGTTGCCCGGTGAGTTTGAAGCCCCGGTTGAGGGTATGAATGCGCGTGGCTTCGATCGGCAGGGTCGCGCCGCCCATGCTGGTCCAGGCCAGCCCGGTGATGACGCCGATGCCGGACAGCACTTGTTCGTTGCGGAATACCGGTCGGCCGAGTGAGGTTTCCAGGTCTTTCGGCCCGAGCTTGATCACCGCTTTCGGTTCGTCGATCAGCTTCATCACGGCTTTGCGCACCAGTTTGCCCAGGTTTTTTTCCAGCTGCCGCACCCCGGCTTCACGGGCGTAGCCGTCGATCAAGGCTTTCAATGCGTTGTCGCTGATGCTCAGGCTACCCTTGGACACACCCGCTTTCTCAAGCTGTTTTGGCCACAGGTGACGCTTGGCGATCGCGACTTTCTCTTCGGTGATGTAACCCGACAGGCGAATCACTTCCATCCGGTCCAGCAACGGGCCGGGAATCGAATCCAGGGTGTTGGCGGTGCAGACGAACAGCACTTTCGACAGGTCCAGGCGCAAATCCAGGTAGTGGTCGAGGAATTCGACGTTCTGTTCCGGGTCGAGGGTTTCCAGCAGCGCCGAGGCCGGATCGCCCTGGAAGCTCTGGCCCATTTTGTCGATCTCGTCGAGCATGATCACTGGGTTCATCACTTCGACGTCTTTCAACGCGTGAACCAGTTTGCCCGGTTGCGCACCGATGTAAGTGCGGCGATGGCCCTTGATCTCGGCTTCATCGCGCATGCCGCCGACGCTGAAGCGATAGAACGGCCGGCCCAGGGTTTCGGCGATGGATTTGCCGACGCTGGTCTTGCCCACGCCCGGCGGGCCTACCAGCAATACGATGGAGCCGCTGATCTCGCCTTTATAGGCACCGACTGCGAGAAATTCGAGGATGCGGTCCTTGATGTCATCAAGGCCGGCGTGGTGTTTGTCCAGTACCTTGCGCGCGTGTTTGAGGTCGAGTTTGTCCTCGCCGTACACGCCCCACGGCACTGAGGTCGCCCAGTCGAGGTAGTTGCGGGTCACCGCGTATTCCGGTGAGCCGGTCTCGAGGATCGACAGCTTGTTCATTTCCTCTTCGATGCGTTTCTGCGCCTGAGGCGGCAACACCTTGCCCGTCAGACGTTGCTCGAACTGCTCGATGTCGGCGCTGCGATCATCCTTGGTCAGCCCCAGCTCCTGCTGGATGACCTTGAGTTGTTCTTTGAGAAAGAACTCGCGCTGGTGCTCGCCGATCTTGCGGTTCACTTCGGCGGAGATTTCTTTCTGCAGGCGCGCGACTTCGACTTCCTTGCGCAGCATCGGCAGGACTTTTTCCATGCGCTTGAGCATCGGCACGCAGTCGAGCACTTCTTGCAGCTCGCCGCCAGTGGCCGAGGTCAGGGCGGCGGCGAAGTCGGTCAGCGGTGACGGATCGTTGGGACTGAAACGGTTGAGGTAGTTTTTCAGCTCTTCGCTGTACAGCGGGTTAAGCGGCAGCAGTTCCTTGATCGCGTTGATCAGCGCCATGCCGTAGGCTTTGACCTCATCGGTCGGCTCGGTGGGCTGGTGCGGGTATTCGACTTCCACCAGATACGGCGGACGATGATGTTTGAGCCAGGTTTTGATGCGTACGCGGGTCAGGCCCTGGGCGACGAATTGCAGTTTGCCGTTTTCGCGACTGGCGTGGTGGACTTTGACCAGGGTGCCGTATTCCGGCAGGGCTTTGGTGTCGAAGTGGCGCGGGTCTTCCTGGGGAGTGTCCATGAAGAACAGGGCCAGGGAATGGTGGTCGGATTGGCTCACCAGTTCGAGGGTTTCGGCCCACGGCTCTTCGTTGACAATCACCGGCAATACTTGCGCCGGGAAGAAAGGCCGGTTGTGGATCGGAATGATGTAGACCTTGTCCGGCAGGTTCTGGCCAGGCAGGGCGAGGCCTTTGCCGATGGAATTGTGTTGGACGTTGTCTGTTTCGGCGTATTCGCTCGTGTCTTCGGGGAATTCTTGCTGGTCGGTCATGAGGCACCTGCGCAATTGGGTATGGGTCTTAGATGGGGCAGGTGGGGGGTGGTTTCAATGGGTCAGGATATTTCAGCGTGTGTGTTCACGCGTAGGAGCTGCCGAAGGCTGCGATCTTTTGATTTTGATCCTGGTGTCTTTCCGATACTGTCAGAAAATCAAGATCAAAAGATCGCAGCCTTCGGCAGCTCCTACAGGGGATGAGTGATCTGAAACAATTGAGCACAAAAAAGGCGACCCCCTCACAGGCGTCGCCTTTGCTTTAACTGCCGCTACCGCTTATTCCGACAGTTTGTATGCAATCACATAGTCACCTTGCTTGGTGCCCAGCGATCCGTGACCGCCCGCAACAACCAGCACGTATTGCTTGCCGTCTTTGCCGGTGTAGGTCATCGGTGTGGTTTGCGCGCCTGCTGGCAGGCGGCCTTCCCACAGTTGCTTGCCGTTTTTCACGTCGTAGGCGCGCAGGTACTGGTCGAGGGTGCCGCTCAGGAAGGCCACGCCACTGGCAGTGGTGAAGGCCCCGCCCAGGCTCGGTACGCCCATGCTCAGAGGAATTGGAACCGGCGAGCTGTCGCGCACGGTGCCGTTCTTGTGCATCCAGATGGTTTTGTTGGTGGTCAAATCGACCGCCGCCACGTAACCCCAGGCCGGTGCCTGGCACGGCAGGCCCATCGGCGACAGCAGGGCTTCGAGGATCACCCCGTAAGGCGCGCCTTTGTTGGGCTGCACGCCTTCGGTTTCGCTGATGCGAGGGCCTTGTTTGGCGATTTCGGCGGCGGGGATCAGTTTCGATTTGAACGCCATGAAGCTCGGGTTCACGAAAGCTATCTGACGCACCGGGTCAACCGAGATGCCGCCCCAGTCGAACACGCCGAAGTTACCGGGATAAACGATCGAGCCTTGCAGCGACGGTGGAGTGAACATGCCATCGTAGCGCAGGGATTTGAAGTCGATCCGGCACAGCATCTGATCGAACGGGGTCACGCCCCACATGTCGCGTTCCTTGAGGGTCGGCGGCACGAAGTTCAGGTCGGACATCGGTTGGGTCGGCGAAGTGTAGTCGCCTTCCACTGCGCCTTGCGGCACCGGAATTTCCTTGATCGGCACGATCGGCTGACCATTGCTGCGGTCCAGCACGTAGATGCTGCCTTGCTTGGTGGACGCGAGCACCGCCGGTTTCACACCGTCTGCGGTTTTCAGGTCCATCAGAGTTGGCTGGCCGCCGACGTCCATGTCCCACAGGTCATGGTGGGTGAACTGGAAGTGCCAGCGCACCTTGCCGGTGGCGATGTCCAGCGCGGTCAGGCCGGCGGCGTGCAGTTCCGATTCAGGGGTGCGTGCGCCACCGAACTGATCCGGGGTCTGGTTGCCCATCGGCAGATAAATCATGCCGAGTTTTTCGTCGACGCTGAAGATGGACCACATGTTCGGCGAGTTGCGGGTGTAGACCTTGCCTTCGGCAATCGGCGTGGTGTCGTCCGGGTTGCCGCTGTCCCAGTTCCACACCAGTTTGCCGGTGTGCACGTCGAACGCGCGGATCACGCCGCTTGGCTCGTCGATGGAAACGTTATCGGTCACGTGGCCGCCAATCACCACCAGGTCTTTGGTGACCGCCGGTGGAGAGGTGGAGTAATAACCGCCGGCGGTGAATTCACCGATGTTGGTCGTCAGGTCAACCTGGCCACCGTTGCCGAAGTCTTCGCACATTTTGCCGGTGTCGGCGTTCAGAGCGATCAGGCGGGTGTCGGCGGTCGGCAGGAAGATCCGGCGCGGGCAGACGCTGGCGACTGGCGCGTTGGCAGTGCCGGTAGGGCTCTGCTCGGATGCGTAGGCGGCGTCATCGTGATAGGTCACGCCACGGCAGGTCATGTGCGCCCAACCCTTGAAGTTCGCCGCGTTCTGCGTGGAGAGCTTCGGATCGAAACGCCAGAGTTCCTTGCCGGTGTCCGGGTCCAGCGCGATCACCTGGCTATGCGGCGTGCAGACATAAAGCATGCCGTTGGCTTTGAGCGGGGTGTTTTCGGCGGTGGTTTCGCCCGGGTCGTTCGGGCCCGGCAGGTCGCCGGTGCGGTAGGTCCAGGCGGGCACCAGTTTGTTGACGTTCTGCGGCGTGATCTGCGCCAGGGGCGAGTAGCGATCGCCATGGGCGCTGCGACCGTAGGAGTTCCAGTCGCCATCGGGCATGGCCGGGGCGGTGTTGCTCATGCCAGGCACGGCGTCACGATCCAGTTCGCCTTTGATTTCACCGGGGTTGGTGAACAGGCTGGCCAGCGCGGCGATACCGGCGATGACCACGGCAGCGCTCAGTACACCGGTGCCGATCGGGTTGAATTCGCCGGTTCGCAACGGGCGACGAAACCATGGCAGCAGCATGACAATACCCAGGGCAAAGAGCAGCGCCAGGCGTGGCACCAGTTGCCACCAGTCCAGGCCGACTTCCCACAGTGCCCAGACCGTACTGGCGAACAGCACCACTGCGTACAGGCTCAGCGCCGCATAACGGTCGGCAAGCAGCAGCCCCCCGGTCAGCATCAGGCCGATACCGGCCAGCAGGTAATACAGCGAGCCGCCGAGCATGCTCAGCTTGATCCCCCCGGCCAGCAAGGCCAGGCCCATTAGTAGAAGCACGATACCGAGCAGGCTCGGCAGCAGACGGCTTCGACTGAAAGCACCATCAGCGCTCATAGTGTGGTTCTCCGTGACGTTTTAAGTAAGCCCGCGCAAGTTCACTGTAGATGACGATCTGGCGTGGGCAGGTTTCATAGAAATAAAGTGTTCGGTTGATGCGGTCCTTGTGGGAGCGGGCTTGCTCGCGAAGAGGCCATCACATTCAACATGCTGGTTGCCTGATAGACCGCTTTCGCGAGCAAGCCCGCTCCCACAGGTTTTGTGCCGTTAGTTAGAACGATGACTGGATCTTGATCCCGCCAATCAGCGCGTCATCGACCTTGTCCACGCCACCGGGATGGCGGATGTATTGCAGGTTCGGGCGCACGGTCAGCCAGTTCGTGACGTGCACGCCGTAATAGAGCTCGGCGCTGTACTCGGTGTCTTGCGGCGGCAGGAACGACGGGTCGTCGTAGTCGAAGACGGCGCGGGCCTGATTGGTGGCCTCCGCGTTCTTGCGGTAGGCCGGGTTGACGTGGACACGGGCCAGGGCAAAACCGATGTCGTCCTTGGCGCGGGCATCGAACAAGCCTTTGTAGACGACGCCAGCCTGGACATAGTTATCGATGGCGTTGGTCTTTTTGTCGTGCATCGTGCCGTTGGCGAACACGCTCAAGCCCCGTGAATGGTCACTGGCGCGGCTGGTCAGCTGCTGCTGAATACCGAGCCACACACCGTGCTTGCTCGATGCGCTGCGATAAGCCTCGCCAGTCAGGGCTGCCGGCTGGCCATTGCTGTCCTTGTAGACATCGGTGGCCTTGGCATTGCTGTAGTAATAACCGGCACGGTATTCACCCGGCAGGCCATTGAATTTCGGAGTCCAGACCAGTTCCACCGGCAGAATCGCGCCCTGCGTGCCGCTGCCGCTGAGTTTGAAGCCGTTGTCGCGATCCAGGTTGGACGGGTTTTGCTCGTAAACCCCGACCTGCGTGTACAACTGCGGCGTCAGGTGATATTTGATGCGCATCGCCCACTGGCTGACCGGCCAGTTGTACCAGATGTCCCCGGCCCAGTTACCGACCTGGGAGCCACAGAACGCCAGATTCTGGAAGTCGCAGGGAAAGCTGTTGAAGTCTTCGCCCTCGCCGAAGCGGCCGACTTTGATATCGAGCTTCTGATCGAAGAATTTCTGCTGATACCACATCTGTGTCAGGCGCCAGGTCTGGCCGCGGCCCCAGACTTCCTGAGCCGAGGTGAAACCGCCGACCCGCGGATCGTTGATCCGGTCGTTGCTGATGTTGTTGCCGTTGCGCTCGGTGATGGTCAGCTGAAATTCAGCGTCGTCCCAGCCCAAAATTTTCTGCAAGTCCAGATGAGTGCCAAAGCCGAACTGGTCGCTGTAGCGAGCGGTGCGGTCATGGTCATAACCGCCGTGAAGGTTGCTGCCCATTTCACCGGTGTAATCAACCTTGAAGTCGTAGCCCTTTTCCGAAAGTTCGGTACGCGTGCCGTTCCAGTCACCGAGCATCCACGGCGAATCGCTATCGAAAGCCGGGGCGGCCTGGGTACAGGTGGCGAGGCCCAATGCGGCGAATCCGCCCATCAGGTTGAGGGCTTTTCGACTGGCCACAGGGAGTGAGACAGCGCTGTCTTGCGGGGTTTGAAAATCAGGCATGAGAAGGAAATTCTTGGTCTTTTTCTAAAAGGGGTGAACTGAATGAAGCAGGGGAGAAGCGTTTCAGCTGGACGGGCGTAAGGATAATGTTCTGTTACACATAGAGAAAGGGGTTTTACTGACATGGATCATTTCGGATTTGGTAATAGTCCATTGAACAAAGCAAAATCAAAAGATCGCAGCCTTCGGCAGCTCCTACGCGCCTGTGGGCGCTGCCGAAGGCTGCGATCTTTTCAGGTTCACCTACATTTATCAGATAACACATTGAGCTCTTCCACCCGACCAGCCCCTCGGCTAAGGTGCGCGGCTTCCAATTCCCACTTCGCTCGAAGGCCCGGCATGACCGAACAGAACACCAACCCGCTGCACGGGGTGACGCTGGAACAGATCCTCAACGCCCTGGTTGAACACTACGAATGGTCGGGGCTGGCCGAGCGCATCGATATCCGCTGCTTCAAGAGTGACCCGAGCATCAAGTCGAGCCTGACGTTCCTGCGCAAAACCCCGTGGGCGCGGGAGAAAGTCGAACGCTTGTACGTGAAGCTGATGCGCACCAAGCGACCGCTCTGAACATGGTCAAACCCTCGGCGCCAGGTGCTGCCGCGAGGCGTCGTTGTGTTGCCGTGGCGGCGATTCTGGGCTGGGCGGGTTTGAGCATTCAGCTGTACCTGATTCTTTATTTGCGCTGGAGTGTTGCGGCCAGTCTGCTCGGTGGTCTGGTGAGTTTTTTCAGTTTTTTCACCGTGCTGACTAACACGCTGGTGGCGGTGGTGCTGACCTGTGAACTGACGTCCCGAGAATCGGCGACGCGGCGCTGGTTTTTGCAGCCCTGGGTGAGCAGCGGGATTGCGGTGAGCATCGCCGTGGTCGGTGTGGCGTACAGCCTGTTGTTGCGCCACTTGTGGCATCCGGAAGGCTGGCAATGGCTGGCCGATGAGCTGATGCATAACGTCATGCCGCTGCTGTTTCTGGTTTATTGGTGGTTCTGTGTGCCCAAAGGTACGTTGCGCCTGGGGCACATTGCGCTGTGGGTGATCTATCCGCTGATGTATTTCGGCTATGCGTTATGGCGCGGGCATCTGTTGGCGGTTTATCCGTATCCGTTCATTGATGTCGACAAACTGGGCTATCCACAGGTGTTTGTGAATGCCGGGGGATTGTTGGCGGGGTTTGTGCTGATTGCGTTGTTGGTGGTTGGACTGGATCGTCGTCTTCATCGTTAGTTGGAGTTCGTTGGATAAAGATCAAAAGATCGCAGCCTTCGGCAGCTCCTACATATGAATCGTGCACCCCCGTAAATCGTCGGGCGAACACAAATCCTGTAGGAGCTGCCGAAGGCTGCGATCTTTTACGATTTATTCTTCGTCGCTGTCATCCAGCCGCCAGTAGCCGACCGCTTTGACGAATTGCTCGTTCAGGCAATGCTCATCGAGCAATACCCGGCGAATCTGCCGCGACAGCTTCGACTCCGTCGCCACCCACGCATACAGATTGCCATCGGGCACCTCGATCTGTTGCACAGTGGTCAGCAGGTTGTTCCTGCCTCCTTCACGCAATACCCAGATCACATCGACCTGGGCAGCGCTTTCCAGGCGTTGTTGTTCGGCGCCGTTTTCCACTTCCACGATCACCAGCGCATGCCGATTGGCAGCCAGGCCTTCGAGCCGACGGGCGATGGCGGGCAGGGCGGTTTCGTCGCCGATCAGCAGATAGCTGTCGAAGATGTCCGGCACGATCATCGAACCCCGTGGCCCTGCGATGTGCAGGAATTGGCCAGGTTTGGCCTGCTCGGCCCAGGTCGAGGCAGGGCCATCGCCGTGCAGCACGAAGTCGATGTCCAGCTCCAGGGTGTTCAGGTCGTAGCGGCGTGGCGTGTAGTCACGCATCGCGGGCATTGGCCCGTTGTCTTTGCCGGCACCGAGGACCAGGTTTTCCAGAGCCGCCTGTTCTGCCGCGTTTTGGGGAAACAGCAGTTTTACATGGTCGTCCGTTCCGAGGCTGACGAAGCCCGCCAGCTCAGGACCACCTAGCGTAATCCTGCGCATACGCGGGGTCAGGTCGACCACTCGCACCACTTCCAGGCGACGGCGTTTGAGCTCATGCATGACGCGGTGAATGGAGGGCGATTGCAGGATCATGTCGCTCATTCCGTTTTCTCCTGAACAGGTTGAACAGCAGGGCCATCGACGATGGCCTTGGCGGTGTTGTTGAGCAGATCGCGCACCCGCAGGATTTCTTCCGGGCTCCAGCGGCCGTGGTGCATTTGCAAGGCATGGCGCAGGTTGTGCACCGCCTCGTGAATTTCGGCGGGGCGGTCATGGCCGCGCAACGAACGCTTGCTGACTTCGATGCGCATGCGCACGCCGTCCAGGGCAATCGCTTGTTCACTTAAAGACAGACGTCCGGCGTCGGTGATGCTGTAGCGTTTTTTTCCGCCTTCGGCATCGCCCAGGATCATTTCGCTTTCTTCAAGGAAGGTCAGGGTCGGGTAGATCACGCCGGGGCTGGGGCTGTAAGCGCCGTCGAACATGCTTTCGATCTGGCGGATAAGGTCATAGCCATGGCACGGCTGCTCGGCGATCAGCGCCAACAGCAATAGTTTCAGATCACCGGGGGCGAATACCCGGGGGCCGCGCCCACCACGTTCGCGGCCAGGACCGGGGCGTTTTTCGAAGCCGTCACGGCTGTCACCGTGTTCGCGATGGGGGGAATGATGGTCTCTCATTTCTGCTTTCTCTCGTCGTGTTTAGATACAACTTAAGATATATCTTGAGAGGTTCGCAAGGTCCCCCGACCAACGGCTGTTCACAACGCAGAGCGCGGCCGTCACTGAAAATGGCGTTTTCGGCGCTTCAAAATCGGATTTTAAAACGGGCGAACAAGTTGAAATTAGTGTTAACTCTCTAAAGTGACGATTCACACCTTAATTCATTAGCTTTGTAATATCCCTCCTACGGAAATGATAGTGCCATTGTCGACCTTTATTGCCAGTGTATTGGCTTTATGTAGTCTTGTTCTGACAGTCGAACAGCGACTTTATCAATATTTGAGTATTTTTCTTTCCACAGTCGCGGCACTTTGCCTACGCACTTTGAGGAACTTGCCTGCTTACTTTCCAGATCGATTGGCCGATCATTCTTCGGCGTTGGAGGTTGAGGGGAATAGCTAGCTGCTCGTGACTGTTAGCTCTCCTGAAACTTTTAATGACTCGACTCTTTTAAAAGACAGGTACTGAATAATGTTCAAGAAAATCGCGTTTGCTGCTCCTTTGGCTGTTCTGGCACTGAGTTCTTCCATGGCGTTTGCCGTGGAGGAGGCGCGCACGTCCATCAATATTAGTGCCACCATCCCAAGCAAGGTTTTCCACGCTCAGCCGCGGGATCCAAACTTCGGTAAAGATGAGAAAATGGCTTACGTCTTGGGGGCTGGTACATTGACCCCTTTGCGTGCCACCTATGACGTTCAGCACACTAACGGGTCAGTCGGCGCCTATGTTGAAGGCGGTCCGCAGCCTCTGTCCAATGGCAATAGTACAATCGAGCTAACTTATACCTTCAATGGGCAAACCCTGACGGGTGTTTCGCAAGAAGTGGTAGGAGACACTGAGTCTAATGGTGGCATGCAGGCGGATCTGGTGATCGCAGCGGCCAAACCGGCCGACGGTCAGCATGGCCTGTTTACCGCCACGCCAGTAGTGATCTTTGACGCCATTCCTAGAATTACTCAGTAATACTGATTATTAACTAAGGCTGGTCCTTTTTTTGATAATACTTACCGATCGGCAGGCAACCTTTTCCTGTCGATCGGGTTCAGCTTGTTTATATTTAGAGTGTTTCGTTCATGTTTCCGATGATTCCCATCGCGACGGCGCTTGCCTTTTTTTTCTGTGCGAACGCTGTGGCCGCGCCAACGGAAAACGGTCATACACCTCGAAGCCTTCTGGCTCAGGCCAAAGGTTTACCAGCGGAGTTTGAAGAGCATTTTTTTGATGTGCCGTTAGCAGTGCGAGTGGAACTTGACCAACAGTTTCTCGGTGAGGCGATGGTGGTTCTAACTCGCGACGATCGCATTACCCTTGTTGAATTTACCGATGTCAGCGACAGCACGATCAAGTCCAGTGAGCGCGACACCTGGTCGAATTATATGAACCAAGGTGTGGCTCTCGGCGCATGCCAAGGCAAATGCCCGGAACAGTTACTAGCGGTGCACTACAGCCTTGAAAACTCATTGGTTTCTATCCTCACGGAAAATGCCGAGCGCGATGACCAAGTGCAGCGTTATTACAACCTGCCAGAAGGCGGTAGCACCGGCCTGATCGTGCGTAACCAGTTGAACCTCAACGGCGGCCAGAATCAGGACCTGGGCGGGCGCTATGGTCTAGAGGCCAGCAGCAGCCTCGGCAACTGGACCCAGGCGGTCAATATGCAGTTGTCTCGACTGGGTGGCATGGATAATCAGCTCTATCACGCCGTGCATGAGCTTTACACCCAGCGCGAGCTGGAAGGAAATTTTCTTCGTCTAGGCTATTTCACGCCTTCTTCCGAAGGGCTGACGCGACAGCCGCGCACGTTTGGCGCAAGTCCCGACACAGCTTTAGGCGTCATGTATGGTAGCTCCGACAGCCTAGCTATCAGTAACCCGAAACCAGCCGTTTACCCGATCTACGTCACGGCAAATCGGCAAGGCTCGGTGGAGATCTATCGCGACGGTTTGCTGATCAATACCCAGGCGGTCCCTGCCGGTTTACAGACACTCGATACAAGGCCATTACCGGGCGGGATCTACGAAGTGGAAGTACGCTTGATCGAAGACGGTCAAATCACCTCCAGTACCCAGGAGCTGGTCTACAAGCCGAACAACTGGCGCAACCACGACGAGCGCTGGCGCTACAACCTTTTTGCCGGCCGTGAATCCAAACTGCTCAGTAATTGGGAAGAGCAGGGCGATGGCGATATGACCGCCGGCGCGGCGTTCAACTTCCTGCTGCATCCGCGAGTAATTCTCGGCCTGACCGGCCGGCAGGTACGAGACAGCCTGCAATACGGCACATCCATCGATTGGGCCATCGTTAACAACGCCAGTTTCTATACCAACGTCTATCAGACCGAAGACTACGGCACCGGCCTTGATGTGCAGGGGCTGTATTCCTATGGAAATGGCAGCATCGTCGCCAGCCACAACCGCAGCTGGCTCGACACTACTCGACTCTACGACACCTTGCCCGATGGCACCCGAGTGCGTCAGCGCAATGTGTTTGTTGGCCAGACCAGCAACTCGTCGTTGTCGCTCAATCATCGGCTTACCAGTAAAAGTTCGGTCAATGCCCGGGTGTCTCATAGTGAGGGCAACACCGAAGGCGTGGGTGTGGATCTGGGATGGACTCAGCGCACCCAACTGTTCGGCAGTGACGCCAACTGGCGACTGTCGTTGTTCGATCGACCGGGCAGTTTCAGTTCGGGAGACAGTCGCAATCGCGGGATCGATCTGAGCGTGAACATCGCGCTTGGCGGCCCGGGCGAACAGATCTCCGGCACCATCGGAACGCGCACCGCCCGTGAGGGGGGGCGCGATAACAACGCTTCGATCACCTACCGCAAAGACCTGCAGGATCACTTGCTGCAAAGTGTATCGGCCACGGCGATCACCGACACCTACGGAGTCGGATTGAACGCAATGGCAGCCATGTCCTCGGACTGGGTCAATGGCGATGGTTTTATCCAGCGTTCGTCCTTCAACAATGACATCACCGGCGGCCTGAACCTAGACAGCACCGTGGCCGTTGGGAGACAAAAAATGGTCATGACCAGCCAGTATCACCGCAACGGCGCCGGCATGATCATTGATGTGGAATCGGACATCGATGACGTCGTCCTGCGTGCCGACGATTTGAGTGGCGGCAGTGCGGTTCTTCGGCCAGGGCGCAACTTTGTGCCGATTACGGCTTACAAAAGCAGCTCCGTGAGTTTCGATTTCGAGGGCAATCATGTGCCCGCCGCAACCATCCAGCCGGCCCGTTCCAGTTATCACCTGAACAAGGGCGGTGTGGAATATCGACAGGTCCGCGTGATGAAAACACTCACTGTGCTGGGGCGTCTTATCGACCCTCAGGGCAATCCGCTCAAGGGGCACCACATCATCAACCACGCCAGCCGTGGCGTGAGCGAAGTGGATGGGTTCTTCTCGATGGAAATGAACGCCGGTTCACCGACGCTAGAAGTGCGCCACGGTAATCAACTGCTGTGTCAGTTCCGCCTGGACCCGAGCCGCGGGCGCACAGAAAACAATGTATTGATGATCGGCGATTTACGGTGCACGCCCGATACGTTGGCGGACGCGAATTTTATGGCTCGGTCGGCAGGTTGATGACCTGGTTTGAACGTAATTGATCTTCGAGGTTACAAATTATGAAACGCCTGATGGCAGTGTTTGGTTTTTGCTTTTTTACCACGTCGGCTAATGCCGCCCCGAGCATCAATATAGGTACCGTTTATGACTATCTGGACGGGGACAAAAGTACTTATTTGAAGCGTGTGTTCAACGGTGGCGACAGCACCGCATTCGTCAAGGTCAACATCCTCGAAATCCTCTATGACGCCGATGGCACTTCGCGGGAAGTGCCGCTCAAGACTCAGGCCGACGCCAGCGCCCGGGATGGTTTGATGGCCAGCCCGGCGCGCCTGATTGTGCCGGCCAATGGCATGCAAGGCACTCGTTTGCTGTACATGGGTGAGCGTGACAGGGAGCGTTATTTTCGGGTGCGATTCGTACCGGTAGTGCCCGAGAAAGAAGATGAGTTTGTGGTTTCCAGCCAAGAGCGTGAGGAATACAAGAAGGCCCTGTCCGCAGGAGTCACCGTATTGGCCGGTTATGGCGCGGTTTTTTTCGTGCGACCCAAGGAGACACGTTTTGACAGCGTGATCGAGAACAGCGCAGGCAACTATCGGATTCGCAACAATGGCAATACCGTGGTGGTAATCGACGAGTTCAAGGACTGTTCAGTGAAAAACGAGCAGGACTGTCAGCCTACCACCAAACATCACATTCTTGCCGGTCGGGCTTTCCAGTTCGAAAAACTGCCCGGTCGTGAATACCGTTTTACGGTTATTGAAGGAACGGCGACCAAAAAGCTGGAAGTGAAGGGATAGCCCCACGTTTTTCTGAACAGGCTGGGTGAGGGTCAGGTTATCCCAATTCGGCCTGTCTTTTTAACGGGAATTGAAATGTAAGGTGATCAGCATGTTTAAAACCTTAATAACTGTCACTTCAATGGTTTTTTTGACGATGGCCAGCGTTTGTGCGTACGCCACTGTAGAGCGCGAGACGTTTGAGGTTTCGGTGACTATCCCGACCCCGGAGTTTTATGTATTGCCAGTGGACCCTGGCTGGATTGGCCGTGAGCAGAAACTGGACTGGAATCTGACCTCGGAGGAGTTAAGCCCGCTTCGCAAACATTTCGATGTCAAAAACACTAACGGTGGAATCGCTGCCCGATTGAGTGCAGAGCCTTACATACATAATGGTAGAGATATGGACAACATCGCGTTGGAGGTCCAGTTCAATCGAATAAAACTCAGTGTGGATAACTCTGAAGTCATTTCGGAACTGGACGGGAAGGCCGGTAAGCGTGTGGAGTTGGTGATTGCCGCACTCAAGCCCGATGACGGTTATAAGCCCGGTGAGTATTTCGGCAGTGTGCATATGATTTTTGAGGCAATCGCACCTTAATGTTGTTTGGCGATAAGTGATGGGGCGTTGCCGTCACGTTGAAATTTCAGGTTAACCGACAATGAATCTATTTTTTTCACTAAAAACAATCGCTGCCGTTTCTGTGGCAGTAGGCCTGCTGGCCGTATTTCATACCCCTGTCGCCAATGCGGTTGCGCAAGAGATCCGGGCAGTTTTTGTGCCTGATCCGGCGAACCCAATGCTCAACAAGTTTGTCAACACAACCCCGGAAAGTGGTGTGTGCCCGAACCATATGGCACCTCGCTGCAAGAGTCTGGGTATATTTAGCCTGCGCGTACCTGGCCTGAGGTTTAATTCAATACAACCTATTCCCGCCGAACATACAGATCCACGACAGGGTGCGACCTTCAATGTGCCTTCGAACTGGCGGGATCTGGAAGTTGTTCACACGAGGACAGGTGAACGCGAGATTGTCCAGATGCGGGTCGCAGGCATTGGGGGCGAATGGAAGATGGCGAGGCCACCGGGGGTTAGTGCCTGGGGCAAGCCAGGAATTTACTGGAACAGGCAATGGAGCAACGCGCCGGCTCCCTGTACCAGTACAGGATTGGCATATGCGGGTGTCGCACAATCGTTCTTTTTTTGGATCGTTCCTGAAGGTGCTGGCGCGTGCAGTAGAGCGCCGTCTGTTACAATTCCTTGGTTCAATTTTAGTACGGTTGAATACGCCTACGAACTCAAGACACCCAATCCCTTGGTAATGTCTGCGGGCGAGTACAAGGGCTCACTTACCTACACAGCGGGTCCGGGCATGGATTTCGACATGGGTAATGTACTGATCCCTAATGACAATGCGATCACCCTGAATTTCATCCTTGATGTCATGCATTCGCTCAAGGTTGAAATCCCGCCGGGTGGCAACAGAATCGAGCTTTTGCCTCAGGGCGGATGGCAGGCTTGGCTGCATCAAGGGCGTAAGCCTTCAAGGCTGTTCAGGGATCAAACGTTCAACATCTCAGCATCTTCACGATTCAAGATGCGCTTGGAGTGTGGCCTGGAGGCAGGTAACACGTGCGCGTTGAAAAACGCCGACAACCACCAAGTGCCAATGGATATCCTGGTCAGTTTACCCACTGGTTTGACTGACGATACCGGAAGAGCGGTGCACCGCTTGCCGCTACGTTTGGACGGCGTCAGCACCGAGAAATTCTTGCCCGGATATTATGTGGACCGCAAACCTGGGACCTTGCATTTCGAAGTGCAAAAAGCTGATGTTGAGGAAATGTTGCAGTACGGCGGCAGTACCTATTCAGGTACTGCCACGGTGATCTGGGATTCGGAAGTTGGTTGAATAGATTCGCCTCTGAAAGCATCTTGTTGGGATGTTTCTGGGGCGCTTCTAAGTATCGCTCTGTTACACCTCAGCTCTAGTAAGGGCGGCGCGGGTCAAACGTCTCGATAAGTATTTTTCGTTATCTCCCAGGTCAATGAGTATGCGATTGTAAGTTGCCTCGCTGATCGGCTCGTCGGCAAAAACTACGTTCTCCAAAATAGGTACGTCGGTCATGAGTTCCTTGAGCCTGTTTCGCAGGTCGCTGCGTTGCGCCTCCGTTAATGTTGACGAGTTGACCCATTCGAGTTGAGCGGTTCGCAGGGTCTCGATTTGCTCTGACTTACTAAGATAGAGCTGTTTGTTTTCTTCGAACTGCGAAGGGTACGTTTCACGGAGGAAGCCCTCCCAAAAATCCAGTTCAAGCATTTTGTTGACGAGGCCATCCCCTTTCTCTAAGGAAAGAACCGTGTTGTAGGCGTCGTCGATCATGGCATCGGTGACTCCAGCTACCGGTCTGTGAAGCATGTCTTCAGATTGCCAGGGCAGGCCCAAACGTTTGGCCAAACCAGTCTGATAGGCCAAGTAAACTTCAACTTCGTCTGGGTTACCTGAACGATTGCTCATGTCGGCCCGGGCGATATCATTGACCAGTTCCAAGCGTGCCGAACCTTTGGTGAGTGTCACAAGTTTACTTTCAAGCTCCGCGGGATTCGTGGAGCGGGAATATGCCTCGAAGGCGAGTACTTCGATGCCCATGTTGTTGAACAATTGCGCACCAGCATCGGCACATCTCACCGGGTCCCCCGCCATAACAAACAGTTTTTCTCTCAGCTTAGTATCGATGCAGACAGCATCAAGCATACGCCAGAGGCGCTCTAGTAGTTGTGTCCGTGCTTCACCGCCAGTCTGATAATCGGCGAAGTGCCGCGCCCCATTTATGAAAGACATAAAAGGCTCAGCGTTGGGTTCGTGTTTCAGTTCTTCCCAATGTTTAACACGTTCCGCGTCCACTTCGCGAGCACTGGTCCATATAGGTATGCCGGATGGAACGTCGGTTGGAGATTGCGCGCCTATCTCGTTGGGGAGGCCTAATTGCTGACGTATCTCATTAAACATCAGCCGGTTGATAGTCGATAAATTTTCGATATCGAGGCGTGTTCGGGCTACTGTCCATGCTTCTGTCGATCCAGGAATCACATGAGGTAACTGATTGATCGGATTGCCCCGCATATCCAAAACAAAATCCAAAGTCCTGTTTCTTGCAAAGATTCCTATGGGGAAATCAGTGAGGCCGGTGTTCCTCAGCCCGAGGAGTTTTAGCCTGGGCATGCGCGCAATATCGGGCCGTAGGAGTAGAGGATTGTTGTCTAGCTCAATTGTTTCCAGATAGGTCAGATTACTCAGTTTCTCGACAGAGCGATGGCTCAAGGTAATCGAGTTATCACCCAAGCGCAGACGCTCAAGGTAATGCATAGCGCCGATATCCATTGGCAGCCCCCTCAGCTCGCAGCGCTTGGCGCTGAGTTCCCGAAGATTTGGAAAGTTATACAACAGCGTGTATTGCTCGGGTGAAAATCTTGTGTTGTCGAGTTTAAGGACCGTGACTTTGTTGAGATATTTTTTTAGCGCCGGACGCTTTGACCACCAAGTTTCCAAATCTAGCGGTAGCAACTCTCTGGAGAGATCGAGCGAGTAGGATGACGGATCAGTGCGGCTGCCGAGCTCAGTGTTTTTTCGCTCAAAACAATCAATAAGTCGTTCGACGATGTGACGTCCCCCACCACTTAGAAATCCAGTGTTATCCGAAATCGGGCTATAGGGTTGCTGACGCTCCCAGCGATCGAGTATCCCTCGTAACTCAGCGAGATCTGTTTCTTGCTCGCCTATTGCGTTAAGCGGTTCACCTCTGGCGCTCAAAGCATTAGCAAACGCCTCAACCTCAGCCTCGCTAAAGTGCGGATGAAGATCCTGAATGCGTTCGTGCAGAGTTTTTCCTTCCTTGCTGAGTCCACCGCCACGAACCAACAGCATCGTTTCATGCTCGGCAACCGGGCGTATGGGCGGGCTGGCGAGGAGGGTCCTGCGCTCGCTGGGTGGTGCTGACTTCGCAATGACCCATTGCCTGAAAAACTCGGCATCGCCTGGTTTGTACCCCAATGCTTTCCTTCCTTCCTTGCCCATGGCATGCAGCAGGACCTCAAAAAAAGCATCAGTTTCATGGACAGGTTGATCCGAAGCATCACGGACCTGATATTTCCCCGAGTCGTCTCGAATCAATACCCGAACCTGCGTTGCGCTATCGGGCCCGGCACTGCAACGCAGCTCGCCGTCGAACGTACCCTGACGGATTTCAATACGCAGGTCGCCAAACATATCGGTATGGAGCTGCAACGCCCCCAGTGCCAGGCGTTCGGTTTTGATATTGCTCAATGCGTCGTGGTATAGGCCTTGGGCGGCGCGGACCGATTGCGTTTCGAAATCAAGCTCTCTGGCCTGGGTCTTGAGGCGCAAAGGAAGCTTAAGATTCTGCTTCATCTGTTGATGCTCCGAAGGTGTTGCGCCCGCCATGATGTTTTCCACGACACGGGCAGGCAGCTCGGGGAAGTCACTGAACAGCAAGATGATTTCGGGGGACAACGCGACTGTGGTGCTGTCGGCAGCACCAAGACGTTGCAGGGTATCGGTCAGCAGTGGCGGCGGTGGAGTGTTTTCGACATGCATCCTGCGCAGCAGGCCTTCATCAGTACCGCTGATCCGGCGGATCTGTTCCAGTTGTTCGTCGTTGAAAGTGTCGGTGGCGTGACCGATACGCCTCATCAATGTCGAGCCTTCCCACTCGCGCGGGTTTTCCGTTTCGCTGACCCACGCACCCTGGCCGTTGTGCCGCAAGGTCGGTGCATAGGCGTCGTCGCGTCGCGGATGCTGGATGCGGTGTTGCCCGGTGAGCGGGTCCTCCCGGATTTCGAAGTGCCTATCGTCCAACCGCAGAATACGTTGATCCTGATGCTGGTAAATGCCCAGTTCATTGGGCCGGGCGTTCGCCGGTAGGACCAGATCAGGCTGCTGATAGGGGGATAGGTCAGGATTCCATAACCGCGTCTGCCCATCAGGCAACTGCACTGGTTTCAGGCTCTCGAAAAATGGTGAGAGCTTCGCTCGTGCGACATTGCCGAGCGTGCCCGCCGCCGCGAAGGTACCCAGTTGTACGACGCTTTCCAGCACGCCGAGGGTCTGCTCGCCTGCTTCGGCCAGCCTTCCTTCGGCCAGGTCGACCAGGCCCTCGACCACCTCATCGGTCAGTTGATACGCGGTGTAGGCCAGCATCAGCTCGCCCAGACCGGGAACAAACGGCGTCGCCACCAGCAGTGCGATGTTGAGAACATCTGAAAGCATTTTCTCCAGATTGTCCCACCATGCCCAGCGAGCCATGCGATCGGCGTATTCGGTGGAAATCGCGATTTCCCGTGCATCGTTGAGAATCTTGTTCAGTTTCTGCCGGTAGAAGTAGCCCCATAGATCGCCGGTGAAGCGGTTCTGGCGATCATCCTGGATTTTCAACACGCTGAACTGAAGGTTCGGATTATCCACAGGGGTGTCGCGCCAACTGGGCAAGCCGGAACCCGGCGGAGCTGGCTGCCATTTCACTTTGCTCAGTCGATCATTCAACCCGGCAAAAAAATGCCCTCGTTGCTGATGGGCGACGAACTGGCTGAAAAACTGCTGATAGTTTCCGCCTGGAGGCGTGCCACGCAGCTGACGGGTCAGCTCTGCCATGAACTCGAGCGACGACGGGTATTCCTTGAGAGGGTGTTCCGGGTCATGGGGCACGTACGCAATCACGGGGACAGGGGGGGTGGCGGTAGATAGATCCGCTGCGATCAGAACAATGCCGGTCAGCGCAACATCCATCATCGACAGGTTGTAGTAGCTGACCGGTTGACCGTTCCATTTCAGATTTGCACGGTCATCGAGCATCCCTTGCACAACGTTATAGGCGTGTTGCCCGATATCTTTCTTCATCAGGGCCATTCGCGCGGCGACATTCAGCGCGCTTTTCTGGCTGAGAATGACTTTGTGGCGCAAGACATTGCTGGCTACTCGATTGGGCGACAGTAAAAACGCGTTCAGGTGTTGTTCGTATCGAGCGCCGATGTCCAGGTCGCGACACAGTGACTTGAACTGATCGATGCTCATTTTGTGCTTGAGGCGTTTGATTGCGAAATGACCCCGAGTATCGGGCCGGGTGATGAACTCGGAGTCTGCGGTGAATGTTTCACTGTTCGAAAAGTTATGCAGTGCGGCATCAAGCAAGGAAACGGTTCGGCTTTGCATTCCGGAGGCAAAGTCATGCACCCACCACGAGGTTTTCGCCGGTGCATACAGTCGCAGCCAAGTCTGCTCGACATCGTCGTCTATGCCGAAACGGTCTTTCAGCGCCTGTTGCAGCATGGGTTTGGCAAAGGCGTAGACATCTTGCAGGTTGCTCAGGGCCTGATCCACGCTGTTTTGCGCGTTCCAGTTGAGTTTGAGTTCATTGTTCAAGTTGCGGTGTGCGGCGGCAGAAGCGTCCTTGTGCCAGTGCGGAATCGTCAGCCCGACGGATTTCAACGCCTCGATTCGTGACGCTGAAGCGTTCAGCAGCCAGGCAGGGATGGCTTTCTTGACCAACTCGTAGTGGATGCTTTTATCGGGTAGAGCGCTTGGGGTCTGATCTGGCCGTTGACTTGCCAGGTTTGAATTGGGCATTGCTTGATCGTCCATTGATCAATAGTGGAGCGACCAGACTAGGTAAGCAGCTTGCGCAAAAAAAGCTCAAATATACGTTTGTAATGACGCCGGATTCGACTCGAACCTCTCAAAATTGAAGAGTGAAAAATAGATAGATACCGCCACGCCGGATAGTTCTGTTGATCCAGCTTAGCGTCCCGCCGTTGTCACCGTTCCCTGGCACAACGTCTGGGTGCCCGGTTGCAGATAAGGCGACAGGATCGGCGCCATGCCCTTGAGCACCTGCGCGGGCAACGCCGAGGTGAATTTGAAATTCTCCGCCGAGCGACCGGGGACATAGGCGGTGAGGGTGCCGAAATGCTTGTCGCCGATAAAGAACACGAACGTTGCCGTGCGGTTGATCGATTTGGAACTGAGAATCCGCCCGCCGGAACCGATGGCTTCAATGCGGTTGTCGCCGGTACCGGTCTTGCCGCCCATGGGCAAGGGGCTGCCATCGGCCAGTTTGAAGCTGCCGGCCAGGCGCTTGGCGGTACCAGCGTCCACCACTTGTGAGAGGGCTTCGCGCATCGCGGCGGCGACTTCCGAAGGCATCACTCGTTTGCCGACCATCGGATTGTTGATCAGGCGGGTTTCATAAGGCGTATCTGCCGCGAAGTGCAGGCTGTCGATCCGCAATGTCGGCATCCGCACACCATCGTTGAGAATGGTGCCGATCAACTCGGCCAAGGCAGCGGGGCGATCGCCCGAGCTGCCGATAGCGGTGGCCAGCGATGGCACCAGGTGATCGAACGGATAGCCGACTTTCTGCCAGCGCTGGTGAATGTCGAGGAACGCTTCGATCTCCAGCATGGTGCGGATGCGGCTGTCACGGGCGCCCTTATGACGGCTTTTGAACAGCCAGCTGTAGACCTCCTGGCGTTCGAACTGGCTGGCTTTGACGATCTGGCTGAACTTGGCGTCGGGGTTATTCAGCAAGTAGCCGATCAGCCACAGATCCAGCGGGTGAACCTTGGCGATGAAGCCTTGATCCGGCAGGTCATAGCTGCCAGGGCCATAACTCAGGTAGAGGCGTTCGAGGCGTTCATCGGTCAGCTTTTCTGTGAGCTTGGCGCCTTTGAGGTGCGAGCGT
Source organism: Pseudomonas sp. BS3782 TE3695 (assembly GCF_050435305.1). NCBI lineage: Bacteria > Pseudomonadati > Pseudomonadota > Gammaproteobacteria > Pseudomonadales > Pseudomonadaceae > Pseudomonas > Pseudomonas sp. BS3782 TE3695. The sequence continues at coordinate 2,058,899 of NZ_JBNDKB010000001.1, forward strand.
ACGAAGGTGTTGAAGTCTTCCTGGTCGGCCTGGGGGAATAGATAACGATGCACGGCGGCCATGCGAATCGGCGTCGGACGCATGCCATGCAGAAAGGTCTCGAGCCGCGCCTGGGTGTCCTTGTTGCGGTATTTCTTCCAGAACTTCAGCAGGAATGAAGTGCCTTCTCTGTCGGCGAATGAGGCCAGGTATTCCTGACGCCTCGGGTCGCGGTCGTCCTTGAGCAATTCGGCGCTGCTGTTGGGGCCCGAGTAAGTGCTGTAGCGCACCAGGTCACGCATCAGCCGAATGAACGGCAGGTTGATCGATTCGCGCAGCGCATCGCGCAGGGTCGGCAGGCGGCCGTTGTCTTCCTTGCGAAAGTTAACGAACGTGTGCAGTCCACCGCCGGTGAAAAAGGCCTCGCCAGGGCTGGCGGAATATTTGCGATCCAGCGCGGCGCCGAGCATTTTCGGTAGGCTGCGGTCGGTGTTCTGAATCATATAATCGACGGCCCAGCGGGACAGGCGATCCTGGTCGGCGACTTCGGTTTTTTTCAGTTCGGCGACGCTCATGCTGGCGTAGCGATCGTGCAGTTCGGCCATGATCTGCAGGTAGGTGGTGAGCACGCGCATTTTTGCGGTGGAGCCCAGTTCCAGTTTGCTGCCTTCATTGATGTCGAATGGCTGGTCGGTGCTGTCGGTTTGCACCCGCACGCGCGAACCGTCCGGGGTCAGTTCGAACAGGGTGAAGCTGTAGCGCACCTGCGCGGTGTTGGTGGGGGTGAGCAGGCGTTCGCCGATCAGGCCGATTTCCGCTGCATAAGCTGGATCGGCTAGATGCTTGAGGTACGCGGTGGCCTGGGTTTGCAGTTCGCCTTGCAAGGTGCTGGTGGCGGACAGGTCGAGGCGGTCGAGATCATACAGCGGACGATTGAGCAAACCAGCCAGGCGGCTGCGCGCCACACTGATGCCTTTGTTGGTCTCGATAGGCTGAATGGTGGGTTGGGTGGCCCAGTCGCGGTAAATCACTTTACTGGCCAATGCCGCCGTGGCGAGTGGCGCATCGATCACGCCGTTTTGCGACAGCAGGCGAATATGGCTGTCGGTGAGGCTGGCCAATTCATCACGGCCCTTGGTCAAGTAATGGGAAGGGCGGCGCTGAGCAATCATCAGTGACAGCATTTCCCGCAGGGCCAGGCCTTTTTCCGACAGGCTTTGCGGGTCGGTGTCGGTGCTGGCCAACCGTTCGTTGGCCTTGTTGAAGTCGGCGCCGTACCAGACACGCAAACCTTCAGCCATGCCATGCACTTCACCGTGGCCCGGTACCGCCGACAGAGGAACGCTGTTGAGGTAGTCGCGAATCACGTTTTGTCGCGCCTGAAGGGTTTCCGGCCCCGCCTGATAGGCGCGCACGCTGGCGGAAATCATCTGGCGGATTTTTTCCGCGCCCGACACCGTCAAGCCATCGGGCGAATGCCGATACTTCTCAAGTTGCGTGGCCAGCGTACTGCCGCCCGCCGACTGACCGGGCAGGCCCAACAGTTTGGCCACTTGGGACCACGCCGCCTTGCCGAACCGCGGCCAGTCCACGGCGGGGTTGGCCTGAGGCTGGCGGGGATCGAGCAAAAACCGATTCTCGATAAACAGCAAGCTGCTGACCACGACCGGCGGGATCGCGGCAAAGCTTGAATAGAGTTGCTGCGGGTACTTGAACTGGTACAGCGGGGCCGCGCGGCAATCGGTGATCGACAGCCCGGCCTGGATTTTTTCGGCATAGGGCACAAAAAAACCCTTCTCGGTGTAGTCCATCAGCGCTGGGGAAAAGCGGGTTTGTGCTGCTATTACGTAATCACGCTTGAGCAGGCGCGGTAGAAACTCGTCCATGGCGCTGTAACCCAAACGCTGATCGAACGGGCCTGCGCCAGGGTAACGAATCGCATCGCTGGGCCCGGGTTTCAGCTCATACTTCAGCGAGGCGGCGTATTGACTGATTTCCCGGGCCTGAAACTTGGAGGTGCGCATTTCCTTGGCCGCGGCGAGGCCCAGGACAATCAGGATAATCAGCAACAGCAACCAGAAAGCCCCCCAGCCGTGCCGGGAGCGACGGGGTTTCTCAGGTAAAGGCGCTTCATCCACTCGTTCAGTCGGAACCACGGTTTTACTCGAATCGGTTTGCCACAAAGCGCCCATAGTCGACTGATCCATTCACGCAGATTGATCGGACTTGCTTGAAGCTTAGACGGTGGTTGGCGTTGGTGAGGAAATTGTGAACAACCAGATATCGAGTTCCCGCTATTCCTTGTGGCTTGTGACCTGTGTGACTTGTGACTTGTGATTTGTGACCTGTGGCGAGGGAGCTTGCTCCCGCTGGGCAGCGAAGCAGCCCCTTGTCTTGGCATCGCGCTTTGTCTGATCAATATCGTTCGCCGGTTTTACGACTGCTGCGCAGCCGAGCGGGAGCAAGCTCCCTCGCCACAGGTTTCTTCGGGGCGGGGTTCAACGTCAGCAGGCATGCAGAAGGTAATCGCCATCCAATTGGAAACAGAGCTTTCGTGGCGAGGGAGCTTGCTCCCGCTGGGCAGCGAAGCAGCCCCTTATCTTGGCATCGCGCTTTGTCTGATCAATATCGTTCGCCGGTTTTGCGACTGCTGCGCAGCCGAACGGGAGCAAGCTCCCTCGCCACAGGTTTCTTCGGGGCGGGGTTCAACGTCAGCAGGCATGCAGAAGGTAATCGCCATCCAATTGGAAACAGAGCTTTCGTGGCGAGGGAGCTTGCTCCCGCTGGGCAGCGAAGCGGCCCCTTGTCTTTGGCATCGCGGTTTGTCTGATCAATATCGTTCGCCGGTTTTGCGACTGCTGCGCAGCCGAACGGGAGCAAGCTCCCTCGCCACAGGTTTCTTCGGGGCGGGGTTCAACGTCAGCAGGCATGCAGAAGGTAATCGCCATCCAATTGGAAACAGAGCTTTCGTGGCGAGGGAGCTTGCTCCCGCTGGGCAGCGAAGCGGCCCCTTGTCTTTGGCATCGCGGTTTGTCTGATCAATATCGTTCGCCGGTTTTACGACTGCTGCGCAGCCGAGCGGGAGCAAGCTCCCTCGCCACAGGTTTCTTCGGGGCGGGGTTCAACGTCAGCAGGCATGCAGAAGGTAATCGCCATCCAATTGGAAACAGAGCTTTCGTGGCGAGGGAGCTTGCTCCCGCTGGGCAGCGAAGCAGCCCCTTATCTTGGCATCGCGCTTTGTCTGATCAATATCGTTCGCCGGTTTTACGACTGCTGCGCAGCCGAACGGGAGCAAGCTCCCTCGCCACAGGTTTCTTCGGGGCGGGGTTCAACGTCAGCAGGCATGCAGAAGGTAATCGCCATCCAATTGGAAACAGAGCTTTCGTGGCGAGGGAGCTTGCTCCCGCTGGGCAGCGAAGCAGCCCCTTGTCTTGGCATCGCGCTTTGTCTGATCAATATCGTTCGCCGGTTTTACGACTGCTGCGCAGCCGAGCGGGAGCAAGCTCCCTCGCCACAGGTTTCTTCGGGGCGGGGTTCAACGTCAGCAGGCATGCAGAAGGTAATCGCCATCCAATTGGAAACAGAGCTTTCGTGGCGAGGGAGCTTGCTCCCGCTGGGCAGCGAAGCGGCCCCTTGTCTTTGGCATCGCGGTTTGTCTGATCAATATCGTTCGCCGGTTTTGCGACTGCTGCGCAGCCGAACGGGAGCAAGCTCCCTCGCCACAAGGTTCAAAGCCAGCAGGCATCCCACAGCGGGTAATCGCCAATTTTTTCCACTAATCCTGCCCGTAGAGGATTGGCAACAATATAACGAGCAAAAGGCAGAAGCTCTTCGCCATCGCGGATTGCCCGATCGTGATAGCCGGTCTGCCAGAAAGCACCTTCATTGTTTGACGCTTGGTTGATGGTGAGGGTGCTGCGAGATTTGGTGGCTTGCATGAGTTGCGCCAGGGAGTGTTGTTCGAGTTGTACCAACCAATGGAAGTGATCTGGCATGACGACCCAAGCTATGGAGTTGACCCATTTTTGATCGTGGGCCCGCTTGAACTCGGCGACTAACAGGCGCCCCAACCGCCAGTCCGTGAATATTCGGCGGCGTTGATGCACAACCGCGGTGATGAGATAGGCTCGGCCCTGTTCCGAACAGCGTCCATGGCGTAGCAAATGGGAATTGGGATGTGGATGCATTCCTTGCGTCTTTTGTAGTGATCTTCATTTGATCCTAGCTCTCGATTTACCCCGCTGAAGCTGCAACTTCTGACTGAAATTTCCGAGATCCATGAAGGATCCAGGCGCTTTTGTGGCGAGGGAGCTTGCTCCCGCTGGGCTGCGAAGCAGCCCCATCCCTGCAATGGTGATCTGCCAAGTAAACCGGTGTGTTGGGTTTGCGACTGCTGCGCAGCCGAGCGGGAGCAAGCTCCCTCGCCACAGGGGGCGGGGGTATCGTCTGAAATAGCTGAGCCAGACGCATCAAGGCGGTAAATGCTGCCGAAGCAGGGGCATGACGATGCATCATTACCGTGCAATACTCAGCGCCGTTTTCAGTGGCGAATAATCTTACATAAGGCAGGTAATGCCCCTCCATAAACCGCGCTTTTGCCGAGAGTTATGGCTGAATGTTGTGGTTTATAGAGTGAAAAACCCTGCTGGAAGCTTTTTATACTGCATGCCCGCTGATCTTGCAGGTTTTGGTCCTGCAAGACGTGTCTGCCCATGAAGCAGGCCCGGTTTCAACAGGCACTGGCTTATCGGTCGGTGCTCCGACACTCAGTGGTCACATCCAATAACAAGACGAGGTTGTACCTATGCCAGTCGGCAATCACCTGCCTCACGGCGAGACCGCTCAGGGCGGCCCGCTTAAACGCGAACTCGGCGAACGGCATATTCGCTTGATGGCGCTCGGTGCCTGTATCGGCGTCGGCCTGTTCCTGGGTTCGGCCAAGGCCATCGAAATGGCCGGACCGGCCATCATGCTCTCCTACATCATTGGCGGTCTGGCGATCCTGGTGATCATGCGTGCCCTCGGTGAGATGGCCGTGCATAACCCGGTCGCCGGCTCGTTCAGCCGTTACGCTCAAGACTATCTCGGCCCATTGGCGGGTTTTCTGACCGGCTGGAACTACTGGTTCCTGTGGCTGGTGACCTGCGTCGCGGAAATCACCGCGGTGGCGGTGTACATGGGCGTCTGGTTCCCCGACGTGCCGCGCTGGATCTGGGCACTGGCGGCGTTGATCAGCATGGGCTCGATCAACCTGATTGCGGTGAAAGCCTTCGGTGAGTTCGAGTTCTGGTTCGCCCTGATCAAGATCGTCACCATCATTGCGATGGTGGTCGGCGGCATCGGCGTGATCGCATTCGGTTTCGGCAACGACGGTGTGGCGCTAGGGATTTCCAACCTATGGGCTCACGGCGGCTTCATGCCCAATGGCGTGCAAGGCGTGTTGATGTCTCTGCAAATGGTGATGTTCGCCTACCTCGGCGTCGAGATGATCGGCCTGACCGCCGGTGAAGCCAAGAACCCACAGAAGACCATTCCCGATGCGATCGGCTCGGTATTCTGGCGGATTCTGCTGTTCTACGTCGGCGCCTTGTTCGTGATCCTGTCGATCTACCCATGGAACGAAATCGGCACCCAGGGCAGCCCGTTTGTGATGACCTTCGAACGTCTGGGCATCAAGACCGCCGCCGGCATCATCAACTTCGTGGTGATCACCGCCGCGCTGTCGTCCTGCAACGGCGGCATCTTCAGCACCGGGCGCATGCTCTATAGCCTGGCGCAGAACGGCCAGGCTCCGGCCGGTTTTGCCAAGACCTCGAACAACGGCGTGCCGCGTCGTGCGCTGCTTCTGTCGATCGGTGCCTTGCTGCTGGGCGTGTTGCTTAACTATCTGGTGCCAGAGAAAGTCTTCGTCTGGGTCACCGCAATTGCCACCTTCGGCGCGATCTGGACCTGGGCGATGATCCTGCTGGCCCAGCTCAAGTTCCGCCAAGGCTTGAGCGCCAGCGAACGTGCTGGCCTTAAATACCGGATGTGGCTGTACCCGGTCAGTTCTTACCTGGCACTGGCTTTTCTGGTGCTGGTGGTCGGCCTGATGGCGTACTTCCCGGACACTCGCGTGGCGTTGTATGTCGGGCCTGCTTTCCTGGTGCTGCTGACGGTGTTGTTCTACCTGTTCAAGCTGCAACCGACCAATGTGTCGCAAGGTGCGGTGCGTTCGGCTTCATAAGTTGTAACGTCAGAAATACAAAAGCCCCGGTTTGGATGACCGGGGCTTTTGCGCTTTGGAAGATCAAAAGATCGCAGCCTTCGGCAGCTCCTACATTGGGATGGTGTAAACCCTGTAGGAGCTGTCGAGTGCAACGAGGCTGCGATCTTTTGATCTTAAGCTGCCGACACCATCGAGCGATTCAACCGCTTGTTGAAATCCAGCCAGGCCCCCAGCAACACCATCAACCCGACCCCCAACATTGCGCTAAATACCTGCATCGCCAGTGCATTCGCGCCCAAGGCATTGAGCATGTCCGCCAACGGCGCCAGCAACACACCAAGGCAGAACACTTCCAACGAATACCTCCCCATGCGACAGCTTTGCCGCGCCAGCCAGTGCTGCGTCCAGCCCGTGTCCGGCAACCACCTGGCAGTGACGTAGGCGAGGGCGAGGAAATGCAGCAGGCGTGCCGGCGAGAGGTGGGTCTTGCTGATCGGATAGAGCCATTCGCCGAGCCGTTGAGGCATGAAGGCGTCATGCACGGTCGGCCATTTCCACGACACCGCGATCAGCCCGGTCACCATCAGATAGCTCAACGCGGCGATAAAAACCGGTTGCCGGGTCAGCGGTCGAGGTTGCGGCGCCCGAGGCCTTTGCCCGTGAATCGCCGTCGCGCCACCGAGAATAAACAACAGTTGCCAGGCCATCGGATTGAAAAACCACACGCCACCGTCGGTGCCCGCCAGGTTCCACTGAAACCATGGCGCCAGCAGATACACCAGCACCGACAATCCCACCACGTATTCAGGCTTGCGCAACAGCATCGGCAGCACCAGCGGCAGGCCGAGCAGCAACAAAATATACAGCGGCAGCGGGTCCATCAGGTTCGGCTTGAAGCGCAGCAACAGCTCATCCATCAACGCCTGCTGCGGATTGCTGAGGAAGTATTGCAAGCCCATTTCCTGCACCAGATCACGGGTTTCCACGTGGCTGTTGGCAAAAAACACGATGCCCATCAGCAGCGCCAGCAAGAAGATATGCACCACATACAGCACCCAGGCGCGTCGCAGGATTTTTACCGTAGCGACCAGGAAACCGTCGCGCCGGGCGATTTTGCCGTAGGCCAGCACGGCCGCGTACCCGGCCAGGAACACGAAAATCTCTGCCGCATCGCTGAACCCGAAATTACGCACCGTGAACTGCGCGAGCGGGTTCTGTGGCACGTGATCCCAGAAGATGAAGATCAAGGCCAGGCCACGAAAAAAGTCGATTCGGTGATCGCGTTCAAACGTCATGATGGCGGGCTCTTGAACGGGTGGAGTAGGAGCGGGCGGCGCGCAGGGTGGCGTGATTCGCCGCCAATTGCAAAAGGCTGGATATTACCGAATGTCTCAGGGGTCTATAGCGAACGGATCGCGATGGCGTGTCCGTCGGTCTGCCGGGCCGTTCGCGCCCAGAACGACCTCTGATGGCGGTCTGTCCAACATCTACACTTCGTTTTTCAGGAGTGTGAAACGTGAAAGTTTCGCTGATTGTCCCGGTATTCAATGAAGAGCAGGCGATCAATCTGTTCTACCAGGCGGTGCGTCGCGAATTGAAACTTGACCCCTGTGAAGTCGAGATTGTATTCATCAACGACGGCAGTACCGACCGGACGGCTGAGCAGGCCAAGGCGCTGGCACAGGTCGATGAACAGGTATTGCTGATCAACTTCTCGCGCAACTTCGGCAAGGAACCGGCGTTGTTTGCCGGCCTGGAATACGCCACCGGCGATGCAGTGATCCCCATGGACGTAGACCTGCAGGATCCGATCAGCGTCATCCCGCAGTTGATTGCCGAGTGGCAAAAGGGCGCCGATGTGGTGCTCGCCAAACGCCGAAATCGTGACAGTGACAGTTATTTGAAACGCCACAGCGCATCGCTCTTCTATCATTTGTTGAACAGGATTTCCTACACCCGGATCGAAGAAAACGTCGGGGATTTCCGGCTCATGGACCGCAAGGTGGTCAATGTGATTCGCGCGCTTCCCGAGCATCAGTTGTTCATGAAGGGCGTTCTGTCCTGGGCCGGATTCACCACCGCGGTGGTGGAGTACGAGCGGGCCCGGCGAATGGCAGGACGCAGCAAGTTCAATGGCTGGAAGCTGTGGAACCTGGCGCTGGAAGGCATTACCTCGTTCAGCACGGTGCCGTTGCGATTGTGGACTTACATCGGTGGCGGCATTTCGATCTTCGCGGTGCTGTATGCGGTGTACATGGTGCTGGACAAGATTTTCTTCGGCAACAATGTCCCCGGTTACCCCTCGCTGATGACGGCCATTCTGTTTCTTGGCGGCGTCCAATTGATCGGTATCGGCATCCTCGGCGAGTATGTCGGCCGCATCTATATCGAAGCCAAGCATCGACCCCGTTATGTGGTCAAAGACGTCATTGGCGGCAAAGACCGGAGCGGGCTTTAGCATGGGCAGGCTGAGCGATTTTTTCAGCAATGAGCTAGGGCGTCGTCGGGTCTGGCTGTTTTTTTTGATCGCGACGCTGGTTTATGTCATTCCGCTGATCCTGGCGGACTATCCCTACATCGATGACAACTGGCGTTCGCTGTCGGCCGGTACGGCCTGGGCGGGGCAGGGACGGTTGTTCACCGAGCTGTTCTACAACCTGCTGACGTTCAGCGATGGCGCACCGAACATCTTTCCATTGCCGCTGCTGATCGCCACGCTGGCCATGGCTTTTGCGTTGACCAGCCTGACCTTCCATTACTACCCACGGCCGACAATATCCTGCTGCCTGGTGCTGTTGCCGCTCTGGTACAACCCGTTCTTCCTGCAGAACCTGTCTTATCAATACGACGGGCCGGCCAATGCCTTGAGTCTGGTGGCAGTGATCTACGCGATCACTTTTCGTCATCCCTCGCGCATTCTGCAATGGTTGGTGCCGGCCTTCCTGATTGCGCTGGCGCTGGGGTTCTATCAGGTGAGCCTGAATGTGTTTCTGGGCCTGTGCTGCCTGGAACTGCTCAGGGGCGCGAATGACAAATGGGCCTGGCGGCAATGGTACGAATTGGTCGGCTGGAAAATCGCCCAGGCAGGGCTCGGCGGGTTGATCTACAGCGTCACGGCTTACCCCTACATGAATCAGGATCGCGCCTTGTTGCTGAACTGGGCAGCAGCGCCCTTGCTGCAACTTGAAACCAACATCGGCCGGGTGCTGGAAAAAGTCGCGCTGCTGTTTCACGGCGGATTCACCTGGCTGTTCGCCGCGCTACTGTTGTGTGCCCTGGTGGGCAGCGCGCGGTTAGCCCGCAATGTGATGGAACGCCAGGACTCAGGGCTGAGAAAAATTGTGATGGGCCTGGTGTGTGTGCTGACCGTGCCGGTCGTGACCTTGCTGGTGTCGGGGGCTGCGTTGTTTTTCCGCGACTTCAATGAGGGCGCCAGAACCTTGATGGGGTTCGCGGTGTTACTGGTGCTGGTGTTCTATTTAACCCATCTGGCGCTGGCGCCCATCCATGAGCGGCTGCCGCTGCTGTTGGCGGTGCCTCTGTTGGCCATGCTTTCGTTGTCTTACGCCTATGGCCGCGTGCTGACCGTGCAGAATACTTTTGCGTCCAGCGCGTTGTTTTCCCTGGGGCATGACATTGCGGCCCAGCGGCAACTGCACGAGGCCAAGCGTATTTACCTGGCGGTGAGTTATTCCGATCACTGGCTGGTGGGGGCCGCGGGGGCGTTCAAGCAGATGCCGGTCTTGCATTATCTGCTGAACATCAACTTCTTCATGCTGGCCGAAAACCTGCCGAAGGCGGGCATCACCAATGTGGTCGCGGAGAGGGAGCGGCGCAACGCGACCCTGGCCGGTTATCAGGGTTATCCGCCGTTGGTGGAGAGCAAGTTCTATCGCATCTATCTGCTGGGCGATTACGGTTTCATCGTCATGAAAGAGCCGACCCCGATCACCACGCTGCAGTGGTGAGCCTGATGATTACCTCTTCGATCCTTCCCGAAAGTTTTCCAGCCCGGATGGCCGACAGGGCAGGTCTGGTGGCGGTGACCGTCCTCGCGTTGTTCGCAAGGTTTCACTCCATCACCGTGCCGGTCATCTGGTACGACGAGGCCTACAGCCTCTTGCTGGCCGAAGGCTCGCCTGCGTATATCTGGGCAACGACGGCACGGGATGTTCATCCGCCGCTTTACTATGTCTTGCTGCATTTCTGGATTTTACTGTTCGGCAATGGCGTGTTGGCTGCGCGATCCCTGAGTGCACTGGCGGATGTCGGCACGCTGTTGCTGTGCATCAAATTGATGAGCCTGGTGACGACACGAAAGGCGACCTGGATAGCCGCCGTGTTGTTGGCGTTGCTGCCTATGTCGGTGCGCTATAGCCAGGAAGTGCGAATGTACACCTTGCTCGGCTTTTGGCTGATGGGCGCGACCGTGGCGCTGGTGTGCTGGGTCAAGGCACCGGATCAAAAACGTTATCCGGTTTTTTACGTGCTGCTGATGGCGGCTGCTTTCTATACGCACTACGTCGCCGCGCTGTGCGTGCTGGTGCATTGGCTTTGTTGGTGGCGAGTGCGAGAGGGCGGTCGGCCCAGAGCAATAACGTTGCGTGCGTGGGTCGTGGCCAATAGCGCAATCGTTGTGCTGTACCTGCCGTGGATTCCTCATTTCATCGATCAAGTGTTGCGAATGGACGGGCTCGAGTGGATACCGCCGCTCACTTGGCAAACCGCGCTGACCTTCGTTTGGCAACTGGTGATGATGGGAGATTCGGCCAGTTATTCATCCCTTTGGCGTGTATTGCCCTCGGTGTTAATCGTCGGTTGCGCCGCTGCGGTGCTGCTCAAGTCACGCCATGAGCGACCCTTCAACGTCTTGCTGGTGAGCTATTTTTTTGTGCCGGTGTTGAGCGTGTTTCTGGTGTCGCTGATCGTACCGGTCTTCAACGCCAGGTACCTGATTTTTGCGGCTGCCGCGTTGCCCCTGATCGTTGGGCTCGCGCTGGACGCCTTCAGCCAACGCCATGCCGTTCTCGCCGCTGTCGCCATGGGGTTGGTTTTATTGGCAGAAGTGCACGGGCTTTCGGCGGTCTACGCACAAACCGATGAGATGAACGGGACGAGCATTCGCAAAGACGCAAAACTCGACGCCGTGGTCGCAGGGCTTGGCCGCGAAGTACGTCCGGGTGACGAGATCGTTGTGGATAACCTCTATTGGTACTTGCCGTTCACGTACTACAACCCGACAGGCATTCAGCCGAAGTTATACGTCTTCAAACCACCGACAGGCCGCTTGTGGGGAACCGCCGAATACGGTGGTTGGGCACTCATTCCCCGTCATTTGCATTCGATTCTCTTCGACGATTTTTCAACCTTGCAACTGACTGCCAAGCGGATCTGGTGGGTAACGGGCTACGCTCGGCCTGAACACGACGCCTTGTTTCCCAGGCACTGGAAGCAGGTGCAGGTGCTGAAGGAAGGGGATAGCGAAGCCCGTTTGTTTATCCGAGGGGAAGCGGCAACCCCGCTTGAGGTTGACGTCAGAGCGCATCCATCAACACAACAATACAATCCTTCGCCTGGTAATGATTAATCTGCGGCACCAGACCTTTACGGCGGGTCACTTGGAAAAGGGCGTAGCGGCTCAGGAGTGACAAGCCCAAACGGTTTCCTTGGGGGCGGACTCGGTAATGGTAGGCAGTGGCATGCAGGCTTTTGTGGCGAGGGAGCTTGCTCCCGCTCGGCTGCACAGCAGTCGCAAAACCTGCTGACGGGCTTTGTCTGACTGAGCGCGTTGTCTGTTTTGGGATCGCTTCGCGATCCAGCGGGAGCAAGCTCCCTCGCCACGGAGATCTCCTGCGCACAATAGAGATTTCCAGCTTACGGGCGATGGCAATATTGGAGCAACCGGGTAGGAGCTGCCGAAGGCTGCGATCTTTTGATCTTCAGCGTATCTAACTGACCTCAAGGTCAAAAGATCGCAGCCTTCGGCAGCTCCTACACACGGGGTGTTTATGCTGGCCAGGATTGCCGCATCGGTAACTCGACCCGAAACGTAGTGCCCACCCCGACTTCGCTACGCACCGAAATATCACCCTGGTGTTTCTTCACGATGCCATAGGACAGGGACAAGCCGAGCCCTGTCCCCTGGCCCACCGGTTTGGTGGTGTAGAACGGGTCGAATATTTTCTGCAGGTTGTCCGGTTCGATACCCGATCCCGTGTCCGCGATCTCGATCGACACCGTTTCACCTTCAAGGCCCGTGCGTAGCGTGATGGTGCCCCGTTCCGGTCCTATCGCCTGAGACGCGTTGACGATCAGGTTCATGATGACCTGATTGATTTGCGACGGCAGGCATTCAATGTCAGGCAGCTGTTGAAATTCCTTCACCACATCGGCCTTGTACTTGAGTTCATTGGCAACGATGTTCAAGGTCGACTCTATGCCTTGTTGCAGATTGGTCCACTGCCACTCCTGATTGGAGTCCACGCGAGAGAAGTCTTTCAGGTCTTTGACGATCTGCCCGACGCGGCCGATGCCTTCCTTGGACTCCTTGATCAGCAGCGGAATGTCCTCGCGCAGAAAGTCCAGTTCCACCCGTTCACGCAACTTGCCGAGTTGCTCGATCACCTCGCTTGAGCCAATGGCATTTTCCGCCTCTCGATAGGCATCGAGCATGTCCTGCAGTTGTTTGAAGTAGCCATCGAGGGTGCCGAGGTTGGAGGAAATGAAGCCGATGGGGTTATTGATTTCATGGGCGACGCCCGCCGCCAGTTGCCCCAGCGAAGCGAGTTTTTCCGACTGCACCAATTGCGATTCAAGCTGTTTGCGTTCGTCGATTTCCCGCTGCAACGCTTCGCTGGCTTGCTTGAACTGGGCCGTGCGCTGATCCACCAGATGCTCCAGATGGCTCATTTGAATAGACGCCCGCTCGGTCATCTCCCATTTGGTGAGCAGGGTATTGGCCATCTGCTGGACTTCAATGTTGTCGAATGGTTTTTTCAGAATCAGCAGGCGGTCATGGGCGTGCAAGCGTTCCAGCAGTTCATCCCAGGAATAGTCGGAATAGGCGGTACACACCACCACTTGCAGCAACGGATCTTTCTGCCACAGGTGTTCGATGGTCTGCGCGCCGTCCCAACCCTCGGGCATGCGCATGTCGACGAAGGCCAGCGCATAGGGACGGTTTTCCTGTAATGCCTGAATGAGTTTGCCCAGACCCTCCTGACCGCCATAGGCCGAATCCAGCTCGAACAGCAGGTTGGTGGATTTCACTTCGTTGCCGAACAGCGCGGCTTCCATTTCGTCCAGCTCTGCATGCTGCACTGATGTCGGGGTGAGGATCTTGCGAAAGTCTTCATGGATGGACGGTGTGTCGTCGATCAGCAGAATGCGTCGGTTTGAAAGATCGCTCATGCTTCCTCCATGACGGGTTTCAACGGGATCTGCAAAGTGAACAGTGCACCTTTGCCCGGCCCGTCGCTATGGGCGGTGAGATGGCCGTTCATCTCGATCGCGGCCAGGGCACAGCTGTGCAGGCCGAAGCCGTGACCTTCCTTGCGGGTGGTAAAGCCATGGGCAAAGATCCGCGTCATGTTCTCCGGCGCGATGCCTTCGCCGTCATCCTTGACGCTGATTTGCAGGATCGTGTCCTCGACGACTTTCACCCCAAGGGTCATTTGCCGCGGGCGGTTGCTGAGGTCGGTCATGGCATATTTGGCGTTGCTGATCAGGTTGATCAGGATCAGCAGCAACCGGTGTTTGTCGCCCATCACTTGCGGTACGTCGCCGTACTCCTTGACCACCGTAACGTGGTGCCGGGTCAGGGCGCCGGCGTTCATCCTCAGGGCGTCTTCCAGCAGTTCGCTGATGTGCAACGGCTCCATCAGGCTGTTGGCACCCGCGTAGGATTGCTGGGTGGCGACAATGTCCTTGATGTGATCGACGCTTTTACTCAGTTGCCCGAGTTCATCGGCCATGCCTTGTTGTTCGAGGGCAATGGCTTCCACTAATTGGTTCAGGTAACCGGGCAGCAGTTTTCCTTTCTCGTCATGGGTCAGGAAGACACCCAAGTCGTCTTGATGCGCGTTGATAAGTTGCATCGCCTTGCCCAGTCCCTGGGTCTTGCTGTTACGCAGCTTGCGGGTGACCAGGTCGGCCGAGATGTTCACGCTGTTGAGTACGTTGCCGACGTTGTGCAGCACGTTAGTGGCGATTTCAGCCATGCCGGCCTGGCGAGCGGTGTCGAGCAGTTCGCTCTGGGTATCCTTGAGTTCGCGGGTGCGCTCCTCGACCCGTTGTTCGAGGACGTCGTTGGCAGTTTGCAGTTCTTTGTTTACCCGATTGATCTCCCCGAAGCTGCGCATCAAGCGAATGGCCAGGTACACCAGCACCATCACCAGCAGCGTCGAAAATACCAACATGTAGAGGTGGTAACGCCGGTTGGCTGCATCGGTTTGCTGCTGATCCTTGTTCAGCAGCGCAGTCATGTCATCCAGCCGTGCGGCCACGGGAACGGCTTCGATGTTTTCCAGCAGCCCATTGACCACGGGTTGTTCCCGCAGGATCAGCGCGATGTGATTGCTCAAGACATCGATCGGGCTATGAAACTGCTCCGGTAATCGTTCCTTGTTCACCCGCAGTTTGTTCAGCCCAACCAGGATATCGGCCGCTTTGTCGTCGGAGGTGACCTGGGCGAACTCCAGGCTGCTGAGCAGCAAGTCGTAGGTGTCGGTGGCGATGTTCTGTAGTTGCAGCTTGTCTTCGTCGACCAATTGGGTCAGCGGTTCCTGAATGTCATCTTCGGCGGTGGGCAAAAAAGCCAGTGAGTTACGCAGCACCGCGTTGTGCGATTTGAACTGCTCCACCAGCCGGGTTTTTTCCTGAATGGCGGCCTGATAAGCCTCATGGCTGGCGCGCCAGGTTGGCGAGTCGTTGCGCCCATGACTGGATTCCATGGTCTCGAAGCGCTGCCACAGCTGTGTCATCTCGGTCAGCGGTGCAACCAGCGGGTCATAGTTGTGGCTGATGGCAATCCTGGCCTTGAGAATCTCGGTTTCCCACTGCGCGTTGAACTGTTTGATCCGGCCAATCAAGTCCCGGGACTCGGCGTACGTCGAGGTCTGGTCGGAGCTTGATTTGAGGTACAGAAACAGTAGTGTCGAAGCCAGTATCACGGCCACGCCACTGAGCACTAAAAGGTTGCGACGGTGGTACGTTTTCATAAGGATTTGCCTCCCCATTCACCGGTCAGGGTTTTGAGGAATTTGATGATCAAGGTCTTGTCCTGGTCAGAGGGCACGCGACCGAGCTGGAATCTGAACATCACGTCTACCGCTTCTTCCAGTGTCTTGGCCGAACCGTCATGAAAGTACGGCGCTGTCACGGCGACATTGCGCAGGCTCGGGACCTTGAACACGTTGCGGTCTTCTTCAGCCTTGGTGACCAGATAGCGGCCCAGATCGGCTTCGGTAGGGTTGCCTCGAACCTCGAAGTAATCGCCCATGACCCCGAATTTCTGGAACATGTTGCCACCGATATTCACCCCTTGATGGCAGGCGATGCAGCCGTATTCCTGAAAGCGTTGGTAGCCGTATTTCTCCTCGATCGTGAGAATCTCGGTATTGCCCATCAGGTATTGGTCGAAACGCGAGTTGGCGCTGAGCAGCGTGCGCTCGTAAGTGGCCAGCGCATTTTGCACGTTGTTCATGGTCACGCCGTCCGGGTAGGCCTTGGCAAACGCGCTTTTGTAAGTCTGGTCGGCGGCCAGCGTTTTGACGACATGCTCCCAATGACTGCCCATTTCACTGGGACTCTGCACCACTTCATGGACCTGGTGCTCCAGGGTATCGGCGCGGCCATTCCAGAATTGCCGGAAATTCAGGCTGGCGTTGAACACACTGGGGGTATTGATCGCCAGGGGCATGCCGTTGAAGCCGATGGAAAATGCCTTGTCGTCGGCACCGCCGATTTCCAGACGATGGCAGCTGGCGCAGGAGAGGCTGTTGTTGACTGACAGACGCGGCTCATTGAACAACCGGCGACCGAGCTCCACTTGTAAAGGATTTTGCGGGGGAACGGGGGGCAGGGGTTTGAGCGGGCCATTCAACGGTTCGCCATTGGCTATCAGACAAAAACCGGTCAAAGGCATCAGCAGCAGGTAGTAGAAGGAGCGCGACATCTTGTTATTCCTTGGCAAAGGGTGTCGTTGCACATCGATCATTTGGCTGCGTCGGGCTGAATGGACATCAGGTAGTGCACGAAGGCCTCCGGCTCCACGGCTTTGCTGAAGTAATAACCCTGGCCTTCCTCGCAATGGTGCGCCTTGAGAAAATTCAATTGCTCAAGGGTTTCCACCCCTTCGGCAATGACGGCCAGTTTAAGGCTCTTGCCCAGGCTGATGATGGCACTGACCAGGGCCGCGTCATTGCTGTCACGGCTCAGGCCACGAATGAATGACTGGTCGATTTTCAACACATCGATGGGAAACCGTTGCAGGTAACTCAGGCTCGAATAGCCGGTGCCGAAGTCATCGATAGCCAGCCGTACGCCCAATGCCTTGAGCCGATTCAGCGCGACCATCGTGGCATCGACGTTCTGCATCAATACGCCTTCGGTGATTTCCAGCTCCAGCAATGTGGGGTCCATACCGGTTTGCTTGAGTATCTGTTCGACCCCTTTGACAAAGTCCCGCTGACGGAAATCGATGGCCGACACGTTCACCGACATGCAGAGCTTCGGCAGACCTTTGGCCTGCCAGGCGCGGGCTTGTTGACAGGCCTGGGCGAGCACCCATTTGCTCAACGGTACGATCAAGCCGCTGTCCTCGGCCACCCCGATGAAATCTGTCGGGTAAACCCAGCCTTGCCCCGGCTTTTGCCAGCGGATCAATGCCTCGGCGCCGACCACTTTGCCGCTGGCCAGATCAAGTTTGGGCTGATAGTGCAGGACAAACTCATTGCGTTCCAGCGCCAGGCGAATACCCGACTCGATGCTCTGCTGTTCCCGGGCGCGCTGGTTCATCTCATCGATGAAAAAGCTGAAATCGTTCGGGCCGCTTTCCTTGACGTTACGCATCGCGGTTTCAGCTTTTTTGATCAGCGCAATGGCATCGAAACCGTCCTCCGGGTAGATGCTGATGCCCAGGCTGGCCGTCACGCTCAGGTCGTGGCCGGCAATGTGTTGAGGTGCGCGTATGGCGTTCAAGAGTTTTTCGGCGATGCCCTTGGTCTGTTGAGGATGGTGGATGTCAGCCAGGATCACCACGAACTCATCGGAGCCGTAGCGGAACACCGAGTCGGATGCGCGCACGCAGGCCACCAGGTTGTGCCCGACACGTTTGAGCATCTCGTCACCGGTCGGGTGACCCAAGGCATTGTTGATGCGCTTGAAGCGATCGAGCCCCAGAAACATCACTGCCAGTTGTTTGTCATGGCGTCGTGACAGGGCCAGTGACTGGTTCAGTCGGTCGCCCAGCAAGGTGCTGTTGGGTAATTCGGTCAATACGTCGTACTGCAACAAGTGCGACACCTTGAGCAGCTCATGAACCCTCGCCTCGATGGTTTGCTCCAGGGTATGCACTTTCATGGCCGCGTCCTGCGCCATCTGCCACTTCCAGGTCAGGGCGCTGGCCATCTGGCGGATTTCCAGGCTGTCGAAGGGTTTCTTCAGCACCAGCAACTGATCGCCGAACTCCAGTCGTTCGGCCATGGCTTCCCAGGTGTAATCGGAGAACGCCGTGCACAGCGCGATTTGCAGGTGAGGATCAGCCTTCCAGAGCCGTTCGATGGTTTCCAGGCCATCCCAGCCCGGGGGCATGCGCATGTCGGTGAATGCCATGGCATAAGGCCGACCTTGTGCCTGGGCGCGCTTGACCAGTTCGAGGGCTTCTTCGCCCTGGTAGGCGGAGTCGAGCTGAAATACCAGTCGTGCCGATTGCGGGCTGCCGAACAGCGCGGCTTCAGTGCCGGCGAGCGTTTGTTCATCGTCGGTATCGGGGCCGAGAATCTTGCGAAAGTCCTGATGGATCGAAGGTGTGTCGTCGATGATCAGGATGCGCCGGTTGGCCTGGACGAACGGAGTCTTCATTCCTTGTCCTCCGTGGCATGCGGCGGCTCATCCGGCATCGCTGCGGTTGCGTGGTTGGCGCGCAGAATGCTCCCGGCCTTCAGCAACTCGGCGGCCTGTTGGCTGCTGACTGCTTGGCTGAAGTAGTGACCCTGGGCGTTCATGGGTGAGCCGGTGGCCATCAGCGAACTGCGTTGCTCCTGGGTTTCTACGCCCTCGGCGATAATGCCGATCCCTACATCGCGGGCGAAGTTGATGATGGCCCGCAACGTCGTCGCGCTGGCCGGGTCGCGTGCGGCCATGTCGATGAAGCTCTGGGCGAGCTTCAGGTGATTGACCTGATAAGTCTTGAGGTAATCGAACGAGGAATATTCGGTGCCGAAGTCGTCGATGGCGATTTTCACCCCCAGCTCACGCAGGCGCGGCAGTACATCGTTATGCGTCCACTTGGTCTGGGCCAGGGTGGCTTCGGTGACGTCAAAGCGCAGGTCCCACGGGCACAGTTCCCAGCGCGCGGTGGTGCGCAATACGTCATAGATCAGCTCGGGGCCACTCTTGAGCTGAGCCAGGGACAGTTTTATCGCCACCACCGGTGGCGCCATGCCTTCGTCACGCCACTGCCGCATTTGCCGACAGGCGCCCTCCAGCACCCAGTGACCGAGAGCGATGATGGTGCCGGTCTTTTCCGCCGCAGGCAAAAATGCCTGGGCTTCCAGCAAACCGCGCCGAGGGTGGTTCCAGCTGACTTGTGCTTCCATCCCGAGGATCTTGCCACTGCTCAGGTCCACTTCCGGCCAGTAACGCAGTTCGAGTTCGTCGTGTTCGATGGCCGCTTTCAAGTCGTTGGCGATGGTCATGCGCTCGACCACTTCCTGATTGATCTCCTCGGAATGGAAGTGGTACTGGTTGCGGCCCTTTTCCTTGGAGCGATACAACGCCATGTCGGCCTGGGTCAACAGGCTGTCGGCACTGAGGCTGACCGGCGCATAGCTGCTGATGCCGATGCTGACCGAAACCCGCACATCATTGCCGGCCAGGGAGTAGGGCAGCACCAGTGCATCGCGGACCTTGGCGGCCAGGGCCGCTGATTGGGTCGGATCGCCGACGTCCAGTTGCAGTATCGCGAACTCGTCGCCACCGAGTCGGGCGACCACATCGTTTTCGCGTACGCAGTTCTTTATGCGCCCGGCGACTTCTTGCAACAGCAGGTCGCCCACCGGATGGCCCAGGGTGTCGTTGATCCGTTTGAAATGATCCAGGTCCAGGTAAAACATGGCGAACGGTGTGGCCCCGCGCCGGGCGGCGGCGAATGCCTGGTGCAGCCGCTCGATCAGCGTCGCGCGGTTGGCCAGCCCGGTCAGCCCGTCGGTGCGGGCCAGCAGGGCGATTTTTTCCTCGGCCAGTTTGCGTTCGGTGATGTCGATGATGATGCCTTCGACTTCCAGCAAGCGGCCTTCGTCATCGCGCACCGGGATATAGCGGTTTTCGACCCAGCGCCAATCCCCGTCACCGGTGCGCATCCGAAACTCGATGGAAGCCCCCGACGCATGGCGGTCCAGTACCCTGGCCATCGCCGTATCGACTTTTGCCTGATCGTCAGGATGGATCAGCTCCTGCGCCCAATTGGCCGACGCCACCAGGGCCGCCGCGATGTGGCCGTATTTGGTGATGTTGTGGGAGATATACATCAACGGGAACGACGGTTCGCCCCGCAGCCGATACAGAATGGTCGGGCTGTTCTGCACGATGATGTTGGCGTCGGACAATTCCCGGGTACGCTCTTCGACCGCGTGCTCCAGCAAAGACATCTTCAGCGCCGCGTCTTCGGTCATTTGCCACTTGGCGGTCAATGCGCTGGCCATCTGACGGATCTCGATGGCATCGAAGGGTTTTTTCAGGATAAGCAGGCGATCGCCCAGTTCCAGGCGTTCGGCGATGTCTTCCCAGGAATAGTCCGAATACGCGGTGCAGAGCGCCACCTGCAGCTTGGGATCGACCTGCCACAAGCGTTCGATGGTTTCCAGACCGTCCCAGCCGGGCGGCATGCGCATGTCGATAAAGGCCATCGCGTAGGGCGAGTCATTCGCCAGTGCGCTCTCGACCTTGTCCAGCGCTTCGCGGCCCTGAAACGCGGAATCGATGACGAAACTTTGCAACGATACCGACGCCGGGGTACCGAACAGGGCGTTTTCGGCGCTGATCAGGCTGTCGTCTTCGATCGAAGGCGGGCTGAGAATCTTGGCGAAATCCTCATGGATGGACGCGGTGTCATCGACGATGAGAATCCGGCGATTAATGCGCGCAAGCAGCGTATTCACTGACATGCGCCTGTACCGACAGCAGGTTGGTGCAATGAGCTCATAGAGGGTATCCCTTCCCTGATCGCTGGATGGAGCGAGTATCGTTCTGGATCCGAGTGATCTGAGCATAGTCGTCCGGCCGGCACTTCGCCCGGTTGACTGAAACGAATCATTTCCGGGGGCGGGCTGAAAATCATCTAGCCTGTAGGTCAGGCTCGGGGAACGCCAGCGTATCCGTCCCGCGCGCGACATAAAGACACACGTTTCACTTGAGGTAATGCCATGGAAGACCAACTCCCCACGACTGTGACCGATAAACCCAAATTACTACTGGTCGACGATGAGGAGTCGATTCTCAATAGTCTGCGCCGTCTGCTGCGTGGTCAGCCTTATGAGGTGCTGCTGGCCACCAGCGGTGCCCAGGCGCTGGAGATCATGGCGCAGCAGCCGATCGATCTGGTGATGAGTGACGCGCGCATGCCCAATATGGACGGCGCCACGCTGCTGGCTCACGTCCACCAACGCTATCCGGATACCACCCGGATCATGCTGACGGGTTATGCCGATCCGTCGGCCATTATCAAAGCCATCAATGAAGGGCAGATTCATCGCTACATCAGCAAACCCTGGCACGATGAGGAAATGCTGCTGACCTTGCGCCAATCACTTGCCTACCAGCATTCCGAGCGTGAACGTTTGCGACTGGTGCAGGAGACGTGGGACCAGAACGAGAAACTGAAGCGGCTCAACGCCACCCTGGAAAAACACGTCGCGGCCCGTACTTCGGAGCTGCAGCAGACCGCCGACATGCTGGACCTGGCCTATGAAGAGCTCAAGCGCAGTTATGTCACTGGCACCGAGGTGTTTTCGTTGCTGGCCAATCTGCGCCTGCCGCCTGCCAAACAGACCAACCGGCAAATCATCGAGCTGGTGCGGGTGTACTGCAAACTGCATGGCCTGGACGAAGGCACCAGTCGGGACCTGACCATGGCGGCCGCGCTCTACAACATCGGTAAATTGAGCTGGACCGACAGCATGATGAGCACGCCCTCAGACCTGCTGCATCACAATGACCGCGAGCGCTATCGGGGTTATCCGAAGCAAAGCGAGTCGCTGCTGATGACGCTCGATCCGATGAAGGATGCCGCTCGGTTGATCCTGCATCATCAGGAGCGCTGGGACGGCAGCGGTTTTCCCGATCGGCTCAAGGGCGAAGCGATTCCGTTCGGTTCGCGGTTGCTGAAACTGGCGGTGGATTTCATCGAGTTGCAGCGCGGCCTGATCCTTGAACGGCAGATGAACAGCGATGAAGCGCTGGTGTATATCCGCCAGTACGCCGGTCGCCTCTACGACCCGGAACTGGTGGAGGATTTCATTCAGGTCTGCGCCACTTATCTGAGCGACGTGACACTGGCCGATCCGACGGTCAAGGTGCTGACCACCCGGGATCTGGCGGCGGGCATGATCCTGGCGCGCAATCTCAACGCCGACAACGGCATGCTGCTGCTCAATGCCGGCAAGGTGTTGAACGGGCCGCTGGTGGAGAAGTTGATCGCTTTCGAGGCGATGGAAGGGGCCAGGTACAGCATCTTTGTGAAAGTGCCGGAGCAAGTGGAGAGTGCGCTTCTCGAGACGAGTTGAGCTTCCTGGCCTTTTTGCACAGATCCAGTGTGGGAGCGGGCTTGCTCGCGAAGACGGTTTTATATTCAACATTAATGTTGGCTGATACACCGCTTTCGCGAGCAAGCCCGCTCCCACATTATTTGACGCTCGGCAGATAAGTTTTCGGCGTGACGAAGAACCGGCACGCATGTGATCCTTGCGTCTTTTACCCAAGGCCTATCCTGATCCATGACGCTTCCATCCGCCGCTTCGCCCCGCATTATCCACATCGCCGCTGCCCTGCTGATCGGTCCCGACGGTCGCACCTTGCTGGTGCGCAAGCGCGGCACCCAGGCGTTCATGCAGCCAGGAGGCAAGATCGAGGCCCATGAGCAACCGGTCCATGCCCTCGCCCGTGAACTGGAAGAGGAACTCGGCCTGGTGATCGATCCAGCGCACGCCGCTTACTTGGGACAATTCTCGGCACCAGCAGCCAATGAGCCGGGTTTTGTCGTACAGGCCGAGCTCTTTCAATTGACCATCGACTCGCACGTTTCCCCAGCGGCGGAAATCGAAGAGGTGTGCTGGATCGATCCGGCCACCGACGGTGATGTCATGCTGGCGCCATTGACACGGGACCTCATCCTGCCGTTTTATCGAGCCTCACTGATCGAAACTGCCTGATCATCCAAGGACGGAGAGCGCCCATGATCCCGCTTCAAGACTTACTGATTTTTGCCGCCGCGGCGTTGCTGATGGTGCTCACGCCCGGGCCGAACATGATCTACCTGATCTCTCGTTCAATTTGCCAGGGGCGCAAGGCCGGCGTGACTTCGTTGCTGGGCGTGGTCGCGGGGTTTTTGGTGCACCTATTCGCGGCCGCCGCGGGTTTGACTGCGGTGTTCGTGGCCGTGCCGATGGCCTATGAAGTGTTGAAGTGGGCCGGCGCGTTGTACCTGTTGTGGCTGGCCTGGCAGGCGGTCAAGCCCGGTGCGCGTTCGCCGTTCGAGGCGCAGCAGTTGCCGGCGGACTCGTCCCGCAAGCTGATCACCATGGGCTTTCTCACCAGCGCGCTGAACCCGAAAATCGCGGTGTTTTACCTGTCGGTGTTTCCGCAATTCATTAGCCCTGAGCACGGTTCGGTATTCACCCAGAGCATCATCCTTGGCCTGACCCAGATCAGCGTGAGCTTCAGCGTCAACCTGCTGATCGCGCTGTTCGCCGCAGGCATCGCCTCCTGGTTCGTCAACAACCCGAACTGGCTGGCGATGCAGCGTTACTTCATGGGTTTGGTGCTGTCCGGGTTGGCGGTGCGCTTGATGCTCGAGCAGCGGCGAGTGGCCTGAAATGTGGATTCAACGGCTTGATGCCAGCCATGCCCTGGATTACCGGGCGTTGATGCTCGAAGCCTATGACTTGCATCCCCAGGCGTTCACCTCCAGCGTACGCGAGCGCGCGGTGATGCCGTTGAGTTGGTGGGAATCGCGCCTGACGGGCAAGCTGGAGCGGGTGTTCGGGGCGTTCGAGGAGGGAAAACTGGCAGGCATCGTCGGGCTGGCCTTCGAGCCGCGGGAAAAGGCCCGGCACAAGGCGACGCTGTTCGGCATGTACGTGACCGGCAAGGTTCGCCAGCGCGGGCTCGGTTATCAACTGGTGCAGGCCGCGTTGGCTGAAGCCCAGGCTCACCAAGGCCTGAAGCTGATCCAGCTGACCGTCACCGCTGGCAACGAAGCCGCCTTCAAGCTGTATCAGCGATGCGGCTTCGTGCAGTTCGGGCTTGAGCCGCTGGCCGTGCGGGTCGGTGAGGACTACTTCGACAAGATCCATATGTGGCGAGAGCTCACCGCTGAATCTTTGGCATAAGGGCTGGTGTGGCGAGGGAACTTGCTCCCGCTGGGCTGCAAAGCGGCCCCAAAACCCGCAACCACCTATTTTCAGACACTCCGCGTACACCGGTTTTACGACTGCTGCGCAGCCGAACGGGAGCAAGCTCCCTCGCCACAGGTTCTTCGCTAGCCTCGGGGACGCCAAGCCTGTGGGCGCGAGCTCTGAAACCACCCCGATCCCTTGTAGGCGCGAGGCTTGCCCGCGAAGATGGTTTCACATTCAAAACTGCTGTGGGCTGACACACCGCTTTCGCGGGCAAGCCTCGCTCTCACAGTAATCGATGTCGTTCACAAGTCTTCTAATCAAAGCAGATATCTGTGGGAGCGGGCCTGCCCGCGATGAGGCCTGAACAATCACCCTCCAACTTTGATCAGAATCGACAGGATTTCAGCGAACTGCACTCACCCCATCCAGCGTCGAAAACGACGTGTCCTTGGCCGTCAGCAAAAAGTCGCGCATGTAAGGTGCATCGAGCATGTCGGCGCGAATCCCGGCATAGAGCGTCGCGAACAGGCCTTTTTCCCCCAATCGTTTGGCCTTCACATAGCCCCGTGAACTGTATTCATGCAGCGCCCAATGGGGCATGCCGCACACGCCACGACCGCTGGCCACCAGTTGCATCATCATCACCGTCAGTTCCGAGGTGCGCACTTGGGCCGGTTCGATGTCGGCCGGTTCCAGGAAGCGGGTAAAGATGTCCAGCCGATCACGCTCTACCGGGTAGGTGATCAAGGTTTCCGTCAGCAGATCTTCGGGCACGATGTGCGGCTTGCTCGCCAGGCGGTGCTGATTAGCCACCGCAAGCATGGCTTCGTAGGTGAACAACGGCACGTAAGTGATCCCGACCAGTTCCAGCGGATCGGAGGTCACCACCAGGTCCAGATCGCCTCGGGCCAGCGCCGGCAGCGGGGCGAAAGAGAAACCTGATGCCAGGTCCAGCTCGACTTCCGGCCAGGCGTCGCGGAACTGATCGATGGTCGGCATCAGCCACTGAAAGCAACTGTGACACTCGATCGCCATGTGCAAACGCCCCGCCGTGCCGCCGGCCAGCCGCGCAATGTCGCGCTCGGCGCCACGCAGGAGGGGCAGGGTGGCGTCGGCCAGTTGCAGCAGGCGCAAGCCGGCACTGGTGAAGCGTACCGGTTTGGTCTTGCGCACGAACAGCGGCATGCCCATGCGCTCTTCCAGCTCCTTGAACTGGTGGGACAGCGCCGACTGGGTCAGGTGCAGGCGGTCGGCCGCATCCACCAGGCTGTCGGCTTCACGCAAGGCGTGCAGGGTTTTCAGGTGACGGATTTCAAGCACCGGGGGCTCCATGAGGAAAACTTGTGATCAACACGAAAAGGTTGAGTTTGTCTCATGTTGGGTGGGCTGTCGACAATAGCACCATGTTTTATAGCGTCCTTTATAGAGAGAACTCTCACCATGGCCTTGGCCCACACACTTGGTTTCCCGCGCATCGGCGCCGACCGCGAACTGAAAAAAGCCCTTGAGGCCTACTGGAAAGGTGATCTTGACCAGGACGCACTGAAAAGCGTCGGCCGCCAATTGCGCGCCACCCATTGGCAATTGCAGAAAGACGCTGGCATCGACCTGCTGCCTGTAGGCGACTTCGCCTGGTACGACCAGGTGTTGACTCACTCGCTGACCTTCGGCGTGATCCCGGAGCGTTTTGACAGTGCCAAAGATAAACGTGGCCTGCCGACCCTCGACACCCTATTCGCCATGGCCCGTGGTGCTACTACGGTCTGCTGTGGCGGCGAACATGGCAAGGCGCAATACGCTCAGGAACTGACCAAGTGGTTCGACACCAACTACCACTACCTGGTCCCGGAATTCAACGCAGACCAACAATTCAAACTGAGCTGGGAACAGCTGTTCGACGAAGTCGATGAAGCCAAAGCCCTGGGCCACAACGTCAAACCGGTGATCATCGGCCCGTTGACTTACCTGTGGCTGGGCAAGGCCAAAGGCAATGACTTCGACAAGCTCGATCTGTTGGAGCGCCTGCTGCCAATCTACGGCGAAATCCTCGGTCGCCTCGCGGCCCAAGGCGTGGAATGGGTGCAGATCGACGAACCGATTCTCACCCTCGACCTGCCACAGGCCTGGAAAAACGCCTTCGAACGCGCCTATCACATCCTTCAATACTCGCCGCTGAAAAAACTCGTGGCGACTTACTTCAGTGGCCTGGAAGACAACCTCGGCCTGGCTGTCAGCCTGCCAGTGCAAGGTTTGCACATCGACGCGGTGCGCGCGCCGGATCAACTCGGTCAGGTGCTGGATCGTCTGCCGACTTACAAAATTCTCTCGGTGGGTCTGGTGAACGGTCGCAACGTCTGGCGCTGCGAGCTGGAGCAAGTGCTGGCGCAACTGCAGCCAGCCCAGGAACGCTTTGGCGATAACTTGTGGGTCAGCAGTTCCTGCTCGCTGCTGCACAGCCCGGTGGACCTGGAGCGTGAAGACACACTCGACCCGGAACTGAAAAGCTGGCTGGCATTTGCCGTGCAGAAGTGCGGCGAAATTGCCGTGCTGCGTGATGCCCTCAACGATCCGCAATCGCCCAAAGTGCAAACCGCCCTGGCTGAAAGCCGCGCCATTGCGGCCAGTCGCGCTCAATCTCCGCGTATCCACAAAACGGATGTTCAGGCCCGAATCAATGCCATCGGCGCAGCGGACAGCCAGCGTCACTCGCCGTTTGCCAAACGCATCGCACAACAACAGGCGCGGTTGAAACTGCCGGCGTTTCCGACCACCACCATCGGCTCGTTTCCACAGACCGCATCGATCCGTCTGGCGCGCCAGGCCTTCAAGCAAGGCAAGCTGTCGGCCAACGATTACACCGATGCCATGCACTGCGAAATCCGCCACGCCGTGCAAATCCAGGAGCGCCTGGGCCTGGACGTGCTGGTGCACGGTGAAGCCGAGCGCAACGACATGGTCGAGTACTTCGCCGAACAACTGGACGGCTACCTGTTCACCCGGTTCGGCTGGGTTCAGAGCTACGGTTCGCGCTGCGTCAAACCGGCAGTCATTTATGGTGACCTGAGCCGTCCGAAGCCGATGACGGTCGACTGGATCACCTATGCCCAGAGCCTCACCGACAAGGTCATGAAAGGCATGCTCACCGGGCCCGTGACCATGCTGATGTGGTCGTTCCCGCGCGAAGACGTCTCGCGCAAAATTCAGGTGCAGCAACTGGCCCTGGCCTTGCGCGATGAAGTGGTGGACCTGGAAAACGCTGGCATCAAGATCGTGCAAATCGACGAAGCCGCCTTCCGTGAAGGGCTGCCACTGCGCCGGGCGCAATGGCAGGAATACCTCGACTGGGCGGTGGAAGCCTTCCGCTTGAGTGCATCGGGCGTGCGTGACGAAACCCAGATTCACACACACATGTGCTACAGCGAATTCAACGACGTGATCGAGTCCATCGCGGCCATGGACGCCGATGTGATCACCATCGAAACCTCGCGCTCGGACATGGAATTGCTGGAAGCCTTCGAAGCGTTCGACTACCCGAACGACATCGGCCCGGGCGTCTACGATATCCATTCGCCACGGGTGCCGGACACCGCCGAAATGGTCAAGTTGATAAGCAAGGCCGTTAAGCGCATTCCGGCCGAGCGCTTGTGGATCAACCCCGATTGCGGTTTGAAAACCCGAGCCTGGCCGGAGACGGAAGCGGCGCTGGTGAACATGGTTGCAGCGGCGCGGCAGTTGCGCAGTCAATTGGCTTGACCCGCCCGCTAATTGACTGGCAACGGAGCGCGCGTCGCACGCTCCGTTGTCGTGTTTCACAGCGATGGAAAGTGTTTGAGCGCCAGCGGTTTGCCGATGTCGCCCCGCCAGATCGACTCCACCGGAGCGCCGCTGCTGGCTTGCGCCTGTTGCCATTGCAGGCCCAGGTTGCGCTGTTCAGGCAATTTCAGATGACCTTTGACGAAGTTGAACGCAGACTTCGCCGAGGTGTAATGAAAGTGCGCATACCACAGTGGTTGCGGCGGCTGGCGGGTCAAATCGCGAACTTCATACTCCTGCAGAAAATCCCGCCGACCGTCCGGGCGCTTGCCCAGATCCCGCAATCCGCCTTCCTTGCGGATATCCACCACCCGTTGTTCCAGCAGGTAGTCCAGATAACCCTCAGTCGGGGTTTTGCTGTTCATGGACTGCTCGATGCGCAAGGTGCGTCCGGCTCGCGTAAGGTCCCGGGCCTGATCGGACAACTGCCGTACCAGCGGATCATGGGGCGAGAGACGTTCGATGGCCTGGGCGCGCATCGACAACTCGCTGGCCTCGATGCTCATCATGTGTTCCAGGTCCACCGGCAGCATGTCTTGCCGGGCATAACCCTCGACTCTGTTTTTATAAGTGGGCACCGCCGCGAGTCTTTTTCTGGCTTCGGCCAGCAACGGCTGCACATCCGAGGCCAGCGGCGTTTGCGACGACGCGGCAGGTTCACTGAGGTGGTATTTGCCGCTGGAGCGCGGTAGCCAGGTTTCCGTGCGGCCGTCGACGCATCGTGAAGCGCTTTTGCCGAGTGGCGGCGTCTGTGTGCTCGACGCCGACCAGCAGTCGACTGTCTTCGGTTTCAAAGAGTTTCTTGCCGGTTGTGCCCTCCGTTGGCGTGATCGCTGTGCGATTGCGCAGAGCGTTTCGCGCGAGCTCTTCGACCTTTGCCAGGTTGTCCAGAAACGGCGCGACTTGCTCCAGATCCAGATGTTGCGGGTAACCCAGTGTCCATGCGTTCAGGTTGCGACGGAAATCGGTGTAGGTTGCCAGGCAGTCTTCGAATACCCGATTACGCTGGGTCAGGCTGGCACGTACTTGCGGCAGATTGTGCTGGGTAAAGAGTGCGCGCCCCACTTGGGTGCGGGCCTGTTTCAGTTGCGCGTGGAAATAGAGCCAGGTGGTGTCATCGACGGCATCGACACGACTGATGATCTCAAGGAGGTGAGCTGTTTTCAGGTAACGGTAATTGGTCTCGCTTAACGTTTTGTTCACGGTCGCCACGTCAGCCGCCATTCTGGCTTTATGCTCCCGCTGGGTGATTCGGCGGTTCCAGAGATTGACCTGCTCTACGGCGGCATGCGCCTGATCGAATTCCTGGAGGAAGGCTTTGCGCGTGTTCTTGCGTTGTTCCATCAGACGCAAGTGGGCACGGGTGTCGTTGATGGGCGTGGTGTCTGAACGGGTAAGGAGTTCATCGATCCGGTCGAGGTGTTCCACCAGGCGTTCTTTGGCGAACTGGATTCGGTGTACCGTCCGGTCGACTACCACCCAGGCGCTGCGGCTTTGCAAGTCCTCGATCTGTGTGCGTTTTCTGCCATGGCTCAAGGGCAACAGGTCCGCCAGGTTCTGATAGCTGTTCCGGGCGATCTCGATATCGGTCAGGCAGGCGCTTTCCAGAGACGATCGCAGGGGAGGGCGCTGGGCCGGGGCGCTGTCGTAATAGCGCTCCATGGCTACGTTAGTGCTGCGTGTTTGAGTGTCCAGACGTCGGGTATAGGCGTCGGCGGTGTTGGTCAGGGTCAGTTGGCGGCGCAAGTGCCGATCAGTCCACCAGCGGGGCAGCCTGTGGCGAATGGCGGCGGGCCAGAGCGGGTCCATGCCGTCGGCCAGATGCCCGAGCGCCGCACCGCCACCCGCGCCACCGCCCTCCATCAAGGTGCCATGCACGGCGTAATGGGTGTTCCAGTGGCCGGCCTCGTCAAGGGCGATGGGTTGTTTGTAGGCGCGTGCCCAGGTGCCGTACAAGCGCCAGCCACGCGGGGCATCGCTCAACTCGATCCGGTAGATGCGCCCCTGGCTGATCATGAAGTCGCCGTTGGCATGCCGGTAGACATTGCGATAGATCCCGTGTGTGGCCGGTTGCAGGCCCGCCAGAGAAATCTCGTGTTCATATTCATAGCCTTTGAAGTAATCGAGGACGCTACGGGCCTGTTGCCGCGAGGGCACTCGCATGGCCCCGGCTTTCCCGGCCAGCGCTCGCAACTGGCGATGGCGGGCGACGGCACGGGCTGCACCGGGTGTCGCAGCGGCGCCAGGAAGAAGATCCATGGCCGCGTCGATCAATGACAGCAACACCGATTCAACGTCGGCCAGGCCATGACCGACATCGCCCCGCAGGAAGGCGGCGACCGCCAGGTTGGCGCTGCCCCAGGCGTCATACAGCGCGACCGCCGTCCCCACGAAAGGCACCATGCCCAAGGCCATTTTCAGGTAATTGAACATCGCACCGGACTGCAATGCACAGCGCTCCAGATACAACGCGTCGTTGGAGCGGGAGGTGCTTCGATGGGCTTCCAGCAAGCGCCCCATATGCACATTGAGCAAGTGCGCGGCCAGGGACGTGGTGGCTGGCCATGCGATGCCGACGCCGATCAGCGCAGTGAAGTTGCGCAGCAGGGCCTGATTGATCCGGCTGACATGAAGGACGAAATCCCCCGTCAACGCGCGGTCGGCCAGATAGTTGATCATGCCGGTCTGCAGGCACAGGTTGAACAGGCTTTGGCGTGCCTGCTCAAGGCTGTCGTACTGGCGCAGGTAGATCCCGTCCGGGGCCTGCGGTAAATAGAGCAGTGTCAGGCCGCTGACCTGTTCCTCGATGAAGATGATACCGGACAAAGTGCTCGGGCCTTGATGTGGCGTATCCTCGCCACCCACGGTCAGATGGGCCGGCAGCAGCACGATACGCTTTCCTTGGGCTGCAAAGGCTTGCCGGGTATTGGCATCGATGGCGATATTCAGCACGTGTTGTCCATGGGCATCGATCTGCCGTTGCAACAAGGCGAACTCACCTTGCAGTTTGAGCATCAGGCGCCAGGGTTCGGTCAGGCGTTCATGGCGATATTCAAGGTCGAAGGCCGACGCGCCGGGCGCGCCAAGAAACGCGTGGCGGATCTGTGTCTCATAGTGGCCGGCCAGATCCAGCTCGGTCACCAGTTTGCGCAGGTAAGGCGGGGTGATGCCGGTTTTCAGTGCTGTGCGATCTGGCTCGGTATCCGCGGTGACTTCGACCTGCATGAACGACAGTCGCCACCACAGGGGCTGATCGATGTTCGATTGCGCCAGTTCGACAAGGGACAGTTTGCTACGGGTTTTGCTGGCGATCAGTACATTCTCTTGAGGTGTTCCCGGTGCGGCGCCTTCGATCGCGACCTTCTGCCATTGCGTCGAGTCGGGCAGATCAATCGTCACCGCAAAGCCTTGCGTAAGGGAAAAGTCCTGGCGCAGGCGGGCGTCGATGCGTTTTTTGCTGAAATCTTCCCGTGACGGCAGGTCCCTTTCGAGCAGTTCATGGGAATGCTTCATGGCCGCGATGTAGGTTTTGAACAGACGCTTGAGCTGCAAACGCCGAGCATCAGACAGCGTGCCGAACCACTGCGGCAGCGCTCGCGCCAGTGCACTGCTATGGTTTTGCTCCAGGAGTTGCGCGAAGGCCAGTTCCCGAGCGGCGGGTATCGGCACTGTCAGGCGGGCGAGGGTGCGTTCGCGTAATTCTTCCAGCGCCGCTGCTCGTTGCCTGGCATGGGATGGCACAGGGTTGTCGGCAATCAGTTGAACAACCTGCTGTTCACAACGGTAGAGCTGATCCTGCAACGTGTATTGGAAAGGGTCGCCGGTCAGCTCGCTCAACTGCAAGGCCAATACGTCGTCGGTGGTGCTCAGTTTGAACAGCGCTTGTTCCAGTGCCCGCCGTGAAGCAAAACGCTGCAAGCCACCGAATCGGCCGGGCCAGTACAGCAACAGGCTGTGCGACCCGGTGCCGCGCAGTACCGACGGATGCGCGATCAGCAGCACGCCGTCCAGTTCCTCGGTTTGAGGACTGCCGTTGTCATCTTCGGTGGTCGACAGTGTCAGCCGCGCAACCGCGACCTCGGCATTGCGGTCCACCCGAACGGGAGCATCCAGAACAGCCTTGAGCATCTGGTGCTCTTGGGAACTGATCTGGTTCAGGGTCAATTGAATCTCGGATTCGACGCGCAACCCCGTCAGCCGTGCCTGATGCAGCGCGGTGTAATGTGGGTTCGGTGTATGACGCAGCTCCAGCATCTTCAGCACGTCGCGTGCATTCAGTAATGCGGACGCGGCGGTGTGGCTGGCCTGTTCGGCGACTGTCAGGGCGTCGAGGAGTTGTTTCAGGTTCTGCAGGCGAGGGTCATCCAGATCGCCCGCGAAATCTGTGCCAAGCAAGGTTTCGAGGGCTGCGCAGTGGTACGCCACGGCACTCTGGCGAGTGTCCAGCGCAATGTCGGGGTTGAGCAAACCGAACTGCGCAATACTGTCGCCGCTTTGTCCTTCGGGGTTGATGACTACCGGCTGTTCTGCAGGCTCGGCAAAAACAGCGTGTTGCTGATCCAGCCGGTCGGCGGCGTCTAGCGCAGTGGCGCCATGCTCGGTGATATCGCTGCCATTGCCCTGACGAATACGGTTCATCCAGGCGACCGATACACGCGCAATCAACTGCTCGGCAGCCACTTCCAGCGGCATGGTTTCGATGCGGGTGTATTCGAGGCTGATGCTGCCGACCCGGGACATTCCGAGCGTCTGTTGCGGGTGGGTGATCAGCCAGTTTTCCACCTCATGACGGTGCTGGAAGTGCTTCCAGGCCGGTTGCTGTTCTGGCAGGTACAGCCACTGCGCGGCCGGTTGTTCGGTACTGATGAGTAAAACCCCGGGCAACTCGACTCGCAGATCGTCAGTGAACCTGAACGCCACCTGATGGATAACCATCGGCGGGACGTCGACAGCCACGCTGGCGCTGAAGGCATCGATCAGCGCCAGCAGGGGTTTCATCTGTTCGGCCGTCAAAACGCGCTGGGCATGGGCTACCTGGCTGGAGGCTTCGAAGTGCTGACGATATAACCGGACAGCCAGAGTGCGGCGCGATATTGCCGTGCCGGGCGCCCGGGCATTCCACCAACGCTCCCATGTGTCATTGAGCAGGCGCTCCGGGTTCAGGCTTTTGAGCTCTTCGAGCAATTCGGTTGGGGACTTGCCGTAGAGGCGGTGTTCCCGTGCAAGACCGATTACCACGCAGCGTGCGTTGAGTGAAACTTCGACTGCAGGCTGTTGCAGCACAAAAGCACAAGCTTGGGTCAGGCTGACAAAATGTTCTGGCCGATTGGCGGTGGTGAAGATCCCTAGACCGACCCGGTTACCGTCGAGATCCCAGTGATCCTTGAGCAGTTGGTTGATCGAGGCGCGCGCTTGCGGGATTTGGGCCATGAGTTCGAGCCATTGCTGGCGACAGTCGCGCCAGCGCGCTGAGGCCGTCAACAACAGGCTCTGATCGGGGTTGGGTGAAAGAGGGTAGGACAGGCCGAAATCGGCCAATGTGGGCTTGGGGGTGTCGGGCATGGCGACTGGTCTCCAGAGGGCAAGGACGCCGGGTTGTTCCGGCGTCGAGGCGATTAGAGGTCAGTTATGAGGGGGGCTGGTGGTACATAGTTATATAGATGCGCGCTTATCCTGCGCTCTGGGGATGACCACTCGGCAATCTTCATCAAACTGTCACGTAACTGTGGCAGCGCGCTTGAACAAACTTCATCAGACTCGCGCTCTACTGGAGTTCTGCGTTTCGGTGTTTTTCATGCGTGCTTTTTTGTTATCGGCGGCCACTTTTCTGGCCGCTTTATTGTTCAGCTTGCCATCCCTGGCGGCTTCGCGGTGCGATGTCAATGTTCCGACCGAGCGAGTCGATCTGGAACAGGTGAGCCTGGCCTACCAGAGCATTGGCCGTGCCTCGGACCCTGCCTTGTTGCTGGTGATGGGCTTGGGCGGGCAGTTGATTCACTGGCCGGACGAGGTGGTGGTTGCGTTGTGTCAGCAGGGTTTTCGGGTGATCCGCTATGACAACCGCGATGTGGGTCTCTCCACATGGCGGCAGACGCCGGTCGATGCCAACCTGACGTTCGAAGTGATGCGCTACAAACTCGGCTTGCCGGTATCGGCGCCGTACACCCTGACCGACATGGCCGACGATGCCTTCGGCCTGATGAGTGCCTTGCACGTCGAGCAATTCCACGTACTGGGCGCCAGCATGGGCGGGATGATCGCCCAGCATATGGCGGCCATGGCACCGCAGCGCATCGAGAGCCTGACCTTGCTGATGACCAGCTCGGGGGCCGAAGGTTTGCCAGCGCCAAGTGCGGCACTGATGCAGTTACTCGCGCGACGTGGTGCGCCGAATCGCGAAGTAGCACTGGAGCAACAGGCCGATTTGCTGGCGGCATTGGGTAGCCCGGCGGTGAGCGATGACCGGCAGGCGTTGTTGCAGCAGGCGGCGCAGTCTTATGACCGGGCGTTCAACCCGGAGGGCGTGAAGCGCCAGATCATGGCGATCCTCGCTGAACGGAGCCGTGTGGCACTGCTCAATCAATTGCGGGTGCCGACGCTGGTGGTTCACGGCACCGCCGATCCGTTGTTGCCGGTGATGCACGGCGTACATCTGGCGGCGCACATTCGCGGCAGTCAATTGAAGCTGATTCCGGGGTTGGCGCATCGTTTCCAGGAGGCGTTCAAGGCGCCGTTACTGGCGGCGGTGTTGCCGTATTTGCAGGCCCACCGCGAAGACACCTCGCATTGGGCGCAGATCGATCCGGTGGCCGAACACAATCTCCTGTAACACCCCAATCCAATGTGGAAGCGAGCTCTTGTGGCGAGGGAGCTTGCTCCCGCTGGGCTGCGAAGCAGCCCCAATCCTGCACAGGCTGCTGAGTCTCAGGTAATCCGCATTGACCTGTTTACGACTGCTGCGCAGCCGAGCGGGAGCAAGCTCCCTCGCCACAAAAGCGCCTCAATGACAGTGGAGGCTGGTTTACGTTGGAATGAAGTTTTCCAGCATCCGGTTTACCGCCAGTTCACCCAGCATGACGGAGTTCTGGATGCCGAGCACGGTGTTGCGCTGCGGGCCGTTCAGCTGCCCCGCGAAATCACTCAGCATCACGCTCGCCGCCGCCAGAGATTCGCAGGCGTTGACCAGCAGGGTTTCGTCATTGGCGTCGGGGGCGACCAAGTAAAGGGTGCTGGGTTTGCGTGGGGTGTCTTTGGGAATGACCGGTTTGAGGTAGTAATCGAGGGCGCGGTCGGCGGCTTCGTTGAGCTTTTTGGAGCCTGGGGTTTCGTATGGGGAAACGATGTCTCCGGTTTAAAACGTAAAGGATGTCTCCGGTTTCTACCCGAGCAAGCCCGCTCCCACAAGGGATCTGCTGCGCGCTTTGGCCCCTCGGGTGTATCGTTCGAACTTTCCGGCGCGATTCAAGCCTGCGAGGTAAATGATGAGTACCCCCCTGAAAATCGATTTCGTCAGCGACGTGTCCTGCCCCTGGTGCGTCGTCGGTCTATATAGCCTGACCCGTGCCCTGGATTTGCTGGGTGACGAAGTCCAGGCCGAGATCCGTTTCCAGCCGTTCGAACTGAACCCGAAGATGGGCCCCGAAGGCCAGAACATCACCGAACACATCAGCGAAAAGTACGGCTCGACGCCTGAGCAATCGCAGAAGAATCGCGAAATGATCCGCGCGCGTGGCGCCGAGGTCGGGTTTGCCTTTCGCACGGACGGCAGCAGCCGTATCTATAACACGTTCGATGCTCACCGCTTGCTGCATTGGGCGGGGCTGGAAGGGTTGCAGTTCAACCTGAAAGACGCGCTGTTCAAGGCGTATTTCACCGAGGGCGGCAATCCGTCCGATCACGCACAATTGGCGCAGATCGCCGAAAGCGTGGGGCTGGACCGGCAGCGGGCCGAGGCGATCCTGGCGTCCGACGAATTCGCCAAAGAAGTTCGCGAAGAAGAACAGTTGTGGTTATCGCGCGGCGTGAGTTCGGTGCCGACGGTGGTGTTCAACGGGCAGTACGCCGTCAGTGGCGGGCAGCCGGTGGAGACGTTTATCGGTGCGATTCGCCAGATTATGAGTGAGGCCAAGGGCGGAACAGTGAGCTGAAATTGTGGCGAGGGAGCTTGCTCCCGCTGGGCTGCGCAGCAGCCCCAATAACAACGAACTGTTTCCGTCAGACACGCCGAGTACACCGGTTTTGCGGCTGCTGCGCAGCCGAGCGGGAGCAAGCTCCCTCGCCACAGCTCACAGAATACAAGCGTGGATGGTCAGGCGTGCAAGCGAACCCAAACGCTGACCAGCACCGTCGCCGCCATCAACCATGCCACCGCCGCCACCGCCAACGAAGCCTCCAGCCGCATCCGGTCGACCATCACATACAAGGTCGCCAGGTAGACGAAGTACGGAATGATCGACCACATGCCAAACACGATGGTGGTTTTCAGATCATCCAGCGAACGCCCCTTGCCGACGATGTAATGAGCGATCAGCGCAAAGGTAGGAAACAGCGGCACCAGGCCTGCGATGTAATAGTTTTTGGTCTTGGCCAGCATGGCCAGAATCACCACCACCGCCGCGCCCAGGGTCGCTTTGAATATCAGGTCCATCAGTGGCTCAGCCCGTATTTTTTCACTTTGTCGAACAGCGTGGTCTTGGCCATCCCCAGTTCCTGGCTGGCCTGGGTCAGGTTGCCGCCGCTGCGCTGCAAGGCGTCGCTGAGCAGGTTGCGTTCGAACGCTTCCACCGCTTCGGCGAAGGCCAGGCCCTGATTGCTGCCATTGGTGCCGGATTTTTTGAAGGCCGGCAGGCCCAATGCGAAACGCTCGGCGACGTTGCGCAATTCGCGCACGTTGCCTGGCCAGTCATGGCTCATCAGGTTCGACAGGGTCTGGTTGTCCAGCTCTGGCACCGCGCGGTCGAAGCGCAGGGATGACTGCTGCAGGAAGTGTTCGAACAATTGCAGGATGTCTTCGCGGCGTTCGCGCAACGGCGGCAGTTCCAGGGTCACCACGTTCAAGCGGTAATACAGGTCGCTGCGAAACTCGCCGGCCTTGCTTGATTGATCCAGATCGGACTTGGTCGCGGCGATCACCCGGCAATCCACCGCCACGCTCTGGTTCGAACCCAGGCGTTCGAGGGTGCGTTCCTGCAACACCCGCAGCAGTTTGATCTGCAACGGCAGGGGCATGCTTTCTACTTCATCGAGGAACAGCGTGCCGCCGTCGGCGTGCTCGATCTTGCCGATCCGCCGCTTGCCGGCACCGGTGAAGGCGTTGGCCTCGTGGCCGAATATTTCACTTTCGAACAGGTTCTCCGGCAGGCCACCGCAGTTCAGCGCGACGAACTGTTTGGTGTGCCGACGGCTGAAGTCGTGCAGGCAGCGCGCAACCAATTCCTTACCGGTACCGGTCTCGCCTTCGATCAGCACGTTGGCCGAAGTATCGGCGACGTTGGCGATCAGTTCCCGCAGGTTCTGCATGGCCGGCGAGCGCCCGATGATCCGGCCTTCGAGGGAGTCGCGCTCGAACAGCTGTCGACGTAACGACGACACTTCCCGCGCCAGGCTGCGTTGCTCCAGCGCACGGCGGGCGACGTCCACCAGGCGTTCGGGGGAGAAGGGTTTCTCCATGAAGTCGTAGGCGCCTTTCTGCATCGCGCCGACCGCCATGGATATGTCGCCGTGGCCGGTAATCAGCACCACCGGCAGGCTGCGATCGCGGGCCTTGAGCCGGGTCAGCAGTTCCAGGCCATCGATGCCCGGCAGGCGGATGTCGCTGATGACGATGCCGGCGAAGTTATCGCCGACACGTTCCAGCGCTTCTTCGGCGCTGCCCACGCCCACGCAGGGAATGTCTTCCAGGGTCAGCGCCTGTTGGCAGCCGAGCAGGACATGAGGGTCGTCTTCGACGATCAGCACACTAAGGTCGTTGTTCATATTGGCTCGGCGGGAGTGGGGCTTACCAACGGTAAACTGAGAACGAAAGTGGTTCCACCGCTGGCCGGGTGTTCGACACCCAGATGCCCGCCAGTGGCGGCGGCCAGGCTTGCCGACAGCGTCAGGCCGAGGCCCAGGCCTTGTTCGCCCGGTTTGGTGGTGAAGAACGGTTCGAACAGATGCTTGCGCGCTTCGGCATCGATGCCGTGGCCGTTGTCGCGTACCCGCAGACGATACTTGCCATCGAACGCCTCGCCCTCGAGCCACAACGCCGGCTGGGGCTGCGACTGCATGGCGTCGAGCGCGTTGCCGATCAGATTGACCAGGATCTGTTCCAGGCGGGTCTGGTCGATCTGCAGTTGTACGTCTTTGAAATCGCGGTGCAATTGCAGGTGCGCACTTTCCACCCGGCTACCCAGCAACTGCAGGGCAGCGTCCACTGCTTTGCCGAGGCTGGCCTGGCCCTTGTCATCGCCACGCCGGGCGAAGGAACGCAGGCTGGCAGTGATCCGGCCCATGCGGTCGATCAGTTCATTGATGGTCTTGAGGTTGGTGCTGGCGACATCCAGCTGACCGCGTTCCAGAAAGCGCACGGTATTGCCGGACAAGGTTCGCAGGGCGGCGAGCGGCTGGTTCAATTCGTGGGCGATGCTGGTGGACATCTGGCCGATGGCCGCCAGTTTGCCGGCCTGGACCAGTTCATCCTGGGCGCGGCGCAACGTCTCTTCCGCCTGCCGGCGTTCACGGATCTGGCCCTTGAGCCGTTCGTTGCTGGCGCGCAGGTCGGTGGTGCGTTCGGTAATCCGACGCTCCAGTTGATTGTTGGCTTCCTGCAAGGCTTCCCGTGCCGCGAGGCGGGTGGCGATCACCTTGCGCCGCTCGTTCCAGGCGATCAGCAGAAACGCCACCAGGGCAAATGCCACCGCCACCAGAATCCCCTGATTGATCGCTTCACGGCGCAAATCCTGCAGGGGGGTGAGCAGGGTGAAGTTCCATGGGGTGTCGCTCAGCGGCCGGGTTTGCGAGAGATAGCTGATGTTCTCTTCTTCGGACATCAATTCGCTGTTGGCGGGGAAGGTCAGCTTTTCTTCGCCTTCGGCGAGTTTCTCCCGTGCCAGCGGTTGCAGTTCATTCAGCGGAAACCAGTAGTACTGCAGGCTACGGGCCAGTTTTTCCTTGGTTTCCTCGCTCAATGGCACAACCGATTTAAGCCGCCGCGCCGGATCGCTGGAGAGAATGATGATGCCGTTCTCGTCGCTGACGAAGGCTTCCAGGCGCGCACGCTGCCAGCGTTCTTCCATGGCTTCGAGGCGGACCTTGACCACGGCGACGCCGATGATCTTGCCGTGCTCTTCCAGGCCATGCGCCAGGTAATAACCGGGTTCGCCACTGGTGCTGCCGATGCCATAGAAACGCCCCGGCTGACCGCGCACGGCATTCTGGAAATAGGCACGGAAGGACAGGTCTTCACCCAGATAACTGTCGACATCGCGCCAGTTGCTGGTGGCCAGTACGCGACCGGTGGTGTCCATCACATAAATGGCCCGACTGCGGCTGCGCCGGTTCAGGCCTTCAAGGTATTCGTTAACCGTCTGCCGATGTTCCGGCGACGTATCGGCCAGCAGTTTTGAAACACTGGATTCGAGTTCCAGCAGGCTGGGCAGGTAGGTGTACTTGCTGATCTCGCTCTCGACGGCGCGGGCGTGCAGTTCCAGCTGGCGCTGGCCATTCTCGCTAAGGTTGAGAATTCCGTAGTGTTCACTGACCCAGAAGCCGATGTAACCCAATCCGATCATCAGGGCGATGACCAGCGGCGGCAGGAACAGATGGCGAATCAAACGGGGTTTCACGGCGAGTGATGGCGGCGCGGCGCGATAGAGAGTGGAGTCGCATTTCATCACAGATGCCTTGGGTCAACCAGCGTGGCAACGGGCTTGCACTGGTTTCCAGTCGAACGCGGAACCTGTGGCGAGGGAGCTTGCTCCCGCTCGGCTGCGAAGCAGTCGTAAAACCGGTAAATGCGGTGTGTCAGACACAATGCGTTTTCAGGTTTTGGGGCCGCTGCGCGACCCAGCGGGAGCAAGCTCCCTCGCCACAAGGGCAAGCCAGTACCGTCTTAGTGCTGCAGAATCTTCTCGAGGAAATGCTGCGCGCGGTCGGAGCGGGCGGTGATGTCGCCGAAGAACTCTTCTTTCTTGCAGTCTTCGATGATCTTGCCCTGGTCCATGAAGATCACCCGGTCGGCCACTTTACGCGCAAAGCCCATTTCGTGGGTCACGCACATCATGGTCATGCCTTCGTGGGCCAGTTGCACCATCACGTCGAGTACTTCGTTGACCATTTCCGGGTCCAGCGCCGAGGTCGGTTCGTCGAACAGCATGACGATCGGGTCCATCGCCAGCGCACGGGCAATCGCCACACGCTGTTGCTGACCACCGGAGAGTTGGCCCGGGTGCTTTTTGGCGTGGGCAGACAGCCCGACGCGCTCAAGCAATTGCAGGGCTTTCTTGGTCGCTTCTTCCTTGCTGCGGCCCAGCACCTTGATTTGCGCGATGGTCAGGTTGTCGATGATGCTCAGGTGCGGGAACAGTTCGAAATGCTGGAACACCATGCCTACGCGCGAACGCAGTTTCGGCAGGTTGGTCTTCGGGTCGGCGATGGATGTGCCATCGACGATCACGTCGCCTTTCTGGAACGGTTCCAGGGCGTTGACGCATTTGATCAGGGTGGATTTGCCGGAGCCAGACGGCCCGCACACCACAATCACTTCGCCTTTTTTGACCTCGGTGCTGCAGTCAGTCAGTACCTGGAAGTCGCCATACCACTTGTTGACATTCTTGATAGAGATCATACGGCAAACCTTTTTTGCAGACGCTTGACCAGCAGCGAGGCGGCAAAGCTGATTGTGAAGTACGTGAGACCTGCAAAGATCAGGAACTCATTGGAGCGGCCGATGATGTCGCCACTGGCACGCGAGGCATTGAGGAAGTCCACCAGACCTACCGCATACACCAGAGAGGTGTCCTGGAACAGAATGATGCTCTGTTGCAGCAGCAGCGGGGTCATCTTGCGAAACGCTTGCGGCAGGATGATCAGTCGCATCATCTGGCCGTATTCCATGCCCAACGCCTGGGCAGCGCCCATCTGGCCCTTGGGGATCGACTGCACGCCAGCCCGCACGATTTCGCAGAAATACGCGGCTTCGAACATCATGAAGGCCACGATGCAGGAGGCGAACGCGCCGATCGGGGTGTCTTCGCCGGTAATCCAGCGTAATACAAACGGCACCGCCAGGTAGAACCAGGTGATGACCAGCAGCAACGGGATCGAGCGGAAATAGTTAACGTAGGCGCCGGCGATGCTCGACAGCAGTTTGTTGTGGGACAGGCGCATCAGCGCCAGGAGCGTGCCGAGGATGATCCCGCCGATCACGCCCAGCGCCATCAGCTTGAGGGTCATGATCATGCCGTTCCACAAACCCGGCAGGGACGGAATGATGCCCGAGAAGTCGAATTCCATCATTTACCCCCTACGGAAATCAGGCCCGGTACGGCGACTTTTTTCTCGACCGAACGCATCAGCAACATCAGGCTCATGTTCAGCGTGAAGTAGATCAGCGTTGCCAGGGTGAAGGCTTCGAACAGGTTGGCGGAGAACTCGGCAGTCTGTTTGGTCTGCGCGAGCAGCTCCATCAGGCCGATCAGCGACGCGACGGAGGAGTTCTTGAACACGTTCAAAAATTCCGAGGTAAGCGGCGGAATGATGATGCGGTAAGCCTGGGGCAGCAGCACGTTCCAGTAGATCTGCGGCAGCTTGAAACCCATGGCGCGAGCGGCGGCTTCCTGGCCGCGGGGCAGCGCCTGGATACCGGTGCGCACTTGTTCGCAAACGCGAGCGGTGGTGAACAGGCCCAGGCACACGACGACGCTGAGGAACGCCGAGGTCGTCGGGTTGAGATCCTGCTTGTACCACTCCTGGATGTCCGCAGGCAGCAGGTCGGGCACCAGGAAGTACCAGATGAACAGCTGAACCAGCAGCGGCACGTTACGGAAGAGTTCGACGTAGCAGGTGGCGATACCCGATACGATGCGATTCGGCACCGTGCGCATGACGCCCAGAATCGAGCCCAGCAGCAGCGCGATGATCCAGGCTGCGATGGCGATGGCGATGGTCCAGCCCAGACCGGAGAGGTACCAGTCGAAATAAATCTCGCTGCCCACGCCGGTGGACTTGAAGAACACGCCCCAGTCCCAGTTGTAATTCATTAGGGTCTCCCCTCGGATTCGATCGATTTACAAATGCCCGCCTGGGGAAGCTCCGTTCCCGCCCGATCTTGAAGATCAGGCACACACGAGCGGCTCGACAACCACCGGTTCGAGTGTTTCCAGAAAATGCCAGCAGGGAGTGACAACCCCTGAAAGGGCAAAGGCTCTCTCAGGGGATAAGGTTAGTCAGAAATCAGGATTTCTTTTCGTCAGCCGCTTTGTCGGTCGGATTGGCGATCAGGGCCTTGAGCTCTTCGCTCATCGGGAAGTTCAGGTTCAGGTTTTTTGGCGGGATTGGCTGCATGAACCATTTTTCGTAGATCTTATTGATCTCGCCGGACTTGTAGGTCGCGACGATGGCGTCGTCGACAGCTTTCTTGAACGGCGCGTCGCCCTTGCGGACCATGCAACCGTAGACTTCAAAGGACTGTGGAGTACCGGTCACGACCCAGTCGGTCGGCTTCTTGGCCTTGGCCATTTCGCCAGCCAGCAAGGCGTCGTCCATCATGAAAGCAACGGCACGGCCGGTTTCCAGCATCTGGAAGGACTCGCCATGGTCTTTGGCGGAGATCACGTTCATGCCCATCTGCTTGTCGGCGTTCATCGACTTGAGGATGCGCTCGGACGTGGTGCCCGCGGTGGTCACGACGTTTTTGCCTTTGAGGTCGGCGAAGTCTTTGTACGGGGAATCTTTCTTGGACAGCAGTTTGGTGCCGATTTCGAAGATGCCGACGGAGAAGTCAACTTGCTGCTGACGCTCTACGTTGTTGGTGGTGGAGCCGCACTCCAGGTCCACGGTGCCGTTCTGCACCAGCGGAATACGGGTCTGCGAGGTCACCAGGTTGTACTTGACCTGCAGGTTCGGCAAGTCCAGTTCTTTCTTCAGGGCTTCGACGACTTTCAGCTGGATATCGTGGGAATAGCCAACCGGTTTGCCGGAAGCGTCCGCGATGTAGGAAAACGGAATGGAAGCGTCACGATGCCCGAGGGTGATGGTGCCGGACTCTTTGATCTTCTTCAGTGTGCCGGTGAGTTCGGCGGCGAAAACTGGCGTGCTGATCAGAGCGGCAGCAATGGCTGCGCCCAGGATATGGGGAACGATGCGCATCAAATTTTCCTCGACATTGTTTTTATATGGAGCCAGTTCATCGGCCCTTTTTGGTGCTTCGAATGCCTGAGGGCTCCTGAAGTGTTGGCGCAGCAGGCATTCGTCCAAGAGTGTAGAGCATGACTCGTGCCAGGCCAGGCGATATAGATCAAGTTATTGATTTATAAGGATATTAAATATTTGTGGCGTTGAATTTTCTATTGGGCGATCCGGTTTACCGAATCGACTGGCAAGTCGCGTTCGGAAAACCGAATGCAATTCCATGACTTGCACATACCCTGTGGGAGCGGGCTTGCATCGCGAAAGCGGTCTATCAGCCGACGGATAGGTTGAATGTTAGTCCGTCTTCGCGAGCAAGCCCGCTCCCACAGTTGATCAATGGTGTTCTCTAGAATGCAAAAAGCCCCTGAATCATGAGATTCAGGGGGTTTCGTTTTAACCGGATTAACCGGACTCCCGATCAGGCCGCTTCGATCTTGCTGCGGTTCTGTTCGACCTTGTTCAGGTAATCCTTGAGCTTCTGCTGTTCCGCCGGGGTCGTGAACAGCCCAAGCTTTGTGCGGCGCCACAGAATGTCGTGGGCGGTGGTCGCCCATTCTTCGCTGCACAGGTAATCGACTTCACGAGTGTAGAGGCCGCCGCCGATGTGTTCGCCCAGATCGTTGAGGTTTTCCACACCTTCGAGCATGCGCCAGGTGCGGCTGCCATACGTGGTGGCCCAGCGTCGGGCGATTTCGGTGGGTACCCAGTCGAACTTGTCGCGGATCCGCGAGCACAAGGCCTGCGGCGTGGTCATGTCTTCGCCGCCGGGCAGGGGCGCGCTGGCAGTCCAGCTTGGCTTGATGTGCGTGAAGTACGGGGCCAGTTGCGCCAGCGCCGACTCGGCCAGTTTGCGGTAAGTCGTCAGTTTGCCGCCGAACACCGACAGCAGCGGCGCTTCGTCGGCACTGCCCGACAATGCCAGGGTGTAGTCGCGGGTGACGGCCGACGGGTTGTCGGATTCGTCGTTGCACAGCGGACGCACGCCGGAATAACTGTGCAGGATATCGTCGCGGCTGACTTGCTTCTTGAAGTGGGCGTTGACCACTTTGAGCAGGTAATCGGTTTCGCCTTCAGTGATCGCGACGTTCGCCGGGTCGCCGGTGTATTCACGGTCGGTGGTGCCGATCAGGGTGAAGTGATTCAGATACGGGATGGTGAAGACAATGCGCTGATCTTCGTTTTGCAGAATGTGCGCGTGTTCGCCTTCATACAGCTTCGGCACGATCAGGTGGCTGCCCTGGATCAGACGGACGCCGTACGGCGATTCCATCTTCAGGTCGTCACGGATGAACTGGGCAACCCACGGGCCGGCTGCGTTCACCAGTGCTTTGGCGCGGATCGAAAACAGGCTGCCATCGGCGCGTTCCAGGTGCAGGTGCCAAAGGCCCTTGGTGCGACGGGCATTGACGCAACGGGTTTGGGTATGGACGTGAGCGCCTTTCTCGCGGGCGGCCATGGCGTTGAGCACCACCAGACGTGCATCGTCGACCCAGCAATCGGAATATTCGAAGCCTTTGGTGATTTCGCTTTTCAGCGGGCTGTCCGGGCCGAACTTCAGGCTTTTCGAGCCTTCGAGTTTTTCTCGCTTGCCCAGGTGATCATAAAGGAACAGGCCGGCGCGGATCATCCAGGCCGGACGCAGGTGCGGGCGGTGCGGC
This sequence comes from Pseudomonas sp. BS3782 TE3695, assembly GCF_050435305.1. Classification (NCBI taxonomy): domain Bacteria; kingdom Pseudomonadati; phylum Pseudomonadota; class Gammaproteobacteria; order Pseudomonadales; family Pseudomonadaceae; genus Pseudomonas; species Pseudomonas sp. BS3782 TE3695. The sequence continues at coordinate 2,103,781 of NZ_JBNDKB010000001.1, forward strand.
AACACGAAACGCATCTGTTTGACGATGTGCGGCGCCTTGGCCAGCAGCACTTCACGCTCGGCGAGGGCTTCGCGCACCAAGCGAAATTCGTAATGTTCGAGGTAGCGCAGGCCGCCGTGGATCAGCTTGCTGCTGGCCGACGAAGTGTGGCTGGCCAGGTCATCCTTTTCGCAAAGGAACACCGAAAGACCGCGACCGGCGGCATCCGCTGCAATCCCCACGCCATTGATCCCGCCGCCAATGACGGCAATATCGTAAACCTCGGCGAGTGGGGGCATAGGCAAGGTAGAAGTGGGCATCGGCTGGCCTCGGGCTTTTGATTTTCTATATTGGAATTCGAACATTAATGTTCATTTGCGAAAATACTAGCCCATAAAGACGCGCACAGCCAGTCAACTTCGATTGAAAATACTGATCGAAAGGCGGTTAAAGGAAAATTTACGAACATTGAGTGAGCGCAGGAGGGGCTTTTGTGGCGAGGGAGCTTGCTCCCGCTGGGCTGCGAAGCAGCCCTAAAACCGGCAATCGGGGTATTTCAGAAGGAGCATGTCATCTGATTTGCGTCTGCTGCGCAGCCGAACGGGAGCAAGCTCCCTCGCCACAAGGGAGCGCGCTGTTTCCGAGAGGGGTTAAACCACTTCCAACCGAATCTTGTGCTGGCTCAGCAACTGCGCCAAGGCCGGCGAAGGCGGTTGATCGGTGACCAGACAATCGATCAGGCTGATCGGCCCCAGGCGAATCATGGCGTTGCGCCCGAATTTGCTGGAGTCGGCTGCCAGAATCACCTGCCGGGCATTGGCAATGATCGCCTGGGATACCCGCACTTCCTGATAATCGAAATCTAGCAAGCTGCCATCTTCATCGATGCCGCTGATACCGACCAGGGCGAAGTCGACCTTGAACTGGTTAATGAAGTCGACACTCGCCTGACCCACCACGCCACCGTCACGTCGCACGTTGCCACCGGTCAGCAGCACGTCGAAATCGTCCTTGGCGCTGAGCATCGAGGCTACATGCAGGTTGTTGGTGATGATCTTCAGGTGGTTGTGGTTGAGCAGCGCCCGGGCGATGGATTCGGTGGTGGTGCCGATATTGATGAACAGCGAGGCGTGATCGGGAATCTGAGCGGCAATGGCTTCGCCGATACGCTGTTTTTCATCGCGCATCTGATCGGCGCGCATGGCGTAGGCGGTGTTTTCGACGCTGGAGTCGTAGGCTGCACCGCCGTGGTAGCGACGCAACAGATTGACTTCCGCCAGTTGATTGATATCGCGGCGGATGGTTTGCGGTGTAACGACGAACAGCTGGGCCATTTCCTCGATGCTGACATAGCCGCGCTCGCGGACCAGTTCGAGGATTTGCTGCTGACGGGGAGGCAGATTCATGGGGCTTCCTTTGGGCTGCCGTGCAAAATTTGCCCATGATGCCGCAGGAATCCGCTCCCTACCAGTTAGAACCCGACCTTGGCTTATTCAGCACCCTCATGCGGTTCCCAATCACGAGTGCGGCTGACCGCTTTTTTCCAGCCGGCGTAGAGTTTTTCTTTCGCGGTTTCGTCCAGTGTCGGTTCGAACTCGCGCTCGATCACTGCCTTGCCGCGCAACTCGTCCAGGCTGCCCCAGAAGCCGCAGGCAAGACCCGCCAAATAAGCCGCGCCCAATGCGGTGGTTTCGCGCATTTTCGGACGCTCGACTTGCGTACCGAGAATGTCTGCCTGGAACTGCATCAGGAAGTTGTTTGCGACTGCGCCGCCGTCCACGCGCAGGGATTTCAGGCGCTCGCCGGAATCCTGTTGCATGGCGTCCAGAACGTCGCGGGTCTGGTAGGCAATCGACTCCAGCGCGGCACGAATGATGTGATCCACGCGTACGCCGCGCGTCAGGCCGAACAATGCGCCACGGGCATACGGGTCCCAGTACGGAGCGCCCAGACCGGTGAAGGCTGGCACCAGGTAAACGCCGTTGCTGTCCTTGACCTTGTTGGCGAAGTATTCGGTGTCGTGGGCGTCGTTGATGATTTTCAACTCATCACGCAGCCACTGCACGGTGGAGCCACCGTTGAACACCGCGCCTTCCAGGGCATAGGCCACTTCGCCACGCGGGCCGCAAGCGATGGTGGTGAGCATGCCGTGTCTGGATTTCACCGCTTTGTCGCCGGTGTTCATCAGCAGGAAGCAACCGGTGCCATAGGTGTTTTTCGCCTGGCCTGGCTCGACGCACATCTGGCCGAAGAGCGCCGCCTGCTGGTCGCCGGCGATACCGCCAATGGCGATGCCGCTTTTGGTGTGGCCGTAGATCTCGGACGAGGATTTAACTTCTGGCAGCATCTCGCGCGGGATGTCGAGGACCTCCAGCATCTTCGCGTCCCACTCCAGCGTGTGGATGTTGAAGAGCATGGTGCGCGAGGCGTTGGTGTAGTCGGTGACATGTACTTTGCCACCGGTAAATTTCCAGATCAGCCAGCTGTCGACGGTGCCGAACAACAGTTCACCCTTGCGCGCACGTTCACGGCTGCCTTCGACGTTGTCGAGGATCCACTTGAGCTTGGTGCCGGAGAAGTACGGGTCGGTGACCAGGCCGGTGGTGTCGCTGATGTATTGCTCATGGCCATCGCGCTTGAGCTGTTGGCAGATTTCGGTGCTGCGCCGGCACTGCCAGACGATCGCGTTGTAGATCGGGCGGCCGGTGGTCTTGTCCCAGACCACGGTGGTTTCGCGCTGGTTGGTGATGCCGATGGCTGCGACCTGATCGTGATGCAGGCCGGCTTGCGCCAGGGCCTCGACCATCACGGCGCTCTGGGTGGCGAAGATTTCCATCGGGTCATGTTCGACCCAGCCGGCTTGCGGGTAATGCTGCGCGAATTCGCGCTGGGCGGTGCAGACCACGTTCGCGTCACGGTCGAAAATGATCGCGCGGGAGCTGGTCGTACCCTGATCGAGGGCAATGATGTAGTTCTTATTCTGTATGTCGGTCATGTCGATTGCCTTGGACGAAAATTAGGAAGTGAGGTCAGGCGCGGGGCCACATGGGCAGGATCACGCGCCAACGGTTTCAAGACGTTCTTGGTTTGCCGTCAATGGCCGGTGCTGCATCCTTTGTAGCAGGTATGGCGCTGGGCAGATGACGGGCAATCAGCCCGCGATACGCTGCAGCACCGAGGCAGGCACCGACAATCGGTGCAAAAATCGGGATCAGGAAGTACGGGATATCGCGCCCGCCAGTGAAGGAAATTTCACCCCAGCCGGCGAAGAAAGTCATCAGTTTAGGACCGAAGTCGCGGGCCGGGTTCATCGCGAAACCGGTCAACGGGCCCATCGAGCTACCAATCACGGCAATCAGCAGACCGATCAGCAACGGCGCCAGCGGCCCTTTGGGCAGACCGTTGTTGTCGTCGGTCAACGACATGATCACGCCCATCAATATGGCGGTGATGATCACTTCAACCAAAAAGGCCTGGGCAGTGGTCAGAGCAGGGTTCGGAAAAGTGGAGAACACCGACGCCAATTCAAGGCTGGCCTGGGTGCCACGAACCATTTGGTGGGTTTGTTCGAAATCGAAGAAAAGGTTGCTGTACAGCGTGTAAACCAACAAGGCCCCGCAGAAGGCGCCAGTCACCTGGGAGAAGATATAGAAAGGCAGTTTGCGCTTTTCGAAGTCAGCGAAAATGCTGAGCGCGATACTCACGGCAGGATTGAGGTGCGCACCGGAAACGCCGGCGGTGAGGTAGATCGCCATACTGACGCCAACCCCCCAGATGATGCTGATTTCCCACAGCCCGAAGCTGGCGCCCGCGACCTTGAGCGCGGCAACGCAACCAGTACCGAAAAAGATCAGCAGTGCAGTACCCAGAAACTCAGCCATGCATTGGCTTGAGAGCGTCGGTTGTTGTAAAGCAGTTGTCATTGAAAACCTCGTTTTTGTTGTTGTCTGGCGCTTTTTGACCAAAGCCAAAGCGCGACTTTCACCGAGGCAGGACCCCATCCTGTGCTCGGTTTACTGCTGGGTGCTGCGGTGAGACATTCGTACAGTATTCAGATTCGAAAAAATATAGACAAGAAACGCTGCTGTCAAAGGTCGAAAGTGAACTGTCAGTCACATTTCAACTATTAGTCATGTGAATGACCGCATCGTTCATCGGGGAGGCTGACCGTGGACGAACGGCACAGTAGCCCGGCCAAGCTTTTGAAATAGCGTTGTAATAGAGCCTTTTATCGATCAATGACCTAGAATCCTGCGCAGTATTTTTTCTTCTGCCGCCAAGCCTGGAGCTGCCATGACCCCCGCATTGGATTTGTTGAAAAAAGTTCGTGCCGAACATCGCGTGCACAGTTACGAACATGATCCAAAGGCAGCGTCCTATGGTCTGGAGGCCGCGGAAAAACTGGGCCTGGACCCGGCGCAGGTGTTCAAGACATTGCTGGCGGCCAGCGAAAAGGGGGAATTGTTGGTGGCGGTGGTGCCGGTCGTCGGAAGTCTGGACTTGAAGGCGCTGGCGCAGGCCGCTGGCGTGAAGAAAGTCGAAATGGCCGATCCCGCGGCTGCACAGCGCGCGACAGGTTATCCGTTAGGCGGCATCAGTCCGCTCGGGCAGAAGAAGCGTTTGCGTACCTTTATTGATCATTCGGCTCAGCCTTTTTCCAGCATCTTCGTCAGCGCCGGACGGCGTGGACTGGAAGTCGAACTGGCGCCCGCCGTGTTGGCCGAGCACACCCAGGCGAAGTTCGCCGATATCGGTCGCGCCTGAGCAAAAGGCCTCGGGCGTCAGTCTGTATGGTGGAAATTGACTGGTTCTGTTACTGGCGAAGGGCGCTTCGTGGCTTCATGCTCGTCGACCTGAAAAAGGGAGAAGTGGCATGCAGCTAGAGTTTCATCAGGTCGACGCGTTCAGTGATCGCCCGTTCAGTGGCAACCCGGCGATGGTGTACCGGCTCGATACCTGGCTCGACGATGAGTTGATGCAAAAAATCGCCGCCGAACACAACCTCGCCGAAACTGCGTTTCTGGTGCGTGAGGGGCCTGTCTGGCACATCCGCTGGTTTACCCCGACCACCGAAGTCCCGTTATGCGGCCATGCAACCCTGGCCAGCGCCTATGTTCTGTTTGAAGTCTATAAGGAACCGGTCGAACGGCTGGACTTCATCTGCAAGTCCGGCCCGCTGAGTGTCAGCCGTGAGGGCGAGCGCTTGTGGCTGGATTTCCCGGCCATCGTGCCGACAGAAGTGGACGTGACCGCGGATATCGAGCGCGCCTTGGGTGTGAAAGCAATCGATATTCTGGGTTCGACAGAGTTGTTCATCGTGCTGGAATCCGAGCAAGCGGTACTCGACTGTCAGCCGGACATGATTGCACTGGCAAAACTGCCGTGGCTGGGCGCCATTGTGACGGCCAAGGGCAGCAAGCATGATTTTGTATCGCGATACTTTGCCCCGGCAATCGGCATTGACGAAGACCCGGTTACCGGGTCGACCCATTGCAGCCTGATTCCGTATTGGGCGGAACGCTTGAGCAAATCGAGTCTGACGGCTTATCAGTGTTCGGCGCGAGGCGGGGAGTTGTTCTGCCAGATGGAAGGGGAGCGAGTGAGTATTGGCGGCAATGCGACGCTGGTCGCAAGCGGCAAATTAATGCTCGGATGATTTTTTTGTAGGAGCGAGGCTTGCCTGCTGTGGCGAGGGAGCTTGCTCCCGCTCGGCTGCGAAGCAGTCGTAAATCCAGCGAACCGCATTCGCTGGATTTGGGTCCGCTTCGCGAACCAGCGGGAGCAAGCTCCCTCGCCACAGCGAGCAAGCCCGCTTGTGTCCGCGTTTTTCAGCTAGCGGAGCTGTACCGCCGAACACCGGATTCGATCACCGGAATCTGCGCCGCCGTGCTGCCGTTCGCCTGGAACAGCACCAAGTGTTCAGCCGCCACCCGAATGCCGACTTCAGCACCGACCAGATGATCGGCATGACTCGGGAAAATCGATTCCAGCTGCGCGCCCGTAGGTAACAGCAAGCGATACAAGGTTGATGCGCCCTGGAAGCTCTTGCCAACAATCTGCGCCCTCAGTGGGCTGTCCGGCGCATAGACGATATCGTCCGGGCGCAACAACACATCCACAGCGCAACCGATGGGCCAGGTATAGGCACGGTTGCCGCGCAATTCACCCAACTCGGTCTGCACCGACTCCGGGCTGCTCAACTGACCGCGAATGAAATAACCCTGGCCAATGAAACTGGCCACGAATGGCGTCAGGGGTTCGTGATAGAGGTTGTAGGGTGTATCCCACTGCTCCAGGCGACCTTCCTTGAAAACACCGACATGGTCGCTGACCGCGAAGGCTTCTTCCTGATCGTGGGTCACCAGGATTGCACTGGTGCCGCGTGCCTTGAGAATGGCGCGTACTTCATGACTGAGCTTGCGTCGCAATTCGCCGTCGAGGTTAGAGAACGGTTCGTCGAGCAACAGCAGTTGCGGTTCCGGCGCCAGGGCGCGGGCCAATGCCACACGTTGCTGCTGGCCACCGGACAGCTCATGGGGGAAGCGCTTGCCGAGGTTTTTCAGGTTGACCAGTTCGAGCAGCTCTTCGGTGATGCGATCCTTTTGCGGGTGCTTGCGGATCCCGAAAGCGATGTTCTCGGCCACGCTCAAATGCGGAAACAATGCGTAATCCTGAAATACCATGCCGATCCGGCGTTTCTCCGGGGCAAGGGTGAAGCCGGCGCTGGAGATGGTTTCGCCCGCCAACTGGATTTCACCTTCGTGCACCGGTTCAAAGCCGGCAATCGCCCGCAGGGTGGTGGTTTTGCCGCAGCCCGAAGACCCCAGCAGGCAACCGATATCTCCAGCATTCAAATGCAGGTTGAGGTTCTGCACAACCCGCAGGTTTTGATAACCGCAGGCCAGGTTGCGCAGGTTCAGCAGTAATGGCTGGCTCATGCGTGGTGGTACGAAGGCGGGACGAGGAATTCGAGCAAGGCCTTTTGTGCATGAAGGCGGTTTTCGGCTTGATCCCAGGCCACCGAACGTGAGTCGTCGAGCAGGTCGAGGCTGATTTCCTCACCACGGTGGGCCGGCAGGCAATGCATGAACAGCACGTCCGGGGCGGCCTGGTCGAGCAGGGCACGGTTGACCTGGAACGGTGCGAACAACTTCAGGCGCTTGGCGGTTTCCTCTTCCTGGCCCATTGAGGTCCAGACATCGGTGCTCACCAGGTGCGCACCGCGCACGGCTTCCTGCGGATCGCGGACGATGGTCACCCGATCGCCGGCTTTAGCCACGAACTCAGGATTGGGTTCGTAACCTTCCGGGCAGGCGATGCGCAACTGGAAGTCGAACTGGATCGCCGCTTCTATGTAGCTGTTGCACATGTTGTTGCCATCGCCGATCCAGGCCACAGTCTTGCCTTGAATCGAACCACGGTGTTCGAGGAAAGTTTGCATATCGGCCAGCAATTGGCAGGGGTGCAGGTCATCGGACAGGCCATTGATCACCGGCACGCGGGAATTGGCGGCGAATTCGGTCAGGGTACTGTGGGCAAAGGTACGGATCATCACCGCATCGAGCATGCTCGACATGACGATGGCGCAGTCGCCGATCGGCTCGCCGCGACCCAATTGGGTGTCGCGTGGCGACAGGAATATCGCCTGGCCGCCCAGCTGGATCATGCCGGCTTCGAACGAGATACGGGTGCGGGTCGAGGACTTCTCGAAAATCATCCCCAGGACGCGGTTTTTCAAAGGCTCGAACAGTACGCCGCGGTTACGCAGGTCCTTGAGCTCAACGCCTCGACGGATCACGCTGACCAGCTCTTCGGGCGTGCAATCCATCAGGGAGAGAAAGTGCCTTGCGCTCATCATTGACTACCTTTTTGCAACAGACCGCAGATACTCAAAGCCTTGTTTAACTGAAAAACGGGCGAGACCTGCGGCGTAAGCCGCACGGGGCGACGAAATAGGGGAAGGCGCGATATTGACATTAAATGTCGCGTTTTTCCAATAGGCTACGGTGTTTAGGGGATTTCAGAGGGGCTACGGGTGACCGCAGTAGCGCTTTTGAAGCCTGTTTCCTGACAGCAGCTAACCATTTGTACACCGCGCTCGCTGGGCTTGGCAATCAAACAGGGCGCGGGCGACACGCTGGCGGTCGGTTTTTGACCTGTCATTCGGGTCTTTGGCGGGCAATGTGTCTTGTCCGAAACATTTGCTAAAGCAAAGTGCTGCGTTATAACTAAGGCACGAGCGATGCAGGAAGCCATCTGGAATGGAATCGAAAGAACAGCTGTTAATGGAATTACTCGGGCTTACGGCCCGCTCTCTGACTCACCTCACCGCTTCCATGACCTCGATGTCTTTCGAGTTGTTGCGCAGTGAAGACGAGGTCACGAAGGCGGCCGGCCGACGCATGATTGACCGCATGGCCACTATCAGCGCCGGGCTCGACGAGCATTGGCGACTGATCGGCGAGCTCACCGGCGTGCATATTGCCCACGAGCAGATCGAAACCGTTGAGGAGATCCAGTCGCAGGCGCCGCCGAGTCTGCCGTTGAACTGATCCGTTGCTGCCATCGGCTGGCCTGATGGTCGCCGATTCACAAGACGAACATCGCTGGCAAAGGGGCGGATCGCGCGCCATAGTTTTGTTCCCGCGGCCGCTATTGCCCGCCCAGAACAAAACAGAGACTGGCCATGACCAAGACTCTCCATCACCGTGCGTGCCACCTGTGCGAAGCCATCTGCGGCCTGACCATCGAAACCACCGAGGTCGAAGGCAGCGGCGTACAGATCACCTCGATCAAGGGTGATCCACAGGACACCTTCAGCCGTGGGCACATCTGCCCCAAAGCGGTTGCCCTGCAAGACATTCAGAACGATCTGGATCGCCTGCGTCAGCCGATGCGGCGAACAGGCAGCGAATGGCAGCCTATCGAGTGGGAAGATGCTTTCAGTTTTGTGGCCGAACGCCTGGCGGCGATCCAGGAGCGTCACGGGCAGAACGCGGTGGCGGTTTATCAGGGCAATCCCAGCGTACACAACTACGGATTGATGACCCACAGCAATTACTTCCTCGGCCTGCTGAAAACCCGCAACCGGTTTTCCGCGACGTCGGTCGATCAGTTGCCCCATCACCTGACCAGTCATTTGATGTACGGCCACGGCTTGCTGCTGCCGATCCCGGACATCGATCACACCGATTTCATGCTGATCCTGGGCGGCAATCCACTGGCTTCCAACGGCAGTATCATGACCGTGCCGGATGTGGAGAAGCGCCTCAAGGCAATTCAGGCCCGGGGCGGCAAAGTGGTGGTGGTCGATCCGCGTCGCAGCGAGACGGCGGCGATGGCTGATCAGCATCTGTTCGTGCGCCCCGGTGGCGATGCGGCGCTGTTGTTCGGGCTGCTCAATACCTTGTTCGCCGAAGGCTTGACCCGCGACAGTCATTTGCCGGTCGATGGCCTGGATGAAGTGCGTGAAGCGATCGCAGGCTTCACTGCCGAGGCCATGAGCCCACTGTGTGCGGTGCCCGCTGAGCAGATCCGCCAACTGGCGCGCGACTTCGCGGCAGCGCCGACAGCGGTGTGCTACGGCCGTATGGGCGTTTCGACCCAGGCTTTCGGTACCCTGTGCCATTGGCTGGTGCAACTGATCAATCTGGTCACCGGCAACCTCGACCGGGTGGGCGGTGCGTTGTGCACCGAGCCTGCGGTGGATCTGGTGGCCTCGACCTCGGGCGGGCATTTCAACCGCTGGCAGAGCCGGGTGTCCGGGCGTCCGGAATATGCTGGAGAACTGCCGGTGTCGGCGCTGGCCGAAGAGATGCTTACCGAAGGGGAAGGGCAGGTCCGCGCACTGATCACAGTGGCGGGCAATCCGGTGCTGTCCACGCCCAATGGCCGGCAACTGGAGCAGGCGCTGGACGGGTTGGAATTCATGGTCAGTGTCGACCTTTACATCAATGAAACCACGCGTTATGCCGACCTGATCCTGCCGTCGACGTCGGCGCTGGAAAACGATCATTACGACACCACGTTCAACCTCTTCGCGGTGCGCAACGTCACCCGCTTCAACCGGGCGATCCTGGCCAAGCCCGAAGGCGCACTGCATGACTGGGAAATTTTCGTGGGGCTGGCCAAGGCTTTTGCAGCGAAGACTGGCAAAGAGCTGAAGCCGACTATCGCTCCCGCGCAGATGATCGACCTGGGGCTGCGGATGGGACGGTATGGCGACGCTTCGGAACATAAGCTGTCACTGGCGACTTTGTTCGATCATCCTCACGGTATCGATCTGGGGGCGCTCAAACCCAATCTGGCGCCACGCTTGAAAACGGCCAATCAGCGAGTCCAGGCGGCACCTGCCGAGATTCTCGCCGATCTGGCGCGCTTCGGGGCACTGCAAGCACCGGCTGCCGATGAGTTGCTGCTGATCGGTCGCCGCCACGTGCGCAGCAATAATTCATGGATGCACAATTATCACCGTCTGGTGAAGGGCAAGCCGCGCCATCAATTGTTGATGAACCCGGATGACCTGGCCAGCCGCGGGATCAGCGACGGGCAGCGGGTTCGCGTCAGTTCGCGGGTCGGGGTGATCGAGGTTGAAGTGGTCGCCAGCCTGGATATGATGAAAGGTGTGGTCAGCCTTCCGCACGGTTGGGGTCATGCGCGACCGGGTGTGCAGATGACGATTGCCAGCAGTCAACCCGGCTCCAGCGCCAATGACCTGACTGATGAATGTCAGCTCGATGAGTTGTCGGGTAATGCGGCGTTGAATGGCGTACCGGTGACCGTGGCGGCGGCGTGAACATGACTGTCGGGGAGGCCGAGCATGGCGCTCGGGTTTCCGTTACAATGCGCCACCGTGCCGACCACTGAGTCGGAAAGTTCAGCCGAGGTGCTCCATGGATATCATCGAAACGATTAAAGAGCAGATTGCCAACAACACCATTCTGCTTTACATGAAAGGCTCGCCGAATGCCCCACAGTGTGGCTTCTCCGCGAAAGCTGCGCAGGCTGTAATGGCCTGTGGCGAAAAGTTTGCCTATGTGGACATCCTGCAGAACCCGGAAATCCGCGCCAACCTGCCGAAATATGCCAACTGGCCAACCTTCCCGCAATTGTGGGTCGGTGGCGAGCTGATCGGGGGTAGCGATATCATGACTGAAATGGCTGCTGACGGTTCGTTGCAAGCGACGATCAAAGCTGCCGTTGAAGCTGCTGCTGCCAACAAGACCGACGCCTGATTAGCTCCTGTAGGAGCTGTCGAGTGAAACGAGGCTGCGATCTCTTGATCTCAGCAACTAAAAAGCCCCGCCCTCGAAAGAGGAGCGGGGCTTTTTATTGCACTTAAACAAGTTACTGAGATGTCGCCGCTACGATCGTCAAGATCGCAGCCTCGTTTCACTCGACAGCTCCTACTCTTCGCCCATCTGCGACTGCAGATAGTTCTCAAGGCCGACTTTATCGATCAGGCCCAGTTGGGTTTCCAGCCAGTCGATATGTTCTTCTTCGGATTCAAGAATGTCTTCGAGCAGTTCACGGCTACCGAAGTCGCCAACAGTTTCGCAGTGAGCGATAGCGACTTTCAGATCGGCATGGCCGTCGCGTTCGATCTTCAAGTCACACTCAAGCATTTCCTTGGTGTGTTCGCCAATGTTCAGCTTGCCCAGGTCTTGGACATTCGGCAGGCCTTCAAGGAACAGGATGCGCTTGATCAGCTTGTCGGCGTGCTTCATCTCGTCGATGGATTCGTGGTACTCGTGCTTGCCGAGCTTGTTCAGACCCCAATCTTCATACATGCGCGCATGCAGAAAGTATTGATTGATCGCGACCAGCTCATTGCCAAGGATTTTGTTGAGGTGCTGGATGACTGTAATGTCGCCTTTCATGATGGGGTCCTGCCCTGTATTAGCTGTTTATAAGGCAGAGTTTGAGCCGCATGATTAAGAGTGTCAAACCTAAGTTATTGAAACTTAAATGAAAATTAATCGGAATAAGAATGTTTGTGTTCCGCGTCTAGCCTCTAAGCAATTGATTTTCAGACATAAAAAAACCGGACATCAAGTCCGGTTCTTTGAAATAAGGGCTTTAAGCGGCGGTAAATTCTGCGGGGTAAGGGATCGACGCCTGGGCTGATTGCAGTTTGCCGAGGGTTTCACGGACCACTTCCTTGGCAAGGCAGGCGCATTTACCGCATTGGCTGGCAACGCCAGTGGCCTGACGAACTTCCCGATAACTGCAGCAACCTTCATAGATTGCATCGCGGATTTGACCATCGGTGACGCCAGTGCAGAGGCAGACATACATAAGTGAAAACCGTCGCTGGTTGTGACTCAATTGCGATGGATCTTAATGTTAACGAGAATGATTGTCAAAGTGGTTTCTGAAAGGTTTTTGTCATAAGGGCCTGTGACTGACGAACGGTTTCATCTCACGCTGTCAGGCGAAAAATATAGAAGCAGTCTTTTTACCGTCCAGGAAAAAAACCATTAAGGCGCTAAGGACAGGTGAAAAACGCGGTGTATGATGGTCGGCCTTTTGCGAAGCAGGTTTGTGTCACAGGGCTGTCGCCCGAGGGTGGCAGGCTGGCATGAACCCTGTTCTTCAACGTTATTACACCAGGAGATATCCAATGAGCGTACTCGTAGGCAAACAAGCCCCTGACTTCACCGTACCGGCCGTACTCGGCAATGGCGAAATCGTAGACAGCTTCACCCTGTCCTCGGCCATCAAAGGCAAATACGGCCTGGTGTTCTTCTACCCACTGGACTTCACCTTCGTTTGCCCGTCCGAGCTGATCGCTCTGGACAACCGCATGGCTGACTTCGCAGAGCGCAACGTGGAAGTGGTCGCGGTGTCGATCGACTCGCACTTCACTCACAATGCATGGCGTAACACCCCGGTGAACAATGGCGGTATCGGTCAGGTTCGTTACACCATGGCTGCCGACATCAAGCAGGAAATCATGAAGGCTTACGACGTTCAGTCCGCTGACGGCGTTGCATTCCGTGGCGCCTTCCTGATCGACGACAAAGGCGTTGTCCGCTCGCAGATCATCAACGACCTGCCGCTGGGCCGTAATATGGAAGAGCTGATCCGTCTGGTCGACGCTCTGCAATTCCACGAAGCGCATGGCGAAGTTTGCCCTGCCAACTGGAAAAAAGGCGACAAGGGCATGAACGCTTCGCCAGAAGGCGTTGCTGCCTACCTGACCGAGCACGCTGCTGCGCTGTAAGGCACGTTCGAGGCATAAAAAAACCGGCTGATGAGGCCGGTTTTTTTATGGGCGGGATAAACCCATGCTGTTCACTTTGAAAGAGCAAGCTCCCTCGGCATCAGATGAGTGATGGATCAGTCGTTGTAGTCTTCCCAGCCGCCCATTTGTTTCCAGCGATTGACGATGCCGCAGAACAGCTCGGCAGTCTTCTCGGTGTCGTAGCGAGCCGAATGAGCCTCGCGACCGTCGAAGTCGATATCGGCTGCCTGACAGGCCTTGGCCAATACGGTTTGACCGTAGGCGAGACCGGCGAGGGTCGCGGTATCGAAGCTGGAAAATGGATGAAACGGGTTACGTTTCATGTCCAGGCGTGCGACAGCGGCGTTGAGGAAGCCCAGATCGAAGCTGCTGTTGTGCCCGACCAGAATTGCCCGTTTGCAGCCGTTGGCTTTCAGGGCCTTGCGGATGCCGCGGAAAATGTCAGTCAGGGCCGCTTCTTCACTCACGGCCATGCGCAACGGGTGATCGAGTTTGATCCCGGTGAATTCCAGAGCGGCCGCTTCGATGTTCGCGCCTTCAAATGGCTCGACGCGGAAGAAGTAGGTGTGATCGGGATACACAAAGCCTTTTTCGTCCATGGCAATGGTGGTCGCCGCAATTTCCAGCAAGGCATCGGTGGCCGAATTGAAGCCGCCGGTTTCTACGTCGACGACAACCGGCAGGTAACCGCGGAATCTGGCAGCCATTGGATGACGAGGACCACCTCCGTTGCCTTGACCGTCCTGTTCATCGTCGAAATGGTCTTCACTCACGCGTGTTCCTCCAGCAGGCGCCAGCGCAGTTTTTCACCGGCGCGCAGCGGGATTACAGTCAGCTCACCAAATGGCAGGCTGGTTGGGGCGGTCCACTCATCGCGGACCAGGGTGATGCGATCGGTGTTCACCGGCAGGCCGTAGAAGCGCGGGCCATTAAGGCTGGCGAAGGCTTCGAGTTTATCCAGCGCGTTGCGCTGTTCAAAGGCTTCGGCATACATCTCGATCGCGGCATAAGCGGTGTAGCAACCAGCACAGCCGCAAGCCGCTTCTTTGGCGTGCTGGGCATGGGGCGCCGAGTCGGTGCCCAGGAAGAACTTGTCGCTGCCACTGGTGGCGGCGTCGAGCAGGGCTTCCTGGTGGGTATTGCGTTTGAGGATCGGCAGGCAATAGAAGTGCGGCCGAATCCCGCCCACCAGCATGTGGTTGCGGTTGTACAGCAGGTGATGGGCGGTGATGGTTGCGCCGACGTTGGCCGAAGCCTCGTTGACGAACTGCACGGCATCAGCGGTGGTGATGTGTTCGAACACCACTTTGAGGGTCGGGAAACGCTCGACCACTCGACGCAAGTGCTCATCGATGAAGATCTTTTCGCGATCGAAAACGTCGACATCGCCACGGGTGACTTCACCGTGAACCAACAAGGGCATCCCGACGTCGGCCATGGCCTCGAGTGCAGGGAAAATCTTGTCGATGCTGGTGACGCCCGAGTCCGAGTTGGTGGTCGCGCCGGCCGGGTACAACTTGGCGGCGTGAACGAAACCGCTGGCCTTGGCCTCACGAATTTCTTCGGGCTGGGTGCGGTCGGTCAGGTACAGAACCATCAGCGGTTCGAAACGGCTGCCGGCCGGACGCGCGGCGAGAATCCGCTGGCGATAGCCATTGGCTTCAGCAGCGTTGCGTACCGGCGGTACCAGGTTGGGCATGATGATGGCGCGACCAAAGGTGCGCGCGACATCCGCGACGGTATTGGTCAACACAGCACCATCGCGAAGATGAATATGCCAGTCGTCGGGACGCAGCAGGGTCAGGCGGTCGGACATGAGGGGATTCCAGGCGGGTCAAACTCAGGGGAATGCTACCGGAAAAGACTCTTGCAGGCACTCGCTATCAAGTTTTGCGGCAAGCTTCCGATATCCAACAGGTATGCCGTAAAGATGTGTTTCGGTCTTTTTGTTGCACAAGCCAGTGGAGCCCTCCCGTGCGCCAGCGTTATTTAGCCTTGCTCAGTGTGTTTGCCAGCCTTCCTGCGATGGCGCTCACTTTCCAGACCCGTCTGGAGAGCATCGAGTGGACGGTCGAAGGTGACAAGTTCGAATGCCGCCTGACTCAGCCCATCACCGATTTCGGCTCGGGAGAGTTCGTGCGTCGCGCCGGCGAACAGGCGACATTTCGCTTGAAGGCCTACAACTCGATGATCGGTGGCGGTTCCGCGACCTTGCTGGCGGCCGCTGCGCCATGGCAGCCGGGGCGTGGCGACATCAACCTGGGCTCGGTGCGAATGGGCAGTGGCAACGTGCTGTTCAACAGCTCGCAACTTCAGGCCGGGCGCCTGATCAGCGGGTTGCTGGACGGTCGCAGCCCGGTGGTTCGACACTCCTCGGGCGAGGGGCGGGTATCCGAAGTTCGTCTGCTGCCAGTCAAATTCAGCAAGGCCTACAGTGACTATCAGGGGTGCGTGGCCAAGTTGCTACCGCAGAATTTCGAGCAGGTGAAGCAGTCCCAAATCGGCTTTCCGGGGGAGGGTATCGATCTCGACGCCCAAGCCAAGGCCCATTTACAGGTCATGCTGGAATTCATGAAAGCCGATCCGACGGTCAACCATATTGAGCTCGACGGCCATTCCGACAACAGCGGCAACCGCCTGACCAACCGCGAATTGTCGCGACGCAGGGCGCTGGCCGTGATGGACTTCTTCAAGGCCAATGGTATCCAGGAATCGCAGATCACCCTGCGTTTTCACGGTGAGCGCTATCCTCTGGCGCCGAACAATAACGCCGCCAATCGGGCGAAAAACCGCCGGGTTGCCGTACGCCTTGAACGGGTAGCGCCGATCGAGCAACCGGCGCCTCCAGCGACTGCTTCCGCGGGCAGCGCGAAGACCTCCTGAACCCGCTGAAATCGTCGCTCGCTCGACATAATCTGTCGCTTCGTCGTCATAAGCTGTCGCGCCTCTGTAAATTATTCTGCATGGGCGGTAGACTTGACGGCTTTCCGTAGAACCCCGTGGAGTGATGGCATGGCGGACGTAAACAAGGTCGTTCTGGCGTATTCCGGCGGCCTGGACACTTCGGTGATCCTCAAGTGGCTGCAGGATACTTATAATTGTGAAGTAGTGACCTTCACCGCTGACCTGGGTCAGGGCGAAGAGGTCGAACCGGCCCGCGCCAAGGCACAGGCCATGGGCGTAAAAGAAATCTACATCGACGATCTGCGCGAAGAATTCGTGCGAGATTTCGTGTTCCCGATGTTCCGCGCCAATACCGTTTACGAAGGCGAGTACCTGCTGGGTACTTCCATCGCTCGTCCGTTGATCGCCAAGCGCTTGATCGAAATCGCCAACGAAACCGGCGCTGACGCCATTTCCCACGGCGCGACCGGCAAGGGCAACGACCAGGTTCGTTTCGAACTGGGCGCCTACGCTTTGAAGCCAGGTGTGAAAGTGATCGCTCCGTGGCGCGAATGGGACCTGCTCTCCCGTGAAAAGCTGATGGATTATGCTGAAAAGCACAACATCCCTATCGAGCGTCACGGCAAGAAGAAATCCCCGTACTCGATGGACGCCAACCTGCTGCACATCTCCTATGAAGGCGGCGTGCTGGAAGACACCTGGACCGAGCATGAAGAAGACATGTGGAAATGGACCGTCTCCCCGGAGAACGCTCCTGACAAACCGCAGTACCTGGAACTGACTTATCGTAACGGCGACATCGTCGCACTGGACGGCGTCGAAATGACTCCGGCCACCGTGCTGACGACTTTGAACCGTATCGGTGGCGAACACGGTATCGGCCGTCTGGACATCGTCGAAAACCGCTACGTCGGCATGAAGTCTCGCGGCTGCTACGAAACCCCGGGCGGCACCATCATGCTACGCGCACACCGCGCGATCGAATCGATCACCCTGGACCGCGAAGTGGCTCACCTCAAAGACGAGCTGATGCCTAAATACGCCAGCCTGATCTACACCGGTTACTGGTGGAGCCCTGAGCGTCTGATGCTGCAACAGATGATCGATGCTTCCCAGGCCCACGTGAATGGCGTAGTGCGCCTGAAGCTGTACAAGGGCAATGTGATCGTCACCGGCCGCAAGTCCGACGAGTCGTTGTTCGACGCCAACATTGCGACCTTCGAAGAAGATGGCGGCGCCTACAACCAGGCCGACGCGGCGGGCTTCATCAAGCTCAACGCCTTGCGCATGCGTATTGCAGCGAACAAAGGCCGCAAGCTTTTCTGAGGCCTTTGAGTCGGTAATGAATTTGTGGCCTTGTTGATGACAAGGCCACAAATTTGAAAGAGGGGCTGCTGCATATAACGCTTCGCTTTCTTCTTGTTTCCGCTGACCGTTCCTTTTGCTTTCTGTCCTTGATCTGCTTCAAGGGCTGCCTTTCTAATGTGCGACAGTTCAATACCTAGCCCATTATCGTCACGCCCTGTGAGCTCAAATTGTAAGAAATACAGAACGTTGCGCTATTACGTTTCTTTATTTGTTTCCAATGTTTGAGCGTATTTGTCTTCAGCAATTTATCCGAATCGGTACACGTGAGAAATACGATCACCTGTGCGGGATTGTCCGCAGGGTACTGAATGCTTTCCATCAAGGCGCTGAACGCCATTTTTTTGTGTATCCACCGTGCATCAACGATATGCAGATCCTTTAGCGGGGCAGGCAGGTTTACATGGTGCTGGGTCGAGCTTTCGGGCGCTACGCTGGATGGGTTGTTGCTCGGATGATGAACGTTCTCCATGGCTTTTATGAAATGCTTGTCCTTCACGAAATCGGAGGGCGCGTAAAGCGATCGATAGTTGAAGTTGAGAGTAACGAAGAAAAGAAAAAGCAAGTAAAAGGGAAAGCTGATCAGGAACCACACATAGAGTTTTCTCTCCTCATTGTCGAGAAAAGGAAGGGATACGGCGGCCGATGTTTCAGACAGTGCTGCAAATATGGCAATAATTGTCATGGGGTTGGTGATTCTTTTTTTGAGTTTTATCATATTGTCTGCTCATTAAGTTTTGTCTTTTCTCGATTGGTTGATGGGTTGTAATAACTGATATCAGACTATTTTTCTGTGGTGTTGAATTGTTTTTATTGGAGTAGTGAGGTTGTTATAGTAGCTGTATTGTTGCGGGTTCGGGTATGGCTGTTTAATTGTTTTTTGTTGGCGCTATGTTATTGGTTAAGTGTTACGGTGTGTGAACTTTTTTGCTTATTGAGCCAGGTTGCGCAAGAAGGTGCTGGAAAATACCCGTTACTTTTAAGGGTGGCTCAATAGTCGGCATCTCGTGGATTAATGTGTCGACACTGTTTTTTTGTCGTTTTTTGGTTGTAAGTCGATACAAAAAACTGTCGAAGCATTGAACAATAGTAGATCAGTAAAATCTCTGTTTCTTCGTATGGCAATGATTTTTTGTAGGAATAATCCGTGTTGTTTGTAGGCTATGTCTCTCGCTGCGAGTGGCCGAGGGTGACGGCGTGCCATGGGTGAAACGACTAGGCTATGGTGCGGGCTCTAAAAATTCGAACAGCGAAAATTGGACTTGCCCATGAATAAAGTGCTGATCGTGGATGATCACCCCGTCATTCGGCTTGCGGTACGTATGCTAATGGAGCGTCATGGCTACGAAGTCATTGCAGAAACAGATAATGGTGTGGACGCATTACAACTTGCCCGTGATCTTATGCCGGATATTGTCATACTGGATATTGGAATACCGAAACTGGATGGGTTGGAAGTTATCGCGCGCCTGACATCAACGGCGATGCCTCTTAAAGTATTGATATTGACATCCCAGGCGCCAGGCCATTTTTCCATGCGTTGCATGCAGTCGGGTGCCGCCGGATATGTTTGCAAACAACAGGATCTCACTGAGTTGCTCAGTGCAATAAAAGCTGTATTGTCAGGCTACAGCTATTTTCCTAATCAGGCGTTGCATACCGTGCGTTCCAGTCTGGGGAATGCCAGTGAAGCGGATATGGTGGATCGTTTGTCCGGGCGAGAGATGATGGTCCTGCAACAATTGGCCCGAGGAAAGACAAACAAGGAGATCGCCGATGGAATGTTCCTCAGCAATAAAACCGTTAGTACTTATAAAACTCGTCTTCTGTTAAAGCTCAATGCTCGCTCACTGGTCGACCTGATTGAATTGGCCCAGCGCAATGGCCTGGTATGAAGCTGCCAGCGTTTGGCGAGGCGCGATGAACAGGTGTTTGTCAACGGACGGCACTTAGTAAAAAGCCTCCGTTTCGGGAGGCTTTTAAGTGTTACAAGTCAAAATCGTAATCGGCCAATTGCTTTTGCAGTCGGCGCTCCTCCAGCAGGTTGTCAATGGTGCGGCGTTTGCTCAGGTTGGTCTTCGCCACTTCCATGACCGGCTCAGCGTCATCGGCCTCAACGGGGGTGAAGTCGTCTTCTACGTCCAATTGCTCTTTGCCAGTGCTCATAAGGTTAACTCCAGGCTAAGGCTGCCCTTTGGCGCTCCTTATATCGACAATTTCCCGGCGGGTAAAAAAGATTTTTTCAATCGATCAATCAAAAAAACTAATAGGGCCTCAATCGTCCGAGGTTTTTTGCTTGTATTCGCATAAATCCTCGATCCGGCAGCTGCCACACCGCGGCTTGCGGGCCAGGCAAACGTAGCGCCCATGGAGAATCAGCCAGTGATGGGCGTCGAGCAGATATTCCTTGGGCACGAACTTCATCAGTTTTTGCTCCACCTCGACCACGTTCTTGCCCGGAGCAATGCCGGTACGGTTACTGACCCGGAAAATGTGAGTGTCCACGGCCATGGTCAGCTGACGAAAGGCGGTATTAAGCACCACATTGGCGGTCTTGCGACCGACGCCCGGCAAAGCCTCCAGTGCCTCGCGGGTTTGCGGTACTTCACCTCCATGGCGCTCCACCAGTAAGCGACAGGTTTCGATCACATTTTTCGCTTTGCTGTTGAACAGACCAATGGTCTTGATATATTCCGACAGCCCTTCGACGCCCAAGGCATAGATTGCTGCTGGTGTATTGGCCACCGGGAACAGTTTGCCGGTGGCCTTGTTCACGCCGACATCGGTCGATTGCGCCGAGAGAATCACGGCGATCAACAATTCGAACGGTGAAGAGTAGGCCAGTTCGGTCTTCGGTTCAGGGTTGTCTTCGTGAAACCTGCGGAAAATTTCAAGACGTTTTGCGGCATTCATGGGCGATGCGTTTCCTCGAAGGCGGTCATTGTGAGGCCGCCGGGCGGCGAAAGGCTTGATGTGCGGCGATCAGTAGTCCGAGCAGAATAAACCCGCCGGGGGCCAGCGTGGCCAGATGCAGGCCACCGTCGGCGATCAGCGTCCAGCCTTGCCAGTCCGGTTGCGTGGTTCCGGCCATCCTGGAAAGGTCGCGACCGAGTGTTCCGTTGCCGATGAGCTCGCGCAGCAGAGCCAAGCCCACCATCAAGGCGCCGAACAAGCCACACAGGCGCAGTCGATCACGCGGTGGGCTCTGGAAAAAACCGTTGTGTTCCAGCACAACGCATTGCAGGGCGATCAATCCTGCGTAGAAACCCAGCTGCTGGTGCCATTGGAGCGACCAGGCTTGCATGGCGAGTTCCGCGCAACTGGTCAGCGTGGCGGCCAGCAGCAGGCTAGCGAGCAAATGGGTGGTTGGCATCAGTCGCGAGCGCAAAACGCCCATGCTTAAACCATAAGCACTGAGCACCAGGGCAAACATCAGCCACAGGCCCAGGGCCGTAACCAATGAATCCGTAACGCCGATCAACGGCGTAAGCATCAACGAGTTTTGCAGGGGCAATGACTTATTCATGGGCGCTGCTCCCGATCAGCGGTTGCCGATGTTCGTCGAAGTAGCGTAACGCGTCATGGGTAGCATTGATCACCGCTCTTGAGGTGATGGTCGCGCCCGCAATCTGATCGAATTGCCCTTGGTCTTTTTTCAAGGCCCAGCCATTGTCATCGGGGGCGGTTAGAGACTTGCCGGTAAACACCTCAAGCCAGGCATTGGGCCAGTCGGCGAGCTTGCCGCCTAGCCCCGGGGTTTCCGATTGCCTGAGGGTTTTGACCCCTACTAACTTGCCTTGGCGGTCGATGGCGATCAGCAATTCGACGGCGCCGGCGTAGCCCAGAGTCTGGCTGCGCAGCAACACGGCGCTCGGTTGGCCAGCCTTGGACGCCAGATAGCCACCCAACAGTGTGCTGTGGGCCAGGCGAATGTTTTCGACTCTGAGGGGGTGCTCCAATGGCTGATTGTCGTAGCTGTCGGGCGGTAGCAGATCCAGTAACCGGCGGCTGTCGATCAGGCGTTGTTCGACGGCAACGCGTGCGGCGCTGGTGTGCTGCACGAGGTAAGTCGCGCCCATCCCCAGGCCTGCCAGCACTACCAGGATCACAACGCTCGTCGCTCGGTTCATGGGGCAACCTGTTCCTGTCTGGACGCGGCAAACCGTTCCAGCGCCGGTACACAGAGATTCATCAGCAGAACCGCAAAGGCCACACCGTCCGGATAACCGCCCCACGTCCGAATCAGATAAGTCAGTAACCCCACGCCGGCGCCGAACAGTAATCGGGCCAAGGGGCTTTTCGCGCCCGAGATCGGTTCTGTGACGATGAAGAAGGCACCGAGCATGCTCGCGCCGGTGAGCAGATGAAACAGTGGCGAGCCATGAGAGTCGGAACCCGTACCGTTCCAGCACAACAGGCTGATGACGAACAGGCTGGCGAGCATGCCGACCGGCGCATGCCAACTGAATACCCGTCGCTGCAGCAGAAACGCACCGCCCGCCAGAAACGCCAGGTTGACCCATTCAACGCCTCGGCCGCCAAAACGGCCGAATGCCGGATTCTCGGCGAACAGTTCGTCCATGGTCAGGCTCTTGTTGATTCGCAAGCTGTCCAGCGCCGTGGCCTGGGCCCACGCATCGGGCGTCTGGCCGAAGCTGAAGCCGAACACCTGTTGCAGTCCACCGAACAAATCCATGCCATGGGACGCCGGCCAATGGGTCATTGGCTGCGGAAACATCACCAGGACCAGCGCGAAACCGAGCATCGCCGGATTGAACGGGTTCTTGCCGACGCCGCCATACAAATGCTTGCCGAAAGACAGTCCGAACGCCACGGCGCTGACCGTCAGCCACCATGGACAATAAGGCGGCAAGGCCAGCGCCAACAATGTCGCGCTGACCAGTGCACTGCCGTCGCTCAACGTCGGTTTCACCGGTTGTTTGCGCAGCTGCAACATCGCCGCTTCAACGGCCAACGCGGTTGCCGCCGCCAGAACCAGGTTGATCAATACGCCCCAGCCATACAGCCAGAACAACATCAGCATCCCCGGCACGGTGGCCAGCAATACCAGCTTCATGGCCTGTTGAAGGCGTTCGTCCACCGACTCAAGAGGTGGCATAGGCATCCACCTGACGCTCGGCTTCGCTGAGCGCACGTTGCAACGCTTCGATCTGTTCGGGCGGTGCCTCGCTTGTTTGAGCTTTCTTGAGTTCGGCGCGGCGCATGGCCAACTGGATCTTCGCCCGTTTCAGCTCGGCATCTTTCGCTGGAGCAGGTGGCGCAGAAACCGGCGGTGCGCTGCTCTCCAGTTGCGCCAGCGCCTGTTCGGCGGCTTCGAACTGCTGTTGCAGCACGATCAGTTGCGATTGCTGTTCGAAGGTCGGCGGATGCCCGAAGGCCTTGAGCGATTTGTTCAGTTGCGCCCGACTCATCGCTAGATCGACCTTGGCCTTTTTCAGTGCCGCATCGGCATTGTCGGCTTTCTGTGCGCGAACGCGCTCGAGTGCGGCCTGAACCGGGTCGAGCGTCACTTCGCTGTGCTGCACGGCGCGTTGGGCGCGGGCCTGGCGTTCGGCGAGCTTCTGTTCCTCTTCGCGATGCAAGCGGGCATTACGCTGTTCGAAACGGCGTCGCGCGTGATTGCGCTTGGCGGCGCGGGCCTGTTGTTCCTCCAGGCTGAACGCCAGCCCGCCGACAATCGGCAGCACCGTGGCCAGCGGTAACGGATGCATCTCGATGCAATCCACCGGGCACGGCGCCACACAGAGGTCGCAACCGGTGCATTCGTCAACGATGACTGTGTGCATGAATTTCGCCGCACCGACAATGGCATCGACCGGGCAGGCCTGAATGCATTTGGTGCAGCCAATGCATTCGGCTTCGCGGATGTAAGCGATCTGCGCTGGCGCCGAACCGCGACTGACGTCCAGTTCCAGCACTGGCACTTTCAGCAGGTCGGCCAGGGCCGCGATGGTTTCGCTGCCACCCGGTGGGCACTTGTTGATCGGCTCGCCGCTGGCGATGCCTTCGGCGTAGGGTTTACATCCGGGGTGACCACATTTGCCGCATTGGGTCTGCGGCAAGAGGGCGTCGATGCGTTGAATCAGACTCATGTTTTGATCAGCCCGCTGAATCCGAGAAAAATCACTGCGATCAATCCGGCGCCGATCAATTCGATCGGCAGGCCGCGAAAGGGCAGGGGGATATCGTTATCGAGTGTGCGCTGGCGCAAGTCGCTGAACAGACTCAGCACCAGCCAGAAACCCAGCCCGGCGCCAAGGCTCAGGGCTATGGCGTGGAAAATTCCCTTTTCGTCTTGAGCGTTGAGCAATGTCAGCCCAAGCACCCCGGCATTCCCCAGCAGCAGGGGCCAGAGGCCATCGAATGAAAGCTTCGTCAATAACCGGGAAAGCAGTTTGAGCAGCGGGTGGGTCAGCAGAACGCTCAACGGCAGGAATACGAACAGACGCAGCGACGTCAGCCCCAACGGCACTAATAGCCAGTGGTAGAGCGCATAGCCAAGTGCGCCGACGATCAGCATCAGGCACGTCGTCGCGATGCCCAGCGCATGGACCTGCGGCCGCTCGCTGCCCAGCACCGGATCGACGCCCAGCGGCCAGTGCAACACGAGGTTGTTGATCAGGGCAGCGCTGATAAGCGTAAGAAGCAGTTCGGTCATGATCGGTCAACCTGAAGCGTCCGTATCCACACATCGTTGGGCTGCTGGGTAAATCAGTAGGAGCTGCCGCAGGCTGCGATCTTTTGACTTTGTTTTTTAAACACAAGGTCAAAAGATCGTAGCCTCGTTTCACTCGACAGCGCCTACAAGATGAGGCGGGAGTTGAGAGATAGTATGGGCCAGACATGAAAAACCCACAGTCATGCCAGGCACGACTGTGGGATCGGTCCAGCGGATCGAGCCTTACTTGATACGCTGACCCGGCTTAGCGCCGCTATCGGGGCTCAGCAGGTAGATTTCTTCACCACCAGGGCCGGCTGCCATCACCATGCCTTCGGAGATCCCGAATTTCATTTTGCGAGGCTTGAGGTTGGCGATCATCATGGTCAGGCGACCATTGAGCTTGGACGGGTCCGGGTAAGCGCTCTTGATCCCGGAGAACACGTTGCGTTGTTCGTCACCGATGTCCAGGGTCAGGCGCAGCAGCTTGTCGGCGCCTTCCACGGCTTCGGCCTTGACGATCAGCGCAACGCGCAGGTCTACAGCGGCAAAAGTGTCGAACTCGATCTCTGGCGACAGCGGATCCTTGGCCAGTTCACCGTTGCCGGCGGGTGCCGCTTGGCCGGTGTCGGTTGCGCTGGCGGTCAGGTCTTCTTTCGAGGCGTCGGTCATGGCTTGTACTTTTACCGGGTCGATGCGGGTCATCAACGGTTTGAACTCGTTCAACTGATGGTTGCTGAGCAAGGTGGCGTGGTCGTTCCAGGTCAGCGGCGCGACATTCAGGAACGCCTCGGCATCGGCGGCCAGCAGCGGCAGTACCGGTTTGAGGAAAATCACCAGTTGGCGGAACAGGTTGATGCCGAGGGCGCAAATGGCCTGGACTTCATCCTGCTTGCCTTCCTGTTTGTTCAGCGACCACGGTGCCTTGTCGGCGATCCAGGCGTTGGCGCGGTCGGCCAGGCCCATGATTTCGCGCATGGCACGGGCGAAGTCGCGAGCCTCATAGGCATCGGCAATGCTTGGCGCTGCGGCCAAAAAGGCGTCGGTCAGTTCCGGCGCGGCGTTGCCGGCTACCAGTACACCGGCGTTGCCTTTATGGATGAAACCGGCGCAACGGCTGGCGATGTTGACGACTTTGCCGACCAGGTCGGAGTTGACCTTCTGCACGAAGTCTTCGAGGTTCAGGTCCAGGTCGTCGACGCCACGGCCCAGCTTGGCGGCGTAGTAGTAGCGCAGGTATTCCGGCGACAGGTGATCCAGGTAAGTCCGCGCCTTGACGAACGTGCCGCGGGACTTGGACATCTTCTGGCCGTTGACGGTCAGGTAGCCGTGGACATTGATGCCGGTCGGTTTGCGGAAACCGGCGCCTTCAAGCATGGCGGGCCAGAACAGGGCGTGGAAGTTGACGATGTCCTTGCCGATGAAATGGTACAGCTCGGCGGTGGAATCCTTGCCCCAGAACGCGTCGAAGTCCAGGTCCGGACGGCGGGCGCAGAGGTTCTTGAAGCTGGCCATGTAGCCGATTGGCGCATCCAGCCACACGTAAAAGTATTTGCCCGGCTCGTCGGGGATTTCGAAGCCGAAGTACGGCGCATCGCGGGAAATATCCCACTGTTGCAGGCCGGCATCCAGCCATTCGGCGATCTTGTTGGCTACGGCCTCTTGCAACGTGCCGCTGCGGGTCCAGGCTTGGAGCATTTCCTGGAAGTCTGGCAGCTTGAAGAAGAAGTGCTGGGAATCCTTGAGCACCGGGGTGGCGCCGGAGATGGCCGATTTCGGATCCTTCAGATCGGTCGGCGCGTAGGTCGCACCGCATTTTTCGCAGTTGTCGCCGTACTGGTCTTCGGTGCCGCATTTCGGGCAGGTGCCCTTGATGAAGCGGTCGGCCAGGAACATTTTCTTTTCCGGGTCGAAGTACTGAGTGATCGAGCGCGTAGCGATGTGCCCGGCGTCGCGCAGCTTCAGGTAGATCTGGCTCGAAAGCTCACGGTTTTCTTCGGCGTGAGTGGAGTGGAAGTTGTCGAAGTCCACCAGGAACTCGGCAAAGTCGGCGCTGTGTTCGGCCTGGACGTTGGCGATCAGTTGTTCCGGGGTGATGCCTTCCTTTTCCGCGCGCAACATGATGGCCGAACCGTGGGCGTCGTCGGCGCAGACATAAATGCATTGGTTACCGCGATGCTTCTGGAAGCGCACCCACATATCGGTCTGGATATATTCCAGCATATGGCCGAGGTGGATCGAACCATTGGCATAGGGCAGGGCGCTGGTGACGAGGATCTTGCGTGGCTCGGACATGGGGCTCGGCTACTTGATGAAACGGAGGTCGGCCACTATAAAGCGCTGACGCATATTTTTCACCCCGTGAGGTTGTTTCCTCCGATGATCGAATGGGGGAGGCCATTAAAAGATCGTAGCCTTCGGCAGCTCCTACAGGGATTGCGCCGAACTTGTAGGAGCTGCCGAAGGCTGCGATCTTTTGAACATCCCGCCAAACCATCAGAACAGGTACGATACCCGCCTGATTTTTCCAGTCTTGCTATCGGAGTTGCCCATGAGCGCCGTCAATCGTGCAGCGGTGGAAGCCGTCCTTCGCCAATACACCGACCCTTACCTGAACCAGGACCCGGTCAGCGCCGGGTGCGTGCGCAGCATCGATATCCAGGGTGATCGCGTCAGCGTCCAGCTGGAGCTGGGCTATGCCGCCGGTTTGTTCAAAAGCGGCTGGGCGCAGTTGCTGCAACTGGCCATCGAAGGCCTGGACGGCGTCGTCATTGCGCGCGTCGAGATCACCAGTGTGATCGCCGCGCACAAGGCCCAGGCACAGATTCCTGGCCTGGCCAACGTTAAGAACGTCGTGGCCGTGGCGTCCGGCAAGGGTGGCGTGGGCAAGTCCACCACGGCTGCCAACCTGGCCCTGGCGCTGGCCCGCGAAGGCGCCAAAGTCGGGATTCTCGACGCGGATATCTACGGCCCGAGCCAGGGCATCATGTTCGGCATCCCTGAAGGCACCCGACCAAAGGTCAAGGATCAGAAGTGGTTCATTCCGATTGAATCCCATGGCGTCGAAGTGATGTCCATGGCGTTCCTGACCGACGACAACACGCCGATGGTCTGGCGCGGGCCGATGGTGTCCGGTGCCTTGTTGCAACTGGTCACGCAAACGGCCTGGGGCAATCTGGATTACCTGGTCATCGACATGCCGCCAGGCACCGGCGATATCCAGTTGACCCTGGCGCAAAAAGTCCCGGTGGCCGGCGCGGTGATCGTGACCACCCCGCAGGATCTGGCATTGCTGGACGCGCGCAAAGGCGTGGAGATGTTCCGCAAGGTCAACATCCCGGTGCTGGGCGTGGTGGAAAACATGGCCGTGCACATCTGCTCCAACTGCGGGCATGCCGAGCATCTGTTCGGTGAGGGTGGCGGTGTGAAGCTGGCCAACCAGTACGGTGTCGAACTGTTGGCTTCGTTGCCACTGTCGATGCTGATCCGCGAACAGGCCGATGGCGGCAAGCCAACGGTGATCGCCGAGCCGGAAAGCCAGATCGCGATGGTTTACCAGGAACTGGCCCGCCATGTCGGCGCGCGGATTGTGTTGCAGGAAGCGGCAACGCCGGCGATGCCGAACATCACCGTCAGCGACGATTGATTCGCTGAAGAAATGCGATCCAATGGTGGGAGCGGGCTTGCTCGCGAAGACGGTATAACATTCAACAGATAAGTTGACTGAACCACCGCTTTCGCGAGCAAGCCCGCTCCCACATTTGTTTTGTGTTGACCCTAGATCCGCAACCCGCCATCCAACTCAAGAATCCGGCCGTTGTAGTAGTCGTTCTCGAGAATGTAGCCCACCGACTGGGCAATCTCTTCAGGTTTGCCCATGCGCTTGAGCGGAATCCCGGAGGTCATTTTCTCTAGTGCTTCCGGTTTCATGCTCAGGGTCATCTCGGTTTCAATGAAACCCGGCGCAATGCCCGCCACGCGAATGCCGTAACGCGCCAGTTCCTTGGCCCAGGTCACAGTCGCCGCAGCGACACCGGCCTTCGCGGCGGAGTAGTTGGTCTGGCCAATGTTGCCGGCGCGCGAAATCGACGAGATATTGATGATCGCGCCGCTGTTTTTCAGCTCGACCATTTTTGCCGCAACTTCACGCGTGCACAGGAAAACGCCGGTCAGATTGACGTCGATCACCGCCTGCCATTGGGCCAGGCTCATCTTGGTCATTTCGCCATCCTTGACCTTCAACAGCAGGCCGTCGCGCAGAATGCCGGCGTTGTTGATCAAGCCATGGATTGCGCCGAAATCGTCGGCCACCTGGGTGGCCATATGGGTCACCTGCTCTTCATCGGCGACGTTGCACAGGTAGGCGCGGGCCTCGACACCCTTTGCTTTGCAAGCGGCGACGGTGGCGTCGAGTTTTTCCTGATTCAAGTCCACCAGCGCCAGCTTCGCGCCTTTGCCTGCGAGATACTCGGCCATGGAACGGCCTAAACCCTGGCAACCGCCGGTGATAATGATTACTTTGTCAGTGAGTTGCATTCGCATAGCCCCTTGGCAGATCGGATTGGTTTTCCTTAGAGAGGGCCCCTCGATCTGAGCCTGATATGGCTTGGCTGCACATGAGAACTGCCCCTATGGCGTGCTGAAACTTTATCCAGGCGCCTGTCCGTTTCTTCGACGGATTCTATATAAGGAGTCATAAATTGAGCGTTGTAGTGGCTAAGCATGCCCGAGAATTGCTTCTCAAGGAATACCGTGGAGTGCTCTCTACGCACTCCAAAGCGATGCCCGGTTTTCCGTTTGGCTCCGTGGTTCCGTACTGCCTGGACGAGCAAGGCCGGCCGCTGATCCTTATCAGCCGCATCGCTCAGCACACTCACAACCTGCAGAAAGATCCGAAATGTTCGCTGCTGGTGGGTGAGCGTGAGGCCGAAGACGTACAAGCCGTTGGTCGCCTGACTTACCTCGCTGAGGCAGAAAAGCTGCAAGACACCGCTGCCATCGAGGCAGCCGCCGAACGTTACTATCGCTATTTCCCCGATTCGCAGAATTACCACAAAGCCCATGATTTCGATTTCTGGGTCCTCAATGAGGTACGTCACCGCTACATTGGCGGCTTCGGCGCGATCCACTGGATCGTTCAGTTGACCCTCCCCAATCCGTTCGCCGGCAAAGCCGAAGTGAGTATGGTCGAGCACATGAATGCCGATCACGCTAAAGCCATTGCCCACTATGTCGAGCTGGCGGGGCTGCCGAAAACCGCCCCGGCGCAACTGGCCGGTATTGACTCCGAAGGCATGCACCTGCGCATTGGTCAGGGACTCTACTGGCTACCGTTTCAAAAGCCCTGTAATACGCCGACACAAGTACGGGAAGCCTTGGTTTTCCTGGCTCACGCTGAGCAATGGCCGAAAAATGAGGTGGCCGACGCTTGAATTCACGAAACGGCGACGTCATCTAAGGAACACTGGCAAGGCATTCTTGCGTTGAGGAACCATTTGATGCGCCCTTTTTTGTTGCTCTTTGTACTGTTCCCGGTGTTGGAGCTGTTCGTATTCGTCAAGGTCAGCGGGGCGATCGGGTTTTTCCCGGCCCTGCTGCTGATCATTCTCGGCTCGATGCTCGGTGTGTTCGTGCTGCGCATCGCCGGTCTGGCTACTGCGCTGCGCGCCCGTGAAAGCCTGAACCGCGGCGAGCTGCCGGCCCAGACCATGCTCGAAGGCCTGATGCTGGCCCTGGCTGGCGGTCTGTTGATCCTGCCGGGCTTCGTCACTGACGTGCTGGGCCTGATCATGTTGCTGCCGATCTCTCGTCGACTGCTGGCCAATAAAATGCGTCTGCGCGCCGAGGAACAAGCGATGCGTCAGCGTGCGTTCGCCGATGACCTTCAGCCACGGGGCGGTCCTGCTCCGCAGCAGCCACTGGGCCGTGAGCCCAATGTGATCGAAGGCGAGTTCGAACACCGCGATTCCAAGTAACACTTCCATCGACACGGCACCTTCGGGTGCCGTGTTCATTTTCAGGGCATTGAGATAAAAATTTTTCGCTCCCCGCCCTTGAAATAAGCTTGTACGCCCTTATGTAACGGTCACCGCAAGGTTTCTGGCAATTGCGCCAGACAGACTTCCGCGGTTCGCTCGACGAACCGCACCCGGCGCCGCCGGATTTGTTAAACCCGCCGGGACTACACCGGCCGATGAAAACCACAATTAGGAGAGATCGACAATGAAGCTTCGTCCTCTGCATGACCGCGTCGTCGTCCGTCGCAGCGAAGAAGAAAAGAAAACCGCTGGCGGTATCGTCCTGCCAGGTTCGGCTGCTGAAAAGCCAAACCAGGGTGAAGTCCTCGCTGTAGGCCCAGGCAAAGCACTGGACAACGGTGAAGTGCGTGCGCTGGCCGTGAAAGTGGGTGACAAGGTTGTGTTCGGCCCTTACTCCGGCAGCAACACTGTGAAAGTTGACGGCGAAGACCTGCTGGTTATTGGCGAGAGCGAAATCCTCGCAGTAATCGAAGGCTGATTCCCCGCTCATTTTCCCGCTACTACAAAGTATTTAAGGAATATCGATCATGGCTGCTAAAGAAGTTAAATTTGGCGATTCCGCCCGCAAGAAAATGCTCGCCGGTGTCAACGTCCTGGCTGACGCAGTAAAAGCGACCCTGGGCCCTAAAGGCCGTAACGTGATCATCGAGAAGAGCTTCGGCGCTCCGACCATCACCAAGGACGGCGTTTCCGTTGCCAAAGAAATCGAGCTGAAAGATCGCTTCGAAAACATGGGCGCGCAGCTGGTCAAAGACGTTGCCTCCCGTGCCAATGATGACGCAGGCGACGGCACCACCACCGCTACCGTTCTGGCTCAGTCGATCGTCAACGAAGGCCTGAAAGCCGTCGCTGCCGGCATGAACCCGATGGACCTGAAGCGCGGTATCGACAAAGCGACCATCGCGATCGTCAAAGAGCTCAAAGCCCTGTCCAAGCCTTGCGCTGACACCAAGGCCATCGCTCAGGTCGGCACCATCTCGGCCAACTCCGACAGCTCCATCGGCGACATCATTGCCGAAGCCATGGAAAAAGTCGGCAAAGAAGGCGTGATCACCGTTGAAGAAGGCTCGGGCCTGGAAAACGAACTGTCGGTTGTTGAAGGCATGCAGTTCGACCGCGGCTACCTGTCCCCGTACTTCGTCAACAAGCCAGAGACCATGACCGCCGAGCTGGACGGTCCGCTGATCCTGCTGGTCGACAAAAAGATCTCCAACATCCGCGAAATGCTGCCAGTGCTGGAAGCCGTTGCCAAAGCCGGCCGTCCACTGCTGATCGTTGCCGAAGACGTTGAAGGCGAAGCCCTGGCGACTCTGGTTGTGAACAACATGCGTGGCATCGTTAAAGTCGCAGCCGTCAAGGCTCCAGGCTTCGGCGACCGTCGCAAGGCTATGCTGCAGGACATCGCTGTTCTGACTGGCGGTACCGTTATCTCCGAAGAGATCGGTCTGAGCCTGGAAAGCACTACCCTGGAACACCTGGGTAATGCCAAGCGCGTAATCCTGTCCAAAGAAAACACCACCGTGATCGACGGTGCCGGCGTTGAGGCTGACATCCAGGCTCGCGTGACCCAGATTCGTCAACAAGTGGCTGATACTTCGTCCGACTACGACCGTGAAAAACTGCAAGAGCGCCTGGCCAAGTTGTCCGGCGGCGTTGCAGTGATCAAGGTTGGCGCTGGTTCCGAAGTTGAAATGAAAGAGAAGAAAGCCCGCGTTGAAGACGCCCTGCACGCTACTCGTGCAGCCGTTGAAGAAGGCGTGGTACCTGGCGGCGGCGTGGCACTGGTTCGCGCTCTGCAGGCTATCTCCGAGCTCAAAGGCGACAACGATGACCAGAACGTTGGCATCCAGTTGCTGCGCCGCGCTGTTGAAGCGCCGCTGCGTCAGATCGTTGCCAACTCCGGCGACGAGCCAAGCGTAGTCGTCGACAAGGTCAAGCAGGGTTCGGGTAACTTCGGTTACAACGCTGCGACCGGCGAATACGGCGACATGATCGAAATGGGTATCCTGGACCCGGCTAAAGTGACTCGTTCGGCTCTGCAAGCGGCTTCGTCGATTGCCAGCCTGATGATCACCACCGAAGCCATGATCGCCGAGATCAAGGAAGACGCACCAGCTGGCGGCGGCATGCCAGACATGGGCGGTATGGGCGGCATGGGCGGCATGATGTAAGCCAGCCTTACCCCGTACGTAAAAACCCCGCCGGCGTTAAGCCGGCGGGGTTTTTTATTGCCCTTTTTAAATATCAACCTCAAAAGATCGCAGCCTTCGGCAGCTCAGGGTTATGCGTACACCTGTAGGAGCTGCCGAAGGCTGCGATCTTTTGATCTTTCTTCAGGCGCTGACCGGTTCTGCCTCACTTTCCCGCTCAATCTTGGAAACCGGTCGATAAAGGATGTAGTAATACGCCCCCAAACAAATCAACCAGCAGAAAATCGCCGTCCACACGTTGTGCGAAAAGAAGTGCGCCCCCTGCATCATCCGGCTGATGGAAAACACCGAACCCAACGCGAAGGCAAAGACAAACGCCTTGCGTGCCAGACGCGGGCGACGGTCGCGCAATACGAAGAACAACGCAAACAGCGTGAAACCGGTTGCCGCATGCCCCCCCGGCCAGCAGCGGCCCGGCTTGTCGGTGGGCGGGCGAGGGCTAAGCAGTTCGCTGTAGGTTTCGTGCCCGCCGAATTGCTCCAGGCTCCATGGGCATTGGACCGCCGTCACCGCTTTGACCGGGGTGACGAACGAAGTTGCCAGTGCCAGGGACAGCACCAGGCAACCCAGTTCACGTTTGAACGGTTTGAGCCTGTCCATGAAAAAGGCGCCGATGAAGCCCAGAATGGCGAACACCGAAAAGGCGATGACCACTTGCTTGGCCCGGTCATGCAGGATGTTTTCCAGCAAGTAACTGTGCCGTCCGATGAACTCGCCGGCGACCGGGTCATAGAACAGCTTGGCAAGGTCCATGTCCAGGGACGTCAGTTCGAGCAACAGCAGGGTGATCGCCGCAATGGCGGGCACTCCCAGGCATAGCCAGGCATTCAGTGGCCTGGAAGCGGGGCGGGCAGCGGTCAAAACCATGGCAATTCCTTGGTGAGTGAAATGTTCTGAAGAGCGCAACCGCGGGGAGTCTGGCCACGCCGCTGTCGTCAGCCTGTGAATCGATGGTGAAAAAGTTGTTAACGCCATCCAAGGCTTTTCTTGTCGGATTTACCCCCGCACACCACCCTATCCCTGAGCCCCACTTGCCTTTAAGCTGCGCGCCAAGACAGCCGTTACTGTGTACGGAGGAGGTGCCGATGCGAATTCTATTGGTTGAAGACAACCGCGATATCCTGGCCAATCTGGCCGATTATCTGGGGCTCAAGGGTTACACCGTGGATTGCGCGCAGGACGGTTTGTCGGGCCTGCACCTGGCGGCCACCGAGCACTACGATTTGATCGTGCTCGACATCATGCTGCCCGGCATCGACGGCTATACCCTGTGCAAACGTCTGCGCGAAGACGCCCGCCGCGATACGCCAGTGATCATGCTCACTGCCCGCGATCAACTGGATGACCGTTTGCAAGGCTTCAAATCCGGTGCAGACGACTATTTGATCAAACCCTTTGCCCTGTCCGAGCTCGCCGCACGGATCGAGGCGGTCATGCGCCGCGCCCAGGGTGGCGGTCGCCGTGCCTTGCAAGTCGGTGATCTGAGCTACGACCTCGATACCTTGGAAGTCACGCGCGAAGGCCGTCTGCTGAAACTCAACCCGGTGGGCCTGAAGTTGCTGGCCGTGTTGATGCAGAAAAGTCCCCATGTGTTACGCCGCGAGGTTCTCGAAGAAGCCTTGTGGGGCGATGACTGTCCAGACAGCGACAGCCTGCGCAGCCACGTCCATCAACTGCGTCAGGTGATCGACAAGCCGTTCGACAAGCCCTTGCTGCACACCGTGCATGGCGTCGGTTATCGCTTGGCCGAGGGTCGTGATGGAGTTTAAGCAGAGCCTTGCGCAACGGATCATCATCGCCTTTGCGTTAATGAGCGCGCTGGTGGCGGGAGCCTTCGCCATGGGTATTGTGGCGACCGTGCACCTGGTGGAAGAGAAACTGATTTCGGCAGGTCTGGGTGGTGATTTGCAGCGCCTGTTGCTGATGGACAGCGTGTCGGACTGGAGCCACCGTCCCGAGCCGGACCAGCTGTTCTATTTCAGCGGCGGGCCGGGAGACTTCGAGTTACCCAAGGATTTGCGACACCTGGATTCGGGCTTTCATGAGGTCTTTCGCGAACAGCTGTCGTATCACGCGATGGTAGAAGTCGTTGATGGTCGGCGCTACGTGCTGATGCAGGACCAGAGCGATTTCGAAGAGCGTGAGCGGGTGTTGTTTGCCGTGGTGCTGGTGGGTTTCGTTCTGAGCCTGGCATTGGCGGTATTTCTGGGCTGGGTGCTGGCCCGCAAGGTCATGGCGCCAGTGGTGCGACTGGCCCGTCAGGTGCGTCATCGCGATCAACTGCTGGGGCTGGCGCCGCCACTGGCGCCGGACTATGCCGCCGATGAAGTGGGCGAACTGGCCGTGGCCTTCGACGCCACCCTTGGTCGTTTGCGTCAGGCGTTGACCCGTGAGCGATTGTTCACCAGTGACGTCAGCCACGAGCTGCGCACGCCGTTGATGGTATTGGCCAGTTCCTGTGAACTGTTGCTGGAAAACCCCGGCATCGATCAGCGCGGTCGTGCTCAGGTGGAGCGAATTGCCCGTGCGTGTGCCGAGATGCGCGAGTTGGTACAAACCTTCCTCATGCTGGCTCGCGCTCAACATGAAGACGCCAGCATGGCTCCCCAGCAGACCCTGAGCCAGGTAGCCGACGGGCTACTTTCTCAATGGCGCGAGCCGATTGAAACCAAGGGCCTGACGCTGAACTTCGAGCCAGACAATCCACCGGACACCCGCTATAACGCGACCCTTTTGCATGCGGTGATGGGCAACCTGTTGCGTAATGCACTGCATTACACCGAGCACGGCTACATCCTCCTCGCGCTGACGAACACGGGGTTCGTGGTCGAGGACAGTGGCGTAGGCATCCCCGAGGAAAAACGCGAGGCGATGTTCGAGCCTTTCGTGCGCGGCAACGAGAAACGCGGCGAGGGCCTCGGGTTAGGGCTGTCGCTGGTGCAACGGATTTGCGAGAACCAAGGCTGGAGCGTCAGCCTGACCAATATGGAACCCAATGGATGCCGCTTTCAGGTGGATTTGAATTCGTCCGGGATCTGACGGAGAAACGCTCTGGTCATGTAAAACCCTGAAATAATTCAGGGTTTTACATGACAATTTTTTCACAAGCGCATGACCTGACGCTGACAGCGCATTACCTAAGGTGATAGCCATCAGACGTTCAGGAGACAGCAGATGGCTGGCCCGATCAAACTCGATTTTTCCGAGAAATACGACGATCAGCACGCACAGAAGTATTTACGCAAGCATCAGGAGGGACTTGACCGCCGGCTGTCCCACTGGCGTGACGAACAGCTGGCGCGAAAAGCGCTGACGCTGGCCGGTGAGCCTGGGTTGGTCCTTGATTTGCCGTGCGGCGCGGGACGTTTCTGGCCGCTGCTGGCTGAAAAACACAACCGTGTCATCATTGGGGCTGACAACTCCGAGTCCATGTTGAAGGTTGCCATGCAGGCGCAACCCGCCGACGTGGTGAAACGGGTACAACCCTTGCACACTTCTGCATTCGATATTGCCTTGCCCGATAACGCTGTCGACAGCATTTTCTGCATGCGCTTGCTTCATCACATCGGTGAAGCCGAGCATCGACTGGCTATCCTGCGCGAATTCGAACGTGTCACCCGTGACAGCGTGATTGTTTCGTTGTGGGTGGACGGCAACTTCAAGGCCTGGAAACGCAAGCGCGCCGAGAAACGCCGTAGGCAGGAGGGTTACCAGAATCGATTTGTGTTACCGGCTGCCACGGTTGAAAGGGAATTCGAGCAGGCGGGTTTCCGGATCCAGGAACATCTGGATTTTTTACCGTTTTATGCCATGTGGCGGGTATACGTATTACGCAAGAGGTAGAAGATGGCAATGCAATGTGCAGCACAAACGAAGGTGGTTTCTCAGGACCGCTTCGA
This sequence comes from Pseudomonas sp. BS3782 TE3695, assembly GCF_050435305.1. Lineage (NCBI taxonomy): Bacteria > Pseudomonadati > Pseudomonadota > Gammaproteobacteria > Pseudomonadales > Pseudomonadaceae > Pseudomonas > Pseudomonas sp. BS3782 TE3695. Next base: position 2,140,101 of record NZ_JBNDKB010000001.1, read on the forward strand.
CTACTTCTGGAACCTGCGCGGCGAATGGGTAGAAGAACCCAACGTCCGTCGCGGTGGCGAAAGTGGCGTGCAGCGCGTTATGGGCAGTGATGGGCAATTGCTCTACATCAAGCGTCAAACCGGGCATATTTATCGTAGCGCGTTACACCCCTTCGGCCGGCCGACAGTGTTGCGCGAGCGCGATGCGCTCACTGGCCTGCGTCTGCTGGATGTTCGTGTTCCGGAAATCGTTTTCTGCGGGGCGCAGCGCGATCCCATGTACAAATGGCGCGCATTACTGGTCACCAAGTCCCTGGATGGCTTCGTAGAAATCAAACACTGGTACGCGGGTGGCGGTCGTGAGCGTTACGGTGAGGCAGTGCACGATCGCGTATTGAAGGATTTGGCCGACAATCTGGCCCGTATGCACAAGGGCCGTTGGCAACACAGCTGTATCTACATCAAGCATGTATTCGTGCGGGTCACCGGCGAAGGCGAGTCAGCCAAGGTCGAGGTGGCGTTGATCGATCTGGAAAAGTGTCGGCAGCGCTTGACCGCTCATCAAGCGGCTGCACATGACCTGAAACAGCTACGTCGCCACTCGTCGTTCAGCGATACGGACTGGAGAAAACTCGTCTATTTTTATGAGACGGCGTTTGGCAGCGCTATCAAAGGCTTATAACAATGAAACTCGAAATTGCACGAGGTTTGTTTTTAGCCGGAGCCTTGGCAGTTGCTTCATTGGCGGTGGCGGCCTGGGAGCAGCCCCGCACGCAAGTCCTCAGCTCCGTTCACAGTGACGCGCATTGTCCGTTGCCCCGGGTTGCCAAAGCACCCGTGGCCACTCAACCCGATCATGACTTGTTACTGTTCATGTTCGGACTTTCTCAAGGACTGAGGCCACAAAGTTGAACAGATTGAAACCAAATAAAAGGCCTCGCAGTTGCGAGGCCTTTTATTTTTTGATAATCAAAAGATCGCAGCCTTCGGCAGCTCCTACAGGGAGCACGCCATCCCAATGTAGGAGCTGCCGAAGGCTGCGATCTTTTGACGTCAAGGTTTATCGGGCTTGGCCAGCAACGTGTAGATGCACGGCAACACAAACAACGTGAACAGCGTCCCGATCGACATCCCCGTCGCGATCACCGTGCCGATGTCGAACCGGCTGACCGCGCCCGCGCCCGTGGCGATGATCAACGGCACCATGCCGAACACCATCGCCGCCGTGGTCATCAATACCGGACGCAGACGAATGGCCGCCGCTTCCTCCACCGCCTCGCGAGGCGACAGGCCCTTCTCTTTGCGCAACTGGTTGGCGAACTCGACGATCAGGATCCCGTGCTTGCTGATCAGCCCGATCAACGTCACTAACCCCACTTGGGTATAGATGTTCATGCTCGACCAGCCAAGGAACAAGGGGATTAATGCGCCACAGATCGACAGCGGCACGGTCACCAGAATCACCAGTGGGTCGCGGAAACTTTCGAACTGAGCGGCCAGCACCAGGAAGATGATCGCCAGCGCCAGAGCGAAGGTGACCCACAGCGCGCTGCCTTCCTGAACGTACTGCCGTGATGCGCCGGCATAGTCGACGGCGTAACCCGCCGGCGCTTCTTCCCGGGCGATCTGGCGCACGGTGTCGATGGCTTCCCCCATGCTGACCAGCGGAACCCCGGAAAGAATTGCCGAATTGAGTTGCTGGAACTGGTTCAACTGGCGCGGCCGGGCCCGATCGGTCACGGTGATCAGGGTCGACAGGGGCAGCAATTCGCCCTGGGTGTTCTTGACGTAATAGTGGTTCAGCCAGTCGGGGTTATCGCGAAAAGGCCGTTCCACCTGCGCAATGACTTTGTAGCTGCGGCCTTCGACAGTGAAGCGGTTGATTTCCGCCTCACCCAATAACGTCGCCAGGGTCCCGCCCAAGGCCTGCATGGATACACCCATTTGTGCGGCCTTGGCCCGATCGATATCGACGACGATTTCGGGTTTGTCGAAGGCCAGATCAACATCGACAAAAGCGAACTTGCCGGATTCCATCGCTCTTTTTTTCACTCGGTCCGTTACCTCCAGCAACGACTCGTAAGTGTTGGCCGAGTTGATCACGAATTGAAACGGCAAGCCTTCGCCAGTGCCCGGCAGGGAGGGCAGGTTGAAGCCGAAGATTTGTAACCCGGGGATGCTTTCCAGCTTGCTCTGGACCTCGGGCAGAATCTGCATCTGGGTCCGCTCGCGTTCGTTCCAGGGTTTGAGCAGGAAGCCGCCGATCCCCGATTGCACTCCGTTGAAACCGTTGATCTGGAACGAGGAGTAGTACTCGGGGAACTCCTTGAAAATCGTGAGGAATTCGTCGGTATAGGTATTCAGGTAGTCGAGGTTGGCCGTCTGCGGAGCATTGGCCATCATGAAAATCACGCCTTGGTCCTCGTCCGGCGCCAGTTCCGATTTGGTGAACTTGAGCAGCACCGGAATCAGGCACAGCACGATCACCGCGAACACCAGCACCACCGGCCGGGTATTGAGGGTGCCATGAAGCACATGCTGATAGCGGCGCTTGAGGCCTTCGAAGATCACGTCAAGGCGATGGGCCAGGCCAGTAGGGTTTTCATCGTGGCGTAGCAGCAGGGCGCACATCATCGGCGACAGCGTCAGGGCAACGACGCCGGAGATCACCACCGCCCCGGCCAGGGTCAGGGCGAACTCCTTGAACAGCGCCCCTGTCAGGCCGGTCAGGAAACCGATTGGCGCATAGACCGCCGCCAGGGTGATGGTCATCGACACCACCGGCATAGCGATTTCCCGGGCACCCTCGATTGCCGCATCCAGCGGCGTCTTGCCTTCTTCGATATGCCGGTGGATGTTTTCCACCACCACGATCGCATCGTCCACCACCAGCCCGATGGCCAATACCATCGCCAGCAAGGTCAGCAGGTTGATCGAGTAGCCCATCATCTGCATGAAGAACATCACGCCGATCATCGACAGCGGAATGGTCACCACCGGGATCACCACCGAGCGCAGGGCGCCGAGGAACAGGAACACCACCACGATCACGATCAGCACCGCTTCGAACAGGGTTTTCACCACTTCGTCGATGGACGCTTGAATGAACAGCGTGGCGTCGTAGGCGATTTCACCCTTCAGATTCGGCGGCAGCTGGGCTTCCAGCTCTGGCATGATCTTGCGCACTTCTTTGATCACGTCCAGCGGGTTGGCGCCGGGCGTGGCCTTGATGCCGATGTACACCGAGGGCGTGCCTCCGAAAGAGCTGATGGTGTTGTAGTTCTCCGCGCCCATCTCGACCCGCGCCACGTCCCGTAACAGCACGCGGCTGTCGCCATCGACCTTGAGCGGAATCGCGCCGAAGGCTTCGGCGGATTTGAGTTCGGTGTTAGCGTTGATGCTGGTGACTACATACTCGCCTTTCACTTCGCCGGCGGCGGAGAGGAAGTTGTACTGGCGCACGGCGTTGGTCACATCGCTGGCGCTCAGGCCGTAACCGGCAAGTTTCACCGGGTCCAGCCATAGGCGCATGGCGAATACCTGGTTGCCAAGAATCTCGGCTTCGGCCATGCCCGGCAGGGTCGCCAGTTTCGGCTGGATGACCCGTGACAGGTAATCGGTGATCTGCGGATTGCTCAGTTCGTCGCTGAAAAAGCTGATGTACATCAGCGCCGAAGCGTCGGCAGCTTCCTTGCTCAGTACGGGGTCTTCGGCGTCCTGGGGCAGCTGGTTCTTGACCTCGTTGGCCTTGGCCAGCAGTTCGGTGAACAAGCGGTCGCTGTTGGCACCAATGCGCGCGTAGATCGAGATCACCGAGAAGTTCTGACGACTGACCGACGTCATATAGTCGATGCCTTCGGCGCTGGCCAGGCTCTGCTGCATCGGTTGGGTGATGTAGCCCTGGATGGTTTCAGCGTTGGCCCCGGGGTAAGCGGTGGTCACCGTGATCAGGGCGTTTTCCATTTGCGGGTATTGGCGCAGCGGCAATTTTCCCCAGGCCTGGAAGCCCAGCAGCACAATCAACAGGCTGACCACGGTGGCGAGCACCGGGCGGCGGATGAACGGGTCGGTAAAAGCCATGGGGATTCCTTGATCAGTCAGCGCGCGGCTGACTGCTCTTCTCGGCTAGGGTCTTGTCGTCGCTGATGGCAATGTGCGCGCCGTGGTCCAGTTTGATCTGGCCGGCCGTGACCACTTTTTCGCCGTTTTGCACGCCTTTGGTGATCATGACTATTCCATCGCGGCGCTCGCCGGTTTCGATGAAGCGCCGCTCGGCGATCAAAATCGGCTCACCCTTGTCGTCTTTTTCGAGGCTGCCATCTTCGGCCTTTTTCTGCGCGACGACGTACAGCGAGTTGCCATAAAGGGTGTAGGTGATCGCGCTTTCCGGCACGACGATGCGTGGCTGCGGATCGGGCAACATCACCTGCAGACTGGCGAACATGCCCGGCAGCAGTTTGTCATCGGGGTTGGCCAGGGTTGCGCGCACCAGCACGTTGCGGGTGCTGCTCTCGACCTTCGGGTTGATCGCACTGATAGTGCCGGGGAAACTCTCTGTCGGGAAGGCTGAGACAATGACTTGTACCGGTTGGCCGAGGGCGATTTTCGGCACCGATTGTTCGGGCACAAAGAAGTCGACGTAGAGGCTGCTGATGTCTTGCAGGGTGGCGATCATCGTGCCGCTGGCCACGTAGTCGCCGACGTCTACCTGACGAATGCCGATGGTCCCGCTGAACGGGGCGAGGATGCGTTTTCTCTCCAGTGCCGCCTTGAGCTGATTGACCGTGGCCCGGCTCTTTTGCAACACCGCCGAGAGTCGGTCGAACTCGCCTTTGGAAATGGCCTGGCTGCCCACCAGTTGGCTGCCGCGACCGTAATCCAGTTGCGCCAGTCCCAGATCGGCCTGGGCGGTTGCCAGCAGGGCCGTTTCAACGGCGGTGTCGAGTTGCAGGATCGGCTGACCGGCCTTGACCTTCTGCCCCGACTCGAACTGTACCTCCTTGACGGTGCCGGCGATTTCCAGACTCAGGTCGACTCCCTGCAGTGCCGTGAGGGTGCCGACCGTTGGCAAACGGCTTTGCCATGGACGTTCGGTGGCGGTGGCCACGGCGACACTTATCGGCGGTTTCGGCGCGGAAAAACCTTGCATCATCGTGTAGATGGAGAAGGCTTTGTAACCGGCCAGGGCCAACACGATTAACAGAACAACACCCAACATGATCAGCATGCGGCGGCGCAGCATATTTCCATTTCCTTGGAGAAAATCAGGTGAGACAGGCGGGAACATTACTCCGAGTGTAAGCGGGATTCCAATGGATGTTTTTTGCGTGATCTTACGGAAAAGATCGCAGCCTGCGGCAGCTCCTACAGGTACGTATTCCCCTGTAGGAGCTGCCGCAGGCTGCGATCTTTTAAACCATCAGATGAAGATGGTTGTCCCAGAGCCCCGCAGGCAATTCCAGCGGTTTTGCAACAAGGGTTGTCTGGCGGCAATCGTAGTAGCGGCATCGTCCTTGACCGGAGGTCACGACAAAACCATCGGCCACGGCCCCGACGCCTGCACAGTCGGGAAGTGGCGCATCCAGGCGCACTTCAGCACTGTCCAGGTCCCAGATAAAAAAGCGGTTGCCTCGCGGCGCAGTCAGGGCGACCAGACGCAGTTCGCTGTGCACGGCGACGCTGGCGGTGTAATGCCCCATGGCCTGCAATTGATGCTCGGGCACCGGAAACGCCACGAACGGTTGGCCGGGACGCTTGATCGCCAGCAGCTCCGATGATTCATGAGCAGCGCCCATGAATTGCTGGCCGGCGACGATGGTGCCATCGCTGGCGACACCCAAGTGCCGCACGCTATTCATCTGCTGAGCCAGTGTTTCCTTGCTCAATAAAGTGCCGTTGCGCTGCATCAACACCAGGCTCGGCTCCATCGCGTTGAGGTTCATCTCCACCCGACTTTCGGCCTCGGTGCGAATGCCGCCGTTGGCCACAATCAGCGTCTCGCCATCGGGCATCCACGACACCTGATGCGGGCCCACGCCGTGGGTAGAAAGTTCGCCGCTGTGCACCAGTCGTTCACCTTCGAACTGATACACACCGAGCAAGCCACGGCCCGGATCGGAGGTGTCGTTCTCGGTGGCGTACAGCCAGTCGCCGCTGTGGTGAATCACTGCGTGCCCGTAGAAGTGCCGGTTCGGCTGCGACACGACGGTTTGCAGCAACGTGCCGTCGCGCAGGTCGATCAGGTAACTCTCGGTACCCGGACGCCGGGCGACGAACAGCGCTATCGGCCGCGTCGGGTGGTTGATGATGTCGTGGCAACGCTGGCCGACCTTGGTGGCAAACACCCGGGTACCATCCAGCCGATAACCGACGGCGTAGTGCTTGCCGTCAACGTCGTCCCGCGCCGAGAGCAGCAGCGCGCTTTTGTCCTTTTGCTTGAACAGCGTCCAGCCGCCCAGTGTCACCGCACCCAGCAGCAAACTCCCTAATGTCAGAGCCTGGCGTCGCAGCATGGCACTTGCCCTCATCAGTCACCGTCATTGGCGTTGAAGCCCAATTGGATGCCCAACGCCTTGGCCAGTTCGCCTTCGTGCAGGCGATGGACAACGTTGAGGCTGTCGTAGATCGCGTTGAGCTGCTGGCGTCCGGCATCGTCGGTGAGCATGTCGGTCAGCGAGCGCTGGTTGCTGGCGAACAGTTTCAGGGACGTTGCGTAGGCTGCGTCGATCTTGTCGGCCAAGGGTTTCTGCTCGCTCGGCAACAGGCCGCGCAGGCCTTTGTTGTCGACACCGACCCAAACGGTTTGCGCCGCACTCAGGCTTGCTTGCAAGCCTTGCAGCGACGATTGGCTACGCCAGGCATCGGCTTGGAACGGCTGTGGCGTGCCCTTGCTCTGACGGCCCATCGGCGTGCCGAGTTTTTTCTTCAAAGAGTCCAGCGCCGTCACTTGCACGCGCAACAGGTCGGCGATCGCTTCGTGGGAGTCGGCGTAGCGCTGGTTCGGGAATTTGCTCATCTGCGCGAGCATGCCGTCGTTGGTGTTCCAGCGCGACAGGATCTCTTCGGCCAGTTGTTTCTGGCGTTCGCCAATGGCGGTGAGCAGGGGGCAGTATTTGGCTTTCTGCGTGCTGTCGGCCATGTCGATCTTGCTGTCGAACAGAATGTATTCATAGGCCGAGAGCCCCTGAACCACAACGCTGGACTTGGCCAGGGCGGCGGCATCGATCTGCGGCTGCGCGGTCACCAGTTGCTCGACCTGACGGCCAACGAGATTCTTCTTGTCCGGCCAGAACTGCACCTGCCAGGAACGGTTGCCCTCGGCCAACGGCCCGATCAGCAGCGGTTGCAACTCGGCCCAGGCTTTCTGCGCGTGCAGTAAGTCGGCACGGGCGGTTTCGAGGTTTTCCTTGCCTTGGCAGAACGCCAGGGCGCTGACCGCCAATTGACGGTCGGCTTCGACCCAGCGGCTGTAGGTCGGCAGGATCACTTGCTTGGCGATGGCCGCCGACGTGACCGCTTGTGGGTCCTGGGGCGAACAGGCGCCCAGGGCGAGGGCGGCAAGGCTGGTGAACAATAATTTGGGACGGAACATGTCGGGCTCCCGCTGAAGGAAAACGTATTAAAGAGAATTCAAAAACGCCAGCAATGCCGCGCGCTGCTCAGCATTGAAAGACAAAACCTGTTGTTGCGCCGCCTGTGCCTCGCCGCCATGCCAGAGCACGGCTTCGAGCAGGTTGCGGGCGCGGCCGTCATGCAAGAACTGGGTGTGGCCGTTGACCGTCTGCGTCAAACCGATGCCCCACAACGGCGGCGTGCGCCAGTCGCGGCCGCTGGCCTGGAATTCAGTGCGGTGGTCGGCCAGTCCGTCGCCCATGTCATGCAGCAGCAGGTCGCTGTAAGGGCGAATCACTTGATTGGCCAGTTCAGGTTCCGCGGCGTTGGCGGCGGTGGTGTATTTCGGGGTGTGGCAGGATTGGCATCCCGCCTGGAAAAACAGATTCTTGCCGGCCAGCACTTGCGGCGTGCCGACATCGCGACGGGCCGGCACCGCGAGGTTGCGGCTGTAGAACAGCACCAGACGCAAAATGTTATCGCTGACTTCCGGCTCGCCATCCGGACCATTGCCGTTGGGTGCCTGTTTGCAAGCGGTTTGCGTGTCGGTGCAGTCATCAATGGGGCTCAGGCTGGTCGTGAGGCCCATATCACCAGAAAACGCGTGAACGTTTTGTTGATTGAGGTTCGGTTGCCCGGCCTTCCAGCCAAATCGCCCGAGGACGGTTTTCTGCTGCGCGTCGTCCCAGACCCGGTTCGGTCGTCCGGCGATGCCGTTTTTCTCCCGGGCCTGAGCCTCTGCGTTGGCCAGGATGGCCTCGTCGGGGATCGCCTCGAGCAAGCCCAGGCCAATCATCGGTGGAGCGATGCGCGCCGAGAAACGCGTATCGGGGTGCATCGGGCCGTAGCCGAGTTGAGTGATCTGCAGGGTCGGCTTGCGCAACTCGATTTCGCTGCCGTCCTTGAAACGCACCGGGACTGCTGTGTAATCGACGCGCACCTTGCCTTCCGGGACGACGTCAGGCACCGACATGTCCTGGAACTGGCCACCGTAGACCGACTCTGGCACCACGCCCAGTCGTTCGATGACCTTGGCGTAGGCCGGATCATCGGGAATCGACAGACGCACCAGCATCGACACTGCGTTCGGCGCATCGGGAGCTGGCGGGTGACCGCGCCCGTCCTTGATGTGGCAGTTCTGGCAGGCGTTGGTATTGAACAACGGACCAAGGCCATCGCGCGCCGTGGTGGTCGACGGCGCGATCACCCAAGGGCTGCGAAAGAAACTGTTGCCGACGCTGAAATCCACGCGTCGTGACGGCGGCAGGTTAGCGGAAGGCAGGGAGAATGCGTTCTGATCAGTCTTGCGTACCGTCGCACTGCCGCCGGAGCGGGCTTCACCGGGTTCGGCCTGGGTGAAACGCGGGGCGTCATCGCAGGCACTCAGGCCCAGGGCCAGCAACAGTGCGGACAAGCGAAGAGGCAGCGAGGGCATCGGACATCCTGCAAGACGAGCAAAACAAGGGCGCAAAGTCTAACAGGGCAGGGGAGTTTGAATAAGAGGAATTATCGTTTGGTTGATGTGACGCAATCGTTCTCTTGGAACCGTCGCGCAAGAGTCACATTCGCCCAGGTCAGCACAAGATCCTGTGGGAGCGGGCTTGCTCGCGAAGGCGGTGTGTCAGGCAACATTGATGTCGACTGACACTCCCTCTTCGCGAGCAAGCCCGCTCCCACATTTTGATCTGCGTTCGGGCTAACAAAAAAGGCGACCCGAAGGTCGCCTTTGCATTCACTCAGCCAGCCTTGATCAGAACTCGTGATCAGCGTTGTCCGGGTTCAGGGCGCTGATGCCCAGTTTGCCAGCGGCCGCTTCGATCGAACCGGTCTGCTTGACCAGCGAGGCGATGGCGTCGCGCACGATCTGGTTACCGGCAGTGTTGCCGGCAGCGATCAGTTGGTCGTAGTGCTCACCCTTGTTGGCGTGATCGACGATGACCTGCATCTTGGCTTCGGTAGCCGCCAGGTCGGCTTTCAGCGCGGTGTCGGCCGCCGGGTCGGCTTTGGCGACCAGAGACGACAGGCTCGCACCGGTCATTTTGCTGCCGTCTACGCGGGTGTATTCGCCCAGGTACACGTTACGCACGCCTTTGGCATCGTAGAACTGCGAGTTGTGGGTGTTGTCGCTGAAGCAGTCGTGTTCGTCTTCCGGGGAATTGGCTTCCAGGGAAACCTTCATGCGCTCGCCCGCCAGTTCGCCCAGCGACAGGCTGCCCATGCCGAACAGCATTTTGCGCAGACCGGTTTCAGCCGGCTCCGCTTCCAGGGTGGCGCGGTAGTTGTCGGCCACGTTCGGCTTCCAGTTACCGACCATTTCTTGCAGGTCGTTGACCAGCAATTGGGTCACGGATTTCAGGTAAGCGCGACGACGATCATTGTGACCGCCGGTAGCGCCCTTGCCTTCCAGGAAGTCGGAAGCAGGACGGTTGCCGGCACCAGGGCCGGTGCCGTTCAGGTCCTGGCCCCAGAGCAGGAATTCGATGGCGTGGTAGCCGGTGGCGACGTTGGCCTCGGAACCGCCCAGCTCGTTCAGGCTGGCGAGTTTTTCCGGGGTGATGTCTTTTACGTCGACTTTGTCTTCGCCGACCTGAACGTTAGTGTTGGCGATGATGTTGGCGGTGGCGCCCGGGTTACCCAGTGCGTGCTCGTAGGATTTGTCGACGTAGTCGATCAGGCCTTCGTCCAGTGGCCAGGCGTTCACCTGACCTTCCCAGTCGTCGATGATGGTGTTGCCGAAGCGGAACACTTCGCTCTGCAGGTAAGGCACGCGGGCCGCGACCCAGGCAGCCTTGGCGGCTTTCAGGGTGTCGGCGTTCGGCTTGGCCAGAAACGCGTCGACGGCGGTTTGCAGGGTTTTCGCGGTGGATTCGGCATCGCTGTAAACGGCGAAGACGATGTCGGCATAGTGCGCGACCACCGCCTTGGCGGCGGCTTCATCGACTTTACCGGCAGCAGCAGGCGCAACCGGGGCAGCCGGGGCAGCAGTGCTGGCAGCCGGGGTCGGCGCTTGTGGAGCGGCAGCCTTGTCTTTGCCTTCGCCGCAACCGGCGAGGGAAATAGCGATGGCCAGCAGACTGGCGGTGGCCAGAGGCATACGAATCATGGCGAACATCCTGCTTCGGTGATTGATGGACGCGCGAAGGGGCGCGCAAAACTGCGACATAATGCAAATCTTTCGCATTATGTGTAAAGGGTTGTTCCTGTAAATATTTCTTATTCACGCAAAGATATTGGGGCACATTAAAAGATCGCAGCCTCGTTTCACTCGACAGCTCCTACACAGCTCCTGCGAACCGCGTGCATCTGTAGGAGCTGTCGAGTGAAACGAGGCTGCGATCTTTTGATCTTCTATAAAGAGACTGCGATCCTTTGATCTTCTACAAGATAGCCGCGTTACTGCGTTGGGCTTGCTTGAGGTAGGCACCCAATTCCCGGGCCGGCAGCGGTTTGCTGTAGTGATAGCCCTGACCTTCGTGGCAGCCTTCGGAAATGATATAGGCCTCTTGCTCGGCGGTTTCCACGCCTTCGGCAATCACCTGCATGCCCAGGCTCTTGCCCAGCTGGATGATGGCGCGAACGATGGTCGCATCGTCGTCGTCATCGAGCAGGTCCTGAACGAAGCTCTTGTCGATCTTGATTTTGTCCAGCGGCAGGCTTTTCAGATAACTCAGGGATGAATAACCGGTGCCGAAGTCGTCGATGGCGATCAGTGCGCCGGAGCGGCGCAGGCTCAACAAGTGCTGGGCGGCGGTGCTGATGTCTTCCATCAGGCCGGTTTCGGTGACCTCCAGCTCCAGGCTGCGCGGTGGCAGACGATACATCTGCAGCAGGTTATTGACCACCCGCGGCAACTCGGCGTGGTGCAGTTGCACGGTGGACAGGTTCACCGCCATGCGCAGGTCGAAACCCTGATCGTGCCATTCGCGCAATTGTTTGCAGGCCTGATCCAGCACCCATTCGCCGATGGCGATAATGGTGCCGTTCTGCTCGGCCAGCGGGATGAACAGGTCCGGCGGCACCAGCCCGTGCTCGGGATGTTGCCAGCGAATCAACGCCTCGACGCCCACCACGCTATGATCGCGGTAGCTGATCTGCGGCTGATAGACCAGGTAGAACTGGTCGCGAATCAAGGCATCGCGCAGATCTTTTTCCAGCTCGCGCCGCCGCCGCATTTCGGTGTCGACGCTGGCGATATAGAACTGATAGCGGTTGCGCGAGCGAGTCTTGGCCAGGGTCATGGTCTGCTCGGCTTTTTGCAGCAACTTCTCGGTGCTGTCACCGTCCTCGGGGAACAGGGTGATGCCGATGGTGGCGCGCAGGCGAATTTCCTGATGATCGAGGGCGAATGCCGCTTCCAGATCATCCAGAATGCTTTGGGCCAGTTCGGCCGCTTCATAGGGTTGTTCGATGTCGGCCTGGACCAGTGCGAACTGGTCGCCACCCAAGCGGGCGAGGGCGCCGAGGCGGCCGCTATGAGCCCGCAGGCGATCGGCCAGGGCCAGCAGCAGTTGGTCGCCGGTCTGGTAGCTGAATTGTTCGTTGATGCCTTTGAAATCATCGAGCCCGACACACAGCACCGCGACCCGACGCTGCAATTTACCGGCGTCGACGAGGATCTTGTCCAGTTGTTGCTGCAATTGCTGGCGGTTCGGCAAACCGGTGAGGAAGTCGTACTGGGCCATGCGCAACAGGCTGTTTTCCGCTTCGTAGCGCAGGTGGGTATTGCGTTCGATGGATTCGAGCAACTGGTTGGCGGTGTTGATCCACACGCCCAACTCGTTCTTTTCATGACCCTTGAGCTGGGGGATCTTGTGGGCGCTGGGCCGGTCCGGGTTGATTTCGGTCAGGTGTTCGATAATCCGCGACAGCGGTTTGGTCAGCAGCCAGTGATAGACCAGATACAGCACCAGGGCCATGGCCAGGGCGCGCAATACGCCAGAGATGAAGATGATCACCGAGCTGACAATGAAGCCCTTGCCGTAAGTGGCGGTGTCGAGGGTGATGCTCAGGTCGCCGTAGTATTCGCTGTAGGGCCCGCGACCCACCAGTTGGGTGGTGAAGGTGCGTTCCTGGCCGAGGATCAGATCGGTCAGCCAGCGGCTGTTGGAGTGCTGCAATTCACGGGTTTTTTGCGCAAGCATGGCTTCGTGAGGGTGGCCGATGGAGGCCATGCGCACAGCGTCGTCCTGAAACAGGCCTTCGATCACCTGCATGCCCATTTCCCGGTCCAGGCTGTAGACGGCCTGGGTCGAAGGGTCACGGAACATATCGAGGATGCGCTGGGCATCGCTGGCTACGGCTTGACGTGTTTTATAGGCATCGAAAACGATCTGTGCGCAGCTCAAGACCACGCCGACGATCAATGCCGACAGGAGCACGACCCGAAGCAACTTCACCGACAAGCTGTTCTTGAGTTCCAGCTTCAAAGGGTTATTCCTTGTTCCGTTCGGGTAGCGTCAGGTTGCGGTGAGTATTGGCAATCCCGTGATGTCAGTCAAAGGGACAATCCACCCCAAGGGATTTGCCGGTAGCCTGGCGCATAGGCTGTTGTTTGGAGTATTTGCCCTATTAGCACTATGTCGGTTGTTGAGGCCCTCAACTTGAGGGGGACGGGACAATTTTTCCTTGAGGTTGATGTTAGACGGCTGTGATGGGGTGGCAAGAGGGCGAATGCCACTCGTGGTTGTGATTGAGCAGGTCATCATGCTGGCGGAGCTGGCGGTGAACCGAGCGCTGGAAAACGTCGATCCGGCGTAGACCGCGTTATCGTTCTTCGCGAGCAAGCCCGCTCCCACAGTTGACTTGTGCCGTACACGGAATTTGTGAGCAACGATGAACCCCTGTGGGAGCGGGCTTGCTCGCGAAGGCGGCCTGGCAAGCGCCAGATTCTTATCAAGCATGCCAGGTTCCCGAGCCCATAAAAAAACCCGGCAAAAGCCGGGTTTCTTGACTGGCGCGAAGCTTAAGCGGTGAAGGTTTTGCCTTCGAACTGCTCAGCCACGAACTTCCAGTTGACCAGGTTCCAGAACGCTTCGACGTACTTCGGACGAAGGTTGCGGTAGTCGATGTAGTAAGCGTGTTCCCAGACGTCGCAAGTCAGCAGCGGGGTGTCGCCGCTAGTCAGCGGGTTGCCGGCGCCGATGGTGCTGGCCAGGGCCAGGGAACCGTCAGCCTTTTTCACCAGCCAGCCCCAACCGGAACCGAAGGTGCCGATGGAGGTTTTGCTGAACTCTTCCTTGAACTTGTCGAACGAACCGAACGCTGCGTTGATGGCATCAGCCAGCGCGCCGGTTGGTTGACCGCCGGCGTTTGGCGCCAGGCAGTTCCAGTAGAAAGTGTGGTTCCAGACCTGAGCGGCGTTGTTGAAGATACCGCCGGAGGAAGTCTTGACGATTTCTTCCAGGGTCTTGCCTTCGAACTCGGTGCCTGGCACCAGGTTGTTCAGGTTCACGACGTAGGTGTTGTGGTGCTTGTCGTGGTGGTACTGCAGAGTTTCCTCTGAAATGTGCGGCTGCAGGGCATCGTGTGCGTAAGGCAGCGGCGGCAATTCGAAAGCCATGATGATTCTCCTAATCAGGTCAGTTGCGGTGGGCGCAAGGCCGATCACGGGCGGCCAGACATGCGCCGGGGAGTTTGTACTCTTTGCGGCGCAGGGATCGGATCATAGCACCGGGGGTGCGGCATAACCACGCAACAACTGTGTGGAATAGAGGTTCCAGAGCCTTTTGGAATAAATCATCCGGCGCTGATTAGCTGGAACGCTACGGTGAACATCATGACGGCGACCAACAGGTCGAGAATTCGCCAGGTACTCGGCCGTGCCAGCCACGGCGCCAGCCATGCCGCGCCAAGGGCTAAAGTGAAAAACCACAGCAATGACGCACTGGCCGCGCCCACCACATAAGCACCGGGCTCGGTTTGTTGAGCGCCCAGGGAGCCGATCAGCAACACGGTGTCCAGATAAACGTGCGGGTTGAGCAACGTCACCGCCAACGCACTGAGCAGCACCGCCCGCAGCGAGCGCACGGTCTGGTTTTCACCCTGTTGCAGGCTTTGTTTCGAGCACGCCCGACGCAACGCCAGGCTGCCGTACCACAGCAGAAACGCCGCGCCACCCCAACGGGCGATGGCCAGCAGGGTCGGGTTTTGCGCCAGCACCGTCGCCAGGCCGAACACCCCGGCGGCCACCAGTAGCGCATCGCAGGTCACGCAGAGCGCCGCCACCGGCAGGTGATGTTCACGCCGCAGGCTCTGCGCCAACACGAACGCATTCTGGGTGCCGATCGCCATGATCAACCCCGCGGCCACCAACAGGCCGTTCACATAGCTTTGCCACATAGGTTTACTCCGCGGTGGACGCCAGATCCCGCAGTACCTGCAGGGCGCGTTCGGCATCGGCCTGGCCGACGAACAAATGATCGTGGTAATACCCGGCGATCACGTTGCAACTGATGCCGGCCTGTCCGAGTGCTGTGGCGAACGCGGCGGTCAGGCCGACGGCTTCGAGGGCCGAGTGCACGTTCAAGGTGATCCAGGCGGCGACGTAGTCGAAGCTGAAACCCGCCTTCTCGGCGTAGGACCGTTGCAGAATCACCGTCAGGCCTTCCTGCTCACGAAAGCTGCCGACAATCTCAAGGCTTGTGGGCAACTTGCCGTCGCGCAACGTGCAGAACACGTATTCGCCGTCGTTGAGTTGCGGGTTCATGCTGCGCAGCAGGGTTGCCAATGACGTTTCGCCAGCCATGTGGGTGATCCTTGTTCAAGAGTTCTTGCTGGTCATTCTCCGGTTGAACGCGGTATAAGAAAAACCAATAATCCTGATCGCTCATTAGGAAAACTGATGTTCGACTACAAATTGCTGTCCGCGCTCGCCGCCGTCATCGAGCAGGCCGGGTTCGAACGCGCCGCGCAGGTGTTGGGTTTGTCCCAATCGGCCATCTCCCAACGGATCAAACTGCTGGAGGCACGAGTCGGCCAACCGGTGCTGGTGCGGGTAACCCCCCCGGCGCCGACGGAGATTGGCCGGCGCTTGCTCAACCATGTGCAGCAGGTGCGATTGCTCGAGCGGGATCTACAAACGTTGGTCCCGGCGCTGGACGAAGAAGGCCTGCCGGAACGCCTGCGTATCGCCCTGAATGCCGACAGCCTTGCCACTTGGTGGGCAGAGGCGGTGGGCGACTTTTGTGCGGAACAACATTTGCTGCTCGATTTGGTGGTAGAAGACCAGACCGTCGGCCTCAAGCGCATGCGCGCAGGCGAAGTGGCAGGGTGTGTCTGCGCCAGTGAGCGGCCGGTGGCCGGCGCGCGCAGCGTGCTGTTGGGGGCGATGCGCTACCGTGCGATGGCGAGCCCGGCGTTCATTGCCCGGCATTTTCCCGAAGGTGTGCGCGCCGATCAGTTGGCCAAAACCCCGGCTCTGGTGTTTGGCCCGGATGATTTCCTACAGCATCGCTACCTCGCCTCCCTTGGTGTGGATGGCGGTTTCGAACACCATCTATGCCCGTCGTCCGAAGGCTTTCTTCGTCTCACGGAAGCGGGGCTTGGCTGGGGCCTGGTGCCTGAATTGCAGGTGCGCGAGCAACTTGAGCGCGGCCAATTGCAGGAGCTTTTGCCAGATAAGCCGATCGATGTGCCGCTGTACTGGCATCATTGGCGCAATGGCGGTCAGTTGCTGGGGTTACTCACCGATCAATTGGTGCGCTCGTCGAAGCAATGGCTGGTGCCCTTCGGGCAGTTTTAAGCGTCTAGCTGCAAGCTGCAAGTGAAGAGCCTGCGCATCATTTTTAACTTGCAGCTTGAAGCTTGACGCTTACAGCTGTATCCGAAGGAATACTTCATGAAGATTCTGGTCACCGGCGCAAGCGGCTTCATTGGCGGACGCTTTGCGCGTTTCGCCCTGGAGCAGGGCCTGGACGTGCGGGTCAACGGTCGCCGGGCCGAGAGCGTCGAGCATCTGGTGCGCCGTGGCGCCGAGTTCATTCAGGGCGATTTGAGCGATCCGCAACTGGCGCGCGACCTGTGTTCTGATGTCGAAGCCGTGGTCCATTGCGCTGGCGCGGTGGGTTTGTGGGGGCGCTACCAGGACTTTCATCAAGGCAACGTCGAAGTCACCGAGAATGTGGTCGAGGCCTGTCTGAAACAGCGGGTTCGGCGCCTGGTGCACCTGTCGTCGCCGTCGATCTATTTCGATGGTCGTGATCATCTGGGGTTGACTGAAGAGCAGGTGCCCAAGCGTTTCAAACACCCCTACGCCGCGACCAAATACCTGGCCGAGCAAAAAGTCTTCGGCGCGCAGGAATTCGGTCTCGAAACCCTGGCCTTGCGCCCGCGTTTCGTCACGGGCGCAGGCGATATGAGTATTTTCCCGAAATTGCTGAAAATGCAGCGCAAAGGGCGGTTGGCGATTATCGGCAACGGCCTGAACAAGGTCGATTTCACCAGCGTGCAGAATCTCAATGAGGTGTTGCTCAGCAGCTTGCTGGCCAGCGGCTCGGCCTTGGGCAAGGCCTACAACATCAGCAATGGAGCGCCGGTTCCGTTGTGGGATGTGGTCAATTACGTGATGCGTCAAATGGATGTCCCACAGGTGACCCGCTACCGTTCCTACGGTTTGGCCTACAGCCTTGCCGCGCTCAACGAGGGCGTGTGCAAGCTGTGGCCAGGTCGTCCTGAGCCGACCCTGTCTCGGCTGGGCATGCAGGTCATGAAGAAAAACTTCACCCTGGACATCAGCCGCGCCCGGCATTATCTGGACTACGATCCGAAAGCCAGCCTCTGGACCGCTCTCGATGAGTTCTGCGGTTGGTGGAAGGCTCAGGACATTCGCTGACACACAAGGCCAGCCCCTTACTGAACCGAGTGCGGGGTTCAGGGTCAACCGGTGCGGCAGCGGGGGTTATACTTCGCCGCATCAAGCCATCACCGCGTTCCACAAAGGTTGACCCTAATGCCCATGCGTAACGATGCCAACGACGACTTCGACGATGTCCCGAGCCTGCGCGCCAGCAGCCTCGATGACGATGATTTTCCGACCACCGCTCGCACTTCCGTGCATTCGCGCACCACACCGGTGGTCAAGGTCAAAGGCCCGAGCACCGGCCCACTTTGGGCATTGGTCGGCGCGTTGTTCTTTGCCTTCGCCGGCCTTGCCTGGTGGAGTTTTCAGCAGATTTCGCTGATGGAACAGCAACTGGTGGCGACCCAGGAAAGTTTCGCACGCATCAGTGAGGAAGCGGCGGGGCGCTTGCAGGACATTTCCGGCAAGGTTGTGGCCAGTCAGTCCAACGTCAACACCGGCAGCGAAGCGTTGAAACTGCAAATCAAACAGCTCGAAGGCAAACTCCAGGACCAGAGCAAGCAGCTGGAAAGCAAGCTTCAGGACCAGAGCAAACAGCAGCAAGGCGTCCTCGGCCAAACCTCCGAACTGGACAAGCGCCTGGCGCAAATGACCGCGCAAGCCACCGAACAACAATCCGCCAATGCTCAGTTGCAGGCTCAGGTCAAAGCCTTGAGCGGCGAACTGGCCGCGTTGAAGAATGCGTCGGCCGATACCAGCCAGATCGATGCCCAGCTCAAAAGCCTGGGTGCCGACATTACCGCGCTGAAGAGGCAAGGCAACCCAAGCGCCGCCATCGAGCGCCTGGAGCAAGACATGATCGTGCTCAAAAGCCAACAGGACAACCGCCCGGCAACCGCACAAGGAGGCCCCAACACCGCCGAATTCGACGCCTTCCGCGGTCAGGTCACCCGCAACATCAACACCCTGCAGGCGCAGATTCAGAATCTGCAGCAGCAGCTGCGCAACCGGCCTTAGGTCATACAAGCATGCCTACCTGAAAAACGTCGGGCATTTTCTGGTGGCTGTCGGGTATTACAGCCCTTGATGGTTTAAAAGAAAGATCAAAAGATCGCAGCCTTCGGCAGCTCCTACAGGGGATCGCATTTCAATGTAGGAGCACCGAAGGCTGCGATCTTTGCTTTTAGCGAACCTTGTCCTCCCGCCCCCGCAACACTCTGTTTGGCATGGCAATCGCCGCCGCCAGCCCCAGCAGTGACACCGCCGCGCTGACGATCAACAAATGCCGGAAGGTCAACAGCAATTCTGTGCGCAGGGCGTTTTGTGCATCCCCCGGCGCGGTGTTCAAACCGTCCAGCAAGACATTCCCCGAATGGCCTTCGGCAATCAGCGACGAGCCGGCCAGGTGCACGAAACTCGAATCCTGCAACAGCGCTAGCAGCAGCGCCGACATTAACGCCACACCCACTGCACCGCCGAGGGAACGGAACAGATTGGTGGTGCTGGTGGCGACGCCGATGTCCCGTTGTTCCGCCGAGTTTTGCGTGCCCACCAATGATGTGGGGAACTGCATGCCGCTGGCGATACCACTGAGCAACATGAACAGACTGCTCAGCACAAACGCCTGAGGCGCACTGAACGCCATGCCGAGAATCGAGAACGGCATCAGCAGGGCGCCAGTCAGGATCATCGGTTTATAACGACCGCTCACCGAGGTCTGGCGTCCGGCAAAATACGCGCCTATCGGCAAACCCATGGCCAGTGGCAACAGGTGCAGCGCAGCGCTGTCAGCCCCGGCCCCGGTGACGCTCTGGAAGCGCAGCGGCATCAGCACGATCAAGGAAATCGCCTGGAAACTGGTGAAGAAAATCGTGCACCAGCAAAGAATCGCACTGCGGTTGGCGAACAAGTGCATCGGCAGCAACGGTTCCCGCGCCCGCCGCTCATGCCAGACGAACAGCGCCAGCACCACCACCGCACAACCGAGCAAGGCCGATACTTCGGCGCTGCGCCACGAATGTCCCTGGCCGATCTGAGTAATGCCCAGCAACAACGCCGTCAGGCCGATGATCATCAGCAAGGTGCCGAAGTAATCGATGATCGGCTTGCGCTGCGGCACGGGCAAACCCACCAGCGTACGGTGGGCCACCAGCCAGGCACCCAGGCCCAACGGAAGGTTGACCAGAAATACCCAGCGCCAGGACAGGTATTCGGTCATGTAGCCACCGAGTACCGGGCCCGCCACGCTGGCCACCGCGTACATGCTGCTGAAGTAACCCTGATAGCGACCGCGTTCGCGGGGTGGAACGATGTCGCCGATGATCGCCTGGCTCACCGAAATCATTCCCCCGGCGCCAATGCCCTGAAGAATCCGCGCCAGCACCAGTTGCTCCATGCTTTGCGCCATGCCGCAGAACAACGACGCCAGGGTGAACACCCCCATGCCGAACAGCATCAACTTGCGGCGCCCATACAGGTCGCCGAGTTTGCCGTAGATCGGCACCGCCACGGTCATCGCCACCATGTACCCGGAAATCACCCAGGCCAGCAGGCCGACATCCTTGAACTGCGCGGAGATGGCCGGCATCGATACCGCGACGATGGTCTGGTCCAGCGCGCCCAGAAAAATCGCCAGCATCAAGGCGATCAGCACGCTGCGAATGGCCGGCTTGGGCGTTTCAGGCTGGTTGAGATTGGTCACGGGTAAAACCTGCGGGCAGTAAGGGGCCCGCAGCAGGCAAGGCGAGCGGGATGCTCGCCAGTGTAAGTCGGTAGCAGGCTATTCGATAGCCTCATAAGGAAGACCGACGTAATTTTCGGCAATGGTTTTTCGGCCCGCCTCGGAGTCCACGAAATAGGCCAGTTCCGATTCGCTGATGCGTTGGCTGAACGCGTCGTGCTCGTCGAAGCGATGCAGCATCGAGGTCATCCACCAGGAAAACCGCTCGGCTTTCCATACCCGCCGCAAGCAGACCTCGGAATACTTCTCCAGCAACTCTACACGGCCTTCGCGGTAAACCTTCAACAGGATATTGAACAATGTACTGACATCGCTGGCCGCCAGGTTCAAACCCTTGGCACCAGTGGGAGGAACGATGTGCGCGGCGTCGCCTACCAGGAACATCCGCCCGTACTGCATCGGTTCGACCACGAAACTGCGCAGCGGCGCGATGCTTTTTTCGATCGAGGGGCCGGTCACCAGCACGTCGGCGAGGGCGGTCGGCAGGCGGGATTTGAGCTCATCCCAGAAGCGTTGGTCAGACCAATCCTCAACTTGATCCTGTGCCGGTACCTGGAGGTAGTAACGGGTACGTGTCGGCGAACGCATGCTGCACAGCGCAAAACCCCGTTCATGCCGCGCGTAGACCAACTCTTCGTGGACCGGTGGCGTGTCGGCGAGAATCCCCAGCCAGCCGAACGGATAAACCCGCTCGAACACTTTCAGGCTGTCGGCAGGAATCGACTGCCGAGCCACCCCATGAAATCCGTCGCAACCGGCGATGTAGTCACAATCGAGTCGATAGGTTTCGCCATCCTTGTCGAAGGTGACAAAGGGTTCGGCGGTTTTCATGCCGTGGGGGACGACGTTGCGGGCTTCGTAGATCGTCTGTGCACCGGCGTCCCGACGAGCGGCCATCAGGTCGCGGGTGACCTCGGTCTGGCCATAGATCGTTACGGTTTTGCCGCCCGTCAGCGCCTGCAAATCGATGTGTACCCGGCGTCCGTCCAGAGCCAGTTCGAAGCCTGCATGCACTAACCCTTCGGCGTCCATGCGCTGACCCACTCCAGCCTGACGCAACAGCTCTACCATGCCTTGTTCGAGGACACCGGCGCGGATGCGTCCCAGCACATAATCCGGGGTCTGGCGTTCGAGAATCAGGGTGTCGATGCCGGCGTTATGCAGCAATTGGCCGAGTAGCAAACCAGAGGGGCCGGCGCCGATGATGGCGACTTGGGTTTTCAGTGTTTTCATTGTTTTTATGACTCGCAAGCTCCACACAGCCAAGGCCGGTGAATGATTTTTATGGATCGAGTACTTGCATTTTTCACTTGCGAGTCTGTCAATTGAAGGGGAAAACTGAGCCGAAACCTGTACATTCTGCCAATCGGTGCGATTATCGCCCCGTTACCCTCGAGGCCTGGATTGAAGTGATGAACAAGCCTGACCTGCCATCGATTCCGGTGTTCAAACTCTACGGTGAAAGCCTGGACTGGCCGACCCCCGACTTATTGCATTGTGAAACCATTTCCAAGCGCAGCCGCGAACATCAGTGGGAAATCAAACCCCACCGCCACGCGGATTTGTGTCAGTTGCTCTTCGTTTTCAAAGGTCAGGCAGAGCTTGAAATCGAAGGCAAGCGTTCACAACTGACCGAGCCGGCAATCCTGGTTCTGCCACCGTTATCGGTGCATGGTTATCGGTTTTCCGAGGACGTCGAAGGTTTCGTCGTCACGCTGGCCGCGCCGCTGATCGCCCACCTGCAAGCACAACTGGGCAATTCGGTGAACGCCCTGGCACAGGCCGAAAGCTACCCGGCGGGCAAGGACAGCGAGTACCTCAACAGCCTGTTTTCGGCGCTGCAAAGCGAGTACATCGGCCATCAACCGGCGCGGGAAATGCTCATGCATTCGCTGGTCAGCGTGATTATGGTGTGGATCAGCCGCCAGGTGATTCAGCGCCAAACCGCCACCCAGCGTCCGCAGCGAGCCCGGGAATACCTCAACGGCTTTATTCAGCTGGTGGAAGAAACCTATCGACAGCACGTCAAGGTCGAAGACCTGGCTCATCGGCTGGGGATTTCCGTGTCCCACCTCAACGGCACGTGCCGTGAACTGGCGGGGCAACCGGCGTTGCAGATCATGCACGAGCGTCAATTGCTGGAGGCCAAGCGCTTGCTGACCTACACCAGCATGACCATTTATGAAATGTCCGACGTGCTGGGGTTTTCCGATCCGACCAACTTCACACGCCTGTTCAGGCGTCGCGTGGGAATTTCGCCCAAAGCCTTTCGCGATCGTTTGAAGGCCGATCAGGACAACGACGCCTGAACCTTGTGGCGAGAGAGCTTGCTCCCGTTGGACTGCGCAGCAGTCCCATTCTTTTTGGGGATAAGGGGGGCCGCTTCGCAGCCCAGCGGGAGCAAGCTCCCTCGCCACAGGTGTGATCGTCACCGGAGGGCGTTGAGGGTCGCGTTGTGGGGAATGCAGCGCTCGAAGTTGCAGCTCGCAAAGTCACGGGGCTGTTGTCGCAACTGCTCGACACGCCAGGCGGCTGTGCCATACAGCGCCAGCGTCGCCACACAAGTGATAAAAATGGCGAGGTATCTTCTTGTTTTGATGTTCATGGCGTTGACCTCTGAACGAATACCTTTCGGTACTGCTTTGAGCATAGGTCAGCGCGGGTGAGTTGTGTAGGAGCTGCCGAAGGCTGCGATCTTTTGATCTTGATCTTCTCGCCGCCCCTCAAGATCAAAAGATCGCAGCCTTCGGCAGCTCCTACAGGGTCTACGTCGAGCTTTTGTAGGAGCTGGCGAACCTGCGATCTTTTGATCTTTAAAGAGCTGCATCCCACGCCGGTTCTTCCGGAAATCTGAGCACCAGAAAATCCAGCATGCTGCGCAACGCCGCCGGCATGTGCTTGCGTGAGGCATACACCGCATAGATGTTCAGCTGCCGAGGCTCGGCCTGGGGCAGCAGGCGGATCAGTTCGCCGCTGTGGATATGCACGCCGGCCAGATAACTGGGCAGCATCACCACGCCGGCGCCGGCCATCGTCGCGCGCAACAGTGTGCTGGCTTCGTTGGCGCTGATGTTGCCCTGCACCGGCACCGAGACGGGCTCGCCGTCCTGTTCGAAATGCCAGAGGCTCTTGCCGAAGTAAGAGTGGGTCAGGCAGTTGTGCAGGCTCAGGTCCTCGACCCGTTGCGGTGTCGGGTGCTCGCGCAGGTACGCGGGGGAGGCGCAGATCACTGAACGGCAGACCGTGAGCCGCCGGGCGATCAGGTTCGGGTCCAGGTCGTTGCTGGTGCGGATCGCCAGATCGATGCGTTCATCCACCAGATTCACCGTGCGGTCGAGCATTTGCATATCAATGCTGACGCCGGGGTAACGTTTGACGTACGCCGCCATGGCGTCCGCCAGTTGCGCCTGGCCGAACGAGGTGCTGACGCTGATCCGCAGCAGGCCTCGCGGTGCGTCGTCCGGCTCGCTGACGGCGGCTTGCATGTCGGTGGACAACTCGAGCATTTGCCGACAGCGGGGCAGGATCTCGCTGCCGGCGGCGGTCAGGCTCAATTTGCGCGTGGTGCGGTGCATCAGGCGCGCGCCGACCCAATCCTCCAACTCCGCCAGATAGCGTGAAACCACCGGCCGTGACAGGTCCAGATGATCGGCGGCGGCCGATTGGCTGCCCAGGTCCACCACCGTAACGAACACCCGCATTGCTTGTAGACGATCCATGATTTGCCCGCTTTCAGAAACAAACTATGTTCAAGCATCGCATTTTTTGTATCGAACCAGGCAACTAAGCTCTGTCCCCTGTAGGAGCTGACGAGTGAAACGAGGCTGCGATCTTTTGATCTTGCCTTTAAAAAGAAAAGTCACAAGATCGCAGCCTCGTTTCACTCGTCAGCTCCTACAGAGCCATCGGCCAACCCTAGCCATCGACAACGGAGCAACAGATGATCGGCTTCACCTCGCTTAAACGTATTTTGCTGGCCACCGCCACCCTCGGTTTCGCCGCCCATGCAGCGGCTGCCTCGAGCTTGACGCTGGACGTCTACAACCCTGGCACCAACGCGATCTTCCCGGTGACCTCGGTACTGGTCAGCGGCGAGAAGGAAGCGATTCTGCTGGACGCGCAATTCGGCAAAGCCCAGGCCGAACAAGTGGTGGAAAAAATCCGCGCCAGCGGCAAACAACTGACCACCATCTACATCAGCCACGGTGACCCGGATTACTACTTCGGCCTCGATACCGTGACCCAGGCGTTCCCGAAAGCCAAAGTGCTGGCATCGCAACCGACTGTTGATCACATCAAAAAAACCGTCGACGGCAAACTGGCGTTCTGGGGCCCGAAAATGGGCGCTGACGTGCCGAACAAAACCATCGTGCCGCAGGTGCTCAAGGGCGACAGCCTGATGCTGGAAGGGCAGAAATTGCAGGTGATCGGCCTGGACGGCAAGCAGCCGGATCGCAGCTTTGTGTGGATCCCGTCAATCAAGGCAGTGGTGGGTGGCGTGGTCGTCGCCGAAAACATTCACGTGTGGATGGCCGATACCCAGACCCCGCAGTCCCATGCCGATTGGCTGACGACGCTGCAGACGATTGAAGCGCTGAAGCCGAACACCATCGTGCCAGGTCACTACCTCGGCGAGAGCGCTCGCTCTCTGGCGGCGGTGCCGTTCACCGCCGATTACATCAAGGCTTTCGACGAAGAAACCGCCAAGGCGAAAGATGCTGCCGAACTGATCGCCGCGATGAAAAAACGCTACCCGACCCTGGGTGAAGAAAGCTCGCTAGAGCTGAGCGCCAAAGTCGCCAAGGGCGAGATGAAGTGGTAATCCGCCGCAGCTGAAACTGAATAAGCCTTTGTGGCGAGGGAGCTTGCTCCCGCTCGGCTGCGAAGCAGTCGTAAAACCTGAGCATGCGGTGAGCCTGAAGAAATGCAGGGGAGCGCTTCGCACTCCAGCGGGAGCAAGCTCCCTCGCCACAATGAGCATCGCCAAATCACTACAACTACATCACCGCAACTGGAGAAACGTCATGAGCAACCTCGCAATCATCGGTGCCACCGGTCGTGCCGGTAGCCAACTGTTGGAAGAAGCCTTGCGTCGCGGTCACCGCGTCACCGCCATCGCCCGCAACACTTCGAAAATCGCTCCGCGAGCCGGTGTTGTGAGCAAAAGTGTAGACGTGCTCGATGCCGCTGCCTTGCAAGCCGCCGTGGCCGGGCATGATGCGGTGATCAGCGCTGCGCATTTCTCCACCATTCCCGCCAGCGCGATCATCGAGCCAGTGAAGAAGGCCGGGGTCAAACGGCTGCTGGTGGTCGGCGGTGCCGGCTCGCTGTTGCTGCCGGACGGCTCGCGGGTGATCGACAGCGAAGGCTTCCCCGAGGAATACAAGGCCGAGGCCAGCGCCGGTGCCGCGTTCCTGAATACCCTGCGTCAGGAACAGGACCTGGACTGGACCTTCCTGTCTCCGTCGGCAGAGTTTGTCGAAGGTGAGCGCACGGGTACGTTTCGGGGCGGCAAGGATGACTTGCTGGTGAATGCCCAGGGCCGTAGCTGGATTACCTTTGCTGACTTCGCGATTGCGCTTCTTGATGAACTGGAAACACCGAAACATTCCCGGCAGCGGTTTACTGTCGGGTACTAATTCCGGAACACCCTAATGTAGGAGCTGCCGAAGGCTGCGATCTTTTGATCTTTGATTTTCGGCGACTTTGAAGGCGCTAAGATCAAAAGATCGCAGGCTTCGCCAGCTCCTACAGATCAAAAGATCGCAGGCTTCGCCAGCTCCTACACGGTTGTTCGGTTCAACGCGATTGAGCCTGCTCCACCAACCACCCCATCAATTCACGCAACTTCGGCGAAGGCGCCGGTTTCTCGGGGAACACCAGGTAATACGCCAACCCGGTTTTCACCTTCAAATCAAAAGGCATGACCAGCCGTCCGGCACTCAGGTCATCGCCGATCAACGACCAATCGCCAATCGCCACGCCTGTTCCCTGGGACGCCATTGACATCGCCAGGTCGAGGGTTTCGAAATGCTGCCCCTTGCCGACATTGCTCAGGCGAATATCCGCTGCTTTCAGCCAGGCGTTCCAGTCCCGTTCATCGCGGGTAGGGTGTAGCAGCAAGTGCTGTTGCAGATCGATCGGTGTCTGCAAAGCCATCGGCCCTTCAAGCAGCGGTCGGGAACACACCGGCGTCAGTTGCTCATCGAACAGATGCTGGGAGGCCAGGGAGTTGTCCGGCGGCGTGCCATACATCACCGCCGCATCGAACTGCTCGCGATGGAAATCCACGCCGTGCTTCACCGTGGTGGTCAATTCCACCGGTACATCCGGCCGCTCCTTTTGCCACTGCAAGAGGCGCGGTAACAGCCAGCGCATCACGCAGGTCGGGGCTTTCAGTTGCAGAGTTTCACGCTTCTCGCCGATCTGCTCCACGGCCTCGTCGATCAGGCCGAAAATCTGCTGCACCCGTGGCAGCCACTCCCGTCCTTCGGCGGTCAGGCTCAAGCCTCGCGCCTGACGAATGAACAGCTCATAACCCAGATGATCTTCCAGCCCGGCGATCTGCCGGCTCACCGCGCCTTGGGTGATGTGCAGTTGTTCGGCGGCCCGGGTGAAGTTGCAGCACTGCGCGGTGATCAGAAAAGTGTGCAGCGCCGGCAGGGGAGGCAATCGTTTCATTGGGATCCAAGGTATGACGTGAGGACATGGCTAGTATGACTTTTTATCCATTGTTGCGGCTACGTGTCGCCCGTTCCAATGAGGCCATCCCTGGACCTGCCAACCCATCATAAACACTGCGCAGGCCCGGCGTCTCAAACGAACAAAAAGGGCAAAGACATGGCGACGTGCGGCGAAGTATTGGTCAAGTTACTCGAAGACTACGGGGTCGAGCAGGTGTTCGGCATTCCCGGGGTGCACACCGTGGAGCTGTATCGCGGGCTGGCCCGTTCGAGCATCAACCACGTCACTCCGCGTCACGAACAGGGCGCCGGTTTCATGGCCGACGGTTATGCGCGCACCAGCGGCAAACCGGGCGTGTGCTTCATCATCACCGGCCCTGGCATGACCAACATCACCACCGCCATGGGGCAGGCTTACGCTGATTCGATCCCGATGCTGGTGATTTCCAGCGTGCAATCGCGCAGCCAATTGGGCGGCGGTCGCGGCAAGCTGCATGAGCTGCCAAACCAGAGCGCACTGGTCGGCGGCGTGGCAGCCTTCTCTCACACCTTAATGTCGGCGGCTGAATTGCCGGGCGTGTTGGCCCGCGCCTTCGCGCTGTTCCAGGCTGGCCGTCCGCGTCCGGTGCACATCGAAATTCCGTTGGACGTATTGGTCGAAGAGGCTGATGACTTGCTCGCCAGCGTGCCGGTGAACATCGATCGCGCCGGTGCTTCGCCCAGTGCGATCAGTCGCATGACTGACCTGCTGGCCGATGCCAGGCGCCCATTGATTCTCGCCGGTGGTGGCGCCATTGATGCGGCAGACGAATTGACCGAACTGGCCGAACTGCTGGACGCACCGGTGGCCCTGACCATCAACGCCAAAGGCATGCTCGAGTCCCGACATCCGCTGCTGATCGGTTCGACCCAAAGCCTGGTAGCCACTCGCGCGCTGGTCGCCGAGGCCGACGTGGTATTGGCCATCGGCACCGAACTGGCCGAAACCGATTACGACATCACCTTCGCCGGCGGCTTCGAAATTCCCGGCGTGCTGCTGCGCGTGGACATCGACCCCGACCAGACCGTGCGCAATTACCCGCCGACAGTCGCGTTGGTGGCCGACTCGCGCAACGCCGCTCAGGCCTTGCTGAGTGCGCTGTCCCACAAGTCGCTGGCCGAGCGTCGCAACGATTGGGGCCAGGTGCGTGCCGCGCGTTTGCGCGATGAATTGGCCGCATCCTGGGATGCCCCGACACTGGCCCAGACTCGCTTCCTGGAAACCGTTTTGCATGAATTACCGAGCGCAGTATTCGTCGGCGATTCGACCCAACCGGTGTACACCGGCAACCTCACATTCAACCCGGAGCGCCCGCGACGCTGGTTCAACTCGTCCACCGGTTACGGCACCCTCGGTTACGCCTTGCCAGCGGCGATTGGCGCCTGGCTTGGTGGCCGCGTCGAAGGCGGCGCACGCCCTCCGGTGGTGTGCCTGATCGGCGACGGTGGCCTGCAATTCACTTTGCCGGAACTGGCCAGCGCGGTTGAAGCCCGCACCCCGGTGATCGTCCTGCTGTGGAATAACCAGGGTTACGAAGAGATCAAGAAATACATGGTCAACCGCGCCATCGAGCCGGTGGGCGTGGACATCTACACCCCCGATTTCATCGGTGTGGCCAAGGCCCTGGGCTGTGCGGCCGAGGCGGTCAGTAGTGTGGACGGATTGCGCGATGCGTTGCGCCTCGCCACCGATCGTCAAGGCCCGACCCTGATTGAAATTGACCAGGCTCGCTGGACGAAGGCGGTGTCGCAATGAGTTTTCCTACCACTCTCGATGGCTTATTTATCAATGGCCAATGGTCCGCCGGTAGCGAACATCTACGCGTGATCAACCCGGCGACCGAAGCCCTGTTGACCACCGTTAATGGTGGCGATGCACAGGCTGTCGATCAGGCTGTTACGGCCGCGACCAACGCTTTCAAACAATGGTCGAAAACTACCGGCGCCGAGCGCGGGGCGATCCTGCGCAGAATCGCCGCGGGCGTGCAGGCCAGTCGCGAGCAGTTGATGAAATTGCAGTCGAGCAACAACGGCAAACCGCTGTTCGAAGCGGCCATCGACGTCGACGACGTGATCGCCACCTTCGAGTATTACGCCGAGCTGGCCGAAGGCCTGGACGCCAAGCAAGACAGCGCTGTGGCGTTGCCGAGCGATGATTTCAGCGCCCGTTTGCGCCGTGAACCGTGCGGTGTGGTGGGGCTGATCGTGCCGTGGAATTTTCCGATGGTCACCACCGCCTGGAAACTCGCCCCGGCCCTGGCCGCCGGTTGCTGTGTGGTGCTTAAACCGTCGGAAGTGACGCCGCTGCCGGAGCTGGAGCTGGCGACGATCATTGCCGAGGCCGGTCTGCCAAACGGTGTGTTCAATCTGGTCTGCGGCACCGGCCTGGCGGTTGGCGCGCCGTTGTCGGCGGATCCGCGCATCGCCAGGATTTCCTTCACCGGCAGTAACGCGGTGGGCGTGCAGGTGATGCAGCGAGCGGCGGAAACGGTGAAAGGCGTGAGCCTGGAACTGGGCGGCAAATCCTCGCTGCTGGTACTCGCCGATGCCGATATCGACTTGGCCGTGGAAGTGGCCTGTGGCGGTGGCTTCTTCAACGCCGGGCAAATGTGTTCCGCCACCAGCCGCGTGCTCGTGGCCGATGAGCTGGCGGAAGAATTTGTCGCGCGATTGAAAGGGCGCGCCGAAGCCATTCGCGTGGCCGACCCGTTCGACCCGACCGTGGAAATGGGCGCACTGGTCAATCAGGCGCAATACCAACGTGTGCTGGGCCACATCGATCACGGTTTGAGCGCTGGCGCGAAGCTGATCTGCGGCGGTAATCGCCCGGCGGACCTGCCACGCGGCTATTTTTTGCAGCCGACTCTTTTCATCGACGTGCCCCTCGACAGTGCGCTGTGGTGCGAAGAGATTTTCGGCCCGGTGATTTGCGTGCGCAGTTTCACCTCTGAAGCCGAGGCGATTGCCCTGGCCAACGACAGCCAGTTTGGCCTGGTGGCCAGCGTGGTTACGCGCGACGCCGACGCGGCCGATCGGGTCGCCAACGCTTTGCAGGCGGGGCTTGTGTGGATCAACGCGCCGCAGGTGATCTTCCCGCAGACCGCCTGGGGTGGCTACAAACAGAGCAGCATCGGCCGCGAATTGGGGCCGTGGGGTTTGCAGGCTTTCCAGGAAATAAAACACGTGATTCGGGCCGTCTGACAGCACGAAAAAGGTGAACGCATGCCTCGCGATGAGGCATGCGCCAGCGTCATGGCTTCAATGAGTTTTTATCGATAGTCAGGTGTTTTGCACGACCTCAGGATGAACCCGCAGGTCAAGCTCAAGTCCTTTGAAACCGGGGACTGCAAGCTGATCTGGCCGCGCGGATGCAACGGTTGCGACCAACCTCATACTTAAAAAAACAAAGGGAGTCCTTCATGGGCGAGCACGATCTGAACAGACGTCAATTCATCAAAACCGTGGGCGTGGCGTCCGTGGCTGCGGCGGCCATGAGCATGCCATTCATCAAGGCCAATGCCAGCGACACACGCTTCCAGGGCAAAACCCTGCGCTTACTGACGTGGTCCGACGACACCGGCCTTGCAGCATTGCGCAATATCGCCGCGACGTTCGAAGCCAAGTACGGCTGCAAAGTTATCGCCGACCGCACCGGAAGCACCTCGGAAATGGTCGCCAAACTCAAGGCCGGCGGTGATCGCCCGCAGTACGACATCATCACCCTGGCTGGCGTCGGCGCCGAAGGTCTGGCCGCCGCCAACCTGCTGGAAAAACCTGATCTCAACCGCATTCCCAACCTGATCGACGTGCCGGAAAAATACCGCACCGGCGCCAACGGTCACGGCATCGGTTACCTGCTGTGGTGTAACAGCCTGGTCTACAGCACCCGCACCATCAAGGAAGCGCCGGACAGCTACGCCGCCCTGTGGGACGCCGAGCTGTCGCCGAACATTTTCCTGCCGCCGCCGAACTGGACCGAGGCCATGGACCTGATCATCATCGCCGCCAAACTGGCCGGTGGTGACGAACACAACATCGAGCCAGGCTTCAAGAAACTCGCCGAGCTGAAAGACCGCGTCGTGACCCTGGGCGAAAACCCGAACCAGATCGCCGAGCTGTTTCGCACCGGTTCCCTGGACATGGGCGGCTTGTACGCGCCGGCGTTTTTCCCGAAACAGATTCGCGATCCGGCCTACGGTCTGGGCGCCACGTTCGGTATGAAGGAAGGCTTTTACACCGACCTGATGCTGTCGGTGATGCCGAAGAATCGTCCGGGCGATATCGACCTGGCCTACGCCTTCATCAACCACTCTCTGGACCCGCTGGTGCAGGGCAAGATGGCCGAAGACATCTACAACGGCCCGGTCAACGCCAAGGCAATCATCTCCGCCGAAGCGCGCAAGAGCCCGTACATCCTCACGCCGGAGCAGATTGCCGAGAAGGCGATCATGCACGACAACGCCTTCCTGGCCACCGTGCATGACCAATGGATTCGTCGTTACACGGAAATCTTTTCTTCCTGATCGAGTGGCGTACGCAAGCCTTCTGGGACACCACAAATCCAATGTGGGAGCGGGCTTGCTCGCGAATGCGGTGTGACATTCAACATTGATGTCGACTGACACGGCCTCTTCGCGAGCAAGCCCGCTCCCACAGGGTTCACGGTGGTTTTGAAGGTTGTGTTCGCTCAGCTGCTTTCCATTGACGAGACCCTTGCTATGGAACACCAACCTCTGACCCACCCGGTAAGCGCCGCACCCGTGCGCATCAACCGGGGTGTCTCACCGACGGCGCGCGCGTGGCTTTTTCTCTCGCCGTCGATGCTGTTTCTCGGCGTGCTGATTGCCGCCAGCCTTTTGGTGCTGCGCATGAGCGTCGGCACCAAAGGTGCGGAGTGGTCCGGCTTCAGCCTGGCCAGTTACGCCCAATTGCTGGAACCCTATTACCTCAAGTCGTTGCTGCTGACGTTGCGCCTGGCGCTGATCAGCGCGGTGATTGCGGTGCTGCTGGCGATCCCGGTCGCCTACACCATGTCGCGGCTGACTTCACCGTTTGTGCGGCGGATCTTCCTCGCCGCGGTGCTGCTGCCCTTGCTGGTCAACCTGCTGCTGCAAAGCTATGGCTGGCTGGTGATCCTCGGCCCCGGCGGCATGCTCAATCAGGCGCTGATGGGCCTGGGTCTGATCAAGCGCCCGATCATGCTGCTCTACAACCAGAACGGCGTGTTGATGGGCCTGGTGCAAACCGCGTTCCCGTTGGCCGTGCTGCCGATTGCCAGCGCCATGCGCGGCGTCGCTCGCACTTACGAAGAAGCCGCTGCCACCCTCGGCGCCAGTCGTTTGCAGGTGTTTCGCCAGGTGGTGTTGCCGATGAGTTTGCCGGGGATCATCACCGGCGCGACGCTGGTGTTCGCCTACAACGCCAGCAGCTTCGTGGTGCCGCTGCTGCTTGGTGGTCGACGCGTGCCGATGCTGGCGGTGATGGTGCATGACCAGATCGCCCCGCTGATGAACTGGCCCGCCGCGTCTGCTGCCGGTGTGGTACTGATCGTCACCACCCTGGCGATCATGACCTTGTCCGAATACATCACCGGCCGTCGTCGGCGCATGCTGGAGGCTTCCCAATGAGCACCCTGATCAAGAAGCGCTACTCGCTGCTGCCGGGCGATACCGGCAAGTTCGCCGGCATCCTGTCAGGCTTCATTTTGCTGCTGGCGGTGCTGCCGATTTTGACCATGATCGTCATGTCGTTCAGCGGTGCATCGAACCTCGATTTCCCGCCCAGCAGTTATAGCCTGCAATGGTACGAAGCCGCCTGGAACACCTTCGTGTCGCCGGACGCCAGCGATGTGCTGAGCCTTGGCAAGGCCATGACCACCAGCCTGATGGTGGCCTGCCTGACCATGGTTTTCGCCACGATTATCGCGGTGCCGGCGGCCTATGCCTTGACCCGTTGCGAGTTCCGCGGCAAGGCTGTGGCGCTGCAATTGATGTCGCTGCCACTGGTGTTCCCGATGGTGGTGTTGGGCCTGGCCTTGCTGCTGGTGTTCGACAGCCTGCCGTTCCACATCACCACCTCGCGGCTGGTGATTGCCCATGTGATTCTGGCGCTGCCGTTCGTGGTGAAAAACTGCACAGCGGCGATGCTCTCCATCGGCAGCGAAGTCGAAGAGGCCGCGCAGATGCTCGGCGCTTCACCGCTTCGAGCGATTGTCGATGTGGTGGTGCCGCTGATGAAGTCGGGGATTCTGGCGGGCATGCTGCTGGCGTTCATCGTCTCGTTCAACGAATTCACCGTGACCTATTTCCTCTACACCATCGACGTCATGACCGTGCCGATCTGGATGTACAGCCGCACCGTGTCTTCGCTCGACCCTACCGTTTTCTCGTTTGCCGTGCTGATCGTGCTGATCGACTTCGTGCTCATCTG
Organism: Pseudomonas sp. BS3782 TE3695; assembly: GCF_050435305.1. Taxonomy (NCBI): domain Bacteria; kingdom Pseudomonadati; phylum Pseudomonadota; class Gammaproteobacteria; order Pseudomonadales; family Pseudomonadaceae; genus Pseudomonas; species Pseudomonas sp. BS3782 TE3695. The sequence goes on from NZ_JBNDKB010000001.1 coordinate 2,173,378, forward strand.
GGCGTTGGAAAAGTTGGTTGGCGAAGGCGGCGTTTCGTTCTGATTCTTGAGGTGATTCAAATGACTGGTCTGATTCTGGAAAACGTCGAGAAACATTACGGCTCGGCCTGCGCGGTAAAGGATGTGAACCTGCATTTGCCTGAGGGCAAACTGGTGTGTTTCCTCGGCCCTTCGGGCTGCGGCAAAACCACCTTGCTGCGGATGATCGCCGGGCTGGAAACCCTGACCGGTGGCGAGATTCGTCTGGACGGCGAAGACATCGGCCATACGCCGGCGCATCAGCGTAATTTCGGCATGGTGTTTCAATCGCTGGCGCTGTTTCCGCACATGACGGTGGGGGAGAACATCGCTTATCCGCTGAAATTGCGCGGGGTCAGCAAGGCGGATCAACAGGCGCGGGTGGTGGAGTTGCTGGAGCTGATTCAGCTGCAGGAGATGATTGATCGCCCGGTGGCTAAACTCTCTGGCGGGCAACGTCAGCGCGTGGCGATTGCCCGGGCGATTGCCTCGCGGCCGAAAATCCTCCTGCTCGACGAACCGCTGTCGGCGCTGGACGCCAAGCTGCGCGAATCGATGCAGGTGGAAATCCGTCAGCTGCAACAACGTTTGAACATCACCACCATCATGGTCACCCACGACCAGCGCGAAGCCATGACCATGGCCGACATCGTGGTGGTGCTGGGGGAGCATCGCGTGCAGCAGGTGGGCTCGCCGATTGAAATCTACCGGCATCCGGCCAATGAATTTGTCGCGGACTTTATTGGTTCGGGGAATATTTTTCCGGCCACGGCGCTGGGCAACGGCAAGGTCAGCTTGCCCGGTGGCGATGCGCTGCAAGTGCCTATCTGCAGCAGCATTGTGGTGGGGGAGAAGGTGAAAATGCTGATTCGCCCGGAAGATCTGCAACTGTCGCAACCCCAGGCCACGGCGGGCAATCGCCTGCTCGGGAAGGTGACGTTTGTACGGGATATCGGGGCGACGATTGAAACCACCGTCGAGTGTTCCGGGGTGTCGTTTACCGCGTTGAGCACGCCGTGTCAGGGAGTCGGGTTGAGCATTGGCAATCCGGTGTCGGTGACCTTGCCGGCTGAGGCTTGCCGCGTGTTGAGCGCCTGACTTTAGAGGTGGGGCGCCTTTGCCGGCCCCTTCGCGAGCAAGCCCGCTCCCACAGGGGATTTGTGGTGGACACAAAATAAGTGAACACCGCAGATCCAATGTGGGAGCGGGCTTGCTCGCGAAGGGGCCATCAGCCGCACCGAAAAAGACAGATCAAACCGACAACCGCAACCGCGCCAGATCCCGCAGCGGCGGTGCGCCAAACAATCGGCTGTACTCACGGCTGAACTGCGAAGGGCTTTCATACCCCACCCGATAACCCGCCGCCGAAGCTTCCAGCCCTTCGGCCAGCATTAACCGCCGCGCCTCTTGCAGGCGCAACTGCTTCTGATATTGCAGCGGACTCATCGCCGTCATTGCCTTGAACCGGTGATGCAACGTCGATACGCTCAGGTTCACTTCCCGCGCCAGATCATCGATGCGCAGCGGTTGCTCATAATTGCCGTTGAGCCATTTGATCGCCTGGCTGATGCGATGACTCTGGCTGTTGGCAATGGCAATCTCATACAGCCGATGCCCCTGCTGGCTGCGCAACAGCCGATACAGAATCTCCCGACGAATCAGCGGCGCCAGCATGGCGATGTCTTTGGGTGTGTCCAGCAAACGTGCCAGACGCAGCACGGCATCGAGCATTGCCGTGTCGATTTGCTCGACATACAGGCCGCGACCGGTGGGCCGTGTGGGAACCCCGATGGGGCCGGCATCGGCAATCAGCGCGCTGATTTCTGCCGGGTCGATGTCCAGCCGCACCGCGAGGATCGGTTCTTCGGGTGAGACATTCACCACTCGCCCGCTCAAAGGCATCGAGACCGACACCACCAGGTAATTCAGCGGGTCGTAATTGAAGTATTCATCCGCCAGCCGCACTTCCTTGCGCCCCTGGGCCATGATGCACAGGGCCGGTTGCGCCAGCACCGGGGCAAATTCATGGTTTTGACTGTGGCGCGACATGAACAGTGAACCGACGGCGGTGGCATACGTGCCATCCTCCATCGTGTTGCGGCGGATGAGGGCGGCCAGTTCCGCACGCTGTTTTTCCATGTCGGCATCCAGCGGGGCTTGAAAGTGATCGAGCGACGACATGCTGGGCATCCTCGTGATGCGTTGGTAATGGGCTGAGCTTAAATTTGTGCAAGTGACAGCGGTAGACACATCCTGCCAAAAGCTTGCCTGATTCTGCACGGGGCTTATGTATCGCCCCGTCATGACGTGACGCAGATGGGCAACGGCTGACGCAAACCTCCCCCTGTAGGAGCTGCCGAAGGCTGCGATCTCTAAACCTTAAAAACAGAAGTCAAAAGATCGCAGCCTTCGGCAGCTCCTACACAAAGCTCGTGTGACAGTGGTGTGACGGGTTTTACAGGTTGTTACAGGTGTTGAGCCAAGTCTCGCAGGATTGTGCAATGTGTCGGCAGGAATCGACTAACGACAGCTGCGACACGCCGCCTAATCTTGGATCCTGTCGCAGCCCGTCCCCGGCTGCCACTGGATGACCTGGGAGGGTTGAACATGTCTACGCAAATCCCCGTCAGTCATATGGTCTTCATTCGCGCCCGCGCCGGGCGTTCGGCAGAACTTGGTGCGCGCCTGAGCGCCCTGATCGAGCCATCGCGCAACGCGCCGGGTTGTCTGAGCTTTGCCCTGCAGCACTCGCAATGCGATCCCGAGCTGTGGCTGGTGTCCGGTTTCTGGGCCAACCAACAGGCCATGACCGCTTACTTCGGCAGCCCGGCGATGCAGATTTTTGCCGAGCTGGTGCAGGAGTTGGTGGTCAATAGCCTGGATTTTCATACCTTCAAGGATGTCTCGGCGGCCCAGGCCCTTGGCCAGTCCCAGGCAGCGGTACACAAACTCGTCGGTTGAGGGTTTAATGGCGCAATTCTCCATAAGCCAGGATCCGCGACATGGCACGCAAAGCCTTTGAACACTTCGAAGCCGTTTCAGCAGTAGTACCGGGCGAGGGCGGTTACCACGCCGCGATTGCCGTCAAAGCCCTCGGCGGTTCCGGTGCCCCGACTTTTCACAAAGTGCTGGAAGACCGGATTTTCAAGACCGCTCATGAAGCCGACGAGGCCGCGGCCAAAGAGCTGACCCGCCTCAAAGACGTTAAAGAAGACGCCGACTTGCTCTGGTAATCACTTGACTGCCCCGGGGCGGAACATTTTGAACAATGCCTCTGGCCCCAGCTGAAAGTAATCCGCCGGCCCGCCGCCGCGCAGAATCGGTTCTGCCGCGGCGGTGTCGTACACCCCATCCTTCAACAGCCATTTGGCGATGTGCACGGCGACCACTTCGCCGAGAATCAGCCAGCTCGGCACCACTTCCTTGTTGGCGCGCTGCAACTGAATAATCTGCGTAACCTTGCACTCGAAGGACACCGGGCTTTCGGCGACCCGTGGTACCTGAATGATTTTCGACGCCACGGTGGTCAGCCCGGACAGTTCGAATTCATCGACCTGCGGCCCGACCATGGCGCAGCTCTGGTTCATCTGCTCGGCCAACGGGCGGGTCGCCAGGTTCCAGGCGAATTCGCCGGTCTGCTCGATGTTGTTCAAACTGTCTTTGCGCCCGACGCTGGAAAACCCAATGATCGGCGGAATGTAGTTGAAGGCATTGAAAAAGCTGTAAGGCGCCAGGTTCAAGCAGCCGTTGGCGTCCTGGGAAGAAATCCAGCCGATAGGGCGCGGGCCGACGATGGCGTTGAACGGATCATGCGGCAGGCCGTGGCCGTTGGCGGGTTCGTAGAAATGGATGTCGTCGGGCATGAACGGGTTCCTGAGGCGTTGATTCGGAATCGATCATAGTGCAAGGACGAGCGGGTTATTTCCAGCGATGAGATCTAATGTGGGAGCGGGCTTGCTCGCGAAAGCGGTGTATCAGTCAGCACCTTGTTGAATGTTAAACCGCCTTCGCGAGCAAGCCCGCTCCCACAGGTTGACCGAGTTCTTTCCGAAGAAAATGCGGTCGAATGTGGGAGCGGGCTTGCCCGCGAAGAGGCCGGTACAGCCGACCTCGATGTAACGGTCAGTCCGTCTCGATACGCGAATGTTTGCGGGTGTCTTTCATGGTGATGTACACCAGCAACGACACCGCGATGCACGCCGTGACATACCAGTAGTAACCGGTTTCCATGCCGATGCTCTTGAACCACAGCGCGATGTATTCAGCGGTACCGCCGAAGATCGACACCGTCAGTGCGTAGGGCAAACCGACGCCCAGGGCACGGATCTCGGTGGGGAACAGTTCGGCTTTGACCACCGCGTTGATCGATGTGTAGCCGCTGACGATGATCAGCGCCGCCATGATCAGGAAGAATGCGCCCCACCAGGTCTGGACAGTGTGCAAGGTGGTCAGGATCGGCACGGTGAACAGCGTCCCGAGAATACCGAAGGCGATCAGGATCGGCCGACGACCGACTTTATCCGACAGCCCACCGATGATCGGTTGCAGGCACATGAACAGGAACAGCGTGGCCGCGGAAATCGTGGTGGAGTCGGAAATGCTCATGCCGACAGTGTTCACCAGGTATTTCTGCATGTACGTGGTGTAGGTGTAGAACGCCAGCGTGCCGCCCATGGTCAGGCCGACCACGGTCATCAATTCCTTCGGATGGCGCAGCAAGGTGCGCATCGCGCTTTCCTTGGCTTTCTCTTTCTTGGTAAACGACTCGGTTTCTTCCATGCCACGACGCAGATAGAGCGCCACCACGGCACACAGCGCACCGATGGCGAACGGAATGCGCCAGCCCCAGGCGTACAGCTCTTCGGTGGTCAGAACATTTTGCAGCACGATCAGCACACCCAGGGCGATGAGCTGGCCGGAAATCAGCGTCACGTACTGGAAGCTGGAGTAGAAGCCGCGACGTTCCTTGGTCGCCATCTCGCTGAGGTAAGTGGCCGAGGTGCCGTACTCACCACCCACCGACAAACCTTGCAGCAGGCGGGCGAACACCAGCAGGATCGGCGCACCGATGCCAATGGTTTCATACCCCGGGCTCAGGGCGATCAGCAGCGAGCCGAAGCACATCAGGTACACCGAGGCCATCAATGCGCGTTTACGACCGGCCTTGTCGGCGTAGAGCCCCATCAACCAGCCACCGATCGGGCGCATCAGGAAGCCCACGGCGAAGATCGCGGCGGTGTTGAGCAGTTGTGCGGTGGTGTCGCCTTTGGGGAAGAAGGCTTTGGCGAAGTACAGGGAGAAGGCGGCGTAGACGTACCAGTCGTACCACTCGACCATGTTGCCGACAGAACCGCTGAAGATCGATTTGATCCGGCTGGCGGTGGTTCTTTCTTTAGCCGGCGCGGCAGCCGACCCAAGGGGCAGGGCGTTGGAGTTATCCATTGAAGGATCCTTCGTTTAATTGTTTTTGTGGAGCGCGTTAAAACGCAGCCTGCTGGAGCTATAGCAGGAGCTGTGCCAAGCAGAGGAGGGCCGGTTTAGAGGGGGTAGCGGGTTTTATTGAGCGGAAATCCGCTTATTCAGGAACGGGTGCGAGCGGAAATCCGCTTATTCGGGCTTAGGGCCTCTTCGCGAGCAAGCCCGCTCCCACAGTTGATTTGTGGTGTAGGCGAATTTTGTGTTCGCCATAGATCCAATGTGGGAGCGGGCTTGCTCGCGAAGGGGCCAGTTCAGGCACTGCAAAGTTCAGCTGTCCTGAAAAAACATCTCGCGGGTCAGGCCATGGCGCTGCATTTTTTCATTGAACGTGCGGCGCGGCAGTTGAAGCTCTTCAAGCACCGCTTTCACATCACCCTTGTGCCGGGTCAGTGCCGCGCGCAGGCAATGCGCTTCGAAGGCTTCCTGCTGCGCCGCCAATGACTGGCCGGGGTCGATCCCCACCGGTTCCGGTTCGCCGAGGCCCAGCACTTGTCGCTCGGCGACGTTCGCCAGTTCGCGCACATTGCCTGGCCAGTCGTGACTCAGCAGATGGCTCAGTTGCGGCCCGCTCAAGGGCGCAAAGGTGCGCCCCAAACGTTCGGCGGCACTTCGCGCGAAGAACTCGAACAACAGTGGAATGTCCTCACGCCGATCGCGCAATGGCGGCAGACGCAACTCGGCGACGTTCAATCGATAGGCCAAATCTTCGCGAAAACGTCCGGCCCGAGCTTCATCGAGCAAGTCGGGTTTGGTCGCGGCGATGATCCGCAAGTCCACGTGGATGCTCTGGTTGGAACCCAGGCGCTCAAGCTTCTGCTCCTGCAACACCCGCAATAATTTCACCTGCTGGGCCAGGGGCATGCTTTCGATTTCATCGAGAAACAGCGTGCCGCCGTCAGCGTATTCGAGCTTGCCGATGCGTTTGCCCTGGGCACCGGTGAATGCGCCGCTTTCATGGCCGAACAGTTCGGCCTCGAACAACTGCTCGGGAATCGCTGCGCAGTTGAGCGCCACGAAGGCTTTGTCGGCGCGCGGACCGAAGTCGTGCAGGCAACGGGCAACCAGTTCCTTGCCGCTGCCGGTTTCGCCACGGATCAGTACATTGACCGGCAGCATCGCCAAATCCAGCACTTGGCGGCGCAGGGTCTGCAAACCACGGGACACCCCCAACAGCGTGGCATCCAGCTTGGCACGATTATCCGCCTGCTCATGCAGCGCGCGGTTTTCCAGCACCAGTCGACGCTTGTCCAGCGCCCGGCGCAGGCTGCTCATCAAAGCTTCCGGGCTGAAGGGTTTTTCAAGGAAATCGTAGGCACCATCGCGCATCGCTTCGACCGCCATCGGCACATCGCCGTGACCGGTCAGCAGGATCACCGGCAAATCGGCATCGCGGCGCCGGACTTCAGCCAGCAGCTCCAGACCTGTCATGCCGGGCATGCGCACATCGCTGAGAATCACCCCGGGGAAATGCCTGGGCAGTTGCGCCAGGCATTCGTCAGCGCGACTGAACAGCTGCACCTCGAACCCCGACAGGCTCAGCCACTGTTCGACAGCGCTGCGGATGCTGCTTTCGTCATCGACCACCATCACCGAATTGAGCATCAGGCAGGGACCTCCAGATCAATAGGCAGCGTCACGGTGAATACCGCGCCGTTTTCGCCATTGGCGGCACTCAAGCGACCGCCCGCTTCGTGGACGATAGCGAAGGATACGGCCAGTCCCAGACCCAGGCCATCGCCCACCGGTTTAGTGGTAAAGAACGGATCGAAGACTTGGGCCAGATGTTCTTCGGCAATGCCGCCACCGTTATCGGCGACGGTCAGGCGCCAGAGCTGTTCGTCGGCTTCAAGACGGATTTCCAGACGTTTGCAGGTTTTGTCGTGCATCGCATCCAAAGCGTTGCGCAGCAAGTTGATCAGCACCTGTTCCAGACGAATCGCATCGCCACGCACCCAGGCCGGGCGCGTCAGGTGCAGCACCAGGCTGACCTTTTCATCCCGCAGGCGCGCATCCAGCAATTCCAAGGATTGATCGACCACTGTCGCCAGGTCCAGCCGTTCACGCAAGCCGCTGGGGCTTTTGCGGGCGAAAGTTTTCAGGTGGCCGGTGAGTGCGGCCATGCGGGTGAGCATCTCGTCCACCGGTTTCAGTGCCTTGTAAGCGTCCTCGACACGGCCGTGATCGAGCAGCAGGCGCAAGGTCGCCAGTTGCATGCGCTGGGCGGTCAGTGGCTGGTTGATTTCATGGGCCAGCGCCGCGGACATTTGCCCCAGCGCCGCGAGTTTGGCCGATTGCACCAAACCGTCCTGGGCGGTGCGCAAATCCCGGGTGCGTTCTTCCACCAGTCGTTCGAGTTCTTCGCGGCTGCGCTGGCGCAATTTCGCCAGCCGCCAACGCTGATTGAGGAACAGCAACAGAAACACTACGGCCAGCCACACCCCGGCGGCCGCGAGCCCGGCGTTGCGCAGGTCTTCGAAAGCTACCTGCGGGCGGCGCAGCAAGTGCAGCGTCCAGCCTTCGGCGGCCAGCGGCAGGGATTCCCAGAGGTAATCCGCTGTCCCCTCGGGGCCATTGACCCGGGTCAAATCACTGTTGTCGTCGAAGCGCCGCACCGATTGATAGTCAAGCGAGGTCAGCGGTTGCTTGTCGTATTGACGGGTGGTCTTGAGCTCAGTGTGATCGCTGGCGCTCAGCGGCCGCAGCAAGCGATAGCGCCAGCCCGGCTGGTTGGCGATGAAGATGATCCCGCGGGCATCGCTGACCAGCAACGTGTCGCTGCCCTGACGCCATTCGCGTTCCAGTTCCGGGAATTCGAGTTTGACCACCATGGCGCCGAGGAACTCGCCACTGTCGCTGGTCACCGCGCTGGACAGGAAGTAGCCGGGAATGCCGCTGGTCACGCCCACTGCGTAAAAACGCCCAGTGCCCTGAGTGCGGGTCTGGCTGAAGTAGGGGCGAAAACCATAGTTGTGGCCGACGTAACTGCTGGGCAGGCGCCAATTGCTGGCGGCCACGGCGAGGCCGGTACGGTCGAGCAGTTCCAGGGTCGAGGACTGCGCGGCGCCGTTGATTTTTTCCAGTTTGCGATTCAATGCAAGCTGCTCTTCGGGGCTCACTTCACCGTTTAGCGCGTCGCGCAATTGCGGGTCCAGCGCCAGCACGGCGGGCAGGGCGCGATAGCGTTCAATCAGCGTGTGCAAGGAGTTGGCGTACAACGCCAATTGCTGACTGGCACGGGCGGCGTCTTCTTCCAGCGCCTGACGCTCGGCGTGGCGGATGGCCAGGGTCGCGGCGAGCGCTGCACCGGCGACGATCAGCAGGGTGTACAACGACAGGCGCAAGGTACGGGAAGTCGGCAGCATGCTGTAGGAAACAGGTTGAAGGATGGGCTGGCACCATACCATGAGGCCGCGCATCCTTCGTCCCGGCATGACGTGTTCAGACGGTAATAAATTTACTCGATCGAGAGCGCAACTTGGTCTGGGTATACGCCAATTCGTTAGTCACCTCTGCTTAGATCAAAGGGCTAAATCGATATCCAAAAAAAAGCCGGGTCGTCTGGGGAGACGGCCCGGCCTTTTCAGCAGTGAGGGAAGCGCTTACTGCACTTCCACCGCCAGGCTTTCACCGATCTTTTTCTGCCAGATGGCAGGACCGGTGATATGTACTGACTCGCCTTTGCTGTCGACCGCAACGGTCACAGGCATGTCTTTGACGTCGAACTCGTAGATCGCTTCCATGCCCAGTTCGGCGAACGCTACCACGCGGGATTTCTTGATGGCTTGGGCCACCAGGTAAGCCGCGCCGCCGACAGCCATCAGGTAAACGGCTTGGTGGTCCTTGATCGCTTCGATTGCGGTCGGGCCGCGCTCGGATTTGCCGATCATGCCCAACAGGCCGGTTTGCTCGAGGATCTGACGGGTGAACTTGTCCATCCGCGTCGCGGTGGTCGGGCCGGCCGGGCCAACCACTTCTTCGCGCACCGGATCGACCGGACCGACGTAGTAAATGAAGCGACCTTTGAGGTCTACCGGCAGGGTTTCACCCTTGTTCAACATCTCGACCATGCGCTTGTGCGCTGCGTCGCGACCAGTGAGCATTTTGCCGTTGAGCAGGACAGTTTCGCCCGGCTTCCAGCTCTGCACTTCTTCCGGCGTCAGGGTATCGAGGTTGACGCGACGGGCCGATGGGCCGGCTTCCCAGACGATTTCCGGGTAGGCGTCCAGCGGTGGCGCTTCCAGCGAGGCCGGGCCGGAACCGTCGAGCACGAAGTGCGCGTGACGGGTGGCGGCGCAGTTGGGGATCATGCACACCGGCAACGAAGCAGCGTGGGTCGGGTAATCCATGATCTTCACGTCGAGCACGGTGGTCAGGCCACCCAGACCCTGGGCGCCGATGCCCAGTTGGTTGACCTTCTCGAACAGCTCCAGACGCATCTCTTCGATACGGTTGGATGGCCCGCGCTTTTTCAGCTCGTGAATGTCGATGGATTCCATCAACACTTCCTTGGCCATGACGGCGGCTTTCTCGGCGGTGCCGCCGATGCCGATGCCGAGCATGCCCGGTGGGCACCAGCCGGCGCCCATTTCCGGAACGGTTTTCAGCACCCAGTCAACGATCGAGTCGGACGGGTTGAGCATGGCCATTTTCGACTTGTTCTCGGAACCGCCGCCCTTGGCTGCCACGTCCACTTCCACGGTGTTACCCGGTACGATGGAGTAGTGGATAACGGCCGGGGTGTTGTCCTTGGTGTTTTTGCGAGCACCCGCCGGATCGGCGAGGATCGAGGCACGCAAGACGTTTTCCGGCAGGTTGTAAGCCCGTCGCACGCCTTCGTTGATCATGTCGTCCAGGCCCATGGTGGCGCCATCCCAACGAACATCCATGCCCACCCGCACGAACACGGTCACGATGCCGGTGTCCTGGCAAATAGGGCGGTGGCCGGTGGCGCACATGCGCGAGTTGATCAGGATCTGCGCCATGGAATCGCGAGCGGCCGGCGATTCTTCACGCAGGTAGGCCTCGTGCATCGCCTGGATGAAATCCACGGGGTGGTAGTAGGAAATGAATTGCAGGGCGTCGGCAACGCTCTGAATCAGGTCGTCTTGCTTGATCACGGTCATGAGTCGCGCTCCTCTAAAAGAATAAGGGCAGCTTCAAGCCTTAAGCTTCAAGCGGCAAGCTGAAGCAGTACGCGAACTGCTCTGAACCTGGCGCTTGAAGCTTAAGGCTTGAAGCTGATCCTCAAGGTCACAAGGCACGCCGGGCATGCTGGCGCGACGCTAAAAAGGCGCGGCAGTATACCGCGCCTCGATGGCGGGCACATCCGTTGACAGTCAAACGTTGGTCGCATAGGTCGGCGTTGACTGTCGTGCCCCCTACATTGATAGCGTGCAACCTCGAGGTAATGGGTGTACCTCAATCCCTGTAGGAGCTGGCGAAGCCTGCGATCTTTTGATTTTTCTTTTCACGGTCCTGAAAAAGATCACGATCAAAAGATCGCAGCCTTCGGCAGCTCCTACATTGATAGCGTGCAACCTCGAGGTAATGGGTGTACCTCAATCCCTGTAGGAGCTGGCGAAGCCTGCGATCTTTTGATTTCTTTTCACGGTCCTGAAAAAGATCACGATCAAAAGATCGCAGCCTTCGGCAGCTCCTACAGGGGAAGTGGGTCATGGCTTTGACGCCAGTTTTCTGCCCCGAAAATTGAATGGTCATTTATCAGACTCGCCACTAAAGTGGCATCCGGCCTGTAGAGTAGGACACTCGATCAGCCTCCTTTCCCACGGTGAATCAACGATTGACCCATAACGCCATCCAGCGGCTTTTGCTTAAACGCTTTGCCCTCGCAGCCGGCACTTACGCCTTGGCTTTGCTGCTGCTGTGGCTGGCGTTTTTCACCGGTCATTACCAAGACTCCGTCACCGGCATGGCGATCGGCAGTGCCTTGGTGGTGCTCAGCCAGGCAGTGTTGTTCGCGGTGTTCTCCAGCGGCTGCAACTTGCGTTTTTCCGATCCCAGCCTGACCGAAGTGCAAATACTGCTGGGGCTGGGTTGGCAAACCTGGCTGATTGCCCATCTGGACGAAGCGCGCGGCGTGTTTCTGGTGTTTTACCTGCTGATTCTGTTGTTCGGGTTATTTCATCTTTCGCACAGAGCATTCGTGCGGTGTGCGTCGCTGGTGTTTTTCAGTTTCAGCGCCATCATTTTGTGGGAGGGCTACCACTTTCAGCAGCCCGACCCGACGCTGGCCCTGTTGCAGGTGTGCGTGCTGTTGGTGGTGCTCGCGTGGCTGGTGCTGTATGCCCGTTACGTCCAAATGTCGCGCCAGCGTATGCGTCAGCGGCGGTTCGCCTTGCAAGCGCATCAGGACACCCTGCGTGGAATGATGCGCCAGCTCGAAGGGCTGGTGGCGACCGATGAACTCACCGGGCTGTTCAACCGCCGGCATTTCCTGCGCCTGGCCTCCCGCGAGTTGAACGCCATGGAAGCCGATGTGGTGCACGGCCTGGCGTTGATCGACCTCGATCACTTCAAGCGCATCAACGATGTTCATGGCCATGCCGCCGGCGACCAGGTATTGCAAGCGTTTGCCGGAGTGGCCACCGCCTGCCTGCGCGATGGCGATGTTCTGGCCCGCTACGGCGGTGAAGAGTTCGTGGTGCTGTTGCCCGATTGTGATGCCGAGCGCCTGACGGCGTGTTGCGAGCGGTTGCGCATTGCGTTCATGGATGCCGAATTGATCGGCCTGGACGTGCGCAACCTCAGCCTGTCGGCAGGCATGACGTTGTTGGCGCTCGGCGACGATCTGGATGACGCGTTGCAGCGCGCCGATCAGGCGCTGTATCGTGCCAAGCGTGATGGCCGTAACCGTTGCGCGGCGGCCTGGGAGAATGTCGATGCCTGAGTTACGGGTCGGCGAACGCCAATGGACGGTGGCGGCGGGGAGCAACCTTCTTGATGCCTTGAATCAGAACGGTGTGTCGGTGCCCTATAGCTGCCGCGCCGGCAGCTGTCATGCGTGCCTGGTTAAATGTGTCGAAGGCTTGCCCAGCGACAGCCGTCCCGATGCCTTGAGCCATGAGCAGCGTCAGCGGGGTTGGCGGTTGGCCTGTCAGTGCCAGGTGGTCGATGATCTGCAAGTCGAAACCTTTGACCCGCTGCGTGACGGGCTTGCCGCTCAGGTGGCCGCCAGCGATTGGCTGAGCCCCAGCGTTTTGCGTTTACGCCTGACGAGTGAGCGACCGTTGCGCTATCAGGCGGGGCAGCATCTGGTGTTGTGGGCGGGTCAGGTGGCGCGGCCGTATTCCCTGGCCAGCCTGCCGGAAGAGGATCGCTTTCTGGAGTTCCACCTCGATTGCCGTCAGCCGGGGGGGTTCAGCGATTTGGCACGCCAGTTGAAAATCGGCGATCCGATCCGCCTCGGCGAGTTGCGCGGCGGAGCGTTGCATTACGACCCGGACTGGCACACCCGACCTCTGTGGCTATTGGCGGCCGGCACCGGTCTGGGGCCGTTGTTCGGTATTTTGCGCGAAGCCTTGCGTCAGGATCATCAGGGCGCCATCCGTGTCATTCACCTGGCCCATGATGCGGGTGAGCATTATCTGGCCAAACCCCTGCAAGCCATGGCCGACGGCCGTGAAAACCTTGATGTCGAGCTGTGGACCGCGGCCGAGTTGCCTGCGGCTTTGGCACAACTGCGCCTTGTTTCGCGGCAAACCCTGGCCTTAGTCTGCGGGGCTCCCGACAGCGTCGACGCCTTTGCCCGGCGCCTGTACCTGGCGGGTTTGCCGCGCAATCAACTGCTGGCGGATGTCTTTCTACCCCGTGGTTGAGCGCTGATTTCTCTGTGGCGAGCTCGCTCGCCACAGTTGATCCTCTCAGATCAGGATTCATCATGCCCGATACCCTCCAGTTTGAACGCGAGCGCGGCCTGCTGACCCTGCGCCTCAATCGCCCCGAAAAGAAAAACGCCCTGACTCGCGCCATGTACAGCCAACTGGCGGAGGGTTTGCGGCTTGCCGACAGCGACCCGGAAATCAATGCGGTACTGATCACCGGTGGCGTTGAGTGCTTCACCGCCGGCAACGACATCTTTGATTTCCTCCAGCAACCCCCGGGCAACCTCGACAGCCCGGTGTTTCACTTCATGCTCAACTTGCTCGAGTGCCGCAAACCGGTCATCGCCGCCGTGGCTGGCGCGGCGGTGGGGATCGGCACAACGATGCTGCTGCATTGCGATCTGGTTTACGTCAGCGCCGACGCCCGCTTGCGCATGCCGTTCGTCAACCTCGGGTTATGCCCTGAGTTCGGCTCCAGCCTGATCCTGCCGCGAATGCTCGGGCATGCCAAAGCGGCGGAGCTGTTGTTGCTGGGCGAGGGTTTCAGTGGTGAACAGGCAGCCGCGTGGGGGATCGCGACTGAAGCTTTAGGCAGTGGCGAAGCGGTGTTAGCCAAGGCACGGGAGATGGCGTTGCGGTTTGAATCGTTGCCGCCGGAGGCGGTGCGTATCAGCAAGCAACTGATGAGAGCGCCGGATCGGGAACAGATACGCAAGGTGATAGAAGAAGAGGGCGCGTTGTTCACCCAGCGGCTGCGTTCGCCGGAAGCGATGATGGCGTTGTCGGGGTTTCTCAACAGGCATTGAATTTGCGGTGACAGGGCGGGCCTCTTCGCGAGCAAGCCCGCTCCCACATTGGATCTGCAGTGTCCACAGGTTTTGTGTCATCCACAAATCCCCTGTGGGAGCGGGCTTGCTCGCGAAGAGGCCAGACCAGACAAAACACCTGTTGGATCAGAATGCAAAAAGCCCCGCCATTCACATGGCGGGGCTTTTGTTTTTCAGCGCTCGATCACTCAGACCATCGGGTCGCCAACGTGCAGGATTTTCATCCCGTTGGTGCCGCCGGTAGTGTGGTAGCTGTCGCCCTTGGTCAGGATGACCCAGTCGCCTTTCTCGACCACACCCAACTTGAGCAACTCGTCGATCGCAGCCTGGCTGACTTGCTCAGGTGGCAAGGACGCCGGGTCGAAAGGTACGGTGTAGACGCCACGGAACATGGCCGCGCGGGCCTGGGTTTCGCGGTGTGGGGAGAACGCGTAGATCGGCACCGAGGAGCGGATGCGCGACATGATCAACGGCGTGTAGCCACTTTCAGTCAGCGCAATAATCGCCTTCACGCCCGGGAAGTGGTTGGCGGTGTACATGGCCGCCAGCGCGATGCTCTGGTCGCAGCTTTCGAAGACCTTGCCGATGCGGTGGCTGGAGGTCTTGCTGGTCGGGTGCTTTTCAGCGCCGATGCAGATGCGCGCCATGGCTTGCACGGCTTCCAGCGGGTACAAACCGGCAGCACTTTCGGCCGAGAGCATCACGGCGTCGGTGTAGTCGAGCACGGCGTTGGCTACGTCGGAGACTTCGGCGCGGGTCGGCATCGGGTTCTGGATCATCGACTCCATCATCTGGGTCGCAACGATCACCGCTTTGTTGTGGCGGCGTGCATGCAGAATGATTTTCTTCTGGATACCCACCAGTTCGGCGTCGCCGATTTCCACACCCAGGTCGCCACGGGCAACCATCACCGCGTCGGAGGCTTTGATCAGGCCGTCGAGGGTTTCGTCGTCGGCCACGGCTTCGGCGCGTTCAATCTTCGCCACCAGCCAGGCAGTACCGCCGGCTTCGTCGCGCAATTGACGGGCGTATTCCATGTCGGCAGCGTCGCGCGGGAAGGATACCGCGAGGTAGTCGACTTCCATTTCGGCTGCGAGCTTGATGTCGGCCTTGTCTTTTTCGGTCAGGGCCGGTGCGGTCAGGCCGCCACCACGACGGTTGATGCCTTTGTGGTCCGACAGCGGTCCGCCGATGGTCACGGTGCAATGCAGCTCGGTGGCAGTAGCGGTGTCGACGCGCATCACCACGCGGCCGTCGTCGAGCAGCAGCTCGTCGCCCACGCCACAGTCTTTTACCAGGTCCGGGTAGTCGATGCCGACTATTTCCTGGTTGCCTTCGGTCAACGGATGGCTGGTAGAGAAGGTGAATTGATCACCGATCTTCAGCTCGATCTTCTTGTTGGCGAATTTGGCGATACGAATTTTCGGGCCTTGCAGGTCACCCAGCAGGGCGACGAAGCGGCCGTGCTTGGCAGCGAGGTCACGTACCAGCTTCGCGCGAGCCTTGTGCTCGTCGGGGGTGCCGTGGGAGAAGTTCAGACGGGCAACGTCCAGGCCAGCCAGAATCAACTGTTCGAGAACTTCCGGCGAGTTACTGGCCGGGCCAAGGGTAGCGACGATTTTGGTGCGACGGACGGACATGCATAGACTCCTGAGTTCAAGCGCTAGCAGAGGCTACTATGGTCCGTAGGTGTAGTCATTGTTCGTTTGCACTACTTTTTTTGAAGAACTTGGTTATTAGTTTCTTTATTGAACGCGACAATCGGCGCAAACCGTCCTGAAGATTTCCGCCCAAGGGTCGATACAGAGCTCAAGACAGGAGATCCCCCATGCGATTCGTGCTCATTGCCGCCCTTGCCATTAGTGCCCTCAGTGTCACGGGCTGCACCCGTTGGTCGATGAACCATCATTTGAATAATGCCTACAGCGCCTATGAGCGCGGCAATTGCGAGCAAGTCATGCTCGAACTGTCCAAGGTCGAGCGTGCCAGCCATGCACGGCCTTATGTGTGGCCGGAAGTGTCGATGATGCGGGGCCTGTGCCTGGAACGGCAGAAGCTGTTTATCGATGCGGCTCAGACTTACCAGTTCATCATGGCCTCTTACCCGCAAAGCGAGTACGCCTACCGCGCCCGTGCCCGTCTGGAAACCCTGCAGAGCCTGGGCCATTACCCGACCCGCAGTGCGGCGGCGGTGCGTCCAACCCGGTTCTGATTGTCAGGCGACAGCGGTGAGCTATAGTCCAATGGATCGGTTTAGAGCCTTGCCTCTGATCGAGGTAAACACCTGTGATCGGCAGCAGTAAGCGACAGCGGTTGGAAGGACTGTCGCACCAGGATCGGGGAGAGCGCGGCACATGCCTATAAAACAATAGAGCAGGCCCGTTCCGAAGTATTGATGCGGCCCTGCTTAAGGGCCTTGCGTAGCGAAATCAGCATGTTCACTGACCGCCGGATCGAGCGGCATCAACTGCCGTATTTTCTCAAAGTGTTCAACAGCGTCACCGACAAGCCGATCGGCTTTCTGGGCAATCTGTCCGAGGACGGGCTGATGTTGATCAGCCAGTTGCCGCTGATGGTGGGCGCCGATTTTAATCTGCGCCTGAAAATCCCCATGGATGGCCATTGCCAACAGGTGATCGACCTCGATGCCTGCTGCCTGTGGTGCCACGAGGACGCCACCCCCCATCACTATGACGCCGGCTTCAGCCTGCAACGGGCACCGCCGGAATATGGGCAATTGTTGGGGGCACTGAAGCAGTACTTCAGTTTTCAGCCGTTGCCTGCCTCGGCCTGAACTCTGCGGCGCCTTCACTATTGCCATCGCGGGCAAGCCCGCTCCCACAGTTTCGGCGTTGTTCACCTGTTGTGTGTTCACCGAAAATCCCTGTGGGAGGAAATATCCAGGACGCAAGCTTTAACGTGTTTGCCTCCGCATCCCGTCTGGCCAAGCTGTCCCCGGGTAATGCGATGTCGTTGGGCAGTGTTCCGTTGCCTGAGTCGCCTGCCATTGATGAGTTTAATGGGTAGGGAGGAGGCGTCAGAGTGCGCCCACTCGCTTCCATCCCAGGTAACGAGTAACCAACGCCGCACCTAACTCTCCAGGCCTTGCATCCAGCACCGCCACTCCATGAGCATTCAACCGCTCATGGAGTTCGGCCCGTGCATTCAGGTAATCCACCGTGCCGCAATAGGCCAGCGCTTCCGGCAAGGTCTGCACCGGCGCATGGCGTACGCAGTCGAGGGCTTCTTCGCGCAAGCTGACCACCAGCACCTGATGTTGCTGGCGCAGGTGTTTGACTGCACCGAGTACGGCCTCATCATCTTCATCACGCAGGTTGGTCACCAGTACCACCAGCGCCCGGCGTTTCTGTCTTGCCAGCAATTGATTCGCCGCTGCCTGATAGTCGGCGGGGCGTTTGCTGCTGGCGAGATCGTAGACGCAATTGAGCAACACATTGAGTTGGCTAGCGCCCTTGATCGGTGCGAGGTAGCGCGCTTGATCACCAGCGAAGGTACACAAGCCCACCGCATCACCCTGGCGCAAGGCCACGTAGCTGAGTAACAGGCAGGCGTTGAGCGCATGATCGAAGTGCGACAGTTCATCGTCCTGGCTGCGCATGCGTCGCCCACAATCGAGCATGAAAATGATCTGCTGATCACGCTCGTCCTCATACTCGCGGGCAATCGGTGTGCGCTGGCGGGCGGTGGCTTTCCAGTCGATCTGGCGCAGGCTGTCGCCTTCTCTGAATTCGCGCAGTTGATGGAATTCCAGGCCCAGCCCACGACGCGGGCGTTGGCGCACGCCGAGTTGGTTGAGCCAGTTGTCCACCGCCAGCAATTGACCGCCATAGAGGCGGGCGAAGTCGGGGTAGACGCGGGTATTGTCGATTAGGTTCAGTAGACGTTTGCCTGACCACAGGCCCATAGGGCTCGGCAGGCTGATTTCGCAGCGGTCGAAGGTGAAGTGGCCGCGCTTGAGTGGGCGCAGGCGATAGCCGATCTGGTTGTGCTGGCCGGCTTGCAGTTCGACCGACAGTGGCAGGTTTTCGAAACTCAAACCATCCGGGACGTGGTCGAAGATTTGTACGTTCAGCGGTTGAGCGAAATCATGCCCGACCTCCAGCCGCACTTCGCCCCATCGACCGAGCGCCAGGCTGCCGGGCATATGCCGTTGTACGCGGGGCGAGGGCAGGCGTTTGAGGCGAATGGCGTCGAGTATTCCCAGGGCCAGCAGCGCCAGGAGCAATCCCCAGTTGATCGATAACAGGCTGGATGGAACGGCGATGTCCAAGGCTCGCAACGTACCCAGCACGATGCCGATGGCCAGCAGTAGCGCGAGCCAGATTAGTAGAAGCCGGGACGGTTTCATCAGGGCACACCTTTTGTGGCGAGGGAGCTTGCTCCCGCTCGACTGCGAAGCAGTCGTAGAACAGGTAGACGCGTTTTACCTGACATTGCGCGTCGACTGGTTTTGGGGCTGCTTCGCAACCCAGCGGGAGCAAGCTCCCTCGCCACAAGGGGGCGTCGCATGACTGTGGTCACAGCCGCGGTGCCGGCACTTGGTCGAGCAACTGCCGGAGCACCTGATCGACTTCCAGCCCTTCGATGTCCAGCTCCGGGGCAATCCGCACCCGGTGGCGCAACACCGACAGCGCGCAGCCCTTGATGTCATCCGGAATCACAAACTCGCCACCGCGCAACAAGGCCCGAGCGCGGGCGCAACGTACCAGCGCGATTGAAGCGCGTGGCCCGGCGCCGAGAGTCAACCCCGGCCAGGTTCGGGTGGTGCGGGCCAGGCGCACGGCGTAATCGAGTACCTGATCGTCCATGGGCAGATCACTGGCAATGCGTTGCAAGGCCAGCACGTCCTTGGCTTGCAACACGGTGCGCAGCGGTTGCACGTCGAGCATGTCGGCCCGGGTCGAGCGGCTTACCTGGCGCACCATGTTCAACTCCTGCTCGGCATCGGGGTAGTCCATGCGCACCTTGAGCATGAAGCGGTCGAGCTCGGCTTCCGGCAACGGATAAGTGCCTTCCTGTTCGATGGGGTTTTGCGTGGCCAGCACCATGAACGGTTGCGCGATCGGCAGGGCGCGGCCTTCGAGGGTGACCTGGCGTTCCTGCATGGCTTCGAGCAGCGCCGCCTGGGTTTTCGCCGGGGCGCGGTTGATCTCGTCGGCCAGCAGCAGGTTGGTGAACAGCGGGCCTTTGCGCAGTTTGAATTGCTCTGTTTGCAAGTCGTACACCGCGTGCCCGGTGACATCGCTGGGCATCAGGTCCGGGGTGAACTGGATGCGCGCGAACTCACCACCGAAGCAGCGGGCGAGAGCGCGTACCAACAACGTCTTGCCCAACCCCGGCACACCTTCGAGCAGCACATGGCCGCCAGCGATCAGGGCAGTGAGCACGTCGTCGATCACGCTGTTCTGGCCGATCACGGCTTTTTGCAATTCCGTTCTTATCGCTTGGGCCAACTGACTGGCGCGCTGGCGCTGCTGGGCGGCGTGGGTCTGTGTGCCGGGCTCGATCTGTTCAGTCATCTTTGCTGGAGCCTTGTTAACTGTTACATGCTGTTTATCTTCCATAAATCAGTCGCTTACCTAATCCGATTTTTTACGTATCTGTTACGTATGGAACGAGTGAATGACTGCCAGATTGCATCATTGCAATCGCGTGGCAATCCTTCAATTTGAGCGTTCGAGAACGTGCAGGTTAGTCCATGATGGTTAAAGGTACGCGATTGAGGATCGTTGAGATAAGGCTTCACGTATAAGTCATCTACAAGCCAGGAAACTGGGGCTAAGCCCATGACATTGATGGCCACTAATGGCCAGCAGCAAACCTTGCTCAAGGGAGACTTTGTGCCGTAATTGGACAGGGGCGCGAAGGCCAATCACTGATTGGCCAATGTTTGAGCGTTTTTATTACAACAGGCTTCTACCAATGGATGCACCGCCATCGACGTAGAGCGTCTGCCCGGTGATAAAAGAGCTGCGCTCATCAAGCAGGAAGGCCGCTGCGGCAGCAACCTCATGCGGTTGCCCAAGGCGTCCCATCGGCACTGCCGCAACATAGGCGGCCTCGCCGCAGCTACCTTCAGGGTTCCCGCTTCGGAACAGCTCTGTCTCGATGGGGCCAGGTGCTATCGCATTAACGGTAATCCCGTTTTGCGCCAGCTCCAGTGCCCAACCTCGCGTGAAGCTAACCAGAGCGGCTTTTGCGGCGGCATAGGCTGTGCGGTGACGGATTCCAAGGACCGTCAGACTCGAAATGTTCACTATTCTGCCCCATCCCCTGGCAGACATACCTGGCAGAAGAGCCTGGGTCGCCAACAACGCCGGATGCAGGTTGACCTTCATGACGTAGTCGAAGCTGGCCAAATCGACCTCTCCGATTCCTTGTGGCTTGACTACGCCCACGTTGTTAACGAGACCGTCGAAGACATAACGGGAATTCAGGCGCTCGAGCGCATGAAGAGTGCTATCCGTGTCGCTCAGGTCGGCAGCAATCAATTCGCCGGGGAATCGACAATCCTCCGCCCGTCGAGCGATGCCTACGACACGGTGTCCGTTGGCCGCCAGTTGCTCGGCGATAGCCCGACCGATCCCCTTGCTGGCACCTGTTATCAGGAAAGTGCGTCCAGACATAATGCGCTCCTGGGCTCAGTCCTTCAGGCGTTGCAGGATGGCTTGTCCGACCGCCGCTGCAGAGGCAGGGTTCTGCCCGGTGATCAATTCGCGATCGATCACGACGTTGGACGCCCACGGCGACTGGTTGCTTTGATATTGCCCGCCAGCGCGCTCCAGGGCTGTTTGTGGATAGAACTTCATTTGTCCACCCAGAAGACCTTTGGCCTGTTCTTCCTCCTGGTTACTGATGACGGTCATACGGTAACCGGCGTAGATCCAATCCGCCGGCGTAACCGTTTGTTCGCCGGCTTCAAGTGCATCGATCAGTCTTTGGGGGCGATCCAGTGCCGAGAGCAAGGCTATTGGGCCGTGGCATACCAATGCAGTTGGCTTTCCGGCGGCGTGGAAGGCGCGCAGCAAGTGGCCGAGGGCAGGATCCGAGAGCAAGTCCTGCATGGGGGCATGGCCGCCAGGCACGTAAAGGGCATCAAAATGGGCATATCCGATCTGTTCCACGCGCGCCAGGCTTATCACCGGCGAACGAGTCGCAGAGGTCAGTAGCAGTCGATCCAGCAGCGCTTGATATTCCTTCAGACGTTGCTGATCCCCACCAAAATGCCCGGCAACCGCAGAGCTTCGATCGAGACTCGGCGCGCGGCCGCGGGGCGTCGCGAAGGTCACTTCATGACCCGCCTCAAGCAAAGCCTTGGTAGGCTCCAGCAGTTCGTTGAGGTAAAAACCAGTGGAGAGCGATTTGCCATCGCGCAGTTCCAGATGGTTCTCGTCGGACAGCACTACCAGCACATTTGCCGCATGGGCGCTGAGGCTTGCGCTGCTGACAACCGCGGCCAGCACAATACGTTTGTAAGTTTTCATCGTTTTTCATCCATTTCGAGCGCGTGCCGGACGCCACGCGGGCAAACATTCATTGGCGGTTTGATTGTCGAGGCACTGGTCTGCGGACAAAAAAATCCGCACTGAGAGCCAGATCCGGGCGCTGCAAACCTTTGGCGAATATCGAGATTGGTTACTATCAGGCAATAGTCTGAACCGTCCCGCCTTCAGCCCGAATCGCCGCGCCGTTGATCACAGCTGCACGCTCGCTGGACAGGAACACCACAACACTTGCCACTTCTGCGGGTTTGGCCAGGCGGTAGATCAGCGAGGAGGGACGATTTTGCGCCATGAATTTTTTCTCTGCCTCGGTATAAGGCAGCCCCGGGTTCACTGACTCAATAAAGCCTTTGAGGCTCTCCGTCTCGGTGGGTCCTGGCAAAACTGCGTTGACGGTAACCGAGGTTCCCTTGGTCAACTCAGCCAGGCTGCGGGAGATCGACAGTTGCGTGGCTTTGCTCGCGCTGTAATGAGCCATTGCAGCCATTGGCGTCAATGCCACTTCGCTAGAGATGAAAATTACTCGGCCATGGCCACGCTCCAGCATGCCTTTCATATAGGTACGAGCCAGCCGCACTCCGCTCCAGACATTGGTTTCAAACATGCGCTGCCAGTCAGCATCACTTGTGCTGAAGAAATCGCTCAGCTCATAGGTACCCATGTTATTGATCAGGATATCGATCTGCGGGTAAGCAGCGGCAGCAACTGTCTCACCGCCTGATTGACTGACGTCTGCCACCAGGGGCAGGGCGCGCCCTTCGCCAAAGCGCTTGTTCAACTCGGTGACCCGCTGCGCTACAGAAGCCTCGCTACGACCGTTGATGATTACGCGAGCTCCGTTCTCGAGTAACTGCGTGGCGATGGCCAAGCCAATGCCGGCGGTGGATGCGCTGACCAGTGCAGTCTTGCCTTCTAAACCAAGGTCCATACCGTTCTCCAAAGATGAAATTAAGGAGCGAATTGATCCGCTGGAAGAAAGTATGAGTCGCTTTGAGTGCATTGATTAGCATGTGTAATAGAATAGTATTGCGGAATAAAATTCACATATCGGGTGATCATGGACAGTCGAAGCGGAGAGATGCAGGTCTTTACCAAGGTTGTCGAAACCGGCAGTTTTTCAGCGGCTGGCAAGTTGCTGAACCTTACGCCTTCAGCGGTAAGCAAACTCATCACACGGCTCGAAGAGCGGTTAGGCGTGCTTCTGTTCGAGCGCTCGACACGGCAATTGGTAATCAGTGATGAAGGCACCCGCTTTTACGAAAGTTGCGTCCGCATACTCAACGACATCGAAGAGGCAGAGCAGAACGCTGTCGGCTCTATGGTGGCTCCCAGCGGCCTCTTGCGGGTCAATACTTCGGTTCCTTTTGGTACGCACCAGCTCCTGCCGATTATCAGCGACTTCAATCATCTTTATCCTGACATCACACTCGATCTGTCGCTGACAGACGCTCTGATAGATCTGAAGCGCGAACGCATCGACGTGGCAATCCGCATGGGGCCGCTGGATGATGCCAGTTTCCGCGCACGCATCCTGGGTAGCAGCCGCCGCGCCGTCGTAGCCTCGCCTGCCTATCTGGCACGTTACGGCGTACCGAAAACACCGGATGAGCTGGAGAATCATCGCTGTTTCAATTTCAACTTCCGCAGGTCCCGGGATGAGTGGCCATTCAAAGTGAACCACACCACTCGATATCTGGCGGTGCGCGGCGACATGCTGACCAATAATGGCGAAACCATGCGTCAGTTAACGATCAATGGATTGGGGATCAGTCGGCTAGGAATGTTTCATATCGCCGAGGATCTCAAGGCGGGTCGGCTGATCGAACTGTTCGCTGATTTCAATGCGGGGGACACAGAGGAAATCCACGCGATTTTCAACAACCAGCGGTACATGCCGCAGCGAGTAAGGGTATTTATCGACTTCCTGGTAGAGCGAATCGGGCCATTGTTGAGCTCGCTTGGCTAAAAGAAAGGCCGCAGTCGAGGCTGCGGCCTGCTGATACCTCTGGGTATGAAACTGCTTTCAAAATGGAAGATATCCAACGCTTTCCAAGTGCCGGATCATAAGGTGTTCCTCAAGTTTTGCAGCTGGGCGACCTGACGGCAGAATTCAGCGCTGGGCAGCCGCTGCTTCGCTCGCGGGCTCATGGCCTGGCTGATGACGCGTGTGGGTTGGCCAGTCAGGCGTGCGAGCACCAGCCATTGTTCGGCAACGCCGAGTTGTTCAAAACCGGGATGACGGTGACGGACACGACGCAGGATGTCTTGTTGCAAGGCTTGCAACAGGCTGTGCTGACCGTTGCGACGCAGCATGAAATCGGCGCTGGCACGCAGGTGTTCCTGAAGTTGACGACGCGCCCTTGGGGCAGGTTCGAGCAGCGGGCCGTTGCGCACGCCGACGTGCCAGAACCCCAAGGCGATCAAGGCAATCAGGGCCACCAGTGCTTGGGGGAAGTTGCGCCACAGCAAGGTCAACAGACGGTCGTGATCGGTGTTGAACAGCAGGGTCACGTCTGTGTCGGCCGTCAGGTACCACAGCAGCCAGGCGTTATCGTACTGGTCGATGGCCGGGGTTTTCCAGAGGTCGGCGTCGGTGACCACGGTGATCGAACCCAGCCCGTGAGCCAGTTGCATCATGTGCGTGGCCTTGCCGCTGTTGGCCCAGGCCTGGGCGAGGTTTTTCGGGTCGTCGAGATGGAACGCAGTATCGAAGCTGACGTAGGCCGGCGCCTCTTCATTTTCCAGGTACAGCTTGGTCAGTTTCGGGTAGGGGTCGTCTTCAGGATCGGGCGGCGGTTCCTTGAGGTCTTTACTCAGGGATTGATGCACCTGCACCCGATCGAGCAACAGGTCATTGCTCTGACCGGTCTTCTCATCCCACAAGGCTTCGGCGACGAACAAAAGACGCCCGCCGGCCCGGGTCCAGTTCAATACCTGATCCACCTGTCGTGGCGACATGTTCGACCGATCGCCGAGCAACAACAAACTGCGCTGATGAGGCTCGAGCCTCGGCAAGATGTCGAGGCTGTTGGCGTGGCTGACAGTCAGGCCCTGTTTGCGCAGAAAATGCTCGGCCGCCAGATAGGGGTTAGTCCGGGCTTCGGGGGATGGGCCGTGATCGATTTCTGCCTGATAGGGCGTGGCCTTGAAATACAGGTAAACACTCAGCGCACACACAAGCAGGACGATGAACGCACCGACCGAAAGCCACAAACGCCGGTTCAACGGCCTGCTCCCGGGCCGAACAACGCGCGCCAGCCGTCACAGAGTTCCCGCTGCAAATGCGCCGGTGGCAGGCGATGCCCATAGGCCATGTTCTGCCAGTGCCCGGTGAGGTTTTTACTGAAGGCCAGCAAGGCAGGTTGTTGCAATTGTTCAACCCGCTGAAGAACTTCGCCTTCGGTGTCAGCGGGCTTGAGCGCCATGTTGAAATCGTGCAGCAAGTGGCTGAGGAGGGCGCGATAGAGTAACCCGAGGGCTTCACGGGGATGGGTTTGCCAAAGGCTTTCGGCGCTGGCCGCGATGTCGGCGGGCAGGGTTTCACGGTTGAGGTCCAGGCCAAACGCCTGCTGCGGGAATGGCTGCGCGACTTTGCGCTTTAACGTTGGCCGACGGCTGACGAACGCCTGCAACCAGTCGCGGTAATGCCAGATGAATAGCCCAATGGCGCCGATCACTGTGCCCCATAGCAATACTTCGATCAGGCTGGCCAATACTCCAAAGCGTTGGCTGTCCAGCAAGCTGAACAGCGCCTTCAGCCATGCGGGTGTTTTACCCGCGTCCGCGTTGTTGGCGGCGGGTTTGTCTTCGCCAAAACGATAGCGCGTGACCGTTTCCTTGTTCTTGAAGGGGGGCTGATCGAGGATGGCTTTGATGCTGTCCCGGGAGGCCTGACTGGTCAGTGGTTGCTCCAGCAGACGGGCAGATTCCGGTGAAATATTCGTTTCGGCGGCCCAGCCACTTTGCGCCGTCGGCACCAACAGCATCGCGGCCAGCAGCAACGTGACGACCGCGCTGGTCAAGCGTTGGCGCAATCGGCGAAAGACCAGCTCGATATCCCAGGCTTCCAGCCGCGTGCGCCGGTTCAGGTAAAGGCTGAAACCGCAGGCCACGTAGATCGGTTCCCAGACAATCAGCACCAGAACGTAAAAAGTATTGGTCAGATGTTCCAGCCACCGCCAGTCTTGGGTGGCGGCGGTGATCAAGGTTTGCCAGCTCCAGTCGAGTTCGACCTGTTGCGGCAAGAACATATAGAACAGCACCATCAAGCCGATCCACAGGGCGGTTTCCAGATGCACGCCGATAATCGTCAGCCATTGGGCGGCACCCGCGTTGCGCTGCAGCAGCACGCGCAAACGTTGTTGGCGTTCTTCCCCCGACAGACCTTCGAGTTGCACCACCGGCATCAGAAAACTGCGACTCAGACTCAGGCGGCGCCAGGTCAGGCTGGCCAGCAATTGCGGTTGGAGCAGGCGCGGCCATTGCCGCAGAGCCTGCTTCAGTGTAGGCGTTTCGCCGAACATGGCTTTGGACAGGATGTACAGCGGCAGCCGATCGAACGCCGGTTTGAGCCACCAGAACAGGAACACGGCGAGGGAGGGCGAATCCCACAACAGTAAGGTGAGCAGACCGAAGATTGGCAAGGTCACGATGGCCCAACTGGTCATCAACAGGCATCGATGGCGCTGACTCAGCAGCACGCCCAGGTCCATGGCTTCCCAGGTCGTGCGCGGGCGGATCACCACGCTGGCATCACTCAGGCGCATGGCGAGTCCGTCCGGCGAACAGCAAGTAAATCGCCACCAAGCCCCAGAGCGCCGCCCCAACCAGGTATCTGGTCAGCGGCGTGAGCCCGGTCCGCGACGACCAGTAGGCTTCGATAAACGCCGCAATCAGCAGAAACAACATGACCCCGCAAATCAGCAACACGCTCTTGCGTGCCGCCAGTTGCAGGGCTTCGGCGCGAGGCAAACGCCCTGGCGCGATCAAGGCCCAGCCCAGTTGCAAGCCTGCGGCGCCGGCCAGGGCGATGGCGCTCAATTCGAAGGCGCCATGGCCGATCACGAACGACCAGAAGGTTTGACCATAGCCAATGTGCGTCAGGTGCCCGGCCACCGCACCGATCATCAACCCGTTGTAGAACAGGAAAAATGCGCTGCCCAAGCCAAACAGCAAACCGCTGGCGAAGGTCTGAAAGGCGATGCCGATGTTGTGCATGATGTAATAACCGAACATCACCCAGTTCTCACTGGCCGCCCGTTCGGCCGAACGTCCCAGATGACCGGCGACGGGGTCGTACATGCTTTGCATCTCACTGACCTGCTCGGCCGGAATCAGGTTGTAGACCCGCTCCGGGAACAGATACACCAGCAACGCGAAGCCGATCAGGCTGCCAAAAAAAATCAGGCTGGCGGCCAGGACGAAGCGCCACTGTTCGCGCACCAATCGCGGGAAACCGGCGAGGATGAAACTCAACACGTTGGCACCCAGTCGACTGCGATGGCGATAAAGCTGTTGATGCCCGCGCAGGACCTGTTGCTGCAATGAGTCGATCAGGAAACTGCTGTAACCGCGCTCCTGAGCAAGGGCCAGATGGTGGCAGATCCGTCGATAATCACTGGGAAAACTGGCGACGCCAGAAGCGTCTTCGCCTCGCTCCAGCCGTTCAAGCATGAGTGCAAACTGCTCCCATTCGGCTTGGTGGCGACTTTCGAAAAGGCTTTGCTTCATGTGGGACCCAACAGTGCGCGGGCGATACCGTTGAGTTCGGCTCTCGCCTGTGGCGTCGATACCTGCAATGGCTGCGCGAGTATCGAGGCAAGCTCATTGGCCCGCGCCTCGGAAAGTTCACCCTGGCGTTCGGCAAACCCGAGGATGGCGCGTTGCTCGCTCAGTGTCAGTGCAAAGGCTGCGCGCCGAGGTGGGACATCAGGCAGCTGCGGGCGGGTGAATGGTTGTTCGCGGTAGATCACCAGCGTACCAGCGGCCAGGTCGCCGAGGCGTTTGAAGGTGGGATGTTGCAGGCAGCTGATTGCCCCGAGAAAGTAGCCGAATGGCAACATGTCGACAAATCGCAGCAGGTTGCGCACCAATGACGCAGACCAGCCAATCGGCGTGCCATCGTCATGTACCACGCGCAATCCCATCCATTGCTTGCCCGGTGAGCGGCCCTGATTGAGCACCTCGAACAGCACCATGTACCACCAGCTCACCACGAACAGCAGAATCGAACCCAGGCCGGCGCCGAGTTTTCCCAGAAACGCCAACACAATGAACAGCAGGCCCAGCATCACCCCACGCAGGACCAGGTCGATGGCGAACGCCAGCGCACGTACCATCAGCCCGGCCGGGCGCAGCGGCAAGTCGATGCCTTCGGGCGTTTCGACGTGATACCGCGTGTCCAGTGGCGGGGCCAGCGTCGCTTTCCCTGGCAGTGCTGTGGTTTTGAGCATGGGCAACCTTGATGTGGCCTGGTCCGTCGGATGCTAGCAGCCTCTCGGGGGAAAACGACATAACTATGTATTGCACGGTGCGTGGCCACAGATGTTTGAATAACAGATTGCTGGTCGGGGCGCCGTGTGTGCGCCTAGACTTCGCCGGTCTTCAGTTCAGGAACAGCCCGTGACCTCGATCTTCTGGTACGACTATGAAACCACTGGCATCAACCCCCGTTGCGACCGTCCGCTGCAAGTGGCGGGGATTCGCACCGACTTCGATCTCAATGAAATAGACGAACCGGTCAACCTTTATTGCCAGCCCAGTGAGGACATCCTGCCGCATCCGGCGGCGTGCGCGATCACCGGTATTACGCCCGCGCGTCTGCTCGAACAGGGTTTGAGCGAAGCCGATTTCATGACACGGGTTCACGCCCAACTCGCGGCGCCCGGCACCTGTGGCGCCGGGTACAACACGCTGCGTTTCGATGACGAGATGACCCGTTACAGCCTGTATCGAAACTTTTTCGACCCTTATGCACGGGAGTGGCAGGGCGGCAACAGCCGCTGGGACTTGATCGACGTGGTGCGCGCCGCTTATGCCTTGCGTCCCGATGGCCTCGTCTGGCCCAGGGACGACGAGGGGCGAGTCACGCTCAAACTCGAACGCCTGACCGCCGCCAATGGCATCGATCATGGGCATGCGCACGAGGCGCTCTCGGATGTCCGGGCCACGATTGCGTTGGCGCGTCTGATTCGGGAAAAACAGCCGAAGTTATATGACTGGCTGTTTCAACTGCGCAGTAAACAAAAGGTCATGGATCAAATTCGGCTGTTGCAGCCGATGGTGCATATTTCCGGGCGTTTCTCTGCGGCCCGCAACTATGTGGGTGTGGTACTGCCTTTGGCCTGGCATCCACGTAATCGCAATGCGCTGATTGTCTGTGACTTGCACCTGGACCCTCAGGGGCTGCTCGACCTGGATGCCGAAACCTTGCGTCAGCGGCTATACACCCGCCGCGATGACTTGGCCGAAGGCGAACTGCCGGTGCCGCTCAAGCTCATACACATAAACAAGTGCCCGGTAGTGGCGCCGTTATCGGTACTGCGTCCTGTCGATCAGCAACGTCTGGCGCTGGATATGGCGCTTTAT
Organism: Pseudomonas sp. BS3782 TE3695; assembly: GCF_050435305.1. Taxonomy (NCBI): domain Bacteria; kingdom Pseudomonadati; phylum Pseudomonadota; class Gammaproteobacteria; order Pseudomonadales; family Pseudomonadaceae; genus Pseudomonas; species Pseudomonas sp. BS3782 TE3695. Next base: position 2,202,652 of record NZ_JBNDKB010000001.1, read on the forward strand.
CAGGAACGGGCGCTGCGGCTAAGTGACGCACAACAAGTTTGGCGAGATAAAGTGGCCGGTATTTACGCCAGCGACGACTTCTCTTCGAGCCAAGACCCCGAGCAACAGTTATACGATGGTTTTATCGGTGATCGGGACCGGCGTCTATGTGAGCAAGTCAGAGCCGCCGACCCTGGGCAATTGGCACAAGAACTGTGGCCTTTCGATGATGAACGTTTGCCTGAATTATTGTTTCGTTATCGCGCACGCAACTTTCCCGACACGTTGAGTCTGGAAGAGCAAGAACGCTGGCGAATATTCTGTCAGAAACGTTTGAGTGCACCTGAGTGGGGCGCGCCAAATACGCTGAATAGTTTTCTGGAGGCGGCTGCTCAATTGGCGACTAGTGCTACATCGTTTCAGCGAGAGGTTCTGGGTGAATGGCAGAATCATGTCCAGACATTACGAAAACGCTTGAGTCTTTGAAAACGAAAATAATCTGCGCTTGAATTTTCAGGCATAAAAAAACGCCAGCAATTGCTGGCGTTCCTTTGGTCGCGGATCAATCTGCGACTGGCTTGCGGCTTAGCCCAGCAGGGTAGCCCAACCTTCAACCACATCACCGCCCCACTTGGCTTTCCACTCTTTCAGAGTCTTGTGGTTGCCACCTTTGGTTTCGATGACTTCGCCATTGTGCGGGTTTTTGTATTGTTTAACTTTGCGAGCACGCTTGGTGCCAGTAGTTTTTACTGCGCCGCCACGTGGAGCCTTGGTTTTGGACTCTGGATCCAACAGTGCGATGATGTCGCGCAGGGATTTGGAGTATTCGCCCATCAAGGTGCGCAGTTTGCCTTCGAATTCCAGCTCGGTTTGCAGTTTGTCGTCTTGGGACAGATTCTTCAAACGGGCTTGCAGCTCTTTGATAGCTTCTTCGGTGGCGCGATATTCGTTGATCAAGGACATGAGGACTACCTTATGTTAGGTACTGGATGGCAGGGGTACAGTGCGACAATAATAGTCAGGGTGTTTCATCAAGTAAACATTTAACCGGAGTTTTATTTAATTTAGTTGTGGAACAGGACACACATTGGAGTGACAGTTAAATAGCGTCACAAATATTCTCGGTTGACCTCTTGAAGATTGCACGCAAGAACACCATCGCGTGGGGCCGCGTGTGCTTGCAGAGCCTGTACCGGACCCCCGGAAAAGGCCATGCATCATCAATACTGCAGTTTTGCTGCGCAATCGCTAGAATGGCGGCCTTTGCGAAGTTCTGGAGTTTCCCCCTCATGCGCACTTTTCGGCTGGTGATTGCTTGCCCGGACCGCGTCGGCATCGTTGCTAAAGTCAGTAACTTTCTGGCGTCACATAATGGCTGGATCACTGAAGCGAGCCATCACTCGGATAATCTCAGTGGCTGGTTCTTCATGCGTCACGAAATTCGTGCCGATTCGCTGCCTTTCGGTATCGAAGCCTTTCGCGAAGCGTTTGCACCGATTGCCGAAGAGTTCTCGATGGACTGGCGCATCACCGACACCGAGCAGAAGAAACGCGTGGTGTTGATGGCCAGCCGTGAGTCCCACTGCCTGGCCGACTTGCTGCACCGTTGGCACAGCGACGAACTGGACTGTGAAATCGCCTGCGTGATTTCCAACCATGATGATTTGCGCAGCATGGTCGAATGGCACGGTATTCCCTACTACCATGTTCCGGTCAATCCACAGAACAAGGAACCGGCCTTCGCCGAAGTCTCGCGCCTGGTCAAACAGCACGAGGCCGAAGTGGTGGTACTTGCCCGTTACATGCAGATTTTGCCGCCCGAGTTGTGCAGCGAATATGCTCATAAAGTCATCAATATTCACCACAGCTTCTTGCCGTCATTCGTCGGTGCCAAGCCGTATCACCAGGCTTCGATGCGCGGTGTGAAGTTGATCGGCGCCACTTGCCACTATGTCACCGAAGAACTGGATGCCGGTCCGATCATCGAACAAGACGTGGTGCGCGTGAGTCACAGCGACAGTATTGAAGACATGGTGCGCTTCGGTCGTGATGTCGAGAAAATGGTGCTGGCCCGTGGTTTGCGTTATCACCTGGAAGACCGGGTGCTGGTGCATGGCAACAAAACCGTGGTGTTCTGATAGCGATACTGTTGAAATTTGAAGGGCCTGGGCGTTCAATCGCTTCAGGCCCTTCGCCGTTTTGGCACTGAGAACATGACCATGGCCGATCCACTGGACAAAGCCACTTCCAAGGCACCCGCCACATTGGGTGAGGGCTGTTTGAGTCGCTATGACCCGGATGACCTGAGCGCCGAAGACGGCACGGAGTTTCCCGGTGCCGCCGAGTTGTGGGAGCAGGTGCAGGGCGATTGCGACGATGCAGTCGGGGGCGCCTGAAAAAGATCGCAGCCTTCGGCAGCTCCTACAAGGGCGCGGTGTATACCCTGTAGGAGCTGCCGAAGGCTGCGATCTTTTAAGGCTGCGATCTTTTAAGCCTGCTTGAGCTTCATCAGTTTCCTGAGCAATGGCCGCCCGAGCATCAGTAGAAACACCGGGCCACCGATCACCAGATAAAAGTAATAAGTCACTGTCCGCCAGATCAGAATCGCCGCCGCCGCGGTGGACTTCCCGACCATGGGCGCCAGCAGCGCCGCCGATGTCAGTTCCGCTGCCCCGGCACCGCCCGGCAACAGGCTGAATTGCCCCGCACTCAATGACAGCATCTGGATCAGAAAACACCAGGCCCACTGCAAATCCACGCCCAGCCCGCGCAATGCCAGATACAACACGCTATAGCGCAAAAGCCAATGCAGGCAGGTCAGTGCAAACACCGTGATCAATGTCTGAAAGGGCAACTTCAGTGTGTCAGTGAACGCCGCCAGAAAGTGCAGGAGTTTTCGCGCCCAGCGCATCCGGGTGGTGCCTTTGACATTGAGACGCGCGAGCAACCGCCCCCCCAGACGAATCAGCGAGCGGTGGTAGCGAGCCGCTAATACGCAGCTGAACAGTCCACCGAACATCGAGATGGCGCTGACGGTCAGCAACCATTCCATGCGCTGACTGAGGTGCTGGAACAGTGCATAAATCAGAATTGCGCTCAGCGCGCAGAGAAAAAACAGCAGATCGCTCAATTGATCCATAGCGAACACGGCGCTGCCCCTGGCCGGTCGCACGCCGTGGCGTGCCAGCAGGGCCATGATGGTCAGCGGTCCGCCACTGCCGCCGGGAGTGGCGCAGTAAGCGAATTCGGCGGACATCACCACCCCAAGGCTTTTGAAGTGACTGATCTTGCCGCGCTGATCTCCCAGCAACAGGCGCAAGCGCAGGGTGTTGAGCATCCAGCACAGCAGGATCATGCCGAACATGACCAGCAACCATTTCAGCGGAAAGCTTTGCAACCGCGACCATGTCTCGCCGCCACCCAGCAACGACGGGATAAGCACCGCAGCGAGCAGGGTGACGACCAGCAGAATCCCGCGGCTCATGCGGCGCGACCGACGATGTCGCATTGCTGTTTTAGCCAGTTGGCCTTGGTCATCGGCACACGTCCCTCGTCGAGCAAGCGCTTGAGGGTGTGCAGCCAGTAATGACGCGAGAATTCATGGCGCATGTCCACGGGGTGCACGCCGAGACGAATCACCGGCGCCTGGTGCCAATGTTGTTCGCGCTGATCGCTGACGATTTTCGACAGGCCGCGGCGCCAGGCGCTGCGCGCGCTCCAGACCAGGCCGGGGGCATCGATCGCGGTGAAATCCGGCAAACGATACAGATGCTGCGAGTCGCTGGTGTAGTGCAGCGGTAACTGGCGCAAGGCCTGGCGGGTGCCTTCACTCATCAGCCAGGCCGGGGCGACGAAACCTTCCAGTGGCCAGTCATAACGGTGAAACACCTCGATTCCGGCACGCAGGCGGGAGAGGGCGGCTTCCAGGGGCAGATCGTAGAACTCGCCTTCATGGGTGTAGATTCGGCGCATGAACCAGTCTCGGGGCGTGATAGGGATCGGCCCTTCATCGCAATGGAAGTAACCGTGCAGTGCCAGTTCGTCGCCGCGAGCGACGCGATGGGTCAGCAAACGTCGAAACGCCGGATACGTGGCCAGGTCGTTATGTTTGTGCAAATCCGGCACCACCAGCCACGTGATCGGCACCTCACCCAGTGCGTCGACGGCTTCGACAAAGGCTTGGTAATCGGGCCAGGTTTGCGGCGCAACGTCGTGCAATACCAGTATCAGGCTGGGCGCGTTCATGGGCTCAACCATTGGCGATCAGTGGCCATTGAGTGCCGAGTACCGCGTGATAGTGCCCCAGCAGGCTGTCGACCACGATGTCCCAGGCGTAATGCTGCTCGACATGGCTACGGGCTTGTTTGCCCAGCGCGGCGCTGCCCTGACTGAACAGTTCACGCACTGTGCTGGCCATCGCTGCTGGATTGTTCGGCGCGCAAAGCAGGCCGCACTGATCGGTGACAATTTCCTGAAAAGCCCCGGCCGCCACGGCCACTACCGGAAGGCCGCTGGCCATGGCTTCAAGGACCACTAGACCAAAGGTTTCCTGATCACCGGCATGCACCAGCGCATCGGCACTGGCCATCAAGCGCGCGACTTGCGCCGCCGGGTAGAACTCATCGAGGACGGTGACATTGCGCGGAACCAGGGTCGGCATTGATGAGCCCACCAATAACAGATGGTAGCGACGACCCAGGCGTTTCATGCATTTGAGCAGCACCGGCAGGTTTTTTTCCTTGGAGCCACGGCCGGCGAAGATCAACAGGTGCGTATTTTCATCGATGCCCAATTCGGCCCGCAAACCTGGATCCCGTGCATTGGGGGTGAACGTTTGCAAATCGACGCCCAGCGGTTGTACAAAAACGTTCTTCACGCCCAACCCGATCAGTTTATCGGCCATGATTTGACTCGGTGCCAGAACCCGGTCGAAGTTGCCATAAAGTTTGCTGACATAAGCTTCGACATTGGGTGTTAGCCAATTGCCCATGCGGTTGCTGACCAGCAACGGCAGATCCGAGTGATAAAAACCGATCACCGGCACGTCGAGTTGCCGCTTGGCGTCCAAGGCGGCCCAGGCAGTCAGGTAAGGGTCGCCGGCTTCAATCAGGTCAGGCTGCAAATCCTGCAGGACATTACGCCACGGCGCGAGACGGACGGGGAAACGATAACCCTTGCCAAAGGGCAGGGCAGGGGCCGGAACCGTGTAAATGCCATCCTGTTCACTCAAATGAGCCCCAGGAATCAGCAAACTGTGACGAATACCTGGCTTGCTGCCCAAGCGACGGTGTTTGGCATCCAGATAAGTGCGCACGCCACCGCTGGCAGGGGCGTAGAACATGGTTATGTCAGCGATATGCACGATGAACATTCCTCCGGTCCGTTTGTTCTCCCTTGGGTTGACCTATATGAAGGATAGATGTTCGGTTGGGGTTTTGCGGCGAAGCCAAGGGCTTTGGACGTGGGTGTGGCGAGGGAGCTTGCTCCCGCTCGGCTGCGAAGCAGTCGCAAATCAGCCGGTGTGTTCAATCTGACACACCTTTGATTCCGATTTTGGGGCCGCTTCGCGACCCAGCGGGAGCAAGCTCCCTCGCCACAGTGTCCGTAATCAGGCTCTAGATGCGGAAACTGCCCACCAACTGCTTCAATCGCGAAGCCTGCTGTTCAAGGTCCGAGCATGCCCGCAACGTCGATTGCAGGTTTTCCACGCCTTCCTGGTTCAGCGTATTGATCTCGGTGATATCCACGTTGATTGATTCAACCACCGCCGTCTGTTCCTCGGTCGCCGTGGCCACGGACTGGTTCATGCCGTCGATTTCGCCGATGCGCAACGTCACACTGTTCAGCCGTTCACCGGCCAGGTTGGCGATTTCCACGCTGTCCTGGCTGTGGCGCTGGCTGTCGCTCATGGTGCTGACCGATTCGCGGGCGCCCACTTGCAGCTCCTCGATCATGGTTTGCACCTGTTGCGCCGACTCTTGTGTGCGGTGCGCGAGGTTGCGCACTTCGTCGGCGACCACGGCAAAACCGCGCCCGGCTTCACCGGCCCGCGCCGCTTCAATGGCCGCGTTGAGCGCCAGCAGGTTGGTTTGCTGGGAAATGCTGGTGATGACTTCGAGAATCTGCCCGATGTTCACGGTTTTGCTGTTCAGCGATTCGATATTGGTGCTCGAGGCGCTGAGCATGCTCGACAGCTGATTCATCGCGGCAATGCTGCGATCCACCACTTGCTGGCCATCTTCGGCCAGGCTGCGCGCGTCGCTGGCCTGACTTGACGCTTGCGCGGCATTGCGGGCGATTTCCTGGGCCGCGGCACCGAGCTGGTTGATTGCCGCGGCAACGCTGCTGGTGCGCGAGGCTTGCTGGTCGGAATTGAACATCGACGAGTTCGAGGCGGCCACCACACGCAGGGCTACTTCGTTGACTTGGCCGGTGGCCGAAGACACTTCGCGGATCGAGGTATGAACCCGCTCCACGAAACGGTTGAACGCCGTGCCGAGGATGCCGAATTCGTCCTGATTTTGAATGGTCAGGCGCTTGGTCAGGTCGCCTTCACCGTCGGCGATGTCTTCCATGGCGCGGGTCATGACGTGCAGCGGCTGGATCAGAATGCGGATTAGCATGCCGAGCAGGGCGATGATGATTGCCACGGCAATCAGGGTGGCAACGACCGCCGAGGCGCGGAACTCGCTGAGCATTGAGAAGGCTTTGTCTTTATCCACCGACAGACCGATGTACCAATTGACCGAAGACAGGCCTTTGATCGGGGTGAACGTGACGATGCGAGTCTTGCCGTCGACGTCGATTTCACTGAGTTCGTTGCTGATGCGCGGGGTATTTTTCGGGTACGCCTCGCTCAGGGACTTCATCGCCAGGGCTTTGTCCGGGTGAACCAGGATCTTGCCATCGGCGCTGATCAGAAAGGCGTAACCCATGCCGTCGAAGTCCAGCGCGTTGAGGCTGTCGGCGATCACCTGCAAGCTCAAGTCGCCACCGACCACGCCGATGCTTTGACCTTCCTTGAGCACACTGTTGACGATGGAAATGACCAGTTGGCCGGACGCCAGATCGATGTACGGTTCGGTCAGTGCCGAGCCGCCGGTGCTCTGGGCGCTCTTGTACCAGGGCCGGACGCGAGGGTCATAGCCGTCGGGCATCTTGCTGTCAGGGCGGATGATGAAGGTGCCATCCTGGTTGCCCAGATAAGCGCCCATGAAGGTTGAGGTCACGGCCTTCTGCTCGAGCAATTTGGAGACATTGTCGATGTTGGCGTTCAGGGCGACGTTTTGTGACAGGTTTTCGATCAGCAGGCTGCGTCCGGCCAGCCAGGTCTGGATATTGTTGGCCGTTACGCTACCCATTTCTTGCAGATAGTTGTCCAGGTCGTTGCGTATCGCATTACGCTGCAGATAATCGTTGTACAACGTGAACGAAGCGAAGGCGGCAATAACGATCAGGGCGGCGGCAAGCAGTATTTTATGGCTGAAGCGCAGATTTTTATTCATGGCTTGGGGTCCGCTAAAGTCTTAATGTCCAGGGCGTACTTTTATTAAGGCGCGCAAAATGGGCAGTGTTGAAAGTAAGCTGATATTTCCACCTCTCCTTAGGGAATTAGCGACGCTATCTTCAGTCTGGTCTCTCGCTTGTTATCGGCCATGAAGGATCAAAGATTAACCATGGGTGACAAAATGCCTGATTCATCGCAACTCCTTATCGGCGCTGACCTCGCGGGCCAGTCCATCGCCCAGGCCATGCGCCTGGCCAACCGTCACGGGCTGATAGCGGGCGCTACCGGGACCGGTAAAACCGTCACCTTGCAGCGCCTGGCCGAAGCCTTCAGCGATGCCGGCGTGGCGGTGTTCGCAGCGGACATCAAAGGCGACCTGTGCGGCCTGGGCGCTGCCGGCAATCCTCAAGGCAAAGTCGCCGAGCGGATCGCCGGCATGCCTTGGCTGAACCATAAGCCTCAGGCCTATCCAGTGACCCTGTGGGACATTAACGGTCAGTCCGGTCATCCACTGCGCACAACCTTGAGCGAAATGGGCCCGTTGCTGCTCGGCAGCCTGCTGGAACTGACCGACAGTCAGCAGTCGGCACTCTATGCCGCGTTTAAGGTGGCCGACCGCGAAGGGCTGTTGCTGTTGGATTTGAAGGACTTGAAGGCGCTGCTCAATCACCTGCGCGACAGCCCCGAATTGCTGGGGGATGACGCGGCGCTGATGACCACTGGTTCCAGCCAGGCGCTGTTGCGCCGTCTGGCGACGCTGGAACAGCAAGGCGCCGAAGCATTGTTCGGCGAACCGGCGCTGCAGTTGGAAGACATGTTGCAACCGGCCCTGGATGGTCGCGGGCGCATCCACTTGCTCGATGCCAGCCGTCTGGTGCATGAAGCACCGAAGGTCTATGCGACGTTCCTGCTTTGGCTGCTGGCCGAACTCTTCGAGCAACTGCCGGAGCGCGGCGATGCCGAGAAACCGCTGCTGGCACTGTTTTTCGACGAAGCGCACTTGTTGTTCGCCGGTACGCCCAAGGCGTTGCAGGAGCGTCTGGAACAAGTGGTGCGGCTGATCCGCTCGAAAGGCGTGGGCGTGTATTTCGTCACCCAATCACCGGGCGACTTGCCGGATGATGTATTGGCTCAATTGGGGCTGCGCATTCAGCACGGTTTGCGTGCCTTTACCGCCAAAGAGCAGAAATCCCTGCGCGCGGTGGCTGACGGTTTCCGGCCGAACCCGGCATTTGAAGCCTTGTCGGTATTGACTGAATTGGGAATCGGCGAGGCGCTGGTCGGCACCTTGCAAGACAAGGGCACACCCGGGATGGTCCAGCGCGTGTTGGTTGCACCGCCACAATCGCGGATCGGGCCGCTGACCGAGACCGAACGCACCGTGCTGATCGCCGGTTCGCCGTTCAAGGGGCGTTACGATAAACCGGTCGATCGCGAATCGGCTTATGAAGTGCTGATGGGGCGCAAAGGCCTGGCGCCGGCTCCTGAAACCGCGCCGGGCAAACCTGCACCTGAAGAGCCGAGTTTCACCGAGCAGGCCGGGGAATTCCTCGGCACAGCGGCAGGCCAGGCGTTGAAATCAGCGATGCGACAGGCGGCCAATCAATTGGGCCGACAATTGGTACGCGGGTTGATGGGCTCATTGCTCGGTGGCAGCAAACGCCGCTGAAAATCAAAAGATCGCAGCCTTCGGCGGCGCCCACAGGCGCGTAGGAGCTGCCGAAGGCTGCGATCCTTTGATCTTTGCTTTTAAATAATCTTGCTTTTAAACCTTGGGTTTGGCGTGAGCCGCCAGCCGTTCGAGGGCCGCCCGCAGGTTCGGGTCGGTAATCCCGTCAGCCGTCGCCTGAATGGTCGCCGCCGCGTCGGTCGACAAATTTATCGTATGCCCCGCAGCCCCTTGCTGAACGGTAGGCGGTTGAACCTTGAACAGAATCCGCGTCAGGCTGGCGAACTCATCGAACAGCTGTAATTGCCGTTGCAGACGCTTTTGTTGATAACGCAGGCGGGTGGCCCAATGGCCGTCGGTGACAATCAGCAATAAACTGCCTTCGCGCCACGACGCCACATGGCAATGCTCGCGGGCAGCTGGCTGCAACTGACTTTCTACCAGACGTTGTAAATGACCCAGGCGTTGCGCGTGGCCAAAAATGGCTTTCAGCGGTTTGGCTTCGCGAAGCAGAACGGCGGGTGCTCTGGCCGTAAGAGGGCGAAATGCCATGATCAGACACCTGAAGTAACAGAGCGGCCATGGTAACAGAAAGCACCCGCTGCCCCCGACCCATTGCTTTGCGAGCGCTTTACCCATTAAATCAACAAGTAACTTGTGCCCTCAATGGGTTGAAGTTCAGCAAAATGCCCTTATTTCAAGTGAGCCCCGTCATAGCGCAGTGCATGCATCGTGGAATAACGCCACTTTCCTCACCATCGTTTCCGGGTAGAATACTCGTTCGCATGCGGCCATGAGGGCTGCACGGGCGACTCACGGGGCCGCCCTCCATCCCTTTAGTGTGGAAGATCCTGCCGATATGTTTGCGCCTTTGTTAAAGAAACTTTTTGGAAGCAAGAACGAGCGTGAAGTCAAACGCATGCTCAAGACGGTGCAGCTCGTCAATGCCTTCGAAGAGCAAATGGTGGCCCTTTCGGACGATCAATTGCGTGCCAAGACAGACGAGTTCAAGGCCCGCCTCGCCAAAGGGGAAACCCTCGACAAGCTGTTGCCAGAAGCCTTTGCGGTCGCCCGCGAAGCCGGTAAGCGCGTCATGGGTATGCGTCACTTCGATGTCCAGCTGATCGGCGGCATGACCTTGCACGAGGGCATGATCGCGGAAATGCGTACCGGTGAAGGCAAGACCCTGGTGGCGACACTGGGCGTTTACCTCAATGCGCTGTCCGGCAAGGGCGTGCACGTTGTGACGGTGAACGACTACCTGGCCCGCCGTGACGCCAACTGGATGCGTCCGCTCTACGAATTCCTCGGCATGACGGTCGGCGTGGTCACCCCATTCCAGCCGCCGGAAGAGAAGCGTGCCGCCTACGCTGCCGACATCACCTACGGCACCAACAACGAATTCGGTTTCGATTACCTGCGCGACAACATGGCGTTCAGCATGGAAGAAAAATTCCAGCGCGAACTCAATTTTGCCGTGATCGACGAAGTCGACTCCATTCTCATCGACGAAGCCCGTACCCCGCTGATCATCTCCGGTCAGGCCGAGGACAGCTCCAAGCTGTACATCGAGATCAACAAACTGATCCCGCAGCTGGAATTGCACGTCGAAGAAGTCGAAGGCGAAGTCACCAAGGCTGGCCACTACACCGTGGACGAGAAGTCCCGCCAGGTCGAACTCAACGAAGCCGGTCACCAGTTCATCGAAGACATGCTCACCCGCGTCGGCCTGCTGGCTGAAGGCGAGAGCCTGTATTCGGCACATAACCTCGGTCTGCTGACCCACGTTTATGCTGGTTTGCGTGCGCATAAACTGTTCAATCGCAACGTCGAATACATCGTGCAGGACGGTCAGGTCGTACTGGTCGACGAACACACCGGCCGCACCATGCCGGGTCGCCGTTTGTCCGAAGGCCTGCACCAGGCCATCGAAGCGAAGGAAGGGCTGAACATCCAGGCTGAAAGCCAGACCCTGGCGTCGACCACGTTCCAGAACTACTTCCGTCTGTACAACAAGCTGTCCGGCATGACCGGTACCGCGGACACCGAAGCGTTCGAATTCCACCAGATCTATGGCCTGCAGGTCATGGTCATCCCGCCGAACAAACCGTTGGCGCGTAAAGACTACAACGACCTGGTGTTCCTGACCGCCGAGGAGAAATACGCGGCGATCATCAATGACATCAAGGAATGCATGGCTCAGGGTCGTCCGGTGCTGGTGGGTACCGCCACCATCGAAACGTCCGAGCACATGTCCAGCCTGCTCGTGAAGGAAGGCATCGAACACAAGGTTCTGAACGCCAAGTTCCACGAAAAGGAAGCCGAAATCATTGCTCAGGCCGGTCGCCCGGGCGCACTGACCATCGCCACCAACATGGCCGGTCGTGGTACCGACATCCTGTTGGGCGGGAACTGGGAAGTGGAAGTCGCTTCGCTTGAAAACCCGACCCCTGAGCAGATTGCCCAGATCAAGGCCGACTGGCAGAAGCGTCACCAGCAAGTGCTGGAGTCGGGCGGTTTGCAGGTGATCGCTTCCGAGCGTCACGAATCGCGCCGTATCGACAACCAGTTGCGTGGTCGTGCCGGTCGTCAGGGCGACGCCGGTTCCAGCCGTTTCTACCTGTCGCTGGAAGACAGCCTGATGCGCATCTTCGCCTCTGACCGGGTGAAGAACTTCATGAAGGCGCTGGGCATGCAGTCCGGGGAGGCGATCGAGCACCGCATGGTGACCAACGCCATCGAGAAGGCTCAGCGCAAGGTTGAAGGCCGCAACTTCGACATCCGTAAACAACTGCTCGAGTTCGACGACGTCAACAACGAACAACGTAAAGTGATCTATCACATGCGTAACAGTTTGTTGGCCGCCGACAACATCGGCGAAACCATCGCCGATTTCCGTCAGGACGTGCTCAACGCCACCGTCAGCGCACACATTCCACCGCAATCGCTGCCTGAGCAATGGGACGTGGCCGGTCTGGAAGCGGCGCTGCAGAGCGACTTCGGTGTAGCGCTGCCGATCCAGCAATGGCTGGACGAAGACGATCACCTCTACGAAGAAACCCTGCGCGAGAAGCTGATGAACGAGCTGATCGCCGCGTACAACGAGAAAGAAGACCAGGCCGGTGCCGAAGCACTGCGCACCTTCGAGAAGCAAATCGTTCTGCGCGTACTGGACGACTTGTGGAAAGACCACCTGTCGACCATGGATCACCTGCGTCACGGCATCCACTTGCGTGGTTATGCGCAGAAGAACCCGAAGCAGGAATACAAGCGCGAGTCGTTCACCTTGTTCTCGGAACTGCTGGATTCGATCAAGCGCGACTCGATCCGTGTGCTATCGCACGTACAGGTCCGCCGCGAAGATCCGATCGAAGAAGAAGCTCGCCTGCGTCAGGAAGCCGAAGCACTGGCTGCGCGCATGCAGTTCCAGCACGACGAAGCGCCTGGCCTGGAGCAACCGGAAGTGTTGGGTGAAGAGGTCGACGTAGCCCTCGCCACCGCACCGGTGCGCAACGAGCAGAAGCTGGGCCGTAACGAGCTGTGCTACTGCGGTTCGGGCAAGAAGTTCAAGCATTGCCACGGGCAGATCCAGTAAACCCGTTTCATACGCTGAAATACCGCGCCGCGACCGGCTTATGCCGTCGCGGCGTTTTGCCATTTAAACCACCGACGCCCCGACGGCGGTGCAGACATCATTTATTAAGGAGCGCATTCATGGCTGTTGGTCTTGGTCCTTTGCCAACGTTGCACCCGGTTGCCGGTTTTGAACTCGGTATCGCCTCGGCCGGCATCAAGCGCCCGGGGCGCAAGGATGTCGTGGTCATGCGCTGTGCCGAAGGTTCCACGGTCGCGGGCGTGTTCACTCTGAATGCCTTTTGCGCCGCTCCCGTTATCCTGGCCAAACAACGCGTGCAAGGCCCGGTACGTTACCTGCTGACCAACACCGGTAATGCCAACGCCGGTACCGGCGAACCAGGCCTGGCAGCTGCCGAGCGCACGTGCGCCAAACTGGCTGAGCTGACCGGCGTCGATGCAGATCTCGTGCTGCCGTACTCCACCGGTGTGATCGGCGAGCCGCTGCCGGTCGAAAAAATCGAAGGCGCGCTGCAAGCCGCCCTCGACGACCTGTCGGTCAATAACTGGGAGGCCGCCGCCACTGGCATCATGACCACTGACACCCTGCCCAAGGGTGCCAGCCGCCAGTTCCAGCATGATGGCGTGACCATTACAGTCACTGGCATCAGCAAAGGTGCGGGCATGATTCGTCCGAACATGGCGACCATGCTTGGCTACATCGCCACCGACGCCAAAGTCTCCCGCGATGTACTGCAAAACCTGCTGCTGGACGGCGCCAACAAGTCGTTCAACCGCATCACCATCGACGGCGACACCTCGACCAATGACTGCTGCATGCTAATCGCCACCGGTCAGGCCGCACTGCCGGAAATCACCTCTGCCAGTGGTGAATTGTTCGCCAAGCTGAAGCAGGCCGTGTTCGAAGTGTGCATGGACGTGGCCCAGGCCATCGTGCGCGACGGCGAAGGCGCGACCAAGTTCGTCACCGTGGAAGTCAACGGCGGCGGCAATCACCAGGAATGCCTGGACGTCGGTTACACCGTGGCCCACTCGCCGCTGATCAAGACCGCGCTGTTCGCCTCCGACCCGAACTGGGGCCGCATTCTGGCCGCCGTGGGCCGTGCCGGCGTACCGAACCTGGACGTGAGCAAGATCGACGTATTCCTCGGTGACGTGTGCATCGCCAGCCGTGGCGCTCGCTCCGCTACCTACACCGAAGCCCAGGGCGCGGCGGTGATGCAGCAGGAAGAAATCACCATCCGCATCGAGCTGGGGCGCGGCGATTGCAGCGAAACCATCTGGACCACTGACCTGTCCCACGAATACGTGAAGATCAACGCCGAGTACCGTACGTAAACAAGGTCCGGACCGAGTCGCGCCCTTCGCGAGCAAGCCCGCTCCCACATTCGATCGCACTTCTTCTGGAAGAACTCGGTCAACTGTGGGAGCGGGCTCGCTCGCGAAGGTGGCCGACCAGACACCAAAGATTCTGGTCCATCCCCTATCAAAAGGTCCCGAACATGAGCCTCCACCCGATCATCGGCGACAAACTGCATTCTTTCTGGTCCCCGCGCGACCTTGAAACCCTCTACCAATGGCCGGCCTTCAAGGCTCGGCACAAGGCTGACCTGGAGGCAATAAAGCAGTGAAACGAGTTCACGTAGCCGCTGCGGTTATCCGCGATAGCAACGGCAAAATCCTTATTGCCCGCCGTGCCGACACCCAGCATCAGGGCGGTTTGTGGGAGTTCCCCGGTGGCAAGGTCGAGAATGACGAATCCGTCGAGATGGCCCTGGCTCGCGAGCTTCACGAAGAGTTGGGCATTGTGGTCATCACCGCGCGGCCGATGATCAAGGTCCGCCACGATTACCCGGACAAACAGGTGTTGCTGGATGTCTGGGAAGTATCGGCGTTTACCGGCGAACCCCATGGCGCCGAAGGTCAGCCTTTGGCCTGGGTGACCGCGCGGGAACTGGTGGATTACGAGTTTCCGGCCGCAAACCAGCCGATCGTCGCCGCTGCACGCTTGCCCGGCGACTACCTGATCACCCCGGAAGGCCTGGAAACCCCGGCCTTGTTGCGCGGTATTCAGAAAGCCATCGCTGGCGGCATCAAGCTGATTCAATTGCGCGCGCCCAACGGCTACGACCCGCAATACCGCGATCTGGCGGTGGATGCGGCGGGGCTGTGTGCCGGCAAGGCGCAGTTGATGATCAAGGGGCCGTTTGAATGGCTGGGGGACTTCCCGTCCGCCGGTTGGCACATCACCTCGGCACAGTTGCGCAAGTACGCGGCGGCCGGGCGTCCGCTACCGGCGTCACGTTGGTTGGCAGCGTCTTGCCACAACGCTGAAGAACTGGCGCTGGCCGAGCAAATGGGCGTGGACTTCGTGACCCTGTCGCCGGTGCAGCCGACGCAGACACATCCGGACGCGCTGCCATTGGGTTGGGAACAGGCTTCGACGTTGATCGAGGGCTTCAGCAAACCGGTGTTTTTGCTGGGAGGCGTTGGCCCGGCAGAGCGGCAGAAGGCTTGGGAATCAGGGGCGCAGGGTGTGGCGGGGATTCGGGCGTTTTGGCCTGAAGCTTGATTTTGCATTGAGGCTACTGGCCTCTTTCGCGAGCAAGCCCGCTCCCACATTCGATCGCATTTCTTCTGGAAGAACTCGGTCAACTGTGGGAGCGGGCTTGCTCGCGAAGGCTGCTTATCAGACGAAAAACATCTTCCTGATTAAACCCCGGGTTTCGCAGCCGCTTGCCACAAAATCTCGGCAACCCCCTGACGCTTGGCAATCAGCCGTGCCGCCACAAACAACAAATCCGACAATCGATTGATATATGCCAGCCCAACCCCGGCCAATGGTTCGATCGCATTCAACTGCTGACAGCGCCGCTCGGCACTGCGCGCCAGGCAGCGGCATACGTGAGCCTGGGCGATCAACGCCGAACCGCCGGGCAGAATGAAATTCTCCAGCGGCCCCAACTCTTCATTCCACACATCGATTGCCGCTTCGAGCCTCTCGACTTCTGCCGAATTCAAGGCCTGATACACCGGCATCGCCAGTTCGCCACCCAGGTCGAACAACCGATGCTGGCAGGGCGCCAACACCTCGATCACTTCGTTCAGCCCCGGGTATATATCACTTTGCGCTGCCAGCCCGGCCAACAACACACCCACCTGGCTGTTCAGCGTATCGACTTCGCCAATGGCTTCGATGCGCGGATGGTCCTTGGGCACCCGGCGGCCATCGCCGAGCCCTGTTTCGCCTTTGTCGCCAGTGCGGGTGTAAATCTTCGACAAGCGAAAGCCCATGGTTACCTCGACAGCTGATTGAGTTCTTGAGAGACCACCGGAGTGCCCGACAACGGCAGGCGCAAGGTGAAACAGGTGCCTTGGCCCGGTGTCGATTGCACTTCCATCTGGCCTTTATGGTTGTTGGTGATGATGAAATACGAGACCGAGAGCCCAAGGCCGGTGCCCTGACCGATTTCCTTGGTGGTAAAGAACGGCTCGAACGTACGTTTGCGCACACTCTCGCTCATGCCGATGCCGTTGTCTTCGACCTGAATTTCTGCCCACGGCGGGTTCAGTTTTGTACGCAGAGTGATCCGCCCCGGCTCGCGGTCGTCGGTACGTTGATGAATGGCTTGCGCGGCGTTTTTCAGCAGATTGAGCAGCACCTGCTCCAGTTCGTTGGCAGTGCCGGGCACCGGGCCCAGTGCCGGATCGAACTGCCGAATGATCGCCTGCCCCTTGAAATCGAAACCGATCGCCAGGTCGAAGTCATTGCCGGCGATTTCCACCGCTTGATCGATCAACGCCGGCAAATCGCAAGGCGCCATCTGCCGGGTGCTGCGGCGGCTGAAGCTGAGCATGTGCGTCACGATTTTCGCCGCCCGGGCGCCAGCCTGTTGAATGCCATCGAGTAACTGCGGCACTTCGCGAGCTTTCAGATACTGGTTGACCGTTTCCAGCTCAATGCCGAGTTGCTCGGCCTGTTCGAGGTTTTTCGGCAGATCGGGTGACAGGCGCCGGCGAATGTTCTGCACGTTGTGCAGGATCGCACCCAGCGGATTATTGATCTCGTGGGCCATGCCGGCGGCGAGGCCACCCACCGAGAGCATTTTTTCCGACTGCACCATCATTTCTTCCAGGGACAGCCGCTGAGTGATGTCGTCGATCCGGATGACCACACCGCGCCCGGCACCCCCCATCAACGGGTAGAACGTCAGGGCGTAGTGCCGGGGCTCTTCGTCCTTGAGCCAGGTAACCCGTTCGATCTTCGCCACCGTGTGCTGCTCGACGGTTTGCCTGAGCTGCGGCAGGAACGGCTTGAGCGGTTCGAAGGCGAGGAAGATCGGTTGGTTCAAGGCTTCGGCGAGGCGCGTGCCGGACAGGGCGCTGGCTTCCTGATTCCACTGGGTCACATAGAGCTGCTCGTCGAGGGCGATCAGGGCCGACGGCATGGAGTCGATGATGCTGTTGAGGTAATTCTGGAAACCGGTGAGTTTCTTTTCGATCTTGCTGCGCACCTGCACTTCCAGTTCCAGCTTGCGGTTGGTGTGACGGGTTTCTTCGGCCAGCCCCTGGGCTTGGTCGTAAGCAGCCTGGGAATCATCGCGGGCACGCTTGAGCTGCTGCTCCCGGGCTTCGATGCGCGAGAGCATGGTGTTGAACGCTTCGGCGAGGCTGCCGATTTCATCGTGGTTGCCGCGGGAGGCGCGCAGGGCGTAGTTCTCTTCCCGGGTCACTTGCCGGGACAACTCTTCGAGCTGATGGATCGGCCGGGTGATCAGGCGTTTGATCTGCCGGGCGATCACCAGCCATAACAGCACGCTGAAAATCAGAATCCCCAGGCTGGCGGTGAGGGTCCCGGTATAGAACGCCATCGGCAATTCGCTGCTGGCCACCAGCAGCAAATGCCCTGGCGCGGTACCGGGGCGAGGCAGGGTGATCACTTGGTTGCTGCGAAACTCGGTGGCTTGCCAGGCTTCCAGATGCCGGAAATGCTCCGGTAGATGGAGCTCGTCTCCCTGCTGCAGCTGCGCCAGAAGCACACCTTTTCCGTCATAGAGCGCTGCTGCACGCAACGGTGTATAGCTGTTGAGCTCGTTAAGCAGGCGCTGGGCGGTTTGCGGCGACTTCAAGGCGTCGGAGATCAGGCTCGGGTTGGACACCAGTCGGCCGATGGTCTGCAAGGCTTGGGGGGCCATGCTTTCCTGGGAAATGTAATAGGCGGCGCTGATAAAGGTCAGGTTGGCGACCAGCAAAACGGTGGTCAACAGCACCAGCAGGGCGGCCAGCAATTTCTGGCCGACTGGAAGGTTTTCAAGGCGCTGGCGCAATGGCATCAGGTTCATCGCTGAAAAGGAACAAGTGGCCAGCGTAGCCGCTGCTCAGTCGCTGGGCAATCCAAGGCTGCGCAGATGAGCAATCAGGCGCTCCTGCAATTGACTGAGATGGGGCAGGTTCAGCTGATGCCGCGACGCGACTTTGCAAGCATGGCCCAACAGGTAGCTGATTTCGGTGCGGCGCTGACTCGCGACGTCCTGGTACATCGAGGAGAAATTGGCCGCGGTGGCCTGGATCACTCGTTCGACTTCCTCCCGGAGGTTTTGCGCCGCTGCCGGTTGGCCGCAGCGCTCAAGCAGCTCGGTGAGCTCGGCGCACAGGGTGGCGACTTCGCAATGATGTTGCTGCAAACCGCCGTTGCGGCATTCGTGCAGCACGGTCAGCGGGTTGATCGCACAATTGAGCGCCAGTTTTCGCCACAGCCTTGTGAGGATATCGGTGCTCCACTCATGAGGAATACCGGCGGCGCTCAAGTCCTCCAGCCAGATCGGTGCTACCGGATGGCCCGCATCGCCCAGCCAGGTGTAGCCGTGACCGGCGAACACCACGCGCCAGTCGCCATCGCGAAACGCGCCTTCGGTGCTGGAGGCGAAGATGCAGCGCGCCTGAGGCACCTGCGCGGCAACCGCGTCCTGACTGCCGAGGCCGTTCTGCAGCAGGATCAGTTCGGCGTCCGGTGTCAGGCGATGGGCGAGGCGGGCCACGGCTGTTACGGCGTCGTAGGCTTTACAGGCCACCAGCAGACGGCTGATGGGCTCGTCACTGTCAGCTGTTTCGCCGGGCACCGGATACAGCTGCGCTTCGCCGTGTTCGATCAGCGTCAAACCGCCCGCCGTCTGATAGGACTGCAGGCGTGTCGCGTCCCGCACAATCAGCCTGACCGGCACATCCGCCCGCGCCAGACGTGTGGCCCAAAGGGTGCCGAGGCTGCCGGCACCCAGAATATGCCAAGGAGTGGACATCAGCTTTTTGCTCGGTTTGACGCTGGCATGTGAGGCTCGCAGTATCGGTTGGAAAAGACCCGTTATAATGAGCCCGATTTTAACCGCAAGCCAAGCGCGCTCCATCGCTATCGAGCGTGCCTTTTTATTGGAGAGATTACATGCCGTCGTTCGACGTGGTATCCGAACTGGACAAACACGAAGTCACCAACGCGGTCGAGAACGCCGTCAAGGAACTCGATCGTCGCTATGACCTGAAAGGCAAAGGCACCTTCGAGTTCAAGGAAAAGGACCTGACCGTCAACCTGACCGCGGAAGCCGATTTCCAGCTCGAGGCGATGATCGAGATCCTCAAGCTGGCCCTGGTCAAGCGCAAGATCGACGTGCAGTGCCTTGAAGTCAAGGATGCCTACGCGTCGGGCAAGTTGATGAAGCAGGAAGCGGTCCTCAAGGAAGGCATCGACAAAGAGCTGGCGAAGAAAATCGTCGCTCACGTCAAAGACGCCAAGCTCAAGGTCCAGGCCGCCATTCAGGGCGAGCAAGTGCGCATCACCGGCAAGAAGCGTGACGATCTGCAGGAAGCGATTGCCGCCCTGCGCGCCAAATCCTTCGATATGCCGCTACAGTTCAATAACTTCCGCGACTGACTTTTCAAGCGGGAACCTGTGGGAGCGGGCTTGCTCGCGAAAGCGGCGTATCAGTCGACATCACTGTTGAATGACACGCCGCTTTCGCGAGCAAGCCCGCTCCCACCTCGATTGTGTTTAACCCGGCGGATCTTTCTGCCGCTCATTTTTTGCGTGCCGGGTAGCCGGAAATCAGGAGAAAAAAGATGGATTTGAATGCTGAAGTGGACAACCTGGTCAAGGCATCCCAAGCCTGGATTCCGATGATCATGGAATACGGCAGCCGCGTGCTGTTGGCGGTGATTACCCTGGCTGTCGGTTGGTGGCTGATCAATAAGGTCACGCAAAAACTCGGTGGCCTGCTGGCGTTGCGCAATGCCGACCTGGCGCTGCAAGGTTTCATCAGCAGCCTGGCGAACATCATTCTCAAGGTTCTGCTGATCGTTAGCGTGGCGTCGATGATCGGCGTGGAAACCACCTCGTTCGTCGCCGCGATCGGTGCTGCTGGCCTGGCGATCGGTCTGGCATTGCAGGGCAGCCTGGCGAACTTCGCGGGTGGCGTGCTGATTCTGTTGTTCCGCCCGTTCCGCATTGGTGACTGGATCGAAGCCCAAGGTGTTGCCGGTACTGTCGACAGCATCCAGATCTTCCACACTGTGCTGCGCACGGGCGATAACAAAACCATCATCGTGCCTAACGGCAATCTGTCGAATGGCATCATTACCAATACCAATCGTCAGCCGACCCGCAAAGTGATATTCGATGTAGGCGTTGCTTACGAAGCGGACTTGCAAAAGGCGCGTGAAGTATTGCTGGAACTGGCCAAAGACCCGCGCGTATTGGCTGATCCGGCACCGGAAGCAGTGATTTCCACACTGGGCGACAGTTCGATCACTGTTTCCCTGCGGGTGTGGGTGAAGACCGCTGACTACTGGAATGTGATGTTCATGTTTAACGAACAATCCCGTGATCGTTTGAAGACTGCCGGTATCGATATTCCATTTCCGCAGCGGGTTATTCGAATGGTTCAGGAGTCGGCAACGGCGTAATAATGGGTCTCATGTTTGACCTTTCGGTCAGACTTGTTCTGCAAGAGCTGAACCGTTAAACACAATGCTGTAGCCAATAAAAAAGGCCCATCCGAAGATGGGCCTTTTTTGATTACCGCGAAGTAGCTAACGGCAATTACAAAATCGACAGCGGGTAGTCGACGATCAGACGGAACTCTTTGATATCGCCTTCGCCCTGGTCGCCATTAGCGAAGTGCCATGCTTGACGAACGCGGAAGGAAAGATCTTTTGCCGGGCCAGTCTGAACAACGTACTTGGCTTCCAGGTTGGTTTCATTGTGCTTGCCATCTTCACCGTACAGGCCGGCGTAAGCACTGCCTGTTGGAGTGTTGGTGCCGTCGATGTCCCAACCTTTTACGTAACGGGTCATGAAGCTCAGACCTGGAACGCCGTACTCAGCCATTTTCAGGTCATAACGGACCTGAGCAGACTTCTCGTTAGGACCGTTGAAGTCAGAGTACTGGATGGAGTTGGCGAGGAAGATCGAGTCGCCGCCGCGGTTGTTGTCACCCACGCCGATGTAGTCGAACGGGACGTCGCCGTTAACTTTCTGGAAGGCCACGGTAACGGTGTGTGCTTTCAGGAACGAGTAAGCAGCAGCCAGCGAGAACGTGGTGTTGCTGATCTCGCCTGCTTTGGCGGAACCGGTATCTTTGGTGTTGTAGATGTTACCGTCCAGGTTAATCGACTGATCGCTACCCATTGGGATGGTGTAGTTCAGGTTGGCGTAGTACTGGTTCCAGATGTCTTCCAGCTGGGCGCCGTAAAACGATGCGCTGAGGTTCTCGGTGAACCCGTACTTGCCGCCAGCATAGTCTGCGGTTTTAGCGGTAACGCCGGCGTAGTTCGCCCACAGTTCGCCATCACTGTTCATCTCATCCTGGCTAGAGGCCGAGTAGAAGTGACCGCCTTCCAGGTCCAGGTTGTTGATTTCGCTGCTCTGCAGTTGGAAACCGGTAGCGGTTTGAGGCACCAGACGAGAACCGCCGATAGCGAATACTGGAGAGGTGCTTGGCTGCATCTCACCGAACTTCAGTTCAGTTTTGGAGATGCGAACTTTAACGGCGGCACCGGCTTTGCCGAAGTCGTCGTGGTTGCGGCCTTGGGAGTCGCGGCTCAGGTTGCCCGAGCCAGTTGTGCCGTCACCACCGTCCAGTTTGATACCCAGATAACCGAATGCATCAACGCCGACACCTACGGTACCTTGAGTATAACCGGAGCTGAAATTGCCCCAGATGCCCTGTGTCCAGTCTTTCTGGTCGTTTGCGCCGTCTCTGCGGTCACGGTTGAAGTAATAGTTGCGAAGCAGCAAGTCGAACTTGGCGTCTTCAACAAAACCTTTGGCTTCAGCCTGGTCACTTACAAACGGTGCGGCCGTAGCCATTTGAGTACTGGCTGCTGCTGCAACTGCCAGTGCGATCATGCTCCACTTCATCACGCGCATCGTGATTTGCTCCTTTGGTTTTTAGAAGAGTACTGCCGTCCCGCCTGTTTTATTATCCGGGCGGCTCTTTCTTTTTGTGTCGGCGCAAACTTATATCACGCCGACCATGTTGGCGATACTTGCGCATCTAACCTTTCAGCTTCTTTACGACCCTGTCGCAAATGGCTGGGTAGATGTCGCAAATTCACAATCCCGACGCAATCGGACTGACAACTTCAACGTTGTTTTCCATGGCTTGAGCGTCGGTAAAAAAGAGTCCCTTGTCCTGCACTTGAATCTCCATCGGGCAACCCTGCCGCTGTTTTTATTGGTCTTAAGGCTTCCACTTCCAGCGGAGCGCTTATAGACGATACGGGTGTGAATGCAACAAGCGTGCACAAATCGGAATTCTGTTGCTGTTTTTTTCCAAAGACCTGCCTGTTGCTGTAAAAACCTCATAAAACCGGGGGGTTCAAGCTCTTTTTACCTGAGCTTGACGCCATGCTTCGCATCGTGGTTACCACATCGAACTGGTGGGGGCGACAACCAAAAACGTTACCGGTTCACCCCGCCAGTGAGTAGTTAGCGGATGCTGACGCACTGAGCGTAGACGCGTTGTGCGGTTTTGGTGCAAAAAATTTCAATTGCTGTACCGAATTCATACAGTGTCGCTTTGTCGTGGATTGGAGCGGCCCGTTGTTTATCGGTCATTTCGGCATTTTTTGTGCGGCGGCTGGTTCTGTCATGGTGCATGCCGGATCAAAATGGCTCATGTCGAGGCGCCCGTAGGTGGCAGTTCGTCGTGAAGCGCGTGGCATTCGCAGGTATGCTGCCGTCCTGTCGCTTGGCGCGCCGTCTTTCGCAATGGGGCGCTAAGCTGAAAAAAGATCACCAGAGGGGAGTGTGTGCTGTGTTCGCTTTAGATCCACGACTTCAACAAGACACGTTGCCGATCGGCGATTTCCCGCTCTGTCGGTTGCTACTGTCCAATGATTCGAACTACCCGTGGTTCATCCTCGTGCCCCGCCGTGAGGATATCAGTGAGATATTTCAATTAGATGTCGCAGATCAACAACAGCTGTGGCAGGAAACCACCGCACTGGCGGAAACGCTCAAAGACTCGTTCGACGCGGATAAATTGAACGTCGCGGCCCTGGGTAATGTCGTCAGTCAGTTGCACATGCATGTGATTGTGCGTAAGCGTGAGGACGCTGCCTGGCCAGCCCCGGTCTGGGGTAATCAGCCGGCCAAACCCTACAGTCCAGAGCAGATCGCGACGATTCGTGAGCGGCTGCGTCTGGTGTTGACCGATGACTTCACGTTTCTGGAGGGCTGAAACATGAGCCTGGAAGAGCGCGTTACCGATCTGGAAAGCCAGTTGGCGTTTCAGGATGACACCATCCAGACATTGAATGATGTGCTGGCGGCGCAGCAGCATGCAGTTGAACGCCTGCAACTGCAAATGGCGGCGCTGCTCAAGCGGCAGGAGGAAATGGTCGGTCAGTTCGAGTCCTTCGAAGAAGAGGCACCACCACCGCATTATTGAGCCACATGAGTGAGCCATATTAGTGAAGAGCAGGGCATAAAAAAACCGCGAACAGCCTGAGCTGTTCGCGGTTTTTTTTTGCCTTGGGATCAGCGGCGCGGCAGGGCGGCGATCACATCTTCAGCTTGCAGACCTTTGTCGCGGTTCATCACAGAGAACTCCACGCGTTGGCCTTCGACCAGAACACGATGGCCTTCGCCGCGAATTGCCCGGAAGTGCACGAAAATATCATCGCCGGAATCACGGGAAATAAAGCCGAAGCCTTTGGAGGTGTTGAACCATTTGACGGTGCCGGTATCACGGTTGCTCATGTCATAGCTTGGCGAAGCGGCGGCCGGTGAAGATTTGTAGAAGCTGACGGCCAGGTGCAAAAGTACGGCGATCAGGGCTACGACCAGACTGAACAGAACGGCAGGTTGACCGGCGATGACAGGCATCGGGGCGAACAATGTCAGTGTTTGCAATACCACAGCCAGGACCAGCAAGGCGCTGACCAGGTTTTGCAGTTGATGACGCGGGCCTTTGTTCCAGTAAGGGATAACAGGTGCAAGGGTGAGGTTGAGCAGGCCGAAAAAGGCCAGGTACAGCGCATCGGGTTGTTGCAGGTAAGGTAGCGCTTCGGATCGCAGGCTAGGGATGAAGGACAGCAGCAAGGCTGCTGCGCCCATTAGCAGGTGGACGATTTTCAACATTTTGATTAACTCACGTTAAGACGGATCACAAGGAAGAGCTGATGGAGCACGGTTCGCTTCAGAACAATAAGAGGCGTTGGACACGTTCCCGCTATCAGCCTATGCGCAGCCCCCGGAAAATAGGCGGTAGCGACACACTGCCTATTTAACAGCAAAGCCCGCAGCTACTCAAATCAGGCAGTCCGGCGGTACTCCCGCTGGCCGCTGTGTGGATGAGGCTTGCTTTTAGTGCTAATTGTCTGCTGTGTTTCTCATGTCTTTTTGCCTTTTCGCTGAAAGACATTGCGTCAGTGTTCGTAGGAAACACGTCTGTCTGGGACGAACTCCATGATCTCCCCTCAGTTGTTGGCTTATCCTACGTCGATGGTCAAAAAGTCATCTGGATAATCCCTGTGCACCTGCGCTTCTATAAGGAAACACGAAATATGACTCTTATAAGCAGCAACGACAAAGGAGTGTCAACGCTATGGATTATCAAGACGGGCGAAGCGAGGGGAGGGTCGGTCCACTCAAGGAAGTAAGGATTGATTCATTTGTCGGCGAATTCGATATGGGCCTGGCCCAGCCATTATCCCGGTCAGTGCGCTTGAATGGCTTTGCGACCTGTTTGCGGCTTGAACAGGTCTATTGGGATATTTTGGGTGACATGGCCAAGATCAATTGCTGCTCGGTCAGTGCGCTGTTGTCCCACGTGGATCGCGAAGTGCATCTGCGTCACGGCGGGGTGAAGAACTTCACCGGGCTGGTGCGGGTTGTCTGCGTCGTGCACAGCCTGAAGGAAGGAAGTTGCCCGGTCATGGCTTGACGATGGCGATTGATCGGGTCGAGTGTCGGTCTGTGCAGTCTTACGGCTGCACAGGCTGCATTTAATGGATATAATCCCGCCCTTTGCCGCAAAGCCCAGCATGCGCGGTAGCAATCTGATCGCCGAGACAACCCCCATGCCGATGTACGACTATCAATGTGCTTCCTGTGGTCATCAGTTGGAAGCCATTCAAAAGATCAGCGCAGCACCGCTGGTCGACTGCCCTGCCTGCCAGGCGCCAGAGCTTAAAAAGATGCTGTCCATGCCGGGCTTCCGCCTCAGCGGCACCGGCTGGTACGAAACCGACTTCAAGACCGGTTCCAAGAAGAATCTGGCCGGTGGCGACAAAGCTGACTAGGGTCTAGCGCCCCGGCTGAATGACACGCGCGAGCTCTTGCATCATCCGGCACCTTATTCAAGTGTGGGGGTGCGGCAAGACCTCCAACCGAATTTCGAATTACGAGAAGTGAAACCACTACCATGATGCGCAGCCATTATTGCGGCCAACTGAACGAAAGCCTGGAAGGCCAGGAAATTACCCTTTGCGGATGGGTCCACCGTCGTCGTGACCACGGTGGGGTGATTTTCCTCGATATCCGTGATCGTGACGGTCTGGCCCAGGTGGTGTTCGACCCGGACCGCGCTGAATCCTTCGCCGCCGCCGATCGCGTACGCAGCGAATACGTGGTCAAGATCACCGGCAAGGTGCGCCTGCGTCCGGCCGGTGCCACCAACGCCAACATGGCGTCGGGCATGATCGAAGTGCTGGGCTACGAGCTGGAAGTATTGAACGAAGCGGAAACCCCGCCGTTCCCACTGAACGAGTTCTCCGACGTCGGCGAAGAAACCCGCCTGCGTTATCGCTTCCTCGACCTGCGTCGCCCGGAAATGCTTGAGAAGCTGCGTCTGCGTTCGCGTATGACCACCAGCATCCGTCGCTTCCTGGACGAGAACGGCTTCCTCGATGTCGAGACGCCGATTCTGACCCGCGCCACGCCAGAAGGCGCTCGCGACTACCTGGTGCCGAGCCGTACTCACGCAGGTAGCTTCTTCGCCCTGCCGCAATCGCCACAGCTGTTCAAGCAGCTGCTGATGGTCGCCGGCTTCGACCGTTACTATCAGATCGCCAAGTGCTTCCGCGACGAAGACTTGCGTGCCGACCGCCAGCCTGAATTCACCCAGATCGACATCGAAACCAGCTTCCTCGATGAAAAAGAGATCATGGGCATCACCGAACAAATGATCCGCAACCTGTTCAAGGAAGTGCTGGACCTGGAGTTCGGCGACTTCCCGCACATGACCTTCGAAGAGGCCATGCGTCGTTACGGTTCCGACAAGCCGGACCTGCGTAACCCGCTGGAACTGGTTGACGTTGCCGATCAACTGAAAGAAGTCGACTTCAAGGTGTTCAGCGGCCCTGCCAACGACCCGAAATGCCGCGTTGCCGCTCTGCGCGTTCCAGGCGCGGCAAGCATGCCGCGCAGCAAGATCGACGACTACACCAAGTTCGTCGGCATCTACGGTGCCAAGGGCCTGGCGTACATCAAGGTCAATGAGCGCGCCAAAGGCGTTGAAGGTCTGCAATCGCCAATCGTCAAGAACATCCCTGAGGCTAACCTGAACGTGATTCTCGATCGCGTCGGTGCAGTTGATGGCGATATCGTGTTCTTCGGCGCTGATAAATCGAAGATCGTCAGCGAAGCCTTGGGTGCGCTGCGGATCAAGGTTGGTCACGATCTGAACCTGCTGACCTGCGAGTGGGCACCAATGTGGGTCGTCGACTTCCCGATGTTCGAAGAGAACGACGACGGCAGCTTCACCGCGTTGCACCATCCGTTCACCGCGCCGAAGTGCACACCGCAAGAACTGGAAGCCAACCCGGCAACCGCGCTGTCCCGTGCCTACGACATGGTCCTGAACGGCACCGAGCTGGGTGGCGGTTCGATCCGTATCCATCGCAAGGAAATGCAACAGTCGGTGTTCCGTCTGCTGGGTATCAGCGAAGCGGAACAGGAAGAGAAGTTCGGCTTCCTGCTCGATGCCCTGAAATACGGCGCGCCGCCGCACGGCGGTCTGGCCTTCGGTCTGGACCGTCTGGTGATGCTGATGACCGGCGCTCAGTCGATCCGTGAAGTGATCGCCTTCCCGAAAACCCAGAGTGCTGCCTGCGTCATGACTCAGGCACCGGGGCTGGTGGATGCCAAGGCGTTGCGCGAACTGCACATTCGTCTGCGTGAAACACCTAAAGCCGAGTAAGGTTGACCAGAAGGGCGCATCTTCGGATGCGCCCTTTCTATATATAGAAAGGTCGAGATTTTTTTTTGCTGGCTGGCGCATCATGGCGTGGCGGGCAATGTTTCAAAGATAATTCGGAGCGAGTTATGGCAGGTCATTCCAAGTGGGCGAACATCAAGCACCGCAAAGAACGTCAGGATGCCAAGAAGGGCAAGATTTTCACCAAGTGGATTCGTGAACTGACGGTTGCTGCTCGTCAGGGCGGCGGTGATCCGGGCTCCAACCCGCGCTTGCGTCTGGCGCTGGATAAAGCGCTGGGTGCGAACATGAGCCGCGACATCATCGATCGCGCAGTGGCTCGCGGTGCCGGTGCTGCCGATACCGACGACATGGTCGAGCTGACCTACGAAGGTTACGGTCCGGGCGGTGTAGCGGTGATGGTCGAATGCATGACCGACAACCGCAACCGTACAGCCGCCGCCGTTCGCCATGCGTTCAGCAAGTGCGGCGGCAATCTCGGCACCGACGGTTCGGTGGCCTACCTCTTCGAGCGCAAAGGGCAGATTTCCTTTGCGCCAGGGGTGGATGAGGATGCGCTGATGGAAGCGGCCATGGAGGCTGACGCCGATGATGTGGTGACTCACGAAGACGGTTCGATTGACGTGTTCACCTCGTTCGCCGGCTTCTATTCCGTGCGCAACGCCTTGGAGGCCGCAGGCTTCAAGGGCGATGACGCGGAAATCGTCATGCTGCCGACCACCAGTGCCGAACTGGACCTGGAAGGCGCCGAGAAGATTCTGAAGCTGATCGACATGCTCGAAGACCTGGATGACGTGCAAAACGTGTATTCCAACGCGGATATCCCAGAGTCGGTCGCTGCACAGCTCGGTTGATGCATTGATAAAGATCGCAGCCTTCCCTTGGCCCCTGTAGGAGCTGGCGAAGCCTGCGATCTTTTGACTTTAAGATCGAAAATCAAAAGATCGCAGCCTTCGGCAGCTCCTACACAGTTATCCTCAAGCCACCGCGATCTCTTTCTGCAGGCGTTATGACTTTAATTCTTGGTATCGACCCCGGTTCGCGTATCACCGGTTATGGCGTGGTACGTGATACCGGGCGTGGCTGCGTGTACGTGGCGTCGGGGTGCATTCGCACGGGCTCCGGCGAGCTGCATGAACGCCTGCAAATCGTCTATCGGAGCGTGCGTGAAGTGATCCAGACCTACGGCCCAGTGACCATGGGCATCGAAAAAGTCTTCATGGCCCGCAATGCCGACTCTGCCCTTAAACTCGGTCAGGCCCGCGGCGCTGCCATCGTGGCCGGTGCCGAGGAAAGCCTGGAAATCGCCGAATACACCGCAACCCAAGTCAAACAAGCGGTGACCGGCACCGGCGCGGCGAATAAAGAGCAGGTGCAAATGATGGTCATGCACATGCTCAAGTTGACCAGCAAGCCGCAAATCGATGCCTCGGATGCCCTGGCCATCGCGATTTGCCACGCTCATACGCGGTCCAGTCTGTTGCCGCATGGTCTGGGCACAGCACGCAGTCGTGGCGGGCGCCTGCGTCTCTGATAGCATCAGCAATCATTTTTTATGGAATGAGGGTTTTGCGCCTGTGTTGTCGGCGCAAAACCTTTGTTCTGTCAGTCGCCAGCACTGATCTGGCCAAGGCTCAAGGATCTGAAACGTGATTGGACGCTTGCGCGGCACACTGGCTGAGAAACAGCCGCCGCACCTGATTCTGGATGTAAATGGTCTGGGGTATGAGCTGGAAGTGCCCATGACCACGCTTTATCGCTTGCCGTCGGTCGGTGAACCGCTGACCTTGCACACCCATTTGGTCGTACGCGAAGACGCGCAGTTACTCTATGGCTTCTTTGGCAAGCGCGAGCGAGACTTTTTTCGCGAGCTGATCCGTCTCAATGGTGTGGGGCCGAAACTGGCGCTGGCTTTGATGTCGAGCCTGGAGGTCGACGAGCTGGTTCGTTGCGTGCAGTCGCAAGACACTTCGGCGCTGACCAAAGTGCCTGGCGTGGGCAAGAAGACGGCCGAGCGTTTGCTGGTGGAACTCAAGGATCGCTTCAAGGCCTGGGAAACCGTGCCGGCGATGTTCGCGTTGGTGCCAAACCAGCCGGGTGGGCCAGATGCGCCTCCAGTCGCCACCGCCGAAAATGACGCGGTCAGCGCGCTGATTTCCCTGGGCTACAAGCCGCAGGAAGCCAGCAAGGCGATTTCCGCGATCAAGGAGAAAGGTTTGAGCAGTGAAGACATGATTCGTCGTGCCCTGAAGGGAATGATCTAAGTGATTGAAGCTGATCGTCTGATCGCCGCCACGGGTGGTCCTCGTGAGCGCGAAGAAGTCCAGGACCGGGCGATTCGCCCCGTCAGCCTGGCCGAATACATTGGCCAGCCGACCGTTCGCGAGCAAATGGAGTTGTTCATCCAGGCCGCGCGTGGGCGCAATGAATCCCTGGACCATACGCTGATTTTCGGCCCGCCGGGACTGGGTAAAACCACCCTGGCCAACATTATTGCCCAGGAAATGGGTGTGTCGATCAAAAGTACCTCGGGGCCGGTTCTTGAGCGTCCGGGTGATCTGGCAGCGTTGCTGACCAACCTTGAGCCCCATGACGTGCTGTTCATCGATGAGATCCATCGGTTGTCGCCGATCGTCGAAGAAGTCCTGTACCCGGCAATGGAAGATTTCCAGCTCGACATCATGATCGGCGAAGGGCCGGCCGCGCGCTCGATCAAACTCGATCTGCCGCCGTTCACCCTGGTCGGCGCAACCACCCGGGCCGGCATGCTGACCAACCCGTTGCGCGACCGTTTCGGGATCGTTCAGCGTCTGGAGTTCTACAACACCGCCGACCTGGCAACGATTGTCAGCCGTTCGGCGAACATTCTCGGTTTGCCGCTGGACCCGGAAGGCGCCTTCGAAATCGCCCGCCGTGCCCGTGGCACGCCGCGGATCGCCAACCGCTTGCTGCGTCGGGTCCGGGATTTCGCCGAGGTTCGCGCCAAAGGCCACATCACCAAACCGATCGCCGACCTGGCGCTGAATCTGCTGGATGTCGACGAGCGTGGCTTCGACCATCAGGATCGACGCCTGCTGTTGACCATGATCGAGAAGTTCGACGGTGGGCCGGTGGGGGTCGACAGTCTGGCGGCGGCCATCAGCGAAGAGCGTCACACCATTGAAGACGTGCTGGAGCCATATTTGATCCAGCAGGGCTACATCATGCGCACTCCGCGGGGGCGGGTGGTCACTCGACATGCGTACCTGCATTTCGGTTTAAACATCCCGTCACGATTAGGCGAGATGCCCGTGGTAGACGAATTCCTCGATGCCGTGGACGATTAGTAACCTTTGCGCGCTGATTTATTCGGGGTTTGTGCTGTCCCAGGACCGTACTTTCGCCGCAAAGCCGCGAATCAATGAAAAACAGTTGCCTGGCCGGATTGGCAACCTGAGGAGTAAGCACTAGAGTATGCGCGCGCAAAACGGGCTTGAGCCGTTCGCACATCGTTGTCGCGTTTATTACGAGGACACCGATGCGGGCGGCATCGTGTATTACGTCAATTACCTCAAGTTTATGGAACGGGCTCGAACCGAACGGCTCCGGGAGCTGGGCTTTGCCCAGTCGGCGCTGGCAGGGGAGGACCTGTTGTTTGTCGTGCATTCCAGCGAAGCGCGTTACCACGCGCCGGCGCGACTGGACGACGAACTGCTGGTAAGCGCTGAAGTAATTGAATTGAACCGGGTCAGCCTGCGCTTCAAACAGCAGGTCAGGCGGGCTACGGATAATGCGCTGCTCTGCGAAGGGCAGTTTCTGGTGGCCTGTGTGCGCACCAACAGTTTGAAACCCCGGGCCATTCCCGAAGCTCTACGTGCGGCCTTTGCCGACGTGAGCGGCGCGGGTACACACTCAAAGCAGGAGATAAAGCGTGGAAGCTAACGTCGTCGACCATTCCTCCATGTGGAGCCTGGTCAGCAATGCCAGTATCGTGGTGCAACTGGTAATGCTGATCCTGGTAGCCGCATCGGTGACCTCATGGATCATGATCTTTCAGCGCAGCAACTTGTTGCGCGCCGGTCGACGCGCCCTGGAGAGCTTTGAAGAGCGCTTCTGGTCCGGTATCGACCTGTCCAAACTCTACCGTCAGGCCGGCAGCAACCCTGATCCGGATTCGGGCGTGGAGCAAATCTTCCGCGCCGGTTTCAAGGAATTCTCCCGTCTGCGTCAGCAGTCAGGCGTTGATCCGGAAGCGGTCATGGAAGGCGTGGCCCGTGCCATGCGCGTGGCCATCTCCCGCGAGGAAGAAAAACTCGAGCAGAGCCTGCCGTTTCTCGCCACCGTCGGTTCTGTCAGCCCGTACATCGGTCTGTTTGGTACGGTCTGGGGCATCATGAACTCCTTCCGTGGCCTGGCCACTGCCCAGCAAGCGACCCTGGCCACTGTGGCCCCGGGTATCGCCGAAGCATTGATCGCCACAGCGATCGGTCTGTTCGCCGCCATCCCGGCCGTAATCGCCTACAACCGTTTTGCTGCTCGCAGCGAAACCCTGCTGGGCCGTTACTACACCTTCGCCGATGAATTCCAGGCGATCCTGCACCGCAAAGTGCACACCAGCGAAGAATAAGCAGGTAATTTCCAATGGCTTTAATCGCTCGAGCTCGCAAAAAGCGCAAGCCGGTTGCCGAGATGAACGTGGTGCCTTACATCGATGTGATGCTGGTACTGCTGGTCATCTTCATGGTGACCGCGCCGATGCTCAATCAGGGCGTGAAAGTTGATCTGCCCAAGGTTTCCAGCGAAGCCTTGCCGCAGGACAACAACACTCAGGTCCTGACCATTTCGATCAAGGCTGACAAGACCTACTACTGGAACCTTGGCAGCGAAGTCGACACCGATAAACAGCAGGACAAGGCCATGACCTTGCCGCAAATGACCGACGCCGTGACCAAGATCGTTCGCGCCGGCACTGAAGGCGGCAAGCGTACCCAGGTGTTCATCCGTGGCGACAAGACCGTCGATTACGGCGCCGTCATGGGTGCCATGGGCGGGTTGCAGAAAGCCGGGGTCGGTAATGTTGGCTTGATTACCGAGGCACCCTGATGCAGCAAATGCGAGAGCCGTCCGCCTCGGAAAGCTATTTCTGGCCTAGTGTCTGGGCGATTGTCTTGCACGTGCTGGTTTTCGGCATGCTGTTCGTCAGTTTTGCCTTCACACCGGAGTTGCCGCCGGCCAGGCCGATTGTCCAGGCGACCTTGTACCAGCTGAAATCGAAAAGTCAGGCGACCACCCAGACCAATCAGAAGATTGCGGGTGAGGCGAAGAAATCCGCCGCGCGCCAGACTGAAGTCGAACAGATGGAACAGAAAAAGATCGAGCAGGAAGCGATCAAGGCCGCGGAACAAAAGAAGGAAGATGCGGCTCAAAAAGCCGAAGAATCCAAGAAGGCCGACGAGACGAAGAAAGCGGAAGAGGCAAAAAAGGCTGATGAAGCCAAAAAAGCCGATGAAGCCAAGAAGACCGCCGAAGCCAAAAAGGCCGAAGAGAAACAATTGGCTGATATAGCCAAGAAGAAATCTGAAGAAGAAGCCAAGAAAGCTGCTGAAGAAGAGGCCAAGAAAGCGGCCGCTGAAGAAGCGAAGAAAAAGATCGTCGAAGACGCGAAGAAGAAAGCCGCCGAAGACGCCAAGAAGAAATCTGAAGCTGAAGAGGCGAAGAAGAAAGTCGCCGAAGACGCGAAGAAGAAAGCTGCTGCCGATGCTGCGAAGAAAAAATCGCAGGAAGCGGCACGTAAATCCGCCGAAGACAAAAAGGCTCAGGCCTTGGCAGATTTGCTTTCCGACACGCCAGAGCGTCAGCAGGCCTTGGCCGATGAGCAGGGTGACGAAGTCGCCGGCAGTTTCGATGATCTGATTCGTGCTCGTGCAGCGGAAGGCTGGGCTCGTCCACCTTCGGCACGCAAAGGCATGACGGTCGTGTTGCAAATCGGCATGTTGCCCGATGGTACGTTGACTTCGGTCGGCGTGGCCAAGTCCAGCGGCGATGGTCCGTTTGACGCTTCCGCTGTAGCGGCGGTCAAGAACATTGGACGTTTGACAGAAATGCAGGGAATGAAACCGAGCGATTTCGCTCCCTATCGTTCATTCAAGATGACATTCACACCTGAGGATCTAGCCTTGTGAGAAACCTTCTTCGAGGAATGCTTGTCGTTATTTGCTGCCTGGCAGGGATAGCGGCAGCTGATGAGAAAAACATTCTGGTCACCAGCGGCAGTGATCGGGCCACCCCGATCGCGGTAGTGCCGTTTGGCTTCCAGGGCGGTAGCGTGCTACCGGACGACATGGCTGAAATTATCGGTAACGACCTGCGCAACTCGGGTTACTACTCGCCGATTCCAAAACAGAACATGATCAGCCAGCCTAGCCAGGCCAGCGAAATCATCTTCCGTGACTTCAAGGCGCTGGGCGCCCAGTACGTCATGGTCGGCAGCATTGTTCCAGCGGGCGGTCGCCTGCAGGTTCAATACGCACTGTTCAACGTCGCCACCGAGCAGCAAGTGCTGACCGGCAGCGTATCGGGCAGCGTCGATCAACTGCGCGACATGGCGCATTACATCTCCGACCAGTCGTTCGAGAAACTCACCGGTATCAAAGGTGCATTCTCGACTCGTCTGCTGTACGTGACGGCCGAGCGGTTCTCCGAGAAGAACACCCGCTACACGCTGCAACGTTCGGACTATGACGGTGCCCGTGCGGTGACCCTGCTGCAATCGCGCGAGCCGATCCTGTCGCCGCGTTTTGCACCGGATGGCAAACGCATTGTTTATGTGTCGTTCGAGCAGAAGCGTCCGCGCATTTTCATGCAGAACATCGACACCGGTCGCCGTGAGCAGATCACCAACTTCGAAGGCCTGAATGGTGCGCCAGCCTGGTCGCCAGATGGTCAGCGTCTGGCATTCGTACTGTCGAAAGACGGTAACCCGGACATCTATGTGATGAACCTGGGTTCGCGTCAGATCAGTCGCGTCACCAACGGTCAGGGCATCAACACCGAACCGTTCTGGGGTAAGGATGGGTCGACCATCTACTTCACCTCCGACCGTGGCGGCAAGCCACAGATCTACAAAACCAGCGCAAGCGGTGGTGGTGCGGAGCGTGTGACCTTCATCGGTAACTACAACGCCAACCCTAAACTGTCAGCCGATGAAAAGACCCTCGTGATGATCCATCGTCAGGAAGGCTTCACCAATTTCAAGGTGGCGGCCCAGGATTTGCAGCGCGGTAGTGTAAAGATCCTCACTGATAGCACTCTGGACGAGTCGCCTACTGTTGCGCCCAACGGCACCATGGTAATCTACGCCACCCGCCAGCAGGGCCGGGGAGTCTTGATGCTCGTGTCCATTAATGGGCGCGTGAGGCTCCCGCTTCCTACCGCACAAGGCGAAGTCAGAGAACCGTCCTGGTCCCCTTACCTGAACTGACGCGGCGCTACACGTTGTACTTAACACACTGGGGTTCATTAGGAGTTTCACGATGGAAATGCTGAAGTTTGGTAAATTTGCTGCGCTGGCTCTGGCCATGGCTGTAGCTGTAGGTTGCTCGTCCAAAGGCGGCGACAACGCCGGTGAAGGCGCTGTTGATCCAAACGCTGGTTACGGCGCTAACACTGGTGCTGTTGACGGCTCCTTGAGCGAAGAAGCTGCTCTGCGCGCAATCACCACCTTCTACTTCGAATACGACAGCTCGGACCTGAAGCCAGAAGCCATGCGCGCTCTGGACGTTCACGCCAAAGACCTGAAAGCAAACGGCGCTCGCGTTGTTCTGGAAGGCAACACCGACGAACGTGGTACTCGTGAGTACAACATGGCACTGGGCGAGCGTCGTGCGAAAGCCGTTCAGCGTTACCTGGTACTGCAAGGTGTTTCCCCTGCTCAGGCGGAACTGGTTTCCTACGGCGAAGAGCGTCCAGTTGCTACCGGCAACGACGAGCAGTCCTGGGCTCAAAACCGTCGCGTCGAACTGCGTAAGTAATTCGTCATGCGAACGTGCCGTCGTGCTGTAACTGTTTTGGCTCTCAGCCTCGCACCGCTTGCGGTGTGGGCTGCGGTTCCTGTGGTCGAGGACAACTCCGGCTATAACAATAGCGGGAGTAGTTATCCGCCTGCGGGTTACGGTACGAACGGCGCCTATGCCGGGGGAGGGGTTTCAGCCCCTGTCTCGGCGCAGGGCCAGCTGTTCAACCAACTGCAACAAATGCAGGATCAGATCTCGCGCCAACAGGGTGTGATCGAAGAACTGCAAAATGATGTAGCGCGCATGAAGCAAGAGAGCCTGGAGCGATATCAGGATCTTGATCGGCGCATAGGAACCGGCGTTGCACCCGCCGCGACTCCTGATAATTCTTCCACCGGTGGCAATTTGAATGCCCCCGGTGCAGCAGCAGGCGCGGGAGCGGCAGCCGCTGCCACTTCTACACAAGCGCCTGCCGCGGGTAGCGAACCGGCTGATCCGGCGAAGGAAAAACTGTATTACGATGCAGCCTTCGACCTGATCAAAGCCAAGGATTTCGACAAGGCCAGCCAGGCTTTCGCCGCATTCCTGCGTAAATACCCGAACAGCCAATACGCGGGCAATGCCCAGTACTGGCTGGGTGAGGTGAACCTGGCCAAAGGCGATCTGCAAGGCGCAGGTCAGGCATTTGCCAAGGTTTCGCAGCTGTATCCCAAGCACCCCAAAGTGCCTGATTCGCTGTACAAGCTCGCTGATGTAGAGCGCCGCCTCGGTCATACCGACCGGGTCAAAGGCATTCTGCAGCAGGTCGTGTCCCAGTATCCGGGCACTTCCGCCGCTCAGCTGGCTCAACGCGATTTGCAGCGCATGTAAGCTTGCTTGATGCGTTTAGAAGAAACCCGCGCTTGTCGCGGGTTTTTTCGTTAGAATTCATGCCCTTTTTATGAAACACGCTTTTTGGGATCTGCGCGTTGGCGAGGTTCCTTGAAGTGCCTGACGGAGGCGGACAGCCTGTTTAGCTGTTACGCCCGTGGCGACTATGCAAGACACATTGAGAATCACCGAAGTTTTCTACTCGTTGCAGGGTGAAACGCGGACTGCCGGGCTGCCCACTGTTTTTGTGCGCCTGACCGGTTGCCCATTGCGTTGCCAATACTGCGACAGTGCCTACGCGTTCACGGGGGGCACCATCCGTACGCTCGATGACATCCTCGAGCAAGTGGCCGGTTTTCGCCCGCGTTACGTCTGTGTCACGGGCGGCGAGCCCCTGGCGCAACCGAATGCCATTCCCTTGCTCAAGCAGTTGTGTGACGCCGGCTACGA
The DNA here is from genome assembly GCF_050435305.1 of Pseudomonas sp. BS3782 TE3695. Classification (NCBI taxonomy): domain Bacteria; kingdom Pseudomonadati; phylum Pseudomonadota; class Gammaproteobacteria; order Pseudomonadales; family Pseudomonadaceae; genus Pseudomonas; species Pseudomonas sp. BS3782 TE3695. The sequence continues at coordinate 2,239,423 of NZ_JBNDKB010000001.1, forward strand.
AGTGTCGCTGGAAACCAGTGGCGCGCTGGATATCTCGGCGGTCGATCCGCGGGTCAGTCGCGTCGTCGACCTGAAAACCCCGGGTTCGAAAGAAGCACACCGCAACCGCTACGAGAACATCGAGCTGCTCACGCCTAACGATCAGGTAAAGTTTGTCATCTGCTCGCGGGAAGACTACGACTGGGCCGTGTCCAAGCTGATTCAGTACGGTCTTGATCTGCGTGCCGGCGAAGTCCTGTTCTCGCCGAGTCACCATGACCTGAATGCGCGTGATCTGGCGGACTGGGTGGTTGCGGACAATCTGCCTGTGCGCCTGCAATTGCAGTTGCATAAATATCTTTGGAATGACGAGCCGGGGCGCTGAAATGACTGAACAAACGAACACTGCTGATAAACGTGCGGTCATCTTGCTGTCCGGTGGCCTCGACTCCGCAACAGTCGTGGCCATGGCCCGTGCCGACGGCTACCGCTGCTACACCATGAGCTTCGATTATGGTCAGCGGTCTCACGCTGAATTGCACGCCGCCGCACGCGTTGCCCAAGACTTGGGTGTGGTCGAGCACAAGGTGATCGGTCTGAACCTGAACGGTATTGGCGGCTCGGCATTGACCGATACCAGCATCGATGTGCCGGAAACACCAGGTGAAGGTATTCCGGTGACTTACGTGCCAGCGCGCAACACTGTGTTTCTGTCCCTGGCACTGGGCTGGGCCGAAGTGCTGGGGGCGCGTGACATCTTTATCGGCGTCAACGCGGTGGATTACTCCGGTTACCCGGATTGCCGTCCCGAGTTCATCGAAGCCTTCGAGCGCATGGCTAACCTGGCGACCAAGGCCGGTGTAGAAGGGCAGGGCTTCCGTATCCAGGCGCCACTGCAAAACCTGAGCAAGGCGCAGATCGTTCAGGCTGGCGTGAAGCTTGGCGTCGATTACGGGCTGACCGTTTCCTGCTATCAAGCGGACGATAATGGCCGCGCCTGCGGTAAATGCGACAGCTGCCGCCTGCGTGCAGAAGGCTTCGCGGCGGCCGGTGTGACTGACCCAACACCTTATTTTTGATTTATTTCAAATTAGGTGTTGAATAGTCCTTAAAAATCAGTATTATACGCGCCACCACACAGCGGGTCGTTAGCTCAGTTGGTAGAGCAGTTGGCTTTTAACCAATTGGTCGTAGGTTCGAATCCCACACGACCCACCATTTTAAAAAATCTGGAAGGCCCACGTAAGTGAGGATTTCCGGGTTTTTTTTGCCCGCGATTTGAGCATGCCTCAGTTCGGGTGACGCAGGTCAGAATCATCTTTTGCATCCACGGGATATTCTGTAGCCTTGCGCAGCTTCAAAGCTACCCACGCCTGATGAATACTCACTCTCCCGGCGGTACCCTTAAGGGTCCGGAGCCGGGTGTATACTCGACTTTCGCGCGAAAGCGCCTGCAGGTCTTGCGAACATGACGCAGATTTCCGAACGCCTTCTGGTTCAAGCTCACCTCGACGCCAAGCAGCCCAAGCCGCTGACCGCCGAGGAAGAGGCTTATTACCGTGCTGCCATCGCTGCCGAGCTCAAGGCTCAGGACGCGGTGCTGGTTGCCCACTTCTATTGCGATCCGGTCATTCAGGCCCTGGCCGAAGAAACCGGTGGCTGCGTCTCCGACTCTCTGGAGATGGCCCGCTTCGGCAATGCCCACCCGGCCAAGACCGTAGTGGTCGCCGGCGTGAAGTTCATGGGCGAAACCGCGAAAATCCTCAACCCTGAAAAACGTGTGCTGATGCCGACCCTGGAAGCGACTTGTTCGCTGGACTTGGGTTGCCCGGTGGACGAGTTCTCGGCGTTCTGCGATCAGCATCCGGAACGTACGGTAGTGGTATATGCCAACACCTCGGCGGCGGTCAAAGCCAGGGCGGATTGGGTGGTGACGTCCAGTTGTGCGCTGGAAATCGTCGAAAGCTTGATGGACAACGGCGAAACCATTATCTGGGCACCAGACAAGCACTTGGGCACTTACATCCAGCGCAAGACCGGTGCCGACATGCTGCTGTGGGACGGTGCTTGCATCGTCCATGAGGAGTTCAAGGCCAAACAGCTCGAAGACATGAAAGCGCTGTACCCGGATGCGGCCATCCTGGTGCACCCGGAGTCGCCGACTGCTGTAATTGATTTGGCCGACGCGGTGGGTTCCACCAGTCAGCTGATCGCTGCGGCGCAAAGTCTGCCGAACAAGACCCTGATCGTCGCCACCGACCGTGGCATCTTCTACAAGATGCAGCAGCTATGCCCGGACAAGGTCTTTATCGAAGCGCCAACGGCCGGTAACGGCGCAGCCTGCCGCAGTTGCGCACATTGCCCGTGGATGGCGATGAATACGCTTGAGCGCACGCTGAAGAGCTTGCGTGAAGGGACTAACGAAATCTTTGTTGATCCGGCGTTGATTCCGCAGGCGGTGCGGCCGTTGAAGCGGATGCTTGATTTCACGCAGGCGGCGCGGATGAAGTTGGCCGGCAACGCCTAATACTTACTGTGGCGAGAGCTGTTGTGGCGAGGGAGCTTGCTCCCGTTCGGTTGCGCAGCAGCCGCATTTGGGGGGCGCTTCGCACCCCAGCGGGAGCAAGCTCCCTCGCCACCGTGATTTGCATTGCCTGTGCTATTTGGTCTTCTTCGGAATCCGCACGAGCAGGGTATTGGAGTAGATGTCATGCCAGCCGCGCTTCTGCTTGTCTAACAGCGACCAGAAGAATCCCAGCCCGAGGCAGAGCCAGGACGCGATCGACACCACAAAGCGCAGTAGCGCCTGCCATAGGCTGATGGATGACCCATCGGCGTTTTGTACGCGAATGCCCCACACCTGCATGCCCAGCGTCTGCCCCGACCAGGTCCAGAACTTGGCGAAGAAGCCGAACAGCACAAATAGCAGTACCGTCGATAGCAGTGGATCACCGTCCAGCGCACCGGCTTCGGTCAAGGCACGCATTTGGCCTTCGCCAATGATCGCCATCTGGATCATCTTGTAAATGCCGCTGGTGACGATCAGCAGGGCGGTGCATAACAGGAAGTCGTAGAACATCGCTGCCAGGCGACGACCCAGGCCGACGGCGGGAAAGTCGCCCTGTGGGTAGAGCAGGTGTTTCGACATGGCAGCCTCTGAACGGAAAAAGAAGCCATTTTACGGATTTACGCGCACAAAAAAGCCCCTGATATCAGTATCAGGGGCTTTTTCGTTACAGAAGATCAGGCTTCTGCTTGTACTTCGTCAGCCTGCATGCCTTTCTGGCCTTGCACAGCAACGAAAGTCACTTTCTGGCCTTCTTTCAGGCTCTTGAAGCCGTTGCCCTGAATAGCGCGGAAATGTACGAACAGATCCGGACCGCTTTCTGGAGTGATAAAACCAAAACCTTTCTCGTCGTTAAACCACTTGACGGTACCGCTCTGACGTTGGGACATTTCTTATTTCCTTTGACGCAAAAAATGAATGACAGTCTCCTTCTGGTGAAAGAGTACTGGGGCTGGTTGCAGGAGAGTAAGAAGACGTCGGACGGGATGTAGCTAACTTGTAGGCTACTGCCCAGGTCACGATTCCAAGCGACCCATGCAAACACAGTGAACAAACTCTACGCCAACTACGGGAGAAAAAACAAGCCCTGCGAAGGCCCGTATTTCCTTGGGTTGGTGGCACTAGCGCAGGCTTATTCGACAGAGTTGTTCAGTTGTTTTCGATCGTTATAAGTAACGTTCATAAACGAAACGTTCGCACTGTTTTATGGCGGCTGCGTTACAGATTAGTGCACTGTTAACGCAACCGCGTTACTTATAGAAACAGTCAATCAGCCGCGATAGTAGCGTTGTGGAACAAATGGCATTTTGCTTACAAGCAAAGGCACCTTTTTCCCACGAACAATTGCCCAAACCGACGTATCCAAAGCGATATAAGCGCTATCGAGGTAACCCATGGCCAAAGGACCGCCGAGGGTCGGACCGAAGCCGCCGCTGCACACGCTGCCGATAATATCGCCGGCTTCGTTGACGATCTCTGCACCTTCGCGCACTGGTGTACGTTCCTGTGGCAGCAGGCCAACGCGTTTACGGCTGACACCGGTTTGCTGCTGGGCGAACACGGTTTCAGCGCCGGGGAAGCCGCCGGCCCGCGCGCCATCGGCACGACGAGGCTTGGAGATGGCCCACAGCAGGCTCGCTTCGATTGGAGTGGTTTCGGTGTTCATGTCGTGGCCGTAGAGGCACAGGCCGGCTTCCAGGCGCAGGGAGTCGCGAGCGCCGAGGCCGATGGCCGCCACTTCCGGTTCGGCCAGCAGGGCTCGAGCCAGGGCTTCGGCATTGGCGGCCGGTACGGAGATTTCGAAACCGTCTTCACCGGTGTAGCCCGAACGGCTGACAAAGCAGTCCACGCCCAACAACTTCACGCGGGCGAACTGCATGAAGGTCATCTTCGCCACTTCCGGCGCCAGGCGTGCGAGCACGGTGACAGCGGCCGGGCCTTGCAGCGCCAGCAGCGCGCGTTCTGCGAACAGCGGCTCGATGGTGCACTGGTCGCCGATGTGCTTGCGCAGGTGCGCCAGGTCCTGATCCTTGCAGGCCGCGTTGACCACCAGGAACAGTTCGTCGTTACCGAGGTTGGCGACCATCAGATCGTCGAGGATGCCGCCGGTCTCGTTGGTGAACATCGCGTAGCGCTGCATGCCCACCGGCAAATCGATGATGTCCACCGGCACCAGGGTTTCCAGGGCTTTGGCCGCATTGGCGCCGGTCAGGCGGATCTGGCCCATGTGCGAGACATCGAACAGCCCGGCCTGATCACGGGTGTGCTGGTGTTCTTTCATCACGCCCAGCGGGTATTGCACGGGCATGTCGTAGCCGGCGAACGGCACCATGCGGGCGCCGAGTTCAAGGTGCAGTGCGTGCAACGGGGTTTTCAACAGTTGTTCGGTGGACATATCCAGCTCCTGAAAATAGTGCTGATGCGCGCATCAGCACTCGATAATGTTGACCGCCAAACCGCCACGGGCGGTTTCCTTGTATTTGCTTTTCATGTCGGCGCCGGTCTGGCGCATGGTGCGAATGACTTTGTCGAGGGAGACGAAATGCTGGCCGTCGCCGCGCAGGGCCATGCGCACCGCATTGATGGCCTTGACCGAACCCATGGCGTTGCGCTCGATGCAAGGCACTTGCACCAGCCCGCCAATTGGGTCGCAGGTCAGGCCGAGGTTGTGTTCCATGCCGATTTCGGCGGCGTTTTCCACCTGCTGCACCGTGCCGCCCAGCACTTCACACAAGGCGCCGGCGGCCATGGAACAGGCGACGCCAACCTCGCCCTGACAGCCGACTTCGGCGCCGGAGATCGAGGCGTTTTCCTTGTACAGAATGCCGATCGCGGCGGCCGTCAGCAGAAAGCGCACGACGCCGTCTTCGTTGGCACCGGGGATGAAGCGCATGTAGTAATGCAACACCGCCGGGATGATTCCGGCTGCACCGTTGGTGGGCGCGGTGACCACGCGTCCGCCGTTGGCGTTTTCTTCATTGACCGCCAAGGCGTACAGGTTGACCCAGTCGAGCACCGACAGCGGATCGCGCAGTGACGATTCAGGGTTGTTGCACAGTTGCCGATGCAGCGCCGCAGCCCGACGTTTGACCTTCAGCCCACCGGGTAAAATACCTTCGTTGCGGCAACCGGCGGTGACGCAGTCTTGCATCACTTGCCAGATTTTCAGCAGCCCGGCACGGGTTTCCGCTTCCGGACGCCAGGCACTCTCGTTGGTCAGCATTACCTGGCTGATCGACAGGCCATAGGTGGTGCAATGACCGAGCAGGTCCTTGGCGCTTTTGAACGGGAAGGTCAGGGGGGTGGCGTCTTCGACAATGCGGTCGGCACCGGCAGCGTCCTCATCGACCACGAAACCACCGCCGACCGAGTAGTACTCGCGGCTGCGGATTTGCAGGCCTGCGGCATCGAATGCGCGAAAGATCATGCCGTTGGGGTGATAGGCCAACGGTTTGCGAATCATCGCCAGGTGTTCTTTCTCGTTGAACGCAATGCTATGTTCGCCAAGCAGATTCAGGCGACCGTTGCCGCGAATCTCTTGCAGACGAGCGGCGACGGTTTCGGTGTCTACGGTATCCGGGTGTTCGCCTTCCAGGCCCAGCAACACAGCCTTGTCGCTGCCGTGGCCTTTGCCGGTGGCGCCGAGCGAGCCGTAGAGCTCGACTTTGACGCAGGTGGTTGCCGCCAGCAGCCCTTCACGGCGCAGACCTTCGGCGAAACGCGCAGCGGCACGCATCGGGCCGACGGTGTGGGAGCTGGAGGGGCCGATGCCAATCTTGAACAGGTCGAACACGCTTAACGACATGAGTTGTTCTCCGGTTTCTTGTTATAGGCTCACGGCAGATGTATTCCGTAGGAGCTGCCGCAGGCTGCGATCTTTTGATCTGGCTCTTCAAACCCAAGATCAAAAGATCGCAGCCTCGTTTCACTCGACAGCTCCTACAGAGGGAGCGGCGTGACCGCTCCCGCACTGCCTTAAGCGTAGCTTTCGATCGACGGGCAGGCGCAGACCAGGTTGCGATCGCCGAAGACGTTGTCGACGCGACCGACCGGTGGCCAGTACTTGCCTTCGATCAGCGACGCGACCGGGTACACCGCTTGCTCGCGGCTGTACGGGTGGGTCCACTCGCCGACGATTTCCGCAGCGGTGTGCGGTGCGTTTTTCAGCGGGTTGTCGTCCTTGTCCAGCGTGCCGTTTTCCACCGCGCGGATTTCTTCGCGGATGCGAATCATGGCGTCGCAGAAGCGGTCCAGTTCTTCCCTGGACTCGCTTTCGGTCGGTTCGATCATCAACGTGCCCGCCACCGGGAACGACATGGTCGGGGCGTGGAAGCCGAAATCGATCAGGCGCTTGGCGACGTCATCGACGCTGATGCCGCTGCTGTCTTTCAACGGACGCAGGTCGAGGATGCATTCGTGCGCCACCAACCCGTTGCTGCCGGTGTACAGCACTGGGTAGTGCTCTTCGAGGCGACGGGAAATGTAGTTGGCATTCAGGATCGCCAGTTGCGAAGCACGCTTGAGACCCGCACCACCCATCATACGAATGTACATCCAGGTGATCGGCAGAATGCTCGCGCTGCCGAACGGTGCCGCGCAGACCGCGCCTTCCTTGCGTTCCATCTGAGCGTGGCCCGGCAGGAACGGCGTCAGGTGCGACTTGACGCCAATCGGGCCGACGCCCGGGCCGCCACCGCCGTGAGGGATGCAGAAGGTTTTGTGCAGGTTCAGGTGGGACACGTCGCCGCCGAACTTGCCCGGTGCGCAGAGGCCGACCATGGCGTTCATGTTGGCGCCGTCGATATACACCTGGCCGCCGTTGTCGTGAATGATGCCGCAGATTTCGCGGATGCCTTCTTCGAACACGCCATGGGTGGACGGGTAGGTGATCATCAGCGCAGCGAGGTGTTCGCGGTGCTCAATGGCCTTGGCACGCAGGTCTTCGATATCGACGTTGCCACGGGCATCGCAGGCGGTCACGACCACGCGCATGCCAGCCATGTTGGCGGTGGCCGGGTTGGTGCCGTGGGCGGAGGACGGGATCAGGCAGATGTCGCGACGGTCTTCGCCACGGCTCTGGTGGTAGGCGCGGATCGCCAGCAGGCCAGCGTATTCACCTTGGGAGCCGGCGTTCGGTTGCAGGGAGATTGAGTCGTAACCGGTGGCGGCGCAGAGCATCGCTTCCAGTTCATCGGTCAACTGCTGGTAGCCGGCGCTTTGCTCGGCCGGGGCGAACGGGTGCAGGGCACCGAATTCAGCCCAGGTCACCGGGATCATTTCGCTGGCGGCGTTGAGTTTCATGGTGCAGGAACCCAGCGGAATCATGGTGCGATCCAGGGCCAGGTCTTTGTCGGCGAGCTTGCGCAGGTAGCGCATCAGCTCGGTTTCCGAGTGATAACGGTTGAACACCGGGTGGCTGAGGATCGGCGATTGGCGAACCAGCGCGGCCGGAAGGGTGCTTTCGACCGAGGCGGCGAGGGCGGCGAAGTCTGGCAAGGTTTTGCCGTCGGCCAGCACGCTCCACAGGGTTTCAACGTCAGCCTGGCTGGTGGTTTCGTCGAGGGACAGGCCCAGGCGCTCGCCATCTACAACACGCAGGTTGATCTTCTGAGCACGAGCCTTGTCGTGCAGGGCAGCAGTTTGTGCGCCGGTCTTGACCGTCAGCGTGTCGAAGAAGCTGGTTTGCTCGACGATCAGGCCCAATGCGCTCAAGCCTTTGGCGAGGATCGCGGTCAGGTGATGAATGCGCTGGGCGATCTGCGTCAGGCCTTTCGGGCCGTGGTACACGGCGTACATGCTGGCGATGTTGGCCAGCAGTACCTGGGCGGTGCAGATGTTGCTGGTGGCTTTCTCGCGGCGGATATGTTGCTCGCGGGTCTGCATGGCCAGACGCAGGGCCGGCTTGCCGAAACGGTCCACGGAAACACCAACCAGACGGCCCGGCATGTCACGTTTGAATGCATCTTTGGTGGAGAAATAGGCCGCATGCGGACCACCAAAGCCCAGCGGCACGCCAAAGCGTTGTGCGCTGCCGATGGCCACATCAGCACCGAATTCGCCTGGCGGAGTCAGCACGGTCAGGGCCAGCAGGTCAGCCGCGACGGCGACCAGCGCATTAGCCGCGTGGAAGCGCTCGGTCAGTTCGCGGTAGTCGAACACGTCACCGTTACTGGCCGGGTATTGCAGCAAAGCTCCGAAGAACGGCGTCACGTCAGTCAGTTCGCGCTCGTCGCCGACAACCACGTCGATACCCAGCGGCTCGGCACGGGTGCGCAGCACGTCGAGGGTTTGCGGGTGGCAATGAACCGAGGCGAAGAACGCGTGGCTGCCTTTGTTCTTGCTCAGGCGTTTGCAGAAGGTCATCGCTTCGGCTGCGGCGGTGGCTTCGTCCAGCAGCGAGGCATTGGCGATCGGCAGGCCGGTCAGGTCGCTGATCAGGGTCTGGAAGTTCAGCAGCGCTTCGAGACGGCCCTGGGAAATTTCTGGTTGATACGGGGTGTAGGCGGTGTACCAGGCCGGGTTCTCCAGCAGGTTGCGCAGGATTGGCGATGGCGTGTGAGTGCCATAGTAGCCCTGACCGATATAGGTCTTGAACAGCTGGTTTTTGCCGGCGATGGATTTGATCAGCGCCAGGGCATCCGCTTCACTCAGGCCATCTTCCTGGCCGAGGATGCTGGTGCCTTTGATGCTGTCGGGAATGACGCTGGCGCTCAGGGCTTCCAGGGAGTCGAAACCGAGGCTGTTGAGCATGGCTTGCTCGTCGCCCGAACGTGGGCCGATGTGGCGGGCGATGAATTCGTTGGCGGTGCTGACATTTACAGAAACAGGAAGTACTTGAGTCATGTCGGCGCTCCTCAGGCTTGGGCGATCAGACGGTCGTAAGCGTCTTGATCCAGCAGTTGGCCGACAGCCGAGGCGTCGGTTGGCTGGAAGCGGAAGAACCAGCCTTCGCCCAGCGGATCTTCGTTGACCAGTTCAGGGCTGCTGTCCAGCGCCGGGTTCACTTCCAGCACTTCGCCATCGAGTGGCATGTACACGCCGCTGGCGGCTTTTACCGATTCCACGGTGGCGGCTTCAGCGCCTTTGTCGTAGGACTGCAGCTCAGGCAGTTGTACGAAAACCACGTCGCCCAGAGCGTTCTGCGCGAAAGCGGTGATGCCGACGGTAACGGTACCGTCAGCTTCGGTGCGCAGCCATTCGTGATCTTCAGTAAAACGCAATTCGCTCATGGAAACTCCTAAGGGGGCCAGACTCGTCTGGTGGACGCGATGGAATACTCGGCAATGCCGTACTTTATGGATGGTTACTAAGCAAAAACGCGGCCAATGTTATTTTGTTGTTAAATATCAATAAGTTATATGTTTTTTCGAAGCGCGGCGATTTGCGAGCTGTAGCGAAATCGCTACAGCGCAAGCCGAAGAAAAAAGCCTAGGAGGATCAAAGCCTTGCAAAGCGGCGATCAGAAGAGGGTGTATCGATTTCATTCCACTGTAGCGCTTTCAGTACAGATGGAGGTCGCTTTTAAACAGGTTAGAAGCCCTTGAATTGGAACCCGACCCGTAGGAGCTGCCGAAGGCTGCGATCTTGTCCCAGGCACTACATAGCTAAAGTCAAAAGATCGTAGCCTTCGGCAGCTCCTACAAGATGTATACCGAGCCTTTGTAGGAGCTGGCGAAGCCTGCGATCCTTTACTCACCAAAGCAGGATCAAAAGATCGCAGCCTTCGGCAGCTCCTACATGGGTAAGCGCATGGCCCGATACAAGGTAAGTGTACGGCCGAAGGCAAAGGAGCTTTAGGGCTTGTTGGGTATGCCGTACTTACGCAACCGATGGGCGATCGCGGTGTGGGAGGTTTGCAGGCGGCTGGCCAGTTGGCGGGTCGAGGGGTAGCTGACGTAGAGTTTTTCCAGCAGGGTTTTCTCGAACTCTTCCATGGCCTGTTCAAGGCTGTCGACCTCGCTGTCGCTCTGGCGCGCCACGGAGGTGCCAGCGATATCGAGGTCGCCGATGTCCACCAGGCTGCTTTCGCAAATCGCCGCGGCACGGAAGATTACGTTCTGCAATTGCCGCACGTTTCCCGGCCAGCGATTGTCTAGCAGCGCCGGATAAGTGCCCGGCGCCAGTCGACAGACCGGCCGCTGGATCTGCGCGCAGGCCTGCTGCATGAAGTAGCGCGCCAGCAGCAGAATGTCCTGGCCCCGCTCGCGTAACGGCGGGACTTCGACATTCAGCACGTTGAGGCGATAGAACAGGTCTTCGCGGAAGGTGCCTTCGCTGACCATTTTTTCCAGATCGCGGTGAGTCGCGCTGAGGATCCGCACATTGACCTTCACTTCGCGATCGCCGCCGACCCGTCGGAAGCTGCCGTCATTGAGAAAACGCAGCAGTTTCGCCTGCAGGTACGGTGACATTTCACCGATCTCATCGAGAAATACCGTGCCCTGGTTGGCCAGTTCCATCAGCCCCGGTTTGCCGCCCCGTTGCGCGCCCGTGAAGGCGCCGGGGGCATAGCCGAAAAGCTCGCTTTCGGCGAGGTTTTCCGGCAGTGCCGCGCAGTTCAAGGCCAGGAATGGCGAGCTGTGGCGAGCGCTGATGGCGTGGCAGGCGCGGGCCACCAGCTCTTTACCGGTGCCGGTCTCGCCCTGGATCAGCAACGGTGCATCGAGGGCCGCAACCCGTTGGGCGCGAGCCTTGAGCGTACGGATCGCCGGGGATTCACCAAGCAGGGCATCGAAGCCTTCGGCGTGATCGTGGTGCAGCGCCGAGAGGCGTTCACCGATGCGGTTCGGTTGATACAGGGTCAATAGCGCGCCGGCGTCGGTGATCGGCGTGGCGTCCAGCAGCAGGGTCTGGCCGTTGACGGTGATCTCGCGCAGCGGCAGGCGGAAGCCGTTTTCCAGCAACGCGTCGAGCAGCGCCGGGTCAGCAAATAGCTCGCTGACGCTTTCACCCGCCGGTTCGCGGCCGTACAGGGCGATCAGCGCCGGGTTGGCCAGCAGCACCTTGCCAGCGCTGTCGAGGGCCAACACCGGGTCGGTCATGGCGGCGAGCAACGCATCGAGCTGCAAGTGACGGCGCTGGCCGGGAAGAATGTCGACCACTGTCACCGCTTGCACGCCGCGCACGCTGAACAGCGCATCGCGCAGTTCTTCGAGCACTGCCGGGCTCAAGGTCGGGGCGTCAATGTAGACGTTGGGCGGGACCATTTCCACCGCATCCAGATTGAGATTGCGCCCACCGAGCAGGGCCAGGACTTCCTGGGTGATGCCGACGCGGTCGATGAAGCTGACGTGGATACGCATGGGGCGGTTGGGTTCTGGAGTGCGAAGGGGGGCAAGTATGCCTTGGGGCGGGCCAATGGTGAAATCCTGTGCAGGACTTCAGGGCTGCACCGAACCAATGTGGGAGCGGGCTTGCTCGCGAAAGCGGTATAGCAGGCAACATTTATGTCGGCTGACACTCCGCCTTCGCGAGCAAGCCCGCTCCCACAGGTACAGCGTTCATCCAGGGGAATAGGGTTATTCGAAGTGCTCGAGGTTTACCGGGTCGCCGGATTTCATATCCAACTGCTTGCGGATGTCTTCAAACATCAGATCGTAATGCTTGTGAATCGAGCCGATCTGGCTGTGTGTCTTCGGGATTCCGTACTTCTCGGCGATTTTCGTTACATTGTTGGCGAAGTTGTAAGCCTCCTCCTTGGGCAAAAAGAAGGTCTCCGTCATGTCTTTTCCCTGCATGCTGCCGTGCATGGTGAACAGAATCCCTTTGCCTTTCTTGGGATCCTGCGAGACTTCATAGTCGAGGTGCACGTTGTAGTTGACATCATCCGGGGTCAGCGCGTGGCGCTCGATGTGCAGATGACCGGGCTCAAACGTTGCCATTGACGTCTCTCCTTACAAGTAAGTTATGCCAGGTGTCGCCGTACTGATACGCGTGCCGGCCTTGCCCTGGACGATCGCTTCGATGTCCGAGAGTGAACCGATCACCGCGGTTTTTCCAGTATGGCGGGCGAACTCGCAGGCCGCCTGGACCTTCGGTCCCATGGAGCCGGCGGCGAAGCCGAGTTTTTCCATCTCATCGGGGTGGGCCTGGGCAATAGCTTTCTGGGTGGGTTTGCCGAAGTCGATGAACGCCGCATTAACGTCGGTGGCGATCACCAACAGATCGCTTTCAAGCTGTTCGGCCAGCAGCGCCGAGCACAGGTCCTTGTCGATCACCGCTTCCACGCCTTGCAGTTTGCCGCTGGCGCCGTACATCGTCGGGATACCGCCACCGCCGGCGCAAATCACGATACTGCCTTTTTCCAGCAGCCACTTGATCGGGCGGATTTCGAAGATGCGTTTGGGTCTCGGGCTGGCCACCACGCGGCGGAACTTGTCGCCGTCCGGCGCAATCGCCCAGCCTTTTTCGGCGGCGAGTTTCTCTGCTTCGGCCTTGGTGTAGACCGGGCCGATGGGTTTGCTGGGGGCCTGGAATGCCGGGTCGTTGGCGTCGACTTCGACCTGGGTCAGCAAGGTAGCGAACGGAACTTCGAAGTCCAGCAGGTTGCCCAGTTCCTGTTCGATGATGTAGCCGATCATGCCTTCGGTTTCGGCACCGAGCACGTCCAGCGGATAAGCGGACACCTGGGTGTAGGCGGCCGCTTGCAGCGACAACAGGCCGACCTGCGGACCATTGCCGTGGGCGATCACCAGTTGGTTGCCGGGATGGACCTTGGCGATCTGTTCGGTGGCGACCCGGATATTGGCGCGCTGGTTGTCCGCGGTCATGGGTTCACCCCGGCGGAGCAGGGCGTTACCGCCCAGAGCAACGACGATACGCATAATGCAGTCCTTTCAAGAGTTCGGTGATCCCCGTAGGAGCTGCCGAAGGCTGCGATCTTTTGATCTTGGTCTTTTGATCTTGATCTTTACCTGGCCATTGAAGATCAACATCAAGATCAAAAGATCGCAGCCTTCGGCAGCTCCTACAGGGTCAGGTCATGAACACGTGTTCAGCCTCAGATATCCGCCAGCGCCGAGACCAGAATCGCCTTGATGGTGTGCATGCGGTTTTCCGCTTGCTCGAAGGCGATGTTGGCCGGCGACTCGAAGACGTCTTCGGTCACTTCGACGCCGTTGGCCAGGTGCGGATAGCGCGCGGCGATGTCTTTGCCGACCTTGGTTTCGCTGTTGTGGAACGCCGGCAGGCAGTGCATGAATTTCACCCTCGGGTTGCCCGAGGCCTTCATCATCTCGGCGTTGACCTGGTAGGGCAGCAGTTGCTCGATGCGCTCGTCCCACGCTTCCACCGGCTCGCCCATCGACACCCAGATGTCGGTGTGGATGAAGTCCACATCCTTGACCGCTTCCTTCGGGTCTTCGGTGATGGTGATGCGCGCGCCGCTCTCCTCGGCGAAGGCCTTGCACTGATCGATGAAGTCCTGATGTGGCCACAGCGCTTTCGGTGCGGCGATGCGCACGTCCATGCCGAGTTTGGCGCCGATCATCAACAGCGAATTGCCCATGTTGTAGCGGGCATCGCCGAGGTAGGCGTAGCTGATGTCGTGCAGCGGCTTGTCGCTGTGCTCACGCATGGTCAGGGTGTCGGCGATCATTTGCGTCGGGTGGAATTCAGCGGTCAGGCCGTTGAACACCGGCACGCCGGCGAACTTGGCCAGCTCTTCGACGATTTCCTGTTCGAAGCCGCGGTACTCGATGGCATCGAACATCCGCCCCAGCACCCGGGCGGTGTCTTTCATGCTTTCCTTGTGGCCGATCTGCGACGACACCGGGTCGATGTAGGTGACGTGAGCGCCCTGGTCATGGGCCGCGACTTCGAAGGCGCAACGGGTGCGGGTCGAGGTTTTTTCGAAGATCAGCGCGATGTTCTTGCCTTGCAGGTGCGGACGCTCGGTGCCGGTGTACTTGGCGCGCTTGAGGTCACGGGACAGATCCAGCAGGTAATTGAGCTCGCGAGTGGTGTGGTGCATCAAACTCAGCAGGCTGCGGTTACGCATGTTGAAAGCCATGAGTGGATCTCCTTGGGTATCGGTTATCCCCCGGGCCGCGCTGGATAAGCGGCGGCCAGGGTTTGCAGGTTAATAGTCGATTGGGTCACGGATGATCGGGCAAGTCATGCAGTGGCCGCCGCCACGCCCGCGACCGAGTTCACCGGCGCTGATGGTGATGACCTCCACACCGGCCTTGCGCAGCAGGGTGTTGGTGTAGGTGTTGCGGTCATAACCGATCACCACGCCGGGCTCCACGGCCACCACGTTGTTGCCGTCGTCCCATTGCTCGCGTTCGGCGGCGAAGGCGTTGCCGCCGGTTTCCACCACGCGCAGCGCTTTGAGGTTGAGGGCCTTGGCCACGGTGTCGAGGAAGCTGGTTTCTTCGCGGCGAACGTCGACGCCGCCCGGTTTGCTTTCGTCAGGGCGCACGCTGAAGGCGACAATCTGGCTCACCACTTCCGGGAAAATGGTCACAAGGTCGCGGTCGCAGAAGCTGAACACGGTGTCCAGGTGCATCGCTGCGCGGGACTTCGGCAGGCCGGCGACAATCACCCGCTCGACGGCTTTGTTCTTGAACAGGTTGACCGCCAATTGGCCGATGGCCTGGCGGGACGAACGCTCGCCCATGCCGATCAGCACCACGCCGTTGCCGATCGGCATTACATCGCCGCCTTCAAGGGTGGCGCTGCCATGGTCCTGATCCGGATCGCCGTACCAGATCTGGAAGTCGGCGTTGGTGAACTGCGGGTGGAATTTGTAGATGGCGGTGGTCAGCAGGGTTTCCTGACGGCGCGCCGGCCAGTACATCGGATTGAGTGTCACGCCGCCGTAGATCCAGCAGGTGGTATCGCGGGTGAACTGGGTGTTGGGCAGCGGCGGCAGAATGAAGCTGGAGTGACCGAGAAATTCGCGGAACATCTGGATGGTCTTGCCGCCAAAGCTGTCCGGCAGGTCATCGGCCGAAACACCGCCAATCAGGAACTCGGCGATCTTGCGCGGCTCCAGGCTGCGTAGCCAGGAAGCGGTTTCATTGACCAGACCCAGGCCCACCGAATTGGCGGTGATCTTGCGCTCCAGGATCCAGTCCAGCGCTTCAGGAATTGCAACGATATCGGTCAGCAGGTTGTGCATTTCCAGCACGTCGACGTTGCGCTCGCGCATTTTGGTGACGAAGTCGAAATGGTCACGCTTGGCTTGAGCCACCCACAGCACATC
Source organism: Pseudomonas sp. BS3782 TE3695 (assembly GCF_050435305.1). Lineage (NCBI taxonomy): Bacteria > Pseudomonadati > Pseudomonadota > Gammaproteobacteria > Pseudomonadales > Pseudomonadaceae > Pseudomonas > Pseudomonas sp. BS3782 TE3695. The sequence continues at coordinate 2,255,175 of NZ_JBNDKB010000001.1, forward strand.
GTCGAAAAGCAATTCATCGCAGTTGTTCGGGGTCAGCCGCTGATGGGCCAGGCCGGGGGAGCAAACCATGACTTTACGCAGTTTGCCGGCTTCGGAATGGACGCCGTACTTAACTTTTTCGGTGGTCATTACAGTGATCCTCCAGATGACAAATGGGTCAAGGTGTTACAGGGTCAGGAAGCCGTCATACAGCCCGTAAGCCGCCACCAGGGCGCCCACGACTACGGCGGCAAAAATCAGCTTCTCGACGTTGGTGAAAACCGGTTTGTTGACTTCAAGCTTGGCCTTGGCAAACAGGATCGCGCCAGGCGCATAGAGCAGGGCGGAGAGCAGCAGGTATTTAACGCCGCCGGCATAAATCAGCCAGACCGCATAGATCAACGCGATGGCGCCGATGAACAGGTCTTTCCTGCGCTCGGCCGCAGCGTTTTCATAACTCTCGCCGCGCACCGCCAGCAGCAGCGCGTACGCCGCCGACCACAGGTACGGCACCAGAATCATCGACGTGGCGAGGTAGATCAGTGACAGATAAGTGCTGGCCGAAAACAGCGTGATGATCAGGAACAGCTGGACCATGGCATTGGTCAGCCACAGTGCATTGACCGGCACATGGTTGGCGTTTTCGCGGCGCAAAAAGGCCGGCATGGTGTGGTCCTTGGCGGCGGCGAACATGATCTCCGCACACAGCAACACCCACGACAGCAGCGCACCGAGCAACGAGATGATCAAACCGACGCTGATCAGCACTGCGCCCCAATGACCGACCACGTGTTCCAGCACCGCGGCCATGGACGGGTTTTGCAGTTTGGCCAATTCCGGCTGGGTCATGATGCCCAGCGACAGCACGTTCACCAGCACCAGGAACAGCAGCACGGTGATGAAACCGATGACGGTGGCTTTACCCACGTCGCTGCGTTTTTCCGCACGGGCCGAGAAGATGCTCGCGCCTTCGATGCCGATGAACACCCAGACGGTGACCAGCATCATCTTGCGCACCTGGTTCATCACGCTGCCCAGATCCGGGTTTTTCAGGCCCCAGATGTCGGCGGTGAAGATCTCCAGCTTGAAGGCGAAAATCGCGATCAGGACAAACAACAGTAGCGGCACGATTTTGGCGACGGTGGTCACCAGGTTGATGAACGCTGCTTCCTTGATTCCGCGCAATACGAGGAAATGCACCCCCCACAGCAGCAGCGACGCACCGATCACAGCCGCAACGGTATTACCCTCGCCAAAAACGGGAAAGAAGTAGCCGAGGGTACTGAATAGCAAGACGAAATAGCCGACGTTGCCCAGCCAGGCGCTGATCCAGTAACCCCAGGCGGACGAGAAACCCATGTAGTCGCCGAAACCGGCCTTGGCATAGGCGTACACCCCGCCGTCCAGATCTGGCTTGCGATTGGCCAGGGTCTGGAACACGAAGGCCAGGGTCAACATGCCGACGGCGGTGATTGCCCAACCGATAAGAACAGCACCGACGTCGGCACTGGCGGCCATGTTCTGGGGCAGTGAGAAAATCCCGCCACCGATCATCGAGCCGACCACCAGCGCAACCAGAGCGCCAAGTTTCAGTTTTCCGGGGGATTCAGACATGCATGACTCCAGTGCAGGAGAAAGAGAGAAAACAGATTAATTTCGTTTGCTTTTCAATCATCTGACTTGGATCAATGCATGATCACATTCCATTGTTAATTAACGACTTATGTAATTTTTATAGGCGTAAGGTTATTGCCGGAAGAGCTCTTTCCAGAGGTCTCGGCTGACGGTTGGAGAAATCAAGCGCATCGATTGAAGTTTAGACGCTAGTTTGTTTTTATGTTTTGGCAAGTGACGAGTTCTGGTTTTGGAGTGATATGAATTTAGTTAGAATATACAGACAAAACTGCGATTTACAGTCAGCGCGTTAGCGTGATCAGCTATAAGTAAAAGACAGAGATTGGCGTTAATTGATAAACGTTATTACGCTTTATCTATTTAGTTAAAACCAACAATGTGACGGTCTCGCGGTGATAGTCGCGGCGGGAAATGGAGACGCCCGAATGTCGCAACCGACGCAAAAGCTTCGCCTGAGTGCGCTGATCGCTTTGGTGGTGGGTTCGATGATTGGCGGTGGGATTTTTTCCTTACCGCAAAACATGGCAGCGCGTGCCGATGCCGGGGCGATATTGATCGGTTGGGCGATCACTGCCGTTGGCATGCTGACCCTGGCCTTTGTGTTCCAGACCTTGGCCAATCGCAAGCCGGAACTGGACTCCGGGGTGTACGCCTACGCCAAAGCCGGTTTCGGCGATTACATGGGTTTCTCATCGGCCTGGGGATACTGGATCAGCGCCTGGCTGGGCAACGTCGGTTATTTCGTGCTGCTGTTCAGCACTCTCGGGTATTTCTTTCCGGTGTTTGGCCAGGGCAACACGCCGATCGCCATCGGCTGCGCCTCGGTGCTGCTGTGGGCGGTGCATTTTCTGGTGCTGCGCGGAATCAAGGAAGCGGCGTTCATCAATCAACTGACTACCGTGGCCAAGATCGTCCCGCTGATCATGTTCGTCGTCATTGCCGCCGTGGCCTTCAAGGCGGATATCTTCACTCGCGATATCTGGGGACGCAGCAACCCGAATTTCGGCGGCGTGATGGATCAGGTGCGCAACATGATGCTGGTCACTGTGTTCGTCTTCATCGGCATCGAAGGCGCCAGCGTGTATTCGGCGAGGGCGCAGAAACGTTCGGACGTGGGCCGGGCCACGGTCATCGGTTTTATCGGTGTGCTGGCCCTGCTGGTGCTGGTGAACCTGTTGTCGCTCGGCATCATGAGTCAACCGGAACTGGCCACTTTGCAGAACCCGTCACTGGCGGCGGTGCTGGAACATATCGTCGGCCCTTGGGGCGCGCTGCTGATCAGCATTGGCCTGGCTATTTCGCTATTGGGAGCATTGCTGTCCTGGGCGTTGTTGTGCGCTGAAATCCTCTTCGCTACCGCGAAAGACAAGACGATGCCAGCCTTTCTGAAAAAAGAGAACGCCAACCATGTGCCGGTCAACGCACTGTGGCTGACCAACGTGATGATCCAGATTTTTCTGCTGATCACGCTTTTTTCCGCCGGTACTTATACCAGCCTGATCTACCTCGCCTCATCGATGATTCTGGTGCCATATCTATGGTCGGCGGCGTATGCGGTGTTGCTGAGCGGGCGAGGGGAAACCTATGAGCATGCTTCGGCCGAGCGCACGAAAGACTTGCTGATCGGTGGCATTGCCCTGTGTTACGCGGTTTGGTTGTTGTATGCCGGTGGCGTGAAATACCTGCTGCTCTCGGCGTTGTTGTATGCACCGGGGGTGATTCTGTTTGCCCAGGCCAAGCGGGAACAGGGCAAACCGCTGTTTACGTTGGTGGAGAAAGGCATTTTCAGCTGTGTGGTTGCCGGGGCGGGGTTGGCGGCCTATGGGTTGTACAGCGGATTGTTGTCGTTGTGAGGTTGTTGCTGGCGTATCAACCCTGTCGAGAATAGGCGGCGCAGGTGCTTTGGACATCGTTGAGCCAACTGGATTGAGCTGAGCTGAGATGTGTAGTCTTTCCCGGGCCTCTTCGCGGGCAAGCCCGCTCCCACAGTGAACGAGTTTCCTTGGAGGAATGCGATCACCTGTGGGAGCGGGCTTGCTCGCGAAGGGTCACCACCACTGCGCGCGATGGGAACCCAGTTCACCGGCCGGCAGCGCCCATTGCAGCGGTGTCCCGGTGATTTTCAGTGGCACCTTCAACCGATGGGTCGGCCCCCAAGGTGTCTGCTCAATCAACAGCCCTTGATCGTTGTCATCCTCCGCCCGCAACGGCTCATCGGTTCCCGCGCCATGCTCAATCAGCAACTTGGCGGTCCGTGCCAACGACAACCTGGCCGACCCGCCACGTCCCAATAACGTGATCGTCGCCGCTGCCATCAAATACCCGGTGGCGTGATCAAGCGCCTGCACCGGCAGCGGCGTCGGCTGGTTCGCTTTCTTCCACTGCATCCCCGCTTCGGCAATCCCGCTGCTCATCTGTACCAAACTGTCGAACCCTCGACGGTTCTGCCAGGGGCCGCTCCAGCCGTAGGCGTTGAGGCACACATCAATCAGGCCCGGCGCCAGTTGTTGCCGCACGGCGACGCCATAACCCAACTTTTCCAATGCATCGGCGCGGTAGCCGTGGAGCAGGATATCGGCGTCCTTGAGCAGGCATTCGAACGTCATGCGATCAGTCTTGTCGTGCAGATCCAGGCGCGCACAGCGTTTGCCCAAAGTGACTTCCGGCACCACGCCCGGTTCGTTCCAGGTCGGTGGGTCGATGCGCAAAACATCGGCGCCCAGGCCAGCGAGAAAACGGCTGGCGATGGGGCCGGCCAATACGCGGGTCAAATCCAGCACCTTGATGCCTGCCAGCGGTTGCGCCACCGAACCCCTCCACGGCTTTGCATGTTCGCTGCTGTCGGTGCTGAACCGAATCAACGGCTCGGCATTCACCGCCAAACCTTGGGGATGCGTTTGCCATTGCGCCCAGCTACGCATTTCGGCCGCGCAACCACCGGCATCGATCACCGCCTGTTCCAGATCGCTTTTGGCCCATTGCGCAACCTCGATCGCCATCGCGGCGCGGTCGGCACAGGCGCCGAGCACGCTTTCAGCGGCGGCACGGTGATGAGGTGCGTTGGTGTGCATGCGGATCCAGCCGTCCTTGGTCGCATAGTCGCCGGCGACCGGATCCCACAACGGTGGAACGTTCCAGCCCACGGGACGAATCGACGTTGCGAACCAGAACGACGCCAGACGGCGGTCGACTTCAAGGGGAGGCAAACGGCCGGTGTGTTGTTGCAGCCATTCACTTACAGCTTGGCCGGCAGCGGCAATGCTTGCGCAGGCAAGGTCGGTGACGGCAAACGCCGAGGGCAGGCCGCCGCTCGAGGCGAACGGGATTGGGGTGTGGGGCAAGCCGAGCGCGGCTTGAATGGACGTGAGTAAATCAGTCATCGAAGGCCCTCCGGAGCGAGAGCCCGAGCATAGTTCAAAATACCGCTCGATTAGATGAAAACGCCGGTTGCCGGCCGAATACCCTACCCTGTGGGAGCTGGCTTGCCTGCGATGGCGGTGTATCAGCCAACAGAGATTCGGCTGACACACCGCCATCGCAGGCAAGCCAGCTCCCACAAGGATTTGTGATTATTGCTACGCCCGGTATTGGTCACGCTTCATCCACGACCTAGCAAATAAGTCGCGTAATCCGGGATGCGGTGTTCGTGAGCCTGATCCATCAACGGGCTGCTGAGCAGGTAATCGGCACTGCACTCATTGCAGGCCACCGGGATGTTCCACACCGCCGCGACCCGCAGCAGTGCCTTGATGTCCGGGTCGTGGGGTTGCGGTTCGAACGGGTCCCAGAAGAACACCAGCATGTCGACCTGCTGCTCGGCGATTCGCGCACCGAGTTGCTGGTCGCCGCCCAACGGACCGCTGATCATGCTTTCCACCGGCAGGTCGAGGCGTTGTTGCAATAACAACCCCGTCGTGCCCGTGGCGACCAGTTCATGTTGCGCGAGTTTGTTTTTCTGCCGCTCGGCCCAATCCAACAAAAATATCTTGCAGTGATCGTGGGCAACCAGGGCGATACGCTTGCGCGCTGGCAGGGTTTTTTGCGTAAAGCTGATACCGATCATCGCTTGCTTCTCCCAGGCGTAATGCGCCTGCGACGACGCATTTTCCGGCGTTTTCACATACCTACGGGGGCCGCGTCGACACAGCTGTTTATTCGGCGTTGCAGAGCGCCAGGCAGTTATCGAGCATGCGGTTGGAGAAGCCCCACTCGTTGTCGTACCAGGCCAGCACTTTGAGCAGCTTGCCGCTGGACTTGGTGTGGTTGGCGTCGAAGATCGACGACAGCGGGTTGTGGTTGAAGTCGCTGGAAACCAGCGGCAGGGTGTTGTAGCCGAGAATCTTCGAGTGCTGGCTGGCTTGTTTGAGCATCGCGTTGACTTCATCGGCCGACGCTTCACGCTTGAGCTGCACGGTCAGGTCCACCAGCGACACGTTGATCACCGGAACACGCACCGCCATGCCGGTCAGTTTGCCCGCCAGTTCCGGCAGCACCAGGCCGACCGCTTCAGCGGCGCCGGTCTTGCTCGGGATCATGTTCTGGGTGGCGGAGCGGGCGCGGTACGGGTCGGTGTGATAGACGTCGGTCAGGTTCTGGTCGTTGGTGTAGGCATGGATGGTGGTCATCAGACCGCTTTCGATGCCCAGCTCGCGGTGCAACACCTGGGCCACCGGGGCCAGGCAGTTGGTGGTGCATGAGGCGTTGGAAATGATCTGGTGCGATTGGCGCAGAATGTCGTGGTTAACCCCATAAACCACGGTGGCGTCGGCGCCTTTGGCCGGGGCCGAGATAATCACTTTGCGTGCGCCGGCCGTAATATGCGCGGCGGCTTTGGCACGGTCGGTGAACAGACCGGTGCATTCGAACACGACGTCGACCTTTTCCGCGGCCCAAGGCAATTCGGCCGGGTTGCGAATGGCACTGACCGAAATACGGTCGCCGTTGACGGTCAGGCTTTCCTGATCGTGCTGGACATCGGCATCGAACGTGCCGTGAACGGTGTCGTACTTGAGCAGGTGAGCATTCATCGAGCTGTCGCCCAGGTCGTTGATCGCTACGATCTGCAGATCCTGACGATAGCCTTGGGTATACAGTGCGCGCAGGACATTACGGCCGATACGGCCAAAACCATTGATTGCAATTCGAAGAGTCATTTACAGCGCCGCCGTCGTTTTGTTGTTGGAATTACAAGATTATTCGCAAAAAAATAGAAAACAAGCCTTTTTAGTGGCAATATTTTGTTTTATCTACAACGAGTGACCTGAATCAACTGGTCCGAATGATCAAGAAAACCGTCTGTCACCCCGATCACAGCGGTGCTTGGTCAGCATAGACAATCAGGTCGCCACATCCGTTAGCCTGGAGTTCTACACATGCATCCCCGCGTACTTGAGGTCACCGAACGGCTTATCGCCCGCAGCCGCGCCACGCGTGAGGCTTACCTTGCATTGATCCGCGACGCCGCCAGCGACGGCCCGATGCGCGGCAAGCTGCAATGCGCCAACTTCGCCCATGGCGTAGCCGGATGTGGCAGCGACGACAAGCACAGCCTGCGGATGATGAATTCCGCCAACATCGCCATCGTTTCGTCCTATAACGACATGCTCTCGGCGCACCAGCCGTACGAAGTCTTCCCGGAACAGATCAAAAAAGCCTTGCGCGAAATCGGCTCCGTCGGCCAGTTCGCCGGTGGCACTCCGGCGATGTGCGATGGCGTGACCCAAGGCGAACCAGGCATGGAATTGAGCCTGCCGAGCCGCGAAGTGATCGCGCTGTCCACCGCTGTAGCGCTGTCCCACAACATGTTCGACGGCGCGTTGATGCTCGGCATCTGCGACAAGATCGTGCCGGGCCTGATGATGGGCGCGTTGCGTTTTGGTCATCTGCCGACCATTTTTGTGCCGGGCGGGCCGATGGTGTCGGGCATTTCCAACAAGCAGAAAGCCGATGTGCGTCAGCGCTATGCCGAAGGCAAGGCGACGCGCGAAGAGCTGCTGGAATCGGAGATGAAGTCCTATCACAGCCCTGGCACCTGCACTTTCTACGGCACCGCCAACACCAACCAGTTGCTGATGGAAGTCATGGGCCTGCACTTGCCAGGCGCCTCTTTCGTCAACCCGAACACCCCGTTGCGCGATGCCCTGACCCGCGAAGCGGCGCATCAGGTCACCCGCTTGACCAAGCAGAACGGCGACTTCATGCCGATCGGCGAAATCGTCGACGAGCGTTCGCTGGTCAACTCCATCGTGGCCCTGCACGCCACGGGCGGCTCAACCAACCACACGCTGCACATGCCGGCCATCGCCATGGCCGCGGGCATCCAGTTGACTTGGCAGGATATGGCCGACCTCTCCGAGGTGGTGCCGACCCTCAGCCACGTGTACCCGAACGGCAAAGCCGACATCAATCATTTCCAGGCGGCGGGCGGCATGTCGTTCCTGATCCGCGAACTGCTGGAAGCGGGCCTGCTTCACGAAAACGTCAACACGGTGCTGGGCCACGGCCTGAGCCGCTACACCATGGAGCCGTTCCTCGAAAACGGCGAACTGGTCTGGCGCGAAGGCCCGATCGAAAGCCTCGACGAAACCATCCTGCGTCCGGTCGCTCGCGCATTCTCCTCAGAGGGTGGCTTGCGGGTGATGGAAGGCAACCTCGGCCGTGGCGTGATGAAGGTTTCGGCAGTCGCGCTGGAAAACCAGGTCGTCGAAGCACCGGCGATGGTGTTCCAGGATCAACAGGACCTGGCCGATGCATTCAAGGCCGGTTTGCTGGAGAAAGATTTTGTCGCGGTGATGCGCTTCCAGGGTCCGCGTTCCAACGGCATGCCGGAGCTGCACAAGATGACGCCGTTCCTCGGCGTACTGCAGGATCGCGGTTTCAAGGTTGCGTTGGTGACTGATGGGCGTATGTCCGGCGCCTCGGGGAAAATCCCGGCGGCGATCCACGTCAGCCCCGAAGCATATGTGGGCGGCGCTTTGGCGCGGGTGCAAGAGGGCGATATCATCCGCGTCGATGGCGTCAAAGGCACCCTGGAGCTTAAGGTGGACGCCGAAGAATTCGCAGCGCGCGAGCCCGCCAAAGGTTTGTTGGGCAACAACATTGGCAGCGGTCGCGAACTGTTTGGTTTCATGCGCATGGCCTTCAGCTCCGCAGAGCAAGGCGCCAGCGCCTTTACTTCTGCCCTGGAGACGCTTAATTGAAACTGGCTCTGGTCGGTGACATCGGTGGCACCAACGCACGTTTCGCGTTGTGGAAAAACCAGCAGCTGGAATCGGTCCAGGTGCTGGCGACGGCAGACCACGCCAGCCCGGAAGAGGCGATTGCGCTCTACCTGAGCGGCCTCGGTCTGGCGCCGGGTTCGATCGGTTCGGTGTGCCTGTCGGTGGCAGGCCCCGTGAGCGGCGATGAATTCAAATTCACCAACAATCACTGGCGGCTCAGTCGCCAGGGGTTCTGCAAGACCTTGCAGGTGGATCAACTGCTGTTGATCAACGATTTTTCGGCGATGGCCCTGGGCATGACCCGCTTGCAACCGGGTGAATTTCGGGTGGTCTGCGAAGGCACGCCAGAACCGTTGCGGCCGGCAGTGGTGATCGGCCCGGGCACAGGTCTGGGCGTGGGCACGTTGCTCGATCTGGGCGAAGGTCGTTTTGCCCCGCTGCCGGGGGAGGGCGGTCACGTCGACCTGCCGCTGAGCAGTCTGCGAGAAACCCAACTGTGGCAGCACATCTTCAACGAGATCGGGCATGTCAGTGCTGAAACGGCGTTGAGCGGCAGTGGTTTGCCGCGGGTCTACCGGGCGATCTGCGCGGTGGACGGTCACACGCCTGTGCTCGACACGCCTGAGGCGATCACAAAGGCCGGGCTGGCGGGCGATCCGATTGCCCTGGAAGTGCTCGAGCAATTCTGCTGCTGGCTCGGTCGCGTGGCCGGCAACAACGTCCTGACCACCGGGGCCCGTGGCGGTGTGTACATCGTTGGCGGTGTGATTCCACGGTTTGCCGATTTCTTCGTCAAAAGCGGTTTCGCCCGGTGTTTCGCCGACAAGGGCTGCATGAGCGATTACTTCAAAGGCATTCCGGTGTGGCTGGTGACGGCACCGTATTCCGGCCTTGTTGGTGCGGGTGTGGCGCTGGAGCAATCCATTCCAGCCTGAAATGCAATCCAGTGTGGGAGCGGGCTTGCTCGCGAAAGCGGTCTATCAGTCAACCAAGATGTTGAATGTGATGGCCCCTTCGCGAGCAAGCCCGCTCCCACAGTAGTTCTGCAGTGTTTGTAGATTCGGTGCTTAAGGCATAATCCTCCACAACACAAACAACAAGGATGCCGCCCCGTGAGCTCAGTCAACAAGTCGATTTTGTTGGTCGATGACGATCAAGAGATACGCGAGTTGCTGGACACCTACCTGACCCGCGCCGGTTTCCAGGTCCGTACCACGCCCGACGGTGCAGGTTTTCGTCAGGCCTTGAACGAGGCGCCGAGCGATCTGGTAATCCTCGACGTGATGCTGCCGGACGAAGACGGGTTCAGCCTCTGCCGCTGGATCCGTCAACACCCGCGTCAGGCCCATGTACCGATCATCATGCTCACCGCCAGTTCCGACGAGGCCGACCGTGTCATCGGCCTGGAACTGGGCGCAGACGACTACCTCGGCAAACCTTTCAGCCCCCGTGAATTGCAGGCGCGCATCAAAGCCTTGTTACGCCGCGCGCAGTTCGGTCAGGAGCGTTCCGGCAGTGAAGTGCTGGCCTTCGATGACTGGCGGCTGGACATGGTCAGCCATCGGCTGTTCCATATCGACGGCGAGGAAGTGATTCTCTCGGGCGCCGATTTCGCGCTGCTGAAACTGTTCCTCGATCATCCTCAGGAAATCCTCGACCGCGACACCATCGGCAACGCTACCCGTGGCCGTGACCTGATGCCGCTCGATCGCATCGTCGACATGGCGGTCAGCCGTTTGCGCCAGCGCCTGCGCGATACCGAAAAACCGCCGCGGCTGATCCGTACCGTGCGCGGCAGTGGCTACCAACTGGCAGCCAACGTGGTTGCCAGCAATGGCCACTGAGTTCCTGCGCAAGCTCGCCGGACGGGTGCCGGTGCCGCGCTCGCTGCTCGGGCGCATGTTGCTGCTGACCCTGCTGGCGGTGCTGTTCGCACAGGCGTTGTCGAGCGTCATCTGGGTGTCGCAATTGCGCGCCACGCAGCTCGAAGGTCTGGTCACCAGTGCTCGCAGCCTGGCCCATTCGATGACGGCCAGCGTCAGTTATTTCCGCTCGTTGCCGGTGGCATTTCGGCCGCTGGTGCTCGATCAGTTACGCAGCATGGGCGGCACCCGGTTCGTGGTGACCCTCAACGACAAACCCTTGGGCATGGAAGTGCTGCCGATCACCCCGCGTAAAGCAGCGGTGCTCAAAGCGGTGGACGAAGTGCTGCGCCAGTCTCTGGGCCAGGACACCGATATCTCAGTGACCTTCGTCAGCCCCGAAGACCTGCGGATTTTCAACGGTGGCCTGAAGCTCGATGAGTTGCCGCGCTCTTGGGCTCATTACGCGTTGACCCTGGAACCGGTGAACCCGCCGGTGCTGGTCACGCAAATCCAGATGGCACCGGGGGAATGGCTGTACATCGCATCGCTATTGCCCGAGCCCTACACCAGCCTTGAGGAACAAGGCCTGCCGGCGCAGCAGGTCTGGTTCATTGTGCTCACCAGTGGTTTCTTACTGTTGTTCATCGGCCTGTTGGTGCACTGGCAGAGCCGGCCCCTCAAGCGCTTGGCGCGGGCGGCGCGGGACATGTCTTTGGGTGCTGAAGTCGAACCGGTGGCGGAGGGCGGCGGCAGTGAAGTGGTGGAAGTGGGGCGCGCCTTCAATGCGATGCGCGAGCGCATCAGCCGTTACCTGACTGAGCGTAGCCAATTGTTCAGCGCGATTTCCCATGACTTGCGCACGCCGATTACCCGGCTGCGATTGCGGGTCGAATTGCTTGAAGACGAAAAGCTGCAAGCCAAGTTCGGTCGCGATCTGGATGAGCTGGAGTTGCTGGTCAAAGGCGCGCTGCAATGCGTGAAGGACACCGACATTCATGAAAACATCGAGCCGGTGGACCTCAATCATGTACTCGACTGCCTGGTGGAACCGTATCTGGCGCCCAACGGCAATGGTCGCGTGACCCAGCATGGCCGGGCGCTGGCGCCGTATCCCGGCAAGCCACTGGCGCTCAAGCGTTGCATAGGTAACCTGATCGACAACGCCTTGAAATATGGGCAGAACGCGCATCTGCACATCGATGACGACGAAAGCGCGTTTGTCCTGCATGTCGACGATGAAGGGCCGGGCGTGCCGGAGCAGCGTCTGGAGCAGGTGTTCGAACCGCACTTCCGTTTGGCCGGGCAGCAGCAGGGCTATGGCCTGGGGCTGGGGATTGCGCGCAACATTGCCCATAGCCATGGCGGTGAAGTCAGCCTGCAGAACCTGCGTGAAGGCGGGTTGCGGGTGACGTTGCAGTTGCCGCGATCTGTCGATTGAGAAGATCAAAAGATCGCAGCCTTCGGCAGCTCCTACAGAGTTTGTGTCCGCTCGATATTCACGGGTGTACGCGATTCCTCCGTAGGAGCTGCCGAAGGCTGCGATCTTTTGATTTTGCTTTTTTTGTCACGACTCTGTGACAAAAGCCGCCCCCTTCGTTACCTGCCCGCCATCGTCCGTTGTTTAGACTGCCCCCAGTCATAACAACAAAAAAGGTCTTCCCATGGACACCTTCCAACCTGCCTTCAGCAGTTGGCTGAACGCACCTGCCCATCAGCAATGGCTCGCCACCGAAGGCCTGCGCCTGTTGGCGTTTGCCAAGGCTGCAAAGCTGGCCGAAGGCTTCGGCAACCTTGATGAAAAAGGTCGTCTGCTGGCCAACGCGCAAGCCGAAACCATGAACACCGCACGCATGACCCACAGCTTCGCCATGGCCCACATCCAGGGCCTGCCGGGTTTTTCAGAGTTGGTGGATCACGGCATCCAGGCCCTCAGCGGGCCGCTGCGTGATGCCGAACACGGCGGCTGGTTCGCCACGCCCGAGCACCGCGACGGCAATACCGGCAAAGCCGCTTACCTGCATGCCTTCGTGGCATTGGCCGCGAGCTCTGCGGTGGTCGCCCAACGTCCCGGCGCACAAGCCTTGCTCGACGATGCGATTCACATCATCGACAGTCATTTCTGGAGCGAGGAGGAGGGCGCCATGCGCGAATCCTTCAACCGCGACTGGAGCGTCGAGGAAGCCTATCGCGGCGCCAACAGCAACATGCACGCCACCGAAGCCTTTCTCGCCCTGGCCGATGTCACCGAGGACAACCGCTGGCTGATTCGCGCCCAGCGCATCGTCGAGCGCGTCATTCATGATCATGCCGCGGCCAATGATTATCTGGTGGTCGAGCATTTCGACCGCGACTGGCAGCCGTTGCGCGACTACAACCACGACAACCCGGCTGACGGATTTCGTCCTTACGGCACCACACCGGGCCATGGTTTTGAATGGGCGCGGCTGTTGCTGCATCTTGAAGCGGCGCGGGTGCAGGCCGGGATACTCACGCCGGGCTGGCTCGCCACCGATGCGCAAAAACTCTTCGAGCACAATTGCCGTCACGGCTGGGCCGTCGATGGTGCACCAGGCATTGTCTACACCCTCGACTGGGATAATCGCGCGGTGGTTCGCCATCGCCTGCATTGGACCCATGCCGAAGCGAGCGCTGCCGCCAGTGCACTGCTCAAACGCACCGGTGATGAACAATACGAGCGCTGGTACCGACTGTTCTGGGAATTCTGTGACAGTCATTTCATCGACCGCTGCGATGGCAGTTGGCATCACGAACTCGATCCGCTGAACCGTCCGAGCGCCGATGTCTGGGCGGGCAAACCCGACCTGTATCACGCCTGGCAAGCCGTTTTGATTCCGCGTCTGCCGCTGGCGCCGAGCATGGCCAGTGCGCTGGCGCAATTGTCCCGCAGCGTTGCTGTGTAACCATGTAGTGACATTCGCGCGTCCCTTCGTTACCTGCGAAGGGGCATCCCCTGTTTAGAATCCTATGCAGCGCAAGCACCAGACTTGCATGCATAACAACAAGAAAGGTACTACTAGATGAATGCGATTTCTCGCCTCGCTACTGTCATTTCTCTCGCTTCACTGCTTCCTGTTGCTGCATTCCCCGTCAGTGCCCTTGCCGCCGATGCCAAAGGTTCGGTGGAAGTCGTTCACTGGTGGACGTCTGGTGGTGAAAAAGCAGCGGTCGATGTGCTCAAGGCCCAAGTCGAAAAAGACGGCTTCACCTGGAAAGACGGCGCAGTCGCCGGCGGTGGCGGCTCCACGGCCATGACCGTACTCAAAAGCCGCGCCGTGGCCGGTAACCCGCCGGGCGTTGCCCAGATCAAGGGGCCGGACATCCAGGAGTGGGGCAGCACTGGCCTGCTCAGCACCGACACCCTCAAAGAGGTTTCCAAGTCCGAAGGCTGGGATAACCTGCTGATCAAGAAAGTCTCCGACACCGTGAAATACGAAGGCGATTACGTCGCCGTGCCGGTGAATATCCACCGCGTCAACTGGCTGTGGATCAACCCGGAAGTCTTCAAGAAAGCCGGGATCGAAAAAGCGCCGACCACCCTCGAAGAATTCTATGCCGCTGGCGACAAGCTCAAAGCCGCCGGCTTCATCGCACTCGCTCACGGTGGTCAGCCGTGGCAGGACAGCACCGTGTTTGAAGATGTGGTGCTCTCGGTCATGGGGGCCGACGGGTACAAGAAAGCCCTGGTCGACCTGGACCAGAAAACCCTCTCCGGGCCTGAGATGACCAAGGCCTTCACCGAGCTGAAAAAAATCACCGGCTACATGGACCCGAACCGCGCCGGTCGTGACTGGAATATCGCAGCTGCCGACGTCATCAACGGCAAGGCCGGCATGCAGATGATGGGCGACTGGGCCAAGAGCGAATGGACCGCGGCGAAGAAAGTCGCGGGCAAGGATTACCAGTGCGTGCCATTCCCGGGCACCGAAAAAGCCTTCACCTACAACATCGACTCGATGGCTGTGTTCAAGCTCAAAGCCGATCGCAAAGGCGACATCGCGGCCCAGCAAGACCTGGCCAAGGTCGCTCTGGGCAAAGACTTCCAGAAAGTCTTCAGCATCAACAAAGGCTCGATCCCGGTGCGTACCGACATGCTTAACGACATGAGCGCGCTGGGCTTCGATTCTTGCGCTCAAGCGGCGGCCAAGGATTTCCTGGCTGACGAGAAAACGGGCGGCCTGCAACCGAGCATGGCGCACAACATGGCCACCTCCCTGGCTGTGCAGGGCGCGATCTTCGATGTGGTCACCAACTTCATGAACGACAAGAACGCTGACCCGGCCAAGGCCAGCGCGCAACTGGCCTCGGCTGTCAAAGCTGCCCAGTAACTCCTGACACTGCGTGCCCCTGTGGGAGCGGGCTTGCTCGCGAATGCGGTCTGACATTCAACACGAATGTCGACTGATACACCGCCTTCGCGAGCAAGCTCGCTCCCACAAGGGATCGCCGTGCCGATTTCATTCCTCTTCACCTGGATTATCCCGATGAGCTCTGTGGCGGTTTTCAGCAAAGCCTCACCGTTCGACGCATTGCAGCGCTGGCTTCCCAAGCTGGTTTTGGCGCCAAGCATGCTGATCGTCCTGGTTGGTTTTTACGGTTACATCATCTGGACATTTGTTCTGTCCTTCACCAATTCCAGCTTCATGCCGAGCTACAAGTGGGTCGGCCTGCAGCAATACATTCGCCTGATGGACAACGATCGCTGGTGGGTCGCGAGCAAGAACCTCGCGGTGTTCGGCGGCATGTTCATCGGCATCAGCCTGGTGCTGGGGGTGTTCCTCGCCGTGCTGCTGGATCAGCGCATTCGCAAGGAAGGCTTCATCCGCACCGTTTACCTGTACCCGATGGCGCTCTCGATGATCGTCACCGGTACCGCGTGGAAATGGCTGCTCAACCCAGGCCTGGGCCTGGACAAAATGCTGCGTGACTGGGGCTGGGAAGGCTTCCGTCTCGACTGGCTGGTGGATCAGGATCGCGTGGTGTATTGCCTGGTGATCGCCGCTGTGTGGCAAGCCTCCGGGTTTGTGATGGCGATGTTCCTGGCCGGCCTGCGTGGGGTCGATCAATCGATCATCCGCGCGGCGCAAGTCGACGGTGCGAGCCTGCCGACCATCTACTTGAGGATCGTATTGCCGAGCCTGCGCCCGGTGTTCTTCAGCGCCTTCATGATCCTGGCGCACATCGCGATCAAGAGCTTCGACCTGGTGGCGGCCATGACCGCGGGTGGCCCGGGCTACTCGTCTGACCTGCCGGCGATGTTCATGTACTCCTTCACTTTCAGCCGTGGCCAGATGGGCATTGGTTCGGCGAGCGCCATGATGATGCTCGGCGCGATCCTGGCGATTCTGGTGCCGTACCTGTACTCCGAATTGCGAGGCAAACGCCATGAGTAATCAACTTGGCAAACCGGGCATCAGCTTTAGCCGCATCGCGATCTACGCAACTCTGTTGCTGGCCGCAGCGATCTATTTGGTCCCGCTGGTGGTGATGCTGCTGACCAGTTTCAAATCCCCGGAAGACATCCGCACCGGCAACCTGTTGAGCTGGCCGCAAGTGATTGATGGCATCGGCTGGATCAAGGCCTGGGATAGTGTCGGCAGCTACTTCTGGAACTCGGTGAAAATCACCGTGCCAGCGGTCCTGATCTCTACGTTCATCGGTGCCATGAACGGCTACGTGCTGTCGATGTGGCGCTTCCGTGGTTCGCAACTGTTCTTCGGCCTGTTGTTGTTCGGCTGCTTCCTGCCGTTCCAGACCGTGCTGCTGCCAGCCTCGTTCACCCTCGGCAAGATCGGCCTGGCCAACACCACCACAGGCCTGGTGCTGGTGCACGTGGTCTACGGCCTGGCGTTCACCACGCTGTTCTTCCGTAACTACTACGTGAGCATTCCGGATGCGCTGGTCAAGGCAGCGCGGCTGGATGGCGCGGGCTTCTTCACGATTTTCTGGAAGATCCTGCTGCCGATGTCGATCCCGATCGTGATGGTCTGCCTGATCTGGCAGTTCACCCAGATCTGGAATGACTTCCTGTTCGGCGTGGTCTTCGCCAGTGGCGATGCCCAGCCGATTACCGTGGCCCTGAATAACCTGGTCAACACCAGCACCGGGGCCAAGGAATACAACGTTGATATGGCCGCCGCGATGATCGCCGGGCTGCCGACACTGCTGGTCTACATATTCGCTGGCAAGTATTTCCTGCGTGGGCTGACGTCCGGCGCGGTCAAGGGGTAGAACATGGCAACTCTCGAATTACGCAACGTCAACAAGACCTACGGTGCCGGCTTGCCGGACACCCTGAAAAACATCGAACTGAAGATCAATGACGGTGAGTTCCTGATCCTGGTTGGTCCATCGGGCTGTGGTAAGTCCACGCTGATGAACTGCATCGCGGGTCTGGAAAACATCAGCGGCGGCGCGATTCTGGTGGACGACGCCGACATCAGCGGCATGAGCCCGAAAGATCGCGACATCGCCATGGTGTTCCAGTCCTACGCGCTGTACCCGACCATGAGCGTGCGCGACAACATCGCGTTCGGCCTGAAGATTCGCAAAATGCCCACCGCCGAAATCGACGAAGAAGTCGCTCGCGTGGCCAAGCTGCTGCAAATCGAACACCTGCTCAGCCGCAAGCCGGGCCAGCTTTCCGGTGGTCAACAACAGCGCGTGGCCATGGGCCGGGCGCTGGCGCGGCGGCCGAAGATTTACCTGTTCGACGAACCGCTTTCCAACCTCGACGCCAAGTTGCGCGTCGAGATGCGCACCGAAATGAAACTGATGCACCAGCGCCTGAAAACCACCACGGTCTACGTGACTCACGACCAGATCGAAGCCATGACCCTGGGCGACAAAGTGGCGGTGATGAAGGACGGGATCATTCAGCAGTTCGGCACGCCGAAAGATATCTACAACAACCCGGCCAACCTGTTCGTGGCGAGCTTCATCGGTTCGCCGCCAATGAACTTCATCCCCCTGCGTTTGCAGCGTAAGGAAGGTCGTCTGGTGGCGCTGCTCGACAGCGGTCAGGCGCGCTGCGAATTGCCGCTGGGCATCCAGGACGCCGGGCTCGAAGACCGCGAAGTAATCCTCGGCATGCGCCCGGAGCAGATCGTGCTGGCAAACGGCGAGCCGAATGGTTTGCCGACCATTCGTGCCGAAGTGCAGGTCACCGAGCCGACCGGGCCCGACACTTTGGTGTTCGTCAACCTCAACGACACCAAGGTCTGCTGCCGCCTGGCACCGGACGTCGCGCCGGCCGTGGGCGAGACCCTGACCCTGCAATTCGATCCATCGAAAGTGTTGTTGTTCGATGCCAAGACCGGTGAACGCCTGGGGGTGGCCGGCCTGCCCAAAACCGAAGCTCACAGCGCCAACGTGGCCCAATTCAAAGGCCGCTGAAGAATCAAATGTGGGAATGGGGTTGTGTGGGAGCCGGGCTTGCCCGCGATCAAGCGACTCGGTTTTACGTTGAACCGAGTTGATGCCATCGCAGGCAAGCCAGCTCCCACAAAAGCCCGCTCCCACAGGGGGGATTCGCGGTGGGTGGGGACATCCGTCGCAATCGATGTAAACCGCGTTCGATAAAAACAGTTAATAACAATAAAACGAGGATGTAGGGATGAAGAAGAACAACAACGCTCAGCTTATCTGCCAGTTGTCAGCGCTTGCGATGATGACTATGGCCGGTAGCGCACACGCGGCTGAGGCGTTCAGTGCCGACTCGCAGTGGATGACCGGGGATTGGGGCGGCGAGCGGACCAGGCTGATCGAGCAAGGTATCGACATCAAGGCCGACTACGTTGGTGAAGTGGGCGCCAACCTGCATGGCGGCTACAACGACGACAAGACGGCACGTTACGCCGACCAGTTTGGCTTGGGCGTGGCGCTGGACCTGGAAAAACTGTGGGGCTGGGATAACACCCAGGCCAAGATCCAGCTCACCAACCGTAACGGTGAAAACATCTCCAATGACCGTGTCGGCGATCCGCGTGCCGGTACCTTGAGTTCTTCCCAGGAAGTCTACGGCCGTGGCCACATGGTCCGACTGACCCAACTGTGGATCAAGCACCAGTTCCTCGACGGTAAACTGGATATCAAGGCGGGTTACTTCGGCGAAGGCGAAGATTTCAACACCTTCCCTTGCGAGTTCCAGAACCTGGCTTTCTGCGGTTCACAAGTGGGTAACTGGGCGACCAACATCTGGTACAACTGGCCGGTCATGCAGGCAGCGGTTCGTGTGAAGTACAACATCACGCCCGAGTTCTATGCGCAGATTGGCGCGTACAACCAGAACCCGTCGCAACTTGAACACGGTAACGGCTTCAAGCTCAGCGGCAGTGGTACCGAGGGTACCGTCTTGCCGGTTGAATTGGTCTGGTCGCCGAAGGTCAACAACCTGCCGGGCGAATACCGTGTCGGTTACTACAAGAGCACGGCCAATGCCGACGACGTGCGTAAAGACGACAACGGCGACGATGCGGCAACCAGCGGCAACGCCTATCGCAGTCACGATAGCAAGCACGGCTACTGGTTCGTGGCGCAGCAACAACTCACCACCCACAACGGTGATGCTTCGCGCGGTCTGAACATCGCGGCCAACGCCACATTCCACGACAAGGACACCAACATCGTCGACAACTACCAGTCGCTGATGTTCGTGTACAAAGGCCCGTTCGATGCGCGTCCCAAAGATGATGTCGGAATCGGTTTCGCCCGTATCCATGTCAACGAAGATGTGAAGAAAAACGCCGAGTTGGTCAACGCCGCCAATGGCGTCAGCGACTACAACGATCCGCTGTTCTCGCCACTGCGTTCCACCGAGTACAACTATGAGATCAACTACGGTTTCCACGTTACCGATTGGCTGACCGTGCGTCCTAACCTGCAATACATCACTCACCCGGGCGGTGTGGATGAAGTCGACAATGCTCTGGTGGCTGGTCTGAAAATTCAGTCGGTGTTCTGACGCTGTTGCGATAAGCTCCTCTCTATGTGCGCATTTTTGCGGACGGCCATGGCTGTCCGCTTTTTTTTGGGGCTGATCCGCCAGGCGGCTGGCGAAAGCATTGTGGCGAGGGAGCTTGCTCCCGCTTGGCTGCGAAGCAGTCGTAAACGCGGCGAATGCGGTTTTGCCTGAAGCACCGCAGTGAATGGTTTTAGGGCAGCTTCGCAGCCCAGCGGGAGCAAGCTCCCTCGCCACAGAGACATTCACTGGCTACAAAAGCGCTGTTGTTTTCAGAGATGGTGAGTACACCCATGATTTTCAGGACCGCGGCACATGCTTGAGCATCCGCTACAACGCTTCTTCAAATCCTTGCGCGAACGTCCGGTGTTTGCGTGGGAGCGCTATCAGATGCGCGATGTGTTGGTAATCGATCATCCGCTGTGTCAGGCGGTGTTCAGTCGGCAGGGCGCGCAATTGCTGCACTTCCAGCCAAAGGGGCAGAAACCCTGGCTGTGGTGCGCGGCGAAATGGCCGCATGTCGGTGCGATTCGCGGCGGCGTGCCGGTGTGCTGGCCGTGGTACGGCCGTCATCCGAGCGAAAACGCCTGGCCGTCCCATGGCTGGGCGCGTTTGCTCGACTGGAAACTGCTCGACAGCAGCAGTGATGATGATGGCGTGCACCTGCACTGGCAGCTACAGCTGTGCGACTGGCAAGTGGATTTGCACGCGCATCTGGGCGAACGCATGGATTTGCACCTGAGCACCGAGCATCAGGACGACATGCCGTGCCAGTTGAGCCAGGCGTTGCACGCCTATTGGCGTATTGGTGACGTGGCCGAGGTAGCGCTGTCTGGGCTCGACGGCGCGCAAGGTTACGACCAGTTGAGTCGCCAGGTTTGTCAGCAGGAAGGCGAGTTGCGGGTCGACGGCGGTTGTCAGCGCGTGTTCCAGCATGACGGCGAATTGCAGCTCAAGGACCACGCCTGGCAGCGGCAATTGTGCATCGACACCGGTGATCATGCGGACACGGTGGTCTGGCATCCCGGCTCGCGACCGTTGCTGGGCGTGAGCTGGAACGAGGTTTTAGAGTTTGTTTGTGTGGAAGCCGCGAGTGGCGGCACCGATAGCTTGAGCCTGGCGCCGGGGGAGCGGGCGCATTTGAGTTTGCAGGCGCGGGTCGGGGTTTAGGGAGATCAAAAGATCGCAGCCTCGCTTCGCTCGACAGCTCCTACATGGGATTGGCGTAAACCTGTAGGAGTTGTCGAGCGAAGCGAGGCTGCGATCTTTTAAGGTGGACTAATTGAATTCATCCCCAATCGGATACCGACTGGCATTCAGGCTTTCCTTGATCTTGCGCAAATGCGGCTGGAAATCCACGCCCCGGCGCAGGGTCATGCCGGTGGCGAGTACATCGAGCACAGTCAGTTGAATGATCCGCGACGTCATCGGCATGTAGATATCCGTGTCTTCCGGCAGCGGAATGTTCAGGCTCAAGGTGCTGGCCTTGGCCAGCGGCGAACCCTCGGCCGTCAGGCCCAGCACTGAAGCGCCGTTTTCCCGGGCAATGCGTGCCACTTCCACCAGTTCGCGGGTGCGGCCGGTGTAGGAAATGATCACGAACAACTCACCGGTGTGGGCCACCGAGGCAATCATGCGTTGCATCAGCACGTCGGCATGGGCGGTCACCGCCAGGTTGAAACGGAAGAACTTGTGCTGCGCATCCAGCGCCACCGGAGCCGAAGCGCCGAGGCCGAAGAAGTGGATCTGCCGGGCCTGGATCAGCAGGTCGACGGCACGGCTGATCAGGTTCGGATCAAGCGCCTGCAACGCACTGTCCAAGGAGGCGATGGCGCTGCCGAAAATCTTTTTTGTATACGCTTCCGGATTGTCATCGGCTTCAACTGCCCGGCTGACATACGCCGCGCCACTGGCCAGGCTTTGGGCCAGTTGCAGTTTCAGTTCCGGGTAACCGCTGACGCCGAACGAGCGGCAGAAACGGTTGACCGTCGGCTCGCTGACCTTCGAGGCCTGGGCGAGGGCGGCAATGCTGAACCGGGTGGCCTGCTCCGGGTTGAGCAAAATCACTTCGGCGACTTTGCGTTCAGCCTTGTTCAGGTCTTCAAGGCGATTCTGGATCTGTTCCAGTAAATTTCGCACGCGATCCATTTAATGTTCCTTAGGTCAGCAGCGCAAATAAGCGTTCGACTAATGCAAATTGGGCCTTTGATACGGCCCATAACGGTGGCCTATCCTACTGATGGCTCCGACCGACCACCACTCGGAATCTGTATTTTGCGAAAATGTTGTGGTTATTACTACATTTTCCCTTGAGTGATGCCTTGAAAAAAGGTATTTGTAGCTTAACTTGATAAAAGAACAAACATCATGCCTTCGATTACGGTTGAACCTTGCACCTTTGCCTTGTTCGGCGCTCTCGGCGATCTGGCCCTGCGCAAGCTGTTTCCTGCCCTTTATCAGCTCGATGGCGCCGGCCTGCTTCATGAGGATACGCGCATTATCGCGCTGGCCCGTGAACCCGGCAGCGAGCAGCAGCATCTGGCATTCATCGCCACTGAACTGCGCCGTTACGTGGGCGCCAAAGAGCTGGATGAAGCGGTGGTCGAGCGCTTTCTGGCCCGTTTGAGCTACCTGCACGTCGACTTCCTCAAGGCCGACGATTACGTCGCCCTGGCCGAACAGGCCGGCAGTGCCCAGCGGGTGATTGCCTACTTCGCCACCCCGGCGGCGGTGTATGGCGCCATTTGCGAGAACCTGTCGAAGGTTGGCCTGACCGAAAACACCCGCGTGGTGCTGGAAAAACCCATTGGTTCGGACCTGGAATCCTCGCGCAAGGTCAACGACGCCGTGGCGCAGTTCTTCCCGGAGAACCGCACCTACCGCATCGACCACTACCTGGGCAAAGAGACCGTACAAAACCTGATCGCCCTGCGTTTCGCCAACAGTCTGTTCGAAACCCAGTGGAACCAGAATTACATCTCCCACGTGGAAATCACCGTGGCCGAGCAGGTCGGGATCGAAGGCCGTTGGGGCTATTTCGACAAGGCCGGGCAGCTGCGGGACATGATCCAGAATCACCTGCTGCAATTGCTCTGCCTGATCGCCATGGACCCGCCGGCCGACCTGTCCGCCGACAGCATTCGCGATGAGAAAGTCAAAGTCCTCAAGGCGCTGGCGCCAATCAGCCCGGAAGGCCTGACCACTCAAGTGGTGCGCGGCCAGTACATCGCCGGGCACAGCGAAGGCAAATCGGTACCCGGGTATCTGGAAGAGCCTAATTCCAACACCCAGAGCGACACCGAAACCTTCGTCGCCCTGCGTGCCGACATTCGTAACTGGCGCTGGGCCGGCGTGCCGTTTTACCTGCGCACCGGCAAGCGCATGCCGCAGAAACTGTCGCAGATCGTCATCCACTTCAAGGAGCCGTCGCACTACATCTTCGCCCCTGAGCAGCGCTTGCAGATCAGCAACAAACTGATCATCCGCCTGCAACCGGACGAAGGCATTTCCTTGCGCGTGATGACCAAAGAACAAGGCCTGGACAAGGGCATGCAGCTGCGCAGCGGTCCGTTGCAGCTGAATTTTTCCGACACCTATCGCAGCGCGCGGATTCCCGACGCCTACGAACGGTTGTTGCTGGAAGTGATGCGCGGCAATCAGAATTTGTTTGTCCGTAAAGATGAAATCGAAGCCGCGTGGAAGTGGTGTGACCAGTTGATCGCCGGGTGGAAAAAGTCCGGCGATGCGCCCAAGCCGTACGCGGCCGGGTCGTGGGGGCCGATGAGCTCCATTGCACTGATTACGCGGGACGGGAGGTCGTGGTATGGCGATATCTGAATTGAAACTGCCTCAGGGCGTTAGCGCTCATGAGTTCAAAAGCCCGGTGTTGCTGGCCGAAGGCCTGGCATTGACGGTGGCCAAGCAATTGGGCGACGCCATTGCCGCACAAGGCGCGGCGACGCTGGTGGTGTCTGGCGGGCGCAGCCCGGTGGCGTTTTTCCAGCATCTGGCCAAGCAGGCGCTGGACTGGTCGAAAGTGGTGGTCAGCCTGGCTGACGAGCGCTGGGTGCCGGTGGAACATGCCGACAGTAATGCCGGCCTGCTCAAGCGTTACCTGTTGCAAGGCCCGGCGGCCAAGGCTCAGTTCCTGAACCTCTACAGTGCCACCGCCAACCTGGAACAGGCCGCCGAGCAGGCTGATCGCTTGCTCGCCGAATTGCCGCCGATCGACGTGCTGGTGCTGGGTATGGGTGACGACGGTCATACCGCGTCGCTGTTCCCCAACAGCCCGAACCTGGCCGAGGCCTTGAAAGTCGATGGCGCCCGTCGCTGCTGGCCGATGCTGGCGCCGACCGTGCCCCATCAACGCCTGACCATGAGTCGCGCGCTGCTGGCTTCGGCGAAGCACACCGTTCTATCGATTTCCGGTCAGTCCAAGCTGACCACCCTGAAGGCCGCACTGGCCGGTGACGATGTCGCCGCCATGCCGATTCGGGCGTTTCTGCAACCTACGTTAGAGATTTACTGGTGCCCATGAACCAAGGATCAGCCGCTATGACAAACACATCCCCGACCGTTTCCATGGCGGACAAAGTTGCCCTGATCGACAGCCTCTGCGCCAAGGCGCGGATTCTGCCAGTGATCACTATTGCCCGTGAACAGGACGTGCTGCCGTTGGCCGACGCCCTGGCGGCCGGTGGCCTGACGGCGCTGGAAGTGACCCTGCGTTCGCAGTTCGGCCTCAAGGCGATCCAGATCCTGCGCGAGCAGCGTCCGGAACTGGTGACCGGTGCTGGCACCGTACTGGATCGCGGCATGCTGGCGGCGGCCGAAGCGGCCGGTTCGCAATTCATTGTCACGCCGGGCATTACCCGTGATCTGCTTGAAGCCAGTGTCGGCAGCCCGATCCCGTTGTTGCCGGGCATCAGCAATGCCTCCGGCATCATGGAAGGCTATAGCCTGGGTTATCGCCGCTTCAAGCTGTTCCCGGCGGAAGTCAGCGGCGGCGTTGCGGCCATCAAGGCTCTGGGCGGTCCATTCGGCGAAGTAAAATTCTGCCCGACCGGTGGCGTCAGCCCGGCCAACATCAAGAGCTACATGGCGTTGAAAAACGTGATGTGCGTGGGCGGTAGCTGGATGCTTGACCCCGAGTGGATCAAGAACGGCGACTGGGCCCGCATCCAGGAATGCACCGCCGAGGCGTTGGCCCTGCTGGACTGATTAACCTGATTTTTACCAAACACTTCGTTGTGTGTTCTACGGCTTTACGGTGCACTTGGTCGGTGCACCGTTTTTTTTGCCAAAAAGAAACCGTAGGAAAAAAAGCGATACATAGTTACCGCCTCTCGTCGCTCGTCCGGCGTTAACCTGCGTTCATCTTATGGAAGAGAGAACGTCATGGAAGACAACACTGTAATTACATCCCCTCCACCGGTCTGCCAACTGTCACCCGAACAGATCGCCGGCCCATATTTTCGAAATCCGAAACTAATCAGACGCAACATCAGCGAAGGCATGGATGGCATCCCCTTGGTGCTGCGGCTGACGATCGTCGATGCAATGACCGCTCAACCGGTGACAGGCGCTTTGGTCGATATCTGGCATTGCAACGCGCGCGGGGCGTATTCGGGGTGGAGCAAGGTCGACCCGGATAAGGAAGTCGACGTCGATAGCATCGGTTCGATCCCGCGCACCGATGACGATACCTACCTGCGCGGCGGGCAATTTACCGACCACCAGGGTGTGGTGCGTTTTACCACCCTCTATCCCGGTTTTTATGCTGGCCGTGCCCTGCATATTCATGTGGCGGTACGCATCACCGCCGGCAACAACTACCTGGAAGAACGGCATGTCGCCTGGGTCGGCCAGCTGTACTTTCCCGAGGTAGCCTCGCGGGCGGTACTCAATGCTCGCGAGTACCGTGGGCGTGGCATCTGCGCGCTGAACAACGAGCAGGATGAGTTCTATCAGGGCATGGGGGGTGAAGCCTCGACCTTGAATATCCATGCCATCGGTCGAGACTCGAATGACGACGGCTTTTTCGGGCACATGACCATCGGTGTCGATACGTTTGCGGTGTCATCGCAAATCAAGCCTGGGGACTTCGACAAATACACCGTGTGACCTCAGCGCAATTCAGTCAGCGCCCGTGCCAGCCAATCCATGTCGGCTGCGGTGGTGGTGAGGCCCGGCGTGATGCGGATGCACGGGCCACAGGCGGCACCGCTGCGCATCACGGTAAACAGGTTGTAGTCGTTGAGCAGGCGCTCGACCAGCGCCTGCTGATCGGCATGCCGGGTAAAGCGCATCGAGGTGATGGCGCAATACAGGTGTGGGTCATCCGGGGTCATGACTTCAATGCCCGGTAACCCCCGAACGGCATCGACCCATCGGTTGCGCAGGTAATTGAGCCGCATGCCCTTGGCGACGGAACCGCCCATGGCGTGATGTTCTTCGAACACCAACGGCAGGGTCAGCAGGGCCGGAATATTGGGTGTGCTGTAGGGCGTGCGGGCGCGAATGTCGGTGACCGGGAAATGCATCTCGCCCATGTCCGGGTCAATATCGGCCAGGCGCTCGGGGGCGATGTAAATGAAGCCCAGCGTCAGCGGCGCACCGATCCACTTGTGCAAGTTGTAGCCCGCAAAAGCGATGCCCAGTTTCTCGAGATCGAACTCGATCTGACCGAGAGCATGGGCGCCGTCGAGGATCACATCGATCCCATGTTCCCTGGCGGCAGCGGCAATCGCCTGCACCGGCATGACCAGTCCGGTGCGATGGGTGACGTGGGTCAGTGCCATCAGCTTCAGGCGCGGATAACGCACGAAAGCTTCGCGGTAAGTGGTGAGTAAACTGTCGAAACTGGCGGGGTGGCGGTGTTCGATCTCGATTACTTCCACCCCTCGATAGCGTGCCAGCCAACGCATCGCGCCCTTGACCGTGTCGTACTCCAGATCGCCCATCAGCACCTGATCGCCCGGTGCCAGGCGATTGTAGTTGCGGATCAGCGATTGCAGGCCATCCGAAGCGTTTCGGGTGAAGGCAACGGCTTCGGCGGGGGCTCCAATTAGCTCGGCCAGCTGCGCACGAATCTTAACGCTTTCGCCCTGTTCGAAGCGCTGGCGCACATGCACCGAGTTGCCGCGGTTGATGAGTTCGATGTTGCGCTGATACTCCTCGACCACGGTGCGCGACATGCGCCCGAAATAACCATTTTCCAGGTTCAGGGGGCCGGGTTCGACAGCGTAACGGTCGGCAAAGGTTTGCCAAAAGGCTTCATCGCGGGTACGGCGGGTGTTATCGGGCATGAGCAACTCGGCGAGATAGGGCGGGTCAGTGGCGAGGCGCGGGTTTACCGTGTTTGGCGCGTAGGGGCTCGAGCAGTTCCGACAAACCGTTGTGGTCGATTTCCTGCATCAAAGCCAGCAAACCGCCCAGTTCACCGTGGGGGAAACCTTCGCGAGCGAACCAGTTCAGGTACTGACCGGGCAGGTCAGCGATGATGCGGCCCTTGTATTTGCCGAAGGGCATTTCGCGGGTAATCAGCAGTTCGAGCTTTTCGGGATTCATCATCAGTCATCTTGATTCAAGGCAGTCTGGAAAATACAGGCATTCTGCATGCAGGCCAAATGACAGATCATGCAAAAAAAGCGGATTTACATACAGATTCCTCGCTAAAATCTAAGCAATTGAAATATAAGTAGAAAGTCATCAATTCAAAGCTGGCATGCAGGCTGCAACTACTTAATGCATCTTTCATCAACCGCAAGGAACTGAAAAATGACCGACATTAATAAAGAAGCGATCTCTGTACTCAACGACCTGATAGAAACCTGTAAAGACGGTCAGGAAGGGTTCAAGACTTGCGCTGAAGACATCAAGCATCCAGAACTCAAAAACCTGTTCGTTCAGCGCTCCGCCGATTGCGCTGCAGCCGCTGCGGAGTTGCAGGCCGCTGTGCGTTCCTTGGGCGGTGATCCGGAAACCTCCACCAGTGTCAGCGGCGACCTTCACCGTCGCTGGGTCGACGTGAAGGCGATGTTCACCGGCAAGGATGAAGAAGCGGTGTTGAACGAAGCCGAACGCGGTGAAGATCATGCGCTGAATGTTTACAAGGACGCACTGGAAAAAATCAACAAACACAACCTGGTGAGCATTCGTGACATGGTCGAGCGTCAGTACCATGGCGTGCAACGCAACCATGACCAGGTGAAAGCCCTGCGTAACCAGGCTCGCGCACGCTCATAAACGTTCGTTACCTGTCAAAAACGCCAGCCAGTCTGGCGTTTTTTTATGTTCGGGATTTAACACTGGACGGGATATAGATAGCTAGCTAATAATTTGTCATTCAAATTATCCCGCCTAACCCGGCTATCGTTAAACCGTCCTTTCAAGAGTGTCCTACGTGCCTATCACTTTGCAGGCGTTGTTTGCGCCTGACCGCCGCGCCGTGCAGTTCGCGATCAAGACTTTGATCGGCGGCGGCCTGGCACTGTGGCTGGCGTTGCGCTGGGGGCTGGAGCAACCGTCGTGGGCGTTGATGACGGCATTTATCGTCGCCCAACCGTTGTCCGGGATGGTGGTGCACAAGGGTTTGGCACGGCTGTTGGGTACGCTGGTCGGGACGATCATGTCGGTGGTGTTCATGGGCCTGTTCGCTCAGACGCCCTGGCTGTTTTTGCTGGCGTTGGCGTTGTGGCTCGGGCTGTGTACGGCGAGTTCGACCTTGCTGCGCAGCGCCTGGTCCTATTCCTTCGTGTTGGCCGGTTACACGGTGGCGATCATCGCATTGCCAGCCATTACCCATCCGCTGACAGTGTTCGATCAAGCCGTGGCGCGCTGCACGGAAATCTGCCTGGGAATTCTCTGCGCCACCGCTGCCAGTGCGTTGCTCTGGCCATTGCGGGTCGAACGGCAACTGGCGGACCAGGCCCGGGCAGCCTGGCAAAGCGGCATGAATGCCGCGCGTGCGACGTTGGCCGGCGACGCTCAGGCGCGTAAAGGCTTGCTGGAAATACTCGGGAAAATCGTCGCGGTCGATGCCCAGCGCGAGCATGCCTGGTTTGAAGGTAGCCTCGGTCGGCAACGAGCGCGGGCCATCAGCGGTTTGAGTCAGAAGCTGTTGATGCTGTTGCGCATCGCCCGTTCGGTACGCCGTCAATGGAATCAATTGGAACTGCTCGAAGCCGAGCAACTGATGCCATGGATGACCGAGGTTCAAGAAGCGATTGGCGCTTGTGATACCGCGCAGTTGCAAGCCTTGCGCCCGAGATTGCTCGACGCCTCCCACGATGCACGCATCAGCGCCGCGCAAAGTTACTGTCTGGCCCGTTTCACTTTGTTGCTTGATACCGCCATGGCGGCCTGTACTGCATTGAAGGCGGTGCAGGAGGGGCGTGAAACGGTCGACCCGCCGAGAACCCTGACGCCGCACCGTGACCTGTCATTGGCACTGGTCTTTGGCGCGCGCAGTGCGCTGGCGTTTCTGGTGGTGTCGGGTTTCTGGCTGGCGACGGCATGGCCTGCGGCGTCGGGCGCTCTGGTGCTGACGTGTGTGGTGTGCAGTCTGTTTGCCAGCCGCGAGAATGGGGCGCAAATCGGCATGAGCTTTCTGCGTGGCATCCTGCTGGCGATTCCATCGGCGTTTATCGTCGGGCAGATTTTGCTGCCGCAATGGAGCGGGTTTGCGCTGCTGTGCATGGGCATGGGCGTGCCGCTGTTTCTCGGCGCGCTGGGCATGGCCAATCCGCAGATCGGCGCCACGGCCACGTCCTTCTGTCTGCACTTTATTGTGCTGGTTTCACCGCTGAACACGATGAAGTTCGATGTCGCGAATTTCTTCAATAGCGCTCAGGCCATGCTGATCGGTGTCGGCGCTGCCGTATTGGCGTTTCGCTTGCTGATCATGCGTAACCCGACATGGCATGGCCGACGCTTGCTGGCGGCGACCCTCGCCGATCTGGTGCGTCTCACCCGACGCAATCTACGCGGTGCCGAAAGCTGGTTCGGCGGGCGCATGGCCGACCGTTTGCTACAACTGGCGCGGCATTATCCCGAGTTGCCGGAGCCGGCGCGCAGCCGCTGGGATGACGGCTTGCTCGGCCTGGACATC
The DNA here is from genome assembly GCF_050435305.1 of Pseudomonas sp. BS3782 TE3695. Lineage (NCBI taxonomy): Bacteria > Pseudomonadati > Pseudomonadota > Gammaproteobacteria > Pseudomonadales > Pseudomonadaceae > Pseudomonas > Pseudomonas sp. BS3782 TE3695. The sequence continues at coordinate 2,284,962 of NZ_JBNDKB010000001.1, forward strand.
GGCGATGAGTTGCTGCATTTGCGTTTGAGTCTGGCGGCCGCCCAGGTGCCGGTCAGTGCGCCCCAGCGGCGTTATCTCGAGCAACTGGAAAAAATCCTCGAGCAAGGCCCGGCCGGCAATCGCGCCGAGGCGCTGGCGCAACCCAGCGAAGCGTTATTGAAAACCTTGTACGCGTTGCCGCCCAGCGACGCGGTGAAACTCGCCCAGGGCGCGGTGCTGCAATTGCAAAGCAGCTGGCGTGCCTGGTGTCACCAACAGGAGCAAAGCCATGGGCTTGCGTGAGTGGTCGGTGGGCGGCGTGCTGCTCAGTCCGTTTCTGATTGATGTGTTGCTGGCGTTGCTGGTGACCGGAGCGTTGCGCATGGTCTTGCGCCTGACCCCGGTCGGTCGCTGGATCTGGCACGAAGCATTGTTTGATTGCGCCTTGTACGTCTGTGTATTGACCTTGATCACCGTCGTCCTCGGGCCTTTATAAAGGAGTTGAATATGCGTACATCCGTACGTGTCGCGATAACCCTGAGCCTGACGGCGCTGGCAATTTTTGCCGGCTTCCATCTGTGGCAGTACTACATGTTGACGCCCTGGACACGCGACGCGCGGATCCGCGCCGACGTCGTAGTCATCGCCCCCGACGTGTCTGGCTGGGTGCGAGAGCTCAAGGCTTTCGATAACCAACAGGTCAAGGCTGGCGATGTGTTGCTGAGTATCGACCGTGATCGTTTCGAAGCCGCGCTGGAGAAGGCGCAAGCGGTGGTGCAGACCCGTCAGCAGCAACTCGGATTGCGTGAACACGAAGCCAGCCGCCGAGCCAGTCTCGGGCCACAGGCGATCAGCGCCGAACTGCGCGAGAACGCGCAAATCAATGCTGGCATCGCCCGGGGTGAATTGCGCGAAGCTCAGGCTGAAGCCAAGGTCGCGCAACTCAACCTGACTCGTAGCGAGGTGCATGCGCCGCGCAGCGGTCACGTCACCAACCTGCGTCTGGCACAGGGTAATTACGTGAATGCCGGGCAACCGGTGATGGCGTTGATCGACGATTCGACCTTTTATGTGCAGGCGTATTTCGAAGAAACCAAACTGCCGCGAATTCGCGTCGGCGATCCGGTCAAGGTCTGGCTCATGAGCGCCGGGGAGGCGTTGCAGGGGCACGTCGAAAGCATCAGTCGCGGGATTACCGACCGCAATACCACGCCCGATGGGCAGTTGCTGGCCGAGGTGGAACCGACATTTAACTGGGTGCGCCTGGCGCAGCGGATTCCGGTGCGGATCAAGCTCGACACGTTGCCTGAAGGGATCAGTTTGAGCGCGGGGATGACGGCGAGTGTGCAGGTGCAGGAGGGGCATCAATAATCGCAGCGCTGCGGTCCACTGTGGCGAGGGAGCTTGCTCCCGCTGGGGTGCGAAGCGCCCCCAAATCGGACGCCTCGACGCACCTGATCAGGCGCAGTGGCAGCTATTTTACGACTGCTTCGCAGCCGAACGGGAGCAAGCTCCCTCGCCACAAGAAGCCCCCGCAGAAAGCCCATCCGGGCCACTGATGAGCGGTGAGGTCAGCCGATGCTGATCGCCGGCAACGTCGGCAACGTCACGGTCTGTTGCTTGCGCGGCGCCAGAATCTCTGCCTCGCCATCCACGACCAACTCATCGCGCTGGTTGAACACCCGGGTAGCGATGCGTACACGAAACTTCGGCAGTTTCTCGAGAATTTCCAGGCGCACAGTCAGCGTGTCGCCAATCTTTACCGGCTTCTGAAAGCTCATCGTCTGACCGATATAAATCGTCCCCGGCCCTGGCAACTCGCAAGCCACCGCAGCGCTGATCAACGCGCCGCTGAACATGCCGTGGGCGATACGCTCCTTGAACATGCTGGCGGCGGCGAACTCGGCGTCCAGGTGCACCGGGTTGTGGTCGCCGGACATTGCGGCGAACAACTGAATATCGCGCTCTTCGACGGTCTTGCTGTAGCTGGCGGTCTGGCCGACTTCGAGGGCTTCGTAAGGCGTATTGGTAACCTGGGTCATCTGTCTCGATTCCTGTGACGAATTAAAAAAATCCACAAAAAAAACTATTCGGTCCTGGGTGGCCGGTGAGCGCTCAAGGCCTGGGCGATCCAGTTCAGCGCATCGGCAGTCACTTCATCGCGATTGATTTCATTGAACAGTTCATGCCGGGCCTGCGGGTAAATAGTCAGCTGCAGGTTCTGGCAGCCAGCGTCGCGCAGGGCGTGGGCCAGATCTTTCAGACGTTTGCCTTCGCTCACCGGATCACATTCGCCGCCGATCACCAGCAGCGGCAGGCCCGGATCGATCTGGGCGAGATTGGACGCTTTGCTGATTTGCTGCAAGCCGCCGAGCAAATCGATCCACAGTTGATTGGTGCAGCGAAAGCCGCAGAGCGGGTCATTGGCGTATTTGTCGACTTCGGCCGGGTCGCGGCTCAGCCAGTCGAACGGCGTGCGCGCCGGTTTGAATTTCTTGTTGAATGAGCCAAACGACAGCCATTCGATCAGCGCACTGCGCCCTTTGGGCCCTTGGCGCAGGCGTTCGAGGCGAGCTATCTGTCGCGCTGCGCGATAGAGCATCACGGGCTGGAAGTTCGAGCCACTGAGAATCGCCCCGTGCAGGCTGGCGCTGTGGTGCAGCAAATAGGCCTGGGCGATGTAGCTGCCCATGCTGTGGCCGAGCAACACGATCGGCACGCCGGGATGCTGTTGGCCGATATGTTGGTTAAGGCTGGCCAGGTCGCCGACCACTTTGCACCAGCCATCATCATCGGCGAAATGGCCCAAGGTGCCGTTTTCGGCAGTTTTGCCATGTCCGCGCAGGTCGGGCGCATACACACCGTAATCCCGATCACAGCAGGCTTGCGCCAGGCGGGTGTAACGACCGCTGTGTTCTGCCATGCCGTGGGCCAGCAGGATCACCGCCTTGAGTGGCGCGGCCGGCAGCCACTGGTTGACGAAGAGGCGGCTGCGGTCACTCGCGGTCAGCCAGAAAGTGTCGTGGATCATGGCGATTCCTTTGCGTTGGGCTGCATGAGGCTGCCGGGTGGAAAACAGCCTCGATGCATTGTATAGCGCATCCCGTCGCCTACCGTCTGATCAGGCCTCGGCTGGGCAGCAAGATTCACGCGATCAATGACGATCGTGCGCATATTTGCCTGATTCGTTATAGCTGCTAGTGTCCGGGAAGCACCGCTTTTTTGCTTTCTGTTTTTGATAAAGGACGCAAAGCGGCTCGGATAGGCTCAGGTAAAGAGGACAAGAACAATGCAACCTGATTTCTGGAATGACAAGCGCCCGGCCGGCGTGCCCCTGGATATTGACCTTGGGGCCTATAAGTCGGTGATCGAGGTGTTCGAGCGTTCCTGCAAGAAATTTGCCGACCGCCCGGCGTTCAGCAACATGGGCGTGACCCTGACCTACGCCGAACTGGAACGCTACAGCGCCGCGTTTGCCGGTTACCTGCAAGCCCACACCGACCTGGTGCCGGGGGATCGCATCGCGGTGCAGATGCCCAACGTCCTGCATTACCCGATTGCCGTGTTCGGTGCCTTGCGCGCCGGGCTGATCGTGGTCAATACCAACCCGCTGTACACCGCGCGGGAGATGCGTCATCAGTTCAAGGACTCCGGTGCCCGGGCGCTGGTGTACCTGAACGTGTTCGGACAGAAGGTCCAGGAAGTGCTGCCCGACACCGACATTCAGTACCTGATCGAAGCGAAGATGGGCGACTTGATGCCCACCGCCAAGGGCTGGCTGGTCAATACCCTGGTGAGCAAAGTCAAAAAGATGGTGCCGGACTATTCCTTGCCGCAGGCGATTTCCTTCAAGAGCGCGCTGCGTCTGGGCCGGGGCCTGGGCATCAAACCACTGAAGGTCGGCCTCGACGACATCGCCGTGCTGCAATACACCGGCGGCACCACTGGCCTGGCCAAAGGGGCGATGCTGACCCACGGTAATCTGGTGGCGAACATGCAACAGGCGCGCGCGTGTCTTGGGCAATTCGGCACCGACGGCCAGCCGCTGCTGCGCGAAGGCCAGGAAGTGATGATCGCGCCGCTGCCGCTGTACCACATCTATGCATTCACGGCGAACTGCATGTGCATGATGGTGACCGGCAACCACAACGTGCTGATCACCAATCCACGGGACATCGGTAACTTCATCAAGGAACTGAAGAACTGGCGGTTTTCGGCGCTGCTGGGGCTCAACACGCTGTTCGTGGCGCTGATGGACCATCCCGACTTCAAGACTCTGGATTTCTCCAGCCTCAAACTCACCAACTCCGGTGGTACCGCGCTGGTCAAGGCCACGGCCGAGCGCTGGGAACAGCTCACCGGTTGCCGCATCACTGAAGGTTACGGCCTGACTGAAACCTCGCCGGTGGCCTGCACCAATCCCTACGGCGACAAGTCGCGCATCGGCACGGTTGGCCTGCCGGTGCCAGGCACAAGCCTGAAAGTGATCAACGATGAAGGCGTCGAGCAGCCGCTGGGCGAGCGTGGCGAACTGTGCATCAAGGGCCCGCAGATCATGAAAGGCTACTGGCAGAAACCCGAAGCCACTGACGAAGTGCTGGACGCCGACGGTTGGTTCAAGTCCGGTGACATTGCGGTGATCGACCCGGACGGTTTTGTGCGCATCGTCGATCGCAAGAAAGACATGATCATCGTCTCGGGCTTCAATGTGTACCCGAACGAGATCGAAGACGTGGTGATGGCTCACCCGAAAGTCGCCAACTGCGCGGTGATCGGCGTGCCGGACGAGCGTTCGGGGGAGGCGGTGAAGTTGTTTGTGGTGGCCCGTGAATCAGGTGTCAGCCTTGAAGAGCTGAAGGCCTACTGCAAGGAAAACTTCACGGCGTACAAAGTCCCCAAGCACATCGTCTTGCGAGAGTCGTTGCCGATGACGCCGGTGGGCAAGATTCTGCGGCGGGAGTTACGAGAGATCGCCTGATCGTTGAATGGCTGCTTCGTGCGGATCGCGGGCAAGCCTCGCTCCCACAAGTTTAGTGTTGTGCACAAAGAGTGTGTACGACACGGACTTGTGGGAGCGGGCTTGCCCTAATGCCAGTCAGTTAAGCATGCGAAACCTGTGGGAGCGGGCTTGCTCGCGAAAGCGGTGTGCCAGGCGACATTAATGTCGACTGACACGCCCTCTTCGCGAGCAAGCCCGCTCCCACATGGATTGCTTAACTGACTGGCATTGGGGCTTGCCCGCGATGCTTTTAAGGGAAGGGGCCCAAAGTACGGGGCTTTTAAGGCTGTATAGAATTTTTGCTCTAAAATGACTGCTTGTTTGTCTTGAGTCATTAAAGTGACTATGTGGGCCGTTTTTGGCTCTAGTCGGCCCTTGGCAAAGCTGCTACTCTCGGCGCGCTTTGTGACTTCTCGGCCTTGTTAAAAGCCAGACTCACCAATAATCAAACACCAATAATAATCGCATCAAATGCGGTATTTGAATTCGCGTTGCTGAGGAGTGGGCTTCCATGATCGAAGACTTTTGGAAGGATAAGTACCCAGCTGGAATTGCTGCCGAGATCAATCCAGACGAGTATCCGAATATTCAGGCAGTGTTAAAGCAATCCTGCCAACGCTTCGCTGACAAACCGGCATTCAGCAACCTGGGCAAGACAATCACCTACGGTGAGCTATACGAATTGTCCGGTGCCTTTGCCGCTTACCTGCAACAGCATACCGATTTGCAACCAGGCGATCGAATCGCCGTGCAACTCCCCAATCTGCTGCAGTACCCAATCGCCGTTTTCGGTGCCATCCGCGCCGGGCTGATCGTGGTCAATACCAACCCGCTGTACACCGCGCGGGAAATGGAACACCAATTTAACGATTCCGGTGCCAAAGCCTTGGTCTGCCTGGCCAACATGGCACATCTGGCCCAGACCGTCGTGCCGAAAACCGGCGTCAAGCATGTGATCGTCACTGAAGTGGCCGACCTGCTGCCGCCGCTCAAGCGCCTGCTGATCAACAGCGTCATCAAGTACGTGAAGAAGATGGTCCCGGCGTATCACTTGCCCAAGGCCATCAAATTCAATGATGTGTTGCGCAAGGGCCATGGCCAGCCAGTGGCTGAAGCCAACCCGGCCAGCAGCGACGTTGCCGTGCTGCAATACACCGGCGGCACCACCGGCGTAGCCAAAGGCGCGATGCTGACCCATCGCAATCTGGTGGCGAACATGCTGCAGTGCAAAGCGCTGATGGGTTCCAACCTCAATGAAGGTTGCGAGATCCTGATCACTCCGCTGCCGCTGTACCACATCTATGCGTTCACCTTTCATTGCATGGCGATGATGCTGATCGGCAACCACAACATTCTGATCAGCAACCCGCGCGACCTGACGGCGATGGTCAAGGAACTGTCGAAGTGGAAGTTCAGCGGCTTCGTGGGCCTGAACACGCTGTTCGTCGCGCTGTGCAACAACGAAGCGTTCCGCAAGCTGGATTTCTCCAGCCTGAAAATCACTCTGTCCGGCGGCATGGCCTTGCAACTGGCCGCGGCCGAACGCTGGAAAGCCGTTACCGGTTGCCCGATCTGCGAAGGTTACGGAATGACCGAAACCAGCCCGGTGGCCACAGTGAACCCGAGCCAGAACATCCAGATCGGCACCATCGGTATTCCAGTGCCATCGACGGTGTGCAAAATCATCGACGATGCCGGTGTTGAACAGCCGCTGGGCGCCATCGGTGAACTGTGTGTGAAAGGTCCGCAAGTCATGAAGGGCTACTGGCAGCGTCAGGACGCCACCGATGAAATACTCGACAGCGAAGGCTGGTTGAAGACCGGTGACATTGCGCTGATCCAGCCCGACGGTTACATGCGCATTGTCGATCGCAAGAAAGACATGATCCTGGTCTCCGGTTTCAATGTGTATCCCAATGAGCTTGAAGATGTGCTGGCGACTCTGCCGGGCGTGCTGCAATGCGCGGCCATTGGTGTGCCGGACGAGAAGTCGGGCGAGGCGATCAAGATCTTTATCGTCGCCAAACCGGGTGTGACCCTGACCAAGGATCAGGTGATGGAGCACATGCGCGCCAACGTCACCGGTTACAAAGTGCCGAAAGCCGTGGAATTCCGTGATGCGCTGCCGACCACCAACGTCGGCAAAATCCTGCGCCGCGAACTGCGCGACGAAGAGCTGAAGAAGCTCGGCGTGAAGAAAGTCAGCGCCTAACCAACAAAAAGCCCCGCAGATGCGGGGCTTTTTGTTGTGGTGAAAGCAGATCAAAAGATCGCAGCCTTCGGCAGCTCCTACATTGACCGAGTACACCCGATATTCCACAAGTATGCGCGATCTATGTAGGAGCTGCCGAAGGCTGCGATCTTCTGCTGTTACTGGTGGAATTGCGCAAAGTTGACGTTGGTACCGCCCGGGCGCATGTCCTGCAAGTAGGAGTCCTTGTCGGCGCTCAGTTCCAGGCTCAGGGCTGCCTTGCGCTTGCCTTGGTTGCGCACCACCAGACCTTCGAGTTTTTCGCGCAGGAAAACCGTCGGCACTTTAAGGTGCAGCAGTTCGTCGGTATCCGGGGTGTGCATCAGCAAATGAATCCATTCGTACTGACCAACGGCCAGGCGTGCAACCGGAATATCGAACCAGAAAATGTTTCGGTTGCGGTTCAGTTCGGTGAAATGGCAGTTGTTGACGCCAAGCACAGCACCGCCGAGTTCCTGGTTTCTGCGGGCAATGGCCTGCTTTTTATCGAGTTTCATAACGTTCCTACGGGATTGGATCTTCAGCGCCATGGCCTGAATACGTGGCGCATTCTCGGGGCAAAGGCTGCAAACATAAAGCCCAACCTGCGAAATGTCCGGTTAATAAATAAATGAAACTCCGCGCAAAGACCCTCGGTCAATCCTTGTGTAACCACTTTCCCCATTGAAATGTTCACAGGAGAAATACCATGGGCAGCACGGGCGATAAAGTTAAAGGCATGGCAAACGAAGCGGCCGGCAACGTCAAGCAAGGCGTCGGCAAGGCCACCGGTAATGACAAGATGCGCGCCGAAGGCGTGGCGCAGGAGAAGAAAGGCGAAACCCAGCAAGCAGTCGGCAAAGCCAAGGATGCTCTCAAAAAAGGCATCGATAAGGCGTAATCCGGCATTTGACGAGTAACAGAAACGGCCATCCGAAGATGGCCGTTTTTGTGTTGGATAGGCGAGATATACCCTTAGATTGTTTCAAAGTCGCCAAGTAGGCTACTTTGTTGTAGAAAACGGCCCCTGAGTCGCCACGACTTCAACCTTTTTGCGGCGAAAGGAGACGCTAATGTTTTTTCCAACCATGAAAGGTCTGCCCCTGCATCGGGTGATGATGCGCACGGTTACCGAGTTCATCGCCGATGAAATGTCGACTTATGCCTCGGCGCTGGCCTATCAAATGTTGTTCTCGCTGTTCCCTTTCATCCTCTTCCTGATCGCCCTGATCGGTTTTCTGCACTTGCCGGATTTCTTTTCCTGGTTGCGCCTGCAATCGGAACTGGTTCTGCCACCCCAGGCGCTGGAGCAGGTGAACCCGGTAATCGACCAGCTTCAGCAGTCCAAAGGGGGGTTGCTCTCGGTAGGTATCGTCATCGCCCTGTGGACCGCGTCCGCTGGTGTACGGTTGATGATGAGCGCGATGAACGCCGCGTATGACGTGGTCGAAGGCCGTCCAGCCTGGAAACGTTTCCCGCTGTCGATTTTCTACACCATCGGCATCGCCGGCATGTTGCTGATCGCCGCCGCACTGATGGTGCTCGGGCCGCAGGTGATGGGCTGGATTGCCTCACAAGTAGGCCTCGAAGATTTTATCGTGACCGTGTGGACCATTGTTCGCTGGCCGGTGATTGTGGTTCTGTTGATGATGGCGGTGGCGCTGATTTATTACGTCATGCCTGACGTCAAACAAGAGTTTCGCTTCATCACCCCGGGTGCTGTGTTGTCTGTGGTGGTCTGGATCATCGCTTCGCTGGGCTTCGGTTTCTACGTCAAAACCTTCGCCAACTACAATGCCATGTATGGCAGTATCGGCGCGATCATCGTGTTGCTGTTGTACTTCTATATTTCCGCCGCGGTGCTGTTGCTCGGCGCGGAAATGAATGCAGTGATCGAACACATGTCGTCCGAAGGCAAGAAACCTGGCGAAAAGGTGCCCGAAGAACCCAAACACCACGTATCGGGATTGGGACGCGACCACTCAATCAAGCCGACCACTGACGAAGCCCTGAAATGATCCGTGAAATTCTGAAAATGGGTGATGAACGCCTGCTGCGCATTGCCTCACCGGTGCCAACAGAAATGTTCGACAGCCCTGAGTTGTGGCAGTTGATCGACGACATGTTCCAGACCATGGAAAGCGTAGGCGGGGTGGGCCTGGCCGCGCCGCAGATCGGTGTCGACCTGCAACTGGTGATCTTTGGTTTCGAACACAGCGAACGCTATCCGGACGCCGAAGCGGTGCCGCAGACGATTCTGATCAATCCACTGATCACGCCATTGAGCCCGATCCTTGAAGAGGGGTTCGAAGGCTGCCTGTCGGTGCCGGGCTTGCGCGGTGCGGTGAATCGTTATCAGCAGATTCGCTATGAAGGCTTCGATCCCAAGGGCGAGCCGATCGTGCGCATTGCCTCGGGATTTCATGCGCGGGTGGTGCAGCATGAATGCGATCACCTGATCGGCCGGCTGTACCCGTCGCGCATCAGTGATTTCAGCAAATTCGGGTTTACCGAAGTGATGTTTCCGGATCTGGACCCTGCGGCGGACGATTAAATCGCTAAAAGATCGCAGCCTTCGGCAGCTCCTACGGGTGTACACAAAACCCTGTAGGAGCTGCCGAAGGCTGCGATCTTTTGATTTTCTAATCTGGTTCAAACCCCATCGCAATCATCGGTTTGCTGCGCGCATAACGGCTCAACCGTTCAGCCATGGCGTAGGGCAGGGGCGGGTCGAAGGTAAAACCGCGACGCTCATAAAAGCCACGCAGATCCGGATGGCAGAACAACCAGACGGGTTCTTCGAGGTGCTTGATGGCGTGGGCGATCAACGTCGCGGCGATCCCTTGCTCGCGACAGCGCGGGTCGACGAACAGCCCGGTCAGCCAATGCCCGCCGGCCACTGGCCGCAAACATAACGCCGCAATGATCTCATCGCGTTTTGCGACCCACAGGCGAGCGTCGCGGACTGCTTTCATTGACGATTGGTGGGCGCGGTAAAACTTGTTCATCAACGGCCATAACGGCTCATCGAGCAAGGAGTACTGGGTGTTGGGCATGGGCCTGGACTGTCAGTGCGCAAAGCGGGTGATTATAAAAGAACGCGGGCGCCGCGATAGGTGTATACCTGATCTCACGTCCCGTATGAGTGGAGTATGTATCATGGCCAAAGGCATGGATTCAAAGAAAGCGGCAAAGAAGAAACCGGCTAAAACCGCCGATGAAAAACGTGCGGACAAGAAGGCCAAGAAGGTGGGCGTGTTCGGCCACTGATCCCCACGTCAAAGGAGCCCGGGTTCTCGGGCTCCTGCTGCAGGTCTAACGAAATACCCCCGAAAAATCTGCAAGAAATTCCGATCAAGACCTGATCTCCTTTCAAGTCTAAACCCTACTCGCGGTTGATTTAACGCCTCACGCCCATTGCGCAGCCAGCGCGCCTTTCACGGCTGGCCGCATATCAACCCTCGCCTGAAATCGCGCCAATGCAGGCCACTCACTCAGATCGATGTCAAACCCCTGAGTCCAGCGCAACACCGTAAACAGATACGCATCAGCGATGCCGAATCCACCGGCCATCAAGTAATCCTGCCGCTCCAGCGTCTTGCTCAACACGGCGAAGCGCTTGAACAGCTTCTCCTTGATGAGCGTCCTCACCTCATCCGGAAACTGCGAATTGAACAGCCAACCCAGCCCACCATGAATCTCGGTAGAAACGAAATTCAGCCATTCCTGCAAACGCACCCGCTCGAACGTCCCGTTCGTCGGTGCCAGGTCCGCCTCAGGTCGTAGATCTGCCAGGTACTGCAGGATCGCCGGGCCTTCGGTCAGCACATCACCGTTATCCAGCTGCAATGCCGCGACATAGCCTTTTGGGTTAATGGCCAGGAAATCCTCTCCGGTGACGGTCTGCTTGGTGCTGTTGTCGACGCGAATCAACTCGAACGGCAAATCCAGTTCGCGCAGCACAATGTGCGGCGCCAATGAGCAGGCTTGCGGGGCGTAATACAACTTCATGGGCAGGGCTCTGGTTGCGGATTTGCGCCAGTGTCATAGTGCGCGGCACGCTCGGTAAAATTAATCTTTCAGAAAACTGCCATTAGGAAAGCTACTGCCATGATGAACCTGATGCACTGGCGAATGGTGGTGGCGGTGGCCGATACCGGCAACATCACCCGGGCCGCCGAACGGGTTGGAATGACCCAGTCCGGTGCCAGTCAGGCGTTGGCCTTGATCGAAGAAACCCTGGGCGTTCAGCTGTTCAGCCGGGAAAACCGTCATACCTTGCCGACCGCCATTGGCTTGCCTGTGATCGAACAGGCGCGAACCATGCTCGGCGCTCTCGAGAACATACGCAGCACCGTCGACGCCACTAAGGATATCCAGCGCGGGACGATTCGCCTGGCCAGTTTTCCGTTGGTGCTGGCGACCTTACTGCCGCCACTGCTACGCCAATTCAATCGGCTGTATCCCGGCATTCAAGTGGTGGCGTTGGAGGTCAGCGACGATGAAGTGGAAACGTTGCTCAGTGACGGGCTGGTGGATGTCGGCGTGGTGTTGAACCCTGCGCCCGCGCGCAGCGCTGGTCGTCTGGGGCGTGATGCCTGGGTGGCGGTGCTGCCCGGTGGCCACCCCTTGGCGCGCCGCTCGAATGACAAGGGCGTTTCATTGGCAGAACTGGCGGAGCAACCCTTCGTGCTGGCCACGGGCGGTTGTTCGACCAATGCCCGCAGCCTGGCCGCCGATGCCGGGCTGCAACTGGTGGATATACGGGCCGAGGTGCGAGAGTGGAGCAGTGCGTTTACCCTGGTGCGGGAAAACATTGGCGTGACCCTGGTACCGGAAATGACCTTGCCGCCCCATCGCCAAGGCCTGCGTGTAATGCCTTTGATGCCGCGTATCGATCGCGAATTTGCCTTGGTGGTCGCGCCCGACAAAGAACCTTCGGCGGCGGTGCGGGCGTTGTTGAGGATGCTTGCAGATCACCCGATGGGAATGTCGAACTCCTGAAACGCATCATCCAACGGCCTGTAACCCAACACCCGGGTAGTTTCACTGAGGTCCAGGCGTTTGAAACGGTTATTGGAAATACCGTGGGCGATCAGGTGTTGCACACCTTTGACCTCTACCGAGAGTTGCAGTAACTGCACCGCATCACGAGGGCTGAGCCATGCGCTCAGGTCACGAGCGTTGGTCAATTCGTGACGGTCCGCAAATTCGAAAGCGCCGATGCGTATGGCGATGCTCGATAGGTTGTGTTTGGCAGCGTAGAACGCACACAAGGCTTCGCCATAACACTTGCTGACGCCATACAGATTGGCCGGCATCACCTGCATGCCCGGTGTGATCTGCCGGTCCACCGGATAACCCTCGATGGTCTGCGCGCTGCTGGCGAACACCAACCGTTTACAATTCGCCGCCACGGCGGCTTCGAACAGGTAAGTGGTGGCCAGAATATTGTTGGGCAGTAACTCATCGAAAGAGGCGGTGGCGTGAGGGATGCCAGCCAGATGCACGATGACGTCGATGCCCTTCAGCACTTCGCTTATGGCGGTGAGGTCGGACAGGTCCTGGCGTACAAAGCGATGCGGTGGATCGACATTGAAGTCGGGTTCGATTCGATCCGTCAGCACGAAGGTGTAGCGGTCCTGCGAAGCTTCGAAAAAGGTTCTGCCGATTCTGCCGCAGGCGCCGGTCAGCAGTACGTTGAGTCCGTTCATGGGGTTCTCTTTTATGAAAAAGCAGAGGGGGCGGATTTGGCGTTATGGCACGCCATTGCAAGCGTGTTCCATGAACCCCGGCCGCAGCGCCAGTCGTTGGCAATAGGCGTCGACGGCGGGGTAGTCCGGGCGATCCATCGGGGTCATCCGCCAGCGGTTGACCGACAATCCGATGAGGATATCGGCCAGTGTGAACTGCGGTCCGGCGACATATGCTCCGGTCGCCGCGAGTTGCTGTTCGAGGATGCCCATTTTTGCGTTCCAGCCGCGAACGCCATCAGCAATCCGTTGCGTATCCTGAAAGTTCGGCAATTGCCGGACCAGCGCAAAAAATGCGTAGCCCCACGACGGGTTGAGTTCGGTGGCTTGCCAGTCCATCCACTGCTCCACGCGAGCGCGGGCCGCCGGTTCGATGGGCAACAGGTCAGTGTTTTGGTGTTTACCGGCCAGATACCGGCAGATGGTATTGGACTCCCACAAGACGCCGGCTTCGTCGATGAGCACCGGCACCTGTGCGTTGGGGTTGAGCTGGAGAAATTCCGGGCGCTGTGTCGATGCGAAACCGCTGCCCCAGTCTTCGCGTTCGTAGGAAACGCCCAGTTCGTCGCAGGTCCACAGGACTTTTCTGACGTTAATTGACGAGGCCCGACCCAAAATCTTCAGCGTATGTCCCATTGAGCTTCTCCGTTTGCTGTTCCAGGTATCGGAATCTAGCACGCGGAGCGTGGGAATGGTCGCGAGTCAGGTGCTCTCGCGTACCTTCAATTCAAATCCCATATCCTGCACCGGTTTGGTCACTGAATTGCCAGCCAGCAAGGTCAGCATCAGCTCTGCGGAGCGACGGCCAATGGCTTCGCGCGGGGTGCTGATGCTGCTCAGGCGCGGCACCATGTGCTCTGATGCAGGCAGGTCGTTGAAGCCGAGGATCGCCACGCGTTCGGGGATCTTGATTCCATTGCGCAACGCTTCGAGCAGCGCGCCCTGGGCCAGGTCGTCGTTGCCGAAGAAGATCGCATCGACGTCCGGATGGGTTGCGAGCAGTTGCAGGAACAATTCGCCGCCCAGACCCACCGACGAAGCTCGCGGTGTCAGCACTTCCAGTGCTGGATCATACAAACCGGCCTTTTGCAGCGCGCGACGGAAACCTTCGCCGCGCAGCAGCGTGCGTTGATCGAGTTGCGCGCCGATGTAGGCCAGGCGCTTGCGACCGCGTGACAGCAAATGCCCGGCTGCGGTTTCGCCGGCAGCGACTTGCGAGAAACCGACGCAATTGAGCCCGGCCGCGCTGTCCAGTTCCATCATGTACACGCACGGAATGTTGCTGGCCTCGATCATCCGCCGCGAACTTTCGGTGCGGTCGAAACCGGTCAGCAACAGGCCGCGAGGTTGATAAGCCATGTAATTGCGCAGCAGGTTTTCTTCTTCATCACGCGAGTAATGGAAGTTGCCGATCAGCACTTCGAAGCCCTTTGGTCGTAAAACCTGATGAATGGCTTCCAGCGTGTCGATGAACAGCAGGTTGGACAATGACGGCACCAAAACCACCACGGAATGGCTCTGGGCCGAGGCCAGGGCGCGGGCGGCGGGGTTGACCACGTAGTTCAGGTCGAGGGCGGCCTTCTGGACTTTTTCCACCAGTTCGGTGGCCACCGTGCTGACGCCGCGCAGGGCGCGGGAGGCGGTAATCGGGCTGACACCGGCCAGGCGCGCGACTTCGTTGAGGGTAGGGCGGCCAGTGGTGCGAGTATTTTTATCGTTTTTAGGGGTATTCATCGGACGGCTTGCCAAACAAAATTCAAGGCACTAAGGTAGCGCTGTCTCGATGCAGCTGCAAATGCGTGAACGAGGTTTGCCTGATCCTCGCTTTTTGGCTTCGAGAACGAACATGCTGCAACCCACAAAAATGACAAGAAGGCGTCGGCAACTTCTGCTTTTGCACTTGAGTCTTACGTAGCAAAGGTAGCGCTGTCTGCGCGCTGAGGTGTTACATGAATCATCCCATCACCGCCCTGGTCATCATGGGCGTTGCCGGTTGCGGCAAGACGTGCGTCAGCCAGTCCCTGTGCCAGCTTAGCGGCGCGACCGCCATTGAAGGCGACACTTTCCACCCTGCCGCCAATATCGAAAAGATGAGCGCGGGTATCCCCCTGAACGACGAAGATCGTGCCGGCTGGCTCGACAGCCTGTGCGATGAGCTGCGCCGCATCGATGCCAAGGGTGAACGCCCGGTGCTGACGTGCTCTGCCCTCAAACACAGTTACCGCGAACGCTTGCGCAGTGCCTTGCCGGGCCTGGGCTTCGTTTTCCTCGAGCTGACCCCCGAAGTCGCTGCCGATCGTGTGTCTCATCGGCCGGGGCACTTCATGCCGTCGACCTTGATCGACAGTCAGTTCGCCACACTTGAATCGCCCATTGGTGAGCCCCTGACCCTGGCTCTGGATGCGTCCAGCCATAGCGTCGATGAATTGGCTGCTCAGGCCCACCGTTGGTGGCTCGATCACGGCTTGAAACTCGCCGGTTGATTTTGCTCCAAAAGATAGCGCTGTCCTGACGGCATTTGAATAATTGCTTTCATAACAACAACAAACAACGGAGACACCCCCCATGTTTGGCATGTCCCACGAGTCATTCCTGCTGCTAGACGCAGTGGTCACAGTGATCGGGCTTATCGTCCTGATCACCAAGTTCAAGTTGCACCCATTCCTCGCACTGATCATCGCCGCCGCCTTCCTCGGGCTGACGTCCGGCATGCCTATCGGCACTATCATCAAGGCGTTCCAGGATGGCTTCGGTGGGGTACTCGGTTTCGTCGGGATCATCCTGGCGCTGGGCACCATGCTCGGCAAAATGATGGCCGAATCAGGCGGTGCGGATCAAATTGCGCAGACGTTGATCCGCGCCTTCGGCAAGGACAAGGTGCAGTGGGCGATGATGTTCGCCGCGTTCCTGGTCGGCATTCCGCTGTTCTTCGAAATCGGCTTCGTACTGCTGATTCCGCTGGTGTTCATCGTGGCCCGTCGCACTGGTGTGTCGATCATCAAGATCGGTATCCCGCTGCTGGCTGGCCTGTCCGCGGTACACGGCCTGGTGCCGCCGCACCCGGGTCCGCTGCTGGCCATCGGTGTGTTCGGTGCCGACATTGGTAAAACCATTCTGTACGGCCTGATCGTTGCGCTGCCAACGGCCATCATCGCTGGCCCGATTTTCGGTACGTTCATTGCCAAGCACATTCCCGGTCATCCGAACCAGGAGCTGGTGGATCAACTATCGCGCGAGACGGATTCGGCTGAACTGCCGAGCTTCGGCATCACGCTGGTGACCGTGTTGCTGCCGGTATTCCTGATGCTGCTCAAGACATTTGCCGACGTGGTGCTGCCCGATGGCAACATCTTCCGCGCTTTCATGGACCTGATCGGTCACCCGATTTCGGCGTTGCTGCTGGCATTGCTGCTGTCGCTGTATACCTTCGGCTACAAGCAGGGCATCGGTTCCAGTCAAATGATGAAATGGCTCGATGCAAGCCTTGCACCGACCGCCGCGATCATTCTGATCATCGGTGCCGGTGGCGGCTTCAAGCAGATGCTGGTGACCAGCGGTGTGGGTGATGTGATCGGCCATATGGCGGTGAATGCACAGATCTCGCCGATCCTGCTGGCCTGGCTGGTGGCGGCGGTGATCCGCATCGCGACCGGTTCGGCAACTGTGGCGACCATTACTGGTGCGGGCATCGTGGTGCCGGTGGTGGGGATGATTCCGGGCGTGAACCGTGAGTTGCTGGTACTGGCTACCGGTGCCGGTTCGTTGATCCTGTCCCACGTCAACGACGCCGGTTTCTGGCTGGTGAAGCAGTACTTCAACATGACCGTGGCGGAAACCTTCAAGACCTGGACTGCGATGGAAACCATCCTGTCCGTGGTGGGCCTGGGCTTCATCCTGCTGTTGTCTTTGTTCGTCTGACACGATCGGCAAACACAAAAAAACCGCAGCGATGCGGTTTTTTTGTGGGTGATGAGTCGAAATCCCCGTAGGAGCTGTCGAGTAGAACGAGGCTGCGATCTGTTGATCTTGATTTAAAAAACAAAATCAAAAGATCGCAGCCTCGTTCTACTCGACAGCTCCTACAGTGTCAGGTGTCAGATATTGGTTTTCTGAACCAACCCATCCGCCCGGAACATTCCGCGAATCCCGCGCACGGCCTGACGAATCCGGTCCTGGTTTTCGATCAGCGCGAAGCGCACATGATCATCCCCATACTCGCCAAACCCAACGCCCGGCGAGACACAGACCTTGGCTTCGGCCAGCAATTTCTTGGCGAATTCCAGCGAACCCATGTGTGCATAAGCCTCGGGAATCTTGGCCCAGACATACATCGATGCTTTCGGGTTTTCGACCATCCAGCCCAGTTCATGCAAGCCTTTGACCAGTACATTACGACGCTGCCGATACTGATCGGCGATGTCTTTGACACATTGCTGATCGCCTTCCAGTGCCGCAATCGCCGCGACTTGCAGCGGGGTAAAGGTGCCGTAGTCGTGGTAGCTCTTGATCCGTGCCAGGGCGTTGACCAGTTCCGGGTTGCCGACCATGAAACCAATGCGCCAGCCGGCCATGTTGTAGCTCTTGGACAGGGTGAAAAACTCCACCGCGATGTCCTTGGCGCCCGGCACTTGCATGATCGACGGGGCTTTCCAGCCGTCGTACACGATGTCGGCATAGGCCAGGTCATGCACCACCAAAACATCGTACTGTTTGGCGAGGGCGATCACCCGCTCAAAGAAGTCCAGCTCCACGCACTGGGCGGTGGGGTTGGACGGGAAGCCGAGGATCATCATTTTCGGTTTCGGGATCGAGCCGCGAATCGCCCGTTCCAGCTCGGCGAAGAAGTCCACGCCAGGGATCAGCGGCACCGAGCGCACCTGGGCGCCGGCAATCACGGCACCATAGATGTGAATCGGATAGCTGGGGTTCGGCACCAATACGGTGTCGCCCTGGTCTAGGGTGGCCAGCATCAAATGTGCCAGACCTTCCTTGGAACCGATGGTGACGATGGCTTCGGTTTCCGGGTCGATCTCGACTTCGTAGCGATCCTTGTACCAATTGGAGATCGCCCGACGCAGGCGCGGAATCCCTTTGGACGTGGAATAGCCGTGGGTGTCTTCACGCTGGGCAACCGTAACGAGTTTTTCGACAATGTGCGGCGGCGTGGCGCCGTCGGGGTTGCCCATGCTCAAGTCGATGATGTCTTCGCCACGACGACGGGCGGCCATCTTCAGCTCGGCAGTGATGTTGAAAACGTAAGGGGGGAGTCGATCTATGCGCGCAAAGCGGCGCGGCGAACCTTGTTCGGCCATTGTTGCCTCGGATAACGTAAGCGCCCGGAACCGTCCGAGCGACGCTGGCCACTGCGGTGGCCTGTGGCGGAATGTAAGGGCTGCTGTGGCAGACTGTCCAGCGTCTATGTAAACAAATTTTGCGAAGGAAATCGGTTGATGGAGTTTACCAGCGGCTTTTTGCTGAGCCTTTCGCTGTGCCTGGACATCGGCGTGGCCAATATCGCGATGATCACGCTGGCAATGCAGCGCGGCTATTTCCAAGGCTTTGCGCTGGGATTGGGAACGTGTGTCGGCGATCTGATTTACGCCGTGCTGGCGTTGGCCGGGATGACCGTATTGCTGCAATACGAAACCGTGCGTTGGGTGCTGTGGATCGGCGGCTCGGCGCTGCTGCTGTATTTCGCGGCGAAGATGATTTATTCGGCGATTCATCATGAAGCGCTGTTGGCGCAGACCCCGGAAGTGGGGCACAACTCGCATCGTCGTGAGTTTTTTCGCGGGATTTTTCTCGCCATGTCATCGCCTAGCGCCATTCTATGGTTCGCCGCGGTGGGCGGCACACTGATCGCCCGTTCCGGTGGCGGTGGCGCGGTCAGCTCGGCGCTGTTCCTTGGCGGCTTCTTGTGCGCCGGTGTGCTCTGGTGTGTCGGTCTGTGCTTCGCGGCGAGCCATGGCGGCAAGTTGCTCGGGGACAAACTGCTGCGTTATTCCTACATGGCATCGGCAGCGATCTTCTGCTATTTCGCGGTCTACGTGATTCTATCGGGTTACAACGAGTTCATCGGCCCAGGCGCCATCGAACAGTTGCACGCACTGTAACTGGGCGAATCGGGTTTGGCTTCTATACTCCCAGCCGAACCCACCTTTTGTACCAGGAGTTGAGTCATGGATGAGCAAACAGGCGTCGAAACGGCCGAGCCACGCTTTGAAAACGGGCACTTCATGCTCATAGCGGGGCTTGGTGGACGATTTACGGCGGATACGACCAAAGCGATCCCCGACCTATGGGAGAAATTCATTCCCGA
Source organism: Pseudomonas sp. BS3782 TE3695 (assembly GCF_050435305.1). Taxonomy (NCBI): domain Bacteria; kingdom Pseudomonadati; phylum Pseudomonadota; class Gammaproteobacteria; order Pseudomonadales; family Pseudomonadaceae; genus Pseudomonas; species Pseudomonas sp. BS3782 TE3695. The sequence continues at coordinate 2,304,242 of NZ_JBNDKB010000001.1, forward strand.
GATGGGAAAAATTCCCGGTCAGAAAAGCGAAGTAACCTACGGCATCTGCTGCAATCCGGATGGCAAGGGTGGTTTCGAATACATCGCCGGTGTCGAAATCAGCAAGCTCGACGACCTGCCCGAGAAGTACCGCTGGATTGAAGTTCAGCCTCAGAAATATGCAGTTTTCGAACATAAGGGGCCTCTGGATACCTTGCCCCAGACCTTTCAATACATCTGGAACACTTGGCTGCCGAAATCCGGTCGTGAAGCGGCGGATGCGCCGGAGTTCGAACGCTACAGCGATGACTTCAACCCGAAGCTCAATACCGGCGTGCTGGAAATCTGGCTGCCACTCAAAGCGTAATGAACGGGTCGAGCGGCGGATCGATGATTCGCCTCTCGAAGTCATATTGATGCTGATTTATGATCCCCAACCTTTCCCACGCCGATTCCGAGTTGCCATGAACACCGTCATCCGCCACGTCAGCCCTGCTGACCTGGACCGCTGCTATGCCATCGAAACCGTCGCTTACGAAGGCGATGAAGCCGCCACCCGCGAGAAAATCGCCACCCGCATCGCCACTTGGCCCGAAGGCTTCATCGTTGCTGAAGTGAATGGCGTTGTCGCCGGTTTCATCAATTCCGGTGCGGCGTTTGAGGTGGAAATGTCGAACGAAGCATTCAAGGAGCTGATTGGCCACGACCCGGCCGGCCCGCACGTGGTGATCATGTCGGTGGTGGTGCATCCGGACTATCAGGGGCAGGGTCTGGCGAAACGCTTGATGAGTGAATTTATCCAGCACATGCGTGCACTGAACAAGGCCAGCATCCACCTGATGTGCAAAGAGCGGCACATTCCACTCTATGCCGGGTTTGGTTTTGCCTACATCAAGCCTTCGGCGTCGGACCATGGCGGGATGGCGTGGCATGAGATGGTGTTGACGCTGTAATCCGTGTGGGAGCGGGCTTGCTCGCGAAGGCGGTGTGTCAGACAACATTGATGTCGACTGACACACCGCCTTCGCGAGTAAGCCCGCTCCCACAGGTTGGTGTTGCCTCAATCGATCCCGACAAACCCGCCGGTCTGGTGCTGCCACAACCGCGCATACAAACCGCCATGGGCCAGCAGTTCGGCGTGGCTGCCGGTTTCGGCGATCTTGCCCTTTTCCAGCACCACCAGGCGGTCCATTCGCGCAATGGTCGAGAGGCGGTGGGCGATGGCGATCACGGTTTTGCCCTGCATCAGGGTTTCGAGGCTTTCCTGAATCGCCGCTTCGACTTCCGAGTCCAGCGCCGAGGTGGCTTCGTCCATGATCAGGATCGGTGCGTCCTTGAGCAACACCCGTGCGATGGCGATCCGCTGGCGCTGGCCGCCGGAGAGTTTTACACCGCGTTCACCGACGTGAGCATCGAAACCGGTGCGGCCTTCGGAGTCCGACAGCAACGGGATGAACTCGTCGGCGCGGGCCTTGTGCACCGCTTCCCAGAGTTCGGCTTCGGTGGCGTCGGGTTTGCCGTACAGCAAATTGTCGCGGATCGAACGGTGCAGCAGCGAGGTGTCCTGGGTGATCATACCGATGCGTTCACGCAAGCTCTCCTGACCGACCTCGGCGATGTTCTGGCCGTCGATGAGAATCCGCCCGCCTTGTACGTCATAGAGGCGCAGCAGCAGATTGACCAACGTCGATTTGCCGGCACCGGACGGGCCGATCAGGCCGATTTTTTCGCCGGGTTTGATCGTCAGGTTGAGGTCGCTGATGATCCCGCTTTTCTTGCCGTAGTGAAAATCGACGTGATCGAAACGCACCTCTCCACGCGCCACGTTCAACGGCTTGGCCTGCTCGCGGTCGGTGATGCTGACTGGCTGGGAAATGGTCTGCAAACCGTCCTGAACCATGCCGATGTTTTCGAAGATGCCCGTCACCACCCACATGATCCAGCCAGACATGTTGACGATGCGGATCACCAGGCCCGTGGCCAATGCAATTGCGCCTACGGTGATCAACGATTGCGTCCACAGCCACAACGCGAGGCCGGTAGTGCTGACGATCAGCAGGCCGTTCATGCTGGTGATGGCCACGTCCATGCTGGTCACCACACGGCCAGCCAGTTGGGCTTTTTCGGTTTGTTCCTTGATCGCTTCGCGGGCGTATTGCTGCTCGAAATTGGTGTGGGCGAACAGCTTCAGGGTGGTGATGTTGGTGTAACCATCAACGATCCGTCCCATGAGTTTGGAGCGGGCATCGGATGACACCACCGAGCGTTCCTTGACCCGTGGCACGAAGTAGTAGAGGGCGCCGATGAAGGCGGCGATCCAGGTCAGCAGCGGGATCATCAGGCGCCAGTCGGCTTCGGCGAACAGCACCAGCGAACTGATCGCGTAGATCAGCACATGCCATAGCGCGTCCACCGCTTGCACAGCCGAATCGCGCAACGAGTTGCCGGTCTGCATGATGCGTTGGGCGATGCGTCCGGCAAAATCGTTCTGGAAGAAATTGAGGCTCTGTTTGAGCACATAACTGTGGTTTTGCCAGCGGATCAGGCTGGTCAGGCTGGGACTCAAGGTCTGGTGTACCAGCAAGTCATGCAAGCCGACGAATATCGGGCGCAGGACCAGCGCCACCACCGCCATCCAAGCCAGTTCGATGCCATGTTCCCTGAAGAAGTCGACGTTGGGCGTGCCTTGGGCGAGATCGATGATGCGGCTCAGGTAGCTGAACAGCGCCACTTCGATCAGCGCGCCGAACAGGCCGACGATCAGCAGGACGGCGAAACTCGGCCAGACCTGCTTCAGGTAATAGGTGTAGAAGGGGAGAACCCGATCCGGCGGAGCCGCCGTCGGTGCATCGCGGAATATGTCGATCAGTTTTTCAAAACGGCGATAAAGCATCAGTTCTCCGCCCGCGCACGGGCTCTCCTTTAAACGATATGAGCGGCGCCAAGACCGACAGCCGCTCAAGCACTCCTGTGCAGATTAGTCTATGCGTTTGGCCGACTTGATGAAGACCGGGTCGGCCGGCACGTCTTTCATGCCGCCTTTGGTGGTGGTCTGGGAGTTGACGATGACATCGACCACGTCCATCCCTTTAACGACTTTACCGAACACGGCATAGCCGTCGCCCTGGTCGAGAAAGTCATTGTCTTTGACGTTGATGAAAAACTGGCTGGTGGCCGAATCCGGAGCGGAAGTACGAGCCATGGACAGCGTGCCACGCACGTTATGCAGGCCGTTTTTGGATTCGTTCTTGATCGGCGCCTTGGTTTCTTTTTGCTGCATCTGTTGTGTGAAACCGCCGCCCTGGACCATGAAGCCAGGAATCACACGGTGAAAAATGGTGTTGTTGTAAAAGCCGCTGTCGACGTACTCAAGGAAATTCTTGGTACTGACCGGTGCCTTGACCGGGTCCAGTTCGATTTCGATCTGGCCGTTGGTGGTTTCCAGCAGCACGTGCGGCGCCTTGGCGGGCGTGGCGGCCATCAGGTTGGCGGCAAACAGAACGGAGCCGGCAACGAGGGCGATTTTTTTCAGCATAAGTCAGTGATCCTGAGTAGTGGTGTCGACTGCGGTGAGAAATTCGAGCAGCGTTTGGTTGAAGCGTTCGGGTTGATCCAGCGGGGTGGCGTGGCGCGAGTCGGCGATCACCACCAGCCGCGCATCGGGCAGCAGCTTTACATAGGTTTCTTTCAGTGCGACCGGGGTGTAGTCACGGTCGGCGCTGACGATGAGGGTTGGACAGGACACCCTGGAAAGTCGTTCCTGAACCCCCCAGCCAACGATGGCATCGAAGCTGGCGAGATAAGCACGTTTGTCGTTTTTTGCCCAGCGCGCCGCTATTTTTTGTCGTAACGAAGCTTGTTCGGGCCTGGGAAACAGCTTGGCGCCCAAGGCCTTGCCGATGGTGCCCATGCTCAGCGCGCGCATCAGGCTCCAGCGTTTTAACCACTGCCAGTAATCGTTACGGCTGCGCCGTTTGACCTCGGGCGCGCTGTTGACGATGCACAGGCTCTTGAGCAGTTGCGGCTGATCGACGGCCAATTGAAAAGCGATCATGCCACCCATCGAAAGCCCCACAAGATGAACGGGACCCAGATTCAAATGTTCGATCAGCGCGATCAGGTCGGCGCTGAACCCCGCGATGCTGTAGCGCTCGCGGGGTTTGTCGGAGCGCCCGTGGCCGCGTATGTCCGGGACGATTACCCGATAGTGGGCCGCGAGCGCCGGGATCTGCATTTCCCAGTCCAGGGTGCTGGAGCCCAATCCGTGAACCAGCAGCAACGGCGTGCCATGGCCATATTCCTCATAGTGCAGGTTGCAACCTTCATGTTCGAAATAGGCCATGGGTACACTCCGTGTCAGGCTTGTTCAGGGGCGGCGAAAGGCGCATCCAGCGGCGCGGTATCGAAGGTGCGCAGCAGTTCGATGAGAATCTGCGTCGCCGGGCCCAAGGGTTTGTCCTTGTTCGAATACAGATAGAAGCTCGGGTTGCGGCTGCCGCCCTGGTCCAACGGTAGCACTTTGAGCGTACCTTCCTTGAGTTCGCGCTCGATCATGTGCCGGGGCAGCCAGGCGAAGCCCAGGCCGCTGCTGACGAACGTCGCGGCGGTGGCCAGGCTACCGACGGTCCAGCGTTGCTCGGCGCCAAGCCAGCCGACGTCTCGCGGTTGCTGACGGCCGGAGTCGCGGATCACCACTTGCATCTGGCTTTCCAGGTCCTGGAAGTTCAATTCGCGATTCAGGCGATGCAACGAATGCTCGGGGTGGGCGACCGCAATGAATTCGACGTCGCTCAATTCAGCGCCCAGATAGCCGGGAATACTGAACCCGGTGATGGCCAGATCGGCCACGCCTTCGAGCAGCACTTCTTCGACCCCCGACAACACTTCTTCGCGCAGACGCACCCGGCAGCCACGGCTTTGTGGCATGAACGCGGTCAGTGCGCGAACAAGGCGGGCGCTGGGGTAGGCAGCGTCGACCACCAGCCGCACTTCCGCTTCCCAGCCTTGCTCCATGTGATGGGCCAGGTCTTCCAGTTGGCTGGCCTGTTTCACCAGTTGCCGGGAACGACGCAACAACACGCCGCCGGCTTCGGTGAGCACCGCTTTGCGCCCGTCGATGCGCAACAGCGGCACGCCGAGCTGGTCCTGCATGCGCGCTACGGTGTAGCTGACCGACGATTGCGAGCGGTGCAGCGCTTCGGCGGCCTGGGCGAAACCGCCATGATCGACCACGGCTTGCAATGTTCGCCATTGATCAAGGGTCACGCGGGGCGCTTTCATGTTGAGCTCCTCTTGTCCTAAGCTGGCAGTCCCTATTGGAGGCTGCTGAATGAAAAAACTTTGTTGTGTGATGGCGGGTTGTGCGGCGTTGGCGATGTTGCCGCTGACTGCGTTTGCCTATCCGATCGACGTTCAAAAGCAATTGAACGGCTTGAGCATCGACTACAACGCCTTTGATACAGATGCCGATATCGCCTCCATTCAGGTGAACAACTACGGCAGCACCGATGCGATCTGTAAGGTTGTTTTCAACAATGGCCCGGAAGCGCCGCGTAACCGCACAATCGAAGTGCCTGCCGGTAAACACAAAAACGCCACCGCCAAGTTCACCCGCACCATCATCAAGATGCGTATCAACCTGACCTGCACGCCGAAATGACATCGAGCGGCTGTGGGAGCTGTGGCGAGGGGGCTTGTCGGAACGCCGCATCGCCCCGTTGGGCTGCGAAGCAGCCCCAAAAAATCTGATATAGCAAAGATCTTGTGAGTGCTTTGCACTCAAACGGGGGTCAAGCCCCCCTCGCCACAGCCGCTCCCACAGAACATGCATCGCTTATAAACGAATTTATCGATGGTTTATAGCAGTTATTTGCGCTTTTTCATCGATATGACTCTGTTTAATCTTCACTCCATCGACCTACAGCATTCTCAGATGGAGGCTACATCCCATGTCCCGCGTTCTGATCATCGAAAGCAGCGCCCGTCAGCAAGACTCGGTTTCCCGCCAACTGACCCAGACCTTCATCAGCCAATGGAAAACCGCACACCCGGCCGACCAGATCACCGTCCGTGACCTGGCCACCACGCCGGTGCCGCACCTGGACATCAACCTGCTGGGCGGCTGGATGAAACCTGCCGAACAACGCAACGACATCGAGCAGGCCTCGTTGGATCGCTCCAACTTGCTGACAGATGAGCTATTGGCCGCTGATGTACTGGTAATGGCCGCGCCGATGTACAACTTCGCCATTCCGAGCACCCTCAAAGCCTGGCTCGACCACGTGCTGCGTGCCGGTGTGACCTTCAAGTACACCGAAACCGGCCCACAAGGTTTGCTCAGCGGCAAGCGCGCCTATGTGCTGACCGCTCGCGGCGGGATCTATGCCGGCAGCACCGCCGATCACCAGGAACCGTACCTGCGCCAGGTCATGGCCTTCATCGGCATCCACGACGTCACGTTCATTCACGCCGAAGGCATGAACCTGGGCGGTGACTTCCAGGAGAAAGGCCTGAACCAGGCCAACGCCAAGCTTTCCCAGGTCGCCTGAGCCGTTAATCGCCAGATAATCGCTGGATGGTCTAGTGACCTGGCGCAACCCTTCAAGCCTGTACGCGCATCGAACCTCCCTTTGCACTTGTTGCTCCTGAGTGCTCTAGCCCGATTGAACGCATTAGCGAGATCGGGCTTTTTTTGCCTGCGATTTGCTAAGCGGACACACAACCCCCTGTGGGAGCGGGCTTGCTCGCGAAGAGGGCGTGTCAGTCGACATTAATGTTGCCTGACCCACCGCATTCGCGGGCAAGCCCGCTCCCACAGGGGGTTGTGTATTACCTGACTGTTCGCGATGAAGGGCAAAAAACGCTATCGTCGCCGCCATTCGAAATGAGGCGAGCATGGGCTATCTACTTTTTGTCACGCTGATCCAGGCGTTTTCCTTCAGCTTGATCGGCGAATACCTGGCCGGGCATGTCGACAGTTACTTCGCGGTGCTGGTGCGGGTGCTGCTGGCGGGGCTGGTGTTCATTCCGCTGACGCGCTGGCGTCAGGTCGAGCCGGCGTTCATGCGCGGGATGTTGCTGATCGGCGCGTTGCAGTTCGGCGTGACATACGTCTGCCTGTACCTGAGCTTCCGGGTGCTGACGGTGCCGGAAGTGTTGCTGTTCACCATCCTCACGCCATTGCACGTGACCTTGATCGAAGACGCGCTGAACCGGCGCTTCAATCCCTGGGCCTTGATCGCGGCATTGGTGGCGGTACTCGGGGCGGCAGTGATTCGCTTTGACCGGATCAACCCGGATTTCTTCATGGGTTTCCTGCTGCTGCAACTCGCCAACTTCACCTACGCCGCCGGGCAGGTGCTCTACAAACATCTGGTGGCCTGCCATCCGAGCGATCTGCCGCATTACCGGCGCTTCGGATACTTCTACCTGGGCGCATTGGCGGTGGCGTTGCCGGCGTTTCTGCTGTTCGGCAAACACAACTTCCTGCCCGAAGCACCGCTGCAATGGGGCGTGCTGCTGTTCCTCGGCCTGGTCTCGACCGCGCTGGGTTTGTACTGGTGGAACAAGGGCGCGTGCCTGGTGAACGGCGGGACGCTGGCGGTGATGAACAATTTGCACGTGCCGGTGGGGTTGCTGATCAACTTGCTGATCTGGAATCAGCATGAAGAGCTGGGGCGGTTGTTGTTTGGTGGGTCGGTGATTCTGATGGCGGTGTGGATTAGTCGGTTGGGTGTTCGCCGGCCGGCGGCTGCACACTAATCCCTTGTGGGAGCGGGCTTGCTCGCGAATGCGGTATGACATTCAACATAGATGTCGGCTGACACTCCGCCTTCGCGAGCAAGCCCGCTCCCACAAAGAGATATGTGGTGCTACATGATGTGTTTTTCCGGCTCGGGAATGTGGCTCGCGCCGAGCACCGCCGGGAGCAACCCCGACCGCAAATCCCCGCCGCTCGGCTGCTGATAAAGGCTCAAGCCAAACTCCGGCAATACCGCCAGCAGGTAATCGAAAATATCCCCCTGTATCCGCTCGTAATCAGCCCACACGGTGGTGCGGGTGAAGCAGTAGATTTCCAGCGGGATGCCCTGAGCGGTGGTCTGCATCTGGCGAACCATGCAGGTCATGTTCGGCTGGATTTCCGTGTGACTCTTCAGATAGGCCAGCGCATAGGCGCGAAAGGTGCCGATGTTGGTCATCCGTCGACGGTTGGCCGACATCGCCGCGACGTTGCCCTGAGCTTCGTTCCAGGCCTTGAGTTCGGCCTGTTTGCGGTTGATGTAGTCGGTCAGCAGATGCACCTGGGACAGCTTCAGCTCTTCATCATCGCGAATGAACCGCACGCCGCTGGCGTCGATGAACAAGCTGCGCTTGATCCGGCGGCCACCGGACTGCTGCATGCCGCGCCAGTTCTTGAACGACTCGGACATCAGGCGCCAGGTCGGGATCGACACAATCGTCTTGTCGAAATTCTGCACCTTGACCGTGTGCAAGGTGATGTCCACCACGTCACCGTCGGCACCGACTTGTGGCATCTCGATCCAGTCGCCGACCCGCAGCATGTCGTTGCTGGTCAGTTGCACACTGGCGACGAACGACAGCAGGGTGTCTTTGTAGACCAACAGGATCACCGCCGACATGGCGCCCAGACCCGACAGCAGTAACAGCGGCGAACGGTCGATCAACGTGGCGACGATGATGATCGCGCCAAACACGAACAACACCATTTTCGCCAGTTGCACGTAGCCCTTGATCGAGCGGGTGCGGGCGTGTTCGGTGCGGGCATAGATGTCCAGCAGGGCATTGAGCAATGCGCTGACGGCCAGCACCAGGAACAGAATGGTGAACGACAGCGCCACATTGCCGAGGAAGTTAAGGGCGGTTTTGCTCAGGTCCGGCACCAAATGCAGGCCGAACTGGATCACCAGCGAGGGCGTCATCTGTGCCAGGCGATGAAACACTTTGTTGTGGCGAAAATCGGTGATCCAGTGCAACGACGGCTGGCGACCAAGGATTTTGGTCGCATGAAGAATGAGGTAGCGCGCCACTCGTCCGAGTACCAGCGCCACCAGCAGCAGCAACATCAGCGCGAGCGTGGAATGCAGGAGCGGGTGCTGATCGAGAGCACCCAAGAGGTCTTGGGCGTTGAGCCAGAGCTGTTTGATATCCATGGGTGAAAACGGTTCTTCTGTAGGACACGACGGGGCAATTAGAGCATTTAAGACGTTCCGGATGACGTTTTGAGGCAAAACAGGCGACAAAAAAACCACTGTTTGCAGCCATTTGGATAAAGAAACTCGGCCTTCGCGCTCGAAACCGTTACCCTATGCAGCTGTTTTTTTGTATTTCTTCGAGGTAGCACCCGTGTTTTCCCAATTCGCCCTGCACGAACGCCTGCTCAAAGCCGTGGCCGAGCTTAAATTTGTCGAGCCAACGCCTGTGCAAGCAGCGGCTATTCCGCTGGCGCTCCAAGGGCGTGACCTGCGGGTGACAGCGCAAACCGGTAGCGGCAAAACCGCTGCATTCGTTTTGCCGATCCTCAACCGCTTGATCGGCCCGGCCAAAGTCCGCGTCAGCATCAAGACCCTGATCCTGCTGCCGACCCGCGAGCTGGCCCAGCAGACCATCAAGGAAGTCGAGCGCTTCGCTCAGTTCACCTTCATCAAGTCCGGCCTGATCACCGGCGGTGAAGACTTCAAGGTCCAGGCCGCCATGCTGCGCAAGGTGCCGGACATCCTGATCGGTACGCCGGGCCGGATGATCGAGCAACTGAACGCCGGCAACCTCGACCTCAAAGAAGTCGAAGTGCTGGTGCTCGACGAAGCCGACCGCATGCTCGACATGGGCTTTGCCGAAGACGTGCAGCGTCTGGTGGAAGAGTGCACCAACCGTCAGCAGACCATGCTGTTCTCCGCCACCACCGGCGGTTCGGGCCTGCGCGAGATGGTCGCCAAGGTGCTGAACAACCCTGAACACTTGCAGCTGAACAACGTCAGCGATCTGAACGCCACCACTCGTCAGCAGATCATCACCGCCGACCACAATCAGCACAAAGAACAGATCGTGAACTGGCTGCTGGCCAACGAGACCTATCAGAAGGCCATCGTGTTCACCAACACCCGGGCCATGGCCGACCGTATTTATGGCCGTCTGGTGGCGCAGGAATACAAAGCGTTCGTGCTGCACGGTGACAAAGACCAGAAAGACCGCAAACTGGCCATCGACCGTCTGAAGCAGGGCGGCGTGAAGATCCTCGTGGCCACCGACGTCGCCGCCCGTGGCCTGGACGTGGAAGGCCTGGACCTGGTGATCAACTTCGACATGCCGCGCAGCGGCGACGAATACGTTCACCGCATCGGTCGCACCGGTCGTGCCGGCAACGATGGCCTGGCCATCTCGCTGATCTGCCATGGCGACTGGAACCTGATGTCGAGCGTCGAGCGCTACCTCAAGCAGAGCTTCGAGCGCCGCACCATCAAGGAAGTCAAAGGCACCTACGGCGGACCGAAAAAGGTCAAGGCCTCGGGCAAAGCCGTTGGTGTGAAGAAGAAAAAGGTCGATGCCAAAGGCGACAAGAAGAAAACCGGCGCCAAGGCCCCGACCAAGCGCAAGATCGCCAACCGCCCGAAAACCGACGCCCTGTCGCTGGTCAGCAAGGATGGCATGGCGCCTTTGAAACGCCGCAAGCCGGAAGCGCCGGCTGCTGAATAAGGCGCGGTAGCGTTCCCATAAAAAACCCGGACAGTGTCCGGGTTTTTTTACGTCAAAAAATCGCATCAGCTCTTACAGCTGCACGCTCAAACCCGTGTAGGAGCTGCCGAAGGCTGCGATCTTTTGATCTTGCGGTTTAACTCTTGGCTTTCTTCTCCGCCGACTCCAGCTCCTTGAGACGCTGATCAATCAACTGGCACTTGTCCGGCAAATCCTTGCTGGCCGTCTCCAGGTCCATCTTCTTCAACTCGTCATTGATTTCCTTGGCCTTGGCCGGGTTCTGCTCCGTGATCTTGGCGACTTCCCTGGCCAATTGTTCGCGCTTGGCGGTGGCTTCGTCGGGCGGGCAGGCCCAAACGGGGAGGGCGCAGGTGAGGGTGGCGGCGAGGGCGAGTTTGAGCAGGGGTTTCATAAAATCAGGCCTCGGTTCCGGTTAAGGCGGGTTATCCGGTTGAGGGCTGAAGGGCGAAAAAAGTTCAGTGACAGAAACGGGCGACCCACAGGCCGCCCATTTTCATTCACTCCGCAACCTGCGCCCGCAACCGTCGACCAATCACATCCATCAAATCACAGCCATCGCGTAACGGAATGGCTAGCATTTTGGAGAAGTCGGAAAGCACCACCGTGTCGCAACCGATCTCGGCGCGAAAGGCGATGTTTTCCGGTTTAAAACGTAAAGGATGTCTCCGGTTTCTACCCGGGCAAGCTCGCTCCCACAGGGGATTGGTGGTGTTCACGGATGCTGTGACCAACCCGGATCAAGCAATCTACCCCTCATGACAGCAACTGGCCGGCGCCTTGTCCTCATACCGATCGTGATGCCGCACCCAATCCATAATCTCCTCTTCATTACGCCCCTTGGGCGTGAGGTCCAGATAGTTATAGGCCCCCACCAGCAAATCCAAACCTCGGGCATACGTTGAATAGGTGTGAAAAATCTCCCCCGCTTCATTGCGATAAAACACGCTGAGCCCAGGGAGTTCTTCTTCGGCGCCGTCGGATTTTTCGTAGTTGTAGGTAGCTTTTCCGGCGGCGACGTCTTCGGCCCGGGCTGAGACGCCAAAGTCATAGTTGAAGTCGCAGCCTTCGGACGAGACCCAGTCGAATTTCCAGCCCATGCGCTGCTTGAACGGTTGGAATTCGGCGAACGGTGCGTGGGAAACAGCGACCACGGCCACGTCATGGTGGGCCAGGTGTTGGTTGGCGCCGTCGATGTGGTCGGACAGGAATGAGCAACCTGGGCAGCCTTCGTCCCAGCCAGCGGCGAACATGAAGTGGTAGATGATCAATTGGCTGCGGCCGCCGAACAGGTCGGCCAGGCTCAGTTCGCCGTTGGGTCCCTGGAAGCGGTAGGGTTTGTCGATTTTCACCCAGGGCAGGGCACGGCGTTCGGCGCTGAGTTTGTCTCGTTCCTTGGTGAAGGCTTTTTCGTGGGCCAGGTGTTGTTTGCGGGCAGCGAGCCATTCTTCTCGGGACACGACCGGATGGTTCTGAATGTTCATGGTGATTTCTCCTGCATGCTGTGGCGAAAGTCGATCCGCGCAGAGGGGTAAACTGTCTTACACAGCCTAGTCGTTTGGCCTGCGCCTTATTCGACATACCGCTGGTCGGTAGGGTGAAATAACCAGGCTGAACGGCCGCCCTCCCTGTCGGTCACAACCTATGAAGGCCATTTCACTCGCGGGCACTTGGAGGTTGATCAGGATGACGACTTATAACTGGGATTTGATGGAGCGCTTGCTGCATGAAGTGCAGAACGGCGCTGGCCACAGTTTCACTCCTCGGCCTTATGCCGAGCAGTATGCGGCGCAGAAAGCTGCCGCGGGTGAGCCGTTCGAGAATCTGGATCACCTGAAAACCGTGGCTGGCGAGTATGAAAAACTACTGCTGCAGCGGGGCTATATCGAGCCTCGGCCCGAGGATCAGGGTGGGAATGGCGAGAACTACATTTTGACGCCTCGGGGCTCGAGTTTGTTGAGCCTGATCGACAGCAGCATTCCGGGTAATGAGCATCCGCGGCAGGTGCTGGATGAGCAGGAAGATCCGCTGGAGGAGCTGACATTTGATGAGCTGGCGTCGAAGGCGCAGATTGCCTGATTTTGTAGCGACAGCAAAAGATCGCAGGCTTCGGCAGCTCCTACATGGAGTCGCGTACACCCTCAAACATCGGGCGGACACACATTCTGTAGGAGCTGCCGAAGGCTGCGATCTTTTGATTTTCTAGTCTTTCCGCGCCGCTTTCAGGCATTTCAAATCAGTGAAATCCTTGCGCACGCCTTCAATCTTTTGCAGCAACCGTTCACGTTGAACCGGTGTGCTCTCGGCCATCACGTCCACCAGCAACACCCGAGCCTGGGCTTCGGTGTTGGCATAGGCCTCGCGGTAAGCCGGCGTCCACAAACTCTCGCGATTTACCAGAAGTGTCTCGATTCGTTGTGGGAATTCTGGACTCTGCCGCTGCGCGACTGCTGCGCTGAATTGCTGTTGCCAATGGGCGCGGTTGGCAATCCATTGCTTATTCTGATCACCCAAGGCATTCGACCAGGCCGCGACCCGTTGCTGCTGGCTTGGGCTGAGTGGGCCGAGCCAGTCATTCAAGCGTTTTTCCATGCGCTTGCTCCGTTCTCTGATCTGTTGTTCCAGAGACGGTTTGAGGTAGGCCTCCTGGCGTTTGCGCTGGTCCTTGGCGAAGGCATCGTTCATTTCCGCGACTTGCTTGTCATCAAGGCCCTGTAACAGTTCGATGGCCGACGGCGTGATTTCCCGGGCGGTATCGGCGATGGCCTGTTTGGCTTCCTGGGTGCGGGTTTGCAATGCGGCGTCGGTGATCTGGTTGGCCTCGACCATGGCCTGCAAACGATCCAGCCAGTCGAGGTAACCGGGCAATTGCGTGGTGCAGTGCCAGCTCAGGTGTTCTTTGAGGCGCTCATTGAACCAGTCTTTTTGTTCGTGATTCATCTCCAGATAGTCGCTGAGCGTCCAGGGAATGATCACGTCGAGGTTGCGGTAAGCCAGGCCCACGCGGCTACACGCGGCGACGGTAAGGCTAAGGGTGAGGATGACGCTGATCTGCTTCAACCAGTGCGACATGACGAGTCCTTGCGAAGACCTGGTTTCTTTAGGGTTCTCTTGTGTGATCGCGGGATAAGCCCGGCGGTTCAGCCGATTAATAGAAGCTGTGCGCAGCCTTGAGCGTCACCAGGCCGTCGCACTGGGCATTGTGGCCAGAATAGGCGGAACAATCGCTGCCGCTCAGGCTTGAATCACTGTAGATCAAGTCCAGATCGATGCCCATGAACGGTCGGGACAATTTCACTGACCAGTCGGTAAAACTGCCTACATACCCATCGTCGACGGACACCGGCGTGTTGAGTTGGTGGGTGGTGTATTTCAGGCTGAGCCCGATGCCGAACGGCTGATTGCCACTGAGGTCGGCGAACAGGGTGCTGTTCTGTTTGTCGGGGTCGTTGCTGAAGGCCGCGCCGAAGCGACTGCCCAGCAGGGTAAGGCCGCCGAACAGCTCTTGGCTGTCTAGGGTGTCCACTTGCGGGTAGCTGTAATGGATCATGCCCACTTCGTAGCCGAGGGAGTGATCGAAAGGCTGTTTAAAGCCCATGTAGGAATCGACTTCAAGGTTGCTCGACGGGCTCAGTCCCATGCTGGGGGACCATTGACCTACGTAGAAGCCGCTGTCGTGGCTCAGGTCGAGGCCGCCATGGAATGAGCCGGTCGCCGAAGGTTTGACCAGCCCTTGGGCCATGCTGCGGCTGGGGGTGGTTGCGAGCTTGAGATCGAAATCGCCCAGTTCGCGCTGGAAGACTTGTGCTTGGGCGACCGAATACCACAGCAGGCTGCCGAGCAGAAAAAGAGAGGGCTTGAGCATGCGTCACTCCATGAACAGCGAGGAGCAGGTCCTGAAAACCTGCTGAAACGCTTGATCCAGACACGTGCAAGCATACCGACGAATGTTCGGCATCGAGGGCCGTTCGTCGATTTTTGAAATATTGATTTGTTTTATGAGGTATTGCGGGAGGGTTCCAGTCCAAGCGCTTCGAAGCTCAAAGCGCTTACGGACCAGTTAACGCGGGGGAGAAATTACTTCTTGCCCAGCGTGATCTGCTTGGACGGGCCGAACGTCTGGCCGCTGACGCCTTTGGCAATTTGCTGGATCTCTCCGCCGGACTTGAGGAACGCGGCGATCTGGTTGTTGATCGATTCGCTGGTTTCAACGGCTGGAGCTGGCTTTGCTTTGCTGTTGGATGCTTTTACACGCATGGCGGCCATTAACCTGTAGAAATTAACTTGGCCAAGCATCGTACAGGAAATACTTGACAATTGCTTGGTAAATATCCTCCCGAAATACACCTTGGAGCAATGCGATTTATCGCAAGTTATTATTCGCAATGTTCCCTAAGCTGCTGTTTTAACTAGGAACCCCCGTGAAGAAAAAGCGTTTTTCGGACGGGCAGGCCAGGGAGCGAGGCACTCAGATGGTCTGACGAGCGGGCAAGCGCACCAGGTAAAACCCAAGAAAATTAAGGCCTTCGACGGATTTTCCTGTGCCACCGGACCGGCCGCCGAACGCGGCCCGCAAAACCGGGTAGAATGCCGCCCACGCAATGAGGGTATTGGACATGGCTTTAGTCGGGCGCTACAACAGTTTGCAAGTGGTTAAACACACTAACTTCGGTTTATATCTGGACGGTGGCGCGGATGGCGAAATCCTCTTGCCTAACCGTTATATCCCCAAAGATATTCCCAGCGAAGATGAAGACTGGCTCAACGTTTTTATTTATCTGGACAGCGATGACAAACTTATCGCAACGACCGAAAAGCCGAAAGTTCAAGTCGGTGAATTCGCTAGTTTGAAAGTTGTTGAAGTCAACAGCATCGGCGTGTTCCTGGATTGGGGGTTGCCGAAGGATCTGCTGCTGCCGTATTCCGAAGAAAAGCGCCAGATGACGGCCGGCGAGTATGTCGTGGTGCACGTTTATCTCGACAAACACACGCGACGCATCACCGCGACGGCGCGTCTGGATCGTTACCTGGACAAGACCCCGGCCAATTACACCCCGGGTCAGGAAGTTGATTTGCTGGTGGCCGAAGCGACCGATATGGGCTTCAAGGCAATCATCAACAACAAGCATTGGGGCCTGATCCACAAGAACGAAATCTTCAAGTTCATGCGCGCCGGTAAAGAAGAGAAGGGCTTTATCAAAGAAGTCCGCGCCGACGGCAAGATCAGCCTGAGCCTGCAACCGGTGGGCGAGGAAGCTGCCACCAGCCTGAACTCGAAGATTCTTGCCAAGTTGCGCGACAACAACGGCACGCTGCCAGTCAGCGACAAGAGCGATCCGACACTGATCAGCAGCATGTTCGGCGTCAGCAAGGGCAACTTCAAAAAGGCCATCGGTGCGTTGTACAAGAACGGCCAGATCGTCATTCACGCTGATCGTATCGAGCTCAGCTGACCCTACGCGCTCCCTGTAGGAGCTGCCGCAGGCTGCGATCTTTTGACAGTAAAAGATCAAGATCAAAAGATCGCAGCCTGCGGCAGCTCCTACAGGGAGGACGCGACCGCCATATGACGCAAGCAACGATTTAAAGGTCTTTTGCAGACACCTTTTTCTGTCCATCTGGTTAATAATCGACGGCATAATTTTTCGCCCCGGTACTTCTGTTCAACCAGAAGACCGGGGCTTTATTTTTACTGTCGAGTCATTGCCATGGATTGTGTTATCGAGGTGTTCCGGTGAGCGCCACCCGGCGTAGCGCCGATGGGTTTGCCCTGCAAGTGATGGTCGGGTTGTGCCTGATCTGGGGCGTGCAGCAGGTGATGATCAAGTGGGCCGCGCCCGACATCGCGCCGGTCATGCAAGCGGCGGGGCGGTCGGGTATTTCCGCATTGCTCGTCGGCGTGTTGATCTGCTGGAAGGGCGGTTGGGATCAGGTTGGCACTACCTGGCGCGGCGGTTTGCTGGCGGGTGCGTTGTTTGGCCTGGAGTTCTTCTTCATTTCCGAAGGCCTGCAATTGACCACGGCGGCGCACATGTCGGTGTTCCTTTATACCGCGCCGATCTTCACCGCGTTGGGCGTGCATTGGCTGTTGCCCAGTGAACGTTTAAGACCGGTGCAGTGGCTGGGGATTGTTCTCGCTTTCATCGGCATTGCCATTGCGTTTGCCGGTGGCGTGTCGTGGGACAACCTCGACCACCGCATGCTGATGGGCGACGCTTTGGGCGTGCTGGCCGGCGCATCATGGGGCGCGACCACTGTTGTGGTGCGCGCCTCGCGTTTGTCGGAAGCACCGGTGACGCTGACGCTGTTTTATCAACTGATTGTCGGCTTCGTCGGCCTGCTGTTGATCGCGATCCTCAGCGGACAGGTCACCCATGTCAGCCTGACCACTGTGGCCGTGGCCAGCGTGCTGTTCCAAGGGTTGGTGGTGTCGTTCTTCAGTTACCTGACCTGGTTCTGGCTGCTGCGCCGTTATCTGGCGGCGAACCTGGCGGTGTTTTCGTTCATGACGCCGCTGTTCGGCGTCACATTCGGCGTGGTGCTGCTGGGCGAAGAACTGAGCCTGAACTTCGTGATTGGCGCGGTGTTGGTGCTGCTCGGGATCACTTTTGTGAGCGCAGAACAGTGGGTCCGCCGTCGTTTGCGCAAAGCACTTGGGCAACCCTGATCGGGCGCAACAATAAAGCACCCGCGATGATCAAACCGCTGCCGGCGATCAGCAATGCAGGTTGCAGGCCGCCACTGAAGTGACTGCTCAGCGCCGCCAGTAAGGGCCCGCTGAACTGACCCACGGCGAAGCATGCAGTGAGCAGCCCGGCGTTGCGCTGGATGGCATGGGGCGCCAGCTCCCGGGAGCGCTGCATCACCAGTTGCATGCAGGCCAGGAACGGTCCGCCACACAAGATTACTCCCAACGCCAGGCCGGCACCGCTGCCCAACAGGCAGGCGAAGACGCCACCCGCCTGCAACCACAACGTTGCCATCAGCCAATGGCGAGTGGCATTCGGGTTGTGCCGACGCAGGCTCACCAACATTACCCCGATTGCTGCCGCCAGGCCGAAGCATGGCCAGAACAGGTCGGCTTGCCATTGGCCGTGGAACTGCTCGCTGGCCATTTGCGAGAGGAAAGTGGCCGGAATGATGTAGCCCAAACCGTATAACCCGTAGATCACCGGTAAATGTCCGACGCCTTGGGCGCCCGATGTGGCAGCAGACAGGGTCGTCATAACAGGTGCAACCGGCTGCGGCAGGAACGGCAGAATTCCCAACAGCATCACCAGCCCGACCCCGGCATACACCAGCCACAAAGTCGCGGACGTCTGACCCAGCAGGTTCGAGCCCAAGGCCAATAATCCTGTCAGAAAAATCCCCAGACCCGGTCCGGCAAAGACCAGGGCGCCAAGCCGCGGACGACCGGCCGTCGCTGCCAACGGTTGACTCAATGCAGTAATCATCACCAACACCCACGCACTGGCCACGCCTGTGCCGAAACGCAATGCCAGATGCGACCAGAACCCGTCGGCCCAGAACGAGGCCAGCGTCAGCAGCACACAGAGCCACAAACCACCGAACAGGCGTCGACGAACCTGGTCGGGGCGAGGAGCGAACATCGCGTCCACCGCGCCGACGAAGTAGCCGAGGTAGTTGGCGGCAGCAATCAGACCGGCGGCAGTCAGGTCGATCTGGCCCTCGCTGAGCAAGTGCGGCAGTTGCGGGGTCAGGGCGAAACGCCCGATGCCCATGGCCATCATCAAGGCGATGAAACTGGCGGTTAAGCGAATCAGAGGGGACATGGTCGGCGTTCCGTTTCGAGGATCAATGACCGTCAGGCTAGGACTGATTGACTTTCTTTAAAAATGAATAATAGTGAGAAACTTGTTCTGATTTGGAGAATGATGTGGAATTCAGCCAATTGCGGATCTTCCAGGCGGTGGCGCAGGAGGGCTCCATCACCCGCGCTGCTGAACGCCTGCATCGTGTGCCGTCCAACCTGTCGACCCGGCTCAAGCAGCTTGAAGAGCAACTCGGTGTCGAACTGTTCGTACGTGAGCGTCAGCGCTTGCAGTTGTCACCTGCGGGAAAAGTCCTCTTGGACTACACCGCCAAGCTGTTCGCTTTACATGACGAAGCCCACGCGGCGGTGCAGGGCGGGCAACCGGCGGGGGATTTCGTCCTTGGCACCATGTACAGCACCGCCGCGATTCACTTGCCGGAGTTGTTGGCGCGCTATCACCGCAGCTATCCGGCGGTAAACCTGCAGGTGCAATCGGGGCCCAGCGGCGAATTGCTCGAAGGTTTGCTCACCGGGCGCCTTGATGCGGCGCTGGTGGACGGCCCGCTGGAACTGGCCGGGCTCGACGGCGTGCCGTTGTGCGACGAACGGCTGGTGTTGATCAGCGAAGCCGATCACCCGCCGGTACATAGCGCGCTGGATGTCGAGGGACGTTCGGTGTTTACGTTTCGGCAGGGGTGTTCCTATCGGATGCGTCTGGAAGCCTGGTTCGCCCATGATCATGCGGCCATGGGCCGGGCGATGGAGATCGAGTCTTATCCGGGCATGCTTGCCTGCGTGATTGCCGGCTCCGGCGTGGCGCTGATGTCGGAGTCGATGCTCGCTAGTCTGCCGGGGCGCGAAAGTGTGGCGGTGCACCCGTTGGCCGAGCCGTTCGCCAGTGCGACCACCTGGCTGATGTGGCGCAAAGGCATGGTCGGGGCCAACCTGAATGCGTGGATCGAACAGCAGCAGGCGGTCTATCCGTCGGCAGCCATTCAGGCCCAGGCAATTGCTTGAACTAACGATCAGGGATTTGGATCAATTCAGTAACAGATCATTGCGATGTTGGACGAGCATTGCATAGGACTTCGGACTATTATCAGTGCGAAGGGGCTACAGAACTTCAGCCGCTCGGCACTACCCTGAAGGGGGCACCATGAAAGAGAAAATCCAAAACTGGCTGCATGACCTGGGTGTCGCACTCGGTTTGATCGAACCGCCTCTGCAACCCATACCCATTCGCACTGACGACGAACAACGTCGCCGCCAGCAACAGCGCCGTCGGTAAATCTGGCAAATCACCTGTGGCGAGGGAGCTGCTCCCGCTGGGGCGCGTAGCGGCCCCATTCATCGCCACAGAGGTGGATCAGGTCGAGCACGGATGCAGCTTGCGATCGCTGCGCAATCGAGCGGGAGCAAGCTCCCGCGCCGCAGAGGTCATTCGTCATATCGGTGGTATCTGACAACCCATCTCAATACCGCCCAATCTCAATCAAAAACCGGCTCAAGTCGTCGACGGTCGTCGCAGTCTTGAGCAGCCGGTCTTCTTCGGCGATAAATGCTGTCAATCCCAGTTGATCTTCCAGATGGAAAATCAGCTCTTCAATATCTTCTTTATCCAGTCCCAACTGCACCAGGTTGGAGTTGTCGTCAAAGTCATGCTGATTTTCCAGCAGGCGGCTGATGAAGCGGTGCACGGCTGTACGAACGGCGTCTCTGGTCATGGTTGTTCTTCAAGGGCGTCATTGTTGTTATCCCTGATGCTGAGTACAGCAGGCTTCAGGCGTGCCGACGCTGCCACTCGTCTATCATCGTGCGCAAATACTCTCCGGAAAAACTGCCGAAATGCCCGCCATGCACGGTGCGGATCGGCAGCGCGCGCAAGCGTTGCAGGCTGCGGGCATAGTCGTCGAGGTTGGAGTGGTAGGCGTCTTCGATCAGCGGCCCGTCGTAAATGATGTCGCCGCTGAACAGGGTTTCGGTCGCCGCTTCAAACAAGCTGATGCCGCCCGGTGAATGCCCCGGCGTGTGCAGCACTTGCAGGACTCGGTCACCGAGATCAAGCACGTCGCCCTCTTCGATAAAACCCGTGGCCGGTGCGGCTTTGACCCGGTATTCGGCGTAGCACAGCGGGCAGTCGGGGTGAGCCTCGAACATGTCGTCGCCGACGAAAGCCCTGCTCAATGTGTTTTCACCGTCCGGAGAAGCCAGAATCTGCGCTTCAGCCGGGTGCACCAAGCGTTCGGGGAATTCGTGGTGCCCGGCGATGTGGTCGAAATGGCAATGACTGGCCACTGCCACCAGCGGTCGTTCGGTGATCCACGGCAATTGCTCGCGCAGGCTGACCAGTCCGGAACCGCTGTCCAGCAGCAAGTCCTTGTCGCGCCCCTGAATGTGCCAGAGGTTGCAGCGATAAAAGGGCCTAATGTAAGGCTCGTGGATCAGGCGGATGCCATCGCTGAGCTGTTTGACCTCGAACCACTGGTCGCGGCTGACGATCTTCATAAGCAGATTCCTTCAGGCGAAAAAAAACGGGTGTGGCAACCGACGCCACACCCGTCGAAGAAAGCATCAAGTCGTCATGTTTAAGTTTAGGCGGCGCTCGCCACCACTACCGGGCGACGGGACAGCAAGCTGACCACCACGAAACTCACCAGGCCAACGCCAAGGCTGTAGTAGATCGGGGTGTTGGCGTCCATACCGTCCTTGAACATGAACACCAGCGCGGTAACGAAGCCCAGCGCCATGCTGGTGATCGCACCGGCTGTTGTGGCGCGTTTCCAGTAAATGGCGCCCATCAGCGGGATCAGCATGCCGCCCACCAACAGGTTATAGGCCAGGGTCAGTGCGCTGATCACATCATTGACCACCAGAGCAATGCCCAATACTGCGATGCCCGTCAGCAGGGTAAACAGGCGATTGACGCTTACGTTCGACTGCTTACCGCCGCGCAGTTTCGGCAGCAGGTCTTCGGTCAGGGTGGTGGATGCGGCGAGCAGGCCGGCGCTGGCGGTGGACATCATGGCCGCCAGTGCAGCAGCGATGACCAGGCCGCGGATACCGTCCGGCAAGGACACTTTGACGATGGCGGCAAAGGCATTGTTGACGTTGTCCAGATCCGGAATCAGTACATGAGCGGCCATGCCGATCAGCGCACACACCAGGCCATAGACAATGCAGTAAATCCCGGCAGATGTACCGGCGTACCTGGCGACTTTTTCGCTTCGTGCGGTGAACACCCGTTGCCAGATGTCTTGACCGATCAGGATGCCAAAGAAGTAGATCAGGAAGTAGGTGATGATGGTGTCCCAGCCGATGCTGGTGAAGTTGAAGCTGGCGGCCGGCAATTGGGCAACCAGTTGATCCCAGCCACCGACACGGTACAGACAGATCGGCAGCAACAGGAACATCAGGCCCACGGTCTGGATTCCGAACTGGACGATATCAGTCAGGGTCAGGGACCACATGCCACCAATGGTCGAGTAGATCACCACCACACCGCCGCCGAGCAGCACCGAGAGCCAGAACGGCAGACCGAAAAGCACTTGCAGCACAGTGCCGATCGCCAGGATCGAGGTCACACCGATCATCAGCGCATAGGCCAGCATGATGGTTGCGCTCGCGGTACGAGCCATTGGGTTGTAACGCTTTTCCAGCACTTGGGTAACGGTGAAAACCTTCAGCTTCAGCAGCGGTTTGGCGAGGAACAGGTTGAGCGCGACGATCCCGCAACCCAGTGCGGCGCAGAGCCAGAAACCGGAGATGCCATGAACATAGCCCAGGCGCACGGTGCCGACGGTGGATGCACCACCCAAGACGGTAGCGGCCATAGTGCCCATGTAGAGACCAGGGCCGAGGTTGCGACCGGCGACCAAATAGTCTTCGTGGGTCTTGGCCTTGCGCATGCCGAAGTAGCCGAGCACCAGCATCGCGGCGGCGTAGATGAGTACGACGAATAAATCCAAAGCCATGATGGCGAGTCTCCGATTGTCTTTTTTATGGTGAGGCGAAAATCAATCTTTTCTGTGGGCGCGTGGCTTGCCCGCGATGGCTGCGCCGCGGTCCATCAGGCAGACCGCGTCATCGTTCTTCGCGGGCAAGCCACGCTCCCACAGGTAATGCGTTGAATCAGGCGGCTTGTCGTATCGCCGGTTTACCGAGCGAATCCGTGTCCTTGCTGCGTGCATCGTTGGGGCCGAACACCGTAGCCGGTTCCGGGAACAGGCTCAGCAGCGTCAGGTACACCAGCGAGGCCAGGCCGAGGGTCACCGGCAGGCTGATGTCGATACCGCCCGCCAGATTCCCGAGTGGCCCGACAAACTGCCCCGGCAGGTTCACGAAGCACAAACCCACCAGCGCGCTCGGGATCCAGGCACCCAGGCCGCGCCAGTTCCAGCCGTGGGTGAACCAGTAACGGCCACCTTTCTCGCCACGGGTGAACACCTGCAGGTCATCCGGGCAGTAGAAGCCGCGACGCACCAGCAGGCCGATGATCATGATCACCATCCACGGGGTGGTGCAGGTGATGATCAGCACGGCGAAGGTCGACACGCTCTGCACCAGGTTCGCCGCAAAGCGCCCGATGAAGATGAAAGCAATCGACATCACACCGATCAGCAGCGTTGCCTTGACCCGCGACAGCACCCTCGGGAACACGCTGGACATGTCCAGCCCGGTGCCATACAGCGACGTGGTGCCGGTGGACATGCCGCCGATCACCGCAATCAGGCACACCGGCAGGAAGAACCAGCTCGGCGACACCGCCAGCAGACCGCCGACATAGTTGTTGGCCGCGATGTAGTCCGGTGCCTTGATCGCCACGATGGTGGCAGTGGCGAGGCCGAACAGGAACGGGATGAAGGTGGCGATCTGCGAGATCACCACGGCGGCCATGATCCGGCGCTTGGAGGTGTCACGCGGGATGTAGCGCGACCAGTCGCCGAGGAACGCGCCGAAGGAAATCGGGTTGCTCATCGCTACCAGTGCAGCGCCGATGAAGGCCGCCCAGAAACCCGGTTGACCGAGGCTGACGCTGCCGGCGTAGTTCACATCGAAAGGACCGGCGAAGGCGAAGATGCCCAACAGGAACAACAGGCTGGCGCTCCACACGGCGATCTTGTTGACCCACAGCAGGAAGCGGAAACCGTAGATACACACCGTCAGCACCAGGATCGCGAACAGACCGTAGGCCAGGCCCAGGGTCAGGTCGGTTTCCGGCAGGCCGATCAGGCGTTTCGCACCACCGATCAACGCATCGCCCGAACTCCACACCGAAAGCGAGAAGAAGGCGATGGCAGTCAGCAGCGACAGAAACGAACCGACGATCCGCCCGTGCACGCCGAAGTGCGCACCGGACGACACGGCGTTGTTGGTGCCGTTAAGCGGCCCGAACAAACCCATCGGCGCAAGGATCAGCGAACCCAGCAACACGCCCAGCACAATCGCCCAGACGCCCGCCTGGAAAGACAGGCCGAACAGCACCGGGAAACTGCCGAGCACGGCGGTGGCAAAGGTGTTGGAACCGCCGAAGATCATCCGGAACAAGTCCGTTGGGCCTGCGGTGCGTTCGTTGTCCGGGATCTGTTCGACCCCGTGGGTTTCGATTTGCGTAAGGCTTTGGTCTTTGTTGTTGTTATTCATGATCTGCTCCGATCATAAAGGCGCGCTCATCGTGCGTGAGCGTCACTTTGGCTAAGGGGGTGGCAGCCCTTCCGGCATTGCGGACAAATGTTCGTGGCAGGCCAGCCATAGGCCTTGTTGTTCTTGGCCAGACGCTTGTTTCTTGAAAACAATCGTCTCGCGCTCCTGGCTGAAGTGTTGCTCCCCTTGCATGCGCAGCTCGGTGGCCACGTCATGGATGAAAACCGCCACGTCACCCTGCAGGCTGACGAAGGCGTTGCTCGAGGTGCATGACAGCACCTCGAAGCCGTCCTCGGCGCGCCAGCTGTCCCACAATGCCTGATAGGCATCGCGCGACAGCAAGGGCTGCTCGAGGGTGTAGAACACGAAGCTGGCATCAACGCTGAATGCGCCGAAGTAAGCTTCACGATCGTTACGGGCAAAGGCCGACACCAGCTCAGCGGCGGCGTTGAGTACCTGATCACGTTCGCTCATGACCGATCCTCAGCGATGGACCACGCCCGGCAGTACGCAGAGCATTTCGTACAGCAGGTTGGCGCCCAACAGCGAGGTGTTGCCGGTGGTGTCATACGCTGGCGAGACTTCCACCAGATCGCAGCCGACCAGATCGAGGCCTTGGCAGCCGCGCACGATTTCGATCGCTTGAATGGTCGTCAGACCGCCGATTTCCGGGGTGCCAGTGCCGGGTGCCCAGGCCGGGTCGATGCCGTCGATATCGAAACTCAGGTACACCGGACCGCCGCCGACTTTCTCGCGAACTTCGGCCATCAGCGGTGCCAAGGATTTGTGCCAGCATTCTTCAGCCTGAACCACACGGAAGCCTTGATTGCGGCTCCAGTTGAAGTCATCAGCGGTGTAACCCTGAGCGCGCAGGCCAATTTGCACCACGCGGTCGCAATCCAGAAGGCCTTCTTCTACGGCGCGACGGAAGGTGGTGCCGTGGGCGATCTTCTCGCCGAACATGTGATCGTTTACATCGGCGTGAGCGTCGATGTGCACCAGGCCGACCTTGCCGTGCTTTTTATGGATGGCACGCAGGATCGGCAGGGTAATGGTGTGGTCGCCGCCGAGGGTCAGGGGGATCACATCGTGTTCGAGAATGTTGTCGTAGGCTTCTTCAATGATCCGCACGGCGTCCAGCAGGTTGAACGTGTTGATCGCCACGTCACCGATGTCAGCGACCGACAGCGAATCGAACGGCGCGGCGCCGGTGGCCATGTTGTACGGGCGGATCATCACCGATTCCGCACGGATTTCACGCGGCCCGAAACGGGTGCCGGGGCGCAGGGACGTGCCGATGTCCAGCGGGATGCCGATAAAGGCGGCGTCCAGGCCGACGGCGGATGGCAAATGGGGAAGTCGCAGCATGGTGGCGATGCCGCCGAAGCGCGGCATTTCGTTGCCGCCCAGTGGTTGGTGAAGAATCTTGTCCACGGGTAAGGCCTCATCGTCGTTGTTTTATTTATGTCGGTTGCACGCTCGGGGAGAGACGGGCACCGCTGTGGGCCGATTCTGCGAAATGCAGTGACCGGGAAGAATCGCTACGGGCAAATACTTAGTTCAGATTTTTCTAAACTAATGGGCGCAGCGGCGATAGACTTCTGACCACACGCAGAACCCCTGTGGCGAGGGAGCTTGCTCCCGCTGGGCTGCGAAGCGGCCCCAAAACCATTCACCCTGGTGTGTCAGACGGACCGGGGCAGCAGGTTTTACGACTGCTGCGCAGCCGAGCGGGAGCAAGCTCCCTCGCCACAAAGGCATCTTTGAAGCCACAAAACACCGCGCTTTTCCTTGCCCCCGGGAGCATTCAATGGCCAACGCTTTACCCGACCTGAAACTATTGCGCATCTTCGTCAGCGTGGTTCGCCATCAGGGGTTCGCCAACGCCCAGCAAGAGCTCAACCTCTCGACCTCGGCCATCAGCACTTACATGAGCCAGCTCGAAGCGGCCTTGGGCCTGGTGCTTTGCCATCGCGGTCGTGGTGGTTTCAGCCTGACCAGCAAGGGCGAGCTGTTCCATCAGGAAACCCTGCGGCTATTGGCGGAACTCGAAGGTTTCGAACAATACGCCGCCGCCCTCAAAGGCGAGCTGCGCGGAACCTTGAACCTGGGCGTGATCGACTCCACCGTCAGCGATAAGGCCTTGCCCTTCGCCGAAGCCATTGGTGCCTACAGTCAGGAGCACCCGGCGGTGCATTTGCATCTGTCGGTCATGAGCCCTTACGAGCTGCAACTCGGCGTGCAGGACAACCGCCTCGACCTGGCCATCGGTGCCTTTTCCACGCGCATGAGCGGTCTGGTCTACATGCCGCTCTACCGTGAACAACACTGGCTGTATTGCAGCAGTCGCCATCCGCTGTTCACCGAGCAGCGTATTCCCGAGCAAGTCATCACCCAACAGCGCATGGTCGGTCGCGGCTATTGGAGTCAGGCCGAACTGGCCCGCCACGGTTTCAAACACAGCGCGGCGACCG
Source organism: Pseudomonas sp. BS3782 TE3695 (assembly GCF_050435305.1). Taxonomy (NCBI): domain Bacteria; kingdom Pseudomonadati; phylum Pseudomonadota; class Gammaproteobacteria; order Pseudomonadales; family Pseudomonadaceae; genus Pseudomonas; species Pseudomonas sp. BS3782 TE3695. The sequence continues at coordinate 2,330,837 of NZ_JBNDKB010000001.1, forward strand.
TGGAAAGTATGGAAGCCCAGCTGATTCTGGTGCTGTCCGGCGCCTACATCGGTTACTTGCCGGAGCACTACGCCCAGGCTTGGGCCGACAAAGGTGATTTGCGTGTGTTGCTGCCGGCGACGTTCGGTTATCAGGCGCCGTTTTCGATGATCGTGCGCCGAGGCCGCAGCCGCGAACCGCTGATCCAGACCTTCCGCGACCTGCTCAAAGCGCAGCTCAATCAGGCTTAAGACAATGTCCAGAATCCAGTGCCCGCGTTGCCTGCGTCCGCAAACCCATTGCCTGTGCCCGCTGATCCCGAGCCTCAACAGCCGCACCCGGCTGTTGCTGCTGCAGCATCCGAGCGAAGTGAACCATGCGTTGAACACCGCGCGATTGGCCGCATTGGGGTTGAAGAATGCCGAGTTGATCGTCGGCGAGGTGTTCGATGAATTGCCGGCGCTGTTGAATCAGCCGGGCTATCAGGCGCGGCTGCTGTTTCCCGCCGAGGACGCGCAACCGTTGCAGGCTTACACCGCTAATGATGAACCGCTATTGCTGGTGGTCCCGGACGGCACCTGGCGCAAGGCGCGCAAAATGCTGCACCTCAATCCGTTGTTGGCGGCGTTGCCCAGAGTGACATTGGTCGAGGGCGGGGTGTCGCGTTATCGCCTGCGCAAGGCGCCGGGGCCTGGGGCGTTGTCGACGGTGGAGGCGATTGTGCAGGCGTTGCAAACGCTTGAATCGCCCATCAGTTTTGAGCCGTTGTTAAAACCGTTCGAGGCGTTGATCGAGGGGCAGATTGCGGCGATGGGGGAGGAGGTTTTTCAGCGCAATCATGGGCCGAGATAATCGTTGTTTGTAAGGGCCTCTTCGCGGGCAAGCCCGCTCCCACATTTGATCGCATTTCTCCTGAAGGAACTCGGTCCAATGTGGGAGCAGGCTTGCTCGCGAAAGCGGTAGAACAATCACAGACAATCTCAACTCAAGACTACCTTTCGCGCATCGCCTCGGTCCGCGCTTTCAACACCGGTTTAAGCAAATAATCCAACACACTTTTCTCCCCGGTAATAATGTCCACCGTCGCCACCATCCCCGGAATGATCAGCAGCGGTTTCGCATCCCCGCCCAAGTGATTCTTATCGGTGCGCACCTGAATCAGATAAAAGCTATTGCCCTTGTCGTCGGTGATAGTGTCCGCTCCGATCAGTTCCAGCTTCGCACTCAATCCGCCATAAATTGTGTAGTCGTATGCGCTGAACTTGACCATGGCTTTCTGGCCCGGGTGCAGGAAGGCCACGTCTTGAGGGCGGACCTTGGCTTCGATCAGCAAGTTATCTTCCAGCGGCACGATTTCCACCATGTCGTTGCCCGGCTGGACCACGCCGCCGATGGTATTGACCTTCAGCATTTTGATAATGCCGTGAACCGGCGACACCACGGTGGTGCGCGTCACCCGGTCGTCGATGGCAATGCTTGAAGCGGTGATTTTCGACAGGTCGGTGCGTTTCTCGTTCAGCTCTTTTGCCGCGTCCGAACGGAAGGATTGTTCGGACTCGTCGATCTTGCTTTTGATCTCATTGATCGCCGATTCGGCACGGGGAATCGCCAGGGTCGTAGCGTTCAGCGAGCCGCGGATTTCCACCGCGCTGCGTTTGAGTCGCAGGATTTCCACCGGCGAAACCGCACCGGTGCCCACCAGCGGCGCCGACATGTTCATCTCTTGTTGCAGCAGCGCCAGGCTGGAACTGAACTGCCCCTGTTTGGAACGGAATTCCGCCAGTTCCTGGGTTTTCTGCCGAAGTTGTTCGGTCAGCGTGCGCTGTTCGCTGGCCAGTCGGCGCTGGCGTTGTTCGTACAGCGAGCGTTCGTCCTCGGCCACTTGTGGCGCCTTGGCGATGACTTCCGCGGACAGCTTGAACGGCCGACCTTCCGCTTCGGCCGATAACCGTTCGACTTGCGCGGTCAGCGCATAGCGATCCGCTTCACTTTCACCTTTGTTCGACAGGAATCGCGTGTCATCCAGGCGCAGCAAGGTGTCGCCCTTGTTCACCATTTGCCCTTCGCGCACGAAGATTTCCGTGACGATGCCGCCCTCCAGGTTCTGGATCACCTGAATCTTGCTCGATGGAATCGCCTTGCCTTCGCCCGTGGTGACTTCCTGCAACACGGCGAACTTGGCCCAGACCAGCGAGGTGATCAGCAGCGCCGCCGCCAGCCACACGGTGATCCGCGACCAGCGCGGCGAATCCTGCAACGACGCGCCGGCGGTTTCCGGCATGAATTCGCTTTCGGCACTTTTGCTGAAACTGCCGAGGTAGCTTCGGGCCGCTGAATCCGGTGTTTGAGCAGACATGGGCGATACCCGTCAGTTAGAGAAATAGCCGAACACAAACCTGTGGCGAGGGAGCTTGCTCCCGCTCGGCGGCGAAGCCGTCGCAAAATCTGCCGATAGGGTCCATCTGACACAACGAGGTGAATGGCTTTAGGGCTGCTTCGCAACCCAGCGGGAGCAAGCTCCCTCGCCACAGGTTTTGCATTGGCATCGGGTGGGTGCCCCTAAACCGTCGCAGAGCCGACACGGCCCTTGCGCAGTGCATCGATGACCGCTTCTTTCGGGCCGTCGGCGACGATCCGTCCGTTGTCCAGCACCACCAACCGGTCCACCAGGCTGAGCATCGAGGTGCGGTGAGTGACCAGCAGCAGGGTTTTGCCCTGAATCCAGCCGTGGAGTTTTTGCCGTAGGACGTCTTCGCTGCTGTTGTCCATGGCGCTGGTGGGTTCGTCGAGCAGCATGATCGGCGGGTCGAGCAACAAGGCCCGCGCCAGCAACACTGCCTGGCGTTGACCGCCCGACAGCAACTGACCGCGTTCACCCACCGGTCGGTCGAAGCCATGGGGGTGTTGGCGAGCCAGCTCGGTGACGCCGGTCAGTTCAGCGACTTCGAGCATTCGCGCGTCGCTGATGTAGCGCGCGCCGAGGGTCAGGTTGTCGCGCAGGCTCCCGGCCAGCAATGGCAGGTCGTGGGCGACGTAACCGATTTGTTGGCGCAGGTCGGCGACGTCCAGTTGCCGCAGGTCCAGGCCATCGAGCAGCAACTGGCCTTCTTCCGGCGCATAGAACCCCATCACCAGCCGCGCCAATGTGCTTTTGCCCGAGCCGCTGCGGCCGATGATGCCGATCCGTTCGCCGGGTTTCATGCTGAAGCTGACGTTGGCCAGGGCCGGAGCATTCTGGCCGTTGTAGTGGAACGTCACGCCGCTGACGTCGAGTGCGCCTTGCAATTGCGTGCGCTCCAATGGCCGCTGCTTGGCGTCGCGTTCTTGCGGCAACGACATCAGCGCATCGGTGCTTTTCATGGTCAGTTGCGCTTGCTGATAACGGGTGATCAGCCCGGCGATCTGTCCCAGCGGCGCGAGCACGCGGCTGCCGAGCATGTAGGTCGCCACCAGCGCGCCAACGCTGAGGTTGCCGGCAATGATGCTGTAGACCCCGGCGACGATGGTCGCCATGCCGCAGAGTTGCTGGATGAACAGCGTGCCGTTGGTGGCCAGCGCCGAGAGGTTGCGCGCGTGGCTGTCGAGGCGGGTGAGGGCGCCGTGGGTGCTTTCCCATGTGTGCTGACGTTCGCTTTCGGCGCTGCAGGCCTTGAGGGTTTCCAGGCCGCCGAGGGTTTCGATCAGCAGGGCCTGACGTTCGGCGCCGAGGCTCAGACTCTTCTGCACGGTGTCGCGCAGGCGTGCCTGAATCACCATGGCAAAGATGATCGTGATGGGGAATGCCAACAGCGGAATCATCACCAGCCAGCCACCGAGCAGGCCGATCACCACCAGCATCAGTACCGCGAAGGGCAGGTCGATCAGGCTGGTCAGCGTGACGGCGGTGAGAAATTCCCGCAGACCCTGAAAATCATGAATGCTCTGGGCGAAACCACCAATGGTTGCTGGCCGCGCTTTCATCGCCATGCCGGTGATGCGTTCGAACAAGGTCGCCGAAAGAATCACATCGGTTTTCTTCCCGGCGGTGTCCAGCAAGTGCGCGCGAACCACCCGCAGCACCAGTTCGAAGCCAGTGCCGATCAGCAAGCCGATCGACAGCACCCACAACGTTGAAGTGGCCTGGTTCGGCACTACCCGATCGTAGGTCTGCATCACGAACAGCGGCACCATCAGGCCCAGCAGGTTGATCAGGAAACTCGCCAGAATCGCATCGCTGTACAGCCACTTCGACAACTTCAACGTGTCGCGAAACCATGCCTCCACTCGTGGCACCAGCGGCGCGCGCAGGTCTTCGAGTTCATGCCGCGGCCGGGCGAACAAGGCCTGGCCGCTGTAGTTGGCGGCCAGCTCGTCCGTGCTGACCCATTGTTCTCCGCCATTCGCTTCACTCGGCAGAATCAGCGCCTGACCGTTATCGCCGAAGCGACGCAAGATTGCGCAGCGGCCATGGTTGAGGATCAGCATCACAGGCAGGTTGAGCGCGGAAATCTCTCCCAGTTCACGGCGCAGTACCCGCGCCTGCAAACTGGCCCGGGCCGCTGCGCGCGGCAGCAGGGCCAGGCTCAAACGTTGGTGTGCCATTGGCAGCCCGGCACTCAGGCTGGCGCGACTAACCGTCGCGCCATGAAGTTTGCAGAGAATCAACAGACCGTCCAGGAGCGGGTCGTCGAAGCTCAGACGCGGATCGACGCCAATGTTGCCGGGTTCCATGCTGGTCACTTGATCGCTCCTGTTGAACCGTGGCAATGGATACACATCTCCCTGTAGGAGCTGCCGAAGGCTGCGATCTTTTGATTTTGCTTTTAAAGATCAAGATCAAAAGATCGCAGCCTTCGGCAGCTCCTACGCGGGGTTACGTCATTTCAATTCAGGCAGCGGGGTTAATTCATTTCAGTTCAGGCAAACGAGCTTCGTTTTTCACTTCGGTGGCGGCGATCGCATCGGCAGGCAGCACTACCCGTTGTTTGCTCAGCAACTGACCCATGTTCGCCAGCACGCGGTACATCGAAAACTCCTCGGTGTAGCGCACTTCGGTGTAGCGGCGGTTGGCGTTGTAGAGCTCGTTTTCACTGTCGAGCAAGTCGAGCAAGGTCCGTTGACCCAGGCCGAACTGATCCTGATACGCGGCCCGCACGCGGGTGGTGGTTTCGGCGTACTCACGGGCGGTCGGGGTTTGTTTCTTGGCGTTGAGCATGGCGTTCCAGGCCAGGTGGATGTTCTCGTTGAGCTGGCGCAGGGCGTTGTTGCGGATGTCCAGCGCCTGGTTGATCTGGTGCGCATCGGAGGCCAGCCGAGCCTTGTCGCTGCCGCCGCGGAACAGGTTGTAGTTCATCACCACACCCACTCGCCATTGGTTGTCGTGGCCTTCGTCGCCCTGAATATTGTTATTCGCGCCTACCGCCGCTTCAGCGTCAAAGCGCGGGTAGAACGGCGACTTGGCGACTTCGTACTGGCTCTCGGCCGATTGCACATCGGCCTGGGCGGATTTCAGGTACGGGTTGTTTTCCACCATGCTCTGCTGGGCTTCCGGCAGGGTGGCGGGCAATTCGCCGCGGGTCGATGGCGGCGCTTCGAGTTCATCGGGCATGCGTCCCACGACGCTGTAGAAATTCGTCTCGGCATCGGCCAGATCGACTTCGGCGGTGTCGAGGTTGTTTTGCGCCAGCGCCCGGCGAGCGGTGGACTGGTCGGAGTCAGCGTTGCTGCCGACACCACGCTGAGTGCGCAGGCCGATTTGATCGTTGACCCGCATGTGCGCTTGCAGGTTGTTCTTGGCCAGGGTCACCAGTTCGCGGCGCTTGAGCACCTCGAGGTACACCTCGACGGTGCGCAGGGCCAAATCCTGGGCGGTACCCTGAGCGTAATAGGCTCGCGAATTGGCCACGCCTTTGGTGCGCGCGACTTCGTTGGAGGTGTTGAAACCGTCGAACAGCATCTGCCGCAGGCGCAGTTCCGATTGGGTGTAGTTGAGGATTTCGGTGTGGTGATTGCCCTGCGCCCGCGTGGTGGTGTTATCGCTGTAGCCGCGCCCGTAGCCGGCGTTCAAATCCACCGATGGATAGAAGCCCCCTTTGGCGACTTTAACCTGCTCGTCGGCCGAGAGCCGTGCATCGACCCGCGACGCCAGTTCCGGGTGGGTCGCAATGGTGCTCTGGATCGCCTCGGTCAATGACATCGCCTGAGCCTGAGAAGTGCAGGCCATGGCCAGCAAAATCGCGCTGCAGAGGGGGGTTAAAACGCGCATGGATGCCTCTCCCTGATTCCTGATGGTGCTTAGTGAGTCGCCAAATATTTGACGTTATTTTTAAGTGAAACCGTCTCACCCTTGTTACAACAGAGCTAAGAACATCCTGACGCGAAGCTAAGAAGGATTTCTCATAATGCTTATGTCGAAAAAAACTTATGCGCTCTGAAAAATCCAGCACATTGTTCAATGCGAAAGCCTTTGTTTATGAGCTCTGAGGAGCATCGAAGGGCTTGAAGAAAGTTCAATCCACTTTTCGACACAGAGCGAAGACGTGCTGGAGGGGAGGGAAGCGAAACGGTTTAGAGGCGACAATTTTTTGTCACTCGAGTGATTCAAAACCGTTACGCATCGTTGGCAGGGCGGTTATTGCGGAAGTGGATCCCGATGCCATTGATTGCAGAGGGTTTTATCCCTATCCAGAAATTCCCCGTGCGAGCGACATGCCTGACGAAATTGTCGGGAGGCAGTGGTTTACGTCAGGTAAACGCTTTCTCGGCAAACGATCCGTCAGGCCAACCTGCTTGAACCATGAGCAACTTCTTCGCGCAAACAGGATGCCGACAGCAGTCGGCAGCGGAGGAAATGCACATGGCAACGCTCATCGGTATCGTCAGTAAGGTCATCGGTCAGGTGTACGCAGTGGCGGGTGATGGCACCCGACGCACCCTGGTCGAGGGCGATCGGCTGTTTGCCGGCGAGCAACTGGTCACCGGGGCCGAAGGCGCGGTGGCGGTGCAGTTGAAAAATGGCCAGGAGCTGACTCTGGGGCGTGATAGCAGCTTGCAAATGACGACCCAATTGCTGGCGCATCAGGTCCCGCACGTGCAGACCGCTGATGCGGTGACGCCGAGCCAGGCGCAACTGACTGATGTCGAACAGCTGCAAAAAGCTATTGCCGCCGGCGCCGACCCGACTCAGACCGGTGAAGCCACTGCCGCCGGGCCGGGCTCGGGCGCGCCGGGTGGATTGGGTGGCGGTCACAGTTTTGTGTTGCTGGAGGAAGTGGCGGGCCGGGTCGATCCCACGGTTGGTTTCCCCACCGCGGGCTTCAACGGTATTCCCGAATTCCTCCTGGAACGCCGATACCCCGACAATGGCGACAATGGCGACAACGGTGCAGGTGGTGCGGGGGGGGCAGGCGCGCCGAATAATCCGGTTACCCTCATTGGCCTGTCGGCGGCGGGGGGCGAACTCACCCTCAATGAAGCCCACCTGGCGGACGGTTCGGCCAGCAACCCCGGAGCGCTGACTCAAAACGGCACCTTCACAATCATCGCGGCTGACGGGCTGACCAGCCTGAACATCGGCGGGATCAACGTGATCAGTGGCGGTGTGCCCGCCGGTTTTGCGCAGTCGATCACCACTCAACTGGGCAACACCCTGACGATCACCGGCTACAACCCGGCCACTGGCGTGGTGAGTTACAGCTACACACTCGTCGGCAACGAAACCCACTCGGCTGGCGATGGCGCCAACAACCTCAGTGAACAGTTCACCGTGGTCGCGAGTGACAGCAATGGCGATACCGCCACCGGTTCGCTGGACGTCAACATCACCGACGATGTGCCCAAAGCCATTGACGACACCAACGCCAGTACTGCCTCGGAAACCCTGCTGACCCTGACCGGCAGTGTGCTGCCCAATGACCTCCAGGGCGCCGACCGCATTGCTACCGGTCCCGACAGTGGGCCGATCATCGGCGGCACGTTCAACGGGACTTACGGCACCCTGGTGCTCAACCCCAACGGCACCTACGTCTACACCCTGAACACCAGCGATGCCGACTTCAAAGCCCTGAACGGCGGCGGCAACGGGACCGAAAGTTTCGTCTATACCCTCACCGATGCCGATGGCGATACCAGCACCGCGACGCTGGTGCTGAACATCCATGACAACGATGATCCAGTGACCCTCGACGGCCTGAACGTCAACGGCGGCGAACTCAACGTTTATGAGAAAAACCTCAGCGACGGCACCAGCCCCAACATACCCGCCTTGACCCAAAGCGGCACCTTCACCGTCACCGCCCTGGACGGTTTGCAAACCCTGACCGTGGGCGGTATCGCGGTGGTCACCGGGGGTGTGGTCGCAGGCTTCCCGCAATCGATTGTCACCGCGCTCGGCAATACGCTCACCATCAGCGGTTTCAACAGCACCACCGGCGTGGTCAGTTACAGCTACACCCTGACGGATAACGAAACCCACCCGAACGCCGACGGCACCAACAGCCTTACCGAGAACCTCGACGTCGTCGCCACAGACGTCGATGGCAGCACGGCATTGGGTCAAATCAACGTCAATATCGTCGATGACTTGCCCACCGCCAACCCTGATTTCGCCACGATCGACGAGGGCGCAACGGCCTCGGGCAACGTGCTGAACAATGACGTCGGTGGCGCCGATGGCCCGGCGCTCAGTGGTGCAGTGGTCGGCGTGCGCGCCGGCAGCGACACCTCGACTTCGGCCATCGGTGGTTTGAACACGCAAATCAACGGCACCTACGGCTACCTGACTCTGGATGCCAACGGCAACGCCGTGTACCACAGCAACCCGAACTCGGTCAGCGCGCCGGGCGCCACGGATGTGTTCACCTACACCGTGCGTGATGCCGACGGCGATGAAAGCACCACAACCATCACCATCAACGTGGCGGATTGCACCCTCGTAGCGGCCAGCGATAGCGACGTGACGGTTAACGAAAAAGCTCTGGATCTGACCCAGGATGGCCAGGACTTGGCGGCAGGCACTGTCACCGGCAGCGAGCCTGGCAACACCGGTGAAACCGGCTCCGGTACGCTGGTCGGTGCGGTTACCGGCGCCACCGGCACGATCACTTACACCTTGGTCGGCAGCGCCACCGGGACTTATGGGCAAATCGTGCTCAATCCCGACGGCAGCTACACCTACACCCTGACCTCCGCGCCAGCGACCACGCCCAACGTCAATGACGGGCCGAACACCCTGAGCGAGAGCTTCACCTATCAAGCCACCGATCCTTTGGGCAACAGCGTCACCAGCACCATCGTGATCAATATCGTCGATGACGTACCCACCGCTCACACCGATGCAGTCGCGGTGGCGGAGGGTGGGACCGTCAGCGGTAATGTGTTGGGTAATGATGTGCTCGGCGCTGACGGCCCTGCGGCGGGTGGTGCAGTGGTCGGTGTGCGCGCCGGCAGCGACACTTCGACCTCGGCCATCGGCGGTTTGAACACGCAAATCAACGGCACCTACGGCTACCTGACGCTGGATGCCAACGGCAACGCCGTGTACCACAGCAATCCGAACTCGGTCAGTGCGCCGGGCGCTACGGACGTGTTCACCTACACCGTGCGCGATGGCGACGGCGATGAAAGCACCACGACCATTACCATCGACGTGGTCAACTGCTCCCTCGTCGTGGCTCCCGATACCGACGTGACGGTTCAGGAGAAAGCGCTGGATTTGACCCAGGATGGCCAGGACCTGGCAGCGGGTACCGTCACCGGCAGCGACCCTGGCCATACCGGCGAAACCGCTTCCGGCACGCTGGCCGGTTCCATCACCGGCGCCACTGGCGCAATCACTTACACGTTGGTCGGTAACCCCACTGGCACCTACGGGCAAATCCTGCTCAACCCGGATGGCAGCTACACCTACACCCTGACGTCCGCACCAGCAACCACGCCCCATGCCAACGACGGACCGAATACCCTGAGCGAAAGCTTCACCTATCAGGCCACCGATTCTTTAGGCAACAGCGTCACCAGCACCATCGTGATCACCATCGTCGATGACGTGCCGACTGCTTACTGCGATTCAGTCGCGGTGGTAGAGGGCGGGACCGTCAGCGGTAATGTGCTGGACAACGATGTGCTCGGTGCTGACGGCCCGGGAGGGGGAGGTGCAGTGGTTGGTGTGCGCGCCGGCAGCGACACCTCGACCTCGGCCATCGGTGGTTTGAACACGCAAATCAACGGCACCTACGGCTACCTGACGCTGGATGCCAACGGCAACGCCGTGTACCACAGCAACCCGAATTCGGTGGGCGAGCCGGGTGCCACGGACGTGTTTACCTATACCGTGCGTGATGCCGATGGCGATGAAAGCACCACCACGATCACCATCGATGTCCACAACAACTGTCTCGTAACGGTCACCGATACTGACGTGACGGTCTACGAAAAAGCCCTGGACTTGACCCAGAACGGCCAGGACCTGGCGGCGGGCACGGTCACTGGCAGCGAACCCGGCAACACCGGTGAAACCGGCTCCGGTACGCTGGTCGGTGCAGTCACTGGCGCCAGTGGCGCGATCACTTACAGCCTGGTCGGCAGCGCCACCGGAACCTATGGGCAAATCCTGCTCAACCCCGACGGCAGCTACACCTACACTCTGACCTCGGCGCCGAAAACTTCGCCCACCACCAATGACGGCGCGAACACCCAGAACGAAAGCTTCACCTACACCGCCACTGATGCCGTGGGCAACAGCACCACCGGCACCCTTGTGGTCAGCATCGTCGATGACGTGCCCAGCGCCGTCACCTCCGACCGTTCGGTGCCCGCGGTGCAGATCGATTCCAACGTGCTGCTGGTGATCGACGTGTCCGGGAGCATGGTCGACCCTTCCGGCGTATCGGGGCTGTCGCGACTGGACCTGGCCAAGCAGGCAATCAGCACATTGCTCGACAAGTACGACGATCTCGGTGATGTGAAAGCGCAGATCGTCACCTTCAGCAGCAGCGCCACCAACCAGACTTCGGTGTGGGTCGATGTGGCGACCGCCAAGTTGATCATCGCTACGCTGACGGAGGGCGGCGGCACCAATTACGACGCAGCCGTGGCGGCGATGCAAACCGCGTTCTACACCTCGGGCAAACTCACCGGGGCGCAGAACGTCGGCTACTTCTTCTCCGATGGCAAACCCAACGAAGGCGACATCGGCCCTGCAGACGAGGCCGCGCTCAAAGCCTTCCTCGACGCCAATGGCATCAACAACTACGCCATCGGCCTGGGGAGCGGCGTCAGTAATGACAGCCTCGATCCAGTGGCCTATGACGGCAGCACGCACACCGACACCAACGCTGTGCTGGTGACCGACCTCAATCAGCTCGATTCGGTACTCTCGGGCACCGTACAAGGTGCGCCGGTCACCGGTTCCTTGTTGGGCGAGGGCGGTACTTTCGGTGCCGATGGCGGCTTCATCAAATCCCTCACGGTTGACGGCACCACCTATACCTATGACCCGAAAGCCAACAGCAATCAGGGTTCGCTGAGCTTCAGCGGTGGCGCCAACCACGGCACGTTCAACACCGCCAATAACACCCTGAGCATCGCTACCAATGACAGCGGTACGCTGCTGGTGAACCTCGACACTGGCGAGTACACCTACCTCTCGCAGAAAACCACGACGGCGGTAATCACTGAAAATATCGGCTTCACCGTCAGCGACAACGACGGCGATCTGGCCAGCTCCACGCTGGTGATCAACGTGATTCCGAACACGCCACCGGTGGCAGTCGATGACCATGTCATCACCAATATTCTGTCGGGCAGCCTTGTGGTGCCGGGCGAGCTGCTGCTGGCCAACGACAGCGACGTCAATGGCGATGCGCTCACGGCATCGCCGACCACCTTCAACACCGGCTGGGCGGCCAAGGGCGGGGACTTTACCGGTACCAACCCGAACTTCAGTTTCACCGGCAACAACGTCCAGGCAGTCACCATCGCCCGCAGCGCATTCGTCGCCAACACAGCCGCTATGACCGCGATGTTGGTGGTCAGCGGGGCGCTGGGGTCGGTCAGCGCCAACAATACCAATGATGAGGACCGCATCACCGTCACCCTCAAACAGGGTGAAACCCTCAACCTGGACCACAACCTGGCGGCCGGCCACATCACCCTGGCGTACTCGGTCAACGGCAGTGCTTTCATTGCCATCGCCGACGGCCAGACCATCACTGCCACAGCGGACGGCACGTACCAGATCCACATCACCAACATCGACGACGGTGGTCCGGGCAATAGTGGCAAGGGAGCGGAAAACTACCAGTTGACCCTGACCGTCAACTACGCCGGAGCCCACGACAGCACCCCGGATTTCCACGGCACCTACACCGCCAACGACAACCACGGCGGCAGCGACTCGGCCAATGTGACCATCAGCTATCAGGATGGCCATACGCTGACCGGCACTTCAGGTGACGACGTACTGGTGGCGGGCGCTGGCAACAACGTCATCAATGCCGGTGACGGCAATGACGTGCTCACCGCAGGTGGAGGCAACAACGAAATGCACGGCGGTGCCGGCAATGACGTGCTGTTCAGTGGCGCGGGCAATGACCTGCTCGATGGCGGCGCCGGCAACGACACCGCGAGTTACGCCCACGCCACTGCCGGGGTCACCGTCGACCTGAGCCTGCTCACCGCGCAAAACACCCTTGGCGCCGGCACCGACACCCTGACCGGCATCGAAAACCTCACCGGCTCAAACTTCAACGACAGCCTCATGGGGGATAACAACAGCAACATTATCAACGGCGGTTTGGGTGACGATGTGCTCAACGGCAGGGATGGCGACGACTTCCTCAACGGCGGCCTGGGCAACAATACCCTCACCGGCGGCAGCGGCGCCGACACCTTCCAGTGGCTCAAAGGCAACAGCGGCCACGACGTCATCACCGACTTCACCCCAGGCACCGACAAACTCGATCTGTCGCAACTGCTGCAAGGGGAAAACGGCACCGCGGCATCGCTGGATGACTACCTGCACTTCACCGTCAGCGGCAGCGGCGCATCGGTCATCACCAGCATCGACGTCAGCGCCATGGCCGGCGCCACGCCGAACCAGACCATCGACCTCGCCGGCGTGAACCTGGCCAGCCACTACGGCGTCATCCCCGGGGCGGGCGGGGTGATTGCCGGCGGCGCGGACACGGCGACGATCATCAACGGCATGCTCAATGATCATTCGTTGAAGGTGGATACCGTGTGATCTGAAAGTACAAACCCCGCCATTTCTTTGGAAAGAAATGGTGGGCTTTTTGTTGTTTGGGGTTTGAACGTCAACAGATCGCAGCCTTCGGCAGCTCCTACAGATTCGGTGTTCACCGCCCTATCGCGGTTGAGCACAATCGCGCGTAGGAGCTGCCGAAGGCTGCGATCTTTTGATCTACCAACCCTGTGCCGCTGAAGCAAAAAAGCCAGGCCCGGATTCAGATATCCGACCTTGGTTTTTTGTTATGGCTTTCTTTCTGAAACTGCTGGCTGCGGGCACTGTTGGTGGAGGTGCTGCTGGTGCTTGTATAGCTCGTGTAGTTGCTGCTGACACTACCGATCATTGTGCTCACTCCTTGGAATGGGAAGCCGGTGAGTGCACCGGCTTATCCAGCCTCAAGGGGTGAGTTGTCGTGGGTATGTGGGGTTTGTACCGATTGGTACACACAAATATTGGCCTGGCTCAGATCCTGTGGGAGCGGGCTTGCCCGCGATGAGGTCTGAATCCGTGAGGCCAGTTCCCGTGGCTCGAATGGCTTGGCCATGTAGTCGTCGGCGCCCAGTTCCAGCCCGATGATCCGGTCGGTGGGTTCGCAGCGGGCGGTGAGCATCAGGATCGGGATGTCCGATTCGGCGCGCAACCAGCGGCACAACGACAAACCGTCTTCGCCCGGCAGCATCAGGTCGAGCACCACCACGTCGAAATGCCCGGCTTGCAGCGCCTGACGCATGGCAGCGCCATCGGTGACGCCGCTGGCGTGGATATTGAACCGGGCCAGGTAGTCGATCATCAGTTCGCGGATCGGGACGTCATCGTCGACGATCGGGGCGCGAATACTCCAGCGTTTATCGTCGGTCGGCGCTTTTTGATCGTCGTTCAGAGGTGCTGGGGAGTTGTGCATGCGTGCGTTCATCTGCCAGATAGGCTGCCAACCACAAAGATAGGCTGCGAGGTTGTGGCTTCAGCATAGGCGTCCGGCCGTGAGGCGGGAAGTGCTGTAGGACCTGTTGCGGCTGCCGAGGGTAGCGCTGAAGGGTGTTGTGGACGTGTCGTGTGTGTACCGGACTCGACACAATTGCCGCAGGAGCTAGTCTTGTCTTGGCCGCGACGACGAATTACCGATCATCGGGTCCCGCAGCGGCGCTGGTTCCGCTACAATGCGCGCCGATTTCGACTTGCCTGAGAGCCCACTCATGTCCGCCTGCCAGACGCCTATCATCGTCGCCCTGGATTTCCCTACTCGTGACGCCGCACTGAAGCTGGCCGATCAGCTGGACCCGAAGCTATGCCGGGTCAAAGTCGGTAAAGAACTGTTCACCAGTTGCGCCTCGGAAATCGTCGGCACTTTGCGCGACAAAGGCTTCGAAGTGTTCCTGGACCTCAAGTTCCACGACATCCCGAACACCACCGCCATGGCCGTCAAGGCCGCCGCGGAAATGGGCGTGTGGATGGTCAACGTGCACTGCTCCGGTGGTCTGCGCATGATGGCTGCCTGCCGTGAAGTGCTCGATCAGCGCAGCGGCCCGAAACCGCTGTTGATCGGCGTGACCGTGCTGACCAGCATGGAGCGTGAGGATCTGGCGGGCATCGGTCTGGACATCGAGCCACAGGAGCAGGTGCTGCGTCTGGCCGCGCTGGCGGAAAAGGCCGGGTTGGACGGTCTGGTCTGCTCGGCCCTGGAGGCCCGGGCACTGAAAACCGCGCACCCGTCGCTGCAACTGGTGACCCCGGGGATTCGTCCGGCGGGCAGCGCCCAGGACGATCAACGCCGCATCCTGACCCCGCGTCAGGCGCTGGAGGCTGGTTCCGACTACCTGGTGATCGGCCGTCCGATCAGCCAGGCGGCGGATCCGGCGAAGGCGTTGGCGGCCGTGGTCGCCGAACTGGCCTGATCAAACACCGAAGATCCAATGTGGGAGCGGGCTTGCTCGCGAAGAGGGAGTGTCAGTCGACATCGATGTTGACTGACATACCGCTTTCGCGAGCAAGCCCGCTCCCACATGGGTAGTGTTGTTTGCAGGTATGGGTTAAACCTTCAACACCAACTTCCCGAAATTCTCGCCGCTGAACAATTTCATCAGCGTCTCCGGGAACGTTTCCAGTCCTTCGACGATATCTTCCTTGCTCTTGAGCTGCCCCTTGGCCATCCAGCCGGCCATTTCCTGCCCGGCAGCGGCGAACTGTGCGGCGTAATCCATCACCACGAAACCTTCCATCCGGGCGCGGTTGACCAGCAGCGACAGGTAGTTGGCCGGGCCTTTGACCGCTTCCTTGTTGTTGTACTGGCTGATGGCACCGCAGATCACCACCCGTGCCTTCATGTTCAGTCGACTCAGCACGGCATCGAGAATATCGCCGCCAACGTTATCGAAATAAACGTCGACGCCTTTCGGGCATTCGCGCTTGAGGCCGGCCTGTACGTCTTCGTTTTTGTAGTCGATGGCGCCATCGAAACCCAGTTCATCGATCAGGAACTTGCACTTGTCCGCGCCGCCGGCAATGCCGACTACCCGGCAGCCTTTGATCTTGGCAATCTGCCCGGCAATGCTGCCCACCGCGCCAGCCGCGCCCGACAGCACCACGGTGTCACCGGCTTTCGGCGCGCCGACATCGAGCAGGGCGAAGTAGGCGGTCATCCCGGTCATGCCCAGCGCGGATAAATAGCGCGGCAGCGGCGCCAGTTTCGGATCTACCTTGTAGAAACCTCGCGGCTCGCCGAGGAAATAATCCTGCACACCGAGGGCGCCGTTGACGTAGTCCCCCACGGCGAAACCCGGATTGTTCGAGGCGATGACCTTGCCCACGCCTAATGCACGCATGACTTCGCCAATGCCGACCGGAGGGATGTAGGACTTGCCCTCGTTCATCCAGCCACGCATGGCCGGGTCTAGGGACAGGTATTCGTTCTTGACCAGAATCTGACCCGCCGCCGGTTCGCCGACCGGTACTTCTTGATAGGTGAACGTCTCACGGGTGGCCGCGCCCACGGGACGTTTGGCGAGCAGGAACTGGCGATTGGTCTGGGTAGTCATGACAGGCACTCAAGATGAATGAAGTCTTGTTGATAGACCTTCATGGGCGATGTCGCAAGGTTGGCTGACGCTGCGAATGCACGTCGATCCAGTGCGGTGATAGTCATGGCGCCGGTTTTATCACTGCAACGCATGGGGGCCCAACCGGCCTTCTGATAGTGCTGCCGCGCCATACGCCCCTGTGACTAGACTGGCCACACCCGATCCCCGGCATTCTTCCTTCTGAGGACATAACAATGAGCATGACGTTTTCTGGCCAGGTTGCCGTTGTGACAGGCGCGGCCAACGGTATTGGCCGCGCGACCGCTTTGGCGTTCGCCGCCGAAGGTTTGAAAGTGGTGGTCGCCGATCTGGACGCGGCCGGTGGTGAAGGCACTGTGGCGCTGATTCGCACCGCCGGCGGTGAAGCGACCTTCGTGCGCTGCAACGTCACTGTGGAAAGCGAGGTAAAAAATCTGATGGACGAGGTGGTGAATACCTACGGCCGTCTCGACTATGCCTTCAACAACGCCGGTATCGAAATCGAGAAAGGCAAACTGGCAGAAGGCACGATCGATGAGTTCGACGCGATCATGGGCGTCAACGTCAAAGGCGTCTGGCTGTGCATGAAGTATCAGTTGCCGTTGTTGCTGGCCCAGGGCGGCGGCGCAATCGTCAACACCGCTTCGGTCGCCGGCCTGGGCGCTGCGCCGAAGATGAGCATCTATGCCGCCTCCAAACACGCCGTGATCGGCCTGACCAAATCGGCGGCCATCGAATATGCCAAGAAAAAGATTCGCGTGAATGCAGTGTGCCCGGCGGTGATCGACACCGATATGTTTCGCCGCGCCTATGAAGCGGACCCGAAAAAGGGCGAGTTCGCCAATGCCATGCACCCCGTAGGGCGTATCGGCAAGGTCGAAGAAATTGCCAGCGCGGTGCTGTACCTGTGCAGCGATGGCGCGGCATTCACCACTGGTCATTCATTGGCGGTGGATGGTGGGGTCACGGCGTTTTAATGCTTTAGGTCGCGCCACAGGGATTCAGGCAAACACAATCTTTGTGGCGAGCGAGCTTGCTCGCGCTGGGCTGCGTAGCGGCCCCAAAATCTTGTAAGTGCTACGCCCTCAAGCGGAAGCAAGCTCCCTCGCCACAGGTTCTCTGCACTACACACATTGGCGTCGGTTCCGTGAAGACGCCGGTCATTGTGTTTCAAATGGTTAGAACCGAGGGTTTTGACGGCGTTGTCGCACATCCCCCGGAGCGCTCCTGTGATTAACTGTTCCCCGCAAAACGGACAGGAGTTTGCTTACTCATGGAGTTGAGAATCGATCGGGAGGCATTGGTGCCTGTCGTGCAGCAAATCGTCGACGCATTGGCCGACTGGCTCCGTCGCGGCGAGGTGACGCCGGGAGCGCGTTTACCTTCCGTGCGACAAATCGCGCGGATCAATCTGCTCAGTCAATCCAGTGTCGTCGAGGCCTGTGAACGGCTGGTGGCTCAAGGAGTACTGGAGGCGCGTAGCGGGGCGGGTTTCTTTGTCGCGACAGCGGCGCTGGCCGCTCAGGGGCAACGGGATTTTCCCTGGTTCGAAGGGCTTGAGGAGAAGCAAAGCGGCCATGTCGGGGAACTGAAACTGGGTTGCGGCGGGCTACCCGAAAGCTGGCGCGAGACTGATGACCTGAGCTACGCCATACGCCAGATCAGTCGTACCGACATGGCCGGGTTGTTCAACTACAGCACGCCGCTGGGCCTGCCTGCCTTGCGCCAGCAGATTCTCAAACGGTTGAAACAACTGAGTATCGAGGTGGATGAAAGCCGAATAATGACCACGGCTGGGGCCAGCCATGGGCTCGATCTGATTGTGCGCACGCTGTTCAAACCGGGCGATTGCGTGGTGGTGGAGAGTCCTGGTTATTCGATGCTGTTCGATCTGCTCAGGCTGCACGGGGTCAGCATGATCGAGGTGCCACGAACCCCACGCGGGCCAGATACCGACGCACTCGAAGCAGTGCTGCTTAAGGACAAACCCCGTGGCGTGTTCATCAACAGCTTCTATCACAACCCCACCGGCAGCAGTTTGACCCCGGCGGTGGCTCAGCGGGTCCTGCAACTGGCTAAAAACCATGGCGTACCGGTGATTGAAGACGACGTCTATGCGGATTTCCACAGCGGTCCCGGCACGCGCCTTGCGGCCCTCGGCATCGATGACAACGTAATCTACGTCGGCAGCTACTCAAAAACCCTCAGCAGTTCGTTGCGGATCGGTTTTGTAGTGGCCAATGCCGATGTGATTTCGCGACTGGCGAAAGTCAAGATGATCAGCAGCATGGGCGCTTCACGGTTCAGCGAGTCGGTGCTGGCGAGTCTGTTGGCCAGCGGTGCCTACCGCAAATTGGTGCAGCGTCAGCGCCAGCGTTTAAGCATTGGCAGAGAAGCGGCCTTGCAGCTGCTCGAAGAGGCGGAGTGGGAGGTTTTCGGCAAACCGGTTGGCGGCCTGTTCATCTGGGCGCGATCGCGCAACGCTGACGATGCTCAGGTGCGCACTCAGGCTCGGCGCTTTGGTGTCCTGCTGTCTTGCCCGACGGCGTTCAGTCCGACCGGCCAGGTTCATGACTGGCAGCGGATCAACATAGCTTATGCCTGTGATCCTCGCGCCCGGGCATTTTTTCAGGCCACCGCTCTGGATCGACCTCAAGCGTTCTGAAAGCGACGCGGGCGTAGCTTTTTGCCATTATTCCGCCGCCAGAGACTTGTGTTGGCACAAGCCCGTTGCGAATCTGCATCAACAGACAATGGCAGGGGACTACGCGCAATGATTTCGGCCGTGCAAGGACGTTTTGCCAACCTCGGTATGGCGAAAAAACTGGGTGTCGGGTTTGTATTGGTGCTGCTGTTGACCGCGTTGGTAGCGGCCATCGGCGTATGGTCCCTGCAAACCATCAGTCAGCGCTTCGACGGGCTCAAGCAGATGTCGTCGCTCAACAGCGGTTTGCTCAAGGTTCGCCTGCTCGAGCAGGAATACGCCTTGCACGGTAATCCGAAAACCGTGGACGCCTTGCACGCCGGGGTGGACGCTCTGATCGCTCTGGCGAGCGGACTTAAGGCGCAATCGGCGGCCAATGTGCCAATCATGAATGACGTCGAACAATCTCTGGGGGCCTATCGCAAGGCGTTCGACGAGTTTGTCTCGCTGAGTCAGGCCAAGGACCTGGCACTGGAAATGGCCAGTTGGTCGGTGTCCAGCGTGGCCAATAACCTGGACGTGCTGCAGGCCGGGCTCGCCGATGATGGTGCCTATACCTTGAAGGAATCCGAGGGCAAGGACGGCGCGCAATTCATCGAACAAGCCAATCAGGTCAGCCAGGTTGCACGGCTGATGTTGCAGGCCATGAACGAAGCACGGGTACGCCTGGACCAGAGCCGCAAGGGCGATGACAGCGGCGCGCAGGGCAAGATCGAGCAAGCCGATCAGGCGCTGACCCAGGCCGAGCAACTGAAAACCACGATCAAGGACGAGGGTTACCAGACGGTCCTCAATGAAGTGTCCGGTCACATCGCCGGTTTCAGTGAAAAACTCGCCGAGTACACTGGGCTGTTGGCAGAAGAAAAAACCGTCTACGGGCAACTCCACCAGCGCGCCGCTCAAGTGGTGGAACGGGTGGATCAGGCCTACGTTGCCGAAGACCTGTCGATGCAGGCAGAGCTGAAAAAGAATTCGCTGTTGATCATTGGTTCCTCGGCTCTGGCCTTGCTGGTGGGGCTGATCGCTGCATGGGTGATTACCCGGTTGATCGTCGCGCCGCTGCGCAGTGTGATCCGTGTCGCTCAGCAAATCGCATCGGGCGATTTGAGTGCAACAATTGAAGTGACCCGCCGTGACGAGATCGGCCAGTTGATGCAAGCCATGCAGCAAATGGGCGCAGGGCTGAGCAATATCGTCAGTGGTTTGCAGGCCGGTATCGAACAGCTGGCGAGCTCTGCCCAATCGCTGTCGGCGGTAACCGAACAGACCAATCTGGAAGTCAGCAGCCAGAAGGAAGAAACCGAGCAGGTCGCCACCGCGATGAATCAGATGACTGCCACGGTGCACGACGTTGCACGTAATGCGGAAGAGGCTGCCCAGGCGGCGCAGACAGCCGATGGCAAGGTTGAGAGCGGTCAGCAGGTGGTGCGACAGAGCATGGCGCGGATCGAACAATTGGCGGACTCGGCTACCTCGGCCAGCTCCAGCATCGAAAGCCTCAGTGCGCAAATCCAGAACATTGGCACGGTGCTCAGCGTGATCAAAAGTGTTGCCGAACAAACCAACCTGTTGGCGCTCAATGCGGCCATCGAGGCAGCTCGGGCTGGCGAGCAGGGCAGGGGTTTTGCGGTGGTGGCCGATGAAGTTCGCGCGCTGGCCAAGCGAACCCAGCAATCGACCGAGGAAATCGAACAGCTGGTCAGTGCCTTGCGCTCGGCGGCGCAGTCGTCGGTGCAGCAGATTCAGAATAGCGGCGAGTTGGTGAAACTGGCGGTGAGCGATGCATTGCAGACCGAGAGCGCGTTGGGAAGCATTGCGGCAGCGGTGTCGTTGATTCAGCAGATGAACCAGCAGATCGCAGCGGCTGCGGAAGAGCAGAGTTCAGTGGCCGAGGAGATCAATCGCAGTGTCACCAGTATCCGCGCCAGTGCGGATCAGTCGTCGCTGGCGATGCAGGGTAATGCCGCATCGAGTATTGAGTTGGCGCAGCTGGGGGTTGAGTTGAAGGGGATGGTGGGGCATTTCAGGTTGTAAGCGCTGCCTTCCATCAATTCCAACGTTTGAGCGACGAAAATCCTGTGGGAGCGTGGCTTGCCCGCGAAGAATGCACCGCGGTATTTCAGGTGCTACGCGTCATCGTTCTTCGCGGGCAAGCCACGCTCCCACAGGTTCTGCGTCTTAACTTACCGGCATTAACCTGAACCAGTGGCTTTTCAGTCGTAGATCGCTTTTTTCTTCCAGTCGGCATCAGCCTCGACGTCTTTGAGACCTTCAGTCAATTGGTTCACTTCGCCTTCAACCGGGGCGATGGTGTCCATGACCTGGGCGTTGGCGCGGACCAGGAGTTTCTCCAGGTATTCCAGCTGTTCTGCGTAAATCTGCGGTTCCTGTTGTTTGCGCAGGTATTGCACGCCGCGTTCGAAGGCCAGACGAGCCTGGCCGGGCTGGTTTTGCTGCAGCGAATGCTGGCCCAGGTTGTTGAAGAATTCGATGTGCAGCAGGACCAGGATGTGGCGTACCTCGCGGATCCAGCGCTTGGCTTCGTTGGGCGGCAGGAAACCATCCTGTGCCGCGCGGGTGATCTGGCCATGCAGGGCTTCGAGCAAAAAGCGCACGTCTTTGGCTTTGGCTTCGGTCTGGATCGGTGCCGGCGGGTTGTTGACCGGGATCGATTCGCCCTGGGCGACGAGGGTACTCAGCTCGGCAATCCGTGCCTTCAAAGTCGTGTTGGTTTTTTCCAGGTTCAGCAAGCGCTGGCAGACGTTCAATTCTAGACGGGTCAACAGCAGCTTGAGGGTCGGTGTCATCAACTGGCCGGGGAAGGTCTCGGTGATTTCACCGCAGCGACGCAGGCGGTCATTGAGTTCAACCTTGGTGCGGGCCTTTTCCAGCTTATTGTTCTCCACCACATGGTTCATGTAGCCAATGGCGATCAATAGTGCGATCCCGGCTACGACTAGCAGGGTGATCATGAGTGGTGTCACCGGTAAGACCTCTTTTATTAGGGTTCGCGTGCGAGTCGAGTGTAGTAGCTTGGCATTTGGGCGCCTAGGTCGCTCGACGAGTTGAATCGGCTCTGGCTCTGTTTATATCGGCCGTAACGCCGGATAGATAAGTAAATAGCAGGCGAGATGCACATTGCCATCATCCGCGCCGGGACTATAACTCCTTGCTGGATGCCAGAATATAGGCGCCAAAGGTCAGTCGACGGAAAAGCCTCAATCGCTGCTGAAAGCAGGGCGAAGTCATTGATTTAAATAAATTTATATCTGGGGGTTGACGACCCCTCAATCCATCCATAGAATGCGCGCCACTTACAGCGTAAAGCACACAGCGAAACGCGGTAGGGAGTGAATGTTGTACGTGTGTCCCCTTCGTCTAGTGGCCTAGGACACCGCCCTTTCACGGCGGTAACAGGGGTTCGAGTCCCCTAGGGGACGCCAATGCGGGAATAGCTCAGTTGGTAGAGCACGACCTTGCCAAGGTCGGGGTCGCGAGTTCGAGTCTCGTTTCCCGCTCCAGTTTTAAACGGCTTTGCTTTCGGGCAGGGCTGAGTGAAACCAGAACCTGATCTTCGGATGCGGATCTGGGCACCGAAACACACACCATGTGTTCCGGGCAGCGTGTCCCCTTCGTCTAGTGGCCTAGGACACCGCCCTTTCACGGCGGTAACAGGGGTTCGAGTCCCCTAGGGGACGCCATTTGCGGGAATAGCTCAGTTGGTAGAGCACGACCTTGCCAAGGTCGGGGTCGCGAGTTCGAGTCTCGTTTCCCGCTCCAAATTCAAAAAAACGCCGCTCATTGAGCGGCGTTTTTTTATGCGCGTGAAAAAAGCCGGCTCAACTTCCGAGGCTCTGCACCAGGCTTTCGAGCACTTCAGCGGTTGTATCTTCCAGCGCCGGTTGCGCTGCCACTGCTCTGAGTTGGCAGGTCAAACGGTATTCACTGGGCGTGCAGTTGACGAACTGCTTGAAGGCGCGAGCGAAGTAGGACGGGTCCTTGAAGCCGGCTTCATAGCCGATGCTGGTAATCGGCATCTGGCTATTGTCGAGCAGTTGTTTGGCGAAGCTCATGCGCTTGTTCAGGATGTAATCGGTAAAACCAACGCCATTGGCTTCCTTGAACAGGCGGCTGAAGCGAAAGGTCGTCATGCCGCAACGCTTCGCCAACTCTCTCTGATCGATGCTGTCGCGAAAGTGCTGGTCGATGTACAGCATGACGTGGCTCAACGCCTGGTGTTTTTGGTGTCCCGAGGTCAATCGGATGCTATCCGGCAAGGTCGGGGAGTGATCGATCAGCGAGGTCTGGCCCTGGCCGTTGGCATTTCGGCGCAACTCGCACAGCTGCACCACTGCTGTCAGATAGCGCTTTCTCTCAGTGCCTGAGAGCGGGAGCACCATGTATTCCCAGACGCTGGAACGCATGGCCCATACCGCCAGTTCTTCCGAGTGCTGCACAGTGAACATGGTGATCGGGATGGTGGGGGTGGTGCGTTTGATCTCCAGCAACAGCCTCAAGCCCGGCGTGTCGGGGCGATCGAAATGGATGCAGATCATGTCCGCCTGTTCCCCGTGGGGCAACACGGAGTTTTTCGCCAATTTGCAGTCGCAGGCGCTCTCGAACTGCGCGATGAGTTCCTTGGTGGAATGGTCGTGGGTCAGATCGAACCACAGTAGCGATGGCCTTCTGGTCAAATTGGACGTCATGTCTCTACTCTGCGGTTCTTCATGCCGTTCTCGGTGAGTAGTATTGTCAACGTGAACTGACTTTGCAGATTAAATGCTTATAAAGAACTGATGCTTTAGTTCTATGAGCTCTATGTTTAGTTGCAGAATCAGCGCCATCCCAGTTGTTTGGTAGCGTGGATCGATGTCACGAGCGGCAACCGCTCGTCGCTTGTGAATCGACGGTAATCGCATTCGCAAGTCATTTCCTTTTTTGCCCTGCCGTTCCTTCCAAAAGCCAACTACCTGGTAGTTGGTGCCCCCGCAAAAAAGTCCTAGTGATGTGCAAAATCTTCCTAACGCCTATGCCTTGCCCCTGACTAGTGTTGCATCCAGGCAGAGCAGAACGCACTGCCTCTGAAAAAACAACTTTCGAGTGAGGTGGGCAAAATGATCATGCAAACAATCAAGGCTTCGGTACTGAAGTTCGTCAAAGACGAAGATGGCCTGACCATTGTGGAATACGCAGTGGCAGGTGGGCTGATTACGGTGACTGTCGCCGCAGCGTTCGTGGCGCTTGGAGGTCAGGTGGAAACCAAAATCGATGCGCTGTGCGCCGCGGTCAACGGCGGGGTCGCTTGCTAACGATAATTCGCAATCGGGAGACGCGCCATGTCCATGGAATTGCTGATATCAACAGTTGTACTGCTAGGACTGCTGGCCGTCGCGGTGGTGAGCGATCTGCTTCGCCACCGTATTCCCAACATGCTGGTTTTGTTGGGCCTTGCCCTGGGATTGGCCGGTCAGACTTATTCAGGTGGTGTCAACGGATTGGGTGACGGCCTGTTGGGTATGCTGATCTGTTTTGCATTGTTCCTGCCGATGTACGCCTTTGGTGGCATGGCCGCCGGCGACGTCAAGTTAATGGCCATGGTCGGCAGTTTTTTACCAGTTCATTTCGCGTTGTGGGCTGCCTTATTCAGCCTGATTGCCGGCGGTGTCTGCGGTTTCCTGATCGTGCTGTTCCGCGGTCAATTACTTCAAACCCTAGGCCGCTATCGGCTGATTCTGAGGGCGCAGTCCTATCTGGCGCCTGCTTCGGATGAAGTAGCCGGCAAACCTTTTCCTTATTCGATCGCCATCCTGATCGGCACTTTAAACAGCGTCTACTGGCAACTCGTTGCCGGTGGATTGGGAGCTTAGTCATGCACGTCATCGTCGATAGTGATGCCTACCCCAGCGATAGGGACGCGGTGCAACGACTGGCGCCTCAGCCATGCACCATCCGCGAAACCGGTCTGACCGACAGTTTCCTCGGTGAGTTGGTGTGCAAGCATTTGCATGACGCCGGTGTGCTGGACATGTCGCGGCTGGTGGAGCGCCTGGCACTGACCGGCGCCGTACTAGAAGAAGTTCTGGCGTTTCTGCGTAAGGATGGCCGTGTCGAAGTGCTGGGCCAGATGGGGCAATCCAGTGGGCAGATGCTGCGTTATGGCCTGACCGAACGCGGCCGCAGTGCCGCCCGCGATGCACTGTCGCGCAGTGGCTATATCGGCGCGGCACCTTTCCCGGTGAGTACTTACCGTTCCCTGATCAAAATCCAGACCATTCACCACGGTCGCATCAACGCCGACGATATGCACAGGGCCCTCACGGGCGTAGTGCTCACGGAGGGGATGCTCGATCAGTTGGGTGTGGCGCTGAACTCCGGGCGCGCGATCATGATTTATGGCCCCGCGGGTACCGGCAAGACGTATGTCAGCAGTCGGCTGATTCGTCTTTTCGCCGAAGCGATCTGGGTGCCTCATGCCATCGTCATCAACGAGTCGGTGATCGAGATCTATGACCCGCAGGTGCATCAGCGTCTCGATGACAACAGTCAATCGAACAACTTGATGCTCAACGAAGGGATCGACCGTCGACTGTTGTGCTGCAAACGTCCGATCGTCATTACGGGCGGCGAGCTGAGCATGGAACAGCTGGACGTTCGCTATGACCCTTACACCCGTCAATACCAGGCCGCCTTGCAGCTCAAGGCCAGTAACGGCCTGTTCATCATCGATGACATGGGGCGCCAGCGCATGGCTCCGGCCGAGCTGTTGAATCGCTGGATCGTACCCATGGAAGAGAAGCGCGACTTCCTCAACCTGGGCGGCGGTCGGCATTGCGAGCTGCCGTTCGATTTGATTCTGGTGTTTTCCACCAACCTCAATCCCCTGGAGCTGGCTGATGAGGCCTTTCTGCGCCGGATTGGCTACAAGCTGCAGTTCGGTTACCTGAAGCCTGAGGAGTACGAAAAGATCTGGCGTCAGGAAAGCGAGCGCCTGGGCATTCCTTTTGACCCGCTGCTGCTGCGTTATGTATTGCAAAGGCTTTATGCAAGTGAAGGCATGCCCCTGGTGCCTTGCCACCCTCGCGATCTCCTGAACATGGCCCTCGACCGTCAGCGTTACCTGGGCGGTTCCGGAGCTCTGTCGCCGCAGGAGCTGGAATGGGCCTGGCACAACTATTTCGTCCAGCTCGACTTTCTTTGAAGCGGAGATACTGACATGAGCTCTCGTACTGTTTCCCTGATAGGCATTTCCCTGGTCATGGGCCTTGGGGCCGCATGGATGGCCGACTCCTGGCTGAGCGCACGGCTCAATGCCACCCCCGATGATCACCTTCGAAGTGTGGTGGTCGCCACGGTAGAAATTCCCTTCGGGCAGATGGTCGAGGCTCAGCAGGTCACGACCATGCGCATGCCCATGGACACGATCCCGGACGATGCCTTCGACTCCACCGACAAAGCAGTAGGCAAGATCGCAACGTTCGACATCCTGAAGGGCGACATCATGCGCGGCGCACGCCTGAGCGAGCACTTGGGCGGCAGTACCCTGGCCTCGCTGATTGCGACAGACAAACGTGCCATCTCGGTACGGGTAGACGATGTGGTCGGCGTGGGTGGGTTCCTGCTACCCGGTAACCGGGTCGATGTGCTGGCGACTAAAAAAACTGATGGCGCCGGTAATAACGCTGTGTCCAGGACCATCCTCGAGAATTTGCGGGTGTTGGCGGTGGACCAGACCGCAGGTACCGACAAGACCCAGCCGGTAGTGGTGCGTGCAGTGACGCTGGAAATGACGACTGCAGAGGCTGAAACCCTGGTTACCGCACAAACGGAAGGAAAATTGCAACTGACCTTGCGCAATCCGCTGAACGACCAGAAGAAAATCGCGACCGTTGCGCCTGCGGCACCGGTCATGGCGATGGCCGCAGCCCCGGCGCCAAAACGTGTGGTGCAGCGCAGCAGTGGCGAGCGTGGCGGAGCTATCACCATTATCCGCGGGATCGAAACCAAAGTAGTCAACATTCGCTGACAGAACGCAACAGGCGCCTGGACACCCAGGTATTGGCGGAGCCGATCCGGATCAGTTTCGGTAAATGAGGGCTTGATGATGAATCTTCGAATTCAGCAGCCGTTCACTGCGACGCCAAGGCGCCAGGAAGGATCGGTGAGCGTACTGATGGTGATTGCGTTGGCGGTGATGGCCATGATGGCGGCGTTGGCTCTGGACGGCGGACACATGTTGCTGAACAAAACGCGCCTGCAGAATGCGGTAGACGCCGCCGCCCTGAGTGGTGCCAAAACCCTGAGTCAGGTGGCGGGAGAAGTCAACGCTGCCAGCGCGACGCAAGCTGCCGCGCTCAATACGCTGATGCAAAATGCCAATGCTCCGGGCAACAATGAATTGGCAGCGGTTGTCGGCGGCAACGGCTTCGCGGTGGTGGAATTGTCCAGCCTCGTCTATGGCCCGTTCTCCTATCCCGGGCCTTCGAATGCCAAATACGTTCGGGTATCGGTACCGAACTATAACCTGACGGGGTTTTTCTGGAACTTCGCCCAGTCATTCGGCGCCGTGGGGAACAAAGCGGTGGCGGCGATTGCCACGGCAGGCCCCAGCCCTACCAGCCCGTGTGATCTCGCACCTTTGATGGTCTGTGGCGAGCCGAGTCAATACGACCCGGACGCTGGCATGTTCTGGGGCTTCCAATTTGGTGATTTGCAAGTACTGAAGTCGGCTGCCGGCAATTCGTCCGCCATTGGGCCAGGCAACTTTCAGTTGCTCGATTTTGGTTCGGGCGGCAGTTCGGTCAGGGATGATATGGCCGGAGGCGGCTCGGTCTGCCGCAACGTGGGGGAAAATGTCCAGACCAAACCCGGCAACACGGTGGGCCCTGCGTCTCAAGGCTTGAATACGCGCTTCGGCATCTATCAGGGGCAGGTCAATTCCTCGGCCTATCCGCCGGACCTGGTGACGACATCCAGCAACCCCGCGATCACTTATGACGACTCAGTCACCCCGCCACAATCGAAGTACCAAGGGCAACCCGTCACATCGAGTGGTGGCGATCTTACCGCGGGCGGCAACGCGATATTTGACTACAACGACTGGCGTGCGAGCGTTGCTGCCTGTGTGGCAGGTTCTAGCAGTGGCTGTGAAAGCAACGGGGTGTTCGAGCGCCGGATGATGAAAATCGTTGTGGGTGACTGCACCGGTAAACAGGGCGGTTCAACCACGGTCCCGGTCTTGGGGTTCGGCTGCTATTACGTGGTTCAGCCAATGAGTAACGGCGGCACGGAGGCGCAGATCTTCGGACAGTTTGTGAAGGAGTGCGAAGGTGACAACGTGCCCAGTCCTACACCGGTGAACGATTCCGGCCCGAATATCATTCAGCTCTACAAAACCTATCTCAACGGCAGCGGCACTCCGAGCACCGACTCGTAGGAGGGAACGTCATGAGACTTAACACGTTTAAAGAGCCGCAGCGCCAGCAAGGCCTGGCCCTGGTGGAATTCACCCTCGTGCTGCCATTGTTGCTCCTGCTGTTGCTGGCTTTCGGCGAATTTGGCCGCATGCTCTATCAGTACAACGTCCTGCTGCAGGCCAGTCGTGATGCGGACCGTTTTGTTGCCAGCCAGGCCTGGAATTCGACGCTCGGTGAGGTCTCTCTGAGTAATGCCCTGCAGGACCAGACGAAAAATGTCGCGGTCTATGGTGTGCCCAGTAATACCGGCAGCCCTGTGGTGTCAGGGTTGACGACCGGTATGGTGGAGGTCGCCGCCGTGGGCTTCGACCATGTGCGGGTCACCATCACCTACACGTTCTGCCCGGTGATTGGCAGTGGTAATTGCACCGGATCGATTCCGGGTTTCTTCGGTAATCCGATTGCGCTGAGCATTCCGCTGGTCGCCACCACTGTCATGAGGGCATTGTGATGAATCGCAAATGCATGCGCGGCACCTATGTCGTGGAGTTCGCCATCATTGGCATGCTGGTATTCACGCTGTTGTTCGCCGTATTGGAAATGGGCCGCCTGTATTTCACGGTCAATGCATTGGATGAAGCAGCCCGTCGCGGTGCACGCCTGGCGGCAGTGTGCAATATCAGCGATCCGGTGATCCTGCAGCGGGCGATTTTCAATGCCGCGGGGGATGCCGGTACGAGCCAGCTGATCACCGATCTGAGCACCAGCAACCTGGTACTGACTTATCTGGATGCAAACGGCGCTCTGGTGGCCAACCCTGGCGACACGAGTGGGGTCACTGGATTCCGTGCCATCCGCTACGTCCAGTTGAGCCTGCAAAACTTCGTTTTCAATCTGTTCATTCCCGGGTTCGGCGTGCCCATTACCTTGCCCACATTCAGGGCAACGTTGCCACGCGAAAGCCTTGGGCGTCATTCCGATTCCGGGGAGATCACACCATGCTGAATACCAAGGAAACCCCAGTCGCCACCTCGACCGGCAAAGCCGGGCTCCGGTTGCTGATCAGCAGCCGTGACGCCACCTCTTTGCGCGATCTGCAGAGCGTCTGCCAGCGCATGCCGAGCCTGGAGGTGAGCACTCGCTTGGTGAGCAACGGTCATGTCGACCCGCTCTATGGCCTGGACCGGATGCCCGATCTGCTGCTGTTGCGCGTCAGCCATCTGTGGCGTGAAGAATTGTCGGCGTTGTTGCAGCGTCCAGCCCATGAACGTCCACCGATGTTGGTGTGCGGTCTGCTGAGCGAACAGGAAGGCATGCGCCTGGCCATGCAGGCCGGCGCCCGGGACGTGCTGCCCGAGCCCATCGCCGAGACAGAATTGGTCGCCGCCTTGAATCGTCTGGTCACAGAGGTTCGGACCGGCAGCGGGGCAGAAGGGAAATTGATCGCCGTGATGAGCGCCAAGGGCGGCTCCGGTGGAACCCTGGTGGCTTGCAACTTGGCTCAGCAACTCAGTGTCAAGGGCGGCAGCACCCTGTTGCTGGACATGGACCTGCAATTTGGCAGTGTCACGCATTATCTGGATGTGGCGCAGTCGCACAGCCATCTGGAGGTGTTGGCGCAGATCGAGGGCATGGACAGTGTCGCGTTACGCGGTTTTTGCAGTCACTTCAGTCCGACCTTGCATGTGCTGGGTGGCCGGGCCGGTGAGCTGTGTCTGCCACAGGATGCCCAGCCCGAACAGCTTGATGCCCTGTTGAAACTGGCCCGCGCCAGCTACGACTGGGTGGTGATCGACCTGCCGCGGCAAATCGACCACCTCACCGGCTCGGTGCTGGAACAGGTGGATCGGGTGTACGTAGTGGTGCAGCAGAGTGTCAGTCATCTGCGCGATGCCAGCTCTCTGGTGCGGATTCTTCGCGATGACCTGAGTGTGCGCGGGGACCAAATGCAGATAGTGGTCAACCGCTATGACAAGGCAGCCCCCATCAGCCTCAAAGACATCGGCGAGGCGCTGCGCTGCACCAATCTGTCGAAATTACCCAACGACTTCAACCTGGTCAGCCAGAGTCAGAACACTGGCGTGCCGTTGGGGCTGCATGCGCCGAGGGCGGCGATTACTACCGCTCTGCGCGACATGACCGAGGACCTGGTCGGTCAACAAGTAGCCGGGAACAAAGGCTTACTCAAACGCGCCTTCAACCGTTTTTTCGGGGGATGACCCATGATCAGCGACTTTCGTAACCGCTTGCGCAAACAATCCGGTAAATCCGCCTCATCGGCGACACAGTCGAACGGTGATCTGTCGGATCCGGCAGATGAAATGATGGCGTGGGAGCACATCGTCCCGGATGTTCTTTACGAAACCAGAAGCCAGGTCACCCCGGTGGAAGCCGAGTGGCGGGAAAAGATCTACCAGCAGTTGCTCAAGGTCATGGACCTGTCCTTGCTGGACTCCCTTGAACAGGCCGAAGCCACGCGGCAGATTCGCGATATTTGCCAGCGCTTGCTCGATGAGCATTCGGCGCCGGTGAGTTCTGTCAGCCGCCAGTTGATCATCAAGCAAATCACTGACGAAGTGCTTGGCTTGGGTCCCCTGGAACCGTTGCTGGCCGATCACAGCGTGTCCGACATTCTGGTCAACGGCCATGCCTCGGTCTATGTCGAGCGCTTCGGCAAACTGCAACGGACCGATGTGCGCTTTCGCGATGATCAGCATTTGCTGAACATCATCGACCGCATCGTTTCCAGCCTCGGTCGGCGTATCGACGAATCCTCGCCATTGGTGGATGCCCGACTCAAGGACGGTTCGCGGGTTAACGCGATTATTCCGCCGCTGGCTATCGACGGTCCGAGCATGTCGATTCGCCGCTTTGCGGTGGACCTGCTCAATACCGACAGCCTGATCTCGGTGGGGACATTGACCCCGGCCATTGCCCTGCTACTCAAGGCGATTGTCCGTGGACGCTTGAACGTTTTGATTTCCGGCGGTACCGGTAGCGGCAAGACCACCATGCTCAATGTGCTGTCCAGTTTCATTCCGCAAAACGAGCGGATCGTCACTATCGAAGATTCGGCTGAACTGCAACTGCAGCAACCCCACGTGGTGCGCCTGGAAACCCGGCCTTCGAATATCGAGGGGCGAGGCGAGGTGAGTCAGCGGGAGTTGGTGCGCAACAGTTTGCGGATGCGCCCGGACCGTATTGTGATCGGCGAAGTGCGCGGCGCCGAGGCGCTGGACATGCTGACCGCGATGAACACCGGCCACGACGGCTCGTTGACCACCATTCACGCCAACACCGCGCGTGATGCGTTGGGCCGAATCGAAAACATGGTGTCGATGACCGGGGCGACTTTCCCGATCAAGGCCATGCGGCAGCAGATCGCGTCGGCCATCGATGTGGTGATTCAGCTGGAACGCCAGGAGGACGGCAAGCGCCGCCTGGTCAGCGTGCAAGAGATCAACGGCATGGAAGGCGAGATCATCACCATGACCGAAATCTTCTCCTTTGCGCGCCAAGGCATGAGCGAAAACGGCGAGGTGCTCGGTGATTATCGTCCCAGCGGCATGATCCCGGCCTTCCGCGATGTGTTGGCCAAGCGCGGTATCGAGTTACCGCTGACGATGTTCAGGCCTGAATGGATGGAGGCACGCCAGTCATGAACAATATTCCTGGTGAATTCATTCTGATGTTCCTCGGCATGGTGTTTATCGCCGTGTTCCTTCTGTCCCAGGGGGTCGTGGTGCCGGTGTTCGGCGAGGCCGGCAAGATGCGCAAGCGCATCCGCGGTCGCTTGCATGTACTGGAGAAGGCTAACAATCTGCCCAACATGCAAACGGTATTGCGGCAGAAATACCTGACGCGCTTGTCGCCCCTGGAGGCCATGCTCGAGCAATTGCCCTTTATGGCGAACCTGACACAGATGATCGAGCAGGGCGGCCACGAATACCGGGCTTATCGGGTGCTGTTCCTCGGGCTGTTCCTGGGCGTTTGTGCGGCTATCTCGATCTGGATGATTTCGGCGCTCTGGTGGATGGCGTTGCTGGCGGGCTTCGGGGGGTTCTGGTTACCCCTGCTGAAAATTTCTCGTGACCGTGGCAAACGCTTTGCTGATTTTGAGGAAGGCCTGCCAGATGCGCTGGATGCCATGTGCCGGGCCCTGCGTGCCGGACACCCGTTCAACGAAACCCTGCGCCTGGTCGCCGAGGAGCATAAGGGGGCGGTGGCTCATGAGTTCGGCCTGACCTTCGCCGATATCAACTATGGCAACGATGTGCGTCGCGCCATGCTCGGCCTGCTCGAGCGTATGCCAAGCATGACGGTGATGATGCTGGTCACCTCGATCCTCATCCATAGGGAGACGGGCGGCAACCTGACTGAAGTGTTGGAGCGTCTGAGTCGACTGATTCGTGGACGCTTCCGTTTTCAGCGCAAGATCAAAACCTTGTCGGCGGAAGGGCGGATGTCGGCCTGGATATTGGTGGCCATTCCCTTCGTGCTGGCGATCGCAATCATCGTTACAAGCCCCACTTACATGCCTGTTCTGCTCAATGATCCCATGGGCCAAAAGCTGATCATCGGGGCTTTCTGCTCCATGTTGGTCGGGATTTTCTGGATACGCAAAATCATCCGGATTCAGGTTTAAGCGTTATTCGCTACCGGGAGGTACAGTTCATGGACTTTTTACTCGGGTTGTTCAGTCGGGTCACGGGGAACGAGGAGATGGGGCGCCTGTTGTTCCTCGGCGCCATTGGTGTCAGTACAGTGCTGGCGGTGGTCGCTGTGATCTTGCTGATGTTGGGCCTTCAAGACCCGGTGCAGCGTCGCCTGGCGTTGATCAAGCGTGGTCATTTAGGCAATACGACCGGGCAGGACGCTCCAGGTAATCTGCAACTGTTGCTGGAGCGGGTCGGTCAGCGCTTTGCCTCGAGCGAATCGGCTCAGGCATCCGCCACCCAGACCCTGTTGACGCATGCGGGTTACCGTTCTGCTTCGGCGGTGCAGATGTACTGGGCGGTGCGTTTGATGTTACCGCTATTGCTGGTCGGCGTTGCATTGTTGCTATTGCCTTTGATCCCCAAGGTTTCGCTGAGCATTGGTCTGCTGTTGGTGGTCATGGCGGCCGGTATCGGATGGCTGCTGCCGGCCCTGTATGTCGGCAAGCGTAAGCAGGCGCGTCAACGTCGGCTGCGCGCTGCGTTTCCGGATGCACTGGACCTGATGGTGGTGTGCGTGGAGTCGGGCCTGGCCCTGCCCACGACCATCGAACGGGTGGCTGAAGAAATGTCGGTCAGTCAGGTTGAACTGGCTGAAGAGCTGGCCCTGGTCAATGCGCAAATCCGCGCGGGCATCTCCAGTACCGAGGCGCTCAAGCAACTGGCCGTGCGCACTGGTCTGGATGATGTACAAGGGTTGGTCAGCCTGTTGGCGCAGAGTATTCGCTTCGGTACCAGCGTGGCCGATACCCTGCGCATCTATGCCGACGAGTTCCGTGACCGGCGTATGCAGGCTGCCGAAGAGGCAGGGGCGAAAATCGGTACCAAGCTGATATTCCCGCTGATTTTCTGCCTGTGGCCGAGCTTCTTCCTGGTCGCCATCGGCCCTGCCTTGATCGGTGTGGTGAGAGCATTCGGGTGAAATAACGGACGGAGGCTGTCGAGTACGATGGCCTTGCCGCCCGACCCTGATCTGTACTTCCCTCCATAGATCCACATCCCTGTAAGAGATGTCGCAGGCTGCGATTTTTTGATTTTTCTGGCAGGCAATTCGTTGTCCAGGCCTCTGAATCAAAAGATCGCAGCCTGCGGCAGCTCCTACAGGGATTTGCGTATGTTTGTTCATCACGACCGGGTGCTGATTGTCGCGATACGCTCGGTGACAGGCTGGTCAGGGCGCAAGCAATGGTTGCCAGGCACTTCTTTAAGAAGCAGCGCGGTCAGACGTAGGAGCTGGCGAAGCCTGCGATCTTTTGATTTTTGATGGGCGAGGAATCGCTGAAGCAAAAGATCGCAGCCTGCGGCAGCTTCTACAGCGTAATCCAGCCAGCCTTGGATAATTCGCAGATACCGCTGCTTTACTTGTACACGACGTCTAGCCCGGCTTTGCAGCCAGGCCACTTTAGACGACACCAGAGGCTGATCACCCATTGATGTGCCTCAGTTACCGCTAGTGATCTCACCCGCCATATCCTGGTCAAAAAACTCCGGAATCGGGTAGTTGAAACTGTTCAGCCAACGCTGCATGGCCAGGTCACGTTCGGTGGCCGAAGCGGTTTGCAGTTTAGTGGAGGCAACGACACCGCGACTCTGCATTACCAACCACTGCTCGGTGCCTTTTTGCTCCTTCGAAGAGGGGCCCGGTTCAATAGCCCAGGCACTGGTGGACAGGCAAGCCATGCACACGATCAACAGCCTCTTGGTATTCATCTCGACTCCTCGTACGTTTTACTTGGTCGCACTGGATGAGGCAGCGGCTACCTCAGTCTTGCGATTGCCCTGCGAAGCCGCCACTTTTTTTGCGGAGGCCTTGAGTTTTTCCGCGCGGCTTTGAGCCTCGGCGATTTGCTGGGGACTCAAGCTGGCACGGTTCGCGAGTTCGGCAGCCGACTTCCAGTTGTCCTGATAAATCAGCAGCGTCACCATATTGAGTGCCGCCAATGAATTGGACTGTTTGAGCTCCATGGCGGTCATGAACTCGAAGCGTGCTTCAGGGATACGTCGTTGATTGAGGTAAACGACCCCCAGATCATTGCGCATCTTGTCATCGGTGGGCGCCATCTTGACCGCACGCTCAAGGTGTTTGGTCGCGGTGGCGTAATCATTTTTGGCCGCGGCCAATTGGCCCAGGCCATGTTCCCCATCGGCGGCCAGACAGGTGCCGAGCAAGCTTTGATACAACGGCCCCGCCTCGTTACGCCCCATCAAACGCAGCACCCGAGCCTTGCGCAGGCGAACCTGAACCAGGTTGTCGGGCAAACCTTCCAGATTTGCCAGGCTGGCATACAAACGGCCATCGTTGGCCATGTTGTCGGCCAGACTCAGGGCCAACTCTTGTTCCGAATCGGGCTTGGCGCAGATAGCCGGTCGCGAAGACAAACCATTAGTGGCACAACCTGCGAGCATCAATGTCGCCATGACTGCAATGACTGCTTTCATCGAATGTCCTTTGGCTACAACACGTTGAACGCTTGGCCAATGGCAAGAAAGCCGGCCCGGCAAGCGCTCAAGGTCACCGTTACGAATGAGGGCGAGATTCAGGCTGCTCTGGCTCATTGTGAAAGCCCGGAACGACTGTCGAAGTCGCCATTTTCGAGGAAGAACATGCGGTAAAAGTTCGGGTCGTAATTGCGCAGCTGTTCGCCAGGCAATGACGGTAGTTGTGCGTTGACAGCCAGTGGCTGGACCAGATGCGGGGTAACGATCATTAGCAGTTCACGCTCTTCACGGTTGACGGTGTTGTCGCGAAAGAACGCCCCCAGAATCGGGATATCGCCCAGCCCCGGAAATTTGTTCACCTGGGAATTGTTGCGGGTGCTGATCAGGCCGCTGATGACAAAGCTTTCGCCATCGGCCAGGGAGATGCTGGTGTCGGTACGGCGTATGGTCAGCGCTGGAACAATGGTGCCGGCGATGCTCACGGCGTTGGTGAAGTCCAGTTCACTCACTTCCGGTGCCACCTTCAGCGCAATACGGTTTTTCCCGATGATGGTCGGCGTCAGGGTCAGGCGGATACCGAATTCCTTGTACTCGATGGACACGTTATCGCTGCCTGAACTGGGTACCGGAATCGGTACTTCACCACCGGCCAGGAAGCTCGCACTTTGCCCGCTGAGCGCGACCAGGCTTGGTCGTGCCAGGGTGTAGGCGAAACCGCTGCCTTCCAGTGCGTTGATCGACACCAGCGTATCGCTGGACGCAAAAGCGAAGTTGAACATGCCGTTGTTCACCGGCAACGATGGCGTGACAATGCCGTCGATGGTGGGAAAGGTTCTCGGCGAGCCGAACAGGAAGTTGCCCTGACGGGCAAAAATCGAGGCATTGGCTTCCTTGAGTTTGGTCCGGCTGACTTCTACGAAGCGGATGTCGGTTTGCACCTGGATCGGCAACAGCGGGTCTTCGGAAGGCACTGTCGAGACGCTGGTCAGCGCCGCGGTGGCCTTGCCCTTGACGAACACCATGCTTTGGCGCGGCTCTTTCGAACAGGCGGTCCAGACCATCAGGCTGGTGGCCCCCGGCGCGAGGCCCGTGAGTATGAAGGCGTTGCTGCCGCTGGGTTGCACGTCGGCAATCTTCGGATCGCCTACCGCCAGCTGCGTCACCGGGACGGGGACGCGCAGTTCGTTCTGAAGTCCCTGACCGACCTCGAACGTTGCCGGTAAGTTATCCAACTGCGAACAATTGGCCGCCGCGGCCTGAGCCGCATCCACACCAAGGCCCATCCAGAACAGACCATGGATAATTCGCTTGAAAGCGGGCACGGTACGATAGCTCATTAAGTGCATCCTCGCTGAATAGGCCATCTTTGAGGCAAAACCAGGTTGCCTCGGATCACTACAAGGGGCCTCGGTCGGCCCTCTACCCCGCCAGACCCCTGACTAATGGCCCCGGCAATATTCCGTGG
Organism: Pseudomonas sp. BS3782 TE3695; assembly: GCF_050435305.1. Taxonomy (NCBI): domain Bacteria; kingdom Pseudomonadati; phylum Pseudomonadota; class Gammaproteobacteria; order Pseudomonadales; family Pseudomonadaceae; genus Pseudomonas; species Pseudomonas sp. BS3782 TE3695. The sequence continues at coordinate 2,367,830 of NZ_JBNDKB010000001.1, forward strand.
TGCTACATGCAAGCAGCTGCAATACGCTGTTCCGACTGAACGGCGAGCGACCTTCGCTATAACGGTTTTTAGTGATCCAGATGCCAGGGCTGTCAACCCGAACGATATGCGCAGGCTCGACAGCAGCTAAAGACGGCACTTTGCGCCGGCCTGACTCCCCTAAAAAGCAACCGGCAATTAACGCACTGAGCCGGAAAACGCTTGTCAGGATCATAGTGAGGTAACTCCTTTTGCCAATCCGCTATCTGATCGCTGAACCTAATGTGGCATTTCGAACCGTTATGTCTTCTTCTTGTTTGAAAGGTAGTTCAACCAAGGCAAAGCGCCATGCTTTGAACGAAAACTTTCGATACAGATACTGGTTTTTTTCTGAAAGCCACGGTCAGGCCACGCAATCATTGGTATTGCGCTGGATGCTGATGAAATAAGGGGTGCTTCACTGTCCTGCGAGTTTTTCTTTGGGTTTTGCGCTGCATATTTCACAAAACGCCACTCATTGAGTGGCGTCTTTTCAGGCGTGCCGGTTTGTACTTTTCGGATGCTGACCAATCGTAACAATGGCATCTGGCGGGATATGACAAGGAAGCTGAATATGACAGATTGTGTAGTTCTACACCTGCGAAGTTCAGGTTGGAGTATTGGCCGTAAGGTACTGGATCACCTCTTCAAGCATGTCTATATCAGGAGAATTGCTCACTAACGCTTGCGAACTGCACCATGGGTAATCCAGATGCGATACCCACTCCATGATGCAGTGCAGATCAGTCGCTGGCAGGGTTTTCATGTGCTCAATGGTGATAGTGAGTCTCTCGACAAGCCCCGACTCGGGGCTGAACTGCCACTCATACAGACCGCAACCGACTCGGCCTTCGCCGCAGCTCTTGTCGGACATGCCAACCAGCCATTTACACTGGAATGTTTTGGCCTGCGGTTCTGGTGGGAGTCCCAGGCAAAAGGTATAGACGTTTTCGAAAGTCTGGCCGAATCGCCTGACGAGCACATCGCCGATAGATCCGAGGCCTTCAACGTGGGGTGGAAACGAGATAGATCCGGTATGCACGACCATGTCCAGGATCGCGTCTGGCGCAAAGGCCTGGCGTAACAAATGTGGGCGATTACTGTCCTTGGCTTTTATGTACTGTTGAATCGATTGTTGAGCAGTGTTCATTGTTTGTCCGTGGCATCCATATCGGCCCGTCAGTCAGACTAGAGGCGTTTGTTTGTTTTACATCGACAGAATCAACCGGCCAGCGAACAAAATCAGGATCACGCCCATGGTTCGTTCGAACCAGTGCCCCATGCGCATGAACAGCAGTCGTACCCGGGCGCTGGAAAAGAACAGGGCCACGATCACGAACCACAAGGCATTCACGAAACACATCCATAGCCCGTATAGCGCCTGAATCTGCAGCGGTGTCGTGGCACTGATGATCGTGGTGAAGATCGCCAGGAAAAACAGGGTGGCCTTGGGGTTGGTGGCATTGGTTAGAAAACCTGTGGTGAACGCCTTCAGCAATGTTTGCTCGACCACGGGCTCGTCTGCACCTTTGTCGCCCTCCAGCACAGTTTTGGGTTTGCTACGCAGCAGGCTCACGCCGAGGTACAAAATGTAGGCGCCCCCCACAACCTTGGCCACCGTCAATAACCAGGGCGTGGTGTGCATCAGCGCGCCGACGCCGAGCAAGGTGTAAAGCACATGCACGGAAATGCCCGCGCCGATGCCCAGGGCCGTGCAAATCCCCACTAGGCGGCCGAAACGCACGCTTTGGCGGATGGTCACGGCAAAATCCGGTCCGGGGGCGACCACGGCCAGAAAGTGGATGGTTGCCAGTGCCAGAAACTCGCCCAGGTAATTCGAAAACATCTCAACTCCAAAAAGTCAGGGGTGAAGCATTGCCGCGATAGCCGACAAAGAAGGAAAGGCTCAATCGCGGATCGTCCACCCCCGGGGTCACCGAGTGCATGCAGCGCGAATTGAACATGATGAAATCACCCGGCTCAGGACGAATCTCCAGGGTCGGAGGGCCGAGCAAGGCCGGGTCGATGCCGTAACTGTCACCACGCATTTCATCGAACTGGTCGGGAGAAATGTCGTGGTCCCACATCTGCAACGCGCCGCCCTCGGTCGGCATGTTCAGGTAGACGTTGCAGGCGAACTGCGCTTCCAGGCTTCTGGCCTGGAAACTGTCCGGGGCGTCCTTGGCGAAAATATCGTGATGGGCGAGGAAGCACACCCCGGGCTTCACGACCCGGGACAGGCCAACATACATCTTGCGGCCATAGAGATTTTCCAGATGCGCTCCCGCCGGCCAGGACTCGTCGAGCATGCAGCGCAGCGTGTCGACAGGAGAGGAGTAGGGTGCACAACGGCTGCGCAACTCGGCGATGTTACTGGTGGCACGCTCGAAATAGTCCTCGATCAGCAGCGGCTGGTTTTCCGCTTCATAAAACGCCATGCCAATACGACCGATGCTCGGCGCGTTGATATAGCCTTCGAAGCCAGGGGCGAGGATCTTGTCGCCGATCTGGATCGCCAGCGGCTCAGGCAACAAGCCCTTGACGCGGATGGCGAGGACTTCTTCATTGGCCAGTTTTTGTATGCACGTCTCATCGAGACGCTCGACGTCAAGCATCATGTCTTTAGGTCCATCTATCGATAGTCAACAGAGGCTGCGAACGCAGACTCCCCCGGCGTCAGGCGATGACGGGGCCGACATCGCCCAAATGCTCAATCCACGCTGTAGTGGACTGACAGCGTTCCCTTTTTCTGTGAAAGGGAAGCGATCGTGACCGTGCCCAAATCCTTCAGGCTCTGTACATGGGTGCCGCCGCAGCCGTAGGCGGGCAGTTCACCGAAACCGATTTCCCGGGCGCCTTCGCGCAACGACGTCAAGCGCGGCAGGTCATGGGCGATCCATTGCTCGATGCCGTGTTGAATCGTCTGGGCATCGACTTCCTGCGCGTTATCACCCGGTTTGAACTGAACGCGTCCTTCATCGGGCCAGTGATGAGCCTTGATCGGCATCCAGCCCATTGCCTGGACGAAGTGACCGATCAGGTGCCCTGCCGAATGCATGCGCGTGTTGAACTGGCGGCGTTGCTCGTCGACCCGAATCTGGGTCATGCCGAGTTTTACCGGGTGGTCGACGAAATGGATGATCCGGTCCGGATCCTGAACCACGCGCAGCACCTGGCTTTCGCCAATCCAACCGGTGTCCCAGGGTTGCCCGCCGCCTTGAGGATGAAACAGTGTGGCCCGCAGCACCACAGCGAATTCGTTCTCCTGGGGTGTGCATTCCAGGACTTCCACGTTGGCCTTGAGCTCATCACTATGGAAGAAGAGGCGAAGCGTCATATTCCATGCTCTTATTAAAGATTCTATTTTTATTATATGAACCCCGGAATTGCGTGATAATCCGTTCAATCATCAAAGGACTGTTGCGCTGTGAGCATAAATCTTCCCCTGCCTCTGCTCGGTGAAATGGCGATTTTCGTCAAGGTTGTCGAGACCGGCAGTTTCTCCGAAGCGGCACGCCAACTGGGTTCTTCACCCTCGGCGGTGAGTCGCAGCATTTCGCGGCTGGAGAAGGCACTCGCCACGCGTCTGCTGCAACGCACTACGCGCAAGCTACGCCTGAGTGACGGTGGCGAAGAGGTGTTCAAGCGTTGCCAGGAGATGGTCAGCGCGGCGAAGTCGGTGATGGAAATCAGCGGACAGTTCACCCATGAAGCGGAAGGGCTGGTGCGTGTCAGCGTGCCCAAGGCTGTCGGACGATTCGTGATTCATCCGCACATGCCCGAATTTCTGCGGCGCTATCCCAAAGTGAATGTGGAGTTGTTGCTCGAGGACCGTCAGGTGGATTTGATCGACGACAACGTCGATCTGGCGATCCGCATTACCGATCGCCCGCCAGCGGGGCTGGTGGGGCGGCAGTTGCTGACCATCGATCATTTACTCTGTGCAACGCCGCAGTACCTGGCCGAACACGGCACCCCGACCCATCCCCATGATTTGCTCAACCACAGCTGCATCTACCTGGGCGAAACCCCGAGCGATGCGCGCTGGAAATTCAAGAAAGGCAGCAAAGCCGTGACCGTCGGCGTGCGCGGACGTTATGCCGCCAATCACACGGGCGTGCGACTGGGCGCGGTATTGCAACACATCGGAATCGGCAGCCTGCCGTACTTCACCGCCCGTTATGCGCTGGAACAGGGGCTGATCGTGCAGGTTCTGCCGGACTGGACTTTTCTGGCGTCCTACCACGGAGGCGCCTGGCTGCTGCATTCGCCAACCCGCTATCTACCGCCCAAGTTACGGGTGCTTATCGACTACCTGGTGGAGTGCCTGGAGAAGGAGCCGACCTTGAGCAGGCCGGGCAAGCCAAGCGGGTTGGGCAAGGTCGCGGCAGAGTATGAGTTGCCCGAAAGTGATGGGTTGCTCTGAAGGACCCTTTCGCGAGCAAGCCCGCCCCCACAGTGGATTTCTGTCGTATACAGAATCTGTGTCCACTGAAGATCAAATGTGGGAGCGGGCTTGCTCGCGAAGACGGCAGCCCAAACACCACATCACTCGGCGATGCCACAAAAAAGGCCCGCATGTTCAACCATGCGGGCCTTTTGCATTACTGACTGTGGGATCAGTGCTTGCTGTCCTGGTTCGACATCGCCAGCAGCTGTTTTTCCTGATTCCAGTCGAACGGTTCGTCGTTCTGTTCGGCTTCGAAGCGACGCTCTTCAAGAGCCTGGTACAGATCGATTTCATCATCGGGCATGTAATGCAGGCAGTCGCCAGCGAAGTACCACAACAGGTCGCGCGGGACCAGGTGGGCGATTTGCGGGTAGCGAGTGATCACCTGACACAGAATGTCCTGGCCCAGGTATTGGCTTTCGATCGGGTCGACCGGCAGCAATGCACGCAGTTCGTCGAAGCGCTCCAGAAACAAGGCATGGCTTTCTTCGGGAACCTGTTCGGCCTCACCTACGGCGACCAGGATGCTGCGCAGGTGGTCGAGCAAGACGAGATGATCGGCAACGACATTGGACACGAGATAAGTCCTCAAGAGCAAAACGGGCGCGGGAGTATAAAGCTCCTGCGCCCCTTTTCACATATTAAAGAGCCCCATGCAAGACACAGGGTCCGCCGGATCAGCGGACCTTGCCTTTGGCCAATACCAGCTCCTTCGGGTCGAAATCATCGACATCAATCACCTTGCGTCGCGCCACTTCTACCTCGCGCAAGGTCTGGGCTTCAAGCGGCTGCAAGACGCCAGCCTCCAGGGCGGCATCGATGGGAGACTCTCCGACATCGGGTTTGACCTGGCGACTTTTCAGTGCCGTATTGAGTTTTTTCTGTAGCGGCTTGGCGGCGTTCAGCAAATCGCAAGCGTGCTGCAGGGCGCCGACCGAATCCTCGGGTGATTGCGGGCGATAGCAGCCGCCCAGCAACTCCTCAAGCGCAGGATCGCCCTTGGGGCGGCCGATGACGGCTGCGACGTCGGCCGCCTGCCTGTCCGACGGGCCTCTGTGGCGACGACCGAACGGAAACACCATCACCCGCAGCAGGCATCCAAGTACCTTGTTCGGGAAGTTGGTCAGCAGTTCGTCCAGCGCACGTTCGGACTGACCCAGGCTCTCTTCCATGGCCCAGGCGAATAGCGGACGCATATGCTCCGGCGAATCGAGATCGTGATAACGCTTGAGTGCGCCGGAGGCCAGATACAGGTAGCTGAGTACGTCGCCCAGACGTGCGGACAGCCGTTCGCGACGTTTCAAATCACCGCCCAGCAGCATCATGCTCAGGTCTGCAAGCAGAGCAAAAGCTGCGGCCTGACGGTTGAGGGCGCGGAAGTAGCCTTGGCTGAGCCTGTCCCCGGGCATGTGTTCGAAATGCCCGAGGCCGAGGTTCAGCACCAGCGTGCTGGAGGCATTGCATACAGCAAAACCAATATGGTCGAGCAGCAGCGCATCGAACTCGATCAGTGCCTGTTGTTTGTCTTCGCGATGGGCGAGGGCCATTTCCTTGAGTACGAACGGATGGCAGCGAATAGCGCCCTGGCCGAAGATCATCAAACTGCGTGTCAGGATGTTCGCACCTTCGACCGTGACGGAAATAGGTGCACCTTGCCAGCTACGCGCCAAGTAGTTGTTCGGGCCCATGATGATAGCCCTGCCGCCGTGAACATCCATGGCGTGGCTGATGCATTCGCGACCGCGTTCAGAGAGGTGGTATTTGATAATGGCCGAAGGTACGGAGGGTTTTTCGCCGAGGTCGACCGCGTTGGCGGTGAGCATCCGTGCGCTGTCCATCAGCCAGGTATTGCCGCCAATCCGCGCCAGTGCCTCTTGAATCCCTTCGAAGGCTGACAGCGGTGCGTTGAATTGTTCGCGAACCTGCGCGTATTGGCCCGTCACCAGACTGGTGAACTTGCCCGCAGCGGTACCGATGGCAGGTAGCGAAATGGAACGCCCGACCGACAGGCAGTTCATCAGCATCATCCAGCCCTCGCCGAGCATCTCCTGACCGCCGATGATGAATTCCAGCGGTACGAACACATCCTTGCCGGAGTTCGGGCCATTCATGAACGAGGCGCCCAGCGGCAAGTGGCGGCGACCGATTTCTACACCGGGAGTCTGGGTTGGAATCAAGGCGAGACTGATCCCCAGGTCGACTTTGTCGCCCAGCAGATGATCCGGGTCATAAGCCTTGAACGCCAGGCCGATCAAGGTCGCCACCGGGCCGAGGGTGATGTAGCGCTTTTCCCAGTTCAGGCGCAGTCCAAGGGTTTCCTTGCCCTCCCATTCACCTTTGCAGATGACCCCGGTGTCGGTCATCCCGCCGACGTTGGAGCCCGCCATCGGGCCGGTCAGGGCAAAGCAGGGGATATCGTCGCCACGGGCCAGCCGTGGCAGGTAATGATTGCGTTGTTCGTCGGTGCCGTAATGCAGCAGCAGCTCCGCCGGGCCGAGGGAATTGGGCACCATGACGGTCGATGCCAGGTCGCCGCTGCGGGTGGCCAGTTTCATCGCCACTTGGGAGTGCGCATAAGCCGAGAAGCCTTTGCCACCATATTCCTTGGGGATGATCAGGGCAAAAAAGCCATGTTGTTTGATGTGATCCCAGGCCTTGGGCGGCAGGTCCAGCAACTGGCCTATCTGCCAATCGCTGACCATGGCGCAGAGCTCTTCGGTCGGGCCATCGATGAACGCTTGTTCCTCTTCGCTCAATTGCGCTTTTGGATAAGCCAGCAGCTTGTTCCAGTCCGGACGACCGCTGAACAGCTCGCCGTCCCACCAGACCGTGCCCGCTTCAATGGCTTCACGTTCGGTTTGCGACATCGGCGGCAAGTTTTTTTGAAACCAGCTGAACATCGGTGCCGTAAAGAGTTTTCGGCGCAGATCCGGCAGCAACAGGAAAGCGCCCACGGCTGCGAGCATCACCCAGAAAATCAGCATGAGCCAGACGGGGGCAGGGCTGAAGATGCCCATCGCCAACAGATAGACAGCGATGATGCCCAAGGCGGGCAGAGGCGCGGTGCGGCGATGGGCCAGATAGGCAATCCCGACCACCAGAACCAGTATCCACAACAGCAACATATTCAATTCTCCATGAAGCCAGGGGCAAAACCACTTTCAGAGCTTAGACGGCATCCATAAAAGTGGAGGTCAGAGCGATAGGTCTGAGTTTGTAGGATTCAACGGCTGAAACTTGTCAGGTATCTCGAGGACAGGTGGTTGAGCGCTGTTATTGACAGCGCGGCAAACGCTGATATTTGGCCGAAACGTCGTTATCTCTGTGCTGAAGGTGTCGCTAGACTCGTGGCTTCCCCCAGGAGATTGTTCCCATGCACGCATGTCTAAGCCCCGGCCGCTTCATCGATAGTGACCACCCCTCGGTGGTGGAGTTCGCCGAAAAACATCGTGGTACCGGGCGCGATCCGCTTGAACAGGCGATCAATCTCTATTACGCGGTGCGCGAGGCCGTGCGCTACAACCCTTACACCTTCAGCCGCGATCCAGAGACCTTGCGCGGCAGCTATGCGCTGGCGGCCGGGGAGAGTTATTGCGTGCCCAAAGCCACGCTGCTCGCCGGTGCAGCCCGGCATTGCGGGATCCCGGCGCGGATCGGTCTGGCGGATGTGCGCAATCACCTGTCGACGCCGCGCCTGCTCGAATTACTCAAAAGCGATGTGTTCGCCATGCACGGTTACACCGAGTTGTATCTGAACGATCGTTGGGTCAAGGCCACCCCTGCGTTCAATCAACAACTCTGTGAACTGTTCAATGTTGCGCCGCTGGAGTTCGACGGGATCAACGACAGCGTGTTTCATCCCTTCAATCGTAACGGCGAGCAGTTGATGGAATACCTGATCGATCACGGCCAGTTCACCGATGTGCCTGAAGCGTTCTTTTTCCAACACCTGGAGAAGTGCTATCCGCATCTGTTCGGCGAGCAGCTGCCGGTGCTGCTGGGGGACATGCAGAGCGATTTGAGTCGCGCCTGATCCGGCGTATGCTGCCTGCGCATTCATCCAAAAAGGGGCGGTCATGCTGAAGATCTGGGGTCGGAAAAATTCGTCGAATGTCAGGAAGCCATTGTGGGCGGCCGAAGAACTGGGCCTGGCCTATGAAGCCATCGATGCCGGCGGCGCCTTTGGCGTGGTCGACACGCCTGAGTACCGCGCGATGAATCCCAACGGCCGCGTGCCGGTGATCGAAGACGACGGTTTTGTACTGTGGGAATCCAACACCATCGTCCGTTATCTGATGGCCCGTCATGCCAGCGATATGGCTTGGTATCCGACAGACCTGCAGGCCCGCGCCTCTGCCGAAAAGTGGATGGACTGGACCACCTCAAGTTTTGCCACCCCGTTCCGCACGGTGTTCTGGGGCGTATTGCGCACCCCGGCAGACCAGCAGGACTGGCCGGCCATCAAGGCCGCGATCAAGGAATGTGACGATCTGCTGTCGATGGTCGATCAAGCGCTGGCGGCCAAACCGTATCTGTCGGGCGATGAGATCGGCATGGGCGACATTCCCCTGGGCAGTTTCATTTATGCCTGGTTCGAGATGCCGATCGAGCGTGCGCCACAGCCACATCTCCAGGCCTGGTACGCGCGGTTGAAACAGCGTCCGGCCTATCAGAAGGCAGTCATGACCGCGTTGACTTAATACTCACTATCGACACGCTTGACTGTACTTGTGCGGCAGCGACAAGCACCATTGCGCTCATGCGCCGCGGTTGTATTGCTCGCCGCCCGCCCTTATTTATTCCTTTCTTCCCTTCTTGGTGCGTAATCCGATATGAGTTCCGCTCTGTCCATCCGGCAGCTAACCAAAACCTACGGCAACGGTTTCCAGGCCTTGAGTGGTATCGATCTGGACGTCGCCGAAGGTGACTTTTTCGCCTTGCTCGGCCCCAACGGTGCCGGCAAATCCACGACCATCGGCATTCTCTCGACCCTGGTGAACAAGACCAGCGGAACGGTGAATATCTTCGGTCATGACCTGGACAAGGAGCCGGCGGCGCTCAAGCGCTGCATTGGCGTGGTGCCCCAGGAATTCAACTTCAACCAGTTCGAAAAGACGTTCGACATTGTCGTGACCCAGGCCGGTTACTACGGCATCCCGGCGAAAATCGCCAAGGAACGCGCTGAGCAGTACCTGACCCAACTGGGCCTGTGGGACAAGCGCGATGTGCCGTCGCGTTCCCTGTCCGGTGGCATGAAGCGTCGACTGATGATCGCCCGAGCGCTGGTTCACGAACCGCGCCTGCTGATCCTCGACGAACCGACGGCGGGGGTGGACATCGAATTGCGTCGCTCGATGTGGACCTTCCTCACCGAACTGAACAAGAAAGGCATCACCATCATCCTCACCACCCACTATCTGGAAGAGGCCGAGCAGTTGTGCCGCAACATTGGCATCATCGACCACGGCACCATTGTCGAGAACACCAGCATGAAGCAGTTGCTCAGCCAACTGCATGTCGAAACCTTCCTGCTGGATTTGAAGAACACCTTGCAAGTGGCACCACAGTTGCTCGGTTATCCGGCCAAACTGATCGACAGTCATACCCTGGAAGTCCAGGTCGACAAAGCCATGGGCATTACCGCGCTGTTCACCCAATTGGCGCAGCAGAACATCGAAGTGTTGAGCCTGCGTAACAAAACCAATCGCCTTGAGGAGTTGTTCGTGTCCCTGGTGGAGAAGAATCTGTCGAAGGTGGCGGTATGAGTTCCGAGCTGCAACCCAACCTCGTTGCCCTCAATACCATCGTCTACCGCGAGGTCAAACGCTTCACCCGGATCTGGCCGCAGACCCTGCTGCCGCCGGCCATCACCATGGTTCTGTACTTCGTGATCTTCGGCAATCTGATCGGTCGGCAGATCGGCGACATGGGTGGCTTCACCTACATGGAGTACATCGTGCCGGGGCTGATCATGATGTCGGTGATCACCAACTCCTACGGCAACGTGGTGTCGAGTTTCTTTGGCAGCAAGTTCCAGCGTTCCATCGAAGAATTGATGGTGTCGCCGGTATCGCCGCATACGATTCTGATCGGCTACACCCTGGGCGGCGTGCTGCGCGGGTTGATGGTCGGGATTATCGTGACCCTGCTGTCGTTGTTCTTCACTCAATTGCAGGTGCATCACCTGGGCGTGACCGTTCTGGTGGTGGTACTGACGGCGACGATTTTCTCGCTGCTGGGTTTCATCAATGCAGTATTTGCGCGCAACTTCGACGATATCTCGATCATTCCGACGTTCGTACTGACGCCGTTGACCTACCTGGGCGGGGTGTTCTACTCGATCAGCTTGCTGCCACCGTTCTGGCAGACCGTGTCGTTGGCCAACCCGGTGTTGCACATGGTCAACGCGTTCCGTTACGGCATCCTTGGTGTGTCGGATATCAGGATCAGCGTGGCAATCGCCTTCATGCTGGTGGCGACCATTGTGCTTTATATCGGTTGTGCGCGGTTGCTGGTGAGTGGGCGCGGGATGCGTACCTAAGGAAGATCGAGTTGCCTGCTTCGCGAGCAAGCCCGCTCCCACAGGATCGGTGTTGCCTACACATTTTGTGATCAACACAGAACCCATGTGGGAGCGGGCTTGCTCGCGAAGGCGTCAGTACAAACACCGCAAAAAAACGGCCTCCGCATTGGAGGCCGTTTTACATTCTCACATTCGACTTTTCTTACGCCGCTTCCACTGCCGACTCACCCACCAGCGCCAATACATCATCACCAGACAATAAGCGAGGGCACCCAGCACCAACCCCGTCACCACCGAACCAAGCAAGAACGGTTGCCACAGGCTCGAGAGTTCGCCGCTGATCCATTCCCAGGTCAACTCATTCGGCAGGCTGCGGGCAGGAACATCCATCAGCCAGGCACCGGTCTGGTAAGTGCAAAAGAACACCGCCGGCATGGTGATCGGGTTGGTCAGCCAGACCAGGCTGACAGCAATCGGCATGTTGCCGCGCACCACAATGGCAAGGATGGCCGCCAACAACATCTGCAACGGAATGGGCAGGAACGCCGCGAACAGACCGACCGCCATGGCCCGCGCGACGGAGTGGCGATTGAGGTGCCAGAGGTTCGGGTCATGCAGCAGGGTGCCGAGAAAGCGTAAGGATTTGTGTTCCCTGATGCTGGTCGGGTCTGGCATGTAACGTTTGAACAAGCGCCGGGGCATAAGGCTTCTCGGTCGGTTAAGGCGGCAAGTATGTCTTGATTCTACGAGCCGCCCATTCAGACTTTGTGACAATTGATAACGGCGGACGTGCGACAGACCGGCTAAGCCTAGGGCTGGAACTCTCAAGGACGGGCTTATGCGCACAGGGATGATGGCGCTGGCGTTGGGTCTGTTGGCCCTGCGTTTTTTGCCGGTATTACCGCCGGCGGGGTTGTGGCTGTTGTTGCCGGTAGTGGGTTTGATGTTGTTGCCGTTTCGCACCTTCCCCCTGGCATTTTTGCTGTTCGGTTTCAGTTGGGCGGGCGCGAATGCACAGTGGGCGCTGAATGATCGCCTGGCAGCGACGCTCGATGGCGAGACTCGCTGGCTCGAAGGTCGTGTGACCGGGTTGCCGCAGCAGGCCGATGGGGTGGTGCGTTTCGAACTGACGGACAGTCAGTCGCGTCGCACCAGACTGCCTCGGCACCTGCGCCTGGCCTGGTATGGCGGGCCGTCCGTCAACAGCGGCGAACATTGGCGGCTGGCGGTCAAATTGAAGCGTCCTGCCGGGTTGCTCAACCCGCATGCGTTCGATTACGACGCCTGGTTGCTGGCCCGGCACATCGGCGCCACCGGGACTGTCAAGGACGGTCAGCGACTGATGGAGGCGCAATGGGCCTGGCGCGACGGCATCCGTCAGCGTTTGCAGGCGGTGGATGCCCAGGGGCGAACGGGAGCGCTGACGGCGTTGGTGCTGGGGGATGGCGCCGGGCTGAGTCGTGAGGACTGGCAGGTGCTGCAAGACACCGGCACCGTGCATCTATTAGTGATTTCCGGGCAGCACATCGGTTTGCTGGCGGGAGTGATGTATCTGCTGATTGCCGGGTTGGCGCGTTATGGCTTATGGCCCGGGCGCTTGCCGTGGCTGCCATGGGCATGCGGACTGGCGTTCGCGGCGGCGCTCGGTTATGGGCTGCTGGCCGGCTTCGAAGTGCCGGTGCGCCGGGCTTGCCTGATGATCGGTCTGGTGCTGTTGTGGCGACTACGGTTTCGTCACCTTGGCGCATGGTGGCCGCTGCTGTTGGCGCTTGACGGTGTTTTGCTGCTGGACCCGCTGTCGAGCCTGCAACCGGGTTTCTGGTTGTCCTTTGCGGCGGTCGCGGTGCTGATTTTCACCTTTGGCGGGCGATTGGGGCCGTGGCGCTGGTGGCAAACCTGGACCCGTGCCCAGTGGCTGATCGCGATCGGTCTGTGCCCGCTGCTATTGGTGCTGGGGTTGCCGATCAGTCTCAGCGGGCCGCTGGCCAATTTGCTGGCGGTGCCTTGGGTCAGTCTGGTGGTTCTGCCGCCGGCCTTGCTCGGGACGATGCTGTTGCCCGTCCCTTATGTGGGCGAAGGATTGCTGTGGTTGGCCGGCGGTCTGATCGATCTTTTGTTCAAGGGGTTGGCGTTGATCGCGGGGCAATTGCCCGCGTGGGTGCCGGTGGCGGTTCCATTATGGGCATGGGCGCTCGGTACGCTGGGGGCCTTCCTGCTGTTAATGCCGCGTGGCGTGCCGTTGCGCCCGTTGGGTTGGCCGATGATGCTGTTACTGGTTTTTTCGCCCCGGCACACATTGCCTGAAGGCATGGCCGAGGTCTGGCAACTGGATGTCGGTCAAGGTTTGGCGGTCCTGGTGCGCACTCGCCATCACACTTTGCTATATGACGCCGGGCCACGGTTCGGCGATATCGACCTGGGTGAGCGGGTGGTACTGCCATCATTGCGCAAACTAGGCGTGAACGGACTCGATCTGATGCTGATCAGCCACGCCGACGCCGATCACGCCGGCGGTGCGCGAGCCATTGCCAACGCAATACCCGTGAAGCAAGTCCTGAGTGGCGATCACCAGGCCCTGCCAAACGAATTGCAGGCCGAGGGCTGCGAGAGCGGTCAGCAATGGGACTGGGACGGGGTGAAGTTTCAACTCTGGCAGTGGTCATCGGCCAGCGACAGCAATCAGAAATCCTGCGTGCTGCAGATCGAAGCCAATGGCGAGCGGTTGCTGCTGACTGGTGATATCGACGCCGCAGCCGAGCGGGTGCTGCTCGACGGTCCATTGGCGGTGCAGACGGATTGGTTGCAGGCCCCCCACCATGGCAGTCGCAGTTCGTCTTCGATGGCGTTGCTCAGCGTATTGCAACCCAAAGCGGTGCTGATCTCCCGTGGCAACGGCAATTCTTTCGGTCATCCCCATCCCGTGGTCGTGGCGCGGTATCAAAAGCGCGGGGTGACGATTTACGACAGCGCCGATCAAGGTGCCATTCGTCTGCAACTGGGGCGCTTCAAGCCGCCGTGGACGATGCTTCAAGAACGGCGCTTCTGGCGCGATCTGCCACCATCCAGCCAGTAACCCGAACTGTCGAAGCCCGACCGGATACGCCATCGCGGTCTTCGGTGCGTCCACCCCCTATGTTAGAGTGGCGCACTTTTCGAGGGGACTGTCACTGTGTGGGAATTGGTCAAATCCGGCGGCTGGATGATGCTGCCGATCATTTTGAGTTCCATCGCGGCCATGGCGATCGTTGCCGAGCGTCTGTGGACCCTGCGTGCCAGCCGCGTGACGCCGGAGCATTTGCTCGGGCAGGTCTGGGTCTGGATCAAGGACAAACAACTCAATAAAGAAAAGCTCAAGGAACTGCGTGCCAACTCTCCGTTGGGCGAGATCCTGGCCGCCGGTCTGGCGAATTCCAGGCATGGTCGCGAGATCATGAAAGAGTGCATCGAAGAAGCCGCTGCGCGGGTGATTCACGAGCTCGAGCGCTACATCAATGCCCTCGGCACCATCGCCGCCATGGCCCCGTTGCTGGGTCTGCTGGGTACGGTGCTGGGCATGATCGATATTTTCAGTGCATTCATGGGCACGGGCATGGGCACCAACGCCTCGGTGCTGGCCGGTGGTATTTCCAAGGCGCTGATCACCACCGCCGCAGGCCTGATGGTCGGCATCCCGGCCGTGTTCTTCCACCGTTTCCTGCAACGCCGCATAGATGAACTGGTGGTGGGTATGGAGCAGGAAGCGATCAAGCTGGTCGAGGTAGTGCAAGGTGACCGCGACGTGGATCTGGCTGAGGGCAAAGCGTGAAATTCCGTCGTAAACCACGGGAAACGATAGACATCAACCTCGCGTCGTTGATCGACGTGGTGTTTATCCTGCTGCTGTTTTTCGTTGTAACCACCACCTTCACCCGTGAAACCCAGTTGCGCGTCGACCTGCCTGAAGCGGTCAGCGGTTCCCCGGCCGAAGACCAGCAGGCCAAGCAACTGGACATCGCCATCAGCGCCGAAGGGGTGTTCTCGGTCAACAATCAATTGTTGCCCAAGAATGACCTGACCAGCCTGATGGAAGCGCTACAGAAAGAATCCAACGGCGATACCAACCTGCCGTTGTCCATCAGCGCTGATGGCAAGACCCCCCACCAGTCCGTCATCACCGCAATGGACGCTGCCGGAAAACTCGGTTTCAGTCACTTGCGCATGACCACTGTCGAGGCGGCGCCGGCATCCTGATGGCCATGTCCGATCGATTGCTTGCTGCATGGTACGAAGGCCATCCGGCGCTGAAGCTGTTGCAGCCTCTGGAATGGCTGTATCGGCGTGTGGTCATCGGCAAGCGCGAGCGCTTTCTGGCGGGTGAGGGCCAGATCTATCAGCCGCCGGTGCCGCTGATCGTGGTCGGCAACATCACGGTGGGCGGCACCGGCAAGACGCCGCTGATTCTGTGGATGATCGAGCATTGCCAGCGCAGCGGTTTGCGAGTTGGCGTGGTCAGTCGTGGTTACGGCGCCAAACCTGCGCAATTGCCGTGGCGGGTCGAGGCGGATCAAGGCGCGGACGTGGCGGGCGATGAGCCATTGCTGATCGTCCAGCGCACCGGCGTGCCGTTGATGATCGACCCGGACCGCAGCCGCGCAGTCAAAGCCTTGCTGGCGAGCGAGCCACTGGACCTGATTCTTTCCGACGACGGCATGCAGCATTATCGGCTGGCCCGGCACCTGGAACTGGTGCTGATCGATGCCGCCCGGGGGCTGGGCAACCAGCGTTGCCTGCCAGCCGGGCCGTTGCGTGAACCGATCGAGCGTCTGCAAAGCGTCGATGCGGTGCTTTATAACGGTGCTACGGCCGACCGCATCGACGGTTTTGCCTTCCGGCTGCAACCCACGGCACTGGTCAATCTGCAAAGCGGCGAACGCCGGCCCCTTGACCACTTCCCCCCAGGCCAGTCCATTCACGCCGTGGCCGGGATCGGCAATCCCCAGCGTTTCTTCACGACCCTCGAAACGCTACACTGGCGGCCAGTGCCGCATGCATTTGCCGACCACGCCGAGTACAGCGTGCAGGCCTTGAATTTCACCCCGTCATTGCCAGTGGTGATGACGGAAAAAGACGCGGTGAAGTGCCGTGCCTTCGCCGCCGCCGATTGGTGGTACCTGGCGGTCGATGCTGCGCCATCGCCGGCCTTCGTGGCCTGGTTCGATACGCAGCTGATGCGCCTGTTGCCGGCTCGTCTTTTGCCTTAACTCCGTTTCTATCCAGGGAATGTTCATGGACACCAAATTGCTCGATATCCTCGCTTGCCCGGTCTGCAAAGGCCCGCTCAAGCTCAGCGCCGACAAAACCGAGCTGATCAGCAAGGGCGCCGGCCTGGCGTACCCGATTCGCGACGGCATCCCGGTGATGCTCGAAAGCGAAGCGCGCACCCTGACCACCGACGAGCGTCTGGATAAATGACCACCGCCTTTACCGTTGTCATTCCATCGCGCTATGCCTCCACCCGTCTGCCGGGCAAACCCCTGCTGCTGATCGCCGGCAAGCCGATGATCCAGCACGTCTGGGAACAAGCGAGCAAAAGCGGTGCCCAGCGCGTGGTCGTTGCTACTGACGATGCGCGCATTATCGAGGCCTGCAAAAGCTTTGGTGCTGAAGTGGTGCTGACGCGCGAAGATCACAATTCCGGCACCGACCGTCTGGCCGAAGTTGCGGCAAAACTGGGCCTGGCCCCGGACGCCATCGTGGTCAATGTCCAGGGCGACGAGCCGTTGATTCCGCCGAGCGTGATCGATCAGGTTGCCGCCAACCTGGCCGCCCACACCGAAGCGCGCATGGCCACCCTGGCCGAGCCGATCGAAGACGTGGAAACCCTGTTCAATCCCAACGTGGTCAAGGTGGTCAGCGACCTCAATGGCCTGGCGCTGACGTTCAGTCGTGCCACCTTGCCATGGGCTCGCGATGCGTTCGCCAAGAGCCGCGAGCAGTTGCCGGAAGGCGTGCCCTATCGCCGCCACATCGGCATTTATGCCTACCGCGCCGGTTTTCTGCATGACTTCGTCATTTGGGGCCCGTGCTGGCTGGAAAACACCGAGTCTCTGGAGCAACTGCGGGCGCTCTGGCACGGTGTGCGGATTCACGTCGCCGATGCGCTGATCGCACCGCCCACCGGGGTCGATACCATTGAAGACCTCGAGCGCGTTCGTCGCTTGCTGGAGGCCTGATGCGGGTTCTGTTCGTTTGCCTGGGTAACATCTGCCGTTCCCCTACGGCCGAAGGCGTGTTGCGGCACAAACTGCGTGAGGCGGGGCTGGCCGATCAAGTCGAAGTGGCTTCCGCCGGCACCGGTGACTGGCACGTCGGCAAGGCCCCGGACAAGCGCAGCCAGGCCGCGGCGGGGTTGCGCGGTTATGACTTGTCTGCCCAGCGCGCGCGGCAAGTCAGCCGTGCCGATTTCGCCACCTACGACCTGATTCTGGCGATGGACAACAGCAACCTGCGCCATCTCAAGGCCTTGCAACCGGCCAAGAGCAAGGCCGAGCTCGACCTGTTCCTGCGTCGCTTCCAGTCGGAAATCGATGAAGTGCCCGATCCTTATCACGACAGTGACCAGGGCTTCGAAACGGTCCTGGACCTGATCGAGCGCGCCAGCGATCTGCTGGTCATCGAATTGAAGGGCCGGTTATGAGTTTGCAGGTTCAACCGCGGGTTTCGCTCAAGCCGTTCAACAGCTTTGGCGTGGATGTTCAGGCCCGGCTTTTTGCCCAGGCCCATAGCGATGCCGACGTGCGCGAAGCGCTGGCCTATGGGGTGGAACATGATGTGCCGGTGCTGGTGATCGGTGGCGGCAGCAATTTGCTGCTGACCGCTGATGTGCAGGCGCTGGTGCTGCGCATGGCCACGCGTGGGATTCGCCTGCTGAGCGATGACGGTAACCAGGTGGTGATTGAAGCCGAGGCGGGTGAACCGTGGCATCCGTTTGTGCAACATACCTTGGCGCAAGGGTTGGCGGGGCTGGAAAACCTCAGCCTGATTCCCGGCACTGTGGGCGCGGCACCCATGCAGAACATCGGCGCTTACGGCGTCGAGATCAAAGACGTTTTTGCCGGCCTGACTGCCCTAAATCGCCAGACCGGTGAGCTGCGGGACTTCACGCTGGCCGAGTGCAACTTCGCCTATCGCGACAGCCTGTTCAAACAGGAGCCGGGGCGTTGGTTGATTCTGCGGGTGCGTTTCACCCTCACGCGCACCGCGCACCTGCACTTGGAATACGGTCCGGTTCGCCAGCGCCTGACATCGCTGGGCATCGATCACCCGACGCCTACCGATATCAGCCAGGCCATTTGCAGCATTCGCAACGAAAAGCTCCCGGATCCGGCGGTGCTCGGCAATGCCGGCAGCTTCTTCAAGAATCCCTTGGTGCCGGCGACATTGGTCGCGCAACTCAAGGAGCAATACCCGGAGCTGGTGGCCTACGCGCAACCCGACGGGCAAATGAAACTGGCGGCGGGCTGGCTGATTGAACGGGCCGGCTGGAAAGGCTTTCGCGACGGTGATGCCGGTGTGCATAAATTACAGGCGCTGGTGCTGGTCAACTACGGCACCGCAACGGGCCTGCAATTGCTGAACCTGGCGCAGCGTATTCAGAAAGACATTTCAGAGCGTTTCCACGTCGACCTGGAAATGGAACCCAACAGGTATTGAGGCTACGCTTTCACGGCTGATTTCAAAGCCCTGCACATCTTCAAATGTGCAGGGCTTTTTTGTTAATGCTGGCTTAACTTAGCCACCTAACGATGCAAGCATTTGCTCCACCAAAGGCCCGGTGCAGACGTTGCCGTCCGCATAAGAGAGCCCATTAGCCTGAGTCGATCTGCGTGAAGGAACCCACGCGGCAGATTGCTCGACCCCATAACCTCTATAACTATGCGGGCGTGCCCATGATTACCCTGAAACTCAATGGACAAGATCATCAACTCGATGTCACCGAGGACATGCCGCTGCTCTGGGCGATCCGTGACGTGGCCGGTTACAACGGCACCAAATTTGGCTGCGGCATGGGCCTGTGTGGCGCCTGCACCATTCATATCGATGGCGCGCCTGCGCGCAGTTGCATCACGCCGATCGGCTCGGTCATCGGCCAGAACGTCACCACCATCGATAACCTGCACGCCGACCCGGTTGGCAAAGTCGTCCAGCAAGCCTGGCTCGACAGCGCCGTGGCTCAGTGCGGGTACTGCCAGGGCGGGCAGATCATGTCGGCCACAGCGTTGCTGAAAACCAATCCGAATCCCAGCGACGAGCAGATTGAAGAGGCAATGGTCGGCAACATTTGCCGTTGCGGCACCTACAACCGGATCAAGACCGCGATCCGCCAGGCATCCACTCACCTGAAGGAGGCCAAGGCATGAGCCAGTTACCCAATGATTTTGCGCTGAGCAATCTCAGCCGCCGCGGGTTCCTCAAAGGCGTGGGCGCCACCAGTGCGCTGGTGCTGGCAGCCAGTTGGGGCTGGCAGGACGCGCTCGCTGCCGAAAAAGACAAGAAGTTCGGTGCCGACGGCATGCCCAACGGCTGGATCGATGATCCCAAGGTTTATGTCAGCATCGCCACCGATGGCAGCGTGACCGTGGTCTGCAACCGCTCGGAAATGGGCCAGGGCGTACGCACCAGCCTGACCATGGTCGTGGCCGATGAGCTGGATGCCGACTGGGCGCTGGTCAAAGTGCAACAGGCGCCGGGCGATGAAGTGCGTTTCGGTAACCAGGACACCGACGGCTCACGCAGCATGCGTCACTGGTACGAGCCGATGCGCCGTTGCGGGGCTGCCGCGCGAACCATGCTTGAGCAAGCCGCCGCCGCGCAGTGGAAAGTGCCGGTCAGCGAGTGCCGTGCGCAACTGCATAAAGTCATTCACCAACCCACCGGTCGTGAACTGGGCTATGGCGCATTGGCCGCGGCTGCCAGCGCGTTGGCGGTGCCGGCCCGCGATAGCCTGCGCCTCAAGCAGCCCTCGGAATTTCGTTACATCGGTAAGGAAGGCACAAAAGCCATCGACGGTGCGGACATCGTCAACGGCCGGGCAGTCTACGGCGCCGATGTGCATTTTGAAGGCATGCTGTTCGCCACCATCGCGCGGCCAGCGGTTTATGGCGGCAAGGTCAAATCCTTCGATGCCAGCGCCGCGATGAAAGTCCCGGGTGTGATCAAGGTTCTGCAAATCGAAAGCCGTCCATTGCCGTCCGAGTTTCAGCCGCTGGGCGGCGTGACCGTGGTGGCCAGTAATACCTGGGCGGCTATCAAGGGCCGCGAGGCGCTGAAAATCGAGTGGGATGACGGCCCCAACGCCAGTTATGACTCGATCGCCTACCGCAAGGAGCTCGAAGCCGCGTCCCTCAAGCCCGGCAAAGTGGTGCGCAATACCGGCAGCATCGACCAGGCCATGAGCAGCGCCGACAGCACCGTTGAAGCCTCTTACTACCTGCCGCACCTGGCGCAATCGCCGATGGAACCGATGGTCGCCATCGCCCGTTTCAAGGACGGCATGTGCGAAGCCTGGGCTCCAAGCCAGGCCCCGCAAGTCAGCCGTGAACGGATCGGCGAGCGCCTCGGCATCCCATTCGATAACGTCACCTTCAACGTCACCTTGCTCGGCGGCGGTTTCGGTCGCAAATCCAAGCCGGACTTCATCATCGAAGCGGCGATCCTGGCCAAGGAGTTCCCGGGCAAGGCGGTGCGGGTGCAATGGACTCGTGAAGACGACATCCACAATTCCTATTTTCACACCGTGTCGGCCGAGTACCTGAAGGCCAGCTTGAACAAGGACGGCCTGCCGTCCGGTTGGTTGCACCGCACGGTGGCGCCGAGTATCACCGCGCTGTTCGCGCCGGGCATGAACCATGAGGCGGCTTTCGAGCTGGGCATGGGCTTCACCAACATGGCTTACGCGATCCCCAACGTACGCCTGGAAAACCCCGAAGCGGCGGTCCACACCCGGGTCGGCTGGTATCGCTCGGTATCGAATATTCCACACGGCTTTGCGATTCAGAGTTTTGTCGATGAGCTGGCGCATAAGGCTGGCCAGGATCCGCTCAAGTATCAGATCAAGTTGCTCGGCCCGGACCGTCAGATCGATCCGCGCACCTTGAGTGAAGAGTGGAACTACGGCGAATCGCCCGAGCGTTATCCCATCGACACTGCACGGATGCGCACCGTGCTGGAAACTGCCGCCAAAGCGGCCGGTTGGGGGCGCGAGTTGCCCAAGGGCCGAGGCTTGGGCTTGGCGGTGCACTATAGTTTTGTCACTTATGTGGCGGCGGTGATCGAGGTGGAAGTCAAAGACGATGGCACGTTGATCGTGCACAAGGCCGACATCGCCGTGGATTGCGGCCCGCAGATCAATCCTGAGCGGATTCGTTCGCAGTTCGAAGGTGCCTGCGTCATGGGCCTGGGCAACGCGGTGTTGGGGGAAATCAGCTTCAAGGACGGCAAGGTTCAGCAGGACAACTTCCACATGTACGAAGTGGCGCGCATGTCCCTGGCCCCGAAGGAGATCGCCGTGCATCTGGTCACGCCACCGGGCAATGTGCCCTTGGGCGGGGTCGGTGAGCCAGGCGTGCCGCCGATTGCGCCAGCGCTGTGCAACGCGATCTTCGCCGCCACCGGCAAGCGCATCCGTAATCTGCCGGTACGCTATCAGCTGCAAGGCTGGCAGAAGGCGCAAGCCTGATGGACAGCGTCGATCTGAACGTCCTGCGCAGCGTGCTGGAATGGCGCCGCGCCGGTCAGCGGGTGATGTTGTACAGCGTGGCCCAGACCTGGGGCACCGCGCCCCGGGCACCTGGCGCCATGCTCGCCTTGCGTGAAGATGGCGTAGTGATAGGCTCGGTGTCCGGTGGCTGCGTCGAGGATGACCTGATTGCCCGGCTCCACGATGGCCGTATCCCGGCCGATGGGCCGCCGGTGCAATTGATTACCTATGGCGTCACCCGTGAGGAGGCCGCGCGATTTGGTTTGCCATGCGGCGGCACGTTGCGCCTGACCGAGGAGCGTGTCGGCGATCCGGCGTGGGTCGCCGAATTGCTGACGCGCTGCGAAGCCCATGAAATCGTTGCGCGTGAGCTGAATCTGGCGACCGGTGAAGTGATTCTGCAACCCGCGAGTAAGACCGATGTGCTGGTGTTCGATGGGCAGACCTTGCGCGCCATTTATGGTCCGCGCTGGCGGTTATTACTGATTGGTGCCGGCCAACTGTCGCGCTACGTTGCCGAAATGGCGCGGCTGCTGGATTTCGAGGTGCTGATCTGCGATCCGCGCACCGAGTTCGTCTATGGCTGGGAAGAGCAACACGGTCGCTTCGTCCCAGGCATGCCCGACGAAGCGGTGCTGACCATCCAGACCGACGAGCGCACAGCCATTGTCGCGCTGACCCACGATCCACGCCTGGATGACATGGCGCTGCTCACGGCGCTGGACTCCAAGGCATTTTATGTCGGTGCGCTGGGGTCACGGGTCAACAGTCAGAAGCGCCGGGACAACCTGGCTCAGCTAGGCTTGTCACAACAGGCCATCGAGCGCTTGCACGGCCCGATCGGTTTGCACATCGGCAGCCATACACCGGCGGAAATCGCCTTGTCGCTGCTGGCTGAAATTGTGGCGATCAAGAACGGCGTCGAGCTGAAACACAAGAGGCCGTTGCAGGAGGGCGTATGAGCGACTCCATTGGCGTTATCGTTCTGGCCGCAGGGCAGGGCAGTCGGTTTCGACAGGTAGCGGGCGACGAAAAGGACAAGCTGCTGGTGGATTGCACCGCTCGTGACGGCGTTTCTGTGCATTCGATGATCGAGCAGGTGCTGGCAAATCTGCCAGCCACGCTTGAGAAGCGCGTGCTGGTGACCACGGCGGATCGCCCGCAAGTGATTCGCATGGCTCAGGCCTATGGTTGCGAGATTGTGCGGATCGAGTCGACCGGTCTGGGCGATAGCATAGCGGCGGGTGTGGCGGCGTGTTCACAACTCGGTGGCTGGCTGATTGTGTTGGGGGATATGCCGTTTATCCTGTCGTCCAGCATTGAGCGGGTGGTCGCGAATATTGCCGGCGATGCCATCAGCGTGCCGGTGTATGAGGGGCAATATGGGCACCCGGTGGGATTCGGGCGAAGTTTTGGTCCGGGATTGATGGCGTTGACCGGCGATCACGGCGCCAAGTCGCTGTTTGCTCAGGCGAGGGTGGTCGAGGTGGTGGTAGACGATCCGGGGGTGTTGTGGGATGTGGATGTTCCAGAGAAATTAATGTTTGTGTAATCCCCAAAAGATCGCAGCCTTCGGCAGCGCCCACAGGCGCGTAGGAGCTGCCGAAGGCTGCGATCTTTTGATTTTTTGGGCATAAAAAAAGCCCCGCCCGGGATCACCAGGCGGGGCTTTTTAATGGCCGATGGAATCAGGCGAGGGGTTTAGGCTCGTGCTCTTTTTCCTGGGCTTGCTCGTGTTGCTCTACCGCTTCCTGAACGGAGCGCGGTGCTTCGTCGAACGCGGATTCAGCTGGTTCGGCAGGGACTTCAGCGGCCGGGGCAGGGGCTGCCTCGACAACTTCAGCAACAACCGGGGCTGGCTCGGCAGCGGCCGGAGCAGCAGCGGCAGCCAGTTCGGCTTCCTTCTGCAGACGCTCGGCTTCACGCTTGCGACGACGTACTTCACGCGGGTCGTTCGGCGCACGGCCACTTGGGGTCAGCGCGCTGACAGGGGCTGCTTCAGCCGCCGGTGCAACCTCTTCGGCAACAACGGGCGCTTCAACAGCTGCTGGAGCAGGCTCGGCAGCAGCAGCCACTGGCTCGGAGACCATGGCTTCAGCAACCGGAGCCTCCGCGACTGGCGCTGGCGCTTCGACCGCTACAGGTGGCTCGGCAACCCAGTTGAACGTGGTCTGCTCTTCGCGAGCTTCAACCACAGGCTCAGCGGATGGAGCAGGCTCGGCAGCAACGGCTGGCTCAGCTTCAACTTCAGGCTGGGCTTGACGAACCGGTGCCACTTCGATTTCCGGAGAGGCAGTGACTTCTACCGGCGTGGTCGCCTCAACGACTGGCGCTTCGACCGGCGCAGTTTCCTGCGTGGCGGCAGTGGCGCGTTCGGCTTGCTCGTTGGCTTGTGCTTCAGCAGGCGCGCTGATCACGGAGCTGGCAACGGCTGCAGTAACCGCCAGGCCGGCGGCCAGGTCGGCGGTGCTTGGCGCTTCGGCGTTTTCAGCCGACTCGGACTCTTCCGAACCTTCGATCACATTGCCGTTGGCATCGCGTTGACGCTCACGACGGTTGCTGCGACGACGCTGGCCACGGGAGCGGCGGCGAGGACGATCGCCTTCGGCGTGTTCCTGACCGTCTTCCTGCAGTTGCTCTTCGTTGGCTGGCAGCTCTTCTTCGGCAACAGCAGCAACGGCTTGCTCGGTACGTGGCTGACGTTCTTCACGCGGTGGGCGTGGAGCACGTTCTTCACGTGGCTGACGGGCCGGACGCTCTTCAGCGTTGGCAGCGACGACCGGAGCGGCATCCAGAGGCTCGCGCAGTTCACGAACCGGACGTTCTTCACGCTCGCCACGTGGCTTGCGATCTTCACGCGGGGCGCGCGGTGCACGCTCTTCACGAGGGGCGCGTGGTGCGCGCTCTTCGCGCGGAGCGCGTTCCTGGGCAACTGCTGGCGCTTCTTCGCGGACTTCACGTGGCTCACGTGGTGCGCGTTCTTCACGCGGTGCACGTTCCTCACGAGGCTTGCGCTCTTCATCGCGGCGACCGTTACGGTTGCGGCTCTGCTGACGGCCGTTGCGGCGCTCTTCGTTGCGAGCAGGGCGTTCGGTAGCTGGCTTTTCAACCACAACCGGCGCAGCAGGCTCTTCCTTGGTGGCGAACAGGCTGACCAGCGACTTCACCAAACCTTTGAACAGGCTTGGCTCTGGGGCAGCGGCCGGGGCAGCCACCGGAGCAGCGGCGACTTCGGTCGGAACCGGAGCGTTGGCGCGGGCCGGAGCTGTCTTGACCGCGGCTTCCTGGCGAACCAGAGTGCGGGTCGCGGCGGCTGGCTGGACTTCTTCGACTTCGGCCGCAGCAGCGGCGATTTCGTAGCTGGACTGGCCGACCGCGGCTTCCGGGCTGTCATCGCGCAGACGCTGAACTTCGAAGTGCGGCGTTTCGAGGTGATCGTTCGGCAGAATGACGATGCGGGCACGGGTGCGCAGTTCGATCTTGGTGATCGAGTTGCGTTTTTCGTTGAGCAGGAAAGCTGCAACCGGAATCGGCACTTGTGCGCGAACTTCGGCGGTGCGGTCTTTCAGGGCTTCTTCTTCGATCAGGCGCAGGATCGCCAGCGACAGCGATTCAACGTCACGGATGATGCCGGTGCCGTTGCAACGCGGGCAGACGATGCCACTGCTTTCGCCCAGCGATGGACGCAGGCGCTGACGGGACATTTCCAGCAGGCCGAAGCGCGAGATGCGACCGACTTGCACGCGAGCGCGGTCGGCTTCCAGGCATTCGCGGACTTTCTCTTCCACGGCGCGCTGGTTCTTGGCAGGGGTCATGTCGATGAAGTCGATGACGATCAGGCCGCCGATGTCGCGCAAGCGCAGCTGACGGGCGATTTCTTCGGCGGCTTCAAGGTTGGTCTGCAGTGCGGTTTCTTCGATGTCGCTGCCTTTGGTGGCGCGCGCCGAGTTGATGTCGATGGACACCAGGGCTTCGGTCGGATCGATAACGATGGAGCCGCCGGAAGGCAGTTCGACGACGCGCTGGAAGGCGGTTTCGATCTGGCTTTCGATCTGGAAACGGTTGAACAGCGGAACGCTGTCTTCGTACAGTTTGATTTTGCTGGCGTACTGCGGCATCACCTGGCGAATGAAGGTCAGGGCTTCGTCCTGGGCTTCAACGCTGTCGATCAGCACTTCGCCGATGTCCTGGCGCAGGTAATCGCGGATGGCGCGGATGATCACGTTGCTTTCCTGATAGATCAGGAACGGCGCGGAACGGTCCAGCGAAGCTTCTTTGATGGCGGTCCACAGTTGCAGCAGGTAATCGAGGTCCCACTGCATTTCTTCGCTGCTGCGGCCAAGGCCGGCAGTGCGAACGATCAGACCCATGTCGGCCGGGGCAACCAGGCCGTTCAGGGCTTCACGCAGTTCGTTGCGCTCTTCACCTTCGATGCGACGGGAGATACCGCCGGCACGCGGGTTGTTCGGCATCAGCACCAGGTAACGGCCGGCCAGGCTGATGAAGGTGGTCAGGGCGGCGCCCTTGTTGCCACGTTCTTCTTTTTCGACCTGAACGATGACTTCCTGGCCTTCGCTCAGGACGTCCTTGATGTTGACGCGGCCTTCAGGGGCTTTCTTGAAGTATTCGCGGGAGATTTCTTTGAGGGGCAGGAAGCCGTGGCGCTCAGAGCCGAAATCGACAAAGGCAGCCTCAAGGCTTGGTTCGATGCGAGTAATCCGGCCTTTATAGATGTTGGCCTTCTTCTGCTCGCGTGCACCAGATTCGATGTCCAGGTCGTAGAGGCGCTGGCCGTCTACCAGTGCAACACGCAACTCTTCGGGTTGGGTTGCGTTAATCAGCATTCTTTTCATGTAGTACCGTCGGTTTCCGGGCTGCCGGAAACGGCGTTCGGCACACACGACTTCTCACGGTCGGTGTCAGGTGCGTCAGGAGTGGTTGGCCACTCCAGTGTCTAGCGAACCCCGACCAATTGGGTCGATGTCGCGACGTACGCGTCCTGCTTGCTGTGGCTACTTAAGCACTCAGTCAGGAGGAGGAATCAACCGGCGGCTGTGGACGAGATGAAGCGTCTTGATAAAGCCTATTGCTACACAGTCCAGCGGTTGTGCATCTCCACCCTACACGTATCCCTGATAATTCGGGTGCTGCCGCGCGCAGAATCCGCAGCGGGTTGGCATTTACCGTGAGCTCCGAAAGGGGAGGTCACGCATCATGGCTAATTTAGGCGGTGTTTCCGAAGCGTTCGCTCGGGGTCGTTCGCAGCTGACTGCACTTTGTGAACTGGCCGTGAATATTTGCTCGGAAGGCGAGTGAAAACTCTGCTTTGCGGCATGATTCAGGCCTTATGTCACCTGCGCTCGTTACAACTGCAAACTCTGCCGTTACGTAGCGAAAGCCCCGTAGGACGGCCTCTCGTCCTCATGAATTGCGTTGGTCAGGGCCGGTTTTTGACCGTTGGTCCGCTGTCCAGGCCACTTTTGGCGGCGTTCGCGACTATAGCAGCAATGATTAAGTGCTTCAATTCCATAAAAAATTGTTATCATCCGCGTCATGACGACTACTGCCCCTTCGACCCCAGCCGTACAACTGCTGGAGGTCTCGCCGGAATATGCCGGCCAACGTATTGATAACTTCCTTCTCGCTCGGCTCAAAGGCGTGCCCAAGACCTTGATTTACCGCATTTTGCGCAAGGGCGAAGTGCGGGTGAACAAAGGTCGGATCAAGCCCGAATACAAGCTGCAGGCGGGCGATATCGTGCGCGTGCCGCCGGTTCGCGTGCCTGAGCGTGACGAGCCCGTGCCATTAGCCCAGGGTTTGCTGCAGCGGCTCGAGGCCGCGATTGTCTATGAAGACAAGGCGCTGATCGTGGTCAACAAGCCTTGCGGCATTGCGGTTCATGGTGGCAGTGGCTTGACCTACGGTGTGATCGAGGCCTTTCGTCAGTTGCGTCCCGATTGCAAGGAACTCGAACTGGTTCATCGTCTCGATCGTGATACCTCGGGCCTGCTGATGATTGCCAAAAAGCGCAGCATGTTGCGCCACTTGCACACGGCATTGCGCGGCGATGGCGTCGATAAGCGCTACATGGCGCTGGTGCGCGGCAACTGGGCGACCTCGATCAAGCAAGTCCGTGCGTCGCTGGGCAAGAGCAATCTGCGCTCCGGCGAGCGGATGGTCGAAGTGGACGAGGAGGAGGGCAAGGAGTCTGTGACCGTATTTAAGGTCCTGCGTCGCTTTGGCGATTTTGCCACTATGGTCGAGGCCAAGCCGATCACGGGTCGCACTCACCAGATTCGCGTCCATACTCTGCATGCCGGACATTGCATCGCGGGTGATACCAAGTACGGCGATGAAGGTTTCAGCAAGGAGATTCGTGATCTTGGCGGTAAGCGTCTGTTTCTGCACGCCTACATGCTGACGGTGCCGCTACCTGATGGCGGTGAGCTCAAGTTACAGGCGCCGGTCGACGAGATGTGGGCCAAAACCGTGGAGCGCTTGAGTGCACCCTACTGATTACAAGCTGCTGATTTTCGATTGGGACGGCACGCTGGCTGACTCCATTGGTCGGATTGTCGAGGCGATGCATGTCGCGTCCGAGCGGTCCGGTTTTCAGTTGCGCGATGATTCTGCCGTCAAAGGCATTATCGGTCTGGGCTTGCCGGAAGCGATTCGCACCCTGTATCCCGAGATTGGCGACACCGAACTGGTAGCGTTCCGTCAGCACTATGCGGATCACTACATTGCGGCGGAGGCCGTGCCTTCCCCGTTGTTCGAGGGGGTTGTCGAGTCTCTCGAAGCGTTTCGTGTCGAGGGATATCATCTGGCAGTAGCGACCGGTAAGGCTCGTCGTGGGCTGGATCGGGTGCTGAAGTCTCACGGCTGGGAAGATTATTTCGATATTACCCGTGCCGCTGATGAAACCGCCAGCAAGCCCCATCCGCTGATGCTTGAGCAGATTCTCGCCCATTGCGAGGTTCGTCCGGAGCAGGCGCTGATGGTCGGCGATTCATCGTTCGACCTGCAGATGGCGCGCAATGCGGGCATGGATTCGGTAGCGGTCAGCTATGGCGCTCAATCGATCGACGCCTTGAAGCTATTTGAGCCGAGACTGGCCATTGATCGTTTTTCAGAGTTGCACGCCTGGCTGAGTCAGCGGGTTTAATTGGTTTTTTTGCTGGGGTACATGGCATGACCGACGAATGGAAAGCGCCCGCCAAGGCGAGTGCGGAAACGGGTGATGAGAAAAGCTGGAAGCTGCTGGAAAAAACCTTGCTCGCTGGCGTGCAGGAGCAGCGACGGTCCCGTCGCTGGGGAATATTCTTCAAGTCGCTGACTTTCTTGTACCTGTTCGGCGTGCTGGTTCTCTTATCGCCGATGATAAGCATGGAGAAAGGCGCCACTCTCGGCTCTGGCTACACGGCGCTGATCGATATAACGGGCATGATTGCCGACAAAGAGCCGGCCAGTGCCGATAATATCGTCGGCAGTCTGCGTGCAGCCTTCGAGGATAAGAAGGTCAAGGGTGTGGTTCTGCGGATCAACAGCCCTGGCGGCAGTCCGGTGCAGTCGGGTTATGTCTACGACGAGATCCGTCGTTTGCGCGGCCTGCATCCAGATACCAAGGTTTATGCGGTGATCTCGGATCTGGGCGCTTCCGGTGCCTATTACATCGCTAGCGCCGCGGACCAGATCTACGCCGACAAGGCGAGCCTGGTGGGTTCCATCGGTGTGACGGCGGCCGGCTACGGTTTTGTCGGGACCATGGAGAAGCTGGGTGTGGAGCGTCGTACCTACACGTCTGGGGAGCACAAATCGTTCCTCGATCCGTTCCAGCCGCAGAAACCCGCGGAAATCCAATTCTGGCAGAGCGTGCTCGATACCACCCATCAGCAGTTCATCAATAGTGTCAAGAAGGGTCGTGGTGATCGCCTGAAGGATAAAGAACATCCAGAGCTGTTCTCCGGGCTGATCTGGTCGGGTGAGCAGGCGCTGTCGCTGGGCTTGATCGATGGTCTGGGCAATGCCAGTTCGGTTGCTCGCGATGTGATCGGTGAGAAAGAACTGGTGGATTTCACTGTTGAGGAATCGCCATTCGATCGCTTCTCGAAAAAGCTTGGCGCCAGCGTGGCTGAGCATTTGGCAATGTGGATGGGCTTTCAGGGGCCATCGTTGCGCTGATCTTCTTGCTGCATAAAAAAAACCGGCTTTTTGCCGGTTTTTTTACAGTCAAAAGATCGCAGCCTCGTTTCACTCGACAGCTCCTACAAGGGAATACGCATTTCAATGTAGGAGCTGTCGAGTGAAACGAGGCTGCGATCTGTTGACCTTTAAGGTATCTGCACGCCTTCGGCCAGCAGCATGTCCACCAGGCGAATCAACGGCAGGCCGATCAGGCTGGTGGCGTCAGGGCCTTCGGTGCTTTGAAACAGGCTCACCCCCAAACCTTCGGCCTTGAAGCTGCCAGCGCAGTCATAGGGCTGTTCAGCATGCAGGTAACGTTCGATGCGTGCTGGGTCGAGTGTGCGCATGTGTACGGTAAAAGGCACGCAGTCGACCTGACAGTGGCCGGTCTGGCTGTTGAGTAGTGCCAGGCCGGTCAGGAAGGTCACGCTGGCGCCGCTGGATGCCAAGAGTTGTTCGCGGGCCTTTTCGAAGGTGTGAGGTTTGCCGATGATCCGCTCACCGAGCACCGCGACCTGATCTGAGCCGATGATCAGGTGGGCAGGATGGCTGTCCGCCAGTGCGCGGGCTTTTTCTTCGGCGAGGCGCTTTACCAGGTCTACGGCTGACTCGTCCGGGCAATGACTTTCGTCGATATCCGGCGAGCTGCACGTGAATGGCAACTGCAAACGGGCCAGCAATTGCCGGCGATAGGCTGAGCTTGAAGCGAGTAATAAAGGCAGCATGCGCATCTCCAAAGGGCAGGGGCGAATTCTAGCGCAGGCTCAAGTGACGGGCAGGGCTGAATTTCCTTTGACATGGCTGGGGGCATCCCTATAATGCTGCGCCTATGTTGAATGACCCGATTCCACCTCACGTTGACCCGCGCAAATTGGCTGACCGTGGCACCACCCTTCAAGGTGAACTGCTGCTGGCCGATTTGGAGAGACTCTGCGACCCGCTTTCCGATACTGTCGGTACGGTGCAGGCTAAATTCGTTTTTGAACGAGATGAACGTAAATCTGTGGTAATTCACAGCTTTATCGACACCGAAGTCAAAATGGTTTGCCAGCGTTGTCTTGAGCTGGTCACCCTGCCGATCCATAGCGAATGCAGTTATGCTGTGGTGAAGGAGGGTGCGAATACCCAGTCGTTGCCGAAAGGTTATGACGTGCTGGAACTGGGCGAAGATCCTTTGGATCTGCAGTCACTGATCGAGGAGGAGCTTCTGCTCGCCTTGCCCATTGTGCCTGCTCATCATCCGGAAGAATGCCAGCAGCCGGCGGGTCTCGATGAGCCCGAACCGAGCGAGGACGAGGTAACGCGGTCCAACCCGTTCAGTGTATTGGCGCAGTTAAAGCGTGACCCAAACGTTTAGGAGTTAATCAATTATGGCTGTTCAGCAGAACAAAAAATCCCGCTCTGCCCGTGACATGCGTCGTTCGCACGACGCTCTCGAGGCTAGCACCCTGTCTGTAGAAAAAACCACCGGTGAAGTTCACCTGCGTCACCACGTATCGCCAGAAGGCGTATACCGTGGCCGTAAAGTGATCGACAAGGGCGCTGACGAGTAATCACTTGTCCGCTCAAGTCATCGCGATTGACGCAATGGGCGGGGACTTCGGTCCCCGCAGCATTGTTCAGGCCAGCCTCGCTTGCCTGTCTGCTACACCCTCGCTGCACCTGACCCTCGTCGGTCAACCCTCCCTTCTTGAAGATCTGCTCGCCAGCCAATCGGCTGTCGATCGCGCGCGCCTGTCGATTACGCCGGCGTCCGAAGTCATCACCATGGACGAAAAGCCCGCCCAGGCGTTGCGCGGCAAGCCCGATTCGTCGATGCGCGTGGCGCTGGAGTTGCTGCGAGACGGCAAGGTCCAGGCCTGTGTCAGTGCCGGCAATACCGGCGCACTGATGGCCTTGTCGCGCTTTGTGCTCAAGACCTTGCCGGGCATTGATCGGCCGGCAATGATCGCGGCCATTCCAACGCAGAAGGGCTACTGCCAGTTGCTCGATCTGGGTGCCAATGTCGATTGCACTGCCGAGCACTTATTGCAGTTTGCAGTGATGGGTTCGGTCGCGGCAGAAACCCTGGGTATCGTTCGCCCCAGGGTTGCGTTGCTGAACATCGGCACTGAAGACATCAAGGGCAATCAGCAGGTCAAATTGGCGGCTACGTTGTTGCAGAGTGCTCGTGGCATCAACTACATCGGGTTTGTCGAGGGTGACGGCTTGTACCGTGGCGAGGCGGATGTGGTGGTGTGTGACGGCTTTGTCGGCAATATCCTGCTCAAGTCCAGCGAAGGCCTGGCGACCATGATTGCCGGGCGCATCGAGGCGTTATTCAAGAAAAATTTCGCCTCAAAAGTGGTGGGTGCGCTAGCGCTGCCGCTGATGAAACGCTTGCAGGCTGAGCTGGCGCCGGCACGACATAACGGCGCAAGTTTCCTCGGTCTGCAGGGAATTGTCGTGAAAAGCCACGGTTCGGCGGGGGTGCAGGGTTTTCAGAGTGCGATACAGCGAGCACTGATCGAGATCCAGGAAAACCTGCCGGAGCGGCTTCATGGGCGCCTGGAAGATTTGTTGCCTTAGGCGTTTTCGTCGGACAATGCTTAAATGTGACCGCTCAGTTCAATGGGCCATCCAACTGTGAGTTTCTTGCGTTCCGGAAACGGGGCGTCATTCTCCGACGACAAGATCATTAGGGGCTTGTTACATGTCTGCTTCCCTCGCATTCGTCTTTCCAGGACAGGGTTCGCAGTCCCTCGGCATGCTGGCCGAGTTGGGCGCGCAACATCCGGTGGTCCTCGAAACATTCAAAGAAGCTTCCGATGCTCTGGGTTACGACCTGTGGGCACTGACCCAGCAAGGGCCGGAAGAACAACTCAATCAAACCGATAAAACCCAGCCGGCCATTCTGACCGCCTCGATCGCCTTGTGGCGTCTGTGGCTGGCTGAAGGCGGCGCGCGTCCGGCGTACGTTGCCGGTCACAGCCTGGGCGAATACAGCGCCTTGGTGGCTGCAGGCAGTCTGAGTCTGGGCGACGCAGTGAAATTGGTAGAGCGTCGCGGTCAGCTGATGCAAGAGGCTGTTCCGGCCGGGCAGGGCGGCATGGCCGCGATCCTTGGTCTGGAAGATGCGGATGTGCTGGCAGCCTGTGCCGAAGCGGCGCAAGGCGAAGTGGTTAGCGCGGTCAACTTCAACTCCCCGGGCCAGGTAGTGATCGCTGGCGCCAAGGCGGCGGTCGAGCGCGCCATCGAGGGCTGCAAGGCACGTGGCGCCAAGCGCGCCATGCCATTGCCGGTCAGCGTACCGTCCCACTGCGAATTGATGCGCCCAGCCGCTGAGCGGTTCGCCGAATCGATCGCCGCGATCGACTGGCAGGCGCCGCAGATCCCTGTGGTGCAGAACGTCAGCGCCAACGTGCCGGCGGATCTGGAAACCCTCAAGCGCGATCTGCTTGAACAGCTCTATAAGCCTGTACGCTGGGTCGAATCGGTCCAGGCGCTGGCAGCCAAAGGTGCGACCAATCTGGTCGAGTGCGGCCCTGGCAAAGTACTGGCCGGTTTGAACAAACGTTGCGCCGAAGGCGTGTCGACCTCTAACCTCAATACCCCAGACGCTTTCGCTGCCGCCCGCGCAGCGCTGGCCTGAACAAGGAGAAGCTTGCATGAGTCTGCAAGGTAAAGTTGCATTGGTCACTGGTGCCAGCCGTGGTATCGGCCAGGCTATCGCTCTGGAATTGGGTCGTCAGGGTGCCATTGTCATTGGTACCGCGACTTCCGCTTCAGGGGCCGAGCGTATCGCTGCGACCCTGAAAGAAAACGGTATTCAGGGCACTGGCCTGGAACTCAATGTCACCAGCGACGAGTCCGTAGCGGCCGTGCTGGCGAGCATTCAGGAGCAATTCGGTGCGCCGTTGATCCTGGTCAATAATGCCGGTATCACCCGCGATAATCTGATGATGCGCATGAAAGATGACGAATGGCACGATGTCGTCGATACCAATCTGAACAGCCTGTTCCGCCTGTCCAAGGGCGTTTTGCGCGGCATGACCAAAGCCCGTTGGGGACGAATTATCAGTATTGGTTCGGTTGTGGGTGCCATGGGCAACGCAGGCCAAGTAAACTACGCTGCCGCCAAGGCCGGTCTGGAAGGTTTCAGCCGTGCACTGGCGCGTGAAGTCGGTTCGCGTTCGATTACGGTAAACTCGGTGGCCCCTGGGTTCATTGACACCGATATGACCCGTGAACTGCCCGAGGCGCAGCGTGAAGCCTTGCAGACGCAAATTCCGCTGGGTCGTCTGGGGCAAGCTCAAGAGATCGCGTCTGTGGTCGCTTTTCTTGCATCTGACGGTGCGGCTTACGTTACTGGGGCTACAATCCCGGTGAACGGCGGGATGTACATGAGTTAAATGTGACGGATTGCTTCAAAAAAATGTCATACGAGCTGTCTAAAATCCGTTATAAAGCTGCAATCTATTTATAGACAGAGGGTCGCCGGGTTTGAGGAGTGAAGCTTTCAGTTGAAAAACTGAAAAGTCTTTCTATACACTTACCCACCGGCCAGCTGCCTGAATTTGTCCATTAGGAGTGAAAACAAGGTATGAGCACCATCGAAGAGCGCGTCAAGAAAATCGTTGCTGAGCAACTGGGCGTTAAAGAAGAAGAAGTGGTCAACACTGCTTCCTTCGTTGAAGACCTGGGTGCCGACTCCCTTGACACTGTTGAGCTGGT
Source organism: Pseudomonas sp. BS3782 TE3695 (assembly GCF_050435305.1). Classification (NCBI taxonomy): domain Bacteria; kingdom Pseudomonadati; phylum Pseudomonadota; class Gammaproteobacteria; order Pseudomonadales; family Pseudomonadaceae; genus Pseudomonas; species Pseudomonas sp. BS3782 TE3695. Next base: position 2,402,456 of record NZ_JBNDKB010000001.1, read on the forward strand.
GATGGCTCTGGAAGAGGAATTCGAGACCGAAATCCCTGACGAAGAAGCTGAGAAGATCACTACTGTACAAGCAGCAATCGACTACGTTACCAGCCACCAGGCGTAATAGTTTTTAGTCGTCGCTCGCTGTCATGGAAAAACCGCACTGCCATCACGGCGTGCGGTTTTTTCTTTAGGCCTGATGCAAAGTCGTCATTTGAAAAAGGAGAGTGCTGTGTCGCGTAGACGCGTCGTAGTCACCGGTATGGGTATGTTGTCGCCACTGGGCACGGATGTGCCGAGCAGCTGGCAGGGCATTCTGGCTGGCCGCAGTGGCATTGGTCTGATCGAACACACCGACCTTTCTGCCTATTCCACCCGTTTTGGCGGCTCGGTAAAGGGCTTCAATGTCGAGGAATACCTGTCGGTCAAGGAAGCTCGCAAACTCGACCTGTTCATTCAATACGGTCTGGCTGCAGGTTTTCAAGCCGTGCGTAACGCAGGCCTTGAGGTCACCGACGCCAATCGTGAGCGTATCGGCGTGGCTATGGGCTCGGGTATTGGCGGTCTGACCAATATCGAAGAGACTAGCCGCACATTGCATGATTCCGGCCCACGACGGATTTCTCCGTTTTTCGTGCCAGGCTCGATCATCAATATGATTTCCGGTTTCCTGTCCATTCACTTGGGGGCACAGGGACCTAACTACGCCATCGCCACGGCGTGTACCACCGGTACGCACTGCATCGGCATGGCGGCACGCAACATCATGTACGACGAAGCCGACGTGATGATCGCCGGTGGTGCCGAGATGGCCGCGTGTGGTCTGGGCATGGGCGGCTTCGGTGCCTCCCGCGCACTGTCGACCCGCAACGACGAGCCGACCCGTGCCAGTCGTCCATGGGACAAGGGCCGTGATGGCTTCGTGCTGTCCGACGGCGCCGGCGCACTGGTGCTCGAAGAACTGGAGCACGCCAAGGCGCGGGGCGCGACCATCTACGCCGAACTGATCGGTTTCGGCACCAGTGGCGATGCTTACCACATGACCTCGCCACCGGCCGATGGCGCGGGTGCTGCGCGTTGCATCACCAATGCCTTGCGTGATGCGAAGATCAACAGCGATCAGGTTCAGTACATCAACGCCCACGGCACTTCGACCTCCGCTGGCGACCTCGCCGAAGCCTGTGCGATCAAATCCGTGTTCGGCGATCACGCCTACAAGCTGGCGGTCAGTTCGACCAAGTCCATGACCGGTCACCTGTTGGGTGCAGCGGGCGCGGTCGAGGCGATTTTCAGTGTGCTGGCAATCAACAGCCAGGTCGCGCCACCGACCATCAACCTCGATGAGCCGGACGAAGGCTGCGACCTCGACTTCGTACCCCACACCGCGCGGGGCATGGATATCGACGTGGTGCTGTCCAACTCCTTCGGATTTGGCGGTACCAATGGCTCGCTGGTGTTCCGCCGGTTCGCTGACTGATGGACAGCTGGGTCGACGGTCAACCGGCTGACGCTTTGTCGCTGAAGGATCGCGGCCTGGCTTACGGTGATGGTCTGTTCGAGACCATTGCGGTCAAGGGCGGGCAGCCGCTGCTGCTGGATCGACATTTGTCGCGTCTGGCGGAGGGTTGTTCGCGCTTGGCGATTGCCGCTAATCATCAACTGATCCGCGCAGAGCTGCTGGCCTACGCCGCTGCGCTAGGCGAGGGCATGCTCAAACTGATCCTCACCCGCGGCGACAGTCTGCGCGGTTACGCCGTCGATCCCTCGGCTCAGGCTCGACGCATTCTGCAAGGCAATCCTCCCGCGCCTTATCCGGCTGTTCATGCGGAGCAGGGCGTTCGTCTGTTCCCTTGTGCAACGCGGCTTTCCAAACAACCACTGCTCGCCGGTCTCAAGCATTTGAACCGTCTGGAGCAAGTGATCGCTCGTGCCGAATGGCAGGACGCCGAGCATGCCGAAGGCTTGATGCTGGATCAGGTCGGGCGGGTGATCGAAGGTGTGTTCAGCAATCTGTTCCTGGTACGCGATGGCGTGCTGGTGACCGCCAATCTCAAACGCTGTGGCGTGGCGGGCGTGATGCGTGCCGAATTATTGTTTCAAGCCAAGTCATTGGGAATTCCCACGCAAATCACTGATATCACCCTCGAGCAGCTGCAATGGGCTGACGAGGTCTTTGTCTGCAACAGCGTGTATGGCGTTTGGCCGGTGCGCGCCTATGCCGCACTGAGCTGGCCGGTTGGGCCGCTCACCCGTAAACTCCAAACCATTGCCCGTGCGCTACTGGATGCTTGATTCGTGAGACGTAAATTCTTGCTGCTGCTGGAAACCGGATTGGTTCTGGCGGGGCTGTTGGCCGGCGCTTGCGCCTGGAAAATCGATTCGGCGCTGAAACAGCCGCTGAACATCGCCCAGGAAGAGCTGCTGGAAGTGCCCAAAGGCACTACGCCAAACCGCACCTTCCTTCGACTCGAAGCCGATGGCGTCATCAAAGACGCTTTCTGGCTGCGCGTGTATTGGCGCTTTAATCTGGCAGGGCAACCGTTGCACAGCGGTGAGTACCGCATGGTGCCGGGTATGACAGTCAATGGGCTGATCGACCTGTGGAAGCGCGGAGAAATGGTGCAATACAGTCTGACGCTGGTCGAAGGCTGGAATTTCCATCAGGTTCGCGCAGCGCTGGCCAAGGATGAAAAACTCGAACAGACCCTGACGGGTCTGAGCGACAGCCAAGTGATGGACAAACTGGGCCACAGCGGGGTTTTTCCCGAAGGACGATTCTTCCCCGACACCTATCGTTTCGTGCGCGGCATGAGCGACGCCGATCTGCTCAAGAAAGCTTACGACCGCCTCGATGAGGTCCTCGCCAAGGAATGGAATCAGCGTTCTGCCGAAGCTCCCTACAAGGACCCCTATCAGGCGCTGATCATGGCCTCGCTGGTGGAGAAGGAAACCGGTGTGCCGCAGGAGCGTCGGCAGATTGCCGGCGTGTTCGTGCGGCGCATGGAGATGGGCATGCTGTTGCAGACCGATCCGACCGTGATTTATGGTCTGGGTGACCGTTACAACGGCAAGTTGACCCGCGCTCACCTCAAGGAACCGACGCCCTATAACACTTACATGATTGCTGGCCTGCCGCCGACGCCGATTGCGATGGTGGGCCGCGAAGCGATCCATGCGGCGCTGAATCCGGCGAACGGCAACAGCCTGTATTTTGTCGCGCGCGGTGATGGCAGCCACGTGTTTTCCGATGATCTGGACGCCCACAACAATGCGGTGCGCGAGTTCCAGATCAATCGACGTGCCGATTACCGTTCCAGCCCTGCGCCGGCCGTTGCGCCGCCGACCGAGGATGTCCAGGCGCCAATTCCGGCGGCTTCGCCCAACGTCGCGCCCGAAGACCTGCCGGCAGTAGTGCCGCAAGACTCCGTACAAGACTCCGTGCAAGGCTCGGAACAAGAGCCGGAACAAGAGCCGGCGCCAGCACCCGAAGCGGATGCTCCCGCGCCGCAAAGCCCGCAATGACTCTGACTAAGGACTGCCTGTGACTGGCTTGTTTATTACCCTGGAAGGCCCGGAAGGTGCCGGCAAGAGCACCAATCGCGAATACCTGGCCGAGCGTCTGCGCGCCGCCGGGATCGAGGTGGTGTTGACCCGGGAACCCGGTGGCACGCCCTTGGCTGAACGGATCCGTGATGTGCTGTTGGCCCCGGTCGATGAGGTCATGAACCCTGACACCGAGCTGCTGTTGGTGTTTGCCGCGCGCGCCCAGCATCTGGCCGAGGTGATCCGCCCGGCGCTGGCCCGAGGCGCGGTGGTCTTGTGCGATCGCTTTACCACGACGCTATTTTTTAATAGGGGAGAACGTAAACGTCCCATGGGAGTAGAACGAAATCACGGATTTATAGAGGGATCCGCCGTAGCTAGGGCGCTTCTGGCTGCCTAGTACCTTCTCACTGAACCAATCTTAGCATTGATCCCGCCAAAAAAGTAAACCCCTTCTGGTTCAGCCTTTCCGAACGCCAAATGTAAACCCATTCTCGCGGTGTTATCGGCGAAGCGCCCGCGTCGAGACCGCGATTCTCCTCTAGGCCACGTGTTCCGGCCCCTTCCAGGTTTACATTTTGCTCGCAAGCCCTCCAAATCGCCGCCTCGAGCACGCTGAAACCCGCTTTCAGCTGGTCAGAAATCCTTGCTTAGGTAGCCCTGCACTGTCGAGATCCACGGGGCGTCGAGCGATACTAAGCTCGACATATCAAAACCCTAAGGCTAATGGTGCATTTGGCGCGCTGTGACTGCAAAGGATCATCCAGGTAACTAGGTGTCGACCGTGACAACGGTGTCATTTCCACCTTCTTTTGACAGGCTCACGCTTGCGTCTCCACCACCATTTTCTGGCTACCTCTATATCGCTTAACGAGATATTATCGTGCCATCATCAAAGGGTGATCACTTAGTGGTTATGCCGGCTGACTTACCAGTCAGGACTTATAAATGCGATCTTGGAGTTCAGAAAATGGACGAAGTTAAGCCAGGCTATACATTCAACCGAGCCGATTTAGTCGAATATGCGATGGACAAGCCAATAGGGGCTGCGCGTGCGGCATTGACAATTGCGCTGGAGGGGGCCGATGTATCTGCCGAGGTCGTGATTGAAAGGCTTTCGGAAAATATGGAAATTAATCAACAACTTTTGAGTAAAGTGATTAGTGCTCTGCGAGATGATCCCCGCAAGATTTTGCAGCGGATGCCAAAAGAAATGGCTGCTAGTCAGCTAGAGCGCGATCTCGGATTGTGATTGTGTTTGCTTCTAATAACTTGATGGTGTGTGCTTAGAAGAGGTCGGCTGATGTCTGATGACGAGAATCCTATCGAGTATGCTCCTGCTTCAGAGTTCATGCTCACTGCTCTTGATGTGAAAGCGGGTGAGCCGGTTCGCCCATTGGATCGACTGACTTTAATGTCGCCAGATGAGTGGGAGAAGTTTACTGAGGAGCTTGCCTACTATCTGGATAACGATTACCAGAAGGTGACAAGGTGCGCAGGGGCAGGAGATAAAGGACGTGATGTCATCGCTCGATATTCGTCAGGTGGTTGGGATAACTATCAATGCAAGCACTACGCGAACAAGTTGAGCGTTGCAGATGTTGTGGCTGAGTTGGGTAAGCTGGTGTTTTATACGTGGAAGGGAGACTACACTCTACCACGGAAGTACTTTTTTGTAACCCCGCGAGGCTGCAGCCCCAGCTGTATAGATGTTTTTGAGAATAAGTCTAGGGTTAAGTCAGAGATTATAGCTCGTTGGGATAAGATCTGCCGTGCTGGGATTACTAAGAAACAAGAGATCCGTTTGGAAGGCGATCTGCTGACATATCTTAATGGGATAGATTTCTCGTTCGTTGATGAAATGTCTTTGCAAGAAGTTATCAATAAGCATCAGAAGACGCCATTTCATTCGACGCGATTTGGTAGCTATCACTTGAAGCGTCCTGTCGTTTTGAAGGAGGCTCCCACATCAGTGGGGAAAAATGAAAAAGTATATTTAGAGGCTCTTGTAAAAATTTTGTCTCAAAGGGATAAAAAAGAATACACGCTTGAAGAGGCTAGAGATAGCAAAAACTCCGACATGCTGAACCGCGCCAGAGTTCACTTTTTTAGCGCTGAATATTTGGAGCGTTTTTCTCGTGATGGCTTTCCTGATGGTTGTTATAGCAGCTTAAAAGACGAGTGCTATGAGGCCTTGGAGGGCGTAGTTCTTGAAGAACACCGTGATGGCTTTGCTCGATTTGTAGCGACAACTAAGCATGCGGGCATTATACCTTTAGATTCACATCCGTTATTTAAATTTATACTGCACACAGATAGAAAAGGCATATGCCATCAGCTAGTGAATGACGGCAGAATAGAATGGATTGCGGAGGGGTAGGTTGTGATCTCAAAGGAAGTTTTCAATAGCTCAGTTGAAGTTGGCGCAAGAATAGTCCTTCTTTTATCCGGGCTTAATCTTAAGTTAAGCCTAGATGATCTGGTTTTTTTTGATTATGCGCTGATTTATAGTCGTGATTTTCAAGGGGAGGAGAGCCTTCACCCTGCATTGCTCAATCGCCTGGCTGAACTAGTGCGTAGGCGTGAGATATTTCCTGACTCGATAAAACTGTATGCGTCGAAAGGGCTGCTCACCACACAAGTCGACGAGTTGGGTGTGCGGTACTCAATAACTCTTGAGGGGCGGGAATTCGCTGAAAGGCTATCATCTCCGTATCACAGAAATTTTGCCAGTCGCGTGCCCTGGATCGCAGAAAATATTGAACGCCTTAGAGTTCAAAAGCGAATGACTTACAAATTGGACAGGGTGGTCTGATGTTTATCGAGAGTGTTGTAGTTAGTGGGCCAAATCTGCCAGATGCCTCTGTTTTTTTCTCAAAGGGCGCCAATGTTGTTCAAGGTGGCTCAGATACTGGTAAATCTTATATTGTTCAATGCATTAAGTTTGTTTTAGGTTCAAAAAATCCGCCGAAACCGATTGCTTTGTCTAAAGATTACACGACAGTAACAGTGAAGTTCGTTAACGACGATGGTTCTTGTTTTACGATAGAAAGGCCCCTTGAGGCTGAAGCCAAGGTGACGCTGACTGATGAGAAGGGAAAGATTTCTATTCTAGGCGTAAAACACAATCCTAAAAATAGTAGTACGCTATCTAATCAGTTCTTGAATAGGATAGGGCTGGATAAAAAAACTCTACTCTTAGGCGCCGAGTCGTTAAGAAGCAGTGCATTTTCGTTACGTGATCTTGAAAAAATTTTCGTGATTGATGAGTCTAGGATTGTGGCTGAGTATTCACCTTTGGGTACTGGTCAGTATTTGGAGCGCACCAAAGAGAAATCAATTCTGAAACTGCTGCTAACGGGCAGTGATGATGCAGCTGTTAAAGGGGCGAAGAAAGATTTAGCGTCGAAAGATACCCTAAAGCACAAAGTGAGTGCTGTTGAGGATATTATTGCGAAATTTTATCCTGGAGATGATGCTGTACAGCTCACACAACTGCAGAAACTCAACGCTTTTCGTCACGAAGTAGCAGATGCATTGGAAGTAGCGGAGGCCGAACTCGCTGCGGGATTTGAATCCAACAACGACCGGTTTAACGAGAAGACGGATTTGATCACCGATCTGGCTGAGGTTGAGGAGAGGCTTTCTGAGGATAAAAGTCTACTCCTGCGATTTGGTATGTTAGGTGAAAAGTACGAGTCTGATCGCCAACGTCTTCTCGGTATCGAGCAGGCCGCAACTCTGCTTGACGCTGTTGTAGCGGTTCCTTGCCCTACATGTGGCAACCACTTCGGTTCTGATTCATGCGAATCTAATATAGAGAATGTGCAGCAAGGAGTCGCGTTCGAACTCACTCGAATTGCTGAAAATCTTAATGAGCTTTCAGAGGCGAAAAACTCTCTCTCGATTTCGATTGAGCGCAACACTGCGAGTTCGTTGTCTATCAAAACTAGCATTGCAGTACTGGAGAAAAAAATAGCATCTGGACTTCAAGGGTTTGTCCAAAGTGTAAGTGACCTGAAAGAGCTACTGGCGTGCGTCCAATCCGACTTGACTACCTTGGATCAGCAGGTTCAAGCGAAGAGCAAGCTGAGTGATGAACTGAAAAGGCTAGGTGTTCTGCTTTTGGAGGAACAATCAGAGTTCACCGCTGAAAGCTTCATGGAAGCAGCTAAACCTCTGATAGAGGAAATTCAATCAATACTTAAGCGCTGGGGTTACCCTAATTACCTGCCCGTAGAGTTTGATATGGTTGCCAGGGATATAGTCATAGGGGGTAGCGCAAGAGGTAACTTTGGTAAGGGGTATCGAGCGATTGCGTTCTCTGCCTTTGTTCTCGGTCTTATGAATTTGCTCAGACTCTCAGGCCGGCATCCTGGTTTTGTAGTCCTTGATTCGCCACTAACTACCTACAAAGAAGGTGACGATACCCCAGAGGACGATCGTGATGAGGTTGCTGGTGATCTGATCTACGCATTCTACCGAGACATCGCTGACAATTTTACAGGGTGCCAGGTCATTATTTTTGAAAACAAAGAACCGGATATGTCGATAATTCCTTCGTTAAATTATCAGCACTTTACCAAAAGCCGAAGCCATGGGCGGTACGGTTTCTTTCCTCTTAGAGGGTAGCCGCAGGGTTTATCGGTCGCTCTGATCGCCTCGACCTCGGGGCGATCAATACCATCATTGGGTAAATGTTGTCCCTAGCTTGATGCGCAAGCTTAGCGCTAAATATTATAGAAAATAAATCAATTAGATACTTGATCCATCATTCATGCGTTGACTATCTTTTCCATATTCTATGCACCGTCGAAGGGGATACGCCTGTCACGTTAGCCGTTTCCTTTTGGGTTAGGCCTTTTTCCCGGCATTGAAGAACAGCCTGCAACTTGTCCTCAGATAGACTGCGTCCGCTTCGCTGAGATTTGAGCGATCCACCCTCCAGTTGCGCCTCGAGCCTATTCAAGAGCCCTAGGTCAGTAAGACGGTCGATTTCATCTGCGAGCATCTGCAGGCGAGCAGCATCATTGATCTGCATATCTCGTGCAGACGCAATTAGGAGAAGAGCGAGCGGGTCGCACCCGAGCGCCGATGCCACACCGCCGAGCTTTTCAAGCGTAGCTCCGCTCTTTGCATTCTCGAGATCGTGAAGGTAGGTCGGATGTATCTGGGAGGCCAAGTCCTCTCTGGACGAGCCCGCAATGGAACGGGCTACACGGAGGACTGCCGCTAGCGACTGCCTCGTGACCATGACGAACCCTCAAAAAGCGAGGATAGAGCCACATTGGCCATTTTCACGCCATCGGATATGTCCTATTATGTGAAACTGATGGTGGTGCCACGTTCACCGAGCCCGGCATGGTCGCCATAGCTGGCCAAGCATTTCGGCTGAACGATCACCATGTATTGGCTCGCCTGAAGGCTGGGTAACGCTTCATTGGGTAGAGTTTTGAGGGTGCCGCCAACGTTGCGGTCTTCGGATATTAGGATTGAACGTGTTTTTAACTAACCGCAGCGAGCTCAGGGGTACCTTTATGAAGGGCCCCGATGCGTTGCTCTTCTGGGCCACAGTCAACCTCAGTCGCTGCAGCTTCAGCTTCTTGATCGAAGGCATTGGGCTCGATGAGGGGAGCATAGGCCCGATCGCACGACTGGTAAGCGATGTGGATATCGTCAAGGCAGCATATAACGGCGACAGCTCGGTGTTCATGCATGTGAACAAAGTCCATCTGATCACCTCACCAATGATGAATGAGCAGACTGGCTACGTGATGGAAGTGCTGGCCGAGATTCGCTTGCAGCCTGGTACCGAAGTGCACCCCGTTTATGAATTCGTCACTGATGCCGGACGAATCTATACGAGTGCACGCTCATGATGGATAGAGCTGGAGGTTCCATGGCTGCAACTCTAGAAGAGGTCACTGAGTTTCTTTATGCAGCAGGGGAGGCTGCTCCCGGCTGGCAAGGCACTCCTGACCAGCTGATCAACCTCGCCGAGCAGACCTTCCCCAGGAAACCCTTCTGCCTCGTGAGGCAGTGGATTATTGCCGAATTGCAACTCAAGTACGACGAACAACAGAAGCTGACGTCTATGGGGATCCTGCCCGCGGTCGTTTATGCACATGAAGTCGTCCGTGACAGCCGACATCGTTTCCAGCCAGGGCAGTGGGTGCGCACCAATTTCGGAATATCGCATGAACACCCATGCATGTTTGAAACCAAAAGCACGGTCTACCTATTGCTTGGTGATGGTTTAAGGAAGCAAGCAGCACTCAGTACCGTTTTCTCGTTTCGCGCGTAACAAACTCAATACTTTCACTCACGCTGCCATTTAGGCAGTGCGGGTGGCTACGCCTTAAAAAATTGCAGGAGCACGTTTTGATTCGATTTGATTGCCGGCAGGTCACTGGAGTGATCGAGAAGCCACGAGTGATTGCCACCGAGCAGGGGACTGTGACCGCGCGCATCGTTATCGATGGGCAGGTGTTGCCGAATGTTTTGCTGCCAGGAAAGATTTTTGAAGAGATCGAAGCGGGGGAGCGTGTGACCCTATATGGCATCTTCACAAAGAAAAAAGACAAAACTGAAAACAAAGCCACCATCTACGCCATGAAGGGCGCGAACGGCAAGCTTGTAGCAGCGAGGCAGTACCAGATCAAAGTGCCGGTGATGTTGATGGTCTATGCAGTTCCCTTGATGATCTTGGCGTTCATTGCCGGGTGCTTCCTTTCTCCCTATCCGATTCACCTGGTTTCCGGAAGCGTTGACCCTGATTACCTAGTTCGGACAACCTTCGTTTGGGCGTTCTGGGAGGGGATCCTGGCCGGGTTGGTCATGGTGGGAATTGCGATCAATTGGATCATGAAGAGCAATGACCCGGAGAGCTGGGCAGTGATCGATGCTGTGACACTTTCTCAGCGCTTCAGCAAGGCATTTAAGTAAGCACTTCATAGCCAGGCTTCCCCTTTGGTGGAGGCTTTGGCTAAGCGAAGGGGAGGTGGCACGTGCAAATCGATGAGCACGAGCGCGAACGACGTCGAAAAGCAGTGGCTGAGGTTCTTGGCTGTCAGGCACTCGAAGGTGTGAGGCCTTCCTCTACGCACCTTGCTGAGCTGCAGCGATATGTGGATGGCCTAGTCAGTCTTGACGAGCTCCGGACGGAGTTGATTGAGCGCATACGACAGTGCTCTCCAGGGTGAGCAGATAACTTCCAGGAGGGCCGGCTTTGAGAGTCTTTACCATGTTTGATTCGAATCTCCTGGTACCTAGCCGGCTGAAGCCGAATGACCGAGTTCTATTTCTCGATTTTGATGGGGTGCTGCACCCGGACGACGTATACCGTACGCGGAGTGGCTTGGAATTGCGTGCACCCGGGCAACTCATGATGCATGCCGGAATCCTTGTCGAGATACTGAAGGAATTTCCTCAAGTCAAAATCAGCTTATCGACAAGTTGGGTGCGCATCCTCGGTTATCGCCGTGCATACGCTGCCTTACCGCCCGAGTTGCAGGCTCTCACCGTGAGTAGTACGTGGCACTCAAGGATGCCCAGAGCGCCTCTTGAGGGCTATGACATGTACAGCCGATATCAGCAGATCCGTGCTGCAGTAACTAGGGCGGGCCTGACGAATTGGATCGCCCTGGATGATGACCCTTTTGAAAGCTGGCCAGATCACGATCGACGGCTGATTCGCACTGATCCTGACCTGGGCCTTAGCTCAGTGCTGACGCAGGATGAACTCCAGGCCAGGCTTCGAGCACTGATGGAGACGGAATGAAAAGACCACTGAGCTCAACCTTGTTGTTAGTGAAGGAGAGGGTTGTCACCGCATCTAGGCTGAGCACAAGCAACCTGCACACATCTCATGTTTGGAGCCTCTAGAGCCGTTTACCTCCTTGGTCGAGGTCAAAGAACAGCACCAAGTGTGAGTGCCGCGCTTTCCACGAAAGCCGGTTAAGTAATGACCGCCGCAAATACCCGTTGAATCATTTTGGAGCTTTGGCCGGATGCCTGAAATTATCGAAGTCGAATTTCATAGTAAGTATCTGAGTGACTTTCAAATGAGTCGCCTCGTACAAGCGAGTCTCCGAAAATTCACAGTGGCCATTACGGCTTTTATCAGTGATGCAGTGATCATTGATGATAGGTGCCTTGGCGTGTCTTTCGATCAGCTGCAGCAAGACGACGCGTATCGAACAGCCAATGGCGGAATTATTCGCACAGAAAAAATCCAAAGGGCATGGAAAGAAGGGCGTTTTTGGCTTCTTGAGACACGAGAAGGAAACTACCTCGTTGGAAGCTTCAAACGTGGAGGCGGGCGGCGGAGTTTTCTTGAGTTGCTTCGTTCCGGTGAACGTCTCCAATCTGAGGATTGAATGTTCTGGGGGAGTGGAACTGCATGGCAGCTGATGAACGCTGGACAGTTGCTCGGGCAACGAGAAATTTCGATGAGTTGCTCGAGAAGGTAATCATGACGCGTAAACCGGTTTTTATCGATGGTCAGTGAAGGAGCGCTGTTCTGATCTCGATAGAAGAGTGGAACGCCGTCCAGGATGAGCTCCGCGCCCGCGTTCTGTCAGACCTCTGAGACATCGCTTGCTAGGCCTCATACAGTTTGAATTAGCAGCGCTCCGAGTTAGCCGTGCAGAGCGCTTCAAACTGCCTCTATCCCGCGAAGCTCATTTTGCCGTCGGAAGGATTCACAGCTCACCTTAGCTCAGTAACCGTACTCGTTCAGCAGTTTCTGCAAAAACTCTCGCCGCCGTTGGACTATGCTCAAAATAAAATAGTCGCGCTCGGTGTCCCTCGTCGATAAATGCCCCGCATCCACCAATCCGTGAATGTAGCCCTCGGCCTTACCTCTTGCTTCGAGCAATGCATCGATGGACGTGCTTTTGTAGATGTCTTCAGCGATGAGCTGCCACCGCTTCTTCTGGCGGTGCCCAACTGGATCGTCGGAAAATTTCGGAGCGTTGAGCAGGGTGTTGAAATCGGCATGCGCATTAGGTGTGTTCAAAGCGGGCTCTCGCAACAGTTACGTCTGTGCCGGAGGCTATCATGCGCACACTTAATGGCTTGCTGCTGGCTGGTTTTTGTAGGCGCTGGCGCGAAGGGACGACTTCAATGATGGTGCACGCTATCGGTGGCGTCTTTGAACATTGCGGAGCGTACAGGCAGTGCTATTCAGCGAGTACATTCTTAGCCCGGAGTTCGATATGGGATACCTCAGCCTAGAGGACATCTACCCCGATGACGTAAAGATATATGGCCATCTGCGGGTGGGGCTGACCGACCTCTATGTAAAAGACAATCACGCGATTTATGGTGTGGTTACGCGTGGCGAATACCGCGAGCTGACCAGCAGGTTACTGCGTGATGAAGCGGTGCAAATGATCATCAGCGCTAAGCTCGCCGCACTGCCCGAGGACTACGATCCGTGGATTAGGCGGATCGAACGCAATCGCGCCTTACGCGCTAGGTATGGGGACAAATTCGATCCCTGGGGAGACGACTGACAGACCCCACGTCCAATCACAAATGCGGCGCCTCATCTTACTCGGCCGACCTGGTAGTTACGCTCCTCGAAAATCCATCGGCACTGTAAATAGTGGGACGAACACGGGCTCCAATGACAGGCCACGCTAACAATCGTTGAAAAGGAAAGGGCGTTGAAGATATTCCTAGATTGCGAATTTACCCAGCTCAATCCGGACTCGAAGCTGATATCACTAGCGCTGGTATCGGAGTCAGGCGAAGAGTTTTACGTTGAGTTGACGGATACCTATTCGGTCGATGACTGCAGTGATTTCGTCATTCAAAACGTTTTACCGCAGCTCGATCCTCTGCGATATGGTCAGTCGCTTGTCGAAGCTCGAGCCTCACTTCGAAAGTTTCTAGGCTGCTTCGACGAGGAGCTTGAGGTGTGTTCAGATGCGCCACATTGGGATTGGGAGTTTTTCCGTTATCTCGTTTGTGCAGATCATCAACCCTGGCCAGTCCAAGTTGTGAGTCAACCGACCAACCTTACAAGCCTCTTCAATCAGCTGAATGCGGAAGCTCTTGAACAGATAGAGCTGTCTGATCTGCCGCACCATGCGTTGCTAGATGCGCGAATGCTTGCAGTGCTTTTCAAGATCTTGGCCTCCCGGCTTGTTTTGTCACCATAAAGGCGCATCACGACGCAGGCCGATCAACTTTGGACTGTGTGCTGCAGGTGATTCGAGTTTCACCAACGGTAGGGAAGTGGCAAAACTGGATTATTCCGAATTATGGCTCAGCCATAATTTTTCACTTCAAAAAGCCCCTGTAATCAGAGCAACACGTCGTCATCCAAATAGGCGGAAATTCCTGCTGTTGCTGCGACTTCGAAAGTACATAAGGGTTGATCATGAATGATCCTCGTATCCCCATCATCACTGGTGATAACAGCGTTCAGAGCAAGACCGCTGAACCGATGGAAGCTCATCCCTCCGTATCCCGAACTCTCGAACTATTGGCTGCTGACATGAATGCGTATCCGGAGCGAATGCTTCCTTTGGATACGCGTCTGGTCGCTCGCATCCTTTCGCTAGTCGATCAGATTGATGTTGACCTCAATGAGCCGCTCTTGGCGGAAGACGAATAAATCAGGGCCGCGAACCTAGACTCGCGTACACGGGCTTCCCTGGCTCTAATTTCAAATTGTGGTTTTTGGTGTATTGTTAGGTGACTAACTACATAGAGATTTATCATGTCCAAGCTCGCAGAATTCCGTCAGCTCGAAAAACATCTAGCCGAGCAGCTCCAGGCTCTCGAAGCCCTGAAAGGCGATGCCGGTCTGAAGCAAGAAATCGAATTCGAAACGAAGCTCCGCGATCTGTTGGCAAAGTACGGGTACAGCCTGAAAGACGTGATCAACTTGCTTGATCCACAGCCTGGTCGTCGCGCTCCAGCCGCCCAATCGCAACCTGGAACCCGAAAGCCTCGCCAAGTAAAGATCTACAAGAATCCGCACACCGGCGAAGTTGTAGAAACCAAAGGCGGCAACCACAAAACGTTGAAGGAATGGAAAGCCGAATACGGCTCGGACACCGTTGAATCCTGGCTGACGAACTGATTTTGGTTTTGAGTACAAAAGGCCCTGCTGGGCCTTTTGTACCGCATTAGCAATCTTGCGCTCCGGCTAAAAACTGACAACAATGAATGGCCGTTTTCAGCCGATTACTGCCTGTTACGATGGGCAGCGAAGTGCCTATTATATAGAATTTTAAACATCAATTAAACTCGTGCCAGGTTCCAATAATACATACGGGATAATTTCAGACTTCCATGAGCTGGAGTAATACCGTTTTGCTTGGTCTTCAGCTAATTGTATAAAGCTATCCCACTGCGAAGGATGAATGGTCTGGCATCCTTCACTTGAAGTTGTATTATATCCACCCCGATGGATGTTAATGCCAAAGTACCCTGTGTCTAGATAGGGGGGGGTACCATCTCTAGTTACTGAAACTTTCCCCTCGCGCTGGCAGAGTGCGAGATAATCCCCCTTGTGGTAGTCGAAGCGGTGTGCGTACCACACCCCAGGGTTCAGCGAGGCCATTCCTTTTTCAGTCCCATCTCCTTCCCCTTTTCGGTACTTAGATGGGTCAGTATTGCCGTTGTAGGCTACCATAGCTTGATGCGAATAGATAAAAATCGCATCGTCATATATACCTCTATCATTTACCTCTGGGGCGCCCATCTGATCCTTATAGTATCCTCTAATGCCAACTATAATGAGGGGGTACATTTTGCGGTCAATATTATACGGATCTAATAGTTCCATAAGTTTTTGGGTGCTAAGTCTTGGCTTTTCTAATGGTGACATAATAAGCAGCTCCGTGATATGAATAAATTTTAACGGAAGAGCATGGTAAAATTTAGTGTAGGTAATATTTGGGGTGGCGTAAGGAAAGTGATCGGCGGTATCTAATTGCCATTATCTGTTTCATCGTGTTTACAGTTTTAGTCTTCTTGGTGTAAATTTTTCATGATTCGCGTATTAATAGCATGCTAAAAAACGTATCTTCGAAGGTGTATGAACCTTGTTGGCAGACCTAGTAACGTCTCAGAGAAGATGCGGGAATCTGCAATGATCCCATTTATAGTCACTAGCGCGGAGTCTTAATTCCAATTCGTCATAAAAAAAGCTGGACGAGTTTTTTTTATCTAATACGCTCAAACCTAAAGCGCACCAGCATAGTTAGGGGTATCACCATGAAGCATACTTCCCAATATAACTTAGAGAGTAAACACTCGTTTCTGGAAAAAAATTGGGTGTTGATCGTAGGCGTCCTATTGGGAGCTATGACGATATTTTTTCTTATGGCGCTTGTAATAATGTCAACTTTCGCTCTGGTCGTCCCGCCAGGCAGCAGGTTTATAGTTATAACTATTATTGCATTTGGATTGTCTTTTTCTGGGGCTTTCATAGGGGGTAACGCTGCGGCAAAAGGTAAGATTCCATTTGTCTCTGAAGCGTACACTGCGGAGTTCAGTGCGGGAGGAGGAGTAGCTACTTTTTTGATTGTATTTGTTGCAGGTTCATTTTTATACAAGCCAGATGTTCAGCCTCCACCTTCACTGCCATGGGATGGGAAGTTAGAGAATTTGAAAAAGGCAGAGGCTCAGGTTTCAAATGTTGACGATGCAATGATTGTACGAGTTAATGAAAAACAAATAATCGAAGCCAGATATGGAGGGGTTCCGCCGGCGTTGGATATATTGGGGGAACTTAAGAAGGGTCAGAATGTAATTGAAGTGGAAGTAAGGAATGATAGCTATGGTGGATGCGCTGGCAAATTAAGGTTGAGATTTAATGATATGTATATTCCAGATTATGAGTGGTCTGTGGATAATCCTTTTGCTGGCTCGAATAGTACGTGTTACTCCGATAAAAGGATGCTAAATATACAATGAAACAATATTTTAACTAATCTAAGATCAAATATTTGATTTATTTTAAATTATGTTGGATTCAGCTTGCAGACTACGCTGAGACTTACTCTAAGTAAACTCGTTTCCGCCACCATGGCCGTGAGGAGGTGTTTATGTGCAACGCATGGAATCACCCACAAAACTGTACCTGCGGCTGGGGAGGGGAAGGGCACTCTGGGGGATCGACCTTTTCCGATTTCTTACCCGCTCCCGAAAGATGGTGGCCACGCTTGCTGTGGAACACTTACGACAGCTATGTCAATCCAAACGCCAGCTGCCCAGTGTGTGGTGCTTCCGTATTTTTTTACCAATCCCCTAATGGTGGCCGTGTCTTCTTCGACGAGCTAGGCCCTCCTTGGCCCAAACACCCTTGTACAGACAACACTAGCCGACCAGGAAGAATCTCTTCTGTCCCTACCGTAACAATCGAACGTGCCAACTATGCTTGGCAGAATTCAGGTTGGCAGCCGTTTCTTATCAAGTCGATCGTCGGCATCGACAAAAACTTCCTCAAGATCACTGTAGTGCTGCATGACCAGCGCATTTGCCTCTACATAGAGCGTCTAGTGGAACACCATCTGCACGATCAGGTATTTTCCGAGAAAAGCCTTGCTCATATTAAAGCCAGCACCGACACCAGCTATCAACTGTCGATCCTCCTACCAAATGGCGTGCCGATCACCATTAACGCCTTCATGCTTCTAGCTGATGCGAGAAATGATCTGACACAGAGGATCAGTATGAAGAAAACCAAAACGACTCGCGGAAAATCATCCTTCCCTACGCAGCCGAGCGAACGCCCAAAAGCACTCATCAGTGAGCCGAACAGCGTATCCCAGCGATCTTCAGCCAATACGACGATGGCACTTGCCTTTAGGAAGGCTCAAGAACGGGAGGAAAAATCCTAAGCTTCCAAACAGCCCATATATCTGCCTGCATGGAATTGGCAGTTACGTTAAATCAGCCCCCACAGCTGGGCCAGCCTTGGTGAAAAGCCAATTCGGAAATGGCCACCAAGTCGGTACGCTACGTACTACCAGCACCCTGGGCAATGGTAAACCCCCAAAGACTTCTCAGCTTGCAGTTGAATGCTCAAGATAATTCACGATTCTGGCTCCTGTGAAACCGATTTTTCTAGTGCAATAGTCTAACGTGTCAGCCAAACGATGCACCGGCCCTGTCAAATCCCAGATCGGCTTTGCCATGGCCGCCGCTGGTACGGGAAGCGCCGTTGAAACGGCAGACGTTGCGTTGATGAATGATGACCTGCGAAAGATCCCGGCCTTTGTTCGCCTGTTCCGACAGACCGCATTGGTTTTCTAGCAAAACATCAGGTTCGCGTTCGGAATCAAGGCAGTGTTTCTGGTGTTCACCTTGATGGACTTGGCCACCATGTGGATGGCTGTATTTGCGGGCGTTGGAGTGAGCTTACTCGTGGTTCTCAACGGGCTCCGATTGCTGAAGAAATAAAGCGAGGTGCTGCATGAGAGAGGTTTTGCGAAGCGCCATCACTGGGGTGTTCCACGAGGCCGGGCTCGCTATAAGAGCCAAGGACTACCCGGCTGCTTACCATTGGTTGGAGCGTGCTCATATCCTCACACAGCGTATGCCGCTGGCTCATGCACGATCCCATTGGATAATGTTGAAAGTGGGTTTACTCACCAGGGATTGGCGAGAGGTTGTTGGACAGGTTCCTCGTATGTTTGCAGCGTTGGTGTTTTCCAGGATTTGGGTGCCGATCGGTAACACGGGGAGAGCGCGAATCAGTGCTTTTTCCCTTATGCCGCTCTCCACAGATCTGCGAGAACTGCTGCGCGAAGATGAGGATTAGCGCAACGCGCTGGCTCTTCTGTCCACAACCCTGAAACTCAAGTGCGCCGCGAATTACCCGACCCCAAGCTGCTGTTGGGTGTGCAGAACTACCCCATTGGCAGTCAGGATCGTTGGAGTTTCGATCAGGACTTCATGACCATGCAAATGGTCGGTGTCTGACAGGAAATGCCCAACAGCGACTAGCGCAAAGCGCGCTAGCAGGCATGGTGTTAGGTCGCAAATCAGATTACTCATCCAGGCGTTGAAGCTTCCATCGTGTGTCGTAAGCCGATCCGCTAAGCGACCATTTCCAAGCAGTGATCGTCAGCCTTCGACCGATTCCTTTGTTAAGGAAGGCGAGTAGCCAACTGCCAAGTGGTTTCCATTTCTTTCATCACCTTATTTTTTTGGAGTTGGAGGCGCTCATACGCTGCGTGGGCAAGCCCTCTTACATCCCCAAACCGTCCAGCAGCAGTTTCGAGTGCTCTGCAGGGGCCCATGTCGGGTATGACTTCTCCAGGTTTGACGGTGGACGTGCCGAGGCAGTTACCATTGAAGGCCATCATCCGGATGTTGAGAGATGCCTCTTCCCTGGTCATTTCTTCAATTGCCCTATCGATCGAATCTCCGGTATTTCGAATCGCGGGCTCGGAGGCCGAGACTTGCGTCAACACCACCTCGGCTTGAGCTCTCTGCGCACCGTTTCCTGACGAAAGACGCTGAGCAAATCGCAGTCTGTCACTGAGATCGTTGCTTGCGCGAGTGAAGTAAGAAATAAAGCGGGGTATATCGTCGATTTGCTTTCTGGCCCTCTTCACATATGTGTTGAGGGCATCTTCGAGAGCCAACGCAGATCGGTTCAAGGTTTCGACCTGATCAGCCCGTAACTTCTCAGTTTTGATCGACTCTCCGGCATGCGCCAGTCTTACAGCTTCAGCGTTGAAGTCAGCGACACTGCCGCGTGTGAAATGAGCGCTGGCAACCGCGCCGTCGCTGCCGACCAGATTTAGCTCCAAAGCTGAAGCGGTGACTGTTCCACTGATGTTCCGACCGATCGGGAGGCCGGCCAGAGATATGGTAAGGGTCAAACTCTCACCATCAACGATCCCAGTCACATTTCCCGTTGACGTGTCTATCCCACCACTGCTTTTGAGAGTTATGTGCTGCAAGGTACCTACAATCTTTCCGTCTTGCGCCTGAGTAAGCTGCAAGAGCTCAGCGCTTGATGAGTCTTTGGCCACGTAACTGCCTGATACAGAACGGTCAAAGCACCCCGTAAGCGACAACATGATGGACGTGATCACTAGAATGCGTACCTGGCTTCCCATTCCATTCTCTCCTCGTAGGCCAAGCCAGTATAGAGACTGCTGAAGCATCCTATTTTTGTATAACCGCGAACAGCCGCACCGATGATGGCCGCTGCTCTTGTATTTGACCTCAATGCAGGGACTCAGCTTTTTTCTATTACTACCTAGGCTTTTTGCGCTGACGGGTACACCTTTGATGAGAAGAAGGTCGAGCTGATCGCAAGGATTTCGGGAGATTAGGAATACCGTTACGAGCTACCGGCGAAGACGCAGCTGCGACGCCTGGTGATGGACGAGTTCGCCCTGTTCAAGGAGTATCGTTACGCCAGCGTTGTGCTGGATGCCAATAACCGGCGAGTGTTGTGGGTGGGTGTCCCTTTCTACGATGGGCAGAGGAAATCATGGCCCAGATTTTTTACTGGGATCAGGCGATGTAACTTGGCCTCAACGCCTGATGAGCACGATAACAAATTTATGAATAGCCAATGCCTTACATGTCACACAGCTAAATGCGGACATACTTTCCACTTAAGTCTGATAGCTTAAAGCCATTCAGCGGCATGCCCAATAAGCAGCGCCGCGAAGACAAGGCACGGAGGTCTGGCAGTTATCATTCATTGATGGCTGTTTCTATCAGGGACAAGGATCTGAGCTGGCGACCACTACCCTATCCTCCATGACCATACGTTCTCGCTCGCCTGCCCCTTGATGGCCTGCGTTGCTCGACTCGTGCGGCACGTACCGATGTTTTTCCAAATGCTCTGTTTCACGACAAACAGGGCGGCGCGGAAAACCACTCAGCACAATGGATTCCGGAAACCATTAAATAAACGGGGCGAACTCCGAAAAGCCAGACGAGTAGGAACTTATATATGGAGATATATCGTATGTCGGCTCAAGAAAATCTCGTTGGCGGATGGACTCCTTACCACGAACTGACTCCAAAGGATCAGGAAGTATTCAAACAAGCCCTAGAGGGGTTCGTGGGCGTGCACTACACGCCTGAACTGGTTTCGAGCCAGGTCGTTAATGGCACCAACTATCGCTATAAGGCGGAAGCAACGCAGCCTGGCTCGCCAAACAGCTGGCAAGCGATCGTGGAAATTTACGCGCCTATTAACGGCAAGCCGCACATCACCCAGATTATCCGTATCTAAGCACGTATCAACCCCATCGGGTCACGCACAGATTGCGAGACCCGATGGCTCATTACGACTCTGGATCACTGCTTCCTCCCAGGCGAGGAGAAAACTTCCCGTATCAAATCGTCACCCATGCGCTCATGCACATAGGCCTCGAGAGCCGAATAGTTACCTAGTGCTTGCTCATCCAACTCATCGAGCGACCGGTACAGAAATTGGCTGGAGCAAAGGTGTCGCAGGATCATTGCTGGCCGTTGCTCCAGAGTGGCATGCGCCGGCTCAAAGACATCTGTGCCTCTCAATACCAGTGAGCTCCTCCGATACAACGACCTCATCTCACCAGCTAGTTGTTGGGCCAGAGCAAAGTCAGACAGGGACAAGTATTCCCAAAGCTGATTCAGATCGGACTCAGCTCGAGCGCTGGAATCATTGTGTGCCAGCCACTTGTTGCGTAAGCCCTTTAAAATTGAGTAACGCCCTTTATCCCACTTCTTTCGAAGAGCTTGAACTTCATAAGAGAACACTGTGCAGGATTTTCGTTGCTGAGCTCGTCCTGAAGGAGAGCAAGCGAGCTATTTTTGCTGTGTCTAGATTCTGCGGGATCCATCAACCGAAAAATCCGCATCAAAATGCTTTCAGCGAAGGAAATCTGAGCAGGCGCAAAGAACCCAGGTGCAGAGTCCTGCAATAGAGACCGCCGTTTTTCCTGCTCAACCAGAAAAAGCTCTTGGTAAGCACTCATCTGAGACCAGAGCAATTGGAGCTCATTGCCAATCTGATTGAGCAACAGCAAGACTTTCTCTTCATTCGCCATATCAAATACCCCTCTGCGCCCGTGCACCGACACTACCGACTTCCTAGCTGGTTTGCTCAATACCATCCATATAAAGCAGCGTCCTTTTATTTTGTTACACAAGCGATAAAGGTGATGCCGGGACTCTCAGCAAATATCGTTCGGCCACGGTTCGGGACTCAAGTCCCGCCGCCTGGAGTAGCTTTCTCCAGGAGGTGTAATCCAGCAGATCTATCGCACGCTGTACCAGCGCTGGCAACTCCATTGGGATCTCGTTATCCAGCTCTTCGTGCTTGGTGAATCCGTTTCGATTCAGGTAGGTGAAGCCGGATTTCGCTTGTTCCTGAGTAATCAGATTCAACGTCTGGGCGCGGTAGATGAGCGCCTTGAAGCTTACCTTCCAGCGAAGCTTAAGTTCGCCGAGAGCTTGCCAGTTCAGGTACTTGCCACGCATGGTGGGGAATTCACCGGCAAAGCTGGCTCGAGGCATCAATAGGGCGCTCGCGAACTGATTGGCCTGACTCTCTGTATCGTGGCAGCCTGTCTCTATGCCTTGATGCATTACAAGGTGACCAAGCTCATGAGCAAGGTCAAAGCGCTGCCGGCATGGATTCATTTTGGCCGTATTGCGCACGATGAGGGGGCGCTTGTTGTATAGCGAGAATGCATCCACCCGATCATCCGCATCCGCGATGCTTACAACAAGCACACCGACCTTTTCAGCCAACCGGGTCATGCTTGAAATAGGCCCCAGTCCAAGCCCTTGGTCTCTACGGAATCGTTCAGCCACTTGTTCAATCACGTCCACGCTGGCCAGTGGTTCTTCGAACATCTTGAAGCTCACCGGTGGGAAGGCGATTTCCTTGTCCAGTTCGTCAATCAGCAGCTCGAACAATTCGACCTGTGCGGCGATGGATTTTTTGACCGTCTGGGTAGAGGCACGAACGCTTCGAAAATGGCACTGTTCAAGTTCCACAGAGCTTCGCCTGGCGGTGAAGAAAAACTCGCTACTCACGCCCAGTACAGCACTCAGCGTGCTCAACTGCGCAGGGGAGGGAATAGCGTTTACCTCAAGCTTATGGGCGTACTGACGGGTAACACCCAATAGCTCCCCTATTTCGGCAAGCGAACGGCCCGCCGCACAACGCGCAAGGCGAAGTTTGTCGGGTGAAAACTCGTCGCCGAGAGGGAGCTGTTTGGTTCTTTCGTCCATTAAGTCAAATCAGCGTCTGTAGTGGTTTCAGTGTCAGCATCTTTGTTACGACGCACAGGTTGTGGATCTTCAAACTCAACGGCTTCTGGCAGATGAGCAGATTTGACCGGAATTCGCGCTTTGTACTCATGTGACCAATGGCATATGACGTTTCGGTTGATATCGAAGCCAACCACAGTCGCCGTGAGCTTTGGCGATTCGAAATTGTGATCGTTATCTACGAACAAGCGCCAGGTTACGATCTCTTCGGGATTCGCTTCGAATAGGCTCATCTGCATGAGCTCGACATCGTTGGCCAGAAGGCGATACGACTTCTTCGGCGCATTCGGATCGTCCATCACTACCTGGAACAGCACATCGTTGATGCTAATCGTATAGTCCATGGTGCTATTACGTAGGATCAGCCAAGGGAGGGAAGGGTCACGACTCAGCTTTTTGAATAAACCGTGGACTCGTCCATAGAGCAACGTGCCACGTGTCCAAGCCGTGTCGTTTTCGGTCGATGCATCCGCCAGCGCCCCATAGGCGACCGACACGACTTCCTGGCAAATCCTCTCGAGATATTCTGGATGAAGTTTCGGTGCAAAAAAGCTGGGGTGTTGGGTTTCAGACATTCGATACTCTCCAAAAACTATGCAAAATACGATTAGTGTCAACCGTGATTTTTGTGCATATTTGGAGCTTTGTCAACCTAACTTGCGAGCGTAAAGCAGGAATGGCTAATACCCGCTGCTCACGACTGCGATGCATTCCAAAAACTTAAGCCCTGCGCGATCTTCCATCCCTCCTGTCGAATTTCCATAGTCCGAGATTGACCGAAAGCGATCTTCGACGTTAACTGTATGTATATCCAGTTATTGTCGTAAGGCATCATCATGAGTGTCACCGTCCTAGGCCCCATGTCAGCAGGGGGAGTCGAGCTTCCTTTTTACTCCTTCAAGGTGCCTGCGGGATTCCCATCGCCTGCAGCAGACCACCTCGAGCAACACATATCCATAGATGAGCTGCTGGACATTCGGGCGCCCCATATCTACCTGGTGCGCATTGAGGGCAGCAGCATGGAAGGCGCCGGGATCTTCGATGGTGATATGGCAGTGGTGGATCGCTCAATCACCGCTGAGCATGGCCATATCGTGATTGCCGCAGTGAATTGCGAACCTGTCTGCAAGCGCCTGTGTAAGCGTGGCCCCAACATCATCTTGATGTCCGAAAATGCTGGATATCCACCCCGTTACATTCTTGAGGGTGATGAGCTGATCATATGGGGTGTGGTGACGTTTAGTGTGCGCGCTCATGATCCAAAAGCCTGATCCTGTCTTCGCGCTGATCGACTGCAACTCTTTCTATGCGAGTTGCGAGCGAGTGTTCCGTCCTGACCTGGTCAAGACTCCCATCGTTGTGCTGTCGAACAACGACGGCTGTGTGATCGCCCGCTCAGCCGACAGTAAGCCCTATGTGAAAATGGGGGAGCCGTACTTCCAGATCAAACACAAACTCAAGCAGCATGGCATCGTTGCCTTCTCGTCGAACTATGCGCTCTATGGCGATATGAGCGAGCGCGTGATGAGCGTGATCGAATCCCTCGTGCCCGCCGTCGAGGTCTACAGCATCGATGAAGCTTTCGCGGATTTGGCAGGCGTACCAGGTGATCTGGAGGCACTTGGCAGGCGGATCCGTGCACAGGTTTACCAAAGCACAGGTATCCCGGTTGGCGTTGGGATCGCTGGCACGAAAACCCTCAGCAAGCTCGCTAACCACGCGGCCAAAAAATGGCAAGCGCAGAGTGGTGGAGTGGTCGATCTCCGTGATCAAACCAAGCGCGAGTGGGTGCTGAAGAAGTCGTTGGTCTCTGATGTTTGGGGCGTCGGGCGGAAGATGACTTTGCACTTGGAGGGCATGGGCATCAAGACAGCTTGGGATCTCACCAAAACCGATCTTTGGATGCTCCGCAAAAAATTTAGTGTGGTGATCGAGAAAACAGCCCGTGAGTTGGCCGGCACGCCATGCCTGGAGCTCGATGAGCCAGACCCACCGAAGCAAGAGATTTGCTGCAGCAGGATGTTCGGCAAGCGTCTCACCGATATTGCACCAATCAAAGAGGCTGTTGCGACTTATATGATGCGAGCCACGGAGAAGCTTCGGGCTCAGCATTCACTGTGCAAGAAAATTCGGGTGAGCATTCGTACCGGCATGTTCAATCCGGAGGAAGCTAAATACTCCAATGGAGCCCTGGTCGAATTACCGTACCCAACCGACGATGTCCGGTTGATGACAAAGGCTGCTTTGGAAGCGGTGGATCGGGTCTATCGGCCAGGTTTCAAGTACAGCAAGGCCGAGGTTCTCCTGGTAAACCTTTGCCAGAAAGGCGAGTACATGGAAGACCTCTTCGCGATCTCGCAGCCGGTTGCCACTGAGAAAGTCATGGGTGTTTTGGACGCCATCAATGGTCGATGGGGCAGGGGAGCGATGCGTCTTGCGAGTGTGCCGACAGACCCGGATTGGGGTATGCGGCGAGAGATGATGAGCCAGAGTTTCACGACTCGAGTTGATCAGCTATGGACTGTTTATTGCCGGTAGTTCACACCACCTGTCGATATGATTCATACGTTTCCGTCGCACCTGGTGGTACGCATCTCCCCGAAGTGTGCACCTTGATCATTAATCACTGCACCGCATTGAGGCTTGTGTCTAAAGATACAGGCGGAGCGCACAGGCCATCAGGGCCAAAACCTGGCTTACCCGAGGTTTGGTTCACGACGGCCGCACCCCAAAGGGAGCAAGCCCAAAGCATGCGGCGTAATGCTCCCAATTGGGCGCTTTACGGCCATCGCTGCATCGGCGTACACAGTTGCGTCCGAGTTTCACGATTGGATGCTTACGACCGTAACATCCCTGTCAATGCTTACCTGCTAAATAATCAAGGAAACCAACCGGTGATTCACCTTCAGCCCTGAATGGATTGGAGTAATAGAAGCAATAATCCTCAGCTTTGGAACCCTTTTTAGGAGGGTTTACGAACTGGACATCATACTTCTTGAGGATGTCGAACGATGGATCATCCACATAGGGATTGCCGATCTTCTCGTGAAAGAAAAGTTGGTACAGAAGGATCCAGTTTTGATCAAGTTCGTACAGTGTGCTGTCTTCAATAATCGAGTTTGCATAAATTACCGCTGACTCTACACCAGCTTCAAAGCTGCTCAGAAGTGTGATCGCAGCAGCGTCAGAGGTCTGAATCACCAGGCCCACATTTTCAGGCGTTGGCTGGGAATCCAAATGTTTCAGGTAATACATTGCCCAGCACATTCCATCTGAGCGCCGGTGTATCGCGTTGGTCTCTAGGATCTTGTTGAGTTTCGCAGCTACGATGCCCTTGTCATAGTAGTCAGAGGTGGCATCAATTTTTTCAAGCAGTGGCAATAAAATTGGATAGTGCCAGCTTAGGTTGAGTACATATTGAAACACAATAGCCGCTGTATCACCTTGCGCTCTATGGCAGATGAGACCAGCCGCAAGCTTCAACACGCTGCCATCGGGTTCCGCCTTATTCAGCTGCACGGCGTAGTCTAAAAAGTTTATTGCCTCATGAGTGTAGAGGGTCAAAGCGCCATTGGAGTCGGTTCTCCAGGGCGTAGCACTTTTGAGTTTCGTAACCCAAGAGTCTATTGAGGGCTCTGGTAGTTCGGTGATCTTGGTTTTTTTGAGGTTAAGTGTTAGGCGATATTTTGCCAGCTCGATATTGAGTGCTCGAATGAACTCTTGAGCCTCAATATGTGTTTTGCAATAGGCTGTATAGTCATCAATGTAACGTGTAAAACGAAACCTGCCTGTCAGCTCTTTGTCGACTGCAGCAAGGATGATTTCCACTGCAATGCTAGAGGTGCAAGGGCCAATAGGAAGTCCAGACGTCTCGTTGCGTTTTGCGTTTCGAAGCACCGCGTCGAGCTCAGAGCTCCAGTGTTGTCCGCCTCTACGGTTACGAAGATGCTCCTTGGCTTGCTCATAACCTTGAATGGCCCATTCCAGTGAATGGGTATAGATAGATCCGAAGCAGTTGGCTACATCAGCATGTGCTCTGAAACCTGCCGCGAAACTAATTTCCAAGGTGTTTTTAGTTTTTGTCTCATGGTCTTCATAATTCATGATGAAAAGGCGTCCGTCATTATGCTGTTCGGCAGTAATGGCACTATTTTCGTCTTTCATCAGTTCGGAGATTTCTTGTCTATTCTCCTTTAGCTTTGCATAAATTCTCGAGTAGGCTAAGGGGTGTATCAGGCCGAGCACTCTAGGAACATTGTTGAAGCGCGTAGCCCTGTATTCAACAAGGTCGAACCAATAGGTTTTACGCTCTTTAGTTAGCTCTAACTGTGCCAACTCCTCAGCAATTTCTGGAGTAAATCGGCTTGTCGAGAAGCAGGGGGGCAGCTCTGTAGAAGAATCTTTTTGATTAGGGAAGTAATTCCAGCGAGTCAGCGCTTCTAGGAAATGCCTTTCCTCATCGTGAAATACAGCGATGTTTGATGTCGGATTGGTAAATTCTTTCACGGACTTCATGTCTCCTGCAGTGCTTGCTCGGCAAGTGGTGCGCGGGGCACTCCGAGGTTCGTTAGTTTGGTCGCTGTTTTTACAACCCTGTTTGTAGAGCTGCGATGGCCGCTCGAGTCTACAGGGTTGGCTTCAGCTTGCAGCATTCCAATTGCCTAGAGTCATCCGAAATTATGCCGTACTCATCACACCGAGCCCTCCTGTTCAATTCAGACTGGCCGATAACAAAGCAGATCTCCCCCATTTCTGGATTATTTGCGGTTGGTGCGATGTTGAGACAATCCATTCTAATCTGTTGCGCGGCTCTGCTTACCGGCTGTGTTGGTCACTACCAGCAACCGGCATCGAATGCGCCGCATGCCACCCTTGATGCTCAGTGGGGCAAAAACGAATTCATGTCCGGAGGCAGCCAAGCTTATTGGGCCTATTACGATGCTCACTGCCAAGACACGGGAGAGACAGGTGTTCTAGGTGATGTTTCATCGTCAGAACCTGAAAAGAATCGATTTCTAATCCAACCTGATCGGCGCATTTACTTGAGCGCTCTCAGCATGGAAATCAAGGAGCGGGAGAACACGATCAGCCGATAATCCACAGGAGTTGCTTGAGCATTAGTAGTTTCGTCCCTAATGAGGGGGTGACCTACCAAGTGACCCACTCAGCTCCTAAATCCGGCTGCTCATGAGGTCATTGATATGCAGACAGGGAAAGCGCCATCAACACTTATCGTTGAGCCTATCGCAAAGGACTGCGGTTTGTGATGGGGCATAGACGAAGCATGTGTAGGTGAGGACGGGCGACAAAGCAGCTAAGTCGACCACCAACTGGTTTACCGACGCGTGATAATAAATCAAACGAGCCATCCTATGGAGGGCTTACGGATCATAAGTAGAGAGAAATATGAGCCAAGAGAGTAACAATGGAGCCCAGCCGAACAACCTTCTTTCTGGGATCGCCTCGGGAGTTATAGAGAAAGCGTGGGATCTCAATTGGTGCCTCAAGGCCATCTATGTAATGCTCTTTTCCGATGTTTGCTTGATGTTTATGACCGGGGATGGGCTATACAACCTGTCTTTCAGCACAGATGCGATCTGGAAGAATTTTGGGAAGTTAGCCTGTGTAGTGTTAGCTTTTCTGATGTATGCATCGCTTCTGGTACCAATGCTTACTCATGTTGTTAAAGTAATTTTTGGCAGTGACAGCAGGGCGTCCGACTCACAGGCTCCTATCGGCTACGTTCGGACGAGTGAGCTGAGGCGTTTGGCTGTCTCAGAGCAAAGTAATTTCTTGCTGAGTCTTTGTGATCAAAATAGGGATGCCATTGAGGATCTACGCGTCAAAAAATACCAGATATGCTCAATGCTGTTAGGGCTGCTGGTTCTCATTGCGGCGGACTATGCTTGCGGAGCATTGAAAGGCGCTCAGTCGTTGATCAGCTTCGTTGACACGATATTTGGCTGGTGGGGTATGGGAGCTATCGTTCTGGCCATTCTCTATGCATTACAGTGGGCACTCATGGAAGGTAGTGGGAGAGCCTGGGTATATTACCCACCCTTGTATGAGGAGAAATTGAGAAAAGAGCAAGCCGATAAAAAGAACGCTGAGGCAGCTAGGCGAAAATACATGGAGCAACAAGAGATGACAGGCAACATTCGCCCAAAATAGCGTCGACTCACCCGCAGATACTGTGCTCGGAGAACGGGTGATTGGCATCGGAAAAATCATGCTTGGATTAGGGTTAGCGAGATAGCAATTTCAGGCGTGATTCGAGAATTTGAGTTGGAAATGAAAAGGGCTCTCCAGGGCCCTTTCTAAACAATCACGCTCCCTGCAGCGGCTGAGCAAGCCGTCATAGCATATTAGTGAGGCATAACCTGTTTTTTGCCATTCACAAAGACGTAAGTCTCTGGTTCCCACTCGAATTGCATTTTAGAGAAGTTGACTGAGGCGAGTTTTTTATCGGAGTCCTGGAACTGGTTGTAGTCCATGGTGCCGCTGTAAATATAGTTTTGCCCAGGGTCAATTTGATTGTCATCGGAAAGGCTGATGCGCTTTATGACATCACCGAAGATGTCCTTGAGTACGACTGTACCTTTGACACCGGAGAGTGCTTCTACGGTATTGTTTTTGAACGCAACACTGATCGAAAAGTAATCGCTGTATCGCTTATTGGCGTAGTCTTTCGGATTGAGCTTTAACTCAATCAGAGATGCGGTCAGCGTTGCATTTATCTCTTTTAGGCTTTGAAGCTGCTGCTGTTTCACCTGTTCTGCCAAGGCCTTCTGTTTCACTTTCTCTGCAGCTGGTGGGGTTCCCGCAGTGGGTCAAAGGTGCAGATAGCCTAACTACGCTTGCGGATTGCGCCTCGTTGCCTCCTCCCAAGAGGCTCAAAATAGTGGGGGCATTCTCCTTTGATGATGTTGACCAGGTCAAAAGAGAGATCTCCACTCGAGGGCCAGTCGTGTGCTCAATGATCACTTATGAAGACTTTCGGTAAGCGTCCGGCGAACTCACCTTCCGAACTCCAGCCTTAAGGGCGATGGTGTCCGCGTATTTTTAAGCGGACGCGATCGCCCTTATCGCCAGGATTTCCATGCGCCAACGAAGCTCTTATCCGAAACCGTTCAAAGCCCAGGTTGTTCAGGAATGCCTGCAACCTGGCGCATCCATTTCCAGTGTCGCCATCCGCCACGGCATCAATGCCAACGTCATCCGCAAATGGATGCCGCTCTATCGAAATCAGCCCCCAGTGACATCACTACCCGCATTCGTCCCGCTAAAAGCCGCACCTAAACGGCCAGCCGAAGCGTCAGTGATCATCGAGTTGCCCATGGCCGACCAAGTGATCACAGTGAAATGGCCAACCTCAGACCCCGAGGGCTGCGCGCAATTTATCCGGGCTGTCGCTCAATGATCCGCATCGATGCAATGTGGCTGGCCACCGAGCCGATGGACATGCGCGCCGGTACGGAGACGGCATTGGCCCGGGTGATCGCGGTGTTCGGTGCGGCGAAGCCGCACTGCGCGTATCTGTTCGCCAATCGCCGGGCTAACCGGATGAAAGTGCTGGTGCACGACGGCGTGGGAGTCTGGCTTGCAGCGCGGCGACTGAATCAAGGCAAATTCCATTGGCCCGGCATTCGCCATTGTTGCGAGGTCGAACTCGACAGCGAACAACTCCAGGCGTTGGTACTGGGCCTGCCGTGGCAGCGTGTCGGGGCAGGCGGTGTGATTCGCATGCTGTAAACGCCGGCCATTTGGCCGGTCTACTTGTCGTCGTACAGTGCCGACTCTGGCACAATTGGCGGCATGACTTCCTCGCCCAACCTCGACCAGATGACCCCGGAACAGCTTCGTGCCTTGGCGGCACAGGCGTTGCAGTTGCAGTCCCAGGTCGAGGCGATGAGCAGGAAGATCCAGAACGATGAAACCATCATCGAGCAGCTCACTTATGAAATCGCTCTTCTCAAACGCCACAAGTTTGCCAAGCGCAGCGAGCAACTCAGCCGGCACAAGGCAGCTCACTGGATGACCTGCTCGATACAGACCTTGAAACTATCGAAGCCGAGTTAAAGCAGCTCCACTCAAAGGCGCCACAGGCCGACCGTTAGCGAATACGCCAGGAAATGGCGGTACCGATCATCAAAACACTGCATGACTGGATGCTGGCTCAGCGTGATCTGGTGCCCAACGGATCGGCCACGGCCAAAGCCCTCGATTACAGCCTAAAACGCTGGGTAGCGCTGACGCGCTACCTGAACGATGGGGGCTGTGCCCATCGATAACAACCAGGTGGAGAACCAGATACGGCCATGGGCACTTGGGCGCTCGAACTGGTTATTTGCCGGATCGCTTCGCAGTGGCAAACGGGCAGCGGCGATCATGAGCCTGATCCAGTCGGCGCGCATGAATGGGCATGATCCGTATGCCTACCTCAAGGATGTGCTGACGCGGCTGCCAACGCAGCGGGCCAGTGAGGTAGGGAAGCTGCTTCCGCATCAGTGGGGTTCCGCAGAAACCATATAAAACCCATGCTTCTTAGATTCACAAGGATGACTCAATTAAGGGAGTAGTCATAACTATGATTTTGGTTGTTGAAGGTATCAGCGCCAGTGGAAAAACCACTTGGTGCACTAAGCATGGTGGACAACATGTCATTCCTGAACACGGTCGTTTTGACAACGAGCCAGATCGAGTAAAAAATCCAGCGGCAACCGCAGCTTTTTGGGCAGAGCGAAACGTGGATCGCTGGCAAGCAGCGGAGGCTATGGAAGGAACTTCCAGGTGGGCTGTGTGTGACAGTGACCCTCTCAAGCTCCACTACATTTGGAGCCTTTGGCAGATCGGCGAGGCGAGCGAACATGACTGGCGAGTGGAATTGGAAGCCACAAGAGAGACTATCGCACAAGGACGAATTGGCTTTGCAGACAGTTACATTATTGGCCGTATCGATCCTCAACTCGCTCGCGAGCGGGCTAAGGCAGACACCACTCGTCGGCGGAGCAAGTTTGAGCTACATGTCCGCCTCCAAGATTCTCTGCTGACTTGGTATTCAGCTATGAATGAGGTGCTTCCTAGTCGAGTGCAATTTGGCTTTCCTTCCGAAGTACCAACCTTGAAAAGCATTGGTGGAAGATATGGGGTGGCCGCCTTTGATCAAATGATCGCATCGCTCCCTCGACCGAGCCGCTCCTGATAGAAATCGGATTGACGTGAGTGCGATGTAAAGGTGTGTTTGTCATCCGCTTACGATCCCCATGGAATCCGTGAAGTTCGAAGGAGAGGACGATCAGTAAAAGGTGTTTGGATAGTGTGTATGCATCGTTTTGGCAGCCTGATTGGACTGACGTAAGGGCGCATCGCCGATGGACTCTGCCGCAACGCCTACGGTCAATATGGATAAAAGGTATTTGATTCCTCGGCAATAAGGCCTCGCGCCACGACCTTCGTGCTCGCTCTGGAGACGATCATGAACACAACACATTTTTCCCCGTTAAAACATGAGCGTCATCATCCCCCTCTAGTGAGCGAAAGCCCGCAGGACGCCGCTAGGGCGGACTGGCTCTACAGCGCAGCGGAAGAACTTCTGCGCGGCAACAGCGTGTCGTTCCAACGTCGCATGCGTCCTCAACAAGGCGTGACTGCTGAGGAATTTGCCCTGGCAGTGGATGAGTACGTGAACAATCGTCTTGCCGATAACGAGGTGCATACCTCAGCGCTGGGCTGGCTGATTATCACCGCCGAGCGAGGACATGCCGACAAGACTGCTACAGCAGAACTGCTGGGCAATTGTGATCACCCGTTGGGCAAGCTTGGCGAGATTGCCGAGGCGCTGCTTGAACCTCTCGCGGATGACGCTCTTCTAGCCAAAGCTGAGGATGAGCCATGAGCAGATACCTTTGGGATCAGCTAGTTTAAGAACCAGGATCAAGTAGCGACTCAGAGAGGAATGACAATGATTGACGATTCGAAAGTCCGAGAAAGAGCTTATGAGTTGTGGGAGAAAGATGGTCGTCGGGAAGGATCTGAAGAGTTTTATTGGCGACTTGCGCAAGAACAGCTTGAGGCAGAAGCCACACGTCAAGCTACTGATAGTGAGTGGCCGGCAAAAGGCGAAGCCAGCCGCGTTGATCGCTGATGACTAGGAGTTCTTCACTCCGCTTCCGATACGTTTACCTCGTGCGATTCCGCTGTTGGTAATGGCGTCTATGGCGCTCCAAAAGAGTGGCAATTTGACTGTTCCTGCTAACTCACAACAGGTCACCCGCCCACGAGCACGTAGGGCAAAAACGGGACGCTTCAGCACCATTGAAAGCGACCGCTTGGTGGCATTGATTGCTGTCTTTGAGAAAGCCTAGATCCTGTTCGAGGATGACGTCACCGCTGCAACGGAATGGATGAGTTCGCCGGCTCGAGGGCTCGGTTCAAAGCGCCCGCTGGAGATGTTGAGGGCGAGGGTAGAAACGAGAGCTTTCGTCGATCTTATCGGTCGACTGGAGAGCGGGGTGTTCGTTTAAATTTCGTCATGTGTCTCGTTCAGCGGTAGTACCTGACGTTGATTGTTGTAATCGCTCATTCGGGCAAGGCCCGGCTGGTAGCGCTTTAGATTCATCACGGATCGCTGCTACAAGCGTAATCGACTCCTCATATGCCACACCAGCTAGCGTCCATTCAGCCGGAGCCGGTGATTCAACACCAGTTCGTGCAGCTGAAATACTGACGAAACATTCTGGCCATATGATTCGCGTCACTGAAATCCAAGGAGTTGGAGATGAATCGACCATCAAGAAGCATGCGCAAACTGCTCGACGCCGTTGCCACCAACAATGAGGCAGCGGCGCTTGATGTGATGCGTGCTGCTGAGCAGCTCCAAGACGAGGTGTTGCGCCAGCGGTTGCTCAACCTCATTCATCGGCTCAACCAAGACGCCAATGACTTGCGAATGGCACGGGACGATATCCAAGGCGGAGCCATCAAACTCGCGTAACCCGCGTTCACCACTTTCAAGCTCGTTCGTCTAAGCCAGGCATTGGGTGGCGCGATGAGCGGCTTTATTTCAATCCAGACGATGCTTCATCTCGACTCTACTTGAAGCACTAAGACCTCAGTTGAGCCTCGACTGATTTATCTTCTGGAATACCTTGCATCGTCCACAGTGGTGGTCGAACAGATCACTCGGGTGCCATGAGCACCGCAAGCGTCATGTTGATGAACTCTTCATTTGTTCTGATCGTGTCCAGCGCACCGCGCACGTTGCCTCCAATCTCACCCGATCCACGCTGCTCGACCCAAAGTGTGAGCTCCATGATGGCCGCCTCAAGGGCTTGCTGGTTTTCGTTGATCTTGAATAGCAGGGAAGGGAGCAGGTCAGAGTTTGGCATCGCGAGTCCTCCATGGAGAAAAGGACAGCGTAACGTAGTCGTCGAGGCTTTCGGGAAGCAAGGTGCTCTGGCCACGATGCTCACCTTGGATGAAGCGCTTCATAAATGATTTCGCCCTGGTTCGTGGCATCTACTAATGACTTCACATGAGTAGCAAAATCATCTTGTATCTGTTGGAACCCGCAGCGAAGGTAAAATGCGGCTCCCTCTGGTGTATCCGTGGATAGTCGTACGACATGGAATCGCCGAGCCGCATATTCTAAAAGCTGCTGCACCAAGGCTTTACCCACATTCTGACCCCTTGATGCACGCGCGACGTATACCCTCCGTAGCCTCCCAATGTCCGGCCCAGCATATGGATCATATGAAAGACCACCGATGGCAATCAGTTGCCCGTTGCGGAATGCTCCAAAAAGGCATTCCCCTGGCTGATTGAATCGGTTTGCCCCGTTTTCCAAATCTGCAACCAAGCGCGTGAGAAATCTAAAACCTTCTGTAACTGCCTCTGCTTCTAGTACCAGAATTTCCGGAGGAAGCGCTGAGATCTGATGTATCGCCAGTTCGCCTGTTGACGTAACCACTAGATCGCTCCGTGTTTGCTTTGGCATCCTGCCTGACTCATCTGCGCGGACAGCACTGCGTCCGGTTTTTAAGATTAACTCTCGGGAGGGTTTTTACACACTCTGGGCCAGAAGCGGTCGGTCGCTCAAAACACTTAAAAACCACTGATTGCTAAAGTAATCAGGAACCGAAAATAGTTCACTCGGTCGAAGGGACAGATGCTTTGCTGGCCAGGCGGATTAGTTCATTGGAGAAACACAGGCCGACGATGATCAGTGCCGCTCCCGCGTACAGGCTTTCGCGCGGTACTTCGTTGAGCGCCACAAACGCCAGCAGCGCGGCGAACAGTGGCTCGGTCAGCTCCAGGGCTTGCACTTGGGATGGCTTGAGATACTCGATGGCCTTGGTGGTGCAGAAGAAGCCCAGGATTGTCGGCAGTGTGGCCAGCGCCAGTAGCGCGGCGATCGCCAGCGGCGACAGCTCGCCCATCGCGAAACCATCGGCCGCAGCCGGCATCAGCAAGTACAGGCTGCCAAAGAACAACAATTGTCGGGTGAAGTGCAGCCCCCCCGACACCCCCATACGCTTCATGGCAACCGAAAAGGCCCCATAGCCGGAGCCAGCCATGGAGGCGAGCGCAGCACCTTGCAGGGTAAAGCCCTGCTGCAGGTCGCCGCCGAAGATCACCGAGATCCCAGCGATAGCCAGTGCGGCACCAACGGTAGCGTTCGCGGTGATGGCATCCTTGAGGATAATGCGCCCCAGAATGATCGAGGAAATTGAGGCACTGGCCATCAGCACCACCACCACACCTGCCGCAGCGTAGTGTCGATAGGCGGACGTTTCGAAATGGAACAGCACAAAGATGCCAAGGAATGCGCAGATAGCCGCCTGAGTCCATTTGGTCGACGCCGCCGGGCGCTTGAGGAAAAACAATAAGATCGAGAGCAGCACGCAACCAAGTACGGTCTTGATGACAGCGACACTGCTAGCGGTGAAACCATTACTCATGAGTATTTTGCTGAGTACACCGATCGTTGCGTTCAGTGCCGCAGCGGAGAGTGCAAATATGACGCCTTTGCTGAAAGTAGATTGCATTGATGACGATCCCTGTCGCTGAATTGTCGTTCGATAGAATGCCGCCCTATATCGACGGCGCAAAGTTTGAGGATACGAAGACCCCACCACCCCAGTATTTATTGTGGCATAAGCTGGATCGCCCAGTAGGATGCTATTCGCCTTCTTGTCGCCGCCAAGGAAGAAGTCAGAGGGCCTGGCCCTTGGCTATGCAATATAAGTTGACGAACGTTGCAGTGTGCTGCAAAGACTGACGTACATCCGGTTTGGCTATTCCATGCCTGTTGGCAAATTGCTCGACCGCCGCTGTATCAAAACGAGTGGTCTGGATAAAGTCCAAGGCTTCGGGTTTTGTATTCAAAAACCGCGCGACGGGAGGAATACTCAGTAGCAACTTCAGCAATCGGAGTGAAATGTAATGCTTGGGAGACTTTAAGCCCAAAGGTTGTGCCACCTGTACTAGGAGTTCTCGCAAGTTGGGAGTTTGGTCATCAAGCGCCAGCAGTTCCTGGCCCACCATGGCAGGATCAAAAGCACAAACCGCCACCAGCTCAACCAGGTAATCCACGGTGACCAGTGGCAGCCAGTGCTTGGCGGTACCGGGCACTGCAGTCAGCTTTCCCTGCACAAGGTTGCGTATCAGCTCCACCAGTGGCTGACCGTCAAGGATATGCCCCGTGCGGCTGTGGCCACAAACCGTCGCGGGGTGGACAACGGTAATCTCCCCGCCCTTGGCGGACATGACCTCCAGGGTCGCAAAATGCGCCTCCAGCTTGCTCCCCTCGTAACCACCGACATGTCGGTAGACGGCAGGCCAATTCGTCAGCTCCGGATAACGAGGATCAATTCCGATGCGTTGCAGATGTTCATGATTTTTCAGCATGTAGCCGCCGATCATCACTAACCGGCTTTTTTGCTCAGCCGCCAACAGCGCCACGCGCTTTGCCCCTTCCACATTCACCGCACGAGAATGCTCCACTGAAAGCCCCCATGCGAAGTGGGCGCCTAGGTGGAATACGACCCTAGCGTGCCTTAGCACTTCTCGGTCAGCAAGACTCAGCCCGAGGTTGTCCCGCTCCAGATCGCCAGCTACGGCAAATACCCGGGTTGCGCACCCTCCCAAATTGTCGACTTGCTCCCGCAGTGCAGCTAGTCGCTCTGGGCGACGCATCAACACCCGAATGGTGTGACCTTTTGCACTCAGGTACGCCACTAAATGTTGACCGATGAAACCGGTACCCCCCGTGACAAAGCACTCCACGCTCATTTCCCTGCTCCTTGTTTAAGGTGAGAAATCAAGCGTAAACTATCGACCCAACTCTATAGTCAAGGTGTTTTCATGAAAATCGGCGAACTCGAGGCCCGCAGCGGCGCCAGCCGCCATACGCTGCGTTACTACGAGCAAATCGGTCTGATCTCACCGCTGCGGCAAACTAACAATTATCGCGTTTACACAGCGCAAACTCTGCAGGATCTGGACTTTATCCAGCGTGCGCAAAGCATGGGGTTTTCCCTGGGGGAAGTAGGCGAGATTCTGGATGCGCAGCGGAACAAGCTGATCGATTGTGCTGACGGCGCTAAGCTAATTGAAAAGAAGATGGCAGAGATCAGACAGAAAATCGCCAAC
Organism: Pseudomonas sp. BS3782 TE3695; assembly: GCF_050435305.1. NCBI lineage: Bacteria > Pseudomonadati > Pseudomonadota > Gammaproteobacteria > Pseudomonadales > Pseudomonadaceae > Pseudomonas > Pseudomonas sp. BS3782 TE3695. Next base: position 2,439,896 of record NZ_JBNDKB010000001.1, read on the forward strand.
CTCCAAAGCATTTATCGGTATCTGGATGAAGAGCGTGCAAACCTCGAAGCCAGTGCTGCCAAGCAACTTGAGCTTCAGCAGCTGAACAACTCTTCCAACTGAACTGTCAGCATCTGGGAAACGGAAGCTGCAGCCTACTTCCAGTTTCAAGCCCATCGCTTACGCATTTTTCTAAAACCTTGTGGCCAGGCCCTAGACAGTAAGCGTCCTTCCAAAAGACCTTATGTGGTTAAACGGCACCCATCTATGCGGCAGCAACTCGATAATCTCGCTCGGCCGCTGCATCGGCAGTCGCGTGAGCACGCCCTTTAAATACGCATACGGAACATGGCCGTTAAACCGTCCCGACTGGTTCAAACCCATAATCGCAGTCGCACGTTTGCCGCTGCGTGAGGAGCCCGCGAATAGCCAGTTTGAACGCCCGAAAGCCCATGACCGGATTTGATTTCCACATCATCGGACATTTAGACACTTCCCTGATTCAGTGCGGAGCACGTCGCTGACGTTCGGCGAATTATAGATCTTAAAAACATTCGATTTCGCCACACCTTCCACACCGTGGCAATAGCACGAGCCCATGAGGATCGCGTTTGCAAAACCATGCCTCTGGGTGTGGATCAATTGTTCGCATCGCCCAAGTAGAACATTCTCTGGCTGGTGACCTCTGCGAGCCCGGTACGCACATCAATACAGAAGGTACAGTTTGGGACGCGCTTACTCTGTCCATTCATATGTGTATGCTAAGATTATTCTTTTATACTCGCTTAAACCTAGTTGGAGCATCAAATGTCCCGTCTTGCCGAGTTTCGCAAACTCGAACAACAACTTGCATCCCAGCTTGCTGAGCTTGAAGCAATGAAGAGCGATGCTGGCCTCAAGAAAGAAATTGAATTTGAAACCAAGCTGCGCGCCTTGCTCGCCGAACATGGCTACAGTCTCAAGGATCTGATCAAGTTACTTGATCCTCAGGCCGCCCGCCGCGCCCCTGCTACGGAGCAAAAGGCCGGCAGCCGTAAGCCTCGTCAAGTAAAGGTCTACAGAAACCCTAACACCGGCGAAGTTGTAGAGACCAAAGGCGGCAATCACAAAACGCTAAAAGAGTGGAAAGAAAAATACGGCGCCGACACCGTGGAGTCCTGGCTGACCAAGTGATTTTGGTTTGAGTACAAAAGGGCCCGCGAGAGCCCTTTTCTGAGGGCTGGATTTCAAGCACTGCGTTACGTACACGTAGTGATTACTGCGGCGGGGCTTCTTTGCGAGGCATCCATTAATACGACTTAGTCAGTCGATTCGCTTGCCTTCCATACGGCTAACTCATAGCCATCCGGATCGATGAAATGGAAGCGGCTCCCGCCTGGGAACGAGAAGGTCTCACGACTAATGGTAGCGCCTGCGTTCTTGAGTTTGAGTTCGGTTTGGGCCAGATCATCCGCATACAGTATGACCAAAGGGCCGCCTGGCCGGACGGGCTCTCCTGTCGTAAATCCTCCAGTGATTCGACCGTCGCTGAACTCGGTATAGGTCGGGCCGTAGTCGACGAAACTCCAGCCGAACACGCTGCCATAAAAGGCCTTGCTCCTAGCGATATCCGTCACATTGAACTCGATGTTGTCGATTTGGCAGTCCCTACCTTGAACGCTCATGAGCACTTCCTTGGTTGTCGTAGAAAATCATCTTAAGGCATTGGATCATTCAGATGGTCGACATCGAGAATACAAAAGCACTTAATTCCGTCAACGCAGCCATCGAATGGTAAATCGGGTACCGATAACCGGAACGATGACAGTGTTTTGCGTCCACTGAGTCGTTTTTCACTGTGGCGGCGCGTAATTTCCGTTGGTCGTGTCGGGAGGACGAAGGTTCAGGGCGCAGCTCCAATGAAGGCGAGTGTTTTTTTCTTAAAGGAGATTAGACATGACCAAGCGACAAGAACCGCATCACGGCTTTTCCGACGACCCTCAAAAAGTTAAAGAGGCCGGGCGTAAAAGCGAACAAAATGCCAATGTGGCAACCGACAAGGCGGAGAAAGCTCGAATCGGCGGGCAGCATAGTCATGGGGGAACGCGCGGAGAACGATGATGTATCTGCTCGACCTGCTGACGCCTAAGTCAGCAGGTCGCAGTCCAGCCAGTCGCAAATGCAATGACCATTGCATAATGGCTGATTGCAGACCCCCTTTCGAAAATAGTCATTGGCCTAGAGATGGATTGTCATACATCGATCTGCAATTCCAAATCGCCGTTGTCTAAATTGCGCGTGTGAGCGACTGTGCCGGTCACGTGTTCTCTTGATGAAAGAAAAATGCTCAAGGAATGCGCTTTGTGTAGGTCATCAGGCACTGGGGATAGCACTTGTACCTGAAAAGCGCCTGGCGTGATGGGTGTAATGACGATATGGCACTCAACGCTTTTCGCGATTGGGCCTAGTAGGGTGTCATGTATGTAATTCAAGCGTGCGGTGGTAGCAGTCATGACGACGTCCTTGATACGTACAGGGATGAGAGCCTGAATGTTGGCCCCACCCAAGCGCTAGACGACAAGTGCGACGTTGAGTTCAACGCTAAAGGCTGACGGTCTATTCATGACAGTGGCTTGGCATGCGCCTCTTAGGGGATTCGATTGCATTAGCCAAAAAGCCTCGTCGGTAAGCGACCTATGGATAATCCTTCCTCTGTTATGAACACCTCTAGGCCCTGGGAAGCGGAGGCAACTGGTCGCTATCCCCCCGGCGTCTAAGACCATCGCATGCGACTTAACGCGGTCTTGACTTAGATCCTGGCGCGGTGGGGCGCGGGCCCCGAACATCCATCCTTGAGAGGAGTTTTTTTAGTTCGTTGAGCTGACATATAGCAATCTCTCGTTCTTCGATGAACTCAAGTCGAACCGTATTGAAGTCTTGGATCAGTCGGAGAGACTGTTCGTATGCCTCAGAACAATGGACGAGACATTGTCGCCTTTGTGGCTGATCGCGTTCTGGCCGGTGAAATGGGATTACGTTCAAAACTTATGCCCCCCTGCTGCATTCCTTGACGATAGCAAAGGCAGTATATTCAGCCAAGGTGGTTACGGGGCTGTGTCCGCTTCCAGTTATGAGGCAGCAGGTCGGTTATTTCGTTTACCCGCTGCGTCGGAAGACGCGTGAGAACATTTTCCAGATATGCATACGGATCATGCCCGTCATGCGCGCAGACTGGATCAAGCTCATGATCGCCGCAAACTGTTTGCCGAGGAGTCGTTTATTCGGGCAAGGCCCTGCTTACGATTGCCTAGTCTGTGGGGGAGTCGCTCTTGGTTTTGTGATCATCGTGAAGCGTGGCTTTAGCCGAATGCGGCCGCGTCACCAAATAACTTTGACCAGCCTCGATTAGGATTTCACCCATCCACACACCGAAAGGCATTGAAAAGGCCATTTTCGAAAGTGCGCAACTTCTTGCGCACTTGTCCCGTCATTTTTCCTAGATAAATCTCTACACCCCAAATATTTCAAGGTTTCCAGCCAAGTGCGCAACTTCTTGCACACCACTGCGCAACTTCTTGCGCACTTCTCGATAGACGCTTTCGCCAATTTCGCTGCTTGTGCGGAAAAGCCTCACCAAGCCATTGGTTTAAAAGGGTTTTATAAAAGCTGGCGCACTTTTTGATGGCAATTGGCAGTCTGTCAGGTAATCCCACCTACCAGCACCACCATCCATCAGCAAGGAGAGCACTCATGGCAACACCAGCGTACATGTCCGTTACTGGCGAGAAACAAGGCCTGATCACTGCCGGCGCATTCACCGCCGACTCCGTGGGCAATACCTACCAGGAAGGTCACGAAGACCAGGTCATGGTTCAGGCGTTCAGCCACGACGTGATCATTCCGCGTGACCCACAGTCCGGCCAACCGACTGGTCAGCGCGTACACAAGCCAGTCGTGATCACCAAGGTCTACGACAAGTCTTCGCCACTGCTGCAAGCGGCGCTGACCTCCGGCGAGCGCATGAGCGAAATAGTTATCCAGTGGTACCGTACTTCGGCTCAAGGTACCCAAGAGCACTACTACACCACCAAACTGGAAGACGCGATCATCGTCGCCATCAACAACAAAATGCACAACTGCCAGGATCCGTCGAACGCACACTTCACCCACCTGGAAGAAGTGCAGTTCACCTATCGCAAAATCACCTGGACTCACGAAGTTTCCGGTACTTCGGGCTCCGATGATTGGCGTGTTCCAGTCGTTTAATCGCGACTGATGGTTGTATCGCCCCGGCCAGCGCGGCTGACCGGGGCGGCGTTCACCCAACGAATTTTCTGCGTGCGCCGTACCTAACGGGATCGGCGTGCGCCGCAGCACTGCGCGAGGAACAAGGGATGTTCTCACCGGCCAACCAGCCTCATTTCAATCTGACCATCGATGGCGTCGACAGCGATTTCCAGGTGCTGTCGTTCACCGGTCGAGAGGCACTCAACACCCCCTTTGAATTCGAGTTGGAACTGGTCAGTGAAAAGGCCTCGATCAACCTCGAAGGCGTGCTGCACAAACTCGCGTTCCTTCAGCTCTCGCCGAGCGGAACGGGCATTCACGGACTGGTCTATAGCATCGCCCAGGGCGAGGCGGGCAAGCGTCTGACCCGTTACCGGATTTCCCTGCGCCCGCAACTGGCGTACCTCGCGCATCGGGTCAATCAGCGCATTTTCCAGCAGATGACCGTGCAGCAAATCATCAGCCAGGTGCTTGAAGAACACGGCATCCTGGCCAGTGATTACCACTTTCAACTGAGCGCGGTATATCCGGAACGCATCTACTGCGTGCAGTACGACGAGACGGATCTGCACTTCGTCCAGCGCCTGTGCGAGGAGGAGGGGATTCACTACCACTTCCAGCACACCGCCAGCGGCCACAAACTGACCTTCGGCGATGACCAGACGGTGTTCCCGAAACTGGCGCCCGTGGCCTATCAGCAGGACTCGGGCCTGGTGGCGGACAAACCGGTGGTCAAGCGTTTCGGCCTGCGCCTGGCCACGCGCACCAGCCGTACCACGCGGCGTGATTACGATTTCGTCAAACCGAAGATCGAGCTGGAAAGCGATGCCAAGAGCAGCGCTAAACCGGATCTGGAAGATTACGACTACCCGGGCCGTTTCGTGGATCGCGACCGTGGCCGGCATCTGGCCAATCGTGCGCTGGAACGCCATCGCAGCGACTACCGCTTGGCCGAGGGCAACAGCGACCAACCGATCCTGGTCACCGGCCACTTTCTCGCCCTGACCGACCACGCCAATCCGACGTGGAACGACCTGTGGCTGCTCACCGAAATCTTTCACGAAGGCAAGCAGCCGCAAGTGCTGGAAGAGTCGGTGACCAGCGACACCACCGACCTGAAGGACGATTTCCACCAGGGTTATCGCAACCGTTTCAGCGCGATCCCGTGGGACGTGCCGTACCGCCCGCCACTGGATCACCCGAAACCCAAAGTTCTTGGTTCGCAAAGCGCCGTGGTCACCGGCCCGGAAGGCGAGGAGATCTTCTGCGACCAGTACGGTCGGGTGAAGGTGCAGTTCTTCTGGGATCGCGAAGGCCAGCACGACGACAAGACCACCTGCTGGATGCGCGTGGCCTCCAGTTGGGCTGCCGAAACCTTTGGTTCGATCAACATTCCGCGCGTTGGCATGGAAGTGCTGATTACCTTCCTCGAAGGCGATCCCGACCAGCCCCTGATCACCGGTTGCCTGTACCACGGCGCGAACTTGCCACCGTACAAACTGCCGGACTTCAAGACCCTCGCCACGGTCAAGAGCAAGGAATACAAGGGCAGTCGCGCCAACGAACTGCGCATCGACGACACCACCAGCGAGATCAGTATTGCGCTGCGCAGTGATCACGGTGCGAGTGCGATCAACCTGGGTTACCTCACCCATCCGCGTCCAAGCGGTGGCCAGCCGCGCGGTGAAGGTTTCGAGTTGCGCACCGACCGCCATGGTGCGGTGCGTGCCGGTGCCGGTTTGCTGATCACCACCGAGCCACGGCCGAACGAATCCAAGCACCACAAGGATCTGCCGGAAACCGCCGAACGCCTCGCCACCGCCAGCGAGCAGCAGGACGGCTTCGCGGTGCAGGCCAAGGAATTGCAAGCGCAGGAAGCGGGCGATCAGGACGACGTGGCCAAGGCGCTGCACGCTCAGCATCAAGGCGTGCTCGGCGGCGGCCCGACGAACATGACCGCCAACGAGTTCCCGGAATTCACCGAACCGCATCTTGTACTGGCCAGCCCGGCCGGCATCGCCCTGACCACGCCGCGCTCCAGCCACATCGCCACCGGCGAACATCTGGCGTTGAGCAGCACCGGTCACACCAGTCTGTCGATCGGCAAACGCCTGCTGGCCAGTGCCAGTCGCGGCATGCGCCTGTTCGTGCAGAGCATGGGCTGGCGCCTGGTCGCGGCCTCCGGCGACATCGACGTGCGGGCGCTGAAGGACAGCATCAACCTGCTGGCCAAGCTCAACATCACCGCCAATGCCGATCGCATCACCATCACCGCCAAGACCGAACTAGTAATTCAGGGCGGCGGCAGCGCCACCACCTACAACGCTGGTGGTATCACCCACGCCACCAGCGGGCCGTACACCACCCACGCGGCGAACTTCGCCTACACCGGCGCCAAGAGCCTGGCCGGGGTGTTCCCCGAACCACCGAAACCGGGCAAGGGCAATCTCGAACTGTTCAACCAGTACGCCGGGCGCCAGGGCATCAAGGAAGGCGATTACGAAGTCATCGACGCCTTGGGCAAGAGCATCAAGGGCAAGCTTGATGCGAAGGGTTTTGCCAGCGTCTCCGGCGCCGCACCGGGCCCGGCTCGCGTGCTGTTTGGCAAGGATCCGGCGGACACCTGGAGCGACGGCAGCTACATCGGCAAACCGGAATGGCCGTTGAATCCACCCGGCGTCGAGGATATCCCGAGCCAAGTGCAAGCAATGGTCGCGCAGGCTTTGCCAACGAAGAACTGGGACATGCTGGAGAAGGGCAAGGAAATGGCACAAACAGGGATGAGTGCGATGCAGACGGCAAGAGGCGCAATGCAAACGGCGCAGCAAGTAAAAGGCGCAGTGCAGGGCGGGGCGGCCGGGTTACCGAAACTGGCGAGCGCGGCGATGCCGAGTGCGTCGGGGATCCTCGGGGCGGCGAGCAAGGCGGGCAAGTTGCCGAGTTTGCCGGCGCCCACGTTGCCTAAACCTTCGCTTAAAACCCCAGGGCTGATCGCAAGTGAGATGTTGTCATGACTACCGCAAGCGCAACTCAAAACCGAGAGTCCCAAGTCGCGGTCGTACCGCTTAATCAGATTCAAGTAGCGGATGTCGGACGCGATGCTGCCAAGTTCGATGCATGGCTGCAGGAAGTCAGTGGCGGTTATGTAACGCTTGAGCGGATCAAGTATTTCGCCGGAGCCCTGCCGGTAGTAGGCAATATCATGGCGCTGGTCGATGTCTTGAATGACATTGCCGTTTTATCTCGGAGTGAAAAGCGTGATCCGCTGGATTGGGTCAGCCTTGGCATCGACCTTATCGGTGTAATTCCTGTACCCGCGAATATGGCTGCCGCCCGCATGAGCCTTCGACCGACGCTTTATCTGGTCAGGCAGGAAATGAAGGTCGCCGGCAAGGCTCTCTTGGGCGATGCGTTGATCAACGTGATTGCCGGTCACTTAAACGCGACCATTGTTGGTGAGATTGATAACTTCGTTAAGACGGCTCAATCCTCCTTGCCGGATCTGCTGGATAAAGCCGGACAAAAAGGTGAAGAGTTCCTGACGCAGATTGCCAAGGGACTGAACGCTGTTGTCGACGCTGATCTTGATGCGGGTGCTGACCTCAATCGAGCAGAGAAAAGAATGAGCGGTGTGGGAGGGCAACTCCTGCACGATCCCGGCAAGGCCATCAGCAATATTTTCGATGCAGCCTGGGACGTCTATAAGGCGGCCGGAAAAGGAGCAGTCAATAGCGCTGCAAAGCATCTGTTGCCTAACGAAGCCAAGAAACTGGTTCACGATCAGACGACCAAACTGGTTGCAATGGGGCCGGAATTACGGGCTCAACTGAAAAAACTAAGCAATCCGAACATGCCGTTTTCTATCGGTGCGCTCCTGATCGTGTTGGCCAAGGCTGTCGAAGCCTGGAATCTGCGTAACAGGCGTGGTGTCGCTGGTCACGTGAAGGTCGGCGGAACGAGCCAGGCCAAGCATCGGGCGGGCGAGGGCAGAACCGAAGTCAGGAAGACTGAAGTACCGGCGAAGAAAAAGCCTAATGCTGAAAAAAATGGTACCTGTCCAGGTACTTGCGACAGCATCAGCTTTGCAATCGGTTCTGAAAGTATTGCTCATACAGATTTCAATCTGGCCGGCCCGTTCCCGATCGAGTGGACGCGTATCTACAGCTCGGATCTGGGTGCTTATGACCATGGCGACTTGGGTGCACGATGGATCACTTCATTCACAACACGATTCGACCTCATCGACGGTGCCTTGCAGTTCCATGATGCGGATGGCCGCAGCCATGACTTTCCGTTGCCCAAAGTCGACCTGTTTCACTATGACGCCATTGAAAATCTCACTGTTGTCCGGGTAAGTGACGACAAACTGTTGCTCTGCCGTGGTTTTGAACGCAAGGAAACCTACGTACGTCGTGGCCAGCAGTTTTTGCTGGCCGGTGTGGAGTTGCGAAGCGGCGCCGGCATCATGCTGCATTACGAACACCGCCACGGTAATCGGACGGTTCTGTCCGACCTGATTACCTATGAGGGTGATCTGAGCAAGGTGCATCTGCATCTCGGAACAATGATTGATGAACAAGGACGCTTGACCGGGCTCTGGGAAATTCGCGACGGTGAACCTCTGCGTCAGCTGTGTTCCTATGTCTACGATTCGGCGGGCGATCTGGTACTGGCACAGGATGAAAATGGTGCTGCCTGGCGTTATCAGTATCAACATCATTTGATCACTCGTTACACCGATCGCACTGGTCGAGGCATGAACTTGCAATGGCTAGGTAACGGTGCAGACGCCAAGGCTGTTCGCGAGTGGGCTGACGACGGCAGTTTCGATACGCGTCTGGAGTGGGATGAAAACATTCGTCTGGTGTATGTCACTGACGCGCTCGGTCACGAAACCTGGCACTACTTTGACAGCCTTGGTTATACCTACCGCATCCGGCACGCAGATGATCGCTCCGATTGGTTCTTCCGTGATAACGCCAAGAACGTAATCCGTCACGTCCGCGCCGATGGTCGCTCGGATCGCTACGGCTATGACGAACGAAGCAACCTTCTTGAGCATATCCGTACAGATGACACGGTAGTGCATTTTGCCTACGACGATCACGATCAACTGATCAAGATCAGCGATGCCGAAGGGGGCCAGTGGACAAGAGCCTATGACGACTCAGGCAATCTTGTTGAGAGTGTCGATCCACTGGGTAACAAGACCGAATACGCTTACAACCCGGCCGGGATGCCAACTGCAGTCAAAGATGCCAACGGCAATGAAAAGAAACTTGCCTACAACACTTCCGGCCAGCTGGTGGAGTACGTCGACTGTTCAGGCAAGACCAGTGCCTGGGAGTACAACGAACGCGGGCAAATGGTTTGCTTCACAGATGCCGCAGGCCAGAGCACCGAGTACGAGTACAAAGCCGGGCAACTGATGTTGATCAAGCATCCGGACAAGACCGAAGAGCGTTTTGAGCGCGATGCGGAAGGTCGTTTGCTGGCTCATGTCGACGGTCTAGATCGTTGCACGACATGGAAGTACAGCGCGGCAGGATTGATTGCCGAGCGGGTCGATGCGCTGGAGCATGCCGTTCGTTATCGCTGGGACAAGCTCGGCCGTTTGGTCGCGCTGGAAAATGAGAATGAGCGGCGTGCCCACTTCAACTATGACCCGGTCGGCCGCTTGCTGGAAGAAACAGCTTTTGATGGGCACTCAACCCGGTACTTGTATGAACCCGAAACCGGTCGACTTGCGAAAATCTACAACGGAGAGCATTGCATCGAGGTTCGTTTTGACTCAATGAATCGTTTGGTTGAACGTCGAGCGATTTTGGGTCAACAGCAGCAGAGTGAAACATTCAATTACGACGGCAATAGCAAGCTGATCATGGCCTGCAACGCCGTCAGCCGCCTGCAGTGGTTTTATGATCCGGCGGGCAACATACTGCGAGAACACCAACATTATCTGGGCCTGGAAAGCCCGATGGTCGCCGTATGGCAGCACGAGTACGATGCACTCAATCAACGGGTTGCCACTGTTCGTCCCGATGGACATCGTGTCAGTTGGCTGACTTACGGCAGTGGACACTTGCTGGGCTTGCGTCTGGACGATCATGAGTTGGCCGGTTTCGAGCGTGATGACTTACATCGTGAAGTCGCCCGTCACCAGGGTAACCGCCTGCTGCAAACGCAGAAATGGGATCCAGCCGGACGACTGCAAGAGCAGATGCTGGAACGTGGTGATGACAAGTCCGTGCTGCTCAAGCGCGACTACAAATACGATGCTGCCGGTCAACTGACGGATATCAATGATAGTCGTCGAGGCCCACTGTCCTATCGCTATGATCCTGTCGGCCGTTTAATCAGTGCTGTCACGCGGCTTGGGGTCGAAACCTTTGCTTTCGATCCCGCCGGCAATCTTCTGGATGAAAAAGCCTTTGATGTCCGCAGGCCCCTGGATCAGGAACCCGTGCGCAGCAAACGTCTCGATAACTTGTTGCGTGAATACGCAGGCACGCACTATGAGTACGACGAGCGCGGAAATCAGGTCAAGCGTTGGAGTAATGGCAGTGTGTGCGAGATGCGATGGGATCTGTTCGATCGCCTGGTGCATTTCGAAGATGACCGTCTGGCGGTGGATTATGCTTACGACCCATTAGGTCGCCGCCTGCACAAGAACTCCCGAGCGCACTACAAGCATCGTCCAGAGGCTGGTTCCCTGTGGAACCGCAATGAACATGCCCGCAAACAACGTGAGTATGGCTGTGGCTTCACGATGTTCGGCTGGGATGGTGACAATTTGGCGTGGGAGAGCAGTCCCGCTCAGCTGGATGGTGATACCGGACGCACTGTTCATTACGTTTTTGAGCCCGGTACATTCAACCCAGTGGCACAGGCGCTAAGTCACCAGCCTATTCGTTTGCTGCCTCAACCCATTTACGGTGATGTTTACACGCCGGACGAGGATCCGCTGTGGAGTCATGCACCGATCCCGCAACCGTTTGATGCGATTGCGTGGTATCAGTGCGATCACCTCGGCACGCCACAAGAACTCACTGATCAGCAGGGGGAAGTGGCATGGAGCGCGCATTACAAGGTGTGGGGGCAAGCGATTGAGCAACGATCATCGTCAGCCCAGCGACAAGGGTTGAATAACCCGATCCGCTTCCAGGGTCAATATCACGACCATGAGACCGGGCTGCATTACAACCGCCATCGGTACTACGATCCTGGTGTCGGTCGCTTCGTGTCTCGCGATCCAATCGGATACGCGGGTGGCATCAACTTCTATCAGTATGCGACTAGCCCGACCCAGTGGGTCGATCCGAACGGGCTATGCAGTAGCGCGCTCAATCGGGCATTAGGTGGTAAGCCCCATGACAAAATGCAAGCTCACCATCTTATTCCCGAAGAAGTTTGGGGACGGCAAGCCAGCTTTTTCTCAGATATCGGCATGGGTGGAGAACGGGATAAAAAGGAAAACGGGATATTGATGCCTGACAGCGCAGATCAAGCGAAGAAAACCAAGCGTGTTTTTTACCATTGTGGGTCTCATGGTAAGGTCTACACGCCAATGGTTGAAAATATGGTTGAAAAGGTTCGGGATGATTATGATTCTGGGGATATTGATAAAGCCCAGGCTCGCGCTCAAATATCTGCAATCCAGTCTAGATTAAGAACAAGCTTGTCAGTATCTGGAACAAAACAACGTCGAGTTAAATAATTAAGGAGTTGAGCGCTATGAGTTACTATGTGCTTTCTCAGAAAGAAGAGCCGGGCTGCCCAATAGGGATTCTGTATGCCGACCTCTACGATAAATTCTATCCAAGCACAAAGGGGGTGGAGTTCGGTTTTTTTCCTTGGTATGCAGAAAAGGGGAAGCCCGGGCCGCGCACGCCTTTTCCGGAAGGCATGGTACTTATCTCTAAAGATAAGAACTATAATTTCGATGTTCGTAGCGTTTCGCGTTTTTTTTACATAGTAAGTGATGAGTTTTTGGCTGCATGTCATCGTCTGAATGTGAGTATTGTTGATAGCGTTAAAATCAAAGTGCTTTCTGAGTCGGGGGAGTCGATATCTTCGAAAAATTACAATGCTGTATTATTTGAGGAGTTGGATGTTCGGTCTAATTCTGATCCGGCGTCCACGTTTGTAGAAGAAAATGGCAGGCCTGTCAGGTTCAAGAAGCTGATTCTTTCGGATGACTGGAAGCTAGATCTTTTCAAATATAGGAGACTCATTTCAGGCAGCGATAGCTTGATCTGCTCTCAGGCTTTCAAGGATCTAGCAGAAAACTTCAAAGGCATAGCATTTACACCATTGGAGACTGTTCTCTGGTCAGGGATAAGACGAATCTGAAAAAGCCAGTTTCTACATCAGGAGGATTAAGTTGAAAGACGCGATCAGACTAGGTGACTCCACCAGTCATGGTGGTGTGGTACTTGAAGCGTTTCCCCAGACCGACCTCAACGGCAAGCCGATTGCTGGGGTCGGTCACAAAGTCAGTTGCCCGTTATGCAAAGGGGTTTTCCCGATTGCTGAGGGCAGTAGCACCTACACAGTGGATGGCACGCCCATCGCGCTGGACGGCATGAAAACCGCCTGCGGGGCGGCGCTCATTGCCAGCGGCCCGAAAGGCGCCGTGGTCAGTTGAATCTCTGAGTTTCGTCTGGGCTCAGGCGCGGCTTATCGCTTGAGTGTTCTGTACCTAGGGCGGTGAAGCTTGGGGGGTGTAGATGGACATCGTCTCAGGGTTTATTCACCGTTTCTGGAAGTCTGATGCTTTTCAAGTGATGTAAATAACACAGCCGCACTCCCATTTTTAAAGGAATAAATATGAAAAGTACCGTTTTGATCCTCGCAATGACAGCCGCCTTCGGCACCTTCAGTCTCGCCCACGCAGAGGGGCCAGACCCTGCCGCTCTGAAAGGGATGTACGATACCAGTCGTAACATGTCCGGTCTGATCAATCACTGCGTCGACAAAGGTTTTCTGAAGGCTGACAGCATTGAAAACGCCAAGAAGATGGTGGCGTTCGTTACCGGTATTCCTGGGGGAATGGACAAGAGTGACGGAGATAAGAACGAAGCCCGTGGTCGGAAGGGCGAAGTTTTGGAGAACGGTGAATACAAGAGCCTGGAAACCTCGCGCCTGGGTCTCAAGGAGTGGTGCCAGCAGGCGGATGAAGGCATGCAACAGGGGTTGAAATCTGTTGGTCTGTAGTTGATGCCAATTTGATCATCATCATTTGAAAATGCCCGCTGATCGCGGGCGTTTTTCGTTTAGCGGAACACTGTGTGGTCAGCCGAAGCATCAGGACGAACTGCCACAGCAAGTACATAGAGCCCTACCAGATCTAGTTTCAGTATGGTCTGTTCTCTGGTTCCAGAGCAGTGAGTTGACCTCAACCTTCTTTGTGACTGAGTCATTTGCAAATGAGCAATCACATTGCAGCATCTCTAGGCTACCTGGGTGCTGCTTATTGGGAGGGCTGCTCGAATGGCTTCAATGGATCCTACCCAGTGTCGACCATCTTCATAGGGAGTAAAGCCCATCCTCCTCGCAAATGCTGAGGCATTGGCGTTGGCGCATTCGATGGCCAGGTACCTGTAACCGAATTCAGGTGCAATGTTTAAAAGTCGATCGACCAACGCCCTACCATGGCCTGCGCGCTGCTGCTTAAACATCAACCGAGCCAACACTAGGCACTCTCGGGGCCAGAACTCGCGCGGTCGAATAAACAGCCGTAGATAGAGATCATACTGCTTGGTCAGAGCGGAGATCGTGATGCCAGATCCATACAGCCGCTGCTGTACGTACCGGGGCTTATAGGAGAAGCGCTCAAGGATGAAATTTTCCAGATGAGGCTTCAGGTCTTCACAACGCTGTTGAGCGTACTCGTACCACTCGTCATCACTCGCGCAAGCATTAGGGAAATCAAGCATTTTTTGATCCCACAATTAAATGAGGTCGTTAGTGTAGATCGACCTCACAGCAGCGTATGGCCAGTTCCCAGTTGCTGCCGAGGCACGAGTTGGGCAGAAACGGGTGGTTGACGCGCTGCGCGACGTAGTGCTCGGGTACAGGTGAAATCGGATTACTTGCTGAACGAAGAGTACGCTTCACCTAATCAGCCGAGCATCTCCTTAACTATGGACGCAACATTTCGAGCATCGTCTATGCCTCGGTGATAGGTACCTTTCCAATTCAAGCCCATCGACTCTACCGTTTGCTTAAGTCCCTTTGGCTGATTGTCGTATAAACCAGCATGCCACTTCCTAGCATTGAAATGCGGCAGGCCTTCGAGCATGGAAGGGCACCCAGTGAAACCAGCATCGCGCTCAAGCTGTCTCGCATCGTAGTCACCCCATGACGCCCAGGCTGCATTTGGATAGCGCACAGAGAACATTCGTAGCTCTTCGCCAACCTCCTGACAGGTTCGGGCGCCGTCCACGTCGGCTTGTTCAATGGATGTCAGCTTTAAGCAGAAATCGGTAAGGGTGGGATTGATCAGAGGCCGGACGAAACGCTGGAATTCATCGACGATCTCAAGCGTTTCCAGATCGATCACCACCAGGCCAATTTCAATTGTTTCCATCTGATCAGCGACGACTGCGAGCGGCCTTGGTGATTCCGACTCACCAACCTCATCGCAGGTTGCCTCAAGATCTACGCAATAGAGGTAGCGGTATGGCGCGAGGAGGTTATGGATTGCTTGGAGATGGAGGAGTTTTGCTTCGATGCTCATGGCGTGGGTGCCCTCACGTGTTCTCTCCGTTGCCTCAGGAAGATGGAGATTTTTTGGGAGACAGAATAATCATCCCATCCGCTACTTCGATATCTAGCTCGTCTCCAGTTACGAGTCCCATTTCCTCAAGCAGTTCTGATGGTAAATCGACGATGAGATCGCCGCTTCCATCTTCTGGATCCTGACAAACTGATGTCCACCTCTTGATCTCGCTCATCGTTTTTGGCCTCTCATGCCATCGTCCGAATAGTCGTGATTGAATGACGTGTTCAAGCTCTCGACGCTGATTTTTTTGGCTCGTAACGTACTTTTCTAATGTGTAACGCTGCGATTGTTTCGGTGCACATAATTACGTTACACGGCCCAAATTTCGAATGGAACCTGAGGGAAGTGCTCTGTGGTTGGTAACGCGGTTGCGATGGCACGCTCAAAGGGGGGAGGAGATGATCAGGTCAGGCGGGGACATGACGGAGTCTTCAAGCGCTCGAGCTTGAATCTGGCCATTTTCTGTCAGTGGTATTGAGTCCGGTTCTGTCGTGGCGAGCCCCGTATTGGCGGCGCTCTCAGCGTGGCGGATCAACCTGATGAGTTTCATCGTGGGCCTCGGTTTCATTCGGACGATAATCTCTGAAGTACATAACACGTGACGCGGCCTGGCCTAACCGAGTATTTTCAATTCGTCGAGCTACTTCCCACTCAGCAGATTTTCCAACTGTTGGTGCTCCCAAGTACTGAGAAGCTCGACAGGATCGGTACCGTATCGTTGGCTGGAGTCGAAGATGTACGCTCGGCCATCAGGCGCGTAACAGCTATCACAGTACTCCAGGGTGTCGCAGTCGTTGTAAAAGGTCAGCACCCAGCTATCGACCTCTACGGTCATGAGGCCGCAATAGATCTCCGTCCATGTCCGCTCGCCTAGGCGGTGCATGGTGCGTACACCTAGAGCGAGATCTCGGAGTATCTGATAAACCTCGCGTGGGGTCAGTGGTGTTTTGGCCAAAGCTTAACTTCCGTATCGGCTGGAGCAAAAAGGTATGATAAGGATCGACTGAGTCGTCCGGAGGAGTCGAGGTTTGCCGCGATGTGCCACACTATCTCCCCGACAGCTTCTTGACGACATTTTTTGGCGGCTTTACGAATTGCAGCATAGGTTCCGTGAATGCGTTCAGAAGTACCAGAATCGCGTCCGATAGTGTCATCCTTCCACCCGTGTTGCTGCAGCTGATTTGGCGACATTGCCTAGTCTAACCGCACCATCTATTTCGATTGAATCACTCAGTGACCACAACGAATCGCCTAGAGCGCGGGTCACTACATAGCCACAACCATTAGGGACGTGATTATCGATCTCATATCTGCGCCATTCGATCATCGCCCGGGCATCAATCTGGAGTGGCTTGCGCTCGATGAGCCAAGCTACCGCATTAAGAAATTGTCCGTGCGAAAAAACCAGGATGTCTTGTGCCGGGTGCGTGGCTAGGCGATCTAGGAAAGATCGTGCGCGGCCAACAAATTCCAAGAACGACTCAGCACCTTCTCCGTTGATGTTGGACGGATCTGCGTACGCCCAATACTGGTCGACCCATGCCTTCCGTTGCCCTACGGTGGTGTTCACGCACCTGGTCGGATCTAGGTAGGTGAATTCCTCGATGGGCCATGTCTCGAATGGAGCATCAGGGAATACGGAGATGGTCGCATCTGCGGTCGCTCGAGCTCGAGAGAAGGGTGAGGTAACGATTAACCCAGGTGCACGGCCAACGGATTGCGCCACTCGTCTAGCTTGTTCGATTCCCTTTTCGGTGAGCGGGATACTTGCGTGATCAAGGGTAGCTGCGCCGGCATTGGCCGCGCTTTCTCCATGACGTATTAGCCTGACATTCTTCATTGACTTGCCTGTCTTTTCACCGATGTGTGACACCAGCAGCGTTGCTAGGGGTAGGGCTGGAATTAGGTTAGGGGTGATGGGCTGACATGTGGACTTCTGAAAGCTCGATCCAATTCATGAGCCCCACGATGGCCGCCTCCAGAGCGAGCTAGTTTAGGTTGATTGAAAAGCTGGGAGCAGCAGGCCTGCATTCGATTGTGATTTCGCAGCGTAGCAGTCGCTGGGCCATGAATGAGGGCGTCGTTCCTTCGGGTCTTGTGCCCGCCTATGGCTGACATTGTGTTCCATATGGCGTTGAAGGCTCGGATTTTGCCCTGCACCAAATTAGTAAGAATTATGGCTGGGCAATAATTATGGCTAACCAATAATTTCGCAAGCAAAGCTAGGTTTCTACTTTTTCCAGCTTGTCCAGAATGCTTAGCTTCGGCCTTCCAGTGTCCAAAAGTGTGAGGAAGCGTTGCCTGTCTATCGCTGCAGGGAACCACTCGGAAGTCTCGACGTTACAGTGGCTGGATTCACTCAAGGCCCACCTTACGAGCATGTCCGCAGCAGCCCTATAGTGATCCGCCATGAACAGAGTCTTCCCCTCCGACGGCCACCCGCGCCGAGTCAGCTGATCAGTGACTTCGAAGATACCCACGTCACCGAAAAACTCAGTGGTGTCTGGGTAGTGGATGCCTGCTAGCGAGACCTTGGCAACGCCCGACTCTCGATCAAAGTACGACAGAAAATGCCACCCACCCGTAGTGCCTCCAGTGGCTGGAAAATTGATTGCGGCTTTCCCGGTGATGTAGTGCTCACGAGAGACACGCTTGAGGTCAAGGTCGAACAAGAGTTGGCTCAATGGATCAACTTAGCACGGCGGGCCAGAGTGACCGTAAAGCTTGCCCGTAACGGACAGTTGGCGTCCACTAGGAGGTATGTCTGTTATTTGCTTCGCTGCTTGCGACGAGCGTTACATCACTGCCGTGCCACCTGATGTGCCTCTGGCCTGTAGTTCAAGAGGTCGGCGGTTAGGAGAGATAGCCCTGATTCAATCTCTCAAGTAAGTCTTTCATCGAGACGTACCCAGCTTCACTGCTTGGGAGCTCTAATGGTGTCATGCCACCAAAAGCAGATTGCGGTTTGTTCAGCCAGGCTGCCGCTTTTTCTTTGTCTGCAAAGACTTGCTCAGCTTGCAACTGAATCAGCTCAACGTAATTCACGGTCATGTTCTCCGAAACGGATATGTGCTGGATTTCCATTGTTCTCCAGCTTGTTCTGGCCTACTGGTACCTGCCGGGCATAACACCTCTCAAACGCCGTAACGCTTATTCCCACCAGAAGTGATGCAGTAACGACCGCCCCTGGGGCCAATGCATACGCTGCCAGAAGAGCAAGCGCATGACGAGCCATAGTCAGGAGTCGATTTACGAATGGACTGCGTTGCCGGTGGCGCTTGGGGCTTTCGCTCTGACAATACGTAGCAGCTTGAACCGCTGCATAAGTTTTTGGATGAAAGCCATTTGGCGGGCTGACCATCGATGCTGATTCGCACCCAGTCGCTTTGTTTTTCGAATACTTGAACCTTGTCGCCACGCTTCAGAGTGGAAATGACTTTCCCTCCCGGCTGCCTTCGAAAATTTAGCTTGTCCGCATTTACGAACTGATCGACTGGTAAGATTTGTGCCGATTGTGTAGCAGGTAATGAGGACGAAACTAAGGTGTTCATCTTGGTCTGGGGGGCTGACGGAACCTGGGCCGGAGGCGTGTCTTTCTTACCTATTGCCCAAAAAACTGCGACAAGAATCAGAAGGGGGATAAACCATGACTGAGTTTTTTTGCGCATATCCTTTGCTCTTTTTCAAAATGCATCATGAGGTGTCGTAGCTATGATCGTAGTCGACCGAGGAAAAAGCATTTCTTCATCCAGATGCGATCGCACACGACATGTGAACTGAAGAAATGTAGCTATCGGGCAAACCAGTTCATGTTTCTTTCAAGCAAAGGCATAAGTCGATCCGGTCAATCGCTGATTGAAGCCGTAGTCTGAGTAGAGGCAACTCAGATGCAGTTAACGCATGGGGTCTTTCTGCCATCCCTAGAAAGGCTGCCAATGCGAAGTCGGAATGCTTGATCAGCGCCACCAGATGCTCTCCACGCGGCCCGTTGCTGGCACTCATCCAATTCTTGACGGTTCTCTCATTAGCGTTTGTCCAACGCATTAATGTCTTAGTCGCCTGGTGTGTCTCTCCAAGCTCCATATGCAAGGCGTTGGCAATCTCGACGGCGTATTGTTTTGGTTCCAGAAAGAAATTGCCTGTTTTAGTGAACATTTTTCGCTCCCCGGTCTTCTACCTTTTTATGGGTTATTACGAAGAAACGCAGTGATATTTCACTACCTGAGACGCACTTTATCGGTCGTGGCTCAGGTTGAGGGCATTGCCAATGCGGACGCTCATTGGTGAGGGTGTGGATCATGTTGATTCGACTGCGGCCTTGGCCGCGGCGTACGTCCGTATGTCCACGGAGCATCAGCAATACTCGACAGAAAATCAGCTCGATGCCATTCGCCTATATGCCGTCACGCACGACTTGGAGATTATCAAGGTTTATACAGACGCTGGAAAAAGTGGTCTCCGTCTGGAAGGTCGCGACGCACTGAAACAGCTGTTTTTCGACGTGGAAACTGGTTATGCGCAGTACTCGACGGTGCTGGTCTATGACGTGAGCCGATGGGGGCGTTTCCAGGATCCCGATGTCAGCGCAAGCTACGAGGTTCGCTGCCGCCAGGCCGGCGTTTCCGTTCAATATTGCGCAGAACAGTTCACTAACGATGGGTCGCCAGTGTCGAACATCGTCAAGAGTGTCAAGCGCATGATGGCTGGGGAGTACAGTCGGGAATTATCGGTGAAAGTCTTTGCTGGACAATCGCGCTTGATCGAGATGGGGTATCGCCAAGGAGGGCCGGCCGGGTTCGGACTTAGGCGTCAATTGGTGGACGCCAGTGGATCAGCAAAGAATGAACTGGGTTTGGGTGAGCACAAGAGCATACAGACAGACAGGGTAGTCCTGGTGCCTGGGCCGGCAAGCGAAGTGGAGATGGTTCAGCGCATTTACCAGTTATTCGTGGAGGAGGGTCGGAACGAGCGCGAAATCGCCGAGTGGTTGAACGCTCGCAGGGTACTGAATGATCGATCTGCATTGTGGTCGCGAGGCACGGTGCATCAGGTGCTCATCAATGAAAAGTACGTCGGCAACAACGTCTGGAATCATAGTTCCTTCAAACTGAAGCAGACGCATAAGCGAAATCCCCCAGAGGAATGGATCAGAGCAGATGGAGTGTTCCGGCCCATTGTCAGCATGATCCTTTTTCAGGCTGCCCAGGCAATCATCCAGACTCGTTCCTACCGCATGCCAGATGACGTAATGCTAAGTATGTTGAAGAACATCTACCAGAGCAAAGGTTACCTATCAGGGCTTGTGATTGATGAGTCTGAGGGATGTCCCTCCAGTAGCGCCTATCAGCACCGCTTTGGAAGCTTGCTTCGCTGTTATTCGCTGATCGGCTATACCCCCGCACGTGACTACCAATACATCGAGGCCAACCGGCGCCTTCGACAGATGCATCCTGTATTGCTTGGCAGTACGACCGACAAAATTGCGGAGGTGGGAGGCCAAGTCTTGGTAGACCCTGCTACAGACCTGATGTTGGTGAATCAGGAGCTAACGGTTTCCCTCGTGTTGTGTCGCTGCCAAGTCACGTTAGCCGGTTGCAGGCGCTGGAAAATTCGATTCGATTTAGGTCTGAACCCAGACGTCACGATCGCTGTGCGAATGAAAGAGCAGGAGGAGGCCGCTCTGGATTACTACATATTACCCACCGTCGAAATGGATGCGCCGCAGCTGCGCCTCGCCGAGAGCAACCAGTCCAATCTCGAAATCTACAGGTTCGACTCTTTGGATATTCTTGCAGAGCTGTCCCGGCGCTCTGCCTACCGGAGGATGGCATGACGGCCATACCCACTCATCGCAAAGCCTTGATGCATGTCGCTGAGGAATCGGTCATCCAATTGATTCCGTTGGATAGGATCCGCGTGCTCAATCCGAGAATGCGTAACCGGCAGATCTTCGCCAAACTCGTGGAAAACATCTCGGCGCTGGGCTTGAAGCGTCCTATCACGGTAACGCCTACTAGCAGTGGTGCCGAGACTTTTGAGATTGTCTGCGGGCAGGGGCGCTTCGAGGCTTTTCAGGCTCTGGGAGAAAAAAGGATTCCTTGCATCGTCGTCAATGCCAGCGAGGCTGATCGATACCTCATCAGTCTGGTCGAGAATCTTGCACGAAGAAAACACTCGAACCGCGAACTTTTGTTATCGATTCAGCTCTTGTCAGAGCGAGGCTATACCCCTCGGCAAATCGCCAGTAAAACCTGCCTGGACGTTGCCTACATTCACGGAATCCTTCTGCTTTTGCGGCAGGGAGAGGAACGACTGATTGCGGCAGTGGAAAAAGGCTGGGTCTCTATCGCAATGGCGACAGAAATTGCCCGCTCCGAAGACGGTGAAGTCCAACACGCGATGATGGAAGCCTACGAAAATGGTGTGCTCAGGGGGGAGCAGTTGATCAAGGTTCGTCGGCTGATTGATAAACGAAAGATGCTGGGGAAACGTTATGGTCAACAATCCAACGTGGACAGGTTGACCACCCCCCAGAAGCTCTTGAATGTCTATCAGGCTGAAGTCCGCAGACAAAAAGTAATGATCAAAAAGGCAGACATCAACGAACAGCGTTTGCTCATTATCGTAACGGCCATGCGCAAATTGTTGGCCGATGAGTACTTCATTACGTTGCTGCGCACCGAAGAGATTCCGGATATGCCTAAGCCTTTGGCGGACAGAATATTTGGGGAGACGACGTGATGGCCGAAGTTAAGCAGGCATTTGAACAACGTATTATTGCCATTCCTCTTGAGCGAATTCTTCCTTCCCGCAAGGTCGACAAGGTCATCCAGGGCAGTAAAAAATACGCCAGCATCCTGAGCTCAATCAAAGAGCTCGGCATTATCGAGCCGCTGGCCGTTCACCCTAAGCCCGTCGTGGCCGGCGGTGTTTCGATGTACATGCTGTTGGACGGTCACCTTCGTCTGGAAGCGCTGAAGACGCTAGGCGGTACCGAGGCTCTTTGTTTGATCTCGACCGATGACGAAGGCTTCACCTACAACCGACAAATCAACCGGCTCACCCCGATTCAAGAACACAAGATGATTCTTGCTGCCCTGAAGAAGGGAATCGAGGCCTCCCGCATTGCCCAGGTACTGGGAATCAACGTTGACCGTATTCATGAGCGAGAGAAGTTACTGAACGGTATTGCACCCGAGGTGGTTGAGATGCTGAAGGTTCGAATGGTCGCGCAGGACGTGTTTCGTTCGCTCAGACAGATGAAACCTATTCGGCAAATCGAGACCGTGGAGATGATGATTTGCGCAAACTGTTTTACCCAGAATTACGCCCGCATGGTGTTGGCGGCAACAAGGCCGGAGATGCTGGTGGAGAAGAAGAAAAAAATGGCGGGCGAGGTTAACCCCATAGATATCGCGCGTATGGAGCGTGAGATGGAGAACCTGCAGCATGATTACAAGCAGGTAGAGGACACACTGGGTGAAACGATGTTGGTTCTGGTTGTCGCGAAAGGCTATCTCTCACGTTTGCTTCGCAATGACGCAATTGCAGCTTACCTGAAGTGTCACTACGCAGAGTTGCTTGAGGAACTGCAATCCATCATGGAAGCGGTCACTTCAGATGCCCGCCAGCTTGAACGAGAGTGATATTGGGCGCCCGTGCTGGCGGGCATAGGAAAAGATCCTTCATGCCCGCGAGGCCCTGCTCGACTTTTCGAAGGGCCTCCTCAGACATCTAAGGGCCACCCGCGACAGGCTAGCGATCCTATAGGAGTGGATCATAGGCTCAGGATGTACGTCCTACGCCGCTCTGACGGGGATGCTCGGCATTCAGTAGTGAACAAACAGCATCTGCTTCCGCTCTAACCTTGAACACGCCATGCTTGCTAGCTGAGCCTCCCTCGACGAGATCAACAACCCTGTATCGCTTACTAGCATCGTCCAGTGTGGTGGTCTCAATCACTCTGAATCTTGCGTGCATGGTTGCTTTCCGTGCATGAGATTGGTGTCCTACAAGTACCGGCAAAAGGAAACGATTTCAAGAACAGGACTTGCTTCAGCTGAGACAATTTATGACAGTGCAATGTGCTTCTCTTCGCAGGAAGGACGGCTTAGCAGTAGATGGCGTGCTGAGGCATTTTTCTTAAAGTCGCTGCTTCGGGCCAGCGGGCCCGGCTTAGCCATAGGTCTTTCAGATGGAGTTGAAAGTGCTGTCATCGATAAAGGAATACCAACCAGGGCCCCAGATCTCACAGAGCACTTGGATGACCCTCGGGCTGCCTTCACGCGGTACCAGGCTTCATGACCAACCATTAGGTGCCGAGCAAGGAAATGGGTTCCTTTATTAATGCTTCGTCACCCTGGAGCATTCGCGGTGGTGCGGGGTCTGATTCATGATTGAGATCATGGCTTGAAGGAAACAACAGGTGAACAAAACCGTCAGCGCACAAGACTTGCAGATCGACCTTAGAGGTGCGAACGAAGCTGCTCTATTCAAATGGCTGGTTGCCAGTTTTCTGATGGGTAAAAGAATTCAGGGTGCAATTGCCGCCAATGCATACAAGGTCGTCGTCGAGCAGCATCAGCGAGACACACCGCAAAAGCTCGCGCACTGCACCCACCGCCAATTGGTCGTAATGCTTGGCCAGGCTCATTACGTGCGTTACGACGAGACCACCGCGTCGCGATTGCTCGCATTGGCAAGCAAGCTGAACAATGAATACGCCGGCAAGGTGAGCAACATCGTGGAAGCCAGCGCTGATCGTCAGGCATTCGAAAAACGCCTGTCTGAATTTGAAGGGATAGGGCCGAAGACTATCGAGATTTTTATGCGGGAAGCAGCCGCTTTGCTGTTCTAAACACCCAGAACCTGTTCACCTACATGAATCGGAGGCCTTATCCACCACTGCCATCTCAGTTACGTGCAGCAAGGGGAAAACATGACAACGCACAAACTGACCATTAAAGACTTGCAGTTGAACGTTTCAATCTGCGGTCAAGGCTCGCCGCTGCTCTTGCTCAATGGCCTCGGTGGTTTGATCCGTACCTTCGATCCCCTGCGCGATGAACTTGAGGACTACACGACCATTACGTTGGACGTACCAGGAGTCGGTAAATCGCAAATGCCCCGCTGGCCGATGCGTCTGCCGCGTCATGCTGACTTGATCGCCGAGATGCTCAAGCAATTGGGAATCGACCAGATCGATGTGTTTGGCGTGAGTTGGGGTGGTGCATTGGCGCAAGAATTCGCCCTGCGGCACCCGAGAATGGTGCGACGGCTGATCCTTGCGGCGACTTCAGCCGGCCCGGTGGTGCTGGTGAAACCCGCCGACATCGTGGATTTTTTTGACAGAAGCAAAAGCACCAAACAGCGCAAAAAAGAAGGCTCGCGTAATTCGATACAGTCACTGCTGCGTTTCGGTGTGGTGAAAGGCATGCTCACCGTTAATCCGCGAACCTATTACCACCAGCTCGCTGCCTTGGTCGGCTGGACAAGCCTGCTGCGGCTCTTCCATCTGCGCCACCACACGCTGATCCTCACAGGCGACCGCGACACCCTGGTGCGGCTGTACAACGCGCATATCCTGCGCCGCAACATTCGCCTTGCCGAATTGCATGTTCTACAGGGCGAGGGACATTTTTTCGTGGTGACCAGCGCCAAGCAAACTGCCAAATTGATACGCGAATTCCTCTGCCATCAGCACGGTGATGAAGGGAAGGCGCCGATGATCGCCAACGGCATGTTCATGCCACGCCTCCTGCAACCCAAAAAGAGTTGATCGCTGTTGCCTGCTAATGAGTTTGTCCTGTCGTGCAAGCGCGCTATAAGGCCGTTGAAAACGTAGGCGTGGCAGGGCAAAGCAAAATCGATCAGCCTATTTTAACGCTTCAAAAAAATGAACGGCTTTCGGACACGCTCGCCTAATTCTTAGCTTGTGGACAATCCCACAGCCAATGTGCCAATACCGGCATGCTCCGAGAGGTGGTTAACGTGGCTAAAGACGATAAGAAAAGCAAAGGTGATGCTTCGAAAGCCAGCAAGGAATTGAAAGACAAAAAGTCATCACCGGCAAAGAAATCAGCTGCGGCCTCGGCTCTTTCGAAATCTTCCGAAAAGAAAGACAAGAAAAAAGATGCCGAGCCTAAGAAATCTGCAAAAAAAGCTGATAGCAAGCCAGAAAAGGCGAAGAAATTAGAGAAGGCAGAGAAGTCGGCGAAAAAGAAAAAGTGAGATCTGCTGTCTGCTAGGGCTTTACGCCCTAGCTTTCTCAGACTGTGTTGTCTTCGATTAAGCCAAGGTCAAACCTCTTGCTGCGAAGCTAGAGCGTCGACGACCGTCGCTCTTTCGGGCGTGAGCCCGGCTGGCAGAAGGGGCATGGCCTTGCAATGACAGTGATTTGTTGAGTTATCTTCCGCTGCAGCTACCCTGATTGCATTAGGCCATTTCTTTCGGGTGATTGATGCGCGTTGAACAGTTGAAGGTCAAGAATTTCAGGGGCATTAAACATCTCGAATGGAACCTCATGGCGCAGTCGATCTGTTGCCTGATCGGCGTTGGAGATAGCGCTAAGACCACCGTTTTGGATGCCGTAGAGGCAGCATTGTCCCCACGTTGGATGACCTTCAACGAAGCCGACTTCCACCATGCCAACACAGCGGAGGACATCGAGGTTGAGGTCACGATCGGAGAGTTGTCGCGTGCACTGCTCTCCGACGGGCGCTTCGGCCTTTACCTTCGTGGTCTTTCTTCCGAAGGACAGCTCAACGATGAGCCTGAGGACACAGACGACCCTGTTCTCACGGTAAGGTTGTCGGTCGATGCGACCATGGAGCCAGTGTGGTCATTGGTCTGCGATCGCTATCCCGTTCCTAGGATTCTATCGAACAGAGACAAAGCAATGTTCTGTCTCGTTCGCCTTGCTGGTGACGAAGCACGGCATTTGACCTGGGCGCAAGGATCAGTGCTGTCGAAGATAACAGAAGCGAACGATGAGACTGCTCAAATGCTGGCTAATGCCTATCGCTCTGCTCGTCAAAGCGCAGATCTTGGCTCTATCCCAGAGCTGGCTCGGGCAGCGATATCCGCCGAGACTGCGGCTCGATCACTCGGGGCCTATATCAATGAGAGTTATAACCCTGATCTTGAACTGGGTCGCGGCGGGTTCAGCTCGGGCTCGATTGCACTCCACGACGGCTCCGTGCCGCTGCGGTTAGCGGGGCTTGGCACCAGACGCTTAGCCACTCTAGCAGTGCAGCGTTCAGCAATCAGCGAAGGGGCAATTGTGCTGGTTGATGAGATAGAGCAAGGGCTTGAGCCTCATCGTGTTCTTGGGGCGATGGCCCAGTTGAAAAAATGGCAGAAGGAAGCAGAAAGCGCACATCTCGCTAAAGGTCAGATCCTAATGACAACTCACTCGGATGTCGTCTTGGCAGAGTTACCCGCGCCTTCACTTTTTATCGTTTCCCGCTCTTTAGGCTCGGTTTCCGAAATCAAGCATGCTTTATCCAGTGGCGATATCACCCGAGTTTTGAAAGGCGCGCCACGGGCATTGTTTGCTAGGCGAATCTTACTCTGTGAGGGTGCAACGGAGTGGGGGTTAATGCTCGGAGTTAGGGAGCACTACCCAGATCGGCATGGTGGCGTCCCTATAGAGCAGATGGGCTCTGCCATCATCGATGGCGGTGGATCAGCGGGCCCACCATTGGCACTCGCTCTGCGGGCTCTCGGATACCACGTCGGTCTGTTCAGAGATTCGGATCGAAAGCTAGATGCTCATTTTGCTACCAAACTCCAAGCGCAAGGCGTGCGGGTCATCGAATACGGTGGGGAGCTCAATACCGAGCGAGCGGTCTTCCAATCAGCCAATAACACTCAAATCGAGAGCCTCCTTGAACTGGTGACTGGCTTCATAAGCGAGCCTACGCTGATGGATCATCTTGAAAAAGGGTTTCCAGCCATAGATGTGACAGAGAGCTTCGACGAGTGGGATCTGGTAGGCGACGACGCTAACCTTCGGTTTCGCATGAGCGATTTAGCTGCCGAGAAAAGCTGGTTCAAGACTGCTGAGCGCGGTCGGGCCATATCTCCTATTGTGTTGGAGATCATGAATGGCTCGCCTGCATCGGCGATAGGCGCATGTTTCAACACCGTCGAGAACTGGCTATATGGTAACGCCTGAGTCCATCCTCTCCCTTAGCCGCAAAGCCATAGTGGCCCCGGCTGGCCATGGGAAAACAGAGCTGATCGCCAAGGTCGCAGCACTAGGCCGAAGAACTCTAGTACTTACTCACACCCACGCAGGTGTTCATGCCATCAGGGCGCGACTAAAGCGAATGCACGTGCCCGCAGATACCGTGGTGGTCGATACGATCGCATCCTGGGCCCGACGATATGCTCAAGCATTCCCAAGTCGCTCGGGAAGGCCGGCGCTGAGCCTTAACAAACCCAACTGGGATGATGTGTACCTTGGCGCGGTATCCATCCTGATGAGCCCGGTCGTCCAAGAGGTTATCAAGGCCTCCTATGACCGAGTGCTGATAGACGAGTATCAGGATTGTGAACAGCATCAGCACTCCATTGCCGCTTGGCTATCAAGCATTGTTCCAACTGTGATTTTTGGCGATCCGATGCAGGGCATTTTTGAGTTCGTCGAAACTAAGATCGGCTGGAGCGCATCTGTCGCAAGCTATTTCACTCATGCCTACGAGCTCGAAACCCCCCACCGTTGGGCAACGGCGAATGTGGAGTTGGGCAAATGGATTGCAGCTACCCGGCAGAAGCTTATGACCGGGCAACCGATAGATCTCAGGGATGGGCCGGTCACCTATATCCAAAGCAATGATGCGTTTGACATGTCGTTGTTCTTTGATGGATTTGATTCAAGGACGGGCTCAACTGCGGCGATCAACTGCTGGAGGAACACCTGCAATCAACTCGCGAAAAGTACCAAAGGCGCTTTCCAGTCAATCGAGGAGATCGGAGCAAAGCGTCTGATGGACTTTGCCGAAGTGTGGGACATGCCGGAATCTACTCCCCAGGCTCGATCCGACGCCTTGATGTCTCTAATGGATGATGCTGTGACTCGCGTTTCGGCTGATTCAGGGGTCGCCACTGATGTCGTCCTTGACCTGGAAATCTACGCCGCATGGGCAAAACTCTCGATTGGCGGATCCCCCGATAACGCTTTGGATGTGCTGAAGCTGGAAAGGAGTCATCCTCATACAAGGACGTACCGAGGTGAGCTCATCGGGGACACCAAGCGCGCTTTGACGGAGCTTGCGGATGGCCGACATCAGAGCCTGGTAGCTGCGTCGGAAGCTGTAAGGCAGCGACTAAGCATGACCGGTCGGGCCACTGTAGCGAGAACGATTTCGACTCCGTTGCTCCTCAAAGGCTTGGAGTTCGATCACGTCTTGATCCCGGACGCAATGCATTACGTGAAGCAGAAGACTGCTGCGGCGAAGTTATTCTACGTGGCGATTTCCAGGGCTAGGCATACTCTGACAATCTCAAGCAAAACGCCGATTTTGGAGTTTCCCCTGCCCAACCTCTAGACAGCCTTCGTTGTCACTGAATGTCAGGCATTAATGGAGCAACGATGGAAGAAATTCTACGATGGTCGGGAAGGCTTCCCTACGGTTCCAGCCTCCTAGAAGGTTCATCCTTGGCCGCGCCCTGCCGAAGCGTGGTAGTGATCAAAGTTTGCTTGAGGCCTAGCTGCACGCTAGGGACTGAACATGCCCTCTGATGAACCTTATCTGGACTTCGCCGCCCTCACTCTCGACAGCAACATACTTCGAGGGCAGCGTTATAACTTCGACGGCGGCATCCTCAAGCAACTGGAGCAATTCAGCGGTAGCCCCGTCGAGATAATCCAACCTGACGTCATACATTTCGAAGGCGTGACTCACCTGTCCTATGAGATCAGTGAAGCCTTGAAGGGGGCCAGGAGCAATTTAAAGGCTTTGGGCAGGTACGTGGAAGTTGAGGGCTTCACAAGCTCACATTTGGGCGCTGAGGTAAATCCCAGCGAGCTAGCCGAGCATAAACTCAATCAGTTCTATAAACGCATCAATGGACGTGTGATACCCAGCTCGGAAGCGGACGTCAGCACGTTGATGAAAATGTATTTCAACTCTCAGCCTCCTTTCGATACGGCCAAGGACAAAAAGCACGAGTTCCCTGACGCCGTGGCGCTGTTGGCGCTGGAAAGCTGGGCGACCACTAACCAGAAAAGGATGGTGCTTGTTAGCAAGGACAAAGGCTGGAGAGCGTTTGCAAATAATTCTCCATTGCTGCACGTTGTCGAGGATGTTTCAGATGCGCTAGCCCTGTTCCAGCCTCATACCAAGGTAAAAGAGCTGATTGCCTTGCTGCAATCTGAGGGACTTCTTGAGATCAACAGCGCATTGTTTAAGTCAATATCCGATGAGATAAAAGAGAGCGCGGTAAACCAAGAGCCGATGATCGATGCTGGCTCTTTGTTCAACTTCGAATATGACGACGTTCAGGTTGAGTACGTCGGGCATAAATTTGCCTCCCATACAGCCGACGAGAAGCTCAGGGTAGCTATCGTTCTCATCGACGAGGATAAGGTTGTTCTGAGCCTCAATACGCTTGTAACCATTAAGGTAACTGCCCAGTTTGCATTCACCCAATACGATTCAATCGACAAGGACTATGTACCGCTCGGAGGCTCTGTTGAGCAGAGGACTGTCAGTTACGAAGCTGATGTGCTACTTCATTTTGAGGGTGACTGGACAGACGTCCCGAACCACCTACTGCTGGGTGAGATAGAGATCCAAGGTGAGCTTGAGCCCGTGGAGTTCGGAGACGTTGGGCCGGATTACTCTCACGAAAGCGATCAGCAACAGCGTTGGGATTATGAATGGGAGCAGGAAAAAGATAGGCAGCGTACTGAAGACTCGAAGTATTGAGCAATGACCGCAAGCTCGTGAGCAAGCATCCTACGAGGCGAGGCTATGCCATACCTTGTCTAATCCACAGTTGGAAGCGCTGCGTGCCACACCAGAAGCAGTGCTTCGTAGGCTCAGTCGGTGATCAACTTGCTGAGTAGCGTCATGCAGTAGAGGGATCCACAAGGTCACCTTGGCATCACCTTGGCGCTGCAGAAGCATGACAATTTCTTAGAGTGAACACATGAATGCCCAGCGCGCCGTCCGTCAGCACCTGGCAGACCTCGCGGGCGGTGAGTGGAGAGGTTGTGTTCAAAATTTTCCGTCCTGCGGATGTTCCTTTTTTGTGCCGCTTTTCCCGCTTGAGCGCAGGGAGGCTAATACCCGCTATACGACATCCATCGAGCGTATTCATCCGCATGCTAGAGCATGGTGTACATCCCTTGTCAGGGGGGGGGCAAACTGTCCGGAATCGGAGATTCACAAGTATGTGCTGGCTGCGCGTAAGTTTACTGGGAGCTTTGCTATATTCAATTGATCTCTAAATGCCATGCAGGCTCTTACAAGGATGTGTTGATGCGCATATTCCTGACTCTCGCCTTAATTGCTGTGCTCTCTGGTTGCGCGGACTCACACCGCTGGTCACCACAACAAAATGGCTCAGCACGTATTACGCCAAGCGAGCGGATCTTCGTCACAACGCCTGCTGACGGCGAATACGGTGATAACGTCTACAACGGCTCTGGTCGTAACACTACGAAGATCATTTACAACGCCACAAGCGCCAAATCCCGTCTGGTGCGTATTGGCGGTTTGGCTGAAAATTTTGAGGATGCCATCGCCCAAGCTCAGCGCGCAGATCAAGACATCTTGATCTTCCCAACCATCCTGCACTGGGAGGATCGAGCGACAGAATGGTCGATGATCCCTGACAAAGTAGAAATCAAAGTCGAAGTCATACGGGTTCAAACTGGCGACGTCATTAGCTCCGGGATTATCAAGGGCAGCAGCGGGCTGGCTACTTTCGGAGGGGATCACCCCCAAGACCTGTTACCGGAACCGGTTACTGAGTTTGTTTCGTCACTGTTTTAAACTGACTGGCAGATACCAGTAAGGCCTCGAGTGAGTTGTTCGGTGTTCAGGCGTGACTGCGACTGGTCGGGATGTCTCATCCATTTCGCGCCCGTAGAAAATGGACACCATCGTTTCATGGACTGGGATCAGGAAGGTGTGTTGGCTAGACAATTACGGAAAAGTCCACTGCACCTTACTCCCTTCCCTACTTGTCGTACTTCGATGGCAGCGGACAGTCATAATTGACGTCTATCATATCGAGATTTGTCAACTCGAAAGTGGCGTAGTTACGTTCGTTATAGACTTTCACGCTCGGCTGCCCATACAGAAAAACGAAAGCGGTTGGTATCGGTTTTTTACAGACCTTGGAAAGCCTGACTGCCATGAGATTCTTCAGCTTGAAACTATCGATCAGAGAATCCGAAACGAAGGTAGACGTCACCAGATTCTCGCCCCCTTGCTTGAGACTTTTCTTGAACTTGATTCTGTAGGCCTTATCATTCTTAGTCCGATCGACATAAGCCCACCCGTAATAGATAACCGGATATTTTGGAAGATCTTCTAGATCTTGCTCCCATATGCATTTAAAAATGCTGCTATACAGGACGTCTTGTCCGAGAATATTGAGGCGACGAAACTCGATACTCCCATCTTCTCGATACCGTATATACCGGCTGACAATCGACCGAACTGAGTAGACGGGGCCGCTAGGGCCTTTTTCGCCTAGCTTTGGCGTATAGGGCTTACGGGCCTTTGCAAGTTTCTTTGCAACCTGCACGTCCGCACCAGGATCCAGCTTACGCTCCTCATAGTACGAGTCGGGGCGATCCAGCTTGAAAACGTCTACGATAGACTGATCGACCGTCTGACGCTCTCTGCTCTCAGGGGCTGCTGGCTCTATGACCTCTTTGAAAGGGGCCTCTTCAGGAATCCCGCATCCCCCACTATGAGCGCCGATAACCCTGAAATGTGGCACCACCTTCATGTTCTGAACATCTTTGTCCAAATTGGCGCAGGTAACCTGAGCGCTACAGTCCGCCCCTGGGCAGATAAAGGCCTTTTTGCTCGTGATCACCCCTGACCAGTACAGATCATAGGCTCGATCAGGATCGACAAAGTCGTTAGCTTCAATGCTGAAAGCGAGATCCAATGGCATGGCGTGCAATCCCTAAACTCACTGACCGACTGGACGTCGATGGTACCTGAAGAAAAGCCGCTATCCTGCGACAGGTCTAAGATATTGCAGATAAAACCATTGTTACAATCCTCCGTTATCTTACCGTAACCTTGACTCGCGAGGAGGCTCGCGAGATGGAAAGCGGGCCGGCTTAGTTGTAGGTTTTTCAGATGGAGGAGAAAGTTCTGTCATCGATCAAGGGAATACCAACAAGAGCCCCAGATCTCACTGAGCATTTGGATGACCCTGGGGCTGCCGTCACGCGGTACCGTGCTTCATGACCTAGTTCACGAAGGACTGTCTTTTGAGTTCCCCGACTGAATGGCGAGCCTTCTGCAGGTGTAGCGGGGGGGTATCTCCAAGGCTATTTGCATGTCACCCACAACGTTGGCGCTAGAGTGAAAGCAGGGCGGTTACATTCCGTAGAAAGCGACCGCCTGGTTGCATTGATAGCTGCCTTTGAGGAAGCCCTTTACTTGTTCGAAAGCAATGTTGCCGCAGCAACGGAATGGATGAGCACGCCGGTTCGCGGGCTTGGTTCGAAGCGTCCTCTGGATATGATGAGGATGAGGGTGGAAACGAAGGTCGTCTTCGATCTTATCGGTCGACTGGAGAGGGGAGTTTTCGTGTGAGTTTCGAGTCGACTCGTTGGACTGCTGAGCTAAAGCTACTTTGCCTATCGCTCTTTCGGGCTTTAGCCCGGCTCAATCTACCTCGTTCCTTGACTGCTTCAAGGAAGCGCATTACGGCTGCCCTATTTCACCTCGACGGTGCCCTGATGTCCGCTATTCCAGGATTCAGCGAGTTCGTCTATACGATCCGCAATTTGAGGCGTTTTTGATAGGACAAGGCAGCGCGTGTTGCCGACAAATTCTTCTATCAGATACACAGAGTCGCCGACATCCAGCTCCAACTCCTGCAACGCTTCATCAGGGATTCGAATAGCACCGTCACCATCCCATTCTTCGATCATGATTTTCATAGGTGGCTTTCTCACGTGTGGTCTCCATTGCTTCTGAGTCGACAATCCTTGCATGCGATTGACGGAGAGATGGCCCCGATTTACGCCATCCCGCTCAGAGCCGATAGGAATGAAGATTATTGGCTATGTAGCTGGTCAATCACTGCCAAGTAGCGCTGGAATGGCTCCGCAAGACGTTTGGGTAAGGTGCGGTGCCAAGTTCCACGTCGATACTCATTCCAAACGTCTTCTTCAGGACGATGGTTAATGATACCGAGGCGGTTCTTGTACCCCACCAAGGCATTGCCTTTGCCAGCCAGTAATGCGGCAATGGCAATGTGCATGAGGTGACTCGGCACGTCCTGCGGTGTCCTGGGGCGATCCAAGGTAATCGTCAGGCAGCGGTGCTCGTGGAACTCACGCCAGTCTGGCCCCGCGATGTCGCCGAGGTTGGCAATTTGCTTGGCTGCTGACTCGCTTTTGCCGTTGACGACTCCCAGTAGAACTGTAGGGCTCTGAAGCCCGAGTGCCGAACTGACCTTGGCCAGAGTCGCTTTTACCCGCTCCAGGTGCTCATCAGCGGCAAATACAATGAACTGGTGCCGGAAGTCATCCCCCTCGATTAGCGTAGAGGGCAACTGAACATAAAGTGGATAGAGCAGGTCATTCAAGTAGATGAACGTCTTGCGCCGGCCCTCATCATCGCTGGACTTCGTTGCTGTCAGCGCCTGCCGGGCCCACTGCGGTGTCAGCTGATCCAAACTCATGTCGGTGATGTCGAGGGATATGAGTGGAAAGCCCATTGAGCGACCAGCCAGAGCTTTTCGCCCATCAAATGCGTGGCCAAGCTCAATTTCGATGCCCGCCAGCACCATCGGATGCCGAAGAATGGGCTTGCCGAGCACCGCCACATCAAGGCGATAGGAGTTGCCAAACGGTGTCTTGATGCTCTGTTCTTGGGTAACGCCATTAGCCCCGAGCAGGAGATTGCCGGCCAGGTGATACTGGCTGATCGTTTCATCCCTATAGTACCAGGGCATGGCCAGCCCTGCGTTGAGTCGGCGCTGAAGCTCATCGGCTATTAGCTGCTTGGCTCGCCTGTGCTCCTCGCTTTCGCCAATATGACGTTGTCGAGCTTTTTCCTGGCTGTCGAAATAGTCCGCGGCTCGAGCGCCGCGTTTGCCGGTGTACGTTCTGAAATAACTGCGTGTTTTCAGCTTTCCATCATCATTGAAACAAGGGCTCACCCAGCTTACGAGGCGGTGGGGTTTGTCCGTAGTGACCAAGGGCCACATCTTTCGATAATGTTCCCGGCTTTTAATTTCGTAAGCCGTAATCGGAGTTTGGAAGAGGCCTTTCCGTGAAAAGACCACCAGCGCGTCATCCATAGCAATGCAATCCGAAGAGGTATAGCCAGGGAGAATAGCGCTTCGCTATTAGCCCTGAAACGCTTGAGGTCGGAGAATGTGAAACGCCGCAACGATACGCTGACGAAGCTGGTAGCTTCGTCAGCGTGGGCTGCTTGTTTGCAGAGTCAAGTGGATCCTTCAGGATTTCTGGCTCAGTGTGGCAACAGT
This sequence comes from Pseudomonas sp. BS3782 TE3695, assembly GCF_050435305.1. Lineage (NCBI taxonomy): Bacteria > Pseudomonadati > Pseudomonadota > Gammaproteobacteria > Pseudomonadales > Pseudomonadaceae > Pseudomonas > Pseudomonas sp. BS3782 TE3695. The sequence goes on from NZ_JBNDKB010000001.1 coordinate 2,474,631, forward strand.
TCGCATTCCTGAACGGTGAACTTAAAAGAGTGGTTTTGCTGCGATATTTTCTTAAAAGTCGTATCAATTTGACCAACCAAGCTACGCTTCGGGTGACATCGAATATTCCAGACAGGGATTCGTCATAACGTGAAGCGACTACTTTTGTTAAGTGGCCCAATGGCCAGTGGCAAAACATCAGTTTCTGCAGCGCTACAGGAGTACTTTGAGTTTTTGCCAATCAGCAGTGGTGCGTTTTTGCGAGGACAGCTAGCTGCCCGGAACGAGCCACCTGACCGTCATAATCTTCAGGAATTCGGCGACAGCTTGGACAGAGCTACCAATTTTTCCTGGCTCATAGAATCAGTGGCAAAACCGGCAATTGATGATCGACCGGATGCAGACAATTGGTTGCTTGATGCTGTCCGCAAGTCCCGACAGGTGGAGCTGTTCAGGCTCAATTTCGGGAATGCCGTGATGCACGTGCACTTTGTCGCGGCGGAGTCTGTTTTACAGCAGAGGTACGCTGAGCGTGGCCCAAGTCATCTCGCGGAATATCAGGCAAGCGTGGGGCATCCTAATGAGCAAAATGCGCGTTTGCTAGGAAGAATGGCAGACAAGGTTTTTGATACCGGAACACTTACTGCCGCTGAAATCGCAAGTCAGATAATGGAACTCTGGGAGAAGTAGCGCATGGAGACTCGGCAGATTGTAGTGATCAGTGGAAAAACCTGTAGTGGCAAAAGTGAGTTGGCTCATTTATTAGAAAAGGAATTCAACTTCGTTGTGGTTCGTGATCGCCGAGAGCTTCAATATGCCGAGTGGAGCCTCAGCATGGATCAGCCAACGTTTATTGATCGACGACGAGAGCTGGGCGACACCCAGCATGCACACTGGATGCTCGCTGAAACAAAGAAAATTTGCGCGGATGAGCAAGATGACCGGCCATTGGTCGTAGATCATCTAGATACGCTGGCGCAAGTACTGCAGTTTCGAGAGACCTTCGGTGCAAATTTGGTGCATGTCCACCTTTATGCGAGTGATAACACGCTTCAGGAACGCTATAGAAAAAGAGTTGAAGGTGAAGCCAGCGCTGCGCCTTATGACCAGGTCAATCAACTCAAAGACCCGGAGGAGATCAATGCACTTAAGGAAGATGCAGATGTTCGTATATACACCGAGCGCTCTGACTCCAAGGATACCCTGGTACGGGTAGCCGCCCGCTTGCACCTATTCACACCGCCCGAAATTAGATGCGTGGACGTTCTCATTGGGGGCCAGTACGGAAGCGAGGGTAAGGGCAACATCGTTTCCTACCTCGCACGAGAATACGATGTCATGGTTCGTGTAGGGGGCCCCAACGCTGGACACACCGTGGCCAGTTCCGCAGGCCCTTATACTTATCATCATCTGCCCTCAGGGTCGCGTGACGTGAGCGCGCGACTGCTCCTTGGCCCTGGCATGACTATCCGATTGCCGGGACTTTTGAGGGAAATCGAGGAGTGCGGAATCGACTCAGACCGACTATTCATCGATCCACAGGCTACCATCATTGAAGATGAAGACATTGAGACGGAGAGGGGGCATTTGGTTTCAACCATCGCTTCCACGGGAAGCGGGAGTGGGGCTGCCGCTGCTCGCCGAATCTTGAGTAGAGGTAAATCGACTATAAGGCTTGCCCGGGACGTGGATGTATTGCGTCCGTATGTCGGCACCCCCGGAAATTACCATGGCAGCACTTCGGACAGGTTGGAAGAGGCCTACCACAAAGGCCATTCAATTCTGTTGGAGGGAACCCAAGGTAGCGGGTTGAGTATTTTCCATGGTGATTACCCTCATGTGACCTCCAGGGACACTAACGTTGCAGGATGCCTAGCGGAGGCAGGGATATCACCTAGCAGGATCCGCAAAATTCTTATGGTCATACGACCAATGCCAATTCGTGTGGGTGATCCTGACGGAGACCAGGGCCACACATCTGGAACGCTCAAACTCCCTACTACCTTCGACGAAATTGCCGAATTCGCGGGTCTTGAAGCCGAGGTTTTAAACGCTGCTGAGAAGACGTCCACCACTCGCCGCAACAGACGGGTCGGCTGGTTCGAGTGGGATCAGTTCCGAAAAGCGTGCGCGCTCAACGCTCCCACCGACATCGTTCTGACATTTGCGGATTACCTTAAGTCCACGAACAGTAAGGCGCATAGGTTCGAGCAGCTCCACCCGGACACGATCAAATTCGTGGAAGAACTGGAACGCGTTTCCCAAGCACCTGTCTCGCTGATAAACACCAGGTTCTCCCGAGACCCCGACGCCAGCGATTTACGCTCGCTGATCGATCGACGCAATTGGACTGCACGTTCTGGCAGGAGATGATGGATGGACTTGGACAAGCTGATTGAGCTTTACCCTCGGGTTTACCACATGGCAGAGCGTGGAGCCTGGGATAGCATTCGCACACATGGGCTGATGAGCACGACTGCAGTCCTTGATCATCTCAAGGTCGAAGGTGGCGACCGTGCTCGGTTCGAGAGCGAGCACCGCGATCAGAAAATGGATGTGAGGGCAGGTCACCCTTCCAACATTGTGCTTCGTGATCAAAAGCCGATGCCTGAGGGGCGGTTGTTACAGGCTCTAACAAATGGGACAACGCCCCGACAGTGGTACGAGCTGATCAACGACAAGGTTTTCTTCTGGGTCGAGGAGGAAAGACTGCATCGTCTGCTCGGCGCTCGTGATTACCGCACGCTCGAACACGATGTTCTGACGCTGGACTCGGCAGCATTCATCCCAGCCTATGCTAAGAAAATATGGCTATGCCATATGAACTCGGGTAACACGTGGCCAATTCCGCATCGTCGCGATACGGAGATCTTTCGTAGAATTGCAGATTACCCTGTGAAGCCTTTGGGCAAACCGGTCAAAAATGTTGTCGAGCTGGTTGTCGATTACTCCGTCCCCAACATCGCTGACTATGTGGTGGAAGTTCGGCGTATGAAGGGCAGTGAGATGTTGGAAGTCCTTGGCTAGCGCTCATCTATACAAGGGGGAGTTATGCCGCGACGACGTTCAGCCTCACGGATTTTACTTGTCAGCCCCTCACACCGACTATTGCTTTTCAAGATCCATTACAAGACCGGTGCCTTGGCGGGGATGAGTTACTGGGCCACGCCTGGTGGTGGGTTGAGAGGTGATGAGTCTTTTGAGGCGGCGGCAGTGCGTGAGCTTTACGAGGAGACCGGTCTCGACGTTCAGTCCGTCGGTTGCAGCATCACACGCAAGGAGTTCCTCTGGCAAATGCCGGACGGAGAGCACGTACTCGCGGTTGAAAATTACTATGTGGTGAATGCAGGTGCCGAGTATTGCTCGACTACAGGATGGAGCTCACAGGAGCGCGACGCCGTATGTGAAATAAGGTGGTGGTCAGAAAGTGAGTTAATGTTTAGCACTGAAGAAATTCTGCCGCCTGATCTGCCGATCTTGTTTGGCCAAGCCTTACTCATGGCGCCTGATGGCTCAGGCTAAATATGAATCCCCTCGCCTACACAGCTGCCAGCCTCGCCACGGTTAGAAGGAAGAGGAGGGCACTCTAGAGCAGGCATGGGGTTGCTTAATGGAAAAATAAGCCAGCACCGCTGTCCCAGGCCACATGGTGAATGGGGGCCTCATGGCTCAGCTCGACTCACCCCATCATACGGAGGCGAGATGTCGGACATTCAGTCATGTCACAATTTCGTTGGGATTGGTGCTCCGATCTCATCCATGAATCCCTCCAGAAAAGTATTCAGACGATCATGTCTTGCCGCTGCTAACCGAGCACCTTCGGCTGTCTGGAATCCAGAGGCGAGCTTGAGCAGTTTTGTGTGGAAATGCTCAATGGCGAAACGTTTGTCTTGAAAGTCCCTCCCGGCGGCGGTGGGGTTTGTAAAGTCGTGCAACGCCGAACCCATTCGTCCAGAAATGTAGAATGAGCGTGCGACTCCTACCATCCCTATGGCATCTAGTCGGTCACTGTCCTGAAGAATTTTGGCTTCGAGGGTGAGGGGTTCAATACCTGCTGAGAAGCTGTGCGTTTTCACCGCGTGAGCGACTAGCTCAATGCGCAATGCAGACCAACCCATCTGTTCCAATATAGAAGAGGCTTTATCTGCCGAAAGCGTTGATGCTTGCGCTCGTAATGGAGAATCTTTTTCGACTGCCACGCAATCATGCAAAATGGTAGCTGCAAGCAATGCCTCTAAGTCCCCACCTTCTCTTTCCTGTATCCGCCGAACATTTGTCCATACCCGATGAATATGAGACAGGTCGTGGGAGCCGTCCGTGTTGTCCTCGGGTAGAAATGCGAATAAGTCGGACGCTAGCCTCTGGTAAGGAAAAAATGGCTCATCAATCATTGAAAAATCTCCTGAGGAGGACTCGAGTGCGCCGAAGCCAGGCGATACATCACTGGCTCGGCCCTCCCCGGCAGATGCAAATCAAGGCATGCCTTGGCAAAATAAGTGGGGAGTGCCGCAAAAACCAAAATAAAAGCTGACGAGGTTTTGCTCTGAGCCCACTCCCGCTTACGGGACGGGGCGTCTAAAAAGCCTGAAAGCACTACGGTCTACAAGATGGCTGCTCGATTCGCGGCAGGGGATCGATCTGCGGTCAAGGGCAGGCAGTGTGGTCGCTGTGCTTACCTCAGCATTTGCGCAAACACACCATAGTTTGTCTAATCCGTTAAGGATCGTCCGTTCCGGGGTTCAGGGGCTTATCAGGGCAGCAAGTTGACGAGAGATGCGGCTTTCACCTTGTAGTTGAGAATGATATCTATGGGCTTGTAAAGCTCCCTGGCGATCTCGGCGCTCTCGTACTCGAACAGGCAACCCCTAAGCTAGGATGACTACGCTACTCATCGAAATCACATTGTCCTGTGTCTGATAGATCTACGCAGAGGGCAATGAAGAAGTCGCTGATTCGGGCCAGCGGGCCCGGCTCAGTTCTAGGTTGTTCAGATGGAGGTGAAAGTGCTGTCATCGATGGAGGAATACCAACCAGGGCCCCAGATCCCACTGAGCGTTTGGATGACCCTAGGGCTGCCGTCACGCGGCGCCAGCCTTCATGACCTAGTTCGAAAAGGACTGCCTTTCGAATACCTCGAGCGGATAGCGAGCTTTCTGCAGGTGCAGCAAGGGTTTATCTCCAAGGCTATTTGCATAGTACCCTCGACGTTGGCGCGTAGAGCGAAAGCAGGGCGGTTCAACTCTGTAGAAAGCGACCGCGTCGTCACATTGGTTCCTGTCTTTGAGGAAGCCCTTTCACTCTTCGAAAACGATGTCGCCGCTGTAACGGAATGGATGAGCTCGCCAGTGCGAGGGCTCGGATCGAAGTGTCCAATCGACATGCTGGGGACGAGGGTGGAAATGAAAGCTGTTTTCGATCTTATCGATCGATTGGAGAGAGGAGTTCTTGTGTGAGATTCGTCAGGCCAGGGCTTAACGCATCTCTCTATGTGCTGCGAGGTGCTGCAGCTCGGTTGTCTATAGTCGTAAAAAACGGCGCCAATCTTTCGTATAACAGTTTTGCCGCAATCGAGTAGACCCGGTACTCGCTTCTTCGAAACGAGTCTCCACGGTTCAGGTATGTGCTCGTCAAGCACGACTAGAAAGTGGGATCCGCTGACTCCCACGATATCGGTTTCTGGAACGTTTCATCAAGAATCGAGAGGAGTTCTATTGCTTGATCGGATCCAGACTGCAGCTTTTCTAAATCCCACAAAGCGGAGCGGCGTTTGCGCTCTCGACGCCACAGGCCATTTACATCACTCATCAATATCTCTCTGCAGGAGTGGATCGTACCTCCCGCAAACCAAATCAGGTCAAGGAGGTGGGGGGGGCTTAGGAGACAGGATTATCAAGCCATTGCGACCTCGATCTCCATTTCGCCTACCTCTGCTAGACCCAATTTCTTAAGCAGCCCTGGAGGTACGTCGACGATGAGGTCACCAAAGCTCTCCGCCAGCAATGGCCTTGATGTTATCCGTACATTTCTAGTGCTTCATGAATGTTTAGTGCATCTTCGTGGATGGTCTCATGGGTTATACCCTTGTTAGCCATCATCAGATACCGTGCAAGAACAAGATAATGGTTGTAAGTAGTAATAGGGTCTTCGTGACCCATTTGATTCATGATCACCTGGGTGAGTGCGACATGCATCACTTCAGCGTTCTTCTCTAGAATTTTTTCACCGTTATGATGCTGAACCATCATCATGGTTGGCCACCATTTTCTGGCATGGTAGAAAATATTCTTAATTCCGAAGCTAGGGTCATTGGCAATGGCAAGTCTCTTGGCATAATTAGTCGCGTTCGCTATCATGCTTTGAGTTACCGGAACACCCTCCGATGTCAGGAAAAGAGTCGATAGAGGACATTTTTTTCCGAACTTTTCACGATAGAGCTTGGCCCGAATAGGATACTCTGTCTTGATGTACTCATCATCGAGTAACTGAAGCGCATAGCAGGGAATGATGATGTCTCTAAATTTGTTACCCTTCCCGAAGACCTCATAGCTGAAGGTATTGGCCTCTTTGTTCATCTCGCTATAAGGCAAGATGTGGCGATTCTTCCCGATGCCAATATAAGGAAATTTCACTAGCTCCATCGGGCGCATCGCGGTAGCCAATGCAAATTTGAAGAGCACTGCGTAAACTTTGTCTGGATATGCTGCTAGTAAAGTCTTGACCTCGCTATGTTTGATGAGGTGTACAGCTTTTTTCTGTCTTGCTTGTTTGTCCAGTACTCGAATGGGGTCTGTGTCAACGGCGTATTTGGTCTTCTTTGCTATGTAGCTAAGCAAGCGTCTGTCCTTGAAGTTAGCAGTCCAGGTCTTCAGGGAGATTTTGACGCTGGTAGGTATGCCCTCGTCGACCAACCACCTAAAAAAGTAAAGTACTACGCATGCATCGTTGAATATTGTCTCGGAGGTGGGGTGTGTGCTGGCTTTATTAACCCTTATCAGTTGTCTATATATTTGCCACTGGCGTAGCTCAGTGTTGGTTACGTGAAGATGGTAGTCGCCCGGTTCTACGGATTTAAAGCGCTCATGGCTAGAGAGGAATCTATAGAATTGAGCAATTAATGTTGCATATCTTTTTGATGTCTGTAGCGAAGAGCGGCTTTTGTTGTAAAGGTATAGGTTTGGGATGCTTACGAGTACTTTTTTGCCTTTGTACTCTGCTAGTAGAACGTAGTGCTCAACACTGGCCTCGAGCATTATGCTGTGGTACTTTATGGGCTTAATTTCGAACGAGATCATTAGTCACCTTGTTTGATTCTTGTTACTTGAATAGAATCAAACCCCCAATCCATTAAAGGTATTTTTGCTGCGTCGGCATCTTGCAGTTCTTCCGCTGGTACATCTCTAAAACTAAACTGACGCTTAGCTGATACGATGGCATCTGATGTACTGTAAGGAATTTGAATAGATATCGAAGCTGCGGGTTGGAGCTCTTTGATGACTAGCTGAATCTCTTCGCGGTTATAGAGAGGTAGTTGAAGAATGATCAGAATATGGTTTTCTTGAGGGTGGATTTTGGTGCAAAATAAGCTGAAATCCGAAATGTAGCGTTCTTGAAAAATTACAATATCAGCTTTTTTAGGGGCTGGCAGGGATTTGATCGTTTTGATGGCTTTTTGAATCTCAGCATCTTTAGCGTCTTCATAAGCGACGAAGTCGTTTGACGATGCATAGGCTCTTCTCGCTGCGTTGAGATCAAGCTCCAGCGCGATGAAATTCTTTGTCGATTTTGACGGGCGGTCAGATCTATTGAAAGTAGACGCAGACACAGCGTCCGCCACCATCTTGGTATTGCTCACCTCTAGCTCAGTCACTCGCTTGATTAGGTAAGCGTTGTGATTGGTTTGATTAACGAGAGTTGCGCTAATTTGGCCAGATTCGTACACCATGATGTCATTGTTCATCAGTGATGTAATATGGTTTTCAATGGCTTTTTCGAGTTCAGTTTTGTGGGCTAATTTTGCCTTAGTGAGCTCCAGCTCCAGCTGTGTAATTCTCTCTTCCCTATTTTCAAGTAGCTCACTAAGAGAAGCGCCATCATCTACCAATAGCCTGGCAACAGACTGTTTTCCAGTCGCATACTCTTTCAGATCGCCGTAGTAACGGTTGAATGCTTGTCGGGTAATTCCTGCAAGTTCGGAAAGTATGCCAATTGGCAGCTTGCTCATGCCATTATCTAACTGATGCTGCTTAATGATAGCAATCAGCTTTTTACGGGTGTCCTGGCTACTCATACTCGGGCTTCCATCGACGGAATCAGCTGATAAGACTTATCGTTTTTCAACGCTTTCAAATGCCTTGAGTTCTCCAAAATCTTCTGTCGGAGCATCGCCTTCGAGGTCTCGGACAGCGTATCGCTAGCATTGTCCAGTATGTGCTGATAGAAGTTTGCATTGTCCTCAAGTGCTTTTGCAGCTTTACCCACGATAACCGCATGCGGGCACGCCGTATTACAGAAAAGGGGATCCGGGAGTGCACTCTTCACGATACCCTTTCGGTGGGCCAAGCATGGCGGGAGCGCCGGCGAGGAGTATAGTTCGGTGCTAACGCAATAGCTGCCTACCGCAGTGCGGTAGATGAACAAAGGCTCACCAGACGAAAGCAAGTGGCTGACATAGGTGAAAATGGTAACCCTAAGTTGCTTCCCGCTAAACGCATCTGGGCGTGCAGTAATCTTATCGACTAGTCGTCGTGCACTTTCGCCCGAAGAACCGGAAGTTTTAACCGAGGTGATGATATCGGTAAAATCTTCGATATAGTTCTGCTCAATCGCATGGGCAACACTTTGCACTATGTAAGGGTTACGCCCAATGTACCGAAGCGTCATCGCATAACTGGCATGTCCAAAAAGCAGTCTGATGATGTCAATGTTTCGCTCGCTACGGTTGATCAAAATCTCCGCAATCGTTTTCCGGAAGCGATGAGTGTGGATACGTTCAATGCCAAGCACCTCTTCAAGCTCATCAGTGATCCGCTCAACTCGCACCGATGACTGACGTTTAACTTTCTTGGTGCTGCGGTTAGACTGGAACAAATAGCCTTCACGCTCAAGCCCATAAATCGATCTGAGTTGTTCATACTCTTTGATTTTTATTCCGATGAATTTAGGGAGTGGAATGAAGCTGGTGTCTCCCTTGTAGTTCGGATCTTCGCTAGTCTTGAATCGAGTGATCTGGAGCTTGAAACGGCCACTCTTCGACTCTATAACGTGCTCGAACTTTAGGGTCTCAAGTTCGCTAGCTCGCAATCCAGTTACGAGAGCTACTAGAATGTACAGCGCTCCTCTTACTGAATCTATTGCGCTTTTGTAATTGCGAAGCCATGAGTAAGTCCAAGAGCGATTGGTGTCATATTTTTTTTTGGTAACTGATAGAATCGGCGTACCGTCTGCTTCAAGATTCAAGGCATCTTCTAATTCTGGATCCTCCTTGTAGCGTTTAATGTGCTTCTTTTTCAGGTCGGTTAGGTTCTTGCTTATCAGAAAATCCTTCGCTTGCAGAAGTAAAGGGATTGCCTTGTCAGTCCAAAAAAAAGCATATTCGGCCATTTTCTTGAGTTCAGGTTCGGTGAACGGAATCCAAGTGGAAAGAGAGCCGGTAAAATGACGGATCACATCCTTTCGTCGTTCTGGGGTGTCGACAGCATTAGCTGACACAGAAATTCTGTGCTCAACCGGAATCAGTTGCTGTGCGCTTAGCGATAGCCAAAAACGAAGATGGTGAAAAAGATAATGATAATGTGTAAATGTCGGTGACTCTTTAGCCCTGTTGAGAGCGTTGATTAAGAGTTTCGGGGTCACAAAGGACAGAGACTCAGCATCACCTGTTAGGTGGTTATCTTTAAATACGTATTTCTCCAAAATCCGAAAATTGGAACTGTGGTTTTTGGTTGTGGAATAGGCTCGAATACCGCCAAAAGGAGCGAACTCAGGAATCAAGTGGTAAATGATCGATTTTTTGATCAAGGCAACATGAGCGGACAGGCCTTCGAAAGATACGCGAGTGGCTGTCCCATATTTATCTTTGAAAATTATCCAGCTTGAGTCGCTGTACTTCGAATAGTTCGAAACTGGAAAATCACCTTCTGGGCTCACCTCAAGCTTTTTAAGAAGCGAGCTTTGGGTTTGCTTTACTGTTCCGCCCGTTTCTTGGAGAAGACGCTCAAGCTCTTGTTCTGCCGCATCGTGGAGATCATCCTGAAAATCTTTATCAAGCACATCTTTGAGGATGGCAAGCTCGGCTTCGCTGAGTTTTGCGGCTTTACGTGTCATTCCTTGTCTTCCTCTTCAAGAATTACCTGGAGAAAATTCAGGTCTCTGGGTAGTAGCGGAGTGTTACGGCGTTGATAGCGAGCCGCCTCTTTGATCGCTCGGTTATCTTCCCAATTGTCCAAAATCGAGTCGATCTTCGAGAGTTCGATCTCGAGGTCATTGCTATAATCGGACGAGGAGGGCGGCTGATCATCCACCAGTTCAACGACGTGAATTCTGCGTTCCATTAAATACGGTAACGAATCCTCAAAAATATATGCTTGGGTACAGAAAATGCATTTGCTAACGACGTAGCACTTTTGGCCCGGTTGAACTCGCGACTTTGCACCGTGCCACGTTGGTTGTTTTTGGTTTGAGCACGCCCAAAGCGGTTTCTCCATACCTGGAATATGGAACACTTTGAACGGAAGATTTACAGCCTCTTGTGCAGGGGTGCCCAGCATCCCCTCAAATTTTCCATCGTATATGAGGGCAACAATCGACTCCAATTCGGAGTCCAGGCGATCATAGCGCTCCATCTGAGCATGCGCAGAGTTATCGTAATGTATGTCGGTAGTGCTGGAGCTATTGTGCCCTAAGAACAGAGCAAGGAACCCATGCGAAATATCTCCAGATTGTTTCTTGCGTTTTACCCACGTAGGCCTCAGCCTTAATGTAAGATCTTTAGCACTGGTTAATTTTTCGCCACCTTCAAAGATTTCATATTTTTTGAGAAACTGTTTGTTTCCTTGCAGGAACGCTTTTTCATTAGATGCAGATGTGTGCCGGCCGCCTTTGTTTACCCAGTCGGCGGAAAAGCGAATGCATAGGAATGCTGGGTTGTAATGAGCCTCAGTTTTACCGTGATTTATGTAATCCAATGCGTACGGTTTAAGTGGCGCTGAAAGATTATTAGCTAATGTAAATAGATTCCAAGCTGAATATTTGTCCGAGCGAGTGCTCGCGGCGATGATTTCCTTGGGGGCGTGGTAAGGTTTTCCTACTCCTTGGCTTCTGTTCTTCTCTGATTGCAGTACCACGTGCTCTTCGTTCATCGCACCAGTCAACGCGTGTTCATAGTTTTCAGGATCCAGAGCTAGAACGGTTTCTTTGTTCCAGTTGGTTTGGAGCATGATGAACTGAATAAGGCAGGACATGTCGAGCATTGTAGGGTAGTACATGCCCAGAAGATCATCCCATATAGGAAGATGTTCGGAATTGGTGGCCTGGAAATCTCCCCGCCACCTGAATATTAAAAGCTGTACCACATCATTGCAGTGCGCCAAGGAAAATATGTCATCGAAGGCGTAATTAGATCCAATGTCGCTTAGCTTTATGTTAAATGGGTAGCCATTATCAAGAAGTGTCTTGAGCGCTCGAGCCGGATCAGGTTTAAAACTCAAGATTTTCCTTCCGGCATAAGGATTTACAGGGTTGAAAAACTTAAACTCATCCCTGCGATTATTGAATTCGGAGAATATTTTATTTCGTCCGTCCGGAAGTGACGCAAATTTGCGCAAAAGTACGTCAGGGGATTGAGATGCACGACTAAGTAGCGTCCTGCTCGTAATTTTAATATTGTTTTCTTCGCAATACTGCATCCATTGAAAAATGCTAGCACGAGAGTGGTCTTTAGCGATCGCGCTATAAACCTCGTTGTACGTGTATGCGGTCGCGATATGCACCTCTTCTCGGAAGCTAATTTTTTTATAGAGGAGGTTGATATGGGTTGTGAGTGCGCTCTCTAGCGCCGCATCCGTCTCATCACTTAGTGGGGCTCTAGGCTGGTTTTTGGCTTTAATAACGTGTGGCAAAAGCAGGCCGGGGATGGCCTCTGTAAGCGAGGCAGCATTATTTAAAGCTGTTTTTAAGAAGCCAGCGTTACTTATCGGTTCATTGTTTTCAAGAAGATAGCTCTGGAAGTTATTGAACACCTCGGTGCTGATGTCTGCGATCTGATTGATTTGCAGCGATTTCGGGCGGGATAAGTTATACTCTTGCGCAAAATCGAAGAAGATCCAAATCGCTCGACGAAGGCTGCTCGCAGAAATGCGTGTCCTTACTGGGCAATACTTCAAAAACACCAAATGAAGGCCGATACAGATAGCCTTGCCGATGCTGTAAAAAGGATGTCCTTGGTAAGTGCATTCGACTTCATGAATATCCGAACTCAAGACAGTGTCATGCACTGCATCTTTGGTTTTAAATAGATGCTTCATTGTTAGTCCCGGTCTATTATGCTTTCGGACAGGGATTTCCAGGCTCTGTCTAGGGCTTCCTTATATTCTTTCAGGGTGCCATTGTTTTTGATGATGGTATCGGCTGGCTGTATTTCAATCCCGAACTCGGATGAATGCATGTTAACTGGTTCTGCATTGTTTCTCACAATGTGCCAGATCGCGCCATCTAAACTTCTGATATAGGCGGCTTCGTTCTCGAAGCGAATATCTTTGATGATGATTATGTTCTTGTTGTCAGTATCAAGGGTCGGCTTATTAATATATGCCGTATCATTTATTTTTTGAGGCGAAGTGGAGTCTCTGCGTTTACAAAAGTCGGGGAAGTCTTGCAACGCTTTAGATTTAACCAAGCCTATTATTTCGGCAGGCGTCATATTCCAAAATTTGTCAGTTTCATTTTCCGCACCTGCATCCCAGCACTGTTCATCGGTGAGGTTGAAAAACGCTTTGGCACCGAGAATGAATGGCAGCTCTGGGTGCGAAAGTTGGGCAGTAGTGAGGGGATAAATCGCCTCAGGGGCATAGATCTCGCGATCCGCTCTCATAAGCCAGTGTAAGGGGTTGTGAGCTCTCATCCACTCAGTCCCCACCCTCTGGAAGAATTCCCTTGGGGAGAGGCCCCAGGCGTCCACTTTGAGCTCCTTTACGCTATCATCCCACGTCTGAGTATCAGTGAGATTGAAGAGGGCTTGGCAACCGCGCTTCAGCGGATCAGCAAGGGCATAGGCGGTCACCTCAGGGTGCTTGAGCAGCATGGCAGCTGCTGTGTCTTTACCAGATCTTGCCTTAGCAGCCAGCCCAACTATCTTCTTCATCGCACTAGCTCCTTGATATCTAATGGGTTTTCATCTGGTTTACATTTTTTTCGAAGGCGAGTATAGCATTTTGTTTCCATTTCAGATGATTCCAAAACAAGATTCGACTTATGCCTATCAGGGTGGTGGTCGTGGTTTGTCTCTGGAGCGCATTGCCACCCTCGAAACGTTCGTCCAGGGCGATCTGCGCCCGGACTTGACGCTGATTTTCGATCTGCCGGTAGAAGTGGGCCTGGCCCGCGCCAGCGCCCGCGGTCGGCTGGATCGTTTCGAACTCGAAGGCCGAGTGTTTTTTGATGCGGTGCGCACGGCCTTCCTTGAGCGTGCCAAAGCGGATCCTGCGCGTTATGTCCTGGTAGATGCCGCTCAGCCGCTGGCGCAGGTTCAGCAATCCCTGGATACCTTGTTGCCGCGTCTGTTGGAGTTGACCCGTGGCTGAAGCCTATCCGTGGCAGGACAGTCTCTGGCAGCAATTGGCCGGCCGTGCCCAGCATGCTCACGCCTATTTGCTGCATGGCCCGGCCGGGATCGGCAAGCGTGCGCTGGCCGAGCGACTGATGGCCCGATTGCTGTGTCAGCGCCCGACCGCCCAAGGCGCCTGCGGTGAATGCAAATCCTGTCTGCTGCTCAAAGCCGGGAGTCATCCCGACAACTACATCCTGGAGCCGGAAGAGACAGACAAGGCGATCAAGGTTGATCAGGTGCGTGATCTGGTCAGCTTCGTGGTTCAGACCGCGCAGATGGGCGGGCGCAAAGTGGTGCTGATCGAGCCAGTCGAATCGATGAACATCAACGCCGCCAACGCTTTGCTGAAAAGTCTTGAAGAGCCGTCCGGCGATACCGTATTGCTGTTGGTCAGCCACCAGACCAGTCGACTGCTGCCGACCATCAAGAGCCGTTGCGTGCAGCAAGCCTGTCCGTTGCCAAGCGAAGCCATGAGCCTGGCGTGGCTGGCCAGCGCATTGCCGGATTGTGCGCAAGAGGAGCGCATTGAACTGCTTACCCTCGCCGCCGGTTCGCCCTTGGCCGCGGTCAAGTTGCAGGCACAGGGCGTGCGAGAGCAACGGGCGCTGGTGGTCGAAGGCGTGAAGAAGTTGCTCAAGCAGCAGCAATCGCCGACGCAACTGGCAGAAGAATGGAAAACCATTCCCATGTTGTTGCTGTTCGATTGGTTCTGCGACTGGTCGAGCCTGATCCTGCGTTATCAATTGACTCAGGATGAAGCAGGGCTGGGGCTGGCGGACATGCGCAAAGTGATTCAATACCTGGCGCAGAAATCCCCTCAGGACAAAGTCCTGAATATCCAGGACTGGATTCTCGCCCAACGTCAGAAGGTAATGAGCAAAGCCAACCTCAATCCGGCCTTGTTGCTGGAGGCGCTGCTAGTGCAATGGGTATCTTTGCCTACCCCAAAGTGACCGTCTGACACTAGACTCTGATCATCAGACAGCGGAGGTCAACATGAACGAGCCCGTCAGTCCGGGGCCGCGCAATGGCATTTTGTCCTTGACCATCAAGGACAGGGCCGTGCTCTACGCAGCCTACATGCCCTTCATCAAGAACGGTGGCCTGTTTATCCCAACCAACAAAAGCTACAAGTTGGGCGATGAGGTGTTCATGTTGCTGCACCTGATGGATGAACCGGAAAAGATTCCGGTCGCTGGCAAAGTCACCTGGATTACCCCCAAAGGCGCCCAGGGTAATCGCGCCGCCGGTGTTGGCGTGCAATTCAATGAAGGCGACGACACCGCGCGCAGTCGCATCGAAACCCATCTGGCCGGAGCCCTGAAGTCCGACCGTCCCACTCATACGATGTAAGTTGCAGCCCTTTTATGCTTGTAGATTCCCATTGTCACCTTGATCGCCTCGACCTCACTGCCCACGACGGCTCCCTGGATGCGGCGCTTGATGCAGCCCGTGCGCGCGGGGTCGGGCACTTCCTGTGCATCGGTGTCAGCGCCGATAACGCCGCCGACGTCAAAGCGCTGGCCGAACGTTACGACGACGTCGACTGTTCGGTGGGTGTGCATCCGCTCGATGTGCAGCCGGGTGCTGCGCCCGCGCTGGACTGGCTGTTGCGCGAACTCAATCATCCGCGGGTGGTGGCGATTGGTGAAACCGGCCTGGATTATCATTACGAACCGGAGGCGGCAGCGTTGCAGCAGCAATCGTTCCGTCTGCACCTGCAAGCGGCGGGGCAGACCGGCAAACCGGTGATCATCCATACCCGTGGCGCCCGGGCCGACACCCTTGAACTGTTGCGCGAAGCGGCACTGCCTCAGGCGGGTGTGCTGCATTGCTTCACCGAAGACTGGGAAATGGCCAAGGCTGCGCTGGACATGGGGTATTACATTTCCTTGTCCGGTATTGTCACTTTTCGCAATGCCGATGCCCTGCGGGATGTGGCGAGCAAGGTGCCGGCTGACCGGTTGCTGGTGGAGACCGACTCGCCGTACCTGGCACCGATCCCTTATCGGGGCAAGCCGAACCTGCCTCAGTACGTGCGTGAGGTAGCGGAGTTTCTGGCCATGTTGCGAGGCGAGTCCTACGAGGGGTTTGCCGAGCAAACTACCGAGAATTTCAAGCGTTTGTTCCCGTTGGCACATGTCAGGGCATCGGTGTAACGTTGGAAAAGAACGCAGCCTGAGACAATTCAGAGGGGCTTTGGCCGCTGAATCACAGGCAAAAAAAACCCGGGTTCTGGGGGGGGAATCCGGGTTAAGACCATTAGGAGTAAAACAAAGGCACGCAATCCGTTGGTACCTTCATCGGCGCGACACTTGGGGGAGATGCCTCGCCGACAGTTGAAGTATTGATCAGTATTGCGCCGAGTCCAGTTTAGCTGGTCGGGTTTTTAAACAAATTTGGAATACGCGCGCTTCGGTTGAGTTCTCATTAACCCTCAAGGTGGCGCGAATTCATCAAGAAACACATATATGGTTGGATGATCCGTGCATTTTTGCGCAAGTTAGGCATAATACGCGGCTTCGAATTTTGACCCCTACAGACCTTTTCTTATGCATAAAGAACCTCGTAAGGTCCGTGAGTTTCGTCGCCGCGAGCAAGAAATTCTCGATACCGCGCTCAAGCTGTTCCTCGACCAAGGTGAAGACAGTGTCACCGTCGAGATGATTGCTGATGCCGTCGGTATCGGCAAAGGCACGATCTACAAGCACTTCAAATCCAAGGCGGAGATCTATCTGCGCCTGATGCTCGATTACGAGCGCGATTTGAACGAGTTGCTGCATTCGGCCGATGTCGATAAGGACAAGGAAGCCCTTTCCCGGGCCTACTTCGAATTTCGCATGCGCGATCCGCAACGCTATCGGTTGTTCGATCGCCTGGAAGAAAAGGTGGTCAAGGGCAATCAGGTGCCGGAGATGGTTGAGGAACTGCACAAGATCCGCGCCTCGAACTTCGAACGCCTGACCCTGCTGATCAAGGGCCGGATCAGCGAAGGCAAGCTCGAAGACGTGCCGCCTTACTTCCATTACTGCGCGGCTTGGGCGCTGGTGCATGGCGCGGTGGCGCTGTATCACTCGCCGTTCTGGAGCAATGTGCTGGAAGATCAGGAAGGTTTCTTCCAGTTCCTGATGGACATCGGCGTGCGCATGGGCAACAAGCGCAAGCGCGATACCGACACTCCGCATAACTGAACCCGTCAGTTGCCTTGTTGCGCCATGATTTAGCTACATGGCGCAGTACCGCAGGAATATACTCAGGCTTAGGGCTTGCTAAAACTTGATTTGTGAGTCAAGTTTTGCGCGTTCGAATCTTCTTTCGCCGGAGTGATCCATGATCGTTGACCGTCAAGGCAGGCGTTTTCGCAATTTGCGGATCAGTCTGACCTCAGCCTGCAACTACGCTTGTACCTACTGCGTGCCCAACGGCAAGCGGCTGGTGGCTGCGCAGGATGAATTGTCGGCCGAGGCCATGGCACGCGGGGTGGCCTATTTGATCGAGGCGGCGGGCATCGAGCGTTTGCGCATTACCGGTGGCGAGCCATTGGTCAGTCCCAAGCTCGAAGCCTTCATGACTGCCGTCGGCCAGATGGGCCTGGCGGATATCAGCTTGACCACCAATGGTCAGTTGCTGGCGAAGAAGCTGCCACTGCTGGTGGATGCCGGCATTCGGCGCATCAATGTTTCCCTCGATACCCTGGATGCCAGCGCTTTTCGCAGCATTGCGCGCGGCGGTGATCTGGCGACCGTTCTCGACGGCATGGACCAGGCCGCAGCGGCCGGCATGAAGATCAAGGTCAATATGGTGCCGCTGCGTGGGCAGAATCTTGATCAGGTGATGCCACTGCTTGACTACTGCCTGGAGCGCGGCTACGAATTGCGCTTCATCGAGTTGATGCGCATGGGCCACTTGGCCAGCGACTCCAATGCCTTCCTGCAACAGTTCGTGAGCCTTCAGCAGTTGCTGAGCCTGATCGGCGAACGCTACGAGTACCTTCAGGCCGATGCGCCAGTCGATGCTACGGCGGTGCGTTACCAGATTCCGGGGTTGGGCCACTTTGGCGTGATTGCCAACGAAAGCGTTCCGTTTTGCCGCACCTGTTCGCGTCTACGCCTGTCGTCCACGGGTTGGCTGCATGGCTGCCTGTCGTCGAGCAATCGTCACTATGTCGGCGATTTGCTGGATAAACCTCGTCACCAGGCGCTACCGGCGTTGCAGCGGCTCTTGGTGAAAGCCTTGGGCGACAAGCAGGAAGTGGCGTTCTCCGGCGGCGCGACCATCATGAAAATCATCGGCGGCTGATCGGGCCCTGTGGTGAAGGGGGCTTGCTGTGGCGAGGGAGCTTGCTCCCGCTGGGTCGCGAAGCGGCCCCAAAAAAAATCCCCGTTTCGTCAGAATTAGCGCATTCATCGCTCTACGACGGCTGCGCCGCCGATCGGGAGCAAGCTCCCTCGCCACAGGTCTGTATTCTCAGCCTGAAAATGTACATGACCTGAGCTGGCTCGGAAGCTGCATCCCATGGCCATTCGCCGGTTTTCCGTCACCGGCCTCTGGAGGGTAGGATGCGTAGCCTGGTTTTGCTGCTGGCCGTTTTGGCGCTTGGTGGCTGCATGAATGTCAGCGATATGGCCGAAGGGACTCGCTACCACATGAGCGACGCGGGCCTGCTGGACCACAGCGACAGCCGTCGCGTGAGTAACTTCCGCATTCAGCCGGACTCGTTCATCTACATCGCCCAAGGTGCCTTCGCGCCACCGGGCAGTGCCTACCCGCGACCTAACGTGGTGGCCGAAGAGGCCTTCAACGGCTTTATCGAGTATTTCCCGATGGTCCGCCGCGCCCGTGCTCCGGAAGGCCTTGACGCTGCCATGGGCGAAGCCCGTGCCGCCGGCGCCCATTACTTGCTGTACACCCGTTTCGCCAAGGCTGACGACCGCATCGGCAACTCGGACGAATGGCTCGACCAGGAACACGTGGATCGCCTCGGAATCGACAACGGCGTGATTCAAATCATGTTGATCGAGACCAGCACCCAGTATTTGATTGATACTGCACGTATCAAGAGTCGTGGCGGTTTACTGACGTTCCACGACAACAAGCCAGAAGACTTGCTGGGCCCGCCGCTGGAGCAATACGCTCGTAGCCTGCTGGGGCTCAGCGACCAGTAATTCAAAGGAGAACGCCATGACTGGCCCGCAAAAAGCCAACGACCTGTTGGGGCAAATCCCCAAAACCAAAGGCTTGCCGCCGGTCCACTTGTGGAACCCCGACTTCTGCGGCGACATCGACATGCGCATCGCCCGCGATGGCACCTGGTATTACCTGGGCACGCCGATCGGGCGTAAGCCGATGGTCAAGCTGTTCTCCACCATCATTCGCCGCGATGGCGATGATTATTTTCTGATTACCCCGGTCGAAAAGGTTGGCATCAAGGTCGACGACGCGCCGTTCGTGGCGATTGCCGTGGAGGTCGAAGGCGAGGGGGAAGCCCAGGTCTTGCGCTTTACCACCAACGTCGATGAAGCGGCCGATGCAGGCACCGAGCACCCTATACGCGTGGTGATCGATCCGGTGACTCAGGAACCCGCGCCGTACGTGCATATACGCACCAACCTTGAAGCGCTGATCCATCGCAATGTGTTCTACCAACTGGTGGAGCTGGCGGTGAGTCGTGAAATCGACGGGCAGCGTTGGCTGGGCGTGTGGAGCGGCGGCGAATTCTTCCCGATCGGGCTTGAGCCCTAGTTGATTGAACTTTGGAAACGAAACGGCCCGTTATTGCAACGGGCCGTTTTTTTGGCTTACAAACCTTTGCTCTTGAGTCGCTCGGCATGTTCCAGGTAGAGCCTCACCGGGCTCACGTTCCAGCTGTCGACTCCAGCTATCTGATTGACTGCATCAAAGTGGTCCATCGGGTAATCCGAGCGAATCACTTTGCCCAAGTGCGAGCTGTAGCGGCCGACCAGCCCATCGTTGGCGTTTTCCTCTTTATAAAACAGCTTCGATAGCACGATACAATTCAAATGACTCGGGTCGAGCGGTTGCAGGCTTTGGAAGTTCTGCACGATCCCGCTCCAGGAGTAGTAATACACGCCATTTTCAACTTCTTTGCCTTCGCCACCCCAAACCTCTGGCACCCCTTGCGGGTACTTGCGATTGAAGGCAGCCAATCCCGCGCTGGTCAGCGATTCGAATGCCGCTTCAGCGTCAATCGGGTTTTCCGGATGGCCGCTGATCAACGAAATGAAAGTACCGACTGCGCCCAGCAGGGCCAGCACGAACGCTTCGGGCAACTCTCCGGGCGTCAGTGCCTTATGCAGTTGATCGGCAATCTCGGAACCATGATTGGGGCAACTGACCGACGTAACCGATGCGACCTTTTCCGGGTGCAGTGCTGCTACGTAGCGTGCGGCCAGAGGGCCTTGGCTATGGCCGATCAGATTGACCTTGGCAGCACCCGTTTCCAGCAAAATGCGGTTGACGTGCTCGAGCAGTTTTTCACCGCGTTCCTCATTGCCGTTGACGGCTGGAATATTGACCGCAAACACCTGAGCGCCGGCGCGTTCCAGCGCTTCCTCAATTTCGAAGAAGTAGGGATAACCGGCGATTCTGTCGAAGCCGAAAAGGCCGTGGACCAACACAATGGGGTATTTCGTAGACGCATCCATGTCCATGTTCATACCTATCGATAACGGATTTGAAGGGGAACAGACCGCTGACTGCCCGATCTGCTGCGGCTAACCGTAGTTTACAAAGTGGATGGGATCAAAGCGCTTCGAGCAGGATTCGGACGAACAGCCGTGTTCGTATAGCGAAGCATCTGAAAATCCAATTGACACCCAATCATATGATGATTAGCGTGGACACCCATCGCGAACGGCTTTGTGCCGTTTGTTTTTTTATCACCGGTCGACGAGGTACCCATGTCCAGCAGTTTTCATGCGTCGACGGTCGACTGGCTGGGTTGCTGGATTGCTGCCGGCCAGGTCAAACCCGGCGAAACCATCAAGGTCGAGGCCGACCTGGGCGAGCAGCTCGGTGTCAGCCGTACGGTCATCCGCGAAGCCATCAAGACTCTGGTGGCCAAAGGCATGCTCGAAGTCGGGCCGAAGGTCGGCACACGCGTATTGCCGGTGCGGCGCTGGAACCTCTTCGATCCGCAAGTCGTCGGCTGGCTGTCGCGCAGCGGCTTGCCGGAAAACTTCGTCGACGATTTGCTCGACCTGCGCCGCACCATCGAACCCATGGCGGTGCGCTGGGCCTGCGAGCGGGCGACGGTGGAACAAGTGCAAGCCGTACTCCAGGCCTATAACGCGCTGGAACGGGCGGTGGACAGCGGCATCGATTACAACCGCGCCGACCAGTTCTTCCACGAGTGCATCCTCGCCGCCAGCCACAATCAATTCATCGAACAAATGGTCCCGGCCCTCGGCGCGTTGCTGGCCGTGTCTTTCGAAGTGTCTGCCGCTGACCCGGACGAACTGCGCCGAACCTTGCCAATCCACAAAGACATGGCCGACGCCATCGCCGCCCGGGACGCCGCGCGGGGTGTGTGGGCCTGCATGACCCTGATCGATAACGCGGACCTGGCGATCAAACGCTTCTACCCCCAAGTCATGGCCGACAAGAAGGCCAGCTAACAATAAAGAACCCTTGTGGGAGCGGGCTTGCTCGCGAAGGCGATGTGTCAGGCGACAGAGATGGTGAATGTCACGGCCTCTTCGCGAGCAAGCCCGCTCCCACATAAAAGCAATAAAAAAGGAGGTTTCATGACGTGGACTGCGGTTACCGGACACCGTGCGCAACTCGGAGAAGGCCCGTTCTGGGATGCTGCGACCCAGGCCCTGTATTGGGTAGACATCGCCGGCAAACAAGCGCTTAGGCTGATCGGCGCCAATGTGGACATCTGGCAGATGCCGGAGCACGTGTCCGCGTTCATTCCCTGCGAGAGCGGCGATGCCCTGGTGACATTGAGCAGTGGGGTGTATCGGCTGGATCTGGATTCTCCCGGCCTGGAACCTCGGCTGACCTTGTTCTGCGTCGCCGATCCGCAACCTGGCAATCGCCCCAACGAAGCCCGCTGCGATGCCCAGGGCCGGCTCTGGTTGGGCACCATGCAAAACAACATCGGTGAGCAGGGCGAAGATTTACCCGTCGTGCGCCGGTCCGGTGGCCTGTTTCGCATCGACCACGATGCTCGGGTCACGCCGCTGCTACGAGGATTAGGCACTCCCAACACGTTGCTGTGGAGTGACGACGGCACCACCCTGTATTTCGCCGACAGCCTCGACAAAACGCTTTACCGGCATTTCATCCACACCGATGGCAACCTGGATACCGCCTATGTCTGGTTTGGTCCCCACGAACGTGGCGTTCCCGACGGCTCAACGATGGACGCCGAGGGCTATATATGGAACGCCCGATGGGATGGCAGTTGTCTGCTTAGGTTGAACCCGGATGGTCATGTGGATCGAGTGATCGAACTGCCGGTCAGCCGTCCCACCAGTTGCGTGTTCGGTGGCGAAGACTTCAAAACCCTGTACATCACCAGCGCCGCAAGCCCGCTCAATCATCCGCTGGATGGCGCGCTGTTATCGATTCGAGTGGATGTACCCGGAAAAGCCTGTCAGCGATTCGCTGGATAAATCCCAAAATATGGGATGTAAAATTATATATTGAGATTATTTGGTGGTCGGGTTTATAGTCGGCCCCATCAGTTACACGCACTCACACTTAAAAAAACAAAACAGGTGAAGTGATGCAGCGATATTCCACCGCACTCCCGTACGGAGTCAGTGCTTCAGGCCGCCTCGGCGCCCGGGCATTTTCGCGCCTGCCTGCCTGTTCCCAACAGCTTTTTGACCGGACATCGACAGATGTCCGGTTTTCGTCGTGCCTTCAAACAGGAGTGTTGATCCATGGCTGAACCTCTTTCCTTGCCACCGGTGCCCGAACCGCCTAAGGGCGAGCGGCTGAAAAACAAAGTCGTGCTGCTGACCGGCGCCGCTCAGGGTATCGGCGAGGCGATTGTCGCCACCTTCGCCTCTCAGCAGGCCAGGCTGGTCATCAGCGATATCCAGGGCGAGAAAGTCGAAAAAGTCGCGGCGCACTGGCGTGAACAAGGGGCGGATGTCGTGGCGATCAAGGCCGACGTGTCGTGCCAGGAAGACCTGCACGCCATGGCCGGATTGGCCATTGAGCTTCACGGCCGAATCGACGTGATGGTCAATTGCGCCGGGGTCAACGTGTTCCGCGACCCGCTGCAAATGACCGAAGAAGATTGGCGTCGCTGCTTCGCCATCGATCTGGACGGCGCCTGGTATGGCTGCAAAGCCGTGTTGCCGCAAATGATCGAGCAGGGCATAGGCAGCATCATCAACATTGCCTCGACCCATTCCACTCACATCATTCCCGGCTGCTTCCCGTACCCGGTGGCCAAGCATGGCTTGCTCGGGCTGACCCGCGCCTTGGGCATCGAATACGCACCGAAGGGCATTCGGGTCAACGCCATCGCCCCGGGCTACATCGAAACCCAACTGAACGTCGATTATTGGAACGGCTTTGCCGACCCCCATGCCGAACGTCAGCGGGCCTTCGACCTGCATCCGCCACGGCGTATCGGCCAGCCGATTGAAGTGGCGATGACCGCTGTGTTCCTGGCCAGCGATGAAGCGCCGTTCATCAATGCCTCGTGCATCACCATCGATGGTGGGCGCTCGGTCATGTACCACGACTGAATAACTCGGGTTCCAAGCGCGAAACTACTTCTGAAATCCAATCATCATACGATATGACTATTGGCTGCATGCTTCGACCGCTGTATTGGCTTTCAAATAACGCTCAAAAAAAATAACAAGGAGTCAGCTTATGAAACGTCGTCGTGGGATCCGTTCCCTGTGCTGTGCCGCTTTGGCGGTCACGGCGGTCAGCCTGAGCAGTACGTTGTTGGCGGCCGAGGAAGTGAAGATCGGTTTTCTGGTCAAACAAGCGGAAGAGCCCTGGTTCCAGACCGAGTGGGCCTTCGCCGAAAAGGCCGGTAAGGACAAGGGCTTCACCGTCATCAAGATCGCCGTGCCTGATGGCGAGAAAACCCTCTCGGCCATCGACAGCCTGGCGGCCAACGGCGCCAAGGGCTTTGTGATCTGTCCGCCGGACGTGTCCCTCGGCCCGGCAATCATGGCCAAGGCCAAGCTCAACGGTTTGAAAGTGATCGCCGTCGATGACCGTTTCGTCGATGCCGGCGGCAAGTTCATGGAAGACGTGCCGTACCTGGGCATGGCGGCTTTCGAAGTCGGCCAGAAACAGGGCGCCGCCATGGCCACTGAGGCGAAAAAACGCGGCTGGGAATGGAAAGACACCTACGCGGTGATCAACACCTACAACGAACTCGACACCGGTAAGAAACGCACTGACGGTTCGGTCAAAGCGCTGGAAGACGCCGGTATGCCGAAGGACCACATCCTCTTTTCTGCGCTGAAAACCCTCGACGTACCGGGCAGCATGGACGCCACCAACTCGGCCTTGGTGAAGCTTCCGGGTGCGGCGAAAAACCTGATCATCGGCGGCATGAACGACAACACCGTGCTGGGCGGCGTGCGCGCCACCGAGAGCGCCGGTTTTGCCGCGACCAACGTGATCGGCATCGGCATCAACGGCACCGACGCCATCGGCGAACTGAAGAAACCCGACAGTGGCTTCTTCGGCTCGATGCTGCCGAGCCCGCACATCGAGGGCTACAACACCGCGAGCATGATGTACGAGTGGGTCACCACCGGCAAAGAACCGCCGAAATACACCGCGATGGACGACGTCACGCTGATCACGCGCGACAACTTCAAGCAGGAACTGGAAAAAATCGGCCTGTGGAACTGAGGCGCGGTTGATTTCATCGGCGGCCCTGGCGACGGGGCTGCCTGACTGGTGTGATGAGGTGGGTTTATGCACGCGCACGTACAAACAAATGAACAGAGCATTGGTGGCAGCCTGCGCTTCAACGGAATCGGCAAAACCTTTCCCGGGGTGAAGGCGCTGGACGGCATCAGTTTCGTCGCCCATCCGGGGCAGGTTCACGCCTTGATGGGCGAGAACGGTGCCGGAAAATCCACGCTGCTGAAAATCCTCGGCGGTGCTTACACGCCCAGCAGCGGCGATCTGCAGATCGGCGAGCAGACGAGGGTCTTCAAGTCCACCGCCGACAGCATTGGCAGCGGGGTTGCGGTGATCCATCAGGAGCTGCATCTGGTGCCGGAAATGACCGTCGCCGAGAACCTGTTTCTCGGGCATCTGCCGGCGAGTTTCGGCCTGATCAATCGCGGCGTTTTGCGGCAACAGGCATTGGCCTGCCTCAAAGGCCTGGCCGATGAAATCGATCCGCAAGAAAAAGTCGGGCGCTTGTCCCTCGGCCAGCGGCAACTGGTGGAAATCGCCAAGGCGTTGTCCCGTGGCGCGCATGTGATTGCATTCGACGAGCCCACCAGCAGTCTGTCGGCGCGGGAAATCGATCGCTTGATGGCGATCATCGGGCGCCTGCGCGACGAAGGCAAAGTGGTGCTTTACGTCTCCCATCGCATGGAAGAAGTGTTCCGCATCTGCAACGCGGTGACGGTGTTCAAGGATGGCCGCTTCGTGCGCACCTTCGAGGACATGAGCGCGCTGACCCATGACCAGTTGGTGACATGCATGGTCGGTCGCGATATTCAGGATATCTACGATTACCGCAGTCGCCCACGTGGCGCGGTGGCGCTCAAGGTCGACAAGTTACTGGGGCCGGGCTTGCGTGAGCCGGTGAGTTTCGAGGTGCACAAGGGGGAGATTCTCGGGCTGTTCGGCCTGGTCGGGGCCGGGCGCACCGAGCTGTTCCGGATGCTCAGCGGGCTCACGCGCAACACCGCCGGGCGCCTGGAGTTGCGCGGTCGTGAATTGAAACTGCGTTCGCCGCGCGATGCCATCGCGGCGGGGATTCTACTGTGCCCCGAGGACCGCAAGAAGGAGGGCATCCTGCCGCTGGCAAGCGTCGCCGAGAACATCAACATCAGCGCTCGCGGTGCCCATTCCACCTTCGGCTGCCTGTTGCGCGGCTTGTGGGAAAAGGACAATGCCGACCAGCAGATCAAGGCGCTGAAGGTGAAGACGCCCAACGCGGCGCAGAAAATCATGTACCTGTCTGGCGGCAATCAGCAGAAGGCGATTCTTGGTCGCTGGCTGTCGATGCCAATGAAAGTCCTGCTGCTCGACGAGCCCACTCGGGGCATCGACATCGGTGCAAAAGCCGAGATCTACCAGATCATCCATAACCTGGCGGCCAGCGGCATCGCGGTGATTGTGGTGTCCAGCGACCTGATGGAAGTCATGGGCATTTCCGACCGCATTCTGGTGCTTTGCGAAGGCGCGATGCGCGGCGAACTGACCCGCGAACAAGCCAATGAATCCAACCTGCTGCAACTGGCTTTGCCACGCCAACGCGTTGCCGACGTGGCGAACTGAGAGGTGACTATGACTATCCAAAACAACGCTCTGCCAACCCCGCGCAAACCGTTGGACTTGCGGCGCTTTCTCGATGACTGGGTGATGCTGCTGGCGGCCGTCGGGATCTTTGTGCTTTGCACCTTGCTGATCGATAACTTCCTGTCGCCGCTGAACATGCGTGGCTTGGGCCTGGCGATTTCCACGACCGGGATTGCCGCGTGCACCATGTTGTATTGCCTGGCGTCCGGGCATTTTGACTTGTCGGTGGGCTCGGTGATTGCCTGCGCCGGCGTCGTCGCGGCAGTGGTGATGCGCGACACCGACAGCGTGTTCCTCGGTGTGAGTGCAGCGCTGGTGATGGGGCTGATTGTCGGGCTGATCAACGGGATCGTGATCGCCAAGCTGCGGGTCAATGCGTTGATCACCACGCTGGCGACGATGCAGATCGTGCGTGGCCTGGCTTACATTTTTGCCAACGGCAAAGCGGTGGGCGTTTCACAGGAACAGTTCTTCGTGTTCGGTAACGGTCAGTTGTTCGGTGTGCCGGTGCCGATTCTAATCACCATCGTCTGCTTCCTGTTTTTCGGCTGGTTGCTGAATTACACCACTTATGGGCGCAACACCATGGCCATCGGCGGCAACCAGGAAGCGGCGCTGTTGGCCGGCGTCAATGTCGACCGGACCAAGATCCTCATCTTCGCCGTACACGGCGTGATCGGTGCGTTGGCCGGGGTGATTCTGGCGTCGCGCATGACCTCCGGTCAGCCGATGATTGGCCAGGGTTTCGAGTTGACGGTGATCTCGGCCTGCGTGCTTGGCGGGGTGTCGCTGAGCGGCGGGATCGGGATGATTCGGCATGTGATTGCCGGGGTGCTGATTCTGGCGATCATCGAGAATGCGATGAACCTGAAGAATATCGATACGTTTTATCAGTACGTGATTCGCGGTTCGATCCTGTTGCTGGCGGTGGTGATTGACCGACTGAAACAGCGCTGACCTCCACTTGTGGGAGCGGGCTTGCTCGCGAAAGCGGTTGGTCTGTCACATCGATGCTGTATGTGCCGACGCCTTCGCGAGCAAGCCCGCTCCCACAGTTGATTTGTGTCGTCCTTAAGTTGTGTGTACACAGCAAATCCAGTGTGGCGATCCGACGATTGACCGCGCAGCGGTCGGTTTTGAACCGGCATTCTTCACCTACTTTCACAAAATATCCCTTGCTCGCCCCAACCCGTTTCAGCTATGACGGTACACCCGAGGTGTACATGATTAGACCGCTACGAATTGACAAGAAACAACAGGTGGTCGACGAGCTCGTCCGGCGCATCGAAAACGGCCTCATGGAGGACGGCGTTCTATTGCCGGGCGAACATCAGTTGGCTCAAGAATTCAAGGTCAGCCGCGGCACGCTGCGTGAAGCCCTGGTCGAACTGAAGCGGCGCCAAGACATCGCTACGCAAGGCGCAGTGGGGTCCATCGTCACGTTCGACGGTGTGGTGCTCGATCAGCGCAACGGCTGGGCTCAGGCGCTGGCCGACAATGGGGCGCTGATCAATACCGAAGTGCTGCGACTGGAGGCGGTGACCCGACCGGACCTGCTATCCCGTTTCGGTACCGATCAATTCATCACCCTTGACCGGCGGCGGCGCGGCACCGATGGCACGCTGGTGTCCCTTGAGCGCTCATTGATGCCCGCCACCGGGGGCCTGGAAGGCCTGCCGCGAGTCGGTCTGATCGATGACTCCCTGACGATCACGTTGGCCGCCTACGGCTACATCGGCGACCACGGTGATCAGTGGATCGGCGCCGAACCCTTGAATGCCGAAGACGCCGAATTGCTCGGGCGCCCGGAAGGCACGGTGTTCCTCAAGGCCCTGCGCACCACTTACGACCGTCAGAATCGCTTCATGGAACAGGTCGAAAGCCTGCTCGATCCGATGCATTTTCGTCTGCACCTGCAAATTGGAACTTCAAAATGACCGCGCTCGACCGTGCGCTGGGCGCCTTCTATGGGTTGGCCCTGGGCGATGCGTTGGGCATGCCGACCCAATCCCTGAGCCGCGCCGAGATCAAGGCGCGCTTCGGTGAGATCACCGATTTGCAGGGCGCAGGCCCCGATCAACCGATTGCCGCCAACATGCCCAAAGGTTCGATCACTGACGATACCGAGCAGGCGATCCTGCTCGGCCAGTTGTTGATTGCAGGCAAGGGCCGGATCGAACCGGCGGAGCTGGCCCAACGGTTGATCGAATGGGAAGCCGGGATGCGGGCCAAGGGCTCGCAGGATTTGCTCGGCCCCTCGACCAAACGCGCGATCGAGATGATCCTCGCCGGCCACTCGCTGGAAGAGGCTGGCCGCCACGGCACCACCAATGGTGCGGCCATGCGCATTACGCCGGTGGGGATTGCGGCCGATATTGCCGATCCCGAGCGTTTCATCCGCGCCGTAGTGCAAGCCTGTCAGGTGACCCACAACACCACACTGGGAATTGCCAGTGCGGCGGCGGTGGCGGCGGTGGTTTCTGCCGGAATCAATGGCATGGACCTGGGCGAAGCCTTGAACCTCGGCCAGCAGATCGCTCAGAAAGCCGAAAGCCATGGCCATTGGGTCGCTGGCGGGCATATCGCCGCGCGCATCAGTTGGGCCTGGAGCATCAGCGTCGACAGCGACAAGGCGTTGCTGGCGGATTTGCTGTACGAGGTGATCGGCACGTCGGTGGCCTCGCAGGAATCGGTGGTGGTGTCGTTTGCGCTGGCTCGGCAAGTGGCAATCGGGCAGATGACGGCCTTCGAAGCGTTGTGCATGGCTGCCAGTCTTGGCGGAGATACCGATACCATCGCGGCGATTCTCGGCGCCATGCTTGGGGCTTGTCTGGGGCTTGAGAGTTGGCCGGTGGCGATGATCGAGCAGGTTAAAGCGGTAAACGATTTACAGCTGGAACCGTTGGTGCAGGGACTGTTGGCTCTGCGTTGATTGGACTGGCGTCTTCGCGAGCAAGCCCGCTCCCACAAGGATGGCGCAATTCCCATGGTTCACATCAAACCTGTGGGAGCGGGCTTGCTCGCGAAGGGCACAACGCACATTTGAAATATTTCACCGCAATGGAGCGCACAGATATGGCCAGGACCGCCGGAAAGTCATGTCGACTTCCGAATTGCCCACAACCACAACAATGGCAACAGGAGCAGTTTTCATGAGTTCATCGAACACCGGACAAAGTGCCGGACAATTGGAAACCCGTGGCATCGAACCGGTGCCGGAAGGGGAGTGCAACGGTCACCCACTGCAACTGTTCTGGGTCTGGTTTGCCGCCAACATTTCCATCCTCGGCTTACCGTTGGGCGCCACGCTGGTGGCCTTCCGCGGCCTGGCCATCTGGCAGGCGATCATCGTCGCCATCCTCGGTGCCGCCGGCTCGTTCGCGGTGGTCGGGATCATCTCCATTGCCGGGCGCCGTGGTCGCGCACCAAGCCTGACGCTGTCGCGAGCCATCTTCGGGGTGCGCGGCAATATCGGCCCGACCCTGGTCTCGCTGATGTCGCGACTGGGTTGGGAAACCGTCAACACCACCACCGCCGCATTCGTCTTGCTGTCGCTGTGCTCGATTCTGTTCGGCTCGCCGGTGGAAGCTAAAAGCGCGCCGCTGCTGACCCTGGTGTTCATCGCGATTTTTGTGCTGCTGACGTTGTCGGTGTCCGGTCTCGGTCACGCCACGTTGCTGGTAATCCAGCGATGGGCGACCTACGTGTTCGGTGGGTTGAACATTCTGGTTGGCGGTTTCCTTTGCGCCACCATCGACTGGAGCGCCGTATTCAACGCCACGCCAGCGCCCCTGAGCGCAATGATCATCGGCATCGGCACCATGGCCGCCGGCACCGGGATCGGTTGGGCCAACGCCGGTGCCGACATGTCGCGCTACCAGCACCGCAGTGTCAAAGCTGTGCGTCTGGTGGCGTCGGCTGCCTTCGGTGCGGGGATTCCCTTGGTACTGCTGATCACCCTCGGTGGTTTGCTGTCAGTGGGCAATAACGATCTGGCCTCGGCCACTGACCCAATCGTCGCGATCCGCGACATGCTGCCGACCTGGATGGCCGTGCCGTACCTGATCACCGCATTCGGCGGGCTGCTGCTGTCGAACAACCTGTCGGTGTACTCCGCCGGCTTGACTACGCTGACCCTCGGCCTGAAGGTCAAGCGCGTGTATGCAGTGGTGCTCGATATCATTGCGATCTTCGCCGGTTCGATCTACTTCATGCTGATCGCCGAGAGTTTTTACGGCCCGTTCATCACCTTCATTTCCTTGCTGGCGGTGCCAATCACGGCATGGGTCGGGATCTTTGTGGTCGACCTGATGCACCGGCATTACTACAGCCCCAAGGACCTGCTGGACGTCAGCCCGAGCAGCGCCTACTGGTATCGCGGCGGCATCGAGTGGCGCGCCTTCGGTGCATGGGCGGTGGCGATTGTGTTGGGTTTCAGTTTCACCACCATTGGCACCACTGAACACGATGTCTGGTTCCGGGGCTTTTTGTCCGACTCCTGGCTGGGCCACAATGGCCTGGGCTGGATCGTCACGTTCGTGGTGGCCGGTGGCATTTACGGGGTACTTGGCGGTGCCAAGGACCGTCGCGCCGCGTTGATCGAGCCGGCTCATGCCTAAGCTGTTGCACACTGGCCAGGTCATGATCGACCTGGTCATGGCCGTGGATAAATTGCCTCAATCGGGCGGTGACGTACTGGCGCAATCCGCCCGTTTCGAGGCCGGCGGTGGCTTCAATGTGATGGCCGCCGCCCGGCGAAACGGCTTGCCGGTGGTCTACCTCGGTGGCCATGGCAAGGGCCGTTTCGGCGACATGGCCCGAGAGGCGATGACGGCTGAAGGCATTCGGATCGGCATCGATCAGAGCACCGAGCGCGACACTGGGCTGTGCGTCGCGCTGACCGAAGCCTCGGCCGAACGCACGTTCATTTCCAGTATCGGTGCCGAAGGCGAATTGACCGCCGAAGACCTGGCGCGTGTGCCGGCCGAGGCGGGTGATTTTGTCTATGTCAGCGGCTATAGCCTGCTGCATGGCGGCAAGGCTCAGACGCTGGTGGATTGGGTGCTGGATTTGCCCCTCGGGATCAAGGTGATGTTCGATCCTGGGCCGTTAGTGGGTTCGCCGGACGCGCCGCTGATGAAGGCCTTGTTGCCGCGCATCGATCTGTGGACCAGTAACCGTGTCGAGGCGCTGCGGTTTACCGGGGCGACGGACATTGGCGAGGCGTTGAATGGGCTGGCGGATCATTTGCCGGCGGATGCCTTGTTGGTGGTTCGCGATGGGCCGCAGGGGTGCTGGATCAGCCAGCATGGCGATCACCAGCATGTGCCGGGATTCAAGGTCACGGCCGTCGACAGCAACGGTGCGGGGGATGCCCATGCCGGGGTGTTGGTTGCGGGGTTGGCGCAAGGTTTGTCGGCGATAGATGCGGCGCGGCGGGCCAACGCGGCAGCTGCTTTGGCCGTCACTCGCTGGGGGCCAGCGACTTCGCCGGGGGCGGTTGAGGTGGATGCGTTGATTCGTGAGACTTTTGGCGCCTGATCAGCCGCTTTCGCGAGCAAGCCCGCTCCCACATTTGATCTGTGTCGTTCACACATCTAACGACCAGCATAGATCCAATGTGGGAGCGGCGGTGCGACGATTCGACTTGCTCGCGAAGAGGCTCTCAAACTCACCATCAATTCAGATCTTCAACCTGCCTTGCGCAACGCCTCGATCAACTCCTGCTTGCGCATGCTCGAGCGCCCCGGAATCTTCTTCGCCCGGGCTTCTTTCATCAGGCTGTCCACCGTCTGCGTATCGCGCGACGCCTTGCTGTTGCGCGGCTTGCCTTCACGGCTGGCTACCGCGCGTCGGGCTGACTCCTTGCGATCTGCAGACTTGGCGCTGGCCGGCTTCTTGCGCCCCGAGCCACCGGCGCGTTCACCTCCACCCGATTGCTTGTTCACCGTGGCCCAGGCCCGAGCTTCGGCTTCATCTTTCGATACGCCTTTGTGCTCGTAGCTTTCTTCGATGTGTTCGGCCTTGCGTTTCTGTTCGGCGGTGTATTTGTCTTTGCTTCCACGAGGCATGGGATTTCTCCTGGTTGTAGGCGCTGGCGAATCTTCGCTTTTCAAGCATTCAGAGCAGCGCCAACTTGGTTAGACATCCAGCTTGCGCGCCGCTTCCACCCCAGCAGCGCTGAGTTTGATCGGCAAGTTCAGTGAGTGCTCGCCGGCTTCGTTGCGAGTCACATGACCGTGCTGGATCAACCCGCGATCCTGCAGAGTGGCGAGGGTGCTGGCCACGGTTTTTTCCCCACGGTAATTGTCCAGAACTTCCTTGCCCAAGCCACTTGGGTGGGCGTGCAGTAGGCGGGTCAGGACTTCTTTTTCCAGGTTTTTATCATCGTTCATGGTTACCTCTTCGTCTGCACGTCGTTCGCATCGGCGAACTTATGGACGGGTGCCAAGGCCTTCGGAGCCCGAGCCACCGGTGGTGGTTTTCGAGCCGATGCCGGTTCCGGCGTTGTCCGGAGTCTGGGGGCCGGGTGTATTCATCCCGCCCTGAGCGTCCGCCTCGTCGTGATAAATCCGTGGGTCTGTGTCCGTCGGAGAAGGAGAGCGGCCGCTATCGATGCCTTGGGTGGTCGCAGATTCGGGCGTTTGAAGTGGGGCGCTCGGGTCGGTCCCGGAAGAGCTGGTCGCGGCGAACGCGACAGAGGAGAGCAGCATAGTAAGCGCGAGGGCGGTCAGTCGGGACGTGATCATGGTGTCGTCTCCGTTGATTAGAGTCCTTACCCGATATTGGTCCTTCCCGAGCTGAATTGGTGCCTGATGAACGACGAGCGGTGCCGCCCAGACTTATTGATCGACACCGATTTCCTCCTTGAACAGCTCCATGAAACCCTTCAGGCGTTCGTGGCGAATCTGTGCCAGACGCTGACCGGTGGTCGTTTGGAAACCGTCCGCCAGGTGCAGCAACTTGGTCTGGAAATGATCGAGGCAAAAGCGCTTGTCGTCGTAGTCCCGTTCTTTTGCCTCTGGGTCCAAAGGGTCATACAACGCACTGCCCATGCGCCCGGCGATGTAGAAGGTACGCGCCACGCCAAGCATGCCAAGGGAGTCCAGGCGGTCGGCGTCCTGGATGATTTTCGCTTCGAGGGTGGTGGGCGTGATGTTGGCGCTGAAGCTGTGGGCTTCGATGGCGTGAACGACTGCTGTCATTTTTGCGCCAGGCCAATCCAGGGCTATCAGTACGGTCGAAGCTTTCTGCGCCGCCAGCCGTGATGCCTGTGAGCGCTGCGGCGAGTTCTTCTCCACCGCCACGCAATCGTGCAACAGCACGGCGGCCAGCAGCACCTCAAGATCACCGCCTTCTTGCACATGAAGCGTGCGCACGTTGTGCCACACCCGCTGCAAGTGCGACAGATCATGGGCACCATCCTCGCCAGGTTCCAGTGCATGAGGCAGCAGTCTTGAGGCCAGATTATGCAGAGGCGCAAAAGCGATAGCGGTCATAAAAGTCCTTTAGTGTGGAAACGCTTTTGTGGCGAGGGAGCTTGCTCCCGCTGGGCTGCACAGCAGCCCCTGCCCCAAACGATACGGTATTTCAGTTAGATCAGCATCGCCAGTTTTGCGACTGTTTTGCAGCCGAACGGGAGCAAGCTCCCTCGCCACAGTGCTTTCAAATGTGACGAGCGCCGCGCGTGGACTTAGTATGGCGTTTTCAACTTTTAACAAGGCACGTCCATGACGATCGAAATCCGCCCGGCAACCCCCAGCGATGCTCCGCAAATCCTCGCGTTCATCACTGAATTGGCCGACTTCGAACGTGCCCGCCACGAGGTCATTGCCAGCGTCGCCGACATCGAGCGTAGCCTGTTCAGCGAAGGCGCCACCGCCCATGGCCTGATTTGCCTGCGCGATGGCCTGCCGATCGGCTTTGCGGTGTTCTTTTTCAGCTATTCCACCTGGTTGGGCAGCAACTGCCTGTACCTCGAAGACCTCTACATCACCCCTGAACAACGAGGCGGCGGCGCCGGTAAAACCTTACTACGCCACCTGGCAAAAATCGCCTGCGCCAATGACTGCGGCCGTTTCGAATGGAGCGTGCTGGACTGGAACAAACCGGCGATCGACTTCTACAAATCCCTCGGCGCACAGCCGCAAGAAGAGTGGGTGCGGTATCGGATGGATGGGGCGGTGTTGAGGGATTTTGCCGAGGGCAATTGATCCCCTGAAAGATCGCAGCCTTCGGCAGCTCCTACACGGGATTGTGTTCGACCGCGCTATTGCGTCGTATCGATCTGTAGGGACTGCCGAAGGCTGCGATTTTTTTGTGCTGATCCCATTATATGGGATTGATATTTATATATTGAGATTTACCTGCGTCCAGGTTTATAGTCCAGCTCACTCACTGCCAAAAACCAAAACAGGTGAAGCGATGCTGGCGCAATTGATCGCGCTCGATTGGGGGACAACCTCATTACGTGCTTACAAACTCGGCTTCGGTGGCCAGGTGCTGGAACAGCGCTCGCTGTCGTCCGGGATCATGCAGCTGCCCAAGACGCCGCGAATCATCGCCGATCAGGCATGCGTCGACGGTTTTGAATTGGCCTTCGATGAGGCGTGCGGAGACTGGCTCGACGCACAGCTCGATTTGCCGGTGATTGCTTGCGGCATGGTCGGCAGTGCTCAGGGCTGGCGCGAAGCGGCCTACTGCGACACGCCGGCGAACGTCGCCAATCTCGGAACTTCCCTACAAACCGTTCGCAGTCTTCGCGGTGTCGATGTGCACATCGTGCCGGGCGTGATTCAGCGTTCGCGCTTGCCGAACGTGATGCGCGGCGAGGAAACCCAAGTCCTCGGTGTGTTGCAGAATCTGCCGAGCGGGGCGGGCAACGATCTGTTGATCGGTCTGCCGGGCAGCCATTCGAAATGGGTGGAAGTGGCCGACGGCTGCATCGTGCAGTTCGATACGTTCATGACCGGCGAAGTCTTCGCCGTCCTCAGCGAACACAGCATTCTGGGGCGCACTCAGCAGCGCGGCGCCTCTTTTGATGGCGAAGCATTTGATCGTGGCGTACGGGTGGCCCTGTCGGCGGACGGCGAGATCGGACCGCTGTCGACATTGTTCAGTGCCCGCAGTCTGGGGCTGACCGGTGAACTGAGCGCCACGGCTCAACCGGACTATCTGTCGGGCCTGTTGATCGGCCATGAACTGGCGGCGCTGGCCAACGTTCAGCGGCGTCGGCGCAACAGCGTCCATCTGCCGTCGATCATCCTCATCGGTAACGCCCAACTCTGTGCCCGCTACAGCCGTGCGCTCGACGCCTGCGGTTTTGCCCGGGTGACCCTGGCCGAGCAGGCCACCGAACGCGGGTTGTGGCAGTTGGCGCTCGCCGCCGGACTGATCACGACACCCCCATCCCGTTAAACCTGACTGGAGGTCTGACATGCTCAAGCAAGCACTGGCACAAAACGGACTGATCGCGATCCTGCGTGGCCTGCGCCCTCAAGAAGCGGCAGCCGTCGGCGAAGTCCTGTACTCGGCGGGATTTCGCGTCATCGAAGTGCCGCTTAATTCCCCTGAGCCGTACGAAAGTATCCGCATCCTGCGCAGTACCTTACCCGCCGACTGCCTGATCGGTGCGGGCACGGTGTTGACGCCGCAACAGGTCGAGCAAGTGAAAGCGGCGGGCGGCCAAGTGATCGTCATGCCCCACAGCGATGCCAAGGTGTTGCGAGCGGCGAAAGCGGCGGGACTGTTCCTGGCGCCGGGCGTGGCGACGCCGACCGAAGCCTTTGCTGCATTGGCCGAAGGGGCGGATGTGCTGAAGATGTTCCCGGCCGAACAAATGGGCCCCGCCGTTGTGAAAGCCTGGCTGGCGGTGTTGCCGGCAGGGACGGTGCTGGTGCCGGTGGGCGGGATTACGCCAGACAATATGCAGGTGTTCATCGAGGCCGGCGTCAAAGGTTTCGGCCTCGGTTCCGGGTTGTTCAAACCGGGCATGACACCTGAGCAAGTAGCAGTAAACGCCAAGGCGTATGTCGCTGCCTGGAATGCTTTGCGTTAAGACCTTTAGCGCTGCGAGCGCTGCATCTAATAAGAGAGGCAATAGATGAAAATCACCAAACTTACTACCTTCATCGTTCCGCCGCGCTGGTGTTTCCTCAAGGTCGAAACCGACGAGGGCGTGACCGGTTGGGGTGAGCCCGTGGTCGAAGGCCGCGCGCACACCGTCGCCGCTGCGGTTGAGGAATTGTCCGACTACCTGATCGGCAAAGACCCACGCAACATCGAAGACATTTGGACCGTGCTTTACCGCGGCGGCTTCTACCGTGGCGGCGCGATCCACATGAGCGCTCTGGCCGGCATCGACCAGGCATTGTGGGACATTAAGGGCAAGGCGCTGGGGGTGTCGGTCAGCGATCTGTTGGGTGGTCAGGTGCGCGACAAGATTCGCGTTTATTCATGGATCGGTGGTGATCGCCCGGCCGACACCGCACGCGCTGCGAAAGAAGCGGTGAGCCGTGGTTTCACGGCGGTGAAAATGAACAGCACCGAAGAACTGCAATTTCTCGATTCCTTCGAGAAGGTCGATCTGGCCTTGGCCAACGTCGCCGCCGTACGCGATGCCGTCGGCCCGAATGTCGGCATCGGCGTGGACTTCCATGGTCGGGTGCACAAGCCCATGGCCAAGGTGCTGATGAAGGAACTCGACCCGTACAAACTGATGTTCATCGAAGAGCCGGTGCTGAGCGAAAACTACGAAGCGCTGAAAGAACTGGCACCACTGACCAGCACACCGATTGCCCTCGGCGAGCGATTGTTCTCGCGTTGGGATTTCAAGCGGGTGCTCAGCGAAGGCTACGTCGACATCATCCAGCCGGATGCTTCCCATGCAGGTGGCATCACCGAAACCCGCAAGATCGCCAACATGGCCGAAGCCTACGACGTGGCATTGGCGCTGCATTGCCCGTTGGGCCCGATCGCCCTGGCGGCGTGCCTGCAACTGGACGCGGTTTGCTACAACGCGTTCATCCAGGAACAGAGCCTGGGCATCCATTACAACGAGAGCAATGACCTGCTCGATTATGTGAAAGATCCACGGGTGTTCGACTACGACAAAGGCTTCGTGAAGATCCCCAACGGCCCGGGCCTTGGGATCGAGATCAACGAGGAATACGTGATCGAACGTGCCGCCGTCGGCCATCGCTGGCGCAACCCGATCTGGCGCCATGCCGATGGCAGCTTTGCCGAGTGGTGAGTCCCTTTTGACTCAACACAAATCTAATGGGGGAGCGGGCTTGCTCGCGAAGGCGGCATCACATTCAACAATGATGTCGACTGACACACCGCCTTCGCGAGCAAGCCCGCTCCCACACTTGATCTCCATGGACAGGAGGATCCGCGTTCAGGCGCGAGCTTTTCATCGACCTCAATAAACATAAGAAGAGGCACCCCCATGCAACCGCAAACCCTCACCGGGCAGGCGTCGTTGGTGACGCCGAGCCGCAAGCGCTTTTTCATCATGGTCCTGTTGTTCATCACGGTGGTGATCAACTACCTGGACCGCAGCAACCTGTCGATTGCCGCCCCGGCGCTGACCAGCGACCTGGGCATCGATCCGATCCATGTCGGGCTGATCTTTTCCGCGTTCGGCTGGACCTACGCCGCCATGCAGATCCCCGGCGGCTGGCTGGTGGACCGGGTGCCGCCGCGCATCCTCTATAGCGTCGCATTGCTGCTGTGGTCGCTGGCCACGGTGCTGCTCGGCTTCGCTGCCAGCTTCATCGCGCTGTTCGTGCTGCGCATGGCCGTCGGTGCGCTGGAAGCACCGGCGTACCCGATCAACAGCCGTGTGGTGACGACCTGGTTCCCCGAGCGCGAACGCGCCACCGCCATCGGTTTCTACACCTCCGGGCAGTTCGTCGGGCTGGCGTTCCTAACGCCGGTGCTCGCTTGGCTACAACACCAATATGGCTGGCACATGGTGTTTGTCAGCACCGGCGCGGTGGGCATCATTTGGGCGGTGATCTGGTACGCGGTGTATCGCGAACCACGGGATTTCAAGGGCGCCAACGACGCTGAAATCGAGCTGATCCGCGAGGGCGGCGGGCTGGTGGATATCCAGGCTGAAGCCGCGAAGACCAAGGCGAAATTCAGTTGGGTCGACCTCGGGATTGTCTTGAGCAAACGCAAGTTGTGGGGCATTTACCTCGGTCAGTTCTGCCTCAATTCGACGTTGTGGTTTTTTCTGACGTGGTTCCCCACCTACCTGGTGAAATATCGCGGCATGGACTTCATCAAGTCGGGCTTGCTGGCCTCGCTACCGTTTCTGGCAGCCTTCGTCGGCGTGCTGTGTTCGGGGTTCTTCTCGGACTTTTTGATCCGGCGCGGTTACACGGTGGGTTTCGCCCGCAAGTTGCCGATCATTGGCGGCCTGCTGATTTCCACCTCGATCATCGGCGCCAACTTTGTCGAGTCGACGCCGCTGGTGATTGCCTTCCTTGCGCTGGCCTTCTTCGGTAATGGCCTGGCCTCGATCACCTGGTCGCTGGTGTCGACCCTGGCCCCAGCGCGCTTGCTTGGATTGACCGGTGGGGTGTTCAATTTCATCGGTAACCTGGCAGCGATTACCACGCCGATCGTCATCGGTTTCCTCGCCTCCGGGGATTCGTTTGCCCCGGCGATTACCTATATCTCGGTTCTGGCGTTGTTGGGTGCGCTTTCTTACGTGTTACTGGTGGGCAAGGTCGAGCGTATCAAGTTGTAGTCGCAGCCATCGGGCGACCATAATGCCGTCCGTTCACTCGCTCAACGGTAAAGGCTGGATATGCAGGAAGACGCCCCAAAAATCGCCAAGGACGCTGCGCCGACTGGCACCCAGACACTGCTTCGTGGTTTGGGTGTGGTTCAGGCCGTGGCCAGTGGCGCCCGCGATCTCAAGGAAATCGCCCGGCTGATCGGCACAACGCGCAGCACCACTCATCGTCTGGCCAGTTGCCTGGTGGACGAGCGTTATCTGCGGGTAGTGCCGCAAGTCGGTTATCTGCTGGGGCCGAAACTGATCGAGCTGGGTTTCCAGGCACGTGAAGAGCTGCCGCTGGTGACGCTGGCCGGGCCGTATCTGGATGAGTTGTCGGCGTTGACCGGCGACACCATTCACCTGGCGATCCGTGAGGGCGATGAGGTGTTGTACCTGCACAAGAATCCGGGGCGCAACGGTCCGGAAATGCGTTCGCGGGTCGGTCATCGCATGCCATTGGCGCGTACCGGCATCGGTAAGGCGCTGATGCTCGATGACACGCAGGAAGAATGGCAACGGCTGTACGAAATCAGCTTGCCGGTGGGCGGGAAAAACCAGTTCTGGCCGCAGCACCCGGAGCAATCCTGGGAGCAGTTTCAGCAGCGCATGATCGAGTACGTCGCTGGCGGGTACGCCTTCGACCTGGAAGACAACGAACCGTCGATCCGCTGCGTGGCGGCACCGATTCGCGATGCCAGCAAACGCATCGTCGCCGGTATCAGCATCGCCAGCACCGTGCCGTACATGCCGCTGGAAAAAATGGCCGAGCTGATTCCCCTGATCAAAGGGGTCACAGCCCGGCTGTCGGCGGAGCTTGGCTTGAAGGTTTAAACCTTCAGTGTCGCCATGTCGATCACGAAGCGGTACTTCACGTCACCGGCAATCATGCGGGTGTAAGCCTCGTTGATCTGGCGGATGTCGAGCATTTCGATATCGCAGGTGATGCCGTGTTCGGCGCAGAAATCCAGCACTTCCTGGGTTTCGGCGATGCCGCCGATCAGGGATCCGGCCAACACGCGACGACCCAATACCAGTTTGGCAGCGTGCACTGGTGGATCAATCGGTTCAATCAAGCCCACCAGAATGTGTACGCCGTCGAAACGCAAGGTATCGAGGTAGGGATTGAGGTCGTGCTGCACCGGAATGGTGTCCAGCAGGAAGTCGAAATGTCCTGCGGCGGCTTTCATCTGCTCAGCATCGGTGGACACGATCACGTGGTCCGCGCCTTGGCGACGACCTTCTTCGGCCTTGCTCGCCGAGCGGGTGAACAACGTCACCTCAGCGCCCATCGCCTTGGCGAACTTGATGCCCATGTGGCCGAGGCCGCCCATGCCGAGAATCCCGACCTTGTCACCGGCCTTGACGCCGTAGTGCTTGAGCGGCGAATAAGTGGTGATGCCGGCG
This sequence comes from Pseudomonas sp. BS3782 TE3695, assembly GCF_050435305.1. NCBI lineage: Bacteria > Pseudomonadati > Pseudomonadota > Gammaproteobacteria > Pseudomonadales > Pseudomonadaceae > Pseudomonas > Pseudomonas sp. BS3782 TE3695. Next base: position 2,515,130 of record NZ_JBNDKB010000001.1, read on the forward strand.
CACAGAATCGGCGCGGCGCTGGCCGGGTCGAGTTTCTCCGGGATACGCACGACAAAGTGCTCGCTGACCACGATGCTGTCGGAGTAACCGCCCATGGTGTTGCTGCCATCGACACGGTCCGGGGTGGCATAGGTCATGGTCGGACCTTCCAGGCAGTATTGCTCCAGATCCGCCTGGCAGGCTTCGCAGTGGCGGCACGAGTCGACCATGCAGCCGACGCCGACCAGATCGCCGATTTTGTGTCGGGTAACGTTCGCACCGACGGCGGTCACTTTGCCTACGATTTCGTGGCCGGGCATCAGCGGGTAAACAGCAATGCCCCACTCGTTGCGGGCCTGATGGATGTCGGAATGGCAGACGCCGCAGTAGAGAATGTCGATCGCAACGTCGTCGGCCCGTGGGCTGCGGCGTTCGAATTTCATTGGGGCGAGGGGAGTGGTGGCTGACTGAGCGGCGTATCCGATGGCGGTGTACATGGTGAACCTCGCAAAAGCGGTGACAGGTGAGGCGAGCCATTCTGGGCGCCGCACGGGTGACCGGCCATGGCGATTCCTCCGGGTGTCATGCCTAATCCTCCGGCATGCACCGTTGATTGGTCGCATTGGCGTTCAGACCTGCGATGATGCTTTCATCCCTTTTTGCGCGACTTTTTGTGAAGAGCTCCCCATGTTGTTGACCCGTCATCTCGATGCCAATGCCACCCTGGTTTCGCTGATTCAGCCTTTGACTAATCGCGACGGTTTCGCTTCCACAGCGTTGCCGGGTGTGCAGGTTTTGCGCGCCAGTTGTGATGTCGCCCGTGGCCCGCAAATCTACGAGCCAAGCCTGGTCATCATCGCCCAAGGCAGCAAGTTGGCGTATCTGGGCCCGCGTACGCTTGAGTACGGGGCCGGGCATTACCTGATTCAGGCGTTGCCGGTGCCCTTCGAGTGCGAGACGTTTTCGGCGCCGGATGGCCCGATGCTGGGCGTTTCCATCGCCATCGACCGGGTGATGCTCGGTGAGTTGGTATTGGCCATGGGGCTTTCACCGGGGCGCACGGTTCCCGCGCAGACGCCCGAGTCCATGACCTCGGCGGTGCTCGACGATGCCATGCGCGGTTGTGTGGAGCGGTTGTTGCGCTGCCTGCACGATCCGCTGGAATGCCAGATCATGGGCCCGGCGCGTTTGCGTGAGTTGTTGTTCGTGGCGTTGCGCGGGCCGCAAGCGGATGTATTGCGCGCGTTGGTGGAACAACAGGGGCAGTTCGCCCGGATCGCGGCATCCCTGAGTCATCTGCATGCGCATTACACCGAGCCGCTGAATGTCGAGACCCTGGCCAGTTGCGCGAACATGAGCGCGTCGACATTTCATGAGCATTTCAAGCGCTGCACGTTGTTGTCGCCGGTGCAGTATTTGAAGCGTTTGCGCTTGCTCAGGGCCCAGCAGTTGTTGCTGGGCGAAGGGTTGGGCGTGGCCCAGGTGGCGCATCGGGTGGGGTATCAGAGCACGTCGCAGTTCAGCCGCGAGTACAAGCGTTACTTCGAACGCAATCCAGGGGATGAGCGGGCTGCTTGATGCACCACAAATCCCTGTGGGAGCGGGCTTGCCCGCGAAAGCGGTTTATCATCCAACATTGATGTCGACTGATATATCGCTTTCGCGAGCAAGCCCGCTCCCACATTGGTTTGGTGTTGATGCCTGGATTTCGGGCAACAAAAAGGCCCCCATTTCGGGAGCCTTGATGTTCAGCTGTTCGACTTACATGTTCGGGTACGTCGGGCCGCCAGAGCCTTCCGGCGCCACCCAGGTGATGTTCTGTGCAGGGTCCTTGATGTCGCAGGTCTTGCAGTGAACGCAGTTCTGGGCGTTGATCTGGAAGCGCTTCTCGCCGTCTTCCTGGGTCACCACTTCGTACACGCCGGCCGGGCAGTAACGCTGGGCAGGCTCATCGTACAGTGGCAGGTTCTTGGCAATCGGAATGCTCGGATCGGTCAGCTTCAAGTGGCAAGGCTGCTCCTCTTCGTGGTTGGTACCCGAGATGAACACCGAACTGAGTTTGTCGAAGCTGATCTTGCCGTCCGGTTTCGGATAGTCGATCTTCTTGCAGTCGGCCGCCAGTTTCAGGCAAGCGTAATCCGGCTTGGTGTCGTGCAGGGTGAACGGCAGTTTGCCGCCGAAGATGTTCTGGTCGAGCCAGTTGAAACCACCGCCGACGATGGCGCCGAACTTGTGGATCGCCGGGCCGAAGTTACGGCTGGCGAACAGTTCGTCGTAGAGCCAGCTCTTCTTGAAAGCGTCGACGTAAGTGGTCAGCTCTTCGGTGCCATCCTTCTCCGCGAACAGCGCATCGGCCACGGCGTCAGCGGCGAGCATGCCGGATTTCATCGCGGTGTGGCTGCCTTTGATCTTGGCGAAGTTCAGCGTGCCGAGGTCGCAACCGATCAGTGCGCCGCCCTTGAAAACCATTTTCGGCAGCGAGTTCAAGCCGCCTTTGGAGATAGCACGCGCGCCGTAGCTGATGCGCTTGCCGCCTTCCAGGTATTGCTTGAGCACCGGGTGATGCTTGAGGCGCTGGAACTCGTCGAACGGCGACAGGAAGGTGTTGCTGTAGGAAAGATCGACGATCAGGCCGACCACCACCTGGTTGTTTTCCAGGTGATAGAGGAACGAGCCACCGGTGTTCTCGGTGCCCATGATGTCCAGCGGCCAACCGGCCGTGTGGACTACCAGGCCTGGCTGGTGTTTGGCTGGGTCGACTTCCCAGATTTCTTTCAGGCCGATGCCGTAGTGCTGGGCGTCGGCTTCGCTGTCGAGGTTGAAGCGCTTGATCAGCTGCTTGCCGATGTGGCCGCGGCAACCTTCGGCGAACAGCGTGTACTTGGCACGCAGTTCCATGCCCGGGGTATACAGGCCTTCTTTTGGATTGCCTTCGCGGTCAACGCCCAGATCGCCGGTGATGATCCCGCGAACCACGCCGTTCTCGTCGAACAGGGCTTCCTGGGCGGCGAAGCCCGGGTAGATTTCCACGCCCAGGTTCTCGGCCTGCTGAGCCAGCCAGCGGCACAGGTTGCCCAGCGAAATGATGTAGTTGCCTTCGTTGTGCATGGTCTTGGGCACAAAGAGGTCAGGAATCTTCTGTGCGCTGTCGGCGTTTTTCAGAACGAAGATGTCATCGCGTGTGACTGGCGTATTCAGCGGCGCGCCGAGTTCTTTCCAGTCAGGGAACAGTTCGTTCAGGGCGCGTGGTTCGAACACGGCACCGGACAGGATGTGAGCACCGACTTCGGAGCCTTTTTCGACCACGCAGACGCTGATTTCCTTACCGGCTTCGGCGGCCTTCTGCTTCAAACGGCAGGCGGCGGACAGGCCAGCGGGGCCGGCACCGACGATGACCACGTCGAATTCCATGTATTCGCGTTCCACAGGCTATCTCCTACTCAAGGCTCAACAGTTTTTTTTCTAATTGGAGGTTTGGCGTTGCATCCATTATTTCCTCCGGCAACGGCCGGAACGCACAATGGATGACCACCTTTCTCTCTAGGTGGCGCATTATATCTACACCACTCCTAGCGTCCAATACAAACGTTTGTTTGAATTGGCTCGAAGCCAGATAAATCAAAGTCACCGCGGCTTATGAGTGGCCATTTTGCCGTATTGACCGGAATAGGCGTTCCGGTCAAGATACGGTCGGTTTTGCGCTCGCCGTAGGCTGACTGTTGGTTTCAAGAGCACCTCTAAAGACAGGGCGATGGCAGTACAAGGTGATGCGCCGCGCAGGTTTTTCGCGCAGTTTACACGCCACGATAATGAATGACCCGTCAGTCACCACTGACGAACGGTTATCCGCCTCGTGAGTAAGGTTCACCTTTACACCTGCCAGCGTTTTTAGAGGTGCCCTTGCGCCGATGAGCATCAACCGCCAGGTTCGCCTAGGCGACTTTCTTTTCACCGGAGAGTAACGAGGAATCCATGAAGGTTCTTGTAGCTGTCAAACGCGTTGTGGATTACAACGTCAAGGTTCGTGTCAAGGCGGACAATTCCGGCGTCGACCTCGCTAACGTCAAGATGTCGATGAACCCATTCTGCGAAATCGCAGTGGAAGAAGCCGTACGTCTGAAAGAGAAAGGCGTTGCGACTGAAATCGTCGTCGTCTCCATCGGCCCGTCCACCGCTCAAGAGCAACTGCGCACCGCGCTGGCTCTGGGTGCCGACCGCGCCATCCTCGTCGAATCCGCTGAAGATCTGACTTCCCTGGCCGTTGCCAAGTTGTTGAAAGCTGTTGTCGACAAGGAACAGCCTCAGCTGGTGATCCTCGGCAAACAAGCCATCGACAGCGACAACAACCAGACTGGCCAGATGCTCGCTGCATTGAGCGGCTACGGGCAGGGCACCTTCGCCTCTAAAGTCGAAGTGTCCGGCGACAGCGTTGCCGTGACTCGCGAAATCGACGGCGGCGCGCAGACGGTTTCCCTGAAACTGCCGGCCATCGTCACCACCGACCTGCGTTTGAACGAGCCGCGCTACGCGTCTCTGCCAAACATCATGAAAGCCAAGAAGAAGCCTCTCGAAGTGCTGACTCCGGACGCTTTGGGCGTTTCCACCGCCTCCACCAACAAGACCCTGAAAGTCGAAGCGCCGGCTGCACGCAGCGCGGGTATCAAGGTCAAGTCGGTGGCTGAACTGGTTGAAAAACTCAAGAACGAAGCGAAGGTAATCTAAATGACTATCTTGGTTATTGCTGAACACGACAACAAAGTACTGGCCCCGGCCACGCTGAACACTGTGGCTGCTGCCGCCAAGATCGGTGGTGATATCCACGTTCTGGTTGCAGGTCAGGGCGCTGGCGCCGTAGCTGAAGCCGCTGCAAAAATCGCTGGCGTATCCAAAGTGCTGACAGCCGACAACGCTGCCTACGCTCATCAACTGCCGGAAAACGTCGCGCCGCTGGTAGCGGAGTTGGGCAAAGGCTACAGCCACATCCTGGCTGCTGCGACGTCCAACGGCAAAAACATCCTGCCGCGCGTTGCGGCTCAGCTGGACGTTGACCAGATCTCCGAGATCATCTCGGTCGAAAGCGCTGACACCTTCAAGCGCCCGATCTACGCCGGTAACGCCATTGCAACCGTTCAATCGAACGCTGCGGTCAAAGTGATCACCGTGCGTGCCACCGGTTTCGACCCGGTTGCCGCTGAAGGTGGTTCGGCGGCCGTTGAAGCCGTTGCGGCTGCTCACGACGCTGGCACTTCGAGCTTCGTTGGCGAAGAACTGGCCAAGTCCGATCGTCCGGAACTGACCGCTGCCAAAATCGTCGTTTCCGGCGGTCGCGGCATGCAGAACGGCGACAACTTCAAACACCTGTACGCCCTGGCTGACAAGCTGGGCGCTGCCGTCGGTGCTTCCCGCGCCGCGGTCGACGCAGGTTTTGTACCCAACGACATGCAGGTTGGTCAGACCGGCAAGATCGTTGCGCCGCAGCTGTACATTGCCGTCGGTATCTCCGGCGCGATCCAGCACCTGGCCGGCATGAAGGACTCCAAAGTGATCGTTGCGATCAACAAGGACGAAGAAGCGCCAATCTTCCAGGTGGCCGATTACGGCCTGGTGGCGGACCTGTTCGAAGCCATCCCCGAGTTCGAGAAGCTGGTCTAATCCGGCGGCTTGACTTATAAAGAGCCCGGCCTTTTGGTCGGGCTTTTTTTGTGGTTCTGTAGGAGCTATGTAGGAGCTGTCGAGTGAAACGAGGCTGCGATCTTTCCTGTCGCACTTGAGTATCAAGAGCAAGATCAAAAGATCGCAGCCTCGTTTCACTCGACAGCTTCCTACACAGCTCCTACACAGCTCATACGGGCGAAAATATTGGGTTGTAGGGAGTGTCCCCATGGATTTACGCCGCGTGTGTGGCTGGTCATTACTGCTGGGGCTGACGCTTTTGCCAGGGCTGTCCATAGCCGCTGGCAAGTGTGAGCGCCTGGTAGTGACCGGCAGCCCGGACGCGCCGCCGTACCTGTGGCAAGACCCACAAAACCCCAAGCATCTGATTGGCGCCAGCGCTGATCTGTTGCAGCACGTGGCGGGGGAGTTGGGCATCACGGTCGAACTGCTTTACGCCGGCAAACGCTCCCAGGCCCTGGATGAAGTGCGCAGCGGACGCATGGACATACTGGCCGATGCGCCGTTAATGGTCAGTGAGCTGGAAAATCTGGATTACATCCATCCACCGCTGCTGGAAAACGATTACCTGGTCTGGACCCGCAACGATTCGTTACTGGTCTACAACGAAGCGCAGGACCTTCGCGGTCATCCCGGTGCGTTGTCGGAAAAGGCTCGTATAACCCCCGCATTCGGTATTTTTGCCGAGCAGCAATTAACCCTGTTGCGCACGCCCAATCTGACCCAGGCCTTTCAGAAATTGCTGCTGAACGAGGTGGAATTTGTCCTCGCCGGACGCTACTCGGGCATGGCCCTGGTGCAAACGCTGGGGATGGCCAATGACTTGATGGCCCACCCACACCCCATCGACAAACCGGGCCTGTATCTTGCGGTTTCCCATAACTCTGCCTGCAACGATCCCTGGTTGCGCGGACAGCTGGCCAAAAAGATGACAGAATTGCCCGCGTCCGGACTGACAGAAGCTGCGCTACTGCGCAATATCGAGCGTTGGAAAGCGCAACGCTCGCAACCGCAGCCACAACCTGTCAGTACCCCAAAACAGTAGGGATTCTTAGTGAGTATTCGACCTCTTTTCGCTGCCCTGGCCGTTCTGGCTCTGGCGGGTTGTGCAGCCGATCCGGCGCCGAATGAACAAATACGCCTGACCGAACAGGCTCTTGAACAAGCCAAGGCCGTGGGTGCTACCGCCGACGAAGTGCCGGAGCTGAAACTGGCTGAAGACAAGTTCAAGCGTGCCAAGGGCAACATGGCCGACCAGTCCTTCAAGAATGCGCGCATGCGGGCCGAGCAGGCCGAGCTGGACGCGCGTCTGGCCGAAGCCCGGGTTCTGACCCTCAAGAGTGAGGAGCAGTTGAACGTGCTCAATACCCGCATCACTCGTCTGCGCAAGCAACTGGGAGATGCCCAATGAGCCTGAAAACCAAAGCGCTCGGCGGCTTGATCCTGGCCGGTTGCGCAAGCCTTTATGGTTGCGCCGGTCAACACAGCGAAGCCGTTATCCAACAGGCCGGCACTGACTTTCAGAAGGTCAAGGAAGACTCCAACGTGCTGCGCATTGCGCCCAAAGACGTGATCCGCGCCGGCGAGTCGCTGGCCCGGGCCGATCGTCTGTCCAGCTACTGGGGCAGCGGTTCGGACGTTGTGCATTACGCCTACCTGAGCCGGCGCTACAGCGAAATCGCCCGGGAACACACCAATCAAGTGCTCAACGAGGAACGCGCGGCGAAGCTCGAACTCGAGCGTCAGCGCCTGCAACTGGCCCTGCGTGAGTCCAAGTTGCTCAGCGTGCAGCAACAGGGCAAGTGGCTCGAAGAGCAGATCGTGGCGTTGGCGACTACCCAAACCGACCGTGGTCTGGTGATGACTCTGGGCGATGTGCTGTTCGATACCGGTGAAGCAGAGCTGAAAAGTTCGGCAAACCGCGTGGTGCTGAAGATTGTCCAGTTCTTGCAGCTCAACCCTAAGCGTGTGGTGCGGATCGAAGGCTATACCGACAGCACTGGCGGTAAACAGGAAAACCTCAAGCTGTCCCGCGACCGTGCGCAATCGGTGGCGGATGTGTTGATGGACCTGGGTATCGACGACAAACGTATCAAAGTCGAAGGCTACGGCGATGAATACCCGGTGGAAGTGAACGCCTCAGAACGTGGTCGTGCACAGAACCGTCGGGTGGAAATTGTGTTCTCCGACGAAAAAGGCCAGCTCGGCGCCGCTCGCTAAGGGGGCGTTGCTTGGAAAAGCCAGGCACACCGGTCTGGATGACACCGGAAATCCTGTAGGAGCCTGCGATCTTTTGATCTTTCGCTTGAGACTCAAGTGGACCTGGAGAGATCGCAGCCTCGTTTCACTCGACAGCTCCTACCAGCTTCTACGACCCGGCCTTCAGCAGTGCCGGGTTTTTTATGCCTGCCAATCAGCGCAATACTCTCCATAAAACAGTACAGTTTTTGCTGACAATGCACTGTACGGTCGACTATTGTGACAACTGTCCCAGTACACTTCAAAACTGTTCCGGTATTGTTTTACACAAGAATAAAATGCCCGTGAAATCGAGTGCTGCGTCATGACCAATCTCTTGCTTTACCAACGTATTGCTCAGCAACTGGCCGAAGACATCCGCCGCGGTGTTTACCAGCCAGGGGAGCGCGTGCCTTCGGTGCGCAAGATGAGCTCGCAGCTCAACGTAAGCCATGCAACGGTGTTGCAGGCCTACGCCAACCTTGAAGATCAGGGGCTGATTCGTGCCCGGCCGCAATCCGGTTACTACGTGCACCAGACGCCGGCGCTCACGGCGCCAACCCCGGACATTGCCCGGGTCGAGCGACCAGGCCTTGTCACCCGCAGCAGCATCATTCAGCAAGTCCTGGTCGAATCCCGCCGCGAAGGCGTCTTTCCGTTGGGCGCCGCCGTTCCGAGCGTCGACTATCTGCCGGTGCGGGCGCTGCATCAGCAACTGGCCAAAGTCACCCGTTTCCATAGCCCGCGGGCGTTCAGCTACATGTTCAGCCCTGGTTTCGAGCCGTTGCGTCGGCAAGTGGCAATCCGCATGCGCGACGCCGGTGTGGTGGTCGACCCGTCGGAAGTGGTGATCACCCACGGCTGCGTCGATGCGTTGCAGATGTCTCTGCGCGTGTTGACCCGGCCGGGCGATCTGATCGCGGCCGAGTCGCCAACCTATTACGGTTTGCTGCAACTGGCCGACCTGCTGGGGCTCAAAGTCATTGAAATCCCCAGTGATCCAGCCACCGGCATGAGCCTGGAAGCCCTGCAACTGGCGGCCAACCAGTGGTCGATCAAGGCGCTGGTGCTGACCACGCGCCTGAGCAATCCCTTGGGCGGCACCATGCCCGAAGAACGGCAGAAACAATTGCTGCGCCTGGCCTCGGATTTCGATATCCAGGTCGTCGAAGACGATATTTACGGCGAACTGATGTTCGAGCAAGGTCGCACCAAATCGCTCAAGGCCTACGACCGGCTGGATCGGGTGATCTATTGCTCCAGCTTCTCCAAAACCCTGTCGCCCGGTGTACGCATTGGCTGGATGATTGCCGGCAAGTACCAGCAGGAAATCCAGCGCTTGCAGACCTTCAGCACCCATTCGGCCTGTAGCGTCACGCAAATGGGCATTGCGGCTTATCTGGAAAATGGTGGCTACGACCGGCATTTGCGCTACATCCGTCAGGAGTACCGCAAGAATCTCAGCGCTTTTCAACTGGCGGTGCAGCAGTACTTCCCGGAAGGCACGCAGATGACTCGGCCCACCGGCGGCTTCATTCTGTGGGTCAGTCTGCCGGGGCGGGTGAATACGCAGGAACTGCATGTGCGTGCATTGCAGCAGGGCATCAGCATTGCGCCGGGGCTGATTTTCAGTAATACCGAGCAGTTCAATCATTGCATTCGCCTGAATTGTGGCATCCCCTGGAACCGCGAGGCCGAGCGTGCATTGATGACGTTGGGGTTACTGGCGACGCAACTTTGCCAGGAGACGGCGAGCGGTTTTTGACCGGACGGGCAGTGGTGAACTGCCCGCTTGTCTTGTCGTCTCCAACAGGCGAGCATATAGCCTTCTGCCGTTCACGCCGTTGGGTCCATGAAGCCGATTTTTCCTGCCGCCTGGTTGTTGATCTGCCTGTTAATGACCTGTCACCCGGAAGGCGTCCTGGCGGCTTCCGTTCAGGAAAAACCGACAGCCAGCACCCCTGCGAAAAAAGCGGCACCGGTCAAAAAAGTCGCACCGACCAAAAAGAAAGCAGCAACGGTAAAGAAACGTTCCCCCATTGCCGCCAAGTCGAAACCGGCCAGTGAAGTCGTGAAAACCAAACTCCCTTCGGCAGATCTCGACTTGAGCCTGCCCAAGGACATGGTCGAAGAACTGAAACCGGTCGGCACGGTAACCTTGCCCCCACGCGATACGCTATTGCCACAAATGTTCGGTGACAAGAGCAGCCCGTTCCAGCTCAACGGTCGCCTGCTCAGCAACGAAATGCAGTTGCAGCTGCGCAATTCAGAGCGGCGGGAAGTTGAAGGCGCGGCGCTGGAATTCGAGTTCAAGCAGTAATTTCCTCCCAATCGTGACCCGCGCACCAGGCGCTTTGTCGGAGACTGCTCGGTCACGTTCGTTTGAATGAAAAAACCCGGGCTCAGGTAATTTTAAACAGCCGTTTTAGCCGTTACTCTGTGCCACGTCCCTTTACCCGTCGCGAGGAGCTTGTCGTCATGAGATGCCGTGAAGGCTGTGGCGCCTGTTGCATTGCCCCTTCCATCAGTTCGCCGATTCCCGGCATGCCCAATGGCAAAGCCGCCGGAGAACGTTGCGTCCAGCTGTCTGCCGATAACCTGTGCAGCATTTTCGGCAAGCCGGAACGCCCTGCGGTGTGTTCGGCATTTGAAGCCGATGTCGAAGTCTGCGGAAGCAGCAGCGATGAAGCGATCAAGTTGCTGGGCTGGTGGGAGCAAATGACGGCCGCGTGATGTGTTCAACGAACGGAACTTCAACAACAAGGAAAAGACTATGGGTTCGCTGCATCGTATGGCTGTGCTGTGTGGTTTGACGGTTTTACTGGCTTCCACAGCCCAGGCCGAAGAGTGGAAAACCGCCAAGGAAGAACAGGGCATCAAGGTGTCCTTGAGTGAAGTGGCCGGTTCCCAATACAAGGCGTACCGTGGCGTGACCGTCATGAAGACCACCATGGCCAAACTGCGTGCATTGCAGGAAGACGTGCCGGGTGCCTGTGCATGGATTCACGAGTGCAAGACTCAGAAGTTACTCAAACATGACGGTAACCAGAGCTGGACCTACACCCGGTTCAATACCCCTTGGCCGGTCACTCCTCGCGACTCCGTGTTGCATATCACCACTGTTGAAGGCGCCGATGGTAGCCTGACCCGTGAACTGGAAGGCCAACCGAAATATCTTCCTGAAGAAAAAGGTTTTGTACGGGTCGCCCAGGTTAAAGGGTTCTGGAAGCTCGTCCCTAAAGGCGATCAAGTCGAAGTGACTTATCAGGCCCATACCGAACCCGGCGGCAGCGTGCCGTCGTGGTTGGCCAACAAGTTTGTGGTCGATGCGCCGTTCAACACCCTCAAAGCCCTGAAAGAACGCGCCGAGAAGTAACCGCGTATTCTTTTGATATGGCCTGTTGGACAACGCCCCGATTTGATCGCAACGCTGTTCACTTAAGCGCGACTCTCTGTCATGCCAACCTTTGTGGCGAGCGAGCTTGCTCGCGTTGGGCTGCGTAGCGGCCCCAAAAATCTGATAACAATCACCGATTTTTGTGAGTGCTACGCACTCAAGCGGGAGCAAGCTCCCTCGCCACAGGTTACTCACTGACTCAAGACTCTTAAGTGAACAGCATTGCGATTTGATCGGGGCGTTTGCTTTTTCTTACCAAGGGCGGGGCTTTATTTTGTTTCTGGATATGCGTTGAACGAAATTTTCACAAAGCCTCCAAGACAATTCACCCGCGCTTCAGCCCGTAGGCCTGCGCAACCTTACGCCACGCCTCTTGTCCCAGACGCTGCAAGCGACAGTCGGCCAGTAATCAATGGTAATGCCGCAGTTGATCGTGCAACATTTGCGCACCGCGCAAGCCCCGACAGAGGGCAAGACAGCTGATGGCGGCCAGTTAAACGCAAGTCCATGTGGGAGCGGGCTTGCTCGCGAAAGCGGTGTGTCAGACGACATTAATGTTGACTGTACCGCCGCCTTCGCGAGCAAGCCCGCTCCCACAGGTTAACCGACCAGCCTCAGGCAAAGCGCCGCTGTATTTTTTGAAACTTCAACTTCCAATGGGTCCTAAAACGACATGGCAAACCCGGACGCCCTGAGTCAGCAGCGAGCTTCTAGTCGCCTGCTGCAACCGACCGTCAAATCGCATCTGGCCTACACGCTAATGTGTGCGGTGGTCATGATGGTCATGTTCAGCCTGCTGCGCTTGGCGCTGCTGGTCTACAACAGCTCGATGATCCTCGACACACCGGCTTCGACCTTTCTGGAAGCGTTCGCCAACGGCCTGCGTTTCGACTTGCGCCTGGTGGTTTACCTCAGCATTCCGCTGCTGCTGGCACTGTTCAGCGTCAGGGCGATGGCCGCCCGCGGGTTTTTCCGGTTGTGGCTGACCGTTGTCTCGAGCATCGCGCTGTTCCTCGGCCTGATGGAGATGGACTTTTACCGCGAGTTCCACCAGCGCCTCAACGGTCTGGTCTTCCAGTACGTGAAAGAAGACCCGAAAACCGTGATGAGCATGCTCTGGTACGGTTTTCCGGTGGTTCGCTACCTGCTGGCCTGGGCCGTGGGCACGTTGATTCTGACGCTTGCATTCAAGGGCGCCGACCGCGCCACGCGTCCTCGCGGGCCGTTCAGCGGTGGCAGCATCAGTACGCGGCAGGTCGCTCCGTGGTATACGCGTGGCGCGGTGTTCGTGGTCTGCCTGTTGGTCTGCGTGGTCGCTGCTCGTGGCACTCTGCGTCAGGGGCCGCCCATGCGTTGGGGTGACGTTTACACCACCGACTCCAACTTCGCCAATCAGTTGGGCCTCAATGGCACGTTGTCATTGGTTGCGGCGGCCAAAAGCCGGCTGTCCGAACATCGCGACAATGTCTGGAAAGCCACACTGCCACAGCCCCAGGCCCAGCAGACCGTGCGTGATTCGTTGTTGACCCCGAGCGACAAGCTGGTCGATCCCGAGACCGCCGCGGTGCGTCGCAATTTCAGCCCCGACACCAACAAGACTCTGCCGATCAAGAACGTCGTGGTGATCCTGATGGAAAGCTTCGCCGGTCACTCGGTGGGCGCCTTGGGTCGTCCGGGTGACATCACGCCGTACTTCGACAAACTGTCAAAAGAAGGCCTGTTGTTCGATCGTTTCTTCTCCAACGGCACCCATACCCACCAGGGCATGTTCGCCACCATGGCCTGCTTCCCGAACTTGCCGGGTTTCGAATACCTGATGCAGACGCCTGAAGGCAGCCACAAACTGTCCGGCCTGCCGCAGTTGCTCAGCGCCCGTGACTACGATGATGTGTACGTCTACAACGGCGACTTCGCCTGGGACAACCAGTCAGGCTTCTTCAGCAACCAGGGCATGACCAACTTCATCGGGCGTAATGACTTCGTCAACCCGGTGTTTTCCGATCCGACCTGGGGCGTGTCCGACCAGGACATGTTCAACCGTGGCCTGGAAGAATTGAAGGCCCGCGATGGCAAGGACAAGAAACCGTTCTATGCCTTGCTGCAAACGCTGTCCAACCACACACCATACGCTTTGCCGACGCCATTGCCGGTGAAACCTGTGACCGATCGCGGCAGCCTCAACGACCATTTGACCGCCATGCGCTACTCCGACTGGGCGTTGGGTCAATTCTTCGAACAGGCCCGCAAAGAGCCGTATTTCAAGGAAACCCTGTTTGTGGTGGTCGGCGACCACGGTTTTGGCAATGAACAGCAGATCACTGAAATGGACCTGGGTCGCTTCAACGTGCCGATGCTGCTGATCGGGCCGGGCGTCCAGGAAAAATTCGGCAAGGTCGACCACACCGTCGGCACCCAGATCGACATCGTGCCGACCATCATGGGCCGTATTGGTGGAGAGGTGGTTCATCAATGCTGGGGTCGCGATATGCTGAACCTACCGGAAGGCGACAAGGGTTTTGGTGTGATCAAGCCGTCGGGCAGCGATCAGACAGTTGCATTACTCACTGGGGATCGCGTGCTGGTACTGCCCAAAGAGATGCCGCCCAAGTTGTATCAATATGAACTGGGCGCCAATCCCAAAGGTGAAGTGATCCCGGCATCGGCTGACGAAGCAGCGCTCAAGCAAAAGCTCGAGTCGTTCATCCAGACGGCCACCAAAAGCCTGATCGATAACACCGCCGGTGTCGTTGACGGCAAGCCAGACTAAGTTATGGCGCAATAGAAAAGAGGCCCTTCGCAGGGCCTCTTTTTTTTGCCGGCAAAACCTTTATATCTTGCCAAGCAGCAGCAGGATCAACAGCACCACCAACACCACGCCGATGATACCGGACGGGCCGTAACCCCAACTTCTGGAGTATGGGAAGACCGGCAGACCACCTAACAGCAACAGGATAAGAATAATGATAAGAATTGTGCCCATGTCTATTTCCTTGTTGGTTGTGGATTTGACCTGGCGTTTTAGCCATCAGCAGGACTTGTATTAATCCTAGCTGCTTACAAAATCCGACTCATGGATATGAAGAAAAATTCCAGGTTTTTTTAATGTATTTGGCAAGTACGTTTATTTCTTTTACTGCGTCTCAAAGTTGAAACAACCGGACCGCGTCGTGGTTCATTGCTGGCCATTCAGCAATCTGATGGAGCGTGGGTCGCGCATTATCCTTCGCTACACTCGGTGCATCTTCCCCGGAACAACAAGGCTGTTTGCTATGCAAAATCGCATGATGATCACTGGCGCGGGCTCAGGCCTGGGTCGCGAAATCGCGCTGCGCTGGGCGCGTGAAGGCTGGCAGCTGGCCTTGTCGGATGTCAGTGAACCCGGCCTGCAAGAAACCCTGAAGCGGGTTCGCGAAGCCGGCGGTGATGGTTTCATTCAGCGTTGTGATGTGCGCGACTACAGCCAACTGACGGCGTTCGCCCAAGCCTGTGAAGAGAAGTTCGGCGGCATCGATGTCATCGTCAATAACGCCGGCGTGGCCTCGGGCGGGTTCTTCAGTGAATTGTCGCTGGAAGACTGGGACTGGCAGATCGCGATCAACCTGATGGGTGTGGTCAAGGGCTGCAAGGCCTTCCTGCCGCTACTGGAGAAAAGCAAAGGCAAGATCATCAACATCGCCTCGATGGCCGCACTGATGCAAGGTCCGGCCATGAGCAACTACAACGTGGCCAAGGCGGGTGTGGTTGCATTGTCCGAAAGTCTGTTGATCGAACTGGCCCACGACGAAGTCAGCGTGCATGTGGTCTGCCCGTCGTTCTTCCAGACCAACTTGCTGGACTCTTTCCGCGGCCCGACTCCGGCCATGAAAGCCCAGGTCGGCAAGTTGCTGGAAAGCTCGCCGATCACCGCTGCCGACATTGCCGATTACATCTATCAGCAGGTGGCCGCCGGCCAATTCCTCATACTGCCTCACGAACAGGGCCGCATGGCCTGGGCGATCAAACAGAAAGACCCGCAAGTGCTCTACAACGAAATGACCGTGATGGCCGACAAAATGCGCGCCAAGGCCAAACAATCCGCAAGCTGAACTTGCCCGTGCGCAAGACCGTCGTTAGGGTGGCCGCAACCGGTCATCCTCACGAGATATCTGCATGCTCAATTACCTGTGGTTTTTCCTCGCCGCGCTGTTCGAAATCGCCGGCTGCTTTGCCTTTTGGATGTGGTTGCGCCAGGGTAAAAGCGCTTGGTGGATCATCCCGGCGTTGCTCAGCCTGATCCTGTTCGCGGTGCTGCTGACCCGGGTCGAAGCGAGCTACGCCGGCCGCGCCTATGCCGCCTACGGTGGTATCTACATCATTGCGTCGATCGGTTGGCTGGCGGTGGTCGAGCGGATTCGTCCGCTGGGCTCGGACTGGATTGGCGTGGCGCTGTGTGTAATGGGGGCGAGCGTCATCCTGTTTGGCCCACGCTTTTCCGCATCCTGAAGGATCGGTCCTTCATTCAACCGGTTTGTCGGACGCGTCCGTCAGGGCGAAGCTTTTGGGCTGTAGGGCAAGACTGTTTTGCTGCCGTTGCATTGAAGACCTGCTACGCGACGGGCATCTTCAAGGGCCGGTAACCCTGAAGGATGAATGCCATGCTTGTACTCAGTCGCGTTGTGGGCGAGTTGATTTCCATTGGTGACAACATTTCCGTGCGGGTTCTCGCCGTCAATGGAAGCAGCGTGCGTTTTGGTGTTGAAGCGCCGCAGGAGGTCAACGTACATCGCGCCGAAGTCTATGAGCGCATCCAGATCCAACAGGCGAAAGCCAAAGCCCGTTAAAGGTCTCAGTCGAACAGATGCTTGGGCACGTCGTGCTTGAGCATCAACTGGCATTGTTCGCTTTCCGGATCGAAGACGATCAACGCCTGGCCTTTGGTCAATGCCTGACGAACACGCAACACGCGGGTTTCCAGCGGTGTGTCATCGCCATTGTCCGTGCCGTCGCGGGTCACGAAATCCTCGATCAGGCGGGTCAGCGTGTCGACTTCAAGTTGGTCGTGGGGGATCAGCATAAGGCACCTCGGCTAAACAATGGCGCGATGCTACGGCGAATGGGCGGTTGCGGCTAGCCTGGGCTCATCTGATGCCTGATCCACCGCCTTCGCGAGCAAGCCCGCTCCCACATTCGATCGCATTCCTATGAAAGAACTCGGTCACCTGTGGGAGCGGGCTTGCTCGCGAAGACGATCGTTCAGCCACCGAACATCTACAGGTAAAACTCAACCGTCTGAACGCTGCCCAATCAAGCTATCCACCGACGGCACCCGCGTGTCGCTTTCCATTTGCGTCTCGTGTTCGATCTGATGACTGAACCGGTCCAGGGAGCCCTTGGCCGGTTGTGCATCGCTGGCGAATACCGGCGGGCTGAGGATGTAGGCGCCGAGCAGGCGGCTGAGGGCGGCGAGGCTGTCGATGTGCGTGCGTTCATAACCGTGGGTGGCATCGCAACCGAAAGCGAGCAGGGCGGTGCGAATGTCGTGGCCGGCCGTAACGGCAGAATGAGCATCGCTGAAGTAATAGCGGAACAGATCGCGGCGCGCCGGCAGTTCGTTGTCGCTGGCCAGGCGCAGCAGGTGGCGCGACAGGTGGTAGTCATAAGGCCCGCCGGAGTCCTGCATCGCCACACTCACCGCGTGTTCGCTGGAATGCTGGCCGGGCGCGACCGGCGCGATGTCGATGCCGACGAATTCGCTGACGTCCCAAGGCAGGGCCGCCGCTGCACCGCTGCCGGTTTCTTCGGTGATGGTGAACAGCGGATGGCAGTCGATCATCAGTTCCTCGCCGCTGTCGACAATGGCTTTCAGCGCTGCCAGCAGTGCAGCGACACCGGCCTTGTCGTCGAGGTGACGGGCGCTGATGTGGCCGCTTTCGGTGAACTCCGGCAACGGGTCGAAGGCGACGAAATCGCCGATGCTGATCCCCAGCGAATCGCAATCGGCGCGGGTGGCGCAGTAGGCGTCCAAACGCAATTCGATGTGATCCCAACTGATCGGCATTTCATCCACTGCGGTGTTGAACGCGTGCCCGGAAGCCATCAACGGCAACACGCTGCCGCGAATTACGCCGTTGTCGGTGAACAGACTGACGCGGCTGCCTTCGGCAAAACGGCTGGACCAGCAACCGACCGGCGCCAGGGTCAGGCGACCATTGTCCTTGATCGCGCGAACCGCCGCGCCAATGGTGTCCAGGTGGGCGGAGACCGCGCGGTCCGGGCTGTTCTGCTTGCCCTTGAGGGTGGCGCGGATGGTGCCGCGCCGGGTCATCTCAAAGGGAATGCCCAGTTCTTCGAGACGCTCGGCAACGTAACGCACAATGGTGTCGGTGAAGCCGGTAGGGCTGGGAATGGCGAGCATTTCCAGCAGGACTTTTTGCAGATAATCGAGATCCGGTTCGGGAATTTTGCGGGTCATGGAAACTCCTGATGAGTTGAGAGCATCGATGGTTTCGATGAGGGGGAGGTCTGGTTAGATGTTCAGCGCCTGTGAGGCCGCCTTCGCGAGCAAGCCCGCTCCCACAGGGGGACGCGGTCAAATGTGGGAGCGGGCTTGCTCGCGAAGGCGTCAGTCCGGGCACTCCATAACTAAGAGATCACCGGCTGACTATGCGGAAACAGCAAATCCACAAACCGCTCCGCCGTCGGCTGCGGTTCATGGTTGGCCAGCCCGGCACGTTCATTGGCTTCGATAAACACATACTGCGGCTGGTCGGCGGCCGGCACCATCAGGTCGAGCCCGACCATCGGGATATCCAGCGCCCGCGCCGCGCGCACCGCCGCGTCCACCAAGGTCGGATGCAGAATCGCCGTGACGTCTTCGAGAATGCCGCCGGTATGAAGATTCGCCGTGCGCCGCACGAACAGATGCTCGCCGGCCGGCAGAATGCTGCTGTAGTCGTAACCTGCAGCCTGTAAGGTGCGCTGGGTTTCATGGTCCAGCGGAATTTTGCTTTCACCGCTGGTTGCTGCCTGACGGCGACGGCTCTGGGCTTCGATCAGCGCACCGATGGAATGCTGACCATCGCCCACCACTTCCGCCGGCCGGCGAATAGCAGCGGCGACCACTTCGAAACCGATCACCAGAATCCGCAAGTCGAGGCCTTCATGGAAGCTTTCCAGCAGTACCCGACTGTCGAAGGTGCGGGCGTTTTCGATGGCGTGCTGAACCTCTTCGATGGTCCGTAAATCCACCGCCACCCCTTGGCCCTGTTCACCGTCCAGCGGTTTGACCACCACCCGTTGATGCTCGTCGAGAAACGCCAGGTTGTCGTCCGCGCTCCCCGCCAGTTGTTGGGCGGGCAATTCAAGACCGGCGTTTTTCAGCATCTTGTGGGTCAGGCTTTTGTCCTGACACAAGGTCATGCTGATGGCACTGGTCAGATCGCTCAGGGATTCGCGGCAACGCACCCGACGACTGCCGTGAATCAAGGTAAACAGACCCGCTTGCGCGTCATCCACCTGCACATCAATGCCGCGCCGATGAGCCTCTTCGACGATGATCCGCGCATACGGATTGAACTCGGCTTCGGGGCCTGGGCCGAGAAACAACGGCTGGTTGATGCCGTTTTTGCGCTTGATGGCGAAGGTCGACAAATTGCGAAAACCGAGCTTGGCGTAAAGACTTTTCGCCTGACGGTTGTTGTGCAGCACCGACAAATCCAGATAACTCAGGCCACGGCTCATAAAGTGTTCGATCAAGTGCCGCACCAGCACTTCACCGACGCCTGGGCGCGAACAGTGCGGATCGACCGCCAGGCACCACAGGCTGCTGCCGTTTTCCGGATCGTTGAACGCCTTGTGATGATTCAGGCCCATGACGCTGCCGATAATGGTGCCGCTGTCCTCATCTTCGGCCAGCCAGTAAACCGGGCCGCCCTGGGGGTGAGGCGTCAGCAAGTTCGCATCAATGGGTAGCATGCCGCGTGCCTGATACAGCTGATTGACAGCCTGCCAGTCCGCCTCGCTTTGCGCCCGACGGATGCGAAAGCCGCGAAACACCCGGGTGGCCTGGCGGTAATCGCTGAACCACAGGCGCAAGGTGTCTGAGGGGTCAAGAAACAGTTGCGCCGGCTCCAGCCCCAGCACTTGCTGGGGCGCGGCAACGTACAAGGCGATGTCCCGCTCACCGGGCTGCTCATTGAGCAACTCTTGGGCAAGGCTCGCCGCATCGGGAAAGGTATGGCCGATCAGCAGCCGGCCCCAACCGCAATGCACCGCGATTGGCGCGGCGCCCAATTCACTGCCGTCTTCGGCCAGGCGCGCCTGCAAGCGTTCGTAAGAGGGCGTCTGACCGCGCAACAAGCGTTGGCTATAAGCCGTGGCGTGAGGTTTCATCGATCAGATTCCTTGTTCACTGAGCCACAGGTTCAAGGCTGCCAATTGCCACAGCCTGGAGCCGCGCAACGGGGTCAGTTGACCTTGTGGATCGGTCAGCAGGCGGTCGAGCATGGCGGGGTTGAACAGGCCACGATCCTGACTCGGATCGAGCAGCAGTTCACGCACCCAGTTCAGCGTGTCGCCCTGCAAATGCTTGAGGCCGGGGACCGGGAAGTAACCCTTTTTGCGGTCGATCACTTCACTGGGAATGACCAGCCGCGCCGCTTCTTTCAAGACTTGCTTGCCGCCATCCGGCAGTTTGAATTTGCCGGGCACCCGCGCTGACAATTCCACCAGGCGATAGTCGAGAAACGGCGTACGCGCTTCCAGACCCCAGGCCATGGTCATGTTGTCGACGCGTTTGACCGGGTCATCCACCAGCATCACGGTGCTGTCCAGGCGCAGGGCTTTGTCCACGGCAGCATCGGCACCGGGCTGGGCGAAATGCTCTTTCACAAAGTCGCCGGCCGCGTCGTTGGCCGTCAGCCATTTGGGCTGCACCGTGGCGGCGTAGTCGGCGTAGCTGCGGTCGAAAAACGCATCGCGATACGCTGCGTACGGATCGCTCGCACCGTCCACCTGCGGATACCAGTGATACCCGGCGAACAACTCGTCCGCGCCCTGGCCGCTTTGCACCACCTTGCAGTGCTTGGCCACTTCGCGAGACAGCAGATAGAACGCGATGCAGTCATGGCTGACCATCGGCTCGCTCATGGCGCGGAACGCCGCGGGCAGTTGCTCGATGATCTCTTTTTCGTCGATGCGCAGTTGGTGATGTTGGGTGCCGTAGTGCTTGGCGATCAGGTCCGAATACTGGAACTCGTCACCACGCTCGCCGCCGGCATCCTGGAAACCGATGGAAAAGGTCGACAGATTTTCGACCCCGACTTCGCGCAACAGGCCCACCAATAGACTTGAATCGACGCCGCCGGAAAGCAACACGCCAACGTCCACCGCCGCCCGTTGACGAATCGCCACCGCATCACGGGTGCTGTCGAGCACGCGGTCGCGCCAGTCTTCGAGGGTCAGGTTCAGTTCGTCGGCATTTGGGCCGTAGGGCAGGGTCCACCAGGTTTTCTGCTCGGTGGTGCCGTCCGCGTCGATGCGCATCCAGCTCGCCGGGGGCAGTTTCTCGATGCCCGCCAGCAAGGTGCGCGGGGCCGGAACCACTGCATGGAAGTTCAGATAATGATTGAGCGCCACCGGGTCGAGGATCGGATTGATATCGCCGCCCTTGAGCAAGGCCGGCAGCGTCGAGGCAAAGCGCAGGCGTTGACCGGTGCGCGACAGGTACAACGGCTTCACGCCGAGACGGTCACGGGCAATGAACAAACGCTTGGCATCGCGCTCCCAAATGGCGAAGGCGAACATGCCATTGAGTTTGGGTAACAGAGCTTCGCCCCAGGCGTGATAGCCCTTGAGCAGCACTTCGGTGTCGCCACCGGAATAGAAGGCGTAACCGAGGTTTTCCAGCTCAGTGCGCAGTTCCGGGAAGTTGTAGATCGCGCCGTTGAAGGCCAGGGACAAGCCTAGTTGGTTGTCGATCATCGGCTGGGCCGAGCCGTCCGACAGGTCCATGATTTTCAGGCGCCGATGACCCAGGGCAATCGGCCCCTGGCTGTGGAAGCCCCACGCATCAGGGCCGCGAGGGGCCAGGTGATGGGTGATTCGTTCAATGGCTGCGAGGTCCGCAGGTTGATGGTCGAAACGTAATTCTCCAGCTAATCCGCACATAAGTCCTTACCGGTTTTTCCGTTGGGGAGGGTCAATCGATACCTCGCCAAAAACGGCGGGTACCCGGAAACTGACCCACGTGAATCCCTCGAGTTTTAGACCGATAAGTTATATGCCCATGGATCAGGCTTTTCCGCGGATCAATTGGCGCAAGGCAAAACGGTTGGGATGACAGGCCTCAGCCACGATTCTGGGCAAGGGCAGCGGCTCGTTTTCAAGCCATGCCGCCAACAATTCGCCAGACAATGGCGCGGTGATCAAACCGCGAGAACCGTGACCGCTGTTGACGTAAAACCCGTCGAGCCATGGGCAGAGAACATCGGGCACTTGCCGGGCATCTTTGCTCAGCGCGGCATAGGCTTGGACGAAGGTAGCCTGGTCGGCCAACGGTCCGACGATCGGCAGGTAGTCGGGGCTGGTACAGCGGAATGCTGCGCGCCCTTCAAGCTGCTGCGGGTCCAGCTCTGGAACATGCAGACGGGTGACCAGATCAGTAGAGATTTCCTCGAGCAACGCCAGATTGCCGAGGTGTTCGGCGACAGTCGGGGTCAGCTCATCGCTTTTGAAATCGAAGCTGGCGCCGAGTGTGTGTTCGCCCAGGCGTGCGGGCGCCACATAGCCTTCGGCGCAGACGACGGTGGCCAGGCTCTGGCTCTCAGGGGTTTGTGCCAGTCGGGTGATCTGGCCGCGAATGCGTTTGAGGGGCAGGTCGGCGCTTTGGGGAAAACGCTTGATCTCGGCGGCGCCGGCCAGAATCACCACCGGTGCGCTGGCCAGCAATGCATCGCCGTCCCAGGCTTGCCACTGATCATCAACCTTGCGCAGTTCCAGCACGTCGCGATGGGGCAGCCACTGGATGTTCGTTGAAGACGCCTGCCACTGACACAGCGCGGGCGGATGAACCCAGCCGCCTTCAGGGTAAAACAAGCCGCCGTGGGCCAATTCGATGCCGGCCCGGGCCTGGGCCTGAGGTTGATCGAGCAGGTGCACCAGGCTCGGTGAAAAGGCCGTGGCCAATTGCGCCTGACGCTCGGCTTCCTTGGCATTGAAGGCCAGTTGCAACACCCCGCAATCGTCCCAGTCGACGCCACGCTGCAATTGCTCCAGCAGACGGCGGGTGTACCCAAAACCGCTGACGATCAACTGCGACAACGCTGTGCCATGGGCCGAAAGCTTGAGGTACAGCACGCCCTGAGGATTGCCCGAGGCTTCCTGCGCCAGTGCTTCGTGGCGGTCCAGCAGGCTCACGCGCCAACCCCGCGCGGCCAGGCTGGCGGCACTGGCGCAACCGGCCAGCCCGGCACCGATCACCAGGGCGCGGCGTTCGCCGGTCAGCGGCTGTGGGCGAGCGAACCAGGGTTTTGCCGAGGTCGGTTTAGCGGCATCTTCAGGCCAACCGAGGAACGTGCCCCGCAGAATTTCCCATTTATGGCCGATGCCTGGCGTGCGCTTCATCTTGAAACCCGCCGCATTCAGCAGGCGGCGCACCCAACCGGTGCTGGTGAAGGTGCTGATGGTCGAACCGGGTGCCGCCAGGCGCGCCAGTTCGGTAAACAATTCGGCGGTCCACATGTCGGGGTTTTTCGCCGGGGCGAAACCGTCGAGAAACCAGGCGTCGATTTGCGCATCCAGTTGGGGCAACTGCTCCAGTGCATCGCCAATCAGCAAGGTCAGGGTGACGCGGCCGTTGTCCAGCACCAGGCGCTGAAAGCCTTGATGGATCGCGACGTATTGCGCCAGCAATTGATCGGCAAACGGCTTGAGTTCTGGCCATAACGCCAGGGCCCGTTGCAGATCGGGCGCGCTCAGCGGGTACTTTTCGACGCTGACAAAATGCAGTCGCGCACCGGCCGCCGCGTGCTGTTCGAACAACTGCCAGGCACAGAGAAAATTCAGTCCGGTACCGAACCCGGTTTCGCCAATCACCAATCGACCGCTTGCCGGCAAGGCGGCGAAACGCTCGTGCAAATCGTTTTGCTGGAGAAACACGTAGCGGGTTTCTTCAAGGCCCGACTGGTCGGAAAAATACACATCATCGAACACCCGCGAACGCGGACGACCTTGGTCGTCCCAGTCGAGCTGGGCGTGGGGCAGTACAGGTTTCATGGCAGGCTCGGCAACGGCAAGGTGGCTATTCTAGCCCGCCTGCTCAAATGGGTGTGCTGCCACAAAAGATCGCAGCCTTCGGCAGCTCCTACAGGTGTACATCGGTCCCATGCAGGAGCTGTCGAAGGCTGCGATCTTTTGATCTTTTTTACATCACCGCACACCTCCATCTTCCGCTAGTCTTGCTCAATCCTGGAAGGAGCTGCTCCATGTTCGAATCTGCCGAAATCGGTCATGCCATCGACAAAGAAACCTATGACGCTGAAGTGCCGGCCCTGCGTGGGGCCTTGCTCGAAGCGCAGTTCGAACTTCGGCAGCAACGGCGCTTTCCCGTGATCATCTTGATCAACGGCATCGAAGGGGCCGGCAAGGGCGAGACGGTCAAGCTGCTTAATGAGTGGATGGACCCGCGTCTGATTGAGGTCCGCACCTTCGACCAGCAAACCGACGAAGAACTGGCGCGACCACCGGCCTGGCGCTACTGGCGGATGCTTCCGGCCAAGGGGCGCATGGGGATTTTCTTCGGCAACTGGTACAGCCAGATGCTGCAAGGACGGGTTCATGGTTTGTTCAAGGATCCGCGACTCGATCAAAGCATCAATGGGGCCGAACGGCTGGAAAAAATGCTATGCGATGAAGGCGCGCTGATCTTCAAGTTCTGGTTTCACCTCTCCAAGAAACAAATGAAAGCACGGCTCAAGGCGCTGGCCGATGACCCGCTGCACAGTTGGCGCATCAGCCCGCTGGACTGGCAGCAATCGCAGACTTACGACAAATTCGTCAAGTACGGCGAGCGGGTGTTGCGCCGCACCAGCCGCGACTATGCGCCGTGGCATGTGATTGCAGGCGTGGACGCGAACTATAGAAGCCTGACGGTCGGCAAGATTCTGCTCAATGGCCTGCAAAGTGCACTGAAAAGACCCAGGATTCATCCGGACAAGGTCAGCGTCGCGCCCTTGTTCCCCAGCGTCGATCAGGTGAATTT
Organism: Pseudomonas sp. BS3782 TE3695; assembly: GCF_050435305.1. Taxonomy (NCBI): domain Bacteria; kingdom Pseudomonadati; phylum Pseudomonadota; class Gammaproteobacteria; order Pseudomonadales; family Pseudomonadaceae; genus Pseudomonas; species Pseudomonas sp. BS3782 TE3695. The sequence goes on from NZ_JBNDKB010000001.1 coordinate 2,539,654, forward strand.
GATCGACTGCCTGAACATGACGCTCAGCCTGGACAAGGACGATTACGAAGAACAGCTGATTACCGAACAGGCACGGTTTTCCGGGCTGATGCGCGACAAACGCATACGCCGCCACGCGTTGATTGCGGTGTTCGAAGGCAACGACGCAGCAGGCAAGGGCGGGGCGATCCGTCGGGTGGCCGCGGCACTCGACCCGCGCCAGTACGACATTGTGCCGATCGCCGCGCCTACCGAGGAAGAACGGGCCCAGCCGTATCTCTGGCGGTTCTGGCGGCATCTTCCGGCGCGGGGCAAATTCACCGTATTCGATCGTTCCTGGTATGGCCGGGTGCTGGTGGAGCGCATCGAAGGCTATTGCAGCAAGGCGGATTGGTTGCGCGCCTACGGTGAGATCAACGACTTCGAAGAGCAGATCGCCGACGCCGGGGTGATCGTGGTCAAGTTCTGGCTGGCCATCGACAAACAGACCCAACTGGAGCGCTTCCAGGAGCGTGAAGAAATCCCCTTCAAGCGTTTCAAGATCACCGAAGACGACTGGCGCAATCGCGACAAGTGGGACGATTACCGCACCGCCGTCGGCGACATGGTCGATCGCACCAGCACCGAGATATCACCGTGGACCCTGGTGGAAGCCAACGACAAACGCTGGGCGCGGGTCAAGGTCCTGCGCACCCTTAACCAGGCGCTGGAAGCGGCGTTCGAAAAGTCCGACAAACGTGAGAAGAAACAGCGAAAACGCAAGCGCTGAACCGATGGCTACGCATACGCGAGGTGAATGATTGTCGCGGTCAGTCATAGGGTGGACTTATGCTCGGTCCAACTCCTGACTGACAACAACAATGAGGTGTATGCCATGCGTGAAGTGGTGATCGTCGACAGCGTACGGACCGGCCTGGCCAAATCCTTTCGCGGCAAGTTCAACATGACCCGCCCGGACGACATGGCGGCCCACTGTGTCAATGCGCTGCTCACGCGCAATGACGTCGACCCGGCCAGCGTCGAGGATTGCATCGTCGGCGCCGGCTCCAACGAAGGCGCCCAGGGCTTCAATATCGGCCGTAACGTCGCGGTGCTGTCGCATCTGGGCGTTGGCACCGGTGGCATGACCCTTAACCGTTTCTGTTCATCGGGCTTGCAGGCCATTGCCATAGCCGCCAATCAAATCGCTTCGGGCTGCAGCGACATCATCGTCGCCGGTGGCGTCGAGTCGATCAGCCTGACCATGAAAAGCGTCAACACCGACAACCTGATCAACCCGCTGTTGAAAGAGCAGGTGCCGGGCATCTATTTCCCCATGGGCCAGACCGCCGAAATCGTCGCGCGTCGTTACGCTGTCAGTCGCCAGGAGCAGGATGTGTACGCCCTGCAAAGTCAGCAACGTACTGCCCTGGCGCAGGCCGCCGGGTTGTTCAACGATGAAATCGTGCCGATGGCGGTAAAGTATCGCGTTGAAGACAAGGCCACCGGCCAGGTGCAGATTCTCGAGGGCGTCGTCGATCACGACGACTGCAACCGCCCGGACACCACGCTGCAAAGCCTGGCCGGGTTGAAGCCGGTGTTTGCCGAGGACGGCTCGGTGACCGCTGGCAACTCATCGCAGCTGTCCGACGGCGCTTCGATGACCCTGGTGATGAGCCTGGAAAAAGCCCTGGCGCTGGGGCTCAATCCTAAAGCCTTCTTTCGCGGTTTTGCCGTGGCCGGGTGTCAGCCGGACGAGATGGGCATCGGCCCGGTGTTTTCGGTGCCGAAGTTACTCAAGGCCAAGGGATTGCAAGTTGCCGACATTGATCTGTGGGAACTCAACGAAGCCTTCGCCTCGCAATGCCTGTACAGCCGCAATCGGCTGGAAATCGACAACGATAAATACAACGTCAACGGCGGTTCGATTGCCATCGGCCATCCATTCGGCATGACCGGCTCGCGTCAGGTCGGGCACATCGTGCGTGAGTTGCAGCGGCGTAACCTGCGCTACGGCATCGTTACCATGTGCGTGGGGGGCGGGATGGGGGCGACCGGGTTGTTTGAGGTGGTGCGTTAAATCTGCAAGATTTGTTGCCTGATCAACTGCATTCGCGAGCAAGCCCGCTCCCACATTTGACCGAATTCCAACGTTGGATACGGTCAAATGTGGGAGCGGGCTTGCTCGCGAATGCAGACGCCGCGGTTTACCGGCTCATGCACAAAAACTGCATCCGCTCGATATACGCCTGAATCTCACGCGCCGCTGCTTCCCGGTTTTCAAACGGCCCCTCCAGCGTGCGTTCCCGCGTGGTGAAATACAGCTCTCCATTCACACGACACAAGCGGTCACAACGAAAGTGGGTGGCGGGGGCGTTGTCTTGGGCGCGCATGCCGTACATGGGCGATCTCCTGCGGGTGACGGTTTCAATGAGCTTATGCATGAACCATTGGCCACGCCTGGCCACCTGATCGACGGCATATCGTCAACTTCAGGATGCGACCTGCACAGTTTCATTCGCGGCCCCTCGCCAACTGTCCCTGTGTCGCGCTTCCGTCTGAGCCTAGAATGACCGTTTTCGCCAATCGGCTTCGGGGTCAGCATGCATATTTCATCGGGTCGCTGGGTTTATGGTCTGTGCCTGGCCTTGCTGACCGCGCTGCTGTGGGGAATCCTGCCGATCAAGCTCAAGCAAGTGCTGCTGGTGATGGACCCGGTGACCGTGACCTGGTTTCGGCTGCTGGTGTCCGGCGGTTGTCTGTTCATCTATCTGGCGGCGACCAAACGCCTGCCGAGTCGCAAAGTCCTCGGCCCGCGCGGTGGCTGGCTGGTGTTGATGGCGGTACTCGGACTGGTCGGCAACTACGTGTTGTACCTGATGGGCCTGAACCTGCTCAGCCCCGGCACCGCGCAACTGGTGGTGCAGATGGGCCCGATCATGTTGCTGATTGCCAGTCTGTTCGTGTTCAAGGAACGGTTCAGCGTGGGGCAGGGGATTGGCCTGTTGGTGCTGCTGATTGGCTTTGCATTGTTCTTCAATCAGCGTTTGAGTGAACTGCTCACCTCCCTGACCGATTACACCGCCGGCGTGCTGATGGTGCTGTTAGCGTCCACGGTCTGGACCTTCTATGCCTTGGGCCAGAAGCAGTTGCTCACGGTGTGGAATTCGTTGCAGGTGATGATGGTGATTTACCTGTTCTGCGCGCTGTTGCTGACGCCGTGGGTGCATCCACTGGAAGCGCTGCAATTGAGTCCGCTGCAAGGCTGGCTGCTGCTGGCGTGCTGTTTGAATACGCTGGTCGCTTATGGCGCCTTCGCCGAAGCCCTGGCCCATTGGGAAGCTTCGCGGGTCAGCGCGACGCTGGCGATCACGCCGCTGGTGACCTTTGCCGCCGTGGCTGTGGCCGCGTGGTTATGGCCAGAGTATGTGCAGGTCGAACAGATCAACGGCCTGGGTTATGGCGGGGCGGTGCTGGTGGTGTTGGGGTCGGCGTTGGTGGCGTTGGGGCCATCGTTGATGGCGGGGCTCAGGGCACGGCGGGTGCGGATGGCCTGAAGATCAAAAGATCGCAGCCTTCGGCAGCTCCTACAGGTGTTCGCCAATCTTATGTAGGAGCTGCCGAAGGCTGCGATCTTTTTGTTTCACGTCATCTCAACCCTTGCTACCAGCCTCCAGCATATCCTCCGGCCTCACCCACGCATCGAACTCTTCATTGGTCAGGTAGCCCAGCTGCAACGCCGCCTCACGCAGGGTCAGCCCCTCGCTGTAAGCCTTTTTGGCAATCTCCGCCGACTTGTCGTAGCCGATGTGCGGGTTCAGCGCTGTTACCAGCATCAAGCCTTGTTCCAGGTGCTCGGCCATTTTCTCGGCATCCGGTTCCAGCCCGGCGATGCAATGCTGCTGGAAGTTACTGCAGCCATCGCCTAACAAGCGGATCGATTGCAGCAGGTTATGGATGATCACCGGTTTGAACACGTTCAATTGCAGGTGGCCCTGACTCGCCGCAAACCCGATGGCAACGTCGTTGCCCAAGACCTGACAGGCCAGCATCGACAGGGCTTCGCACTGAGTCGGGTTGACCTTGCCGGGCATGATCGAGCTGCCCGGCTCATTGGCCGGCAGTTTCACTTCGGCAAATCCCGCTCGCGGTCCGGAGCCCAGCAGGCGCAGGTCGTTGGCGATTTTCATCAGGGTGACGGCAAGGGTTTTCAGGGCGCCGGAGAGTGTGACCAGCGGCTCGTGGCCGGCCAGGGCGGCAAATTTATTGGGGGCCGTAACGAACGGCAGCCCGCAGAGGGCGGCCAGTTCAGCAGCGATCGCTTCGCCAAAACCGTGGGGCGAGTTCAATCCGGTGCCGACCGCAGTGCCGCCCTGCGCCAGCTCACAGACTGCCGGCAGGGCGCTGCGGATCGCCCGCTCGGCGTAATCCAGTTGCGCGATGAACGCCGAGAGTTCCTGGCCGAAGGTGATCGGCGTGGCGTCCATCATATGGGTACGACCGGTCTTGACCAGTTTCATGTGCCGCGCGGATAACTCCGCCAACCCGCCCGACAATTCGCTGATCGCCGGCAGCAAATGCTGCTGCACCGCCTGAGCCGTCGCGATGTGCATGGCCGTGGGGAAGCAATCGTTGGAACTCTGGGAACGGTTGACGTGATCGTTGGGATGCACCGGCGTCTTGCCGCCGCGCGGGTTACCGGCCAGTTCGTTGGCGCGACCGGCGATCACTTCGTTGACGTTCATGTTGCTCTGGGTACCGCTGCCGGTCTGCCAGACCACCAGCGGGAACTGTTCGTCGTGGTCGCCGTCGAGCACTTCGTCGGCGGCCTGTTCGATCAGCCGGGCGATGTCGGCGGGCAGGTCGCCATTGCGATCGTTGACGCGCGCCGCAGCTTTCTTGATCAGGGCCAGGGCGTGCAGAACGGCCAGCGGCATGCGCTCGTTGCCGATGGCGAAGTTGATCAGCGAGCGTTGCGTCTGAGCGCCCCAGTAAGCGTCATCCGGGACTTCCACCTGGCCCAGGCTGTCGGTTTCGATACGGCTCATCATGCACACTCCTGTCGGTCTGATAGCGCAGTTTAGGCCGTGATCGCCGGCTGTGGTTCCATCAGTCTGGAATTTGACCGTTCAGCCCCTCTAAATCAGGTGCGACAAGGCTTGGGGTTGAGTGACACACTTTTTTAGGTGCAGAATGGTCGCCCTTGAGGTTTTGCCTCGCCTGCTAGAAAAGGAAACTCGATGACTCGTCTTCGTGCCATCTGTACCGCGGTTGCACTGGTTTGCGCCAGCGGCCAGGTTTTTGCCGATACCGCCAGCCACAACGCCAGTGCCGAAGCTTTCCTGACCCTGGCGCACGCTGACAAATTGGGCACTCCGGTGTACATGCAAGTGCAGCAAATGTTCGCTCAGCGCTTTGAACAGACCAAAGCCCCTGAATCGAAAAAAGCCCTGCTGGAAACTTACCAGGCCAAGGCCAACGCCGCTCTGGATCAAGCCATTGGCTGGAACAAGCTGAAGCCAGACATGGTCAAGCTCTACACCACCAACTTCAGCGAATCCGAGCTGAAAGACCTGGTCGCGTTCTACAAGTCGCCACTGGGCAAGAAAGTCCTGGAAAAAATGCCGCAGCTGACTCAGCAATCGGCCCAGATGACCCAGGCCAAGCTGGAAAGCGCGGTGCCTGTGGTCAACAAACTGCTGGCTGACATGACGGCCGAGCTGGAGCCTAAAGGCGCCGCTCCTGCCAAGAAAAAGCCTTAAGCGGAGTTCGGGATGACCATGCAACAACGCATCGAATCGACGCTCGCGCTGTTACAGCCCGAGCACCTGCAAGTGCTGGATGAAAGCCACATGCACAGCCGTGGGTTGCAGACCCACTTCAAGGCCGTGGTGGTCAGTCAGCAGTTTGAAGGCCTCAATCGCGTCAAGCGTCACCAGAAGGTGTACGGCGCGTTGGGCGAACTGATGGGCGAGTTCCATGCGTTGGCGCTGCATACCTACACGCCACAGGAATGGGCACAAATCGACGCGGCCCCGGCCTCGCCGACCTGTGCTGGCGGTAGCAAGCATTAAGATCAAAAGATCGCAGCCTTCGGCAGCTCCTACAGGAGAATGCATTCCCATGTAGGAGCTGCCGCAGGCTGCGATCTTTTTTGCTAGAATCCGCAACGCGCCGCTCACCCGGCGCGTTTTTTTTCGCATCCGGTTCACCCCTTACGAGGGTAGCCACCTGGAGAATCACCCATGACACAACAGATTGTCGTGGCGGCACTGTATAAGTTCGTCACCCTGGAAGATTACGTCGCCCTGCGCGAGCCGCTGCTGCAAGCGATGGTCGACAACGGCATCAAAGGCACCCTGCTGATTGCCGAAGAAGGCATCAACGGCACCGTGTCCGGCAGCCGCGAAGGCATTGACGGGCTGATGGCCTGGCTCAAGAACGACCCGCGCATGGACGACATCGACCACAAAGAATCGTACTGCGATGAGCAGCCGTTCTACCGCACCAAAGTCAAACTCAAGAAAGAAATCGTCACCCTCGGTGTCGAAGGCGTAGACCCGAACAAAAAAGTCGGCACCTATGTGGATCCGCAGAACTGGAACGCGCTGATCAGCGATCCCGAAGTGCTGCTGATCGACACACGCAACGATTACGAAGTCTCGATTGGCACCTTCGAAGGCGCCATCGATCCGAAGACCACCAGTTTTCGCGAATTCCCCGACTACATCAAAGCCAATTTCGACCCGGCCGTGCACAAGAAAGTCGCGATGTTCTGCACCGGCGGCATTCGCTGCGAAAAGGCTTCTAGCTACATGCTCAGCCAGGGTTTCGACGAGGTCTATCACCTCAAGGGCGGCATCCTGAAGTACCTCGAAGAGGTGCCGCAGGAAGAAACCAAATGGCAGGGCGACTGCTTCGTGTTCGATAACCGCGTGACCGTTCGTCACGACCTCAGCGAAGGCGACTACGATCAATGTCATGCCTGTCGTACGCCTGTCAGCGTCGAAGACCGCGCGTCCGAGCACTATGTGGCCGGCATCAGTTGCCCGCATTGCTGGGATAAGCTGAGTGAGAAAACCCGTCGCAGCGCCATCGATCGGCAAAAGCAGATCGAACTGGCCAAGGCGCGCAACCTGCCGCACCCGATTGGTTACAACTACAAGCAATCTCCTTCCGAGGCTTGAACCATGTCTGTACGTCGCCTGCTCTATGTGATGGACCCGATGTGTTCCTGGTGCTGGGGCTTTGCGCCAGTGGCCAAGGCGTTGGTCGAGCAGGCGCAGGCGGCGGGGGTGGACGTGCATCTGGTCGTCGGCGGTTTGCGCACCGGCAGCGGCTCGGCGCTGGAGCCGACTACCCGGCGCTATATCCTTGAGCACTGGCAGGCGGTCCACGAGGCCACCGGCCAACCGTTCAAGTTTGAAGGCGCGTTGCCCGACGGGTTTGTCTACGACACTGAGCCTGCCTGTCGGGCGCTGGTGACGGCGCGCAGCCTGGCACCGGATTGCGCGTGGAAACTGCTCGGGTTGATCCAGCATGCGTTCTACGCCGAAGGTCGCGACGTCACTCATGCCAGCGTGTTGGTGGAGCTGGCGGAACAGGCCGGTTTGCCGCGCATCGAATTCGCCGCCGCCTTCGACCGTGCCGATCAGCACGCCGCCACCGCGGCCGATTTCACCTGGGTCCAGGACCTGGGCATTGCCGGTTTCCCGACCTTGCTGGCAGAGCGTGATGGTCAATTGGCGTTGCTGACCAATGGGTATCAACCGTTGAATGTGTTGTCACCGTTGCTCGGCCGCTGGCTGGAGCGCGCTGCCTGTGCATGACCTGCCCGACGACGTTCCAGCCCCTGCACGTGTCGACCGTCTGAGCTGGACAGAAATCCGTCGCCTGGCCCTTCACCATAAAAAATCCCTGTGGATCGCCAACGGCGTCGCGGTATTGGCAACGCTGTGCAGCGTGCCGATCCCTTTGCTGTTGCCGTTGCTGGTTGACGAAGTGTTGCTGGGCCATGGTGACACTGCGCTGAAAATCATGAACCACGCGCTGCCCGACGTCTGGCAGAAAGCCGCGGGTTACATTGGCCTGATGCTGCTGGTGACCCTGGCATTGCGCTGTGCCGCGTTGTTGTTCAACGTGGTGCAGGCGAAATTGTTTGCGGCGCTGGCCAAAGACATCGTGTACCGGATCCGGGTGCGGTTGATCGAACGGCTCAAATGCATCTCGCTGGGCGAATACGAGAGTCTGGGCAGCGGCACGGTGACTACGCACCTGGTCACCGACCTGGACACCGTAGACAAATTCGTCGGCGAAACCCTCAGTCGTTTCCTCGTGGCCATGCTGACGTTGGTGGGCACCGCCTCGATCCTGATGTGGATGCACTGGAAACTCGCGCTGCTGATCCTGCTGTTCAACCCGCTGGTGATTTATGCCACGGTGCAGTTGGGCAAGCGGGTCAAACACCTGAAGAAACTCGAGAACGACAGCACCTCGCGCTTCACCCAGGCCTTGACCGAAACCCTGGATGCCATCCAGGAAGTGCGCGCCGGTAACCGTCAGGGCTTTTTCCTCGGGCGGCTGGGCCAGCGAGCGCGTGAAGTGCGCGATTACGCGGTCAGCTCGCAATGGAAAACCGATGCATCGAACCGTGCCAGCGGTTTGCTGTTCCAGTTCGGCATCGATATTTTTCGCGCCGCGGCCATGCTCACCGTGCTGTTTTCCGACCTGTCCATCGGCCAGATGCTGGCCGTGTTCAGCTACCTGTGGTTCATGATCGGTCCGGTGGAACAACTGCTCAACCTGCAATACGCCTTTTACGCCGCTGGCGGTGCGTTGTCGCGAATCAACGAGTTGTTGGCCCGTGCCGATGAGCCGCAATACAGCGGCAGTGTCGATCCGTTTCAAGGGCGCGACACGGTGGGCATCGAAGTTCAGGGATTGAGTTTCGGCTACGGCGACGAATTGGTCTTGAACCAAATGAACCTGTCGATTGCCCCCGGCGAAAAAGTCGCGATTGTCGGCGCCAGCGGCGGTGGTAAAAGCACCCTGGTGCAGTTGCTGCTGGGCTTGTACACGCCGCTGGCCGGGACCATCCGTTTCGGTGGTTCGACTCAGGAAGAGATCGGCCTGGAAACCGTGCGTGAAAATGTCGCCGTGGTCTTGCAACATCCGGCACTGTTCAACGACACCGTGCGCGCCAACCTGACCATGGGCCGCGAACGCAGCGACGAAGCCTGCTGGCAGGCATTGGAAATTGCTCAGTTGCACAACACAGTGCGTGATTTGCCTAATGGCCTGGACAGTATTGTCGGGCGTTCCGGCGTGCGTTTATCCGGCGGGCAGCGTCAACGGCTGGCGATTGCGCGGATGGTGTTGGCCGAACCCAAGGTAGTCATCCTCGATGAGGCCACATCCGCTCTGGATGCGGCCACCGAATACAACCTGCACCAGGCACTGGCGCGGTTCTTGAGCAACCGCACCACGCTGATCATTGCGCACCGGCTGTCGGCCGTGAAGCAGGCCGACAGGGTGCTGGTATTCGATGGTGGGCAAGTTGCCGAGGATGGAGACCATCAGCAATTGATTGCCGATGGCGGGTTGTACGCCAAGCTTTATGGGCATTTGCAGCAGCATTAGATGGCACAAAACGTTCGAGGTGTTTTTCCCGGCAAGGATTGGCACTAAGACGAGCCAGCCCTGAAGCGCTGGGGCTATGCTGCTGTTGAGCATGAGCCTCCATCGCTTGCCTAGAGTGAGAACCCATCCTAGTCTAGCGGTAGCGTTTTCGTCCGGACGACGATCGAGCAGTGTTAAGACAAGGGACCTCATGAAGCCAAAAAGGACTCTCGCAACCCCTCGGTTGTTGGGCATTGTCTGGCCTTTTATCGCCGTCGTGTTATTTCAGGCATTGTTGGGCGGCGTCAGTCTTTACGTTCTTTCGGCGGTTCGCGGTTACGTCGGCGGGGAAAGCCTGTGGTCCAAGGGCCAGAAAGACGCCATCTATTACCTCAATCTCTATGCCGACAATCGCGACGAAGCGATTTTTCTCAAATACCAGAACGCGATTGCCGTGCCTCAAGGTGGCCATGAACTGCGTCTGGCACTGGATCATCAGCCCCCGGACATCGAAGCCGCGCGAATCGCGATTCTCAAGGGCGGCAACCATCCGGATGACGTCTCCAGTCTGATTTGGCTGTACCTCAATTTCCGGAATTTCAGTTACCTGGAAAAAGCCATCGAGCTGTGGACGGTCGGTGACGCGTACCTGGTGCGACTCGATGACGTCGCGCGGGAGATGCATCAGCGCATTGCCGACAGCCAAGCCACCGATGCCGACGTCAAACGCTGGAAAGAACAGATTCTTGCCATCAACGATGGCGTGACGCCTGCCGCCAAAGCGTTCAGCGATGCCCTGGGCGAAGGCTCGCGGGTGATTTTGCGGCTGCTGTTGGTGACGAACCTGGCCACTGCGTTGGGTTTGATTGTGTTGGCTCTGTTGCGTACGCATAAACTGCTCAAGCAGCGCCATGCCTTCGCCGATGCCTTGCAGTTGGAGAAAGACCGGGCGCAGATCACGCTGCAATCGATTGGCGACGGGGTGATCACCACGGACGTCGCGGGCGCGATTGCCTATATGAATCCGGCCGCCGAGGCCTTGACGCACTGGAAGGCCGAACAGGCGGCGGGACTGCCGTTGGCCGCGTTGTTCAATCTGCTGGACGAAAACGCCCAGACTGACGGTTTTACCTTGATCGAGCACATTTTGAGCGGTCAGCTCAGCGGTGGCAGCGAGCATTCCAAACTGATCCAGCGTCTGGATGGCAGCACGGTTTCGGTCACTCTGGTCGGCGCCCCGATCCGCAATATGGGCAAAGTCAGTGGCACCGTGCTGGTGCTGCATGACATGACCCAGGAGCGGCAATACATCGCCAATCTGTCGTGGCAGGCGACTCATGATGCTCTGACTGGATTGGCCAACCGCCGCGAATTCGAATATCGGCTGGAGCAGGCCCTGCATAACTTGACGCGCCAGGCGGGACGTCACGCCTTGATGTTTCTCGACCTGGATCAATTCAAACTGGTCAACGATACCTGCGGCCATGCGGCGGGCGACGAGTTGTTGCGGCATATCTGTGCGCTGTTGCAATCAGGTTTGCGCGAAGGCGACACCCTGGCCCGGCTAGGGGGCGACGAGTTTGGCGTTCTGTTGGAAAACTGCGCGCCGCAAGCCGCCGAGAAAATCGCCGAAGGCCTGCGCCAGACCGTGCAGAACCTGCATTTTGTCTGGAAAGGCCGGCCGTTCGTGACCACAGTGAGCATCGGTCTGGTGCATGTGGTCCAGAGTCCGGCCACCCTTGAAGCTTCGCTGCGTGCCGCTGACATGGCCTGTTATATGGCCAAGGAAAAGGGGCGCAACCGGGTTCAGGTCTATCACGCCGACGACTCGGAGCTGTCCTTGCGGTTTGGTGAAATGGCCTGGGTGCAGCGACTGCACGTGGCGTTGGAAGAAGACCGCTTCTGCCTGTACGCCCAGGAAATCGCGCCTCTTGGCCATGGTGATCATGGCGGCGGGCATATCGAAATATTGCTGCGCCTGCATGACGAAGCGGGACGCATGATTCTGCCGGACAGTTTCATTCCGGCCGCCGAGCGTTACGGTTTGATGACGTCGATTGATCGTTGGGTGGTGGAGAACGTTTTTAAAGTCATTGCCCAATGTATCGCCCAAGAGCGCGAAGGGCCGTTGGCCATGTGTGCGATAAATCTGTCAGGTATTACTATCGGAGATGAGGCGTTTCTGGACTTTCTTCGTGAACAGTTTGTTGCATATTCAATTCCACCTGAAATGATTTGTTTTGAAATTACAGAAACCAGCGCGATTGCAAATTTGGCCAGCGCAACCAAATTTATTAATGAACTCAAAGGCTTAGGTTGTCATTTTTCGCTAGATGACTTTTGTGCCGGTATGTCCTCATTCGCTTACTTGAAACATTTACCTGTAGACTTCTTGAAGATCGACGGGAGTTTCGTAAAGGATATGCTGGACGACCCGATTAACCGCGCCATGGTCGAAGTGATCAATCACATCGGTCATGTCATGGGTAAGCGCACGATTGCAGAGTTCGTTGAAACACCTCAGATCGAGCAGGCATTGCTGGAGATCGGAGTGGATTACGCTCAAGGGTATGTGATTGAACGCCCGCATCTGTTTACCTGGGATAGTTTGCAAAGTCGTCCAGCCCGGCCCCGACCTGTGTTGTTCAAGGCGCCGGGCACGTTCCGTTGAAATCTCTTGTTGATCTTAAAATCACAATCAAAAGGAGCGCGACAGTGATCGATACATTCAACAGAACCGGACCACTCATGGAGGCTGCAAGTTATCCCGCCTGGGCTCAGCAACTGATCCAGGATTGCAGTGAGAGCAAGCGCCGGGTTGTCGAACACGAACTGTATCAACGCATGCGAGATAACAGACTCAGTGCAAAAACCATGCGCCAGTACCTCATTGGTGGCTGGCCGGTGGTCGAACAGTTCGCTTTGTACATGGCACAGAACCTGACCAAGACCCGTTTTGCGCGCCACCCTGGCGAAGACATGGCGCGTCGCTGGCTGATGCGCAACATTCGCGTCGAACTGAACCATGCCGATTACTGGGTGCACTGGAGCCGTGCCCACGGCATCGGCCTGGAAGATCTGCAAGCGCAACACGTGGCACCAGAGCTTCACGCCTTGAGCCATTGGTGCTGGCACACCAGTTCGTCGGATTCGCTGATCGTGGCCATCGCCGCCACCAATTACGCCATCGAAGGGGCGACGGGGGAGTGGTCGGCCCTGGTCTGCTCCAATGGCGTCTATGCGGCCTCGTTCCCCGAGGAAGATCGCAAGCGAGCCATGAAGTGGTTGAAGATGCATGCCCAGTACGACGATGCCCATCCATGGGAAGCCTTGGAAATCATCTGCACCCTGGCGGGCATGAACCCGAGCAAAGCGCTGCAAATGGAATTGCGCCAGGCTGTCTGCAAAAGTTACGACTACATGTATCTGTTCCTGGAGCGTTGCATGCAGTTGGAACTGGCAGTGAAAGCGCCTGTAGCCCGTGAGCGGATGGAACTGGCCGAAAGCTAAAAAAATCGCAGCCTACGGCAGCTCCTACAGTCGGCGGGGTGTCATGACAGGCCGCTGTCCGTAGGAGCTGCCGAAGGCTGCGATCTCTTCAAGAACACTTGAGTTTTACATTACCCCGCCATCGCAAGACGATTACGCCCTTCACGCTTGGCCACATACAGCGCACTGTCGGCCCGTCGCAACAAACTCTCGGCAGACTCGCCGGGAAGCAGCGTCGAGCAACCGATGCTGACCGTCAGTTCGATCATCTTGCCCTCGGCCACATAGTCCTGAGCCTGCGCCGCAAACCGCAGTCGTTCACCGACCATGGCGGCTGCTTCCCGACTGGTATTGGAAAGCAGGATCAGAAATTCTTCGCCACCAAACCGGAACACCATGTCGACGTTGCGCAACTGGTTTTTGATCGAGGCCGCCACAGCTTTCAGCACTTCATCACCGGCACTGTGCCCGTAGGTGTCGTTGATCTGTTTGAAATGATCGATGTCCAGCATCAGCAACGACAAGGGCTGCGAGTGTCGCCGCGACATCTCGATTTCCCGTTCCAGCGTCTGATCCATGGCGATGCGGTTGCCCGTATCGGTCAGCGGATCACGCAATGCACTTTGGGTTGCCGCGCGGTAAAGCAGGGCGTTTCGCATGGGGAAGAGCAGGGTCGACAACAGTGACTCCAGATTGCCCTGTTCCTGTTCGCTGAAACGCTGATTGCGGCGGAACACCAGCTCACCTAATGGCTCGCCTTCATGGCTGAGGCTGTAGCTGATTGAATGATGGCCTCGTGTGCCTAATTGCAGGCGCAAGTCGCTGGGCTGATGTTCGTAACTCAAGGCATCCAGCGGCACCAGGCGCTGAATCTCACGGAAGAAAAGTCCGAGAATGCGTTGCGGCTCAAGACTGGTTTGCAGTTGCAGGCCCAGCGTCTGGCGCAGTTGCGCGAGACTGTCGGGCCGCTCCAGGAGGGGAGGCTGCTGACCAAAGCCCAGGCGTTGCAATTTGGCACTGTCGAAGTCAATTGCGTTGGTCTGGGAAGGTGATTTCATATGGCGTGAGCCCCTAAGCAGTAAGGCTGTCTTACAGGCTGGGTGAGAGCGGCTTTGGGCTGCGCGTCATACTGGTCCATCAGTCCCGTAGGACATTTGGCTCGAGTTTAGTCCGCTTTGCCGAAGATTAGTAACCTCTCGGCTGAAGCTCCGCCTCGTCTGCTTTCACACGGCGTGTCTGAGCAAAATTAGAGCGAAAGTCATGCCATTCGGTTCAGTTGAATAAAAAGCTTTAAAAATCAAAATGCTGGAAGGTTGTGCGCGGAGAGCTGCGCAGCGCGGTGACATTTATTTGACTTGAAGCAGGGGGAGTTACCATCGGGTTTGAATGCCGCGTCGGGAAGCCGTCGCGGCAGAAAAGCGACGCACGGGCACTACTGAGCGTTGAATGCCTGGCCATTGATGCCGGTGCTGTCCGGGCCCATGAGGTAAAGATAGACCGGCATGATCTCCTCGGGTGTCGGATTGTTCAGCGGGTTTTCACCGGGGTAGGCTTGAGCGCGCATGCTGGTGCGGGTGGCGCCGGGGTTGATGCTGTTGGAGCGCACCGGTGCCACGGTGTCTACTTCATCGGCCAGGGTTTGCATCAGGCCTTCGGTGGCGAACTTGGAAACGCCGTAAGCGCCCCAATATGCCCGACCCTTGCGACCGACACTGCTGGAGGTGAATACCACCGAGGCGTCCTGAGACAGCTTGAGCAGTGGCAGCAGAGTGCTGGTGAGCATGAACGTGGCGTTGACGTTGACGTGCATGACGCGCATGAAATTCTCGCCGGACAACTGCTCGATCGGGGTGCGTGGACCGATGATCGATGCGTTGTGCAGCAAGCCGTCGAGGTGGCCGAACTCGGTCTCGATCATGGCTGCCAGCTCATCGTATTGATGAGGCAGTGCGGTTTCCAGATTGAATGGAATTACGGCCGGTTGTGGGTGCCCGGCTGCTTCGATTTCGTCATAGACCTGAGTCAGGTTGGCCTCGGTCTTGCCCAGCAGCAGCACAGTGGCGCCGTGGGCTGCGTAGGTTTTTGCAGCGGCAGCACCGATGCCACGGCCAGCGCCGGTGACCAGAATGACCCGGTCCTTGAGCAAGTCAGGGCGGGCGGAATAATCAAACATAAAAAACCTCAACATAATCCGTTAACAGGACCGAAAAAGATCGCAGCCTTCGGCAGCTCCTACGCCGATCGCGGTCTCCTGTAGGAGCTGCCGCAGGCTGCGATCTTTTGATTTGCATCAGCAACTGCACAAAGCGTTATCCAACACCTCGAGCAACGCCAGCGGATGATCGATCAGCACGTCCGCGCCCCAGTGCCTGGGGTTATCGTCCGGGTGAATATAGCCGTAGGTCACCGCGCAGGTTTTGGTGCCGGCATCGCGGCCGGACTCGATGTCCCGCAGGTCATCGCCGACAAACAGCACACTGGCAGGGTCCAGGTCGAGCATCTTGCACGCCAGGATCAACGGTTCCGGATCCGGTTTGCTGTTCTTCACATGATCGGGGCAAATCAGCACCTTCGAACGTTCGGCCAGGCCCAGCTGCTGCATGATTGGCTCAGCGAAACGCACCGGTTTGTTGGTGACAACGCCCCAGATCAGGTTGGCCTTTTCGATTTTTTCCAGCACCTGGGCCATGCCGTCGAACAGATGGCTGTGAACCGCGCAACCTTTGAGGTAGCGGTCGAGAAATTCCTGGCGCAGTTCCTCGAGCCCCGGCGATTCCGGGTCCATGGAAAAGTTCGCGGCGACCATCGCTTTGGCGCCGCCGGAAATTTCATCGCGGATGTGTTGAGTGTTGATTGGCGGCAAACCACGATCAGCGCGCATCGCCTGGCAGATGGCGATGAAATCCGGCGCAGTGTCGAGCAGGGTGCCGTCCATGTCGAAAAGAACTGCTCTGATACGCATCGGCTTACTCCTCGCGCAGGGTCTGGATCATGTAATTGACGTCCACATCGGCCGCCAGTTTGTAATGCTTGGTCAATGGATTGTAGGTCAGGCCGATGATGTCCTTGACGGTCAGGCCGGCCATGCGGCTCCAGGCGCCAAGCTCGGAAGGGCGGATGAATTTCTTGAAGTCGTGGGTGCCGCGCGGCAGCAGCTTCATGATGTATTCGGCGCCGACGATGGCGAACAGATAGGCCTTCGGGTTGCGGTTGATGGTGGAGAAGAACACCTGGCCACCCGGTTTGACCATCTTGAAACAGGCGCGGATCACCGACGATGGGTCCGGCACGTGTTCGAGCATTTCCAGGCAGGTGACCACGTCGAATTGCTCGGGCATTTCTTCAGCCAGCGCTTCGGCAGTGATCTGCCGGTACTCGACGCTCACGCCCGATTCCAGCTGATGCAGCTGAGCGACGGCCAGCGGCGCTTCGCCCATGTCGATGCCCATCACGGTCGCGCCGCGTTGAGCCATGGCTTCGCTGAGAATGCCGCCGCCGCAACCGACGTCGAGGACTTTCTTGCCGGCCAGATGGACCCGTTCGTCGATCCAGTTGACCCGCAGCGGGTTGATGTCGTGCAGCGGTTTGAACTCGCTTTCGCGGTCCCACCAGCGATGGGCCAAGGCTTCGAATTTGGCGATTTCGGCGTAGTCGACGTTGCTCATGGTGTCAGTCCTCTAAAACTTGAAAAATCCTGTTGCCCCGGTTTCGGTCCGGGAGGCTTACGATTCAGTGTGGCCGCTGATGCGCTGACCCCAGGCCTTGGCAGTGGCACATAGCTGCGCCTCATCCAGGCGGGTCAAGCGGCGGTCGTCGAGCAGTTGCTTGCCGGCGACCCAAAGGTGTTTCACGCAGTCACGGCCAGTGGCATAAATAAGCTGCGAAACCGGGTCGTAGACCGGTTGCTGCGCCAGCCCCGACAGGTCGAACGCGACGATGTCCGCCGCCTTGCCGACTTCCAGCGAACCCGTCTCGGCTTCGATGCCCAGCGCGCGGGCACCATTGAGCGTGGCCATGCGCAGGGCGCGATGGGCGTCCAGCGCCGTGGCCGAACCGGCGACGGCCTTGGCCAGCAACGCAGCGGTGCGGGTTTCGCCGAGCAGGTCGAGGTCATTATTGCTGGCCGCACCATCGGTGCCGACCGCCACATTGACCCCGGCCCGCCACAAACGCTCGACCGGGCAGAAACCGCTGGCCAGTTTCAGGTTCGATTCAGGGCAATGAATCACATGGGTGTTACTTTCTACCAGCAGCAACAGGTCTTCATCGCTGATCTGGGTCATGTGAACGGCCTGCAGGCGCGGCCCGAGCAGACCCAGTCGACCGAGGCGGGCCAACGGGCGTTCGCCGCTTTGCGCGACCGACTGCTGCACTTCGAAAGCGGTTTCATGGACGTGCATGTGAATCGAGGCGTCCAGCTCTTCGGCGATCACCCGGATTTTTTCCAGGGTTTCGTCGCCCACGGTGTAGGGTGCATGAGGCCCAAAAGTGATTTTGATCCGCTCGTGATGCTTGAGATCGCCAAATAATTCGACGCCCTGACGAATGGCTTCATCCGCCGTGGCGGCGCCTGGAATCGGAAAATCGAGGATCGGAATGGCGATCTGGGCGCGAATGCCGCTGTTATGAACGCGTTCGCTGGCGACTTTGGGGAAGAAATACATGTCGGAGAAACAGCTGATGCCGCTTTTGATCTGCTCGGCGATGGCCAGGTCGGTGCCGTCGCGTACGAACGCCTCGTCTACCCATTTGGCTTCAGCGGGCCAGATGTGGTTTTCCAGCCAGGTCATCAATGGCAGGTCGTCGGCCAGGCCGCGGAACAGTGTCATTGCCGCATGCCCGTGAGCATTGATCAGGCCCGGGGCGAGCAACATGTCCGGCAATTCGCGGATTTCAGTTGCGTTAAACTTCAAGGCGGCTGCGCGCGGGCCGATAAACACGATACGACCGTCGCGGATGCCCAGGGCATGCTCTTTGAGGACCACGCCAGCCGGTTCGACAGGTACCAGCCAGGTCGGCAGCAACAACAGGTCGAGCGCAGCGGTGGGGGTCGGCATCGAAAGTCGGTTCCAGTGCTTTTGTAAAGGATGGCGAAGTATACCCGAGCGTCTTCGTAGGGGGATCGCTATAATCGACGGCTTTTGTTCATGAGTGCGGGGTAAGTGGATGCGCGATCGACTGTTGGCTGCGGAGAAGGTGAAAGCCATCGATTGGCGTGATGGCGCCCTGTATCTGTTGGATCAGCGTATTTTGCCATTCGAGCAGACCTGGATCGCCTACACCAGTGCCGCGGGCGTGGCTGAGGCCATTCGCTCAATGGTGGTGCGCGGTGCGCCGGCCATTGGTATCAGTGCCGCTTATGCCATGGTGCTGTCAGCCCGCGCCCGCATTGCCGAGGGCGGTGACTGGCAGGCCGCATGGGAAGAGGATTACGCGTTAGTGGTCGATTCTCGTCCAACAGCGGTTAACCTATTCTGGGCCTTGAGTCGCATGCGCGACCGCCTGGACCGCCTCAAGGAAGACACAGACCCTCTGGCGGCGCTGGAGGCCGAAGCCATCGCCATTCATGAAAGCGATCGCGAAGCCAACCTGACCATGGCGCAGCTGGGCGTGGACCTGATCCGCAAGCATCAGGGCAACGCCCAGGCGATCCTCACGCACTGCAACACCGGCGCATTGGCCACCGGCGGCTTTGGCACGGCGCTGGGGGTGATTCGCGGGGCGTTCATCGAAGGCATGGTCGAGCGCGTCTATGCCGATGAAACCCGGCCATGGCTGCAAGGTTCGCGATTGACTGCATGGGAGTTGGCCAGCGAGGGCATTCCCGTGACCCTCAATGTTGATTCCGCCGCCGCGCACATCATGAAAACCAAGGGTGTGACCTGGGTGATCGTTGGCGCCGACCGCATCACCGCCAATGGTGATGTGGCGAACAAGATCGGCACCTACCAACTGGCGGTCAACGCCATGCACCACGGCGTACGCTTCATGGTCGTGGCGCCGAGTTCGACCATCGACATGAACCTGGCCAGTGGCGATGAAATTCCCATCGAAGAGCGCGATGGTCGCGAATTGCTGGAAGTCGGCGGCAAGCGGCTCGGGGCGAATATCGATGCGTTCAACCCGATATTCGATGTAACCCCGGCTGACCTGATCGATGTGATCGTCACCGAAAAAGGCATCGTCGAACGGCCGGATACCGCGAAAATGGCGCAGTTGATGTGCCGTAAGCGGTTGCATTAAGGCTCTTTGGCGTCTGATAAATTGCCTTCGCGAGCAAGCCCGCTCCCACATTGGGCCGAGTCGATCGCAGAATTTGTATGCGACACCGGTCCAGTGTGGGAGCGGGCTTGCTCGCGAAGAGGCCCTGACAGTCAACAAATATCGCTGATCAAGCCCCTGATTCTGCTTTCAACACGGCTCTAAGCCCCTCTCGTCCCTTTCAAGCCTGTCACCGGTCAACTAACTATGCTCCATGCGCATCTGGGGGATAGGTGCGTGGCGGCTCTTGTGATAACATCCGGCGGTTTCCAGGGTAGCCTGATGTGGCTGCCTTTACTGCGCAGATCCATGGCATAACTCGTTGATTTGTCGTAAGTCGGTGCAAGGCACTCAGTCTGCATCGGCGAGCTTCGTTCGTCCCATATGGATGTGACGAAGTTTCACCAGAAAAAGGAATCAGGCTTCTCATGGGCGAACTGGCCAAAGAAATCCTCCCGGTCAATATCGAAGACGAGCTGAAGCAGTCCTACCTCGACTACGCGATGAGCGTGATTGTCGGGCGGGCACTGCCGGATGCGCGCGATGGCTTGAAGCCCGTGCACCGGCGTGTGCTGTTCGCGATGAGCGAGCTGGGCAACGACTTCAACAAGCCGTACAAGAAATCTGCCCGTGTTGTCGGTGACGTGATCGGTAAGTATCACCCGCACGGTGATACCGCGGTGTACGACACCATCGTTCGGATGGCGCAGCCATTCTCGTTGCGTTACCTGCTGGTAGACGGCCAGGGCAACTTCGGTTCGGTGGACGGCGACAACGCCGCGGCCATGCGATACACCGAAGTGCGCATGACCAAGCTGGCGCACGAGCTGCTGGCTGACCTGCACAAAGAAACCGTGGACTGGGTGCCGAACTACGACGGCACCGAAATGATCCCGGCGGTCATGCCGACCCGTATTCCCAATCTGCTGGTCAACGGCTCCAGCGGTATCGCCGTGGGGATGGCGACCAACATCCCGCCGCACAACCTCGGTGAAGTCATCGACGGTTGCCTGGCACTCATCGACAACCCGGAACTGACCGTCGATGAGCTGATGCAATACATCCCCGGTCCGGACTTCCCGACCGCAGCGATCATCAACGGTCGCGCCGGCATCATCGAAGCCTACCGCACCGGTCGCGGGCGCATTTACATGCGTGCCCGCTCGATGATCGAAGACATCGACAAGGTCGGTGGTCGTCAGCAGATCGTCATCACCGAACTCCCTTACCAGCTGAACAAGGCGCGTCTGATCGAGAAGATCGCCGAGCTGGTCAAAGAGAAGAAGCTCGAAGGCATCACCGAGCTGCGCGATGAGTCCGACAAGGACGGTATGCGTGTCGTGATCGAACTGCGTCGCGGTGAAGTGCCTGAGGTGATTCTCAACAACCTCTACGCCCAGACCCAGCTGCAAGCGGTGTTCGGTATCAACATCGTCGCGCTGATCGACGGCCGTCCGCGGATCCTCAACCTCAAGGACCTGCTGGAAGCCTTCGTTCGTCACCGTCGCGAAGTGGTGACCCGTCGTACCGTGTTCGAGCTGCGTAAAGCGCGCGAACGTGGCCACATCCTGGAAGGTCAAGCGGTTGCCCTGTCGAACATCGACCCGGTCATCGCCCTGATCAAGGCCTCGCCAACGCCGTCGGAAGCCAAGGAAGCGCTGATCAGCACGGCCTGGGAATCTTCCGCTGTAGTTGCGATGGTCGAACGTGCCGGCGCCGATTCTTGCCGTCCAGAGACCCTGGACCCGCAATACGGTCTGCGCGACGGCAAGTACTTCCTGTCGCCGGAACAGGCGCAAGCCATTCTGGAACTGCGTCTGCACCGTCTGACCGGTCTGGAACACGAAAAGCTGCTGGCCGAGTATCAAGAGATCCTCAACCAGATCGGCGAGCTGATCCGTATCCTCAGCAGCGCCACGCGTCTGATGGAAGTGATCCGCGAAGAGCTGGAAGTGATCCGCGCCGAGTACGGCGATGTGCGTCGCACCGAGATTCTCGATGCCCGTCTCGACCTGACCCTGGGCGACATGATCCCGGAAGAAGAGCGCGTCGTGACCATTTCCCACGGGGGCTACGCCAAGACCCAGCCATTGGCTGCGTACCAGGCTCAGCGTCGTGGCGGTAAAGGCAAATCGGCCACCGGCGTCAAGGATGAGGATTACATCGCTCACCTGCTGGTCGCCAACAGTCACACCACGCTGCTGCTGTTCTCCAGCAAAGGCAAAGTGTACTGGCTGAAAACCTACGAAATCCCGGAAGCGTCCCGCGCTGCCCGTGGTCGTCCGCTGGTCAACCTGCTGCCGCTGGACAGTGATGAATACATCACCACCATGCTGCCGGTCGAGGAATACACCGAAGGTCACTTCATCTTCATGGCCACTGCCAAAGGCACCGTGAAGAAGACCCCGCTGGAATCCTTCAGTCGCCAGCGCAGCGTCGGCCTGATCGCGCTGGAGCTGGACGAAGGCGACGTACTGATCTCTGCCGCCATTACCGATGGCGAGCGCGAAGTCATGCTGTTCTCCGACGGTGGCAAGGTCACTCGCTTCAAGGAAACCGACGTCCGCGCCATGGGCCGTACCGCTCGCGGTGTCCGTGGTATGCGTCTGCCGGAAGGCCAGAAGCTGATTTCCATGCTGATCCCGGAAGAAGGCAGCCAGATCCTCACCGCTTCGGCGCGTGGTTTCGGCAAACGCACCGCGATCACCGAGTTCCCTGAATACAAGCGTGGCGGTCAGGGCGTTATCGCCATGGTCAGCAACGAGCGTAACGGCCGTCTGGTCGGCGCAGTCCAGGTGCTCGATGGCGAGGAAATCATGCTGATTTCCGATCAGGGGACGTTGGTTCGTACCCGTGTCGACGAAGTCTCCAGCCTGGGTCGTAACACCCAGGGCGTGACCCTGATCAAGCTGGCCAGCGATGAAACGCTGGTAGGCTTGGAGCGGGTTCAAGAGCCGTCGGAAGTCGAAGGCGAAGAGCTGGAAGGCGAAGGGATTGAAGGTGAAGAGGGTGCAGTGTTCGACGGTGAGGTCGTGATCGACGACGTTGCCGAAGACCAGCAACTCGACGCCGCCGCTGACGAAGAGCCGCAAGAGTAAGCGGGCAAACAGGGGGCGGATGAAGATTCGCCCCCTTGTTGTTTGTCCCTTAGAAACACGGAATTTGTTTTAAATGTAGAACTGCAAAACCTGTAGGAGCTGTCGAGCGGAGCGAGGCTGCGATCTTTTGATCTTGCTGTCGCTCTTGCTTTGGCGGGCAGAGCGAAAAGATCGCAGCCTCGCTCCGCTCGACAGCTCCTACAGGATTCATGGATCCACGGATTCATCCAGAGATTTACAGATCCACCCACAGATTTACAGATTCACAGATTTATTGCGTGATACCACCAAATCAGAGCGAGATTGGATGTGAGCAAGAGAGCCTATAACTTCTGTGCCGGTCCTGCGGCGCTTCCCGAAGCTGTCCTGAAACGCGCCCAGGGTGAACTCCTTGATTGGCACGGCAAGGGCTTATCGGTCATGGAAATGAGCCATCGCAGCGATGAGTTCGTTTCCATTGCCACCAAGGCCGAGCAGGATCTGCGTGATCTGCTGAATATCCCCTCGAACTATAAAGTGCTGTTTCTGCAAGGTGGCGCGAGCCAGCAATTTGCTCAGATTCCTCTGAACCTGTTGCCGGAAAGCGGCACCGCCGACTATATCGACACCGGTATCTGGTCGCAGAAAGCTATCGAAGAAGCCTCGCGCTACGGCCACGTCAACGTTGCCGCCACCGCCAAGCCTTACGACTATTTCGCTATTCCCGGTCAGAACGAATGGAGCCTGTCCAAAGACGCGGCCTACGTTCACTACGCACCGAACGAAACCATTGGCGGCCTGGAATTCCAGTGGATTCCGGAAACCGGTGATGTGCCTCTGGTCGCCGACATGTCCTCGGACATTCTTTCGCGTCCGGTGGATGTTTCGCGCTTCGGCATGATCTACGCCGGCGCCCAGAAAAACATCGGCCCGAGCGGCATCGTCGTGAACATCGTGCGCGAAGACCTGCTCGGTCACGCCCGTTCCATTTGCCCAACCATGCTCAACTACAAGGTCGCGGCCGATAACGGCTCGATGTACAACACGCCGCCAACCCTGGCCTGGTACTTGTCCGGCCTGGTGTTCGAGTGGCTGAAAGAGCAAGGTGGCGTCGAAGCCATCGGCAAGCTCAATGAAATCAAGCAGCGCACGCTGTATGACTTCATCGACGCCAGCGGCTTGTACAGCAACCCGATCAACAAGTCGGACCGCTCGTGGATGAACGTGCCGTTCCGTCTGGCCGATGATCGTCTCGACAAGCCGTTCCTGGCTGGTGCCGACGAACGTGGCCTGCTGAACCTCAAGGGCCATCGTTCCGTGGGCGGCATGCGTGCCTCCATCTATAACGCCGTCGATATCGTTGCGGTCAACGCACTGGTTTCGTACATGGCAGAGTTCGAGAAGGAACACGGCTAATGTCTGAGCAAGAACTCAAGGCACTGCGCCTGCGCATTGATGCTCTGGACGAAAAAGTCCTGGAGCTGATCAGTGAGCGCGCACGTTGCGCCCAGGAAGTTGCGCGAGTAAAGATGGCCTCGCTGGCCGAAGGCGAAGTGCCGGTGTTCTATCGTCCTGAGCGTGAAGCCCAGGTGCTCAAGCGTGTAATGGAGCGTAACCAGGGGCCGCTGGGCAACGAAGAGATGGCGCGGCTGTTCCGCGAAATCATGTCCTCGTGCCTGGCCCTCGAACAGCCGCTGAAAGTGGCTTACCTCGGCCCTGAAGGCACCTTCACCCAGGCGGCGGCCATGAAACACTTCGGCCACGCAGTGATCAGCAAGCCGATGGCGGCGATCGACGAAGTGTTCCGTGAAGTCGCGGCCGGTGCGGTGAACTTTGGCGTGGTCCCGGTGGAAAACTCCACCGAGGGCGCGGTCAACCACACCCTCGACAGCTTCCTCGAACACGACATGGTGATCTGCGGCGAAGTCGAGCTGCGGATTCACCATCACCTGTTGGTGGGTGAAAACACCAAGACCGACAGCATCAGTCGCATCTATTCCCACGCCCAGTCCCTGGCCCAGTGCCGCAAGTGGCTGGACGCCCATTACCCGAATGTCGAGCGCGTGGCGGTTTCGAGCAACGCCGAAGCGGCCAAACGGGTCAAGGGTGAATGGAGCTCGGCAGCGATCGCCGGCGACATGGCCGCCAGTCTGTACGGGTTGACTCGTCTGGCCGAAAAAATCGAGGATCGTCCGGATAACTCCACGCGATTCCTGATGATCGGCAGTCAGGAAGTACCGCCGACCGGCGACGACAAAACCTCGATCATCGTGTCCATGAGCAACAAACCCGGCGCGCTCCATGAGTTGCTGGTGCCGTTCCATGACAACGGCATCGACCTGACACGCATCGAGACCCGTCCGTCGCGCAGCGGTAAATGGACCTACGTGTTCTTCATCGACTTCGTCGGCCACCACCGCGACCCACTGGTCAAAGGTGTACTGGAAAAGATCAGTCAGGAAGCAGTAGCACTCAAAGTGCTGGGTTCCTACCCGAAAGCAGTTCTCTAAGGGCGGTAGCAAATGAGTGGCAACTTCCTCGCTCTGGCACAGCCGGGCGTGCAACAACTTTCGCCTTACGTTCCGGGCAAGCCCGTGGACGAACTGGCCCGTGAGCTAAACCTCGATCCGGCCAATATCGTCAAGCTGGCGAGCAACGAAAACCCGTTGGGCGCCAGTCCCAAGGCATTGGCAGCGATTCGCGAAGCGCTGACCGAGCTGACCCGCTATCCGGACGGCAACGGTTTTGCGCTTAAGACCCTGCTGGCCGATCAATGCCGCGTCGAGCTCAACCAGGTAACGCTGGGCAACGGCTCCAACGACATTCTGGAGCTGGTGGCGCGCGCCTATCTGGCGCCAGGCCTGAACGCGGTGTTCAGCGCCCATGCGTTTGCGGTCTATCCGATTGTCACTCAGGCCGTTGGTGCCCAGGCAAAAGTGATCCCGGCCAAAGACTGGGGCCATGATCTGCCGGCCATGCTCGCCGCGATCGATGCCGATACCCGCGTGGTGTTCATTGCCAACCCGAACAACCCGACCGGGACCTGGTTCGACGCCCAGACGCTGGATGATTTCCTGCAGGACGTGCCGGCCCATGTGCTGGTGGTGCTGGACGAGGCCTACATCGAATACGCCGAAGGCAGCGACTTGCCGGACGGCCTGGATTATCTGGCGGCCTACCCGAACCTGCTGGTCTCGCGCACCTTCTCCAAGGCCTATGGGCTGGCGTCGCTGCGGGTCGGTTACGGCTTGTCCTCGGCTATCGTCGCCGATGTGCTGAATCGCGTGCGTCAGCCGTTCAACGTCAACAGTCTCGCACTGGCCGCCGCTTGTGCCGCGCTGCAAGACGTCGACTACCTGGCCGAAAGCCGTCGCCTGAACGAATCCGGCATGCAGCAGCTGCAAGCCGGTTTCCGCGAGCTGGGGTTGAGCTGGATTCCCTCCAAAGGCAACTTCATCTGTGTCGATCTGGGTCGCGTTGCGGCGCCAGTGTTCGAGGGGTTGCTGCGCGAAGGCGTGATCGTGCGTCCGGTGGCCAATTACGGCATGCCGAACCACCTGCGTATCACCATTGGTTTGCCGGCAGAAAACAGCCGCTTCCTCGAGGCGCTGACCAAGGTTATGGCTCGTGGTTGATGTCACTGCACTGCAATCTGCTCAACCTATGATCGGTCGCCTGGTGGTGGTTGGTCTGGGCTTGATCGGCGGTTCGTTTGCCAAGGGCCTGCGTGAAAGCGGTCTGTGTCGCGAAGTGGTCGGGGTCGATCTCGACCCGCAGTCGCGCAAGCTGGCGGTCGAGTTAGGCGTGGTAGATCGCTGCGAGGAAGACCTGGCGGCGGCTTGCCAGGGCGCTGACGTGATTCAACTGGCGGTGCCAATCCTGGCCATGGAAAAACTGCTCGCGCTGTTGGCGGGCATGAATCTGGGGCAGGCGATTCTGACTGATGTCGGCAGCGCCAAGGGCAATGTGGTGCGCGCGGCGACCGAGGCGTTTGGCGGCATGCCTGCGCGCTTCGTGCCGGGGCATCCGATTGCCGGTTCCGAGCAGAGCGGGGTGGAAGCCTCCAATGCCGAACTGTTCCGTCGCCATAAAGTGATTCTGACGCCGCTGGATCAGACCGATCCGGCCGCGCTGGCAATGGTCGACCGCTTGTGGCGCGAATTGGGCGCCGACGTCGAGCACATGCAGGTCGAGCGTCATGACGAAGTGCTGGCGGCGACCAGCCATCTGCCGCACTTGCTGGCGTTCGGTTTGGTCGATTCGTTGGCCAAACGCAATGAAAATCTTGAGATCTTCCGTTACGCTGCGGGCGGTTTCCGCGATTTCACAAGAATCGCCGGAAGCGACCCGGTCATGTGGCACGACATCTTCCTCGCCAACCGCGAAGCTGTCCTGCGCACACTCGATACATTTCGCAGCGACCTCGACGCCTTGCGCGACGCGGTCGATGCAGGGGATGGGCACCAATTATTGGGCGTGTTCACGCGCGCCCGGGTTGCCCGCGAGCATTTCAGTAAAATCCTGGCCCGCCGGGCCTATGTGGACGCTATGAATTCCAACGATCTGATTTTCCTGGCACAACCTGGTGGCCGCCTGACTGGGCGGATTCGTGTACCGGGCGACAAATCGATTTCCCACCGCTCGATCATGCTCGGTTCCCTGGCCGAAGGCGTCACCGAAGTGGAAGGTTTCCTCGAGG
The DNA here is from genome assembly GCF_050435305.1 of Pseudomonas sp. BS3782 TE3695. Taxonomy (NCBI): domain Bacteria; kingdom Pseudomonadati; phylum Pseudomonadota; class Gammaproteobacteria; order Pseudomonadales; family Pseudomonadaceae; genus Pseudomonas; species Pseudomonas sp. BS3782 TE3695. Next base: position 2,566,756 of record NZ_JBNDKB010000001.1, read on the forward strand.
GCGAAGACGCTCTGGCAACCTTGCAGGCTTTCCGCGACATGGGTGTCGTCATCGAAGGTCCGCACCACGGTCGTGTGACCATCCACGGCGTCGGCCTGCATGGCCTGAAACCTGCGCCAGGCCCGATCTATCTGGGCAACTCCGGCACTTCGATGCGTCTGCTGTCTGGCCTGTTGGCTGCGCAGAGCTTCGATAGCACGCTGACTGGCGATGCCTCTCTGTCCAAGCGTCCGATGAATCGCGTGGCCAATCCACTGCGGGAAATGGGCGCTGTGATCGAGACCGCTGCTGAGGGTCGTCCACCGATGACCATCCGTGGCGGCAACAAGCTCAAGGGCCTGACTTACACCATGCCGATGGCCAGCGCCCAGGTTAAATCCTGTCTGTTGCTGGCGGGTCTGTATGCCGAAGGCAAGACCACCGTCACCGAGCCGGCACCGACTCGCGACCACACCGAGCGCATGCTGCGCGGCTTCGGCTACCCGGTCACCGTCAACGGCGCGACCGCCTCGGTCGAGTCCGGCCACAAGCTGACCGCGACCCACATTGAAGTGCCGGGCGACATCTCGTCGTCGGCGTTCTTCCTTGTTGCCGCGTCGATTGCTGAAGGTTCGGAGCTGGTGCTCGAGCACGTCGGCATCAACCCGACCCGTACCGGCGTGATCGACATCCTGCGCCTGATGGGCGCAGACATCACCCTGGAAAACCAGCGTGAAGTCGGCGGCGAACCGGTAGCGGACCTGCGCGTACGGGCAGCTAAACTCAAAGGTATCGAGATCCCCGAGGCGCTGGTTCCACTGGCCATCGACGAGTTCCCGGTGCTGTTCGTGGCCGCGGCCTGTGCCGAAGGGCGCACCGTGCTGCGCGGCGCCGAAGAGCTGCGCGTGAAGGAGTCGGACCGGATCCAGGTCATGGCCGATGGTTTGCTGGCACTGGGCGTCAAATGCGAGCCGACCCCGGACGGCATCATCATCGACGGCGGCCAGATCGGCGGCGGCGAAGTGCACGGTCACGGCGATCACCGGATTGCCATGGCTTTCAGCGTCGCTTCGCTGCGTGCCACTGCACCGATCCGCATCCATGACTGCGCCAACGTCGCGACCTCGTTCCCGAACTTCCTCGCGCTGTGCGCGCAGGTCGGTATCCGTGTTGCACAAGAGGCTCAGTCGTGAAAATCAACGCACCGGTCATCACCATTGATGGGCCAAGCGGCTCTGGCAAGGGGACTGTCGCCGGGATGCTGGCCAAGCGCCTGGGCTGGAACTTGCTGGATTCCGGTGCGCTGTACCGATTGCTGGCGTTCGCGGCGTATAACCACGGCGTCGACCTGACGAACGAAGAGTTGCTCAAAAAACTTGCCGCTCATCTGGATGTGCAATTCATCGCGGCGACCGACGGTCAGCTGCAGCGCATCATTCTGGAAGGCGACGAAGTCAGCGATATCATTCGTACCGAAAGTATCGGCTCGGGCGCCTCGCAGGTCGCTGCGCTGCCCGCCGTTCGCGAGGCGCTGCTGCAGCGCCAGCGAGCCTTCCAGGAACCGCCGGGTCTGGTGGCCGATGGCCGCGACATGGGCACGGTGGTTTTTCCGGACGCGCCGCTGAAGATATTCCTCACTGCCAGTGCCGAGGAGCGTGCGCGCCGTCGATACTTGCAGTTGAAGGGCAAAGTCGATGGTGTTAGTCTGTCGAGTCTGCTAGATGAGATACGTGCGCGCGATGAGCGTGACACCCAGCGCGCAGTAGCCCCGCTCAAAACCGGCGGCCGACGCGATACAGCTGGATTCCACGGAGTTGTCCATCGATCAGGTGCTGGAACGCATCATGAGCGAGATCGCCATTCGCGATATCGCCGGGTGACCAAGAAAGCTGCAGGGGACCAGTCATAGTCCTGCGGTGTTTCTTTCATATGAAACTAACCCACACCGTCTGGGGTGTGGAGATGGGCGTATTCTTCGCCCTTATCAACAGGAATTAAAATGAGCGAAAGCTTTGCGGAACTCTTTGAAGAAAGCCTAAAAACCCTGAACCTTCAGGCAGGCTCCATCATCACCGGTGTTATCGTTGATATCGATTACCAGGCTCGCTGGGTAACCGTTCACGCTGGCCTGAAGTCTGAAGCACTCATCCCGCTTGAGCAGTTCTACAACGATGCTGGCGAGCTGAACATCAATGTCGGTGACGAAGTTCACGTTGCTCTGGACTCGGTTGAAGACGGCTTTGGTGAAACCAAGCTGTCCCGTGAAAAAGCCAAGCGCGCTGAATGCTGGATTGTTCTGGAAGCAGCCTTCGCAGCCGAAGAAGTGGTCAAGGGCGTTATCAACGGTAAGGTTAAAGGCGGCTTCACTGTCGACGTTAACGGCATCCGTGCGTTCCTGCCAGGTTCTCTGGTTGACGTCCGTCCAGTGCGCGACACCACGCACCTGGAAGGCAAAGAGCTGGAATTCAAGGTCATCAAACTCGACCAGAAGCGCAACAACGTTGTCGTTTCCCGTCGCAGCGTCCTCGAAGCCGAGAACTCCGCCGAGCGTGAAGCTCTGCTGGAATCCCTGCAGGAAGGTCAACAAGTCAAAGGTATCGTCAAGAACCTCACCGATTACGGCGCATTCGTCGATCTGGGTGGCGTCGATGGCCTGCTGCACATTACCGACATGGCTTGGAAGCGTATCAAGCATCCTTCCGAAATCGTCAACGTTGGCGACGAGATCGATGTCAAGGTTCTGAAGTACGATCGCGAACGCAATCGTGTTTCCCTGGGCCTCAAGCAACTGGGCGAAGATCCATGGGTCGCTATCAAAGCCCGTTACCCAGAAGGCACTCGCGTTACCGCTCGTGTAACCAACCTGACCGACTACGGCTGCTTCGCTGAGCTGGAAGAAGGCGTTGAAGGCCTGGTACACGTTTCCGAAATGGACTGGACCAACAAGAACATCCACCCTTCGAAAGTCGTACAAGTCGGCGACGAAGTGGAAGTCATGGTTCTGGACATCGACGAAGAGCGTCGTCGTATCTCCCTCGGCATCAAGCAGTGCAAATCTAACCCATGGGAAGATTTCTCTGGCCAGTTCAACAAGGGCGATAAAATCTCCGGCACCATCAAGTCGATCACCGATTTCGGTATCTTCATTGGTCTGGACGGCGGCATCGACGGTCTGGTTCACCTGTCCGACATCTCCTGGAACGAAGTGGGCGAAGAAGCCGTTCGCCGCTTCAAGAAGGGCGACGAGCTGGACACCGTTATCCTGTCGGTTGACCCAGAGCGCGAGCGCATCTCCCTGGGTATCAAGCAACTGGAAAGCGATCCGTTCTCCGAGTACGTTCAAGAGAACGACAAAGGCGCCATTGTTAAAGGCATCGTGAAAGAAGTTGACGCCAAAGGCGCCATCATCACTCTGGCCGACGATATCGAAGCGACTCTGAAAGCCTCCGAAATCAGCCGTGACCGCGTTGAAGACGCGCGTAACGTTCTGAAAGAAGGCCAGGAAGTAGAAGCCAAGATCATCAGCGTTGACCGCAAGAGCCGTGTAATCCAGCTCTCCATCAAGTCGAAAGACGATGCTGAAGAGAAAGAAGCCATCCAGAGCTTGAAAGACAAGCCTTCGGATAGCATCGCTGCTGGTCCTACCACTCTGGGCGACCTGTTGCGTGCACAAATGGAAAAGCAGAACTAAGTTCTGACAGACCATAAAAAAGGGCGACTTCGGTCGCCCTTTTTTGCGTCTGCGATTTGGTGAATCCCATGGCTACTTTTCTTTCGTGAAACCAATGATCTACACAAGTTGTCTGTAATTTCATACAGGTCAATCATCTATTCGAGGCTAGGCTTAGTCTGAAGTGAACGACCGCTGGGCATTGCGCCCGGCATAAGGAAGCGAATGAACAAGCTCATTGTCGTGATAGCAGTACTGACATTGGCGGGCTGTACCACCAGCGCCAAGACTCGCGCGGTGCGCGGAGTCAGTGGCATAGAGATCGATTGTTCCGGGTTGGGCTCCGGATGGGAAAAGTGCCACAAGCGAGCTGCAAAGGAATGCAAGGGCGCAGGTTATAAAGTCATCGTCAGGTCCGATGACGCCAAGGAAGAGGATATATTCCCTTTCGGCTTCAATCCCGCAGGTTATCTGACGCGCACCATGCTGGTTATCTGTAGATGAATGGCGGGTTGGAGCGATGTTTCGATGTTCTGAAATCGGGCACCTCATTACGAGGAAAGATATGTCAAAACTCAGGCTGTTCAAATTTCTCCGGGCATGCTAAAACCTTTGAAGCGCTTTTCCTAGCTGCTTGAAAAAGAAGGGAAAAATATGACGAAGTCGGAGTTGATCGAACGAATTGTCACCCATCAAGGGCTGCTCTCATCCAAGGATGTGGAGCTGGCCATCAAGACCATGCTTGAGCAAATGTCCCAATGTCTGGCCACCGGTGACCGAATCGAGATCCGTGGGTTTGGCAGCTTCTCCCTGCACTATCGCGCACCGCGCGTAGGCCGCAATCCTAAAACCGGTCAATCCGTCAGCCTCGACGGCAAGTTCGTTCCGCATTTCAAGCCAGGCAAAGAACTGCGCGATCGCGTGAACGAAGAAGAGGAGGAGGGGCTTTGACAGCTGCTGCACTTCAAGGAACCGCTGATGCGTAATCTCAAGCGCGTACTTCTCGCTATAGTTGTCCTGTTGCTCGTTCTCGCGATCCTGGCGTTCGTACTTGAGAACCAGCAAAGCGTGTCACTGCTGTTTCTGGGTTGGGCAGGTCCGCAGTTGCCGGTATCGCTGATCATGGTCATCGCGCTGCTGATTGGCATGGTGATCGGGCCGATCCTTGGCTGGTTTCTGGGACGTACCTCCAGAGCTTCACGCAAGCGCCTTGTCTGATTGCGATAAACCCGTTACTTGCGTCTTGTCTATATCCATTAGTAAAACCTTCATTAAGCTGTAAAATGCTGCGTTTGGCTGATAGGGGTAATTTTCCCACATCGGTTCAGACTGACTCTGTCAGAAGCCACGGCTGACTTGATGGCTTTTGCATTCATGGATTAGACAGTGCGCGATTGGCGGCCCTGTCAGCAACTAAAGGGTATGGTTTCGCGTGAAAATTCTAGTTACCGGCGGCGCAGGGTTCATCGGCTCGGCAGTCATTCGTCATATCATCTCCAACACTAACGACTCTGTCGTTAACGTCGATAAACTGACTTATGCCGGTAACCTTGAGTCGTTGGCCGAAGTCAGCCAGAACTCGCGTTACGTGTTCGAACGCGTCGACATCTGCGACCGCAATGAAGTGGACCGTGTCCTGCGTGAGCACCAACCAGATGCCATCATGCACCTGGCCGCAGAGTCCCACGTTGACCGCTCGATCTCCGGTCCGTCTGAATTCATCCAGACCAACATCATCGGCACGTACACCTTGCTGGAAGCTGCACGCCACTATTGGGCAGCGCTGGATGATGCGCGTAAAGCCAACTTCCGCTTCCACCATATTTCCACCGACGAAGTCTACGGAGACCTCGAAGGTCCGGAAGACCTCTTCACCGAAACCACGCCGTATCAGCCAAGCTCGCCATATTCGGCCAGCAAGGCCAGCTCCGATCACCTGGTTCGCGCCTGGGCTCGTACTTACGGCCTGCCGACGCTGGTGACCAACTGCTCGAACAACTACGGCCCTTGCCATTTCCCAGAGAAATTGATCCCGCTGATCATTCTCAACGCACTGGAAGGCAAGCCGCTGCCGGTCTACGGCAAAGGCAACCAGGTCCGTGACTGGCTTTACGTCGAAGACCACGCCCGCGCACTGTACAAAGTCGTGACCGAAGGCGTGATCGGCGAGACCTACAACATCGGCGGCCATAACGAAAAGCAAAACATCGAAGTAGTGCATACCCTGTGCGCACTGCTCGACGAACTGCGTCCAGATTCCGCGCATCGTCCCCATGCCAGCCTGATCACCTACGTTCAGGATCGCCCGGGCCACGATCAGCGCTATGCCATCGACGCCAGCAAAATCCAGCGCGAGCTGGGCTGGACGCCGGAAGAAACCTTTGAAACCGGCATCCGTAAAACCGTCGAGTGGTACCTGAACAACACTGAATGGGTAGCTCACGTGAAGAGCGGCAGCTACCAACAATGGATCGACCAGAACTACACGGATCGTTCGGACAAAGCATGAAAATCCTCTTGTTGGGAAAAAACGGTCAGGTCGGCTGGGAGCTGCAGCGCTCCCTCGCACCGCTTGGTGAGTTGATCGCTCTGGACCGTCACCCGGTGGATGGTTTGAGTGGTGACCTGTCTGATCTCGATGCATTGCGTGCAACGATTCGTCAGGTCAAGCCTGATGTCGTCGTCAACGCTGCGGCCTACACTGCCGTCGATAAGGCTGAGTCCGAGACCGAACTGGCCGACCGTGTGAATGGTCAAGCCAGCCAGGTCATGGCTGAAGAGGCTGCATCCCTGGGTGCCTGGCTGGTTCACTACTCGACCGACTACGTGTTCAGCGGTGAAGGCCTGACGCCGTGGCAAGAGACAGATGCTGTCGCCCCGGTGAATCACTACGGCGCCAGCAAACTGGCCGGCGAGCAAGCGATCATCGCCTCGGGCTGCAAGCACCTGATCTTCCGCACCAGCTGGGTCTACGGCGCTCGCGGCAATAACTTCGCCAAGACCATGCTGCGTCTGGCCAAGGACCGCGACACCCTGAGCGTCATCGCCGACCAGATCGGTGCCCCGACCGGCGCAGATTTGATCGCCGACATAACGGCGCTGGCCATTCAGCAGGTCCGGCTACGCCCTGAACTGGCGGGCCTGTATCATCTGGCGGCCAGTGGTGAAGCGTCCTGGCACGGCTATGCCAGCCATGTGATCGGTTTTGCCAAGGCCAACGGTGAAGAGCTTGCCGTCACGACGATCAATCCGATCGACACAACCGCCTACCCAACACCGGCGCGCCGCCCTCTGAACTCACGGTTGAACACTCAGAAGCTGCGCGACAATTTTTCTCTGCACTTGCCGGATTGGCAAAGTGGCGTCACCCGAATGCTTATGGAAGTCCTGAATAAATGACCACGACAAATCGTAAAGGCATCATCCTCGCTGGCGGCTCGGGCACGCGTCTGCACCCCTTGACCCTCGGCGTGTCCAAGCAGATGCTGCCGATCTACGACAAGCCGATGATCTTCTATCCGTTGTCGGTGCTGATGCTCGCGGGTATGCGCGAAATCCTGATTATCTCCACCCCTGAAGACCTGCCATCGTTCCAGAAATTGCTGGGTGACGGCAGCTTGTACGGCATCAAGCTGACCTACGCCGAGCAACCTAGCCCGGACGGTCTGGCACAAGCCTTCATCATCGGTGAAGAGTTCATCGGCAAAGACCCTTGCTGTCTGATCCTGGGCGACAACATCTTCTACGGTCAGCACTTCTCCGAAAACCTGCGTTCCGCCAGCACTCAAGAGCATGGTGCGACCGTATTCGGCTATCACGTATCGGATCCGGAGCGTTTTGGTGTCGTCGAGTTCGACGCTGCCGGCCGCGCCTTGAGCATCGAAGAAAAGCCGCTGAAGCCAAAATCCGCCTACGCGGTGACTGGCCTGTACTTCTACGATAACCAGGTCGTCGAAATCGCCAAGAGCATCAAGCCTTCTGCCCGTGGCGAGCTGGAAATCACCGACGTTAACCGTGCCTACCTCGAGCAGAAGACCCTCAACGTCGAAATGCTCGGCCGTGGTTTCGCCTGGCTGGACACAGGTACCCATGATTCGCTGTTGGAAGCCAGTCACTTCGTGCATACCATCGAGCAGCGCCAAGGCTTGAAGGTGGCGTGCCTGGAAGAGATCGCCTACCACAATGGCTGGATCACAGCCGAAGAGTTGGGTGCTCAGGCTGATGCGCTGAAGAAGACTGGTTATGGTCAGTACCTGCAGAAACTGCTGGACTCGCCTTCCCACTGATTCGAAAGCTTAACCCTTTCGAATAGTAGCGTTTAACCAGTGCGGGCAGGAGTGGCATGCCAGTAAAACATCCCAAGGTTGCGGTTTTGCTGGCTGCCTACAATGGCATGCAGTGGATCGAGGAGCAGTTGGCCTCGATCCTCGACCAGTCAGCTGTCGACGTAACTGTTTATATCAGCGTCGATCCTTCCTCTGACGGTACCGAAGCCTGGTGTTCGGCTTATGGGGCTGAGCACCCCGAGGTTTTGGTCTTGCCGACTGCCGGTAGCTTTGGCGGTGCCTCCCGCAACTTTTTCCGCCTCATCCGTGATGTCGACTTTGAAGGCTACGATTTTGTCGCCTTTGCTGACCAGGATGATGTGTGGCATTCGAATAAACTCCAGCGTGCAACCCAAGCCATTCAAGCTCGTCGCGTAGAAGCCTATTCCAGCAATGTCACTGCCTTCTGGCCAGACGGCAGCACTCATGTGCTGGACAAGGCGCAGCCTCAGGTCGCATGGGATTTTCTGTTCGAAGCGGCGGGTCCCGGCTGTACTTACGTGATGAGCAAAAAACTCGCGGACTCGCTAAAGGCCTCGATGCTCGCCAATTGGCAGCAACTGCAAGATGTCAGTTTGCATGACTGGTATTGCTACGCCTTCGCTCGCAGCCATGGTTACCGCTGGTACATCGACTCTGAGCCGTCCATGGACTATCGCCAGCATGAGCGTAATCAGGTAGGCGCCAATAAGGGCTTGAGTCCGCTGATTGCCCGCTACAAAACCATTCATGACGGTTGGTGGTTCAATCAGGTTCGATTGATTGCGCTACTGGTGGGGCAGGGTGCCAATCCCTTTGTGCAAACATGGCTGAAACTGCGCCGCAGACAACTCATGAAGCTTTCCTTCAGTGCTTGGCGTTGCCGACGGCGATTGCGGGATAAAGTGTTTTTCTTTTGTATTTGCTGGGCTACTGCGTTGATAGGGAAAAAAGCTAGATGACCGCCCCGAAGGTATTAGTGACGGGGGCGAGTGGTTTCGTTGGCGAGGCGTTGGTTTTCAGGCTGTTAGTGGACAAGAAGTTCAGCCCGATCGCGGCAGCACGCGGTGCCAAACGGTTGCACGGATTGTGTCCTGTGGTGTCATTCGATCTCACCCATGCCAAGATCCTGCCTGCACTCGACGATATCCAGGTAGTCATTCATGCCGCTGCCCGAGTGCATGTCATGAATGAAACCGCCATAGATGCCTTGGCCGAGTTTCGTAAGGTCAACGTGGAAGGTACGCTCAGGCTTGCACAGCGTGCCGCTGAATCAGGCGTGAAGCGCTTCATCTTCATCAGCTCGATCAAGGTCAACGGCGAAAGCACTCTCCCGGGTAAACCATTCAAAGCCGATGATCAGCCAAATCCGCTGGATCCGTATGGTGTGTCCAAGTACGAAGCCGAAGAGGCGCTGAAGCAACTAGGCCGTGACACCGGCATGGAAGTGGTGATCATCCGTCCACCACTGGTCTATGGTCCGGGAGTGAAAGCCAACTTTCTGAGCATGCTGAGCTGGCTCAATAAGGGCATCCCACTGCCTCTGGGCGCGATTCGAAATCAGCGAAGCCTTGTTGCGATCGGCAATCTAGTGAACCTTATCGTCACGTGCATCGATCATCCCGCAGCAGCTAATCAGACCTTTCTGGCCAGCGACGGCGAAGACCTATCCACTACCCAACTGTTGCGTCGTCTATCCAAGGCACTAGGCAAATCTGCCCGACTCCTGCCGATGCCTGAGTGGCTGTTGAAATTGGCTGCCTCAACACTGGGCAAACAGGCTTTTGCCCAACGCCTATGTGGCTCGCTGCAAGTCGATATCAACAAAAATCGCGAATTATTGGGGTGGACGCCACCCATCAACATGGACAAAGCCATGCGACAAACCGCTGGCCATTATCTGGAAAAGCAAACGAAATGACTGTTTGGTGGTTGTTGGTTGCGGTATTCGCTGTTTCTTGGGTGCTGACGCTTATTTTGCGTCGTTATGCCTTGGCGAAGAGTTTGATGGATATACCTAACGAGCGTAGTTCGCATTCTGTTCCGACTCCGCGTGGGGGAGGGGTGGCCATTGTTGTCGCCTTTCTACTGGCGTTGCCAGCCCTGGCCGGCATGAACCTGTTAAGTCCCGCGGCGCTGTATGGGCTGTTTGGCTCGGGACTGCTTGTTGCCGTTATCGGGTTTGCCGATGACCATGGGCATATTGCTGCCAGATGGCGGTTGCTAGGGCATTTTATTGCCGCTGCCTGGGCATTGTTTTGGTTACAGGGTCTTGAGCCAATTCAATTTCTTGGAGCGACGGTCGATCTCGGCTGGTTTGGTAACATCTTGGCGGCTTTTTTTCTGGTGTGGATGCTAAATCTTTATAACTTCATGGATGGTATTGATGGCCTGGCTAGTGTGCAGGCGATTTTCGTATGTGCTGCAGCCTGTCTTATTTCGTGGTTGAGTGGGCACTACGCACTGATATGGGCTCCCTTGCTTCTGTCGGCAGCTGTAACTGGTTTTCTGCTATGGAATTTCCCCCCGGCACGTATATTCATGGGGGATGCCGGAAGCGGATTTCTGGGGCTTATTCTTGCCACATTGACACTCAGCGCTGGCGGGCAAGCACCCGAATTAATGTGGAGTTGGTTGATTCTGCTAGGTATTTTTATTGTTGACGCAACAGTCACTTTGTTCAGACGCCTATCCCGTAGAGAAAAAATCTACCAGGCCCATCGTAGTCACGCCTATCAGCACGCCTCTCGATATTACTCAAGCCACAGAACGGTGACGTTGGGGACACTATGTATCAATCTGCTGTGGATGCTACCGATAGCACTTGCGGTGGGTATTGGCCGTATGGATGGGTTCATCGGTCTGGTCGTAGCCTATACGCCGTTGATCTGGCTGGCGGTAAAGTTTAACGCAGGGGTACGAGAGCAGGCTTGAATGCCATTTGGACATTCTTGAATAATGGAGTTCTCCAAGCGCTGCTAGAAGTATGGGATATCACTCGGTGGTGGCGAATGTCTCATGGCTACTGCCACGAATCGTAGTCTTTCCAAGTTTTCGGGACATCCAGAGAAGGCTACACATCCAGATTCTAAAATCTTGGCTCAACAGAGTTTTCTTCATAAGATTTCTAAATTGAATAGAAAGGATCAGAAGGAACCGATTTTTTTGATCGGTCCCCTGACAGAATGGAAGTTCAAGTGAAAAACCTTCAGGCTTCGTATAGCGAGCATATGGTACTGCTGATGTTCGCTTCAGCCGCTATCTGCTGTTGCTGAGGGCGGGTTAAACACAAATCACACCTGATGCGTCAAACCGGGTTTCCCAACTGTTTGCGGCTTTGAAGCTGTCAGTGAAGCTGCTGGTCGTTGTGTAATCCAGCGCCTTGACTACCGCTGGGATCATTTCTTCTGCGTTGTCACACAGATAAACCCCTTCCTGCTCACCTCTGTAAGCCATTTCACCAAAACCTGTCGAAATGATGGGTAAACCTAGCGCCCGGTACTCGTAATATTTTATCGGGTCGACGGATGACGTCAGCTCATTCTTCAGGAACGGGATGACCGCGACGTCGAACGACAACATTGTCAACAGTGCATCTTTATGGCTGCAGGGTGGAAACAGTTTTAGATTGCTGGGGAGTTTCATATTGCAAGGGTTGAACACGGGGCCGACGATATGAACATTGTCGTTGGGGCGTGATTGGGCCAAATGAATCATCCATTGCCAATCGAACCAGGCACCCACTGTTCCCAGATAACCGAAGGTCTTTGTTTGATTGCTGTGAAACTGAGTCTTCGCGGGAGGCAAAAGCTCAACATCGAGTCCATTAGGCACGAACTTGACGTTTGGGTTATGGCTCTCCCATTTTTTTCGCAGTTTTGTCGAGGACGCGAGAACGACAGTGGTATTGCTGCCGATCTGTCGTTCTCGCCGAGCCATCGCCGCTTTCGATATTCCCGAAAAAAACGTCGGGAAGTCATCCATGGCGTCGTACACCGATGGATGACCTTTCAATAGCTTCAATACTTGCAGTGCAAGGGCAGTTGGTTTGCCGATGACCAATAGAATTTCTTGATCCTGGGCGAATGCTTCCACCGTCTTTAGAAGTTCGGACCAATAAAGTCGTCCGTTTATCAGTCCGGACGCCGGTAAAGGTTCGATAGGTAACGCCCTTGGTTTCAATACGCTTAACCAGGGTTCCAGGTCATCGCTTTCGGTTTTGTCACTGACGCCAATTTTCTTGAAGTCATTCAAGCGTGGGAAACGGCTTGGATAAGGATCCAGCCACAACACTTCGCCCGCTGTTTTCTGGTGAAACCAGCGAACGAATTTTTGCGGCCGTTGGGCAAAGCTTGCCCACGGCACAGGTGACAAATAAACCAGACGCATTAAACGCAGTACTCTTTCAGCACCGCCACAATGCGTTCTGCGCCCTTGCCATCACCATAAGGAGAAACGCCTCGGGCCATTGCTTTATAAGCAGCCGGATTATCCAGCAGGGTTTGGGCTTCTTTCAGGATCGGGTCGTGATTAGGACCTACCAGCTTGACGACGCCCATGTCGACTGCTTCAGGTCGTTCCGTTTCATCCCGTAGGACCAGAACCGGAATGCCCAGGGCCGGGGCTTCTTCCTGAACGCCACCAGAGTCACTGATGATTAGATAGGCCTTCTTCATGGCGGCAATGAACGGTGCGTAATCGAGTGGCTCGCACAGAATAATGTTCGGGGTGTTGCCCAAAACGTCATATGCAACGTCCTTGACGTTCGGGTTAGGGTGCACCGGATAAAGGATCTGCACGTCGCTGTTGCTCTCTGCCAGCGTCTTGAGCGCCCGGCAAATCTCCAGGAATGGTGCACCGAAGTTCTCTCTACGGTGAGAGGTCACCAGAATCAGGCGTTTGCTGTCGTCCAGGTCAATCCCCAGGGTCAAGTCCTTGGCGGCGGTCATCAGCAATGCATCGATTACGGTGTTGCCGGTTACGGTAATGTCCTGATCCGGGATGCCTTCGCGTAGCAAGTTGGCTTTCGAGCTTTCGGTCGGAGCGAAATGCCAACGGGTCAGTCGACCGGCCAATACGCGATTTGCCTCCTCCGGGAAGGGGTTCTGCATATCCCACGTACGCAGGCCTGCTTCCACATGCCCAAATGGTATACGGCGGTAGAAGCAGGCGAGGGCCATTGCAAAGACTGTTGTCGTGTCACCTTGAGCCAGAACGACGTCGGGCTTCTCCTCAAGCAACACCTTATCCAATTCGAGCAAAAGCCGGGCGGTCAACTCGGTCAGCGTCTGGTTAGGTTTCATGATGTTCAAGTCGATATCGGGCACGATACCGAAGAATGTCATCACCTGATCCAGCATGTGTCGATGTTGTGCGGTCGCCAGAACCCGAACTTCTGCCCAGGGTTGTTGCTTCAAGGCCAGAATGACCGGAGCCATTTTGATAGCTTCTGGCCGTGTGCCGACAGTGCACATGATTTTCATATTCAGAATTTCCTTTGCAAAAATTTAGCGTGGTGACAAGGCCTACGTGCGGCGCAGGAACCAACGTGTCAGCACGAAAGTAATGGGGATAGTCACAATGATGACGACCAGCGGTGCGACGCTTTGGGGGATGCCCATGCGCTCGACGAAGACACTTAGCAGTACTGCCGATAACAAGTACTGGACCAGGTAAACCAGCGGAAAAGAGAAGAAGCCTTTCCAGCTCACGGGCGTCTTGAAAACAATCGTTGCATTGAACCAGTATGAGAAGACGATGCCTGTGGCGAATGCCAATGCATACGCTACTTGGTAGGGCATCACGACTTGCAGGCCAAAATACAAGCCATACGTAAAGGCGGTATTGATGCCACCGCCTATGACGAACTTTAACAGGTCGGTAGATGACCTCTGTCTGGACACGGACTAAACCTGCTTTTGCGATTTGATCAGATTGACGAATTCACTGTAATCGCGAATGTAGTCGTCGGAATCGTAATAATCTGAGGCGAACACCAATAACATGGCATCTGAAGAGTACTTGTATTGAATGCCCCAGGTTTTAGGTGGCAGGTACAAGCCCATGTTAGGGCGATCGAGAGTGATTTCTTCGCGTGTTTGACCATCATCCACTACCACGCGAATACTGCCTCTGACGGCAATGAGGAATTGATGACACTGGTGATGCGCATGTTCGCCCCGAGTGTCTGCAGTCGGTACGTCGTACACCAGGAAATAGCGTTTCGGGCTGAAAGGAATTTCACGCTCGAACTCACCGACCGACAGACTGCCGCGCAGGTCCGGGACGGCTTTGAAGGTATGCAGAGTGACACCGGACACGTTGGTGTTGGTCACTGCGGGCTTCGACGAAGTGGAAACTTTGATGCTCTCGTTGGTTGAGCCGACGGCGTCAGCGTAACCAATGATTTTTGCAGGGTTGCCAACTACGATCGCAAAAGGCGGAACAGATCGTGTAACCACTGCACCTGCACCGATCATGGCGTTTTCACCGATTGTCAGGCCTGGCAGAATGGTCGCATTGGCACCGATCGTTGCTTTCGTTTTGACGATAGTGCGCAAAAACTCGTCTGGGTACTGTTTGCTTCTCGGGAAGCGATCATTGGTAAAAGTAGCATTCGGACCAATAAATACATCATCCATGATCTCGATGCCGTCCCATACCTGAACGCCACACTTGATAGTGACGCGGTCACCTATGACGACATCGTTTTCAATAAATACGTTGTCGCAGATATTGCAATCGGAGCCGAGCCTAGCCTCAGGCAAGACATGCGCAAAGGCCCAGATCTTGGTGTCTTTACCTATGTGAGGAGATTCGCAAAGGCCATTCGGATGGACGAAGTACTCGGCATTTTCATTTTTCATGATTGAAATTCTCTGTCCTCATTGGGATGGCTAGCGGTCTGGCTTTGGTATTTTCGTAGGTGCGCCATGCATATGAGCCCACGATTCCAAGGCCTAACAAGTTTGCCGCTCCCAAGAAGACGATGACATTGATGGTCATCGCATAACCCGAGACTGTGATCAGTCCCAGAAGACGCGCAATTGTAACTGCGATGCCGAAGCCGGCCGCCAGAACGGTTGTTACGCCGCCCAGGCGTGTTAGCAGGCGGATGGGCAGGTCAGTAAAGGCAAAAATACTGTCCATCATGTAATTCACCTTCTTGGAGAAGGTCCATGCAGATGTGCCATGTTCACGTTTAAGACGGCTGTAGGAAATAGTCTTGCGACGAAAGCCGAGCCAGAAAATCTGCGCGATCAGCGAGCTGTGCCGTTCGTCGAGTGTCAACAGCGTATCGCGGAAGGCTTTATTACAACCGAAGACATCGACGCCACCTTCCGGTATTTCAGGAACAATGTATCGACGGTACAGATTCCAGAACGTTTTGGAAGCAATGCGCGACATAAAAGGGTCATCACGCGCTTCACGAACCCCGAGAACGACATCGTACTGCTCTGTCAGCAACTGAGTGTTCATCTCCAGGACCAGCTCCGGTGGCTCTTGCAGATCTGCCGCCATGACTGCAAAACGCTCACCCCTGCCTGTCTCCAGGCCCACACGGATTGCCGCGAACGAGCCAAAATTGCGTGACAACAGCACAAGCTGAGATTCGAAACGCTGCTTGGGCAGTTGGTCTCTCAATATTTCATAGCAACGGTCTGGGCTACCGTCGATCACAAAAACCGCTTCGAAATTGCCTGCTAACTTGCTGTTCAGTCCATCGATGGCGATCAGCAAATCTGGCAATGAGCCTTCGTTTTTGTAAACAGGGATGACTAACGTTAGCAAGCGATGGGCTCCTTATTGTTCGAAGAATTTTTTGACTGCGCTGATCACAGACTCTACTTCTTCATCGGTCATTCCCGGGAAGCAAGGGAGAGTCACCAGCGTCTTGCACAAGGACTCTGTGACTTCCATGGAACCGGCGAGCCGAGGCTGGGTATACGCGGCCTGGTGATGATCCGGAACCGGGTAATGAACATCAGTTGCCACACCTTGCGCTTTGAGGAAGTCGCGCAAGGCGTCACGGTTCTGGACACGCGCTACATACAAATGCGCAACATAGGATTCGTTCACCGTTGGCAGCGCGTCAAATGCGAGCCCGGCAAAGGCCTCATTGTAGCGGGAGGCGATGTCTCTGCGTGCAGTGTTCCAGGAGGCGAGCAATGGAAGCTTGATTCGCAGTATTGCAGCCTGCATTTCGTCCAAGCGGCTATTTTTGCCGCCTGCGTGTCCCACGTGATACTTGGACGACCAGCCGTATTGGCGCAATGTCTTGAGGCGTGCGGCCAGTTCGTCATTGTTGGTCACTACTGCGCCGCCATCGCCCATGGCGCCCAGGTTTTTGGTTGGATAGAAGCTGAAGCATGCCGCATCGCCAAAACTTCCCGCTTGTTGGCCATCGAGTACCGCACCGTGGGATTGGGCGCAGTCCTCAATCAACATCACGCCAGCTGCATGGGCCAGGGCCAGCAATTCCTTTATGTTCGCCAACTGCCCATAGAGGTGGGTAACGATCACACATTTGGGGTTCTGCTTCAGGGCTTCGGCCAGCGCGTCAACCGACATGGTCATGCAGGACGGGTTGATGTCGACGTACAGTGGCGTTGCACCGATGGCATGGATGGCTGTGCTGCTATAGAAACCGGCGTTGGCCACGGTAACCACTAAATCACCGCGCTCGACACCGACGCTGCGCAAGGCGATTTCAATGGCATCGGTGCCATTGGCCATAGAAACGCAATGGCCGACGCCAACGTAGTTCGAGAACTCCGATTCGAAACCGGTAACTTCTTCTCCCAGGACATACCAATGGCGGTCCAGAACCTTCTTGACTGCACTCAGGAAGTCGAGATTCTTATTCATTACCAGGTCGGAAAAGAGAGGGATCATATCGATGCTCCTTGGGGGGTCAAGCCGGAATTGATTGTTGAGGTTTCAGTTTTTCTGAAGAAGACTTTTTTGAGCCGCAGGGCTCTTTTTTCGATAAGGTGCCAAGAGGCAATGCCGCAGATAAGTGCGATCGCACTTGCAGTCAAGCAGTTCTGTGTTCCGGAAAAGCCCGGAAATGCCCAAGCAGTCAGTTGCTGGGCTGGCCAGCCATATAGATAGACGCCATAGGAGTAATCTCCCCACTTGTCCATCCAGGAAAACTGCTTCAGGAAGCTGACCGTGCAGAAGAATGTCACCAGAACCAGAATGTACCCATAGGCAAATTTTTCAGTACCGAGGGTAATACCGGCCAAAAACAGGGCAATTAGCATGAAATAGGGGCTGACCGGCACACTGTCTCGATTGATGTAAAGAAAAGAGCCAATGTAAAACAGCAGGCAAACATGCAACATGGTCGAGCCACTGAGGGACGCCGGCAGGTATGACTTGTCGTTCCAGATCATCACGATCAACACAAAGAACAGGGTGTTGAATATGGCCCGGTTGCGCATTGTCCCGAAGACGTAAAGGAACAGTATGGCGATGTAAAGCCATACTTCGATAAGTACCGACCATATGGAACCATTTACGGCCTGATTGTGGTTCTGGGTAAACACGCCCGGCAAGAAAAAACCACCCTGATAGGTAAATGCCAAACCCTTGAAGTAGGACCAGACATTACCGTTAGTGAGGTATTCGGTTACGGACAATGTAGTCACGACACTTCCCATGACAAAAGTGACCAGGATCAGGTTTACCCAAAGTGCTGGATAGATCCGCAGTACTCTGGAGATAACATAATTCTTCACACCACTATTCAGGATGCTGGCAGTGACCAGGAATCCGCTGATCAGGAAGAACAGATCAACCGCGACACCACCGAGGAAAGCGTAGCCGGTGGTCACGGCGACCCAATCTGCCGAAGCGCCAGCCACGACTGCCGAGGTGTGGCCATAAATTACCGAGAGGGCAGCTATCAGCCGGATAAAGGTCAGATTATTGCTCTTGCCAATGAAAACATCCGCAAGCGTGCGCATTATTTTGCGTCTCCAATCGAGAGTTTCAGGCAATCTACATTTACTTCCGACGTGTCTGTCACTACGACTAGACCCTTGGACAATGCTGCACCTTGTTGCATTCCTGGATAAAGCGGTGAGCTCTTATCCATGACGATGTTCCATCGGGTATGCAAGCCCATAACTGTCTGGAGGTATCGACCGTTGTGCATATACCAAGGAGAGAATGAGTTTGCTCCATATACGCAGACCAACGGTGCTGCGTTTATGGCGGCTTTATGATCTTCAAGCTGCTTCAATGCCTTGGCGTTATCCATGGCTACCGCGTCATACCAATGTGCAATGCTGAAGCGCCCTGATGTGTCTGTCATATACAGCTGTGTGGCGAGCGCGGCGAGGATCGCGCAAGCGCAATAAGAACGCCAGACGGTAGAACTTTTGATTTTCAGCAGTTCCGCCAGTGCAACATAAACCGAGCCAATGATGAATGGCAGCCAGATCAGTTCGTAGTACGCATTTACATGATTCGGAAGCACCGAGTAAGGTGCGATAAGAGTCAGCGTTGCGCCGACCACATATAATGTTTTTGGTATTGTGCGATCCCGCAGCATCACGATCATCGCCACTACACTCGAAAAAATCATGACAGCAGCGATGATTTTGCCGTGCCAGGTCATCGCCGGATGACCTGCACCTGTCAAATAGCGCCAGACGGTATTCGCGACACTTGTTGGCGAAGTGTCGATAAAATAAGACGATTGTGCATCACTGGCGCCCAAGAAACTCGATGCTGCCAGGAACTTCGCGCCCGCCACCATAAGCAGAGCCAGCGCCAGTCCTGCGAGCCCCACGAGTATACGAATTTTGATCGCTTTCTGCGATTTGATCAGGATGTAGGCGAAGGAGAAGACGTAGAAAAGAATGAAGTCCTCCTTGGCGAGTGTGGATAGCAACAGCAGTGCTACGGAAACATACAGCCAAATGTCGTTCTTTTCGCGATCATCCTTGAACAGAAAATAGACCGCGGCGAGACCCAGGCAGCCCGACATCATATGGGTAACCATACCGGTATAGCGCGCGTACTCGGCTACGATAGGTGTCGACAGTACCGCCCCGGCGAACAACACCAGAGTAATCCAGTACTGGCGAGGCTGCATGACCTCGACCAATATCTTCCAGCACAGAAAAACGTAAGTTACTGTGAAGATTCTTACCGCCCAGATCAGCCAGTCCGGTCCGAGAGACGAAAGCACATAGATTAGCGCCGTCGACAGGGGTCTGACCCAGGACCATACAAGGCCACCCGAGGTTAACGAGTAATTGGTGTAGTCATCATGGTGAACGGGAATAGAGCTGGGGAAAACAGCCGATACGGAATAGTAGGCCATCAAATAGAAGATGGCCGAAATCAGGGCAAAGGAAACAACGTTCAGATGCCTTGACAAACGGGGACGCGCCGTTGAGTTCATTGACTCACTCATTTTTCATTATTCTTGTAGGTATGAGGCGTCCAGGTGCCCCATTTTGCTTCGTAGGTGGCTTTGTTTTGCTCGAAGAGGGCCTGACGGTCTGCGCTTCTGAGTTTATTGAACGACGCCGACAGGTGGTGGTGAATGAACACGTCTTCGGCACAGGCAATGCTCAGGCCGAGTTGCTCGACCCTTCTGCAGTAATCATCATCTTCGAAGAAACCTCGGCCAAAAGCTTCATCCAGTGGGCCGACAGTTTTATAGAGCTCGCGGGAAAACATCACACAGAAAAACGCTGCAGTATGAATGTTTTGCACTTTGCCGATATGGCTATGAGTGTATTTGGCCGATTCCAGAAGCATCTCTTCCATGTTCTGGTAGCTGATCTGGATCTTGGCTTCGTTACCGATATTGTTAGTGACCGGGCCGATAATACCAATACTCTTGTTCCGCTGAAGGTGACGATAGAGCGTGCGGATCCAGCCAGGAGTAACGTAGGTATCGTTATTGAGCAGCACTAGATATTCGCCAGTTGCTATGGCAAGGCCGAGGTTGTTGCCGGCAGCAAATCCAGTATTGTCATCGTTCAGAATGATTTCGCGATTCGGGGCCTGGGTGACCCATTCTCTCAACAGATCCGGTGTGCCATCGGCAGACGCATTGTCGACGACGATGATTTCCAGGTTTTCATGGTTGGAGTGCTCGTCCAGGCTGGCGAGGCAAGCCTTGGTGAGTTCAATGTTGTTGTACGTCACCACGATGACACTGACGCGAGGAACTGTGCGGTCCAGTTCGATCCGCTTGATCATTTGTTCTGCGCGATGACCCCAAGTTTGGTTTCTGGCGAACTGTTGGCGCGCCTGTATGCGCTCTGCCGAGTTGACAGCATTCAGCTCTTCGTTAATAGCACTGATGAACTCATCGGTCGTTGCGGCGGCATGCACCAGATTTTCGAATTGCTTGATTTCCGGCAAGTCGACGGAAACGACAGGTTTGCCGGCGCTCAAGTATTCATAAACCTTGACGGGGTTGGTTGCCAGCGTCAACGGGATGACCTGGAAAGGCAGCAGGCAAACGTCAAACGCGTGCAGGTACTTTGGCAGTTCGCTATAAGGCATTTCGCCGGTGAAGGTTACGTTGCTTAGATGAGCCAGCTGTGTGCGGGCGCCCACGGTGTCGGCACCGATCATCAGAATGCAGTGCTCTGGGAAGGCCTTGGCGACGTTTTCCAGAAGTGTCAGATCGAACCATTCAGCGATAGCGCCGTAATAGCCAATTATCTTGCGATTTAGTGGGTCCACATACACATCAGCCGGTTTGAAGGCGAAGTGATCGAACTCACCCGCGTTCCTGATCAGAACCCGGCTGTCAGTATGCTGTGCGACGATTTCATCCAGCCAGGTAGACGTGGTAATGGTGATGTCGGCATTACGCATCAGCGCTCGTTCGATCGACAGGACCTCTTCGGAAACGTTGCCGAAACCTTCGTGGTGGTCCATGCAGTCGTAAACCAGTTCGCTATCTGGAAGCATGGACGAGGTTTCATACCAGAATGGATGCTGGATGAGTGACACTACTTGTTTGGTGTTTGCCCAATCCAATACTTGGCCAATCGAGCCTTTGAGTTGCTCAGCAATATCCACGCCCGGTGCGGTGGTGTAGATCACCGGCGCGCCTTTGGCATAGAGATTGATCTGGAATAGGCGACCATGCGCATCGAGTTGTTCTACATTGAAGCCACAACGCGGATCGTCTACCAGGTTGACCGAAATGTAGAACACCCGGCGACCGGCACCCGCTAGCGCCTGGGCCAGTTGTTGTGGTCGCTGGTGGCGGAAGTGCCAGTCAATGACTCCCCAAAAAATATAGTCGGCAAGACCTTTCTCTTGTAGAGCAGGTTGCAGTGTCGGCAGATCGAACAGGCTTCCGTTCAGCAGTTGTCCTTTTACCGCGGAGATAGGCGCCTCAATGGCTGCCGAATATGATCGGCGCAGGGCTTTTTTCACCGCGTCCGGTAACGGCAGCTTGTGATAAAGGCTTCGGGCCTTGTTTTTCAGCGCGCGTTTGTCGCTTTCGCTAACTCCATGGCGAGCTACACGTACCGCCAGCCTCAGTGGTTTGGTAATTTTCCACGAATGACTATTGATCACGGTGTTGTACTGCGTTTCCAGCAACTGTAGTTGTTTTGTGGTGGCGAGTTTCATTTCCTCGCTCGCAAGCAGCGCCGCCTCTTTACGGGCAAGTTCCGCCTGGTTGATCTCAAGGGCTTGCCTGGCTTCTTCCAGAGCATTCAGTTGTGTTTCGACTTGGTGGCGGATGGCTGCTAGGCGATTGGTCACTTCTTCCGAAAACACACTGCTTGTTTCGATGTGAATATTTTTCAGGCTGAGTTTTGTGCTTTGCTGATTATCCATTTTCGAATAGACGAGCAGGATTTGCTCGCCGTGCCAGTAATTAGGCTCGTCTTTCGAGGTGTCGACGATGCTGCTGTGGGTCAGTGACCAACTCCCGAAATGAGCGGGCACGTTGTTGAAATTGAACGAATAAAAATGTTCGTCGATCAATTCCTGTTCTCTAAATGGAAGCAACAGAACAATGAATTGCTTCGCTTTCGAGGAGATCTGGCTCAGCACTTCCCAAGGCGAGTTGAAATGTTCCAGCGTGTTCGATGAGAACAGTACGTCCCATGCTTCGCTGGAGCTTTCGCCCAGAAAGTCATCGCAAAGGAATTTGCATTGCGGATAGGCGGCTGTCGCCTTCTCAATGGCCTCGGATGAAAAATCCACACCGACAAGATTCGGCAGGTTCAAGCGCTTTGCCAAATTTTGAGTACCATCGCCTTGAGCGCAACCCCAGTCGCACATTGTCAGATTCTGAGTGCTGATCAAAGTGATGAGCCACGATGGAATATTGTTGGCCGCTACGTCACTGAAGAAAATACTCTGTTCTCTGCCAAAATTTTCTTCCCAATCGTTGGAGAAGCGATAATCCCAGTAGGTTTTGGAGTTGACTTCACCAGGTTCAATTGCGTTGTCAGTAGTTTTTTTCATGGTGTAAGTGCTCCTCTACTCACTGTATTATTTTCAATGGCAATCGAGATTCTGGGCATGAATTGCCCTGATGAATTACTGATGAAGGATGAAGAGAAATACTGTGCACCTTCCAGATACTCGTAGTAATGAATTGCCGCTGAAGTTCTATTCTCGATCGCTGCCACTAACAGATAGTCCCCCGAGCACAAATAGTTCTCGACCTCGAAAATCACTTCTTGGCCGGCTCCACTATCTTGTGTAAAAGTCAGTCTTTCATTCCAGGTACTGCCAACGATTAGGTCGCTGCCCGAGAGGTTCTTGAGGGAAAACGACACCGATAGCCCTTCAGTGGACTTCAGTTGATGGGTGTGAAATCTGATTTTCACAATCATCTTCTCGTGGTCAGTGAACAAATTCTTTCGCACGCCCGCGGCGTCATAAATCCCGGCATCATCGATGATGCCAATATGCGAGCCCCAATGGTTGATGGGCTGCTGCGCCTCTCGAGGCTGAGGAACTGTCTCGCTCGAGATTGCTTCGTCGCTTTTGTCGGGAGTGCGATTGAATAGGTGCTCGGTGTATTGGGCCGTCACGGGGAATACGTCACCCAGTGCGCGGACGCACCCCTTGTCCAGCCACAATGCGCGATCACATAGTGTGCGAACAGCCGCCACATCGTGGGACACAAAAAGGATGCTGACCCCGGAATCTTTCATCTGCTTGATACGGTCCAGGCATTTGGCCTGAAACCGTGCATCGCCGACGGACAGAGCTTCGTCGACCACCAGGATACTGGGCTTCGTATGCACGGCTACGGAAAATGCGAGCCGAACATACATACCCGATGAATAGGTTTTAACCGGCTGATTGATAAACTCGCCAATTTCCGCGAACTCTTCTATTGCCGCATAAGATGCATCAATTTCTTCGAGAGTGAGACCCAGGATCGCGGCATTCAGGTAGACGTTTTCTTTACCTGTGAATTCCGGGTTAAAACCGGCGCCGAGTTCCAGCAGCGCGGCGACGCGGCCGCGTACGCTGATTTCACCTGAACTTGGGTTCAAGGTGCCGCAGAGCATTTGCAGAAGCGTGGACTTGCCGGAGCCATTGCTTCCAATAATACCGACGGTTTCGCCCGCTTTTACTTCGAACGAGGCACTTTTCAGGGCCCAGAACTCGTGAAAGTATTTGCGTTTTCCTCTGAATAGCATTTGCAGAAGTCGTTTGTGTGGCTTGTCATAGACTTCATAGCACTTGCTGAGGTTTTCAACCTTGATCACAGCCTCAGAGTACATCGGCGAACCCCTTGCGTGTTTTTTGAAACCAGGCAAAACCACACCAGGCAACCACGGTGCCAATGATGAACATAACGATCCAGGTCTTGAGGTCTGGCAGCTCGCCGAATATCAGCACATTGCGACTTTGTTCGATGATGTAAGCCAATGGATTGATCCGAATCCAGAATTGATATCTTTCCGGCAGGGCGGTTATCGGAAAGAAGACTGCGGACATGAACAGCATGACGGTGGAGAACATTACCGTTATCTGGCTGATGTCTCGCAGGTAAACGCCTAAGGAGGCGAACAGCCAACTCATTCCCATGATGCCCAGAAAAAGTGGCAATACGACGATTGGCAGCAGCAGTGCAGTGACCGGAATACTGTGATTAATGATGAGCTGAGCGAGCAGCAACACGATCAGGCTGATGGCGGCATGGAACAGTGCCGAAGTGAAGGCTACCCACGGTAATACCTCAAGCGGGAATACTACCTTCTTGACGTAGCTGACATTGGACGTTATCAGCCCTGGGGATCTATTAATGCATTCGGCAAACAGGCCATGAATGAAAAGCCCGACAAAAAGAATAATTGCAAAGTCGGTTTTACTTTCTGTCTCTGATATACCCCAGCGGGCTTTGAACACTACCGAAAAAACGAAGGTGTAAATAATCAACATCAATATAGGGTTGAAGAAAGACCACGACAAACCCAACGTAGAGCCACGGTATCGACCAAGTACTTCGCGCTTACTTAACTGCATTATCAGGCGTTTGTTACGCCAGAAGCTGCTTATCATTTCTATAGGATGTGCTGAGTAATTTTGCATCAGTAGTTTGACTCGACTTCTTGTGCTGGTGGCCCATAAACGTTGAATCTGGACGGCGTGGGAATGTCAATTTCTTGTCGGGCAAGCTTAGGAGCTGCTTCCAAAGTGTGCCTACTATGCCAATCCATGCATTTTTTCGCTTTGGTAGGGGACGATGATGCTGCTCAACGGCTTGGCCAGGCCTGTGAGCTCAACGTCTCAACCGCGTCGCGCATGGTATCGTATTGGCCCATGCTTTTTCACCCTGTAATCGCCGTTTTCAATGCCCAGCCCTTTGTTTGTCGGCGCTCCGGCTTCTGCCTGTCGTCTTTGCAGCATTTTCCAAGGGGGTCGGCGAGTTGTGTGCGGGTGGACGAGAGAGTGCCTCGACCCTCGCGATATACGACTATATTCTTTTACCTGTGTAGGCATCGACTGCGACATTGATCGAAATTTTTGTCTGGGCAAGTGCCTACGCAACGATTCCGGTAGCACCTGGATCAGATTAAAAGAGACAGCATCGCAGGTCAGCAAATGGCCATCATTCTTGAAAACTCTTCGCCGTTTCGAACGGGACAGTCAAATTTTGCGTAGCTGTGAATTTTCAATTACGTACAATAATGCATCGGATTTTTCGAGGGGGCGTCGTCGGAAGCGACTGAATATTTTATGGATAATTTTAGAATTTTTTTGCTGAGCCTGCCTCGTCGGCAAAAAAGGCTGCTTCAAGTGGCCACCGACTGCATTCTTGTGTGGATCGCGCTTTGGCTGGCCTTCATAGTTCGTCTTGGCATTGATGATATGTACAACCCGTTACGGGTTCATTTTTGGCTTTTCGTCTGTGCGCCGCTGGTTGCCATCCCGCTGTTCATACGATTTGGCATGTATCGGGCCGTCATGCGTTACTTCGGTAATGATGCGCTCATCGCAATTATCAAAGCGGTCAGTCTCTCTTCGTTGATTCTGGCTGTTGTTGTGTATTGGTACAGCAACCACCAAACCGTCGTCCCCCGTTCCATCATCTTCAACTACTGGTGGCTAAGCATGGTCATCATCGGCGGCCTACGCCTGTGCATGCGCCAATATTTCATGGGCGATTGGTTCACCACCGCCCAGCACGTCCCCTTCACCAGCCGCGACGACGGCCTCACCAAAGTCGCCATCTACGGCGCTGGCGTGGCCGGTAATCAGTTGGTTGCTGCATTGCGCATGGGCAGGGTGATGCGCCCGGTAGCATTTATCGACGACGACCCCAGCATTGCCGATCGCTCTATCTCTGGCCTCCAGGTCTACAAACCCAAACACATCCAGCAGATGATCGATGTCACCGGCGCTCAGGAAATCCTCCTGGCGCTTCCATCGTCCACCCGCGCCCGACGCCGGGAAATTCTCAATTTGCTGGAAGGTTATCCGCTTCACGTTCGAAGCGTGCCGAACTTCACCGATCTGGCCAGTGGTCGGGTCAAGGTTGAAGACATTCAGGAAGTGGATATCGCTGATTTGCTCGGCCGCGATGCCGTGCCAGCCCAGGCTGATTTGCTCGAGCGCTGTATCAAAGGCAAGACAGTGATGGTTACTGGCGCTGGTGGGTCGATCGGTTCGGAGCTGTGCCGGCAGATTTTCTCCCTTGGCCCGACCACGCTTATTTTGTTCGAACACAGTGAGTTCAACCTCTACAGCATTCTGTCGGAATTGGAGCAGCGCGCCTGCCGTGAGTCGGTGTTGGTTCAGTTGCTGCCTATTCTCGGCTCCATCCGTCATCCGCATAAACTGCTCGATGTGATGAAGACCTGGCGCGTGGATACCGTTTATCACGCGGCGGCTTATAAACATGTGCCGATGGTCGAGCACAATATCGCTGAAGGCGTGCTCAACAATGTCATCGGCACGTTGAACACTGCTCAGGCTGCGTTGCAGTCAGGTGTGGCCAACTTTGTGTTGATTTCCACCGATAAAGCCGTGCGTCCGACTAACATCATGGGCAGCACCAAGCGTCTGGCGGAGTTGACCCTTCAGGCCCTCAGTTGTGAAATCGCCCCGGTATTGTTTGGCGACAAAGCCAATGTATCCCGGGTCAATAAAACCCGTTTCACCATGGTTCGTTTTGGCAATGTGTTGGGGTCGTCCGGTTCGGTGATTCCGTTGTTCCACAGCCAGATCAAGTCGGGTGGGCCTTTGACGGTCACGCACCCGAAGATTACTCGTTACTTCATGACTATCCCGGAAGCGGCGCAATTGGTGATTCAGGCCGGTTCCATGGGGCAGGGTGGTGATGTGTTTGTGCTGGATATGGGCGAGCCGGTGAGGATTGTCGAGCTGGCGGAGAAGATGATTCACCTGTCTGGTTTGAGCATCCGTTCCGAGCGAAATCCCCAGGGCGATATTTCGATCGAGTTCACGGGCTTGCGTCCGGGAGAGAAGCTCTATGAAGAGTTACTGATCGGGGATAACGTTGCGGCGACGCCGCATCCGATGATCATGACCGCCAACGAAGATCATTTGCCCTGGGATGTGCTCAAGGGCCGTTTGACTGATTTGTTGCTCGCCGTCGAGCTGGATGATTATTCCCGCGTGCGCCAACTCCTGCGCGAAACGGTCAGCGGCTATACCCCCGACGGGGAGATTGTCGACTGGATTCATCAGCAACGCCGTCTCGAGCCCTGATTGTTTCACATCCTGTAACGGACACATTTTTGACAGGCTCCAGACATCGCCTAAGTTTGGGAGGCAGCTTCGGAAAAGCTGCTTTCTCAATCGATGTCATGGAGCTTCATTTATGCGTACTGGCTATTTCTACTCTCTGGTTTTTGCCCTGCTCACCAGCGCCTCTATTGCGGCCATCGCTGCGCCGACGAGTGCGCCAGAGGCTGCCAAGGCACCCTTGATGCTGGATGCTGCCGCCAAGGCTCAAACCACCAAGGTCGATCTCAATGGTGCCGATGCGCCGACGCTGCAGCGCGAGTTGGCCGGGATTGGTGAGGCCAAGGCCAAGGCGATTGTTGCGTATCGTGAGAGTAATGGGCCGTTTTCGTCGGTTGACGAATTGCTGGAAGTGAAGGGGATTGGCAAGGCCATTCTGGACAAGAATCGCGAGAAGCTGGAAGTGAACTAAGCTTGTAAATCCACACCAAGAGGCCGGTCATTGACCGGCCTTTTTTGCATTGTGCCGCAAAGGGCGATCTGGCGCCTTTCATCGGGGCAGGAAAAATTACGGCTATCATATGGCGATTAGATTATGCCTATAATATCTTCGATTCGCTGAAGCGCACTGACGTTCCGGCGCTGGCCTTCTCTCACACAATCTCTTTGGAGCACCGTCATGAATTCTGTCCAGAACCAAGGTACGGCCCTCGTTACCGGCGCATCTTCCGGCATCGGTGCGGTTTACGCGGAGCGGTTGGCGGCGCGTGGTTTTGATTTGTTGCTGGTGGCCCGTGATCAGGAACGGCTGGAGGCTGCGGCGACCCAGTTGCGCGCGGCGCATGGTGTTCAGGTGGAGGTGCTGAAGGCGGATCTGACGCACAAGGAGGATGTGTTGAAGCTTGAGCAGCGTCTGCGTAGCGATTCGAGTATCAGCCTGTTGCTGAATAACGCCGGTGTCGCGGCGGATGGTTTGCTGGCCAACGCGGATCTGGATGAGCTGGAACGTTTGATTCAGCTGAACGTCATTACAGTGACGCGGTTGGCTTCGGCAGCGGCGGCCGGTTTTACCAAGGCCGGTCGGGGGACGATTATTAACATTGCCTCGGTGGTGGCGTTGTTTCCGGAGCGGTTCAATGCGACGTACAGCGCAAGCAAGGCTTATGTGTTGAGCTTGACGCAGTCGTTGGACGCCGAACTGCAGGGCACCGGGGTTCAGGTTCAAGCGGTGTTGCCGGGCGTCACGCGCACCGAGATCATGGAGCGCTCCGGTATCGATGCGTCCCAGATTCCGGCGGACATGATCATGGAAGCGGGGGAGATGGTCGATGCGGCATTGTCGGGTCTGGACCAGGGTGAGTTGATCACCATTCCTTCGTTACCGAATGCCTCCGAGTGGGAGGCCTTTATGGCGGCGCGTCATGCGATGGCGCCGAATCTGTCCAGAAGCACGGCCGCCACGCGTTACAAGTGAGGCGCCATGAATCGGCTTGAGGTATTTGCGTTATGAGTAATCGTCGAGTAGTCGTCACGGGCATGGGCCTGGTGTCGCCGTTGGGTAGTGGCGTCGAAGCGGTTTGGGCGCGTTTGTTGGCGGGGCGTTCCGGGTTGCGGACGTTGCCGGACGAGGTGGTTGCCGATCTGACCACCAAGGTCGGTGGCGCGGTGCAGACGCTGGCGGAAGATCCGGAGGCGGGTTTTGATCCGGACCGGGCGACGCCGCCCAAAGAGCAGAAAAAGATGGACCGCTTCATTATGTTTGCCATGGAGGCGGCGCGTCAGGCACTGGAGCAGGCCGATTGGCATCCGCAGGACGTCAACGCGCAGGAACGCACCGCCACGATTATCGGTTCGGGCGTGGGTGGTTTCGGTGCGATTGCCGATGCGGTGCGCACCACCGACAGCCGTGGCCCGCGACGTTTGTCGCCGTTCACCATTCCCTCGTTTCTGGTCAACCTTGCGGCGGGCCATGTGTCGATCGAGCACGGTTTCAAGGGGCCTTTGGGGGCTCCGGTAACAGCGTGCGCCGCCGGGGTTCAAGCGATCGGTGACGCGGCGCGGCTGATTCGCAGCGGTGAGGCGGATATTGCGGTGTGCGGCGGCGCGGAAGCGGCGATCGATCGTGTCAGCCTTGCCGGGTTCGCGGCAGCTCGGGCGTTGTCCAGCGG
This sequence comes from Pseudomonas sp. BS3782 TE3695, assembly GCF_050435305.1. Classification (NCBI taxonomy): domain Bacteria; kingdom Pseudomonadati; phylum Pseudomonadota; class Gammaproteobacteria; order Pseudomonadales; family Pseudomonadaceae; genus Pseudomonas; species Pseudomonas sp. BS3782 TE3695. The sequence goes on from NZ_JBNDKB010000001.1 coordinate 2,596,053, forward strand.
TTACAACGACACCCCGGAGCGCGCCTCGCGACCGTTCGACAGTGGGCGTGATGGCTTTGTGATGGGCGAGGGCTCGGGCCTGTTGGTGATCGAATCCCTGGAGCATGCCCTGGCGCGCGGCGCTCAGCCATTGGCCGAACTGGTCGGTTACGGCACCAGTGCCGATGCCTATCACCTGACCGCGGGGCCTGAAGATGGCAGTGGTGCGCGTCGGGCGATGTCGCTGGCGTTGGCCCAGGCGGGCATTTCGCCGGCGCAGGTGCAGCATCTCAATGCTCACGCGACCTCGACCCCGATTGGGGATTTGGGGGAATTGGCGGCCATCAAGTCGTTGTTCGGCTCGGACAACAAGATCGCGGTGACGTCGACCAAATCGGCCACCGGGCATTTGCTCGGCGCCGCTGGCGGGATCGAGGCGATCTTTACCCTGTTGGCGCTCCGCGATCAGGTGGTGCCGGCGACGCTCAACTTCGACAACCCGGACCCGGCAACGCAAGGGGTGGACATCGTTCATGGTCAGGCGCGGCCAATGACCATCGATTACGCGTTATCCAACGGCTTCGGATTTGGCGGCGTGAACGCCAGTGTGTTGTTCAAATACTGGGATGAGTAGCTCAAGGTAGATGGCACGAATAGTGATTACTCATTCGCTGACGATTGTTGAACAATCACGAGGCATTGAGTATGAACAGCGGACTGTCCCTGGCCGACCACATCACATTGGAGTTACGCGCTGACATCATCGGCGGTCGTTTGCTGCCGGGCATGGCATTGGTGGAGAACGATCTGGTGTTGGCTTACAACGCCTCGCGAAACACGATTCGTGAGGCGTTGCATCGTCTGGGCCAGGAAGGGCTGACCCGTTATGTCCGCAACAAAGGCGTGATGGTGCGCCGGTTGGGCGCGGACGATGTACGCGATCTGTTCAAGGTCCGTCGCACGCTGGAACTGCAAGCCATCAGCGCCAGTCAGCCATTGCGTGAATATCAGTCCGACCGGATGCTCGAAGCTCTGGAGGCCACCGAGCTGGCCCGGGAGCGTGAGGACTGGCGCGCCGTCGGCACTCACAGCCTGGCGTTTCATCAACACATCGTCGGATTGCTGCGCAGTCCGTTGTTCGATGAGTTCTTCACCAATGTCGTCGCGCAACTGCGCCTGGTGTTTTGCACCGCTCCCGATGAATCACGTTTTCAGGCGCCTTGGCTGACCCGCGACCGGCAGATACATGACTTGCTGGCCGACGGCGACAAGCGTGCGGCCGGAGACGCGATGAGCCTTTATCTCGACGATTCCGAACACCTCCTGTTGCAGATGCTTACCCTTTCTTCCCATCACTGATCGAGGATTTGTGCCATGTACAAAGACTATCCGGCAGCCTATCAAGTGAGCAAAGGCTCGGCCTTGCAGGTGGACACGGCTTTCTACGAGAGAGTCCGGGACAGGAAAGAGAGGCGCACGCTGATCGAACAGTTCGAAGTGCCGATCCGCACTGGCCGCGCCTGGAATGTGCCGGCCGGGCATGTGTTCAGGGTCACGACCCCGGTTGGCCCGCAAGTCGGGGACTTCAATGTCTGGAATGCCCATGACCCGCGCGAGCGGTTGTGGGCGGCGCGGACCCGGCAGTTGCAAGGGGCGCATGTCAGCACCCATGACCGGCTCTGGTCGAACCTGCCCTTTTTACGGCCGCTGGTGACTATCACCGACGATAGCCTGGCCGGGTACGGCATCGACGAACACGGCGGGCGTTTGCATGATTTGCTGGGGACGCGTTGCGATCCGTATGTGAACAAAATGCTCACCGGCGAGGATTTTCATCATCACTGCCACTCGAACTTGACGCGCGCCGTGTTACCCCATGGCCTGACCGAGTTTGACGTGCATGACGTGCTGAACATTTTCCAGTGCACCGGCCTGAACCACGACGACATGTACTTCATGAAAGCCTGTCCGGCGCAGAAGGGCGATTACCTGGAGTTCTTTGCCGAGATTGATCTGCTGTGTGCGTTGTCGACCTGCCCGGGTGGGGATTTGTCCCTGGCCATGTGGGGGCCGGATGCGCAGGATCCGTTGAGTGTGTGTCGCCCGTTGGGGGTGGAGATTTATCGGTTGGAGGCGTCGTTGCTTGAAGGCTGGAGCCAGCCGGAGCGTGCGGCCTATAAAGGGCTGCATGGCCTGCACATTGCCAAGGCCGATTGGGAAAAGTAAGCGCTAAAAGCGAGAGCAAAAAGATCGCAGCCTTCGGCAGCTCCTACAGGGAAACGCATATTCCATGTAGGAGCTGCCGAAGGCTGCGATCTTTTGATCTTTTGATCTTTTGATCTAGCGGTCCTGCGCATCCTTGGCATCCGCTTCCGCATTGCGTTCGGCGACGCGTTTACGTTGCTCTTCAGTCAATTCGACCTTGTGGGCGGTGTCGCGCAATAGCATCAGACCGCCAACGATCGAGCCGATGGCAACGATCAGAATCAACCAGGCATACCAAGGCATAGGGTTTCTCCTTAAGGGCAGATCGGCGGGCGAGGGTTTCGCCAACCGATCCTGCATACCACTTTTGAGCGATGGAATTTCGCAGTGGTTCCATTCTAGGCCTGTTATGTCCCGTTCATCTGCGCCACATCTTCGAAACTTGCACACTCCCCCGTAGGAGCTGCCGAAGGCTGCGATCTTTTGATCCTGATCTTCGCGCCACATGCATCGATAAAGATCAAAAGATCGCAGCCTTCGGCAGCTCCTACGGAGGCGCGGCGTGTGAGGTTATAGCCCGGTCAACATCGCATCCGCCGGCGCATCGGCACGCAATTGCGCCGTCAGCATGAAGTACACGAAACCCACTGCCATGAAGCCGAGGAAGATCAACCCGATCAAGGTGTTGAACCAGGCCATCGCCACCAGGCAAACCACCGCCAGCATTAACGCAATGAATGGCACCAATGGGTAGCAGGGCGCGCGGAAGGTGCGTTCCAGGTTCGGTTCGGTTTTGCGCAGTTTGAACAGGCTGAGCATGCTCATGATGTACATCACGATCGCGCCGAATACCGCCATGGTGATCATCGCCGCCGTCAGCGTCATGCCACCGAGGTTGATCAAGCCGTCGCTGTAGATCGCCGCGATGCCGATTAAGCCACCGGCGATGATCGCCCGGTGCGGGGTCTGGAAGCGCGACAGTTTGGCCAGGGATGCTGGCAGGTAACCAGCCCGGGCCAGCGCAAAGAACTGCCGCGAGTAGCCGAGAATAATCCCGTGGAAACTCGCCACCAGGCCGAACAGGCCGATCCACACCAGCATGTGCAACCAGCCGGAGTTTTCGCCGACCACGGCTTTCATGGCTTGCGGCAGCGGATCGTTGATGTTCGACAGGGTGCGCCAGTCGCCGACGCCGCCGGCAAAGAACATCACGCCCATGGCCAGCAGCACCAGGGTCAGGATGCCGCTGATGTAGGCCTTGGGAATCGTGCGTTTCGGGTCTTTGGCTTCTTCGGCGGCCATGGCCGCGCCCTCGATGGCGAGGAAGAACCAAATGGCAAACGGAATGGCCGCGAACATCCCGGCAATCGCGGGTGCACCGAACACATCAGCACCGGCCCAGCCGTTGAGGGCGAAGTTGCTGAAGCTGAACGCCGGGGCGACCACGCCCATGAACACCAGCAATTCGGCGACCGCCAATACGCAGACCACCAGCTCGAAGGTCGCGGCCAGTTTCACGCCGAGAATGTTCAAGCCCATGAACACGATGTAGGCACCGACCGCTGCGTGTTTCGGGTCGAGGGCGGGAAACTGCACGTTCAGGTAGGCGCCGATCGCCAGGGCAATCGCCGGAGGGGCGAAGACGAATTCGATCAGGGTCGCCAACCCGGCAATCAAGCCGCCTTTCTCGCCAAAGGCGCGGCGGCTGTAGGCAAAGGGACCGCCGGCATGGGGAATCGCGGTGGTCAGTTCGGTGAAACTGAAGATGAAGCAGGTGTACATCGTGGCGACCATGAATGAGGTCACGAGAAAGCCCAGTGTCCCGGCCACGCCCCAGCCGTAACTCCAGCCGAAGTACTCACCGGAAATCACCAGCCCGACCGCGATACCCCACAGGTGCAGCGTACCCAGCGTGGGTTTGAGTTGTGTGTTCATGCCTTGCTCCCTGAACGGTTTGGAAAAGCTCGGGAGAGGGCGTGTGCAGTGGACGTGCCATTTTTCAGGTGGGCGTCGTAAAGCGCTGAAAGCTGTCGTATCGGGGATGTTCGCGGCTGGATGCGCGCTTTTTGTGCGCCAGTTGAGGGCGATGTCGTCTGTGCTGCCGCCTTCGCGAGCAAGCCCGCTCCCACATTTGGAATGCGTTTACCCATACAACACCGATCCCTGTGGGAGCGGGCTTGCTCGCGAAGAGGCCGGCACTGCCAGCGCATAACCCACTCTTTACGCTTTATTTATGCCCCGTCACATCCCTCGATCTCGCGCCTTTACAGCCTCCCTCCCGACAATCACTCCACACGCGGCAATACGCCGTAACACGGAGAATTTCCATGAGCGTTCTGGACGGGGTGTCGCTGCTATTGGCGGTGGGGCTGTTCATTTATCTGTTGGTTGCGCTGTTGCGCGCGGACCGGAACTAGGAGCGGCTATGCACAGTTATGACTATTGGCTGATCCTCGCCTTCTTCGCCGTGGTGCTGATCCCGGCACCGTTTCTGGGGCGCTTCTACTACAAGGTGATGGAAGGGCAGCACACCTGGCTGTCGCCGATCCTCGGGCCGGTGGAGCGCGGTTGCTATCGGGTGGCCGGCGTCGATCCTCAGGCTGAGCAGAGCTGGCAGAAATACACCCTGGCCTTGCTCGCCTTTAACCTCGCGGGTTTTTTGCTGCTGTTTGCGATCCTGCTGTTTCAGGATTACTTGCCGCTGAATCCGCAAAACCTGCCGGGTCAGGAGTGGACGCAAGCCTTCAACACCGCCGTCAGCTTCATGACCAATACCAACTGGCAGTCCTACAGCGGCGAAGCGACCCTCAGCTACCTGAGTCAGATGGTTGGCCTCACCGTGCAGAACTTCGTCAGCGCTGCCACTGGTTTGGCGGTTCTGGTTGCACTCTGTCGAGGTATAGGGGGTCGCGGCATCGGCCGCAAATCCACCAAGACCCTGGGCAACTTCTGGGTCGATATGACCCGCGCCACCCTCTACGGCCTGCTGCCACTGTGCCTGCTGCTGGCGCTGTATCTGGTGTGGCAGGGCGTGCCACAAACCTTCGCTCAGTACGTAAATGCCGTGACCATGCAAGGCGTCGATCAGGTGATCCCGCTCGGCCCGGCCGCCAGCCAGATTGCAATCAAGCAACTGGGCACCAACGGCGGCGGCTTCTTCGGCGTCAACTCGGCGCACCCGTTCGAGAACCCGACGGCCTGGAGCAATCTGTTCGAAGTCGCTTCGATCATTCTGATCCCGGTGGCGCTGGTGTTCACCTTCGGCCATTACGTGAAAGACCTGCGTCAGAGCCGCGCGATCATCGCCTGCATGCTGGCGCTGTTTTTGATCGGCGGCGCGACGTCGCTGTGGGCTGAATATCAACCGAACCCGACCCTGGCCAACGTCGCCGTCGAACAGACCGCACCGCTGGAAGGCAAGGAAGCGCGTTTCGGCACCACCGCCACGGTACTGTGGTCGGTGACCACCACGGCGGCATCGAACGGTTCGGTCAATGGCATGCACGACAGCCTCAACCCGCTGAGCGGTATGGTCGCGATGATCAACATGATGGTCGGCGAAGTGATTTTCGGCGGCGTCGGCGCCGGGCTCTACGGCATGTTGCTCAACGTGCTGATCGCGGTGTTCCTCGCCGGCCTGATGATCGGCCGCACGCCGGAATACCTCGGCAAGAAACTGCAAGCCAAAGAAGTCCAGTTGTTGGTGGTGACGTTGCTGGTGATGCCGGTCGGCGTGCTGGTGCTCGGCGCGATTGCCGCCAGCCTGCCAGGCCCGGTCGCGGCGGTAAGTAACCCCGGCGCTCACGGTTTCAGTCAGTTGCTTTATGCCTACACCTCGGCCAGCGCCAACAACGGTTCGGCGTTTGCGGGATTTGGGGCGAACACCGCGTTCCACAACCTGATGCTGGGGCTGGGCATGTTGATCGGTCGCTTCGGTTACATCCTTCCGGTACTCGCATTGGCCGGCAGTCTGGCGATGAAGAAAACCGCGCCGATAGGCCAGAACAGCTTCCCGACTCACGGCCCGCTGTTCGTGGTGCTGTTGACCGTGACCATTTTGCTGGTGGGTGGTTTGACCTTCCTGCCGGCACTGGCATTGGGTCCGATCGCTGAACACTTGAGCTTGGGCTTCTAAGGGGAATCCATGATGAATATGCCCGCAACTAAAGCCGCCGTCGTCAAGGCGCCGGAACAACCGAAAACCGCGATCGCCGCGCTCTGGCGCCCGGCGCTGGTGCAAGCGTTCGTAAAGCTCGACCCACGGCAATTGCAACGTGCGCCGGTGATGCTGGTGGTGGAACTGACCGCGATTCTGACCACCGTGCTGTGCTTCATTCCCGACAGCGCCGTGCCGACTTTCGTCGCCGCGCAAATCGCCTTGTGGCTGTGGTTCACCGTGCTGTTCGCCAACTTCGCCGAAGCGCTGGCCGAAGGTCGCGGCAAGGCCCGTGCCGACAGCCTCAAGGCCGGCAGCGAAGGCTTGAGTGCCCGGCGCAAAAACGCCAACGGCAGCTTTCAGGTGGTGCCCGCCACCAGCCTGCGCAAGGGTGATGTGGTGCGCGTCGAAGCGGGAGAGATGATTCCCGGTGACGGCGAGGTGATCGAAGGCATCGCGGCGGTCAACGAAGCGGCGATTACCGGTGAATCGGCACCGGTGATTCGTGAGTCCGGTGGCGACCGCTCGGCAGTCACCGGCAACACTCGATTGGTGTCCGATTGGCTGCTGGTGCGCATCACCGCCAACCCGGGCGAGTCGACCCTCGACCGCATGATCGCGCTGGTCGAAGGCGCCAAGCGCCAGAAAACCCCGAACGAAGTGGCGCTGGATATCCTGCTGATCGGCCTGACCCTGATCTTTCTGCTGGTGGTGGTGACCCTGCAACCGTTCGCCCACTTCGCCAATGGCAGCCTGCCGCTGGTGTTCCTGGTGGCGTTATTGGTCACACTGATTCCGACCACCATTGGCGGTTTGTTGTCGGCCATTGGTATCGCCGGGATGGACCGTCTGGTGCGCCTGAACGTGATCGCCAAATCCGGTCGCGCCGTGGAAGCGGCGGGGGACGTTCATGTCCTGCTGCTGGACAAGACCGGCACCATCACCTTCGGTAACCGTCGCTGCTCCGCGGTCTATGCCGCGCCGGGTGTCACTGCCAGGGAACTGGCCGAAGGTGCGTTGTTTGCCTCCTTGGCCGATGACACGGCTGAAGGCAAATCCATCGTCGAGTACCTGCGCGGCCTTCATCCGCAACCCGAGCCTTCCGCCGAGGCGCTGACTGCGGTGCCGTTCAGTGCTGAAACCCGCTTGTCTGGCGTTGACTATCAGGGCCGGGTCTATCGCAAAGGCGCGGTGGATTCGCTGCTGACCTTCGTCGGCCTGAAACGCGCCGATCTGGCCGCGCCTCTGTCCCGGGAAATCGACAGGATCGCCCAGAGTGGCGGCACGCCGTTGCTGGTCTGTGTTGACGGCAAATTGCTCGGTGTCATCCACCTCAAGGACGTGGTCAAGCCCGGCATCCGCGAGCGTTTCGCCGAGTTGCGCAAGCTGGGAATTCGCACGGTCATGGTCACGGGCGACAACCCGCTGACCGCCGCTGCGATTGCCGCCGAAGCGGGCGTGGATGACGTGCTGGCCGAAGCCACGCCGGAGAAGAAACTGGCGCGCATTCGTCACGAGCAGAACGATGGTCGCCTGGTCGCCATGTGCGGCGACGGCGCCAACGACGCCCCGGCCCTGGCTCAGGCGGACGTCGGCATGGCGATGAACGACGGTACGCAAGCGGCGCGCGAAGCGGCGAACATGGTCGACCTCGACAGCGATCCGACCAAGCTGTTGGACGTGGTGCAAATCGGCAAGGAATTGCTGGTGACCCGCGGTGCGCTGACGACCTTTTCCATCGCCAACGACGTGGCCAAGTACTTCGCGATCCTGCCGGCACTGTTCGCCTCGATCTACCCGCAACTGGGTGTGCTCAACGTCATGCACCTGAGCAGCCCGCAGAGCGCGATTCTGTCGGCGATTGTGTTCAACGCCTTGATCATTGTGGTGCTGATTCCTTTGGCGCTGCGCGGTGTGAGGGTGCAAGCGGTGAGCGCGGCGGCGTTGCTGCGGCGCAATCTGCTGATCTATGGCCTGGGCGGGATTCTGGTGCCGTTCGTGGGCATCAAGGCGATCGACATGCTGTTGACGGCGTTGCATTTGGTTTAGCAATTGCTGCTGAGCGCAGAGCTTTTTGAGGCAGGTTTTTTTTAAGGCAGGGCTTTTGTGGCGAGGGAGCTTGCTCCCGCTGGGCTGCGAAGCAGCCCCACCTCAGGCCCAAGTGTTTATTCAGGCACACCGCATTTACCGGGTTTACGACTGCTGCGCAGCCGAGCGGGAGCAAGCTCCCTCGCCACAGGTGATGTGTGTGCCTTCCGAGTTGAATCGAGGATTGTGAAATGTCCACACTGATACGTCCGGCCCTGAGCCTGTTGTTGCTGATGACCTTGATCACCGGCGTCGCCTACCCGTTGGTGGTCACCGGCGTCGCCCAAGTCGCTTTCCCGGACCAGGCCAATGGCAGCCTGGTGCGCGATGCTGACGGCAAGGTCCGCGGTTCGTCGCTGATCGCTCAAGATTTCGCTGGCGACGCCTGGTTTCACCCACGGCCATCGGCCGGTGCCTTTGCCACCGTGTCGAGCAGCGCCAGCAACTTCTCGCCGAGCAATCCGGCGCTGGCCACTCGGGTTATCGACGAGGCCAATAAATTGCAGGTGGCTGGCCAGGGGCCGGTGCCGTTGGCGATGCTGACCACCTCCGGCAGCGGCCTCGATCCGCACTTGCCACCGGCCGCGATTGCCTATCAACTGGCGCGTGTCGCCACGGCGCGCAATCTGCCGGTGGCTACGCTTGAGCAACTGATGGCGGCGCACATCGAGCAGCCCTTGGTGGGGCCGCCGGTGATCAACGTGCTTGAGTTGAACCTGGCTCTGCAGAAGCTGTAGATCAAAAGATCGCAGGCTTCGCCAACTCCTACATTGACCGTGTCGACACCACGACCTCTGTAGGAGCTGCCGAAGGCTGCGATCTTTTAACGCTTCACCTCTATTTCAAACCGAACAAGGCAATGACAGATGAGTGACTCCGGCCGCGCCGACGCGCTGTTAGCAGACCTGCCCCGCGATGGCCGTGGCCGGCTCAAGGTGTTCCTCGGCGCAGCCCCCGGTGTCGGCAAGACCTACGCCATGCTGCAAGCCGCCCATGCTCAACTGCGCCAGGGCGTGAAAGTCATGGCCGGGGTGGTCGAAACCCACGGTCGCGCCGAAACCGAAGCGCTGCTCAGCGGCTTGCCGCAGCAGCCGTTGGTGCGCTCGGAGTACCGCGGCGTAATGCTCGAAGAAATGGACCTCGACGGTCTGCTGGCCGCCAAACCGAAACTGGTGCTGGTGGACGAACTGGCCCACAGCAACGCCCCCGGCAGTCGACACGCCAAGCGCTGGCAAGACATCCAGGAATTGCTCGCCGCCGGCATCGACGTGTTCACCACGGTCAACGTCCAGCACCTGGAAAGTCTCAACGATCAGGTGCGCGGCATCACCGGCGTACAGGTGCGCGAAACCCTGCCGGATTGGGTGCTGCAAGAAGCCTACGAACTGCTGCTGATTGACCTGCCGCCGCGCGAGTTGCTGGAGCGTCTGCGCGACGGCAAGGTCTACGTGCCGGAGCAGGCGCGGGCGGCCATCGATGCGTTCTTCACCCAGACCAACCTCACCGCCCTGCGCGAACTGGCGATGCAAACCGCTGCAGCTCAGGTGGATAACGATCTGGCCCAGGGTTATCGCCAGTTGGGGCAGGCCGCGCCAGCGGTGCGCGGTCGTTTGCTGGTGGGCGTCGATGGCGATGCTCAGGCCGAGCGCCTGGTGCGTCACGCCAGTCGCGTGGCCCAGCGCCGGCATCTGCCGTGGAGCCTGGTGCATGTGGACAACGGCCGTGTGCGCGACGAGCAATCGCGCCTGCGCCTGCAAAGCGCTCAGCAACTGGCCGAACGCCTCGGTGGTGAAGTGGTGTTGCTGCGTGCCGGTGAGGTGGCGAAAACGTTGATCCAGCACGCCGCTGAACGACGTGCCAGCCTGGTGCTGGTGGGCCAGTCACGCCAGCGCTGGCGTCGACGGTTGTTCGGCGGCGGTCTGGCGTCACGTTTGCTGCGCAATGCTCGCGGGTTGGAAATCAACGTGCTCGACAGCGATCAGGAACAGCATCAGCCGCGCCAACGCTCGGCGCAATCGCTGGTCTGGTTCGACTACGCGTTGGCGCTGGTGGCGACTGTGCTTGCCAGTGCCCTGGCCTGGGCGGTGTCGAGCGTCTTGCCGTTGCCCAACATTTCCCTGGTGTTCCTCGCGGCCGTGTTGCTGGTGGCGGTGCGCAGCAGTCTCGGCCCGGCACTGGCCTGCGCGGCGCTGTCGTTTCTGACCTATGACTTTCTGTTCATCCCGCCGAACTTCTCTTTCAGCATCCAGCGCGAAGAAGACGTGCTGACCTTGCTGTTCTTTCTGCTGATGGCGGCTCTCACCGGCAATCTGGCGGCGCGGCAACGGCGGCAATTGCAGGCATTGCGCGACACCCAGGAAGAAACCAGCGAACTGCTCGACCTGTCGCGCAAACTCACCGCCGCCACCGACCGTCAGGCTGTGATCAGCGCTGCGGCGCAGCACCTTAACGGCTGGGCGGACCTGAAACTGTGCCTGCTCAATCGCGATGGCCAGAGCGGCTGGAAAGTCGAAACCGGCGGGCCGCTGGAGTTCTCGGAAGCTGAGCGTGCTGCCGCCGATTGGGCCTGGCAACATGATCAACCGGCCGGCGCGGGCACCGGTACGTTGCCGTTCGGGCGTTGGTGGTGGTGGCCACTGTCGGTGGATGATGGGCCGTTGGCGCTGCTCGGCGTGTGTGCCAAAGAAGGTCAGACCCTGAGTGGCCAGCGGCGGCGCTTGTTGACCGCGTTGAGCCAACCGCTGGCCCAGGCGTTGGCCCGCGCACAACTGGCCGATGACCTCGAGGCGGCGCGCTTGCATGGCGAAACCGAGCAATTGCGCAGCGCGTTGCTGGCTTCGGTGTCCCACGATTTACGCACGCCGCTGACCTCCATGCGCGGCAGCATCGACAGCCTGCTGGCGCTTGGCGAGGCGATTCCGTTAGAGGATCGCCGCGAACTGCTCGAAGGCACCCGTGATGAAGCCGAACGGCTGGATCGCTACATTCAAAACCTGCTGGACATGACGCGCCTTGGTCACGGCGCCTTGAAGCTTTCGCGGGACTGGGTGTCACCGGCAGACATCGTCGGCAGCGCGCTCAACCGTCTGCGCGCGGTGTTGGCGTCGCTGCAGGTCGTTACCGAAGTGCCGGCCGAGTTGCCGCTGCTCTATGTGCATGCCGCGCTGATCGAACAAGCACTGGTCAACGTGCTGGAAAACGCCGCGCGGTTCTCGCCGCCCCGCGGCCGACTGGAGTTGCGTTCCGGGGTCACTGACAGCGAGCTGTTTTTCTCCGTCAGCGATGAAGGGCCGGGGATTCCCGAGGAGGACAGGGCGAAGATTTTCGATATGTTTTACACCGCCGCTCGCGGCGATCGCGGCGGGCAGGGCACCGGGCTGGGGCTGGCGATTTGTCAGGGCATGGTCGGTGCCCATGGCGGGCGGATCAGCGTCACCGACGGCATCGAAGGACGCGGCACCTGCATCGCCCTGCACCTGCCGTTGCAGACTCAGCCGGGATTGGACAGTGAAGCCTGATCTTGCCTGCGCTACTCTCTTGCCACTTCTTTATGTTGATATGAATTCATGAGCCAGACCGCGACCATTTTGGTCATCGACGACGAACCGCAGATCCGCAAATTCCTGCGCATCAGCCTGGTTTCCCAAGGCTACAAAGTGCTGGAGGCCGGCACCGGCACGGAAGGCCTGGCCCAGGCCGCATTGAACAAACCCGACCTGCTGGTGCTCGACCTCGGCCTGCCGGATATGGATGGCCAGCAGGTGCTGCGCGAGTTTCGCGAGTGGTCGACGATGCCGGTACTGGTGCTCTCGGTGCGCGCCAGCGAAGGGCAGAAAGTCCAAGCCCTGGACGGCGGCGCCAACGACTACGTGACCAAGCCGTTCGGCATCCAGGAATTTCTCGCCCGGGTGCGCGCCTTGCTGCGTCAGGCGCCGACGGGTGAGGCCCAGGAAGCGGCGCTCAGTTTCGGCCCGCTCACCGTGGACCTGGCTTATCGCCGGGTGCTATTGGACGGCACCGAAGTGGCGCTGACGCGCAAGGAATACGCGGTACTGGCGCAACTGGCACGGCATCCGGGGCGGGTCATCACCCAGCAGCAATTGCTCAAGGATATCTGGGGCCCGACCCACACCGAAGACAGCCACTATCTGCGGATCGTGGTGGGGCACTTGCGGCAGAAACTGGCGGATGACCCGACTCAGCCACGGTTTATCGTTACCGAGGCGGGGGTTGGGTATCGGTTGTTGAGTGAGGGCAGCCTTTAGTTCTGTATTGATTGATCTGACGCCTTCGCGAGCAAGCCCGCTCCCACATGGGGTCGATGTTGAGCACAAATTCAGTGAACACTGAAGATCACTGTGGGAGCGGGCTTGCTCGCGAAGGCGCCGGATCAGTCACCGCCCATCTTCATTTCGTTCATTCTCATACCGATCCAGCGTATCCCGCGCAATCTCACGCCCCAGCGCGATCAACTCCGGCGCCTTGTAGAACTCGAAAAACCGGCACACCCGCTTGGGCACGTTGATCAGGATATCCGGCGGATACCCGGCAATCTTGTACTGCGCCAATGAAGTCTGCATCACCTCGAAACTCTGGTTGATCAGGTCCAGCAAGGACGCCGGCCCGACGTTGTCGATGATGAACGACCCGGTGGCGGATTTCGGGGCGCCGTTGCTTTCCGGAGCCGCCGCCGGTTGCTGGCCTTCAGGCTCGGCGGATTCGATCCACGGATTGATATCGGCCGCTTCGGCCATCAATGCTTCCTTTTCCAGCAGCAGCAATTGTTCGGCCTGTTTACGGCGGAAGGGCAATTTCGAGCCCAGCGAGTTGATCAGACTGTCGAAACGGGTTTTGAACGCGGCCGGGCGCTGGATCACTGGCAGTTGATAATGACGCTGGTTGGTGGAGTTGAGGTTGACCGCGATGATCAGGTCGCAATGGCTCGACACCACCGGCACGATCGGCAGCGGGTTGAGGATACCGCCGTCCACCAGCATTCGATTGCCCTGCATCACCGGCGTGAACAGGCTGGGGATCGCCGCCGAGGCGCGCATGGCCTGGTGCAGGCAGCCTTCCTGGAACCAGATTTCCTGCTGATTGGTCAGGTCCGTGGCCACCGCCGTGTAGGGAATGCGCAGGTCTTCAATGTTGATTTCGCCGACGATCTTGCGGATCTGCCCGAAGACCTTCTCCCCGCGAATCGCGCCCAGGCGAAAGCTGACGTCCACCAGACGCAACACATCGAGGTAATCCAGGCTCTCGATCCAGTCGCGGTAATCCTTGAGTTTACCGGCGGCATAAATCCCGCCGACTACTGCGCCCATGGAGCAACCGGCGATGCAGGCGATGTCGTAGCCGCGCCGTTCGATCTCTTCAATGACGCCGATATGGGCGTAGCCCCGGGCGCCACCCGAGCCCAACACCAGTGCGACACGCTTTTTCATGAATCGACCTCTCTGACAAGGTTCAACAATGCACCCATCGAGGGGCACGCTTCAATCGCTATGGTCGTTCGAGAGGGCCAGTGCGTCGTTTTTTGACACTGCGGGAGGGCGAATGGGTATTCTCGCGGGCGCTGTAATTTTCACGGCGGGTTTCCAATGCGGCCCAAGGCACTTTTCACGTGCCAGACCGTCTTACGTGCATGCATGTTTACCTATCGTTGAGGTGTGAGTGATGAAAGTCTGGATCTGTGTGCCGTTGATTGCCCTGGCGCTCGCCGGTTGTGCCGGTAAAACCGCTTACCGTGACGCCTGCGGCAGCCAGCTCGACGCCGCCTGGCGTGAGCTGGATCTGGCCAAGGTCGAGGGCTTTGCCGGGACTGTCAGCTACTCCAAGGCGCTGTCGCTGTTGACCGGCGCCAAGACCCAGCAACAATTCGAAGCGTACGAGGGTTGCACCAAGAAGGCTGAGAAGGCGCGCTTCTACATTCGTGAATCTCGCGCCGGTCGCTGAAGCATGCTATAGCCAATGGGGGAATTCGATTCACGGAGCAAGCGATGTCTGCCTTGGTTGATCGGTTGGTGGCTCACGTTCTGAGCCTGGACATTCGCCTGCTCGCCTGCCAGGCACGCTTGAGTGCCCGTACCGATTCTGAAGCGCTGCACGATCTGCGCACCACCGTGCGGCGTTTGCGCAGCTTGCTGCGGCCCTTGCGCGGTTTGCCCGGGGTCGAGCAACTGGAAGCGGCGGCATCTCGGGTCGGTGACCTGACCACGCCGTTGCGCGATCGCGAAGTGCTGGCGGCGTACCTGCTCCAGCACGATCAACCCGAGGCCGCGCACCGGCGTATGGTGCGGATGCACGAGGTTTATCCCGTCGTCGCGGCAAGCCCGGAAGTGGCGCAGATGCTGATGATCCTCGATGCGTTTCCGCGTTTTCTGCGGGCTTCTCAGCGTCAGGGTTTGCTCAAGGGCTTGCGCAAGCGCATCGAAAAACGCCTGGCCAAACAATGGAAGAAACTCGACCAGGCCCTGCATGATCCCGCCCATGACCGCCATCGCCTGCGGCTGCTGATCAAGCGTGCGCGCTATGGCATCGAAGCCTACCCCGAGCTGGATCGCTTGCCCAAAGCGGCCCTGCCCAGACTGAAATCCGCGCAGGCGGCCTTGGGCGATTGGCACGACAGCTGGCAGTGGCTGGACCGCGCCAAAGAAGAGCCCGATTTGCAGCCCTGTGTCGCGACCTGGAAAACCACCTTGGCCGAGGCCGAAGCGCATGCCGACCGCGTGCTCGACAAACTCAGCGCCGACTGCTTCAAATCCTGAACACACTAAAGATCAAATGTGGGAGCGGGCTTGCTCGCGAAGAGGGCATAACAATCAACGTAAATGTTGAATGTCAGACCGCTTTCGCGAGCAAGCCCGCTCCCACATTAGTTTGTGTGTTCAATGTTGGCACGGCTCATCTGTCAGTGATTTTGGCCGGAATAAGCGCTGTATCGGCTTTGCGCGCTGGTTAAGATCGTTCCATCCATTTTCTTGCCTCTGAGGTTCCCATGCACTTTTCCGATCTGCTCGACGCTGTGCGCAATCAGCCGCAGGAGCTGTCTATTCCGGCCGAATGGGGCCAGGGCCGGGCGAGTTTTGGGGGGCTGATAGCCGCCTTGCAATACGAAGCCATGCGCGCAAAAGTCCCGGCGGATCGTCCGGTGCGTTCGCTGGCAATCACCTTTGTCGGCCCGGTCGAGCCCGATGTGCCAGTCAGTTTTGAAGTCGATGTGTTGCGCGAAGGCAAAGCCGTCAGCCAGGTGCTGGGCCGGGCGATGCAGAAGGGGCAAGTGGTGACGTTGGTCCAGGGCAGCTTCGGCGCCTCGCGACCTTCCGAAGTGGCGGTCACGGCCAATGCTGCGCCCGAGATGAAGCACTGGGACGACTGTCAGGAAATGCCTTATATCAAAGGGGTGACCCCGGAATTCATGCGTCATTTGGCAATGCGCTGGAGTGTTGGTGGTCTGCCGTTCACCGGCAATACCTCCCGCGACATGGGAGGTTGGGTGCGCTTGCGTGGAGAAGGGAAGGACGAGGTGGTCAGCGAGGCGCATATTCTGGCGCTGGTCGACGCCTGGCCGCCGTCCTTGTTGTCGCATCTGAAGAAACCGGCGGCAGGCAGCACGCTGACCTGGACCATCGAATTCGTCCAGCCGTTGCTTGCATTGAGCACGCTGGACTGGTGCAAGTACCTGGTGGAAATCGAGTATGCCGTTGACGGCTACGGGCACGCCGCCGCAAAACTGTGGAGCGAAGACGGTCAGTTGATTGCCATGAGCCGGCAGACAGTCACGATTTTCGCCTGATCAATGACGACGGTCTTTGCGATCACTGAACGGCTCGCCGGCTTGCGCCTCCAGGCGGTGACCGTGACGCTTGAGACCCAGGGCGGCGATCAGGCCGATAACGCCAATCGCGATGCTCGCCAGATCCCGGCTGAATACCCCGGAAACCATCAGTAAAAACGCCACAATGAACAGCGGCACGGCAATCCGGTGCAACACCCGATGGGGCGGGTCCTGATGATGCGGGTACGTTCGCCATTGCCAGGCGGGGAAGTTGGGATGACGTTTGCCCATGATGTTTATCCTTTATTCGTGAGGCGCTTGAATAAAGAATAGGCCCGGCAAAAGCGCTCGACGAATCAAGGCTGGCTATCGGCGCAATAGGTGTGATGGGCAAAAAAGATCGCAGCCTTCGGCAGCTCCTACGCCGAGCGCGGTCCCCGTAGGAGCTGCCGAAGGCTGCGATCTTTTGGCGATCTCTAAAGCTTGAGCTGCCCGATGGCCTTGCTCAATTCCCCCGCCAGCATCGCCAGTTCATTGCTGGTGATCGCCGAATTCACGGTTTGCTGCACGGTATTTTCGGTGACGTCGCGAATGCTCACCACCGCCCGATTCATTTCCTCCGCCACATGGCTCTGCTGCTCGGCCGCTACTGCGATCTGCGTATTGCTTTCACGCATCTGCGCCACCGCTCCGGTGATTTCGGCCAGGGCCACACTGGCTTCCTGAGCCTGCTGCATGCAGTCGTCCGCCTTGTACGAGCTTTCCTGCATGAAATCCACGGCGTCCCGAGTGCCGGCCTGCAGCGCTGAAACCATGGTGGTGATCTCGTCGGTGGACGCCTGGACTCGCTTGGCCAGGTTTCGCACTTCATCGGCGACCACCGCAAACCCGCGGCCCATTTCCCCGGCCCGGGCTGCTTCGATGGCGGCGTTAAGGGCCAGCAGGTTGGTCTGTTCGGCGATGCTGTGGATCACGCTGACCACGCCGTTGATCTTCTGACTGTCCTCGGCCAGACGCTGAATCATCTCGGCCGTTTGCTGCACACCGGTGGACAACCCGCCAATCGATTTTTGCACCCGAGTAACCACTTCCTGGCCGCTGCCGGCCAAGGTGTCGGCGGTTTGTGAGAGGTCGCGGGTGGCGCCGGCGTGTTGGGCGATGTGATGGACCGTGGCGGTCATTTCGTTGATCGCTGTGGCGGCCTGATCGGTTTCGCTTTGCTGACCGAGCATGCCGTGGCGCACCTCATTCATGCTCGAGGCCAGCCGCGCGGCACCGACGTCCAGTTGCCGGGCGGTGTTGGCGACGGTGTTGACCACCCGCTGGTAACCGGCCTGCATGGCGTTGAAAGCGTTGGCCATCTGCCCGACTTCATCCTTGCAGGCCAGCGGCACGCGGGCCGACAGGTCGCCGCTTTTCTCGACATGCAGCATCACGTCTTTCAACGTATTGAGCTGGCTGAGCAGGAAGCGGATCAACAGTTGCGACGCGCCGAGCATTGCCAGCATCAGGATGAATACCGCTACCGCATAATGGGTGAAGCGTTCGCCGAACACTTGGCTCAGGCTCGGGCCATGGGCAATCACCGCGATTTGTTGCCCATCGGAGCGAGTGAGCACCTCGGCACCCATCAACGGATTCTTACCGAACAGCGGCAGGGTGTTGATTTCGGTCCAACCGTTGGTACCGGTGAGCTCCAGCAGCGGTTGCCCATTGAGTAACGGCGCCTGGCCGCGGTTGAAGGTCACCAGGTGATCGGCCTCGGGCAGCGGCTGCCCGGCGGGCCAAGCCTCGAGCAACCGCGCCTGAGCCTGGGCCGACGCTTGGGCGGCGTGGCTGCGGGCCTGTTGTTCAAGCTGCACGGCGTACAGCACCAGCAACAGGGTAGTGACGAAGGCAACGGCGTTGACCGCCCAGAATTTGTATTTCAGCGAGATGTTGCTAAGCCAGGCACCCATGGAGGTCTTCTCTGATAGCGGAAACAGTTTTGGCAAGGTGCCATTATTGTGCCGCTATGCAGGAAGGCTGAATTTGATGTGAGTCAACAGATTCGGTGCTGGATGAAAAGATCGCAGCCTTCGGCAGCTCCTACAGAGGAATGCGATCCATGTAGGAGCTGCCGAAGGCTGCGATCTTTTCAGGCATCAAGCTAACTCAGGCAAACCGAAGAACGCTCGCGCGCAGGCGGTGCTGTGTGCAGCCAAATCTTCCACCGTTTCCCCACGATGCAACGCCACCTCACGCAACACTTCAGTCAGATACGCCGGCTCGTTGCGGCCATTCTTCGGCTTGGGGCGCAAACTGCGGGGCAGCAGATACGGCGCATCGCTCTCCAGCATCAAGCGCCCGCGTTTAATCTCTTTGACCAGTGGATGCAGGTGCGTGCCCCGGCGCTCGTCACAAATCCAGCCAGTGATGCCGATGTGCAGATCCAGATCGAGGTAGCTGAACAGCGCCTTCTTTTCACCGGTGAAGCAGTGCACCACGGCGGCTGGCAACTGGTCGCGGTAATCACGCAGGATCTCCAGCAATCGTTGGCTGGCATCGCGCTCATGCAGGAACACCGGCAATTGCAGTTCGACCGCCATCGCCAGATGTTCTTCCAAGACTTTTTCCTGTTGCGGGCGGGGCGAGAAATCACGATTGAAATCCAGGCCGCATTCCCCCACGGCCACCACGTTCGGCTCCTTGAGCAAACTGCGCAGACGCTGATCACTGTCGGCGTTCCAGTCGCTGGCCGAATGTGGGTGAATACCTGCCGTAGCGAACAGCCGTTGAACGCTTTCGTCCAGTTGCTGGCACAGCTCCAGCGCCTGTTCACTGCCCTCGACGCTGGTCCCGGTGAGCACCAGTTGGCAGACACCGGCCGCATAAGCACGGTCGAGCACAGCCTGGTGTTTGTCGGCGAAACTGGGGTTGGTCAGGTTGACGCCGATATCGATGAGTTGCATGGTGCTACCTCGGACCAAAGGCCGGAAAGCATATCAGAGCCTTGGATTTATAAGAAAAGCCAAGAACTACAACCAGTTAAAGCTGTCTGTTGAGGCCGCGAGACAGGTCGGGTTGGTAATTTGCCATCACTGTGCCACTCTCACGCACTTTGCCGGCGCTTCAGGCGCTCTGTTTCTTTCGCTCGACATCATGAAATTCCCCATGAAGTCGACCCGTATTCTTTCCGGAGAGTGGATGATTCGTCCCTCGGTTTTGTTACTGCTATGTTGTTCGTTGCTGCTGCCCATGCCGGCGGTTGCACGTCTGGCCGGGCCGTTGCAAGCCGTGCCCGCGGCCAAGGTCCGCGACCTGGCGGAGATCCGCAGCAGTCGCGTGTTGCGGGTGTTGGTCAACCAGAGCCGCAACAGCTCCGGTGAAGTCCAGGGCCAGGCCATCGGTGTCGAATATCACCGCCTGCGCGCTTTCGAACAATACCTCAATGGCCATGCCCGCGATGGCCAGGAAATCACCCTCAAGATTATTCCCAAAGCCAAGGATCAACTGCTCGGCGCGTTGCAGCGCGGGGAGGGTGATCTGGTTGCGCCAGGGGAATTGCTCGACCCGCAACCGGGCCTCGCCGTCAGTACCAGCCAGCCGGTTACCAGTAATGTGCCGTTGCTGCTGGTGGGGATCAAAGGCGAACGCCGTTACACCCGTCTCGAACAACTTTCGGGCAAAACCCTCGCGCTGCCCACCGGCAGCGTCGCCGGGGATGCGGTCAGTCAGATCAATCAGAAGCTCGCGCTGCACAAACTGCCGCCGGTGAAGATCGAATGGGTCGATCCCAGCCTGGCGGTCGAGGACGTGCTGGAAATGGTTCAGGGCGGGATTTTTCATCTGACGATTGTCGAGCAACCGATTGCCGAACGCTGGGGCAAGATCCTGCCCAAATTACGCTTCGATCGACAGGTCGTTATCAGCGAGCCAGGCGAGGAATACTGGTTCGTGCGCCGCGATGCTTCAATGCTGCGTTCGAGCATCGATCGCTTCCTGACGACTTACAAGAAACCGTCGGACCAGGATGCGGCGTTCCTGCGAATCTATCGGCGCCTGTACCAAGTGCACTATCCCTTGGCCAAGGCTGATCGGCAGCGCCTGGAAAAACTTCGACCAGTACTGCAAAAACATGCCGAAGCCCAGGATATGGATTGGCTGAACCTGGCAGCGCTGGCCTTCAAGGAGTCGGCGCTGCAACCCAACGCCAGAAGCGGCAGCGGCCCCACCGGCCTGATGCAAATCACCCCCTCCGCCGCCCAGCGGGTTGGCGTCAGCAACATTCAGAACCTGGACGCCAATGTGCAGGCCGGGGCCAAGTACCTGGCGATGATCCGCCGCAAATTTTTTGCCAGCCCAAAACTCAATGAGCGCGAGCGCATGGCGTTCGTGCTGGCGGCCTACAACATGGGACCGGAGCGGGTTCAAGGCATGCGCGCCGAAGCCCGGCGGCGTGGCTTGAACCCTAATCAATGGTTTTTCCAGGTCGAGCGCATCGCTATGGAGCAGGTGGGAATGGGGGCTGTCAGCTATGTTAATAGCGTGAACAAGTATTACTTGGCGTTCGATCGGGAGCGGGAGTCGTTGGAGCCCCAGGGGCAAAAAGTGGTCTCACGGAAATGATCGACTAAGCTGATTGTTATGGTGCGTTTTTTGCGCTTTTAACATGAGTTTTACTGATTAATATAGCGGCCAACCAACACACACTCACAATGGATGACACAGCATGAGCACTCTGATCAACAAGGTACTGTTCACTCGCGCGGGCTACGGTCTGACGATTCTGCGGATTTTCGTCGGCATCATCTTCGCGGCCCATGGCGCACAGAAACTCTTCGGGGCATTCGGCGGCTACGGCATTGCCGGCACTGCGCAGTACATGGAAAGCATTGGATTGGCGCCGGGCAATGTGATGGCGATTCTGGCCGGTGGTACCGAGTTCTTCGGCGGTCTGGCACTGATCATCGGTCTGCTGGTACGCCCGGCAGCGCTGGGGCTGACCTTCCTCGCGCTAGTGGCAATTTTCACGGTGCACATCAGTAACGGTCTGTTCATGGCCAACAACGGTTATGAATTCGCCCTGGCTTTGCTCGGTGGCAGCCTCGCGGTGCTGTTCGAAGGTGCAGGCAAGCTGTCGGTCGACCGCGCTATCACCAACTGACCGCCCTGATTCAACGAAAAGGCCTGCATTGTGCGACGCACTGTGCAGGCCTTTTTTGTTGCGCGTGATTCTTGACACTGTCCGGTCAGCTTCTCTAGGATGCTGCCCATGCGCCGATTTAAACAGCTACTTGCGGGGCGCCAGGTGACTCATTCAGTTGCCGATAGAAGCTTGAAACAGGCTTCGAAATACCGCTAAAGCGCTGGTTCGGTGTTGCCTCTCACCTGCCATGCAGACTTTTGAGGCAGAGACACGACACAATGAATGCATTAAGCCCCGTTATACGCCCCGCACCGATCACGGCACACCTCACCCAGCGCAATCCAAAAATCCTGCTTGGCGGTAAACATCAGCCGACGCTTTTGCGTTACCTCGATGGCTGGCCACGTCGTACCGGTGGGCCTGCTGCCTTCCTGATTCAGTTTGTCGACGACGGCGAGTCACTGGCACGGTTTGCCAACGACAGCTTCGATCTGGCGGTGATTCTGGCGCCCGGCATCGAGGACGCGCCGGAAGTGATCCGGCAGCTGACTCGCGTGGCTCGCCAAGGGCTCATTACCCGTCGCTGAGAGTCAGGGCGCTGTGGCTCATAAATAGTCGATCGCCACGATATACACGAGTTGTTCTCCGGTCGGTGTCTGGACCCGCACTTCGGCGTCCAGTGCCTTGCCGATCAAGGCGCGTGCCAACGGTGAGTCGATGCTGATCAGGCCTGATTTCAGATCCAGCTCATCCGGTGGCAGTGCGCTATCATCGGTGATCTGGGACTAGCACTTGCCCTAATGGCTGTGCATATCCAGTAAGGGCTTCTGAGGCGTTTCTCCTAGACAGCCTTCAGCCATATAGGAGACAGGATGTTCAGTCGTGTAAGGTTTTTTTCGTTCAAAATATGAATGCGTCAGTGCTGTGATCTGGCGTGTCATTGGGCAATGCAAACGCTACTGGACAGCCCTCATCAAAGCACTGCATGCCGCGCGTGATTTCTTGGCAGTGCCTAGCGGTACAAATGTCTTCGAACCTCTGCAAAGAGGTCGTAGGAGAGATCGCCAGAATCTGTGGTTTGGCAAACCCTGATTGACTAACTGATTGGGGCTACTTGTCGACCTAGCGCTATCGCGACAACCTGCCTGACATTGTCTATCGCTTGTTCGTACTCATTAGGAGCTACGACCTGATGGGGCAGATTCATGATCAGCATTCTAGATCACCTCTGAGCTATTTCTTCGACTTCGGTTCGGGTGCCTCAGGTCTGAATCAGCTGACCAGTGTTTTAACTCTATTGGTCGTATCTGACCTTTTATAGTTATTATTTTGTATTAATTGGTCAAATATGACCACTAATGTAAAAAATTACATATCTTGCTATTAATGCAACTGGTCAGAATAGATCCTTTGTTCGATATTATTGGTCATACTGGATCAGTTCTGACCAATAGTGTGTTCGGAGAAATCTATGTCGCTTATGCATTTTTTGTACAGCCCAGCGGAAATCGCACGGGAGCTGGGGAAGAATGCCGAATCGTTGCGCTTGTCCAAGAACCTTTCTCGCAGAACCTTGGCTGAGCAATCCGGAGTGTCTGAGTCCTCCATCAAGCGGTTCGAACACTCAGGCTCGATCACTCTTGAGTCCATGATTCTCCTGGCCACGGCGCTCGATGAGCTACCGCCGGTGATGAGTCTTTTCAAACCCTCGCATCCAGGCTCAATCGACGAGCTAAAAAATCTCAAGCGTAAACGAGGCACCAAATGAGCTCGCCTATCCCCAGGTTCAAGCCCACTGAATCGCTCACCGTCACTGCCAATGGCGTAATGGTTGGCGAATTGAGCCGTATCGAGGGGAAAGGCATCTACTTTGTGTACGACAAAGAATGGCTGGCCAAGGGGTTCGACCTTTCTCCCCTGACAATGACATTCGATGACAAGCCACAACTCGCTCGTGAAAGTCGTTTGTTCAAGGGCTTGCATGGCCCATTTGCAGATTCCTTGCCGGACGGTTGGGGGCTTCTGCTGATGGATAGATTCTTCGACGCGACCTTCGGAGCAGGCACCTCGCTGACGCTCAGTCCGCTGGATCGGCTGGCCTATATTGGTGATCGGGCTATGGGGATCTTTGAGTACCATCCCAAAGCAGAAAAGATCGCCGCCGAGTCAGTGAATCTTGCTCGCCTATTCGAGGCATCTGTCGAGGTACAACAAGGAGACACCCCAAGAGTGCTCAAGGGGTTACGTTTGGCGGGTGGCTCCCCCGGTGGTGCTCGCCCCAAAGCAATCGCCGCACTGTCACACGATCTTGAAACTGCGACTTCAGCTTTTGGCCAACTTCCACCTGGATACGCTCACTGGCTTGTGAAGTTCAGGGCTCTGAGTGAGCCTTTGGAGACTGGAGGGATCGAGCAAGCGTATGCGGTGATGGCCAGAATGGCCGGGGTGAATATGGCGCATACGGAACTGCTAGAGGTGCAGATGCGCCAGGGCGGATTTGAGCGGTTCTTCGCAGCCAAACGTTTCGATCGTGATGGCGATCGCAAGATTCATATGATTACCCTCTGCGCGTTGGTCTACGCAGACTTCCGGGCGCCGACGATGGATTACAGCCAGCTACTCAAGCTGACAAGCGCACTGACGAAAAGCGCTGCCGAGGTTGAGAAAATGGCAAGGCTCATGATCTTCAATGCGGTGTTCCACAACTATGACGATCACACCAAAAACTTTGCGTTTCTGTATCACGAACCTCAGGACAAAAGTGGGCAGGGGGGCTGGAGGCTGTCTCCAGCGTACGACCTTACTTTCTCCGATGGGATGGGTGAGCACTCCACTGCATTTTCAGGTCATGGTAAACCGACACGAAAGGTCATCAGAGACCTGTGCAAGGATTACAAATACCTCAAGCCTGATGAATACCTAGACCAAACCCTCGCGGCGCTTGATGACTGGGATCGTGTGCTCAGAGCACTGAAAGTCCCCAAGTCTGCGGGGGCAGCAATTCACCGGGTCCTTAGTGATTCAAGGATGCGCTTCGCTTGAGCGCGACCTGGGGCTCCAAGAGCCGATATAACCTTGCTGGAGATAAATCGTTAGTGAGAAATCCATCTTGAGTACGAACATCATCACAAAGGAAGGTCATGAGGCTCTGAAGCAGGAGCTCGACTACCTTTGGCGGGAAAAGCGTCCTGACACCACGCGCAAGGTCACTTGGGCGGCGTCGCTCGGCGACCGTAGCGAAAACGCGGATTACCAATACAACAAGAAGCTGCTCCGGGAAATCGACCGGCGTGTTCGGTATCTTCGCAAGCGCCTCGAAGATGTGCGGGTGGTTGCGTACTCGCCTGAGCAAGAAGGCAGGGTCTTTTTCGGGGCTTGGGTCGAGATCGAAAACGAGGCAGGTGAAATCAAGAAATTCCGGGTTGTGGGGTATGACGAAATCTACGGTCGCAACGATTACATTTCCATCGATTCGCCAATGGCGCGTGCGCTTTTGAAGAAAGAGGTCGGTGATGAGGCCATTGTGCAGACCCCGAGCGGAGAAGTGTTGTGGTGGATAAACGAGATCAGATACCCGAAATAGGGTGTACTTGGCGTTTTCCGAGCGATCGCCCTACGGGGAGGGCGATAACGGCTCGTGGTGACTTCTTGCGATTGAATACTCGATGAGTTTATCAACCCTCGCGCAAGACTGTCAGGGGGCTGGCGTTCAAGGCGCGGCGCGTACCGAACACACCGGCGCCGCCGATCAGCACGGCACCGATCAATGGCAACACCAACAGCCATGGATGCGGATGCCAGGGCAGGTCGAAGGCGTAACGGTAGAGCACCAGGCTCACCAATTCCGAACCCAATGCCGCCAACAACCCGCTGACCGCGCCGAGCAGGCCAAACTCGATCCGCCGGGCCCTGACCAGCAACTGTCGCTCGGCACCAAGCGCTCGCAACAATGCACCTTGGCGAATGCGTTCATCCAGCGTTGCCTGCAAACCGGAGAACAACACCGCCATGCCCGCCGCCAGCACAAACAACAGCACGTATTCCACCGCCAGGGTGACCTGGCCGAGAATGCTGCGCAGCTGCGCCAGCAACGCTTCGACTTGCAGAATGGTCACTGCCGGAAAGCTTCGGGACAGATCGACGATCTGCTGATCGTGACCGGGCGCCAGGTAGAAACTGGTCAGGTAGGTCGCCGGCAAGTCCTTCAGGGTGCCGGGCTGGAAGATCATGAAAAAGTTCGGCTGAAAGTTGTCCCAGTTGACTTCCCGCAGGCTGGTGACTTTCGCTTCCCGATTGACCCCGCCAACGGTGAATACCATGTGATCGCCGAGCTTGAGCTTGAGACTTTCGGCGACTTTACCTTCCACCGATACTCCCGGTATTTCATCCGACGGTTGCTTATCCCACCAGTTGCCGGCGGTGAGTTTGTTGCCCTCCGGCAGCTCGGCCGCCCAGGTCAGGCTCAGGTCGCGTTGAATGGCTCGATCACCGGCCGAATCCTTGCTGACGATGTCCTGCACCGGCTCGCCATTGACGCTGATCAGCCTTCCCGGCACCACCGGGTACAGCGGCGCCGATTGTGCCGACAACTCCATCAGTCGATCGGTAAAGGCCTGCTTGTCCGCTGGCAGAATGTTCAGGGCGAAGTAGTTCGGGGCATTTTTCGGTAACTGGTTTTGCCAGGTGTCGAGCAACTCGCCACGCAGCAAAGCGATCAGCGCCATGGACAGCAGAATCAGACCGAAGGCGAGGGCTTGACCGGCCGCCGCCAGTGGATGGCGCAGCAGTTGGCCCAAGCCGAGGCGCCATGGCAATTCGGCGCGCGCCAGCATCCGGCGCAGGCTTTTGAGTAGCAGCAACAGCAAGCCGCCCAGCACCAGTGCCGCAATCACACCGCCGCCGAGCAGGGCGAAAGTCAGCAACAGGTCCAGGCTCAAGCGCCACATGATCAGGCCGAGGGCGCCCAATGCCGCGCCATAAACTATCCAGCTGCTGGACGGAATCGGCAGCATGTCGCGACGCAACACGCGCAGTGGTGGCACCCGACCCAAAGCGGCCAATGGCGGCAGAGCGAAACCGGCCAGCGCCACCAGCCCGGTGCCGATCCCCGCGATGGCCGGCAGCAGGCCACCCGGTGGAACATCGGTCGGCAATAAATCATGCAGCAATGCAAACAGCCCGAGCTGCGCCAGCCAGCCGAGCAGGGCGCCGCTGAGGCTGGCGAGCAACCCGAGTACAGTCAGTTGCAGACTGAACAGCACCATGGTTTCCCGACGGGACAGGCCCAGGCAGCGCAGTAAGGCGCTGGCATCGAAGCGGCGGGTGGCGAAGCGTGTCGCCGACAACGCCACCGCCACGCCGGACAGCAACACCGCCACCAGACTGGCCATGTTCAAGTAGCGTTCAGCCTTGCCCAGGGCGCCGCCGATCTGCCGATTGCCATCGCGAGCATCCTGGATACGCTGGTTGGCCGCCAGGCCTGGTTTGATCAGCTGCCGATAGGTTTCCAGCGCTGAGGCGTTGCCGCGCCAGAGTTCGCGGTAACTGACCCGGCTGCCAGGTTGCACCACGCCGGTGGCCTCAAGGTCGCTGAAGTTGATCAGCACCCGTGGCGTCAGGCTGTAGAAATTGCCGGCGCGATCCGGTTCGTAGGTCAGTACTCGCGCCAGGGTCAGGGTTTTCATGCCGACGTCGATGCTGTCGCCAATCTTCAAGTCCAATGCCGTCAGCAGTCGCGCTTCGACCCAGGCTTCGCCGGGTTTCGGCCCGCCACCGGGTTCTTCCGGCGCGAAGGGCGCGGGGGCGCTTTTCAGTTCGCCGCGCAAAGGGTAGACGTCATCGGCGGCTTTGATGCTGGACAGCTGAATGCCATTGTCGGTGGCGATGACGCTGGAAAACTCCACGACTTGAGCATGTTCAAGGCCCAGCTCCGTGCCGCTTCTGATTTGTTCCGGTCGCGCCGGTGAGCTGCCGTCGAGCACCAGGTCGGCACCGAGAAACTCGGTGGCGCGCAACATCATGGCGCCGTTCAGGCGGGCGCCAAAGTAACCGATAGCGGTACTCGCCGCCACGGCCACCAGCAAGGCGAAGAACAAAACGCGCAACTCACCGGCACGGGCATCGCGCCATAATTGGCGCAGGGCGATACTGAACAGACGCAACAGCGGCAAGCGTGCCATCAAGGCTCCAGAGGGGCGACCAACAGGCCGGCTTCAAGGCGGATCAGGCGCCGGCAGCGATGTGCCAGGCGTTCATCGTGGGTCACCAGCACCAGGGTTGTGCCGCTTTCCTGGTTGAGTTCGAACAGCAAATCGCTGATGCGCTCGCCGGTGTGGCTGTCGAGGTTGCCGGTGGGCTCATCGGCGAACAGCACGTCGGGCTCGGCGGCGAAGGCCCGGGCAATCGCCACGCGCTGCTGCTCGCCACCGGAAAGCTGGCGCGGCGAGTGGGTCAGGCGTTGGCCCAGACCGACCCGTTGCAGCAGTTCGGTGGCGCGCTCGCGGGCGTCTTTGCGGCCATCGAGTTCCAGCGGCAGCATGACGTTTTCCAAAGCGTTGAGACTGTCGAGCAACTGGAATGATTGAAAAACAAACCCCACATGCTCGGCGCGGATGCGTGCGCGTTGGTCCTCATCGAGATTGCTCAGGCCTTGCCCGGCGAGGGTGACTTCGCCGCTGCTCGGCAGATCGAGGCCGGCGAGCAGACCCAGGAGAGTGGATTTGCCGGAACCGGAGGCGCCGACGATGGCCAGGCTATCGCCCTTGTTCAGTTCCAGGCTGAGTTCGTGCAGGATAGTCAGTTCACCTTCCGCGCTCGGAACCACTTTGCTGAGGTTCTTCGCGGTGAGAATGCTTGCGCCCATGGAGAATCCGATGCGTGTGTGGTTTTTGAGTGCTGGCCTGGCCTTGATGTGCATGGCCCAGAACGCAGCGGCGGGTACAGTCCTGATCGTTGGCGATAGTATCAGCGCCGGTTTCGGCCTGGATACCCGCTTGGGGTGGGTGTCGTTGCTCGAGCAACGGCTCAAGCGCGAAGGTTTCGACGATAAAGTGGTCAATGCATCCATCAGCGGCGACACCAGCGCCGGAGGCCGGGCGCGCCTGCCGGCGCTGCTTGCAGAGCATAAGCCTGAACTGGTTATCCTCGAGTTGGGAGGCAACGACGGGTTGCGGGGAATGCTGCCAACACAATTGCAACAAAATCTTGCGTCGATGATCGACAGCTCCCGCGCCAGTGGTGCCAAGGTGCTGCTGCTGGGCATGCAGTTGCCGCCCAATTACGGTCTGCGTTACACCCAGGCCTTTGCCGAGGTTTTCACCAAGGTGGCCGATGAGAAAAAGATCCCGCTGGTACCGTTTTTTCTCGACGGTGTGGGCGGTCATCCGGACCTGATGCAAGGCGACGGCCTGCACCCGACCGCGGCGGCTCAGGACAAGTTGCTGGAAAATGTCTGGCCGACACTGAAACCGCTGCTTTGACGCTTTTCTAGCGGCGGTGTTTCGGCTAAGGTGGCGCCCCCGATTTGGAGCCCCCGATGCCGCGTCCTGCCTGGTCCCTTTTTGCCTACCAACTGATCGAGCCTGACGAACAGCTGGATCTGTTCGCCTGCCAGGAAGTGCGGGTGCATCTGGTGACGCGTCAACTGGAGTTGGGCGGCTCGGTGGACCGAACCTTGTGCGGCAGCCTGTTGCCGGCGCAGCCGCGCTGGTCGAGCGTCGACCGCACCGTGTTCCAGGACCAGCGCCTGTGCTCGCTGTGCCGGGCCATTCTGGAATCGCAAAAGCGCGGCACCTCACCGATCTGGCCTGAGTTGCGGTTCGAGCTTTAGGGCCCTGTGGTGAGAGGGCTCCCTGTGTTGGGGGGCTTGCCTGTGGCGAGGGAGCTTGCTCCCGCTCGGCGGCGTAGCCGTCGTAAAGCCGGTAAGCGCGTTCTGACTGCAGTATCCCAATTTAGGCCTGCTTCGCAGTCCAGCGGGAGCAAGCTCCCTCGCCACAGGCAAGCCCCCCACAGGCAAGCCCCTCATCGCAGATCCCCCAACCACAGGTCTTTACGTCTCCCCGAAATAACGGGCGGCGGTGTACAATCCTGTTTTTATACCCTTGTCGATCATGCGAAGGATTTTCCGGATGTTGCCGCGCTTTCCCGCCGTCACCCGCTGCCTGTCTCTTGCCGCCCTCTGTGTCGCGGGCCCGGTAGCAGCATTGGAGCTACCCCTGCCACCTCCCGGTGAAGACATCATCGGCCAGGTGCAAGTGATCAAGGCCAAGTACGAAGACACCTTCGCCGACCTTGGCACCACTTACGATCTGGGCTACTCGGAAATGGTCGCGGCCAACCCTGGGGTCGATCCATGGCTGCCGGGCGCCGGGACCGAAATCGTCTTGCCGACGCGTTTCATCCTGCCGCCGGGCCCCCGTGAAGGCATCGTCATCAACCTGGCTGAATACCGTCTCTACTATTTCCCGAAAGGCCGGGACGTGGTGTACACCTTCCCGTTGGGTATCGGCCGTGAAGGCTGGGGCTCGCCGATTGCCCACACCAGCATCATCGCCAAGACGCCGAACCCGACCTGGACGCCTCCAGCCTCGATCAAGGCAGAGCACGCCGCTGATGGCGATCCACTGCCGAACGTGGTGCCGGCCGGCCCAGACAACCCGCTGGGGCCGTTCAAATTCACGCTTGGCACTCCGGGCTACCTGATCCACGGTTCGAACAAGAAATTCGGTATCGGCATGCGCACCAGCCACGGTTGCTTCCGCATGTTCAACAACAACGTGCTGGAAATGGCCAGCATGGTGCCGGTCGGGACATCGGTGCGGATCATCAACGATCCATACAAGTTCGGCCTCAGCGCCGGCAAGGTTTATCTGGAAGCGCACACGCCGCTGGACGATTCGGGCAACCCTTCGGTGGTCGACAAGCACACTGCGGTGATCAATGCGATGCTCAAGCGTGAGGACATCACCAACAACTTGCGCATGAACTGGGATGTGGTGCGTGACGTAGTTGCCGCTGAAGATGGCCTGCCGGTAGAGATCGCCGTGCCGAATGCGTCGGAATCGATGGTCACGAGTGCGCCGATCGACCTGCAGCAGTAACGCTTTCGCTTTAAAGCAACCCGCCGACGCAGGCCGCGTCGGCGGGTTTTTTATGGCCTGCACAAACATCAGGCAATAAAAAAGCCGACCCAAAAAATGGGTCGGCTTGATAACAATCCCGAGGGACTATTACTTGCGGCTAGCTTTTTCCAGCATGCGCAGAGCACGCTCGTTAGCTTCGTCAGCAGTCTGTTGTGCTTTTTGAGCAGCAGCCAGAGCTTCATCAGCTTTACGGTAAGCTTCGTCTGCACGAGCCTGGGAGCGAGCTGCTGCGTCTTCAGTAGCAGTCAGACGTGCTTCGGTTTCTTTCGATACGCTGCTGCAACCGGTAGCCAGAACTGCGGCCAGAGCCAGAGCAGAGAATTTCAGAACGTTGTTCATCGTGTTCCCCTTCAAGGACTTTCTATTAAGTAGCTGCCTCCTCAGAGTGAGGAAATAGCCGGCGTACATACTACCCATTACTTGTAGTAAGTAAACTGACGTAGAGCAAGAAGCAAAAAAAATTGTAGGCGTTGATTCTTTTTCGAGCAACTTTTAACTGCATTGTATAAAAAATATCCAGCTGCGAGGCCCGAACTGAGCGAGCCGCCAAAGAAAAGTTCCCCGGCTCGCGGCTGTTTTTCAGTCTCGACTAAAGTCTGTCTAGATGGAATCGTCCACACTTTTGTTCGAATTTTGCGCAATGGCTCTCATATCTTTATCCATGTTGAGGTGACTTAAACAAAGGGCGCTCGTCTTAAGTCTCAATATCCGGCAATGTTCAGGCTCGACTCGGGAAGATTCCGGTCGGGCCGCCCCTGCATTACCCAAACAACATCCGCCTGCCAGCATGACGAGCGTCCCTTGAGCATTTCTGCCCAATGGTGCCTACTATTTGATACGTGCTCGGTTGCGCGAGATTGGTGTTGCTCTCTCGGTGTCCATTCAGGCACAGGGTGGCGTAGATGTTCCTTCGCCGGAAAAACATCGGTAAGGTAGGGGTCAGAATCAAAGACCCGCGAGGAGTAGTGATGAGCGAGGCGTTGTCCATCCACCATGACCAGGCTGGTCATCAGTTCGAGACCACTGTGGACGGTTATCGTGCCTACCTGACCTATATGGATCTGGGGAAACAGACCCTGGATATTTATCGTACCTTTGTGCCCAATGCGTTGCGTGGTCGCGGCATCGCGGCGGCGTTGACCGAGCAGGCACTGCAATACGCCGAGGAAATGGGCTACACGGTCATTCCATCGTGTTCCTACGTGGAGCGCTACATGGAGCGTCATCAGCGGCATGCCGCCAAGCTGTGAACAAAGCGAACGCATAAAAAAACGCCAGGTTTAAGCCTGGCGTTTTTTTATGCGTGAAACGGCGATCAGGTGCGATCGCGTTTCGGCAGCACATCCTTGAGCTTGGCGTGCATGCTGCGCAAGGTGCTTTCGGTGGCGGTCCAGTCGATGCAGGCATCGGTGATCGACACGCCGTATTGCAGGTCGGCGAGGTCTTTGGGGATCGCCTGGCAGCCCCAGTTCAGGTGACTTTCGACCATCAGGCCGATGATCGACTGGTTGCCTTCGAGGATCTGGTTGGCGACGTTCTCCATCACCAGCGGTTGCAGGGCCGGGTCCTTGTTGGAGTTGGCGTGGCTGCAATCGACCATGATGTTCGGCTTGATCTTCGCCTTGTTCAGCGCTTGCTCGCAGAGCGCGACGCTGACCGAATCGTAGTTCGGTTTGCCATTACCGCCGCGCAACACCACGTGACCGTAGGCGTTGCCCTTGGTGGTGACGATCGACACGCCACCTTCCTGGTTGATGCCCAGGAAGCGGTGTGGGCTGGAGACCGATTGCAAGGCGTTGATGGCCACGGTCAGGCCGCCATCGGTGCCGTTCTTGAAGCCGACAGCCGAGGACAGGCCGGAAGCCATTTCACGGTGGGTCTGGGATTCGGTGGTGCGTGCACCGATCGCCGACCAGCTGATCAGGTCCTGCAAGTATTGCGGGGAGATCGGGTCGAGGGCTTCGGTCGCGGTCGGCAGGCCCATTTCGGCCAGGTCCAGCAGCAACTGACGACCAATGTGCAAGCCATCCTGAATCTTGAAGGAGTCGTCCAGGTACGGGTCGTTGATCAGGCCTTTCCAGCCGACGGTGGTGCGTGGCTTCTCGAAATACACGCGCATGACCAGATACAAGGTATCGGACACTTCGGCCGCGAGCACTTTCAGGCGCTCGGCATATTCGTGGGCAGCCTTGATGTCATGGATCGAGCACGGCCCGATCACGACGAACAGACGGTGGTCGGTGCCATCAAGAATGTTGCGAATGACTTCGCGGCCCTTGGTGACGGTGCGCAGGGCAGCGTCGCTCAGAGGAATATCACGCTTGAGCTGATCGGGAGTGATCAGGGTCTCGTTGGAGGCGACGTTAAGGTCGTTGATCGGTAAATCAGCCATCGTTTACTCGTCAGGTCACAGGTGCCGGCCGCCAGCGAACCCGCGCGGCGGAGCACAGCAAATTAAGCGCGTCGGGGAGCCGAACCTTAGCGCGTTACACCGTGGCTCGACAATGGGCAGACAGCGGTTTAATCCAGCATTACTTATGCAAATGCCTTGCGAACCGTGTCGTGGGAGAACTCGTTGGCGTGCAGTTGGACCCATTCGAGGGCCAGGGTCTGGTTATTCAGCTGTTCGCTTTGGGGTTCGTGCTGACGGCAGTAACGTTCGATCTGGCAAACCTGCTCGCCCATCCGCGCGCTGAACAGGGTCTGTTCATCGACAAAGGCGATGCCTACCAGATAGCTGCGTTTTCGTCGCAGACACCACGCCACATAGCCCAAGTAACAGATCGTGGTGCTCAGGGTGGGCATGCGCACTTGAAGTGCGGTGCCCCTTCGCCATCCGCGGTGGTAATTGCAAGCCATGCCGCCGAGGCTGATAGTGTGCAGCTGTTGCCGCGAAATGCACTCATGTTTGAGCAACGTTAATTCGACGGGTACATCGTCAGGATGAGGAAGATAACGTCCCATGAACACGGACTCCCTGTGTCGGCCATCTGACATCGTTTCTCCCAGTATAGTGGTCGAATCGGAACTGACCGATTTCGACGCCGACCAACGGCTATTGGCGATGAACGGCATTTCTCTGGTGATCTTTACCAGCGTCGGCTGCGCGAGTTGCCGTTTTGCCCGTGAGCAATTGCCCAAGTTCGATCTGGCGGTCGATCGACTGTGCTGGATCGATGCCGGGAACAATGGCGGCGTGGTCGAGCGTTATCGGGTCTTTCATTTGCCGGCGCTGTTTGTAGTGCGCGACGGTGAATTCTTTGGGGCGCTACAGTCGCGTTTGACCCGCATAGCGGTCAACGAAGCCGTGGGGCAGGCGTTGAGTCGACCAGCAGAGGAGTTGCCATGACAGAGACAGCAATCAAGCCGACCATCGGCATTATCGGAACCGGCGCGATCGGTGGTTTCTACGGGCTGATGCTCGCGCGTGCGGGCTTCGATGTGCATTTCCTGTTGCGCAGTGAGTTTCCAGCGGTGTCTGAGCGCGGCTTGCATCTTGATCATGCGTCGTTGGGGCCGCTGGTGCTGAACCCGGTTCAGGCTTATTCGTCGGCTGCCGACATGCCGCCGTGTGAGTGGTTACTGGTAGGCGCCAAGACCACCAGTAACGCGGACCTGGCCCCCGCCATTATTCAAGCGGCGGCGCCCGGCGCCAAAGTGCTGTTGCTACAAAATGGCCTGGACGTTGAAGACCGTCTGCGCGAGTTGCTCCCCGACTCGCTGCACCTGCTGGGCGGGCTTTGTCTGATTTGCGTCCATCGCGCCGGCCGAGGGGTCATTACCCATCAGGCGCTCGGTGTGGTGAACGTCGGCTACCACAGTGGCCCCGCCGCCGATGAACAGGCGCGCATGCACATTGTCGAGGAGGGCGCCGGGCTGTTCCGCGCTTCCGGCATCGACGCCCAGGCCATGCCGAACCTGCATCAGGCGCGTTGGCAGAAACTGGTCTGGAATATCCCCTACAACGGCCTGTCGGTTCTGCTCGGCGCCAGCACCACGCCGTTAATGGCGGATGTCGACAGTCGCGCGCTGATTCAGGCCTTAATGGCCGAAGTGGTTCAAGGGGCCAAGGCCTGTGGCCACGACATGCCGCCGGGTTACGCCGATTATCTGTTCATGATGACCGAGAAAATGCCAGATTACTGGCCGAGCATGTACCACGACTTTCTGCACAAGCGACCGCTGGAACTGGATGCCATCTACACTCGTCCACTGGCAGCGGCGAAGGCGGCGGGATGTGAATTACCGCGCATCGAGGCGTTGTATCGCAGCTTGAGTTTTATCGACCGACGTAATCACTGAGTCGGCCAAAAGGAGAGGGAAATGGCCAATGGCATAGACGACAAACTGGTGTTGGCGATTTCTTCGCGAGCGCTGTTCGATTTGAGCGAGAGCCACAAAGTGTATCTGTCGAGCGGCGTCGAGGCCTATCGGCAATATCAGATCGAACACGAAGACGAAATTCTCGAGCCTGGCGACGCGTTTCCGTTAGTCGAAAAACTCCTGAACCTGAACGCCAGTCTCGGCCGTGCCCGGGTCGAGGTGATCCTGGTGTCGCGCAACAGCGCCGACACCGGCCTGCGGGTTTTCAATTCGATTCATCATTATGGCCTGGCGATTTCGCGTGCGGCATTTGTCGGCGGGCGCAGTCCTTATCCGTATCTGAAGGCCTTTGGTTGCGACCTGTTTCTTTCGACTCATTCCGACGATGTGCGCAGTGCGCTGGATGCCGGTTTCGCCGCAGCGACTATTCTGTCGGGCGGTGCCAGTCGCGCTGCCAGCGATGAATTGCGCATCGCGTTCGACGGTGATGCAGTGCTGTTTTCCGATGAGTCGGAGCGGGTCTATCAATCGGGAGGCCTTGCTGCGTTTCAGGCCAGCGAGCGTGAGGCCGCCCGCGAGCCTTTGCGCGGGGGGCCGTTCAAAGGTTTCCTCGCGGCGCTCAACCTGTTGCAGCGCGAGTTCCCCGACGATGCCTGTCCGATTCGCACCGCCTTGGTGACCGCGCGTTCGGCGCCGGCCCATGAACGGGTGATCCGCACCTTGCGCGAATGGGACATCCGCCTGGACGAGTCGCTGTTCCTTGGAGGGCTGACCAAATCAGCCTTTCTCGAAGCCTTTGCAGCCGACGTATTTTTCGATGACCAGGCCGGCCATTGCGAGCTGGCTCGCGAAGTGGTTGCTACCGGTCACGTGCCGCATGGCATCAGTAACGAGCCGTCGATTTAAAGCGCTGCGGTTCAAAGCATTGCACCGAACGTCGCACTCGCCACGGCACTGCTAAGCTGAATCAATCTCCGCCATGTTGGCATTAAAGGAGGTCCCTATGATTCATTCGATGCTGTATGCCACCGACCTCGGTCTGTACGCACCTTTTGTGATGCAGCATGCGTTGGCACTGGCTCGAACATTCAACGCCGATTTGTATGTAGTGCATGCGGTTGAGCCGATGGGTTTGTTCGCCGAATCGGTGCTTCAGAGTTACCTCGATGAGCAGGCCTTGAACGAGTTTCACAGTCAGGGCCTGAATACGGTGATTGCCAATATCGAGCAGCGGGTGCTCGACAGCTTTCGCGAAGAGCTGGGGGATGACGGGGAGCAGGACCTGGAACGGATTCGGGCAGTGCGGGTGCTGCAGGGCGATCCGTCGCAGGTGATTCTCGACCAGGCGCAGAAACTCTCCGTCGATTTGCTGATCGTAGGGAGTCACAGTCATGGCGCCGGCGCGGAAACGCCATTGGGTCGAACCGCTGCGCGCGTGTTGCAACTGTCTCGAGTACCGGTCTATTTGGTGCCGCTGATGGAGCGTCGCCGCAAAGGGGATCGCTAGGACACGAATAATGGCGTTTTGATAAAAAAGTTCTAGATTTATTAATCAAACCATTAATATAGTTATATATCGTCGCTGATGCCCGTGGCGTCTACCTGCTTTGAGGGATTCATATGAAGCTCCAACAATTGCGCTACATCTGGGAAGTGGCGCACCACGACCTCAACGTTTCAGCTACAGCCCAAAGCCTCTACACCTCGCAACCGGGCATCAGCAAACAGATCCGCCTGCTGGAAGACGAATTGGGGGTCGAGGTTTTCGCCCGCAGCGGCAAGCACCTGACCCGGGTTACCCCGGCCGGCGAGCGCATCATCACCACCGCCGGAGAAATCCTGCGCAAAGTCGAAAGCATCAAGCAGATCGCCCAGGAATTCTCCAACGAGAAAAAAGGTACCCTGTCGATCGCCACCACGCACACCCAGGCGCGTTATGCGTTGCCACCGGTGATCAGCAATTTCATCAAGCAATACCCGGACGTTGCCCTGCACATGCACCAGGGTTCGCCGATGCAGATCGCCGAGATGGCCGCTGACGGCACCGTCGATTTCGCCATCGCCACCGAAGCGCTGGAATTGTTCGGCGATCTGGTGATGATGCCGTGCTACCGCTGGAACCGCTGCGTGGTCGTGCCTCAGGGCCACCCGCTGACCAAGCTGTCCAAGCTGACCCTCGAAGCGTTGGCCGAATACCCGATCGTGACGTACGTGTTCGGTTTCACCGGTCGTTCGAAACTTGACGAAGCTTTCAGCCATCGCGGCCTGACACCCAAAGTGGTGTTCACCGCCGCCGACGCCGACGTGATCAAGACTTATGTTCGTCTGGGCCTGGGCGTGGGCATCGTGGCAAAAATGGCGGTCGACACCAAACTCGATAGCGACCTGGTGGTGCTCGATGCCAGCGAGTTGTTCGAATCCAGCATTACCAAAATCGGTTTCCGTCGCGGCACTTTCCTGCGTGGTTTCATGTGCGACTTCATCGAGAAATTCGCGCCGCACCTGACTCGCGAAGTCATGGCCAAGGCCATTCAGTGCCACAACAAACAGGAACTCGAAGAGTTGTTCGACGGCGTTGAACTGCCGGTGCATTAATCGCTAGATCACCTCGGTGACAGAAAACTGTTGCCGAGCACCCGCCACCAGAATCTCCACTTCATCCCCTTCGAACTTGCCCAGCAGGCTTTTGCCCAGCGGCGAGCGAGGGGTGATGACGGTAATCAGTTGCCCCACCAGATCGATCTTCAGCCCGGCCCCGTCGGGGGCCAGGAACAGCCATTGTTCGCGACCCTTTTCGTCTTCCAGGCCGAGCAGGGCTCCGACTTCGATACCGCGTTGATCGTCATAAGGCCGTAAAGTCAGGTTCTGGCAAAGGGTCAATGACTGCCTGATTTCTTCCACTCGTCTGGCCTGGCCGGCCGCCAGGTAAGACGCCTCCAGGCCCAGCGTGTCGTACTTGTTTTCGGCTATGTTTTCTTCGTGGGTCGCAGTTTCGTAGGCGGTTTGCGCGGCGCGTTCGGCGATGTCGAGATCGATTCGCAGCTTGTCGATAATCAGTTGGTGGACGGTCGGCTTGTGCATGGAGAGCTTCTTGATCAGTCGCAGAATTGCAGGACGTTGGCGCGGCTTTTTTCGCTCGGCGCCGTTTGATTCTGCTGCAGCCAGAACTGGCATTTTGGATTGGACAGGTTGTGTTTGCTGCTTCGGGCCTGTTCCACCATTTGCTGTTGTTCATTCCTGCGCAGATGGTCCTCGTACTGTTCGAACATTGGGTTCTGCGAGGCGGGTTGCTCAGCCACCGGTGGCTTGGCCCATTGCTCCACCGCCTGGGCCAAGGGCGCCAATTGCTCGTTGAA
Organism: Pseudomonas sp. BS3782 TE3695; assembly: GCF_050435305.1. NCBI lineage: Bacteria > Pseudomonadati > Pseudomonadota > Gammaproteobacteria > Pseudomonadales > Pseudomonadaceae > Pseudomonas > Pseudomonas sp. BS3782 TE3695. The sequence continues at coordinate 2,634,205 of NZ_JBNDKB010000001.1, forward strand.
CAACAAGCGCCAGACGAGCCAGCAAGTCAGCGCTATCGCGATAAATCCCAGCCACAAACCGAGGGCAATACTGCCGGTCAGTTGCAACGCACTGAACTGGATCGGCAAGGGACGTCGCGGGTTGGGACGGTAGGGCATGACTGCCTCCTGGCGGGTAGTCGCGGGCAAGTGGCGATTGTCGCATGAAGATTAATCGCCGTCGGCTCTTCTGCACGGAGTAATTTATGCGGACAATCGGCGCCTTTGCCAACGAGAGCCTGGAATGCCTGAAATGCCTCAAGTGAAAAACCGCTGGCGCTGGGATATTTTTTGCACCGTGGTCGACAACTTCGGCGACATCGGTGTGACCTGGCGCCTGGCCCGACAACTGGTGGCCGAACATTCAATGGCGGTGCGTTTATGGGTCGATGATTTGCGCGCCTTCGAGCGTTTGTGTCCGGACATCGACATCAACGCTGCGCAGCAGTGGCAGCAGGGCGTCGAGGTGCGACAGTGGTCGGCGGACTGGCAGCCCACCGAAGCCGCCGATGTCGTCATCGCCGCCTTCGCCTGCCAGTTGCCGAGTGCCTATATGGAGGCCATGGCCGCACGGGAAAAACCGCCGCTGTGGATGAACCTCGATTACTTGAGTGCCGAAGACTGGGTCGTCGGCTGCCACGGCTTGCCGTCGGTGAAATACAACAACGTGCAGAAGTTCTTTTTCTTCCCGGGCTTTCGCAAAGGCACTGGTGGCTTGTTGCGTGAAAGCGGATTGCTCGAGCGACGCCGGCAGTTTCAACAAAGCCTGCAAGCGCAGCGAGAATTCCTGCAAGGCCTGGGAATCGACCGCGCGCCGAATGCCCAACTGATCTCGCTGTTTGCCTACGAAAATGCCGGGCTGGCCAGTTGGCTCGACACGATGGCGGCCGACTCGACGCCGACTCATTTGCTGGTGCCCGAAGGGCGGATTCTCGCAGACGTCGAACGTTGGCTTAAGGTGGATGGGCTGAAGACCGGGACGGTGCATGTGCGCGGCGCCTTGACCGTGCAAGTGCTGCCGTTCGTCCGACAGGATCAATATGACCTGCTGCTGTGGAGCTGCGATTTCAACGCCGTGCGCGGTGAAGACTCCTTCGTCCGCGCTCAATGGGCTGGTCGTCCGCTGCTCTGGCACATCTATCGGCAGGACGAAGACATCCACCTGGATAAGCTCGACGCCTTCCTGACCTTGTACACCCAAGGCCTGTCCGAGCCTGCCCGCGAGGCGATCAGCGGTCTATGGCGGGCATGGAACGCAGGTGAGACAATGGCCGATCACTGGAAATCAACCCGCAAACACTGGCCTGAACTGGAAAAACATGCCGAGACATGGTGTCTGGAACAAGCCTTGCAGGCAGATCTTGCCGCAGCGCTGGTACAGTTTTACCTAAATTGGATATGATACGCGGCCTAGATTTTTGTAAATCCCATCCAAATTCGGATATTCGCAATGAAAACTGGTAAAGAACTGAAACCCGGTACCGTGATCCGTCTCGAAAACGATCCTTGGCTGGTTCAGAAAGCTGAATTCACCAAGTCGGGTCGTAACAGCGCGATCATGAAGACCAAGCTGAAAAACCTGCTGACCGGTTACAAGACCGAGATCGTTTACAGCGCCGACGACAAGCTGGACGACGTAATCCTCGACCGCAAAGAAGCGACCCTGTCCTTCATCAGCGGCGACACCTACACGTTCATGGACACCACTGACTACACCATGTACGAGCTGAACGCTGAAGACATCGAAGCCGTTCTGCCTTTCGTTGAAGAAGGCATGACCGATGTTTGCGAAGCGATCTTCTTCGAAGAGCGTCTGGTTTCCGTAGAACTGCCGACCACTATCGTGCGTCAGGTTGACTACACCGAAGGTTCCGCTCGCGGTGACACTTCCGGCAAGGTGATGAAGCCTGCCAAACTGAAGAACGGTACCGAGCTGTCGGTTGCTGACTTCATCGAAATCGGCGACATGATCGAGATCGATACCCGCGAAGGCGGTTCCTACAAAGGCCGTGCCAAATAAGCACAGCTTGAGGAATGAAAAAGCCCGACCATTGAGTCGGGCTTTTTTGTGGCCGAAGATCAAGATCAAAAGATTGCAGCCTCGTTTCACTCGACAGCTCCTACATGGGTTTTGTATTCCCCCTGTAGGAGCTGTCGAGTGAAACGAGGCTGCGATTTTTTTGCTTTATTTCAGGTGTTGCTTGAGCTCTTCAGACGCCTGCAACATCGCCGAACGCACCGCGGGCACCTGACTCACTACGTTGAGCAAACCGTAGTCGTGGATCATGCCGTTGTAGCGCACTGCTGTGACCGGCACACCCGCCTCGTCGAGTTTGCGGGCGTAGGCTTCACCTTCATCGCGCAGGACATCGGCGCTGGCCGTCTGCACCAGTGCAGGTGGCAAGCCCTTGAGTTGCGCGGTGGTTGCCCGCAGCGGTGAAGCGTAGATCTCGTTCCGTTGTTTGGCATCGGTGGTGTAGTTGTCCCAGAACCACTTCATCATGTTTTTGGTGAGGAAGTGCCCCTCGGCGAACTGGTTGTAAGACGCCGTTTCGAAGCTGGCGTCAGTCACCGGCCACAACAACACCTGATACCTGATCGCCGGCGTACCTTTGTCTTTGGCCATCAGCGCAACCACGGCTGCCATGTTGCCACCGACGCTGTTGCCGGCCACGGCCAGACGTTTGCCGTCGACGTTGATGTCTTTACCGTGCTCGGCCACCCACTTCGTCGCGGCATACGCTTGATTGATCGCCACCGGGTAATGCGCCTCCGGCGAAGGGGTGTAATTGACGAACACTGCTGCCGCGCCCGAACCTGTTACCAGGTCCCGAACCAGCCGTTCGTGGGTCGGGAAATCCCCCAGCACCCAACCACCGCCATGGAAGAACATGAACACTGGCAACTCGCCTTTGACCCCGGCCGGCCGAACGATGGTCAGGCTGATCGGTTGGCCGTCGACCTGGATGGTCTTCTCGCTGACATCGGCTTTGGGCAGCGTCAGTTTCACTCCGGCCTGCGCGCCCACCAACACTGCGCGGGCATCGGCAGGCGTGAGCTGTTCAATCGGTTTGCCGCTGCCGGCATTCAGTACATCGAGGAACGCTTGAGTGTTGTGTTCAACCCCATTGCCTGCGAATGCACTGTTGATGGACAGGGCGAGAAGGGTACCGGTCAAGACGTTGCTGAAAGTGTTCATGTTCATTTCCTGTCAGGCCTTGGAGTCAGCAGTTAGACGGTAACGTGCAGGCGCACATCGACGTTGCCACGGGTGGCGTTGGAGTACGGGCAAACCTGGTGGGCAGCTTCGACCAGGCTTTGTGCGTCAGCCTGTTCAAGGCCCGGCAAGCTGATGTGCAGATCGATGTCCAGACCGAAGCCGCCAGGGATCTGGCCGATGCCGACATGGGCGGTGATCGATGCGTCGTCCGGGATTTTGCGTTTGGTCTGGTTGGCGACGAATTTCAGCGCGCCGATGAAGCAGGCGGAGTAGCCGGCTGCGAACAGTTGTTCAGGGTTGGTTGCCGCACCGCCAGCACCACCGAGTTCTTTCGGTGTAGCGAGTTTGACGTCGAGGACGTTGTCGCTAGAGATCGCACGACCGTCACGGCCGCCAGTGGAGGTTGCGATTGCGGTGTAGAGAGTTTGCATGGTGTGAGCCTCGTTCAGGTTTGATATTTTGCGCTAAATGTTTGCGCGCTAAGTAAGTGCGAAGTGAATGTAGCTCGCAAATATTTAGTGCGCAAGATAAATTTTCGAAAAATTTGATCCTGAATGAAAGCATGCGGTTAAAAGTATTGAGCTAGAGCTGTCGAGACGGAGTTTTTGGTGGGGAGTTTTTCGAGAGAGGCAGGCGAAGCTGGAAAGGACACCACAAAACCAATGTGTAAGCGGGCTTGCTCGCGAAGGCGGACTGTCAGTCAACACTGATGCTGAATGACAAACCGCTTTCGCGAGCAAGCCCGCTCCCACAGGGGAGCTGGGGTGTTTTGGAGGTCAGAGGCTGTCTTGCAGATGACTACGCAGCGCTTGAAGATCCGCTTGCAGCTTCTTCAGCTGCTCCAGCGTTTGTCCGCTGGCGCCGAGGATGCACTGGGGAATGCCCCGCGCCTTGTCGCGCAGTGCACGGCCTTGCTCGGTCAGTTCGACGATCACTACTCGCTCGTCTTCACGGCTGCGGGTGCGGCTCAGCAGGCCTTCGGCCTCCAGGCGCTTGAGCAGCGGGGTGAGGGAACCGGGATCGGTCAGCAGTCGGGTGCTGATTTCGCCGACCGTCAGCCCATCCTTTTCCCACAACACCATCATTGCCAGGTACTGCGGATAGGTCAGGCCCAGCGCTTGCAGCAGTGGCTTGTAGACCTTGGTCATCAGCAGCGAGGTGGAATGCAGGGCGAAGCAGACCTGATTGTCCAGCAGCAGGTCGTCGCAGTTGTCCGGGTTGTTGCGCTCGGTGTTCATTTCAAAGCCTTGATCAGTGATCGTCATAAATCTAGCGGGCGAATCTTTAATGCGCCAGATAATTCTGGACTAGTGGCGGTCCAGATTGGTTTGCAGCGCCAGATCCCACGGCGGAATGGGGCTGAAACGGGTCTTCAGGTATTCCAGCAACAAGCGGCTGCGCGAGCTGGGTTGTTGCTCCAGGCGTAACGCATAAATGCCGGTGCTTTCCGGTTTTGGCAGACCGTTTTCGCAAAACAGCGGCAGCAGTTCGCCGCGTAATAAATATTCGCTGGCCAGCCAGGTCGGCAAATGCGCGATGCCCAACCCGGCCAATGCACCGCAGACCAGTGCCTCGGCATTGTTGGCGCTCATGCGGATTCGCGCTGGCCGGTGCAAGTGCATCTGCCCGTCTCGCTCAAAACGCCAGGCGAAGGGCGGCGCCAGGCCCTCCCAGTCGAGGCCATCATGGTCGCCCAGCTGCGCAGGATCAGTCGGCACGCCGCGGCGTTGCAGGTAATCGGGGCTGGCGCAGGCGATACGCACCATGCTCGCCAGTGGCGTCGCCACCAATCGAGTGTCGGCCATTTGCCCGGCTCGCAGCACCAGATCGACCTTGCCCAGGTTCGAGCCCTGCATGTCGACAAAGCTGTCGATCAGGTGCAATTGCACGTCGAGACCAGGATAAAGCGTCAGGAAATCGGCAATCACCGGTGCCAGGTGGCGTCGTCCAAACGCTGCTGGCGCATCCACCCGAATCAAGCCTTCCGGCGCACTGCTAAGAGACACCGCTTCCGCCCGGGCCAGGCGCAGTTCAGCGACGATCCGCCGCGCACGTTCAGCAAAAGCCAGACCGGCCGGGGTAGCACGCACGGCATGGGTGCTGCGAATGAACAACTGGCTGCCAACGGCGCTTTCGAGGCTGTCGATGCGTCGCGCCACGGCCGAAGGCGTCAAGGGATGGCGTCGGGACGCGGCGGAAAAACTGCCGCTTTCCAGCACATCGAGAAACAGGCCAAGTTGTTCGGTCAATTGATTGGGGTTCATGGTTCGTTGGCGCTTGTGCAAAATTGGCACAGCCATTGTGCGTTGCTGTGCGTTTCCCCGCCAGAGCCGACTGCGTAGGATGAACAGCCTCACAAAAGGAAAAACGCCTGTGATTGAGTTCATGCTGTATCTGGTTTTTGGCGCGGCCTTGGGAACGCTCGGCGGCCTGTTCGGCATTGGTGGCGGATTGGTCGCGATCCCGCTGCTGGGCGTGTGGTTCGGTCTCGATCAGCAGATCGCCCAAGGCACGGCGCTGGTGATGGTGGTGCCGAACGTGATGCTGGCGCTGTGGCGCTATCACCAGCGCAATCGCATCGAATTGCAGCATGCGCTGCCACTGGCCTTGATGGGGTTCTGTTTTGCCTGGATAGGTTCGATCTGGGCGGTGGGTATCGATGCACAAACCATGCGCTTGGGCTTCGTCGCCTTCCTGATCGCGCTGTCGGCCTACAACCTGATGCGAATGTTCACCACCAACGCACCGGCCTCTTCGCAGATGCGCTATTCCTGGCCGTGGCTGGGCGTGCTCGGCGCGGCTTCCGGGACGATGGGCGGACTGTTCGGAGTGGGCGGAGCAGTGGTGGCGACGCCGGTATTGACCAGCCTGTTCGGCACCACCCAAGTGGTTGCCCAGGGGTTGGCGCTGGCGCTGGCATTGCCAAGTACGGGCGTCACCCTGGCGACTTATGCGGTGCACCATCAGGTGGACTGGGTGATTGGCGTGCCATTGGCGGTCGGTGGATTGATGAGCATCAGTTGGGGCGTGAGAATTGCCCACGCATTACCGGAGCGGCTCCTGCGCGGACTGTTCTGTGGTTTTCTGGTGGTTTGTGCGGTAACGCTCGCCTTTAAAGTTTGAAACCTTCGACGATGTGCTCGGCCAGGCATTCGGTGATCGGCGAAGGGTTGTTCAGGTTGCGGATCAGCATGATGCTGGCTTCCGGCAACAGCGGCAGGTCTTCGTTGGCGCCGAGGATGCGCATGTCCGGTGTGATCAGGCTTTCCAACTGCGCGGTGATCGCCAGACCCGCGCTGACCACGGCCATCAATGCCGACAGGCTGGAGCTGTTGTAGGCAATGCGGTAGTCGCGGCCCATGGCGTCCAGGGCATTGCATGCCCAGAGGCGGCAGAAACAATCACTGTTGAACATCGCCAGCGGCAACGGTGTTTGCTCATGGGCGCTGTAGCATTGAGCTTCGGCCCAGACAAACCGCTCCTTGCGCAGCAGTTGGCCGATTTCGTTCCCAGGCTCGCGGGTGACGATGGACAGGTCCAGGTCCTGACGCTGCAACAGTTGCCGGGTCGATTCGCAGTGAACCTCGATCTGGATCAGCGGGTAGAACTGCGCGAAGCGCGACAGGATGCCCGGCAGAAAGCGCATGACGTAATCGTCGGGTGTGCCGATGCGCACCGTGCCGACCATGTGCGGCTCACGCAGGGTATTGAAGACTTCGCTGTGAAGTTTGAGGATGCGCCGCGCATAGCCCAGCAACACCTGACCTTCGGCGGTCAGCTTGACCTGGCGCCCATCGCGTTCGAACAGCTGGCGTTGCAGCACATCTTCTTCGAGGCGTTTCATCTGCATGCTCACCGCCGATTGAGTGCGGTTGACCATTTCACCGGCGCGGGTAAAACCACCCTGATCGGCAATCGCGACGAAGGTGCGCAGTACATCGGTGTCGATACTGGGGTAGGCGGACATTCATCAATCTCCGAGATGTATGCCATCAGAAACATTCGTTGGATTGATCTTATCGCTGGCGCGAGACTTGAGCCATCCCTAAAGGAGGGCAATACGATGAAAGGTCACAACGAGCATGTAACGGAACAAAAATTCTCAATCCACGCGGTATCCGATCTGCTGCACAAGTTTAGTCGCTGGTACGAACTTCACCGTGAACGTGAAATGTTGGCGGGTTTGAGCGACGAAGCACTGAAGGATATCGGCGTGAGCCGTGCGGATGTGGAGCATGAGGCGGTAAGACCGTTCTGGGATGATCCGATGCATAAATGATGATGCCGTCGCTACACAAACCACTTTCGGGTGAGGTAGGTTGCGAGCAGACAAGGAGATGCTCATGCCCGCCACACTGTCTTTTTCCCTCAAACAGGCTCGGCGTCTGGCGCTGGCTGCCCAAGGGTTCAACGGGCGTCAGCCGCCGGCGGCGATCAAACCGGTTCAGCTCAACCGGCTGATCGAGCGCCTGGGCATTCTGCAGATCGATTCGGTCAATGCGTTGGTGCGTTCGCACTACCTTCCCTTGTTTTCCCGTCTTGGCAATTACTCCTCCGACTTGCTCGATCAGGCTGCCTGGAGTCAGGGCCGTCAACGCACGTTGTTCGAGTACTGGGGCCATGAAGCGTCTTTGTTGCCCTTGTCGATGTACCCCTTGATGCGCTGGCGCATGCAGCGCGCGACCCGCGGCGAAGACATCTATCAGCAACTGGCGCGTTTCGGTCGTGAGCAGCAAGAAACGATTCGCCGCGTGTTGGCGTCGGTTCAGAAGCTTGGTGCGCTGGGTGCGGGCAGTTTGTCGACCCGTCAGGAGCGGGCAGGGCCGTGGTGGGACTGGAGTGCGGAAAAGCATGCGCTGGAATGGTTGTTCGCTGCCGGTGAAGTGACCGTGGCTGGCCGGCGCGGGTTCGAACGGCTTTATGATTTGCCGGAGCGGGTGATTCCTTCGGCGATTCTTCAGCAGCCTTTACTTGGCGAGGCCGAGGCTCAGCGCGGCCTGTTACTGCACGCCGCCACGGCTTTGGGTGTCGGCACAGAAAAGGACTTGCGGGATTATTTTCGCCTGAGCCCGGCAGACAGCCGGCCGCGGCTGGCGGAGCTGGTCGAGGCGGGTGATCTGCGGGTCTGTGAAGTTGAAGGCTGGCGGCAACCGGCCTATTGCCTGGCAGAGCCGAAAGTACCGCGCAAGGTCGAGGCCAGTGCGCTGCTTTCACCGTTCGATTCGCTGATCTGGGAGCGCAGTCGTACCGAGCGATTGTTCGATTTCCGTTATCGGCTGGAGATTTACACGCCGCAGCACAAGCGCGTCTATGGCTATTACGTATTGCCGTTTTTGCACGATGAGCGGGTTGCTGCGCGGGTCGACTTGCGTGCCGAACGGGCGTTGGGCCGGTTGGCGGTGCATGCCGTGCATGAGGAAGAGCCGGGGCTGGATGAGAAAGGGATGGTGGCGTTGGCGGTCAATCTGCGTCAGATGGCGGACTGGTTGGGGCTAGCGCAGATTCAATTGAATTGCTCACGGGCGAGTGCGGTGCGGTTGCGGGTGGCATTGGCACAATTCAGTGTTGTTTGAGCTGGCGCCTTCGCAAGCAAGCCCGCTCCCACATTTGGAATGCGGTAACTGTGGGAGCGGGCTTGCTCGCGAAGGCGGTGTATCAGGCAATCAAAGAATTATTGACTCACCGCCGAACCTGCTTCAGGGTTTCAGCAATCAAGAACGCCAATTCCAGCGACTGATCGGCATTCATCCGCGGGTCGCAGTGGGTGTGGTAACGATCCGACAACCCATCCTCGGTAATCGGCCGCGCGCCGCCAATGCATTCGGTGACGTTCTGCCCGGTCATTTCGATGTGGATGCCGCCGGCATAACTGCCTTCCGCCTCGTGAACCTGGAAGAACTGTTTCACCTCGCCAAGGATCTGCGCGAAGTCGCGGGTCTTGTAGCCGCTGCTGGCCTTGATGGTATTGCCGTGCATCGGGTCGGAACTCCAAAGCACCTGCTTGCCCTCGCGCTGCACGGCGCGGATCAGCTGCGGCAGGTGATCGCCGACCTTGTTCGCGCCCATCCGCGCAATCAGGTTCAAGCGACCCGGGTCGTTGTCCGGGTTGAGCACATCGATCAGGCGAATCAGGTCTTCTGGGTTCATGCTCGGGCCGACTTTTACGCCGATCGGGTTGTGCACCCCGCGCAGGAATTCGACATGGGCACCGTCCAATTGACGGGTACGGTCGCCGATCCACAGCATGTGGGCCGAGCAATCGTAGTAGTCGTTGGTCAGGCTGTCGCGACGCACGAAGGCTTCTTCGTAGTTCAGCAGCAGCGCTTCGTGGGCGGTGAAGAAACTGGTTTCGCGCAGTTGTGGCGAGCTGTCCATGCCGCAGGCGCGCATGAAGGCCAGGGTTTCATCAATGCGGTCGGCCAGATGGCTGTATTTCTCGGCCAGCGCCGAGTTGGCGATGAAGTCCAGGTTCCACCTGTGCACCTGATGCAGGTCGGCAAAGCCACCCTGGGCAAAGGCACGCAGCAGGTTCAGGGTCGCGGTGGACTGGTGGTAAGACTGCAGCAGGCGATCCGGGTCCGGTACACGGCTTTTTTCGTCGAAACCGATGCCGTTGACGATGTCGCCGCGGTAAGCCGGCAGCGTCACGCCGTTGATGGTTTCATCGTTGGCTGAACGGGGTTTGGCGAACTGGCCGGCCATGCGTCCGACCTTGACCACCGGGCAACCGGCGGCGAAGGTCATGACGATCGCCATCTGCAGCAACACTTTAAACGTGTCACGAATTTTCGCGGCAGAGAATTCGGCGAAGCTTTCGGCGCAGTCACCGCCCTGCAACAGAAACGCCCGGCCTTGGGTCACTTCGGCAAACTGACGACGCAACTCCCGGGCTTCACCGGCAAACACCAGCGGTGGATAACTCGCCAGGGTTTGCTCGACGTGCAGCAAATGCGCCGCGTCGGGGTATTGAGGTTGTTGCTGGATCGGCAGGGCGCGCCAGCTTTCAGGGCTCCAGTGTTGGCTCATCGCAGTCTCTAATGTTTTACGCTCGGACGGTTATGTTATCAGCAATTAGTGCGTGACCTGTTCCCGTCGCTTCGCGGACAATCGTGCCTTTGCCGCGCCACCCACGCGGTCTTATTACGTTGCCGGATCCCGGTGACGATCAGGAGACGAAATGACTGAGGAGCGCGTCGAGCATCTGCTCGCCGAGGTACAGGATGAGTTCGGCGTGATTCGCGTGCTGGAGGTGGCCGATTACCGTTTCCTGGAGTTCGGTGATGCCATCGAACAGAGCTGTGTGTTCACCGCTGACCCGAGCTGGCTCGAGTACGATTACACCCGGGCGATGCTGATTGGCGCGCTGTGCCACGAGCTGCCAGAAAGCGCGCTGTTCCTCGGGCTCGGCGCTGGCACGCTGACCCAGGCTTGCCTGAAGTTCCTGCCGCTGGAAGACGTCGAAGCCATCGAGCTGCGCCCCGATGTGCCGCGCCTGGCTATCGAATACCTCGGGCTGGATGACGATCCGCGGCTGTACATCCGCGTCGGCGATGCCCTGGAGCTACTCGAAACGGCTGAGCCGGCCGATCTGATTTTCGTCGACCTCTATACCGATGTCGGGCCAGGTGTCGGGCATCTGGCCTGGGGGTTTCTGGAAAACTGTCAGAAACGGTTGAATCCGGGTGGCTGGCTGGTGATCAACCAGTGGGCCACCGACGATGGTCGACCGTTGGGGGCGGCGTTGTTGCGCGGTCTCTATCACCGGCATTACTGGGAGTTGCCGGTGAAGGAGGGCAACGTGATTCTGCTCGTGCCGTCTGAGCTGGATCAAGAACTGGATATGGATGGGCTGATCGCGCGCGCTGAAGGCCTCGCGCCGCGGTTGGGTTATTCGTTGCAGTCGTTGATCAAGGCGATTCGGCCGGCGACGTGAAGCAATGAGGTCACCTGTGGCGAGGGAGCTTGCTCCCGTTGGGCTGCGAAGCGGCCTCAAAAATCTTGGCAGTCAGTGCAGATTTTGTGAGTGCTGCGCACTCAAGCGGGAGCAAGCTCCCTCGCCACAAAAGCCGACGTGTCAGCAGCCTTTGAAAACCCCCGGCCGCTTTTCGATCATCGACCGCACACCCTCTTTGGCATCCTCGCTGTTCAGCAGTTTTTTCACCAGCGCCGGCAAGGCCTGAGCTGCCGCCATTTCACCCTCATAGCGCGCCTGCCGGGCCGACATCAACGTCGCCTGAACCCCCAGCGGTGCCTGTCGGGCAATCCGCTCCGCCAGTTCAATGGCTCGCGGTAACAAGTCCTCGCTGGCCATGACTTCCTGCACCAACCCCAGATGCAAGGCGTCATGAGCATCGAACTCATCGCCAGTCAGCAGCCAGCGCATGGCATTGCCCCAGCCGGCGACCTGATGCAGGCGCAAGGTCGCGCCGCCAAACGGGAAGATTCCGCGCTGCACTTCCTTCTGGGCAAAACGGGTATTGCTGGCGCACAGGTTGATATCGGCGGCCAGCATCAGCTCGATGCCAACGGTCAGGCAGTAGCCTTGCGCCGCGACAATCACCGGTTTGCTGACCCGAGGGCCTGCGAGAACGCCCCATGGGTCGCAGCCACCGGGCGGCGCCTGCCAGCCTTCGGCCAGGGCCGCGCCGGCGCTGACCAGATCGAGCCCGGCAGTGAAATGCTCGCCATGGCCGAACACCACCGCCACCCGCGCCTCGCTGTCGGCCTCGAACTCACCATAGGCCAGGCTGAGTTCGTTGAGCAGGTCGAGGTCGAAGGCATTACGTTTGGCCACCCGATCCAGACCGATCATCAGGACATGACCGTGTCGTTCACGGGTTACACGACTGGGACTGGGCTGATTCATGGGAGATTTCCTCGGGTGGGGAAGGGGTGTCAGACCGAAGGGGCTGCGTCGCTAGAGTGAACCGTTTTAGCGCCATCGTCAGCAGGGCCGGGCCTTTGCAAAATAGACCGTCGCACAATTATCCGCAAAGCCCGTGACACAACGGTATGCGCCGGTTTTTTTCGATAAAAAAAGCTCCCTTTTTGGGCGAATTCCGGTATAGTGCGCGCCGGCCTTTAACCGGGCCGCGTTTAGGTAGCGCAATTCCCCGAAGCCAGCTTCGGCTGCACGTCCGCACAGCGGACTCTTCCTTGACGAATCTTTTTCATTCATTCGTTTTCGCAAATCCCCGCCGACAAAGCAGCCAGGGCGACTCTTGAGTCTTACACGGCATGCGCAGCTTTGGAGCATGGGTCTTTGCGGATGCACTTAGAGGCAGACCCATGACCCAGGAAACCGGCGGCTTCGCCGCTTTTAATCTTAATCCGAATATTCTTGCAGCTGTCATTGCGACCGGCTACGAAGAACCTTCGGCTATTCAGCAGCAATCGATCCCGATCATCATGGCCGGTCACGACATGATTGGTCAGGCGCAAACCGGTACGGGTAAAACCGCCGCGTTCGCCCTGCCGATCCTGCACCGCATCGATCCTGCAAAGCGCGAGCCGCAAGCCCTGATCCTGGCGCCAACCCGTGAGTTGGCGCTGCAAGTAGCAACCGCTTTCGAAACCTACGCCAAGCAAATGCCGGGCGTTACCGTTGTGGCCGTTTACGGCGGCGCGCCTATGGGCCCACAACTGAAAGCAATCCGTAATGGCGCACAGATCGTTGTCGCCACGCCGGGCCGTCTGTGCGACCACCTGCGTCGTGACGAAAAAGTCCTGGCTACCGTGAACCACCTGGTTCTCGACGAAGCCGATGAAATGCTCAAACTGGGTTTCATGGACGACCTCGAAGTTATCTTCAAGGCCCTGCCTGCCACCCGTCAGACCGTACTGTTCTCGGCCACCCTGCCGCAGTCGATCCGTGCCATTGCCGAACGCCATCTGCGCGATCCGCAACACGTGAAGATCCAGACCAAGACTCAGACCGTTACCGCGATCGAACAGGCTCACCTGTTGGTTCACGCTGACCAGAAGACCTCGGCTGTATTGAGCCTGCTGGAAGTGGAAGATTTCGACGCCCTGATCATGTTCGTGCGCACCAAGCAAGCGACCCTGGACCTGGCCAGTGCCCTGGAAGCCAAAGGCTACAAAGCCGCTGCGCTGAACGGTGACATTGCTCAGAACCAGCGTGAGCGCGTGATCGAATCCCTCAAGGATGGCCGTCTGGACATCGTTGTAGCGACCGACGTTGCCGCTCGTGGCCTGGACGTTCCGCGCATCACTCACGTGTTCAACGTTGATATGCCGTACGATCCTGAGTCCTACGTTCACCGTATCGGCCGTACCGGCCGTGCTGGTCGCGAAGGTCGTGCACTGTTGCTGGTGACTCCTCGTGAGCGCCGCATGCTGCAAGTGATCGAGCGTGTAACCGGTCAGAAGGTTGCCGAAGTTCGTCTGCCGGACGCCCAGGCCGTTCTCGATGCCCGCATCAAGAAACTGACCAACAGCCTGTCGCCGCTGGTCGCTGATGCCGAATCGACTCACGGTGATCTGCTGGATCGCCTGACCGCCGACATCGGTTGCACCCCGCGTGCACTGGCCGCTGCTCTGCTGCGCAAGGCAACCAACGCTCAGGCGTTGACCCTGGCCGCCATCGAGAAAGAACGTCCACTGGTGCCGAACAACGCACCGCGTGGCGATCGTCCAGAGCGTACCGGTGATCGTCCGGACCGTGGTGATCGTGAGCGTCGTGCTCCGGTTCCATTGGCTGAAGGTCGTGCTCGTTGCCGTACCGCGCTGGGTGCGCGTGATGGTATCGCCGCCAAGAACCTGCTGGGCGCCATCCTGAATGAAGGTGGTCTGGCACGTGAAGCCATCGGTCGCATCCAGGTGCGTGACAGCTTCAGCCTCGTCGAGCTGCCGGAAGATGGTCTGGAGAAACTCCTGACCAAGCTGAAGGACACTCGCGTTGCCGGCAAGCAGTTGAAGCTGCGTCGCTATCGCGAAGATTGATCCGCTTTCGAGCTGATTGATCGCCCATAAAAAATCCCCGACTGGTTCGGGGATTTTTTTGCCTGGAAAAAGATCGCAGCCTCGTTTCACTCGACAGCTCCTACAGGAATCTCGTCGAACGCGGTCGATGTAGGAGCTGCCGAAGGCTGCGATCTTTTGATCCTGACGTTATCCGAAGCGATAAATATCCATCCCCAACGCCCCCATGGTAAACCCCTGATACGCAACGCTGAACTCACCCCCAGCCGCGCGGGCAAAGTACAGCGGCAGCAAATGCTCGTCACTCGGATGGTTACGCACAGCATTCGGCGCTTGCTGACGATAGTCGTGCAACGCGGCTTCGTCGTTCGCTTCGAGTTTCTCGATCATCCAGTCGCGAAATGCCTTGGCCCAGGGTTCGACGCTTTCCGGGCCGGCGTGCCAGTCCAGTTCGCGCAGGTTGTGGGTGATGCTGCCGGAGCCGATCAACAGCACACCGTGCTCGCGCAGGCTGGCCAAAGCATGGCCGACGCGGGTTTGCAGGGCCGGGCCGCCGCGGGTGGGGAGCGAAACCTGCACCACCGGAATATCAGCCTGCGGATACATCAACGACAGGGGCACCCAAACGCCATGGTCGAGCGGTCGCTGGGCGTCGATGCGCGCCGACAGGCCATTGGCCTTCAGCAACTCGACCACCTCCGCCGCCAGTTGCGGATTGCCGGGAGCCGGGTATTGCACGTCGAACAAGGCTTGAGGAAAGCCACCGAAATCGTGCCAGGTTTCAGGCTGGGGGTTGCCGCTCACCAACAGTTCGCTGCTTTCCCAGTGCGCGGAAACGATCACGATGGCTTCAGGTTTCGGCAATGCGGCGGCCAGGCGCGCGAGGGCCGGCCCGCTGGCGCCCGGTTCCAGGGCTAGCATCGGGGAGCCATGAGAGATATACAGGCTGGGGAACATGAATGAGCTCCTGGGAGTAAGATGTCACCATCTTCAGTCAGATCATTGATCTAAATCTAATATAAGTTTTAGGGTCTTTTGATCGAATTTTTCGGGGTTAATTATGCAGCCGGAGTTTTGGCACAAACGATGGGCGTCGAATCAGATCGGCTTTCATCTGCCGGAAGTGAATCCTCATCTGCAACGGTTCTGGCCAGCGTTGGGCCTGGAAGAGGGCGCTCGTGTGCTGGTGCCGCTGTGTGGGAAAAGTCTGGATCTGTTGTGGCTGGCGCACAAAGGTCATGAGGTCTTGGGAATTGAGCTGTCGGAAAAGGCCGTGGAGGATTTCTTCGCTGAGCATCAATTTGACCCGGACATCAGTGAACAGGGGCCTTTCAAGGTCTACCGTGCCGGTTCAATTGAATTGTGGTGTGGTGATTTCTTTGAGTTGACGGCGGGCGATGTGGCCGACTGCAGCGGGCTGTACGATCGCGCGGCGTTGATCGCCTTGCCGCCAGAGATGCGTGCGCAATACGCGGCTCATTTGATTCGCATTCTGCCGAAGGATTCTCTGGGGCTGTTGATTACCCTGGATTACGATCAGAAGCAGATGGACGGGCCGCCGTTTGCGGTGCTGGATGATGAAGTGCAGCGGTTGTTCGGCGATGTGTGGGCGCTGAAGATTCTGGAAGACCAGGATGTCCTGGGTGAGAGCTGGAAGTTTCTTGAGGCAGGCGTCACGCGGCTTGAAGAGCGGGTGTATCGGGTTTCCAGCCATTAAGGTGTGTTGAGCTTGCAGGCCTCTTCGCGAGCAAGCCCGCTCCCACAGTGGACCGCGTCCATTCAGATCACGCGGTCCACTGTGGGAGCGGGCTTGCCCGCGAAGAGGCCCTGAAGAGCACCGCACTAATCAAACAAACAAAAAAAGGCCCGCATTCACTGCGGGCCTTTTCTTTTGGTGCTGAGCCTGTCAGCCCCGACGACGCAATGCGTCGATGCGCTCTTCCAGCGGCGGGTGGCTCATGAACATACGGGCGAACCCTTGTTTGAGCCCACCGTTGATGCCAAAGGCAGTCAGGGTGTCCGGCATGTGCACCGGCAGACCTTGTTCTGCACGCAGACGCTGCAAGGCACCAATCATTGCGCTGGTACCCGCCAGGCGTGCACCGGCATCATCGGCCCGGAATTCGCGTTTACGCGAGAACCACATGACGATGGCGCTGGCCAGAATACCCAGAACCAGTTCGGCGAAGATGGTCGCGACGTAGTAGGCGATACCTTGGCCTTCTTCGTTCTTGAAGATCACCTTGTCGACAAAGTTACCGATGATCCGGGCGAAGAACATCACGAAGGTGTTCACCACGCCCTGGATCAACGCCAGGGTGACCATATCGCCATTGGCCACGTGGCCGATTTCGTGGGCCAGGACCGCTTTCACTTCATCCGGCGAGAAACGCTCGAGCAAGCCCTGGCTGACCGCGACCAGTGCATCGTTCTTGTTCCAGCCGGTGGCAAAGGCGTTGGCTTCATAAGCCGGGAAAATCCCGACCTCGGGCATCTTGATCCCGGCTTCACGGGACAATTGCTCGACGGTTTGCAGCAGCCATTGCTCGTGCCGGGTGCGCGGCTGGCTGATGATCTGGGTGCTGGTGCTCATTTTCGCCATCCACTTGGAGATGAACAGCGAGAACAGGGAACCGGCGAAACCAAAGACCGCACAGAAAATCAGCAGCTGATTGAGGTTCAGATCAACCCCATTGGCCGCCATGAACCCGTTGAAGCCGAAAAGGCTCAGGGTGATGCTGGCAATCAGCACGACCGCCAGGTTAGTGGCCAAAAACAGCAAAATGCGCATCATGGTTGTAGAAATCTCCTCGTGCTAAATATGTAGCGTACTGCGGGGTATATAAGGTGCCGCACCGGGCTATTCAACCGAGTGACTATTTCAAACTGTGTCCTACAGCAACAGTCTAGCTGCTTGAAGGGTATTTCCGACGTCGACATGGGAAACGGTTGTCAGCCAATTAGCGTCGCAGGGCCCCGCCGTTGTTAGGCGCGGGCATGAAACGTGTCGTCCGTCAGCGCTTGAAACGACGATGCAGGGCAGGATGCAAAGATATGTTGCTGAATTAATCACCGTGCGACGTTAACTGGCGTCGCACAGTGACAGGCCACTTACTGGCGATAGGATTTGAGGAAGTTGCCGATCCGGCCGATCGCCTGATCCAGGTCGTCGAGCCGTGGCAAGGTGACCACGCGAAAATGATCCGGCCATGGCCAGTTGAAGGCCGTGCCTTGTACCACCAGCAGCTTTTCGGAGAGCAGCAGGTCGAGCACGAATTTCTCGTCGTTGTGGATCGGGCAGACTTTCGGGTCGATCCGCGGGAATGCATACAGCGCGCCCATCGGCTTGACGCAGCTTACGCCCGGAATGTCGTTCAGCAGTTCCCAGGTACGATTGCGTTGTTCCAGCAGACGCCCTTGTGGCAGCACCAGATCGTTGATGCTTTGATAGCCGCCCAGTGCGGTCTGGATGGCGTGCTGGCTCGGCACGTTGGCACACAGGCGCATGTTGGCCAGCATGTCGATGCCTTCGATGTAGCTCTGGGCGTGATGTTTCGGACCGGAAATGGCGATCCAGCCGGAGCGGAAACCGGCTACACGATAGGACTTGGACAGACCGTTGAAGGTCAGGCACAGCAAGTCCGGCGCCAGTGAGGCAGTGCAGATATGCACGGCGTCGTCGTACAGGATCTTGTCGTAGATCTCGTCGGAGAACACCACCAGATTGTGCTGACGGGCCAGTTCCAGCATGCCCAGCAATACTTCTTTGGAATACACCGCGCCGGTCGGGTTGTTCGGGTTGATGATCACCAGCGCCTTGGTGTTCGGGGTGATCTTGGCCTTGATGTCGGCCAGGTCCGGCCACCAGTTGGCCTGCTCGTCGCACAGGTAATGCACCGGGTTGCCACCCGCGAGGCTGACTGCGGCAGTCCACAGCGGATAGTCGGGAGCCGGCACCAGCACTTCGTCGCCATTGTTGAGCAGGGCCTGCATCGACATCACGATCAGCTCGGAAACGCCGTTGCCCAGGTAGATGTCTTCGATGCCGACGCCTTCCACCTGTTTTTGCTGGTAGTACTGCATCACGGCCTTGCGCGCACTGAACAGGCCCTTGGAGTCGCTGTAGCCCTGGGCGGTCGGCAGGTTGCGGATCACGTCCTGAAGGATTTCATCCGGCGCTTCGAAACCAAAGGGCGCCGGGTTGCCGATGTTCAGCTTGAGGATGCGATGGCCTTCCTCTTCCAGGCGTTTGGCGTGCTTGAGCACTGGGCCGCGAATGTCGTAACAGACGTTGGCGAGCTTGTTCGATTTGCTGACCTGCATGGCGATGTGTTCCCGAAAATGAACGATCCAGGCGGCGTATGAACGACCGTACTGGGAATCCTGCGTAATTCACACAGGCCTGACGCCTTGAGTGGCGGCACTCATAATCCGTTTGAATGCACGTGGTCTGGCTGCCAGACTGGCGTTTGACGAGGCGCAATCATACGTGCCGCCCGATCCGTGGAAAAGGTACAGATCGGGCTTTTTCAGTTGCTGAGGTGTGATCATGGAAAAGTTGGAAAAAACCCTGGAAGAATGGCGTGAAATGCTCGATCCGGAGCAATACAACGTTTGCCGTCTCAAGGGCACCGAGCGGCCGTTCTCCGGTCAGTACAACGACAGCAAGGTCGACGGTGTTTACCACTGCATCTGCTGCAATGCGCCGCTGTTCGACTCCAAAACGAAATTCGATTCCGGCTGCGGCTGGCCGAGCTTCTACGCGCCGATCGGCGACAGCGCCATGGTCGAGATCCGTGATGTCAGCCATGGCATGATTCGCACTGAAGTGGTTTGCGCCAAATGCGATGCGCACCTTGGGCATGTATTCCCGGACGGTCCACCGCCTACCGGCCTGCGTTATTGCATCAACTCAGTGTGCCTGGACCTCGTTCCCCGCGAATAATCTGCGCTGATCTTGCAAATGTAATGTGCAGATGTAGGAGCTGCCGAAGGCTGCGATCTTTTGATCTTGTTTTTCTTGAGATCGCTGAAGATCAAAAGATCGCAGCCTTCGGCAGCTCCTACAGTGGGGGTTGTGCGCCAGGCATCTATTGATTTATTAAATTGCACACAATTCAATTGCTCGCTATCTTCGGTCTTTGTTCTTCCACTCGGAGTTCGTGCCATGAGCGACAACCTGCTGAGCATCCCGTGCACCACCATCAAGGGCGAGCAAAAGACCCTGGCCGATTTCGCCGGCAAAGCAGTGCTGGTGGTCAACACCGCGAGTAAATGCGGGTTCACCCCGCAATACAAAGGTCTCGAAGAGTTGTGGCAGACCTACAAGGATCAAGGCCTGGTGGTGCTCGGTTTTCCGTGCAATCAGTTCGGCAAGCAAGAGCCGGGCAACGAGGGGGCGATTTCCGAGTTCTGCGAGTTGAACTATGGGGTGAGCTTCCCGCTGTTCAAGAAGATCGAAGTCAATGGAGCCGGCGCCCATCCACTGTTCGTTCAACTGAAAAAACGCGCACCGGGCGTGCTGGGATCCCAGGGCATCAAATGGAACTTCACCAAGTTCCTGATCGGCAAGGATGGCAAGTTGGTCAAGCGCTTTGCTCCGGCAACCAAGCCGCAAGACCTGAGCCGCGAGATCGAAGCCCTGCTCAAATGAACACGTTGTCAGTTGATTCGCTGAAGCTCGACAGTCAGCTCTGCTTCAAACTGTACGCCGCATCGCGGGCGGTGATCCGTGCCTACAAGCCGATGCTCGATCAGTTGGGCCTGACTTACCCGCAATACCTGGCGATGCTGGTGTTGTGGGAATGGCAGGAGACGGCGCCAGAGCAGCCGACGGTCAAGGCCCTGGGTGAGCGTCTGGCGCTGGATTCCGGAACCTTGACGCCGCTGCTCAAGCGCCTTGAGCAACTGCAACTGGTGCAGCGTCAGCGTTCGGCGCGCGATGAGCGTGAGGTGCACTTGAGCCTGTCGCCCGCCGGCAAGGCTTTGCGCCATCAGGTCGGGCCGCTCAAGGCCCGGCTGTTGTGCGATAGCGGTGTCGATCTGGATCGCCTGAATGATCTGCGCGATGGCCTCGATCACCTGCTGGGGCAAATCAAAGCGCTGTCGTAGTGGGTATCCACAAGTCGAGCAAGGCAGCCAGTTCTTCCCTGCGAAAAGGTTTGGCCAGGTAGTCACTCATGCCCGCCGCACGGCAGCGTTCGCGTTCTTCGGACATGGCGTTGGCGGTCAGGGCGACGATGGGCAGTTGTGGCCAGCGCCCGCTGCGACGAATCTGCCGACTGGCTTCATAGCCATCCATCACTGGCATGTTGCAGTCCATGAGCACCAGATCGAATTCGCTCTGCTCAAGCTGATCCAGCGCTTCGCCGC
Organism: Pseudomonas sp. BS3782 TE3695; assembly: GCF_050435305.1. NCBI lineage: Bacteria > Pseudomonadati > Pseudomonadota > Gammaproteobacteria > Pseudomonadales > Pseudomonadaceae > Pseudomonas > Pseudomonas sp. BS3782 TE3695. Next base: position 2,654,756 of record NZ_JBNDKB010000001.1, read on the forward strand.
CGTGGGCCGCGACGCTCACCTCGCAACCGAGTTTTCCGAGCATGCCTTTGGCCACCAGTTGATTGACCGGGTTGTCCTCCACCAGCAGGATGCGTCCGCGTCGCTGGGGTGAGAGGGCTTCGATCCGCGCCCCGTTGATGGTGGTGAGTTCCGGCTGCAGGATCCGCCGCAATGTCTGGTAAAGCGCATTGCGCGCCAGAGGTCGCGCCTGTTGTTGCAAGGGCGCGAGGGCATTGACTTGGTCGCTGGGCAGGAAACTGCCATAGGCGGTCACCAGCAGAATCGGCGCGGTGAAGGTAGGGCGCAGGCCAAACAGGCATTCGGGGCAGTCGGTGATCAGCACATCCGGCTTCAGCCCGATCAAACGGTCATCGATGGAGCGCTGCTGATAGTCGAGCCCCCAACTGGGCAGCAGACTGTTCAGCAATTCCGCCAGACCGCTGCTGGCGGCGGTGATCGCAACGATGTTGCCCCGCAGTGCGGCCGGGGAAATGGCCCGGGTATGGCAGGGCAGGGGCAGGTCGGCGCAGAACTGGCTGCCGAAGCCCGCTTCCGAGCTGATCGTCAGGCGCCCTCGCATGGCTTCGCAGAGGCTATAAGTCAGCGCCAGACCCAACCCGGTGCCGCCGAATTGCCGGGTAATGCCGGCACCAGCCTGGGTAAACGGCTGGAATATTTTCACTTGCGCATCCTGAGCGATGCCGATGCCAGTGTCGCAGACTTCGATTCGCACACCGTCTTCGAACGTTGAAAGACGCACATCGACCCGTCCGAAACGGGTGAATTTGAGAGCGTTGGACAACAAGTTGCTGACGATCTGCCGCACCCGGGTCGGATCACCGAGCACCAGAGCGGGAAATTGCGGGTCGATCAGGCATGCCAGCTCGACACTGGGCGCGGCGTTCTGGGACAGCAGGTTGGCGGTGTCTTCGATTAGCGAACCAAGGTCGAACGGAATGTGTTCGAGTTCGAGCTGGCCGGCATCGAACTTCGACAGGTCGAGAATATCGTTGAGCAGTTCCACCAGCACTTTGCCCGAGTCATGGGCGATGGACAGCTGTTGCTGCTGCTCGGCATTGAGCGGGCCGTCCAGCGAGAGCGCGATCATCCCCAGCAGACCGTTGAGGGGCGTGCGGATTTCATGACTCATGTTGGCCAGGAACACCGAACGCGCTTCGGCCATGTCCAGGGCCATGCTGCGGGCGACCTCCAGTTCCTCGTTCGATTGGCTGAGGCGGGTGTTGATCGCCTTGAGTTCCGCGGTGCGGGCCGAGACGATGTTTTCCAGTTGCGAGAGATAGTCGGTCAGGCGGTTTTCAGCGTTGCGCCGTTGCTGGATTTCGGTGGCGATGTTTTCAAACTGCTGATTGGCGACCTTGACCAAGACCCCGATTTCATCGTTTTCATGCCCCGTCGGACACTCCAGCAACGTCGGTTCCGCGCTGCGCGGATCACGGCCACTGAGTTCGCGGATAACCCGCACCAGCGGTTTGGTCAACATCACATAAAAAAGCGCCAGCAGAATGCCTGTGAGAATCAGGCTGCGCGCGAAGCCGTTGAGCAGGGTCACTTCGGCCCGGCGCAGGAAACGACTGCCGAAGGTGTAGGTATCGACTTCCAGTTGCAAGGTGCCGAGGGATTCGTCCGGCAAGTGGTCGAGGTAAAGGCGATCTGAGAACTGCCGGTTGGCGCCGAACAGGAAGTCGCTGATCATCCGGTCATTGTTTTCCAGGCCCGGACGTTTGACGCTGGCCAGCACGGTATTGTTGTTGTCGGTCAATTGCGCGCCGATGATTGCCGGCGAGCGCAACAGACCCAGGGCCAGTTCCTGAGCGAGTTCGGCATCGATGTTGTAGGCGATGCGAGATGCGGGGTTATGGCTGATTTCCAGCAAGGACAGTATTTCGCGGTTGATGGAGGCATCTTCGCTGGCATAATCGATGCCTATTTGCAGCAGGCTGAGCAGCGTGCCCAGAATGAAACCAGCCAGCACCGTAAGCCTGGCTTGTTTGTACGACAGCCGGTGGCTGAACTTGATATCCATGGAATGTTGAACCACTTCCGTTTCCCTTCGCTGCTCAAGCATAGTCGATCATCAATGGATACCGATGTTCTGGCAAAACACTTGTAGGGGTATAGACGCTGTGTTTCGTCGCTGTATCGCCATCATTACCTTGAACGTGCCCGAGGAGAAGACGTGGATTCCCGATTGAATGCTTTTCTTGAACGCGCCGATGCCGTTCTGGCCCGCATCGAGCCGCTGCTTCCTGCGCCTCGGCAAACCATCGACTGGACGCACTGCCTGGCCGCACGCTGGCAACGCGAAGGGCGCAACGGTTTTCTGTTGCCGCTGCAAGTCAGCCTGGACACGCGTTTGTCCGATTTGATTGGCGTTGACCGGCAACTGGAGCAACTGGGCCGCAACACCCGCCAGTTCCTCGACGGCATGCCGGCCAACCATGCTTTGCTCTGGGGCTCGCGTGGCACCGGTAAATCGTCGCTGGTGCGTGCCTTGCTGTCGGAACACGCCAAAAGTGGCTTGCGGCTGATCGAGATCGAACGCGATCACCTGGCGGACTTGCCGCGTGTGGTCGAGCAGATCGCCAAGTTGCCTCAGCGCTTTGTGCTGTTCTGCGATGACCTGTCGTTCGAGTCGGGCGAGGGCGATTACCGCGTGCTCAAGAGCGTGCTCGATGGTTCGCTCGAACAGGCACCGGACAACGTTCTGCTGTACGCCACCTCCAACCGTCGCCATCTGGTGCCGGAAAAGGAAAGCGATAACGAAAACTGGAAAAGGGTCGATGGCGAACTCCATCCCAATGAGGCGGTGGAAGACAAGATCGCGCTGTCGGACCGTTTTGGTCTGTGGCTGTCGTTCTATCCGTTTACCCAGGAGCATTTCCTCAATGTCGTCGAACACTGGATCGGCCAATTGGCCGGCAAGGCCGGGCTTGAGTGGCAGCGTGACGAAGCGCTGGATATCCTCGCCGTGCGCTGGGCAACGGGCCGGGGCAATCGCAACGGACGTTGCGCGTATCAATTTGCCCGTTATTGGGTCGGGCTGAAGCTGTTGGAGCACAAGGCATGATCGATTTACAAAAGAGCGGCCAGGGCCTGGAAGGCTACGGCATGCTGTGGGCACAGCTGGAATCACTGCTGGCAGACGAGCGTGATTTTATCGCCAACGCCGCACAATTTTCGGCGTTTCTGTTCAACCAGCTCGATGACTTGAACTGGGCCGGTTTCTACCTTAATCGCAATGAAGAACTGGTGCTTGGCCCGTTTCAGGGGCAGATCGCCTGTGTACGGATTTCATTCGGTCGCGGTGTGTGCGGGGCGGCGGCGGCCACCTTGCAGACCCAGCGGGTCGAAGATGTACATGCATTCCCCGGGCACATCGCGTGCGACAGTGCCTCGAACAGTGAGCTGGTGGTGCCGCTGGTCAAGGACGGTCGACTGATCGGTGTGCTGGACCTCGACAGCCCGAGACTCGCACGTTTTACCGCTGAAGATCAGACCGGTATCGAGCGACTGGCGGCGATTTTCCTGCGTCTGACCGACTGCTGATCAGGCCATCAAGCCGGCCAGTCAATGCTCCTTCATTGTGCTTTTGTCATGGGGTGCCATCTGTTGCTGCAATGATTGCTCCAGTTCGAACATGGCGCGCGCCATGGCTTTGCAGCAATCGGCCACTTCATCGTCGTGGAAACTGTTGCTGCAGGCCTGTTCGAGCGCCTCGCAACTGTCGATCAGTCGGCAGGCCTGGACGATTCGGGCCGCGCCCTTGATTTTGTGCGCAATGTCGAGGAGTGATTGCCGGTCCTTTGACTCGGATAGCGTCAGCAGCGCTTTGCGGTCCAGGCGATTGCTGTTCAGCAGTTCGGTCAATAATCGCTGGTTCAGTGTCGGGTTGCCACCGGTCAACAGGTGCAGCCCCTCCACACTGAAGGCCGGCGCGCGGATCGTCGGCGTGATGCCTTCGACCCATTGGCTCAAGGCCGTCAGGCTGAGGGGTTTGAACAGGCAATCGTCCATTCCGGCCAGTTTGCAGCGTTGTCTCTCCTCCGGCTGAGCGTTGGCGGTAAAACCCAGAACGGTACAGGGAGAGCGTTTGAACTGCTGTTCATGTTGGCGAATGGCCCGGACCAGCTCATATCCATTCATGATCGGCATGTTGCAATCGGCAATCACCAGATCGAATGGCTGATTCTTCCAGGCCTCGAACCCCGCCTCGCCATCCGCTGCGACATTGAACCGATGCCCCAGAAACTCCAGTTGCTGACACATGAGCAAGCGATTGGCCGGATGATCATCGACCACCAGTACGCTCAAGGGGGAAGTGCTTGGTTGGATCTGCGGCTCGACAGATGCCGGTATCCGTTCCCTCGGCAAGGTGGCCAGGTTCAGCGAAATGCGGACCTGTGTGCCGACTCCCGGCCTACTATTCAATTGCAGGCTGCCGCCCATCATTTCACACAGATTGCGACTGATCACCAGGCCCAGCCCCGCACCGCCTCTGGCTGACTGGCCGGCATTATCGGCCTGGACGAAAGGCTCGAACAGGCGCTGTTGATCCTGTTCGCTAATCCCTGCGCCACTGTCTTCCACCAATAACTGCAACTGAACCCGGTCGGGCTCGTCGCTCGGCTGCAACTCGACGTTGATCCTGACCTGGCCCTGTTGCGTGAACTTGATGGCATTGCTGATCAGATTGGAGAGCACCTGTTTAAAGCGCATCGGGTCCAGTACGACATCGATTGCCGATTTGGCAGGGCTGAACTGCAGTTGAAGTCCGAGATTTTTCTGCCGGGCCAGCCCGTCGAAAATCCGCACCACCGAGGCTACGGTTTCAGCCAGATCGACACGCTCCGGGCTCAGGCTCAGACGCCCGGATTCGATACGCGCAATATCGAGAATGTCCCCGATCAGCTCCAGCAGGTCTTTTGCCGAGTGGTATGCGACGTCGATGGCGGGGCGATCCGGATGACGGTGATCGATACGTTTGAGCGTCAGTTCGAGCATGCCGATGATTGCATTCATGGGCGTGCGGATCTCATGACTCATGGTCGCCAGAAAGGTGCTTTTAGCTCGGTTGGCGGCATCGGCTTGTTCTTTCGCTGCCCGCAGTTCATCGAACAGTTGCCGGCGTTCGCTGATGTCGATCCAGCCGCCAATGACGCCCTGCACGTCACCGCTCGAGTCGCGATAAGGAAGAATCCAGTGATAGATCGTCAGCTTGCGGCCTTCGATGTGCAACGAACGGTCGAGAATCAGCGGCGTTCCTTCGGCCATGACGCGCTGGTAGTCCGCCTGATATTCCCGTGCTTCGAAGATGTTGCCCTGGGTGCCCTGTATGACACCTTTACCGATGATGTCTTCGCGTTTCGCGCAAAACGTTTCCAGGTAACTGTCGTTGCAGCTTTGCAGCAATCCTTGGCGATCACGCACGTAAATGGGATGAGGCGTGCCATTGACCAGCGATCGCATGAACTCCAGTTGATCGTTCAATGCACGCTCGGCCGCCTGCCGCTGTTTGATCTGGCGCCTCATATAGGCGTTCCAGGCAACGGATATCAGCAGCAACACGCCGGCGCCTATAACGATCTGGTAGAACACGCGATGATAGTTGCGCCAGGTACTTTGCGAGGCTGCTGAATAGCCGCGCCAGCGGTTGTTGATGATGCCCAGCTCTTCGGGGGCGATGCTCAGCAGTGCCTTGTTGAGGATGGCATTCAGTTCCTTGGCGTCGCGCCCGGTCGCCAGGGAAAACGCTGCCTGTCGGGTACCGATGGTGGTGCTGATTTGAAGCGTCTGTTCGAAGATCCGCGATGAGATGAAGTAGTTGGCGATCACCAGTGAGTTCACCGCACCTTCTGCCTGGCCCTCGGCGAGCAACTCAACGGCACTGAACGTGTCCGGGGTTTCAACCAGGTTGATCCGCGGAAACTCGCTGCGCAGGTAATCCAACAGCGGGTTGCCTTGGGCGATGGCCAGGCGTTTGTCCTGCAATTGCGTGAGGTTTGTCGGGCTGTCGGCCGCTTTGCGCGTCAGCAGCACAAAGGAGTTTTCCAGATAGGGACGACTGAAGCTCAACGTCGTTTCACGCTGGACGCTGGGGAGCAGGGCGGCGATCAGGTCGGCCTGATGATTGGCGATCTGCTCGATCATCTCGTCATCGCTTCGGCTGCGCTGGATGTCGAAACGCAAACCGGTGCGTAATCGGATCAGCTCGAGCAGATCAGCCGTGACGCCCCGAAAGTTGCCGTCGCTGTCGAAAAACGTCAGCGGTGCAAACGCTTCATTGACCACGACGCGCACGACTGGATGTTGTGCCAGCCAGCGCTCTTCACGGTGGCTGAGTTGCAGCTTGTGATCGGTGAGAAGAATGTCGCTACCGGCACTCCAGCGTTTGGCGATGTTTTCTCGCTCGCTGGTGGGGATAGCCTTGAGTACTGCGTTGACGATTGCGAGCAGATGCGGATTGTCCTTCTGCACGGCAAAGCTGAAACCATGGGCTTCGTGTTTACCGAAGTTGGCCATGCGAATGTTGTTCAAATACCCCTTGTTGATCATGTAGTGGGTTGAAATGGTGTCGCCGAGAAAAACATCGGCCTGGTCGAAGGCAACCGCATTGATTGCATTCTGGTAGGAGGGGTAAGAGGTGATGATTGCCTTCGGATACAGCGCCCTGACTTCGTCCAGAGGCAGATAGTGATACACCATGCTGAGCCGCATGCCGGCAAGTCCATCGGTCAGCGACCTGGTTTCTCCTTCTCGTGTCACCAGTACGGGTTGATCCACCGCATAAGGCGTGGACAGGGCAATGTCGGCATTGTCGGCCTCGAACCCATTGGCGGTGCCAAGCATGTCGACCTGGCCTTTTTCCAGGGCCTCGATCGCGGCCCCTCGGGATGCGAAGCGCTGAACCTTGACCGGCAACCCTGTGGCCTTGCCGAGGATGCCTGCGTAATCGGCGGTGAAACCTTCATAGTCATGGCCGCTGAGGGTCAGGTCGAAAGGAGGATAATCCGGGGCCGATGTACCCAGGATCAATTCATGTTTGTCTTTGATCCATTGTCGTTGTGAGGGATCCAGCTGGACTTCCATGTGTCCGACCGTCGAACGACTGAGCAGGCTGTAGTGTTCGCTGGCTCTCTGAGTCGCGAGTACTGAAGTGCTCAGGCATAAACCCGCGGCCATGAGTATCAAACAATCCTTGAAACGGCTGGGCATCCTGTTTCTCACACTAATGCGTTACGTTTTGCCATGTCGATGAGTTCAACAAGGGATTTGGCCTTGAGTTTCTGCATCAGTCGTTTTTTATAAGTACTGACCGTCTTGTTGCTGAGAAACATGCCCTTGGCAATTTCTTTGTTTGTACGACCTTGGGCGAAAAGTTGTAATACCATCAGTTCTCGATCATTGACGGACTTGAATAATTCCAGGTCGGCCCAGCGCGCGTCGTCACGACGAACAGGGTTCAGCGCTTGACTGGGGAAGTAGTTGTAACCTGATAAAACGGCTTTTATCGCACTCATCAGTTCGCTGAGGTCTTCCTGTTTACATACATAGCCCGATGCGCCGGACTGCATGCAGCGGATACCAAAAAGTGTCGGACACTGTGCAGTTAATACCAGTGTTTTTAAAGATGTACTCATGGCGTTGAAACGGGAAAGAACTTCCAGCCCATCCAGTTTGGGAATGCTGATGTCGAGGATGATCAGGTCAGGCATGCATTCGCGAACCATCTGCATTGCGTCGACCCCATTGTCAGTTTCGCCGACGACTTTGTAACCTTCATGTTCAAGCAGCATTCGAACCGCAAGGCGGATGACAGGGTGATCGTCGACAATAAAAACGGAGTTCATAATCAAATCCCATACGTACACAAATAATGCGCGCACCTTAGCTCAGATAGTTATGGGGCCGCATGAACTGAGGGTGCTATAGCGGCATTATAGGAAAAGTCCTACAACTGAAGAAGAATGGGACTACGTATCAACTAGGTTTTGCATGAGGAAAGACAAAGTCTGGCAGGGTTGGTCAAGCGATTGAAAGCATTGAGTTAGAGGTCTGAATCTTTACGCTGATCACTGTTTGAGTGTGTTTGGATTTTCCGTGTTTTTATACGGATGCCAAGGTCAACAAGTTTCTGAAGTCTGATTGTTTCAATGGTTTGATCAAGTAACCGAGTAAGGGCAATCCATGTTCGTAAGCCATGACTTTAAGTTTGTCCAATTCGACGGATGTCAGGCTACTCAGAAGTATTGCCTGCCTGATCATCCCCCGGTGACTGGCGTATTCGATCAAATCAAGGCCTGCAAGATCGGGCAGGCATTGGTCGCACAGAAGAATGTCGAACGGTTGCGCAGCCTTGAGCATTTGTTGCAAGGCGCCTCTGGCGCTGTCAGTGGTGGTCAATTGGGTGAAGCCAAAACTCTCGAGCAGGTACTGAGTCGCCCGTAGCTGAAAGGGATGATCTTCCACCAGCAAGATGCGCCAATCACGTTTGAACACAGGAGTTTTCATGAGTTATCTGTCGAGCAAAGGGAGTGCAATTATTTCGCGAGATGGCCGAACAATCGATCAGTCCGCTCCGCACAAGGTGTAGGGCGATTCCGGCGACGTTGAAATACAGATGAATGTCGAGAATTCGATCAGCCGTTCAGTGCTCTCTGATATGGCTGATCGAGACGTTTTTATCGGTGGCTTGAACGACCGGTCATTTCCAGTGCCATTTCACCGGCATAGCTGTCAGTCATGCCGGCGATGAAATCAATCATGCGCAAGAAGGAGGTGTGCAAAGGGCCATGAGGATCGGGTGCATTGTTGCCCAACAGGTCGAGTATGCGGCGATGCTTGAAAGATGGCGTACGGCCGTTGTGTTGCTCCAATGCCGCACCACAAAAGGCGTTGAGCAGGATTTCCAGGGTGGTGTAGGCGCCGATCTCGTGGAGTGTCTTGCGCTTGTCCTGGAAGATTTTTTTGCGCGCCATGTCCTTGGCATTCAAGACGCAACGTTTGGCGGGGCCATGCATGTGTTCCACCAGGTCGCCAGCCAGCGTGCCGGCCAGCAGCGCGTCCTGTTGCTCGACGAATGCTCGGGCTGCTGCGTTGGTCAGGTGTTCGATGGCTTTGCCTCGCAGGATCGCCAGTTTGCGCCGCCGCGAATCTTGCGGGCCGAGCTGGCGATAGGTTTCCGGAAGATCGTCGCCCACCAGGTCCAGCAGCAGAGACTCGACTTCGGTGTACTCCAACAGCTCCATCTCCAGGCCATCTTCCAGATCGATCAGCGCGTAGCAGATGTCGTCCGCGGCCTCCATCAGGTACACCAGCGGATGGCGCGCCCAGCGTTGTTCGTCCAGTTGGGGCAGGCCGAGCTTGTGAGCGATCTGTTCCAGCAGTGGCAGTTCGCTTTGATAACAGCCGAACTTGTGCTTCTTGTAGCCCAGTGAGTCGGCGTGCCGTGCAGTCCATGGGTATTTGAGGTAGGTGCCGAGCGTGGCGTAGGTCAGCCGGGTCCCGCCTTCGAACTGGTGGTATTCAAGCTGGGTAAGTACCCGGAAACCTTGGGCATTGCCTTCGAAATTGAGGAAGTCGTTGCGTTCGACTTCGCTCATGGCATCCAGCCAGCCACGGCCGGCGGCCTGCTGGAACCAGTGGCGGATCGCGTCTTCACCGGAATGACCGAAGGGCGGATTACCGATGTCATGGGCCAGGCAAGCCGATTGCACCACCATGCCCAGATCGCTCGGTTCGCACCAGTCGGGCAGGGCGCCGCGGATGGTTTCACCAACGCGCATGCCCAGTGAACGGCCGACACAACTGACCTCCAGCGAGTGGGTCAGGCGTGTGTGGATGTGATCGTTGCTGGAGACCGGATGGACCTGGGTCTTGCGTCCGAGACGGCGGAACGCGCCCGAGAAAATGATGCGGTCGTGGTCTTTATGGAAAGGGCTGCGGCCGAGTTCTTCCGGGCTGTGCACAGGCTTTCCGAGGCGTTCGCGGGTAAGCAGAGTTTGCCAATCCAAGGCTGGTTTCTCCGTCAGGTGACTGAGCCCTTAGCTTCCCGGTTCGCACCGGTCCCTGCAAGGAGAACTAGAGTCCCGCGGCAGGATAGCCTGCACACAGGATCAACCTCTCGATAAAGAGCTTAATCCTGTGGTACCGCAAGAATGCAGTCAAACAGGGCTGATTAGTGTTTGCGCGAGTTCTGCATGATCAGCTTGATCAGTGGCCCCAGCGTGACCCCCAGGCGAGCCAGCCGAGTCAGGCTGCCGATACCGCCACCCTTGGCACCCTTGCCGGTCAGAAAGCCCAAACCGATCACGGCCGCGATGCCCCAGAGCGGGGCGTGTTTGATGCCGAGACCGTCTTGCAGGTTTTGCGTCATGCCACGCACCCGTTGCAGGGGATGCAGCAGGTGTTGGGATTCGTGGCGGATTTCCTGGCGATGCATTTCCATGCGCAGGCGAATCAGCGCTTTGCGCATTTCCGCGCGTGAGCTGTTGCGGGGAAGTTCAGACAGGCTCATGGCAACAGACGCTCCCGATCATTGGCCAACTCTTCCAGGGTGCCGTGGAAGGGCGAGGATTCATCGAAAATCGCTGCTCTCAAGCGCATCGCACAGAACAACGCGGCGAGGGTATAGAACACACAGAGCCCGATGATTGCTGCCAGGCGATAGGTGTCCCAGAACAGGATCAACACCAGCGTCGACAAGCCCACCAGCAATAACAAGGCAAAGACCAGCGTCAGGCCTGCAAACAACAACAGGCTTACGGTGCGTGCTTTTTGTTCCTGCAATTCAATGCCGAACAGTTCGACATGACTGTGCAGCAGTCCAAGAAACGCGGCACCGAGGCGCCGCGGGGATGAGCCGGTGCCCGTCGCGGACGGGCCGGATTCGCCGATCGCCATATTAGCGCCGAGTGGCCAGCAGGCCGATCAGGAAGCCCACGCCAGCCGCGATTCCGACCGATTGCCATGGGTTGGCCTGGACGTAATCTTCCGTGGCGGTGACAGCGGCTTTGCCGCGCTCGCGCACAGAGTCTTCGGTCAATTTCAGGGTTTCCCGCGCGCGCAGCAGACTGTCATGGATTTGCTGGCGCAACTCATCGGCTTGATCGCCAGCCAGGGATTTGGTGTGTTCCAGCAACCTTTCAGTGTCGGTGACCAGGGTCTGAAAATCTTCCATCAGAACTTCTTGAGCAGTCTTTGCTGTGGTGCGTGCCATTTGGTGATCTCCGTGAGTGGCTTCTGAAGCGTTCGAGTATGAGCCTTGCGTGAAGGTTCAGTACAAATGACTGGTACAACTTTTGCTATGTCGTGGTGCGTCAGCCTGCGCCGTTGCGCTGTTGCCGGGCATGATTTAAGGAAAACCTTAACTCAAATAATCAAAACTCGCGCAAAGGTTCCGTTCTTGTGCGCCAAAGCGGTTCATCCGGATCAGCGCTTCAGTCCGGATCGGCTGCAACTTGGTGCGTCAGCCTTCTGCGCGAACTGCTTTGGTGCTTTTTTTTCAGCCTTCAGGTCTGCCAATCCATGGAAAATCTGCAAAGTGCTGTGGACAGTCTGGTCCATAGCTCCAACACGTTGTTCATCCTTATCGGTGCAGTCATGGTCCTGGCCATGCACGCCGGTTTCGCCTTTCTAGAGGTGGGTACGGTTCGACAAAAAAACCAGGTCAACGCCTTGTCGAAGATCCTCAGCGACTTCGCCATTTCGACCCTGGCCTACTTCTTTATAGGCTATTGGATTTCCTACGGAGTCACTTTCATGCAGCCGGCGGCAGTAATCACCGCCGATCATGGTTATGGGCTGGTGAAGTTTTTCTTTCTGCTGACTTTTGCTGCGGCGATACCGGCAATCATTTCGGGAGGCATCGCCGAGCGCGCCCGGTTCGTCCCCCAGTTGTGTGCGACGGCGCTGATCGTGGCATTCATCTATCCCTTCTTCGAAGGCATGATCTGGAATGGCAACTTTGGCCTGCAACCCTGGTTGCTGGAACGCTTCGGTGCCAGTTTCCATGATTTCGCAGGATCCGTGGTGGTTCACGCCATGGGTGGCTGGCTGGCACTCGCGGCGGTGTTGTTGCTCGGCCCAAGGCAGGGTCGTTATCGCGATGGACGACTGGTGGCGTTCGCGCCGTCGAGCATTCCCTTTCTGGCGTTGGGCTCCTGGATTCTGATCGTTGGCTGGTTCGGCTTCAACGTAATGAGCGCTCAAACACTGCAAGGGGTCAGCGGGCTGGTCGCGGTGAATTCGTTGATGGCCATGGTCGGCGGCACCGTGGCGGCGTTGATCGTCGGGCGCAATGACCCGGGCTTCCTGCATAACGGCCCATTGGCCGGGTTGGTGGCGATCTGCGCCGGCTCCGATCTGATGCACCCGGTCGGCGCATTGGTGACCGGAGCCCTCGCCGGGGCATTGTTCGTCTGGTGCTTTACCGCCGCCCAAGGCAAATGGCGTATCGATGATGTGCTGGGCGTCTGGCCTTTGCATGGGCTGTGTGGTGTCTGGGGCGGGATCGCTTGTGGCATTTTCGGTCAAACCGCCTTGGGTGGTTTGGGGGGCGTGAGCCTGATCAGTCAGTTGATCGGCACTGCTCTGGGCGTGATCGTGGCGCTGGTTGGCGGTTTTGCGGTGTATGGCGTCATCAAGGCGTTTCATGGTCTGCGCCTGAGCCAGGAAGAGGAGTATCACGGCGCGGACTTGTCGGTGCACAAGATCGGTGCCGTGAGCCAGGATTGAATCAGCGTTCCTCATCGCCGGCGCCGGGGTAAAAGCCGTGCAGCAGGCGATAGCGGTCACGCCGTACCTGGTCGACCCGGTCTCGCACCTGCTGGCCGGGTATGCCCAGCATGATCAGCGCGTGGGAGGCGAGCATCAGGCTCGACTCCAGCAACTCGGGTACGACTTCACTGGCACCGGCCGCCTTCAACTCGGCCAACTGACTGTCGTCTCGTGTGCGTACCAGGATCGACACGCTCGGGTTGAACCGGCGTGCTTCCTTGAGTATCAACAGTGCGATGTCCGTCTGGTCCACGGCGACCACCAGTAATCTGGCGCGTTCCAGCCCTATCGCCACCAGCAGTTCGCCGCGACGTGAATCGCCGTAATGAACGCAGCTTTCATTGACGGCTGCTTCCTGAACCCGCACCGGGTCGGTATCCAGTGCAATGTACGGTTGATCTACATTACGCAGGACGCGCCCGATGGACTGACCTACGCGGCCATACCCACAGATCACTACGTGATTATGCAAGCCAGCGTTGAGCGCGCTGATTTTTTCGAGTTCAGCTTCTTCGTTGGGCTTGTGGTGCAGGCGTGTGGCGATGTGGGGAGCGGCGCGCAGCAGCAAAGGCGTCACCAGCATCGAGCAGAAGGTGGCGGCCAGCAGCAAGCCACCGAAGTCGGCGGGCATCAGTTTGTTCTGCTGCATTTGCGTCATCAGGGCAAAACAGAATTCACCCCCTTGGGCCAGGGCCAGACCGCTGCGCCAGGCGGTTTCGACATCGCTGCCGCGCCATTTGACCAGCAGCGCGACCACGGTGCCTTTGATCAGCAGTAATCCCAGCGTCAGACTGAGAATCAGCAAGCCGTGACTGGCAAACAAGCGCAAGTCGATCAACATGCCGATGCTGACGAAGAATACCCCGAGCAGAATGTCGCGAAACGGACGGATGTCCGCCTCGATCTGATGCCGGTAGTGGCTTTCCCCCAGCAGCATGCCGGCGAGAAAGGCGCCCAGGGCAGGGGAGAGGCCGAGCAGGTGAGTCAGCCAGGCCGTCAGCAAAACGATCACCAGCGCCAACAGCACGAACAACTCTGCGGACCGGGACGCGGCGACTTCATGGAACAGCCGAGGCAGAAACCAGCGACTGACCAGCAGCAGGCCGACGAACAGCACTATGGTCTTGCCCAGCGTCAATGGCAGCGCCCAATACCAGGCCTGGTCGCTGTTGCCAGCAAACACCGGCACCAGGGTCAGTAGCAGCACAGCGACCACGTCCTGGAACAATAGTACGGCAATGGCATTCTGGCCGTGGCGGCTGAAAAGCTCACCGAGGCTGCTTAATTCCTTGCTGACAATGGCGGTGGACGACAGCGCCAAACCGGCACCGAGTAACAGTGCAGGCGTGGTTGGCATGCCAAACAGGATCAGTAAGCCCCCCAGCACTATCCCGGAAACCAGCACTTGCAGGCTGCCCAGGCCAAATACCACTTGGCGCAGGGCGAGCATTTTCGACAGGGAAAATTCAAGCCCGAGAGAAAACAGCAAGAACACCACGCCCAACTCGGCAAGGTCGGGCAATTCTTCGCTTTCATTCACCCAGTCGAACGCTGTCGGCCCGATCATCAGCCCTACGCACAGGTAACCCAGCACCGGTGGCAAACGCAGGCGCTGGAACAGTGCAATCACCACCAGAGAGGCGGTGAAGATGATCAACAGATTGGCGAACACAAAAAACTCCGGTAAAGGGTCTGGCTACTCAAGCGTAGAAGTAAAAAAGACGCGAGCATCGCGCAAATGTCCGTCAAGGCCAATGATATGCGTCACGAGTTTGCCGAAATCTCTTGAAATCAGCCATTGCTCAGACAGATAGGGGATCGGCTCGACTGCTTTTGATAGCGGGCCTAGAATGAGCGCTTACTTCGATGGGTCTTGTCGTCATGCCTCCTGAATGTCAGCTGTTCGGCACCGTTGGTTGCCATCTTTGTGAAGTCGCCGAAGCCATGCTGATGGAGTTTGTCGAGCGTGGTCTGTTGGTGGAACTGGTGGATATTGCTGACGATGAAACCTGGTTCGAAGCCTACAGTCTGCGTATTCCGGTGTTGCGACGGGTCGATACCGGTGCTGAGTTGGGATGGCCATTCAGTGCCGATGACGTGGTGGCGTTCCTGCGCTAACCCTGACACTGCTGGCGATGCGTCTCACCTGTCGCGATCCTCGTTTCATCCATTGGCCAAAGGCGGATTATTCGGTTACTGTATGCGCATACAGTTATTCCGATTGCCTGCCATGCTTCTCCCTTCGGGTTTGGCAGCCGATCCCGGACGTCAGAGGGATGAAACCTTGGTCAATGTCGAGCAATTGAAGAACAGCGTGAACCGAATGTCGGCGGACGTGGTGCGCGAGGCTGTCCTCGAACTGCGTCTGGATGGTCTGGTCACGGAGGGGAAAACACCCTTCAACAAATTGCATTTCAATACCTGTTTCGCCGAAATCGAAGCCTTGTTCCAGCGTGCGGGTTACCACCGGCAGCTGGATGTCGTGGGCTATCAGGGGTTGTTGTATGCGCTTTATGATCCGGGGCGCTGGGAAGCAGTCGATGTGCTGCGCTGGCTCAAAGAGTTCACCGAAGCGGCCGCTCGCCCACAGTCGATACCGGCCTGAGGATTCTCTTCTAGGTTCGTTCCGGCCACTGTTGGATAATGCCGCCCTGCATTGAGGGTCAGAGCTTTTCGTATGTCCATTTCATCTTTTTCTGCTGCACATAACCAGGCCAGCACGCTCTACCTGCCGCCGGGGCCGTGGCAGACCGTACTCGATTGTCTGTGCGCACACTTCAGCGCCATCGGTCGTGAACACTGGCTGGACAGAATTGCTCGCGGTCGTGTCCTTGATGGGCAAGGCCTGCCGATCGCCCTGGACCTGCCTTACAAGGAAGGTCTGCGGATTCATTATTTCCGTGAGGTACCGGACGAAAAACCGATCCCGGTAGTGGAGTCGATCCTCTATGCCGACGAGCATCTGGTGGTGGCGGACAAACCACACTTTCTGCCCGTGACTCCGGCGGGCGAATACGTGGAGCAGACGTTGCTGCGGCGGCTGATCCGTCGCCTGGATAACCCGCACTTGGTGCCGTTGCATCGAATCGACCGGCATACGGCGGGGTTGGTGCTGTTTTCAGCCAATCCTCAGAGTCGGTCGGCGTACCAGTCGTTGTTTCCCGCAAGACAGATCGAAAAGCGCTATGAAGCAATCGCCCGCGCATTGCCGGAACATGCCTTCCCGCTGGTTCATAAAAGTCGACTTGTCGATGGCGAGCCGTTTTTTCGCATGCAGGAAGGTCCGGGCGTCAGCAATACCGAGACGGCTGTCGAGGTCAGGGAAAAAAACGGTGAACTCTGGCGTTATGGGCTGTACCCGGTGACGGGCAAGAAACATCAGCTACGTGTTCACATGACAGCCTTGGGGGCCAGCATCTGCAATGATCCGTTCTATCCTCAGGTGCTCAAGGACGTTGAAGATGACTATGCCAACCCTTTGAAACTGTTGGCCCAAGGGCTGCGATTCATCGATCCGGTCACGGGTCAGGAAAGAGAATTCGAAAGTACCATCACCTTGCAGTGGTGATCACAGGGCTAACGCCTCTGCTTTTCTTCAGCCACGAAAAAGCCCGCTTTAAAGCGGGCTTTTCTGTATCTGGTTGTCGCCGTAAAGATTACAGATCTTTAACGGTACGGACCTGATCTTTATTGACGCGGGTTTGTTTGCCATCCAGTTGTTCGAATTCGTAAAAGCCCGATTCTTCATCGTACTTAGGCGCGTCGACGGCCTGGATTTCTCGACCGTCATTCAAGGTGATCACTGTAGGCGATGCGCAACCGGCGAGGGTGGCAAGGCCCAGTGCGAGCATGAAAGTGGCGAGGGTCCGTTGAGTCATGTGTGTGTCTCCGAATGGGAATTCTTTTGGTTGCTGAGCTTGAGACGTATACAACGCGCGCAAGTTCCTTCGCGTGTCAGTCTGACACAGTGTGGTGTGTGCTTAACAGTTCCGGCGTATTGAGATTGGCCAGGCGGGGGTCGTTATCCGGGCATTGCAAGGCAATGGCACCCAGTTTGCGCATAAGGCGGCCCGGGCTGCGCTCGCCTTCAGTCCAGGCGGTTTCAAAAGACACTGAAAGGGCGACAGGGATTATGCACAGCAAGGGTTCCCAATGTTCACCATGGCGCAGCATCAGCGGTTTGTCCGAATGCTGCCCGGCAGTTTCACGCATATTCTGAAGCAGCGCAGCATCGATGCGCGGTACATCGCAGGGCAGCACCAGCAAGTAAGTGTGGCGAGCAGCTTTCAAGCCTGCGCGAATACCCGCCAATGGCCCCGGAAAGTCGCCTTCGTCGTCATGGACCAACTGATCCGCATAAGGCGCGTATTTTTCCAGGTTCCTGTTGCAAGAGATGATCAGGTCATCACTCAGCGGACGCGTCTTGCGATGCAGATGGGCGATCAGCGGTTCGCCATGCCAATCCAGCAAGCCCTTGTCCTGACCGCCCATACGTTGGCCGCGCCCGCCTGCCAGGAGCAGAATGGAGCAAGGCGCCAGAGGAGTATTGGAGGTCATCGCACTTCTCCATGAGGGCGGCGAAAAAATGAGGTGCTGTGATATAACACCGGGCTGTTTCTCCTACAACTGGACGAGCCTATGAAAGCCAAGGCTGATGTACCTTTCGCACCGCTCAACATCGCGGTGCTGACTGTCAGCGATACCCGTACCCTGGAAACCGATACCTCAGGCCAGGTCTTCGTCGACCGTTTGAGCGCTGCCGGTCATAACCTGGCGGCCCGTGTATTGCTTAAAGATGACCTCTATAAAATTCGCGCGCAAGTTGCCAACTGGATTGCCGATGAGGTCGTGCAAGTGGTGCTGATCACCGGCGGTACCGGGTTCACCGGCCGCGACAGCACGCCCGAAGCCGTGAGTTGCCTGCTGGATAAACAGGTCGATGGTTTTGGTGAACTGTTCCGGCAGATATCAGTAGCGGATATCGGCACTTCGACGGTTCAGTCCAGGGCCTTGGCCGGTCTGGCTAATGGCACGTTGGTCTGCTGTTTGCCGGGCTCGACCAATGCAGTGCGTACCGGTTGGGACGGGATTCTCGCCGAGCAACTGGATTCTCGTCACCGCCCGTGCAATTTCGTGGCTCATCTGAAACAGGCGGCACCCTGTGAAACCCGTGGGTAAGCCAGGCAAGACTGGCAGCTTGATGGCTGTCGAGGTGGCACTGGCGCGTTTACTGGAAATGGCCGACGCCTCGAAGATCCGTGAGCACGAACGCTTGCCGTTGGCGCAGGTTCAGGGACGTGTACTGGCCGCTGACCTGGTCTCGACACTTGATTTGCCGCCTTGGTCCAACAGTGCCATGGATGGTTATGCCTTGCGCCTGTCCGACTGGACGGGAGAGCCGTTGGTGGTCAGTCAGAAGATTTTTGCAGGCCAGGCCCCGGAACCCTTGGAGCCAGGTACCTGTGCGCGGATCTTCACTGGCGCGCCGGTGCCCGCCGGTGCCGACTGTGTCGAGATGCAGGAGAACGCCAAGGTTCAGGCGGATGAGCGGGTACGTTTCACCGAAACCATGCGCCCGGGACAGAACATCCGTCCACAAGGTCAGGAAGCCACCGTCGGTGAGCTGATCCTGCCCGTCGGTAGTCGTCTGGGGCCTATTGAGCAGGGGCTGGCGGCATCGCTGGGATGCGCTGACCTGGACGTGGTTCGTAAGGTTCGTGTTGCGGTCCTGTCTACCGGTGATGAGTTGATTGAGCCTGGCCAGGCCCTTGGGCCGGGACAGATCTACAACAGTAATCGCGTATTGCTCTGCAGCTGGTTGCAGCGATTGGGTTGTGAGGTAATCGATGCCGGTATTCTTCCCGATGATTTAGCGACCACTCGTGCCCGTCTCGGTGAATTGAAGGATGTCGACCTGATTCTCTCCACCGGTGGCGTATCGGTGGGAGAGGCCGACTTTCTGGGCATTGCCTTGCGCGAAGAGGGCGAATTGACGCTGTGGAAGCTTGCCATCAAACCAGGCAAACCGCTGACGTTCGGGCATTTTCGCGGCGTGCCCGTGATCGGTTTACCCGGCAATCCGGCGTCGACCCTGGTGACTTTTGCTCTGTTGGCAAGGCCCTACCTTTTGCGCCGCCAAGGCGTAAAAGAAGCCGAGCCCCTGAAATTTCAGGTGCAGGCAGGATTTGTCTGGCCAAAGGCGGGTAACCGACGTGAGTACTTGCGCGGACGTCTGGAGAATGGCCGGGCGATCATCTACAGGAATCAGAGCTCTGGCGTCCTGCGCAGTGCTGCCTGGGCTGACGGTCTGGTTGAGGTGCTGGAGGACCGTACGCTGATCGAGGGTGATTGGGTGAGCTTCATCCCGCTGAATGAAGTCTTGAGCTGATACAGGCACTGGTTTTGCCCCGCAAGCCCGCTTGATCATCTTCGGGCTTGCGTGCGTGACCATTTCTTAATGTGCCAGAAGTGTCACGACCTGATCGAAGCGGCTGTTGGCGATCCAGGCCAGAAGTCCCAGGATCACGGCTGTTGCGCCAGCTGAATAGGCAAGCCTGTGTTTGATGGATTTGACGTCACCCCGGACTTCATCCATGTCTCTGCGGATGTACTTGAGGTGTGTTTCCAGTTCAGTGACGCGAGGTTCCATGTCAGCTTCTCCGGCGTGCTTTGCGCTGTTTTTGAATTCAGCCTGATGATTGGCGCGATTTTCTGCGAACGGCGCGACCGGGGTTACCGGTAGTCTGAGGTCATGGCTTTGCATGGACTAGCTGGCTCCTTGCGTTAAAACCATTCAACTGATCGATGCCGTTGTTGCTTGCGCTGTTTGAGGCCCTTAAGGGGGTTCCATTCATTGCTTTCACATCCTTGTATAAATTAACGGGTGATAACTGATAACCGAGATCCAACGGTGTACCAATTGTCCGGGTGGGTCAATTAAGCCGATTCCTCATGTTTTGTACGAAAAAATACCGCTCTGTAGGACCCACGTTTCCTTCCCTTGGAAATAATTGAAATCCAGTCGACTTTTAACAGGGGCTACGAGGTCAACATATCCTATGGAATCGCGGATAGGGGAGTGGCAAAAATGAGCGAGCGCAAGGCGCTGTTGATTCTGCATGGCAAGCAGGCACTCAATGAGGAGGTCCGCGCAGCCGTCGAAGGTAAACGCCAGCAGGGTTGGGAACTGGCTGTTCGCCTGACTTGGGAGGCGGGCGATGCGCAGCGGTTGGTGGAGGAAGCGCTGACGGCAGGTTATACGCAGCTGATTGCCGGTGGCGGTGACGGCACTTTGCGTGATATTGCCGAAGCCATGGCGGCGCATTCGACGCAGGCCAGTCTAGTGCTGTTGCCCTTGGGCACCGCCAACGATTTTGCCCGCGCTGCCGGTGTGCCTCTGGAGCCCGCTCAGGCATTGGACCTTCTGGACACTGCCCCGCGAACCATCGATCTGGGAGAAGTCGGTGGCCAGGTTTTCCTGAACATGGCCACCGGCGGCTTTGGCAGTCAGGTCACGGCCAACACTTCCGAGGATTTGAAAAAGATTCTTGGAGGCGCCGCTTATCTCTTCACGGGTTTAACGCGCTTCAGTGAGTTGCATGCGGCCTATGGCGAGTTGCAGGGGCCGGATTTTCACTGGCGTGGCGAATTGTTGGCATTGGGCATTGGCAATGGCCGACAGGCTGGCGGTGGTCATGTGTTGTGCCCGCAGGCGCTGGCGGACGATGGTCTGCTGGATATCAGTATTTTGCCCGCACCACAGGAAGTGGTCGGTACTTTGAAAGATCTGCTGACCGATGGCTTCGGAATCGACAACATGTTTGTACGAGCTCGCTTGCCATGGGTCGAGATCAAAGTCTCGGAAGGCCTTTATATCAACCTTGATGGTGAGCCTCTGGAGGGCGACAGTCTGCGTTTCTCGGCGCGCCCGGCGGCATTGCGTGTGCATTTGCCCGAGGGCTCGCCGCTGCTGAGCGTCTCGAATCCAGCTAATCGTCCAGACTGATGATTTGCTCGCGCACGGCGAACAGCACCAGACCGGCCACATCGTAGATTTGTAAGCGTTTCATGATCTGAGAGCGGTGGGTTTCGACAGTCTTGATGCTCAGAGCGAGGCCATTGGCGATTTCCCGGGTGGATTTACCGCGAACAATCAGTCGCAGGATTTCCAGCTGACGTGCCGTCAGGTTGTGCGAGTCCTGGGTTTGTGTCTGATTTTTCTGAGCTCGAGTCAGCGCCTGGTTGATGACGGTATGGGCAATGGCCGGGCTCAGATAGCGTTCGTTTTTGCGTAAGGCATCCAGCGCCTGTTCGAGTTCGGTGGCTGTGGTGTCCTTTAGCAGGTAGCCATGAGCCCCTGATTCCAGGGCCTGCATGATCAGGCCCGGGTCGGTATGCATTGACAGGATGAGTACTTTGCATTGCGGGCGTACGCGCTTGAGTCGCTGCAAGGCTTCAAGACCGCCGGTTTCCTTCATGGAAATATCCAGCAGAATGATATCGGGCGACAGCTGCTCGACCATCTCGACTAACAGCGAACCGTCATTGGCCTCCCCGACTACCGCATACCCAGGAATATCCAGCACCAAAGCGCGCACGCCAGCCCTGATAAGCGAGTGGTCATCCACCAGAAGTAAGTTACAAGTCAATGCAAAACCTTATTCGTACTGGCCCGTTCCAGCGCACGCGGCGCCCAGGGAAAGAGTGCTTCGATTTGAGTGCCTTTGCCCGGCTCGCTGGTCACGGTCAGTGTGCCACCTAATTGATCGATCCGTTCCGACATGCCGGCCATTCCGCGTTGCCCCTCGCGAGCGGGATCTGCCGCTGGAGCGAAACCCAGGCCGTCGTCGCTGATCAACAACGTCAGACCTTGGGGCAGGCGTTGCAGGCGGACCAACAAATTACTGGCCTCGGCGTGACGCAGCATATTGGTAACCGCTTCTTGGGTGATGCGAAAGGCTGCCACCGCCATTTCTTCCGGTATGCCCGTCAGGCGTTGATGGCATTCCAGGCTCCAGTGCACGGAAGTATTGGTCAGGGTCCTGAGTAAATGAGCACGCAGGCTGGCTTCCAGTCCGAGACTGGCCAGTTGTCGCGGATTCAGGATGGCCGACACATCTCGCACCTTGGTGAGGGTTTCGTCTAGCGTATCGCACAGTACCGAACACTGGCCCTGCAGTTCTTCGGGCATTCGACGCTTGAGCCATTCACTTTGAAGTTTCGCGGCGGTCAGCAATTGACCGATGTCATCATGAAGTTCCCGACTGAGCCGATGGCGTTCATTTTCCTGCACTTGCAGTAGACGGTCAGCCAGTTCCTGAGGTTGAAATTTTATCGATTTGCGCGAGAGGCCATATCCCACCCAGACACAGGTCAGCGCTGCGCTATTGAGTACCAGCAGACTCAACGGCACAGACATGGACAAGCTGTAGACCAGCAGGCTGCCAAGGGCCGAGCAGATGCACAGAAAAAGCGTGAACCGGCGCGCGTTTTTTCGGGAGGGTGGCCACAGGGTAATTGACTTGAGGCTGGCGTACATAGCGGATGGAGCCAATGGATGTTCGCTGCGGGCAGACCGACCACAAGGGCTGACGGTCTCTGTGTGGAAATCGTTGTGAAGTCGCCTTCATGGCTGTGGTGCAGTGCTGTATATGCAGCTCATGGTGCCTGGCTGGAACCACTGTGCCCTTAATTGGCGTCAACTAATGGTCGGCATACTATCACCTAACATACCGTTGGTCGCGTTCGGTATATAGCTCAATAGAGGTCAAACTACAGGTTCTGGACGATGGTTCCATAATGGAAAAACTTCGATTGTTGTCGTCGGAAAATATCGATTACCAGGCGTATTCCAAGCTGGGACACGTATAACTATTTCTAACTGCGCCTAAGCAATGACACACCCAATGGCAACATGAACGCATCAAGTTACAGGGCAGCGTTATGGCAGTAGAAAAACGCAACATGGCCAAGGCTGATGTTTCAAGCTTGCCGTTCCGAGAACGAAACCAACCTTAAAGGTCTGGAATGGCTGGGCGGCTGAAACTGACTTTGTCCTACTTGAAAGGCAAACGCTTCAATCAGCGACGTCTGTTCAGTGTCATCGAGACCGAGTTGGCCTGTATTATGGTCGATGAGTTCGAGTTGCCAGGCCAATAAAGTGAAGCAATCCTTGAGCGCATCCAGGGCTTGGTCGTGCAGGTTCATCTGATTCTGCGCGCCGCTCAGTAATCCATGAATATGCAGCGAGAACTCCGAAACCGCCGCCAATGCCAAGGCATCGGCTTTGCTGGAGAGCTTGAGAAGGGTACTGAGCATGCAATCGATGGCATCCTTGTCATTGCTGATCAGTTGCAAATGACTCAGACATTCCTCGGATTTGGCCAAGAGTGTTTCAGCCTCAAAGAGAAATTCTGGAAATCGCTGAGCCCACTCTTTGGTGTCGTTCGGCATGCTTATCTCCACAACGTCGTGTCAGATGAGGGAATGTCGTATGTGTCCCCGCGCTGCCAAGCCTTCGTAATATCGCGCTAAAGCAGGTTTGAGTGCCGGCAGGGGAACTCGATAGGGTGGATGGCCACTGACCTGCGATAGCACACAAAAGCCTGACTCCATTCATGCAATGAGAATGGCGTCACATTAATGGCTATTGGATATTGCGAATATCAGGTTGGGCCTGATTGTTACTAGGGGAATCCCTTACGCAGGGGAACCTAACGTGCAAACCGAGGTCGCGCCGCAGGGAAGGAAACAGATGAAAAATCACGGAGCCAGTAAAGCATGATGTTAATGTGACATCAATGCCTGCGCGTGGCATTTTGTCTGGGGGTCAAGGTCCGGTAAAAACAGCCGATAACTCCCTTTAGTGAATTCATCAGAACAAGCCCAGGAGTCATTAATGGCCGGCATTCTCGACACGGTAGACCAACGCACGCAATTAGTGGGTGAGAATCGCCTGGAAATTCTCATGTTTCGGCTAGCCGGACGGCAATTGTTCGCGATCAACGTCTTCAAAGTTCAGGAAGTGCTGCAACTGCCGAAGCTGACCCTGATGCCGCAACGTCATCCCTTTGTCTGCGGCGTGGTCAACCTGCGTGGCCAGACGCTGCCGGTGATCGATCTGTCCCAGGCCATCGGCATGCGCCCGCTGGTGCCAAGCCCCACCAGTACCATCATCGTCACCGAGTACAACCGCTCGGTGCAGGCGTTCCTGGTCGGCGGCGTGGACCGCATCGTCAACATGAATTGGGAAGCCATTTTGCCGCCGCCGGCCAGCGCCGGTCGCCAGCATTACCTGACTGCCATCAGCAAGGTCGATGATCAGTTGGTGGAAATCATCGACGTCGAGAAAGTCCTCGCCGAGATCGTTCCGTACAACGCCAAGGTATCGCGCGATAAACTCGACGATCCGGTACTGGAGCGTGCCCGTGGCCGTGAAGTGCTGCTGGTGGATGACTCTAACGTGGCCTTGTCGCAATTGCGCGACACCTTGGGTCAGTTGGGCGTGAAGATGCACATCGCCAGCGACGGCTTGAAGGCGCTGAACATGCTCAAGGCCTGGGCCGATACGGGCGAAGTCATGACCGACAAGCTGCTGATGATCTTCACCGATGCGGAAATGCCGGAGATGGACGGCTATCGCCTGACCACCGAAATTCGTAACGACCCCCGTTTGCGCGGCCTTTATGTGGTCTTGCACACTTCGCTGTCGGGCAGTTTCAACGATTCGATGGTGAAGAAGGTCGGCTGCGACAACTTCCTCTCCAAATTCCAGCCCGACAAACTCGTCGACGTGGTACGCCAGCGCCTGATGCTCGATGCAGTACCTGCCTGACAGCACGAGTAGAGGCTGGTTTGACATCAGCCTTTGATTCGGCCATCAAGCTCATATAGGGTGGCGTTTTTACCCATCAGGGAGCTGGCCATGCGTCTGAGCGCGCTTTATCGTTTTCCATTGAAATCCGGCAAGGGTGAGACCCTCGATCAGGTCGGCCTGGACAAACTGGGACTGGACGGTGATCGACGCTGGATGCTGGTGGACGAAGCCAGCGGGCGCTTCCTGACCCAACGCGCGGTCGCGAAAATGAGTCAGCTGTCGGCGTTGTGGAATGCCGACGGCGGCTTGACCCTCAGTGCACCGGGCCATTCACCGATTGATATTGCGCTGCCTGAAGGCGACGCCGATCTGCGTGGGGTGACCATCTGGCGTGACACCTTGCGCGTTCCCGATGCTGGCGATGCGGCGGGTGCCTGGGTCAGTGAGTTCATCGGCAAGCCGACGCGCCTGGTGCAAGTGCCGCTCGATCGCGCGCGGACCACCCAGGCCGGCTATGGCAAGGACGATGATCAGGTGGCGTTTGCCGACGGTTTCCCGTTGTTGCTGATTGGTCAGGCGTCGCTGGAAGACTTGTCGAGCAAGGTCGGGCGGCCGCTGGAAATGTTGCGTTTCCGGCCCAATCTGGTGATCGAGGGCAGCGAGGCGTATGCCGAAGATAGCTGGAAACGCATCCGCATTGGCGATGTCGAGTTCCGCGTGGTCAAGTCCTGCTCACGCTGCATTCTGACCACCATCGACCCGCAGACCGGCGAACGCAGCGAAGACCGTGAACCGCTGGCGACCTTGCAGAAATACCGCACCGAGGCCGACGGTGCGATGTTCGGGCAGAATCTGGTCAACGACGGCAATGGCCGGCTTGAAGTCGGCATGCCCGTGACGATCCTCGAATAAGAGCCCTTCCAATAAAAAATGCCCGCGTCCAAGGACACGGGCATTTTTTTGTCGCTGTGAAAACCCGGGAGGTTAGCCGCGGTATTCGCACAGGTAAGCGGTGTCGACAGCCACTTTCAGCTGGAACTTGCTGTTGGCGGGTACGTTGAACTGGCTGCCGGCGGCGAAGGTTTCCCAGGTGTCGCTGTCAGGCAGTTTGACGGTCAGGGCGCCGGACACCACGTGCATGATTTCACGCTGGCTGGTGCCGAATTCGTATTCGCCCGGTGCCATGACGCCGATGGTCGCTGGACCTTCAGCGGTGCCAAAGGCGATCGACTTGACGGTGCCGTCGAAGTACTCGTTGACTTTAAACATGGGCGGTTCCTCGAAAAAGGGCTAAAAAGGGCCGGCCAGTATGCACAAGGTGTCGATAGGCGTCACCTGCTGCGCTCAAGGATTGGCGGGGAAAACCAACGGTAACAAACGCGCCGTATTGCGCGCGTCTTCCAGCGCCCGATGCTGCTGACCCGTGAACTGCAGGCCCGCCAGCTGCAAGGCTCCGTTGAGCCCCAGCGGGCGCTCCAGCCGACGAGCCTTGGCGAAGCGTTGCTTGAGGTTCATGTGCGGTACCCGGCTCAGGGCGCTGTCGAGTTGCAGGCGCTGCCAGTCCTGAAGCAGTTGTTTGCGGTCGTAATCGCCCCAGCTCGCCCAGCCTTCCAGGCGTGCATGATGTTGGGCAAGCCAGCGTTCAAACAACGGCCATACGGTGCTGAGCGGTTGCGCGGCATCGATATTGGCCTGGGTGATGTGGGTCAGTTCCCGGCAAAATGGCGTCAGCAAGGGCCGGCGCAACGGGCGCACGAAGCACTGGAAGTAATCCAGTTCCTGGCCTTTGCGGTCCACGAGGGTGGCACCGATTTCGATGATTTCCATTTCCGTTACTGGCCAGCCGCCCTCATCGGTGGTGGCTTCCAGATCAATGACCAACCAGTGAGGCATCGCAGGGTTCCTGGTATCCGCGTCCTGATAGGGCTTGAGCGTAGCCAAACCCGGCGGATCCGCCTAGCGGCTTATTCGACCTCTAACAAAATCTGACGATTTTTCACCTGATCCCCAACCCTGACCTGCAAGCGTTTAAGCACGCCGTCGATCCCCGATTTGAGCGGATGCTCCATTTTCATTGCTTCGAGCACCACCAACAGCTGACCTTTGCTGACCGGGCTGCCCTCACTGACCAGTACATCGACGATCGCCCCGTCCATCGGCGCCTTGAGCGTGCCGGAACTGACACTGGCCTGGCCGCTGATCAGCGCCTGGGTCCGATCCATCAGCCGCAGGCTGCCGGGGCGCGTGCACAACCACAGTTGCCCGGCCTCGAGGCGGTAGGCATGGCGTTGGCGGATGCTGTCGATTTCCAGCGTGGCCCAACGTCCGTCGCATTGGATGACCTTCAGTTCGAGGGCGCGAGCGCCGATCTGAACGCGGTAGGGTTTGCCAGGTTCAGCGTTCAATTCCACCGTCCAGTCCTGATCCTGCAGGCCGATTCGGTAGTGCAAGGGCACGCTGGCGTTGTTGCGCCAACCGGCCAGCGGGGCACGGTGAGCCTGCGCTGAAGCCTGATAAAACAGAACCGCGGCAATGGCCAGTTCTTCGGCGCTCGCCACATGGGGATGCAGGCAAGAATGATCAGCGAAATACATAGGGATGAACCCGGTGCTGAACTCGCCGCTGATGAACTGCGGATGTTCCAGCAGGCTGGCGAGCAAGTGCTGGTTGCTTTGCACGCCCAGCAGCACGCTGTCTTGTACCGCCCGCAGCAACTTGCGCCGGGCTTCTTCGCGGGTGGCGCCGTGGGCGATGAGCTTGCCCAGCATCGGGTCATAAAACGCACTGACAGACTGTCCCTCGATCAAGCCATGGTCGACCCGCACACCGCCCGGCAACGCAGGTTCCCAGGCTGCGATTCGCCCGGTTTGCGGCAAAAACTCCTGGGCTGGATCTTCGGCGTACAGGCGCACTTCCATGGCATGGCCATTGAGTTGCACCTGCTCCTGTTGCAACGGCAGTGGCAATCCTTCGGCGACGTGAAACTGCCAGGCCACCAGATCGAGGCCGGTGATCAGCTCTGTCACCGGATGTTCCACTTGCAGCCGGGTGTTCATTTCCAGAAAGTAAAACTGCCCGCGAGCATCCAGCAGAAACTCCACAGTGCCGGCGCCGACGTAATTCACCGCGCGCCCTGCCTTGAGCGCCGCTTCGCCCATGGCCTGGCGCAAGTCGGCGGTCATTACCGGGCAGGGCGCTTCTTCAATGATTTTCTGGTGACGGCGCTGGATCGAACAATCGCGCTCACCAAGGTAGACCAGGTTGCCGTGCTGATCGCCAAACACCTGAACTTCGACGTGACGCGGGTCGATCAAGGCTTGTTCAAGGATCAGTTCGTCGCTGCCAAAACCATGCAGTGCCTCGGAGCGTGCGGTGCGAATCTGCTCCAGCAACTCTCCAGCACTGTGCACCAGGCGCATGCCACGACCACCGCCGCCGGCACTGGCCTTGATCATCAGTGGGTAGCCGATGCGTTCGGCTTCACGGCCGAGGGTTGCGTCGTCCTGTTCGCTGCCCTGATAGCCTTCGATGCAGGGCACGCCCGCTTTGATCATGGCGAGTTTCGACAGACGTTTGCTGCCCATCAGTTCAATGGCCTCGGCACTCGGGCCGATGAAGATGATGTCGGCCTGTTGGCAGGCGCGGGCGAATGTTGCGTTTTCCGAGAGAAAGCCGTAACCGGGGTGGAGCGCCTCGGCACCGGTGCGCCGGGCGGCGTCGATGATTGCCGGGATGCTCAGGTAAGACTGCTGCACCGGGGCCGGGCCGATATTCACGGCTTCGTCGGCCATCTGCACATGCAGGGCATCGGCGTCGGCATCGCTGAACACGGCGACGGTGCGGTAGCCCAGCGCTTGCGCGGTGCGCTGGATGCGGCAGGCGATTTCACCGCGGTTGGCGATCAGGATTTTGCTGAAGGCGGGCATGGGCGCTTTCCTTGAGTTTTGCGGTGTCATTCAGGGCCTCTTCGCGAGCAAGCCCGCTCCCACATTTGAAATGCATTCCCCTGTGGGAGCGGGCTTGCTCGCGAAGCTTTTAAGAAGCCCAGCCCGGTTTTCGCTTTTGCACAAAGGCCATCGTTCCTTCGACCCCTTCATCCCCGGTCACCGCTTCGCTGAACCACTCGGCGGCCTGATCCAGCAGGCCATCCGAGAGTTGCGCCGCACTCGCCAGCAAGAGTTTTTTGGTCGCCGCATTCGCCCCTGGCGCGCAACACAACACGTGGGCCAGCACCTCATCGAGGCGCTCGGCCAAGGCTTGCGGGTCATGCTCGACAAAATGCACCAGCCCCATGCGGCGCGCCTGGGTGCCATCGAACCGTGCGGCAGTCAAGGCCAGTCGGCGGGCCTGGGTCAGGCCGATGCGCTGCACCACGAACGGCGCGATCTGCGCCGGCAACAGGCCGAGGCTGGTTTCCGGCAGGCCGAATTGCGCCTGATGATCGGCCATCGCGATATCGCTGACGCAGGCCAGACCGAAACCACCGCCAAGCACCGCGCCTTGCAGCACGGTGATGACCACTTGCGGCGCGTGCTGGGTTTCTTCCAGCAAGGCGCCGAACGCACGGTTCAAATCACGGTAGGCGGTCTGACCCTGAGCGCCGGCATTGGCCATGTCCTTGATGTCGGCACCGGCACAAAAATGCCCGCCGGCACCGCCGATCACCAATGCGCGAACCTGCCGGTCATCGCGCACTGCCGCCAGCACCGCGCGGAGTTCGGCGACCATTTGCAGGCTCATGGCGTTGCGACTGTCGGGGCGATTGAGGGTGATGTGCAGGACGCCGTTATGCCGCTCGAGCAACAGGGTCTGAAAAACGGGAAGGGTGTTCATTTCTTTTTCCCCGGCAGAATGCCCATGAGTTTGCAGATGATCCCCAGCATGATTTCGTCGGCACCGCCGCCGATCGACACCAGCCGCACATCGCGGTAAGCCCGTGCCACCGGGTTGTCCCACATGAAGCCCATGCCGCCCCAATATTGCAGGCAACTGTCGCTGACTTCCCGCCCCAGTCGCCCGGCCTTGAGTTTGGCCATGGACGCCAGACGGGTGACGTCCTGGCCTTTGATGTATTGCTCGGTGGCCTGGTAGACCAGTGCCCGCAGGCATTCGATTTCGGTTTGCAGCTCGGCCAGGCGGAAATGGATGACCTGATTATCAATCAGCGCATTGCCGAAGGTTTTGCGCGCCTTGCAGTACTCGATGGTGCTGTCGACGCAGTACTCCAGGCCTTTGATCATGTTCGCCGCGCCGAACAATCGTTCTTCCTGGAACTGCAGCATTTGCATCATGAACCCCGCGCCTTCGTGGCCGATGCGGTTGCGCTGTGGCACGCGCACGTTGTCGAAAAACACCTGGGCGGTTTCCGAGCTGCGCATGCCGAGCTTGTCCAGGTGCGAGCTGAGACTGATGCCGGGGCTGTTCATCGGCACTATGATCAGCGACTTGTTGATGTGCGGCTTGTCATCGGAGGTGTTGGCCAGCAGGCAAATGAAATCAGCGCTCGGCGAGTTGGTGATCCACATCTTGCTGCCGTTGATCACGTAGTCGTCGCCGTCCTTGCGGGCGCTGGTTTTCAAACCTGCTACATCGGAGCCGGCACCGACTTCGGACACACCGATACATCCGACCTGTTCGCCGGTGATTGCGGGGCGGAGGAATTCTTCGCGCAGGTCATCGGAACCGAAACGCGCCAGGGCCGGGGTGCACATATCGGTCTGCACGCCGATGGACATCGGAATGCCGCCGCAATGAATGGTGCCGAACTCTTCGGCAGCCACAATCGAATAGCTGTAATCGAGCCCCATACCGCCGAATTTTTCCGGTTTGGAAATCCCCAGCAGACCGAGGTCGCCCGCCTTGCGAAAGATCTCATGAATCGGAAAGCACCCGGCCTTTTCCCATTCATCGACGTGAGGATTGATCTCGTGATCGACGAATTGGCGGACGGTGCGGCGCAGTGCTTCGTGTTCCTGGGTGAAGATCATTTTTTATTGTTCTCCTGATCGCCGCTTAGAAGCGGGCTACGCCGAAACTGTTGGATTGCAGCGAACGAACCTCGGCCTCATGGCAGATATCCAGCAAATACCCGAGCAATGTGCGGGTGTCCCGCGGATCGATCAGCCCGTCGTCCCATAGATTGGCGCTGCCATACAACGCGGTGGACTGGCTGTCGAGCTTCTGCGCGGTGACTTGTTCGAGCATGTCGAGCATTTTCGGGTCGGGCACCAACCCGTCCTTGAGCTGTTTGGCTTCGGTAACGATCCGCAGCACTTTGCCGGCCTGAGCGCCGCCCATCACCGCGGTGCGGCTGTTGGGCCAGGCGAAGATGAAGCGCGGGTCGAGGCCACGGCCGCACATAGCGTAGTTGCCAGCGCCGTAGGAACCGCCGACGACAATCGTCAGTTTGGGCACTCGGGCATTGGCCACCGCTTGAATCATTTTCGCGCCGTGCTTGATCACCCCTTGTTGTTCCGACTCGGTGCCGACCATGAAACCGGTGGTGTTGTGGAAAAACAGCAGGGGCGTCTGGCTCTGGTCGCAGAGCTGAATGAACTGCGCAGCCTTGCTCGCACCTTTGGGCGTAATCGGCCCGTTGTTGCCGATGAAGCCGCAGGCTCGACCCTGAATCTGCAAATGCCCGCAGATTGTTTGCTGATCGAACTCGCCCTTAAATTCGAGGAAGTTCGACGCGTCGGCAATCCGGGCGATGATTTCGCGCACGTCGTAGGGCTTTTTCGGATCATCCGGAATCAGACCCAGCAGTTCGTCGATGGGGTAGAGCGGTTCTTCCCACTGACGTTCGGGTAACCATGGCAACTGATCGTTCCACGGCAACAGACTCATGATCTCACGCACCTGACGCACGCCATCGGCATCGTTCTCGGCCAGGTATTCGGCGGTGCCGGCGGTTTGCGCATGCATCTGAGCGCCGCCCAGTTCTTCATCGGTAGCGACTTCACCGGTGGCAGCCTTGAGCAGCGGCGGTCCGGCAAGAAACAGCTTGGCCTTGCCGCGCACTACCACCAGGTAATCCGACAACCCTGGTTGATAGGCGCCGCCCGCGGTGGCCGAGCCATGGACGACGGTGATTTGCGGCAAGCCCATGGCCGACATCCGCGCCTGGTTGGCAAAGCTGCGCGCGCCTTCGACGAAAATCTCCGCAGCGTAATTGAGGTTGGCGCCTCCACTTTCCGCGAGGGTGATTACCGGCAATTTGTTTTCCATGGCGATCTGTTGCAGGCGCAGGGATTTTTTCAAACCGCTGGGGGAAATGGTTCCGCCCTTGATCGCGCTGTTGTTCGCCACCACCAAAACCCGCGCGCCGGACACGTAACCGATGCCGGCGATCAAACCGCCGCCGGCCGAGCTGCCGTCCTTGTCGTCGTGCAGCTTATAGCCGGCCAGGCTCGCCAGTTCGAGGAACGG
Source organism: Pseudomonas sp. BS3782 TE3695 (assembly GCF_050435305.1). Lineage (NCBI taxonomy): Bacteria > Pseudomonadati > Pseudomonadota > Gammaproteobacteria > Pseudomonadales > Pseudomonadaceae > Pseudomonas > Pseudomonas sp. BS3782 TE3695. The sequence goes on from NZ_JBNDKB010000001.1 coordinate 2,686,794, forward strand.
CGCGCCGGGATCAAGCAGCAGGTTAAGTCGCTCCCGGGGCAGCAGTTGCCCGCGCTTGTCGAACCTGGGCTTGGCTTCGGCGGCTTTGCTCAGCAGGTTCTGTTCGAGCTGGCGGACTTGCTCGATGCCGGCCAGCATGGCCGTCCGGTTGCGAGCGAACGCTTCGCTGAACGGTTCTACCTGGGACTGGATGACCGGCATGGTTATTCCTTGTCCTTGAGTTCATCTGGTTTGGAGGCGTCAGGTTTGGACGCGTCGGGTCTGAGTACTTCGGGTAAATAGGCGCGGTGAAAGCCGTTGTACGAATGACTGTTCTGCGCCTTGTGCATCGGCCAGGCCCGCCCGCCGAGGCTGGCGGCGCCGTCGATGCGCAACGTGCTGCCGCTGACAAACGCGGCTGCCGGGCTGAGCAGAAAAACAATCGCCGCGCTGATTTCCGATTCGGTGCCGATGCGCTTGAGCGGTACGTGTTCGCACAAGGTCGGGATCACCGCCCGGAACGCGCCTTCGTAGGTGTCCATGCCGCTGGAGGCGACCCAGCCTGGCGCGACGGCGTTGACCCGCACGCCGGCATAACCCCATTCAAACGCGGCGGTCTTGGTCAAGTTGTCCATGCCCGAGCGTGCCGCGCCCGAGTGACCCATGCCGGGCATGCCGCCCCACATGTCGGCGAGCATGTTGACGATGGCGCCGCCGTGCTTGCTCATGGACTGATTGAACACCTCACGGGCCATCAGAAAACCACCCACCAGGTTGGTGCGCAGTATGGTTTCGAAACCTTTCTGATTGATCGATGCCAGCGGTGAAGGGTATTGCCCGCCGGCATTGTTGACCAGCCCATGAATTGGCCCGTGTTTGCGGATCAATTCGCTGATCAGTTGCGTGACGGCTTCTTCATCGCGGATGTCGCAGACCTGCCAACTGGCTTTACCCCCGTCTTCTGTGATTTCAGCGGCGACCTTTTTCAGTTTCTCGGCACTACGCCCCACTAGCAGCACCTGTGCGCCGAGGGCTGCGAGCTCATGGGCGGTGCAACGGCCGATACCGCTGCCGCCACCGGTGACGATGATGTTCTGGCCGGCGAACAGGTCGGGTTTGAAAATCGAGTCATAAGCCATGGCGAAGGTCCTCTAGTTGACCTGATCGGCGATGTGCTGCGGCACCGGAATCTGGATCTCCAGCAGTTGTTGGGCGAACGCCTTGCCTTGCGGATCGATCCGCAGGCTGGCCACGCCACCGCCGCCGAGCGCGTTCTCGAGAAGAAAATTAAAGCTCTGAGTGCCGGGTAAATACCAGCGTTCGACACGCCCGTGGATCGGGTCGAGGACATGGCTCATCCAGTCGACCATCACCTCGGGTGTCAGAGCCTCGGCGATCCATGGCAGGTAGTCGGGATGGCGGGCCATGACGCCGATATTGCTGTGATTGCCCTTGTCGCCGGAACGCGCCACGGCGAGTTTGATCAGGGCCACGCTGGCGTCGGCGCGCTCGGTGGGTTGGGGCGGATCGAACGGTAGCGGCAAGTCAGCCGGGTCGAGTACATCGAGGGCGGGCAGGGCGCACGGGTGGCGCTCACCGGCGAGATCGATCTGCAGGGTGCAGGCCGTTTTGTCGATCAGGAATGAAAACAGCCGAATCAGCGGGTACACCGTCGGCCGCCCGCCCACGATCCCGGTCAACCCTGGCGCCATGCCGGTGGCGGCTTGGGCGATTTCCCGGGAAAACAGGATCAAGGCCTGTTTGCTTGGGTGGCGCACGGCGAGTTTGATCACCACTTCGCGGCTGTCGTGCCGCTGGCCATGAGGGCCATAAGTGGCTTCGCTGCCCAGCAGTTCGATGTTCACTTCGCTGTAGGGCGCCCAGCCGCGCTGGCTGAGCATTTCCGAGGTCTTGTTGATGATCGCCAGGCTGACCCGTCGGGCCTTGGCCACGGCATCGATTCCGGCGATCAGGCAACTGGCGGTGCAGCGGAAACCGTCCGGATACGTGGCGCTGACTTTATAGTGATCGGTCGGCGGCAAGCCTTTTGCGCCATGCACCTGCACCGCGTTTTTACCTTGTTGCACGAGTTTGACCTGACTGAAATCGCACACCACGTCGGGCAGCAAATAGGCCTGCGGGTCACCGATTTCATACAGCATCTGCTCGCCCACCGTCAGCGGCGTGACCAGACCGCCGGAACCATCGGGTTTGCTGACGATAAACTGGCCGTCGGCGCCGACTTCGACGATCGGAAAACCGATGTGTTCGTAGTCGGGCACGTCGCGCCAATCGGTGAAATTGCCGCCGGTGCACTGGGCGCCACATTCAATGAGGTGCCCGGCCAATGCAGCCTGGGCGAGTTTGTCGTAGTCGTGCCACGACCAGTCGAACTCATGCACCAGCGCGGCGCTGACCACGGCGCTGTCGACCACGCGCCCGGTAATCACAATGTCGGCGCCCAGGCGCAGGGCTTCGACGATGCCCGGCGCGCCGAGGTAGGCGTTGGTCGATACGCACATCGGCGGCAGGGGCGTACCACTGAACATCTCATGCAGGCCAAGGCTGCTCAGGTGTTTGAACTGCGGTTGCAGATCGTCACCCGACAGCACGGCAATCTTCAGCGTCACCCCGGCCTTGTCGCAAGCCGCTTGCAGAGCAGCGGCGCAAGCGTGTGGATTGACGCCGCCGGCATTGCTGATGACGCGGATCTTTTGCTCCTCGAGCTGGTTGAGGAGGGGACTGAGGACTTCGATGAAGTCGCTCGCGTAGCCGGCCCCCGGATCTTTCATCCGCGCCCCGGCCATGATCGACATCGTGATTTCGGCCAGATAATCGAACACCAGGTAGTCCAGTCGCCCACCTTCCACCAGTTGCGCGGCGGCGGTCGAGGTGTCGCCCCAGAATGCGCTGGCGCAACCGATGCGGATTGTTTTGGGCGCAGCCAATTCCATAACCACCTCCGACAGAAGTGCTTCGAGACTACCAAGCAAGCGCTTGGTTTGTAAACGGCTGAAATATCTTCTGCCCAAGCGCTTGCTTGGTCGCCCCCGCCAGCTTAAATTGCCCGCGCAACCCCGCTGTTTTAGCGGGCAGCGGTGCAATTGGTTGATCGACTGTAGGAGAGAACGGGTGGACGAGCAAAAAGCCCTGAGGGTGATGCGCGAATTGGTCGACAGCGGCCAATTGACCGACCCGGACAGCGCCCGCGGCAAACTGCTGCAAGTGGCCGCTCACCTGTTTCGTCATAAAGGTTATGAACGTACCACCGTGCGGGATCTGGCCGGTGCGGTAGGAATTCAGTCGGGCAGTATTTTTCATCACTTCAAGAGCAAGGATGAGATCCTGCGGGCGGTGATGGAAGAGACTATTCGTTATAACACCGCGTTGATGCGCGCAGCTCTGGCCGATGCCGGCAGTGTGCGCGAACGGGTTCTGGCGCTGATTCGCTGCGAATTGCAGTCGATCATGGGCGGCAGTGGCGAGGCCATGGCGGTGCTGGTGTATGAATGGCGTTCGCTGTCAGCGGAAGGTCAGGCGCAGGTTCTGGCGCTGCGTGATATTTATGAAGACATCTGGCTGCAGGTGCTGGGTGAAGCCAAGGACGCCGGTTTTATCCGTGGCGATGTGTTCATCACCCGCCGTTTCCTGACGGGCGCGTTGTCCTGGACCACCACCTGGTTTCGTGCCGATGGCAGCATGAACCTCGATCAATTGGCCGATGAGGCGTTGATTCTGGTGCTTGAAGAACGGCAGTGAGCCGTCTATCTCGGCAAGAAACTGGCTAAGTTGGCGAAACCGCCTAGCTTGAATGCATTGATGGGTATTTTTTTCGGGGAGTAGGCTGTTTTGATGTCTTCACCAATTCGGACAGTGTCTCGGCTTTTGCTGGCGGCGCTTGCAGTGTGCTGCGTATTGCCGTCTCAGGCCGCACAGTTGGTGCGGGTCGGTGCCGCGCATTTTCCACCCTACACCGTGCGTCCGGAATCCGGTGCCGACACCGGTCTGTTGCCGCAACTGGTGGAAGCACTGAATCAAATGCAAACCGACTATCGGTTTGAGCTGATTCCTACTTCCATTCCCCGGCGCTTTGGTGACTTCAAACAAGGCCGGGTGGACATGGCGATTTTCGAGAACCCGGATTGGGGCTGGAAAGACATCCCGCATACCCTCGTCGACATGGGCCTGGAAGATGCAGAAATCTTTGTCGCGCAGAAGCAACCCGGTCGCGATGAGCATTACTTCAAAGACCTGACGGGCAAGCGCCTGGCGCTGTACAGCGGCTACCACTACGAGTTTGCCAATTTCAATGCCGATCCCAAGTATCTGGCCGACACCTACAAGGCCACGCTGACCTATTCCCATGACAGCAACTTGTTGATAGTGCTGCGCGGGCGGGCGGACATTGCCTTGGTGACGCGCTCCTACCTGAGCGATTATCTGCTGCGTAACGAGAAAGTCGGCGAGCAATTGCTGGTGTCGCAACGGATCGATCAGGTCTATCACCATTACGCGCTGATTCGTCCGCAGGCGCCGATTACCGGTGAAGCATTTGGCAAGTTGCTGCAAGGTCTGCGAAACAACGGCCAGATGCTGAAGATTTTCGACCCTTATAAAATTGCCCTGGTGCCGGTGACCAAACCCTGAATTGTGGCTCAGGTCACGTATTTGGCGGCGGCGCTTAAATTTCCTGCCCTGGCTCACGTCACATCGTTGAACTGTCGACGATTATCGTGAGCCCCACCCATGTCCAATCTGAATGACCTGACCACCCTGGCCTTGCCGTCAGGCAACTGTCTTGTAGCCGATGAAACCGCCAGCCGCCTGAGCCTCAGCCTGCAAGGGCAGCCGTTGATCGAGCTGCGGCTGACCTGCGGGCCGGAGTTGTATCTACGGCCGGAGGAGCGTTTCGGCCGTCCTGACGGTCAGGCATTCTGGGCGGCTTGCTATTGGCTGTTTGCCCGTGACGCGGCGTGTCAGCGTCTGACCTGGCAACTCGATGACGTGCCCACCGAAGCCTTGCTCAGCGGATTGCTGATCGCGACCGAAGTCACCGGCCAGTATCGCTGCGAACGCACGCTGTTCTGGCAGTTGCCCCAGCCTTGGCTGGGTGAGTCGCGCACCGGCAGCTATCCGCAGCAAATGGTCATCAGTAGCGGCAAGCGCCATCCATTGCGTGCGGTGAAACCCCGTGGTGAGGTCTATCGACGTTTCGATGCGCGACTCGGTGCGTGGGTTTCCCTGCGCACGGTAGAAATCGAGCATGACCTGGCGCATTTCAACCGCTGGCAGAACAGCCCGCGGGTGGCGAGTTTCTGGCAGGAGGAGGGCAGCATCGAAAAGCATCGCGAATACCTGAGCAAGCTCGAAGCCGACCCGCACACCTTGACGCTGATCGGCTGCTTCGATGATCAGCCGTTTGCCTATTTCGAAGCCTATTGGGCCAAGGAAGATCGCATTGCGCCGTTCTACGATGCCGGCGATTACGACCGTGGCATTCACATGCTGGTGGGCGAAGAACATCACCGCGGCCCGCACAAGGTGGCGAGCTGGCTATCGGCGCTGGTGCATTACCTGTTTCTCGACGATCCACGCACTCAACGAGTGGTCGCCGAGCCTCGCGCCGACAACGCGAAGATGATCAGTCATATGCACAATCAGTGCTTCCACTGCGAAAAAGAGTTCGACTTCCCGCACAAGCGCGCGGCGCTGATGATGCTGGGGCGTGAGCGGTTTTTTGATCGGTGTTCGTTGGCCTGAAAAAAGATCGCAGCCTTCGGCAGCTCCTACATTGGGATGGCGTACACCCTGTAGGAGCTGCCGAAGGCTGCGATCTTTTTTATCGATTCGACGCGGTCTCAACGACGCGCAAAGGTATCGCCACGATTGCCCGACACCTTGCGGCAATGCACCAGCGCATCACGAATCATGAAGTTCACCAGGGTGGGCGAGACGCCGAGTTCCTTGGCGATGTCTTTTTGCGGTACGCCGTGCAGGCGGTACATCTCGAAGGCGTAACGGGTGCGGCTGGGCAGCTCCGTCAGCGCATCGGCGATGTTTTCCAGGGTCGAGAAATTCATGTGCGAGGTTTCCGGCGAAGCGCCCTGAATCACCACGTTCAGACCTTCTTCTTCCGGGCCCGAGTATTTCTGCTCCAGCGCCTGCTTGCGGTAATGATCGATCGCCAGGTTGCGCACGATCTGGAACAGATAACTGAGCTGCGCCTTGATCGACGACGTGATCTGCGGCGCCGATTGCAGCCGGAAGAACGCATCCTGCACCACGTCTTCGGCGCGTGATCGGCAACCGGTGATGCGGGCGGCAATCTTGATCAGAATCAGTCGGTTGTCGACGAAGGCCTGAAGTAACGGTGAGTCGCACCTGCTTGTGGATACTTGTTCCGTCATTGGAAATCACCTTGTTGCAAATAGGGTCGTGGGACGACAAGTGGGTCGGAGTCGTCCTGCACATCGATCGACAAATTAGGCTGAATGATAATGATTGTCAATTGAGAAAGAGAATTAGATGCGCCACAAAAAAGCACAATGAGAACTGCGACACGCTGACTCACCTACTGACCGCAAGCCTGCTGGCGCTCAAGCCTGGCGACTAATTATTTCAAGACCTCATCCGTTCTCATTGGTGAATGGCTGCGGGCGCAAACCCCGGCCAAAACAGCATTCCCAAGCCTTGCGCGGTCGGCGAAGACCGCCTCCTGCATGCCCATGAACGGGTGTGACGTACGAAAACCGATTCCACTTGCAAGCCGAATTCAGGCAGGAAACCTCATGACCGACGCGTTCGAACTCCCCAGCACACTGGTCCAAGCCCTTCAGCGCCGCGCGGCCCTGACGCCGGACCGGGTGGCCTTGCGTTTTCTCGCCGAAACCCAGGATCAGGCTGTGGTGCTCAGTTATCGTGAGCTCGATCAACGGGCGCGAACCATTGCCGGCGCGTTGCAGGCCGAGACGTCGTTTGGCGATCGCGCGGTGTTGCTGTTTCCCAGCGGCCCGGATTACGTCGCGGCATTTTTTGGCTGTCTGTACGCAGGCGTTATCGCGGTGCCGGCCTATCCGCCCGAATCGACCCGTCGTCATCATCAGGAACGTCTGCTCTCGATCATTAGCGATGCCGAACCGCGCTTGCTGCTGACCAGCGCCGACCTGCGCGACGCGTTACTGCAAATCGACGAAGCGCAGCCGTTGCTGTGTGTCGACACTCTTGACAGCGCCCTGGCCGAACGCTGGGTTGCACCGGACTTGCAAGGCGATCACATCGCCTTCCTTCAATACACCTCCGGTTCCACCGCGTTGCCTAAAGGTGTTCAAGTCAGCCACGGCAACCTGGTGGCCAACGAACTGTTGATTCGCCAAGGCTTTGGCATCGATCTGAACCCCGACGATGTGATCGTCAGCTGGTTGCCGCTGTACCACGACATGGGCCTGATCGGCGGCCTGTTGCAGCCGATTTTCAGCGGCGTGCCCTGTGTGTTGATGTCGCCGGCGTACTTCCTGGGTCGGCCATTGCGCTGGCTGGAGGCGATCAGCGAATACGGCGGCACCATCAGCGGCGGGCCGGACTTCGCCTATCGACTGTGCAGCGAACGGGTCAGCGAATCGGCGCTGGAGCGCCTCGACCTGAGTGGCTGGCGCGTGGCGTATTCCGGTTCCGAACCGATTCGCCTCGACACCCTGGAACGCTTCGCCGAGAAATTCGCGGCCTGTGGCTTTACGCCGGACAGCTTCATGGCGTCCTACGGTCTGGCCGAGGCCACGTTATTCGTGGCTGGCAGCCCGCGTGGCCAAGGCATTGGAAACCTGCGCATGGATGATCAGGCCCTGGCGCAGAACCGAGCCGAACCGGGCGATGGCAATCCGATCATGAGTTGCGGCATCAGCCAGCCGGATCACGCGGTGCTGATTGTCGACTCCGTATCGCTCGAAGAACTCGCCGACAACGCCATCGGTGAGGTTTGGGCCAGCGGGCCGAGCATCGCCCATGGCTATTGGCGCAACCCCGAAGCCACGGCCAAGACGTTCGTCCAGCACGCCGGCCGCACCTGGCTGCGCACCGGCGACCTGGGCTTTATGCATGACGGTGAGCTGTTCATCACCGGGCGCCTGAAAGACATGCTGATCGTGCGCGGTCACAACCTTTATCCGCAGGACATCGAGCAGACCATCGAGCGTGAAGTGGAGGTCGTGCGCAAAGGTCGCGTGGCCGCGTTCGCGGTCAGTCTCGAGGGGCAGGAAGGCATCGGCATCGCCGCGGAAATCAGCCGCAGCGTGCAGAAAATCCTGCCGCCCGAGGCACTGATCAAAGCCATTCGCCAAGCGGTGGCCGAGGCATATCAGCAAGCGCCGAGCGTGGTGGTATTGCTCAATCCGGGGGCGCTGCCGAAGACCTCCAGCGGCAAGTTGCAACGCTCGGCCTGCCGCAATCGCCTGGCCGATGGCAGCCTCGACAGCTATGCGTTATTCCCGTCGGCAGACATCACAAGCCCATTTGAAGCCGACATCGGCTCAGAGCTGCAAACCCTGATCGGCCAGATCTGGTGTGAGCAATTACAGGTCAAGCAGGTCAACACCGATGACCATTTTTTCCTGCTCGGCGGCAATTCCATCGCCGCCACTCAAGTGGTCGCGCGCCTGCGTGAAGAGCTGGGGCTGGAGCTGAACCTGCGCCTGTTGTTCGAAGCGCCAACCCTCGGCGCATTCGCCACTGCTGTTGCTCAGCAACAACAGGATGGCGGCGTGGCCCAAGGTGCGATCATGCCCTTGTCGCGCAGCGATGCCATGCCGCAATCCCTGGCACAAAACCGTCTGTGGATCACTTGGCAGCTCGACCCGCAGAGTAGCGCCTATAACATTCCCGGTGCCTTGCGCCTGCGCGGTGAACTGGATGAAGACGCCTTGCGCGCCAGTTTCCAGCAACTGATCGAACGTCACGAATCCCTGCGCACGAGGTTCTTCGAGCGCGATGGCGTAGCCCTGCAACAGGTCATCGCTGCCGGCGAATTCAACCTGCAAGTCATCGACATCAGTGACCTGCCATCCACCGAGCGTGAAGCCCGCGCGCAGCAAATCCGCGAGGATGAAGCCTGCACCCAATTCGATCTGGAAAAAGGCCCATTGCTGTGGGTGACGCTGGTGCGCCTAGGCGATGAAGACCATCAACTGCTGGTGACGATGCACCACATCATCGCCGACGGCTGGTCGCTGAACGTGCTGATCGACGAATTCTCGCGGCTGTACGCGGCCGCTTCTCAAGGCCAGACCGCCAGCCTTCCAGCCTTGCCGATGCAATACGCCGACTACGGCAGTTGGCAACGTCAGTGGCTGGCGCAAGGGGAGGGCGAGCGCCAACTCGCCTACTGGAAACAGCAGTTGGGTGACGATCATCCGACCCTGAACCTGGCCACCGATCATCCGCGTTCGGCGCAACACATTCACAGCGCCGCCCGCCACACGCTGCGTTTGGGCGCGAGCCTGAGCGATGCCATTCGCCAGACTGCCCAAGCCCATGAATCGACGCCGTTCATGCTGTTGCTCGCGGCATTCCAGAGCCTGCTGCATCGCTACAGCGGCCAACGCGACATCCGTATTGGCGTGCCGAATGCCAACCGTCCGCGCCTGGAAACCCAAGGGCTGATCGGCTTCTTCATCAACACCCAGGTGTTGCGCGCCGAGGTGGATTCGCGACTGCCGTTCGTTGAGTTGCTGGCGCAAACACGTCAAGCCGCATTGGGCGCGCAAGCGCATCAGGACCTGCCGTTCGAACAACTGCTCGAAGCCTTTCCGCAAGCCCGCGAACAAGGTCTGTTCCAGGTGATGTTCAACCATCAGCAACGGGATCTCACTGCACTGCGTCGCTTGCCGGGACTGCTCGCCGAAGAGCTGCCGTGGCACAGCCGCGAAGCCAAGTTCGACCTGCAATTGCACAGTGAAGAAGACCGTAACGGACGCCTGAGCCTGTCGTTCGACTACGCCAGCGAATTGTTTGACGGGACGACTATCGAGCGCCTGGCCGAGTATTTCAGCAACCTGCTGCGAGCCATTTGTGAGCAACCGAAAACCGCTATCGGAGACCTGCAACTGCTGACCCCGAGCGAGCACGATCAGCAATCCGCCTGGAGCGCCGCACCCTGCACCCCGGCCAGCCAATGGTTGCCTGAATTGCTCAACGAACAAGCGCGCCAGACCCCGGAACGCACCGCGCTGCTATGGGACGGCGGCAGCCTGGATTTCGCCGAACTGCACACCCAGGCCAATCGCCTGGCGCATTACCTGCGCGACAAAGGCGTCGGCCCGGACGTGTGCGTGGCCATCGCTGCCGAGCGCTCGCCGCAGTTGCTGATTGGCTTGCTGGCGATCATCAAGGCCGGTGGCGCTTATGTGCCGCTGGACCCGGATTACCCAGCCGAGCGCCTGGCCTACATGCTCAACGACAGTGGCGTCGAGCTGCTGCTGACCCAAACCGGGTTGCTTGAACGCTTGCCGGCCACCGACGGCGTCAGCGTGATTGCCATGGACGCGCTGCATTTGGAGAACTGGCCAAGTCATGCACCCGGTCTGCACCTGCATGGCGACAACCTGGCCTACGTGATTTATACCTCGGGTTCCACCGGTCAGCCGAAGGGTGTTGGCAACACTCACGCGGCCCTCGCTGAACGCCTGCAATGGATGCAAGCCACCTACCGCCTGAACGAAACCGATGTGCTGATGCAAAAAGCACCGATCAGTTTCGACGTGTCGGTGTGGGAATGCTTCTGGCCGCTGATCATCGGCTGCCGCCTGCTGATCGCCGGCCCCGGTGAACACCGCGATCCGCACCGCATCGCGCAGCTTGTTCAGCAGTACGGCGTGACCACGCTGCACTTCGTACCGCCGTTGCTTTCCTTGTTCATTGACGAACCGCTCAGCGCCGAATGCACCAGCCTGCGCCGGCTGTTCTCCGGCGGGGAAGCTTTGCCCGCCGAACTGCGCAACCGGGTGCTAACGCAACTGCCAGCGGTGCAAGTGCACAATCGCTACGGCCCGACCGAAACGGCGATCAACGTCACCCACTGGCATTGCACAACGGCCGATGGCGAGCGCTCGCCGATTGGCCGGCCATTGGGCAACGTGTTGTGCCGCGTGCTTGACGGCGACCTCAACCCGGTACCGGCCGGTGTGCCGGGTGAACTATGCATCAGCGGTATCGGTTTGGCCCGAGGCTATCTCGGCCGTCCGGCGCTGACCGCCGAACGCTTTGTGGTCGATCCGCTGGGCGAGCAGGGCGCTCGGCTGTACCGCACCGGCGACCGTGCTCGCTGGACCACCGATGGTGTGATCGAATACCTCGGTCGTCTCGATCAGCAAGTCAAACTGCGTGGTTTTCGTATCGAGCCGGAAGAAATCGAAGCGCGTCTGTTGGCGCAGTCTGGCGTCGCCCAAGCGGTGGTGCTGGTGCGCGAAACGGCGGCCGGCGGACAGTTGATCGGTTACTACACCGCCACTGAAACCAGCGAAACCATCGAGGCTCAAACCACCCGCCTGAAAACCGCGCTGGCCGCCGAGCTACCGGAATACATGGTCCCGGCGCAACTCATGCGTCTGGATGAAATGCCCCTGAGCCCGAGCGGCAAACTCGATCGCCGCACCTTGCCGCAACCGCAGTGGCAAGTCCGCGAACATGTCGAACCGGTCACTGCCCTTGAGAAACAAGTCGCCGGTATCTGGCGCGAGGTGCTGGGCCAAACGCAGATCGGCCTGCGCGACGATTTCTTCGCCCTCGGCGGCCACTCGCTGTTGGCCACGCAAATCATTTCCCGCACCCGCCAGGCTTGCGACGTTGAGTTGCCTTTGCGGGCGCTGTTCGAGGCCAGTGAACTGGGCGCGTTTGCCGAACAGGTTCGCTTGATCCAGGTCAGCGGCAAAACCAACAAGCAGCCGCCGATCGAGAAGGTCGACCGCAGCCAACCGGTGCCACTGTCCTATTCCCAGCAACGGATGTGGTTCCTCTGGCAGATGGAACCGGACAGCCCGGCCTACAACGTCGGCGGCATGGCGCGGTTGCGTGGCGTGCTGGATGTCGGGCGTTTCGAAGCGGCGCTGCAAGCGCTGGTCATGCGTCACGAAACCTTGCGTACGACCTTCCCGAGCATCGACGGCGTGGCCCGGCAACAGGTTCATCCAGATACCCGCCTGCGCATGGACTGGAAGAATTTCACCACGCTGGATGCCGATAGCCGCGAATGGCAGGTCCAGCAACTGGCCGATGACGAAGCCCATAAACCTTTCGATCTGGAAACCGGACCGCTGCTGCGTGCTTGTCTGGTCAAGACCGCCGAGCAGGAGCATTACTTCGTCCTGACCCTGCATCACATCGTCACCGAAGGCTGGGCGATGGACATCTTCGCCCGGGAACTGAGCGCTCTTTACGAAGCGTTTGTCGATGACCGCGAATCACCGCTGCAGCCACTGCCGGTACAGTACCTGGATTACAGCGTGTGGCAGCGGCAGTGGCTGGAATCCGGCGAACGTCAGCGCCAACTCGATTACTGGACCGCGCAACTGGGCCGTGAACATCCGCTGCTGGAACTGCCGGCCGATCGTCCGCGTCCGCCGGTACAAAGCCATCAGGGCGAACTGTTCCGCTTCGACCTCAGCGATGATCTTGCGGCGCGGGTTCGTGCCTTCAACGCCTACAACGGTCTGACTCTGTTCATGACCATGACTGCCGCGCTGGCGGTATTGCTTTATCGCTACAGTGGCCAGACCGATCTGCGCATCGGTGCGCCGGTGGCCAACCGCATTCGCCCGGAAAGCGAAGGGCTGATCGGCGCGTTCCTCAACACTCAAGTGCTGCGTTGCCAGCTCGACGGGCAGATGTCTGTCGGCGAGTTGTTCGAGCAGGTTCGTCACACCGTGATCGAAGGCCAGTCCCATCAGGACCTGCCGTTCGATCATCTGGTGGAAGCCTTGCAGCCACCGCGCAGTGCGGCTTACAACCCGCTGTTCCAGGTGATGTGCAACGTGCAGCGCTGGGAATTCCAGCAGAGCCGAACCTTGGCCGGGATGACCGTCGAGTACCTGGCCAACGATGCGCGAGCGACCAAGTTCGACCTCAATCTGGAAGTCACCGACCTCGACCATCGCCTCGGTTGCTGCCTGACCTACAGCACCGATTTGTTCGATGAGCCGCGCATTGCGCGCATGGCCGGGCACTGGCGCAACCTGCTGGAAGCGTTGCTCGCCGATCCGCAGCAACGCCTCAGCGAACTTCCGTTGCTGGAAGCCACCGAGCAGCAGAACCTGCTCGACAGCCTCGGCGTCGAACCGGGTGAACATCGCCTCGATCAGTGCATCCATCACCTGTTCAGCGAACAGGCGCTGGTGCGCAAGGACGCGCCAGCCCTGACGTTCGCCGGGCAAACCCTGAGCTACGCCGAGCTCGACAGCCGCGCCAATCGGCTGGCCTGGATGCTGCGCGAGCGCGGAGTCGGGCCACAGGTGCGGGTCGGTTTGGCGTTGGAGCGTTCGCTGGAGATGGTCGTCGGCCTGCTGGCGATTCTCAAGGCAGGTGGCGCCTATGTGCCGCTGGACCCGGAATACCCGCTGGATCGCTTGCATTACATGATCGAAGACAGCGGCATCGGTGTGCTGCTCAGCGATGCGGCGATGTTCGCGGCCCTCGGTGAACTGCCGTCCAGCGTCGGCCGTTGGTGCCTGGAAGAAGATGCCGCTGCACTGGCCAATTACCCGGCCAGCGAGCTACCGTTTGTCAGCCTGCCGCAACATCAGGCGTACCTGATTTATACCTCGGGCTCCACCGGCAAACCGAAAGGCGTGGTGGTGTCTCACGGTGAAATCGCCATGCATTGCCGCGCGGTGATCGAGCGTTTCGGTATGCGCCCGGATGACTGCGAGTTGCACTTCTATTCGATCAATTTCGATGCTGCGACCGAACGTCTGCTGGTGCCGCTGCTGAGCGGCGCGCAAGTTGTCCTGCGTGCGCAAGGCCAGTGGGATGCAGAAGAAATCTGCGAACTGATTCGTCGCCACAACATCAACATTCTTGGTTTCACCCCAAGCTATGGCAGCCAGTTGGCGCAATGGCTGGTGACCCAGGGCGAAACCCTGCCGGTGCGCATGTGCATCACCGGCGGCGAAGCCCTGACCGGCGAACACCTGCATCGGATTCGCGCGGCGTTCAAGCCGAGCCTGTTTTTCAACGCTTACGGCCCGACTGAAACCGTGGTCATGCCGCTCGCCAGTCTGGCGCCGGAGCAACTGGAAGAAGGCCTAGGCAGCGTGCCGATCGGCAGTGTGATCGGCGCTCGGGTGGCGTACATCCTCGACGCTGATCTGGCGTTGGTGCCGCAAGGCGCGACGGGCGAGTTGTACGTCGGCGGTGCCGGCCTGGCGCAGGGGTATCACCAGCGTCCGGGCATGACCGCCGAACGATTTATCGCCGACCCTTTTGCAGTGAACGGCGGACGTTTGTACCGCACCGGCGACCTTGTCCGTCAGCGTGCCGATGGCTTGGTGGAGTACCTGGGACGCATTGACCATCAAGTGAAGATCCGTGGTTTCCGCATCGAACTGGGCGAGATCGAAACCCGTTTGCTGGAACACGAAGCCGTGCGTGAAGCGGTGGTGCTGGCCCTCGACGCACCGAGCGGCAAGCAATTGGTCGGCTATCTGGTCACCCACGTCGCCGAACAGGATGACGCGCAACAAACTGCATTGCGCGAAGCGTTGAAGGCGCACCTCAAAGTGCAGTTGCCGGACTACATGGTGCCGACGCACCTGATCCTGCTGGCCAGCATGCCGCTGACCGCCAACGGCAAACTCGACCGCCGCGCACTGCCGGCCCCGCACCCGGAGTTGAATCGTCAGCAGTACGTGGCGCCGAGCAATGAACTTGAACTGACCCTGGCCGGCATCTGGCGCGAAGTGCTGAACGTCCAGCAGGTCGGCCTCAACGACAACTTCTTCGAACTGGGCGGCGATTCGATTCTGTCGATCCAGGTGGTCAGCCGTGCGCGGCAGCAGGGCATCCACTTCAGCCCGCGTGAGCTGTTCCAGCACCAGACCGTACAGACGCTGGCCGCCGTCGCGACCCGCACCGAGCAGGTCACAGCCGAGCAAGGTTTGCTCACCGGCGATTCGCGTCTGACGCCGATTCAGCATTGGTTCTTCGATACCGACATTCCACAGCGTCAACACTGGAACCAGGCGTTGCTACTGGAGCCGACCGTGGCGCTCGAGCCGCATCGTCTGGAGCAAGCGCTGCTGGCGGTGATCGAACAGCACGACGCCTTGCGCCTGCGTTTCACCGAAGTTGAGGGCCATTGGCAGGCCCGGCATCAGGCGATTTCCGACGCTGCCGTGCTGTGGCAGGTACACGTGCCGAGCATGGACAACTGCGCGGCGTTGTTTGCCGATGCTCAACGCGGCCTCGACCTCGAGCACGGGCCGCTGATGCGGGCGCTGCTGGTGGATGATCCTGAGGGGCAACAACGGCTATTCATCGCCATTCACCACTTGGTCGTCGATGGGGTGTCGTGGCGGGTGCTGCTGGACGATCTGCAAACGGTTTATCGTCAACTCGAGTCCCGGCAGTCAGTAAAACTGCCGGCGAAAACCAGTGCCTTCAAGGACTGGGCCGCACGGTTGCAGGCTTACGCCGGCAGCGAATCCCTGCGTGAAGAATTGAGCTGGTGGCAGACGCAACTGGCCGGCCCAAGCGCTGAATTGCCCTGTGATCGTCCGCAGGGTGGACAGGAGAATCGTCACGCGCAAACCGTCAGCGTGCGCCTCGACAGCAAGCGTACCCGCCAACTGCTGCAACAGGCGCCGACGGCCTATCGCACTCAGGTCAATGACCTGCTGCTGACCGCATTGGCCCGCGTGATGTGCCGCTGGAGCGGTCATGAGTCGGCATTGATTCAACTCGAAGGCCATGGCCGCGAAACCCTGTTCGACGAGATTGACCTGACCCGCACCGTTGGCTGGTTCACCAGCGCCTATCCGCTACGCCTCACACCTGCGAATGAACAGGGGGCCTCGATCAAGGCGATCAAGGAGCAACTGCGCGCGGTACCGCACAAAGGTTTGGGTTATGGCGTGCTGCGTTATCTGGCCGACGGTGTGTGCCGTCAGACCATGGCCGCGCTGCCAGTGGCGCCGATCACCTTCAACTACCTGGGGCAGTTCGACCAGAGCTTCGGCAACGATGCGCTGTTCCGTCCGCTGGATGAACCGGTCGGTGCGGCACACGATCCAAATGCGCCGCTGCCCAACGAGCTAAGCATCGACAGTCAGGTCTACGGCGGTGAGTTGGTGCTGCGCTGGACCTTCAGCGCCGAACGCCACGATCTGCAAACCATCACCGAACTGGCAGAGGCGTATCTGGGCGAATTGCACAGCCTGATCCAGCATTGCCTGAGCGACAACGCAGGCGGCCTGACGCCGTCGGACTTCCCGCTGGCCAGATTGACTCAGCCGCAACTCGACGCATTGCCTGTCCCGGCAGCGATGATTGAAGACGTCTACCCGCTGACCCCGATGCAGGAAGGCATGCTGCTACACACCTTGCTCGAACCGGGCACCGGCCTCTATTACATGCAGGACCGCTACCGCATCAACAGTGAACTCGACCCCGAGCGTTTCGCCCAGGCCTGGCAAGCGGTGATCGCCCGACACGAAGCCTTGCGCGCCTCGTTCTGCTGGAACGTTGGCGAAGACATGCTGCAAGTGATCCACAAACCGGGCAGCACGCCGATCGAGTATCTGGACTGGAGCGCGATTGCCGAAACCGAGCAAGAGCCGAAGTTGCAGGCGCTGCTCAAAAGCGAGCGTGAGGCCGGGTTCGATTTGCTCAACCAGGCACCGTTCCACCTGCGCTTGATCCGCGTGGGCGCGGCGCGTTACTGGTTCATGATGAGCAACCACCATATCCTCATCGATGCCTGGTGCCGTTCGCTGCTGATGAACGATTTCTTCGAAATCTACACCGCCCTCGGCGAAGGCCGGGAGGCGCAACTGGCTGTGCCGCCGCGTTATCGCGATTACATCGGCTGGCTGCAACGCCAGAGCCTGGCCGAAGCGCGACAGTGGTGGCAGCAGAACTTGCAAGGTTTCGAGCGCACCACACCGATTCCGAGTGACCGGCCGTTCCTGCGTGAACATGCCGGCGACAGCGGCGGCATGATCGTCGGCGACCGCTATACCCGACTCGATGCCCGCGACGGTGCGCAACTGCGCGAACTGGCCCAGGCCCATCAGCTGACCATCAACACCTTCGCCCAAGCGGCGTGGGCGCTGGTGCTGCGTCGCCTGAGCGGCGATCGCGACGTGCTGTTCGGCGTCACGGTGGCTGGGCGGCCGGTGGAAATGCCGCAGATGCAGCGCACCGTCGGGCTGTTCATCAACAGCATCGCCCTGCGGGTGAAAATGCCCGAGGACGATCAGCGTTGCAGCGTTCGGCAGTGGCTCAGCAGTCTGCTCGACAGCAACATGCAGCTGCGTGAGTACGAATACCTGCCGCTGGTGAGCATTCAGGAAACCAGCGAACTGCCTAAAGGCCAGCCGCTGTTCGACAGCCTGTTCGTGTTCGAAAATGCGCCGGTGGAAGTCTCTGTGCTGGACCGTGCGCAGAGCCTCAACGCGACCTCGGATTCGGGTCGCACCCACACCAACTTCCCATTGACGGCAGTGTGTTATCCGGGCGATGACTTGGGCTTGCACCTGTCCTACGACCAGCGTTATTTCGACGAGTCTACGGTCGAGCGCATGCTCGGCGAATTCAAGCGCCTGCTGCTGGCGCTGGTCGAAGGCTTCCATGGCGACATGGCCGATCTGCCGCTGCTGAGCACCGAGGAACAAGACTTCCTGCTCCATGGCTGCAACCAGAGCGAACACGAGTACCCACTGGAGCACAGCTATGTCTCGTTGTTCGAAGCGCAAGTCGCCGCGCATCCGCAGCGAGTCGCCGCCAGTTGCCTGGATCAGCAACACAGTTATGTTGAGCTGAACCAGCGCAGCAACCGTCTCGGCCATGCGCTGATTGCGGCCGGCGTCGGTCTGGATCAACCGGTGGCGTTGCTCGCCGAACGTAACCTTGATCTGTTGGGCATGATCATCGGCAGCTTCAAGGCCGGTGCCGGTTACCTGCCGCTGGACCCGGGCCTGCCGAGTCAGCGTCTGAGCCGAATCATTGACCTGAGCCGCACGCCGTTGCTGGTCTGCACCCAGGCGTGTCGTGAACAAGCCATCGCGCTGCTGGAAGAGCTCGGTTGTGCCAACCGGCCTCGATTGCTGGTCTGGGAAGACGTGCAGGCGAGCGATGTTTCGGTGGCCAATCCGGGCATTTACAGCGGCCCGGACAACCTCGCCTACGTGATATACACCTCGGGTTCCACCGGCCTGCCGAAGGGCGTGATGGTCGAGCAGCGTGGCATGCTCAATAACCAGTTGAGCAAGGTGCCGTACCTGAAATTGAGCGAGGCTGATGTGATCGCCCAGACCGCTTCGCAAAGCTTCGATATTTCGGTCTGGCAGTTCCTCGCCGCGCCGCTGTTCGGCGCTCGGGTGGACATCGTGCCGAACAGCATCGCCCACGATCCGCAAGGCTTGTTGGCTCACGTTCAGAGCCAGGGCATCACCGTGCTGGAAAGCGTGCCGTCGCTGATTCAGGGCATGCTCGCTCAGGACCGCATGAGCCTCGATGGACTGCGCTGGATGCTGCCGACCGGTGAAGCGATGCCGCCGGAGCTGGCGCATCAATGGTTGCTGCGTTATCCGCAAATTGGCTTGGTGAACGCCTATGGGCCGGCGGAATGCTCGGACGATGTGGCGTTCTTCCGCGTTGATCTGGCCTCGACACGTGGCAGTTACTTGCCGATTGGCACTCCAACGGATAACAACCGTTTGTACCTGCTCGATGGCGCGCTGGAACTGGTGCCATTGGGAGCGGTGGGGGAGTTGTGCGTGGCCGGCGTCGGCGTGGGGCGCGGCTATGTGAGCGATCCGTTGCGTACTGCGCAAGTGTTTGTGCCGAACCCGTTCGGCGCACCGGGAGATCGCCTGTATCGCACCGGCGACCTGGCCCGACGTCGCAGTGACGGCGTGCTGGAATACGTTGGGCGCATCGATCATCAAGTGAAGATCCGCGGTTACCGCATCGAACTGGGTGAAATCGAGGCGCGTCTGCACGAGCAGCCGGAAGTTCGCGATGCAGCGGTGGGTGTGCAGGAGGGCGTCAATGGCAAGCATTTGGTCGGCTATCTGGTTGCTGCGGAGTCGGCGCTGGATCCGAACGAACAACTGGAGCATATCAAGCAGCGTTTGCGCGCCGAATTGCCGGAATACATGGTGCCGTTGCACTGGTTGTGGCTCGACAAGCTGCCGCTCAACGCCAACGGCAAACTCGATCGCAAGGCCTTGCCGGCACTGGAGATTGGCCAGTTGCAGAGCCAGACCTATGAGGCGCCGCGCAACGAGCTGGAGCAGACCCTGGCGGATATTTGGGCCGAGGTGTTGAAGGTCGAGAAGGTTGGCGTGCATGACAATTTCTTCGAGCTCGGCGGGCATTCGCTGCTGGCCACACAAATCGCCTCGCGGGTGCAAAAAGCCCTGCAACGCAACGTGCCGCTACGGGCGATGTTCGAGTGCAGCACGGTGGCGGAGCTGGCCGAGTACATCGACGGGTTGGCGGCGAGCGATATGACCGAAGATAAGGTGGATCGGTTGAATGACCTGATGGCGGAGCTGGAAGGGCTCTAAAGTCAAAAGATCGCAGCCTGCGGCAGCTCCTACAGGTGTACGCCGGGCCCGATTCGCGCGTGTGTACGCCGAGCCCATTTGGTTTGTGCGGGTGTACGCCGAGCCCATTTGGTTCGCGCGTGTGTACGCCAAGCCCATTTGGTTCGCGCGTGTATGTACGCCGAGCCCCTGTAGGAGCTGGCGAAGCCTGCGATCTTTTGATCTTCAATCGGGTTGACTGTCGAGTCCACGCGGCTCAGTCTTCCTGTGCTTTTTTTAATGGATCCGATTTCACCAGGGAGACAGTCGATGCCTTTCGTAACGGTTGATGGACAAGCGCTTCACTACATTGATCAAGGCACAGGCCCTGCGGTTTTGTTGGCCGGCAGTTACCTGTGGGACCAGGCCATGTGGGCACCGCAGATTACGGCGCTGTCGCAGCACTATCGGGTCATCGCCCTGGACCTGTGGGGCCATGGCCAATCCGGGCGGATGCCCGAATGCACAAAGTCGCTGGATGACGTAGCCCGCCAGGCATTGGCCTTGCTCGATCATCTGGACATCGATCGCGTCACGCTGGTCGGTCTTTCGGTGGGTGGCATGTGGGGCGTTCGACTGGCGCTGTCCGCACCGCAGCGGCTCAACGGTCTGGTGCTGATGGACACCTACGTCGGCGTCGAACCGGAACCGACCCGCCAATACTATTTCTCGTTGTTCAAACAGATTGAAGACAGCGGGAAGATCTCGCCACAGCTGCTCGACATCGTGGTGCCGATCTTCTTCCGTCCGGGCATCGATCCGCAATCGGCGCTGTATCAGGATTTCCGCGCGAAACTGGCTGCGCTGCCAGCCGACCGCTTGCGTGAAAGCATCGTGCCGATGGGGCGGATTACCTTTGGTCGTGATGATCTGTTGCCGCGCCTGGGTGAACTGAACCCTGAAACCACGCTGTTGATGTGCGGCGAGCAGGACAAACCGCGACCGCCGTCGGAAACCAAAGAAATGGCTGAGTTGATCGGATGCCCGTTTGTGCTGGTGCCGGAGGCGGGGCATATCTCTAATCTGGAGAATCCGGCATTTGTCACCGAGGTGCTGCTGAAGTTTCTGGCCGAGAGAAATCCGCGTAGCGCTTGATTAAAAAGATCGCAGCCTTCGGCAGCTCCTACACCGGTCTCATGTAGGAGCTGCCGAAGGCTGCGATCTTTTGATCTTGCTACTTGGGTCCCAGAATCTTCACCAGTTTCTCCGGCGACGGCGCGCCTTGCTGTTGTTGCAGCTGGCCCTTGTCGTCCATGTAGAAAATTGCCGGGGTGGCGGCCAGTTCCAGCTCTTCCATCAACTGCATGTTCGCGGCGAGTTTCGCCTGAATCGCCGGCGGCACATCTTTCAGGGCCTTGAGCGAGCTATCCTTGCCGGATTTCTCGTGGTCGGCCAACGCTTTCTGCGGATCCTTGGCAGCCAGCAGCGCGGCGGACTTGCCCGGGCTGTCTTCGCGAATGATGCCGACCATGATGTGTCGCAACTGCACCTTGCCGGCCTTGACCCACGGCCGCGCCTGTTCCCAGAACAGGTTGCAGTACGGGCAATTCGGGTCGCTGAACAGATAGACGATTCGCGGGGCATCCTTGTTGCCGTCACCGATCCAGTTGCTCGCTTCCATCTTGCCCCAGATTTCCTTGGCCATCGGCGCGTAGACCAGTTTCTGCAGGGGCGCACTGCTCAGGTCATTGCCTTCGGCGTCGTACAAATTGCCCAGCAATACATGTTTGCCGTCCGGGGTCAGGTACAGCGCCATGCCGCGGTTCTGGTACTGCGCCGCATAACCGCGCAGGCCGTCGGGCGCGTCGAAGGTGCCGACGATTTTGGCGCCCTTGGCTTCGATTTTCTTGATCGCTTCAGGCAATTCTTCGGCCTGAACCGACGGCAAGTGCAGCAGGGCGGCACCCAGGGTTAACGTCAGCAGGTGGCGGAGGCGGAGCATGGCAATTTCCTTGAAGGCGTGGCCGGGGTGGCCGGGTTCGGGGTGTCGAAGTTTTCCAGGGCGCGGGCCAGGCTGGCTTCAGAGAGCTCGCCCAAATGACTGCCGAGCAGGTGCCCGTCGGGGCTATAGAACAGCGTAGTCGGCAATGCCATGGAACCCACGGCCTGACCCAATCGACCGCTGCCATCGAACAGCACGTTCGTCAGGCTCAGGCCTTGGGTTTCGAGGAAGGTGCTGACACTCTGCATGCTTTCGGCCTGGTTGACGAACAGAAAGGTCAGGTCCGGACGCTGTTGTTGGGCGTTTTCCAGCACCGGCATTTCCCGGCGGCACGGCGGGCACCAAGTGGCCCAAAGATTGATGACCAGCGGACCGCCTTGGTAATCGTTGAGTTGCACCGTTTGGCCGGCGGCATTGCGCAGGGTGATTTGCGGCAGGCGCGTGCCTTGTTCATAAATATTCAGAGAGAAGGTGGCCAGCAGCCAGAATGCCAGACCACTGGCCACGCCAAAGCCCAACGGCTTGCGCAGGCCCGGGCGACGCCAGCCTCGATACACGGCGGCGAGTAACAGCACGACCACTCCGGGCCAGGCGAGAAAACCACCGTCGCGCAGGTCGATGATTTGCCATGGATCGTTGCGATACTGCGCCCAGTAGGCAATCACGAAACCGACCCGGGCCGCTAGCAGACCCAGCAGGAACAGGCTGAACAGCACCGACTCCGGGTTCTCGCCGCCACGCTTGGCCACCCGCCAGCCGACAAAAGTCGCCAGCGCCAAGGCACTGATCAGCAGCAAGTGATTAAGCGCGATGGCAAAGGTGCCGAGGGTAAAAGTCAGCATTAACGAACGTCTCGGGTGATGGTCCAGCGTTGCAGAAAAGTGTCGGCATCGACCTCACCGGTGATGCGCTGGCTGCGGCGCTCATCGCCATCAGGGCCGATCCACAACAGGCTTGGCGGCCCCGGCACTTTATAACGGCCGAGCAGTTCGCGGCTGGCGGCATTGTCGGCGGTGACGTCCAGCCGTAGCAAGCGCACATCGCTGAGTGCTTGCAGGACCTGCGCTTTGCCGAAGACCTGTTTTTCCATGATTTTGCACGCCACACACCAGTCGGCGTAGTAGTCCAGCAGCACCCATTGACCCTGGGCCTTGGCTGCATCGAGTTCGCGTTGCAGCACCGCGGGTTCCTTGATCGTGGTGAAGGCATCATGAATGCTGGGCACGGCGGCGTCGTTACGGCCGGCGCTGTACACCTGCAACGGCTGATACGGATCGTCACTGCCACCCGCCGCACCGACCACCAGCAGGCCACCCCACAGTCCCAGCAACAGCGAACTGGCGCCGAACAATTGAGCGATGCGACCGAAGCCTTCAGACTGTTTCCAGGCGCTGTAGGCCGCGACCAGCAGCAAGGCTCCGCACAAACCGAGCCACAGCGATTCATCCAGTACAGGGCGCAGCGTCAGCAGCGCCGTAGCGAGGAACAGGAAACCGAATACACCCTTGAGCAGAGTCATCCATGCGCCGGGTTTGGGCAGGAAGCGATTGCCGACGGTTACCAGCAACAACAGCGGCACACCGATGCCAATGCCCATGGCGAACAGAATCAGCCCGCCGTGCAGCGCGTTGCCGCTCTGAGCGATGTAGAGCAGCGCCCCCGCCAATGGAGCGGTCATGCACGGACCGACCAGCAAGCCGGACAAAGCCCCAAGTACACCGGCACCGATCAGGCTTCCACCGCGCTGATTACGCGAAACATGTTCCAGCCGATCTCGCACGGCCACCGGCAATTGCAGCTCGAAGAAACCGAACATCGGCAAGGCCAGCAACACAAAGATCGCGGCAAAACTGCCGAGCAACCAAGGGTTTTGCAGCAACGCCTGAAGGTTCGCACCGAGCAATGCCGCCAGCACGCCCATCGCCGCATACACCAGCGCCATACTCGCGACGTAACTGGTCGCCAGGACGAAACCGCGTTTGGACGTGGCTCCACTGCCAACGATCAACCCCGCCAGAATCGGCAGCATCGGCAACGAACAAGGCGTGAACGCCAACAACAGTCCCAGGCCGAAGAACACCAGCAGGCTCCAGCCCAACGCCCGTTGCTGCAGGCCGCTGGCAAGCGCCTGGTCCGGCGCTTCGACCGTCGCCGCCGCTGTCGCCTGGCCACCGAGATCGATGATTTGAGTCTGCGGCGGATAACACAGACCGGCATCGGCACAGCCTTGAAAGCCGACTTTGATCTGGCCCGTGGCACCAGCCGGAATCTTCAGTTCCAGGCCCTGGCGGTAGACTTGCTGTTCGCCGAAGAATTCGTCGCTGTGAAGCTCGCCTTGCGGCAGCGCCGGCACTTGCTCCGGGGCCAGACCGTCGAATTTCAGGCGTTTCTGATACAGGTAATAATGGTCGGCAATTTGCCAATAGAGCTGGGTTTCCCCGGATTCAAGGCGTTCGGAGGTGAAGAGGAACGCTTTTTCCACCGGGAGAAACTCGGGTTGGGTCTCGAACGGATTCGTTCCAGCCTGGGCCACACCCCCGATCAACAGAACAAACAATAAAAACAATTGACGCATGGGTAAGCCTTATCCCTGTGCAAGTGAGGTGCACAGTGGCGGGCGACGATTAACCGATGATTAACCACACCCGCCTTGTGACAATGGCGCTTGCGGCATAATGTCCGCTTAATCGACTACCGGCCTAATCACCTTTTTTCTACGGGGCTCACCATGCACGTACTGGTTTGCGAAGACGATGAGCTAATCGCCAGCGGCATCGTTGCCGGGCTCACTGCCCAAGGCTTGACCGTGGAGCATGTCGCCACTGCCTCGGCAGCCCGGGCGATGCTCAAGGTGGCCGAGTTCGACGTCATGGTGCTCGATCTCGGCCTGCCCGATGAAGATGGCCTCAAGCTGTTGCAGCAGTTGCGTCAGCATGGCCTGGAAATCCCGGTGCTGATCCTCACCGCGCGGGATTCGGTCACCGATCGGGTTGACGGCCTGCAAGCCGGTGCCGACGACTATTTGCTCAAACCGTTCGACCTGCGCGAACTCGCCGCCCGTCTGCACACCTTGTTGCGACGAGTGGCGGGGCGCAGCGTCAACCTGATTGAACACGGTCGTTTGACCTACGACCCGAGCAGCCGCGAAACCCTGCTCGGCGGCCAACCCGTCGATTTGTCGCGCCGTGAGCAATCGCTGTTGCAAGCCTTGCTGCACAATCGCGGCCGGGTGCTGTCCACCGAGCAACTGAAGGACAGCGTCTACGGTTTCAACGACGAACTGGAAAGCAATGCCCTTAACGTCCACATTCATCACCTGCGGCGAAAACTCGGCAACGGCATCGTCGAGACCGTGCGTGGCCTGGGCTATCGCCTGGGGCCGGCCGATGGCGGAGAGCAATCGAAGTGATGAGTCTGCGTTTGCGCCTGAGCCTGACCCTCGGCGCCGCGTTTGCGCTGATCTGGGCCCTGGCCGCCGCCTGGATGCTCAGTGATCTGCGCAACCAGATGATGTTTTCCCTGGACCAGCGGCTGGTGGCGTCGGCGCGGATGGTGGCCGGGCTGCTGGAGCAACTGCCGGCGTTGCCGAGCAAGGGCGAGGGGACCCATTTCAGCGCTGAACAGCTGAGTATCCCTGGCGGCATGGCCTGTCAGGTCAGCTCGTTGCGCGGCGAAATTCTGGCCCGCAGCCACAGTAGCCCCGAACAAACCCTGGAAGCCGAAAAAATGGGCTTCCACGATCAAATGATCGACGGCGCACCGTGGCGCAGTTTCACCTTGGCGCGCGGTGATGTGCGCATTACTACCGCCGATCGGCAAATCGAACGCGAAGCCCTGAACATGTCCATTCTGCTGGCGGCCTCGGTACCGGTCGGCGTGGCGTTGCTCGGCTGCCTGTGTCTGTTGTGGCTCGGCATCGGTCAGGGGCTGGCACCGCTCAATCGTATGCGGGATGCGCTGATGCGGCGCAGTGCCGATTCCCTGGAACCGTTGCAGATCCAGCCGTTGCCCAGCGAGCTGCAACCGCTGCTGGAAACCCAGAATCAGTTGTTCCTGCGTATTGGCAAGACCATCGAGCGCGAGCGGCGCCTGACCGGTGATGCCGCCCATGAATTGCGCAGCCCGCTGACCGCGATCAAAACCCATCTGCAAGTGGCGCGCATGACTGAAGGCAGCGCCCGGGATCAGTCTCTGGCGCGGGCTGAAGAGGGCGCTGACCGACTGCATCGCACGCTTGAACAATTGCTGCTGCTGGCACGCGTGGAGGGCAGTCTGTCGTTCGATGATGGCGTGCAATGCAGCGCCGAGCAGGTGGCGAAACTGGCGATTCAGGATGCGGCCAGCGGTGATCGTCAGCGGATCAAGTTTCAGTTGCCGACTACATTCTCCAATGCGCCGCTGCAAATGCCGGCAGTGCTGTCGATTGCTGCATTGCGCAACTTGCTCGACAACGCCCTGCGCCACACCCCAGAAAATGGGGCCGTGGAGTTGAGCCTGGAAACCACCAACAATCGCGTGCACTTTTTGGTCCGCGACCACGGCCCGGGGATTGCCGAAGATGACCTGCAACACCTGACCCAACGCTTCTGGCGCAACGGCCAGAGCACCGGTTGCGGCCTCGGCCTGGCGATTGTCCAGGCCATCGTCCAGCGTTGCAGCTGCACCCTGCATTTTGACAGTCGACCGGATGGCTTGCGGGTTGAGCTGACCATGCCTCTGCAACCGGTCTAACCAACAACACAAAACCCCTGTAGGAGCTGCCGAAGGCTGCGATCTTTTGACCTTTTAGAAGCAAGATCAAAAGATCGCAGCCTTCGGCAGCTCCTACATTTGTTCTGTGTTGCACACCAAATGTAACGTCTCTCCATTAGCCATCCGGCCCCCCACAGCGCTATCGTCCCTGGCAGCTTTGACTCAATGGATTGAGGTAACAGCGCCATGAATGCATCGATACACATCTGCAAGGCAACCCCTGCCGACGCCGGCATCATCAGCCGCATCGTCGAGCGCTCCATTCGCGTCGGCTGCGCGCTGGACCATCGCAACGATCCGCGAACCGTCGCCACCTGGACCCACAATAAAACCATCGAACACGTGCAACCCTGGCTGGCCGACTCGCGCTTGTACCTGAACATCGCCCTCTTGCAAGACAAACCCATAGGCGTCGCCATGGCGGCGATCAGCGGCAAGGTCGCGTTTTGTTACGTGCAACCGGAATGGTTTCGACGAGGCGCCGGACAAGCATTGGTGCAGGATCTCGAAACCTGGTTGATCGCTCAGGGTTTGCCTCAGGCGCGGCTCAACAGCACCCGTACTGGCGAGGCGTTTTACCAGCGCCTGGGTTACCGGGCTTGCGCTGAAGCCTTCACCGTGGCGGGACTCCACGCCATTCCGATGCACAAGGCGCTGTCACCACCTTCATAGAAAGCTGATCGAGGGTCTAAATCCTTGAGGTCCTGATGCGTTTCCAGAACAGGAAAACCTGCAAGTGCGCCCCGTGACCGGAACGCGCACCTGCCCGGTGTGCAGTTTTGGTCACTATCAACAGCGTATTGAGGGATCGAGAGATGTCAGTCGCTATCAGCCTTATCGAAGATCAGCCTGCCCGGATCGTTCCGACGCCTGCCGAGGCGCTTTATCAGTTCAACGAATCGCCATTGCTGGCTCGTCAAAGCCAGCAGGAGTCGAACGCTCGCAGCTATCCGCGGCGCATTCCCCTGGCACTCAAGCGAGCCAAGGGCATTTATGTCGAGGATGTCGAAGGCCGCAGTTTCATTGATTGCCTGGCCGGTGCGGGGACTCTGGCTTTGGGACACAACCACCCGGTGGTGATCGAAGCGATCCAGCAAGTGCTTACCGATGAACTGCCGCTGCATACACTCGACCTGACCACGCCGGTCAAGGATCAGTTTGTTCAGGACCTCTTCGGTCTGTTGCCGCCAGCATTGGTCGCTGAAGCGAAGATTCAGTTCTGTGGCCCCACCGGCACCGACGCCGTGGAAGCCGCGCTGAAACTGGTGCGCATCGCCACCGGACGCAGCACGGTTTTGTCGTTCCAGGGCGGTTACCACGGTATGAGCCAGGGCGCGTTGAGTTTGATGGGCAGTCTGGGGCCGAAGAAACCGTTGGGTGCGTTGCTCAGCAGTGGCGTGCAGTTCATGCCGTATCCCTACGATTACCGTTGCCCGTTCGGGCTTGGCGGCGCGCAGGGGGTGCAGGTCAACTTGAGTTACCTGGAAAACCTGCTGAATGATCCAGAGGCCGGCGTGCAATTGCCTGCTGCGGTGATCGTCGAAGCGGTACAGGGCGAGGGCGGGGTGATTCCGGCCGATCTCGACTGGCTGCGCGGCTTGCGACGCATCACCGAAAAGGCCGGCGTAGCGCTGATCGTCGATGAAATCCAGAGCGGTTTCGCCCGTACCGGCAAGATGTTCGCCTTCGAGCACGCCGGGATCATTCCCGACGTGGTGGTGATGTCCAAAGCCATCGGCGGCAGCCTGCCGCTGGCGGTGGTGGTCTATCGCGACTGGCTCGACACCTGGCTGCCGGGCGCCCATGCCGGGACCTTCCGCGGTAATCAGATGGCAATGGCCGCAGGCTCTGCGGTGATGCGCTACCTGACAGAACACAAGGTGTGCGAGCACGCCGCCGCCATGGGCGAACGTTTGAGTGAACACCTGCACATCCTGCAACGGGATTTCCCGCAACTGGGCGATATCCGCGGACGGGGCTTGATGCTGGGCGTTGAGCTGGTCGACCCGACTGGCGCGCCGGACGCTCAAGGCCATCCACCGATATTCGCTCGTCTGGCGCCGTTGGTGCAGCGCGAATGCCTCAAACGCGGATTGATCCTCGAGCTGGGCGGGCGTCACGGCGGTGTCGTGCGTTTCCTGCCACCGTTGGTGATCACCGCCACGGAAATCGATCGGGTGGCCGACATTTTCGGCAGGGCCATGGCCGCAGCCACCGCCAGCCTTTAAATTTTCTGGTGCCTTGAACGTTCCTTCTACATAACGGCTGCGCACGGCGTGCAGCCCACCCTACAGCGATGGAGAGACAGCATGACGTCAGTATTCGACCGCGAGGACATCCTCTTTCAGGTCGTGGTCAACCACGAAGAGCAATACTCGATCTGGCCCGATTACAAAGCCGTGCCACAAGGCTGGCGCACCGTGGGCAAGAGCGGCCTGAAAAAGGAATGCCTGGCCTACATCGAAGAGGTCTGGACTGACATGCGTCCACTGAGCCTGCGCCAGAAAATGGAAGAACAGGCGGCTGTGGCTCACTGAGTCACCGCGCAAAAAGAAGCCCGCTGAACCGGTGACGGTCAGCGGGCTTTTTCAGGTCTGGAGTTTGTGTTGCCTGTCAGGTCGCCTTCGCGGGCAGGCCCGCTCCCACAGTGGATTTGTGTCTATCACAGAATCTGCGATCACCACCGATCAAATGTGGGAGCGGGCTTGCTCGCGAAGAACGATTACACGGTGCAACTGACGTTACGCGCCGTCCAACCCTTTAATCACCAAATCCACATTCCCTTCCAATTCAGCCACCGGATCCACCGCATCGACACTCAATACCACCAACAGACTGCCCGCCTCGGCAATCCCCGCTTTCACCGCGTCCGACGGCTGGCGATGATGCAACACCACCGCCACCTCATTGTCCTTGAGCATCGCACCCAGTTGTTTGAGCGCCTGCGGTGTCCACTCGGCATCCGGCCGGGCATCCAGGCCAATCAGCTCCAGGTTGAGGCCGCCGATCAGGTAGCCGAAATGATCGCTCAGGCTCATCACACTCAAGTTGTCGGCGTTGGCCAAGCGTGACTCGCTGTCAGCGCTGAGCTTGAGCAGGCGCTGTTTGAGTGCGGCCAGGTTGGCGTCTATCTTCGGTTTGGCCGCTGGCGCCAGGCGCACCAGGTCTGCCGCCATGACATCCGCCATGCGGCCCATGTTGTTGCTGGACAACCACGGCTGACTGTTCAAACCGTCGATCTTGCTGCCAGGCTGTACGGCGATGCCGGGCAGGGCGCCGTCCACCGGGCGGGCGGCGTCGATTTCAATGATGCGGATGTTGCTGCGACGAGCGTTCGGATACAGCGGATCATCCGGCCATAGCGAACGCAGGCCGATGACCGCATCGGCGTCGATCGCCAGCTTATTGAGCGCTTGAGCGCCACGGCCGGTGAAATAAGCGGTCTGCCGACTGCCGGGCAGGTTGGCCGGCGCGGCGCGCTCAAGGCTGACATCGGTGCCCTCCAGCAGCAGGGCACCCAGACCGTAGGTCACAGGTAACGCCGCCAGCACCAGCACTTTGTGCGTTGAAGTCGAGGCGAAGAGCGCGGTGTTACCGACACCGTGATTGGCCACCAGACGCATCGGTTCGAAGGTATCGGTGGCGGATGCGTTGAACGTGGCTGGCCCACACAAGGCCAGCGCCAGGGTCAATTGACGCAGAGAAAAAGACATTTATCCGAGGTTCCCTTTCAGACTTGGAACGATGCCGCGAGCAATCGCGGCCAGGGCGAAGGCGATTCCGGCCACCAGAATGATCGCGGCACCGGACGGGACAGGCAGGTCAAAGACAATCGGCGCGAGAATTCCGCACAGCGTGCTGACCGTGGCGATCAGCACCGAACACCAGAAAAAACCCTTCAACGACTGACTGAGCAATCGCGCGGCCGCCGCAGGAATCACCAACAGTGCGCCGACCAGAATCGCCCCGATGACTTTCACCGCCGCCACCGTGATCAGGGTCACCAGAATCACGAACAGGTAATCCAGGGTCTTCACCGCCACACCACGTACCGCCGCCAGCTGCGGATTGAAACTGGCGAGCATGATGCGGTTGTACAGCGGCAGGGCCAGCGCCATCACCAGCGAGCCGACGATGGCCAGTACCAGCAGGTCATTGCCGTTGACCGTCAGCACTGAACCGAACAGCACGTTTTCCAGGATGTGCACGTTGATCTTGCCGGCCAGGATCAGCAGCAGGCTCGCACCAAGCGCCAGCGATACGGAGAGAAACACACCAATCAAAGTATCCGGCGCCAGCCCCGTACGGTTACGCAGGTAGTTGAGCAAAATGCCGAACAGCAGGCAGTAACCGAACAGGCTGCCATAAGGCCCGGTGTAGGGCTCGCCGAGCAGAATGCCAATGGCCACACCGGTCAGCGCCGCGTGGCCCACGGCTTCGGAGAAGAACGCGAAACGTTTGACCACCACCAGCGTACCCAAACCGCCCAGCACCGGGCCGATCAACAGCCCCGCGAGCAGTGCATTGACCACAAATCCATAGGCCAGCGCTTCCGGCAGGTAACCCGACGAGGCCCAACCCTGGACCATCAAACGAAAGGCTTCGTAACTCATCAGGCAGCGCTCCGGGGATGGGTCGAGAACAAGGTCAGCAGCCGCTCCGGGGTCAGCGCCTGTTTCGGCGAGGCATCGAACAGCACCCGGCGATTGAGCCCGGTGACCCAGTCCGCCAGACGCCTGACCGCTTCCAGATCATGCTCGATCCACAGCACGGTGATGCCGCTTTGGCGCCAGTCATCCAGCAACCGTTCGAACACCTGAATGCCGGCCTCATCGAGGGCCGACATCGGTTCGTCGAGCACCAGCAACTTCGGCGCCGGAATCAGCCCTTGGGCCAACAAAACGCGCTGGCGCTCACCGCCGGACAAAGCGCCCATGCGCCGCTTGCGTTTGTCCTGCATGCCGACCCGTTCCAGTGCTTCGCCGATGGCCGCCGCGTAGTGTTTGCTCAACCCGAGAAACGCCGGGCGCCGCTGACACATGGCGGCCATGAAGTCATCGACGGTCATCGGTAAACCGCGATCGAATTCCAGCGCCTGAGGCACGTAGCCGATGGTCCCCGGTTCGCCAGGCCATTGCAGGCTCAAACGGCCCTGATGCGGCATTTGCCCCAGCAAGGTCTTGATCAGCGAACTCTTGCCACCACCGTTAGGGCCGACCAGTGCATGCACGCTGCCGGGCCGGACCTCAAAGGTCACCTTGTCGAGGATCGTCGTGCGTCCTAGCGTGAGGCTCACTTCGGCAAAATCCAGGGTCGGCCCCGAAACCTGTGGGAGCGGGCTTGCTCGCGAAAGCGGTGTGTCATTTAACGATGATGTTGACTGCCTGGACGCCTTCGCGAGCAAGCCCGCTCCCACAGGGGATTCGGGGGTGGTCGGGCTGATGGTTTCTTGAGCCGTCATGCACCGGACTCCTGAATCGCCCGGACCACGGTATTGAGGTTGCCGGTCATTTCTTTTTCGTACTTCTCGGCGGTGTAGTCGCCATAGGAAATATGCGACAGCGGATACAGCTTCACCCCGGATTCACGCTGAATGGTCTCGACGTAAGTGGACGGGAAATCCATCTCCGAGAAGATCACTTTCACGTCCAGTTCCCGCAGTTGATCGATGGTCTTTTTCAGCTGGCTGGGGCTCGGTTCGATGCCGTGGGCCGGCTCGACCACAGCGGTCACTTCCAGGCCAAACTCGCGCAGCAAATAGTCATAGGCGGCATGGACCGTGGCCACGCGCAGCTCGGCGTTCGGCGCCTGGGTCAGTTTTGCCAGGGCGTCGGCGCGCATCTGCCGCAGGCGTTTGCCGTAGGCGCGGGCGTTCTGTGTGTAGGTTTTGGCGTTGCTCGGGTCAAGCTTGGCCAGTTCCCGGGCGATGTTGTTGACCTGGGCAATGGAAGCGCTGATCGACAGGAATGTGTGCGGGTTGACGACCTTGCCGGCGCCCCGGGCCGCGACGCCAGTGGCGGCCAGCAGAGGCACGTTCTCGTTGGCTTCGATCACCTTGATCTTCGGGGTTTCGCTGGCGGCGATCATGCGGTCGGCGAAGTCGTCATGGCCCACGCCGTTGAGCACCACCACGTCCAGCCCGCTGATGCGCTTGATGTCTTCGGCTCGGGGTTCGTAGGCATGGGGGTTGAAACCGGCCGGGATCAACGGCACCACTTCGGCCTTGTCACCGACGATGTTGGCCACGTAACTGTAATAAGGGTGCAGGGTGATACCGATGCGCAGGCGCTTGGCTTCGTCGGCGCTGGCCAAAGGTGTCAGCGAACAGGCAAACAGGCCGATCAGCAGCAGGCGCATAAAGGAATGACGTTGAGATGAGCTAGGCATGGGAAAGCGGTCTTCTCTCGGGTGAAGGCGAGGGTTCAATGCCGATGCTGGCGGGTGACGCCGGCATCGAATTGCGCGACGATCTGCTGCCAGCCGGCGCCATTGAGCGCAGCGTCGGTGAGATCGTTCGGGGCGTTGAGGGTGCTGGCGCGGTTGAGCCAGATGTCTGGCGCAGTGTCGTCTTCAGCGGTCAAGCGCATCAGAAACGAACCGGCCACGGTTGGGACCTGGCTTTGGCCGAAGTAGGCCTTCGCGCCCAGTAACTGCCAGGCATGGCTGCCGCGGCTGACAGAACTGGCATCCTGGGCAAACGGCGCAAAGCCTTCATCGGCGAGGGTGGAAGGTGTGGGCAATGCTTGCTGTTCCTGACGCAACAGATGAATTTCATCCAGCGTGACCCGCAGGTCGGCGTAGATACCTTGCTCGGAGGCGCTCAGATCACGACGGGCATCCAGCTGATGGCTGCCAACGCTACTCACCTCCTGAGCCTCGCCTCGCCAAGCGACCACCGAGCCGGCAACCGCCAGGATCACCAGGCACAACAGCAATACATAAAGGGTTTCATGGCCGGCGCCCGCCGGGCGGACGATGTGTGTGGTTGGTGTAGTCATGGTGCCTGGATGTCCGCTTGGTCGATCTCGACGACATGGCCGGGACCAGCGTCGAACAGCACGTAGAACTCGGCGCCGGGCTTCTTGAACGTCAGGGTCGAATCGGCGCCGAGTTTGCCCGGCACCAGAATGGTTTCGTCGTAGCCGATCACGTCCAGGGTCACCCCCGGTGCGCCGCTGCCGTCGGAGAAACCGCCGGTGCACTGGATCTGTTCGGCATCGATGGCCTTGCATTCGCACATCGGGTTATGGGCCAGGGTGCTGGTGCTGAAGGCGGCGCAGAACATCATTAGAACGGGGCGAAAAGCGCTGATCATGGTTTACCTCCTTGTTTGTTCAACCAGGCGAGGGTGGCCGGGGATGCCTGGCTCAGGGGGATGGACGCTTGATGCATCGCGCCGTCCCAGCCTTCCATGGTGATCCACAGTTCGGCGTCGGTTTTAGTCTTATCAGGCACCGGCAACATGGCACCCATGCGGTATGGCGTACCGAAGAAAATCGCCCCGGCCGCGCGCAGGCTGCGGGGTTTGCCGATGCGCAGGTAAGTCGCCTTGACCTGATCGCGGCAGCGCTCGCATAGCGCTGCGTTGAAACCTTTCATGTAACCGGCCGGGCCGGTCAATCGAGGTGCTTCGTTGCGCAGTTCGGCCAGTTGCAGGCTCCAGGGGCCGACCTGGATTTCGCCGATCTCCCGCTCCCCCAGTCCGCTGTCGCCGCGAAACAACGAGGCGTCGGCAAAGTATTTGGGCATGAAGCCCAAAGGGATCAGCAGCAAGAAAATGTTGATATGAAAGCGCCATTTGCGCCAAAACACGCTCGCCCGGGAAGGCGGCGATGCTGTAATCGTTTTGCTCACAGGTTGCCCTCCGGAGACTGTTGGTTCATGACCGTTTGCGGTCTCGACATCGGGCGCGGTGCCTTGTTACTGCGCTTGAACGCATTGGCGGTGGCCAGGGCGGTACGTTTGGTCCAGATCAGCAAGCCGCTGAGCACCATCATGCTCAGCAGCAAACCGAAGAAGAACCAGATCAGCTTGATCCAGATCCCGCCAAAGTCACCGGTGTGCAACGGGCGCATCGACTCGGTCACGAACTCCAGGCCGGTGCGATCGGTCAGCAACCGCGTGCTGGCAATATCGCCGTTGTACGGGTTGACCTCGGCCGTCTGGTACATCAGCGGATACCAGCTACGACCGCCCACGGACAGATGGCTGTAAGCGTTGCTCGGCAGGGTGACGAAACTGGCGTCAAGTCCGGGGATTTGCTCCTGAGCGACCTTGATCGCCTGTTCCAGGCTGATCATCGGGGCCGGCTTGCCGGTGCTGGTCAACGGCACGCTTTCACGCGAGACGACCGACACCACCGGTTCCGTGGTAATCGAAATCTGGTTGTCGAACAGAATCGCCTTGATCAGGAACCAGACACCGGTGATCGAGATCACCGCGATGAACCAGATTGACCAGATGCCACTGAGCCGGTGAAAGTCACCCCAGAAAATCCGCGCGCCATGGCGAATGCGCAGGGTCGGTCGGAAGAAGCTTTTCCAGAACCGTTTGTAGACCACCAGCCCGGTCACCAGCGACGCCAGCATCGGCAGCGCGAGGAACGACACCAGATACCAGCCCCAGCTGTAGCCATTGGTGAACGGCACCAGCCACCAGCCATGCAGTGCGCGGGTGAATGCCTTGAAGTTGAATTGTGGAGCGGGGCCCTGAATCACCCCGCTGTAGGGGTTCACATAGACCGTCACCGAGCGGCCGTCCGGGTAAGTGACGTCCACGTCCAGGGCGAAATGCGACTCGTCGGGGCGACTAATGCCCTGGACCAGCGTCTGGGGTTCGGCCTGTTTGATGGCGGCGACAATCTGGTCATAGTTGAGCCGCGGCGCATCGTCCGAAGGCGCGCTGGCACGCATTTGCGGGTTGGCCAGCCAGACGATTTCCTGACTGACCACCGCCAGCGTGCCGGTCACACAGACGATCAATACAAAAAACCAGATGGGCAGCGCCAGCCAGCTATGGACCAGAAACCAGAGTTTTGAGCGGGATTTCTTCGACATGATTAAAGGTCTTGTTTCGATGAGAGGAGCGCTGCTGTGGGCTTCCCAGCGTTGCGCTCCATGAAAAGTCCGGTCGTGGCTTTTGCCTACGCGACCGACTGCATCTAAATAAGACGTATGAGCATCGGAAATCCCGAAAGGGGATGTGAAAGTAAATGTTTCGCTGTGGGGGAGCGGTTTGCTCGCGATAGCAGTGTGTCAGTCGACATTGCTGTTAAATGTCAAACCGCTTTTGCGAGCAAGCCCGCTCCACTGTCCGACGAAGATCAACTGTGGAGGGGCTTGCTCGCGAAGGCGTCAGTTCAAGCACCATAAAGCTTCAGGCAGCAGCAAACCGCTTATTCAGATAATCAATGATTACCTTGGATTCATACATCCAGGTGGTCTGGCCATTTTCTTCGATGCGCAGGCACGGCACTTTGATCCTGCCACCTTGCTCGAGCAGCGCCTGGCGATCCTGTTCACTGTTCTTGGCATCGCGCAACGCCACCGGAACGTTCAGGCGACGCAGGGTGCGACGGGTTTTCACGCAGAACGGGCAGGCGTGGAACTGATACAAGGTCAGGTCCTTGGCGGCTGCATCGACCTGAGCCTGAGCGGCGGCGGGGCGCTGCTTCTTGCCTGGACGGATAATGAAGTCGACGAAGATGATCAGTTGGCCGAGGCCGATACGTAGCCCTTTGAAAAGTTGTGCTTTAACGGACACGATAGCCTCACGGAGCGAATGTAGTAAGGCGCGCAGCTTACCTGATTTTTCACAGGCGAAAAAAAACCGGCGATCAGTGCCGGTTTTCTTCGTGGTGCAAATTACTTGATCAGGCTGAGAAATTCGCTGCGGGTGGCGGCGTTTTCACGGAATTCGCCGAGCATCACCGAGGTGATCATCGTTGAATTCTGTTTCTCCACACCGCGCATCATCATGCACATGTGCTTGGCCTCGATCACCACCGCAACGCCCAGGGCGCCGGTAACTTGCTGGACCGCATCGGCGATCTGGCGGCTGAGGTTTTCCTGGATCTGCAGGCGGCGGGCGTACATATCGACGATCCGCGCGACTTTCGACAGCCCCAGAACCTTGCCGCTCGGGATGTAGGCAACGTGGGCCTTGCCGATGAACGGCAGCATGTGGTGCTCGCACAACGAGTAGAGCTCGATGTCCTTGACCAGCACCATCTCGCTGTTGTCGGAGCTGAACAAGGCACCGTTGGTGACCTCTTCCAGTGTCTGTTCATAACCGCGGCAGAGGTATTGCATGGCTTTGGCGGCACGTTTTGGCGTGTCGAGCAGGCCCTCGCGGGAGGCGTCCTCGCCCAATTGGCCGAGGATCTCGGTGTAATTCTGTTCCAGTGTCACAGGGGCTGATTCCATAAGGGTTTCAGAGGGGTACTGTTTCAGTCTGTACCAATTTTGTACCAATCCAGCTGTTTTCGAGCTTCCCGAGTTCACCCCAGTCGGTGCTGGAGTTTATCCATCGGGCGTAGGTCGATAGCAGCATCTGAACGCTATGACCGAGCTGAGTGGCAATAAATGCAGGGTTCATCCCCGCCATGAGGCACATGGTAGCGTATGTGTGTCGGCAGTTGTATTGCCGACGGGCGCGAAGCTTCAAATCGGTCAGCGCCGCCTGGAAGTGTTTGTCGGTCACACTGGCCTGCTGGATGAACTCGAAGTTCTTGGTGGGTGGGAATACAAACGGCGACTTCGCCTGCTTGCGACGGCTCTGCTGCGTGCGTTGCTGGGCGACGCGCTCGGCTTCCTCTATCGCATGTAAAGCGCGACTGTTGAGCATGACTTGGCGCTCGGTTCGGGTTTTGGTGCGCTCCTCGATCTTGTAGTCCGCGACGATCCGGCACACATTGACCAGGCGCTTGATGGCGTCGATCAACTAGCTGAAGAACGTTCGGCCCTGGGCCTCTAAGGAAAAAAACATATGACTCAAGCGACTCAAGAAAAGCCACTGCCCAAATGGCTGCAACTTACCGAAGACGGCTTTCGCATCACCCTCCGATACCCGACTGAACTCTCCGGCGTGCTGGTCGACACCATGACCCTGCGTGCCCCCTGCGTGCGCGACATTCGGGCCGCGCAGGCCACCTGTAACGGCGATGAGGAGAAACGCGAAATGTCGCTGTTTGCCTCACTGACCCAGACCCCGGAGGCGGACCTGATGGCGCTCAAGCTGGTCGACTACATGCGCCTGCAGGCCGGCTATTTTCGTCTGGTCCAGGACGACGACGTTTGATGCGACCACGTTGAAGGCGCTGGCCAAACGGGTGGCCAAAGAGACCGGGTTCTCGGCGGCCGAGATCGTGGCCATGCCCTTCAACGAGCTGGTGTGGTGGCTCACGGATTGAGCCACCTTCGATTTCTCCGACGCAGAGGGCACACGCATGGCGAACAAAATGGCGCTCGGCTTTGTCATTGGCGGCGCCGTCGATTCGACGGTGGGCAAAGCGTTCAAGGACGTCGAAAGCAAGATCAAACACCTGGACACGGTGGGCAGCAAAGCCCGGGTGTTGCAGAACACCATCGGCGACACGATCCGCCTGCGCGAGGAGTGGCGCAAGGCGCACATGGCCGGCGCCGAAGGCGCGGACAAGCTGCTGAGCAAGCTCGAATCCAACCTCGATCTGTTGAAGAAACAGGGCATCGAGGTCGGTCGACTCAACAAGGCTTACGCCGCGATGGGGCGGGTGGCGGCCGGGGCCGAATTGAAGGCGCTGGGGCACCGTCAGCTGGAGGAAGGGCGGTCCGGTCTCAAGAGCAGTATCGGTCAGGCCGGAGCGCTGACGGCGGGGGTGGCCATTCCGACCAAGGTCAGCGCGGACTTCAGCGCGATTATCCGCGACATCTCGATCAAGGCCGGCATTGCCAACACCACGCAAGAGCAGGACATGTCCCGCACGATCATCACCACGTCGCAGGACACGGGCATGGCCCGCAACCAGGTGGCCGAGGTGGTCAACGCCCTGGTCGGTGCCGGCATGGACCTGAGCAAGGCGCTGGAGTACGCCCCGAAGGCGGCCAAGTTCGTCGTCGGCCAGGGGGCGGACGGCACCGAAACCGCGAAGATGATCAACGCCTTGGGGCAGAACGCCAAGATCACCGATCCGGCGATGATGCAGAAGGCGCTGGAGGCGATCGCCTTTCAGGGGCAGGCGGGCAGTTTCGAATCCGCGGACATGGCCCGCTGGTTCCCTGAGCTGCTGGCCAATATGGGCAACCTGAAGATCTACGGCATGGATGCGGTGACCCAGCTGGGGTCAATGCTGCAGGTGCAGATGAAGACGGCCGGCGGCGCCGATGAGGCGGCCAACAACCTGAAGAACTGGATGGGCAAGATCGGTTCAGGCGACACGGTAGAGGCGTACAAGAAGGCCGGCATCGACTACCAGGCGTCGATGACCACCGGCCTGCAGAACGGCATGTCGACGCTGGAGTCGAGCTTTGCCCTGGCGCAGAAGTACATCGCCGCCACCGACCCGAAGAAGGCCCAGTTGATGGCCGAGGCCACCGCCAAGATCAGTAAGGAGACCGATCCGGAAAAGGCCAAGGGCATGATCATCGCGCTCGAGGAGGCCCTGCGCACCGGTGACCTGTTTGCCGACATGCAGGTTAAGGCGGCCTTGACCGCGTACATGCAGAACAAGGATCTGTACAACCAACTGAAAAAAGACTCGGCGGACGCCACCGGCATTCTCGACAAGAACCTGGCTGAGCGCCGGCAGACGTCCTCGCAAAAATGGGCCGAAATGGCCCAGAGCATGGATGACGGCATGCGCAGCATCGGCGACGCAATACGGCCGGTCACCGATGCGGTGGCCGATGGCATCACCAGCGTCGCCCGACGTCTCACAGCGCTCTCCGACGAAACTCCACGGCTGGTGACCGGCATTGGTACGGTGGTGGCCGGACTGGTGGCTCTGAAGACGGCCGTCAGCGCGTTCAAGATGGGCAAGGGGCTGATGAACATCGGGCGCGGCACCCTGCTGGGCAACCCGAACATTCCGCAGAAGGTGATCGTCACCAACCTGCCCGCCGGTGGCGGCGGACTGGATGGCGGCCTGGACGGCGGGGGCAAGTCGGAGCGTTCGGGCAAGCCCGGCGCACGCGGCGGGCGCGGGGCCAAAGTCCTCGGAGGCATGAAAGGCCCAGCCGTACTTGCGGTGGCCGATGCCGGCTTCAAGACATGGGACACCTACCAAAACGCGGAGACTCAGGACGAAAAGGCCGAGGGCTACGGACAAGCCGCCGGTGGACTGGCCGGCACGTTGGCCGGGGCCGCCGCCGGTGCCGCCATCGGCACGGCGGTCCCGATCATTGGCAACATCGTCGGCGGACTGATCGGCGGTTATCTCGGTTACATGGGCGGTGATGCCCTCGGCGGTTCCTTGGGCAAATCGATGTTCGGCACCGACGATTCGCAGAAAACCTTGCCGGCTGCCGGGCCGCTGATGATGACCAACGCCGGCCAGAACCTGCCGCCGGTGATGGGCAACATTGCCCGCTCGTTTGCGCCGGCGGTCGTCAGTGGCCCACGCAATCCTGGTGCGCCGGTGTCGCCAAAGCCCTCGGCCGGGCAAAGCCTGTTGCCGGAGCGGAGCGCCGATGGTGCTGCACTGGGCGATGTGACGCGATCCTTGACCTTTCCGGCGGCGCCTAATGTGCCGGCGTTGCTGGCACCGGTTCCGGTCGCGACCAAGAGTGAACCGCCGAAGATCGAGCAGCGGGTCGAGATCCAGGCGCCGCTGAGCATCACCGTGCAGGGCGACGTGAAAGATCCGGCGCAATTGGCGCGCGAGCTGCGGCCATTCATTGAACAGCAAATGCGTGATGCCACGCAGCAGCTGCAGAACCGCAAACTGTACGACGAGCCGCATGTCTAACGAGGAGGGCCTATGGCCTACATGGAACAGCTGCAGGCAGGGCTGAAAAATCTGGCGGCAGCGGGGGAGACCGGGCGCCGCAGCCTGGACGGCATGATGGGGCCGGTCAACGGCGCGATCAGTGAAATCAGCGGCGCGGCCTCGGAGCTGGAAGGCTTGCCAATCGTGGACCCGGCGGTCAGTCAGAAACTGCAACGGGTGATGCGCGGCGTGAATGCCGCTCAGGCCAAAGTGGGGCAAGTGTTGGCCACGTACAACAAGGCCACGCGGGCCGTGTCGCAGATCGATGAACGCATGGGGCAGCTGAAAGAGCAGGCCGCCCGGGCGTCCACCGCGATCAACAAGATCGCGGGCAAGGTCAGCCCCTCGCTGGCCAACATCGTGCCCACCGGTTCATTGGCCGGCGATGCCACGCCATTGCCGGAGGCGGTTACGCCGTTTCCGCACCTGCTGATCATCCAGCCGCAGGATCCGAAGGCACAGCCTTACTACTTCAACCTGGACACCGCCGCCTTCGACGAACTGCGGCGTTCGACGGAGTTTCGCTGGGCATCCCAGGAACGCTTGAGCCGGCGACCGGCACAGCAAGCGGTGGGCATGGGCGAAGAGAAGATCACCCTCAAGGGCGCGATCTTTCCCGGGTTCAAGGGCGGGCTCAAACAACTGGACACCTTGCGCAGCCTTGGTGCGCAGTTGAAACCCCTGACCCTGACCACCGGTTATGGCGACGTGCTGGGCACCTGGTGCTTGAAGAACGTTGAAGAAGAACAGAGCGCGCTGCTGCAGGGCGGGATCCCGCGCAAGCAGGCGTTCACCTTGGAGTTTGCGCGCTATGGCGACGACCTGCAGAACGTCTGATGGGGATCTGCTCGATACCCTGTGCTACCACGCCTACGGCCACCTCGGCGGCACCGTCGAGGCGGTGCTGGATGCCAATCAGGGGCTGGCCAATGAGCCGCAGCCGTACCGGGCCGGTATCGTGATCGTGTTGCCGGATCTGCCGGCGCCCACCGAGGAGGTGGTGATGTTGTGGGGCTGATGTTCACGTCCACGCATCGTCCTGATGACATTGATTCTTTACGGGCCGGGCCGCGAGCCTTGTATCGACATAGAACGTGGCATGTTTTCCAGGGTATCTGTGCCGCCATAAAAGTAGTTGCGAGCGTTTTCAGATTGTGCTTTAAAAGATGGCCGCGAGCCGAAGGGTTCGTGGTGTGCTCCTGGACGGTGCGCAGGTCGAGTGAGGCGCAATGTCTCCAGGTCTTTTTGCAAAAACTAAAAGGATTTTCGATATGACGTCTCTTCAAGACATAAAACCTGAGCAGGTCGATGCCCTTAACCAGCAATCACAGGCTGCCTTTGATGCACAAATCAAACGCCTGC
Organism: Pseudomonas sp. BS3782 TE3695; assembly: GCF_050435305.1. Taxonomy (NCBI): domain Bacteria; kingdom Pseudomonadati; phylum Pseudomonadota; class Gammaproteobacteria; order Pseudomonadales; family Pseudomonadaceae; genus Pseudomonas; species Pseudomonas sp. BS3782 TE3695. Next base: position 2,728,582 of record NZ_JBNDKB010000001.1, read on the forward strand.
GAGAGCTTTCCAATGCGAAGCCGGCGCTAGAAGAGGTTCTCCATCAGAACGTGGACCCGCGATCATTGTGTGGATGCGGGGACCCGCAGACCATTTGCGGCTACTTCAACTGCGAAGGTAGCGGCGACGGTGGTTACTCTCATACCGAAACCATCCAGATTAGTGCGTCACCCGCCAAGATCGGCCCAAATGCTCCTCAGCAAGGAACCGCAGTGCGCTTCATCGGCCAGGCGACAGGTACGGGGACCGATATCAATCTTTCCGGTATCTACCTGCAAGGCAAAGTGCCTAATGCTGGGAACCTCATCGGCATCTCGTTGTTGCTGCAATTGTCGATTAGTCCAGGTTCGCTCACCCTGCAGCTTTATGACGGACAGCGCCTGCTGGCCGTACTGGTCCATCCATCGCCATATGGCGGGAGCATTGGCGGTGAGTTCTCCGGCAGTGGGACCGGCTATTTCCAGCTGGCGTGATGTAGTCGACCAGGAATAATCAGCCCGACGCCGGGTAAGAAAGCCCTAGCCTCAAACGCTAGGGTTTTTTTTGAGATTTTTCCCGGTAATCCGAGAAAAATCTTATTTTGCCCGCCCTGTGCGGGCTTTCTTTTGGACAGAACAATGACCCCCGCCTTTCGCGTCGTCGCCGACGGCGCTGACATTACGGCGCTGATCAATGATCGGCTGCTGCAACTTAAAACCACTGACAAGACCGGCATGGAGTCCGACGAGTTCGAGCTGCGCATCGATGACCGTGACGGCGCCGTGGCCCTGCCACCGCGCGGGGCCGGTATCGAGGTCTATCTGGGCTACGCCGGAACGTCGTTGACCCGCATTGGGCGCTACGTGGTCGATGATGTGGATTTCTCCGGGCCGCCAGACACCCTGGTGATTACCGGCAAGGCCAGCGACATGCGTGGCAGCGGCAAGACCACGCGCAGCGGCAGCTGGGAAGACGTGCCCCTGTCGCGGATCGTCGCCGATGTTGCCGCGCGTAACGGCTGGCAACTGGTGTGCCCGGTACAGACCAAGGTTCCCCGGGCTGATCAGCTCAACGAGTCTGATTTCAACTTCATCACCCGCTTAGCCAAGCAGTACGACTGCACGGCCAAGGTCGCCGACGGCAAATTGCTGGTGATGCCTCGGCAGGCCGGGCAGAGCGCCTCGGGTCAGGCCTTTGGCGTGGTCGTGCTTCATCGTCGTGACGTCAGCCGCTTTCGGTTTCGCCTGGGTGATCGCAACAGCCACAAGGCAGTGTCGACCAAGCATCAGGACAAGAAAAACGGAAAGCTCGCCGTCGTCACTCTGGACAACGACGACTCGCCCGACGGCCTGCCGCCGGTGCATACCGACCGTCACATCTACCCGAACAAGTCAGCGGCCGAACAAGCCGCCAAGGCTCGACTAGCGGCCTTCAACCGGTCCACGGCCGAGGTTCGTCTGGAAATGCCCGGGCGCACCGATCTGTTTGCCGAGCGAACGATCAACGCCCAAGGCTTCAAGGTCGGCTTCGATGGCGAGTACCTGGTGGACTCAGTGGAGCAGGTGTACACCCAGTCCGGCTGGAGCACGACTGTCGAGTGCAACGGCGGCAAACAGGGCAAGGCGAAAGCCAAAGGCAAAAATAAAAAGTCGGCGAAGGATCTGAAGGTCGTTCAGCTCAAGCAGTAGCACCGCATTCCCCCAACCCCATGGAGACCCGCTATGTCACTGACAGAGCCACAACTACAACGCATCATGCCCAACGCCCGCCGCCAAGCGGGCGTTTTTGTATCCGCTCTAAACACCGCCATGGCGCATCGGCAGATCAACACGCCGAAGCGCCAGGCGGCTTTCCTGGCCCAAATCGGGCACGAGTCTGGCCAACTGCAGTACGTCCGCGAACTCGGCGGCGACCAATACCTGAGCAAGTACGACACCGGCAATCTGGCCGCCAAGCTGGGCAACACCCCGGATCCAGACGGCGATGGCCAGCGCTATCGCGGCCGTGGCCTGATCCAGGTGACCGGCCGCAGCAACTACCTGCGCTGCAGTCTGGCGCTGTTCGGCGATGAACGCTTGCTGCGCACCCCGGAGTTGCTCGAGCTGCCGCAATGGGCTGCCGAGTCGGCCGCATGGTTCTGGTGGGTGCGCGAGCTGAACGCGCTGGCGGATCGGGATGAACTCGAAGCGATCACCCGCAAGATCAACGGCGGCCTGAATGGCTTGGCAGATCGGCTGCAATTGTGGGAGCGGGCGAGGGCAGTGCTATGCGTGTCATCGACCTGATCCCCGCGCCGTATCGGCTGCTCGCCAACGGCATACTGCTGATCGCATTGGCCGGTGGATCTGCCGCGTTAGCGTGGCAGGTGCAGGATTGGCGCTACGGTCGGCAGCTGGAGCAACAAGCCCGTCTGCAGGCGGAAAGCCTCAACCAACTGACGCTGGCCGCTGCCGCGCAGCAACAGGCCGAGCAGGACAAACGTCTGGCCCTGGAGCAGCGCCTCTCCGCCAGCGAACAAACCCATTACCGAGCCCTGAGCGATGCCCAACGTGATCAAGGTCGCCTGCGCGACCGCCTTGCCACTGCTGATCTGCGCCTGTCAGTCCTACTCGATGCCACCGCTACCGCCGGCACCGACTCAGTGTCAGCCACCACCGCCACCGGCAGCGTGGTTCATGGCTCCACAAGAGCCCAACTTGACCCGGCGCATGCTCAACGAATTATCGGCATCACCGATGCCGGTGATCGAGGATTGATCGCCTTGGCGGCCTGTCAGGCCTACGCCAAAGAAGTCTCAATGCCGAAGTGAAAAAGAGCGGCCGATCCGGATGCGTCAACATCCGGATCGACCGCCGTCCCTGCAGATGGTCCCTGCAAGTCCAGCCAAGGCTCTTGCTCCGTGCACAAAGCGCGGCGAGCCTAGCACCTGTTTATCCATACAGTAAAGGTCTTGCTTTCAATGTCTACACCCATCATCCCTTGGATGGGCGGCAAACGCCGCCTGGCCGATCGCCTCATTCCGCTTTTTCCGCCTCACGAATGCTACGTCGAAGTCTTTGCCGGCGGAGCCGCGCTCTACTTCATGCGGCCCCAGGCCGCGCCGGTTGAAGTCCTCAACGACATCAACGGCGACCTGGTCACGCTGTACCGCGTCGTGCAGAACCACCTCGAAGAATTCGTGCGCCAATTCAAATGGGCGCTCAGTTCCCGCCAGGTGTTCGAGTGGCAGAAGATGACCCGCCCCGAAACCCTCACTGACATCCAGCGCGCGGCCCGATTTTTTTACCTGCAGCACCATGCCTTCGCCGGTAAGGTCACCGGGCAGACTTTCGGTACCGCGACTACCGGTCCGGCCATCAACCTGCTGCGGATCGAGGAGAATCTTTCGGCCGCCTGGCAGCGCCTGTCCGGTACCTACGTCGAAAACCTGCCTTGGTTGGAGTGCGCCGAACGCTATGACCGTGCCCATACTTTCCACTACATGGATCCACCGTACTGGCAGACCGCCGGTTATGGGGTGGACTTTCCGTTCGAGAACTATGAGCGAATGGCCGACTTCATGCGCCGCTGCAAAGGCAAGGTGATGGTCAGCATCAACGACCATCCCGATATCCGCCGGGTATTCGAGGGCTTTCACTTCGAGACGCTGGATATCCGCTACTGCAACACCAACCAGCGACAGGGGAAGGCCGAGCTGAGCGGTGAGTTGGTGATCATGAACTGGGAGCCAGCGGCATTAGGCGGGCTGTTCTAATCCATTCATTTTGTTCTGCTACAGTGAACGCGCGGCAAGGAAAACCTCAGGAACTCTCAAAATCGCACAAGGAAAAATGGACATGACTTCTGCAACTGTCGCTTCAATCGATTTTCTGGCTGTTTTGAAAAAGCAGCGCGCACTGGCCCACCAAAGCATCGCGAATCCGTCCGGAGGTACCGTCGGTTTTTCGGCGGGTGAGCAATTGGGATCGCTTCCAATCTCTAACAGTGATGCGCTTGATGATGCTCTGCAGCAAATAAAGGCTGTGGCCAATATAGGCGCCACCGCCACCGCTGACCAAGCTCAAAATGAGATTACGACCATTACAAATACGTACATGAATAGTGCGAAAGATGCCAATGCCAGCGCGGCCTTCCGGGAGCAAATGGAGCAAAGCAAGGCACATGCGATAAATAATGCAAATAGCGCGATTGATAAGGCTTATGATAAAGCAGAAGACCTTGGCCGTAACATGAATCCCTCAGAGCAAAATGCGCTTGTTGATTTTCTGACAAATGTTGTTGAAAAGGGGATTTCTAGCGTTATTAATGAAATCACTGATTTCATAGTTAATGCAATCAAAACATTGCCAAGTTGGATTGTTCACGCATTTGATGCGATCAAGCAAACTTTTGCGAAAATTGCAGCATTTATCAAAAGTATATTCTGATTGGCGGCGGGCCACCCTATCGACAGATAGGGTGGTCAAATCAATCATCAGTTACTGGAGTTGTTGTTTGGTTTGTAGCTGGTTAAAAACAGTATGCTTTCACCGCACATGATAAGCCAAAACTAACCAGCCCAAGGCAAAGGTTGAGATCAGCGGCGAGCGGATGATCATGGCGCGTTGGATGAGCTTAGGTATCAACGCTGCTACTAGTTTAGAGAATCAGCAGGCACTCAGATCAGCGGATCGCTGGGATTGATCAGGCCGCTTTGCTGATTGCGGATATTACCGATAGCGCGGTCGACCTTGAACCACTCGAAAACCTCCGGCCGTTCCCACCGTAATAGAATTATTTGCTCGGCGCGCTTTTCCGATGTGGCCGGATTCAGCCATTCCCGCGCCAGTTCGGGATTGAGCGTCACCGGCTGCCAGTCGTGTATATCCACCATGCCGCCCCGACTGTCGGCGCTGATGAATACAAAGCCGTCATGCGCGTCCGGTTCATGCTCGGCGGTGGGATACTGGCCTATCACGGCACAAAGGATTGGGGCGCGATCCTTGCGGCGGATCAAGTAGGGCTGCTTCTTTGGGCCGCCTTCATCAATCCATTCAAACCAGTTGTCGATAGCAATGATCGCCCGGTGCGGCCAGATCGCTCTGAAGAATGGATCGTGGGCAACTCTGTCTACTCGGGCCTTGATCGGTGCGGCACGGTCCACTGCCCAACGCGGCCGCCAGCCCCAACGCACCATGTCGGCTCGCAGAAACTGACCTTCCTGGTGAAAGAGGGCGAGCTGAGCGGACGGCGCGACGTTGTAGAGCTCTAAAGGCAGGTCTCCTGCATAGTTGATCAATGCGTTTGGAATGTTGAGCACCGCGACAAAGTCATAAATGCCTCGGTACTGGGAAAGACGTCCGCACATGGTTGGAAGCCTCCGGTTGTTCTTTCAGCGTAGACCAGACTACGGCTGCTTAATGACGAAGCCTTGTCCGGAGCAGGCGGCGCAATCGTCTTTTTGGTCAAAGCGATCGAGGCAAGCGGGGCATGTTCTGAACCTGGCCAGATCTATCTTTGCATCATCGAATCGTGGAAATTGCGTGTTCAGCAATTCGAGATGCTCCAGTGCGTCATGGTATTGCGCTTCGACTTTCCCGCGCGCTGTAGATATTGTTGAAATTTTTCGCTATCCAAATCGGGAGGTCGAGGAGTTCAGAGGCGCACCGACTGAGCGCGGTTCCCTCGAACAGCTTTGGTTCTGCTCCATAACCAAGCAGCGGCACGCTATAATTTCACAGTCGTGTATTGGTGGGGATACGTGCTGGATTCCTCTCGTCAAGGCTCCTATGAATGGGGGGGCGTTGCGGAATCTAAGGCCAATTACGGCGCTGAAATCCTTTCTGTCCTAGGTTTTTGCCCACCCCCCACTGCGGAATTGCGCCCCTCCTAAAACTGATCGGGCGTCTAGTATGAACGTACGCCAACCACTGACGGATGGTCGCTGTCACGTCAAAACAGAGTTAATGAGGGGTAGGTGATGCGCTTATCAGACTTCATTCTCGCTAACCTTGAGCCTATCCTGCAGGAATGGGAGGACTTTGCTCGCTCAATGAATATCCCAGGAACGGCGTTGGATGTCGAAGCCCTGCGAGACTCCGCTCAACGCATACTGTGTGTCATCGTGCAGGATTTGCGTACTGAGCAATCGCCACAGCAACAACGGGATAAATCCCAAGGCCGTGGCCCTGCACAGGCGGGTACGAGTCCGGCGCAAAACCATGCCCTCAGACGATTCGACGTTGGCTTTACGCTGGACCAGATGGTTTCAGAATATAGGGCGCTTCGGGCGAGCGTACTCCGGCTGTGGTTGCTGTATCCAGTGGTGGACTACAAGTTGCACAGCACTGACATGATCCGTTTCAACGAAGCGGTGGATCAAGCCCTTACGGAGTCCATCGCGTCTTTTTCGTCGTCGCTGGAGAACATGCGTAATACGCTTCTCGGCGTGTTGGGGCACGATCTACGTACCCCAATGTGCGCGATCTTAATGGGGGCGGAAATGCTGATGCGGCCCCAGGATCTAAATGAGCGCCAGGAAAGGATCTGTACTCAGATCCATGCCAGTGTCAATCATGCAAATCAAATAGTGGAAAACTTACTGGATCTCACCCGCTGCAATCTGGGGGCGGGAATTAAGGTTGTCAAGGAACCCACTGATCTCAACCCGCTGTGCACACTCGTAGTGAAAGAACTGCGTGCATCCCATCCAACGGCCAGAATTGATTTTGAATCAAGTGCAGCCGTCATCGGGCTGTTTGATCCCGTGCGCATGGGCCAGGTTTTTTCCAATTTGATCGGTAACGCGCTGCAGCACGGTGACAATCAACAACCGATCAAGGTGGTGTTGTTCGCACTCGAAAGCGAAGTTGTCTTCAGCGTTCACAATCACGGTGAGCCGATCCCTGAAGACAAAATTCATCTTATCTTCAATCCATTGGAGAGTTATTCCGGTCATAGCGAACGAGATCACGGTCCAGCCGCCGGCTTGGGCCTCGGTCTATTCATCGCGGCTGAAATTGTTGCTTCACATTCAGGAAAAATCGAAGTCGAATCGTCACTTCAGTGTGGCACCACGTTTAGGGTGACTTTGCCTATAGACGCCGGTGTTGCCGCCGACTGACAGCTGACCCGGGTGGCTAATCGCAGATTGATCCATGGCGGAATATGGCTCCGAATCTGGTTGTCTTCGCCGCCAGCTACAAAGGCTCAAAAACAGTTCAAACTGACAGATGTCTGAGCGTCCGTAAGCGTCCAGCGAAGTCACCTTTCCGATCCCAGCGATAAGGGCGATGTTCTCCACCTAAAAATACGTGGACACCATCACCCTTATTGTCAGGATTACCATGCGCCAAAGAACTTCTTATCCTAAACCCTTTAAAGCCCAAGTCGTCCAGGAATGCCTGCAACCCGGTGTATCGATGGCCAGCGTAGCGTTGCGCCACGGCATAAACGCCAACCTAGTTCGAAAGTGGATACCTGCTTATCGTGATCATCAGCCGCCGGCGTTGCCCGCTTTCGTCCCGATGAAACTAGAGCCCAGAACTCAGGCCGATCAGCAAACAGCTGTCAGGATTGAGGTGCCTTTCGGACAGCAAAAACTCACCGTAAAGTGGCCATCCTCAGATCCTGAAGGATGCGCTCGTTTTATCCGTGAGCTTGCCCAGTGATCCGCATCGACGCATCTGGCTTGCCACCGAGCCGATGGATATGCGCGCCGGTACCGAGACCGCGCTGGCTAGGGTGATCGCAGTGTTCGGTGCGGCGAAGCCGCACTGTGCTTATCTATTCGCCAATCGCCGCGCAAACCGGATGAAAGTTCTGGTGCATGACGGCGTAGGTATCTGGCTTGCAGCGCGGCGATTGAACCAAGGTAAGTTTCACTGGCCCGGCATCCGTCACGGATCGGAAGTCGAACTCGATAACGAGCAACTTCAAGCCTTGGTGTTGGGTTTGCCATGGCAGCGGGTCGGCGCGGGCGGCTCGATCACAGTGCTTTAGCACCGGCTATTAGCCTATCGGTTTATCGCCGCTGACGGCCTGCTCTGGCACAATCAGCGGCATGACTTCCTCGCCCAATCTCGACCAAATGACACCGGAACAGCTACGCGCCTTGGCCGAACAAGCCTTGCAGTTGTTGTCCCAGGTCGACTCGATGGGCCAGAAAATCCACCGCCTTGAAACGGTTAACGAGCAACTCGCTCATGAGATCGCCATCCTCAAGCGGCACAAGTTTGCCAAGCGCAGCGAGCAGCTAAGTCCTGACCAAGGCAGCTTGCTCGACGACCTACTCGACACTGATATTGCGGCTATCGAAGCTGAGCTGAAGGCGGTCAATCCGCCAACGGCACCCGCCGAGCCACGTCAGAAGCCCAAGCGTGCGCCACTGCCGCCGCAATTCCCACGCACTGTCATCCATCACGAGCCAGAAAACACTCAATGCGCTTGCGGCTGCCAACTTCAGCGCATAGGCGAAGACGTCAGCGAGAAGCTCGATTACACGCCCGGTGTATTCACGGTTGAGCAACATGTGCGTGGAAAATGGGCCTGTCGCCAGTGTGAAACACTGATCCAGGCGCCGGTACCGGCTCAAGTAATTGACAAGGGCATCCCGACCGCAGGCCTGCTGGCTCATGTGATGGTGGCGAAGTTCGCTGACCACTTGCCGCTGTACCGGCAGGAGAAAATCTTTGGTCGAGCTGGGCTGATGATCGCCCGCTCAACGCTGGCACAATGGGTTGGACAAACCGGCGTGCAGCTTCAGCCTTTGGTCGATGCGCTGCGTGAAGCGGTGCTGGCCGAAGGCGTAATTCACGCCGATGAGACCCCGGTTCAAATGCTCGCGCCGGGGGAGAAGAAAACCCACCGAGCGTATGTCTGGGCCTATAGCACCACGCCGTTTTCGACACTGAAGGCTGTGGTTTACGACTTCAGTCCGAGCCGAGCGGGCGAGCATGCACGCAACTTCCTTGGGCAGTGGAGTGGCAAGCTGGTTTGCGATGATTTCGGAGGTTACAAAGCAAGCTTCCAGCAAGGCATCACTGAAATCGGCTGCATGGCTCACGCCCGCAGGAAGTTTTTCGATCTGCACGTGGCGAATAAAAGCCAGCTGGCCGAACAGGCGCTGCTCTCGATTGGCGGCTTGTACGAAGTTGAACGGCAAGCACGAGACATGAGCGATGAGGATCGCTGGCGGATACGGCAGAAAAAGGCAGCGCCGATCATCAAAACGCTGCATGACTGGATGTTGGCCCAGCGAGATCTTGTGCCCAACGGATCAGCAACGGCCAAGGCCCTCGATTACAGCCTTAAACGCTGGGTAGCGTTGACGCGCTACCTAGATGATGGGGCCGTGCCCATAGACAACAATCAGGTGGAGAACCAGATCCGGCCGTGGGCACTTGGACGCTCGAACTGGTTGTTCGCTGGGTCACTGCGCAGCGGCAAGCGGGCAGCTGCGATCATGAGCTTGATCCAGTCGGCGCGGATGAATGGGCATGATCCGTATGCGTATCTCAAAGATGTGCTGACGCGGCTGCCGACGCAGCGGGCCAGTGAGATCGACCAACTGCTGCCGCATCAGTGGGTGCCGGCCTAACTTTCGCAAGGTGAGTTGGACTGAGGCTTACGATTAGGTTGCAGAGTTGAGGGGCGCGAGGAATGGAAACCACCCAGGAAAACTGATTCTTCCTAGGTAACTGGAGCTACTACGTGCAAGCTAAAAGGTAATGGTAGGCAAAGCCGCGAAGGTTGGAGTACCAGTACTAGACCAGCCACCCTTTTGGGTGCCCGACGCGACCCCGCCCATTATGCATGAAGCGCGATAACGCGGTCGAAAGGCCCTGACGTGAACGACTGAGGCCTCCCAATTGACAGCCTTAGATTAGCTTGCATTAGCGCTCTGTCTATGGCTAATTTGATTCAAAAAGTATCACGAGTGCCTAGTCGGAAGGTATATGGTTCTGGCCGAGTAAGAGCAAATCGGGCGCTAGCTGCGGAATGCCAGATATGACACTGCTCCCAATGTGCAGTCGGCAAATTAGGCGCTGATGCAAAAGTCTTTGAAAGGGGATCCTCAGATTACCCATGAATGCACTTCGAACCGTGTTTATTCGCTCTTTCCCTCTGCCTGATGACGCTTGAGTGGGCGCCGTAATACACCCCAAGTAAGGCCCACCAATGCTGCCGCAGCGGAAGCGCAAAGCACGCTCAACTTTGCAGCAGCCAGCAGGGCATTATCGTTAAATGCCAGCGATGCAATGAAGATCGACATGGTAAAGCCAATACCGGCGAGCAGGCCGACGAGGACGATGCCAGGCCAGGTAACTCCCGTGGGAAGCTCACACAATTTCAATTTGACGAGCAAGTAGGAGGCCAAAATCACCCCTACCGGCTTGCCGACAACCAATGCCAACACCACCGCTATGAATACATGCTGGGAAAGTGCATTGTCGAGATCGGCGCCCGCGAAGCTCACACCAGCGTTGGCCAGCGCGAACAGCGGCATGATGCAAAACGCCACCCATGGATGAAGTGTCATTTGAATACGCTGCACCGGGGAAAGCATCTCCCTTTGAGCTTGAAGGAGCTCTTTCAGTGGCTTGGCGACTGACTGATCGGGATCCTTGGAAGAGAACCTATCCAGCAAGTCGTGGAAATTTCTCTGGATCTTGTCCAGCGGTCGTTCTGCCATAGGCATTGAGCGCACTGGGCTCATCAGCCCAAGAAGCACACCCGCCAGTGTCGGATGCACGCCCGTCTTCAGCAATCCGTACCAGATGATCGCACCCGGCAATATATAAAGAGCCATCCTGCTAAGTCCCATTCGCTGGAACATCAGAAGCATGAGAATACCGACTGAAGCGATTGCGATTCCCGTGTAGTCCAGAGTCGTGGTGTAGAACACCGCGATGATCAGAATGGCCACGATGTCATCAATGATCGCCAAGGCCAGCAACAATACCCTCACACCTCCGGGGATCGACTTGCCCAGCAAGGCAAGCACTCCGACAGCGAATGCGATATCTGTTGCCGTCGGCACGGCCCACCCACTACTGGCTGCTGTCCCATGGTTGATCGCAATGTAGATCAACGCTGGAACCACCACGCCACCGACTGCGGCCCCCATTGGGAGGAAAGCCATTTTGAAGCTGGCTAAGGCGCCATCATGGATTTCCTGACGTATCTCAGCACCGACGACCAAAAAGAAGATGGTCATAAGGCCGTCATTGACTAGGAAATGAAGGGATCGCGATACGCTGGCATCACCATAACCAACCGTGATCTGCGTATGCCAAAGGTGTTCGTAGCTTTCCGCGAAAGAACTGTTCGCCCACGCCAAAGCTGCAACAGCCGCAATCAGCAGCGCGATCCCGCTGACCGCTTCAATGTGCGAAAACCGTTCAAAAGCTGCAAGTGCTTTTTCTGTGAGTACTTGAGGGCGAGGGATAGAAGTAGGCGAGGGCTTATTTCCAGTCACTGGTATTCTCCGCTGGCGGCCCGACCAACGCGTGAGATTAACCTGCCCTGCGCTTCATGCAGCAGTGCACCCGACCCGATGGTATGAATGTACAGGCCTCGGCGCAAATTTTTTGCGCTAATGCCAAGATTCTTCAGCTCACCTAATGTTTGACAGCGCGGATCTGCCCATTGCTATGGATGAAGTGCTCCCCGGCAGAGGCGATTCGGTTTTCCTTCAGAAATGCCAACCTTGCAAAGCTTTGATGGAAGATATGCGGTGGCGGCCTTTGATCAAATGATCGCATCGCTCCCACGACCTACTCACACCTCTTAGCGAGAAGGAGCCCTCCATAGCAATTGGAAGCGGGTAAAGATGTGTTCGTCATCCGCTTACGAGCGTCCGCCTACGGAGATAAGCCAAAGCGTGTTGCCGCCCAAAAAACGACTTCATCATAGGGCAGCGTTTTCACGCGGAGAAGGTTTAGGGCAAATTTTAGGGCACAATCAGGGCCGCTACAGACCTCAATAACGCCATATGCAGCCCGAAAAAACGCCAGTTTTATTGGCTTGGAGCGGTTCGAAGGATTGTGAGAAGGGGTTCGAATCTCTATCCATATCAGCTCATGGAATGGTTTTAGCGCATTGCGGCTAGATTCTTTCGGGGTGAAAGTCATCTTGCGTATACGTTCCGCTCTTTAGCCGTGTTCTGCGTTCTTCCTCGTAGCGAAGGCCATCTCGAAGGATATACAGCAATGACGCTGCATCAGCGTCTGCACCACTGAGGTCGAACATAGTGGTCGAGTCGTGATAGTGATCCGCTACCACATTGAGTACATCCGCTACTGCTGACAGTGCTTCTTTGACGGCAACCCGTGAAGCGGGTGCAAGAGGCACAATGTGTTGCCCAAGAGCCAGATCCAGATCCCGGTGTGCGAGCTTCCGATGTCGCCAGTCGCGCGCGAAAGCCGTCGCAGTAACCGCCTTGCTGGTCGATGCTTCCACGTCAGTCTCAACTGGTGACCCGATGACGGCCTCCTGTAGCCGTCGAAGGCTGAGATTACTCTTGCCTACTGACCGCGGCGGATCTGTCAGGCGAGCAAGATGAAGAAGCAAATTTTCCCAAAGGCTGTCTTGGACCGTTCGAAACAATGCCGGCGCCGCTTTATTCAGAAGATCAACCCGCTCTGGACTTGTTCCGAACAGTTCCACGAACTGTCCCCATTTCTGGTGGATCAAGACAACTTCCTGCCAAAGGGCACTGTAGATCGCGCCGATCTCCTGCCCCATGGCCGCAATGTTTCCGTCACGGGGTTGCTCTGCTATACGTTCACTCGTTGACATTGTTGTGCTTCCTAACGAGAGCCAAGCCTTGTTTGATATGGCCGGCGTTTTCATCCAAGGTCCACAGTGCTCCACGGACATTTCCGTCCACTTCCAGCGCCCCTTGCCCTTCAACCAGAAGGGTTAACTCCATAATGGCCGCCTGCAGAGCCTCTTGGTTTTCGTACAGTCTTTCCAGTACATCCGACAGTGAGTATTCGCTTGGCATGGTTTCGACTCCTTTCGAGAGAAAGTACAAGCATAGTACCGGCAGTGCCCTTGTCAGGCAGTTATTATGGCTTGCTTAGAAATTGCTACAAAGCGAAGAGCTTGCGTCGGGTTAGCCAGTCTGGCTGGGGCGTTGGAGGAGTGCTATGCCCAATCCATCATGGGGGCTGCTTTCGACCCTTCAGCCTTTCAGCAAAGACAGACGTCGATCCCTGGCCTGCAAGACGTTTCGAAAAACGTCGCAGTAGCTCAAGGCCTCATCTATGCATTGCCATCAATGTGACATTGCACGCCAACGATGCAGTAGGCACAATTGAGTCTTCAAGGCATTTCGGCCAATCATGCTGAGCAACTTAAGCGCCCCAGTAGCTGCAGAAATAGGACTCCATATGATCACCAATTTGCAACTAGAAGAGTTTCTTCATCGTAATCGTATCAGTCGAGACACGTGGGAGGCATCTGCTATTGATTGGGAAGCGCTGATAGCAATAGGTAAAGATTATGAACGCCATGGTGCTCAGTTGCGGGAATATGCCGGAATGCTTGCTAGGGTAATGCAACAGTATGATGGCGTTCACTCTGTTCGCTGGCGTATTAAAGACTCCGAACATATGCTGGAAAAAATTGTTAGAAAACGCGCAGCAAAGTCAGCCAAATATCTTGCGATAGATGCGCAGAATTATTATTCAATCATCACTGATCTTATCGGCATCAGAGCCTTGCATCTTTTCAAAAACGAAGCCCTAACTATTGATGCGTCCATACGTGAAAATCAACAGCTAATTGATACAGAGCAGCCGCTGGTATATACCAGAAAAGGCGACACTATATCCGAAGATGTCTTCCCCACGGATCGGTTCGAGCATCGCGAACACCCTGCTGGCTATCGATCAGTGCACTACATTATTAAAGCACAACCTCAAAAGCGTCAGGTTTTTGCCGAGGTCCAAGTTCGAACAATATTTGAAGAGGGATGGAGTGAAATTGACCATCGGGTACGTTATCCGAATTTCAACGCCGACGAGATGGTTAATGTATTTCTGGCCATATTTAACCGATTGGCTGGACAGGCTGATGAAATGGGTAGTTTTGTGCAAGCGTTGGCTCAGGCTTCCACCACTACTCAGGCTGAATTAGCAGCTGCTCATGATGAAAAAAGAAAATCCTTAGAGGCTATGGAGGCGCTAATTTCCGAGTTGGAGCAGAAGACGGAGCAGCACGCTCAGTCACAAAGCGCAGTTCTTAAGCTTAAAGAAGAAATTTCTCGTATGAGATCGGCAGCGGAAGCTTCGGAGATGAGTACTGGCGTATTCTCCGGGAAATGGATGGAGAATATTCAACGCAATAGCAATTTTTCTAAAGTTTTGGTCAATACAGATTTCGCTGCACAGGCAAGACTAGCATTAGGAAACACGCTAGAGCCTTCTAAATACCTACAAGACCTCGAGACGATTACCAAGAGTCTTAATATCGCAAATATCGCAAATATCGCAAATATCGCAAATATCGCAAATGTAACCTCTAACCCTGCGATTACAGGGCGTGTGTTGCGTGTATCTAAAACTCCAACTAAGAAAAAAGCTGAAAGTGAGAAAGCTGGAAGTGAGAAAGCTGGAAGTGAGAAAGAGGAATAAAAACGAAAAGGTAAACGGATAGGGAAGGAGTTATTCTCTATTGGCCGTAGCAGCGTCGTTACGATCGAATGACCGCTTCTGGCCGATTAAAAAAAAGTAGGTTATGGTTTCCATGGTAAAAAAGTACACGCTTGAGATTGAAATCTTTACTTTTTGAGTAGAGGATTCCGGGCTCAGATTTCGCGTAGCTGCGTGCAAAAAGGCTTTTTTCAGCAGTCAGTATACGGCAGTCTGGAAGGACCGACTTTTTCAACAGAATCGGCCGATAGCCGCCTTTCAGCTAGCGTTCAGAGCATCAGCTCTAGTTGTAAAAAAGCCCCGCAGGGGACAACCGGCGCGAGGTTTTTTTTGTGTTGCGTGAGAGGAGAATCCTGTACCAATTTTTGTACCAATGACTGCGTTTTGGCAGGAAATTCTGAGTTGCTCTGGGCGTTAAGTCATTGATTTCATTGCCTCTGATAACTTAGTAAACACCTCTGAACATGTCGGTGTAATTCTGTTCCAGGGACATGAAACTACCTGTGGGATTTTACGCAAAGGGCAAGGGTACGGTGACGGACACGGCGCTGCAAGCATGAAGCGACAGCATCACTCGTCGCGACCTTCCATCATGGTGCGTTTGAGCATTACATAAACCGCTCCGGCGCCACCGTGTTTCGGTTGGCACGAGGTGAAGCCGAGCACTTGTGAATGCTGGCGCAGCCACGTGTTGACGTGGCTCTTGATCATCGGCCGCTTGCCGTCCAGGCGCACCGCTTTGCCGTGGGTGACACGTACGCAGCGGATTTCGAATTTGGTCGCTTCGGCCAGAAAGGCCCATAGGGTCTCACGGGCCTTTTCCACGTTCATGCCATGCAGGTCGAGGCTGCCTTCGAACGGAATCTGTCCGATCTTGAGCTTGCGCATCTGGCTTTCCTGGACGCCGTCGCGGGCCCACATCAGCTCATCTTCGGGGCCGACATCAATGACGAACTGATCAGACAGCCCGTCAACGGTGGTGGCATCGGTGCGCACAGTGGCGGCCTGGCGCAGCTTGGCGATTTGCGCGCGGTCGGCCTTGGGTTTGCCGGTTTCGGCGCGATCGTGCTTGATCGGCTTGACGCCTTGGATCGCGCTTTTGAACAGGGAAAAATCGTCGTCTTGCATATCAGCCTCCGCGAAGGGCGGCCAGTTTACCCAAGTCGAAGCGAATGGGGCGCGACAAAACGTCCGGCGTTGGGCTTAGTCGTGTTTTTTCATCAGGTGCGGTGCCATGTTCAACTCTCGCGACTGGCGCGAGCGGCGACGGCAGCGGCGCCACAGCCACACGCCGATGTATAGCACGAACAGGCCCACGGCCAGAATGATCGCCGAGCCTAGCGGGCTGGCATTCAACTCGCCAAGCGCCGGGGGCCGGCCCAGTAAACTGGCTGCGCCGGCCATCGCCAGCAACACACCGCACGTCGCCAGCAAGGCAGCGAACGCTGCGCCGAAGCGAAAACGCCAGTTGCTTTGGCCTTTGGGCCGCAAGCGGCGTGCATCAAAACCATCGGATAACTTCATTCCGACCTTCCTCAATGGGTATCGGCCCTTCGACCGGGAGTTGACCGGGATGTTCCTGAGGCTAGGGCATTTACAGCAAATGACAGGCTTTTGCGGATGAGCGGCGGCATGGACCGCTCATCGACGGTCGATCAGATCAGTTCGCGGGTCAGGGCGAGGGTGGCGAAGTTGTCCGCCATGATCGCCATCTCGGTGTGCTGAACGTGCTCGGCGCTCAGGACGCCACCCTTGTACGGCAGGTCGCGAGTCGCGCAGGCGTCTTCAACCAATGTGCAACGAAAGCCCAGGTTCTTCGCGGCGCGCACGGTAGTGCTGACGCTGGAATGGCTCATGAAGCCGCAGACGATAAGGTCCAGCGAGCCGAGATTCTGCAGGCGCTCCAGCAGTTCGGTGCCATGAAACGCACTCGGCAGCAATTTGCCGATGATGGTTTCATCGCCCTGTGGCTCCAGGCCCGGAATGAATTCACCACGCTCGCCTTGCGGGTCGAACAGCCCACCGACGGTGCCGAGATGGCGCACGTGCACGATCGGCCGACCGGCTGCACGGGCAGCGGCGACCAGTTGCTTGATGTTCGCGACGGCAGCATCCATGCCGCTCAGTGCCAAGGGGCCGCTGAGGTATTCTTTCTGGGCATCGATGATGACAAGGGTCGCATGACCCAGATTGGCCGCTGCATAACCACGGCCGCTGAGTTGAAACATCGTTTTTGGAACGGACATTCTGGGGCTCCTTCGGGTGGGGCTTTTGCGACATTGTCCTCTGGCTGAGCGCTTCTGTGAATCGCTACCATCGTAGGCACCGCCGTTGTTGGGTCGCAGCCTTGTCAAGATACTCGTTCTGTTCAATAGCCTGCTGAAAAAATAGAAGAGTCCTACATCTGGTCCGGTGTTTTTCCTGCGTCGTCGTGGCGTCTTTTGGCTGTTAGAATCGTCAGTCGTTTTTTCTGGAGTTTGCCCCGTGATCACTTCCCGACTTCGTACCCTGCGTGACCATATCCGTTGGGCCGTCAGCCGCTTCCATGGGGAGGATCTGTTTTTCGGCCATGGGACCGACAACGCCTGGGACGAAGCCCGTCAACTGGTGTTGGGTGCGCTGCACTTGCCGTGGGAAATCGCCGATAGCTACCTCGACTGCAATCTGGAAGAGGACGAACTGGTCAATCTGCAACGCTTGCTCAAGCGGCGCATCGAAGAGCGCATTCCGACCGCTTACCTGTTGGGCGAAGCCTGGTTCTGCGGTATGTCGTTCATTGTCGACGAACGCGTACTGATCCCGCGTTCGCCAATTGGCGAACTGATCGAAAAGCGCTTCGAGCCGTGGCTGGGCGCCGAACCTGCGCGCATTCTCGACCTGTGCACCGGTTCCGGTTGCATCGGCATCGCCTGTGCCTACGAGTTCCAGAACGCCGAAGTGGTACTGGCCGATCTGTCGTTCGAAGCACTCGAAGTGGCGAACCAGAACATCGAGCGTCACGGTGTCGATGAGCGCGTGTTCACTGTTCAGGGCGATGGTTTCGATGGCTTGCCGGGTCAACGTTTCGACCTGATCGTGTCGAACCCGCCCTACGTCGATGCGGAAGATTTCGCCGACATGCCGGACGAATATCAGCACGAACCGGAGCTGGGCCTGGCCTGTGGCGACGACGGTTTGAACCTGGTGCGCCGCATGCTCGCCGAAGCGGCGGATCATCTTAACGAGAAAGGTTTGCTGATTGTCGAGGTGGGTAACAGCCAGGTTCACGTCGAGGCGCTGTACCCGGAAGTCGACTTCGCCTGGCTGGAATTTGAGCGCGGTGGGCATGGGGTGTTCATGCTGACGGTGGAGCAGTGCCGCGATCACCAGGCGTTGTTCGCGTCCCGCGTCTGACTCTAGAAAGCCTTCGCGGGCAAGCCACGCTCCCACAGGCTTTGTGTGTGCCAGATGATTTGGGCATGACACAAAACCTGTGGGAGCGTGGCTTGCCCGCGATGGCCGCACCGCGGTCTCAAACCTTCAGCGGTGCGTAGCAATCCAGATCAACAACCCCGCCTGAAACACCGCAAACGCCACCAGGCAAGTAATGGTAAAACGCAGCCCGGCGTCTTCGCGTTTGTACTTGCTGACTTTTTCTTCGTGCTTCTTCAGTTTGACTTCCTGTTCCGCCAGGTTCTGCTCGGCTTGCTGGAGCATCTGCGCGGCTTCGAGGATTTCCACCTGCTGCAACTTTTCGCTGTTCCAGTCGCCGAGCAAATCACCGACCGACACCTCTTTAACGCTGCCCTTCAAATGCTGGGCGTCGGCGTAGACCACGTCAAAACCGTGCACCCGCAGAAAGTGATCGCGACGCAGGCGAGTGTCTTCGTTCAGCGCATCCTTGTTGTTCAGGTCAGTACCGTCGACGGTGTAGGCGGGCCATCTCTTCTTCGCCCACGTAATGCCCTGAGCGGCCATGTAACGCCCGATGCCACGGTTCATCGGCTCGATCTGCAGGCCGCTTTCAGGGCCGAAATGCACGCGTTTGGTAGCATGATCAACCCAGACATCCAGATGATTCTGTTCTTTGCGCACCCGCTGACCTGGCAGCTTGATGGCCATGCGCAGCAGGCTGCGTTCCTTGCTGTTGCGTTCGGCGTAACCGAATTCGACAAAGCGCAACGGCCGCCCACCGGTGTTGCGGTCGGTTTGCAGCGGCGCCAGACGGAGCATTTTGTGGTGCTCGACGTGGACGTCCGCCCACGGCAGCTCGACCGCTGGCGGTGCGTCTTTTTCAGCGGTGGTGTCGGATGAAATCTGGGTATCAGTCATAACGGCGAGATCCTGTCCAAGCCCTGCTTGCCGCCAGCCAGTGCGCTGGCGACAAAGGCTTATCGGCCGTTTTTTTCAGGACTGGAGGGTAAAGTTAACTGGCGCGAAGTCCGTCAATAAACTCGAGGATTCGCGCGCCGAGTTCGGCCGCCAGTGGTAATTGCGGATCTTTATAGGAGGCCAATTGCCGCTTTACGTCGTTGGGCACGATGCGCATCACGTGGTTCATGCCTTCGATCAGCGCCAGTTCGGCGTCCGGTTTGGCGGCCTTGAGTGCTCTGGCGTCACCCACGCCGACCTGAATGTCGTTGCTGCCCTGGATGATCAGCGCCGGCATTTTCAGGTTGGCGAAGGCCGCTGCCGGGTCTTGGCGGAACAGCGAAATCAGATACGGCTGCACGCTGGGACGGAAAATCACCTGCAATTGCGGGGGCACGTTGTCGTCGGTGCGGCCGGCCTTGAGGCTGTCGAGCAATTCATTGCTGCGCAGCATCAACGGTGGCGGCAGGCGATTGCTCAACTGCTGTCGCAGTACCTGATCGATCGGCCGGGCGCTGCCGGACAGGGAAATCACCGCCGCGGCGTCAACGTTTGGCGCCGTAAGGCTGGCGATCAATGCACCTTCGCTGTGGCCGAGCAAAATCAGTTTGCCAAAGCGTGGGTCGGTTTTGAGCTTGTGGCCCCAGGCTTCGGCGTCGGCCACATAGGCCTCCACCGACAGATTACGTTCGTCTGGAGTCGCAGCCAGGCTCGCCGCCACGCCGCGCTTGTCGTAACGCACGCTGGCGATATTGTGTTTGGCCAGCACCCAGGCCAGCCGTTTGAGGCTGTCATTGCGTCCGCCGTCGGGGTTGTTTCCGTCACGATCCGTAGGACCGGAGCCGGAAATGATCAGGACAACCGGCACCGGCGTGTCGGACTTGGGCAGCAACAGCGAGCCGAAAAGCTCGCCGCTGCCCGTGTCCAATGTGATGGGACGTTGCAGGACTGTGGCCTGGGCCACATAGGGGAGCAGGCCGGTAAACAAGGTAAGGCTCAAGGCTAGAACTCGCAGCATCATCACGCCATCATTAACAAGGTGCCGGTTGGACTCGCGGGCACCCGTAAGGTTCGAGGATGAACTAGTCGGGTAGCCTGCGTATACTGGCGCGCATTACGTATTTTGGTTTCGATTTCACGGAGCGTCCCGCATGTCCGGCAATACCTACGGCAAGCTGTTCACTGTCACCACCGCGGGCGAAAGCCATGGCCCGGCGTTGGTCGCCATTGTCGATGGCTGCCCGCCGGGCCTGGAGATTTCCCTTGAGGACCTGCAGCGCGACCTGGACCGCCGCAAGCCCGGCACCAGTCGCCACACCACCCAGCGCCAGGAAGCCGACGAAGTCGAAATCCTCAGCGGCGTGTTCGAAGGCCGCACCACCGGTTGCGCCATTGGCCTGTTGATCCGCAACACCGACCAGAAGTCCAAGGACTATTCGGCGATCAAGGATCTGTTCCGCCCGGCCCACGCCGACTACACCTACCACCACAAATACGGCGAGCGCGATTACCGCGGCGGCGGTCGCAGTTCGGCCCGTGAAACCGCCATGCGCGTGGCGGCGGGGGCGATTGCGAAAAAATACCTGGCCACTCAGGGCATCGTCATTCGTGGTTACATGAGCCAGCTCGGCCCGATCGAAATCCCGTTCAAGACCTGGGATTCGGTGGAAGAAAACGCGTTCTTCAGCCCTGATCCGGACAAAGTGCCGGAGCTGGAAGCCTATATGGATCAGTTGCGTCGCGACCAGGATTCGGTCGGCGCGAAAATCACTGTGGTTGCCGAAGGCGTGATGCCGGGCCTCGGCGAGCCGATCTTCGACCGCCTCGACGCCGAACTGGCCCACGCGCTGATGAGCATCAACGCGGTCAAAGGCGTTGAGATCGGCGCCGGTTTTGCCAGCATCGCCCAGCGCGGCACCGAACACCGTGATGAAATGACCCCGGAAGGTTTCCTCAGCAACAATGCTGGCGGCATTCTCGGTGGCATCTCGTCCGGTCAGCCGATCGTGGCGCACCTGGCGCTCAAGCCCACCTCGAGCATCACCACGCCCGGCCGTTCCATAGACATCCATGGCAACCCGGTTGAGGTTGTCACCAAGGGCCGTCACGACCCGTGTGTCGGTATCCGCGCCACGCCAATCGCCGAAGCGATGATGGCCATCGTATTGATGGATCATCTGCTGCGTCACCGCGGGCAGAACATCGATGTGCGGGTGAGCACTCCGGTGCTGGGTCAGCTTTAATGGCTGACGCAGGGTCTGTACGAAAACTCGCCGCGCAGGCGGTTTTCGTACAGAGTCTCATAGCCGCCGGGGCCTGACGACGTGACAGCGCTTCCATACTGGCGGCTTTCCAGTTTCTATCTGTTCTATTTCGCCTTGCTCGGTTCTACAGCGCCATTTTTGGCGCTGTACTTCGATCACCTGGGCTTTTCCAGTGCGCGCATTGGCGAACTGGTGGCGATCCCGATGCTGATGCGTTGCGTGGCGCCAAACATCTGGGGCTGGCTCGGTGACTACACCGGGCGACGGTTGGCCATCGTGCGATTCGGCGCGGTCTGTACATTGCTGACCTTTTCGCTGATTTTCGTCAGCAAAAGCTACGCGTGGCTGGCGATGGTCATGGCCTTGCATGCGTTCTTCTGGCATGCGGTGTTGCCGCAGTTCGAAGTCATCACCCTGGCGCATTTGAACGGCCAGACGTCTCGCTACAGTCAGATTCGCCTGTGGGGTTCCATCGGTTTCATCATCACCGTGGTCGCCCTCGGTCGCATGTTCGAATGGCTCAGCCTGGACATCTATCCGCTGGCACTGGTGCTGATCATGGCCGGAATCGTGGTCAGCAGTTTATGGGTACCCAACGCGCAACCGATTCAGAGTGAGCGGTTGGCGGGAGAGGGATTCCTCCAGCAATTGCGCAACCCCGGGGTGTTGGCATTCTATGGTTGCGTGGCGCTGATGCAAATGAGTCACGGGCCGTATTACACCTTTGTGACCCTGCACCTTGAGCAACTTGGTTACAGTCGTGGGCTGATCGGCATGCTCTGGGCAGTCGGCGTGGTTGCCGAAGTCTTGATGTTTTTGGCCATGAGCAAGATCCTTGCGCGCTTCTCGGTGCGCCGGGTGCTGTTGGCGAGTTTCCTGCTGGCGGCGTTGCGTTGGTTGTTGCTCGGTTCGTTTGCTGAATTCCTCTGGGTGTTGCTGTTCGCCCAAGTGTTGCACGCTGCCACCTTCGGCAGCTTTCATGCGGCTGCCATCCAATTCGTGCAACGCAGCTTCGGCGCGCGTCAGCAAGGCCAGGGCCAGGCGTTGTATGCCGCGCTGGCCGGCACCGGCGGCGCATTGGGCGCGTTGTATTCCGGTTACAGCTGGAATGCACTCGGTGCCACATTGACCTTTAGTATCGCCAGTCTCGCAGCCTTCGCCGCTGCCGTTATCATTGCCACACGTATGCAAGAGGACCGGCCATGAGCCTGACCTGCGAGTGCGAGTTGAAGACGCGCTCACTCTCGAACCATAAAGCATGAACCGTTAAGGAGTTGCCCAGAATGAGCAGCCTGTCCGTTTATCACGTTTCTAGCCCGGAACTACCGAACAAAGTTCTGACCCACCTCGAGGACATCGCCTCGACCCTGGCCGAACAGGGCGTGCGCTTCGACCGTTGGCAAGCCGCGGCGAAAATCCAGCCCGGCGCCAGCCAGGAAGAAGTGATCGCTGCGTATCAGGAACACATCGACAAATTGATGACCGAGCGCGGTTACCTCACCGTCGACGTCGTCAGTTTGGACAGCGATCACCCGCAAAAAGCCGAACTGCGCGCCAGGTTCCTCGATGAACACCGCTGCGCTGAAGACGAAGTACGATTTTTCGTCGCTGGCCGTGGTTTGTTCTCCCTGCACATCGGCGATTATGTCTACGCCGTGCTCTGCGAGAAAAATGACCTGATTTTGGTGCCTGCAGGTACTCCGCATTGGTTCGACATGGGCGAGCACCCGCATTTGGTCGCCATCCGTCTGTCCAACAACCCCGAAGGCAGGGCGGCTGATTTCACCGGCGATGACATCGCCAGCCGCTTCCCGCGTCTCGAGGACTGAGTAGAGGCCAATCGTTGCTCCGGCCTTCTGCCCTACAGGGTGGTGCAAAGCCAGAAATAATTCAGGCCGTGAAGCGGAAGCTTTCACGGCCTGTTTGTTTGTAGCGTGTTTATTTATACAACTGCAGGATTTAAACCGAGTGATAAGTCGGCAAGGCGAACCGTTGCTGGCTTTGCAGCATGGAGATCTGCGGCAGTTCGCTGGCCTGTTCGGCGACGTCACGACGTATCGCGCTGATCACCCATGACAGCTGATCGCCGGCATGCAATTGCTGGTAGGAAATCGAACGTTTGAAGACTTTGCCGTCCGTACTGCGCAGGGTCAGCAGAATGCCGCCGTCAGGCCGTGGCTGGGTGGTGACTTCGAAGTTGGAGAATAGCGACGAAAATTTTTCCTGGATCAGGCTCATGTCTATCAGCTCCGTTTGTGCTTGAAGGGCAACATGGAGAGGTAGTTGCAGTGATTGTGCCAGCACCTGATTTTTTAAAAATACCTATAAATCAATAAGTTAGAAAAATTGTGTTTCTATGCTTTCGTGCAATCTGCATGAATGGCCATCGTGCATCCTGCATTTTGCGTGGTCGGCCCGCAATTCGATGGAACCAATCACGACGCCAGGGTTCCGCTTTTCGATCGCGGGTCTGGATGCTCGGGGCGCGGATACAAAACATTGCAAAAACCGCGTGTACAGCTCAAGAACCGCTGACGTATTTTCGGCCTCAAACAACGCCACCCGACAATAAGAAAATCGAACGGGAGCATCAATGAGCCGCACGCTGAACGACACGATTACCTGGGGCATGATGCTCCGCAAGCTACCTTCCATTGCCAAAGCCATTCCCCGCGTGGTGAAGGGCATGAAAGCCGCCAACGTCAAGGACCCGACCCAACCGTGTGGCCTCGGCTGGAGCTTCGAGCAGGCAACGTTGCGCAACCCCGAGGGCCCGGCCTTGCTGCAGGGTGAGGTGACACTCACTTATGCCCAGGTCAATCAGTGGGCCAATCGCATTGCCCATCACTTGATAGCCGAAGGCATCGGCAAGGGCGATGTGGTGGCGATCTTTATCGAGAACCGTCCGGAACTGTTGGTGACGATATTGGCGGTGGCCAAAGTCGGTGCGATCAGCGCTTTGCTCAATACCTCCCAGACTCGCGAGCCCCTGGCCCATAGCCTGAACCTGGTGGTGCCGGTGGCGATCGTGGTCGGAGAAGAGCTGGTTGCGGCCTTCAACGCGGTCCGCGAACGGGTGTCGATCGACGCGGCGCGTACCTGGTTTGTCGCCGATCAAGACACTTATCGCGATCCGGGCAATTCGCCCGATGGCTTCATCAACCTGATGACGGCGAGCGCCCAAGCGTGGAGCGATAATCCCGTCAGCAGCCAGCAGGTTTTTCTCGACGATCCTTGTTTCTACATTTACACCTCAGGCACCACCGGGTTGCCCAAGGCCGGGGTGTTCAAACACGGCCGCTGGATGCGCAGCTCCGCCAGCTTCGGGCTGATTGCCCTGGACATGCAGCCGCAGGACGTCGTCTATTGCACCTTGCCGCTGTACCACGCCACCGGGCTCTGCGTGTGCTGGGGCTCGGCGATCAGCGGGGCGTCGGGGTTTGCGATCCGTCGCAAGTTCAGCGCCAGCCAGTTCTGGAGTGACGTGCGCAAATACCGGGCGACCACCCTCGGTTACGTCGGTGAATTGTGCCGCTATCTGGTGGATCAACCGCGCAGCGTCGACGACAGTCGCCACAGCGTGACGAAGATGATCGGCAATGGCTTACGCCCCGGTGCGTGGAGCGAGTTCAAGACGCGTTTTGCCGTTGACCATATTTGCGAGCTGTACGCCGCCAGCGACGGCAATATCGGCTTCACCAACATCCTCAACTTCGACAACACCATCGGTTTTTCCCTGATGTCCTGGGAGCTGGTGGCGTACGACCACGACAGCGGCGCACCCACGCGAGATACCCAGGGTTTCATGCGCAAAGTGGCCAAGGGCGAGGAGGGTTTGCTGCTGGCGAGGATCGACGACAAGGCGCCGCTGGACGGCTACACCGATCCGCAGAAGACCGCAAAAGTCGTGCTCCACGACGTGTTCAAGAAGGGCGATCGTTACTTCAATACCGGTGATCTGCTGCGCAACATCGGTTTTGGCCACGCGCAGTTTGTCGATCGTTTGGGCGACACCTACCGCTGGAAGGGTGAAAACGTCTCGACCACCGAGGTCGAAAACATCCTCCTGCAACACCCTCACATTGCCGAAGCCGTGGCCTATGGCGTGGAAATCCACAACACCAACGGGCGCGCGGGGATGGCGGCAATCACCCCGGCCGAATCCCTGGCGACCCTGGACTTCAGCGAGTTGCTGGCTTTCGCCAGGCAGCAAATGCCTGCCTATGCGGTGCCGCTTTTCCTACGGGTGAAAGTGAAAATGGAAACCACCGGGACCTTCAAATATCAGAAGACCCGACTCAAGGATGAAGCCTTCGACCCGAACAAAACCGGCGATGACCCGATTTATGCCTGGTTGCCGGGCACTCAGACTTACGTGCAAGTTACCGAGCAGGTGCTGGCGGAGATCCAGGGCGGCAAATACCGCTATTGAATGCGGCGCTTACTAAATGTGGCTGACCAGCCATGAGAAAAAAGAAGTGACAGGTTCTTGAGCGCTCGGGAAACTATGGGCTTTCCGATTGACCGAATGTGGAGTCCCCAATGTCAGACAAAAGCCGCCAGATGACGCCCGAAGAGGCTGCTGAATTTGCCGAACAGGTGTTCAACAAAGCGCGCGAAGGCGATGCAGCCATGATGGCTGCGCTGCTGACCAAGGGCTTGCCGCCGAACCTGCGTAACCACAAGGGCGACACCTTGCTGATGCTCGCCGCGTATCACGGCCATGTCGACACGGTAAAAGTACTGCTTGAGCACAAGGCTGATCCTGAAATCCGCAACGACAACGGCCAGAGCCCGATTGCCGGCGCGGCATTCAAGGGGGATCTGGCGGTGGTCAAGGCGTTGGTGGAGGGTGGCGCACAAGTGGAAGGTTCGTCCTTCGATGGTCGCACTGCGTTGATGATGGCGGCCATGTTCAACCGCGTCGAAATCGTCGACTACCTGATCAGCAAAGGCGCCGATCCGAAGGCCAAGGATGCCAACGGCGTATCCGCGCTGGACGCGGCCAAAACCATGGGCGCGGTAGATACCACCGCACAATTGCAGAAATTGCTGGCCTGACCTTCGTGGCTGTGGGGCTTTTGTGGCGAGGGAGCTTGCTCCCGTTCGGCTGCGAAGCAGTCGTAAAACCAGAGAACTCGGTTTGACTGAATACCAATGGGGGTCGCTTCGCAACCCAACGGGGGCAAGCCCCCTCGCCACAGGTCATGCCAGGTCCCGCAATCCATTTCCGAATGCGCTATCCTTCGCGCCCTCAAATCTCCCTCGCTACAGGATCCACTCATGAAAGCCGCACTCGTCGAACTCATCAGCAAAATCAGCTCCGGGTGCATGAGCGAGGACGAAATCCTGAAAGTCGCTGACGAAGCGGCTCAGGCCTACGCCGATCCAGAGGCTTTTCTGACGGCCAATCCGGACATCAACTACGACGACACCTTCCCGATCCCGTTGGGCGAATGGGTCGTCGTCGGCAGCTTGCCGGAAACCGTGCTGTTCCAGGCCGACACCTACATGGACCTGTTTGCGCAAATTGTCGCTTCGTTCGGCCCCGGCGTCGATTTCAACATCAAACCCAAGCAATTGGCCAAGACCGAAGCCCTGACGGCGCTCAACCGCATTCAGGTGCAGATGAGCAGCATGAACAAGGAAAACGGCGGTTACACGCTGATGAACTTCAGCCAGTTGCTCGACGATGAGCTGCAAGTGGTGCTGGTCTATGGAAACGACGTGCCACGGGTTCTCGAACTGTGCGCCGAAGTCGGCATCGCCGCCGCGCCATCCCTGGAAGCCTTGAAAGTGGCGATCCACGTCTGAAGCTGTCCAGAACGGTAATAAAACGGAACCCTCGCAAGGCCCGACTATCCTAAGAGGGCATATCACTCTTAGGGAGCGTCACCATGGGTTCCACGTTCAACAGCCTGGTTGGCCTGATTATTCTTGCCCTGGATATCTGGGCCATCATCAACGTGCTTAAAAGTGGCGCCGAGACCGGGATGAAAATCCTCTGGGTGTTATTGATCCTGCTGCTGCCGGTCTTGGGCCTGATCATCTGGGCCATCGCCGGGCCACGAGGTAACGTGCGGATCTGACTGCATCCTCAAGCAACGCATTTCCCTTGTGGGAGCGGGCTTGCTCGCGAAGACGTCGGCACATTCAGCATCGATGTAACAGACAAACCGCTTTCGCGAGCAAGCCCGCTCCCACAGGTTCTGTGTTTTTTCATGCCGACACGCGGTAATCCGTTGAACGATCAGTCAGGGGTAAAGTCCAGATAGAAGTAAGCCCATCCATGGGTTTTATCGAGGAGGCACCGATGCAAAAGTGGAAAATCACTTTCGTGGATGATCACGGTGAAACAGTGGACGAACTCTTCGAGTGCGAGGAATGCCCGAATAGCGAGCAGGCCGCCAAACTCATTCGCGCCCGGTGCCTGCCGGTCGCCGCCGAACTGGATCTCAATGATCTGGAGGGTCGTACCGATGATCCGACCGTCAAAAGTCTGAAATCCCAGAACAGCATTGAAATCATCAGTATTACCCCGATCTGATACATCTCTTGTCACATTCACCTCCAGACCTTGGCAGCAGCTCTGTCTTGGGGCTACTCTGCAAGCGAGATCAGCGAATGACTCGCTATGGTCTGGTCTTGTCAGCTACATGCTTGTTTCCCGTCGGCAACCTGTGTTGCCGTATCGCTCTCGCCAATCGGTTGAAAGTGCAGGGAATACGGAAAGTCTATCCATCAGTCTGAGGGGGACGTTTCATGAGCACAGCCTATCAAGAAGACATCAGCAGCAGCGTGCTGCGCCGCATGAAAGAAGGCGGTTTCGACTTTTCACGATTCCATCCCATCGAGTTCTACGCCATTTTCCCGGATGAGGAGCGGGCACGCAGGGCGGCAGGTCATTTTTGTGGTGAATCCTTGAATGCCCAGATCAGCGTGCGCGATGACGGCGCGTGGCATCTGGAACTGAGCAAAGTGATGTACGCCACCTATGACGGGATCGGCGACTTTGAGCAGGACTTCGAGGCGGTGGTCGAGCCTCTGGGCGGTATCATTGAAGGATGGGGTGTCAAGCAGGAGGTACGAGGGCTACTCGCATAACGTTATGAACAGTGACAACACTCAGCAACGGCTGACCTTTGGGTTGGCCGTTTTCGTTTGTGCGGTTTGTAAAGGTTCAAAAGATCGCAGCCTCGTTTCACTCGACAGCTCCTACACAGCTCCTACATTGGATGCGTTCTCCTGTAGGAGCTGTCGAGTGAAACGAGGCTGCGATCTCTTGATCGTGCTTTTGATTCATAACGTTTCAAACACGCAAAAAAAACCGCCTGAGCAGGCGGTTAAAGGGAAGTTTCGGTCAGGTTTTCCAGCGAATGCGCCGATTATCCGCACTGTCTCCCGGGCAGTGAAATCAACTCTGGCTATGCTGCTGATAGGCGACAGCATTGCTTCGCCATGAAGCGGGGGCAATCAGGTTGGGGCATTTACCGCACAGGATTGGTGCGGTGCGTGCAGCGCCATTCTCCAACTGATTGATATCAAAGCGTTTATGCCGATGGCACGGGCCTTGCGAAGGCCTGGATGTCCGGGTGACAAGGAGTACGGCATGATCCGCACCTATTTTGATGAGATGTACGATGCCGGCGGCCAGGTCCGCCCGCATTATCGGGAGTTTGCCCGTTGGCTGGCCGAAACGCCTGGCGAGCTTTTGGCACAACGGCGACGCGAGGCCGATCTGTTATTTCATCGTGCCGGGATTACATTCACGCTCTATGGTGATGAGCAAGGGACAGAGCGCCTGATTCCCTTCGATACCATTCCCCGCAGTATCCCCGCCAGTGAATGGCGGGTCGTCGAGCGCGGCTGCATTCAGCGGGTCAAGGCATTGAACATGTTCCTTGCCGACCTCTATCACGAGCAGCGCATCATCAAGGCCGGCATCATCCCGGCCGAGCAAGTGCTGGCCAACGAGCAATACCAGTTGGCGATGCAAGGGCTGGATCTGCACCGCGATATCTATTCGCACATTTCCGGCGTCGACCTGGTACGCGATGGCGACGGCACGTACTACGTGCTCGAGGACAATCTTCGTACCCCCAGCGGCGTGAGCTACATGCTCGAAGACCGCAAGATGATGATGCGGTTGTTCCCAGAATTGTTCGCCGCCCAGCGCATCGCGCCGATCGACCACTATCCGAACCTGTTACTCGACACCTTGAAAAGCTCCAGCCCGATCGACAACCCGAGCGTGGTGGTACTGACGCCGGGGCGCTTCAACAGCGCGTTTTTCGAGCATGCATTTCTGGCCCGGGAAATGGGTGTCGAACTGGTGGAAGGTGCGGACCTGTTCGTGCGTGATGACAAGGTGTTCATGCGCACCACGGACGGGCCGAAAGCTGTCGACGTGATCTATCGTCGCCTCGACGATGCCTTCCTCGATCCGTTGGCGTTCAACCCGGACTCGATGCTCGGCGTTCCAGGGCTGCTGTCGTCCTACCGTTCCGGCAACGTGGTGCTGGCAAATGCCATCGGCACCGGGGTCGCGGACGACAAGTCTGTGTATCCCTTCGTCACGGACATGATCCGTTTCTACTTGGATGAAGAGCCGATCCTGAAGAATGTGCCGACGTGGCAGTGTCGTAATCCCTCTGAGCTGTCCCACGTGCTGGCCAATCTTCCAGAACTGGTGGTCAAGGAAACCCAGGGCTCCGGTGGTTACGGAATGCTGGTGGGGCCGGCGGCGACGGCGGCGGAAATCGAATCTTTCCGTGAGCGGATCAAAGCCAAGCCCCACGCGTACATCGCCCAACCGACGTTGTCTTTATCGACCTGTCCGACCTTTGTCGAAAACGGCATCGCTCCACGCCATATCGACCTGCGTCCGTTTGTATTGTCTGGCCGCGAAACCCGGGTTGTGCCCGGTGGTTTGACCCGTGTCGCCTTGCGCGAAGGCTCCCTGGTGGTGAATTCCTCCCAGGGCGGCGGAACCAAGGACACCTGGGTGGTCGAGGATTGAAGGAAGCCTGCCATGTTAAGTAGAACTGCCTCGGATCTGTATTGGATGTCGCGTTACCTGGAGCGGGCCGAAAACCTCGCACGGATGCTCGACATCAGTTATTCGCTGTCGTTGATGCCTCAGGATGGGCGTGGCGATGGCTTGCACGAACTCGCCATGCCGTTGCTGATCACCGGCACTCTGGACGATTATCTGGAGCGCCACGGCGATTTGCACGCCGAACGGCTGCTGCATTTTTTCGCCCTGGATGCGGCCAATCCGGCGAGCATCTACAGCTGCCTCGGTGCCGCGCGAGCCAGCGCCCATGCGGTGCGTGGGCGAATCACCGCCGACATGTGGGAAAACATCAACGCCACCTGGCTGGAGATTCGCGGGATCGCCGAGCAGGGCTTGAGCCGCTACGGCATGAGCCGTTTCTGTGAGTGGATCAAGGAACGTTCCCACCTGTTCCGCGGCGCGTCCTACGGCACCATCATGCGTAACGACGCGTTCCGCTTCATTCGTCTGGGCACCTTTATCGAAAGGGCTGACAACACGTTGCGCCTGCTCGACGCCCGTTACGAAATGGCCGGCGATCAGGCCGAAGCGGTCAGCGACGGCACGGCCCACGCCTATTACCAGTGGAGCGCCTTGCTGCGGGCCTTGTCGTCGTTCGAGGCCTATACCGAGATCTATCGCGACGCTCCCGGCGCCCGGCATGTGGCCGAATTGTTATTGCTGCGCGCCGACGTGCCGCGATCCCTGCGAGCCTGCACCGAAGAAATCGACCAGATCCTCGCCCAATTGCCGGGGGCCAACGGCCGTCCCGCGCAACGTCTGGCCGCGGAAATGGACGCACGCCTGCGCTACACCGGTATCAACGAAATCCTCGACGAAGGCCTGCACGCCTGGCTGACCGAGTTCATCCCGCTGGTGCGCCAGTTGGGCAATGCCATACACAGTTCCTACCTGGAGGCTGCATGAGACTTTCCATTAGCCACGAGACCACCTATCACTACGAAGATCAGGTGCGGGCGAGCATCCAGTACCTGCGACTGACCCCACACGACAGCGAGCGCCAACACGTGCTCAGCTGGCAGCTCGACCTGCCACGTCCGGTGCGCGCGCAACTCGATCCATTCGGCAACATTCTGCATGTGCTGACCCTGGACGAACCCCACGAGGCAATCATTATCGGCGCCCGAGGGCAGGTGGACATCGACGAACTGCGCGAAGCCGAACACGAAAGCCAGTCGGCGCTGCCGTTCCTGCGCTTTACGCGCCTGACCGAAGCCGACGAAGCATTGCGCGCGTTTGCCGAGAAGGCCTGCAAACAACGCCGGGATCGTACGGCGCTGATCGATTTGATGCATGGCCTGAACCAGCACATGACCTACACGCCGGGTTCCACGGAAGTAGACACCAGCGCCGCCCAGGCTTTTGCCGGGCGTTCCGGTGTCTGCCAGGACCACACCCATGCGTTTCTCGCCTGCGCCCGCAGCCTGGGCATTCCCTCGCGTTATGTGTCGGGGTATTTGTACAGCGAGAACTGTGAACACCTGGCCAGTCACGCCTGGGCTGAAGCCTGGCTGGATGACGCCTGGTACAGCTTCGACGTAACCAACGAACTGGCCCGCCCGGAGCGTCACCTGAAACTGGCGGTGGGCCTGGATTATCTCGACGCCTGCCCGGTGCGGGGCATGCGCCGTGGAGGCGGGTGCGAGCAGATGCATGCGAAGGTGTTTGTGTCACCGACGCCTGCGCCGGTGATTTCGGTGCAACAGCAGTAGCAGCGATTCATTGTGGTTAGGGCTTCTGTGGCGAGGGAGCTTGCTCCCGCTGGGGCGCTAAGCGGCCCTCAAATCAGGCGACGCGATCCGTCAGGCAAATCGCATTCGCCGGGTTTGCGACTGCTGCGCAGCCGAGCGGGAGCAAGCTCCCTCGCCACAGGTGAGTTATTTACTTGGCCGAAGAAACCTTGCGCCCCGCCATGTGCTTCAAATACCCCACCAACAACTCCAGATCCCCCTCCGGCAACACCGTCGTCGCGAACGCCGGCATCTTCGCCTGTGGCCACTGACGCAAGCTCTGCGGATCACGAATGTAGCGCTTGAGGAAATCCGCGCCGAAGTACTCGGTCGGGTTGAACGGAATATTCAGGTCCGGCCCGAACTGCGCATCGCCTGCGCCATTCAATCGATGGCACGCCAGGCAGTTCTTCTGAAACAGCGCAAAGCCCTTGTTCACCGGATCGTCCGCCTTCAGCGCAGGATCGGGCAGCAGGGCAGGAAAGCGCTCAGCCACTGGGGCCATGCGCTTGATGCTGGCGACTTGGAATGGCCATTGCTCGGGGCTGATATTGCCCAGCTGCGGATCGGTCCAGACCAGGTAAAACGGCCCTGCACTGTGCTTGCCCTCTGACAACGGTGGCCAAGACTTGGCCGGCTCTTCAATCGCCAGCCAGGCCCGCGCGCCTTGGGTATTGAGCAATGGCGCAGCAGCCAGTTCGGCGGCAAAACCGTCCAGGGCAACGGCTTGCAAATGATCGTCAGACTTGATACCCGTCAACAGCGCCGCCAACGGCACGGCGCGATAGCTCATGTCCCGTTTGTAGGAAACGTCGTTGGTGATCGTGATGGTCTGAACCTGAGGGTGCTTGAGCAATTGCTCGGTCTGCCAGGTGCGAGAACTCGCCCCCAGCTCAAGATTCAGCTGTGCGGCAGACAGAGGCATGCTGAGCAGCAAGGCCCCAAACACAATGAGCGCTTTCAAGTGATCGCCGTTCATGTCGTGGAAGTGCCGCAAAGGTTGGCACAGCCACGCCGGCTCGAATAGCGAGCCAATCACATTTTTATCAGACGAAATGAAAACCCTGATGCTCGATCAGCCAATCACCTTGGTCAGGTTCGGCAAAATCAACAACAGCGTAGTGGCGAATAGAATGAGCCCGGCTTGACGAACTTTCGAATGTTTGAACATGGCTTGACCGCCTTTTTTGTTATTTCCTGGTGCCTGCCTGCATATCCATGACGGCAGAGCGTTGCACTTCCTGTAGGGCGACGAGTGCCTCGGCAAAACCCGACGACAACTTCGTACAGGTTTACCTTAGGGCCCGCGTCAGGCTTGACTTAGATCCATTTCGTATGGAATTAGCACTCTTCGCTGCTAAAAAGACATGAGGCTTATGGCCAGCTTCTTGGGCGCCCGTTTGCTAGACAGCTCGGTGACAGGAATCGGTTTATCCGGTAGCAGACTACCGTTCGTCTGAGCGTGAGGGTCAACGTCAATGAGCACTGTGGTCATTGAATCCACGGCTGCTGGGCATAAGGTGAGTGCATAAAGATCAGGATCACATGGTCCCCTGTAGGAGCTGCCGAAGGCTGCGATCTTTTGATCTTTTGATCTTCATTCACCATCAGGTTCGAGGACGTCATGACCCAGGCTTTGATATTCGACGCATTACGCACGCCCCGTGGTAAAGGCAAGGCCAATGGCGCCTTGCACAGCGTCAAGCCAGTGAATCTGGTGGCCGGATTGTTGACGGCGCTGCAGCAGCGCACGTCCCTGGACACCAGTCAGGTCGATGACGTGGTGCTCGGCTGCGTGACGCCCATCGGCGATCAGGGTTCCGACATCGCCAAGACCGCCACGCAGGTGGCCGATTGGGACGTCAGCGTGGCCGGTATGCAGCTCAATCGCTTCTGCGCGTCGGGTCTGGAGGCGGTGAACCTCGGCGCGATGAAAGTGCGTTCCGGCTTCGAAGACCTGGTGGTGGTCGGTGGCGTCGAGTCGATGTCCCGCGTGGCCATGGGCAGCGATGGCGGCGCCTGGGCGCTGGACCCGGAAACCAATTTGCACAACCACTTCACGCCTCAGGGCGTGGGTGCGGACCTGATCGCCACAATCGAAGGTTTCAGCCGTCAGGACGTCGATGCCTTCGCGTTGCACTCCCAGCAGAAGGCGGCGCGGGCGCGGGCGAATGGTTCATTCAAAAAGTCGCTGGTGCCGGTGCAGGACCAGAACGGCATCATTCTGCTCGATCACGATGAGTTCATTCGGGCCGATTCGACGATGGAAGGTTTGGGCAAACTCAAGCCGAGCTTCGACATGATCGGGCAAATGGGCTTCGACGCCACGGCGTTGCGGGTTTACAGCCAGGTCGAGCGGATCAACCACGTGCACACGCCGGGCAACAGTTCCGGGATCGTCGATGGCGCGGCGTTGATGCTGATCGGCTCCGAAGCGAAGGGCCGGGCGCTGGGCTTGCAGCCACGAGCGCGAATCGTCGCCACGGCAGTCACCAGTACCGATCCGACCATCATGCTCACCGGCCCCGCGCCGGCCACGCGCAAGGCACTGGCCAAGGCCGGGCTGCGGGTTGAAGACATCGACCTGTTCGAAGTCAACGAAGCGTTCGCCTCGGTGGTGCTCAAGTTCATCAAAGACATGGCCGTCGACCCGGACAAGGTCAACGTCAACGGCGGCTCCATCGCCATGGGCCACCCGCTCGGCGCCACCGGCTGCGCGATTCTCGGCACGCTGCTCGATGAACTGGAAGCCCGGCGCTTGCGCTATGGCCTGGCGACCTTGTGTGTCGGCGGCGGCATGGGCATTGCCACCATCATCGAACGCCTCTGAGCCTGAAAATCCGACTCAAGGAAAATTGCCATGAACGAAGCCATCCGTTACGAAAAGGGCCAGGATCAAATCGTTGTCCTGACCATCGACATGCCGGGCCAGAGTGCCAACACCATGAACGCGGTCTACCGCGACGCCATGGCCACCTGCGTCGCCCGATTGGTCGCTGAAAAGGACGCCATTGCCGGCGTCATCATCACCTCGGCCAAGAAGACCTTCTTCGCCGGTGGCGACCTCAATGAACTGATCAAGGTCGGCAAACCCGAAGCCAAAGCCTTTTACGACATGGTGCTGATCCTCAAGGGTCAACTGCGCACTCTGGAAACCCTTGGCAAACCAGTGGTCGCCGCCATTAACGGCGCGGCGCTTGGTGGTGGTTGGGAAATCTGCCTGGCGTGCCACCATCGCATCGCGCTGGACAACCCATCGGTGCTGCTCGGCCTGCCGGAAGTCACTCTTGGCCTGCTGCCGGGCGGCGGCGGGGTAGTGCGCATGGTCCGCATGCTGGGCATCGAAAAAGCTCTGCCGTATTTGCTTGAAGGCAAGAAAATCCGGCCGCAACAGGCGTTGCAGGCGCGGTTGATCGACGAGTTGGCCGCCGATCGCGATGAACTGATGGCCAAGGCGCGGGCGTGGATTGTCGCTCATCCGGTCGCTGTGCAGCGCTGGGACGTGAAGGGTTATCAGATTCCTGGCGGCACGCCGTCGGATCCGAAGCTCGCACCGATGCTGGCCATCACGCCATCGATTCTGCGCAGCAAAACCCAGGGCTGCCTGCCCGCGCCGGAGAAAATTCTCTGTGCTGCGGTGGAGGGCGCCCAAGTGGATTTCGACACCGCGCACCTGATCGAAACCCGCTACTTCACCGAGCTGACTACCGGCCAGGTGTCGAAAAACCTCATTGGCACGTTCTGGTTTCAGCTCAATGAAATCAATGCCGGCGGCTCGCGGCCCCAAGGCATAGCGCCTTACGTGACGAAAAAAGTCGGTGTGCTCGGCGCCGGGATGATGGGCGCGGGCATTGCATTCGTCAGCGCATCGGCCGGCATCGACGTGGTGCTCAAAGACATCAACCTCACCGCAGCTGAGAAGGGTAAGGCGCATTCGGCGGCATTGCTGGACAAGAAGGTTGCGCGGGGTCAGTTAACCCGGGAGCAGCGCGAGGCGATTCTGGCGCGAATCCATGTCACCGACAACGATGTGTATCTGGCCGGTTGCGACCTGATCATTGAAGCAGTGTTTGAAGATCGTGAGCTCAAAGCCAAGGTCTCATCAGCGGCGCAAACCGTCGTCGGACCGGATGCGGTCATCGCCTCCAATACCTCGACCTTGCCGATCAGCAGCCTGGCCACCGCCGTGCCAGACCAGACGAAATTCATCGGCCTGCATTTCTTCAGTCCCGTGGAGAAAATGCCGCTGGTGGAAATCATCAAAGGTGCCTATACCAGCGATAAAACCCTGGCTCGCGGTTTCGATTTCGTCCTGCAAATCAAGAAAAACCCGATCGTGGTCAACGACAGTCGCGGCTTCTTCACCTCGCGGGTGTTCGGCACCTTCACCAACGAAGGCATCGCCATGCTTGGCGAAGGCGTAAGTGCGCCGATGATCGAGACCGAAGCGCGCAAGGCCGGCATGCCTGTCGGACCTCTGGCGATTTCCGACGAAGTTTCCCTCAGCCTCATGAGCCATATCCGCGAACAAACCGCCAAAGACCTGCAAGCGGAAGGGAAACGGCTGATTGAGCACCCGGCGTTCGCCGTGATTGACTTGCTGCTCAAAGAATACAAGCGTCCGGGCAAGGCCGCTGGAGGTGGCTTCTACGACTACCCGGCTGGAGGCCAGAAACATTTGTGGCCGGAGCTGAAAAGCCGCTTCGAGAAGGCCGATGGGCAGATTTCGCCGCAGGACATACGTGATCGATTGCTGTTCGTCCAAGCCATCGAAACTGTGCGCTGTATGGAAGAGGGCGTGTTGACCTCGACGGCGGATGCCAACGTTGGCTCGATCTTCGGCATCGGCTTCGCGGCCTGGACCGGCGGTGCGCTGCAGTTCATCAATCAATACGGCGTGAAAGACTTTGTCGCTCGCGCTCAATACCTGGCCGAGCAGTACGGCGAGCGCTTCACACCACCTGCGCTGCTGCTGGAGAAAGCCGCCAAAGATGCGCTGTTCTAGGGGACCGATGACGCGTTCCGGGGCTTGCCTTGCCACCGTGTTTCAAGGCAGGCTCTGGGGTGTGCATTATTCCCATCATGTGTCAGGTATTTTTATGTCGTTACGCATCTGCATTCTGGAAACCGACATCCTGCGTCCGGAACTGGTCGATCAATATCAGGGTTATGGGCAGATGTTCCAGCGTCTGTTTTCGCAGCAACCCATCGCTGCCGAGTTCACCGTGTACAACGTGATGCAGGGTGATTATCCCAGCGATGACGAGACTTTTGATGCGTATCTGGTCACCGGCAGCAAAGCCGATTCCTTCGGCACCGACCCATGGATTGAAACCCTCAAGACGTACCTGCTGAACCGCTACGAACGCGGCGACAAACTGCTGGGTGTGTGCTTCGGTCATCAGTTGCTGGCGCTGTTGTTGGGTGGCAAAAGTGAGCGGGCGACCCAGGGGTGGGGCGTCGGCACTCATAGCTACAAACTCGCGGCCAAGGCGCCATGGATGAACCCGGTGAGAGAAGAGCTGACGCTGCTGATCAGCCATCAGGATCAGGTCACCGCGCTACCGGAAAACGCCACGGTGATTGCTTCGAGTGATTTCTGCCCCTTCGCTGCGTACCACATCAACGATCAGGTGCTGTGCTTCCAGGGGCATCCAGAGTTCATTCACGATTACTCACGGGCGTTGCTGGATATTCGTCAGGAGGCGCTGGGCGAGCAGGTTTATTCGAAAGGTATGGCCAGTCTTGAACACGAGCATCACGGCGCGACCGTTGCAGAGTGGATGATGCGGTTTGTGGCGCACAAGCCTGAAGGTGAGTCGGTCAAACGCTAAAAGCTTCGCGAGCAAGCCCGCTCCCACATTGGATCTGTGTCACGACGAAGATTCAGTGTGGGAGCGGGCTTGCTCGCGAATGGGGCAACCGGTTTTCACTGAACACAGGCGGCTCTACAACCAACCCGACCGCTTGAAACTCGTCCACAAACCCACACACCCCACTGCAATAAACCCCAACACCCCGAAATACCCGTAATGCCAAGTCAGCTCCGGCATGTTCTCGAAGTTCATCCCGTAAATCCCGGCCACCGCCGTCGGGAACGCCAGAATCGCCGCCCACGCTGCAAACTTGCGCTGCACCACGCTCTGCCGTGAAGCCTCCAGCAAAACGCCCACCTCAATAGTCTGGCTGGCAATGTCTGCCAGAGTCATCAGGTCTTCCATCTGCCGCGTGACATGAATCTGCACATCGCGGAAATACGGGCGCATGTTCTTGTCGATGAATGGAAAGTTCAGCTTCTGCAGTTCTTCACCGATTTCCACCATGGGTGCCGCATACCGGCGCAAGCGCAATACATCGCGGCGCAGGCTGTGGAGTTTCTGGATGTCATGCTCGTTCAAAGAGCTGCGCATGACGTTGTGTTCCAGCGCATCGATCTCGGCATGGATCGCTTCACCCACGGGCTGGTAGTTTTCAATCACGAAGTCGAGGATGGCATAGAGGACGAAATCTTCCCCGTGCTCCAGCAGCAGCGGCCGCGCCTCACAACGCTGTCGGACATAGGCGTAGGACGCTGAATGACCATTGCGTGCGGTAATGATGTAGCCTTTTCCGGCGAAGATATGAGTCTCGATGAACTCTAGTTTTCCTTCACTGCGGACCGGCGAATACGTCACGATAAACAGCGCGTCGCCGAACGTTTCCAGCTTCGGTCGGCTGTGTTTTTCCAGGGCGTCTTCGATCGCCAGTTCATGCAGGTTGAACTGACGTTGCAGATTGAACAGCTCTTCGGCGTTCGGTTCTTCCAGACCAATCCAGACAAAGTGGCCAGGCTTGGCAGCCCAGGCAGCGCCTTCATCGAGCGTGATATTGGTGACCTTCTTACCGGCACTGTAAACCGCAGCAGCAACGACTCTACCCATGATTTTGATTCACTTCTTATTAGCGCTTTTTTAGCAAAAATGCAGTGGCAAGCAGGATTCAGCTTAACCTTGTCTGCTGCTTCAGAGTCAGCAAAATCTGTAGAGTTCGCAGGCAAAGAAAACCCGCACAGGGCGGGTTTCTTTCAGGCGGCCTGCAGTTGCCGATCCATCGAGTCGATGCATTCGCGCATCTGCTCACGGCACTGGGCGATCAGCATCGGCATGTCATCCAGACTCAGTCCAGCCGTAGGAATCGCCGGCAGCGAACGGATCAGAATTTTCCCACTGCGCCAACGGTTCAATCGCATGTGCTTGACGTAACTGCTGACACACACCGGAACAATCGGCACGCCCGCGGCAATCGCCATCTGGAACGCGCCTTTCTTGAATGGCAGCAGCTCTTCGCCAAGGTTGCGCGTGCCTTCGGGGAAAACCCAGATCGAGGTGTCTTCATGCTGCAAAGTGCGAGTCGTGGTCAGCATCGACTGGCGTGCCTTGTGCGCATTGCCGCGATCAATCAACACATTGCCGGCCAGCCAGAACAACTGCCCGAACAAAGGCACCCACTTCAGGCTCTTCTTGCCAATGCACACGGTGCGGCGGGGCACCACGTTGCCGAACACAAACAGATCGTAGTTGGACTGGTGGTTGGCAATGATCACGCAACTGTCAGGCTTATCCATCAACGGCCCGACGTCGGCCTTAACTCGCAAACGCAGAATGCACATCGCCGGCCACGCATACAGACGCGCGCATAAACGGCTGTTGTCCGGATTGAAAGGCCGGCACAGTCCGAGAATCACTCCAAGCATACCGGCCAGAATAAAGTGCAAGCCCATCAATAACATACGAAACACAAACAGCATTTAAAGGCCCACCGGAACAAAAGGTGGCGCAGTGTACGGATGTGCACTGTTTTCGGCAATTGCCGCTATAGAAGTGGGAGATAGCCGATATTTGAGTGCCTGTTTTAGACTTATTGGTCAGATGCGGTCTAGAGCGGTTGTAAGGTTCTAAACCAAGCGGACAAGAAAAAGCCCGACACGACGGTCGGGCTTTTCGTACAGTGCGTTCGGGCTTAACCCATATGCTCTTGATCCAGGATGATCGCGTTGTCCAGCGTCTCCAGCAGTGCCTTGCGCACCTTCAGCTTGGTGTTTTTGTGGGCGGTCATATTGAGTTTCTTCAACTGACGAGCCGCCGCGAGCGCTGCGCCTTGCAGTTCTTCGGCCGACACCACCAGATCAAGGAAACCGGCATCCACAGCACTCTGCGGATTGAACATCTCGGCATTGATCACCGCGCGATGGAACGCCGACTTGCGCAGACGATCACGCGCCAGCTCAATACCGGCATGGTGCATGGTCATGCCGATCTGCACTTCATTCAGACCAATGCTGAACGGGCCGTCGACACCAATGCGGTAGTCAGCCGACAACAAAATAAACGCACCCTTGGCCACCGCATGACCAGGACACGCCACGACCACCGGGAAGGGGTGCGACAGCAGGCGACGAGCCAGCGTCGAACCGGCAGCCACCAGTGCAATCGCCTCTTTAGGGCCGGCCGTCATTACCTTCAAGTCATAACCACCGGAAAAAATGCCCGGCTGACTGGTAATGATCACCACCGCCCGATCCGCCACTGCCCGATCCAGCGCAGCGTTAAACGCAACAATCACATCTGGTGAGATGGCATTGACCTTGCCATTGCTCAAGGTCAGGGTCGCGATACCGTCTTCGAGATGGTAGGAAATCAACTCACTCATGACGCCAATCCTTCTAATAAAGTAGGCTGACGTTACCCACCGCCGTAGGCCAGGTAAAGCGCCGTGACTGACCACCCGGTCACCCTTTTCCCCGCTCGGCAAGCGCTGCCGGCCACGCCAGCCGCGCATTCCCCTCTATATAGAAGAGGACGCGAAGCCGAAGATTGGCGGGTTTGCCATGGCACGGCACCCAGCGGAACGACTAAATCGCTAACCGCATGAAAATTCTGCAAAAAAAGTTTGCCATCAGAAAAGCTTTCGACTACATTAGCGCGCCTCGACAGACAGAACATGTTTGACGAGATACGGTGAAGTGTCCGAGTGGCTTAAGGAGCACGCCTGGAAAGTGTGTATACAGGAAACTGTATCGAGAGTTCGAATCTCTCCTTCACCGCCAAATTCGATGTACACAAAACCCCTGATTTCGAGAGAAGTCAGGGGTTTTGTTGTTTCTGGTGTCTGGATTTCATGCCTCGCGACGGAATTGCCCCGGATGTATCAGCATAGACGCATCCGAAAATGATGTAGGACAAGTGCCAAGCGTGTGGGAAGTAATGCTGGAAAGCCAGGCGTTTAGGTGCTTCCATTGGTTCCAGCACCTCATCTGGGCCATCTTGGGAAGGGGTATTTGTTTTGCTCATTCAAAGTGCAAAATGAATCAAAGGGCAGCGCAAATGACGCCACCCCCATTATCCAGAAGGGACATTCGCGCGTTATGCAGGAAATGACCATGAAACAGGCGGAGCTGGAAAAGGTTCATGTGGAGATCGTCAAACTGATCGCTGAACAGCGCAAGCTGAACGCCGAGGCCGGCAAGATGACCCGTGAAACCTTTTGGTATCCAGTGGCGGTTGCTGCTGGATTGATTGGTACGGTAGCTACCGTTACTGCTGTGGTAATCAAGCTGCTCTAGGCGAGCTTTTTGTGTTCATCATTTCCGCGCTGGGGAATGATGCGTGCCTCTATGAAAAAGGAAATCTCATGATCACCACCACAACCCACACGATCGAAGGCCGGCAAATCACCGCTTACCTGGACATCGTCAGCGCCGAGTCGGTGCAGGGGGTCAATGTGATCCGCGATCTGTTCGCTGGCATGCGGGATTTTTTCGGTGGGCGCTCTCAAACGTTGGAGCGAGCATTGAAGGATGCAAGGATTCAGGCGACCGATGAGATCAAGGAGCGGGCGCGAGCGCTTCAGGCGGATGCGGTGGTAGGGCTCGATTATGAGATCAGCATGCCGGCCGGTAAGGGTGGAATGGTGGTGGTGTTTGTGACGGGGACAGCGGTGAAGCTGAAGTAGGAGGCTGCGCCGCCATTCGTCGGTCATGTAACAATCTGAATCACAAGTCCGGGAATGACCAACTAGTCTCAAAATCCTGGGTGGTCGATATTTTTCAGGCAAATAGGGCTTGCCGGTATCGACCCGTGGAGAGGAGCGAAGATATGACTGAGCCGTATATCGAAGACGACGGGGCGGAGTTTCCAATCAATAATTGCGTGCAATGTGGTCAGACCGACTATGTGCCGAGCTTCGGTGAAGACCGTATCAAAATCAACAAAATCAAATCTACGGTGCCTCGAACTCGGGGGCCGAAATCGAAATTCATGCCCAGGCTGCGTGTGTCTTCCAAGAAGTAAACAGTGACGCGTAGAGCCCCGCCATTGAGCGGGGTTTCTTGTTATTGAAGGGTGAAAGCGTGCTTGCGGCAATGCGCAGAAATGTTCTGCAATATTGCGAATTTTTTCACAATCTTTTCACACCTTCCTGCGTAGTCTCAGCTCATCCGTTAGAAAGCAGTACCCTGGCCCGTCTCCCCAGCGGGCTTTTTTTTGCCTGTCATAAAACCTTTTCCACAAATGCTGTCCAACCGTCGCCAATGGCGAGGTTGTTCCGTGTTTGTGTCTGGACTTTGCCTCCTCTAAAG
Organism: Pseudomonas sp. BS3782 TE3695; assembly: GCF_050435305.1. Lineage (NCBI taxonomy): Bacteria > Pseudomonadati > Pseudomonadota > Gammaproteobacteria > Pseudomonadales > Pseudomonadaceae > Pseudomonas > Pseudomonas sp. BS3782 TE3695. Next base: position 2,771,235 of record NZ_JBNDKB010000001.1, read on the forward strand.
CATTCAATCTCCGGCCTTTCGGTTTCCCCCTATTTTTGAGGTTCTCGTTATGCGTTTGACACTGCCTGCTCTGGTTCTGGGCCTTTTGGTTGCTCAAGGTGCGATGGCTGCCGGTGATGGCACTGCTGCACTTGGTGGTGGTCTGGGTGGCGCACTGGGTAATGTAGTCGGTCAGAAAATGGGCGGCAGCACAGGTGCAGCGATTGGTGCCGGCGTAGCGGGCGCAGCTGGCAGCGCGGTTGCAGCACGCAAAGGCAGCCGCACCAAAGCGGCCATCGGCGGCGGTGTCGGCGCGGCAGGCGGTTCAGTGATCGGCAACAGCCTGGGTGGCAAGACTGGCTCCACCATCGGTGCCGGCCTGGGCGGTGCATTGGGCGGCGGCGTGGGCAGCAACCTGTCCAAAAAAGGCCACTGATCCCAAGACGATCCGCTGAAGAAGCCCGGCTCAATGCCGGGCTTCTTCGTTTTGGAACGTTTCTACAGTACGTGGCTCAAAGCTCTTACAGTCGGTATCTGATTCGCTGTTCTACAAACGCAGATGCCAGACTGATGCCTATCCGCGGCACGATCTTCCCCCGATGCGGAAATTAGAGGTTCATATCATGCGTTTGACATTGTCCACGATGGTTTTTGGACTTTTGGTTGCTCAGGGTGCGATGGCTGCCGGCGACGGCACCGCTGCAGTGGGCGGTGGTCTTGGCGGCGCGTTGGGTAACGTGGTCGGCGGTCAACTAGGCGGCAGCACCGGAGCAGCGGTTGGTGCTGGCGTCGGTGGTGCGGCGGGCAGCGCGGTCGGTGCGCGCAAGGGCAGTCGAACAGAAGCGGCTGTTGGCGGCGGTATCGGCGCGGCGGGCGGTTCGGTGATCGGCAATAGTCTGGGCGGCTCCACCGGTTCGACCATTGGCGCTGGCGTGGGCGGTGCAGCCGGTGGCGCGGTGGGCAGTAACCTGGGTAATGACAATGACAGCTCGCATTCCGGCGGTGGCAAACACAAACACAAGCATAAAAATAAGTACAAACATCGTTAACTCGATATCGAGTGACAAGAAACCCGGCCCAGCGCCGGGTTTTTCGCTTCTGTCACCAGGACTCTGGAACGTTTGCCCGCAGGACGCCTCGAACTAATACACCCCTGAACGTTGTGAGGCAGGTCATGACTCCGGAAACCGAAGGCATGGAAGATGAAGGTCCGATCAACGATCCTGGCAACGAAGATCCAGGGTCTCTGATGGACGACGCCACGGTGCCGCTCAACGATGCCGATGACGCAGGCGATGTGGGCAATTGCGAGTACGACGAATACGACGAGGAAGATGACGAGTGATCGTGCTTTGCGGCCAGGCCGACCGATCGTCCTTCTGATCGAACCGCGTCTAGGGTGTTGTCCTCGAAATGTCAGGATCTGCTTTTCAGGTCCATTGAGAGGTGCGTTATGAACGCTGATCCAAAAGACTCCGATATCGACGACGATACCCCCGAATACCCGCTGCCTTCACCCACCGACTCCCTGAGTCGCGACCAGCGCCCGCCCGACGATGACGACACCGGCGTGGAGCAGGTGCCCACCGATACCGATGATGTGAAACGCGGGGATGTGGAAGCCCATCCCGATGATCCGGACATCGCCGGCGACGATCTATCAGGAGAACCGAGCTGAAACCTGAGCAGTGGTCCATCGCCGCTCGTCGATTGCGTGGCACCTTTAAAAAGCGAATGCTGCCAGACATCAGGTAAAGCACTTTTTAAGGAGGTGCGCCATGATCAGGTCAAAACTGACGACGCTGACGGTGGTTGGCTTATTGTCGATCAGTTCATTGGCGGCGTTTGCTCAATCTTCTGGCCGCGATGCGCCGGTCGACAAGGGCGGGATGCCGCCTTATTCGGAAATGAATGCGGGCGCCTCGGATGGGAAGGTGCCACCACCGGACACCATTGGTGGTGGGAATGGTGGTGATGCCAGCGGGAGTAGCACCAGCCCGGGGGAGGGAAGTGGGTCGATGAGCGGTGGAAGTTCGATGGGGAGTGGTTCTGGAAGTGGGTCTGGAGAATCAGGTGGTTTTGGGGGGAGTACTGGGGAAGAAACGGATGGTTCGGGTAGTTAGGGCTCCTCGTTATTTATGATTAGAAGCCCAGCTATGTGCTGGGCTTTTCGTGGGATAGGTGATCGGATCCCAGGTAACAGAGACGATTGGATTATTAATCTTTATTGATGAGATTTTGCGCAACCATCATTTCCTTTATTAGTAACTGAGTGGTTTCGGCCTTTGCAAAAAATAGTGGTGTATCCCAGTCATAGTCCTTAATGGCTCTAATTTGAAATGAGCCGGTGATGTCGAATGAGGGATACCAGCCAATATCTAACAAAAACGCCCCCGGATACTCTACTTGCAGCATGTCTTCTTTGAGTGAGTCGATCTGATTGGCGGGATCGATATTTTGCAGTGGGGAAAGATCGTCGTGAACGATTTTTCCTTTGATAAATGTTAGGTCAATCACTTCGTCAATCTCCTGAATTCGATTTCCGAAATCGGATGTCCATGAATCGTTCTGGCGCTTAGTTCTAGGCGTATCCAGCAACTTGGCTTTCCTTCGCTCGCACCAATGACGGTCTCGTACTCTCTGATTTTCCAAGGTTTACCATTGGTTGCAGGGACGCCATTTTTATAAGCTTCTCGTTCCATTCTTTCAATGTCGACTCCTTGCTTGTACTTGGCGGGACCTGACTTGGTTGAGTTTATCGTTTCCTTCCAAGTCATGTTTTTTGACGGGCTGTGCTTGTAACCGTGTGGTGTCCAGTCGACTTTTTCTGGAAATGGAAGTTTAGCCTCCCCCTCATCAACCCCCACCTTACCCGCCGGATCCTCATCCTCAAACGACGGCTTCTTACACCCATCCCCTCCCGGACAAACACTCAACCCCAACGGATCAACCCAGCCCGTCGGATTGCGCGTGTACTGATACCCGTTTAACCCACCCGCCAACTTGCTCGGGTCTGGCGTCAGGTACCGTCCGATGTCCGGATTGTAGTAGCGGTGGCGGTTGTAATGCAGGCCGGTTTCGGCATCGAAATACTGGCCTTGAAAGCGCAGCGGCTGATCGAGGACTTGATAGGTGTCGCGGTTGAGGCGGGTGAGGCGGCCATAGGCGGTGTATCGGGCGGCCCAGATGATGTCGCCGCTGTAGTCGGTGAGTTCTTGCGGCGTGCCGAGGTGGTCGAGTTGGTAGTAGAACGGGCAGGCCTTGCGCGGGCCTTTGCCGTCGAGCATGGCCAGTGGGCGGAAGCTGCCAGGTTCGTAGATGTAGCTTCGATGGTGATCCTGGCTGTGTTCGGCGACGAGGTGGTCGCCTTGCCAGAAGAATTCGGTGGTTTTGCCCTCGACGGTTTTGCTGATTCGGCGGCCGAAGGCGTCGTAGCGATAACTCACGCAACGACTGTCCGGCAACGTGACACCGATCAGTCGATGCTGGCCATCATAGCGGTACTCGGTGACGAGTTTTTGTGTGGTGCCGCGACGTTCGCGGATCAGGTTGCCGAAAGCGTCGTAATCGAAGTGGCAGTCGCCCTGCATCAACAGGCGGTTGCCTTTGACGGTGGCCGGGCCGGACCGGTCCTGCATCAGGAGGTTGCCGGCCGGGTCGTGGGCGAAGCTTTCCGGTGGCTGATCGCGAGAGTGACGGACGCGGATCAGTCGATCGAGCGAATCGTACTGATAGCTGCGCTGGTCATGGCGGGTGTCGGCAATATGGTCGAGATTGCCGTTGGCGCTGTAGGCATAATCGCGACGGTAGAGCGCTTGTTGCTGGTGGCTGACGGCGTGGGCCTTCAGTCGGCCCTGATCGTCGTAGGAGTATTCCCTGGTGAGCTGACCTTGTTGGCGTTGCTGCTCGCGGCCGAGTGCAAACTGATGGGTGGTGAGTCGGGCGCCGTTGAGATCGATACCCGTCAGGGCGCCACCTTTGGCATGGTGATAATCGAGTTTGCTGTTGTCCGGCAGGCGCAGGTGGTTGAGACGACCGCAAGCGTCGTAGCGATAACGCAAGGTGCCCCAACCTTGGTGCTCGGTGATCAGCCGATCCCGGGCGTCGTATTCGAATTCCAGCGGATGGTCGTGGCCATCATCGACACTAAGCAGTCGGCCCAGTGAGTCGTAGCGATATCGAACCTGGATGCCATCGGGCAGGGTCTTGACCAACAGACGTCCAGCCGAGTCCCGCTGATAGCCGGTGATCAGCTGTGAGTCATCATCACTGAACTCGGTTTTCTCCTGCAGGTGGCCGTTGAGATCGTAGCTGTAGGAGGTGCGGCGGCCGTCGAAGCCGGTTTCCTGTCGGATCAATCCGCCGGGCGTGTAATCCAGGCGATATTTTTCGCCGGATTCGTTTTCAATTTCTGTCAGCGACAGCTGCGCGTTGTCGTAGCGATAACGCAGTTGCGTGCCATCGGGATTGATCCGCCGACTGACCAGGTGCAAATCGTCGGCATATTCATAGCGAGTGACGCGGCCCAGTTCATCGCACTCGGCGGTGATCTTGCCGTAGGCGTTGTAACAGTAAGCGCGGCTGGCGCCGGTGGGAAGCGTCGCCTGAACCAGTCGGCCGACGGCATCCCATTGGTACTGAGTGAGCGCACCGTGTTCGTCCTGACGGGTAATCCTTCGGCCCAGTGCGTCGTAGGAAAAGCGCCGCTGGCTACCGTCGGGCAAGGTCTCTTCGAGTAGTTGTCCCAGCCCGTTCCAGATGAAGACATGCCGGCTGTTGTCCGGGAAGCGGATCGACAGCAAACGCCCCTGCACATCGTAGTGATAATGGGTGACCTGGCCATCCGGATCGACGGCCTCGGTGACATCTCCCTGGGCATTGCGCTGATACTTCCACACCACCTTGCCGCGATAGCGCGCGTGCAGGAAACCATTGCGGTATTCGTAGGTTGTTGGCTCATCTTGCGGCGGAACCAGCGCCACCAGCCGTCCGACGTCGTCGTAACGGTATTCAGTGACCGCCCCGAGCGGATCCTGCTCGGCTACCAACCGGCCCTGTTCATCGTAGACCTTGAGCTGTTCGCCGCCATCCAGCGCGACCCGGCGCACCAGCCGCGCCCGATCATCGTGGGCATAAACCTCTTCGCTGCCATCGAGGTTCTGGACGGTGACGCTGCCCTGGTCGTCCCAGATGTAACGCGTGTCCATCTGGGAAAACGACGCCCAATGCCGCACGCATCGCGCGGCCTTGCCGGACCTTTCCCATTCCCAGAAGAAACTCGCGCCACCGGCCAGTTGACGCTGCAAAATCACGTGCTGATCGTCGTAATCGTAACGCTCGCTTTCACCAGCGGCGTTGGTCGCTTCGATCAAGCGTTGGCGGGCGTCGTAGCGGTAGAAAACCAGCGTCTGTTCTGTACGCCAGGCTTCATCCACGGCATCGGTGGGATGAAGCGACTGATATTCAATGGCGACGAGGTGCCTGCGCTCGTAGCACAACAGCAGGGAACGACCGGCGCCGTTATCGAGGCGCTGAATGCGATGCTGACGGTCGCGAGTGATGTGGAGGCGGTTGTCGTAGGCGTCGCTGATCGCCATCAAGCGACCCTCTCGAAAGTGATAGAACCGGCTCGTCTCGCCGGCCAACGCGAGAATCAACTCTTGCGACTCATTCCCAAGGTAAATCGCTGCCCGCGACAGGCTGTTATGAATCGCCGGGCGTTCGACGCTCGGCAATGGAAAGGTGGTGCGACGGTTTTCATGGTCGATCCAGACGACTTGTTCATCATCCAGCTCCAATCGCTGTGCCAGCGAATGGCTCCAGCCCCAGCCCAGCCCGCAATCGACCTCCGCCGCGCTGGTGCGATACAACCGTGTAAAGGCAAACGGCAGCAGCCCGTCCAGCGAGCCATCGGTCAGGGTCAGCAGCTCTTCCCCGGTGACCATCGACACCGGGCAGCCGTTGGTGCAAGTCAGCGCCGCGCAATCGGCGCTGTCGCCGTTGGGGTTTTTCGCCTGACTCGATGCATCGTCGTGAGGTTCGTGACGCCCCAGCCGGGTCATGGCGTTGGACTTGTCACGTGCGATGGCAACCGGGTTGTTCACCTGTACAACAGGAGAATCGCCGGCATGGATCTGTAGCGGAACCGTCGGTGCAGGTTTCAGCGGTGCATTTCGCGCGCTGACCACGAGCGGTTTGAGCGCGCCAGCGTGGGCTGTCAGGTCCGATCTGGCCGTTAGTTCGGCCAGTCGCAAACTGGCCGCCGCCAACCACTGTCGCGCCTGCCGGGACTCGATCTTGTCCAGTACTTTGGCGCTCATGCCGAGCTTCAGGCCCGTAGGGCCGGTGAGGCGCACCAGCAGGAAACTGATCAATAGTTCTGTGCGAATTTGCGCCACGACTTCCGCGATGTGCTGCGGCGGCAACATCTTCATCCAACTGATGAAGGCGGCGAGATGGATGAACATCAATGGCTCATCGCTCAACATCAGCAACACATTGGCAATGGCTTCAGCCGAGGCATTGAGCAGCGTATCGAGCTCGCCTTGAGTCAGATACTCAAGGAGTTTTTCGCTGTTGGCTTGCAGATCTGCCAGCAGGGCGTAGACCTGCTTCACGTCATCCCATAAACCCTGCAGCGCACGCTCGAGGCCGCGCCAGTCGGCCTGTTGCAGCAGGCCGTAGCGCTGAGTGAAGGTCGCCTGGGAAAAACCTGCCCATAAAGGCTCGAACTCGCTCGACCACTCATTGCGCAACCAGCCTTCCAGCTCGCCGATCACGCCTTGATAGGAGGCATAGAGCGCTTTGACGTGATCAGCGCCGACGTTGGGAAAGAAGGTGATGCGATAACGCTGGCCGCGCCAGCAGTCGGGGATTTCGAGGATGCCGCTGGAGCCGATGGTTTCGTGGATGGGCTTCCCAAACGTCAGTTCACCATTAGGCTGCGAGATAACCGGTTCAAGCATCACCGGCGTATTGCCGATCGGCACAAAACGTGCGGCCTCAAACATATGAACCAGGGTCAACGGACCACTGGCAGGGCACATGGCGAGGGTTGAACTGACAGGAGTGGTGGAGTGCTTCGGGGCGCTGAGCCGGACTTCGTTGCCGACCTTGAACACCTGCTCGACATTCAGTGCCCCACCGGTCCAGAAGTTTTCCGCCCAGGCTTCGTAGTCGTTGAGGCAGAGTCGAAAATCACCGAGCAACGCTTCGACGTCCGGCTGCTCGGGGTTCATGGCGGCGACCACTAGCAAGCCGATCGCATTGTTCAAGGCCAGGACCTTGTCAGGTTCGAACATTCGCAGTCCCTCGCGCTGATTAATCTGGAGCGCAGGACTTTGCGGGGGATCAACGAGAAAAGAAGTCGGGAAAGGAGGTGTTTGGTGTAGGGGAAATCGCTAAATCATCGCGGGCGTCCCGACACAGTTTTTTGTGTCCGCCAGGCATTGCCCGTTGCTCTCTGCCAACCGCGCTCGCTATGCTGCTGAACCCTTTAATCCATCACGACCCCGGCGTGCTTCAGCTGCTCCTTGGGATGTCATGAGAAGACGGATCAGATGCGATGAATGCACCCTTGGATGAGTTCGGCCCGATCAAGGCCGTGATTTTCGACATGGACGGCTTGTTGCTGGATACCGAGGGCATTTACACCGAGGTCACGTCCATCATTGCCGAGCGTTATGGCCGGACCTTCGACTGGAGCGTCAAACAGAACATCATCGGTCGTGGCGCGGGTGATCTGGCGCGCTATGTGGTCGAGGCGCTGGACCTGCCAATTACAGCCGAAGAATTTCTGGTGATCCGCGAACCGCTGATGCGCGAGCGTTTCCCGACGGCGCTGGCGATGCCTGGCGCAGAGGAGCTGGTTAGGCACTTGAAGGCCAACAACATTCCTATTGCGGTGGGCACCAGTTCTTCACGTCAGTCGTTCGGCGAGAAAACCACCTTGCACCGTGAGTGGTTCGCGCTGTTCGATTTCATCGTCACCGCTGACGACCCGGAAGTGGGGGCGGCCAAACCGGCGCCAGATATCTTCCTGACGGCGGCGCGGCGCCTGGGTGTCGCGCCCGAGGATTGCCTGGTGTTCGAGGATTCGCCGTTCGGTGTCACGGCAGCGAAAGCGGCGGGAATGACGGCGATTGCGATCCCGGATGCGGCCATGGCCGACGAAAAGTACGCACACGCCGATGGCATTCTTCGTACGTTGAAGGCGTTCAAACCCAGCGCATGTGGCCTGCCGGCACTTGAGTGGGCTTAACACCTATCTGATGTGGGAGCGGGCTTGCTCGCGAAGAGGGAGTGTCAGGCAACATCAATGTCGACTGATACGACGCCTTCGCGAGCAAGCCCGCTCCCACAGTGACCTGAATCAGGCGCCGAAACCACCGTCGATGGTCAGGCTGGCGCCGGTGATGTAGCCGGCTTCGGGGCCGACAAGATAAGCGACGAAGCTGGCGATTTCTTCCACTTTGCCGTAACGACCCACAGCCATCAGCGGGATCAGGCTTTCAGCGAAGTCGCCGCTGGCGGGGTTCATGTCGGTGTCGACCGGGCCCGGTTGCACGTTATTGATGGTGATACCCCGGGGGCCGAGATCGCGGGCCAGGCCTTTGGTCAGGCCGACCAGCGCCGATTTGCTCATGGCGTACGGGCCACCACCGGCGAAGGGCATGCGCTCGGCGTTGGTACTGCCAATGTTGATGATGCGACCGCCTTCGGTCATATGTTTGGCGGCTTCCTGAGTGGCGATGAACACACTGCGCACATTGATTGCCAAGGTCCGGTCGAAGTCTTCGAGTTTGAAGTCTTCCAGCGGTGCGACGGCCAGAACGCCCGCATTGTTGACCAGAATGTCCAACCGCCCAAAGGCTTCGACGGTGGCATTAACGGCATTGCGAATGGCGACGGCATCGGCGCTGTCGGCCTTGATGGCCAGGGCTTTGCCACCTGCGGAGGTGATGCTGTTTTGCAACTCTTCGGCTTTGGCGGTGGAGCTGACGTAAGTGAAGGCGACGGTAGCGCCTTCGGCGGCCAGGCGTTTGACGATGGCAGCACCGATGCCGCGTGAACCGCCTTGAATCAGAGCTACTTTACCGCTGAGGTGTTGAGTGGTCATGTCGATCTCCAGAAATTCAAGGCGGGCTGCCTTGTTGTCGGAGTCGAGTATCGGCTTCGCATTACCCAGCGGGTAGACCGTCATTGCTATAGTCTGTGTAAACCAGAAGTTTATAGTGGCGCTTATGGAAACCTTCAGCAGTATCGAATGCTTTGTGCGTAGCGCCGAGGTTGGCAGCTTTGCCGAAGCGGCGCGGCGCTTGAGCCTGACACCGGCGGCGGTGGGCAAGAGCGTTGCCAAGCTGGAGGCGCGACTGGGTGTGCGGCTGTTCCAGCGCAGCACGCGCAGCCTGACGCTGACTGAGGCCGGTCAGCTGTTCCTCGGCGAAGTCAGTGCCAGCCTGCACACCATCCAGAATGCCGTGGCCAACCTGGCCAGCGCCGAAGGACGTCCCGCCGGCACATTGAAAGTCAGCATGGGCACAGTGTTCGGGCGTTTGTACATCGTGCCGTTGCTGGGCGAGTTTCTGCGGCGCTTTCCGGCGATCAACCCGGACTGGCATTTCGATAACCGTCAGGTCGACCTGATCGGCCAGGGTTTCGATGCGGCGATTGGTGGCGGATTCGAACTGCCCCAAGGGGTGGTGGCGCGCAAGCTGACGCCGGCCCATCGGGTCTTGGTGGCTTCAGCCGAGTACCTCGCGAAGCACGAGGCGATCGTCGACCCCGACAACCTCAAATACCATGACGGCATCTTGATACGCTCGCCGCAGACGGGACGCGTGCGTTCCTGGCAGTTGACCAGTCGCGCCCGGCAACACAGCCCGCTGACGCTCAAGGCGCGGATGACCATGAGCGATTCGGAAGCCGCCTGCGCCACGGCGGCTCAGGGGTTGGGCATTGCGCTGGTGAGCATGCCGTTTGCCGTGGGTTATCTGGAGGCGGGGACGTTGCAGCGGGTGTTGCCTGACTGGTACGTCGACGACGGCAACATTTCCATTTATTACGCCGAACACAAACTGCTGCCGGGCAAGACCCGGGCATTTGTCGATTTCATCATTGAGCAGTTTGCGGAGCGGGGATTGGGGCAGCGGTTCAGTGCGCTGTGAGTCTGATTTAGAACCGAGGTGCGGCCTTCGCGAGCAAGCCCGCTCCCACAGGGTTTTGAGTCGTATCGTAATGATGTGAGCGACACAAAACCTGTGGGAGCGAGGCTTGCCCGCGATGAACGATAACGCGGTTTAAGACTGTGATTTTTAAGCCTTGGATTTGCTGATGATGTTCCCGGCATGCAGCCCGCATTCTTTCTGCGTGGCTTCTTCCCACCACCAACGACCTTCGCGCTCATGCTGGTTGGGCAATACCGGACGGGTGCAAGGCTCGCAACCAATACTGATGAACCCGCGCTCATGCAGGCTGTTGTACGGCAGCTCCAGCATGCGGATGTAGCCCCAGATCTCTTCGCTGGTCATTTGCGCCAGCGGGTTGAATTTGTACAGCGTGCGTTCCGGGGTGGAGAACGCGGTATCGATTTCCAGCACCGCGACCGCGCTACGGGTGCCCGGGCTCTGGTCCCGACGCTGGCCGGTGGCCCAGGCGGTCACGCCCGATAGCTTGCGACGCAACGGCTCGATCTTGCGGATGCCGCAGCACTCGCCATGACCGTCCTTGTAGAAACTGAACAGGCCTTTTTCCTTCACGAAAGGTTCAAGCTTGGTGTAGTCCGGCGATACTACTTCGATATCGATCTTGTAGTGCTCGCGCACCTGCTCGATGAAGCGGTAGGTCTCGGGGTGCAAGCGGCCGGTGTCGAGGCTGAATACCTTGACGTTCTTGTTCAGCTTCCAGGCCATGTCCACCAGCACCACATCCTCGGCGCCGCTGAAAGATATCCACAAGTCATCGCCGAACTCGGCGAACGCGAGTTTCAGGATGTCCTGGGCGGATTTGTTGGCATAGGTCGTGGCGAGTTCCACGACATCGAACGATGGGCTCATCAGGGCGGCTTCCTACAGGTCGGTGGCGCTGGGCGCTCTATATGCGCCGATGGTAACAAAATCCTGCGGCGGCTGGTGCGCCCTCTGCGTTGCACGGAGGAGGGCAAGCCGCTAGAGTTCGGCAGTCCTTTTGCTCGCTCGACTCAATAAACAGTACAAAATGGGAGTGTCTTGTGGAAATTGCCTGTCTGGATCTTGAAGGTGTGCTGGTCCCGGAAATCTGGATCGCCTTTGCCGAAAAAACCGGGATCGACTCCCTCAGGGCCACCACTCGGGACATTCCCGACTACGACGTGTTGATGAAGCAGCGCCTGCGGATTCTCGACGAGCACGGCCTGAAGCTTTCCGATATCCAGGAAGTGATCGCCACGCTCAAGCCTCTGGAAGGCGCCAGCGAATTCGTCGACTGGCTGCGTGAGCGCTTTCAGGTGGTGATTCTGTCGGACACTTTTTACGAGTTCTCCCAACCGCTGATGCGTCAACTGGGCTTCCCGACCTTGCTTTGTCATCGTCTGATTACCGACGATGCCGGTCGGGTCACGGGTTATCAGTTGCGTCAGAAAGATCCCAAGCGGCAGTCGGTATTGGCGTTCAAGAGCCTCTACTACCGGGTGATCGCGGCGGGAGATTCCTACAACGATACGACGATGCTGGGCGAGGCCGATGCCGGGATTCTGTTCCATGCACCGGACAATGTGATTCGCGAGTTTCCACAGTTCCCGGCGGTGCACAGCTTTGCGGAGTTGAAGCAGGAGTTCATCAAGGCTTCGAATCGCAATCTGAGCCTGTAAACCCTATCTGTGGCGAGGGAGCTTGCTCCCGCTCGACTGCGCAGCAGTCGCATGCGTTATATCTGACGATATGCGATGTCGGGTTTGTGGGCGCTTTGCACCCCAGCGGGAGCAAGCTCCCTCGCCACATAAAAGTGCGATATCAGAGATTTTTCAGTGTATCGAGCAGCACCTTCACCTTGGTTATCGATTCCTGATATTCCGCCTGCCAGTCCGAATCCGCGACGATCCCGCCACCACCCCAGCAGCACACCTGCCCATCCTTGACCAGCAAACTGCGGATGGCGATGGAGCTGTCCATCTCGCCGCGCACGTCCAGGTACAGCAATGAACCGCAATACAATCCACGACGGGTCGGTTCCAGCTCATCGATGATCTGCATCGCGCGAATCTTCGGCGCGCCGGTAATCGAGCCGCCGGGGAAGCTGCCGGCGATCAAATCCAGCGCATCCTTGTCGTCCGCCAGCTCGCCGGTCACGCTGCTCACCAGGTGATGCACGTTCGGATAGCTTTCCAGACTGAACAACTCCGGCACCCGCACCGAGCCGATGCGGCAGGTTCGGCCGAGGTCGTTGCGCAGCAAATCGACGATCATCAGGTTTTCCGCGCGGTCCTTGGGGCTGGCCAGCAGTTCGGCGGCGTTCGCCGCATCTTCGACTGCAGTCAGGCCGCGGGGACGGGTGCCTTTGATCGGGCGGGTTTCGACGTGGCGCTCACTGACTTTGACGAAACGCTCTGGCGACAGGCTCAGCACGGCGTCGCCGTCGGGCAGGCTCTGGAAGCCGGAAAAAGGTGTCGGACACGCCGCCCGCAGCGCGCAGTACGCGGCCCATGGATCGCCTTGGCATTGCGCACGAAAGCGCTGGGCGAAGTTGACCTGATAGCAGTCACCGGCCTGAATGTACTGCTGAATGCGTTCGAAGGCTTGTCGATAGTCGTCGGCGCTCAGGTCGGCGCTCATCGGGCTGTCGAGTTTGAACGGCTCGATTTTCTGAGATGCAGGTTGTGTGAACAATTCGAGCAGCCGCTGCCGCTCGCTGTCGATTAGCGCCGGGTGGAACACCAGTTGGCTGGTGGCCAGGTGGTGATCGCTGATCAGGGCCCAGTCGTACAGCCCGAAACGTGCGTCAGGCAATTGCAGGTCGTCCCGCGCCTGGCTCGGCAGGTTTTCCAGATGCCGGCCGAAGTCATAGCTCAGATAACCGATCAAGCCACCGGCGAAAGGCAGATCGAAAGGAACAGTGGCTTCGCCGAGTCGCGTCAGAATGTCGCGAAGGCGTTGCAGGAAATGGCTGCCGCTTTCATCCGGTAATACGGCCAATTGCTCCAGCGGCCAGGCGCTGAGCAGGTCATAACGCCCACGCTCGGCGCTCGGCCGACCGCTGTCGAGCAGCACGGCACCGGGCGCATGACGAATCGCCGCGAAGTATTCGGCGGGGTTGGCGCGATAGGGCAGCGGGTGTACGGAACAGGTCAACATGGGCGGGGCAGATCAGCCATCGAGGCGGGGGAGCGATTGTAGTCCTCTGCGGGATTTGCTCCTAGAGGGGATGTCGGCAAGAGATACATTGGCAGCGGGTGATTGCACTCTGTGGCGAGGGGCTTGCCTGTGGCGAGGGAGCTTGCTCCCGTCGGACTGCGCGGCAGGCCCAAACTCAATCCCTCGATTTTCAGAAAAACCGAGGGGACCGGTTTATGACTGCTGCGCAGCCAAGCGGGAGCAAGCTCCCTCGCCACAAAGATGCCACAGGTCAGCCCTCAACCGCAGGAATATGCCCAAACATTTCCTGAACGAATTCCACGCGTTCCTCCACGGTTTCGATTATCCCGCGGGCCTGTAATTCTTCCAGCCGCGCTTCGACCGCATGGGTACGTAACGTCAAGCCACAGTCGTTGGCGATCTGAATGTTCAAGCCGGGCCGGGCGTTAAGCTCAAGAATCAACGGCCCTTTCTCCTGGTCGAGCACCATGTCGACACCGATGTAACCCAACCCGCACAGCTCATAGCAGCCGGCCGCGAGCTTCATGAAGCCGTCCCAGTAGGGCAGTTGCACGCCGTCCACGGCGTTGGTGGTGTCCGGGTGTTTATTGATGATGTTGTTCAGCCAGGTGCCGCGCAATGTCAGGCCGGTGGCCAGATCGACACCGACGCCGATGGCGCCCTGGTGCAGGTTGGCCTTGCCGCCGGACTGGCGAGTCGGCAGACGCAACATGGCCATCACCGGATAGCCCATCAGCACGATGATGCGAATGTCCGGCACACCTTCATAGCTGATGCTTTTGAAGATCTGGTCCGGGGTCACGCGGTATTCGATCAGCGCGCGGTCACGGTGACCGCCGAGCGAGTACAGGCCGGTGAGGATGCTGGAAATCTGATGCTCGATTTCCTCGTGGCTGATGATCTTGCCCGAGACCGTGCGATAGCGGCCCTCGAAGCGGTCGGCGATCACCAGAATGCCGTCACCGCCGGCGCCCTGGGCCGGTTTGACCACGAAATCGGTGCGCCCGCCGATGATCTCGCTGAGGTTGTCGATTTCCTTCTCGGTGGAGATCACGCCGTACAGCTCCGGCACGTGGATGCCGGCGGCGATGGCGCGTTCCTTGGTGATGATCTTGTCATCGACAATCGGGTACAGGCTGCGCTTGTTGTACTTGAGCACGTAGTCTGCGTTGCGCCGATTGATCCCCATGATGCCCCGGGCCTCCAGGGCTTTCCAGGTTTTCCAGAGACCGAACATCAGGCGTCAGCCTTCTTGAGGAAAGCCTTGAAGCGCACCAGTTCGGTCAGGCGATAACCGCGATAGCGACCCATGGCCAGCATGAAGCCCACCAGAATCAGCAGGATCGCCGGGAAGGTGAACACGAAGTACACCAGCTCAGGCACGCTCATGATCAGGTGCGCCAAAGAGGCTGCGAACAGGGTACCGATCGCCACTTTCATGGCATGGCCGCCCCCGCGCTCTTCCCAGGTGATCGACAGGCGTTCGATGGTCATGGTCAGAATCACCATCGGGAACAGCGCCACCGACAAGCCGCGTTCCAGGCCGAGTTTGTGGCTGAACAGGCTGATCGCCGCGATCAGCACCACCACGAAGGTCAGCACCACCGAAAGCCTCGGCAGCATTTGCAGCTTCAAATGTTCAAGATAGGAGCGCAGCGACAGCCCCAGCGTCGTGATGATCGTAAATAGCACGATGCCGAAACCGAGCTGGGTTTCCCGGAAGGCGAGGGCGATCAACACCGGGGTAAAAGTGCCGAGTGTCTGAATGCCGATCAGGTTGCGCAGAATCAGGATCACCAGCACGCCGATCGGGATCATCACCATGATCATGAACGTCTGCTGGGTTTGCAGCGGCAAGCCGTACAGCGAGTATTCGAGAAAGTTGGCGTCGGAATTTTCGTCGGTCAGCTTGGCCAGGCGAATGGCGTTCATTTCGCTGTTGTTCAGGCTGAAGGTGACGTTGGCTTTTTTGCCGCCATCGACGGTGATCAGGTTTTCATCGCCGGTCCACCACTGCAAGCGGTCGGTGGGCAAGCCCTGTTCGCCGGTTTCCGGGTTGAAGTACAGCCAGTCGGTGCCGTTGAAGCTGCGCAACCAGAGTTCAGGCATCTGTGGTTGATCGGCCACCAGGCGAATGGTGTGGACCTTTTCGATCGGCACGTGGGCGATGGACAGCACCAGTTCGATGATTTTGGCTTTGTTCGCGGTGGACGGATCGCCGCCCAGCAGCAGTTTCACGTTGTCGTCGTTGAGGTTATTGACGCGCTTGATGGCTTCGCCGATGAAGGTTTCGACGTCGGCCGAGTGTTGGCGGATCGGCGCGAGCAGGGCTTCGGCGGCGATTTTTTCCGGGCCTTCGACGGCGATGCTGTCGCGGAAAGTCGGACCTTTGGCCTTGGATTTTTCGCCGCTGTAGCGCTTGGTCAGCACCAGTCGGTAATAAAGGGTCTGGTTGCCCTTGGCCCGACGTGCCGACCAGGTGACCTTGCGGTTGCCGTCGACACGGTTCACCGCCACGCCGTAATTATTGGAAATGAAACTCTCGTTGAGGCTCACGTAGTCGCGGCTCAGCGGTGGCACGAACATCTGGATCTTGATCGGATCCTTGGCGTTGGCGACGAACTCGACCTTGGCGTCGATGTTCCACAAGTCGTCGGTAGCGTCTTCGGTCACCGGAATCCCGAGCACGAAAATCTGATAGGCCGTAACTGAAATGCCCAGCACCACCAGGATGGCGATCAGCAGTTTCAGATGGAGGGTAAGAGAGCGCATTGGAATTACTCTGCGGTATGTGCGTCGGTGGCGCAGGCGGGTTTGCCAGCAGCGTATTTAAGACTGGGGTCGACCAGCGCATCGAAACGTTTGAGCGCTTCGGAGCCGATCAGGAGCGGGTATTGGAAGGCACTGCGGTCGGTCAAGTTCACTTCGATGCTGCGTAAAGCCGATCCCATGCAGATATCCAGCTCGATGACTGGACGGGCGGTGTACTTCTTGCCTTCTTCCGGGTCGTAGTCACCGGCCCGGCGCTTGATCTTGCTGACACGGGCCAGCGGTCGTTCGATCGGGTGCGAATGCGCGGCGTCGATAGCCAGATAGAAGCGCACCCAGGATTCGCCATTGCGTTTGAAACGTTTGATGTCACGGGCACTCAGCGAAGCGGTTTTCGCCCCGGTGTCGAGTTTGGCGGCGACTTCCAGATTGATGCCGTTCAGCGAAGCGTACTCATTGAGGCCGTACACAGTCTTTTCCCCTGCCGCGGCGAAACCTGGCAGGCCAAAAAGACAAAGGAATGTGGTGAAGGGCTTGAGTCTCATAAATCCTGGTGCGCAGCGGTCCGTTCTTCAATTCAAGGCCCTGGCATTACTGCACAAGCTCCCTCGTATGCCTGTCTGCTGTTTATGACAGGCAATGCAGATGACAAGCAAATGCGGGCGGCATTCTAGCACGGTGGGTTTATGGCGCCAGCGTTGGCCGACGGCTATAACTTGAGGTGTTGCTTCCTTATGGTGCAGGGTGGTTATTAGACGATTGTCGACAATATCGAATTATCCTTTGACGTGACCGGCTATATTCGCTAGTTTTTGCGGCATTGGTTTTAAAGGTGTTGACAATATGCTGGATCAACTCGATCCCCCGGTCACGATTCAGGACGACTCGGAAACACTTTCCGAAAACGTCTTCCGACGTATTCAGGCGGCCATCGTCAAGGGCGAGATCGCCCCGGGCAGCAAGATCTCCGAGCCGGAGCTGGCGCGCACCTACGGCATCAGCCGCGGGCCGCTGCGTGAGGCGATTCACCGTCTGGAAGGCCAGCGCCTGCTGGTTCGCGTGCCGCACGTCGGGGCGCGGGTTGTGTCGCTGAGCCACGCCGAACTGCTGGAACTCTACGAAATTCGCGAATCCCTGGAAGGCATGGCGTGCCGTCTGGCGGCTGAGCGCATGACGGTCGAAGAAATCGACGAACTGCGCCGGGTGCTGGAAACCCACGAGCGCGATGCGGCGTTTCAGGCCGGTGTCGGTTATTACCAGCAGGAAGGCGATTTCGACTTTCATTACCGGATCATCCAGGGCAGCGGCAACCGCACCCTGACCCAGATGCTGTGCGGCGAGCTCTATCAGCTGGTGCGCATGTACCGCATCCAGTTTTCCACCACGCCCAATCGGCCGCGCCAGGCATTTGCCGAACACCACCGAATTCTCGATGCCATCGCCGACCGTGACGGTGAATTGGCCGAGTTGTTGATGCGCCGTCACATCGGCGCCTCCAAACGCAATATCGCCCGTCACTATCAAGACGGTGCTAACCCGACAGCCACTGAACGAGGTGAGTCATGAGTTCCAACAAGAGCACTCCAGGCCAGCGTTTCCGCGATGCGGTCGCCAGCGAACATCCGCTGCAAGTGGTCGGCACGATCAACGCCAACCACGCACTGCTGGCCAAGCGTGCCGGTTTCAAGGCTATTTACCTGTCGGGTGGCGGGGTGGCTGCCGGCTCCCTCGGTGTGCCTGACCTGGGGATTACCGGTCTGGATGACGTGCTGACCGACGTGCGGCGCATCACTGACGTCTGCGACTTGCCACTGTTGGTGGACGTGGACACCGGTTTCGGTTCCTCGGCGTTCAACGTTGCCCGTACCGTGAAGTCGATGATCAAGTTTGGCGCGGCGGCGATTCACATCGAAGATCAGGTCGGCGCCAAGCGCTGCGGTCACCGTCCTAATAAAGAGATCGTCTCGCTGCAGGAAATGGTCGACCGCATCAAAGCCGCCGTCGATGCCCGCACCGACGACAGCTTCGTGATCATGGCGCGCACCGACGCCCTGGCGGTGGAAGGTCTTGAATCTGCACTGGATCGCGCCGCGGCGTGCATCGAGGCGGGTGCCGACATGATCTTCCCGGAAGCCATCACCGAACTGGACATGTACAAGCTGTTCGCCAGCCGCGTGAAAGCGCCGATCCTGGCCAACATCACCGAATTCGGCGCGACGCCGCTGTACACCACCGAGCAACTCGCCGCTGCCGACGTGTCGCTGGTGCTGTACCCGCTGTCGGCGTTCCGCGCGATGAACAAAGCCGCGGAAAACGTCTACACCGCGATCCGGCGCGACGGCACACAACAGAACGTGATCGACACCATGCAAACGCGCATGGAGCTTTACGATCGCATCGATTACCACACCTTCGAGCAGAAGCTCGATGCGTTGTTTGCTGCAAAGAAATAAAGATCAAAAGATCGCAGCCTCGTTTCACTCGACAGCTCCTACAGGAATGTCGTCGAACGCGGTCGATGTAGGAGCTGCCGTAGGCTGCGATCTTTTCGGCATCACCCAAAGAACCTGATGAAACACAATTTGCCGATTCCCTGACAAATTCAAGAAAAACTGGAGACAGCAATGGCCGAAGCAAAAGTACTCAGTGGCGCCGGGCTCCGTGGCCAGGTTGCCGGGCAAACCGCACTGTCCACCGTGGGCCAGTCGGGTGCCGGCCTGACCTATCGCGGCTACGACGTTCGCGAACTGGCGGCTGACGCACAATTCGAAGAAGTGGCTTACCTGCTGCTGTACGGCGAACTGCCGACCAAGGCACAACTCGCTGCCTATACCCAAAAACTGAGCAAGCTGCGTGACCTGCCGCAAGCGCTGAAAGAAGTGCTGGAACGCATCCCCGCCGACGCTCATCCGATGGACGTGATGCGCACCGGTTGCTCGTTTCTGGGCAACATCGAGCCGGAGAAAGACTTCTCCGAGCAACACGACAAAACCGACCGCCTGTTGGCCGCCTTCCCGGCGATCATGTGCTACTGGTATCGCTTCAGCCACGACGGCAAACGCATCAATTGCGTGACCGACGAAGCCTGCATCGGCGGCCATTTCCTGCACCTGTTGCACGACAAGAAACCGAGCGAATTGCACGTCAAAGTGATGAACGTTTCGCTGATCCTCTACGCGGAGCACGAGTTCAATGCGTCGACTTTCACCGCTCGGGTGTGCGCCTCGACGCTGTCGGATCTGTATTCCTGCATCACGGCGGCCATCGGCTCCCTGCGCGGCCCGCTGCACGGCGGCGCCAACGAAGCGGCGATGGAAATGATCGAACGCTTTTCGTCGCCCGAAGAGGCGATCAAAGGCACCCTCGGCATGCTCGAGCGCAAAGACAAGATCATGGGCTTCGGCCACGCGATCTATAAGGACAACGATCCGCGCAACGAGGTGATCAAGGCCTGGTCGAAAAAGCTCGCCGACGAAGTGGGCGATACGGTGCTGTTCCCGGTGTCCGAAGCCATCGACAAGACCATGTGGGAACAAAAGAAACTGTTCCCGAACGCCGACTTCTACCATGCGTCGACGTACCACTTCATGGGCATTCCGACCAAGTTGTTCACGCCAATCTTCGTCTGCTCGCGCCTGACCGGCTGGGCGGCGCATGTGTTCGAACAGCGTGCCAACAACCGCATCATCCGCCCGAGCGCCGAATACGTCGGCGTCGAACAGCGCAAGTTCGTGCCAATCGAACAACGCTGAATGGTGGGGGCTACCGCGCTGGTTACTGAATGAACCGGGAACCAGTGTGGGAGCGGGCTTGCTCGCGAAGACGGACTGACATCCAACATTGATTTCGACTGACACACCGCTTTCGCGAGCAAGCCCGCTCCCACATTAGATTGGGTTCAGTTCAGTAGCCGCGCCAGACCCCACCCTTTGAAACCACCGTGACCGAGTCCTGACGATGAATACAAAATTCCGCAAACCGCTGCCCGGCAGCCATCTGGATTATTTCGACGTCCGCGCGGCGGTCGAGGCCATTTCGCCAGGCGCCTACGACACCCTGCCGTACACCTCCCGCGTGCTGGCGGAAAACCTTGTGCGTCGCTGCGACCCGGCCACGCTTACAGAATCCCTGAAGCAATTCATCGAGCGCAAACGCGACCTCGACTTCCCTTGGTTCCCGGCCCGCGTGGTGTGCCACGACATTCTCGGCCAGACCGCGCTGGTCGACCTCGCCGGCCTGCGCGACGCCATCGCCCTGCAAGGTGGTGACCCGGCGCAAGTGAACCCGGTAGTGCCGACGCAATTGATCGTCGACCACTCGCTGGCCGTCGAGCGTGGCGGCTTCGACCCGGAAGCGTTCGAGAAGAACCGCGCCATCGAAGACCGTCGCAATGAAGACCGTTTCCACTTCATCAACTGGACCAAAAAAGCCTTCAAGAACGTCGACGTGATCCCACCGGGCAACGGGATCATGCACCAGATCAACCTGGAGAAAATGTCGCCGGTGATCCAGGTGCGTGATGGCGTGGCCTTCCCCGATACCTGCGTCGGCACCGACAGCCACACCCCGCACGTCGATGCGCTGGGCGTGATCGCCATTGGTGTTGGTGGCCTGGAAGCGGAGAGTGTGATGCTTGGTCGCGCATCGTGGATGCGTCTGCCGGAAAGCGTCGGTGTCGAACTCACTGGCAAGCTGCAACCGGGCATCACCGCCACCGACATGGTGCTGGCGCTGACCGAATACCTGCGCAAACAAAAAGTCGTCGGCGCCTGGCTGGAATTCTTCGGTGAAGGTGCTTCGGCGCTGACCCTGGGCGACCGCGCGACCATCTCCAACATGGCCCCGGAATACGGCGCCACGGCGGCAATGTTCTATATCGACCAGCAGACCATCGACTACCTGAAACTCACCGGCCGTGAAGACGAGCAAGTGCAACTGGTCGAGAATTACGCCAAGACCACCGGCCTGTGGGCTGACAGCCTCAAGGGGGCGCAATACGAGCGCGGCTTGACGTTTGACCTGTCCAGCGTCGTGCGCAA
The DNA here is from genome assembly GCF_050435305.1 of Pseudomonas sp. BS3782 TE3695. NCBI lineage: Bacteria > Pseudomonadati > Pseudomonadota > Gammaproteobacteria > Pseudomonadales > Pseudomonadaceae > Pseudomonas > Pseudomonas sp. BS3782 TE3695. Next base: position 2,792,368 of record NZ_JBNDKB010000001.1, read on the forward strand.
CATGGCCGGCCCGAGCAATCCGCATGCCCGTGTGGCGGTTTCGGATCTGGCCGCCAAAGGTATCTCCGGCCAGTGGGACGACGTGCCTGGCCAGATGCCGGATGGCGCGGTGATCATCGCCGCCATCACCAGTTGCACCAACACCAGCAACCCACGCAACGTGATTGCCGCTGGCCTGCTGGCGCGCAACGCCAACAAGCTCGGGCTGACCCGCAAGCCATGGGTCAAATCCTCGCTGGCGCCGGGTTCGAAAACCGTGGCGCTGTATCTGGATGAAGCCGGGCTGACTACAGAACTGGAGCAACTGGGCTTCGGCGTCGTGGCCTTCGCTTGCACTACCTGCAACGGCATGTCCGGCGCGCTGGACCCGGTGATTCAGCAAGAGATCATTGACCGCGATCTGTATGCCACCGCCGTGCTGTCTGGTAATCGCAACTTCGACGGGCGCATTCATCCGTACGCGAAAAACGCGTTCCTGGCTTCGCCGCCATTGGTGGTGGCTTACGCCATTGCCGGGACCATCCGTTTCGACATCGAAAAAGATGTGCTTGGCGTGGTCGACGGCAAGGAAATCCGCCTGAAAGACATCTGGCCGAGCGACGAAGAAATCGACGCGGTGGTCAAGGCCTCGGTGAAACCGGAGCAGTTCCGTCAGGTGTACATCCCGATGTTCGCCATCCACGAAGACACCGGTCCGAAGGTCACGCCGCTGTATGACTGGCGCGAGATGAGTACCTACATCCGTCGTCCGCCGTATTGGGAAGGCGCGCTGGCCGGCGCTCGTCCGCTCAAGGGCATGCGCCCGCTGGCGGTGTTGCCGGACAACATCACCACCGATCACCTGTCGCCTTCCAACGCGATCATGCTCGACAGCGCCGCCGGTGAATACCTGGCGAAAATGGGCCTGCCGGAAGAAGACTTCAACTCCTACGCCACGCACCGCGGCGACCACTTGACCGCGCAGCGCGCGACGTTCGCCAACCCGAAACTGTTCAACGAAATGGTCCGGGAAAACGGCAAGGTCAAGCAGGGTTCCCTGGCTCGCGTCGAGCCGGAAGGCCAGGTAATGCGCATGTGGGAAGCGATCGAAACCTACATGGAACGCAAGCAGCCGCTGATCATCATCGCCGGCGCCGACTACGGCCAGGGTTCGTCCCGTGACTGGGCAGCCAAAGGTGTGCGTCTGGCGGGTGTGGAAGCGATTGCCGCTGAAGGTTTCGAGCGCATCCACCGTACCAACCTGGTGGGCATGGGCGTGCTGCCGCTGGAATTCCAGCCGGGCACCGATCGCCACACCCTGGCCATCGACGGTAGCGAAACCTACGATGTGATCGGCGACCGCACTCCGCGTGCGACGCTGACGCTGGTGATCAATCGCAAGAATGGCGAACGCGTCGAAGTACCGGTGACCTGCCGCCTCGACACCGCCGAAGAAGTGTCGATCTACGAGGCCGGCGGCGTGTTGCAGCGTTTCGCTCAGGACTTCCTCGAAGAATCGGCGGTTGCCGTTTAATACGACGAGTTCGGGCGGGGCCATGCGGTCTCGCCCGATCCTAAAAGGAACATCATGGCTCACGCACCTCAAATTAAAATCCCCGCCACCTACATGCGTGGCGGCACCAGCAAAGGCGTGTTCTTCAGCCTGAAAGACCTGCCCGAAGCGGCACAAATTCCAGGGCCGGCTCGCGATGCGTTGTTATTGCGCGTGATCGGCAGCCCCGACCCATACGACAAGCAAATCGATGGCATGGGCGGTGCGACGTCCAGCACCAGCAAAACCGTGATCCTGTCGAAAAGCCGCAAGGCCGACCATGACGTCGATTACCTGTTCGGGCAGGTCTCCATCGACAAGCCTTTCGTCGACTGGAGTGGCAACTGCGGCAACTTGTCGGCAGCGGTCGGTTCATTCGCGGTCAGCAATGGCCTGGTGGACGCCAGCCGCATTCCGCACAACGGCGTGGCGGTGGTGCGCGTGTGGCAGGCCAACATCGGCAAGACCATCATCGCCCACGTACCGATCACCAACGGTGAAGTGCAGGAAACCGGCGATTTCGAACTCGATGGTGTGACCTTTCCGGCAGCCGAAGTGCAGCTCGAATTCATCGACCCGGCGGCGGAAGAAGAGGGTGACGGGGGTTCGATGTTCCCCACCGGCAATCTGGTGGATGACCTCGAAGTGCCGGGCGTCGGTACGCTCAAGGCGACCCTGATCAACGCTGGCATCCCGACCATTTTCATCAATGCTGAAGACATCGGCTACACCGGCACCGAATTGCAGGGCGCAATCAACGGCGACTTGAAGGCCCTGGCGATGTTCGAAACCATCCGCGCTTACGGTGCGTTGCGTATGGGGCTGATCGGGCATCTGGACGAAGCGGCCAAGCGTCAGCACACCCCGAAGGTGGCGTTCGTCGCCAAACCGACGGATTACATTGCATCGAGTGGCAAAAAGATTGCTGCCACCGACATTGATTTGCTGGTGCGCGCGCTGTCCATGGGCAAACTGCACCACGCGATGATGGGCACGGCAGCGGTGGCCATCGGCACGGCGGCGGCAATTTCCGGCACGTTGGTGAACCTGGCGGCTGGCGGCATCGAACGCAATGCTGTGCGCTTCGGTCATCCCTCCGGCACCTTGCGCGTGGGCGCCCAGGCCAGCCAGGTCAACGGTGAATGGACCGTGAACAAAGCCATCATGAGCCGCAGTGCGCGGGTATTGATGGAAGGTTACGTCCGCGTGCCGGGGGATTCTTTCTAAATACACATACTCCCTGTAGGAGTTGCCGAAGGCTGCGATCTTTTGATCTTGCCTTTTAAAAGCAAAATCAAAAGATCGCAGCCTTCGGCAGCTCCTACATTTAATCCCGTTCCTACAATAAGAAAGCAGTACAGCCAGAGATTGATCCTGAACCGAGGTCCCATCAGCGAACCACTGACCGAGTGAATCGAACATGAGCGCCAACGTCGACCTGAACAACCGCCCCGACTACGACACGGTCCTGCAGGACATCGCTGACTACGTCCTCAACTTCAAAATCGACTCTGCCGAGGCGCTTGATACCGCCCGCAATTGCCTGATGGACACCCTCGGCTGCGGTCTGCTGGCGCTGCGTTTTCCCGAATGCACCAAACACCTGGGACCCATCGTCGAAGGCACGGTCGTCCCTTTTGGCGCTCGCGTGCCGGGCACCAGTTACCGTCTCGATCCGGTCAAAGCGGCGTGGGACATCGGTTGTATCGTTCGCTGGCTCGATTACAACGACACCTGGCTCGCCGCCGAATGGGGTCATCCGTCGGATAACCTCGGCGCTATTCTCGCGGTGGCTGACCACCTGTCGCAAAAACGCCTGGCCGATGGCGATGCACCGCTGACCATTCGTGTGGTGTTGGAAGCGATGATCATGGCGCATGAGATCCAAGGCGTGATTGCGCTGGAAAATTCCTTCAATCGTGTCGGTATTGATCACGTCATCCTGGTGAAAGTCGCCTCGACCGCCGTCACCGCCAAGCTCATGGGCGCCAATCGCGAGCAACTGCTGTCGGCGTTGTCCCATGCCTTTGCCGACGGCCAGGCGCTGCGTACTTACCGGCATGCACCCAATGCCGGGTCGCGTAAATCCTGGGCAGCGGGGGATGCGTCCAGTCGTGGCGTGCGTCTGGCGGACATTGCGATGCGTGGGGAGATGGGTATTCCCGGTGTGCTGACCGCCAAACAATGGGGGTTCTACGACGTGCTGTTCAGCCATACCAACAACGATCTGGCGCTCAAGCCTGAAGACAAGCGTGTCTTCAGCTTTTCCCGGCCATTCGGCAGCTATGTGATGGAAAACGTGCTGTTCAAGATCAGCTTTCCCGCCGAGTTCCACGCACAAACTGCCTGCGAGGCTGCCGTCACCTTGCACCCGTTGGTCAGGAACCGTCTGCACGAAATCGACAAGATCGTCATCACCACCCACGAATCGGCGATCCGCATCATCTCCAAGGTCGGCCCGCTGGCCAACGCCGCGGACCGCGACCACTGCATCCAGTACATGATCGCCGTACCCTTGGTGTTCGGAAATCTGGTGGCCGAGCAATATGAAGACGACTTCCACGCGGTGCATCCGATTATCGACGTGCTGCGCGACAAAATGGTCATCGTCGAAGACCCGCGCTTCACCCGCGAATACCTGGAGCCGGATAAACGTTCCATCGCTAATGCGGTGCAGGTGTTCTTCAAGGACGGCTCCAGCACCAAGAACGTTGTGGTGGAATACCCGATCGGCCATCGCCGTCGCCGCATCGATGGTATTGCGCTGCTGGAGGAGAAATTCAAGGCCAATCTGGCGACACGCTTCACGGCTCAGCGCAGTGCCGAGATCTTTGCGTTGTGCAAGGACCAGGCGCGGCTTGAGGAGACGGCGGTGAACCGGTTTGTGGATTTGTTTGTGATCTAGGAGACCGAGTTATCGTTCTTCGCGAGCAAGCCCGCTCCCACATTTGATCTGTGTCGTACACAAAGTCTGTGTTCGCTGAAGATCAAATGTGGGAGCGGGCTTGCTCGCGAAGGCGGCCTGACAGGCGCTAAAGAACTACTTGAACCGCCGCTCCACACCTTTCTCCACCAGAATCTTCGCCGAAATCTCTTCTACCGAAAAATGCGTGGAGTTGATGTGGGCAATGTTCTCGCGGCGAAACAGATTCTCCACTTCGCGCACTTCGAATTCGCATTGCGCGTAGCTTGAATAGCGGCTGTTAGGCTTGCGTTCGTTGCGGATGGCTGTAAGCCGGTCCGGGTCGATGGTCAGGCCGAACAGCTTGTGATGATGGGCGCGCAGGGCGGTTGGCAGTTGCAGTCGCTCCATGTCGTCTTCGGTCAGCGGATAATTGGCCGCGCGGATGCCGAATTGCATGGCCATGTACAAACACGTCGGGGTTTTACCACAGCGCGACACGCCCACTAGTATCAGGTCAGCTTTGTCGTAATAGTGGGTGCGGGCGCCATCGTCATTGTCGAGGGCGAAGTTCACCGCCTCGATGCGCTCCATGTAATTGGAGTTGCCGCCGATGGAGTGGGATTTGCCGACGGTGTAGGAAGAATGCTCGGTCAGCTCCTGTTCCAGGGGGGCCAGGAACGTCGAGAAAATGTCGATCATGAAACCATTCGACGTTGCGAGAATCTCACGAATATCCTGATTGACGATGGTGTCGAAAATAATCGGACGAAAACCATCGTTTTCGGCGGCTTTGTTGATTTGTTGTACCATGGCCCGCGCTTTATCCGCGTTGTCGATGTAGGGCCGCGTGATTTTGCTGAAGGTAATGTTTTCGAACTGCGCCAACAGGCTTTGACCGAGGGTTTCGGCCGTAATGCCCGTGCCATCGGAGATAAAGAAAGCAGATCGTTTCATTTGCACCTTGGGCCTTAAGCTAGTGACGATTCTTGGATATAGTAGGCGCGATTTGTCGGCCGCCAATGGCCTGCATTCTCACTTATTTTCCAGGTCCAGGCCATACAGCCGGCAAATGCTCCCCCGAGCCGCCGGCTTCTGAGCTTTTCCAACACAGTTAGTGGAGAGATCACCTTGGTAGAGTACGTAGTTTCCCTCGATAAGCTCGGCGTCCATGATGTAGAGCATGTGGGGGGCAAGAACGCATCCCTGGGCGAGATGATCAGTAACCTTGCAGGTGCCGGTGTATCGGTCCCCGGTGGCTTCGCCACGACAGCTCAGGCATATCGTGATTTCCTGGAACTGAGCGGTCTGAACGATCAGATCCACGCCGCCCTCGACGCGCTGGATGTCGACGATGTCAACGCCCTGGCCAAAACCGGCGCCCAGATCCGTCAATGGATCATGGAAGCCGAATTCCCCGAGAAGCTCAATACCGAGATCCGCACCGCGTTCGCCACGCTGTCGGCCGGTAACCCTGACATGGCCGTTGCCGTGCGCTCTTCCGCTACCGCCGAAGACTTGCCGGACGCTTCCTTTGCTGGCCAGCAGGAAACCTTCCTGAACATCCGTGGTGTCGAAAACGTTATTCGCGCCGCTAAAGAGGTGTTCGCCTCACTGTTCAACGACCGTGCGATTTCCTACCGCGTGCACCAGGGCTTCGACCACAAGCTGGTGGCCCTGTCGGCCGGCGTGCAGCGCATGGTCCGCTCCGAAACCGGCACCGCCGGCGTGATGTTCACCCTCGATACCGAGTCGGGCTTCCGTGACGTGGTGTTCATCACCGGCGCTTATGGCCTGGGTGAAACCGTCGTGCAAGGCGCGGTGAACCCGGATGAATTCTATGTCCACAAAGGCACGCTGGAAGCCGGTCGTCCGGCCATCCTGCGTCGCAATCTGGGCAGCAAAGCCATCAAGATGATCTACGGCGACGAGGCTAAGGCCGGTAAATCGGTCAAGACCATCGACGTGGACAAGGCTGATCGTGCCCGTTTCTGCCTGAGCGACGCTGAAGTCAGCGAGCTGGCCAAACAAGCGATGATCATCGAAAAGCACTACAAGTGCCCGATGGACATCGAATGGGCCAAAGACGGTGACGACGGCAAGCTGTACATCGTGCAGGCCCGCCCGGAAACCGTGAAGAGCCGCACCCAGGCCAACGTCATGGAACGTTACCTGTTGAAAGAAACCGGCACTGTGCTGGTGGAAGGTCGCGCTATCGGCCAGCGCATTGGCGCCGGCAAGGTCCGCATCATCAAGGACGTGTCCGAGATGGACAAAGTCCAGCCCGGCGACGTACTGGTCTCTGACATGACCGATCCGGACTGGGAACCGGTGATGAAGCGTGCCAGCGCCATCGTCACCAACCGTGGCGGCCGTACCTGCCACGCGGCGATCATCGCCCGCGAGCTGGGCATCCCGGCCGTGGTCGGTTGCGGCAACGCCACCCAACTGTTGCAAGACGGCCAGGGCGTGACCGTTTCCTGTGCCGAAGGCGACACCGGTTACATCTTCGAAGGCGAACTGGGCTTCGACATCAAGAAAAACTCCGTCGATGCCATGCCGGATCTGCCGTTCAAGATCATGATGAACGTCGGCAACCCGGACCGCGCCTTCGACTTCGCGCAGCTGCCGAACGCTGGTGTGGGTCTGGCCCGTCTGGAATTCATCATCAACCGCATGATCGGTGTTCACCCGAAAGCGCTGTTGAACTACGACGGTCTGCCACAGGACATCAAGGACAGCGTCGACAAGCGCATTGCCGGCTACGACGACCCGGTTGGCTTCTATGTCGACAAACTGGTTGAAGGCATCAGCACCCTGGCCGCTGCGTTCACTCCGAAAAAGGTCATCGTGCGTCTGTCGGACTTCAAGTCCAACGAATACGCGAACCTGATCGGCGGCAAACTCTACGAGCCGGAAGAAGAAAACCCGATGCTGGGCTTCCGTGGTGCATCGCGTTACATCAGCGAATCGTTCCGCGACTGCTTCGAACTCGAGTGCCGCGCCCTCAAGCGCGTGCGCAACGAGATGGGCCTGACCAACGTTGAAATCATGGTGCCGTTCGTTCGCACTCTGGGCGAGGCAAGCCAGGTGGTTGATCTGCTGGCCGAAAACGGTCTGGCCCGTGGCGACAACGGTCTGCGCGTGATCATGATGTGCGAGCTGCCGTCCAACGCGATCCTGGCTGAAGAATTCCTTGAGTTCTTTGACGGCTTCTCGATTGGCTCCAACGACCTGACTCAGCTGACACTGGGCCTGGACCGTGACTCCGGGATCATCGCGCACCTGTTCGACGAGCGTAATCCTGCGGTCAAGAAGTTGCTGGCTAATGCTATTCAGGCCTGCAACAAGGCCGGCAAGTACATCGGCATATGCGGTCAGGGCCCTTCGGACCACCCTGATCTGGCCAAATGGCTGATGGAGCAGGGCATCGAAAGCGTTTCGCTGAACCCCGATTCCGTACTGGAAACCTGGTTCTTCCTGGCTGAAGGTCAGGCTTCGGCCTGATTCGTGAATGAAGCCTCGGTCGATTGACCGGGGCTTTAAGACTCAAGTAGGGCGGGCTCCTCTGGATGCCGCCCTTTTTTGTGCAAGAGCATTATGCAAAGCAGCAGCAACCTATTTCCTGTCGCCCTGATCAGCGCCGAACGGCGCGGTGATTTGAGCGAAGACGTCTATCGTTTGAAACCCGGCAACAGCCCCGACGGCACCGTCGAACTGGCTGTAACCCGCCTGGGGCTGGCCGATGAGCCGGCGGTGCGTGGCGTGCCGGTGATTCTGTTGCACGGCAGCTTTTCCAATCGACGGTTCTGGTTCTCCCCCAAAGGCTTGGGGCTAGGGGCATATCTGACGCGCCTGGGGTTCGATGTATGGATCCCGGAAATGCGCGGTCATGGCCTGTCTCAGCGCAACCAGGACTATCGCAAGAACCGCGTCGCCGACTACGCGCGTTACGACTTGCCGGCCATTGGCGCGTTCGTTCGCGAGCAAAGCGGCCAGATTCCACACTGGATCGGTCACTCGCTGGGCGGCATTACGCTGGCGGCGGCGCTGGGTGGAGAATACATCGGCGAGCCTGTCGTCGCGTCCGCGGCGTTTTTTGGCACGCAGGTGAGCCGCACCTACTGGCCGTTGAAGTTTCCACCGGTGGAATGGAGCGGGCGCTTGATCCTCAAGCGGTTTGCTCAACTGTCAGGTTCACGCCTCAAGCGCGGCCCGGAGGACGAGCCGATTGGTCTGGCCCTGGAAAGCATGCGCTGGTACGGGCTGTTCGGGCGTTTTGGCGATGCCGACAAGGACTGGTGGGCGGGTTTGGCCGAGGTTCGGTTACCGGTGCTGGCCGTGAGCGCCGCGGGCGACCATCAGGACCCGACGTGGGCCTGCCGCAAGCTGTTCGATCAGGTCGGCTCCGAGCACAAGCAATTCATCACCCTTGGCCGCGAGCAAGGCTTTGGCGATAATTTCGGTCATGTGGAAATGCTTGTCAGCAAGTCTGCCCAGACAGAAGTCTGGCCGTTGGTGGCGCGTTGGCTGGCGGATCAACAGACGCCTTTGCTGGGTGGAAAGCCGGATTTTGCCGGAGCAATTTGAGCCTGATGCTCTAACAAGGGCATTTCGCTCGCAGCGGCTTGCGGCTAAGATATGACGCATTAAGCGGTTCTGGTCACTTTTGGTGATTGACTCGATCGGCGCGTTTGCAGCCGTTCAGCACTGGTCCGCGTATGCTGCCTACTCGATTGTCTTCCTTTTTACAGGAGTTTCTCGATGAACCATTACCTCACGCCTGACCTTTGCGATGCCTATCCGGAACTGGTGCAGGTGCTGGAACCGATGTTCAGCAATTTCGGTGGCCGCGATTCTTTCGGTGGCGAAATCGTGACCATCAAATGTTTCGAAGATAATTCGCTGGTCAAGGAGCAAGTCGCGCTCAAGGGTAACGGTAAAGTACTGGTGGTCGACGGTGGCGGTTCCCTGCGTCGCGCGCTGTTGGGCGATCTGCTGGCCGAGAAAGCCGCCAGTAACGGGTGGGAAGGGTTGGTGATTTACGGTTGCATCCGCGACGTCGATGTTATCGCGCAAACCGATCTGGGGGTTCAGGCCCTGGCCAGTCACCCGATGAAAACCGACCGGCGCGGTGTTGGCGAACTCAATATTGCCGTGACTTTCGCGGGTGTGACTTTCCACCCGGGTCACTATGTTTATGCGGACAACAACGGCGTGATCGTTTCGCCAAGCCCACTGAAGATGCCCGAATAAGCGCGTTTCATTAAAGGGGTGAGGATGTTCGAGGAAGAAAACGCGCAGTGGGGGCTGGTGCATGCCCTGGTGCTGGACGGTAAAGGCGGTGCGCGTTCGATAGCCCGGACTCAACTCGATGACTTGCAGTTGCAGGCCCATGAAAGCCTGTGGTTGCACTGGGATCGCAGTCACCCGCAAACCCAGACCTGGCTGCGTAAAGACAGCGGTCTGAGTGAATTTAGTTGCGACTTGTTGCTGGAAGAGAACACCCGGCCGCGTCTTTTGCCGCTGCCGGATGCCGAGCTGTTGCTGTTTCTGCGCGGGATCAACCTCAATCCAGGTGCCGAACCGGAGGACATGGTCTCGGTGCGGATCTTCGGGTCGGCCAGGCGGGTGATTTCCCTGCGTCTGCGGCCGTTGCGCGCCACCGATGATTTGCTGGTGCAACTGGCCGAAGGCAAAGGGCCGAGAACCTCTTCCGAACTGATCCTTTATATAGCTCAGTATCTCACTCACAAGGTGCAGGATCTGGTCAGCTGTCTCTCGGAAATCGTCGATGAGGAAGAAGAAAAACTGGAGGCCGACGAACGGTATACCCCCGAGCATGGCGCCGTTTTGCAGATCCGTCGCAGGGCGGCCGCGCTGAAGCGTTTCCTGGCGCCGCAGCGGGATATTTTCGGTCAGTTGACGCGGACAAGATTGCCGTGGTTCGTCGAAGACGATGGCGATTACTGGAACGAATTGAACAACAGCCTGACCCGTTATCTCGAGGAGCTGGAACTGACCCGAGAGCGCGTGGGGCTGGTCCTGGAGGCTGAAGACCGGCGTTTGAGCGTGCGCATGAATCGCACGATGTACCGCTTCGGGATCATCACCGGGATATTTTTGCCGATGAGTTTTCTGGCGGGTCTTTTGGGGATTAACGTCGGTGGTATTCCATTCGCTGCCAGCCCCTATGGCTTCCTGATTGCCTGCCTTTTGATGGTCTCGGTGGCGCTGGGTCAATGGTGGCTATTCCGACGTTTGCGCTGGTTCTGATGATGAGTCATGTGACCCGACCAAATTTGACCGCGTCTTTCACAGATATCACCAGAGGTGCGTATGCACGATCCGTTTGAACAGTCTTTGCGTGACATGCTCAAAGCTTCGCCGTCCAGCCGTGACGACGATGCCTGCCTGGGCCGCGTGCTGAAAACCGCCAACCGCCAGGTCGGTGCCGGCGATCTGTTCAGCCTGCTGGGCCGCTGGTTGCCCGCGCTGATGATCGCCCTGAATAACGGATCGGCCCATATCTCGCCGGTTTCCCGTCTCCGTAAACCTACCGTTCGCACTGCTGATAAGGCTGATTGAATATGGAACTTGATCTCTGGACTCAGAGCCTCGTCACTGCAATGACTGCGTTATGGACCAAGGTTGCAAACTTCATTCCGAACCTGTTTGGCGCACTCGTTGTGCTGCTGCTGGGTTTTGTCGTGGCCAAATTGTTGGACACGCTGCTCTCCAAATTGCTCGCCAAACTGGGCCTCGATCGCCTGATGGGCGGCACCGGGCTGACCAAATTGCTGTCCCGGGCAGGCCTTCAGGTGCCTATCTCGACGTTGATCGGCAAAATTGTGTATTGGTTCGTTCTGCTGATTTTTCTGGTTTCGGCCGCAGAATCTCTTGGACTTGAGCGAGTTTCAGCTACGCTGGACATGTTGGCGCTGTATTTGCCGAAAGTATTCGGCGCTGCGCTGGTACTGCTGGTGGGTGTCTTGCTGGCGCAGCTGGCCAATGGGCTGGTGCGTGGCGCCGCAGAAGGCGTAGGGCTTGATTACGCCGCGGGCCTGGGTCGAATTGCCCAGGGCCTGGTGATCATCATCAGTATTTCGGTTGCGATCAGCCAGTTGGAGGTCAAGACTGACCTGCTCAACCACGTGATCGTGATCGTCTTGATTACCGTTGGTCTGGCGGTTGCGCTGGCCATGGGCTTGGGAAGCCGGGAAATTGCCGGTCAGATTCTTGCAGGAATCTATGTGCGTGAGTTGTATCAGGTTGGGCAACAAGTGCGTGTTGGCGAGGTCGAAGGTCAGATCGAAGAGATCGGCACGGTTAAAACCACCGTGCTGACCGACGAGGGTGAGCTAGTCTCTCTCTCGAATCGGATTCTCTTGGAGCAGCATGTGAGTAGCCGCTAACCCGGCAAATCCTGCTAATGTATGCCGCCGCAAAATGTCCTGAAGGACTGCGGCGGACATTGACCTGACTGTCGGCCAGACTTGTTTTGAATAAAGCTCAATCGCTCTCCACGCGCTACGACCCCCGCGAGCTCTCTGATGAGGAGTTGGTCGCGCGCTCGCATACCGAGCTGTTTCACGTAACGCGCGCTTATGAAGAACTGATGCGGCGTTACCAGCGAACATTATTTAACGTTTGTGCACGGTATCTTGGGAACGATCGTGATGCAGACGATGTCTGTCAGGAAGTGATGTTGAAGGTGCTCTACGGCCTGAAGAACTTCGAGGGGAAATCGAAGTTCAAGACATGGCTATATAGCATCACGTACAACGAGTGCATCACGCAGTATCGGAAAGAACGGCGAAAGCGTCGCTTGATGGACGCTTTGAGTCTGGACCCCCTCGAGGAAGCATCTGAAGAAAAGATGCCGAAACCTGAGGAAAAGGGCGGACTTGATCGCTGGTTGGTGTATGTGAATCCGATCGACCGTGAAATTCTGGTGCTACGATTTGTCGCAGAGCTGGAATTTCAGGAGATCGCAGACATAATGCACATGGGTTTGAGTGCGACAAAAATGCGTTACAAACGCGCTCTAGATAAATTGCGTGAGAAATTTGCAGGCATTGCTGAAACTTAGTTCGGCGCAAATATCTCTTACGTGTAGGCAAGTTCTGATAGACTTGCCGCCGAGTTGTCCCCCGGTTTGCGGGACTGCTTCACAATCACCAGATGGGGATTTAACGGATGAAACTGAAAAACACCTTGGGCTTGGCCATTGGTTCTCTTATTGCTGCCACTTCGTTCGGCGCTCTGGCACAAGGCCAAGGCGCAGTTGAAATCGAAGGCTTCGCTAAGAAAGAAATGTTCGATAGCGCTCGTGACTTCAAGAACAACGGCAACCTGTTCGGCGGTTCGATCGGTTACTTCCTGACCGACGACGTTGAACTGCGTCTGGCCTACGACGAAGTGCACAACGCACGTGCTGAAGATGGCCGTAACATCAAGGGCTCCAACACCGCTCTGGATGCTCTGTACCACTTCAACAACCCGGGCGACATGCTGCGTCCGTACGTATCGGCTGGCTTCTCCGACCAAAGCATTGGTCAGAACGGCAAAAGCGGTCGTAACGGTTCCACCTTCGCCAACGTCGGCGGCGGTGCCAAGCTGTACTTCACCGACAACTTCTACGCCCGTGCTGGCGTTGAAGCTCAGTACAACATCGACCAGGGCGACACCGAGTGGGCTCCTAGCGTCGGTATCGGTGTGAACTTCGGTGGCGGCTCCAAGCCTGCTGCTGCTCCAGTTCCAGCACCAGCTGAAGTTTGCGCTGACAGCGACAACGACGGCGTTTGCGACAACGTTGACAAGTGCCCGGACACCCCAGCCAACGTAACTGTTGACGCTGATGGCTGCCCAGCAGTTGCTGAAGTTGTTCGTGTTGAGCTGGACGTGAAGTTCGACTTCGACAAGTCGGTAGTCAAGCCTAACAGCTACAGCGACATCAAGAACCTGGCTGACTTCATGAAGCAGTACCCATCCACCACCACTACTGTTGAAGGTCACACTGACTCCGTCGGTCCTGACGCTTACAACCAGAAACTGTCCGAGCGTCGTGCAAACGCCGTTAAGAACGTTCTGACCAACCAGTACGGTGTTGAATCGTCCCGCGTTCAGTCTGTTGGCTACGGCGAATCCCGCCCAGTTGCTGACAACAAAACTGACGCTGGTCGCGCTGTAAACCGTCGCGTAGAAGCGCAGGTTGAAGCTAGCGCTAAGTAATTAGCTCGCAGCTCTGGAAAAGCCCGGCTTAGGCCGGGCTTTTCTTTGTCTGCGATTTGGGTTTCAGCGAGATTTTGGCGGTGTTCCGAAAAGATCGCAGCCTGCGGCAGCTCCTACGTGGGTTCGGCGTTCACCCCTGTAGGCGCTGCCGAAGGCTGCGATCCTTTGCCATTTCTTCACAGGCCGCCACGGCACCGATCACCAGAATCGCCGGGCTTTTAAGTTGGAAGTCACAGGCATCGTCTTCCATGGCTGCCAAGTCGCTCCGACATTCCCGTTGGTGCGGCAGGGACGCATTTTCGATCATCGCCACGGGTGTATCAGCTTCCATTCCGCCGGCCAGCAGTTGTTCACGAATTTCACTGAGTTTCGCCACGCCCATATAGATCACTAGCGTGGTGCCCCCTTGCGCCAGGGCCTGCCAGTTCAGACTGCTGTCATCCTGGGTGTGGGCGGTGACCAATGTCACGCCACGCGCGACACCCCTCAGCGTCAATGGAATATCGCATTGGGTCGCACCGGCAAGGCCAGCGGTAATGCCATTAACCAACTCAACCTCGACGCCACGCTCACGCAGCCACTGCGCTTCTTCACCGCCGCGCCCGAAAATGCACGGATCACCGCCCTTGAGCCGCACCACGCATTTGCCGTGGCGGGTATAACGCAACATCAGGCGATGAATGAAGGCTTGAGGCGTGGAGCGACAGCCACCGCGCTTACCCACAGGAATGATTCGTGCGTTCGGGCAATGCTCCAGCACCGCGTCATTGACCAGATCGTCGATCAGCACCACGTCCGCTTCGCGCAACGCTCGAACCGCCTTGAGGGTCAGCAATTCAGGGTCGCCAGGACCCGCACCCACCAGCCAGACTTTTGCGCTCATAGTGTTTTCCTCACGAGATGACGGCGACTGGCTGCGCGGTGGCGGCCAGCAAGCGCTTGATTTCCGGGACGCAGGAGCCGCATTGCGTGCCACAACCCAGTTCTTGTTTCAAACCCTGCAAATCCAGGCCACGGCCAATGCCGGCACACACCGCGTTCTGGCTGACGTTCATGCAGTTACACAGGGTTTTGGTGCCCGATGCCGGACCGCCAGCGCTGCCCGGTGGCGCACTCAAAGGCGCCAGCAACCAACGGCGTAGCTGTTCGTCAGCGCGACCTTCGAGCCATAGACTTTGCAGCCAGTGCTGAGCAAGGGTTTCACCGGCCAGGCGAATCGCGGTGATCCGACCGTTCTCGATCCGTACCCGTTTGCCGATCGAGCGCCGAGGATCGTCGTAGGCCAATACCGGGCCATCGTTGAGCCCCAGGCATTGATCGATATCACGCAACAGCTGCGGCTCTGGCGCGATGGCGCTGGCGGCGCGTATCAGCAGTGCAGGGCGTTCACGGCCGGTCAGGCTGAGGCTTGCGTAGGAAAACGCCTCGCAGAGCGGTCGTAGGGTCTCCAAATGCTGTTGAACATCGCCCTCTATCAGGGCGAAAAGCTGCCAAGGCAATTGCACGGGCTCGAGTCGCACACCGCTGTGTTTGAGTTCCGGTTGTTTCGACAACGGGTCGAAGGCGGGAAGGGTGAGGGTATTCACGCCGCCCTTGAGAAAGCGGTCGCCCCAGTGCATCGGCAGGAATGCCTGGCCCGGACGTACGCTGTCATCGCTGCTGACCGGCACGATCACCGAGCCCCGGCGACTTTTCAGATTGATCAGGTCGCCAGGTTGCAGGCGATGCCGACGCAGTTCATCCGGGTGCAGGCTCAACACGGCTTCGCTGACATGGCCGAATAGCTGCGCGGCGGTGCCGGTGCGGCTCATGCCGTGCCATTGATCGCGCAGGCGGCCGGTGATCAGGGTCAGCGGGAAGCGCGCATCGCGTTGCTCCTTGGCGGCGCGATACGGGTCGGTCACGAACTGAGCACGCCCGCTGGCGGTCGGGAAAACTCCGTCCAGATACAGCCGCGCCGTGCCTTCGCGAGCACCGGCGGGGAAGGGCCATTGCTGCGGACCGAGCTGATCGATCAGCGCATGGCTGATTCCGGACAGATCGAGATCGCGGCCGCGCGTCAGGTGTTTGTATTCGTCGAAGACCTGTGCCGGGGTTTCAAAGGCAAACAGGCTGGTTGCTCCAGGGCGCAGATGTTTTTCCAGGCGCTGTGCGAAATCAACGGTGATCGCCCAGTCGGAGCGTGCTTCGCCGGGTGCGCCGATGGCCTGACGGACGTGGGAAATGCGCCGTTCGGAGTTGGTGACCGTGCCGTCCTTTTCACCCCAACTGGCGGCGGGCAACAGCAAGTCGGCGAACGCGGCAGTTTCGGTGGTGCGAAAGGCTTCCTGCAATACCACGAACGGGCACGCTTGCAGTGCCTCGCGCACAGCAGTCTGGTCCGGCAGCGACTGTGCAGGGTTGGTGCAGGCAATCCACAGGGCTTTGATTTTGCCACTGCGCATCTGCTCGAACAGTTCGATGGCCGTCAGGCCGGTGTTCGCGGGCAATTGATCAACGCCCCAGTAATCGGCTACTTGCGCGCGGTGTTCGGCATTGGCTGCTTCGCGATGGCCTGGCAACAGGTTCGACAAACTGCCGGTTTCCCGGCCGCCCATGGCATTCGGCTGACCGGTCAGCGAGAAAGGTCCTGCACCGGGCCGGCTTATTTGTCCGGTGGCCAGGTGCAGATTGATCAGCGCACTGTTCTTCGCGCTGCCGGCGGTGGACTGATTCAAACCCATGCACCACAGCGATAGAAAGCTCGGTGCAGTGCCGACCCATTGCGCGCATTGCTGCAATTGTTCGACGCTGATGCCGCACAGTTGCGACACCATTGTCGGGGTGTAATCGCGTACCAGACTTTTCAGTTCGGCCAGGCCTTCGGTGTGGGCCTTGATGAAGTCGCGGTCGACCCAGTCTTCCCACAACAACAGGTGCAAAATCCCATGAAACAGGGCGACATCGGTGCCGGGCAGAATCGCCAAATGCATGTCGGCCAAATCGCAAGTGTCGGTGCGCCGTGGGTCGATGACGATGACTTTCATCTGTGGACGGCGGGATTTTGCTTCTTCCAGGCGACGAAACAGCACCGGGTGGGCGTAGGCCATGTTGCTGCCGACGATCATCACGCAGTCGCTCAGTTCCAGGTCTTCGTAGTTGCAGGGCGGGGCGTCGGCGCCGAGGCTGCGCTTGTAGCCGACCACGGCTGAAGACATGCATAGCCGTGAATTACTGTCGATGTTGTTGGTGCCCACCAGCGCTCGCGCCAGTTTGTTGAAGGCGTAGTAGTCCTCGGTCAGCAGCTGCCCGGAGATATAGAATGCAACGCTGTCCGGGCCGTGCTCGGCGATGGTTTCGGCGAAGACGTTGGCGGCGTGATCGAGGGCAGTGTCCCAATCGGTGCGGCTGCGGGCCAGGCCTTTGCCCAGGCGCAGTTCCGGGTACAACGCCCGTGCCGCCAAGTCGCCGGTCAGGTGCAGGGTCGAACCTTTACTGCACAATTTGCCGAAGTTGGCGGGGTGCGCCGGATCGCCGCTAACGCCGAGAATGCGCTCGCCGTCATGCTCGATCAGTACGCCGCAGCCGACCCCGCAGTAGCAGCAGGTGGAGGCGGTGATTTGACGGTTCATCAGCTTGCTTCCCGTAGAGCCAGCAGCACCCGGCCGTTCTCGACCCGTGCCGAATGATGGTGGGCGCAGCCGATATCCGGGGCTAGGGCCTCGCCGGTTTCCAGATCGATCTGCCAGTTGTGCAGCGGGCAGGCCACTCGTTTGCCGTAGATCAAACCCTGGGACAACGGCCCGCCCTTGTGTGGACAACGATCGTCGAGGGCGAAAACCTCATCGTCGCTTGTACGAAAAATCGCGATGTCGCCTTTTGGTCCCGCGATGATCCGCGAGCCAAGGGTGTTGATTTCTTCCAGTGCGCAGATATCCAGCCAGTTCATGCCTGCACCTCCAGGTTCTTCACGGGAATGACCTCGAATTCTTTTTTCAGCAGCGGCTGTTCGAGGCGTTCCTTCCAAGGGTCCTGTTCGAACGACAGGGAGAATTGCAGGCGATCGTTCAATGCCTTGCGCCGCTGCGGGTCTTCCAGCACGGCTTTCTTGATGTGTTCCATGCCGACCCGTTGCAGGTAATGCACGGTGCGCTCGAGATAGAAGGCTTCTTCGCGGTACAGCTGCAGGAACGCGCCGTTGTATTCGCGAACTTCCTCGGCGGTTTTCAGTTTGACGAAGAACTCCGCGACTTCGGTTTTGATCCCCCCGTTGCCGCCGATGTACATCTCCCAGCCAGAATCGACGCCGATAATTCCGACGTCCTTGATCCCCGCTTCCGAGCAGTTACGTGGGCAACCGGAGACGGCCAGTTTCACTTTGTGCGGCGACCACATGTTGAACAGGTCGTGCTCAAGCTCGATGCCCAGTTGCGTGGAATTCTGGGTGCCGAAGCGGCAGAACTCGCTGCCGACGCAGGTTTTTACCGTGCGGATGGATTTGCCGTAGGCGTGGCCGGATGGCATGTCCAGGTCTTTCCAGACGCCCGGCAGGTCCTGCTTTTTGATCCCCAGCAAGTCGATACGCTGGCCGCCGGTGACCTTGACCATCGGCACGTTGTATTTGTCGGCCACGTCGGCAATGCGCCGCAGCTCTGAAGGATTGGTCACACCGCCCCACATCCGCGGGACTACAGAGTAAGTGCCGTCTTTCTGAATGTTGGCGTGGGCGCGTTCGTTGATCAGGCGCGATTGTGGATCGTCCTTGGCTTCGCCCGGCCAAGTGGAAATCAAGTAGTAGTTGAGCGCCGGACGGCACGTGGCGCAACCGTTCGGAGTGCGCCAGTTCAGGTAGCTCATGGTGCCGGCGATGGTCAGCAGGTGCTGGTCGCGGATGGCCTGGCGGATTTGCCCGTGATTGAGGTCGCTGCAACCGCAAATGGCTTTCTCGCTTTTTGGTTTGACGTCTGCCGCGCCGCCCACGGTGTTGATCAGGATCTGCTCGACGAGGCCGGCGCAAGAGCCGCAGGAACTGGCAGCCTTGGTGTGTTTTTTCACGTCGTCGACGCTGAACAGCCCGTGTTCCTGAATGGCCTTGACGATGGTGCCTTTGCACACGCCGTTGCAGCCGCAGACTTCGGCGGTGTCGGCCATGCTCATGGCTTTGTCCTGGCCCTGATGTCCTACGTCGCCCAAGGCGTTTTCGCCGAACATCAGGTGATCGCGGATCTCGCCGATGGCGTGGTTCTCACGGATCTGCCGGAAATACCAACCGCCATCTGCCGTATCGCCGTACAGACAGGCGCCGACCAGCACGTCATCCTTGATCACCAGTTTTTTGTAAACCCCGCCGATAGGATCGGAGAGGGTGATGGTCTCGGTGCCTTCGCCGCCCATGAAGTCGCCGGCGGAAAACAGGTCGATGCCGGTGACTTTCAATTTGGTCGACGTCACCGAACCCTTGTAGGTGGCGAAACCCAGTTGAGCGAGGTGGTTGGCGCAAACCTTGGCCTGTTCGAACAGCGGCGCGACCAGGCCGTAGGCGATGCCACGGTGGCTGGCGCATTCGCCGATGGCGTAGACCCGAGGGTCGTAGGTTTGCATCGTATCGTTGACCAGAATCCCGCGATTGCACGGGATGCCGGATTTTTCCGCGAGTTCGGTGTTGGGACGAATACCAGCGGCCATCACCACCAGGTCGGCCGGGATGATGTCGCCGTTCTTGAACTCAACCGAGCCGACCCGGCCATTGCCGGCGTCGTGCAGGGCCTGGGTCTGTTCGCACAGGCGGAAATGCAGGCCACGGGCTTCCAGAGCGGTTTGCAGAAGTTGGCCGCTGGTTTTGTCCAGTTGCCGTTCCAGCAGCCATTCGCCGATGTGCACCACGGTGACGTGCATGCCGCGCAGCATCAGGCCGTTGGCGGCTTCAAGGCCCAGCAAGCCGCCGCCGATGACCACGGCATGCTTGTGGGTCTTGGCGGTGTCGATCATTGCCTGGGTGTCGGCAATGTCGCGGTAGCCGATCACGCCCTGCAAGGTGTTGCCGGGGATCGGCAGGATGAACGGCGTCGAACCAGTGGCAATCAGCAGGCGGTCGTATTCGGCTTCGGTGCCGTCTTCGGCGATGACCCGACGTTTGACCCGGTCGATCTCTACCACTTTACGGTTGAGCAGCAGCTTGATGTTGTTTTCCAGGTACCAGTCCAGATCGTTGAGCACGATCTCTTCGAACGTCTGTTCGCCAGCCAATACGGGCGACAGCAGGATGCGGTTGTAGTTGGTATGGGGTTCGGCGCCGAAGACCGTGATGTCGTACAGCTCATTACTCAGCTTGAGCAGTTCTTCCAGGGTACGAACCCCGGCCATGCCGTTGCCGATCATCACCAGTTTTAGTTTTTTCATCAGGTTCTCCGGGGAGCTCGGGCCTGCCTCATCAGGGCATTCAGGCCGTGCTCGACAAAATTTTGCGCAAACAAAAAAAGGCGTCCCGCTAGTTAACTAGCGAGGACGCCTTTGTCCTTGTCCCGTTCTCTCGGGCAGCGCAGCCTTCTACGTTGAAGGTTGGGCTTTATGTATGTTGGGAAAGGTAATGCAGTGGTTGTGCCAAGTCGCACAAATACGGAATTTATGGGCTCTCGGCGCGGTAAAAGGTGTTTGCGTGCACCGGTTCAATGCGCGATGCCCGGTTTTGAAGCAGAAAAAGATCAAAAGATCGCAGGCTTCGCCAGCTCCTACAGGAGATCGTGGGCACCCGTAGAAGCTGCCGAAGGCTGCGATCTTTTGATCTTTAACCATGAAACAGCAAAAACAGCAGCACCAGATTCACCAGCAATGACACCAGCGCCAACGTCCGCCAGACTTTCAGCGGTTCGCGTTCCAGCAATGGTCTGGGGCGCACGCTCAAACTGCGGCGTTCCCCCTGTTCCAATAGCAACAACCATTCTTCCGCTGTTTCAAAACGCTGATCCGGAGCCGCCGCCACCGCGCGCTCCAGACTTTGCGCGATCCACTCCGGCAGGTCGGGCCGGTAGCGACTGGCGCTGACAGGCACACCAAACCGTGGGCGCTGGAATGCTTCGATTTCACCGTAGGGATAATGCCCCGTCAGCAGGTAATACAAGGTCACGCCGACCGCATACAAATCCTGTTGTGGTGTAGGAGAGTCGCCTCGAAAAGCTTCCGGGGCGATATAGCTGGGCGTTCCGGGCAGGGCGCAAGCTTGATCTTCGGACAGCCCGGGACAGTAGGCGAGGCCGAAATCCAGCAGGCGCAGCTCACCGTCGTCCCCCAGCAGCAGGTTTTCCGGTTTGATATCGCGATGCAGAATCTGCCGTCGATGCAATATGCCGATGGCCCGCAGCAGGCGTTCGGCCAAGTCCAGCCATTGAGCCAATGGCAGCGTTGCGACCCGTTCATGCAGCTCAGCCAAGGTCGATCCGGAATATTCCCGCATCACGTAGTACAAATGCTGACGCTGACTGGCGGCATGGACTTCAGGAAAATGCCGCCCGGCCACACGCTTGAGAAACCATTCCTCCGACAACAACGCCTGCCCGGCCTGGTGATCGTCACGGAGCGCACCGGGCAAGGTTTTCAGCAGCCAGGGCTGTTGTTGTGCGTCGCGCACCCGGTAGAGCAGCGATTGCTGGCTCTGGCCGAGAATCCCTTCGACCTGCCAGCCTTCGAAAGCCTGGCCCGGTTTCAGCGCCGGCGGGAGTGGCCATTGCTGCAGATGAATCAGTGCATCGCCAATGCTGGTTTCACCGAGAGCATCGACCCGCACCAGCAGGGCGCTGGCATTGTCCTGGCTGCCGGCCAGATGCGCAGCGCTGACCAGGGTCTGCGCGGCACTGTTCAGATCGGGTTGATCGCGCAGAATCGCCGCAATGGCCGTGTCGCCCAGCACGGCCCAAATGCCGTCGCTGAGCAGCACGAAACTCTCGTTCAGGCGCAGTTCGCCATCGAGAAAGTCCAGCACCAAGTGTTGATCCAGCCCAAGGGCCCGTTTGAGCACATGCTGCATGCCCGGTTGGTCCCAAACGTGATCTTCGCTCACCCGTTGCAACGTGTCGGCGTGCCAGCGATAAACCCGGCAATCGCCCACATGCGCCAAGGTGAAACGCCGGCCGCGCATCACCAAGGCACTGACGGTAGTCAGCAGCGGTTGCCCGCCGCCGTTCGCCTGCAACCAGCGATTTTGCGCCAGTAGCAGACGATCCAGTGCCTGGGCGACACCCCAGGTTTCCGGGGTGGCGTAGTAGTCCAGCGCCAGGGCCTGCAAGGTCGAGCGGGCCGCGAGCCCGCCATCGGCACATTGGCTGACGCCGTCGGCGATGGCGAACAGGTAACCCTTGCTCGCCGCCAGCGCCGGGGCCGGAGTGACCAGGCGCAGAGCGTCCTGGTTCTCCTCACGGGGGCCGATGGCGCTGTGTTCGGCAAAACTCAATTGCAGGCTCATTCAGTCCTCATACCCGTGCAGCGGTGACGGCTGCCGAACCCCACGTGGTTCTCCAGCGACGTTTCACACCGTGCAGACCGAACCAGGCAAGCACGCCGAGGCTGGCGAACAACCACAAGGCCAGTTGATAGCTGCCGGTGCTTTGCTTGATCGCGCCCATCCCGGCTGCCAGTGCGAAGCCGCCAATGCCGCCGGCCATGCCGATCAACCCGGTCATCACACCGATCTCCCGGCGAAAACGCTGCGGGACCAACTGGAATACGGCACCGTTGCCTGCCCCCAAACCGAGCATGGTGCAGACGAAAAGCGCCAGCGCAGCGTAGGAACTTGGCAGATTGAAACCTACCGTCGCAATGCAGATCGCCGCCACGGTGTACATCGCAAGCAAGGTGCGAATCCCGCCGAAGCGATCCGCCAGTGCGCCACCCAACGGACGCATCAGGCTGCCACCGAACACACAAGCGGCAGTGTAGTAGCCGGCGGTCACCGGGCTCAGGCCGTATTGGTCATTGAAGTAGCCAGGCAGGGCGCTGGCCAGGCCGATGAAACCGCCGAAGGTCACGCTGTAGAAAAACATGAACCACCAGCTGTCGCGGTCACCCAGGGCCTTGAAGTAGTCGGCCATCGATTTGGCTTTCGGCCGCTCGGGAGCATTCTTGGCCAGCCAGGCGAAGACGATCAGGGTCAGGATCAGCGGGATCAGGGCGAAGCCGAACACGTTGCTCCAGCCAAATGCGGCGGCCAGCACCGGGGCGATCAAGGCTGCGAGTACAGTGCCCGAGTTGCCGGCACCGGCGATGCCCATGGCTTTGCCTTGGTGCTGGGGCGGATACCATTGCGAGGCCAATGGCAGGGCGACGGCGAATGACGCACCTGCCACGCCAAGGAACAGGCCTAGCAACAACGCTTGTTCGTAACTGTGGATGCCGACTTTCCAGGCGACGAACAGGGCGCAGATGACGATCACCTGGCCGATCATCCCGGCGATTTTTGGCGATAAACGATCAGCCAGCAGGCCCATCACAAAGCGCAATATGGCGCCGGCCAGAATCGGCGTGGCCACCACCAGCCCGCGCTGTTGCGTGGTCAGGTGCAAATCAGCGGCGATCTGCACCGCCAAAGGGCCGAGCAAGTACCAGACCATGAAGCTCAGATCGAAATAGAGGAAGGCTGCGAACAGTGTCGGGGTATGGCCGGATTTCCAGAAGCTTGAATTCATCGCGCACCTCAGCTGTCAGGCGTATCAAGAAGGAGTCATGAGCTTGCAGGTGGGCGCCGCTAAGGCCGCACCACCAGCCCCGGTCTCTGGGGCCAAAACGAAAAAACGCCGCTACCCGATCCGCCAGGGGGGCGAATGAGGTGAGCGACGTCTTTGTCGTAGGTGGGGCAACCGCCGTTGGTTACCTTGCAGGAATTACCTAGCGAGATCTGTGCCAACAAGGGAGACCTGAGTCGCGGCCATTCGCGAGCAAGCCCGCTCCCACATTTGATTTGTGTCGAACTTCAATGTTGTGAACGACGCAATTCCCCTGTGGGAGCGGGCTTGCTCGCGAAGGCGATCGATCATTCACCACAAGGCTTCAGCCAAGCAGTTCACTCATGGCAATAATCTGCTCCGCCACCTGGATCAGCTTCTGCTGGCGGCTCATGGCCTGGCGGCGCATCAGGGTGTAGGCCTCTTCTTCGTTGCAGTCCTTCATCTTCATCAGAAGCCCCTTGGCCAGCTCGATGCGCTTGCGCTCGGCCAGTTGCTGGTCGCGGGCGTGCAGTTGCGCGCGCAGGGCCTGGTCGCTTTCAAAGCGCGCCATGGCCACGTCGAGAATCGGCTGCAAGCGTTGTGCGTGAATGCCTTCGACGATGTAGGCACTGACGCCGGACTTGATCGCTCGGCGCATCACGTCGGGGTCGTGCTCGTCGGTGAACATCACAATCGGCCGTGGTTGGTCACGGGTCACCAGCACCACTTGCTCCATCACATCGCGGCTCGGTGACTCGGTATCGATCAAAATCACGTCCGGGCGCACCGTTTCGACGCGCGCGGGCAGGTCAATGGTCAGGCCGGACTCGTCGATGACCTCGAATCCGGCTTCGGTCAGAGCCGCCTTCAGACGCCCGACTTTTTTCGCAGTGTCATTGATCAGCAGGATACGCAACATATTCGCAGGCTCCTGTCAGCGGCTGGCGAGAAGGGGAGCGCTGTCGCTCATGGCGTGCAGCGTGAAGCTGCGGGCATAGCCGGCCGGGTCCGAGCCGTCCCAGACTTTGCCGTCGATCAATTGGCTGTTGCGCATTTTCTGACTCCGGGCAGGCACACCGACAGCAGTGGCGGCCTCACCGTATAAGTCTAGTTGCTGGACCTGACGGGCCACGCCGAGGTAATCCGGGTCGTCACGCAACAAACCCCAGCGCCGGAACTGGGTCATGAACCACATGCCGTCGGACAGATACGGAAAATTCACTTCGCCACCCCCATGGAAACGCATGGCGTGGGGGTCTTGCCAGCGATTACCCAGGCCGTCGGTGTAGTCACCGAGCAGGCGCGGTTCGATGCAATCGAGCGGTGCATCCAGATACTCGGGCGCACTCAACAGTTGCGCGGTGCTGCGCCGATTTTCGGGGCTGGCTTCGATGAATCGGCTGGCTTCGAGAATCGCCATCACCAGCGCCCGGGCGGTATTGGGGTATTGCTCGACGAAGGCACGGGTGCAGCCGAGGACTTTTTCCGGGTGATCGGGCCACAGGGTCTGGCTGGTGGCCATCGTAAACCCGAGATTCTGCTGCACCGCACTGGCCGCCCACGGCTCGCCGACACAGAAACCGTCGATGCGCCCGGCTTGCAGGTGCGCGACCATTTGCGGCGGCGGCACCACCACGCTGTCGACATCCTGCAACGGATGAATACCCTGACTCGCGAGCCAGTAATACAGCCACATGGCGTGGGTGCCCGTAGGAAATGTCTGGGCGAAGGTCAGTTTTGGGCGACTTTGGTGCACGTGACGATCGAGTGCTTCAGGACTGGTCACCCCCAAGGTCTGCAAGCCGTGGGAAAGGTTGATGCTCTGGCCGTTCTGGTTCAGGCCCATGAGCACGGCCATGTCGGTGGAAGCGATGCCGCCGATGCCCAAGTGCACGGCGTAAATCAACCCGTACAGGCTGTGGGCGGCATCGAGTTCGCCGCTGACCAGTTTGTCCCGCAGGTTGGCCCAGGACGACTGGCGCTTGAGGTTCAGGGTCAGACCGTAGGGTTGGGCGAAGCCCTGAGTGGCCGCGACCACCACTGACGCGCAGTCGCTCAGGGCCATGAAGCCGAGGTTGATGGCGGTTTTTTCCGGGGCATCGCTGCCATTGACCCAGGCCAGTGGGCCGGCTAATGGTTCATTCATCGCGTCTTCACCTTGCAAAAAAAGGCGTCGTTCCAGGTCCCTGCGCGAGCAAAGCCGGGTGACGACGCCATTGTCCTTCCACTCATCCCGCCGCTGGCATGAGTGCTGATGCTTGTGATGGTGCAAGGCATATGCCATCGCTGGCTGATTTTGTTGCGCGCCTCGCGTGAAGCCCTGATGCGCGGCTATAATCGCCGCCTCTCATCGCCAACCGAGTCAAGCCTGCCCATGTACACCCTGGCCCGTCAGCTGTTGTTCAAACTTTCCCCGGAAACCTCCCACGATCTGTCCCTGGACCTGATCGGCGCGGGCGGGCGTTTGGGCCTTAACGGTTTGCTGTGCAAGGCACCGGCGAAACTGCCAGTAACGGTCATGGGCCTGGAGTTCCCGAACCCGGTGGGTTTGGCGGCCGGTCTGGACAAAAACGGCGCAGCGATCGATGGGTTTGCCCAATTGGGTTTCGGTTTCGTCGAAATCGGCACCATCACGCCGCGACCGCAACCGGGTAATCCGAAACCACGGATTTTCCGCTTGCCGGATGCCGAGGCGATCATCAACCGCATGGGCTTCAATAACCTCGGCGTCGACTACTTGCTCGCTCGCGTGGCAGCGGCCAAGTACAAGGGCGTGCTGGGCATCAACATCGGCAAGAATTTCGATACGCCGGTTGAACGTGCGGTCGATGACTACCTGATCTGCCTGGACAAGGTTTATGCCCACGCCAGCTACGTAACTGTCAACGTCAGTTCACCGAACACCCCGGGCCTGCGCAGCCTGCAATTCGGTGATTCGCTCAAGCAATTGCTCGCCGACCTGGCTACCCGCCGGGCGGAACTGGCCCTGCGTCACGGCAAGCATGTTCCGTTGGCGATCAAGATCGCGCCGGACATGACTGATGAAGAAACCGTTCAAGTCGCTCAAGCGTTGATCGAAACCGGGATGGACGCGGTGATCGCCACCAACACCACCCTGAGCCGCGTTGGCGTCGAAGGCATGGAGCATGGTGACGAGGCGGGCGGGTTGTCCGGCGCACCGGTTCGCGAGAAGAGCACGCACACCGTTAAAGTGCTGGCGGCGGAACTGGCCGGTCGCCTGCCGATCATCGCCGTGGGCGGCATCACCGAAGGCAAGCACGCGGCTGAGAAAATCGCCGCGGGTGCGAGTTTGGTGCAGCTCTACTCTGGCTTCATCTATAAAGGCCCGGCGTTGATTCGTGAATCGGTGGATGCCATCGCCGCGCTGCGCTGAAGATTCATATGCGGCGATGAGGATTAACTGTGGCGAGGGAGCTTGCTCCCGCTGGGCTGCGAAGCGGCCCCCAAAACCAGTCAATCAGGTGTGTCAGGTAAAACACAGTTGCAGGGTTTACGACTGCTTCGCAGCCGAGCGGGAGCAAGCTCCCTCGCCACAAAAGCGACATCACCAACGCAATATTTACAGGCATAAAAAAGGGCTCCTCGAAGGAGCCCCTGGGCCGAAGCCCGCCGTCCGGATGGGACGTGCGTGGTTAAGTCGTTGCGTAATCAGATTGTCGTGTCGGAGTGTGTGCCCTGTATTAGCCGACGGCGTGAAGTTCGTTGAGTCTGTGGATTCCCGCAGTGCCGGTCATACCGTCCCAGTTGTCGCCGCGTCCTTCGCGCCAGCCATTGATCCAGGCTTGGCGTACCGACGGTAGAGTAAATGGGCAAAGCTCACGGGATTTACCACCAACGCCATATTGATATCCGCGCAAAAATGCTCTTTCCAACGGATCACGCTTAAGTCTTCTCATAGGGTATTGCCCTCACTTGTTGACTGTATTTATCGCGTCGACCTCAATCGAGGTCAGGCAGAAAAATTCCTGCCGTTGGCGGCTCGCTGCCGGCGTCGCGAGCCAAGGTGTTGACGCCGTTGCGACGTCAACCTGAGTTGAGTTCTAACCAATGCGTCACATCGAGGGAATGATCGTTTTGTCATAAGAACGTAACCATAAAGATGCTATGGCCATAAGTAACACGATATTTGTCCCGCGTTTACGGGCCAAACCCCGGTATGATCGGCCCTGCGCCAGAGGGTAGGGGTAAGCCTTTAACGAGAATGACACCCGTTGCACTTGGGGGGTTTTCGACGAAGGGTCGACTTATGACATTTTGTTGCATCAACTTTTATATCTGTCCTGGCATCTAAGCTCTTTTAACCCGAGCAGTCAGGGTGGGGACGGCACACCTTCGTGCCACGCGGGCGTTCTGTTAGAAAAACGCCTGATTGAAAACCGGATCGGCAATGCGTTGCCGGTTCACTTAGCCAAAGGCTCTGGAATTACCATGTCCGATCGTTTCGAACTCTTCCTCACTTGCCCCAAAGGCCTTGAAGGCCTGCTTATCGAGGAAGCCGTCGGGCTTGGCCTTGAGGAAGCACGTGAGCACACCTCGGCTGTGCGCGGCATGGCCACCATGGAAACCGCCTATCGCCTGTGCCTGTGGTCGCGTCTGGCGAACCGGGTGCTGCTGGTGCTCAAGCGCTTCCCGATGAAGGACGCCGAAGACCTCTACCACGGCGTGCTGGATATCGAGTGGCAAGACCACATGCTCAACGATGGCACCTTGGCTGTCGAATTCAGCGGTCACGGTTCTGGCATTGATAACACGCATTTCGGCGCCTTGAAGGTCAAGGACGCCATTGTCGACAAACTGCGCACCCCCCAGGGCGATCGTCCGTCTATCGACAAGCTCAACCCGGACCTGCGTATTCATCTGCGCCTGGACCGTGGCGAAGCGATTTTGTCCCTCGACCTGTCCGGTCACAGCCTGCACCAGCGTGGTTATCGCCTGCAGCAGGGCGCGGCGCCGCTGAAGGAAAACCTTGCGGCGGCAATTCTGATCCGTTCCGGCTGGCCTCGGATTGCCGCCGAGGGTGGTGCACTGGCTGACCCGATGTGCGGTGTCGGTACATTCCTGGTCGAAGCCGCGATGATCGCCGCCGACATGGCGCCGAACCTGCGTCGTGAGCAGTGGGGCTTCACCGCCTGGCTCGGTCACGTGCCGGCGCTGTGGAAAAAGCTCCACGAAGAAGCCACCGAACGCGCCGCGGCCGGTCTGGCCAAGCCACCGCTGTGGATTCGCGGTTACGAAGCCGACCCGCGTCTGATTCAACCGGGCCGCAATAACGTCGAACGTGCCGGCCTGAGCGAGTGGATCAAGATCTACCAGGGCGAAGTCGCGACGTTCGAGCCGCGCCCGGACCAGAACCAGAAAGGCCTGGTGATCTGCAACCCTCCCTACGGCGAGCGTCTGGGCGATGAGGCGAGCCTGCTCTACCTCTACCAGAACCTCGGCGAACGTCTGCGTCAGGCCTGCCTGAACTGGGAAGCGGCGGTGTTCACCGGCGCCCCGGACCTGGGCAAGCGCATGGGCATCCGCAGCCACAAACAGTATTCGTTCTGGAACGGCGCCCTGCCGTGCAAGTTGCTGCTGATCAAGGTCACGCCGGACCAGTTCGTCACAGGCGAGCGCCGCACCCCGGAACAGCGCCAGATCGAGCGCGAACAGGCCGAGTCCGATGCACCGTCGAACATCGAAGCGCCAGGCAAGTACGAGAAGTACAACAAGAACGGCAACCCGATCAAACCGGCCCCGGTGGTGATCGAGCAACCGCGCTTGAGCGAAGGCGGGCAGATGTTCGCCAACCGTCTGCAAAAAAACCTCAAGGCCCTCGGTAAGTGGGTCAAGCGTGAAGGCATCGACTGCTACCGCGTCTACGATGCCGACATGCCGGAATATTCCATGGCCATCGACCTGTATCACGACTGGGTCCACGTTCAGGAATACGCCGCACCGAAATCCATCGATCCGGAAAAAGCCTCGGCGCGGATGTTCGATGCCCTGGCGGCGATCCCGCAGGCGCTGAACATCGACAAGAACCGCGTGGTGGTCAAACGTCGCGAGCGTCAGAGTGGCACCAAGCAATACGAACGCCAGAGCGCACAGGGCAAGTTCAATGAGGTCAACGAAGGCGGCGTGAAGCTGCTGGTGAACCTCACCGACTACCTGGACACCGGCCTGTTCCTCGACCACCGGCCGATGCGCATGCGAATTCAGAAAGAGGCGGCCGGCAAGCGCTTCCTCAACCTGTATTGCTACACCGCGACCGCCAGCGTTCATGCAGCCAAGGGCGGTGCGCGCAGCACCACCAGCGTCGACTTGTCGAAAACTTATCTGGACTGGGCGCGGCGCAATTTGTCGCTGAACGGTTTCTCCGACAAGAACCGTCTGGAGCAGGGCGATGTGATGGCCTGGCTCGATGCCTGCCGTGACGAGTACGACTTGATCTTCATCGACCCGCCGACCTTCTCCAACTCCAAGCGCATGGAAGGGATTTTCGACGTGCAGCGTGATCAGGTGCAGTTGATCGACCTGGCGATGGCACGTCTGGCGCCGGGCGGGGTGTTGTACTTCTCCAACAACTTCCGCAAGTTCACGCTTGAGGAAAACCTCACCGAGCGCTATGCCGTTGAAGAAATCACCGCCCAGACCATCGATCCGGATTTCGCCCGTAATGGCAAGATCCACCGTGCGTGGAAGATCACTGCTCGCTGATACTTGAGCCTGATTGGATCCAGAGCCTTGATTTTCAAAGGCTCTTGGGTTCTTTCAGTGCTGGTCAAATTAGTGGCTAATAGCTATAACTCCACAGTGGCCAAAGGGCTTTTCCGGCACCTGGCGTTTTGAGTTGTATCTATGTCGCTGCACGCCGTGCGCCCCAAGATCCTGGGTTTTATCCGCGAAGATGTTTCGGCCTGGCTGGTCGCCCTGTTGGCATTGCTTGTCGGCGGCATGCTCACGGGATTGCTGGCCTGGGCGACGTTCAATCAATTTCATCAGCAATTGCGGCAACGTTTCCAGCTGCTCGCCAGTGAGCGTTACAGCCGTATCGAAGAACGTTTCGAAGATCAGGAGCAGCGCCTCGACGGTCTGCGCCGGTTCTTCGTCCATTCAGAATCGGTGTCCCGCGAGGAATTCGACGGTTACGCCAAGCCTCTTTTGCATCGCACCCAGGCCTACTCCTGGGCCCCTCGGGTTTCCCGCGCCGAACGACCGCTGCTTGAGCGCGCGGTGCGGGAAGAAGGCTTGAGCGGTTTCACCTTTCGCGAACTGAGCGCCGACGGCCAGTTGCAACCTGCCGTAGAGCGGGACGAATACGTGCCGGTGCTCTACACCCAAACCCAGAGCCGACTGCCCACGCCGCTGGGTTACGACCTGCTGGCCCAGCCCATGCGTCGTTCGACCCTGGAACGCGCCGATCGCAATAGCCGCATGGCCGTGTCGCAACCGTTGCATCTGGTAGGCATCGAGCCCGCCTATTCGCGGGGCGTGTTGCTAGTGGCTCCGGTCATCCATCAGAACATCCCGAATGCTGCGCCCGCAGGCTATGTCATGGCGGTGATCAGCATGCGCCAGCTATTGGCGGACGGGCTGCCGGAGGAGAATCATGACTCTCTCTCAGTGCGTATCCTCGACTTGTCCACCGATGATCAGCATGAAGTGTTGTATGACTCGACCAACACGGCGGGGGGCAGTGACTTGTCTTCTACACGTTTGCTACGCCTGGCCGACCATGATTATCAAGTGGATATGCGTCCCAGCGCCGCGTTCCTGAAAGCCAACCATTCCTCGGTGGCCAGCCAGGTGGTGCTTGGCGGTTCGCTCAGCCTGCTGCTCAGTGTGTTTCTCTATGTGTTGGTCAGCCAGCGCCAGCGAGCGCTGAAAATGGTAGAGCAGCGGACCCGGGAACTTCACGAACGTGAGCAAGAGTTGCGAGGCACCCATGGCCAGTTGCGCGGTGTGCTGGATGCCGCGACTCAGGTGGCAATCATCGCCACCGACTTGCGCGGGGTGATCAGCACCTTCAATGCCGGTGCAGAGCAAATGCTCGGTTACACCAGTGCTCAGGTCGTAGGCCATATGACCCTGGAAAGCCTGCACCTGCCCCGGGAACTCGAAGCGCGCTCGGCCGAGTTGAGCGCGCGCTATGGCAAGCCCATTCCCACGTGTCAGGCGATGTTGGTCAAGGGCGGGGAAGAGGGCGGTCATGAAGCCCGGGAGTGGACGCTGATCCGCGGTGACGGCAGCCATTTGACGGTGAATATGCTGGCCACCCCGGTCCTCGATGAGCAAGGCTTGTGGGTCGGGCACCTGGCGATTTGTATCGACATCACCGAGCGCAAGCGCGTCCACGAAGCCCTGGCGGCTCGGGACCTGTTGCTGAAGAAACTCAGCGCCCACGTGCCCGGCGGGATCTACCAGTTCAAGATGGAATTCGATGGGCGCTTCAGCGTGATCTACGCCAGCGACGGTATGCGCGATATCTACGAACTCGAGCCGCAGGTGCTGTTGCTCAACGCCGAAGCGGTGTTCACGCGAATTCATCCGCAGGACACGCGTCGGGTTCGCGCATCGATCCAGGCCTCGGCGGCCAACCTCAGTCCCTGGCGCGAGGAATATCGCGTGCAGTTGCCCCAGCGTGGTCTGCGCTGGGTCCGTGGTGAGGCGACGCCAGAGGAACTGCCCGGCGGGGGTGTGCTCTGGCATGGCTATATCTCGGATATCTCCGACCTCAAGCGTGTGGAAGAGGAATTGCGCGCACTGTCGGTGACCGACTCCCTGACCGGGATCCATAACCGTCGCTATTTTCAAGAGCGCCTGACCACCGAAATGGCCCGGGTCGAGCGCGGCGGTGGCGAGTTGTCAGTGATCATGCTCGACATCGATCACTTCAAGCGCATCAACGATCAGCACGGCCATGCCGTGGGCGATCGGGTCTTGCAGGCCGTGTGCGAGCGCATTGGCGGTCGCTTGCGGCGCACTGACGTGTTCTGTCGCCTGGGCGGTGAAGAGTTCATGGTGCTCTGTCCGGATATCGACGGCGAACAGGCCCACGTGTTGGCCGTGGAGTTGTGGCAAGGGTTGCGCAGTGCGCCGATCGACGAGGTCGGGATTGTCACCGCGAGTTTCGGGATTGCCAGCTGGCGTGCCGGAGAGGGTGTGGATGCGTTGCTGTTGCGGGCGGACTCAGGGGTGTATGCAGCGAAACAGTCGGGAAGGGATAGGGTTGAGGGGCAGATGGATTAGGTCAGACAGGATGTTTGTGGTGAGCAGAAAAGATCGCAGCCTTCGGCGGCGCCCACAGGCGCGTAGGAGCTGCCGAAGGCTGCGATCTTTTGACTTTAAGGGTTACAACACCGAAGCCGTTTCCGGCAGTTTCGGCTGGCGATACAGGTCCAGCAGCACCTGATCCAGCACCGAGGAGGCGCCAAATGGTGCTTTGTCGTTGAGGATCGCTACCACCGCCCAGGTATTGCCATTGATGTCGCGGCTGTAGCCGGAGATGGCGCGCACGGTGTTCAGGGTGCCGGTCTTGACGTGGGCTTCACCGCGCATCGCGGTAGTCTTAAGGCGTTTGCGCATGGTGCCGTCGGTGCCGGCGATCGGCATCGAGCTGATGAACTCGGCGGAATACGGGCTGCGCCAGGCGGCTTGCAGCATTGCGGCCATTTCACGGGCACTCACGCGCTCGGCGCGGGACAGGCCGGAGCCGTTCTCCATCACCAGATGCGGCGCGGTGATGCCTTTTCTCGCCAGCCACTGACGCACCACGCGCTGGGCCGCCTTGGCATCGTCACCGTCGGCATCGGTGCGGAACTTCTGGCCCAGGCTCAGGAACAACTGCTGAGCCATGGTGTTGTTACTGTATTTGTTGATGTCGCGAATGATTTCCGCCAGGTCTGGCGAATAGGCCCGGGCCAGCACTTTGGCGTTGCTCGGCGTCGGTGCCAGACGATCCTGGCCCTGGATGCTGCCGCCCAGTTCCTTCCAGATCGCCCGCACAGCGCCAGCGGTGTAGGTCGCGTGATCAAGCAGCGACAGGTAGGTCTGGGAGCTGCAACCTTCGCCCAACTGGCCGCCGACGGTCACGGTGACGCTGCCATCAGCCTGGGGCACCGGGTTGTAACGCACGCCACCGGTGCATTGCTTGGAGTTGAGCGCCTTGACCTGATTGTCGATGCGGACGCTGGCAATCGGCGGCTCGACCGACACCAGGACCTTGCCCGAGTCGTTGCGCGCCACGAAGCGCAGAGCCTTGAGGTTGACCAATAGGGCGTCGGGCTTGACCAGGAACGGTTTGTTATCGTCGTTGCCGTCGTCATTGAATTCAGGCAGTTGCGGTTGCACGAAGAAGCCGCGGTCCAGCACCAGGTCGCCGGTGACCTGGATCACGCCGTTGGCGCGCAAATCGCGCATCAGTAGCCAGAGTTTTTCCATGTTGAGCTTCGGATCGCCGCCACCCTTGAGGTAGAGGTTGCCGTTGAGGATGCCACCGCTGAGGGTGCCGTCGGTGTAGAACTCGGTTTTCCACTGGTGGTTGGGGCCGAGCATTTCCAGCGCGGCGTACGTGGTCACCAGTTTCATGGTCGAGGCCGGGTTGACCGAAACATCCGCGTTATGAAGGGTTGGGGTGCCTGGGCCGTTGAGCGGGATCATTACCAGCGACAGGGCATTGCTCTGCAATTTGCTGGCCTTGAGGGCCTTTTCGACGTTGGGCGACAGGGCGGTGTTGATCGAAGCGGCGGAAACGGGGAGGGCCAAGGGTAAAAGAAGACTGGCCAGCAGCAATGGACGCAAAGATTTGATCATTTGAAATAAAACCCTACAGCCGAGGGGAAAAAAGACGAGGGCATGGAAATAAATTCCCTCAGCGGTCATGAAAGTGTCGGCATTATGCCCCAAGGTGCAGCAGCTTGTGCCGTACCCCGGTCGTCTAATCCGCTATTTTTTTACCGGCGGTAGGTGTAGCAGCATTCTGAGACGGGCAATCGGCGCCTTAAACTGCTAAAGTGCGGCCCGTTAATACTTATGAGGATTGTTCCAATGGCGACTAACCGTTCCCAGCGTCTGCGCAAAAAACTGTGCGTCGATGAATTTCAAGAGCTGGGTTTCGAACTGAACCTGGATTTCAAAGAAGATTTGGCTGATGAAGCCATTGATGCTTTCCTCGACGCGTTCCTGAAAGAAGCCATGGAAGCCAACGGTCTGGGCTATGTGGGCGGCGACGACTTCGGTCTGGTTTGCCTGCAGAAGCGTGGCTCGGTCTCCGAAGAGCAGCGTGCCGCTGTTGAAGCCTGGCTCAAAGGCCGCAGCGAACTGACCGAAGCAACCGTCAGCCCGCTGATCGACGTCTGGTACCCGGAAAAGCCGATCAATCCGGTAGCTTGATGTTGTAAAAAACGGCGACCCAAGGGTCGCCGTTTTTTTTGAAGATCAAAGGATCGCAGCCTCGTTTCACTCGACAGCTCCTACAGGGCAATGCATGCGATGGCAGGCGCTGTGTAGGAGCTATGTAGGAGCTATGTAGGAGCTGTCGAGTGCAACGAGGCTGCGATCTTTTAGTCGCCACGCCAATTCAAGATCAATAACGTCAACACCCCCGCCACAATCCCCCAAAACGCCGAACCGATGGAAAACAGCGTCAACCCCGACGCCGTCACCATGAAGGTAATCAACGCGGCTTCCCGTTCCTGCACTTGCGCCATGGCAATGCTCAACCCATTGATGATCGAGCCGAACAGCGCCAGCGCGGCAATCGACAGCACCAGTTCTTTAGGCAGTGCGGCAAACAACGCCGCCAGCGTTGCGCCAAACACCCCGGCAATCCCGTAGAAAATCCCGCACCAGACGGCAGCCGTGTAGCGCTTGTTGCGATCTTCATGGGCATGCGGCCCGGTGCAGATTGCCGCGCTGATGGCGGCCAGGTTGATCCCATGGGAGCCGAAAGGCGCTAACAGCAACGAGGCAATGCCGGTGGTAGTGATCAGTGGTGAAGCCGGCACGTTGTAGCCATCGGCGCGCAATACGGCGATACCCGGCATGTTCTGCGAGGTCATCGCCACCACGAACAGCGGAATGCCGATGCTGATGGTCGCGGCCAAAGAGAAATGCGGTGTAGTCCAGACCGGTGTCGCGACTTCCAGATGGAAGCCACTGAAATCCAGCAACCCCATAAATCCTGACAGCACAGTGCCGATCAACAGCGCGACGAGTACGGCGTAGCGCGGCGACAGGCGTTTAACCACTAGATAGGTGAAGAACATCCCCAGGACCAGCGCAGTGCGGTGCTGGGCGGCGACGAAAATCTCGCTGCCGATCTTGAACAAAATACCCGCCAGCAACGCCGCCGCCAACGAGGCCGGAATCCTTTTCACCAGCCGTTCGAAACTGCCGGTCAGGCCGCAGATAGTCACCAGCACTGCGCAAGTGATGTAGGCACCAATGGCTTCGCCGTAGCTGACACCGCCAAGGCTGGTGATCAGCAACGCCGCGCCGGGGGTCGACCAAGCGATGGTGATCGGGGTGCGGTAGCGCAAGGACAAGCCGATCGAGCACACCGCCATGCCGATAGAAATCGCCCAGATCCACGACGAAATCTGCCCGCTGGTCAGGCCCGCCGCTTGCCCGGCCTGGAACATCAGCACCAGTGAGCTGGTATAGCCGGTCATCATGGCAATGAACCCGGCGACGATGGCCGAAGGTGATGTGTCAGTCAGAGGGCGAAGCTGCGTGTGCGTGGCGTCGGTCATGACAGCGGTGTTCCTTATGTATAAAAGCTGAATCCGGAAGAGCTTTTGTGGCGAGGGGGCTTGCCCCGTTGGGCTGCGAAGCGGCCCCCAAACAATCCAATGCGATCAGACAGATAAATTGCGTTTGCAGCATTTACGACGGCTTCGCCGCCGAACGGGGGCAAGCCCCTCGCCACACATTCATCCCAGGCTCATGAGCACAGGTTTGCTGGTTCAAGCCTAAACTGAAAAGTAACCGGTCGTTGCAATACAGCGAGGGCGACAAACAGCCGTACAGTCGTGTTGCCACCTTCCATTGTGTACAATCGCGGTGTTTTTTACGCGATACTTGCCAGCGACCCACTGTGCCGTATTACAGTCACGGTCAATTCGCCGCAGTTCTCCCGACTCGAGTGCCCATGAACGAACAGTTGCAACCCCTCAAGAAACAACCGCGAGCAGGCAAAGCCGGCCGCAGCGGTACCCAGGACGATATGGTCTACGCGCATATCTTCGAGGCCATCCTCGAACAGCGTCTGGCGCCCGGCACCAAGTTGAGCGAAGAAGCGCTGGGGGAAATTTTCGGGGTCAGCCGCACCATCATTCGCCGCGCGCTGTCGCGCCTGGCCCATGAAGGCGTGGTGTTGCTGCGACCGAATCGCGGCGCGGTCGTCGCCAGCCCGAGTGTCGAAGAGGCCCGTCAGGTGTTTCTGGCGCGGCGTCTGGTGGAGCGGGCGATCACTGAATTGGCGGTTCAGCACGCCACTGCCGAGCAACTTCTCGAACTGCGGCAGATGGTCAATGACGAGCGCGACAGTTTTTCCCGTGGCGATCGTGGTGCCGGAATCCGTCTGTCAGGCGAGTTCCATTTGAAACTGGCCGAAGCGGCGAAAAATGCCCCGCTGATCAGCTTCCAGCGCAGCCTGGTGTCGCAGACTTCGTTAATCATCGCCCAGTATGAAAGCGGCAACCGTTCCCACTGTTCCTACGATGAACACACCCAGTTGATCGACGCGATCGAAGCGCGGGACGCGACGCTGGCGGTGGATCTGATGATGCATCACATGGACCACATCGACAGCAAGCTCAACCTCGACGAAGACAGCGCGTCGGATGATCTGCATGCGGTGTTTTCGCATTTGTTGCAGACCAGGAAGCCTGGGCGCTCGACTGCCAAGCTCTGATTTATTGGAGCCGCCGAAAAGATCGCAGCCTTCGGCAGCTCCTACAGGGGGAAGCGTACACCCGTAGGAGCTGCCGAAGGCTGCGATCTTTTGGCATTCTGACAGGCAAAAAAAATCCCCCGCAACCAACGATTGCGGGGGATTTTTTATGCCCGGAAGATCTTAGCGCTGATGCACCAGATTCCCCGCCGCATACGTCTGCAGAACAGTCCGGTCATCCCCCAGCGTCATCAATACAAATAACGTCTCGGCGATGTTATTGGCCTGTTTCAGGCGATAGCTGAGCAATGGCGTGGCGTTGTAGTCCAGCACCAGGAAGTCCGCGTCGGTGCCCGGTTGCAAAGTACCAATCTTGTTTTCCAGACGTAGCGCGCGGGCGCCGCCGAGGGTGGCCAGGTACAGCGACTTGAACGGGCTCAGTCGCGCGCCTTGCAGTTGCATGACTTTGTAGGCTTCGTTCAGGGTTTGCAGCAGCGAGAAGCTGGTGCCGCCACCGACGTCGGTACCGAGACCGACATTGAGTTTGTGCTTCTCGGCCATCGGCAGATTGAACAAGCCGCTGCCAAGGAAGAAGTTGGAGGTCGGGCAGAAGGCGATCGCCGAGCCGGTTTCGGCCAAGCGCGCGCATTCGTCGTCGCACAGGTGTACGCCGTGGGCGAATACCGAGCGCTCGCCGAGCAATTGGTAGTGATCGTAGACATCCAGGTAGCCTTTGCGCTCCGGGAACAGCGCCTTGACCCACTCGATTTCCTTGAGGTTCTCGCTGATGTGGGTCTGCA
This sequence comes from Pseudomonas sp. BS3782 TE3695, assembly GCF_050435305.1. Taxonomy (NCBI): domain Bacteria; kingdom Pseudomonadati; phylum Pseudomonadota; class Gammaproteobacteria; order Pseudomonadales; family Pseudomonadaceae; genus Pseudomonas; species Pseudomonas sp. BS3782 TE3695. The sequence goes on from NZ_JBNDKB010000001.1 coordinate 2,830,403, forward strand.
TGTACAGATCCGGGTATTCGCTGAGCAACTGGCCGGCGAGGGTCAGTTGTTCCGGGGTGCTGGTCGGGGCGAAGCGTGGGGTGACCGCGTAGTGCAAGCGGCCCTTGCCGTGCCAGCGCTCGATCAGCGCCTTGCTTTCAACGTAGCTCGATTCGGCGGTATCGGTCAGGTAGTCCGGCGCGTTGCGGTCCATCATCACTTTACCTGCGATCATCCGCAGGTCCAGCTGTTCGGCAGCCTCGAAGAACGAGTTCACCGATTGCGGATGCACGCTGCCGAACACCAGCGCCGTGGTGGTGCCGTTGCGCAGCAGTTCCTTGATGAAAATGTCCGCGACTTCGTCAGCGTGATCCTTGTCGGCAAACTGGCTTTCGCACGGGAAGGTGTAGGTATTCAGCCAATCCAGCAGCTGTTCGCCGTAGGCGCCGACCATGCCGGTTTGCGGCAGGTGAATGTGGGTATCGATGAAACCCGGGGTGATCAGTGCGTCCCTATAGTGCGTGACCTGGATATCGGCGGGCAGGGTCGGCAGTAATTCGCTGGCGTGGCCGATGGCGCTGATCTGGCCGTTATCGACCACCAGCAGACCGTCTTCGAAATACTCGTATGAGGCTTCGATACCCACTTCGGCGGGATCGGCGATGCTGTGCAGAATGGCGGTGCGGTAGGCTTTGCGAGTCAGGGGCATGAGCGTTCTCAATTGGTTCGAAGCTGTTCAGTTCGAAGCTTTCAGTTCAAAGCATTCAGTTCGAAGCTTGGCTGCGGCGCGAAGCCGGCAGCAGTTTGGCGATCGATGATCCGGCGCTGGCGGTGTGCTGGCCGAAATTCGCGTTATAGGTGGCGATGATTTCGCCGGCGATGGAGATGGCGATTTCCACAGGCAACTTGCCTTTGACTTCGCCGATGCCCATCGGGCAGCGCATGCGTTGCAGCACGGTGCTGTCGAAACCACGGTCACGCAGGCGGTGTTCGAACTTCACCCGTTTGGTCTTCGAACCGATCAGGCCGAAATAGGCGAAGTCGTTGCGCTTGAGGATCGCCGCAGTGAGTTCGAGGTCGAGTTGATGGTTGTGGGTCATGACGATGCAGTAGCTGCCGACGGGCAGGTCATCCACTTCATCCAGCGGTTCTTCAGTGATTATTTTGCGCACGCCGTGGGGGATCTGTTCCGGGAATTCGGCTTCCCGCGAATCAATCCAGCGCACCCGGCAGGGCAGGCTGGCGAGCAGCGGCACCAGCGCCCGGCCGACGTGGCCGGCGCCAAACACAGCGATCTGCGCCTGAACCTGGCCCATCGGTTCGAACAGCAATACGGTCACACCACCGCAGCACTGACCCAGGCTGGCGCCGAGGCTGAAGCGCTCAAGGTGGGTGTCCTGCTTGCCGCTGGCAAGCATCTCGCGGCCGATCTGCATGGCCTTGTATTCCAGATGACCGCCACCGATGGTGTCGAAGGTCTGGTTGGCGCTGATGACCATTTTCGAGCCGGCATTGCGCGGCGTCGAGCCGAGCTCTTCGATGATGGTCACCAACACACAGGGTTCACCCCGGGTTTGCAGGTCGGCGAGGGCGTCAATCCAGTTGTACATGTTTTCACCTCTACAACTTTGTTGTCTGTTCGGCCGTCTTCGCGAGCAAGCCCGCTCCCACATTTGGAATGCATTCCCCTGTGGGAGCGGGATTGCTCGCGAAGGCCGCGCCTCGGTCCTAGAGCGAAGCCAACTCGACTTCAGCCTCAACAGGCTTCAAAGCCTTCAACTGCCGCATCTGCTCGCAACCCCACAACACCCGCTCCGGCGTCGCCGGTGCGTCGATTTTCGGTTGATGCTGGTAGTCGCCCAAACTGGCGACGGCGTCCTTGATCGCGCACCACGCGGCGATGCCGAGCATGAACGGCGGCTCACCCACGGCCTTGGAATGGAACACCGTGTCTTCCGGGTTCTTGCGGTTTTCCACCAGCTTCACCCGCAGGTCCAACGGCATGTCCGCCACCGCCGGGATCTTGTAGCTGGCCGGGCCGTTGGTCATCAATTTGCCCTTGTTGTTCCACACCAGTTCTTCCATGGTCAGCCAGCCCATGCCCTGGATGAAACCACCCTCGACCTGCCCGATGTCGATTGCCGGGTTCAGCGAGTCGCCGACGTCGTGAAGAATGTCGGTGCGCAGCATCTTGTACTCGCCGGTCAGGGTGTCGACGATCACCTCGGCGCAGGCTGCACCAAAGGCGTAGTAATAGAACGGCCGACCACGGGCCTGGCTGCGGTCGTAGTAGATTTTCGGAGTCTTGTAGAAGCCGGTACTCGACAACGAAACCTGGGCGAAATACGCCTGCTGGATCAGCGCTTCAAACGTCAGGATATGATCGCGAACCCGCACGTGACCGTTGTGGAATTCCACGTCTTCTTCGCTGACCTTGTATTGCCGCGCGGCGAATTCCACCAAGCGTCTCTTGATGATTTCAGCCGCGTTTTGCGCCGCTTTACCATTGAGGTCGGCGCCGCTCGAAGCAGCGGTTGGCGAGGTGTTCGGGACCTTGTCGGTGTTGGTCGCGGTGATCTGCACGCGGTCCATTTCCACCTGGAACACTTCAGCCACGACTTGCGCAACCTTGGTGTTCAGACCCTGGCCCATTTCAGTGCCGCCATGGTTCAAGTGGATGCTGCCGTCGGTGTAGATGTGGATCAGTGCGCCGGCCTGATTGAGGAAGCTGGCGGTGAAGGAAATACCGAATTTCACCGGGGTCAGCGCCAAACCTTTTTTCAGGATCGGGCTGTTGGCGTTGTAGCGACGAATCGCTTCGCGGCGCTCGGCGTACTGGCTGCTTTCTTCCAGTTCGGCGGTCATTTCCTCGAGCATGTTGTGCTCGACGGTCTGGTAGTAATGAGTGATGTTGCGCTCGGTCTTGCCGTAGTAGTTGGCCTTGCGCACGGCCAGTGGGTCGAGACCTAGATGCCGGGCTATCGCGTCCATCACTTCTTCGATGGCGACCATGCCTTGCGGGCCACCGAAACCCCGGTAAGCGGTGTTCGACGCAGTGTTGGTTTTGCAGCGGTGACCGTTGATGGTAGCGTCGCCCAAATAGTACGAGTTGTCGGCATGGAACATCGCGCGATCGACAATCGATGCCGACAAATCCGGTGAGCAACCGCAGTTGCCGGCCAGTTCCAGCGCAATGCCATGCAAGCGACCGGTGCTGTCGAAGCCCACGTCGTACTCGACGTAGAACGGGTGACGCTTGCCGGTCATCAACATGTCTTCGACACGCGGCAGGCGCATTTTGGTCGGCTGACCGGTCAGGTGCGCGATCACCGCGCACAGGCACGCCGGGCTAGCCGCTTGAGTTTCCTTGCCGCCGAAACCACCGCCCATGCGGCGCATGTCGACGACGATTTTGTTCATCGACACGTCCAGTACTTCGGCCACCAGTTTCTGCACTTCGGTGGGGTTCTGCGTCGAGCAATAGACGATCATGCCGCCGTCTTCAGTCGGCATCACCGAAGAGATCTGGGTTTCCAGATAGAAGTGTTCCTGGCCGCCGATGTGCAGCGTGCCCTGGATGCGATGTTCGGCAGTAGAAAGCGCAGTGGCCGAATCGCCACGCTGATGGGTGTGGCTGTCGAGCACGAAATGGCGTGTGCGCAGCGCTTCTACCACGTCCAGAACCGGTTCCAGATCTTCGTATTCGATGATCGCGGCCATCGCTGCTTTGCGTGCGGTTTCCAGATCTTTCGCTGCGACGGCGAGTACCGGTTGACCGACGAATTGCACGTCGTCAATTGCCAGCAACGGGTCGCCCGGCAGCAATGGGCCGATGTCTTTCAGGCCCGGCACGTCTTCGTGGGTAATGGCGATGCGCACGCCTTCGAAGGCGTAGCAGGGCTTGGTGTCGATGCTGATGATTTTCGCGTGGGCGCGATCCGACAGCCGTGCGTAAACGTGCAGCTGATTGGGGAATTCCAGGCGGTCGTCGATGTACTGCGCTTCACCGGACACGTGCTTGTCGGCGCTGTCATGCTTGACGCTGCGGCCGACACCGGTGGTCAGGTCCTTGGCGAACAGTTCAGCCAATTCGGCTTGGGTCTTCTCTACAGCGTGATGATTAGACATAAGCGGTCACCCGAGTCTCGATGTGCGGTGTTTGCAGTTCGATGAAGTACTTACGCAAAAGGTTCTGCGCGCTGAGCAGGCGGTATTCCTTGCTGGCGCGGAAGTCCGAGAGCGGCGTGAAGTCTTCGGCCAATGCAGCGCAGGCGCGTTCGACGGTGTCGTGATTGAACGGCGCGCCGAGCAACACCGTTTCGCAATTATTCGCACGTTTCGGAATCGCGGCCATGCCGCCGAACGCCACGCGTGCGTCCGCGATCATGCCGTTGTCGATGCGCAGATTGAACGCGGCGCAAACGGCGGAAATGTCATCGTCCAGACGCTTGGAGACTTTGTAGGCGCGGAACAGTTGTTCGGCGCTGGCACGCGGCACGATGATCTTTTCGATGAACTCGCTTTCCTGACGCGCGGTCACCCGGTAATCGATGAAGTAATCTTCCAGGGCCATGGTGCGGCGTGTTTCGCCCTTGCACAGGACGATCTGCGCGCCGAGGGCGATCAGCAGCGGTGGTGAATCACCGATCGGCGAGGCGTTGCCGATGTTGCCGCCGAGGGTGCCTTGATTGCGGATCTGCAAGGAAGCGAAGCGTTGTAGCAATTCGCCGAAGTCCGGGTACTCGGCCTTCAAGGCGTCGTAGCAGTCGGAGAGGGCGGTGGCGGCGCCGATTTCCAGGCGATCGTCGAAGCGTTCGATGCGTTTCATTTCAGCGACATTGCCGACGTAGATCATCACCGGCAAGGTGCGGTGGAACTGGGTGACTTCCAGTGCCAGATCCGTCCCACCGGCCAGCAAGCGAGCTTGTGGATAAGCGTCATAGAGGTCGGCCAGATCGGCCACGGTCAGCGGCACCAGGCAGCGCTTGTCGCCACTGTTGAGTTCGCCGATATCGGTGGGGGCGATGGCTTTCAGGCGAGCGATAGTTTCCGCTTCGCGAGCATCGAATTGGTCGGGTTGTTTGCCGCAGCAAGATTGCTCGGCAGCGGCCAGAATCGGCCGATAGCCTGTGCAACGGCAGAGGTTGCCGGCCAGTGCTTCGTGAGCTTTATGGGCGTCCGGTTGATCGCTGTTCTTTTGCAGCGCGAACAGCGACATCACGAAGCCCGGCGTGCAGAAACCGCATTGCGAACCGTGGCACTCGACCATGGCTTTTTGCACGCTGTGCAGCTCGCCCTGGTGCTTGAGGTCTTCGACGCTGATCAGTTGCTTGCCGTGCAAGGAGGAGACGAATGTCAGGCACGAGTTGAGGCTGCGATAGCGAATGTGTTCGCGGCCATCGTCGTCCGTCTGCAACTCGCCGACCACCACGGTGCAGGCGCCACAGTCACCGCTGGCGCAGCCTTCTTTGGTACCGGGTTTGCCCACATGGTCGCGCAGGTAATTGAGCACGGTCAGGTTCGGGTCCAGGGCGTGCTCGCTACGGAGTTCCTGGTTTAGTAAAAACTGGATCACGGAAGGCCTCGCAAACTCATTATTGTTGTTAACCGACATGAGCCGAATTTATCAGGTCTGACTTTTCGGTCAATGATTTTCTGACTTAAAGGTCAGGAAATAGCATTTTGTCGATCAACGACTCGTTCCTTCATTATTGACCCTCACGGGATAGCTTGCCTTTTGCGTGAATCTTGCGCGAATCGTGCCAAAAACCGCTGGGTGGGCACTCCGCCATGACCCATCAATTGCGCTACACTGCGCCGCTTGTGCAGATCGAAGAGTTTGAAGGACAACCATGACGTTCAAGGCGCCGGACAGCCTCGCCGAGCAAATCGCTCACCACCTCGCCGAACGTATCATTCGCGGCGAAATGAAGCCGGGGGAGCGCATCCAGGAACAGAAGGTCACGCTGGCCCTCAATGTCAGCCGCGGTTCAGTCCGTGAAGCCTTGCTGATCCTTGAGCGCCGCCACTTGATCGCGATTTTGCCGCGACGTGGCGCCCACGTGACCGAACTGACCGTGCACAAGGTGCAAAGCCTGTGTACGCTGATGAGCGAGTTGTACATTCTGCTCGGCAATTCCGTGGCCAACGGCTGGCGCGTTCAGGCCGACATGGCGCCGTTCATGGAGATCCAGCAGCGCCTGACCGCCAGCTACGAACGCCAGGACATCCGCACGTTCGTCGATGACAGCTTCAGCGTGATGCGCGCCGCCTATCCGTTCGCCAACAACCCGTACTTGCAGGAAACCGTCGAGAATCTGCAGCCGGCCATGAGCCGCGCGTATTTCCTCGCCCTGGATCAGCGCAAGGCCTCGATGAGCGAGTTTCTCGAGCTGTTCGAACGCTTGCTCGCTGCCGTGCTGGCTCGTGACCTTCCTCAGATTCGCGTGGTGCTGACGGCGTATGCCCAGCGCAGTTGCGATCTGGTGGTCTCTGCCCTGACGGTCGCTTAAGCGTGCGGCTCAAGTGCATCAAACTGGCGGGGTTCAAATCCTTCGTCGACCCGACCACGGTGAACTTCCCCAGTAACATGGCGGCGGTGGTCGGGCCCAATGGCTGCGGCAAGTCGAACATCATCGATGCAGTGCGCTGGGTGATGGGCGAGAGCTCGGCCAAGAACCTGCGCGGCGAGTCGATGACCGACGTCATCTTCAACGGATCGACCAGCCGTAAACCGGTGAGCCAGGCGAGCATCGAGCTGGTATTCGATAACTCCGACGGCACCCTGCTCGGCGAATGGGCCGCCTATGCGGAGATTTCCATTCGTCGCAAAGTGACCCGCGACAGTCAGACCACTTACTACCTTAACGGCGCCAAATGTCGCCGCCGCGATATCACCGATATCTTCCTCGGCACCGGTCTTGGCCCGCGCAGTTATTCGATCATCGAGCAGGGCATGATCTCCAAGCTGATCGAGTCCAAGCCCGAAGACCTGCGCAATTTCATCGAAGAAGCCGCCGGTATTTCCAAGTACAAGGAACGTCGGCGCGAGACTGAAAACCGTATCCGCCGCACCCACGAAAACCTTGCCCGCCTGACCGACCTGCGCGAAGAGCTCGAGCGTCAGCTTGAACGCTTGCATCGCCAGGCCGAGGCCGCCAAGAAGTATCAGGAATACAAAGGCGAGGAGCGTCAGCTCAAGGCCCAGCTGTCGGCTCTGCGCTGGCAGGCATTGAACGAACAGGTCGGCCAGCGCGAGTCGATCATTGGCACCCAGGAAATCACCTTCGAAGCCTTGGTGGCTGAACAGCGCAATGCCGACGCGGCCATTGAACGCCTGCGCGATGGTCATCACGATTTGTCCGAACGCTTCAATCTGGTGCAAGGGCGTTTCTATTCGGTCGGCGGTGATATCGCCCGGGTCGAGCAGAGCATCCAGCACGGTCAGCAACGTTTGCGTCAGCTACAGGACGACCTGAAAGAAGCCGAGCGTGCGCGGCTGGAAACCGAATCTCACTTGGGCCACGACCGCACCTTGCTGCTGACCTTGGGCGAAGAGCTGGACATGCTCACGCCGGAACAGGAAGTCACCAGCGCCGCCGCCGAAGAAGCTGCTGCCGCGCTCGAAGAATCCGAAACCACCATGCACGGTTGGCAGGAACAGTGGGACGCGTTCAACCTCACCGCTGCCGAGCCGCGCCGTCAGGCTGAAGTTCAGCAGTCGCGGATCCAGCAGCTGGAAACCAGTCTGGAACGTTTGGCCGATCGCCAGAAGCGCCTTGGTGAAGAGCGTGCGTTGCTGTCGGCGGACCCGGAAGACGCGGCGATCATGGAACTCAGCGAGCAATTGGCTGCGTCCGAGGCCACGCTCGAAGACTTGCAGGCCAGCGAAGAAGCTCAGGTCGAACGCCTTGAGCAACTGCGTCAGGAGTTGCAGCAAGCGCTTTCGGCGCAGCAGCAAGCCCAAGGTGATTTGCAGCGGCTCAACGGACGTCTCGCGTCGCTGGAAGCCTTGCAGCAAGCCGCGCTCGATCCGGGCACCGGCACCGCCGAATGGCTGCGCGAACAGCATCTGGCGGATCGTCCGCGTCTGGCCGAAGGCCTGAAGGTCGAGGCCGGTTGGGAACTGGCGGTAGAAACCGTGCTCGGCGCCGACCTGCAAGCGGTGCTGGTGGATGACTTCGGTGATTTCGATCTGGCCGGGTTTGCCCAAGGCGATTTGCGCCTGCTCAGCCCGGCTGCCGATGGCGTGCGAGTGCCCGGCAGTTTGCTCGACAAGGTCGAGGCGCAGATTGATTTGTCGCCATGGCTGGGACAGGTCAAACCGGTCGACAGCCTTGAGCAAGCCTTGGCCTTGCGCGGGCAATTGGCGGCCGGGCAAAGCCTGATCAGCCGCGACGGTTACTGGGTCGGCCGACACTTTTTACGTGTGCGCCGGGCCAGCGAAGCGGAAAGCGGCGTACTCGCCCGTGGTCAGGAAATCCAGCGTTTGGGCCTTGAACGCGAAGAGCGCGAAGCGACGGTCGAAACCCTGGAAACCCGACTTCAGAATCTCAGGGCGCAACAGCGTCAGCAGGAAAACGGCCGCGAACATTTGCGTCGTTTGCTGCAAGACGAGGCCCGTCAGCAAGGCGAATTGAAAGCCCAGTTGTCCGCCGGCAAAGCCAAGGTCGAGCAATTGACCTTGCGCCGCACCCGGCTCGATGAAGAACTCACCGAGTTGAGTGAACAGCGCGCCCTGGAACACGAAAATATCGGCGAAGCGCGCCTGCAATTGCAGGAGGCTCTCGACAGCATGGCGCTGGACACCGAGCAGCGTGAGTTGCTGTTGGCCCAGCGCGACAGCCTGCGCGAACGCCTCGACCGGGTACGTCAGGAAGCCCGGCAGCATAAGGATCATGCGCATCAATTGGCGGTACGCCTCGGTTCGCTGAGGGCGCAATACGATTCCACTCGTCAGGCCCTCGAACGGCTGGAGATGCAGTCCGAGCGCCTGACCGAGAAGCGCGAACAGCTGAGCCTCAACCTCGAAGAAGGCGAGGCGCCACTGGAAGAGCTGCGGCTGAAACTCGAAGAGCTGCTCGACAAGCGCATGACGGTTGACGAAGAACTCAAGACCGCGCAAATGGCCATGGAAGATGCCGACCGCCAATTGCGTGACGCCGAGAAACGTCGCAATCAGGCCGAGCAGCAATCCCAGTTGATTCGCAGCCAGCTCGAGCAGCAGCGCATGGAATGGCAAGCGCTGACGGTGCGGCGCAAGACTTTGCAGGATCAATTGCTCGAAGACGGCTACGACCTCAACGGCGTGCTCGCCACGCTTCTGGCCGGGGCCAACGAGAAAGACGCCGAAGAAGAACTCGAGCGGATTGCCGCGCGGATTCAGCGCCTCGGCGCGATCAACCTCGCAGCCATCGACGAATATCAGCAACAATCCGAGCGTAAGCGTTATCTGGATGCTCAGAACGACGATCTGGTGGAAGCGCTGGACACGCTCGAGAACGTCATTCGCAAGATCGACAAGGAAACCCGAAACCGCTTCAAAGATACCTTTGATCAGATCAATGGCGGTTTACAGGCCCTTTTCCCAAAAGTTTTCGGTGGAGGACGCGCGTATTTGGAACTGACGGGCGAAGATCTACTCGATACAGGGGTGACGATCATGGCGCAGCCGCCAGGAAAGAAGAACAGCACCATCCATTTGCTCTCCGGTGGCGAAAAAGCCCTGACCGCATTGGCTCTGGTATTTGCCATCTTCAAGTTGAATCCGGCGCCGTTCTGCATGCTCGATGAGGTTGACGCGCCATTGGATGACGCTAACGTTGGACGCTACGCACGGCTGGTCAAGGAAATGTCGCAAACGGTGCAGTTCATCTACATCACCCACAACAAGATCGCCATGGAAATGGCCGATCAATTAATGGGGGTGACGATGCACGAACCGGGTTGCTCGCGGCTGGTGGCAGTGGATGTGGAGGAGGCGATGGCCATGGTGGACGCCTGAGTCATTGCGTGTAGGGCAAGTATTATTGAGCTGTAGGGCTTTTTACCTGCCTTGACTTGCTGGCCAATCGACATAATTCGCGCAAGCCACTGTGAGAGACGGTGTAAAGTTGCCTTTGGTCGTGCTAGTTTAATGTCAATTTTTCGTATACGTGGGCAAAACGCCTGTCAGAACATAGAGTTGGCGCCACGTTTTAAAGCGGTTTGCACAATGTAAACCCCTTATTTTTCAGCATTTTTTATAGAGGCACGGGATTACATGGAAATCGGTCTGCGCGAGTGGCTGATCGTCATCGGCATTATTGTCATTGCCGGTATTCTTTTCGATGGCTGGCGTCGCATGCGCGGCGGCAAGGGGAAACTGAAATTCCGTCTTGACCGAAGTTTGTCCAATTTGCCGGATGAGGACACCAGCGCCGAGTTGTTGGGCCCGCCCCGCGTGCTGGATACCCATAAAGAACCGCAACTGGACGAGCATGATCTGCCGTCGGTAAGCATGCCTGCCCGTGAACCTCGCGAGTCGGGTTCCAAACGCGGCAAGCGTGGCCATGGCGAGCCGTCGCAAGGCGACTTGAACCTCAACCTGGATCTGGATGGCGGCCCGAGCTTCAACAGTCGTGACAACGATTTCCCGGATGACTCCAAGCCTGCCAGCTCGGCCGAGAAAGATCAGCCGCAAGCCGAAGAAGTGCTGGTGATCAGCGTGATCTGCCGTGACCCGGCTGGCTTCAAGGGGCCGGCGCTGCTGCAGAACATTCTGGAAAGCGGTCTGCGTTTCGGCGAGATGGACATTTTCCACCGTCACGAAAGCATGGCCGGTAACGGCGAAGTCCTGTTCTCCATGGCCAACGCGGTCAAGCCCGGTGTCTTCGATCTGGATGATATCGATCATTTCAGCACCCCGGCGGTGAGCTTCTTCCTCGGTCTGCCAGGCCCGCGTCATCCCAAGCAAGCTTTCGACGTGATGGTGGCTGCGGCTCGCAAACTGTCCCAGGAGCTGAACGGCGAACTGAAAGACGACCAGCGCAGCGTACTGACTGCCCAAACGATTGAGCACTACCGTCAGCGCATCGTCGAGTTCGAGCGTCGCGCTTTGACCCAGAAGCGTTAAGTCAAAAAATCGCAGCCTCGTTTCACTCGACAGCTCCTACAGGGTTCGCGATTTTCTGTAGGAGCTGTCGAGTGAAACGAGGCTGCGATCTCTTGATCTTGAAGATATGAGATAGAGCAGCCTCGGCTGCTCTTTTGCTTTATGAGAGAACACCCATGACCGCCGCCAAAAACCGCATTCTAGAGCTGCGCGCCGAGCTCGATCAGCACAACTATCGTTACCACGTACTGGATGAGCCCAGCATTCCGGATGCCGAATACGATCGTTTGTTCCAAGAGCTCAAGGCCCTGGAAGCGGCCCATCCCGAATTGATCACCAGCGACTCGCCGACCCAGCGTGTCGGCAGCGCGGCGTTGTCGGCGTTCACCCAGGTGCGTCATGAAGTGCCAATGCTCAGCCTGGGCAACGCCTTCGAAGAAACTGACATGCGCGAATTCGATCGCCGGGTAACGGAAGGGCTGGACTTGCCCGTCGGCGATTTGTTTAGCGGTGGCGCAGCGGTGGAGTACAGCTGCGAACCCAAGCTCGATGGCCTGGCGGTCAGTCTGCTCTATCAGGACGGCGTGCTGGTGCGCGGCGCCACACGCGGCGATGGCACCACTGGTGAAGACATCAGCGTCAACGTGCGCACCGTGCGCAATATCCCGCTCAAGCTGCATGGCACCGGTTGGCCGGCGACCCTGGAAGTGCGTGGCGAAGTCTTCATGTCCAAGGCCGGTTTCGAACGGCTCAACGCCACACAACTGGAAGTCGGCGGCAAGACCTTCGCCAACCCCCGTAACGCGGCGGCGGGCAGTTTGCGGCAGCTGGATTCGAAGATCACCGCCAACCGTCCGCTGGAGTTCTGCTGCTACGGCATCGGCCAGATTTCGGCGGACATTGCCGACACGCACATCGGCAATCTGCAGCAACTCAAAGCCTGGGGCCTGCCGATCAGCCATGAGCTGAAACGGGCACACGGCATCGAAGAATGCCTGGATTACTATCGTGACATTGGCGAGCGTCGCAATGCGCTCCCGTATGAAATCGACGGCGTGGTGTTCAAGGTCAACAGTATTGCGTCCCAGCGTGAACTGGGTTTCCGCGCTCGCGAACCGCGTTGGGCGATTGCCCACAAGTTCCCGGCCATGGAAGAACTTACCGAGCTGCTTGATGTGGAATTCCAGGTCGGTCGCACCGGTGCCGTGACGCCGGTGGCACGCTTGAAACCGGTCAGGGTTGCGGGTGTCACCGTGGCCAATGCGACCTTGCACAACATGGATGAAGTGGCGCGGCTGGGCCTGATGATTGGCGATACGGTGATCATTCGCCGCGCCGGTGATGTGATCCCGCAAGTGGTGCAAGTGGTCACCGAGCGCCGCCCGGAGCATGCCCGGCCAGTGCAGATTCCCGAGCAATGCCCGGTCTGCGGTTCCCATGTCGAGCGCACGCAACTGGTCAAGCGCAGCAAGGGCCGCGAGACCATCAGCGAAGGCGCGGTGTACCGCTGCGTGGGGCGACTGGCCTGCGGTGCACAACTCAAGCAAGCGATCATTCACTTTGTCTCGCGCCGCGCCATGGACATCGAAGGGCTGGGCGAGAAGAGCGTCGAGCAACTGGTGGACGAAGGCCTGGTGAGTTCGCCGGCTGACCTCTACGCCCTGACGTTCGAGCAGATCGTCGACCTGGAAGGTTTCGCCGAACTGTCGAGCAAGAACCTGCTCGGCGCCATCGAAAACAGCAAGCGGCCGAGTCTGGCGCGCTTCATCTACGCCTTGGGCATTCCCGATGTCGGCGAAGAGACGGCTAAGGTCCTTGCCCGTTCTCTCGGCTCGCTGGAGCGGGTTCAGCAGGCGTTGCCGCAGGTGCTCACGTACTTGCCGGATATCGGGCTGGAAGTGGCATACGAGATTCACAGTTTCTTTGAAGATGCGCACAACCGGCAGGTGATCGCGGATCTGCTCAAGCACGGTCTGCAGATTCAGGATCAGGGCGAGCTGGGTGCCGAATTTTCCGCCAGTACCACGCTGGGCGGCTTCCTCGATAAATTGCACATTCCATCGGTCGGGCCGGGCGGGGCGCAGAAACTTGCAGACAAGTTCGGCTCGCTCGAAGCGGTGATGAGCGCTGATTGGCTGGACATGCGCCAGGCGCTGCCGGAAAAACAGGCGACGTCGGTTCGCGAGTTCTTTGCAGGGACTGAAAATCGTCAACTCGCCGAGGCGGCCGAAAAGCAACTGCGCGATTTCGGTATGCATTGGCAGAGCGAGAAAAAAGTCGTCGAAGGGTTGCCGCTGGCGGGGCAGACCTGGGTGCTGACCGGTTCGCTGGAGCTGATGAGTCGCGATGTCGCCAAGGACAAACTTGAAAGCCTCGGTGCCAAGGTGGCCGGTTCCGTGTCGGCCAAGACCCATTGCGTGGTCGCCGGGCCGGGCGCGGGATCGAAGTTGGCCAAGGCCAATGAGCTGGGGTTGAAGGTGCTGGATGAAGAGGCGTTTGTGGCGCGTCTGAAGGAATACAACATCTCGATCTAGTGCAGGACCTGTGGCGAGGGGGCTTGCCCCCGTTGGGCTGCGTAGCGGCCCTAAAACAAGCAACCGCGATCTGTCAGACATACCGTGCAAGCAGGTTTTGCGACGGCTTCGCCGCCGAACGGGGGCAAGCCCCCTCGCCACAAAGAACGTGGAACGATCATGGCGGAGGAATGATCTAGTCTTGGCAGGCCCAAGGAGAGATCGCCATGTACCGCTTCTTCGAACAGCTCAGTTCACGCATCGCCGCACCTTTCATGGGCGAGCGTTCGCGCAACAGCAAGGTCTGGCATTGCCGCTGTGGGCAGTCGCTGTTCTTTCGCAACAGCCAGTGCCTGGCCTGTTCGGCAGCGCTGGGCTATCAGCCGCAGCAGAGTCGCTTGTCATCGTTGCAGCCCGGCCCGCAAGCGGATACCTGGTTGCTCGATGCCGATCCCGAGGCTGGAGTGTTCCGCCGTTGCGCCAATCTCGATTCTCCAGCGGCGTGCAACTGGCTACTGCCGGCCAATGATCACGATGGGTTGTGCATTGCCTGTAGCCTGAATCGCACCATCCCCGATCTGTCGATTCCCGAGAATCACCAGCGCTGGCACAAAGTGGAGATCGCAAAGCGTCGTCTGGTGGCGCAGTTGATCAGCCTGGGACTGCCCGTCATTCCGAAATCCATGGACGAAGACATCGGTCTGGCCTTCGACTTCATCGGTATCGACCTCGAAGGCAAACCGCCGATCACCGGGCACGCCAACGGTCTGATCACTCTCGATATCAAGGAAGCCGACGACGCTCATCGCGAGCAGGTTCGTGTGCAGATGCACGAGCCGTATCGCACGCTGCTCGGTCACTTTCGTCACGAGGTTGGGCATTATTACTGGGACCGTCTGGTCGCCAACAGTCATTGGCTGGACCCGTTTCGGGATTTGTTCGGCGACGAACGAGCAAGCTACGCCGAGGCCCTTGAGCGGCATTATCAGCAAGGCGCTCCGCTCGACTGGCAGCACTATTACGTCAGCGCCTACGCCACCATGCACCCTTGGGAAGACTGGGCCGAAACCTGGGCTCACTACCTGCACATGATGGATGCCGTGGATACTGCACTGGGGTTTGGCATGAGTGCGCAGGAAATGGATTTCGATTACCGGCCATTTCCACCGAGCACGTTATACGACCCGCAGCACCCCGGCGGCCCGGCGTTCCTGTCGTTCGTCAACGCATGGATCGAACTGGCCGGCATGCTCAACGAATTGTCACGCAGCATGGGCCAGCCGGATTTCTATCCGTTCGTCCTACCGCCGGCAGTGATTGCCAAGTTGCACTTCATTCATCTGGTGATCCAGCAAGAGGGCGGCAGGGCGGACGAGGTGTTGGCGCAATAGAATCAAAAGATCGCAGCCTGCGGCAGCTCCTACATGGATCGGCGTACACCTGTAGGAGCTGCCGAAGGCTGCGATCTTTAAAGTCCGGCGCATGTCCTTGAAGCGGCTCATATTTTTTAATCTGCCCGAATGGTTGTAACTTCGTCTCAGATAGGTACAATGGCGCGGCTCGCCGTCAGGTGAGCGTCGTTATGGTGACCCCATCGGTCCCCCCGCAACGATTACCCGTGAACCTGGTCAGATCCGGAAGGAAGCAGCCACAGCGGGAACATTGTGTGCCGGGGTGTGGCTGGTGGGGTTGCCTCCATAACGCAGCACGAACCCTCTTTCGTGTTTTCGATCTAAAAATACTGTTTTTTCCCCCTGCCATGGAGCTCATCCAGGGCGGCGTTTCGTCGTTTCCGAATTAAAGCGTGGGATACAAAAAAGGAGGTCGATCTGTCGCATTCGACAGATCGGCCTCCTTTTTTCATTTACTGGCACTAGGCTTGGACAAGGCCTGGTCAACCGCTGCGATCAGCTTTCCCAGATCCTTCGGGGTGGCTTTGTGTATGACGTTGAACAGGTATGCCCGCTGTTCATCTTCGTCTTCCAGATCTGCGAAAAAGGCTTTCAGCTTCACGCCCAGCACGTCGGCAAGCAAAAACAATGCTTCCACGCTGGGGGTATAGGTGCCGGTTTCGAAGCGACTGATGGTTTTAGGGTCAAAACCGGTTTTTTCGCCGAGTTCAGCCTGAGTAAGCCCTGCGACCTTGCGGTAGCGTCGGATGGCTGGACCCAAACTTGAAATTTGCATCGCTCAATTCCCATTTAGAATCAAGAACTTAACGATAGATTTTTGCATTAGGCAACCGCATGATCCATCACCTTGCTTTGCAAAATGTGATGCATTTCGTAGAATCGCCCCTTCGAAAGGGTTTTGGGTGATCTGCTTTCTGAAGTTTAGGCGATATGAAACAGCCGGCATTGCGTTCCTTGCCGGTTTACGCAGGGCCCGCTGACGGTCTGAAGCCTCGCGAAAATGTTACCAGAGTCGGTGTTGCTACCTTGCCCGAGGCCTTTGAGCCTGATTGAATTTCGGGGAGGCCGGAGGGCCATCAAATGCTGTTCATGGAGTGATAACGTGTCTCTGCGCAGTACGTCTCAAAACATCTCTTCCGGGCATCCTGCGCTGGTCGAGCGGTACCACCGCTAGCGACAGTGAGCCTGACTCATGGATGAGAAATACCGCAGGGCCGTGGATGCCGCCGCGATTTTTTCCGAGACCGATCTCGACGGCCGGATTACCTACGTCAACGATCAATTTTGCGCCGTGTCCGGCTACAGCCGCGAGGAACTGCTGGGGCAGAATCATCGCCTGCTGAACTCCGGCTTGCACTCCGCCGACTTTTTCACCGTCATGTGGCGCACCATCGCCTTGGGCAATATCTGGAAGGGCGAAATCTGTAATCGCGCCAAGGATGGCAGCTTGTACTGGGTCGACAGCACCATGGTGCCGGTGCTCGATGATGCCACCGGGCGTGTCCATCGATACTTGTCGATTCGTTTCGATATCAGCGAAAAACGCCAACTGCTGCAATCTCTGCAATGGCGGGTCGGCCATGACGTGCTGACCGGGCTGCCCAACCGCGCATTTCTGTCGGATTTGCTGGATCAGGCGCTGGAATTCTCCCGGCAGGAAAACATTCCGTTGGCGGTGTGCATGCTTGACCTCGATGGGTTCAAGGCGGTCAACGACGGTTACGGTCACGCCAGTGGCGATATGTTGCTGGTGGAAGTGGCCAAGCGTTTACGCGACATTGTGCGCGGCGAAGACGTCGTGGCGCGACTGGCCGGTGACGAGTTCGTGCTGGTGTTACGTTATGTGCGTGATCTGCAGGAGTTGCGTGCGGCGCTGAATCGAGTGTTGGGAGCGATTTCTGCGCCTTACACACTGCACGGCAAGGACATCAATGTGTTTGCCAGTATCGGCGTCACCCTGTTTCCCCACGATAACGAAGATGCCGAAACCCTGCTGCGCCACGCTGATCAGGCGATGTATGTGGCCAAGCAGCGCGGGCGAAACCGCTTTCATCTATTCGATGTCTCGCGGGATCAGGAGGTCAAGGCCACTCACCAGACGGTCGAGCGGGTACGTCAGGCGCTGCTCGCCGGTGAGTTACGCCTGCACTTTCAGCCCAAAGTGAACATGCGTCGTGGCGTGGTCGTCGGGTTCGAGGCGTTGTTGCGTTGGGAGCATCCACAAAACGGCATGGTGCCCCCACGGGAATTTTTGCCACTGGTGGAGGACACCGACCTGATCATCGATATCGGTGAGTGGGTGATGGATCAGGTTCTGGCGCAATTGCACCGATGGCAGCAAGCGGGGCAGGGCTGGCCGGTCAGTATCAATATCGCGGCGCGACATTTTCAGCGCGCCGATTTCGTCGAGCGGCTCAGGGAGTTACTCGCTCGACATGCCCAGGTCGCCCCGCAGATGCTCGATCTGGAAATCGTCGAGTCGGTGGCGATCGAGAATATCCAGCATGTCAGTGCCTGTTTGCAGGCCTGTCAGGCGTTGGGGGTGCAGTTTTCCCTGGGTGACTTTGGCACGGGTTACTCGTCCCTGAGCTACCTCAAGCGATTGCGAACCCAAACCATCAAGATTGATAAATCGTTCGTGCGCGACATTCTGAATGATCGTGATGACCTGGCCCTGACCACGGCGGTGATTGGCCTGGCCCGGGCGTTCGGTCGGCAGGTGATCGCCGAGGGGCTGGAAAGCATCGAGCACGGTGAATTGCTGTTGCGGCTGGGATGCGAGGTCGCTCAAGGGTACTTCATCAGTCGCCCGATGCCGCCCGCGGAGGTGCCGGCCTGGGTGGCGGGGTTTATCGCCCCCTCGCAATGGCAGGCACTCGAGCAGACAGCTTGAGCCGGTATAGAGCCGGATGACGTCATCGATCTCCCGGAATTTTCATTTTCAGCAACTCATAAAAGCCCCCTTAAAGTGCAGCTTGGCCAGAATAGACGAGCACACCGGATGCAATTTTGGCCTTGCTCCGCTAGCATTAGCCGCTTCTGTTCCTTCGTTGCGACGGTTTTCGATGAGTTATCAGGTTCTTGCACGTAAATGGCGTCCGCGCTCGTTCGGCGAAATGGTCGGCCAGACCCATGTGCTCAAGGCTCTGATCAATGCCTTGGACAGCCAGCGGCTGCATCACGCTTACCTGTTTACCGGTACCCGCGGGGTCGGCAAGACCACCATCGCGCGGATCATCGCCAAATGCCTGAACTGTGAAACAGGTATTACTTCGACTCCCTGCGGCGAGTGCTCGGTGTGCCGCGAAATCGATGAAGGCCGCTTCGTCGACCTGATCGAGATCGACGCCGCGAGCCGGACCAAGGTCGAAGACACCCGCGAGCTGCTCGACAACGTGCAATACGCGCCGAGCCGCGGGCGCTTCAAGGTTTACCTGATCGACGAAGTGCACATGCTCTCCAGCCATTCCTTCAATGCGCTGTTGAAAACCCTTGAAGAGCCGCCGCCCTACGTCAAGTTCATCCTGGCCACTACCGACCCGCAGAAACTTCCGGCAACGATTCTTTCTCGGTGCCTGCAGTTCTCCCTGAAGAACATGACCCCGGAGCGGGTGGTCGAGCATTTGACCCACGTGCTGAGCGTCGAGAACGTGCCTTTCGAAGACGACGCGCTGTGGCTGCTGGGTCGCGCCGCCGACGGTTCGATGCGCGACGCCATGAGCCTGACCGATCAGGCCATCGCTTTCGGTGAAGGCAAGGTCATGGCCGCCGACGTGCGGGCCATGCTCGGTACTCTCGATCACGGCCAGGTCTACGACGTTTTGCATGCGCTGATCGAAGGCGATGCCAAGGCGCTGCTCGAAGCCGTGCGTCATCTGGCCGAACAAGGCCCGGACTGGAACGGCGTGCTCTCGGAAATTCTCAACGTGCTGCACCGTGTCGCCATCGCCCAGGCCCTGCCTGAAGGTGTCGACAATGGTCATGGCGACCGTGATCGGGTGCTGGCGCTGGCCCAGGCGCTGCCGGCCGAAGATGTTCAGTTCTATTACCAGATGGGCCTGATCGGTCGGCGGGATTTGCCGCTGGCGCCGGACCCGCGCGGTGGCTTCGAGATGGTCCTGCTGCGAATGCTCGCGTTCCGGCCGGCAGACACCGCGGACGCACCGAGGCAACCGCTAAAGACAGTGGGGATCAGCCAGGCCACAGTTGATTCCGCAAACTCAGTGGCTGCCGCGCCGGTTGTTGCGCCGGTAGTCGCTACGGCCGTTACACCGCCGGTTGCGCCTGTAGTTGCACCAGCCCCGGTCACTGCGCCTGAGCCGGTCGCACCCGTAATTGCACCTGAGCCCGAGCCCGAGCCTGTTGTCGAACCCGTAGCGGTCGAAGAGGTCGTCGATCTGCCGTGGAACGACCCGGTAGAGCCCGAAGCTGTCCAGCAGCCCGCCGTCGAGCCGGTGCTGGAAACGGCTGGCGAGCAACCCGAATTGCCACCGATGCCCATGCCGACCCCGGACAGTGTGGTGCCGGATGCGCCGCAATGGGCCGCTGCGCCGATCCCGGAACCGTCCGTGGCTGAAGTCGATGCCGCTACACCAGGCCTGGATCAGGACGACGAGCCGCCGCTGGACGAAGATTACATCGAGCCGGACATGGATTCGGCTTATAGCTATCTCGACGAGCTGGCCAGTGAGCATGCCGCCGAACCTGCGCCGGAACCCGAGCCAGAACCGGCCGCGATGCCGGCCACCGGTCTTGCCCTGCAATGGCTGGAGATATTCCCGAAACTGCCGGTATCCGGCATGACCGCCAGCATCGCCGCCAACTGCACGCTGATTGCCGTCGATGGCGACCATTGGTTGTTGCACCTGGATCCGGCCCACAGCGCGTTGTTCAACGCGACGCAGCAACGTCGCCTCAACGATGCATTGAACCAGTTTCACGGGCGCACGTTGACCCTGAACATGGAGCTGATCAAGCCCGAGCAGGAAACCCCGGCTCAGGCCTCGTCCCGTCGTCGTGCCAACCGTCAGCGCGAGGCCGAGGAATCGATCCATGGCGATCCGTTCATCCAGCAAATGATGCAGCAGTTCGAGGCGGTGGTCCGTCACGATACTATTGAACCTGTCGAGGCCCTGGTCAGTCAGGGCTAATAACTGAAGGCGCTTGGCCACATTCGCCGGGCGCTGTATTTATCCAAGTACTTTTGAGGTGATTCCCATGATGAAAGGTGGCATGGCCGGCCTGATGAAGCAGGCGCAGCAGATGCAGGAAAAAATGGCCAAGATGCAGGAAGAGCTGGCCAACGCCGAAGTCACCGGTAAAGCCGGTGGCGACATGGTCACCGTGGTGATGACCGGTCGTCATGACGTCAAGCGCGTAACCATCGACCCAAGCCTGGTCGAAGGCCTGAGCGAAGACGACAAGGAAATGCTGGAAGCGGTATTCGCCGCAGCGGTCAACGACGCGGTGCGCAAGATCGAAGCCAACAGCCAGGACAAAATGTCCGGCGTGACCGCTGGCATGCAATTGCCACCGGGTATGAAACTGCCATTCTGATTCGCCTGCGCGCGTTGGACGGGTTACAAAAAATGCCAGGCATCGCGCCTGGCATTTTTGTTTTGGCTGGTTTTTGTTGATCCCTGTGGCGAGGGAGCTTGCTCCCGCTGGGCTGCGCAGCAGTCCCTCTTTTCGGGGCCGCTTCGCGACCCAGCGGGAGCAAGCTCCCTCGCCACAATGAAAGGTAGGGCGGGTTGCGTGGACTGAGTAATTGACGCTGTTATTTGACGCTAAACAGAGGCGCGGGTATAAACCGCGTCTCGTTGTTATGTCGGAATTTTTCCCCATGAGCTTCAGCCCTTTGATTCGCCAACTGATCGATGCCCTGCGAATTTTGCCGGGTGTGGGTCAGAAAACTGCCCAGCGCATGGCGTTGCAACTGCTTGAGCGTGATCGCAGCGGCGGTTTGCGACTGGCTCAGGCGCTGAGCCAGGCCATGGAAGGAGTGGGCCACTGCCGCTTGTGCCGCACGCTGACCGAAGACGATCTGTGCCCGCAATGCGCTGATCCACGCCGTGACGATACCTTGCTGTGTGTGGTGGAAGGTCCGATGGATGTTTATGCGGTGGAGCAAACCGGTTTCCGCGGTCGCTACTTCGTGCTCAAGGGCCATCTGTCGCCGCTCGACGGATTAGGGCCGGAGGCCATCGGCATTCCACAATTAATGGCGCGGATCGAAGAGGCGGGCACGTTCGCTGAAGTCATTCTGGCGACCAACCCGACCGTGGAAGGTGAGGCAACAGCGCATTACATCGCCCAGTTGCTGAGCAACAAAGGCCTGATCGCCTCGCGCATCGCCCATGGCGTGCCGTTAGGTGGCGAGCTGGAGTTGGTGGATGGCGGGACACTGGCGCATTCGTTTGCCGGGCGTAAGCCGATTTCGCTGTAACCGCTTAAAATCAAAAGATCGTAGCCTTCGGCAGCGCCCAAAGGCGCGTAGGAGCTGCCGAAGGCTGCGATCTTTTGATCTTCCGCCACTCCTTCTATTGATAACCAAGCAAGCGCTCGGTTAACTTCGCTGAACCTTCAGTGGAGCTCGCCGATGCCTGCCTTTCAGGAATACTTCGACCCCAGCCATCAATTGGTCCGCGACAGCGTCAGACGTTTCGTCGAGCGTGAGATTCTTCCGGACATCAACCAGTGGGAAGAAGCTGAGAGCTTTCCTCGCGAACTCTACCTGAAGGCCGGCGCGGCGGGGATTCTGGGTATTGGTTATCCCGAAGCCTTGGGCGGTAGCCATGAAGGGGACCTGTTTGCCAAGATCGCCGCCAGTGAAGAGCTGATGCGCTGCGGTTCCGGTGGTCTGGTCGCGGGGCTGGGCTCGCTGGACATTGGTCTGCCGCCGATCCTCAAGTGGGCCAGGCCCGAAGTCCGCGATCGCGTTGTGCCTCAGGTGCTGGCGGGCGAGAAGATCAGCGCCCTGGCTGTCACCGAGCCCAGCGGCGGCTCCGACGTCGCCAACCTGCAAACCCGCGCCGTGCGGGACGGCGACTTTTACCGGGTCAGCGGCAGTAAAACCTTCATTACCAGCGGCATTCGTGCAGATTTCTATACCGTCGCGGTGCGCACCGGCGAGCCGGGTTTTGGCGGCATCAGTTTGCTGCTGATCGAGAAGGGCGCACCCGGTTTCAACGTCGGTCGTCAGTTGAAGAAAATGGGCTGGTGGGCGTCAGACACCGCCGAATTGTTTTTCGATGATTGCCGGGTGCCGGTTAGCCATCTGATCGGGGCCGAGAACATGGGCTTCGCCTGCATCATGGGCAACTTCCAGAGTGAGCGCCTGGCTCTGGCGCTGATGGCCAACATGACCGCGCAGTTAGCGCTGGAGGAAAGCCTGAAATGGGCTCGCCAGCGTGAAGCCTTTGGCAAACCCATCGGCAAGTTCCAGGTGCTCAAGCACCGTCTCGCGGAAATGGCCACGGCGCTGGAGGTGTCGCGGGAATTCACTTACCGCCAGGCGGCGAAAATGGCCGCGGGGCAGAGCGTGATCAAGGAGATTTCCATGGCGAAGAATTTTGCCACCGACACGGCTGATCGCATTACCAACGATGCCGTGCAGATTCTGGGTGGTCTGGGTTATATGCGTGACAGCCTGGTGGAGCGGCTGTATCGCGATAATCGGATTTTGTCGATTGGTGGGGGAACGCGGGAAGTGATGAATGAAATCATCAGTAAGCAGATTGGGCTCTAATCTGCAGTGTTGCGGCTGACGCTTTCGCGAGCAAGCCCGCTCCCACATTGGGCCTCTGTCGTTCACAGAATTTGTGTACGCAAGAGATCCAATGTGGGAGCGGGCTTGCTCGCGAAGGCGTCGGTGCAGACACCGGCTTACTTATCGCTTAATGCAAACTGCGTCAGGCAAAACGTCGGGATCCCCATGTCTTCCAGCCGCTGCGAGCCACCCAGCTCCGGCAAGTCAATGATTGCCGCCGCTTCATGCACCCGCGCGCCCATGCGCCGAATCAGGTTCGCCGCCGCGATCAGCGTGCCGCCGGTGGCGATCAGGTCATCGAACATCACCACCGAGTCACCCTCGCACAGGCTGTCGGCGTGGACTTCGAGAAAGGCTTCGCCATATTCGGTCTGATAACCCTCGGCCAATACCTCGGCCGGCAGTTTGCCCTGCTTGCGGAACAGCACCAGTGGTTTGTTCAACTGATAGGCCAGGATTGAACCGATCAGGAAGCCACGGGCATCCATGGCGCCGATGTGGGTGAAGTCGGCTTCGACGTAACGATGGGCGAAGCTGTCCATCACCAGGCGCAGGGCCGTGGGGGACTGGAACAACGGAGTGATGTCGCGAAAGATCACGCCCGGCTTGGGGAAGTCGATCACGGGGCGGATCAGGGATTTGATGTCGAAGGAGTCGAAGACCATCGTCGAAGTGTCCTGGCGGGCTGCAAACGTCGCAGTATAACGGCGGCTGAACCGTTTCGCTCAGCCGCCATCGCCAGCATCAGCCGTCGAGTGAGCCGCCGGCCAGGGCGCAGAGCTGGATCGGGTCGAGGATATGTATTTCCTTGCCCTCGGCGGCGATCAGTTCGTTTTGCTGGAAGCGGGTGAATACCCGCGACACGGTTTCCACCGCCAGGCCCAGGTAATTGCCGATTTCGTTGCGCGACATGCTCAACCGGAACTGGTTGGCCGAGAAGCCCCGGGCGCGGAAACGGGCCGACAGGTTGACCAGGAACGTGGCGATGCGCTCATCGGCGGTTTTCTTCGACAGCAGCAACATCATTTGCTGATCGTCGCGAATCTCGCGGCTCATCACCCGCATCAACTGACGACGCAGTTGTGGCAGTTGCAGGGCCAGTTCGTCGAGGCGATCGAAAGGAATTTCGCACACCGAAGTGGTTTCCAGGGCTTGCGCCGAGACCGGGTGCTTTTCAGTGTCCATGCCCGACAGACCGACCAATTCACTTGGTAGATGGAAGCCAGTGAGCTGCTCTTCGCCGCCATCGCTCAGGCTGAAAGTCTTCAGGGCGCCGGAGCGTACTGCATAAACCGAATCGAACGTCTCGCCTTGGCGAAACAGGAACTCGCCTTTTTTCAGCGGTCGACCCCGTTTAACGATTTCGTCCAGCGCATCCATGTCTTCCAGGTTCAAAGAAAGTGGCAGGCACAGAGGAGCCAGGCTGCAATCCTTGCAATGAGCCTGGTTATGAGCGCGCAGTTTTACTGGCTCGGACATTTCTTTAATCCTTGTGGGAAAACACACATAAGCCGTAAGGGTAACTCACGGGAGGACATTCGGGCCAGCCTGCGACAATTTAACCGCAAGGCCTTAGATCACTCGGGAAAAGCGTTGACGATTGGTGTGTTCCAGATACGCATCGAAAACCATGCACACCGAACGCACCAGCAGCCGGCCTGCGGGGAGCACGGTGATCCGCTCGTTGTCCACCTCGATCAGCCCATCCTCGGCCATATTCAACAGCTGTGGCCAAAGGTCGGCGAAATAGCCCCGAAAATCGATATTGAAGACTCGCTCGATTTCCAGGAATTCCAGGCTGAAATGGCAAATCAACTGCTGAATCACGGCTCTGCGCAAGCGATCGTCAGCGGTGCATATCAGGCCTCGGCTGGTAGCCAGTTGCGCGGATGCCAGCGCGTTCTGGTACTGGTTCAGGTCGCTGCTGTTCTGGCAGTACAAATCGCCGATCTGGCTGATCGCCGATACGCCCAGGCCAATCAGGTCGCAATGGCCGTGGGTGGTGTAGCCCTGGAAGTTGCGTTGCAGCGTCGATTCTTCCTGAGCAATCGCCAATTCATCGTCAGGCAGGGCGAAATGGTCCATGCCGATGTAGCGGTAACCGGCGGCCGTCAGTTGTTCGATGGTGCGCTGCAGCATTTCCAGCTTCTGGGCCGGTGCCGGTAGATCATTGCCATTGATCCGCCGTTGCGGCATGAAGCGTTCCGGCAGGTGGGCATAGTTGAATACCGAGAGCCGATCAGGCTGCAGGCTGATGACTTCGTCGACGGTGCGGGCGAAGTTCTCGGGCGTCTGCTTCGGCAGGCCGTAGATCAGATCGATGTTGATCGAGCGAAATTGCAGGGTCCGGGCCGCGTCGATCACCGCACGGGTTTCGTCCAGGCTTTGCAGACGATTGACCGCCCGTTGTACCGCCGGATCGAGGTCCTGAACACCAATGCTGACCCGGTTGAAACCCAATTCCCGGAGCAGGCCCATGGTTGACCAATCAGCTTCGCGAGGGTCGATTTCGATGCCGTAGTCGCCCGAGTCGTCGTCCAGCAGATTGAAATGCTTGCGCAACTGAGCCATCAACTGGCGCAATTCGTCGTGGCTGAGGAAAGTGGGTGTGCCACCGCCGAAATGCAGTTGCTCGACTTTTTGCGTCGGGTCGAGGTGGCAGGCAATCAGCTGGATTTCCTGTTCCAGGCGCTGCAAATAGGGAAGGGCACGGCCACGGTCCTTGGTGATGACTTTGTTGCAGGCGCAGTAGTAGCAAATATTCGCGCAGAACGGCACGTGCACATACAGCGACAGCGGCCGCAGGGCTTTACGGCTGTCGCGCAGTGCATGAAACAGGTCGAAGGTGCCGACCTGACTGTCGAATTGCACGGCGGTCGGGTACGAGGTATAGCGCGGTCCCGCCAGGTCATAACGGCGGATCAGATCTGTGTCCCAACGAATAGTGTCGAGCATGCGGGCATTCCCCCGGATAGGCTGGCAGTGTCGGCGAGTCTAGGGGTTGCGGCTTTGGGGCATCTTGATTTGCATCAACGGGTGTCAAGATCAAAAGATCGCAGCCTTCGGCGGCGCCCACAGGCGCGTAGGAGCTGCCGAAGGCTGCGATCTTTTGATCTTTGCTTTTTTTTAATGCCCCATCAACCAATGCTGATGCGCCCCCGGCAAGGTCCAGATGCCGAACACCATCACCAGCAAGCCACCGGTCATACGGACGCTGCGTTTGCGCAATAGCGCCGTGACGCGCTCGGCGGCAAGCCCTGTGGCGAGCAGCACCGGCCACGTACCCAGGCCGAATGCCAGCATCAGCAATGCACTGTCCAGCGCATTGCCCTGGCTCGCCGACCACAGCAATGTGCTGTAAACCAGCCCGCATGGCAGCCAGCCCCACAAGGCGCCCAGCAGCAGGGCGCGGGGCAGATTCGACACGGGCAATAATGTGTTGGCCACCGGTTGGATATGCCGCCACAGGCCGCGACCGAGGCTTTCGATACGGGTCAGGCCGCTCCACCAGCCAGCCAGGTAAAGGCCCATGGCGATTAGCAGCAACCCGGCGAGAATGCGCATGAACATCGCCGCCGGGCTATTGGCCACGGCCCAACCGGCCAGGCCGATCAGCAGGCCGGCCGCGGCGTAGCTGAGAATGCGCCCCAGGTTGTAAGCCAGCAATAGTCGAAAGCGTCGGCTGCGTTGTTCCTTGGGGATCGCCAGGGTCAACGCGCCCATCAAGCCGCCGCACATGCCCAGGCAATGCCCGCCGCCGAGCAAGCCGAGGATCAGCGCAGACACCAGCAGTGGCGCCAACTCAAGCATGGGGCGGCGCCTTGTCGTCCGGTTTGGCCGGATGGCCGCCGGCCTCGTCGACTGCTGCCGTGTGATTCGGATCCTGATCGTCGAACAGGATGCTGTGGGCCGGGCCGTCGAGATCGTCGTACTGACCGCTGTCGACTGCCCAGAAGAAGATATAGATAGCGATGGCCACGATCAGCAGTGCGGCCGGGATCATCACGTAGAGAGCTGGCATCTGGACTCCATGCCCGCGGGGCTCAGGCCGGCAGCGGGCGGGTTTCTGGCGTGGTGCCGGCAGCCGGCGCGCTCGGCAGGCGAGTCAGGCGCAAGGCATTCAACACCACGGTCAACGAACTGATCGACATGCCAACCGCCGCCCAAACCGGAGTGATCCAGCCGAGGGCGGCGAACGGCAACATGAGGCCATTGTACAGCGCCGCCCACAGCAAATTCTCGATGATGACCCGACGGGTACGACGGGCCAGACTAAAGGCTTGCACCAGCGCGTCGAGGCGATTCGACAGCAGCACCGCGTCGGCACTGGTTTTCGCCAGGTCGGTGGCCGAACCCATTGCCACGCTGATGTCGGCGGCGGCGAGCACCGGTACGTCGTTGACCCCGTCACCGAGCATCAACACCTTGCGACCTTCCTTGTGCAGTTGTTGCAGCACCTGCAATTTATCGTCCGGACGCAAACCGCCTCGGGCTTCGTCGATGCCCAATTCGGCCGCGACGCTGGCGACCATCGGCGAGCTGTCGCCAGACAGCAGCAACGTGCGCCAGCCGCGAGCCTTGCAGGCCGCCAACAGGGCGGGCGCGTCGGCGCGCAACCGGTCGTCGAGTACGAACCACGCCAGTGGCCCCTGGCTGTCGCCGAGCAGCAGCCATTGACCAGGCTCATCGGGCATTACTGGCGTTTGAGCGCCGCTGAGTTCGCAGACAAACCCCGGTTGGCCAATGCGCAGGCGTTGTGCGCCGACCAACCCCTCAAGGCCCAGGCCCGGCGCGCTGTGAACTTCTTCGGCGGCCAGCGGCGCGCGGCCAAAAGCCCGGGCAATCGGGTGCTCGGAACGGTTTTCCAAAGCGGCGGCGAGGCTCAGGGCTTGATCGCTGGTCAAGGCTCCCAGTGGCCGGATCGAACGCAAGGCCAGGCGACCTTCGGTGAGGGTGCCGGTCTTGTCGAAAATTACCGTGTCGATTTGATTCAGACCTTCAAGCACATGGCCGCGCGTCAACAAAAGGCCGAGCTTGTGCAGCGTGCCGGTGGCGGCGGTGAGGGCGGTTGGCGTGGCCAGCGACAAGGCGCACGGGCACGTCGCAACCAGCATCGCCAGGACGATCCAGAACGCCCGCGAAGAATCCAGTTCCCACCACACCAGGCCAATGGCAGCCACCGCGATAAGTGACAACAGTAAAAACCATTGCGCGGCGCGGTCGGCGATTTCCGCCAACCGTGGCTTTTCGGCCTGGGCGCGATCCAGCAAGCGGACGATGGCCGACAGTCGCGTGTCCTGACCCAGCGCCAGGACTTCCACGGTCAACGCACCTTCAACGTTCAAGGTGCCGGCGGTGACAGCATCGCCCGGCCTCCGTGGTTGTGGCAGGTATTCGCCAGTGAGCAGGGATTCGTCGATGCTCGATTGACCGTCGAGGATCTTGCCATCGGCCGGCAAGATCGAGCCGGGATGTACCAGCACCTGATCGCCTACGCGCAATTCGCTGAGCAGAATCCGTTCGCTTTGGCCGTCGGCACTCAGCCGCAGGCAGGAAGCGGGCAACAGATTGACCAATTGTGCGGTCGCGGCGGCGGTGCGTTCCCGGGCGCGACGTTCCAGATAACGCCCGGCCAGCAGGAACAGTGCAAACATCCCCACCGCATCGAAATACAGTTCGCCGACCCCGGTGATTGAGGTCCAGATCCCGGCGATGTAGGCGCTGCCGATCGCCAATGACACCGAGACGTCCATGGTCAGGTGACGGGTGCGCAAGTCGCGCATCGCCCCTTTGAAAAACGGCGCACAACTGTAGAACACGATCGGCGTGGTCAGAAATAGCGCGACCCAGCGCAAGATAGTGTGCAGCTCGGGGCTGAGGTCAATGTTGAATTCCGGCCAGGTGGCCATGGTTGCCATCATCGCCTGGAACCACAGCAGCCCGGCGACACCGAGTTGACGTAGCGCCAGGCGGTTTTCGCTGGCCAGTTGTTCACTGGCGCGGTCGGCCTGATAAGGATGGGCGGCGTAACCGATGTGGCGCAATTCGCTGAGCACCTGGCTCAGCGGCAATTGCGCGTCGGCCCAGCGCACATGCAGGCGGTGGTTGGACAGGTTCAAGCGTGCTTCGGCCACCGCCGGCAAGGCGCGCAGGTGTTTCTCGATCAACCAGCCGCAGGCGGCGCAACTGATGCCTTCCATCAACAGGGTGGTTTCGGCAAGTTCGCCTTCATGGCGGACAAAAGGTTGCTGCACGTCGGCGCGATCGTACAGTGCCAGCTCATCCACCAACTGCACCGGCAAGGCTTCAGGGTTGGCCGAGGCTTCGCTGCGATGCTGGTAATAGCTTTCCAGCCCACCGGCCACGATGGCCTCGGCCACTGCCTGGCAACCTGGGCAGCAGAACTCGCGGGTATCCCCGAGTACAGCGGCGGTGAAGCGGCTGCCGGCCGGGACGGGCAGGGCGCAGTGGTAGCAGGGGGTTGGACTGGTCATGAGGTGAAATCTATATCGTCCGGGAGGGCCTCATTGCTGTAGGAGCTGTCGAGTGCAACGAGGCTGCGATCTTTTCGGCGTAAACACAAAGGCAAGATCAAAAGATCGCAGCCTCGTTGCACTCGTCAGCTCCTACAGGGTTTGGCTGCGTTCCCACGCAGAGCGTGGAAACGATCAGGGTAAGGCTTATTTCTTCAGGTCTTCCGCGCCTTGCAGCGGCTCATCGCCCAGCAACAGATCCTTGGCATGGCTGACCTGTTCTTCTTCAAACATGCGCCAGATTTTGTCATCCTGCACACCCAGCAGTTCGACGAAGCGACGACCGTCAATCTTGTCGCTCAACTGACCAATGTAACGACCCTGTTCGGTTTCACTGCGGGCCAGGGTGATCTTGCGATCCTTCTCCGGCTGGGTCGGTGAAATCAGGTTCAGTTCAAGGGTGTTCGGCTGGCTGTTGCCGCTCAGGCGCAGGTCGACTTCTCCGGTCACGTCATCCAGATGCACACTGGCACGCAGTTGCAGGGTCTGGGCCAGCAGTTCACGGTCCAGTGAACGGTTGATACCCTTGCCGGCCTCGTAATAATTGTCGTTGACCAGGTTGTCCGGGTTGTTCACCGCGATGGTCACCATCGACAGGGTCAAGGTCACCGAGCAAGCCAGGATGGCGATGATGATCCACGGCCAAAGATGCTTGTACCAGGGACTTGCGGCAGTTGCTGCGGGCATGATCACTTCTCTCAACGAATTTGTGGGCCGATGAATCGGCTCTTGGCTTCAACGTGGACGTTGGCGTCGTCGGCATCCTTGAGGATGAATGTCACCTCGTTGGTGCTCGACGGCAGTTGTTCCGGTGCGCTGGACAGTTCCACCGGCTGACTGAAAATCTCCCCGGCGGCGACTTTGATCTCGCGCTTGCCTTGCAGCTTGAGGTCCGGCAGGCCGGTAGCTTCGAGCACATAGGTATGGTCGTGCTGGTCCTTGTTCATGATCTTCAGGCTGTAGACGTTTTCGATCCTGCCTTCAGCATTCTCGCGGTACAACACGCGGTCTTTGCTGACATCGAAACCGACCAGTGAGCGCATGAAAAATGCTGTCACCAGCAATGCGATCATCGCCAGCAGCACCGTGGCATAGCCAATCAGGCGTGGACGCAGTTTATGGGTTTTTTGCCCGGACAGGTTGTGCTCGGTGGTGTAGCTGATCAGGCCGCGCGGGTAATCCATCTTGTCCATGATGCTGTCGCAGGCGTCGATGCACGCCGCGCAGCCGATGCATTCGACTTGCAGGCCGTCGCGAATGTCGATACCGGTAGGGCAGACCTGGACGCACATGGTGCAATCGATGCAGTCACCCAGACCTTGAGCCTTGTAATCGATGCCTTTCTTGCGCGGGCCACGGCTTTCACCACGGCGCGGGTCGTAGGAAACGATCAGCGTGTCCTTGTCGAACATCACGCTCTGGAAGCGTGCGTACGGGCACATGTAAATGCACACCTGCTCGCGCAACCAGCCGGCGTTGCCATAAGTGGCGAGGGTGAAGAATCCAACCCAGAAATACGCCCAGCCATCCGCCTGGCCGGTGAAGAAATCGATCACCAGTTCGCGAATTGGTGAGAAGTAACCGACGAAGGTCAGGCCCGTCACGAAGCCGATCAGCAGCCACATCGTGTGCTTGCTGAACTTGCGCAAAAATTTGTTGGCGCTCATCGGCGCCTTGTCGAGCTTGATACGCTGGTTGCGGTCGCCTTCGGTGACCTTTTCGCACCACATGAAAATCCAGGTCCAGACGCTTTGCGGGCAGGTATAGCCACACCAGACCCGACCGGCATACACGGTTATGAAAAACAGGCCGAAGGCACTGATGATCAGAATGCCCGAGAGCAGAATAAAATCCTGAGGCCAGAAGGTCGCGCCAAAAATGAAGAATTTACGCTCCGGCAGGTTCCACCAGACGGCCTGATGACCGCCCCAGTTCAGCCACACCGTGCCGAAATACAACAGAAACAGCCCGGCACCGCCAATCATCCGCAAATTGCGGAACAGACCAGTGAAGGCGCGGGTGTAGATTTTTTCTCGAGAGGCGTAGAGGTCGACGCTGTTGTTCGCGTTCTTGGCAGGCGGTGTAACGTCGTGTACCGGAATCTGATTGCTCATCATTGCATCCCACGGCAGTGGAAAAATGCCTCGGTCAGTACGTGCCGACCGGGGTCAAAAAGAGGTGTTGCAGTGGCGCAATGATACGCCTGTAGCTCTAGTGCAAGGGTGCGACCTTTGGTCGCGTTGGGAGAAATCAATTGATGGTGTAATGACTTGAATCAATTGACTTATGAATTATGGACGGTTTTGCAGGGCGGCGAAGTCATTCATCCCATGGATTGATCAGGGCAACCCCACTGGATTGAAAATCGCCGGTGTTACGGGTGACCACCGTAAGGCCGTGAACCAGTGCAGTCGCCGCAATCAGAGCATCGCTTTCATTAACGCGATCCGGAACATGCAAGCTGGCACAGCGTAGTGCCACGGCGGCATCGACCGGCAAGATCCTGGCATCGAAAGCCGGTATGACATGGCGCTTCAGCCAGGTGCGCAATACCTTTCCCTGGGCGGGATCACGACGCTCTATTCGAAGAACCCCTGTCTCCAGTTCCTTCAAGGTAATGGCCGAGATAAACAAGCGTGGCGCGATGACACTTTTGGCCCAAGCGACGACATTCGCGTCAGCCTGGGGTTTACGCAGTTCAGATATCACATTGGTGTCGAGTAGAAACATCAGGACAGATCCACGGGTCGATGAGTGATCACGGCACGCTCGGTTTCGAACTCGATGTCGGCTGCTTCTGGCATCACCAACAGATCGACGATGTTGGCGTTTATGCCGGTCAGTTTCTGGTACTCCTCAATGCTTAGCAGTACATGAGCAGGCTTGCCACGGTCGGTGATGATAACCGGTCCGTTACGCGTGGCTTTTTTGGCACTGCTTGTGTCCTGATTGAATTCACGGCTGGAAATGGTAGTGATGGCCATCATGGGTCGGCTCCGGCAAAAGCATCATTGTAGAAACGTTACTACCCGGCTTTGAATCCCGCAAGTGTCTTGAAGGCAATGGCATTGCCGTCGGTCGTTGCGGGTCGTCCAGTCGACCTGCGATAACGGGGTCGCTGAGAAACATGAACTATTTATATTGAAGCGATCGATATTGTTTTAATCTTTAAGTTGTCATAACTTGCGCAGCAAGACAGTTTGTCTTGTGTCTAACTTCAATAGAGATGGAATTCTATGTTTCTTTATAAAAGCGTCAATGCGCTGTTGGGCGTGTTGTTATGTGTCGTCACATTCGGCGCGCATTCGGCAGACAATAACCTGCCTGAGTATTTGGTGTTTACGTCTGATCCTCAATACCCTTGGACTGAAAGTTCCGATTATGGTTGGAGTGAAACAGTCTCGGCCAAAGAGCAGCGTTCGAAATGGCTGATTGAAAACCAATATGCCGATGTCGCAAGCTTCAGGCGCAATCATTCTGCTGGCCCGGGGCGCATTCCCGTCATGATCAACGGCGATATGACTGCTTTTGGCCATGGCGCCCAGCGCTCCATGACTCGCTCGATACTGGACGCGCAACTGGGCGATGTTTATGACTATGGTCTGGGAAATCACGATTATGAAAATAATGTCGATGATTGTTTTCTGAATAACTGTGCGGCCGGCAGTATCGTGGACTTCAAGGATCGTTACTTTGGCAAGTTGACGACGCTGGATATGCAAGTGTCGGGTGAGGGGGCGATTAAAAAAGGCGTATTCGGTAGCCTGGCGTATTCCAGAACGTTTGGTGATGTGCACATCGTTCAATTACACAATGAACCGACCTATACCGCCGCGTTTACCGCCTGGGATTGGGGAACACCCACCGGTTACCATATATCCGGGTCTCTGGATTGGCTGGAAGAGGATTTGAAACAGGCACGTGAGAGCGGAAAAATCATTCTTCTGAATATGCACAAGCCGGATCATTGGAAGGGCAGTGCCGAACAGATTGCCCGGTTCAAGGCGATGGTCGAGCGTTACAACGTGACGGCGGTGTTTGCCGGGCATTTGCACACCGACCCTGGGCGCTACAGTGGATGGAACAGGCAGGAATACTTCGGTGATGTGCCGGTATTCTTGAGCGGTGGCGCGTCCAGCCAGAGTTATCTGATCGCTGATATTGCCGCGGATCGAAAAACGTTGAAGGTGTTTCAGGTCAACCAGAATAACTGGACGAGCCGCAAGGAGATCCAGACGGTTCAGATCAGATAGTCCGTTTTATCCCGGCTGAAACGAAACGGCCCCGTCAAATGACGGGGCCGTTTTGTTGCATCACGCGTTTACCTTATTTGGTCTTCGCGACTGCGGTTTTCTCACCTTGGGAAAGGCTGTAGACGTAAGCGGCCAGTAGGTGAACCTTGTCGTTGCCTTGCAGCTGTTCCTGCGCAGGCATCTGGCCTTGGCGACCGTAACGGATGGTCTGCTGCAGTTGAGCGAAGCTCGAACCGTAGATGAAGCCGGCCGGGTGGGTCAGGTCAGGGGCGCCCATCGCTGGCGTACCTTTGCCGGCCGGGCCGTGGCATGCCACGCAGTTGGCGGCGAACAGTTTCTGCCCGGCAACCGGGTCAGCCTTGGCGCCTTCCGGCAGCTTGCGGCCATCGAGGTTGGTCAGCACGAACGCAGCAACGTCTGCAACGCCTTGCTCGCCGATCACTTCAGCCCAGGCTGGCATCACGGCGTGACGACCGCCCATGATGGTGGTCTTGATGGTTTCCGCTTCACCGCCCCAGCGCCAGTCGGCGTCGGTCAGGTTAGGGAAGCCGTAGGCACCTTTGGCGTCGGAACCGTGGCAAACCGAGCAGTTGGAGGCGAACAGGCGGCCACCCATCTTCAGGGCTTGCGGGTCCTGGGCGACTTCTTCGATCGGCATGGAAGCGAACTTGGCGAAGATCGGGCCGAACTTGGCGTCCGACCTGAGCATTTCCTTTTCCCATTCGTGAACGCCGGTCCAGCCGGTCTGGCCGTTGGCGAACGCGGTCTGCTTCTCGTTGTCGAGGTAGTTGTAACCCGGCAACAGGCCTTTCCAGTTACCCAGGCCCGGGTACAGCACCAGATAGCCAAGGGCGAAGATGATGGTGCCCACGAACAGCATGAACCACCATTTCGGCAGTGGGTTGTCATACTCCTCGATCCCGTCGAAGGAGTGGCCGACCGTTTCATCGGTGGATTCGCTGCGCTGACCCTTGCGGGTGGACAGCAGCAGCCAGGTCAGGGCGAAGATGGTGCCGAGACTGAGGACTGTGACGTACAGACTCCAGAACGTAGTCATTCTTTGTTACTCCTAGAAGCTTGCTCGACGTGCTTGATGGCTTCGGGATCATCCGCGAAAGGCAGCAAGGTCGCGTCTTCAAACTCCGACTTGCGCTTGGGGCTGAACACCCACAGCGCCAGACCGATGAAGGCCACCATCACAACAACGGTGCCCAGGCCACGAATCATCCCGATATCCATCTAAATCACCGTTTGCTTTTGATGATGGTGCCCAGGCCTTGCAGATAGGCCACCAGCGCGTCCATTTCGGTTCTGCCCTTCACTGCATCCTTGGCACCGGCGATGTCTTCGTCGGTGTAAGGGACGCCGAGCGTGCGCAAGACTTCCATTTTCTTGGCGGTGTCTTTGCCGTCGAGCTTGTTTTCCACGAGGAACGGGTAGGCCGGCATTTTTGACTCAGGCACCACGTTGCGCGGGTTGTACAAGT
Organism: Pseudomonas sp. BS3782 TE3695; assembly: GCF_050435305.1. Classification (NCBI taxonomy): domain Bacteria; kingdom Pseudomonadati; phylum Pseudomonadota; class Gammaproteobacteria; order Pseudomonadales; family Pseudomonadaceae; genus Pseudomonas; species Pseudomonas sp. BS3782 TE3695. The sequence goes on from NZ_JBNDKB010000001.1 coordinate 2,865,439, forward strand.
GCGCACGCTGCCAGTCATCGGAGTAACGACCGCCGACACGGGCCAGGTCCGGACCGGTACGCTTGGAACCCCACAGGAACGGGTGGTCCCAAACGCTTTCACCGGCGACCGAGTAATGGCCGTAACGTTCGGTTTCAGCACGGAACGGGCGGATCATCTGCGAGTGGCAGCCGACACAACCGTTGGCGATGTACACGTCGCGGCCTTCCAGCTCAAGGGCGGTACGCGGCTTCATGCCCTCGACCGGCTTGTTGGTGACGTCCTGGAAAAACAGCGGAACGATTTGGGTCAGGCCGCCGATGCTGACGGCGATAACCATGAAGAAGGCCAGCAGGCCAATATTCTTCTCGACTGCTTCATGCTTCATCAGTGAGCTCCAACTACAGCAATCTGTTCAGCAGCTTTGGCTTCAGCCGGGTTCGAGGCACGTACGGTACGCCATACGTTATAGGCCATGAACAGCATGCCGCTGGCGAAGAACGCACCGCCCAGGGCGCGAACGATGAATCCAGGGTGGCTGGCTTGCAACGCTTCGACGAACGAGTAGGTGAGGGTGCCGTCGTCGTTGATTGCACGCCACATCAGACCTTGGGTGATGCCGTTGACCCACATCGAGGCGATGTACAGAACGGTACCGATGGTCGCGAGCCAGAAGTGCGTATTGATCAGGCCGACGCTGTGCATTTGCGTGCGACCGAACAGTTTCGGGATCATGTGGTAGATCGCGCCGATCGAAATCATCGCCACCCAGCCAAGCGCGCCGGCGTGTACGTGGCCGATGGTCCAGTCGGTGTAGTGCGACAGCGAGTTGACGGTCTTGATGGCCATCATCGGGCCTTCGAAGGTCGACATGCCGTAGAACGCCAGCGATACCACGAGAAAGCGCAAGATCGGGTCGGTACGCAGCTTATGCCAGGCGCCCGACAGGGTCATCATGCCGTTGATCATGCCGCCCCAGCTGGGTGCCAGCAGAATGATCGACATGGCCATGCCCAGGGATTGAGCCCAGTCCGGCAGTGCGGTGTAGTGCAGGTGGTGCGGACCGGCCCAGATGTACAGGGTGATCAGCGCCCAGAAGTGCACGATCGACAGGCGATAGGAGTAGATCGGACGCTCGGCCTGCTTGGGAACGAAGTAGTACATCATCCCCAGGAAGCCGGTGGTCAGGAAGAAACCGACCGCGTTGTGGCCGTACCACCACTGGATCATCGCATCAGTCGCACCCGAGTAAGCCGAGTAGGACTTGAAGAAACTGACCGGCAGGGAGGCGTGGTTGACGATGTGCAGCATCGCGGTCACGACGATGAAGGCACCGTAGAACCAGTTACCGACGTAGATGTGCTTGGTCTTGCGCTTGACGATGGTGCCGAAGAACACCAGACCGTAGGTGACCCAGACGATGGCCAGCAGAATAGCCAGAGGCCATTCCAGTTCCGCGTATTCCTTGGTGGTAGTGAAACCCATCGGCAAGGTAACGATCGCGCCGACGATCACCGCTTGCCAACCCCAGAAGGTGAAGGCCGCGAGGCTGTCGGAAATCAGTCGCGTTTGGCAGGTTCGCTGCACGACGTAATAGGAAGTGGCAAACAGGGCACAACCACCGAAGGCGAAAATCACCAGGTTGGTGTGCAGCGGGCGCAGGCGTCCAAAGCTCGTCCATGCCAGACCGAAGTTCAACTCCGGCCAGACCAGTTGCGAGGCGATGAAGACACCGAGCCCCATGCCAAGGATCCCCCAGACCACCGTCATGATGGCGAACTGGCGGACTACCTTATAGTTATAAGCAGTCGGACTGATTGCTGTGCTCATTCTAAGGTTCCACGGTTTGGGTGTTTTATTAGGAGTAAAAATCGGCCGCAAGTATGTAGAAAGCGGGGGGTCATTGCAACGCGCCATGACGTAGGTCAATGCTTTCAAAAGCTGATTCTGCGGCCTTTCCATGCGCCGCGTAAGGACAAAATTGCCTTCGGGCAAAATGTCGCAACGGATGAAAGAGGCGAGGGGGTCAGGTCAGTTGTAACTGGGTATGTTCAAACACCACGAACGGGTGACAGCGGACAAGGGGAACGATAGCCGGTGTCTACCAGCCTTTGCGGCCTGTCATCGAGCAAATTCGTTGAACACATCGGGTTGAATCGACCTGGAACCGGCGCTGACCAATACGCATCGGAGGAAAGCTTAGACCTGAATCCGGCGAACGGGAAGGAAGACCAAGGGAGGGTGCGACAAAAGGAAGCAGTCGGGAGCTTCAAGCTGCAAGCTTCAAGAGGGATCTCGTCGCTTGCAGCTTTTTCGCTTTGGCTCTACTTGTTGCTGGTGGCTTGAAGCTTCTCGCTCGACTGCGCGTCGTTTTTCGAAAGATTGAACACATAAGCCGCGAGCAGTTGCACCTTGTCGTTGCCGAGCAGTTCGTTCTGCGCTGGCATATGACCCTGGCGGCCATGACGGATGGTTTGTTCAAGCTGCGCCAGGCTTGTACCGTAGATATACCCGGCCGGTTGCGTCAGCTTCGGCGCGCCCATGGCTTCAGTGCCTTGGCCGTTTGCCCCATGACAGGCTACGCAGGTGGTGCTGAACGCTTGCTGTCCGGCGTGCAGATCGGCTGTGCTGCCTTCCGGCAAGGGCAGGCCGGCCAGTTCGTGACGCACATAAGCGGCGACGTTCTTCACGCCGGCGTCGCCGAGGATTTCTCCCCAGGCCGGCATCGCGGCCATGCGACCGCCCATGATGGTCGTCTTGATCATTTCGGCATCGCCGCCCCAGCGCCAGTTGCTGTCGGCCAGGTTCGGGAAGCCGAAGGCGCCCTTGGCATCCGAGCCGTGACACACCGAGCAATTGGATGCAAACAGACGACCGCCCATTTTCAGCGCTAGCGGGTCCTTGGCCACTTCTTCGATGGGCATGGCCGCGAATTTGGCGAAAATCGGCCCAAACTTCGCATCGGCCTTGTTCATCTCCTTTTCCCATTCGTGGACACCGGTCCAGCCGTCCTCATAACCGGGCAATATGCCTTTCCAGTTGCCCAGGCCCGGGTAAAGCACCAGATAACCGACGGCAAACACCAACGTGCCGGCGAACAGCATGAACCACCACTGCGGCAGCGGGTTGTCGTACTCCTCGATGCCGTCGAAGCTGTGGCCCATGGTCTGGTCGACGCTGCCCTTGGTTTCGCCCTTGCGCGTGCCGATCAGCAGCCAGGTCAGGCCGATCAGGCTGCCAATGGTCAGTACGCAGATCCACGTACTCCAGAAGGTGGTCATGGCCGGGTACTCCTTGTTGTTGCAGATTCTTGAATGTTGGTGGTGTCGGATGGCGGCTCGTCGGCGAACGGCAGCAGGCGTGCTTCGGCGAACTCACGATTGCGCTTGCCGTTGAACACCCACAGCGTCAGGCCGACGAAGGCCATGAACACCACGACCGTGCCTAGGCCGCGGATCATTCCACTGCTCATTACGCTTACGATTTCAAAGGGCATGGCCATGGCTCACCTCTTGCTCTTGATGGCAGTGCCGAGCACTTGCAGGTAGGCGACCAGCGCGTCCATTTCGGTTTTGCCCTGGAGCGAGGCGACCGAGCCTGCGATGTCGTCGTCGGTGTACGGCACGCCGAGGGTGCGCATGGCGCGGATCTTGGTTTCGGTGTGGCTGCTATCGACCTTGTTGTCCACCAGCCACGGATAAGCCGGCATCTTCGATTCAGGCACCACATTGCGCGGGTTGTACAAGTGTGCGCGGTGCCAGTCTTCGGAGTAACGACCGCCCACACGGGCCAGATCCGGCCCGGTGCGTTTGGAGCCCCAGAGGAAGGGGTGATCCCACACGCTTTCACCGGCCACCGAGTAGTGGCCATAGCGCTCGGTTTCGGCGCGGAACGGGCGGATCATCTGCGAGTGGCAGCCGACGCAGCCTTCGCGGATGTAAATGTCGCGACCTTCCAGTTGCAGCGCGGTGTAGGGCTTCATGCCTTCCACCGGTTTATTGGTCACGTCCTGGAAGAACAACGGGACGATCTGGGTCAGGCCGCCGATGCTCACGGCCAGCACCATCAGCAACAGCAGCAGGCCGACGTTTTTCTCGATTGTTTCGTGTTTCATGGCGGACTCCTCAGGCGATCTGCGCGGCAGCGGCGGCTTCGGCAGGCTGCGAGGCCAGCACGGTGCGCCAGGTGTTGTAAGCCATCAGGAACATGCCACTGAGGAAGATCGCACCGCCCACCAGTCGCACGACGAAGCCTGGGTGGCTGGCCACCAGGGTTTCGACGAAGGAATAGGTCAGCGTGCCGTCCTCGTTGACCGCGCGCCACATCAGGCCCTGGGCGATGCCGTTGACCCACATCGAGGCGATGTACAGCACGGTGCCGATGGTCGCGAGCCAGAAGTGCGCGTTGATAAGGCCGATACTGTGCATCTGCGTGCGGCCGAAGATTTTCGGGATCATGTGGTACAGCGCCCCGATGGAAATCATCGCCACCCAGCCGAGGGCGCCGGCGTGAACATGGCCGATGGTCCAGTCGGTGTAGTGGGAGAGGGCGTTCACGGTTTTGATCGCCATCATCGGTCCTTCGAAGGTCGACATGCCGTAGAACGCCAGCGACACCACGAGGAAGCGCAGGATCGGGTCGCTGCGCAACTTATGCCAGGCGCCCGAGAGGGTCATCATGCCGTTGATCATCCCGCCCCAGCTGGGCGCCAGCAGAATCAGCGACATCACCATGCCCAGCGACTGCGCCCAATCCGGCAGCGCGGTGTAGTGCAGATGGTGCGGGCCGGCCCAGATGTACAGGGTAATCAGCGCCCAGAAATGCACGATCGACAAGCGATAGGAGTACACCGGACGCTCGGCCTGTTTCGGCACGAAGTAGTACATCATCCCGAGGAAGCCGGCGGTGAGGAAAAAGCCTACGGCGTTGTGGCCGTACCACCACTGCACCATGGCATCGGTCGCACCGGCGTAGAGCGAGTAGGACTTGGTGAAACTCACCGGCAATTCCAGGTTGTTGACGATGTGCAGGATCGCCACGGTGATGATGAAGCCACCGAAGAACCAGTTACCGACATAGATGTGTTTGGTCTTGCGCTGCATGATCGTGCCGAAGAACACGACGGCATAGGCCACCCAGACGATGGTGATCAGGATGTCGATCGGCCATTCCAGTTCTGCGTATTCCTTGGAACTGGTATAACCCAGTGGCAGGCTGATGGCTGCCAGCAGGATCACCAGTTGCCAGCCCCAGAAGCAGAACGCGGCGATCTTCGGCGCGAACAATCGGGTCTGGCAGGTGCGTTGTACTGAATAGAACGAACTGGCGAACAGGGCGCAGCCGCCGAAGGCGAAAATCACCGCGTTGGTATGCAGCGGGCGCAAGCGGCCGAAGCTGGTCCACGGCAGGTTGAAGTTGAGTTCAGGCCAGACCAATTGGGCGGCGAGAAAAACCCCGAGCCCCATGCCGACGATGCCCCACACCACCGTCATAATGGCGAATTGGCGGACCACCTTGTAGTTGTAGGCGGTACTGATAGAAGTGTTCATGGTTCCCCATCCACGGTTCAGCCGAAGTGAGGGCCTGCCTTTGCGAGTAAGCCGCACGGCAGACGCTCTCTTCGCCTGGAGTTATAGGCAGACTAAAAGCGAGGCAAGCATGGACAAAGAGCACAAGGCCAGTATTGACGGGGATCAATGGGCGCGGTGTGTGCGGGATCATGGATGGTTGTGGAATGCCGCCACCACGCCGGCCTCGGCAACGCTGATTCTCGCTCACGGCGCCGGGGCGCCGATGGACAGCGGCTGGATGAGCGACATGGCTGAGCGCCTTGCCGCGCATGGGGTCAACGTGTTGCGCTTCGAGTTTCCCTACATGGCACAGCGGCGTATCGATGGCGGTAAACGTCCCCCGAACCCGGCGCCAAAATTGCAGGAATGCTGGCGTGAGGTGTATGCCGTGGTGCGACGCCATGTCGCTGGGCGCCTGGCCATGGGCGGCAAGTCCATGGGCGGGCGGATGGCGAGTTTGTTGGCCGATGAGCTGGGCGCGGATGCCTTGGTATGTTTGGGGTATCCGTTTTATGCGGTGGGCAAACCGGAGAAGCCGCGGGTCGAGCATCTGGCGGGATTGAAGACGCGCACGTTGATTGTTCAGGGTGAGCGGGATGCGCTGGGCAATCGGGCGGCCGTCGAGGCTTACACGTTGGCGCCGAGTATCGAGGTGTTCTGGCTGGAGGCGGCGGATCATGATTTGAAGCCGTTGAAGGCTTCGGGGTTTAGTCACGAGCAGCACTTGGACGCGACAGCGAAGAAGGTCGCCGGATTTCTGTGAGAAGCAAGATCAAAAGATCGCAGCCTTCGGCAGCTCCTACAGGATGTACACCATTCAAATGTAGGAGCTGGCGAGAAGCAAGATCAAAAGATCGCAGCCTTCGGCAGCTCCTACAGGATGTACACCATTTAAATGTAGGAGCTGGCGCAGCCTGCGATCTTTTGACTTTGTTGTTAGCGGTTAAACCGCTCCACCAACGAATACTGGGTATTCGCGGTCTTGGTCAGTTCTTCACTCAACAGCGCCGAGTGCTGTGCCTGTTCCGAGGTCTGGTCAGCCAGCTGCGAGATATTGCTGATGTTACGGCTGATTTCTTCGGCCACTGCACTCTGTTCTTCGGTGGCGGCAGCGATTTGCGTGGTCATGTCGGTGATGTTGGCCACCGCTTCGCTGATGCCCACCAGCGCCTGATCCGCTTCCAGTACCCGCGCCACACCTTCTTCGGCCTGACGATGCCCGGCTTCCATGGTTTGCACCGCAGTGCTGGCGGTTTGCTGCAGCTTGGCGATCAGGGCGTGGATCTGCCCGGTGGATTCACTGGTGCGTTGCGCCAGTTGACGCACTTCGTCGGCCACCACCGCAAAACCACGGCCCATCTCGCCGGCACGCGCGGCTTCAATCGCGGCGTTCAAGGCCAGCAGGTTGGTCTGGTCGGCGATGCCTTTGATCACATCGACCACGCCGCCGATTTCGTCGCTGTCCTTGGCCAGTTGCGTGACCGTCAGGCCGGTTTCACCGACCACCACCGACAAGCGCTGAATGGCTTCACGGGTTTCCCCGGCGATGTCGCGACCACGACCGGTCAGGCGATTGGCTTCCTGAGTGGCGTCGGCGGTGCGCTGCACGTGGCTGGCGACTTCCTGAGTGGTGGCCGCCATCTGATTCACAGCGGTGGCCACTTGCTCGGTTTCCACGCGTTGACGTTCCAGGCCGGTGGAGCTGTTGTGCGCCAGGGTGTCGGACTGTTTCGCTTGCTCGGTCAGGTGTTCGGCGGTGTCCTGCAGGCGGGTCAGGCAGGTTTTCAGGCGTGCTTCCTGGCTGAGGATCGACATCTCCAAACGTGCCTGGGCGCCACGGCTGTCGGTATACATCTGCGCGATCAGCGGGTCGGACGTGGTCTGCTCGGCCAGGCGCAGCAAACGCTTGATACCGCGCTGTTGCCAGCTCAAGCCCATCAAGCCCAACGGCACCGAAAGGCCGGCGGCGAGGGCGAAGCCCCATTGGGACGTCAGGGTAGCGCCGATCATGAAGCTCAACTGGCTGACCAGAATGAACGGGAGCCAGTCTTGAAGCACCGGCAGCCATTTATCGGTTTGAGGAACGGCTGACTTGCCCTGGTTGATGCGTTGATAGAGCGCTTCGGCGCGGCGGATCTGCTCGGCGGTGGGTTTGACCCGCACCGATTCGTAACCGATCACCTGATTGCCCTCGAATACCGGTGTGACATAGGCGTTAACCCAGTAGTGGTCACCGGTCTTGCAGCGATTCTTGACAATGCCCATCCATGGCAAGCCTTGCTTCAGTGTGCCCCACATATGCGCGAACACCGCAGCCGGGACGTCAGGGTGACGGACCAGGTTATGCGGCGCACGGATCAGTTCCTCACGAGAAAACCCGCTGATGTCGACGAAAGCGTCGTTGCAGTAGGTGATCACGCCCTTGGCATCGGTAGTGGAAATCAATCGTTGCTGAGCCGGGAAGGTCCGTTCGCGTTGGGTAATGGGCTGGTTGTTACGCATGGCTTTTTCAATCCGCAAGGCTTTCAGGTGTTATCGGCTGCGTCGCGGATTTATTGAATGTTTTTTCAGGCCCCTGCGCGTGTCTCATATTCCCGGTCTTCTTGAAAGGTTTGACCTGCTCCGGGGGACGCTTTTCAGGTTCCCCTTAATGGACTCGGCGCGTATGATTCGCCGCTATTTTGTGTAGGACGTTATCTACGGTCAGGGTTTTGTAGGCTGCATAACACTCAAAGTGTCGCCGGGTTTCCAGCATTAATGGGATTTGATTGTTGTCCAGCTTCTGAAAAGGGCTGGGGATGAAAAGGGTTAGTAGCAATGCGTAAGAAAGTTGCAATCATAGGGACGTCGTTCCGTTTTCCAGGCTCCACTTCTGCAACTTTTTGGCCGCACCTGCTGGACAGGAAGAGTTTTATCACCGAAGTGGATTTTTCTCGATGGTCCAGGGACGAGTTCCTGCATCCGGACAAGGCTAATCCTGCAACGTCCTATACCTTTGCCTCCGGCTCCCTGGGCGATATTTCCACGTTCGATGCCGGCTTCTTCAATATTTCTCCTCGTGAAGCGGCGGTCATGGATCCTCAGCAGCGGCTGTTGCTGGAGCTTGGCTGGGAAGTGTTCGAGAACGCCGGGGTCAAACCGTCGAGCCTGCGTGGCAGCAATTGCGGTGTTTACCTTGGAATTGCCAGTGTCGACTACGGTTATCGCCTGACGCATGATTTGTCGACGGTTGATGCGGCAACCGCTACCGGCAATACCTTCAGTATCGCGGCCAACCGCTTATCTTTTTTTTATGACCTGCAAGGTCCGAGCATGGCCATCGACACGGCGTGCTCTTCTTCCCTGATTGCCTTTCACCAGGCTTGCCAGGCCATTCAGAACGGCGATATCGACCAGGCGATTACTGGTGGTGTCAGTCTGCATCTTCATCCTTTTGGCTTCCTGATCTTTTCCAAGGCCTCAATGTTATCGCGCACGGGGCAATGCCATGTATTCGATGAGTCTGCTGATGGTTATGTCCGCTCTGAAGGCGCGGGACTGTTCTACCTGAAGGATTACGACAAGGCGATCGAGGACGGTAACCAGATTCTCGCAGTCGTTGCCGGCAGTGCGGCCAATACCGATGGGCGCAAGTCCAGTCTGACCATCCCCAGTGCGGATGCGCAGATTGCCCTAATGAAGCAGGCCTACAGCAGTGCTGGCATCAGTGCGACAGACATTGATTACCTTGAAGCTCATGGTACGGGCACGCCAGTCGGCGATCCTATCGAGAGTCGGGCTATCGGTGAGGCTTTGGGGCAGCAGCGCCCGGCGGATAAGCCACTGCTGATCGGTTCGATCAAAAGCAATATCGGGCATCTTGAGGCTGCCTCGGGTGTCGCCGGCTTGATGAAGGCGTTGTACTGCGTGATCGAACGCAAGGTGCCGGCCACCATCGGCATCAAGAAGCTCAACCCGAACATTCCTTTCGCTGACCTCAACCTGAGTGTGGTCACCGAAACCCAGGCGCTCAAGCCCAGTGGAAAACTGGTGGTCGGGATCAACTCTTTCGGTTTCGGCGGGGCCAACGCCCACGTCATCCTGGAAAGTCCGCCACAGACGCTACAAGCCCCGAGCCAGACGGGGCGAGCAGTGCCGCTGATGGTCTCTGCCAAGGATAGTGCAGCCTTGGCGGCCCAGTCCGAACAGATCGCGCAATACGTTTGCAGGGCGGACGCGGCAAACCTCTACGACGTGGCCTACCAGTCGATGTTGCGCCGCGAATTGCATCCGCAAAGGGTTGTGGTGTTTGGCGCAGAGGCACAGCGCAGCGCTCAGGCGCTACTGGATTTCGCCAAGGAGCCGGGTGTTCCTGCGTTGTCGACAGTGCTGGAAAGCGGCCGTGCCCTGGATCAGGCCAAAGGGCCGGTGTTCGTCTTTTCCGGTAATGGATCGCAGTGGCAGGGCATGGGCAAGTCATTGCTGGCCGACCCGGTTTTCCATCAGGCGCTGGTCGAGCTGGACGCTATTTTTCAACCGCTATCGGGTTATTCGTTGATCGCCGAACTGGCGAGTGAGTTGGGCGATGAGCGTTATCAGTTGACCGAATTTGCGCAACCGGCGCTGTTTGCATTGCAAGTGGGTGTCACCCGCATGCTGGCCGAAAAAGGTGTTGTACCGGTGGCTGTCATTGGCCACAGCGTGGGTGAAGTCGCTGCTGCCTGGGCTTGCGGTGCGCTGACGCTGAACGACGCCACTCGTGTGATCTATCATCGTAGTCGCCTGCAAGGCTTGACCAAGGGCTGCGGCAAGATGTCGGCGGTGGGCTTGTCCGGCGCAGACACGGCGAGTTTGTTGCAGGCGCTCGGCCTGGACAGCGAACTGGTGGTCGCCGGCGAGAACAGCTTCAAAGGCGCAACCGTCGCAGGTCCAGTGGCGGCACTGGAAATTCTGGAGCAGGCGCTGACCGAGCGGCAAGTATTCGTTCGCCGTCTGGGTCTCGATTATGCGTTCCACTCGCCGGCCATGGAGGTGATTGCCGATCAGATCATCGACGTGTTGAGCGATATCGTCCCGAGCCCTGCCGCGATACCGATGTACTCGACCGTGACCGGCGACGTGCTGGCCGGCGAAGACCTGAGCGCCGAGTACTGGTGGAAGAACATTCGTTATCCGGTGCTGTTCGAGTCCGCCAGTGTGGCGCTGGTCGGGCAGGGCTACAACGTATTCGTGGAGATCGGGCCGCACCCGATTCTGCGTGCCTATGTGGTCGATGCGATGGCCAGCCAGCAATTGCCAGGTGTGGTGATCCCGACGCTGCTGCGAGGTGAAGAAACCCCGCAGTTGATCGATCGAACGTTGGCGAAGGTGCTGATTGCCGGCGTCGACATTGACCTGCAGTGCCTGTTTCCTCACACCGGCCGTTTCGTGCAACTACCTAACTACGCCTGGCAGCGCGAACGTCATTGGCACGTAGATACTCCTGAGTCTTCCGGCCACCTGCACCGCGAACGCGTCCATCCGCTGTTGGGTTATCCGCTGCCTGAGCATGAGTTCACCTGGGACAATCGCTTGGATACGCAACTGTTCCCGTCCTTGGGCGACCACAGGGTGGGTGACTCTGTGTTGTTCCCGGGTGCAGGTTTCACTGAGCTCGCACTGGCCGCTGCATTGCAGTATCAACCCGGTGCGTATGTGGAAATCGAAGAGCTGGAAATTCACAGCCCGCTCTTGCTACATGCCGATTTCAGCAAAAAGGTTCGGGTGATAGTCGACAGCGCCGACGGTGCCATTTCCATCGTGTCGCGTAGCACGGCCCAGGCTGAACCGTGGGTGCAGCATGTGGTTGCGAGGATTCCCGGTGAAGCGCGCGGGGGATCGCTGGGCTCTGTCGCTCCGGTTTTGCCGGCGCGCGCGCCTGACTTCACTACCGCAGAGCACCTGACGCTGACACGTGCGGTAGGCCTCAATTATGGCCCGGCTTATCAGGCGGTCGAGGCTGGCTGGATTGATGGCAACCGGGTATTGGCGCGGTTGACGGTTCCGGTGCCGATTGAGGCTGAGCTCGCCGCACTGAATCTGCATCCGGCACTGCTGGACAGTGCTTTCCAGCTGATTACCCAACTGCTGAACCAGGATGCCGACAGTCACACGGGGCTGGCCTTTATCCCGGTGAAACTGGGGCGTATCAGCTTCGCTGCCGGCAGCCTGCCGCCTTGCCTGGCCCAAGTCACGTTGGTGCGACGCTCAGCCCATTCCCTGCTGGCAGACTTCACTTTGTATGACGTCCATGGCCGCGCGGTCATCTGCATCAAGGATGCCCGTTTCCGTGGTGTCCGGTTGCACAAGGATCGCAGTGGTGACATCAAACTGGTGAACTTTGTCGGGGTTGCCAAACCCTATCCTGCCAATGAACGCGCATTGCCAAGGGTGGGTTCGCAGTTGCAAATGCAGTTGCGGCAGCACCTTGGCGCTATCGCCGATGACCTCGGGCTGGCCAGTTATGCCGATGAAGTCGACCCTTTGCTTGACGCTCTGTGTAGCAGCTTCCTGTTGGAGGCCATCGAGAAACTCGGCGGTGAGCTGACGCTGCAGCAGCGCTCCTCCTGGGAAGCAGGAAGTTATCTTGACCATCTGCTTAAGCTGGCGGTGGAGGATGGCGACCTGGTCGCGAGCGGCAATGGCGGCTGGCAGCTTGCCGATCAAGGCGAGCGAGCCAGTGCGAAGGCAATCTGGCAGGAACTGTTCAGCAGTTATCCCGAGCACTTCCAGATCATCCATTCGGTCGGCCGGATCGGCATGCACCTGCTGGAGTTGGTCAGTGGCCAGATGAGCCTTGCGCAACTGCTGCCACGGGAAACCACCCCCGCCGCATTGACCCGTCTGGTCCTTGGTACGTCCGGTCAGCAGGCGTTGCTAGGTGGCTTGCGAGAACACATCGGCCAACGGTTGAGCGCTCTGCCTGAGGGGCAGCGCCTGCGTATTCTCGAGCTTGGTTTCGAGGGCGCACCGCTGGCTGCAGACCTGTGTGTGGGCCTGAATTTCGACCGGGTCGATTATCAATACTCTGCGCAGAACATTGAAACGGCATTGGTGCTCCAGGCTGACTTCCCGGATCTTCAGGTTTTGACTCTGGACGCGTCGGAAAAAATCGCTCGAGTGCCGGCCAATGGCTTCGATCTGATCCTCGTCGCCACCGACCTGGCGCCGCTGGAAGTCGTCAGTCAAAGCCTGCTCCATGGCGTTGCAAGGTTGGCTGCCAATGGTGAAGTGCTGCTGCTGGCGCAACATCCTGCGCGTTGGGCTGATTTCATTTTCGGTGCCGAGCCTTCCTGGTGGCTGGTCCGGCAGGAACTACAGGCGTTATCGGTGCAACAGAGCCCGGGATTCTGGCAGCAGGAACTGCGGCGTCATGGACTGAAAGTGTCCGAGCCTCTGGAGTTCATTCCTGGCTCGGTGTCCGGCGGTTATCTTTTGTTGGCTGCTGAAGATGGCGCCAAGGCCCCCATGGTTGCCTCTGAGTATCCGCGTCAGCGTTGGTGGCTGATAGCCGACGGGCAAGGTCCTGAAGCACCCTTTGCCAAGGCACTGATGTCGATGTTGCGCGAGCAAGGTCAAGACGCTGCGCTACTTGCACCTGACTCGGTATCGGTGCTGGCGCAACAGTTAGGTGAATACCCGGCGGTGCCGCAACACCTGGTCATGCTGGCCGGCCTGTTCGCCCCCCAGGGGCTTGATGCACAGGCTGGCCGCTGCATGCTCGCCGCCGCCATCACCCAAGCCTGTGAGTCAGCCGGCATTGCTGCGGATTGCTGGTTGCTGACTTCTGGCGCCGCCCTGCATTTGTTACCCAAGAGCGAGTCTCAGGAAACATCGGTGCAAACGATCGCCGATGCTGCCTTATGGGGCTTCGGTCGAACATTGACTAACGAAGCGGTCGGCTGTCGTGTCCGTCTGCTCGATCTGGCGCCTGGCGCCGGCGCCGAGGCCTTGGTTCCAGCGCTGCTCAATGTTGGTGAAGAAACCGAACTGGCGGTCAGCGCGGCGGGCGATCGTTACGTCGCACGGCTGCGAGTCCAGCCCGATGCGTTGCCAGATCATGCAGGGGCGGATGCGCTGACCCAGGTCAAACTGGGTTTCGATCTGCCGGGGCAATTGCGCAACTTGCGCTGGGAAGCGCGGGCGCCGCGGGTGCCGGCCGAGGATGAACTGGATATCGAGGTCCAGGCCACCGGCTTGAACTTCCGCGATGTCATGTACGCGTTGGGCTTGCTGTCCGATGAAGCGATCGAAAATGGCTTCTCTGGACCGACCCTGGGCTTCGAGTTTTCCGGTGTGGTGCGCGGTAAAGGAGCGTTGGTCGAGGGTGATTTCCAGCCGGGCGACCGAGTCGTCGGCTTTGGCCCGTCGAGCTTCGCCAATCGCCTGGTCACCAACGCCAACGCCGTGGCGCGCATTCCTGAAGGCATGTCCTTTGAAGCGGCAGCGACCATCCCCAGTACCTTCTTCACCGTGTATTACGCCGTGCATCACCTGGCGCGGCTAGAACCGGGAGAAAAAATCCTGATTCACGGTGCCGCGGGTGGCGTCGGCATTGCCGCGATCCAGATTGCAAAATGGTGCGGTGCCGAAATCTACGCCACGGCGGGCAGCGACGAGAAGCGCGATTTCCTGCGCCTGATGGGCGTCGAGCATATCTTCGACTCGCGTTCGCTGGCGTTCGCCGATGACATCCTGGCCGTCACCGATGGCCGCGGCGTGGATGTGGTACTCAACTCCCTGGCGGGCGAGGCGATCAATCGCAACCTGCGGGTACTCAAGCCGTTTGGCCGCTTCCTCGAACTGGGCAAGCGCGACTTTTACCAGAACACCAAGATCGGCCTGCGACCGTTCCGCAATAACATCAGCTACTTTGGCATCGATGCCGACCAGCTGATGAGCGAGCGCCCGCAACTGACCCGTCGGCTGTTTGGCGAAATGATGGCGTTGTTCCGCGCCGGGATTCTGAGCCCGTTGCCCTATCGCGCGTTCGATGCCAATGAAGTCGTCGAAGCATTCCGCTACATGCAACAGGCAAGACAGATCGGCAAGATCGTCGTGACTTATCGCACGCCGATCCAGGGTGTTGTCACCGCGCCGGTCTCGCAACCGCCGGCATTGGCGTTGGCCGCGGAGGCCAGCTACCTGGTCACCGGCGGGCTCAGCGGTTTTGGCCTGCGCAGTGCGCAATGGCTGGTGGAAAAAGGTGCGCGTCACCTGGTCCTGCTGGGCCGTCGCGGTGCTGCGACAGAAGAGGCGCAACCTTTGCTGGCACTGTGGCGCGAACAAGGTATCGAAGTCCAGGCGCTGGCTTGCGATATTACCGACGCCGCGCAACTGGCGTCCGTCATGGCGTGCATCGAAGCCAGCGCCCGGCCATTGCGTGGCGTGGTGCATGCGGCAACGGTGTTCGATGACGGCTTGATCCGCAATCTGACCCGCGAGCAACTGCAGCGCGTTCTTGAGCCCAAGGCCAAAGGTGCGCAGTACCTGCATGAGTTGACGGCCCATTTGCCTTTGGACTTCTTTGTGCTGTTCTCCTCGGCCACGACCTTGTTCGGTAACCCGGGGCAGGCCAACTACGTTGCCGCCAACCATTGGCTCGAAGCGCTGGCGCGTCATCGCCTGGCACTCGGGCTGCCGGCCACCAGCGTACTCTGGGGAGCCATCGATGATGCGGGTTTCCTGGCGCGCAATCAGGACATCAAAGATGCCCTGCAAAGCCGCATGGGCGGTGCTGCCTTGCAGGCGCAAGCCGCGCTGCAAACCCTGGAGCGCTTGCTGTTGCAGCGACGTTCAGGGCTGGGTGTGCTTGAGCTGGACTGGAAAGCGCTGTCGCGATTCCTGCCTGCCGCCGGCTCGCCAAAATTCAATGAGCTGGCCAGATTGCACAATGGCGAGCAGGACGAAGAAAGCGATGTTGACGATATTCAGCGGCTGTTGGCGGAAATGGACGACCCCGAGCTGATCGAGCTGTTCGGTGAAATGCTCAAGCAGGAAATCAGTGAGATTCTGCGTTTGCCAACCAGCAAGCTGGACGCCTCGCGGCCGCTGCAAGAGTTGGGGCTGGACTCGCTGATGAGTGTCGAACTGGTGGTAGCCGTCGAGGAGCGATTCGGAATGCGTCTGTCGGTGATGGAGCTGAGCGAAGCGTCAAGCATCGGCAAGATCACCGTTCGAATCCTTGAGCTGCTGCGTGGCAATCAGGAGGGTGATGGGCAATCGCAGAGTGGAAATAGCTTGCAGTCGCTGGCCAGCGATACGTTCTCTCGCCATGGCATTGACCTTTCCCGGGACGACATTGCGCAGTTGAGCGACGGGCTCGATACCCAGGCTTCGAAACCTTCACGTTTGATTAATTGACCATGACCAATAAAACCACTCCCGGGCTTGCCACTTCGATGAAGGACAAGCTGATTCAGCAAGCCCTGGAAAGGCGCATGCGCAAGATCGGCGATGCTGCTCCAAGCCCTTCGCTGGAGGGCGTCAAAGGCACCCCGCGCGAGAGTTTCGGGCAGTTTTGCCGATTCGATCAGCACCCTGGTTATCAGCAATTGCGCCTTATGCTCGACGGCGCCGCGCGCTTTGGCCTGGCCAATCCGTTTTTCAAGTTGCACGACGGCCTGGCGGGCGCCGAAACCGTCATGGGCGGTAGCCGCTACGTGAACTTCGCAAGCTACAACTACCTGGGCTACTCAGGGCATGCGGTGGTCGCTGAAGCCGCCAAAGCGGCCATTGATCGTTATGGGACCTCGGTATCGGCCAGCCGTCCGGTGTCGGGAGACCGTCCGATCCATCGTGAACTGGAACAGGAACTGGCCCGGCTCTATGAGGTGGACGACGCTATTACCTTCGTCAGCGGTCATGCGACGAACGTGACCACCATCGGTTACTTGTTCGGCCCGCGGGATTTGATCCTGCATGACGAACTGATCCATAACAGCGTTCTGCAGGGAATTCAGTTGTCCGGCGCCCGGCGCCTTGGCTTTGCCCATAACGATTGGGAAGCGGTTGATCGGGTGCTGAGCGATCAGCGTCAACATTTCGAACGTGTGTTGGTGGTGATCGAAGGCATCTACAGCATGGATGGTGATTTCCCGGATTTACCACGCTTCGTCGAACTCAGGAGCAAACACCAGGTTTTGCTGATGGTCGATGAGGCGCATTCGCTGGGCGTCATGGGACAGACCGGCAAGGGCATCCGCGAGCATTTCGGCCTGGCCGGCAGAGACGTGGATATCTGGATGGGCACCTTGAGTAAAAGCCTGGCCAGTTGCGGGGGCTACATCGCCGGTGAGTCGGCGCTGGTCGAACACCTCAAGTTCCTGGCGCCGGGCTTTCTCTACAGCGTCGGCATGCCGGCACCGGTGGCGGCGGCAGCGTTGGCCGCTTTGCGGTGCCTGCCCGAGGATGGCGAGCGCGTCGCCACCTTGCAGGCCCGTGGCCGGCAATTCCTCGAGCTGGCCAGGGACGCGGGACTGGACACCGGCACCAGCACCGGCCTGGCGGTGGTACCGATCATCACCGGCAGTTCGCTCAAGGCCGCCCAACTGTCCTGCGCGTTGTCCTGTCGTGGTATCAACGCCCAACCGATTCTTCATCCGGCGGTGCCCGAGAAATCGGCGCGTGTGCGCTTTTTCATGTCGTGCCTGCATACCTCGGAGCAAATTGCCGAAACTGTCGCCATTGTTGCGCAGGAACTGCAAAAGCTATAAGCCGAGCCGCCGAAAGATCGATGCAATGTTCCAAAACGTCTTCGCCGGCAAGCCGGCTCAGATTCGGCGTATTCCATAATTGAGTTGTACGCAGGGGGGTTAGAGCATTCCTTTGAGATAGCGACGCACCTGCCGGTAGCGCGGGCAGCTGTCGAGTAGGCCTGGATTGGGTCGTGCGTTGTGCTCCAGCGCCTGCTGTTGGCTGCAGGGCATGCCACGCACTTGCACCAGTTGCTGTTCCTCGTCGTCGCTATGCCTGAGGACCAAGCTGGCTGTTGCGCTGCCAGGGCTGATGCGCCACAGCGGTACGCCCTGTGCTGTGGCACGTGATGACAGATCATGTGGTTCATGGGCACTCCACACCAACACCTTGCCGTCTTCGCGCGCCACTGTCGTCATCAGGTCGGCGCTGTTATGGGCGAATTTCACACTGCCCCAACGGCTGTCGAGCAAGGTGCGGATCGCCGGTTGCCGGCGCCGGGGCACGCCGAGCACGGTTAATGCGCCTGCGAACTGGCTGTCCTGTTGTTTTTGCCGGGCTAGCTGCCGGGCGACAGTCAGCACGTCGCAGCGCTGATCGGTCAGCGGGTCCACGTAGCGGCAGTAGCGAATGTAGGCGGCGGCCACTAGTTGCTCCAGTGTTGGCCGGGCCTGGCGCCGGGGGATCGGCATGCGGTCGTCGGTCAGTCCCCAGCCGGCATAGAACGGCAGCCCGAAACACGTCACCGGTACGCCCTGAATCAAGGCTTCGAGCCCGGCCTGACTGGTGGCGATGTACACCCGCGCGGCCCGTCGCGCCAACGAAGCCCAGGATACATGACGACTTTCCAGGGGCACGCCGCGAGCGGTCGCCGCTTCCAGCAAACAACTCTTCTTGTGCCCGCTCAGGCAGTCCGGATGAATCCGCACACGAACGTCGGCGCCGGGGTTTTCCGCCAGCGCCGTATCGAGCATGCGAATGAAATCTGCTTCGCACAGGCCACCACCTGGAATCGAAAAGTCGCCCCAGGTTTGATCCACCACCAGGATCAGCGGTACTTCCCTCCCCAGTGAATCGTCATCGCTGAGGTCGGGTGCATTGTTGTACTTGCCGATACCGCTGCTGCGCATTAGCGCAATCAGCTGAGCAGCCGTGGACATTTCCTGGGTCGTCAGCAGTTGCGGTTGCTGGAGGATGTTTTCCAGCAATGACGGGCGATCCGCCAGGTAGTGGATGCCGATGGGATCGACCACCATGGACATCGGCGTATCGCCCTCGACCCCCAGAGAAGAGGAGCGCAGAAAACCGTCCTCCAGTGCGATATAGGGAATGCCCCAGCGCTGGCACAGTACCCGGGCATGGTCGGACGAACGTTTGTAGCCAATCCCGGAAATCGCCTTGAGTCCCTTGGGTTTATGTCGACCTCGGCGCCACAACCAGGCGGGTGTGCCTTCGGGGTCGAGAAACTCGGGGAGGTGAAAGACCCGCCACATCACCCACTGGGACATGATGCCGATCCAGCCTGGACCATCCACCAGTGATTCAACAGCGGGTACCGATCGATTCATCTCGTCGCAGTTCATGGGTGGGATACCAGTGAGCGGCGCATGTTCATCACCGCAGGGAAGGGCAGAAGGCGGCCAAGCCAGTTCACCGGTGTGATTCGTACTTTGGTGAATCCCTGCTGTGTATAGAGTCGCTGCGCACGTTGATTTTTCACCTGGACCTCAAGCTCAACCCGGTCATGCCCGGATTGCCGCGCCTGCTCGAATATCTCGCGCAGCAGCGAAGTCGCAACTCCCTGATGGCGTGCTTGCTTGATAACGCGCAAGCCATAGAGATAAAACCCGTAGTACCACTCCCGGCATTCGGCAATCACAAACAGCAGGTAGCGCAGTGCACCCCGAAGCCGGCCGAATTCGCGCACAAAGGGCCTGACCCCGGGGGAAAACGGCCCGCGCCGATGGTGCTTGAAGGCGGCATAACCCAATGCAGTGCAATCGCGGTACGCAATTAAAATTCGGTCCCAGTTGATCGACGTGGCCAGCAGTCGATAACGGCACGCTTCATCGCCAAGAATGAAGGCAAGCGAGCCTCGGCCCGAGGTGATCATCCGCGCAATCGAGTCATCAGGTTTCGGCAAGCTGGAACCGAGGGCGATCAGCAGGGGGGCGGTGGTGGTTTCAAGCATGGGTTGCAGTCTGGGCCTGGCTGGTTTTCCTGGCGCAAGCCTGGCTTCGACTGACCTGCTCGGCAAAGGCCTGGGCCAGCTGTTCAACGCCCAGCGCCTTTGGAGTGCTGGAGGTGGGCGCCTGGTTGGACCAGATGAAGTAATCGGTATCGCCATCCGGCGCACCCAGTGCGGCATACACGTGCGGGAGAATCGGTACGTGGTCGCCGAAGAAGCACAACCCCGTCGGCGTCGGATGGGCCAGCAGGTACTGGCGTAACTGGCCGAGCATCCGGTCGGCATTGCTCAAGTGCCGCAGATAAGGCGCCAGGTCACGCATGCCGTCAAGCAGCGGGCGATCGAACCAGGTGGGCAGTTCCTCGACAGCAACGTTTTCCAAGTGCAGCGGTCCATGGTTCTCCATCGTCACGGCGTGGATATACAAAGGTTGAGTACGAGCGCTGTCACCGAGCAATTCGATGATCTTGTCCGCCACGGCACCATCACCAATGAAAGGGCCGGCCTTTTGCGAGTCATCGAAGCTGCGGATGTCGATGAACTCATCGAAACCCAGCGCTGGTAACACGCGATCCCGTCCGTAGAAACTTCCTACGTAAGGGTGAATGCACACTGTGCGGTAACCCTTGCGTTTCATCTCGGCGGCGATGCTTGGCAACCCTTGGCGGGCCAGGTGGCGATAAGGATTGAAGCGATGCACGCCCAGCCTGTCACCGGCAATACCCGTCAGAAAGGCGAACTCGGTGCGCACGGTATTCGCCCCCCAGGCCGCTACTTGCAGGCGACCATGGGCCATGGCTTCTGCGCGCAGCACATCGTAATGGCTCAGCACCTGCTCTCGGATGCCGGGCCACAGCCGGCGAATATCGAAAAACGACTCGCTCTGGATCGAGACCAGGTCTGGCAGGGCTGCGTCAGACGGGGTGTGGACCTGTTGTGGGTCGAGCGCAAAAGGCGAATGCAGTTGCTCGATGAGCACCTTGCGCCGGGCTGCGCAAAAGTAGGTCCACAAACTGGCGGCCAGGCCCCATCGGGTCAAATCCAGGCTGGCGTCGTAGCTCGGTTGCAGTGGCTTCCAGCCACCGACCATCAGCAGCACCAACGCGATGGCCAGCGCCATTGCCCCTACCGATAGCGCATCGGTGGCGGCGGCTTCGAAATAGAGTCCGCAGGCCAGGTAGGCGACAAACGCCAGCGCCAGCACAATCGTCTTGCCGATGCCAAAGAAGGGCAGGTACAGGCGCGGATAACGAACGGCATCACTGAAATATTCAAAGTCCGCGCAGACGAAGGGTTCGCGCAATGAGTGATATTTCGAGTTGCTCACCAATACGATCAACAACCATAGCGCCAGCACATTCACGGCGCTGAAATACGGGCGCCCGGTGATGACATAAAGCAGGGCAGCCGAGAACAACCAGGCCCCGGCATGGAGCAGCCAGCTGCGCAGGGGGCGGCGCAAGGTGGGCCTGGGGATCAGCATCGTTTCGATGACGCAGGAGAGAATAAATCCGCCAAGGATGACCCAGCACAAAGGATTGTTCAGAAAGTCAGGCACTGTAGTCCAGCCATCGCAAAATGACAGATGACATCCGCGGGGGGATCACACCCAGGGCCCAGCATCCGAGGTTCAAGGGAAAGGGGAAACTGATGCGCGCCTGGTCGGCTGCCAGGCCACGACGTATCCGCTGGGCGGCTTTGTCCGGGTTCCACTGCAGCGGTTTCGGCCCAGGCATTTCGAAGCACATTTTCGACTCGACATAACCCGGCATGATCACGTTGATCCGCACGCCGTCGGCGGCGACCAAATCGCGCATGGCTTCGCCATAAGCTTTTATCGCCGCTTTGCTGGCGCTGTAGCTGGGGGTGACAGCCAATCCGCGCCAACCGGCGAGGGAACTGAACAGCGCGATCTGGCCATGCTTTCGCGCGCGCATGGCCGGCAACGCCGCCTGCACGGTAGCGATGGCCGCCATGACGTTCACTTCGATCAAGGCCTGTGATAGCTCCCAGACTTCATCTTCCGCGTTCGGACCCGTGGCCGTATTGACCCCGGCACCGACGATGATCAAGTCAGGTTGCTCGATTTCGCTGATTCGGCCGATCCATTCGCGCACCGCCGCCAGGTCTTGGACGTCGAGCGCATGCAAGATCACCCGGGCGCCGGCAGCGCGGCATTGTCCGGCCAATTCTTCCAGGCGCTCGGTGCGTCGGCCTTGCAGGATCAGGGTCACGCCTGGCGCAGCATAGGCGGGTGCCAGCGCACCGCCGATGCCGCCCGTGGCGCCAGTAATAAGAATGCAGCGTGGGTTTTTGTGCCGGCTCATAAGTACCGTTCAATCCTGGAGGTTTTTGCCATCAGCACTTCCAGCGAATTGTTCACGGCCATGTCGATGCCACAGCGGGTATAAAAGCCGCCATTGACCTGGGTGGTATGAATCACCGTGCTGCGAAAGCGCTGGAATAGCATAGGGTCAGGCGGTTCTGGCATGCGCCAGAAGTCGTCGAGGCTGCCTTGGTGGGTCAAGCCCTTGAGTGCATAAATCGGATTGCTCAGGGCGATGGTCGGCACGTTGTGCATCAACGAAGAACCGCCCACGGTGCTGTTCACAGTGATCACCCCGGCCACGTGCGACAGCAGCGTCGGCATGTGACCGCTTTCCAGAAAGTCCACCCGATCGGCAATGCCGAATTTGCCGGCAATGCGCAGGGTGATGCGATGGTAGTTGACGATGCCCGGCGTCAGCGGATGGTTCTTGACGACCAGGCGCGCATCACTGGGCGCATGACGGGCAAACGAGGCCAGCACATGTTTCAACACGTCTTTCATGGTATTGAACTGAGAGTGGTCGCGGATCTGTGCGTCACTGTCCAGTTGCAGCGGCAGCAGGAACGTCGGGTGACGGTTGCGTGCCACTTCACTGATGACCGATGAATCTCGTCCCTTGGCGCTCGCCAGACGAATGCCCTGGCGAATATAGCCGGCATATTCGACCGCTGCGTTGAAAGGCGCGTGGGTCTTGTAGTGCGGAAAGCAGATTTTGTTCAGGGCGCCACCGACGTGATACATCACATCGTGGAACGCCCGGGAGGTGAAGGACAACTTGAACGAGTTACCGTTGTGGTAACGCGGAATGTACTTGCCGACTTCCCGATACCATTCCGGATCCCTCGGCAGCAACGAATGGTTGTTCACCCCGTCACGTTCTAGCGTGACCCAGTAAGGCCGGAAGTACCCTTCTTCGAAAACATGCACCCGCACGCCCAAGCGTTTCGCCAGCGTAACGGCTGGCAAATGCACCGGGCGACAGTCGCCGAACAGCACTAGGTCGGTGATGCCGTTCGCCTTGAAGGTCTGGCTGTAGAAATCCTCGAGCTGCTCGGGCCGCGCCGAATAAAACACCCGCGAACCCGCGCCATACAGGGTATCGCCCATATTGAAACTGACGGATTTGACCCACTGCCCTTCGGCACGCAGGGCATGAGCCAAACGGGCAAAAAAGGGCGAGCTGACACCTTGCAGGAACAAAAAGGAATTGCGTGGTTTGGTCGACACGAAGCGTCTTGCAACACCAGCAGCGTTCAACTGTTCTTTTGCGATGTTCTCAAGGCGGTAGGGAGAAAACGTTGAATCACTTCTTGCCATCTTGGCTTCTTTCCTTGAGTTGATGCTTCATGCCAGTTCTGCAGTTCCAATAAGGTTCGTTCAGGGGTGGTGAATTTTTGCGTGATGCGGCTTACATAAGTCGGGTAGTTGATCAGGGTGCCGGCCACCAGTTCGTCGAGACTTAAGCGTCTGCGGCGGCGCGCCTGGACGTCAGGGTGCATGCCTTCATCGGTGGTCAAGCCCCAGCCGGCATAAAACGGCTGGCCATAAGTGGTGACCGGTATCCCGCGCAGCAAGGCTTCGAAGCCGGACTGTGAGGTCAGTACATGGACCTCATCCACTTCCAGCAGCAATTGGTGGAAGGGCACGTCGCCCACCACCTGGTTGCACCAGTCGGCAGTCTGCTCTTCGTCCTCGCCGCCCTTGCGAGTACCGGCAACGACTTCAGGGTGCGGTTTGTAGATCAGCCAGGCCTGGGGATGGCGCTCGCGCACCGCTCGCAACAAATCGAGATTGCGGCGGATGCGATGAGCGCCGTACCGAATCGAGGCATCGGACTCGACCTGACCCGGCACCAGAATCACCTTGCTCATCCCGGCAGGCCGCTTCCACTGCGTGCCGGGGAGGTTGTACTTGGTAACGCCGGCCCCGCAGATCGCTTCGCGCAAGGCAGCTGCCCGATCCAGCAGGGCAGGGCTGCAGGGGTCGTTTTGCAAGTTGTATTCCAGGCGCGAAGGGCGCGTGGCGTCGTAGTAGATGCCCAGATCGTCGAAGACCCAGGACAGCGGGCGAACCTTGTTCGCGCCAAGGCCGACCGAGCGCAGGAAGCCGTCTTCGACTCGTCCGGCATGGCTTCCGTGGGCAAGCCTGGCCATTGCCGAGTCGTGGGCGCAGCCCCAGGTAACAACGGCCGCAGCTTTTTTCAAGCGACCGGGACGGCTGGCAAAACGAATAGACGAACCATTGAAAAAGTCCGTGACCAACGGCTGCTTCCACCTGGAGAAACCAAACATGTGCAGCTGTTCCGGCAAACGACTGCGCATCCGCCGTTGCAGACCGAGCCAGGCCATCACCACTTCGGGCTCGCAGGCCTTTCCGGATTCCGGGTCCACATAACGCGGATACTCGACCAGTGCCGCGTGCAGCAACTGTTCAAGGCTGACCGGTTGGCGACGGGACGGGGCAGGCCGTGCATCCCGGGTCAAACCCCAGCCGGCATAAAACGGCATGCCGAAGGTGTGCACTGGAACTTCCCACAGCAGCGCATCGAAGCCCAGTTGCGAAGTCATCACATACACCGCCTGGACTTCGCTCAGTAACTCGGCAGGATGCACATTGCGGCTGATCACCTGGACTTGCGGCCGTTTGCTCAGCGCTGCCAGATTAAAGTGGCCCTGCTTGCGACCCGCAACGACATCCGGGTGGACCTTCACCACGATCGTGCTGTGAGGATGCTCATCGAGTGCCGCCTGAAGCATGCGCTCGAAGTCAGCCTCACCGGCGCCTTGAAGCGAGGCATCGCCCTTGGTCTGGTCAGCGACCAAAACGCAAGGTTGCGGTAACTCGCAACGTTCGATACGGGCGTTGTTGTACTTGGACACGCGCTCTTCCCGCCAGCTCGTCTGCAAGGCTCGGGCGCGAACAATCTGCGATTCACTCAAGGCAATCGGGATCAGTACTTCCAGGCGCGACGGCGAGTCGGCATCGTGATAGATACCCCGGTCATCGACCACCAGTGAAAGTGGCGGCTCATCCGCTCCAAGGCCCACCGAACGCAAAAAACCATCCTCTACCGACAGCACAGGCAGACCGGCTTTTTGTGCTTCCCGTTGGGCGAGCAGGGCGCTTGGCTTACGACCCCACGCCAGCAGCGCATCGGCTTGAGCGATGTCACGAGTCGAACCCGACAACAATCGGTAGTCGGGCAACAGGGCGGGCAGGGTAGTGACTTGCTGAACGCCTTTGGACAGAGCCAGCAGGCACGGGCGATTCAGTAGGCTATTGTCCATAAAAAAATGGCGGGTATCCGTAGGTGACGCACTCGATGGCGAGACGCGTGAAAATCCAGAAGCGCCTCAGGCAACGCTCTTCCATAGGTGGCACGATGATAATACAAAGCTGACAATTTATAACGAAAAAGCAGGAAAAAATTCCTACAAATAAGGGCGATTTATCAGGGGGATAACTGGCCGCGCTGGATAGCGTTTTACGTCACTTCACAAGATTTTTGTGGATGCAGATTTATGACTTGGCAGAAAGAGCAAGCGCCAGCAGGTAGTCATATTTCTCCCACAAAGACGGCATTGTTTCTTTTTTCTGGTACTCGGCAATCGTCTCCGGCCGCAAGCAGTGCCACAGCGAATTCAGCAGAAAAATATAATTGAGGTTGAGCATCGCGCTCTGCCGGTCGAATCGTTCATCCAGCGCTTGGGCATAGGCCTGCAAAAACTCATCGCGCACCTTGATAAAGCCCGGTAAATCATTGCGCCGAAAGATCGCGCTCAGATACGCACCGCCATCGAAACCGATACGCCCCACCTTGACCTCGCTCCAGTCGATCAACTGCAGCCCCACGGGTGAAAGGAAGAGATTCTTGCGCAAATAGTCCATATGGCAAAAACAGCGCTGGCTGCCCCTGGCCGCTGCAGCCGCTCGGCGCAGTGTCGGGCTCAAGGCTCGCAGACGATTGGCCAGGCTGCTGAATCGCACATCCTGTTTGGCCAGCTTTTCCACAGAAGGTAAAAAGCGCTGGTAATTAAAGCGTGACCGCAGCAGATACCAGGGGCGAAAAAAATCCATCGTCCAGAACCTGCGAGCCTGCCACCGCGAAGTCCGTTGCAGGTGCCGGTTGGACAAGGATTCGATTTCGGCGATCCCCCGCGCCACGTTCACAGCGATCGCCGCCATTTGCGGTGCGCGCCCTTGAACGTAGTCGGTAAAAATGAGGCTTTCCCAGGGCGTTTCGATAACGCCCAGGCACGCGGGGTGCTTGAAGTGAATGCTGTCGGCCAGCACATCCCGCTCACGATAGAAACGCGACTCCAGGCTGGTGATGAACCCGATTTTGCGAATCGACTTCTCGACAACATCCAGGGTTGCACCGGTGCCGAGGTCGGTCAGCCGGTGATGGCGCACGTAATTGACGAAAGAAGCGTTGGACGCCAAGTCAGTGGTGCTGATGCTGAAATCGTCCGCCTGATACGCCGGCAAGAGAAAGCCCAGGCGTTTTTCCAGGGTGGCGTGGCTTAACCAGAACGCGTTCCTGCCGCTGACGGATGTTTCGGTATTCGATTCGGTGCTCATGCGTTCCAACTGTAAACAACCATCCGGTTTCCGGTCTGACATACACGTGAAGGGCGCAGCGTCCTTTCCTGCTCTGTGTAACAGTCACCCGGAAGGGGCGCGATAGTACGGATTCCAACCGGCCATTGCCATATTCACGGCTCCGACGACAAGGGAAATGACGATTTTTTCTGGTGGTCATCAGAATGATGGCAATGTTAGTTTTCGTCAGCCTATTGAGTCGTTAACATACGCGTCCCTTAAATCAAGGAACGATCGCTTCCCCATGAATCACCTTCCCATCGCCAAAGATGCACTCTGCGCCCAGGCGCAAGCCATCAGCCAACTCGCAGAACGTCTCGACGGCGAGTTCCAGCGTGCCGTAGAGCTCATCCTCGGCTGCAAGGGCCGCGCTGCGGTCTGCGGCATGGGCAAATCCGGCTTGATCGGCCAGAAAATGGTCGCCACCTTCGCCTCCACCGGCACCCCGAGCCTGTTCCTGCATCCCGCCGAAGCCTTCCACGGCGACCTCGGCATGCTCAAGCCGATCGACGTGCTGATCCTGATTTCCTACAGCGGTGAAACTGAAGAAGTCATCAAGCTGATCCCGAGCCTGAAGTCCTTCGGCAACAAAATCATCGCCATGACTGGCAACGGCCAATCGACCCTCGCCAAACACGCCGACATCTGGCTGGACATCTCCGTCGAGCGCGAAGTCTGCCCGAACAACCTGGCACCGACCACCTCGACCCTCGCCACCATGGCCATGGGCGATGCACTGGCCGTCGCGCTGATCGCTGCGCTGGACTTCAAACCGATGGACTTTGCCCGCTACCACCCCGGCGGTAGCCTCGGCCGCAAACTGCTGACCCGCGTCAGCGACGTCATGCACACCAACATCCCCAAAGTCACCCGTGACACCTCATTCCACGACTGCCTGCTGGTCATGACCTCCAGCCGCCTCGGCCTCGCCCTGGTGATGGAGCACGACAAACTGATCGGCATCGTCACCGATGGCGACCTGCGCCGCGCGTTGCTGGACAACCCGGGTGTCGTGAACGAAACCGTAGCGACTTTCCTGACGCCGAATCCGCATACAGTCAAGGCGTCGACTCAGTTGTCGGAGGCTGAGGCTTATATGCTGGATCACAAGATTCGGGCATTGCCGGTTACGGCGGATGAGGGGGATGAGGTTGTGGGGGTTGTGGAGATTTTTGATTAGATTTTTATGTAAAGAAAAACTGAAGCTTTAAGCTTGATAATGAGAGCCCAATTAAACTGATGAGATATTCGTCGATTTAATTGGGCCTTTTTCATTGCGTATTACTGGCCTGTTTAGCTGTTACTGTCCAGTCCAAGAGGGGCAGGCTAGCGCATTAACTATGCAAGCCCCATGGGGAAATACCCTACTTGCAAACTCAAGTTCTTAATTTGCACGGTCTTGGCTTTCCCATCTGCAGCGAGGTTGAGTCGTAAAAAAATAGAATCTTTGTGGTCTGAGTTAATTGACAAGAATTGTTCTGTTACTGATATGTTTTTCCATGATCCCGGAGAGTTTTTGCTCGAGTTCTTATGATGATACCCGGAGGCGCCGACACCACCCAGAGTTAGGTGTATGTCCCCTTCACTGGTGAAGACGTCGGCGGACAATGTCAGGTATTTGCCTAGCATTGACTCATGTTGCTTTTTGTCGATAGATACGCTTGAGCTCAAATAGATGTTTTTTGTATTGTTTGGTGTTAGATGGACTTCAAGGTAGTTATGTCTGCCTTCAATTATAATGTCCGAATCGCTTTCGTTTCTAATCCACCAAAAGTTGTTGATGTGTTGGTTATTCGTGGGGTTTGTGATTGTGCCATTTGTCTGGGCGGTGTTCTTGGCGATCAGGTTGTCATTGATGGACGGAATTGGAGAGGATAGTCGCCATCTTTCGCCGTCAAAAAAGCAAATTCCACCAGTTAGTTGGTGATTAAAATAGAATCCTATGTTGGAGAAAAATACTTGTTTTCCAACTTGCTCGTGCAAGTACCTGTTTTGCCAAGATACGGTTTTGCCGGAGTGATCAATAGTGCGAAAGGGGTCGGTGATTTTGCTGTTATTCCGTTCCGCTCTAAGATGGCGTTTGTTGGTTTTGTCTTCCGATATTAAATTGGAGAGTATTTTCTTGAGGTCCAAGTCTGTGCGGAATTTGTATAGCAAGTCCATGATTTTATAGATGTAGTCAACTTCCTTGCCAAAAAACAAGATGTGTAAGTCGATATCTAATGTTTGAATGATGAGTTTCTTGTTTGGCGGGGTGGATCGCGACAAAAGATCAACATTTATGATGTCCATGTCATCATGTCCATGAATAACATAAATTGCGGAATCATTCCATTCTGAATGGGCTACTTCATCTAGGTTTGTGTGATGTCCACCAATCTCGTTTATATGCTCTTTAAGTTCTGGCCATGCATGGTCTTTGGTAATGTCCAAGTTGATCTGGGGGTTTGATGCTATTGCGTTTGCGTTTAGTCTAAATGCATGCAAAATGGCGCCATAACCAGACATGGAAGAGCCGAAAAGAAACGTTGCATGTGGGGCATACGCTTCTGTAAATAAATTGATTGTTCTTGAAAAGGTTTCGCCATTGTCTTCATCCAGGTACCACGAGTTTTTCGGGTCCGAGATAAATAATAGGTCGCAAATCTGACTTTCAAGGAATGAACGCAAGGCCATGTACTTGCCGCCTTGATTGTGAGCGCTCATTACAATAAGAAGTTTTTCAGAATTCGACCCTTTATTTAAAGGGATGAAGAGGACTTTTTTGCCGAGAACTATTTGCTCGTTATCTTCAATAATTCTGACTAGGTCAATGGTTTGATCCATAAGGCTCTGCTCTACATTTTTAATGTCGGGCGTTTTTCCCGAATGGCAACTAGCCTGAGAAATGAAGACTCAAGTGTCAATCGCAAAAGTAGCGAAATTATTTGAGTCTTCAGGCGCCGAAGGCAAGGTTTTAATAGTAACGGATATAGGCTTCTGTCATGCCGCCCCTTTCGGGAAAAATATATGAAGCCATCTGATTCTGGTGTTCTTGGAGTCCATGAAAAATTTCTTAGGAGTTTTCAAGAGTTTATTAAGTTTTTTTCTACGCTTTGATGGCGGAGGGGGCGTGCCAGTTGTTATAACGGTTACGTCTTTTTTTTCACTTGCAGATTGCCCCTTTGCAAGCTTTGTGGGTGTTGCTGGCTGCACAATTTTTGCTGTTTGATTGTCGGCTGTCTTTGTTATAAGTGGGATATGAGGCGTTATGTGGAAAATTGATCTCAGCATGGCCTTCCCAGAGGGAAATGCTGAAGCTAAAGAGAATTGAAGCGCTTTGGTAATAAAGGTTTCATAGCTCTTGTATTGTTCAAGGCCCAGTTTGCTCGGGATTTTTCCTGCTTTTAAATCGCTGATAAAGAAGTCCAGGGACTCGCAGGTGTAGTCAGAGGTAAAACCTTTATTGCCATAGAAGGCATTGGCAAACTGAATGGGGCGAAAGCCTTCAAAAGCAGCCTCGAGAAGTGCCTGCGAGTTCAATCCTGCTACGTATTCTGTTTGTTTAAAAATCGACTTAATATTGTAGTCTTCTAGTAACAGTAATCGATTTTCGTGCTCGAACGGTAGGTCGCCGACTTTGAAATGCTTTTCCAGTTCAGTCAATGTCAGGGGGTGACCAATATTTTTCTTTTTTCTCTCCCACGGATGAGCTTTAAATATGACGTTGAGGTCAGTCTCTTCGAGGATCCTTTGGATTAATTTTTTGTAGAAATCTAAAGAGTTGAGGCCGATGTTGTTATGCTCAAGCAGGGAGAAGTCATTCAGCACTTGGCCCGCGATCAGAAGAGTTGGGCGATTGTTGGAAAAAAGTTTTTTTGTGTTTTCCGCTGGTTGATTGACGTTTTTATTTTTGGCGCCCAAAATTTTATTGATTGCTTTGTTCCGGTTGCGATCCCATTCCAGCGGTAGTTCGTCTGCACCTAATGATCGATAGTACGCCGTAAACTTCAGGTTCGAGTTGTTGGCGATGGGTTCATACTTTTCTTCAATGTAATTGTCGCTTCCCGTGAAAAAACTCTCTAGCACAAAAGCGCGAGGGGCTCTATTCTTCAGGAGTTCAAGTAGAGATCTTGCGTATATCAGGCTTCCCGAAAATACCAGAACGAATTTTGGATTGTGCTGTTTTATTACCGGCGACCAGTGATTTAACCACTGCATGGCGGATGCCATGTTCCACAGCAAGGTTTCACGTTCATTTTTGTAGATGTAATTAAACAACTCTTTAGTGCTGGTGGGTAATGGTTTGTCGCTAAAGTTGTCCTGAGTGATAAGTAGTGAAAGCAACTCTGCTCGTGCAACCTTGAAAAGGTTAACTTCAAGGGTGGACGCCTCAAAGAGTTTTTCTTGAGGTAGAAGAGCTAGTTCAGTGTATTCTTCGAACAAGGAATCCTGCTGAGAGGAATAGTCTCCAAAGAGACTCAGCAAATCCTGCCGCTCTTCGTTGAAGATTACAGCGCTCTTGGATTCATCAAGATATTCGTAGAGGCTTCCAAAGTTTCTTTGGTTGATGTGCAAAGGGTCTGCAATGAAAAACTTACTCATGCGAATAGCTCTAATACTTTATTGATCGATGCTTGTTTGCCTTTAAGCAGTTTAAGGTGCTCTTTCATGTTGAGGCTAACTGAGTCCTGCCATGTAATAAGATTTGCGCTAGCGTGCTGACTGGATTCAAACAGGCTTTTGTATCGTGAGTTATCCGGTGTGGCGAGTTCATTGAGCATTAGCGCATCCAAATGAGGATCCATTTCCAGATAGATGCCATGCTTTTCGTGCTCAATGAGGTCGGGAACCATACCAATTGGATTTGCCAGAATCGGTACGCCCATTGCTGCTGCTTCTGGGATGTTGGCCGGACCACCTTCAAAATAACTTGTCATGAGCAAAGCATTGACGCCTCTATAGGCATCGATGAGTGCTGGATACGGCAGGCGCTCATAAACTTCAACATCGAAGCCTAACTTGCGTAGTGCTCTTCCTTCTTCTGATCTGCCATCACCAATCAGGAGAAACTCAATGTTGTCGGGATCCAATCGTTTGGCGAGTTCGAAAAGGTAGGCTTCGCCTTTCACCTTTCTAGCGTAACGCTTGGAGACAATGGCAACAGTAAACTTTTGCCTGATGCTTCGACCAAGATTTCTTGCTTTGTCAATCAGGTGATGGTTGTAGCCGTGTGGTATAACACAAGTGTTGAATATTCCACATTCAGCAAGTTTTTTTTGCTGGAAAGTGTTCAGGCAAATGACTACGTCAGCCTCTTTATAGCGATCAATGAACGCATCAAGAGATAGCCAACTGTCTGGGTCATTCAAGTCATGATGAACAGTAACCACGCACGGCCCGATCAGACGCTCTTCCAAGTGTGGACGATGGTAGTGTCTGATGTGAGCGCCAATGATCGGTTTCTCACTTGGGATGTGAGTTGCGTATTGTTCTGTGTATCGAGAGAAATAAGAGAAAATATCCTCGAAGATTCCACTATGAACATTATTGGATGTTACGTGGTTAACTATGATAGTCATCTGTGTACCTGTATTTAAATGTTCTAGCGTTGAAGACTATCGATAGCGCCGCCAAGCACCAATGTTTGCACAATAGGGCCAATAATTTTTTGCCACTCATACACTGCTGCGTTAGTCACATAAATCGTATCGTCTGGCTTGAGCATGACTTGGCGGGCGTAAAAGATCGCCGCCGGGTCACGCATGTCGATACGCATGACTACTGGTTTCGCTGGCGCTGTTGGGCTGGAGTCGCCCATGCGAAATACAAAAACGCCTTGAGGGTTCGCGTTGGACTCTTTCAAGCCGCCAACGGAGCCCAGGGCGTCCAGCAAGTTGGTGTTTTGAGCGGGCAGATCATGCAGGCCAGGTTCGCCTACAGCACCCATTGCTACGAAGCGCTGGCGAGCTCGATCCAAAATCACTTCTGAGTTTGGCTTCAGAACGAAGTTACTTCCGGCCAGAACCTCTTCATAGTTGAAGGTGCTTACTTGACTGCCATTACGGACCGTCACATTGACCAGATGCGGCTCCATTACCGGTCCGCCTGCTTGATTGACGGCGTCGAGAAGGGTCAGTGGACCTTGAAGAGTGGAAAAACGGCCCGGAGTTTTCACCGCGCCTGCGACCAGTACTGAGCCCGATAGATCGCCGACCAGGTCTACATGAGCCTGAACGTCCGATGTCACCCCTTTCAGCTTCTGACGAATCATGTCTTCGACTTCAATCAGCGTCATGCCTGCAACGAACTGACGTCCAACATAGGGAAGGGAGATCATACCTTGCGAGTCGATACGGACTTTCAGTTGGGTGCCGCCAGTCGACAGCGGGGCAAACAGGGCGGTGCCCTCTGGCGCATTGTCTGTGATCAATACGTTGATCACGTCGCCACCCGCCAAGCGTATGGCGGACGTAGTCGGACTGGTGATTGTCGCTAACGCAGGTTTGGCGGCTGGACGCATAAACGGCGCAATGGTATTGGCATTGATATCTACCAAATCATAAGCGGTGTTCTTTTCTTCAATGGTGCCTTTGTAGGGGCCGGCACCGGACAGGGTGCCACCGCAACCTGCCAATGTCAGGGTCACCAGCATCAAACCCGCAACTGCGCTGTTTCGCATGCTCAAGTTCAGTGGGCGAAGGGGCAGGCCAGAAATGGATTTAATCACGATGATCCTCGATCGATGCAATTAGGAAGCGAGTAATGCCGTAGAGCAGCAGTAGTGCCAGGAAGATGGTCGCCAGGTTGTATAGGCGCTCTGGGTAAAGGGCCAACTGCGGTGTGTTAGGGGTAACCACGGTGACCAGTGTGCGAATCTTCTTGCTGGCTTCGATACGTGCGTTGTCCAGTGCGGCAACGGCGGTCTTGTAGGTTTCTTCAGCAATACCGGAGTCCAGGGTCAACTGTTGGAAACGCGAAGCCACGACGTTGAGTTGGTCGCCATCGGGAGCCGAAACCAGCAGGCGTTTTTCTGCGGTCAGCTGTTCACGGATCGCGCTGACCCGTTGCTGCTGTTGTTTGACCTGAGGGGAGTCTTGGCGAAGCTTGTAGAGCATTTGCGTGAGCACTGCGCGTTCTTTGGAGTACTCGCCTTCCAGTGTGTCGATGATACTGGCGCGGCCCTGAGCCGAACTTTTGCCGTCCAGAACCTTGTTCACGTTCTGGAAGCGCAGTAGCTCTTCTTTGCGTTTGGTGTAGTTCTTTTTCGCGCCTTCCAGTTCGCCTTGGGCGAAGCGCATCTGTTCGCGGGCGATGCTGTGGGAGACTTCGTTCACGAAGTGCTCGCTGGCTTCAAGGATGGTCTTGACCATTTGCTCAGCCAGTTCCGGGCTGAAGGCTTGTACTTCAACTCTGAGCAAACCCGTGGTTTCGTCATAGTGAGCGGAGACCATGCGTTGGTAGTACTTGAGCAAGTCTTCACGCTCGGTGTCTTTGGCCAGCCAAAAGAAGGGGTCGCTGCGTTGTTGGGTGTATTGCTCGACCCAGTGCAGACGCGCTTCAAGCAGTTGCATCATGTCCATCGACACGATGTATTCGCGCAGGTACAGGGTCTCTTCCCGGGAGGCGGGGTTCGTGCCACTGAGCAGCATGCTCAATCCTGGTAATTGGGCACCAGAATTATTGCCGTCCTGACGAACTACTACTTGCGCGGAGCTGATATAGCGGTCCGCGGCAAAAAAGCTGTAGTAAACGATGGCCAGTGCCAGCGGTATCACGATCAGCCCCAGTGTCAGGCGCCAGCCCTTGAATTTACCCGTACTGCTCATATGCACACGCATCCTTGAAATAAAACAATTACGCCACGGTCAGGGCGATCAGGTGTTGTAGGCCTCGATGCCTTCGGCGACATCGTCATAGATCTGCACTCCGCCATCTCGTACCAACAGCACGACGTCACAGAGCTTTTGAATTTCATTCATGTTGTGCGAGACCAGCACGACTTTGGATTTTTGCAGTCGCTCTTCAAAAACTTCTGCGCACTTGCGTTTGAAGTGTGCGTCGCCCACGGACATGACTTCGTCGATCAGGTAGTAGTCGAAATCGAACGCCATGCTCAGGCCGAAAGCCAGGCGTGAACGCATGCCTGATGAGTAGGTTTTGACGGGCTCGTCGATCCAGCTGCCGATTTCGGCGAAATCTTCGACGTATCGGATCTTCTCGCGCATGGCTTCGCCTACAGCGCCGTAGACGCGGGCGACGAACTTGACGTTCTCGCGACCGGTCATGCTGCCCTGAAAGCCTCCGGACAAACCCACGGGCCAGGAGATGCTCTGGTCGGTGGCGATGGTGCCGGAGTCCGGAACGTCAGCGCCGCCCAACAGACGTACCAGGGTTGATTTTCCTGCGCCATTTCGACCGATCAGGCCGATGTTTTTTCCGGCAGGGATCTTCAGCGACAGGTCACGGAAAACGTGGCGACGGCCTTTGGGGGTCAGGTACGACTTGGTGATATTTCTGAGCTCGAACACGGGAGGCCTGCGGTTAGCCGTTCTTGGTGGAGATCAAATGCAGTCGACGAACCCGGTAGGTACCAAGCGATACGAACAGCAAAACCAGGGTGGTGGCGATGACGTAATGAAGTGAAACGCCATCGACGGGCACGTAGAACGGAAAGATTTCAGCGCGGATCAGTTCCAGCAAATGCAGGAACGGGTTGAGCAGTAGCAACGGCAGCATCGCATGCGGCAGATAGGCTGCCGGAATCAGTACTCCGGAGATGAAGTACAGCGGGAAGAACATCATGCGAATAAACAGTTTGCTGCCGGGAATGGCATGGGCGATCAGTGAGAGCAACATGCCGAGGCCAAAGGCAAATAGCACCCCCAGCAGCATGGTCAGCATCCATTGGATGGGGGCCTTGATCGACATGTCGAAGCCATACCAGGCGAAGCCGAACACCAGAATGGCGTAGACCGAGGCGCAGATGCTGAACTCCACCAGGACGCGGGCAATGTAAGTGTCTAGAGGTTTGATTTGCTTATAGGCAAACAGCGAACGGTTTTCCCTGGGGCTGTCCATCAGGCGTAACGCAATGTTACGAAACAGCAGGAAGGGGGCGAGGCCCACTAGCACGAATACCGGGAAATCCAGGCCCGCGACGCTCCGGCCGCGAATCAGTGAGAACAGGACGCTTAAAATCAGCAGGTGAAAAATCGGTTCAAGCAGCATCCACACCGCACCCATGCGGCTATCACCAATACGCGCACGCGCTTCGCGTAACACCAGAGCAAAGATGACGGATTTTTTGATTTGGAGGGATGAGCGAGGCTTCAAGAGTAATTACCGCACAGCACAGCCGCGCGATAAACGCGGTGCTTGAATTCATTTTCAGAGGACTGTCTGTCGAAGTAAAACAGACTGCTTCCGTTCGTGGGGCGCGAGGTTAAACGGTGGCGGAGACACTAGTCAAGCCGATTGGTTCCCTTGCAGTGACTGACAAAAAATAACGGTTCAGGCCGCCAGCTCGGTATCAAAGAAAGGGATTTCTCAATGTTTATTGGGTGTTGTCGCAGACGGCGTCAAAATAACGTGGGCCACCGGAACACCCGAACTAATGAGGCAAAAATCGCGCCACAGTGGGTGA
The DNA here is from genome assembly GCF_050435305.1 of Pseudomonas sp. BS3782 TE3695. Classification (NCBI taxonomy): domain Bacteria; kingdom Pseudomonadati; phylum Pseudomonadota; class Gammaproteobacteria; order Pseudomonadales; family Pseudomonadaceae; genus Pseudomonas; species Pseudomonas sp. BS3782 TE3695. The sequence goes on from NZ_JBNDKB010000001.1 coordinate 2,901,444, forward strand.
TACCGGGTTCGGCTCAGATTTTCAGCTCATGGTTAGTTACCCGGCCAACATCGGATAAGTGAACAGCCCGAAATGCAGCAGATTTAAACCGAAGTGGGTGGCGATGGCCGCGCCCAACCCGCCAAAACGATAAGCCAAGCCATAACCGAACCCCGCCAGGCCCGACAGTAATACCCATTGCCAGCCAGCGCCCAGATGAACGAGGCCGAACAGCATGGAGGCGAGCAGTAACGCGAGGTTATCGCCATAAGGCAGGTGTTTGAACTGCCGGCTCAGCCCGCCCTGGATGTAGCCGCGAAACAGCGCTTCTTCCACCAGCGTCACCAGCAACAGATTGTTCAGCACCCACAACCAGGCTTGATCCGGCCACTTCGGCGCCCAACTGATCACACCCAGCAACAGCGCTCCACCCAAGGCCAGCACAGCGCTTACGGTCAGGGCGAGGGCGGTGGCATAAACAGACAGCCGCAACGAGCGCCGGCCGACAATCCATGGGCAAATCAGCAATAACCAGAAACCGATCAGCGGTTTGTCCTGATTCAGGTACATCGCAAACGGCACGGCATCGTCGGTGAAACGCTGGGGATCAATCGCGCGACCGTTGAAGAAGCCAGGAAGCCAGTGCATTGCCAGCGCTACCGCCAGGAAGATGAACAAGCCGTGGCCGAGGTAGCGGCCAACGGGAATCTGTTGCTGGCGAACGGCGAAACCGGCGAACAGCAGCAACGCGAAAGAAATCGAGGCCAGCCAGCCGAGATGGCCGTAGATCAACGACAGGCCATAGCCCATGGAGAGAAGTGCCAGATAAGTCCATGGCAGAGCGATCATTTGAAGTCCTTGAGAGCGGGTGTGTCTGTGTGGGCGCCAAAGATCGCAGCCTTCGGCAGCTCCTACAGGGGAATGCAATCCAATGTAGGAGCTGCCGAAGGCTGCGATCTTTTTGGGCGCGCGGCGATTATAGAGACGTACACCGCGTAAACAAAAACACCGCCCGAAGGCGGTGTTTTATCAGCAGGCTGTTACGAGGCAATCAATTGCCGCAACACGTAATGCAAAATCCCCCCGGCCTTGAAGTATTCCACCTCGTTGAGGGTATCGATCCGGCACAACACCTCGATCTTTTCCTTGCTGCCGTCTTCACGGGTGACAACCAGCGTCAGGTTCATCCGCGGAGTCAGTTCGACGCCGGTCAGGCCTAGGATGTCTACGGTTTCCCTGCCGGTGAGGTTCAGGCTCTTGCGGTTCTGATCCAGTTTGAACTGCAACGGCAATACGCCCATGCCTACCAGGTTGGAACGGTGAATTCGCTCGAAGCTCTCGGCGACGACTGCTTTCACGCCCAGCAGATTGGTGCCCTTGGCCGCCCAGTCACGGCTCGAACCGGTGCCATATTCTTGCCCGGCGATCACCACCAGCGGAGTGCCTGACGCCTGGTAACGCATGGCGGCGTCGTAGATGGGCAGCTTTTCTCCGGTCGGAATATAAATCGTGTTGCCGCCTTCTTCGCCGCCGAGCATCTCGTTGCGAATGCGGATATTGGCGAAAGTACCGCGCATCATCACTTGATGGTTGCCGCGACGGGAGCCGTAGGAGTTGAAGTCCCGCGGTTCCACCCCTTGCTCGCGCAGGTAATGGCCGGCAGGGCTGTCAGCTTTGATGTTACCGGCCGGGGAGATGTGGTCGGTGGTCACCGAATCGCCGAGCAGCGCGAGGATTTTCGCCCCTTCGACGTCCTTTACCACCGGCGCAGGGCCGCCGATATCATCGAAGAATGGCGGATGCTGGATATACGTCGAATCGTTGTTCCAGACATAAGTTGCCGCCTGCGGCACTTCGATCGCTTGCCACTGTTCGTCGCCGGCAAACACTTCGGCGTATTCCTTGTGGAACATCGCGGTGTTCACCTGAGTTACCGCGTCGGCGATTTCTTTAGTGCTCGGCCAAATGTCTCGCAGGTAAACCGGGTGGCCGTCCTTGTCGTGACCCAACGGCTCGCTGCTGATATCAATGCGCACCGTACCGGCCAATGCATAGGCGACGACCAAAGGCGGGGAGGCTAGCCAGTTGGTTTTTACCAGCGGATGCACGCGACCTTCAAAATTGCGGTTGCCCGAGAGCACCGAGGCCACAGTCAGGTCGGCTTTCTGAATGGCTTTTTCGATCGGCTCCGGCAACGGCCCGGAGTTGCCGATGCAGGTGGTGCAACCATAACCGACCAGCGCAAAGCCGAGTTCATCAAGGTAGTGGGTCAGGCCCGCTGCCTTGTAGTAGTCGGTGACCACTTTCGAACCGGGAGCCAGCGAACTCTTGACCCATGGCTTGCGCTTCAGGCCTTTTTCCACGGCTTTCTTCGCCACCAGCCCGGCCGCCATCATCACGCTGGGGTTGGAGGTGTTGGTGCAGGAGGTAATCGCGGCAATCACCACCGCACCGTTTTTCAGCCGATAAGTACTCCCTTCGTGGTGGTAATCCGCTTCGCCGATCAGATCGGCGTTCCCCACCGCGACGCCGCCACCACCCTCACTTTCGAGGCGACCCTCTTCCTTGCTGGAGGGTTTGAATTGCAGGCCGAGAAAGTCAGTGAACGCTTGCGCGACATTTGGCAACGAGACGCGGTCTTGCGGGCGTTTCGGCCCGGCGAGGCTGGCTTCGACGCTGTCCATGTCCAGAGCCAGGCTGTCGGTGAACACCGGCTCTTGGCCGGGCAAGCGCCACAGGCCCTGGATCTTGCTGTAGGCCTCCACCAGTTTCACGGTTTCCGGAGTGCGACCGGACAAACGCAAGTACTCCAGTGTCACCTCATCCACCGGGAAGAAGCCGCAGGTGGCGCCATATTCCGGGGCCATGTTGGCGATGGTTGCGCGGTCGGCCAGCGGCAGGTCGGCGAGGCCGTCGCCGTAGAACTCGACGAATTTCCCCACCACACCTTTCTTTCGCAGCATCTGGGTGACGGTCAGCACCAGGTCAGTGGCGGTAATGCCTTCCTTGAGCTTGCCGGTGAGTTTGAAACCGATCACTTCCGGAATCAGCATCGACACCGGTTGGCCGAGCATCGCCGCTTCCGCTTCGATCCCGCCGACGCCCCAGCCGAGCACGCCGAGACCGTTGATCATGGTGGTATGAGAATCGGTGCCGACCAAAGTGTCCGGGAAGGCATAGGTGCGCCCATCCTCGTCCTTGGTCCAGACTGTGCGGCCCAGGTACTCGAGATTCACCTGATGGCAAATGCCGGTGCCCGGTGGTACCACGCTGAAATTGTTAAAGGCGCTCTGTCCCCAGCGCAGGAAGGCATAACGCTCGTGGTTGCGCTGCATTTCGATGTCGACGTTTTGTCCGAAGGCGCTTGCACTGGCGTATTTGTCGACCATCACCGAGTGGTCGATCACCAGATCCACCGGCGACAGCGGATTGATTCGCTGCGGGTCGCCACCGGCCTTGGCCATGGCCGCGCGCATGGCGGCCAGGTCGACCACAGCGGGGACGCCGGTAAAGTCCTGCATCAATACCCGCGCCGGGCGGTACTGGATTTCGCGATCGGAGCGACGCTCCTTGAGCCAGGCGGCAATCGCCTTGAGGTCGGCGCTGGTAACGGTTTTCTCGTCCTCCCAGCGCAGCAGGTTTTCCAGCAATACTTTCAACGACATCGGCAACTTGTCCAGATCGCCCAGGCTCTTGGCGGCTTCGGGCAGGCTGAAATAGTGATAGGTCTTGTCGTCGATTTGTAAGGTTTTAAGGGTTTTCAGGCTATCGAGGGACGGCATTGAAATGACTCCTTTAAATCCGCACGGCTACGGACTGAGGGGCGGGCAGAGCTTTTAACCTAGCCCCGTTTAGACATTAAGGCTAATTACTGGACCCTAAGGACAAGTCCAAGGTTCCGATCTCGGCTATCATGCGCCGGTTTTCGTGACAGGCTTTGCTTCAACGCAAGTCTGGGCATCGCGCAGTGGCTGAATTCTTCGCCAACTGCCCAGGAGTAAGAATGAACACCCTCTTTATGCATTGCCGGCCGGGCTTCGAAAGCGAAGTCTGTTCCGAGATTTCCGAACATGCCGCGCGGCTGAACGTGGCCGGTTATGCCAAGGCCAAGACCGCCAGCGCCTGCGCCGAATTCATTTGCACCGAAGAAGACGGCGCCGAGCGCCTGATGCGTGGCCAGCGTTTCGCCGATCTGATCTTCCCTCGCCAGTGGGCTCGCGGGATCTTCATCGATCTGCCGGAAACCGACCGCATCAGCGTGATCCTTGCGCACATGGCGGACTTCCCGCTGTGCGGCAGCCTGTGGCTGGAAATGGTCGATACCAATGATGGCAAAGAGCTGTCGAACTTCTGCAAGAAGTTTGAAGGCCACCTGCGCAAGGCGCTGATGGCCGCCGGCAAACTGGTGGAAGACGCCAATAAACCGCGGCTGTTGCTGACCTTCAAGAGCGGTCGCGAAGTGTTCATGGGCCTGGCGGAATCGAACAATTCGGCGATGTGGCCAATGGGTATTCCACGCCTGAAATTCCCCCGTGAAGCGCCGAGCCGTTCGACCCTCAAGCTGGAGGAGGCCTGGCACCATTTCATTCCCCGCGACCAGTGGGACGAGCGTCTGCACAGCGACATGACCGGCGTCGACCTCGGTGCCGCACCCGGTGGCTGGACCTGGCAACTGGTCAATCGCGGCATGTTGGTGACCGCCATCGACAACGGCCCGATGGCCGAAAGCCTGATGGACACCGGTTTGGTGCAGCATTTGATGGCTGACGGTTTCACCTTCAAGCCCAAGCAACCGGTCGACTGGATGGTCTGCGACATCGTCGAGAAACCGGCGCGCAACGCGGCGATGCTGGAAGAATGGATCGGCGAGGGGCATTGCCGGGAAGCGGTGGTCAACCTCAAGCTGCCGATGAAGCAGCGATATGCTGAAGTGAAGCGCTTGCTCGAACGTATTGCCGACGGCTTCAAGGCGCGGGGCATTCGGGTCGAGATCGGCTGCAAGCAGCTGTATCACGATCGCGAAGAAGTGACCTGCCACCTGCGCCGATTGGACGTGAAAAAACCGAAATCCCGATAATCAATGAGATGTGCGCGGTCTCTGTAGGAGCTGCCGAAGGCTGCGATCTTTTGACTTTGCTTTAGAAACAAGATCAAAAGATCGCAGCCTTCGGCAGCTCCTACAGGGAGGCGGCGTTCTGCCATAGGTGACCGAACACCCGGCAATGCGCGACAATGCCGGCAAGTTTCAGGAGTAGACCATGAGTGAAATGATCGATACGCCGGTCGACGGCACCCTCGACGCCACCGGCCTCAATTGCCCGGAACCGGTGATGATGCTGCACCAGCACATCCGTGACCTGGTGCCTGGCGGCCTGCTGAAGGTGATCGCCACCGACCCGTCGACCCGTCGCGACATTCCCAAGTTTTGCGTGTTTCTCGACCACGAACTGGTCGCGCAGCACGAAGAGGCAGGCACCTACCTCTACTGGATCCGCAAGAAACTCGCTTAACCCGCCGAATGGCTGATGCGGATCCGCTTGCGTGCACTGCGCGTCAGGCGGATCGACAGCATCAGCGCTGCGCAACTCAAACCGACGATCAAACCCTGCCACAGCCCGCTCGGGCCACTCGGCGCGCCGAGCCAGTCGGTCAGGCCCAAGGCGTAACCCACCGGCAAACCAATCCCCCAATACGCGAACAGCGTCAGGATCATCGTCACCCGCGTGTCCTGATAGCCGCGCAGTGCGCCAGCCGCTGTCACCTGGATCGCATCGGAAAACTGGAACAGCGCCGAATACACGATCAGCATCGCGGCCACCTGAATCACCGTCGGGTCGGCGGTGTAAATCGCAGCGATGGGTTCGCGCAGCAATAGCATCAGGCTTGCCGACAAGCACGCATAAGCCAGGGCGGTGGCCATGCCGACACCGGCGGCGAAACGGGCTTCGCGTGGTTCCTCACGGCCCAGTGCCTGGCCGACACGCACGGTCACGGCCATACCCAGGGAGTAGGGGATCATAAACACCAGCGAGCTGAAGTTCAGCGCGATCTGATGCCCGGCGACCACGGTGGCGCCGAGGCTGCCGATCAGCAGGGCAATCACGGCGAAGATGCTTGATTCGGCGAACACCGCAATGCCGATCGGCAGGCCGATGCTCAACAAACGCTTGATCACCGACCATTGTGGCCAGTCGAAACGGCTGAACAACTCGCTCGACTGATAGGCCGGCGCCCAGCGCTCCCAGGCGGCCATGCCCAGCGCCATGACCCACATCACGATCGCCGTGGCCCAGCCGCAGCCGACACCGCCCATGGCCGGCACACCGAAGTGGCCGTAGATGAAGATGTAATTGAGTGGAATATTCAGCGCCAGCCCACACAGGCCAAGGACCATCGCCGGGCGGGTACGACCCAGGCCATCACTGAAGCAGCGCAGCACGTGATAGACCGCAACAGCAGGCAAACCGCTGGCGATGCCGTGCAAATACTGCATGCACGGGCCGATCAACTCGGGGTCGACCTTCATGATGTGCAGGATCGGTTCGGCGCTGAGCAGCATGCCGGTCGCCATCAAACCCACCACCAGCGCCAGCCACAAGGCCTGACGCACGATCGGGCCAATCTCGCTGTGGGTGCCGGCGCCGAAGCGTTGGGCGACTTTTGGGGTGGTGGCCAGCAGTGTGCCGGTCATCAGCAGAAACACCGGCACCCAGATCGAGTTGCCCAGCGCGACGGCCGCCAGATCCCGAGGCCCGACACGACCGGCCATTACCGCATCGACGAAGCCCATGGCGGTGGTCGCCAGTTGCGCGATCATGATCGGCAACGCCAGGCCAAGCAGGTTTTTCAGCTCCAGGCGAACCCGGGCCGGGCGGTTGAGGGAAACAGCGGCGGGGCGGTCAGTCACAGAGTTCAAGGGCGAAACGTCCAGAAGATTTTGATGCGCAAGGTGGCGCATTCTACGCCTTGACGCAGTGGTCAGGAAAAGTCCTGTGTTGCGGAGTTGTAATCTCTCAATACCGCGCCCCCTCTGTGTAGGAGCTGCCGAAGGCTGCGATCTTTTGATCTTGTCTTTAAATAAAGCTAACCAAACCCTTCACGCCAAAAGAGAAGATCAAAAGATCGCAGCCTTCGGCAGCTCCTACGGGGGATCGGTGCTAGTCGTTTGGTGTCATCTACGCCTAAACTGCCGATCCGCCAAAGGAGCCTGCCATGCTGATTGTTGCCGACGAAAATATTCCGCTACTCGATGCCTTCTTCGCAGGTTTCGGTGAAATCCGCCGGGTACCTGGACGTGCCATCGACCGTGCCACTGTCGAACAGGCCGATGTGCTGTTGGTGCGCTCGGTGACCAACGTCAACCGCGCCTTGCTCGAAGGCAGCAAGGTGCGCTTCGTCGGCACCTGCACCATCGGCACTGATCACCTGGATCTGGATTACTTTCAACAGGCCGGCATTACCTGGTCCAGCGCGCCAGGCTGCAATGCCCGAGGTGTGGTCGATTACGTGCTGGGCAGCCTGCTGACCCTGGCCGAAATCGAAGGTGCCGACCTGGCTCAACGCACCTACGGTGTGGTCGGTGCCGGCGAAGTGGGTGGGCGGCTGGTCAAGGTGCTGCAAGGTCTGGGCTGGAACGTAATGGTCTGCGATCCCCCACGGCAAGCCGCTGAAGGGGGCGATTACGTCAGCCTCGAGCAGATCATCGAGCAATGCGACGTCATCAGTTTGCACACTCCGCTGGATAAGCAAGGCCCTCAGGCGACCTGGCATCTGTTCGATAAAGACCGTTTGAATCAGCTCAAGCCCGGCACCTGGCTGATCAACGCCAGTCGTGGTCCGGTGATCGACAACGCCGCCCTGCGCCATGTGCTGTTGGAGCGTGAAGACCTGCAAGCGGTGCTGGATGTCTGGGAGGGGGAACCTGAGGTCGATGTGGCACTGGCCGAGTTGTGTGTGCTGGCGACGCCGCACATTGCCGGTTACAGCCTCGATGGCAGACAGCGCGGGACGGCGCAGATCTATCAGGCGCTTTGCGCGTTCCTCAGGCAACCGGAACAGATCCGCCTGAGCGATTTGCTGCCAGCGCCGTGGTTGTCGGCAGTGTCGCTGAACGCCGACAGCGATCCGGTCTGGGCGCTGGCGATGTTGTGCCGTGGTGTGTACGACCCGCGCCGTGACGATGCGAATTTCCGTCGCAGCCTCGTTGGTAATGTGAGCGAGCAACGTGCGGCGTTCGATGCACTGCGCAAGCATTACCCGCTGCGGCGTGAGATCGATGGCTTGAAGGTGCGGATCGAGGGGGATTCACCGGCGTTGCAGCAGATCGTGGCGGCCTTAGGCGCAACCTCGGTCTAACGTACTGCCGGATCCCGGTAGGAGCTGCCGAAGGCTGCGATCTTTTGATCTTGCTTGTGATCCTCGGCAATCAAAGCCAGGATCAAAAGATCGCAGCCTTCGGCAGCTCCTACAAAGGCCATACAAAACACGCACCCATAAAAAACCCGGCTGAACGAGCCGGGTCAAGAAGACGGTGGCTATATCACTCTTGTTCGGCAGGCTTGACCAATCGCTTCTCCAGTTCGCGGCAAGCGTCCTGGATCATATTTTCAGTGATCGGTACTTCGCGCCCATCCTTATCAATAATCGAGCAACCCAAAGACTGGTCTGGCTGCGTGCGGATCACTGGAATCTTGTCATCGCTGCTGTTTTGCAAGGACATGGCCTGTCTCCTCATCAGGTTGTGTGCTTACTGTAAAACCGCCAAGTGACCGGGCTATGACAACTTCCTGCGATCTTTCAGGACGGCATCTTCAGTCCATCAGAAATACCCGGACCTTTCCACCCGGACTTTAGACCAATAATCTCTAGTCACTAGTCTTGGCGGTCATAATTAACCTGACTCATTATGATTTACAGCGTTCAATCCCATCGGTCGGTGTAGGCTTGATCGGGTCACAGCCATTGGTTGCACCTTCGGATGATCTTCATGCTTTCTTCCCGTCACCGCCGCGCCATTCGTCTGGCCGACCGTTTCCTCGCACCTTACCGCTGGCCGGCCTTGGGCGCTTTGCTGGCGCTGATCGTCACTGCCGGCATCACTTTGTCCATGGGGCAGGGGATTCGCCTGCTGGTGGATCAGGGTTTCATGACCCAGTCGCCGCATTTGCTCAACCGATCCATCGGCGTGTTCATGCTGCTGGTAGTCGGTCTGGCGATTGGCACCTTTGTACGGTTTTACCTGGTGTCCTGGATCGGCGAACGCGTTGTCGCCGACATCCGCCGACGGGTATTCAACCATCTGGTCTACTTGCATCCGGGGTTCTATGAAGACAACCGCAGCTCCGAGATCCAGTCGCGGCTGACCGCCGACACCACGTTGCTGCAGTCGGTGATCGGCTCTTCGCTGTCGCTGTTCCTGCGTAACGGGCTGATGGTGATCGGCGGGATTGTCTTGCTGTTTATCACCAATCCCAAACTCACCAGCATCGTGGTGGTTGCGTTGCCGCTGGTGGTCGCACCGATCCTGATTTTTGGTCGTCGGGTGCGCACCTTGTCACGTCAGAGCCAGGACCGGATTGCCGATATCGGCAGCTATGTTTCCGAAACCCTGAGTCAGATCAAAACCGTGCAGGCCTACAACCATCAGGTTCAGGACGAGCAACGTTTTGCCACGAAGGTGGAAGAGGCCTTCAACACCGCCCGCAAGCGCATCTTCCAGCGCGCCTGGTTGATTACCCTGGTGATCCTGCTGGTGTTGGGCGCAGTCGGGGTGATGCTCTGGGTCGGCGGCATGGATGTCATCGCCGGGCGTATTTCCGCGGGTGAGCTGGCAGCGTTTGTTTTTTACAGCCTGATCGTCGGCGGTGCCTTTGGCACGTTGAGTGAAGTGATCGGCGAACTGCAGCGTGCAGCAGGGGCGGCGGAACGGATTGCCGAATTATTGCGTTCGCAAAACATCATCCAGCCACCGACCCAGGGGCTGGTGACGTTGCCCGAGCGGGTGAAGGGCAATCTGGTGCTGCAAGATGTGCGCTTTTCCTACCCCTCGCGTCCGCAAAGCTTTGCTGTGGATGGTTTGAATCTGACGATCAACGCCGGCGAAACCCTTGCATTGGTCGGGCCGTCCGGTGCTGGCAAGTCGACTGTGTATGACCTGTTGTTACGCTTTTACGACCCCATCGAAGGACGCATCCTGCTGGACGGCGTGCCGCTGACCCAACTCGACCCTCTGGACCTGCGTCGCTGCTTCGCCCTCGTCTCGCAATCCCCGGCGCTGTTCTTCGGCAGCATCGAAGAGAACATCCGCTACGGCCGCCCGACGGCAACGTTGGCCCAGGTCCAGGAAGCCGCGAAAATCGCCTATGCCCACGACTTCATCGAGCAAATGCCCAACGGCTACCAGACACACCTCGGCGACGCGGGTCTCGGTTTGTCCGGCGGGCAACGCCAGCGCCTGGCCATTGCTCGGGCGCTGCTGGTGGACGCCCCGATCCTGCTGCTGGACGAAGCCACCAGCGCCCTCGACGCCCAGAGCGAGCACTTGATCCAGCAAGCCCTGCCCAGCCTGATGAAAAATCGCACCACATTGGTCATCGCCCACCGACTGGCCACGGTGAAAAACGCCGACAGGATCGCGGTGATGGATCAAGGAAAACTGGTGGCAGTGGGAACGCATCAAGAGTTGATTGCGAGTAATGCGCTGTATGCACGGCTGGCGGCGTTGCAGTTCAATGACGGCAAGGTTGAAACCGATCTTCACCTGTAGGAACTGTGTAGGCGCTGTGTAGGAGCTGTCGAGTGAAACGAGGCTGCGATCTTTTGATCTTGATCTTGATTTGTGCCGGAAAAGATCAAAAGATCGCAGCCTCGTTTCACTCGACAGCTCCTACACAGCTCCTACATAGCTCCTACATATCCGGCATATCCTACATATCCGGCATTACCGCTTATTGATCGTCGAAATACCGCTCATGCCAATCCACCAGCGGTTGTGGTGAGTTGAGCTTCTGGCCGTAGATCACCGAGTACGACAGCACGTTTTGCACGTATTGGCGGGTTTCGTCGAACGGGATGCTTTCCACCCATACATCGAAGCTCAGGTGATCGGCGCCACGCAGCCATTGACGTACGCGGCCGGGGCCGGCGTTGTAGGCGGCGGAGGCGAGGACGCGGTTGCCATTGAACTGGCTGTGGACCTGGCTCAGGTAAGCGGCGCCGAGCTGGATGTTCTTGTCCGGATCGAACACTTGCTGCGGCGATGCGAGGGGAATGTTGAACTTGCGCGCGGTTTCCTTGGCGGTGCCGGGCATCAGTTGCATCAGGCCGCTGGCACCGACGCCGGAGCGCGCGTCCGCCATGAAGGCGCTTTCCTGGCGGGTGATGGCGAATACCCAGCTGGAGTGCAGGCCACGGACCTTGGCTTCACGGACCAGGGTTTCGCGGTGGGCCATCGGGAAGCGGATATCCAGGTCGTCCCAGTACTTCGCCTGACTGATGGTGCGGATCGCCGGGAAATACCATTTCAGGTCGTAAGCGAGTTTCGCCTGGGCGACCATTTCGTCACGGCTGAAATGCCGGCTGACGTGGTACCACTCGCGACGACCGTCGACGATCTGCCCGCGAGCATGGAATTCCAGGGCGCGTCGTATGCCGGGGGTATTGCGCACTTTGTTGATCAGCGCCTGACTGAGCACCAGCGGTTTGTTGTTCAGCGAATAAGGGGATTGCGAGCGGTCGGCCGCCAGGAAGCCGTAGAAATCGCGCTCGTGAGCCAGGTTCTTGTAAAGCGTTTGTGCTTCCGGATTCTGTGGCTGGGCCAGTTCCAGGCTGCGAGCCTGCCAGTAACGCCAGCGGTTGGTGGTGGCCAGATCCTGAGGCAGGCGGCGGGTCAATTGATAGGCATCATCCCAACGGGCCAGGCGCAATAGCAGGCGCAGGCGCCATTCAGAAACGGTGTTGTCTCGCAGCTCAGGGTCGTATTTGGTCATCACGTCCAGCGCGCGGCTGTCGAAACGACGAGCAAGGGTCAGGCCGATTTCCCGGGCAATCGCGACTTTTTCGTCACGGGAGAAGTGCATGCTGTTGGCGTAACCGTCGAGCAGGGCCATGGCCTTTTCCGGATCCTGACGAGCCAGACGGCGCAGGCCGAGGCTGACGATGTCGGACATCGGTTCATCGGTCGGAGTGAAACGCGACGGCTGATTGAGCAGCTCGGGTTTCTGCGCCACATCCACCAGCAGGCGACCGCGCGGGGCGAGGGTGCTCAGGCCATTGATCAGACTGTTGGCCAGCGCATAGTTGCGCGCCTGGGCGGCGAGTTTGGTGCGCTCCCAGCGTTTCTGTTCGGTCAGTTGACCCTCGGCGGCCCACATGCCGAACAAGCCGTCACAGGCGTCGGGCTGGGTTTTACCGGTCAGCCAGAGCTTTTCAGCGTTGGCATAGCCTTCGGTCTTGCGGTTGTGGCTGATCTGATACTGCGCGTTCAGGCAGTCCAGTTCGGTGAAATTGAGTTTGGGGTCATAATATTTGACGAAGGTTGCCCAGTCGCCGCGCTCGGCCAGCCAGCGCAACCAGCGCAACTTCATCCAGTTGGCTTGGGGCAGGTCACCGTGTTCGGCGAGGAATTTCTCGATTTCGGCGTTGCTCGCGGTTTTCAGGCGCGCGGTCAGTTCGTCATAAGCCAGATAGGGCTCCAGCGGATAATCGCGCAGGGCCTGGCGGTAACGGAAGTAAGGGCCAGAATCGCCTTTAGCCAAGGCGCGCTTGGCTTCATCGTAGTACTGGCGTTGGGTGGACAAGTCCACCGCCTGGGCGGATTGAGCAACAGCGGCTGTAAGAAGCAAACACGAAAAAAGACTGAAAAGGCGACTGCGCATGAGACGTCCGGGCAGAGAAAATCATGACAAGTGCCGGCAAGCGCGGCACTGAATTGTCTGTAGCTTAGCCTTTTGCCAGCAAGGGGCGAAAGCTTTGCCGAGCTGTTGGCACAAGTTCGCAACAATTGTTGTGCAGAGTGCTTCGACATTGAAATTGCCGGCCTTCTGCAGCCTCAAGTCAGGTAGAATGCGCGCCCGGTTTTTGGAGAAGCTCATGACCCTGCTCAAATTCAGCGATGTGTCCCTTGCTTTCGGCGCTATGCCGTTGTTGGACAAGGTGTCCTGGCAGATCGCCCGTGGTGAGCGGGTGTGCATCATCGGCCGCAATGGCACTGGCAAGTCCAGCATGATGAAGCTCGTCAAGGGCGACCAGAGGCCCGATGACGGCTCTGTTTGGCGCGCACCTGGCCTGAAAATTGGCGAATTGCCGCAAGAATTGCCGGTAGCCGACGAGCGGACCGTGTTCGACGTGGTTGCCGAAGGCCTTGACGGTGTCGGCGAACTGCTCGCCCAGTATCACCACCTGAGCCAGAACATCGTCACCGACGCCGACCTGGACAAACTGATGCACGTCCAGCACGACCTCGAAGCCCGAGACGGCTGGCGTTTGCAGCAATTGGTCGACAGCACCTTGAGCCGCTTGCAACTGCCGGCCGACAAGACCCTCGCCGAATTGTCCGGCGGCTGGCGTCGCCGCGTCCTGCTGGCGCAGGCTCTGGTTTCCGAACCGGATCTGCTGCTGCTCGACGAACCGACCAACCACCTGGACATCGGCGCCATTGCCTGGCTCGAAGAAGCGCTGAAGGATTTCCAGGGCGCCGTGCTGTTCATCACGCACGACCGTTCATTCCTACAGAACCTTGCGACCCGCATCCTGGAACTGGATCGTGGCGGCCTGATCGACTGGAACGGCGACTACGCCAGTTTCCTGGTGCATAAAGAGGCGTCTCTGGCTGCTGAAGAAACCGCCAACGCGCTGTTCGACAAGAAGCTGGCCCAGGAAGAAGTCTGGATCCGCCAGGGCATCAAGGCTCGTCGCACCCGTAACGAAGGCCGTGTTCGCGCATTGAAAGCCCTGCGCGTCGAACGCAGCGAGCGTCGTGAACGCACCGGCAAGGCCAATATTCAGCTGGATACCGCCGACAAGTCCGGCAAGCAGGTCATGGTTCTCGAGAACGTGAGCTTCGCTCACCCGGGTGGCCCGTTCCTGATCAAGGATTTCTCGATGGTCCTGACGCGCGGCGACCGTATCGGTCTGCTTGGCGCCAACGGTACCGGCAAGACCACGCTGCTGAAACTGATGCTCAGCGGTCTGCAACCGACCAGCGGCAAAGTGGAAGAGGGGACGCGCATCGACGTGGCCTACTTCGACCAGTTGCGCCATCAGTTGGACCTGGAAAAGACCGTGATCGACAACGTGGCCGAAGGTCGCGATTTCATCGATATCGATGGTCAGAGTCGCCATGTGCTGAGCTACCTCGGCGACTTCCTGTTCAGCCCACAGCGTGCCCGCACGCCGGTCAAGGCGCTGTCCGGTGGTGAGCGTGCCCGTCTGTTGCTGGCCAAACTGTTCAGCAAACCGGCGAACCTGCTGGTACTCGACGAACCGACCAACGATCTGGACGTGGAAACCCTTGAACTGCTGGAAGAGGTCTTGCTGACCTTCAACGGCACCGTGCTGATGGTCAGCCACGACCGGGCATTCCTCGACAATGTGGTCACCAGTACCCTGGTCTTCGAAGGCGAGGGCAAGGTTCGCGAATACGTCGGGGGTTATCAGGACTGGCTGCGCCAGGGCGGCTCGCCGCGCCTGTTGGGTGTGACCGAGAGCAAGTCCGGCAAGGCTGACCTGAACTCGGCAGTTGTGACCGCCGAAGCTGCGCCAGTTGCTGCGGCAGTCGAAACGCCAGTGGTGAAGAAGAAACTCAGCTACAAGTTGCAGCGTGAGCTGGAAATGTTGCCGAGTCAGATCGAAGCCATGGAGCAGCAGATCGTTGTGGTTGAAGCGCAGATGGCGGATGTCGGCTTCTATCAGCGTCCTGCTGCCGAGACTGCGGCGGTGATCGCTCAGCTGGAACAGTTGCAGGCTGAACTCGACGTGATGGTCGAGCGCTGGGCCGAGCTGGATGCCTGAGTTGATCCGGCGATAAAAAAGCCCGGCGTTCAGTGATGAGCGCCGGGCTTTTCGTAGGAGCTGCCGAAGGCTGCGATCTTTTGAGCTTGGCTTTTGGGTTGAAAGGTTTGGTGATCCTTTCAAAACAAGATCAAAAGATCGCAGCCTCCGGCAGCTCCTACAGGGGGGTTGTGTTATCAGCTTTTGATCAGGCGCACCGCCAGCACGTCGCACGGCGCGCCGTGCAGTACGTCATTGGCGGTGGAGCCGAGCAACAGCGCCAGACCATGTCGGCCATGACTGCCCACCACGATCAGGTCGCACGTTTGCTCCTTGGCGAGGTGGTGAATCTCCTGGCGCGGCTGGCCGTAGGTCAAGTGACTGTATTCCTTGGAGAGTTCCGGGTATTTCACGATCAGCCGATCAAGACGCTCCTTGGCCTGATCGAACTGTTGCTGTTGCAACTGGGAAAGGTCCATCGGCACGTCGCCGCCAAAGGCCATCGCCATCGGTTCGACAATATGCACCAAGGACAGCTTGGCGCCATTGCTCACCGAGAGCTCGCGAGCTCGGTGGATGACAGGATCGCACTCTTCCGTTAGGTCTACAGCGACCAGAATATGGTGGTAGGGCATGAGGTGCTCCTCCTGAGGATTGCAATATTGATAAGTATGGCTGGTTTCAAGCGCATTGGTTTCAAAGTGACTCAATGGGCTCATCAAGAATCGGGAGTACACATATGACGGTCTGGATAGTGGTGTCAATCCTGCTGGTGGTGCTGAGTCCGCTGGCCTGGTTGCGACCCTCTCGTGCTCAGAGCGGGCGCATGGCCCTGCGCATGGAGGCGCGGCGTATCGGCCTGGCCATGCAGCTGGCGCCCCAGGAATGGCCGCACTGGCTGAACGAGGAGCCGCCGAGCCCGTGCGCCCAGTACCATCGGCCGCGCCGTGGCACGCGTCCGGCGTGCTGGAGTTACTGGCAGAAGGCGCCGGGCGTGTGGGTCAATCAGTGGCAGGAGGTCTGTGAGGATGGGATGCTGCTGAATCATTTCGAAAAATTGCCTGCCAACGTCTACAAGGTCGAGGCAGACAAGCAAATGATTGCCCTGTATTGGGGGGAGAAGGGCGAGGCCGAGGTTCTGCAACAGATCGATGCCACGCTCAAAGCACTCGCCTGAAACCCGATCCCCGTAGGAGCTGCCGCAGGCTGCGATCTTTTGATCTTTTCAAAGGCGAGATCAAAGATCGCAGCCTGCGGCAGCTCCTACAAAAGCCAGCGCCAGTGCCTGACAGACAAGCAATAAAAAGCCCGACATCATCATCGGGCTGAGGTTGGCCAGGCAGGCCGGTAATTCTTTGTGCGCTGATCTTACGCTGGGCATTCGTCAAAGCGTTCAAATTTTTTCTTCAGGGTCCCGCCAGCGTAGCTTGTTAAACACAGGCTGCCGCTAATTAGGGCGACTTTTCTAACGATTGATTCTATGAATGGCCTCACATGCATGAGCGTGTTGTGGGGCTTCGTGGTACGGAAGTGACCGGAAAGTCGCGTTTCAACCAGTATTTTGGGCGATTGACAATTGCCGGAAATTCCGTGAAGGTGACATACCCGAATCAAACGGGCGTATGAATTGAGCGTTTGTATTACAGAGCGCTCCTACAGAATCCCGACTATCGCGTTGGCGGGTGTGCCGGGTGAATTGGCGTAGCATCGACGATAAGCGTCCTTGCCGAGCCAGTCGCCTGCGTCCGACGTGTACTGTTCAGCTTCCATATCGTGGAGATCAGTTGATGATTTACGAAGGTAAAGCCATCACGGTTAAGGCTCTTGAAAGTGGCATCGTCGAATTGAAATTCGACCTCAAGGGTGAGTCCGTCAACAAGTTCAACCGTCTTACCCTGAACGAACTGCGTCAGGCTGTAGACACCATCAAGGCAGATGCTTCGATCAAGGGTGTGATCGTCAGCAGTGGCAAGGACGTGTTCATCGTCGGCGCCGACATCACCGAATTTGTCGACAACTTCAAGCTGCCGGATGCAGAGCTTGTCGCTGGTAACCTCGAAGCCAACAAGATTTTCAGCGATTTCGAAGACCTCAACGTCCCGACGGTTGCCGCGATCAATGGCATCGCACTGGGTGGCGGTCTGGAAATGTGCCTGGCGGCGGATTTCCGTGTCATGGCCGATACCGCAAAAATCGGTCTGCCGGAAGTCAAGCTGGGCATCTACCCGGGCTTCGGCGGTACTGTGCGTTTGCCGCGCATCATCGGTGCCGACAACGCTATCGAGTGGATTGCCGCCGGTAAGGAAAACCGCGCTGAAGACGCGTTGAAAGTCGGTGCCGTCGACGCCGTGGTCGCCCCGGAAAAATTGCAGGAAGCGGCTCTGAACCTGGTCAAGGGCGCCATCTCCGGTGAGTTCGACTACAAGGCCAAGCGTCAGCCGAAGCTCGAAAAGCTCAAGCTCAACGCCATCGAACAAATGATGTCGTTCGAAACCGCCAAAGGTTTCGTGGCCGGTCAAGCGGGCCCGAACTACCCCGCGCCGGTCGAAGCGATCAAAACCATCCAGAAAGCCGCTAACTTCGGTCGCGACAAGGCGCTGGAAGTCGAAGCCGCCGGTTTCGTCAAACTGGCCAAGACCTCTGCCGCGCAGAGCTTGATCGGTCTGTTCCTGAATGATCAGGAGCTGAAGAAAAAGGCCAAGGCCTACGACGAAATCGCCAAAGACGTGAAGCAGGCCGCCGTATTGGGCGCCGGCATCATGGGGGGTGGTATCGCTTATCAATCGGCCTCCAAAGGTACGCCGATCCTGATGAAGGACATCAACGAGCACGGCATCGAGCAAGGTCTGGCCGAAGCCGCCAAGCTGCTGGTGGGCCGCGTTGATAAAGGTCGTATGACGCCGGCGAAAATGGCCGAAGTGCTCAACGGCATTCGTCCGACCCTGTCCTACGGCGATTTCGGTCACGTCGACCTGGTTGTCGAAGCCGTTGTCGAGAACCCAAAGGTCAAGCAAGCCGTTCTGGCCGAAGTTGAAGACAAGGTCAAAGAGGACACCATCCTCGCGTCCAACACTTCGACCATTTCCATCACCTTGCTGGCCAAAGCCCTCAAGCGTCCGGAAAACTTCGTCGGCATGCACTTCTTCAACCCGGTGCACATGATGCCGCTGGTTGAAGTGATCCGTGGCGAGAAGTCCAGCGAAGTGGCCGTTGCCACCACCGTTGCCTACGCCAAGAAAATGGGCAAGAACCCGATCGTCGTCAATGACTGCCCGGGCTTCCTGGTCAACCGCGTGCTGTTCCCGTACTTCGGCGGTTTCGCCAAACTGGTCAGCGCCGGCGTGGACTTCGTGCGCATCGACAAGGTCATGGAAAAATTCGGCTGGCCGATGGGCCCGGCCTACCTGATGGACGTGGTCGGTATCGACACCGGTCACCACGGTCGTGACGTCATGGCTGAAGGCTTCCCGGATCGCATGAAAGACGACCGCCGTTCGGCCGTCGACGTGCTTTACGAAGCCAAGCGCCTGGGCCAGAAGAATGGCAAGGGCTTCTACGCCTATGAGACCGACAAGCGCGGCAAGCAGAAGAAAGTCGCCGATCCTTCGGTACTGGAAGTGCTCAAGCCAATCGTGTTCGAACAGCGCGAAGTCACTGACGAAGACATCATCAACTGGATGATGATCCCGTTGTGCCTGGAAACCGTGCGTTGCCTGGAAGACGGCATTGTCGAAACCGCTGCCGAAGCCGACATGGGCCTGGTCTACGGTATTGGTTTCCCTCCATTCCGTGGCGGTGCGCTGCGCTACATCGACTCGATCGGTGTTGCAGAGTTCGTTGCCCTGGCTGACCAGTACGCTGATTTGGGCGCGCTGTATCACCCGACCGCGAAGCTGCGCGAAATGGCCAAATCCGGCCAGCGGTTCTTCGGTTAAGCGCCCACACTAGAGCGAGAGTGAACGTATATGAGCTTGAATCCTAGAGACGTCGTGATTGTCGACTTCGGTCGTACGCCGATGGGCCGCTCCAAGGGCGGCATGCACCGCAACACCCGCGCCGAAGACATGTCGGCGCACCTGATCAGCAAATTGCTGGAACGCAACGTCAAGGTCGACCCGAGCGAAGTTGAAGACGTAATCTGGGGCTGTGTGAACCAGACCCTGGAGCAGGGCTGGAACATCGCCCGCATGGCGTCCCTGATGACGCAGATCCCGCACACCGCCGCCGGCCAGACCGTCAGTCGTCTGTGTGGCTCGTCCATGAGTGCTCTGCACACCGCTGCACAAGCAATCATGACCGGTAACGGTGACGTATTCGTGGTAGGTGGCGTCGAGCATATGGGCCACGTGAGCATGATGCACGGTGTCGATCCGAACCCGCACATGTCCCTGTACGCGGCAAAAGCCTCGGGCATGATGGGCCTGACCGCGGAAATGCTCGGCAAAATGCACGGCATTACCCGCGAACAACAGGACGCCTTTGGCGTGCGCTCCCACCAGCTCGCCCACAAGGCGACTCTGGAAGGCAAGTTCAAGGACGAAATCATCCCGATGCAGGGCTACGACGAGAACGGTTTCCTGAAACTGTTCGACTACGACGAAACCATTCGTCCGGAAACCACCCTGGAAAGCCTGGCCGCGCTGAAGCCAGCGTTTAACCCGAAGGGCGGCACCGTGACAGCCGGTACTTCGTCGCAGATCACTGACGGTGCTTCGTGCATGATCGTGATGTCGGCGCAGCGTGCCCAAGACCTGGGTATCCAGCCAATGGCGGTGATTCGTTCGATGGCAGTGGCAGGTGTGGACCCGGCGATCATGGGCTATGGTCCAGTACCGGCAACGCAGAAAGCACTGAAGCGCGCGGGTCTTGGTATCAACGATATCGACTTCTTCGAGCTCAACGAAGCTTTCGCCGCACAGGCGTTGCCAGTGCTGAAAGATTTGAAAGTGCTCGACAAGATGAACGAGAAGGTTAACCTGCACGGCGGCGCGATCGCCCTGGGTCACCCGTTCGGTTGCTCCGGTGCCCGTATCTCCGGCACTTTGCTGAACGTGATGAAGCAGAATGGCGGCACCTTCGGGGTGGCTACCATGTGCATTGGTCTCGGCCAAGGCATCTCCACCGTCTTCGAACGCGTCTAAGCGTTTCGCTGATTGGAAGCCGGGGCCAAGTGCCCCGGTTTTTGTTTTTCCGGATTTATTTTGTTTTTATTTTGAAAAAATTTCAGTGAGGGCCAAAACATGCCGATAGAACCTGGGCTCTACGAACATTACAAAGGTCCGCAGTACCGCGTATTCGCTGTTGCGCGGCATTCGGAAACCGAAGAGGAAGTGGTCTTCTACCAAGCCCTGTATGGCGATTACGGCTTTTGGGTCCGTCCCTTGAGCATGTTCCTGGAGTCCGTCGAGGTTGACGGCGAACAGGTGCCACGCTTTGCCTTGGTGCAGGCTGAACCGAGCATTTTTCCGCAGCCATAAGGGGAGTGCGCGCAGAACCCTGCGCTTGACCTCACCTTGTAGCCACTATATATAGCGGTGCCGCGTCAGGCGCCAACCGCCTTTCACTTCTAGAATTCAGGAATTTTCTGATCCATGGGCAAATCGCTGGTCATTGTGGAATCCCCGGCTAAGGCCAAGACCATCAACAAGTATCTGGGTAACCAATACGTGGTGAAGTCGAGTATCGGCCATATCCGAGACCTGCCCACCAGCGGTTCGGCTAGCGCCAGCAAAGAGCCTGCCGCCAAGCGCGGCAAGGCCGCCGCAGGTGAAGGTCCGGTGCTCACGCCGAAAGAGAAAGCGCGCAAGCAGCTGGTCTCGCGCATGGGTGTCGATCCCGATCATGGCTGGAAAGCCAAGTACGAGATCCTCCCGGGCAAGGAAAAGGTCATCGAAGAGCTGCGCCGGCTCGCCAAAGATGCTGACACCATCTATCTCGCAACCGACTTGGATCGCGAGGGGGAAGCCATTGCCTGGCACCTGCGCGAAGCCATCGGGGGTGATGACAGCCGCTACAAGCGCGTGGTGTTCAACGAAATCACCAAGAAAGCGATCCAGGAAGCCTTCTCCAAACCGGGCGAGCTGGACATCGATCGAGTAAACGCCCAGCAGGCGCGTCGCTTCCTCGACCGCGTGGTGGGTTACATGGTTTCGCCGCTGCTGTGGGCCAAGGTTGCCCGTGGCCTGTCCGCCGGTCGCGTGCAATCGGTTGCCGTGAAGCTGGTGGTCGAGCGTGAGCGTGAAATCCGCGCGTTCAACCCGGAAGAATACTGGGAAGTTCATGCCGACCTCGGCACCACCAAGGGCGCGACCGTACGTTTCGACGTGGCCCGCGAGAAAGGCGAAGCCTTCAAGCCGCTCAACGAAGCCCAGGCTATGGCTGCGCTGGAAAAGCTCAAGGCTTCCAGCTACAGCATCGTCAAGCGCGAAGACAAACCGACCAGCAGCAAGCCGTCGGCACCGTTCATCACTTCCACCCTGCAGCAGGCGGCGAGCAATCGCCTGGGCTTCGGTGTGAAAAAAACCATGATGATGGCCCAGCGTTTGTACGAAGCCGGCTACATCACGTATATGCGTACTGACTCCACCAACCTTTCGGCCGATGCCGTGACGATGGCGCGTACTTATATTGAAGGTGAATTCGGCAAAAAGTACCTGCCGGAAAACCCGAACGTCTACAGCAGCAAGGAAGGCGCCCAAGAGGCTCACGAAGCGATTCGTCCGTCCGACGCCAATACCGAGCCAAGCAAGCTATCGGGCATGGAGCGTGATGCAGAACGGCTCTACGAGCTGATCTGGCGCCAGTTCCTCGCTTGCCAGATGCTGCCGGCGCAATACCTGTCGACCACAGTCACCGTCGGTGCCGGCGACTTCGAGTTGCGCGCCAAGGGCCGCATCCTGAAGTTCGACGGTTACACCCGGGTCATGCCGCAAATTGCCAAACCAGGCGATGATGATGTGCTGCCGGACATGGCCCAGGGCGACGCGATGAAGCTGATCAAGCTTGATCCGACCCAGCACTTCACCAAGCCGCCGGCGCGTTACTCGGAAGCGAGCCTGGTTAAAGAAATGGAAAAACGCGGCATCGGTCGTCCTTCGACCTATGCGGCGATCATTTCGACCATCCAGGACCGCGGCTACGTGGCGCTGCACAACCGTCGTTTCTATTCGGAAAAGATGGGCGACATCGTCACTGAGCGTCTGGCCGAGAGCTTCTCCAATCTCATGGACTACGGCTTCACCGCCGGCATGGAAGAGAACCTCGATGACGTGGCTCAGGGCGAACGCGACTGGAAAAACGTGCTCGACGAGTTCTACGGAGACTTCAAGAAGAAACTCGAAGTAGCCGAAAGTGCCGAAGGCGGCATGCGCGCCAACCAGCCGGTGATGACTGACATTCCGTGCGTGTTGTGCGGTCGTCCGATGCAGATCCGTACTGCTTCGACGGGCGTATTCCTCGGTTGTTCGGGCTATAGCCTGCCGCCAAAAGAGCGCTGCAAGGCCACCGTCAACCTGGTGCCGGGCGATGAAATCGCCGCGGACGACGAGGGTGAGTCCGAGTCACTGGTTCTGCGTGGCAAGCATCGCTGCCCGATCTGCAGCACGGCCATGGACGCTTACCTGCTCGACGAGAAGCGCAAGCTGCACATCTGCGGTAACAACCCGGATTGCTCTGGCTACGAAATCGAAGAGGGCACCTATCGCATCAAGGGCTACGAAGGTCCGAGCCTGGAGTGCGACAAGTGCGGCAGCGAGATGCAGCTCAAGACCGGCCGTTTCGGCAAGTTCTTCGGTTGCACCAATGCCACCTGCAAGAACACCCGTAAGCTGCTGAAAAGCGGTGACGCGGCGCCGCCGAAGATGGACCCGGTGAAGATGCCTGAGCTCAAATGCGAAAAGGTCAACGACACCTACATCCTGCGCGACGGAGCATCCGGTTTGTTCCTGGCGGCCAGCCAGTTCCCGAAAAACCGCGAGACCCGTGCTCCGTTGGTGATGGAAATCGTGCCGCACAAGGATGAAATCGATCCGAAGTACCACTTTCTCTGTGAAGCGCCGAAGAAAGATCCGGATGGCCTTCCTTCGGTCATTCGTTATAGCCGTAAGACCAAAGAGCAATACGTGCAGACTGAGGTTGACGGTAAACCGACTGGCTGGAAAGCGTATTACGACGGCGGCAAGTGGACGGTTGAAGACAAGCGTCCATCAGCCAAAGCTTAAAGGCTGGTACACAAAAGGCCGCATGACAACCCTCGGGTTTTCATGCGGCCTTTTGTTTTGGGCTTGCGGGAAGCTCGGGTGATCCACGACACTGTCTGACCTGCGTGAAGCAATTATTTCGTTGTGGAGGCTGCCGTCATGGCCCACGAACTCTATACCCGTACCAACCAGAAGATTTATTTCGCCGGCCTGTCGCTGGAAGCGCTTGCCAAAGCCGAAGAGGGGCGGGCGATGAACTCCCTGGCGCTGATTCAGGCCGGGCGCGAATCGGCGTTGTTTCACCTGTACGGCGCGCTGTTGGGACTGTGCCATGAAATCGCCGGTTTCTATCGACTGCCTCAGGCCAATGCGCCGCGGGCAGAGATGCTGCTGACCCGCGAAGTACTCGAAACCATCGCTATCCCGGAAATGGCCGAGATGGTCGAACTGGCGCAAAACCCTGAAACCTGGCTGGCAAAACTGCTGTCGGCACATGCTGCACTGTTTCAGCCGCCTCGCGCCCCGCATAAGCCCAAGGGCGATGTGACGCAGCCGCTTATTCTGGCCGTTAATCTGGATGAAGAAGAGGCGCCGGAAGAACTGAGTCGGGAAGAGCTGGAGAGCTGGCGTCAGAACCTTAAAGGCCTGGCGATCCGGTTTCGCGAAGGGTTGAACGAGTGCTGAAAGATTGAGTGTTTAGGGATGAGTCTGCTCAAGGAAGAGTGATGTCAGAAATTTCTCTTCGTGATGGCATTTGGTCAAGATCCCGAGCGAAGCTTGGCTGATGCCTATATAATCCCCGCCTTTCGTGGAGAACAGACCTTTATGCCAACGTCCTTTCTAGAAATTGTCGAGTTACCAGACGGCCGAATCGAGCTGCGCAGGGCCGAGGACGAGGGTTCTCTGGTTACTTTGGATTTCTCCGAGGATGCCAAGGTTTTCCTGCAAGGCCAGCATGTTGAAGTCGCCAAGGCGATGTTGAGTGTCGGTGTTCAGATGGCAGGACGCCTGGTTGAAGGCGAATTTGACAAGGAAGAGGGGCCGCGGGTTCTTCATTGATCCCGCCCGTCGGATTCTTCGAATACCTCTACAGATCGGCTTCTCTATCCTTGGAGAAGCCCCGCGCTGTTCAGCGCGCACAGTGTTTGTCAGTTAGCCCAATCGAATATTCAGACTTTGCGCATCCCCGATACGGGCAGCGCTGATCAACTGTTGCCGCGAGGGTGTGTTCAGCGGATTAAGCCAGCTGACGACCGTGTGACTGCGGCCAAGTCGCAAGGCTTCGCAGGTCAGCTGCTGAGCGCTCTGCGTGCCGCGCGGTTGCAGAAGCAAAATGCGCTCACGGTTCAGGCCGGCGTCCCGTAACCAGGCTTGTGTCAGGCTGGCGGGCGGGGCGATGAGTGTGAGCCAGCGTGCATCCTGATCCTGGCTCAGTTCCCGGAGAATCGGTGCCAGAAGGTTCAGGCAGTTCCCGGCCGCGCCGCGCAGTGACAGCTCGCTGAAGACTTCGGGCTCGGCGCTCCAGGGCGATTCGACCACGTCTTTCAGGATCGGCGCCAATGGCTGCGCCATGAACGCCTCGAACAACGGCAGTTGGGCTTGCTGTGAAGTATGTGGGAACTGCATAAAGCCTCCTTTAGCGGCGAATCACGCCGACACTCAAGCCTTCGATGACCAGTTCCTGATCTTTCAGGTTGACTTCGATAGGGGCGAATTCAGGGTTTTCGGCAATCAACCAGACCTTGCTGCCATCGCGCTTGAAGCGCTTGACGGTCACTTCGTCGCCGATCCGCGCTACTACGATCTGGCCGTTGCGGGCTTCGCGTGTGGTATGGACGGCCAGCAGGTCACCGTCGAAAATGCCGACATCCTTCATGCTCATGCCATGGACCCGCAGCAGATAGTCAGCGCGAGGATGGAAGAATGAAGGATTGATGTTGCAGGATTCTTCGATGTGTTGCTGGGCGAGAATGGGCGCACCGGCAGCCACCCGGCCGATGATCGGCAAGCTGGACTCGTCGGCCTTGGCTTCGAAGCCGGGGATGCGGATGCCGCGGGAGGCGCCCGGGGTCATCTCGATCGCTCCCTTGCGGGCCAGCGCCTTGAGGTGTTCTTCTGCCGCATTGGGCGACTTGAAACCCAGTTCCTGAGCGATTTCCGCGCGGGTCGGCGGGTAGCCGTTGTCTTCGAGGCAACGTTTGATGAAGGCCAGAATCTCTGCTTGGCGTGGCGTCAGCTTTAGCATATTGATCGCTCTGTCTTTTTATACAGTGACTGGGATTATATACAGTGAACCGGTCTTGGCAATGCCCCTTTTTTTGTCGGCCGCTGGACGGTCATTTCGCTCGCTGATTGAAGCGGCGCTGTTGTATGGTTAAATACCTGACCGACCATTCCCAAAACGAACCGCCAGACTTGACAAGGCCAGGGCTGAAACGTATGTTTCAAACAAGTGTTTGTCAGGCGGAGTAGTCATGGCCCAGTCGGAAACCGTTGAACGCATTCTCGATGCTGCCGAGCAATTGTTCGCGGAAAAAGGTTTTGCTGAAACCTCATTGCGTCTGATCACCAGCAAGGCCGGCGTCAATCTGGCGGCGGTGAATTATCACTTCGGGTCAAAGAAGGCGTTGATCCAGGCGGTGTTCTCGCGTTTCCTCGGGCCATTCTGCCTCAGTCTCGATAAAGAGCTGGAGCGCCGTCAGGCCAAACCCGAGAACAAGCCGACCCTTGAAGAGTTGCTGGAGATTCTGGTCGAGCAAGCTCTGGTGGTGCAGCCACGCAGCGGCAACGACCTTTCTATCTTCATGCGTTTGCTGGGGCTGGCTTTCAGCCAGAGTCAAGGGCACTTGCGTCGTTATCTGGAAGATATGTACGGCAAGGTATTCCGCCGCTACATGATGCTGGTCAACGAGGCCGCGCCGCGCATTCCCCCGATCGAGCTGTTCTGGCGCGTGCACTTCATGCTCGGTGCCGCCGCATTCAGCATGTCCGGTATCAAGGCCCTGCGCGCAATTGCCGAGACCGATTTCGGCGTCAACACTTCCATCGAACAAGTAATGCGTCTGATGGTGCCGTTTTTGGCCGCTGGCATGCGGGCCGAAACCGGCGTCACCGACACGGCCATGGCCACCGCGCAGTTGCGTCCGCGCAGCAAATCGGCCCCGGTCGCCGCCAAGGTTTAACCGCGCACGGGTGGGCGCGGCAGCGGACATCCGCTAAGCTAGCCGCCCATGCCGACTCTCGTTCTGAACCCGCTCTTCATTGAAATCGCCGACCCGGGGACAGCCCATGGCGGCGAACTCGTGCGAGCCGGGTTTATCGTAATCAAGGAATCTCTATGACTGCTGGCCTGCAAGGCTCGTTGATGGTGGACGTCGCCGGTACCTGGCTGACGGCTGAAGATCGCCAATTGTTGCGCCAGCCCGAAGTGGGCGGCCTGATCATTTTTGCCCGCAACATCGAACACCCGCGCCAAGTGCGCGAGTTGAGCGCTTCGATCCGCGCCATTCGCCCCGATCTTTTGCTGGCGGTAGATCAAGAGGGCGGTCGGGTTCAGCGGCTGCGCCAAGGCTTCGTGCGACTGCCTGCCATGCGCGCCATCGCCGATAATCCGAATGCCGAGGACCTGGCCGAGCAGTGTGGCTGGATCATGGCGACCGAAGTTCTCGCTGTCGGTCTCGACCTGAGCTTCGCCCCCGTGCTGGACCTGGATTATCAGCGCAGTGCAGTGGTCGGCACCCGTTCGTTCGAAGGCGATCCCGAGCGCGCCGCCTTGCTCGCTGGTGCATTCATCCGCGGCATGAACAGCGCCGGAATGGCCGCCACTGGCAAGCATTTCCCCGGGCATGGCTGGGCCGAGGCCGATTCCCACGTCGCGATTCCCAACGACGAGCGCAGCCTCGACGAAATCCGCGCCAATGACCTGGTGCCGTTCGCGCGATTGAGCAAGCAACTGGCCGCCGTCATGCCAGCCCACGTGATTTATCCACAAGTCGATTCCCAGCCTGCAGGTTTCTCCCGTCGCTGGTTGCAGGACATCCTGCGTGGCGAGTTGCAGTTCGATGGCGTGATCTTCAGCGATGACCTGTCCATGGCCGGTGCCCACGTGGTCGGCGATGCCGCCAGTCGTATCGAAGCGGCGCTGACGGCCGGTTGCGACATGGGCCTGGTGTGCAATGATCGCGCCGCTGCCGAGCTGGCCTTGAGCGCTGCCCAGCGCTTGAAGGTCAAACCGTCGGCGCGTATTGCGCGGATGCGCGGACAGGCGTACGCCAGCACCGAATATCGTCAAGACCCACGCTGGCTGGCGGCCATCGGCGCGCTCAAAGAAGCTCAATTGATTGATTGAGGGCTTCTCGTCGTGACGGTTTACCCTCCGCGGGCAAGTCTGATCCCCTACAGGTACCATGATTTCCTGTAGGGGCGAGGCTTGCCCGCGAAAGCGATCTACCTATCGCCCCTACTTATCAATTTTCTCCGGCAACGGCGAAAACAGCGCCTCGATATCATCGCTCTGCAATTTCCAGTCTCCGGTCTTGCGCCCATCCAGCACGCCAGCCGCCAAGTCGGATTTTTCCTTCTGCAGATGCTGAATCTTCTCTTCCACCGTGCCCCGGGCAATCATCTTGTAGACGAAGACAGGCTTCTCCTGACCAATGCGATACGCACGATCAGTCGCCTGATTTTCCGTTGCCGGGTTCCACCAGGGATCGTAGTGAATCACCGTATCCGCTTCGGTCAGGTTCAGTCCTACGCCACCAGCCTTCAGACTGATCAGAAAGATCTGACGTTTGCCGCTCTGGAACTCCTTCACTGGCGTGCGTCGGTCGCGAGTCTGGCCGGTCAGGATTGCATACGCCACATCGCGTTTTTTCAGCTCATCCTCGATCAGAGACAGCATTGAGGTGAACTGCGAAAACAGCAGAATCCGCCGACCTTCCTCGAACAATTCTTCAAGCATTTCCATCAAGCTATCGAGCTTGCCGGAAGTACTGCCGCGCGCGGGCAGGGTTGCATCGTTGACCAGGCGTAAATCGCAGCACACCTGACGCAGTTTCAGCAACGCCTCAAGAATGATGATCTGGCTGCGCGCCACGCCTTTGCGAGTGATCTCGTCGCGGACTTTCTTGTCCATGGCCAGGCGCATGGTTTCGTACACGTCGCGCTGCGCTTCGTTGAGCTCGACCCAATGGACGATCTCGGTTTTCGGCGGCAGTTCGGTGGCCACCTGTTCTTTAGTTCTGCGCAGCAGGAACGGTTTTATCCGGCCGTTGAGGTGCTGAAGTCTTACCTCGCTGGCACGCTTTTCTATCGGTACGCGGTAATCGCGGTTGAAGCTTTTCACGTCGCCGAGCCAACCGGGTAGCAGGAAGTGGAACAGCGACCACAGCTCGCCCAGATGATTTTCCAGCGGCGTGCCGCTCAGGCACAGGCGCTGGCGAGCATTCAGCTCGCGGGCTGCGTGGGCGGCCTTGCTGTTGGGGTTCTTGATGTACTGCGCTTCATCCAGCACCAAGACGTGCAACGGCTGCGCGGCGAGGCGTTCAACGTCCTTGGGCAGCAGTGCATAAGTGGTCAGAATCAGGTCGTAGTCGGCCAGATCGCCAAAGTGCTTCTTGCGACTGGCGCCGTACAGCGCCAGCACTTTGAGCTGCGGCGTGAAATGCGCGGCTTCGTCGAGCCAGTTGGGGATCAGGCTGGTAGGCATGACTACCATGCACGGTCGATCGAGGCGCCCGGCGTTCTTCTCGCTGAGAATGTGCGCCAGGGTCTGTAGGGTTTTGCCCAGCCCCATGTCATCCGCGAGAATCCCGCCGACTTCCAATTGCCGTAACGACTGCATCCAGCTCAGGCCTTCCAGCTGATACGGGCGCAAGGTGGCATTCAAGCCTTCGGGCGCCACTGCGGTGTGGTCTTTGATGTCACGTAGGCGCTGGGCAAAGGTGCGGATCTGCTCGCCACCCTCCCAAAGCAACGGCAGGCCTTCCAGCGGATTCAGGCGCGTGGCGTCGGCCTTGCTCAGGCGCAGCGTGGTTTCACCGGGCTCTTGCAGGTAAAACTCGCCGAGAGTGGCCAACACCGGTTTCAAGCGACCGAAGGGCAGGGCGACCTGCAGCGGGCCTTGGTCGGTGCTGCGGCGCTGCGGGATGTTCACCAGAATCAATTCGTCGTCGCGGCGTCGGGCAAGGCGCTCCGGGTTGAGAAGCTCGGTATGGGAGCGCATCAGGTTCAACAGGATCGGCAACAGGCTCAGTCGCTCGCCGTTGACGATGATCCCCAATTCCAGGTCGAACCAGTCGCGCTCCGGTGCCTGCTCGACGGTGGCGTACCAGTCGTCCACGGCGGTCAGGTCGAAGCCGAAATCCTCGTCGATCTGCAACTCCCACCCTTGGGTGCGCAGCTTCGGGAGCTCGTTGAGGGTGAAAGTCAGCCAGGCGCTGTCGTTGACCATCTCGTAGAGTTCGCCGGCACTTTCCGGCAACGCCTTGCTTTGTCGGGTGGCGACCTTGAAGCCGAGGATTCGCAGCTGTTCCCTGTAGGCCTGTTCGACTTCCGGTTGACGTTTTATCCGCAGCGTCTGCGTCTCCTGGCGAATCAGGATGTCAGTGTTTTTCTGTCCGCTGACATATTCGTCCAGATAATTGAAAGACAGCGCCGCGCGATGCTGGATGTAACGCTGCATTTTGCCGTTGCGTGGTTCAAAGGCACTGAATTCGATACTTGCCAGCCACAGGCGCGGCACCGGTTGCACGTTGTCCACCAGCACTTGCGGCGGCGCTTTCGGGCTACGGTTTTCCAGTACGGCCTGAAGTTTTTCCAGCAATTCGGCGTCTTTCGCCGCCGCCGGGTACGCAAGGGTTTCCTGCACTTGCAGCAACACCGCCGCGCAATGTTTGCAGTTGCTGTGGACCGGGCAGGTGCAGGTGGCGTCGATCATCAGCAGCGTGCCTTTGGCCGACTCGCGCAGGCGAATGGTCTGACGGTAAACGTTACCGCCAGAGCCTTCGCAACTGGCGGTGATGGTGGCATCGCCGACCTGGACGATCCTGACGCGGTTTTCCAGCGCGTAGCGGCGGCCACGCTCCAGGCTTTGTTCCTTGAATCGGCTGACCCAGGATGTTGCCAGGGGTTTGCTCAGGGGCGGGGGCATATCAGTCCGGAATTACATCGGGGACTGGCCGAGGCGCAGGGGCTGTCAGCGAGGTGATCTTGATCAGCAGGCCCAGGTGGCCGTTGTCGAGGAAGTTCAGCTGGCCGTTCTTGGTGTGGCTTTCCTGCTTCAGGCGTTCGCTGGCGGTGACCAGGCCGTTGGCATCAATCTGATTGACCCAGAAGTCGGCGTCGACGTCAGTGAAGCGCCCCAGTTTCAGGTTCAACGTGCCCTCGATCGGGAACTGGCCGAACTGTTCCTTGCCCTCGCTGATCGCCACTTTGCTGGCTTCTTCACCCAGGTGCTGTTGCCAGGCCTTGTGCAGCAACACCGTGTAGTTGTGGCTGGCGCTGAGCTTTTCCACTTCGGCGTTCAGGCTTGGTGTGCGAAAGCTGTCGGGGCTGATGCGTTGAGCACCGGCAGCCCAATCTTCCGGCGCGGCGTGGCTGACGATGGCGGGCACGGCGTTTTGCCGCACCAGAATCATTTCAACCTGATACAGATCATCGGCAAACGCCGTCGAGGCGAACGGCGAAAACAACGACATCAACAAGGTCAGTGAGCGAAACAGGCGCATGCGGCGTCCTTCAAGCAGTGGTCGGAATGAGGCGCTCGAATAGCGCCTCTACAGTATTAAAACGTTCTTCCGGGCGCTCCATGGGGACCTGGAATTTGAACATCGTGGCGCCTTCGAATTTGTAGCGTTTGGGTTGGCTCTGGATCAGTTTGATCAGCGTCAGCGGGTCGACCGGAGTCTGGGCCGCGAACTCGATACGGCCGCCTTGCGGGCCGCCGTCGACTTTCTTGATGCCCAGCTGTTCAGCCTGCAATTTCAACGCCGTGATTCGCACCAGGTTTTTGGTCGGCTCCGGCAGCAGGCCGAAACGGTCGATCATCTCCACTTGCAGATCCTTGAGGCCTTCCTCATCGGTGGCCGAGGCGATGCGTTTGTAGAGAATCAGTCGCGCGTGAACATCCGGAAGGTAATCCTCGGGAATCAGGGCTGGTACACGCAGATTGACTTCCGGGCCACCACCCAGCGGCTGGTCGAGGTTCGGCTGTTCGCCCTTGCGGATCGACTTCACGGCGCGTTCGAGCATTTCCATGTACAGCGTGAAACCGACGGCCTGGATCTGCCCGCTCTGCCCATCGCCCAACAGTTCGCCAGCACCACGGATCTCCAGGTCGTTGGTCGCGAGCATGAAGCCCGCGCCGAGGTCCTGGGTGTTGGCGATCGCTTCGAGGCGCTTTTCTGCGTCGGGAGTGATCTGCTGGCGCGGCGGTGTCAGCAGGTAAGCATACGCCTGGTGGTGGCTGCGACCGACGCGGCCACGCAATTGGTGCAACTGCGCCAGGCCGAACTTGTCGGCACGCTCGATGATGATGGTGTTGGCGCTCGGCACGTCAATGCCGGTCTCGATGATGGTCGAGGCGATCAGCACGTTGAAGCGCTTGTGGTAGAAGTCGCTCATCACTTGTTCAAGATCGCGTTCACGCATCTGCCCGTGGCCGATGCCGATCCGTGCTTCGGGCACCAGTTCGGCGAGGTCGGCGGCGCATTTCTCGATGGTCTTCACGTCGTTGTGCAGGTAGTAAACCTGACCGCCACGCAGCAACTCACGCAGCAGGGCTTCCTTGACTGTGCTCTTGTTCTGCTCCATGACGAACGTGCGCACCGACAGGCGACGAGCCGGTGGCGTGGCGATAATCGACAGGTCGCGCATGCCCGACACCGCCATGTTCAACGTGCGCGGAATCGGCGTGGCGGTCAGCGTCAGGATATCGACTTCACTGCGCAGCGCCTTGAGCTGTTCTTTCTGACGGACACCGAAACGGTGCTCTTCGTCGATGATCACCAGCCCGAGGTTTTTGATTTTGACGTCGTCTTGCAGCAGCTTGTGTGTGCCGATGACGATGTCGATCTTGCCTTCGGCCAGATCCGCGACCGCGGCGTTGACTTCCTTGGCCGATTTGAAGCGGCTCATCACTTCCACGCTCACCGGCCAGTCGGCGAAGCGGTCGCGGAAGCTGTTGTAGTGTTGCTGGGCGAGCAGGGTGGTCGGCACCAGAATCGCCACCTGACGGCCGCCATGCACCGCGATGAACGCCGCGCGCATCGCCACTTCGGTCTTGCCGAAACCGACGTCGCCGCAGACCAGGCGATCCATTGGTTTGGGCGCGAGCATGTCGGCCCGCACCGCTTCGATGGTGGTTTGCTGGTCCGGGGTTTCTTCGAACGGGAAACCAGCGCTGAAGGTCGCGTAATCGGCTTTCGGGTCGGCGAAGGCATAACCTTCGCGAGCGGCGCGGCGGGCATAGATGTCGAGCAACTCGGCGGCCACATCGCGCACCTGTTCGGCGGCTTTGCGCTTGGCTTTCTGCCAGGTCTCCGAGCCGAGGCGGTGCAGCGGCGCCAAAGCATCGTCGCTGCCGGTGTAGCGGGCGATCAAATGCAGGCTGGCTACCGGGACGTACAGCTTGGCGTTCTCGGCATATTCAAGGGTCAGGAATTCGGCGGCTTGATTGTCGATTTCCAGAATCGTCAGCCCCAGATAGCGGCCGACACCATGATCGATGTGCACCACCGGCGCGCCTTCGCGCAGTTCGGTGAGGTTTTTGATCACTGCATCGTTGTTGGCGTCAGCACGTTTTTCGCGACGGCGACGCTGCATCACGCGCTGACCGAACAACGGGCTTTCAGCAACCAGGGCCAGGGCTGGATCGTCCAGCAACAGACCTTCGTCGAGCGGTGCGATGGTGATCGCCAAGCGCTCCTTGCTCGCAACAAAGTCTGGCCAACTGTCGACGGTTTTCGGCCGCAGCTTCAGGCGTTCCAGCAGTTCCAGCAGCACTTCACGACGGCCCGCGGACTCGGCGGTAAACAGCACGCGGCCAGGGAATTCGTCGAGGAAGCCGGCCAGCGCCGCCAACGGCTGAGTGGCCTTGGCTTCGATGGCCAGGTTCGGCAGTGGCTGAGCCGGGAAGCGTTCGCGACCGACACCGGTTTCCACGTCCTGTTGACTGGCAACCACGCGGGGCCAGCTCTTCAGGCGGGCAAAGCAGTCTTCCACGGGCAAGAACAACTCGGCCGGTGGCAATAAAGGACGGGATGGGTCGACGCGGCGCTCTTCGTAACGATTGCGCACGTCGTTCCAGAAATTCTCCGCCGCCTGTTCGATGCCAGGCAAAGAGAACACTTGTGTGTCCTGAGGCAGGTAATCGAACAGGGTGGAGGTTTCGTCGAAGAACAACGGCAAGTAGTACTCGATACCCGCCGGTGTAATCCCGCTGCTCAAATCCTGAAAGATCGGGCAGCGACGGAAGTCGACATCAAAGCGCTCGCGAAAGCGCGCCTTGAAACGGGTGACCGCGTCCTTTTGCAACGGGAACTCCCGCGCCGGCAGCAGGCGAACAGTGTCCACCTTGTCGATGGAGCGCTGGTTTTCCGGATCGAAGGTACGCAGGGTTTCGATTTCGTCGTCGAACAGATCAATGCGGAAGGGCAGTTTGCTGCCCATCGGGAACAGATCGATCAGCGAGCCGCGCACGGTGAATTCGCCGTGCTCGTAAACTGTATCGACGTAACGATAGCCGCTGGCCTCAAGCCGGGTGCGCATTTGCTCGACATCGAGCTTCTGGCCGACATCCAGCACCAGGCTGCTGCCGAGCAGGAATTTGGTCGGCGCCAGGCGGTGCAGTGCCGTGGTGATCGGCACGACCAACACACCATGCACCAGTTCCGGCAACCGATACAGGCTGGAAATGCGCTGAGAGATGATGTCCTGATGTGGCGAGAACAGGTCGTAGGGCAGGGTTTCCCAGTCGGGGAAGTGCAGAACAGGCAAATCCGGGGCGAAGAAACCCAGCTCCTGTTCCAGCCGTTCGGCACTCTGGCTGTCGGCGGTCAGTAGCAGGGTAAAGCGCTTGGCAGCGCTGGCGGCCTCGGCAATGGCCAGGCTCAGGGCGGCACCGGGCAGGTTGCCCCAGTGCTGTTTACCTGCCGCGGCAGGGAGAAGCGGTAGACGCAGAACGGGCACGGAAGGTTGAGCTCCAAGCGTTGCGACAAAGTCGACAATTGTAACGGCCTCAGGTGCCGGCTGTCAGTTGCAGACTGTGTCTATATGCACAGGTTGGGTGAAATGTAGTGGTAATGACAAAAATTGGCGGTTTGATACTGAAAATGTAGTGCCAAATCCACTGTGTGTTACGGAGGGTTACGGACACGGTAAGGGTGTCGTCGAAAAATTGACAGCGCTGAAAGCCCCGGTTTTACTGGGCTGGCGCGGGGCGTGATTTTTTTGAACAGGATTTTGTTACCGCCTGTGCGACAGGCGCGCATTGCTACCGGAGACACTCGGCGGCATAATGTAGCCCCTTTTTTCTGCCCCTACATGTGGAAGGTTACCGTGACTCAGAAGCCCGACCAGTGTCTTGGTGAATGGATCGACCGTGAAGCACTCGCAGAAGCGATGATTCCGCTTATCGGTCAGCTCTACCGCAATAACAACGTGGTGAGCTCGATCTATGGCCGCAGTCTGATCAACCAGTCTGTCATCGCGATTCTCAAAGCTCACCGCTTTGCTCGCCATCGCCAGTCCGATGACAGCGAATTGTCCGTCCACGAAACATTCCCGCTGCTCAAGGCAATGAGCGAGCTCAAGCTCGGCGCTGCTTCGGTAGACCTGGGTAAGCTGGCTGTCAAATTCAAAGCCGAAGGTAATGGCCGTACCGCCGAAGCATTCGTCCGTGACGAACTGGCCGATGTGGTCGGCAAGCAGAATGGTTCCGGCCGTACCGGCACCGACGTTGTTTTGTACGGCTTCGGTCGTATCGGCCGTCTGCTGGCCCGCATCCTGATCGAGAAAACCGGTGGTGGCGATGGCCTGCGCCTGCGTGCCATCGTTGTCCGCAAGGGCGCCGAGAACGATCTGGTCAAGCGTGCCAGCCTGCTGCGTCGCGACTCGGTGCACGGTTCGTTCAATGGCACCATCACCATTGATGAAGCCAATAACACCATCACCGCCAACGGCAACCTGATCCAGGTTATCTACGCGAAGAACCCGACTGAAGTGGACTACACCCAGTACGGCATCAAAAACGCGCTGCTGGTGGACAACACCGGTGTATGGCGTGACGCCGATGGCCTGGGTCAGCACCTGTCTTGCCCGGGTATCGATCGCGTTGTTCTGACCGCGCCTGGCAAAGGCAAGCTGAAGAACATCGTTCACGGCATCAACCACAGTGAAATCACCGCTGACGACAAGATCGTGTCCGCCGCTTCCTGCACCACCAACGCCATCGTGCCGGTGCTCAAAGCTGTGAATGACAAGTTCGGCATCATCAACGGTCACGTCGAAACCGTTCACTCGTACACCAACGACCAGAACCTGATCGACAACTTCCACAAGGGTGATCGCCGTGGCCGTAGCGCCGCGCTGAACATGGTTATCACTGAGACTGGTGCTGCCACCGCTGCCGCCAAGGCGCTGCCTGAGCTGGCCGGCAAGCTGACCGGTAACGCGATCCGTGTTCCGACGCCGAACGTGTCGATGGCCATTCTCAACCTGAACCTTGAGAAAGCCGCCACCCGTGAAGAGATGAACGAGTACTTGCGCTACATGGCGCTGCACTCCGATCTGCACAAGCAAATCGACTACGTCAATTCGCAGGAAGTCGTTTCCACCGACTTCGTTGGCTCGCGTCACGCAGGCGTTGTGGACGCTGAGGCGACCATCGTTCAGGACAACCGCGTTGTTCTGTACGTCTGGTACGACAACGAGTTCGGTTACAGCTGCCAGGTCGTTCGCGTGATGGAAGACATGGCCGGTGTAAACCCGCCAGCATTCCCGCGCTAAGCCTTAGCCGCACATGAAAACGCCCCGACTTTGGTCGGGGCGTTTTTGTTTGTAGGGGTGATTGTTCCCCTGTGGGAGCGGGCTTGCTCGCGAAGGCGGTGTTTCAGTCAATATAATTGGTGACTGACACACCGCCTTCGCGAGCAAGCCCGCTCCCACATTTCTATCGCATAATGGCTGGCCTTGGTGTTGTGTCAGAGGATTCTTCAGGGGATACGGGATTTGTTGAAAGCGCGGCTGTGCGGTTTCGTGGTTCTGATAGGCGCCTTGTCCGGCTGCGGCAACGGCGATGCTATGGAAAGCTTCGGCGGCCCGACCATGGGCAGCAGCTATTCGATCAAGTACGTGCGCCGTGCCCATCTTCCCGCTCCGGCGGAAGTCCGCATCCAGGTTGAAAAAATCCTCGCTGAAATCGATCGGCAAATGTCGACCTATCGCAGCGACTCCGACATTGAACGCTTCAATAATTTGCCCGCTAATCGCTGTCAGACAATGCCCGCGCCAATTCTCGAACTGGTCCGCGTCGGCGAGCGACTATCTTTACTAAGCGAAGGCTCCTTCGACCTGACGGTGGAGCCGCTGCTCAACCTCTGGGGATTCGGTCCGCAAGCGCGAGAGGAAAAAGTGCCGAGTGCCGAGGCGCTCGCCGAGGTGCGGCAACGCGTCGGCCATAGTCACTTGCGCATCGACGGTGATCAGTTGTGCAAGGACGTGGCAGTCGAGCTCGACTTCAACAGCATCGCGGCCGGTTACGCGGTCGATACGATTGCCGCGAAACTCGAAGCAATGGGTATCCACAGTTACCTGACTGAAGTCACTGGCGAACTCAAGGCCTCCGGCAAAAAACTCGATGGCTCACCGTGGCACATCGCGTTGGAAGAGCCCCGCGATGATCAGCAGGTCGCGCAAAAAGTCATCGCCATCGACGGCTATGGCGTGTCCACCTCCGGTGACTACCGTAATTATTTCGAGCAGGGTGGCCAGCGCTATTCCCACACCTTCGATGCCCGTACCGGAGCTCCGGTCCTACACACCCTGGCGTCAGTCACAGTGATTCATCCTTCAGCGTTAATGGCCGATGGCCTATCGACGCTGTTGTTGATTCTCGGTCCTGAACGGGGTTGGGACTATGCCGATACCCATGACATTGGTGCATTTTTTGTGATTCGTGCCGATACAGGTTTCGTCACGCGCACCAATCAGGCATTTGAGCGCCTGGTGAGTGAGAAAACCAAGTGATTGCGGGATCAAAAGCGTTTTTGATGGCGTTGTAGTGCAGGCAAAACTAGCCTACGACGCGACCAAGGGTTAATGTGCCCGGCGTTGACGCTTCTATAGACTGTGTCCGGGTTCTGCACTGGCCCCAAATTGTTCCTTCACGTCGCAGATCGGCGTGATTTAGCCGCAGGTGCCGAGGGCGCCGCGGCCTGTTCTGAGGAGTATGCATGGCTGTCTACAACTACGACGTGGTGGTGTTGGGTTCCGGCCCGGCCGGAGAAGGCGCGGCAATGAATGCCGCCAAAGCAGGGCGCAAGGTGGCGATGGTCGATAGCCGTCGCCAGGTCGGCGGCAACTGCACCCACCTGGGCACCATCCCGTCCAAGGCCTTGCGTCACTCGGTCCGGCAGATCATGCAGTTCAACACCAACCCGATGTTCCGGGCCATTGGTGAGCCGCGCTGGTTCTCGTTCCCGGACGTTTTGAAAAGCGCCGAAAAAGTCATCTCCAAACAAGTCGCCTCGCGCACCGGCTACTACGCCCGTAACCGCGTCGACGTGTTCTTCGGTACTGGCAGCTTCGCTGACGAGCAAACCATCGAAGTGGTCTGCGCCAACGGCGTGGTCGAAAAACTGGTGGCCAAGCACATCATCATCGCCACCGGCTCGCGCCCGTATCGCCCGGCCGACATCGATTTCCATCACCCGCGTATCTACGATAGCGACACCATCCTCAGCCTCGGCCATACCCCGCGCAAACTCATCGTTTACGGCGCTGGCGTGATCGGTTGCGAATACGCCTCGATCTTCAGTGGTCTGGGTGTGCTGGTCGAGTTGGTGGATAACCGTGGTCAGTTGCTGAGCTTCCTCGACTCGGAAATTTCCCAGGCGCTGAGTTACCACTTCAGCAATAACAACATCACGGTTCGCCACAATGAAGATTACGACCGTGTCGAAGGCGTGGACAACGGCGTGATCCTGCACCTGAAGTCCGGCAAGAAGATCAAGGCCGATGCCTTGCTCTGGTGCAACGGTCGTACCGGCAACACCGATCAGCTAGGGCTGGAAAATATCGGCGTGAAGGTCAACAGCCGTGGCCAGATCGAAGTCGACGAAAACTACCGCACCTGCGTGCCGAATATTTATGGCGCCGGTGACGTGATCGGTTGGCCGAGCCTGGCCAGTGCCGCCCACGACCAGGGTCGTTCGGCCGCTGGCAGCATCGTCGACAATGGCAGCTGGCGCTTCGTCAACGATGTGCCCACCGGCATCTACACCATTCCGGAGATCAGCTCGATCGGCAAGAACGAGCAGGAGCTGACTCAGGCCAAGGTGCCGTACGAAGTGGGCAAGGCGTTCTTCAAGGGAATGGCGCGTGCGCAGATTGCCGGCGAGCCGCAAGGCATGCTGAAGATCCTGTTCCACCGCGATACCCTGGAAGTGCTGGGCGTACACTGTTTCGGTTATCAGGCGTCGGAAATCGTGCACATCGGTCAGGCGATCATGAGTCAGCCGGGTGAGCTGAATACTCTGAAGTATTTCGTCAACACGACGTTCAACTACCCGACCATGGCTGAAGCCTATCGAGTAGCGGCGTACGATGGCCTCAACCGGCTTTTTTGAGCGGCTCCGGCCGGTGGCCTGAGCCGGCCGGGGAGACCGATTTCAGCAATTCTCGAGCGTGGCAGTGGCCAAACCGGGAAAGTCTGTAATCAGGCTGTCAACGCCGAAGTCGGCGAGTCTGCGCATCAGCGCGGGCTCGTTGACTGTCCACACCGACACATGCAGCCCTTGACGCTGCGCCTTCTGCAGGCGTTCCGGCGTACACAGGGTCCAGTTCAACGCCAGAATCTCACAGCCATAGTTTTGCGCGACCTTCAACGGGTCGAGCCAGGCATATTCGGCCACCAGGCCGCGAGAGATGTCCGGCACCAGATCCAGCGCGGCTTTCAATACTTCGCGTGAACTCGAGGTAATCGTGACCTTGTCCAGGATGCCGAAACGCTGCGCCATTTCGCGAATCGCCAGCACTGTGGTCGCGGCACGGGTGCGTGATGCGCTTTTGACTTCCAGTTGCCAGTGCTCGAAGTCGCATTTCTCGAACAGTTCCTCCAGCCTTGGAATCGGACAAGGTTTGATCCAGCCCGGGCCGCCCTTGCGTGCGTCGTAAGTCACCAGCTCCGCGGCGGTATGTTCGACTACCTTGCCGCGGCGGTCGGTGGTGCGTTTGAGGGTCGGGTCATGGATCACCATCAACTCGCCGTCCTTGGACAGGTGCAAGTCCAGTTCACAACGGCGCACGCCGTGCTTGAGGCATTGCTGAAAGCTGGTCAGGGTGTTTTCCGGTGCTTCGCCCTTGGCGCCGCGATGGCCGTAGATAAGGGTCACGGTTTTTCCTTAAATTAAATGCCTGATTCGTTTTGTTCACGAGCCAGGCGTCGTTCTTGTGCCTGTCGCTGCAAGATATAACGGGCCAGCAATTGCCGCTGGGCATCGGACAAGTATTCGAACTCGGTGCCGACATCGTAGCCTTCGCCCTTGCGGTCGCAATGGGTGACGCGGGCACGCAGCAGCAGGCCAAGGGCTTGCGGCATCAGCACCAGTTTGACCGACAGGTGCGCGCCGGTGGAGATGGGCGTTGGATGCTGGAAGTCGATGCCTCCTTCGGAGAGGATCACGGGCTTCGGTTCGCCGATCTGTCCGAGCACGGTCAGGGCGACCACCTGGCTCAGCAGATCGATGCGTTTGTTCTGGGATTTCAGGAACGCGGCGATGGTCCGGTCGCGTTCGCTGATCTGCCGCAACAGGTGTTGCGACTCGAATTCGCTCAGGTGCAGTTCGCTGAGCAGGTTGAATAGAGGGGAAGCATCCTGCAACACTTCCTGGCCTGCGGCCTCGGGAGCAGACAGGGGCCGAATTTCCAGTGCGATCGTGTCCTCGATACGGTAGTATTCGCGGCGATCTTCTTCATCTAATGTCGACATGGCGAACCCATGGTAGCGGCGGTGGTCTGAGTGTAAAGCTGGTTATCGACCCCCGCCACAAGGACGTTCCTTTTCCCTCCGAACAAGCCCCGACATGTTCAGACCTCTCTTCGTATTTATTGGCACGCGTTATACCCGTGCAAAGCGTCGCAATCATTTTGTGTCATTCATTTCCCTGACCTCGATGATCGGACTCGCCCTCGGCGTGGTCGTGATGATCGTTGTGCTGTCGGTCATGAACGGCTTCGATCATGAGATGCGCACCCGCGTGCTGGGCATGGTGCCCCATGCGACCATCGAGTCCGGTGAGCCGATCAACGACTGGCAAAGCCTGGCCGCCCAGGTCAAGCAGAACCCGCAGGTGGCGGCGGTTGCGCCTTTCGTTCAAATGCAGGGCCTGCTGACCAACAACGGCAAGGTCTCCAAAGTGCTGCTCAATGCCATCGACCCTGTGCAGGAACGGCAGGTATCGATCATTGATCACTTCATGCAGCAGGGCAAACTCGATGACTTGGCGCCGGGCAGTTTCGGCATCGTCATCGGCGACAAGGCCGCGGCCAAGCTCGGCGTGGCAGTCGGCGACAAACTGACATTTGTCGCGCCGGAAGTCACCGTGACCCCGGCGGGGATGTTCCCGCGCATGAAGCGCTTTACCGTGGTCGGCATCTTTCATGTCGGCGCCGGCGAGATCGACGGCTATCTGGGCATCACCAACCTGCAGGATCTGGCGAAGCTGCACCGCTGGAAGCCGGATCAGGTCCAGGGCATTCGCTTGAAGTTCGATGACTTGTTCCAGGCACCACGCGTGGCGTGGACCATCGCTCAGCAACTCGGCGAAGACCGGTATTACGCCCGAGACTGGACCCGCACCCACGGCAATCTGTATCAAGCGATCCGCATGGAAAAAGCCATGATCGGCCTGCTGTTGCTGCTGATCGTTGCTGTTGCGGCGTTCAACATCATCTCCACGCTGGTGATGGTGGTGAATGACAAGAAAGGCGACATCGCGATTTTGCGCACCCTCGGTTCCACGCCGGGGCAGATCATGGCGATCTTCATGGTCCAGGGCACGGTCATTGGCGTGGTCGGTACGCTGATCGGTGCGGTGGTCGGGATCTTCGCCGCGCTCAACGTCAGCGCCGCGATCTCGGCCCTGGAAGGGCTGATCGGCCACAAATTCTTGAACGCCGACGTGTATTTTATCGATTACCTCCCGTCGCAAGTGCAAAGCCAGGACGTGTTGATGGTCTGCGCCGCCGCGTTGGTTCTGAGTTTCCTCGCCACCCTGTATCCAGCCTGGCGTGCCGCGCGCACCCAGCCTGCGGAGGCGCTACGTTATGAGTGAGTCGGGCATGAGTGATAAAGCAATCTTGAGCTGCCGCAACCTGGGCAAATCCTACGTGGAAGGCCCGGAATCGGTAGAGGTTCTGGCGGGTCTGCAACTGGAATTGCATCCCGGTGAGCGCGTGGCGATCGTCGGTACCTCGGGTTCGGGCAAAAGTACCTTGCTCAACCTGCTGGGCGGTCTTGATACGCCGACCAAGGGCAGCGTCTGGCTGGCCGGTGAAGAGCTCTCGGCACTGAACGAAAAGGCCCGTGGCCTGCTGCGCAACCGGTCGCTGGGTTTCGTTTACCAGTTCCACCACTTGCTGCCTGAGTTCACCGCGCTGGAAAACGTCTGCATGCCGCTGCTGATCGGTAAAACCGCGATCCCCGAAGCGCGTCAGCGTGCGACGGCGTTGCTGGAGCGGGTAGGGCTGGGCCATCGTCTGGAGCACAAACCGGCGGAATTGTCCGGTGGCGAACGCCAGCGTGTGGCCATCGCCCGCGCCCTGGTGAACAAGCCAGGCCTGGTGATGCTCGACGAGCCGACCGGCAACCTCGACTCCCACACCGCCCAGGGCATTCAGGATTTGATGCTGGAACTCAGCACCTCGATGCGCACCGCGTTCCTGGTGGTGACCCATGACATGAACCTGGCTCGCCAGATGGATCGCGTCCTGCATTTGCAGGAAGGTTACCTGACGCCCATCTGATTGACCGAAACCCGACGTACTGAACAGTACGTCGGGTCTTTTATTTTTATACGGTGCCCAGCGAATGTTCAGACCGTTATCGATCTTTATCGGCGCGCGCTATACCCGCGCCAAGCGCCGCAATCGCTTTGTTTCCTTCATCTCGATGACCTCGATGATCGGCCTCGCCCTGGGCGTGCTGGCGATGATCGTGGTGTTGTCGGTAATGAATGGCTTCCAGCGCGAAATGAGCTCGCGCATCCTCGGCATGGTGCCCCATGCGACCATCGTCGGCGTGAACCCTATCGACGATTGGCAGCCGGTGGCCGCCGCGGCGATGAAGAATCCTGAAGTGACGGCGGCGGTGCCGTTCACCGAGATGGAAGGCATGCTGTCCTACAAGGGCACGATGCAGCCGATCCAGGTCAGCGGTGTCGACCCGGCGCTGGAAGGCAAAGTGTCGATCGTTGCCAAGCACATCGTTCAGGGGCGTCTCGACGCCTTGAAGCCCGGCGAGTTTGGCGTGGTGATCGGTGAGATCACCGCAAGACGCTTTCGCTTGAACGTCGGCGACAGGATCACCCTGATCGTGCCGGAAATCAGCACCGCACCGGGTGGCATCACTCCGCGCATGCAGCGACTGAACGTGGTCGGCGTGTTCAAGGTTGGCGCCGAGCTGGACGGCTCCATGGCGCTGATCCACCTCGCTGATGCCGCGCAGATGCAACACTGGCAACCGAATCAGGTGCAGAGCGTGCGCCTGGCGGTGAAGGACCTGTACGCCGCGCCGCAAGTGTCGAGCGACATCGCGACCGGCCTGGGCGCTGCCTACAGGGCTGACGACTGGACCCACACCCAGGGCAGTCTGTTCAGCGCGATGAAGATGGAAAAAACCATGATCGGCCTGCTGTTGCTGATGATCGTCGCAGTGGCAGCGTTCAACATCATTGCGACCCTGATCATGGTGGTGAACGACAAGGGCGCGGACATCGCAATCCTGCGCACCATCGGCGCGACACCTCGGCAGATCATGGCGATCTTCATGGTGCAGGGCACAGTGATCGGGGTCGTCGGTACTTTGATTGGCGGCGTGCTGGGCGTGATTGCAGCGCTGAACGTCAGTGAACTGGTGGGCTGGATGGAGCGGGTCAGCGGGCAACACATCTTCAGTTCCGATGTGTACTTTGTCAGTAACTTGCCATCGGAGCTGCAGGGTGCGGATGTGTTGTTGATCTGTTCCGCCGGTTTCATCATGAGCTTTTTGGCGACGGTATATCCGGCGTGGCGGGCGGCGAAAGTGGAGCCGGCTACTGCGTTGCGGTATTCGTAAGTCATTCCATCGCTTTTGCGGGCAAGCCTCGCTCCTACAGGGCAACGCTGTTCACTTAAGCGCGACTCTCTGTCATGCCAACGTTTGTGGCGAGCGAGCTTGCTCGCGTTGGGCTGCGTAGCGGCCCCAAAAATCTGATCACCGATTTTTGTGAGTGCTACGCACTCAAGCGGGAGCAAGCTCCCTCGCCACAGGTTACTCACTGACTCAAGACTCTTAAGTGAACAGCATTGTGTTCCTGCACGGGGGGCTTGTCGCTCAGGCTTCCTGGCTCATGCTGACATCGCGCATCAACAACCCAAAGCGCAAATCCACCGCGTCCGGTATCGGCAAATACACTGTGTGGCCATCCCCCGGCGCCACTTCAACCGCTTCGCCTTTGACGTTCTGCAACTGATGCAAGTCGAAGTGGAAATTGCCCTTGGGCGTCATCAGTTCCATGTGATCGCCCAGGCCAAAACGATTCTTTACCCGCACTTCCGCCAGCCGATCCCGACGTTCGCCGGTGAGCTCGCCCACGAATTGCTGGCGCTCTGAAACCGAGCTGCCGTTCTGGTAATTCTGGTATTCGTCATGCACGTGTCGACGCAGAAAACCTTCGGTATAACCACGTTGGGCCAGGGATTCCAGATCGGTCATCAAGCTGCGATCAAACGCTCGGCCCGCCACCGCATCATCGATTGCGC
Source organism: Pseudomonas sp. BS3782 TE3695 (assembly GCF_050435305.1). Taxonomy (NCBI): domain Bacteria; kingdom Pseudomonadati; phylum Pseudomonadota; class Gammaproteobacteria; order Pseudomonadales; family Pseudomonadaceae; genus Pseudomonas; species Pseudomonas sp. BS3782 TE3695. The sequence continues at coordinate 2,945,846 of NZ_JBNDKB010000001.1, forward strand.
GGCGATACACTTGGGTGGTGCGCGCGCAATAGAAGTGCGATTTGGTCCGGCCTTCGATCTTCAATGAATGCACGCCCATCTGCGTCAGGCGCTCGACATGCTGCACAGCGCGCAGGTCTTTGGCGTTCATGATGTAGGTGCCGTGTTCGTCCTCGAATGCCGGCATCAGGTCGTCAGGGCGATTGGCTTCTTGCAGCAGGAACACCTGATCGGTCGGCGCGCCGATGCCCAAGGTCGGTTCGGGGCGGAACTGCTGAACGATTTCGCCGAGCTGATTTTCGCTGGCCGGTGTCGCCGAGTATTTCCAGCGGCAGGCGTTGGTGCAACTGCCCTGATTGGCGTCGCGCTTGTTCATATAGCCCGACAACAGACAGCGCCCGGAATAGGCCATGCACAACGCGCCATGAACGAACACTTCCAGTTCCATCGCTGGGACGTGCTGACGGATTTCGGCGATTTCTTCCAGCGACAGTTCGCGTGACAAAATGATCCGGCTCAAGCCCTGTTGCTGCCAGAACTCGACGCTGGCCCAGTTCACCGTGTTGGCCTGTACTGACAAGTGGATCGGCATCTGCGGGAAGTGCCGACGTACCAGCATGATCAAACCGGGGTCGGACATGATCAGCGCGTCCGGGGCCATGGCGATTACCGGTTCCAGGTCTTTCAAGAACGTTTTGAGCTTGGCGTTATGCGGGGCGATGTTCACCACCACATAGAAACGTTTGCCCTGGGCCTGGGCTTCGGTAATGCCGAGCGCGAGGTTGGCATGGTCGAATTCGTTGTTGCGCACCCGCAGGCTGTAGCGCGGCTGGCCGGCATACACCGCATCGGCGCCGTAGGCGAAGGCATAACGCATGTTTTTCAGGGTGCCGGCAGGGGCGAGCAGTTCCGGGGGCGTGAGCGTCATGGCACAGGTCATGGCAGTGTCGATCGCAAAAGCGGACAAGGGTAAATGGCTTGTCCGTGGGGTTTATTGATCTGGATCTATGCTTGATGAATAAACGGATGGCACTCGTGCGAGCCGTGGCGGACTAAATACCAGGACGCGCAAACGGCGCCCCTGCGCACTGACATGGATCGGACATGAACGAAACGAAGCTGCAAAACACCTCGCTGATGGTCTTGCTGACGCTGGTGAGCATCGCCTTCATCTGGATTCTGCTGCCGTTTTACGGTGCGGTGTTCTGGGCGGTCATCCTCGGTATTCTGTTTGCGCCGTTGCAGCACCAATTGCAACGCAAGTTCGGCTTGCCCCACAATCTCACGGCCCTGTGCACGTTGATTCTCTGTGTACTGATCGCGATCTTGCCGGTGATCACCATCAGTACCTTGCTGGTGCAGGAGGGCGCGGCGCTCTACAACAGAATCGAAAGCGGCGAACTGGACATTGCCGGGTATGTATCGCAGTTCAAGCAAAGCCTGCCGCCGTATTTTCAGTACTTGCTCGATCGTTTCGGCATGGGCGAGTTGAGCGGGCTACGGGAAAAAATCATCAAGAGCACGATGCAAGGCAGCCAGTTTGTCGCGACCAAGGCGTTCAGTTTTGGTCAGGGCACATTCGAGTTCGTGGTGGGTTTCTTTGTCATGCTCTATCTGCTGTTTTTCTTCCTGCGGGACGGGTCCGAACTGGCGCGCAAAGTACGCGCGGCGATACCGCTGGAAGATACCCAGAAGCGCCGTTTGCAACTCAAGTTCAATCGTGTGGTACGAGCCACGGTGAAGGGCAACGTGGTGGTGGCGATCACGCAAGGGGCATTGGGTGGTTTTATTTTCTGGTTTCTGGACATCCCGAGCGTGCTGCTCTGGGCGGTGTTGATGGCGTTTCTGTCGCTTTTGCCAGCGGTGGGCGCGGGGATCGTCTGGATACCGGTGGCAGCGTATTTCCTGTTCAGTGGCGCGATGTGGCAGGCCACGGTGCTGACGTTGTTCGGCGTGTTCGTGATCGGCCTGGTGGACAACGTCCTGCGACCGATCCTGGTGGGCAAGGACACCAAAATGCCGGACTACCTGATCCTTATCTCGACGCTGGGCGGCCTGGCGCTTTTTGGCCTGAACGGTTTTGTCATTGGGCCCTTGATCGCGGCATTGTTCGTGTCGAGCTGGGCGATTTTCATCGATTCCAAGCCCAAGATTCAGCTGCCATAAGCGCTGAGCTGGCCCGAGCCGATACGTTGCGACAAGGCTTTGGCGGCGGGTAGCGAGGTGAGTGGACCGCTGATAGGTTCGCCGTCTTGCATCAGATACCAACAAGCGAGTAACCCCCGCGCTCTGAGCGGTGCGGGAACGGCGCTGCCGATAACAGACATGATCTGGACTTGAGTCATAAGTACCTCCATTAATCGATGGAGCTACCTTACGGATCGGACGCTTGAACGGACAATCAACGCTTTCGATAGTCGTCATTGACGCCGATGAGTCCTGCGTTCAATCCACTACTTGATCGAGCATGTGCACGACCTCCTGCTCATTGAGCAGTCCTTTGCGCACCAGCTTTTCTGCCAGCAACGAAAGAAACTTTGCGCTGCGATGGCCTTCCAGGTGTTTGAGTTCGGTCAGTGCGTTGTACACCTTGCCGGAAGTGCACAAGCCGACAATGCGATGCGGATTTTGTGTGGGCATGAAGGTCGTCCTTGTTTTTATCAACCTGTTGTTTACGGACAGATCCAAGATTGCGGATCGGACATGACATAAATATGACCAACTTTACCTGCCGGTACTGTCCCGACAGCGACCTTGGCGAGATTTATTCAGACTGCGTCCAGCCAGTGGTCATAAAAAAGGCCCCGCTTCTAAAGCGGGGCCTGATGAGCGTGTTACCAGCGGTCGCCACGATAATAACCATGGGGAGGGCCGTAATAGCCGCGTGGTGGACCATACCCGCGTGGCGGACCGTAATAGATCGGTGCCGGTCGGTAGTAGATCGGTTGTTGAACATAGACCGGCGCCGGTTGGTAATAAACAGGCGGTGGCTGTATGTACACCGGTTGTGGCTGAACGTAGACCGGTTGCTCCACATACACTGGACGGTCGCGGCTGATTATTGCTGAGCCAATGATTGCCGAGCCGACGATCGCACCAAACACAGCCGGACCTTCCCAGCCGCCATGACCACGACCACCTGCTTCTGCCTGCCCTGCGATAGCGAGAGCACCGATCAGCAAGGCTACTGTGGGGATTTTACGGATCATGATAGTTCCTCGGTTCTTCGACCCGGCGCTCGCGTCTGCAATAGACCCAAGTTGTCGCGGGGATACTTCTAAGACAGCTTTTTTCTGAAAATCAGCACAGCCATTGGGTAAATTTTGTGTAAGGTCTGTACCGGCTTCTTTACGCTCCTGTGTGCCTCCCGTGGACAGGCTTTTATGATTGATCAGACCCGATGGAATGGCTAATCCCGTCCATCTGAAAGTGTTATTGAAGGAGATTGCAATGCAGATGAACCCCAACAGAGACACTCAACTGTGCATGTCGCTCTCGGGGCGCCCCGGCAACTTCGGCCTGCGGTTTCACAACCATCTGTACGAACAACTGGGTCTGAATTTCTACTACAAGGCTTTCAGCAGCCAGGACTTGCCGGGCGCCGTGGGCGGCATTCGCGCCTTGGGCATCCGGGGGTGCGGGGTATCGATGCCGTTCAAGGAAGCTTGTATTGCGTTGGTCGATGAGCTGGACGCATCGGCTGAGGCTATCCAATCGATCAACACTATCGTCAACACCAACGGTCATCTCAAGGCCTACAACACCGATTACATCGCCATTGCCCAATTGCTTGAAACCCATCAGGTGCCCAAGGAATCGACTTTTGCTCTGCGTGGCAGCGGCGGCATGGCCAAGGCTGTGGCCAGTGCCTTGCGTGATGGCGGCTACAAAAATGGCCTGATTGTGGCCCGGAACGAGCGCGCCGGACGTGCTTTGGCTGAATCGTTGGGTTATCACTGGCAGGCGGAGTTGGGCGCTCAACGCCCGCAGATGCTGATCAACGTCACGCCCATAGGCATGACTGGCGGGCCGGAAGCGGATCAACTGGCGTTTGAGCCTGACGCTATCGCTGCGGCGGAAACTGTCTTCGATGTGGTGGCGATCCCCTCGGAAACACCACTGATCGTGCGCGCTCGTGCCGAAAGCAAGCGGGTGATCACTGGTCTGGAAGTGATTGCGATCCAGGCACTGGAACAGTTCGTGTTGTACACCGGAGTGCGGCCGACCGATGAGCAATTCCAGAAAGCTGTGGCGTTTGCCCGCAGCTGACAGTTGACTGTACTGGCACCATCGCGGGCAAGCCCGCTCCCACAGGTCCAGCGCTGTCCTTGTGGGAGCGGGCTTGCCCGCGATTGCCGCGACTCGGTCTTCAGTCTGCCCCGGTCATTTACCCGCGAATCCCCGCCTATACTGCTCGCCAGCAAGCGAAGACTTGCTTTCCAGCCACCGGTGACTGAGGTTTTCATGCATCCCGCGAATACCCGGATTCCGGCAAATACGTGGTGATGGACGACTTCAAAGTCGATGCCCAGGGCAATGCTTCGGGCTTCGTCGCCGTCGCCAGGCAGGCCGATGGCGTGGATTATTGGGACGGCGAGTAGCAACTTAGAGTGAACGCCGACCCTGTGGCGAGGGAGCTTGCTCCCGTTCGGCTGCGCAGCAGTCGCAATCCCGGCAAACCCGGTGTGCCAGCTGTAATGCGTTACTGTTTTTGGGGCCGCTTCGCGACCCGGCGGGAGCAAGCTCCCTCGCCACAGAGCACCCTTCGGTGCATCGGGAACAAGGTCTATTCGAGGCGTGCCAAGCGCTCTTCCAGCGCCGCAATCCGTGCTTCAAGCTCTTCGATTCGCTCAACCGACACACCGCTACTGGTGCCACGTTCCGCCGGGTTCTGCCGGGCAGCCAGGATTGCTTCGATATCCGCCGGATCACCCAGCGCATGCATGTAACGGTCTTCGCGCTGGCCGGCCTGGCGCGGGATCAACAGCGCCAGGCCCCTGGCGATCAGACGCTCAAGTTGATGTACCACCTGCTCGGCATCTTCGAAGTCGTGCATGCGGCCACTGCGGGTCAGCAGTTCGTTGACCGTCTGCGGGCCACGCAGGAACAACAGCCCCATCAGGATCACCTGCGCCGGCACCAGTTCCAGCGCCTTGTCGACCCGATGCTCCCAGCGGTCGGCACGGCTGCCCATCACCAGTCGGGTAAAGCCGCGACCCTCCAGGGCGCGCAAGCTCTGGCCGACCTGGCCTTGGCTCAGGTTCATCACCGGTTCGCGGCTGGTTTTCTGGTTGCAGGCAATCACCAGCGCATTAAGTGTCAGCGGATAGGTTTCCGGGCTGGTGGCCTGTTTCTCGATCAACGAGCCCAGAATGCGAATTTCCGTGCTGTTGAGTCGCGGTTCGTCGAGGGTCGTTTCTTGCTCAGTGCTCATCGCGCTTTTCCCTATGCAGTCGAAGCATGCAGTCGAAGCCGCCTAGCCTAATCCTTGCTGGATAAAAGACAAGCCGCAGGGCGCGTCGGCATGGCTATAATCGCTCCACGTTTTAACTCCTGTCACCACACGAGACCATCATGACTATTTCCCTGTACGCCGCTTCCGTTCCGGTTTTCCAGCAAATGCTCAATGCCCTGAGCAACAACCTGAGCAAGGCCGAAGCCCACGCTACCGCGAAAAACATTGATCCAAACGCGTTCCTGCAAGCCCGTCTGTACCCGGACATGTTCCCGTTGGTGCGTCAGGTGCAGATCGCCGTTGATTTCGCCAAAGGCGTTTCGGCCCGTCTGGCTGAAATCGAACTGCCGAAATATGACGACACCGAAACCACCTTCGCCGAACTGCAAGCGTTGATCGCCAAGGTCCTGGCCTTCATCGGCGAGATCAAACCCGAGCAGATCAACGGCAAGGAAGGCATCGAGATCGTTACCCGTCCAGGCACGCCTAAAGAGAAGCGCTTCACTGGCCAGGCTTACTTGCTGAGCTACGGTTTGCCGCAGTTTTTCTTCCACGTCACCACCGCTTACGCACTGCTGCGTCACAATGGCGTGGAAGTGGGCAAGCGCGATTACATGGGCGCGTTCTAAACCGCCCGGATATAAAAAAGCCCGCCAAGGTGTAAGCCTTGGCGGGCTTTTTCATTTTGCCTTCTGTGGGAGCCAGGCTGCCGGCAAAATGTGGGAGCGGGCTTGCTCGCGAAGGCGGTGTATCAGGCAACGATGATGTCGACTGACACTTCGTCTTCGCGAGCAAGCCCGCTCCCACAGGTTCCGCGGCAAGCCTGGCTCCCACAGGTGCGTTGTTATGCCAAGCGCTGCGCTTCCCGGGCTTTCTGGGTCTTCTGTTCCTCACTCTGGCACGCCGCCGCGGTGAACAGTACGTCGGTGGAGGAGTTCAGCGCGGTTTCCGCCGAGTCCTGCAACACACCGATGATGAAGCCGACCGCAACCACTTGCATGGCGATTTCGCTCGGGATGCCGAACAGGCTGCACGCCAGTGGAATCAGCAACAGCGAACCGCCGGCCACGCCCGAGGCGCCACAGGCACAGATTGCCGCAACGATGCTGAGCAGGATGGCCGTCGGAATATCCACGGCGATGCCCAAAGTGTGCACGGCGGCCAGGGTCAACACGGTGATGGTGATCGCGGCGCCGGCCATGTTGATGGTGGCGCCGAGCGGGATCGACACCGAATAGGTATCTTCGTGCAGGCCCAGACGCTTGCTCAGCTCCAGGTTGACCGGAATGTTCGCCGCCGAACTGCGAGTGAAAAACGCAGTGATGCCGCTCTCGCGCAGGCAGGTGAATACCAGCGGATACGGGTTGCGACGCAGCTTCCAGAACACAATGGCCGGGTTCATCACCAGCGCCACGAACAGCATGCAGCCCAGCAACACGGCCAGCAGGTGCATGTAACCGATCAAGGCGCCGAAACCGGAGGTGGCGAGGGTCGAGGCCACCAGGCCGAAGATCCCCAGCGGCGCAAAGCGAATCACCACTCGTACGATAACTGTCACGCCATTGGACAGATCGCCCAGCACCTCACGGGTAGTTGCACCGGCATGGCGAATCGCAACACCCATGCCGATTGCCCAAGCCAGAATGCCGATGAAGTTGGCGTTCATCAGCGCGCTGACCGGGTTGTCGACCACGCTGAGCAACAGGCTTTGCAGCACTTCGCTGATGCCGCCCGGTGCGCTCACTGCAACATCTTGGGTAGCCAGCACCAGGCTCGAGGGAAACAGCGTACTGGCGACCACTGCCACGACGGCTGCTGCGAAGGTGCCCAGCAAATACAGAAACAAAATCGGCCGGATGTGCGTTTCCTGGCCGTGTTTATGGTTGGCAATCGACGCCATGACCAATACGAATACCAGAATAGGCGCGACAGCCTTGAGCGCTGACACGAACACTTTGCCAATGAAGGCGGTGGACTTGGCCAGCTCAGGCGCGAACAACGCCAAGGCAATCCCGGCGATCAGGCCGATGATGATTTGCGTGACCAGGCTGCTGCGTTTCAGGCGTTGCAAGAGAGAAGGGGATGAAGCGGTCATAACGGCATCTCTGATTTTATTAGGGGGCAGGGTTCTGCTCATGCAGCAAAAAGCCGGGCAGGCCACATGGAGGGAACCGAAGGGTCGCTACATCAATGCCTAAAGGCCGATGAGCAAAGTATAAGTACCGCGGGCCGCGGACTTTATCACAGCGTAGCCGTGATCCTTCAGACCTGTGACGATCTGCCGCCCGATGGCTCAACGCGATTTGCAGGTTCGTGCAACCTCGTCCGCAAACACTCTGTTAAGCTTCGCCATCCTCATTTTCAAGTTCTGCCAGTGAGCCTTCGGGCTGTCGCTGGTGTCGTCGTTTTTCTGGAGTTCTGCATGCTGTTGCCCATTCTTCTGTTGTCCGCCGCCGGTTTTACGGTGCTGACCACAGAATTCATCATTGTCGGCCTATTACCGGCAATCGCCCGTGATCTAGACGTCAGCATCCCTCAAGCGGGCTTGCTGGTGACCCTGTTCGCCTTTACCGTGGCCGCTTTCGGGCCGTTCCTGACTGCGTACTTTGCAAGGTTTGAACGGCGCAAACTGTTTATCAGCGTGCTGATCATGTTCGGCCTGGCCAACACACTGGCGGCACTGGCGCCGAATATCGGAGTGATGGCCATTGCCCGGTTGATTCCGGCGCTGGGATTGCCGGTGTTCTGGGCATTGGCCAGTGAAACTGCAGTGGACATCGTCGGGCCGGACTACGCCGGACGGGCCATCGCCAAGATCGGTTTCGGTATCGTCTGCGCCACGGTGTTCGGTATTCCGGTGGGTACGCTGATTTCCGATGCGTTCGGCTGGCGCAGTGCTTTCGGCATTCTGGCGGTGATCGCGTTTGCCAAGGCGTTACTGCTGTTTATCTACCTGCCGAAAACCAACCTGCACCAGCATCAGGTGAGTTTTCGCTCGCAGTTCAAAATCCTGCGCAGCCCGTTGATGTTGGGGCATGTGCTGCTATCGATCCTGGTGTTCAGTGGCATGTTCACCGCGTACACCTACCTGGCGGACATTCTTGAGCGGCTCGCCGGTTTCAACGGCACGGTGGTCGGCTGGTGCCTGATGGGCTTTGGCGCGGTCGGCTTGATCGGCAACTCGCTGGGCGGCCGTGCGGTGGATCGGCATCCGCTGATCGCTTCTGTGACATTTTGTGCGTTCATGATCGCCGGCATGGTGGCCTTGGTGCCAAACATTCATTCACCCCTTGGTCTGGCGGCAGCGATGGGAATTTGGGGCGTGACTCAGGCCGCGCTGTTCCTGGTCAGCCACGTGCGCCTGATGAAGGCTGCGCCTGAAGCTCCGGCTTTTGCGGCATCGCTGAATATCGCCGGTGCCAACCTCGGGATCGGTCTGGGCGCTATGGTCGGTGGGCGAGTGATCGACAGTGTGGGCCTGGGCGGCCTGGGTTTCGCGGCGGCTGGTTTTATTCTGGTCTCGATCCTGTTGGCGATGGCGCTGATGACCTTCAAGCCTCGGGAAATCTGCGCCTGAGGCCTCACATCTCGACAAACAACGCGCGTCGGGCACCTTCGGTAATGGCGACAATGCCGGGGTGCTTGACCTTGCGTTCCACTGAGATGGCGTAGAACGACTCGCGCACCGCGTCGGTCTGGCCGATCAACTCCACGTCGCATTGGCGTTTCACTTCGTCGGCAATCACGCTCGGGCCGATGAATATTCCGCTGCCGGATTGGCCGAAGGCCTGCATCAGGGCGCTGTCGTCGAATTCGCCAACGATCCGCGGCTGGATCTGCTGTTCGGCAAACCAGCGTTGCAAGCGACTGCGTACCACGGTTTCCGGCCCGGGAATCAACAGTGGGGCGCCGTGCAAGCTGCGGGGGAATTGCTGGCCATATCGCGCCGCCAATTCTGTGGTGGCGAAAAAGCTGATACCGCATTCACCAAGCTTCTGGCTGTAGCCCTTGATGTCCAGATTCGAGGGCATCGGGCTGTCAGAGATCACCAGGTCAAGGCGTTGAATCGCCAGGTCGGCAAGCAAACGTTCCAGTTTGTCTTCGCGACAGGTGATACGTAGGGGCTCGTTCAACTCCATGGTCGGTGCGATCAGGCGATAAACGATGGATTTGGGCACCACATCGGCGACGCCTACCCGGAAAAGAATCTGTTGCTCATTGGGCTGCGCCCGCAGCATCAACTCCAGTTCGCCACCGAGTTGGAACATCTGTTCGGCGTAAGGGAGCGTCTGACGTCCGGCTTCGGTGAGCTCCAGCTGTCGGCCGACCCGGCGAAACAACTCGATGCCATAGGTTTGCTCGAGCAGGGAAATCTGCCCGCTGATGGTCTGTGGCGTCAGGTTCAATTGCTCGCAGGCGCGCACAATGCTGCCGGTCTTGGCCACCACCCAGAAGTAATGCAGCTGCCGGTAATTCAACATGTTGGTGAAATCCCCTGGTTCACATCATCTGTAGGAGCTGTCGTAGGAGCTGCCGAGTGAAACGAGGCTGCGATCTTTTGATCTTGCTTGTTAAAAACAAAAGATCGCAGCCTCGTTTCACTCGACAGCTCCTACAGGTCTACGCCATACACTATCTGTATTCGTTAAAACCGAAGTATATACGCTAAAAATACGAATTTTCCTGAAGTGTTTGCTTCCTTAGAATGCTTCGCCATCGACGGATCGCCTTTTCGGTTCTGTCTGTTCTATCGAGGGAAGCATCATGAAGCTAAAAACCACGGCACTGCTGATCACCTCTTTACTGGTGCTGGCCGGTTGCGACCAGGCCGAGAAAAGCGCTCAGCAGTTGATGGGCAAGGCTGCCGAAACCGCCAAACAGGCGATTGACGATACCCACAAAGCGGCAGAGCAAGCGCTCAGCGATGCCACGGGCGGTTTGATCAGCAAGAAAGAACAATCGGCCAAAGGGACGGACAAAACCGACTCTTCGTCCCAGGAAATCTAAACCGTTCAAACGAGTCAGGACTGACCCATGGAATACCTTTTAGAACTTGCTGCAAGCCCCACTGCCTGGGTCGCCCTGGCCACGCTGGTGGTGATGGAAATCGTGCTCGGCATCGATAACCTGATCTTTATCTCGATCCTCACCAACAAGCTGCCCGAACAGCATCGCCAGAAAGCGCGGCGCATCGGTATCGGCATGGCATTGATCCTGCGCCTGGCGCTGTTGAGCACCATTGCGTTCATCGTCCAGCTGACTGAGCCGGTGATCGATATTCTCGGCCATGCGTTCTCTTGGAAGGACATGATCCTGATTGCCGGCGGCCTGTTCCTGTTGTGGAAGGCGACCACCGAGATCCATCACAGCATGGACCCGGCGCCGGATGATCCGACCTCGGCTACCTCGACCGTGACCTTGGGTTTTGCTGCTGCGATCGGTCAGATCCTGATGCTGGACATGGTGTTCTCCATCGACAGCATCATTACCGCCGTCGGCATGACCGAGCATCTGCCGATCATGATCATCGCGGTGGTGGTGTCGGTACTGGTGATGTTGCTGGCCGCTGACCCTCTGGCCAAGTTCATCAATGACAACCCGACGGTGGTAATGCTGGCGCTGGGCTTCCTGATCATGATCGGCATGACGCTGATCGCCGAAGGTTTTGGCGCCCACGTACCGAAGGGCTACGTCTACGCGGCCATGGCGTTCTCGGCCACGATCGAAGGTTTGAACATGCTGTCGCGTCGGGCCAGGCAGAAGCGCATCGCTGCTGAAGCTTAAGCTCGTTAGATGAAACGGCCGCCTGAACTCGAAAGAGTCCAGGCGGCCGTTTTTTGTCTGGACGACCGAAAAGCGCCGATCAGTGCGCGGTGGCGGGGCGGGCAGCCGGCTGATCGGTTTTTGCCACAGGCGCCGATTGAACCGGGTGGTGATGATGCCGGCGGGTAATGCGCAAAACGCCCCACAGCATGGCGGCGGCCACGGCTAGCCAGCCGAAAATCAACAGTACAATGGTCATTGTCAGGCTCATCAGTGCCTCCTCTTTGCCCTGCATCGGGCACTCGCACACGCTTTGCAACTGACAGTCTAGTCCCTGCTGTATTTCAGGCTATTGACCAAAGGTCACCCGGCACCAACCCGTTCGCTCTATCGAATGCAATCTACTGCCGGTTAAGGCTATACCGCTGACGCGCGGCATCCTATGATCGACGGCCAAGCCGGGAGCCGATACCCGGCGTCTGAACATGAGAGTGATGATGGTGCGGGTATTTTCTCGAATTCGATCTTTGGTGCTGATCGTTGGCTGCGTTGCCGGCCTGGCGGGTTGTGCGGGGAGCGTGGCGCCTGAGATCAAGCGTCTGCCGGAGCGGGTTGAACTCAGCGGTACATTCTACCGTGGGCAAAGTTACCAAAGCGGGCCCCAAGTGCTGGCCAGCCTGCTGTCCGGGCAGGGCATCGTGATAACCCCGGGGTTGCTCGACAAACCCCTGCGTTTGCCGGGTGCTGAAGATCGGTTGCAGCAGAACATGCAGAACCTCGCCCGTGAATACGGGATGGTGGTCTATCCCCTCGACAGCGATTTGCCGGCGCTGCTGGCCCAGGTTGCGGCCGGTTACCCGGTGATGGTGCGCTTCACTGAAGGCTCGGCGTTTTGGGCGGAGCCGCGATACGCCATTCTCGCCGGTTACAACCGTCAGAAGCAGACTGTGTTGCTGCGCGCCGGGATGGATCGTCGGTTGCTGATGGGGTTCAGCGCCTTTGAATCGGCGTTCGAGAATGCCGGTGGCTGGGCCGTATTAATCCAGAAGCCAGACCAGATTCCGGCCAATGTCGATCAGCAGCGCTGGCTGAAGGCGGCGAGCGAGCTTGCCCAGTCAGGTCAGGAACAGGCGGCAGCCCGGGCGAAAAAAGCGTTGAACGCGCAGTAGTTCCGTTCGTCATCTTGCAGGGCACCACTCAGGGTTATTGGTCTCTCATGTAAAGGGCCCGGATTACTTTGCCGGGTCGTGACCAGGAGGCGTCCATGGCTCATTCCAATACCCCCGTCGGCCCGCACTCATCCGAGCATTCATCTGATAATGAGTTGGGCTTCGACCCCGATTCTCCGGACCTCGCCGATCCTCAGGTCGATCCCATCGGTCCTGCCAAGGCGCCCAAGGATATAAAGCCGGGTGAGGCGGGCAAGAAGGCTCCCGCGAAGCCTTACGATCCACTGGGCAATCTGAAACCCAAGTCCTAGTCAGAGGTGCATATGTCTACCGATTCGAGCTTCGACGACAAACGTCCAGATCCTCCAGACAGTGTCCCAACAACTCCCGAGGCGGATCTGGATCCAGTGATGGACCCGGACAGTCCGTTGCGGGACCCGTTGGCCAGGCCGAACGTGGTACCCACAAAGCATCCGCAAGGTTGGAAAGATCCGAGCGCGGGAGATGGCATTCCGGATGACGATCAGATGCCATTGCCCAATGATTAACATCGGATAAGTAAAAGCCCCGAATATTCGGGGCTTCTATTTGGGCGATTGGAGAGACTTCGAGTTTATTTCGATGCTTCAACCATACCGCTTTGGCGATGCTTGAGATTTTTGTCGGATTTGTATTGCAGGGCTACGGACGGCACGCTGGCGCTCTTGCCGGTTTCGACCCAGCTGCGAATCCGGCTGGCATCGGCAAAGTGGGTGTACTTGCCGAAGGCATCGAGAATCACCAGTGCCATCGGCCGATCGCTCATGTGGGTCACCAGCACCAGGCAGTGACCGGCCGCGTTGGTAAAGCCGGTTTTGGTCAGTCTGATGTCCCAGTTTGGCTTGTTGACCAAATGGTCGGTGTTGCGAAAACCCAGGCTGTAGTTGGGTTTACGGAACCTGACGGTTTTTTCCTTGGTGGTGCTCAATTGAGTCAATAGCGGGTGTTTGTGTGCAGCGATCAGCAGTTTGCTCAGATCGCGGGCGGTGGACACATTGCGAGGCGAGAGGCCCGTCGGTTCGACAAAGTGCGTATTGGTCATTCCCAGCGCTTTGGCTTTGGCGTTCATAGCGGCAATGAACGCGACATAGCCGCCCGGATAGTGATGGGCCAGGCTCGCAGCGGCACGGTTTTCCGACGACATCAGGGCAATCAGCAACATCTCTCGGCGGGGCAATTCGCTTTTGAGTTTGACTCGGGAAAACACGCCTTTCATTTCCGGGGTATCGCTGATGTTAACGGAAAGATACTCGTCCATGTTCTGCCGGGCTTCTACCACCACCAGGCCAGTCATCAGTTTGCTGACGGATGCGATTGGCACTACGACGTCAGGGTTGCTGGCGTAGATCACTTTGTTGGTTTGCATATCCATCAGCAAGACACTGCCGGAAGCGATCTTCAGCTGTGAAGTGTCTCGAGGTGCTGCAGTGGTTTCTGCAGCATTGATCGTTGGCGTGGTGAAAGTCCCTGTAAATGCAAAAAAAAGGCTCAGGATTGAAAGACGGATTTTCACGCTGGCGGACTCATAAAGGGTGGATATACCGTTTTGTAACGGGCTGTTTCTTTAAAAAGCGTCGCATTTTAGGAGTATGGCTGAAGAACTGTCGATGGTTGTTCGATGTTCAGATGAAATGCCTGGGCGCCTGATAAAAACGGGCTTTTCCGGCGGATGGTCGAGCTTTTTTCTGCAGGCAAAAAGAACCCCGCGACTGGCGGGGTTCCTTTAAGCGGTGCTGCAAGCCAGCATGAGCTCAGCCGTGCAGTGTTTCCGCCGCGTACAGCGTGTTTTCCAGCAGACAGGCGCGGGTCATCGGGCCAACGCCACCCGGTACCGGAGTGATCCAGCCGGCACGGGGCAGGGCGGTTTCATAGATCACGTCACCGACCAGCTTGCCATCTTCCTGGCGATTGATGCCGACGTCGATCACGATCGCGCCTTCCTTGATCCACTCACCTTTGACCAGGCCAGGTTTACCGGCGGCAACCACCACCAGGTCGGCGCGACCGACATGGCCCGCCAGGTCCTTGGTGAAGCGGTGGGTAACGGTCACGGTGCAACCGGCCAGTAGCAATTCCATTGCCATCGGGCGGCCAACAATGTTGGACGCCCCGACAATGACTGCGTCCATCCCGTATAGATCGGCGCCGGTGCTTTCCAGCAGCGTCATGATGCCTTTTGGTGTGCATGGACGCAGCAGCGGAATACGCTGGGCCAGACGGCCGACGTTATAAGGGTGGAAACCGTCGACATCCTTGTCAGGACGGATGCGCTCCAGCAATTTGGAGGCGTCCAGATGCTCAGGTAAGGGCAGTTGAAGCAGAACGCCGTCAATCGCCGGGTCATCGTTCAAGCGATCGATCAGATCAGCCAGTGCTTCTTGAGTGGTTTCGGCAGGCAGGTCATAGGCTTGGGAAAGGAAGCCGACCTCTTCACAGTCTTTACGCTTGTGCGAGACATAAACCTGAGAGGCAGGATCGCTGCCGACCAGGATCACCGCGAGGCCAGGCGTGCGCAGACCTTGCTGGCGACGCTCGGCAACTCGTTTGGCGATCTGCTGGCGCAGGCTGGCGGCGATCGATTTGCCGTCGATTAGTTGTGCAGTCATTGCGCGTGATTAACCATCGAGAGGGGAAAAAAAGAGAGCGCATTCTCGCATGTCATGAGGTGAGGGCAAAGGCGCTTGGTCTGCAAATTCCCCTAACTCCTTTAATTAAATGAATTTTTTTTAAAAAGGATTTGACGACCTCAGGGGGGCTCTATACTATTCGTCGCACTTGTCGGGCACAGCCTAGCACTGGTTGAGAAGGTCGAGCGGAGTTAAGCTTCCGCAAGACTGAAAAGCACTTAGTTTGTAGTCCTTCAAGGGTACAGATTAACAAGGCGCCCGTAGCTCAGCTGGATAGAGCATCCGCCTTCTAAGCGGATGGTCGCAGGTTCGAGTCCTGCCGGGTGCGCCATTAGGCAGCTTTGGCACAAGTAGCGCGATATGGTGGGCGTAGCTCAGTTGGTAGAGCACGGGATTGTGACTCCCGTTGTCGTGGGTTCGATCCCCATCGTCCACCCCATATTTCGAAAGGCGCCAGATTAACAGTCTGGCGCCTTTGCTTTAACAGCTTCAATCCGCGGATGTGGTGGAATTGGTAGACACACTGGATTTAGGTTCCAGCGCCGCGAGGCGTAAGAGTTCGAGTCTCTTCATCCGCACCAAATAAAGTTTCACTCATGCCGGTTGGCTTGATTGGGGCTCAACAAAGAAGTTGTTTGGCTTCTTTGTCACGCAATATGGTGGGCGTAGCTCAGTTGGTAGAGCACGGGATTGTGACTCCCGTTGTCGTGGGTTCGATCCCCATCGTCCACCCCATATTTCGAAAGGCGCCAGATTTAACAGTCTGGCGCCTTTTTTGTTTCAGTGGTTTCAAGTGGTTTGAGTGTCGATCGGCTGCAGGTTGTGGTCGCAGGGGGCAGGTCGTTTCATCGTATTTATGTTTCTCGATGATGCGCGATTTGCCCGCCGATCCCCGCGCGGGGTCGGCTGTCAGGGATGGATTGCCGATTCCTTCCATATATAGAAGGATGGGTGCAGAGCCCTGGCATGACTGGCTGTATTTGCTAACAGGGCGAGGCACAACCGTTTGTCCCCGCCTATAAATTGCCTGCTGCTTTTTTACCCGTTTTCAGTAGGGTGACTTCTTGAGTTTGACCCACTAGAATGCATGCCCTTGATTCTGGGGTCGGAAACGGCCGGCTAACGTCTGTGCAACGAGGAATATCCATGCAAGTTTCTGTTGAAAATACTACTGCTCTTGAGCGCCGCATGAGCGTCACCGTGCCGGCTGAGCGCATCGAGAGCCAGGTCAACAAGCGTCTGCAGCAGACCGCCCAAAAGGCCAAGATTGCTGGCTTCCGTCCAGGCAAAGTGCCAATGAGCGAAATCAAGCGCCGTTTCGGTGCTGACGCTCGCCAGGAAGCTGTAGGCGATGTGATCCAGTCTTCTTTCTACGAAGCTGTGGTTGAGCAGAAGCTTAACCCGGCTGGTCAGCCTTCAATCGAGCCTAAATCTCTGGAAGCAGGCAAGGATCTGGAATACGTCGCAATTTTCGAAGTGTTCCCTGAGTTCACCGTTGCTGGTTTCGAAGGCATCGCTGTCGAGCGCCTGAGCGCTGACGTGGCGGACGCCGATCTGGACAAGATGCTGGAAATCCTGCGCAAGCAGAACACTCGTTTCGAAGTCGCCGATCGCGCTGCCCAGAACGAAGACCAACTGAACATCGATTTCGTCGGCAAGGTCGACGGCGAAGTGTTCGCTGGCGGTTCCGCCAAAGGCACCCAGCTGGTACTGGGTTCCGGTCGCATGATTCCTGGTTTCGAAGACGGTCTGGTCGGCGCTAAAGCCGGCGAAGAGCGCGTTCTGAACCTGACCTTCCCTGAGGACTATCAGAACCTCGACCTGGCAGGCAAGGCCGCTGAGTTCACTGTGACCGTGAACACCGTTTCCGAGCCTAAACTGCCAGAACTGACCGAAGAATTCTTCGCTCAATTCGGCATCAAGGAAACCGGTCTGGAAGGCTTCCGCACCGAAGTTCGCAAGAACATGGAGCGTGAACTGCGTCAGGCGATCAAATCCAAGGTCAAGAATCAGGTTATGGACGGTCTGCTGGCCACCAACCCGATCGAAGTACCAAAGGCTCTGCTGTCCAACGAAGTTGACCGTCTGCGCGTGCAGGCTGTTCAGCAGTTTGGCGGCAACATCAAGCCTGACCAATTGCCGGCCGAGCTGTTCGAAGAGCAAGCCAAGCGCCGCGTTGTGCTGGGTCTGATCGTGGCTGAAGTGGTCAAGCAATTCGACCTCAAGCCTGACGAAGCCCGCGTTCGCGAGATGATTCAGGAAATGGCTTCGGCTTACCAGGAGCCTGAGCAAGTTGTGTCCTGGTACTACAAGAACGACCAGCAACTGAACGAAGTTCGTTCGGTTGTGCTGGAAGAGCAAGTTGTGGATACTGTTCTGCAGAAAGCTAGCGTGACCGACAAATCGGTCTCTTACGAAGAAGCGGTCAAGCCGGTAGAAGCTCCACAAGCCGACTGATTGTTTTTGCGGTAAGAAGCACACACCATAAGCCAGCTCTCGAGCTGGCTTATGCGTATTCAAGACATAACTATTTGGGAGTGACTGCAGAGCATGTTCCGTAATTCGTATATTCAGCAGAACTCTGATATCCAGGCCGCAGGCGGCCTGGTCCCGATGGTTGTCGAGCAATCTGCTCGTGGCGAACGCGCCTATGACATCTACTCGCGCCTCCTCAAGGAGCGAGTGATCTTTCTGGTTGGTCCGGTAGAGGACTACATGGCCAATCTGATCTGTGCGCAACTGCTGTTCCTTGAAGCGGAAAACCCGGACAAGGACATCCATCTCTATATCAACTCGCCGGGCGGTTCGGTGACAGCGGGCATGTCGATCTATGACACCATGCAGTTCATCAAGCCAAACGTGTCGACCACCTGTATTGGCCAAGCGTGCAGCATGGGCGCGTTCCTACTGACGGCTGGTGCCCAGGGCAAGCGTTATTGCCTGCCGAACTCGCGTGTGATGATTCACCAGCCACTGGGCGGTTTCCAGGGCCAGGCCTCGGATATCGAAATCCATGCCAAGGAAATCCTCTTCATTCGTGAGCGTCTCAACACGCTGATGGCCAAGCATAGTGGGCGCACTCTTGAAGAAATCGAGCGCGATACCAACCGTGATAATTTCATGAGTGCCGAAGCTGCGCGTGAATACGGGTTGATCGATGAAGTGATCAATCAGCGCCCCGCTTAAAATAAGCAGCTCAAAATAAGGTGGGTCGGCAGGTCCGATCACCAGCGGGCTTGAAAAAGCCCGCAATAGCCTTCATCTTGTTTGCAAGCCTATCGGATTTGGATCGAACGAATGACTGACACCCGCAACGGCGAGGACAACGGCAAGCTGCTCTATTGCTCCTTCTGTGGCAAAAGCCAGCATGAAGTACGCAAATTGATTGCCGGCCCCTCGGTCTTTATCTGCGACGAGTGCGTCGACCTGTGCAATGACATCATCCGCGAGGAGGTGCAGGAAGCCCAGGCCGAAAGCAGCGCGCATAAATTGCCTTCGCCTAAAGAAATCAGCGGCATCCTTGATCAGTACGTGATTGGTCAGGAACGTGCGAAAAAGGTTCTGGCCGTAGCGGTGTACAACCACTACAAGCGTTTGAACCAGCGTGACAAAAAGAATGACGACGTCGAACTCGGCAAAAGCAACATCTTGCTGATCGGCCCGACAGGCTCGGGTAAAACCCTGCTTGCCGAAACACTGGCCCGCTTGCTGAACGTTCCGTTCACCATCGCTGACGCAACCACCCTCACCGAGGCGGGTTATGTCGGTGAAGATGTCGAGAACATCATTCAGAAGCTGCTGCAGAAGTGCGATTACGATGTCGAAAAAGCCCAAATGGGTATCGTCTACATCGATGAGATCGACAAAATCTCGCGCAAGTCTGACAACCCGTCTATCACCCGGGACGTTTCCGGTGAAGGCGTGCAGCAGGCCCTGCTCAAGTTGATCGAAGGTACGGTCGCTTCCGTTCCACCTCAAGGTGGTCGCAAGCATCCGCAACAGGAATTCCTTCAGGTCGACACCCGTAACATCCTGTTCATCTGCGGTGGTGCGTTCTCTGGTCTGGAAAAGGTTATTCAAAACCGCTCCACCAAGGGTGGCATTGGCTTCAACGCGGAAGTGCGCAGCAAGGAAGAAGGCAAGAAAGTCGGTGAATCCCTGCGTGAAGTCGAGCCTGACGATCTGGTCAAGTTCGGTCTGATCCCGGAATTCGTCGGTCGTCTGCCGGTGCTTGCCACGCTGGACGAGCTTGATGAGGCTGCGTTAATGCAGATTCTCACCGAGCCGAAAAATGCTCTGACCAAGCAGTATGCCAAGCTGTTCGAGATGGAAGGCGTAGACCTGGAATTCCGGGCCGACGCGCTGAAATCGGTCGCCAAACGTGCCCTGGAACGCAAAACAGGTGCCCGTGGTCTGCGTTCGATTCTCGAAGGTGTATTGCTCGACACTATGTATGAAATCCCCTCGCAGTCCGAGGTGAGTAAAGTAGTGATCGATGAAAGCGTCATAGAAGGCAAGTCCAAGCCACTGTATATCTACGAAAACAGTGAGCCGGCTGCCAAGGCAGCGCCGGACGCCTGAGCGTCACACTGCTGAAACAAAGAAGGGGCCTTCGGGCCCCTTTGCTATTGTGGGAGCTGGCTTGTCGGATCGCCGCCCGCTGCGAAGGCAGGCATGACATCCGACCTTTTGGGATGTTTGCGGACCCACGCACGCGCTACCGTAAGCGGCGATCTTTAAAGTGGTTTTTTTATCCGCTTGTTTTTTTTGAAAACAGCCCCCATCTTGGTTTCAAGCTTACTTCCATCTGTTTACGGCCTTATGGCCGCCGTAGAGGCGAAATCATGAAGACAACCATCGAATTGCCTCTCCTGCCATTGCGTGATGTCGTGGTTTATCCGCACATGGTTATCCCGCTGTTCGTGGGGCGCGAGAAATCCATCGAAGCCCTCGAGGCCGCGATGACGGGCGACAAGCAGATCCTTCTGCTGGCTCAGCGAAATCCCGCTGACGACGATCCCGGTGAAGAAGCACTTTATCGCGTAGGCACCATCGCTACCGTTCTGCAACTGCTCAAGCTGCCTGACGGCACGGTCAAGGTTCTTGTCGAAGGCGAGCAGCGGGGCGCCGTGGAGCGCTTCAGCGAAGTCAACGGCCACTGCCGCGCCGAAGTCTCGCTGATCGAGGAAGCCGACGCGCCTGAGCGCGAATCGGAAGTGTTTGTTCGCAGCCTGCTGGCTCAGTTCGAACAATATGTACAGCTGGGCAAGAAAGTCCCCGCTGAAGTCCTGTCGTCGCTCAACAGCATCGACGAGCCAGGGCGCCTGGTCGATACCATGGCCGCACACATGGCCCTGAAGATCGAGCAGAAGCAGGAAATCCTCGAAATTATCGATTTGTCGGCCCGGGTCGAGCACGTCCTGGCGTTGCTGGATGCCGAGATCGATCTGCTGCAAGTCGAAAAACGCATTCGCGGTCGCGTTAAAAAGCAAATGGAGCGCAGCCAGCGCGAGTACTACCTGAATGAGCAGATGAAGGCCATTCAGAAAGAACTGGGCGACAGCGACGAAGGCCACAACGAAATCGAGGACCTGAAAAAGCGTATCGATGCCGCCGGCCTGCCGAAAGATGCCTTGGCCAAGGCTCAGGCCGAACTGAACAAGCTCAAGCAAATGTCGCCCATGTCCGCGGAAGCGACGGTGGTGCGTTCATACATCGACTGGCTGGTTCAAGTGCCGTGGAAAGCCCAGAGCAAAGTGCGTCTGGACCTCGCCCGTGCCGAAGACATTCTCGATGCAGACCATTACGGTCTGGAAGAAGTCAAAGAGCGAATCCTCGAATACCTCGCCGTGCAGAAGCGTGTGAAGAAGATTCGTGGTCCGGTGCTGTGCCTGGTCGGTCCTCCTGGGGTGGGTAAAACCTCTCTGGCGGAGTCGATCGCTCATGCCACCAACCGCAAATTCGTGCGCATGGCCCTCGGCGGTGTGCGCGACGAGGCGGAAATTCGTGGTCATCGCCGGACTTATATCGGTTCGATGCCAGGAAGATTGATTCAAAAGATGACAAAGGTGGGCGTCCGCAACCCGCTGTTCCTGCTCGATGAAATCGACAAAATGGGCAGTGACATGCGTGGCGATCCGGCATCGGCGTTGCTGGAAGTGCTCGATCCCGAACAGAACCACAACTTCAACGATCACTATCTGGAAGTCGATTACGACCTGTCCGATGTGATGTTCCTGTGCACCTCCAATTCCATGAACATTCCACCGGCGCTGCTGGACCGGATGGAAGTGATTCGTCTGCCGGGTTACACCGAAGACGAGAAGATCAACATCGCTGTCAAATACCTTTCGCCAAAGCAGATTACGGCTAACGGTCTGAAGAAAGGCGAGCTGGAATTCGACGCCGAAGCGATCCGCGACATCATTCGCTACTACACCCGCGAAGCCGGTGTGCGTGGCCTGGAGCGCCAGATTGCCAAGGTTTGCCGTAAGGCAGTCAAAGAGCATGCGATGGAAAAACGCTTCTCGGTGAAGGTCACTGCCGACATGCTCGAGCACTTCCTGGGTGTGCGTAAATTCCGTTACGGTCTGGCGGAGTCGCAAGATCAGATCGGCCAGGTTACAGGTTTGGCGTGGACGCAGGTGGGCGGCGAATTGTTGACCATCGAAGCCGCGGTCGTGCCGGGTAAAGGTCAGTTGATCAAGACCGGTTCTCTGGGTGACGTGATGGTCGAATCGATCACCGCAGCCCTGACCGTTGTCCGCAGTCGCGCGAAGAGCCTGGGGATTCCTCTGGACTTCCACGAGAAGCGCGACACCCATATCCATATGCCTGAAGGGGCTACGCCGAAAGATGGCCCTAGCGCCGGTGTAGGCATGTGTACGGCCCTGGTATCTGCATTGACTGGCATTCCTGTACGCGCAGATGTTGCCATGACCGGTGAAATTACTTTGCGTGGTCAGGTGCTGGCGATTGGTGGTTTGAAGGAAAAATTGCTGGCAGCTCACCGTGGCGGAATCAAGACGGTGATCATTCCTGAAGAGAACGTACGCGATTTGAAGGAAATTCCTGACAATATCAAGCAAGATCTACAGATTAAACCAGTTAAATGGATTGACGAGGTCCTGCAAATTGCGCTGCAATACGCGCCGGAGCCCTTGCCGGATGTGGTTCCGGAGATCGTTGCAAAGGATGAAAAACGCGAGACTGACTCTAAGGAAAGAATTAGCACGCATTAGTACGCATTTGCCTGGGGGGCTTGTTGACAGTTTTTTAGAGCCCTTGTTATAAAGCGGCTCTTAAGTGTCTGTAGGCCATTCAGCACTCGTTTTTTTGCTTTCACCAAAAACTTAGAATCAAACTCAAATAGATATAAGGGGACTTAGAGTGAACAAGTCGGAACTGATTGATGCTATCGCTGCATCCGCTGATATCCCGAAAGCTGCTGCTGGCCGTGCGCTGGACGCTGTAATCGAATCCGTCACTGGCGCTCTCAAGGCTGGCGACTCTGTTGTTCTGGTTGGTTTCGGTACCTTCTCCGTAACCGATCGTCCAGCTCGCATCGGTCGTAACCCACAGACCGGCAAGACGCTGGAAATCGCCGCCGCCAAAAAACCAGGTTTCAAAGCCGGTAAAGCACTGAAAGAAGCTGTCAACTAAGTTCGATTCAGGTTTTTGCCTATCCGGGTCGGGGTCATTCCTGACTTGGCAGCGGAGCGGTAGTTCAGTCGGTTAGAATACCGGCCTGTCACGCCGGGGGTCGCGGGTTCGAGTCCCGTCCGCTCCGCCAGTTACGAGAAGGCGCATCCTCGGATGCGCCTTTCTTCTATCCGGATTCTACCCACGCTCCACGGTTGCCTAATTTTGAAGTTCAACCGTTTCTGGGGGACGCATGCTGCAGAATATCAGGGACAATTCACAAGGCTGGATTGCCAAGACCATTATCGGGATCATCGTTGTACTGATGGCTTTCACCGGTATCGAGGCCATTTTCCAGGCGACGACCAACAGCCAGGATGCGGCCAAGGTCAATGGTGAAGAAATCAGTCAAAACGAGCTGAACCAGGCGGTTGATATGCAACGCCGTCAGCTCATGCAACAGCTTGGCAAGGATTTCGATGCTTCCTTGCTCGACGAAAAAATGCTGCGCGAATCGGCCCTCAAAGGCCTGATCGATCGCAAACTGCTGCTGCAGGGCGCGGAAAAATCGAAATTCGCTTTCTCCGAAGCGGCTTTGGATCAGGTGATCCTGCAAACGCCTGAGTTCCAGGTGGAAGGCAAGTTCAACGCCGATCGCTTCGATCAGGTGATCCGTCAACTGGGCTACAGTCGTCTGCAATTTCGCCAGATGCTGGCTCAGGAAATGCTGATCGGTCAGCTTCGCGCTGGCTTGGCCGGTAGTGGGTTTGTCACCGATGCACAGGTTCTGGCCTTTGCCCGTCTGGAAAAACAGACCCGCGATTTCGCCACCTTGAATGTCAAGGCGGATCCTGCGGCGGTGAAACTGACTGATGAAGAAGTCAAAGCCTATTACGACGAACACGCCAAGGAATTCATGACGCCGGATCAGGTGGTCATCGACTACCTCGAATTGAAGAAGGCATCCTTCTTCGATCAGGTCAGCGTCAAGGACGAAGACCTGCAAGCGGCGTATCAGAAAGAAACCGCGAACCTGTCCGAGCAACGCCGGGCTGCGCATATTCTGGTCGAAGTGAACGATAAGGTGACCGAGGCGCAAGCCAAGGCCAAAATCGAAGAAGTGCAGGCGCGTCTGGCCAAAGGCGAGAAATTCGAGGCTCTGGCCAAGGAGTTCTCCCAGGATCCAGGTTCGGCGAGCAACGGTGGTGACCTCGGTTATGCTGGTCCAGGCGTCTACGATCCAGCGTTTGAAAAAGCCCTGTATTCGCTGGCCAAGGATCAGGTTTCGGAGCCGGTTCGTACTGACTTCGGTTTTCACCTGATCAAGCTGCTGGGCGTTGAAGCCCCTGAGGTGCCGACGTTTGCCAGTCTGAAAGACAAGCTGACCCGCGAGCTGAAAACCCAGCAGGTCGAGCAGCGTTTCGTCGAGGCGACCAAGCAATTGGAAGACTCGTCGTTCGAAGCCTCCGATCTGGCCCAGCCAGCACAAGACCTGAAGCTGACTGTCCACACGTCCGCGCCATTCGGCCGGGAAGGTGGCGAAGGTATTGCGGCCAATCGTGCCGTGGTGACTGCTGCGTTCAGTCCAGAAGTGCTGGATGAGGGTGCCAACAGCACCGCCATCGAGCTGGACCCGGAAACCGTGATCGTGCTGCGCGTCAAGGAACACCGCAAGCCTGAGCAACTGCCGCTGGAAAGCGTGGCTGCCAGCATCCGTGCGCAGTTGACCAAGGAGCATGCCAGTGCTGCCGCCAAGACCAAGGCTGATCAACTGATCGTCAGCCTGCGCGATGGCAAGGTTGCACTGGACCAAGCGATCGATGGCCAGAACTGGAAAGAGACTCAAGCTGCGACGCGTGCTCAGGAAGGGGTCGACCCGACTGTGCTGCAAGCGCTATTCCGCATGCCCAAGCCTGTTTCCAAAGACAAGCCGACATTCAGCAGCGTGACCCTGGCCGATGGTAGCCTGGTGATCGTGCGTCTGAACGCCGTGAACGAAGCTGCGGCGCCGACCGAAGAAGAGAAGGTTCAATACCGTCGCTTCCTCGCCTCGCGCATTGGCCAGCAAGACTTCGCGGCTTACCGCAAGCTGTTGGAAAGCGAGGCTGAGATCAAGCGTTTCTGATGCTTGGCTGAGTTTCCCGCCACATGAAAACCCTGGCCAGACGGCCGGGGTTTTTTTATGGGCGAAGATCAACGGGTCGCAGGCTGCGATTCTAGACCTCCGTGCGAACGGGACTTTTTCCTGTCAATGACAGTCAGTAGACTTGTAACTGTTTCAAGACACCAAACGGTGCGACGCTAAGCATCGATCTGTTGCACAATACGACCCGAACCGTTTTCCTCAGGATGTTCAATGTTTAGATCAATTCCCATGCGGGTTGTGGGGCTGGCCGTGGTGCTGGCCGCCGCTGCCGGTTGTTCATCAAAGAAAGCCGCCATCTACGAGCATGAGAACTTCGACGATTCCGGAACGTTTTCGCGCAATTACCCGGTGACCGACAAGCAAACCTGCGAGGCCGCCCGTCGGGCTTTGCTCAGCCAGGGTTACATCATCACCAGTAGCGATCCGAAGCTGGTCAGCGGTCACAAGAGCTTCCAGCAGACTGGCGAGACCCACATGGAGATCAGCTTCAACGTGGTCTGTGCCGATGATGGCAGCGAGGGGCACCACTCGACCATGTTCGCTAACGCCCTGCAGGACCGTTATGCACTGAAAAAGACCAACAATTCCGCCAGCCTCGGTGTCGGTGTGCTGGGCTCGGTATCGATGCCGATCGGCTCGTCCGACGACTCGATGGTCAAGGTCGCCAGTGAAACCGTGTCCTCGGCCAAGTTCTACGAGCGTTTCTTTGCCCTGGTCGAATTGTTCCTGCCGCCGGAAGCGAAGAAAGCAGCGCACATTACCGAGAAGCCAAAGACTGATCTGGGCGTTCCTGAAGTCAAGGCTGCGCCGGCTCAGTTGGCGCCGACCCCGGCGGCAGAACCAGTGCCTGCTCCAGCGCCGGCAGCTGAACCTGAACCTGAACCTGCACCTGCATCTGCCGAAACCGCTCCAGCCAGTTCCGAGCCTGTTGTGCCACCTGCTGAAACGGCGCCGATTACCCCGGTGCAGAACAGCGAGCCGACTTCGTCCACCGAAACAATGGCTCCACCGGCGGATTCAAGCACCATGCCAGCACCGACCGAGCCTATTTCGGCCATGCCTGTCTCCGGCCAGTAACAGGCCAATGTTATGGGATCGGGTCAGACGACACCGATCCTGCAACACCTTCCAAGATTGATCCACATCAAATCGAGCCGTATTCCTACCGTTCGTATCGAAAAATCCTGTGATAAATTTCTGACCACCTGCTACGTTTTATTGAGAACGCCCCCCGTGTAATGCCCGCGTCATTTTTCTTTCATGCGGGCACTTTATGCTCAGGGCACTGGTCATTTATTCAGACGATTTTTTCAACAAGCGATGGGGGTTTAATAATGGACGATTATCAAGAAGAACTGCTCGAATACCAGGCGTTTGAACTGGACCCGCTGGAACCGGCCGAAGACGCTACCGAGTTGTAGGGGGCGTTCTCAATTAGTTTCCCCGCCGCGCCGGGTCTGCTGTTGTGCAGGGCAAGGCGCGAGAAGCGTGGTTTGGTCATTCCAAATAAGCTTCGAGCAACGCAGCCCTGCACAACAGCAGGCCCGGCCCTTCGGGTTGTGCCTTAAAGCGGGCCAGCCTGCGTTGCAGGCCTTGGAAAGGGAACAACCATTCCCAGCGGCCTGCGCCTTGCCTGGCCCGCTTTAAGGCGACAACGCGGTGGGGAAACTAATTGAGAACGCCCCCTAGCCTTACGCGGATTGGCGATGACTGCGGCGAAACTCGCCGGGGGTTTGGCCGTTCCAGCGTTTGAAAGCCCGTTGAAAGGCTTCGGCTGAGGCAAAACCCAGCAGGTAGGCGATTTCGCCGAACGCCAGTTCGGTGTCTCGGATGTAAGTCATGGCGAGGTCGCGGCGCGTATCGTTGAGAATTGCCCGAAATTGCGTGCCTTCCTCCGCCAGTTTGCGACGCAAGGTCCAGGTCGGCAGCTTCAGGCGTGCCGCCACTTCTTCCAGGTCGGGTTCTCGACCCCCATTGAGCAACGGCCCCAGTAACTGAGTGATGCGTTCACGCAGGCTGCGGGTGCGTGTCAGTTGTTCCAGTTCCCGTTCACACAGTTGCAGCAGGTGCCGCCAGGTACTGGGGCAGTGCTGTGGATTGCGCTGGGCCAGGCTGTCCAGGCTCAGGCGCAGTTGATTCTGTTCGGCGCCAAACTGAATCGGACAATCCCCCAACACGGCGTAGGCCTCGCGGTAATCCGGCGCTTCAAACTCGATCTCGATCCGTTCGGCGCGTAGCGGGGCAGGGCTTACGCTGGACAATTGCTGTAACCACCCGGCGATGATCGAATCCACCACGAAGCGGTTATAGGCATTGTAGGGGCTGATCGAATAGAACCGCAGCCAGGCGCCTTGGGCGTCTTCATGAAAGCTCGATTGGCCGCGATAGTTGGAGCCGTATAGCGCTTCGAAACGAATCAGGCAGCGCGCCGCTTCCCGCACGGTGGGGGCCTGGGCGGCGGTGACTCCGGCCAGGCCGGCCTGGCTTAGACGGCTGAGCTGGCCCATGCGCAAACCCAGTGCCGGGTCGGCAGTCAGTTGAATGGCCCCGTGACCCAGGCGCATGTATCGGGGAATCGAGAGGCGGGCGCCGGCCTCGGCCAGTCGCGCGGCGTCGAGGCCGTACTGCTCGAGCAGCGGTTGTGGGTCCAGTCCATGGCTGCGCACTGCGTCAGCCAGGCTGTGGACGAAGCCTACCGACAAATCCCCGAGGCGCATCGGCTGCGGTTTCATCGTCTACAGCCAAAGGTTCAATAAGCGCGCGCCCCGGGCATCGCCGTCGGCAAAATGCTGCCCGTTGCTGCTGAGGAAGCTTTGACCGGCGCTGCCCTTGTCCCAGAATTGACCGCGCAGGAACACGCTCATGCCGGCGATGGTCTGGCTGCCGGACGGTTGGGCAGTCAGCGTCAACCGATGCCAGGCCTGACCTTCATTGAGTTCGCCAGCCTTGAGGCTGACAGCGCTAGGTGCGGGCTGGCTTTTGTAGCCGGGCCACGGTTGATCCCAGGACCCGCGCCCGACGACGAACGCCGGGACCGCCACCAGTTGCGCCCGTTGATCGGCGAGTTTGCGATAGTTGTCCGGATACCAACTGTCGCTGCCGATCAGCACGCCCAAGCGTCCGGCCGGTGTGTCGACGACGTTGATCGTGTGTTCGGAATTGGCATCGACGGTGTCGTGACCAGCGAAAGTCGGGTGCATTTGCCGCTGCGGCTGGCCGATCGGCAAACCGTCGCGACCGAACACTACGCTGCTGTTGTACAGGGCACCGCGGCCAATCTTCAGGGTGCCATCGCTGACACTCGGCTCGGGCAACACGATGGAGCCCGCCACCAGCGTGATGTGGAATTCTTTCGCCAAGCCGCCGAACAGCGCCTGGTAACTCTTGGCCATTTTCCTGGCTTTCATCCGCAAGTGCGCATCGTCGAGACGGCTACCGCCCTCGGCACTGATCAGGGCGCGGATAAACTGCAACGGGTTGCTCACTGCCAGCCAGTTCATCGCTTCCTTGAGCGTAGTGGCCTGGTACAACTCGTCTTTTTCGCCGCTGATCATCAACCAGGTACCGACATGTTCGGGCAGTACGACGATGGTCTTTTCATTCAGCAGGCCCTGATCCTGAGCCTCCTGTAAGTAGGCCGCGAGCTTGCGGTGCAAGCGTTCGGGGCTTTGGTAGTCAGTGGGGAACAGCTCGGGCTGGATACCCAGCAGATTGCCGCGATCGGCGGGCGTGCCTTGATCGACCGCAAGACTGATGCGCAAATCCGACAGGTAATGACCCACCGGACGGTCCGCGGCCCACATGGCATAGGTCGTGAGGGCGGCGATCAACGCCATGGAGAGGGTCAGGTACAAAAGTTTGCGCATGGGGAAACAGTCAACGGCCGTGTGCAGGGTTCGCGACTAGGGTAGGGCCCATGCCTGCGATTGCCAAGGGGCGCTGCACATTTGGATCAATAAGTTGTCAGTTACGGTCATTGAGTGACAGCGATGCGACTCTTAGTCTGTCGAACATGACTGACGGGGGCCGAAGAGCTCCTGCATTTTTTCCGTGATCGCTCGTTGTGGAGTTACCGATGGCCGCCGCTCATTACCCGCACCTGTTGGCCCCGCTGGACCTGGGTTTTACCACGTTGCGCAACCGCACCCTGATGGGCTCGATGCACACGGGCCTCGAGGAAAAGCCCGGCGGTTTCGAGCGCATGGCCGCGTACTTCGCCGAGCGTGCCCATGGCGGCGTTGGCCTGATGGTCACCGGTGGTATCGGCCCGAACGATGAGGGCGGGGTTTACTCTGGCGCCGCCAAGCTGACCACCGAGGAAGAGGCGCTCAAGCACCTGATCGTCACCCGCGCGGTGCACGAGGCGGGCGGCAAGATCTGCATGCAGATTCTCCATGCCGGTCGTTATGCCTACAGCCCGAAACAGGTGGCCCCGAGCGCGATCCAGGCGCCGATCAACCCGTTCAAGCCTAAAGAACTGGACGAGGAAGGCATCGAGAAACAAATCAGCGATTTCGTCACTTGCTCGACCCTGGCGCAGAAAGCCGAATACGACGGCGTCGAGATCATGGGCTCCGAAGGTTATTTCATTAACCAGTTTCTAGCGGCCCACACTAACCATCGCACTGACCGCTGGGGCGGCGCTTACGAAAACCGCATGCGCCTGCCGGTGGAAATCGTTCGCCGGGTGCGCGAAGCGGTCGGCCCGAATTTCATCATTATCTTCCGCCTGTCGATGCTCGACCTGGTGGAAGGCGGCAGCAGCTGGGAAGAGATCGTGCAATTGGCCAAGGCGATCGAGCAGGCCGGTGCGACGATCATCAATACTGGCATCGGCTGGCACGAAGCGCGGATTCCGACCATCGCCACCAAAGTGCCGCGTGCGGCGTTCAGCAAGGTCACGGCCAAGCTGCGTGGCTCGGTCAGTATTCCGCTGATCACCACTAACCGCATCAATACCCCTGAAGTCGCCGAGCAGATTCTGGCCGAAGGCGATGCCGACATGGTGTCCATGGCACGCCCGTTCCTTGCCGACCCGGATTTCGTCAACAAGGCTGCGGCCGGTCGTGGCGATGAAATCAATACCTGCATCGGATGCAACCAGGCCTGCCTGGATCACACCTTTGGCGGCAAGTTGACCAGTTGCCTGGTAAACCCGCGGGCGTGCCATGAAACCGAGCTCAACTACCTGCCGGTGCAGCAGATCAAGAAAATCGCCGTAGTCGGCGCCGGCCCCGCCGGTTTGTCTGCGGCCACCGTGGCCGCTGAACGTGGTCATCAGGTGACGTTGTTCGATTCGGCCAGCGAAATCGGCGGCCAGTTCAACATCGCCAAGCGTGTGCCGGGCAAGGAAGAGTTCTTCGAAACCCTGCGCTATTTCAACCGCAAATTGCAGACCACTAATGTCGAGCTGTGCCTGAACACTCGTGTGGATGTGGCGCAGCTGGTTGAGGGCGGTTACGACGAAATCATCCTGGCGACCGGCATTGCGCCACGGGTGCCGGCGATTCCAGGCGTCGAACACGCCAAGGTGCTGAGCTACCTGGACGTGATCCTCGAGCGCAAACCGGTGGGCAAGCGCGTCGCGGTGATCGGCGCCGGCGGTATCGGTTTCGACGTGTCGGAATTCCTTGTGCATCAGGGCGTGGCCACCAGTCAGGACCGTGAAGCGTTCTGGAAGGAGTGGGGCATCGATACACACCTCGAGGCGCGCGGCGGTGTCGCGGGCATCAAGGCCGAGCCCCATGCGCCGGCCCGTGAAGTGTTCCTGTTGCAACGCAAGAAATCCAAGGTCGGCGACGGCTTGGGCAAAACCACTGGCTGGATTCACCGCACCGGTCTGAAGAACAAGCAGGTGCAGATGCTCAACAGCGTCGAGTACCTGAAGATTGACGATGAAGGCCTGCACATCCGTATCGGTGAAAGCGGCGAACCGCAAGTGCTGCCGGTGGACAACATCGTGATCTGCGCTGGGCAGGATCCGTTGCGTGAGTTGCAGGAAGGCCTGATCACGGCCGGGCAGAACGTGCACTTGATCGGCGGCGCGGACGTGGCGGCGGAGCTGGATGCCAAGCGCGCAATCAATCAGGGTTCGCGGTTGGCGGCTGAGTTGTAATACTCAGGTTTAACGTGTCAGGCTCGCTGCCACAGGTTTGTGGTGTTCACGTATTTCGTGATCGACGCAACTCCAATGTGAGCGAGCCTGCTCGCGATTCAGGCGGCGCGGTTTATCAAGTACACCGTGTTATCGTTCATCGCGAACAGGCTCGCTCCAACAAGAGATCTGCGATGTTCTGCAGATTTTCTGCGCAATCCAGTAAACTGCCGCACGTTTTTCGTTGAGTGTGTTTTTCATGCAAATTGCTTTGGCGCCCATGGAGGGGTTGGTCGACAACATCCTGCGGGACGTGCTGACCCGTGTGGGCGGTATTGATTGGTGCGTGACCGAATTCATTCGGATCAACGATCAGCTGCTAACGCCTGCCTATTACCACAAGTTCGGTCCGGAACTGCTGACCAACGCCCGAACCGCGTCCGGCGTGCCGCTGCGGGTGCAACTGCTCGGCTCCGATCCGGTGTGCCTGGCGGAAAACGCCGCACTGGCCTGCGAGTTGGGTTCCGAGGTCATCGACCTGAACTTCGGCTGCCCGGCCAAGACCGTCAACAAATCCCGTGGCGGTGCGGTGCTGCTCAAAGAACCTGAACTGCTCAACCAAATCGTCGAGCACGTCCGTCGCGCGGTGCCAGCGCATATTCCGGTAACCGCCAAGATGCGCCTCGGTTTTGACAGCCCGGACGGTGCGCTGGTTTGCGCCACGGCCCTGGCTGAGGGCGGGGCGGCGCACATCGTGGTCCACGCGCGGACCAAGACCGATGGCTACAAGCCGCCAGCTCACTGGGAATGGATCCCACGGGTGCAGGACGTGGTCAAGGTGCCGGTGTTTGCCAACGGCGACATCTGGAGCGTCGAGGACTGGCGTCGTTGCCGCGAGATCAGCGGCGTCGAAGACATCATGCTCGGTCGTGGACTGGTATCGCGCCCGGATCTGGCTCGGCAAATCGCCGCCGCCCGCGCCGGCGAAGACGTTGTCGAGATGACCTGGGCCGAGCTGCTGCCGCTGATTCAGGACTTCTGGCTGCAAGCCAAGGCGCAGATGACCCCGCGTCAATCGCCGGGTCGCTTGAAGCAGTGGCTGGCAATGCTGACCCGCAATTATCCCGAGGCGGTAGAGCTGTTCACCGTCCTGCGGCGTGAGACGGAACTGGATAATGTCTCGCGTTTACTGGGGCTTCAGGTGTCTGAAGCGGCCTGAAAAATCTTCGAATAATCTCTTGAAAAGCAATCAGCGATCCTTATCTAAGGATTACGCGATGCCGAATTCGGGTCGCGGAGACAAAAAAACTTGCTGATTATGTTCAGGAGATTTGAATCATGAGTACTGCATTTTCCCTGGCCCCACTGTTCCGTTCCTCGGTAGGTTTCGACCGTTTCAACGACCTGTTCGAAACCGCCTTGCGCAATGAGCCAGGCAGCACCTATCCACCCTACAACGTTGAAAAATACGGTGATGATCAATACCGCATTGTCGTAGCGGCCGCCGGTTTCCAGGAAGAAGATCTGGACCTGCAAGTGGAAAAAGGTGTGCTGACCATCAGTGGCGGCAAACGTGACGCGGACGAAAACGTCACCTATCTGTACCAAGGCATCGCTCAGCGTGCCTTCAAACTGTCGTTCCGTCTGGCGGACCACATTGAAATCAAGGCCGCCGAACTGCGCAACGGTTTGTTGAGCATTGACCTGCTGCGCGTGGTGCCAGAAGAGGCGAAAGCCAAACGCATCCCGATCAACGGGACGGAAAAACCGGCTCTTCAACATTGAGTCAAAGCAACAAAAGGGCGCCGTCCACCGGCGCCCTTTTTTGTGCCCATTTGTAGCAGCTGCTACAGCTGCTACAGCCGTACGTAGCTGCTCGGCAGTTGCTGCATCGCCTTATTTCAACAGTTTCTGAAACTCCTCAACCGGCAACGGCCGACTGTGCAAATACCCTTGATACAAATGGCAGCCAAGCCCCTGCAAAAACGCCAGTTGCTCCAGGTTTTCCACCCCTTCGGCAATGACTTCCAGCTCCAGGCTGCGGGCCATGGCGACGATGGCGCGAATGATTTCGGCATCGTTGGGGTCGGTGGTGGCATCGCGGATGAACGACTGATCGATTTTCAGGGTATCTACCGGCAGGCGCTTGAGGTAGGTCAGCGAGGAATAACCGGTACCGAAATCGTCCATGGCAAAGCTGACGCCAAGTTTTTTCAGGCGCCGCATTTTGCTGATGGTGTCGTCCAGGTTCTGGATGACGATGCCTTCGGTGATTTCCAGTTTCAGCAACGAGCAGGGCAGGCCGTGGCTGCCGAGACTGTGTTCGATGCGTTCGACGAAATCGTTCTGGCGGAATTGCCGGGGGCTGATGTTCACGCACAGGCTGAAGTCGAGCGGATTGATAAGGCCCTTGGCGACCAGATGTTTGAAGGCCGCGCAGGCTTCGTCAAGGATCCACGTGCCGACTTCCAGAATCAGCCCGCTGTCTTCCAGCACCTTGATGAACTCGGTGGGCGATTGCGCGCCCAGTTGCGGATGGTGCCAGCGTACCAAGGCTTCGGCGCCGGTAATGCGGTTGTTGCGGGCGTCCACCTGCGGTTGGTATTGCACGCTGAATTCACCCCGGGAAAGGGCCAGGCGCAGGTCGGTTTCCATGCGCAGGCGTTCGCTGGCGGCCTTTTGCATGGTGTTGTGATACATCTGCGCGGTGTTGCGGCCTGAATCCTTGGCGCGGTAGAGGGCGATATCGGCGCGTTTGAGCAGGTCGGTCGGGGTCGAGCCGTGGTCGGGAATGAGCGCGATGCCGATGCTCGGTGTTACTTGCAGGCGCTGTCCGTCGAGGAACATCGGTTCGGACAGCAGTTCGCGCAAGGTGTCCGCCAACTCCCGGACCTGAGCGCTGACGTCGCTGCGCGAACCTTCCAGGCCGCTGAGCAGCACCACGAATTCGTCACCGCCCAGACGCGCGACGGTGTCTTCCATGCGCACGCTGGCTTCGAGGCGCGCGGTAATGATCTTCAGCACCGTATCGCCCACCGGGTGGCCGAGGGAGTCGTTGATGTGCTTGAAGTGGTCGAGATCGAGGAACATCAGGGCGCCGCGCAGGTTGTGGCGCTTGAGCAGGGCGATCTGCTGGCTCAGACGATCCATCAATAGCGCGCGGTTGGGCAGGTTGGTCAATGGGTCGTGGTAGGCCAGGTGACGGATCTGTGCTTCGGCATTTTTCAGCAGGCTGACGTCCCGGGCAGTCAGCAGCAGGCACGCTATTTCGTTGAGGGTGATCGGCTCCACCGAGACTTCGACAGTCAGCAACTCCCCGCGTTTGTTGCGCCCGAGCATTTCCTGATGATGAACCCGGCCCTTGATCTGTAGCTCTGCCAGCAGTGCCGAGCGCTGTTTCTCTTCGGCCCAGATGCCGACTTGATACACCGTGCGGCCGATCACTTCATCGGCGCGGTAGCCAGTCAGGCGACAAAAGCCGTCATTAACTTCCAGGTAGCGTCCAGTATCGCGCTCGGTAATAGTGATGGCGTCGGGGCTTGAATGAAAAGCTTTGGCGAACTTCTCTTCACTGGCCTTGAGCGCCGCTTCTGAGCGTTGCTGCTGGGTGATATCGCGCAGCGTGGTGACGATGCAGGGTTGATCGCCGACGCTGATCTGCCGGCTCGATATCACACACGTCAGGGATTGCCCGTTTTTGTGCTGAACGATGATTGCTACATTGTTCAGGCCCTGTTCGCGGATGACCCGCTCGATCCTTTGCAGGCTCTTCGCCGAAGCGTCCCACAGGCCGATTTCATCGGCGCTGCGGCCAATCACGTCGACGGTGTTCCAGCCGAACGTTTGAGTGAAGCTGGAGTTGATCTCGATGAAATGGCCGGTGTCCTGGCGCGTGACGCAGATCGGGTCCGGGCTGACCTGGAACAAGGTGGCGAATTTCTCTTCCGACGCCACCAGTTGCTGTTCGCGCTCCACTTGATCAGTGATGTCCAGCAGTGTGCCGGCCATGCGCAACGGGTTGCCATTGTCGTCGCGATAGAGTCTGGCGCGGCTTTCCAGGTAGCGCGAACTGCCGTCCTGCAGTTGCACCCGGTACGTCAGTTGATAATTGCCGGCCGGGCCTTCGCGCAAGCTGCGGTAGGCATCACGCATGGTGCCGCGTTCTTCGTCGGGCACGCCTTCGAAAAATGCATCGAAGGATTCATGGAAGGGTTTGGGGTCCAGCCCATGTAACTGGGCGGCCCGCGCCGAGCCGTAAAGCATGCCGCTGGGAATGTGCCAGTCCCAGGTGCCGAGTTGCGCCGAATCCAGGGCCAGGTCCAGGCGTTCCTGGCTGTCTTTGAGGGCGTGCTCGGCGATTTTGCGTTCGGTGGTGTCGAGGAATGTGCTCAGCAGGTAAGGCTGGCCTTCGAGTTCGACCTTTTGCGCGCTGAGGATGCCGTCGTGAATCTGCCCATTGCTGGCGCGAAATTGCACCTCCATGTTGATCAGTTCGCCTTTGGCCTTGGTGGCCTTGACCAGTTGCACCCGTTGTTCCGGGTTGACCCAAAGGCCTAGTTCCAGCGTGGTTCGGCCGATGGCGTCCTGCACCGGCCAGCCGAACAGGCTTTCGAAATACTGGTTGGCTTCGCTGATCAAGCCGTCTTCCTGACGGGTCAGCAGGACCATGTTCGGGCACAGGTGAAACAGCGTGGCGAAGCGCTTTTCCGAACTGCTCAGCGCCTGTTCGCGCTGGCGCTGATGGGTGATTTCACGAATGACCCCAATCATTCGTGGACGACCGTTTTTGTCCGGCAGCAGGCTGCCATTGATTTCCAGCCAGTGCAGGCTGCCGTCGGGCCAGCGGATGCGATGGTGCATCGCCTGTTCCAGCGGGGCACCGGCGATCACTGCATGGAAGGCCCGGATGGTTTTCGCCCGATCCTCCTGAGGCAGCAGGTCGAGGTATTCCAGGTCTTCGGGCAACGGTTGCCGGGGATCGAAGCCGAACAACGCCTGAGTTCCCCGAGACCAACTGATCTGCCCCCGCTCGATGTCCCAATACCAGGCGCCGAGCCGGGCGCCGTTAAGGGCCGCCAGCAATTGCGGGGCGCTTTCCCAGCTCTGCTCGGACCGCTTGGGGTCAAGTGCCTGAATTCGCGGCATCGGCGGCATACGTTCAACAGATTTGGGCATGGATAACAGGCCTTGGGCTGAATTGGGCGTTAGGCACAGGGTTTTGGGGCTCTATAGGCGTAGCACAAAAAAGAAGAAGCACAGCTTAGCCGCGAGTCCCTGGCTGATCGATTTGTGCATCCAGCAGAGCCATGAAGGCCCGTGCCGCATTCGACAGCGTCCGTTCGGTGTGCAGGATATAGCCTAGCTGGCGAGTGAGTTGTATGCCCGGCAAAGGTATGCGCGCCACTTGATCGTCCAGCATGGTGCGCGGCAAAACGCTCCAGGCGAGGCCGATCGAGACCATCATTTTTATGGTTTCCAGATAATTCGTGCTCATGGCGATGTTCGGCGTCAGGCCTTGGGCCTCGAACAGGCGCTGCACGATGTGGTGGGTAAAGGTGTTGCCGCCGGGGAAAACCGCGGGGTGCAGGGCAATATCCGCCAGATTGACCGGACCGTTGGCGATCAGCGAATGCTCCGGGGCGACCACGAAATCCAGCGGGTCGTCCCACACCGGCGTGGCCTTGACCAGTGCATGAGGCTCAGGTGCAAGGGTGATTACCGCCAGTTCGGCTCGGCCATGGAGGATTTCTTCGTAAGCCACTTCCGAATCGAGGAACTGAATATCCAGCGCCACTTGTGGATAGCGTCGGGTGAACTCCCTTAATAAGGGCGGCAAACGGTGCAGGCCGATGTGATGACTGGTGGCCAATGTCAGACGACCGGTAACTTCGCCGGTCAGGTTGGTCAAAGCGCGGCGGGTGTCATCCAGTACATTGAGGATCTGATAGGCCCGTGGCAGCAGGGCGCGACCGGCTTCAGTCAAGCTGACCTCCCGGCCCAGTCGATCGAACAGCCGCACCTTCAATTGTTGCTCCAGACCGGCGATGCGCTTGCTGATGGCGGGTTGAGTCAGGTGTAGCCGTTCGCCAGCGCCGGAGAAGCTTCCAGTCTCGGCAATCGCGATAAAAGCATTGAGGTTGGCGAGGTCCATGATGACGTCTCGGTTGCATTCCAGTTGGTTATGCAAAGCATAAAAAATATGAATTTGAGTTATTTAATGTAACCCCCTAGGATCGACCTCACAAGCCAAAGGGTTATTGAGATTGCTCAAGGACCCGGAGGTCTGTGTGGCGAGTTTGTTGGGTCAAATTCGGATGCCGGAAGTTCATAGCCAAGGAGCTGCGACGAGTCATAGCTGGCTATGGCGAGGAGCAGCAACGCAGGATATGGGCTTCCGGCGCCGAAGTTGACCTAACAGAACTCGCTACACAGACCTCTCCGGCATAGAAACAAGCTGATGAGGAAACCGTCTGATGGCCGGCAAAACGCTCTACGACAAGCTCTGGGATTCGCATTTGGTCAAGCAGCGCGACGATGGCTCGGCGCTGATCTACATCGATCGTCACATCATCCACGAAGTGACCTCGCCGCAAGCCTTCGAGGGCCTGCGTCTGGCCGGGCGCAAGCCTTGGCGCATCGATGCCAATATCGCGACCCCGGACCACAACGTTCCGACTACTGCGGAGCGTAAGGGCGGCATCGACGCGATTGTCGATCAGGTCTCGCGTTTGCAGGTTCAGACCCTCGACGATAACTGTGACGAATACGGTATCGTCGAATTCAAGATGAATGATGTCCGCCAAGGCATCGTCCACGTCATCGGCCCGGAGCAGGGCGCCACCTTGCCGGGCATGACCGTGGTTTGCGGCGACTCCCACACCTCGACCCACGGCGCATTCGGTGCCTTGGCTCACGGTATCGGCACTTCCGAGGTCGAGCACGTACTCGCCACGCAGTGCCTGGTCGCGAAAAAGATGAAGAACATGCTGGTGGCCGTCGAAGGCCAATTGCCGTTCGGCGTGACCGCCAAGGACATCGTCCTCGCGGTGATCGGCAAGATCGGCACCGCTGGCGGTAATGGCCATGCCATCGAGTTCGCCGGTAGCGCGATTCGCGACTTGTCCGTTGAAGGCCGCATGACCATTTGCAACATGGCGATCGAGGCCGGCGCTCGTGTAGGCCTGGTGGCCGCCGACGAAAAAACCGTGGCTTACGTCAAAGGCCGTCCATTTGCTCCGAAAGGCGCGGAATGGGATTTGGCTGTCGAAGCCTGGAAAGACCTGGTCTCTGACGCGGATGCCAGGTTCGACACCATCGTTGAGCTCGACGCCACTCAGATCAAACCGCAAGTCAGCTGGGGCACGTCGCCCGAGATGGTCTTGGCTGTCGATCAGAACGTTCCCGATCCTGCGAAGGAAATGGACCTGGTCAAGCGTGGCTCCATCGAACGCGCGTTGAAATACATGGGTTTGACCGCCAATCAGGCGATCACTGACATTCAGCTGGACCGCGTATTCATTGGCTCCTGCACCAACTCGCGGATCGAAGACCTGCGCGCCGCTGCCGTGATCGCCAAGGGCCGCAAAGTCGCTTCGACCATCAAACAGGCCATCGTGGTGCCGGGTTCGGGGCTGGTGAAGGCTCAGGCCGAATCCGAAGGCCTGGACAAGATTTTCCTCGAAGCCGGTTTCGAATGGCGCGAGCCGGGTTGCTCGATGTGCCTGGCGATGAACCCGGACCGTTTGGAGTCGGGCGAGCATTGCGCGTCGACCTCCAACCGTAACTTCGAAGGCCGTCAGGGCGCCGGTGGCCGTACGCACCTCGTCAGCCCGGCCATGGCCGCCGCCGCCGCGGTGAACGGTCGTTTCGTCGACGTCCGTGAATTGATCTAAAGGAGCGCAGCATGAAAGCTTTTACCCAGCACACTGGTCTTGTCGCGCCTTTGGATCGTGCCAACGTCGACACCGACCAGATCATCCCGAAGCAGTTTTTGAAGTCGATCAAGCGCACCGGGTTCGGCCCGAACCTGTTCGATGAGTGGCGTTACCTGGATGTCGGGCAGCCGTATCAGGACAACTCCAAGCGCCCGTTGAACAAGGACTTCGTCCTCAACGCCGAGCGTTATCAAGGCGCCAGCGTGTTGCTGGCCCGCGAAAACTTCGGTTGCGGCTCCAGCCGCGAGCACGCGCCGTGGGCGCTGGAAGAATACGGTTTCCGCAGCATCATCGCGCCGAGCTATGCCGACATCTTCTTCAACAACAGCTTCAAGAACGGCTTGCTGCCGATCATCCTGAGCGATGCTGAGGTTGATGAGCTGTTCCAGCAGGTCGAGGCGACTCCGGGCTATCAGTTGCAGGTTGATCTGCAAGCCCAGACCGTGACCCGTCCGGATGGCAAAGTGCTGAGCTTCGAGATCGATGCGTTCCGCAAGCACTGCCTGCTCAATGGCTTGGACGATATCGGCCTGACCTTGCAGGACCACGAGGCGATTGCCACGTTTGAGGCCAAACACCGTGCGAGCCAGCCATGGTTGTTTCGTGATGCGTGATTGATCCGGAATTGATGTAGGTACGGCCGGCCTCTTCGCGAGCAAGCCCGCTCCCACATT
This sequence comes from Pseudomonas sp. BS3782 TE3695, assembly GCF_050435305.1. NCBI lineage: Bacteria > Pseudomonadati > Pseudomonadota > Gammaproteobacteria > Pseudomonadales > Pseudomonadaceae > Pseudomonas > Pseudomonas sp. BS3782 TE3695. The sequence goes on from NZ_JBNDKB010000001.1 coordinate 2,985,367, forward strand.
GGAATACATTTCAAATGTGGGAGCGGGCTTGCTCGCGAAGACGGCAGATCAGGCAACACAAATATCAGGACATAACTATGACCAGCACCGCCCCACACAGTCAGGTAGTACAAAAGCAATTCGGTGAACAGGCCTCGGCCTATCTGAGCAGCGCCGTACACGCTCAAGGCACTGAATTCGCGCTGCTACAGGCTGAACTGGCGGGGCAGGGCGATGCTCGCGTGCTCGATCTCGGTTGCGGCGCCGGTCATGTGAGTTTTCACGTGGCTTCGCTGGTCAAGGAAGTGATGGCTTACGACCTGTCTCAACAGATGCTCGACGTGGTGGCCACTGCTGCCGTCGATCGCGGCTTGGGCAATGTGTCCACGGTACTGGGTGCTGCCGAGCGCCTGCCGTTCGCCGATGGCGAGTTCGATTTCGTGTTCAGCCGTTATTCGGCTCACCATTGGAGCGACCTCGGACTGGCCCTGCGCGAAGTTCGCCGGGTGCTGAAGCCGGGCGGGGTGGCGGCGTTCATCGATGTGTTATCGCCGGGCAGCCCGTTATTCGACACTTACCTGCAAAGCGTCGAAGTGCTGCGCGACACCAGCCATGTGCGCGATTATTCTGCTGGCGAGTGGCTTCGCCAGGTCAGCGAAGCGGGGTTGCATACCCGCAGCACCACGCGCCAACGGCTGCGCCTTGAATACACCTCCTGGGTCGAGCGCATGCGCACGCCGCAGGTGATGCGCGCTGCAATCCGCGCGTTGCAGCAATCGATGGGCAATGAAGTTCGCCAATATTTTGAGATTGAGGCCGATGGTTCGTTCAGTACCGATGTGCTGGTGCTGATGGCTGAACGATAAGCGCCAAGACTTTTTCCGGGTATGCCCAAGGGCGTGCCGACTGATGACATGAGGAAAGCATGAGCAAGCAGATTCTGATTCTCCCGGGTGACGGTATTGGCCCGGAAATCATGGCCGAAGCAGTCAAGGTGCTGGAGCTGGCGAATGACAAGTACAGCCTGGGCTTCGAACTGAGTCATGACGTGATCGGTGGCGCCGCCATCGACAAGCACGGCGTGCCGCTGGCCGACGAAACCCTGGCCCGTGCCCGTGCCGCCGATGCGGTATTGCTGGGCGCCGTGGGCGGTCCGAAATGGGACACCATCGAGCGTGACATCCGCCCTGAGCGCGGTCTGCTGAAAATCCGTGCACAACTGGGTCTGTTCGGTAACCTGCGTCCGGCAATCCTGTACCCGCAACTGGCCGAGGCTTCCAGCCTGAAGGCAGAGATCGTGGCGGGCCTGGACATCCTGATCGTCCGTGAACTGACCGGCGGTATCTACTTCGGCGCGCCACGTGGCGTGCGTGAACTGGAAAACGGCGAGCGTCAGGCCTACGACACCCTGCCGTACAGCGAAACCGAAATCCGCCGTATCGCCCGTGTCGGTTTCGACATGGCCCGCGTGCGCGGCAAGAAGCTGTGCTCGGTGGACAAGGCCAACGTGCTGGCGTCCAGCCAACTGTGGCGTGAAGTCGTCGAGCAAGTGGCCAAGGACTACCCAGACGTCGAACTGAGCCACATGTACGTCGACAACGCCGCCATGCAACTGGTGCGTGCACCGAAACAATTCGACGTGATCGTCACCGACAACCTGTTCGGCGACATTCTTTCCGACGAAGCGTCGATGCTCACCGGCTCCATCGGCATGCTGCCGTCGGCGTCGCTGGATGCCAACAACAAAGGCATGTACGAGCCATGCCACGGTTCGGCGCCGGACATCGCTGGCAAAGGCATTGCCAATCCGTTGGCGACCATTTTGTCGGTGTCGATGATGCTGCGTTACAGCTTTAATCTGCAGGAAGCGGCCGATGCCATCGAGCAAGCCGTGAGCCGGGTATTGGATCAGGGCCTGCGCACGGGCGACATCTGGTCGGCCGGTTGCACCAAGGTCGGTACGCAGGAAATGGGCGATGCAGTAGTCGCCGCGCTGCGGAATCTGTAATCTCTTTGGCCCGCTGCAACTTTCAACCATGAAAGCAGCGGCCCACTTTTGAAGAAGGTGTAGTTGCGATGAAACGTGTAGGTCTGATCGGTTGGCGCGGTATGGTCGGTTCCGTGCTCATGCAGCGGATGCTGGAAGAGCAGGATTTCGATCTTATCGAGCCGGTGTTTTTCACCACTTCCAATGTCGGTGGCCAAGGCCCGTCCGTGGGTAAGGACATTGCTCCGCTCAAGGACGCTTACAGCATTGAAGAGCTGAAAACTCTCGACGTGATTCTGACCTGCCAGGGTGGCGACTACACCAGCGAAGTGTTCCCGAAACTGCGCGAAGCCGGCTGGCAGGGTTACTGGATCGATGCCGCTTCCAGCCTGCGCATGCAGGATGACGCGGTGATCGTGCTGGACCCGGTGAACCGCAAGGTCATCGACCAGCAGCTCGATGCGGGCACCAAGAACTACATCGGCGGCAACTGCACCGTCAGCCTGATGCTGATGGGCCTGGGTGGCTTGTTCGAAGCCGGTCTGGTCGAGTGGATGAGCGCCATGACTTATCAGGCGGCCTCCGGTGGCGGCGCGCAGCACATGCGTGAATTGATCAAGCAAATGGGTGTGACTCACGCCGCTGTCGCCGATCAACTGGCCGATCCGGCCAGCGCCATCCTCGACATCGATCGCCGTGTTGCCGACGCCATGCGCAGCGACGCGTACCCGACCGAGAACTTCGGTGTGCCGCTGGCCGGCAGCCTGATCCCGTGGATCGACAAGGAACTGCCAAACGGCCAGAGCCGCGAAGAGTGGAAAGCCCAGGCCGAGACCAACAAGATCCTCGGTCGCTTCAAGAGCCCGATCCCGGTGGACGGCATCTGCGTGCGCATCGGCGCCATGCGTTGCCACAGTCAGGCGCTGACCATCAAGCTGAACAAAGACGTGCCGATCGCCGACATCGAAGGGCTGATCAGCCAGCACAACCCTTGGGTCAAACTGGTGCCGAACAACCGCGAAATCAGCATGCAGGAGCTGAGCCCTACAAAGGTTACCGGTACCCTGAACGTGCCGGTTGGCCGTCTGCGCAAGCTGAACATGGGTTCGCAGTTCGTCGGTGCCTTCACCGTCGGCGACCAACTGCTGTGGGGCGCGGCCGAACCGCTGCGTCGCATGCTGCGGATTCTGCTTGAGCGTTGATCTGTTGACGTAATGAAGAACCCGCGCCTTGAAAGAGGTGCGGGTTTTTTATGGTGTTTTGTCTGGGGTTTTCCGGTGTCTTATCGGCCGCCTTCGCGAGCAAGCCCGCTCCCACATTTGATCTCCAGTGTTCAAGGTCAATGTGGGAGCGGGCTTGCTCGCGAAGAGGCCTGTACACCCACCGCAAATCCCCCGTCGAATTGCCTCACTGCCAGCCACCCGGTAAAGTGCCGCTCCCCCCGTTTCGCCAGAGGTAGAACCATGAGCCAGTCCTTTGATATTGCCGTGATCGGCGCCACCGGTACTGTCGGCGAAACACTCGTCCAGATTCTCGAAGAGCGGGATTTTCCGGTCGGTAACCTGCACCTGCTGGCGAGCAGTGAATCGGCCGGTCATTCGGTGCCGTTTCGCGGCAAGAACGTGCGGGTGCGGGAAGTCGATGAATTCGATTTCAGCAAAGTCCAGTTGGTGTTCTTTGCCGCCGGCCCGGCGGTGACCCTCAGTTTCGCTCCGCGTGCCACGGCCGCCGGTTGCTCGCTGATCGACCTGTCCGGCGCCTTGCCGGCCGATCAGGCGCCGCAAGTGGTGCCTGAGGCCAACGCCGAAATTCTGGCCGGCCTGAAAAAGCCCTTCCAGGTCAGCAGCCCAAGCCCTTCGGCCGCAACGCTGGCGGTGGTACTGGCGCCGTTGCTCGGTTTGCTCGACCTGCAACGCATCAGCCTGACGGCGTGTCTGGCGGTCTCTGCCCAAGGCCGCGAAGCGGTCACGGAGCTTGCCCGGCAAACCGCCGAGCTGCTCAACGTGCGTCCGCTGGAGCCAGCGTTCTTCGATCGGCAGATGGCTTTTAATCTGCTGGCGCAAGTCGGTAAGCCTGATGATCAGGGCCATACGTTGCTGGAAAAACGCCTGGTGCGCGAATTGCGTCAGGTAATGGCGCTGCCGTCATTAAAGATTTCCGTCACTTGCATTCAAGCTCCGGTGTTTTTTGGCGATAGCTTTAGCGTGACCTTGCAGTCGTCGAGCGCCGTCGATCTGGTGAAAGTCAACGCAGCTCTGGAAGCGGCGCCCGGTATCGAACTGGTCGAGGCGGGTGATTACCCGACCCCGGTAGGCGATGCAGTAGGGCAGGACGTGGTTTACGTTGGTCGGGTTCGCAGCGGGATCGACGACCCGGCGGAACTTAATGTGTGGCTGACGTCAGATAACGTACGCAAAGGCGCCGCGCTCAATGCTGTGCAGGTGGCTGAATTGTTGATAAAAGACCTGCTGTAAAAGATACTTGGCAACAATTTATCGAATGATTCCCGTCGAGCGTCATGCCTGGCCGGAATGCTTAAGGTGAGCCACTCCGCAGGGCTTCCCATTGCATGAATGAAATGATCGCGCGCGACGACCCTTCGCCGCCGCGCGCAATGCCTTACGGCAGCGGCAATCAACACCTTCTCGCTGGCCGAGGAATGTTCAAACAAAGGAAGAGGTTATGGTTCAAGTTCGCAAACTGGTGTTAGCAATAGCGGCCGCCTCGGCGCTGTCCTCCGGTATGGCGCATGCCCTCGGGCTCGGGGAATTGACCCTGAAATCGACGCTGAACCAGCCTCTGGTCGCGGAAATCGAGTTGCTCGACGTCAAGGACCTCACGGCTGCCGAAGTGGTGCCGAGCCTGGCCTCGCCCGAAGATTTCGCCAAGGCCGGGGTCGATCGTCAGGCGTTTCTCAATGACCTGACCTTCACCCCGGTGCTTAACGCCAGCGGCAAAAGCATCTTGCGCGTGACGTCCAGCAAACCGCTGTCCGAACCGATGGTGAAATTCCTGGTTCAGGTGATGTGGCCCAACGGTCGTCTGCTACGCGACTACAGCGTGCTGCTCGATCCGTCCAAATTCTCGCCGCAGACCGCCGATGCCGCCGCGCAACCAGCGCCAGCCCAAACGGTGACTGCGCCAGTCACTGGCGCGACCAAATCGTCGCAATACACCCACCACGCCGCGCGATACCCTGTGGGAGATCGCCGCGAAGGCGCGTAACGGTGGTTCGATCCAGCAGACCATGCTCGCCATCCAGGCGCTGAACCCGGATGCGTTCATCGACGGCAACATCAATCGACTGAAAACCGGCCAGGTGCTACGTCTGCCTGATCAGGTGCAGAGCACCAACCTGCCACAGCCCAAGGCCATCGCTGAGGTCGCCGCGCAGAACACCGCGTGGCGTCAGGGCCGTCGCTACGTGGCGAAACCGGGAACCGGTCAGCAGCAACTCGACGCCACCAAACGCGCTCGCGGTGAAGGTGCTTCATCGCAACCTGCCGTCGACAAGCTGAGCCTGGTCTCTGCCGACACCGGCAAGGGTGGCAAAGGCGCCGCCGGTGATGCGAAAGCGTTGAGCGATAAGCTGGCCGTTACCGAGGAAAGCCTCGACGCGACTCGTCGTGACAACGCCGAATTGAAAAGCCGCATGAACGATCTGCAAAGTCAGCTGGACAAGCTGCAACGGCTGATTGAACTGAAGAATAATCAATTGGCCAAGTTGCAGGCCGCAGGCGGCGCGGATGCATCCGCTTCGAGCACTCCGGCGATGTCCGCTGAGCTGGCGGCCAGTCCTGCGGCAACGCCTGCGGACGCGGCTCCGGTCCCTGCGCCAGAGGCTGGCGCACCAGAAGTCGTTCCGGCGCCAGTCGTCGAGCCAACACCCGATGATCAGAAATTCAACGAGCTGCTGACCAATCCGATCCTGCTGGGTCTGGTGGGTGGCGGTGCGGTGGTGCTGCTGCTCTTGCTGCTGTTGCTGGCCCGTCGCCGCAAAGCTCAGCAAGAAGCCGAGAAGCATCTGCGCATGGCCCGTGCCCTGGAGGAGGAGCAAGAGTTCTCCGTCGACCAGGATCTGCCGCCAAGCAGCTTCGAAGGCCTGGAAGTTCCGCCACCGAGCGTGAAGCTTGCGACCGCGCCAACGCCTGCACCCGCGCCGGCCCCGGTGATTGCTCCGGTTGTGGTGACGCCGCCGATCGCTGCGCCATTGGTATCGCCTGCCGCCGAGCGTTCCGACCGTTCCGACGACGTACTGGCTCAGGCACAGTCGCACATTGCCGGCGGTCGTCTGAATCAGGCCGCCGCATTGCTGGAAGACGCGATCAAACAAGAGCCGAAACGCAGTCACCTGCGCCTGAAACTGATGGAAGTCTACGGTCAGCAGGGCGATCGCGATGCGTTCGTCGCTCAGGAACGTCAACTGGTGGCCAACGGCGATAACTTCGCCCGGGTTGAAGAGTTGAAAAGCCGCTTTCCGGCCATGGCTGTTGTGGCGGCCAGCGGTCTGGCTGCCGCCGCTATCGCTGCCGAGCTGGACGCACAATACGTCAAGGACCTGCTCCTGGACGAGCCGCAAGCCCCAGAACCGGCATTGTCCGACTTCGACAGCGCATTCGATCTCAGCCTGGACGATCTGGAGGCCGCTACCCCGATCGCGCCAGTTGTTGCTGCGGAGCCGGAGCCGGAGCCAACGCCAACGGCCGCACCAGCACCCGAACCAGAAGAGCTGGCTGAATTGGACGAATTCCCGCTGGACGACGATCTGAGCTTTGAGTCGGTGTTGCAGCAACAGACTGAAATCAAGGAAAACCTCGACGATCTGTCGGTCTTCGACCTGGACATGGATCTGGGCGGCGACACCTCGCCGGCAACCCTGGCCGAAGATGACTTCCTGCTGAATCTGGATGAAGATCTCAAGGATTTGCCTGTCGCCGAAGCGGCGCCCGTCACCGAGCCGACGCTCGACGACCTGGAGTTACCTGCGGATTTCGACCTGTCACTGGCTGATGAAATGGACGCCGCTGCCCCGGATCAGCCTGATGCCTTCGAAAGTGAACTCAACGACGTCAATGCGGAACTGGATCGTCTGTCCCAGAGCCTCGGTGAGCCTAGCTTCACCGAGGAAGATGCTTTGGCCTCCGCAGCTGATGAGCCGGACTTCGATTTCCTCTCCGGCACCGATGAGGTCGCTACCAAACTCGACCTGGCCCAGGCCTACATCGACATGGGTGACAGCGACGGCGCTCGGGACATCCTCAATGAAGTGGTGACCGAGGGCGATGCCGGTCAGAAGAGCGAGGCCAAGGAAATGCTCTCGCGTCTGGCGTGAGTGATCGATAAAGGTGTAAATAAAACGGCAGCCCTGTGAGGCTGCCGTTTTTGTTTGGGCGGGGATACGATGGCGTCTGCGAGATTGCTATCGCGGGCAAGCCTCGCTCCCACACTGATCGGGGGTGTCTGCATCATTTGCGCCTGGCACCAATCTCCTGTGAGAGCGGGCTTGCCCGCGAAGAGGCCGGAACAGTCCATGGAGATCCCTCTGGCGTCCTCGCCCGGCAGCCTTATAATGCCTGCCTTTGCGCAAACCAGCAGGCTGTCACCCCTTGGCAAATATAGATAATCCGGCCGCCGAAATGGCGGCCGATGGCTTTTTCCGGATCGCGTTGGGCGTTGAATACAAAGGCTCGCGCTATCGAGGCTGGCAGCGCCAGGCCTCCGGTGTGCTCACGGTGCAGGAAACCCTTGAAAAGGCCTTGTCCAAAGTCGCCGACTCGCCGGTGTCGCTGCTCTGCGCCGGGCGCACTGATGCCGGGGTGCATGCCTGCGGTCAGGTAGTGCATTTCGATACCCAGGTCGAGCGTTCGATGAAGGCCTGGGTGATGGGCGCCAATATCAACTTGCCCCACGACGTCAGCGTCAGTTGGGCGAAGGTCATGCCGGCGCATTTCCATGCGCGGTTCAAGGCGATCGCCAGGCGCTATCGCTACGTGATCTACAACGATCAGATCCGTCCGGCGCACTTGAACGATGAAATTACCTGGAACCACCGCCCGCTGGACGTCGAGCGTATGGCCGAGGCTGCCCAGTATCTGGTCGGTACCCACGATTTCAGCGCATTTCGCGCCGGTCAGTGCCAGGCCAAGTCGCCGATCAAGGAGTTGCATCATCTGCGCGTCACGCGCCATGGCAAAATGATCGTGCTGGATATTCGCGCCAGCGCGTTCCTGCATCACATGGTGCGCAACATCGCCGGCGTGCTGATGACCATCGGCGCTGGCGAGCGTCCCGTGGAGTGGATGAAGGAAGTCCTGGAAAGTCGTATCCGTCGTTCCGGCGGGGTGACGGCTCATCCGTTCGGCCTGTACCTGGTGCAAGTCGAATATCGCGATGAGTTCGAATTGCCTGAGCGTTACATCGGCCCACACTTCCTCACCGGCTTCTCGGAACTTGACGGCTGACGCCTTCGAACGCTTTTGTTACCATCCGGGACTTTCCCGGATTTGTCCTGAGGTTCTATCGACATGTCAGCCGTTCGCAGCAAAATTTGTGGGATTACCCGCATAGAAGATGCGTTGGCGGCGGTCGAGGCCGGGGCCGATGCCATCGGTTTTGTGTTCTACGCCAAAAGCCCACGGGCCGTGACTGTCCAGCAGGCGAGGGCGATCATCAAGGCCTTGCCGCCGTTCGTGACCACCGTGGGTTTGTTCGTCGATGCCAGTCGCTGCGAGTTGGGGGAAATCCTCGATGCCGTGCCGCTGGACCTGTTGCAGTTCCATGGCGACGAAACCGCGGCTGAGTGCGAGGGCTGGCACCGTCCGTACATCAAGGCGTTGCGGGTCAAGGCCGGTGATGACATCGCAGCGGCTTGCGATGCCTACGCCAGTGCCAGCGGGATCCTGCTCGACACGTACGTCGAAGGTGTCCCCGGTGGAACCGGTGAAGCGTTCGACTGGTCTCTGATACCGCAAGGCCTGAGCAAGCCGATCATCCTGGCGGGCGGCTTGACGCCAGACAACGTCGCCGAGGCGATTGTCCGGGTTCGGCCTTACGCGGTGGACGTCAGCGGTGGGGTGGAGGCGAGCAAGGGCATCAAGGATCACGCAAAGATTCAGGCATTCATCAAAGCGGTTGTTGGGGCTTGATGTGACGGCTGGCACACTGCCGCCGTCCACAGGCATGGCTGAGGATATTTGGGGGTGTACGCAGGTCGCATCTCGCTGACCCGGCACGCCATCGATCATCGCCACACATATGAATTTAGCTCAAGGGCATACGCGGGGCTGCGAACCAGAGCGTTCGGGCCGCCGGTACTGGAGAAAGAAAGCATGAGCAACTGGTTAGTAGACAAACTGATCCCTTCGATCATGCGTTCCGAGGTCAAGAAGAGCTCGGTGCCTGAAGGTCTGTGGCACAAATGCCCGTCTTGCGAGGCGGTGCTGTATCGTCCGGAGCTGGAAAAGACCCTGGATGTTTGTCCCAAGTGCAACCACCACATGCGTATTGGCGCTCGCGCGCGTATCGACATCTTCCTCGACGCTGACGGCCGTGCCGAACTGGGCGCGGACCTGGAGCCGGTTGACCGTCTGAAATTCCGCGACGGCAAGAAATACAAGGATCGCCTGACCGCTGCGCAAAAGCAGACCGGCGAAAAAGACGCACTGATCTCCATGAGCGGCACCTTGCTGGGCATGCCGGTCGTGGTGTCGGCCTTCGAATTCTCCTTTATGGGTGGCTCGATGGGCGCCATCGTCGGTGAGCGTTTCGTGCGCGCCGCCAACTACGCCCTGGAAAACCGTTGCCCGATGATCTGCTTCGCTGCCTCCGGTGGTGCGCGGATGCAGGAAGCGCTGATTTCCCTGATGCAAATGGCCAAGACCTCCGCGGTGCTGGCGCGTCTGCGTGAAGAAGGCATTCCGTTCATCTCGGTGCTGACTGACCCGGTCTACGGTGGTGTTTCCGCCAGCCTGGCGATGCTCGGCGATGTAATCGTCGGTGAGCCGAAAGCCCTGATCGGTTTCGCCGGCCCGCGCGTTATCGAACAAACCGTTCGCGAAAAACTGCCGGAAGGCTTCCAGCGCAGCGAGTTCCTGCTGGAACACGGCGCGATCGACATGATCATTCACCGTCAGGAACTGCGTCCGCGTCTGGGCAACCTGCTGGCACAAATGATGGGTCTGCCGACGCCAAAATTCGTCGCCGCGCCGATCGAGCCGATCGTCGTTCCGCCGGTGCCTGCCAACATATGATCCAACGCACCCTTGGCGAGTGGCTCGCCTACCTTGAGCAGTTGCATCCTTCGGCCATCGACATGGGGCTGGAGCGATCGCAACAGGTAGCGTCTCGCATGGGGCTGGGCAAGCCGGCGCCTCGGGTGATCACGGTTACTGGTACCAACGGCAAGGGTTCCACTTGTGCGTTCGTGGCTTCGTTGCTGCGGGCGCAGGGCCTGAACGTGGGTGTCTACAATTCTCCGCACCTGCTGCGTTACAACGAGCGGGTGCAGGTCAATGGTGTCGAAGCCACCGACGCCGAGCTGTGCGAAGCCTTTGCAGCGGTCGAAGCCGGTCGTGGCGACACTTCCCTGACGTACTTCGAAATGGGCACCCTGGCGGCGTTCTGGCTGTTTCAACAGGCAGGGCTTGATGCGGTGGTGCTGGAAGTGGGTCTGGGCGGGCGTCTGGACACAGTGAACGTGGTGGATGCCGATATCGCGCTGGTCACCAGCATCGGCGTCGATCATGCGGACTATCTAGGTGATACCCGAGAGTCCGTGGCTTACGAAAAAGCCGGAATTTTCCGCCAGGGCGCGCCTGCGCTCTGTGGCGATCTGAATCCCCCTCAGCCTTTGCTGGATAAGGCGCGCGAGCTCAATTGCCCGTTTTTCCTGCGTGGGCGCGATTTCGACCTGGGTATCACCGATCACAACTGGCAATGGCGCGGTCTTGATGCTCAAGGGCGTGGAGTCGAGTTGCATGATCTGCCATTGCTCGATCTGCCGATGGAGAATGCCGCTCTGGCGTTGCAGGCTTACCTGTTGCTCGGGTTGCCTTGGGTGGATGCACAAATTATTGCTGCGCTGAAAGCCACTCGGGTGGTTGGTCGTCTCGATCGCCGTCAGTTCGACTGGCAGGGCAAGCGCCTGAATGTGTTGCTGGACGTGGGACACAATCCCCATGCGGCAGAATATCTGGCCCGTCGTCTGGCCAGTCGACCACCGGCCGGCAAGCGTCTGGCGGTATTCGGGTTATTGGCGGACAAGGATCTGGATGGTGTTGTCGGTGAATTGAATGCTAGTGTCCAGCATTGGGCTGTCGCCCCACTGGATTCGCCGCGGGCGCGACCCGTTGAGCAGTTGCACGCGGCGTTGCAGAACCTTGGCGCCTCGGTAACGTCTTATGACAGCGTGGCCGCAGCCCTGGAAGGGCAGTGCGCGCAGGCGACGAGCGACGACGAAATTCTGTTGTTCGGATCATTTTATTGTGTGGCCGAGGCCCTTGAATGGCTGGCCCGGCACTCCACGGAGGAAGCGGCAAATGGCTTTGCTGGATAAGGCGTACAAGCAGCGCATGGTCGGTGCCCTGGTGCTGGTGGCGCTGGCGGTGATTTTCCTGCCAATGCTGTTTTCCCGTCAGGACGAACAGCGCCAGGTGAGGGTCGACGCACCGGCTGCACCGCAGGCGCCAACTGCACCACAAGTGCAAGTCGAACCGGTGGTGGTACCTGAACCGCAGGCGTTGCCGCAAGAACCTGTGCCCAGCGATGACGAAATTGCCGCGCAGCAAGCGCCGTCGACACCGATTGCGCCAAGTGCTCCCGTGGCCCCAGCGCCACCGGCTGCCAAACCGGTCACGCCACCTCCGGCACCAGTCGCCAAGCCTGTGCCGGCACCTGCCCAGCCAATCGCTGCTGCACCGACCAAGCCGGCAGCCACCCCAAGCCGCGTCGATGCCAATGGCCTGTCGGTCAGTTGGTCGGTGCAACTGGCCAGCCTGTCGAGTCGTGAGAGCGCTGAAAGCCTGCAGAAAACCTTGCGCAGCCAAGGCTATAACGCCTACATCCGCTCTGCCGATGGCAAGAATCGGGTGTTCGTCGGGCCGCTGATCGAGCGCGCGGAAGCCGATCGTCTGCGTGACTTGCTGAGCCGCCAGCAGAACCTTAAAGGTTTTGTGGTGCGTTTTCAGCCTGAGCGCGGTTAAAACTATCACCCTGATTTGAAAAGCACTGACAATCTCAGCTTACCGACAGCCATGGGCTCTGCTAAAATGCGCCGCCTTATCTGTCTGTAGGCTGCACTGTGCCATTTACCTGGGTTGACTGGGCGATCGTTGCAATCGTCGCCATCTCCGCTTTGATCAGTCTTAGCCGCGGCTTCGTCAAAGAAGCACTCTCGCTGCTGACCTGGATCATCGCAGGAGCCGTTGCCTGGATGTTCGGTGGTTCATTGTCCGAGTACCTCGGCGGATACATCGAAACGCCATCGGCTCGCGTGATCGCGGGCTGTGCCATCATGTTTGTCGCCACTTTAATCGTAGGCGCAATGATCAATTATCTTATCGGCGAGTTGGTTCGCGTCACCGGGCTATCCGGGACCGATCGATTCCTCGGCATGGCCTTCGGCGCCGCGCGTGGCGTGTTGCTGGTGGTCGTGGCGGTCGGGCTGTTGAGCCTGGGGCCGGTACAGCAGGACGGGTGGTGGCAACAATCACAGCTCGTGCCAAAATTTCTATTGGTCGCAGACTGGTCCAAAAACCTGATTCTTGGGTGGAGCAGTCAGTGGCTTGCCAGCGGAATCAGCGTACCCGCTGATATACCGTTCAAGGAGCATCTCTTGCCGACGGCCAAAACGCCTCAGTGAGTTATGTTCAGTTCAGATCCATTAAGTAGGGGTTGCGTCGCATGTGTGGCATCGTCGGTATCGTCGGTAAGTCGAACGTCAATCAGGCGCTGTATGACGCGCTAACCGTCCTCCAGCACCGCGGCCAGGACGCTGCCGGTATCGTGACCAGCCATGATGGCCGGTTATTCCTGCGCAAGGACAATGGGCTGGTGCGTGACGTGTTTCATCAACGTCACATGCAGCGCCTGGTCGGCCACATGGGCATTGGCCATGTGCGTTACCCGACCGCGGGCAGCTCGACTTCGGCCGAGGCCCAACCGTTTTACGTCAACTCGCCGTACGGCATTACCCTGGCGCATAACGGTAACCTGACCAACGTTGAACAACTGGCCAAGGAGATTTACGAATCTGACCTGCGCCACGTCAACACCAATTCCGATTCGGAAGTGCTGCTCAACGTGTTCGCCCACGAACTGGCCCAGCGTGGCAAGTTGCAGCCGACCGAAGAAGACGTGTTCGCTGCCGTCACCGACGTGCACAACCGTTGCGTCGGTGGTTACGCGGTCGTGGCGATGGTGACCGGTTACGGCATCGTCGGTTTCCGCGATCCGCACGGCATCCGCCCGATCGTTTTCGGTCAGCGTCACACCGACGAAGGCGTCGAGTACATGATCGCCTCCGAAAGCGTTTCGCTGGACGTGCTCGGTTTCACCCTGATTCGCGACCTGGCACCGGGCGAAGCGGTCTACATCACTGAAGACGGCAAGCTGCACACCCGTCAGTGCGCGACCAACCCCTCGCTGACGCCGTGCATTTTCGAACACGTCTACCTGGCGCGTCCGGACTCGATCATCGACGGCGTCTCGGTCTACAAGGCCCGCCTGCGCATGGGTGAGAAGCTTGCCGAGAAGATCCTGCGCGAGCGTCCGGACCACGACATCGACGTGGTCATCCCGATTCCGGACACCAGCCGCACCGCGGCCCTGGAGCTGGCGAACCATCTGGGCGTCAAGTTCCGCGAAGGCTTCGTGAAGAACCGCTACATCGGCCGGACCTTCATCATGCCGGGTCAGGCTGCACGGAAAAAATCCGTGCGCCAGAAGCTTAACGCCATCGAGCTGGAATTCCGCGGCAAGAACGTGATGCTGGTGGACGACTCCATCGTTCGCGGCACCACCTGCAAGCAGATCATCCAGATGGCTCGCGAAGCCGGCGCCAAAAACGTCTATTTCTGCTCCGCGGCACCGGCTGTGCGTTACCCGAACGTCTACGGCATCGACATGCCGAGTGCTCACGAGCTGATCGCGCACAACCGTTCGACCCAGGACGTGGCTGATCTGATCGGCGCTGACTGGTTGATCTATCAGGACTTGCCTGACTTGATCGAAGCGGTCGGTGGCGGCAAGATCAAGATCGAGAAGTTCGATTGCGCGGTGTTCGACGGCCAGTACGTCACCGGCGACGTCGACGAGGCTTACCTGAACAAGATCGAGCAGGCACGCAACGATGCCTCCAAGGTCAAGACCCAGGCAGTCAGTGCGATCATTGATCTGTACAACAACTGAGTAACTACCGGCCCCCTAGGGGCCGGTTTTGTATCTACTAAAGACTCTCTAAATCAAGAGCAGGGCAAGGAGTGACAGCATGAGTCAGGATTGGGATGCCGGTCGGCTGGACAGCGACCTCGAAGGCGTAGCGTTCGATACCCTGGCCGTACGCGCCGGTCAGCATCGTACGCCGGAAGGCGAACACGGTGATCCGATGTTCTTCACTTCCAGCTATGTATTCCGTACCGCCGCCGACGCGGCCGCGCGCTTTGCTGGCGAAGTGCCGGGTAACGTTTACTCGCGCTACACCAACCCGACCGTGCGCGCGTTCGAAGAGCGTATTGCTGCGCTGGAAAGCGCCGAGCAAGCCGTGGCTACTGCCACTGGCATGGCCGCGATCATGGCGGTGGTGATGAGTCTGTGCAGCGCCGGCGATCATGTTCTGGTCTCGCGCAGCGTGTTCGGCTCGACCATCAGCCTGTTCGAAAAGTACTTCAAGCGCTTCGGCATCGAAGTCGATTACGTGCCCCTGGCGGACTTGTCCGGCTGGGATGCGGCGATCAAGGCCAATACCAAATTACTGTTCGTCGAATCGCCGTCCAATCCGTTGGCCGAACTGGTGGATATCAAGGCGCTGTCGGAAATCGCGCACGCCAAGGGCACGATGCTGGTGGTCGACAACTGCTTCTGCACCCCTGCGTTGCAACAGCCGCTGAAGCTGGGCGCGGACATCGTTGTGCACTCGGCGACCAAGTTCATCGATGGCCAGGGCCGTTGCATGGGCGGCGTTGTGGCTGGTCGTAGCGAGCAGATGAAAGAAGTTGTCGGTTTCCTGCGTACTGCCGGGCCGACCCTGAGCCCGTTCAACGCCTGGATCTTCCTAAAGGGGTTGGAAACGCTGAGCCTGCGCATGAAGGCGCACTGCGCCAATGCCCAGCAATTGGCTGAATGGCTGGAGCAGCAGGACGGTATCGAGAAAGTCCATTACGCCGGTCTCAAGAGCCATCCGCAGCACGAGTTGGCCCTGCGTCAGCAGAAAGGCTTCGGTGCGGTCGTGAGTTTCGAAGTCAAGGGCGGCAAAGAGGGTGCCTGGCGTTTCATCGATGCGACTCGCCTGATTTCCATCACCGCCAACCTGGGTGACAGCAAAACCACCATCACGCACCCGAGCACTACCTCCCACGGTCGTCTCGCGCCGCAAGAGCGTGAAGCGGCAGGGATCCGTGACAGCCTGATCCGCATCGCGGTCGGCCTGGAAGACGTGGCAGACCTGCAGGCCGATCTGGCGCGCGGGTTGGCTGCCTTGTGATCGAGTTGTCGACGCCGGCCACGGGCACCCATGGCCGCGTCGCGCTGGTCACCGGTGCTGCGCGCGGTATCGGTCTCGGGATCGCGGCCTGGCTGATCAGCGAAGGCTGGCAAGTGGTGCTGACCGATCTGGATCGGGAGCGCGGTTCGAAAGTGGCGAAGGTGCTTGGTGAAAATGCCTGGTTCATCGCCATGGATGTCGCGAATGAAGCGCAAGTGGCGCTGGGTGTGGCCGAAGTGCTGGGGCAATTCGGGCGTCTGGATGCGCTGGTGTGCAATGCGGCGGTGGCCGACCCGCACAACATCACCCTGGAAAGCCTCGATCTGGCCTACTGGAACCGCGTGTTGGCGGTGAACCTCAGCGGACCGATGCTGTTGGCCAAGCACTGCGCACCGTACCTGCGCGCTCACAGCGGCGCCATCGTCAATCTGGCCTCGACCCGTGCCGGCCAGTCAGAACCCGACACAGAGGCTTATGCGGCGAGCAAGGGCGGCCTGTTGGCCCTGACTCACGCCTTGGCCATCAGTTTAGGGCCAGAAATCCGTGTCAACGCAGTCAGCCCGGGCTGGATCGATACACGAGACCCCGCAATACGGCGCGCCGAACCGCTGACCGATGCCGATCATGCGCAGCATCCGGCGGGCAGGGTAGGCACGGTCGAGGACGTGGCGGCGATGGTGGCGTGGTTGCTGTCCAGGAACGCCGGGTTCGTCACGGGCCAGGAGTTTGTGGTCGATGGTGGCATGACCAAGAAGATGATTTACAGCGAGTAATAGGGTGGGGCGCTGTCTCCAGCATTGATGTTGAATGTACCGCCATCTCGCGAGCAAGCCCGCTCCCATACTGAATTTATGTCGATCACAAACCTGTGGTCCGCCGCAGATCCAGTGTGGGAGCGGGCTTGCTCGCGAAAGCGGTCTGACTGTGTAAGACACGATTTTGTCTTTTTCAGAAAAACTTCAAGCGGGGTATTGACTTAGCTTCGGTACCTGCGTAAATTTCGCGGCCTCGGAGATGCAAACGGGTGATTAGCTCAGCTGGGAGAGCGTCTGCCTTACAAGCAGAATGTCGGCGGTTCGATCCCGTCATCACCCACCACTTCCGAGAGTCTTGCGAAAGCAAGATGGAAGCTTTTAAAAGCCTCCACCGACGCGCAGCGGTAGTTCAGTCGGTTAGAATACCGGCCTGTCACGCCGGGGGTCGCGGGTTCGAGTCCCGTCCGCTGCGCCATATTTTCCGAGTCAGGTTTACCTGGGTCGAGATTGAAAAGCCTCGAAGCTTTCCAGTCAGACGAGTTACTTGGGCGAAAGTCCAAAGCGATACGCAGCGGTAGTTCAGTCGGTTAGAATACCGGCCTGTCACGCCGGGGGTCGCGGGTTCGAGTCCCGTCCGCTGCGCCATATCTGCCTCAAGGCCCACTGAACGCCTTGGCGCTACGAAGCTAGTCGCTGGTAAAGCCAGTGTCTATTTCGAGTCGATAGCAAAGACCCTGGTCGAAAGGCCGGGGTTTTTTGTGTCTGCGATTTGGCTTTTCCTTTCTCATGTCCTTCCCGCCCAACCTTTCTGCGCCCCAATCGCATAAAGGACTTGGTTCACAGCTCCGACATTAATTAGAATCACTCTCATTTACGACAACTCCTTGGCACAGGGCTTCTTGAGATGAGTGATGCAGCGATGCCGAAGGAGCAAACCTTCCACGACCTGTACCGCGATCACCGTGGCTGGCTGGAAGGCTGGTTGAGAAGACGCATGGGCAATGGCTGTGATGCGGCGGACCTGAGCCAGGATACGTTCCTGCGTTTGCTCGCCAGCTCTCAACGAATTGCCGATCTGCAAGAGCCTCGTGCCTATCTGCTGACCGTGGGCAAACGCCTGCTGAGCAATTTCTATAAACGTCGAAGCCTCGAGCAGGCTTATCTGACGGCACTGGTGGCGTTGCCGGAAGACTGTGTGCCGTCGCCCGAGCAGCGCTGGTTATTGCTCGAAACCCTGCAAGCCCTGGATGAGCTGCTCGATGGACTGCCAGCGGCGGTGCGTAGGGCGTTTCTCTGGAGCCAGCTGGAAGGCTTGAACTATCAGCAAATCGCCGAGCGCCTGCAGGTATCTGAGCGCACGATCAAACGCTACATGGCGCAAGCCTATGAGCATTGCTTGTTGGTGGAACTGTGAACAGATCGATTCCCGATGCCCGTCAGGCCGTACGAGCTGCCGCGCAGTGGCTCGCCTTGCTGGAGTCTGGAAGTGCCAATGAGCGGGATCGTGCGAATCTGCAGCGTTGGCGCGACAGTTGCGTCAGCCACGAGCAGGCCTGGCAGAAGGCTCAGGCCTTGCGTCAGCGGTTTGCCGAGCTGCCTTCAGCGTTGGCGCTCAAAAGTCTGGATCGCCCCGAGCCGGGTCGACGTGTGGTGCTCAAGCGTGCATTGGGTGCGGTGGCGTTGGTGCCGGCAGCTTGGCTTATCAGCCGACAGTTGCCACTGGATGTCTGGCGAGCCGATCTGCATACGGCCGTCGGAGAGCGCAAACAGCTGCAACTCGCTGATGGCAGTTCCTTGCAACTCAACACGGCCAGTGCCGTCGATGTGGATTTGCAGAGTCGTCGCTTGAAGCTGATTGAGGGCGAATTGTCGTTGAAGGTGCCGAGCGCGTCGCCGCTGACGATTCAAACGAAGTTTGGACAGATCATCGTCAGCCAGGGCGAAGTCTGTGTTCGTCAGGAGGCAAGCGGTTGCCACGTGTCGG
The DNA here is from genome assembly GCF_050435305.1 of Pseudomonas sp. BS3782 TE3695. Lineage (NCBI taxonomy): Bacteria > Pseudomonadati > Pseudomonadota > Gammaproteobacteria > Pseudomonadales > Pseudomonadaceae > Pseudomonas > Pseudomonas sp. BS3782 TE3695. The sequence goes on from NZ_JBNDKB010000001.1 coordinate 3,003,768, forward strand.
TGTACAACGGCGCCGTGAAGTTGCAGCCCTTACGAGGGGCGGTATTGGCGTTGCGTAGCGGTCAACAAGTCAGTCTTCAAGCAGCTGGTGTCGGACCGATCAGCCCATTCGATGTGCTTGCGCCAGGTTGGCGAGAAGGCGTGCTGATGGCGAAAAACCAGCCGCTGGGAGATTTCCTGCGCGAACTCAGCGCTTATCGACCGGGTGTGTTGCGTTGGGAGCCGGAGCTTGAAGCGTTGCGTGTCACCGGCAGCTTCCGCCTGGACGACACCGATCGCGTCCTCGCATTGCTCGCGGCCAGCCTGCCGCTGGACGTGCATTCACGTACCCGTTATTGGGTGACGTTGCTGCCGCGCAAAAATAGTGTGTGAAGCCTGTCCCCTTTTTTCGACTCGCTTGTCATTCAAGGCATGTGAACGAATCAAGAGAGCTCTCCCAATGCCCGCAGTAATACCTTGCTGTCCGCGCCCGGCTTCTTCCCGCCTGCGTCCGTTGTTGCACCTGGGCCTGATGCTGGGCCTGAGTGCTAGTCCGTTATTCATCGCTACCAGTTGGGCCGAAGACAGTGCCCGGCGCAATTATCAGGTGCCTGCCGGTAGCCTGAGCGATGCGCTGACGCGGTTTGCCGGTCTGTCTGGGGTCAATCTCTCGGTCGATCCGGCCCTGGTGGGCGGTCGCAGCAGCTCAGGTCTCTCCGGCGAATACGCTGTCGAGGAGGGTTTTGCCCGGCTGTTGCAGGGTTCCGGTCTGCAATTGCAATCGGTGGGCGAACAAGCCTACATCCTGACCCCGGCGCCAGAAAGCAGCAGCCTGCAACTGGCCCCCACTTCGATTCTCGGTGCCACGGGCGGGGCGGGCGATGAGGTGTATGCCGGCGGTCAGGTCGCGCGCCGAGGTTCGCAAGGCTTGCTGGGCTCGAAAGATTTCATGGAAACGCCGTTCAGCATGACCACCTACACCGGCGAGGCGGTCAAAAATCTGCAGGCTCGGACTTTGGGCGACCTGATCGCCAGCGATCCTTCGGTTCGCGCCACCAACCCGGCGGGCGGGCGTTATGAGCAGTTCACCATTCGCGGGCTCAGCCTGTTCAACAGTGATGTCGCCTACAACGGTCTCTACGGCGTCCTGCCGACCTATACGATCGACATGGAGATGGCTGACCGCGTCGACATCATCAAAGGGCCGAGCCAGCTCATCAACGGCATCTCGCCGCGGGGCAGTGTGGGTGGCGGGATCAACGTGGTGCCCAAGCGCGCGACCGACAAGCCCATCACTTCGTTCACCGGCAGCTACGCTTCCGACAATCAGGTCGGCGGTGCCGTGGATGTCGGCCGGCGCTTTGGTGAAGACAACAAATTCGGTATTCGCTTCAACGGCGTGAAGCAGTCCGGCGACACCGAATGGGATCACCAGAGTGTCGACCGCGAGATGGCCGTGCTGGGCCTGGATTTTCGCGGTGAGCGCCTGCGACTCTCGACGGACATCGGGCGCACCGAGCGAGATACCGATGCCCCGCAGGAGCGCGTGCAGGTTGGCGCCAATGCCAAGGTGCCGAATGCGAACGATGTGCGCGACAACTATGCGCAGCCCTGGAGCAAGGCGAGTACCAACGACACGTTCGGGGCGGTGAACGGCGAATTCGATGTCAGCGATTCCGTCATGCTGTACGGCGGCGTGGGCGCGCGTAAAAGTAATCATGACTTTCTCCGGCATGCCGTTGCGGTCACCAACGACGCCGGCGATTTCAGCGTTCAGCCGCGTGACTTCACCCGTGATGAAAATGTCCGCACGGCCACGGCAGGGGTGCGCAACTGGTTTCATACCGGCCCGGTGAGCCATGAAGTCAATCTGGCCGCCAGCTATTTCTACATGGACTTCGAAAATGGCGGCGCCCGTTATGCCGCCGCCCGCAGCAACCTCTACGACCCCGTGGAAACACCAACACCTGTCAGGCCTACTCGGCTCGATTCGAAGGTCTACACCGAAAACCGCTTCAGCGGCGTGGCATTGTCCGACACGCTGGGTTTCTTTGATGACCGGCTTTTGCTGACCCTCGGTGCCCGCTGGCAGCGCGTGAAGGTTGACGACTGGGCGGATGATGTCAAAGGTGCCACGGCCTACGATGAGGAAAAGGTTTCGCCGTCGGGCGGCATCCTGTTCAAGGCAACCGATAAGCTGTCGCTGTATGCCAACTACATGGAGGGCCTGAGCCAGGGCAAGATCGCGCCATCGACCTCGGTGAACGAGGACGAGATATTCCCGCCGTTCATCAGCCGGCAGATCGAGGTCGGGGCCAAGTATGACGCGGGTGCGTTCGCCGTGACTGCCGCGGTGTTTCGGATCAAGCAGCCGGCCTATGAAACCAACGCCACGACGCGGGTTTTCGGCCCGAACGGCAAGCGTGAGAACACGGGTATGGAGCTGAGTGTGTTCGGCGAACCGCTCAAGGGTTTTCGCCTGCTCGGTGGTGTCATGTACATCGACAGCGAGTTGACCAACACCACCAATGGCACCTTCGACGGCAACCGGGCGCCAGCCACGCCGAAATACAACGTCAACCTGGGCGCCGAGTGGGATGTGCCGACCGTACAAGGTCTGACCCTGACCAGCCGCGGCCTCTATTCCAGCTCGCAGTATCTGGATCAGTCCAACAATAAGGAAATCGACGCCTGGGAGCGTCTCGACGTGGGGGCACGCTACGCGTTCAAGATCGATGAAAAGAACATCACGCTGCGTGCCAATGTCGAGAACGTGGCGGACAAACGCTACTGGAGTTCGGCCGGGGCCTCGGATGACAGCGAGCCTGGCTTGACGCTCGCGACACCGCGCACCTACCTGCTTTCAGCGACAGTCGACTTCTGAATCAGCGAAGGGGCGCATTCAGCGTAATGCCAGTGAATGAACCGCTTTTCGCAGGAGCCAGGCTTGCCAGCGAAGGCGCGTGATGACGCCTTCGCTGGCACCTTTTCACTTCTATCGATCAGTATCCGAGCTTGTCCCGCAATCCGTAATACCAGGCGCCCAATGCAGCGAATGGTGTACGCAGCAATTGCCCGCCAGGGAATGGGTAGTGGGGCAGGTCGGCAAAGGCGTCGAAGCGCTCGGCCTGACCGCGCAATGCTTCAGCCAGTACCTTGCCCGCCAGGTGCGTATACGTCACGCCATGGCCGCTGCAACCCTGGGAATAGTAGATGTTGTCGCCTAGTCGTCCGACCTGGGGAAGGCGCGATAGCGTTAGCAGGAAATTACCGGTCCAGGCGTAATCGATTTTCACGTCCTTGAGCTGCGGGAAGGCCTTGAGCATCTTCGGTCGAATGATCGCCTCGATGTTCGCCGGGTCGCGCGCACCGTAGACCACGCCGCCGCCGAAAATCAGGCGTTTGTCAGCGCTCAGGCGGTAGTAGTCGAGCAGGTAGTTACAGTCTTCGACGCAATAGCCCTGAGGCAACAGGCGCTTGGCCAATTCATCGCCCAAGGGTTCGGTGGCGATCACTTGAGTCCCGCAGGGCATCGACTTGGCCGCCAGTTCCGGCACCAGGTTGCCGATGTACGCGTTGCCGGCGACGATGATGAATTTGGCCCTGACCTTGCCCTGAGGCGTATACACCACCGGATTGGCGCCGCGCTCGATGCGCACCGCTGGCGACTGCTCGTAAATAGTGCCACCCAGCGACTCCACGGCTGCTGCCTCGCCGAGGGCAAGGTTGAGCGGATGCATATGCCCGCCGCTCATATCGAGCATGCCGCCGACGTATTGATCGCAAGCCACTACTTCTCGGATACGTCGCTGATCCAGCAGCTCAAGTTGCGCATGACCAAAACGCTCCCACAGCCGTTTCTGGGATTCCAGATGGCCCATCTGCTTGGCAGTAATGGCGGCGAACACGCCGCCGTCCTTCAGGTCGCACTGGATATTGTATTTGGCCACCCGCTCACGAATGATCCGTCCACCTTCGAACGCCATTTGCCCCAATAGCTGAGCTTGTTTGGGGCCAACAGTGCGTTCGATTACATCGATATCGCGGCTGTAGCTGTTAACAATCTGGCCACCGTTGCGGCCCGATGCGCCAAAACCCACTTTGACGGCTTCCAGGACTGTTACCCGAAAACCGCTCTCCAGCAAAAACAGGGCAGAGGACAGGCCGGTATAGCCGGCACCGATGACACAGACATCAGTCTCTACATCGTCCTGCAAAACCGGGCGCGGCGGCGCCACGTTAGCCGACGCAGCGTAATAGGACTCTGGATAGGGAGTGTTCGCCATTCCTGTAGCCTCTGTTTAATATATTTTACGAGTGCATCGATCCTACCCGAGTTAAAAAACCACCGCCAGCCAGCGGAAAATCTTCTTTGCCACAGCAAAATTAAATATTTTGCATATTCATAGGGTTAGGTGAAAAAAAGGTGTTGACACCCCTTCGGAATTCCGTAGAATGCCGCCTCACAGCAGGCACGTAGCTCAGTTGGTTAGAGCACCACCTTGACATGGTGGGGGTCGTTGGTTCGAGTCCAATCGCGCCTACCAAACAAAATCCGCTCTGCTGGGCGGTGTGAAAAGGGTCAACCCACGGGTTGGCCCTTTTTTTCGTCTTGGATTTCATGCAGAACGTTCACAAAATATCGGGTTCGTTCACACTGGGCAATGTGAACGCCGATATTCGTATGGCGACTACAGCAATCGCAGCGAACCGTGACGGATGCATGCGTGTCATCGAGACGAAAAAAAATTTATTAACTTAAGAGTGAACAAAATTGCGCTTTATGTGAATTCATGTGCATTAAGACGCAATTCTTGCTTCCGTACACAATTTACGCACAGGTTTATCCACAGGTAGTACGTTGCAACACCCTGTAAAACGCATTATCTTGTATCTCAGCGGCGAAAAAACCCTACATGTTGGGGTTTGCCGTTAGCTTCTGACCTCGAACGAGGTACTTAGAAAAGTCTGCGAATGGTCGTGCTTCGGTCTCCACAACTTAGAACACAACCATCCGCACCAACTAAAGCTAAACAGTAGCGATTACGTTAGCCCTAGGGGGACTGCATTGAGCCAAACATTGACGTGATCGTCAACAGCTCTCTGCTGGCCGGTAATCCTTGGGGCTGACAAATCTATCCTTTGCTACAAAGGTAAAACGTCATGCCTAGTAATAAAAAGCAGTCCTCATCGAAATCGGCCAAACTGGCCTCTGAAACCCTCCGCGATCCCCATGCCTCTAAAATTGCCAAAAGTCTCGCAGCCTCCACGTTGGCCCAGGCCAACACTGGAAAGCAAACGAGTGCTGAGATGGAAACGGTTGCGGGCAAGGTTCTCCAGAGCAACAAATACAGTGAGGAAACGAAAGCCCTCGCGGCGTCTGTTGTCTCCCAATCCAACCAAGCGCGGGGGAATTAATCATGCCTTACCACGCGGTTGTAACGGTTGATTTGGATAACGGCGTCAGCTCAACAGCTCGCACGAAATTCAACGAGGAGCTGAAGAAAAAGAACTTCAGCAAACACAAACTCACGACTCTCTGGACAGCGATCTTTACACCAGCGACAACGAGAGAAGGCGCAGTCAAGTACGCACGCGACAGTATTGATGCTGCTGCTGCGTCCGCAGGTATTTCCACCTACGAAGCCTTCGTGTCAATCAGTGAAGCGCCACCGATAGAGTGGGCGAAAAAGGGAAAAGAGTCGCTAGTTGAAGCACTTATGCGATTCCAGAACTAATGCTTCGGCCCCACCTCGGTGGGGTTTTTCACATTTGGCCAGCTGGTTTTTAACTACTGATGATTCTGACGCAGCTTTTCTATGGCTGTGGTGATGACATCTGCGTTCAAATCTAACGTTTCTAATGCGGTGGTGATGTTGTCGTGCGTATCGACAGAGCCGCGTGCCTTGATCCACAACGCCACTTCCTCAAGTCCCGCGACGATAGCCTGTTGGTTGAGCAGAAGCAGTTCCAATGCGTCGGCCATCGTTTCGTTGTTGTCGGTCATCGGGTGTCATCCTTGATTGCGTCGGATGAAGATCGTAGCTCGGTTCAAGCTTGATTTCCCAGTTCCGGCGAAAATCGCGATAGCACTTCTGATCTAATTTCCCAAAATCCCGCCAAAAATAATGGCCCCGAGTTTGGAAGGCACCCCCCTTCATTCTGAAAACGGTCGGCCTGTCCCAGGTGCTAAGCAAAACGCACAGGGTCGATATAGAAAGCTGCGGAATATTGAAATAACCCTAGCCCGCCGGAAGCTCCTACAGCCTCAGAACGAAACGTTGAAAGTCAGCATCAGGCGACGTACTGCTGTTGGAGTGAACTCGCTACCACGAGCGGTACGGAAGCTTGAGCGTTGAGGCAATCGGCTACTGACTGAAGCGTGTTGATCTTGTCGTGCAGGCAAGCTTTAAGGTGCGGTTTTATGGCCGCTTGATGCGCATTCACGTTCTTCATGCGTTGATCATTGGCGACAGTAATATCAGCGACAGCACGGCCTTTGGGGAGTGCATCAGAACGGTTCTGCACCTTCTTCACTACAATTGCATCACCATCCACAGCACGACCTTGGAGATATGCCAGAGTGGCCGAATGGGACTGAGTCGAAATCCGTGTACCTTCACCAATGCCTAGGGTTCGACTCCCTATCTCTCCGCCATACATAGAAAAGCCCCGTAGATTAAGGTCTACGGGGTTTTTTCGTTTCTGCGTTGTACTACTCAGCTGTACTACTCAAGTTCCCTTCTAAAGCCGTCTTCTTGGCTTTTTCTGTCCCGGTCCTGTTGATCGCCGTAGCGTGTCTTGTGACAGGCTGTGATGCGCTCCTGTGCCTATCCAAGGCAGGATACTTTAACTAGGCTTCGATTCGGCGTTACGCTCCCCAAGCAGCGCAGGGGTTGCACGCCAGGACATCGTCAAACTGGTGGAGCTGAGTATCGAGGGGAGCTATCGGAGCTGAAATCTGAGCATGAGCACGTCAGGTGGCAGCTATCAGCTAAGCTGCTAGCGTATAGCCAATAGGCGGTGAAGCGTCTTAATGCGTATGCCGACGCAGTGGGCGGCGCATAAGTGGACGCCTGCGTAGTTACGCAAGGTGTGATGGGCGGACGCTTACACCAAGCGAGCAATTCAAGGAGGATGTATGGAAAAAGATGATCTATTCAGAGCAGTGTTGAGGGAAATGGAGCGTGTGTGGGGCGAGGATGGATTTGGCGGTGAGCTAGTGGCCTATGATTGGCTCTATGAGCATTACGGCATATCTGAGCGTGACGATCTTCATTGGCAGGACATTTTGAGCCATTACACTGATGAGCTGCCGGATTCGCTAGGAGACTTAACAGAGGAAGAAATTGCTGAGGTGATGGAATTTGTTGAGGATGACACACGGGTTGTGAGATTTCTAGAGCGCCTCCTAGAGCAATATAGAAGCTCTACTGCTGTATATCCTCAAAAATCAGAAGAAGATTAATCGTTGGTCGAACGTTACGGCTACTCGAACTGCGATTGCTTGACTATGCTTTGATAAAGCAATTAGCCACCTCTTGCAAGGACGGGGCGATGAACGAACAGATATTCGTACTGGTCAGCCAGAAGAGGAGCACCAACCATATTTTACACCTGCTTCTTTGCGTCCCGACGTTCGGATTTTGGCTGATCGTCTGGTTCATTGTTGCGATTAACAACGCGAATCATAACGATAAAATTCAAAGAAGAATTGACAAGCTCTTACAGCCCGAAGCCAGCGGTATGAATGATGCCGAAATGTATCGACGGAAAACACCCGAAGAAAGCGCCGCATCTCTTCGCAGAGCCTTATGGATTGTGGGGGGCATTGTAATAATGACTTTAATATCTTTCGCGTTTGGGTAGTTGGCATGGTTTAAGTCGAGACATGTGTGAAACTCTTGATGTGTTCCAGATTCGCTTGGGAAGGGAGCGGCCGCAGCGGCGACATTATAGTGGCCTTGTGCGGTCGTGATTGGCATTAATGCTTGCAAAGGTTGCGGTGTGTCAAGTATGAAGCAGGTGGCTAGCGTTGACTCTGCCTGAAATAGATCGATTGGTCCTAAGGTAGATGTACTAATATCCAAACTGTGCCCGTAGTTTCTTTTGTTTAGGTGCGATGTTGGATATAGAAAATTTGTTAAATTTAGTTGTTTAACTAGAAGTGCATAGGAGCAGGGTTTGTGGCAAAAGTTGATTTGACATCAAAGATTGAGCGGATTGAGGCTTTTGAAGAGCGGGTTGGAGTGAGATTTCAGGGGATGTCCGCCTTCCTGGAAGCTGACGACGACTATATTTCACTACAAGTTCACGGAGAGATACATGCTTCTAGTGGTGCAGAGCTGATGGATGACGTAACCGTGGTTATCGCGGTTTATGATCAGTCGGATCGGGTGATTGGTACGGATACTAGCTATTATTATAGTGAGTCATTTTTTGGATTTGAGGCTTTCAGTGAGTCACTGAATCTTTCGGTTAAAAATATTTCTAAAATCAGAGTTTATCCGAAGAAAGGGTGATTAAATGTTACAGGAAGTTCGTTTGCCTTTGCTGGAAGAAGCACAGCGTTCCCCTCATCTGCTTTCTGATTTGGCAGGTCTAGAGAAGTATGTGGCTGAAAGCTATGACTCTCGATCGTTTATAGAGTTGCTTCAGAATGCTGATGATGCAAAGGCTACGAGCTTTCTTGTAAAGAAAATTCATGGTTACTTGATAGTTGCAAATAATGGAAATCCATTTACAGTAAGTGATTTTGAGTCTATTTGCAGGAGTGCGTCATCTACAAAGTCTCGTGGGAGTAGTATTGGCTATCGAGGAATAGGGTTTAAGTCGGTAGTTGGCTTGGCTGAGGTGGTTCATATTATTAGTGATGGGCTGGAGACTACTTTCTCTAGAGATTTGACAGCTAGGGCGGTACCTCAAGCTAGTCGAGTTCCGCTTATACGCATACCGCATGAGTTGGACAGTGCGACTCGCCAAGCTATTATTCCTGAAGTTGAGGTGCTTCGAAAACAAGGCTATGTGACATTTTTTGTATTTGGTGACTTTACTGCAAGTGCGATAGATAATGAGTTTTTGAGTTTTGATGCTACCTCTCTGTTGTTTCTGAGGAATATTCAAAAATTAAGTCTTGTAGCTGGCGCTGTGGAATCTTACGTGGTCGGTAGGGAAGAGTGGGGCGGAGCGGTGCGACTGGTGCAGATCAGTTCAGAACGTGAGGTATCTAATTGGATTGTTGTAGGTAATCAGGAGGGTTCAGTTGCCTTTTATCAAGACTCCGTTAGCGAGGTAATTGAGAGACTTCCTGAAAGTGATGCGGTAGTTCATGCATTTCTGCCGACTAATGAGTCTACTGGTCTTGGCGTTAAGCTCAATAGTGATATTAGTACAGATCCTTCAAGGACTAGGATTGTTTTTGATGATAGGACAGATCAAGGAGTTTCGGATTTAGCAGCGATATTAGCTGGCTTGGTGAATGATATAGTTCTAGATAAGCCAATGCCTGACTCAATCGGAATGCTAAAGGCACTTCTTCCTCTTGATGACCCTAGAATGCATAAATACCAGAAAAGGTCATTTAAGTCAGAGCTGTTCAGGAGGCTCCAAGAAGTATGCAAGTTGGATAGGTTTGTGCTGCGTCCGTTGTGGCTTAATTCCATAGACTTCGAGTTATTGGCTAAGTTGAGCGGGCTTGAACCTATGCCTCAATCTGTCGAAGGTGTTGACGGGGCGTCTGCTTTAATGCGATATCTTGGCGCTAAGGATGTCGGCGTTAATGACATGTCGAGGTCATTCGTGAGTCAAAATATCTCGCAGGGTGGGTGTTCTGAGATAGTGTCTGAGTTAGTTAGGTTGGCTGATACGAAGCAAATAAATGTTAGTGATATAGATGTGTCTTGGCCTATTTGGGTATCTGGAAACAAAAAGCTTTCTATAGCTCAGATTGATGAAAGTGAGTTAGTGTTGGATGAGGCTTTCATTGATATGGTGGTTGAAAAAACCGCTGGAGCTGGAGGGGTGTCGCGTCTGGTGAGTGCCCTTACAAATCTAAGTGCTGCTTCAAAAATTATTCCTACTGTTAGAAAGGAAACTGCCTCCTTAGATAGTGTGCTTCAGAAGAACTCAGAATGGTCGGTTGATTCTGTTTTTGATCAGGTAACCTCCTTGAGTCTGAAGAAGTGGAGAGGGGCGGAAGAGCAAGTTAAGCATATTTTCATGGCGCAAGGATGGATTGCTAATGATGTAAGTAGGCAGAATCTTGGCTATGATATTGAGTGTGTCGATAAGGATGGGAAAAAGATTTTTGTTGAAGTCAAGTTGATAGCTTCACCGTCGCAGCCATTTACTTTGACAAGTAATGAAGAGGCTGTTGCTAGACAGAAGGGTGATTCGTATTACTTGGCAATAGTTCAGCAGTTGGGCGATTTTTTGGATGTGTGCTTTATACCTAATCCAGTTGACAAGCTAGAGCTTGTTCGATCTTGTAGGCAGTGGGTGTGGGAATGTAGTCAATATCCATTCGCGCCTGTTCGATTTGAACTGTGTTGATGGTTCCTTGGCGAGTGTCTGGGGTTCATCAATGGAGTTAGATCAGCGACGTCCTTCGCGGCAGTACCTCAGAGTATCCGTGCATGCCCTCGCAGACGGACCGAATGAGGATAAGGGGCGACTAGCAATCGGAGACATGCTTACTCTATAGACGAAGAAGTCTGCTCTAAATACCGCTCAGGGAGAAATGGCAGATGTTCAGCGAGATAATCTTGGATGGTAAGGACAAGACGGCAGAAATCAGGGAGTTTGTGGAGACCATCGGCTTGAACCGCCTTTCCCTTGGTAGGTACAGCACTTACTTTGCCATGCAGCTCTACTGTCAGTCGGTATTGGCTGGCACACTACCGATTGGGCGTGTGATGGCAGAAGTTGAAGCACTGGAGAACTCGGAGAAAGAGAGTGCAACCAAACCACCCGTTCGTTTCAACAGATTGCCATTGAAGGGGCTTTGGCATAAGCACCATCCGGTGATCGGCATATCGTCGATGGCGACGAATTTGCGGAACGCTCTCAACAGGTACGGGCTGCCGAAGCTTGAACAGAAAGTTAAAGAGGTAGAGGCATCGGGGGAAGAACGCTACTTTGAAGTTTCAGACATAGCTGAAATTGTCCAAGAGGTTGTCCAGGAGAATTACGAGAGGCGATACGACGCGGGCGAGATGACTGGCGAGTGGATTGTCTATGCCATCTACGAAGGACAGAACTACTACCTTTGCCTCGGGACGCATAAGTCAGGCGACGATGCTCTGAGACAACAGATCGACCTAACCTGTGTTCCAGAGTTTCCATTCCTGAGGGAAATTCTTGCTCCGGTCGCCTGAGATGCAGTTAGCCCTAGGTAACATTGCCAGATCACATATCGAGGGCGTCACCATGAAGGCAGGAATAGCGACAGCGGTCGCACTGGCAGCGACAACGAATGCATGGGCGGCGGAAGACTACCGCTGCACGATTGAAAGCACGGTTGCCGCGAAAGAAAAGCCGATAAACCGAATCTACATCGGCAAACAGTTCACCGTAGAAAGACGGACTGGATTGATGGCGGGAGCTTTGAAGAACTCTTACGTCACCGACCCACAAGTGATTGACTACGGATCGACTGAGAATAGCTACAAGGCCGTAGCGACCATGCGGAAAGACCAAGGGGCTGGAGTCGGCTCAAGCATCTATGCCTTGACCGTCAACGAGTACGAAGAGGATGGCAAAAAGCCGTTCATCTTCTTGAGTAATGACGAGGCGTTTCTTGGTTGGTGCGAACACTTCTGATTGGGTAGACATTTTTCCTGAGGCCATACCCCCCGCCGCCAGAAAATCAATGCACTTCGATATCGGTTTGGTTCGTTGGCTGGAAAAAGTAATCCTGGTGGTTTTGCCTGACCTTCTAAGCCATGCGTGAGGGGGGCAAATGAGCACCGCCAAAATCGATAAATAAGTTCAAGCTTGCTCTGTAGCTGCTGATCATATCAATAGACACAGGGCGAACATCTATCACGCTGCTGTCGTCTCTTTCTTGATCCGATACACAGTGGCGACACCACAGTCAGCCTGCTTGGCGATCATGTCAGCAGACATCGTTGGATGCTTCCGCATCAGCGCCTGTACCTCTGCCCACTTGGCAGCGTTTCTACCTTTGCCTGCTGGCTTCCACTCAGGATCAGCAGCACGCTTGTTCTCCAGTCCTTGCTTGATGCGTTCCACGCGTTTCTCTTGATCCAGTCGTGCCATGGTTGCCATAAGATCAATCAGCATGTTGTTGATAACATCCATGATTTGGCCTGTTATTCCCTTGGCTTCAACCAGCATGTGACTAGTAGGCAGATCAGCTACAACCAACCGTAGCCCCTTGGCCTTGATGGTGGCCTTGAGAGTGTCCCAATCAGCCTGTGAAAGGCGACTGAGGCGGTCTACAGACTCAACCAGTAGAACGTCTCCCTTCTCGGCAGTATCAAGCAAGGCGAGCAACTGAGGACGGTCGAGCTTGGTGCCACTGATGTTTTCTGCATACACGCCAACGATGCTCAAACCTTTTTCGGCAGCGAACAACTGCAGTGCAACTTTTGCACGGTTGGCGTCTTGGTCTTTGGTCGATGCTCGGAGGTAGAGGTGGGCATTCATGGCGGACTATCCTTTGAACTTGAATTCGATAGAGCAATGATAGTTGAATCAAATGGCTGTCTGCAATAGATATTTGATAGTGGTTGGCGAGCGGCTATCGAGCTACCAGTTACGTCTACTCCATTGATAGCGGCAATCGATTCGTGGGGTTGTGGAATGATGGTGGCTGACGGCTATAGTCAAGTCGCCACAAACTGCTGGCTATAGAGGGACAAGGAGAAGTTATGGCGCTGTATAAAAATGGTGGGGCACTGACTCACACGCTCGATAACGCATTTGATGGAACTCATTCCCCCGGAACCGCTGCCCCTCACCCCGGAATCTATAGGTGCACTGGCTGTGGAGACGAAATCGCAATTGCGGGCGGGCACATCCTGCCGCCTCAGAATCATCGGCAGCACAACACGGCGGCAAAAATTGCTTGGCAACTATTGGTTTACCCTGTCCAGCAGAAGTAGGGACTGTGATTGATCGACCGAGCGGATTTGTGGTGCTGAGCGGTAAGGCATGTGCGAACAACTCCGCAAGGTCACTTTTCTGGATCGAGGCAACGAGCGGCAACTGAGCCCTCGACCAGTAGTAAATTCTCAAATTCCTCTACTAGCTCTGCAAGACCAACTCCCAGGACTTTGCACAAGTCGCGAAGCTGCACGATATCCAAACGACGTGTCCCGCTTTCAACGTCACTCATAAAGGACTGTGGACGCTCCAGAGCCTTTGAGCACTGGACTTGAGTTAGGCCAGCCGCTTTCCTGTGCTTCTTCAGCAACGACAGAAGCACGGCGTGTTCGGGTCTATAGATGGTCTTGGGCATGGCTGAATGGCTACGGGTGGGCAGCCCTCAACCTATATCTGGTTTTCAGATATCTGAATTTGGGATAAATTCAATTCCCAAGAAACTCCACTCAAACCACCAGCCATGTCGCAGGGATGAATCATGAACGAGAAGCTATTTGTACTCACCAGCCAAAAGAAGAGCACGAACCACATCTTGCACGTGATTATGACCGTGCTGACCGGAGGTCTTTGGTTGATCGTGTGGGGGCTAACCATGCGAAGCAATGACGCCCACAACACAAAGCTCGACCGACAGATCAATCAGATCATGCACTACAAGACACAAGGCTTGAGCGACGTGGACACCTACAAACAGATCAAGGTGGACAAAACCAACTCTGACGTAATCCAAGGACGTTTGATATTCGTCGTTCTGGTTGTGGTGTTCCTCTACTTCTACCTCCGGTAGCTGTTGCACACGCAAGATAACTGTTGCACACGTAAAGCGGAGCTTTGAGCATGATACCTTCCCAGCTCCGCTGAAGTGTGTTTGCACCAAAGTGTTCGCATCGAAAGCGTGAGCTTTCAACTGTACTCAGCTACGGCGTGACCGCCGACTTTCCTTCGGATGTACTCTAGTAATTAAATGAAATTTACACAAACCCAGCTCTTCGCTTGTGATCTTGATCTTGTTTGTTGGTGCAGAAATGAATACGGAAGTATTCAGTGTTCCCCCGTCAGCGGACGCTGACAGTTTATACACATCACCTTCGGTGGGAGCAGATCAAGAGCAAGAGCTTGGATGTGTATTGATTTCATTTTATTAACTGGAGTGTTGATCCAGAATCGGGACGATGCAGGTAGGTGCCAGTTTTCAGTGTGTAACTGTGGACGCTTCGTCCCAATGGATTTAAAGCTGTAAGCTGTAAGCTGTCGCTTACCGCAGAGTTCCTTCGTCGGCGTCGCCGAAGAAACTTCTTTTATATAATAGGACTAATAGGACTTTTTCACACCCCTTGATTTACGTGGCCTACAGGCGATTTCTTGCGTAGATTTTTTAAAAAAGCTACGTATTTACTACGCAGCCATATTGATGCATTGACCCAGCTCATTTGCGTCTTCCAGTCTCGAAGACAGCCCGTCAACAGGGCGATACCAGTCCATAACGTACTCTCCACGCGAGTAGTCGCCTCCCCTGAAAACGAATCGAGGGTTAATAGCGAGTTTGATTTCACCCTTGCGCATGTTGCCATTTCGCGAAGTGGTCACACGCAACAGATTCGCCTCTTCCAGCACTTTCAACTTCTTCATCAGGTTTGACTCGACAGTGCCTAACGCACTTGCCAAGGAGGCTTGCGTCATGAAGATAACATTGCGGTACACAACGAGCTGATGCAGTCTTTCCAACAACCTTTGCTGGGGTACCGTGATACGACAATCGACTCCTTCGCGACACCACACGCCACGAGCATAGTCCACCTCATCACGTAGTAGGTGCAGGGTATGTGCAGGTAATTTGCGTCGATCAACAAACGTTAAGTAGCGTTCAAAGTCGTCCACGCTTCGGCAGTCATGTAGGCTCGGCTGATAGTAAGCCAGGGTGGAAAAGGCCGATGGTTTAACAATTTCTCCCGTGAGCTTGTCTACTACAAAGCCATCAACGGTGATCAGATTCTTCGTGGGGATAGCGGGGGGCATGTTGCTCATTGTGGTTCTCCTTGTTCAGTTCAATTTCATAGGCATTCCTCTCGGGTATTGCCGATTTAGTTATCCAAGTATTTTTCTGAGGGTGTGCTTTACCAAATACTGGCAATTACACCCCCGCATATGCTGGCTGAAACCCATGTAAAAACACCCAGCCCATAGGGTAGGTAGGGGTAGGCTTTTTTGCATGAGTTTAGACCAGCAAATAGTGGCTCTAGCCCCGTGCCTGTAACAACTCAAGAAACGCAGGGCTGACACTCGCTAGCTCTCCGGCGTCTACCAAAGTTCCGTTTCGGGACCGCAGTCCGGCCCTTTTATCATATTTAGCCAAAATGGCATCGGACGCCCGTATCGCTCGATACTTTGCGATTAGTCTCGGCTTGACGCTTGAGCAAATAATTTTTACGATCAGATTTGATTCTTTGTCTACAACGATGTAGTTCGACACTTTCTATTTCTCCTTGTGTTGTTTTGTGTTGGCGTTCACCTCTATTTGGTTGTGCCTGTATATTTTTTGTCGCGGCAACTTGCTAATGCATGGCCGATGCAGTGCAGGCGAGTTAGGTAGGGTCGATGTTCATATATACCTCCGTATGTTGAAATTTTTGCAAAAAAATACCGACACATTGGTCGGCATCATCGGCAGTATTCTTTCTACGAAGTAGTATTGAATTCAGCTATTTGATGTCGGCGACCTCGTGGTTGTTTTTGCTTGCTTTTGCAATGTTCATGGCATTTCTCATGGTTTGCATTGACCGTCGGTGGTGGTCAGCCAATTTGCAGACGCAACAACACCGATCATCTGGCACTGTATGGGTGCGGGACGTATTCGGTATGTTTGGTTGAAGTGGCGAATTCTACACGCCCCCCCGTTTCTTGTCAACCAGCTAGTTGACGCGACGTGAACTTGTTGATCTAGAAAGTTGCTCTTGCACCATTTGGCTCAGTCTATTCTTCGCCCTTTTCAGTTCGAATCTTTATGAAACCGATTTTCGGTGCGGAATACGCCCTTTGCTTAGCCCAGACGGTCAGTTCACCTCGTAAACACTGGGTGGAATGGAAGTGGGTGATTGGAGCATGACGAATTCAGTGCAGGTTATGCTTGGGTTTACCGTTGGTTTCTGACGAGTTTTCGAGGCCGCCAACCCTTCAGTTAATCGAGGCTGGCAGCCCATCCGGTTGGTCAATCAATAAGGTGCAGCACATCTCTGACGTTCAAGTGAGAGTAACGCGCTACGGATCGAGTATCTCTGTGTCCTGAGACGATCATGATCTGGGCGTTGTTGAATCCTTTCTTCGCCACATTGGTGATTCTGGTGTGCCTGAGCTGGTGCAGTCGGACGCTGCTATCAAGTCCGGCCTTTACGCGTGCAAGACGCACGGCCTGAGATACTGCGTGTGGAGTGACAGTGAAGAGCAGGTTGTTGGGGTGGCGCTCCACAGTGGCCCATAGCTGGGCGAGTTCAAGAATCTCTATAGCACGGTGGGTGAGGGGAACGGATCGTGTGCCGTTCTTTCCGTCAATCACATCAGCAATACGGTCCTTGAGGTGTAGGCAGTCTTTGGTTAGCTTTAGGATTTCAGATCGCCGCATGGCAGTCTCATATGCCAGCTCAACAATGAGCTTCATGGTGGGAGACAGTTTGGCCAGCAACAGCTCAAGCTCACTCGCACGGATCACCTTGTCAGAAGACCGATCAAGCTTTGGCAGTGCGATATCGCTGACTGGGTTGTGGATGTCGATCAGCAATCCGCGTTTAGCGAATCTGTAGAACCGCGACATGAAGGCGAGCTGCGTCCTACACGTCGAAGGCTTTACCTTCTTCAATCGCATGATCTTGAAGTCGTTGATCATCTGCGGGGTGATTTCGTGAATGGGCTGCGTGAAGTGCTTGCCCAGATGCTCCACGATCTTCATTGCGTGGTCGTAGCTGCCTTTACCTTTGAGCATCGTTTCGCAGTACGTCATGCCCAGCGTGTAAATGGTGTGGTGCTTGCGATCCATCGTCACAGCTTCGACCTGGCTCGCCCATGACTCTGCTTCAGCTTTGGTGCTGAAGGTTTTCGACTGTGGAGATTTACCCTTTACCCGTACCTGTGCGTTCCAGTTGCCGGACGGAAGTAAGCGGAAATTGGCCATTTTTGACGCCTCATAATGTGAATGGGCGTTCTGTGAAACCCTTGAGCACCAAGGCTTGCAGCTTGCTCAAGCAGACCTTGACATGGTGGGGGTCGTTGGTTCGAGTCCAATCGCGCCTACCAAACAAAATCCGCTCTGCTGGGCGGTCTAGAGGGGCTCACCGAAAGGTGGGCCCTTTTTTGTTCTCTGCGATTTAACTTGAGCCCATGGCCCACCCCCAGCGAACATAGTTTCTGAACTAACACAGCCATAACCGTCTATACATTGCAGGGGCCATCCCCTTTCTGAGAGAACGGATATGTTTAGATCTCGCTCGTTGATTGCCGCTATGACGTGTCTTGCCTTGGCGTCCGGTTCAATGACTGCATTGGCCGACCCGGGAAACGGGAAGGGCCAGGGAAGCGGCAAGGGAAATCCACAAAACAGCCAGGACCATGGCAATGCCAGTCATGGAAACAAAGGCAAAGGTTCAGGGGGTGACGATTGGAGTCACGGCCCGAGCATCAACCATGGAAGCGTCCTCGGCGTCCTGGGTGGTTATCGCGACTACTGGAGCCCCGGGCCTGCCTTGCCCCCCGGCATTCAGAAAAACCTCGCCCGCGGAAAACCGCTACCGCCGGGGATCGCCAAAAAACTCGATGGCCGATTACTCGGCAGACTTCCGCATTACGATGGCTACGAGTGGCGCCAGGCTGGCACTGACTTGATATTGGTGGCGATCGCTACTGGGATCATCTACGAGGTACTCAATGGCGCATTCGATTGATATGAAGCTGACCCATTCAATCGCGTCCCCGCACCATAACGACCTGTAAATCACGGGAAGCAATGTGCATTTTTTTCGATAATTGCACATTGCCTGCCCGCTGGTCGTCGGTTGTTGAACTGTGTGCCACCGAAACAGTCAATTACTCCGTGCAATATCAACCACACGGAATCTCCCCATGTTATTAAAAAACAAGAGTTTTGCAGCCGTCATGTCATGCGTGATGATGCTCGCAGCCGCCCCATTATTGCCTGCTGACCTGTCCATCATGAGTTCCGCCTATGCGAAGGGTGGTGGTGGTGGTGGTGGTAACGGCGGCGGCAATGGTGGTGGTAATGGTGGTGGCAATGGCGGCGGTAACGGCGGTGGCCACGGTAGTTCCGGCCATTCCGGCGGTGTCAGCAATGGCCACGGTAATGGTTTGAGCAGTGATCACGCAGGCAAAGCTGTTCGCGACCGTGGCCTCAGTGGTAACCACTACGGTAACGATCGTAATGGTGATAGCGGCCATGGTTCGGTGACTTCGGGTATTGCGAATTCCCGGGATACGCGGGGAGTAACGAAGGCTTCTGCCATTTCGGCCTCTACACCCGGTGATCACAATGCGAAAGGATTGAGCAACGCTCGCACTTCGACCTCAAAAAGAACGGATTAAATCCAAAGTTCTCAAAAAGCCGGGTATCCATCAGGAGCCCGGCTTTTTTGTGCGTGCGATTTGCCAATTGAGCCTGGCGTTGAAACCCCGGCCCTTGATCGCCCCGGCGGTGGTGATGTACGGGTAATCAGCAAAACCAGGTGCGTGGGCAAATCCCCTCGAATGGACTACTACTGTAGGGCTGTTTCAACTTCGTCTGTAAGGAGTATGCCGATGCTGGTTCACTGGTTTCTGGCGGCGATTCACCTCTTGGCCTTTGCGCTAGGTTTCTGGGCGGTACTGACTCGCGGTACGGCGTTACGTCGCTTGATTGCCGGGATGGGGGAGGCGCGCAGTGTTTTGGTTGCGGATAATCTGTGGGGGATCTCTGCAGTCACTCTCTTGGTCACGGGAGGGATGCGAGCTTTTGGTGGGTATGAAAAAGGCACTGATTACTACCTTCACCAACCGCTGTTCCACCTCAAGATGACCCTCTTTGTCCTTATTCTGCTGCTTGAAATTGCCCCGATGGTGGCGCTGATCAAATGGCGGATTGCGCTGGGGCGTGGGGCGGCGATCGATACCCGGCGCGCAACGCTGTTTGCCCGTATCAGTCATATCGAAGCGCTGTTGCTGGTGCTGATGGTTGTGGCCGCCACGGGCATGGCGCGAGGGGTCGCGTTTAGCTAGCCGGGGACGAGAAAGCCCTTTCTCGCAGCAGATCCGAAACGTCTGACAGTCAGGCGTGAGGCGAGGGCGCTAGTATCGGCTCCACGGTGCAAAGGCATAGCAAAAAGGCTGGGCGGAGAACGATGCGGTGCTTGAATCTTTAGCCAGCCGTTGTTCGAGGCTGAATAGGCTGGCTACTGACCACAGCAGGATTCAGGGGGTTTGTGGCTTGTCTGGAGCGGTCAGGCCAGCCTGAATACGTTGATAGATTTCTTCGCGATGCACCGCAACGTCTTTCGGGGCGTTGATGCCAATCCTGACTTGCTGGCCGCTAACGCCCAGAATGGTGATCGTTATGTTGTCACCGATGTTTATGCTTTCACCGACTTTGCGGGTGAGTATCAGCATGGTTTTCTCCTTGATTGCTTGTAGGGCACCTGATTCGGACAGTGCAGAGGTCGGTATATTTATAGATTAGTGCGAAGTCTCGCGGTTTGGGTGCCTCTTTCTGACGCGCAGATGCTGCATTAATTCCCAAGGCGTAACTATACAGAGGCCGCACCCATCATTCTCGTTGTTTTGCGCCCATTTTGCGGCACTCGAGTCGGATCCATGAGTGTTAAAATCGTCGCTTTCAGCATTCAGAGGGAAGCGTTGTGCGCAAAGTGGCCTTGGTAATCGCAGTATTGATGTTGGTCGGGTGCGATAAGGCTAAGGAGGCTGGCACTCAAAAGCCGCAACCGGCAGTCGCCTTCGCGCCCGCAGCGACAACCGGTCCACAATGGGACGTCGAGGTGCGCGGCGAAACTCCTCAGGCGGTCAGTGACCTGAGCGGCTGGTTGATTGAGCATAGCTTCGTTTCCAGCGTCATCAGGGAGAATGGAAAGGTTCGTATCCTGATAGGGCCGTTTAATTCCAAAGCCGAGGCACAAGCCAAGCAAGCTGAGGTGACGGCAGCGCTCACCCGGGCAAAGAAAAGGAATATCGAGGCGTTGGTGGTCGAACATCCGACGGCTCAATAAACAGAAAACGGCGGTTGGAAACGAACAAAGGCCTGAGGTGTGATGCCCCAGGCCTTTGTGTTTTCAGCGGCCGGTCAGCCGCAGGTTTTCATGTCCACCGGGCCGACAAACTCGTTGCCGCGCCCCATCACGCACGCAACGCTCTGATTGCGTTGACGTTCCCAGGCCTGAACCGGATAGGTCTTGTTCCAGGCTTCATACAGTTGCCGATCCTGTTTTGACAGGCGCAAGCCGTATTGCTTACTCATGTAGAAATAAGTCCGGGCGATCATGCCGCGAATGGAAGGGCGAGGCATGACCTTCTTCGCCTTGAAGTCGACCTGCGTCAGGCACGAACCGTATTGACCGGTTTGCACTGGCAACCAGCCGAAACTGAAGTTGCTGCGATCGCCATTCACCTCGCCGATGCTCGGCACCAGATTGTGCAGATCGGCCTCGGCTTTCTGATAGGTCGGGTCGTAGCGTGTGCAGTTCTTGCGACCGCCTTGTTGCCAGCATTCGCGCTGATGGCCGATCTGCCAGGCCGGGACAATGTGCTCCCACTCGATGCGCGAGGCGCGTTTGGCATTTTTGCGCGGCACATAACCGCAGGCCGCGAGGTCTATGCGGTTGCCAGTGTATTTGCAGCCACAATAAAACTCGGTGGATTGCGGAGCGTACAACTTCCACGCGACTTTCTTGGCTTCGTTAAAGGTGCGAGGGGCGCCAGCCTGGGCGCCAAGGGTGATACACAGAAGCAGTAAAGCAAACCAGCGGACACTCATTGACTCAGTCTTCCTTCGGCACAACCCAGAAAATCTGCACACCGCCATCGTCGCGATGGGCAAGGGTGACGTTGTCGTTCTCGTCGATTTCTTCGAGCAAGCGTTCCCACTCATCCACCGGTTCATCGGGGAGACGGAAGATCAGTGCTGCTTTGGCTTTCTGAGCGGTGGGGGAATTGATGATTTTCTGAACCCGCATACCCAGGCGTTCATAGGTATCAGGAGGGAGAGAGGTAGTGGCCACGGAATTATCCTTATTAAGCTGTACGGGCATACAGTATTTAACTGTAGGCATTTTCGCAACTGCTTAAAATTCAAGAAAATCCTCTGACAGTAGTTTTTTCCGTTTGGTGTAGGACGATGGGAAATTTTTTATCGGAATAGGTCATGAACCACTCGCCAAGGCTGGCGAGTGGTGACCGCCTTGCCCGACCAGGACAGGTCGGGCGAGGGTGGATCAGTATTCCCAGAACATCCGTTGCAGTTCTTTGCTGTCATTGGTCTTGGCCAATGCGACCATGGCCAGGATGCGGGCTTTTTGCGGATTCAGGTCATGCGCCACAACCCAGTCGTACTTGTCGTCGGGCTGTTCGGCGTTACGCAGCACGAAACCACCGGCATTGACGTGAGAGGAACGAATGATTTGTACGCCGTCCTTGCGCAGGGCTTGCAGGGCGGGAACTACGCGGGACGAGACCGAGCCATTGCCAGTGCCGGCGTGGATGATGGCTTTGGCGCCCGATTGAGCCAAGGCTTTGTAGGCGGTGTCGCTGACGTTGCCATAGGAGTAGGCAATTTCGACGTCAGGCAGGCTCTTGATGGTTTTGATGTCGAATTCCGAATCCATCGTGTGGCGCTTGGCCGGCAAGCGGAACCAGTAGGATTTGCCTTCGACCACCATACCCAATGGCCCCCAGGCACTTTTGAATGCCTCGGTCTTGATATTGATCATTTTGCTGACGTCGCGACCCGACTGGATTTCATCGTTCATGGTCACCAGTACGCCTTTGCCGCGTGCGTCTTTGCTGCTGGCCACAGCGACGGCGTTGTACAGGTTCAGCATGCCGTCGGCCGACATCGCGGTGCCTGGGCGCATGGAGCCGACGACGATGATCGGCTTGTCGGTTTTTTCCACCAGGTTGAGGAAGTAAGCAGTCTCTTCCAGCGTGTCGGTGCCGTGGGTGATGACAATACCATCGACGTCACTGCTGTCGGCCAGCTCAGCCACCCGGCGACCCAGTTGCAGCAGGTTATCGTTGGTGATGCTTTCGGAAGCAATCTGCATCACCTGTTCGCCGCGAACGTTGGCCAATTGGCTCAGTTCCGGAACCCCTGCGATCAACTGTTCGATACCGACTTTCGCCGCTTGATAGGTGGCGCTGTTGGCGGCGCTGGCACCCGCGCCCGCGATGGTGCCGCCGGTGGCGAGGATCACCACGTTCGCCAGTTTCTGTTTTGTTTCGGCTTCTTTTGCCTGAAGGGCGGTCGGAAGCAGAAGCAGGAGGGCCAAAGCGCCCGGAATAAAAGTGTTGAAGACAGATTTCATTATTGTTTTCTCTAGTAGTGAGACAGCCAAATTCATCTAGAAGCGCCCCAGGCAAATCTGAACGCCGGGGGTGTAGAGGAAGAGCAGGATCTGTACCAGCCTGACATTCAACAACGCGATCTTTTAAACCCATGATTTTTATATAAATTATTGAAACATTCGGAAAAGTGTTCGCGCTCGCTCGTCCGGGTTCCCGAACATGGATAACTTTTGCGTTCGGCTCTCCGACTCCCATTTAGAAAGTCGCCTTGCAAAATCGACAATCAGTGCTAAAGAAACTGGCGCGCAGGTCGATGCTCTTTTAAAGGGATCTTTTCCAGGAGTTCACATGTCGTTTGCTGTCGGTTTTCCAAATGCAGGTGCCATCACTATCGCGAGCAAGTCTGCGGCGACCATCAATGCCTTGAGTGAGGCGACATCCGACGCCTCGGCTCAAGCGCTGGGTGAAGAGGCGGGTAGTGAGAATCAAGTCAGAACCGGTGGCGGTACGCAGACTCCGGGCGAAACCAAATCCGGAAAAAGCAGCAATCAAAGTATTGCGGTGCAGGTATTGCTCAAACGCATGCAGGAACTTCAGCAGCAATTGCGTGAACAGCAGCAGCAACTGGCAGCTACTCAGGCAGCGAATTATCCGACTCCGGAAGCCAAGGCCACCGCTGTCATGTCGATTCAGGGGCAAATTGCCGATACCAGTGCTGCGCTTGCGCAAGTGACGGGCAATCTGGTGAAAGAGCTGGCCAAGGGTTCCAGCAGCGGCAATCTGGTCAGCACCACGGCGTGATGTAAAAGACCAGCCGAGACACAAAACGGGTCGTTGACAAAACTCCATAGTCTTCGCATAGTTCTGTCTACGCAAACGTTTGCGCGGTTGTCTCAGGGCTTGATCCAGTGAAGTCAGGATTCCAGGGAGAGTCCAGCGCAAGCGTTGCTCAGAATAATCATAAGATCGGAGTGCACCCATGAAGCTGCCATTTGCTGGACGTCTTCTCGCTGTCGCCATGCTGGCTGCCGCGTCCGCTGCGTTGCCCGTCTCTTCGGCTTTCGCCGAAACCCCTGCAAAACCTAAAGTCGCATTGGTCATGAAATCCCTGGCCAATGAATTCTTCCTGACCATGGAAGATGGCGCCAAGGCTTACCAGAAAGATCACTCCGGCGACTTCGAGCTGATCTCCAATGGCATCAAGGACGAAACGGACACGGCCGGCCAGACGCGCATCGTCGAGCAAATGATTTTGTCCAAGGTCAATGCATTGGTCATCGCTCCGGCAGACTCCAAGGCTATGGTCCCGGTTATCAAGAAAGCGGTCGATGCCGGCATCACTGTGATCAACATCGATAACCAGCTGGACCCGGCCGTGGTCAGAAGCAAAAACATCACCGTTCCATTCGTAGGCCCGGATAACCGCAAAGGCGCGCGTCTGGTGGGTGAGTACCTGGCCAAACAACTGAAGGCGGGTGACGAAGTCGGCATCATTGAAGGCGTTTCCACCACCACCAACGCCCAGCAGCGTACGGCGGGCTTCAAGGATGCGATGGAAGCGGCGCAGATCAAAGTCGTGTCCCTGCAATCCGGTGATTGGGAAATCGACAAGGGCGGTAAAGTTGCCTCGTCGATGCTCAGCGAATACCCGAACATCAAGGCTCTGTTGGCCGGCAACGACAGCATGGCCGTCGGCGCAGTATCTGCCGTGCGCGCGGCGGGCAAGGCCGGCAAGGTGCAAGTGGTCGGTTACGACAATATCAACGCCATCAAGCCAATGCTCAAGGATGGCCGCGTCCTGGCCACCGCCGACCAGTTTGCTGCCCGGCAAGCGGTGTTCGGCATCGAGACGGCGCTGAACATCATCAGCGGCAAGAAAGTCGATAGCGGCGTCAACGGCGTCATCGAAACTCCGGTAGAGCTGATTACCAAGTAGTCCTTCTGGCAACACAACGGTGCTCGCCTCTTGGGCGAGCACATGGAGCGTTTTTATGTCCGTTTGCGCCCCGAGCGCTGTCCTTTCGGTCAGCGGGATCGGTAAGACCTATGCTCAACCTGTCCTCACCGGCATCGACCTGACGCTGATGCGCGGTGAAGTGCTGGCGCTGACCGGCGAGAATGGCGCCGGTAAAAGCACCTTGTCGAAGATCATTGGCGGGCTGGTCACACCGACTGCCGGCCAGATGCAATTCCAGGGGCAGGATTACCGTCCCGGCAGCCGGAGCCAGGCCGAAGAGCTGGGCATCCGCATGGTCATGCAAGAACTCAATCTGTTGCCGACATTGTCGGTGGCGGAAAACCTGTTTCTCGACAACCTGCCCAGCCACGGTGGCTGGATCAGCCGCAAGCAATTGCGCAAGGCGGCGATCGAGGCCATGGCCCAGGTCGGACTGGACGCCATCGATCCGGATACGTTGGTTGGTGAGCTGGGTATTGGTCATCAGCAAATGGTCGAGATCGCTCGCAACCTGATCGGCGATTGCCACGTGCTGATTCTCGATGAGCCGACAGCCATGCTCACGGCCCGTGAAGTCGAAATGCTGTTCGAGCAGATCACGCGCCTGCAGGCTCGTGGCGTGTCGATCATCTACATTTCCCACCGCCTTGAAGAACTGGCACGGGTGGCCCAGCGCATCGCGGTATTGCGCGACGGCAACCTGGTCTGCGTCGAGCCGATGGCCAATTACAACAGCGAGCAACTGGTCACCCTGATGGTCGGCCGTGAATTGGGCGAGCACATCGACATGGGGCCGCGCAATATTGGCGCGCCGGCCTTGACGGTCAAAGGGCTGACCCGTTCCGATAAGGTTCGAGACGTGTCCTTCGAAGTGCGCGCCGGTGAGATTTTCGGGATTTCCGGTTTGATCGGGGCAGGGCGCACCGAGTTGTTGCGCTTGATCTTCGGCGCCGATACAGCTGACAGCGGCACCGTCGCGCTGGGGGCGGCGGCTCAGGTGGTGAATATTCGTTCGCCAGCCGACGCGGTCGGTCATGGCATCGCGCTGATCACCGAAGATCGCAAGGGTGAAGGCCTGCTGCTCACGCAATCGATCAGTGCCAACATCGCCTTGGGCAATATGCCGGTGATTTCCAGCGGTGGCTTCGTCAACAACGGTGACGAGATTTCTCTGGCCCAGCGTCAGATCAACGCCATGCGCATTCGCAGTTCCAGCCCGACGCAATTGGTTTCGGAATTATCCGGCGGCAATCAGCAGAAAGTCGTGATCGGCCGCTGGCTCGAGCGCGACTGCACGGTGATGCTGTTCGACGAGCCGACCCGTGGTATCGACGTCGGCGCCAAGTTCGATATCTATGCATTACTCGGCGAGTTGACCCGTCAGGGCAAGGCGCTGGTGGTGGTATCCAGCGATTTACGTGAACTGATGCTGATCTGCGATCGCATCGGTGTGTTGTCGGCAGGGCGTCTGATCGACACCTTCGAGCGGGACAGCTGGACCCAGGATGATTTGCTTGCCGCCGCATTCGCCGGCTACCAAAAACGTGATGCGCTGCTCAACGAAGCAGCGCCTAGGGACCTTCCATGAATACTGCATCTTTGGCCGGCAAACGTAGTGGCAATTTTTACGGCCTCGGTACTTATCTGGGCCTGGCCGGTGCCTTGCTGGCAATGATCGCGCTGTTCTCGGTCTTGAGCAGCCATTTCCTGTCCTATGACACCTTCAGCACCCTGGCCAACCAGATTCCCGATTTGATGGTGTTGGCAGTCGGCATGACCTTCGTATTGATCATCGGCGGTATCGACTTGTCGGTGGGGTCGGTGCTTGCGCTCGCGGCTTCGGCGGTCAGCGTGGCGATTCTCGGTTGGGGCTGGAGCGTCTTGCCCGCGGCCTTGGTCGGCATGGCGGTAGCGGCATTGGCCGGGACCATCACCGGCTCGATCACCGTGGCCTGGCGGATTCCATCGTTCATCGTGTCCCTCGGCGTGCTGGAGATGGCGCGAGGCCTGGCGTATCAAATGACCGGTTCGCGCACTGCCTACATCGGTGATGCCTTCGCCTGGCTGTCCAACCCGATCGCGTTTGGCATCTCGCCGTCATTCATCATCGCCTTGCTGATTATCTTCATCGCCCAGGCCGTGCTGACGCGTACCGTTTTCGGTCGTTACCTGATCGGCATCGGCACCAACGAAGAAGCCGTGCGTCTTGCCGGGATCAATCCGAAGCCCTACAAGATCATGGTCTTCAGCCTGATGGGGCTGCTGGCCGGGATCGCTGCGTTGTTTCAGATTTCGCGCCTGGAAGCGGCGGACCCGAACGCCGGCTCCGGTCTGGAGCTGCAGGTGATCGCCGCGGTCGTGATCGGCGGCACCAGCCTGATGGGCGGACGCGGTTCGGTCATCAGTACATTCTTTGGCGTCCTGATCATCTCGGTACTGGCGGCCGGTCTGGCGCAGATCGGCGCGACCGAACCCACCAAGCGCATCATCACCGGTGCGGTTATCGTGGTGGCGGTGGTGCTCGATACTTATCGCAGTCAGCGCGCAAGCCGGCGGACCTGAGTCATGGCAACAATCAAGGATGTAGCGGCACTCGCGGGCATTTCCTACACCACGGTTTCCCACGTGGTGAACAAGACGCGGCCGGTCAGTGAAGAAGTGCGGCTCAAGGTCGAGGCGGCGATCAAAAGCCTCGACTATGTGCCCAGCGCCGTGGCCCGGTCGTTGAAAGCGAAAACTACCGCGACCATCGGCCTGCTGGTGCCCAACAGCCTCAACCCGTACTTCGCCGAGTTGGCCCGTGGCATCGAGGATCACTGCGAGCGCAACGGCTATTGCGTCATCCTCTGCAACTCCGACGACAACCCGGACAAGCAACGCAGCTACCTTCGCGTGTTGCTGGAAAAACGCATTGACGGCCTGATCGTAGCGTCGGCCGGAGGGGATAGCGGTCTGGCCGAAGGTCTGGCGGGTGTGCGTACGCCGATGGTGATCGTCGACCGAGGGCTCGAAGGTCTCGATGCCGATCTGGTACGCATCGATCATGAATACGGTGCCTACCTGGCGACCCGGCACCTGCTGGATCTGGGGCATCGGGACATCGCCACGATTGGCGGGCCGGCGAGCACCAGCGTGGCGCAGATGCGTCTGGCCGGTTATTGCCGCGCCTTGAAAGAGGCAGGCGTCGAAGTGCCGCGCGAGCGCATGCTGGAGAGCGACTTCACCAGCACCGGTGGTTACAACGCCGCCGCGATCCTGCTGGAAAACAACCCGCCCAGCGCGATCTTCGCCGGTAACGACATGATTGGCATCGGTGTGTTGCGCGCCGCTGCCGAGCGCAATATTCGTGTGCCCACCGAGTTGTCGGTGATCGGCTTCGACGATATTCAGATGAGCCGTTACGTCTATCCGGCGCTGACCACCGTTGGTCAATCGATCCTGCAGCTTGGCGAGATGGCGGCCGAAGTGCTGTTGCGCAGGATTGCCACGCCGGATCTGGCAACCGATCAGCGCATCGTGACGCCCAGTATTGTCCTGCGTGAATCGACTGCGCCGCTGGCCAGTACATTCTCCCAATACCGCTGAAAAAGCACCGCAGAAACAGAATTGACGAGTAGTGATGTATGCCAGCAAAAGTAGTGGTAATAGGCAGCCTGAACATGGACCTGGTAACCCGGGCGCCACGGCTGCCCCGTGGTGGTGAAACGCTGATTGGAAAATCGTTTGCCACGGTTTTCGGTGGCAAGGGCGCGAACCAGGCCGTGGCCGCGGCGCGGCTGGGGGCGCAGGTGTCGATGGTCGGTTGTGTCGGCAACGACGCCTATGGCGAAGCGCTGCGCGGGGCGTTGTTGGCCGAGCAGATCGATTGCCAGGCAGTCAGCACGGTCGAAGATTCCAGTGGCGTGGCGTTAATCGTGGTCGATGACAACAGTCAGAACGCGATCGTGATTGTTGCCGGTGCCAACGGTGCGCTCACGCCCGAAGTGATCGACCGTTTCGACGCGGTATTACAAGCGGCGGATGTCATCATCTGTCAGCTGGAAGTACCGGATGCCACAGTCGGCCATGCTCTGAAGCGGGGTCGTGAGCTGGGTAAAACCGTGATTCTTAATCCGGCGCCGGCCAGTCGCCCGCTGCCAGCGGATTGGTATGCGGCCATCGATTATCTGATCCCCAACGAAAGCGAAGCTTGGGCCCTGAGCGGTTTGCCAGTGGATTCCCTGAGCACTGCCGAAACCGCCGCCACCCGCTTGATCGCCATGGGCGCCGGCAAAGTGATCATCACCCTGGGTTCTCAAGGATCACTGTTCGCCGATGGCCAACGCTTCGAGCATTTCCCGGCAGCGAAAGTGAAGGCGGTCGATACCACCGCAGCCGGCGACACGTTCGTCGGTGGTTTCGCTGCGGCGTTGGCGGCCGGCAAAAGCGAGGCCGATGCGATCCGTTTCGGCCAGGTCGCCGCTGCGCTGTCGGTCACCCGGGCTGGCGCGCAACCTTCGATTCCCACCTTGTCCGACGTACAGGCTTTTAACGCACCATGAAAAAGACCCCTTTACTCAATGTTGCGCTGTCACGGCTGATCGCCTCTCTGGGTCATGGCGATACGGTGGTGATCGGCGATGCCGGCCTGCCGGTTCCGCCCGGCGTCGAATTGATCGACCTGGCTTTGACCCACGGGATTCCGGATTTCGTCAGTACCTTGAAGGTCGTGCTCAGCGAAATGCAGGTCGAAAGCCATGTGCTGGCCCATGAAATTCTGGACAAGAAACCGTCGGCCTTGAGCGCGCTGGATGAGTTGAATGCCGACGGTGCGCTGGGGCGGCGCGAGCTGCTCAGTCATGACCAATTCAAAGTGCTCAGCCGACAAGCACGGGCGATTATCCGTACAGGCGAATGTCAGCCGTACTGCAACATCGTTCTGGTGGCTGGAGTAACGTTCTAACGACCCGTTCTTCCCACGCGCAAGGAGTGCGCTATGTACCGCTATGCTCAGAAATTGCATCATCTGCTTCGGAGTCTGCTGCTTTTGTCCCTGATTACCGCAACGAGCGCCCAAGCGGCGGAAACGATCGACTTGATCATCGACACCGATCCAGGTGCCGATGATGTGGTCGCCTTGCTGTTTGCCCTGGCATCGCCGGAAGAGCTGAATATTCGTGCGCTGACCACCGTTGCCGGTAATGTGCGTCTGGACAAGACTTCACGTAATGCGCGTCTGGCCCGCGAGTGGGCAGGGCGCGAGGAGGTACCCGTTTACGCGGGCGCGCCGAAACCCATGATGCGCACGCCGATCTATGCCGAGAACATCCACGGCAAGGAAGGCTTGTCGGGTGTCACGGTGCACGAGCCGAAGAAAGGCCTGGCCGAAGGCAATGCAGTCAACTATCTGATTGATACCCTGAAGGCCGCCAAACCCCACAGCATCACCATCGCCATGCTCGGTCCACAGACCAACCTGGCGCTGGCGCTGATCCAGGAGCCGGAAATCGTGCAGGGCATCAAGGAAGTGGTGATCATGGGCGGTGCGCATTTCAATGGCGGCAACATTACCCCGGTGGCCGAATTCAACCTGTTCGCCGACCCGCATGCTGCGCAAGTGGTGCTCAAAAGTGGCGTCAAGCTGACCTACCTGCCGCTGGACGTGACCCACAAGATCCTGACCAGTGAAGCACGCCTGAAGCAGATCGCCGCCCTGAACAACAATGCCAGCAAGCTGGTGGGCAATATCCTCAACGAATACGTCAAAGGCGACATGGAGCATTACGGCATTCCGGGTGGCCCGGTGCATGACGCCACGGTCATCGCTTACTTGCTCAAGCCAGAGCTGTTCACGGGGCGTTCGGTCAACGTCGTGGTTGATAGCCGCGAAGGGCCGACCTTCGGCCAGACCATTGTCGACTGGTATGACGGGCTGAAGGCTCCGAAAAATGCCTTCTGGGTTGAAAGCGGCGACGCTCAGGGCTTCTTCGACCTGTTGACCCAGCGTCTGGCTCGCCTGAAGTAAGTCATAGGCCCGCAGGTGTCAGCCTGCGGTTTTTTGCGCTACTCGGTCTCTATTGCGCCCTTATAGTCGGCGGGGTACTTCTCGAGCACCTGTTTGATGAATGTCTGTGCGGCTTGTGTTCCCAGTTCCTTGACCAGCAAATCGATACCAATGATTGCCAGCTCTTCCGGGCTACCCGGGCTGTAAGAACTGTGGCCCTGTGGCCACTTGGCTTTGATGTCGGCGTCGATGCTTACGGTGGTCATGATGGCGCTCGTGAAGTCGGAAAGGCTGAGTATCGAGTTAACCATTTTGCGCGGCGTTTGGCACTGCGACTTAGGCATGAGGGGAGGGCTATGCGACACTTGGTCTTTGACGAATTTTCAAGGACCGTGCTGTGCAGATCGATTTGAACACTCCCCGCGGCTTGACCCTCGAAGCGGTGCGTCAGTTGCTGGCCTCTGCCAGCGACGATGTACACACTCAGTTGCGGGTCACCAAGGGCGGCATCGCCTACATTTCATCGGGTATTGTGGGTGGCACGGACATCGACGGGTTGCTGTTTCGCCTGGAAACCTGGGCCAAGGGTTCCGGTTATGTCGGATTGGTCGCGGCCAGCGACGAGGTCTGGGTGATGCAGATTTTCAATGCGCTCAAGGAGAACTGGCCGAAGCCGCCTTTCGACTACATCGACGTCTATTGAGCGCTGTTCATATTCAGTCACGATTGAGGGATAAACGGCGTGCCGATGCTCAGGCACACTCGCCGCTATCGAGGGCGACGCGATAGCCCGCCTTGAAACCAAACGCCAAAATGGCGGTCGCACGATCTCAGCTTAATTATTGAAAAAAGGAGGCTTCATGCCTTGGAAGCTCGCGTCATTGGGTACTTTGTTGGCCGCCACCTTGCTGGCCGGTTGCAGCAGTACGTCCACCGAGTCGGCAAAGGATCCCGTGGCGACCGATACCGGCCACAGCCGTTGTGAAGCAAAAGCTGCCGAATTCACCATTGGCAAAAAGGCTTCGCCCCAATTGCTGGAGCAGGCACGTACCCGCGCTGGCGCGCAGAATGCCCGGTTCCTCAAGCCCAATGATATGGTGACCCTGGAGTACCGCTCCGATCGCCTGAACCTGAACACCGACAACAACCTGGTGGTCACCCGCGTCAACTGCGGCTGATTGCTTCAGGCTTTTGCTTCGGCCATAAAAAACCCCGTCACATGGACGGGGTTTTTTTAGTGCGCCAGAAAATTACTCTGGGCGGACTTGTGCAGCTTGCATACCCTTTTGGCCTTTCTCAGCCACGAAGGAAACGGTCTGGCCTTCTTTCAGGCTTTTGAAACCGTCGCTTTCGATAGCTTTGAAGTGTACGAACAGGTCGTCACCGCCACCTTGAGGAGTGATGAAGCCGAAGCCTTTTTCATCGTTGAACCATTTAACGGTGCCGGTTTGGCGATTAGACATGGTGTATCTCCAAGAAACATATATTTTCAGTAGTACTGTGCTGCTCAGGCCAACTGGGCACACCGGAGTATCATAGTCGAAATGTTCGCTTTGGGAGCCCCCCGGCTGTGCTGTTTGCCCTGCAGTCGTGTTTTCTTTGTTGCTTTGTATGGCTGAAAGCCCCGGTTTAAAAGGCTTTCAGTCGAAAGTAAAGACAATAAAAAAAGCTGAAAAACCTTCATAAATCGTACGGAAAAGCTGAAATCCATCCTTTTTTATCAGCGTTTGGTCGCGTCAAAAGGATTTTTTTCTCACTTTTTCGCCGGGGCATTGGCCTTGCATTTGGCTATCTGACCCAGCGCCTTCTGTTGCAAATCCGGGCTGGCCTTGTTGTCCATCAGGGCCTGAATGTCGCTGGCCGGGTACGATTTGATTGCATCGGCGCCACAGGCGCAATGTGACTTGGCTGCTGCAGCGCCGATCTGCGGAGTGGCCGCCTGAGTGCACTGAGCCATGTATTTCTCGCGCTCGCCCTTTGGCCAATCGGCATGGGCAGCCAGCGGCAGCAACAGAACGACGGGTGCGACGATGGCGAATAAACGATTCAGACGCATGCTGGGATGCTCCTTTTGGGTCAATGTCTTGTTATCTGAGGGGTAAAGCGGCGTTCAAGTTCAGCACTCTGGCATAAAAATGCCTGATTTGCCCCCGCAGAAAACCTTGCCGCCGCGATGACCGTTCATCTGTGCTAGCATGCCTCGCTTGGGCGTTTGCAAGCTCCGGATGACCTTCAGTCCCGGCAGCGGCAGCGGCTCGAATAACCCTGATTTGAATCCCAGTCACTCTGGTTCGGTTTTCCGGTTGGCCGCAAGGCTCCTGCCGCTGTAAGGCAGGCGTTCGTCATTGAATGGCCTGGATCGGATCTTGTACTGGCTCATCCCAACCCACGTGACCTTTGGTAGGGGTCACCACTAGGAGAGGAGGCGCCATGCCAACTATTACTCTTCCCGACGGCAGTCAACGTTCATTCGATCACCCGGTTTCCATAGCCGAGGTCGCCGCATCCATCGGTGCCGGTCTGGCCAAGGCCACCGTGGCCGGCAAGGTCAATGGCAAGCTGGCCGACGCCAGCGACATCATCGACAGCGATTCTTCGCTGCAAATCATTACGCCAAAGGATGAAGAGGGGCTGGAGATCATTCGCCACTCTTGTGCCCACCTGGTGGGTCATGCGGTCAAGCAGCTGTACCCGACTGCGAAGATGGTCATCGGTCCGGTCATCGACGAAGGCTTCTATTACGACATCGCCTTCGAGCGTCCTTTCACGCCGGACGACCTGGCTGCGATCGAACAGCGCATGCAGCAGTTGATCGAAAAAGATTACGACGTGATCAAAAAAGTCACTCCGCGCGCCGAAGTGATCGAAGTGTTCAAGGCCCGCAGCGAAGACTACAAGCTGCGTCTGGTCGAAGACATGCCGAACGAGCAGGCCATGGGCCTGTACTATCACGAAGAATACGTCGACATGTGCCGCGGTCCGCACGTGCCGAACACGCGCTTCCTGAAATCCTTCAAGCTGACCAAGCTGTCCGGCGCCTACTGGCGTGGCGATGCCAAGAACGAGCAATTGCAGCGCGTCTACGGCACCGCATGGGCGGACAAGAAGCAGTTGGCGGCTTACATCCAGCGCATCGAAGAAGCTGAAAAGCGCGATCACCGCAAGATCGGCAAGCGTCTGGGCCTGTTCCACACCCAGGAAGAGTCGCCGGGCATGGTGTTCTGGCACCCGAACGGCTGGACTTTGTACCAGGTGCTCGAGCAGTACATGCGCAAGGTTCAGCGCGACAACGGTTACCTGGAGATCAAGACTCCACAAGTCGTTGATCGCAGCCTGTGGGAGAAATCCGGGCACTGGGCCAACTACGCCGACAACATGTTTACCACTCAGTCGGAAAACCGCGACTACGCCATCAAGCCGATGAACTGCCCGTGCCACGTGCAGGTGTTCAATCAGGGCCTGAAAAGCTACCGCGAGCTGCCGATGCGTCTGGCCGAGTTCGGTGCCTGCCACCGTAACGAGCCGTCGGGTGCACTGCACGGCATCATGCGCGTTCGCGCCTTCACTCAGGACGATGCTCACATCTTCTGCACTGAAGAGCAGATGCAGGCCGAATCCGCTGCGTTCATCAAGCTGACCATGGACGTCTATGCCGACTTCGGTTTCAAAGACGTCGAGATGAAGCTGTCCACTCGTCCGGAAAAACGCGTCGGTTCCGACGAGCTGTGGGATCGCGCCGAAGCTGCACTGGCTGCCGCCCTTGATAGCGCTGGCTTGCCGTACGATCTACAGCCGGGCGAGGGGGCGTTCTACGGGCCGAAGATCGAGTTCTCGCTGAAAGATTGCCTCGGTCGCGTCTGGCAATGTGGTACCCTTCAGCTCGATTTTAACCTGCCTGTCCGTCTGGGAGCCGAATACGTCTCCGAAGACAACAGTCGCAAGCACCCGGTTATGTTGCACCGGGCGATCCTGGGTTCGTTCGAACGTTTCGTCGGAATCCTGATCGAGCACTACGAGGGTGCATTCCCCGCGTGGCTGGCTCCGACCCAGGCAGTGATCATGAATATCACTGATAAACAGGCTGATTTTGCCGCTGAGGTTGAAAAAACCCTCAATGAAAGCGGATTTCGTGCCAAGTCTGACTTGAGAAATGAAAAGATCGGCTTTAAAATCCGCGAGCATACTTTGCTCAAGGTTCCCTATCTCTTGGTTATCGGAGATCGGGAAGTCGAGATGCAGACTGTCGCTGTGCGTACTCGTGAAGGTGCTGACCTGGGCTCGATGCCCGTCGCCCAGTTCGCTGAGTTTCTCGCGCAAGCGGTTTCCCGGCGTGGTCGCCCAGATTCGGAGTAATTATTATTAAGCGTGAAATGAGACAAGATAAACGAGCTGCACCGAAAGCCCCGATCAACGAGAATATCTCGGCACGCGAGGTTCGGTTAATTGGAGCTGAAGGTGAACAGCTTGGGATTGTGTCAATTGAAGACGCGCTTCTTAAGGCTGAAGAGGCCAAACTGGATTTGGTGGAAATTTCCGCCGATGCAGTACCCCCTGTTTGCAAACTGATGGACTACGGCAAATCGATCTTCGAGAAGAAGAAGCAGATTGCCGCGGCCAAGAAAAACCAGAAGCAGATTCAGGTTAAAGAAATCAAGTTTCGTCCAGGGACGGAGGAAGGGGATTACCAGGTAAAACTGCGCAACCTGGTACGTTTCCTGAGTGATGGGGACAGGGCCAAGGTATCCTTGCGATTCCGCGGCCGTGAGATGGCCCACCAGGAGCTGGGGATGGAACTCCTCAAGCGAGTTGAGAGTGACTTGCTCGAGTACGGTTCGGTCGAACAGCATCCTAAGATGGAAGGACGCCAGCTGATCATGGTCATCGCCCCGAAAAAGAAGAAGTAATCAATAGGGCACGGCAGGCCTTCTGATTATGTTTATCAACTGAATGCGGAGTATCCGAACATGCCAAAAATGAAAACTAAAAGTGGTGCTGCTAAGCGGTTTTTGAAAACTGCTAACGGTATCAAGCACAAGCACGCTTTCAAGAGCCACATCCTGACTAAAATGTCGACCAAGCGTAAGCGTCAACTGCGCGGTAGCAGCTTGCTGCATCCGTCTGACGTGGCAAAAGTCGAGCGCATGCTGCGCCTTCGTTAATTTTAGTCAAGAATAGAGGAAGTAACTCATGGCTCGTGTAAAGCGTGGCGTCATTGCCCGTAAACGTCACAAAAAAATTCTGAAACTTGCTAAAGGCTACTACGGCGCTCGCTCGCGCGTATTCCGTGTTGCCAAGCAAGCGGTAATCAAGGCAGGCCAATACGCCTACCGTGACCGTCGTCAGAAAAAACGTCAGTTCCGCGCTCTGTGGATCGCTCGTATCAACGCTGGTGCACGTATCAACGGTCTGTCCTACAGCCGTTTCATCGCCGGCCTGAAAAAAGCGTCCATCGAGATCGACCGTAAGGTTCTGGCTGATCTGGCAGTGAACGAAAAAGCGGCGTTTGCTGCGATTGTCGAGAAAGCTAAAGCCACCTTGGCTTAAGTACCCCCGACAGTCACCCGGCCCCACCTCTGTGGGGTCAGGTGTTAAACGTCATAAATAGGGGAAGAGCCTTCAAGCTCTTCCCCTATTTTGTATCTGGAGTCTGTACATGGAAAACCTGGATGCGCTCGTCTCTCAAGCACTAGAGGCTGTGCAAAGCGCTGAAGATATCAATGCCCTGGAGCAAATCCGGGTTCACTACCTTGGCAAAAAGGGTGAATTGACTCAGGTGATGAAGACCCTGGGGAATTTGCCGGCAGAAGAGCGCCCGCAAGTCGGCGCGCTGATCAACGTTGCCAAGGAGCGTGTCACAGAGGTTCTCAATACGCGCAGGGCGCTGTTTGAAGAGGCCGACCTGGCCGCCAAACTGTCTGCCGAGTCCATTGATGTAACCCTGCCTGGCCGCGGTCAGACCTCTGGTGGTCTGCATCCGGTTACTCGCACTCTGGAACGTATCGAACAGTTCTTCACCCACATCGGCTACGGCATTGCCGAAGGCCCTGAGGTCGAAGACGATTACCATAACTTTGAAGCGCTCAACATCCCAGGCCATCACCCGGCCCGGTCGATGCATGACACCTTCTATTTCAATGCCAACATGTTGCTGCGCACCCATACCTCGCCGGTACAGGTCCGCACCATGGAATCGAAACAGCCGCCGATCCGCATCGTCTGCCCAGGCCGTGTGTACCGTAGCGACTCCGATATCACTCACTCCCCGATGTTCCACCAGGTCGAAGGCCTGCTGGTCGACCGCGATATCAACTTCGCCGACCTGAAAGGCACCATCGAAGAGTTCCTGCGCGTGTTCTTCGAAAAAGAACTGGCCGTGCGTTTCCGTCCTTCGTACTTCCCGTTCACCGAGCCATCCGCCGAAGTCGATATGGAATGCGTGATGTGCAGCGGTAAAGGCTGCCGCGTCTGCAAGCAGACTGGCTGGCTGGAAGTCATGGGCTGCGGCATGGTTCACCCGAACGTGCTGCGCATGTCCGGGATCGACCCGGAAGAGTTTTCGGGCTTTGCCTTCGGCATGGGCGTTGAACGTCTGGCCATGCTGCGTTACGGCGTGAACGACTTGCGTCTGTTCTTCGACAACGACTTGCGGTTCCTCGCGCAATTTCGCTAGTCGTAACGAATTCTTAGGAGAGCAGGATGAAATTCAGTGAACAATGGCTGCGTGGCTGGGTAAGCCCGCAGGTAAGTCGCGACGAGCTGGTTGCCCGTCTGTCGATGGCCGGTCTTGAGGTCGATAGCGTTACGCCGGCCGCCGGTGAATTCAGTGGCGTGGTGGTTGGCGAGGTGCTGAGCACCGAACAGCACCCGGACGCTGACAAGTTGCGTGTTTGCCAGGTCAGCAGTGGCTCGGAGACTTTCCAGGTCGTGTGCGGTGCGCCAAACGTGCGTCCGGGCCTGAAGATCCCGTTTGCCATGATGGGTGCCGAACTGCCAGGCGACTTCAAAATCAAGAAAGCCAAGCTGCGTGGCGTTGAATCCAACGGCATGCTGTGCTCCCAGGCCGAGTTGCAAATCGGCGAAGGCAACGATGGCCTGATGGAATTGCCGGCCGATGCGCCGGTCGGTCAGGACATTCGTGAGTACCTGAGCCTCGACGACGCCAGCATCGAGGTCGACCTGACCCCGAACCGCGGTGACTGCCTGTCGCTGGCCGGTCTGGCCCGCGAAGTCGGTGCGCTTTATGCCGCCCAGGTCGTGCGCCCGGCGATTGCCAGCATTCCCGCTGTGCACGACGAAGTGCGTTCAGTTGAAGTCCTCGCGCCAGCCGCGTGCCCGCGTTACCTGGGGCGCGTGATCCGTAACGTTGACTTATCCAAGCCTACGCCGCTGTGGATGGTCGAACGTCTGCGTCGTGCCGATGTGCGCAGCATTGACGCCGCCGTCGACATCACCAACTACGTGATGCTGGAATTGGGTCAACCGCTGCACGCGTTCGATCTCGCCGAAATCAACGGCGGCATCCGCGTACGCATGGCCGAAGAAGGCGAGAAGCTGGTTCTGCTTGATGGTCAGGAAGTCAGCCTGCGCAGCGATACGCTGGTGATTGCAGACCACACCCGTGCCTTGGCTATCGCCGGCGTCATGGGGGGCGAGCACAGCGGTGTCAACACCGCGACCACTCGCGATATTTTCCTTGAAAGCGCGTTCTTCGACCAGATTGCTGTCGCTGGCAAGGCGCGCTCCTACGGCCTGCACACCGATGCCTCACACCGTTACGAGCGTGGCGTGGATTGGCAACTGGCCCGTGAAGCCATGGAACGGGCCACTGGCCTGTTACTGAACATCACCGGCGGCGAAGCTGGCCCGATCATCGAAACCGTCAGCGAGCAGCACCTGCCGTCGATCGCGCCGATCACCCTGCGTGCCCAGCGCATCACCCAGATGCTGGGCATGGAAATGGATTCGGCCGAAGTCGAACGTCTGCTCAGCGCTTTGGGCCTGACCATTACCGCCGATGGGGCAGGGCAGTGGCGCGTAGAAGTGCCAAGCTTCCGCTTCGATATCAGTCTGGAAGTCGATCTGATCGAAGAGCTGGCCCGTCTGTACGGTTACAACCGTCTGCCGGTTCGCTACCCGCAAGCCCGACTGGCGCCGCAAGCCAAGGCTGAAGCGCGTAGCGATCTGCCTGAGTTGCGTCGCCTGCTGGTAGCCCGTGGTTACCAGGAAGCGATCACTTATAGCTTCATCGATCCGAAACAATTCGAGTTGTTTAATCCGGGTGTCGAGCCGCTGCTGCTGGCCAACCCGATTTCCAACGACATGGCTGCCATGCGTTCGTCCCTGTGGCCTGGTCTGGTCAAGGCGCTTCAGCACAACCTTAACCGTCAGCAGGATCGCGTCCGTCTGTTCGAAAGCGGCCTACGCTTTGTCGGTCAGCTGGAAGGCCTGAAGCAAGAGCCCATGTTGGCCGGTGTGGTATGCGGTAGCCGTCTGCCGGAAGGCTGGGCACAAGGTCGCGATGTCGTGGATTTCTTCGACGTCAAAGCCGATGTGGAAGCGGTACTGGGCTTCGCCGGTGCACTGGATACGTTCACGTTCGTGCCGGGCAAACACCCTGCGTTGCACCCGGGCCAAACCGCGCGCATCGAGCGTGAAGGCCGTTTGATAGGTTTTGTTGGCGCGATCCACCCTGAATTGTCGAAAACCCTCGGTCTCGACCGTCCGGTCTTCGTATTCGAGCTGGTTCTGGCCGAAGTGGCATTGGGAAAAATGCCTGAATTCCAGGAGTTATCGCGCTTTCCTGAAGTGCGTCGTGACCTGGCACTGCTGGCGGACAAAGACGTTGCGGCCACTGCCGTACTGGACGTAATCCGTGAAAATGCAGGTGAATGGCTGACAGACCTCAGGCTATTTGACGTGTATCAGGGTAAAGGCATTGATCCGCATAGAAAAAGCCTTGCAGTTGGCTTGACCTGGCAGCATCCATCGCGCACTCTTAATGACGATGAGGTGAATACCACGACGCAAAACATCCTCACCTCGCTCGAACAAAGGTTGAACGCCACGTTAAGGAAGTGACGTATGGGGGCTTTGACGAAAGCTGAGATGGCGGAACGTCTGTATGAAGAGCTGGGCCTGAACAAGCGGGAGGCCAAGGAATTGGTCGAACTGTTTTTTGAAGAAATCAGGCACGCTCTTGAAGACAACGAACAAGTCAAATTGTCCGGTTTCGGCAATTTCGACCTTCGGGACAAACGCCAGCGGCCTGGCCGCAATCCGAAAACGGGAGAAGAAATCCCGATCACGGCTCGCCGTGTGGTCACCTTTCGTCCAGGGCAGAAGTTGAAGGCCCGAGTTGAGGCTTATGCTGGAACCAAGTCATAACGACGAACTACCCGTCATCCCGGGCAAACGCTACTTCACTATTGGTGAAGTCAGCGAGCTATGTGCAGTAAAGCCGCACGTGCTGCGCTACTGGGAACAGGAGTTTCCTCAACTCAACCCCGTCAAACGCCGCGGAAACCGCCGGTATTATCAGCGCCAGGACGTGCTGATGATCCGGCAGATCCGCGCGCTTCTTTACGATCAGGGGTTTACCATCGGCGGCGCACGCTTGCGTTTGTCCGGCGATGAAGCCAAAGACGACACCACCCAATACAAACAAATGATCCGCCAGATGATCGCCGAGCTTGAAGATGTGCTGGTGGTTCTCAAGAAATAAATTCCTGCTTTTAAATACTTCCAGTTTTCAAAAGCTTGCGATATATTCTTGAGCGTTCCTCGAGATGAGGAACAAATTCAACGCCTAGTCGGGGCGTAGCGCAGTCCGGTAGCGCACTAGCATGGGGTGCTAGGGGTCGAGTGTTCGAATCACTCCGTCCCGACCATATAATTCAAGGGGTTGCGAGATTCTATCTCGCGACCCCTTTTTATTTTTGGTCGTTTTTACCCCTACAAAATGACTGGCTCTGGGTGGAGTCTTAGGTCGCGCGTAGATTCTGGAAAGGTTGAACAGGGGGGCAGGAAATTCCACTCGAGGTTCACCTAAGGTCCGAACGTGTATGCTGTATGTAGTGGTCTAATTTCCCCGGACACCTCGATAGGTGGAGAATGCATCTATCGAGGAGTTTTTCATGACTGGCAAACGCAGGGCATTCGACGACAGCTTCAAGCTGCAAGTCGTAAAGATGATCAAGGACCAGGGACTGGCCGTTCCGCAGGTCTGTCGCGACCTGAATATTGGTGAGACCGCCGTCCGCCGCTGGGTACAGCAGTACGAGGCTGAACAGCTGGGAGAGGCCGGAATCGGCAAACCGTTGACGGCTGAGCAACAGCGCATCCGGCAGCTGGAGCAGGAAAACCGCCAGCTCAAGATGGATAACGATGTATTAAAAAAAGCCACCGCCTTCTTTGCCCGCGAGCTGAAGTAACGTATCGCTTGGTTCGGCAGCTGCAACAGAAGGCTTATTCGGTGGCGTATGTCTGTCGGCTGCTGGTTATCAGCCGATCCGGTTTCTACGAGGCCAACAAGCGTGCTGAAGCGCCAGCATCGATTTGTCCCGTGACGGTGCAACTCAAGGCGTCGTTTGCTGCGAGTGGCGGCTGCTATGGCAGTCGCCCGTTGCGTAAAGCGTTGCGCGCCAAGGGCATGGAAATAGGCGTTTATAAAATTCGCCGCTTGATGCGCGCCAACGGTCTGCGTTCGGCCTGGAAGCGCAAGTTTGTGCACACTACCGATAGCAACCACGACCTGCCGATTGCTGAAAATGTGTTGAATCGCCAATTCGAACCCGAGGCGGTGAACAAGGCTTGGGTGGCGGACATTACCTATATCCGGACCCGTAGCGGCTGGCTGTACCTAGCCGTGGTGCAGCAAAGTATGAGCCGTAAAGGTAACTGTTGGGACAACTCAGTGATGGAGCGCTTGTTCCTGAGTTTGAAAATGGAGCGGGTATGGCGGCGTGATTACGCCAACCACGCCGAAGCGATACGTGACATCACTGAATACATCGTTGGGTTTTACAACAACGAGCGGCTGCACTCAAAACTGGGATATCTATTGAGGTGTCCGGAATTAGTTGACCACTGCACTCCTTATTCAGGTTCGCTCGTCTGGTCATGCATTAGGAGGGCGGGTGGACCGAGGGCCAACTTGGGGTCGTAAAAAAGGCCATTCTTGCGAATGGCCTTCGGTGTGTCGAGCGCAGAACCGGGCAATCAGCCGGCAGTGGTTTGTTCGTTCAACAGGTAGGTGTGCAAGGCGTCCATTGTCATGCTGCCCAAGTCTTCGCCGGAGCGGGAGCGAACGGTGACGGTGCCGTTTTCTTTCTCTCTCTCTCCGACCACGAGCAAATACGGAACGCGCTGTAAGGTGCTTTCACGAATTTTGTAGCCGATTTTTTCATTACGCAGATCAGCCTCAACCCTGAAGCCCAACTGAACCAGATGATTGCGCGTCTGTTCGGCGTAATCATTTTGGGCATCGGTGACGGTGACCACGATGGCCTGCACCGGCGCCAGCCATAGAGGGAACTGACCAGCATGGTGTTCGATGAGGATGCCGAGGAAACGCTCCAGAGATCCGACGATTGCCCGGTGCAGCATGACCGGCTTGCGTCGCTGCGAGTGCTCATCAACGTATTCGGCGCCCAGGCGATCAGGCATGTGGTAGTCGACCTGCATGGTCCCCACTTGCCATTCACGACCGATGGCGTCGCGCAGGTGATATTCGATCTTGGGGCTGTAGAACGCGCCTTCGCCAGGCAGCTCTTCCCATTTGACATCACACTCGGATAGCGCCGAGCGCAGCAGATTCTCGGCTTTGTCCCAGACTTCGTCGCTGCCCAGGCGTTTGCCCGGTTCTGGGCGCAACGCGATCTTCACGGCAATATTGGTAAAGCCGAAATCGGCATACACCTTCAGCGCCTGATAGTGGAACGCCTTGATTTCCGCCGCGATCTGCTCTTCGGTGCAGAAGATATGGCCATCATCTTGCGTGAATGCCCGCACGCGCATGATGCCGTGCAAAGCGCCGGACGGCTCATTGCGGTGGCAGCCGCCGAACTCGCCGTAACGAATCGGCAACTCTCTATGGCTGCGCAAACCATGTTTGAAAATCTGGATATGACCCGGGCAGTTCATCGGTTTGAGTGCGTACTGGCGGTTTTCGGACTCGGTGACAAACATGTTTTCCTTGTAGTTGTCCCAATGCCCCGATTTTTTCCAAAGCGCGCTGTCCAGTACTTGTGGCGATTTTACTTCGCGGTATCCGCCATCGCGGTAAACCCGGCGCATGTACTGCTCGACCGATTGCCACAGTGACCAGCCTTTAGGGTGCCAAAACACCATGCCTGGCGCTTCTTCCTGTTGGTGGAACAAGTCGAATTGTTTTGCCAGTTTGCGATGATCGCGTTTTTCCGCCTCTTGAAGTTGATTCAAATAGGCCTTGAGTTCTTTTTCGTTGGTCCAGGCAGTGCCATAGATACGACTGAGCATGATGTTGTTAGAGTCGCCACGCCAATAGGCACCGGCCACTTTCATGAGTTTGAAAGCGCCCAGTTTCGAGGTGTTTGGCACATGCGGGCCGCGGCACAGGTCAGTAAATTCGCCTTGGGTATAAAGCGACAGAGGCTCATCCGACGGGATGGAATGGATGATTTCTGTCTTGTAGCTCTCACCGATATTCTGGAAAAACGCCAGCGCTTCATCGCGAGACATTTCAGAGCGCACCACGGGTAGCTGCTCTTTGACGATAGTGGCCATCTCGGCCTCGATCAACGGCAGGTCATCCATCGTGAACGGGCGATTGGTGACGAAATCGTAATAGAAACCGTTATCGATAACCGGCCCGATAGTAACTTGGGTTCCGGGGTACAGGCGTTGGACGGCCTGTGCCATCAAGTGAGCAGTGGAGTGGCGCACCAATTCCAGCGCTTCTGCGCTTTTAGTGGTAATGATCTCTACGGTGGCATCTGTTTCCAGAAGATAACTAGCGTCAACTAACGTTCCATTTACCTTGCCGCCGATTGTCGCGGCAGCTAATCCCGTCCCAATGGATTGGGCCAGTTGTTGAACAGTCAAAGGTTCTGGAAAATCTCTAAGATTGCCGTCCGGTAGAGCGATAGTGACCATATATAAGAATGCTCGAGTATTAAATGAAATCTAACGCATGAACGCGTTATGAGTGGGCGTTAGTCTAGAAACACCACGTCATGGGTGTATTGAGTGGGCAAGCTGCACAGTACATTCAACCATATTACGGCAGGTTCCAGACATATTCATTGGCTAAATAGGGCTTCATTTTGTTATTTGTCTCCAGCCATTCCCTGTACGGGTCACTGGCCTTGACGATACCGCTGCCAGCATAGACGTGAATATGGGTGGCTGTGAGCTTGGCCGTGCGTATTGCCAGTGCAAAATTCGCGTCATCGCCCAAGGTGAAGTAGCCCAATCCGCCGGTGAAAAAGCCACGTTCGATCTGTTCGTATCGGCGGATTCGTTCGCCGCACGCTGCCAATGGCTTGCCCCAGATCGTTGCTGGCGGGTAGACCGCAG
Organism: Pseudomonas sp. BS3782 TE3695; assembly: GCF_050435305.1. NCBI lineage: Bacteria > Pseudomonadati > Pseudomonadota > Gammaproteobacteria > Pseudomonadales > Pseudomonadaceae > Pseudomonas > Pseudomonas sp. BS3782 TE3695. Next base: position 3,047,911 of record NZ_JBNDKB010000001.1, read on the forward strand.
CCAGCGCGTCAAATACGTTCAAACCCGTTTTTACCGTACCGCTGATCAAGCTTTTAAGGTGCTGAACATAGCCCAGATCGATCACGCTTCGTGATTCGCGCAACGACAAGGAGCCGCTTTCGCAGACGGTTGAGAGCTGCTCGAAGAACAGCCCGGCAGCGGTTTCATGTTCTTCGAGTTCCTTGAGGTCGCTCATCAGTTCCTGGCGGTAGCGGGCACTTTTGTCGTGCTCATGGGAACCTTTGCGAGTGCCTGCCAGTGGTTCGACCACCAGGCTGCGACCGTTCTTGCGTAGCAGCGTTTCCGGTGAAATACCAACCCATGCCGCCTCGTCCGCCCAACGAAATACGTACTCGTAATGCGGGTTGGGGCGAGGTGCTACCAGGCGCAATAAAAGCGCCGGGGCGATGGGCCGCTCCAGCGTCAGCTTGACTTCACGCCCGATGACGACCTTGTCGGCGGTTGTCGGTGCCAGTTCGCTCAACAGCCCGATCAGGTTGTCCACATAGTCGGTGCAGGAGGGAATGTCTTCGCGTCCGGTAACCCGTGGATTGGCCGTGGGGGTAAAGTTCGTCGCAAAGGTGATGAGGCTTTCATCAATCGCGTACCAAATGTCCTCGTGGAAACAACTGAACTCCAGTTGCTGATCGCTGATCCGGCACATTACCCGTGGCAACGTGAAAATCACCGGCTCGTTAAGGCGCTCGGGATGCGTTGCACAGCGCCAACCCCCCAGGAAAGCGGTCGATGGTGGCAAGCCGTAGTGTTCCTGGAGCCACGGGCTCAACTGGTTGATGAACCGGGCGACTGCCCCGAATAGCTGTTCATGGAACAGTATCGAGGGATCCAGCGCGAGGGTGCGTGACAGGCACACGCTGTCCCCGTGCTGAAGCTCCAGGTTCAGGTGTTCGCCATCGTTGAGTGCAACCAGGCGAAACTCGCAGCCCAATCCCACCAGCGAGCTATTGACGCCTTCGGTGTGATGGCTGAACAGACCGATGAATTCGCTCGCCAGTAGCGGGAAGCGCCGTTCCAGGATGGGTAACAACGCCGCCCCGAGTTCGTGCGCGGTCAACGCCGGATAGGGGTTGGCAAAGCTCGCATGCTTGAGGTTTTTCATGGCGACTCCCGGTAGACGTGGGCCAAGTGGCTGCACAGTTGCAACGTTTTTTGAAAATCGAAGAACGCCCCCGGATTTTCGTCCGGCTCAGGGGCCAATCGATTGGAGTCGCTGTTGCGCACTTCCAATGCAATGCCGTGCAATTGGCTGTCAACGGTGCGGTGCAGCCGCAAGGTTTGATCCCATTCGCGCGCGACGTTCTGTGCCAGGCTTGCCGTGTGACGACGCGAGTCTTGTGCGTTCAATGGATCACACAGCCATATCACGGGTGAGCGACGGGCCTGCAGGACACGGATGGTTTCGCCCAACACGTCTGGCGCATCCCCCGCACTGGCGATGAGCAGGATTTTCCCCGTTTGCCGTTCGGGATTGAGCTGCTCAACCGCCTCGATCAACACACCGGGGTCGACCGCCTCACTCAGGCGCAGGGCGATAGGGTTTTCCAGGCCCCGTGCAAACTCTACGTAGCAGCTGTCGTTGAACAGGTTGCATCCATCAATCCACAGCAATGACGCGCTGGTGGCGTAGAACTTGGCGTTTCGCGCACGTCGCACCAGGGCTTCTTCATATTCCAGATGCGCGCATTCATGGGTCGTATGGACAGCAGATTCCTTGTTTCGCAGAACCTGCATCGCCGCCTGCGAAGCCTCATAGGCCCAGAGCAGGCGATTGGGGTCGGGGCGTCGGGCCCAAGGCGTGGCCTCCCGGCAATTGACCATCTCACCGAAGTAGCGGTCCAGCGTTGCTCCGCCAAGGATCTCCGTGGCTTGCGGCTGGGTGCGACCGTAACTCCCGGTGACAGAACCAATCGAAAGCACGGGTTGGCCGAGCATTAATGCCAGGTAGCGGCTCAGCGATTCCAGTGCCTTCAGGCGTTGATCGAGGCTGGCCGCACTGGCGTCGTTCAGGCTTTGATCGCGCTGGCCCATGAGCTGCACGAATTCCTTGCCTTCAGCGGCGCGGACCAGCGCGCGCCTCAGTCGAAGAATCTCGCTTTCATCCACCAGTCCGGGAAGACGGGACAGTTGCTTGAGCACGGCCGGAAGCTGTTTCCCTTGATAGTCGGGCATGTGGCGGCGTTCTTTGTCGCGCCAGCTTCCAGGATGCCAGGATAGCGATGCGTATATCGAATCAAGGTTCAACATTTCAAGTCTCCAGGCAATGCTCGACGTGGCGAAGGGGCTGGGTTACTCAAAGGTGGCTCCGCCATCGACGACCAGGTTTTGCAGGGTGATGTGGTGCGCGTCGCCAGACAGCAGGAAGGCCACCGCCGCCGCGATATCCCTTGGCTCAGCGAGCTTTTGCAGCGGAATGCCCAGTCGATAAAGCCGTGGGTCGCCTTCGATCAGGCGTTGGTCGGTTTCCGGACCTTCCCCCGCCAGGCTCGCGAGCATTGGGGTGCGTGTCGATCCCGGCGATACAACGTTGCAGCGCAGCCCCCGCGAGGCGAACTCCAGTCCCATGCAACGAGTCAGCATCGCCGCCGCTGCCTTGGACGAGCAATAGGCGCCCATGTTGACCCGCGGTGTGCTGCCCGCGTTGGAGGCGATCGTGACGATCGCGCCCCGACCGCGTTCGGCCATGCGGACGGCGACCGCCCGGGAGACAAAAAAAGTGCCGTGAACGTTGACCTCGAAGGTTTTCAACCAGTCGGCCGCCGTCGTCGACGCAATGTCCTTAGGGATCAATACGCCGGCGTTGTTGACCAAACCGTCCAGCGGACGTTCGGCATCAATGCTGGCAATGGCGGCCTCAACGTCGTCCGGCCGAGTGATATCGACGACTGTCGCAGACAGCCGAGGCGAGCGCTGTTCGTCCGCCAGAGCGGCCAACGCCTGAGCATTGCAATCCAGGGCATAGACCCAGGCGCCCTCTGCCAGCAACAGACGCGTAACGGCTGCACCGATACCTTGGGCAGCACCGGTCACGACAATGGCTTGGTTTTCGAAACGGTTCATGGGCGTTCGCACTCCAGGCCGCGCGTGCGCTCACTGATGAGCCGCCACCAGGCCGCGAAGCTCTGGCGTTCGGCGAGTTCCAGAAAGCTCACGGTGATGCCGCGCTGCTGCCACTTTTCACTGAGTATCAGCAGGCGAACCGAATCCAGTCCGGCGTCCTGAGGCGAGTCGAGCTCCACGAGTGACTGTGGAGTGGTTCGCAGAATCGCGGCGATATCGGCGTAGAAATCCGTTTCCTGATAGTTCGGATGTCCACTGCTCATAGTGCTTTTCCCAGTTCTGCCAGCATTTCATCGCAGGACATGATCTTGCTGGAACAGTGGGCCATGTGCCGCACCGCCATTTCATGCAGATCGAGGGAAAAATCGCCCAAGGCATCGGACACCACGAATGGCTGGATATCGGACATAAAAGCTTCGGTCGCGGTAACCAGGCAACCGATGTGGGCGTAGACCCCGCAGATGATCAGTTGGTCACGATTGCCATTTTGCATGCGCTTGAGCAAGTCGGATTTGGCAAAGGCACTGTAGCGGTGCTTGAGCAGCACTTCATCGAGTTCGGGGGTAGGTTCAAGCCCAGGCACGATGGACTTTGCGTTGCCATCTTCAGGCATTCCCGGGCCCCAGAAGTCGGTCAGCAAACCGCGTTCGTCTTTGGGTTGATCGCCGGGTTGAGCGGTGTAATACACCGGGATGTTCAAGGCGTGGCAGCATTCCCGGACGGCAGCGATGCGTTGCACCATGGCATCAACAAAGGCTTTCGACGCATAGGGCGCCACAAAATAGTTTTGCATGTCGTGAATCAACAGTGCCGCGCGGGATGGCTCAAGGGTCCAGTCCAGTGGTTTGCGTTGCAGTGCGATGCCGCTCGGAGCGGGGTATTCCATGATCTGTGGGATTGCCATGATTCAGTCCTTATGGGTTCAGGGGCCAGGGGCAGCGAGCGGCCTACTGGCTGAGTAGGGTGCGCAGTACGTTCTTGTCGATCTTGCCCAGGGTGGTTTTGGGCAGTGACGGGACGAGCCGAACCTGATCCGGGACCTTGAAGGCCGCGACCCCTTGCTGACGAACGAACGACTTGAGGGTGTTGGGCGCAACATCTGCCCCAGGGGCCAGGACCACCACTGCGCATGACACCTCGCCGAGGTACTCATCCGGCATGCCGATGATCGCGGCTTCCAAAACGCCAGGGTGGGCGAGCAGATAGCCCTCGATTTCTTCGGCGGCGATTTTTTCCCCGCCACGGTTCACTTGATCCTTGATGCGGCCGGTGACCACGAGGTAGCCATCTGCCCGGCGCATGACCACATCGCCCGTGCGGTAAAACCCGTCGCAGGTGAACGCCCGGACGTTATGTTCCGGAGCATTCAGATAGCCACGGATGGTGTAAGGGCCACGGACCAACAGTTGCCCGGGCACACCGTCGGCCACCGGCTGGTCGTTTTCATCGACGATGAGGATTTCATCGTCGCTGCTGATGGGCAGCCCTTGGGTTTGCAATACGTGCTCGTCGGTGTCGCCCAGGCCGGTGTAGCAGACCAGGCCCTCCGACATGCCATAGACCTGTTGCAGTTGACAATCGAACGCGGCCGCCAGGCGCTCGGCCACATCGTCACTCAGGCGCGCGCCGCCGACCTGCAGCAAGCGCAGGCTCGACAGGTCGTGATGGCGCGGTGCATGTAACCAGGATTGGGCGAGGCTGGGGACCAGAGAGGTCAGCGTGACGCGTTCGCGCTCTATCAGTGCAAAGGCCGCCGAACCACTCGGATCGGACGTCATCACTACGCGCCCCCCGGCATACAACACACCGAGGAAACCGGGTGAACTCAGGGTGAAGTTGTGGCCGGCAGGCAGGGCACACAGGTAGACGCTGTGGGCGTCCAACTGACAGATTTCGGCACTGGCCTTGAAGCTGTAGAGGTAGTCGTCATGTCGGCGCAGGATCAGTTTGGGGAGGGCAGTGCTGCCTCCGGACAAGGTGATCAGCGCTGGCTCGCGTGAGCTTCGTTGCGGCCAGGCGGCAGTGCGCCCGAAGAGCTTGGCAAAAGGAATGAAGCCTTCAGCGTCGCCGACAACGATCACATGCTTGAGCGATGTGACCTTACTTGCAATATCGGTGGCGATGCGGCGGTAATCGAACCCAAGCGCCTGGTCCTTGATGACGTAGGCGACCGCTCCCGAAAACTCAAAGATGTGAGTGATCTCATTCAGACGGTCGGAGGGCAGTGCGAAAACCGGAATCGCGCCGAGGCGAAACAGCCCGAAAATGGTTTCGATGAACTCAATCGTATTCGGCAGTTGCACGACCACACGATCACCGGCTTTCAAGCCGAGAGTTGCGAAGCCGTCGGCGATGCGATCCGCGTTGGTATCGAGTTGCGAGTAACTCAGATGCCGTTCGCCTTCGGTGACGGCCACCCGCTGCGGGTCAAGTAACGCGTGCCGGGTAAGGATGGCGCCAAGGGTTTCACCCGTCCACCAGCCGCTGGCGCGGTAGCGTGCCTCGAACTCAAGAGGCCAATACGGAGCGTCCAGACCTTCTGTTGGTGGCGGCGGCTCGGTCGCCATGACCGCATCCGCGGCTTGCGTCTGCTCAAGGCACTCGGCATGACTCGCCGGCCCGAACACCTTGTTCCAGCCTGCCGGGGAAGGGGCAAATTCAGGCCATAGCGACAATTGGCCAGCGTCGTTGGCCAGCAGGAAGAAACTCCCCTGAAGCTCGTCGAACGGATTGTGAAACGCTCGCAGGGTCCGAATCGCACGCGGTGGCGTGGCCGGGTTCAGGTGTTGGTAATGCTCACGCAGCACGTCTGCCAATGGCGCCGCCAGATCCGTCACGAAGTAATGCCCGCCACCTTCGATCACCGACAGCGTCACATTCGGGTTGTAAATCGCCCAGTCCTTGTAGCGCGTGTCGAAGTCTGGCGTGAGTGGATCCTCGTTGCCGACAATGACGTGAATCGGTGCCTGCAAGCGTTGCCGATCCTGCAATTCTTCAGCAAAGAAGCGAGCGGTCTGCGTGGCGTCGTGTTTGGTCATGCGGGCGATGCTTGCCATGCTGGCCTCGTCGAGGGCCTCTTTGAACCCGCCAATCTGGCGCAGGAAATCAATGATGCTTTCACCGCTTTGCCCGGAAACATTGGCGCGGACTTCCACAGGGTCCTGATCCAGCAGCATGCCGCCGATGACCAGGGCTTTGAGGTCGGCCCCGCCTTGTTCGAGGCGGCGGGCGATTTCGATGGCGATGGCGTTGCCGGCGCAATGGCCGTAGACGACGATCGGGCCGTTCAGCCTGGCGAGAATCTCCTCAACCGCACCGGCCGCCACGGCTTCCAGGTCTTGCATGGCTTCGTCGGGGCGCATGATGTCGTGCCCCGGCAGGTTGACCGACACGCACGTGAACACGTTCGCGAGCTGGTTGACCAGGTTGCGGTAAGCAAAGGCGTTTCCGCCGGCGAACGGGACGCAGACTAGGTTGAGCCGGTCTTTGTCCGCAGCCTTGTCGAACTCATGCAGCCAACGGATAACATCGGGGCCGTCACGGTCGGCGTGATCACGCAGATAGTCGGCGCAAGCGCGAGGCGTCGGGCGTTCGAACAGTTCTGTCACTGGCAGACCCAGGTCGCGGCAGATGCGGATGGCTTTGATCGAGTCGCCGCCGATGTCGAAAAAGTTATCGTCGATACTGAGCGTCTCTATCTCCAGTTGAGCGCTCCAGTTCGCCAATACACGCTCGTCCAGTTCGTCCCGGGACGGTTCGATCTGGCGCGAGCTCGACAGCGCAATCGCGGGCAAAGCCTTGCGATCAACCTTGCCAGTGAGCGTCACCGGCAGGCGTTCCAGCACGCCGATGGCGCTGGGCACCATGTAGGACGGGAGGCGATCACGCAGATAGTCGCGCAACACCGAGGTGTCGATGTCTTCGCAGGTGCTGGAGGCATTGGGCACGACGTGGGCGACGAGTTTAGGGTCGTCCGACGCATCGGTGATCACCAGTGCGATGGCATCGGACAGCGCTGGATGGCCGCGCAGATGGGTTTCTATTTCGCCCAGCTCAATGCGGTAACCGCGGACTTTGACCTGTTGGTCGGCCCGGCCGATGTATTCCAGCACACCACCGTCAAGCAGTGCCGCGACGTCTCCGCTGCGGTACATGCGTGCTCCGGGGGCGCCGAAGGGATCGGCGACGAACCGTGTTGCGTCGAGGTCGCGACGGTTCAGGTAGCCACGGGCGAGGCCGGCCCCGCGCACGTACATCTCGCCATAACTGCCCACGGGCACAGGGCGCAGTGCATCGTCCAGGACCTTGATGTCGAGGTCGTCGTAAACCGTACCAATCAGACTGCCGTTGTTGGCCAGTACCTGTTCGCGGGTAATGAACTGATAGGTTGCATTGATGGTAGTTTCGGTAATGCCGTACAGGTTCAACAACCTCGTCCGGCTGTCGGCGTGCCGTTCAAACCAGGGCTTGAGTCGGCTCAAATCCAGTGCCTCGCCACCGAAACATTGGTAGCGCAGGTTCAATTGACCAGACAGGTCGGGACGGTCGGCTTCGGCTTCCATGAAGCGGTAGAACGCAGAAGGGATCTGGCCAAAGACGGTCACCTGTTCCCGGACCACCAATTCGAGCAGTTTTTCCGGCTCGCGGGTCGTTGCTACCGGAACCAGGACCAGGCGGGCACCATGAAGCAAGGCTCCCCACATCTCCCAGACCGACGCATCGAAGATGTATCCGTGGCAGCCTGACCAGACGTCGGTGTTGCGATAATCGAACCAGTGGTGGGTGCTGGAAAACAGCCGGACCACGTTGTGGTGCGTGATGCACACCCCTTTGGGTTTGCCGGTCGAGCCTGACGTGTAGATGACATAGGCCAGGTCCTCTGCGCGAGGTCCTTGGTCCAGGTTGCTGGCAGCATGTTCCTGCAATCGATTCAGGGTTGATGGCCCATCGATGGGCAACACAGGGGAACAGGCCGTGGCGAGCAGATCGCGGCTGGCCTGATCGCAGATCACCAGTGCGGGACGCGTGTCGTCGAGGATAGTCTCGATACGCTCGGCGGGTGCGTCGGGGTCCAGTGGTACGTAATAGGCGCCTGTCTTCAAGACGCCCAGTATGCAGACGATGGTGTTGACGGATCGGGCCAGCAACAGGGCGATCGGTTGTGAACCGACCTGCCCGACCTCGCTGCGGATCAAATGCGCGAGACGATTGGCGCGCTCGTTCAGTTCCCGATAAGACAGGTGTTCGCCGTTGAGTGTGAGGGCAAGGGCGTCGGGTGTGGCTTGCACGGCCTGTTCGAATCGCTCGACCAAAGTGACCGATGGCGTTTTTGAATCACCTTCAGGTGCGAAACAGGCGTTGCCTTGAGCGAAACCCGGATCTTCTTCATCGTAGGCATCCAGCAAGCCGAGGGCGGTGTCGCTGGCGGCGGCAAAACGCTCGACAAACCGGACAAAGCGTTGCACGTGCCGTTGCAGGGTTTCATGGCTGTAAAGGGCAGGGTTGGCCATCGCAATGATGTTTAGTGCGTTGCCGTCGGGGCGGGTCTGGATCAGCAGCGATAAATCGTCTGCCGGGCCTGCACTCAGGACGTGGACCAGGCCCGGGATACCGCCAAACGAGAGGGCGGCGGAGAAAAAATCAATGTTGATTTGCGGGCCGGTCAAGCGCCGGTTTTCTCCCAGCAAATTGCAGTCGCGGCGAATGTCCTCGGCGCGGTAACGCTGATGGGCGCGCAGACCGGTCAATTGCGCTTCGACAGCCGCCAGCAATTGTTCGACGCTCTCACCTGGGTTGATGTCTAGGCGCAGCGGCAGTACGTTTGCCTGCGTGCAGGGAACGTTGGCCGCGCCGGTGTCGGAGCGATTCATCATGGGCAGGCCGATCACCACCTTGCGGTAGCCGGTGCTGCGCCCGACAAACGCCCCGAAGGCGGCGAGCAGCAGGTTGACCCAATGGGAACCCAGGGCATCTGCCCGTTCGCGCAGGCGCGCCAGGACCTGATCGTTCAGTGATTGCCGATAGTGAATGGCCTGGTGCGAGGGCTGTGCCACGTCACTGCTGAAACTGGTGACTTCACCCATGTCCTGACAGTGCTGGCGCCAGAATTCACGGTCCACTTCAAACGCCGGCGAGGCGCGCCAGGACTGCTCGTTCTCAAGCACTTGGCGCAGGCTGCCAAAGGGCGAAGACGATGATTGCCCCGGGGTTTGTCCGTACAGTTCGGCCACCCGCTTGAAGAGCATGGACAGCGCGACACCGTCCATGGCGATGTGGTGGGTCTTGAAATACCAGTAGCTGACCTGTGGTGCTACTTGCAGCAATGCGCTGGTGAAAAGAGGGCCGTTCACCAGGTCGGTGGGTTGGGCTACATCGTTGTCCATCCAGGCCCGCGCGGCGGTTTGGGGGGCGCCGTTGCCGGTGAGGTCGAACAGGGGGAGATCGACGGTCGCTTCGGCCATCACGGTTTGTGTCAAACCACTGATGCCTGCGTCGTCATGTTCATGAAATCGAGCGCGCAAGGCTTCGATCTCGTCCACGGCCTTTTGCAAGGCACGCTGGAGGCGTTGTTGATCAATGCTGCCGCTAATTTCGATATAGCTGGCAACGTTGTAAGCGGGGCTCAGCGGATCGAATTGATGTCCCATCCAGATCGACTGCTGGGCGGATGTCAAAGACGTGGTGAGGGAGGCTGACATGCCAGTTTTAACTCCGGTAGAAAACGGTGGGTGCGAGAGGGGTCATGCCTTGGGCAGGTGCTGCTGGCTCTTTACCGCGTCAAAAAAGCGCTCACACAGATAGGAACGCATGGCAGGATCGACCTGCGCATCGATGAGCACGGGCTTATCCATGGCCAGCGCTTCGGCCAGGTGCAGCCGCAGTTCGGCACCGGTTGTCGCGGTGAATGCCTGGACTTGCAGAAACAGGCCGGCGGCCGAGAAGCTCATCGGTAGCTGTTCGGTGAGTGCAAGGTCATCGGCGTCCGAGGACAGCGAAGCCCACCGTTGATTGTTCAGGACGATCACGATGGGGCTCAGGCCGAACTTGGCGGCACGCATCAACTCATTGCCGGTCATGTGGAAGGCGCCGTCGCCCACCAGCACGATGGGGCGCTTACCGGTCCCCAACTGGTAACCCATCGCGCCAGGGACGGCGATGCCCATGCTCATGTACAGCGGCGAGGTCAGGACATCGGCAGGGAACATGCCCAGGGACATGAAAAATACATCCCCGCAATCGACCACCAGTTGGGTGTCGGGGCTGACCGCGAAATGACGGTTGAGCTCATTGATGATGTCGAATGGCGTCAGTGGGCCTTCTTCCAGCGGATAGTGGGCGTCGGGTGCCTGCACGATGAAGGCTTTTTGTTCCTCGGACAGCGGCGCCAGAGAAGGTTTGACTGTGCTGATCAGTTCGGCGAACGCAATAAGGAACTCGGCCGTGGACGCATTGAAACGCTGGCGGCCGACGATGATTTTGCCGTCATCGGCATGAATCAAACGGCCACGGGCAATATGGCTCGCGATGCCCATGTTGACGTCCGAGTTGGGCTCGCCGATCAACATCAGTACGTCGCACTTGGCCAGCAGGTCTCGGGTCACCCGCGAAGGTGACGCAGGGCCTGCGTAAATGCCGCGGTAATTGGGATGCGAGATGGGGATGCCGCCGCGGGACATCGGCGTTGCAACCCAGGGCATGGCCAGCCGTTCGCACACCCGCATTGCCAAATCCGTCAACCCACGGCGCTTGAGTTCGAGTCCGGGAACGAACACGGGGTCGCGGGCCTTGCGAACCAGGGCATAGGCCTGTTCCGCGGCCTGGCGGGCGGCATGGCTGTAGCGTATTGCGGGTTCGAGGGACACCTGACGGGCAGGGGTGTAGCGGACTCGCGTCTGAAAAAGATCCCTTGGGATTTCGATGTACACCGGCCTTGAGTGCGCGATGGCCAGGGTGACGGCCTCGCGAATTTGCTCCAGGGCCTGATGAGGGTCTGTCACACAGACCTGATGCACCGTGATCTCTTTCATGATGCGGTACTGGGTTTGATGGTCGACGATCGTGTGGTGCAGAAAAATCGGCGCCTGGCGTTCACGGGCGCCCGGCGAGCCTGACAACACCAGCAGCGGAACCCGTTCCACATAAGCCTGGGCGATCGCATTGGTCGCATTCAGCACGCCGACCCCATAGGTGAAGCACACGGCGCCGGGCACGCCCTTTCCGACGGCATAACCCAGTGCGGCCAGGGTCGTGCCGTACTCATGGGACATGGTCCGCAGTGCAAGCCCGGGCGTGGTGAGCAGCTCGCGCGAAAGCTGCATGGTGAAATCGCCGGGAATGCAAAAGAGGTCGACGATGCCGCTCTCCACCAATACCCGGCCAACCAGATCCCCCAGGCTGACCTCCAGGGAGGTCAGGTTCATGTTCGCGGTTGGACGGTTCGTCATCGCTGAGTCCCCTGGTAGACCGTTGCGAGCAGCTCCTCGTCCAGATAATTGTCGAAGGAGTAAGCCAAGGGGGCGAGCGGGAAGGCTTGCAGGAACTCTTTGATCTGCAAGGCTACCCGGGCAGGTTCGGTCTTTTTGAAGTACAGGTCTGCGATAAAGCGAGCGACCACTTCGAAGTCTTTCTCTTTCATGCCGCGTCGGGTCATGGCCTGAACCCCCAGGCGGATACCGTGCACACCGGGCTTGCCCGGAATCTCGATGTTGGTGGAGCGAATGCCGCCCGCGTGCAGGCTGTTAACGCACAGGTCGAGGGCTTTTTGCAGGTCGCCCACTGCGAAATGAACTTGGTGGGTCTGGGTGAAACCGAACGATTCCCCGGTCACATCCAGCCCCAATTCGTGCAGATGACGGGCCAGCGTCTTGGCGTTACTGACGATTTGGGCGGCGTAGTCGCGACCGAACACTTCCATCTCTTTGAACGCGACCCACATCGGTGGCAACTGTTCGGCGTGGCAATTGCTCTGCAGGTGAGGACAGACCCACAGCGAAGTATCGACCAGCAACGGATGTTGGTCGGATTTGAAGCCGATGTAACCTTTTTGCGGGCCAGGAATCGTCTTGTGCGTGTTGCCGTGGACCACGTCGGCACCGCAGTTGAGCGGTGAATCAAAGACGCCGCCCATGATCAGGCCGCCGTCGTGGCTCATGTCGTACGTCAGGGTGCATGAATCCGGCAGCACGCTGCGGATCTCATCCAGTGGCTGCCAGCGCAGTTTGAACGACTGATCGAGAATGACGATCCGGATGTGGGGGTTGCGCCTTACCAGGTGATCAAGCTTCGCTACGTCAATCAGCAGGCTGGTCGGGTCCACGGGGAGGTGAAAGATCTCGATGCCCATTTTCTGGGCGAGGCTTTCGAGGGCAAAATGACCGCCGTCCCGGTGGGCAAAGTGGACGAATCCTTCGCCGGGCTTGCAGGCGGCCAGCATCAACGCTTGCTCAGCCGTGGAGCCACCGTTGGGGCGCCAGTCAAATGCCTGTGCACCGATCAGGGATTTACCCAGGGCGCGTACTTGATCGGCGATCTCATTCATGTGTCCAGGTTCAGGGAAGTGCCATTCGCCTGCTGGCACTGCAAAGGGAAAGGAGCAGTGGTAGAACGCCCCGGCGGTGGAGCCGGACGTCAGGCGGACCAGGGCGCTGGGGTAGTTTTCGTTCGCGGTCAGGCTGAGGCTGTCTTCCCGGTATTGGTGATCTTTTCCCAGCGTAGAGCTCAACCAGTCGACGATCTGGCTGGTTTGTTGTTTTACATTGCTCATTGGAGGCTCTCTGCGGTTGAGGTGAAGGCTGAGGGGCTGGCTTCGAAAAGCGACTCGCGGGGGCCGCCAACGACGTCATATTCGATCTGGCAGGCTTCACCGATGATCAGCCCGTAAAGCTGTTCGATAAGCTCTTCGCGGATGTGCTGCGTCCGGCCGCGAGCCTTGCAACGCTCAATCACTTGCAGCACACGATCGGGTTGCATGACGGCGGTCTGGTTGTCTTTCTTGCTCTGGGCCACTTCCCGGATGAGCTGCAGTCGCTGGCCGAGCAGGTCCACCAACTGATCGTCGATATGGTCTATGCGGCTACGAAAATCCCCCAGGTTCTGCCCGGATGTCCCGGTGCTTGCGGGCCGCTCGTTGATTTGTTCGAAGATCTTGCGGCTGGTGTCTCCCAGGCCCGGATTCAGGGGCGCCAAGGCATTTCGCAACACCGCCATCGACAGGTGGTAGTCCAGGCGTGAGCCGGTATTGACCATCACATCCAGCCGACTCAATTGAGCCAGCATCCGAGTCCGTATTTCCTGGGAGTACGGGTTGTCCGATTGGATTTCCCAGTACACGTCGGGATGGTTTTGCGTCATGCGCGCCAGTAGCGAGAGCATGACCTTGAACGGTGGCGGTGCGAGTTCAAGCAAGTCCGCCAATGGGGTACAAGACTCGTTCAGTGTTAAGCCGAATCCGGTGACCAGCGCGTGCCCCAATGTCTGCAACAGCGCCATGGTCCGGTCATGTTCGGATGGCGTCATCTCGAACACATTGACCGGCCAGGCGCGAAGCCACTCAAGTAAGCCGACCACGGCGTCACCGCCACGGTAAGTCACCACTGCCACCGGTCTGCCGGCCGGGGCCAGGTCCCCGGAAAACATCGGATTGATGCCGACCATGGGCTGCTTGAGAGTGGACTGGTCCACGAATGCCGAGAACTCGCTTTTGATCGACAGGGTGTCAACGATCAGGCAGTCGGAACGCAGGTGAGGCGCCAGAACGGGCAGGGCTTTTATCAGTACGTTTTGTGCCAGTGCCAAGACCAGCATGTCGGCGCTGCCGAGCTCAGCCTTGACCTGTTCAGAAGGGGACAGGACGTCGGCTTGAAGCACCCTGATGGAGTGGGCGTTGTCCGCCAGGCTGTCGCTGGGCGCGGCGATATCGAGGCCAGTGACGGCATAGCCTGCGCTCACCAATTGGCGAGCAAGTAGTTTGCCGATTGATCCCAGTACGCCGACCACGACGGCACGGCGCGGCTGGTGCGAGGTAACTGAACTCATAGTGGTGTGCTCCTCAGTTGCGTGACGGCCTCGACAACGCCGCTGGCCTTGACGATGGTTTCGATGTACTCGCCCAACGGGTCGGAGAGCGATGTGATCGCTCCACCCACACCGAAGCGGGCGATTTGGGCATCTACGGTGATCGAGCGGATCATGATGTTGAGGTCGCATGCCCCGCCCAGACCAAACCAGCCGAGCGAGCCGGAGTAGGCGCCGCGCGGACCTTCTTCGAGGCGGTCGATGATCTCCATCGTGCGTTTCTTCGGCGCCCCGGTCATCGAGCCGCCCGGGAACGTGGCACGTACGCAGTCAATCGAGCTGACCGAGGGCTTCAACTGCCCGCTGATGGTAGAAACGAGTTGATGGACGTGGGAGTAGGTTTCCACGTCGAACAACGCCGGCACGTGTACGGAACCGATGGTGCAGACCTGGCCCAGGTCGTTGCGCAACAGATCGACGATCATCAGGTTTTCCGCCCGATCCTTTTCATCGCCACGCATCTGCTCGATCAACTGGGCATCTTCCTGCGGCGAGCGGCCGCGAGGTCGGGTGCCCTTGATCGGTTTGGCCTGCACCTGCCGCTGGTTGTCAATTTTGAGAAACCGCTCCGGCGACGAACTGACAAGATGAAAGTCCGGGATCGCGAAGTAGCCCGCGTGGGGGGCGGGGGTCAGCTCGCGCATCACGCAGTAGAGTTCGAACGGCGAGTCGCAGAAAGGAAACTCAATCAGATTGGTCAGGCAGACCTCATAGGTCTCGCCGTCGATGATCTCTCGTTGGGCTTCATCGATCTTGGCAATGTATCGCTGCTTGGAGTGGCGCATGGTGGCGTGCTGCTCGATCCACTCCTCGACCTGAGGCAGCGACAGCCTGCGCTGGCGGGGTGTCGGTTCAGACGCCGCCGGTTGGTTCTGTAGCCGCTTCTGCACTTCATCGAACCAAAGCGCCGCATGCTGGCGGTCTTGATCGTCCTGGACGAGGTACAACAGATAGCAGCGTTGCTCGGCATGATCGAACGCAATCATGCGCGTGGCCAGGATGAACGCCGCGTCGTGGGAGTGGGATGCATAGGCATCGGCGCCGATCGTTTCACTCTTGAGCTCGTAGCCCAGCAGGCCGACATACCCCAGGTTGAAATCGAACGGCAGAAGGTGCTGGTGTTCGCAGCGGTATCGGGTCAACCGGGATGCCATCAGTTGAAAGAAGTCAGGCGTGGTTTCTCGGGTGACGCCGTCGCTGCGCTCAATACAAGCGCTGCGCGAGGCCTTGTCATAAGTGATCGTTTCCGACCAGCGCCCATGGGAGTCGCCCATGAATGAAAAACGCGAAAAGCCGGGTTTGACGACACTGCTTTCTAAAAAGAAATGGCGTGATGAGGCGAGAAATTCGCTGCGAAACACACGCAACGGATCGGGATTGCATTTGAGCGCTCTGACTTCGACTTCAAAGGTTGTCATTGCCCCCTCCTGATAATTGTGATGCCGGATAGCGGCAGGTTTAGCGGGGTAGACGGTCGAGCTTGTGCCGATGCGCGATGTCTCGAAAGTTGCGCAACAGGTCAAGTCCGGAGTCAGTGCAGATGGATTCGGGGTGGAACTGGATGCCATAGAGCGGGCGCTCTTTATGGCGGATGCCATGAATCATGCCGTTCTCGTCCCAGGCGCTGAGCTCAAAAGGACCTTTGAGCGACTGGACCACCAGCGAGTGATAGCGAACCACCGGCATATCGAGGGGCAAGCCCTTGAAGACCCCTTCATTGTTGTGGCGTATACGCCGAACCCGGCCGTGCATGGGTTCCGGTGCGTGGCTCACTTCCATGCCATGTATGTGCGCGATGCATTGATGGCCGAGGCAAACCCCCAGCAAAGGAACATGGGCATCACGAATCACGTCTTCACTGATGCCGACATCGACCCGGCGCGTGGGCGTGCCGGGGCCGGGCGAAACAATGATGCAGTCGTAGCGACCCAACTCAATATCGTGGGGTGAAGCGTCGTTGGTGATGACGTCAGGTTCTTCGCCAGACACTTGCCCCATGTATTGATAGAGGTTGTAAGTGAAAGAATCGAAGTTATCTATTATCAAGGTCTTGAACATGGGGCGGGCTCTCGGTTCTGAATGCTCAAGTCGTGACGTAGTTACGATCCGAGAAGGCATCTTTAACCGTGTCCAGTTCCAATATGCCAATCTGTTTAAGCAGTCGGTAAATGCGCTGCAAGATGGACTTTTTCATGCGTTCCTGATCCGTTGAGAAGTGCGGATCGGACTCAGTAATTACCTGTTCTGCCTGAACATCGGATAGACCGCAGTTCGCCAGAATCAGTCGCTCGAAGCGCCGGCTCAAATCGGCCCCAAGGAAGTCATCCAGATAAGCCGGGAGCATCGTGCCAAATCGTTCTTGTGTGGCACGAGGCAGTTGCGGCCAGCGTTCCTTCATAAGATCGGCGAAGAAACGCGAGTGCCTGCCTTCATCACGAACATGGTCCATCATTAGTGTGGTAAAGGATTGCGCCAGTTCGCGCTCACGGCCCAGGTTCGCCACTTCATCGGTCAGCACATTTTCGGCAATAGTGACGGCCAGCAGCTGGAAGTCCATGCGCATTTCAGGCGGTAATGACGCATAAGCGCGTGCTGTGGCGTCAAGTTTACGGTTGGTCTGAGGAACTTCCAGAGGTTCAATCGCACTCTTTTTCTTCATCTGGACGATGTAGTCAAGTGCGACATGAGCGTGATAACCCTCATCGATGATAACGGTCAGTGCTTGCAGTTTTGCCACGTCGCTGATGCCTTGGATATGGTTATGAAGCATGTCCAGGCAGCATTGAATGACAAACTTGGTTTCGAGCAGACCCACGCCGTAAAGAAATTGATAGGCGGCTTGCGTCAGGATGTAAGAGCGGGCCTCGGTCCCCAGCGCTGTTATCAGCGGATGCTCGCAAATGGAGCAGCGGGCAACTGGGTAAATCAGTTGATCACTGCTGTAGTCCGGAACACAGATGCGAGGTGTCGAGCGTACGGTCGCCTTGGCATACCACGTATCAGTAATTTTATTCAATGATTCAGTTGCAGGCATTGCAGCTCTCCAGGTTGTCGAGGTTTACCGTGGCCAACTTAAGCTGACAGTCTTGTTTGCGCCCATCGGTGGGTAATGAAAAGAGGGGTGGATCACTCCACGGTAATCCACGAAGCAAATAATTTTTTCCCCTCGCAACCCGTTACTTTGCCCGCGCGGGAAGCATTGAAGCCGACATGGCGTAGCAGTCGTTCAATCCCCAGGGGGGAAACGGTAATTAACTTGTTGGCCCCTTGTTCGGCTGCGCTGGCGAGGGTGGCGCGCATGAGATCAATGGCGGCATCGGAGGAAAACTGACCGCTGACTTTTTTGTCATGGGTCTTGAAGTTCATCGCCGCAAAACGCGACAACTCCAGGATATGTTTTGATTGGGGAGGGGCCTGCCCGCTCATCAGCTCTGGAAACACTTCGCTCAGCAGGTAAGGGCGGGTGGTGCTCAGAAGGCGGGCGGTACCGATGATTTGCTCGTCATCATTTTGAGCAACAATGTAGACGGTGTCCTCACGGTCGAACTGATCGTATTCCAGGCCTTCGGAACAATTCAGTTTCCATCCTAAATGTTCTACGAAAACCTTGTGGCGATAACGTCCTATTGCGGTCATTACAGTCGGAGAAAGTGTTGACGATGTTCCAGAAGTAAAATGCAATTGTAATCACCTGGCAGAGAAGGCTGCCGAGTAATTAGATATAAAAAAAGGCGGTGCTGTAACCTACTATAAATCGTAGGTTGACCCTGCTTTTCCTAGTGTGGTAATTTTGATCGCTCTTGAGAAGTTAGTGGTTTTGCTCTGCGTTTGGCCTGTGCAGGATAATCATGGGCGTGCATAGGCGTATTTAGCTATTTGAGGTTTTTTCGAAGGCATGACTAATAAGTCAAAATAATAATCCGAGCATGACGGCGCGGACAGCGGCGGCCGTTTTATTGCTGGTTTTAAGTTTCAGGATGGCATTCTTTATATGAAAGTCTATGGTGTTTTTTGAGACTGTCAGAATATCGGATATCTCAGACGCCGATTTACCGTCAGCGGTCCATTTCAGAACTTCTCGCTCACGTTCGGTAAGGTCGGCGGCGTAGCGTTCTTTGTAGCGATTGTTGAGCGCTCTTGACAGTAAAACATGGGCCACGCACACCAGCCACATCAGCTCTTTTTCATGGAGAGCTAGCTCCGCTGAAGTCAGTGCCTCGCTGGGGCGAGAGACACTAAACATGCCTCCGACTCCCAGTGTGTCCAGATGCGATTGCGACCAACCGACACGAATACCGAATGATTGGGCCTCTTCCCAGAGTTCAGGAGTTTTGGAAAAGAGTGACTCGGTCCAAGTGAGAGGTTCCTGTGAGTGCCTGCCGTGCAAGACCGTCGGGTCGACTTTTAAATACTGAGCTGAAGCATACCGCGCTTTCCAGGCATAAGGGTAGTTGTCGAGCACGACTACCTTGGGGGCAGATAAGGGAAGTGGTAATTGCAAGCCATAAGCGCAATATTCAAAGCCTAGTTGTTTAGTCGCTATTGTTATTTGCTCGAATATACTTTTTTCACATGTGGCGCATTCGACAATATGCCACATGTCACTCTGCCATTTGTTCATCGATACTTCCCTATATCTTACTGAGTGTCGATGCCACAGTCCGGTGCGCATCATTTTACGGCGCCGCTTAGGTTTTTCATACCGGGTGCCGTTGAACGAGGCGTAATTTAACATGCTTACAGATTGGATCCAAATTTGCTCGATGAATTTTTTTTTAAAGCTTGGCCGGCGTTTTTAGGAAGCGCTGATCAACTTGCGCTGCGCCAGCGTACAGTGGGACGCAAACTACAAAACCTTCGTTATCAGTGCGTCGAGGGCCATCAATGGGGGGGAAATCGGTTTTTTCTCAACCTCTGGATCTTGCTCACTGCGTCGTGGGCATCCGCGATACGAAGATCGTAGGTGACGAACAGCATCGCGATGTCGCTGTTTTTCACATTCCAGCCTTCTGGCTCGTCGACTCTTTTGAGTGCATCTGGTGCTTGGAGTTTTCGTTATATTTGGTCAGGAGGTTCAGTAAGCATTGCAGAAGCTTCAGTTTGCCCAGTGTGGCGATTGACTTACTCGGAACTCCCATCGCTTCTAGAATCCTTTTGAGAAAACCGCGGGCAGCTTCTGCCAAATTTCATGCATGGATTTGCATCGTGCGAGAAAGGCTTGCTGAGTCATTTCCAAAGGCGCGGCCTGAGCGAGCTTGGAAAGTTGCGGATAATGTAGCCAGCCATTGGCCGCTATCTCCTTCCGTGAGAACCCGAGCAGATCGTCTGCAGGCTGTTCGATGCCTAGCGATGCCGCAAGTAGAGAAAAGTTTTCTTCAAGGGATAGGATTTGTTTGAGGAACCTATCAACCTTGGAAACGATGTGTTCCTCAGTCAGATCCTGCTGTTTTACGAGCACTGGATCCAGCGCGTGGGCATGAGCATGTATGGTTTTCCGATCT
Organism: Pseudomonas sp. BS3782 TE3695; assembly: GCF_050435305.1. Classification (NCBI taxonomy): domain Bacteria; kingdom Pseudomonadati; phylum Pseudomonadota; class Gammaproteobacteria; order Pseudomonadales; family Pseudomonadaceae; genus Pseudomonas; species Pseudomonas sp. BS3782 TE3695. The sequence goes on from NZ_JBNDKB010000001.1 coordinate 3,067,563, forward strand.
GAAACACCCTTGTAGAGATCCCTCAGTTCTACAAGGATTACGTTCCTACCTACTCGCTGGCACCCAGTGAACGACAGCCGGGTGAGTACACAGACGATTTGTTCGCCACTTCGCAGCCGAAATGCGACCAAGGTGATGGCGGTGCTGGACGAGATCAATGGGCGGTGGGGTAGAGGTACGCTTCGTGCTGCCAGTGTGCCGAGTAATCCTGACTGGGGCATGCGACGAGAGACGTGCCAACTCACTGGCGTCGTGCAAAGCATTCGCAGCCTTCTGGCGAATAACCGATCGTATCCACTCCTGGAATGCTGTTTTCAGCCTGAAAAACACAACATTCCTGTCACTCAGCATCCGAAGCCCAAGCAAACTCACACAGCTTGCTTCACCTTTCGATGCACCCACTGTGCCTCGCTTTGCAGTTCCAGAACTTGCCAATGGAAGCGCTCAAGCGAAGCATTGTGTCCGACGCTGATCAGGATCGTTTCCGGTAGCGTCTGTTTGAGCATTTGATAGCAGCGCGCCTCGTTGGCCGAATCCAGTGCCGAACTGCTCTCGTCGAGGAACAGGATTGTGGGGCGGGCCAGCAGGGCGCGGACGAACGCGCAGCGTTGCAGTTCGCCGATGCTGAGGGTCTGCGACCAGTCTCGCTCCTCATCCAGTTGATCGCTCAAGTGGTGCAGGCCGACTTGCTGCATGGCCAGGCCCAGCGCGGCATCTTCTTCGTGTTGGGGAGGATTGGGATACCAGAGCGCCTCGCGCAGGCTGCCCAGCGGCAGATAAGGTTTTTGCGACAGTGTCAGAGCTCGTGCACGGTCATAACAGGTGGAGCCAGAAGCATGATGCCAAAGCCCCGTGATCGTACGAATCAGTGTCGATTTGCCGTAGCCGGACGGCGCGCTGATCAGAAGACTGTCGCCAGGCTCGAGTGAAAGGTTGAAACCTTTGAACAATTGCCGGCCGTTCGGCAGCCAGATGTCCAGATCCTTGATATCGAGGCCGCTGTCCTGTTGCTCGAGCCTGACCTTCGACTTGACCTGGACGTTATCCAGTCGGTCCTGGAAGCCGATCAAGCGGTCGATCACCGATTTCCACTCCGACAGCTCTGGAAATACGCTCACCAGATAGGCGATGGCCGCATGCACTTCGCCGAAGGCGGCGCTTATCTGAGTCAGGCGACCGAGGGGAAAGGCGCCCGCGAAGAACTGCGGCGCCATGATGAACATGGGGATGACCGTAGCGCTGTTCAAATAGAAGGTCGAGTAGCCCATGATCAGCTTCTGTTTTTTTACCAGCGCCCAGAAGTTTTCCAGGGCTGCGCCCAGGCGTTGGTTCAAACGTGCGTTCTCCAGGTCCTCGCCCCGGTATTGGGCGATCGAGTCGGCGTTTTCCCGCAGGCGGATGAGCGAGAAACGGAAATCCGCTTCGCGCCGCTGTTGCATGAAATTGAGGCTGGGCAGCGCGCGTCCCAGCCAGAATGCGATGCCGGTGCCCACTATTGCATACACCAGGGCCACCCACACCAGCAGTCCCGGGATGACCAATGATTGGCCGTTCAAGGGCACGCTGACGAGGCTGGAAGCCTGCCAGAGGATATGCAGGAAGGAAAACAGCGACACCACCGAAGTCAACAGTCCCAGACTCAACTTGAGCGACTTGATGATAAAGAGGTCGATGTCCTCGGCGATCCGCTGGTCGGGGTTATCGACGTCCGTCTCGGTCAGCTTCAGCTTCTGGTAACGCTGGCTGTCGAGCCATTGATCGAGCAGGTTGCGGGTGGCCCAACGACGCCAGCGTATCGTCAGCTTCTGCTGGAAATGGAATGCGCCTACAGTGAAGGCGGCCATGCCGATCTGCAGCAGGATGAACTGCAGGCTGCCCAAGATGAAGCCGGCGTAATCCATGGCCTGCAATGCGTTATAGAAATGCAGGTTCCAGAAGTTGGTAAGGATGTTGATCCCCACCAGGCACAGGGTCATGAGCACGGTGGCCAAAAGCAGCAACAGAGCCGGGTACTTCTCCTCGGATGCCCAGAAAGGCCGCGCGAGACGCCAGAAATTGCGGAGTGTGTGCATGTGGTCTTGATGAGCCCGGTCGCTAGCGACGTTGAGTTTGCAAGGGAGGGAGGATAGGATCGGCCAATGCTAATCGTTTGCATTAATTAGGGAAAGCCACGGGTGTCCGCTATCGAATTTCCAGAATGGCTTAATCAGGCGTGGCCGCCGATACAGCGTGTAATCCAGCAGCCTGGTGATCAGCCTTCGATAGCATTGCATCGGCTCGCCGACCCCATCGTGCTGCAACCATTGCTGACCCGGTTCGCGCTGCTTTATCCGGGAGTAAATCGTGCGGCCGTGGTCTCACAGTGGTCGATGAACTATTTGGGGATCGTCCTGCCGGCGACCCTGGCCTGTGTCCTCACGCGTCATTGCGCGGTCGATTTCTGGGGGGAGGAAGCGGTGCTGTTGCACGATGACGGTCAACCTCTGGCGCTGGGGTTGACTGGCCCACTACCGACCTTGGCAGCCGAAGACCGTGCAGCCTATTGGTCGCGGTTGATCCATGAACACCTGGCGCCGCTTTTTACCACCCTGGCCGCCGCCGGTGGCCTTGCGCCGAAAATACTGTGGGGCAACCTGGTCGCCTTCTGGGATGGCGCCTTCGCGAGAATGGATGCCGACTTGTCCAGGGACGGCTTCGCCGAGACGCACCAGTGGCTGGAGCAGGTCATGGTGAACGACGGGCGTCTGAAGTTGCGGGGCCTGCAACGCATGGTCGAGTCACCTGCGCCGCAGGTTTGTCCCCGCCTTGCGTTGCGCCGGCATTGCTGCCTGCATTACCAGTTGCATGAACCCGTCGAAGGCGAACCGCCAGTCCTCTGCGAGTCATGCCCCAAGCTGCACCGCCTGCCTGTGGAAGAACAGGTGAGCTACCTGCATTACATCTATCAGGACGGTTGAGCGGGCGCTGACATCACTCACCCCCATCAGGCATAAGCCGCATGGGCTTCGACCTGGGTGAGGCGGCCGTTTTCCACTTTCAGTACCCGGTCGGCCTGTTGGAAGTAAGCGTCGTCATGGGTGATCACTATCACGGTCTTGCCCCGGGCTTTCAGCTCCGGTAACAGCTCCATGTAGAACACCCGCTTGAAGGTCGGATCCTGGTCGGCGGCCCACTCATCGAACAGATAAAACGGCTTGTCGTCCAGATACGCCGACACCAGCGCCAGTCGCTTGCGTTGGCCCGTGGACAGCTCCACGGTGGAAAAGCGGTCGTCGACGATGCTGACTTTATGCCCTAGACCCAAGGCCTTCACATAACGCGTTGCTTCGGCGGTGCGGTGCTCGGCGTCCGGTCCGTCGTCGCCCAGCAAATGTTCGAACAGGTGGAAGTCGGCGAACACGGCGGCAAAGTGCTGACGGTATTGCTCGCGGTTGTCGTCGTCCACCTCCACGCCGTTCAGCACCACGCAGCCGGCTTCCGGCGCATACAGCCCAAGCATCAGCATCGACAGCGTGGTCTTGCCACTGCCGTTGCCGCCGACCACGAACACCAGTTCGCCCTGTTCCAGCGTCAGATCCACCGGCCCGAGCATGAAGGGATGATCCTCGTGTTCACCGGGATAGCGGTGGCACACACCGTTGAGTAGCAGGCGCATGGGGCCTTCGCTGGCGAACACATTGTCGACCGGGGCGGCGGCCTGGGCTTCGGTGCTCAGTTCGGCGTCCAGCTGGCGTATGCGGTTCAGGGCAATACTGGCCTGACGCAGCGAGGGCAGGGCGATCATCAGGTCGGAAATCGGCCGTACCAGATACAGCAGGGTGATGGTGAAACTGGTCAGCACGGTGATCGGCTGCGGCAACCAGAACGGCACGATGAACAGCAGCACGCCGAGGTTGAGGTAGAACAGCAGCGTGCCAAGGTTGGCCACCACCGAATACCCGGCCATGCCGCGCAGGAAACGCAGGCGAAACTCGTCGGCGCCCGGGCGGATGACCCGCTCGACAAAGGCCTCGCCACGGGCGTTGTTCAGTTGCAGTTCCTTGCTGCCTTCGATCAGGCTGCGAAAGTGCTGGTAGAGCACATCCTTTTGTTGTCGCACCCGTTCCAGATGGCTCAACGGCCCGCGTTCGGCCAAGTGAAACGCAATCAAACCGACCAGCAGGAACAACGCCAGAATCGCCAGCAGTGACCACGACAGCCAGGCCAGATAGGCAAAGCACGCCAGGGTCACCACGGCGTTGACGAACAACAGCGGCACCCACTCGAACGCCGCGGTAAAGGTGTGTACGTCTTCGGTGAGGATCACCAGCAAACGGTGTTTACCCATGCCTTGCAGACGCTTGAGCGGGGTGGCGAGCAGCTTGCGCGACAAGTCGATGCGCATCTGGAAAATCGCACTTTGGGTCAGGTGCAGCAGCGACAGTTCCGAGCAGAGTTTGCTCAGCAACATGCCCAAACACAGCCCGAAAAACCCCAAGGCCAGTTCCGGCAATTGCTGCGGATTGGCCAGCCCGCGGTTGATCAGGATTACCAGTCCCGCACTGGCCAGCCCGCCCAGTGCACCGGTGATGGAGGCCAGTGCCAGCAGGCGTGCCGATTGGCGGTAGAGATAGAGAATCAGGTTCATGCGACGGTTTCCGTCGAGGCCATGGCCAGCGACTTGTTGAGTTGTTCATGGAAGGCAGACTGTCCGAGGATCGTGTCGTGATCAGCGGCGACCTGATGATGACAGGTTCGCTGACTGATCGCGTCCCATTGCGCCGGCAGGGTCGGGCGCTCGATCAAGGTCTGATCGGCCCACCAGAGGTGCAGGGTGGCACGCACGGACGGCACTGAATAGCCGTTGACCCAACGACGTGCGTCGGCCATCACTTCCAGCGTTTGCTCGACATAGGGCAGCGGTGCCTTGAGGCTCAGGCCGTTGGCGTTCGCCCATTGCAGCAGGGCGAAACGCAATTGCTCCACGCGACCCAGTTCTGCGGTTGCAGCGTGCAGCTGCGCCAGGCATTGCGCGGTGAGTCGCTGGCGACTGTCGCTGCTCAATTCTTGCTGAACGATGGCCTGCAGCGCATCCCACGCCAGCGTTTCATCCTCGGCGTGGAACGTGCTGTCGAACAACCCCAGCCATTCGACTGTTTGCCCTTGCGCCTCCAGCTGCCGGGTCAGCTCCAGCGCGAGCAAGCCGCCCATGGACCAACCGCCCAGGCGATACGGACCCTGAGCCTGAATCTGGCGGATCTGCGGCAAGTATTCGCTGGCCAATGCAACGAGGTCCTGACTGCGCAACGATTCGGGCAACGCAATGCCATACACCGGCATCTCCTTCGGCAATCCGGCAACCATCGGCATGTAATGGTGAACCCCGCCCGCTGGCTGATGCAGACAGAACAACGGTGTCTGTGCAGTTTCACCGGCTTGCAAGACGATGACCGCCGCAGGGTCGTGGGGCTGGCTAATCTGCTCGGCAAGGCCGATCAGCGTCGGGTGCTGGAAGATCACGTTGACCGGCACTTCAATGCCCAGGGCCGCGCGCAACCTGGCCGTCATGCGCACCACCAGCAACGAATGGCCGCCGAGGGCGAAAAAGTCGTCGTGGCGACCGATCACTTCGGCTTCCAGCAGCTCTTGCCATAGCGCTGCGAGTACCTGTTCGATATGACCCTCAGGCGCTTCATAAGTCGCGAGGCTATGGTTCGGCGCCCGGGCCAGCAAGCCGCGATGATCGACCTTGCCGTTGGCGGTGCGCGGCAGCTGCGCCAGCCACTGAATGTCGGCGGGAATCATGTGCGTCGGCAACAGCGCCGCGAGGGATTCGCGCACGGCACTGGCCTGAAGTTGAGTGCTCGCTTCGATGAAAGCACGCAAGCTCGGTTCGGCCTGGGTGGTATCCAGCAACACCACCGCCAGTTTGGCGCCGCTGACGTTGCACAGCGCGGTTTCGATTTCGCCCAGCTCGATACGGTAACCGCGCAGTTTGATCTGCGAATCGGTGCGCCCGAGGAAATGCAGTTGCCCGTCCAGATCCTGCCAGGCGAAATCGCCGGTGCGGTACAGACGTTGGCCTTCAAGGGAGGGATGACGGGCCTGGATGAATTTCTCGGCAGTCATCTGTGGCAAGCCCAGATAACCGTCGGACAGTCCCGGCCCGGCAATGTGGATTTCGCCCTTGAGCCCACGGGCCACGGGTGCACCCTCGCTGTCGAGCAAGTACACCCGGGTGTGGGCGATGGCACGGCCGATCGGCACGCAACCCTGATCGGGCCGACACAGGGCGACAGTGCTCCACACCGACGCTTCCGTCGGACCGTATTCGTTGTACAGCTGTGCATCGGGTTGGCGGCGATAGTGGTTGTCCACCAGCGCCGGCGGGCAACTTTCTCCGGCGACAATCGCGGTGCTCAGCGCACTTGCGGTATCGCCCAATTCGTCCAGTAACAACGCATACAACGAAGGCAGGGCCAGCAGGTGCGACACATCGTGACTGCGGATCAACCGGGCCAGTTGCAGCGGATCTTTCTGTTCGGTTTCGCTGGCCAGGTGCAGACAACCGCCCTGGCTCAGGCTCCAGAACAGCCCGGCGATGGAGCTGTCGAAGGCGAACGACGACAGCAGCAGGAAGCGTTGCACCGGCCGCGGATATCCCGCCAGCCGCGCCGCCAGCGAATGCAGGGCGTTGGCATGGCTGATCACCACGCCTTTGGGCTGACCGGTACTGCCGGAGGTATAAATCAGGTAGGCCGGTTGATCTCGGGAAACGCTGGGCTCCTCTTGCAACGGCACCACCGGCAGCGCTTGATCAATCGCCAGTGCGCTCGGTTGCCAGTCCACCGGCAGGTCTTGCAAGCGGGCGCGATGAGTCAGCACCAGACGGGCCTGGCTGTCATGCAGAATATGCTCGATGCGCTCAGCGGGATAAGCCGGGTCGATCGGCACGTAGCAGGCCCCGGCGCGCAGGATGGCAACCAGCGCCACCACCGCATCGATATCGCGTGGCAGGAAATGCGCGATCCGTGCACCAGGTTCCAGGCCTTGGGCGAGCAGTTGCTGGGTGAGGGCTGTGACGCGCTGATCCAGCTCGGCATGGCTCAACGTCCCGCTTGGGCCAGTGACCGCCGGGCGTTGGGCATGGGCGGCCGAGCCCTGGGCGAAGCAGGCAGCCAGGTTGGGCAGGGCGAAGGTGGCGGCATAACGCTGTTCTTGCGCCGGGCTCAGGGGCGGCGAAGCGCACAGCGCTCCGGTCACTCGTTGTTGCTCGACGGTGCTGCAGGTTGCCAGTCGGCTCAGGCTGATGAATGGTTCACGCAGGCTGTGCTCGATCACGCTCAGCAACTGTTCGGCGAGGAGCTCGATGTGGGCAGGCGTGTAGAGCGCGGCATCAAAATGAAGCGATAAAGCACTGGCAGAATGGGGTTGATACTGCAACAGCAATGCACAACCGGCGCTGATACTGTCGGCCTGTTCGATCTGCCAACCGGCATCGTTCAGCGCACTGTGCGGCACGTCCGCGAGTTCGCGGAAACCCACGCCCGGCAATGACGGCACGTTGCTCAAGTGGCTCGGGTAGCTGTCCCGAGCATCGTTGAGCAGGCCGACACGCTCGGTCAGTTGCTGGCACAACGCGGCAAACGATAGCTCGGATGGGGTATCGAGTGTCAGCGGCAATGGTTCGGAAAACAGACCGAGAGCGTCGCCCAACACGTCCGGACGCGTCTGGTTCTCATAGGCCAGGGTCAGGCGTTCGGCTTCGCTGTAGCGCTGCCACAAGGTGACCCAGGCCGCGAGCACGACCGTGCCGGTGCTGACGCCGAGGCTGGCCGCTTGCTGATCGAGGTGTTGCAGGGTCGAGTCGTCGAACGACAGCTGCATCCGCGCCATTTCGGCAATCCCGATAGCCGGATTCTGGCGCTGCCAAGGCAACGGCACATCCGCGACCATCGCGTTGAACTGCTCATCCCAGAACTGGCGGCCCTGGTCGTCCACCGACTCCAGGCGCCACGCCGCATAGTCGGCGTATTGCAGCGGCGGCTCTTGTGGCGCCGCTTGCAGATAGCTCTGCGCCCATTCTTCGCAGAAATAACCCAGGCTGGTGCTGTCCAGGTGCAAGGCCGGCAAGTGCAAGGTTGCCGACTGGGTGTCCACATGCAGTTCGATGCCCAACGCCTGCCAATCAGCGACCGAATCGTCGATCACCTGCATCGGCAACGACAGGCCCGGCAGTTGTTGATAACGGGTACGCAGGATCTCGTGGCGTTGCATCAAGGCCAGCAAACCGGTTTTCAGCCGTGCGCTGTCCAGCGGCTGTTCGCTGCGAATACGCAGCGTGGCCCGCTGCGCTGACGGAGCCAGACGAGTTTGTTGCAGGCGCCACAGGTGCGCCTGTTGCGGTGACAGTTCGAAGCCTTCGAATGGTGTGTTTTCGTGAGTCTGAGTCATGCTGAGACCTGTAAAAAAAAGTGGGACATGAGCGCAAGGGTCGACGGGCCGAAGGCAATCATTGTTCGGCATCCTTCACGACGCTGCGACGACGGGCCTGGCCCAGAGTGCTCTGACGCGCGCTGCCGGCTTCACGCAGCGCGGCTTGAGCCTGGTCGCGGCGGGCCTGTTGCAGTTGATTGAGTGGCACCAACAACTGAGCGACGCTGGTGTCAGCGTTCAGCACAAGTTGCTCCAGCAGGCAGACGAACAGACGGTCGAACAGTTCGATGTAGGCACTGGTGTAACGCCCGGTGTCGTAGTCGTAGACCACCAGCAGGCCGTCGCCGTCATCCACGACGTTGATCAGCAGGTCGACATCCGAAGCTTGCGGTTCCAGCTCTCGCTCGCTGATCGCCAGCCCCGACAAATGCAGATCCTGCTGGCGGGTGTTCTGCACCACCAGTTTGATCTGGAAGAACGGCGTGTACCGCGCGTCCCGCTGCGGCAGCAGGTCGGCCACCAGGGCATCGAACGGCAAGTCCTGATGGGCAAAGGCATCCAGCGCCACACGACGGGCATCGCCGAGCAACTGGTCAAACGTCTGCTGCGGCGTGACGCGACAGCGCAATACCAACTGGTTGACGAAGAAGCCGACCATGTCTTCGGTCTGTTGCTGATGACGGTTGGCGATGTCGGTGCCCACCAGCAGGTCTTCGCGTCCGGTTTGCTGATAGAGCAACACGTTCAGCGCACTGTGCAGCATCATGAATGGCGAGGCCTCGCGAGCGGTCGCCATCTCGCCGATGGCCCGTGCCAGCGACGCTGACAAGCGACTGCGGTGCCGCGCGCACCCGCTGTGATCGCGAGTCTGGGCGCCGGGCAACAGCAGCGGCGCCGGGCTGGCGTGCAGCTGCTGGCGCCAGTAGGCCAGTTGTTGTTGCCAGACCGGGCCCGGCAGGTGCGTGCGTTGCCACATGGCGAAGTCGGCGTATTGCAGGGCCGGGGTGTCGATGCGAGCAGCGGCGCTGCCGAAACCGGCGTAGTCCAAAGCCAACTGATCCACCAATTGCGCGATGGACCATGCATCCACCGCGATGTGGTGCATGGCGATGGCCAGCACATGAGTCTGCGCGTCCAGTTGCAGCAAACGTGCACGAATCAATGGTGCCTGCGTCAGGTCGAACGGTTGACCGAAGACCTCGGCCAATTGCGCCTGGATGGCCGGCTCCTGTTCCTGCGCCGCGATCTGTTGCAGATCGCTGACAGGCAGAGCAAATGCCTGCGCCGCTTCGATCCGCTGCCAGGGCTCGCCATGATCGCTGTGCACGGTGCTGCGCAATACTTCATGGCGGGCGATCAGTTGCTCGAATGCCAGGCGCAGGGCTTCAACATTCAGCGCCCCGCTCAAGGTCAAGGCGAATGGAATATTGAAACCGCTGGAGCCAGGGTTCAACTGCTCAAGGAACCACAAACGCTGTTGGGCAAACGACAACGGCAGCGGCTGCGAACGGTCGGCCGCGGTGATCGCGGGCAGGGCCAAAGGCATGGCTTGCAAGCGGGCGCTGTCGATGGCGCGTGCCAGGTTTTTCAGCACCGGGTGATCGAACACCGCACGCAATGGCAGGTCCACGGCGAGTTGGCTGCGAATTCGCGAGACCACCAGCGTCGCCAGCAACGAGTGTCCGCCGAGGGCGAAGAAATTGTCGTCGGCACCGATGCTCGCCACGTTGAGAATCTGCTCCCAGATCGCCCCCAGTTGCTGTTCGGTGTCGCTGCTCAGCGGTTGTTGTTCGCTCAAGTCGCTATTGTCCAGCGCACGTGCGGTCAGTAGTTTGCGGTCAACCTTGCCGTTGGCGTTCTGCGGCAGCGCATCCAGTTGTTGCCAGTGGGCCGGCACCATGTACGACGGCAAGCGTTGGCTCAGCCATTCGCGCAGCACGGCTACCGGCGTGTCGTCGCCGGTCCAGTAGGCGACCAGTTGCAGGTCGCCACGCTGGTCGGCGTTGACGATCACAGCCACGGCGTGCACGGCGGGATGACGTCCCAAATGATCTTCGATTTCACCCAGCTCGATGCGGTGACCACGGATTTTCACTTGCTGATCGCGGCGACCGAGGAACTCGATCACGCCGTCCGCACGCCAGCGTCCCAGGTCACCGGTGCGGTAGAAACGCGCACCGGGTTCGAACGGGTGTGCCACGAACGCGGCTTGGGTTTTCTCCGGATCGTTGAGATAGCCGCGACCAACACCGACGCCACCCACGCAAATTTCACCGGGCACGCCCACTGGCACCGCACGTAATGCCGCGTCCACCAGGTACAGATGATTGTTGGCGGTCGGCCGGCCAATCGGCATGGCGTTGCCGCCTTCTTCAGGCACGGTGGTCAGCGGGTGGAACGCCACGTCGTCCGAGCATTCCGCCGGACCATAGGCGTTCATCAGCGGTACATGGGCGAAGCGACTCAGCCAGGCCTGGGCCAGCGCCGGTGGCAGGGCTTCGCCGGTCGGCAGCAACCAGCGCAGCGCCGACAGTTGCGTGTCGGTGCTAGCGAGGTCGAGCAGGGCGCGGATCATCGTCGGCACGGCTTCGAGCACCGACAGTTGCTCGTTTTCCAGCGCTTGCAGCAGGCGCTCGGGGTCGTGGGCAATCACGTCCGGCAAGATATGCACGGTGGCGCCAAGGATCGGTGCGGCGAGGAACTGCCACACCGAAATGTCGAACGCCGGGGAGGCGGTCTGGGCAATCCGGTCCGCGCTCGACAAGCCCAGGGTCGGCACCTTGCCGAAAATGTTGTTGAGCATGCCCCGTTGCTCGACCATGGCCCCTTTCGGCGTACCGGTGGAGCCTGAGGTGAAGATCACGTAGGCCAGATCGTCGGGGCTGCCCGCCACGTTCGGCGGCGTTGCATCGCCCGCCAGCCACAGGGTTTCGGTGCGCAGGCGGCGCGGGGTCGCGGTGCTCGCGGCCAGTGCCGGGTCGATGACCGAGTCGGCACTGTCACTGGTCAACAGAATCGTCGCCCCGGACAGTTCGAGAATCTCGCTCAGGCGCTGTGGCGGATGCTTGATGTCCAGCGGCAAGTACGCCGCACCAGCCTTGAGCACGGCGATCATCATGCTCAGCAATGGCAATCCGCGTTCAGCGGCCAAGGCCACCAGCGTGTCGCGACCGGCGCCGGTTTCGATCAATGCACGAGCCAGGCGGTTCGAACGCTGATCCAGTTCGGCATAACTCAGACTGTCGGCGCCACACACGGCTGCAATGCGCTGCGGATGCTCCGCTACGTGCCGGGCGAACAGTTCGGCATAGGTTTGATCCAGCGGGAAGTCGAGTTCACTGCGGTTCCAGTCCACCAGCAGGGTCTGGCGTTCGTCCGGCGTCAGCAACGACAGCGTGGCCAGCGGTGCATCAGGCTGGGCGACCATTTGCGTGAGCAACTGACGCAGATGGCCAAGCATGCGCTGTACGGTGTCGGTGTCGAAACGTGCGGCATCGTAAGTCAGGCGAATGCCCAGGCGATCGCCGGGGTAGAGCACCACGGTCATCGGGTAGTTGGTGTGCACCCGGTCTTCGTAGATGTCGACGTTGAAGTCGACCTGGCGGTCCGACAGACCTGCGTCGAACGGCGCGTTTTCGAACACCACAAGGCTGTCGAACAACGAACGACCGTGCTCGATTTCACTCCAGCGCTGAATGTCCACCAGCGGTGCATGTTCGTAGGCACGCAACTCGTAGTTGTGCGCGAACAGCGCTTGCAGCCACGGCACCACGGTTTGCGAATCGTCGACCTTGACCCGCAGCGGCAGGCTGTTGATGAACAACCCGACGATGTCTTCCACGCCCGGCAAATCAGTCGGACGTCCCGACACCGTAACGCCGAACAACACGTCATCGCTGCCGCTGTAACGGGACAACAACAAGGCCCAGGCGCCCTGAATCCAGGTGTTGGGCGTGAGCTGGTGCTGTTGGCACAACGCGGTCAAGGCGCGGGTGTCGGCAATCGACAGGGTGACGTCCAGGTTGGCCACCGCTTCGACCGCTTGCTCGGTCACGGCCGGGCGATCCACCACCAACGGCGTCGGCGCGCTGAAACCGGCCAGTTCGCGGGTCCAGAATTGTTCGGTGATGGACGTATCCTGGCATTGCAGCCAATGGATGTAATTGCTGAACGACGGTAACAACGGACGCGCCACAGGCTGGCCGAGTACGCGGGCCTGGTAATGGGCGAACAGGTCGGCCATCAACAGGCCGAAGCACCAGGCATCAGTCAGGATGTGGTGGAAGCTGCGCACGATCAGGAACTCCTGATCGGCCACCTGGAACACCCGCAAGAAAGTCAGCGGCGGGCGGCGCATGTCGAAACCCTGACGGCATTCGGCGTCCAGCACGGCATCCAGTTGACGCTGGCGGCTCGCTTCGTCGAGGTGCCGCCAGTCGTACCAGGCGAAGGCCGGATCGGTGTCGTGATAGACACATTGCAGCGCGGCCTTGCCGTCCTGCCACCAGAAACCGGTACGCAGCATCGGGTGCCGGGCCAGTTGCCGGGCCCAGGCGAATTCGATGGCGCTACGGTCCAGTTCGCCATCCCAGCGATAACGTTGCTGCATCAGGTAGATGCCGCTGTCGGGACGCAGCAGGGTGTGCAACAACATGCCTTCCTGCATCGGCGACAGAGGCAGCAAATCGTCGATGCCGGCCCAGTCGAAGTTGGCACCCAAGGCCGTGAGATCGTGGCCGGCGGCGCGGCACAGCGGGAACGCGTGGGCACCCGGGATGGCTTGCTCGGCATCGGCAGCCAGCAGGGCCAGATGCCGCTCCAGTGCTTGAGCCCAGTGTTCGGCGCCTGGACCACGGCAATCGATGTGCAGTTGACCCTGTTGCAGGCTCACGGACAGGGTCAGCCCGGCGCCATCGATGGGCGCGCTGGCGGCGATGACCTCGCCCAACGGTCCTTCATGGGCCAGCCATTCACCGGCCATGACGATATGCACAGTTGGCTGCGGCAGGCTTAGCAGCGGTTCATGCAGGTAGTCGTTGTCGGCCAGATAACGCAGCACGCCGTAGTCGTCGCCAAAGTGCGGGGCGGCGGCCAGTTGCGCGTCGACCTGCGCGAGCAGCTGCGCGGCGCTGGTGCCGGGTGTCACGCTCAAACGCAGCGGAACGGCGTGGCTCAGCGCGCCAATCACCGTCGCCGGGTCGAAGTCGGTACGACTCAGGGCGCTGCTGAGCGGCAAACGTGCGCGCTCGCAGCGACCGCGATCCAGGCTCAGCCAGACGTCCTGTTCGGCACTTTGCTGCGCCAGTTCCGCCGCGACGGCGGTGGCCACCAGCGAAGCCCAAGGCGCGTGGCTGCGGCGTTGCAGCAGGTTCAGACGGGCGCTCAGTGGCACCGGGATCTGCACGCGGCGTCGTTCAGTCGCCCCGTTGTCCTGCTGCGTGGTCGGTGGCAGGGTTTCACCGGCATATTGCAGCCAGTATTCCCAGGCCGATTCCAACCCGTCTTCATCGCGGGCGCAGCGGTTTTGATGTTCGGCCCATTCATCCAGATGGCCGCCGTGACGCGGCAGTTCGATCGCGCGGTCATATTGCGCTTGAGCCACAGCCAGCGCCAGGTCAGTCATCAACAACGCCCAGGAAGCAGCATCCAGGCGCAGTGCATGGGTAACCAAGAGCACGGCGTCGCCCTGTTCCGACAGGCATGCGTGCCAGCCTTCGCCCGCCGCGTGATCCAGTGTGGCCAGTGTGGTTTCGGCCAGTGCGTTCAGGTTGTCAGTGTCGAGCGGCTGACGGCTGGCGCTGACCGGTTTCGGCGTGCTCGGCAGGGTTTGTGCCCAGCTACCGTCAGTCTGTTGGGTCAGGCCCAGCTGCAGTGCGCGGTGTTGCTGTTGCAGAGCCAGCACGGCGCGGTTCAACACTTGGAGGCTGATCGGCACATCAAGCGCCACGCAGCGCCAGTCTGCTGCCAATGGGCCGGCTTCGAGACGGGCGTGTTGACCTGCGGTCAGCGGTACATTGCGCGCAGCGTAGGTGGTGTCGCGGCTGTAGCTCGCGCCTTGGCTGATCACCGCGGAGATTTCAGCGATGGTGCGGTTTTCGAACAACTGCTTAGGCGTCAGCTTCATGCCGCGCTGATGGGCGCGGGCGATGATTTGCAGGTTGAGAATCGAGTCGCCGCCCAACGCAAAAAAGTTGTCATGAATCCCCACGCGCTCGACCCGCAACACGTCCTGCCAGATCTCGGCGAAGGCGATTTCCACCGCATCGCGGGGGGCCTCGTAGTTGTCCTGGCGGGTCGGTGCATCGGGCAATGGCAGACGGGCGATGTCCGGTTTGCCGTTAGCGTTCAGCGGGATGGCGTCCAGGGCGATGAAGTCCGCCGGCACCATGTAGTCCGGTACGCGCAGAGCCAGATCGGAGCGCAGTTTATCGGTCGAGAGAGAGGTGCTGGCTACCAGCCAGGCCACCAGTCGCGCGGGTTCGTCAGACGGTTGCACCACGCGCACCAGCACTTGCTGGATATTGCTCGACAGGCGTTTGATCTGTGCTTCGACTTCGCCCAGTTCAATGCGGTAGCCGCGCAATTTAACCTGGTTGTCGACGCGCCCAAGGAACGCGAGTTCCGCGGATTCCAGCCAGCGCACACGGTCGCCGGTGCGGTAGGCGCGGGGCAGATCGGCAACGGCCGTGAAGCGTGCAGCGGTTTGCACCGGATCGCCCAGGTAGTCGATGGCCAGGCCTTCGCCGCCGACCCACAATTCACCCGGCATACCGACCGGCACGGCGTGGCCCTGGCTGTCGAGTACCCGCAGTTGCCGGTTCGGTTGCGGATGGCCCAGCGGCTGTACGCCGGCCAGTGGCTGTTCGATGCGCGACAGGCAAATGCCGACGGCGCTTTCGGTCGGGCCGTAGTGGTTGTAGACCGCGAGTTCCGGACGCAGCGCGCCGATAGTGTCCAGCAGCGAGCCTTGCAGCGCTTCGCCACCCAGTAGCAAGGCGCGGCGCGGTAACAGACGAGCATCAGGGTGCGCGGCGAGCAAACCGTGCAGGTGGTTGGGCGTGAGCTTGACCAGGTCCGGCGTGAATTCGCCAAAGCACTGCGCCAGGGCATTCGGGTCGGCGCGGGTGTCGTCGTCCACCAGCAACAGGCTGCCACCGCTGACCAGCGCCCCGAACAACTGGGTGTAACCAAGGTCCGCCGCCAGGGTCGACAGCAGCGCATGGCGCCACGGTTGTTCGGCCTCGGCGCAACCCAGTTCGGCCAGAATGCCGCTGACATAAGCAACGATAGCCCGATGGGACAAACGCACGCCTTTTGGTGTGCCAGTGGAGCCGGAGGTGTAGATCACATAGGCGCAGGCCTGTTGATCCACCGCTGGCAGGTCGATGCCGGTCGCGCGGGCTGAGGCGTCGATCACCTGCGCAGAGGCGGTGTCGAAGGTCGGCGCGCCAATGATGAAGCCCTCGTCGGCGCTGACCATCAGCGCACTCAGGCGCGAGGCCGGTTGGCCCAGGTCCAGCGGCAGGAAGCACGCGCCGGCCTGCATCACCGCCAACAGCGAGACCACTGCGTCGTTGCAACGGGGCAGGGCCAGGGCGACGCGATCACCCTGTTGCACACCGCGCTGACGCAAGGCGTGGGCCAGTGCGGTCGAGGCTTCAAGCAGCTCGCCGTAGCTCAATGCACCATGGGCGTCGCGCACCGCTTCACGCTCGGGATGGCGGCGGGCCTGAGCGGCGATCAGTTCATGCAGCGCAGCATCCGGCACTTCAAGCGTCGCGCCGTTGCCCCAGGTGCGAGTCAGGTTCAGTTCCTGCATCGGGCACAACGGCACGTTGGCCAGTGGCCGGTTGGCGTCGCGGCTCAGTTCGTCAAGCAGCGTTACCAACTGCTCCATCAGGCGCGCGCCGGCCGCATCGGACAAGCGTTTGCGTTGGTGCACCAGATGCAGGTGCAAGCTGTCGCTTTCCATTGAAGCGATCAGCGACATCGGGTAGTTGTTGCGCCCGCCAGTGTGGCGCAACGGCGCGGTATGTTCGGCATCCGGCAGCCCGACAAGGCCGTCGTCGATCTGATCCAGCTCCCGGGGGAACGGGAAGTTTTCGAACACCATGATCGCTTCGAACAACTCGCCACCGGGCGGCAGCGCGGTCAAGGCCCGCAGACTGGCGAGCGGCGTGTGTTCATGCTCGCGCATCTCGGCGTTCCAGTCCTGGATGCCGGCCAACCATTGGCCAACGGTTGGCGCATCGTCCCAGCGAACCCGCAACGGCAAGGTATTGATGAACAGACCGACCATGCGCTCGACGCCGCTCAGGCGCTGTGGACGCCCGGCCACGGTGACGCCGATCAGGGCCTCGTCGCTGCCGTTGTGGCGACCCAGCAAGTAAGCGTACGCCGCTTGCAGCAGGGTGTTGACGGTGAAGTTGTTGTCACGGGCGAAGCTACTCAGGCGCGCAGTCGTTGTCGCATCCAGCACGCGCTGGTGTTCGGTGCAAGGCAAGTGCGCCTCTGCCAGCTCGGCGAGCAAGCCGCGCGGGTCTGATTCGGGCACGCGGGTGGTGTTGGCGAAATCCGCCAGGCGGCTGCGCCAGAACTCATCAGCGGATGGGCGTTCATCGAGGTAGGCCACGTAATCCTGGAACGGTCGCACCGCTTCCAATGCCGCGTTTTGCCCGCGACGGGCCGCGCGAAACAGATCGCGCCAGTCCGCCAGCAGCGAGCCAACGCTCCAGCCGTCGAGCAACAGGTGATGGTGCGTCCACACCAGCGACCACTGCGCTTGTCCGTTCACATCGTCCAGACGCGCCAGGGTCAAGCGCATCAGTGGCGCGGCGCTCAGTTCGAAGGCTTGTGCGTGATCTTCCGCCGCCAGGGCCGGCAGCCCTTGCGGGTTGCCGCGCAAGTCGACTTCGCGCAGCGGCAGATCGACTTCCTTGAGGATGACCTGATAAGCGTCGTCCAGCTCTTCCCAGAGAAACGCCGTGCGCAACACCGCGTGGCGCTGCATCAGCGCAATCCAGGCCTGACGGAACGCGTCGAGGTCGAGCTCACCGGCCAGGCCGATGCTCATTTGCTGGTAGTAGACCCGCGACTCGGGCGCATAGGCCTCGTGGTACAGCAGGCCTTTTTGCAGCGGCGTCAACGAATAGATGTTTTCGATTTGGTCATGCATGGCAGCAGTGTTCAATCCAGGAAATCGTAGAGGCACGTGCGCCGCGAGCGGCGCACTCCGAAGTCAAATTCAGGGCGATGGCGGGGCTCACTTCCTCGGCCCCAGGCGTTTGAGCAGCATGTCCAGAGACTTCTGGTTCATGCCTTTGGCCAGCGGGAAGTCCGAGGGCATCAGCGCCCCCGCCTGTGGGTCGAGGCAATGCCCGACCAGCGCTTGCAAATGCTCCAGCAAGCGAGCGGGCAAGCGACTGTCGGCGCTCGGCGTGACGCTGTGCCAGTGGATATGCAACACGCCGTCTTCCAGCCAGGCCACCACTTCACGGCCATGGCTCACGCGGTTGGCCAGTGCCACTTCCGGCGGCGCGGTCAGGCTGCTGGCGCGCAACCAGCCCTGTGGCGTTTGCTCATGCCCCAGGTAGTTGAACAACACATCGCCACGGCTTGGCGGCAACGCGCCGCGCTGGCGCAGCAGCCCGTGGCCGAGGCCATTGCCCGGCACGGCGCGCAACGCTTCCTTGGCATCGCGCACTCGTTCGCCAGGGGCACCACTGGATTTCACCCGCAACGGATAGAGGGTGGTGAACCAGCCGACGGTGCGGCTGACATCCAGGCCCTCGAACGGCGCATCGCGACCATGGCGCTCCAGATCGACCACGATGTCGGCGCGGCTTTCGGCTTCCGCCAGGGTGGCGGCGAGGGCGGCGATCAGCAGCTCTTCCGGTTGTGTGCGATAGGCGGCGTGGGACTCGGTCAGCCATTGATGAGTGCGCGCCGCATCCCAACGGGCCGACAAGGTTTGACGCTCGGCGACCGTGGCCACGGGCGCGGTGTTCACTGCGGTCTGGGCATTCCAGTAGCGCTGTTCGGCGCTGACCTTGCCGGCATGGGCGTGCAGGTATTCGGCCCATTGACGGTAGGACGTGGTTTTCGCCGGCAGGCCTGGATTCTCGCCTCGCTCCAGCCCTTGATACAGCTGCTGGAAATCTTCCAGCAGCGGTGTCCATGACACGGCGTCGACGACCAGGTGATGCGCGACCAGATACAGGCGTTGCGGTTCGCCCTCCAGCAATGCCGCCGCGAACAGCGGGCCATGTTGCAGGTCCAGACTTTGCGCGACTTGCTGCAGTTGCTCAGGCTGTTCGCAGCAGATCAAACGAGCGGGCGATACCGGTGCGATGTGCGCCTGCCATTGCCCGTCAACCTCGGCGAAACGCAGGCGCAAGGCATCGTGGTGGGCCACCAGCCGATCCAGCGTCGCCTGCACCAGGGCCGGCTGCAGACGACGATCGCTATCGGCCAATACCGACTGATTCCAGTACGCCGCTTGCGGCTGTTGTTGGTCGAAGAACCACTGATGCAACGGCATCAACGGCATCGCACCGGTCACATCACCTTGTTCGGCCAGAGTCAGCAACGGACTGGCCACCTGCGCCAGTGCCGCCGGGGTCGGCGAGCGGAACAGGTCTTTGGGCGTCAGCGAGTAACCCTGTTCGCGCAATCGCGAGATCAGTTTCAAACCGAGAATCGAATCGCCGCCCAACGCGAAGAAGCTGTCCGAAGTCCCGACTTCACGGCCACCGGTCAGGGACTCACCGAGCAGTTCACCGAACAGTTGGCAGAGCAGGGTTTCCAGTTTGTTGCGCGGTGCGGCGTAATCTTCCTGGGTCTGCGGCAGTGGCAGGGCAGCCAAGGCCTTGCGGTCGATCTTGCCGTTGGTGGTCAGGGGCAAGGTCGGCACTTCAACCCACACCGCCGGTACCATGTAGGCCGGCAATTCGGCGGCGAGCAACGTATCGAGGCCTGATTGCGCCGCGTTGCTGCTGTAGAACGCTACCAATCGATTGTCGATCACCAGGGTGCAGGCACCGGTGATGGCGGGCTGGCTCAGCAGAGCCGCGTCGATTTCCCCCAGCTCGATGCGCTGGCCGCGCAGTTTCACTTGATGGTCGAGACGTCCCAGGTATTCGATGTTGCCATCGGCGAGGAAGCGGCAACGGTCGCCGGTGCGGTACAGGCGATCACCGTCGATGAACGGGCTGGCGAGGAAACGTTCCTCGGTCAGGTCCGCACGTTTCAGGTAACCGCGCGCCACGCCGACCCCGCCGATGTACAGCTCGCCGATGCTGCCGATCGGCAGTGGCTGCCGGGCCTCGTCGAGGATGTACAGGCGCAGGTTGGCGATCGGTTTGCCGATCGGCACGCTCACGTCATCCACCGAGCAGCGCCATACCGAGACGTCGATCGCCGCTTCGGTCGGGCCATAAAGGTTGACCAGTGCCGCCGGGTGTTGACTCATGAAGCGGCGCACCAGATCCACCGGCAGTGCTTCGCCGCTGGCGAACACCTGACGCAGGCTGTGGCAATGGACCAGGCTCGGCTCTTCGACAAACGCGCGCAGCATCGACGGCACGAAGTGCAGGGTGGTGACCTGTTCCTGCCGGATCAGCTCGCTGAGGTAGGCCGGGTCACGATGGCCGTCCGGGCGAGCGACCACCAGCGTGGCACCGGTGATCAGCGGCCAGAAAAACTCCCACACCGACACGTCGAAGCTGTACGGGGTTTTCTGCAACACGCGGTCGTTGGGGCCAATCGGGAAGGCGTCCTGCATCCAGTGCAGACGGTTCATCAAGGCGCCGTGTTCGTTCATCACGCCTTTGGGTTGGCCGGTGGAACCGGAGGTGTAGAGCACGTAGGCCAGGTCGCCCGCCTCAACGCTCAGCGGTTCGCCCGCGGGCGCCTGGGGCAAGGCGTCGAGGGTCCAGGCGGTGTGCCCGGCCGGCAACTTCGACCGCCACTGTGGCTGGGTCAAGGTGACCCGGGCATCGGCGTCCTCGATCAGGAAGGCCAGGCGCGCGGCCGGCAACTCCGGATCCAGCGGCAGCCACGCGGCGCCGGCATGCACGATGCCGAGCAGGGCGACGACCATTTCCACGGAGCGCTCCATGCACACCGGAACAATGGCCTCGCGGCCGATTCCGGCCGCACGCAAGGCGCGGGCAACGGTTTGCGCGCGCTGATCCAGTTCGGCATAAGTCAGGCGCTGGCCGTCGAACACCAGCGCCGAGGCGTTGGGGCTGAGGGCCGCTTGTTGAGTCAGGGCCGTGTGCAGGTTGGTCGGGCCGGTGTAATGACGCTCGGTGGCGTTCCAGCGATCCAGTTGCTGCTGATCCTGTTGTTGCGGGAACAACTCGACCAGTGCTAGCTCAGGCGTTGTCACCAACGCGTCCAGCAGGGCACACCATTGCGCGCTCCAGCGCTGCATCGTCGCCTCGTCAAACAGCGCCGATTGATATTCCAGCGCGAGGGTCATGTCGACGCCGTCGTCCTGGACTTCCCAGCTCTGTTCGAACTTGGCATCGATCACCGGCAGCGTCTGCTCTTCGATGTTCAGGCCCGGCCATTGGCTGCTGTCCATGCGACCGTGGTTGAGGGAGAACATCACCTGGAACAACGGCGTGCGGTTCAGGTCGCGGCGCTGGGCCACGGCGCCGACCAGTGTGGCAAACGGCAGGTCGGCATGGGCCTGGGCCGCGCGCAGATCGGTCTCGAGGCTGGCCAGCAACTGCTCGGCCGGAGCCTGTTGATCGACGTCGCTGCGGATCACCAGGGTATTCACCAGACACGCCAGCAACGCTTGGGTTTGCGGTTGGTCGCGCTGGTCCGCCGGGGTGCCGAGGCGAATGTCGCGTTGACCGCTGTAACGAGCCAGCAACGCGCTCAGTGCCGTCGCAAGTACCACGTAGCTGGTGGTGCCGCGTTGACGGGCGAACTGGCGGATGGCTTCGGCACGCGAGGCGCCGAGGCTGACTGTCAGCAGTTGGGCGCGACGATCCGCTTCGGCGCCGCGTAGATGGTCCAGGGGCAGGTCGAGTTGGTAATCGTCCTCGCCGAGGTGGTTTTTCCAGTAATCCAGGCTGTCATTGCGTCGAGCCTGGGTGTCCGGGT
The DNA here is from genome assembly GCF_050435305.1 of Pseudomonas sp. BS3782 TE3695. NCBI lineage: Bacteria > Pseudomonadati > Pseudomonadota > Gammaproteobacteria > Pseudomonadales > Pseudomonadaceae > Pseudomonas > Pseudomonas sp. BS3782 TE3695. The sequence continues at coordinate 3,089,097 of NZ_JBNDKB010000001.1, forward strand.
GCTGTTGCCACAGGGCGAAATCGACATAGTCGACCTCCAGCGCCGTCCAGGCGGGCGACTGCCCTTTAAGGCTGGCGGTGTAGGCCTGGGCCAATTCGTCGATCAGCAATTGCATCGCCCAGCCGTCGGTGGCGCTGTGGTGCAGGCAAACCAGCAACAGGCTTTCGTTGCTGTACTGCCGTTGCAACAGATGCGCACGCCAAGGTGCGGCGGTGGCCAGATTGAACGGCGCCATCAGCTCGTTCTTTGCGTTGGCGCAAGTCGCTGTCCAGTCCTGCGTGGCGACCGACGTGACCTCGAGCGCCGGGCCTTGATCGTCGATCAGCAGCTGCGGCTCGCCCTGGACTTCGACAATGCGGCTGCGCAGCACCAGATGGCGCTCGCTGACCTGCTCGAATGCCTCACGCAAGGCCGGGACCTGAAGGTCGCCGCGCAAAGTCAGGGCGAATGGCATGTGGTACTCGCGCGAATCCGGCACCAGACGACTGAGCATCCAGAACCGTTGCTGAGCCAGACCCAGCGGCAGTTGTGCCGGACGCGGTTGTGCGGTGATCAGCTCCCCTGGCATCGCCGCGCGCAGATGACCGGCCAGCGCCGCCACCGTCGGTTGGGCGAATACCAGCGCCAATGGCAAGGTGGCGCCCAGGCGTTCACGGACCCGAGCGACCAGTCGCGTGGCCAGCAAGGAATGCCCGCCGAGATGGAAGAAGTGATCGTCGATCCCCACCAACGGGCATTCCAGCACTTCGCTGAACAATTCGCATAGCACCGTTTCGGTGGCGTTGCGCGGCGCGGTGTGTGGTCGGTCGCTGTTGGTTTCCGGCAATGCCGTGGCGGCCAACGCCTTGCGGTCGAGTTTGCCGTTGCTGTTGAGCGGCAGGCTGTCCAGGTGCACCCAAAGGCTTGGCAGCATGTGCGAGGGCAGGCTGTCGCTCAATGCCGCGCGCAGTGCCGCTTCATCGGCGTCACCACACCAGAAGCTCACCAGACGCTGATCGAGTAACAACGTCGCCGCGTCGCGAACGCCCGGTTGCATGAGCAGTTCAGCATCGATTTCCCCCAGCTCGATGCGCTGGCCGCGCAGCTTCACCTGATGGTCGAGACGCCCCAGGTATTCGATGTTGCCATCGGCGAGGAAGCGGCAACGGTCGCCGGTGCGGTACAGGCGATCACCGTCGATGAACGGGCTGGCGAGGAAACGTTCCTCGGTCAGGTCTGGACGTTTCAGGTAACCGCGCGCCACGCCGACCCCGCCGATGTATAGCTCGCCGATGCTGCCGATCGGCAATGGCTGCAGGGCCTCGTCGAGGATGTACAGGCGCAGGTTGGCGATCGGTTTGCCGATCGGCACGCTCACGTCGTCCACCGAGCAGCGCCAGACCGAGACGTCAATCGCCGCTTCGGTCGGGCCATAAAGGTTGACCAGCGCCGCCGGGTGTTGGCTCATGAAGCGGCGCACCAGATCCACCGGCAGTGCTTCGCCGCTGGCGAACACCTGACGCAGGCTGTGGCAATGGACCAGGCTCGGCTCTTCGACAAACGCGCGCAGCATCGACGGCACGAAGTGCAGGGTGGTGACCTGTTCCTGCCGGATCAGCTCGCTGAGGTAGGCCGGGTCACGATGGCCGTCCGGGCGAGCGACCACCAGCGTGGCACCGGTGATCAGCGGCCAGAAGAACTCCCACACCGACACGTCGAAGCTGTACGGGGTTTTCTGCAACACTCGGTCGTTGGGGCCAATCGGGAAGGCGTCCTGCATCCAGTGCAGACGGTTCATCAAGGCGCCGTGTTCGTTCATCACGCCTTTGGGTTGGCCGGTGGAACCAGAGGTGTAGAGCACGTAGGCCAGGTCGCCCGCCTCAACGCTCAGCGGTTCGCCCGCGGGCGCCTGGGGCAAGGCGTCGAGGGTCCAGGCGATGTGCCCGGCCGGTAACTTCGACCGCCACTGTGGCTGGGTCAAGGTGACTTGCGCATCGGCGTCCTCGATCAGGAAGGCCAAACGCGCGGCCGGCAATTCCGGGTCCAGCGGCAGCCACGCGGCGCCGGCATGCACGATGCCGAGCAGGGCGACGACCATTTCCACGGAGCGCTCCATGCACACCGGAACAATGGCCTCGCGGCCGATTCCGGCCGCACGCAAGGCGCGGGCAACGGTTTGCGCGCGCTGATCCAGTTCGGCGTAACTCAGGCGCTGGCCGTCGAACACCAGCGCCGGGGCGTTGGGGCTGAGGGCGGCCTGTTGAGTCAGCGCCGTGTGCAGATTGGTCGGGCCGGCGTAATGACGTTCGGTGGCGTTCCACTCGACCAGTTGACGTTGACGCTCAGACGCCGCCAACGGTGACCAGTCGCCGAGGCGAGTCTGTGGCGCATCGAGCATGGTTTCCAGCAGCGCTTGCCACTGCGCCAGCCAACGCCGGGCGGTGGTTTCGCTGAACAGCGCGGTGCGGTATTCGAGCAGCACCGACAGCACTTCACCATCATGCACTTCCCAGTTCAGGTCGTACTTGGTGGCTTGGGCGGTCACCGCCCGTTCGCGCACTTGCAACGATGGCCAGTGACTGGCCGACGCGTCAGCGTTCTGCATCACGAATAGCACCTGGAACAGTGGCGTCTGGCCGAGGCTGCGTTCCGGTGCGAGCTTTTCGACCACCTGATCGAACGGCACGTCCTGATGCTGTTGCGCGTCCAGCACGCGGTTGCGCACCTGGCTCAGCAAGCCTTCGAAATCCAGCGCCGGATCGAGGTCGGCGCGCATCACCAAGGTGTTGACGAAGCAACCGATCAGCGGCTGCAATTCGGCCAATGGACGTTGGGCAACCGGGCTGCCGACCCGCACGTCGCGCTGGTTGGCGTAACGTCCCAACAACAACTGCGCCGCGCTGAGCATCAGCATGTACAGGGTGGCACCGCGTTGTTGGGCGAACTGACGCAAGCGTCCCGCCAGTTCTGGCGGCAATTGCAGCTGTACCGCGCCGGCGGCAGGGTCGAGCTGGTTTGGACGACCCTGTTCGGTGGGCAAGTCCAGCAGATAATTGCCGTCTTCCAGTTGTGTGCGCCAGTACTCGAGTTGACTGTGGAACAGCGCCTGTTGTCCTGATTCACGCTGCCACAGCGCGTAATCCGGGTATTGCAGCGCCAGGTTCGGCAGTTCGGCGACGGTGCCTTGGCTTTGCGCGGTGTAGAACTGCGCCAGTTCATTCAACAGGTTCTGGCTGGATGCATCGTCGGTGGCGCAATGGTGCACGGTCAGCAACAGCAAGGCCTGGGCGCGACCGCTGCGGTGGATCAGCGTGGCACGGATTGGCACTTGGGTCGCCAGGTCGAAACGTTGCCCGGTTTCGGCATGGATGGCCTCATCGGTCAGCTGTTGCCAGGTGCTGTCGGTGGCCGCTTCCAGTGCTGCCACGCGCAAGGTGACATTGACCTGTGGTTCGATGACCAGCGCCAACTCACCATCGGTATCGCGCACGATCCGGCTGCGCAGGATTTCATGACGTTGAACCACGCTGTTCAGGGCCCACTGCAAGGCCTGGGTGTTCAGCTCACCGTCGAACTGCACGGCGCTGACCACGTTGTATTCGCCACCGCCCACGCTCAGTTGTTCGAGGAACCACAAGCGTTGTTGTTCGAACGACAATGGCAGGCGCGCCGGGCGGGCCGCCGAGACGAAAGTCGCCGCCGGGGTTTGCCGCGGATCACCCAGTAATGCAGCCAAAGCATCAAGACTCGGGTGTTCGAACACTGCCCGCAGCGGTGGAACCGTGGCGAACTGTTGGCGCAGACGGGCAAACAGCACCGCCGCCAGCAGTGAATGACCGCCGAGGTAGAAGAAGTGACTGTCGCGGCCGATCTGCGTCAGCGGCACATTCAGCAGCTCGGCCCACAACGCGGCGAGTTGCTGCTCGGCGACGGTACGCGGTGGGTCCTGGGCGTCTGGCGCCGCTTGAATGTCCGGCGCTGGCAGGGCCTTGCGATTGAGCTTGCCATTGTCGGTCAGCGGTAATTCATCGAGCAGCACAAATGCCGACGGCACCATGTAATCCGGCAGGGCGGCACCGATGGTTTTGCGCCAGGCGTTAATGTCGGCCTGCTGGTCGCAGGTGACATACGCCACCAGACGCTTGTCGCCGGGCATGTCCTCACGGGCCAGCACCACCGCCTGACGCACGCCCGGCTGGGCACCGATCAAGGCTTCGATTTCGCCCAGCTCGACGCGGAAACCACGGATTTTCACCTGATGATCCATGCGCCCCAGGTATTCGAGCTGGCCGTCGGGTAGCCAGCGCACCAGGTCGCCGGACTTGTACATGCGCGCATTCGCCAGCGGCGAGAATGGATCGTCGATGAATACCTTCGCGGTCTGCTCGGCGCGGTTGAGGTAGCCAAGGGTCACGCCGGCACCGCCGATGTGCAGTTCTCCCGGAACGCCGACCGGCATCGGATTGAGAAAAGCATCGAGCACGTAAGTGCGCACGTTGGCGATTGGTCGCCCGATGATCGGGCGTGCCGGGAAGTCATCCACCGCACAACCGGTCGCATCCACGGTGCATTCGGTCGGGCCGTAGGTGTTGAAGAAGCGGCTGCCGGCAATCGATGGCAGACGCTTCCAAAGTTGTGCATCCACCGCGTCACCACCAAACAGCACGAAGCGCGGCAAATACACTTCGCCGCGGCGCACGCCGTCACTTTCGAGCAAGGCCTTGAGCTGCGCCGGGGTGCACTCGAAGGCTTGCAGACGGGTTTCGCGGAAAAACTGCGCCAGGGCCTCGGGGTCGTAGCGCACCTCTTCCGGGGTCAGGTACAAGCTATGGCCATCGAGCAGCAGGATGAGCTCGGCCACCGAACTGTCGAAGGCAAACGAATAATTGAAACTGGTGCGCATCGGCTGATCGGTATAGCGCCGATACAGGCCATGGATGCGCGCCCACGCCAGATTGACCACCGAGCCGTTGGTGACCAGGGTGCCCTTGGGCTTACCGGTCGAGCCGGAGGTGTACATGATGTACGCCAGATCATCAGGACCGGCCAGCGGCGCGAGGTTGTTGTCTGGCTGATCGGCGAACAGGGCAGCGTCGCTGTCCAGGCGCAGACGCGGCAGTTCGGCGCCCAACTGTTCCAGCAAGCCGTGCTGACCGAGGAACAGCGCCGGTTGCGCGTCTTCAAGCATGTACGCCAGACGATCCACCGGGTAGGTCGGGTCCAGCGGCACATAGGCGCCACCGGATTTGAGAATGCCCAGCAAACCGATCAACAATTCCAGCGAACGCTCGACACACAATGCCACCGGGCGATTGGCGACCACGCCGCGACTGCGCAGGTAATGCGCCACCTGGTTGGCCCGGCGGTTCAGTTCGGCGTAGCTCAGGCTTTGGCCTTCGAAGCACAACGCATCGCGATCCGGGGTGCGCTCGGCCTGCTGTTCAAACAGCTGGGCGAAGGTCAGGTGCTGGGGCACCTCCATCTCGGTGCGGTTCCACTCGACCACAGTGCGTTGCCATTCCGCGGCCATCAGCAGCGGCAGGGCGGCCACCGGGCGTTGCGGCTCGGCGAGCATGTGTTCGAGCACATGCTCCAGGCGGGCGAGGGTCTGACGGGCGCTGTCGGCGGCGAACAGGTCCAGCGCAAACATCAACTCCAGCTGAATCGGCGCATTGGCCGGGCACAGCACGTGCAGATCCAGATCGCATTCGGAGTGCTTGAGCGGGGTGTCCAGCGCTTCGAATTCCAGCCCCGGGAAACGCAAGCGCGACTCCATGGCCAATTGCTGCGCGACCATCACTTGATACAGCGGTGCATGGCTGAGGCTGCGGGGCAGTTGCAGGTTGTCGACCAATTGCTCGAAGGGCAGGTCTTGATGCTGCAAGCCTTCGCGCAAGCGCTTGGCCACTTGACCCACCAGCGCGGTGAAATCCGCGTGCGGTTCAAAGTCGGCACGGATCGCCAGGTTGTTCAGCAAAATGCCGAGCAGGCCTTCGGTACCCGGTTGTTCACGGTGGGTGACCGGGGTCCCGATCAGCACCGTGGCATCGCCACTCAAACGGTGCATCAACACCGCGAAACCGGCGAACAACACGGTGAATGGTGTGGTGCCCAGACGACTGGCAAAGGCTTGCACCCGGGCACTGAGGTCGGCGCTGAGTTCACGCTGCACGATCCCGGCGCGGTAGGTCTGCACCGAGGGCCGCGGATAGTCGGTGGGCAGGGCCAGCAATGGACTGCCTTCGCTGTTGCGACGGTCCAGGGTGGTGGTCCAGTAATCGAGTTGGCGCTTGAGTTCGGCACCTTGCAGGTGCTCGCGCTGCCACAGGGCGAAGTCGGCGTATTGCACGGGCAAGGCCGGCAATTCGGCGGGGGCGCCGTTGCAACGGGCTTCATAACCCAGGGCCAGTTCGCGCAGGGCAATGGTCGCCGACCAGGCGTCCGAGACCAGGTGATGCAGGGCGATGCCCAGTACGTGTTCACCCGGTGCAACACGTAGCAATCGCGCCCGCAGCAACGGCGGCGAGGTCAGGTCAAACGGTTGCTCGAAGGTTTCCTGCAGCGCATTGAATTGCGCCCCTTCGCGAGCCGTGGCGGCCAAACCCGACAAATCATCGAACGGCAATGCAATGTTCAGCGATTCACTGATGTGCTGGCTAGGTACGCCGTCGATGCTGCGGATGCCGGTGCGCAGGATTTCATGCCGCACCAGCAAGTCATTCAGGCTGGCGTGCAGCGCTTCGACATTGAGTTCACCTTTGAGGTGCAGGGCGAAAGGGATGTTGAACAGCGTCGTGCCCGGTGTCAGTTGCTCGATGAACCACAGGCGCTGTTGTGAGAACGACAGCGGCAACAGCGTCGGTCGCGGCTGGGCTTTCGGCGTGCTGATCATGGCGGCTTGCGGTGCAGCGGCATCGGCGTGGCGGGCGGCGATGGCGACGGCCAGCAGTGCCACTGTCGGTTGTTCGAACAACACCCGCAGCGGCAAGTCGAGTTTGAAATGGCTGCGCAGGCGCGCAACGATCTGGGTGGCCAGCAGCGAGTGCCCGCCGAGGGTAAAGAAGTTGTCTTCCACGCCCACTGTGTCGCGTCCCAGGACATTGGCCCAGACGTTCGCCACGGCGGTTTCCAGTTCGTTGCGCGGCGCGATACTTTCCAGGGTGTCGGCCTGCCAGTGCAGTTCCTGGGCGGCTAGCGCCTTGCGGTCGACCTTGCCATTGTTGTTCAGCGGCAAGCGCTCAAGGCACACGAACGCGGCCGGGACCATGTACGGCGGCAATTGCGCGCGCAGGTGTTCGTTGAGTCCGTCGCTGCCCAAGGTGTCGTCGTGGGCTGACCAGTAGGCCACCAGCCAGGCTTCGCCGACGCTGTTTTCCCGCAGCAATACGGCGGCTTCGCGCACATTCGGGTGCTGCGCCAGACGGTGTTCGATTTCGGTCAGTTCGATCCGGTGGCCACGCAATTTCACCTGCTGGTCGCGGCGGCCGAGGTATTCGATCACGCCATCGGCACGCCAGCGCCCCAGGTCGCCGGTGCGGTACAGGCGACCTTCTAGCTGAGGATGGTCGATGAACGCATCAGCGGTGCGCTGCGGATCGTGCAGGTAGCCGCGACCGACGCCGACGCCTCCGACACAGATTTCCCCGGCAACGCCAACGGGCACCGGCCGCAAGGATTCGTCCAGCACATACAGACGGTTGTTGGCGGTCGGCTGGCCGATGGGCATGTGGCTGACGTTGGCGTCCGGCGCTTCGAAGATCGGCTGGAAAGCCACATCGTCGGCGCATTCGGCCGGACCGTAGGCGTTCATCAAGGCGATGTCGGGGAAGCGCGCAAACCAGTCCCGGACCACGGTCGGCGGCAGGGCTTCACCGGTGGGCAGTACCCAACGCAGGTCAGGCAGTTGCAGGTCGCACGGGCACAGCGCGAGCAGCGTGCGCATCAGGCTCGGGACAATTTCCAGTACGCTAAGGCGTTCGCTGGCGATCACTTGCAGCAGGCGTTGCGGGTCGTGTGCCACGTCGTCCGGCAGGATGTGCACCGTGGCGCCCAGTACGGGCGCGGCGAGGAACTGCCATACGGAAATGTCGAAGGCCACCGACGCGGTCTGTGGAATCCGGTCTTCGGCGTTCAGCCCCAGGGCCGGCACTTTGCCGAAGATGTTATTGAGCATGCCCCGTTGTTCGATCATCACGCCTTTGGGCGTACCGGTCGAACCCGAGGTGAACAGCACGTAGGCCAGGCTGTCCGGGCCGCCGAGCAGTGGCAACGGCGCCTCATTGCCGGATGTCCAGCAGGCTTCGGCCAACAAAGCTTTTGGCGCCTGATCGAGCTCGCTGAGCAATTGGTCGAGCAGGGCATTGCAACCTTCGCTGGCTATCAGCAACGGTGCGCGGGACAGGCTGAGGATTTCCCGCAGGCGCTCCGGCGGATGATTGACTTCAAGCGGCAACATCGCGGCGCCAGCCTTGAACACGGCAATCATCATGGTCAACAGCGCCAGGCCACGGGGGGCGACCAGCGCGACCAATTGATCTTCACCGGCACCGGCTTCGCGCAAGGCGTGCGCCAGGCGAGTGGCTCGCTGATCCAGTTCGGCGTAGGTCAGGGACTCACCGTCGCAGATCGCGGCAATCTGCCCGCCGCGTTGGGCGACCTGCGCGGCAAACAGTTCGGCGTAGCTTTGATCCAGCGGGAAGTCGTGCGGGTTGACCGCCCATTCACCCAGCAGTTGCTGACGCTCATCGACAGCCAGTAATTCGAAACTGCCCAGCGGCGCGTCCGGTGCGGCCAGCATGCCGCGCACCAGGCTGGCGATATGGCCGAGCAAACGCTGGATGGTCGACGCCTCGAAACGCTCGCGGTCGTAGGACACGCGAATGCCCAGCTGCTCGCCGGGCAAGATCACCACGGTCAGACCGTAGTGGGTGTGCACGCTGTGATCCATGCCTTCGAGGCTGAACTGGAAACCGCCTTCCAGAATCTGCTCATCGATCGGGGCGTTTTCGAACACCAGGATGCTGTCGAACAGGGTTTCGCCGCGGGGGAAATCACTCCAGCCCTGGATGTCGGTCAGCGGCGTGTGTTCAAAATCACGCATGTCGACGTTCAGCCCTTGCAGCGCGCTCAGCCACTGGCCAAGCGATGCTTCGGGATCCACCGACACCCGCAGCGGCAGGGTATTGATGAACAGACCGATCATCTCCGCCACGCCGGTCAGCTCCGCCGGACGCCCGGCCACGGTGACGCCGAACAGCACATCCCGTTGACCGCTATAGCGCGACAGCAGCAACGACCAGACCCCCTGGAAAAACGTGTTCGGGGTGATCCGGCGGTGACGACAGAAGGCGCCCAGTGCCTGGGTTTCCTGCTCGTTCAGGTGAACCAATTGATCGTCCACCAGCACCGCATCGGTGTAGCGGTCGCGGGCCACGCCATTGTCGACGGTCAGGGGCGTGGGCGCATTCAGCCCTTGCAACTGGCCGCGCCAGAACTGCTCGGCCTTGCCCGCATCCTGGCGTTGCAGCCACTGGATGTAATCGCGGAACGGCCGCGGGCTCTTGAGCTCCGGCGTGCGGTCGTTGCACAGCGCTTCATAGACCTTGAGGAAGTCCACGGTCACCAGGGAAATGCACCAGGCGTCCATCAGGATGTGGTGGAAGCTGCGAATGAATTCGTAGGATTCATCGGCCAATCGCACCAGGCGGAAGCGAATCAGCGGCGGCTTCGAGAGGTTGAAGCCGACCTTCTGCTCGTCTTCCAGCAGCGTGCGAATCCGCGCTTCCTGTTCGTGCGCAGCGAGCCCGCGCAGGTCGAGGGTGTCCAGCGGCACCTTGACCTCGCGATGGATGACTTGCACCGGTTGCTTCTGGGTTTTCCACTGAAAACTGGCGCGCAGGGAAGGGTGCAGCGCCACCACCTGGCGCCAGGACTCAAGGAACGCCACTTCATCAATGGCACCGCCGATTCGGTAGCGATCCTGCATCAGGTACACACCGGAATCTTCGTGCAGCAGGGAGTGGAACAGCATCCCTTGCTGCAACGGCGACAGCGGGTAAATGTCTTCGATCGGATTGCTGCTGGTTTTTTCGGTGGTCATTGAAAACGTCCTGCAAAAAAAGGGGCGACGATGTGGCGAGGTAGGCAGTCGATCAAAATTCGTTCTCGTCGAGTTCAGCCATCAGCGCCTGCATTTCGTCATCGGACAGGCCCGAGGCGCTGAACTCGGTGCTCTGGGCTTCAGGCTGCGCACGGTTGGCGCTCACTGGCTGGGCGACTTCGGCCATGGCGGCAATGGTCTGGCGCTCGAAGACATGCTTGGCCGACAGCGCGATGCCTTGCTCATGGGCCTGGGCCACCACTTGCAGGCTCAGGATCGAATCGCCGCCAATGGCGAAAAAGTTCTCGGTGACGCTTACGGTCGGCAGTTTCAGGACCTTGGCGACGATGGCTTGCAGGGTGGTTTCCATTGCATTGCGCGGCGCCACGTGGGTGCTTTCGTCGAACTGATCCGGGTCGGGCAACTGGCGGGTGTCGAGCTTGCCGTTGGGGGTGCGCGGGAAAGTCGCCAGGGTCAGCACCCGGGCCGGCACCATGTACGAGGGCAGGCGTTCACCAAGGAAACGCTTGATCGCTTCCGAGTCCGGCGCATAACCATGGGCGGCCACGATGTAAGCCAGCAGACGCTTGCCGGCGGCGTGTTCTTGCACGATCACCGCGGCTTCGCGCACGTCGCTGTGGCTGCACAGTTGACGCTCGATTTCCCCGAGTTCGATGCGGTAGCCGCGCAACTTGACCTGATGGTCCTTGCGGCCGAGGAATGCCAGGCGTCCGTCCGCCAGCCAGCAGGCCAGGTCGCCCGTGCGGTAGGCGCGGGTGCCGTCGGCGAGCGTGACGAAGGCTTTGGCGGTTTCTTCGGGTTTGTTGCGATAACCGCGGGCCAGGGTCGGGCCGGCGAGAACGATTTCCCCCGGTTCGCCGATGCCGCTGCTGATGCCGTGTTCGTTCAGCACACGCAGATCCATGCCGGCAATCGGCCGGCCAATGGTCAATGTCCGGCTCGGGTCCAGCACTTCATAAGTGGCCCAGACCGTGGCTTCGGTGGGGCCGTATTCGTTCACCAGTCGCGCCTTCGGCAAGGTCTTGCTGTGCTGGGCGATCAACGACGGCGGGCAGGCTTCACCGGCAACAATCCAGCACTCGAGGCTGTCGGTACTTTCGGCGCGTTGCAGTGGATCGAGCAGGGCTTGATAGAGCGACGGCAGCGACAGACCGTGACTGACCCGATGCCGGGCAATCAACTGGGCCAGACGGGACATCTCAAGTTCTTCGCCGGTAGCCGGCAATACCAGGCGCCCGCCCTGGGCCAGTGTCCAGAAAATCCCGGCGACCGAGCTGTCGAAGGCAAACGAGGACAACAACAGGTAGGCACGCACCGGCGTCTCATAGGAGGCCATGCGCACCTGGGTGGAGAAGCTCAACGCACTGTGGCTGATTTCCACGGCTTTCGGTGCGCCGGTGGAACCGGAGGTGTAAATCAGATACGCCAGATCGTCCGCGCCGGGCAGGGGCAGTGGCGGCAAGTCGCTGGACGGGGACGCCGTCAAGTCGTCGAGCACGAAGCGTTGCAGTGTGGCGGGCACGCTGTCGGCCAACTCCGCGCTGACCACGATGTGCGCAATGGCGCTGTCGGCGAGCATGTAGGCGCGACGATCCGCCGGGTAGGTCGGATCAACCGGTACGTAAGCCCCCCCGGCTTTCAACACCGCAAGCATGGCGACAATGGCGGCGTTGCTGCGGGCGAACAGAATGCCTACGGGCACGCCTGCACCGATACCGGCCGCCACCAGTTGATGAGCCAGATGCGTGGCGCAGGCATCGAGGCGGGCGTAACTCAAGTCGCCGTCCTTGTCGCTGAGGGCGATGGCGTTCGGCTGCTGTTGAACCTGACGGGCGATCAGCTCGACCAGCGTCACCGATTCGATCAGCGGCAGGTTCGGTTGGGCGTCGATAATCTGCGCTTGCAAAGGCCCTCTCAGTGCTTGATGAGCCCAGGCTTGCTGCGGCTCGGCCAGTGCGCCCAGCAACAGTTGCAGCCATTGCTCGGCGAGGCAGGCCGCCGCGTCGGCGCTTAATGTATGGCGGTCGTAAACCACGTGGGCGTACAGGCTGTCGGGCAATTGACGGACGTTCAGACAGGCCTTCGCCGGGTTCATTACAGCGCTGGCAAAACGCTCCCGGGCATCGCCCGAACGCCAGGCAAAGGCGTAGCCGCCATTGAGGTCCTGGGTGTAATAGTCCTGCCAGCCAACCGTGCGCTCGACCATGGCCGCGACATGTTGGCTTTGCTCCAGCAGCGTCGCCTGGCCATCCAGATCGATGCGCACCGGCAGGCACTGCTCGAACAAGCCCAACGCGCTTTCCAGTTCCGGGCCGCGGCTTTCGTGGATCAGGGTGATCGGAACTTGCTGCTGACCGGCCAGGCGTCCGAGGACGGCGGCCCAGGCGGTCAGCATCAGGTTCGAGGTCAGGGCCGGGTGGCGGGCGAGGTCGGTGGGCAAGGCCAGGTCCACTCGCGCCGGGGCAAACCCGTCGCCGCTGCTGGATTCAAGCGACAGCTGCAAGGCCGGCTGTTCGGTTTCGCTCAGTGGTTTCCAGAAGTTCACCCCGGGATGGTTCGGCTCGTCTTCTGTCAGGCTCCAGCGCCACTCGGCGTAATCGGCATATTGCAGCGCTTCGGCCAGATCCGGGGTGGCGTCTTGCAGCAGCGCAGCGGCCAGCAGTTTCAGGCTGGCGAGGTCGAAGTGGCTGCTGACAGCGGCCAGGTCCAGCACCGACTGTTCGTCCGACAATCGCACCAGAGTCACGGACAGCGGAGTCGTCCAGTCACGGGGCTGTGCGGCAAGGCTGGCCAGTGTGGCGTCCTGATCGGCGAGGCTGTGCTCACGCAGATCCTGCACCGCCACAGGCAGCGCGCCGGTGTCGTGAATCACCTGTACCGGGTGGCGCAAACCTGGCACCGGCATCAGGCGCGTGCGCAGGATTTCACTGTCGGCCATCAGCGCCAGCAAACGGCTGTTCAGCGCATCCAGATCCACCGGTTGGTACAGCGACCATTGCAAATGGCAGCTGAAGGGGTGTTCGGCCGCGCCGTTGATGTGGGGGTATACAGAGGCCTGTTGCGGCGAAATACGAAAACCTTGGAGTCCGCTCATGTTCAACTCGACTAAAAATGGGGGTTAAACCTGGGCCATGGCAGAGGTGCCGAGGCTCGCTGACCGGTTGTCAGGTGAGCCTCTTGCAAACAGCGGATGTGCCCTTGAAAAGTCAGACGGCGACGTCGCTTTGCAGCAGGGCTTCGGCCATGCCGGTCATGATTGCGCGTTCGCCGGTGAAGGGTTCACGACCGTGCACCGCGAGCATGTTGTCGATGAACAACACGTCGCCCTGCTGCCAGCTGAACCGCACCAGCGAGTCGAGGTAGGCCGCTCGCAGCGACTCCAGTACGTGCGGTTCGATCGGTTCGCCGTCGCCATAGAAGGTGTTGGTAGGCAGGTCGAGGTCGTTGAAGTTGCTTTGCAGTGAGTCGCGGATCGCCGGGGGCAAGGTACTGATGTGGAAGAAGGTCGCGTGGTTGAACCAGACTTCTTCACCGGTACGCGGATGACGCACCACCGCCGGCCCGCGCTGGCGGGTACGCAGGCGGTTGTTTTCTTTCCATTCCACTTCGATGCCGACGCTGGCGCAGTAGGTTTCCACCTCTTTGCGGTCTTCGGACTGGAACACGGTCTGCCACGGCAGGCCGAAACCGTCGCCGTAGTTGCGCACGTACAGCACGCCTTTTTCGCGGAAGCGCGCTTCAATTTCGGGGCTGATGCTGGCCTTCACCGCGCGGGTCGAGCCGATGGGGGTTTCGCCGCCGGTCTCGGACGGGATGTGGCAGTAGAAGAACAGCCGCAGCGGGAAGCGTGGCGAATAGGAATGTTCGTTGTGGGGGAAAATCATCTGGTCGGCCGGGTAGTCGGTCGAGGTGTAGATGTTGCCGCCGACCCGCGTGCGCGGCGAGGCGCGGAACATGTATTCCAGCGCGCCGGGGGAGAGGGCGGCGATCACCTGATCGAATTGCTCCACGGACAGCACCGAGAACCCGCGAAACAGCAGGGCGCCGTATTGCAGCAGTTTTTTCTCCAGGGACTCGCGTTCACGAGTCGCCCAGGCAACCAGATCGACGCCGCTGACCGCCGGTTCGATCACCAGCGGCAAGGCGTGGTCCGGGTTCAGGAGGCGCTCGCTGACCAGTTGCTGTTCCGAGACGTTCATGGCTTTGCGACGCACGCCGCCAAGGGCGCGAGACTGTGGGGGCACGATAGACATAAAGGCATCCAACTCGGTTAAAGGGTCAGTGAGCGACGTTTGGTTTGCTTCATCTGGCTGCGACCGGCCAGGGCTTGGGATTGTTGGCGTTCACGCTGCAACGCCTGATCCAGGGTATCCAGCCGTTCGGCCAATGCGGGCAGCGGTTCGGCCAGCAGGTTTGGGGCCTCGCCCAGCAGGTACGTCCACAGGTGTTGCAGGCGCAGGGCGCGATCCTGATCGAAGTATTCGCCGCGGTACTTGAGGGTTGCGTCGATGCCTGCGGCGCCATGCACCAGATCGAGCACCAGGTGGAAATCGCCCGGCGCCTGGGCCACATCCAGAGCACTCATGTGCGCACCGGCGATATCGGTCGGTGTTATCCGTGACGGTTGATAGTTGAGCTTGACCTGGAACAGCGGCGAGTGACCGGGGCGGCGCTGCGGTGCAAGCGCCGACACCACCAGATCGAAAGGCAGGCCTTGGTGGGCGTAAGCCCGTCGCGCTTCATCGCGCACCCGTTCCAGAAAACCGCCCAGGGTCGGTTCGCCGTGCAGGTCACAGCGCAGGGTCAGCTGGTTGACGAAGAAGCCGATGACATCGTTGTGTTCCGCCAGCGGACGGCCGCTGACATCGGTGCCCAGCAGAAATTGCTCCTGACCGCCCAGTTGCTTGAGCACCAGTTGATAGCTGGCCAGCAGCAACATGAACAGGGTCATGCCTTGTTCGCGGGCCAGTGCCGTCAAGGTTTCGCACGTGGCCTGGGGCAGGGTGAAGTTCAGGCTGTGTTCGCCGGGGATCTGACCGCTGCCACCCAGTTCGAGGGTTTGCGGCGCTGTCGCCAGATGTTCGCGCCAGAACTGTTGTTCGGTGGCGATGCGTTCGGCGCTCCAGTGTTCGGCTTCCCATTGGGCGAAATCCAGATACTGCACCGGCTGTTCGCCAGTGACCGAGCCGGCCAGTTCCGCCAGCAACACTTGCGCCGAACGTCCATCGAAGGCGATGTGGTGCAGGGTCAGTAACAGGTCGTGTTGCTGGTCATTGCGGCTGAGCAACTGGGCGCGCAGCAGCGGCCCTGTCTCGAGCTCGACCGGTGTGGCGTGTTCGTTGGCCAGGCAGTCGCTGAGGGTTTGCTGTTGCTGTGCCTCGCTCTGATCATGCAAATCGTGCCGGGTCAGGGGTACGGCGATGGCCGGCAACACCTGTTGCTGCGGGCCATCGACACCATCGCGATACACCGTGCGCAACACACTGTGACGGTTGACCAGGGTATTGAGGCGCAACGCCAGGGTTTCGACGTCGAGCGGTCCTTGCAGGCTCAGGTGCAACACCAGGTTGTGCCGGGTATCGTCCGGGTTCAATTGGCGCAAGAACCACAAGCGACTTTGCGCAAATGATTGCCGACTTTGGCTGACGCTCGCACGCGCGATCGATGTGCTGGTCACGGGTGCAGGCCCGCTCAGGAAAACCTGCAAGGCCAGCGCCCATTGCGCCAGGGTCTGTTCGCCGAACAGGCTTTGGGTGTCGAGACTCCAGCCCAGATCCTGGTACAGGCGAGCGGCAAAATCGGCCACGCTGATAGAGTCCAGGCCGAGGCCGATCAGGCTGAGTTCAAAGTCTGCCGTCAGATACGGATTGACCTCGCGCAGGGTTTGCTCAAGCCATTGACGGCACGCGGCCTGCGCGAGTTGCGGCGCAGTGCCCACCAGATGTTTCAGTTGAACGAGGTCAAGGGTTTCGCTGTTCGAGGCGATCGGCCCACCGCTCTGGGCGATGATGCTCAAGGTGCCCGCCGCCAATTGCTTGCGTGCGCCCTGACGGGCGATCTTGCCGCTGGTGGTCATGGGAATGGTGCCGGCTTCCACCAGAACGATCTGGTCGATGCCACAGTCGGCGGCTTCGCGCACGGCGTTTTGTATCGAGGCGAACAGCGCCGGATGTCGCGTCGGATCGACGAACTTACGCTGGGGCTCGGCGACGATCACCAGTTTCTCGCGCCCCAGCAGCGGGTCCATTTCCGAGAAAGCGGCGATGCGCCCGGTACGGATGCCCGGCTCGGCATCGGTAATGGCGAATTCAATGTCGTGGGGGTACAGGTTGCGGCCGTTGAGAATCAGCAAGTCCTTGAGCCGACCGCAAATGACCACTTGGCCTTCGTGCATGAACCCCAGGTCGCCGGAGCGCAGGTAATAACCCGGTTCACCCACGATTTGCGCTTCGAAAGCCTCGCGGCTGGCTTCGGGGTTTTTCCAGTAGGCCTCGGCATTGCTCGGGCCTTGCAACCAGACTTCACCGATGTGATCAGTAGCGCAACGGTGGTGATTGTGCGGATTGACGATGGCAATGTCGTGCAGTGCCTGCGGATAACCGCAGGCGACGAACTCCACGGCAGCGGCATCGGCGGCAGCCAAGACGGCGCGACCGGTTTCCAGCACAGCTTTGTCCAGGCGCAATACCACCGGCAACGCATCGGCCGGCGTGGCACTGACACACAGCGTCGCTTCGGCCTGGCCGTAACCGGGGCTGATTGCCAGCGGGTTGAGACCGCAAGCGGCAAAGCGCTGGGCGAAGGCTTCGAGGGTGCCGGGGTGGATCGGTTCGGCACCGTTGATTGCATGTTGCCAGGCGCTGAGGTCGAGCTGTGCGATGAGGTTGTCGCTGACCACGCGGTTGCACAGGGCATAGGCGAAATTGGGGGCGAAACTGGCAGTGGCGCGGTAGCGGCTCAACGCTTGCAGCCAGGTCGACGGTGCGTTGACGAAGGTCTGCGAGGCCATCAGGTAGCAAGGCATGCCGCTGTAAAGCGGGGCCAGCATGCCGCCGATCAGACCCATGTCGTGGTACAGCGGCAGCCAGTTGACCATGGCGCCATGCTCATCGAAACCATAGGCCTGGCGCATCAGTTCGACGTTGGCGATCAAGTTGCGCTGGCGTACTTCAACGCCTTTGGGCGTGCCGGTGGAGCCCGAGGTGTATTGCAGGAATGCCACGGTCGCACCGTCGACATCCGGACGTTGCCACTCACTGGCCGGCGGCGTACCGAGGTCCTGGACCGTCAATACGTCGACCTGGCCTTCCATCAGTTCCAGCAAACCCTGGCAATGATCCGCCGGGGCGAGGATCAGCGACGGGGCTGCATCCACCACCACGTTGCGTACCCGGTCCAGGTGACGCGGTTTGCGCGACGGTGGCGGGAACAGCGGCACGGCGATCAGGCCGGCATATAAACAGGCGCAAAACGCCCGGGCGTAGTCGAGGCTGCTGGGCAGCATCAATAACACGCGATCGCCCGGCAGGTAGCGCAATTGCAACGCTGCCGCCAGCGATTGCGACTGCTCGTGCAATTGGGCAAAGGTCAGGGTTTCGCCGATCTCGACGCCGTCTGGCAAGAAGTGCAAGGCAGCACGCTGCGGGAAGTGCAGGGCGTTGGCCTCAAGCACGTCGATCCAGTGTTTGAATGAAAACATGTGCAATTCACGCCATGGCAACGATGACTTTGCGGTCACCGGTGTAAGGGTTGCGGCCGTGAGCGACCAGTCGATTGTCGAGCATCAGGATGTCGCCGGGCTGCCAGGGAAAACTGATGGCGGTCTGGCGGTAAACCTCGCGCACGGTGTCCAGCACATCGTCGGGAATGGCCGAGCCGTCGCCGAAGTAGACGTGGCGTGGCAGGTTCGCTTCGCCCACCGCCGCCAACAGGCTGGCGCGTACACCCGGTTCAATGGCCGAAACGTGGAACAGGTGCGCCTGGTTGAACCAGACCCACTCACCGCTATCGGGATGCTGCAGCACGGCGGCGCAACGCTGACGGGTGCGCAGGTCGCCATCGGCTTTCCATTCCCACTCGATGTCGTTGTCCAGGCAGTAGCGTTCAACCTGGGCGCGGTCTTGGGTGTTGAAGACTTTCTGCCAGGGCAGATCCAGCGCGCCGCTGTAATTGCGCACATAGAGAAGCTCGCGGCTGGCAAACAGCTCGCGGATCTCGGCAGGCATGCGCTGGTAGATCAGGCGGCTGTCGGCAATCGGCGTTTCGCCACCGGTTTCACTGGCCTTGATGCAGTGGAACCAGATGCGCGAAGGCCACGGCCGGGTATAGGCCTGCTCGTTGTGCAAGGGGATGAATTGATGAGCCGGGTATTCGGTGGAGCTATAGACCCCGGCGAAGACTTTGCTGCGCGGCGTGGAGCCGAATTCGTAGCTGGCCAGCGCTGCGCCGAAACTGGCGGCGAAGCGCTTGAAATCGATGGGCGTTGGCACGCTGAAACCGCGAAACAGGACGCCACCGACAGTCGTCAGCATCTGGTCCAGGGTGGCACGAATCGAAGTGTCCAGGTCATGGATCGATTGTCCCGGTTTCGCCTCTATCAGCACCGGCAACGTTGTCTCGTGGCCAGCCGCTGGAGCATCGGGCAAGGGTTCGAAACGCTCGCTCAGGTGTTCGATTGAAGTCATCCGTGCGCATCCTCTTTTCTATCTTTTTATCAATCAGGCGCAGGGCGTTGGCGACCCTGGAAACCGGCAAAGGTGGCTACGTTTGGTGTCCGCTGAAATTTAGTGTCTGCGATACAGGGCGGCATATTTATTACAAATGAGATCTATTATCAATCTTATTCCTTTATTTTTTTTTTTGGATTAGACTCCCGCCGGCTGGGGAAACACAGCGTTCTGGACATAGAAAAAACACCAATATCTGTCGCAGGGGAACGGGGCGTGAACTTCAAGAAAACTACAATGGCACTGGCTGTGGGGTCGGCGATCTGCCTGTCCAACACTGTGTGGGCAGCTGAACAATCCAACACGATGGAGATTGCTCCAATCACGGTGAAGGGTGAAAAAATCGACCGCACCCTGGAGCAAACCCAGTCGAGTGTCGTCGTGGTCACCGACAAGCAACTGCGCGAGAAGGAGGATCACAGCCTCGTCGACGTGTTCGCCCGAACGCCAGGTGTCTACAACCAGTCAGGTAACGAAAACTGGGGTATTCGCGGCGTACCGGTATCCGGTTTCGAAGACCAGGGCCCGGCCACGCTCAACGGTGCGGTTTCGGTGTTCGTCGACGGCGCCGTGCAACCGAACCGCGCACTGACCCTCAGCCCGATGCCGCTGTGGGACGTCGAGCAGATCGAAGTGTTCCTCGGTCCGCAGTCCACTACCCAAGGCCGCAACTCGCTGGCCGGTGCGGTCGTCATCCAGACCAAGAACCCGACTTTCGAACCAAGCCTTTCATTACAGGGCAACATGGGCAGCTACGGTGAGAGCGGAGGGGCGTTTGCCGGTGGTGGCGCGATTGTCGATGACAAGATCGCCGGTCGTATCGCTGTGGATTACCAGGACGGTGATGGTTACATCGACAACATCGCGCTCGACAATGATGCCAACCCGACCCGCACCTACAATGCCCGGGGAAAACTGCTGATCCTGCCGAACGACGATCTGGATGTGCTGCTGACTTACGCCCATGGTGAAAGCCGCAAGGGTGACAACTCGGTCATGCGCGAAAACGGCAAGGTCCGCTATTACGACGTGTCGTCCGACACCAAGGCTTACGACAAACTCGAACAAGACACCCTCAGCGCCAAGGTGGATTACCGCCTGGACGATAACTGGTCCATTACCAGCCTCACCGCCAATACCCGTTCGGACTATGACGCCCGCCTGGACTTCGACCAGACAGCCGATGCCAACCAGGTCGTTCTGCGCAAGCAGGATGGTGACCTGTTCAGTCAGGAGCTGCGCCTGAACTACGCCGGTGACACGGTGAAGAGCTTCATGGGTGTCTACTACGGGCACAACACCAACAACTTCCACGACCGGTTGTTGTTTGGCAACGAGCTGATCGGCACCGTCAAGGGTGATACGACGATAGAAAACAAGGCGGTGTTCGGTGAAATCAACTGGACGTTCGCCCCGCGCTGGACACTGATCACCGGGCTGCGCTACGACCACGAGAAGAACGACACCGATATCGAACAGGACGACTTCTCCACCTCGGGCAAAACCAGCAAGTCGTTCGATGCCGTATTGCCGAAGCTGGGTATCGACTATGAACTGGCTGCCAATCAGTACGTAGGCTTCATGGTGCAGAAAGGCTATCGCGGTGGTGGCGTCAACGTTCGTACCGGTACCGGTCACGAAGCCTACGATCCGGAATACACCACCAACTACGAGTTGTCCTACCGCGGCTCGTTCTTCGACCAGACCCTGCGTACCCGCGCCAACCTGTACTACACCGACTGGAAAGACCAGCAGGTCAGTGTGCTGGATACGAACACTGACTTCGTTCACGTGTTCAACGCCGGGAGCAGTGACATCAAGGGCCTGGAAGTCTCCGTCGAGAAGGACTTCACCGAACAGCTGACCCTGACGGCCGGTGCCTCCGTTACCGATGCCAAGTACAAGGACTTCGTCACGGGCGATGGCAGGGACATGAGTGGCGAGGACTTCCTCTATTCGCCCAAGTACAAGATGTCGCTGGGCGGTACCTATCGCTGGAATGACCGGTTGACCCTGAACACCGACCTCATTTACCAGAGCACCTCACCGTCGGAGTACGAGTTCGATGACGCGGGTCAAGTCACTAATGAGCGCAAGAGCGACGCTTACTGGCTGACCAACTTCAACGCCGAGTACAAGATCACCAAAAACGTCGCAGTGTCCGGTTACGTGAAAAACGCCTTTGATAAGGAATACATCACCAACAACCGCGGCGGCGACATCATCGATGTCGGCGCACCACGCACCGTGGGTCTGGTTCTGCGCTACGACATGTAAAGCGACGACGAAATGGAAGCGGGGGAAGGATTTCCCGCGTCCGGTTTCACGGCTATCGATCTGAAGCATTCGTTTCAGGCAGCCCTGTTCCCTTCCAAACCCAGCCTCCCTGGAGGAAATCATGAGTGCTTTTTCGAATGTCACATTGGGTGGCGCGCAACAGCTACGCCTGTTGCATAGCGGTCTGTCGAGTCCGTACTGCCTTGATCCGACGCCGATGCTGGAACGCCAGCAACAGCAGGAGTCCAACGCCCGCAGTTACCCTCGGCGTATTCCGCTGGTGCTGGAGCGGGCCCACGGCATCTATGTGCAGGACAGTCGTGGACAGGTGTTCGTCGATTGCCTGGCCGGTGCCGGCACCCTGGCGCTGGGTCACAACCATCCGGTGATTATCGAAGCCATCACTCAGGTCATGGCCTCGGGTGTGCCGATGCATACCCTTGACCTCATGACCCCGGTGAAGGACGCATTCGTACAGGAAATCTTCGGCTGCCTGCCAGCCGACTTTGCGCGTAACGCGCGCATCCAGTTTTGTGGCCCCAGTGGTGCCGATGCCGTGGAAGCAGCGCTCAAGCTGACCCGCACCGCCACTGGCCGGCATTCGGTACTGGCCTTTGAAGGGGCCTACCACGGCATGACTCTGGGGACGCTGGCGATCAGCGGCAACCTGTCGCCGAAAAACGCCCTGGGCGGTTTGATGGCCGGCGTACAACGTCTGCCGTTCCCCCACGATTACCGTTGCCCGTTCGGGGTGGCTGGCGACCAAGGCGTAACGCTCAACGTGCGCTACCTCGAACATTTGCTCAATGACCCGGAAAGTGGCGTCACCGCGCCGGCAGCGATGATTCTTGAACCGATCCAGGGTGAAGGCGGAGTGATTACCGCGCCCGATCGCTGGATGCAGGAGTTGCGTCGCCTGACCCTGGCCCACGGCATTCCGTTGATCGTCGATGAGATTCAATGTGGCATCGCCCGCAGCGGCAGGATGTTCGGCTTCGAGCATTCGGGCATCATCCCGGACGTGATTACCTTGTCCAAGGCCATCGGCGGCGGCCTGCCGTTGTCGGTGATGGTGTACAACGATTCCCTGGACGTCTGGCAACCGGGCGCCCACGCCGGCACGTTCCGTGGCAATCAGCTGGCGATGGCGGCGGGTACCGCGACCTTGCGTTTCATCCGCAACGAAGGGCTGGTGGCCCACGCCGAGAAGGCTGGCGCGCATTTGCGCAAACAGTTGCTGGCGCTGCAAAGCGAATTTGACTGGATCGGCGATGTGCGTGGCCGCGGTCTGATGCTCGGCATGGAAATCGTCGACCCGCAGGGCGCCCTTGATGTTCAAGGCCATCCACCGGTGGATACCGCCCGGGCCAAGGCCTTCCAGCAGGCGTGCCTGCAACACGGTCTGATCGTCGAGTTGGGCGGTCGACACGGTGCTACCGTGCGCTTCCTGCCGCCATTGATCATCACCGAACAGGAAATCGATTTCGTCGCGCAAATCCTGTTCCGCGCGGCCTGTGCGATCAGCGAGCGTCCGCTTCGCTGAATCGCCGCAGCAGGGGGCCTGCCGAGCGCAATCGGCAGGCCTTTTTTCATTGGACAGGGAGTGACAATGCACACAGCTTTTGCCTCGATGAAACCCGCCTGGCTGTTGCTGACGGTGCTTGGATTAAGCGCTTGTGGTGATCAGAAACCGCCTGCCGAGTCCAGTGCGTCGATACCGCACGTAAAGACGCTAACGGTAAAGCCGCGAGCGTTTGCCATGACCACCGATTTGCCGGGGCGAGTTGAACCGGTGCGCATCGCCGAGGTGCGCGCACGGGTGGCCGGTATCGTATTGACCCGGCATTTCCAGGAAGGCAGCGACGTCAAGGCAGGCCAGTTGCTTTTCAGTATCGACCCGGCCCCGCTCAAGGCGGCGCTGATGCGAGCCGAAGGCGCGTTGGCCAAGGTCGAGGCCGATGTCTATCGCGCCAACGCTCAGGTCCAGCGCTTCAAACAATTGGTCGAAATCAATGCCGTCAGCCCGCAAGCGTTCGACGACGCCATGTCCGACCTCAAGAGCGCCCAGGCCAATCGTCTGGTTGCCCAGGCCGACCTGACCAGCGCACGGCTTAACCTCGGTTACTGCCAGGTACGGGCGCCAATCAGCGGCCGTGTCGGTCGAGCGCTGGTGAGCGAAGGGTCGCTGGTGGGCCAGGATGAGGCGACGCAAATGGCGCGGATTCAGCAACTGGACCCGATCTACGCTGACTTCACACAGTCCGCCGATCAGGTCGTGGCCTTGCAGCAGGCCTTGGCCAGCGGGCGCCTGACCCTCAATGGCAGTGGTTCGGCCAAAGTGACGGTGCAAGTGGGCACTCCCGCCCAGACCCGCCATGGCACCTTGATGTTCTCTGACATTTCCGTGGATCGCAGCACCGGGCAGGTGACCTTGCGCGGCGAGTTCGCCAACCCGGATTACCTGCTGTTGCCCGGCATGTATGTACGCGTGGTGGCACCGGCCGGGGTCGATCCGCAAGCCTTGTTCGTACCGCAGCAAGCGGTGCAACGCGGTGCCGACGGCCAGGCACGGTTGATGCTGGTGGATGCCAATGGCGTGGTGCGCGAACGAGTGGTCAGTACAGGCGTGATGGTCGGCTCCGACTGGCAGATCGCTCAGGGGCTGGTGGCCGGCGAGCAGGTGGTGATCGAGCGTGTCGACAAACTCAGCGCCGGGACGCAGGTCAACGTCATCACCTTGGCCGAGCAGCAGGCTCGCAACTGACGGCCAGTGGCCTTGGAAAGCAATCAATGCCCGATTTTTTCATCAACCGCCCGAACTTCGCCTGGGTCATCGCGCTGTTCATCTCGCTCGCGGGGTTGCTGACCCTCGGCACCTTGCCGGTCAACCAGTACCCGGACGTGGCGCCAACGCAAATCACGGTCAGCGCCAACTACCCTGGCGCCTCGGCACAAATCGTCAGCCAGAATGTCACCAGCCTGCTCGAAGAAGAACTCAACGGTCTGCAAGGCCTGATCTATTACGATTCCAACAGCGCCAACGGCGGTGCCGACATCACCATCACCTTCAACCCGGGCACCGACGCCGACATGGCGCAGGTCGATGTGCAGAATCGTTTGCAACGGGTGGTTGGTCGCTTGCCCCGGGCGGTGATCGAGCAAGGCCTGACAGTGGAGCAGTCGCGTTCCAATTTCCTGTTGGTGTATGCCTTGTCCTACACCGACGGCCAGCAGGATTCCATCGGGTTGGCGGACTATGCGGCCCGGGCCATCAACAATGAAATTCGCCGGGTCGCCGGGGTGGGGCGGGTGCAGATGTACACCGCCGAACGGGCGATGCGCATCTGGGTCGATCCTGCGCGATTGGTGGGCTACAACCTGTCCATGGCCGATGTTGGCAAGGCCATCGCCGGGCAAAACGTGCAAGTGCCTGCGGGCAGTATGGGGGAGCGACCGGGACCCGCCGACCAGCACATTACCGCCACGGTGATGGTGCAAGGCCAGCTCGAATCGGTGGAGGCGTTCGGCAATATTGTATTGCGGGCCAATGACGACGGTTCCAGCGTCCGGATCCACGATGTGGCACGCGTCGAACTGGGGCGACAGGACTACCGGTTCGACGCGCGCCTCAATGGCAAACCGGCAGCAGCCATGTCGGTGCAGTTGGCGCCCGGCGCCAACGCGCTGCAAACAGCGGAAGCGATCAAGGCACGGCTTGAACAGCTGTCGAGCACGCTGCCGGCGAACATGACGCTGAACGTACCCTACGACACTTCGTACTTTGTCGAGGTGGCGATCAAGCAAGTGATCTACACCCTGATCGAAGCCATGGTGCTGGTATTCCTGGTGATGCTGCTGTTCTTGCAGAACCTGCGCTACACGCTGATTCCGGCAGTGGTGGTGCCGGTCTGTCTGCTGGGGACGATTGCGGTCATGGCGCCGCTGGGGTTCTCGATCAATATGATGACCCTGTTCGGCATGGTGCTGGCCATCGGGATTCTGGTGGACGACGCCATTGTGGTGGTGGAAAACGTCGAACGGCTGATCACTCAAGAGCATCTGTCGCCCAAGGCCGCGACCCGCAAGGCCATGCAGCAGATCCGCGGGGCGATTGTCGGCATCACCCTGGTGCTGGCGGCGGTGTTTCTGCCGCTGGCGTTCATGGGCGGTTCGGTGGGGGTGATCTATCAGCAATTTGCCATGGCGCTGTCGGTGTCGATCCTGTTCTCCGGTTTTTTGGCGCTGACCCTGACCCCGGCCCTGTGTGCCACCGTGCTCAAACCCTTCGACCCCGTGCTTCAAGCCCGGCCCAACCGCTGGGCAGACGCTTTCAATCGACGCTTCGATGCCCTGGCCCGGCGCTACGAACGGCTGGGTGCGAGCTGGGTTCGACGCCGTTCGCGCAGCATGTGTCTGTACCTGATGTTGCTGCTGGTACTCGTCTTTGCCTATCAACGGTTACCGTCCTCGTTCTTGCCGGCCGAGGACCAGGGTTACATCGTCACCGATATCCAATTACCGCCCGCGGCGTCGGCCTCGCGCACCGACGTAACGGTCCAGGCGTGGGAGCGGTATGCGCTGGCGCAACCTGCCACCGACCAGGTGCTGGCGATCATGGGCTTCAGTTTCTCCGGGGAGGGTGCCAACGCGGCGTTGTCGTATGTCACCCTCAAGGACTGGTCGCTGCGAGACAGCGGGCAGGCCAGCGAGGCGGTGGCCGAGCGAGCGAACGAAGCTTTTGAACACGTCGCCGACGGCACGCTGTACAGCGTGGTGCCGCCGCCGGTGGATGGCCTCGGCAGCTCCAGTGGTTTCGATTTGCGTTTGCAGGATCTGGCGGGGCAGGGGCATGAGGCGCTTTTGAAGGCTCGAAGCCAATTGCTGACGGCCGCCAAGGCATCGCCGGTGATCGGTCACTTGATGGAGGACGGCCTGGCCGATGCGCCGCAAATCAACGTCAGCATTGATCGCGAAAAGGCAGAGGCCCTGGGCGTGAGTTTTGATGTGATCAGTGCGGCGCTGTCCTCGGCGTTGGGTTCGGAGCAGATCAACGAATTTGCCAATCAAGGGCGGATGCAGCGTGTGATCATTCAGGTGGATGGCATCAGCCGGCAGACGCCCGAAGCGCTGTTGCGCCTGCAAGTGCCCAACCGACAGAACCGCCTGGTGCCACTGGAGGCATTCAGCCGCTTCGAGTGGCAGGTCGGGCCGTTGCAGATCGCGCGCTACAACGGCTCGGCGTCGTTGCATTTTACCGGTGATGCCGCGCCGGGTTACAGCACCGGTCAAGCCATGGAGGAAATGCAGAAAATCTCCCGTCAGTTACCGGCCGGTTTCAGCCTGGAATGGTCCGGCCTGTCATTGCAGGAACAACAGGCCAGCGATCAGGTGCCGATGTTGGTGGGCTTGTCGTTGACCATGGTGTTGCTGGTACTGGTCGCACTGTATGAAAGCTGGGCGATTCCCTTTGCCGTGCTGCTGATCGTACCGGTGGGCATGCTCGGTTCTGTATTGGCGGTGACGGTGCTGGGCATGCCTAACGACGTCTATTTCAAAGTCGGTTTGATCACCATCATCGGCCTTTCCGCCAAGAACGCCATCCTCATCGTCGAGTTCGCCAAGGCGCTTCACGGGCAGGGGGCAAGCCTTGCGCAAGCCGCTGCGCAAGCGGCGCGTTTGCGTTTTCGTCCGATCGTCATGACGTCCATGGCGTTCATTCTCGGTGTACTGCCCCTGGCATTGGCCAGCGGTGCGGGCGCCGCCAGCCAGCGAGCCATTGGCGTTGGCGTCATCGGCGGCATGCTGGCGGCGACAGTGCTTGGGGTATTGTGCGTACCCGTATTTTTTGTCTGGGTCCTGTCTTTGGCGAATCGCTTGCGCCGTCGCCATGGGGCCAATATCCAGCCGGTTATTGAAGAGGAGGCGCGATGACAGGCCTGTGCGTTGGCGTCTCGCTGGCTGCATGCGTGAAGTGCCTAAGCGTCTTTGCCAAGAGGGTGTCGGTTCTCAATGATCGCAAAGACCTTCAAAGGTATTGCCTGAGGTAACGTATAAATTCTCGCGCCAGTTGTGACGGCTCTTCCTGCGTGGGAAGCAGCAGCGCAATTTCGTATTTGATCGCTGGCAAGAAAGGCTTCAGGACAAGATTACGGGTGAAGGGCAGGCTGACCACCGGATCTACGATACCGACACCCATACCGGAGCAGACCAGTTGGCATGCCGTCGCGAAGAACTCTGTTTCGGCCACGACGTTCCAGGATGACCCGTACGTCGAAAAAGCCATGGCCAACTGCTGGTAGACAGGGTCGCCCTTGAACAGCGAAACGAATGGCACGCCGTCCAGATCCGCGGGAGTAATCATGTCCAGTTCTGCGAGAGGGTGACCGATCGGCACCATGCACTGGCACTCATACGAAATCACCTCCATACAGGACGCCGGGTAGTCGAGCGGCAACTCGGCAATGGCCAGGTCGAATTGCTGCGTCGTTATCAACTCACGAACAGACTGGGAGTTTCGGGTGATGATCTTGAGCTCGAGCCCCGGACGCTCTTTGGCGAATTCGGCCATCAAGCGTGGTAGCAAGTCGATCGAGATACTGGGATAGGCGGCGATCGCCAGATGGCCTCGTTTTCCCGTCCGGATTTCCTTGGCGATGCGCTGGGTTTTCTCCACGGCTGCCAGCGCGCGTTCAGCCTCGACGAAAAACAGTCGGGCTTCTGGAGTGGGTTGCAGGCGACCACCTTTGCGCACGAATAGCTTGAGGCCTGTCTCATGCTCCAGATTAGCGATGGTGCTGCTTATGGCTGGTTGAGAAATACTCAAAAGCTCTGCTGCGCGGGTCATCGTGCCGTGGATCATCAAGGTTCTGAAGCATTCAAGCTGTCGGATTCGCATAGCCACCCTATAGATTTAACTTATACCGTGGCCACTTTATATTATTGGTTTGAGGTTTTCTTCTGTGTTTTCCTTGACTGCAGGCACACAACCGCCGTCTACCAGCCTTGAAGAAGAGAGCCGTGACATGAACACAATGACTTCGATTTGCCCCAGTGAACTGGTCCGCCTCCCTGCTCGGCATGGTGTCGCCATTCGGTTGAACCCGGGGCAAACCATCAAGGTGATTAACACTCATGGCAAACAGGTGGTAGACACCTGGGCTTTCAACCCGCATGACCTCTATGAGGCCATTTCGATGGAACACAGTCGTCCCTTCTGGTTGAAGCTCAACCCTCACAAAGGAGACAGCCTGCTCACCAACAAACGCCGGAAGATCCTGACGCTCGTCGAGGACACCACACCGGGTATCCACGACACCCTGGTTGCGGCTTGTGATCCGACTCGTTACGTTCAACTGGGAGTTGAGGGCCATCATGACAGCTGCAACGAAAATCTCTTTCTCGCCCTGGATGCCATCGGCCTGGTTGCGCCTGAAACGCCGAGTCCCTTGAACCTCTTTATGAACGTTCCGGTTCATCCGGACGGGCGCATAGAGTTCGCGCAGCCGGTCAGTGAACCTGGGCAGTACGTCTGCCTTGAAGCGCAAATGGAGGTTATTGTGGTTCTCTCTGCCTGTCCTCAGGACATCACTGCCGTCAATGGAATGCGGCCCCAGGACGTTCATTACTGCATCCTGTGATGCGCTGTCCATCGGCAGGAAACTGCATCCATCGCTTGCACACAGTCAGTGCCTGGAGAAAGCCATGCGCAAAATACCACCTCTGAATTCCGTGCGAGCGTTTGAGGCTGTAGCACGTCACCAGAGTTTTTCCGCTGCTGCGAACGAACTCTCTGTGACGGTCGCGGCAGTCAGTCATCAAGTCCGGCAACTGGAAGACGGGTTGGGGCAAAAGCTCCTGGAAAGGGGACGGACGGTGACCCTCACGCCGGCTGGCAAAGCGATCTATCCGCTGTTGCGAGACGGCTTTGACCAGATTGCCCAGGCGTTCGCCCTGCTAGGTGCGACAAAGGAGGGCGATGCTATCCAGGTTTCCACCACCCGCGCATTCGCGGAACGATGGCTCATGCCACGCCTGGCGAAGTTCAACGAGATTTATCCGAACATCGTGGTGTCTATCCACGCCTCGGAGAAAGTAGTGGATTTGCGTTCAGAAACCGTTGATCTGGCGATTCGATATGGTCCGGTCGATGCCGATGTGCGCGGGCCGGTGTTGTTCGAGGATCGGTACATCGCAGTCGCGGATAAGAGCATCTGTCCAGTGGATCGCAACGCAACCATCAACGACTTTCATAATCGCCCGCTGCTGGCGTTCAAATGGAAGAATCAGGCACTCGAGGTACCCTCATGGTCAGTGTGGCTGGCCCGGGTTGAACACGATACCTCCAGGGATTTGCGCATCTCGTGGTATAGCGAGGAAACTCTTGCACTGCATGCGCTAGAGAGAGGGCTAGGCCCTTTGTTGTGCAGCGATGTATTGATTGACGATGAGCTTCGCGCTGGTCGGATTCGTCGGGTGGAGGGCCCGACGTTGGCAGGTTTTACCTACCACCTGATCGAAGACAACAATGGCAGTCCACGGCGCAGCCTTTCGTTGTTCAGGGAATGGCTTCTGAGCGAGGCAAAGTCATTCAGGGCAAATACCCTGAATGACGTGGCAGGCCATCAACTGGCGCTTACGTCCTGAGACCTGTTGCCAGAAGCGTCGATTCTATCGCCAGGCATGCACCGAGCAATTGATCATCGCCACCTCGGGTCGTCGAGAACAGGGTCGAGGTGGCATACCCGATACAGTCCTTCCCGGAAGGGATTGCCACCCCCGGCATATCCAGCAGACTCCCGATCATGGTGAGCGACAAGGTTTCAAGGTTGATGGCGGCAAACAGCGCGTCGTCATTCTCCAGGGGCGCCATCGGCGGGGCGACATGCTTGACCGTTGGCATGACCAGAATGGCCCCGTCCAGCTCCCTCTCGATTGCAGACATCAGCTCCACGCGCAGATGCCGAATCCTGTCTTCGGTAGCCGAGTCGAT
Organism: Pseudomonas sp. BS3782 TE3695; assembly: GCF_050435305.1. NCBI lineage: Bacteria > Pseudomonadati > Pseudomonadota > Gammaproteobacteria > Pseudomonadales > Pseudomonadaceae > Pseudomonas > Pseudomonas sp. BS3782 TE3695. The sequence goes on from NZ_JBNDKB010000001.1 coordinate 3,119,188, forward strand.
TTTCTTGGCCGAGCGCAGGCGAGCACGCACCCGGCTGTCCATCCGAGAGCCTTGCGGCCCCTCCACTATCGGGCCCAGGAGGCGCCAGGCTTCTATCGCCCCCAACCAGCCTGCGCGGGCAATAAGTTCACGTGTACGGGCGATTGCGACCATCGGCCGATACTCAACCTGCGCACCGGTCACGCGAAGCCGTTCCATCATCCAGACAAGGTTTTGTTGTACCGCTGGCTGTAACGCCGGGTCAGACATCACGCCCTCGTCGACCACAAAACGCAGGCCTGAAAGATTGGCGGCCCGGGTGACCGTGTCTTTGAAACCACGCATCGCCGCATCAAGCGCAACGCAATCGGCTACGGTATGGGCGAAAGCGCCCAGGCTATCGAGCGTGATGGCCAGCGGGTGAACACCTTCCATGCTGTAACGACCAGTGGAGGCCTTATAGCCAACCAATCCATTGAAAGCCGCAGGAATGCGAATCGAACCGGCGGTGTCAGTGCCGATGGCACTATTGACGATACCCTGTTGAACCGCAATGGCCGAGCCGGAAGAAGAGCCGCCAGGAACGCGTCTTTCGCCAACCACGAGGTCACAGGTCGGCGTTCCAAAATGAGGATTCAGGCCCAGACCGGAATAAGCAAATTCAGTAAGGTTGGTTTTACCCAGCGGGATCATCCCCAGCGCCGTGAGTGCTGCGATGACTGCCGCATCCTCGACCGCTATTGGAGCGTCGACCCGAGTAATGGAACCGGCAGTTGTTCGACTACCGGCAACATCCAGCAGGTCCTTGACCGCATAGGGGATACCGTCAAAAGCGCTCAACTGAGCCCCTCGATGCCATCGCCGGGTTGACGCCTCAGCGTCATTAATGGCGCGCTGTTCAAGTATGGAAATGAACACGTGCTCCGAGTTTTTGGCTGCCGCCAATGCGGATTCGATCAACTCATCGGGTGTTGTAAGGCCCTGCCTCAATTGCTCAGCTGTTTGCAGCATAGTGATCATGATTTCTCCCGTTTTTGGCGGCGGTACGGAGTAGTCAAGCCGGGGACAGCTGGCTTTGTCGTTCTTCAATCATTTGCCTGGCCAGAACCGGAACGGCATCGAAAGCATCCGCGATGGAAGCTTCATGGCGAGCGTCGCCAAACTCCTGGTAGTCGATGGCGATGACATGGGTTTCATTCACGCCCAGATAGTGCGCGCAGGTCTGAATATGAGTGTCCAAATGGTTCATGGATTCGCGTACACCACCGGGACCAAATCCAAATTCGCCCCGGGAAGATAAAATGACCAGCTTCTTGCCGCTCATGATGGGTTCCAGGGGATAGTCGCCGCGGTCCAGATCAAACGTGAAGGTCTTTCCGATACGAATCACTTTGTCAAACCAGGACTTGAGGGACGCTGGCATTCCGTAGTTGTACATCGGGGTACCGATAACGATGACGTCGGCGCGATCGATTTCATCGATCAACTCATCCGAGAGCCGGATCTCCTCGCGCTTTTCGGGCGTCATGTGCTCTTCGGGTGTAAAGACCGCGGCAATCCAGGCTTCTGTCACGAAAGGAGGCGGGTTGTGCCCCACGTCGCGGGCGATGACGTGCGTCTTGTCATCGTGCTCGACCCAAGCCTCGACAAATGCCTGGGACAGTTTACGGCTCAGGGAGCGGTCAGATCGTGCGCTGGCATCAATATGAAGAAGGGTGGTCATGTAATGCTTCCTGTTAATCCTGAAGTGGAATTACCTCAGTAATGAAGCAAGTTGGCCACGACCCTCGACGGTTCGGCTATTGACATTTATTTGAGTGATGTCAAATAAAACTCAATGAGCAAATTTTCTTTGTCGAAGTGGGCTGAAAGACCTTTTGTTTCGAGGCTGGAATGGATGTTCCATGTTTTGGTGATTTACACAATTGAGTAAAACTTAATGCGGCAATTTTTCTAAAGAGCGGTTTAGTTATTATCAATTACGTAAAAGTACAGACCTCGCTTTAATGACTCGGGGCGATTCACGTGGTCGCCGGTCAGCGAGGAAAACAATAATGTCAACGCGTCGCGAGTCTGAAAAAAACTTAATTAACGAGGCCGATTATGATGCACTGGGCATCGAACCTGTGCCCGATAGCCATCGTACTTCAACGCCGTTAGACCAGTTCTGGATCTGGGCTGGGGCGAATGTGGCGCCGATCAACTGGGTGTTGGGTGCAATCGGTATCCAGCTGGGCTTGAGCCTGATTGAAACCCTGCTGGTGATTGTGGTCGGCAATCTGTTGGGCGCCGCGTTGTTCGGTGCCATCTGCATCATGGGCCACCGCACGGCGGTGCCCCAAATGGTGTTGTCCCGGCTGGCGTTTGGCCGGCGCGGTGCCTACCTTCCCACCATCATGCAGGTACTGATGCCGATGGGGTGGGTGGCCACCAACACATGGATAGTCCTGGACCTTGCGGTGGCCGCCCTGGAAAAAGTCGGCATCAGCGGTGGCATGGAACTCAAGTACGGTATCGCCTTGGGCGTCATGATTATCCAGGTTGGTATCGCGGCCTGGGGCTTTAATGCCATCAAGTGCTTTGAGCGCTACACCATGCCAGTGATTGTGCTGATCATGGTGGTGATGACCATGCTGGCCTTCACCCATGTGGATATCCAGTGGCAAACCTCGACCACCGAGGGCATCGGCAAACTGTCGGCCATGAGCAGTCTCATGACGGCGATAGGCATCGGGTGGGGCATTTCATGGCTGGTATACGCCTCGGATTACACCCGCTTCACCCAGAGCAAACTGTCTGATGGCCAGGTGTTCCGGTCGACATTTCTCGGCATGTTCCTGCCCACCGTATGGCTGGCCTTTCTTGGCGCTGCAATCGCTTCCGCGGGTGCAGGGTCGGACCCTGCGCAGCTCATCATTGCAGTCTTCGGCACGATGGCGTTGCCGGTACTGCTAGTGCTGTTACATGGCCCGGTAGCAACCAACATCGTGGTCATTTACTCGGCGGCACTGGCAACGCTGTCGCTGGATTTGCGAGTGCCACGCTGGATTGTTTCGACGGTCTCGGGAGTGGTGGCGCTATTCATACTCTATTTGTTCCTGCAATCAGGCGAGTTTGTGCATGCCTTTGAAAACCTGATGGTCTTTTTCGTGGTGTGGATCAGCCCTTGGGCAGGCATCACGCTGGTCGATTTTTTCCTGATTCGCCGAGGTCAGGTCGATCTGAAGTCGCTTTATTGCCATCACTCGCAAAGTACATGCACTGACGTGAACTGGAGAGGTGTATTTGCACTTGCAACGGGCGTGCTGGCGGCATGGTTATTCCAGGTGGGAACCATTAAATCGCTACAAGGCCCCCTTGCAATGGCATTGGGTGGAATTGATTTGTCCTGGTTGGCGGGGTTTGGTGTGGGAGGCGGTATTTACTACTTGTTGCACCGCTCACGACGAGCAGAAGTTGTTCGCTCATCCGTGTTGGCTAAGTAAAAGTTAGTGTTGTGCAACGATTAATTCATTAAAGAGGTAATCCAATGTCTCATCTTGAACAAACCAATGTACTGGCAGCGTTGAACGCCGGAGCCGAAATCGACGCGTTCCTGGGCAACGTCGTGGAGATTGCGATCGTTACGCGTGATCACAAGCGCACCATGGATGGCTTGCTCAAACTTGGGATAGGCCCATGGCGCGTGTACACCTTCAGCCCGGAAAATACCCAAAACCAGACTTACCACGGTGAACCGGCCGACTTTGTGCTGAAAGTCTGCTTCGCACAATCCGGAAACATGGTCTGGGAGCTGATGGAACCCGTCTCGGGGCCGACGATTTTCGCCGATTTCCTGGACAAGCATGGCGAAGGTATCCAGCACGTCGCCTATGACTGCAACAACATTCCGTTTGAGGATCGTATCGCTGAACTGCAACGACGCGGCTTCAAATGCGTGCAATCCGGTTCCTGGATGGGCGTGAATCATTTCGCTTTCTTTGGCACCGAGACAGATACCACCACGGTATTTGAAACCTATGCGTTTCCTTCCGATTGGGATTATCCGGAACCGGAGTCGTGGTATCCGCCGCGAGCGTAAGCCCATACGCGATTGTCTCGGCGCTGATGGCAAGCGCTGAGGCATTCGCCCTTCGAAATCACACCGGGAGTACAGTCTCATGAACAATGTTCGTATGGATAACATCAGCTGGGTCGAATATGAGCACCGGGTGCAATCAGGTGCGGTGGTCTTTTTGCCCATCGGCGCGACTGAACAGCATGGACCTCATTTGCCTTTGGGAACCGATGCATTGCTGGCCAGCGCAATCAGTGAAGATGTGGCCCGGGAAATCGATGGCGTCGTAGCCCCGGCGTTGTCCTACGGGTACAAATCCCAGCCAAAATGTGGAGGAGGGCAGCACTTTTGCGGAACCACCAGTGTCGATGGCACGACCCTGATTGCAATGGTGCGAGATGCCGTACGTGAGTTTCATCGCCATGGTGTGAAGCGCCTGGTTCTGGTGATTGGTCACTACGAGAATCAGTGGTTCGTGACCGAAGGCATTGAGCTGGCGATGCGGGATGCAGGGCCGAATACCGGATTGGAGGTCATGCGCCTCGAGCACTGGGAGTTCGTGAAGCCGCAGACGCTAGACAAGATCTTCCCCGACGGTTTTCCAGGCATTGCGCTGGAACATGCCGCGGTCATCGAAACATCGATGATGCTGCACTATTACCCGCAGCTGGTTTCGCTGGACCAGATTCCCGATCATGGCCCAGCCGAGTTCCCTGTTTACGATATGTATCCGACGCGGACCGAATGGGTACCCGCCAGTGGCGTGCTTTCGTCTGCGCTGGGCTCCAGCGCAGACAAGGGAAAATTACTGGTCAATGATGTTATCAGCGGAATCGTTCAGGCTGTTCGGTCAGAGTTCAGACTCGTCGCTCCATCTGCAGCCCGGATTATTTAGTACGCCGGGCCGCAGGCAGACTGACCAGCGTTTTCGCTGGTGAAACGACGCACCTGTGCCGCAACCAAGTGCGGCACAGGTGGATCAAGAGGTTGAATACTCGATATACAGCCTTTCCAGAGCCTCTTGGTATTTGTCTCCCTTGAGCGTTTTTTTCAGCACTGCCAGTGCCTCGAGCGCTGAGGCCGCAGCCAGCGCCTCGTTCTCTCCCCGGTAGGCGGCGCGCAGCCGTGCTGCTGCGATTATCGATTCTTCAGTCGTTGGCATGTTATTGCCCTCGAAGGTTTGAATCTCACTGATAGTCGCAACCTTCAAGGAATTCAAGTCCAGGGCGATGGCGTGAATCGAGCGCCTTCACCGAAAGGCCTTGGCCTGCCCGGTGAAGGCGATCCGATCAGCTTTGCACCGCCCCAATCCCATCCATTGCCACCGATTTATTTCGCACGCTCCTGTACAACACGCTGGACACCATGAAGCCGACAATGGCCAACAGACTCATCAAACTGAAGACATAGTTATAGCCTTGCTGACCCGGGAAATGGTCGAGGATTGCGCCGTAGATGACATAAGCGAACATGCCCGGTGCGTAGCCGATCAGGCAGCCGATGCCGAAGGCTGAACCGGTGATGTGCGCAGGGATGCCGACTTCGCCCATGGGCGCCCAGAACACGCCGCGCATGGAAAACACAATCAGCGCGAACGACAGCGTGGCAGCCATGCCCGCATAGATGAAGCCCGGGCTTTTCGGGATCAGCAGGATGACGCCCATCAGCGGCAGTAAGGCCAGGAAGGCCCATTTCAGATAGCGGCTGGTGCTCTTGAACTGCTTGTCGGCAATGAACCCTCCCGCAGGGCCGCCGAGGATCTTGAGGAAGTACTGATTGATGATGCCGTAAGCGCCCACCAGTGCCACGGGCAGCCCGTACATTTCCTTGAGGTAGGGAATGAAATAGGTCAGGCCACAGTAGACGATGTAAACCATGAACACGTTGAGGCTGACCAGCCAGATACCCGGTACCTTGATGGCCTCAAGGAGGTTCGCCAGACTGTTCTTCGGCTTGGCAATCGACTGCGCACTGCCGCCCTTGAGCAGGAACCAGGTCAGGGTTCCGGCCAGAATGTCGATGACCGAGTAGAAGAGAATGGCCGATTTCAGACCGGTTTCACCGGAGCCCATGGCGACGAAAACGCCCAGTGCAGAAAAGGCGACCAGGGTATCAATGACGCCACGCCCACCTTCCAACAGTCCAAATAACCGACCCTGTTCCTGATCGTCGCCCAGATTGCGGATGGCTTTGAGCAGCGAGGGCCAGAAGAAGCAATCGGCGCAGACGGCCAGCAGGCTGAATACGATCAGCAGATTGCTGAACGGCGGAAAGGTTGCCAGATACAACCCCAGGCCGCCGGTACCGATCAGGCCGATCGGAATCATTTTGCGCGTATCGTAGCGGTCGGCGAGCATGCCGCCGACGACAAACAGTGCGGTGGCGATGATGGCGTTGGCGCTCAGCAGCAGGCCGATTTCAGTGTGGCTCAAGCCCATGAATTCTTGCATGGGGATGTAGAAGGCGTCCTTGAGGTTCGCCAGTTTGTAGATGGTGCCACCACCGAGGATGAGAATCAGGAATCTGAGCCATTTGGCCTTGTCACGAGTTGTCATTATTGTTCTCCAGGCGTAATCAGGTAGTAACGTCAGGTTCAGGGATTAACGCGGTTGGCCAGGGTCAACTCGGCCAGGGTTCGGAACTCGGCCAACAGGCCTCGTACATAGGCGATCTGGTTGTTCGCCCAGCGGTGTTCGTCGGCGAGCATTCGTTCGAGCGAATAGCCGTCCGGGAGTGGCGTGTCACTCATTTCCCGGTACGCAATGAAGGGATCGGCAGCCTCAGAGGTCTGGCGGAACGCCGGGGCGATGTAGTGGTTTTCCTGCTCGAGAATGAAGGCGATCACTTGCGGGGTTGAGTCGCCGAGCATCAACAGTTCGAACAACATGCGGGCGCTTGGCAGGTCGTCTTCGTCGCTGCCCTGCAGCACGCCGTAATGGCCGAATCCGTGTTGCTCGGGGACGATGCGCACACCCTTGAGGTGAGTCTGGCGTATGTGCGGTGCCAGAGTCCGCAGCGCCGGCAGGGGCTGTTCGCAGGCGTTGATCATGTTGCCGAAGTCGAACAAGGCGTGCAGCCGTGGGTGGTTCAGCCGGCTCAGCAGTTGCGCGATCTCGGCGCTCTTGAGTTCCTCATGCTGCTCGAAGTCGAAGAACAGATCGTGTTCATCGGCCTGCTGCGCGAGGTAGTGCAGGTCTGACTCGATCACATCCATGACCCGGGACAGCGTCCCCTCGTAACGTGAGTAAACGCGGATGTTGCGAACCCCCAGCGCCTTGGCGATGGCGATCACCTGATCGACGTCTTTTTTCAGCGTGCTGCTGATTTCCAGGTGCACATCCAGTGCGAGCGCATTGGCCTTGTCGGCAAACGCTTGCAGCTGCGCGGGTGTCATTTGGCTCAGGCTGTTTTCTTCGCCGTCGAGCAAATGCAGGCTCAGACCCTGCTGCTCGTGGCGATAGGCGAAATCCAGCAGGTCGGCGGGCGTGACACGGCCATGGGTGAGGTTGGTCAGCAAGGGGTAGGCATGCGCAAACAAGCGCACCTGCCCGAGGCGGTCGAGCAGTTGGCGGGCCAGTGCTTCAGTCAGCAGGGGAGGTGTTCCATCCTCGGCAGCCTTGTGGCTGAGCAAGGCATTGAATCGCTCTTGGATCTTATTGTTCATTTCGAGTCGTTCCTGGTCAGACGCCGGGTCTACCGGCGCAGCCTTTATCGCGCCAGTCAGGAACTCTCGATAGATCCATTATCAGTTAAGTCATAAGACCACTTGCCTTGCTTCAAGTGGCCTGCAGGTACCCCATTTTGCTCAAGGCCCGGGCCAGCGCCTCGACGCGCTCTTGCGCCTGGCTCTCAGGCGTACCGGCAAAACCGATGAGCAGCGCCGGTGGCAGGACATGCTCAAGGCAATAGTCGCTCAAGGCATAGGTGTGGATATTGTGCTGGGCCAGTTCCCTGGCGATGGCGTCGTCATCAAGGGTGGGCGGCAGCCAGGCGATCAAGTGCATGCCGGCGTCCACCGGAGTGATATTGAAGAAGCCGCCCAGCTGTCGCTGAAGTTGCTCGAGCAGTGCTTGCTGGCGGGCCTGGTACAGCGCAAGCATGCGGCGAATATGGCCGAGGAAGTGGCCTTCGCGCATGAAGTCCGCCGTCGTCGCCTGGAGCAGCGTGGGCGGGCTGCGATCCATCACCGCGCGCAGGGTACAGAAGGGTTCGATCAGGGCTTGGGGCAATATCACATAGCCCAGCCTCAGGGAGGGGAAGAGCACTTTGCTGAAGGTGCCGACGTAGATCACTCGAGCCATCCGGTCCATGGCGTAGAGCGCGGGAAGGAGGCGGCCGCTGTAGCGAAATTCACTGTCGCAATCGTCCTCGATGATCCAGCTCTGATACTGCGCGGCCCAGTCTATGAGTGCCTGGCGCCGCGCATAACTCATGGTCACGCCCAAGGGATGCTGGCGAGAAGGCGTGGTAAACACCAGGCGGGCGTCAGGGCACTCGGCCAGGCCTTGCTGAATATCAATCCCCTGTTCATCGATCCGCAACGGGACCACTTGAGCCCCCTGGGCCTGCAATGCAATGCGCGCCGCGATGTGTCCCGGGTCTTCCATCCACACGCTGTCCTGCGGATTGAGCAACAGCATGCCTAACAGGTTGAAGGCTTGCTGCGCCCCTGAAACGATCACCACCTGCTCGGCACTGCAATCGATGCCACGGGCATCAAAAACGTACTCGGCAATCGCCGCGCGCAAGGCCTGTAACCCTTGCAGTTCGCCATAGCCAAGCATGGCTTTGGTCGGCTTGAGCAGGTGGCGGTTCATCAAGCGCCGCCATACCGCGAGCGGGAACGCGTCGTAGGTACTGTGGCTGGGCAGGAATGAGGTAGGGGTCGCGGGGTCCCAATCGGTATAGGAAACCCCACGAAAGTGACGGCTGCGCAACGACAGCATGGACTGGCTCAGGTCTGACAGGCGCGGTGGCTGGCGCTGCTGCTCTTCGTCGGCAATCCCTCGGCTCTCCCACTCATTGCCGACATAGGTGCCCGCTCCGGTGCGCGAGGCCAGGAAACCTTCGGCAATCAGCTGATCGAAGGCATTGAGAATGGTGATCCGCGACAGCGCCAATTCTTTGCTCAGGGTCCGCGTCGACGGCAGGCGCACGCCCCCTTGCATCTTTCCGCTGAGAATCTGTTTGCGAATCTGCAAATAGAGTTGGCGGTACAGGGGGATGGTGCTGGCACGGTCCAGCTCGATAGCCGATAGCAGCAAACCTGCAGGGGATTTCATTACATGCTCTTCTGGAGGGAGGTGGTTTGACCTGGAACACCATCAGGTACCCGCAGGGTATCGAGAGGCACTGGATAAGTCATCCATGGCCGCTGTTGATGCAATGCCCTTCTGTCATGAAATGAAAAGCCATTGTCGTCTGATGAGAAGCGACCCTGCAGACGGCGTCCTACAGTCCAATCAGCGCAATTCGACGCAGTACGCCCAACTTGAGACTGGAGAATAAGAAAAATGGCCAAAGCCGTACGCTTTTACGAAACTGGTGGTCCCGAAGTCCTTCGTTATGAAGAGGTCGACGTCGGCGATCCGGGTCCAGGCCAGGTTCGTCTTCGTCATGTGGCGGTAGGCCTGAACTATGCCGACACCTACTTTCGCAACGGCACTTACCCGATCCCGATGCCCAATGGCATGGGGGTTGAAGCGTCCGGTGTGGTCCAGGCCATCGGCGCAGGGGTGACCAACGTTCAAGTCGGTGATCGCGTCACCTACACCGGTTTTCTCAATACATTGGGCGCCTACAGCACCGAACGTCTGATCCCGGCCGCGCCGCTGATCAAATTGCCGGAAACCATCAGTTTCGAGACTGCCGCAGCCATGACCATGCGCGGCCTGACGTCCTCGTACCTGATGCGACGCATCTACGACTTCAAGCCCGGCGACAGCATTCTGTTGCACGCCGCTGCCGGTGGTGTGGGCCTGATCGTTTCGCAATGGGCCAAGCTGCTCGGCCTGAACGTCATTGGCACCGTGTCCACCGAGGCGAAGGGTGAAATCGCCCGGGCCCACGGCTGCGAGCATGTCATCAATTACAGCCATGAAGACGTCGCCCAGCGCGTTCGAGAGCTGACGGACGGCGTGGGAGTCAACGTGGTGTTCGACAGTGTTGGCAAGAACACCTTCATGGGCTCGCTGGACTCGCTCAAGCGTCGCGGTTTGATGGTGTGCGTCGGCACGGCATCCGGCCCGATCCCGGCTTTCGATCCGGTATTGCTGGCGATGAAAGGCTCGCTGTTCCTGACCCGTCCGGCCCTGGCCGATTACATCGCCGACCCGGCGGAAAAAGCCGCGTTGGCGGGCGAATTGTTCGATCATGTCGGCAGCGGCCGAATCAAGATCGAGATCAACCAGCACTATGCTTTGCAGGATGCCGTGCAGGCCCATCGCGACCTGGAATCACGCAAAACCACGGGCTCATCGATTTTCGTCATTTAAGGGAGTCGTCTGCCATGAAAGTCGAACAATTGACCTGCAACATTGGCGCGGAACTGGTGGGCGTCAACCTCGCCGATGCAGTCCATGACGACGGTCTTTTTGCCGAGATTCGTGCTCAGTTGCTCAAGCATAGGGTGGTGTTCCTGCGTGATCAGGACATCACACGCGAGGAGCACGTGGCCTTCGCCCGACGCTTTGGCGAACTGGAGGATCATCCGGTGGCCGGCAGTGATCCCGACCATCCCGGGCTGGTGCGTATCTATAAGAACCCGGACCAGCCGATGGATCGCTACGAAAACGCCTGGCACACCGACGCGACCTGGCGCGAGGCACCGCCGATGGGCTGTGTGCTGCGTTGCGTGGAGTGCCCTCCGGTGGGCGGCGACACCATGTGGGCCAACATGGTCGAGGCCTATGCGCGCTTGCCCGAAGACGTGAAGGTGAAGATCGCCGACCTGCGCGCGCGCCATAGCATCGAAGCGAGTTTCGGTGCCGCCATGCCGATCGAAAAGCGTCTGGCGCTCAAGGCGATGTACCCGGATGCCGAGCACCCGGTGGTGCGTACCCATCCCGAAACCGGGGAAAAGGTGCTGTTCGTCAACGCCTTCACCACGCACTTGAGCAACTACCACACCCCCGAGCGGGTGCGCTTCGGCCAGGATGCCAACCCGGGTGCAAGCGAGTTGCTGCGCTACCTGATCAGCCAGGCCTACATCCCCGAGTATCAGGTGCGCTGGCGCTGGAAACCCAACAGCATCGCCATCTGGGACAACCGCAGCACCCAGCACTACGCCGTCATGGATTACCCGCCGTGCCATCGCAAGATGGAACGCGCCGGCATCATCGGCGACAAGACTTACTGATCGACCGCCACTGCATTCGCACTCGTAAACACGCCTGCCCGGCACGATCCCGGGTGGGCGGGACAATCATAAGAACAGGAGTAACTCATGCAATTCTTCGACGATTCCCTGCACCCGGAAAACATGGAAAAGGTGGTGATCACCGTGGCCCCGTATGGCCCCGAGTGGATGCCGGAAGACTTCCCCGAAGACATCCCGCTGACCATGGACGAGCAGGTGCAGAAGGCGGTTGAGTGTTATGAGGCGGGTGCAACGGTATTGCACCTGCACGTGCGTGAATTGGATGGCAAGGGTTCCAAGCGTCTGTCCAAGTTCAACGAATTGATCGCCGGTGTGCGTGAAGCCGTGCCGGACATGATCATCCAGGTCGGCGGCTCGATTTCCTTCGCCCCCGAAAGCGATGGCGAAGCCGCCAAGTGGCTGTCTGACGATACCCGGCACATGCTGGCCGAGCTGACGCCAAAACCGGATCAGGTCACGGTGGCCATCAATACCACCCAGATGAACATCATGGAGCTGCTGTATCCGCAATACCTGGAAGGCACGTCCCTGGCCAATCCTGCCTATCAGGCGGCGTACAGCGAAATGACCGTGCCGGCCGGCCCGGCCTGGGTCGCCGAGCACCTCAAGCGTCTGATGGACAACGGCATCCAGCCGCATTTCCAGCTGACCGGCATGCATGCCATGGAAACCCTTGAGCGTCTGGTGCGCAAGGGTGTCTACAAGGGCCCGTTGAACCTGACCTGGATCGGTATCGGCGGCGGTTTCGATGGCCCCAATCCGTTCAACTTCTTCAACTTCATCCACCGCGCGCCAGACGGTTGCACCCTGACCTCCGAGTCGCTGCTCAAAAACGTCATGCCGTTCAACACCATGGCGATGGCCATGGGTATGCACCCGCGTGTGGGCAATGAAGACACTATCATTGATCACAAGGGCGATCGTTTCGGCTCAGTTGCGCAGATCAAGCAAACCGTACGCATCGCCCATGAACTGGGTCGCGAAATCGCCACGGGTAAAGAAGCCCGTGAGATCTACCGCATCGGTGTGCAGTACCAAAGCATCGAAGAAACCCTGTTGGCCAATGGCATGGCCCCCAACCGCAAGGCCGGGCAGAAAGGTGTGCCGCAACGCGGCTGATCGGCAGACGCAGCGGGGGGCAATGGCCTCCCGCTCGCTGCACTGCAACACGCTTGATAACAACAATAAAACGAAGCTTTGAGGAGGCTGCATGGCCTTTCACCCAATCGCCGCAGACGATGATGACTGCAGTGGCGTCGGCGTTGCGCGCAAGTACGCCTGGATTGTCTTTGCGCTGACGTTCGGTTTGTTGATTTCCGATTACATGTCGCGTCAGGTGCTGAACGCGGTGTTCCCGATGCTCAAGGGCGAATGGGCCCTGAGCGACGGCCAGCTCGGCCTGCTCAGTGGCATTGTCGCCCTGATGGTGGGGCTGCTGACCATTCCCCTGTCTTTGCTAGCGGATCGCTTCGGCCGGGTAAAAAGCCTGGCGCTGATGGCTTTGCTGTGGAGCCTGGCGACGCTGGGCTGCGCATTGGCGCAGGACTATCAGCAGATGTTCATTGCACGGTTCATGGTTGGCGTCGGCGAAGCGGCGTATGGCAGCGTCGGCATCGCCGTGGTGATCTCGGTGTTCCCAAAACACATGCGTGCAACGCTTGCCAGTGCGTTCATGGCGGGTGGCATGTTCGGTTCGGTGTTAGGGATGGCGCTGGGCGGTGCCATCGCCGCCAAGCTTGGCTGGCGCTGGTCGTTTGCCGGCATGGCGTTGTTCGGTCTGCTGCTGGCGGTGCTTTACCCGGTCATCGTCAAGGAAGCACGCATTGCGCCGCAACGTGCCGCTCAGGCGGCGAACAAGACGGCTGCCGCGGTCAAGCGTCCGTTGCGTACGCTGTTTTCCAGCCGCTCGGTGATCGCGGCCTACATCGGCAGTGGCTTGCAACTGTTCGTCGGCGGCACCGTGATTGTGTGGATGCCCAGTTACCTCAATCGTTATTACGACATGGCCACCGACAAGGCTGGTGGCCTCGCGGCGATCATCGTGCTGTGCAGCGGCGCGGGGATGATCCTGTGCGGCATGCTCAGTGATCGTCTGTGCCGCCATTCGCCGGAGCGCAAAGTCGCTTTGGCCATCGCTTATTGCCTGGGCAGTTGCCTGCTGCTGTCGGCGGCGTTCGCTCTGCCGGCGGGGCCTGGGCAATTGGTGCTGATCTGCCTGGGCATGTTGATTGCCGCCGGCACGACCGGCCCTTGCGGAGCCATGGTTGCCAACCTGACCCATTACTCGGTGCATGGCACGGCCTTCGCCACGCTGACCTTGGCCAACAATATGCTGGGGCTGGCGCCTGGGCCGTTCATCACCGGCAGGGTGTCCGACCTTATCGGCTTGCAGGCTGCTTTTCAGCTGGTGCCCCTGGTCAGCATCGCGGCAGCGGCGGTGTTCTTTTATGCCAAGTGTCACTACCGCAAAGACATTGCCCGGCTCAAGGGCGAGCAAGTTCTCGATTCGATTGGCAAAGCGGCGTTAGAGGTGAAGTTGTGAGTGGTCGTTTACGTATTGATGTGTTTTTCGATTTCATCTGCCCGTGGTGCCTGATCGGCAAGCGTCAACTGGAGCGCGCGCAAGACCTGTTGCGTGTGCAGCAACCCGAGGTGGAGATCACTACGGTGTGGCACGGGGTGCAATTGCTGCCGCAGCTGCCGGCACAGGGTGAACCCTTCGCCGATTTTTACCTCAAGCGTCTGGGCAGCCGCGAAGCGGTAGCGATGCGCCAGGCCCAGGTGCAGCAGGCGGCGATGGCGGTGGGCGTGCCCATCGATCTGAGCCGAATTCCCAACATGCCCAATACCGCCGATGCCCATCGCTTGCTGGAGCGGGCGAGGGCGCTGGGCAATAGCACCCAATGCGATGTGTTGCTGGAGCGTTTGTTCGCGGCTTACTTCCAGTTTGGCGAAAATCTTGGCTGCCCGGACACCTTGCTGCTCATTGCCCGCTCGTGTGGCTTCAACGCTGCGGCGATGGCGTCTTTCCTGCAAGGTGACGGCGATCCTTACGTCGGCAACGAGGCGGGAGCGGCCAGCGGCGTACCCAATTTTCAGTTCGACGGACGCCTGACATTGGTGGGCGCACAGCCTGTCGAGGTGCTGCTGGAGGCCATGTGCGAAGCCTTGGTTGAAAGTACTCGCAAGCGGCAACCGGCATGAGTCTTCGTATTCCCGTGCCTGCCGCAAAACTCCCGCCGGCAGGCGGTCGTGCGCTGTTCGAATTCGATGGCAAAAGCCTGGCGTTATTCAACGTCGAAGGTGACTTGTTCGCCATCGACGACAGTTGCCCGCACCAGGGCGCCTCGCTGTGTGGCGGGCGTCTTGAGGGGCGGGTGATTCAGTGTTGCGCCCATGGCCTGCGCTTCGATCTGCGCAGCGGTTACTTGCTCAATTCAACCCAGCTCAAAGTCGCCAACTACCCCGTCGAGATCATCGACGGTCAGGCATTCATCGTCATCGTTCCCCAGGAGTCCGTGCCATGAGCGCTCTCGCTCTTACCCGTATCCATAGCCGAACGCGCGAACTGGCGCCGGGTTTTGTCGTCAGCCTGATCGTAGCGGCGGCTGCGTCCTTTTTGTCCGAGCATTATGGCGCGCCGGTGATGCTGTTCGCGTTATTGCTGGGCATGGCGCTGAATTTTCTGGCCGGTGACGGCGCCTGCAAGGCGGGCATCGAGTTCACGGCACGCACGGTGTTGCGCATTGGCGTGGCGTTGCTGGGCATGCGCATCACCCTCGAACAGATTGCCGCGCTGGGCTGGAAGCCTGTGGCATTGGTGGTGATTGTAGTGGTGGTGACGATCGGCGTCTCGGTGATTGCGGCCAAAGCGCTGGGGTTTCAACGCTTGTTCGGCATGCTTACTGGCGGGGCCACTGCGATTTGTGGTGCGTCGGCGGCGTTGGCGCTGGCGGCGGCATTGCCGAACCATCCGCAGAAAGAACGCGCAACGTTATTCACGGTGATCGGGGTGTCGGCGCTGTCGACCCTGGCGATGATTGTGTACCCGATGATTGCCAACTGGCTGTCGTTGTCGCCGCAAGTGGCGGGCGTGTTCCTGGGGGCGACCATTCACGATGTCGCCCAGGTGGTCGGTGCCGGTTACAGCATGTCGACCGAGACCGGCGATACGGCCACGGTGATCAAGCTGATGCGGGTTGCCATGCTGCTGCCGGTGATCGTCTGCGCCGCGATGATTACCCGCATGCAAGGCGCCGACCCGACCGGCAAACGACCGCCGCTGCTGCCTTGGTTCGCCGTCGGCTTTCTGATTCTGGCCTGTATCAACAGCACCGGCTGGATAGCCCCGGTGGTGCAGGGATCGGTCAATGACTTGTCGCGCTGGTGCCTGGTGGTTTCCATCAGCGCCCTGGGCATGAAAACCCAGCTCAAGGAGCTGGCGGCGGTGGGCATCAAGCCGATCCTGCTGATGCTGGGGGAAACGGTGTTCCTGGTCGTGCTGGTGCTGCTGTTGCTGCGCTGGGGAATGTAGGCACACAAAACAGTGGCGAGGGAGCTTGCTCCCGTTGGGGTGCGAAGCGCCCCCTTTCCAAGGCCACTGCAACTTTTTCAGAAAGTACGCGGCGACCCGTTTTGGGGGCTGCTTCGCACCCCAGCGGGAGCAAGCTCCCTCGCCACAGGACTCCTCGGCCGGTGTGTCATAAGCACCGGTTCTTTTGCGGCGACTGTGCCAGCAGTCGCCGTTTTTTTTTGCCTGTTTTGCGTCCGCTTCAGGGTTCGCTGGAGCCGGGCAGGGGGCTCAGGTCCGACGGTGCTTTGGCGGGGTGCTTTTGCGCGCTGCGCCATGCGGCGGGCGGCATGCCGAACTGGGTGATGAACCAGCGTGTGAAGGAACTCGCCATGGAGTAGCCGAGCATGTCGGCAATGCGTCCCAACGAGTAATTCGGATTTTCCAGGTAGCGCAACACCAGGTCGCGGCGCACGTCGTTGATCAGGTCGTTGAAGGCGCAGCCATCGTCTTTCAGGCGACGTTGCAGGGTGCGTACGTTCATGCCCTGGGTCTGGGCGATCTGCTCGATGGTGGCGCGCCCCATCGGCAGCAGCAGGTAGATGGCTTTGCGCACCTCGAACAGCATCGAAGGACCTTCGTGGCTGAGCAGCGAGTCGAGGTAGCTCTGGGCGTAACGAGCCATGGCCGGGTCGGCATTGGGGTTGGTCACGTCGAGGCTGGCGTCGGAGCAGACGATGCCGTTGAACTCGCTGCCGAACTCCAGCTTGCAACCGAACAGGCGCCGATGCAGTTGCAGGTTGTCGGGAGGCTGGTGCGTGAAGTTGACGCTGTAAGGGTGCCAGTGGGTGCCGAGCAGCGCGGCGCACAGACGGAACATCACACCGATGGCCAGCTCAGTGGCTTGCCGGCTGGGCATTGGCGATTCGGTGACCACCTCTTCGCGAATGATCACCATCTTGCCGGCCTCTTCAATGAAGATGGCCAATGAATCGTTCATCAGATGACGGTAATGCACCACCACCTGCAAGGCGTCTCGCAGCGTTCGCTGGTGGCTGAGCAGCAGGCTGACCACGCCGAAGTCCGACAGCTGACGCGACTCGGCCATGCTCAGGCCGAAGCTCTGGCAGCCACTGGCGGCGGCCGAATCTTCCAGCAGGCGTACGGCGGCATCAATGGGAATGCGGTGCTCGGGCGCTTGCAGCAGCGCTTTGCTCAAGCCGACGCCGGCCAGTACATCACGCGGGTTGAACCCCAGGTATTGGGTGACCTCCAGGTAGTTGGTCAAGACAGCGGCGCGAACAAGCTTGGGCATGCGAAGTTCTTTCCTGGGCCGGTTGCGATTCGGATGAGCGTGGCGACTATATCCAGCACATCAGCAATTGAACAGTTGTGACGTTGTCGAGGTGACTCGCCCGATTCTGTCCAGAAGCCCCTGCGTGGTTGTCGAGCAAACGACGCTCACCCATTGATTACAGTGACCCACAGCGAAGCTGCGGGCTTTTTCGACCAGTGGTCGGGGCACGCCAGCCTCGGCAAATCTGTCATGAAAAGAAAAGTGCCTGACGTCCAATGAAAAGCACCTGGGGTGGGGGCTCTTTAATGTCAGTCCTACAAAAAGCCCCTGGCGTATAGAGCCAGTCGAGTCATCGAGAAAGCGAAGGTGTTGAAGTGGACAAACTGCAAACTGCCGCAACCGTTCTGATCGTACCGGGTCTGCGCGAGCACGTTGCCGAGCATTGGCAAACGCTGCTTGAGGCAAGACTCTGCAAGGTACGCAGTGTGCCGCCCCTGGAAACCGACAAGCTCGATTGCGCCAAGCGGGTCGAAGCGATCCAGCACGCACTGGAGCAGATCGACGGGCCGGTGATCCTGGTCGCTCACAGCGCCGGTGTGCTGATGGTCGCACATTGGGCAGCGCAGCACAGTCGGCCGATCAAGGGCGCGCTGCTGGCCACGCCTCCGGACCTCGATGCTCAATGGCCGCAAGGCTACCCATCCGCCGAAACCCTGCGTACCCAGGGTTGGAATCCTCTACCCAAAGAGCCACTGCCGTTCCGCAGTCTGGTGGCCGTCAGTACCAACGACCACCTTGCCAGCCTGGATGCCGCCACTCGCCTGGCGCACAGCTGGGGCAGTGAACTGCTCAACCTGGGCGAGGTGGGTCATCTCAATCCGGCAGCAGGGTTTGGCCACTGGCCGCAAGCCGAAGCACTCATCCTGGAGCTGGACCGCTAGTTCAGGCGCCGGTTGGCCCCAGCCATCCGGTATTTGCCCTCATTCCTGAAAAACGTAAGCCCGTGAAAGGGTTGCGCGAGGGCGGCTGCGCTTAAAACAAATACAAAAAGGCGGAGAGACAACGCAATGCACAACAATAAGAGTCACGACTTCGCACCCTCGCGATACACCTTGTTGGCCTCGGCCATTCTGGTCGCAGCCATGCCGGTCGCGCAGGCGGTCGAATTCGAGACAGGTAATCCGGACTGGACCGTGCGTGTTGATAACACCGTGAAGTACAACTACGGCGTGCGCACCGAAAGCGCCGACAAGCGGATGTTGGCGACACCGAACAACAACGATGGCGATTACAACTTCCGCAAGGCCGGAACCAACATCACCAACCGCATCGACCTGTTGACCGAAATGGATGTGGTCTACAAAAACCACATGGGCTTTCGCGTCAGCGCCGCTAGTTGGTACGACAAGGCCTACGAGAACACCGGTTCCAATTCCAATCCGTTCGTCAACGGCAATGACGCAAGGTCGGGTCTGGTCGCCAACGATCCACGCCTGGCCGGGGTCACCGGCGACAATGTCGGCAATGGCAGCCCGCACCTGAGCAACTACGCCCAGCGTTACTACACCGGTCCATCCGGCGAAATTCTCGATGCCTTCGTGTTCTACAGCACCGAAGTGGGCGAGGAGTCGCTGTTGAGCGCCAAGGCCGGCCAGCACAACGTGTTTTGGGGAGAAACCATCCTCAACCCGGTGCACTCGATCAGTTATGGCCAGTCCGGCCTGGACCTGGCCAAACTGGCCGCCTCGCCGGGGACCGAAGCCAAGGAACTGTTCGTTCCGCGTAACCAGTTGTCGATGTCGTTCACCGTCAATCCCGAGTTGACCGTAGGAGCCCAGTATTTCCTGGATTGGGATGCCGCCCGCCTGCCTGAAGCCGGTACTTACTATGGCGGTTCCGATCTGGTCGGCTTCGGTGCGCAATCGTTCCTGCTGGGCAACACCAATGGCGTGGTGCCGGGCAGTCCGCTGGGTTGTGGTCTGGCGCCCTGCAACGGGCTGACCAATGTGCGTCGCGGTCACGACCTGACGCCAGACAAGCGCGGAGACTGGGGCGTGATGGCCAAATGGTCGCCGGCCTGGCTGGATGGCACCCTCGGCGTTTACTACCGCGAAACCTCGGAAATCCTGCCGCAAGCCTGGCTGGATGCCAGAGGCCTGAGTTCGGCCAACCCCAACGGCACCCGGCCGGCAGGGCAAGTGCCTGCGGTGATCAACACGCTCAACTCGCTGAGCACCGCCACCTATCAAATGGCCTATGCCGACAACATCAAGATCGTTGGCCTGAGCCTGTCCAAGGACGTTGGCGGGATCAGCGTCGGGTCGGACCTGAACATTCGTCACAACATGCCGTTGGCCAGTATTCCGGCGATTGTCAGCACTAACAGCCCACTCGGTCTGGGCGCGGGCCTTGGCCTGTTGCCGGGGCGTACGGCGGCCACCGGTGTGGTTTATGACACCCCGCAGAAGGGCGACAGCATGGCCGCCACCGGTGACACCTTGCACTGGACGCTCAACGGTCTGATGACCTTCCCGAAAACCCCGGTGTTCGATTCGGCCAGCCTGCTCGCCGAGTTGTACTACAGCAACTTGCTCAAGCTCGATAGCAAGAACGAGGCGCTCTACAAGGGTAAGGATACCTATCGCGGCATCGACCAGCCGACCCGGGACAACTGGGGCATCGCGGTCAACTTCACACCGACCTGGTACCAGGTGTTTCCCGGTGTCGACCTCAACGCACCGATGTCCATCAACATCGGTCTCGATGGCGTGTCACCGGTGTCCGGTGGCGGTGCCAAAGACACCGGCAACTATGCCGTGGGCGTAGGGGCTGTTGTGTACAACAAATACTTCATCGACCTGAAGTACGTGGACTCCTTCGGCAAGACCGACAAGTGCGACACCAGCGGTCTGAGCAGCGGCGCGGCCAATGCCGGCAGCGGCGACGGTTCCACCCCCAATGCCTTTAGCGGCAATGAAAACTACGCGTGTTACGGCGGCGGCTACTCGGCCTTCTCCGGTGGTGGTGCCACGACTGAGGACCGTGGCGCCGTTTACCTGACGATGAAAACCACTTTTTGATGCACCACTGATTTGCTCAACGCAAGCAGGAGAATAACAAGATGAACTACGCAAAAACCGTGTTGGCCGCTTCGCTGGCCTTGGTCCTTGCCGCCCAGGCACAGGCCGCTGTTTCAACCCAGGACGCTGCCAGATTGGGCAGCAGCCTGACCCTGGTCGGGGCCGAAAAGGCTGCAAATGCCGACGGTTCCATTCCCGCCTATGACGGTGGCCTGACCACGCCGCCGGCCAGTTTCAAGTCCGGTGACAGCATGCGTCCGGATCCTTTCGTCAACGAAAAGCCGTTGCTGGTCATCGACGGCAAGAACGTCGATCAGTACAAGGGCTTGCTCAGTGCAACCACGGTGGAATTGGCCAAGCGTTTCCCAAGCTTCCACGTCAATGTCTACCCGACCCACCGCACCGTCTCGTTGCCCAAGGCAGTGCTGGACAATGGCGTGAAAAACGCCACCGGCGCCAAGTCCCTGGAAGGCGGCCTGGCGATCGATAACGTGCTGCCCGGTGTGCCGTTCCCGATTCCGCAGTCGGGCAACGAGGCGATGTGGAACTTCCTGTTGCGTTACCAGGGCGTCAACATCAACTCCAAGTACGACTCCTGGAACGTCGACTCCGCTGGCGTGCCGAGCCTGGCGACCACCGGACTGGCGTTCATTTCCTATCCGATCTACGAAAACCTTTCGCAGCCGATCAGCAGCGCCGACGTGTACTACCAGATGAAGCTGTCTTACACCGGCCCTGCGCGCCGGGCCGGTGAAGCGGTGATGCTCAAGGACGCCGCCAACCCGCTGCAGCAACCGCGCCGCGCCTGGCAATACTTGCCGGGCCAGCGTCGGGTCAAACTGGCACCGAACCTGGCTTACGACACGCCTAACCCTGGCACCGCTGGCGCCGGTACTTACGACGATGTTTTCGTGTTCAACGGTGCACTGGACCGCTACGACTGGAAGCTGGTGGGCAAGCAGGAAATGATCGTCCCTTACAACACCTACAAGCTGACCTACGCCCAGGACCCCAAATCGCTGACCACCGCCAATCACCTGGCACCGGATTACGTGCGTTGGGAAAAACACCGGGTCTGGGTGGTGGAGGGCAACCTCAAGTCCGGCGCCCGGCACATCTATCAGAAGCGTCGCTTCTACCTCGATGAAGACAGCTGGACCGCTCTGGCCTCTGACCAATATGACGCCCGTGGTCAGCTGTACCGTGGTTCCTTCGCATTCCTCAGCCAGAGCTACGACAAGCAGATCCCGGACTCCACGCCTTTCATGATCTATGACCTGGTGGGTGGCTCCTACAACATCAACGGTGTGGTCGGCCCTTACGGCGGCATCAAGTACATCGATCCGCTTTCCAAGGCGCAGTGGTCGCCTGAGTCCCTGGCCGGTAACGGGATTCGCTAAACAAACCGTGACAAAGCGTCCGTGCGGTCCACCGCCTGCCAGGCAGGGGACCGCACGACGGTCGGTGCATGCCGATCGTTTCGGGCGCCAGGTTGGAACGTCAGGCACACGGACGTGTGTCCCGACGCGGTTTTCCGAAGAGGACGCGGTATGTGTTCGTACAAGAATTATCTGCAGTTGGCGCTCGGCGCCTTGCTTGTAACGTTGCAGGGCCTGAGCCAGGCGTCCGCTTATGTCGACGTGCTGGATCTGCCGGCCAGGGTCAGCGCCTTGGCCGTCAACAGCCCGCTATCGGGCATGACCCGTGCCGGCGAGCGTCTGGTTGCTGTCGGGCAGCGTGGCCACATTCTGTATTCCGATGATGTCGGTAAACACTGGCAGCAGGCCGCGGTGCCGGTCAGTGCCGACCTCAATGCCGTGAGTTTTCCTTCCGCCACCCAAGGCTGGGCGGTGGGCGGTGACGGCGTGGTGTTGCACAGCAACGACGCCGGTGCGACCTGGCGCAAGCAACTGGACGGTCGTGAGATCGGTGCCTTGCTGGTCAAGCATTACGGCGCGTTGGCCAGTGCAGAACCGGGTAACGAACAATGGCCACTGCTGGTCGCCGAAGGTGAGCGCCTGATGGCGCAGGGCGCCGACAAACCGTTGCTCGATGTCTGGTTCGCCAACGAGCGCCTCGGTTATGTGGTCGGGGTGTTCAACCTGATCTTGCGCACCGAAGACGGCGGCCAGAGCTGGACACCGTTCCAGGACCGCACCGACAACCCGCAGGGCTTTCACCTCAACGCCATCGCCTCCACTGGCGATGCGCTGTACATCGCCGGGGAGCAAGGCCTGCTGCTCAAGTGGGATGACACCCAACAGCGCTTCGCCGCCGTGCAGACACCCTATCAAGGCAGTTTTTTCGGCGTGCTCGGCAAGCCTGGGGAAGCGCTCGTCTATGGCTTGCGCGGCAATGTGCTGCGCAGCACCGATGGCGGTCTGAGCTGGACCCTGCTGGACACTGGCCTGCGCGTCAGCATCACCGCCGGCCTGGTCGATGGCCATGGTAACTACCGCTTGTTCACCCAGGGCGGGCAGATGCTGGTCAGCCAGGGCACAGGCGCGCAATTGCATCTGGTTCAGCAACAGGCACCGACACCGGTGACCGGCGCCACTCAGTCAGCCGACGGTGCACTGGTGGTGGTTGGCAGCCGTGGTGCACGGACGCTGTCCGTCGATAAGCCCTCGAACCCTTAGAGCGAGTACCCAGACATGGGCAATATCAAACAAGAAACCATGCCGGTGATCCGCGAACTGCGGGATTTCGACCGCCATTCCGGCAACCTGCTGGAGCGGCTGGTATTCAACTACCGTCCGCTGTTCATGCTGCTGATGGCGCTGGCCACCGTGGTGTTGGGCTACATGGCCGCAACGCGCCTGGAGCTGCGCCCCAGCTTCGAAAAGATGATTCCGCAGAGCCAGCCGTACATTCAGAATTTCCTGGAAAACCGCCAGTCGCTGCGCGGTCTGGGCAACTCGGTACGGGTGGTGGTGGAGAACACCCAGGGCGATATTTTCGATCCTGCTTATCTTGACGTGCTCAAACAGGTCAACGATCAGCTGTTCGTCACCGAAGGCGTCGACCGCGCCTGGATGAAGTCGTTGTGGAGCCCGGCGGTGCGCTGGACCGAAGTCACCGAGGAAGGTTTCCAGGGTGGCCCGGTGATGCCCGATACCTACCAGGGCAAGCCGGAAGAAATAGAACAGTTGCGCCAGAATATTTCCCGCGCCGGTATCGTCGGCAGCCTGGTGGCCAGCGACTACAAATCGAGCATGCTCATTGTTCCGCTGCTGGACAAAGCCACGGCCAGCGGTCAACGCATCGACTACCACGCCTTTTCGCAGATGCTTGAAGAGCAGTTGCGCGACAAGATCGAATTCGCCGGCGACAGCGCTGCGCGCAAGGCCGGGGAGGAGGGCAAGGGCCAGTACAAAGTCCGGGTGATCGGTTTCGCCAAATTGATGGGTGACCTGATCGACGGCCTGATCCAGGTGATGATGTTCTTCGGCCTGGCCGTCGTCACGTCGCTGATCATTATTTACGCCTACACCCGTTGCGTGCGCAGCACCTTGCTGGTGGTCGGCTGCTCGCTGATCGCGGTGGTCTGGCAACTGGGCATCGTCGCCTGGCTGGGCTATGCCATCGACCCGTATTCGGTGCTGGTGCCGTTCCTGATCTTCGCCATCGGGGTGTCTCACGCGACGCAGAAAATGAACGGCATCATGCAAGACATCGCCCGTGGCACCCACAAACTGATCGCCGCGCGCTACACCTTCCGCCGCCTGTTCATTGCCGGTGTCACCGCGCTGCTGGCCGATGCTGTCGGGTTCGCGGTGTTGATGCTGATCGATATTCCAGTGATCCGCGACCTGGCGATCACCGCCAGCATCGGTGTGGCGGTGCTGATCTTCACTTCGCTGTTGCTGATGCCGGTGGCATTGTCTTATGTCGGCGTCGGCACCAAGGCGGCCGAGCGTGCGTTGAAAATCGACACCCGTGCAGACGGGCACAAAGGCTTCGGCAAACTGTGGGACTTGCTCGATCGCTTCACCACGGCCAAATGGGCCACGGGAGCGGTTCTGGTTGCGGCGCTGATGGGCATCGGCGGCTTCATGGTCAGCCTGCAGTTGAAGATCGGCGACCTGGAAAGTGGCGCACCGGAGTTGCGTGCCGACTCTCGCTATAACCGTGACAACGCCTACATCACCAGCCACTACGCGCTGTCCAGCGACCTGTTCGCGGTGATGATCAAGACCGCACCGGAAGGCTGCTTGAACTACAAGACGCTGGTCCTGGCCGACCGCCTGGCCTGGGAGCTGCAGCAGTCTCCAGGCGTACAAGCCACGGCGTCGTTGGTCAACGCGGTGCGGCAAATCACCGCCGGTACTTATGAAGGCAACCCCAAGCTCAACAGCATCCAGCGCAATCAGGACGTGCTGAACTATGCCGCGCAACAAGCCTCGGTCAACTCTCCGGAGTTGTTCAACACCGATTGCTCGTTGATGCCGGTGATCACTTTCCTCAAGGACCACAAGGCCGAGACCCTCGATGCCGTGGTGGGCATCGCCGAAAAGTTCGCCCGGGAGAACAACAGCGCAGATCGCCAGTTCCTGCTGGCGGCCGGGTCGGCCGGGATTGAAGCGGCGACCAACATTGTGGTGCGCGAGGCCAATCGCACCATGCTGCTTTACGTCTATGCGGCGGTCACGCTGTTCTGCCTGATTACCTTCCGCAGCTGGCGCGCCACGTTGGTTGCGTTGTTGCCGCTGGTGCTGACTTCGATCCTTTGCGAAGCGTTGATGGTGGCCATGGGCATTGGCGTGAAAGTCGCGACCCTGCCGGTGATCGCATTGGGCGTGGGCATCGGCGTGGACTACGCCTTGTACCTGCTCAGCGTGCAGTTGCATTACCAGCGCCAGGGCCTGCCGCTGAGTCAGGCTTACCGCAACGCCGTGTCGTTTACCGGTCGGGTGGTGGGCCTGGTGGGCATCACCCTGGCGGCGGGCGTGGTGTGCTGGGGCTGGTCACCGATCAAGTTCCAGGCCGACATGGGCATCCTGCTGACCTTCATGTTCCTGTGGAACATGCTCGGCGCGCTGATCCTGATTCCAGCCCTGTCGTACTTTTTGCTGCGCCACCCGGTTGCGCAAGCCGATGTGGCGCAAACCGGTGAAACCGGTACATCCCAACGTCAGGACATGTCGCATGCCCTGACCACTTCCGAGTAAGCCAACTATGTCTGATTACAAAGCTCCTTTGCGCGACATGCGCTTCGTGCTCAACGAAGTCTTCGAGGTGTCCCGCCTATGGGCCCGATTGCCTGGCCTGGCCGAGGTGATTGATGAAGAAACGGCCGCCGCGATCCTTGAAGAGGCCGGCAAGATCAGCGCCGAAGTGGTCGCGCCGCTGAACCGCAGCAGCGACGAGCAGGGCTGCACCTGGAACAACGGCGCGGTCCAGGCGCCGGACGGTTTTGCCGCGGCCTACCAAGCCTTTGCCGAAGGCGGTTGGGTGGGGGTGGGTGGCGATCCGCAGTTCGGTGGCATGGGCATGCCCAAGGCCATTTCGGCTCAGGTCGAAGAGATGGTCAACTCAGCGAGCCTGTCGTTCGGCCTGTACCCGATGCTGACCGCCGGTGCGTGCCTGTCGATCAATGCCCACGCCAGTGAAGAGCTCAAGGAACGCTATCTGCCGAACATGTATGCCGGCACCTGGACCGGCTCGATGTGCCTGACCGAGGCGCATGCCGGCACGGACCTGGGCCTGATTCGCACTCGCGCCGAACCTCAGGCCGACGGCAGTTACAAGATCAGCGGCAGCAAGATTTTCATCACTGGCGGCGAGCACGACCTGACCGAAAACATCATTCATCTGGTGCTGGCGCGGTTGCCGGATGCACCGGCCGGTCCCAAGGGGATTTCGCTGTTTCTGGTGCCCAAGGTGCTGGTCAATGACGATGGCTCGCTGGGTGAGCTCAACTCGCTGTCCTGCGGTTCTATCGAGCACAAGATGGGCATCAAAGCCTCCGCTACGTGCGTGATGAACTTTGACGGGGCGACCGGCTGGATCGTCGATGCGCCGAACAAGGGCCTGGCGGCCATGTTCACCATGATGAACTACGAACGTTTGGGCGTGGGTATCCAGGGTCTGGCGTTGGGTGAGCGTTCGTACCAGAACGCCGTCGAATACGCCCGTGACCGCCTGCAAAGCCGTTCACCGACCGGCGCGCAGAACAAGGACAAGGCCGCCGACCCGATCATCGTGCACCCGGATGTACGACGCATGCTGTTGACCATGAAAGCCTTGAACGAGGGCGGGCGTGCGTTCTCCAGCTACGTGGCGCTGCAACTGGATACCGCCAAGTACAGCGATGATGCGGCCACCCGCACCCGCGCCCAAGAGCTGGTATCGCTGCTGACCCCGGTGGCCAAGGCGTTCCTCACCGACATGGGCCTGGAAACCACCGTGCATGGCCAGCAGATCTTCGGCGGCCACGGCTACATTCGCGAATGGGGCCAGGAGCAACTGGTGCGCGATGTGCGCATCACCCAGATCTACGAAGGCACCAACGGCATCCAGTCACTGGACCTGGCCGGGCGCAAGATCGTCGCCAGCGGCGGGGCGCTTTATCGCTTGTTCGCTTCCGAAATCCGCAATTTCACCGCCAACGCCGATGCCGACCTCGGCGAGTTCTGCAAACCACTGGACGCCGCCGTGGACACCCTCGACGAACTGACCGCGTGGTTGCTGGATCGGGCTATCAGCAATCCCAACGAAATAGGCGCGGCCTCGGTCGAGTACCTGCAGGTGTTCGGCTACACCGCTTATGCCTACATGTGGGCACTGATGGCCAAAGCGGCCATGGGCAAACAGGCTGAGGATGATTTCTACGCCAGCAAGCTGGGTACCGCGCGCTTCTACTTCGCCCGCCTGCTGCCGCGCATCCACTCGTTGAGCGCGTCGGTCAAGGCCGGCAGCGAATGCCTCTACGAGCTGGAACCCGCGCACTTCTGATCGAAAGGACAAGGAACCCCAACCATGATGGCGACAAAAATAATTCCGCCCGCCGATGGCGCCTATGCCTATCCCTTGCTGGTCAAGCAATTGTTGCTGTCCGGCGTGCGCTACGAACCGGGACGGGAAATCGTCTACGCCGACAAATTGCGCTACAGCTATCAAACCCTCAACCAGCGGATCCGCAGGCTGGCCAACGCCTTGACCGCTGCCGGCGTCAAGGCCGGCGATACCGTGGCCATGCTCGACTGGGACAGCCACCGCTACCTGGAATGCTTCTTTGCCGTACCGATGATCGGTGCGGTGCTGCACACCGTGAACATTCGTCTTTCGCCGGATCAGGTGCTCTTCACCATGAACCATGCCGAGGACGATCTGGTGCTGGTGCATGATGATTTCCTGCCGCTGATTGAACAGATTCAGGGGCAGCTCAACACCGTCAAAGGTTACCTGCAGCTCACGGATGACACCGCAACCGACACGTCGTTACCGGTGCTGGGGGAATATGAAAACCTGCTGTCCAGGGCTTCGGACCAGTATGACTTTCCTGACTTTGACGAAAACTCGGTGGCGACCCTGTTCTACACCACCGGCACCACGGGCGACCCTAAAGGCGTGTATTTCACCCACCGCCAATTGGTCCTGCACACCTTGAATGCCGTGGGCACGTTGGGCGTCTATCAAGGCCTGCCGTTGCTGCGTTCCGATGATGTGTATATGCCGATCACCCCGATGTTTCACGTGCATGCCTGGGGTGTGCCTTATGTCGCCACCCTGATGGGGCTCAAGCAGGTGTACCCCGGCCGCTACGAACCCAACAGCCTGGTCAGGTTGTATCGTGAGGAAAAGGTCACTTTTTCCCACTGTGTGCCGACCATTTTACAAATGATCCTGAGCTGTGAAGAAGCAGCCCAGACCCGTTTCGATGGCTGGAAAATGCTTCTGGGTGGCAGCGCACTGCCGCTGGGAATTGCCAGCGAAGCGAGTGCCAAAGGTATTGAGGTGCACAGCGGTTATGGCATGTCGGAAACCTGCCCATTGCTGTGCCTGACCTACCTGCGAGATAAAGACCTCGAGCTGCCCATGCAGGCCCAACTGGCCTCCCGCATCAAGACTGGCACGCCGGTGCCGATGGTCGACCTGAAAATCATCGATGCCAATGGCAATGACGTTGCCCACGATGGCGAGTCTCTGGGCGAGATCGTAGTGCGCGCACCCTGGCTGACCCAAGGCTATTTGAAGGAGCCCGAAAAGGGCGCCGAGCTGTGGCACAACGGCTGGATGCACACCGGCGATCTGGCCTCCATCGACGCCTTGGGCTGGGTGGAAATCAAAGATCGAATCAAGGATGTGATCAAGACGGGCGGGGAGTGGATCAGCTCTCTGGAACTGGAAAGCCTGATCAGCGAACACGCGGCGGTGAAGTCAGTCGCGGTCGTGGGCATTGCCGATGAGCAATGGGGCGAACGGCCGATGGCGCTGGTGGTGTGCGAGCCTGGGCAGTATCTAGACAGCAAGATCCTGGAGGCGCACCTGCAAGGGTTTGTCGAGCGTGGGCGCATCAACAAATGGGCGATCCCCAAGCAGTTCAAATTCGTCGCCGAGATTCCTAAAACCAGCGTCGGGAAGATTGACAAGAAGCTGATCCGGCAAAACGAATTGGGGTGAAAAAGAAGAAGAGGACCTAGGGGCGAGTGTTCGAATCACACCGTCCCGACCCTATGATTCAATGACTAGTCCAATCTGAAAAGGTTGGGTTTTTCATGCCCGAAAAATACCCCCGATTAAAAAACGATCAGTAGTCACTCATTCCCCGGCTTTCGTCGATTTGATGAGATTGTTGCGCAGCTTCACGATCGCATTCTGCATCTGCGTGAACTCGTCCGGTGTCAGGCCCGTTGCGTCGGAGAGGCCCATTTCGGGACGGCCTTCACGCAACTCTCGACCATTCTTCGTCAGACTGATCCGCACCTGCCGCTCGTCCTCGGGATCACGCTGCCTCTGTAGATAGCCCATCGCTTCCAGCTTCTTCAGGATAGGTGTGAGTGTGTTCGATTCGAGAAACAGCTTCTCGCCCAGGCTGCCCACGGTTTGATTGTCTTCCTCCCATAACGCAACGATGGTGATGTATTGCGTATAGGTGAGCCCCAACTGCTCGAGTATCGGCTTGTAGGCCTTGCCGAAGGCCAGGTTCGTGGAATAGACCGCAAAACACAGGAAGTCGGAGAGCTTCAGGCTGGCGGGAGCCGTCTTGTCGGTGGGTTTCATGTGCTTCCTCGTTGGCCGTAGGAGCTGCCGAAGGCTGCGATCTTTCGATGCCGCCAAACATAAGCTCGTAAAGGCAAAATATACCGCGTATGCGATTGTGTCGGAACAGCTCTGATTGTCGACGTGGCCGGTTCGACAGTACGAAGGGGGTTCCAGATTCGCATGCGCTTAAAGCGCATGCGATATATACATGGAAAAAAAGGGCCAATCGCAGTGCGTCATGCCGTAAGAACATTCAAGGCCACGTCGATATTGCCCCGCGTCGCTTTCGAGTACGGGCAAATTTGATCTGCGGTATGCGCCAGCGTCGTCGCGATGTCATGCGCCAGACCTGGTACGCGCAGAGTCAACCGAGCCTGGAGGAAGTACGCCGCACCGGTCTGACCCAGATCGACTTCGATGTCGACGGACAGATCAGACGGTAGCACCACGTTCATTTCATTGGCCACCAGCCCGACGGCGGCGGTGTAGCAGGCCGACCATGCGCCGGCGAACAGCTGCTCGGCGGTTGGATGCGGTGCAATGGTTTTGAACTCGTGCGCCAGTTTCGCGTTTCCAGGCGACGAGAGCTGGATGTCGAGGCTGCCGCTATGGCCACGCGAAGTGTTGCCAGCGGCGCTAACGGTGGTGTGAGTCTTGCCGGTGGCCAGTACTTTTTCGATCTTGCTCATGGGGTGGATCCTCAACGTTTCAAAAGATGTGATTTATGTGTCGCATACGTTTGTATCGTATGCGATGTAATAATAATTGCGCAGCCCCCCATCGATGTCAATTGATCGCGTTGCGTCTGCCGACGAGTGGTGCGGCCACACAATAACGTCGACCGTTTCAACGATATGCCGAATTCGTCATCAACCCGACCTAAAGCGATCAAGCCGTGAGCCTTGGAGTGGCCCACCCTGACCGGTCTGTCCAAGGAGATGAGCATGATCCGACTGACCCTGATCGAAGCCCGCGAGTTGGCCGAATCGATCCTGTTGCACAACGGTTTTAATCTGGCCCACGCACAAGCGGTGGCGGCGACGGTGATCGCCGGCGAGCGCGATGGCTGTGCCTCCCACGGTTTGTATCGGATTCTGGGCTGCGTGAATTCCCTGCGGGCCGGCAAGGTCTCGGCCGATGCCGTGCCGCAGGTGATCGACCAGGCGCCGTCGATCGTGCGGGTAGACGCCGGGGGTGGTTTTTCACAGTTGGCGTTTCAGGCGGGGCTTGGGTTGCTGGCGGAGAAAACCCGGGCCAACGGGGTTGCGGCGTTGGCGATCAATCGCTGTGTGCATTTCTCGGCGCTGTGGGTGGAGATCGAGCAGTTGACCGCCGTTGGGTTGGTGGCGCTGGCGTGTAATCCGAGTCATGCCTGGGTAGCACCGGCCGGGGGACGTGTGCCGGTGTTCGGCACCAATCCCATTGCCTTTGGCTGGCCGCGGGCGGGGCAGGATCCGTTTGTGTTTGACTTCGCCACCAGTGCGATTGCCCGTGGGGATATCGAGTTGCATCGGCGTGCCGGCAAGGCGATTCCCGAGGGGTGGGGCGTGGACGCTGAGGGTCGGCCGAGCACCGATGCCAACGTCGTGCTCGACAGCGGCGCGATGCTGACGTTCGGTGGGCACAAGGGCTCGGCGCTGGCGGCAATGGTGGAGTTGATCGCCGGGCCTTTGATCGGTGATTTGACCAGTGCCGAATCGCTGGCCTATGACGCGGGCAGCAAGTCATCGCCCTACCATGGCGAGTTGATCATCGCGCTGGACCCGCGACGTTTTCTGGGGGCGGCCACCGAGGAACATTTGGCTCGGGCCGAAGTGTTGTTTCAGGGCATTGAAGGCCAGGGCGCACGCTTGCCGTCGCAACGGCGTTATGCGGCGCGGGCGCGCAGTATGGTGGAGGGAATACAGATTCCCGAGGCGCTGTACAACGACCTGAACGCACTGCTTGCTTGAATACGATGAACCTCCTGTAGGAGCGAGGCTGTGTGGCGAGGGGGCTTGCCCCCGTTGGGTCGCGAAGCGGCCCCTGCATTTCATATAACGGTTTTACGACTGCTGCGCAGCCGAACGGGGGCAAGCCCCCTCGCCACACAGGAGGTTGTGTTGTTAAACCGGTTCGCGGTGGATGTTGCCATCAACCAGTCGCGCAATGCCCAGCGGATTGGCGTTTTTCAGGGCGTCGGGCAGCAAGGCGTCCGGGCAGTTCTGGTAGCAAACCGGGCGCAGGAAGCGCTCGATGGCCAGGCTGCCGACCGAGGTGCCACGGGCATCGGAGGTCGCCGGATAAGGCCCGCCATGCACCATGGCGTCGCAGACTTCGACGCCGGTGGGGTAGCCGTTGAACAGCACGCGGCCGACCTTTTGTTCCAGCAGCACCAGCAGACCGGCGTGTTCTTTCAGGTCCTGTGCTTCGCCAATCAACGTGGCGGTGAGTTGACCGTGCAAACTGTTCAGCGCTTGTCGCAGCTCAGCCTCGTCGGCCACTTCGACGACAATGGTGGTCGGGCCGAACACTTCTTCCTGCAACAGTGGATCACCCTTGAACAGCAGACTGACGTCGGCCTTGAACAGTTGCGGCAGCGCCTGATTGCCGTGCTGATTCTGGCCCGCCAGGCGGGTTATTCCTGGATGGTCGAGCAAGGCCTGCACGCCTTTTTCGTAGCTGCCGAGGGTGCCTGCGTTGAGCATCGTTTGCGCCGGTTGTTCGGCCATCAAGGCACTGAGCCGCGCGATGAACGCACTGAAGCGGGGTGAGCGCATACCGATCACCAACCCCGGATTGGTACAGAACTGACCGCACCCCTGGACCACCGACGCCACCAGCTCACCGGCGATTTTCTCGCCGCGTACTTGCAAGGCTCCGGGCAAAACCAGCACCGGGTTGATGCTGCTCATTTCAGCGAACACCGGGATCGGTTGTGGCCGTGCAGCGGCCATGTCGCAGAGCGCGCGACCACCTTTTAACGAGCCGGTGAAACCGACGGCCTGGATCGCCGGATGCTTGACCAGCGTTCCACCGACGCCTGCACCGTAGATCATGTTGAACACACCTTTGGGCATGTCGGTTTGCTCGGCGGCGCGGATGATTGCATCGGCCACGCGTTCGGCGGTCGCCATGTGTCCGCTGTGGGCCTTGAACACCACCGGGCAACCGGCGGCCAGGGCAGCAGCGGTGTCACCGCCGGCGGTAGAAAAGGCCAGCGGGAAATTACTGGCGCCGAACACAGCTACCGGGCCGACGCCGATCCGGTATTGGCGCAGGTCGACCCGTGGCAGTGGCAGACGTTCGGGCAAGGCGCGGTCGATGCGCGCACCATGGAAATCGCCCCGGCGCAGAACCTGAGCGAACAGGCGCATTTGGTTGCTGGTACGACTGCGTTCGCCTTGAATGCGCCCGGTCGGCAGCGCGGTTTCGCGGGTGACCAGAGCGACGAATTCATCATCCAGTGCATCCAGTTGCGTGGCGATCGCTTCAAGAAATTCTGCACGGCGGGTTGCCGGTAGATTGCGGAAGGCCGGGTAAGCGGCAGCAGCGGCCTGGGCGGCGGCGTCCACTTCTTCCACGGTGGCTTGCATGAAAGAGAAGGGCAGCGCTTCGCCGGTGCTGGCGTCGTGGCTGTGCAGAGTGATGCTGCCGGCGGCGCTGCGGGCACCGCCGATGTAGTTGTGGCCGATGATCTGGGACATGGAAAAACTCCTGTCGGGAAAGGTGAGGCAGGACCGTTGCAAGTCAATCAAGGTGCTGAGCCGTGCGCTGTTTTGTGGCGAGCGAGCTTGCTCGCGTTGGGCTGCGTAGCGGCCCCAAAATAGCGGCAACAATTGTCTATTTTGCGAGTGCTGCGCACTCGAGCGGGAGCAAGCTCCCTCGCCACAGGGAAGGGTGTGACAGGTGCAAGGCTCAAGCCAGCGAATCGCCCCCAGCAATCACTCAGAGACCGACGTCTGGCAACTCCGGACGGTTAGCCAGGGCCTTGGCCATGATCTGCTCGACGAACACCCGATCGGCTTCCGGCAGGGCCAGGCGTGGCGGACGGGTCAGCGCGCTGCCGCGACCGGCGATGGCTTCGCAAAGCTTGATGCACTGCACCAGGTCGGCACGGGCATCGAGGTGCAGGATCGGCATCAGCCATTCGTAGATCGGCATGGCTTCGGCGAAGCGACCGGCCTTGGCCAGACGGAAGATGGTTTCGCCTTCTTTCGGGAACACGTTAGACATGCCCGAGACCCAGCCCTCGGCACCCACCGCGATGCTTTCCAGCACCACGTCGTCGAGACCTGCGAACAGCACGAAACGGTCGCCGACTTCATTGCGCACGTCGATGAAACGACGGGTATCGCCGGACGAATCCTTGAAGCACACCACGTTGTCGCAGTCGGCCAGGGAAATCAGGATGTCCGGGGTGACGTCGTTTTTGTAGATCGGCGGGTTGTTGTAGACCATCAACGGTACGTCGGCGTTTTTCGCCACGTAGCGGTAGTGCTCGGCGGTCTCGAACGGCTTGGAGCCATAGACCAGCGCCGGCATCAGCATCACGCCGTCGACGCCGACCCGGCGCACGGCATTGGCGACCTTGGCCGCTTGCACGCTGGTGAACTCGGCCACACCGCAGATCACTGGCACGCGACCCCGGGAGGCGTCGACCGCGACTTCGGTCACGGCGATTTTTTCTTCGGCGGTCAATGAGGTGTTTTCCCCCACCGAACCACACACCACCAGGCCCGAGACGCCGTCGCGGATCACGTTGGAAATCACCTGATGGGTTTTTTCCAGGTTGATGGAAAAGTCATCGTTGAATTGAGTGGTCACCGCGGGGAAGACGCCACTCCAGTTAATTCGTTTGCTCATTGTTGCCTCCGGTTCGTTAATTGTATTTCGTATACGATATTTCAAGTGGCAATATTCGGCTAGTGGTTTTTTCAATCAATCAGGGGGTGAGAAATCACTGTGGGGCGGTAGCTTGTGTGGAGAGGCAGCCCTTGTGGTAAGGGGGCTTTTGTGGCGAGGGAGCTTGCTCCCGTTCGGCTGCGCAGCAGTCGTGAAACCAGAGTACCGATTGTTTCAGACGAACTGCGATTACAGCATAGGGCTGCTGCGCAACCCAGCGGGAGCAAGCTCCCTCGCCACAAAAGCTGCCTTGCCACAAAAGCGCCTTCTCCATACAAACATCCTCGCCACAAAAGCTCCGTTTCGGCCTCAGCCCCCCGGCCACGTGTCTGACAGGCGATAGCCCTGCGGCCACGGATCGCTCGGATCGAGCAGCAATTGGTGGGTGCCGGTGATCCAGGCTCGGCCGGAAATGCACGGGTAGATCGCTGGGCGTCCGGCCACTTCGGTCAGGGAATCGATGCGGCAATGGAACTCGGAACCGATGATCGAACGGCCAATAAAGCGCTCGCCCACTTGCATCAGCCCCTTGGCCTGCATCACCGCCATGCGCGCCGAGCAACCAGTACCGGTGGGCGAGCGGTCGATCTTGCCGGGTTGAATCACCACCGCGTTGGCACCGGTGGCAATGCCGTTCTCCATGACGATGGGCGCGGCAATCTGGCAGAAGGAAATATGCGACCACTCAGGGTTCAGCGGATGGACGAAGCCCAGTTGTTCATTGGCCGCGCGAGTGATTTTCAACCCGACCGCCACCAGGTCGGCAGCCTCATCGGGACGAATGGAAAAGCCCAGGCGTTCGGCGTCGGCGATCACAAAGCTGTCGCCGCCGTACGCGGTATCGACCTGCAACGAGCCGAGGCCTTCGACTTCGATCCAGGCGTCGAGGCGATCAGCGAAGGAGGGTACGTTCTTGATTTCTACCCGCTCGACCTTGCCATCACGGCAGTCGGCCACGGCCTCGATCAACCCGCCGGGCGCTTCGAGTATCAGTCGGGTTTGCGGTTCGGTCATTGGCAGGATGCCGCTGTCGAGTAACACTGTGGCCACGCACAGTGAATTGGAGCCGGACATCGGTGGCGTGTCTGCCGGTTCCATGATGATCCAGGCCATCTGCGCCCGCGGATCCTTGGCCGGCACCAACAGGTTGACGTGACGGAACACACCGCCGCGAGGCTCGTTGAGCACGAAGTTGCGCAGAGTCTGATCCTTGGCGATCCAGCGCGATTGTTCCCACACGGTGGCGCCCGGTGGTGGGGCGACACCGCCGACGATCACATCGCCGACTTCACCTTCGGCGTGACAGCTGACTACATGAATGACTTTCGATGAGCGCATTGCCTGCTCCTTGTTTTGTCTGTTAGGGCCCCTTCGCGAGCAAGCCCGCTCCCACACTGGATCTGTGTCGCACTGAAGATCAAATGTGGGAGCGGGCTTGCTCGCGAAGGGGCCAGCCGTTACTTCACCGATTTCAGAAACGCCGCCGTTTCCGCCTGCTCCGGATTACCAATCACCTGATCCGGCGAGCCAATCTCATGCACCAGGCCATTGCGAAAGAACGCCACGCGGTCGGAGACGTCGCGGGCAAAGCGGATTTCGTGGGTCACCAGCACCATGGTCATGCCGTCTTCGGCAAGCATGCGCATGGTGTCCAGCACCTCCCCGACCAATTGCGGGTCGAGGGCCGAGGTGGCTTCGTCGAACAGCATGTAGTCCGGCGACATGGCCAAGGCGCGGGCAATCGCCATGCGCTGTTGCTGACCGCCGGACAACTTGCCAGGGAAGGTCTTGAGCTTGTCGGCAAGGCCCACGTGGGTCAGTTGCTGCACCGCCAGTTCCTCGGCCTCGCGCTTGCTTTTACCCAAGACTTTGCGCGGCGCCAGCATCACGTTTTCCAGCACCGTCAGGTGCGGGAAGGCGTTCCATTGCTGGAACACAATGCCGATTTTCTGCCGCAGGCGATTGAGGTCGGTGGCGCGGTCATGGACCTCGACGCCGTCGACGCGGATGTTGCCTTTCTGGATCGGTTCCAGGCCGTTGATGCACATCAGCAGGGTCGATTTGCCGGAGCCCGAGCCGCCGATGATCGACACCACCTCGCCCTTGTTCACTGTCAGGCTGACACCCTTGACTACTTCGAGGTCGCCGAAGGATTTATGTACGTTGTCGATCTCAATCATTTTCTTGCCACCTTCTTTCCAGACGAGCGCCCAGGCGTGCGACCACCAGGCTCATGACGTAGTAAATAAGGCCCGCGATGCACAGCACCAGCAATGGTTCCTGGATGCGGGTGACGATGGTTTGCGAGGCGCGCAGCAGTTCGACGATGCCGATCCACATCACCAGCGCGGTGTCTTTCATCACGCCGAGCACCAGGTTCAGCCAGCCGGGGAATGCCACCCGGGTGGCCATCGGCAGGACGATCCAGCGCAGGTCCTGCAGGAAGCTCAGGCCCAGCGAGCGACTGGCCCGACGCAGGGTGAACGGCACCGACAACACGCCAGCGCGCACGATCTCGGTGAAGTACGCGGCGGCGTAAACCCCCAGCACAATGCAGCCGACGCTGAAGGCGCTGATGTTCAAGCCGACGATGCTTTTGAGCGAGTTGAACAGCACGAACTGGATCAGCAACGGCACGCTGCGAAACACGTCCAGCACCCAGGCCAGGGGCAAACTGGCCCGCGGCAACAAGGCCCGCAGCAGACCGAAAAGCAAGCCTGCGAGGGTGCCGAGCATGATCGACCAGAACGTCAGTTGCAGCGTGACCCAGGCGCCATTGAGCAGGAACAACAGGTCATTGGAGGAAAAACCGGTGGCAAACATGCACAGCTCCTCAGTAACGGAACAACCGCCAGGCCATCAGCCGGGCTGCCGCGACGATCGCCTTGGCAATCAGGTAATACAGCACCGCTGCGATGGCGAAGAACTCGAAGGTGCGGAACGTTTTGACGTTGTAGTCCTGGGTCACGCCGGTCAGGTCATTGTTCAGCCCGACGATCACCCCCAGCGACGTCATCAGCACCGCCCAGACCATCTGATTAGTCAGTGGGTAGAAGACGATCCGCAGCAGCTGCGGGACGATGATCATGCGGTAGGCCTGAAAGGCGCTCATGCCCAGCGAACGTGCAGCGCGCACTTGTGTGTTCGGGACGGCCTTGAGGCCACCGCGAAAGTTCTCCGCCAGATATCCGGCATTGTTGAAGGTGATCCCGGCCAGCAGGGCCAGCCATGAACTGACGTGCAGGCCCAGCGAGCCGAGGCCGAAGTAGAGGACGTAGATCTGGAACAGCGACGGGGTGTTGCGTGCGATCGATACCCAGCCGTTGCCGATGCCGCGCAGCAGCGGGTTTTTGCTTTCGCGCATCACGGTCAGGGCCAGGGCAATCAGCACGCCGAAGATCATCGACAACGCCGCGGTCTCGAAGGTGACCAGGGCACCGGCGAGCATGTCCGGCAGGGCGCGCAGCGCTGAGCGCCATTGGAAGCTGTAATCAAACATGCGCAGGGCTCTCCAGTAGGGCGGCAGGTTGTAACCACGCCGGCAGGCGCCCGCTGGCGGTGCCCTTGCAGGCGGCATCGACGCATTCTTTGATGCTGGCGAAATGCACCTTGCGGCCCGTCAGGCCAGGTGCGTAATGGGCGTACTTGCCGGAGTTGGTCATCAGGGTTTTTGCGGCTAGCGGGATCACCGGCTCGCCGAGCATGCACCAGCAGGTATCGGTGACCAGGGTGGCGCCGAAAGCTTCGATCACGGCGATATGCCCGGCTTCGCGAGCCTGCTCCAGCACGGCGCGGCCGCAGGTAATGGCGAGGACCACGTCAGGGTGTTTATGCCGACCGAGACATAGCCGCGTGAGGTGGGCGAATTCGCTGAGGGAAAAATGCGGGTTGCCCAGCGAGACCACATCCACCCGATTGTCGCGAGCACTGTTGAGTTCGCGCCAGCTAAGCAATAGATCGTTCAGGCGGATT
This sequence comes from Pseudomonas sp. BS3782 TE3695, assembly GCF_050435305.1. Lineage (NCBI taxonomy): Bacteria > Pseudomonadati > Pseudomonadota > Gammaproteobacteria > Pseudomonadales > Pseudomonadaceae > Pseudomonas > Pseudomonas sp. BS3782 TE3695. The sequence continues at coordinate 3,157,552 of NZ_JBNDKB010000001.1, forward strand.
TTTTCTACGGGTAGAACCCCATCCACTTCCAGCACCTGCGCTGGGTCAATGGCCTCCGGGGTGACCCCAGCGATATGGAATAAGGGCGCGGCGGAGGTGGTGGCAAATGCCGCGCCGAACGCTTTGAGGTCGTCCAGGCTCGGGTTGCGGTTTTCCAACCCGCGCACCAGTGGAATCCGGCTGCCCGCCAGCGTACCGATGTGGTACCCGAGCAGCGGGTAGAAAGCGTCGTCCAGTTCACCCAGGGCGGACAACTCGATCTGCAGTCGGGCCTTGCGTTGCGCGTCCAGGTGGCAGCCGATCAACGGGGCGCGGCCGGTCAGTGCGATGCAGATGTCCAGGTAGTCCGGGTATTTGAGGGTACGTGCGCCGAGCACGCTGTTGGCGTAGACCACTGCATTGGATTCGGCCCAGACGATCTGCTCGCCAGCCTTCGGCGCGCTGTCGAGCAGGTAGGGCGCGCAGGTGAAACTCAGCTGTGCACCCATCGCCATATAGGCATCGCCCAAGGCACTGGCCGGTTCACCGAGAGCCGGGTCGATGCCCAGCTCGCGCCAGTGGCGCTGGTCCACGGAAATCGAATTGAGGGTGGTGGGTACCCGCACTGTTGCTCCCCATTGCACCAGCTGTTGGGCAAAACGCAGGCTCGCCGGTCCCGTGTAGATACAGCCGTCGATGTGCGCCTGGGTGACGTCCACCAGATGGCGGGCACCTTGCAGTTCGGCCATGCGCAGGATGATCTGCATCGCCACCTGTGCGGCTTTGCCATGCTGGCCGTCGAGCAGCGCCCGGTCGTGTTCGGTGAGTTCGATCAAGGCGCTGGTTTCTGCAAGTTGCGATGGGCTGTCGATTGCCTGCCAGTCATCGTCCGGCAGGTGCTCGAACAGGCTCAGTGTTGTGTCCTCGACCCGAGCGAAGACCTTGCCGCGCAGGGCGGCGAAGGCCTCCCGGCCGATGCACAGCACCGGCAGGGAACGCTCGAAAATGGTCTGTGCAACCAGCACGCCCAGGGTCAGGATCTCATCGGGTTCGGCCAGCACCAGTGCGGCCGGTGCGTGACCGTTGCTGATCAGTTCCATCAACACGCTACTGCCGGTGCACGAACCGCGACTGCCGGGGATGGCCAGCACGCGGCCGGCCAGGTATTCGCCGCTGAGTGGGTGGTGACGGTCAATGATCTCGCCGCTATACGGATCGACCCCGCCCCAGAAACTCAACCCGATCTCGGCGAACAGCAGGGCACCCTCGGCGGTGCCCGCGACCAGGCTGCGACCGGTCACAGAAGTGGGCCTAGGCATGCCGGACACCTTAGTAGTAGACCTGTGGCACGGTCAGGTTGGTCGGCGAAATTTCAGTGCCAACCCATTTGACGAACAGCTCGTTGTAACGACCGGTGCGCACCTGCTGGTTGACGAACAGGTTGAGGTAATTGAGCAGGCCATACTCATTGCGCTTGGCGCCGAGGGACACGTAATCGATCACGTATGGCGCGTTACCGGCGACTTTCAGGTTTTTGTATTTGCCCGACTTGAGAGTGGCGGCGGCCACGGTGTTGGTGACCACGGTGGCGGCGATATGGCCTTGGGCGACGGCCAGCAGGGTGTCGTTCTGCGACTGATAGGCGCGGAAGGTGCCGGTGCCCCAGCTCTTCACGTCTTTCTCCAGGGCGATGGCCTCATAAGTGCCGCTGGTGTTGCCGACGGGTTTGCCCTTGAGATCATCGAAGCTGTTGATGCCAGTGTCGTCGCGGGTCAGTACGACCATCTGGAAGGCAAAATAAGGCACGGTGAGGCCGACGGTCTTGGCCCGCTCGAGGGTGTCGGAGGTAGAGGCGACGATCACGTCGGCCCGTCCGGAGACCAACGCCGGAATACGGTCCGGGAACGGCGTCTCGACCACTTCGGCATCGACCCCGAGGATTTTCGCCAGGTCATGGCAGTAGTCCACGTCGAAACCGGCCGGGTTGTTGCCCGCATCGCGAAAACCCATGGGCGGGAAGTCCAGGGTCACGGCGCAGCGCAGTTTGCCCGAACCGATGAAGTCGTCGAGCTTGTCGGCTTGGGCGGTGGCGATAAAGGAGGTACTGAGAACAGCGCTGAGGGCTACGGCAAATGCGGGGTTTTTCATAGAGGCCTCGTTGATGTGAAGTGCTGTTGGATATCGTATTGGGGATTTCGTATACGATATTAACAATAGCAATCAACGTGCCTATTGCCAGGTCGAAGCGCGAATTTAGTGTCAGGGCTTGAAGTAGAGGTGTTGGATTGGCGCAATTGGAGGGGAGTGACGCCGTGAAGACTTGGGCCCGCAAAGGCAGGTGTTACAGATGGGAGCAATGGTTGTGCGGAGCGCCCCTTTAAGGAACACCGGCAGCTCCTGCCGGCAATTGTGTGCGACTGCGATAGGGCGGCGAACACCGAACCCTGTAGGAGCTGGCGAAGCCTGCGATCTTTTGATCTTTTGATCTTTGGCATTTTCGAAACCGCTGAAAATCAAAAGATCGCAGCCTGCAGCAGCTCCTACAGGTTCGGTGCTCGCCGCCATACCGGGTCGAACACAAATCCTCTGTAGGAGCTGGCGAAGCCTGCGATCTTTTGATCTTTCTGGCTAACCTCGCGGATCGAAATTATCCAGCACCCGGTTCACCGCCAGCTCCCCGAGCATCACCACCGATTGAATCCCCAACATCATGTTGCGATGGGGCATGTCCATCAATCCGGCGAACTCGCTGAGCATCATGCTGGCTGACGCCAGGGATTCGCAGGCGTTGACCAGCAGGGTTTCGTTATCGACCTCGGGGTCGACGTGGTAAATGGTGCTGGGTTTGCGCTTGGTGTCTTTGGGGATGGGTGGCTTGAGGTAATGGTCGAGGGCGCGGTCGGCGGCTTCGTTGAGCTTTTTCGAATCCAGGGATTCGTAGGGGGATGTTGGGTCGGTTTCCGGTGGGTTGGGTGTGGCTTTGAACATGGTGAAGCTCCTTGATGACTGGAGCTGCCGCCGTTCGCGGTCAAACGAACAAGGTGGCAGCTGTACGCGGGTTGACCGACCGGACATCAAGGAATCCGGCACACCCGAAGGTGTCCCACGCACAGCCACCGCGACACGATATTTCAGACAATGCCTGAATTAGGTCTTGGACGCTGGCGCGCCTTGATTGATTCGGACGGTCAAATCCGATCGCTGATTCGTCAGCGACCCGGAAACGATAGAGCCCGGCCTCAAGGCGCACAAGCCGGCGGATTCTGGCGCAGTCGTAGGCAACGGCGCAAGGATGTGTAGCCTGGGTGAGTGTCTGGAGATGTCCGTTAAACATCGCCTGTTTATCGGTCTGACACCGAGCCTTGTGGTGGCTGTACCGGCCTCTTCGCGAGCAAGCCCGCTCCCACACTGGATCTTCTGTGAACACATTATTTGTGTCCGACACAAATCAAGTGTGTGCGGGCTTGCTCGCGAAGAGGCCCGGAAGAACACCCTCCATCTCTCGGCCAAACCACCAGAAAATGAATCCGGAACAAAAAAATTGCGTACCTCCACCTAGCGTGGATTATCCCGAAACTGGCTCGGCGACAAACTGGTCAACCCGCGGAACTGTCGGCTGAAAGCACTGTGGTCGGTGTAACCGCAGCGCAGGGCGATTTCGGTGATGGGCAGGTCGGTGTGCAGTAACAGCCGCGAACCTTCTTCCAGGCGCGCCTTGTGAATCATCTGCCGTGGGGTGAGCTGGAACACTCGTTTGCAGTGACGCTCCAGTTGCGCCACGGAATAGCCGGCGATGGCGGTCAGTTCGGCGAGGCTGATGGCGCGGGCGAAGTGGCTGCGGATGTGCGCATCCACGGCGGCGAGTTTCTGGAAGGCGGGATGGTTGGACTGGGGGGATTGCAGGTCGCGGGAGATCCCGGCCAGGCCAACGATCTGACCCTGTTCATCCTGCAAGGCGAGTTTGTGGGTGAGGCACCAGATCGGCTGGTTGCCGTAATACAGGTGCAGCTCCAGTTGGTCGGACAGTTCGCGGCCGCTGGACAGGACCCGTCGATCCTGTTCGGTGTACAGCGGGCCGAAACGTTCCGGGAAGACCATTTCGGCGGTGAGCCCCAGCAGCTCTTCGCGATGTTTGAAACCGCAACGCCGGGCCAAAGTCTGGTTGACGAAGGCGTAGCGGGCTTGGCTGTCCTTGATGAAAAACACCACATCCGCCAGGGTATCGAGCAGCGGCGCGATCGGCTGCAGGCTGTTCAGCAGCGTTGGCAGGTCGCAGGGTTTGAAGGTGCTGAGCGAGGGATACATGGCGCTGGGGTCTGAGGGCGACCCCGGGATCATAGAGGCTCGGCAGCGTGGCCGAAACCCCCGAGGGGGAATCAGGCTGGCGGGGTGTCGTCCAGGCACATCAAGGTCTCGATTCGCGCCGGGCTGAAGGGTGGGCGGGGCGCGGAAGGTTGCCAGCCGAACAGGTGCTGCACCGCACCGCCGCACACCCGGCCCTGACAGGCGCCCATGCCGCAGCGACTGGCCAGCTTGGCTTCGCGCCAGTCCGTGTGCGAGGCCAATGCGGCGTAAGGCACGTCTTCGCAGCGGCAGACCAGGGTGTCGGGTTGGGCCAGGGACTTGAGTGGCGGGGCGAGGGCGAATGCCTGATTCAGTGCCTTGGCGAAACCCTGCCAGCGTGCCCGGCGTGGCCACAATTGGCGGGCCGCTTCAAGGTTACCGACCGCCGCGTGACCAGCAATTGCACCTTCGACCAACGCCAGTTCACTGCCACCAAACCCGGTGCATTCGCCTGCCGCATAATGATCGGCGCGGCTGCTCGCCTGCCAGGCATCCACCGCCAACGCCTGACCTTCGATGGCGTAACCCAGTGCCTGGCCCAATTGAATGTTCGGGATCAAGCCGAAACCACAGGCCAGCCGATCACATGCCAGTTCGATGATTTTGCCTTGCTGTTGCAGGCGCACACCTTCCAGTCGGTCAGTGCCGAGGGCGGCCAGTACATGAGTCGCGGTGCGGTAATGGCGGTCAAACAAGCTGAACGATTGCATCAGTTTGTTGGGCCAGCGGGGCAGTTGCGCGGCGAAACCGGCGACGGCGATGCGCGAGGCTTGCTCGGCGATGCGTTGTACCTGCGCCCCCTGCTTTTTCGCGGTGGCGGCACTCGCCAGTAATAGCGGGCCGCTGCCGGCGATCACCACGCGCTCACCCTGCACCGGCACACCCGCCTTGATCAGCGCCTGCAAGCCACCGGCCCCGGTCACGCCGGGCAATGTCCAGCCGGGGAAGGGCAGCAGCAATTCGCGGGCGCCGGTGCACAGAATCAGTTTCTCGTAACTGATCAACCAGCCATCGTCATCATCTTCGACCAACAGTTGTTTCGGACTGGGACTGGCGATCACCCGGGTGCCAGCGTGATGGCGGATGTTGCTGCAAGCCTGCAAACGCTCACGCAGGCGACGGGCCTGATCGGGCACGTTGGCTTGAGGGCCGTCACGCCAGATTTGCCCGCCCGGCAGCGGATTGTCGTCGAGCATGACAATGTGTGTGCCGCTGGGGGCGGCGGCGAGGGCGGCGGCCATGCCAGCGGGGCCGGCACCGATGATCAGCAGATCGGCGTATTCGTTCATGGGCATGTCTGCACCTGCATGCCGTCTCGGCACAAAGTCTGGCAGGCCAGGCGTCGCCGGCCGTCGATGGTCACCCTGCATTCCTGGCAGATGCCCATGCCGCACAGCGGTGCGCGGCGCTGACCACTGACCGACGTGCGCGTGCAGCCGTCGCTGCCCAACGCCAAGGCAGCGGCGACGCTGGTGCCCTCGGCCACCTTCAAGGCGCGGCCGTCCAGCAGTAATTCAGGCATAGGCAGTTTCTCCGAGAAAACGCTGGGGCAGATAGGGTTGTGCGGCCAGTGGCGGGGTTTCGTTGAACAGTTGCGCCACCAGCAAGTCGGCGGTGCCGGGGGCCGTGGTGACGCCCAACCCTTCATGACCGACCGCCAGCCACAAGCCTTGTCGCTGCGGGTGTTGGCCCACCAGCGGCAGGCCGTCGGGGCTGGCGGCGCGAAAGCCGGTCCAGGCGCGGATGCCGTTGAGCCGGGCCAGCCCCGGCATGTACTCGGCGGCACGCTTGAGCATTTTCGCCAGCATCCAGCCTTCGACTTGCGGGTCGGTGGTACCGAATTGCCGCGAGGCACCGATGAACAATTGCCCGGTGGGACGCGGCTGAATATTGCAGGCGGTCGACGGCCCGGTGGCGTTGTGGGCGCTGGTGACGTAACCCAGTTCCACCAGCGTGTGGGTGACGGTGCGGGGGTAGCGATCAGTAATCAGCAGATGACCTTTCTTCGGCTCGATGGGCAACTCCGGGCACAGTTCGTTAGCCTGAATCCCGTTGGCCAACACCACCGCTTCGGCACTCAACCAGTGGCCGTCATCGAGGCATACGCGGTTGCCATCGACCGCGCTGACCCGTGCCCGGCGTTGACGGATGTTCGGCGTGTCGAGCATCCAGCTGGCCGTCGCCGGCGCATAAAGAATGCCGTCGCCATTGATCAACAAACCGCCTTCCAGACCCTCGCGCAGTTCCGGTTCACGCTGGCGCAAGGCACTGGCGCTGATCAATTCGCACGCCACGCCCTGGGCTTTCAGGTTCAAGTATTTGCCATGGGCGACCGCCATTTCCTCGGCGTTGGCCGCCAGCCACAGCGTGCCGTTGTTGCGGTAGGCGCAGTCGTCGGGCAGGGCCGGCGCCAGTTCGCGCCAGCGTTGCAAGGAATATTGACTCAGGGCCAGCTCGGCCGGGTTGTCGTCGAGCACCAGCAAGTGGCCCATGCCCGCCGCCGTCGCACCGTGCAGGCCGGCGTCGAGCACCAGCACCTGCAAGCCACGACGGGCCAGCGCCTGGGCACAGGCGGCGCCGATGATGCCGGCGCCGATCACGATCACATCGGCCACAAGGCCCTCGTTCATGGACGAATGCCCCAGGCGAACGGGTCATCCTGTTCGATGATCAGACTGGCTTCGGCGCTGATAAAAGCGCGGCCGCGAATGGTCGGCACGATGCGCTCGCCCTGCCATTCATAAGAGCCTTCGAACTCGCTGCCGATGACACTGGCCTGGCGCCAGATCTGCCCCGGTTGCAACTTGTCGTCCGCGGCCAGGCACGCCAGTTTGGCACTGGTGCCGGTGCCGCACGGTGAGCGGTCATAGGCCTTGCCGGGGCAGAGGACAAAGTTGCGGCTGTCGGCGTGATCGTCATCGCTGAACAGCTCGACATGGTCGATCAGCCCGCCGTCTTCGCCACGTATACCCTGGGCCTCCAGCGCCTGTTGCACGGCGTAGGTGTAAGCGGTCAGCGCGTCGAGGTTATCGCCGTCAACCCGCAGGCCATGCTCGGCGATCAGGAAAAACCAGTTGCCGCCCCAAGCGATATCACCGACCACTTGACCGATTCCCGCCACCTGCAACACCAGCGCCTTGCGGTAACGGTAGGCCGGCACATTGCGCACGCTCACCGAATGGTCGTCGTGCAAAGTCGCCTGCACCGTACCCACCGGCGTCTCGATGCGATGGACGCCGGGGCTGATCTTGCCCAGATACGCCAACGACGCCACCAGGCCAATCGTGCCGTGGCCGCACATGCCCAGGTAACCGGTGTTATTGAAGAAAATCACCCCGGCACAGGCGCTCGGGTCGACCGGCTCGCAAAGCAGGGCACCCACCAGCACGTCGCTGCCACGGGGTTCGAGCACACAAGCGGCGCGCCATTGATCGTGATGTTCGGCGAGCAGCTTGCGGCGTTCGGCCATGCTGCCGGTGCCCAGGTCAGGGAAGCCGGCGATCACCAGACGGGTCGGTTCGCCGCCGGTGTGGGAGTCGATCACGGTGATGCGTTTCATGGGAGGGCCACGTCCGTTCAGATGAGTGAACGAAAGAGTGGCCTGTGCAGCGGGGTGTCGGCTTGATGGATTTAACCTGTGCCGATGACGAAATCAGCATAGCGTCCCGAAGACTCAGTGCGCGTGAGGCAGGTGTTCGAACAAGGTCTTGCAGACGCCGGCAATGTGCTCGTCCAGCAGCTTCACCGCCAGATCCACATCCCCGGCACGACAGGCTTTGATGATCTCACGGTGCTCGTGATCAGCCCGTTCCTTGCCGGCCGACAGGCTCATCTGCATACGCAGGTAGCGCTCCAGCTTATCGTTGACCGAGCGGATCAGGCTGATCAGAAACGGCCGTTGCGCCGGCTCGTAAAGGCAAGCGTGCAGCTCCCAATTGAGTTCGGCCCAGCGGCCCACGTCGTCTTCGCCAATGAATTCCTGACAGATACGCTCGGCACGGGCGAAGGTTTCTTCGGTCATGTTGGGAATGGCCAGGCGCAGTATCTTGTCCTCGAGCAACATCCGCACTTCGAACATCTGCGCCAGTTCGGCGTCGGAAACCCGCGTGACCATCGCCCCGCGATTGCGCTGGAACATCACCAGCCCTTCGGCCTCCAGCCGCTTGAGGGCCTCGCGCACCGGGATCTTGCTGACGTTGAACTGGCGAGCGATGTCGTCCTGGCGAATCGGCTCATCTTCGGCGAAATGCCCGGCGACGATCGCATCCCGCAGGTGACGGGTGATGATTTCCGAAGTCGAAGGGGTATTGCCAAGGTCGGGGGCGTTGAGTTTGGGTAGGTTCACGGCAGCGGTCGTTTGGAGTGAGATGGCGATAGGGTATACGAAATTCTTTCGCTGCGAAGTTCCGGGCGATGGTCGCCTCGAAGAAATGGCAGGATTGGCACCCGCCCGTTCCTGCAAGGGAGAGGGCAATGTGCGGTATCAGAAAGCGTTGAGCGTTAGCGCTTACGCCGATGGCCAGTGATCATCGACAGCGGCAGGTTTTCACGCAGGCGTATGCTCTCCACCAACGCCGCGACGATATGTACACAAACCAATGCGAGCAGTGCATTGGCCATCAACTCGTGGACATCACGCAGCCAGTCTTCGCCCCAGAAGTAATCCACTTCTTCCATCAAGAATCCGCTGATACCCAGACCGGTCATCAACAGCAGCATGAGAACCATCACCAGCGCACCGATGGGCGAATGACCCATGCGGTGATAGTCCTTGCCGGAAAACAGCGCGCGGCCATGCTGGACGACCCGCGTCGGCGTCGGCCAGAAGTCTGACCAACGCGCCGATGGCGGGCCGATGAACCCCCACACCACACGCACCAGCACGACAGCCACGGCGTAATAGCCGAGCCAGCGATGCCAGCTGTCACCTTCCTCATTGAGGAAGTAGTCGCTGATGAAGACAACCACCAGGGACCAGTGGCAAATGCGTACGAGCGGGTCCCAGAGGCGCAGGGTTTCAGCGTTCACCGGGGGCCTATTCGATCTCTTCTTTCACAACTTTTCCGCTGACCGGGTCGAAGTAGATCTCGACTTTGCGCTTGTCTTTGTCCCAGCCGTAGATCTCGTAGCAATTGCCGCTTGTGACCTTGAATTTCTTGATGTCATAGCCCTTGGCCTTGAGCTCTTCCTGAAATTTGGCCTGGTCTTGCCATTGAGCCTTGTCGGTGGTGGTGCATTCAGGGCCGGCGAAGGCCACGGGGGAGGCGGCAAGAAGCGAGAGCAACAGAAGTTTACGCATGGGTTTTCCTCTGAGTATTGTTGTCTGACAACGCGAGAGATTCTCATCACTCTGTGCGCGCTGAAGGTTAGTCGAGCTTTTGATCGCTGTCACGATGTCCTATTCACTGAAGATAGTCTTGAGTCACCGACATCTGTGGCGAGGGAGCTTGCTCCCGCTTGAGTGCGTAGCACTCACAAAAATCGGCAATGATTGTCAGATTTTTGGGGCCGCTACGCAGCCCAGCGCGAGCAAGCTCGCTCGCCACAAAGGTAAGCATGACTGAGGAATAGTGCTTGATTAGCATTGCCTGGGAGGCAGGCATTTGCTTTCAAATTTCCACTCAGAACCGGTAGTTGGTGCTCAGCTCCAGAGTTCGCGGTGCTCCGGGGGTGATCAAGTCCACCGAACCATGGGCCGAGGCGTAATAGTCTTTGTCGAAGACGTTACGCAAGCGCAGCGCCATGTCCCATTTCGGCAGGTTGTAGAGCAACGCCGCGTCGAAGGTGGTGTAAGCGGGCATGACCACCTGGTTATCCAGGGCGGTATAACGGTCATCGACATAGTTCGCCCCCATGCCTACGCGCCAGGTGTTGGTCAGCGAGCGCACCAGCCAGAGGTTGGCGCTGTGACGCGGGGTCAACGTTGGTGTCTGGCCTTCGTTGGCAACGCCATTGGTTCGGTTGTTGGACTTGGTGATCTCGGCGTCCAGATAGGCGTAGCCGGCATAGACCTGCCACTTGTCACTCAACTGCCCGCTGGCGGTCAATTCAAGGCCGTCGGTGCGCTGCTCGCCAGCCAGGACCAGTTTGGTCGGGTTCGCCGGATCGGTCGTTTTGATGTTGGTGCGTTCCAGCCGAAACAGCGCCGCGGTCAACTCCAGGCGATTGTCGAGCAGGTCCCACTTGCCGCCGATCTCGTAGTTGGTGGTTTGCTCTGGTTCAAGGTCCTGGTTGGTAGTGCTCAGGGCGAAGACTTCGGAGGAGGGTTGATAAGAGCGACTCACCGAAATGTAGTAGGACTGAACCTGGTCAGGCTGATAGACCAGGCCTGCACGCGGGCTCCAGGTGTTGTCGGTTCGGGACATGGAGGCGCCCGTCAGATCATCCGAATACTCCTGATCGAACACGTCATAGCGCACGCCCAACAGGGCTTTCCAGTGTGGGGTCAGTTCAATCAGATCCTGGACGTAGAAACCGGCCGTGTCCTGGGTGGTGGTGCCCTTGGCGGTTTGTCGGTTGGCCTGGAACGGCACGTCGACCAAACCATCGCGGTACACCGGAACCCGCGCCACGTTGCTTTGGCTGAAGACCGATTGATCCTTGACCTGACGTCCCAGTTCAACGCCATAAAGAAGGTTATGGTTCATCCCGGCCAGCGTGGCCTGTTGCTTCAGTTCGGTCTGGTTGAACCAGCCGTCTTCCTTGCGCTGCACGTTGCCGCGATTGAGTTTGACCAGCAATTCGCCGTTGGGGGCGGTGACGAAACGTGTCGGGCTGGAGTCGGCAAGTGTGTTGTTGCGATCCAGATCGTAGTGGTAATAGCGGCTGGTGTTGCTCAGGGTGAAATCGTCGTTGATGCGATAGTCGACGCCGGCCGTGAACGAAAACACTTCGCTGCGGGTGTAATCGTCATCCGGGTCGGCGGAACCGAAGCGCTTGTCCCGATCGACATCGACCGGGCGATCGCCCCGCGCGGGAATGCCGAAATCGATCAAGCGTTTGTCGTAGAGGTACGTCGCCCCCAGGTTCAGCTCAAGATCGTCGGAGAGCTTGAAGTAGGCTGAAGGCGCAATGGCCTTGCGATCGATATAGCCGTCATCGCGGAAGGTGTCGCTGTTCTCCAGCGCGCCGGTCACCCGGAATGCCTTGTCGTTTTGCTGCTGATCGGCCCAGCCAGCGTCGAACTGCGTGCGCTTTTTACCTTCGCTGTCGACGCTGACACCCACTTCCTGCTTGGGGGTGAAATTGGGCTTTTTACTGATGCTGTTGATCAGGCCACCGGATGAACCGCGACCATAGAGCACCGCTGCCGGCCCCTTGATCACTTCCACGCGCTCGACGTTGGACAGATCGCGGAAGTAAAGCGCGTCGTCGCGAACGCCGTCGACGTACATGTCGCCGATGGCACTGAAGCCGCGAATGGTGACTTGGTCGCGCTGGCCATCGCCATTGGAAAGACCGATGCCGGGGACGTTCTTCAACACGTCTTCCATCGACTGTGCGCCCTGATCCTTGATCACGCTCTGAGGGATCACGTTCACCGTTTGCGGGATATCCCGCAGCGGGGCGTCGATCTTCAGCGCACTGCGGCTGTCGGTCGGCCGATAGCTCTGCTCGCTGTAATCACTGGTCACAGCGGTTGCAGGCAGGGCCAATGTCGATTGGGTTTGTGCTTGCAAATCAGGTACTGCAAAAAGCCCCAACAGTGAGAGAGAGGCGGGGTGAATGCGCGGTAAAGCCACCATGAGCTCCTTTTTTAATTATCGCGTGAATGATAACGATTATCCTTTGTAAGTAAATAAATATCATTCACAGACGAAGTCGACACATTGGTCGTTGAATTTCACATGCGGAAAAACGTATATTCGGTAAATCGCATATGAGCGGCCCAACCCGGAGAAACCCAATGGCTGAACATCTGACGCCGACCACTGTTTTCAAATGCCTGGCTGACGACAACCGGGTCCGCATGATGCTGCTCATCGCCCATGAGGGAGAGCTGTGCGTCTGCGAGCTGACCTGTGCGTTGGATGAGAGCCAGCCCAAAGTCTCCAGGCACCTGGCGCAGTTACGCACTTGCGGATTGCTCTCGGACCGGCGGCAGGGCCAATGGGTTTACTACCGACTGCACCCGAATCTTCCGGGCTGGGTGCATCAGGTGCTGACCGTGGTGCTCGAGTCCAACAGACATTGGTTGAGCCCGGATGCCAAACGCCTTGAACAAATGGGTGACCGTCCCGAACGCGCAGCGGCTTGCTGCCCGGCTCGATGATTTCAGACGCGCTATTGCGCAGGACAATGACCATGCACGATGACCACATGCCCCATCTCGATACCGAACTGGTTGATCTCCCGTCGACCGACAAGCTCGGCATCGAACACACTTCCAGCCACAAACCGCGCATTTTGCTGTTGTACGGATCGACCCGTGAGCGCTCCTTCAGTCGCTTGCTGGTCGAGGAAGCTGCCCGTTTGCTGGAGCATTTCGGTGCCGAAACACGGGTGTTCGATCCGTCTGGTTTGCCGCTGCCTGATGATGCTGGCGACGATCACCCACGGGTGCAGGCGCTGCGCGAATTGATGATGTGGTCGGAAGGGCAGGTCTGGTGTTCACCCGAACGTCACGGTTCGATGAGTGCAGTCTTCAAGGCGCAGATCGACTGGGTGCCGCTCGCGATGGGCGCCATACGCCCGACCCAGGGCAAGACCCTCGCCGTGATGCAAGTGTGCGGCGGTTCGCAGTCGTTCAACGTAGTCAATCAGTTGCGGGTGCTGGGGCGCTGGATGCGCATGTTCACCATTCCCAACCAATCCTCCGTGCCGAAGGCCTATCTGGAATTCGACGATAACGGCCGGATGAAACCTTCGCCGTTCTACGACCGTGTCGTGGATGTGATGGAAGAACTGGTGAAATTCACCTTGCTGCTGCGCGATCGTCAGGACTATCTAGTCGATCGATATTCCGAACGCAAGGAATCGGCGCAAGCCCTCATGAAACGTGTCAATCAGCGCTCTATTTGAAGGAGGAAACATGACGATCAAAGTAGGCATCAATGGTTTTGGCCGTATCGGTCGCCTCGCACTGCGAGCAGCCTGGAGCTGGCCAGAGTTTGAATTCGTGCAGATCAACGATCCGGCAGGCGACGCAGCAACTCATGCGCACCTGCTGAACTTCGACTCGGTGCACGGCCGTTGGAATTATCAGGCGGACGCCGAAGGTGATTGCGTCGTCATCGAAGGCAAGCGAATCAAGGTAACGACCAACAAGGCGATCGCCGACACCGATTGGTCGGGCTGCGATCTGGTGATCGAAGCCAGCGGCAAGATGAAGACCGTCGCGGTGCTTCAGGCTTACCTCGACCAAGGCGTGAAGCGTGTGGTGGTCAGCGCCCCGGTGAAGGAGAAGGGCGCGCTGAACATCGTCATGGGCGTCAACCATCAGCTGTTCAACCCGGCGGAACATCGTATTGTCACCGCCGCGTCGTGCACCACCAACTGCCTGGCGCCGGTGGTGAAGGTGATCCACGAGAAACTGGGCATTCGCCACGGTTCGATCACCACCATCCACGACCTGACCAACACTCAAAGCATCCTCGATCAGCCGCACAAGGATCTGCGCCGTGCCCGTGCATCGGGCATGAGTTTGATCCCGACCAGCACTGGTTCGGCCACCGCCATTGCCGAAATTTTCCCGGAACTGCGCGGGCGTCTCAATGGCCACGCCGTGCGCGTACCGTTGGCCAACGCTTCGCTGACCGATTGTGTCTTTGAAGTCGAGCGCGCCACCACCGTCGAAGAAGTGAATCAGTTCCTCAAGAACGCGTCCGAAAACGAACTGAAAGACATTCTCGGTTTCGAGGAGCGTCCGCTGGTGTCCATCGACTACCGCACCGATCCACGCTCATCGATCATCGATGCGCTGTCGACCATGGTCATCAACGGCACCCAGGTCAAACTCTATGCCTGGTACGACAATGAATGGGGTTACGCAAACCGCACCGTCGAACTGGCCAGAATGGTCGGCCTGGCCGTTTAAGGAGCGCTGATGAAAGCGTTGTCAGCCCTCACGCCTCAAGTGCGGCAGTACCTGCTCGTGACGGGCAATTACTGGGCCTTCACCCTCACCGACGGTGCCTTGCGCATGTTGGTCGTGCTGCACTTTCACGCGTTGGGCTACAGCCCGCTGCAAATCGCGGCGTTGTTTCTGTTCTATGAACTCTTTGGCGTGATCACCAATCTGCTGGGCGGCTATCTCGGCGCTCGACTGGGCCTGAACCGGACCATGAACATCGGGCTGGGGATGCAGGTTGTGGCGCTGTTGATGCTGACGGTGCCAGTGGCCTGGCTGACGATTCCTTGGGTGATGGGCGCGCAGGCGCTGTCGGGGATCGCCAAAGACCTGAACAAAATGAGCGCCAAAAGCTCGATCAAGCTGTTAGTGCCCGATGGGCAACAGGGCAAGCTTTACCAATGGATAGCCATCCTCACCGGCTCAAAGAATGCACTCAAGGGTGTCGGTTTCTTTCTTGGCGGGGCATTGCTCGCCCTGATCGGGTTCAAAGGGGCATTGCTGGCCATGGCGGGGGTGCTGGCGTTGATCTGGGTCAGCAGCTTGATCCTGTTGAAAAAGGATCTGGGCAAGGCCAAAGCCAAGCCCAGGTTTCGCGACATCCTGTCCAAGAGCCGGGCCATCAACATTCTGTCGGCGGCGCGGATGTTCCTGTTTGGTGCCCGCGATGTCTGGTTTGTCGTGGCGTTGCCGGTGAACCTGAGCAGCGTCTTCGGCTGGGACTTCTGGAAGGTCGGTGGGTTCCTCGCGACCTGGGTGATCGGCTACGGCATCGTGCAATCGTTCGCTCCGCGAATCACCGGCAAGAAACGGGGGCATGTCCCTGATGGTCGAGCTGCGTTTCTGTGGGCGCTTGCTCTGGCGGGCCTGCCGGCGGCAATCGCTTTGGGCCTGAGCACCGGGTTTTCGCAGCAGACGGTGCTGTTAGGTGGGTTGATGGTTTTTGGGGCGCTGTTCGCGGTGAATTCCTCGCTGCACAGCTACCTGATCGTGTCCTATGCCAAGGAAGACGGCGTGTCGCTGGACGTGGGTTTCTACTATATGTCCAACGCCATGGGACGGCTGATCGGCACCGTGCTCTCGGGCTGGGTTTATCAGGCTTTCGGGCTGGTGGCGTGTTTATGGATTTCCAGTGTTTTTGTTATTTTCGCGGCCATGATTTCCGTGGCGTTACCGAGGCATGCCGAGATGCGTTAAATTGCGCTCGCGATGGCTGTTTCACTGGCTTTGCGCGAAGTGTCGAAAGTTGATTTCTGATTTTTTATTTAGGGTTTTGCCATTTTTCAGGCGTCAAATATTTGCAACTTTGTATATGGATCGAAAAGCAATTAGTCTTAGCACAATTTAGTTGTACGCATTCTTTACAACTTCAGCCATAAATAAACGCACCCGGGCAGGCTACGAGGAGAATTACAAAAACCGGACAACTAAAGATTCGCCACAATAAAAATCAAACCTCCTTATAAGTCGGTGATTATCATGATTAAAATCATGACCTACTTTTTAATAGGAGCTGGTATTGCAGGATGCAACGGTATGGTAAAGCCCGACTTGTCGGGGCCTGCCAACGATTCATATTTTTCCGTCTTCTCGGGCTTTCCCTTGCCCTATCTGTACATGGCCTCGGCCGTGCAATGGAACGAAGACTACGCCGTCACCACGCGCCACACCCCTCTCATTCGCAACGTGAAATACAGCTGCAGCACTGGTTGCGACCTTGTTTTCATCCAGCACAAGGCCGACGGCCGCTACCCGTCCTGGCGCGCACCGCGTGTGGGTGAACACATCACTGCCGTGGGCGCGAGCCCCTACATGACCACCGTCACCGGGCAAGGCAAAGTGTACCCGGCGCCTTTCATCAACAGTGATGAAGGCAGCGGCGAACGCTATGCCATCCATGATGCCCCGATGATAAAAGGGATGTCGGGTGGTCCCGTCATTGGCGGTGACGGCAACATTGTCGGCATCAATGTCGGTTTTTTCTCCACGACGCTTAATGACGTAAGTTTTCATCCTGGGTTAAAGGGGGCTCAGAGAGTCAGCATCTTTATCCCTTACGCGACTATTCAGCGTGAATGGCAGCTGATGCAAATGAAACTTAACGATCCACATGGCGCGCAGTATGCGAAGAAGTAATTTCATGTTGTCAATCAGTTAGCCGTCGGGAAGGGGTTCATCGTATGGTTTACGATGAACCCCTCTTGGCGGGTTAGTTGAATCCAGGCGTATATTGATTGTGTCGATCCGGAGCATTGAGGCGATAGCATATCGCGGTGCGACAGACCAGAGGCTGGGGGGCGAGCAGATATCCCGGAACGTTTGGAGGTGTGACATGAGCCAATATCAACGACTCTTTCTAATAGCCGGCCCCACCATGCGTCACACGCCGGCGCTGCAGCGAGCCGTCGCCCTTGCCGAAGCCACGGGCGCAGCGCTGCATATCACGGTGTTTATCGAAGATTTCAACATCCTGGGTTTGATCCACGCCAGTGCGCGGTTTCGTGAAGCTTGCCAGCAAGAAAACGAAAAATGGCTCAAGGATGAAGCCGACCTGATTCGTGGACGCGGAATCAACCTGAGTACCGAGGTGCTGTTCACTCGCGACGCACTGCAAGAGATCCTCCAGCACGTGACAACAACGCAGGCAGATCTGGTTATCAAGGATGTGCAGCATGAGTCGGCGCTCAAACGCGTTTTCATTACGCCTCTGGATTGGCATCTGCTGCGCGAATGTCCGGTGCCCGTCCATCTGGTCAGCGAAGTCAGTTGCCCACTTCCGCGGGTGATCGTGGCGGCCGTCGATCCATCGCATCCGGAGACTCAGATCACTGGAATCAACGACCTGATCATCCAGGCAGCGAACGAATTGGCAATGCAATGCCATGCAGAAATGCATTTGCTATATGCCTACGATCTATCGCAAACGCATATATCCGATGCGGGTGCGGGTGCAGTGACAATGCCCGGCTTCAATAGCGACGTGCGCAATTCTTTGCATAAGTCATTCATTGCATTGGCCGATCATTACGGCGTGCCCGCCGAACGCCAACACTTCGTTGCAGGGCCGCCAGGCAAGGCGCTGGCCGACTTTGCAGCGCATCACCGGGCCGACGTGATCGTCATGGGCAATGCGCATCGCAAGGGACTGGAAAAATGGGTGGGCAGTACTACCGAGCATGTTCTGTACCGGGTGCCCTGCAACATTCTCGCCGTCGCCGGGCAAGCGGATCAATGAATGGATTCGTTGTGAGGTGAGCTGGAACCTCGGCGGCCCGCGCGGGATTTTTTCAGGGCGCGCGCCGAGATATCCTGGAAGGTGTCACTGTCAGTCGCCGCGAGCAGCTTTTCGCCGTCCTTCAAGGTGGCCATAAAAGTCACTTCGGTATTTTTTCCGGCGAGCAGGTAGCCGGCGATGGCGCCAACGGGACCGAGCAACATGGCCCCCGCAAGCCCCAGGCCGATGGCGCTCTTTATATTTTTGTTGGAATCAGTGTTCTGAACGGTCAGGTCCTTGAACTCCGAGACCGGGAAGCTGGTTCCAACCCGGGGCTTGAGGGAGGTTTTGAGGGTGATGGTTCCAAGGTGATATTCCCCGTCGCACTGCGGGAAGTCACCGGCGAGTACTATGATCTTTGCCATATGAAATGTTCTCTTGGGCGATCATTTTTGGGTAGAACATTGCGCGCGCCCAAAGCCTAAACGTCAACGATCCGACGATGAGTGGCATCCATGAATTCGCGATATACAAGTGCCGATTCTGCAAAGAATTTCATTTGCAGGCGTCCTCGGGTCGAAGGGCATTTCAGGAGCGCGGCTCCCGGCGCTGCGACATGGACGTTTTATAACGTTTAGCTCAAGCAGGCAGAGAGTGCGCTTTAATCCTCCGCTGGTCCGACAGTTTTAATCGCGACCAGAATCAAATGTTCGGCATCATCAACAGACCTTTCAGCCGAGAGGGTTTAACGGGGGATTAATGGATTTCTGGACCACCACGCAAGTATCGATTTTAGGGTTGGTTGAAGGGCTTACAGAGTTTTTGCCCATCTCCAGTACCGGTCATCAGATCATTGCCGCGGACTTGCTCGACTTCGGCGGTGAGCGAGCCATGGCGTTCAATATCATCATTCAGTTGGGGGCCATTCTGGCGGTCGTCTGGGAGTTTCGTCGCAAGATTCTGGAGATCACTACCGGTTTGCCGACCCAGCGTAATGCGCAACGTTTCACTTTGAATTTGTTGATCGGTTTCTTGCCGGCGGTTGTTCTGGGTGTGATGTTCGCCGATAAAATCCATGAGTATCTTTTCAATCCGATCACCGTAGCCGTGGCGCTGGTGATAGGTGGCATCATCATGTTGTGGGCAGAGCAACGCGAGCATGTGGTGGTTATCGATCACGTGGACGAGATGCGCTGGACCGATGCCTTGAAAGTCGGTTGCGCACAGTGCCTGGCAATGATTCCCGGCACTTCGCGCTCGGGTTCGACGATTATCGGCGGGCTGCTGTTTGGCCTGTCACGCAAGACGGCTACCGAGTTTTCATTCTTCCTGGCGATGCCGACGATGGTGGGGGCCGCAGTGTACTCGGGCTATAAGTACCGCGACCTGTTCCAGTCCGCAGATTTGCCGGTGTTTGCCTTGGGGTTTGTTGCCGCATTCCTCTTTGCGATGATTGCCGTGCGCGGTTTGCTCAAGTTCATCGCCAATCATAGTTATGCGGTGTTCGCCTGGTACCGGATTGCGTTCGGTTTGCTCATTCTGGCGACATGGTTTTTGGGTTGGATCGACTGGAATCATCTCTCGACAGGGGCGTAGATTTTACTGGGCTTTGTGGCGAGCGAGCTTGCTCCGGGCGGCGTTCCGACGCTGGGCTGCGTAGCGGCCCCAAAAATCTGATAACCGATTTTTGTGAGTGCTACGCACTCAAGCGGGAGCAAGCTCCCTCGCCACAGGTTTCTTTGACTCAAGACTCCGGGCGGATCTAAATCTTGTTAACCCCTGCCAGTGGCAAGCTGATGCGCTGTTCACGTTGCAGGAAGTTCATCATCAACAGCACCCGTTCCTCGCCGTCCATGGCCAGGAACACCGCCTCAAGATCAGAGAACGGACCTTCAGTGATGCGCACCGTATCTCCGTGCCTCAACAATGTTGCAACAATCGCCTGATTGTCTTGCTCCTGGAGCTCGTCGATCAGCGCATCGCGGATTGGCAGTGGCTGACCGCCGAACCCGACAACTCGCGAAACGCCACGGGTCGAGCGCAGCGGGCCCCAACTGTCCTGAAGGCTCAGTTGGATAAACAGATAGCCCGGAAACAACGACTCGCTGATCACCCGACGCTGCCCGCGCAAAACGCGCTCACGCCGGTAGGTCGAACGAAAACAGGCGTAGCCCTGACGCTGTAAATGCTCTTGGGCGCGCTCATCCTGTTTGGGCTTGCACTGAAGCAGATACCAGGCTTTGGCGGCGTGTTCTGCAATCGCGTTCATTTAAATGCCCTCTCGGCGTCGATGTGCTTGAGCACCTCGGCGGTTTTGTGCTGCATGAACGAGCTGTCGCCGCGGCTTTCCACGGTCAGGCACGTCACGCATCCATCGTCCAGAAGACGCAAGCTGAGACGCCAGTCGGCAAAGACCAGGTTCAGCCCATCGCTCTCGTCGATGTCGAGGGCGTCGGCGGCATAACGTTGCTTGATGCGAGCCATTAACGCCGGACCATCCTTGACACGACGGCGGATTTCCCCGGAAGAGGGGAAGGCACCGATGCGTTCCACCAGCAGCACCGGCTGTTTCTGCACCCGGGGAAAGATCAGCTCCGATGCATAGGCACGCACGATGAGGTACGCGAGGTTGTTCTTAAGGTCAGCGCCATACGGGCGGCGACTGTCATCTGCCTTGAAACCGCTCAATGTCTTCATAGAGGCTTCGTCCATAGGGTAATAAAGACCAAAAAATCAATTCGATAACGCATACGTTTGTCAGGGTTCAGCGCCGTCAAAAGGTGTTCTTATGCAGGTGCTCGAAACAGAAGTTGGTGGCTTCGATGTAACCTTCGGCGCCGCCGCAATCGAAGCGTTGTCCCTCGAATTTGTAAGCCAGTACGCAACCATTCTGGGCCTGCTTCATCAAGGCGTCGGTGATCTGGATTTCACCGCCCTTGCCAGGCTCGGTGTCGGCGATCAGGTCAAAGATATCGGGAGTCAGAATGTACCGACCGATAATGGCCAGGTTGGACGGGGCGTCTTCCGGGCGGGGTTTTTCGACCATGCTGTTGACCCGGTAAATACCTTCGCGAATCAGCTCGCCGGCAATCACGCCGTACTTTTGCGTCTGCTCACGCGGCACTTCCTGGATCGCCACAATCGAGCAGCGGAATTGCTCGTAGAGCTTGAGCATTTGCGCCAGCACGCCATCGCCCTCAAGGTTCAGGCACAGGTCATCGGCCAGCACCACGGCGAATGGCTCATCACCGATCAGCGAACGACCGCTGAGAATGGCGTGACCCAGGCCCTTCATCTCTACTTGGCGGGTATAGGAAAAAGTACAGTTATCGATCAGCTCACGAGTGCCTTCCAGGAATCGCTCCTTATCAGTGCCGCGAATCTGGTGTTCGAGCTCGAAGCTGACATCGAAATGATCCTCCAGCGCTCGCTTGCCCCGGCCAGTGACGATAGCCATATGTTGCAGGCCGGCGTCGCGCGCTTCCTCGACGGCGTACTGGATCAGCGGCTTATTGACGATCGGCAGCATCTCCTTCGGCATGGCCTTGGTGGCAGGCAAAAAACGGGTCCCATAGCCGGCAGCAGGGAATAGGCATTTACGAATCATGGAAGCGTCCTTGAAAGTAGACAGATGAGTAATGGCAGTAGGAAAGGTTCGACTCAATTGTCGGAACCGGCACGCTGAAGAGTGCGGGCTCTAAATGGCCCGATCACTCGAGAAAAATATTCGCAACCCAGCAGGGGCTGTGAACTCTGTACGCCATGGTTAAGCGAGGCGCAGGCAGAGAAAATCGTGCGGTCGGTTGATAGGCGAGCATGCCTGATTGTTCCACGGCATGCTCCTGACGCAACCCGCTGTAAACATAGTTATTACCCAAGGCATCTCTTTACCTAACTTCTAACCGAATGTCCGACGCCCTGGCAATGCACTAACGGAACGGCTATATATTAGCCACTCGCTATTTCGGTGTAATTTAGATTGAACGGTCGCGGGAAAACGGCAATTGTTAGAAATTGTCAGGATAAATTTCCGAACTGTTATATTCAGCGTTCAAAGGGCGAAATGTTATTTTTTGTCTGAAGAAAAAGTTGGGGGCTGTTCAAACGTCATGGTAATAAATACGCACTGATGGTTTGAAAGTTTCAGCTGCAGTTACTGGGTTATGAATACCCGGATTCATTCGTAGTTTAAAGCTCTTATGTTCGGCAAGTGCTATGTCACCGCCAATGTTGACAAGACGGGGAAGGTTATCTTGCTTAAAAGGGTTTTGATTGTCTGCGTCGGCAATATTTGCCGCAGTCCCACCGCGGAGCATTTGCTGCGCGGGGCGCTCGTTCATTCCGATATCGAGGTCAGTTCCGCTGGTCTCGCTGCCTTGGTGGGCAAACCCATCGAGCCGACGGCACACGCCGTACTCAAAGAGCATGGTCATCTGCCCGATGGGCATGAGGCCGCTCAACTTACGCCTCAAGCCGTCAGCGAGGCGGACTTGATTCTGGTGATGGAGCGGCGGCACGTCAGCGGGGTACTCAACATTGCCCCTGAAGCGCGAGGCAAAGTGTTGCTACTGGGCAAATGGCAAGACGATCGCGAAATCAGCGACCCCTACCGTCACGGCAAACCTGCATTTGTGCACGCTTATGCGTTGATCGAAGAAGCCGTACTCGCATGGGCACAGCGCCTGGCGCGCTGATGGCCACTCCTTTTTGAATCGTAATACAGGCAAAGAATCCGACTTATGCAGCAAGCATCGGTAGTCGATGTGCGGGAGGGACTGATCAAGCGTAATTTGACAGAGTTCTGCCACCGAGGCGCTGAGCCGCCTCAACCCTTGCTGAAGAACATTGACCCCAGGCCAGACCGTCGCGGATAGATGCCTGAGCTCCTACCGGCCCTTGAGGCCTAAATGTAATCGGCATCCCGCGAGCTCACTCAATGTTGGCCAGAAGCCGATGATGGCTTCCTCGAACAGGGCCTTATACATAGATGCAACCGGGTAGCAGTGTTCAAAAGCGGGTTGAAAGTGGGGGCGAGTCCATACGACCGTGCCGCAATCGACTAGATCATCTTACGGTTCTGGTGCTCTGGACGCTTGTCTGCGCCCGTGTAACCCGCATCGCCAGACACGTACGTTTCCTCGCCATGCAACAACTGATCGACCTGGGTCACATCCGCGACATTCGCCGCCGTGCCTACCAGACTATGGACCAAGCCGGATTCGGCATCGACACCGATGTGCGCCTTCATTGCAAAATAGTATTGGTTTCCATTCTTGGTTTGATGCATTTCGGGATCACGTTTGCTGTCCTTGTTCTTGGTCGAACTAGGTGCGGATCGTCGCATCGACCACGGTGCCTTGGCGCAACAGCAAGCCTCGATCGCCCAGATAACCGTTGATGACCTGCAAAATCCAACCGGCCAGGCACGGATAGGCCGGATGACCACCGTCGCCCTTCGGATAATGCGGCTCGATCAAGGCAATCAAATCCTTCCAGAGCACCACCTGATCCATCTCGATCAGGAAGCGCCGCGTGTAACTGCGCCAGCACCGGCAGGCTGTTTTGCTGACGACCTTCATGGCGATGTTCATCGCCGACTTCTTTTAAATCTCGCTCGATACCGTACAGCTTGTTGATCAGATTCAGGGCGATATCGGCACGTCCGGTTTTGCCCTTGGGTTGCACTTTTTGCGCCTCGACAAACTTGCGTCGCGCATGTGCCCAGCAGCCTAAACGTTCGACACCAGCCTGCGCGCCCAAGGCGTTATAACCGGCGTAATCGTCGGTCATCAGATAGCCGCGATAACCTTCGAGCAGGCGCGACGGCACCTCTTGCGCTCGGCTGGTCGAGTAATCAAACAAGATAACGGGCTGATTCGGCGGTCCACCGGTTTGTACCCACATCCAGGATTGGCTAGTCGGCTCTCGATCAGGCTCTTTCATCACCTGGACCCGCGTTTCGTCGCAGTGGATGACGCGACTTTCCAGCAATCGATCCCGCATCAAGTTGAGCAAGGGTTGCAGGTGTTCGCTGCACTGGATCACCCAGCGCGCCAAGGTCTGGCCTGGGATATCGATACCGTGGCGGCCCACACTTTTTCGAAGCGGTGCAGTGGCAGGCCATCGACGTATTTGGTCGTCAGCAACATCGCCAACACACTGGGGCTGGCCATGCTCTTTTTCGATCAGTTGCGCCGGCTTGTCGGCGGTAACCGGGTCGGTTTCGCAATCGCGGCAACCGTAGACCTTGCGCACATGTTTGATCACACGGATTTGCATCGGCACGATCTCGAGCTGCTCGCTGATTTCCTCGCCAATGGCGTGCTTACGGCAACCGCAGGCGCAGGTCAGCTCGTGCTCGGGCAGTTCGTGAATGACCTCGATACGGGGCAAGTCGGCGGGCAGAGGCCTGCGTTTGCCGCGGCTGTAATTTGATAAAGCGCTTATTCTATAGCCGATGATTAAACGATAACCAGTTTTGCAGTAAGTGAGTACGCAACATGCCAGGCTAGGCTCGCAGAAAAATAATTTCGATTTCGTGCGCTAGTAAAGTTCTTCAGAACTCAGACTGCTACCCCTTGATCAGACCCATGAAAGAACTAGCGGGGGCGCTAGGTAGCCTTGGGAAAATACTAGAAAGTTGTTTGTCTGAAAGGTTTAATCCTTTTTGGCAAATATGCGAGAGCACATGTCGGAAATCCGTTGTGATGGCGACATCCCTTCGTTGATACAGTACATCATCTGAGAGACCGGGCCATTCACCGTAAATTTTCTCACCACCAACATTCCCTCCAAGAACCATCATTACGTTTCCATGACCATGATCTGTGCCGCCAGTGCTGTTTTCTTCAGCAGTTCTACCGAATTCTGACATCACGACTACAGTAGTAGATTGCCAATGGCTGCCAAGGAGTTTTGGTAGTTGCGAAAGACCGTTGCTTAGTTGAAAAAGATTAGTCGCGAGTATCCCCTTTGCACCGCCTTGATCGACATGCGTATCCCATCCGCTTAGTTGCATGAAAGCAAACTGCAAATCAGGTTGAGTGTTGATCAAGGAACTGAGCAAATTAATATCTCTGGAAAAAAGCGTAGGAGGTGCGGCGCCATTGTTTGCCATTAGCACCTCCTTGTCTAGTTCAGGAGCGTTAATGGACTTAACTATGTCTTCGCGAAATTTCAAGCCTTGGCTGTAGTTATGATGTAACGAGTTACTGGGCGAGTAGAGCGATGCCAAAGAACTTTGAAAGTCCCTCCTGTCAACTGGCAAACGATGCCCATAATTCTCCTGAGAGTTTATGCTGGCTATAGGTTTTTTTCCCGAAAAAATCTGAGGGACAGTTGCTCCA
The DNA here is from genome assembly GCF_050435305.1 of Pseudomonas sp. BS3782 TE3695. Classification (NCBI taxonomy): domain Bacteria; kingdom Pseudomonadati; phylum Pseudomonadota; class Gammaproteobacteria; order Pseudomonadales; family Pseudomonadaceae; genus Pseudomonas; species Pseudomonas sp. BS3782 TE3695. The sequence goes on from NZ_JBNDKB010000001.1 coordinate 3,182,504, forward strand.
AAACTGACAGCGGTCATTTCATCCAAATCAGTGCTATTTTCTACAGCTAGTCTATTCATCCAGCCATCGAATGAACGGTCGGCATCTGGAATCCCGCACTCCATATTAAATTGCGCTGAAAAGTGCGAGCGAGTTTCGCTTGGGCACCCTGAAGCAGGAATAAAGGCGAGCTGGCCTGAACGCCAGAGAGGGAGTAGTGATGAAAGTGCTGGATGAAGCCCAAAATAGTTATTTAATTTATGCATACCTCCTTCATTGCCCGGTAAAGCAATCGCTGTCTTTTCTCGCAATCGGTAGTAGTTTTTTTCTGTGTAAGGGATTAATACGCTTAATCCATCTACTGCACCACGGAGCATCACCACAACCAAGCGTGCTTTTGAATCTGGCGAGTTGGATGGTAGCGTTGAAGCAAGGGGGGAGTTAAAAAAGTTATAGGTTCCGATCGCACCAAAAAGCTTTAAAAGACTTCTGCGATTCATTATGCGCTCCTCAGTTTTTGTTATCGGTACATAAAATCTGGGCTACTGAGAATCAAAGCTGAATGGACAGATTCTGGAGCACGTTTTATAACCGATATTGTACTCGGCGATAAGCCTGAGCCAATAGTCGAAAGCATATCTTGATCATTGGGATGAGGATTGCCACCCTCCGGATCACTCCCCCAGAGTGACATCCATCCGGCAGCCAATTTGTAGGAAAAATTTGCCCGGTTGATCAACACATCTGGAGACAACCAAGCACCCTCGGTATTTTTATAGCCATCCGGAGCTGGCCACGCAAAGAGCCCATTTCCGGATTGCTTAACCCAAGTCTGCAAAAGCCTAGAGTCTTGGATGGGAGGAAGCCCTGCCGCCCTTAAGCTGGAGATCATGTAGTAAAGTGGTGTCTTGAATTTTGTCTTGTGGTTTTTTGGCGACCAGAACTCATCACTTTGAAAAATCGTTATGAGGAGTTCTTTTATGTCACCGTCGCTTTCCATGTACCGTTGGGCCACCTTGTGTACCAGTAACTGAGGGGGCGTATCATTGACAAAAAGCTCAACTAGATCATGTGCAATATGCTGTGCGGTTTTTGGGCTATTAGCAAGATTTAATAGAGCTTGTTCGCCTTCGCTGTAACCGCCGCCAGCAGGAAATGAAACACCTAAAAACGTTTTTTCGTTCGGGTCGTGAGATTTTGCATCAAATAAAAAATTCCCTGCATTAGGAGCATTAGGGTCGGAGATGTAGGTCCAACCAGACAATAATCTCGCCAATGCCTTGATGTCCGATTGACTATAACCACCGACCCCGAGAGTGTGGAGTTCCATTACCTCTCTTGCGTAGTTTTCATTAATGTTTTTTGTGCTAGTGGATGTGTATCGGTTTCGCCAATTATCTAAGTAGTAGAGCATCGCCATCTCTTTGGCGTTTGCAAGTAGTAAATCCCTGAATTTTCCAAGAGCATAAGGCCGAATAGCATTGTTTTCGTAAGCACCAAGAATTGCGCCGTTAGTGGGTGTTTTGCTTTCCCAGATATTGAAGTGGTTGTACCAAAAATCTACCATCACTTCTTGAAGTTGAGCGGGACTATAAAGTGCTCTAAGTATTCTTGCCTCTCGAGCCTGATTTACAAAATTCGTTCTATCTAGAATGAAGGTTTTGCGTGCGGCGGTATCAGACTCAATTTCTTTAAAGGCTTGCGAACTATATTTTTTGTAAATGGTTGTTTGGTTCTGATTTATAGCATCAATTCTTGACAAGCGCTCACTCAACCAGTCGGGATCTTTAATGCTTTCGGGGTGGAGTTGTTGAGAGATGTATTGTTGTATTCCAATGGTGGATACGCTTCGGCTGTCTTCTGGAGAAGCTCCATAACCCAATCTATCTAACACATGAACTACTTTCTGATCAGATGACAAGCCTGGGTCCGCATTGGATGCGTAAACTGAATGCAAAGACACAAGAAAAGTAGCAGTTACTCCGAATCTTGATAGTGATTTCATTTGTTTGGCTGCCCCGTAACTGATGTAGGCGATCGCAAGAAATTCTTTCAAGGATAAGTTAAGTGGGGGAGTGCGTTAATACTATATTTACTGGTGCAGTTTGTGGGTTTCTTTTGGGGCGTTTGTACCCAGGATGTGCTCAGTGAATTAAAGTTTTGGATTTATACCAGTTCTGTTGCAGGTGTGGTTGCTGGTATTGGTTGAGCTATTTTTTTATCTACAAAACTTTTTAAATCATTACGAAAATTCTGACTCGAAAATTTTTCTGCGTTCGCTCTGATTAGCGCGGGGGAGAAAATGAAGGACTTTTCAAAATTATCAACAGCCTGCTGAATCGCCTCAGCGGTCTGGGTAGGAAAGAAGACCCCTGTCTCCCCGTCAATAACAGTTTCCAGTGCTCCACCTTTGGAAAACGCAATCACCGGCGTACCGCAGGCTTGCGCTTCTACTGGAATAATCCCAAAATCTTCTTCCGCAGCAAAAACGAAAGCACGAGCGCGCTCCATATAGTCACGCAGTACGGAAAATTCCTGATAACCCAGTATTTCGATATTTGGAGCAGCGTTCTCTTTGATTTTATTGAATTGTGGGCCATCCCCTATGACGACGAGTTTTCGATCCGGCATGTTTTTAAATGCATCAACTATGAGATCGATTTTTTTGTAAGGAACCAAGCGAGATGCGGTCAGATAGAAATCTTCCTTTTTCTCGATCATAGTAAAATTTTCAATTGCTACGGATGGATGAATGACGGTTGACTTTCGACGATATATCTTCCAGATCCTTCTGGAGATGAAGTCACTGTTGCATATAAAGTGATCCACCCCATTTGAGGTGCGATGATCCCATATGCGGATACGATGTAACAGGGTACGAGTCAGCCAGCTTTTTATACCAGTACTTAATCCGCCATCTCTTAGGTACTGAGCTTGCATATCCCACGCATAACGTATTGGAGAATGGCAGTAACAGATATGCAGTTGGTCAGGACCTGTGAGCACACCTTTAGCGACCGCGTGGCTACTACTGATGATAAGGTTGTAAGAAGAGAGATCGAACTGTTCTATCGCAATAGGCATCAACGGCAGATATGACCGATAGTTTTTCTTGGCGAAAGGTAGTTTTTGAATAAATGATGTTGTTGTTTTCTTGTTGAATATTTCGGTCCTTTGTTCTGGGGTCAGAAAGTCCACCACGGTAAAGATGTCGGCTTCTGGATAAATAGTTAGGATCTCTTTTAAAACCTTTTCCGCGCCACCCAGCGTTACCAGCCAGTCATGTATAATGGCTACTTTCATATTAAGATCTCTTTTTCGAAGTTAACAATAGTGCTGTTCAAGCAGTTGCGCGCGACAGCTTCATCATCGAAGTGAGGAAGTCATTCCTCAGGTTTTGAATTACAGCTGCGTTGTATGTTCTGGCAACTAACAAATTTCTGGATGACTGAGAGTGAAGCAGGTCGGGGGAAGATAGGAACTCTATAATTTTGTTAGCCAGAAGTTGTTCATCATCTGGGGGAACAAGCGCACACTCTTCCACTAACTCTGGGGTTCCCCCTACGCGCGTTGCAATAGCAGGCAAAGCCCTTGCCATAGCCTCCAGTAGTGCTCTAGGCAATCCCTCCTGACGTGACGGCAAGACAAATAAATCTGCGGTGTCCAGTATTCTCCTGATCGGCTCTCCTGACGCCATTTTGCCTGTGAATGTGACAAAATTTTCTAAGTTAAGATCCGCACACATCTTTCTATAAAGCGGCTCATTGTTGCCATACCCGATAATCGTAAGCTTCGCTTTAATGCCTTTCTTGTGAATAATTGCCAAAGCATTTAATAACGTATCATGCCCTTTCATTTTACCCTGCATATTGCCTGTTAAAACAATGTGCGGGGTGGATGTTTCGAAATCCTCAATTCTCTTGGCATTCAGCGCGTAAGCTTCCTCGAAGAGATCAATTGAGGTAAATGCATACGATGTCGCCGGTTCGCCAGGTGGATACCTCAGTTGTAGAGCGTTCCTTGTCACATAAGCTGTGGCCACAGCCTTACGACATTGCCATTTGACCAGACCGACAAAAAATTTCTGGAATAAGCGACTTAGAGGGTGATTGTTTAAAGCTTTTGCACTATAGGAGTCAAACGGGTCTGCGCAGACCTCGATGCAAAAAGGAATTCTTTTTAACCATAATACAAGAGCGTAGATGCTAGGAACATTTGCCGGGACGCGCAACAGATAAGCGCTTCCAGGAGAAGTTGTAGAAAGAACAGTCTTTAGGATCGAAGGAAGGCTCTTGATTAATCCAATCGGACCATGTCCGGCAGGTAATTTTAAAAAACTTACATTTGGACCGTCAACGGGCAGGGCAGTCGGATCCTGCTTCTCAAAAAGACGACCTACAATAATGACTTCAGAGAAAACTGATAGGTATCTTCGGCCGTAAAATTCGTAATGTAGGAGATTTGAGGCCGGACGACCATTAGTAGTTGTAAATACTCCATCTCTGACAAGGTAAATTTTCATGCATTGTACCTTTTTACAATCTCATTTATGTTGTCAAATGAAATTTGTTTTAACTTGTTTAGATGTGAATTATCTATGCCTATTTGTAAAACGCTCTCGATTGCTTCAAAGGCTACTGACGCCGTGGGTAATTTTTCAAAGCACCAAGATTCGCGCCCCATTATTTTGGCGAATGATTTGACTTTCGCATCCCAGCCAAGTTGTACGGTGGGTATGAGTAAAGAGTTTGCAATGATATTTGCATGGAGGCGGTGGGAGATCACTGCGTGAAATCTATTGATATTTTTGACCAGATCTACCGGCTGGAGTGGTGCAGCACTCAGCTCTACTTTTGAGGCATATCCTTGCTGTGCGAGGTTTGTGTAAACTTCTTCGCAGAATGAAACGTCCTCCGCAGAACCATTGGAAAACAAGACCGGTTTTTTATCTGCGTTGACAAGTTTTATCGTCAAGTCAGTCCAGAATTTAAGCGTTTCATCAGGTGATATTTTTTTGCTCTTTTCGATATGGGCTGAAAGTTCTAATGGGTGTGCAATACCCAAACCGATGGTTTCAGGATGTTCTTGCGTACGATCATTTTCAAGGCTGTAACACTCTCTTGTCCACAGTGCTGGATCGACAGTAAGAGATACATCTTTAGAATTGTTGACAAGTGTTTGTAGTGCTTTTTGACTTTCCTGATCTCTTACACTCAGATGAATCCACTTTTTAGAATTAAGAGAGTTGGTGTACAGCAGCTTCCCCACGGTAGACATCTTGGAGGAAACACCAATGGCATTGGTCGCCAGTTTTGCGTTTATTGACGTTGTTTTATTAATAAGGTGATTAAACTTTAATGGGAAGTTTAACGCCACATCGCTAATAAGCTGTCCGCCGCCAAACAATAATAGAAAATTTCCGTCAGGCGCATTTTTAGACCATGCGGAATCCAGGCGTTTTTTCATGAACAAATGCCAGGCAACTAATGTCATCACCGGTTGTAAGAAGTGAGGAATAAAAAAGAATATCTTTTTTGTGATTTTTATATCCTGCTTAGCGCTGGATCGATACTGAGTTCGGCCAGCAATATCTATATGATTAATAGATGAGTCTGGACTGGATTTATTTATCAGGTACTCAGTGCAGTCCGATATCACTCCGTCTCCCAAGTTGTCGCTGTATTTTGCGGTGCATATAAGAAATTTTTTGGGGGGGATATTTGGCATCGTTTGCGTCCATGTACGAATTTAAGCATGAAAGGGGTGTTCTAGGCTCGGGAAGTTGCATGAAACAAACTAAGTTAAAGTGCACGCATATATTTGGTGCGTTTGTTGTCAGTCAAGCTTGTAATAAAATTTATGCGGCACCACTAAGAGGAGTGCTCAGGTTCATTGGGGACAGGCTCGTATTCTTTTTCTTTATCTTGAGGCATAAGGCCGTAAGAATTAGCGGAATAGTTAGGTAACGCACCAATTGCATTAAAAGTACGTTCATGTCTGTGCCAATCATCAATAGAGGGATCAAACACGTCACAGGGATGAACAGGAGTCTTATATCGCACTTAGGTAAGTGCTTTATCAGGCTTCTTATTTTCCCAACAAATAGACCTAGCGCCGCATAAAATAGAAAAATACCCGGAATACCAAAATTAACTAATGATTCGCCAAACTGTCCCAGTACAAGCGTGGTCTGCCTGGCTTCACCGCGCTGATAACTGCCGCGACCATGGATAAGTTCGGTTTTTTCTTTGGTTACTTGGTCTGGTATAAAAGGCAATATCGATTTTGGTATACTCGAAAATATACTAACCAAATAGGTTCGGCCAAAAGACAATGGCTGCTCGCCCGATACGATTTTTTTGAGCGCTAGCGTTTGCATATCCATGCGTCCCAAGTCTCTAACGACAAGGTATTGGTCGACGTTTTGACGGCTGCTATGGAAGCTTTGACGGGCACTGGAGTCCACAATGGCACTCAACCCATCCGCACCTGCAATTTTGTACCAATAATAGGAGGTTGCAAATAGTAATGAGAATGCAACACCTGCAAGTAACATTCTAACCGGCAGCTTTCTGATCCAGAAATGGTACATGCCTGCGGCAAATATTAAAGAGAATAGTGTGCTGCTCCTGCTGCCTCGTAATCCTCCAAATAAGATGAAAGTAATCAGTAAGCCGATCATAATAATTGCGAAGCAATAATTACTTTTTGCCCACTTCCAATCCTTTATCCAATAGATTGCAAACATGGAAAACAGGAACTTAAAGCTCTCGGCGACTAGCATGAGCATGCCCATTCCGGCAAACGGGTCTTCGTCTTCAATTCCCGCAGCTTGTCTCGCTGTGAACGTAGCAATAAACCCAAGAATCCCACCGAAGGATGCATAGATATAGAGTTGGCAAACAGCACATAGTGCAAGAAGCATTAAAGATAAAAATATAAATCGTTTGTGATTGAATGTCGCTGGCGTAACGTATGTAGTGGCGCTACGTTTGAATTTGACTCGGCTGAAAAACTTATAAGTTAACGCGCCGAATAGATTTAAGACGGACCAAAAGGAAATCCAACTCGAATCATTGGTCAGGGCGGGCAAATAAGGCCAGAAGTCCCATGAGACCTGGGAAACCGGGCTGATCAGGAAGTACATGATGCCTGCCAGACCAAGAATCGCACCTGGGTCAAAACTATCCAGTCGCGAACGGGCCCAGTCGACAGTATCCTTTAGTAATATGGAGGACGTTAATATTCCGATAGCCAAGGGAATGCCGATCGCAGACTCACCGAATATAATGATCAGTATGAACGCGACACTTGCACAGCAAATGAACGACATTGTATAGGAGGATATTTTCTTCATTTGGCTTGTTCGGCAAGTTCAGGCGAGTTTTTCGAGGAGGCAGATTTAAGGGCATTTATCAGTGTGATGATATATCCCGATAATGCTACGCTATTTGCAATTAATGTAGCGGCTACAGCCCCTTTCAATCCGTACAGAGGAATCAAAATAAGCGATGCAGCCAGCGCGGCTATAGACGCGGCCGCTTGAACGCTAACCAGAGATATATTGCGTTTGGTGGAAGAAATGGCATAACCAAATAAACTTCCGAGGTATTGAACAGGCGAAATGGCAAACATCAAGGTAAGCAGGTGTGCATTCTTGGATACCTCGCTGCCGAAAGCCAACTCTAAAAAGTAGTCGGCGAAGAAAAATGATGCAATCGTGCCAAGAATGCTCAAGAGCAGTACAACGAGTGAAGCTTTGATAGTAAGAGCCAGAAACGCTTTAGTATTTTTTTGGCTAAACTGTACTGATAGCTTTGGAAGGATAGCTTGCCCAGTAGAGTTTATAATCAGGCTGCCGGTCTGTACTATAAAGGCCATGATGGAGTAAATGCCAATAGCATGCATGCCGTCAGATTGACCGATAAAGATACGTGGAATGCCGGTATTAAGATTTATGAGTAACGCGGAAATACCCAACGGTAGACCTGCATATACCAATGGCATAAGGTCTGCGTATCGAGTGTTTTTATTGTCTCCAATACTACTGATACTTCGGCGTGTACATTTTTTATCATAAAATATGCAGATGACCCACCAGGAAACGGTGTAGCAGATGACGCCAGTGATTAGATTTCCTGAAAAATAGGTCCCCGCGGCAAGACTTGTTGCGCCTATGACCCCTCTGATAGCCAGTGAAATTGCAACTATACGATGCTTGTATTGCTTTTGTAGGATGCCGTAAAACAGTTCCGACTGATTTTCCGCGGATTTTGAGAGCGTTACGAGAATAACTACAATGATTAGTTCTGTCGTCGATGACATAACAGCCGCGATAGCAACACAGAGGCCCGCGCCAACTGCGCTACAGAGTTGACGAAGTTTTTGATACTCACGCAGCGAGTAAGCGTTCTGTGTATCGGTAATAATCTGAGTGCGCAAACCTATGTTAGACAATAACATAATGGGAGCTGTGATCGCCAATGCGAAGCTAAACATCCCAACCGCTTCGACATTAACTAGTCTTGCCAGAATAGCTAAAGTCGCGGCTTGGCTAATGGCATAGATGCCATTTCCCATCACCATCCACGCTGCGCTGTGTTTAATCATTGTTCCCTCAATCTTCGGTTTGTCGGGCCTGACGTAATGCTATTTATGAAAGACAGTATTAGCGATAAGGCTTCTGTCTAAAAACGAACCAGCCCCGATGACGCAATGATCTCCAACATTGATGTGTCCGACAATGACACTATTAGGATAAATGATTGTATGGTTACCTATCTCTGGGTAACCGTTCTTTGAGCCAATCGTACTATTTTGGTATATGGTAATACTGCTGTGCAAAACGGCATTGTCCCCGATCACTATTCCAATTGGGTGTGGAAGTCTCAAGGCGGGACCAATTACCGCAGTTGAGCTAACATCCATTGAGTGTTTTGATATCAATAGGTTTCTGATAATGGCACTGAATATCTTGTTTTTACTGCGTACTAATCTGGTCAGTACGCATGCATGAACGCTTGGATTAAAAAAGGATTTAACAAGGGTTTTCAGGTTGATCGTATTATAGATCGCAGTGATGTCTGATTTTATCAAATCCCTAGTTTTCATTGTCGCTGCTCTTTTCTCTGTTGCTATACTTCAAGTACCAATCAGTAAATATTGCCATTCCGGTTTCTATATTTGTTGAGGGTTTGAAACCCACATCCTTAATCAAGTCGTCGACGTCAGCATACGTTAGAGGGACATCTCCAGGCTGCATCGGAAGTTCGTTTTTTATCGCCTTTTTTTCAAGCGCGCTCTCGATAGAGGATATAAATCGCTCTAAGGTGATCGGGTTGTTGTTTCCTATATTGTATATTTTGTATCGGGCGGGGGAGTTTGTATTGACAGTACTTTGCGAGGTAGGAATTTTATCCATAACCTTCACGATACCATTGACGATGTCGTCAATATAGGTGAAATCCCGCTCCATTTTACCTTTATTAAATACATTGATGGGCTCCCCCATGCAAATGGATTTACTAAATGAAAAATATGCCATGTCTGGCCTGCCCCAAGGGCCATATACCGTAAAGAAGCGTAAGCCGGTCGTCGGAATATCAAAAAGGTGGCTATAGGAGTGCGCCATCAGTTCATTAGATTTTTTGGTGGCTGCATACAAACTAATAGGATTGTCTGTGTTGTCATGGGTTGAAAATGGTATTTTGCTGTTCATTCCGTAAACAGAACTAGATGAGGCATATACCAAATGTGGTGTTTTCTGGGCTCTGCATGATTCTAGGATATTCAGAAAACCCACAATGTTAGAGTCAATATAGGCTTTTGGGTTTTCTATTGAATACCGAACCCCCGCTTGCGCGGCGAGATGTATAACTCGATCAAAATCATTTTCTTTAAACAATGAAGTTATGGCCGGAGCATCGACTAAATCCATTAGTTCAAATTTAAAATTTTCGCTTTTTTGAAGCTTCTCGCAGTATAGGTGTAAATCAGTGAGCCTATCTTTTTTTAGCTGTGGGTCGTAGTAGTCGTTGAGGTTGTCAATGCCGTAAACGATATGGTTCTCAGCAATCAATTTCTTCGTGACGTGATACCCGATGAAGCCCGCGACGCCGGTTACTAGAATTTTCATCAAGCGCGTCCTACGGAATAATAGGTCAGTTCTTTGTTTTTCATTGCTTTAGGGTCGAACAAGTTACGCCCGTCGAAAATAAGTGGGTTCTTCAATTGTGCTTTGATCATATCAAAATCGGGAGCGCGGAAATTTTGCCATTCGGTAACGATAATGAGCGCATCTGCTTGCTTCAAAGCGCTTTCCTTCGTTCCACATAGTGTCAAGCTATCCACTTCACCATAAAGCCTTTGTGTTTCTTCCATAGCTTCTGGATCAAAGGCTTGGATCTTCGCACCTGCTGCCCAGAGTGCTTCCATGATCACTCGGCTAGGCGCTTCGCGCATATCATCAGTATTTGGTTTGAAACTTAATCCCCACAAGGCAAATGTTTTATCGTGCAGATCACCGTTGAAATGTTTATGAATCTTCGAAAACAAAGTGGTTTTTTGTTCGTTGTTTCTATTTTCAACGGCTTTCAAAACTTTTGCATCGTAGTCAACGGATGTCGCTGTCTTAATCAAAGCCTGAACGTCTTTTGGAAAGCAAGAACCACCGTAACCCACGCCTGGGTAAATGAAGTGATAGCCTATCCGTGGATCCGCGCCAATACCTTTGCGGACCATCTCAATATCGGCCTCTAGTATTTCAGCCAAGTTCGCTATTTCATTCATGAAGCTGATTTTTGTAGCGAGCATGCAGTTGGCAGCGTATTTGGTCAGTTCCGCACTACGCACATCCATCATGATTATTTTTTCATGATTGCGATTAAAGGGAGAATAAAGTTCGCGCATTAACTCCTCCGCTTGCTCGCTTTCTGAGCCGATAATAATACGATCAGGACGCATGCAATCGTTAACTGCCGAACCTTCTTTTAGAAATTCCGGGTTGGACACTACATCATATGAAATTTTCAGATCACGCCGAGCGAGTACTTCTGAGATACGATCGCTTACGCGCTGTGCGGTACCTACGGGAACGGTGGATTTATTTACAATAATTCGATGTTCTTCCATGTTCAGGGCTATCGTTTCGGCTACTGCGAGCACATGTTTCAGGTCCGCCGATCCATCTTCGTCGGGAGGAGTGCCCACTGCAATAAACTGAATTGTTCCGTGATTCACTCCGAGTGCGGCGTCAGTGGAAAACTGAAGAGTTCCAGCGCTGTAATTCTTCTTGACGAGTTCTTCCAGGCCCGGCTCGAATATAGGGATGATTCCCTGCTTTAAACGCTCAATTTTTTTTGCGTCAACATCAATACATATGACGTTGTGCCCAACATCGGCAAGAACGGCTCCCTGTACAAGTCCTACGTAACCAGTGCCAAAAACAGTAACTTTCATGTTGATCACCTAAGAGGGTAAGAATCGGTTTAACGTATTTATCAGGCCAAAAGCTTGCGTAGGAATACTGTTGTAATACCCGTGATTGATACGGCAAGCGTGGTTCGCCGTACGCCTGTTTCGCGTGGCGGCGATTATTATCTTGAGCCTGAAGTGCAATTGAGTTTATTTTTTGTCGGTTACGTATGAATATTGATAATAACCGTAGGAGTTGTAGCCAGTTTTTGAGGTCGCACGTTTCTCTACATAATTGAGTATCGCGCCCTTCAAGTTAACTCCATTTTGGGCGAATCGCCGAATAGTCAGTTTTATTTCACCCACTGGATTCATGCCAAATCGAGTAACAATCATCGACGTTCCCGACAGGCGTCCGACGATAGCAGCATCAGTAACGGCCAAGATTGGCGGAGTGTCGAGAATAACCAGGTCGAATTGCTCACTGGCCTCCTCAAGGAAGTTACTGAAATTCTTGTGCATCAGGAGTTCTGCAGGATTCGGCGGTGTTTGTCCACGGCTGATCAAGTACAGGTTTTCCACTTCCGTCTCATGCAACGCACTGCTCAAACTGCTACGCGAAGTGAGAATGTCAGATAGGCCATTTTCCGCAGGTTTGCCGAATGACTTATGGAGATATCCCTTGCGCATATCAACGTCAACAATCAATACACGTTTTCCAGACTGCGCAATCAGTGCGGCGAGGTTTGAAGAAACAAAAGTTTTACCTACAGACGGACTAGGGCCAGAGATCATAAGACGGTTATTTTGTGCCTCTAGCATGGCGAAGTGCAGGCTGGTGCGTAGGCTTCGGACCGCCTCAACCGCGAGGTCAGTAGGTTGGCTTATGGCAAGTATTTGGGCATGATCTTGCGCACTTGTCTTTTTAGAACCGACCTCAGCCGATTTTTGTAAAGTGCTGAAGGGAATTGAAGCGTATACAGGCAGCCCCAGTTGCTCAATAACATCTGCACTTTCAATCCCTCGATTGATTGCCCGGCGGAACATCACGAATATGACCGAAAGGAAGGCCCCCAACAGAGTTGCCATCAGTACCACAAGCGCTTTTTTGGGGCGGACGGGTTCTCTCAGATCAACATCTGCATCGTCAACAATATGGACGTTACCTACGGAGCCGGCACGAACAATATCGAGCTCTTGTGCTCGGTTTAGTAGTTGGGTGTATATTTCTGTGCTGACTTGGACATCCCGAGTCAGACTCAACAATTCTTGCTGAGTCGCGGGAAGACTTTCGACCCTCTTGGAAAGCCCACTTTGTTTACTGCTCAACTCATCAATCTTTGTTAACAATGCTTTGTAAGCAGGGTGTTGAGTGGTGAATTTTCTATCCATCTCTGCTTGTTGCAGCTTTAACTCTGAAATGCTTGTATCAAGAGCAACGATCTGGTCCAGGATCGCTTTGGTTTCCAAGCTAATATCAATGGACTTACTGCGAGTTTGATATTTGTTAAGTGCGTCTTCTGCTTCCTCTAGATCCTTGTGTACCTGAGGCAACTGATTTTTGAGAAAGTCGAGGCTGGCAGCGGCTTCTGCAGAAGTACGCTCGACATTCTGGCGAACGTATAACCGCGAAATCTCGTTCAGTGTTTTGACCGCTTTTTGTGGATCGGTGCTTTCTAGAGCAAGGCCCAAAATTCCTGAGTCTTTACCGCGCTCACTGACATCCAGTGCTTCCTGATAGTCCTTAATACTGTTCAGGCGCGGTTCACGCACTACTGAGAATGTGGCGCCCGGGTTGGCTCGCAACTCGGAAACTAGAATCTCGACGCCGTTGTTTTCTGCCCGGGATCCCACATGTCCACTAACCAGAAGATTGCCGTCTTCATCCAATAGATCATAGGAGCCCTTCTCCTTGGATGTCAGCGTGAGTTCTTCTCCAAGTAATTCCTGGGACACGTCAAGTCTAGAAATTGTGAGTGATTCTCCTCCCCAATTATAGCTATTCATACCAAACCAAGGTGTGGCTAGAGAATCGGGCGTGTCTCCTGTATATCTTTTTGCTAAAAATCTGCCAAAAACTGGAAAGTAGTGAGGTTCGCTTATGATGTTAAGTTTTAAGTTGTCGATCGCTTTTCCTAGAACGGATCGAGATTTGATAAGCTCAATTTCTGTACCAGAGGGGGACTCTCCACCCAATAGACTGCTCATATCATTGAACCCGAGCACATCATTTTTTTTGGGTTCTACCTGGATGATGGCATTCGCCCTATAAACAGGGGCGGCCAATACCGCGTAGGCTAATCCGCCAATCATAAATACACTGGTGATCCCAGCGATAACAAATTTGTAGTCTATCAGGGTGCCTAACAAATCAAGCAAATCTATTTCTTCGCTTTCATTTGGGCTAATGGTATTTATTGGCGGCTGCTGCATGTATGGGCTTCTATATGATATTGGTATGAGAGGGGAGGGCTTCAAAGCGTTAATCGGGTAGCCCATGCTTGTATCGATTCTTTTATCAAGGCATGTGCATTTTCAAATGCAGCCTTTCCTTGGCGATAGGGGTCGGGTATTTCGCGTTCATCTTGCCATTTGCCGAGCAGAAAAACTTTTACACGAGTTTCGGAAGAGAGCTGGAGTACACTGGCTAACTGACGTTCTTCCATAACCAGCACAAGATCAGCGTCACCAAGCATTGCAGATGTTAATTGACGCGCTTTATGGGCCGCGGGTGTGTGAGCGTGTTTGCCTAACACGGCTAGCGTGGTTGATTCAATAGGCTGGTCGACCAGTGCGCCTAAGCCGGCGGACCTGATTTTTTTATCAGTTCCCTCTAACAACTCGGAAAATATTGTTTCAGCCATAGGGCTTCTGCATATGTTTCCGGTGCAGACGATCAAAATACTTTTAAACAAAGCAGTTTTCGCCTCTCATACTGGATGTTGATCGGATCGGATCGGATGCGTGTTGACGTGGGGGGTATTCAGAAAACTAAATACGATTTTTGAGTTGGGTATGCAATGGTGGGAGAGCTAAGCTCTGCCATACTTGTCTTCGAAGCGAACAATATCGTCCTCTCCTAGATATGAACCGGACTGCACCTCAATTAACTCCAGTGGAATCACACCTGGGTTTTCTAACGCATGTATTTGACCGATAGGAATATAGGTTGATTCATTTTCGGCGACGAGATAGGTGTTTTCACCGTTTGTAACTTTTGCGGTACCACTCACAACGATCCAGTGTTCTGCTCGATGATGATGCATCTGAACAGATAGTTTGGCCCCAGGTTGTACGGTAATACGTTTAACTTGGTAGCGGGGACCGTTATCAATCGAGTCGTACATTCCCCAAGGGCGGTAAACTTCACGATGATTGATGTGCTCGTGCCGTCCAGACTGTTTCAGTTGTTCAACCAGCTTCTTGATTTCCTGCTCATGGGATTTGTGAGCAACCAACACTGCGTCTTTTGTTTCTACGATGATGAGGTCTTGAACGCCTAAAGTCGCGACCAGACGATTGTTTGCATGGATATAGGTATTTAGTGTGCCTTCCATCAGAACGTCCCCTTTTGGGGTATTACCTGCTTCGTCTTTGGTCGAAACATTTGCCAATGCATTCCAAGAACCGAGATCACTCCAGCCTGCATTCAAAGGTACCAATACTGCATCGGTCGTATTTTCCATTACTGCATAGTCAATGGATTCATCGGCGCAGGTTGCAAAAATTTCGCTATTTATGCGTGTGAAGTACATATCCTCAGACCCGCTACTCAATGCGGATCGGCAGATAGATAACATTTCAGGACGGAACTTTTCCAGTTCCTCAAGGTAACGGCTGGCCTTGAACATAAACATTCCGCTGTTCCAAAGGTACCGTTTACTTTCGAGATAGTTCTTTGCTGTCGCAGCGTCCGGCTTTTCAACGAAACGTTTTACCCGGTATCCCTTTTCGCCAACTTCCTCGCCTATTTCGAGATAACCATATCCCGTTTCTGGTGTTTTAGGTAAAACGCCGAAAGTTACTAGTTTCCCATCTTCTGCCAGCGGTATCGCTGCCTTCACACTTGTATGGAACTCTGCGATATCTTCGATCAAGTGGTCAGCAGCAAGTACCAATAAAATAGGTTCGCTTTCTGTAGCGACAGCCTGAATCGCAGCAATTGCTATTGCGGGAGCTGTGTTCCGTCCGATCGGTTCAAGCAAAATTCGGAAGTCTTCTATTCCAAGATTGAGCAACTGTTCTGCTGCCAGGAAACGATGTGCTTCATTACAGATAAGCTGAGGTGCTTGTAGGCCCAATCCGTCTAAACGTTGGATAGTCGCCTGCAGCATCGAAAACGTGTCGTCGGAAAGAGGTAGAAATTGTTTTGGGCGTTGTTGACGAGATAGGGGCCATAAGCGGGACCCTGTCCCGCCTGACAAAATAATGGGGATCATAACGGTACTCTGCTGAAGTGATTTGTGATGTTCGACTTGGTGCAAACGACGCGGGCAATAAGGTCGCGCTTCGTTCCTTTTTTAGGGCGCGGACATCTGGATGAATTCAAAGTTGGCACGCTACCGCCCCAGGATTTAGAGTATTAGTCCTGAAAACTCTTTGGAGCAAGCGAGTACTCCAAGGTGTCAATCTGATGCTGTAAAAAATCCCTACGTATATTCGGGGTTTTGGTCGTACTAATGATTGTTAGTTTTCTTGCTCGGAATGTTATCTGCGCTATTAATTCGTATGGCTGGGTATTTTACGTAGTCAGAAAGTATTCGTCATGCAATTTAGAAAGTATCTTTGTGCAGGCTCAAGTTGACATAATTTCTAACATGATTTCTCTTTGTTGCGGCAATATTTTTACTGACCAAAAATAACAGTTATTTCGCTTGGGCTGCGCTCGCAAGTATCTGTTTTTGTTGTATAAATAACATTGCTGTGCGTCTTTTAACATGCTAGATTCGCTCCTGGTGATTTTTCTCGAGCGCCTCGCCAGTCAGTTGAAAGGAGGGTAATAGCTCTCAATGTCTCTACGGCGATGAAGCTGGAGTTTTTATGTTGGTGCAAATCAGACATTTATTAACATATTGCTCGATGGGGACTGTTGAAATTCCACAAAATAAGTCTGAAAGCGCCGGTAAAGTGCTGAATTTCATAGGAAAATGTGGGATAACATGGTTTTGAAAAACTAACCTTCGAACTGTGCGCTTGATCGAGCTCTATGCCCTCACTGGCATTAGCGATTTTTCAGTGATATGGTCTACTAGAAGGTGAAAAGAGGGGGGCGGCCACAGGCGTTTGATGCTTGTATTAGTCGGTGTCTGCTCACTCTTTCGTTTTTGGTACTTAGTATCAAACCCCCGTAACTAGAGAAGGAGTCTGATATGAAAAATTTTTTTGCTGTTAGTCTGTTGACTATTTTGAGTGCCTCAGCAATCGCGGCAGAAGAACCGCTGACTCTGAGTACTCCATTGGTGGGTTCAGTCACTGTTGGTACGAGTTTGCTTATCGGTGCTGCTGTGGTCGCGGGCGTGGTTGCTGCATCTAATAGTGGCGGAAGTTCAAATGGTGGTACCACCGGGACCACCGGTACCACCGGGACCACCGGAACTACTAATTGAAATTGCAGTAGCGTTCGGACAAGGTCACGCAGGGCTACCTGTGTGACCTTGTTTTTTTGGGTGAGCTCTTAACTAACGTAGTGCCAATATGATGCGAAATCTTTCTGTTGCCGTGCTGGCAAGTATTACTTTGCAGGGTTGTATGTTTTCTCCTGGCCAACATATGGACACCAGTCAAATCGTACGTGATGGAACGTCTGAGAACAGCCGTGTTGAGTTAATCCCGATCACCCCTAAATTGATCGCCATGGACGCGGCCACGAAAGAAGGTGAGATCATTTCGCCCGAACTATTGCGCTATTCACCCGCCAGTTATCGGATTGGAGCCAATGATTTACTGTTTATTACTGTTTGGGACCATCCGGAGTTAACGGCACCCTCTGGGCCGCAGCAGCAAATCGATGCGAACGGGCGTCTTGTTCGCCCGGATGGTAGTCTTTTTTACCCCTATGTAGGCAACGTCGCTGCAGCGGGTAAAACAATTGAAGAACTACGCGAGCATATCTCCAGTCGGCTGTCGCAGTTTATTGAAAGTCCACAAGTAGACGTGAGTGTATTGCGTTTCGCCAGCCAAAAAGTCGTTGTTTCTGGCGCGGTCATCAGGGCGGGGCAACAACCCCTCACCACTACACCACTGAGTGTTGTCGAAGCTGTTGGTGCTGCCGGCATCGATCCACTGAATGCTGACCTTTCGGGTTTGGTGCTTTTACGAGACGGTCATGAATATAAGCTGGACCTGGATGCGCTGAACCGTCAGAACAATTCCCCGTTGCCAAATGTTTACCTCAAGGCTGGCGATCAGTTGTATGTACCTTACAACGATCGCAAGCGAATCTATGTCATGGGTGAGGTTAACCAGCCCCGGGCATTGAGCTTCAAAACTAAAACCATGAACCTGTCCGATGTGTTGGGAACAGTGGGGGGCTTGAACCAGACGACTTCTAATGGCAACGCTGTTTATGTCATCAGGGGTGTAGAAAACTTGGATAAAGAACCAGCTAAGATTTTCCAGTTGGAGGCTTCTTCGCCCTCTGCAATGGCATTGGCGACACGGTTCGATGTGCAAGCGCAGGACGTAGTCTATGTTGGACCTGCCAACGTTACTCGTTGGAATCGCTTTATCAGCCAGTTGGTTCCATCTGCATCCATCGTGGGTATTGGAGCGAAGGCCAAGAACGACGTAAGCAACTAAGGGCAAAGCCTACCGGTGAACATTTTACGCAGCAGCGTCTACTTGGCGCTGGCTTTCATTTTGTGCGGGTGTAACCCGTTGATGAAAGCCTCTTTCGACACGCTTAAAGCGTCCACTATGGGGCCAGACTCTTTGCAGTTGACCCAGGCGCAGGTGGACGCCGTTCCCTATCCTCAAATTAAAGTGACAACATCTTCCAGCGAGGGCGTCATGGCGATGATTCGCCAACGGGGCGACCTGCAGTTCTGGGTTGCCTCCGGTAAGCAGGTGTTGTTGATGCGCGACGGCTTGATCGTGCGCAGCGTCGGGCTCGGTATCAACCTCGATGGTACCCGCTGGGAGAGCGAGTCGCCGTTCAAGCGTGGACTGCATCTACTACCCGACGGGTACAGCAGCACTCGCTGGATCGATATCAATGACGGCTACCGAGTCGGTATTGCCGTGAACAGCCGGTTTAGCAAAGAAGGCATCGAGGACATCAGGGTGATGGACAAGACTTATGCCTTGCTCCGTGTTGATGAGCGCATTGATGCGCCTGAAATAGATTTCCATGCAGTCAATCGTTATTGGATCAGACCAAGTGATGGTTTCGTCATTCAGAGCGAGCAACATCTAACGCCTCAAATTTCCCTGAAGGTCATTCAGTTGCGTTCTGCTCAGGGAGCTATCAATTGAAGCGTCTGAATATTGTGTTTGCGGGTTTACTATTAGCCAGCTCAGGTCTGAGTCATGCCGATGTTACTGTCATTGGCGACGTTCGCAGCCCTGGCTATTTCAAGATCCAGCCGGGTGCTCGTTTGCTGGATGTTATTACCGCTGCGCAGCCCAATGCTGAGAGTTACTGGTTGGGTGCCGCATGGCTCCGCCAGCCTTTGCTAGAGGAACAGCGCCGACTGAAAGTCGGCGTATTGTTTGATCTGAAAGTTCTACAGCGTAGTGCGTTGCTGTTTGACAAGCCTGCCCGGGCTTCCTTGGCGAATCAGCTCTTTGAGGAGATCGGCCGGTTACCGGTAACGGGTCGCCAGGTTGCGGTACTTGACCCCGTTGCCGTAGAGGTCGGGTTTGCGCTTAACGAGCATCTTGCTGATGGCGACCGTCTAGTCTATCCGCTTCGCCCGAATACCGTGGAAGTGTTGGGCGCTGTCGCGAAACCTTGCCGACTGCCTTATCGCGCGATGCAGGAAGCCCGTGACTATCTTCGATCCTGTCAGGCCTTGTCCGACGCAGAGACGGACTACCTGTGGGTTATCCAGCCCGATGGTCACACCCGGCGGATCGGTATCGCACTGTGGAATCGGGAAGAGGGGTATTGGCCCGCCGCCGGCAGCAAAATCCTCGTGCCAATCAAGAACGATGATCTTGATCCGCCTACACCTGAACTCAATCAGCAGTTGGCCGAATTCCTCGCCACTCAACCTGTGGCTGAGGTGGCCCCTTGAAGTTACGTTTTGCAGCGGTCCTGTTGTTGCCTTGTGGTTTAGCTCATGGAGAGCCGCGTTATACCCAGAATGATTTCGGTGGTGTGGGCTTGTTACAAACCCCTACCGCACGCATGGCACCTGCCGGTGAGCTAAGTGTCAATGCCAGTCGAACCGATCCCTATACTCGCTACAGCCTTTCGCTACAGCCCTTTGATTGGCTTGAAGGCTCGTTTCGATATACCGCCATTACCAACCGGGCGTACGGACCTGAGTCCCTCAGTGGCGATCAAAGCTACAAAGATAAAGCTGTCGATGCCAAAATTCGTTTGTGGCAGGAAAGTCACTGGCTTCCTCAAGTGGCGTTAGGTTTTCAGGACATCGGTGGTACTGGATTGTTTTCCAGCGAGTATTTTGTGAGTAACAAACGCGTTGGAAACTTCGACTTCAGCGTTGGTGTCGCTTGGGGATACATGGGCAGTCGGGGGGATTTTGATAACCCGCTTGGCTGGGTCGATGAGCGCTTTGATACACGACCACCCAGCGAAGGGACAGGCGACTTCAATACGAATTATTTTAGAGGATCGCCATCCTTGTTTGGTGGTGTCGCCTATCAAACACCTTGGGCCCCCCTCAGTCTGAAACTTGAGTACGAAGGCAACGACTATAAAAACGAGCCGAAGGATAACGACATCAAGCAAGACTCGCCGATTAATGTCGGCGCGGTTTTCAAGCTGACAGACTCGATTGACCTCAGCGCGGCCTGGGAACGTGGTAATACCGCGATGTTCGGTATCACGCTGCACACCAACTTTGCCAGCCGCAAGACGCCAACAAAGACCTATGACCCGCCAGCGGAACCTCTTCCGGCCCAGGCACCTGTCACCTCCCCGGACCAGGTCAATTGGGCCAATGTGTCCCAGCGCCTGCAAAACAACGCCGGTTATAAAGTGGAGCGCATTACCCAGCGTGGCTCTGAGTTGTTGGTGTACGGTGAGCAGTCGCGTTACTTCTATTCGGCGAAAGCCGTGGGTCGGGCTAGCCGGATTCTGGACAACAGCGTCAATGACGATATCGATTGGTTCACCTTGGTGAACAAGCGATACGACATGCCGCTGGAAGAAACCAGCGTGCCCCGCGAAACATTTCGCGAAGTGGTTAATCACCAGGAGCCCTTGCAGGACTTGCATCGCGCCACCGAGATCAATGCCGCGGTACCGCACACCGAGACCACGCTATTTACCGGGGCACGGGATCCCTTCTCTTATGGGCTGGGTCTGGGCTACAAGCAGAACATCGGTGGTCCCGATGGCTTGCTCTATCAGCTCACTGCCGATGCGGATGCCGAGTATCGCTTTACCCGTGATACTTGGTGGAGTGGTTTGCTGAGCGTTAATTTGTTGAATAACTATGACAAATTTACCTACGACGCACCGAGTGGACTGCCGCGAGTGCGCACTGACTTGCGCAAGTATCTGACGACATCGGATGTCACCATGCCGACGTTCCAGCTCAATCACGCCAAGCAGTTGGATAAAGACCTGTATGGCATGGTCTACGGCGGCTATCTGGAGTCGATGTTTGCCGGCGTCGGCGGTGAGGTGCTGTTTCGTCCGGCAGGCCAGCGCTGGTCCGTAGGTGCCGATCTGAACTTCGTTCGCCAGCGTGACTTTGATCAGGGATTCGGTCTGCGTGACTACTCGACCGTCACAGGCCACATCACTGGCTATACCGATTTGCCTTTCGAGGCCCAGGCGGCCGTTAGTGTCGGCCGTTACTTGGCTCGCGATTGGGGTACCACGATCGACCTGTCCCGTGAGTTCCGCAACGGTGTGCGATTTGGTGGCTGGGTCACGCTGACCACGGCGACTAAAGAGGAGTATGGCGAAGGTAGTTTCGACAAAGGCATCTACATCTCCATGCCTTTCGACGAGTTGATGAGCGTGTCGACGATGCGTCGCGCCAATATCGTCTGGGCGCCTTTGACCCGGGACGGTGGTGCACGGCTTAACCGTAGTTATTCGCTGCACACCATGACTGATAGCCGTGACAGTGATCTGTTCTATCGCAACTTTGAGAAGATCACGGAATGAGGGTTGCGATCGACAGGGCGGGTAAGCCCTGTCGTGAAGCGCATCACTCAACGCGGTTCGGAGCTGGTGGTGTATGGTGAGCAGTCTCGCTATTTTTATTCGTCCAAAGCTTTCGGACGAGCCAGTCGGATTCTCGATAACAGCGTCAATCAAGACATCGACTGGTTCACCGTGGTGAACCAGCGCTATGACATGTCCATTGAGGAAACCAGCATGCCGCGAGAGACTTTCCGCGCGGTCGTGAACAATGACCAGCCGCCGAAAGACCTGCACCGTACCACCGAGGTCAATCCGGCGATTGCGCACCGCGAAACCACGCTCTACACCCAGGCGTTGGAACCGTTCAGCTATGGCCTCGGCCTGGGCTACAAACAGAACATCGGCGGCCCCGACGGCCTGCTCTACCAGTTCAGCGCCGATGCCGACGCGGAGTACCGTTTCACACGCAACACCTGGTGGAGCGGCTTGCTCAGCGCCAATCTGGTGAACAACTACGACAACTTTACCTACGATGCGCCGAGCGGATTGCCACGAATGCGCACCGATTTGCGCAAATACCTCACCACCTCCGATGTGACGATGCCGACGTTCCAGTTCAACCATGCGGCGCAGCTGGATCGGGATTTGTACGGCATGGTCTATGGCGGCTATCTGGAATCCATGTACGCTGGTGTTGGCGGCGAAATGCTGTATCGGCCTACGGGGAAGCGCTGGTCGGTGGGCGCTGACCTGAACTTCGTACGCCAGCGCGATTATGATCAGGGCTTCGGTCTGCGGGATTACGACACCGTGACGGGCCATGTCACCAGCTATACTGAGCTACCCAATGACATGCTCGCGGCGGTCAGTGTCGGGCGTTATCTGGCGAAGGACTGGGGCACCACCGTCGACTTGTCGCGGGTGTTCAAGAACGGTGTGAAGTTTGGCGCCTGGGTCACCCTGACCAGTGCCTCGAAGGAGGAGTATGGCGAGGGCAGTTTCGACAAAGGGATCTATGTTTCCATCCCGTTCGACGAACTGATGAGTACCTCCACCATGCGTCGGGCCAACATCGTCTGGGCGCCACTGACACGCGATGGTGGTGCACGCCTGAATCGTGCCTATTGGCTGCAGACCATGACCGACGGACGTGATAGCGACCTGTTCTACAACAACTTCGAGAAAATTACCGAATGATCACGTGGCTCAAAGGCTTGGTCGAGTTGCCGTTCTGGCTTCGGGGCCTGGTCTTTGCCGCGGTCACCGTGATTCTGCTATTCGCGGGTTTGCGCGCTCAGCCGATCCCGGAGCTGTTCGCCGAAGAAGACAAGCTTCATCACTGGATTGGCTTTCTGATATTTGCGTGCAGTTGCCGCCTGGCCTTTCCCGCTGTGAAGTTTCGCTGGATCGCCGTGGGGTGCTTGCTCACCGGCGTACTCATCGAGGCTGCGCAAGATTTGATGCCGCTGCGCACGGCTTCGCCCTACGACATGCTGGCTAATACTGCCGGCGTGTTGATGGGATTATTGATTTCAAGGTATTGGGTGCGCTGAAAGGCGCGAAATACTTAGCCGCCTACCGGCATGCAGTCACCGTTGATTCCTCGCTATACCCCCTCCAGCAACATCTCTCTTGCCGTCCGGCACATGTCATTCTATTTATCCCTGATGCGATCAGTAACAGCTGTAGCAGTTGTAGCAGCTGCCGAGCCTGCGAGGCTGCGTTCGGCTGCGCAGCAGCCGTGAATCCGGCTGACGCGGTTTGTCTGATGCACCGCAAGTCCTGGCTTGGCGACGGCTTCGCCGCCGAACGCAGCCTCGCAGGCTCGGCAGCTGCTACAGGTCAACGCAGCCTTTGGCAGTTGCGACAAAAAAAGAGGAGGGCGGGTAGAAGGGCGGGCAGTCAGATATCTGACTGCCCGGTTTGAGGCCTTGTTAGCTACAAGCTGAAGAACAGGCGGGGAGCGACTCGCAACAGTTAATAGATGTCCTTGGAAAATAACGTAAAAGGTGTCTTGATCAGGATCTTGATATCGAGCCACAACGACCAGTTATTGATGTAGTTAAGATCGATTTCCACACGCTTTTGCATCTTGTCCAGGGTCTCGGTTTCGCCACGGCAGCCGCTGATCTGGGCGAGCCCGGTGATGCCCGGTTTGATTCGATGGCGAGCCATGTAAGCCTGGATCTTTCCGGTGTAGTAGTCGTTATGGGCGATCGCATGGGGCCGCGGACCAACCAGCGCCATATGGCCTTGCAGCACGTTGAAGAACTGCGGCAGTTCATCGATGGAGGTGCGTCGTATGAAACGGCCGACCGGCGTAATGCGCGGGTCTTCACGACCGGCCTGGCGGACCTGATGGTCGTCGTGCAGGCGCATGGAGCGGAACTTCCAGACCTTGATGATCTTGCCGTTCCAGCCATGGCGCTCCTGTTTGAAGATGATCGGGCCCGGGGACGAAATCTTCACCGCAGCGGCGATTATCAGAAGCAGTGGGCTGAAGGCGATCAGCGCCAGGGCGGCAAGACTTCGGTCCAGCATTGTTTTGCTTAGCGCCGCTGTCGGATAACTGGTCAGCGGGCTTTCATTGAGGTGAATGGCGGGCAGGCCATCCAGTTCGCTAACGGAATGGTTGAGCAACGTCATACTGCCCAGGTCAGGAACCCAGACTACATCGACATTCGAGTCGAGAAGGTCGATGTACAACGCTTCGACCTGTTTGGCTTCGCTCAGGGGCAGCGCGATGTATAGCCGGCGGACATCGTGCACCCGAATCAGCTCGCGCAATTCCTGCAGCTGACCGACGATTCTGTGGGCATTGACGTTGGTCGACAGTTCGTTGGGTTTTGAGCTGATCAGACCGACCAGCGGCGGGTATTCGGTTTTGGCCAGTTTGTCCGCCAGATTCACCGCCAGTTGGTCGGTGCCGATAATCAGGGTGTTGTTTTGGCTGTGCAATTGCCGATGGTAGTGCCTGGAAAAGCTGTGCAAAGGCAGGAACAGCAAGGCCTGCACGCAATAACCGGCCACAGCCCAGACAAGGATGATCTCCCGGGAAAACAATTCGCTGGTTTTGCTGATAAAGCCGATGCTGGTCAGTCCGGTCAGCGTTAGCAGCCAGCCGAGCAGCAATCGACCCAGGCCGGTGAGGTAGCCATGCTGTTTGTGATAAACCAGCAGCAGGGAATAGGAGGGGACCGAACCCAGTAGAGTAAGCACCGCTAACACACGGTAATGGGCCTCTATATCTCCTGTCTGATAGAGCGCCAGAGCAAATAACAGCGCGTTGACCGAAGTGATGGCAATTAACCATTGCCCCCAGAAAGTCAGTCCTTTGGAAATGTTATTCCGATTAATACGATTATGTACCATCGCGGTGTCCCTCGGGCATGCGCCACGTTGTGTATCAGTCGACGGTTAATAAATGGCAGCCACGCACAAAAGCTGAGCGAACAAGGTTCGGTCAGAAGTTATTTTTATTATTAGAGGGGAATAACATGAGCTGATGGCTGGCCATCCTGGCGTTGTTCTCAAGTCAGCTGATACGGTTGTCTCAGTGTCCAGTTTTTATACTAGTACCTAAATCTTTGTGGGTGTCTGACGAATTATAACGACCGCTCTTGGAGAAGGCCTGTTATAAAAGGTCGTGCTGTTTTGTTAGGAGTATATCGCTCAATCATCTATATAATTGCAACATTCGATAAACGTTTGCCAAGTAGCGAGGGACGAAGCGGAGCCGTAGCCGGGGAGGGTTTATTGCGCAAATCAGGGTGTGCTGTGCCAAGAGGCAAGTCACAGGAGAAAATGTATAAGTTAAGGGCTGGGCGGAGAATCGCGTTTATTGTTATTGTTTTTGCGATCTCGCTCAGTAGGCGACTCTTATCCTTTGTGCCAGGCAGTAACCACGGTTTCTGACCGAGCGAACCAGTCGTTCGCCATTAGCCGCAGTTTTGAACTTTTTCTGTAACCGGCTCAAGCACATTTCAAGCCCGCTATATTGATCCGGGTCTTTATCGATACGTAGAATAAGATCGTTTTTGCTGAGTACCCGTCGATCGCTGAGGATCAATTGAGTGAGCATTAACGATTCGGTACCGGTCAATGGGATGGTGATGTCTTCTTTGAACAGCGTTCGATCGTCAGCGTTAAACCACCAGATATCAGGATTGCCCTGGGACTCTTTAACCCGACTGACCGCCGAGATGAACTCTTCATCAGCCACTGGCTTCTTGAGAAAGCCATCAACACCGAAGTGCGAGAAGTGATTAAGTTCCGAAGGTTCTGAGTTGGGTGTTATGAGGATGATTTCCGCATCTTTTTGATTTTTACGGATGAAACTGACATCGCTTAGCGATATGTCCGCCTGGTCGAGCAGGATGTGCGTGAATCGACTCTTTCGGATGCGTTCGCTGCTGAGTTTACCTGACTCGATTTCAAAAGATAAATACAGGCGTTGCGCGAGAAGCGACTCGATTGCTTGTCGTGCCAGTTGGTCCCGGGTGAAAATCAGAAAGCTGTTATTCGGTGTGTTCACAATAAGGTTCCTTCCTAGTCTGGTGAAGTTTTTAAACTTAAATAAGCTCAGTCGGCGAGTAGTACCTCCCCTGAAAAAAGTCGAAGGGCATGCTGCGAGCCAGTGTGTGCAGTGCTTTGTGCTCCACCCTGTCCGCCACGAATTTGATCTTGCTGTCGTGGATCATGCTGCTCAGGCAGTCATAAGATCGATTGAAAAAGTCCTGGCTGTTTTCGACCATGATGTCGAAGTTGGATTTGGTCAGGTCCACTTTTATATAATCGAACAGCGTCAAACTAATCAGCTTTTCAGTGCTGTCGTCGCTTAAATCATAGCCGTCAAAGGCGATTTCGATCCCATTGTCTTTCAATAAGTGAATGTGATTGATAATGGTTCTTTTTTCTTTGAGGTTGAATGACAGGAACGAACTGCTGTTAATGCTGGGGATTAGCTGTTGCTCATACTTTTTGAGTATCGCTTGAGCATCGTTCATTTCCTTGATCAGCGTTTTATCCAACAAGGCAGATTGGTTCATGGTCACAAACAGTTTGTTTGGCACCGGTGCGGAATGAGAAGGCATGGCCTCAATCTGCGAGAGGGCATTCAATTGGATCCGTGTCAGGACTTCGTAATAAGTCGCCAGCGGATGGTCGGAATGGAGTTGTTGATACCCCTTGTTCAGCGGCGTCTCCTGTTTGGTCGCCTTGGCATAAATTTCGCTGCCAAACAGTTCATCGTTTCGTTTCAGAATCGATTGCCTGAAGAAGACCAATGCAAAGTTTTCGTGCGCTATAACTTGCCTGCCGGGCTCCATTTCCTAATCCTTTAAGAGTGAAAATTTGTTTGATTAACAGAGACGACGCCTCGAAGCAGTCGATAACCATAACCACGAACACTGTGAATGACGTTAATGCCAAAGTGTTTTTTGATTTTGTTTCGAAGCCGGCTGATGGATTTCTCCAAGACCCGTGAGTCGTAGAGTTTGATATTCAAACCCATGGACTCTGCCATACAATCATGGTGCAGGATATTACCTTCTGCATTGATCAGTGCATCCAGGGCTTTCATTTCCTGATAGGCCAGATCCAGTTTGTACTCATTGTTGTATAAGTGCAGGCATGTTTGATCCAGGGTCAACTTTACACTCGGCTGCCATTCGGGAGTTTCGAGCAGTTCTGAGAGTAGTCGGGCTTTTTCATCCTGATCGTTAGGGACATTGATGCAATGATTAGCGCCGGCCAGGTAGCATTCAATTTTAGCGTGCGGAGAGCGATAGTTGATTGCGACGATAATGGCCAGTTCTGTCGGATTTGTACGTAACTTCTTGATCAGCGCCAGGCAATCATTAAATATCGAGGGGTTTTCAATGTCGATCAATACGGTATTGGGTATTTGAGTTTCGATATCCTGGCTTGGCGAGTTTGGATAATCTAATGTATAAACATGTTTAAGATCAGGTACAAATAGTTGGCGAAGTTTCTCTGTCGAGCGCCAAGTGCGCCCGATAGCGAGAATACCCCTCTGGCTATCTTCGATTTTGCTCTCAGTACTCATCATGTAAATTACTCTATGTGCTGGCGTTGCAATCTTAATACACAAAATACTGACGATATCTGACTTTTTATAACATTTCCCGTCTTGACATACGTCACTCCGTGCCCAGTAGTTTTAGCTGATTCAATGACATAGGCAAATGCCGAGGCTTAAGCCCATTGGTGTTTGTGATCGGACGTTAGTTGGTGACTCCTTTCAGTCGGACTTGGCTTTTTAGGTTGACTTTTCTACGGGGCGATGCGCGATGGCCAATTGCCCACTTGGCTGCAGAATGAAGCACAACTGCGAAGTCTTGCGTTTGAACTGTGCGGATGTCCGCGTTTGAAAATTGTAGTTGATTTATATGGATATTCCACGGTGTTCCAAGCTGACGTAGTGCACGATCGGAAGGTGATCAACAAGCGACCGCTTCATTTTAGGGCGATTGACTCTATTAGTTGAGTAGTTGAGCCATTTTGGATTATATTCGTAATATTTTGCTCAGGGGGATAATTTGTCAACGTGTAGCTTATTCTGTTTGGCGATTGAAAAAATCCCAAACTTGATATTAAAGCGCCATTAAATTTTTATGTGCTAACCGGGGGAGGAGCCCGGTTGCGGACTCTTTTCGCAAACTAACCCTCCCGCATCGAATCGAACGACCCGCATGGTGGGAGCCATCCAGAATGCGTCGCTCTCGAATGCCGGCGGGTTTGCTTTCAGATAGCAAAGCCCTGAGCGCGTTGGCAGCAAGCGGCCGCCGAGGGCATGGCTGCATCCTTTTATAGAGCGTCTGGATCGCGGTTTCGCCATGCAATTGGGGAGATGGTTTGCCGGTGGGCTGGAATGATCCGGTGGGCAGATCTCACAGCTTACATGCGCCGCGATGCCGATATTCCGATTCTAAAATGAGCCGATCTCAGACCGGTCGGCGGAAGCAGCGGTGTTCGACATTTCAGTCAAAACACCGAAGACACCGGTTCTCTAGCGTGCATGATGCCGATCACATTCATCGTGCTCGACCAGGGCTCGATCCTTGAGCGGGGCGATTACGACAGCCTGGTCGCGACGGGGGGTATGCGCAGCTGTTCAACGAGCAGACTCGTGGTTATCGCTGTGCCAGCCCGCGCATTTTTATGTGGCGAGAGGGCCTCACGGCATCTGCGGCAACTCTTGCGCCCGCAAATCAAACACCAGCACCTCGGCATCCACGCCGTTGCTCAACGTCAGCACTTGCTCCTC
The DNA here is from genome assembly GCF_050435305.1 of Pseudomonas sp. BS3782 TE3695. Taxonomy (NCBI): domain Bacteria; kingdom Pseudomonadati; phylum Pseudomonadota; class Gammaproteobacteria; order Pseudomonadales; family Pseudomonadaceae; genus Pseudomonas; species Pseudomonas sp. BS3782 TE3695. Next base: position 3,211,471 of record NZ_JBNDKB010000001.1, read on the forward strand.
ACGCACCCGCACACCATCGCCTTCCTGCAATTGCACGCCATTCAACTCGACACTGCCGCGCGCCACATGCACATAGGCGTAGCGATCAGCTGCCAGTTCCAGGGTGGCGCTTTCCTTGCCGTCGATCAGGCCGGCATACACCCGTGCATCCTGCCGAACTTTCAGCGAACCGTTGGCGCCGTCCGGGGAGATGATCAGTTGCAAGCGCCCGCGTTTTTTCTGCGTGCTGAAGTGCTCTTGCTGATAACGCGGTTTGGCACCGCTGACCTCTGGCACGATCCAGATTTGCAGGAAGTGCACCGGACGTGTCGCCGAATGATTGTATTCACTGTGAGCGACGCCGCTGCCGGCGCTCATCAATTGCACGTCACCGGGGCGAATCACCGAACCGGTGCCCAAAGTGTCCTTGTGTTCCAGGGCACCTTCGAGCACATAGGAAAAAATCTCCATGTCGCGGTGAGGGTGCTGGCCAAAGCCTTTGCCGGCTGCCACGCGGTCGTCGTTGATCACCAGCAGGTCGGAAAAACCCTGCTCCCGCGGGTTGCGGTAATTGGCGAAGGAGAAGGTATGGAACGACTTCAACCAACCGTGATTGGCCGCGCCGCGATCCGAAGCTTTACGAAGGGTCAGCATGATGAAATCTCCTGTCAGGACGTGAATTCGTCCGAGTGAGGAGAAGGTTAATGTTTATTGTCTGGTGCAATAAGTAGATGAAAACTGAAATACTGTCTCTTTCGAGTTGACAATTTTTGGTGCCGGTTCACGTATTCTAGTGGTTACATTTGGCCCTGATGCTCCGCGCAGCTGGCGCTAACCTTCTTCTTTGATATCAGTGATGTCCAATCCATGAAAACCGTGGCAATGGTGCTGTTCCCCGACTTTCTTCTGCTCGACATGGCCGGTCCGATGGAGGTGTTTTCCATCGCCAATCGCTATCTGGAACCGGCGGACCGTTACGAGCTGTCGACCATCGGCACCGAGCCGGGTGCGCTGCGAGCCTCGAACGGCGTTAACGTTTAGGCCGATTTGCACATCGATCAGGCGAGTGATCGCTACGACTTGTTACTGGTGCCGGGCGGTCCGGGGGCCTACAACGAAAAACATCCACCGTTGCTGGGCTGGCTTCAGGGCGCGGTCAGCCGGGCGAACCGTTATGGGTCGATCTGCACTGGCGCATTCGTGCTCGGGCATGCCGGTCTGCTGGATGGCTATCGGGTGACCACTCACTGGCATTACACCGAACGTCTGATCAAAGGCTTCCCCAAGGCCACCGTCGAGACCGATCAGATTTACGTGCAGGACCGCAATCTCATCACCTCTGGCGGGGTCACCGCTGGCATCGACCTGGCGCTCGCGGTGGTTGCCGAAGACCATGGCAAGAAGGTGGCCCAGGATGTCGCCAAGGTGTTGTTGGTGGTAATGAAACGCCAGGGAGGGCAGGCGCAGTTCAGCCCATTGATGGCGGCAGTGGCACCCCATGAAACGCCGATCACCCGGGTGCAGAACCACGTGCTCGAACACCTCGATGAAGCGTTCAGCATCGAACGCATGGCCAGCCTGGTGAACATGAGTGCGCGGCACTTCGCCCGGGTTTTCGCCCGGGAAGTGAACATGACGCCCATGGAGTTTTTGCAAAGTGCGCGCATCGACTGCGCCAGGAATCTGCTGGAAACCAGCGACCTGCCGCTCAAGACCGTGGCCTATAAAAGTGGCTTCGGCAGCGTGCGGCATATGCGTTTTCTGTTCAGTGACAAGCTCGGCCTGACCCCCACTCAATACCGCGAACAGTTCAGTTAGGAAGCGTTGTCCGTCATGTGCACATGATGGTCGTGAGGCTTCTCCTGTGGTCGTTGTACCGACATCCATGCCTGCCAAGATACCCGTGAACTCTTTGCCAGGGAGGTGCAGGTGCACCATTAAAATTTAATAACTTTTAACTCGTCGTGCGTCCGGTCAACGCTCAATAATCCTCCTCTTCAAGATCAAGGCACCTGTCGGCTGATTCCGGTCGAGAAAGTGAGCACTGGGAGCGTCGCAACAATCCATGCATGAGGAGACATCACAATGAGTACCTTTACCACCCGAGACGGCACCGAGATTTACTACAAAGATTGGGGCACCGGTCAGCCAATCGTCTTCAGCCACGGCTGGCCATTGAACGCCGACAGCTGGGAGTCCCAGATGATCTTCCTGGCTTCCAAAGGCTACCGGGTCATTGCCCATGATCGCCGTGGTCACGGTCGTTCGAGCCAGCCATGGTTCGGTAACGAGATGGACACTTACGCCGATGACCTGGCGCAGTTGATCGAGCATCTGGACCTGCAAAATGCCGTGCTGTTCGGCTTCTCCACCGGCGGTGGCGAAGTGGCGCGCTACATCGGTCGCCACGGCACTGGTCGCGTGGCCAAGGCCGGGCTGATTTCCGCGGTGCCGCCGTTGATGCTCAAGACCGAAGCCAATCCTGGCGGCTTGCCGCTGGAAGTGTTCAACGGTATTCGTCAGGCGTCCCTGGCCGACCGTTCGCAGCTGTACAAGGATCTGGCCAGCGGTCCGTTCTTTGGCTTCAATCGCCCGGGTGCCAAGCCGTCCCAAGGCATGATCGACTGGTTCTGGCTGCAGGGCATGATGTCCGGCCACAAGAATGCGTATGACTGCATCAAGGCGTTCTCCGAAACCGACTTCACCGAAGACCTGAAGAAGTTCGACGTGCCGACCCTGGTGGTGCATGGTGACGACGACCAGGTCGTACCGATCGAAGCCGCCGGTATTGCCGCGGCAAAACTGGTCAAGGGCTCCGTATTGAAAATCTACCCGGGAGCACCCCACGGCCTGACCGATACTCATAAGGATCAACTCAACGAAGATCTGCTGACGTTCATCAAGGGCTGATCAAGATCAAATGATCGCAGCCTTCGGCAGCTCCTACGCGGTGATGTGAACGCCCGGAGCTGCCGGAGGCTGCGATCTTTAGCCAGTACGTTTGTTCTGAAAAAAGGTTCGCGCAGAGGGCGTCATTGTTAATCGCGCAGGCTTTGGCTTGCGAGTTAAACGTTGTTAATTTCTCAATGGGCATGGCTGTCTCAAGTACAGTCGGCCACACTCGTTAACCCCCGTGCCGGGCTGAAAACACCATGGGATTGTGCTTATGAACCGTAACGATCTGCGCCGCGTCGACATGAACCTGTTGGTGATTTTCGAGGCGTTGATGTTCGAAAAGAACCTGACTCGCGTCGCCGAGAAGCTGTTCATGGGCCAACCGGCGGTGAGTGCTGCGCTGGGACGGCTGCGTGATTTGTTCGACGATCCGTTGTTGCTGCGCAATGGTCGCGGCATGGAGCCGACGGCGCGGGCACTGGCGATTCTCAAGGAGTTGCAACCGGCAATGGACACCATCTCGGGGGCAGTCAGCCGGGCCAAGGAGTTCGATCCGGCGAACAGTTGCGATGTTTTTCGCATCGGGCTGTCGGACGATGCCGAGTTCGGACTGTTTCCGCCGTTGTTGCGCAAACTGCAAGAAGAAGCGCCGGGGATTGTGGTCGTGGTGCGTCGCGCCAATTATCTGCTGATGCCGGCGTTGCTCGCCTCTGGCGAGATTTCGGTGGGGGTGAGTTACACCACCGACCTGCCGGCCAATGCCAAGCGCAAGCGCCTGCGCGACATTCCCTGCAAAGTGCTGCGCGGTGACGATCGTCCAGGGCCGCTGACCCTCGACGAATATTGCGCGCGGCCCCATGCGATGGTGTCGTTTTCCGGTGACCTGAGCGGCAACATCGATCTGGATCTGGCCAAAGTCGGTCGCACCCGCCGTGTGGTGCTGGGCGTGCCGCAATTCAGCGGTTTGCGCGCGTTGCTCGCCCGCACCGAGATGATCGCGACGGTACCGGATTATGCGGCCTGCGCGTTGGTTGAGGGATGCGCCTTGCGCGCCGAGGATCCGCCGTTTCCTATCGACGCTGCGCAGTTGTCGATGGCGTGGAGCGGGGTGCATGACAACGATCCTGCCGAGAAATGGCTGCGTTCGCGGATCAGTCAGTTCATGTCCGAGCCCCTGAACATACCAACCCCGTAGGCGCTGCCGAAGGCTGCGATCTTTAGAGACGACCCATCTTGCATACCCACACCTCCAACTGTGGGAGCGGGCTTGCTCGCGAAGGCGGTGGGTCAGTCGACATCACCGTTGAATGACACACCGCCTTCGCGAACAAGCCCGCTCCCACAGGGGAATGTGTGTTGATTCGAGGGCTGTATTTAATGGTGTTTAGCGTTACTTCCTGAAAGCTACAGATCCTTGCGCCTTTGCCTACGACTGCGCCAGAATCCGCCGGCTTGTGTGCCTAATGGCCGGGTTCTATTGTTTCCCGGTCGCTGACAAATCAGCGATCGGGTTTAGCGACCCGAACCTTTGTAGGCGCAACAGCGCTCCAAACTCTCTTGCAAATTGTTCATGTCTGCGATTGATGTCATGGCGGCTGTGCGCGGGAGACCTTCGGGTCTGCCGGGCGCCTACACCCGGTTCGCTAACCTGCGTGCAGCCGCCACCCTTACCTGTTTAGCGACAGGTCTTGGTGGCTCCATTTCTTGTAGGAGATTCACCATGTTCAAAGCCACACCTAACCCGCCAGAAACCGACGACGTTTCCCCTTACGACTCCCTCGATCCCAAAAAACTCAACGAAGCCGCCGAGCGTGCTCTCGATCACTACCTCAAACCGTCCAATCCCGACGGCGCCAATCAGCCCCCGCGCAAACCGAGCACGATTTACACCGTCGCCCCGGGCATCGACATCGAAGAGCTACTGGCCAATGCCAGCGAGTCCTTTGCCTCGGCCAAAGTGATCGCCAGTGACTGTGCCGGGTTTCTGGAGGGGTCGCAGCGCAATACGATACTGGGCGTCGCGCAGCTCATCATGCTGGGTGAACTGGCTGTGAGCCGGGCGCTGGATAGTCTGGAATTGAAGGCAGCCCCGGCGCTATAACCTGATCCCTGTGGCGAGGGAGCTTGCTCCCGCTCGGCTGCGCAGCAGTCGTAAAACCTGTGTATGCGGTTTGCCAGACAAACCGTGATTGCGGCTATTTGGGGCCGCTTCGCAGCCCAGCGGGAGCAAGCTCCCTCGCCACAATTCCCGCCGTACAAAGAGAGCACGTACATTCAATTTTTCCCTACCCCGTCACTGCACTATTCAGGGCAATGATTGAATAAGGGTAGGGTCATGAACGCTTCGCAATGGAATGAACAGGCGCAAGATTTCGGGCTACTGTTTCTGCGTGTCAGCGGCGGGCTGTTTCTGTTGTATGTGCACGGCTTGCCGAAACTGCTCGATTACACCGCCGAGTTGCAACGCATCGAAGACCCGTTCCACCTCGGCGCCCACCTCACGTTGATCCTGGCGATTTTCGCCGAAGTCCTCTGCCCATTACTGATCGTCGCCGGTGTGCTGGTGCGTCTGGCGTGCCTGCCTGTTTTGTTTGTGCTGTTGGTAGCGCTGTTGATCGTGCATCCGCAATGGAGTGTGGCCGAAGGGCAGTTCGGCTGGCTGCTGTTGATCCTTTTCACCTCTGTGTTTATCGCCGGGCCCGGACGGCTGGCGCTCAATGTTCGTCTCGCTGGAGCCCTCCGTTATGCCTGATTCCAATCGATTCGAAGAAGTCGTGACGCTGATCGTCAAACACCGGGTCAAGGCCGGTTTCGAAGCGGCCTATGAAGCCTGGCTGCGCAACATCGTCAGTGTGGCCGGGCAACGCGAAGGGCACTTGGGCGTGGATGTGATTCGCGGCAAGAGCGGTGGCCTCGACCTGTTCACCTGCGTGCTGCGTTTTTGCTCCACCGACGCGATGCAGCGCTGGCTCGACTCGCCGCAACGCCAGGCGCTGGTCGATGAAGCTGCGCCGATGCTGGCCGACGGCGACCAGATCGAGGTCAACCCGGTCAATGAATTCTGGTTCGCACCGCTGGCTGAGGCCGGTTCGCCACCGCCGCGCTGGAAGCAGGCCGTGGTGACGTTGTTGGTGATCCTGCCGCACACCTTGCTGGTGCCACTGCTCTGGGGGCCGCTGTTGCAGCTCAATGCCTTCCTGTCCAACTACGTGGTCGCCACTTTTCTGATCACCCTGACCATCGTGCTGTCGGTGGTGTACGTCTTTATGCCGCTGGTCACGCGCCTGTTCGCGCCGTGGCTGGAAGCCGGCCAGTCCCATTCCACACAGCCTTAAGGAAACGCGATGAACGCCGATCTGATTTTGTTCAATGGCCAATTCCATACCGTTGACCGTGAGAAGCCTCTCGCCAGTGCCGTGGCGATCAGCGATGGCCGCTTCGTCGCGGTCGGTACCGATGCCGACGCCATGGCCCTGCGCGGTTCGGGCACACAGGTCATCGACCTCAAGGGCCGCTGCGTCATCCCCGGCCTCAATGACTCGCACTTGCACCTGATCCGCGGTGGTTTGAACTACAACCTCGAACTGCGCTGGGAAGGTGTGCCGTCCCTGGCTGATGCCTTGCGCATGCTCAAGGATCAGGCCGACCGAACGCCAACGCCGCAGTGGTGGGTGCGGGTGGTGGGTGGCTGGAACGAATTTCAGTTTGCCGAAAAACGCATGCCGACCCTGGAAGAGCTTAACCAGGCCGCACCCGATACGCCGGTGTTCGTGCTGCATTTGTACGACCGCGCCTTGCTCAACCGCGCCGCATTGCGCGTCGCCGGTTATACCCGCAACACACCGAATCCACCGGGCGGCGAGATTGTGCGCGATGCCAACGGTGAGCCGACCGGCATGCTGGTGGCGCGGCCGAACGCGATGATTCTGTACTCGACCCTGGCCAAAGGGCCGAAGTTGCCGCTGGAGTATCAAGTCAATTCGACCCGCCAGTTCATGCGCGAACTCAACCGCCTCGGCCTGACCAGCGCCATCGACGCTGGCGGTGGTTTCCAGAATTACCCGGACGACTACGCGGTAATCGAGCAGTTGGCCAAGGACCAGCAACTGACCGTGCGCATCGCCTACAACCTGTTCACCCAGAAGCCCAAGGAAGAACTGACCGATTTCAAGAACTGGACCGGCAGCGTCAAGCTGCATCAGGGCGACGACTTCCTGCGGCACAACGGCGCCGGGGAAATGCTGGTGTTCTCGGCGGCGGATTTCGAAGACTTCCTCGAGCCGCGTCCAGACTTGCCGGCAACCATGGAAGACGAGCTGGAACCGGTGGTCCGGCATCTGGTGGAGCAACGCTGGCCGTTCCGTCTGCACGCCACTTACAACGAATCCATCAGCCGCATGCTCGACGTATTCGAGAAGGTCAACCGCGACATTCCCTTCAACGGTTTGCCGTGGTTCTTCGATCACGCCGAAACCATCACCCCGCAGAACATCGAGCGGGTGAGGGCGCTAGGCGGTGGCATCGCGATCCAGGATCGCATGGCGTTCCAGGGCGAGTATTTCGCCGAGCGTTACGGCGCCAAGGCCGCCGAAAACACACCGCCAATCAAGCGCATGCTGGCTGAAGGTGTACCGGTGGGGGCCGGCACCGATGCGACTCGAGTGTCCAGCTACAACCCTTGGACCTCGTTGTACTGGATGGTCAGCGGTCGCACCGTCGGCGGGCTGGCGCTCCACAGCGAAGGCCTGCCCCGGCAGACCGCGCTGGAACTGTTCACCCATGGCAGTGCCTGGTTTTCCTCCGAACAAGGCAAGAAAGGCCAGATCAAGGTCGGACAACTGGCTGACGTCGCCGCCCTGAGCGCGGACTTTTTCAGTGTCGAGGAAGAAGCCATCAAGTGGATCGAGTCGGTGTTGACCGTGGTCGGCGGCAAGGTGGTGTACGCCGCTGGCGAATTCGAAAAGCTCGGGCCGGCCAGCGTGCCGGTGCTGCCGGACTGGTCACCGGTGGTCAAAGTGCCCGGTCACTGGCGTCCGGCTTCACCGATGCAGGCGCAAGTTCACCAGTGCAGCGGGCCGTGCGCGGTGCATTCGCACAGCCACGAACGGGCGCGTTTGTCGAACGCGCCGGTCAGCGATTTCCAGGGGTTCTGGGGCGCGTTTGGCTGCTCGTGTTTTGCCTTCTAATCATTTAAAAAAGCGCCGACCTGGTGTGTCGGCGCCCTAAGCAACGTCAATCCTGCGAGGAGTTTCACATGAGCAACGTTCCTTACAAACGTCTGAACAAAGATGATGCAGTGGTATTGCTGGTTGATCATCAGACTGGCCTGATCTCGTTGGTGCAGGATTTCTCGCCCAACGAATTCAAGAACAACGTGCTGGCTCTGGGCGACATCGCCAAGTTCTTTAATCTGCCGACCATCCTCACCACCAGTTTCGACAGCGGCCCGAACGGCCCGATCGTGCCGGAGCTCAAAGAGCAGTTCCCGGACGCTCCGTTCATTGCACGCCCGGGCCAGATCAACGCCTGGGACAATGAAGACTTCGTCAAAGCCGTGAAGGCCACCGGCCGCAAGCAGCTGATCATTGCCGGTGTTGTGACTGATGTGTGTGTGGCGTTCCCGACGCTGTCGGCGCTGGCTGAAGGTTTTGAAGTGTTCGTGGTAACCGACGCTTCCGGCACCTTCAACACCACGGTGCAACAAGCGGCGTGGGCTCGCATGTCGGCTACCGGTGCGCAACTGCTGAACTGGTTCTCCGTGGCGTGCGAGCTGCAGGGCGACTGGCGCAACGACATGGAAGGCCTGGCCAACCTGTTGTCCCAACGCATTCCGAACTACCGCAACCTGATTAACAGCTACACGACGTTCACCGCGAAGTAAGTGGTATGGCGGCCGGTCTCGGCCGGCCGCTTGAAAAGATCGCAGGCTTCGCCAGCTCCTACGGGAATTGAGTACAGGCAGGTGTACCCAATCATGTAGGAGCTGGCGAAGCCTGCGATCTTTTGATCTTTATATTTGGGGAGTCAGAAACGAAAAAAACGGCTATAAAGCGTTTGGCTGTCAATCAGAGCGCGACAATGAACCCGTTCGAAGATATGCGTATGTTTTGCCAGGTCATGGACGCTGGCAGCTTCACTGCGGCAGCCGATCAACTAGGGTTGTCCAAGCAGTTCGTAAGCCGCCGCCTGATGCAACTGGAAGAGCGCCTCGGCGTGCGCCTGCTCAACCGTTCAACCCGGCGATTGGACGTCACGCCGCTGGGGCAGAGTTATTACGAATCAGCCCTGCGCCTGCTCAGTGAAGTGGAGCAAGTGGAGCAGAGCATCGCCGGCCAGACCACCGAGCCTCGCGGCACTATTCGCCTGAGCGCGCCGTTGTCGTTTGCCGTCGCGCATCTGGGCTGTCTGTTGCCGGAGTTTTTGCAGCGTTATCGCGAGGTCACCGTGGAAGTCGATCTGAGTGATCGTCCGGTGGACTTGCTTGGCGAGGGTTACGATCTGGCATTGCGCATCGGCGTGCTGGAAGACTCGACACTGATCGCCCGACGCCTCGCCTCCATCGAGCGGGTGTACTGTGCCAGCCCGGTGTATCTGGCCGAGCGGGGTACGCCGCTCAAACCCGAGGATTTACACACCCATGATTGCCTGCCTTACGGCCACAGTCGTCAGGTGCAATGGCGTTTCGAAGGGCGAGGCAAGCCGCAGAACATCAACGTCACTGGGCGGATGCGAGTCAACAATGGTGAGCTGCTCAAGGACGCGGCCATCGCCGGCATGGGCATCACGTACCTGCCGACCTTCATCGTCGGTTCGGCCCTTGAGGACGGCAGGCTTGTGTCGGTGCTGGATGATTGGCGTCCCGAGCCGCTGACTTTGTCGGCCGTCTACCCGCAGCATCGCCAGAGGTCACGACCGGTGCAGGCGCTGATCGAGTTCCTGCGTGAGCGGTTGAATCAAGGTGAAGAGGGTTCGCACTACCGGTGATTACAAGATCACAACAAAGCTCGAATGGTAGTTTTGCTGACGCTGATCCAGACTCCTGCCGGCCAATCAAAGGCCCGAATTCTGGAGCGAGCAATGGAAATGCCGACAAAAGAAAAAGCCATCGCCAGCAATCGCGATGCCTGGAATGACTCCGCCCCACACCACAAAGACACCCCTGAGTGGCAGGCCTGTTTGAGTGCCGTGAGCCATGGCGATTTTTCCTGCCTGGATGACACCCTCAGCGGGTTGCTTCAACAGGTCGGCGTCGACGGCAAGGATGTGCTGCAACTGGGCTGCAACAACGGACGCGAAAGTCTTTCGCTGTTTGTGCTGGGAGCCCGCCGTGTGGTGGGAGTCGACCAGTCGGAGGCCTTTCTCGATCAGGCACGGGAACTGGCATCCCGTTCGCCCCATGCGCCCGAATTCATCGAGGCGGACATCCATCACCTGCCGACTGATCTTCACCAGCGCTTCGACGTGGCGCTGATCACCATCGGCGTCTTGAACTGGATGCCCGACATCGCCGAATTCTTGCGCCATGCCGCGCAAACCCTCAAGCCCGGCGGTGCTCTGGTGGTGTACGAAACCCACCCGTTCCTGGAAATGTTCGACCCCGAGTCAGCCGATCCCTACCGCCCGGACAGCTCGTATTTTCGCAGCGAACCTTTCGTCCAGCACCAGCCGATCGTTTACGAGGGCAAAGTCGAACAGCCCGTCTCAGCGTCTTACTGGTTCGTCCACACCCTGGGGGCCATCTTCACCGGTGCCATTGAGGCGGGGTTGCAGATCAGCCACTTCAAGGAGTACCCGCATTCCAACCGCGAAGAACTCTACGATCGGTATCAGCAGCAAAAGGCGCAGTTGCCGTTGTGTTACACGTTGGTGGCGGTGAGGCGCTGAGTGTCGGATCTGAGAAATGAGCTGCACTGACTGACGCTATCGCGGGCAAACCCGCTCCCACAGGAAGATGCGGTCAAATGTGGGAGCGGGCTTGCTCGAGAAGAGGGCGTGTCAGTCGATATTAATGTTGTCTGGCACACCGCTTTCGCGAGCAAGCCCGATCCCACATTGGTCTGAGTCGGACGCAAAACCAATCACACCTGCGCCGCAGTCACTGTCTGCTGTTCCGGTTTGCGCAACGCAGTCAGCCGCGAGCCGCTGTAGTAGGTTTCACGGAAGAAGCGAAAGCGGCCGAACAGGTCGTAGACGTGGGTGATGCGTCCCTGTTCCTGATAGTCCATGCGCAGGTGCATTTTCATGGCCTGGATGTTGCGGGCATCGCAGACGTCCATGACCTTGTCGCAACCTTGGGCCCGCATCGCACCCCAGATATTGTACTGGGCGTCCACCGACAGGCTGGAGCCGAAGTAGAGAGGGATCATTTCGCCGCCGAACTGGAAAAACTCCCCGGGTTTGACCCTGAACCAGCAGCCGTAATAGTGCTGGTCAAAGTAGTCACTGAGGCTGCCCCAGATGAATCCGACGGCATCGCCTTGCTCGTCCACGTACATGTGACCGGTATGACCTTCGGAGGCAATCTGGGCCATGGCCTTGACGCGGTTACCATAATACTTGGTGAACGCCGTGGCGTTTTCCTGGGTAATGGTCACCAGACGCAAGCCCGTATAGGGCCGCAGTTTGTTTGGCGCCACCGGGGTGACCAGATCGCGCCCCAGCCACAACAGCTCTCGGTGCAAATACACATAGCGCTTCCAGAGCGTCTGGAGCGTATGGAGCAGGCCTTTTTGTTTGATTCGTTCGCGAAGCTTGGCGATGGCGCTCATGAAGTCCTCCGAGGCTGAAGCCAGGGTTGGTTGGGGGAAACGTTTTTTCAACGGTGATCAATCAGGGTTGCAACGTAGGGTCAATCGAGTACGGCGGTTCCTCTTCGAACGTCCTTGGCACTGCGGCATAGGACACCCTCGGAATACCCGGAAGACGCAGCTCCAGGATGCGAGCCAGAGACTCTCCGGGGTTTAAATAGATATCGCCAAAATCGGCGCCGATATGGGTTGGGTGGACGACAATTTCCAGCAATCCGTCGATCGGCATCGCCACGTTGCGCAGGTCTACCGGTGTGCATACGTACTCGGCGGTCGCTCCCGCCAGACGGTTCAAACGATGGTTGAGCAATGTCTTGAACACCCGCTTGGGCACACTCAGGTTATTCCCCAGATGGCGCGCCAGTCGCACGGGCACCCCTTGATAGGCGGCGAAGCGCGCGACGATTTCGCCGATGGGCCAGATGTTATGCACGTGCTGATGGGAATCGATGTGGCTTGGGAGAAGGCCGTTATCCAGGCAACGTTGCCATTGGGCCTGGAGTTCCTCCAGCACCGCTTCGCGATCCAGGCGGTTGAGCCAGAGGCTGTGGCGGGGCAGATCGAGATCGAACATGCCCTGGCTGTCACAGAACGTCGAACGCGAGAGAATCGAGGGACTCAACGGCCGGCCATAGGTGAGGTTGAAGTGCAACCCGATTCGCCCCTGGAGCAACGGTTGCCGGGCCAGGACGCAGGCCTCCTCGAACGCCGGCATATTGGCCATGGCGGTGGCGGAACTGATGACCCCAGCCTGGAAGGCGCCGAGGATCACCGCGTTTTCGCTCGGGCTGAGGCCGAAATCGTCAGCGTTGACTATGACTTGGCGAGGCATGTTTGCCCTCCCTGTTTTTTTCGGTGGGCGCAGGGCCTTTGTCGACACTGGCGGGTGCCGAAGGGGAGGCAGGAGCAGTGGAGGCCCGCCAGGCCTGCCACTTTTTCAACCATGGCTTGAATTGATGCCAGGCGCGCATGGTCAGCCCCAAGGCGAGGCCGCTGGGGCGCCAGGAGTAGAAGCTCCAGCGCCAGTGCTCAAGTTGCCCGGTCATGCGCTCCTGGAGTTGATGGCTAGAGTTCTTCAGGCTGACTCGCGATGCATCGATCCAGTGCCAGTTATCGTCCAGGCCCCAGCGAATCCACTCTTCGAGCAACACACGACCGCTGCCCAGATCGGCGTATTTGGGCAGGAACGCCAGGTTGTAGTCGTACAGCCGGCCCTGTTCCAGCAACCCTAGCCGGTAGCTGATGCAGCGTCCGTCCAGCTCCAGCAATACCACCCGCAGCAGCCCCTGTTTGGCAAGGGCGGTGAAGGCCAGATTGATCCATTGTCGGCTGCGGTTGCTGGTGAAAATCCCCACGCCTTCGACGCCTTTCCAGCTCTGCGCTTCGACGTCGCTGAGGGCCTGCAATAAAGGCCCGATGGTGGCTGCGTCAGGGGTAATGCGTCGGACCTGAGCGCCATGGGCCAGGATGCGTTTACGCGCCCGGCGCAGTTTGTAGCGCGGGTCGCCGGAAACTTCCTGGTGGTCGGCCTCGCTGATCAAATGCACCGGTACCCGGCAACTGATGCGACGCTCGCCGGTGGAGCTGTGGGCCATCCATGCGGTCAGCGTGCTTTCTTCGCCGATGGGTTCGGACAATTCGTTGAGTTGCAGCATCGCATGGGGCAAGTGACGGCGGATGATCACCAGCGCCTTGCGCATGCTATCGGCATCGAGGCAGGTGAGCAGGGCCAGCCGATCGGTGAGGGGATAACCGAGGTGATGCAAGACCCGAAATGGCAACTTTCCAAAGCGCTCCACGGACGCGACCAGCGGCAGGCACAAGGCCAATTCATCACCTTGCCAGCCCAGCAGAACGTGAAGGCGTTCCCCGGCGGTCAGTGCCTGTTCCGATGCGCACAGCCAGGCGAGGGTGTTGAACGGCGTATGGTCCGTCACGCGCCTGCGCAACCCCTCATAAGCAGCTGCCGGAAAGTCCGGGGCGCACAGCGAGGTGCGCCATTCGAATCGAGCCATCATATTTTCACGCCGCAGACTCAGGAACAGGTGAACGGGACGGTTTGCGTAGCGCATCCAGGCGTGAGTCGCTGTAACGGGTCTCATGGAAGAAACGCCAGCGACCGAATAATCGATAGACGTGCTGGATGCGTCCTTGCTCTTGATAGCCCATGCGAATGTGCAGTTTTAGCGCCGGTACGTTGCGAGCGTCGCAGACATCCACGACCGTGTGACAACCTTGGGCCTGCATGGCTTTCCAGAGTTGCAGTTGCAGGTCCACCGAGAGCGTGGTGCCCCAATAGGCACGAGCCAGTTCGCCGCCGAATTCGAAGAATTCGCCTTGCTTTACCGGGAACGTGCAGCCGTAGAAATGCCGGTCGTGGTAATCCCGGGTGCTGCCCCAGATGAAAGCCACCGCGTCGCCTTTGCCATCCAGATACATGTGCCCGGTGTAACCCTCGGTGGCCAGTTCTTCCATGATGTTGACCCGGTCGCCAAAGTGACGGGCAAAGGCTGCGGTGTTGTGCACGGTGATGGTCTTCAACTGTAGCGGTGGGTAAGGCTTGAGCTGATGGGGCGGGACCGGGCTGACCAGGTCACGCTTCATCCACAGAAGCTCCCAGTGAACGAACATGTAGCGCCTCCAAAGGAGCCGGACCGTTGCACGCAGGCCTTTTCGTTTGATGTGTTGGCGAAGTTTTTCCAAGGCATTCATATCATTGCCTCCTGACAGAGACCGGTCACCGCTGGCGTAGTGGAACGCGCGGTCGAGAGCGGCACGGTCGTGGTGATGCAAGTTGGCGGCGTTCATGAGGCGCTCCAGCTCAAGGCGAACAGGGTTTCACCCGGCAGGTCGAAGCTGACACGATCGTCGTGACAGGTGAACTGAGCGCTACGACTGCGGTTGTCGGCACCGAAATACACCAGCGCTCCCTTGGCCAGCGGACACGTCGCCCCGCCCAGATCGACACGCTGCAAGCGCACCCCCTTGTTGACCCCCAGTAAACTTCGCTGGCGTTCGGTGGCCATGGCTAGCACATCGACTTCGAAGGCGTCGTTGTCCAGGCGCATGACGTTTTTCAGCCAGTGCTGCTGGATGAATTGCTGGGCCAGGCCCACCGGCTTGAGTTCGAAACGATCGCCGCCCAGCACCCGCACCATGCCTTTGGGGTAGGTCGGTTCGTCGGCGGCCTGGAACCAGTTGAGCATGTCCAGCAACCCATCCTGCGCCGAATTGATGACCACCGAAGTCCACCACATCGAGGCAAAGTGGGTTTCCTGATCATAGGGGCTCAGGCTTGAACCGCTGGACAGGTTGGTCTGATCCAGCAGCAAGGCTTTGCGTGGCCGGCCTTTGGCATCAAGGCCCACCAGCTCGGCGGCACGGCGCACGCTGTCGCGGTAGACCCGCGTCGCCAACAGGTCGCGAATCATCCATTCGTGCCAGGCGAGAGCGTCGATCTGCTCACCGGATTCGGCCAGCAGGCGCCGCGCCCAATCGATCCCGCGCTTGTCGGCGGCGTTGTCGGCGAACGGGCCGTTGACGAAGCGCGACGTGGCGGGCATGGCGATGCGCACACCGGCCTTGGCGTTGGCCGGATCGCTGCGCACCTGCCGGGCCATGCTGTTGAAAATCGACTGGTAGTCGGCGTAGCTCGAGTAGTTGAGGTTCGGCTCGTCGGCGAACGCGATGTAGTGCGTACCGGTGCCGCCGAGGGCGCGAGTGGCGGCGAGCCAGGCATCGAGGCCGGCGTTGCTTTGAGTGTCGGCGCGCAAATCCGCCTGACGCTGGCTGCCGGCCAACAGCGTGAGGTCCTGGGTGATGCCGAAGCGGTTCTGATAGAGCTGACGGAACGCATCTTCGTGGTGCGGATTCTGCGCGGTGACGTCAACGAAACTGTAATAGGTGCCCGCCTGAGGCTTGAGGGCATCGAGCACCGCGAAACTGGATTGAGGGGGCAGCACGTAGGGCAAATAAATGCCCAGGTTCGGGGTCGGGCCGAGCATTTCTTTGTGCAGGGTCAAGCGGGTCTGGCCATCGTCTTCGCGCAGCGGTTTGAGCTGCTGCGGTTTCTGCGCAAACAGATTTGCCGTGCCATCGAGCCAGAACGCGACCTTGCCGCTGCCTTGCAGGCGCAGGCGCCAGACCTGTTCGTCCTGAGTGACGGGCAATGCCACCTGATCGAACTGCCAATAGGCGCGATGGGGTTTTAGCGCCAGGGACAACTGTTTGTTGTCGCCCACGCGCTGGGCCTGCAGGGCGTTGATCCCACCGTGAAATTTGCCGGCCAGTACCGCGTGTTCCCCCGGCGCGACCTTGAAATACAGCTCATCGCCGCCGCGGGTTTCGGCACTGAAATGCACCTTGGCCGGGGCGAACAATGCCACGGTGTGTTCGTCGTGTTCGATGGTGTAGCGGCGGAAACTGTAGCCCGGGATTTCCAGTCGATAACTGGCTGCACTCGGTGCCAGTGGCCAACTGTGCTTGCCTCGGGTTTCACTGGCGGCAATCAGGCGTTCGCCCTTGAGGTTGCCGTTGCCGTCGAGCAGGTACAGGCGTTCTTCGTTGGCATCGGCCTGCCACGCCGGAGCCCAGCGAACAGTCAGCGTGTCAGGGCGATCTGTTTGCAGGTACAGGCTGCCGTCGCGAATATCAGCCCAGCGCATGGGCGCCGCCTGGGCGCTCAAACCGAGGCCCAGGCTCAACAGCAGCATGAGGCGTTTCATGCCGATTTCCGTTGCAGCATCTGAAGCATCGGCGCCACATCGCTGGGCAGGATGATCAGGGTTTGCCAGACCGGTACGCCGCTCAATCGGCAATACATCACCAGCAGCGCGAGGGTGACCGCCAGGTAGGCGATGGACGATGCCGTCGCGGCGCCGACGATGCCGTAAATCGGGATCAGCAACAGGTTCAGGGCCAGGTTCAGCAACGCGCCCAGGCCCATCAACAGCGAAATCGTGCCGGGGCGGTTTTTGCCCAGCAAGTCCAGGCGCAGGATGCTCGCATAGCAAAGGCCGAGCAGCCCCGGCAGCAGCGCCAGCAACGCCGGGTAGGCTGGCTGATAGGCAATGCCGAACAGCGTGACGATCAGCCATTCACCGATCACCGCCATGGTCAGGCAGGCACCGAGCATCACCGTGGCAGTCAGGCGTAGCGCCAACGGCGTCAGGCGATCCATGCCTTCGTCCTGTTGCAGCAGGCGTTTCATCAGCGGCGTGGTCACCGCCTCCGGGACGATCAGCAGCAACTCGGCGGCGGCGCTGGCCATGGCGTAATGCCCCAACGCGGTGCTGCCGAGCAGGGCGCCGATGAACAGGTAATCGGAGCGCAGAATCACTTGCTGGAACAGCAGGTCCGGATGGCTGCGAGCGCTGTAGCGCCACAGTTCGTTCTGGCTGGCACGGTCCCATTGCAATTTCAAGGGCTGAGCGCGCCTGAGCCAGAACCACCCGGCCAGCACCACCAGGCTGAGGCCGGCCAGCCAACTGATCAGCGCCGCTTCCAGGGCTGCGTCTTTCCACATCCAGAACAAAGCCAGAAACAGCAGCAGTGGCGCCAGGGATTCGACCAGCCGCAAGATATTGAACGCCACCACACCGCCCGACGCATTGTGCAAGGTCAGCAGGCCGCTCTTGAGCACGGTCAGCGGTACCGCCAGCAGCAACAGCCAGGCGAGCAGTCCCAGTTGCGTGGTGATGTCGAGTTCACCACCGAACTCGCGCACCAGCGCCACCACCAGCAACGTCAGCAAACCCGCCAGCAGGCAACCGAACACCAATACCTGGCTCAGCAACAATCCCATGGACCGTTGCTTGGCTGCCTGATACCCCACCGCCGAATTCAGCCCGCCGCTGGTGGCGGCGCTGATCAAGTCGGGCAAGGTACTGAGTAACGCAAACAGACCGCGCTCGCTGGGCCCCAGAATCCGCGCCAGCAATACATTGCGCAGCAGCCGCAGGCCGATCATCGCCAATTTGGTGCCCATGCTCAGGGCCAGATGTTTGAGATAGCGATTGCGACTCATGGCCGGGCTCCGCGGTAGATGCGCCAGGACAGCAACTCCGGATTGCGCGCCGTGCGATGGCTGATGCCGATTCGCGGCAAGGCCAATGGATCGCTGATACCCCGATAAATCCCGAGCTCGGTGCCCAGGGCAAACGGGAAATCGTGGTCCGCCACGTGTTCGCGCACCCGCGCATCATGGTTGCCATTGGGGTAGCAGTAGACCGGCAGCGGCCGGTTGCAACCGTTGAGCAAGGCATTGCGGCTGCGGCTCAGTTCTTCATCCAGACGTTGATCGTCCAGGTCGGTGAGAATCGCGTGGCTGGCGCCGTGCGGACCGAAGCGGATCAACCCGCTGGCTTCCAGCGCGCGTACCTGATGCCAGTCCAGGGCCTGGGGCAACGACTCTTCAGGGCATTGCTCGGTGAGTCGATTCAGTTCCCCCGACGGCAGGTTTTTCAGGCTGTGCAGAAAATGCAAAAGCGCCAGGCTACGGCGCTGCACATTCAGATCATCGAGCAGCACCGGTAACGGTCGTCCGATCTTTTGCAGGCAATCGATCAAATGCGTCCGGGCTTTTTCACCGTGGCTGTGCCACAGGGTTTCCCCCAGGCTTTCCCACCAGAAGCGTTGTCGGCTGCCGATGAAATCGGTGGAGAGAAAAATGCTCGCCGGCACCTGATACTTTTTCAGCAACGGGAAGGCATTCAGCGCGTTGTCGCGCCAGCCGTCGTCGAAGGTCAGCGCGATTTTTGGTCGTCCGGTTCTGATGGCGCCCGGTTGCAAGATATCCATCAGTGGCACGCAATCGAAGTTCTTTTTCAACCAGGCGAGCAGATGTTCGAATGCCTTCGGCCCCACGCACAGTTCATTGCGATGGGGCAGGTCGGCGGCACGGTCATTGGCCAGCACCCGATGCAGCATCAGGATCACCCCGGCACCGTGCAGTTGGTGACGGCCTACGGGCGAGTTGAGATAAAGCCAGCCGCTGGTGCGTTTTAATAGTTGTTTGATCGCCATGGCACGGTCCTTTCAACGATTTTGCTCGGGGTTCCATTGCGCGTACCGCTGGCCGCGCAAGAACTGCCAAAGACCGATACTCATCCCGGCCAGGGTCACCAGAACAAACGCGGCGAGGCGAAAGGGTTTGGGCAAACGGTGTTGCACATCCAGCAGGCCGACGATGGCCATCGCGTAACCGAGCAGCTGCGCGATCAGGCTCAGGCGATAGAAGCCATGAACATTCCACAGCCAGACATTGCTCAGCAGCAACGGCACCAACAGAATCGGCGCCAGGCGTCGAATCAGCTTGTGGCTGATCAGTGCAATCGCATACAGGCCATACCGCCAAGGGTTCAGCAGCTCCCGACGCTGGGCCAGGCTTTGCAGACCGCCGACGGTGACGCGCTGGCGACGGCGCCATTGCTTGGCGATTTCGTCGACGCCCTGGTCGCTCACTTGGGCTTGGGGCACATAGACAATGCGTTTGAACGCCACCGGTGCGCAGGTGCTGATAAAGAAGTCATCATTGACCTCCGCCGGCACCTGCTGGAACAACTCGCGGCGCAGGGCCAGCAGGGCGCCGTCGGCGGAAACCATGCAGCCGGTGCGATTTTCCACCCTGCGCAACCAGCCTTCGTAATGCCGATAAAGGCTATCGCCCAGGCTCAGGCCCTTGCCCGGCACCGGGATCAGCATGTGCCCGGCACAGGCGCCGACCTGTGGATCGGCCAGGGGGGCGAGCAATTGGCCGAGGGTGTCGGTCGACCATTGGTTGTCGGCATCGGTGAACACCAGAACCTCACCCGTGCTCAGAGCGACGCCGGCATTCAAGGTGGCTGCCTTACCCTGACGAGGCAGGTCGAGCACGCTGATGCGCGGGTCGATGACCTTATGGGCGCAGGCCACGGTGTCGTCGGTGGAGCCGTCGCTGGCCAGAATGATCTGTAGCGAGCGCGCCTGATAATCCTGGGCGAGCAGGATGCGTAATTTCTCTTCGATATGCCGGGCCTCGTTATGCGCGGCGATGATGATGCTCACGTTCATCGGTGGGGCTGGCGCATGACGTCGCGCGCGGAACAACGGCGCGATCAGTGTCAGCAGCAGCGGGTAGCCCAGCCAGGCATACACCGGCAATAACAGGCACAACCAGAAAATGAATTCAGCCACGGGCCGGCCTCCTGGCATTCCAATGACACAGGCTCAAAATGAGCGCGGCACCGGCCAGGTGCAGGCGCACCCAGTGCAGGCCCCACAGTTGCAGCATCAGGCCTATGTCATGGTGTTTCAGGCTTTGGCGCAGGCTCAACACCAGCGCTGGCAGGCTGGTGATGAATACGATGAACAACGCCGCTTTGGGAAAACCATTGAGCAGGGCAGACAGAGCGATGAAATCCAGTGCCCAGACGCCCATCGAAAAGACCGGGAATCGCAGCAAGCGCAGGCTCATCCCTTGGGTACGCAGCAGTTGCAAGTGACTGCCCTGGCGCCACAACTCCTTGCCCATCCATTCACGCCAACTGCCTTCGTAACCCCAATGCAAGGCGACGCTTTGGTTGACCGCGAGCAATCGCGCGCCGGCTTCGCTCAGGCGCAAGGTGAACGCTTTGTCTTCGCCGGTGCGCAGGGTTTCGTCGAAGCCGCCGACTTTGTCGAACCAGCTGCGACGCATCAGCAGGTTGGCGCTGGGCAGCCATTGCACCGGGTGCAAGGCGTGACTGGTGGGGCGGGCCATGCGGCGTTGCCAGGCCGTGGCAAACCATGGCGCCTGGATAGGGGTGTGCAAGTCCAGGGCGAGGACATCGGCCTGGCCGCCGGACTCGAGTTCGAAAAGCCGCGTCAACCAATCCTCGGGCATCTCGATATCGGCATCGATGAAGCCCAGCCACTCACCCGTTGCCACCGCCGCCCCGCGATTGCGCAAGGCGCCGATCAGCAAGCCGGGCAGCACCAGCACTTGCGCACCGAATTGGCGAGCGATGTGCGGGCCCTGATCGTCGGAGCCGTTATCGACCAAAATCAACTCGCATTCCAGCCTCGCCGCCTCGACGGCTTTTTTCGCGGCAAGCAATGTACGGCCGATGTGTCGGGCCTCGTTGTACATCGGGATGACGAGGCTGATGCGGCTCATGCGCTGGCCTCCGTCGGCGGACGTTCTTCAGCCTTCAAGCGCAACACGAACGTCAGCGCGAGCATGATCCACAGGTATTTGTGATTCGGTGCGCTGAGGAACATCAAGAACAGCAGCAACGACACATAGCTCATGCTCAGGTGCGTGATCAGGTCGGCCTGTTCCCAATTTCGTCGCAGCATCCAGGCGTGACGGGCGCGGACCAGGTTGTACATCCCCAGGCCCAGCATGCCGACGAACAACAGGCCGGCGGGAATCCCCACTTCGCTGAAGATTTCCAGGTAAGTATTGTGCGCGCGGCGGTACAGGTCGCCGGGCTTGCGGTTGGCGGAAAACACCTTGGCGTAACCGCTGGTGGCGTAGTGCAGCGGGAAGGTGCCGGGACCGGAACCGAGTAACGGGTGCTCCTGGATGATCTGGCTGCCGACCACGATGTACGACGCGCGACGGCCGAGGGATTCGTCCTGGCTCTTGGCACCGGCCTTCAAGATGCTCAAGGACTGGATGCGCGCGATGTAACCGGCCGGCATCGAGTAAATCGCCAGCGGGATGACGAGCGCAAGGCCAAGCATGGCAAAACCCAAGTGACGCGGACGGATGCGCGGCAGCTGTGCACGGTAGTGCCAGGCGCCGATCATCAAGCTGAGAAAAAGTACCACCAGCCCGGAACGGGAATCGGTCTTGGTCATGCCGCCCAGCAGCAAAATGCAGCAAGCGCCCCAGAACAATCGGTGCAACAGGTTCGGGCCGCGGATCACCAGCAACAGCGCCAATGGCACGGCGAAAGCGATCAGCAGGGCAAACGAGTTCGGGTCTTCCAGCAGTCCTGCAGCGCGGCCCTGGTCCTGATACTTGGTGGAGAACATGGCCAGCGCGCTGGTCGCGCTGACGCTGAGGGTCACCAGCCGGGCGAACATATCGAGGTTCAACTCACGGCCGATCAGCAAGGTGATCACAAACAGCACCAGGCCGACGCTCAGGTCCCGCAGATGACTCTGGGACATGTCCAGGTTATCGGTATTGATCATGCTCAGCAGGTACAACACCATGAACCAGATCAGGAAGCGCCAGATGTTGCTGCGCAGGCGCTCGGACGGAATCTGGTGGATAGCCAGTTGCAACATCACGATCAGCGCCAGTGACGCGCCGATGAATTTGGTGCCCGATAGCGCGCTGCCCTTGAAGAAACCTTCGAACGGCACCAGCGCCGCAATGCCCAACAAACCCCAGGCAGGTTTTCGGTACAGCACCGCGATAGCCACCAGGCCCAGTACGGCGCCTGGCGCCAGATAGGGATAAGGGCTGGCCAGCAAACCAAGGCAGACCAGGGCGAGCAGACTGACGATCGAGAGCGGAAAGATCACGCGCGTGCCTCCCGTGCAGTACGGATATAAAGCTGCGACCAGCGTTCGGCCAAGGCCTTCAGGTCGTAACGGTCCAATTGCGTACGTCTTGCGTTGTCGATCAATTCGCGAGCCAGGGCCGGCTCATTCAGCAGCGTAGCGATCTGCCGGGCGAGAGCGGTGGTGTCAGTGGGTGTCGCCAGCAGGCCGTTGTGCCGGTCCTCCAGCACATCGGGAATCCCGCCGACGCTGAACGCCACCACCGGCACTCCGGCTTGCATCGCCTCCAGTAAAATCATCGGCGTGCCCTCGGTGCGCGAGCTGATCACCAGCGCATCGAGTTGCTGCCACCACCGGTTCATGTCGGTTTGATAACCCGGCAAGGTGATGCGTTCGTGCAAGCCGGCAGCGGCAATCCGCGCCAGCAGGGTTTCCTGTTCCGGGCCATCGCCGAGCATCACGGCGTCCAGTTGCGGATGTTGCTGACAGAGTGGAATCAGGGCATCGAGAAACAGGTCCGGGCCTTTCTCATTGCTCAGCCGACCGACGTAACCCGCCAGCCAGCGCGGGTGCGTGGCAGTGTGCGGTAAAAGGCCGTTGGCTTTTGGCAGACCATTGGGAATCACTTGCAGTTTCTCCGTCCGGACACAGGCCTTGCGGTGCAGCACGGCGATGCTTTCGGCCACGCAAACCACGCGGTCCACCGACGCCGTGCGACACAATTGCAAACTCAGCCAGCCATAAACGCGTTGCTTGCGACTGCGCGGGGTGAAACCGTGTTGCGTAATCACCAACGGCAAGTCCAACAACGTGGCGGCCACCCAGCCAAATAGCAGCCCCTTGAAATTGTGCGTGTTGATCAGCGGCTGTTCAGCCCGCCGCTGACGTAAATGACGCAGCAATTCCCTCAAACCCGTGAAGCTGCGGCAGTCGACCCCAGCCCCGCGAAATCGCGCGATCAGCGCTGGCGGCGCATCGAGAAACAGCACTTGGTGCTGCCCCTGCGTCGCCAGGCAATGGTCCAGCAGCATCCGCTCAGCCCCATAGAAGCCGCCGCTGCTGATCAAATGCATGATCGGCAGGGCGCTGGCGCTGAGCGGCCCGTTCAATGGCGCACCCAATGCACGAAGCTATCCACGGTCCAGTTTTTGTGCGGGTTGTTCGGCGTGACGTCTTGCTCGTTGATCACCAACAGCACCGGCAAGCCCAGTTCATGGGTGATTTGTGCTGGGTGTTTGAAGCGGTGATCGAAGAACTCACGCACGTAGACGAAGGCAATCGCCAGCAGCAAACCGGTCAGCATTCCGAACGGAATGATCAGCATCGGCTTGGGAAACGCCGCATCGGCCGGTTCGTAGGGCGGGCTGAGTACCCGGGCGTTGGACATATCGTTGTCCAGCGAGCGGGAGGTGCTGCTTTCGGCAAAACGCTGGGCATAGGTGGAGAACGCTGCGTGCAAGGCATTGATCTCGGTGTCCATTTGCGCCAGTTTGCTTTGAGCCACTTGCAACTGATGGATGCGCTCCTTGAAGTCGGCGATGCGCGCGGTTTTCTGCTTGATCACCGAGCTGACAATCGCCAGGTCGTTGGTGCGCTCCTGAATCCGGTTGCTGACGATTTTCAGGAACTGCTGACGGGTGCGGGAAATCTGCTCACGGGTCAGCAGCATCGGTTCACTGCCCGGCTGGAAAACCGCCAGGTCGTTCATGTAGCGGCTGACCTGAGTGGTCAGTTGTTCACCGAGCTGTCTGATCTCCCGGTCTTCGAACGCAATATTGTCCACCGTGGTGGTGAAGGTGAAGGGGAAGGTGTACTCGCTGAGCCGGGACGTATTGGTGGCAGACGTCAGGGCGGTTTTCAGGTAGTCGAGCCAGCGCTGGCTTTGCAGCAGGCGATCCTGATAAAGGTTCAGGGCCTGTTCCTCGGTGTTGATGGCATTGAGGCGGAAGGTGATTTCTTCCTTCGGATCGGATGAAGCCACGCCTTCGAGCAACGCCAGCCGCGTGCCTTCCAAGCCATCGAGGCGTACCTGATATTGCTTCTTCTTGGTTTCGTAGAAGCTCTGCGGCAGGTCGATCGATTGCAGTTCCTGACGGCTGGTCAGGTAATTTTGCAGCAGGGCCGCGACAAACCGGGTGCCCTGGGCCGGATCTCCAAAGCTGTAGACAATGGAGATCACGTTGGAACCCGGTAGCGTTTCGATCGTCAGGTTTTCGATGGCTTGCTGGGTGAAGACATCCAGGTCGGTATCGCGCACGGGATCGGTCTCAAGCCCGAATGCATCGCGCACCGGATTGACCACGTATTCACGCAAGGGGGTGGTCACAAAGCGCTTGAACGGTTCGGTCACCAGTTTGCTGAAAATCCCGGGGTTGGGCGCGTACTCGCCTTTGGCCCGCAGGTCGCTGATGGTCTGACGGATCAGGGCCGGCGAACGCAGGATATTGCTCTCGGTTTCCATGTCTGCCAGTGACGGCGGAATGAACGAGGCATCGCCTTGGGTCAGGGACGTGGTGGCGTCTCCCTGGGAGAGTTTTTTGGATTGCACGATCACCTGCGCGGTGATGTCGAAGCTCTGTTTGAGCATCAGCGGCAAGATCAGGGCGATCACTGCAAAGATCAGGAAGACGCGTTTCACCAACTGCTTGTTGGCGAAAAAAATCCTGAAGAACTCATGCAGGTAGTTTTCCTTTGGGTTCATGGTCGGTCACCTGAGCGTTAGTTGTCGCTGTCTTTGTTGTCGACGCGGTAGGCGAATCCGAAGCCCACCCCCTGGAACAACACCACGTCCGCCAATTGCCGCGCGAGCTCACCGGCGCTGGCCAGTTTGGTCTTGGGCACGTAGAGCATGTCGTCCGGTTGCAGGTAAGCAATCTGCGACGCATCACCGGACAAGGCTTTTTCAACGTCGTAATGCACGGCCTGCACATGGTTGCCGGTGCGGCGCATGATCACTACCGAATCGAGCCGCGCCTTGACGTTAGTGCCACGGGCCAGGGTCAAGGCTTCGAGTACCGAGACCGGCCGGCGAATCGGGTAGGAGCCCGGTTGCGCGACTTCACCCAGCACATAGATTTCGTTACCCGACGTGGATTTGAGCATGACGTCGACCTTCATCCGCCCCGGCAATTGCGCGTAGCGTTGATTGAGGAAGGTTTCCAGTTGGTTGACCGTCATGCCTTGCAGCGGCACGGAGCCGATTTCCGGGAAACTCGCATAGCCGTCGTTGCCCACAACGATCTCCCGGCTCATGCCGGTAGCGGGGTGGTTCAGGTTGCTCTTGAGGTTTTGCTCGTCACTCAGCGGGCTGGTCACCAGCACCGTCACCTGATTGCGATTGGGCTGAAACAGGGATTTGCGCTCATAGGCACGCTGGATCTCCTGCCGCGCTTCGACAGCGGTCAGCCCGGCAATTTTCACCGAGGTATTGGCCCCCGGCAGTTCGATGGTGCCGTCGGGCAGCACCCGTTGAGTGCCGTTGAGCTGGCTGGCCGCGGTGAAGTTCAGGGCGACCTGGTCACCGGACTGAATGCGGTAAGCGCCCGAGCTACTGGTGCTGATGTGAAAGATCACATCCAGCACGTCCTTGGGCCGCAGGGTCTGTTCGACCTTGGGCATGTCAGTGGCCTGGGCATTGGCCGGCTCGGCCGTGAGGATCTGCACCGGCATTTGCTGGGTTTCACTGGTGCTGGAGCAACCTGCAAGCGGTAGCAACAGCAGGAGAAGCATTTTGGCGTTCATGGCGTCATCCTTTTCTGCGGTTGCTTACAGGTTTTTGTAAAGCCATTTGGGCATGTAGTACTTGCGCCGGTTGAAGACGCTGCCCACCAGTTTTGCGCCCGCCTGAGTCAGGCGCTGGGCGGCGGCCTGGGCCACCTCCCAACGCGTGTCTTCGGCGCGCACCACCATGATCACGCCGTCCACCAAGGTGCTGATGACCAAGGTGTCGGCGGCCGAATACACCGCGTCGCCGTCGATCACCACGAAGCGATAGCGATCGCCCAACTGGTTGAGCAACGGCGCCAGTTGTTCGGTGGTCAGGTGCTCGGCGCCGCGAATGTGCCGCCCGTTCGGCAGGATGTGGAAGGGCAGGCTGGAGACGTTCACCAGGCAGTCCTGCAGCAGTGGCGGGGAGGCGTTGAACAGCAGGTCGCGAAAGCCGCGTTCTTTGGTCAGCCCCAGCTGTTGCGTGAGGTTGCTCTCCGATTGGCTGGCGTCCACCAGCAGCACTTGGCCGCTGCTCATCGACGCCAGTTGGCTGGCCAGCGCCAGGGCGCTGGTGGTGGTGCCGGCGCCTGTGTTGGCGGCGGTCAGAAAAAGGATCCGCAGATCCAGGTCGAGCACGGTCGAGGTCAGGTTGGACTCGCTCGGGCTGGCGATGGTCAGGCTTTTATTCGATGAACCGTCCATTTAACTCGCTCCGTGGCCGCTGAATACTTTGAAGGGGGTTTTCAACAGGATCTTCAGATCAAGCAAAAGGCTCTGCTCGGCGATATAGCTGAGGTCCAACTCAACGCGCTGGTCGAAGTCGATATTGCTGCGCCCGGATATCTGCCACAGGCCGGTCATGCCGGGGTAGATGCTCAGGCGTGCAAGGTGGCTGTCTTTGTAGCGATAAGCGTTGAACGAGGTCGGTCGTGGACCGACCAGGCGCATGTCGCCGCTGACCACATTGATCAGGTTGGGCAACTCATCAAGGCTGCTGCGCCGCAAGAAGCTGCCGATAGGGGTAATCCGCGGGTCATTGTCGATCTTGAAATCGATGGCATCGGCGCCGTGCTTGTTCAGATGCCGCAAGGATTCCTTGAGCTCTTCAGCGTTGGTCACCATGGTGCGGAACTTGTACATGCCGAACAGACGGCCGCGGTAACCGGTGCGCTTCTGCACGAACATCACCGGCCCCGGGCTGCTGAACTTGATCACCAGCGCCAGGCCTAGCAGCACAGGGGACAGCAGCAGCAGAATCACCAGCGCGCCAAGGCATGCAACCACTCGGTTGGTGCGTGACAGCGTCCAGGGCCGACCACCGTCACGGCCGGTCATCCAGCCGCGGCCCTGCATGTGGATCGCCGTGTCCAGGCGCATTCGATGTTCGGGGTCCAGGCGTTTGTCACGCTGCATGTGATTGAGCAACACGCCTTTTTCATGTCCAGTCATAGAGTCCTCCGCTAAAGCCCTTGCGCGAGTGGCGAGTGGGCGTTGCGCAGTGAGTAGTAGTCACGGAACCAGGCGATGAATCGTCCGAGTCCTTCATCCAGCTCGATCCGTGGCTGGAAACCGGTGGCCTGGGCCAGATCGCTGGCATCGGCGCAGGTGTTGAGCACGTCGCCCGGCTGCAGGGGCAGCAACTCGACGAGGGCTTTTTGTCCGAGGTGTTTTTCCAGCAGCGCCAGGTAATCCGTGAGCTCCACTGGCTGTTGTCCGCCAATGTTGTAAATGCGCCATGGCGCCATGCTGCTGGCCGGGTCCGGTTGTTCGCGGTTCCAGTCCGGTGTTGCCTGGGGGGCGCGTTCGATCAGACGGGCGATGCTCTCGACGATGTCGTCGATGTAGGTGAAATCACGCTGGTGCTGGCCGTAGTTGAACAGCTTCAGCGGCTGCCCTTCGGCAATCGCCCGGGCGAACTGGATCGGCGACATGTCTGGCCGGCCCCAAGGCCCATACACCGTGAAAAAACGCAAACCGGTGCAGGGAATACCGAACAGATGGCTGTAGCTGTGAGCCATCAGCTCATTGGCTTTTTTGGTCGCGGCATACAGCGACAACGGGTGATCGACGCAGTCCTTGACCGAGTAAGGCGTGTGCTGGTTGGCGCCGTAGACCGAACTGGACGAGGCATAGATCAAGTGTTTGACCGGATGGTAGCGGCAGCTTTCGAGGATGTTCAAAAAACCGCTCAGATTGCTGTCGACGTAGGCCCGGGGATTTTCCAGGGAGTAACGCACCCCGGCCTGGGCCGCGAGGTGAATCACCACCTCCGGTTGTTCCACGACAAACAATGCGTCGAGGGCCGTAGCGTCGGCCACATCGACTTTTGCGAGCGGGAAATCGCCGACTTGCTTACGCACCCAATCCACGCGGTCATGCTTGAGTTGCGGGTCGTAGAAGTCGTTGAAATTATCCAGGCCGAGAACCTCATGCCCGTCGCGCAACAGCCGCAACAGGCAATGGGCACCAATGAAACCGGCCGCTCCGGTGACGAGAATTTTCATGGCTGCGGCGCCTCCGGAGCGATGTGCCGTAGCCCGATGCCGCTGTAGTGCAAGCCGGCCGCCGCCACCTGTTCCGGGTTGTAGAGGTTGCGCCCGTCGACAATCACCCGTGCGCGCAATTTGCTCGCCAGCAGGTCGAAATCGACCACGCGGAAGTTCTTCCACTCGGTGCAGATCACCAGCGCGTCGGCATCTTCCAGGGTGTCGTCGCGGGTCGCGCACAGGTGCAGGTCATTGCGGTAGCCGTAAATGCGCCGGCACTCGGACATGGCTTCCGGGTCGTAAGCCTGGACGCTCGCACCTTCTGCCCACAGCGCTTCCATCAGATAACGGCTGGGGGCCTCGCGCATGTCATCGGTGTTGGGCTTGAAGGCCAGGCCCCAAATCGCGATGGACTTGCCGCCCAGCCCATCGGGAAACAGCGCCTGCAGTTTGCTGAAGAGGATGTGCCGTTGGCTGTCATTCACATCGGTGACGCTGCGCAGCAGACGCAAAGACATGCCGTGATGTTCGGCGGTGTGCAGCAGGGCGCGCAGGTCTTTAGGGAAGCATGAGCCGCCAAAGCCACAGCCGGGGTAGATGAAGTGGTAACCGATGCGTGGGTCCGAGCCGATGCCTTTGCGCACCGCCTCAATGTCGGCCCCCAGCAACTCGGTGAGGTTGGCCAGTTCGTTCATGAAACTGATGCGGGTGGCGAGCATCGCGTTAGCGGCGTACTTGGTCAGCTCGGCGCTGCGGTTGTCCATGAACATGAGCTTTTCGCGGTTGCGGCAGAACGGTGCATAGAGTTCGCTCAATTGGTTGCGCGCTTCATCGTCATTGGTGCCGACAATGATCCGGTCCGGGCGCATGCAATCGGCCAGGGCGCTGCCTTCCTTGAGAAACTCGGGGTTGGACACTACTCGAGCGTTCAACGCCTCTTTGCCACGGCGTTGCAGTTCTTCATTGGCGGCGCTTGCCACTTGGTCCGCGGTGCCCACCGGCACGGTGGACTTGATGATCAGGGTGCGATCGGATTCCATGAAGCCGGCGATTTGCCGAGCGACACTCAGCACATGGCTGAGGTCGGCGGAACCGTCTTCATCGGCGGGAGTGCCCACCGCGATGAAAATCAGCTCGGCGTGTTCAACTGCGTCACTGGCCTGGGTGGAGAAGAGCAGGCGACCGGCCTTGATGTTGTCTTCCAGTGTGCTGGACAGTCCCGGTTCGCTGATCGGAGGCACGGCTTGTTGCAGTTGCTTGATCTTGTTCAGGTCAATGTCGACGCACAGCACGCGATGTCCGACATCGGCCAATGCCGCGGCTTGTATCAGACCGACGTAACCCGTACCAAATACGCTCACGTCCATATTGGCGTGCCTCGTAAAACGGTGGATGTAACTGAAATGAGACTGTCAAAAGGGGTATAGCCCAGCCATGGGAAAGCGAGTCAGCAAAATGACGGGTAACGCGCCCCGTAAAACCCCGGTTTCACGGGCTTTTTGCCATCAAGTGCTTGCCGCTGCTGGATTTGCCGCGGTTTTGAGGGGTTTTTGCGGATTTGAAGAAAACGATAAACGGTCGTAGGGCTTGAAACACAAGGGTTACAGACGCTTGAGTGTGTCAGATTCGAGGCAACGTTTTTTTGACGCTTTGGGAAAAAAACCGGCATTTCTTGCGCTTCGAGGGCTCGGTGCTAGTGTCAGAAAATGGCCGACCATCCATTGGCCACGGAGGTGCTGTCATCGCCATGATCCGTTACCTCAAGGAACTGTTGCTGGTTCTGTATCTGCTCAAGAATTACGACGACTACCTCGATCGTCTTGACGCGTTGGGCATCGGTTTTCCGATGCTGCTGTATGGCGCAATGTTCGTCGTGCTGACAGTGGCGCTGTTCATGACCGCGTACATCCGTCAGACGCTGATCCGTCATCTGTTCGCGTTGGTGATGTCTGGCTCGGCGGTGTTCTTCGACGTCTATACGCAAGTGACTGCCGGTTACATGACCTACAGCAGTTTTGTGTCGCTGGTGTATTCCGGCGGGTTCATTCAAGAGGCCGCGTACCAGTACCGCGATGCAATCATCAGCGCAATGGTCAGTGGTTTGTTGCTGCTGATCGGTCTCGGGCTCAAGCCGCGGCGACGGGCACCATTACCGGGTGCACTGCTGGTGGCGGCGCCAGTGCTCGGGGTGCTGATGCTCAGCACTGTGCTGTTCGTGCGGGCCGGCGAGGGCGCCCGTGGCTTGCCGATCATGTACACACCGTTGGCCTATCTCAATCTGTTCACCTATGAAGCGCTGCACAATACCGTCGGCCCGCGTGAGCCAGTGAGCCTGTCGCGCGTCGATCAGCCGGTGGGGCACGACATTGTGCTGATCATCGACGAGAGCATTTCCGGCAACTACCTGGACATCAACACGCCGTTCGGTGTGCACAGCAACCTCAAGGAACCGCGCCCGGGCGTGGACATCTTCAATTACGGCTACGCGGCGTCCATCGCCAATTGCAGCGCCGACACCAATGTCACCCTGCGCTACGGTGGCACCCGCACTGACTACATGCGGATCAACAGCACATTGCCGTCGATCTGGCAGTACGCAAAACGAGCCGGGCTGCGTACCGTTTACATCGACGCCCAGCGCACCGGCGGCCACTTGCAGAACCTGATGAACGCCGCCGAGAAAAAGGACATCGACGAGTTCGTGCAATTCGACCGCACCAGCGTGCGTGAGCGCGACATGGCCGCGGCGGCCAAGCTGATCGAGTTGCTCAATGACGGTAAGCCGGAGCTGGTAGTGATCAACAAGGTCGGTGCGCATTTTCCGGTGCACGACAAGTACCCGGACGCGTTTATGGCTTACCGTCCGACATTGCCTCGTGGACGGTTTGTCGAAGTGGCGGACACGGGCACACGCGATGGTTTCAACGGTCAGCCGGATGATTGGTTGCTGTACCGCAACGCCTACAAAAATACCGTGCTGTGGAATGTCGGCGAGTTCTTCGCACGGGTGTTTGCTCAGGCGGACCTGAGCCATGCGCTACTGATCTACACCTCGGATCACGGGCAGGATCTGCACGAGCGCGGTAACCCGGGGCTCAATACGCACTGCGGTGATGATCCGGTGGAGGAGGAAGGGTTGGTGCCGTTGGTGGTGATTTCCGGCAGTGGTTTGCAGACCCTGGACTGGCAGGCGCAATTGCCGGCCAACAAGGATCGCTCCAGTCACTACAACATCTTCCCGACGTTACTGCAGGTGATGGGTTATGACTTGGCGGGGATCGAGACGGTGTATGGCAAACCGTTAAGTGTGCCGACGGCGGATGAATTCACCTTCAACTATCGCTTCAACGCGCGGCTCGGTGCGGTGCCGGCGTGGAAGTACATTGACCTGAAGAGCATTGTGACGCCTGGGCGGGTGGTGCCGAGTGTGGCGGTGGGGCAGTGAGATGGTTTGTTGGCTGAGCCCCCTTCGCGAGCAAGCCCGCTCCCACATTGGATAGGTGTGAACACAGATTTTGTGTACACCGGCGATCCCTGTGGGAGCGGGCTTGCTCGCGAAGAACGATAACGCGGTCCCGCTGCCGTCCGCTATCCTAGGCCCACTGCCTTCAACGAGTCTCCCCACATGCTTTCGGTCCAGGGCGTCTTCAAAAGCTACGCCACCCCCCAAGGCCCGCTGCCGGTATTGCAAGGCGTCGACCTCACGTTGAAACCCGGCGGCAGCCTGGCGCTGATGGGTGAATCGGGCAGTGGCAAGAGCACCTTGCTGCACCTGATCGCCGGGCTGGACAAGGTCGACCGTGGCAGCATCCGCAGCGGCGAGCATCGGCTGGAGCAGATGAACGAAAGCCAATTGGCGAACTGGCGGCGCACCGAGATCGGTCTGGTGTTCCAACAGTTCAACCTGATCGGCAGTTTGCGCGTCGAAGACAATCTGGCATTTCAGGCGCGTCTGGCCGGGCGCCACGATCCGCGCTGGCAGGCGCATCTGGTGCAACGTCTTGGGTTGGCAGAGTTGCTGCGGCGTTACCCGGAGCAACTGTCCGGCGGGCAACAGCAGCGGGTCGCCTTAGGTCGCGCCCTGGCATCGCAACCCAAACTGCTGCTGGCCGACGAGCCCACTGGCAGCCTCGATGAAGCCACCAGCGATGAGGTGTTGAAGTTGTTGCTGGAACTGCTCGATGACAGCCCGACCACTTTGCTGATGGTCACTCATAGCACTCGGGTTGCCGCGCGGCTGGCAGACAAAGTGGTGCTGCACGGTGGCCGTCTGGCTGGCGCGGACGAGCGCTGAAGTGCGGGTTTTTCGTGAGACGCTGCGGGCGCTGCTCAGCCATTGGTGGCAGCACCCGGTGCAGTTTTTCAGTGTGCTGACCGGGCTCTGGCTCGCCACCAGCCTGCTGACCGGCGTGCAAGCGCTGAACAGCCAAGCGCGAGAAAGCTACGCCCGGGCCAGTCAACTGATCGGCGGCGAACCGCAAGCCAGTCTCACTGCACCCGGCGGCGGAGTGTTTTCCCAGCAAGTGTTTGTCGATCTGCGTCGTGCGGGTTGGCCGGTATCGCCAGTGTTGCAGGGGCGGGTTACGCTCAAGGGCCATGAAGACCAGCGCTTGCAGTTGATGGGCATTGAACCGGTGTCGCTGCCGGCCGGTTCCGCAGTGGCCGGGCGGGCGTTGCCGATCGAGCAGATCGTCGAGTTTTTCACCCCCCCGGGCAGCACCTGGATTTCACCGCAGACGTTGCAGGCGTTGGGCTTGCGCGAAGGCGAAACCCCGGTAGCCCAGAGTGGAGTCACCTTGCCGCCGCTGCGTGCCCAGACCGACATGGCGCCCGGTGTGTTGCTGGTGGACATCGGCTTCGCCCAACAGATTCTGCAATTGCCCGATCAATTGTCACGCCTGCTGCTGCCCAAGGATTTCACCGCGACCCTGCCTGATGAGCTCAAGGGCCAGCTTCAGTTCAAAAGCAGCGGCGAAGAAAACAACCTTGCGCGCCTGACCGAGAGCTTCCACCTGAACCTCGATGCCTTGGGTTTTCTGTCGTTCGTGGTCGGCCTGTTCATCGTTCACGCGGCGATCGGCCTGGCGCTGGAGCAACGCCGAAGCTTGCTCAGAACCCTGCGCGCCTGTGGGGTCAGTGCCCGAATGTTGATTGCCTGCCTTGCCATCGAGCTGGTTGGCCTGGCGCTGATCGGTGGTATCGCCGGCGTTGTCAGCGGCTACCTGCTGGCCGGCGTGCTGCTGCCGGACGTCGCTGCCAGCCTGCGCGGCTTGTACGGCGCCGAAGTGCCGGGGCAGTTGAATCTCAGTGCGCTGTGGTGGTTCAGCGGTATTGGTCTGAGCCTGCTCGGCGCTTTGCTGGCCGGCGCCAACAGTTTGCTGCGGGCGGCGCGTTTGCCATTGCTGGCACTGGCCAATCCGCAAGCCTGGCATCAGGCCCACGCACGCTGGTTGCGGCGCCAGGGTTGGGTCGCGGCGATAGCGGCGGTCATCGCGTTATTGGCGTTGAGCTTGGGCGACAGCCTGAGCAGTGGCTTCGTGTTGATGGCTGCGCTGTTGATCGGTGCCGCACTGGCCTTGCCGGTGGTGTTGAACAGCGTGCTCAACTGGGTGCTTGGGCGCAGTCGTTCGGTGCTCGGCCAATGGTTTCTCGCCGACTGCCGTCAACAACTGCCGGCCCTGAGCCTGGCCTTGATGGCGCTGTTGTTGGCACTGGCGGCAAACATCGGCGCCGGCAGCATGACCGCCGGTTTCCGTCAGACCTTCAGCAACTGGCTCGAACAACGCCTGACCGCCGAGCTGTACCTCAATCCGCAAAATCCCGCCCAGGCTCGAGAGCTGCACACCTGGCTCAAACAACAACCTCAAGTCACCGCAGTGCTACCGAACTGGCAGGTATCGATCCAGTTGCAAGGCTGGCCGACGGATATCTTTGGCGTGATCGATCACCCGACTTATCGTCAGCACTGGCCGCTGCTGGAAGCCTTGGGCGACAACCCTTGGGAGCGGCTGGCCAAGGATGACGCACTGATGCTCAGCGAACAACTGGCGCGGCGGTTGAAGGTACGGCTCGGTGATCACCTGGCGATCCCCACGCCGAATGGTCCATGGTCGCCGCAGATCGTCGGGATTTACGCCGACTACGGCAATCCCAAAGGGCATCTGCTGGTCAACATCAGTCATCTGCTGCGCGGCTGGCCCCAATTGACGCCCAACCGTTTCAATCTGCGCATTGACCCGACGTCGATTCCCGGATTCCTGACCGCGCTGCAAGCACGCTTCGCCCTGGACGACAGCCGTATCGTCGATCAGGCCCGGCTCAAGGGCTGGTCCACGCAAGTGTTCGAACGCACCTTCGCCGCCACCGCCGCGCTCAACAGCCTCACGCTGTGCGTCGCGGGCGTGGCGCTGTTCATCAGCCTGCTGACCCAAAGCCAAAGCCGCCTCGGACAACTCGCACCGCTGTGGGCGTTGGGCGTCACCCGGCGCCAATTGATGCTGCTGAACCTCGGGCAAACCTGGTTGCTGGCGGTGCTGACGCTGGTGCTGGCCTTGCCCTTGGGCATCGCGTTGGCGTGGTGCCTGGACACGGTGATCAACGTTCAGGCCTTCGGCTGGCGCTTGCCGTTGCGGGTGTTTCCGTTGCAACTGTTGCAGTTGATGGGCCTGGCGTTGCTCGCCACGTTGCTCGCATCCGCATGGCCGTTGTACTCGCTGTATCGCACGCAACCGGCGGATCTGCTGAGGACGTTTGCTCATGAAGATTAAGGTTGGCCTGTGGTTATTGGCCGCGTTGCTGAGCGGATGCGACAACACGCCTGCGCCGGAGAAAGGCTTCGCCGGCCTCGGTCATCAGGCCGAGGCATTTACCCCGGTGGTGCCTGGGCGCGTCTTCAATTTTCCGGCGGATCATGGCCCACACGATGGCTTTCGCATCGAATGGTGGTACGTCACTGCCAACCTCAAGGACGATCAAGGCCAGGAATTCGGCGCGCAATGGACACTGTTTCGCAGCGCCTTGAAAGCGACGCCCGAGCAACCCGGCTGGGGCAATCAGACCATCTGGCTGGGCCACGCCGCCGTGACTTCCGCCACGGCGCATCACGCCGCCGAACGCTACGCCCGAGGCGGCGTCGGCCAGGCCGGCGTGAGCCTGGCGCCGTTCAAGGCATGGATCGACGATTGGCATTTCAGCAGTCAGGCCAGCCATGAAGATCCTCTGGCGGACCTGCAACTCAGCGCTAGGGATAAGGCTTTCAGCTACCAGCTTCGACTGACCTCCACACGGCCGCTGGTGCTTCAGGGCGACAAAGGCTTCAGCCAGAAATCCGAACAAGGCCAGGCGTCGTACTACTACAGCCAGCCGTTTTTCCAGGCCAGCGGCACATTGCAAATCGATGGCAAAACCTACACCGTCAGCGGCCCGGCCTGGCTCGACCGTGAGTGGAGCAGCCAACCCCTGACCGCCAACCAGACCGGCTGGGACTGGTTCTCCCTGCACCTGGACAGCGGCGAACAGGTCATGCTCTATCGCATGCGGCAAAAGGACGGCGCGCCATACCTCACCGGCACCTGGATCGATGCCCAAGGGCAGACGCAGTTATTGCATGCCGACGACATCAGCCTCACGCCTCAGGAGAAGACCAGTGTCGCTGGCCGCTCGATGCCTGTGAGCTGGTCGATCAAAATCCCCGCCAGGCATCTCGATATCACCATCAGCGCCCTCAACCCCAAGGCCTGGATGGACTTGCGCATTCCCTATTGGGAAGGACCGGTGCGCCTGAGCGGCAGCCATGGCGGGCAGGGGTATCTGGAGATGACCGGGTATTAAGATCAAAAAAGGGTTATGCGCATGCCGCAATGTCGCGGGTGTACTCGGTCGGTGTAGGAGCTGCCGAAGGCTGCGATCCTTTGATCCTGCTCCTGATGCGTCCAATCCACAGGAACTCCCAGAGACCTCCATCTCTCTACCGTAATAATACCGGCAGGAGCCCGCCATGAGCGACGACCTCAAACCGCCCACCCTTGGCGCCTGGCAGCGGCTGTTCGACGACAAAGCCTACTGGCAGCAATCCCCCGACGCGCACTACAGCGAACTGCTGCGCATCGCCGACGATCTGCTGGGGCAGGGCGCCATCGACCTCGATCAGTGGCAAATTCTCAAGACCAAGGCCGATCAATCCCACAAAGACTCGCCTGCCGTGAACGTCGCCCATGAAGTCGAAGATCCCGAAGCCTGAGGACATCCCATGAATCGCAAACCGACCACTCCCTCGCAAAACCCCGACGAACCCCGGCCACCAGGCGAAGTCGAGCGCGACAACGACGCCCTGCGGCCCACCGATCCGACCCGGCGCAAGGAAAGTGGTAAAGGCACAGAGAGCGGCGAATCCACCGCGCAAGAAACTGCGAACACTCCCTGAGTAGAGTCTATGCAGGCGAAAATGAAAGATCTGAACGTAGAACAGAGCGTTGTGGTGACCTATACCGAGGTGCTGAAAGTAACCAGCCAACACCCAAGCTGATCATTACTTGTACCTGTTGATTGTTTCTGTACAGAAAGTTGTATAAGAACAATCAGTTTTAATGGTCGAACTGGTGAGTTTAAGAAGTTTGTATCTGAAGTTTTAGCAAAGGCTTACGAAATACTACGTGCATAAATTTCATGTTTATACCGAGGACATATCCGCCAAATTCTATTAAAATCCTTCCCGTTCGCCCGGTGTCAGGGCTCTTTACCGGTGCATGGATTGCCAGGCCATTACACTGGGCGAACACCTTCTTTGGAGGTGCTGTTTAAAAGTTTCGGATATAAAAAATGGGCGACCTTGGAGTCGCCCATTTTTATTGGCTGGGTTAAAGCGGCGGCGCCGGACACCCTACCGGGGGGTTGTAATGGCGTTTGTAGCCTGAGTCTATTTCAACCCGAAATTGTATCCATTATCGGAGTGCTGGCCTGGAGCTGCTGCCGGTAGTTGGCTGCACGCTGAAGCACTCGGCACAAGGCCTGAAAATTTGCCGGTTTGGTCAAAATATCATTGGCACCGGCGGCCCTGAAACGTTCTATCTCGCTCGAAAAAGCACTCGCGGTGAAAGCAACGATGTAGCAAATATCGCCCAGTGGGAGTTCGCGGATTTTACGGATGGCCTCCAGCCCATCCATGACAGGCATGTTGATATCCATAAAAATGATATCTGGAGTGGAAGTCATGCACTGATTGATCGCCTCCAAGCCATCTGACGCAAGGTCGGGCGCATAACCCAACTCTTGCAACATCGCCATGGCAACTTTCTGACTCACGGGATGGTTTTCCACCAGCAGAATATCGAGCGGGTAATCCTCGGCAAAAGATGAGTCGAAACCAACCGATGCATGATCATCCCGGATGGGTAGTTCCGAAACTGAAAAAAGCTCCATGGGGAGTGAGAAGGAGAACGTCGATCCGATGCCAGGCTGACTGGTAAAGGATAAAGTCCCCTGCTGCGCCTCGACCAGATTTTTGCAGATTGAAAGACCGAGCCCACTCCCGGTAAAGCGTTGACTGGCCGGTCCTTTAAACTGAGCAAAGGGCTTGAACAGGCTGTCTTGCCGCTCCATGGGG
Source organism: Pseudomonas sp. BS3782 TE3695 (assembly GCF_050435305.1). Lineage (NCBI taxonomy): Bacteria > Pseudomonadati > Pseudomonadota > Gammaproteobacteria > Pseudomonadales > Pseudomonadaceae > Pseudomonas > Pseudomonas sp. BS3782 TE3695. Next base: position 3,249,423 of record NZ_JBNDKB010000001.1, read on the forward strand.
ATACCTATGCCGGTATCGCGTATGGAGAACTCGAGTCGGGCTCGAGTGCCGTAACCGCTAGTCGTGACCATGAGCGATACCTTTCCGGCCTCGGTGAATTTCACCGCATTGCCCAGCAAGTTGATCAATATCTGGCGCAGGCAATTGGTATCGGTTTTGACCAAGGGAGGTACGTCTGGTGAGACCTGGGCCTCAAGTACTATTGGCTTGTCCTGCATGTTTTGCCGGATCATTTCAATACTGGATGAAACCAGAGCTCTTATGTCGAAGACACGAGGTTTCAACTCAAGTTTGCCTGCTTCGATTTTTGCAAGGTCGAGAATGTTGTCGATAAGAGACAGCAGGGCTCGTCCGCTTGTATTAATCGTTTGTAGCAGACTGCTTTGCTCGCGGTTCAGGGCAGATCTTGCCAGCAACTCCGTCGCGCCGATAACACCGTACATGGGCGTGCGAATTTCATGACTCATGGTGGCCAAAAATCTGGTCTTTGAACGATCAGCGTCCTCGGCGGCATTTTTTGCCTGATTCAATACCTCTTCGTTTATTTGCAATTGCTGGAGATGAGCGCGCATGCGTATAACGCTGAAGACGAGAAATACCAGAATGGCCAGGATGATATGGTGCAGGGAGTCCTGTTTAAGTTGCTGGTAGTAATCCGTCAACGTCATCTCCGCACCCGCAACATAAATCGTACCGTCCTGCGATTTCATAGGGACGAAGACTGCGCGAAAATCTCCCCAGTGATCCGAGTAGTCGATCCAGGTAGGTTCGGTGCGTTCAAAGCTGTCGAGCAAAGCCTGACTGGCATCCGGGTAGGGATCGAAAAAGCGTACGAAATTCTTCTCCTGGATCTCTTTTTTCGATGCGCTGGAGCTGACCAGATGAGCCTCGCCCGAGCGTTTGACCACACTGTAGACAAAAGCAGTACCCATGGAATCGTTGAAGCTGGAGAGCCGTTGAATGGCATTCCAGTCCTCCGCCTCGGATTTGGACTGTTTGTCGATCAGATTGTCATGGTAGCGATCGCCAAGGATGGCCGAAGCCCCCAGCGCGGCATGCAGCAGCTTGTTATTAATGTTGTCAGTGAGGATCCCTTGAGTCTCGACGTAGAGGTAGTAGATATAGCCACTGACACCTACTATGTAGACCAAGAGAAAAATCCACGTTTTCCGTTTGAGTTTGAACATAAATCACAGCCTCCATACTGTAGGGCCAAGCATAATTTGAAGGCGGGCTGAAAACCATTGTTTTGTTTTTTTGCTGTTTTCAGGTGAGGCGTTACTTGACCGAAGAGCCAGTTTTTTTACTCGCGATGTTGAGTCGATTTTTTGGATTGATCAGAAATTTAAAGACAGTTTTTAACAAACGCTTGTGAAGTGCAGCGTGCATAAGCCTGGGCGGCGATGTTTAAATGTTTCGGACATAAAAATGGGCGACCTTGAAGTCGCCCATTTTTATTGGGAAACCACCAGACTTTTCTTGGAATTATTTTTGGATTGCTCATTTTTGACCTTCAAATGGATTTGGCCAGTAGATTCGAATTGCTTCACCTTTGACAGGGTGTAGTTGTAAGTGCGGGCGATCACCATGAGGATCATTGGGGTCGTGGTTTGCCATGGTGACTTTCCTTGCAAAAAAGGGGACAGATTTTATTTTTAAGAAATATATCTGTCCCCTTTTCTGAGAAAAATGGGAGGCTTATGAGTTCGAAAGTAAATTTAGTTCTCCTACCCCATTATTTACCTTAATTTTCGAGCATATATGTCTCGATTTTACTTATGTATTCTTGTTTGCTTTTTGTTTTAAAAATCTCAATAGTTTGTACGGAGTCGCCGATAGGCTCGCCTTTTTTGTCGTATTTTATTGTTAAAAACTCAACGACGAACTCACCGTCAGGATCCCCCTCAGGTTCGACTCGTGAGTCAAAGCAGTATCCTGTGCCTTTACGGGCGCCACCCAACAATACAGAGCTGCTGAACCAATGTGCTGTTTCTGGTTTTAGGTCTACTTCAAAAAGATTGTTTATGGTAATGGTCCAGCCACTGGGCACTCTAATAGGCTGCAGCTCGAACTCTAGTTTCTTTTTCATTTGACTTTTCCCATGTATTTTTTAACTTGTTGGGGGGCTGGGAAGCTATGGATAACGGGTTTATTGCCGCCATTAGTTAATTCGATTCTTACCCAGTGTGTGAGTTGTCCTTCGTTATATCCAGGTTTGTCTGCTTTGTAAAACATGAAGCGAGTCCCTCCATGGTCGAATACATTACCCTCCTTGATTGCCCCATATGCTGCTTGTTTTTCGAACCCTTTGACATTGTTTGCAATGTCCGGAAGGTAAGAAGCTTCAGGTTGGCCACCTCGGGATCCATTTCCTACGCTTAGCTCTCTAGCTTGGTCAGCTGAGCGAGCGTTCAAGTGCTTAGTTTTATGGAAATCGCCAGGTCTTTGAGCGTTGTAAACGTCGGATCTTAAATCCTTCCGAGATTGGTAGTCACTCGTATCTACTTTCTTTGGGCATGGGTTAGGGACATATTGGAATAAAAGGGGGCAGATTTATTTTTATGAACGCTTAGAAAATAAATTTGTCCCCTTTGTAGAGTTTGGAGGGCTTAATCTAATGGATAATTGCATGTCCAAGGCGGCCTAAACAGGTCTGGGTTAATATTGTTTTTCTGTAGAAAATTATTGATGTTTTCTTCGGTTTCAATTTTTTGTAATCTTATTATTGTGATGTCGCTATCGTCAATGCTGTCTCTTGTTTCAAGTATATGTCGTGGGATGCTGAACTCGATGATGACATAATTTGAATTTTTTGCATTTTCTAAGAAGTCATAAAACAAGCGGGTTGCGCGTCGATTGATAAAGTCGATTTGATAAACTGCGTAGATGGCAATCCATCTGCGCAGAGAATCGTCATTTTCTGGAAGTTCTTGTGCAATTTCAAGATATGATTTGCTTTCAAGTCCATGCCAGACTTTTCTTGGGATCATTTGTTAAATGCTTCTCCTGTGAACGAATGTCGGCAATAAATAAATAGCTAAAGAGGGGTAGGTTGTTTTCAGGCGCATAGAAAATAAAGTTGTCCTCTTTTGCTTCTTGTTAAATGGATCTGTTCTGTTGTTCGAATAAATCTTTATAAGCTGATAAGGTCATTTTCCAATTTTCAAATAGCCTCTCTTCGGATCCTTCGACTCCTTCGGGGTAGGCATGTATCTAACTAAAGAGGCAATTTCTTCTGGGTAGTCGAAGTTTGCGTACAGCTCTTCAACTATTTCAAGAGGATCTTCATAGTCTTCTTGATGCTCAAGTAAAAAAGAAAGTAATAAAAGAATCCAAGGTTTGGTGGTGTCTGTTACTGGTGAGAGGTCCTTATCTGCCAGTGATTGGAGTAAGTCACTTGCCAAATAATTTTCTTGAGGTAGCAATGAGGCGAGTTCAATGGCTTCTTGTGAAGATTTTTCTGTTAGGGTTTTACAAGTGTATTCCGATACTCCTTTTTCATCTATAAAGCCATGCTCAAACCCATATAGAGGCTCTTTCCAATTTAACCATGGAGTTTTTTTGTACATATAATAGCTGTCAAGCGAAAAATTTTTCATTTTTGTATCTGCTTGCAAAAAAAGGAGCAGATTTATTTTCATGTGCATAGAAAATAAATCTGTCCCCTTTTGTACTGCCTTTTGTACTGTCCCCTTTTGGACTGATAGTTGTTTGTAAATTTACAGGGGGTAGTCACATCGCCACGGCGGTGTGAAAAGTTCAGGTGCAATATTGCTTTTTTCTAAAAGGAGGTTTATTTCTTCCTCCGAGTCCATTGTTTCAAGTTTTATTATTGTGATGTCTCGGTCATCAATGCCGTCGCTTGTTTTTATTGTTTCAATTGGTATTGAGAATTCTATTACTGCATAGCGTGAGTTCTTTGATGAGTTTATGAAGTCATAATATTGAAAGGGGTCATCTAACGAAAATTTAAATTTGTAAATTGCATATATGGCAATCCATTTTCGCAGTAATGAATCTTCAGACTTAAGTTCTTGTGCGATTTTGTCATAGCCTGTACCTTCGAGTCCGTACCAAACACTTCGCGGGATAATTTTTTGGTCGTTCATTTTTGCCCCTCAAATTGATTTGGCCAATAGATACGAATTACTTTTCCGTCTTTTGGGTGTAGTTGCAAATGCGGCAGTGCAGAGTGAGGGTCATTAGGGCTATGGTTGGCCATGTAAACTTTTTTAGTGTCTATGTCGGAAACAGGAGTGTCATCCCAGTGGTAGTAAGATTCTTTTCCTTTGGGGGTCTCAAAGTAGTCCTTTGCCGTCACTGAGTTAAAATCTTCAGCGTTTCTATAACCTTTGCCGACATATTTACCCCTGAAAAGTTCTTCGGCCTCTGCTCGGCTATTGACCGTTACATCTCGTGCTCCTTGATCGAGTTGATCTGAAGCTCTCTTTACAGAAGGACTTGACCAAGGAACATTGGGAGCCGGCGGTTCTTTGGTGTCTACCTTGGCTTTACCTGCGGGGTTTACCGAGGGATCTGCCTTATCTCCTGCCCCAGGGCACCCATTCAACCCCAACGGATCCACCCACCCCGTAGGGTTAGGCACGTACTGGTAGTTGTTCAACCCACCCGCAAGCTTTATCGGATCCGGCGTCAGAAACCGTCCAGTCCCCGGATTGTAGTAGCGATGCCGGTTGTAATGTAACCCTGTCTCGGCATCGAAATACTGGCCCTGAAAGCGCAGCGGGTTGTCGATTTCGGCGACGTCCAGCGCAGCGAGGTTGCCATAGGCGCGGTACTTGGCCGACCACATGATCTCGCCGCTGTAGTCGGTGAGTTCCTGCGGTGTACCGAGGTGGTCGAGTTGGTAGTAGAACGGCGCGGCCTTTAGCGGGCCTTCGCCGTCGAGCATGGCCAGTGGGCGGAAGCTGCCGGGTTCGTAGATGTAGCTGCGATAGCGGTTGTCGGCGCTCTCGGCGATGAGGCGTTCGCCTTGCCACAGAAATTCGGTGGTGTGGCCATCGACCGTTTTGGCGATGCGTCGGCCGAAGGCGTCGTATCTGTAGCTTGCGATGCTGCCGCCGGGGAGGTTGACGCCGATGAGGCGATGTTGGCAGTCATAGCGGTACTCGGTGACGAGTTTTTGCCCGGTGCCGCGACGTTCGCGGATCAGGTTGCCGTGGGCGTCGTAGTCGTAGTGGCGGTCGCCCTGCATCAGCAGGCGGTTGCCTTTGACGTTGGCCAGGTTCGCGGTCGGCTGGTCGCCTTGGCCGAGGAGGTTGCCCGCCGGGTCGTGGGCGAAGCTTTCCGGCGTGGTGCCACGGACGTTGATCAGGCGGTCAAGCGGATCATAGTGATACCTGCGGTTGCCTTTTCGGCTGTCGTCGATGCCCGCGAGGTTGCCATTGGCATCGTAGGCGTAGCGACGGTGGAACAGGTTGCGTTCTTGTTGGCTGACGGTGTGGGCTTGCAGTCGGCCTTGTTCGTCGTACTGATATTGGCTGAGCAGCAGGCCTTGTTGGCGCTGCTGTTCCCGGCCGGCGTTGAACTGGTGCGTGGTCAGGCGCGAGCCGTTGAGGTCGATGCTGCTCAGGCGGCCGCCGGATTGGTGGCGGTAGTCGAGTTTGCTGCCGTCGGGGAGGCGGCAGTGGCTGAGTTGGCCGAGGTTGTCGTACTCGTAACGCAAGGTGCCCCAGCCTTGGTGTTCGGTGATCAGGCGGTCTTGCAGGTCGTATTCGTACGCCAGCGGCCAGTTGCTGTCGTCGACGTTTACGAGGCGACCGAGGGCGTCATAGCTGTAGTGAATTTCCTCGCCATCGGCCAGGGTTTTCACCAGCAGGCGGCCGGCTGCGTCGCGCTGGTACTCGGTAATCAGCTCGCTATCGTCGTCACCGAATTCGGTTTTCTTCAGCAACTGGCCGTTGAGGTCGTACTCGTAGGCTGTACGGCGACCGTCGAAGCCGGTTTCCTGTTGGATCAGGCCGTTGGTGTAGTAATCGAGGTGGTAGTGTTCACCGCGCTCGTTCTCGATCTCGGTGAGCAGCAAGCGTGAGTTGTCGTAGCGGTAGCGAAGCTGACTGCCATCCGGGTTGAGGCGACGGCTGACCAGGTGCAGGCCATCGGCGTATTCGTAGCGGGTGACGCGGCCCAGTTCATCGCGTTCGGCAGTGACTTTGCCGTAGGCGTTGTAGGTGAACGCGCGGGTTGCACCGCCGGGCAGGGTGATTTGCGCGAGACGGTTGGCAGCGTCCCATTGGTAGTGAGTGATGGCGCCGGTTTCTTCCTGACGGGTGATCTGCCGGCCCAAGGCATCGTAGCGGTACTTGCGCTGACCACCGTCGGGCAGGTGCTCTTCGAGCAGTTGGCCGAGGTTGTTCCAGCCCAGTTGATGGCGACTGCCATCGGGATGACGGATTTCCAGCAGACGGCCCTGACGGTCGTAGCTGTAGAGGGTGGCATTACCGTCCGGGTCGATCTGCTGAGTGATGTCGCCCTGATTGTTTCGTTGATACTTCCAGGTGGCTTTGCCTCGGTGCACGTCGCTGACGAACCCGTTGCTGTATTCATACGAAACGGGTTCATCTTCCGGCGGAATGACGGCGGTCATCAGGCCGTCTTCGTCGTACCGATATTCGGTAACAGCGCCTAGCGGATCTTTCTCTGCAATCAGCTGGCCTTTATCGTTATAGGCCTTCAGGTGTTCAGCACCGTCGGGATCGATCTTGCTGATAAGCCGTGCTTTATCGTCGTGGGTGTAAACCTCTTCGCTGCCATCGGCGTTGGTAACGGTGACGCTGCCTTTATCGTCCCAGGCGTAATGCGCTTCCATCTGCGAGAAACTTGCCCAGTGATGGACGCAGCGCGCCAACTTGCCTTCGTTCTCCCACTCCCAGAAGAAGCTCGCGCCACCCGCCAGTTGCCGTTCAAGAATCACGTGCTGATCGTTGTAGCGATAGTGTTCGGCTTCACCGGCAGCGTTCTTCGCTTCAATCAGGCGATGCTGTGCATCGTAGCTATACGTGACCAGCGTCTGGATGGTGTTCCAGGCGTCTTCCAGATTGTCTGCGGGGATAAATTGTTGATAGTCGACGGCGATGATGTGCTTGCGGTCGTATCGCAAGAGCAGGGCGCGACCGGCACCATTGTCGAGGCGTTTGATCCTGCCGTGAATGTCACGGGTGACGTGCAACCGGTTGCCATAGCTGTCGCTAATGGCGATCAGGGTTGCGCCTTTGCTGTTGTAGCGGAAGTGGTAGAACGATGGTCGGCTCCCGGCTTGAGCCAGGACAAGCTCCGACGGATCGTCACCAATGAAAATCGCTGCCCGTGACAGGCTGTTGGTGATCGCTGGCCGTTGATGGCTTGGAAGCGGGAATGGCGTTGCGCGGTTTTCGTGGTCGGTCCAGATGACTTCATCGTCATTGATATCGACCCGGTGTGCCAGCGCGTGGCTCCAGCCATAACCCAGGCCGCAATCGATTTCCACTGCGCTGCTTCGGTAAAGACGTGTCCACTCAAACGGCAGCAGGCCGTCGAGCTGACCATCATTGAGCGTCAGTAACTCTTCACCGGTGACCATCGATACGGGGCACTTGTCGGTGCAGGTTTTGGCCGCGGGCTCAGCGCTTTGGTCGGCAGGTGTCTTGGCTTGCCTGGACGCGTCGTCGCCGGTTTTTCCCTTGCCCAGTTTTGTGTTTTTCTTGCCGTCAAAGCGAACCTGTGCCACCCCTTTATTCACCTGAGCCGTCACGCCACGAGCCGCCACCGCGGTGTATTTCGCGACGTACTCCATGAAGCCTTTGATGATCTTGAACACCGACTCCACAAAACCGGTCACGGCCTTGATGATGATTTCGCCGTACTTTTTCAATCGCGCGGCGAGGTAGATGACACCAGTACCCTCTGCAGCGATGGTCAGCACGATCGAAATCACGATATCGATCGCGATGCCGACGACCGCCGCCGTGGTCATTTTTGCGGCGTCACCGGCCATCTTCATCGGTGGCAGGCCGGCCAGCCAGATCACGGCACTGCGTACCATCAGGAACAGAGCGGCCTCGTCGCTGGCCAGCAGCATGGCCTTTTTCATCACGTCTGGCGTTTCTTTTGCCAGCGCTATCAGCTTTTGGGTACCTGCACCGAGGTCTTTCGCAAACTTGCTCGGGTCTTGCAGGATGTCGAGCACCAGGCTGATGCCGTCCCAGACCCCTTTGATCGCTTCCCAACCGCCTTCAAGGATGCCGTTGCCGACCGCCATGGCGGTCCCCGAAGCAGACATGTTCGACCATTGCGGTTTGAAGCCGGCCCATTCCTTGCGCAGGAAACCTTCCAGTTGACCGGTCAGGCCGTCATAGGATTTGAACAGGGTATCGATTTGCGCCGGCGTTACTTCGTTGTGAACGCGGATCTTGTAGAACTTGCCCGGAATACCGCCCGTCCAGCTGGCTTTGCCTTGGGCGTCGAGTTTGACTTTGCTGACCGCGCCGCCTTCTACCGCAATGATTTCGACTTCGATGTCACCCAATGGGATGTCATACACCGATTCGAATTTGCTCTCGATCAGCAGCGGCCCCTTGAGTGGGCACTGGGCAACGTTCGAGGCGAAATCGCCGTCGCTCATGCTTACCGATTTGCTGGTGTTACCGACCTTGATGACGCGCTCCATACCCAGCAGGGAGGGCAGGTCTGTTGCTCGACTGCCTTTGTCGGCGGCTTTCGCGTACCAGGTTTTGGTCTGTTCTTGATACAGCTTCAAGCTGTCCTTGAACGTGCTCAGTTGGTTGTCAACGTAGGCAACGCGATCCATCAGCCTTGCTCCAGAATCAGGTGGTTTAACAGTGCTTCATTAGGGTTTTTCGGAGCATCCGGGCGGCGCACGAAACGTGCGACTTTCAGCTTCAGATTGCTCTCGGGATAAGCGGCGTAGATGTCTGGACGTTCCTCTTCCAGCCATTGCATCAGGTTGCCGATCAGGGTCGACGGGTTTTGCTTGGCGAGGCTGTCGAGCAGCTTCTTCGGCACCTCCCACCAAGGCCAATCCTTAGCTGGCGGCACCACTCTCGGCCCCACCTCCAGGCTTTTGCCATTAATCAGATACCGATCAAACACCGGCAGCACTTCACCGGCGGCATCGCCGAGGCCTTCCAGAATCGGGTAGATATGCCGTCCATCCCAGAACCGGAAAAACACTTCAGTCCCGTCCTGCATCCGAACCTGAGTGAGGCTACGCAGATGTTCGAACACCACGTTCGGTTCGCTGCGGGAAACGGCTAGCCACCCCCAGTCGAGGGCGTCCGTTTCGGCAATCCATGACAGGAAGCTTGAGTTGGGTTTCAACTCGGTGAGGTAGGGCATCACCGGCTGCCAGGCCGCGTAGGGTGTACCGCCCCAGATTGGGATCGCCTGGGTTGTGGGTTCATTTTGGTAAAGCGACTTGAGCGCTTCGGCATCGCTGGCGGCGCTGACAATCAGGTATAAACGTTCGCCCGTCTGCAACGGCCGTTCAGCCAGCCAAACCTGTGGAGTCATCGGATCAGATCGCACAAACACCTGCCTTACACTTCTCGCACTCTTCACAGAACGGCGCATTACGTTTCAGCGTATTGATCTGCGCCGGGCTCAGCACCGCACCCGCCTTATCCGCATCCGTCTGCTTCAACGCCCCCGGCAACAACGGCGCAGCCCCCGTCCCACTTCCCGGCCCACCTCCAGAGTTGATGTTGATCACCGGCCCGCTCAGCGTTACGCCGCTGGCATCGATCTTGATGAAGCTGCCGCCGCCCTTGAGGGTGAGTTCGCTGCCGGCTTCAAGCACGACTTTCATGCCGCTGCTGAGGTGGATTTCCTGGCCGGCTTCGATGAACTGGCCGGTGCCGACCTTGATGTGCTGGTTCACGCCCACGGTCAGGTGGTCATTGGCGCGGGCTTCGACTTTGCGGTCGGCATAGACGGTGTGGTGTTCTTCGGCCTTGAATTCGCTGTAGCTGTTTTTCTCCACGGTGTCGTGGCGTTCGTTGCCGACGCGGATTTTCTGGTCGTGCTCGACGTTTTCGTCCCAGTCGCGCTGGGCGTGCAGGAAGATTTGTTCCTGGCCTTTCTTGTCTTCGATGCGCAGTTCGTTGAATCCGCCGCCGCCCGGAGAGCTCAGGGTTTTGAAGGTGCTGCGGGTTTTGTTCGCTGGCAGGGCGTACGGGACGACGTTTTCCTTGTGGTACAGACAGCCGCTGATCAGCGGTTGTTCGGGGTCGCCTTCGAGGAAGCTGACCAGCACTTCCATGCCGATCCGCGGGATGGCGATGCCGCCGTAATGGGCGCCGGCCCAGGCGGAGGAGATGCGCAGCCAGCAGCTGGTCTTGTCGTCGGCCTGACCTTCGCGGTCCCAGTGGAATTGCACTTTGACGCGGCCGTACTGGTCGCAGTGGATCTCTTCACCTTTGGGCCCGGTGACCACGGCGCTCTGACTGCCGAGGATCCGTGGTTTGGGGTGGTTCAGCGGCGGGCGGTTCGGCACGTCCCAGGGGGTGGCCTGGAAGCGGTTGCGGTAGCCCTGGTGGAAATCGTCTTTCAGATTAGTGGTGCTGCTGGTGACCGACTCTTCCAGCACTTGCGGCTGTTTGCCTTCGTGGAGGATTTCGGTCAGCAGCCACAGGTCGTTCCATTTGGCCTTGGGGTGTTGGGTCAGGGCCAGGAAGTGGCCGCTGACCAGCAACGGCTGATCGCTTTTGCCTTCGACGAGCTGGAAATCGCTGCGGTGACGTTCGAGGGCGCGCTTGGCCAGGTGCTTGCCGCGTTCGCGGTCGATGAAGCGACCGGGGTAGTCGTAGTCTTCGAGGTCGGGCAGGGCGTCGCCACGGTGTTCGCTTTCCAGGGTCAGGCGCGGTTTTTCGAAGTCGTAGTCGCGGCGGGTGGTGCGGCTGGTGCGGGTTTCCAGGCGCAGGTCGAAGCGCTTGATCACCGGGTCATTGGCGACCATGCCGGAGTCTTGCTGGTAGGCCACGGGCGGAAGTTTCGGGAACACCGTCTGGTCATCGCCGAACACCAGCTTGTGGGCCGTGGCGCTGTGCTGGAAGTGGTAGTGGATACCTTCTTCCTCGCACAGGCGCTGGATGAATTGCAGGTCCGATTCATCGTACTGAACGCAGTAAATGCGCTCGGGATAGATCGCCCCGACTTTGAATTGGTAGGCATTGCTTTGGATGCCGTGCTCTTCGAGGACCATGCCAATGATTTTCGGCACGCTGAGGTTCTGGAAGATGCGTTGGTTGATGCGGTGCGCCAGATAGGCCAACTGCGGACGCAGGGTCACGGCGTAGCGGGTCAGGCGTTTGCCCGAATCGCCCTGGGCGGCGCGGTAGATCTGGCCATGGATGCCGCTGCCGTCAGGCGAGAGCTGCAAAAAGGCCGGTTTGTGCAATAGCGTTTCGAGGTCCAGGGACGGCTGTTCACTGACCAGATCCACCTCAAACACAAAAGGCTGGCTGATGGCTTCCCGACCTTGCAGGGCAAGGACCTGGAGATCGTTCTCCAGACCTTCGACAGTCAGGGCAAAGTGAGTCTGATTGGCCAGCGCGAACATCCCTTGTTCCTCATGCAGTCTGCGGGGCACGCCGACACCCAAACGGGCGCTTGCGGGCGCGAAAATTCCAGGTAGGCGCAAATGACATCGACCAGCAGAGCTGGCCGATGCTTGAAACGGTCGGCCAGACTTAGCCAGTGACCGGGGAACGCCAGTCATCGGAACCCGAAGTACCGGATACTTCGTGGGTCCAGGTGATTTTGCGGTAGGTGAATTGCACTTCTTCCAGGTGCGTGAAGTGCGAGTTCGACAGATCCTGGCAGTTGTGCATTTTGTTGTTGATGGCGACGACGATCGCGTCTTCCAGTTTGGTGGTGTAGTAGTGCTCTTGGGTACCTTGAGCTGAAGTGCGGTACCACTGGATAACGATTTCGCTCAAGCGCTCGCTGGAGGTCAGTGCCGCTTGCAGCAGTGGCGAAGACTTGTCGTAGACCTTGGTGATCACGACTGGCTTGTGTACACGCTGAGCGGTCGGTTGGCCGGACTGTGGGTCACGCGGGACGATCACGTCGTGGCTGAACGCCTGAACCATGACCTGGTCTTCGTGGCCTTCCTGGTAGGTGTTGCCAACGGAGTCGGCGGTAAACGCGCCGGCAGTGATCAGGCCTTGTTTCTCGCCGGTAACGGACATGTACGCTGGTGTAGCCATGGATGTGCTCCTTGCTGAAAGTTAGGGTGCCCGGGAGGCGGTATCGCCCGGTGGGTGCCTGACTGTTATCAAGGAGCGTGCCATAAATGATTAATGCTATATAAATCAGATGGTTGAGGTGATTTTTTTCGGCGCCGAAGAGGTTTTCGGCAAGGATCAGCTGAAAAAGTGCGCAAGAAGTTGCGCACCACTGCGCAACTTCTTGCGCACTCGGCTGGAGGGCTTGATAAAGCTGGCGTCCAGCCTCGCTAGAGAACTTTTCACCGACACAGTTGCGCAACTTCTTGCGCATCAAGGCCATGAGCCGTCACCCCCGACAATGGGCGCAACGAACAGCGCTGCCCGGAGGTCAAACCCAGCATCTGGATTACTGAACAACCCTGACATCGACTGGAGAACGACATGAAAATCCTGATGGTTTTAACGTCCCACGATCAACTGGGTAATACCGGTAAGAAAACCGGCTTCTGGCTCGAAGAATTCGCCGCGCCGTATTACACCTTCAAGGATGCTGGCGCGCAGCTGACCCTGGTTTCACCCAAGGGCGGCCAGCCACCGCTGGACCCTAAAAGTGATGAGCCCGACGCGCAAACCGCGGCCACCAATCGCTTTCGCAAGGATTCCGCTGCCCAGTCTGCTTTAGCGTCTACCGGGCTGCTGGATACCGTGAGGGCCGAAGACTACGACGCTGTTTTCTATCCAGGAGGGCATGGCCCGTTGTGGGATCTGGCTGAAGACCCCTTTTCAATTGCGCTGATTGAAGCGTTTTACAAGGCGGGCAAACCGGTGGCAGCGGTCTGTCATGCGCCGGGGGTATTGCGTCACGTCAAGGATGAGGATGGCCAGCCGTTGGTTAAAGGCAAGCGGGTGACAGGCTTCACCAACTCCGAAGAGGCCGCTGTGCAGCTGACAGACGTGGTGCCGTTTTTGGTGGAGGACATGCTCAAGGCCAGCGGGGGACTTTTCTCCAAGGCCGATGACTGGGCGAGTTACGTGGTTGTGGACGGTCTATTGCTGACCGGTCAGAACCCCGCTTCGTCGGAAGCGACCGCCAAGGCGTTGTTGGCGAAGCTGCAATAAGATCAAAAGATCGCAGCCTGCGGCAGCTCCTACTTCGACCGCGTGCAACCGCACTGCAACGGGTGCACTCGACCCCGTAGGAGCTGGCGAAGCCTGCGATCTTTTTTGCAGCCATCACGCCTATTCGGAAACGTTCAAACCCAGTGCTGCAAAACACTCCCCAATCGACCGCCGCTGCGTCTCGGCATACAGCCCCAACTCATCAATCGTCGACCGTCCCAAGGCCTTTTCGAACGCTTGCTGGTTCGAATGCACGCCATAGTGGGTTTGCGCCGCGTCCCCCAGGTTCGACTGAAAAATCCCCGCCGCGCTGACAGGCAAAAAGTCTTCATACACCAGCGGTTCAACCCGCACATAGCCGTCACGGAGCAAATCCTCCAGCGACAAATCCTTCAGCCCCTTCGCCGCCAAGCCTTTTTCCGTCACGAAGTAGCGAAAATACGCCAGTTCCTGTCGGCGCATTTCCTCGGCAGTGTCAGGGAATTCGCCAAAGTGCTGCGTCATTAGTGCGTTGTAGCGTGCGGCGTTGGTTTCGTTGGGGAAGTCCTTCAGTTCATCACGGGCAGCATTGAGCAAGCGGTCGTAAAGCGCCCGGCCTTTGGGGGTGAGCGCCGCGCCGCGTTGCTCGATTTCACCGAAACGGGCGCTGTGGCAGCCGCGGGTCTGGGCTTGATCGGTGAAGGTGACGGGCTCGTCCAGCGCCTTGAAACTGGTTTGACGCAGCAGGATCGGGCATTGCCGGCGGGGCGGGCCTTCGATCACCGCTTTGGGGGTGATGCCATGGGCAGGCATTTGCGCCTGGACGATGTCGATGTCCAGGGTGCGTGGCGTCAGGTGGTTGATGTGCGGGCCTTTGAAGGCCACCACGTCGGCGATCAGTCGATGCTGGGCGCTGAGTTGCTGATACTGCTCGGCCGTGACGGTGGCGCTGTGGTGCCAGCGGAAGGTCTCCAGGGCTTGTGCGACGAAGTCCTGCGCCTCGTATTCAGTCAGGCCGCCTTGAGCTTCAGCGCGTTCGATGAGGGCCAATGCCGCCGGGGTGAAAATCGAGCGCTTATCCAGCACCGACTGGGCAAATGCCCGCAGTTCGGCGTCTTCGATCAGTTCCAGGCGCAGCAGCGAGGTGAACACCCGGAACGGGCTGACTTGCAACGCGGCTTCATGCATGGCGCGGAACGCAGTGGAATGCACCGGCACGCCGGCCGGGGTCAGGTCGTAATAGCCCACCGGCTGCATGCCCATCACCGCAAACAGGCGGGCGAGGGTCGCCAATTCGGCGGCAGTGCCGACCCGGATCGCGCCGTGGCGTTCCAGGTCCAGGCGCTGGATTTCGCCGGTGCTGTGCAGCTGTCGGGCGATCTGCGGGTCGCTGTCCAGCACATGGCGGTTGGTCTGTTCCACCAGTTCCATCAGCGCGCCGTACAGCGGCACTTCTTCGCGGTACATGTCGGACATCGCTTTGGAGAAGCGTTGGCGGATCAGGTCAGGGCTGACGAAGTTCGGATGGCTCATGAAAAGTTTCCTGGCGCAGTGACGTAACGGATGCCGGAAAAGATCGCAGCCTTCGGCGGCGTCGACAAACGAAGTTTCTGACGAACTTCATTCTGCCAAGGACTGTTCTTGCAACACTGCCCCGTTCGTTCAGCGCAGCACTTGGTCCACCAATTCGATCCAGTGCCTGACCGGCGTACGTCCGGCGCTGTTGAGGTGGCTCTGACAGCCGATGTTGGCGGTAGCGATGACTTCAGGGTGGCCACTTTCCAGAGCGTTGAGCTTGTTGTCGCGCAGTTGCCGGGCCAGTACGGGTTGGGTAATCGAATAGGTGCCCGCCGAGCCACAACATAAATGACTGTCGGGCACTGCCATGAGATTGAAGCCCAACCGCGTCAGCACGGCTTCTACCGCACCGCCAAGTTTTTGGGCGTGCTGCAAGGTGCAGGGGCAGTGGAAGGCGATCCGCTGGTCAGTGGCGGTGCAGACCCGTTCTAAAGGCTCATCGGCCAGCACTTGCACCAGGTCCAGGGCCAGTTCGCTGACCCGCTGGGCTTTGGCCGCATAGACCGGATCGCGCTCCAGCAGATGCCCGTAATCCTTGATGAATGCGCCGCAGCCGCTGGCGGTTTGCACGATGGCTTCGGCGCCGTTTTCCAGGTGCGGCCACCAAACGTCGATGTTATGCCGAGCGCGATCGAGGCCCGAGGCCTGGGCGTCGAGGTGATAGTCCAGTGCGCCGCAACAGCCGGCGTCTGGCACCGGAATCACGCTGATCCCCAGCCGATCCAGTACCCCGCGCGGTCGCGGCATTGGTGTTCGGCGACAGACCGGGCTGCACGCAGCCTTCGAGCATCAGCACCCGACGCGCATGCCGAGGGGCAGGGCGCTCGCCTGCGGCGGGGAGGCCGTGGGGCAGCTTCGCCTCGATGCCCCGTGGCAGCAACGGCCGGAATGTGACGCCGATCTGCAGCAAGGTCTTGAACAGGTTCGGATTCGGCGCCAGCGCCCGCAACCCCTGACGCAACAACCGCTGACTGGCCGGGCGCGGCACCGCTTGATCGATCACGGCGCGGCCGATGTCCAGCAGGTTGTGATAATCCACCCCGGACGGGCAGGTGGTTTCGCAGTTGCGGCAGGTCAGGCAGCGATCCAGGTGCAACTGGGCTTTGGCCGTGGCGGGGGCGCCTTCGAGCACTTGCTTGATCAGATAGATGCGCCCGCGCGGCCCATCCAGTTCGTCGCCCAGCAGTTGATACGTCGGGCACGTGGCGTTGCAGAACCCGCAATGCACGCAAGTGCGCAGAATCTTGTCCGCTTCTTCGGCGCGGGGCAGTAGTTTGGACTGTTCGCTGAGATTGGTTTGCATGCTAAAGCTCCGCGTACATTCGCCCAGGGTTGAACAGCCCTTGCGGGTCCAGTTGCGCCTTGAGTTGTCGGTGATAGCGCAGCAGTGCCGGGGCCAGCGGCTGGAATGGCGTTTCGCTGACGCCGTGGCTGAAACAGGTAGCGTGGCCGCCGAGTTCAAGGGCTCGCGACTGAATGTTGTCGGCCGCGGATTTCAACCAGCGTTGTGCGCCGCCCCAGTCGATCAGTTGCTCACCGGGCAAGTCCAGAGGCCCGAGGTTGTTGGGCAATGACAAGCGCCACAGCGGCAGGCCCTCATTGAAAAAGTCTAGTCGTTGTTCGTTCAGGTCGGACCAATAACCGGAGTCCAAGGGGTCGCCGCCGAGTCGTTGATGGGCGGCCGTCACCGAACCTTCGCCCCCTTCGAGCCGCAAATACAGACGCTGACCGTCGTGACAGGCGGCGCTGATGGGCAGTGGCTGCTGCCCCCATTGCGCCAGATTGTCCAAGGCGCGGGCGCAGTCGATGTCCAGGCTGATGCTCAAGCATTGCCGGGGTTTGGGTAGCACTTTGAGCGAGACTTCGGTCAGCACCCCAAGGCAGCCGTAACTGCCGACCATCAGGCGCGAGAGGTCGTAGCCGGCAACGTTTTTCATCACTTCGCCGCCGAAGCGCAGGTGGGTGCCGAGGCCGCTGATCACCCGGGTACCGAGGACAAAATCGCGCACTGAGCCAGACCACGGACGCCGTGGCCCGGACAGCCCCGTCGCGATCATCCCGCCGACGGTGGCGCCTTCACCGAACGATGGCGGCTCGCAGGGCAGCATTTGCCCCTGTGCATCCAGTGCAGCAAACAGTTCGCTCAGCGGCGTGCCGGCGCGAACGCTGATCACCAGCTCCGTCGGGTCGTAACTGACGATGCCGCGATGGACGCGGGTGTCGAGTATTTCTCCGGCCACTTCACGGCCGAGAAACGCCTTGGTGTTACCGCCCTGAATGCGCAGCGGCGTGGCGTTTTCCTGTGCCTGTTTGACCTGCTCCAGCAGGGCTTCACTGGCATCGACGTCCGGCATCAGAAACGCTCCAGCTCAGGGAACGGCAGTTGCCCGGCGTGGATGTGCATCGCGCCGAATTCCGCGCAGCGGTGCAGGGTCGGGATGTTCTTGCCGGGATTGAGCAGGCCCTTTGGGTCGAACGCGGTTTTCACTGCGTGAAACAGCGTTAACTCGTCACTGTTGAACTGCGCGCACATCTGATTGATTTTCTCGCGGCCTACGCCGTGCTCGCCGGTGATGCTGCCGCCGACTTTGACGCAGAGTTCGAGGATCTTGCCGCCGAGGGCTTCGGCCCGCTCCAACTCGCCGGGCTGGTTGGCGTCGAACAGAATCAGCGGGTGCATATTGCCGTCGCCGGCGTGGAAAACGTTGGCCACGCGCAAGCCGTATTCTTGCGCCAGGCTGGCGATGCCTTTGAGCACGCCGGGCAGTTCGCGGCGGGGGATGGTGCCGTCCATGCAGTAGTAATCCGGCGAGAGACGGCCGATCGCCGGGAAGGCGTTTTTGCGTCCGGCCCAGAACCGCACACGTTCGGCTTCGTCCCGAGCCTGGCGCACGTCGCTGGCACCGGCCTGTTGCAGCACCTCGCGAACCCGCTCGCAATCGTCATGGACATCCGCTTCGACGCCGTCCAGTTCGCAGAGCAGTATCGCTTCGGCGTCCACTGGATAACCGGCGTGGATGAAATCCTCGGCGGCACGGATCGCCAGGTTGTCCATCATCTCCAGGCCTCCGGGGATGATCCCGGCCGCGATGATCTCGGCCACCGCGCGGCCGGCCTTTTCCACGGAATCGAAACTGGCCAGCAGGACTTTGGCGACCTGGGGTTTGGGCAGCAGTTTGACCGTGACTTCGGTGATGATCCCCAGCAAGCCTTCGGAGCCGGTGAACAGAGCCAGCAAGTCGAAGCCCGGCGCGTCCAGCGAATCGGCACCGAGGGTCAGGTGTTCGCCTTCGAGGGTGAGCACTTCGAGTTTCAGCAGGTTGTGCACGGTCAGGCCGTATTTGAGGCAATGCACGCCACCGGCGTTTTCCGCGACGTTACCGCCGATGGAGCAGGCGATTTGCGAGGACGGGTCCGGCGCGTAATACAAACCGAAGGGCGCCGCTGCTTGGGATATCGCCAGGTTACGCACTCCCGGCTGGACTCGTGCGGTGCGGGCGGCAGGGTCGATGTGCAGAATGTTGTTGAACCGTACCATCACCAGCAGCACGCCTTTGTCCAACGGCAGCGCACCGCCGGACAACCCGGTGCCGGCTCCGCGCGCCACCACCGGCACGTTGCGGGCATGACAGAGCCGGAGCAGCGCCTGCACCTGTTCCAGCTGCCGGGGCAGGGCGACCAGCATCGGCGTGGTGCGATAGGCCGAGAGGCCGTCGCATTCGTAGGGTTTGAGTTCTTCTTCGCGCCAGAGAATGTCCAGGTCCGGCACCTCCTGCTGCAAGGCTTTGAGTAACGCAGCCTTGTCGACATTGGGCAGAACACCGTCGATGCGTTCGTCGTAAAGAATGTTCATCGTTTACCACCCAGAGCAAAGGGGCTTGCCCCCTTGTAGGAGCTGCCGCAGGCTGCGATCTTTTGACTTTGCTTTATAAAGGCAAGATCAAAGATCGCAGCCTGCGGCAGCTCCTACAGAGAAGGATCCCCTTTGTCACAAGGGATCTCATCAGATTTTCCTTTCCAGAAACTCCCGATACAGCCGCGCAGTCTTGGACGGTTGCTCAACCATCGGCATATGGCCGACACCGTCCCAGATTTCCACTTGCAGATCGGCGATGCCCTTGCTCCAGACCGGTACGCTGCTGACGTCGATCAAGCGGTCCTTGCGCCCCCACAGCAGCAGCGCCGGGCATTTGATGTCGGGCAGTTTTGGCTCCATCGGCGGGCTGGCGTGGAAGTCCCTGAAGATTTCTTCCAGCTCGTCGCGCTGCTGTTCGTAACGCTGGGCGACGGCGTCCAGCACGATTCCCGGCACCCATGGCGGCGAGACCATGGTCATGGCATAAAAATGCTGGAACTCTTCACGGGAATGAATCAAAAACGGGTTATGCCCGCGAGCCAGGTGGCGCTCCATGTCGCTGGGTTCCGGGGCGGTGACGCCGGCCGGGTCGATCAGCGCCAGCGAAACAATGCGCTCCGGGTAGTTGGCCGCCAGCCAGGCCGCGATGTAGCCGCCCATGGAGTTGCCGATCACATGGACCTTTTCGACCCCGCAAATATCGAGCAACTGGATCAACCGTTTGGCCTGGATTGGAATGTCATAGCCCCCGCCGGCCTTGAAGCCGGTTTCGCCGTGCCCCGCGAGATCAGGAATAATCACCCGGTAGTCGTCGACAAAATGGCGGGCGAAGCGCAGCCAGATGTTCTTGTCGGCGCTGTAGCCATGCAGCATCAGCACACTGCTGGAGGCTTCGTAAGGGCCGCCTTGCCACGTCGAAACGGTCATTTCGGGGATTGGCACAACGATCTTGTGCAACCGGTACAGCCGGGCCTCCAGCGCCATGTTCAAGTCATAGAGCCAGTAACCGATGGCCGGGTAGCTCAACCAGCTCCAGGCCACGAAGACGGCGATAGTGACAACCAACAAAAGCATCAGGCTATTCCTTTGCAGTGATCAGGACAGCGTGCGGTCGGCGGGTTTGAGCGCCCGGATCCTCTTTCTCGTTGTTATCGATCCCTCCCTTCATGTATAGACCAAACATTGGGCATTGAGCTCATGGGAGGTCACGCTATTCAGACCGCCAACCGGTGATGGCTATTTGCCGTTGCCCTGATAGACTTCAAACACACTTTCAACCCGTGTGTTGTCAGGCTCCTTCAGCGGTAAAGAGGCCTCTATGGAAAAAAAGGGAGGAAAGGGACTTTCACTGGCCAGGAGGCTTTATGGGTCGCGAATCCTGGGGCTGGCCTTGGGATTATTGTGCGTCGGCGCAGGAATGTATCCACTCGACCCGGCGCCATGGGTCTGGGGGGTAATGCTGTTCAACGGGCTGCTCTGGCCGCATGTGGCCTATCAATGGGCGCGGCGGGCGGAAATTCCTTTTCGTGCCGAACACCGCAATATCCTGGTGGACGCGTTTCTTGGTGGTTTCTGGGTGGCCGCCATGCAGTTCAATCCGCTGCCCAGCGCGGCGACCCTTTCGATGATGGCGATGCACAACGTGGCCATCGGCGGTGTGCGTTTTCTCTTGGTGGGCGCCGTCGCGCAGGTGCTTGGGATCGGCGTCGGGCTGCTGGTGTTCATGCCGGCTTTTGTCCCGCTAACCAGTCCGTTTCAGCTGTACGCCTGCCTGCCTTTGCTGTCGATTTATCCGCTGTCCCTGGGCTGGATCTGCTTCCGTCAGGCCGACACCCTCGGCCGACACAAGCGCGAATTGCTGGCCCTGAGCCGCACCGACAGCTTGACTGGCCTGCTAAACCACGGTGCCTGGAAAGATCAGCTGGAAATCGAATTTCAGCGTTGCCAACGCCAGCAGCAGGGCGGGGCGATTGCACTGATCGACATCGACCATTTCAAAACCATCAACGACACCTACGGCCATGTCGCCGGGGATATGGTCCTGCGTCGGCTGAGCAAAATGCTCAAGCAGAACCTGCGGGCAGCGGATCTCGCCGGGCGTTATGGCGGCGACGAATTCTGTGTGCTGCTGCCGGACCTGCCGCTGGACCGTGCTGCCCTGGCGATGGATGCGTTGCGTGATCGTTTCGCCACGTTGGGTTACGAGCAAAACCCGGCGCTGAAGGTCAGTTTGAGCATCGGCCTGGCCGCCTTCAACCCGGCACACAATGACGCGACCCTATGGCTCAACGACGCCGACCAGGCGCTCTACGAAGCCAAGACCACCGGGCGTAACCGCGTCATTTGCCACAGCGACGGTAAACCGCATAAGGCGTTGCTCAACTCTGTGTAAGCCAATCACCACAAATCCCTTGTGGGAGCGGGCTTATGTGGCGAGGGGGCTTGCCCCCGTTGGGGGGCGAAGCACCCCTAAAACCAGCCACCTCGATCTCGGATTAGAGCGCGGTGACTGGTTTTACGACTGCTGCGCAGCCGAACGGGGGCGAGCCCCCTCGCCACATAAGCCCGCTCCCACAGGGGATGTGTGGTCATTCAGGTTTGTATGTGTCGCATCCGGTGTAGAGCCTTGCGTCGTAGTCAGGTAGGGTATTTTCGACCCCCGACACGAAACAAGGATCGATTCATGACGTTCAAACGCTCTCGCTCCCTCCTGGCCATCAGCCTCGGCCTGACCCTCGCCCTCGGCGCCTTCTCAACAGCCTTCGCCGAACCCCATAAACAGATCCTCGCCGATGCCGAACAGTACAAAGGTGAAGCCCTGAAATTGCTGGAGCGGCTGGTGAATATCGACTCTGGCTCCGGTTATGAGCCGGGGCTGACTCAGGTGAGCGACATCGCCATCGAAGAGTTGAAGAAACTCGGTGCCACCATCGAACTCGTGCCCAACACCCCGGACAGGAGCAACCATGTGCTGGCCACGCTCAAAGGCACCGGCACGGCGAAAATCCTGCTGATGGCACACATGGACACCGTGTTCAAGGAAGGCTCCGCCGCCGCGCGCCCATTCCACATCAAGGATGGCCGCGCTTACGGGCCGGGCGTGATGGACGACAAGGGCGGCATCGTCGCCGGGATCTATGCACTGAAAGTCCTGAAAAACCTCGATTTCAAGGATTACGCGCAGATCACCTTCCTGCTCGACGCCAGCGAAGAAACCGGCTCGGACGTCGCCACCAACCTGATCAAGAAAACCGCCAAGGCCCATGACGTAACACTCAACCTCGAACCGGGCCGCCCGGCGGATGGTTTGGTGGTATGGCGCAAAGGCAGCGCCACCGCCGTGGTCGAGGTCAAGGGCAAGGCATCTCACGCTGGCGTCGCGCCGGAGCTGGGACGTAACGCGGCCATGGAAGCCGCGCACCAGATCTTGCAACTCGGAAAACTGGGGGATGCGCAGAAGAAAACCACCATCAACTTTACCGTGCTCAATGCTGGCGATCGCACCAATGTGATTCCGGATCAGGCCACCGCCAAGGCTGACGTGCGGGCAGCGGTACCGGAAGAGTTCGACCGGATCGAGAAGGATTTGGCGCGAGTCTCCAAGGACAAGCTGATTCCCGAGACTGAAGTGACCACTACCCTTAAACGCGGCTTGCCACCGATGCCGCAAACGGCGGAGTCGGATCGCTTGATGGCCATGGCCCAGGGGATTTACGGCGAAATTGGCCGCAAGCTGACGGAAGAAGGCAGCGGCGGGGCGGCGGATGCCAGCCTCTCGGCCGGAGTGGGTACGCCGACGCTGGATGGGTTCGGGATTGTCGGCGGCAATATCCATACCCCGGAGGAATACGCCGAGGTCGAGAGTGTGGCACCACGGATTTATCTGTTGTCGCGGATGATTATGGAATTGACCAAGAAGTAATCGGCCAGATCATTCCTTGATGTGGGGCGGTTCTGTGGTGAGGGGGCTGGCCCTGAGGAGGGAGGTTCAAGGTTGCGATTTAGCGCTGTCTCACCTGGCCCCTTCGCGAGCAAGCCCGCTCCCACATTTGATTGCGGGCGTGCACAAATAATGTGTCCACAGAAAATCCAGTGTGGGAGGGCTTGCTCGCGAAGGGGCCAGATGGGCCAGATGTCACACCATCATTTCAGCCGAACCCTCACTCCTTGACGCTCATGTATTCCTTCGCCCAAACGATGTATTCCTCAGGCTGCGTGTAGGTATGCGTCAGTTCAGTCGCGCTCAAGTCCGATGCCTGGGTGAAGATCTGGCGTTGTTCGCGCAGGCTGTCGTAAGTGGCCTTGATCGCCGCGAAGTACGCACCATGTCCGTCGATAGTGACGCGCACACCCAGTTCGGCCAGGCGCTTGTCGTCGTGCAGTAGCGGGTTGCCGTAGGTAACCAGCATCAGCGGCACGCTCAGGTGCTCGGCGATCTGTTCGAGGTGATCGAAGTCCCGCACACCCACCATGCAAATCCCGTCCGCCCCGGCCTGTTGGTATTGCTGGGTGCGGCTGATGATTTCCTGAACCGGGAGGATCCCGGCATTGGTCCGCGCAATGATCGCCATTTCCGAGTCGACCCGGGCTTCCAGAGCCGCGCGGATCTTGCCGACGCCTTCCGCGACCCCGATCAGGTCAGTGGATTTGCGACCGAATTGCGCCGGCAGCAAGGTGTCTTCAATAGTCAGGGCGGCCACGCCGGCACGTTCGAGTTCGACGATGGTGCGCATGACGTTGAGCGCGTTGCCATAGCCGTGGTCGGCGTCGGCGATGACCGGTAATTGGGCCACGCGGCCGATGCGGGTGGCCTGCTCGGCGAACTCGCTCAGGGTAATCAAGGCAAAGTCGGGGGCGCCCAGCACCTGCAATGACGCGACTGAACCGCCGAGAATCCCCACTTCAAAACCCAGGTCAGCGGCAATGCGTGCCGACATCGGGTCGAAGACCGACGCGGTGTGATAGCAGGTGTTGGAAGCGAACAGTTGGCGGAAATTACGGCGCAAATCTTGATGAGACAGCCTGGACATATGAGTTCCACCATACAAAGGAATGGAAGGGCTTGAGCAAAAGTGTCAACGCCGAAAGAACAAAAGGCTATCACGGTGGAAGGTGAAGAATGATGACGAATTTGCCGGCCAAGGGATGCAAGATCAAAAGATCGCAGCCTGCGGCAGCTCCTGCAGGATGTTCAACGATCGATGCGGACGGGTAAAGAATGATGTAGGAGCTGCCGAAGGCTGCGATCTTTTCCGATCACGCCGCCACCGCCTGCCGCTGTTGATTGCACAGCGGCACGGCACGCACCGAGTTGCCGGGTTGCAGTTGCAGGCGTTTGGCGGTGAGTCGGTCGACGACCAGGCTGTTGCCCATCAATCGCGCCTGGGCGGTGGTGATGCGGCAGTTTTCCAGGCGGCGATTGTGAATCAGCCATACTGGCGCCTGGTCGTCGGGCGTGCCGATGGCCAGCTCCAAACGTTGGCTGTCACGTACCGTGCGGATTCTCGATACCGGGGCTTCGATTACCGGGCCGGCGTCGAAGATGTCGATGTACCCCTTATGGGAAAACCCCTCGGCGGTGAGGATCTTCAGTGCAGGTTCGGTGTTCGGGTGCGGCTTGCCGATCACCGCCTGCGCCTCATCGGTGAGCAGGCAGGTGTAGAGCGGTTGGCGCGGCATCAGTTCGGCGATGAATGCTTTGCTGCCAAGCCCCGACAAGTGATCGGCATGGCTGAAATCCATCTTGAAAAAGTGCCGGCCCAGGCTGTCCCAAAACGGCGAGCAGCCATGTTCGTCGGCACTGCCGCGCAGTTCGGCGATAAGCTTGTCGCCGAACAAGTGGGGAAACTCGGCAACGAACAGCAGGCGCCCCAGCGACAGCAG
The DNA here is from genome assembly GCF_050435305.1 of Pseudomonas sp. BS3782 TE3695. Classification (NCBI taxonomy): domain Bacteria; kingdom Pseudomonadati; phylum Pseudomonadota; class Gammaproteobacteria; order Pseudomonadales; family Pseudomonadaceae; genus Pseudomonas; species Pseudomonas sp. BS3782 TE3695. The sequence continues at coordinate 3,274,023 of NZ_JBNDKB010000001.1, forward strand.
TCGACCATTGTTGCCATGACGTTGATCATGTCGCAGAAACAGCGAGCAGATTTCCGATTGGCCGGTCATTTCATTGTTCAGAAACAATGTGGGAATCTGGCGCGCAATACCCAGGTCCGGCGATGAGCTGACAGTCAGGCCGACCCGATAGTTATACCAGGGCTCCCGCAGGCCGACGGCGCCTGTCAGGGCGCTGACGCCGACCACTTGTTGATCGTCATCCTCAAGCACGAACAGGTAATCGGCGTCCGCACGCTCGACCTGTTCGGCAAAAGTGCGCTGGGCCCAGCGCACACGGTGGGTCAGGCGCTCTTCACTGGCCGGCAGGGTGGTGAACCCGGGGCCGGCCTGTTGCACCAGATCAAGCAAGGCGGGCAGGTCGGTGACTTGAACCGGGCGGACAATCATGATGCAGCTCCTTCTTCGCGCCTGTTCGGACGCTGTCGTTGGGCACGGGACCGGTGGCGGCTCACAGGGCGATCAATCGGATTGCGCTGGTGTCGGTCACATTCAGGGCCGCGCACATCTCGGCACTCAAGGCCACGGGTTGCCCGGCGTGATAGTCCAGCTCGGCAACGATTGCGCGGTAGTCCTTCAACGAATCGTTGCTCACCAGGTAGTTGCTCACCAGGTAGTTGCTCACCAGGCAGTTGCTTACCAAGTAACTGCCGCGCGCATCGATGGCCGAGCCAGGAAGCACTGTGCCGGTTTGGCACTGGGCGATGGAGCGAATGTTCGAGGTGCGTGCGTACAGCGTCGGACCAGCGTCGAACAGGTCAATGTAGCTGTTGGTCTCGAAGCCTTCACGTTCAAGAATGTCGAAGGCTTCTTGACCGTCAGGATGAATCCGGCCGATACAGGCCTGTGCCGCCGGCGGCAGCATCGGCACGTAGATCGGGTATTGCGGCATCAGTTCGGCGAGAAACGTCCGGCTCTGCAAACCACAAAGCCGCTCGGCCTCGACGTACGGCAGGTCGAAGAAATGCTTGCCCAGCGCATCCCAGAACGGTGATTGGCCCTGTTCGTCGCTGTAGCCAACGATTTCGGTGATCACCGCTTCGGCAAAGCGCGTCTTGTGGGCGGCGATGAACAGCAACCGCGCCCGGGACAGCAGTTCGGAAAACCGCGTGCGTTCCAGTGCCGCGTTGATATGGAAACCGCGCAGCAAGGTATGACCACTGAGGTCGTGGCACAACGACAGCGCCGGCACCCCATGCTCGATGTTCAGCTCCCGCGAGGCACTGGTGAAATGGCGGTTGCGCAAACTGTAGAACGGCTCGTTGAACCCTGCGGTGGCGAGGATTTCCGAGCAGCCGACCAGATGGCGAGTCATGAGATCTTCCAGCACGAAGAAATAGTTCTCCGGGCCATGACCCTGGACGTCTTTCTCGAAAGAGGCGCAGGAGGCGAGAATCTTCTCGCGCAGGTGTTCGGTGTCGTCCGGCAAGGACGTGACTCCCACCAGACTGTCGCGCGCCAGTTGCTGCAACTGGGGCAGGTCGGTTAACTCCACCGGGCGTAAGACCAGCATGGATGTACTCCTGTATCAAAGGGTTCGGCGATTTGCACCGAACCTGACTATCACTGTCGGTCTCCACGTGTTAAATCGGCAGTCGCCTGAATTCATGTCAGACGCTGCTCTTTTTCTTGTCAGCCATTGCTTGGGTCGGGTAGGACAGTGTTGGCACCCAGTTTGTTGAGAAAGAACAGATAGACCAGGCCCAAGGCAATCCAGATCAGCCCGAGCTTTTGTGCGTCAACGCCCATGTTGTACATGATGGCCGCGACGATGATGAAGCCGATTACCGGGCAGATCAGGTGACGGATCACCTGGCCGGACTTCTGCCGACGCCAGTAATAGTTGATAACGGTCAGGTGCAGCAACATGAAGCCGCTCAGGGCACCGAAGTTCACCAGGGAAGTGAGAATGTCCACCGAGTTGATGAACAGGTAGCAGATCACCAGCGACAGCACCGCCACCAAATAGATGCTCAAGTACGGCGTGTTGTGTTTCGGGTGCACCTTGGCCAGCACTTTCGGCAGTTTGCCGTCCCGGGCCATGCCGAACAGCAGGCGCGAAACCGCTGCTTGCGAGGTGATTGCGACGGCTACGCCCCAAGCCAGGGCGGTGGCCACGGCGGTCAAGGTTGCCAGCCAGCTGCCGGCGGCGATTTCGGCGATTTCATAAAACGCAGTGTCGGCGCTCTTGAAACCCAGGCCGGCGGCCAGGTCCGTGGCAATCCAGGTTTGCACGACAAAGATCACGCCCATCACCAGCAATGTGATCAGCGCAGCCTTGCCGACGCTGCGGCCAGGGTCGCCCTTGATTTCTTCGGCGAGGGTGGAGATTGCATCGAAACCGAGGAACGACAGCACGGCAATCGACACTGCTTGCATCAGCAGGGCGAAGTTGAAGGCCTCGGGGTTGTACAGCGGCGCCAGGGTCAGTTGACCGTTACCGCCGCCGCTGTGCAGGGCATTCCAGGCGTAGAACAGGAAGATTCCCAGCACCACCAGTTGCGCTAATAGAAAGACGATGTTCATCCGCGCGGTGAAGGTAATGCCCCGCAGGTTGACGAAGGTCGCGCTGACCAGAAAGGCCAGGATGAAGCCGACTTTCGGGATGTCCGGGTACAAATGATTCAGCGCCATCGCCGCGTAGACGTAGAGCAGCGGCGGAATCAGCAAATAATCGAGCAGCATCAGCCAACCGGCGATAAACCCGACATGCGGGTTGAGGCCGCGTTGTGCGTAGGAGTACACGGAACCTGCAATCGGAAAGGCCCGGGCCATGCTGCCGTAACTGAGGGCAGTGAACAGCATCGCCACCATGCCGATGATGTAGGCCAGCGGTACCATCCCCGGGGCTTCGGCGTTGACGTAACCATAGACGCCGAACGGGGCGATGGGGATCATGAAAATCATCCCGTACACCACCAGGTCCGTCAGCGACAGGCTACGTTTCAACTCTTGCTTGTAGCCGAATTCTTCTATTTCCATGAAGCCCTTCTCCTTGATTTGAAAGCAGCTGCATGCTGCGAGTGTGAAGCTCTTGCTCTACAGCAGTGGCGCCAGATAGTCGGTCCAGCGGCCGATGTTTTCGGGTGTGCGCAGCAGATCGTTGCGCACCTCGATCAACACCGACTCAAGCCCTCGTGCATCACCGTGAAACGGCACAGTCATGTCGCTCAGCGGATCGACTTTGTACGGCTGATTACCCGCGACTTTCAAGGGATGCCGACTCAACCCGTCGATCACTCGCTGGGCGTACTGCTCGGCCTGTCCGTACAACACGCCGACTTCCAGCCCGCGTGGCTGACCGTGATATATCGGCGTGAAACTGTGAATCCCCACTACGCGAACCGGTCGACCTTGCGCCACACGGGCGTCGATCAAGGTTTGCAGGCGTGCATGAAACGGCGTGAACAGACAGTGCCGGCGATACTCACGGGTGGCCTCATCCAGATCCCGATTGGCCGGCACCTGATAAATCTCGCTCTGCACAGGAATGCTGTCCGGCGCATGGCGCGGGCGATTGAGGTCAATCAATAGCCGTGAATAGTTGGCCGCCAACAGCGTAGCGCCCAGTGCTTCGGACAAGCCCTCGGCCAGCGCCACGGCGCCGATGTCCCAGGCAATGTGTTCGCGGGCGGCTTCATGGCTCAAGCCCAGGTCATTCAACCCGTCCGGGATAAAACGACTGGCGTGTTCACACACCAGAATCAGCGGGTGCTCGGAGGCTTCCCGGCTCAGGGTGTACGCAGGCTGGGTATAGAGTCCCAGCTCGGCAGACTCAGTACAGGCGCGCATAGTGCTCACACAGATCGGCGGGCGAGAGCTGTTCCGTCAGCTTCAGTTCCTCGGTTTTAAGGGCGAACCAGGTGTCCAGCAAGGCGCTCGGCAGGGCTTCGATCAGCGCCTCGCTGTTGCGCAGGCATTCCAGGGCCTGGGACAGGGACGCGGGCAGGGCGACGATGCCGCGGGCCTGGCGTTGTTCTTCGTTCAGGGAGTCGGGGACTTCGTCGGTGATCGCATTCAGGGCCAGGCGCTGCTCGATGCCCAGGCGCCCGGCGATCAGCAACGCGGCCATGGCCAGATGCGGCGAGGCGGTGGCGTCCATGGCGCGAAATTCCAGGTTGTACTGCGCCGCCACGGCTTTGCCGCCCAGGCTCACGGTCGGGCAAATCCGCAGCGCCGCTTCGCGATTGCGTTGGCCGAGGCAAGCGTAGGAAGCGCTCCAGTGATGGGGCTGCAAGCGCTCGTAGGAAACCGGTGTCGGCGCGGTAAAGGCGCAGAGCGCCGGCAAATAATGCAGAACGCCGGCGGCCCAATGCTGGCCGAGGGTCGACAGACCGTTGCGGGTGTCGGCGTCGTACATCACCGGGTGGCCGGCCAGATCCTGCAGGCTCACGTGCAGATGCACGCCATTGCACACTGCCTGGGCAGATGTCTTGGGCGCGAAACTCAGGTTCAGGCCCATTTGCCGGGCGATCTCACGGGTGATCTCACGCACATTCACCGCGCGGTCGGCGGCGGCGACGCCGAGGGCCGGGCGGCAGGTGATTTCGTATTGGTGCTTGCCGTATTCCGGCAGGAACATCTCCGGCTCCACACCGCCGGCTCGCAGTGCACTGAGCAACCAACCGCCGAACTCGGCGCCCTGGCGCTGAGCCTCAAGAGAGAACGCCAGATGCTCAGCCGCGCCACTACCGAGGTTGAATTCATGTTCGAACGCGGCGTTGATCTGCAATCCCAATTCGCTGCGATAACGTTCCACTTCGTTGTGCAACAGCGTGCGCGGGCAGGCGCCCCACGGGCGGCCATCGGTTTCGCGAATGTCGCCGTGAATGAAGTCCAGCGCCGGGGCGTTGGTGTCCGGGCCGTTGTTGACAGTTACGCGGCTGCTCATGTCGGGGATCAGCCGCAAGTCGCCATAAGCGCCCCATGGATTGGCGGAAGCGATGATGTCTTGCGGGGTCAGGGCGCTGTTGGCCGGCACCCAGCCGCAGCCCGCCACTTGATAGGCCTCGAGTTCGTCCGTGGGAAAGGAACGGCCGCGGGTCACGCCGATCAGGTCGGTGGTGACGATGGTGGTCATGGGTAATGGCGACAGGCGTTCGCTCATGGCTGCATCTCCTGCAACCGGCCGAGCACGGTCTGGGTGTCGGTGATCCAGCAGTAGCCCTTGATGGCGTTCAGGCAGGCGTGATGCCGTTGTTCGGTGTAGGTGGCGCAGGCATCTTCGACCAGCGTCACCAGGTAACCGCGGTCGGCGGCATCGCGCACGGCCATGTCCACGCATTGGTCGGTGACGATGCCGGCGATGATCAGGTGTCGGGTTTCCAGGTTGCGCAGCACATAGTCGATGTTGGTGGAGTTGAAGACCCCGGAAGAGGTCTTGGGCAGCACGATTTCGTTTTCGATCGGCGTCAAGTCATCAATGATTCGCGCTTGCGGGCTGCCCTTGGGCAGGTGCATGTCCGAGAGTTTGTGATCCAGCGAACGATCGCGACCATCGGCGGTGAGGCTTTCGATGAGCGTGTGCAGCACGTTTTGTCGCGCATTGCGAAAAGCACTGAGCAACTGGCGTTGATTAGGCACCACTTGCACACGGGCGCGGGTCAGAAAATAGTCGCCTTCCGGCTGGTTGAGGTGCGCGTCGAACTGCGGCTCGAGCCAGGCACGCTGCATGTCCACCAGCAATAGCGCGGTGTGGTCAGCGGCAAATGGCAAGTCCCGGGGTGAGTGATGGGGGAGCGTGAACATCCTTATTTATCCTCCAACAGGTGAGTGTCGAAATCGTTGCGCAGGGCGTCGATGCCTTCCAGGCGATCGGCCAGATCGGGGCTGCGCAGTGACAGGCAGGCAACCAGCGCTTCTACCTGAGCCAGCGCCGGAACCATTGAGTCGAAGGCCGACGTCGATTCCACCGGTGCACTGATGATCAGGTCGGCCATTTCTCGCAGCGGTGACGCATAGATGTCGGTGAACAGCACGACCCGCGCATGTCGACTCTTCGCCGCATTGGCGACCCGCAGGGCTTGAGACTGGTAGCGGCGATAGTCAAACACCAGCACCACGTCCTGACGCTGCACGTCGAACAGCCGGTCCGGCAATTGCGCGTTGTCTTCCAGGGCAAAACAGCCGGGCCGCAGCAGGCGCAGATGGTTGAGCAAATAGTGGGCGAGGAAGCTGCTGAAGCGACCGCCAAAGCAATGGATCTGATGGCGGGTGTCGAGCAGCCATTCGATGAGAATTCGTACATCTTCGGGTTGGGTCAGCGCCTGGGTCTCGACCAATGCCCGATGGCTGTTGGCCAGATAATGACCCCAAGGATCATCTTTGTTGAGATGGGCGCGGGGTTGCAACAAGGTACTGGGGGAGCGCAGGCGGTCATCCATGTCGCGGAGCAAGGCTTCCTGAAAATCGGCGTAGCCGCTGAAACCAAGCTTCTTTACCAGCCGCACGATGGTCGGATCGCTGACACCGGCATGTTCGGCCAGACGTGACATCGGGCCCAGGCCGTTACGCGGGTACTGATCCAGCAAAGCACGTATGACTTTGCGCTCTGACGGCGTAAGTTCCAGGCCGGGATCGGTGATCAGGTCTCTGAGAGAGGGCATCCGGGCTCCTGCTGGATGAGTGTGTCTGTTTTGTTTCATAAACTGCTAAAACAGTATTTGTGTAACGTGTGCTACATGTCTAGTGAATTTTTGCGCGGATTTTGAAGGCCCAAGAATAGGGCGAAACCCCCCGTGCGCCGCGGGCTACACGGATGTCGACTGGCTTTGTAGGACATCGCTCATGGATGTGTGAGATATCGCCATTTTTTGGGGGAAATTGGAGACTGTAGGAGCTGTCCAGCCTGCGAGGCTGCGATCGGCTGCGCAGCAGTCGTGAATCCGGCTGACGCGTTCTGCCTGACACACCGCGAGTTCTGGTTTTACGACTGCTTCGCAGCCGATTGCAGCCTCGCAGGCTCGACAGCTCCTACGAGGAATGCGTTCAGAGTGCGCGCTTCTTGCGGCACAATGACCCGGTTGTTCGCGGCGTCGTGCCGTTCTCCACCTTATCGACAGAGTGATTTTCCGTGCAGGCGATCCGCTTGACCCTGATGTGCCACGCCCGAACCGTCGCACAAAAATTGGCGCGTTTTCCTACGAATGAGCCGTTGGAAATGGATTGGCAATCGGCGCAGGGTTCGCGTTGCCGCCAGTTCAAGGGCTCCCCCCGTTTGCTCTGCGGCCCGGAACTGCGGACCCGGCAAACCGCTGAGCTGTTTGGCCACGACGTGGAGATTGTCACGGCACTGGCGGATTGCGATTTCGGGCGCTGGAAAGGCACGTCGGTCGACGACTTGCAAACCTCCGAACCGGAGATGCTCCAGGCCTGGCTCAATGACCCGACTTCGGCACCCCACGGAGGAGAATCGGTGGCGCAACTCGGTGAGCGGGTGGCTGCGTGGTTGAATAGCCTTGAGGCGACGCCGGGGCATGTCGTTGCCATCACCCATCCTTTTGTCATCCGCGCCGCACTGATGCAGGTGTTGCAGGGCGCGGCGTTCAACCAGATCGACGTCGAACCGTTGTCGGCCATCGAGTTGCGGTTCAACGGTCGCTGGCGACTACGCTTGATGGGCACGGACCCTGAGGGAACACATTGATGAAAAAACTTCTGGTCATCGGTGTCGGCGCCGGCAACCCCGACTACATCACCATGCAGGCGGTGAAGGCGCTGAACCGCGTCGATGTGTTTTTCCTCATGGACAAGGGCCAGAGTAAAGACCAACTGATCGAGCTGCGTCGCGAACTCTGTGAGCGCTACATCACCGATCGCAATTACCGCTTCGTTGAAGCCCACAGCCCTGAACGGGAGCGCGGGGATGTGGACTACAAGGCCAGCGTCGAAGACCTGAACCGCGCCAGGCAGCAGACCTTCGAGCGGCTGATCCACGAGGAAATGACCGACGATCAGTGCGGCGGTTTTCTGGTGTGGGGCGATCCCGCGTTGTACGACAGCACCATTCGGATTCTGCAGGCGATTCTGGCGTCAGGCCGCTGTGTGTTCGAGTTCGAGGTAATCCCTGGAATCACCAGCGTGCAGGCGTTGGCGGCGCAACATAAGGTGCCGCTGAATCGCATTGGCCGCTCGATTGAAATCACCACCGGCCGGCGGTTGGCGGCGGGGCAGGTGAGTGACGCCGACAGCCTGGTGGTGATGCTGGATGCGCAAGATGCCTACCATCAGGTGGCCGATCAGGAGACAGAGATTTATTGGGGGGCTTACCTGGGGACGCCGGATGAAATTTTGATCAGTGGCAAGCTCAAGGATGTCGCGGATGAGATTGAACGGGTGCGTAAGGCGGCGCGGCTGGCGCATGGGTGGATTATGGATACCTATCTGTTGCGTAAGCCTTGAGGGTTTCGGTGGTTGGGCTGGCGCCTTCGCGAGCAAGCCCGCTCCCACACTGAATCTCTATTGAGCACAACATCTGTGTACGACGCAGACTAAATGTGGGAGCGGGCTTGCTCGCGAAGAGGCCCTCAAGCACACCTCAACAAATCGCCTTTACCTCCCGCCCAAACCGCTCCCGATACACCGACGGCGGCACGCCGACCACACTGCGAAACGCCACCCGGAAACTCTCCACCGAACGATAACCGCAGTGCTGGGCAATCTGCTCACTGTTCTGGTGGGTGCTCTCCAGCAACTCGCGGGCCCGGGCCAGGCGCTCATGTTGCAACCAGGCCTTGGGCGGCATTCCGCTGGCTTCGGTGAAACGACGCAGGAACGTGCGCTCACTCATGGCCGCTTCGCTGGCCAGGTCGCGAACTTCCAGCGGTTGGTGCAGGCGTTCCCGCGCCCACTGCATCACTCGCGACAGATCGCTGCGTGGCGTCGGGCTTACCGGTGACGGAATGAACTGCGCCTGACCGCCGGTGCGTTGCGGCGACATCACCAAGCGCCGCGCCACCGAGTTGGCCACCTGAGTGCCGAAATCCCGCGCGACCAGGTGCAGGCAGGCATCGATGCCCGCGGCACTGCCAGCCGAGGTGATCAATTGGCCTGAATCAACATAGAGCACGTCCGGGTCCACCTGAATGTCCGGAAAACGCTCGGCCAGCTCAGCGCTGTAGCGCCAATGCGTCGTGGCGCCGTGCCCGTCGAGCAAGCCGGTGGCCGCCAGCACGAATACCCCGGAACAGATCGACAGCAATCGCGCGCCTCGGGCATGGGCCTGGCGCAAGGCGGCGAGCAAGGGTTCAGGCACCGCCGCGCTGCGGTCACGCCAGCCGGGGATAATGATAGTCCGCGCCTCTTCCAGCAGTTCCATCCCGCCGTCGGCCAGCACCTGAATGCCGCCCATGGCCCGCATAGGCCCTTGGTCAACGGCAACGATTCGATGCGCATACCAAGGGAAATCGAACTCCGGTCGCGCCAGGCCGAAGATCTCCACGGCAATACCGAATTCGAAAGTGCAGAGGCCGTCATAGGCCAGAATCGCGACCAAGCCAGGGGTGGGCTGCATTTGGCGGAAAATTCCCGGTGAGTGTCTTGTGCGCCACTGTAGCGGCAAGCGCGGGGCGGATAAAGTCTTCCCACACCCACCAAGACTTTGGAGTACAGCCCATGCCCAGCCTGGTTCGCGAAATTCCCGCCGCCCCATCTGCCATTGCCCTGATGCATTTCAGCAACCGTCTGACCTTCGAGACCGATTGTTCCGACGTCTACGGCAGCCAACAGGCCGGCGAGGTGGATTTCGTCCTGGTCGACGTGCGCGGACCGTTGGCGTTCGAACGCGGACATGTGCCAGGCGCGATCAACATCCCCGGGCGGCTGATCACGGCTGATGGCCTGGCGGCTTATTCGACATCCACGCTGTTCGTGGTCTATTGCGCAGGGCCCCACTGCAATGGTGCCAACAAGGCTGCGGTGAAGCTGGCGGCGCTGGGTTACCCGGTCAAGGAAATGATCGGCGGGATAACGGGGTGGCTGGATGAAGGGTTTGAATTGAGTGTTGTGGTGCAACGGCCGGTCAGTACCGTGATTAGCTGCGAATGTTGATGTAGCCGAAAAGATCGCAGGCTTCGCCAGCTCCTACATAAACCGAGTGCGCCGGTGAAGTTACGGCAGTACGTCCTCTGTGTAGGAGCTGCCGAAGGCTGCGATCTTTTGATCTTGATTCAAACCGCCGTCCGCGCCGCTCACCACTGCTCAAGCGTCGCTTGTCCTACAGTCCATGCACCACCGTGGCGCACGCTTCAAGTGCCTTGAATCCCTTGGCTGTTTTTCTATAAGTATTTGTCGCCTAAACACAATTTGCCCTTCTGAAGCCGCTCTAGACTGCCGGCCACTTCGGTTTTCACTAACCGAAAGATGCCAATCGAAAGCTGCCAATAAAAAGCCTCCGCACACAGGAGTTATAAATGAAGAAGCGAGTGATGTTCGGTGCCTTGGCACTGTCGATGTTGTCCCTGACCGCCGTGGCCGATGACGCCAAGCCGATTCGCCTCGGTATCGAAGCCGGCTACCCGCCATTCTCGATGAAAACCCCGGACGGCAAACTCACCGGTTTCGACGTGGACATCGGCGATGCGTTGTGTGAGCAGATGAAGGTGAAGTGCACCTGGGTCGAGCAAGAGTTCGATGGCCTGATCCCGGCCCTGAAGGTCAAGAAAATCGACGCGATCCTGTCGTCCATGACCATCACTGACGACCGCAAGAAGAACGTCGATTTCACCATCAAGTACTACCACACTCCGGCGCGCTTCGTGATGAAGGAAGGCACCGACGTCAAGGACCCGCTGACCGAGCTCAAAGGCAAGAAAGTCGGTGTGTTGCGCGCCAGCACCCATGACCGTTTCGCCACGGAAGTGCTGGTACCGGCCGGTATCAACCTGGTGCGTTACGCTTCCCAGCAGGAAGCCAACCTGGACATGGTCGCCGGTCGCCTCGACGCCATGCTGGCCGACTCGGTCAATCTGGATGAAGGTTTCCTGAAAACCGACGCCGGTAAAGGCTTCGCTTTCGTAGGCCCGACCTATGAAGACGCCAAGTACTTCGGCGGCGGTGCCGGCATCGCCGTGCGCAAGGGTGATAAAGAGCTGGCGGACAAATTCAACACCGCCATCACCGAAATCCGCGCCAACGGCAAGTACAAGCAAGTGCAGGACAAGTACTTCAACTTTGACGTTTACGGTCATTAATACGCCGTAGAAGAAAGTGGCCACTGTTGACGCGGTGGCCACTTTTTTATTGCCCTGAAAAACGCATTTCCCGTAGGAGCTGCCGCAGGCTGCGATCTTTTGATCTTGTTTCAAAAAGCAAAATCAAAAGATCGCAGCCTTCGGCAGCTCCTACGGGGGGACGGTGCATCGGAGGGAGACGGTGCGTCGGCAGGAAGATGTTAGGCTTTGCCCCGAATCCTGCGCGCTGTGAAGGAAAGTTTATGTTGAAGTTGCTCGCTCTGCTCACGCTCCTGGCGTCCGCCGCCGTCCACGCTCAAGCCCCGCTGCACACCGATCTGCCGCTCAAGTACCTGGAGCAGACCCACGCTGAATCCCGCTACCAGCCTCTGGTGATTTTCCTGCACGGTTACGGCAGTAACGAGCAGGACCTGTTCGACATCAAGGATCAATTGCCGCCGCAGTACAACTATTTGTCGGTGCGGGCACCGATGACGTTGGAGGAGGGCAGTTACCAGTGGTTTCGCCAGAAAGGCGAGGGGGCCTATGACGGTGAGACGGCCGACTTGAAGGCCAGCGGCCAGGTGCTGAGGGATTTTGTCGCACAAGCGGCGAAGAAATATCATACCGAAGCGGACAAGGTATTCCTGGTGGGTTTCAGCCAGGGCGCGATGATTTCCTATGAGGTCGCGTTGCGTCATCCCGACGCAGTGGGTGGAATTGCGGCACTGAGCGGGCGAATTCTGCCTGTTCTCGAATCCGAGCTCAAACCGGATGAAAAACGCCAGCAGCTGGCGATTTTCATCGGTCATGGCACCGCCGACACACTCCTGCCCTACAACGACGGTACAGAGGCCGACAGCCTGTTGCAGCGCTTGTCACTCAAGCCTGAGTTTCATGCCTATCCGGGTGTCGGTCACAGCATCAGCGCCCTCGAGATAAAGGATTTGAGCGCCTGGTTGCAGCGCCTCAATCCCTGAATCGGTCGGGTTTATTTGCCGCTGACGATTTGTTTGACCAATGTTTCATGGCCGGTTTTGTCGTTGGGGCGGGAAATGATCTGAACGATGGCCATGCGTGTGCCAGAAGCAGCCATCAACGTGCTGTCCAGCGTCATGCCGCCGCCCTGGGTGGCGGTGCTGTCGAGCTGCCGAAGGCCCAGGCCCGTGCCTTTCTGGGTCAGGCTTTTCTCGCTGGTTTTGTTGAAATCCGGCAAGGCGTTGCGTTGCTCGGTGGCGAACGCGGACACGGTGGTGTCGAGGAACTCACCGTCATTGTCCTTGACGTTGACGCCGCCGGGGATGGTGTTTTCAGCGGCGATCACCACGGTTTTGGTGGTCTGGTTGGTGTACATCGTACCCGTCGCCCCGGCAGTGCCGGTGGCCGCATCGCCGGCGGGCAGCGGGTTGGCGATGAAACCCTTGGGCAGGGTGAAGGTAAACTTGCCGCCGAGCATCGAGACCTTCTGGGCCGGCGCTTTGTCGCCGGCAGTAGCCTTGGCCGCCTGCGCATTCAAGGCACCCAGGCTGGTAGCCGCCATCAGCAGCAGAACAACGGCTTTTTTACTCAACAATGACATTCAAACTCTCCAAGGGATAATCCGCGATTTGACGGCGATCATCCCATGGAGGTCAGGAAGCACTCCAGCGCGAATGTGCTGACTGGTTACGCAGTACTGGCGAATGAGTTGGTTGTGGCGAGGGGGCAAGCGCTCTCTCAAGCATCCACCGGCCACGTCCCACGCCGCACCATCTCCCTGACCCGATCGGCACCGTTGGCGCGCACCAGCAGTTCCATGCGGGCTTATTCGATGTCTTCGGCGCTCCACTTCTCCGTGGCCATGGTGGCTTTTTCATGAGACCAGCCGTTGTCGTAGTGGCGGACTACGTATTGCTGCTGGTATTCCCACATTTCAGTGCCCGGAATCGCGTGACGATAAAGGGATTGGCATAAGCCATGCCTGCGCCATCTCCACAGCTCCTTTACAACATTGATGTCAGGCTTTGGGCTGACCTGTTCGCGAGGTTGCGATAACGGCGCCGACGATAATCAGCAGGGCGGGAATAATCAGGAACGGGCTGGCATGGCTTTGCCCGATGGCCACCAACAGCAGGGTCGAGATCAGTGGCGCGAGGTACGACAGTGCGCCGAGCATCGACAGGCTGCCATGTTTGGTTGCGTGATCCCAGGCAAAAAACGCCAGCCCCACTGGCCCCAGGCCGAGGCCGACGATGGCCGCCCATTGGCCGGAGTCGGGGGTGACCGAGGTCTCAAACGCCAGATGACAGACCAGACCTGCCACCGCGACCAGGCCGCAGATGCCGCCGATGATGCTGCTTGGCACTTCGTTGAAGCGCCGGTTGATGACCGAGTAGGACGACCAGACCAACGCGCAGGCGAACGCGGCCAGGTAGCCGGCCACCGGCATGTCGGCGACTTCCGCCGAAGCACGCTGCTGCATGATGAATGCGGTCCCGGCCAGCCCCAGCAGCGCACCGAGCAGTTGGCGTTTGCGTAGCTGTTCACCGGCGGTGAAGGCCGAGAACAGCACAATCAGCAGCGGCCACAAGTAGGCGATCAGGCTGGCCTCGGCGGCTGGAGCGGCTTTGAGGGCGAAAAAATACAGCGCGTGGTAGACGAAGATCCCGAGAAAACCGACCGCCCAGACCGACCAGGGCTGGTTCCAGCTGCGAAACCCTGCCACACCGCGTCGCCCGAGAATGCACAGACTCGCCACAAACGCGACGCCGAAGCTCAGGGTCAGCAACTGAAAGGGGGGAATGCCTTCGGTAAGGGTGGTCAATAACGCCAGGCAGGACCATAGAAACACTGCGATCACACCGACGGCAGTGGCGGATGTCGCGGTCTTGGCGGACCCAAGTGTTTTGGTTGTCTGCGTCGCTTCGCTCATCTGTGCCTCGTCTGATTCTTCATGTCAGTGAGGCGATGATAGAAAGGTCTGGTGGGAAGGGTATTGACGGAAACTGCTGAAGATTTGTTCAGGCCTGTCGGATTCACGCCAAGCGCGAACTTCTGCGGACGGCGGCCGGGGTGAGGTCACGGTGCTTTTTCAGCGCATGGGTGAGGGCACTCTGATCGGCATAGCCGACCCGATGAGCGATTTCGGTGATCGACAGCGCGGTCTCGCAAAGCAGCTCGATGGCTCTGTTCAGGCGCAAGCTCGCAATGTGCGCGAAAGGTGTGGTCTTCAAGTGCTGATCGAACAACACGTAGAGGCGCCGTTCGCTGGTTCCGGCCGCCCGCGCGATGTCCGTGGCGGTGAGCGCACTGTCCAGGTTGCTTTCGATACAGGCCAGGGCTCGGGCGAGCGTGAACGGGCTGTGATCGAGGATGTTTCTGGAGGGCCGCGTCAGAGAGGACAACAGCAACGTGCTCCAGGATTCGGCCACCTGGGGCGAGCTGATCAGCATCGGCGCGCTGCGGGCGGCGTAATCGAGCAAATGGCGGATTTCCGGGCGCACCGGGAAGAAGAGTTTGTCGACCAGCAGTCTGCTCGACAAATCGATATTCTGCTGCCCGCCGAAAGGCGCCGCTGGCACGTCGAGCACCAAAAAGGTATTAGCCTTCTGCGCCAGAAACGCATGACGCGCACCGGCGGGAATCACCACTCCCTGGCTCCAGTCGACTTTGCCGCCTTGGCCGTCAACCTCGATGTCCATGGCGCCGGACTGCGGTAGCACGACTTGATGGAAGTCGTGATCATGCAGCTCGACCTGACCCGAATACGAACGCAGGGCCAGTGAAACCGATGGGCTATCGTTGCTGCTCATTACGCCTCTCCATTGGCTGAAGTTCGCATCATGCCTGAGTCACCGAACTCTGTGCCACCCTCGCAATCGTTCAAGAAAAACGGCCTCTTCATGGGGAAAGGACGGGACGCATCATGCCGTAATGCCTGCGGTTTTTGCCGGCGTGATGTCTAACCGCTGAAAAGCCAAGGCTATCGATTCATCTTGCGCAGCTTTCGTGTTCCTGGTGCATTGTTTCCAGATCGCAAAAGCAAGCGTTTCGTGATCAACAACATTCCCATCGATACTCCCACGCCCAAAACAAACCCCTGCCGCCCAAACTGCGGCAGCGCAAGCGCCAACACCAGACAAAACGCCGCAAACGAATACATCCCGGTCGCCGTTGCCCTGAGCAACGCGGCGGTAAACGCCGGCCCGCGAGTCTGCTGGGAAAACACGGCCATCACACTGCCCAGCACCGGGAATACCGCGAGCAGCCCGCTTTCAGTGTTCGCCGACGGTGCTGGCCAGCAACGTCACAGCCAAGGTGAGCAGGACTCCGAGCCAGGGAAATCATCAACAGAAACCCCGGAATCACCAGCAGTTTGAGCATCAGCACGCACGCGTCTCCATTCGGTGTGAGGCGGCCACGTTAGCATTGCGGGCGATGGATTGCTCAGGGCGGTTTCTGAGTCGGGAGGTGTTCTGCCTGGCCGGGCCTCTTCGCGAGCAAGCCCGCTCCCACATTGGAACTGTGCCAATCACAAAATGTGTGATCAACCCCGATCAACTGTGGGAGCGGGCTTGCTCGCGAAGAACGATTACGCGGTCTCCCGCCCAAACACCTCGACCAGATAATCGATAAACACCCGGGTCTTGGCCGGCATCAAGGTGCGGCTCGGGTAATACAACGAGATCGGCCCTGCGTCGGCATGCCAACCCGGCAGCAAACGCACCAGTTCACCACGCTGAATATTGGCGGCGACATCGGGCAATACCAGTAGCGTCACACCGAGGCCGAGCAGGGCCGCTTCACGCATGGCGGCCGGGTCATTAAGCACGATGTTTTCACTCATCTCGGCGCTGGCTTCATTGCCTGCGCCATCGCGCATGACCCAGTGACGCAGTCGCCCCGTGCGCACACCGCGCATCACAATCCCGTTGTAACGAGCCAGGTCCGCCGGGTTGTCGGGCGGCGTGCGCCCGGCCATGTAGGCCGGGGAAGCCACTGCCACCACATGTGCCGCCGCCAACGTCCGCGAGACGACTCCGGGCGTCAGTTCGAAACCACCACCGATGGCCGCGTCATAGCCTTCGGCGATCAGGTCCACCTGGCGATTTTCGAAATGCCACTCGGGGCGAATCAGCGGGTAACGCGCCAGAAACTCCGGCAACAATGGCAATACATGGCCGATGCCAAAAGTCGGCGCCAGGCTGACTTTGAGCACGCCCACCGGCTCCCCGCGATCACTGCTCGCCGCACTGATCGCCGCCTGCAACCCTTGCAGATTGCCGCTGATACTCGCCAGAAAACGCTCCCCGGCTTCGGTCAGTGACAACTTGCGGGTCGAGCGCTGAAATAGCCGCACACCGATGTTGCGTTCGAGCATCGCCACGTTGCGGCTGACGGCGGCGGGTGTCAGTGCGAGCAGCCGCGCCGCGGCGGAGAAGCTGCCGGTTTCGGCACTGCGCACGAAAGATTCGAGGTTGGCGAGGGTTTCCATCTCAGACACCTGATAGTAATGCTTGAAGATCATTCAAGTTATTACCGTCTAATCAAGTCGTAATGGCAAGCGCAGTATTCACTCCATCAACCCACCACGGAGTGAACACCATGAGCACAATCGGAATCATCGGCGCTGGCGCCATCGGCACGGCCTTCGCCAAAGCGTTATCCCGTCAGGGCATTGAAATCGTTATCGCCAACAGCCGCGGTCCGCAAACCCTGGCCGCACTGGTAGAAGAACTCGGGCCGACAGCGCGGGCCGGCACCCGAAAAGAAGCGGCTGCGCAGCCGATCGTTCTGGTCGCGGTGAACTGGTCGAAGTTACCGACGGCATTGGCGGGCCTGCCGGATTTCGGCGGGCGGGTTGTGATCGATGCGAACAATTCGATCGAGGCGCCATCGTTCAAAGCGGTGGATTTGCAGGGCCGTCCGTCCAGCGAAGTGTTTGCTGAATGGGTGCCCGGTGCGCGGGTCGTCAAAGCGTTCAATCACCTGCAGGCGCATCTGCTTGAGAGCGACCCGAAAGCGGAGGGCGGTCGGCGGGTACTTTTTCTTTCGGGTGACGATGCCGAGGCCAAGGCCCAGGTGGCGGCGTTGATCGAGCGGTTGGGGTTCTTCGGGATTGATCTGGGCGAGCTGAGTGTCGGAGCGCGGCTGGTGCAGTTTCCGGGCGGACCGTTGCCTGCGTTGAATCTGGTGAAATTCGCCTGACACAACGACTATCCCCCGTAGGAGCTGCCGAAGGCTGCGATCTTTTGATCTTGCTTTTGGGTTTTTTGAGGCCGCAGAAGATCAGGATCAAAAGATCGCAGCCTTCGGCAGCTCCTACAGGGCTTTCACATTTCGGTGATGTAGAGGACCCGGTGCGATGTGAATCGCACCGGGTGTTTTGCCAGGCTGCGGCGGTTCTTCGTGGGTCCCCGTGCAGTCTGTTGAACGCTTTATGCCCGTTCGATCGCCAATGCCACGCCCTGACCACCACCGATGCACAGGGTGGCGAGGCCTTTTTTGGCGTCCTGCTTGATCATTTCATGCAACAACGTCACCAGCACCCGGCAACCTGACGCACCGATCGGATGGCCCAGGGCAATGGCGCCGCCGTTGACGTTGACCTTGTTCAGGTCCCATTCCAGGTCTTTGGCCACAGCCAGAGATTGCGCGGCAAAGGCTTCGTTGGCTTCGACCAGGTCCAGTTGATCGATGGACCAGCCGGCCTTATCCAGGCAACGGCGAGTGGCCGACACCGGGCCGATGCCCATGATCGCCGGGTCGACGCCCGCGTTGGCATAAGCGGCGATCTTCGCCAGCACTGGCAGCCCCAGCGCTTTGGCTTTCTCCGCACTCATCAAGATCACCGCCGCAGCACCGTCGTTCAGCGAAGAAGCGTTGCCGGCAGTCACCGAACCGTCCTTCTTGAACGCCGCTTTCAGTTTGCCCAGGGAGTCGGCGGTGGTGCCGGCTCGAGGCTGTTCATCGGTGGCGAAGGACAGCGGGTCGCCCTTGCGCTGTGGGATCAGGATCGGCGTGATCTCATCGGCAAACCGCCCGGCTTCGATGGCGGCCACGGCTTTTTGCTGGGAGGCGGCAGCGAAGGCGTCCTGCTGTTCACGGGTCAGGCTGTATTTCTCAGCCAGATTCTCGGCGGTGATGCCCATGTGGTAATCGTTGAACGCATCCCACAAACCGTCGCTGATCATCGTGTCGACGATCTGCGCGTGACCCATGCGCAAACCGGTACGGGCGCCCGGCATGACGTAATTGGCCAGGCTCATGTTTTCCTGGCCGCCGGCGATGATCACTTCGGCATCGCCGCAGCGAATCGCCTGCGCCGCCAGATGCAGTGCTTTCAGGCCCGAGCCGCAGACTTTGTTCAGGGTCATGGCCGGCACGACGAAGGGCAGGCCGGCCTTGATCGCCGCCTGACGCGCCGGGTTCTGGCCGGCACCGGCGGTCAATACCTGGCCCATGATCACTTCATCGACCTGCGCCGGGTCCAGCCCGGTTTGCGCCAGCAACTGGCGGATCACCGCAGCGCCGAGATCAACGGCAGACACATTCGCCAGCGAACCCTGGAAGCTGCCGATGGCAGTGCGAGTGGCGGCAACAATCACGACTTCTTGCATGGAAAAATTCCTCACTGGGCAGCGAACTGCATTTCCGGGACGTGGTCAGGCACGATCAGTTTACCAGCGGTCTTGGCGACGATTTCCTCGACGCTGACGCCCGGCGCGCGTTCTTTGAGAATGAACGCACCGTTCTTGATTTCCAGGTAAGCCAGGTCGGTCAGTACGCGTTTGATGCAACCGGCGCCGGTCAGCGGCAGGCTGCAACGCGACAGCAGCTTCGACTCGCCGTCCTTGGAGGCGTGGGTCATGGTGACAATGATGTTGTCCGCACCGGCCACCAGATCCATCGCGCCGCCCATGCCCTTGACCAGTTTGCCGGGGATCATCCACGAGGCGATGTTGCCTTCGACGTCCACTTCAAACGCGCCCAGCACGGTCAGGTCGATGTGGCCGCCGCGGATCATCGCGAACGATTCGGCGGACGAGAAAATCGATGCGCCGATGCGCGCGGTCACGGTTTGTTTGCCGGCGTTGATCATGTCGGCGTCGACTTCGGCGTCGGTCGGAAAGGCGCCCATGCCGAGCAGGCCGTTTTCCGATTGCAGCATGACTTCCATGCCTTCAGGGATGTAGTTGGCGACCAGGGTCGGGATGCCGATGCCGAGGTTCACGTAGTAGCCGTCCTGCATTTCGCGGGCGACGCGCTGAGCCATTTGTTCGCGGGAAAGTGCCATTGTTGTTATTCCTTCATTCGGTCCGGGGCAGGGGATCACTTACGCACGGTGCGCTGTTCGATGCGCTTCTCGAACGTGCCGCAAATGACTCGATCGACGTAGATGCCAGGGGTATGGATCTGCGACGGGTCCAGCTCGCCGGGTTCGACGATTTCTTCGACTTCGACCACGGTGATCTTGCCGGCGGTGGCGGCGAGCGGGTTGAAGTTCTGGGCGGTGTGGCGATAGACCACGTTTCCGAAATGGTCGGCTTTCCAGCCTTTGACGATGGCGAAGTCACCGGTGATGGATTCTTCCATCAGGTACTGGCGGCCCTTGAATTCGCGGACTTCCTTGCCGTCGGCCACCGGAGTGCCGACGCCAGTGGCGGTGAAGAACGCAGGGATGCCGGCACCCCCTGCGCGCATTTTCTCGGCGAGGGTGCCTTGAGGGGTCAGGACCACTTCGATTTCGCCGCTCAGCAGTTGCTTTTCGAACAGCGCGTTTTCGCCGACGTAGGAGGCCACCACCTTGCGGATCTGCCGGTCCACCAGCAGCACACCGAGGCCGAAACCGTCGACGCCGCAGTTGTTGGAGACCACGGTGAGATCACGCGTGCCGCGGTGCTGAATCTCGGCGATGAGGTTTTCCGGAATCCCGCACAGGCCGAAGCCGCCGGAGATCACGGTCATGCCGTCTTCAAGACCTGCCATCGCTTCCTCGTAGGAATACACGCGCTTGTCGAACCCTGCCATATGCACCTCTTTTATTCTTTGTGGGCGGCTGGCTAGCCGGATGGGCAGGGAGTGTCTCGCTGGATGATTTATTTGTTAAGTTGATTTTTAAGGTGGATTGATAGATAAAACTCACTAATGCGTAGGGGCTGCCGAAGGCTGCGATCTTTTGATCTTCAGCATCTTCAAGGGCGCTGAAGATCAAGATCAAAAGATCGCAGCCTTCGGCAGCTCCTACATTGGATGTGCTTACCGTTGGAGAACGTGGTCATGACCGTCAAACAGATCCGAGCCTTCCTGGCCGTGGCCCAGAGTTTGAGTTTTGCCGTGGCGTGCGAGCGGCTGCACCTGTCCCAGTCGGCGTTGAGCCTGACCATCAAGGCGCTGGAGGAAGGTTTGGGCGGGCGCCTGTTCACGCGCAATACCCGCAACGTCGCGCTGACCGCCGAAGGCGAATCGCTGCTGCCACTGGCTCGTCGGTTGATCGCGGACTGGGACAACGCCGAGGATGAACTGCGGCAACGCTTCACCCTCCAGCGCGGTCGCGTGACGCTGGCGGCGATGCCGTCGTTTGCTGGCAACCTGCTGCCACCGATCCTCAAGACCTTTCGCGCGCGCTACCCCAAGGTCAACGTCACGGTGAACGACGTGATCAACGAGCAGGTGCTGGAAATGGTCCGCGACCGTCAGGTGGAATTGGGTGTGGCGTTTGAACCGACCCAGAGCTCGTCGCTGGAATTTACCCCGTTGTACATCGACCGGTTTGTGGCGGTGGTGCCCCTCGATTCACCGCTGGCGGAACTGGCCGACATCGATTGGCAGACGTTGCTCAAGGAGCCGTTCATTACCTTGCAGCGACCATCGACGGTGCGGGTGATGCTCGAAGAGCACTTGCAGGCGCGGGGCATGAAGTTGCCGGTGGAATTTGAAAGCCATCAATTGGCAACGGTCGGGCGGATGGTCGCCAGCGGATTGGGCGTCAGTGCGGTGCCGGCCTTGTGCGCCGGGCAGATGCGCGAGTTGGGCGCGCGCTGCATGACCTTGCGCGACCCGGTGGTGGAACGGGCGATCGGGGTGCTGACGACGGGGCATGAACTGTCGGCGGCGGCGCAGGCGCTGTTCGATATTCTCAAGGCCGAAAACCTTGGCGAGCGCCTCTCCATGCACTGAACACGGTCACCTGTGGGAGCGGGCTTGCTCGCGAAGGGGCCAGTACAGTCAACATCGATGTCGCCTGGCACTACGCCTTCGCGAGCAAGCCCGCTCCCACAGGGTCCGGTTTTGTCAGTTGCATCCGGGCAAACCAGCCTGTCCTTATTTACGCGCCTCCAGTATCAGGTTGAACGGCGTTTCCGTGGCTCGCCGGAACTGGGTGAACCCCGCTTCGGTGAAGACCTTGCGCAACCGTGCCTCACCCGCTTGGGCGCCGAGCCCGAGGCCGACCTCCTGGGACAGGGAATTGGGCGTGCAGACAAAGGTTGAAGCGGCGTAGAACAGTCGTCCCACCGGAGTGGTATTGGCGTCGAGCGTGTCGTTGGCGAAGGGCTCTACCAGTAGCACCGAGCCGTCGGGTTTGAGCGATTCATAGGCGTGCTTTGCGGCGCCGACCGGGTCACCCATATCGTGCAGGCAGTCGAAGTAGCAGACCAGGTCATAGTCGTCGCCCGGATAGCTTTTCGCGGTGCCCTGGAAGAACCGCGCCCGGCCGGACACGCCACCTTCTTCGGCGCGCTGGGTGGCGACGGTGACCGATGGCGCATGGTAATCGAAACCGACGAACCGTGAGTTCGGAAACGCCTGGGCCATGATCACGGTCGAGGCGCCGTGGCCGCAGCCGATGTCTGCCACCTTGGCGCCGGTTTCCAGTTTGGCGACCACTCCATCAAGGGCCGGTAGCCATTCGTTGACCAGATGCGCCTTGTACCCTGGGCGGAAGAACCGTTCGGTGCCGCTGAACATGCACGGATGGTGATCGCCCCAAGGCAGGGCGCCGTTGCCGCGCATGGCATTGACCAGTTTGTCCTTGTCATGGAAAAACGATGCAACTACGCCGACACCGCCGGCCACATAGACCGGTGAATCTTCAATCGCCAGCGCCAGGGCTTGCTCTTCGGGCAGGCGGAACTGGCCGTCGTGGTGTTCCATGTAACCCGACGCGGCGTGAGCGCTCAGCCACTCACGCAGCAGGCGGGTGTTGCAGCCGGTCTTTTCGGCGAGTGCTTCGGGGGTGACTGGTTGACTGTCGGCCATGGCCCGATACAGGCCGAGCTCTTCGCCGAGGATGACGTTGGCCAGCATCGCCGCGCCACCCATGTCGTTCACCAGTTTGCCCATGAAATCATTGAGTCTGGCCTCGTCCATCATGTGTGCTCCTTCAGCAGGATCAGGGTCCAGAGGCATTGTTTGTCGAGGCATGCACCTTTGGGCGGTGATCGTGGGAATGAACAGGACGATAACGGCGTCCTGTCCCCCTGCGGGGGTAATCAATAAGTCTAGTTCGTGTATCCCACTGTATCTGACTGCCTGTCCGATACAGTGGCCTGAGAAGAGCGGTGTTGGTGAACACACACCCGACACATCGCGGCGCTTGACTGGGCCTGCCGGCCGGCACTGAGTTGTCAGACGCTGGAGACCGGATCCCAGGATGAGATCGACACCATGCAGATTCCCCTCACATCAGCGAAGACGAGCGTCGGGTTAGGCTTGCGCCGCGGTTTGATGAAAGATCTTCAAGCCGCCCCGGTGGGCGTTTTCGACTTTCTGGAAGTCGCGCCGGAAAACTGGATCGGCATCGGCGGCGCTCATGGCGCGACATTTCGCGCCTTGGCCGAGCGCTATCCGCTGTCCTGTCACGGCTTGTCCTTGTCGTTGGGCGGACCGGCGCCGCTGGACGTCGGGTTTCTGCAAGAGGTGCGGGTTTTCCTCGATCACTACAAGGTGCCGCTGTACAGCGAACACCTGAGCTACTGCAGCGATGACGGGCATCTTTACGATCTGCTGCCGTTGCCATTTACCGAAGAAACGGTGCGCCACGTCGCCGCCCGAATCCGCCAGTCACAGGACATCCTCGGTCGGCGCCTGGCGGTGGAAAACGTCTCCTACTACGCCGCGCCACAACAGGACATGGACGAACTGACCTTCACCAATGCAGTGTTGCGTGAAGCCGATTGCGACCTGTTGCTGGACGTCAACAATGTCTACGTTAACTCGATAAACCACGGTTTCAATCCGCAGGCTTTTCTGGCCGGCATCGATGCGGGGAGGGTGGTCGCGATGCATGTGGCGGGGCATTTTGATGAGTCCGACACGCTGAAAATCGACACCCATGGCGCCTCGGTCAAACCGGTGGTCTGGTCGTTGCTGGCCAAGGCGTATGCGCGGTTCGGTGTGCAACCGACGCTGCTGGAACGGGATTTCAATTTTCCGGTGTTCTCTGAGTTGGTGAACGAATTGCAGACCATTCGCCGCCTGCAAGGTGAGGGGGTGAACCGTGGATAAGCCGAGCTTGTATCAACAGCAAGACACATTGACCCGCTACCTGCGCGACCCCGAACACTGTGCACCGCCCGCCGGGATGGACGTGGCACGGGCGCAGGTTTATCGCGACCTGGTGTTTTCGAATCTGTCGTCGTTGCTCAGCGGGACTTTTCCGGTGCTGGTGAAGATGCTCGGCGATGAACATTGGCGTGCATTGGTGCGGATCTTCCTGAGGGACTACCGCGCTCACACGCCAAAATTCGGCGAGATCGCCCAGGAATTTGTCGAGTTCCTCGCTTCTGAGCCACAGGCGCTTAGCGATGGACCGTGGCCACCATTCATGGTCGAACTGGCGCATTACGAGTGGGTCGAGATGGCGCTGCAACAATCCGACGCCGAGCCGTTGCCGGCCAGCGATGCCGGGTTGCTGCTGGACCGACCGTTGCAGGTTTCACCGCTGGCCTGGCCATTGGCGTATGCCTGGCCGGTGCAGTTGGTGGGGCCGGATTACCGGCCGGCCACGCCGCCCGTTCAGCCGACATTACTGTTGGTTCGTCGGGCCGAGGACTGGGGGGTACGGTTTTCCGAACTGAGCCCGCTGGCGTGGCGGTTGTTGCAGCGAATCGGGGAATTTCCCCGGCTCGGTGGCCGGGCGCAGCTGGAAGGGTTGGCGGTGGAGGCGGGGATGGTCGGATCGCCGGAGTTCATCGACAGTGGCTTGGCGTTATTGCAG
Source organism: Pseudomonas sp. BS3782 TE3695 (assembly GCF_050435305.1). Lineage (NCBI taxonomy): Bacteria > Pseudomonadati > Pseudomonadota > Gammaproteobacteria > Pseudomonadales > Pseudomonadaceae > Pseudomonas > Pseudomonas sp. BS3782 TE3695. The sequence goes on from NZ_JBNDKB010000001.1 coordinate 3,298,407, forward strand.
CAGATGCACGGGGAAGGGGTTCTGGGAACGATCAAACACCACTGATCCAATGTGGGAGCGGGCTTGCTCGCGAAAGCGGTGTGTCATTCAACATTGATGTCGGCTGACCCGACGCCTTCGCGAGCAAGCCCGCTCCCACAGGGATTCGTGGTGTTTAGTGAGGTGTCGGCAACCTGAGCTCCGCACACAACCCACCACCCTCGCGATTGCTCAATTTCAACGACCCGCCAATCGCGATGGCCAACTGCTGCGCAATCGCCAAGCCCAAACCGGTCCCTCCCGTACTGCGATTACGTGAATTCTCCACGCGGTAGAACGGTTCCATCACCTGCGCCAATTCCTCTTCGGCAATCCCCGGTCCACGGTCCATCACTTTTACCGACAGGCTGCCATCTGCCTGCGTTTGCACCCACAGCTCTGCCGCGCCGGCGAATTTCAGTGCGTTGTCTATCAGGTTCACCAGCACCCGTCGCAAGGCATGGGGCCGAGTGTTGATCACGGCTGCGCTTTTGCCGTCGAGCTGCACGTCTTTGCCCATGTCCTGATAGTCGAACACCAGGCTGTCGAGGAATGAATCCAGATCGGTGCGGCGGCTTTCCTCGGTGGCACCATGAATGCTGCGGGCATAGGCCACGCCTTCGCGCACCAGGTGTTCCATCTCGCCGAGGTCGTTCCACAGTTTATCTTTCTCGCTGGAGTCATCCATGAACTCGGCGCGCAGTTTCATGCGGGTTATCGGGGTTTGCAGGTCGTGGGAAATCGCCGCCAACAACTGCATGCGTTCCTTGAGATAAGCCGCAATGCGCGCCTGCATCGCATTGAAGGCCCGCGCAGCGTAGGCGACTTCGGTCGGGCCTTTTTCATCCAGGTGTACGGCGTGGGTGTTGGGGTCGAGGGTTTCCACCGCTTGGGCGAGGCGGGTGAGCGGGCGGATGGCGATTCTCACGGCCAGCCAGGTGCAGGCAATCATCAGCGCCAGTTGCCCCAGCAACACCGCTGGCAACCACCGCGACAACGGCACCATCGAAGGTCGCACGTCGACAGTGACAGGGCTGCCGTCCTTGAGTTTCAGGTGGGCCTGGAAGTGTTTTTTCGGGCCGGGAATCTCGGTAAAGGTCAGTGGGTAATCATGGCCGATGGCGTCCTGAATCGAGGCCGCTGCAATCGGCACTTCGCGGGTTGCCATCGGCGTGCCCGGCGAGCCTTCATTCAATAGATAGCTGTAGTTGGCGCGCTCCAGACGCTGTAGCCAGTTCGGGCGCTCATCGGCGGGCAAGCGGTTGAGGATGGCGATGGAGGTCGAGACATCGGTTTCCAGATTGCCCAGCATCGTATTTTTTGCACTTTCATAACGCTCATAGTACTGAGCACCAAAGGACAACGCCTGAGCGAGGATCAGGCCGAACAGGAAAATCAGCGACAGTCGCGAAGCCAGTGTGCGGGGCCAGTGCAGCGCAAGGTTCATGACGGCGCACCGAGGATTTCCACCGCCAGGGAGAACACATAACCTTCACTGCGCACGGTCTTGATGTAGGCCGGTTCCCGGGCGTCGTCCAGCAGACGCTGACGCAAGCGGCTCACCAGCAAATCGATCGAGCGGTCGAACAGATCGGCATCGCGGCCCTGGGTCAGGTTAAGCAACTGGTCGCGATTGAGCACCCGCTGAGGATGATCGAGGAACACCCGCAGCAATCGATACTCCGCGCCACTGAGGGCGACCATGGTGCCGTCCTGATCCAGCAGATGCCGGGCCGAGGTGTCCAGGCGCCAGCGACCGAACGCCAGCAGACGACCGCTTTCGGTGATGATCAGGTTCGGCGGCAGCATCCGCGTGCGCCGCAGCACGGCGTTGATGCGGGCGAGCAATTCACGGGCGGCGAACGGTTTGACCAGGTAATCGTCGGCGCCCATTTCCAGGCCGATGATGCGGTCGGTTTCATCGTTGCGAGCGGTGAGCATCAGCACTGGCGTGGCCTTGTGTTTGCCGGCGCGGAGTTCGCGGCAGAGAACCAGGCCATCGTCCCCTGGCATCATGATGTCGAGCACGATCAAATCCACCGGCGTGGACTCCAGAAACGAGCGCATCTGCCGTCCATCCGCCACCACGGTGGTGCGCAGGCCGTTCTTTTTCAGGTAGTTGCCTACCAGTTCCCGGATCTCGCGGTCATCGTCCACGATGAGAATGTGATCGACGTGTTCCATGGTGACCAAGCCTCTTGAATGGGAGTTGTCGCGCAGTCTATCGAGCCTCGGCCCGCTCGCCTGCCGTCGATTGTATTGCAGTGTATCTGGCGTACCAGCAGATACACAGGGACGCAAAAAACAGCCGGTTTCAGGATGATGTTGTTCACAGTCACGCCAACCTTTGTGGCGAGCGAGCTTGCTCGCGTCGGGCTGCGCAGCGGCCCCAAAAAATCTGACAACCCTTGCCGATTTTTGTGAGTGCTACGCACTCAAGCGGGAGCAAGCTCCCTCGCCACAGGTTTCTCACTGACCTCAACACTCTCTTAAGTAAACGGCATTGCGATTTCAGGGGTTTTGTATCGCTGTGTATCGCAAGCAGGCGCGGATACACAGCGATTTACCCGCGCCGGTTCCCGACACAGACGAGATACCTCACGGGTTTCAAATAGGTTCCATCGAGGCACACCCAACCGCCTCGGCCCAATCAACGATGGACCTATTGAAGCCCAGAGGAACCCACCATGAACGCCAAAGCCGTGTCCGCCGCCTGCCTGTTTGCCGCCTTGAACATCTGTACTTTGTCGGCCCGCGCCGAAGCCGACGTCACCCCTCAAACCTACACCTACGGCATGCACCTGGACATCCAGAAAGTGCTGTCGATGAAACAGGACGCCGCCCCTGCTTGCGGGATTGTGAATGCCCGGATGACCTACCTGGATTCCCAAGGCCAAACCCGGGTCCTGGATTACAGCAAATTCGCTGACGGCTGCAACGAAGGCAACTGAGTCTTTCGATTACCCATCCCCTTTGAAACAGGAAGAACATCATGAGCAACATCACCCGCTTTTTCACCGCCATCGTTTTCTCCGTAGCAGGCGCCGCCGCCCATGCCAACGCTGCTGTTGAACAGAACAGCTGTGGCAGCAATATCTGCTTCCAACTGACTCCACTGCTGACTGAGGATGGTTCCAGCCGCACACCGCAAGGGCAACTGGTGGTAGAGAACGGCTACAGCCGGACGCCACAGGGCCAGCAGCTGGAATCCTGAAGTCTGCACAGTTCTGTCAATTTCCACCGTTCCGGTGTGGGAGCGGGCTTGCTCGCGAAGAGGCCAGTACATTCAACATTGATGTCGACTGACACTACGTCTTCGCGGGCAAGCCCGCTCCCGCATTGGAATTGCGGTGTATCGCCCTTCACATTCTCAAGGTGATCCCCATGTTCCTCATCGCATTCCTGGGCGGTGTCTTGACCGTCCTCAGCCCCTGCATTCTGCCGGTCGTGCCGTTTCTGTTTGCCGGGGCGAAACGCACCCGTTCTTCAATCCTGCTCACCCTCGGCGGCATGGCCCTGACCTTCGCCCTGATCTCCAGCCTGGCGGTGGTCAGCAGCGATTGGGTGGTGCAAGCGAGCAACACCGGCCGTCATGTGGCGCTGATCGTGATGGTGCTGTTTGCCCTGTCGCTGATCTCTGCCCGCATGGGTGGCTGGCTGGCGCGCCCGTTCGTGCTGCTGGGCAATCGCCTTGATCCCGACACTCGCAAAATGTCTGGCCCGTCAGGCTCAGTAATGATCGGCGTCGCTACCGGGCTGCTCTGGGCGCCGTGTGCCGGGCCGATTCTCGGAGTGATCCTCACCGGCGCCATGCTGCAAGGCGCCAACGCTCACACCAGTCTGCTGCTGGTGGCGTACGGCCTGGGCAGCGCGTTGTCCCTGGGCACTTTGATCTTCGCCGGTCGCGGCCTGGTCAATCGCTTGAAACCGTCGATTCCGCTTACCGGTTGGCTGCGGCGCGGTACGGGGGCTGCGGTGTTGGTTGCAGCCGCGGTCATCTCTACTGGCGCTGACAACAAGTTGCTCGCCAGCACCTCGTCCGAAGGCATCACCACGGTTGAACAGCGCCTGCTGGAAAACGTACCGAAAGTCATCGATTACTTCGTCAGCAAGGTCAAGGCCGACCCGACCCTGGACGCGGCCAAGGGCGCGATGCCGTCACTCTCTGGCGCGGTCCAATGGCTTAACTCACCAGCGCTGAGCAACGACTCCCTGCGCGGCAAAGTGGTGCTGGTGGACTTCTGGACCTATGACTGCATCAACTGCCAGCGTACCTTGCCCTACGTGAAGGACTGGGCGAAAAAATATGAGAAAGATGGCTTGGTGGTGATCGGCGTGCATACCCCGGAATACGGTTATGAACGCATCATCGACAACGTCCGCGATCAAGTGAAAAAGCTCGGTATCACCTACCCGGTGGCGATCGACAACAACTACGCGATCTGGCGCGCCTTCAATAACCAGTACTGGCCCGCTCACTACCTGATCGATGCCAAGGGGCAGGTGCGTTACACCCATTTTGGCGAGGGACGGTACGAGACTCAGGAGCAGATGATCCGGCAATTGCTGGAAGAGGCCAAATCGCCTGCCGCTTAACCCGTTTCGGCAACGCAAGCCAATCTGTCAAGGCGGCGTTACACAAGGCGACCACGCATCGGAGAAAGCCCTGTTTCGTGAGTTCTCCAGACGATCGGCAGGACGCCGGCGTATCCCGGAGCGATAGTTTGTGGACGACGGGATCATTGCCGACCCTGTCATCACCCTCAAGAAAAGGAAGTTGTCATGCCTAAATTCATTATTGAACGCGAGCTTCCAGGCGCCGGCGCACTGCCGCAACAGGAACTCAAGGCGATCTCGCAAAAGTCCTGCGATGTGTTGCGCGAGATGGGACCCGAGGTGCAGTGGCTGGAGAGTTACATCACTGGCGACAAGATCTACTGCGTGTACATCGCGCCGAATGAGGGATTGATCAGGGAACATGCCAAAAAGGGTGAATTTCCCATCAACAGCGTTTCCCGGGTCATGAACGTCATCGATCCCACCACGGCGGAGTGAGCCGGACGCGTTCCAACCCGCAACGGAGCAGATTTCATGAGCACACCCATTGACCTCACTGCCCTGAAAAACCGGCAAATGGCCTCGTGGGCCAGCGGCGACTACGCCGTGATCGGCACCACCTTACAAATCGTCGGCGAACAACTGGCTGAAGCCTGCGACTTGCTCTGTGATGAGCAAGTGCTGGATGTCGCCGCCGGCAACGGCAACGCAACGCTCGCCGCCGCGCGCCGGGGCTGCAAGGTCACATCCACCGATTACGTGGCCAAGTTGCTTGAACGCGGCGAAGACCGCGCACGGGCAGAACATCTGGACGTGACCTTTCAGGTGGCCGATGCCGAGGACTTGCCGTTCGAGGACGCCAGTTTCGATGCTGTGCTTTCGACCTTTGGTGTGATGTTTACGCCGGATCAGCCCAAGGCCGCAGCGGAACTGGCGCGGGTGTGCCGTCGTGGCGGACGGATCGGGCTTGCCAACTGGACGCCTGAAGGCTTCATCGGCCAGGTGTTCAAGACCCTGGGCCGCCACCTGCCGCCACCACCAGGCGCGCAACCCCCTTCGAATTGGGGCACCGAAGCCTGGTTGCACTCACACTTCGATCAGCGCGACTTCCAGCTCCAGGTGACGCGGCGGTTATTCAACTTCCGCTATCGCTCGGCCGCGCACTGGATCGATACCTTCCGTACCTGGTATGGCCCGGTTCACAAGGCCTTTGCGACCCTGCCACCCGAAGGGGGTACCGCCCTGGAAAACGACCTGACCGAACTGCTCAATCGCCTGAACCGGGCGGGGAAGCGGTCGCTGGTGGTGCCCGGTGAATACCTGGAGGTGGTGATTACACGGCGTTGAGTCTCTGACACGGTCCATGTAGGAGCTGCCGAAGGCTGCGATCTTTTGATCTTCAAGACCAAAATCAAAAGATCGCTGCCTTCGGCAGCTCCTACAGGGGACCGCGTGCGGCGCAATTACTCATCCAGCCGCTCGGTGTACACCACCCACACACTGCACGGCATTTTGTACAGCAGATGCTCCACGGTGCTGCCGATCAACCGGCCGATGCCACGATGGCCGACCCGGCCCATGACAATCACATCGACGTCATAGGTCTCGGCGTAGCGAGTCAGCACCTTGGTCGGGCTGCCCATGAGCATGTGCCGTTGCTCCGGGGCGATGCCATTGCGCGCGGCCAATTCGTTGAAGGCATCCTCCTGAAAATCGAACAGCGTCTTGGCCTTGTCCGAAGCGAAAAACGCCGAACCGTTTTCGAAGCTGAACTCGTCCGAGCTGATCGACGAAAGGTCATAGGCGTAGACCACGTCGAGCTCGGCATTGCAGGCACTCGCCAGTTTTGACGCCTCGTGCAGAATCCGGTCATTGAAGCTTTTGTAGTGATCATCACGATGGAAGGGGTCCACCGCTGCAACGATCTTGCGCGGCAACGCATGCTTGGCATGGCTGACGAAGTGCAGCGGCACCGGGCATTCGCGCAGCAAATGCACGTCGAGTGGGGTAAACACCAGCCGCGACAGCCGCGATTGATGTTCCAGCGCCTTGATCAGCACGTCCATCGGCTGCTCCTTGAGGTGCGTCAGGATTTCCTCCAGCGGATTCTCGACCCACGTCACCTCCGTGGTGACGTGCACACCGATCTTGCGCAAGGGACGAGCCTGTTCCTCAAGCCACTGACGGTGACGCTCGACATAACCCAGACGCATCTGCTCCAGAGCCTTTTCGTTGACCAGGCTGGCGGTCGCCAGGCCCTCCAGATAGTCGAAGGCCACGATATGCAGGGCCGCATCCTCGGCTTTGGCCAGCGCTGCGGCCCGGTCGAAGGCGGGGCTATGTTCCATCAAGGGCGAGGCGACCAGCATGAAACGAGCTTGACCAGACATGACAAACCTCCCATGGATAAACGAGCAGACGACGGTCCCCCTGGGCTGACATGGGAGAGCGCCAATGCGCCCGACGTATGGTCATTCGATAGCCATTCAATCTTCTCAGTATTGACCATGATCAAAATCTCGTCCGCAAGCGCGTCAGCGGAACAGAGATCCGCGGTGTGCAGGCGATGGGGGGCACGCCGAAGTTCTAATGTGGGAGCGGGCTTGCTCGCGAAGATGGCCCTTCAGTCGATAGAGATGTCGCCTGACATTCCGCCTTCGCGAGCAAGCCCGCTCCCACAGGGATTTGTGGTGTTTTCTTTATCTAGACAACCTTCGCGCCCCGTGCCTCCAGCAACTCCCGTAACACGGAACGGTGGCAGTGGGCTTCGTCTTCGCAATAACACCCGACCGCCAGCGACGTTTGATGGGAGAGGGCGGCCAGCAGGTCGAGCAGTTGACTGGGCGCGGAATGGTTCATCTCGGCCTTGAATTTGCGCTTGAAGGCGCCCCAGGCCTTGGCATCTTCGGCCGCTTTGGCTTCGGCCACCAACTCGGGGCTGGGGGACAGCAGCGGTTGCCACACGTCGTAAAAATCCCGGCTGGCAAATTCGGCCTTTGGCACGCCACGGGGCGGGCGGCGTACCGTGCCCAGGCGCAGGCCTTCATTCGCGGTGCGGGGTGAGCCGAGTTGCACGATGTGGATGGGCATGATCGCTGTGCCTATTTGAGCCGCGAGCTGTCGAACCACTCCAGCGCCGTACGCCAGAAGCAGATCCCCAGGAAGTACGCCGACATCAACAGCCACAAGCCCATCACCAGCGGATTGATGACCGGGTGATTGACCACCAGCGACAAGCTGCACAGCAGCCAGATGGCCGTCACGGCAATGTTGATCGGCATGAACCGGCGCACACGGAACGGGTGCAGGAACTTCATTCGGGTCACGGTCAATAGCGCCAGGCCGATGACGGTGAGCAGGGTGATCCATGGCGATGGATCGATGATGTACAGGCATAGCGCAACCACGTTCCACGCGGCGGGGAAGCCCTGGAAGTAGTTGTCTTTGCTCTTCATGTTGACGTTGCAGAAACAAAACAGTGACGACACCAGAATCAGCGACACGGTCAGCAGCAGGGTGTAGTCCGGCAACGGGATATAGCGGTAGATGAACAGCGCCGGGATAAACACATAGGTCAGGTAGTCGATCACCAGATCGAGGATCGAACCGTCGAAACTTGGCAGCACCGACTGCACATTGACCTTGCGTGCCAGTGCGCCGTCCAGACCGTCGACAATCAGCGCCACGCCCAGCCACAGCAGGCAATGGGTCGGCTGGTTCTCCAACAAGGCGAGGGTCGCGAGGAACGCCGTGACCACGCCAGTGGCGGTAAAACCATGGGCGCCCCATGCTTTGAGCCTGGCAATGTGTACGGTGGATATCACGGGGGCGTTCTCCATAAAGTGAAGCAAGCCAATGATCACCCTCGTGTGGAGGGCGTCGGCAAACCGGGTCGGGTTGCAGGTATCGACCGGATTTGCAGGGATAAGGTTCACCACCTATGAATCTTAGCCGCCGGGCAAAAAAATACCCCGGTAATATCCGGGGCAAGAATCAATGCGTTGTGGCAGGGTCAGTCTCTGTCGTGGGAAGGCCTAGGGCGGCGCGGCATCCACCTGTAGGAGCTGGCGAAGCCTGCGATCTTTTGATCTTCAGCGGTTTTGAACATGGCCAGGATCAAAAGATCGCAGCCTGCGGCAGCTCCTACACAAATTGTGCATCCCGGGATGCGACCAGTGGTAACCAGAGGCGTGAGTCCCCCTGCGCTGAACTGCGCCGCGAGCCAGTGCCACGGCGCTGGCCCGTCTGTCAGGCCAATTTCAACGCCAATGGAATTTTTTTCAGGCACCGCCGCTCTGCTGATAGAGACGTGCTGATCCAGCGTCCTGCTACTGGCCGCAGAGTGAGAAGACTATTCCATGACTGCCCTGACACGACTTGAGTCCCGGCCTGCCCATGAACACGTGATGACTGCTAATGGCGGCGTGAAGTCGTTCTATGAACAGTTGCTGCGAAGCGACGATGACGCAAAAAAACACGCGCTCGCCCGGGGCTTCCTGCAAGCACAATTGCAGCAAGCGGCGCAGCTGCCTGATGAGCTGCCACGGGACCTCTCGGCCCTGCAAAACTGGGTCGAGCAGCGCAGCGTCGATGTGGCCCGGCAATACGCCGATTACCTTCAGCAGCGCAAGGCGGGTGGGGCGCGACAGTTCTTCAGCAATAAAGCCCATGCGTTGTTTTTCCTGCAGGCAGTGGCCCCGACCAAACTGGTGGATGGTGCCTGGCTTTATGGGCTGTTGCCGCACTGGCAGGACCCGCGCTTTGACGGCCTGTTGTGCACCTATCTGGAGGAGTTGGGCGAGGGCAATCCGGCGCAGAATCATGTGGTGATCTACCGCAAACTGCTCGCCGAACATGGCTTGCCAGACACTGCTCCGATTGCCGATGAACGCTACCTGCAAGGCGCGATGCAACTGGCGCTCGGCTATTGCGCCGATGAGTATTTACCGGAAGTGATCGGCTACAACCTCGGCTATGAGCAGCTGCCGCTGCACTTGTTGATCAGCGCTTATGAACTCAGCGAGCTGGGCATCGATCCGCTTTATTTCACGCTCCACGTGACCATCGACAACGCCAGCATCGGCCATGCTCACAAGGCGGTGCAATCGGTGTTGCAATTGCTCCCGGTGGAGGGCGATCGCGATGAGTTTTTGCGTCGGGTGGCGCTGGGTTATCGGCTCAACGACCTGGGGCAGGGCAGCCGGGCGATCATCGAGTCGTTCGATCTCGTCAGTGAAGTCCTGAGCATGCTGGAACGCAAACGCCCGTTCGGCCAGCACATGCATTCCGACTACAGCCGCTTTGAAGGCAAGACCGTCAATCAATGGCTGTCTTCATCGGAGCAGTTGCCAGGATTGCTGGCGGCCATGGAAAACAAAGGCTGGATCAAGCGCCACCAGGACCCGCAGGCCAGTCGTTTCTGGCAATTGATCGACGGCGCCGGCGCGGCGATGTTCGGCGTATTCAGCCCTTACGAAAAACAGTTGCTGCATGACTGGATTGCCGGCGACTGGAGCCCTGAACATCCGGCGGTTGCCGTACGACGTGGCAGCAGTGTGACGGCAGAAATGCCGGTGCCTGACAGCGATCCGGATATCCAGCGCCTGCACACCGCGCTGAACGGTCTGAGCGGGCACGAGCAGATGCCGGTGTTGATGCCGTGGCTTTCGCCCCATCGGCATGCACATCCTGCGGGTCTGTTGGCAACGCGCCGGTTTGTCGAACTCAAATCCAGCCTTCTCTAGAACGCTTTTTTTATTAACGGGAGCGGTTTATGAGTCAGGAAGAACAGCTGTCTGTCGCCGACCTGGCGCTGGTGCAACTGGGACGGCGCCTGCAGGCTGACGGTTATCGTTTCATCACGCCGACGCCGCTGACCCATCAGCGCGTCAATAGCCGCGCCGAAGGCCGAAGGGCCGAGACCCTGCGCGATGTTTTTGGCTGGTCGCGACCGTTCGAGCCAGGGCTATTGTCGGCGGATGAACAACGCCAGTTGCAACAGGCGCAGGTGCTGGAGGCGTGCAACGGGCGGCTGAAAAGCCGGGTGCGCTGGTCCAGCCTCGACGACTTGCTGTTCGTGCATTCGGCCTTTCCGACGGAGGCCACCGATTCGGTGTTCTTCGGGCCCGACACTTATCGGTTCGCCCAACTGATTCACGCCCATTTGCAGCAGAATTTCGCCCCGATCAGGCGCGCCGTGGACGTGGGTTGCGGTGCCGGTGTCGGTGCCATTCTGATTGCCCGCGCCCGCCGCGAAGCCGAGGTGTTGGCGCTGGACATCAACCCCGAGGCACTGCGCATGACGGCCATCAATGCCGCGCTTGCCGAAGTGGCTAACGTCAGGGTCGAGGCCAGCGATCTGTTGCAGGATGTCGACGGATACTTTGACCTGATCGTCGCCAACCCACCCTACATGGCCGACCCGGCCGAGCGTGCCTATCGGCATGGCGGCGGCGCGTTGGGCGCGGAGTTGTCATTGCGGGTTGTCGAGCAGGCACTCGGTCGGCTGGCGCCCGGCGGCTCGTTGCTGCTGTACACCGGCGCGGCGATGGTCGATGGCCGCGACCCATTGCTGGAGGCCCTCGCTCCGCGCCTGGAGGCTCCGGGGTTCGGCTGGACCTATCGCGAACTCGATCCCGATGTGTTCGGTGAAGAGTTGTCGACACCCGGTTATCAACGGGTGGAACGGATTGCCGTCGTCGCGCTGACCGTGACGCGTCTCGGCCCAGGCATTGGGGAAATCGTTGATGAGCAGGCGCCTGAATTTCGGCATTGAAGAAGAGTACTTCCTCACCGACCTCGCTTCCCGGCGCATGCCGGGGCAGCCCTCGGCCCAGGCGATCGAGGCGTGCAGGGCGGCGCTGGGCCAGTCGTTCGCCTATGAAATGTTCCAGGGGCAAATTGAAGTCGCCTCACCGGTTTTCAGCTGTGTGCCGGAGGCCGCCGATTACCTGGCCACCACCCGCAGTGCTCTGCGACGTGCTCTGGAGCCGTTCGGCCTGGGCCTGCTCAGCGCCGGCAGTCACCCTTTGGCAGATTGGCGAATTCAGCAACCGACGGACCAGGTGCATTTCCATCAGCTGTTCGATGATTACCAGCGCGTGGCCCGGCGCAGCCTGTTATCCGGGCTGCACGTGCACGTCGAAGTGCCCGGTCATCTGGACCGTATCCGGGTCATGAACGAAATCTTGCCGTGGGTGCCGCTGTTATTGGCGCTTAGCACCTCGTCCCCGTTTTGGGAGGGAGTGGACAGCGGTTTCATGAGCTATCGCCAAGTGGCCTGCGACGAGTGGCCGCGCATGGGCATTCCGGAGTTCTTCGAGGATCAGGATGCGTTCGATGACTATGTCGCGCTGATGACCCGCACCGGCTCGATCCGCCAGCCCAGTGACTGTTGGTGGAGCGTGCGCCCGGCCGCGCGGTTTCCCACGCTGGAGCTGCGCATCACCGACGCTTGCCCACGGTTGGACGATGCGCTGTGCATCGCTTCGCTGTTTCGCCTGATGGTCGCTGACGCCGTCGCGCAGCCGTTGCCCGGGGCGAACTTCAACCGGACGGCTTACTGGATCCTCAAGGAAAATCGCTGGCGCGCCAAGCGTTACGGCATTCATGGCACCTTCATCCACAAGGACCACGAACCGACGATCTCGGTCGAGCAATGGCTGGCGTTGGCGCAAGTGAGATTTGCCGAGACCGCGCAGCAACTGGGTGTGCAAGACGTCTTCAAACAGGCTCGGCGCATGCTGATTGAGGGGACCAGCGCGGATCGGCAGCGGCACGCGGTGGAACAGGCCTTGTGCGACGGACGCTCGATGCCAGAGGCGTTGGTGCGAGCTGTCGATCAATTGCTGATGGAAACCGGCGAACAACCATGCGCCAGCCCGGCTCCGCAACGAGCGGTAGGTGAGTCATGAACAAGAACCTGGACGATTACAACCGCATGCGCGATTTCTCGGCGACCTCGGAACCGGCCGCCGTCAAACGCTCGGGCAAAAAAACAGCGAAGGATCATGCGTTGCAATTCTGCATTCAAAAGCATGATGCCTCGCACCTGCACTATGACTTTCGCCTGGAACTCGACGGCGCGCTGAAAAGTTGGGCCGTGCCCAAAGGGCCGTCACTGGACCCCAAGGTCAAGCGCCTGGCCATCCATGTCGAAGACCATCCGCTGGAATACGCCACGTTCGAGGGCACCATTCCCGAAGGGCATTATGGTGCTGGCGATGTGATCGTCTGGGATCGTGGAGTGTGGATTCCCCTGGACGATCCGGCCAAGGCGTACGCCAAGGGCCGGCTGAAATTCGAGCTGCAGGGGGAAAAGCTTGGCGGCCTGTGGAACCTGGTGCGTACGCACATGCCCGGAAAGCAGGAGCAATGGTTTCTGATCAAACATCAGGACAGCGCCGCCAGACCCGACAGCGAATACGACGTGGTCGCCGCCGAGCCAGACAGCGTGCTCAGCGACCGCACCATACTGGAAAAAAAGCACGGTACTGAAAAACCCAAACCGATCAAAAAAGTCCCGGCCAAGACGCGTAAGGAAAAGTCGGCACAACTGACAGGCGCGCGCAAAGCCAAGCTGCCGGAGCTGCTCAAACCCGAACTGGCGACACTGGTCGAATCCGCGCCAGGCGGCGAATGGAGCTATGAGATCAAATTCGACGGCTACCGGGTCATGGCGCGCATCGACCACGACGAAGTCAAACTCTTCACCCGCAACGGTCACGACTGGACCCACAAATTGCCCGGGCAAGCCCAGGCATTGGCGGCGCTGAGCCTGGAATCGGCCTGGCTCGACGGCGAAATGGTGGTGGCCAACGAGCATGGCGTTCCGGATTTCCAGGCGCTGCAAAATGCGTTCGATTCCGGCCGAAGTGGCAGCATCGTTTACTACCTGTTCGATTTGCCCTACCTCAACGGCGTGGACCTGCGCGAAGTGCCTGTCGAGGAACGCAGGGCGGCGCTGGCGACCGTGCTCAAGCCCAATGAAAACCCGCTGTTGCGATTTTCCGAGGCGTTCGGCGAATCCCCGGATGCCTTGCTCAACAGCGCCTGCGAAATGAAGATGGAAGGGCTGATCGGCAAGCGCCTGGGGTCGCCTTACGTGTCCCGGCGCACCAGTGACTGGATCAAACTCAAGTGCAAGCACCGGCAGGAATTCATCGTGGTCGGCTTCACCGACCCCAAAGGCGCGCGCAGTGCTTTTGGTGCGTTGTTGCTGGGGTTGCACGACCGCGACAGCGGTGAATTGCGCTATGCCGGCAAGGTTGGCACCGGGTTCAACGAGGCGACCCTCAAGCGCATTTACGAACAACTGAAGCCCTTGCAGACGAAAAAACCAGCGGTAGTCAATCCGCCCAGCGGTTTCGAAGCCAAAGGCGTGCATTGGCTCAAACCTACTCTGCTGGCGGAAGTGGCTTTCGCTGAAATGACCAAGGACGGCTCGGTGCGCCATGCCGTGTTCCATGGTTTGCGTGATGACAAGCCTGCCAAAGAAATCACCGAGGAGTTGCCGAAAACCGTGAACACCTCAGCCTCGAACACAACAAGCTCGAAAACCGGCGCAGCAAAATCCGCAGCGAAGAACAAATCCGCCGCCGAGAAACCTGACGCCGCCGACCCGAAAACTGCCCCGTCGACTGTCGCGCCGTCGCAGATTGGCCTGGCCAGCGGCAAAATTCGCATCACGCACCCGGAACGGGTGATCGACGCCAGCAGCGGCACCACCAAGATGCAACTGGCGGAGTACTACGCCAACATCGCTGAGTGGATTTTGCCGCAGCTCAAGGACCGGCCGGTGGCGCTGGTACGCGCGCCGGACGGCATCGCCGGCGAACTGTTCTTTCAGAAAAACGCCGAACGCCTGGCCATTCCGGGGATTGTTACCCTGGACAAGGAACTGACGGGCCAACCGGTGATGATCATCAACAACGCCAAAGCGCTGATCGGCGCGGTGCAGATGAGCACGGTGGAACTGCACACGTGGAATGCCACGTCAGTCGATCTGGATAAACCCGATCGCTTCGTCCTCGATCTCGACCCGGATCCGGCGTTGCCCTGGAAAAGCATGATCGAAGCGACCCAGCTAACCCTCACGGTGCTGGATGAACTGGGGCTCAAGGCGTTTCTCAAAACCAGCGGCGGCAAGGGGATTCACCTGATCGTACCGCTGACCCGCAAACACGGCTGGGACGAAGTCAAGGACTTCAGCCACGCGATCGTCAGCCACATGGCCAAATTACTGCCGGACCGCTTTTCTGCGGTGTCCGGACCGAAAAACCGCGTCGGGCGTATCTTCATCGACTACCTGCGCAACGGTCTGGGCGCCACCACTATCTGCGCCTACGCCGTGCGCACCCGCGAAGGGCTGCCGGTGTCGGTGCCGATCTTTCGCGAGGAGGTGGCCGAACTCAAGGGTGGCAATCAATGGAACGTACATAACGTTCATGAGCGTCTGGCCAACATTGGTGATGAGCCCTGGGCCGACCTGAAAAAAACCCGACAAACGATAACTGCCGATATGCGGCGGCGGGTGGGGATGAAAAAATAGTGACTCAGAGGGAAGGTGGCGAGGGGGCTTTCCCCCGTTTGAGTGCGTAGCGCTCACAAGATCTTTGGCACATCAGAGATTTTGGGGCCGCTTCGCAGCCCAACGGGGGCAAGCCCCCTCACCACAGGCTCGCCACCTCGATGACTATTGCTTGCCGACAGCGGCAGCCAACAGCGGCGCCACCTGTTCATCGGTCAGTGCGGCGTGGACTTCCATGCTCATGAGGTCGCTCCATTCCAGCACCCACTTCTGAATCGACACCGGATCACTGGCTTCTGCAATGCCAAAACCACTCGAGCCACCGACGGCATGCCAGCGCCCCAGCATCTTTACGCCTGCGGGTGGCGCGCCACCGGTCTTGAGAAAACGTTCGATTGCGCTATTACGCTGTTGCGGACTGATGGACCAACGGACCATGAATAACATCTGCCACCTCCTGCTACGGATTGGCACCTTTTATCTTCGCGCACATGGCTGGCGCCGGGGCCACGGCCACGCTTGTGTTTCCAGTTCCATCCTGGCTGGCCTGATACCCTATCTCCCATCAAAAGGCATAGCAGCGGCCCGCATTTCACGTACGACCGCTGATCCTCTTTCAGGACATTTGAAACGAACATATCGAGATAACAGCGAGAACCATCAGGCATCACGTAACAAGTCGTTGGCATTGAGCAGCTCGTAGGCAATCTCCGGGCGCTTCTCCAGCCCTCGACGAATCGCCGCCGGAATCGACTGACGGGTTTTGCGGCACAGGCCCGGCAATTCGCCGAGGGTGATGTTGATGCCGCGCATGGTACGCACTTCATTGAAGCCCGGGGCGATCTCGACGCGCAGACCCAATTGCTCGTACATCCGGCGTTGCAGACGCTCCAGATCGCCGAGGCTCTGGAGATTCTCCAGGCGCTCGACCAAGCGCTTTTCCTCCGATCGGGTCAGGCTCAGGATGCGCAGATCCGCGCCGGGGGTTTCCAGCAACGGCTCACGCTCGCAGATGCAGGCTCCGGGCGGGCAGGGTTGGCGGATTGGAAGAGAGGTCGTCATGGGGTTCAATCATAGAGCGCTATGATCGGGTTTGCCCATGGGGTTGTTGTGCCGTTGAGCGCGATGTCTACATTCCTCTGCCGCTCAGCTGCAGGATGCCAAGCATTGAAGGTGGGTTTGTGACGAAGATCGTTCGTCTGGATACCGACGCTGGCGTTGGCTGCGGAGTTTGCTTCATTGCCCTTTCGTTCATTCATCCATTGCTTTTTCTTGCTCTGCCTCTACCTTGTTTTGAGGTTGATAGAGTCGCGGTATGGTTGTGTGCCCGGTACGTGAGGCGGCATTGCCAGTCGCTCCCTGTAACCTTGCTTTTTCCTCTTTCAACCATTCGTCCATTGCTCTTTCTTGCTCTTCCGATACCTTGATTTGAGGTTGATAGAGTCGTGGTATGGTTGTGTGCCCGGAAAGTGAAGCGGCATCGCGAGTCGCTCCCTGTAACTTTGCGTTTTCCTCCTTGATCCATGCATCCATTGCTTTTTCTTGCTCCGCCGATACCTCGTTTTGAGGTTGATAGTGCCCCGGCGTGGCTATATATCCACTGCCGTCATAACTGGGCTCGTCGTTTTTAACTGTGCCATCCTTCAAGCGCTCCGATGAGCCAGCAATGCCTCCTGAACTTCTGTCGTCCTTTTTAGTTTCTGCCGCAACCTGGCTTGAGTTCTGATTGGCAGAGTTTTCACTCGATTTAGCGGTGTTTGCGGTGGGTGTATCACTAGCTGTGTTAGATTTCAGGGTGGGGGCAGCGGGAGCAGAGACGGTCTCTACTCTAACTTTTGATTTGTTTTTATTCGCCAATGTATTTCTACTTTTTTTAACTTTCTTGGTCGTTGAAAAAGCAGAGTTCAGTTCCTTTTTGTTCTTTTGAATAAGATTGTCAATTGGTACGTAGCTAATAATTTGGTTGGATTTTCTTTTTATGTTCGAGTTGTAAAATTTCACTTGCTTCTGTGTTAGTTGAATATCAGCAATGGGCGGCAACCGAATGAGGCCAATAATCGCCTCGCGAGCAATGGCGTATGTAAGTTGATCAAAGCTGTAAATAACATTGTTGCTTGGTTTTGGTAGGGTGGGGGAGAGTGTCATTACTTCAATGGCGCTATCATGCTTAGAGAGTGTTTTTCCTGCCACTAAATCTTTATATGTGTAAACAACGTTGCACTTCGTTCGGACTCCACTCCAGGTGTTGCTTACAGATACTGAAGATACTTCTGTGCTTATTTCAATGCGTCCACTGTGATGTCCAAATTCGATAAAGCGATCACTGTTATGAATTTCTTTCTGGGTCGCATTCTTGATAGCATTCCCCCAGTTTGAAATCTGTAGTTCACCTGAAAAGCTATTGTCAATATTTACATTTTCTTTGTTTTGTATTTCTGCAGGAAGCACAATAACATCTACATTGTATGCATAGTCATAATAGTCAATATCAGAAACAATGCTCTTGTCTCTTGCGCTTGAGGTTTCTGAATAGTTTCTTATGTTGGCACAACTTGTAACTCCGAAAAAGCTAAAAGCCAGCAGGAGTAAGGCCGTTCTTTTTTTTATCGACATGTTACTCTCCTGGCTTTGTCGCTAACGTATAACAGTGATTAGACCGAATTCGGCGATAACGAAATAATAGAAGTCTCTAGATAACTCTGCGCTACCGATTCCGACTTTTTTTAAAAGTCCCTATAAATCATAGGCCTATATTTCACGCCCAACACCTCAGCACCACTAGCCGATGGCAGACCGCGATCAATAGGTGGTCGGGGAAACTGAGTGCACCCCTTGGTTTCGGGAGGCCGCGTTTGGCCCAGGTTGAGAGGTTGCCTTCATGAACAACATCATCTACATCGTCGGGGTCGTTGTGATCGTCGTGGTTATCCTGTCGTTCCTCGGGTTTGCATAGCTTCGAAGACCCAGTGAACGAGTGCCGGGCGCCTTGCAGATGCATCTGAAGCAGTCAAGCCCTGACCCAGCGTTGACGGCTCCAGCTGCTCAATGTATCGACGGCGAATACCAGCAACAGCATGGCCAGAATCACCGTGCTGGCTTGCGCTTCCTGGAACAGGCTGAGGCTGACATAGAGCATTTGCCCCAAACCACCGGCGCCGACGAAGCCGAGTACGCTGGCCATGCGGATATTGTTTTCCCAGCGGTACAGAACGTAGGCCAGTAGCTGTGGCAACAGGTTGGGCAGGGTGCCGTAACAGAAAGCCCATACGGCGTTGCCGCCCTGCAAGCGGATGGCTTCGGCCGGTTCCGGCGGGGTGTTTTCCAGCGCTTCGGCAAACAGTCGACCGAGCACGCCAGTGGTGTGCAGGGCTAGCGCCAGGGTGCCGGCATTGGGGCCGAGGCCGGCGGCAAGGACCATCAGCGCGGCCCACACCAGTTCCGGAACCGCGCGCAAGGCGTTGAGCACCAGGCGCGATGCGCTCTGCAATGGCCAGCCAAAGCGCCCGGCCGCAGGCAAAGCCAACAACAGACCGAATACCGCCGCGAGCAGGGTGCCCAGGGCCGACATGGCAATGGTTTCCAACGCGCCGTGGCCGATGGCTTGCAGATGACCGGGGCTCAGGTCCGGGCTGAGAAAGCGCTGCGCATAGGCGCCCATCTGCTTCAGGTTGCCGGTGCCGCCCAGCTCGCCGAGGTCGATGCCCAGGTAGATGAACGAGGCGATCACCGCTGCGCCGATGCAGAGCAGCAGTGCCAGATTGATCAGGCGATTCATGCCAGCCTCCAGCGCAGCAGACGGCTGAGTTGATCGGCGAGCAGCACCAGCACGAGAAACGTCAGTAACAAACTGGCCACTTCACCGCCGGCGAACATGCGCAACGACAGATCTATTTGCTGGCCCAGACCGCCGGCACCGACAAAGCCCATCACCACCGAGGCGCGGATGGCGCATTCCCAGCGGTAAACCGTGTACGACAGCAATTCCGCCGCAACATTGGGCAGGATCCCGTAGCAGAAGGCAGCGAGCCGACCGCTGCCCGATTGCAGTAGCGCGTGGGCCGGGCGCTGGTCGACCGACTCGAAAATTTCCGCATAGACCTTGCCCAACATGCCGCTGTAGGTAATCGCAATGGCCAGCACCCCGGCCGTCGGGCCGAGGCCGACGGCGCGCACGAACAGCAGGGCCCAGACGATTTCCGGCACGCTGCGCAGGAAAATCAGCAAACTGCGTATCGGCCAACGCAGCAGTTGGCCCCAATAACTCGGGTGGCCGGCGCGGGAGGCCGCGGACAGTGACAGAGCGCGGCTGGCCAACAGGCTGGCCGGGACTGCCAACAGCAACGCCAGGGCCATGCCCGCCGTGGCGATGGCCAGGGTCTGCAGGGTGGCTTGCAACAACAGCTCAATGAACTCTTCGCCATGGGCCGGTGGCCAGAAGGCTGAGACAAACCGGCCCATCTCGCTCTGACTGTCACTCGCCACCAGCACGCTGAGGTCCAACTCGCTGAAATGGATGCCCGGCCACAGCAAGACGAGGGCCAGCAAGATGAACAGCAGGCGGGGCCGGGTGGCCGGATCTCGGGTATCACGGGTCAGCATCGGGGAATCTGCACACTCAAGGGCGCCGGAGCAATTGGTGGGGATAGCAGTTGTTCGTTGGCGTAGAGCTTGTCGAGCAACTCGCGGTCGACTTCGCTGGCCTGAAGGTCGAACAGGATCTGTCCATCACGCAAGCCGATGATGCGCGAAAAATGCGCCAGGGCCAGCTCCACCGCATGCAGGCTGGCGACCAGGGTGACGTTGTGCTGCCGGGCATGGCTGCAGAGCACCGAAAGCGTGTGATGGGCCAACACGGGGTCCATGGCCGAAACCGGCTCATCGGCCAGCAACACCTCGGGCGCCTGGTACAACACGCGGGCAATGCCCACACGTTGCAGCTGTCCACCGGACAATTGCTGGCATTGCGCGAACAACTTGTCACTCAGGTCCAGCCGGGCCAATGCCGCCCGTGCACCCGGAATATCCAGTGGGTGCAGCAGGTTCAACAGGCTCTTGCCTAGACCCCACTGCCCCAGCTTACCGGCCAGAACCGCGGTGATCACACGCTGGCGCGGTGGCAGGGGAGGCGACTGATGGATCAGGCCGATGCGCGCGCGCAGGCGCTGACGCTGGCGGGCAGACAGCTGCCAGGCTCGCTCACCGAGCACCTGCAGCTCACCGTTGCCCGGTCGCAGGGCGGTGGCCAGCAGATTGAGCAGGCTCGACTTGCCCGCGCCAGACGGGCCGATGATGGCGACCTGTTCGCTGGCGCCGATGTGCAGGTCCACGCCGCGCAGTGCCTGGACACCATTGGCGTGGGTAAGGCTTACCTGGGTAAGACGTAATGTCATTTGAGCAATTCGGCGGCGAGGGCGGCTTCCTCGATGCCCTTGTAGTTCTCGGGCTTGGTTTCGATAAATCGGCTGGCGGCCTGCAGATCCAGAATCTCCTTGTCCACAGGCTTCGCCGGATCGAGGGCCAGGAAGGCAGCCTTAATCTTGGCCGCCAGCGCCGGATCGAGGGTCCCGCGCACCGTCCAGTTGTAGTCGAAGTAGGCCGGAGTGGTCGCAAACACTTTGACCTTGGTGGTGTCGACCTTGCCGGCGGCGACCAGTTTTTCCCACACGCTGGCGTTCAGTACGCCGGCATCGACCTTGCCGGCCTGGACCCAGGCGACAGTGGCGTCATGGGCACCGGAATAACCAACTCGGCTGAAGTAGGTTTCAGGCTTGATGCCGTCCTTGAGCATAAAGTAGCGCGGCATGAGACTGCCCGACGTGGAGGACACTGAGCCGAAGGCAAAAGTCTTGCCCTTGAGATCGGCGAGAGACTTGACGTCGGGGTCGGCGGTGATGAATTTGCTGGTGAATTGAGCGTCCTGTTCGCGCTGTACCAGCGGAATGGCATTACCGGTTTTCAGGCGTGCCTGCACGAACGTGAAGCCGCCCAGCCAGGCCAGGTCGATGCGGTCAGTGGCCAGCGCCTCGACCACGGCCGGGTAGTCGCTCACGGGCACGAACTCGACTTTCATACCCAACTGTTGTTCCAGATAGGCACCAAGCGGCTTGAACTTGCGCAGCAGTTCGGTAGGGGCTTCATCGGGAATCGCGCTGACTTTCAGCGTATCGGCGGCCTGCGCCAACAGGGTGCAAAAAGGCAGGATCAAGCTGACGGCCACAGCCAGGGTACGCTTGAGCATGGAAAATCTCCGGTGTATTAACGAAAGAATGTCGAGGCGCCAGGCAGGCCTGGCGCTTTGTGAGGGTAGACGAAAGGGAGCGATATTGACCGGTTTTGGCTCAATTGCAATCTGTTGCATCGACGGGTTGAATCCCAAACGCAAAGCGGTCAATTTTCGCAGCGCACAACACCGTTCGGGGGATCACCCCCGACCAACGTAATGCATCATGATTTTTCTCGTTCCAGCGGCACCCCGCTAATTGCCGTCCGCCACCTTGCGTTCTATCTCCGCTATTTTTCGCCTGAGCTCTTCAGCCTCCAGCTCCCGGGCATGGGTTTCATTTATACCTTCAGCGTCACTGTCACTGTCACTGTCCTCAAGCTCTGTTTCAACCACATCGTCGGGTTTGCCAGAGGTATCGGCAGGCGGAACGTTCGAGGTCGTTTCTGATTCGTCGTCATTAACACGGTCATCATTGTTCATTTCGCTTACCTCCATTGGCCTATAAATTGGATTCAGCGGTATAGAGGGAGTTCGGGTTTTTCAGCCTTTATGACGCGGTCAGTGCTTGCCGTTTTCAGCCATTGCCATCTGTCGGTTTTTTTGTTCGCTTTTGCGCACTAATTGAGAACGACCCCTAGGGGTTTTTGAGCTTGTGCAGGTAGCATGACGCCTTATAAGCGCACCAAATGACAGATTGGCTAACGTAACCGAGTGGGTCGAAATTGATCGAACGACGTCAATTCAGCGGGGGCATGAAAGGGAAAAACCTCCGCTATCTGAATGAAAACACTGGCGAGCCTGCTCGAATGACTCGGGCGGGCTTTTTGCTGCTCGAGCATTTCTCGCTGCCCGCGTTCACGCAAGCGCTGGACACGATTGTCACCGCGAATCTTCTACGCCCCGGATTGTTCTCTTCCCGAACATTCGGCTTGAATGAGGGGGAGGTCGTCAGCGACTTGGGCCTGGTCATCCGGCCGGATGCACGTATCGACTCTTCAGCCATTCACGATCTGGACCTGCTGGTGATTTGTGGCGGCTACAGGACAGAACTGAAGGCGACTGATGAGTTCATCAGCCTGTTGCGAGCGGCGGCAGATCAGGGTGTCATTCTGGCCGGGTTGTGGAACGGTGCATGGTTCCTGGGCAGTGCAGGCTTGCTCGATGGATACCGTTGCGCCATTCACCCCGAACATCGTCCCGCACTGGCGGAAATCTCCAAGGCGACGCATGTCACCAGTGAGCCCTATGTCATCGATCGAGACCGGCTCACCGCGTCCAGCCCCTCTGGGGCATTTCATATGGCGTTGGACTGGATCAAGGAACTGCACGATAAAGCCTTGGTCGAGGGTATCGAGGACATTCTTGCTTTCGAGGAGTCTCGCTATCGGCGCATCAAACCTGCTGAAAATATCTGTGTGAGCGCGCCATTGCGAGAGGTGGTCAAGCTGATGGACGCCAACCTCGAAGAGCCTCTGGAGCTGGAGCAACTGGCGGTCTACGCCGGCCGTTCCCGGCGACAACTCGAACGCTTGTTCAAGGAGCAACTCGGGACAACGCCGCAGCGATATTACATGGAGCTGCGCATCACCGAAGCGCGTCGACTCCTTCAGCACACCGAACTGTCCCAGGTAGACGTGCTGGTTGCCTGTGGCTTTGTGTCGCCCAGTCATTTCAGCAAGTGCTATAGCTCGTATTTCGGCTACAGACCTTCCAAGGAAAAACGGCTGGTCAAATAGCCGTTTTTTGAGTCCCGGTGAAGATCGCCCGACGGCGCAGAATCCGCCGTCGGGACCGGACAAATCCGCGGATTCAGCCCTTGGCCGCCATCGCCGTGACTTCCACGCGCATACCTTCGACGGCTAGAGAAGCCACGCCAACGGCGGCGCGAACCGGCCAGGGCTTGGCGAAGAAGCGCTTGTAGACTTCGTTGAAAGCGGCGCGGTCGGCCATGTCAGTGAGGTAGATGGTCAGATGCAACACCCGGTCCATCGAACTGCCGGCTAGCTCCAACGCTACCTTGAGCGCTTGCAGCGTGCATTCACTCTGCTCGGTGATGCCACCCAGCTCCAGGCTGCCATCGACGCGGGTGGGGATTTGAGTGGAGACCAACAGGCCGCCGAAACCGGCGACATCGGAGGAGATGGAATCCGGGTCCGGGTCGGGGAGAAAGGTGATGTCGCGATTTGCCATGAGGATTCTCTTGCTTGAGGGCGATTGTGTATGGGGCAGCTGCTACGGGCGAACGCAGCCTTCTCATTACGACTTAACGTACGGCGGTCAGTTTATAGCATGAGAACATCTGCCAGCTTCATGGCCTGTTGAGTCGCGGCCTTACGCGCACTTTTCTTGACAAGTCGACGCCTACAGGCCGGCATTAAACAACTGACGGATCAAATTAGGCGTACTGCCGGTCCAGCGCTTGAACGAGCGACGAAAATTTGCCGCATCGTTAAAGCTCAGGTACTCGGCCACTGCTTCGTTGCTGAAGCCCTTGATCTGATACAGGTACAGGGCCACGTGCTTGCGCACCAAATCTACCTGCTGCTGGAAACCGGTGTCGTGTTTTTGCAGTTTGCGCTTGAGGGTGGCAGGGCTCATGGCGAAGGCCTGGGCGGCTTGTTCCAGGCTTGGGGTGTGGCGCACGTGGCGCTGTAAATAGCGGTACATGCCGTCGAGAAAACTCGACGTGCAGCCCAACTGTTGCAGTTGTCCCTGAGCTTCCTGGCGGGCGACCTGACCAGCAGTGGCCGACGCATCGGGCCATCGTTGGGCGAGAAATTCCCGGGGGATGCGCATCAGGTCCAGAGGCCGGTTGAACTGAGTGTGCTCGCCCAAATGCACCCAATACTGCTCGACATAACGGGGCTCGGCATGGCTGAAACTGCATTCCCACGGCAGACGCTGGCCGCTCAGCGCACGACTCATGGCCACCAGCGAGGTCATGCTCGCTTCCAGCAGAAAACGCCATTGCTCGCCGGCCCCGCAACTGTCCAGCCAATAGAGATAGGCGTGTTTTTCATCCAGCACCAATCGCGGCGTCATCAACGGGCTGAGCAGCGCCTGTTGTTGCACCAGGGTATCGAGTGCCTGGTGCAGGTTTTGTGCATGACGCAGGGCGTGGCTGGCGGCGCCGTAGTGGCCGGGCAGCAGGCGCTGACCGAACAGAAAACTGCTGTCGTCGGCATCCAGAAGACGTCGGCTGTTGCCGATCAGTGCGAAAAACTGCTGGGGGCTGAGGCGCGTCTGGCCGGCCAGAATGTCTTCATGGAACAGCCCGGTGCCGCGCAGCAGACGATGGCTGTCGATGTCCCGGGACAGCGCCAGATCGATCAGGGTTGCCGGCTGATAATGCCCGGGAATGAAGCGGCTGTCGGTTTCGTACCATGTGGTTTTCAGGGTCATGGCCGGGCCTCAAGCGGTTCTGGCCAGAGGCTGCTTGGCCCGCGCCAGCGCCAGGTTAAGGCGCTTGAGCAGGGCGTCCGGCGACTCGTTCAGCGCCATCACCACCGCCGTGCTCGCCGATAGTTGCAAGCGTTCGCCATGCTGTCGGGTTTTGTGCGCCAGGCCCTGCACCGCTTGTTGCAGTTCCAGCGCCAGCAAGCGTGCCTGGCTCTCGCCAGTGTTGGGCAACAGCACCACGAAACGGTCGCCGGCCAGTCGGCAGAGCAAGTCCTGGCGCCGCAGGTTGAGCAGCAGCAAATGACTGAGCGCTTGCAACACGGCGTCGCCTTCAGCATGCCCGAAGGCCTGATTGATGGCCGAGAAGTTGTCCAGGTCCAGCGCCAACAACGACAGCGGTTGTTGGTGGCTGTGGCTTTCCTCAAGGCTGCCGGCCAGTAGCCGCTTGAGGTAATCGGCACCGCCCAACGGCGTGAGTTTGTCGAACAAGCGGTGCTCGCGGAACAGCCGCTCGCGTTTCTCCATCTGCGCGCTGATCGCCAGTTGTTCGCGGTGCCAATGATAGATGCCGATGGTCAGCAGAATCATGCCGACCGGCATCGGCCCGGACTCGAGCCAATGATCCCAGGTGATGCTGTCAGGCAGGCGGATGAACTCGTCGAGGCTGTCGATCCACCAGGAAAAGAAGATACCGCTCAAGCCCAACACCAGGTAATTGGTGACGCGCCCGGCCGGCCGGCTCTTGAGTACCAACCCCAGCCAGACCAGTGCCAGCAGAGCCGAACCGCCTTCACCGACGATGTCCAGCCAGACCCATTCGCTGACCGGTTTCACCTCGCCGCAGGCCAGATGCAGGAGCAATCCCAGATTGGCGGCCAACAGCAGCAGGGCGAGTTTCCAACGGTGGGGTTTGAGCACTGAGAACATGGCCGCGATCCTTTGGCGAAGAAGCAATGCGCGCCAGCACAGCAGATGTTTGTGACAGTCGGGTGACGGGGTGGGAATGGGGCAGGGAGGTCGAATCAGCTCATGGTCCTATGGGATTTTCTGGCGAGTGAGGACCTGTGGCGAGGGAGCTTGCTCCCGCTGGAGTGCGCAGCGCTCCCCAACTTCGGTGGGTCAGGTAAAACCCATACGGCCGCTGCGCGACCGAGCGGGAGCAAGCTCCCTCGCCACAGAGTCCGTGTCGATCGGATGCAAACAAAGTCATTTCAGCTCACTTCCCGCCCCGAAACCCGGCAAAACCCCGGTTTACCGCATCTCCCGCCACCCCCTGTCACAGAACCGTCATCCCCCGTCCCTAGCGTGCCCTCCCAGTTGCCGGGCCTCTTGCCTGGCGTTAACGGACTCTTGGGGGAGGACATTCATGTACAAGCGCAGCAGCACCGCAGGAGTGGTCGGTTTCACGCTCACCGCCCTGGCCATTGCGATCGCCAGTGAACGCCTGAGCGCCGCCGAAGCCGTGGCGAACACCGAACACGTCGAAGTGGTGGGCCAAGCGGCCAGCATTGATCAAGCGCTCAAGGAACAGCGCAGTTCCGACAGTATCAAGAGCGTGGTGCATGCCGACGGCGTGGCGCAGTTGCCGGACGAAAACGTCGCCGAAGCGGTGCAGCGCCTGCCGGGTGTCAGCGTCGAGCGCGACCAGGGCGAAGGGCGGTTTGTCAGCGTGCGTGGCCTCGGTCCGGACCTGAACAGCGTCACCATCAACGGCACACTGGTGCCATCGCCGGAAAGCGAACGCCGGGCTGTGGCCCTCGATGTGTTGCCCTCGGAATTGGTGCAGTCCTTGTCGGTGATCAAAACCCTGACCCCGGACATGGACGCCAACTCCCTGGGTGGCACCGTGGAGGTGAAAAGCCTCTCGGCCTTCGATCACAAAGGACTGTTCTACACCGGCAGCAGCGAAGCCAGTTACGACAAGAATACCCACCAGACCAGCCCGAAATTTTCCGGTGCCGTCAGTGATCGCTTCAGCCTTGGCGACGGCATCGACAACTTCGGCGTCGCTGCGGCGCTGAGCTGGCAGAAGCGCGATTTCGGCTCGGACAACGTCGAAACCGGCGGTGCCTGGGATTTCGAGCAAGGCGCCAGGTTGCAGGAGTTCGAGCAACGCGATTACGACATCCGCCGTGAACGCGCCGGTGGCGGCCTGAACTTCGATTACAAACCGGACGACCTCAGCAGCTATTACCTGCGCACCCTGTACAGCCGCTACAAGGACAGCGAGACACGCAATTCCACCAGCCTCGAATTCGCCGACCCGCTGGCGGCGGAGGAGTTGGGCGACGCCGAAGGCTCACGCAAACTCAAGCAGCGGGAAGAGACCCAGGAAATCCAGTCCTACGTATTGGGCGGCGAGCGTATGTTCGGCCTCTGGACCCTCAGCGGCCAGGCCGGCTACAGCCGCTCCAGCGAAGACAGCCCGGGCCACATCGCCAACGCCGCATTCAACGGCACCGACGATTTCGCCGACAGCGGTTTCTACGACAACGACAAGCCGCGGCCCATCATCGGTCAGGGCTTCTACAACCCGGACAATTTCAGCCTCGACAAGGTCGACTGGGAAAAACAGAAAACCACCGACACTGAGAAAAACCTTCGCCTGGACCTGGCCCGCGACTACGACCTCAGCGGCTATGCGTCCCAGGTCAAATTCGGCGGCAAGGTCAGCCGCCGCAACAAAGACAACAACCTCGACGCCTGGGTCTATGAAGATTTCGACGATCTGGGTTTCAGCGATGAACAGCTCAACCTCAACCAATTCAAGAAAGGCACCGTTGACTACCGTCTCGGCCAATTCGGCCCGGGCATCAGCGGCAGCGCCATCAAACAATTGATCGGCGGCCTGAATCAGGCGGACTTCTACGACGAGACCGAATCGCGGGTCAACGACTTCAAGATCAGCGAAGACATCAACGCCGGCTACCTGATGAACACCATCGATATCGATGACTGGCGTTTCATTGCCGGCATGCGCTACGAAGGTACCGAGTTCGAAGCCAAGGGCACGGGCGCCACCGATGGCGAGTTCCAGTCCACCGAAACCAAACGCCGTTATCACCACTGGTTGCCGGGCCTGCATGCGCGCTATCAACTGGACAAGAACACCCAGGTGCGCGCGGCCTGGACCAAGTCCGTGGTGCGCCCGACTTTCGGCCAACTGGCGCCAGGTTTTGTCATCGACGATGACGAGGCGACCTTCGGCAACCCGGACCTCAAACCACTGGAATCCAGCAACCTCGACCTCGGCATCGAGCACTACATGGGCCATGCCGGCACGGTCTCGGCGTTCGTGTTCTACAAAGACATCAAGAACTTCGTCTACAACACCGACCTGGCCGGCACCGGCGCCTGGGCCGATTTCTCCGAGGCTCACACGTTTGCCAACGGCGACAGCGCCAAACTCTATGGCCTGGAACTGGCCTACTCGCAGAAATTCGACTGGCTGCCAGCGCCCTGGAACGGCCTGCTGCTCGGCGCCAACACCACCTTCAGCCGCTCCGATGCCGAGATCGAAGGCTTCGACGCCGCCAGTGGGATCAACCGCAAGCGCAGCATCGATTTGCCCAACCAATCGGACACCGTCGGCAACCTGATGCTCGGTTGGGAAGACGACAAGTTGAGCCTGCGCCTGTCGGCCAACTACAAATCCGATTACCTCTTTGAGCTGGCCTCGATCAACGACAAGGCCCACGACCTGCACGTCGATGCCCAGACCTTCGTCGATTTCAGCGCGCGCTATTCGCTGACCAAAAACCTGCAAGTCAGCTTCGAGGCACAGAACCTCACCGACGAGCCGTACTTCGTCTACACCGGCAACCGCTCCTACAACGGCCAATACGAAGAATACGGCCCGACCTACAAGCTCGGCCTGACCTTCACCCACTTCTAAGCCCCAGGGCGGCAGCCCGGTGCTGCCGCCGTGAGGGATGCACGACAAGGACTTTGCCTGTTCATGAGTATTTCGTGGTTACCCAAACACGGTCTGCTGGCCACACTGATCAGCTTGACCATCGGCCAGGCCATGGCGGCCGCGCCGAACCTGAGCCTCACACCCTGGGCGCCGAACCTGACGGTCGACGCAGTGGCGTTTTTGCCCGCCGACCTCGGCCCCGAACGCCTGGCCGCCAGCGAGCGCGACGGCTTGCTGCTGCTCGACGCGCAAGGAAAAGAGCTGGCGCGTTTGAAGGGATCGTTCAATAGCCTGGACAGCCGCGCCGCCGGCCCACACGTCTTGGTGGCCAGCCTCGATAACGCTCGTCAACAAGCGGTGCTGGTCAGCCTCGACCCGGCCAAGCGCAGTTGGGGGCAACCGGTGTATCTGCCGACGCGGGATTACCCGGTGAACGGTTTGTGCCTTTACCGCGACGAAGCCAGCAACCTGTTCCTGTTTCTGGTGGGCGAGGAGGGCAAGGGTGAGCAATGGCTGGTGGGCAACGGCGCCACTTTGAACCCACAACCGCAACGGGTGCGCGGTCTGCCGCTGCCGCCGTCGGCACAGTTTTGCCAGGTCGACGATGCGGCCAATCAGTTGGTGGTCAATGAGGAGAACGTCGGTTGGTGGGCCTACCCGGCGCATGCCGAAGCCGATGTGACGCGCTCACCGGTGGCCATGCGCGAACCGTTCGGCGAGATCAAACAGGCCGCGGGTGCGATGGCCCTGTTGCCGGGTGGCATCGTCGCACTCGACCCGAAAGCCGCGCAGTTACATCTCTATCAGCAGCAGGGCGAACGCTGGACGGCTCAGGCCACATTAGCGTTGCCAGGTTTGAAGGAGCCGGAAACCCTCGCCCTGCGCCCGACGGCCAAAGGCTTGGAAGTACTGCTGCGCGACGATGACGACGGCCGTCTGTATCAGGGCGAACTCGACTGGCAAGCCACGCCGGTGCCCTTGGCGCCGGTGTTGGCGAACGTAAAAGCAATCAGCCAAAGCGAGCCGGTAGGGCGTCAGGGCGATGCCGCGGATGATCCGGCGATCTGGATTCATCCGCAGCAACCCGCCCTGAGTCGGGTGCTGGGCACCAATAAAAAGCAGGGGCTGATGGCGTACGACCTGCAAGGCAAATTGCTACAGGAACTGCCGGTGGGGCGACTGAACAACGTCGATATACGACCGAATTTCAAGCTCGGTCAGCAGGCCGTCGACCTCGCGGTGGCGAGCAATCGCGATCACAACAGCCTCAGCCTGTTCAGCATCGACCGCACCAGCGGTGAGTTGCGCGAAGCCGGCGAGATTCCCACGCCGCTCAAGGACATCTACGGCATCTGCCTGTTTCAACCGGCCAGCGGCGAAATCTACGCGATCGCCAACGGCAAGGACGGCACCTTCCTGCAATACCGCCTGAGCGCGCCGAACGGCCGCGTACAGGGTGATCTGGTGCGCCAGTTCAAGGTCGACAGCCAGCCCGAAGGCTGCGTCGCCGACGACCAGCGCCAGCGCCTGTTTCTCGGTGAAGAAGATGTCGGCGTCTGGGCGGTGGATGCTCGCGCCGATCAACCGGCGACGCTCAGCAGCGTGATCAAGGTCGGTGCGCAGTTGCAGGCGGATGTGGAAGGGCTGGCGCTCTATCAAAGCGCGGCGCAGGACTATCTGGTGATCTCCAGCCAGGGCAACGACAGCTATGTGGTGCTCGATGTTGAACCGCCGTTCGCCTCTCGCGGCGCATTTCGCGTCGGGCTGAACGCGGCGGCGGGCATTGACGGCGCTTCGGAAACCGATGGCCTGGAAGTCACCTCGGCCAACCTTGGCGGGCCCTGGAGCCACGGCATGCTGGCGGTGCAGGACGGCCGCAAACGCATGCCCGAGCAAACCCAGAACTTCAAATTCGTGCCCTGGGCCGAGGTCACCAAGGCGTTGCAATTGCCCTGACCCGGCCAGTCATCAACCTGTCATCACTATTTCATCGAATAGCTCAACGGCCGTCGCGCATCGCCGGCCCGAGAGCGTCAGACAAGGAGTTTTACCATGCAAGCGACACTGGAACAAATGACCATCTGGGGCCTGATCAGTGACGCCAGCCTGCTGGTCAAAGCCGTCATGCTCATTCTGTTGCTGGCGTCGGTGCTCAGCTGGTACCTGATCATTCAGTGCAGCGGCGTGCTGCAACGTCGCGAGCGGCAGCTGAACGGCTTCATGCAGCGCTTTCGCAGCACGGCGGACCTGTTGCCGCTGTACCGCGAAACCGCACAGAGCTCCGATAGCGAAGCCGGTGTCGAGCCGATTTTTCATGCCGGGTTTCAGGAATTCAGCCACCTCAAGCAGCACGCGGGCAACGCGGCCGATGTGGTGCTCGAAGGCGTTGAACGGGCGTTGTACGTGGCCATCAGCGAGCAAGAAGTCCGCCTGGAGAAGGGCTTGCAGTTCCTCGCCACGGTCGGTTCCGTCAGCCCTTATATCGGCCTGTTCGGCACGGTGTGGGGGATCATGAACTCCTTCCTCGGCCTGTCCCAGGTGCAGCAGGCGACGCTGTCCACCGTGGCCCCGGGCATCGCCGAAGCGCTGATCGCCACGGCCATCGGCCTGTTTGCCGCCATCCCGGCAGTGATCGCCTACAACCGTTTTTCGGCGCGCAGCCAGACCCTGCTGACTCGCTACTACGCCTTCGGCAATGAATTGCAGGTGCGCTTGCATCGCACCTTGCATGGCACGCCGATGAACCTGGCCGTCGCAGCCTGAGAGGAGAATGCAGATGCTCGTCAGACCGCAACGCAAGCACGGGCCCAAGGCCGAAATGAACGTGGTGCCGTACATCGACGTGATGCTGGTGCTGCTGGTGATTTTCATGGTCACCGCGCCGATGCTGACCCAGGGCGTGAAGATCGAACTGCCCAAAGTCGCCAGTGAAGCGTTAGCCACCGACACCCGCCAGCAAATCCTTACCCTGTCGGTGAAGGCCGAGGGTGGTTATTACTGGAACCTGGGCGGTGAACTGGATACGCAGCACCAGACCGACAGTGCAGTGGCGCTCGACGAGATGCGCGCCAAGATCGCGCAGATTGTTGCCGAACGCCGTGACACTCATGTTTACATTCGCGCCGACAAGGACGCCGGTTACGGCAGTGTGGTCGCAGCCATGGCGGCATTGCAGCAGGGTGGTGTGAGCAACCTCGGGCTGGTGACCGAGGCCCCGCAATGACGGCGATGATCATGCCCAGTCCATCCATGACGTTGCAGGACGCTGCTCGCAGCGGGTTCTGGAAAAACAGTCTGGCGGCGAGCCTGGCGGTAGGGCTGCATGCCATTGTGCTGGCGTTGCTGGTGCATGGCTGGTCGCTGGAGAAACCACCGGTCGAGCAGCCTGCGGTGTTGCGAACGCAACTGGTGATGCTGCCACCGGCACCGCAGCCACAGGCGCCTGAACCGGTAGCGGTGTCGACGCCGGAACCGGTTGCCGAGGCGCCCATCCAACCCGTCAAACCGACTGTTGATCCGCAGATCCAGGCGCAGAAACTTGAACAGGCCGTTCTCGCGCGCAAACGCGTCGAAGACAAAAAAAGCGAACGCCAGGCCGAGCAACAACGCCAGCGTCAGGAAACGGAAAAACGCACCCATGACCTCGAACAGCAACGCCAGGCCCAGGAGCAGGCGCAACAGGCACATCGCGCCGAACAAGCGCGCCTGGCCGCCGAACACGCGCGTCAGCAGGCCGCCCAGGCAGCTGCCGACAGCCGCCAATACCTGCCCCTGAGCAAGGACGCCCCGGATTATCCGCAACGGGCGCTGGATAAAAACATCGAAGGCGATTGCACCGTGGAATACACCGTCAATCCCCAAGGCCACATCGAGAACCCCAAGGTGCTGGACGGTTGCCATCCGTTGTTCATGCGTCCGTCGCTGGCCGCCGCCAACACCTTCCGTTACCAGCCGAAAATCGTCGACGGCCACGCGGTTGCGGTGCCGGCCGTGCGCAATACCTTCCACTACCGGATCAAGTGAGCGGCACCCCTGGCGGATCGGCGTGCGGCCGGGCGGTCGTGAGATAGACTGATCAGCGGGCATCGGACGGGGGGGGTGACAGGTGGCGCGCTTCAGATGGATTCGCTGATCACAGCGGCAGCGCGTGCGCTCGCGGCGGGTGATCCCCTCGGCGCGCTGAACCGCATCGCCTTGCGCGACGATGCGCCTGCGCTCGCGCTTCGCGGCATCGCGATGGCACAGCTGGGCGACCTTGTGCGCGCGAAGGCGCTGGTGCGCAGCGCCGCACGTGCTTTCGGGCCGAAAGAGGCGTTGCCCCGCGCGCGATGTGTCGTCGCCGAGGCCGAGATCGCGCTCGCCTCGCGGGACCTGAACTGGCCAACCAAGGCACTCGACGCCGCGCGGGCAACGCTTCAGGCGCACGGCGACTGGGTCAACGCCGCCCATGCGCGGTACCTCGAGATCCGCCGCTTGCTGCTGATCGGGCACCTCGACGAGGCCGAACATCGGCTCACAGAACTCGATCCAACACCGTTACCCCCCGCATCGAGGGCAGCCTACGAACTGGTCGTGGCAGGCGTTGCGATGCGTCGCCTGCAAACAAAAGCGGCGCGCGCTGCACTTGAACGGGCCGAGCGTGCCGCAAAACATGCCGCAATCCCCGCGTTGACGGCCGAGGTCGAAAGCGCCGCCCGCATCCTCGATACACCGGCGGCGCGGCTGATTGTCGGCGGCCAGGAACAGCCGCTGCTGCTCGATGAGATTGAAGCGTTATTGGCATCCCCTAAGCTGGTCGTGGACGCCTGCCGGTATGTCGTGCGCGACGCAGGCTCGGCGGTTTCACTCGCCCGCCGGCCGGTGCTCTTCGCGCTCGTTCGGGCGTTGGGCGAAGCGTGGCCCGCTGATGTACCGAGGGAGAGGCTGATCGCGCGCGCCTTTCGGATGAAATTCGCGGATGACTCCCATCGTGCGCGGTTGCGTGTCGAACTCGGGCGGTTGCGCGCAGCGTTGCACCAAATCGCCGATGTCGTCGCGACCCCGCGAGGATTTGCGTTGGTGCCGCACGTTGCGCGTGACGTGGTGGTGCTGGCGCGGCCTGTCGAAGAGCAGCATGCGACGTTGCTCGCCTTCCTCGCTGACGGCGAATCGTGGTCGAGTTCGGCCCTGGCGTTGGTGCTTGGCGCCAGTCAGCGCACCGTGCAACGAGCCCTCGACACGCTGGCGGTGGCCGGTAAGGTACAGTCGTTCGGTCATGGCCGGGCCCGTCGCTGGATGACCCCGCAGGTTCCAGGATTCGCGACGGTATTGTTACTCACAGGGTTGCTGCCCAATGACTAGCATCCACTTCACCAACCCAGTGAACGAGGCGCAAGACATGAAACATTCAACGGCTGAAATCATCCGCGAATATGGACCTTTTCCAGGTGTCGACAGCGTGCATGGCGTCACCCATGACGGCCGGCAGGTCTGGTTTGCCTCCGGCGACAAACTCAACGCCCTCGATCCTGCGAGCGGCAAGACGCGGCGCTCGATCGATGTCGCCGCCCACGCCGGCACAGCCTTCGACGGTCAGCACCTGTTTCAGATCGCCGAGGATCGCATCCAGAAAATCGACCCACAGACCGGCCGCGTGCTCTCCACCATCCCCGCGCCCGGCGGCGGTGGCGATTCGGGGCTTGCATGGGCCGAAGGGACGCTTTGGGTGGGTGAATATCGCGAGCGCAAGATTCATCAGGTCGACCCCCAGACCGGGGCAGTGCTGCGCACCCTCGAATCCAACCGCTTCGTCACCGGGGTAACCTGGGTCGAGGGTGATCTGTGGCACGGCACCTGGGAAGGTGACGAGAGCGAGTTGCGGCGAGTCGATTCGACCACGGGCGAAGTGCTGGAGAGCGTCCAGATGCCGGCTG
The DNA here is from genome assembly GCF_050435305.1 of Pseudomonas sp. BS3782 TE3695. Classification (NCBI taxonomy): domain Bacteria; kingdom Pseudomonadati; phylum Pseudomonadota; class Gammaproteobacteria; order Pseudomonadales; family Pseudomonadaceae; genus Pseudomonas; species Pseudomonas sp. BS3782 TE3695. The sequence continues at coordinate 3,332,960 of NZ_JBNDKB010000001.1, forward strand.
GCGTCGGAGTGTCGGGGCTTGAGTTCGATGGCCACGACCGGTTTTTCTGTGGCGGCGGCAACAGCGGGAAGGTGAGGGCGGTGCGCCGGCCTTGATAAGCGTTGGGGGCGGGTATCGGGCCGCAATACCCGCCCAGAAAAAACGAACTTGCGAAGCGGCCGCGTCTCGAATTTAAAAGACTCTAGAAGAAGGCGCCCAATGAGCACGTCGGTAGGCGCAAAAGACCTGAGTACTCACCACAGACCTCTGCCGGCCATGACGCCCAAGGCGCACCCGCGATACGACCTGGCGCTGTTGATTGCATTTCTTCTGATCGTCGTGGCGCTGGGGATTTCACCTCATAGTCGAGTGGATTGGGTCCTGGAAAATCTGCTGGCCCTGCTGCTGGTCATGGTCCTGATCGGCGTTTACCGACGGTTCCGCCTGTCTGCGGTTTCCCTCAGCCTGGTGTTCGTTTTTCTCTGTATCCACGAGCTGGGTTCGCACTACACCTACGCGTTGGTGCCCTACGACCGCTGGTGCTCAGCCTTGACCGGGATCAGCCTCAACAAAGCCCTCGGATTTGAACGCAATCATTACGATCGGCTGGTGCACCTGACCTATGGCCTCCTGATGGTGTATCCGATTCGGGAAGTGCTTGTACGAATCACGCCGCTGCGCGGTTTTTGGGTTGGGTTTATCGCGTTGAATATCGTGCTGTCGACTTCGGCTGTCTATGAAATCGTCGAATGGATAGGGGGGCAGTACCTGGGAAAAGACACGGCGAAGGCTTTTGTCGCGGCTCAAAATGACCCATGGGATTCTCAGGCCGACATGGCGCTGGCAGTGGTCGGTGCATTCTTCACATTGTTGGTTATTCGTTTCTGGCGATACTTTGTTCATCACAATGCTGAATTAAATAACCGGAAAAACAATTCATAAAATTTATAAAGTGTTCCAATTGAATGATGTCGATAAGCCGCTAATGTAAAGCGGGTGTGACACGTTGAATGGGCAGGCGTAGTTATTTTGCCGACGAATAACCTGGAACTTATTTTATGCCGGATAGTATCGCTGTCACACCAGTGTGCCTGTGATTTGGCGGACGTTTTTCAATTGCAGGCAATACGCATTTTCGCAGCCTGTATATCTATACAAAAAAGCCTTGTTGTTTAGCTTGCTATAGTCACAACTGATTGAATAAAAAGGATTTAATCTGAAATAATTGTCGGGCTGATAATCGTGATGGTAATAGGTGGCAGCAACTTTTTAGTGGCGATATTTTGGCGTTGTTAGTGTCAAAAAATAACTGGGTAATTAGTCGGGCATTTTTCTGGCGGGGTGCTAGTGTTGGTAGTCTTGTGTTGGATCACACTTAGCTCGCTTCTCAGGGGGAGTGCCTCATGTCGGCTCCAAATCCTCGTATTGCAGTGTTTGGTAATAAGGTTGTCAGTTCTAACATTCCTGAACTTGAACATTTTTCGGACCTGAGCAGTTTATTGGCTGCGCCGGTGTTTGATGTTCTGTTGCTCGATATGCCAGCAGCTTATGCCGGACGAGTGTTGCGCAAACTGCGCTCGACTCCTGCATATCGCTATCAGCTCGTGTACTGCTGCCGAGACCAGGACAGTTGGTGTGAAGCGCTGGGCGATGGCGCCTGCCCCACTGAAACAAGCGAAATAAAGATGTTGTGGGAGATCTGGCGAGAACGCTTCAACCTGTTCCAGCAGGGTACCGCGCCGGAGCGGTTTGAAAGTCGGGTGCTGTCGTGGCTGTGGTTGCGTGCCGACGCCCATGTGTATGCCCTGCGCGACCCCCAGGTCCCCCAGCATTATCGCTATCCGCTGCTTGAGGCACTGGCGGATAGCGAGCAGGTCAACCCGTTTGTCTGGCTCAGTTTGATGGTGCAGCACGACTGGCTGGAAGAGGGTGTGCTGGTCGATCGCGTACGTCTGTGTTCGGACTGTGGTTCGGGGCGCCTCAATTACATTGATGTGTGCGCCGAATGCCAGGCGATGGACATTTCACGGCAACCTTCATTGCACTGTTTTACCTGTGGCCACGTGGGTCATCAGGAGTCGTTTCTCAAAGATGGCCTGTTGCTTTGCCCCAACTGCCTGAACCGTTTACGGCACATCGGCAGTGACTACGACCGCCCTTTGGAAAACTACCGCTGCCGCTCATGCCAGGCGTTTTTCGTCGACGCCGATGTGCAGGCGCGCTGCCTGGATTGCGGTTTGTCCCACGCGCCCGACAAGTTGCGCATACGCGAAGTTCGAGACTTTCGTCTGACCGAAGCGGGGCGCTTCCGTTGTCGCCAGGATTTCAACGATCGATCGATCAACCATTTTGGTCGCCTCAATCTGCTGGGCGGCAAGGATTTCTATGAGCTTTTGAGCTGGCAGCTTCAGGTGGTGCGCCGTTACCAGCAGCCAGCGTTCTCACTGATCGGCCTGCGCTTCGTCAACCTGGCCGGTACGCTGGCGCGTCTTGGCGAGCACCGCGGGCATGCCTTCATCGATAGCCTGACAGATCGGCTGAAGGAATCTGTCAGGGAAACCGATCGCTGCTCACGAAGCACCGAAGAGTTCTTCTGGATCATGCTGCCGCACACCGATGGCACAGGTCTGGAGTTTGTTACCCAGCGTTTGGGCCGGATCGCCGAATTGTTTTCCGCGCCGGAGGTCAGTGACATTTCCCTGCGCGTCGTCAGTTTCACAGCTCCCGGGGATTTACTCGAGAAAGAAGACGGTGAGCTGCTGCTGGCCCGTCTTGCCAGTGAGTTGATTTAAGCCATGAGCCCGTTGATGGAGCAACTCTACAGCCTGCTCGGCGCAATCATGGGGACGGACGGTTTGAGCCGGTTGTTCTACATGCTCTTTCCGTTGTTTCTGGTGTTCGAATTGCCACTGACGATCCTGGTGCTGCTCGGCGTATTGCGCTGGTTTGCCCGTCGGCGCAGCAGCGTGCCGAGGACCAGTCTTTATCGCCCCAAGGTCTCTTGCATCATCACCTGCTACAGCGAAGGAATGGATGTGCAGACCACGCTGTTGAGCCTGTGCGAGCAGACGTACCCCGGCCACATCGAGATGATTCCGGTGGTGGACGGCGCCACGATGAATCAACCGACACTCAGCGCCGTGCGCCATTTCAATGTGGACCCGCTGTTGTATCCCCGGCGCCATTTACGCCCGATCGCCAAATGGCAGCGGGGCGGACGGGTGTCGTCATTGAATGCCGGCCTGGCCCACGCCAGCGGCGAAATCGTGATGGCGCTCGACGGTGACACGTCTTTTGACAACAACATGGTCAGCGCCATCGTGCGCAATTTCGAAGACCCTTCGGTGCCTGCGGTCGCTGGCAGCCTGCGGGTGCGCAATGCCTGGGGCTCCTGGGTCACGGCAATGCAGGCGCTGGAATACGTGTTGTCGATTCACATGTCGAAAATCGGTCTGGCCGAATGGAACCTGGTGAATAACGTCTCGGGTGCCTTTGGCGCGTTCCGCCGCAGTTTCCTGGTGAAAATCGGTGGCTGGAACACCCATACCGCGGAAGATCTGGACCTGACGCTGCGGATCAAAAGTTACTTCAAGCGACACGACTTGAAGATTCCTTTCGAGCCGGAAGCGATCGGGCACACCGATGCACCCGCGACCCTCAGGCAGTTTCTGATGCAGCGTTTGCGCTGGGACGGCGACCTGTTTTTTCTCTACGTCAGAAAGCACAACCACAACATCAACCCGGATTTACTGGGCTGGCCAACCTTCCTGATGATCCTGCTCAGTGGCTTCTTTTTTCAGTTGGTGCTGCCGTTCATCATCTTCATCTACACCTTGCTCGCGCTCTTCATTCTGCCGGGCAAGACGCTGTTGTTTCTGTTTGCGCTGATCTATTTGCTGTACCTGTTGATCACCTTGCTGCTGTTCGGCGCCATGTTGTCGATGGTGTCCGACCGACCTCGACAGGACGTGACCCTGGGGTTGCTGGTGCCTGTCTTCCCTCTGTTCATGCTACTCATTCGGTGCTGGAGCGCAGTGGCCATGCTCAACGAGATGTTTCGTCGAGGCCATGAAGAGACCTCCATGGCGCCGTGGTGGGTTCTTAAACGAGCCACGAGGTTTTGATATGCGAACCGTACTTCTAGCCTTCACATTGTCGCTGCCCCCAGTGGCGCTCGTCGCACAACCGCTGCCCCTTCAGGACTTGATCGACAAGCAGCAATCGGACCCGATGCTTCGCGCCGGCGAGGCCGACCTGCGAGCCCTTGACGGGGAAACCAGACTCCAGAAAGACAGGGCCGGCTGGCAGGCCTTTGCCACTGCCGGCACCGGTCGTTATCGGGAACTGGTGACTGAGGACATACGCGATGATTACTACGGGCGCAATGTCAGCCTGGGGATCCGTCACCCGTTGTTGGGGAGCCTCAAGCGTCAGCTGGATCTGGTGCAGGCCAGTCAGTACGAGCGGCAACGCCAGCAGATGCGGGTGGCGTTGGCGCGCGCCGCCCAGCGTCTGGCCGTGCGCAGCGCTTACGCCGATTGGTGGCGCGTGCAACAGGAGGTCGCGTTGTGCGGCAGGCTGACCCCGATTGCCCAGAATGCCGACAACGCCATTCGCACGCGGTTGCAGAGCGGCCTGATGCGCGTCTCCGAAGCCCAGTTGCAAATGAGTGACTGGGCGGGGGTCGCAGACCGCTGCCATGCATTGCATCAGGTCGAGACTGAAATCCGCGAGGATTTGTCCAGCGTCGCCATGACCGATATCCCGCCCTCCGCGCAAGCCGTGGCCGAGCCGTTGGCGCTCAGGCCGCAACCCTTGGCCCAATGGCAGACCGTGATGAATCAACACCCACGGGTGACCGAAAAACAGAACCTGCGCGAGCAGGCTGATCGAGAGCGCGACAACCCCTGGTATTCCTCTATCGATTCCGACGTGATCCTCGCCGGCTCGCAGGAATACCGCAGTGGCTCGGATAAGGCCGGCAGCGGCCTGGAAGCCAGTGTGGTGTTTTCCGTGCCGTTCGACCTGGTCGGCAACACGCGTGCCCGTCGGCAAGTCGCCGAAGCACGCTACGAGGCGGCGACCGAGCGGGTAACCGCCGAACAGCGTGCGCTGGCGCTGGAACTGAGCAAAACGCTACGCGCGCAGAGCAGCGCATTGGCGACCATCAATCAACGGACCCAGCAATCGCAAATCGCCGAAAGGGCCCTCGACGAAGAGCGAAAACGTTCCGTCTCGAGCAATAACCTGGACACTTCGCTGACCACCCAGCGCCTCTATTTTCAGGCCGGTTTCGACCGGATTGCAGCCTGGCACACCGCCTGGTTGCGTCAGGCCGATTTGAACCTGTTCACCGATGATAATCCGCGCTTTTCCGCGTTAATGGGCACTGAGCATCAGGAATGGACGCCGCTGCTGCCCTCGGTGGCGGCGACGTCCCTTGCGGCACCTGATTCCGCCTCAGCCGCATTTGAACTGGCGCAACCACGTTTCCTGCTGGCGTCTACGTCAGCGGCCGCGCCGAAAGCAGGGGCGGGGACAAACCCGGGGAAATGGTCCCAGGCCAGTTACGTCTGGGACAGCGAAGCGTTGCTCGACCCTGATCGGCGTGAGGCGGAGCTTCAGGCGTTGCGCAAGGCCGGGATGGACAAGATTTACCTCGGCCTCAAGGGTTCGCAGGTCAATGACCTGGTCACCACCCGTCGACGGCTGGAGCAACTGCTTCAGGACGCGGCCCGAGAAGATCTGCAAGTGAGTCTGTTGCTCGGCGATTCGAGCTGGATCGAACCGTCGGATCGCCACCAGCTCAGGGACTTATTGAAGAAGTTGAAAGGGCTAGCGTTCAGCAGCCTGCATCTGGACCTTGAGGTCGAACAACTGGGCATGCCCGTCCCGGATCAACGCCTGAAAAACTGGCTCGACACGTTACGCATGGCGTCCAGCGAGAGCCCATGGCCCGTGGAAATCTCCAGCCATCATCGCTGGTTCGCGGAACCGAAACCCGGGCAAACCTGTGTGCCGTGTGCGCTTCCCGAGGCGGGTGTGCGTCAGGTCAGCCTGATGATCTACACCCGCAACCCGAAAAACAGCGCACGCATGACGGAGCAGATCGCCCAGCGCTGGCCGGCGCTGCAGTTTCGTCTGGCCCAAAGCACAGAACCCGAATTGCCCGCCACGGAAAGCTGGGCGGGCGCATCGACTGAACAGTTGAAACATCAGGCCAGCGCCTGGCGCGAACAATTGCAACCGCGGGGGGTTGCCGGTATTGACTGGCAGGCCTGGCGAGACTTCCCAAAACGGTGAGCCGTCATGAAAATTCGTTTCGATAGCCGCAAAGAATTGAACCCCACCCAGGAACAGGGCTTGAGCGTGCTGTACGCACCGGGCAAGCGCATGGCCTTTCGCGCCCGCTGGTATTTGATTCTGTTGCTGGTCGCCAGCCCACTGATCTGGCTCGGTGGGAAACTGGCGTACAGCATGCTGATGATCGACGCACCGGCGCAATTGCGCCTGCCGATTTACGAGGTGCGCGCGCGTGATGCCGGTCGGGTCGATCAGCTGTTTGCCAAGGCCGGTGAGCAAGTCCAGGCCGATCAGATGCTGGTCACCCTGGACAACCCGGAATGGCGGGCCCGATTGGCGCAACTGGCCGCCATGCCGACCAAGGCGACGGGCCCGGGTAAAGGGACAGCCCAACTGGGCGGCCGCGAGCGTCAATTGCTCAAGACCCGCATCGGCAGGGCCGAACAAAAAATCAGGGAATTGGAGTACCTGGTCGACCAAGGCGCGGCCGCTCGCGGCGAAGTGTTGGCGGCGCAGTCGGAGCTCGACGGGTTTCGAGCAGACCTGTTGGCCTTCGAACGCCGCGAACAACTGGCACGTCAGCCCTCCCAGGGCGTTGAGCGCGAGATCATTCAGCAGAACGCCGAGCAGCAATGGTTGAAGACGCGCCTCGCCGCGTTATCCATCAAGGCGGGGCAGAGTGGCCGGATCGCCGAAGTGCTGGTGACGCCGGGTGAAAACGTCGGCGCCGGTACGCTGTTGATGCGCCTGGAACGGTTGGAAGACCCGCTGCTATGGATTTATCTGGAACCGCTCAATATCAGTTACGCCGCAATCGGTCAGCCGCTGCGCGTGCGCATGCCGGATGGCCAGTGGCTGGCGGCGCATGTGGTTCAGGCAGTCGACAGCGCCGGGCGCACGCCGACGGTGCTGCGAGGCCCGTTTGCCGCCAGTGAAATGGGCTTGCAGGTCGCCGCCCGGTTCGATGACCCGCTGCCGTCGCGCTGGCGAATCGATCAACTGCCGTTGAATGTTCGCTTCCCCACGGACTGGCAAGAGATGTTCAGCGCCGGCCGGGAGCTCATGGAAAGAGTCGAGGAATTCGTTGCGATGGATCGACCTACAACAACTACTCCAGAGTGAATTTGCCATGTCTGCTGATCGAATTCTTGTGACGGGTGGCGCGGGCTTCATTGGTTCGCACCTGGTCGAGGCCTTGCTTGAAAACGGCTATGGCGTACGGGTACTGGATGATCTTTCAACCGGCAAACTGGCGAATCTGCCGGTGGATCGGGCGCATTTGAGCCTGATCGTCGGGGATGTCGCTGACGCGCCGACAGTGGCGCGCGCCCTGAAGGATTGCAGTGCGGTGGTGCATCTGGCCGCGGTCGCCTCGGTTCAGGCCTCGGTGGAAGACCCGGTCGCCACCCACCAAAGCAACTTCATCGGAACGCTGAATATCTGCGAAGCCATGCGCCAGGCCGGCCTGAGACGGGTGGTGTTCGCCTCCAGCGCCGCCATCTATGGCAACAACGGCGAGGGCACGGCCATCACTGAAGACACACCCAAAGCTCCGTTGACGCCCTACGCTGCGGACAAACTGGCCAGTGAACATTTCCTCGATTTTTACCGCCGCCAGCATGGTCTGGAACCGGTGATTCTGCGCTTCTTCAACATTTACGGACCGCGCCAGGACCCTTCATCGCCGTACTCCGGGGTCATCAGTATCTTCAGCGAAAGAGCCAAAAAACAACTGCCCGTCACGGTCTATGGGGACGGTGAACAGACCCGGGATTTCGTCTACGTGGAGGACCTTGTAAAGGTGCTGGTACAGGCAGTGAAAGAATCGGAGCCGAGCGGTGAACCGGTCAATGTCGGTTTCAACCGTTCCACCAGCATCAATGAGCTGGCGGCCACGTTGAGCACGCTGCTGGGTCGGCCTCTGGCGGTGAATTACGCGGCACCGCGCTCCGGCGATATCCGCCATTCCCGGGCCAACAACCAGCGTTTGCTCGAACGTTTTCGGTTCGCTGAGCCGACCTGTTTTGCCGACGGCCTGGGTCAGTTGCTCAGAAGTCTGGAGAGCGGCGACCGGTGAGCCCCGGGGTGTATCACCGGATGGAACTGTTGCAGCAGGCGCACCGTCAATCGAGGATAAGGTCACCAGACCTGATTGTGTGAGAAGTAAAAGCACTGGAGGCAATGCCAGTCAGTTAAACCGCACAACCTGTGGGAGCGGGCTTGCTCGCGAATGCGGTGTGTCAGGCGACATCAATGTTGACTGTAACTCCGTCTTCGCGAGCAAGCCCGCTCCCACAGGGGATCTCGCTTAACTGGCGGGCATTAAGCGCTGGAGGCCTTAATTCTTCGACCGAATGACGGAGGGCTTCTCTATGAGGATTGCTCAGATCGCGCCGCTCACCGAACGTTGTCCGCCCCGTTTGTACGGTGGCACTGAGCGGATTGTGTCTTACCTGACCGAAGAGTTGGTACGCCAAGGCCACGATGTCACGCTCTTTGCCAGCGGCGATTCGCAAACCTCGGCACGCCTGGAGTCAGGCGCACATCGGGCCCTGCGGTTCGATCCAAGCGTCAAGGACGGAGCGCCTCATCACATTCTGATGCTCGATCAAGTGCTGCGTCAGGCGGATCAATTCGACGTGATGCACTTTCATGTCGATATCTACCATTTTCCCCTGATTCGGCATTTGGCCGGGCGCAGTGTGACCACGCTTCACGGGCGTCTGGATATTGGCGATTACCAGTCCTTTTACCCTCGCTTTCCCGAAGTGCCGCTGGTTTCGATTTCCAAGGCGCAGCGCAGTCCGGTGAAGGGCGACGTCAATTGGGTGGGTAATGTCTACCATGGCATTCCGCGCGATTTGCTGGCCTTCAACCCTGAACCTCGCGGCGACTATCTGATGTTCCTGGGGCGCATTTCTCCCGAAAAACGCCCGGACCGCGCCATCGAGATTGCCTCGAAGGCCGGGCTGCCATTGAAAATCGCCGCCAAGGTCGACAAGGCCGATCAGGTGTATTGGGAAGAAATCATCGCACCGATGATCGCCAGCCGGGAAAATGTCGAATTTCTCGGCGAGATCGATGAATCGCAAAAGGCAGACTTGCTGGGCAATGCCCGCGCCTTGATCTTTCCCATCGACTGGCCCGAGCCGTTCGGCCTGGTCATGATCGAAGCCATGGCGTGCGGCACGCCAGTGATTGCGTTTGATCAGGGCTCGGTGCCGGAAGTGATCGACGAAGGCGTATCCGGTTACATCGTCAATGGTATCGCCGGAGCGGTAGCGGCGGTGCGGCGGTTGGGCGAGCTGGACCGGCGCAAGGTGAGGGCCAGGTTCGAGGAACGGTTCACGGCCGAGCGCATGACCAATCATTATCTTGAGTTGTATCGTCATCTGACGGCGGGCAACACCTATGGCCATCCCTCCACGCCCTTCGATATTCCGGCCACCGCGTCGCTGCAAGAGCTGCGTTTGCGTAACCTGAAAAACAACGAGACCTTTGGGGTGTTCGATCCCAATGGCGATGTGCTGTTTGCGGACGATAGCCCGCAAGGGATTTTCCATACCGATACCCGCCACCTTTCCGGGCTCTACCTGACGCTTAACGGCACGCGGCCGCTGTTGCTCAGTTCCACGCTGCGCGATGACAACGCGATGCTCACCTGCGACCTGACCAACCCGGATCTGTTCGACAGTCATGGCGAAAAAATCCTCCACCACGATTTGATCCATCTGCGCCGTTCACGGTTCTTGTGGAAGGGCTCGTGCTATGAACGCCTGACCCTGCGCAATTTCGACGACGCCCCGCAGCATCTGAAACTGAGAATCCAGTTTGCAGCCGACTTCAAAGACCTGTTCGAAGTTCGCGGTGCCCGGCGCCCGCAACGCGGAGAGGGGCACCGGGCAGAGATCACCGATGAAGAGGTGGTGCTTTCCTACACCGGCCTGGATCACAAACGGCGCATGACCCGACTGCGCTTCGCCCCGGTGCCGGCCAGCCTGACGTGCGATTCGGCGTTGTTCGAGGTTCAGCTGGCCCCGGGGGAAAGTCAGTCACTGTTCATGGACATCAATTGCGGTGTGCAAAACCCGCCGTTTACGGTGCGCCACGGGTTCTTTATTTCATTGCGCGATTCCCGGCGCGAGTTACGCACATTCTCTTCACGGGCGGCCTCGGTGGGAACCTCTCATGAAGTGTTCAACGAGGCGGTCAGCCGCAGCGTCTCCGACCTCTACATGCTCATGACCAAAACCCCCGAAGGGTTATATCCCTACGCGGGTATTCCATGGTTCAGCACCGTTTTCGGACGAGATGCGCTGATCACGGCATGGGAAATGCTGTGGTTCGATCCCGGTATTGCCAAAGGCGTGCTCGGGCATCTGGCCGCCAATCAGGCAACCATCATTGACCCTCACGCCGATTCCGAGCCCGGTAAAATCCTCCACGAAATAAGACTGGGAGAAATGGCCGAATTGGGCGAGGTGCCGTTCCGCCGCTACTACGGCAGCATCGATTCCACGCCGCTGTTTGTCATGCTGGCCGCTGCCTATCTGGAGCGCACTAATGATTTGAGTACCGTGCGTCAGCTCTGGCCGAATATCGAAGCGGCGCTGACCTGGATCGAGAAATATGGCGATCGCGATGGCGACGGTTTTGTCGAGTATGGCCGCCAGTCCGCCGAGGGGCTGATCAACCAGGGCTGGAAAGACAGCCATGATTCGGTGTTCCATGCCAATGGGCAAATGGCGGTGGGCCCGATTGCGATTGTCGAAGTTCAGGCCTACGTGTATGGCGCCTGGACCGGTGCCGCCAGAATAGCCAGTCGGCTGGGTGATCCGGACCGGGCTCAACGCCTGAAATACAAGGCTCAACGCTTGCGCGAAGAGTTCGATAATCGCTTCTTCGACGAAGAACTGGGCACTTATATATTGGCCCTGGACGGCCACAAAAAGCCCTGCCGAATCCGTACCTCCAATGCCGGTCACGCCCTGTTTGCGGGCATCGCTTACCCGGAGCGCGCGGCAGCGGTCGTCAGTACGCTGATGGACCGCTCATCCTTTTCCGGCTGGGGCGTGCGCACTGTCGCAGCTTCCCAGGCACGCTATAACCCAATGAGTTATCACAACGGCTCCGTCTGGCCCCACGACAATGCGCTGATCGCCGCCGGCTTCGCCCGCTACGGTTTCCGTCGGGACGCGGCGCGGATTTTCGAAGGGCTGTTCGCTGCCTCGACCTACATCGATCTGCGGCGCCTGCCCGAACTGTTTTGCGGCTTTGCCCGGCAACGCACCCAAGGGCCGACGTTCTATCCAGTGGCCTGCATGCCCCAGGCCTGGGCCGCTGCTGCGCCGTTGTCGATGATTCAATCGTGCCTGGGAATGAGTTTCAGGCCGAGGAAGCTCAACATCCTGTTCGACGAACCGGTGCTCCCGGCATTTCTGGACACCATCGCCTTGCGGCGTTTGGCAGTGGGTGCTGAATGTGTGGACTTGATGCTGCGACGCTCGGGGGAAAACGTCATGATCGAAGTTCTCAATCGCCAAGGCCCGGTGCGGATCTTGAGTACCAATTAGGGGGATGCGGAAGTTTTCGGGGCCACTGCGCGCCCCAGCGGGAGCAAGCGCCCTCGCCACAAGAACAACCCGGTATTTGAGGGCGCCATCCATCCATCTGACGGATGGCTCCCGACCCCGACCTATACTCAAATCAGCACGCTCTTTAGCGTCGAACATTTCGTTCGGCGAGACATGTAGGGCTCCGCGATCTTGAACCTGCGTTCGCTGATCGTCGCTGTATTGGTGATCTTGGCGGGATGCGCCACGCCTACGCCTGCCCCGGTAATCGAGGTGCCGGTGGTGGTGTCTCAGAGCACCTGGCAGCAAGTGGACCGGGAGATCGTCGCCGCTTCGCAGCAGGCCACCGAACAGGCCAGGGTTTATGCCCGCGGGTCCATGGAGCATTGGCGCACGCGGGTTTATCAGCAAACCGAAGAAGTCTTCATTCCGTGGTTCAGCAGCTATTGGACCCAGGAATGGCTGTCGATGAAAGTCAGCTGGTACGCCATCAATGCCGGTGACGAGCAGGATGCGGCGACCAAACGCCTGGCCGCCTATCTGCTGGAGCAATATCACCGGCGCGTGCTGGAACCGGTGGCGGTGGAGATCAATCCCGATGCGATCCTCGGCCAGGCGACAGAGTTTTATGTGCAATTGATGGGGCAGCAGCTCGAAGTTATTTCCAAACGTCATGGCGTGCCAATGGCGCAGCTCAACGGTCGCATCCAGAAAATTCCGGCTATTTCACTGGGCCCGCCGCCTGCCCGTGACGCTTCGCTGTATCAGGTGGTGCATGCCGAACTGAGCAAATTGCCGGCCTATCTGGCACTGATCGACACGATCCACACGGCGGGCGGCGAGAAGGGCATCGCCTCGACGGACGCCGGCATGGCGCCGGTGGCCAAGCGTGCCAGCAAGCGAATACAAGCCGAAATGGCCCCACGAGGGGCGGCCAGTGCGGTGGCGGCAGTGGCCGGGAAGGCGGCCGGGGCGTTGATTTCCGTGGGAGTGGCGGGAGTGCGCGCGATCATTCAGGCCAACGACCGGCCCGACAGTGAAGCGCTGATCCGCAGCAGCCTGGGTAACTCGTTCGACAAAGCCTGGGTGAAGCTGGTGAGTAACCCCGCCACCGGCGTCATGGCCGGAACGCTGTACATGGCCAGGCAAATCGAGGGCAACCTGGCCCTCACCCTCGAACAGCCCGCCGAGCCGTCGGTCGGTCTGGAGGCAGGCACTGTCGATTGGAGCCACGCTGATTCGACTACCCAGCGGATTACCCCATAACCCGAGGAGAACGATCATGGCTTACGTCGATGGCTTCGTCGCTGCAGTACCCACCGCCAATCGCGAAAAATTCAAGCAACATGCGCAATCCGCCGCCGAGATTTTCAAGGAAAACGGCGCCCTGAGCCTCGCTGAATGCTGGGGCGATGACGTGCCCGATGGCAAAGTGACCTCGTTTCCCATGGCCGTAAAACTCAAGGAAGACGAAACCGTGGTGTTTTCCTGGATCGTCTGGCCCGACAAGGCCACTCGTGATGCCGGCATGGCGAAACTCATGAGCGATCCGCGGATGCAACCCGACGTCAATCCAATGCCGTTTGACGGCCAGCGAGCGATTTTTGGTGGTTTCGAGATGATCGTCAAAGCTTGAACAGGGTCGCAGGATCACTCCGGCGTCGGGGTGGTCCTGCAACTCTTGCGGTTACGAATCTCGCTGTCCGAGGGCCGCTCCTTGATGAATTCGAAGCGCGGCTCGCCTTCGTTGTAGTGAACCAGCCAGCCCCATTCCAGCTCGAACTCATCCTGGCCAGGTTTCGGTGGCGCGGCCCACCATGGCTCTTTGCTGATGATCTGACGCATGGCGCCCTCCCGTCGATTCGGTTGCTTCAACTATAACGCGCTTGCCGGCAGCTGCCAGAAATGCGCTTGCCGGCCTGGCATTGCTTTGTAAAATCAAAGGGTCCCCGAGCCTTGAGGTGCGAACATGAGCGATGAAACCCGTGAGCCGTTCAAACGGCTGTTCTTCGCCCTGAACTGCGCCCCCGAACAACGCCGGGCCATCGCTCAATGGCGCAATGCGCTGGGACTTAACGTCGGGCGCCCGGTACCGGCGGAAAACTTCCATTTGACGCTGCTGTTTCTCGGTACGGTGAAGATGGAACAGATAGCGGGCGTCTGCGAGGCCGCCGCCCATGTGCGGATGCCCGGCATGCCGTTGACGGTTGTGCTTGATCGACTGGAAGTCTGGCGTCGCTCCGCCATTCTATTGCTGGCCCCCGCGCAGGCAGAGCCTGAGTTGCTGCGGTTGGTGTATGCGCTGGAACAGGCCATGTTGCCATTCGGCTTTGAAGACATCCGGCGAGAATTTCGCCCGCATCTGACCCTGATGCGCGACTACCGGGCCTCCATCCCCGAATCCGCGACGCCGCCAGAGTTTTTTCTGCGTGCGGATCGTTTTACCTTGTTCGAATCTCACAAAGGCCGCTACCGGGCGCTGGCCGAATGGCCGTTGGTTTATGCATAAACCACAAAAAAAGGCGCCCGAGAGCGCCCGAAATTCACCTTAACCGAGGAAGCCAGGTGAAGCCGTTCTTCTTCAGAGGAGTGCAGCGGTGGTAAGGCGCTGCGTGAACGGAAAAGGAGAGAGCACCTCGGTCCTGAATGGGTCAGTGGTGCTCAAATATTTGTATCCGATACATCACCCCTGTGGGAGCGGGCTTGCTCGCGAAAGCGGTGGGTCAGTCACCGATGATGTTGAATGTGATGACCTCTTCGCGAGCAAGCCCGCTCCCACATTTGGGTCCGTGGTGTTCAGATAGTTTGTATATGAATCACTTACCGAGCTTCACCCGCGTCCAGCCTCGGGTCATCACCCGCTGAATACCGATCGGCATATCCGGAATCGCATACAGCGTCGCCATCACCGCTTGCGGCGGATAGGACCCCGGGTCATTGCGAATCGCTTCATCCACCAGCGGCGTGGCCGCTGCGTTGGCGTTGCTGTAGCCGATATTGTTGGTGACCTCGGCGATGATGTCCGGGCGCATCAGAAAATTCATGAACAGGTAGGCATTGTCGACGTTAGCCGCATCCCGTGGAATGGCGACCATGTCGTAGAAACTGCCGGCGCCTTCTTTCGGGATGCTGTATTCGATCTTCACCTTGTCGCCGGCTTCCTTGGCGCGGGCCTTGGCTTGCAGCACGTCGCCGGAGTAACCGACGGCGACGCAGATGTTGCCGTTGGCCAGGTCGGAGATGTATTTCGACGAGTGAAAGTAAGCCACCGATGGCCGAATCTTCATGAACAGCGCTTCGGCTTCAGCGATCTGCGCCTTGTCCCGGGAATTCACCGGGTAGCCCAGATAGTGCAGGGCAGCCGGGAGCATTTCCGTCGGTGAATCAAGGAAGCTGATACCGCAGGCTTTGAGCTTCGCGGCGTTTTCCGGTTTGAACAGCAAGTCCCAGGAATTCACCGGCGCATCCGTGCCCAGCACTTCCTTGACCTTGGCCGGGTTGAAACCGATGCCGATCGAACCCCACATGTACGGGAAAGCATGGCCATTGTCAGGGTCGCTGGCCGAGGCGTTTTTCAGCAGCACCGGGTTGAGGTTTTTCCAGTTCGACAGCTTGGACTTATCCAGCGGCTGATAGACGCCAGCCTTGATCTGCTTGGCCAGGAAACTGTTGGATGGCACCACGATGTCGTAGCCGGACTTACCGGCCAGCAAGCGTGCCTCAAGGGTTTCATTACTGTCGAACACATCGTAGGTCACGCGGATGCCGGTCTCGTCTTCGAACTTCTTGACCGTGTCCGGGGCGATGTAATCCGACCAATTGTAGACGCGCAATACCTTGTCATTGGCCTGAGCACCGGTCGCCATTGCGCCCAATAAGGACAGTGTCAGCAGAGTCCTGCCAAACATTTTCATCGGTACAACTCCATTTTCTTTTTTATTCAAATCACATAAAGCAATGGTGCAGGTGAACACAAACCCTGAGGCAAGGAAGCTTCTGTGGCGAGGGAGCTTGCTCCCGTTCGGCTGCGAAGCAGTCGTAAAACCAGCGAATGCGATGTATCTGATACACCTCGGTTGCCGGTTTTGGGGTCGCTTCGCAACCCAGCGCGAGCAAGCTCGCTCACCACAGGTTTTATGTTCACTTCATTTAACTCAACAGCACTAAGCCGTCGCTTCAACCCGCTGGTTTTTCGGCTGCTGCCATGACTCACTGGCCGTCTGATCCATGGCTTCCTGGATCGCCCGCTTGCGTGTGGCTTCTGCCTTACGGCTGAAGTACCAGACCAGGAACGTGACGAACGACACCGCCAACAGAATCAAACTCGCCACGGCATTGATCTCAGGCTTCACGCCCAGACGCACCGCCGAGAACACTTCCATCGGCAAGGTCGTGGAGCCTGGCCCGGAGACGAAACTCGCTAACACCAGATCATCCAGCGACAAGGCAAATGACATCATCCCGCCCGCCGCCAGCGATGGCGCGATCATTGGAATGGTGATCAGAAAGAACACCTTGAGCGGCCGCGCACCCAAGTCCATGGCTGCCTCTTCGATCGACAGGTCCAGCTCACGCAAACGCGCCGAAACAACCACCGCCACATAGGCCGCGCAGAACGTGGTGTGCGCGATCCAGATCGTGACGAGGCCACGCTCCTGCGGCCAGCCGATCATCTGCGCCATGGCCACGAACAGCAGCAACAGCGACAGACCGGTGATCACTTCCGGCATCACCAGCGGTGCCGTCACCAAGCCACCAAACAGCGTGCGACCCTTGAAACGCGTCACGCGGGTCAGCACGAAAGCGGCGAGGGTGCCCAATGCCACCGCCGCAATCGCGGTGTAGCAAGCGATTTCCAGCGAGCGCACCACCGAGCCCATCAGTTGCGAATTATCGAGCAGGCCGACGTACCATTTCACCGACCAGCCGCCCCACACCGTCACCAGTTTCGAGGCGTTGAACGAGTAGATCACCAGAATCAGCATCGGCAGGTAAATAAACGACAGGCCGAAAATCAGCATGAACTTTGAAAATCCGAAGCGTTTCATCCCCGTCCCTCCATCTCTTTGGCCTGGCTGCGGTTGAACAGCAGAATCGGCACAATCAGAATCGCCAGCATCACCACCGCCAAGGCAGATGCCACCGGCCAGTCGCGGTTGTTGAAGAACTCCTGCCACAGCACCCGGCCGATCATCAGGGTTTCCGGACCGCCCAACAGCTCCGGAATCACGAACTCACCGACCACTGGAATGAACACCAGCATGCACCCGGCAATGATCCCGTTCTTGGCCAGCGGCACAGTGATTTTCCAGAAGTTGTTGAAGTTGCTCGAACCCAGGTCCGACGCGGCTTCCAGCAAGCTGTGATCGTGCTTGACGAGGTTGGCGTACAGCGGCAACACCATGAATGGCAAGTAGGCATAGACCACGCCGATGTACACCGCGGTGTTGGTGTTGAGGATCTCGATCGGCTGCGACGTGAGCCCGGTCCACATCAGGAACCCATTGAGCAAACCGTTATTGCTGAGAATGCCCATCCACGCATAGACGCGAATCAGGATTGCGGTCCAGGTCGGCATCATGATCAACAGCAGCAGAACGTTCTGCGTTTCCTTGTTGGTCTTGGTAATGGCGTAGGCCATCGGGAAGCCGATCACCAGGCACATCAACGTGCTTAAAAACGCGACCTTCAACGAGCCGAAGTAAGCCGAGATGTACAACTCATCTTCGGTCAGCAGCGAGTAGTTGCCGATGTTCAGCAGCAGCTGAAACTTCTGTTCGGCGAAGGTGTAAATCTCGGAGTAGGGAGGAATGGCCAGGGCCGCTTCCGAGAAGCTGATCTTCATCACCAGGAAGAACGGCAACAGGAAAAACAGGCACAGCCACAGGAACGGAATGCCGATGACCAGTTTGCGGCCGCTGGGCACCAGGCGCAGAAACTGCTGATTGAAGGTTCTCATGAGCGCAGTACCACGCCGCTGTCGTCTTCCCACCACACGTAGACCTGATCGTCCCAGGTCGGGCGCGCGCCACGGCGTTCGGCGTTGGCCATGAACGACTGGACGATTTTGCCGCCGGGCAGCTCCACGTAGAACACCGAGTGGCCGCCGAGGTAGGCGATGTCATGCACCTTGCCTTCGGACCAGTTATAGCGGGTCTCGGGCTTGAGGGTGCTGACTAGCATTTTTTCCGGGCGGATGGCGTAGGTGACCGATTTGTCCTGCACCGACGTGCTCACGCCGTGGCCGACGTAAATCTTCTGTTGCAGATCCGGGCTGTGAATGATCGCGTGACCTTCCAGATCCTCGACCACCGTGCCGTCGAAGGCATTCACGTTGCCGATGAATTCGCAGACCATGCGGCTGACCGGTGCTTCGTAAATGTCGACCGGGCTGCCGATCTGGGCGATCCAGCCCAGGTGCATGATCGCGATGCGTTCGGCCATGGTCATGGCTTCTTCCTGGTCGTGGGTGACCATCACGCAGGTCACGCCGACGCGCTCGATGATTTCCACCAGCTCCAGTTGCATCTGCGAACGCAGCTTTTTATCCAGCGCACCCATCGGTTCGTCGAGCAACAACAGCTTCGGTCGCTTGGCCAGAGAGCGGGCCAACGCCACACGTTGACGTTGGCCGCCAGACAACTGATGCGGCTTGCGTCTGGCGTACTGGGTCATGTGCACCAACCGCAACATCTCTTCGACACGGGCGTCGATTTCGCTGGCGGGCAAACGGTCCTGCTTGAGGCCGAAGGCGATGTTCTGCGCCACCGTCATGTGCGGGAACAGCGCGTAGGACTGGAACATCATGTTGATCGGCCGTTCGTACGGCGGCATGTCGGTGATGTCGACACCGTCGAGCAGAATCCGCCCTTCGGTTGGGCGCTCGAAGCCGGCGAGCATGCGCAGCAGCGTCGATTTACCCGAGCCGGAACCGCCGAGCAGGGCGAAGATTTCGCCTTGATGGATCTCCAGGGATACATCGTCCACAGCGGTGGTTTCGTCGAATTTCTTGGTGACGCGGTCGACTTTCACCAACACCTTTTTCGGTGCCTGGTGACCTTCAAGAGCCTTCCTGTAGATGCTGGAGGCGTTTGCCATATGAAACTCCCAACAGGTTTTAGTCGTCGGGCCAACACGGCCTGACTTAAGAGTGGATTGCAAGCCCGGGCCGGACGATGCCAGTCAATTCCGCGATGATCCCCTGTGGGAGCGGGCTTGCTCGCGAAGGCTGTGTATCAGGCAACATTGATGTCGACTGACACTCCCTCTTCGCGAGCAAGCCCGCTCCCACAGGGATTTGCATTTGAATCACTGGCCCGTACCAGTCGGGCTTATTCGGCACCGCCATCCTGGCTGCCTGGTCGTACTTGTTGTTATTGCGGTTCATCTATTACGTGAGCGACCGGCGCGCAAAGACACGCCCGCCAGACTCACGAGGGCAGTTAAATCGTTGAATGCTTTTTGTAGTCAGCGCGTATTACGCAGCGCGGCCCGTTGCCGACACGCGTCGCCAAACGCCTGGAAAATACTCAAATAGGGAGGATTCGAAAGCACCTGCCATTCCGGGTGCCATTGCACACCGACAGCGAAGGCCTTGCTGTGCTCGACGGAAATCGCCTCGATCAAACCATCCGGCGCGATTGCCTCGGCGCGCAGGCCGGGAGCGAGTCGGTCGATGCCCTGGCTGTGAATCGAGTTCACCTGGAACACCTGCGGCAAATCCAGCGCTTCGAACACACCGCCCGGTTGCACACTCACCGCATGGGCCGGTGCGTACTGCACGGCCAGGTCTGGGTGATCCGCTTCCCGGTGATCGAGGTAGCCTGGCAGTTCATGCACCTTCTGATGCAGGCTGCCGCCGAACGCCACGTTCATTTCCTGAAAGCCGCGGCAGATGCCGAGCACCGGAACACCGGCGGCGATGGCTGCACGCAATAAGGGCAGGGTGGTGGCGTCCCGTTGCGGATCGTGATCCGTGCCGGGGGCACTGGCCGGGCCTTGATAGTGGAAGGGTTCCACATTCGACGGCGAGCCGGTCAGCAACAGACCGTCGAGCTGCGCGAGCAGGTCATCGATTTCGGTCAGATCGCCTAGAGAAGGAATGACCACGGGCAACCCCAAAGCCGCGACGCTGACAGCACGCAAGTACTTGTCGCCGCTGACATGGTAGGGGTGCGGGCCAATCTGTTTGATGCACGCAGTAACGCCGATCAATGGCTTGAATGCCATTTTTATCACCTCGAAGTTTCACACTTGAACGAGCTTTTCCGGAGCTTAGCCTTGTTGATTTTAATTAACAACTCTCATGTAAAAAATTCTAAACGCCGCGCATCCGATCTTCAGGATTTACGCGGTGTGCAAGACTGATCTGGCACTCTCGCGCCCAAAAAAGGCCAGAAAATAAAGGTTGAAAGGCCAGGTGTTCGCTATTGACTTCACTTTGCCTTTCGGATTGACTGGGCTCGTGAAAGGGTAGTGAACATAATAATTAACAGCTAGTAGGTGCATCATGTCGGTCCCTCTGCGTGCCGTTCAACTCAACGAAGCAAACGCATTCCTTAAGAAATATCCTGAGGTTTTGTACGTCGACCTTCTGATTGCGGATATGAACGGTGTGGTGCGCGGCAAGCGCATCGAGCGCACCAGTCTTCATAAGGTTTACGAAAAAGGCATTAACCTTCCGGCGTCGCTGTTTGCGCTGGACATCAACGGTTCTACGGTGGAAAGCACCGGCCTGGGTCTGGACATCGGCGACTCGGATCGAATCTGCTTCCCCATCCCCAATACCTTGAGCATCGAACCCTGGCAGAAGCGCCCGACCGCGCAGCTGTTAATGACCATGCACGAACTCGAAGGCCAGCCGTTCTTCGCTGACCCGCGCGAAGTGTTGCGTCAGGTAGTGAGCAAGTTCGATGACATGGGCCTGACCATTTGCGCAGCCTTCGAACTCGAGTTCTATCTGATCGACCAGGACAACGTGAACGGTCGTCCGCAGTCGCCACGTTCGCCGGTGTCCGGCAAACGTCCGCACTCGACTCAGGTATATCTGATCGACGATCTGGATGAATATGTCGACTGCCTGCAAGACATCCTCGAAGGCGCGAAAGAGCAGGGCATCCCTGCGGACGCGATCGTCAAGGAAAGCGCCCCGGCGCAATTCGAAGTGAACCTGCATCACGTCAATGACCCTATAAAGGCCTGCGACTACGCGGTGTTGCTCAAGCGTCTGGTGAAGAACATCGCCTACGACCATGAGATGGACACCACCTTCATGGCCAAGCCGTATCCGGGCCAGGCGGGCAATGGTTTGCACGTGCACATTTCGATTCTCGACAAAGAAGGCAACAACATCTTTGCCAGCGAGGATCCCGAGCAGAACGCCGCACTGCGTCACGCGATCGGCGGTGTGCTCGAGACCCTGCCGGCGCAGATGGCGTTCCTCTGCCCGAACGTCAACTCGTACCGGCGTTTTGGCGCGCAGTTCTACGTACCGAACTCGCCAAGCTGGGGCATCGACAACCGTACCGTGGCGGTACGTGTGCCCACCGGTTCGGCGGATGCGGTGCGCATCGAACACCGCGTTGCGGGCGCCGATGCCAACCCGTACCTGTTGATGGCGTCGGTGCTGGCCGGTATTCACCACGGCCTGACCAACGAAATCGAACCGGGCGCCCCGGTCGAAGGCAACAGCTACGAGCAGAACGAGCAAAGCCTGCCGAACAACCTGCGCGATGCTTTGCGTGAGCTGGACGACAGCGAAGTCATGGCGCGCTACATCGACCCGCTGTACATCGACGTGTTCGTGGCATGCAAGGAAAGCGAACTGGCCGAGTTCGAGAACTCCATCTCCGACCTTGAGTACAACTGGTACTTGCATACGGTTTGATGGCCAGACACCCGTCAATCGAGGATGTGGGTATGGACACCTCTTTGATGACGGCGAATAGCCCCCGTAGGAGCTGCCGAAGGCTGCGATCTTTTGATCTTGGTTTTGATATCCATGAAGCCGCCGAAGATCAGGATCAAAAGATCGCAGCCTTCGGCAGCTCCTACAGTGGACCGTGGTTTCTGATCGTTAATTGGTCGGCTTTAGTCCGGCGACTATTTATTCCTCTGCGTAGAGTCACAACCATGACAAACACTCGCAGCGACTGGGAGCAACGCTTCCAGTCCCTCACACTCGAAGGCCGCGCATTCATCGACGGCCAATACTGCCCGGCACTCAGCGGCGACACGTTTGAATGCATTAGCCCGGTCGACGGCCGCTTCCTGGCGAACATCGCCAGCACCGACGAAGCCGACGCCAATGCCGCCGTGCAGGTCGCACGCCGCACATTCGAATCCGGCATCTGGGCGCGGTTGGCACCCGCAGAACGCAAGCGCATTTTGATTCGCTTCGCGGACTTGATACTGGCCAACCAGGAAGAACTGGCGCTGCTCGAAACCCTGGATATGGGCAAACCGATCAGCGATTCCATGGCCATCGACATCCCGGCGACCGCCAACGCGATCCGCTGGAGCGCCGAAGCCATCGACAAAATCTACGACGAAGTCGCCGCCACACCGCACGACCAACTCGGCCTGATCACCCGCGAGCCGACAGGCGTGGTCGCCGCCATCGTGCCGTGGAATTTCCCGCTGATCATGGCCAGCTGGAAGTTCGCCCCGGCCCTGGCGGCAGGCAATTCGTTCATTCTCAAGCCTTCGGAAAAGTCACCGCTGACGGCGATTCGCATCGCACAGTTGGCCCTCGATGCCGGCATCCCCAAAGGCGTGTTCAACGTCCTGCCAGGCTTCGGTCACACCGTCGGAAAAGCGCTGGCGTTGCACATGGACGTCGACGTGCTGGCCTTCACCGGCTCCACCGCGATTGCCAAACAACTGCTGATCTACGCCGGGCAAAGCAACATGAAACGCGTCTGGCTGGAGGCGGGTGGCAAGAGCCCGAACGTGGTGTTCGCCGATGCGCCGGACTTGCGCGCCGCCGCTCAGGCGGCGGCCAGCGCGATTGCCTTCAACCAGGGCGAAGTCTGTACCGCTGGCTCGCGTCTGCTGGTGGAGCGTTCGATTCGCGAGCAATTCATTCCGCTGTTGGTGGAAGCACTGCAAGCCTGGAAACCAGGCCACGCCCTCGATCCTGAAACCACCGTCGGCGCGGTCGTCGATCAGCGCCAACTGGACAACGTGCTGCGCTACATCCAGATCGGCAAAGACCAAGGCGCGCAACTGATTGCCGGCGGCAATCGTACCCTCGCAGACACCGGTGGCCTGTACGTGGAACCGGCAATTTTCGACGGCGTGACCAACGCCATGACCATCGCCCGGGAAGAAATCTTCGGCCCGGTGCTGTCGCTGATCACCTTCGACACCGCTGAAGAAGCGCTGCAGATCGCCAACGACAGCATCTTCGGTCTGGCGGCCGGTGTATGGACCAGCAACCTCAGCAAAGCCCACACCTTCGCTCGTGGTTTGCGCGCCGGCAGCGTCTGGGTCAACCAGTACGACGGCGGCGACATGACCGCGCCGTTCGGCGGGTTCAAGCAGTCGGGTAACGGTCGAGACAAATCGCTGCACGCGTTCGACAAAT
This sequence comes from Pseudomonas sp. BS3782 TE3695, assembly GCF_050435305.1. Taxonomy (NCBI): domain Bacteria; kingdom Pseudomonadati; phylum Pseudomonadota; class Gammaproteobacteria; order Pseudomonadales; family Pseudomonadaceae; genus Pseudomonas; species Pseudomonas sp. BS3782 TE3695. Next base: position 3,356,402 of record NZ_JBNDKB010000001.1, read on the forward strand.
ACACCGAACTCAAAGCGACCTGGATCAAGCTCTAACACCTTACAGCGGCGGTCGCAGGCAAGCGTTTGTGGCCATCGGAGAAACCTATGAAACAAGACTCTGTTAAGCAAAAGCATGTAAACAGCTACTACGCCGCGACCCGCAATCAGACCGGCGATTACCCGATTCTGGAAGAGCTGGTGGAATGCGACGTCTGCGTGATCGGCGCCGGCTACACCGGTTTGTCCTCGGCGCTGTTCCTCAGCGAAGCGGGCTACAGCGTCACCGTACTGGAAGCCGCCAAAGTCGGCTTCGGCGCCAGCGGTCGCAACGGCGGTCAACTGGTCAATTCGTACAGCCGCGACGTCGATGTGATTGAAGAGCGCTACGGCGACAAAACCGCCGAAGTGCTCGGCAGCATGATCTTTGAAGGCGCCGATATCATCCGTTCGCGCATCAGAGAGTACGACATCAAATGCGACTACCGCCCCGGCGGCATCTTCGCAGCGCTGAACAAAAAGCAACTCAACGGCCTGGCCGAACAGAAGCGCAGTTGGGAGCGCTACGGCAACAAAAACCTGAGAATGCTCGACGCGGCTGACATCAAGCGCGAAGTGGGTTGCGATAACTACGTCGGCGGCCTGCTCGACATGCAGGGCGGCCACATCCACCCGCTGAACCTGGCCCTCGGCGAAGCCGCCGCGATCATCAGCCTGGGCGGCAAAATCTACGAACAATCCGCCGCCGTGGAAATCACCTACGGCGAGCCGATCACCGTACGCACCGCCAAAGGCGTGGTGCGGGCCAAGTACCTGTTGATCGCTGGCAACGCCTACCTGCCTCAAGACCTCGACAACCGCGTCACGCGCAAAAGCATGCCCTGTGGTTCGCAAATCGTCGTCACCGAGCCGCTGTCCGACAAAGTCGCCCGCAGCCTGATCACCAACAACTACTGCGTCGAAGACTGCAACTACCTGCTCGACTATTACCGCCTCACCGCCGACAACCGCTTGCTGTACGGTGGCGGCGTGGTCTACGGCGCCCGCGAGCCGGACGACATCGAGCAACTGATCAAACCAAAAATCCTCAAGACTTTCCCGCAACTCAAGGACGTGAAAATCGACTACCGCTGGACCGGCAACTTCCTGCTGACCATGTCCCGCATGCCGCAATTCGGCCGCGTCGAAAAGAACGCCTACTACATGCAAGGCTACAGCGGTCACGGCGTCACCTGCTCGCACCTGGCCGGCAAACTCATCTCGGAAATGATCCGCGGCGACGCCGAACGCTTCGACGCCTTCGCCTCCCTGCCGCACATGCCCATGCTCGGCGGCCGCACCTTCCAGGCCCCGCTCACCGCCATGGGCGCCGCGTATTACGCGCTGCGGGACCGGTTTGGCATCTAAGTAGAACCTTGCCAGCGGCCATCCCAAAAATGTGCCGCCGGTCAATGCCAGTCATAGCAGGGCACCGCAACCCTGTGGAAGTGGGCTTTGTGACATACATAAATTTTTTGAACAACCCAATCAACTGTGGGAGCGGGCTTGCTCGCGAAAGCGGTAGGTCAGTCGCCATCAATGTTGAATGTGATGGCCTCTTCGCGAGCAAGCCCGCTCCCACAATTCCCGCATCTGACCGACTGGAATCAGGGGGCCGCCGACTTTTTTCATAGCCGTTTATCGAACCTGCTGAGCAACACCAACAAACGTGATTTAATACCCGCCTTCCACGGTTCCGGGACGGGAAACGGCGTAATCCGCGGCCATCAGTCGCCCGCCACCCACCCCCCATTACCCCTTAAGTATTCTTCGCATAAGGCTGTCATGGACACGGGCTCACGACTCAAATTAGTACGCGAAAGCTACAAACTGTCCCAGCGCGAGCTGGCCCGGCGTAGCGGCGTCACCAATGCCACCATCTCCCTGATCGAACAGAATCGCGTCAGTCCCTCCGTCAGTTCCCTTAAAAAACTGCTCGAAGGCATCCCGATGTCTTTGGCGGACTTCTTCACCTTCGACCAACCGCCCCGCGAGCACCAATACGTGTTCCGCGCCAATGAACAGCCGGATCTGGGGCGTCATGGTCTGCGGTTGCTGCTGATTGGCGCTTCGGTGCCGAGCCGGCAGATGCGGCTTTTGCGTGAGCAATACGCCCCCGGCGCGAGCTCTGGTGAAGAACCCATTGTGCATGCTGAAGGGGAGGAGTGTGGACTCGTTACCCGGGGCACGGTTGAGCTGACCGTGGATGGGCAGATCAGTGTGCTCAACGCTGGCGACGGCTATTACTTCCCGACAACGCTGCCTCACAAGTTTCGCAATATCGGCCAGGATGAAGCTGAAATCATCAGTGCCAACACTCCAGCCAACTTCTGATATCAAAACGGACACTACCCTGTAGCAGCTGCCGAAGGCTGCGTCCGCGGCCACTACCCATGCCAAATGGAAGCACACCTGCTACAGGGTTTGATCAAAGCAAATGGACTTCACCTAATGACCGCACACCGCATCCGCCCTCTCGCACTCTGCATCTTCCATCACGATGGCAAGATACTGGTCAACGAAGCGTACGACCCCGTTACTGAAAAGCCATTCATGCGCCCAATCGGTGGCGGAATCGAGTTTGGCGAGACCAGCGCCCAAGCCGTAATACGTGAAGTCGATGAAGAACTCGGTTTATCCATCACCGATGTTCGCCTGCTCGGTACGCTCGAAAACATCTTCACGTATGCCGGCACGCCCGGGCACGAAATCGTGCAGGTCTACGATGCAAAATTCGTGGATACCAGCGTCTATGAACGGCCCCACTTGAACGCTCAAGAAAGCGATGGTGCTGCCTTTATTGCGAAGTGGCTGCCGCTCGATGGTATTACTGGCGATACGCCGCTGGTTCCTGTTGGGCTGTACGAGCTACTGAAGAAGATCGCGCTTCTGGACTGATTCCCGTCGTCCAGTACGGCCGGATGACTCTCACATTTATTTCCCTCTCAAAATTGACAACCCGGATCATCCAAAACACTATCGACCCATGACCTGCATCCCCCGCATGAACATGATGTGCTCCTCCATGACCGCCTCTGGCGGGCCATGAGGTCATGCGTTCACAGAATTTGACGTAATCACCCAAGGCCCCGCCAGAAATGGACGGGGCTTTTTAGTTCTCCGTCTACCAATGGCTAATGGAGAATGAAATGTTCGAGATTAGACGCGCCACGCACAGCGACGCCCAAACGGCGTTCGACATTCGCCTTCAAGCGATACGGCATCAATGCGTCGGTGCCTATACCACGGAGCAAATGCTGGCGTGGACGGCAGGAGCGGCCAAGGACGGGTATAGCGACCTGATGAACAAACACTTTTATCTGGGCTGTATTCAGGGTGAGCCGGTGGCGACAGGAATGCTTGATCTGGAGAAGAGTGAAATCGGCGCAATCTTTGTGCTCCCGAGGTTTATGCAACGTGGCATTGGCTTGAGGGTCTTGGACTATCTTGAATGCCTGGCGCGGGATTTGGGGCTGAGGGAAGTCAATCTGGACGCTACTTTAAACGCCGCAGACTTTTACCGGCGCTGCGGTTTCGTTGGTCACGAACCAGCTATTTACCATTCGCCTTCCGGGCTTCAGCTGGCTTGTGTGCCTATGGTGAAAGCGCTTTTGTAGGCTTGGCATTGGTTGATAGCTTCACCGACGGCAGACCAGAGGGGCTCGCGCAGCCCGCTATATTCCTGATTGCCACGATTGACAGTCGTAACGACTTGTAGGAATTTAGCCGCCCGCAGGTAAGGAATATCTGCTGACGACCAAAAATGGCCGTTATTCACCACACAGGGATTGTCTATGCAGGGTTCAAACACCGGTGCTCAACAGGTGTGCGGTCAGCAGGTGCATGAGCATCGGCACATCGCGCACATGAACATTGCCCAGCAAATTCTCGAATGCCTGTTTCGACGTCGTAGCCTTGCCCCGGGGCAGGATCACGAGCTTTCGTTGCAGGTGCTGGAACCCCATCTGGCGAAGGTCATGCAAGCGGTTGAAAGCGGTCGCCAGATCGAAATGGTCTTGCCAGCCTTTCCCGGCAAATCGCCCAGCCGCAAGAAAACCCTCAGCCATCTGCCTGACCTTGCCGAACATCACGCCATCGACGAGTTGCATCGCCTGTGCAATGAGATCCAGCAGATCTACGCACCGGGGGCACTGATTCATATCTGCTCCGATGGCTATGTGTTCTCTGATCTGGTGCATGTTCCCGATGCAGATGTCAAAGCCTACACCGACGCTATCCAGGACTACGCCGAACAGCACTATCCCGGCACGTTCGCTCATTTCGATCTGCGGGATGCCTATCCTCCGCTTGATTGTCTGGACGCCATGCGCGAAGAGATGATGATCGAGCACGGCCAGTCACTGGTCTTGTTGCAGCAACGTTTCAAGGATGATCCGCACATGATGTTGATGTACTGCGGTATCCATCGCTTCCTGTCCGAGGATTACTCGGGGCTCAAGGTGTTCGCCGGCATGAGCCTTAATGCGGTGAAGAAAATTGCCAAACCGGCCTCGCAGCGGGTGATCCAGCGCAGTGAAGCCTGGAGTGCGCTGTTGCAGGCGCGCTACCCGCATTGCCTGCGCCTGTCGATTCACCCGCAGCTGGCGGTGTCGACGAAAATCGGTATCCGGTTGGTGCCAACCAGTGACCTGTGGCGCACGCCCTGGCATTCGGTGGCTATCAAGCGACGGGGTGTGGTCACCCTCGAAAAACGCAGCAATGTCGATGAACGCTACCATCGCTTGGTGTTCCGCAAGGGGCGTCCTTGTCACTACGCCAGTGCTCAATGATGGCGTCTCGGTTGCCGGTCGAAGCCGTACTCTTCGATTTGGACGGGACCCTGGTCGACACCTTGCCTGACATCACCTGGTGCCTGAACCAGGTGTTGCTCGAACACGGTTGTCCGGCGCAGACCGCGCAAACAGTGCAGGGTTATATCGGTGGCGGAGTCACCGCGATGATCGAGCAGGTCGCCACGGGGTTTGGCATTGCCGACGCGGCCGCGATGCACCAGCGTTATGTAGCGCTGTATCAAAACAACCTGATTCAATTTTCCCGGCCCTTCAGCGGTGTGCTTGCCTTGCTCGAAGGTTGTCGCCAGTTGCAAGTGCCGCTGGCTATCGTCACCAACAAGGCTGATGAAATGGCCCTGCAAGTAGCCGATGCGCTGCTTCCACGGAATACCTTCGGGGCGATTCTGGGGCACCGCGCGGGCAGGGCGCTCAAACCTCAACCGGAGGTGGCATGGGAAGCTGCCCGGCGATTATCGGTTGATCCGCAACGCTGTTTGTTCGTCGGTGACACCGAGATCGATTTGAAGACCGCCCGTGCTGCCGGCATGTACTCGGCGGCGGTCACCTGGGGCTATGGCCTGACACCTGACTTGCAGGCCCTGGCCCCGAACTTCTGCTGCGAACAGCCGGCCGGATTGCTGCGCATTCTGCAGCAAGTGCGCGCTACAGCGCATGCGTTCACCGAGCATGGCGACACCGTTCAAACGTATTGATAAACACACTCTCAAGGAAATTGTTCTATGGAACATAGAGACGCCTGGATCGCTGCCGTCAGCGATTTGCTCGCGGGTTATCTGCTCAAAGGCACGGATGATTGTTTCGACACACAAGGCAGAGCGCATCTTGCGCAACGCTTGGGGCATTGCTTCGATAAGGCCCTGCCGGTGCGTCTGGTACTGCCAGGTTTTCCCTGCAAGTCGCCAAACGCCACTGACCAGACTTTCGGCGTGCTGCCAGACTACGGCGAGGTCATCGCCATCGAACGCCTCGACCAACTCGGCCAGGCCATCGCCGCGCTGCACGCCCCGGGTTGTGTGGTGTCGATCCTCAGTGACGGAACGACCTTCAACGACATCGTCGGCGTGGCCGATGACGTTCGCCAGACCTACAACCGGGCGTTGCGTGACCTGTGCACCACCCACACGATTCAGTGGGTCAGCATGGAAGACCTGTTCCCTCAGGCCCAAAGTGCCGAGTCGGTTCGCGCCAGCCTGATCAAACAGGCCCGTCTGCCCTGGAAAAACCTTGGGGATCTGATCGAGCAGAGCCGGCACGATGAATCCCTCAGCCAGGCCCATGACCACCTCTGCAGTCACCTCTACAACGACCTGCGTCTGTGCCGTGAAGACGGGCAGAGCGAGGATGAGTACCTGCAGCAAATCAACTTCAAAGCCTACCAAATGATGTTTCGCGGGCAGGCATTGAATGCGGCAGTGGATCGTTTCTTCGGCGATGACATTCGCTTGTCGGTCCATCAATACAGCAATGCCGGGCCCAAATTCACCTTCGGTCTGGCCGAAGGGCTGACCCGTGTCGACAGCCCCTGGCATGCCGTGCCGGTGCGCAACCTCGATGGCAGCCAAACCCTTCGCGCCCGCGCCCAGGTCGACCTCGACCATCATGTGCTGGTCACCTTTGAGGGGCGGCCATGGCTCTACCACCAAACAGAAAACCCGCAGGCCCAAGGCTTCGAATACCAACTGCAAAAACTGCCGCTGTTTGGCCTGGTGGTGCGAGACCCGTTGGGGCTGGGGTTCGAACGACTGTCCACGGGCCTGCTGGAAGCACTGGTGGAAACCTTCGGTTTCGTCTGCCTCAAGGGCTGCCGCTTCGATGATCAGGACAGTTTTGCGCGCAGCTGCGAACGCTTCGGCACGCTGTACGAATGGGCCTTCGGCGCCGTGCACGTGGTCAAACCTGCGGACAAACCCCAAGGCGTGGTGCACTCGCTGGAGAAAACGCCGTTGCACTGGGACCTGAACATGCTGCCCGACAGCGACGCACAGGTGCAGCGCAACCCGAAATTCTGCGCCAGCAAATTCATGCTGTATTGCAAGACCGCGCCGCAGCCGGGAGAGGGCCAGACCACCATCGTCGACAGCCGAAACGTGCTGCGCAAAGTCGGCCAGCGAGTCGCCCGACAATGGCAGGGCGTGAACATCACCTACTACACCAAAATGACCTACTTCGGTGGCTCCCCGCGCATGTACAGCCTGGTGGATCATCACCCCCGCAGCGGCGAACTCATCCTGCGTTACCAAGAGGGCACCGACTCGACACTGCAGACCCTGAGCCAGAGAGTCGAGGATCATGATGAGTTGAGTCAGCAGGCACTTCTTGAACAGGTCAACGCGCTGGTTTATGACCCGGAGTGTCTGATTGCTCATCAATGGAGTGAGGGGGATCTGGTGTTGATCGACAACTATCGGACGCTGCATGGGCGGTTTCCGATGTCTGCGGCATCGTCTTCGCGGGAGTTGTGGCGGGTGCAGGTTTACTGATCATTGTTGTCTGGGAGGCCCTGGAGACAGGGCCTTGCTAGACATCCCCATCACTGCGCGATGAAGTCGCGAATCGCTCGAATAGTCTGCGTTGGTGCTTCTTCCATCAGCCAATGTCCCGCCCCCGGAATCACCACTTCCGTGACCTTGTCCGCCGCATTGCGCATCACGATCGCTTCATTGCTGCCAAAGGATTTCTCACCGCCGATGGCCAGCACTGGCATCGTCAACCGCGTCGCCATCGAAGCCTTTTTGCCCACTCCTGACGAATGCTGCGCTGTTGGTAACCTTGCGGTTGCGTTTGGCGATGATCAATCCAATGCAAATCCCTATGGCGTCGGACACAACCTGAGGCCACTGAATCCAACCGCGTCGGCCGCTATCGTAGACTGCGACAAACGGCTGTAGGAACAGCTCCCAATATCCTGAAAACATCAGGCATGAAGCTGCGGCACACAGCAGAGGCCAGCGCCGTGCAACTCCGTGGAGCAAATTCCCGAAAAAAAATCGACGCCCCCAGGGAGATCACCAACACCACCGACAGTAACCTGGCGATATCGGCAGGGATTTTTCCGCAGAAGTTGCCAAGCCAAATTGCAGCGAACGTCGCAACTGAGGCCGCAATTAGTTGAGTCCAACGGCGATGCGCTTGAACGGTTACAGCCGCCTGGATGAAGCAAATCATTCCAATCACTAATCCTGCATAACCTACAAGATGACCGGCTTCGTGTGGCCCAAACCCATACAGTGGATCAAACGCCAGCTCCGATAGCAGGATTGCTATGGCGCACAACAAAGCAGCGCTAAAAAATTCTGCCCATAAAACTCGCCGTGAAAATTTTGCTTCTTTACTCATTTGCCAGGCTCTCATCCGCAGAAAGGAGGCGTATCACGGCTGGAGCCGCCTCGAAAGGCTCTGTTCCTGAAAGGAAATGGACGGACTTATGTAACTGAAAGATGGCCCCATAACCGTTACACCGAAACGTTCCAAGTAGGTTTGGGCGAAACGGCGACGGTCCGTGATGAGATATCGACGACGACATAATAAATGTCATCCTTACCGCGCCCGATGTAACCCTTCCGTGTCGCCTCGGCATTGAACAGGATGACTCGATAAGTTGCCTCGGTCGCTTTGGCGCGCAACTTTTTCAACGCCGTACTCTTTTTGCCTTGGAAGAAGGACGGTGCAACGTTGAAAGCTTCTCCCGCCAAGCTCGCGCCCGCTGAACTCGCATAAATGTCAAAGTCGTTGTGGTTTTCGTTTCCAAACTCGACGGTGTACTCGTCAAAGGGAAAATGCTTGTCCTTTAGCAGGGCTGCAACACCGTGAAGAATCACAAGATCGGACATGATCCGGTTGGCGGCCTCGAATAACGATACGCCGGGGTAAGGCCCATGACCCAGGCGATCGCGTTTCATCGAAAGCATTAAGGGCAAGCCGGTTTTTCCTCTAATCGATTGTCCGATAACTGCCAATTCACGATGAAAGTCCATCGTTATGGCATCGATATTCGCTAGAGTTAATTTTCGAATGGGTTGTTGCATGTCCGTCTCTGCGGGTATTCGGATCAGCCAAGCTAAGGATTTGTCGGCATGAAGTCCAGAAACGATGCCCCCGTCACTGCGCGATGAAGTTCCGAATCGCTCGAATGGTCTCCGTTGGCGCTTCTTCCATCAGCCAATGTCCTGTCCCCGGAATCACCACATCCGTGACCTTATCCGCCGCATTGCGCATCACGATCGCTTCATTGCTGCCAAAGGATTTCTCACCGCCGATGGCCAGCACTGGCATCGTCAGCCGCGTCGCCATCGAAGCTTTGTTGTCCACCTCATCCTGACGAATGCTGCGGAACTGAGCGAAGGCTGCGCGCATGGCGCCTGGGCGGGCATAGAGCGAGGCGTAATGCTGACGGGTTTCTTCATCCACCTTACTGGGATCGCCCGCGAACTCGTTCCAGAACCGGTCCAGGTAGATGCGCTCACGACCGGCGACCAGGCGCTCAGCATCCGGCCCGCCAAAGTCGAAGTGCCAAAGCATCGGTGAGCGGACAATCTCGTTCCAGGGCGGAATGCCCGGTACGGGCGCATCCATCACCACCAGGCGATCGGTCTGCTGCGGATAACGCGCGGCGTAGGCGTAGGCGACCATGGTGCCGATGTCATGGCCGATGACTACCGAGTGTTCGATACCTAGCGCGGCCAACACTGCACGGATGTCGGCGGCTTGGGTCTTCTTGTCGTAGCCGCCGTCCGGGATCGACGACAAGCCCATACCGCGAAGATCCGGCACCACGACTGTGTGATCGCGGGCCAGATCGGCGGCGAGTGGCGCCCACATATCGCCGGTGTCGCCGAAGCCATGTAGAAGGACCACGGCTGGGCCTTTGCCGCCGATGCGGACATGGAGGGTGACGTCTTCTAGCGGGATGTTTTGAGTGCGGAAGGAGGTGGGGAATGGAGGCATCTGAGCGTGGGCCGGGATGCTTAGGGCAAGCAATGTGAGAGCGGTCAGCAGGATGCGGATCATTACGGTGGCTCCAGGCGTAGGCGTGGAAGGTACCCCCGAGCAAATAAGGGGGCTTGGTGGCGAGAGTAAGTTTCGATCGGATGAGCTTAGACCGTTTGGTTGTGACTGACTGGAAGGAGGCATTTGAGACGAAATTGTAAGCAGCTACTCTCGACGCATATCCAAAAATAAATCTGTCCCCCTTTGTTCTTTGTTGCTAGGGATTTAGAGTGGGCGGATTCATCTAAGAAGAGAAATAAATCCGCTCATTCTTTGGCTATACTTTGGAAAAACGATAGGTCCCCTTAATATGGGCAGCAAGAAAGCCGCCTACAGAGTCTGCATTAATTAGCTCTTCGTAAAGCCTCAGACCAACATCGAAATATTGGTATGTAGCGCCATTGTTGAATTCGACTTCGAGGGTCATGCTTTCGGAGTCGTATCCTATAGAGGCGATGTTGCTCGATGATACAGATATTCTTTCCATGATAGCCCTTAGGTTTTTAATCTTTCGATTTTTGGGTTTTGCGAGCGCCAAGTTTCACTTATCTCTTGGTAGTTTGGGCTTGCTTCCATTGGAATACCCCAGCCGCCTGGGTTCTGAGAATCTTCTGATGATACTTCATCATAAACTACCGGATCTTGACTGTCTGGTCTTGCGTTTCTAGGTGGCGCAGATATAACTGTTCTCATAGGAAGTTTGACAGCCTCTCCTAAAATTATAGCTTCTCCGGTTTTCAGTATTGGTAGCATGTTTGTCAAGCCGTCAAGGTTGTCTGACAGCGCAGAAGATATATGGCTTCTATCGGATGAATTTGAAAGTCGTAGCGCAAAAAAAGTACCGCATTGAGATAAAATAGTTGCATTTATTTCCGACGGTCGTTGACTAACAATCATTGCGCCTATGCCGTACTTTCTTCCCTCTTTAACAATACGCTGAACTACTTTTGATGCCATACCTTTAAAATCGTCATTAAGGTAGATGTGAGCTTCTTCCATTACTATGAGTAGCGGTCGATATCTTCCTCCCTGTGACAGGTTTCGGGCCCAGAATAATGCCTCATACAATATTCTTAAGACTGCCCCTATGGTCGTTTGAAGAATGTCGCCCGGAACCCCGGAAAGGTCTAATATAGTGACCGGCTTGTCGCTTCCAATCCAGTCTTTTAGTAGTTCATCTAGGTCGCGACCTACCTCTCCATCTTTTTGAGAACTCCACTCTGCTGGTTTAAAAATAAAATCATACCTGGGTATTCTTAATTTAGTGCCAAGAAGTTGTAGCTGTTTTCCTAGGTTAAGTTGCGTTGGGAGATAGTTTATTTTTTCAGGATCTCCTGCGTCATTTTTAACATTTTTGAATATTGGTGCAATTCCGTTTTTAGGATCTCCCTTCAGTTCTACGCCGTCTGAGTTGGTTTCATAAGCAATACAATCTAAAGGTTTGCCTGCGCCTTTGTAGTAGGTGCCGAATGTTTCTGTATAAAGTTCATACCATAAGTCATGAAGACTAAAAGGTATCGGTGAGTCAACGCTTAATGCGTCAGCGTTGGCACCTTTTTTTGGGTGTTTCTTAAGAGATTCGATCTTGTATTTCTGAACTCGCTCAAGAACAATATTTCTATCCTTTTCATTGTCGAATTTGCCAAAGCTTATTTCGCAAAGCTCATCGAAATTTAACGCCCAAAATGGAATGTATAAGCCTTTCTCCTTTAGTTTGGATGAGGTGTCTGGATTTATCTTGTAAATATTCGCTCTGCTTTTTAACGCTGAACCATATTCGCCATGTAAATCTAACATGATGATGCGTGATGACGGATATTTATCTTTATCTGATAGTGCGTTGATTAAGCTCGCTACTGTAGTGGATTTTCCAGATCCGGTTGTCCCAACAACTGCGGAATGTCTGGTGATTAGCTTGTTGACGTCAATTAGTGCAGGTATTGAATCAGCGTTTGAAATGTGGCCTATTTTTACGAAATATGGGCGATCAGGTTGGCCGTAAATGTTTTTTAGTTCTTTCTCAGATACAAGGTGTACCTGATCTCCAATAGTCGGATACTGCGACAGTCCTCTTTCAAAGACGCCATCTCGCTGCCCTTCGCCTATTAGTTGGATTTTCATCCAGCGATCGCCAGTTATTGTTAAGTCTGTAATATTGCTGGGGATCGCACTTGCACCAACTTGACTGACGATTCCGAAAAGTGAGGTAAAACCAATTGGGATTCGTACAAAACTGCCTATTTGTCCTACGCGATAGCCTTGGCCATCAATATATACGAAACCCGTCATTGATTTTTTTGATAGAGTAAGGCTTACGCTTGTTCCATCAACATCCTGAACATCACCGAGATAGGTTTCTTTACTAGACATGTCGAGCAGCCTTAGCTGTACCTATGATTTTTTGAAGGAAATAGGTGAATATTGAGAAATCTCCAAGCTTTATTAAATCTCGATCTGGTAAATCTTTCCGAACATCTTTATAGACGAACTCTATGAGATCTGCGTCGGGGGTTTCCTTAAGCCAGTCATATTTCCAATCGCCTAAGCTCGTACCGATAATTGCTTTGTCATATGTCCAGATATTTAAGTTGTGTTGGTTTTTTGCCATTAAGTATGCTTCGGGGTACCGATCGACAGGCTCATTTGAAGAGTCTAAAATCTTGTAGTTTTCATATATTAATCCTAGAACCATTGCTGTAGGATTTGCTTTAAGTGCGTTAAGAATTGTATCGTTTATATGTCCGTCATTGAACGAGTAACCGCAAAGTATGAGTAGAGAAGATTTTTTTCTTATAAATCTACTAAGCTGGTCGATCAACGCTAAATATGGCATTTTCCGACTTTCTTCATATTTAAGGTGGGACGGGTATATTAAGTGCGAAACGCGGTCTTTCGTTTCAGAAGATCGATGAACTCTTTTTTTTGAACCTTCGTCTTCGAAATACCAGTTTATTGATCCATGAATCTTCCATAACCTTGTCCAATGGTTAGGGATTAAATTTTCTTCAACTGCTCGCAAGTCAAAAAAAGATTTTCTAGAACCCACAAAGCCGTCAAAGTATGGCATCTGGGTACTTTCCAGTGCCTGCTCTAAGAGAAGGTCATAGTTTGTTGTAAATATTTCTACTGCCGATTTCCTATCAATTGAGTTTATCCAGTTGCAAAGTCGATGGTAGGGAGTGTCGAGAGGTGGTAATTCTACGTCGATTTTTTTTGCAATTTCTTCGCAGATAGTCTTTTCTAATTGAGAAAGTTGTTGCTCATTTAAACCTCTGACGTCCCCTCCTTCCGAAACTAAATATAAGCTTCGGACGAAGCTTAGTATGTGTTCTATGTTTTTGTGCTGAATTCTTGTTGCTTTAGCTAGCTCGGAAAGTAGAGTGTTGTATTCTGGGGTATCTTTGAGGCGTTCGTTTATACACTTTGTTAACCCCATAACGTCTGGTATTAATGGCCAGTCTGATTCAGGAAGTGAAATAGAAAGCGGGCAGCCAGCAGCTACGAAGAAACCTATAGCTTCATTGTCCTGCGATAGGGAGTGTCTCAAATATTTCAGATGTCGTATTGGATCGTGACTGGTGCCCATGTATTTTCAAACTCCTTAAGTCATCTTTCAGGCCCATTCTGATGGGCTCTTTAAGGCGCCGTACCAGTTGCGTGCCCAAAGACCATAGCCTACAGCCACTACCGCGTCCAAATTCAATTGGTATTTGTTTGAGTTATTTGAGAGCTGTCTCTAGAGGTTTTTTAATGAAAGCAAAAACCCACAGTGGAGTGGGTTTTTTATAACTGAAAAATCAGTTACTCCCTTTCATTATCAAACCCACGCTGCTCAATCACCCGAAACACATCACTCACATCCTGAACCATGATCCGGGCGATGTTGGTAACGGTGTTGATATCGTGCTCGGCGTAGTCCGGCAGGCTGGTGCAGGCCATGAGGTTGAGGTATTTGAGGACGGCGTTGAGACGTTCGCTGAGGCAGTTGTGGAGTTCGCGCAGTGGGGCGTCGGCGTCGATGAGGAGGACGGGGTGGTCGGTGGCGAAGTGGGACATGGGGGTGTAGTGGCGGAGCGGGTTGTTCGTACTCATAAGTAAATCTTCCTCGTATCTGTTAGAAGAGCTACTGCCGTTCGCTGCGAATCGAAAGGGTGGTAGCTATGTGCGGGTTCGCAGACCGAGGATACGAGGAACCCGGCAGACCAGAAGGTCTCCCACACACAGCCACCATAAAACGGAGTACGGGCGCGTTTGTGCGGCCGTTGCTGGTTATGGGGTGCAAGGTTACTACACGTATCGTCAGGGCTGCGAAACCCTATCGCTGAATTCGCTCAGCGACAGACCCACTCTAGGCAGCGATTTCGGTAGCCGCAACCGGGCTGTAGGACCACACGCGCTCACTGTGGCGAGGGGGCTTGCCCCCGTTCGGTGGCGCAGCCGCCGCAAAACCGGGCGTTGCGGTGTGTCTGAGGAAATGGGCTAGCAGGGTTTGGGGCTGCTTCGCAGCCCAGCGGGAGCAAGCTCCCTCGCCACAATCGGTTATTTCCTACGAGATTTTCGGACTTCAAAATCCTCGCTGTGCCTTCATCGAACGTTCAGGCGCGGGATTTTCGGCGGTGAGTGACGCTTGCTTCCGTCCAGCACCGCCACCGTCGTAGACTGAACGCCAGCGGGAATTCAAGGATGGAACGCACCCATGATCGAAATTGGCAGCCGCAACAACGCCCCCACGCCACAGCACAAAACCCAGGATATTTACCTCTTTCACCTCGACCTTTCCCGACCGGATACGCCTTTTTGTTTCGAACAGTCCATCGGTGGCGGTCATTGCGAGCAGGGCGGGGCGGTGTGGTTGGCGGTGTCGGCGCTTGAGGCCTGGCCGGGTGAGTGGCGTCAGCACTTGCAGAAGTCCGGTTGTGGCTGGGTCGCTGAACTGGTGAACGGTCATCCGGGCGTCGATCAGACGACGCTGGTGTCGATGATTCTCGGACGCCACGCTGAGAACGCCAAGTCTATGGGGCGGTGACAAGCGATTGCAGGCTGGTTCAGGCGCAACATTCATTTCAGCAGCCGTTACGGCGTTTAACCCGAGGAGAATCCCATGACCCAATCACTGGAACGCGCCATTGCCATCGCCGCGGCGGCACATGAGGGGCAGGTGGACAAGGGCGGCGCGCCTTACATCCTGCATCCGCTGAAGGTCATGCTGCGGGTGAATACGCTAGAAGAGCGCATCGTCGCGGTGCTGCATGACGTGGTCGAGGACTGCGGCATCAGCTTCGACGATCTGCGTAACGAAGGTTTCAGCGAAACGGTGCTGATGGCGATTGCCTCGGTGACCAAGGTGCCGGATGAGTCGTACGAAGAGTTTATCGAGCGCGTGGCGCAGAACCCGATCGGGCGGGTGGTGAAATTGGCGGATCTGGAAGAGAACAGTGACTTGTCGAGGATTGCCCAGCCGTCCTGGGAGGATCTGGAGCGCGTTGAGAAATATCGGCGGGCGATTGGGGTGTTGCGGTCGTAGGGAGTTATTGTCTCATCTGCGGGTGAGTGCGGATTGCTGCAACGGTGCTTTGATCCGATCAAGCAATTTATTAGATTAGCGGTGGTTTTGGGAGCTTTAAGATCAAAAGATCGCAGCCTTCGGCAGCTCCTACAGGAGATTCCGTCCATTAGTATTTTTCAATCCTCTCACCGTTTTCTTGAAAGAGAATCGGTCTAAAAAGCCCGACCCAGGCTTCGAGTGATTTGCTATTCTGAAGTTGTAGGTGAAGACGCAGACTGATGCGCAAAGGGATAGCGAGGAAGCGTGGGGCGCGCTCCCAAGGGTACACGGTTAGAAAGATCTCCGCGCTGAGATCCAGCCCTTATGCCGTGTGAGGCAGAACAGCCTAAGGTTAAAAATCCTGTTCTGTGAGAGGCCCGATAAACCTCGTAAGCCAGAGACCAGCACTGGCCACCTACATCGATTTCCAAAGCCCGCCTTGTGCGGGCTTTTTCGTGTTTGCGAATCGGTAAACCCTTGCGCCATGACGCATTCCTTGTAGCAGCTGCCTCGCGAGCTCGGTAGCTGCTACAGATCACATGACGTGCGCCGCAAACCCAGTCTGATCCGACGCAATCTGCGCACGCAATGTCAGCTGCGGGATGTCATACGCCCCGGCATTCTGCGGTCGGAAAGGAATCGGTGCGGTTTTCCATAGGTCATCCAGTCGTTGGCCGAGCGCATCACAGGTCGTCGAAAATTTCGCGTCATCCATTCGGCTGGTGCGATAGATCACGAACGGTGGCAGCACGTCGAAACCGGGGTAAAACAGCACGCCATGCTGAATCGGGAATAACACATCATCGATGGGCCCATTGATGCCCCGAGGGCTGTAATGAGACTCCCATCCACCCGCAGTGACGATCAGCATCGCCCGTTTGCCCGCCAGCGTGCCTTCTCCATAGCGGTTACCCCAGCGCGCATCGGAATGTTCCCCCACGCCATAGGCAAAACCATAGGCATAGACGCGTTCCACCCAGCCTTTGAGGATCGCCGGCATCGAAAACCACCACAGTGGAAACTGCAGAATGACGGTATCGGCCCAGAGCAGTTTTTCCTGTTCGCGGACGATGTCCTGGCGTTGCCGACCTTCTTCGAAGGCAAGTTTGGAATCCAGCGAAGGATTGAACCGCGATTCGGCTGGCCGGCCGGGACTGTCATCGGCATCCAGCGTGGCTTTCCAGTCCATCGCGTATAGATCGGAGACCTGCACCTGGTGGTCGGCAGCCTCCAGGTGTTTGACGGCAAAATCCTTGAGCGAACCGTTCAACGATTTGGGTTCGGGATGGGCATAAACGAGTAAAACTTTCATGGCTGAGTCTCCAGTGTCAGGAGACTGCAGAGTCAGGCTTTGCCCGGTATATTGGAAATGAATAACCCATATGCCAGGTATTACCATGAATAATCTGCGACGCCTGGACATCAATCTGCTGCTGACCCTTGATGTCTTGCTCTCGGAACACAACGTGACCCGTGCGGCGCAACGCCTGAATTTGTCTCAACCGTCGGTGAGTGTGCATCTTGCCAAATTGAGGGACATTTTCGGTGATCCGCTGTTGCTGCCAGGACCACGGGGCATGCGACCCACGGCCAGGGCCGATGAGTTGCGCGAGCCCTTGCGTCAGGCACTGGAAGCCCTGGAGCGCGCCGTATCGCCCGCCAGCCCTTTCAACCCGGTTGAGGCACGGCAGACGTGGAACGTCATGGCGTCGGACTACGGTGAGTCGACCATCGTGTTGCCCGCATTGGCTGGGCTGCGTTCGGCAGCACCGCGCACGCGTTTGGCGGTGTTTGATTTGGTTCCGTCACAGATCGCCAGGCAAGCGGAGCAGGGGGCAATCGATCTGGCTTTCCACACCAGCGAGGACGCTCCCCCCGGCTTGCGACGTCGCGCGTTGTTTACCGAACGATATGTTTTGGTAGGGCGTGCCGGCCATCCGCAGTTGAAAACACGGCCAACACTGGCGCAATTCTGTGAACTCGACCACGTGATCGTGTCACGGGATGGTGGGGCGTTTCAGGGTGTCACCGACCAGGCGCTTTCGGCGGTGGGCATGACGCGCCGGGTGGTGCTTTCAGTCCCGCATTTCCTGTTTGTGCGGTCGGTGGTGGAGAGTACCGACATGGTGGCGATGCTGCCGTCGCGGCTGGTTCGCGATGCGGGGGCGTTGGAAGTGGTCGAACCACCGCTTGATGTCCCGGGTTACGAGATGTCGATGCTCTGGCCCGAGCGTGTTCATCGTGATCCTGCGCATCAATGGTTGCGCGAGTTCATTTGTGAAAGCGTTGTGATTAACGTCCGTTAAACGCAACCCATGTGGGAGCGGGCTTGCTCGCGAAAGCGGTGTGTCAGGCGACATCAATCCTGGATGTACCGCCGCCTTCGCGAGCAAGCCCGCTCCCACAGGTTCTGCGCTTGGCATGAGTTTTTCTGCTGTTGGTTGTGTTCACTCCAGTGTTTGGCTAATCTCGCACAAACACGCAAAAACAGGCATAACCATGCAAGACGAGCATTCCATCGCCGAACTCCCACAGTTACGTCGTCAGAAAATCCTTTTGATCCTGGAACGCGACGGCAAGGTCATGGCCTCCGAGCTGAGCCAGTATTTCGCTGTGTCCGAAGACACCATCCGCCGGGACCTGTCGGAGCTGGCCAGCGCCGGGCTGGTGCAGCGGGTGCATGGCGGAGCGTTGCCGCGGCCCAAGGACACGGGCAAGGATTACTTCACCCGGGTTGGCGAAACCGATGAAGTGAAAACCCGACTGGCCCAAGTCGCCGCACGCCGAGTGAAAAACGGTCAGATCGTGATTTTCGATTCCGGCAGCACCACGCTGCAGATCGCGCGCTCGCTGCCCGCTGATATCTCCATCACGGCCATTACCGCGTCGCCGATGATCGCGATCACCCTGGCCGAATACAAAGGCATCACGGTGATTGTTGCCGGTGGTCAGCTCAATCCCGCGACGATGTCTTCCGGCGGCCATGAAACCCTGCGGTTGATCGAAGGCATCAAGGCCGATCTGTTGTTCACCGGGGTCTGCGCCATTCATCCGGAAGTCGGCATCAGTTCACTGCATTTCGATGAGGTGCCGGTGAAGCAGGCGATGCTCGCCAGCGCTTCCCATGTGATTGCCGTCACCACCGCGGACAAACTGGGGGCGGTGGAGCCCTTCGTGGTTGCGCCTTGCAACCGCATGCATACCCTGATTACCGAGTGTCACGTGGCCTCGGGCAATGTCGGGGATTATCAAACGCTGGGGATCGAGGTGGTGCAAGTGGATGCTTGAGTTCATCGCGGTCAGCGGTGTATGGGTTACGCTGATAGCAACGACGGGAGGAATGCAGCCATGACTGAGCGCCATATGATCCACTCGGAAACGCTATCGAACGGATGCAGCATCGAGGTCAAAGCCGAAATATTGCGAGACGGCTCGCTGAAGATGTTCATGGGCGTCTATTGGCCGGACGGTTCGGCCATCGTTGAGGACAACCACCCGTCGCCGCATCTGCTGGACATGGAAGCGGCGATGGACTGGGCTATCGAAAAAGCCAAAACCATCGGCAATAGCCAAAGAACGCTGTAAGGCCTGGCCTTCAGAGCGGCCACCACCGCTCTGACCTGCCGTCAGTCATGCGAGGTGTCATCATGGGAATTGTGCCTGGACGTTTCACTCGGTATGTCAGCCATTGGTTGATCGCGGCGGGTATCGGCCTGACCGCAGTGGTGCTCGTTGCACAGGCGCAAACCCCACCTCAAGCTACTCAGGAAATAAACAGCTTGCTGGACTTTGTCGAGCACAGTGAATGCCGGTTTGTACGCAACGGGAGCGAATACCCGGGCGCCCAGGCCCGGGCGCATCTGGAAAAGAAGCTTGAATACCTGGAAGAGAAGGACAAGATCACCAGTGCAGAAGACTTCATCAGCCTGGCGGCCACCCAAAGCAGTGTCAGTAGTCGCGCCTACGAAGTGCGCTGTCCTGCGGGCATTCAACCGGCAGATACCTGGCTGAAGACCGAACTGCAGAGGCAACGACAACTTCATTGATCCGTTTGCTGCGCTAGCGCAGCAAATGCACCACCAACCCGATCAGTCCGCACCCTATCAGTACTTCGATCACGCCCCGCTTGAAGCGAAACAAGGCGATGGCCGCCGCAATGGCGATCAGCGCCGAAGGCCAGTCGAGTTGGCCGCTGAAGCCGTTGGGCCAGAGCACGTGGTAGCCGAAAAAACACGCCAGATTAAGGATCACGCCGACCACCGCCGCAGTAATCGCGGTCAGCGGCGCGGTGAGCCTGAGTTCGTTGTGCGTCGACTCCACCAGCGGACCGCCGGCGAGGATGAACAGGAACGAGGGCAGAAAGGTGAACCAGGTCACCAGCGTGGCGGCGAGGGCGCCGGCCAGGAACACATGATCAGGGCCGAACACCTGCTGAACATAGGCGCCGATGAAACCGACGAAGGCCACCACCATGATCAGCGGCCCGGGGGTGGTTTCGCCGAGTGCCAGGCCGTCGATCATCTGCGTGGGTGTCAGCCAGCCATAATGGCCGACTGCGCCCTGATACACATAGGGCAACACGGCGTACGCGCCGCCGAATGTCAGCAATGCCGCTTTGGTAAAGAACCAGGCCATTTGGGTCAGGGTGCCTTCCCAGCCGAACAGCGTGATGAGAATGCCCATCGGCAATACCCACAACGCCGCACCCACCAGCAACAGGCGCAGCAATTTTAAACGGTTAAAACGGGCATGTTCGGGAGGCGGGGTATCGTCATCGATCAAGGCTGGGCCGAAGGATTTTTTCGCAGCACCGTGGCCCCCGGTCTGGAACCTTTCAGGTGCCAGACGTCCGCCGACATAACCGATGATGGCGGCGCCCAGCACAATCAACGGGAAGGGCACATTGAACACAAAGATGGCCGTGAATGAAGCCGCGGCGATGCCCCACAGCCAATTGTTCTTCAATGCCCGCGAGCCGATCCGGTGGGCCGCCTGCACCACGATGGCGGTCACGGCAGGCTTGATCCCATAGAAAAGCCCGGCCACCACCGGCACTTCGCCAAAGGCGATGTACACCCAGGACAACGCGATCAGGATGAACAGCGAAGGCAGCACAAACAGCGCGCCAGCAATCAGGCCGCCCCACGTGCGGTGCATCAGCCAGCCGATGTAGGTCGCCAGTTGCTGAGCCTCAGGCCCGGGCAACAACATGCAGTAGTTGAGGGCATGCAGAAAGCGCCGTTCCGAGATCCAGCGTCGGCGCTCCACCAACTCCTGGTGCATGATCGAGATCTGTCCGGCCGGCCCGCCGAAACTGATGAAGCCGAGTTTCAGCCAGAACAGGAACGCTTCCCGCAAGCTGATGGCGTCAGGCTTCGACAGGTCCTGTTCGACGGCCGAAGAGGGGGCTTTATTCAAATGATGATTCCTTTTTCAACGGTCGATTCAAGCCTTCACGGCGTCCCGAACATCGCCGTCCAGTAAATGCCGGCGTCACTCTTCGGGTCCACCGCATAGGCCGCACCCAGCTCACGGAACTGCGGGTTCATCAGGTTGGCGCAATGGCCCGGGCTGGCGAGCCAGCCATCGACCACTTTGCGCACGGTGTCTTGCCCGGCGGCGATATTCTCGCCGACCTGTTGGCCCGCATAACCCGCCAATTCAGCCCGATCTCCCGGCGTGCGACCGTCGCGGTCCTTGTGATCGAAATAGTTATTGTTGGCCATGGCCCGGCTGTGAGTTTCGGCCGCGGAGCCCAGTGTGGCGTTCCAGGCCAGCGGCGTCGTGGCGGCAAAGGCTTGGGTGCCGCACTGGCGCGTCTGAGCGCGGGCGCTGTTCATCGCTTCAAGCAGTTTTTGTCCTTCCGCCTGCCAGTCACCCAGACGCCCGGTCAACAGCGGACGCGCCAGCACAATGCGCCATTCACGGCCATCGCGACTGATGCCGATGTCGACGAATTGCGGGTCCAGCACCACTTGGCAGAAGCTCTCCTGAATCGCCTTCATGGCCGACGGCGCATCGCGGGGGCCGGACAGGCTGATCGCCTGCACATTGACCATCGGATACGCCGCGCGGGCCAGTGCCTGTTGCAAGTCGCCGATGCTGTTGGCGGACAGGACCAGACGCGGGTCGCTCGCCAGTGGTGGCAACTCCGAAGACGCCTGGCCGCCGCAGCGCTGCGCCTGGCTGCGGTAAATGTTGATCGACTCGATCAGCTGCCTTTCATCGGCCGCCGACGCGGCGACGCTGAACATCAGCCCGAATGACAACACGGCAAGATGCAAAATGGATGACAGGCTGCGCATGAAAATCTCCCTTGAACGGACTGCGTCCATGATGCGCGATTTCCCCCCTGCGCACGCAATGCCTTTTTGCGCCGACATGCATTTATTGTCAGACGGCTGGAATGGCTTGCGACGACTACAATCACAGCAGGTCAGCGCTACCACATCGCCGTTTTCATTGCCCAAGCCAGTGTCATCGGAAGGATCGATCATGCGATTAAAATGGGTACTCACCTGCTTCGCAATCATCCTTCAGTGCGGCCAGGTTTTGGCGACTGAGCAAGAGCAAAAACAGGAAGTGGCCGAAGACAAGGCGCAGGTCCTGGAGCAGAAAGCCGCCGAGAAGGACAGCGAACTCCCGGTGCCCAAGTCCGAAGCCATCACCACCTCCGAAGCGCAGGCGGTCGATCCGGCAGGCGCAGCCCCTCTGGACGATGCAATCACCTGCTTTGCACGCAGCATCTATTGGGAAGCCAAAGGTGTTGCACCTGCCAACATGGAAGCCGTCGCCAGCGTGGTCATGAACCGGCTCGGCCATGGTGGATTTCCCGATACGGTGTGCGCCGTGGTCAAGCAAGGCTCTGAAACGGGGTCCTGCCAGTTTTCGTGGTGGTGCGACGGACGTGCGGATCAGGTAAAGGAAGACGACGAATATGCCCTCGCCAAGGAAATCGCGCGCAAGGCGCTCAACAAGCAACTCACGGACCGCACCCATGGTGCCTTGTATTTCCACGACAGAACGGTGAAACCCGCCTGGGCGAAGAAATACACCAGGACGGCCGAGACCGGGAAATTCCTGTTTTATAAACCTCGTGGCGGGACGGCGCAGTAAGCGCTTGATGATCATTGAGGGAGAGTGCTGCCGGTAAGAATTTACGGTTTTTTTACGGTGGATACTTTTCCCCGAAATGATACTGATCGCGTTTTTTTATCATTGATATGCCTGCAATTCTTCATTGCACTCCTTCCTCCTTATCGAGAAGCCATCCCGTGAGCGAAACAATGATCCATGCCCATGAAGAAACCCATTCCAGAACCTCGGGAGTGGGTTTGCTCGTCGCCGCGGTGGGCGTGGTTTATGGGGATATCGGCACCAGCCCTCTTTACACCCTCAAAGAGGTGTTCGCCGGACATTACGGCGTTCAGGCCAATCACGACGGTGTATTGGGCATTCTTTCATTGATCTTCTGGTCACTGATCTGGGTCGTCTCGATCAAGTACGTGCTGTTTATCCTTCGCGCCGATAACCAGGGCGAGGGGGGCATCATGGCCTTGACGGCACTGGCACGTCGGGCTGCGGCGCCGTATCCCAAAATGAGCAGGGTGCTGGTGTTGCTTGGCCTGTTTGGCGCGGCACTTTTTTACGGCGACAGCATGATCACCCCCGCCATTTCGGTGCTCTCTGCGGTTGAAGGGCTACAGCTTGCGTTCGATGGCATTGAGCATTGGGTGGTTCCGCTGTCTGTGATCGTCCTGGTAGCGCTGTTCCTGATACAGAAACACGGCACGGCCCGTATCGGCATCCTGTTCGGGCCGGTCATGGTGCTGTGGTTTGTCGTGTTGGGCACACTTGGCATTTACGGCATCTTGCAACGACCGGAAGTTCTGCAAGCGCTGAATCCTGCGTGGGCGGTGCAATTTTTCGTGGTCCATCCGGGCATTGGCGTCGCCATTCTGGGCGCCGTCGTGTTGGCATTGACCGGTGCTGAAGCACTGTATGCCGATATGGGCCATTTTGGTCGCAAACCCATTGCCCGCGCCTGGTTCATCCTGGTGCTCCCCGGCCTGGTACTCAATTACTTTGGCCAGGGCGCGCTGATCCTGGGCAACCCTGAAGCGGTACGTAATCCGTTCTATCTGTTGGCACCTGACTGGGCGTTGCTGCCGATGGTCGCGCTCTCGACACTGGCCACCATCATCGCCTCCCAGGCCGTGATTTCCGGCGCGTTCTCACTGACTCGCCAAGCCATTCAGCTGGGTTACGTGCCTCGAATGTTTATCCAGCACACCTCCAGTCAGGAGCAGGGCCAGATTTACATCGGCATGGTGAACTGGGCGCTGATGGTCGGCGTCGTGTTGCTGGTCATCGGTTTTGAATCCTCCAGTGCACTGGCGGCGGCTTATGGTGTGGCGGTGACGGGGACCATGCTGATTACCACCATTCTGTCCTCGGCCGTTGTATTGCTGCTTTGGAAAACACCTCGTTGGCTGGCTATCCCGATACTCCTGGGTTTTCTCATGGTGGACAGCCTGTATTTTGCCGCCAACGCGCCGAAGATCTTCCAGGGCGGTGCGTTCCCGGTGATTGCCGGTATTGCTCTGTTCATCTTGATGACCACCTGGAAACGGGGCCGAAAGATCATTGTCGAGCGACTGGACGAAACCTCGCTGCCGCTGCCGTTGTTCATCAGCAGCATCGGCTCGCAACCACCTCATCGTGTGCAGGGTACCGCGGTCTTTCTGACGGCCAGGGCTGATGCGGTCCCTCATGCCCTGTTGCACAACCTGTTGCATAACCAGGTGCTGCACGAGCAGGTGGTGTTGCTTACCGTGGTGTCCGAAGACAGCCCGCGTGTGCCGGAGGATCGGCGATTCGAAGTCGAGGCTTTTGGTGAAGGGTTCTTTCGAGTGAGTCTGCACTTTGGTTTTATCGAGGAGCCCGACGTACCTCTGGCGTTGAGCCTGTGCCATTTGAAAGAGCTGGATTTCAGCCCGATGCGCACCACGTATTTCCTCAGCCGGGAGACGGTTATCCCGACCAAGCGTATCGGCATGGCCCGTTGGCGCGAAAGCCTGTTCGCGTTCTTGCTGAAGAACGCCAACAGCAACCTCAAATACTTCAAGTTGCCGCTCAATCGGGTGATCGAGCTGGGCACGCAGGTTGAGATGTAGGCGGCAACAGTCAGTCAAACGCACATCCCTGTGGGAGCGGCGGTGCGACGATTCGACTTGCTCGCGAAAGCGGTGTGCCAGGCAACATTAATGTCGGCTGATACTCCCTCTTCGCGAGCAAGTCGAATCGTCGCACCGCCGCTCCCACAGGTTTTGCGTTCCTCGGTGAGCCGCCGCCATCGCCCGACCCTCACCGAGACGCCGGGCCGTTCATGGAGTGGGCTCTTGCTCTAATCTCATGCAAAATCACGGGTACAACGTGCTCACCGCGTATTGATCGCAGGTCAAGCACGTATTGTGAGTAATCGACCGCGCTAATGCAGTGCAACGAGAGCCACTATGAAAACCCTTTTTGAGATAAGTGATGTCTTTGAGCCCAACATCCAGTCACCCATCACCCGCCGGCGGTAACAGCATGATCGAGGTCACCGAGGTTCCCATTGCTCAACTGCGTGCTGCGCTCGAATCGGGCCAGACGACGGCGGTTGAATTGGTCCAGGCCTATCTCGCCAGGATCGATGCCTACGACGGCCCCGACACGCCCACCGCCCTCAACGCGGTGGTGGTTCGCAACCCCGAGGCACTCAAGGAAGCGCAGGCATCCGATGCCCGTCGGGCCAAGGGCCAGACGCTGGGACCGCTCGATGGCATTCCCTATACGGCCAAGGACAGTTATCTGGTCAAAGGACTTACCGCAGCCTCTGGAAGTCCCGCCTTCGCGAACCTGATTGCTTATCGCGATGCGTTCACCATCGAACGGCTGCGTGCTGCTGGTGCGATTTGCCTGGGCAAGACCAATATGCCGCCCATGGCCAACGGCGGCATGCAGCGTGGGGTGTATGGCCGGGCCGAGAGCCCGTACAACGCAGACTATCTCACCGCACCCTTCGCCTCGGGCTCATCGAACGGCGCCGGCACTGCAACCGCTGCCAGCTTCGCTGCATTCGGCCTCGCCGAAGAAACCTGGTCGAGCGGACGTGGCCCGGCATCGAACAATGGTTTGTGTGCCTATACGCCTTCGCGCGGCGTGATCTCGGTGCGCGGCAACTGGCCGTTGACGCCGACCATGGACGTTGTCGTGCCGTTTGCCAGGACCATGGCCGACCTGCTCGAAGTGCTCGACGTGGTGGTGGCGGACGACCCCGACACACGAGGCGATCTGTGGCGGATGCAACCCTGGGTGCCCATTCCAAATGTCGCCTCGGTGCGTCCCGCTTCCTATGGGTCGCTTGCCGCAAATACCGATGCCCTCGCCGGAAAGCGCTTGGGCGTTCCTCGTATGTACATCAACGCGGATCCCGATGCCGGCACGAGCGATGCGCCGGGTATCGGTGGTCCGACGGGCCAGCGAATCAATACCCGTCCTTCCGTGATCGCGCTCTGGGAAGAGGCTCGCAAGGCACTCGAAGCCTGCGGGGCCGAAGTGGTCGAGGTCGATTTTCCGCTGGTTTCCAATTGCGAGGGAGATCGTCCCGGTGCGCCAACGGTGTTTAATCGGGGCCTGGTTTCCAAAGAATTTCTTCACCATGAGTTGTGGGATCTGACGGCTTGGGCGTTCGACGATTTCCTGCGGGCCAACGGCGATCCAAAACTCAATCGCCTGGTCGACGTCAACGGGCCGCTGATCTTCCCGCACGACCCAGGGACGCTGCCCAATCGTGAGGGCGACCTTGCCGCTGGCATGGACGAGTATGTGCGCATGGCCGAGCGCGGCATCACGCCTTGGGACCAGATCCCCACGGTGCCGGACGGGCTGCGCGGCCTTGAGCAGACGCGCCGTATCGACCTTGAGGACTGGATGGATCGGTTGGGACTCGACGCGGTGATCTTCCCGACAGTGGCCGACGTCGGGCCGGCGAATGCCGATGTCGATCCGAAGTCGGCGGACATCGCATGGAGTAACGGTGTCTGGGTCGCCAACGGCAACCTCGCCATCCGCCACCTGGGTGTTCCCACGGTCACGGTGCCGATGGGAATCATGCCGGACATCGGCATGCCCGTCGGGCTGACCTTCGCCGGTCGGGCCTATGACGATTCGACGCTGCTGCGCTTGGCTTCGGCGTTTGAATCAACGGGGACGAAGCGATTGATCCCCCCGCGAACCCCGCCGTTGTCGGGTGGTCAGAACTAGGAAGGGCGGGATTGGCGCACGGCACACGCGTCAATCCCGCCCGGTAACGGTAAGCCAGGGCAGTCTGGCTGTACTCAAATCGTCGCTCGCAAAAATAGTGTGCAACGCAGCCGATGGCTTTTCCCGGCAAAGGTGCAGTGTCTTGTCTTTCTAACGCAGTCCTGTCCAGGTTGAGAGGTGGATTTCATGAACAACATCATCTACATCGTCGGGGTAGTTGTGATCGTCGTGGTTATCCTGTCGTTCCTTGGGTTTGCATAGGCTCGAAGACCCCGCAAAGCCAGTTTTCCTGGCAGCCGTCCCGATGCGCTCGGCTATTGGCCCAGCAGAGGCGCCAGCAGTGCACACATGCTGCGCCAGTGCGAACCCTCCCAGTAAATCCGTTGGCAGGCATCGCAGCGCAGGAAGTGTGAATAGAGGGCGCCAACACGGGACGGCACCTGCAACCGGGCCAGTTCCAGGCTGATCTCGTGCAGCGGCAGGTTGCAATGCAGGCACAGGCTGAATGGCCGCGCGCTACGCGCCAGGTCGAGGCGCTCGTACAATTCGCGCAGCTGCAGCGACGGTTTCAGGGCATGCACGTAACAGCCGTGGCTGATGATCCGCCGCTTGAGCAGTTCGCGGTCGCGGGTCAGTACGATGCGTCCTTGCTGCGCTGCGATCTCGGCGATCTCGCCGTCCTCGAAGCCATTGTCGTAGAGGGTGTCGAAGCCGCTCATGCGCAGCAGGTGGGCCAGCCCGCCAAGGTGCGCATCAGCGATAAAGCGCAGCACCCGTAAAGGTTGCGCGCGAACCTTGAGCAGCGGGCTGATGTCCAGCGCTTCGAACTTGGGATACACCGCCAGCCGGTCATTGTCGAAAATCACCCGCTCCAGGCCCACCGACTCGCCGTTGAGCAGCACCAGCTCGACCTCGGTGTGCGGGATGCCGAGCGCTTCGATCATGTGCTTGACCGTCGCCCCGCGTGCGCACTCGCAGGTGAAGGACTGCCGCCGCCGGTCGGCCGGCAGGAAATCGTTGAGCTCCTCGTAGAAGCGGAAAGTTGCACGGGTCATGTTCAACAGTATGGCAGGGCCGCAGCGCCGGTTAACCTTTCAAAGCCGCTTCAATCGCCGCGATGTCGATCTTGCCCATTCCCATCATGGCGTCGAACGCACGTTTGGCCGCTGCGGGATCAGGATTGGCTATCGCGGCGGTCAGCACGCGTGGCGTGATCTGCCACGACAGTCCCCACTTGTCCTTGCACCAGCCGCATACATTTTCCTGACCACCGTTTCCGACGATCGCATTCCACAAGCGGTCTGTTTCGGCCTGGTCGTCGGTCGCAACCTGGAACGAGAAAGCCTCGTTGTGCTTGATCTCCGGCCCGCCGTTCAGCCCCAGACAAGGGATACCCATCACTGTGAACTCTACCGTCAAGACATCGCCCTGTTTGCCCGCCGGATAGTCGCCGGGCGCACGAAGAACAGTGCCCACGTCACTGTCCGGAAATGTCTTGGCGTAGAACGTTGCGGCATCCAGCGCGGTGCCGTCGTACCAGAGACAGATCGTGTTTTTGCTGATCATTTTGACTCTCCAGAATTGGCAGGTTGTTCAGTGCCCTCGGTCATGACCGATGGATGTTGTTCAGATGATTGACCGCGAACGGAATGGACCGTTTCGATGGCGCTCTATTAATTTTTGCATTCCGACAACACCACCTGGCAGGTATTGGGCGTACCCCCGGATCGGCCGGCATAGCGGATGCAATTATCCATGGATTTTTTGCGAGCCATGCTCAAGGTATCGCCCCACGCCAGGCCGCCCTCGCCAGCGGTGGGGATCGCTTTTGCGTAGCAGTTCGAGCCCATATTTGAGGCTGAATAGCGAGCCGTGGCAGCTTTGCCTGCACATCCCGCCATCAGCGCCAGGTTGATCGCGAGCAGGGAGGGCAGGACCCATGACGAACACTGGCGCGCTGTTTTTCCGGTCATCCCGTGTCCCCTGAAGCTGAAGGCGTGTTTGTGCTGGTGTTCTACTCAGATTAGTCGACCCATGACCATGGCTTCGCTACTCTTTTCACAGATTGCAACGTCACAACCGTCGTTTGATCAGAGGAGATACAGCATGGACCGATTCACCGGCGGTTGCCTGTGCGGCAATGTCCGGATCGAGGCGTCGGGACTCCCATATCGGGTCGGTCTTTGTCACTGTCTCGATTGCCGCAAACATCATGGTGCGCTGTTTCACGCCTGCGCGATATTCCCTCAGGACGCGGTGACGATCGAGGGCGAAACACGCGACTATGCCGGGCGGTTTTTCTGTCCCCGCTGCGGCTCGTCCGTTTTCGCCCGCACCGGCGATGAAATCGAAGTGAACCTGGGCTCCCTGGATGCCCCTGACCAACTGACACCCACCTACGAAAGCTGGATTGTGCGTCGCGAATCCTGGCTGCCGCCGTTTCCGCTGACGCGACGATACGAGCGCGATCGTGACGCCACGGGGCGCTTTGAGGAGTAGGTTGCAGGAACGGTTCCGCTTGCAGCACGCTGGTCGTTTGCGCCGATCTCGCTCCGCGACGCTGCGCCAGGCCTTGTAGGAGCTGTCGAGCCTGCGAGGCTGCGATCGGCTGCGCAGCAGTCGTAAAACCAGAAGTCGCGATGTGTCAGGCAGACCGCATCAGCCGGATTCACGACTGCTGCGCAGCCGATCGCAGCCTTCGCAAACTCGACAGCTCCTACAAAGAGAGCGTCGTAGCTGTAATGGCTTTGCTGAGCGGCATTTCAAGCCAGCCTGAAGGGCGTTCAAGTACCGCTTCGCCTCTGTCATCAAATGTTAAATCACTGACGCTCAATGAAAAGCAGTCGATTTGCGCGTGACAATACTGACTTACTCACCGACGGTGAACAGTTAAGCGAAATTCCACTTACACATTAAGTCCGATGCCTCTCTGCCCTGATGGGAGGCTGTCAGTCGCATCTCATAAAACAATCATAGAGCGTGCAGAATGAAGTTCAGTTTTGTAGATAACAGCGAGCCGAGCCGCCGACGCATTCTACGCGATGCCTTCACTCTGGCTTTGGCGGCCTCTCCGTTGGCAAGCCTCGCCAAGGCCGACGACGAAACCAAGGCGGCCGACGAAAACACCGAAGAAGTAACCTTCGCTGCTGGCCCGCGGCCGCTGGTGCAATACCCGCAAAAACGACCGTTGACCCTGGTGACCACTCGTCCACCGCATCTGGAGACCCCATTCTCTGTCTTCAACCAGGGGCCCATCACGCCGAATGATGCCTTTTTCGTGCGTTACCACCTGCCCGATTTCCCTACCAGCATCGATCCGGACAGCTACCGTTTGACGATCAAGGGCTCCGTCAACACGCCGCTGTCACTGTCGCTTGCAGAACTCAAGGCCCTCGCCGAACCGGTCGAGGTGGTGGCCGTGAATCAGTGTTCGGGGAATAGCCGTGGCTTCTCGATACCACGCGTGTTCGGCGCTCAGTTGGGCAATGGTTCAATGGGTAATGCTCGCTGGGTGGGGGTGTCGCTCAAGGCGGTATTGGAAAAGGCGGGGGTGAAAGCCGACGCCAGGCAAGCGACATTCCGAGGGCTCGACAGGCCAGTGCTGCCGAGCACGCCAGAGTTCATCAAGGCCCTGGACATCAGTCATGCCATGGATGGCGGGCCTATGATCGCCTGGTCGATGAACGGCACCGACCTGCCATTCCTCAACGGTTACCCGATACGTCTGGTGGTGCCAGGTTATTTCGGTACGTATTGGGTCAAGCACCTGAGTGAGATTGAAGTCGTCGACCACACCTATGACGGTTTCTTCATGGCTAAAGGTTACCGCGTTCCGGACAATGATTGTTTTTGCATCGCCCCCGGCACCACTGCGGCGCAGACTCAGCCGATTTCCAGGTTGCCAGTGCGCAGTTTCATCACCAGCGTCAAACACGGCGATGTGTTGCCGCTGAAAAAAAGTGTGGTGCTCAAGGGCATTGCGTTCGACGGCGGCGTTGGGGTCAACAAGGTGGAAATATCGATCGATGGCGGCAAAAGTTGGCGCGAAGCCAGGCTTGGGCAGGATCTGGGTCGTTTCTCCTTCCGTGAGTGGACGCTACCGCTCACCTTTACCAGCAAGGGCGCCACACAGTTGATGGTGCGAGCCAGTAACAGTGCGGGCGAGACGCAACCGCTGCAAGCCGACTGGAACCCCGGTGGCTATCGCCGCAACGTCGTAGAAACCAGCCACGTGACCGTCGCCTGAGGGGGCCCGCATGAAACGTATGACCACCTTGCTGTGCACGGCTCAGGTTTTTTTGGCTGCCATGGCTAGCGCAGCGCCACTATCGATCACGTTGCCGCCCGAAACGGCTGCGTTCAAGCCCAGTGCGCTGCCTGGCTACTCGTTGGCCCAGCAGAAATGTTCCACCTGCCACTCAGCCGATTACATCAACTTCCAGCCTCCTGGCATGACCTTGGCTCAGTGGACGGGTGAAGCGAGCAAGATGCAGCACGTGTACGGTGCTCCGATCAGCGATCAGGATGTGAAGATTATCGGCGCCTACCTTGCGGTGACCTACGGTAGTGCCCGTGCGAGCGATGCCGATCTGCAGGCTGCCTCGAACCCGTCGGCGGGCCAACCGCCGGCGGCGTCTGTAGCAAAAGTCGATGCCATGGCCTTGTTCCAGAGCAACGCCTGCCTGTCGTGCCACGCGATCGATCATAAGGTCCTGGGCCCGGCCTTTCACGATGTGGCTGCCAGGTATGCCAATGACCCGCAGGCACTGGCCAAGGTAACGTCCAGCATTCAGCACGGTGGTGCCGGCAAATGGGGGAATATCCCAATGCCGCCTTTTGCGCAGTTAAGCCCGGACGATCTGCAAACCCTGGCAACTTTCATACTGGACCAGTAAGCCAACCTTTACGGCCAGGCGATCTACTGCACCCTCGCTGCCATCTTCGTCGCGCAGGCCACGCTCACTGCATTTTTTTGTTCCTGGGATCGTCCGCCGGGTTGAGGTAAGTGATCCCCCAAGGCCCTGTGCCGTGGAGTTGAAGCACGGTTTCCTGTTCGCGACTGGCGCCGTACATCGACATGCCGACAGGAATGATCAGGGTGTCACCCGGATGATAAGCCTTGGCCCGTGCCGGATCGAAGGTGTCTCCGGTGGCGAAGTAGAAGGTGCCCGAGATAACGGTTACGCGTTCGGTCACGGGATGGGTATGCACGCCGATTTTTGTATTGGCCGGCAGCTTCAAGCGCAGGGTGAAGGGCTCGGCGGCCTTCAGGTCACCTTCAATCACAGCAATCATGGCGCCGGGCGCCACCGCCGGCGCAGGTTTCCAGTTGAGTCCGGATGAGGTGGCGGCAATAAAACCTTCTTGCTCAGCATGGGCGATCAATGTCAGAAAGGCAGGGCTGAGCAAGGCCAGTAAAACAGCGGCCGCTTTGTGGGCAATCATTATGGTTTCCTCGTGTCTGGGGCCTCTACGCACAGGCGCAGAGCCCGTGCAATCAAGTCATATACGTTGACGGTAGCCGACTGCCAGATCGCGGATATACCCGTTGTGAACCAGTGCTATAACGCATAAGCATGAATGCCCGGCGCCTGCCCTGAGGAGACAACCATCATGAAGAAGATCGACACCAAGGAAGACGAGGAGGGAGGCGCTGCCTCTGAGCGGATAGAAGCAAAAATCAAGGCACTGACTGACTGGCGGGGTGAGACCCTCGCCCACGTCCGGACGCTGATCAAACAGGCCGACCCTGAAGTGGTCGAGGAACTGAAGTGGAGAGGGGTTCCGGTGTGGTCGCACGCCGGCATCATCTGCACCGGTGAGACATACAAGAATGTCGTAAAGATGACCTTCGCCAAGGGCGCCTCGCTGGAGGACCCTTCAGGGCTGTTCAACGCCAGCCTCGAAGGCAACACCCGACGCGCCATCGATATTCATGAGGGCGAGCGGGTTGATGAAGAGGCGTTGAAGGCGCTGATTCGCGCGGCGGTAGCGCTTAACACGTCGGTGTGAACGGCTGACTGCACTGTTCAGTCTCAGAGAGGTATCAAGGAGAGTCTATAAAGTTTTTCGTAGATAGCTCGCCGACGCAGGACACAGGTGCTTGAACTGCGCTGTCTGGCTGATTACAACAGGCGCTTCACCCCTATCGAGCAATTCATAGCCATTGGCTGCAAAAAAACCAGCCGCGCTTTGGGTCAGCAAGTGAAGTCGGACTGCGCCTTGGGAGATTGCATAGCGTTCCAGTTCAGACAACACGGCTTTACCCAGCCCCTCGCCACGACAGGTCTTACAAACGACCATTGAACGAAGCAACAGATCAGGGCCAGAACCTTCCAGCCCTCCATAAGCAACCCGGTTTCCGTCCACCTCGAAGCGGAAAAACTGCAGCCTCGGTTCGCTTATATCACCGTAAGGAAGCCCTGCTTCACTCAACGACTCACGAAGCTGATGCAAACCGCTTGGCCCTACTTTAATCATCTGCATCGTTTGCTCCATTAAGATGTTTTTGGCACTTAAGTTACTCGCTCAATCCTGGCGTTTGCCAATTGATCGTTCCGGGCTCAGGTTAGCGGATGCGGTTGGACTAAGGCTTGCGCAACAGAAGCAACAACAACGCCGCAGCCGCCAGCACCGCCCCGACGATGAAGGTGCTGGCTGAGCCCGAGGTCTCCCACAGCGCGCCGGCGAGCACACTGGCGATCAACAGGCACGCGCCGCTGATCAGATTGAACAGGCCGAACGCCGTCCCCCTGAGGTGTTCGGGCGCAGTGTCGGCAATCAGCGTCGCGAGAATGCCCTGGCTGAAGCCCATGTGCAGGCCCCACAGGGCCACGCCCGCCAGCATGCTCATGATTGAATCCGCTTGCGCCAATAACAGGTCCGCCAGGATCAGCAGGACGATGCCGATGCATAGCACTTTGGTGCGGCTGATCCGGTCGGACAACCAGCCGGCAGGGTAGGCGGATACGGCATAAAGCAGCGACATGACCACCATCACTATCGGCACCCAAGTGGCCGTCAGACCTGTTTGCTGTGCTTTCAATACCAAAAAGGCTTCGCTGAAACGGGCCAGTGTGAACAGCCCGCCGACGATCACTACCCACCAATAATCGCGGGAGAAATCCCGCAGGACTTTCCAGTGGATAGGCGAGCGGAAGGCGCGTTCGCCAGCGACAGTGGTTGGCTCTTTGACCCCACCGACAATCAGCGCCACCGATATCACCGCCGGGATCACCGCGAACCACAACACCAGATGGATCTGCCCGAGCCAGAGCATCAACACGATGGCCAGAATCGGACCCAGAATGGCGCCCACGGTGTCCATCGATTGGCGCAAACCAAAACAGGCGCCACGGATTTCGGCGGGTGCGATATCGGCGACCAGCGCATCTCGCGGCGCGCCACGAATGCCTTTGCCGATGCGATCCAGAAAACGCGCGGTGAACACCACCTCGACCGATTGTGCGAGGGGAAAAAGCGGTTTTGACAACGCCGCCAGACCGTAGCCCATCAACAGCAAGCCTTTGCGCCGGCCGATAAAGTCGCTGATGGCGCCGGAGAAGATCTTGGTCAGCATCGAGATCGCTTCGGCGATGCCCTCGATCACCCCGACGGTCAACGCACTCGCGCCCAAAGTGGTGACCAGAAATATCGGCAGCAGGCTGTGCACCAGTTCTGAAGACAGGTCCATGAACAGGCTGACAAAACCCAGCGCCCAGACTGTTCGTGGAATACGTAACGGATCAGAGCGGATGCTTGCGGGATTTTTTTTCACATCAGGTCCTCATCTGAACACCGGGCTCTGGTCGGCTAGCCCATCCTGCGCGTGTTTGAGTGTGTGTCTGAAGTCTAGGGGGCTATCGCAAAACCGTTCTTGCAAAGACAGATACGCTTTTCAGCCAGCTGTCGTTGTAAGCATCGATTGCTGTGTCTAGACTCCAGCCCATGAAACGTTATTTGCGGTTTTGCCTCGTCTTCCTGATCAGCTTCGCGCTTCCCGTGAGTGGAATGGCGGGCGTTCAGGCTTCTGCAGAACCTTGCCCGATGAAAACCAGGGGCATGGCCATGATGGTCGACATGGATAAAGACTGCTGCCAAGACTTGAGTCACCCGTCCGAGCATGGCAAACCCTGTAAACCCGGTCAGGAATGCAAAACCGGTGGCATGCTGCAAGTCACCATCGCCCAATCTCCAATCACCCTTTTCAGTCCCATCGTAGCCTCGTTTTTTGTAGACGCATTGCCTGTTCAAACCCCGCCCGGGGTTTGGCGCCCCCCTCGCAGCTGATTCCTGTTCGACGCTGAGCCCCATTCCACCTATGCGGAATGGCGTTGCTGCGCGCCTTTGAAAGCGCGCAACGGATCATCACAGGAATTGTGAACATGAACTCCATGTGCTTTCGTGCAGGATGGTCGCTATTGGCTGCGCTGGCGGCAAGCCTGGCTTTGCCCTGCGTTGCTGCGCCATTGACTCTCGATGAAGCCCTTCGCCTGGCGGACGACAATGCGCCGTCCCTCACAGCCCAGGCCGAAAAACTCCAGGCAGCACGCAGCGCCGCCATTCCTGCCGGTGAGTTGCCCGACCCCAAGTTGCTGCTTGGGATACAGAACTTCCCGGTGAGTGGTCCCGATCGCGGGACGCTGGATCACGACTTCATGACCATGCAGATGGTCGGTGTGATGCAGGAAATGCCCAATGGCGACAAACGTCGGGCACGTATCGAAGTCGCTGAGGCCGCCGTTGAACTGGCCGCCGCGCAAGGTCGTGTCGAACGCTTGAACGTGCGACAAGCCACGGCGCTGGCCTGGATCGGCAGTTATTCGGTGGAGCTGAAACAATCGCTGTTCCAGGAGTTTTACCGCGAGAATCGATTGTTGGCTGACACCGTTCGTGCGCAGATCGCCAGCGGGCGCGCTCAGCCTGCCGATGCGGTGACACCGAAGCAGGAAGCGGCGCAACTGGAAGAGCAGCAGGACCAATTACTGTTTCAACGCGCACAAGCTCGCGCGCTACTCAAGCGCTGGATTGGTCCCGCCGCCAATGAACAACCGGTCGGAAATTGGCCGCAATGGCCCATCGATACGTCGGGTTACGTGAACAAGCTTGAGCATCACCCTGCATTGGCGGCATTTGCGCCAATGACCCGTGAGGCTCAGGCCAAAGTTCGTGAAGCGGAGGCTGACAAGCGCTCCGACTGGAGTTGGGAGCTCGATTATCAGCGGCGCGGTCGGGAATTTGGCGACATGGTCAGCGTGCAATTGACCTTTGATCTACCGCTGTTCCCCGATACCCGTCAGAACCCGAAGATCGCTGCCAAACGTGCTGAACTGAATCAACTGGAGGCCGAACGCGAAGCGTTGACCCGTGAGCAAACCCAGCAGCTGGAAGAACAACTGGCCGACTATCGACGGCTGGACCGTGCTGTGCGGCGCCAACAGGAAAACCTGTTGCCACTCGCCAAAGAAAAGGCCGAATTGACCATGGCCAGTTATCGGGCGGGCAAAAGTGACTTGTCGACGGTCCTCGCCGCCCGGCGTGAATGGATCGAGGCGCGCCTGAAACAGATCGAGGTCAACGAACAGAAAGCGCTGATCAGTGCTCGGCTGTATTTCGCCTATGGGGAGGCCGGCCAATGAACATTCAGCGTTTTAAAGGTGTTCTATGGGTTGGTGGTGCATTAGCACTGGGCGGTGTCAGCGGTTACTGGTTTGCCCATCGAACAGAACCCGTTGTTCCAGGCTCCGTGACCCAGGACGAGCGCAAGACCTTGTATTGGTACGACCCGATGTACCCGCAACAGAAGTTCGACAAGCCCGGTAAGTCGCCTTTCATGGACATGGAACTGGTGCCGCGCTACGCCGACAGTGCTCAGGACACAGCTTCCGTGCAAATCGATGCGAGCGTGACGCAGAACCTGGGGCTTCGTCTGGCCACCGTTACTCGTGGCGTTCAGGCTTCCAGTCTTGAAGCGGTAGGCGTGCTGACCTACAACGAACGGAATGTCGCGGTGATCCAGGCCCGGAGTCCGGGTTTTGTCGAACGGGTATATGCCCGGGCACCAGGGGATGTACTCAAGGCTGGTGCGCCATTGGCGGACGTTCTAGTCCCTGAATGGGCCTCGGCGCAGGAGGAGTTCCTTGTACTCAAGCGCATGGGGGATGCCGGACTGTTGACAGCAGCCCGCCAACGCCTGCGTCTGACCGGAATGCCGGCGGAGTTGATTAGCCGGATCGAGCGCAGCGCGAAGGTACAGTTGAACCACACCATGACCACGCCCATTGCTGGCGTGTTACAGGAGTTGAATGTTCGTGCCGGTATGACCTTGGCTGTTGGCGATACGCTGGCCCGGGTCAATGGCCTTGAGAGTGTGTGGCTGGCGGTGGCCGTGCCGGAATCGGCAGCCGGGGGCGTCCAGGTCGGTCAGCCGGTAGAGGCCAGGCTTGCGACGTTTCCGGACGCCATTCTTCACGGTACGGTCAGTGCCGTTCTGCCGCAAACCAGTCCGGACAGCCGAACTGTCAGCGTACGGGTTGAATTGCCCAATCCTGACGGCCGGTTGCGACCCGGTCTCACGGCGCAGGTGCGGTTGAAGCGCTCGACCGAGCACAGTGTGCTGTGGGTGCCGAGCGAGGCGTTGATTCGCACCGGCCGGCGCGTGTTGGTGATGCTTGCCGAAGAGGGCGGACGCTACCGCCCGGTCGAGGTGCAGGCAGGGCAGGAAAACGATGGCCAGACGGCGGTCCTCAATGGTCTGGAGGAGGGGCAGCAGGTCGTCAGTTCGGGCCAGTTCTTGCTCGACTCAGAAGCCAGTCTCAAAGGCATTACTGTTCAGCCTCTTGAGAAAACCGGAGCCCAGCCATGATTGCCGGATTGATTCGCTGGTCCGTGGCCAACCGTTTCCTGGTGTTGCTGGCAACCTTGTTTGTCACCGTCTGGGGCATCTGGTCAGTACAGAGCACTTCCATCGATGCGCTGCCGGATCTCTCCGATGTTCAAGTGATCATCCGTACACCCTATGCGGGCCAGGCGCCACAGATTGTCGAGAACCAGGTGACCTATCCCTTGGCAACCACGATGTTGTCGGTACCGGGTGCCAAGACAGTTCGCGGCTATTCCTTTTTTGGCGACAGTTTTGTCTACGTGTTGTTCGAGGATGGAACCGATTTGTATTGGGCGCGCTCACGGGTGCTGGAGTATCTGAGCCAGGTCCAGAGTCGTCTGCCGGCCAGCGCCAAACCGGCGTTGGGACCGGATGCCACCGGGGTTGGCTGGATTTATCAGTACGCCCTGGTGGATCGCACTGGCAGGCATGACCTCGCGCAACTGCGCGCCCTGCAGGACTGGTTCCTCAAATTCGAACTCAAGACCCTGCCCAACGTTGCCGAAGTGGCCACCGTGGGCGGGATGGTCAAGCAATATCAGGTTCAGCTCGATCCGCTGAGAATGGCCAGCCTGGGAATCACCCAGACCCAGGTCACCGAGGCGATCGGCAAGGCTAATCAGGAAACCGGCGGTGCGGTGCTGGAGATGGCTGAAACCGAATTTATCGTGCGTGCTTCGGGCTATCTGAAGACGCTTGATGACTTTCGTGCCATTCCCCTCAAGCTCGGAGTGGGTAGCGTGCCCGTCACCCTCGGTGATGTGGCGACGATTCAACTGGGGCCAGAAATGCGTCGCGGCATCACTGAGCTCGACGGCGAAGGTGAGACGGTGGGGGGCGTGGTGATTTTGCGTAGCGGCAAGAATGCTCGCGAAACCATTGCGGCGGTCAAAACGAAGCTCGATGAATTGAAAAGCAGCTTGCCGGCCGGTGTAGACATCGTCACCACCTACGACCGCAGTAAGCTGATCGACCGCGCGGTGGAAAACCTCAGCCGCAAGCTGATCGAGGAATTTATCGTCGTCACGCTGGTGTGCGCGATTTTCCTTTGGCATCTACGCTCGGCATTGGTGGCGATCATCTCTTTGCCGATCGGCGTGTTGATTGCTTTTATCGTCATGCGTCATCAAGGTATCAACGCCAACATCATGTCGTTGGGTGGCATCGCGATTGCCATCGGTGCCATGGTCGATGCCGCGGTGGTGATGATCGAGAACGCCCACAAGAAGATCGAGGCCTGGCACGTCGCTCATCCGCTGGAAGAACTGAAAGGTGAGCGTCATTGGCAGGTCATGACTGACGCGGCGGTAGAGGTAGGACCGGCGCTGTTCTTCTGTCTTTTGATCATCACGCTGTCGTTTATTCCGGTATTCACTCTGGAGGCCCAGGAAGGGCGCCTGTTCGGACCACTGGCATTCACCAAAACTTACGCCATGGCCGCAGCGGCAGGGCTGGCGGTGACGTTGGTGCCGGTATTGATGGGCTACTGGATTCGCGGACGGATCCCTGATGAACAACGTAATCCTTTGAATCGCTGGTTGATCAGGTTCTATCAGCCGGCGCTGGACGCGGTGTTGATGCGACCGAAAATCACCCTCCTGGTGGCGTTGCTGATCTTTCTCAGCGCGTTTTGGCCGATGTCTCGCCTGGGAGGCGAGTTCCTGCCGCCGCTGGATGAAGGTGATTTGCTTTACATGCCCTCGGCGTTGCCGGGATTGTCTGCGCAGAACGCGGCGCGATTACTGCAACAGACGGACCGGTTGATCAAGACCGTGCCAGAAGTCGAACACGTTTTCGGCAAGGCGGGCCGTGCAGAAACCGCCACCGATCCGGCGCCGCTGGAAATGTTTGAAACCACTATCCAGTTCAAGCCACAAGAACAATGGCGTCCAGCAATGACTCAGGAAAAACTGGTGGAAGAACTGGATCGAGTGGTCCGTGTCCCGGGGCTGACCAACATCTGGATTCCACCAATCCGCAACCGTATCGATATGCTCGCCACCGGTATCAAAAGCCCGATCGGGATCAAGGTTTCCGGAAGCAATCTGGAGCAGATCGACATGGCCACGCAGGGGATCGAGCGCGCCGCCAAAGGTGTGCCGGGCGTCAGTTCTGCCCTGGCCGAACGTCTGACTGGCGGCCGTTACATCGATGTGGATATCAACCGCCAGGCTGCCGCTCGTTACGGACTCAATATTGCCGACGTGCAATCAATCGTGGCCGGTGCCATCGGTGGCGACAACATCGGGGAAACCATCGAAGGTCGTGCACGGTTCCCGATCAATCTGCGTTATCCCCGTGAGTGGCGTGATTCCCTGGGAGCCTTGGAGCAATTGCCGATCTACACGCCACTGGGGAGCCAGATCACCCTCGGTACGGTGGCGAACGTCAAGGTGACGGATGGCCCGCCGATGCTCAAAAGCGAGAACGCCCGACCGTCCGGCTGGGTGTATATCGACGTCCGTGGACGGGATATCGCGTCAGTGGTCGCCGACCTGCGCCAGGTCGTCAGTGAGCAAGTCAAATTGCAGCCCGGAATGAGTCTGAGCTATTCCGGGCAGTTCGAATTTCTTGAGCGAGCCAATGCGCGACTCAAGTGGGTCGTGCCAGGCACGTTGCTGATCATCTTTGTGCTGCTTTACCTGACCTTCGCGCGTTTCGACGAAGCCTTGCTGATTATGGCGACGCTGCCTTTCGCCCTTGCAGGGGGGGCGTGGTTTCTCTACTGGCTCGGGTTCAATCTGTCGGTGGCCACGGGGGTCGGCTTCATTGCGCTAGCCGGTGTGTCCGCTGAGTTTGGCGTGATCATGCTGCTCTATCTGAAGAACGCCTGGGCCGAGCGTGAAGACGCGGGTGATCGCACAGAGCTCGGCTTGCTCGCCGCGATTCGTGAAGGGGCGGTGCAGCGCGTCCGACCCAAAGCCATGACCGTGGCGGTGATCATTGCAGGTCTGTTGCCGATCCTGCTGGGGGGCGGCACCGGTAGTGAGGTCATGAGCCGCATCGCCGCGCCAATGGTCGGTGGAATGATCACCGCGCCCCTGCTTTCTCTGTTTGTCATCCCGGCGGCATATCGCTTGATGCGCCGTCGTCAGATGGAAGGCGTGAAATAGCACCCGGTCATCCCGGCGGCACGAATGCGATTCGGCCGCCGGGTTGTCTGGTTCAAAGGTTCTGGCTGAGAAAGAGCAACGTATTGCCATGGGCCTCGACCGCCGCCCGCTGGTTGTAGCTGTCACGGTGTGAGCAATTGAAGCCATGTTCGGCCCCCGGATAAACCTCGATATCGACGTCGTCGTTGAACTCGAAACGCTCGGCGATTTGCTTCACGGCGTCGATGGGAATGTGGCTGTCCTGTTCGCCAAAGTGCATCAGCACCGGCACCTTGATTTCATCGGCTCGATCCAGCTGGTTCTGAATGCCGCCGCCGTAGTAGGCGATCGCCACGTCGACAAAACCGTTGGCCGCGGTGTTGTACGACAGCATGCCGCCGAAACAGAAGCCAATAGACGCGATTCTGCCGTCCAGCCCCGGCTGTGCTTTCAGGGCGTCGATGGCCAGTTTGATGTCGGCTTGCGCTTTTTGGGTATCGGTGGCGTTCATCAGCTCGACGGCGCGTTTCCAGCCGGCTTCGTCGTAGCCCAGTTCGGTCCGGTGGCCGTGGCGCCAGAACAGATCAGGGGCGATGACCAGGTAGCCGTCGGCGGCGTATTGCTCGGCGACCGAGCGGATGTGCTCGTTGACGCCGAAAATTTCCTGAATCAGCACAATCCCCGGACCTTTACGGGTGTGGGGGATCGCCAGGTAAGCGCCGAATGTGCCCTCGGCGCTGGTGATCTCGATCCATTGGGTGGTTACGCTCATGATGGCTCCTTTACATAAGTTGGAGGGGTTATCGAGACGCCGACGGATCAGCGGTGACTGCGCCGCCAGAAGTATCGAGCCAACAGCGCGTCGATGCTGAGCTTTCCGGCCCCCGAGAGCAACAACGGCAGGAGGGCTGCGAGATAGATCAGCGGTAGTTTGAAATTGCCGTGGCCTTTATTGCTGATGGCATAGCCCTGGACAAGTTCACTCAATGTAGACCAATCGGCCGGCCAGTGAACGGCAGCGGTCGCGACGATCGTGACCACGATCAGGATAATCGCCGAGACCCGCGTCCCCAGGCCCGCCAGCAGGGCAAGGGCACAGATCAATTCAGCCCACATCGCCAGTTCCCAATTCAGCGTGGCCGGAACGTGGTTGAAGGGAAACGGGAAGCTGTTCTGGATGTCGGCGAACCAGTTCTGGCCGTTCCATTTTTCCAGGCCTGACTCGAAAAACTCCCAGGCCAGAAATACTCGCAACGTCAGGGGCGCGATCCAGCGGCCGACACGGTCGACGTTCAGGTGCAGGCTTTTGAGGGCTGATGAGAGGGGGGTGTTCATGGACTTGAGCTCCGGGATTTGATCGACAGGTGCATTCATTGTGGGAGCGGACTGTGGCGAGGGGGCTCGCCCCCGTTCGGCTGCGAAGCAGTCGTAAACCCGTGACATGCGGTTTAACTTTGAAATGCCGGGGCCGCTTCGCGACCCAACGGGGGCAAGCCCCCTCGCCACAAAAGCCCGCTCCCACAGGGGAATGTTGGTGTTGATGAGGTTTCATTCGGTCAATAGCGTGTTTCTGGCCGACCGTTTGTACTTCAACGCAATCTTGCCCAGCAGCCGAACGACAATTGCCGAGAACATCAGGCCGAACGGCAATACGTACCAGGCGCTCAGGGGGATGCGTTTGAAGTTGGAATAGGTGAACACCGCCGCAATCACCCACATGCCGCTGACGTGCAGGGCTTTCCAGGCTTTGGGACCGATCAGCCGCGCCGTGGTTTTGAACGAGGTCAGCGCCATCAGCACAATGAACAGATAACCGACCGAGCCCGGGATGTTGCCGACCGTGGTGCGGCCGGGCCAGAACTCGGGGTTCAGTTGGCCGTAGCTGTAGATCAGCAGGGCGTGTATCAGGTGGGAAAACGCAAAGGCCAGGCCGATGAAGCGCCGTTCACGCACCAATGAACGGGTGAAAGGCGAGGGCACCAGCACGGCGAAGGCGGAGGCTGTGAACGCCGCGAGAAACAGCACAAACGAAGTGCGTGCGGTGGCGCGAATGGCGCTGCGAGTGGCCTCCACCAGGTCCGGGTTCAGCAGCAGAATCAGGCCGGTCATCAACAGCACCAGCAAGGACAGCAGGCCAAACAGCGACCAGCCGTGGTAACGGGGAACTTGGGTCATCATGACAACACTCCTGAGCAAAGGGCCGACCTGGGTTTTGCCGGTGGTCAGCGGACAGCAGGAGTTTTTCAACCCGGTGTGTGGGCGGTATGTCCGAAAGGTCGCCCGGTGCAAGTTCATGTATCCCGGGCTGCGACAGATACATTCCCATACAAAACTGTGATTCAGCCCCGGCCAGCGGCGTCTAGCGACAGTGTCCCCGCAATCCCATGGGGCGAGACTTCGGAACCCGGCATGCAAGCGCTGTTGAACGAGATCCTTGACGCAGTCCGACCGTTGATCGGTCAGGGCAAAGTGGCTGACTACATTCCCGCCCTCGGCACCGTGC
This sequence comes from Pseudomonas sp. BS3782 TE3695, assembly GCF_050435305.1. Lineage (NCBI taxonomy): Bacteria > Pseudomonadati > Pseudomonadota > Gammaproteobacteria > Pseudomonadales > Pseudomonadaceae > Pseudomonas > Pseudomonas sp. BS3782 TE3695. The sequence goes on from NZ_JBNDKB010000001.1 coordinate 3,399,548, forward strand.
CGGCGAATCAGTTGGGCATTGCCGTGTATGGCAATGACGGCGAGTTGTTTTGTGCCGGAGACGCCGACACGCCATTCTCGGTACAGAGTATTTCCAAGGTGTTCAGCCTGGTGCAGGCCATCGACCATTCCGGCGAAGCGATTTGGCAGCGCCTGGGCCACGAGCCGTCCGGGCAGCCGTTCAACTCGCTGGTGCAGCTGGAATTCGAGCGCGGGCGTCCGCGCAATCCCTTTATCAACGCCGGTGCGCTGGTGATCTGCGACATCAACCAGTCACGTTTTGCCGCGCCGGCGTTGTCGATGCGCGATTTTGTCCGGCGCTTGTCCGGCAACCCGAATGTCATGGTGGACGGCAAGGTCGCCGAATCGGAATACCAGCACCGCGCGCGCAACGCGGCCATGGCGTATCTGATGCAATCGTTCGGCAATTTTCATAACGACGTCGAAGCCGTGCTGCGCAGCTACTTCAGCCATTGCGCGCTACGCATGAGTTGCGTGGATCTGGCCCGCACGTTCTGCTTTTTGGCCAACGACGGTTTCTGCAAACACAGCGGTGCCCAGATCCTTAGCGCCCGTCAGACCCAGCAAGTCAACTCGATCATGGCCACCAGCGGGCTGTACGACGAAGCCGGCAACTTTGCCTATCGCGTCGGTCTGCCGGGCAAGAGCGGCGTGGGTGGCGGGATTGTCGCGGTGGTGCCGGGGCAATTCACGGTGTGCGTCTGGTCCCCGGAGTTGAACACCGCCGGCAACTCCCTCGCCGGCATGGCCGCGCTGGAGTTGTTGAGCCAGCGGATTGGCTGGTCGGTGTTCTGATGGCCTGTCTTGACTAGCGCCCGATGACCGCTACCGTGAAGCAGGCATTCTTTGACTCAAGGGGCGGTGACTTCATGGTGAATTTCGGTTCCGCGCTTCTAGTCTTCAATGACCCGGACACTCATTTGCGCAAAGGCTTGTCTGCCGTGGTCCAGATAGGCGACACCCTGTGGGTTGCCAATGATGAATCCTTGAGCCTGGAGCGCTTCACCTTGCGTGAGCGCGTCGGTGCGGGTGAGTTTCTGTTTGATCAGCACAAACAATTCCCGTTGGCGTCCCTGTTGACGCTGCCGGTCATCCCGACCATTGGCGAAGAATTCGTCGAGGCAGACCTGGAAGGCATGAGTTACGACCGTGACACGGGGTATCTCTGGATGGTGGGGTCTCACAGCCTGAAACGGAAAAAACCTGATAGCACCAAGTCCCCGAAGAAAAACGCCGAGCGCCTGGCAACGGTCAGCCGCGATGGCAATCGTTTTCTCCTGGCGCGGATTCCGGTGGTCGAAGAAAACGGGACGTTCACGTTGGTGAAGAGCACCGTCAGTGATGATCGAGTCGCCGCTCAATTGTCCGGCGATCAACTGGGTAATGAATTGCTCGACGAACTCAAGGACGACGAGCATGTAGGGGCATTTCTGCACATTCCCGGCAAGGATAACGGGTTCGATACCGAAGGCCTCGAGGTCAATGGCAAGCGGGTTTTTATCGGGTTGCGAGGGCCTGTGCTGCGGGGCTGGACCATTATTCTGGAGATCGAACCCCACGCCCATCCCAAGACCGCCAACACGCTGACGCTGAAAAAGATCGGGCCTGGAAGGCGAAAATATCGAAAGCATTTTCTCCAGTTGGGCGGGCTTGGCGTCAGGGATTTGTGCATCGATGGCGACGACATGCTGATTCTGGCCGGGCCGACGATGAACCTCGACGGGCCTGTCAGCGTATTTCGATGGCTCGACGGTGCCAGAACAACAGAGGAAGGTTTTGTCTTCAGCGAACAATTGACGCCGGTCCTGGAGGTTCCTTACGGGCAAGGAAAGGATAAAGGCCGCGATCATGCCGAAGGAATGACCTTTGTCAGTACCGCCGGCGTAGAAGAGCCCCTGCTGCTGGTGGTCTATGACGCGAACGCCGGATGGCGCAAACAGGGGAGCAATCGCCTGGAGCAAGATGTATTTCGCCTGGCAAAAAAGCCCCGGTGAATGACGCTTGATAGATTTTCCTATACATTTTCTGGCCGCTCTCCTGCATGGTGAAACCGTTTCATGTCTCTTGCGCTCGAACGTCTAGTCGCTGGCACGCCAATCCCTTTTGCCGGTAATCGTGTCACTGTTGTCAGCCCAGAACTGGCGGCGCGCTTTCAGCCCGGCGACCATCTGCTGGTGGAGCAGGTCAGCGGCGAATTGTTGTTGATTCCGGTGGCGGACCAGCAAGCGGCGGCGGTTGCCATCGAGCGCGCCGAAGCGGCATTCGCTGCAATGTCCGGCGTCTCGGATCAAGCCATCAGCGAGTTCTTCGATCATTTTGCTCAACGCCTCGAAAACCCGGAATGCTGGGCCCTGATTGCGGCCGCCAACCTGGCCGACATCGAGCGAGCCAAGGCGCGCGGGCGTTCCACCACGCGGTTGCTCGCCGATGAGCGCATGCGCGGCGATATGATCGCCGGCCTGCGGGCCTGGCGCGATGCCCCGGCCACCCGTGGCAAAGTCGTGAGCTGCGTCGAGCACGACGGCTGGAAAGTCGAGCAAGTGGTCTCGCCGCTGGGCATTGTCGCCTTTGTATTCGAAGGCCGGCCGAATGTCTTTGCCGATGCCGCTGGTGTATTGCGCACGGGCAACACCGCGGTGCTGCGCATTGGTAGCGATGCATTGGGCACTGCCCAGGCCATCGTCACCCACGCATTGAATCCGGCATTGGCGGATGCCGGATTGCCGACCGGTGCAGTTTCGCTGGTGGAAAGCGTCAATCACGCCGCCGGCTGGGCGATGTTCGCCGATCGCCGCCTGTCATTGGCGGTGGCCCGTGGCTCGGGACGGGCAGTCAGCCAGTTGGGCAGCATCGCGCAACAGGCCGGCACCGCCGTCAGCTTGCACGGCACCGGTGGCGCGTGGCTGATCGCCGACCAACACGCCGATGCCCAGCGCTTTGCCGCCGTGGTGCGCAATTCGCTGGACCGCAAAGTCTGCAACACTCTGAACGTTTGCCTGATCCACCGCGACCGCGCCGCTGAGCTGGTGCCGCTGTTTCTCGATGCACTGCAACAGGCCGGCACCGCTCGGGGCCAGGGCTGCAAGTTGCACATCGTCGAGGGGAGCGAGCAGCATTTGCCGATTGATTGGCAAACCGCGAGCGTCGAGGTGTACCGCGCCGACGGTTATCAGACCGAAGCACTGGCCGAACCGCTGCCCGAGGATCAAATGGGTCGCGAGTGGGAGTGGGAAGAAACCCCGGAAGTCAGCTTGAAGATCGTCGACGACCTGGAGCAGGCCATCGCTTTGTTCAACCACTACAGCCCGCAATTCACCGTGTCGTTGATCAGTGAAGATGCCCCGGCGCAGGAGCGTTTCTATAACGCGGTCAACGCGCCTTTTGTTGGCAACGGGATTACCCGCTGGGTTGACGGTCAGTACGCGCTGAACAAGCCGGAACTGGGGCTTTCGAACTGGGAGAGCGGGCGCCTGTTTGCGCGCAGCGCGATTCTTTCGGGCGATGGCGTGTTCACCATTCGAAGCCGCATGACCCAGACGAGTCTGTCGGTCAAACGCTGAGACGGCACTCCAGACCTGCCGCGCAAACCTGTGGGAGCGGGCTTGCTCGCGAAGACGCCGGCACAGTCAACAATGATGTCGCCTGACACACCACTTTCGCGAGCAAGCCCGCTCCCACAGGATATTCGTCGCTCTCATATCTTACCGGCATCAGGGACAGCCCCCTGATCGCAGGCAACGTCACGCACTATACTTAATGTGTGTCCATGTCTGCGGGGGAGCGGACAGCGCATCTGATTACGTCAGAGAGGGTTGCGCCATGAAACTTCATTCCTTTCAACGTTATTCTCATGGTCTGGAAACGATCGTTCACGACGCGTGGATTACCACCCGCGTGAAGTCGGCCCTGGCATTGGCCGACTCAACCCTTGGCCTGCATGTTCATGTCAAAACCCATGCGGGCAGGGTGGCATTGAGCGGCCGTGTCAACACTCATAGGCAGTGTGAGCAGGCTGTTGCTCTGGCCCGGTCGGTTCCTGGTGTCGTCGACATCGATGCCAGCGAATTGCTCACTCACGTGTTCACCCCGGGGCATTCTCCAGAAGCACCGAATGCCGAAGAGACCACTGAGCGTCGGCCACCCTCCTCAGACGACAAATGACCATGCGATCTTGTGAGTGTCATGCCTGAACCGGAGCCAAGGACGGGCGCAGTCAAGTGCCTGCCCATTTTGTAACGTGGCGCCAAGCCTTCAGGCGGCTTCGACCGTTTTGCCATAAACGGCACAGGTGTCCGGATGCTCGGCCAGCGACACGAAGTTGCGACGACTGGCATCCAGCGCATCGACGGTGCCGGTCTCGATGTCATAAACCCAGCCATGCAGATTCAGCAGGCCTTTTCCCTGGGCCAGACGCACGCTCGGGTGAGTCTGGATATTCGCCAGTTGGGCGATGACATTTTCCCGGACCATCGAACTTACCTTGGCTGCGTCGCTGGCGTGAGGGCGGGAGTCATTGATGACCTTGGCCGACTCGGCATGTTGCAACCAGCCGCTGACGGCGGGCAGGTGATCCATGCATTTGCACTGAGCGATGGCGGTCATGGCGCCGCAGTCCGAATGCCCGCAGATCACGATGTCCGTCACGCCCAATACCGCGACCGCATATTCGACCGTGGCCGACACCCCACCGGGATGCGGACTGTAAGAGGGCACGATGTTGCCGGCATTGCGCACCACGAACAGTTCGCCGGGCTCTTGCTGGGTCAGCAGTTCCGGCACCACTCGGCTGTCGGAACAGGTGATGAACAATGTGCCGGGATGCTGGGTGGTGGCCAGGTGTTTGAACAGGTCGGTACGTTGCGGGAAGGCTTCGTTCTGGAACTTCAATAAACCTTCGATGAGCGCTTTCATGGCTGACTTCCTTGCAATGAATGAGAGGGGCTAATGCCTGCATAACCTGTGGGAGCGGGCTTGCTCGCGAAGACGGCGGCACCGTCAACATTGATGTCGCCTGACACACCGCTTTCGCGAGCAAGCCCGCTCCCACAGGTTTTGCGCCTGAATTGGCTGTATCGTCTTAAAACGGACGCAACGGCAGGAACTTGCCGTCCAGGGTAACCACTGCGCGGGAGCCACCTTCCGGGTCTTCAACTTTCTTCATGTCCAGCTTGAAGTTGATCGCGCTGATGATGCCGTCGCCGAATTGCTCGTGAACCAGGGCTTTGAGCGTGGTGCCGTAGATCTGGATCATTTCGTAGAAACGGTAGATGGTCGGGTCGGTCGGGACACCCGAAAGGCTACCGCGCAGCGGAATGATCTGCAGGCGAGCCACGGCATCGGCGTCCAGTTCGAGTTTCTCGCCAATCACCTTGGCGGCAGCTTCGGGCAGCGGATGTTGGCCGAGCAGGGCGGCAGTGACGTAGGCCAGGCCCAGGCCGGTGCCATCGGTCAAATCCTGCCAGGACAAATTCTTGCGGGCCTTGGCATCGAGGATCGAAGTGGTCAGGGTCAGACTCGGGTCTTGGTAAGCATGGGACTGTTGCATGGTGTGACTCCTATCGGTTGTCGCTGGAAAGTGCAGCCATCTTCGGTTGATTGATCCATAGCGTCCAAGACCGATATACAATGCTTCGCATAAGTCCTGTCTATAGATGGTGTGCCCCCATGCTGCTCCGACATTTGCGCTACTTGCTGGCAGTCGCCGACCACGGCGGTTTCACCCGTGCCGCCGAGGCGTTGCATGTCTCCCAACCGACGCTGTCCCAGCAGATCCGGCAACTGGAGGAATCTCTGGGCGTCAGCCTGTTTGACCGCACCTCGCGCACGGTCAAGCCGACCGATGCAGGGCTGGCCTATATCGAAAGTGCCCGTCGGGTACTCGTGGAACTTGAAGCGGGGAAACGCGCACTGCATGACGTGAAGGATTTGTCTCGGGGGTCCTTGCGACTGGCCATGACGCCAACGTTCATGGCGTATCTGGTGGGGCCGTTGGTGCGCGACTACGTGGCGATGTTTGCGAACATCCACCTGCAGATTTTCGAGTTATCGATGGATGACATCGAAGCCGGGTTGCTCGATGACTCGTTGGACATCGCCGTTGCCTTTACCCCGGTGAGGAGCCCCGATATCGAATGCCTGCCAATGTTTGTCGAGACGTTGGGCGTGATGGTCGGACGCAGTCATCCGCTGTACGAGCGCCAGAGCCCGCTGTCGCCAAAGGAAGTGGCGCAACTGGAGTTCGCGTTGCTGACGCCGGACTTCATCACCCGATCTTCCATTGACGGGTATTTTCGGCAACAGAACATTACGCCCAAGGTAGCGATCGAGGTGAACTCGGTGAGTACGCTGTTGGAGGTCATTCGTCACACGCCGATGGCCACCATCCTCCCGGAACCCATCGCCACTGCGGAACGGGCATTGCGCCGGATTGAATTACAGGGCGAAGCACCCCGGCGCGATGCGGCGATGTTGCGCAGAAAGAACAACTATCACAGTGCCGCGTCGGTGGCGTTCGCAAACCTGATGATGGCCGGCAGCGCCAGCGCGTGAATCAATCATCCACCGACTGGCAGATGCCATTGCCACCTTTCTTGCTGGTATAGGTCACGGCAACGGAGTCGTCATCGGCGATGCTGATCGAGATCGTTACGTCCGAGCCCTTTGCCTCGAAAAGATGATCGTTGATCATTTTGGTCTGGGCTTCCTTGCTATTGATGATGACCGGGCCATCCTGGTCGGCGTGGACCATGATGTTCCCGGGGCAGTCCACATCGAAGGCAGGAACGCCGGGAACGCTGTTCGCATGAGCGGCACCCGCCAACGCCAGTAGCATGAATGTGAAGGCTTTTTTCATCGCAGACCTCCAGTGAATAAACCGATGTCCAGCGCTCTGTTAACCATAGCTCTGTTCTTTTGACTCAGTGGTGTCGCAAGTGTCGTAGGCAAATAAAAAAAGGCCCCACTCGATGACACGAGCGGGGCCTTCTTATTGAGGGCGGTCAATCTTCAGGGGGAATCAGTACAACCGATCAATCACCCGAACTTCGTTCTGGTTCTGCATCGATGCCCACGCCTGTTTCAGCGTTTGCAGCACATTACCGATGAAGTCTTTGTCGGCCGCGGCTTTCTTGCCGACATAACCCTGGCCGCGACGGTACATCTTCAGTCGGGCGAGCAGGTTCTGGTTGCTCCGGTCGAACTCTTCTTCGTGGGCATAGGGCGACAGGCAGTCGATATGAACCTGGCCCGATTTGCTGATCCACAGAATATGGCTGTCCTGGCTGTCTTTTTGCGCAGCAAACAAGCGAGCCAGTTCATCGATAGTAGGTTGATTGTTCAGATTCATTGTAAGCCCCTTGACCATTTGGTGATCTTTCAAAGTTGATTCGCTAATACAAGTAGCCCATCGGTTAGTTGATCCCTGGCACCGAAACCAGGACGTCAGCGGTCGGCCGTCAATTTGACGGGGGCCCGCGTCTGCTGCATGTAGTCGTGTTGAATAACTGCTACGCAATAGCGTCACAACGAAGAGAAGCGGCGAAAACCTGGAGGCCACTGCCGACATTTTCAGGGTCGGCCACAAGCTTCATGAGGATTGATCGCCAGCGCTTCTCGTCCTTTGTACTGGACGTTCAGGCCAGGTCAGCTTCTTCAATCTGCCTTGTGGGCAGCGTGTATCCGGGAAAAACAGCTCGGCGGTCAGACGAGCTTGCTCAAACGTGTTGCCTGCACTCCCGATCGGGGAGATGTCTGCATCATGCAAGGGCAAATCGGAGGCGTCAACGGTTTTGTAGTGATTATTTTTGTTCACTACATATTGTCGGACAAAGTGGTTTTGGAATTAGAGAAGCGGTAAAAGGTGCAGGGGTAGCCATCCACTGCCAGTTGATGCACGGTGAATGCTGAGTCCGTGAGATCGGGTATCACGTTGGCCCAGAACAGCCGCGCAGGCTGGTTGGCATCGATGTGGAAAATCTGCCATTGACCGGGGAACCGGTTCAAGAGGGCGGAGACGACAAACTTCGCGACGCCTTGGCCACGAAAGCGTCGGCTGACAAAAAAGTAGCCAATGTTGTGCTCCGCACCGACGATATGGGTTTCGTTATCCACGGTCACGAAACCGGCAAGCTCGCCGTCAACCTTGATCAGAAACGGCCTGGTTGCCGGGTTTCGCCAGTAGTCCTGTCTGGGCTGGATGTTGAAGAAGCCATGCTCACCGAGTTTCAGCGGCAACCATTCGCTGAAGTCATACACGTAGAACTGCATCAGGTTCTCGATGGTTTCCAGTTCGTCGCGCTGAGCGGCGTGCAGTTCTATTGAGGGCTGGCTTCTGACTGTCGTCATGGTTGTACCTTTCAGAAAGCAGGGGCTGATGCGTAGGAGTTGCCGAAGGCTGCGATCTTTTGATCTTGCGCCTGTACCCGATTAAATCAACAAAGCCAAAATCAAAAGATCGCAGCCTTCGGCAGCTCCTACCTGTCCTCTTCACGCCCCGAGCCTTGCGTCAACCCGGTTTTACCGCGCGCTTGGTGCCGGTCGAAGACTTGCGTTTGGCCGGTTTGCGTTTGTTTTTCCACGGTGCGGCGCCACGCCCGGCGGGGCTTGCCGGCCCGCTGATGGTCAGGTTCAGGCCGGCGCAACGGGCCACCTGCTTGCTCATCCACGCCGCCTGTTTGGTGACGAATTCTTCCAGGCTCATTTCACCGCTCTGCACCATGTCCAGGGCCTGCTCCCAAATCGCCGTGGTGCCGGGGTCGGCAATCGCGCGCGGCACGGCATCGATCAGGCTGAACGCTGCCGGTGTCGCGGCCAGGGCCTTGCCGTTCTTGATCAGGTAGCCGCGGTCCAGCAGGCCCTGGATGATCGAGGCGCGTGTGGCTTCGGTGCCGATGCCGGTGGTGTCCTTGAGCTTTTGCTTGAGCAATGGATCTTCCACCAGTTTGGCGACGTTCTTCATCGCCTTGATCAGATCGCCTTCGGTGAACGGTTTGGGCGGCTGGGTCCAGAGGTCCTTGAGCTTTACATCGGCCACCGCGCAGTCACGCCCTTCGGCCAGTGCCGGCAGTGTTTGTGGTACCGGTGCTTCGCGGCCCTTGGCCGGTGCAAGGGCCTCGGGCAAGGCGCGTTTCCAGCCAGGCTCGGCAATCTGCTTGCCCACCGCGCGCAAGGCTTCACCGGCGCAATCGAAGTCGGCCTGGGTCCGGTCGTATTCATGGTTGGGCAGGAACTGCGCCAGGTAGCGCGCACGAATCAGGGTGTACACCGCCCGTTGCTTGCCCACCAGTCGGTCGAGGTTTTTCGCCGCCGCCGTGGGGATGATGCCGTGGTGAGCGCTGACCTTGGCATCGTTCCAGGCCCGTGAGCGGCGCTGGGGTTCCAGATAATCGTGCAAGGCGTTCAGGGCCGGGTCGGCCTGCCTCAGCGCAGCAAGAATACTTGGGGCTTCACTGTGCTGACTCAGCGGCAGGTAGCCGCAGTCGCTGCGCGGGTAGGTAATGACTTTGTGGGTTTCATACAGGGCCTGGGCGACGTCGAGGGTTTCCTGGGCGCCCAGCCCGAGCTTCTTCGAGCAGACTTCCTGCAACGTGCCCAGGTCGAACGGCAAAGGCGCGACTTCACGCATCCGTTCGGTGCGCAGTTTGATCACCCGAGCGCTCGCCGCACCGCTAATGGCCGTAGCCGCTTTCTGAGCCAGCGTTTGATTCAGGCAGCGATCCTGATCATCGCAAGCGTCGGAGGCCGCGCGCCATTGGGCGGTGAACGCGGTGCCGTCGTGCAGCAGTTGCACATCGATCGCCCAATAAGCGACCGGGACGAAATCGGCAATACTGCGATCACGATCCACCACCAGGCGCAAGGTCGGCGTCTGCACCCGACCGACCGGCAACACACCTTGATAGCCGGACTGACGCCCCAGCAGGGTGAACAGCCGACTCATGTTCATCCCGATCAACCAGTCGGCCCGGGAGCGCCCCAATGCCGAATGATAAAGGCTGAACGTCTCGGCCCCTGGCTTGAGCGCCGCCAGCGCCTTGCGGATCGATGCATCGTCCAGCGCCGACAGCCACAATCGCCGAATCGGCCCGCGATAACGGCAATGCTCCACCAGCTCCCGGGCGATCATCTCGCCCTCACGGTCGGCGTCGGTGGCAATCACCAGTTCATTGGCCTCGCCGAGCAAGCGTTTGACCGCCTTGTACTGGCTGGCCGTGCGCGGTTTGACGGTCATCTTCCATTTTTCAGGAATGATCGGCAGATCCGCCAGCACCCAACGCTTGTAACGCGCGTCATAGGCATCCGGCGGTGCGGTTTCCAGCAGATGGCCTATGCACCAGGTCACCGTGACACCCGTTCCCAGCCAGCAGCCGTCGCCCCGGCGCTTGGCGCCGAGTACGGCCGCGATGTCTTTGGCCTGGGAAGGTTTTTCACAGAGGTACAGCTGCATAACCACCATCATCGATCAGTATTCGAGAGGTGCACAGAATGGCGGCTGATGAGCGATGGAGCAATCTTTATCTGTATGGATGTACAGCCTGAGCTGTTGCGGTTGATGACAACGGTCAGTCCACCACAAACAACCTGGCGCCCATGGCGGTGGATGAACGATGCGCTTCGGCATTGTCCGCCACTTGATAGCTCATGCCCGGCGTGAGAACGAAGACTCGACCGTCCTCCAGTTCGGTGTGCAGTTCTCCCTCCAGACAAAACAGCACATGCCCCTTTGAGCACCAGTGATCGGCCAGATACCCCGGTGTGTATTCGACGATACGCGCGCGAATCGCGCCGAACTGCCGGGTGCGCCACAGGGCGCTGCCAGTCTCGCCTGGGTGTTCGGTGGGTTCGATTTGCGACCAGTCGGTGATGCCGAAGGGGATATTGGCAATGTCCATGCTGCTCTCCAGGTGTGGGGCATGCTGTTTTGGGGGGCTTCACTGTAGCCCAAGCAAGCTCCGTTCGGCTGTGAAGCAGTCGCGATACCGAAACATGAGGTATACCTGTCGGAACGCGGATACAGCGCAGCAGCGACAGAGGATCCTACTCCATGAAAGCCCCCGGACCCGGTAATCCCATCGCCATCAGCCCTCAGCCCGGCTGCGTGGTGGTGAAGTTCCATGGCATTCAAGTGGCGTCATCCACTCGGGCGCTGGTCATGCATGAGGCCAATTATCCTCCGGTGTACTACATCCCACGGGAGGACATCGCCGAACAATATTTCGCCCGCACCGACCACACCAGCTATTGCCCGTACAAGGGCGATGCCAGCTATTTCAGCCTGCAAATCCCCGGGCATGAAGCGGCCAATGCGGTATGGAGTTATGAGCATCCGAAGGTGTCAGTCGCGCAGATTGGCGGGTATGTGGCGTTTTATCCCGAAGAAGTGACGTTCGAGGTGCTTGATACCTGAGGTGCGGAAAGCATTTGTGGTGAGGGGGCTTGCCCTGATGTCAGCCAGTTAACAGAGATTCAGAGTCTCGCGAACCATTGTGGCGAGGGAGCTTGCTCCCGCTGGGGCGCGTAGCGGCCCCGAAACCTGTCAACGCGCAGAAATTCAGATAGAGCATGGTGTCCGTCTTGCGGCTGCTTCGCAGCCGAGCGGGAGCAAGCTCCCTCGCCACAGGAAGCCCGCTCTTACAGGAAACCTCCGCTAAAGGTTCGTGCCGTCAGTTTTTGTCCAGATCCACATCCTTCGTCTCACGCAAACACATCATCCCCACCACCAGGCTCACCCCGGTAATCACCACCGGGTACCACAGCCCGTAGAAAATATCCCCGGTGTACACCACCAAGGCAAACGACACCGTCGGCAGGAAACCACCAAACCAGCCGTTGCCGATGTGGTAGGGCAGGGACATGGAGGTGTAGCGGATGCGGGTCGGGAACAGTTCAACCATCAGCGCCGCCAGCGGGCCGTAGCACATGGCGGAGATGATGATCAGCGCGACGATCAGCGCCACGATCATGAGTTTGTTGATCTGTTGGGTGTCCGCTTGTGACGGATACCCGGCCAGGGTTACGGCGCCGCGCAAGGCCGCTTCGTCGTAGCCATCGATGGTCACCTCGCCGATGCTGACCTGCACGGCGCTGCCGGTCGGGGCCGCTTCGCTGTTGTAGGGCAGGCCTTGTTTGACCAGGAAGGTTTTGACCTTGTCGCACGGGCTATCAAATTTAGCCTTGCCCACCGGGTCGAACTGGAAGGTGCAGGTGGCCGGGTCAGCCAGCACGGTGATCGGTGCCTGGCGGCTGGCCAGGTCAATGGCCGGGTTGGCGTAGTGGGCCAGGGTCTTGAAGATCGGGAAGTACAGCGCGGTGGCCAGCAGCAGGCCGATCATCAGCACCGGTTTGCGCCCGACCTTGTCCGACAGCCAGCCGAAAAAGATGAAGAACGGTGCGCCGATGATCACGCTGACGATCAGCAAACTGTTGGCCAGCGCCGGGTCCATTTTCAGGAACTGGGTGAGGAAGAACAGCACGTAGAACTGCGCCGCGTAGAAGGTCACCGCTTGCCCGGCGTTGATGCTGAACAGCGCAATCAACACCACTTTGAGGTTGTCCCATTTGCCGAAGGAATCGCGCAGCGGCGACTTGCAGAGCTTGCCTTCTTCTTTCATTTTCACGAACGCAGGCGACTCATGCAGGCTCAGGCGAATCCAGGTCGAGATGCCCAGCAGCACGATCGAAAACAGAAACGGAATGCGCCAGCCCCATACTTCGAACTGGTCACCGGTGAAGTAGCGGCAGCCCAGCACTACCAGCAGCGACAGCAGCAAGCCGAGGGTGGCGGTGGATTGAATCCAGCTGGTGTGGAAACCACGTTTGCCCATCGGTGCGTGTTCGGCGACGTAAGTGGCAGCGCCGCCGTACTCTCCGCCTAGTGCCAGACCCTGAAGCATGCGCAGCACCACGAGGATGATCGGCGCGGCAATGCCGATGCTCGCGTAAGTCGGCAGCAAGCCGACGCAGAACGTCGCCACCCCCATGAGGACGATGGTTGCCAGGAACGTGTATTTACGCCCGATCATGTCCCCCAAACGTCCGAACACCAGCGCACCGAACGGCCGCACGATGAAGCCGGCGGCGAAGGCCATCAGCGCGAAGATGAACGCCGTGGTGTCGTTGACCCCGGCGAAGAACTGCTTGCTGATGACCGCCGCGAGGGCGCCGTAGAGGAAAAAGTCGTACCACTCGAACACCGTCCCCAAGGACGAAGCGAAGATGACTTTCTGGGTTTCCTGACTGGTGCCGGCGCTGTGCACGGCTTCCAGGGGCTGAACATGTTCTGACATATCGGTATCCCTCACAGTGATTGTTTTTGTTGTTCCACTGGTGTTGCGTAGTCCTTGCAGAGGTATTTCAACGTCCTTAAATCCAGTGCGATCCCCTGTGGGAGCGGGCTTGCTCGCGAAAGCGGTGGGTCAGTCGACCTCTATGTTGAATGTAATGCCGCCTTCGCGAGCAAGCCCGCTCCCACAGTGGGCGTGTTGGCGGTAGTTTCGAGGATCAGTTGCGCGGCTTTCTCGGCGATCATCAGTGTCGGCGAGCAGGTATTGCCCGAGGTGATGCGCGGCATGATCGAGGCGTCGGCGATGCGCAGGCCGGGGATGCCGTGGACGCGCAGCTCGGCGTCGACCACCGCGTGCGCATCGTTGCCCATCCGGCAGGTGCCTACCGGGTGGAAAATCGTCGTGCCGATCCGGGCGGCGGCTTCGTGCAATTGTTCTTCGCTCTGCAAGCTGTCGCCGGGCAGGTACTCGACCGGTTTGAACGCTTGCAAGGCGGGCGCGCAGACGATACGGCGGGTCAGGCGGATGGCATCGGCTGCCACTCGCAAGTCTTCGGGATGGCTCAGGTAGTTGGGCTGAATCAGCGGCGCTTCCCGCGGGTCGGCGGAGCGAATGTCGATTCGGCCACGGCTTTGCGGGCGTAGATCGCAGACCGATGCAGTGAACGCGGGGAAGGCGTGCAGCGGCTCGCCGAAACGCTCCAGCGACAACGGTTGCACGTGGTATTCGAGGTTCGCCGAGATCTGCTCCGGTCCCGAACGGGCGAAAGCGCCGAGTTGGCTTGGGGCCATGGACAGCGGGCCGCTGCGGTCATACAGGTAACGCAGGCCCATGCCCATCTTGCCCCACAGCGTGCCGGCGATCTGGTTCAGGGTGCGGGCGTTTTCCAGTTTGTAGATCAGCCGCAGTTGCAGGTGATCCTGCAGGTTGCCGCCTACGCCGGGCAGTTCATGGACAACGCCGATGCCCAGTTTTTGCAACAGCGGGCGAGGGCCGATACCGGAGCGCTGAAGGATGCCCGGTGAACCAACGGAGCCTGCACACAACACGATTTCCTTACGCGCCTTGAAGGTTTTGGCCTGGCCTTGCCAACGTGCGCTGACCGCCGAGACACGGCCGTTTTCCAGTAGCACGCGGTCTACTTCGACGTCGGTCAGCACCGTCAGATTGGAACGCTGGCGGATTGGTTTGAGAAATGCCTTGGCCGCGTTCCAGCGGATCCCGGCTTTCTGATTGACCTGGAAATAGCCGCAACCTTCGTTGTCGCCCTGATTGAAGTCATCGATGCTGGCGATGCCGCTTTGCTCGGCCGCTGTGCGGAAGGCATCGAGGATCGGCCACGACAGACGCTGGCGCTCGACTCGCCATTGCCCGGCCGCGCCGTGAAATTCCGAGTCGCCGGCAAAATGGTTTTCGCTTTGCTTGAACAGTGGCAGCACGTCTTGCCAGCCCCAGCCAGCATTACCCTCGGCCGCCCAGCCGTCGTAATCGCCAGCCTGGCCGCGCATGTAGATCATGCCGTTGATTGAGGAACAGCCACCGAGCACCTTGCCGCGTGGGTAGCTCAGGGCGCGACCCTGCAGGCCCGATTGCGCTTCGGTCTTGAAGCACCAGTCGGTGCGCGGGTTGCCGATGCAGAACAGGTAACCGACGGGAATGTGAATCCACGGGTAGTTGTCGCGGCCGCCGGCTTCGAGCAGCAACACGCGATGCTGCGGGTTGGCCGACAGTCGATTGGCTAGCAAACAACCGGCCGGCCCGGCGCCGACCACGATGTAGTCGTATTCATCAAGGGAAGTCTGCATCCCTGACCTCGTGTTGTTGTTCTTGTTGTCGGTCATCCTAGTTGTTAGCTTTCGTTAAAAGAATGTTAGTTTTTGCGCAGCTGCTGTGCGTTTTTAAACAGCGTCGTTAACGGCCTAACGTCAAGGATGGTTCATGTTCGACTGGAATGACCTGCGGTTTTTTCTCGAATTGCAGCGCAGCGGCCGCTTGCTGACCGCCGCGCGCCGTTTGAACACCACTCACGCCACCGTGGCCCGGCACATCGAAGCCATCGAAAAAAGCCTCG
The DNA here is from genome assembly GCF_050435305.1 of Pseudomonas sp. BS3782 TE3695. Lineage (NCBI taxonomy): Bacteria > Pseudomonadati > Pseudomonadota > Gammaproteobacteria > Pseudomonadales > Pseudomonadaceae > Pseudomonas > Pseudomonas sp. BS3782 TE3695. Next base: position 3,414,919 of record NZ_JBNDKB010000001.1, read on the forward strand.
GCACCGCGCTGTTCGTCCAGCATGCCCAAGGCTACGAACTGACCCCGGCCGGCGAAGCTCTACTCAAACACGCCGAGGCCATGGAAAACGTCGCGCTGCTGGCTCAGGAAGAAATCACCCAGTCATCCGCGCCGCTGGGCAAGATCCGCGTCGGCGTGACGGAAGGGCTGGGCATCATGTTCCTCGCCAGCCGCATGAACGGGTTGTTCGAACGCTATCCAGGACTGGAAGTGGAACTGGTGGCGGTGCCGCGCTTCGTCAGCATCCTCAACCGTGAAGCCGAGATCAGCATCCACCTGGAACGCCCGGCCGCCGACATGCTGGTCACCCGCAAACTCACCGATTACCGACTGGCCCTCTATGCCAGCCAGGCCTATCTGGACCGTTCGCCACCACTGCGCAGCCGCGAAGACCTCGGCCGTCACGCCTGGATCGGCTATGTCGACGACTTGCTGTTCAGCCAGGAACTGATGTTCCTCAACAGCTTCTGCCGCAACCCTCAGGTGGTCTTTCACAGCACCAGCGTCATCGCCCAGCAACAAGCCGCGCGCTCGGGCCTGGGGATCGCCGTGCTGCCGTGCTACATGGCCAGCGCCGATCCCCAACTGGTGCCGTTGTTGCCGGATGAAAGCATCCAGCGCAGTTACTGGATCAGTACGCGGCGCGAGCTGCACAAGTCCGTGAGGTTACGGGTGTTGTGGGATTATGTGGTGGAGTTGTGTGAGCGCGAGCGGGATCTGCTGCAAGGCTCCATTCCTTTGTAGGAGCGAGCGGTGCGGCGATCCTACGGGGTAATGCTGTTCATTTAGGCACGCTCTTGGATCGTGCGTCCCTTTGTGGCGAGCGAGCTTGCTCGCGCTGGGCTGCGTAGCGGCCCCAAAATCTGACAATCATCGCCAATTTTTGTGAGTGCTACGCACTCAAGCGGGAGCAAGCTCCCTCGCCACAGGTTTTTCTGATTCAAGACTTTCTTAAGTGAACAGCATTACGCTCCTACGGGGGAAACCGGGTGCTGGATCACATTAATACGCCTTAGAAGTGTGAGCGCCATTCCCTTGTAGGAGCTGCCGAAGGCTGCGATCTTTTGATCTTGATTTTCAGCGATCCCGAAACCGACAAAAGATCGCAGGCTTCGCCAGCTCCTACAGGGACCGTATTGCGAAGGCTGTTGTGCTTCAGGCGAGGATTTCGAACGCCGTGCTGGCCAGCCGTTCGCCGTTGACCAGAATGTGCACGGCATGCAGGCCAAGGTAATGCTTTCGGGTGGTGAGTTCTTTGATGTGCTGGCTGCGTGCGATGGATTCGGTAGCCTTGCCGGGCAACGTCATCGCCTTGAGCTTGAACACCTTCGCTGACGTGCTGCCGTTGGCTTTGACGTAATCAATCGCATAGTCGATCACCAGTCGCTGACTGTCCGGGGCCGTGGACTTCGCTTTGAAGGACAGGGTGATTTTCTCCCCGAGCTGAATCACCGCCGGTTCCACCTTCACGTCAATGATTTCAACCTCGGGCTTACCGCTCGCACCAATGATTGCCAGCGCCCGCTGGTTGCCCTGTTTGATCAGGCTGCGCAGGGCGTGTCTGGCGATCCACGCCGTGTGCTTGTTGTCCAGTGACCAACCCTCGATCAGCGCCAGCACCCACTCGGGATGATCCTTGGTGATGTCGTTGAGGTGGTTGGCCACGGATTTGCGCACGTATAGGCTTTCGTCGGCCTTGAGGTTATCGAGGATTGCAGCTGCCAGTGTCGGATCGGCCTGGATCTGTTCCAGGCGGAACGACCATGGGAGGCGCGGTCGGCTGCCTTCGCTGGCCAGGCGTCGGACGTGTTCATTCTGATCCAGTGACCAGTCGTGCATCAGTTTGAGTGAGCGTTCGAAATCGCTGCGCAGGAAGTGCCGGATCGCGAATTCCGATGAGCCGAAGGCGGTGAAATATTTGAGCGCGTCCATCGACAGATCAAACGCGTGAGCGCCATAGGTCGCCACATAGTGCGGCAAAAACATACTGACGAAGGCGCTGTTGAGGCGGGGGGCGAGGGCGCGCAGGATGTCCAGGGATTCTTCATAACCCAGCGGCAATACCGCGTGCAGGCAATCGCTGACGCGGGCCATGCGTTGCATGACTGACAACTCCACCAAGCCGGTCTTGGCCAGCTTCAGGAAGGCCTTGGCATCGAAGCCGGGATAGACCGCCGTCATTTCGGTGGCGATATGCGCGAGGCGTTCGGCGTTGAAGATTTCCTTCAGGGCGGGGGAGGTTTGGTCAGCCATAGTGGATTCCTTGGTCGTTGTTATTTATCCAAATACACCGCGTCATCGTTCTTCGCGAGCAAGCCCGCTCCCACAGTGGGCTTGGGTGGATCACAAATTGTGAATCCACCCCGGAACCTGTGGGAGCGGGCTTGCCCGCGAAGAGGCCCTCACAATCACCTCAAACCTTACCCGCTTCCTCCTCCAGCTGATCCGACTCAAACAGTTTTGCCAGTTCCGCCCGCGCTTCCTGCGCCGTTTGCATCACCTTGGCCGCATCGTCATACACCGCGTGCTGGGCTTCCAGCACCTGTTCATCGTGATTGGTAAAACGCTTGATCCGCGCATCCGCCTGGGCCTGTGTCAGCCCCAACCCGACCAGAGTCCGACGGGTCATTTCCAGGCTGGAATAATAGGTTTCTCGCACCGCCTGAGCCCCGACATCCACCAACCGATGCACGTGCTGACGGTTACGCGCCCGGGCGATGATTTTGATGTGCGGATAGAGCTTGTGCACCACCTCGGCTGTCTTGATGTTGGTCTCCGGATCATCGGTGGCGATCACGAAAAACTCCGCTTGCTCGACCTTGGCCGCGCTGAGGATTTCCGGGCGCATCGGGTCGCCGTAGAACACCGGCACGCCGCCGAAGCTGCGGGACAGTTCGATGGTTTCCACCGACGTGTCGAGGGCGACGAACTTGATGTTTTGCGCCCGCAGAATCCGCGCCACGATCTGCCCCATACGGCCCATACCGGCGATCACTACGCGGGGTGTATCGGTGTCGATTTCGCGGAACTTCTGCGGCACCTCCACGGGTTGAACCTTGGGGCTGACCAGTCGGGCGCACAACAGCAACAACAGCGGCGTCACGGCCATGGACAAGGTAATCGTCAGCACCAGCAAGTCATACAGGCGCGGCTCGAACAACCCCTGGTCACGACCGATCTTGAACACCACAAATGCGAACTCACCACCGGCCGCCAGCACGATGCCGAGGCGAATCGCACTGACCTTGCTCAAACCTCCAGCCAGTCGACCGACAACGAACAGCAGCGGCAACTTGATGGCGATCAGCAACAGGGTCAGACCCAGCACCACGACCGGCGCGCTCAGCAGCAAACTCAAATTGGCGCCCATGCCAACGCTGATGAAAAACAACCCCAGCAGCAGGCCTTTGAACGGTTCGATCTGCGCTTCCAGCTCGTGGCGGTATTCGGAATCCGCCAGCAGCAAACCGGCGAGGAATGCGCCGAGGGCCATGGACACGCCGACCAGGTCCATCAGCCACGCCGTACCAATCACCACCAGCAACGCGGTGGCGGTGGACACCTCCGGCAGACCGGTTTTGGCCACCACGCGAAACACCGGGCGCAGCAAGTACCGTCCGCCAATCACCACTACCGCGATACTGCCCAGCACCCGCAAGCCATGGTTCAAATCTTCGGCGGCGCTGGTGGTGTGATCGCCGCCTGCCAGCAGCGGCACCATCGCGATCAGCGGGATCGCGGCGATGTCCTGGAACAGCAAAATCGCGAACGCCAACCGCCCATGGGGGCTGGTCAGTTCCTTGCGCTCGGCCAGGCTTTGCAAACCAAATGCAGTGGACGACAACGCCAGGCCCAGGCCCAACACGATCGCGCTATTCAGCGATTGGCCGAACACAAACAACGCTAGCACACCAATCACCGAACCGGTCAGCAACACCTGCGCCAGGCCCACGCCGAACACCGATTTGCGCATCACCCACAAGCGTCGCGGTGACAGCTCAAGACCGATGATGAACAACAGCAACACCACCCCGAGTTCGGAAATGTGGCTGACGCTTTGCGGGTTACCGATCAAGCCCAGCACCGACGGCCCGATGATCACTCCGGCGAACAGATAGCCCAGCACCGCTCCCAATTGCAGGCGCTTGGCCAAGGGGACGGTAAGTACCGCCGCGAATAAAAAGACGACAGCGGCTTGCAACAGGTTGCCTTCGTGGGGCATGGCGAAACTCCTGGGTGGGGGCAGGCGAGAGCGGCGTTCGCCTGATTTTCAGCGGGGGCGTCAGGATAAAGGCTGGCGTCCATTCAGTCAGCAACGAGGTTGTTGATCGAACGCCACGGCTCAGTGGGGCCATTGTTCGAGCAGAATCGAAACGAACTTCTCCGCCGCCGGCGATAACGATGCGCCCCGACGGTACACCAGGCCGAGTGTCCGGTTCACGACAGGGTCAGTCAGCGGGATGCTCACCAGTGTCGGGTGATCCGCCGCCGGCATCGCGAGACTCGGCATGGCGGAAACCCCAAGCCCGGCTTCGACCATGCCCAGCGAGGTGGACAAATGCTGCACTTCATAAAACCACTGCGGACGCCAGCTCAGGCCCGACAGGGCGTGGTCCAGCAACATGCGGTTGCCGCTCAGGCGCCCGACGCCGATCAACCGGTAATCGCTCAGTTCTGACCAGGTCACGGATGTCCGCTGGGCCAACTCATGGTCACGACGACAGGCCAGGACGAAGGGTTCGTTGACCAGTGAAACGAATTCGATGTCGGGGTGCTGGCCGCTCATCATGTTGATGCCGAAGTCGGCTTCCCCCCGCAACACTGCTTCGAGCCCTTCATTGGCACTGAGGTCGAGCAAACGGATGCGGATTTTCGGGTAGCGCTCGTTGTAAAGACGAATCACCGACGGCAGGAAATAAAACGCAGCGGTTGGAATGCAGGCCAGGGTCACCTGGCCGATTTGCCGTTCGGCCAGCTCACGGATGTTCAGGATCGAATCGTCGAAGTCATCCAGTAATCGACGAGCCTTGGGCAGGAAGTCGCGGCCGACGCTGGTCAGGCTGACCTTGCGCGTGGTGCGATCGAGCAGCGTAGTCCCTAAACCCTCCTCAAGTTTTTTTATCCGTCGACTCAAGGCGGGTTGCGACAGATGCAGTGCATCAGCAGCTTCATGAAAACTCCCCAATTCGGCGATTTTCACGAAAGATCGAATGTCCTGGAGCTCATATTCCATGTTTTATCTCGTCGGGAAAGGGCGTTGAACTGCGGTCTGAACGTTAAAACTTTCTTTTGTGAAACGCAATAATTGCTCCGATCTTTGCATTGGAAACACAATTACTTCCCTGTCACTCTTGTTTGCAAGACATCAATTACCCCGATTGATTAACAAGAGTTAGTGGCCATGCAACGAATTCCTTGTGTGCTGATGCGCGGTGGTACCTCAAAAGGACCGGTATTTCTCGCCTGGGATCTGCCGGTTTCGATTGAAGAACGCGATGAACTGTTGCTCGCTGTGATGGGCTCCGGTCACGAACTGGAGATCGACGGCATCGGCGGCGGCAGCCCGCAGACCAGCAAGGTCGCCATCGTCAGCCCGTCGTTGCATCCCGACGCCGATGTTGATTACCTGTTCGTCCAGGTCATGGTGTCTCAGCGTCGGGTGGATACCGCCCCGAACTGCGGCAACATGCTCTGTGCGGTCGGACCGTTTGCCATCGAGCAGGGCCTGGTCAAGGCGGTCGGTGAGTTGACCCGCGTGCGGATTCGCAATCTCAACACAGGCACCTTCATCACCGCTGATGTGCAGACACCAAACGGCCAAGTCAGCTATGAAGGCGATACCGCCATCGATGGTGTGCCTGGCAGCGCGGCACCGGTTCAACTGACATTCCTTGACGCAGCGGGCAGCAAAACCGGCAAGCTGTTTCCAACTGGCAGCACCCAGGACTGCTTCGATGACATTCCGGTGACCTGCATCGACATGGCCATGCCAATGCTGATCATCGAGGCGCGTCACCTGGGCAAACGCGGCGATGAATCTCCGGCCGAGCTGGACGCCGACAAAGACTTTATGCGCCGTCTCGAAACCCTGCGGTTGCGGGCCGGCGTGGCCATGGGCCTGGGCGACGTCAGCGACAAGGTCATCCCCAAGCCTGTGCTGGTTGCGCCGGCCAAGACCGGTGGCACGTTGCAGGTTCGCTACTTCATGCCGCATAACTGCCACCGTGCGCTGGCCATCACCGGTTCCATCGGTCTGGCCACGGCATGCGTCAGCGAAGGCAGTGTGGTTGCGCAGATGCTCGGTAATACCGGTGGGACGCGTCTGCAACAGGTGCGGATCGAGCACCCGAGCGGCGGCATCGATGTCGTGTTGTCCTACACCGGTAAAAACGGTGACACAATCCGCGCCTCTGTTGTTCGTACCGCGCGAAGACTGTTTTCCGGCTTTGTGTATGCCCCGGTTTCCCAACGGCTAGCCGGGTAGTTTTCTCGCGCCAGGCGTCGCCGATCGCGTCGCCTGGGGGCTCAGAGTCGTTCGCCTGCGCGTCGACCACACAATCCAATAACAACAAGAGAGTTGCCTTATGCTTGCCTTACTCGGCTTGGCCATGGTGGTTGTGTTCACCGTTCTGATCATGACCAAACGTCTGTCACCGATCGTTGCGTTGACCGTTGTTCCGATCGTCTTTGCGGTTATCGGCGGTTTTGGCGGGACTACCGGCAAAATGATGCTTGATGGCCTGAAAATGGTCGCACCGTCGGCGGCGCTGCTGCTGTTCGCGATTCTGTTTTTCGGTTTGATGATCGACTCGGGACTGTTCGATCCGCTGATCCGCAAAATTCTCAAACGGGTCAACGGTGATCCGATGAAAATCGCGGTCGGCACGGCGCTGCTGTCGCTGACTGTCGCCCTGGACGGTGACGGCACGACCACTTACATGATCACCTGCGCGGCGATGCTGCCTTTGTACAAGCGCATCGGCATGAACCCGATGATTCTGGCGACCATCGCCATGCTGTCACTGAGCATCATGAGCGGCATGACCCCTTGGGGCGGCCCGGCGACCCGGGCGATTGCCGCGTTGGGGCTGGATGCCGGGGCGTACTTCATTCCGTTGTTGCCGACCATGGTCGGTGGCGCCGCGTGGGTGGTGTTCACCGCGTTCCTGCTGGGCCGCACCGAGCGTAAACGCATCGGCAATACCCAGCTGCAGAGCGGTGGCGATGATTGCTACATCAAAGCGATTCTTGAGGATACGCCGCACAAACGCCCGAAACTTGCCTATGTCAACCTGTTGCTGGTGACTGCTGTGATGGTCGCGCTGGTGATGGGGATCATGCATTCCGCGATCCTGTTTCTGATCGGTTTCATGCTGGCGCTGATGATCAACTACCCGCAGCTGGACATTCAGAAGGAGCGCATTCTCGCCCACTCCGGCAACGCCATGACCGTGGTGCTGCTGGTATTCGCGGCTGGTATTTTCGCCGGGATTTTCTCCGGTACCAAAATGGTCGACGCCCTGGCGCAAACCCTGGTGGACTGGATTCCACCGTCCTGGGGGCACCTGTTTCCGCTGGTGGTGGCGATCACCAGCATGCCGTTGACATTCGTGCTGTCCAACGATGCTTATTACTTCGGTGTGGTGCCGATCCTCGCCAACGCGGCGGCGGCCTATGGGATCGATCCGGTGGAAATCGCCCGGGCGTCGATTCTTGGCCAACCGGTGCACCTGATGAGCCCGCTGGTGGCCTCGACCCTGTTGTTGGTGGGGATGGTCGATCGCGATATCGGCGACTTCCAGCGCGCCACCGTCAAATGGGCGGTGCTCACCTCCCTGGTGGTCACCGCGCTGGCTCTGCTGACCGGTGCCTTGACGCTGTTCTCCTGATTCACCCCTGACTCGCCGCTGATAGAACTCCACGCTCCCGATGACGGACGCGCGGCCACGTGCATCCTCAAAACAATAATATGAGTAGTTCGACATGATCCATTTTCTGACTCGCGGGGCGCTTCTTCCTCTTCTGGGCGTGTTGCCAGTGGCCACCGCCGGTGCGAGTGATTTCATCGACGACAGCAAATTGAAGCTGCAACTGCGCAACGTTTATTTCAACGAAAACTTTCGCGATGAGCATGGCTTGAGTGCGCGTTCGGCCAGAACCGCCAAAAGTGAGCGCACCGAGTGGGCCCAGGGTTTCCTGCTGGATTTCCAGTCGGGTTTCACCCCCGGCACTATCGGTTTCGGGGTTGACGCATTGGGCCTGCTGGGGGTCAAACTTGATTCCGGGCGTGGCCGCAGTGGCACCGGTCTGTTGCCGGTACACGATGACGGTCGCGCCGCCGATGAGTTTGCCAGCGCCGGGGCTGCGGCCAAGGTCAAACTGGCCAAGACCACCCTCAAGTACGGCACCCTGCTGCCCAAAACGCCGGTACTGATTTATAACGATGCGCGCTTGCTGCCGCAGACTTATGAGGGAGGGCAAGTCATCAGCACCGACATCGAAAACCTGACCCTGACTGGCGGCCATCTGGACCGATTCAAGCTGCGCGATTCCACCGACAGCGTGTCGATTGTTCCTGACGGATACTCAGGCGACAAAGGTGGCGATTTCACCTACGCCGGCGGTGATTACAAACTCGGCAAGAACACCCGTCTGAGTTACTTCTATGGTGAACTGGAAAATTTCTATCGCCAGAACTTTGCCGGCATCCAGCACGATCTGCCATTGGGCCCCGGGGTGTTGACCGGCGACCTGCGTTATTTCAGCAGCAATGACGCGGGCCGTGCCTACGCCTCGAAAATCGATAACGACATGCTTAGCGGTCAGCTGTCCTACGCGGTGGCGGGGCACACCTTTGGTGGCGGTTATCAACAACTCAGCGGTGACGCCGGGCTGCCATACATCAGCGGTGCGACGGTGTACTCATTCAGCAACGTCGGCATCGGCAAGTTCATCGAAGAGGACGAGAAGACCTGGATGCTCAGTTACGGTTACGACTTTGCACCGATGGGCGTGCCCGGGCTGACGTTCATGACCCGTTATCTCAAAGGCAACGACGGCAAGTCCGACACCAATATCAAAGAGTCCGAGCGCGACACGGAACTGGCCTATGTTGTCCAGAGCGGCACGTTCAAGGGTGTTGGCGTGAAGCTGCGCAACTATGTCTACCGTTCGGACTTCGCGCGTGGACGTGACAGCAATCGGATCTACTTCACCTACGACATTGCTCTCTGGTAGGAAGCCTGCGTCAGACCCGGCTCACCGTCTGCTCGCTCAACCGATACTGCCCGATGCAGTGCGAAACGGTTGCCAATAGTCCGCATTTCTGGGAAAACGGCGCCCATGAAGCCTGTTCTAGGCAAGCGCACACTAGAGTGAATGTAATGAATGATGAACTGCAGATAATCGATCTTGAAGTGGGCGATGGCAAAGTCGCCGTCAAAGGCGCGCTGATCACTACCCAATATCGTGGCTGGCTGGAAAACGGCACTGAATTCGATTCTTCCTACAGCCGGGGTAAACCTTTTCAGTGCGTGATTGGTACCGGGCGGGTAATCAAGGGCTGGGACCAGGGAATCATGGGCATGCAGGTCGGCGGCAAACGCAAGCTGCTGGTGCCGGCGCATCTGGCTTATGGCGAGCGGACGATGGGCGCGATTACACCGAACTCGAACCTGATTTTCGAGATTGAATTGCTGGAAGTGCTGACGCGGGATGATTGATAACCGTGTGAGTTGAAACTAGAAACCCGCCATCTCCGTGAGGAGATGGCGGGTTTTTTGCTATCTGTGGCGAGGGAGCTTGCTCCCGCTGGGTTGCGCAGCGACCCCAAAACCTGTGCATGCGGTGTATCAGGTAAATCTCCGCTCGCCAGTTTTGCGGCTGCTGCGCACCCGAGCGGGAGCAAGCTCCCTCGCCACAAGTGCGCACTAGTCTTATCCAGCGCCCCGGCTTCACGGCCAGTGTTACTTTGCTAAACGGCAAGTCAGGTGAATACCTCAATATCATCAAGGGTGTCCGCCACAGTCCCTTCCAGTGAGGGGAATTTTTCCTTCACCTTTTCAAGGGCCGGGAGTACAGCACCCAAATCCAGATCACCCTGTCTGCGGGCTATGTGACCGAGCGCGGTAATGGCAGCGGCTGCAACCGATTCGGACTCACTCTCGAGGTACTTCAGGCAGGTGTTCTGAGCCCAGGTCTTGTCTTGCTCATTCAGGCCGATAGAAATCAATGCGGCGACAACGTTGGTTTCTACGTTGCTAGCTAGAAGCGTTGTCGCTTCCTCGTGGCTCATTGTTGGATCTTGGTAGAGAAGGCTCATTTTTTTGCTCCCTGAATGTTGCCTTTGTGATCGGTTTCCTGCCTTGAACCATCGAGAATATTTGCTACCCCAAAAGATCGCAGCCTGCGGCAGCTCCTACGGATTTGTGTACGGCTTCGATTCCACGGGTGTACCCGGTCGGCGTAGGAGCTGCCGAAGGCTGCGATCTTTTGATCTTTGGGTGGCAGTTGGATCAGCACCTTAAGCCCTGACGCAAAGCGATGTCACCTGTTGCGGTAGCCGGAGTTTGCGTTGTTTGTCAGACTGCTATCGCGAGCAGGCTCGCTCTCACACGGATTTGTCGATCACGAATGCTGTGTACGGGAAGACTTCGAAATGGAGGCCACCGCCATGACCCTGAAACCTCAGGCTTCGCACTTTACCCACGACCACCTGTTTCTAGGGGCCGCCCACGATGAAAACGCCCGCCGCACATTGTGGGTGGTGGCGCTGACATTCGTGATGATGATTGGCGAAATTGCCGCCGGTTACATCACCGGTTCCATGGCACTGCTGGCGGACGGTTTTCATATGGCGACCCACGCCGGGGCCTTGGGCATTGCCGCGGTGGCTTACGGTTTTGCCAGGCGGCATGCCAACAATTCGCGCTTCAGCTTCGGTACCGGCAAGGTCGGGGACTTGGCAGGATTCACTTCAGCCATAGTGCTGGGTCTGGTAGCGCTCGGCATCGCTGGCGAATCCATCGTGCGACTGTTTCAACCGACCACGGTGGCTTTCACCGAAGCGACGGTGATTGCAGTGGTGGGGCTGGCAGTGAACATCGTCAGTGCGTTTCTGCTATCGGGCAATCATGAACATCACGACCATGATCACAATCATGCCCACGCTCACCATCACGACAACAACCTGCGTTCGGCGTATCGACATGTACTGGCCGATGCGTTGACCTCGGTGCTGGCCATCGTGGCTTTGTTGGCCGGGCGCTACCTGGGCTGGGTCTGGCTCGATCCGGTAATGGGCATCGTCGGTGCCATCGTGATCGCGAGATGGGCTTATGGCTTGATGCGTGACAGCGCCGCCGTGTTACTCGACACCACCGATGAGCACGTCGCCGCCGAAATTCGGGTGCTGCTCGAGTCGACGGGCGATGTTCGCATCAGTGACCTTCACGTCTGGCAAGTCGGCCCTCAGGCGCGGGCCGCGATTGTCAGCGTCGTGGCCGTGGCAGGTGTCAATGCCGATGCCATTCGCGAACGTCTGGCGCCGGTTCATGAGTTGTCTCACCTGACGGTCGAGCATCGCCACGCTTGAAGTGTCTTTCAGGCAAAAAGCGGAATGCGCCCATTAAGGGAAGGACGGTAGTGCCAGATCAACCGGTCCAAAGCAGGTTGCATCGCCAGGATCTCAGCCAGCGTCGCACGGGAAATGCTTAAGGCCAACACCTGCCCCGGACATTGATGACGCCCCGCGCCGAACGTGAAGCTGCGACGGTTCGGGCGGTCGAGCAAAAAACAATCGGGATCGTCATTAAGCTGCGAATCACGATTGGCCGAGGCCAGCAGCACCAGGATAACGTCGCCGGTGTTCAGGCTCACACCGTCGATTTCACACGGTGCGGCGACGAAGCGACGGGTGTTTTGCACTGACGGGTCGAAGCGCTGGACTTCAGCGATAAGGTCGTCAACTTGAGCCGAATCCAACTGTGGGTTTCGAATCAATGCCAATAGCGCATTGCCGATCAGCCCGGCAGTCGCTTCATAGGTCTGGGAGCACAATCCGATCAGGTTGGCGATCAAGGTTTCAACATCGGTCGATGTCGCCGCGAAACGCTGCCGGATACCGGCGAGCAGGGGGCTTCGATTGTTCGAGTCGTCCAGAAGCTCAATGAAATAACCCTTCAGCTGTTCCGCCGCGACATGGGCGGTGTCCAGTTGTGCCTGATCGCTGAGGGGCGACAGGCAGGCGACGAAGTCTGCGGTCAGCTCGCTAATGGCCCGGCCCTGAGCCGGAGAAAACCCCAGCAACGCCGCCACTACGCAGACCGGCCCGCGAAACATCGCCGCGTACAATCCGTCGGCGCCTGGTGGGATAAACCGAGCACCGACCAATGCATTGACCTCGTTCACATCAATCAGCGCCAGCCCCGGCTCAATCGCCGCCCTCGGGCAACGCTGCCGCTCGCCTTCATTCATCCGCATCAACTGACCGAACACCTTGCCGGCCATGCCTTGAGCAATCGCCTTGGGCACCGGCTCGTGGGTTGGCCGCACATGACAGTGCGGGTGCGCCAGCACGGCGGCAACGGCTCGGGCACTGCTTGCCACCCACAGTTTCAGTCCCTGATGAAAAACCAGCCCACCCTCGGCGCGCAGTTGCGCGTAGTAAGGGTAGGGATCGGCGTGAGTCGCAGCGATGATCGGGTCCATGGGCGCAGCCTTATTGGTGGTTGAAAAGTGTTGCTACTATCTCCAGTCCAAAAGGACCTTGATTCGTCCGGGAGCGAAATATGAACGCGGAACAACACGACATCGGCGTCTCTCAAGTGGCTGCCGCCATTGCGGAACCTGCCCGAACGAAAATCCTCTGTTCGCTGATGGACGGCCACGCCCGCACCAGCACCGAGCTGGCGGCGGTTGCCGAAGTCAGCGCCTCCACCGCTAGCGCGCACTTGGCAAAACTCAAGGAGTTGGCGCTGGTACGTTTGCACGTTCAAGGCCGTCACCGTTATTACAGCCTCGCGGACAAGCGCGTGGCCCAGGCGCTGGAAGCGCTGATGGTGATCGGCCAGAACGCCGCGCCGACGTTCAACCCGCGCACCCCCGATCGCCTGCAATTCGCCCGCACCTGCTATGACCACATGGCCGGCACGCTGGCGGTATTGCTGCATGACCGGATGATCGAAGCGGGGTGGTTGCTGGAAACCGATGAGCAGGTTTATCGACTGAGCGACAGCGGTGAGGCGTTGTTCAAAGGATTGTGCATCGATGTCAAAGACCTCGGTGCCTTGCGCCGTCGCTTCGCCTGCCCGTGCCTGGACTGGAGCATGCGTCGGCCGCACCTGGGCGGTGCCTTGGGCGCGGCATTCCTGCAAACGGCGATCAAGCGCAAATGGGTGACGCAGGACCTGGACAGTCGGGCGCTGGCGTTGACGGCGCTGGGGCGTAAGGAACTCAGTAGCCGTTTCGCCATGGAACTGCCGGTTCAAGCCGCGACAGCACAACCTGCATTCACCGAGACCCGACGCCGCGCGATCGCCAACCCCGCGGCTTAACGACTCGATGACGCCATGAGCACGCCAAAGCCGGCGAAGGTCACGCCCGAGACTTTCGCCGCCAGCCAGGAACCCTTCGGGCTCGACAACCAGCCTTTGGCGGCATTGGCGAGCAAGGCATAGCTGCCATGCACCAGAATCACCAGTACACCGTAAGAAGCGACCAGTTTGAGGAACTGGGTGTAGAAGTGCGCTGAGGTGTCGATGAATTGCGGGAACACCGCCAGAAAGAAAAACACCGCCTTGGGGTTCAACAGCTGCATCGAAGCCGCTTCAAGGAAGCGATAGCCAGGGCTTGAGGGGCGCGTTTCAAGCAGCGTACTGAAACGATCCGAGCGCCAGCTTTTGTAGCCCAGGTACAACAAATAGGCGGCCCCTGCATATTTCAGCGCGGCAAAGGCGTTCGCGGAGGTGCTGAGTATCAGCCCGACACTGGTGGCGCTGATGGCGGCGACGACAAACGCCCCCGACGCGATCCCCAGAATGCCTGGCACGGCCCCGGTCCAACCGTGTCGCACCGCGTTCGACAGGGTCAGGACCACGCCTGGCCCCGGGCTCAAAATGGTCAGGGTGGCGAAAAGTACAAAGAGTCCATAGCTGTTCATGTCTTGCTCCGTCGGTGGCGCTGGCTGCGTATTGGCAGATTGGCGTGACGAAACGAGCATGACAAACGCTTTAATTACAGCGCATAGATGACTAAATTAGACCCATGAAAAATCAACTACCGCCGCTTAATGCTGTTCGCGCCTTCGCCGTTGCTGCTCGTCATCAGAGTTTCAGGCTGGCGGCCGAAGAGCTGCATGTCAGCCACAGTGCCGTCAGTCGGCACATCAAGTTGCTTGAGGACTATTTGGGCGTGCTGCTGTTCGAGCGGCGCATTCGTCAATCGGTGCTGACGCCGGCCGGCCAGCGCTTTTATGAACAGGTCAGCGCCGGGCTGTCGCAGATCGCCAATGCTGCCACTGCGCTCAAGCAACATGCCGCGCTGCCTACCGTGAAGATTAATGTCCGTCCGTCCTTTGCCGTGCTTTGGCTGACGCCCAGGCTGGCGGACTTCATTGCGCAGCACCCGGACATCAAGCCGCAGGTGATCACTCAAACCCAGGCACCCGATCAGGCACGCGACGGGTTCGATGTCGTCATTCGCCGGGGTCGTGACGATTGGGCACCAGCGATTGAGGCGCGACCGCTCTTCGAAGACGAACTGTTACTGGTCGCGGCGCCCTCGCTGATCGAGCGCCTGCCACTTGAAGACCTCTCTTCGCTGAGCCGGCACACGTTACTGACCGCCAAGGCGCGTCGCGAAGACTGGCACCATTGGGCGATGCACTTTGGTCAAAGTCTGTCAGCCACTCAGGTCACCCGGCAGTTCGATCACATGCACCTGGTGCTTCAGGCCGCCGGGGAGGGGCAGGGCATTGCCTTGTGCCCGACCTCTTTGCTGGGCTCCCATCTTTTGAGCGGACAGTTGATCTGCCCATTGCCCAAGTTGCGCGTGCCGTTGCCGCGCTATTACTACGGTGTTGCGCCAGACGTGACGGCGCAGACCCGGGTGTTTGTAGAGTGGTTGTTTGCCCGGATTGCTCAGGATGAGCTGCGTTGGCAAACACCTCGTGTGGTGATTGCTACGCCCTGAAGTCCCAGACTATTTCCACCACTCGCACTGCCAGGATCATGTAAACCAGAAACAGAATGATCTGGAACGCCGTGTGATACGGCAACCGGGACAGCCGACGCAGGCCGTCGCTGATATTGAGCAGCATCAGCACCGCTGACAGCAGGATCAACCCCCAACCGGCGAGGTTTGAGGTGAGAACCCCCATGAACAAGTACTGATCGCTGTGCAACGCGTTGGTACCCGCCGCGAACAGCAAGGCGCACACCAGCAGGTTCTTGATGTTGTCGAATACTTGCGCGGTGAAGTCGGTGTCCAGCAAGGCCAGATACTTTCGCCAGAGTTTTCCCATGGTTTTAATGACACCCGTTGATCACTGTTGGACGTGGCAAGTGTACTGACCTTTTCCACGATTCGCGGACGAAAAAAAGCCCGGCCTTCAATGTGATGGCCGGGCTTTTATGTTCAAGCGGACAGTCGCGTCAAACTTTGACGATCCAGCCTGCTGGCGCTTCGACGTCGCCGGTCTGTACTCCGGTCAGCTCTTTGTAGAGCTTCTGGGTGATCGGGCCGACTTCGGTCTCGCTGTGGAACACGTGCAGTTTGTCGTTGTAGCTGATGCCACCGATTGGCGTGATCACCGCGGCAGTACCGCAGGCACCGGCTTCCTTGAAGTCGGACAGCTTGTCGATGAACACGTCACCTTCGACCACTTCCAGGCCCAGACGGGTTTTGGCCAGCTCGATCAACGACAGACGAGTGATGCCCGGCAACACCGAAGGGGAATTCGGGGTGACGAATTTGTTGTCGTGGGTGATCCCGAAGAAGTTGGCCGAGCCGACTTCTTCGATTTTGGTGTGGGTCAGCGGATCCAGATAGATGCAGTCGGCGAAGTGCGCCTTCTTGGCTTGGGAGCCCGGCATCAGGCTGGCGGCGTAGTTGCCACCGACCTTGGCTGCGCCGGTGCCTTGTGGGGCGGCGCGGTCGTAGCTGGAGATCAGGAAGTTGTGCGGGGTCAAACCGCCCTTGAAGTAGGCGCCGACCGGGATGCAGAAGATCGAGAAGATGAACTCGGGCGCGGTGCGCACACCGATGTTGTCACCCACGCCGATCACGAACGGGCGCAGGTACAGCGCGCCGCCGGTGCCATAAGGCGGGATGAAACGCTCGTTGGCGCGTACCACTTCCTTGCACGCTTCGACGAACTGCTCGGTGGACACCTGCGGCATCAGCAGGCGTGCGCAGCTGCGTTGCATGCGTGCGGCATTCTGGTCCGGGCGGAACAGGTTGATCGAACCGTCCTTGCAGCGGTAGGCCTTCAGGCCTTCGAAGCACTGCTGGCCATAGTGAAGGGCAGTCGAGCCTTCGCTGATGTGCAGCACGTTGTCAGAGGTTAAGGTGCCTTTGTCCCACTCGCCATTACGCCAGTGCGACAGATAGCGCTTGTCTGTCTTGATGTAGTCAAAACCCAGCTTGTCCCAATTGATGCTTTCGTTACCCATGACACCCTCTATCACTTAACAACCGCCGAAACGGTTCAAGGCTTCTGACATTTTTCTGGATGGGGACAACAATACTTCATTCCGGGGCTATTTCGCAGCCCGGACTATCGGCTCGCTCATTAAATTTGCCGCCGATTACTTATCGTTCGAAATCCTGTGGCGAGGGAGCTTGCTCCCGCTCGGCTGCGAAGCAGTCGTAAATCCAGACAACACGGTGTGTCTGGAAGTTAGCAGAGGGCCGCTTCGCAGCCCAGCGGGAGCAAGCTCCCTCGCCACAGTTGACCGCGTTTACAGATGCAGCGCGTGGCCAAGGGCACGCAACGCCGCTTCCTGCACCGCCTCACCCAGCGTCGGATGCGCGTGGATGGTGCCGGCGATGTCTTCCAGTCGAGCGCCCATTTCCAGGCTCTGGCCAAACGCCGTCGACAACTCCGACACGCCCACACCCACCGCCTGCCAACCAACAATCACATGGTTGTCCCGCCGCGCCACGACCCGCACGAAGCCGCTTTTCGATTCCAGCGTCATCGCCCGGCCATTGGCGGCGAACGGGAAACTCGACACGATGCAGTCCAGCCCCGCAGCCTTGACCTCATCCGGGGTCTTGCCGACCACCACCAGTTCCGGGTCGGTGAAGCACACGGCAGCGATGGCGGTCGGATTGAATTCGCGGTGTTTGCCGCTGATCAGCTCGGCAACCATTTCACCCTGAGCCATGGCCCGGTGCGCGAGCATCGGTTCGCCGCTCAAGTCGCCGATGGCGTAGACGTTGCGCATGCTGGTCTGGCAGCGGTTGTCGATCTTGATCGCCGAACCGTTCATGTCCAGGTTCAAGGCTTCGAGGTTCCAGCCTTGAGTGTTGGGTTTGCGACCGACGGCTACCAGTACCTGATCGGTTTTCAGGTTCAAGGTGTCGCCATTCGGGTCAACAACTTGCAGTGTATTGCTAACAGAATCAAAGCCTTCAACGCTGTGCTTCAAGTAAAGCTTCACACCGAGTTGCTTGAGCGCTTCGTGTACCGGATGGGTCAGTTCGGCGTCGTAGGCCGGCAAGATGCGATCCTGCGCTTCGACCACGCTGACCTCGGCACCGAGCTTGCGATAGGCAATCCCCAGTTCCAGACCGATGTAACCGCCGCCGACCACAACCAAGTGTTTCGGCACGGACGTCGGTGCGAGGGCTTCGGTAGAAGAGATGATCGGCCCGCCAATCGGCAGCATCGGCAGGTTCACGCTTTTCGAACCGGTGGCCAGCACCAGGTGCTCGCACTGAATGCGCGTGTCGCCGACTTCGATGGTTTTGCCGTCAATCACTTTGGCCCAACCTTGAATGACCTGGACCTTGTGCTTCTTTAATAGCGCCGAAACGCCGGTGGTCAGGCGATCAACGATGCCGTCCTTCCACTCGACGCTCTTGCCGATGTCCAGGGTCGGCGCCGACACGCTGATGCCCAGCGCCGAGTGTTGGCTGTGATGTTGCGTCTGGTGAAACTGTTCGGCGACGTGAATCAACGCCTTCGACGGAATGCAGCCGATGTTCAGGCAGGTGCCGCCCAACGATTCGCCTTCCACCAGAATGGTCGAAATGCCCAGTTGACCGGCACGGATCGCCGTCACATAACCGCCAGGGCCGCCGCCGATGATTAGCAGCGTGGTGTTCAAAATCTGCATCTCTTACTCCACAAACAAGGTGGCGGGTTGTTCGAGCAAACCACGGATGGCCTGGATGAATTGCGCCGCGTCCATGCCATCGACCACGCGGTGATCGAAGGAGCTGGAGAGGTTCATCATCTTGCGAATCACGATCTGGCCTTTGACGACCATCGGCCGTTCGACGATTTTGTTGACGCCGACGATCGCCACTTCCGGCAGGTTCAACACCGGCGTGCTGACGATGCCGCCCAAGGCGCCGAGACTGGTCAGGGTGATGGTCGAACCGGACAACTCATCGCGACTGGCCTTGCCAGTGCGCGCGGCGGTGGCCAGACGGGAGATTTCCGCAGCGCTGTCCCACAGGCTGCGGGTTTCGGCATGACGCACCACCGGCACCATCAAACCGATGTCGGCTTGGGTGGCGACGCCCACATGCACCGCGCCGAGGCGGGTGATGAACTGGGCTTCGTCGTCGTAACGGGCGTTGATCTGCGGGAAGTCGCGCAGAGCCACGACCAGCGCGCGGACCAGGAACGGCAGCAGCGTCAGCTTGCCGCGAGTGGCACCGTGTTTTTCGTTCAGGTGTGCGCGCAGTTCTTCCACGGCGGTGACGTCGATTTCTTCGACATAACTGAAATGGGCGGCACGCTGAGTGGCGTCTTGCATGCGCTGGGCGATCTTGCGGCGCATGCCGATCACCGGGATTTGCTCTTCGTCGTTGCGCTGGGCGTAAGCGGCAGTGGCGGTCGATGCATTTGACTGACCCTGAGCCAGCCAGGCTTCGAGGTCTTCGTGCAGAATCCGACCGGCAGGGCCGCTGCCACGCACCAGACGCAATTGAATGCCGAGGTCCAGCGCATGTTTGCGCACGGCCGGGGAGGCCAGCGGGCGCTCATCGGCCTCGCGCGCAACCATAGGGCCTTGGCACGCGGCGGCCGGGCGAGGCGCTGCAATCGGTTTGTTTTCAACAACGGCTTCAACTTTTGGCGCTGCAGCGGGTGCTTCTTTAACCGCTACTGGCTGAGCCGACTCTTTAACGTTGCCCGCGCCTTCGACTTCGATGCTGATCAGAATGCTGCCCACCGCCATGACTTCGCCAGGCTGGCCGCCCAGTGCAATCACCTTGCCATGCACCGGGGACGGGATGTCGACCATCGCCTTGTCGGTCATGACATCGGCCAGCACCTGATCTTCGACGACCATGTCGCCGACCTTGACGTGCCACTGAGACAGTTCAACTTCTGCAATGCCTTCGCCAATGTCCGGCATTTTAATAACGTGCGTGCCCATTCAGACCTCCATAACCCGATGCAAAGCCGCGCCCACTCGGGACGGGCCAGGGAAATACGCCCACTCTTGCGCGTGCGGGTAGGGAGTGTCCCAACCGGTGACGCGTTCGATCGGCGCTTCCAGGTAGTGGAAGCAATGCTCTTGCACCAAGGCGACCAGTTCAGCGCCGAAGCCGCAAGTACGGGTCGCTTCGTGAACGATCACGCAACGGCCGGTTTTTTTCACCGACTTGACGATGGTGTCCAGGTCCAGCGGCCACAGGCTGCGCAGGTCGATGACCTCGGCGTCGATACCGGTTTCTTCAGCCGCCACTTGCGATACATAAACAGTGGTGCCGTAGGTCAGGATGGTCACGTCCTTGCCCGGACGGGCAATGGCAGCGACGTCCAGCGGCACGGTGTAGTAACCGTCCGGCACTTGTGCGGCGGGGTGTTTCGACCACGGGGTTACCGGACGGTCGTGGTGGCCGTCGAACGGGCCGTTGTACAGGCGTTTTGGCTCGAGGAAGATCACCGGGTCATCGTTTTCGATGGAGGCGATCAGCAGGCCTTTGGCGTCGTAAGGATTGGACGGCATGACGGTACGCAAACCACAGACCTGGGTGAACATCGCCTCGATGCTCTGGCTGTGGGTCTGGCCGCCGTAGATGCCGCCGCCGCAGGGCATGCGCAGGGTCATCGGCGCAGTGAATTCGCCAGCCGAGCGATAACGCAGGCGGGCGGCTTCGGAAATGATCTGGTCCGACGCCGGGTAAACATAATCGGCGAACTGGATCTCGGCCACCGGCCGTAAACCGTAAGCGCCCATGCCCACAGCGACGCCGACGATGCCGCTTTCGGAGATCGGCGCATCGAACACCCGGGAGGTGCCGTACTTGTTCTGCAGCCCTTCGGTGCAACGGAACACGCCGCCGAAATAACCGACGTCCTGGCCGAACACCACGACGTTATCGTCACGCTCAAGCATCACATCCATGGCCGAGCGCAGGGCCTGGATCATGGTCATGGTGGTCGTGGTCATGGCGGTTTCCAACTCGATTTTGTTGTTGTGATCGTTCATGTCAGATCCCCAACTCTTGACGCTGGCGCTTCAAGTGCTCCGGCATCTCTTTGTAGACGTCTTCGAACATGGTCGCGGCGCTTGGAATCTGGCCGCCGGCGAGGGTGCCGTACTGCTCGGCTTCTTTCTGCGCGGCGATCACTTCGGCTTCCAGTTCGGCGCTGACCGCGACGTGTTCCTCTTCAGACCACTGACCGATTTTGATCAGGTGCTGCTTGAGGCGCGCAATCGGATCGCCCAACGGGAAGTGGCTCCAGTCGTCGGCAGGACGGTATTTGGACGGATCATCGGACGTCGAGTGCGGGCCGGCGCGGTAGGTGACCCATTCGATCATGGTCGGGCCGAGGTTGCGGCGGGCGCGTTCGGCGGCCCAGGAAGAGGCGGCGTACACCGCGACAAAATCGTTGCCATCGACCCGCAGGGAGGCGATGCCGCAACCGACGCCGCGTCCGGCGAAAGTAGTGGCTTCACCACCGGCAATCGCCTGGAATGTCGAGATCGCCCACTGGTTGTTGACCACGTTGAGGATCACCGGCGCACGGTAGACGTGGGCGAAGGTGAGGGCGGTGTGGAAGTCCGATTCAGCGGTAGCGCCGTCGCCGATCCAGGCCGAGGCGATTTTGGTGTCGCCCTTGATCGCCGAGGCCATGCCCCAGCCCACGCCCTGGACGAATTGAGTGGCGAGGTTGCCGGAGATGGTGAAGAAACCGGCGTCTTTGACCGAGTACATGATCGGCAACTGACGGCCCTTGAGCGGGTCGCGCTCGTTGGACAGCAGTTGGCAGATCAGGTCCACCAGCGGCACGTCGCGGGCCATCAGGATGCTTTGTTGACGGTAGGTGGGGAAGCACATGTCGTCGATGTTCAAGGCCAGGGCCTGGGCGCTGCCGATGGCTTCTTCGCCAAGGCTTTGCATGTAGAACGACATTTTTTTCTGACGCTGGGCGACCACCATGCGGTTGTCGAAAATCCGCGTCTTGAGCATGGCGCGCATGCCTTTACGCAGGATCTCGACGGGCACGCCTTCAGCCCATGGGCCGAGGGCATTGCCCTGATCGTCGAGCACGCGAATCAGGCCTTTGGCCAAGTCAGCCGTGTCGGCCGGTTCTACGTCGATTGGGGGTTTGCGCACCAAGCCTGCGTCAGTCAGATGCAGGTAGGAGAAGTCGGTTTTGCAGCCGGGGCGGCCCGAAGGTTCGGGAACGTGCAGGCGCAGCGGTTCGTACGCTTGGTTCATGGCTTCTACGCTCGATCTTGTGAATTTCTTGTAGTGAGCTGGCAGTCATTCTTCGGTAAAAGAATTCTTGTCCTACAACAATCATAGGCCGGGCCAAGAAGAATATTTCTCTCTGTTTCGTTGCGCTTGAGATCATTTGAGGATAAAAATTCTTCATAAACATAAAAAACAGGTGGTTTTGTCTCATGCGCAAACTGGACCGTACCGACATCGGCATTCTCAACAGCCTTCAGGAGAACGCGCGCATCACCAACGCCGACCTTGCGCGCTCGGTGAACCTGTCGCCGACACCGTGCTTCAATCGGGTCAAGGCGATGGAAGAATTAGGGCTGATTCGTGAGCAAGTGACCCTGCTGGATGCCGACCTGCTGGGGCTGCATGTGAATGTGTTCATTCACGTCAGTCTGGAGAAACAGGTGGAGGAGGCGTTGCAGCATTTCGAAGAGGCGATTTCGGATCGCCCGGAAGTGATGGAGTGCTATTTGATGGCCGGCGACCCGGATTACCTGATCCGCGTACTGGTGCCGACCATTCAGTCGCTGGAACGCTTCATGATGGATTTTTTGACCAAGGTGCCGGGGGTGGCGAACATCCGTTCGAGCTTTGCGCTCAAGCAGGTGCGGTATAAAACGGCGCTGCCGTTGCCGGCGAATGGGTTAACGTTGGCCAACTGAAGATCAAAAGATCGCAGGCTTCGCCAGCTCCTACATTGACCGTATGCACCGTGATCTTGCGGATGCATCACTACAAGACGGCGCTGCCGTTGCCGGCGAATGGGTTAACGTTGGCCAACTGAAGATCAAAAGATCGCAGGCTTCGCCAGCTCCTACATTGACCGTATGCACCATGATCTTGCGGATGCATCACTAAACGGCGCTGCCGTTGCCGGCCAAAGGGTTGACGTTGGCCAACTGAAGATCAAAAGATCGCAGGCTTCGCCAGCTCCTACATTGACCGTATGCACCGTGATCTTGCGGATGCATCACTAAACGGCGCTGCCGTTACCGGCCAAAGGGTTGACGTTGGCCAACTGAAGATCAAAAGATCGCAGGCTTCGCCAGCTCCTACATTGACCGTATGCACCGTGATCTTGCGGATGCATCACTAGACGGCGCTGCCGTTGCCGGCCAAAGGGTTGACGTTGGCCAATTGAAGATCAAAAGATCGCAGGCTTCGCCAGCTCCTACATTGACCGTATGCACCGTGATCTTGCGGATGCATCCGGCCCCGTAGGAGCTGCCGAAGGCTGCGATCTTTTGATCTTGATTTATAGCTTGTTAATCGGGATCTTCAGGTAAGTCACGCCATTGTTTTCCGCCGGTGGCAAATTCCCCGCCCGCACATTCACCTGAATCGCCGGCAACAACAGCGTCGGCATGCCCAGCCCGGCATCGCGCCGGGTGCGCATGGCGACGAAGGTGGCCTCATCAATGCCGTCATGAATATGGATGTTACTTTTGCGCTGCTCGCCAACCGTGCTCTGGCATTGCGGGGCGCGGCCCGGGGGCGGGTAATCGTGGCAGACGTAGAGGCGAACGCTGGCGGGGAAGGCCAGCAGTTTCTGGATCGAGGCAAACATCTGGTTGGCGTTGCCGCCCGGAAAGTCGCAGCGCGCGGTGCCGACGTCCGGCATGAACAATGTATCGCCCACCAGAATCGCATCGCCATCGATCAGATAGGCCATGTCCGCCGGGGTATGCCCGGGCACATGCAGGGCCGTGGCCTTGAGATTGCCGATCCGGAATGACTCGCCCGGCGCGAACAGGTGATCGAACTGTGAACCATCGACCCTGAATTCCGGTTCAAGGTTGAATAGCGTCTTGAACACGTCCTGAACCTTGCTGATCGACTCACCGATCGCAATCTTGCCGCCCAATTCCCGACGCAGATACGGCGCGGCGGACAGGTGATCGGCATGGGCGTGGGTTTCCAGCAGCCATTGCACCTGTAACTGATGGTCGCGCACGAAGGCGATGATTTTGTCGGCCTGGACGGTCGCGGTGCGGCCGGCGGCGGGGTCGTAATCCAGCACCGGGTCGACAATCGCGCAGTGCCCGCCATCGTGTTCGTAGATCACGTAGCTGTAGGTCGATGAGGCGGGGTCGAGGAAGGCTTCAATCAACGCAAACATGGCAGGAACCTGTGGAAAGGGACGGGAGGGCAATAACCGGTTGCAACACTTTATGTTTAAACATAATGTCCGCAGCTTAAGTGACGTCGAAGGCATCCTGCAAATGCAATCCAGTCTGACCGAATGTGAAGTCGCCCAGCTCCGGGCCTCGGCCTCCAAGGCTTGCGCGCTGCTCAAGGCTTTGGCCAATGAGGACCGCTTGCTGATTCTCTGCCAATTGACCCAGGGCGAGCGCAACGTCGGCGAACTGGAAAAAATGACCGGCGTGCGCCAGCCCACCCTGTCCCAACAGCTGGGCATCCTGCGCGACGAGGGATTGGTCGCCACCCGTCGTGAAGGCAAGTACATATTCTATGGTTTAGCCAGTCACGAAGTGATTCAGGTGATGAAGACGCTGTCCGGCCTTTATTGCGGGGCGGTGCTGAAAAGCTGGGGCTGAGCCTGATAGCCGTAATGCGGGACTGCACCCGGCGCCATGCGTGCAATAACAAGGAATGAATGATGAACGATCAACACTGGGGCCCATCCATCAGTGCCGACATCGTGGTAATAGGCGGCGGGACTGCCGGCATTGGCCTGGTTGCCAGCCTGCTGAAACGCGATCCAGGCTTGAACATCACCGTCATCGAACCCGACAGGCAGCATTACTACCAACCGGCGTGGACGCTGGTGGGCGGCGGTGCTTACTCGGTGAAAAACACCGTGCGCCCGATGTCCTCGGTGATGCCGCGTCAGGCCACCTGGTTGCAGGCGTGCGTGACTGATATCGCCCCCGACAGCAAACAACTGACCCTCGACGATGGCCGCACCGTCAGTTACCAGAATCTCGTGGTCTGCCCCGGTCTGCGCCTGGCCTGGGAAAAAATCGAAGGCTTGCAGGACACCCTCGGCCAGAACGGCGTGACCTCCAATTACAGCTATCGGCACGCGGCCTACACCTGGGAACTGGTTCGGGGATTGCGCGGCGGCAAAGCGATCTTCACTCAGCCAGCGGTGCCGATAAAATGTGCCGGTGCACCGCAGAAAGCCTTGTACTTGTCCTGCGATCACTGGCGTAAAACTGGCGTTCTGAACAAATTCGACGTCGAGTTCAATCTGGCTGGCGCTGCGTTGTTCGGCGTGGCGACATTCGTGCCGCCACTCATGAAGTACATCGAAAAGTACAACGCCCGGCTGGCTTTCAATTCCAATCTGGTCAAGGTTGACGGGCCATCGAAAACCGCGTGGTTCGAGGTCAAGGACGCTGCAGGTGTCGTCACCGTAGAAGAAAAAACCTTCGACCTGCTGCACGTCGTGCCGCCTCAGGTCTCGCCGGATTTCATCCGCCAAAGCCCGTTGGCCGACGCCGCTGGCTGGTGCGAAGTGAACCCGCACAGCCTGCAACATGTGCGCTATCCGGATGTCTTCGCGCTGGGCGATGTCTGTTCCACCAGCAACGCTAAAACTGCCGCCGCCGCGCGCAAGCAGATCGTGGTGGTGGCGCAAAACCTGCTGGCCCTGCGCAAGCAACAGCCGTTGCCACTCAAGTACGACGGCTACGGCTCCTGCCCGCTGACGGTGGAGAAGGGCAAGGTGATTCTCGCCGAGTTCGGTTACGCCGGTAAATTGCTGCCGACCTTTCCCCTCGACCCGACCGTGCCGCGTCGTTCAGCCTGGTTTCTCAAGGCGACCCTGCTGCCGTGGTTCTACTGGAATGGCCTGCTCAAGGGCCGTGAATGGCTGACCCGTCTGTCCAAGGTTGACTGAGAGAACCCTATGTTGCTGGCCAGTTTTTTCGGCGTTGTCATGGGCCTGGTGCTGGGTTTGACCGGGGCCGGTGGCGGTATTCTTGCGGTGCCGGCCTTGGTGCTGGGGTTGGGCTTGACCATGACCCAAGCGGCGCCCGTCGCCTTGTTCGCGGTGGGCAGTGCGGCGGCGATCGGTGCGATCGACGGTTTGCGCCATGGCCTGGTGCGCTATCGTGCCGCGTTGCTGATTGCACTGCTGGGCGCGGTGTTTTCGCCGGTGGGCATCTACTTCGCCCACCAGTTGCCGGAAAAGATCCTGATGGTTCTGTTCAGCCTGCTGATGGTCATGGTGGCCTGGCGGATGCTGCGCCGGGAAAAGCCCGACGACGGCCCGAGCGACCATGGCCACGCCAATTGGGGCCAGAAGAACTGCATGCTCGATCAGCAGACCGGGCGTTTTTCCTGGACCGCCAAATGCACCGCGACCCTGGCCGCACTCGGCGCGGTGACGGGCGTTGTCTCCGGGCTGCTCGGGGTCGGTGGCGGCTTTTTGATTGTGCCGGCGTTCAAGCAACTGACCGATGTGCAGATGCGCGGCATCGTCGCCACGTCGTTGATGGTGATCAGCCTGATCTCGGTAATCGGCGTGATCGGTGCGTTTCATGCCGGGGTGCGGCTCGATGGTTTGGGCGGGTCGTTCATTGTCGCCAGCATCCTCGGGATGATCCTCGGTCGAAAACTCTGCGCGCGGGTGCCGGCCCGAGGGTTGCAGATCGGCTTCGCCAGCGTCTGCGTAGTAATCGCCGTTTACATGCTGTTTAGAGCGCTCGCCTAGCCGGCACCGGTTCCTGTGGACGCCAGTCGGGTCCACAGGCGTACACCCTAAGTTCCGGGCCTGCCCGGCGGGCGGTCTTACACCGAACTTGCCGCGCACCACTCGCCAATCCAAAGCAGCTGACAACCGCCCCCAAGGCAGCGTATGACGCCGCCGGTCCACTTTCGATAATCGCCTCCGACATCAAGTCCCCCGTTGCGGAGCGCGTCATGCACAACAATAAGAACTTCAAGCATCGTTTCTTGCCGGCCTTCATCGCCAGCCTGTCCTCCCTTGGCCTGAGCTCAATGGCCGAGGCCGAGATCATGCTGTACGACAAGGACCAGACCACGTTCTCCACGGATGGCTACATCAATGCCTTCTACGTGAACAGCGATGTGGACCGGGCCGGCGAGCAGTACGATCGGCGCCAGGCGCGGGTGAAGATGGGATTTCTGCCCAACTACCTGGGCTTCAACATGGGCAAGCAGGTCGATGATCTTAAACTCGGCGCCCGCGCCTCGTTCTGGGTGACCATCAACGACAGCGAAACCAACGGCACCGACACCGCCATCGACGTGCGTCAGTTCTACGGCACGGTGGCCAACCCAGAATGGGGCGAGGTGCTGGTCGGCAAGGACTTCGGTCTGTTTGCCCGCTCCAACATCCTGCTCGACGAATTGCTTGCCGGCTATGGCCAGGTCAGCGATACCTTGGGCCTGGTGGACGGCGGCGGGGTGTCGTTCGGCAACATCGGCAGCGGTTATCCGTACCCGTTTCCGACGTCGCAGATCACCTATCGTACCCCGGTGATGGACGGCTTGCGGGTGGCGGTCGGGATCATGGACCCGGTCGATACCAACGACAGCAGCGCGACGGGCAAGGCCTATCAGGAGAACCCGCGCACCGAGAGCGAGATCACCTATCAGTTCGACCTTGGTGGGGCAAAGATTTACAGCTGGCTCAACGGCAGCTACCAGACTTCGGACAACACCGATTCCAGCGTCGAGTCCGTCACCTCCAAAGGCGTCGGCTACGGCGTGCAGGCGAAGATGGGCGGGCTGTCGTTGACCGGCTCCGGCTTCCAGGCCAAGGGCATCAACCCGTTCTTCACCAACAACGCCGGCGAACCGACCCTGCGCAATGTCGACAGCGACGGTTACCTGTTGCAGGGCTCCTACAAACTGGGCAAGAACCGCCTGGCCCTGTCTTACGGCAAGACCGAGGACGACGGCAACGGCGTGGTCGGCAGCGGCGCCGATTACGAGACCCGTGGCATTGCGCTGTTCCATGATGTCAACGACAACCTGAAGCTGGTGGCCGAGTACAACCAGTTCGAAATCAATGGCCACGACACCACCGCCCAGAATGAAGACACCGATACATTTGCGGTGGGGGCGGTGTTGACCTGGTAACCCCGTAATCGGCACAACGCAGATCCAATGTGGGAGCGGGCTTGCTCGCGAAAGCGCAGTGTCAGGCAACATCATTGTTGACTGGAAGGCCGCTTTCGCGAGCAAGCCCGCTCCCACAAGGGATTTGTGGTGTTCTGTAGATATTGTCGTCCTCTCATCCCATCGAACCCCCCACCCACTACCCAAGTAGCATTCGTCCCCGCCCGCAGGCTTCGTACACTCGTGCCTCATACAGGCGCACCGGCGAGGGGCGAGCAATGGAGCAGGTTCAGAACGACGGAGTGGTCAGCGCCATGTCCCAGGCCACCGATGCCCAGCAAGCGGCGCAGGATCTGGCGCGACAACTCTTGCATCCGCATTTGGGCTTCGTGCTGTTCTTCTGCTCCGCCGAGTACGACTTGCAGGCGCTGGGGCATGCATTGCAACAGAGCTTCGGCGGCATTCGCCTGGTGGGTTGCACCAGCGCCGGGGAAATCACCCCCCAAGGTTATGGCCGCAGTTGTGTGACGGCGGTGGGCTTCGATCATCGGCATTTTTCCATCTCCACCGAACTGATCGACGAGATGGAGCATTTCAGCCTGATCGATGCCCAGCAAATGGTCGAACGATTGGTCAGTGGCTGTCGCAGCAACACCTTGGCGCCGATCAAGGGCAACAGCTTTGCCCTGACCCTGCTCGATGGCCTGTCCAGTCGTGAAGAAATGGTTCTCGCCGCCCTGAGTGCGGCGTTGGGCGACATTCCGCATTTCGGCGGATCGGCCGGCGACGACAACTACCTGACCCACACCCACGTGTATTTCGGCGGCGAGTTTCACAGCGGCGCGGCGGTGGTGGTGTTGGTCAATACCTGGCTGGACTTCGAAGTCTTCACCACCCACCACATCCTGCCCAGGGCCGAGAAACTGGTGGTCACCGCTGCTGACAGCGCCTCGCGCCGGGTGTTCGAACTCAACGCTGAACCCGCCGCCGAGGAATACGCCCGGCACATTGGCGTAGCCGTGGCCGACCTCGATTATCGGATCTTTGCCGCGCATCCGTTGGCGGTGCGAATCAACGATCAGTATTACGTGCGGGCGATCCAGCAGGTTCATCCGGACCTGAGCCTGAGTTTCTATTGTGCGGTGGAAAACGGCATCGTCCTCACCGTCATGACCCCCGGCCCCATGCTGCCGAATCTGCAAAACCTGTTCGACGGTTTGCAGGAGCGTCTCGGGGACCTGTTGCTTACCATCGGCTGCGACTGTTTTCTCAGGCGTCTGGAACTGGAAGACGGCGGCAATCTCGAGCAGATCGGCACATTTCTGCGGGACCAGCGGGTGATGGGTTTCAACACCTACGGAGAACAGTTCAATGGCATGCACATCAACCAGACCTTCACCGGGGTTGCCATTGCCCGAGGCCGCACCCCTGGACAGCGCTGACCTTCAGGCGCAAATCGCCAGCCTGCGCCGCGAAAACCACAAATTGCAGCGTATCAACGGCGCGCTGATCGAACGCATCGAATCCGGCATCACTCGGGGCAACGACCCGTACGCGGCGTTCCAGCACTCGGTGGTGCTGGCCGAGCAGGTGCGTGAGCGCACCGACGCCCTGAACCAGGCCATGGCGGAACTCAAGGCGGGCAATCATTTGCTCAGCGAAGCGCGGCTGCGGGCCGAAACGGCCCATCAACACTTGATCGACGCCATCGAAAGCATTTCCGACGCCTTTGTGCTGTTCGATGCCAAGCAGCGGATCGTGCTGTTCAACAGCCGCTTCAAGGCGTTCTGGGGCAACAGTCGGGTACGGATCAACGCCGGCATGCGCCTGCGCGAGGTCAAACGGCTAATGACCGCGACTGGACTGTTCAGCGAAGAACCCCGCGGGCATGCCGACGAAAATCTGCTGTATCGCCTGCACAACGGGCGCTGGCTGCAAGTCAGCGAACGGCCGACTCAGGAAGGCGGGCGGGTGATTCTGTTCACTGACATTACCGACGTCAAACTCAGCGAAACCCTGCGCCGTGAACAGGCCGTGGCGCAGAAGTCACACTTGTTGCAACGGGCGGTCGACAACCTGTCCCAAGGCGTGGCGATGGTCAACGCCGAGGGCATTCTGGAACTGTGGAACCGGCGCTTCCTGGAGCTCAGTGGCCTGGCCCCGGTGGCGGCCCATCGACCGTTCGCCGAAGTGATTGCCGACAGCGAATTGAACCTGCTGACCCCGGCCAGTCGCGATCAGAACGGGCGGCACATGCAGGAATGCGAGCAGCGCCTCTACGATGGCCGGGTGCTGGAAATCCGCACCCATCCGTTGCCCACCGGCGGTTTCGTCAACACCTTCACCGACATCACCGAACGCTACCAGCACGCCGAAGCGCTCAGCGAAAGCGAGCGCTGGATTCGTCTGATCACCGACCATGTGCCGGCGCTGATCGCCTACCTGAATGCCGATCTGGTCTATGAATTCACTAACAAGGTCTATGAAGAATGGTACTGCTGGCCCCGAGGCGTGATGCTCGGGCAGAGCCTGCGCGAAGTCCACAGCGAGCAGCACTATCAGCGCCTGGAAGCCTACGTAGCCCGGGCCTTGGCCGGCGAGAGCGTGACGTTCGAGTTTGCCGAAACCAACATCAACAATCAGGAGCGCTACATGCTGCGCTCCTACGTGCCCAATCGCCTGACTACCGGGGAAGTGGTGGGGATTTTCGTGTTGATCCGCGACATCACCGAGCGCCGCCGCACCGCCGAGGCGTTGCATCAGGCCTATCAGAACCTTGAACTGCGGGTGCGCGAACGCACCACCGAACTGACGACTCTCAATGACCAATTGCTGCGCGAAATCGACGAACGCCGCCGGGTGGAATCGCGCTTGCGCGAGGCCAAGCTCGAGGCCGAGCAGGCCAACCTGTCGAAGACCAAGTTTCTCGCAGCGGTCAGCCACGATCTGCTGCAACCGCTGAATGCTGCGCGGCTGTTTACCAGCGCTTTGCTCGAACGCCGGGAGCCGGTGGCCAACGAAACGCTGGTGCGCAACGTCAGCAATTCCCTGGAGGACGTGGAAAACCTGCTGGGTACGCTGGTGGACATTTCCAAACTCGATGCCGGGGTGATCAAGGCCGACATTGCGCCATTCGCCCTCAGCGAATTGCTGGAAAACCTCGCTGCCGAATACACCCAAGTGGCCCGCAGTGAAGGGCTCGAGCTGCATTTCATCCCGTGTTCGGCGCTGGTGCGCAGTGACATTCAGTTGCTCGCGCGGATCCTGCGTAATCTGCTGAGTAATGCCATTCGCTACACCTACAGCGGGCGTGTGGTGCTCGGTTGCCGACGTCATCATCAGCGGCTGACCATTGAAGTCTGGGACAGCGGCATGGGCATTGCTGAAAACCGTCTGGAGGAGATTTTTCAGGAGTTCAAACGCGGTGATGTGCAGCGCCCGGATCAGGATCGCGGTTTGGGGCTGGGCCTGGCGATCGTGGAGAAAATCGCGCGCATTCTCGGCCATCGAATTCATGTGCGTTCGTGGCCGGGCAAGGGCTCGATGTTTTCCGTCGAAGTGCCGTTGAGTGCCACGGCGCCCAAGGCGTTGCCGAACCTGCTGATGAGCGAACCGATGCTCGAGCGCCTGCGCGGTGCGCGGGTGTGGGTGCTGGACAATGACGCGGCGATTTGCGCGGGGATGCGCACCTTGCTCGAAGGTTGGGGCTGCCGGGTGATCACGGCGCTGTCGGAGGAGGACCTGGCGCGGCAAGTGGATAATTACCACGACGAAGCCGACCTGCTGATCGCCGACTATCACCTGGATGACGAGAAGAATGGTGTCGACGCCGTGGCCCGCATCAACGCCCGTCGCGCTTCAGCGATCCCGGCAATGATGATTACCGCCAACTACAGCAACGAACTCAAACAGCAGATCCGCGAACTGGGCCACACCCTGATGCACAAACCGGTGCGGCCGATGAAGCTCAAGACGGCGATGAGTCATTTGCTGGGCCCATCCAGATAACACCGTACCTGTGGCGAGGGAGCTTGCTCCCGCTGGGGCGCGAAGCGGCCCCCAACAAACTCTCAAATACACCGAGTCGCCTGGATTTACGACTGCTTCGCAGCCGAGCGGGAGCAAGCTCCCTCGCCACAGGTCAGCTTTCAGACCGGGCAGTTACCGCCGCAAATACGACCCGAAATCAATATCCCCGGCACTCAAAATCGCCTGCACCCGATTGTGCACATTGAGTTTGCGCAATATCGCCGAGACGTGGGCCTTGACCGTGGTTTCGGCGATTTCCAGGGTGTAGGCGATCTGCTTGTTCGATTCGCCCTTGGTCATGCGCTCAAGCACCAGCAGCTGCTTGCGGGTCAGCGCCTGGAGCAATTCGGGCGGGAAGCTCGGGGTGTCATTCATCCGGCGATGGGTGCTGCTTTTTTGCGTGCGGATGATGTCTGGCGGCAGGTACACATTGCCATTGAGAATCTGCTGGATGGCGTCGGTCATCTGCACCCGTGGCGACGACTTGGTAATGAAGCCCACCGCGCCATAAGTGATGGCTTGCAGCACGATTTGCTTGTCCTGCTCGGCGGAAACGATCACCACCGGAATGGTCGGCGCCTCGTTGCGCAGG
Organism: Pseudomonas sp. BS3782 TE3695; assembly: GCF_050435305.1. Taxonomy (NCBI): domain Bacteria; kingdom Pseudomonadati; phylum Pseudomonadota; class Gammaproteobacteria; order Pseudomonadales; family Pseudomonadaceae; genus Pseudomonas; species Pseudomonas sp. BS3782 TE3695. The sequence continues at coordinate 3,447,535 of NZ_JBNDKB010000001.1, forward strand.
TTGATCAGGCCATTGAGGCCGTGCATGCCGGGCATGTTCAGGTCGAGCAGGATCAGGTCCAGGTCATCGTGTTCCTGGGTCAGGGCCAGGGCGCTGTCGAGGTCGGCGGTTTCCATGACCTCGCTGCCGGGGAAACCGTCGCTGATGACGTTATGAATGGCTTCGCGAAACAGCGGGTGATCGTCGGCAATCAGAATTTTGTACATGGCCTTTCACCTCATTATTTTTGATCCGGGTGTGGCTACAACACGCAAGCGCTCACGTCAGGGAAAGGGCTCGGGCTTTGCCTGCGTCATGGGCAGATTCGCCGCTTGCCAGGCATCCAGTCCGTCGCGGTACCAATACAGTGTTTTATAGCCTATGGACGCGGCGCGTTTTACCGCGTTCCAGCTCAACCAGCAATCGGAGCGGCAGTAAAAGACCAACGGTCGCGTGGGGTCGCCTGCCGTCAATTGCTGCAGGTGCCGCGCGAAATAGTCCTGCCACGGGGGCGTCAGGTCACCGTCACCGGTATTGGCCAGCCAATGGCTGCCGGGCAGGTTTTCATGGGGCTCGTCGTCGATGAAACGGCCTTGCAGCCATTGCCGGCGGTAGACATCGATCAGCAACGGAGGGGGCGTCTGCTTAAGCAGGTTTTGCAGGGCCGGCGTGTCGATGATACTTGCGCCCTGGAGTTGGGTTGGGGTCGGGCTGCGGTACAGACCGATGCGATAACCGTCGGCAGAAAACAGCGCTGTTTCAGCCTGCGCGACGCCCAGCAACAGGCTCAGCGACAGCGCGGCGAGAGAAGGGCACAGCAGAACACGTCGTGCACGGGGCATGGGGTTCAGTCCTTATAGTTATGAACCCATTACATGCCAGTAGCGGTGCGTTGTGAATGCGACGATAGACAGGAAAACCAGTACTAAAGTAGTAATTTGTCTGGTTTTATGGGACCCGCGTCGTACACCAATGCTGTGTTCAATGAAGATCCCTGTGGGAGCGGGCTTGCTCGCGAAAGCGGTGTATCAGTCAACAGAGATGTTGAATGTACTGGCCTTTTCGCGAGCAAGCCCGCTCCCACAGGGGGAATTGTGTTGTCAGTTGGTTTTGCGCAGGGCCGCATGCTGGGGGTTGAAGGTGAGTACTGCCAGCAAAGCGAACACCAGCGTCAGCCCCACACACACCGCCAGCGCCAACGGATTGAAACGTTCATACAGCGCAAACCGCACCAGTTCCACCGCATGAGTAAAGGGGTTCAAGGCGCACAGCCAATACAGCCACTCGCTGGACTCGCGCATTTTCCATAGCGGATACAGCGCCGACGACAGGAAAAACAGCGGGAAGATCACGAAATTCATCACCCCGGCAAAGTTCTCCAATTGGCGGATGGCGTTGGACAGCAACAGGCCCAGCGCGCTGAGCATCAACGCCACCAGCAGCAACGCCGGTAGTGCCAGCAACAAACCCATGGCCGGCGGTTGCACGCCGTACAGCCAGGCAATCGCCAGAAAGGCATACACCTGCAACAGCGAAATCAGCGACGTCGCCAGTAATTTGCTGCACAGCAGGAAGGTCCGGGGCAGGGGGCTGGTCAGCAAGACGCGCATGCTGCCCATCTCCCGGTCGTAGACCATCGACAGCGAACCTTGCATGCCGTTGAACAACAGGATCATGCAGGCCAGGCCCGGGATGATGTAAACCTCATAGGGGATGTAGGTGTCGTAGGGCTCGATGATGGCGATGCCGAGCGCCGCGCGAAAACCGGCGGCGAACACCAGCAGCCACAGCAACGGCCGCACCAAAGCGCTGAGAAACCGCGTGCGCTGCAACACAAAACGCAGCCATTCACGCAGCACGATGCCGCTGAAACATTGCCAATAAGCGTTCATCTGACGGCTGCTCCTGAAGGGGCCGGGGTGGTCAGGCGAGTGAAGGCCGAACCGAGGTCGCCGCCATGTTCCAGGCTCAGGGCATCGGCCTGTCCGCTGGCCACCAACCGCCCTTGGTGCAGGATCAGCAAGTCGTCGTTGGGCTGCACTTCATCCAGCAAATGGGTGGTCCAGAGCACGCTGAGGGTGTGCTCGCGGCACAGGCTGCGGATGTGTTGGTTGAGCGCCAGGCGACTGGCCGGATCGAGGCCGACGCTGGCCTCGTCGAGCAGCAACAGGCTTGGCTCATGCAGCAACGCACGGGCGATTTCCACCCGCCGACGATGGCCGCCATTGAGGTTACGCACCCGTTCGCCACGGCGCTCGGTCAAGCCCTGGCGCGCCAGCTCGGCGTCGACTCGCAGGTTGGTCTGGCGCCGGGACAGGCCATGCAGCGCGGCGTGATAACGCAGGTTTTGCTCAACACTGAGGTCCAGATCCAAAGTGCTTTGCTGAAACACCACACCCAATTGCTTGAGCGCCGGGCGTGCGGCATTGCGCAACGAACAGCCGCCGACCCGAATATCACCGCGCTGAACATCATAAAGGCGAGTGAGCAGGGCGATCAGGGTCGATTTGCCCGCGCCGTTCGGTCCAAGCAGCGCGGCAAAACGCCCCGCTGCCAGATTGAAACTCACCTGACGCAAGGCCTCGCGGGCGCCATAAGCGAAACTCAGGTCGCTGACTTCAAGGGCGTTCATGGCGTCACCACCACGCCCCACGGATAGCGCCCGACCTTCACCGATTTAGTGACCTTGAGGCTGTCGACATCGATCACCGACACGTCGCCACTGACGCCATTGGTGGCCAGCAATTGCCGTTGATCCGGGGTGAACGACATCTGCCAGACCCGTCGGCCCACCAACAGGTAATCAACAATTTCGAAGGTCTTGGCATCGATCACCGCCACATGATTGGCCGGGCCGAGGGCGACGAAACCGTACTTGCCGTCGGCGCTGAGTTTGATCCCCACCGGTTGGACTTTGTCCGGGTGCACGCCTTTGATCTGGAAGGTCAGGGTCTTGAGGACCTTGCGGCTGGCGACGTCGAGAATCGTCACGGTGCCGCCTATTTCCGCCGAGGCCCACAGCTGCGAGCCATCGGGATTGAACTCGACGAAACGCGGCCGCTGATCGACCAGGGTATTGTCGGCGAGGGTCTGAGTGCTGGTGTCGATCCAGTGCAGCATGTTGGTGGTTTCGCTGGTATTCACCGCCCACTTGCCGTCGGGGCTGACGGCCATGCCTTCAGGCTCGACGCCGACGCTGATCTGCCCCAGCACCTTGGAGGTTTCGGTGTCGATCACCGTCACCAGTGCATCGTCCTCGTTGGAGACGTACAGCCAGCGATTATTAGGGTGCAGGGCGAATTGCTCGGGGTCTTTGCCCGAGGGCAGTTCCTTTATGATCTTGCGCGTGGCGATGTCCATCACCTGGACCCGGTCCGAATCGCTGGCGCAGATGTACAGCAACTTGTTGTCGTGGGACAGCAACAGGCCGCGCGGGCGCTGGCCGACGGGCAAGGTGTCGGTGACTTGCAGGGTTTGCATATCTATCAGGCTCAGGCTGTTGTCCTTTTCGTTGGAGACCCAGGCGGTACTGGCAGCGACATGCCCGGCGGCGAGCAGCAGGGCGCAGGAAAGTAGGGGCCAGGAAAGCAGGACACAGGAAAGCAGGGTGCGGCGCATGGCAGATTCCTTATTGTTGTTGTCGAAAAAAAGGATCAGAGAAAGCGGCAGCGGACCTCGGCTTTGTCGTAACCCAGGCTGTCCATTTCGTTGACGGGGTGCAGGAAACCGTCTTGCGGCGAGGTGCTGACCAGCGCCCTGGGTTGCACGATGGGGATCGGCTGGCGCAACTGACCGTTCCACGGCCGATAACTGAGCTTGCGACCCTTGAAACCGTCCAGCGGTAATTGATCGCTGACTTCAAGCGTACGAATCGCCATGGCATCGGTCTGACGCAGTTTGCCCACCGCACTGGCGATGCTGCGTACGGCCATCCAGGCGGCGAAATCCCGGTCATTCATCCAGCGCCCGGCCAGGGCTTCGAAGCGTTTTTGCAACTGCGCGGCACCGAAGGTTTCTACGGTCTTGTGCCAGCCCACCGGGGTCAGGCCCTGGGTGCCGGCGACCGGCCGTGGGTACCAGGTCTGGTAGGGCACGTACTCGCCAAAGTCGCCGCGTTCGTCAGCCACCAGCACCACGTCGTACTCGGCGGTCTGGGTGAACAGCGGCATGTCGGCCTGGGCGCTGCGGCGCTGATCGTTATCGAAACTCCAGGCTTTCTCCGCCACCAGTTGCAGGCCGAAGCGTTTGGCCGCCCGGCGCAGGGCGGCGGCATAGGCTTGATCGTCCGCGGTCGGGCCGACGATCAGTAACGCCCGCTGCCATTTGCGCAGCACCAGAAATTGCGCCAGCGCATCGGCCAGCATCGCGCGGCTTGGCAGGCTGTGCAGCACGTTCGGCAAGCAATCGGTGCTGCGCAGGCTGTCATCCGGGCTGCCGGCATTGAACAGCAGGCTGTCGGGTAGCACGGCGCTGAGCTGGCGCAGTGTTTCCACCGGTGCATTCACCACAAACAGGCGCAGGCCTTGTTCATGTTGGGCTTTGGCCGCTTCGATCAGCGCATCCGGATGGTCGACGCTGGCGCTGACCAGGCTGTAGCTGTGATTGAGAAAGCGCCCGGTACTGTTGCTGTCGGCGATTGCCAGTTCGGCACCGCGCAGGCCGGCATCGGTCGGTTCGGGGATGACGTTCGACAGCAACGGGCCGGGATCGGGGCGATAACCCAGGTAGCCGATCTGCACTTGCAGCGGTGCATCCGCCGCCTGAACCTGGGTCGCCACCCCGGCGGCGCAGGCAATCGCCAACAGGTAGATCAAGGCATAAGGGGCGAGCTGGCGCATAAAGGCACTCCATCACAGGTAACGTCAGCATAGGAACCCTGGACGGGCGGGGAAATATGCAGAAAGTACCGATGGGCCAGTACCAAGGTAGTAACTCACCCCGGGCGGCGCGGTTTTAGCATGGCCTACAACGGCCATCACTCAAGGGGGAGATTGACCATGCGAATTCTCAAGGCACTGCTCCTGCCGTTTTTGCTGATCCTGACCCTGATCGGCGTCGACAAGCTGCACGGTGCCCGCCCCGTATTGGTTGGGCCTGCGCCACAAGCCCTACTACCAAGGGAGTAGGCCGCGGCCACCAAAGCAGCATGGGGTTGGCGCAAAGCCGTTCCTAAGATGGGTGCCATAGCCTCTTCAAAGAGGTTTTGCGTGCAATCTTGAGGGCAGAACAATGACAACAAAACGCAACGCCTTGCTCGTTGCCGGACTGCTGGCCGGTTTCATCAACGCAGGCGCCGTCTGGGCCCACGGCAACGTGGTACCCCAAGCCATCGAAACCCAGGGATTGACCCCGATCAAGGATGCCGGTGTGCAAGTCGATGCCGATGGTTGGGCGGCGGCGAACCCTTATCGCTCCTCCCCGGAGCGCGAAAAAGCCGTGCAAATCGGCTCTTCGGCCTACAACCAGAACTGCGCGGCCTGCCATGGCCTGGAAGCCAAGTCCGGCGGCATCGCCCCGGACTTGCGCATGCTCGACGCCGACGAGGCCGGTGATGAATGGTTCGTCGAACGCGTGCGCCATGGCGCCGTGCGTGACGGCCGGGTGTACATGCCGAAGATGGCTGATTACCTGAGTCAGGAAGCCTTGTGGGCGGTACGCACCTACCTGGACAGCGTGCGCGTCGAGGAGTGACCCATGCGTTTGCTCGCGGTGTTGATCAGTGCTGTGTGGCTGTGTTGCCAGGCAGCACAGGCGCAGGTCCGTACCTATGACGAAATGATCGCCGCCGCCGAGCTGAAAGTCGCGGTGTACAAGGACTTCGCGCCCTATAGCTTTGAGAGCGAGGGCGAGGCTCGCGGGGTCGATGTCGAACTCGCCCAGGCCCTGGCCAAGGCCATGGGGGTACGTCTGAAGCTGATCTGGGCACCCGCCGGGGAAAAGCTCGATGACGACCTGCGCGATTACATCTGGCGGGCCAGTCAGTTGCACAATCAGCAACTGGCCGACCTGATGATGCGCGTGCCCTACGATCGCGATTACGCACAGAAACGCAATGAACTGGGTGAGCTGGAAAACGGCCATGTGGTGATGTTCGGGCCGTACCAGACCGAACAATGGCAAGTGGCCTATGACCGCCGTCGACTGGACTCAGTGGCCAGCGTCGCGGTGTTCCAGCAACACCCGATCGGCGTCGAAGTCGACAGCGTGCCGTCGTTTTACCTGACCTCGGTATTCAACGGCATGCTCGCCGCCAAGACCCATCATTACCCAGGCGTGCCCCAGGCGTTTGCCGCGATGAAGGCCGGTGAAGTCGACGCGGTCATGGCCATGCGCGGCGAGATCGACTGGCAAGTCCATCAGGCCGCCGACCCGCAAGTGGCGCTGGCGCAAAACGCCTACCCGAACATGGGCAAACAGCTGTGGGAGATCGGCATGGCGGTGCATGAAAGCAATCGGCAACTGGCCTACGCCGTGGAAGAGGTGCTGGAAGTATTGATTCGCGAGGGCGCGGTGAAAGCCATTTATGCCCGTTACGGCCTGCGGTATGACGTGCCTGAGATGTATCAATAGTGAACTGGCGAGCGAGTTGCCTGTTGGCCTGCTGGTTACCCTTGGCCGCGAACGCGGTTGACGTCGAGCCGGGTAAAGACCCGGTGCCGTCGGTGATGTGGGGGTTCTATCACAAGCAGATGCTCGGCGATGCACCGTTCGTGTTCGATGAGCGGGTCAAGTTGCTCGCGCCGCCATTTGCCGAAGACGCCCGGCAAGTGCCACTGGAAATCGACGCTCGGGCGTTCAAGGGTGAAGTGGTGCGAATCCTCGCCTGGGCCGAACTCAATCCGCTGCCGAAGATCGTCGACTTCGAACCCTTGGCCGATGTGCTGCCGTGGCTGTCGATCCGCATTCGCGTTGAACAGGCAACGCCGTTGCGTGCGGCGGTACTGACCCGCGATGGGCTGTGGCATGTCGGCTCGACCCTGATCGATGCGGCAGGCGGCGGTTGCACGGCGCCAAGCGTGGTGCGCACGCAACCGGGTTGGGAGGAACGCATCGGCGAAGTGCTGGGTGGCCGTTATCCCCGTGGTGAATTCAGTCGCGTGCGTTTGCAGGTGGCGCATCCGATGGACAACGGCATGGTCAGCGGCATTCCGGAATTTTTCATCAATCAGGCCGAGCTGCGCGATCAAAACGATCAATTGCTGGCGCGTCTGGAGTTGTTTCCGGCGGTCAGCGAAAACCCTAATCTGGCCTTTGATATCGAAGGAGCAGGGCAGACGCGGCTGGTGCTGCGCGACAACAGCGGCAATCAATTCGATGCGGCCATTCCCTGACCCAAGGAGCGTGTGATGCGCTGGATGCTGCTGTTATTCATCTGTCTGAGCCTGCCGGCCCTGGCCGATCCCGATTACGCACTCAAGCCCCGGCAGATCGCCGAAAACACCTGGCTGCTGGAAGGCAGCACCGACAACTTCGCCAAGAGCAACGGCGGCAACATCGTCAACACCGCGTTCATCGTCACCGAACAGGGCGTGGTGGTCATCGACACCGGACCGTCGAAACGCTATGGCGAGGCCCTGCGCAAAGCGATTGCGGCGACCACCGATAAACCGGTGATTCAGGTGCTGCTGACCCATCACCATCCTGATCATGTGTTGGGCAATCAGGCTTTCACCGGCGTGCCAATTGGCGCCTTGACCGGTACCACCGAACTGTTGCGACAGCAGGGTGATGCCATGGCCGAGAACATGTATCGGCTGGTGGGTGACTGGATGCGCGGCACCGAAGTGGTGTTGCCGACGCAGGTGCTGACGCCTGGCGTGCACAGTTTTGGGAACCACGATCTGCGCCTACTGAGTCTGGGTGGGCACACCGGCGCGGATCTGGCTATTCTCGACCAGAAAACCGGCGTGTTGTTTGCCGGGGATCTGGTGTTTTATCAACGCGCCCTGACCACGCCCAACAGCCCGGGGCTGTCGGTGTGGCTGGCGGACATCGCGACCCTGCAGGGCTTGCCGTGGGCGCTGATTGTCCCTGGCCACGGGCCGGTGGCCACGGATACAAAACCGTTCGAGCAGATGCGCGATTACCTCACCTGGCTGGACCAGCTGATGCGTGACGGAGCGGCCAATGGCAGCGACATGGCCGAGATGATCCGCAGCCCCATCCCCGAGCGTTTCGCCGGGATCAGCCTGAGTCGTTATGAGCTTATTCGTAGCGTCAGCCATTTGTACCCACGTTACGAACGGGGGCAGATGAGGCGGGTGGATTCCGGCCAGCACTGATGTTGCCTGATACACCGCCTTCGCGAGCAAGCCCGCTCCCACATTTGAGCGGTGTGAACGCAGATGTTGTGTACACCGAAGATCCACTGTGGGAGCGGGCTTGCTCGCGAAGAGGCCTTCACATTCAGTATTGATGTTGCCTGATACACCGCCTTCGCGGGCAAGCCCGCTCCCACATTTGAGCGGTGTGAACGCAGATGTTGTGTACACCGAAGATCCCCTGTGGGAGCGGGCTTGCTCGCGAAGAGGCATTCACATTCAATATTGATGTTGCCTGATACACCGCCTTCGCGAGCAAGCCCGCTCCCACAGGGACCGATGTCGATCACAAAATCCGCGACCGACCCGGTACTAAGGAACTAGCAATCTCCGCACTGCGGGCAATTGTTGCAAGGGCGGCGGCGTCCAAGAATCTGCACCAGACCGGGAAAATTTCCCGGGTATAACAAAAACCGCAGAGGCAGCCGTCATGACCCAACCCGCACGTCGCCAACCCTTCGTTTTGAGCATGTTGCTCAGTGCCATGCTGTTGTCTGGCCAGGCCTTGGCCGCAGTCTCCGATCAAGACATCCTCCAGGACCCGAAGAACCCGGAGCAGGTCGTCACCAACGGCCTGGGCGTCCAGGGTCAGCGCTACAGCCCGCTGGACACCCTCAATGTCGACAACGTGAAGGACCTGCGACCGGTCTGGGCCTTTTCGTTCGGCGGAGAAAAACAACGCGGTCAGCAAGCGCAGCCGATGATCAAGGACGGCGTGATGTACATGACCGGCTCCTACTCGCGGGTGTTCGCGGTGGATGCGCGCACCGGCCGCAAGCTCTGGCAATACGACGCGCGCCTGCCCGATGACATCCGTCCGTGCTGCGACGTGATCAACCGTGGCGTTGCGCTGTATGGCGATCTGGTGATTTTCGGCACCCTCGACGCCAAGCTCGTGGCCCTGAACAAAGACACCGGAAAAGTCGTCTGGAGCAAGAAAGTCGCCGACCACAAGGAAGGCTATTCCATCAGCGCCGCGCCATTGGTCATCAACGGCAAATTGATCACCGGTGTGGCCGGTGGCGAGTTCGGGGTAGTGGGCAAGATCGAAGCCTACGACCCGAAAAACGGCAGCCTGCTGTGGAGCCGGCCGACCGTCGAAGGTCACATGGGTTATGTCTACAAGGACGGCAAGGCGGTAGAAAACGGCATCTCCGGCGGCGAAGCCGGCAAGACCTGGCCGGGCGATCTGTGGAAAACCGGCGGCGCGGCCCCTTGGCTGGGCGGCTACTACGACCCGGAAACCAACCTGCTGCTGTTCGGCACCGGCAACCCGGCACCGTGGAACTCGCACCTGCGTCCTGGCGACAACCTCTACTCGTCGTCGCGCCTGGCGCTGAACCCGGACGATGGCACGATCAAATGGCACTTCCAGAGCACGCCACACGACGGCTGGGATTATGACGGCGTGAACGAACTGGTGTCGTTCAACTACAACGAAGGCGGCAAGGAAATCAAAGCCGCGGCCACGGCGGACCGTAACGGTTTCTTCTACGTGCTCGATCGCACCAACGGCAAATTCATCCGCGGCTTCCCGTTCGTGGACAAGATCACCTGGGCCAGCGGCTTGGATAAAAACGGTCGGCCGATCTACAACGACGCCAGCCGTCCGGGTGCGCCGGGCTCCGAGGCCAAGGGCAGTTCGGTATTCGTCGCACCCGCGTTCCTGGGGGCGAAAAACTGGATGCCGATGGCCTACAACCGCGACACCGGCCTGTTCTATGTGCCGTCCAACGAATGGGGCATGGACATCTGGAACGAAGGCATCGCCTACAAGAAAGGCGCGGCGTTCCTCGGTGCCGGTTTCACCATCAAACCGCTGAATGAAGACTACATCGGCGTGCTGCGCGCCATCGACCCGAAAACCGGCAAGGAAGTCTGGCGCCACAAGAACTTCGCGCCGCTGTGGGGCGGGGTGCTGACCACCAAGGGCAATCTGGTGTTCACCGGTACGCCGGAAGGTTTCCTGCAGGCATTCAATGCCAAGACTGGCGAGAAGGTCTGGGAATTCCAGACCGGTTCCGGCGTGCTCGGCTCGCCCATCACCTGGGAAATGGACGGCGAGCAATACGTCTCCGTGCTCTCCGGTTGGGGCGGTGCGGTACCGCTGTGGGGTGGCGAAGTGGCCAAGCGCGTCAAAGATTTCAACCAGGGCGGCATGCTCTGGACGTTCAAGCTGCCCAAGGATCTGGTAGCCAAGCACTAACCCTGGCGACCACAACTTTGTGGTGATGAATTACCTGTGGCGAGGGAGCTTGCTCCCGCTGGGCTGCGAAGCAGCCCCCAACGTTCTCGGCCGCAACCGAGTCGTTTGGATTTACGACTGCTTCGCAGCCGAGCGGGAGCAAGCTCCCTCGCCACAAAAGCCTGCTGACACAGCGGCGCCTTCTACTACCAAATAACGAGAATCCCCCTGCCAACGGCGCATTCGTCTGGCAGCCGGGGCTCTCTACTATCGGTTCATCGCCTGTTGGCCTGACAGGCATCGACCCAGACAGAGGCCCACCATGATCTACGCACAACCCGGAACACCCGGCGCCGTCGTTACCTTCAAACCGCGCTACGGCAATTTCATCGGCGGCGAATTCGTTGCTCCAATCAACGGCGAGTACTTCACCAACACCTCACCGGTCACTGGTGAAGTGATTGCCGAGTTCCCGCGCTCCAGCGCCGCCGACATTGAAAAAGCCCTCGACGCCGCCCATGCCGCCGCTGATGCCTGGGGCAAAACCTCGGCGCAGGATCGCTCGCTGGTGCTGCTGAAAATCGCCGACCGCATCGAGCAGAACCTGGAAATCCTCGCCGTCACCGAAACCTGGGACAATGGCAAGGCCGTGCGTGAAACCCTCAACGCCGACGTACCTTTGGCCGCCGACCACTTCCGTTACTTCGCCGGTTGCATCCGCGCTCAGGAAGGCGGTGCCGCCGAGATCAACGAACTGACCACCGCCTATCATTTCCACGAACCGCTGGGCGTGGTCGGGCAGATCATCCCGTGGAACTTCCCGCTGCTGATGGCCGCCTGGAAACTCGCCCCGGCCCTGGCGGCCGGCAACTGCATCGTGCTCAAACCCGCCGAACAAACGCCGCTGTCGATCATGGTGTTCGCCGAGCTGATCGCCGATTTGCTGCCGGCCGGCGTACTGAACATCGTCCAGGGCTTCGGTCGCGAAGCCGGTGAGGCGCTGGCCACCAGCAAGCGCATCGCCAAGATCGCCTTCACCGGTTCCACCCCGATCGGCGCGCACATCATGCATTGCGCTGCCGAGAACATCATTCCGAGCACCGTTGAACTGGGCGGCAAGTCGCCGAACATTTTCTTCGAAGACATCATGAACGCCGAGCCGCAGTTCATCGAGAAAGCCGCCGAAGGCCTGGTGCTGGCGTTCTTCAACCAGGGCGAAGTCTGCACCTGTCCGTCCCGGGCGCTGGTGCAGGAATCGATCTACGAGCCGTTCATGGCCGAGGTGATGAAGAAGATCGTCAAGATCAAGCGCGGCAACCCGCTGGACACCGAAACCATGGTCGGCGCCCAGGCGTCCGAGCAGCAATACGACAAGATCCTCTCGTACCTGAAGATCGCTCAGGAGGAGGGCGCCGAGCTGCTTACCGGCGGCGCGGCCGAGCGTCTTGAAGGCGATTTGTCGAGCGGCTATTACATCCAGCCGACCCTGCTCAAAGGCCACAACAAAATGCGCGTGTTCCAGGAAGAAATCTTCGGCCCGGTGGTGGGTATCACCACCTTCAAGGACGAAGCCGAAGCCCTGGCGATTGCCAACGACAGTGAGTTCGGCCTCGGTGCCGGCCTGTGGACCCGCGACATCAACCGCGCCTACCGCATGGGCCGGGCGATCAAGGCCGGGCGCGTCTGGACCAACTGCTACCATCTGTACCCGGCCCACGCCGCGTTCGGTGGCTACAAGAAGTCCGGTGTCGGCCGTGAGAACCACAAGATGATGCTCGACCATTACCAGCAGACCAAAAACCTGCTGGTGAGCTACGACATCAATCCGTTGGGGTTCTTCTGATCTAGCAAGCACCACACAACCCCCTGTGGGAGCGGGCTTGCTCGCGAAGACGGTAGACCAGTCAGCATCTCTGTTGAATGTGAAACCGCTTTCGCGAGCAAGCCCGCTCCCACATTGGTTTTGTGTGTACTAAAAAACCCCGCAACACCCCCTACCAATGCACGCCGCCACCTCGTTCGAAAGTAGCATTCGGGTGCCTGGCGCCCCGTGCATTAATGGTCTTACCGGAATTGACCGGCACAAGAAGAGGATTGACCCATGTGGAATAAACCCGCGTTTACCGATCTGCGCATTGGCTTCGAAGTGACGATGTATTTCGCCAACCGTTGATTGATCGCCCGGTCAGCCGTCGCGTTGGCCGGGCCTGCCTTCTGGAGGCATCCATGCACATCCGCGTTCTCGGTTCCGCCGCTGGCGGCGGTTTTCCGCAATGGAACTGCAACTGCCGTCAATGTGCGGCAATGCGCAACGGCAACCTGCGCGCGCAACGCCGCACGCAGTCCTCCATTGCCCTGAGCGACGATGGTATGGAGTGGGTGCTCTGCAATGCTTCACCGGACATTCGCGCGCAACTCGAGAGCTTCCCGGCGATGCAACCGGCCCGACGCTTGCGTGACACGGCGATTGCCGGTGTCGTCCTGCTGGACAGTCAGATCGACCATTGCACCGGGCTATTGAGCCTGCGCGAAGGCTGCCCGCATGCGGTCTGGTGCACCGAGCGGGTTCACGAAGACCTGAGCAGCGGCTTTCCCTTGTTCACCATGCTCAAACACTGGAACGGTGGCTTGCAGTGGCAACCCATCGGACTGGGTCGCGAGCCGTTCAGCATCGCGGCCTGCCCACACCTGCAATTTCGCGCGATTGCGTTGGTCAGCAACGCGCCGCCGTACTCGCCCAATCGCGGCAATCCGCAGCCGGGCGACACCATTGGCCTGTTCATCGAAGACCTGCGTAATGGTGCATCGGTTTTCTACGCGCCGGGGCTGGGGCAAATCGACGCCGAAGTATTGAGCTGGATGCAACGCGCCGACTGCCTGCTGCTGGACGGCACGCTGTGGCGCGACGATGAAATGCGCGTGTGCGAAGTCGGCCAGAGCCTGGGCAGCGAAATGGGCCACCTGCCACAAAGCGGCCCCGGCGGTATGCTCGACGTGCTGGAGGGCTTCAATCGCCAGCGCAAAGTGCTGATCCACATTAACAACACCAACCCGATCCTCGATGAAGACTCGGCCGAGCGCGCCTTGCTGGAGCGGCGCGGGATTGAAGTGGCCTATGACGGCATGAGTATTGAGCTGTAGCGGATGGCCCTTTCGCGAGCAAGCCCGCTCCCACATTGGATTGTTGGTGTACACAAAATCTATGTTCACACCGATCAACTGTGGGAGCGGGCTTGCTCGCGAAGAGGCCAGACCAGACACCGCGAAATCCGGAGAACCACAATGACCGACATCCCCATGACCCCCGCCGAATTCGAAGCAGCCCTGCGCGCCAAAGGCGCCTATTACCACATCCACCACCCATTCCACCAAGCCATGTACGCCGGGCGCGCCACCCGCGAGCAGATTCAGGGCTGGGTCGCCAATCGCTTCTATTACCAGGTGAATATCCCGCTCAAGGATGCCGCCATCCTCGCCAATTGCCCGGACCGCGACGTGCGCCGGGAATGGCTGCAACGGATTCTCGACCACGACGGCGTCCCCGGCAGTGAAGGCGGCATCGAAGCATGGTTACGATTGGGCGAAGCCGTGGGGCTGAGTCGCGAACAAATCCTCTCGCAAGAACTAGTGCTGCCTGGCGTGCGTTTCGCCGTGGACGCCTACGTCAATTTCGCCCGTCGCGCGTGCTGGCAAGAAGCGGCCAGCAGCTCGCTGACCGAACTGTTCGCACCACAGATTCATCAGTCCCGACTCGACGCCTGGCCCACCCATTACCCATGGATCGACCCGGCCGGTTACGACTATTTCCGTACACGTCTGAGCCAGGCCCGGCGCGATGTCGAGCATGGTTTGCGCATCACCCTGGCGCATTACGTCACGGTCGAAGGCCAGCAACGCATGCTGGAGATTCTGCAGTTCAAGCTCGATGTGCTGTGGAGCATGCTCGACGCGATGAGCATGGCCTACGAGCTTGATCGCCCGCCGTATCACACCGTCACCACGGAGCGGGTCTGGCACCGGGGGATCATCTTGTGAGCCAGATCGAACAGCAACCCGGCCCACCACTGTGGTTGCTGGCGGAGCTGACCTATCGCTGCCCGCTGCAATGCCCGTATTGCTCCAACCCGCTGGATTTCGCCCAGCAGGGCGAGGAGTTGAGCACAGACGAGTGGATTCGGGTGTTCCGTGAGGCGCGAGAGATGGGCGCTGCGCAACTGGGGTTTTCCGGCGGCGAGCCGTTGGTGCGCCAGGACCTCGCCGAGTTGATCAAGGCCGCGCGGGACATGGGTTACTACACCAACCTGATCACCTCGGGTATCGGTCTGACCGAACAGAAGGTCCGCGACTTCAAGGTTGCCGGGCTGGACCACATCCAGATCAGCTTTCAGGCCGCAGACGAACAGGTGAACAATCTGCTCGCCGGCTCGCGCAAGGCCTTCGCCCAGAAACTGGCCATGGCCCGGGCGGTGAAAGCCCAGGGCTACCCGATGGTGCTGAACTTCGTCACCCATCGGCACAACATCGACCAGATCGCGCAGATCATCGACCTCTGCCTGGAGCTGGAGGCGGATTTCGTCGAATTGGCGACGTGCCAGTTCTACGGTTGGGCCGAACTCAACCGCGTCGGCCTGTTGCCGACCCGCGAACAGTTGCAGCGCGCCGAGCGCATTACTAACGAATACCGCCAGCGGCTTGAGGCCGAGGGCCACCCGTGCAAGCTGATTTTCGTCACCCCGGATTACTACGAAGAACGCCCCAAGACCTGCATGAACGGCTGGGCCAACCTGTTTCTCGACATCACCCCGGACGGCACGGCGTTACCTTGTCATAGCGCCCGCCAGTTGCCGGTGCAGTTTCCCAACGTGCGTGAGCACAGCATCGCGCACATCTGGAACGACTCCTTCGGTTTCAACCGTTTTCGCGGCGATGACTGGATGAAAGAGCCGTGCCGTTCCTGCGATGAAAAGCACAAGGACCTCGGCGGCTGCCGCTGCCAGGCGTTCATGCTCACCAGTGATGCGAGTAACGCCGACCCAGTGTGCAGCAAGTCGCCGCACCACGACGTTATTCTCAAGGCCCGGGACGAAGCCGACGCGCCGGGGCTGGGCATAGAACACCTGACCTTGCGCAATGAAAAGGCTTCGCGGCTGATTTATCGCGGATGAATTGCAAACGCAAATCCCTGTGGGAGCGGGCTTGCTCGCGAAAGCGGCATTACATTCAACACATCTATTGACTGACACACCGCTTTCGCGAGCAAGCCCGCTCCCACAGTTGATCTCCAGTGGATACAAATCTGAGTACACCCCAGCTCGCTATCCATTGGTCTGATTGCATTCGCAGCCGGATGCGTTAGTGTGGTCTTTACCTTTCAAAACAATAAAAAACAGGCTTTCCAATGAGCCAGAATCTCAGCCAGCTGCGTAAATTCGTTTCGCCAGAAATCATCTTTGGTGCCGGTTGTCGGCACAACGTCGGTAACTACGCCAAGACCTTTGGCGCCCGCAAAGTGCTGGTGGTCAGCGACCCCGGTGTGATTGCCGCCGGTTGGGTCGCCGATGTCGAGGCCAGCCTGCAAGCCCTGGGCATTGATTTCTTTTTGTATAGCGACGTTTCGCCCAACCCACGGATCGAAGAAGTCATGCTCGGTGCCGAGCTGTACCGGGAGAATCACTGCGATGTGATCGTGGCGATCGGCGGCGGCAGCCCGATGGATTGCGGCAAGGGCATCGGCATTGTCGTCGCCCACGGACGCAACATCCTCGAATTCGAGGGCGTGGACATGTTGCGCATGCCCAGCCCGCCGCTGATCCTGATCCCGACCACCGCCGGCACGTCGGCCGATGTGTCGCAGTTCGTGATCATCTCCAATCAGCAAGAACGCATGAAGTTCTCCATCGTCAGCAAGGCTGCGGTGCCGGACGTGTCGCTGATCGACCCGGAAACCACCCTGAGCATGGACCCGTTCCTGTCGGCCTGTACCGGCATCGACGCGTTGGTCCATGCCATCGAAGCCTTTGTCTCCACCGGTCACGGGCCGCTCACTGACCCTCATGCGCTGGAGGCGATGCGGCTGATCAACGGCAATCTGGTGCAAATGATCGCCACCCCCGGCGACATCGCCCTGCGCGAGAAAATCATGCTCGGCAGCATGCAGGCCGGGCTGGCGTTCTCCAACGCGATTCTTGGCGCGGTGCACGCCATGTCCCACAGCCTCGGCGGCTTCCTCGATCTGCCCCATGGCCTGTGCAATGCGGTGCTGGTGGAACACGTGGTGGCGTTCAACTACAGCTCGGCGCCGGAGCGCTTCAAGGTGATCGCCGAGACCTTCGGTATTGATTGCCGCGGCCTCAATCACCGGCAGATTTGCGGGCGGCTGGTCGACCACCTGATCGCCCTCAAACACGCCATCGGCTTCCACGAAACCCTCGGCCTGCACGGGGTGAGTACCGCGGATATCCCGTTCCTGTCGCAACACGCCATGCACGACCCGTGCATCCTGACCAACCCGCGCGAATCCAGTCAGCGCGATGTCGAGGTCGTCTATGGCGAAGCCCTCTGACGAGCAACAACGGGCGCTGACCGGATTACTCGGGTTAGGCAACCATTCGGCGCGCAAGAGTCATTACCCGGAACTGGCTGCGCGCCTGGATGAACTGGAAACCGAACGCAACCGCTACAAATGGCTGTTCGAAAACGCGGTCCACGGAATCTTCCAGGCCAGCCTGCTGGAAGGCATGCGCGCGGCCAACCCGGCGCTGGCGCGGATGCTCGGCTATCAAAACCCGCAGGAGGTGCTGTTTACCCTGACAGACCTGGCGGGCACGCTGTTTGTTGGCGGGACGCAAGAGCTGGAACGCATCGGCGAAATCCTCCAGCGCGAGCGCAGCCTGCTGGGCTATGAAACTCAGCTGCGGCGCAAGGACGGCAGCGTCCTCGACGTGTTGATGAACCTGCTGCTCAAACCGGATCAGGAAGGTTTGGTGGAGGGCTTTGTCGCCGACATCACCGAACGAAAACTGGCTCAGCAGCGCCTGCAACAACTCAATGACGAACTGGAGCAACGGGTCACCGCGCGTACCAACGAGTTGCTGGACGCCGCCGAAGCCTTGCGCGATGCCCGGGATGCCGCCGAGGCCGCCAATCGCAGCAAGGACAAATACCTCGCCGCCGCCAGTCACGACTTGCTGCAACCGCTCAACGCCGCGCGTTTACTGATCTCGACCTTGCGCGAACGCAAACTGCCCGACGTCGAACAGGTGCTGGTGGAGCGCACGCATCAGGCGTTGGAAGGCGCGGAAGATTTGCTCACCGATCTGCTGGATATTTCCCGGCTCGATCAGGCCGCGGTGAAACCGGACATTGCCCTGTACCGCCTCGACGAATTGTTCGCGCCACTGGTCTCGGAGTTTCAGTCGGTGGCCGCGGCCGCCGGATTGAACCTGCGGGTACACATGGGCGATTACGCCATTCATACCGACTTGCGCCTGATGACGCGGATTTTGCGCAACTTCCTCAGCAATGCCTGCCGCTACACCAACGAGGGCTGCATTCTGCTGGGGGCAAGACGCCGGGGCGATGCGTTGCGTATCGAAGTCTGGGACACCGGGCGCGGAATCCCTGCGGATCGTCTTGATTCGATCTTCCTCGAGTTCAACCAACTGGATGTCGGGCGCGCCGCCGATCGCAAGGGGGTGGGCCTGGGACTGGCGATTGTCGAGCGCATCGCCAAGATCCTCGACTACAGGATCAAGGTGCATTCGCGGCCGGGGCGCGGTTCGATGTTCAGCATCGAAGTGCCGATTTCCCATGAGATTCCACTGCCAATCAGTCAGGCCGCGCCGCAACCAAGTACCGGTAACCCGTTGCCGGGCCGGCGGCTGTTGGTGCTGGATAACGAAGTCAGCATTCTTGAAAGCATGAGCGCGCTGCTCGGCCAGTGGGGCTGCGAGGTGGTCATCGCCACCGACGAGGCCACCGCGCTGGTGGCCTTGCAGGGACAGGCGCCGGAATTGATTCTGGCGGACTATCACCTGGATCACGGCGTGGTGGGCTGTGAAGTGGTTCGGCATTTGCGCGAGCATTTCAGCCTGGCGATTCCAGCGGTGATCATCACCGCAGACCGCACCGACCAGTGTCGGCGCTCATTGCAGCGCCTCGGAGCACCTTTGCTGAACAAACCGGTGAAACCCGGCAAGTTGCGCGCGGTGCTGACTCAGCTGTTGGCGTAGCGGTAGCGCAGGCTGAAACCGAGTTCGGCAGATTGGCCTTGCTTCAGCAAACGCAACCCTGGCCGCCCCGGCAAGTGATGGGCATTGACCGGATGGCTCACCGGTTCGATACAGAAAAATTCCAGGCCCACGGGGCAGTAGAGCAGGTAGTAGGCGCTGCCGGTGGCTTGGCATTCCAGTTCATAACCTAAGTCGGGTTGCTGGATCAGGCAGTGGCCGTCCCATTCGCAAAAGCCGTTGTCCACCAGCGTTTCGGGTAATGCCCGGGGCTGGCTGAAGTCCCATTCCTCAGGAATCGAACGGAGTTGTGTCGGCAGTTTTGCGTCGTCGCACAACCAGACCTGTCGCGCCTGTGTCTGCAACCGAGTGCCAGCAGTGCGCGGGAAATAAGGGTGTAAACCGAGCCCATGCCAAGCGGCGTGTTCAGCCAGATGGGTGACCTGCAAATCGATGCTCAGCTTGCCCTCAGTCAGATGGAAACGTTGCCTTGCGCGATAAGCGAAGGGTGCGGTGCTGTCGAGTTGCAGGACGATTTCATCGCGGGTGTGCGAGACGATCCGCCACGGCTGTTGCCAGGCACTGCCATGGATCGGCAGCGGATCGGTGAGGCTATTGGGCGTCAGCGCGAGCCAGCCATCCGGGCAGTCGAAACCGCCTTCGGCGATGCGGTTCGACCACGGCGCCAAGGGAAAACAGGCGAGTTTGCCGGGCAGGCCAGTGTTCAAGGCGTGCTGGTCACTGTGGCGCAACAGCGGTTGGCCGGTGCTGCGTACCGTCCAGTTGACGATGCTCGCCCCGAGTTCGGGGGCGAGGGTGAGGCGGGTGAGTTCGTCTTCGAGTTCGAGGAGTGTGGGTGTCATGTCGATCTTCACTGGCTGCATGAGGTTTTTTGTGGCGAGGGAGCTTGCTCCCGTTCGGCTGCGAAGCAGTCGTAAATCCAGATAACTCGGTCCCTCTGGAAGATTGCTGGGGCCCGCTGCGCGAGCCAACGGGAGCAAGCTCCCTCGCCACAGGGAGATTTGCCAGCCGTTGTCACAACACCAAATGCGGCAACCACAGCGAAATGGCGGGAATGTAGGTCACGGCCATCAGCACCAGGAACAGCACGCCATAGAACGGCAGCAGCGCTTTCACGGTGCTTTCGATGCTGACCTTGCCCACCGCCGAGCCGACAAACAGCACCGCGCCCACCGGTGGCGTGATCAAACCGATCCCCAGGTTCACCAGCATGATCATGCCGAACTGCACCGGGTCCACGCCAATGCCCAGAATCACCGGCATCAGAATCGGCGTGAGGATCAGGATCAGCGGCGCCATGTCCATCACCGTGCCGAGCAACAGCAACATCACGTTGATGCACATCAGGATCACGTAACGGTTGTCCGACAGGGTCAGGAACATCGTGGTGATCTTCGCCGGGATCTGCATCAGCGTCATGATGTAGCCGAAGCTGGCGGCGAAGCCGATCAGGATCATCACGATCGAGATGGTGCGCACCGTGCGGTGCATCAATTTGGGCAGCTCACTCCACTTGTAGTCGCGGTAGATGAACATGGTGACGAAGAATGACCACAGCACCGCGATCGCCGCCGATTCGGTGGCGGTGAAGATGCCCGAGAGAATCCCGCCGAGAATGATGACCATCGCCATCATGCCCCACATCGCTTCACCGCAGATTTTCAGCGCCTGCTTGAGGGGAATGACTTCGCCCTTGGGATAATTGCGCTTTCTGGCGAAGATCAGGCACAGCACCATCAGGCACGCGCTCATCATCAGCCCCGGCACCACGCCGGCCATGAACAGCGAAGCGATCGAAACGGTCCCGCCAGCGGCCAGCGAGTACAGCACTGAGTTATGGCTGGGTGGCGTCAGCAGGGCTTGCACTGAACCGCTGACCGTCACTGCGGTGGAGAAATCACGCGGATAGCCGCGACGCTCCATCTCTGGAATCAGCACTGAACCGACCGACGCCGTGTCTGCCACTGAAGACCCGGAAATCGCGCCAAAGAAGGTCGAGGCCATGATGTTCACCAGCGACAAGCCGCCGCGCACGAACCCCACCAGCACCCCGGCAAAAGCCACCAGCCTGCGGGACATGCCGCCCTCGGCCATGATCGCGCCGGCAAGCACGAAGAACGGAATCGCCAGCAACGAGAATTTGTTCACACCGCCCGCGACCTGAATCATCAGCGCCTGGAACGGAATGTCGATCCACCACGCACCGATCAGGGCAGAAAGCCCCAAGGCGTAGGCGACCGGCATGCCGATCAGGATCAAAGCGATAAAACTGCCGAGCAGAATCAGAGCGTCCATTTAGGCGGCACCTTCGCTTTCTTCAACCAGGTCGAAACGCACGACCCGACGGTTGCTCTGGTCACCGAGCAAGAGTTTTTCCAGCACAAAAATCAGCGTCAGCACACCGCCAACGGGGATTG
This sequence comes from Pseudomonas sp. BS3782 TE3695, assembly GCF_050435305.1. Taxonomy (NCBI): domain Bacteria; kingdom Pseudomonadati; phylum Pseudomonadota; class Gammaproteobacteria; order Pseudomonadales; family Pseudomonadaceae; genus Pseudomonas; species Pseudomonas sp. BS3782 TE3695. The sequence continues at coordinate 3,468,686 of NZ_JBNDKB010000001.1, forward strand.
GCATGTAGGTGATGCCCACACGCAGGGTAGGCAAGGCGCTCATGAACTGGTTCCAGGTGGACATACAGAGCTTGGTGCCCCAGATGGCCATGAACAGGCAAATGGTCGCCATCAGCAGTTGCGAAACGAGGCTCATGGTCTTGCGCAATTCAGGGGCCATACGGTCGGTGAGCATGGCCACGGCCATGTGCGCACCGGCGCGATAACTGGCGGCAGCGCCGATGAAGGTGAAGACCATCATCAGCAAGATCGCCGTGGGCTCCGGCCAGCTGGAACCGGTGCCGAGGATGTAACGGGCGAAGACGCCCCAGGGAATGATCAGGGAAATAGCCAGGACCGACAGACCGGCGACCCAGATGCAGGTCATGTAAATCCTGTCGTTGATGCGCAGCAGCAAATTCTTCATCGGGTTTCACCGTAACCGGGCGCCGCTGACGATTCACTCGTCAACGGTGCCGGGCCTTTCATGAATGCAGGGAGGGTTACTGAACGGCTTCGATGCGCTTGATCAGGTCGGCGTAAGGCGCGCCGTATTTTTCCCGGACCGACGCGGTGGCTTCATAGAAAGGTTTTTTGTCGACGGTGATGAACTCGACGCCGGCGGCCTTGAGTTTTTCTTCGCTGCTGGCCGACTTCGCATCCCACAGTGTGCGTTCCTGGGCCTGTGCGGCTTTGGCGGCTTTCTTCACCAGCACTTGCTGGTCGGGGCTGAGTTTTTCCCAGGTGATTTTCGACATCACGATTGGCTCGGGCAGGATCAGGTGCCCGGTCAGGCTGTAGAACTTGGCGTTCTGGTAGTGGTTGTGTTCGAGCAGGGTCGGCGGGTTGTTTTCCGCGCCGTCGATCACCCCGGTTTGCAAGGCACTGAAGATCTCGCCGGTGTCCATCGCGATGCCATTGCCGCCCATGGCATTGATGGTGTCGATGAACATCGGGTTGCCCTGCACGCGGATCTTCATGCCTTTGAGGTCGGCGAGGCTGCGAACCGGTTTCTTGGTGTAGATATTGCGGGTGCCGCCATCCATCCAGGCCAGGGCGACCAGGTTGAATTCGGAGTGGGTGATCTTGTCGAGGATTTCGTCACCGACTTCACCGTCGATGACTTTGCGCATGTGCGCCTGGTCGCGGAACACGAACGGCATGTTGAACACGTTCACGTCCGGCACCACCGGCCCGACGATGCCGAGGCTGACCCGGGCCATTTGAATGGCGCCGACCTGGGCCTGTTCGATGACTTCTTTTTCCGAACCAAGCACACCGCCGGCGAACATCTTGAACGTCAGTTTGCCGTTGCTGTCGGCCACCAGGGTTTTACCCAGTTGTTCTTCGGCGATTACCGTCGGGTAACCGGCGGGGTGAATGTCGGCGAATTTGATTTCCAGCGCCTGGGCGGCGCTGCTGAGGGTGAAGGTGAGTGCTGCAGTGATGGGAAGTGCAGCGGCGAGCAAGGTGCGTTTGAAAGCCATGGGTTGCGTCTCCAGTCTTGTTGTTTTTTTTATTCAAGGCACAGCGATGCAGCAGAGGGGTTACAGCAATTCGTTGAACACCGGCTCGGGCAAGCCTTTGACGCCGGAGTTGAGGGCAAACACGCCGCCGGCCAGCGACTGTTCGTCATGGTCGTCGGCGGGGCGGATCGAGGTCACAAACAGCATGTCGAGCTGACTGCCACCGAAGGCGCACATGGTCGGTTTCTTCACCGGCACGGGAAGCGAACGATCCAGTCGGCCATCGGGAGTGAAACGGTGAATCAGCCCGGCGTCATTGGCGCAGATCCAATAGCAACCGTCGGCATCCACTGCCGCCCCATCGGGGCGGCCAAGGAAGTGATGCATGTCGACGAACAGCCGACGGTTAGACGGCGTGCCGCTGTCGATGTCGTAATCGAAGGCCCAGATCTGCTGCACATTGGGGTGCGAATCCGAGAGGTACATGGTCTTGCCGTCCGGGCTGAAACCCAGGCCATTGGGCACGATGAAACCGCTGAGCCGGGCGTCGAGCGGCCCGCGTTGCCTGGCGCTGTAGCGATAGAGCGTGCCGTCGGAAGCGTTGGCGCTCATGTCCAGCACCATGCTGGCGGCCCAGAAACGGCCCTGACGATCGCAGCGGCCATCGTTCAGGCGCATGTCGGGGCGGGCGTGATCGACGTGGGCCAACAGTTCGCTGTCGAGGCTGCCATCGTTGTGCGGGTGCAGGTGAAAGAATCCGCTTTCCATGCCGGCGACCCAGCCACCCGCGCTGTGCCGAGCGATGCAGGCGAGCATTTGCGGGGCTTTCCAGGCGTGAACGTGCCCGCTGTCGGCGCTCCAGCGCTGTAGCCCGCCAGCTGGAATATCGACCCAGTACAGGGCGTTTTCCTCAGGGACCCACACCGGGCTTTCACCGACCGCATTGCGGGCATCGACAATCAATTCGGCTTGCATGGCAACGCATTCCCTTGGCTTTGTTATGTGGGGATTGGCGAGGGCTCAGTCGCCGAACGGCCCGGCCGCGACAAAGGCACCGCCCTGATAAACCCGGGCCGGATCATCCTCGGCAGGCATGGGTTGGGTTTCGACTTTTTCGCGGAACACTTCGGAGGTGTCCTGTGGCGCAAAACCCAGGTGTGCGGCGAAACGGTTGTCCCACCACACGCTCTGGTTGTCGGACATGCCGTACACCACGGTGTGGCCGATATTGGGGGTGTACAACGCGCGTTCGAGCAGTCGGGTCATGTCGTCGAAGCTCAGCCAGGTGCTCATCATTCGACGGTTCTGTGGTTCCGGAAACGAGGAGCCGATGCGGATGCTGACGGTTTCGATGCCATAGCGATCGAAGTAGAAACTGGCCATGTCTTCGCCGTAGGACTTGGACAAACCGTAATAGCCATCCGGGCGGCGAGGGGAGTGGGCGTCGAGGGTTTCGTCCTGCTTGTAAAAGCCGATGACATGGTTGGAACTGGCGAAAATCACCCGTTTCACACCGTGGCGACGAGCCGCTTCGTAGATATGGAACACGCCGCAGATGTTGGCGCCGAGAATCTCTTCGAACGGACGTTCTACCGACACGCCGCCGAAGTGCAGGATCGCGTCCACGCCTTCGACCAGTTGATGCACCGCTTGCTTGTCGGCGAGGTCGCACGGCATGACTTCTTCGCGATCATCCATGGCTGGCGCCATGTCGGCGATGTCCGACAGACGGAGGACGTTGGCGTAAGGTCGCAGGCGTTCGCGCAGGACTTTACCGAGGCCACCGGCGGCACCGGTCAGGAGCAGGCGATTGAAGGGGGATGTGGTCGTCATGTAAATACCTGAACAGAAAATTTATAGTTATTGGTTGTTGTAGGTTGTCGTATGACTTGGTGGAATATTGTTGGGCTTTCTGGTGCTTGTCAACGCGACTTTGGTTGAAATTGACGGAGGGTCATGTTCATCCAGTGAGTGCACTGAACCTGTGGCGAGGGAGCTTGCTCCCGCTGGACTGCGAAGCAGCCCCCAAACCAGAAGTTCAGGAACATTCAGAGATCCGGGAGCGCTTCGCACTCCAGCGGGAGCAAGCTCCCTCGCCACAGGGTTCTATGCAGCTAGCAATGTCCGCCTTACAACAACGAAATCGGGTAACTGATAAAGATCCTGTTCTCATCGAATTCATTGGTGCTGAAATCGCGGCGGATGGTCGCGTTGCGCCATTTGACGTTGAGGCTCTTCAGCGCGCCGCTTTGCACGGTGTAGGCCAGTTCCGATTCGCGGCCCCATTCCTTGCCATCGGTGATCGCCCCGGTGTGCACGTTATCGCCGCTGATGTAGCGATTCATCAGCGTCAGGCCGGGAATGCCGAGGGCGACGAAGTTGTAGTCGTGGCGCACCTGCCAGGAGCGTTCCTTGGCGTTGTCATAGCTGGCGTTGTAGCTGTCATTGGCCAACGTGCCGCCGCTGGTGCCATTGACGCGCATCCAGGCGCTGTCGCCGCTGAGTTTTTGCAGGCCGACATAAAAGGTGTTGCCACCGTATTTGGCCGAGAGCAGGGCGAACGCGGTTTTGTTGTCGAGGTCGCCGGCCAGCGCGCTGCCGTCTTCTTTGCCAATGAAGTAACCGAGGTTGGCACCCAGGGTCCAGTCACCCATGGGCTGGCTATGGCTCAGGTTGAAATACTGCTGCTGATAAATATCGCTGAGTTCCGCGTACCAGACGCCGACCTGAGTACGTTTTTCATTGAACGCATACTCGCCGCCGCCAAAGTTGAAGCGGTCGGAGGTGAACGCGCCTCTGCCGTTCATCGACATGTCTTCCATGCTCGCGTCGTTGCGCGGGCTGTTGCCGCGGAACTGACCGCCGTAGAGCGTCAGGCCGCTGAGTTCGGTGGAGGTGACCTGACCGCCGCGAAAGGTTTGCGGCAGCGAGCGACCATCATCGGAGCGCAGGATCGGCAGCACCGGCATCCATTCCCCGACCTTCAATTCGGTTTTCGACACCTTGGCTTTCAGCGCCACACCCAGACGGCCGAAATTGTCGGCGGGGCGGCCGTCATCATGGATCGGCAGCAACTGCGTACCGCCCGTGCCCTTACCGCCGTCGAGTTTCTGCGAGTACATGCCGAGCACATCCACGCCGAAACCGACGGGGCCCTGGGTGAACCCGGATTTGGCGTCGAGGATGAAGTTTTGCGTCCACTCTTCAGCCTTGCCCTGGGCATTGTTCGGGTTGGTGAAGTTGCGATTGATGTAGGCGTTGCGCAGGTTCAGCGTGGCCTTGGCGTCATCGACGAAACCTTCGGCCTGGCTGGTCATGGGCAGGGCGAGGGCCAGGCTGCTGCAACCGATCAGACTGAGAGTATGGCGACGGACGAAGGTAGGGCGAAGGGTGCTGGCGAAGGAATTGCGGGCGAATCTGCTCACGATAACGCTCCCTTGTTTTTTGTTGTTTTTATTCTTGTTATACGTCGTCGTACAACATTGGCGGCGATTATTTGCGAGGCTTTGAGGGAATGTCAATCACAAGTTATACGATGACTTGTCCATCAGCATTGACTGTCACCAAGCCGCAAGACCGCTGTATGAAGTTTCGTTTTCCCCTGTCGCCCCGATCCAGAGCGGGTGCTAGTCTTGACCAACGCTGTTGTCAGGGAGCCCTCATGGGCAATCACAAGATCGAGATTCGTCGCAGTAACGTCGAAAAAATTCTGCTGGGGGCCGAAAAAGTCTTTGCCGAAAAAGGTTTCGGCAGCACTGCCATGGCCGACATCGCTGCCGAAGTGCAATTGCCGCGTTCCAACCTGCACTACTACTTCAGCACCAAGAGCGAGCTGTACAGCGCGGTCTTGCTGGGTTTGCTGGAGGTCTGGAAGCAGGACGCCTCGTGCTTCGAGATGTTCGACGACCCGCGAGTGGTGCTCAGCAGCTACATCCGCGCCAAGATGAACCATTCCCGCAGCCGACCGTACGGTTCGAAAGTCTGGGCCAACGAAATCATCCACGGTGCGCCGACGCTGGGTGAGAAACTGGACGCCAGCCTGTACGACTGGGCCAAGATGAAAGAAGCGAAAATTCGCCAGTGGGTGGAGGACAAACGCATCCTGCCGGTGGAGCCTTCCAGCCTGCTGTACATGATCTGGGCTTCAACCCAGCACTACGCCGACTTCGATCACCAGGTGAATATTCTTAATGACCACCAGCCGCTGTCGGACATGCAGTTCGAGCGGGCGGTGCAGACGGTGACCAGTGTGATCTTGCGGGGGATCGGGTTGGAGCCATAAATCAAGGGATCGCAGCCTCGTTTCACTCGACAGCTCCTACAGGGTTACGCATTTCTCTGTAGGAGCTGTCGAGTGAAACGAGGCTGCGATCTTTTGAATTTCAACGATCAAACAGCAACGTGGTACGGATTCCTCGGATCATGGTTCCAGTCCAGGAACGGCTTGCCCGTATCCATCGGCACCATCTCGATGCAATCCTGCACCGGGCACGTGATCTGACACAGATTGCACCCCACACACTCATCATCGATCACTTCATATTTATGCGTCCCGTCCGCCTGCTTAAGGCTGGCAATCGCCTGGTGCGAGGTGTCTTCGCAAGCGATGTGGCAGCGACCGCAACCGATGCACGCCTGCTGATCAATCTTCGCAATCACCTGATAGTTGATGTCCAGGTACTTCCAGTCCGTGGTATTGCCCACCGCTCGCCCGGAAAACTCCGACACGCTGGCGTAGCCCTGACTGTCCATCCAGCGTGACAAGCCGTCCTTCATCTCCTCGACAATCCGGAAACCATGCAGCATGGCCGCCGTGCACACCTGCACCGAACCGCTGCCCAGCGCAATGAATTCCGCCGCATCGCGCCAGCTGCCGATGCCGCCGATACCTGAGATCGGCAGGCCTTGGGTCTGTGGATCGCGGGCGATTTCGGCGACCATGTTCAAGGCAATCGGCTTCACCGCCGAGCCGCAATAACCACCGTGGGTGCTTTGGCTGCCCACGGCTGGGTTGGCGACCATGCGTTCCAGATTGACGCTGGTGATTGAGTTGATGGTGTTGATCAGCGATACCGCATCGGCCCCACCCCGGTAAGCGGCACGGGCGGCGACACGGATGTCGGTGATGTTCGGCGTGAGCTTGACGATCACCGGCAGCGAGCAATACGTCTTGCACCAGCGGGTGACCTGCTCGACGTATTCCGGCACTTGGCCGACCGCCGCGCCCATACCCCGTTCCGGCATGCCGTGGGGGCAGCCGAAATTCAGTTCAATGCCATCGGCTCCGGTGGCTTCCACCAGCGGCAGGATGTTTTTCCATGACTCTTCGACGCAGGGCACCATCAGCGACACGATCAGCGCGCGATCCGGCCAGTCCTTTTTGACCTGGGTGATTTCCCGCAGGTTGATCTCCAGCGAACGGTCGGTGATCAGTTCGATGTTGTTAAAACCAAGCACCTCCCGATTAGCCCCGAAGTGTGCCGAGTAACGCGACGATACGTTGACCGCCGCCGGGTCCTCACCCAGGGTTTTCCAGACCACGCCGCCCCAGCCAGCCTCGAACGCGCGAACCACGTTGTAGGCTTTATCGGTCGGTGGCGCAGAGGCCAGCCAAAACGGATTGGGGGCTTTGATGCCGGCGAAGACAATCGAGAGATCGGCCATTTACGCAGCCTCCACGTTGAGCATGAGTTGAGCGTTGATGGCCTCGGCGGCCAGCTTGCCGTGCTGCACGGCCTGCACGGTGAGGTCCTGATCGAGGCTGGTGCAATCGCCGCCGGCATACACGCCGGGAATGCTGGTGCGCAGCTGTTCGTCGACGAGGATGCGGTCGCCCTGACGCTTGAGTTCACGGGCCAGCGGATCGGCGAGGGCGCTGTTGTCGAAGGTTTGGCCGATGGCTTTGAAGATCGCGTCGGCGGCCAGTTCGAAGGTTTCGCCGGTGGTTTGCAGTCGACCTTCCACCAACCGGGTGCGGGCAAAGCGCATGCCGCGCACCTGGCCATTCTCATCGAGCAGGACTTCGTCGGGTTGTGCCCACGTCAGCAGCCGCACCTGATTGGCCTTGGCGATGTCCTGTTCGTGACCGGTGGCGCCCATGTCCTCGACGCCGCGGCGGTACACCAGATTCACATCGCGTGCGCCGAGGCGAGCCATTTGCACGGCCATGTCGATGGCGGTGTTGCCGGCACCGAGCACAATGCAGTGCTCGGCCAGTGGCAGTTGCGTCAGGTCATCGGCCTGGCGCAATTCGCGGATGTACTCGATGGCGGCGAGCAGGCCGGGCGCATCCTCGTGAACCAGACCCAACTGTTTGCTGGCGGCCAGACCAAGGCCGAGGAACACCGCGTCGAATTGCTGATGCAGTTCGCTGAGGGTCAGGTTGTCGCCGAGTTTCTGGCCGTGGCGGATTTCGATCCCGCCGATCCCCATCAGGAATTCAAGTTCCTTCTGCGCGTAATCGTCCACCAGTTTGTACTTGGCGATCCCGTATTCGTTGAGGCCGCCAGCCTTTTCCCGCGCCTCGAAAATCACCACGTCATGGCCATGCATGGCGCTGCGGTGCGCGCAGGACAAACCGGCTGGCCCGGCACCGACCACAGCAATGCGCTTGCCGGTTGCCGCGGCGCGCTGAAACGGGTGTTCGCTGAAATGGGCGTTGTCCACGGCATAGCGTTGCAACAGGCCGATCAGCACCGGCGCGCATTCCTGGGCGTTATTGCGTACGCAGGCCTGCTGGCAAAGAATCTCCGTCGGGCAGACCCGGGCGCAACTGCCGCCGAGGATGTTCGCCGAGAGGATTTTTTGCGCCGCACCCTGAACGTTCTCCTGATGGATATTGCGGATGAACGATGGAATGTCGATGTCGCTTGGGCAGGCATTCACGCAGGGCGCGTCGTAGCAATACAGACAGCGCGAGGCTTCCAGATGGGCCTGACGGTCGTTGAGCGGTGGCGCCAGATCGGTGAAATGGCCGGCGAGGGCGGCCGCGTCCTCATGGGGATGCGGGAGGTGGTTCAAGGTCTTGATCACGGTGGTGGCCTCACGGTTATTTGAGGTGCTGCCTCTGGTGGGCATTGGTTTTTACGCATCATCCTGTGGCGAGGGAGCTTGCTCCCGCTGGGTGGCGAAGCCGCCCCGATTCCTGACAATTCGGTAGTCCTGACACTCCGAGTCGACTGGTTTTGGGCCTGCTGCGCAGTCCAGCGGGAGCAAGCTCCCTCGCCACAGGTGGTCAGGTCAGCGTTTCACTGCCGTCGGCTTGTTCATCTCAGCCCGCTTGCTCAGCAAATCAAACACCGCCGGATACGCCGGCCGTTCGACATACCGACCGGCACCACGCTCGGCCCGCAAATCACCATCGGCCCACACCACGCGGCCCTGGCTGACGGTGTGGCTCGGCACGCCGCGCACGGTCTTGCCTTCAAAAATATTGAAATCGACTTGCTGGTGATGGGTCTTGGCAGAAATCGTCCGCGTACCTTGCGGATCCCACAGCACCAGATCGGCATCGGCGCCCACGCGGATTGCCCCTTTGCGCGGATAGAGGTTGAAGATCTTCGCGGTGTTGGTGGAGGTGAGGGCAACGAAGTGCTGCATCGACAAACGCCCGGTGTTGACCCCTTCATCCCAGAGCACCGCCATGCGGTCTTCGATACCCGCGGTGCCATTGGGGATCTTGCTGAAGTCGTCACGGCCGGCGGCCTTCTGCTCGGCGCAGAAGCAGCAATGGTCGGTGGCGGTGGTATGCAGGTTGCCCGCTTGCAGGCCATGCCAGAGCGCCTCTTGATGGCCGCGAGGACGGAAGGGCGGGCTCATCACGTAACCGGCGGCGGTCTGCCAGTCCGGGTGTTGATAAACGCTGTCGTCCAGCAGCAGATGCCCGGCCAGGACTTCGCCGTAGACCGGTTGGCCTTTGGCGCGGGCGTAGGTGATTTCGTCGAGGGCTTCCTTGGTCGAGACGTGCACCAGATACAACGGCGTGCCAAGGGTTTCGGCGATGCGGATCGCCCGGCTCGCGGCTTCACCTTCCACCTGCGAAGGCCGCGACAGCGGATGCGCTTCCGGCCCGGTCATGCCCTGGGCCATCAACTTGCGTTGCAGGTGATAGACCAGCTCGCCGTTTTCCGCGTGCACGGTCGGTACCGCGCCCAATTCCAGACACCGCTCGAAACTCGCCACCAGCGTATCGTCGGCGGCCATGATCGCGTTCTTGTAGGCCATGAAGTGCTTGAAGCTGTTGACCCCGTGATGGCTGACCAGCTCGGCCATTTCTTCGCGGACCTGCTCGCTCCACCAGGTGATGGCGACGTGGAAACCGTAGTCCGACGCCGACTTCTCCGCCCAGCCGCGCCATTGATGAAACGCCTCCATCAACGATTGCTGCGGGTTGGGAATCACGAAGTCGATGATCGAGGTGGTACCGCCGGCAAGCCCCGCCGCGGTGCCGCTGAAGAAGTCCTCGCTGGCCACCGTGCCCATGAAGGGCAGCTGCATATGAGTGTGCGGGTCGATGCCGCCGGGCATCAGGTATTGGCCGCTGCCGTCGAGCACTTCCGCATCGGCGGGAACATCGAGGTTTTCACCGATGGCTTTGATCACGCCGTCGGCGCAATAGACGTCGGCGCGATAACTTTCATCATGGGTAATAACGGTGGCGCCACGGATCAACAGAGACATTCCGAGTTCCTCGCAGGCATTGACCGACTGATGCCGGTTCTAAATGTTTTATATGAAGCAGACGCCAATCGGTGTATTCCTGTCAGCGCTGTCAAGAATAAACGCTAGCTGCAGTTTGTCGATTGAGCAAGAATATTTTTTATAAGCTTATGACTGATTTAACTTGTTGAAAAATAACGATTTAAACTGGAAATCACCAAAATGGTGAGGCCTCTCACCATTTTGACGCACTTGACAGGTTCGAAATATGGTCAAGATTTTCTATGTGAAATCAGCTGCTTGAGGATGGTCTATGGTTGATGCGCAATCTTTCAAAAAAGATCGACGCACCAGATTGAGTCCTGACTGTTCGGACAACTTGCCTGACATTCGGCCTGAGTGGCATGGCAACTCACCGCGGATTCAATAGCTGGCTAAATAAAGCTGATTAATATCAGTTGGTTAGCGAAATTTTATGGCACTGCCCGATGCGCTAGCGGGGCACCCGGCACGTTTATTGATGCCGCCGCTGACACCTTGGCCGGTCCATGAAAGTTGTCAGTTTCTCCGGCCATCGTCGGGCCTGCGCACTTTGCGCCAGCCCCTGATGAGCAAAAATAATCAAAAGAACAGTGGAGCGGCCATGCAACAGATCAGATCGCAAGTGACCGAGCGCGACGGCTTGTTTGAGCTCGAAGCCGGCAGCGACGTGCTTGACAGTCCCCGTTACAACCACGACATGGCACCGACCAAGGTGCGCGAACGAACCTGGAACAAATGGCACATCACTGCGCTGTGGGTCGGCATGGCGATCTGCGTGCCGACCTACACCCTCGGCGGCGTGCTCACCGCTTATTTCGGCCTGAGCGTCGGTGAAGCGCTGCTGGCGATTCTGTTTGCCAACATCATCGTGCTGATCCCCCTGACCCTGAATGCCTTCCCTGGCACCAAGTACGGCATTCCGTTTCCGGTGTTGCTGCGCTCGTCCTTCGGCATCCTCGGCTCCAACATTCCGTGCCTGATTCGTGCCCTGGTGGCGTGCGGCTGGTTCGGCATTCAGACGATGTTCGGCGGGCTGGCGATTCACCTGTTTCTCGGCTCGGTGTTCGATGGCTGGAAAGCCCTCGGCGGCACCGGTGAAGTGATCGGCTTCATGCTGTTCTGGGCCTTGAACCTGTGGGTGGTGATTCGCGGCGCGGACTCGATCAAATGGCTGGAAACCCTTTCGGCGCCGTTGTTGGTGCTGGTGGGTGTGGGGCTGCTGGTGTGGGCGATGCCGAACGTATCGATGACTGAATTGATGGCGATCCCGGCCAAGCGTCCGGAAGGGGCCAGCGTGGTCAGTTACTTTGCCGCCGGGCTGACCGCCATGGTCGGGTTCTGGGCGACTTTGTCGCTGAACATTCCGGACTTCAGCCGCTACGCGAAAAGCCAGAAGGATCAGATCGTCGGGCAGATCATCGGCTTGCCCTTGACCATGTTCCTGTTCGCCTCCCTTGGTGTGGTGATGACGGCTGCCTCGGTAAAACTGGTCGGCGTTACTGTCTCCGATCCGGTCACGCTGATCGGCCATATCCAGAGCCCGGTCTGGGTCGCCCTGGCCATGGCGCTGATCATCATCGCCACGTTGTCGACCAACACTGCAGCCAACATTGTTTCGCCGACCAACGATTTTCAGAACGTTGCGCCCAAGGTCATCAACCGCACCAAAGCGGTGATGCTCACGGGTTTGGTCGGGTTGGCGCTGATGGCTCATGAATTGTTGAAAAAACTCGGGCTGATCGTCTCGGATTTGAGCCTGGAGACGGTGTATTCCAACTGGTTGCTGGGCTATTCGAGCCTGCTGGGCCCGATCGCCGGGATCATGGTGGTGGACTATTTCCTGATCAAGAAACAGCAACTGGATTTGGCCGGTCTCTACCGTGATGACGTTTACCCGGCGTGGAACTGGTTCGGTTTTATCGCGTTCGGCGTGCCGGTAGCGTTGACTCTGCTGTCGCTGGGCAGCGATGCGTTCAGCTGGTTCTACAGCTACGGCTGGTTCACCGGCTCGGCCCTTGGTGGGCTGATTTATTACGGGTTGAGTGTGATGCGGCCGAGTCCTACGGCCGTGAAATCGGCGGTGTGAGGGGTGACCCTTTCGCGAGCAAGCCCACATTTGGAATGCATTCCCCCCGTAGGAGCTGCCGAAGGCTGCGATCTTTTGATCTAGCTTTCCGGCGGCCCCAAAAAGATCGCAGGCTTCGCCAGCTCCTACATTTGGAATGCATTCCCCTGTGGGAGCGGGCTTGCTCGCGAAGGTGGCCTCAAACACACCAAAAATTCGCCTGAAGAACCTATAACAACTGCCTGAGGAGATCACCATGAACGCTGCCATAGACGTTCTGCAATCCACCCATCAGCACATCAACAGCGACCGTCTGTGGCAGTCGCTCATGGACTTGGCCAAACTCGGTGCCACGGTCAAGGGCGGTGTCTGCCGGCTGGCCCTGACCGACCTCGACCGCCAGGCTCGGGACATCTTCGTGAACTGGTGCGAGGAGGCCGGTTGCACCATCAGCATCGACGCGGTCGGCAACATCTTCGCCCGCCGTCCGGGGCGCAATCCGAACCTGCCACCGGTAATGACCGGCAGCCACATCGACACCCAACCCACGGGCGGCAAGTTCGACGGCTGCTTCGGCGTGCTGGCCGGGGTCGAAGTCTTGCGCACCCTCAATGACCTGGGCGTGGAAACCGAAGCGCCGCTGGAAGTGGTGGTCTGGACCAACGAAGAAGGCTCGCGCTTCGCCCCCTGCATGATGGGCTCCGGCGTGTTCGCGGAAAAATTCACCCTCGAAGAAACCCTGGCCAAGGTCGACGCCCAGGGCGTGACCGTCGGTGAAGCCTTGAACGCCATCGGCTATGCCGGGCCGCGCAAGGTCAGCGGCCATGCCGTCGGCGCGTATTTCGAAGCTCACATCGAGCAAGGCCCGATTCTTGAGGATGAGCGCAAAACCATCGGTGTCGTGATGGGCGCCCTCGGGCAGAAATGGTTCGACCTGAAACTGCGCGGCGTCGAAGCCCATGCCGGTCCGACGCCGATGCACCTGCGCAAGGACGCTCTGGTTGGCGCTTCGGTAATCGTCGGCGCGGTCAATCGCGCCGCCCTCGGCCACCAACCCCACGCCTGCGGCACCGTCGGCTGCCTGCAAGCCTACCCCGGGTCACGCAATGTGATTCCCGGTGAAGTGCGCATGACCCTGGATTTCCGTCATCTGGAGCCCGCGCAACTCGACTCAATGATCGCCGAAGTTCGCGAAGTCATCGAAACCACCTGCGAGGAACACGGCCTGACCTTCGAACTGACCCCCACCGCCGACTTCCCGCCGCTGTACTTCGACAAGGGCTGCGTCGAAGCGGTACGCGGCGCCGCTCAAGGTCTCGGTCTGTCGCACATGGACATCGTCAGCGGAGCAGGGCATGACGCGATCTTCCTCGCCGAACTCGGCCCGGCCGGGATGATCTTCGTGCCTTGCGAGGGCGGCATCAGCCACAACGAAATCGAAAACGCCGCGCCCGATGATTTGGCCGCCGGATGTGCGGTGTTGTTGCGGGCGATGCTGGCGGCTTCGGATGCGATTGCCAGCGGCGAACTTGCGGCTTGAAGATCAAAAGATCGCAGCCTGCGGCAGCTCCTACATTGATCGGGTACACCCGTGATCATGCGGATACATCCTGCCTGCGATCTTTTGATCTTCCGCCGTGGCCGCCGAAAAGATCGCAGCCTGCGGCAGCTCCTGCATTGATCGGGTACACCCGTGATCATGCGGATGTACCCAATTCCTGTAGGAGCTGGCGAAGCCTGCGATCTTTTGATCTTGACCCTCTCAAATCCAAATGGCATCCCACAACGGATAATCACCCACCCGTTTCACCAATCCCGCGCGCAACGGATTCATGATGATGTAACGCGCTGCATCCTTGATGTCTTCATCGCGACGCAAAGCCCGATCGTAATATCCTCGTTGCCATAATCGGCCTTGGCTGCGACGCACAAGGTTGATCGATCGGCTGCTTCTGGATTTGATGCGGCACATCAGTTCGGCCAAGGTCCCGTGCTGGAGCTCCAATAACCAATGCAGATGATCCGGCATCACTACCCATGCCATCGAGTTGACCATCGGGGCTTGATCGGCACAGCGCAGTTGGTCGACCAGAAGCCGTCCCATCCGCCAATCTGCGAATACCGGCTCTCGTTGATGAACGACGACGGTCAATAGATAAATACGACCAGATTCGGAAAATCGAGCCTTGCGCAGGCGACATCCTTTTGCAGCGATAGCCATTCCTTGGCCTCCATGAGGTGTGTTGTCAGATAAACGTTAGTCGTTAGCTTGAGTGGCGTGGATGAAAGCGTTTTCGGAATATTTCGAAGCCGTCGAAAAGATCGCAGCCTTCGGCAGCTCCTACATTGACCGAGCACGCATGTCATCACGCGGGTGTACGCAACCGTGACTGGGTACACCCGTGATCACGCGGATGTACGCCCTCCCGTAGGAGCTGGCGAAGCCTGCGATCTTTTGATCTTCTGGTCCCGGCACCCGCTTCATTCGCACTATCAGAGCCCCCAGCGGTCGTAATCTTCACAGGGCCGCGCGTACCGGCGCCGCCGCAACCGTGGAGTTCCAATGAGCCAGGACGTCCTGACCACCGAAACCAATCGCCGCCAGTTGCAGCAGATCATCGCCGGTCTGTCCGACGGGGTGATTTTGCTGGAACTCGACCAGACGATCCTGTGGGCCAACGACGCCGCGCTGACCATGCACGGGGTCAGTCGGATCGGTGAGCTGGGCGCCAATGCCAAGGAATACGCGAAGCGGTTTGCCTTGCGCTATCGCAACAATCACCCGGTTGCGACGCAGAATTATCCGATCAGCCGCGTTGCCCGCGGCGAGATGTTCAGCGATGTGCTGGTCGAATTGACGCCAGTCGAAAACGACGAACGCACCTGGGTTCACAGTGTGCGCAGCATGGTGCTGGCCGACCACACCGGCGAGCCGGAGTCGTTGGTGCTGATCATGAACGATGTCACCGAGTGGGCCAGCGCCGAGCAGCGTTTCGAAAAGACCTTCAATGCCAACCCGGCCCCGGCGGTGATCTGTCGCCTCAGCGATTTGCGCTATATCAAAGTCAACCAGGGCTTCCTGGAGATGACCGGCTATACCCGTGATCAGGTGATCGGTGCTTCGACCTATGAACTGGATGTGCTGGAGCGCGCTGAAAACAAGGACCTGGCCAAGCAGCGTTTGCGTGACGGGGCAACCATTCCGCAGATGCAGGCCGAACTGCAATTGCCCGACGGTGGCAGCAAACAGGTGATCGTTGCCGGGCAACCGCTGGAGCTCAACGACGAAGCTTGCATGCTGTTTTCCTTCGTCGACATGGAGCTGCGGCACAAGGCCGAAACTGCCCTGCGCCTGAGTGAGGAACGGTTTGCCAAAGCCTTTCGCCTCACCCCGGTGCCGATCCTGGTATGCAGCGCCGACGATCAAGTGGTGATGGATGTCAACGAAGCGTTTCTCGATACCCTCGCGTGGCCGAGTGAAGAGGTGCTCGGCAAGACCGTGGCGCAACTCGGTTTCATCGATGACGCAGGCGCTCGCACGCGATTGTTTGCGGCCCTGGAAAAAAACGGCAGGGTGGATCGCGTCGATCTCCGAGTGCGCAGGAAAGATGTGGGGCTGATCGATTGTGCAATTTCGGCAGACACCGTGAACATTCAGGACAGTCTTTGCTACTTGCTGGTGTTGATGGACATTACGGAGCGCAAACGCACCGAGCTGGAACTGGTGTCGGCCATTGAAGAGGTGATGAAAGACGCCTCCTGGTTCAGCCGCACGCTGATCGAAAAACTCGCCAACGTGAAGAACGTCAGTTCACCGCAGTTGCCCGCTGTGTCGTTCACCGAACTGACCGCGCGAGAGCGCGATGTGCTCGGTTTGATCTGTGAAGGCCTGGCCGACAAGGAAATCGCCGCACGCCTGAAACTGGCGCCTAATACGGTGCGCAATCATGTTTCGACGGTGTATTCAAAACTCGACGTGCACAGCCGCAGTGAGGCGATTGTATGGGCTCGCGAACGGGGTCTGTTCTCCAGCGAGAGGCGGCCCAAGGGGCAACGTTAAGATGCAAATGCACTAGTCGGCATGGTGCATTTTGATGTTCTGCTCAGAGGCTGGTTTTTCTAGGCTGTGAGGGTGCGATACGTGGCTTCGGGTCGGTATCGCGTCCTATTCGATGCAGCTAAAGGAACAGCCACATGGGTGCGAACAATTCAAGCGTGGAGTCGATTTCAGGTGGTCGCCAAGGTGAATCGGGATGAATCATCTGGCGCAATTGCGTATGCAACTGGAGCGCAGTTTTTCGCCGTTGGCCTGTGAGTGCGCGCTCACCGGGGATAATTCGTTGACGGTGAAGCTTTATCATCCGGCGACGGGGCAGGTGGATCTGGTGGTCAGCGGCTTGAACATGTCGACTCTCAGGACGCCGGAGGCGTTGACGGCGTTGATTGAAGAGTTGCAGTACGAGCTTGAGAGCATTGGTCTGCATCGGTCCAGTGCTTCGTAGGCGCTGGTTTGTTTCCCGCTGCTTTTTCTGGCATTGGCGGGTGGCTGGGCTATAAGGAATGCGAGGTATTTCTTTTCTGTGACGGGGCCGCAGGTAGGCGGTGTGGTTTTTGTGTCGCGGAAAATGTCGATTACTCACCGCGGGTCAGCCTATGAACAGTCTTGGGATACGTATTTTTTCGCCACTGTCGCTCGTACTCTGCACGGCGATTCTGGGTGGTTGCGCCAGTCCGCCACCACCGCCACCCGCTGCGCCACCACCGCCACCGGTTCGTACCTGTCAGACCTCCGAAAACACCGATGTACAGGGTGACATGAGGGCTGAAGGGCAGGTGACGCGGACCACCACCCTGACCCGTTGCGTCACTCAGTAAGCAATGGCGTGCACCGCCAGTTGCCCACTGCGCGACTGGCGGGCGTGGCCCGAGCGGTGATTCAGACGTCCTCGATCCTGACCCACCGCGACTCGCGTGCCGCCAGACGAATCGCTGTCGCCAGGCGTTCGACTTCCCATGCTTGCTCGAAATCCGTCCCGTCCTGACCGAGGCCTGCCAGTGCCATCACCAACTCATGCACTTCCAGAGTCTTGAGTTCGTTGTAACCCAACTGATGCCCCGGTGCCGGGCTGAAGGCGGCATAACCCGGTAAATCCGGCCCTGCCAATAGCCGTTGAAAACCGCCTTGCCCTGCGCGATACATCCGCAGTTCGTTCAAGCGTTCCTGATCGAACGCCAGGGTGCCCCGGGTGCCGCTGATTTCAAAACTCAGGTGATTCTTGTAACCGTGTTTGAGCCAACTGCTGCTGAACGTGCCTCGCGCGCCGTTGGCGAACCGCAGCAACGCGTGGACCTGATCGTCGACCGCGACCTCGCGTCGTTCCTGGCCACCTAACGTAACGGGGCGTTGCGCATGCACGGTCTGGGTGTCCGCGCATACTGCCTCGATTTCGCCCAGCAGATGACGGGCCATGGCCAGCAAGTGACTGCCCAGGTCCGCCAAGGCACCGCCGGCGTAATCGGCGTCACAGCGCCAGGACCAGGGTGAAACGGGATCGGCCATGAAATCTTCGCTGAATTCGCCCTGGAAACTGATGATCTGTCCCAACGCTCCGCTTTGAATCAAATCCCGAGCGAGGCCGATGATCGGGTTGTGCTGGTAGTTGTAGCCGACCCGCGTCACCACGCCCGCAGCTTTGGCGGCCAGGCGCATGGCGCTGGCCTGTTCGAGGTTCACCGCCAGCGGTTTTTCGCAGTACACCGGCTTGCCGGCGGCGAGGGCGGCCATGGCCATGGGGTAGTGCAGATGATTGGGAGTGGTGATGGCGATCAGATTGACCTTGGGGTCATCAATCAGCCGTTGCCAGTCGTTGTGAGCGGCATCGAAGCCCCACGCGTCGGCGCAGTGCCGGGCGCGCTGCGGATCGGCGTCGGCGAGGGCGGCGAGATTGAGCTTCAGCGGCAGTTCAAAAACGGCGCTGACATTGCGAAAGGCCAAGGCGTGGGCGCGGCCCATGAAACCTGTGCCGATAAGTCCGATACCGAGTTCGCGCATAGCCGGGGTCCTTTGGATTTTTATTTTCAGGAGGGCTATTTATGGAATAAATATTCCCAATATGCAAATGGTGGAATAAATATTCTTATATTGGATCCGATACTGCCTGTGTAAAACCAATCCTCATGTAGGAGCTGCCGAAGGCTGCGATCTTTTGATCTTTAACGATTCAACTGACGCCATAGATCAAAAGATCGCAGTCTTCGGCAGCTCCTACACGGGGTTGGTGTGCTCGCGTGAGAAGCAAAAAAGGCAGCCATTTGGCTGCCTTCGGTTTATTCGCAGAACCCAATCAGGACAAAAACCCACCATCCACATTCAACGAAACCCCAGTCGTGTAGCTCGACGCATCACTGGCCAGGTATAAAACCGCGCCGGCCATTTCACTTGGGTCCGCTACACGCTTGAGCGGAATCTGCTGCAGCGCCGTTTGCAGTATGGCGTCGTTTTTCACCAGCGCCGAAGCGAACTTGGTGTCTGTCAGACCCGGCAGCAAGGCGTTGCAACGGATGCCGAATTGCGCGCATTCCTTGGCGAAGACTTTAGTCATATTGATCACTGCTGCCTTGGTCACTGAGTAGATGCCCTGGAAGATCCCCGGCGAAATACCATTGATCGAGGCGACGTTGATGATGCTGCCGCCGCCGTGCTCGCGCATCAGCTTGCCGGCTTCCACCGACATGAAGAAGTAGCCGCGAATGTTCACGTCGACGGTTTTCTGGAAGGCGCTCAGGTCGGTGTCCAGTACGTTGCAGAACTGCGGGTTGGTCGCCGCGTTGTTGACCAGAATGTCCAGGCGCCCGAACTGTTCGCGAATACCGGCGAAGACCTGGGTGATCTGTTCCATTTCACCGATGTGGCAGGCGATGGCGGTCGCTTTACCGCCGGCGGCAATGATCGCATCGGCGACGTGCTGGCAACCGTCGAGTTTGCGGCTCGAAACGATGACGTGGGCGCCTTGTTGCGCCAGCAGTTTGGCGATGGCTTCACCAATGCCGCGGCTGGCGCCGGAGACGAAAGCGATCTTGCCGTCGAGGTCGAACAACTGAGTCTTGGACATGATTTTTCCTTGTTATGGGCCCGATCAGCGGCCGTGATCAGAGACTGGATTTATCAATGACTTGCAGGCTCATCTGCTCCAGCAGTTTGTTCATGTGAATGAACTGCGCGAAGCGTTTGTCCTGGGTCTGACCATGGAAGAACCGGTAGTAGATCTGCTGCACGATGCCGGCCAGGCGGAACAGGCCGTAGGTGTAGTAGAAGTCGAAATTGTCGATCTGGATGCCCGCGCGTTCGGCGTAGTAATCGACGAATTCACGGCGAGTCAGCATGCCGGGAGCGTGGCTCGGCTGACGGCGCATCAATTGCACCGGCGCTGGGTCGTCGGCTTCGATCCAGTAGGCGAGGGTGTTGCCCAGGTCCATTAGGGGATCGCCGAGGGTGGTCAATTCCCAATCCAGCACGCCGATGATCTGCATCGGATTCTCGGGGTCGAGGATCACGTTGTCGAAGCGGTAATCGTTGTGGACGATGCTCGATGTCGGGTGGTCGGCCGGCATCTTGTCATTGAGCCAAGCCTTCACCGCTTCCCACTTCGGTGCATCCGGGGTCAGGGCTTTTTCGTAACGCTCGCTCCAGCCTTTGATTTGCCGCGCGACGTAACCTTCGGGCTTGCCGAGGTCGCCCAGGCCACAGGCCTTGTAATCGACCCGGTGCAGTTCCACGAATTTGTCGATAAAGCTTTTGCACAGGGCTTCGGTCTTCGCAGAGTCAAGGCCCAGTTCCGGCGGCAGTTCGGAGCGCAGGATGATCCCCTTGACCCGTTCCATCACATAAAACTCGGCGCCGATCACTGACTCGTCAGTGCAGTGCACATAGGTTTTGGGGCAATAGGGAAAGCCGTCCCGCAGCTGATTGAGAATGCGAAATTCGCGGCCCATGTCGTGGGCGGACTTGGCCTTGTGGCCGAACGGAGGCCGACGCAGGACGAACTCCTGTTCGGGGTATTCCAGCAGGTAAGTCAGGTTCGACGCACCGCCCGGAAACTGGCTGATTTTCGGTAAGCCGCTCAGGCCCGGAATGTGCGCCTTGAGGTATGGATCGATCAGGCTGGCATCGAGTTCTTCGCCGGAGCGGATACGGGTGGACTGGTCAGTAAGCGCCATGCTTATCCCTTCTGCTTATTTTGGAGGCCAGACATCATTGGCTAATCTAATGGTGCGCCGGGGTAGCCACAAGCGCGGCACGGTCTTATAGGTTAGCGTGTTGCCGGACAATCAGCGTTCCTGATGTGCGCGAACCGGCTCGGCGGACTATGGTTCAGGGAAGTCGCTTCCAGGAAGGAGATTCGACATGGGCTGTCCGCAAGTTTGCGCCACCGCGACCCTGCAATGCAGTTTCGGCGCGGCACCGGCGGTACTCAACGTGCTGCCGGTGAATCGCACGCTGACCGGGGGCATGCCGGCGGCGAACATCATGGATCACATCCCGTTGGTAAACATCATGCCGTTCGGTACATGCATGAGCATGGCCAACCCGATGGTCGCGGCCGCCACCGCCGCGGCGCTTGGCGTATTGACGCCGATGCCCTGCATCCCGGCCACCGCCACCCCGTGGATCCCCGGCGGCGCGCCGACCCTGCTGCTGGGCGGCATGCCGGCTATCGATGCCAACAGCACCCTGATGTGCAACTGGGCGGGGGTGATAAAAATCGTGATGCCGGGACAGATGCAGATGCTGATTCCCTGACCGCCAACGATCAAACTGTGGGAGCGGGCTTGCTCGCGAAGGCGGCGTGTCAGGCGACATCGATGTTGAATGTGCCGGCCTCTTCGCGAGCAAGCCCGCTCCCACAGGGGATCTTCTGTGAATGCAGTATTTGTGAACAACAGTGATCACTGTGGGAGCGGGCTTGCCCACGATAGGGCGTCCCAGCCAATGTAGAGCTTCAGGCTTGCGTAGGATCACTCCACCGCCTGAACCACCAGCGCACCCTCGAAATCGGCTTGCCCTCGGCATCCAGCGGTCGCCCATCGCTGGCAAAACCCTGTTCCGGTTCGAGCAACTGACCATTGAGATATCGAGCCTCGACGGCAGTTTTGCCGTTGGGATGAAAGCGCTGATAGCGCCCCTCGCGCACACCATCGCGGTAAAACTCCGCCTCGGCCAGTTGCCCGTCGGGAAAGTAATTGAACGCCTCGCCATGCAGCAGCCCTCGGCGGTAAGTCGCCTTGCGCTGCAGCCAGCCTTGCGGCGCATAGAAACTCGCGACCCCCTGCAGCTTGTCACGAACAAACGGCAGCTGCGCCGAGATCTTGCCATTGGGGTGGTAAAGCAGGGTAGTGCCTTGCAGCTCGCCCTGGCTGTAGTGCAAATCGGCCTGCGCGCGCCCGTCATCCTTGATGTGCAACGCACCGTCGAGCTGGCCATCGAGCAAACGGCCTTTGAGTTGTTTATCGTTCTGCTGCAAATCCAGCGGCGTGATGGCCATGGGTTCTCCTTGTCAGTTGACCTGCACCAGACCACCCTTGATCGTCAGCATGCCGCCACCGTCCACGGTTTGCGAAGCGGCGCCTTTGTTGGTCAGACTGATCCCGGCATCGTTGGTCATGGTCGTGCCGGCCTTGTTCTCCAACGAAGTGCCGGCCTGATTGCTGAGGGACGTACCGGCCTTTTGGCTGATCGAAGTGCTGGCCTCCGCCGCCAGGTCTGCACCGCTCTTGATCGCAAAACTGCCGCCGCTTTGCAGGGTCAGGGTACCAGTCACCTTGATGGTCAAATTGCCGTCCACCGTCAGGCTGTAATCGCCAGTGACCTTGTGCGTGTAGTTGCCACCGGTGCTGTGAGTCTGGTCCGCGCCCACGGTCACCGTGCGACTGTCCTTCACATCCAGAGTGTCGCTGCCCGTCTGGATGGTCACGCTGCGTTTGCCTTTCTCCAGGGTCACGGTCTCGTCGCCTTCCTTCACCGTACGCGTGCGGGCATTCTGTACGGTCAGGGTTTCGTCATGGCCGACCGTGGCGGTGGTGTCGTTGAGCACGTTGATCTTCAGATCTTTCTGCGCCTGGAGAAACACCTCCTCGGCGTCCTTCTTGTCCTCGAAGCGCAACTCATTGAAACCGCCGCCGCCCTTGGACGATTGGGTCTTGATCCCGGACTGGGTCTGATTCGCTGGCAGCGCATAGGGCAGGGCGTTGTCACCGTTGTAGACGCAACCGGTCACCAGCGGCCGATCCGGATCGCCGTCGATAAAGGTCACGATCACTTCCTGGCCGATCCGTGGCACGAACTGCATGCCGAAACCCTTGCCACTCCAGGGCAGTACCACCCGCACCCAGCAGGAACTGGCTTCGTCGTTCTTGCCGTCGCGATCCCACGGGAACTGCAACTTGATCCGGCCGTATTCGTCAGTCCAGATTTCCTCGCCGGACTTGCCGACGACGATGGCGGTTTGGGTGTGCATTCGCGGCTTCGGTGTGGTTCTCACCGGGCGAAAAGGTGTGGCTTTGGGGATGGCTTCGAAGCGATTGCGATAACTGTCATGGCTGGCTTCGTGAGTTACCGCCGTTACCACCCAATCGATATTCAGGCTCGCGTCATCATGACCGGCGAGGGTGAACCAGTGTCCCGGCACCAGCCAGCGGCAGTCGCTTTCACCCACGAAGCGCTTCTCCTGACTGCGCAATCCATCGACCCGCTGCTTGGTCAGCGCATCGCCGCGCGCTTTGGTGTTGTAGCTACCGGGGTGCTCGTACATCGACCGTGGCCCGGCGACTGCTTCGGCCTGGCTGTAAAGCGAGGTGGTCGGGGTGGTGAACTCGTAATCCGTCGCCTGATACACCCCGGCCACCGCTTGTACGCAGACCTGGCCGGAGCGAATGCCGTGCAGTTCTCGCTCACCCAACTGCTGGCCGAGATAGTTCACCTTGGGTCCATTGGGGATTGGCACAAACGCATCGTTGCTGTCACCCAGCACCAGCGTGTGTTTGCCGTCCTCGTGGGTGAAAAACCAGAAAATCCCTTCCTCTTCCAGCAACCGTGAAACGAAGGCGAAATCGGTTTCGCCGTACTGCACGCAGTATTCGCGTGGGGTGTAGCTACCGCTCAACGACAGCTTGAAATCGGTGAAACCGTGGGCCTTGAAAATTGTGGTGACGATGTCTGAGGTGCTGAGGTTCTGGAACACCCGGTTGTTGCTGGCCAGGGTCAGCCACCACAGCCATGGCCGTAGTACAAGCTGATAGCGCTCTGCGGTGGCGTCGGCGGGGAGTTGGCGGATTTCTGCGACCAACGCATCCATCGGGCGGGTGAGGGCGTCGTTGTGCAGGGTGGTGGTGACGTGGGTGGCGACGGCGGTGTTCAGGGTGAGGGAAGTGCCGTCGTTGAGGCCGTTGAGGGTTTGCGAACTCAGTGCATTGAGCGATTCTTCACCGGAGAGCGACTCAGGATAAAGCGCCGACAGCGAGGGGGCGGTGAGGGAGAGGGTGGTGTTGCTGTCAGTGGCGCGGGGCATCTGGAACGCCTCGGAAAAGAAAAAGTCGATAGTGGAGATGAAAATTTACTACCGCTAAATATTCTTAATAGTTACTCATGTTGCCGTACCCGAAAGAGGTAGTCGCATTTGAAAATAGGCTCTGGCTGTTCGCTGCGGCTTGATAAATCCCAGGGCAGTTGTAGTCTCTCAATACCGTCATGCGAATGATTTTGGTAAAACCCTGTGATCCGTAAAGCGAATTAAAGATTACGCCCTTGACAGGTGGCGAACTATTAATCATCGCTTTGAGAATTTTCTTCGGCATCTCCTGGCTGGTTTGTCCGTCGATGTGGGTTTTTTTTCCAGCCGCCATTTTTAGTAAACAGTTGAACAACCATTGAGATGACATCTGCTCTCCCGTTTTCGTGAGGCCTAAATGCGCACCGGAACTGCCCTTGGATTCGACGATGTAATAGGCGGCTACGTCTCCGGTTTTCACGTCACGGCGTACCCATATCTGATCAATGCCATGTGGGCGGGTGTTTCCACTGGATTTTCCCATTTTCATCTGAAAGTCAGGTCCCATCACCGTGAGAAACAGTTTGGTTGCTGCATAATCACCTCTTGCTTCTGTTCTTTTCTCTTTTTTTGATAGATCACTGCCCAGGCTTTGATAATGTTTAATTATCCTGCTGGCAGATTTTGTTCCATTTGAAACAGTCCGGTCATGTACGAAACTCGGGACGCTTTCGTCATACCAGACTGCTGTTTGTAATTTTAAATAATGCGCTTGGTTGTAGTTTCTCAATTGCATGAGGTGGGAACTGACGGTTGAGCACAGATTTTCTCTGTTAAGGAGTCCTTTGATATGGGCTTTGGTTGTTTCCCAGTTTTGAATAAGCCATTCAGCATTAGGCTGGTATTCACCCAAGAGTATTTCAGACGCTCTTTTTTCTTTGGCTATTGTGAATTTTGCATCCCTTTCGAGGGCAGTGGCGATTTGTATTTGCGTGTCGTTATCAAGAAGTATTAGTTGGCCCGCGTTGTCTGGGCTGGAAGTGTCGGCGTAACGATTGAGGTAGGGCGTGATTATTTGATTTTCTCTCGAAGGGTTGACCATACCCAGGGTGCCGAGTGGTGTGTAAGGGTAGCGCTGGGAGGATAGGCACAGTGGTCGAGGGTCAAGCTCCGAAAATTGACTGTCAAAATGCAACTCCTGCTCCATAAGAATGGATCTGGTCTTCGGGAGTAGAGCGAACAATCGCTGGTTAAAATTATCCTTTATATTGGTATAGCTATTCAAAGTATTCATGGTCGCCTCCCTGTGGGAACGTTAAGGAATGACGTGCTGGTCATCGTCTAACTGGATGGGTCAACTGCCGAACCAAAGCTTTCCAGGCTTGCCGTGGAAAAAACTGTTGATGGGTTGTGGTTTGCCATCTCTTATCTTGTCTATTTCCGAGATAGGATTACGCACCAAGCGGGCAGGATTGGTTGGCACCGTACCCCAGCGATGATCTGCAGCGGTATCTTTGGCATGAGTCTGTATCGAACCCGTGTACCAATCTGTAATGACTGTATCTTTTACTCCGCTTGCGATATTGAATTCTTCCTTGGTTTGCAGCCAACCGCGATTTTTATAGCGGTGAAAAAGGTAGTTAGAGACGAAGTGTTCGGGCAGAGGCTGATCAGTCTTGGGTTTTTTTCCAAATAGGTAATCGCTGATCACCTGAGGGGATCGATAGCTTTGCGACTCGAGTGTTTCATCGTTAGTGAATTTTTCTGTGGCATATCCGTTTAAGTCTGTCGGAAAACAATCAGCCAGCCACTGCCAGAGTAACAACGAAGCCTTGCCGGGCTTATCGTTTTGTGAGGGCGCGCGATAATCTGAGGTATAACTATAAAGCCGGGGGATTTCCGCGACCGTGCCGAGTAAACCATTGGCAATGGTCAGCCATTGCAAACTGTGTGTGTGCTCGCCGTGGCGGGCATCCATACTGTCTTTCCAGAACAGGCTACTGCGTAGAAGTTGACCGAGGAAACCATCACCACCAATAAGACGGACGGCAATGGGTAGCCCTCGCTCCGACGTATCATTGCGCACGTTGTCGTGGTATCGAAATCCGTATTGGGAGGCGACCAGCCCCATCGCTCGAGTGAACTTGTTCGGGGTCATGGGAGTAAGCCTTCGATAATGCTCCCAAATTTTTGCTGATACGGCGGTCAGGTTGTTTTGAAAAAGCAAATCGTTGCAAAGAAAGGCCGCGATTTGCGAATAGGCGGAGTAAAAAAGCTCTTCGTCTAGTGGCGCGTCAGCGGTTTTTCGCACGCCACCTTCAGATTTGGTGAAGCGAAATCCATTGGCTCTTAAACTAGCCTCGGCCTCTACGGCGTTGGCGTATTTTGTGTTGGCCATAATGTTTTCCTTCTAGTTTCCACTTCGTAAAAGTTGTCGCTGTTTTTACTCCAATACCCACTCCGCCAACTTCCCCGTCACCTGCGTCATCAACACATTTTCAACATCCCTTGCCCCGGCAGCACTGCACTTGGCCAACACCGCCTGCACAATCCCGGCATCAAATTCAAACTGTTTCCCGGTCGCAGCCTTGTAGCGCCCACGCAATTTCTCCAGTTTCGCCAGCACAATCCCTTCCAGCGTCGCTTCATTCAGCGGCCGATACGCCACCACCGTCATCCGCGCCAGAAACGCTGGCCGAAACGCTTTCAGCAACACTTTATGCAGCGCTTCATTGAACGCATCAGTGCCGAGTTGCGCGACCGGTGTATCGAGCAGCAATTCGGCCCCGACATTGCTGGTGGCCAACATCACAGTGTTTTTGAAATCCACCACCAATCCGGTGCCGTCTTCCATCACGCCTTTGTCGAAGACGTTGTAGAAGGCTTCGAGCACATCCGGATGGGCTTTTTCGATTTCATCCAGCAGCACCACGGAATAAGGTTTTCGCCGCACCGCTTCGGTGAGTACGCCACCGCTGCCGTAGCCGACGTAACCCGGCGGGGCGCCTTTGAGTTGGCTGACGGTGTGGGCTTCCTGGTATTCCGAGAGGTTGATGCTGATCAGGTTGCGTTCGCCGCCGTAGAGCGCGTCGGCCAACGCATAAGCGGTTTCGGTTTTGCCCACGCCCGTGGGGCCGACCAGCAGGAATACCCCGACCGGTTTTTGCGGGTCGGTGAGGCCGGCGCGGTAGGCTTGCAGGCGTTGGGCGATGGTGTTCAGCGCGGTGCTTTGGCCCATGACCCGCTGGCCCATGCGCTGGCCGAGGGTGCGTACGGCGTGGGCTTCGTCGGCGAGCATTTTGCCCACTGGAATGCCGGTCCAGCCGGCAATCACGGCGGCGACGGTTTTGGCGTCGACCTGTTCCGGCACCAGCGGATCGTCCTGGCGAATGGCGTCCAGACCGGCCTCGAGTCGTACCAGTTCAGCGGCCAGATGATCGATGCGGCTGTCGGTGGCTTCGTCCGGTTTTTCATTGTCGGCGCGCTCGCTCAAGGTGAGTAACTCGCGGCGGGTTTCCAGCAGTTCGCGCACGGCAATCCGTTCTTCGTTCCAACGGATTTCCAAGTCGCGTATAGCTTGCACGTTACCGATGGATTCGGTTTCCAGCAGGGTGATGCGTTCGCGGTGATCGAGCCCGGTGGCTTGTTCGCGACGCAGGCGTTCGACTTCATCCTTGAGGCTGTTCTGGCGATGGCGCAGGCTTTCCAGCGGTGGCGGCACGTCGTGCTGGCCGAGGGCGACCCGGGCACAAGCGGTGTCGAGCACACTGATGGCCTTGTCCGGTAACTGGCGCCCGGAGATGTAGCGGTGGGACAGTTTCACTGCTTCGTGGATCGCCGCGTCCAGCACCTGCACGCCGTGGTGCTGTTCCAGTTTCGCGGCCACCCCACGGAGCATTTCCACGGCGGTGGTTTCGTCCGGTTCCTCGACTTGCACCAACTGAAAACGGCGGGCGAGGGCCGGGTCTTTCTCGAAGTATTTTTTGTACTCAAGCCAGGTCGTGGCGGCGAGGGTGCGCAACTCGCCACGGGCGAGAGCGGGTTTGAGCAGGTTGGCCGCGTCGCTGCCACCTTCCGCGCCGCCCGCGCCAATCAGAGTATGGGCTTCGTCGATAAACAGAATGATCGGTTTGTCGGCGCTGCGCACCGCATCAATCACACCTTTGAGCCGCTGTTCAAACTCGCCTTTGACCCCGGCGCCGGCCTGCAACAAACCGAGGTCGAGCACCCGCAGACTGACTTCCTGTAGCGACGGCGGTACATCGCCAGCGGCAATGCGCAGGGCCAGGCCTTCGACCACGGCCGTCTTGCCCACCCCCGGCGCGCCGACCAGGATCGGGTTGTTCTGCCGACGCCTGAGCAGGATGTCGATGCACTGGCGAATCTCGCCGTCGCGCCCGACGATGGGGTCGATGCGCCCGGCGTGGGCGTCGGCGGTCAGGTCCTGGGTGAACTGATCGAGCACCGAATCCTGTTTCGGCTGCGGCTTGCCGGCATTGACAGGCCGCGTGCCGCCGACGTGTTCGCGAGAGTTTTCGGTCCACTCCAGCAGGTTGTTGCGCAAGGCTTCCCGCGGAATTTTCAACAGCGACGAGGCGCTATTGAGCAGCAGGCTGCGGCGTTCATCGCGGTCGAGCAAGGCCAGCAGCAGCAAGCCGGAACGGATGCTGTCGAGACCGAGCACGCTGGCCTGAACCACCGCGTCTTCGAGCAGGCCGATGGTTTGCGCCGAGAGCGCCGGGGTGCGGGTGCTGCCGGATTTGAACAGTTCCAGGGCCTTGTTGATTTCCGCCGTCAGGGCATCGCGTTCCAGGCCAAAGCGCGGCAGCAAGTAAGCGAAGTCACCGCCCTCGATGTCCAGCAACTCCAGCAACAAGTGTTCGATTTCGACGTAATGATGACCTCGTTGCAGGCAGCGTTGCGCGGCGCGTTCGAGGGCGCGGCGGTTGTCCGGGTTGAGGCGTCCGATCAGGCTGGCCAGTTCCATGTTCAGGTGATCTCCAGCTGACGAAGGCGGGTTTCGATCTGCTGCACGGCAAGGCTGGTCTGGCGTTGCAGGCCACCGTTCCAGCTGAGCAAGGGCGGGGCCTGGCGACCGAGTTTTATCGGGCCGGCACCGCGTACCAACAGCACCAGCGTGCAATCCAGATCGGGGCCGAAATACAACGCGCTGAGGCTGGCCAGTGCCGGATGGGATTCGCCTTCCGGAAGAAATCGCGCCGCCTGCGCCGAGGTCAGCGGGCCAAGGGTCAGGCGGATGCCGGCGTGTTCATCCCAGACCCGGGTGCCGGCCACGGCGCTGCGGCCCAGTTGCAGATTGCGCCCACCCGGTTGCAGGCGGCTGCGGCTGGCGGGTGGGATTTCTCGCCAGGCACCTTCATAGGCGCTGAGTGCGACCGGCAGTTCGAAGTGCTCGCGCACGATTGCGGCGAAGCCGGCGAGGGAGCGACGACCGTCGGCAAACAGCGCGCTGCACGCCAGTACGGCGGAATCGGGAACGGCCTGACGTTCCTGCAAGGCTTTGGGCAACAACCCGGTCAGTGCCCGCAGTTGCGCCTGCACCGGGGACGCGCCGGGGGCCGTGAAGCCGACGGCAATCCGG
This sequence comes from Pseudomonas sp. BS3782 TE3695, assembly GCF_050435305.1. NCBI lineage: Bacteria > Pseudomonadati > Pseudomonadota > Gammaproteobacteria > Pseudomonadales > Pseudomonadaceae > Pseudomonas > Pseudomonas sp. BS3782 TE3695. The sequence continues at coordinate 3,498,041 of NZ_JBNDKB010000001.1, forward strand.
TGTTTGCGCATCACTTTGTACAGCAAGCTGAGCAAGCGATGCTGGAACAGGTCGAGGAATTCTGCTGGCGCATAGTCCTTGGCGCGGGCCCGTTGCTGCAGCCATTCCTGATAGGCGTAGGGCAGCGGGCCGTCGGGCCCGCCGAGGCCAAACACCGGCGTGCTGAGCGTCGGTTGCTGGCCCGCTTCCTGGGTCAGGCTTTCGATTTCGCTGGCGGAAAAAAGCGCCGTCAACGGCCCGCGCAGGCGCAGGGCTTCCGCTTGAGGCGCGGTGCCGCTGCCCAGGGATTCGGCTTGCGGGTGTTCGCGTTCCAGCAGCAGCAATGCCTGCAACAACTCGAACGCCTGTGGATCGCGCCGCAGCTTCTGGCTCAGGCTCAGAGGGAGAGTGGCATGCCGGCTTGGGGTTGCCATGTCTTGACCTCCTTGTCTGACTGGACCAGGACCGTGCGCACAAAGCGATTGGCCGTGGCATAGAGTGAAAAGAACTGCGCCAGCACCGCCGAAAACAACACGGCGCTGCTGCCAACGAAATGCTGCGGATCGAGTTGCAGCTGAACTTCCAGCCCATTGCGCCAGCCGCGCCAGGCATCTTCGCCAACATGGGCGATCACCCGTTCGCAGCCAAGGCCGAGCAAACCTTCGATCTGCCGCAGGGCGCTGGTCTCGTCACGCAGGTTGTGCAACTGGAGGATTTCCTTGAGGGCATCCAGCGCCTGCGGCCCTTCGACCAGCGACAAATGATTGAGGGTCAGTTGCGACACCAGCCGCCAACGGGATTCGCCATCCAGGCGCGGCAAACTCTGTGGGCTGGGCGGATTACGCAGGCGAGCCCAGGCCACCGGCCCCGGTCGTTCGAAACCCAGCGGCGTACCGGCCGGCAGGCTCTGGGCCAAGTGTCGGTTGGTGCACAGCAGTTCGGCGGTGAGGCTGTATTCGGTGGTTTCGGACAGTGGATCGAGCCGGGTGTCCACCAGGCTCACCATCAAGTCGGTGCCCAGGCGATTCGGGGTCATACCGCTGACCCGTCGCGAATGCCAGTAGCATTGCTTTTCACCGCCGATATGTTGGCTGCCGTAATAAGCGGGAACGCGCAGCACCCCCTGACTGGAACTGGCGCGCATCGCCCGGATGCTGTGGATCTCGACACTGTTTTCACGGTGGTTGTCGGCGACCAGGCGGTACTCGCTGCGGGTGCCGTCCGGGCGCAGAGGCTCCGAGGTTCGCGGAAACAGGTTGATCACCGGCGCACAACCCAAGGCGAAGTCGCTGGCCTGCAGGTGCAGACGGTTGGCCGGGGCGCGGTCGAAGACGATGTACAGGTACAGCGTCTGGCTGTCACTGGCGGCACCGGCCAACGGGATATCGAAGAAGTTGAATTTGTCCGGGAAGGCAAAGTATTCGGCGAGCAGACGCATGCCCGGATGCACGCCGTCCTCGTCCGGCAACAGCACTTCGTCGCTGGCAAAACCGACGATGTCTGGCAGACCCGCCAGCACTTTCGGCACGCTGCCGATGGGGCCGGCCAGCACCTTCACAGCGTGGGCGCCGAGCAGGTCATACAGGCAGGCGTTGATCACCGGGGAGGCGGCAAGATGCACGCGCAGCTGTTGGATCGCCAACGTTGACCATTGGCTTTCACCCAGGCAACGCAGGCTCAGGCGCAGGGCCGAGCGCGCTTGCGCCACACCGGTCAGGGCCTGGGCTTCATCGCTGCCCAGCAACAGCGCTTCATTGATTTCCAGCGGCCACAAGCGAACCGCGGCGCTGGTGCGAAAATGGATGCTTTCACCTTTGCTGGTGGTGACGAACAGTGGCGTGTCCCTTGGCAACGGGTAACCGTCGGCGAGGTTGCCTTTGCTCGGGTCCGGCTCGAACTGCACGATCGCGCAGGACGGTAGCGGGCGCATGGCCAACGGGTAAAGCTGCTCGAGCAAGGCGTCGCTGAATTCGGTGTAGTCGTCATCGAGCCGCCGTTGCAAGCGCGCCGCGAGCAAGGCGAAACCTTCGAGCAGGCGTTCGACATGCGGGTCGGGGCATTCACCGGGGGACAGCTCCAGGCGTCTGGCGACCTTGGGATAACGCTCGGCGAAAATGCTCCCGGCGTGCCGCAGCCAGGTCAGTTCGCGCTGGTAGTAATCGAGCAGTTGCGGGTCAATCGAGTCGCTCATGACGCACCTCAAGGCCATCGCCGGCCTTCTCGATGACAAATGCCACGGGCCAGTGTTGCTGGCCGCTGCGCAACTCGCCCAGTAGCCGAATGCTCAGTTGCTGCGGATGGCCTGGGACCGGATTGACCTGAACCTCGCCCAGTTGCAGGCGCGGTTCGAAGTGGGTGATGGCCTCGCGCACTTCCCGCGCCAACTGACGACGGTCATCGCTGCGCTGCTGTTGCAAGGCGGTCCAGTCAGCGATGCCGTAGTCGAGAATGCTCGGCGGGAAGGTCAGTGGACGTTGGCCGCGTCGGGTATTGAACAGGCGCAGCAACTCCGTATGCACCGAGTCGAGCAACCCCTGGCGATCGAACCCCTGCACAGCGTCGACCTCGCTTGCGGCGAGGCGCTCGAACAGCGGTGGGAGGATGCCGGTGCCTGCCATGGCCGACGCGTCCGCTTACTTGACGAGCTTGTTGGCGGCCATGTCCCAAGTCGAGGCGGCCGTGCCTTCCTTGGTACCGTCGTCTTTCTGGGCGGTGAGTTCCCATTTGATCTTGGTGAAGTTCAGTGACAGGGTTTCCACCGGTTTGCCCCCGGTACCGCCACTGACGCTGACGTTGGACAGCACCACGTTGGTCAGGGTGTAGATGATGAAGGGCATCAACTGACCGCTGCCTTCGGCGGCGTTGCGGCCGATGGTGATTTTGGCTTCCGGGATGGGTTTGCCGGCGCAGCAATACTCGTTGAGGGAGGGGGTCGAGCTGTCGACGAATTTGGTCAGTGTGAACTCGCCGATGTGCGGTTTGCCGGAGGTCCGCTCCGAGTTGCTGACGTCGTTGGTCACCTGCATCGCCACGTTGTGGCTGTAGGACATGACTTCGATCTTGTCCTTGTAACCCTCGAGCAGGCTATCGCCTTTGATGTCGCCGCCGAGGTCGAGAATGATTGCATCCATCGCATGAGACTCCTGAAAGTTAATAGTAGGGCAATGCCCTGTAGGAGCTGCCGCAGGCTGCGATCTTTTGATCTTGATCTTTCGCTCACGACTCAATTGTCCGGGGAAAGATCGCAGCCTCGTTGCACTCGGCAGCTCCTACATGGTGTTCGGCATTACATGGGGCTAGTGGTCAGGCGGCTACCGGTGGCGGCAGGGTCGCGACCAGGCGGATCGACGCGGTCAGCTCTTCGAGCTGGAAGTGCGGCCGCAGGAACACCGTGGCCTTGTAGGCACCCGGTTTGCCGGCAACCTCCGTCACATCCACCCGGGCTTCACGCAACGGGTACTGCGCCTTGATCTCTTGCGGCGCGTTGTCGTTGATCAGCACGTAGTCGGCGATCCAGTTGTTGAGGTAGGTCTGCACGTTGTCGCGGGTCATGAAGCTGCCGACCTTGTCGCGCATGATCACCTTCAGGTAATGGGCGAAACGCGAGGCCGCGAGCACATACGGCAACATCGCCGAAATCCGCGCGTTGGCGTTCGCCTCATTGGTGTTGTAGAGCTTGGATTTGTTGGTGGTCTGGCCGCCGAAGAACACCGCCACATCACTGTTTTTCTTGTGGCACAAAGCGATGAAACCGAGGTCGTTGAGTTCTTTTTCGCGACGGTCGGTGATCGCCACTTCGGTCGGGCATTTGAGCGACAGATCGCCAGAGGTGGTGCGGAAGGTATGAGCCGGCAAGCCTTCCACCGCACCACCGCCTTCGGCACCGCGAATCGCCGCGCACCAGCCGTACTTGGCGAAGGCTTCGGTGATTCGTTGCGACAAGGCCCACGCAGCATTGCCCCACAGGTATTTGCCGTGGTCGCTGCCGTTGACGTCTTCGACGTAGTTGATGCCTTCCACCGGCGACGTGTCAGGGCCGTAGGGCAGCCGCAACAGGAAGTGCGGCAGCACCAGCGACACATAACGCGAGTCTTCGCTTTCGCGGAACGAGCGCCACTTGATCAGCTCCTGGCTTTCGAAGACTTTCGACAGGTCACGGGGCACGGCCAGTTCGGTGAAGCTGTTCATGTCGAACAGCCGAGGGCTGGCGGCAGCAATGAACGGTGCGTGAGCGGCCGCGGCGACGTTCGAGAGTTTCTCCAGCAGGCCGATGTCTTGCGGGTGCCGGCCGAAGGTGTAGTCCCCCACCAGCAGGCTGAACGGGTGGCCGCCGAAGGTGCCGTATTCTTCTTCGTAGATCTTCTTGAACAGCGCGCTCTGGTCGAACTCGACGGCTTTTTCCAGATCGTTCTGCAGCTCTTTCTGGGTCACGTTGAGCAACCGCAGTTTCAGCCGGGAACTGGTCTCGGTGTTTTTCACCAGCAGGTGCAGGCCGCGCCAGGAGGCTTCGAGTTTTTGCAGGTCCGGGTGGTGCAACACTTCGTTGAGTTGAGCGCTGATCAGTTCGTCGATCTGGCTGATGCGGTCGTTGATCATCGCCACGGTGTCCTTGTCGATGGCCATGCCTTCGTCGAGTACCTGGGTGGCGAATTCCGCGAGCATGTCGCGGGCGTAATCCTGCTGGCTGTCGTCATGGGCCATGCGGCCTTTGGCGATGATTTCATCGAGCAGGGACAAGGTCTGGGCGGTACTGTCGCTGGCTTGGCTCTGGGCGGCGGATGAGGCGGGCATGGCAAATTCTCCCTAAGTGGATGAACGATCAGGCTTGCGGTTCGGCCGGTACTTCTGCATCGCCTGCGGGGGCGGGGGCGGGGGCGGGGGCGGTGGTTTCCGGGCGGGCAGACTTGATCTCTTGCAGTCCCTCGGTGTTGGCGATGACGTCGCGCAGCAGCTTGTCCAGATCATCGTTGCCGTCGAGCTTGGTCAGCAGATCGCGCAGACGCTGACGGGCTTCGAACAGACGCCGCAGCGGCGTGACCTGCTCAACCACCTTCACCGGATCGAAGTCATCGATGTGTTTGAAGTTGAGCTCGATGTTGAGTTTGCTGTCGTCGCCGCTGAGGGTGTTGGTGACCTGCAAGGTGGCGCGCGGGCCGATCGAGGCGAGCACTTCGTTGAAGTTGTCGCGGTCGATTTCGGTGAAGCGCCGTTCATTCAATTTCGGGAGTGGCTCCAGAGGCTTGCCGGAGAGGTCGGCGAGAATGCCGACCACCAAGGGCAATTCTTTCTTCTCGATGGCGTTGCCGATTTCGACGTCGTAGGTGATTTGCACCCGGGGCGGGCGGACCCTGTCGAGCTTGTGCTGAGTACTTTCTGCCATGGTGGCTGACTCCGATGCATGAGGCGGGTGCAATGCATCGGGAGGCCCGTTTCATCGCATTCCCTTACTGGACCGTAGGTTAGAAAGGGAGGGCAGAGGACCTGTCATTCCTTTGACGAACCTTCCACATTCGTCGTGCTGACCGAACTACCCAAGACGCTAGAACAGGTCTATAAAAAAGCAAACAAAAAGCATTTTTGGACTGTATCCAGAAAAGGAAAATTCATTTTGTACGCACATTTTTTTTCTGTGGTTCTGCTCCTGTCACTCGCCGGGTGTTCGTTGTTCGGGCCTCGTGTCGACCTCGATAACCTGACGCTGGACGTCGCACCCCGCGCCAACGATGACACGCCGATTGCGGTGGATTTCATTGCGGTAAACGACCCGGACCTGCTCAAGCAGTTGTCGGGCATCACCGCCCGCCAGTGGTTCGCCGAACGCGAGCAGTTCCAGCGTGACTATCGACAGTTGATGACGGTCTGGGGACTGGAGCTGGTGCCCGGTCAATTCATCGACAAACAACCCTTCCCGCTGGAGGGCAAGCGGGCGGCTGGACTTTTAGTCTTCGCCAGCTATAACACTCCCGGAGCACACCGGTTACGGCTGGACGATCAGAGCAACGCCTGGCTCAAGTTCGACAGTCGCGAGATGACGCTGGTCAGCGATCACCCGAACTGAACACAGGGATTAGGATGCGCGAACAGACATGTAGGAGCCCGGCCGTAATACCGGTCAGTTAAACGCGATCCATGTGGGAGCGGGCTTGCTCGCGAAGACGGCGGCACAGTCAACATTGAAGTCGCCTGACACTTTGCTTTCGCGAGCAAGCCCGCTCCCACAGGTTCCGCGTCTTAACCGACAGACATTGGGCCAGGCCGCCCATTTTTGCGCGGCGCCACGAGAGGTCGAAAGGAGTCGTATGAGTCTGCTACCTGACGCGGTTTGCTGGCATGAGGGCATGCAGTTATTGCCCCAGCATTTTCAGTTGCAAGGGCTGCGGGCCGAGGCGCTGGTGGCGCATTTTGCCCAGGCCTGTAATCCGTGGTTCTGGGGTGTGACTCGCGTCGAGTTCGATCCCTCGGCACTGAGCGCCGGGCTGGTACGACTGATCAATTTACAGGCGACCTTGCCGGACGGTTTGCCGGTCAATCTGCAGGCCGGTGTCGGGCCGATGCTGGAACTCGACGTCAGCGAGGCGATCGACGCTACCGACAACGCCACCGTCACCGTGTACCTGGCGATCAGTCCGCTGTGGCGCGCCGGGCAGTTGCTGCCGCTCAAGGGCCGATTGCAATCGGTGGTCGGCGATGCGTTGCCGGACCTCACGAGCGGCGAGTACCCCGAATCGATCACGGTCTGGCGTCCGAACCCACGCTTGTGCACACAACTGAACAAGGCGGATTCCGTCTGCCTGCCATTGCTGAGAATTCGCAAGGAGGGCGGCGGCTTTCTGCAATTGCCGTACACCCCGCCGACGCCGTGCCTGTTGCCCGAGTCGGTAGTGGGTCGGCGCGTGGTAGCGCTGTGTGCCCGCGCGCGGGAGAAATGCATGTTCCTCGCCGGTCGTTTGCGCCAGGCGCAGCAGGCCGGCAATCAGGACGACGCGCTGGAAATTCGCCGCCAGTTGACGGCGCTCTGGGCGCGGCTGCCGGAGGTCGAAGGCCTGCTGAACAGTCGAGTGGCGACGCCTCAGGCGCTGTATGGCTTGCTGCTCGGGTTGGCCGGCGCCTGGTCGTCGCTTGATCCATTGGCCGGTGTTCCGGCGTTCGCTCCACCGGATTTTCTGGAGTTGCAGCGCGGCTATGAAGCGGTGCTCGACTGGCTTGAAAAGACCCTCGAACTGATCCGCGCCGGATATCGCAGCCTGGCGTTCGAACGCAATGAACAGACCTTCTCGATTCAACTGCCCGACGATCAGCCGAGCCAACGGCTGGTCATCGGTTTGCGCATGCCCAACGGTGCCAGCGAGCAGGCCGCGAGCGAATGGCTGCGCGGGGCGATCATTGCGTCGCAGCCGCACATCGCGCTGCTCAGTCGCCAGCGTATGAGCGGTTTGTCCCATCAGGCCATGGGTCGCAATGAACAAGTGGCCTACAGCGTCGGCGACGATACGCGGTTGTTTGTGGTGACGGCCGAAGGCCCATGGTTCGACGGGCAGTTGCCGTTGCTGATTGCCGCACCGGCTTCCAGGCTGGCCAGCAGTCCATGGCAAGTGGTGTTGTTTGTGGCCCAGGCGAGTGAAAGTTCTTGATCAAGGAAGGAACGTCCTATGTCTGAGGGCAATGTCGGGTCGGGTGCACGAGGCCTCCACGAAGCGCCGCTGAGCAGTGCTTTTCGCCAGGCCTGGCAGCAATGGTCCCAGGACTGGAACCAGTTGCCCAAGGACAGCGAGGACCAAGCGCTGGTGGAGGCAGTGGTCGAACTCTCCACGCAAATCTCTCAACGACTGTGGCGAACCGCATTCGCCAAAGTCGGTGACGCCGCCACCGAGCACGTCAAGGCGCTGGTCTATGCCTTTGTCGCGCTGGTCGATGAAACCTTGCTGTTTACGCCGTGGCCGGGCCAGTCGGCCTGGCAGGAAAAACCCTTGGAGTCGAGGCTGTACGCCAGCCGTCAGGCCGGTGAGCGGATACCGCTGGCGATCAAGGAATTGCTGGACGAGCAGATCCCCACCACTCGCGATCTGGCCAACGTCTATTTGCAGTGTCTGGTGCTGGGATTTCAGGGGCGTCTGCGCGGCGAACCGAATCAGACTCAACATGAAAAATGGCGCCTGGCGTTGTTCACCTTTGCCTGGCAGCACGAGGCGGATTATGCCGCCGTCAGTGCCCGGCTCGAACAGCCTTCGGCCGTGCCGCCGCTGCAATTGCCCGTGCGTCTTTCGTTGCCCGACGGTTTTCGTCTGGGCCTGGGGATTCTCGCCATGGTGCTGCTGCTGACCGGGTTGGGGCAGTTGTTTTGGCGTGACATTCGTCTGGAGCTCGAACCGGTGTTGCAGATGACCGATGCCGTGTCCGCCTCGGAGCAAGACTCATGAGCACGCTGGGGATTATCGGCCTCGTCATTGCCGTGCTGTTGGTGCTGGCGATTGTCGGAGTGGCGGTCTGGTGGTGGCGTACGCAAAGCGGTGCGGCGATTCGCAGTTTTTACCTGGCGGTGCGGCACATGGAACAAGAGCAGGGCGCCCAGGACCGCTACCAGATTCCATGGCTGCTGATGCTCGGCAACGAAACCCAGGGTACGCAGTTGTGTAGCCAGTGGCGTTTGCAGCCGACGGACAAACCGGCTTGGTTCGGCCGCTGGTGGTCGGACCCTGAAGGAGCGGTATTGGTGGTGCCACAGGCGCTGTTTTTGCCGGACGAAGGCATGCACCTGCAACGGGGCGGCTGGTGGCGTCTGCTGGGATTGATCCTGCGCTTGCGCAGCCAACGTCCGCTGGACGGGGTGATCTGGACGGTGCCGGTCAGTCGGCTGGGCAACGTCGAGCAAGCCGCGACCCTCGGGTTGGCGGCGCGTCGACGCTTCATCGATCTGTTGCAACGGTTCGGGCTGAGCCTGCCGGTGTACGTGGTGATTACCGGCATGGAAGAGTTGCCGGGGTTTCAGGAATTGATCACCGCGCTGCCGGTCGAGGCTAGTGAACGCACGCTGGGCTGGTCGTCGCCCCACGGGACCGATGCGGTCTGGCAAGCGCAATGGAGCGATCAGGCACTGGATCAGGTGACTCGGGCCCTGGCGGAATCGATCATCGAAATCGGCGCCTTGTCCGGACAACTGAGCGCTGAACTGTATGGCTTGCCGGAACGCTTCGAAGCCTTGCGGCGCCATCTGCAATCTTTGCTGGAACCGGTTTTCCAGGGTAATGCGCAAGGTGAGGCGCCGCGTTTTCGCGGTGTCTATTTCACTGCCAATCAGCCCTCGGAAGACAGCGTCGACGGCTTTTCGGCCTACGACACCGGGTTGCAGCAGAGTGCCTTCGCCCGGCAATTGTGGCAGCGGCGGGTGGTCGCCGAGCGCGGTCTGGCCCAGGTGGTGCCGCGTCTGTTGCGCCTGCGTCAACGCTGGCAGCGCGTGACCGGCGGGGTGGCGCTGGTGGTCGCGGTGGTGTGGGGCGCGGGCATGCTGTGGGTCTGGCAGGATTCGGTCAAGGAGGCCCATGAACTGTCGCGCCTGCTGCAAGGAGCGCAGAAAAACTACGCGGCGGTCACCGATGAATCCCATCGGCTGGAGTCGACCCGGCGCAACGTCCAGGGTTTCTGGCGAGTGCTGGAAAAGGCGCCGGGCTGGAGCTTCACCTCCGTGGTATTTCCAACCTCCTGGTTCTCTTCGCTGGATGCCCAGGTGGCGAGCGAGTTGCGCCTGACCGCCCAGAGCCATTGGTTGCTGCCGTTGCACGACCTGTTGAACGCGGAACTGGTGCAACTCAAGACCATCCGCAACACCGAACGACGGGGCAACGTCGAAAGCGAAGATCCGGCCCAATGGCAAAATTACGTCAAGGCCAAGGATCTGGTGGAGCGCGCGGTGAATCTGGAGCAGCAGAACCAGTGGTTCAGTCAGGCGCTCAACAGCCCCAAGGCCTCCCTTGAAGACCTGGTGTTGTTGAGCAATAACGCATTGTCGCTGAACCTCAACGTCGGCACATTGCGCCGCGCCGATTTTTACAACCGGGCGTTGTTCGATGCTGATGGCAGCGACTTGCGACCGCTGGATCTGACCGTCGAGCGCCCGCTGATCGAGGACAATTTCCTCGGGCTGATGGAGCGCTGGCTGGATCAGTATTTCCTGGCCGACAATTTCGTGCGCCAGGCCGGTTATCTCAAGCTGCATCTGGAACGGCTGGAAGCCGGCAGTGGCAACTCCCTCACCGAGCTCGAGGATTTGCGAGCACTGGTCGATGACCTGCAAACCGTGATCGGCTTGACCAATTCGGCGTGGGGCCGCGGCAAGGGGCAGGACCTGGTGCCTGGCTACCGCGAGTTGCTGGACAACGTGCGCAAAAGCGCCTTGCTCGGACCGCAAGTGGAACAACAGTTGGAAATGCAGGCGGCCAAGCTGCAACAGAGCTTTCGTGATCAATGGATCGTCCAGGCCGGGTCCCGGGACAATCTATTGATCCAGCAAGGCAGCGGGCAACTGGTCTTGCAGGAACACGTGGTGCAGCTCAACAACGCGGTGCAGGCGCTGTTCAAGCGCGACTTCGTGGCCATCGCCTTACAGGCGGATCGCTCCGAAGCCCCGAATGGGCAAGGGCAGGGCGTTGATGGCGACGACCTCGACAGTGCGCTGAACTATTTCGCCAGCTACAAGAGTTACGCCGCCGAAGAGTTGCCGCGCATTCCCCCGGCGTATCGCGGCGCCTTGTTGCAAGCGGCCGAAGGCGCAGTGGTCAAGGCCATGTTGTCGAGCCTGCGCGAGCACAATGCCCGGGGCCATGGCGGCGTTTTCAATGTGCAGGCCTCCCAGGCAATTGCTTTGCAAAAAGCTTTTATCGAGGTGCGTCGCAGTGATCTGGCCACGCGTTTTCAATTTGCCTTGAACCGCCGCGCCCTGGCCGAAATCGTCAGCGGCTTCGACGAAGTCTTCGCCCAGCCGCTGTTCAGCGGGCGCACCGAAATCAGCCAGTGGGACGGCTCGAAAAACCTCGGCCTGCAACTGTATGGCGCCAACGACGTGCAGGATTTGAAACTGAGCCTCAAGCAGCAATTCAACACCATGCTCGGCATCACCGAACGCCGCACCTCGGCGCTGGAGTGGCTGAAAGTCCAGCAACAGAACCTCTCGGCGCTGGATTATGAACGCGTCACGCAGTTCAATGCGCTCAACGACGAACTGCTCAAGTACAAGGAGCAGAACCCCGCCAGTTCGCCGGCGCAGATCGAGCAATTGGTCAGTCGCGACTTCATCGAAATGGACGCCACGTCCTGCGGCCAGATCCTGCAAACCGCCAACCTGTCCGGCGGGCGCGGAACACTGGCGTTGCGGGCGGTGGATCTGCAACAAACCGCGATGCAACGCTGCCAGTTCCTGCAACAGCAACAGGCAGCGGCGGCGTGGAACGACCTGGCCAACTATTTCAATCAGTACCTGGCGGAGCGCTTTCCGTTTGCCAATGGCCTTCAAGCCGCCGATGCCGATCCGGCCAGGGTTCAGCATTTGCTGGAACTGATCGACAAGCGTTTGCCGGTGGCGCAGGCCGGATTGCTGCTGAGCCAGACCCCGGAACGCCTGGCCGCCGAGGACTTTCTCAATCGTCTGAAGCAAGCCAGCACCTGGCTCGGCCCGATGTTTGTGCGCGACAAGAGCGGTATGTTGGGGCTGGAGATGGACGTGCGCTGGCGCACCGATCGAGAGGAAGAGCGCGGTGCCGATCAGGTGATTGCCTGGGGCTTGAATGCCGGCAATCAACAACTCAGCTATCCCGGCGAGCCGCAGCCGAATCTGCGCTGGATGGTTGGCCAACCGATCCGGCTGACCTTGCGTTGGGCCCGAAATGGCTACCAGCGCCCGGCCAACGATCCGTTGCAGCCGAGCCTGGTGGTGCGGGATCTGGAAGCGGGCTGGGAGTACAGCGGTCCGTGGTCGCTATTGCGCTTGATGCGCTCGCACGTGTCGGTGCAACGCCAGCCGAACATGGACTACACGGACTTCCCGTTGACCTTGCGCCTGCCCGTGACGACGCAGGCCAGCACCACCACCGCCGAGCAAACCCTGATGTTTGTGCGCCTGTCGTTGATGACCCAGGGCTCGAAATTGCCGCTGTCCATTCAGCCCTTGCCAACCCGGGCCCCACGCTCTCCGTTCATGGTGACGCGATCGACCGCAGGCATTGCAGCCCATGACATCGAATCCCAAAAGGAGGGCCTGTGAATCAACCTTCAACGCCGTTGCCGGAATTGATCAGCCAATTGCTCGAACCGATCAGCGAGCAGGCTCCCTGTGGTCAGGATCTGCGTTATGAGCCCGAGTTCGACCGGTTGCGCGAACTGCGCCGCGAGGACGACACCAGTTTGCCCACGGGAGTGTGGCAGTCGTCGATCAAACGCGCCCAATGGCCAGAACTGGAAAAACTGACCACCAGTCTGTTGCTTGAACGCAGCAAGGATTTGATGCTCAGCGCCTGGCTGGGTGAGGCCTGGCTGCATCAGGACGGGCTCGAAGGTTTGCCGGGCAGCCTGGCGCTGGTGGCCGGGTTATGCGAGCGCTACCCCGAGCACCTGCACCCACAGGCTGAGGACGGCGATCAGTCATGGCGGGTGATACCGCTCGAATGGCTGGCTCGACGCTACGCTGAAGTGTTGCTGACCCGCGTGCCGCTGTTCGAGCCGCGCAACAATGAATTCGATAGTTTCTGTCTGGATGCCTGGCGTCGGTTGCAGCTGCAACAGGTACAAGCCAGTGACAGTAAAACGGCCAAGACCTCGGCCGAGAACGCGCGTAACGAACAGAAAAAACTCACCGAACAGATTCGCGCCATCCCGTTGTCATTCTGGTTGCGCAGCCAGGGCACGCTGCTGCTCAGCCAGCAGCACCTGCAACGCCTGGAGGTGTGGAGCGACGCTTATCTCGGCAATCAGGCCCCAGGCTTCAAAGCGTTGCAGGACGTGATTGAAGCGTTGTTGACGCTGGTTCAGGAGTTCATCGCCATGCACCCACGAAAACCGACCCCGGCGCCTGTCGAAATTCCAGCGGTGGCGGCATTGAGCCCGGCCGACGTGCCACCCGTCATTGCGACGCCTCAGGTGTTCAGCGAGCCGGCGAATCGTGAAGAGGCGTACCGGCAATTGCTGTTGATCGCCGAGTACCTGGCGCGCACCGAACCCCACAGCCCGGTGCCCTATTTGATCAAGCGGGGCGTGGAATGGGGCAACAAGCCTCTGAGTGAGTTGCTTGGAGAATTGATCAGCGCCGATGCTGAGTCCCGTCGACTCTGGACGCTGTTGGGCGTCCTTTAGTGCGTCCTTTAATGACTGTTGCGGGCGGTTGCCGACGGCGGCGGTAAAGCAATGGGGGTGAGCACCGGTTGACCGGAAAAAAATGCCGTCAGGTTTTTGCCGACCAGTTCCACGGTGCCTTGGGTGGCCTCCGGCGACAACCCGGCCACATGCGGGGTCAGAACCACGTTGGCCAGCCCCTTGAGGGCGTCCGGTACATGGGGTTCATTATCGAAGACATCCAGCGCGGCGCCAGCGATCCGTCGTTGTTCCAGCGCGCTGATCAGGTCAGCCGTGACGATCACGCTGGCCCGCGCAATGTTGACGATAAATCCGTTACACCCTAAAGCGTCGAGTACCTGCCTGTTGATCAAGTGTTGAGTACCGAGCCCGCCGGGCGCGGCAACGATCAGAAAGTCCGAATGGCGTGCCAGTTCGGTCGGCGTCGAGCAAAAGCTGTAGGGCACGTCGCTGCGATGCTGGCGGTTGTGGTAACTCACGCTCATGTCGAAGCCGTTGGCGGCACGTTTGGCAATAGCGATGCCGACGGCACCGAGGCCGAGGATGCCCAGGCGTTTGCCGGCCAGCGAAGGGCGCATGATTTTCGGCCACTCGCCCCGACGCACGGCAGCATCGGCCCGAGGAATATCGCGCACCAGGGCCAGCAGCAACGCCATGGCGTGGTCGGCGCCGGAAGAGGCATTGACGCCGGCCCCGTTGGTGACGGTAATGCCGCGATCGGCGGCAGCTTGCAGGTCGACGTGTTCGTAACCGGCCCCGATCACGCAGATGATTTTGAGATTGGGCAGGGCAGCCATTTCGTCGGCTCGCAGGCCCAATGGACCGCGTGTCAGCACCGCGTCAATCTGGCTGCCCTGTCGGGCAATGGCGGCGGCGCGCTCGGCCGGGGTCGGGGCCAGGATCAAATGAAACCCCTGATGTTCGAGAATCGGCAGGTATTCATTGATGGTTTCAACCAGTACCAGAACAGTTGCGGTCATGCTGGGCTCCTGTGGGCAGCGGAATGTCGGGGATTGAACGTCGCTTCAGGTTGCTGACTCCAAAGCGGTTTGGCAATGACCAGGGGTTTGGCGCCCGATGTCGGCGCTGGCGAAGCCTGCGATCCTTCCAATGACAACACTAGATCATTTGTCCGCGATCGTAGGAGCGAAACTTGCCCGCGAAGAACGATTACTCGGTATTCCTGATGGACCGAGGTGACTGGTTCGCGGGCAAGCCTCAATGCCAGTCAGTTAAGGCGCGGAACCTGTGGGAGCGGGCTTGCTCGCGAAAGCGGCGTATCAGGCGACATGTTGACTGTGCCGCCGTCTTCGCGAGCAAGCCCGCTCCCACATGGATTGCGCTTAACTGACAGGCATTGGGGCAAGCCTCGCTCCTACAGGAGAACGCGTGTTCGGCCCGCTGCATCTGATCCGCATAACCATTGCTCAGCTAAGTCTTTGCTTCTGTTGATTAATCCCGGACAATCGCGCCCCTGTTTCGGCCAGGGCGCTGCCTGTCGGGTTTTCCGACTCGTCCTGACCGGGTGGCAAGTGACCGGAAAGCGGAGATCCGAGCGGATGAATGATCAGGCCAATAGCGTCGACGAACGCTATGTAGCGGCGACACCAGCGAGCCTAGAAAGCTGGAATCGCCATGACACCACCTGGATGCTGGGCCTGTTTGGCACGGCAATCGGGGCCGGCACCCTGTTTTTGCCGATCAACGCGGGGCTGGGCGGCTTCTGGCCGCTGTTGATCCTGGCGGTGCTGGCATTCCCTATGACGTTTTACGCCCACCGTGGCCTGACCCGCTTTGTGTTGTCCGGCCGCGAAGGCGCCGACATCACCGAAGTGGTGGAAGAACACTTCGGCATCAAGGCCGGCGCATTGATCACGTTGCTGTATTTCTTCGCGATCTTTCCGATCCTGCTGATTTACAGCGTGGCCCTGACCAACACCGTGGGCAGTTTCCTCGAACATCAACTGCACATCCTGCCGCCACCACGCGCCGTGCTGTCGTTCGTATTGATTCTCGGCCTGTTGGCAGTGGTACGTTGCGGTGAGCAGGTAATCGTCAAGGCCATGAGCCTGATGGTCTATCCGTTCATCGTCGCGCTGCTGTTTTTGGCGGTGTTCCTGGTTCCGCACTGGAATGGTGGCATTCTCAGCACTGCCTCCACGCTGCCTGAACCGTCGGCGCTGTTGCACACGCTATGGCTGGCGATTCCGGTGATGGTGTTCTCGTTCAACCATTCACCGATCATCTCGGCGTTCGCGGTGGACCAGAAGCGTCGCTACGGCACGCATGCCGAAGAGCGCAGCTCGCAGATCCTGTCCCGCGCCCACCTCTTGATGGTGGCGATGGTGCTGTTCTTCGTCTTCAGCTGCGTGCTGACCCTGTCGCCGGCGCAACTGGCGGAAGCCAAGGCGCAGAACCTGTCGATCCTGTCGTACCTGGCCAATCACTTCAGCAACCCGACCATCGCCTTCGCGGCGCCGTTGATTGCCTTCGTGGCCATTTCCAAGTCGTTCCTGGGCCACTACATCGGCGCCAGCGAAGGCTTGAAGGGCCTGATCGTCAAGAGCGGCAAACGCCCGGCACCGAAGACCCTGGACCGCATGACTGCCGCCTTCATGCTGGTGGTCTGCTGGATCGTTGCCACGCTGAACCCGAGCATTCTGCTGATGATCGAAACCCTTGGTGGCCCGGTGATCGCCGCGATCCTGTTCCTGATGCCGATGTACGCAGTCCGCAAGGTTCCGGCGATGGCGCGCTTTCGGGGTCAGGCCTCTAACGTCTTCGTGACGGCGGTGGGCCTGGTGGCGATTTCGGCGTTGATCTATTCCCTGACGGCCTGAGTGCCGATCTTCCGGGCACGCTGAATACCCTGTGGGAGCGGGCTTGCTCGCGAATGCAGTCCTACAGTCAACGAAGATGTTGGATGGGATGGCCTCTTCGCGAGCAAACCCGCTCCCACATTTGTTTTGTGTGATTCATGCAAAATCCCTGTGGGAGCGTGGCTTGCCCGCGATGAACGATAACGCGGTCTTCCTGAAGACATAAAAAAACGCCGCTCATCTCACGATGGGCGGCGTTTTTTATGGCGTTGTAACGTTAGGCTTGAACGACCGGGATGTTGGCGTTCGCAGCAGCTTCACGGAACTCGGCGATCTGGTCGAAGGACAGGTAGCGGTAAACATCGGCCGCCATGCTGTCGATCTTGCCAGCGTATTCCATGTACTCCTCGACGGTCGGCAGGCGACCCAGGATGGACGCAACGGACGCCAGCTCGGCCGAAGCCAGGTAGACGTTCGCGCCGTCACCCAGACGGTTCGGGAAGTTACGGGTCGATGTCGACACCACGGTGGAGTTCGGCTCTACACGTGCCTGGTTACCCATGCACAGCGAGCAGCCTGGCATTTCCATGCGTGCGCCAGCCTTGCCGTAGATGCCGTAGTAGCCTTCTTCGGTCAGCTGGTGAGCGTCCATTTTGGTCGGCGGCGACAGCCACAGGCGGGTTGGCAGCTGTCCCTTGACCTGATCCAGCAGTTTACCGGCGGCGCGGAAGTGACCGATGTTGGTCATGCACGAACCGATGAACACTTCGTCGATCTTCTCGCCAGCAACGCTGGACAACAGACGGGCGTCGTCCGGATCGTTCGGCGCGCAGAGCACAGGCTCCTTGATGTCGGCCAGGTCGATTTCGATGATTTCAGCGTATTCGGCGTCAGCATCGGCAACCATCAACTCAGGGTTGGCGATCCAGGCTTCCATCGCTTGGGCACGACGTTCCAGGGTACGCACATCACCGTAGCCTTCACCGATCATCCAGCGCAGCAGGGTGATGTTCGATTGCAGGTATTCGGTGATCGATTCTTTCGACAGCTTGATGGTGCAACCGGCAGCCGAACGTTCGGCCGAGGCGTCGGACAGCTCGAAAGCCTGTTCGATGCTCAGGTTGTCCAGGCCTTCGATTTCCAGGATGCGGCCGGAGAACGCGTTCTTCTTGCCTTTCTTCTCGACGGTCAGCAGGCCAGCCTGAATCGCGAAGTAAGGAATGGCGTGAACCAGGTCACGCAGGGTGACGCCCGGTTGCATTTTGCCTTTGAAGCGCACCAGGATCGATTCCGGCATGTCCAGCGGCATCACGCCAGTGGCAGCGGCGAAGGCGACCAGACCGGAACCGGCCGGGAACGAAATGCCCATCGGGAAACGGGTGTGGGAGTCACCACCGGTACCGACGGTGTCCGGCAGCAGCATGCGGTTCAGCCAGCTGTGGATGATACCGTCGCCCGGACGCAGGGAAACGCCACCGCGGGTCATGATGAAGTCAGGCAGGGTGTGGTGGGTGGTCACGTCGATCGGCTTTGGATAAGCCGCGGTGTGGCAGAACGACTGCATCACCAGATCAGCGGAGAAGCCCAGGCATGCCAGGTCTTTCAGTTCGTCACGGGTCATTGGACCGGTGGTGTCCTGGGAACCGACGGTGGTCATCTTCGGTTCGCAGTAGGTGCCTGGACGCACACCGGCTACGCCGCACGCCTTGCCGACCATTTTCTGCGCCAGGGTGAAGCCCTTGGTGCTTTCGATCGGGGCATCCGGTTTCTTGAACAGGTCGAACGCTGGCAGACCCAGTTCGGCGCGAGCCTTGTCGGTCAGGCCACGGCCGATGATCAGCGGAATACGACCGCCGGCACGGACTTCGTCCAACAGCACTGGGGTCTTCATTTCGAAGGTGGTGATGACTTCGTCGGTACCGTGCTTGCAGACTTTGCCAGCGTGCGGGTACAGGTCGATCACGTCGCCCATGTTGATGTTGGTCACATCGAATTCGATTGGCAGTGCGCCGGCATCTTCCATGGTGTTGTAGAAGATCGGAGCGATCTTGCTGCCGAAGCAGAAGCCGCCAGCACGCTTGTTCGGCACGAAAGGAACGTCGTCGCCGAAGAACCACAGCACCGAGTTGGTGGCCGATTTACGCGACGAACCGGTACCGACCACGTCACCGACGTAGGCGATCGGGAAGCCGCTGTTGCGCATTTCTTCGATCTGCTTCATCGGACCGATGGAGCCTTGCACGTCCGGCACGATGCCGTCGCGAGCCATTTTCAGCATGGCCAGGGCGTGCAGCGGGATGTCCGGGCGGGACCAGGCATCAGGAGCAGGGGACAGGTCGTCGGTGTTGGTTTCGCCAGGAACCTTGAACACGCGCAGGCTGATCTTGTCGGCCAGTACAGGGCGGTTCTTGAACCACTCGCCGTCGGCCCAGGATTGCAGCACGGCTTTGGCGTGAACGTTGCCGTTCTTGGCGCGTTCAGCTACATCGTGGAAAGCATCGAACATCAGCAGGGTGTGCTTGAGTTCTTCGGCAGCGACTGGCGCCAGTTCGGCGTCGTCCAGCAGATTGACCAGAGTTACGATGTTGTAGCCGCCCTGCATGGTGCCGAGCAGTTCAACAGCGCGTTTCTTGTCGATCAGAGGGGATTTGGCTTCGCCTTTGGCGAGGGCAGAGAGGAAACCGGCCTTTACATAGGCCGCTTCGTCTACGCCTGGCGGAACGCGATTGGTGATCAGGTCAACGAGGAAGGCTTCTTCGCCAGCAGGGGGATTCTTCAGCAGCTCGACCAGGCCTGCAGTTTGTTCGGCGTTAAGCGGCTGGGGAACGATACCCAGTGCTGCACGCTCTTCGATATGTTTGCGGTAGGCTTCAAGCACAGTTATTACCCTCATCAGTGGTCCCAAATGGGTGTCCGGGACGCTCATCCCGAAATTGCCGTACTCATGCGCTGCGTGGCGTTGTGGGCCGCTTAGCCAGAATTACCGACAATTCCTTACAGAAGCTGCTTTCAAAGTTTTACGCCTGCAGAACGGGGAGCTGATGAGGGTTGGCGTCAGGTTTTTCACCGCTGAAAAACCCTTCGCCAACACCGCTCTGAAGGAACGACTGTGCTCGTGACGCTTTGAAAACAGCTTCTAACGGACATTGGCGCCTTAAAAGGCTGGCTGATTCTACGGCAAAAAAAAATTAAAGGTAAGTCAGGGTCTATTGAACTTTGGTGGCGAGCCGCGTTGCCGGGCCAACGTGTGCGAGACAAGGCGCGGGATGCCGCCA
Organism: Pseudomonas sp. BS3782 TE3695; assembly: GCF_050435305.1. Classification (NCBI taxonomy): domain Bacteria; kingdom Pseudomonadati; phylum Pseudomonadota; class Gammaproteobacteria; order Pseudomonadales; family Pseudomonadaceae; genus Pseudomonas; species Pseudomonas sp. BS3782 TE3695. The sequence continues at coordinate 3,517,449 of NZ_JBNDKB010000001.1, forward strand.
ATGGTTGTTCCCTTGTCAGGGCCTGAATTTTGAGGGGTGATGAATATTGGACAAAGGGCTAACATGCCGACCTGTTCTGCTTTCCCGTGTTTTGCCTACCTATGCCCAATCAGACCATCAAGACCCCCTGCATCGGCCTCTGCTCCACTGTTTACGGTGATCTGGTGTGCCGTGGCTGCAAGCGTTTCCACCATGAAGTGATTCATTGGAACGGTTACAACGAGGAAGAAAAACGCGCGGTGTGGCTGCGTCTTGAGCAACTGTTGTCGCAGGTGATGGCCAGTAAGGTAGAGATTTTCGATCCCGCGTTGCTGCGTCTGCAGCTGGAGCAGCGCAAGATCCGCTTTGTGCCGCACCAGTCGGAATATTGCTGGGCTTATCAGCTGATCGCCCGGGGGGCGCGGGTCATCAACAATCTGGAAGCCTACGGGATGGTGCTGCTGCCGGAGTTTCGCGACTGGAACCTGCCGGAATTGCGCGATGCCATTGATCGGGAATTTTTCCTGCTCTCGGAAGCGCATTATCAGCGCTACATTGCGCCGGGGTTTCTCAAGGATGCGTTTGGCGGTTAAACCTTAAAAGCTTCGCGAGCAAGCCCGCTCCCACATTGGATCTGTATCGTTCACAAATTTCATGTCCAATGGAGATCCCATGTGGGAGCGGGCTTGCTCGCGAAGGCTATTTATCTGACGCCGAAAATCTCAATGCTGGGTCACGATCTCTTCCAGATGATCCATGATCGTATCCGGCTTGAGCACCAGCACATCGCTCTCCAGCGAATCCAGCACCACTTCCGCCGTATTACCGATCAACGCCCCCGACAACCCGGTCCGCGCCACGGTGCCGATCACCGTCACCGATGCCCCCAGTTTATGGGCCATGTACGGAATCAACACATCCGCCGGGCCTTCCTCGATGTGCAGATGATCGTCATCGATATCGAACTCGGCCTGGAACGCCTTGCATTGCTCGCGGTAACGGGCCTCGATGGTTTCCTTGAGCTGAAACGTCGGGTCAGCCGCCGACAACATGGGCGATGGATGAGCGCTGATCACGTGTAAATGCGCCTTGGCCAGGCTGGAAATGTCGTAGCCATGATCAATGATGCTGGCATGCAAGGTACGGTGTTCGCCGTCGATGTTGCCGACATCGATGGCTGCCAGGATCACGCCGCCGGTCCAGGGTTTGGCCGTTTTCACCAGCAGCACCGGAGTAGGGCAGTAGCGCAGCAGTTTCCAGTCAGCCGGGGTCAACAGGGCTTTTTTCAGCGGGCTGTCCGGGAAATGCTGCTTGACCACCAGCCCGCAGCCTTCGGCTTGCTGCACATCGACGATGGTTTCATGCAGGCTTTCGTTCCAGGCCTGTTCGGTGGTGACGCTATAACCGTCCGCCACCAGCGCAGCCTTGAGCACGCCAAGCATGCCAGCGTGATCATGCTTTTTATCGCAGACCAGCAGGTGCAGATGGGCCTGGGTCACGCCAGCGATCAATTTGGCCCGTTTAAGCGCCAGGCTTTCCGAGTGTTCGGGTTCGATGACCACCAGGATGCTGCGAATGGCTTGCATGATCGGGATCTCCATGAAGATAAAAAACACTGCGTTGGACAACTATAGTTGCTGGCCGGCATTCGGCGACTTGATGCATATCAACGGTTGGCGTCTGGTGGTCTGTCGGCAGGCCGGTATAATCGGCGCCCTTCGTTTTGTACCTTTTATCCGTGAGCCCCATGATCCTTCCCGAAATTCACGAGTTCCTCGGCTGCCGCACGCCTGATGGCTGGATCCAGGCCGCGTTGGCCGATCAGGAAACCTTGCTGATCGACCATAAAAACTGCGAATTCAAGGCGGCCAGCACGGCGTTGAGCCTGATTGCCAAATACCACTCCCATGTCGATCTGATCAACCTGATGTCGCGTCTGGCCCGGGAAGAGCTGGTGCACCACGAACAGGTCATGCGCCTGATGAAAAAGCGCAAGATCGAACTACGTCAGTTGTCTGCCGGGCGTTACGCCTCGGGGCTGCGCAAAGTGGTGCGCAGCCACGAACCGGTGAAGCTGGTGGACACGCTGGTGGTCGGCGCCTTCATCGAAGCCCGTAGCTGCGAGCGTTTCGAGGCGCTGGTGCCGCATCTGGATGACGAACTGGGCAAGTTCTACTTCGGTTTGCTGAAAAGCGAGGCCCGACATTTCCAGGGTTACCTGAGACTGGCCTATCAGTACGGTGACGCCAAGGATATTGCCCAGGTGATCGACAAGGTTCGTGACGCCGAGCAGGCGCTGATCGAGTCGCCGGATGTGGAGTTTCGCTTTCACAGTGGTGTGCCGGTCGCGGCATGAGATCAAAAGATCGCAGCCTGCGGCAGCTCCTGTAGAACCGGGGTATATACACGGTCGGCGTAGGAGCTGCCGCAGGCTGCGATCTTTTGATCCGGCTTTAGCGGCTCAAACCCAGACGCTCATGCCACTGGGCGATGGACTCTTCAGGCCACCTGTCGCACCGTCGATCAGCGGGCTGCATCTGGACTTCTACCCATGACGCTTTCGAACCGAGCATCACGTGCGTGTTCTCGGGTGGCGCCGGCAGCGCCGTGTCGATGACCGAGGCGAATGGGTGAACAAGATCCGGCCATTCAGGACTGAACACCCATAATCCCGAGCCGCAAACGGAACAGAAATGCCGCTCTGCGGTGCTGCGGTGGGCGCGTTTGTCACCTTTTTCCTTGAGCCGCGCATGGTATATCGAGATGTGTTTACGGCCGCGTACTTTCAGGCTGGCGGCATCGCCAGCGATGTTGATCGCATAACCGCCACCGCCCTGGGTCTTGCGACAGATCGAGCAATAGCAGCGTTGATAAGGGTAGGGGTGGGCGCTGGTCAGGCTGAACGATACCGCGCCACAATGGCAGGAGCCTTCGAGTTGCATGGAAACCTCCGACGGGTCTAGACAGCCTGGACTGTCCGCATTCCTGGCCTTGGATTTATGCTGGATGTGTGGGCCTCTTCGCGAGCAAGCCCACTCCCACACTTGATCGTTTTCGTACACAAAATCTGCGTTCACTGAAAATCTAATGTGGGAGCGGGCTTGCTCGCGAAGAACGATAACGCGGTCTACCGGCCGGGCACCCGCCACAAATACCACGCCGCCACCGTCCGATATGGACTCCACGCCAACCCGATGTCGATCATCTGCTTACGAGTCGGCTGCACCTCCAGCCCCTTCAGCCGCCGATAACCCTCGCGCACGCCAAAGTCATCGGCCGGTAAAATGTCCGGCCGCTCCAGGCTGTAGATCAGCAGCATTTCCACGGTCCAGCGACCCACCCCGCGCAAGGTGATCAAGCGCTCGATCAAGGCTTCATCGTCCATGGCCAGGGCCGTTGCGTAATCCGGCACCACGCCGTCCAGAGCTGCCTGAGCGATGCCCTGAATGGTCGCGATCTTGCTGGCGGAAAACCCGCAACCACGCATCTGCTCGAAGTCTGTCGCCAGAATCTGCTCAGGCCTTGGGAAGGTGCTCGCCGGAAACAACGCCCGCAGCCGGCCAACAATCGCATCGCCAGCCTTGGCATGCAGTTGCTGATAGGCAATCGCCCGCACCAGCGACTCGTAGGGGTCGCGGGCCGCATGGGGCTGATGCAGGCAGGGGCCGATGGCATTGACGTGGCGTTGCCAGTCAGCATCGAGGGCCGAGAGAAATTCGCTGGCCAGTGAGTAGGTATCGGGCATGGAGCATCCTGAAGAATGGCGGCGTGATCAGAACGCGAGTTGTTCGGTGATTTGCACCGCGGCGCTTTCCAGCCTGAGCAGAAACGCCTTGCGTGGCTGTCCTCCACCATAGCCGGTCAACGAGCCGTCTGCACCGATCACCCGGTGACAGGGCAGGATTATCGCCAGGCGGTTTTGTCCGTTGGCCAGGCCCACGGCGCGACTGGCGCCGGGGTTGCCCAGTTGCGCGGCGATGGCGCCATAGGTCGTGGTCTTGCCGTACGGAATCTTCATCAGCTCGGCCCACACCTGTCGGGCGAAAGCGCTGCCGGGCAGGTGCAATGGCACGTTGAATGTGGTCCGTTTGCCAGCGAAGTATTGCGCCAGTTCTTCTTCGAGCTGCTGCAAATGCCCGTTGTGACCAGGTGCCACGGCGTAGCCATAACGGTTCTGCAGCTCTTCGATTTCCTTGGTCAATGCCGGTCGATCGAGAAACTCCAGCAGCACCAGCCCACGCTGTTCGGCCATGGCGATCATTGGCCCCAGCGGCGTGGTCAGTCGAGTGAACAGCAGCGGCTCGCTATGGGCAGCGCGGCCGGGTGTGATATGGAACGATTTTTGAAACGCATCGCGAAAACCGCTCAGGGATTCGTAGCCGGAGTCGAACGCAGCGTTGTCGATGGATTCGCCTTGTTTGATGCCGCCGAGGGCAATGCCCAGGCGCCGGCTGCGCAGCCAGGCGTGAAAAGTCATGCCGAAATGCTGCTTGAACCAGCGACGCAGTTTCAGCGGCTCGATGCCCTCGGCCAGCAACTGGGCATCGGTCCAGCGCAGGTCAGGGTCGGCGTCGACGAATTTGAGCAACCGCTGCACCCAGTCCGGCGCGATGGCGGCGGCGTCCAGCGGCTTGCAACGCAGGCAGGCACGATAGCCTGCCGACATCGCCTCATCGGCATGAGCGAAAAACTCAACGTTTTCCGGCTTCGGTTTGCGCGCCGTGCAGCCAGGGCGGCAGAAAATGCCAGTGGTTTTGACCGCGGTAAAGAACACCCCTTCATAGGCGGTGTCGCGTTCGAGCATGGCGCGAACCATCTCGGCGTGGGGCGGAAGTACAGCGTTTTGTAGGTTCATGGGCTGAGCATAGGCCGTGTCACCCGGTGCCTCCACCGGAAAATCGACAGTGAATTTTTGTGGTCCTGAGCTACAGTCATCGGGTCACCGATAATCCTGTAAACGTTATTTTCAGGAATCATCCTATGCAACCGTTCACGATCAAACACATCGATCACATCGTCCTGCGCGTGAAGGATCTCGAGCGAAGCATCACTTTTTACGGCGAGGTACTCGGCGCCGAACTGGTCAAGCGCCGTGACGATCTGGGCATGGTGCATTTGCGTGCGGGCACCTCGATGATCGACCTCGTCGACATCCAGGGCGAACTCGGCCGCAAGGGCGGTGCTGCCGCTGGTCACGAACGGCGCAACGTCGATCACTTCTGCCTGCGCATCGAACCGTTCGAGGAGGAAGCGTTGGTCAGTCACTTGCAGTCCTTCGGTCTGACACCTGAGAAAGCCGTCGTGCGTTTCGGTGCCGAAGGCCGCGGGCTGTCGATTTATTGCTTCGATCCGGACGGCAATCAGGTCGAACTGAAAGGGCCGTCTCACGGGTAAAGGTCAGGCCCGTTTCGCCATTTTCTGGATGACAGGGACAGACCACAATTGCCCGGCATTTGCCTTGAATCGCAGCCTGTCCTTTCAATTTTAGATCGACTGGAAAGGCGTGCTATTTGATCTGCACGATGACCGGACCTTCCGTCACGATTGGCGGGTTCGCATGGATATGCGAGGCATTTTTCTGAATCCAGTCGCGCGCGACTTTCAAGCTCGCATCGCTGCCGGCCTTGTCCGTGCAAACAGTCACCGCCGTACCGCCATCACCCGTATTCAGCAGTGTGTAACTTACCAGGCCAGGCACTGTCCGCAGGGTAGTTTCGACGTCGGCCTTGCGCTCCTCTAAAAGTTCGAAAAGCTGCTTTGCTCCAGCACCCAGGTAGGTTCTTATAACCGCATACATGGTTGTCTCCTTTGGGAGTTACCGTCTTGATGCCAATCCATGTCCCTTGATGGCCGTTATTTCAGTTCGCTCCAAATTCAGCTTAGCCAAAGGCTGGCGCCGAGCGAAGTGCAACGACCATCGGCCACTTTTCTATGTGCTGACGGGGAGCAGGCGATCAATTTGGACTGAAAAAAAGGGACGGACTACGATTTTCCGGCATATGCCTAAAATCGTGGCCTGTCCCTTTTATGCTGCTTTTCAAGCGGTGCGCGGTGCTTCAACAGGCGGAGTACCGTCGTGAAACATCGTCTTCAATTGCGCACGCAGTTCTGGTGAATCGGTGTGTTTGTGAACGCTGACCGCATGCTGAGCGGCGGCCTCGAGCAGTTCGTTTTCAGAGTCTGCGCACAGAGCAACCGAGCATTTGGAGTCGCTTGGAAACTCGCGACAGTCGATGTATTTACGGGCCATGATTCTTCTCCTCCCTACGATGAAGGCAGGCTGTGGCCTGCATGAATGATCACTCGATGCGCCATCCCATATATTACGATTGCCTGTCACATCGCGTGTGCCGACTCTTGAAGTATAGGCTCGCTATGTTGCGTATCTTTTTTTTGTGCGCCCCGCCAAGCGAGGCGTAGGTGGGTTTGGCATCAGGTGATACTGTCAGGCCATGCCACTCAGCAAATTGAACACATGTTTTGGCATTGGCGTGAAGCGATCGCGCCGCAATTGGCTGATGGCGTACATCGCGCTGGCGGCGCGACCGTTACCGTCGCCGAAACCCTGGAAGCCCACGATGGTTGCGAGCAAGTGTTTGTCAAAGTGCTTATGGGCGATATCCAGCGTTTTCAGATGCTGTTCCATCAAGGCAAAACCGCTAATGCTGCTTCCATACTTAGCGTCCAACGCGATCAAGCGATCGTAGCCAGCGGCGGCAGACGTAACCCGCCTGTGTACTTCTCTGATGACGGCCGGGTCGGTCAAGGATTTATTGTTGCCTGCATACTCACGCAGTACTGCAAGAATATCGTCGAACTCGTTTGCCTGAGATGTCGCACCGTTCACCATCCAGGCGGCTGCTCTCTGTGCATTGTCGGTATAGCCATGGGTGTTGAAGGCGGCTTCCGGCATGACATCGCTGTAAGGCGCCTTGCCCAGATCCTGTTTCAGTACGTTTTGCTGATAAGTCTTCAAATAGCTGACTTTTTTCGTTTCGACCTGCGCAACTGCGTCCAATATATCGGATAAGTCCTGCGCTCCGATGGTGAAACGCGAATCGACATAGCGTATGGCTTTGTCCTTGATAATCTTGGTAATAAGATCGTCCGCCGACGATTGACCGATCAGCTCGCCCAGGTCTTTTATTTGCTTGTGTTGGAGTGTCGTTTCCCGGACGGCATTGTTAAACAGGTGCTGCAATTCGACAGGGGAAGAACCATTGGGCAAGGGAATGTTCTTTGCGCTCAGTCGGCTCACAATGTGTTCGACGGTTTCAATGGTATCGTCCTTGAACAACGCACGACCATGAGCCACCGTCGGCAACGTCATTCGAACTTCTGTGGCTGCGTCGAGTTTGTTCAATGCCTTGATCAAATCATAAGAGCCGCTGGCGGACGTGAGTTGGCGCAGTTGCCCAGCGCCCAGACGGGTCACGGAATGTCCGTACTGGCTGAGTTTAAGCACTCCTTTGCCGATCAGCTTGACGCCGCCATAAGCCAGTTGCGGAACGCCGTCGAGGGGGTTGAATACCGACAACAGAAAGCGTGTACCGACTTTGCTTAATTCCAGCAGTTTCGCGCTGCTCGCGGCGGCTTTGGCAAACGCACCTGCTGCGCCTGCGAAGACGAACAGTATGGCGGTGGCGTCCATGACACAACTGAACAAGGCCCCGCTACGCCGGTCCGGATCACCTGAACTGAGCCCTTCGATACAGCCTTTGAACGGAATAATCACGTTGAGGATCGTCTCGACAATGTTGTCGAAGTCTTCTTGTTTTTGTTCGATTTCTGTCTTGTCGTAACCCGTCGCGTAAAAATGCTCGTAACTCATCGGCGGGTTATGGCGTGCGATCAGTTCACCAATGTTTTTCGAACGTTCGGCGTTGAAGCTTTCCAGGGGAGTGCGGCTTGGCGGAACTGCTTGGTGGCTTGAATCAAGCATTGCAAAGCGATCCAGCAGAACACCAACATAGCGGCTCTTTGTTTGAGTCTCAGGGGCGATGCCTTTGAAGTAAGGCCAAAAATCTGCCGTAATGGGCGCGGTAAAGGTCAGCGCCTTGAAGTTGTCGTTATCGCCGTTCGGGGATCGGCTGAACCAGAGTTCATTGTCATCCAGGGTGGCGCCTTGAATATAGGCTTGAGCCAATGCCGGGTTTTCGAGACAAACGCCCTGTAACGGAAAAACCTCGTAGCAGCGGGTTTCTCCGAGAAACCGACACAGCATGACGATGCCAAATTGTCCGGTATTCGATGTTCTGCGTGGACTGATACCACCGCTGAAAGCAATGGGTTGTGAGTTACGCACGTAATAGAGTGCCAGTTGGCCACATTCAATGGCTATCCGGTCTTTCTCTGGAAGACGTGACAGGGCCAGGCGGACGATTGTATTGATGCCGGAGCGGTAGTGGGCGTGCTGTTGTTTTACCTGCTCGGCATAGAGCGTATTGACGGGATCCAGAGTGAGTAGATCAGGGTCGTCTTTATAGATGCTGTTACCGCTTTTTTTATCGTATAACTTCGTCGATAACGTGCCTGCCAGGTACAAATCAAGAATCGATTCACCGATGTAGCCGTGTCGTCCGAACTCCCGATACAGCACCTTTGTCGGTTTTATACCGTTATCGAGCAATTCAGTTTTCGCCAGTTTCCGGCGACTGACCGGGGACGCAGTAATAGCGCGCAGGGCCTCGGCAATTTCGTCAATGTGAGTTTTATATTGAGCAATTGCCTGTTGCGCGAACACCTCTACCGTTACTTCATCAGGCGCCTCGCTGTCCGAAGCATTGACCCTGGCCCATTCCATGACGCATTTCAGCGTGATCAAATCATGCAAGGTCTGTTGTTCGGAGCTGGTGGGGGTGATGGCGCCCAGTTCCAGCAGCGTCTCATAAGACATGCTTCGGGACAGGCCCGGTGCAATGCTTTCGGCAATCAAAACCGACTTGCGCAACATGACCCAACCTTGAGAGCCCATTTGCAATGCCACAGGGGAGTCAACCAGAAACTCGGGGGCCAGCCCCGCGAGGATCAGGTTCATAGCCAGTGGGACGGCCGGCTCCTTGACGATCAATGTCCGGGTGAGATGATCGGTCAGCGCTCTGCGCACCGTGTAGGTGTTCGATTGCACATGGCGAGGATGATAAAGGTGCTCTAAACGGAACGAGTTTTGCTGTTGTTCGTCCCCAAGACCGAAGTCCAGCATGATGGCGGCAACCAACAACCGGCTGCGCTCTTCGGTGGACAGGGGTTTGTCTGCGTTCTGCGGGCTCAAGGCCCTCTGGCAGGAATCGGCGAACGCTTTGACCTCGGCCGTTTCAATCAGCAGTGTCCAACTCCAGTGCGGAAACTCTCGTAAGAAAGTCTCGGTTGTTTTTTTCGGCATGGCTTCGGTCAGAAGATTAATCAATGCATCGGTGCGCGACTGGTGTTTCTTCAGTCTGGAGATTTCCTGTTGAACAATCGGTTGCTGAGCTTCGGTGATTGCCAGCGACGGTTCATGGGCATCGGCTGAAATACCCCAATAGTTTGCATGCTGTGGGGGCTCGGGTAGTGACAGACTAAGAAGTGCAATCAGGTTTTTAACGTCATCGACGGTTTCTGGCAGAGTCAATTGCTGAAAACGTAGCCAGTTATGCAACGGGATACGCTCGTCCGACGATACGATTCCCCCCGAAAGTACTGCGGCCTTGGAGAGAAGCGCTACATCCGCCTTCAAAGCTTCAATGGCATTGACTTTAGCGCCCAAGTTGATGCGTTCGATGGAGTTTCCGATGGGCTCCTGATTTTCGTAAGCCTGATAAACGCCTCCTGTGTCATCGACCAGCGTCCAATGATCGTCGGTAATTCCGTGCTCTTCGATCAATTCCTGATATTCAGGGCGTTTGATCAAACGGAGCAATAAAGATTTTGCCAATTGCTGGGCGTTATCAAAACTGCTGTTTCTGGTCGTTTGGACGAGTAGCGACGCTACGCTAATTGATCGTCGTTCATAAAATATGCGTGAGGACTCTCTTTTTTTGAGGGCGGTCGTTAGTGTATCGATAATCGACTTGCGTTCCGTTTTATCAGTGGAAACTGGTTGTGTGTCGAAAAGATTCAAAGAAGCATTCATGTTTTATCCATCCTTGGGTGTTGGTGGTTGGTTGTATCTGAAGTTGCTCTCGGGAGCACAGCAACTATATATAGTTATCCTGTTTTTGTTCTTTAGTTTGATTTCAAGTTGTTAAGGTGGATGACGATTTGAAGTTGCAGAAACTTCTCTTCGAATTGATCGAAAGGGCAGTTTTATTCAATACCGTGTGGGGAGTGGCGGTTACCGTGAGCGCCTTGTTCCTTTCTTTGAAGCAGGTGTGCAATGAGTCTTATTGTTTCGATGGCGGCGTTTGCGTTGGCGGCGTCGATAACTCCAGGGCCGGTGAACATTGTGGCGTTGAGTGCCGGAGCGCGGTTCGGCTTCCGGGCCAGCCAGCGCCATGTGGCCGGGGCGACCTTGGGGTTCGTGCTGTTGTTGGTGTTGATGGGATTGGGTTTGCATGAAGTGCTAAAACTGTGGCCGTTCATGACCCGGGTGGTGCAAGTGGCCGGCGTGGCATTCCTGTTGTTCATGGCCTGGAAACTGGCAACCGATGACGGACGTCTCGATGCGCAAGAGTCGGGGCGGGCACCATCGATGTTGTACGGCGCGGTGATGCAGTGGCTCAATCCGAAAGCCTGGCTGGCCTGCGTGGCGGGGATGGGCGCGTTTGTCGCCGACGGCGAGGCGCGGCTGGTTTGGCAGTTCGCCGCGATTTACCTGGTGATCTGCTATGTGTCGGTCGGTTGCTGGGCGTATGCCGGGACGTTTTTGCGCGGCTACCTGAGCAATCCGGCGGGGATGCGCCTGTTCAATCGGGTCATGGCGTTGTTGCTGGCGGTGAGTGCGGTTTACCTGGTATTGCCTTGAGTCAATCCCGCTGCTGTGGTCAGAGTGCTTCTGTGGCGAGGGAGCTTGCTCCCGCTGGGCTGCGAAGCGGCCCCAAATCCGGGCGACTGCTGCGCAGTCGAGCGGGAGCAAGCTCCCTCGCCACAGAAGTGGGTGTTTCGGCATCAACCGCGATACTGCCCCGGTGTCGCCGCCAGATGCTGTTTGAACGCGCGCTGAAAATGCGCCTGGTCGGCAAACCCGGCTTCCAGCGCCACATCGGCGATCAACTTGCCGTTACGCAGTTGTTCCTGCGCGAACTGGATGCGCCGGTTGATCAGAAACGCATGGGGCGTCATGCCGTAATGCTGCTTGAAGGCGCGGATCAGGTACGACGGCGACAGTTGCGCCGCCTCGCAAATATCCTCGAGCTTGAGCATGTGCGTGCAGTTGTCGCGGATATAGTCGGCGGCCCGCTCCAGCTTGAAATTGGGTTCGCGCAGCGGTTGCTCGGCGGGGTTGAGCCGCTGTTGCACGTCGGTGAAAAACTCCACCGCCACGCTGTGCTTGCGCAGCACGTCTTGCTGCGGGTCAATCAACACCTCATACAAATTCTTCAGACCAGCAAACAGCTCGACGTCGCGATTGTGAGTGATGGAAAACCGGCGAAACGCCGAATCCTGGCTGAAGCCGAGTTGATGTTGCAAATCGGTCAGCCAGGGCGTCTCGACGTATAGCATCAGGTACGACCACGGCTGGTCGTCGATCGGATTGCAGGCATGCACATCGCCGGGATTCATCAGCACCACCGTGCCGGCACTGACCTGAAACTTCGATTGCTCGTGGATATAGATGCTGCGCCCGGCGGTGATCGCCCCGATAGAAAAATGCGCGTGGGAATGCCGGCTGTAGCAGACCTCGCGACCGTCGGCGATGGAGCGGGCTTCGATGAAGGGCAGGGCGTCGTCACGCCAGAAGCGCGGAGCTTTATCTGCATCTTTGGTGACGGAGTGCTTCATCTAGGTATCCTCGGCAGGCCTGGGCCCGAGTGTATTAGCTCTGGCCGGCAAAGGCTCGCTCCAGTTCAGCGATATCGAGCTTTTTCATCTGCAACATCGCTTGCATGGCTCGCTGGGATTTTGCCGTGTCGGGGTCTTGCATCATGTGCATCAGCGCCACCGGCACAATCTGCCACGACACACCGAATTTGTCCTTGAGCCAGCCGCATTGCTGCGCTTGCACAGGGCCACCGGCCGACAGGTTGCCCCAGAAGTGGTCGACTTCCTCCTGGTTCTGGCAGTTGACCTGGAACGACACTGCTTCGTTGAAGGTGAACACCGGTCCGCCATTGAGCCCGGTGAAGGCATGGCCATCGAGCTCGAAACTGACGGTCATCACCGAACCTTCCGGACGGCCATGGATTTCCTGTCCGGCCTTGCCGTAATGGGTGATGGCGGTGATTTTCGAATGATCGAAGATCGAGCAATAAAACTTCGCCGCCGTTTCAGCCTGGTCGTCGAACCACAGGCAGGGGGTGAGTTTGGGAAAGCGTTGCATGGCGGTTGTCCTCGGCAGGTTGAACACGCTGGATTATCAGCGTAGTCAGTCCGCGGTCGACCGGTGGCGCCGTAGATCGACAAGTCCGTAGCAGCTCGGCAGCTGCTACGGGACGGGGTGACCGGTGGTCGACGAACCTGGCTTGCGGAGCAAATTGCGCTTAGCTGTAGGGATAACCAGGACGCGCGTAACCCGCCGACCTTGTAGGAGCGAAGCTTGTGGCGAGGGGGCTTGCCCCCGTTGGACTGCGAAGCTGTCCTAAAACCTGTAATCTCGTTCTGCCAAGCACACCGGTATGCGCTGGATTTGCGACTGCTTCGCAGCCGAACGGGGGCAAGCTCCCTCGCCACGAGGCGCCCCTTCAGAACACCGTGAGTCTGAGGAAACCCGCATGCTGACCCTTAACATCAATGGCAAGGACCAGGAACTGAATGTCCCCGCGGACATGCCGCTGCTCTGGGTACTGCGTGATGTCGCGCACCTGACGGGCACCAAATTCGGTTGCGGCATGGCCCAGTGTGGCGCTTGCACCGTACACGTCGACGGCGCGCCGCTGCGCTCTTGCATCACCCCTGCCACGGCGGTGGCCCACGGGCAGAAAATTCTCACCATCGAAGGCTTGTCCGCCGATGGCTCGCACCCGGTCCAGCGAGCCTGGGCTGAACTCGATGTGGTTCAATGCGGTTATTGCCAGTCGGGGCAGATCATGTCAGCGGCAGCGCTGCTGGCGAAGATCCCCAAGCCCACTGATAGCGATATCGACCAGGCGCTGTCCGGCAATATTTGCCGCTGCGGTACCTATCCAAGAATCCGTGCAGCGGTCAAACGCGCCGCCGAAATCGGTTGATGCCACGTCGAAGGGAGTCTGAGTCATGGACTACATCGATCCTGTTTCGCGTCGCAGTTTTCTGAAGGGCAGCGCAGTGCTGGGTGGCGGTCTGGTGGTGGCGTTTGTCATCCCCGGTGCCAATCGTTTTGCCCTCGGCGCCGAGAATCAAGGAAACGTCTTCGCCCCCAATGCCTTTTTACGCATTGGCAACGACAACAGCATCACCGTGCTGCTCGGCCATTCGGAAATGGGCCAGGGCATCTGGACCGGCCTGACCATGTTGATCGCCGAAGAGCTGGACGCCGACTGGTCGAAAATCCGTGTCGAACATGCGCCGGCCTCGGCGGCCGATTATGGCCTGCCGGGATTCGGCGGGATGCAGATTACCGGCGGTTCGACGTCGACCTGGATGGAGTTCGACCGCTATCGCCAGGCCGGAGCGGCGGCGCGTTTGATGCTGATCGAGGCGGCGGCCAAGCGATTTGACGTGGCGCCCTCGCAGATTCGCACCGATTCGGGTGTGGTCATGGCCGGCGACAAACGCGCCACTTACGGCGAACTGGCAGATGACGCCGGCAAGTTACCGGTGCCGGACCCGGCCACGATCAAGCTCAAAGAGGCAAAAGACTGGAAGATAATCGGCAAACCCACCCAGCGCCTCGACACCCCGGAGAAAATCACCGGGCAAGCCAGGTTCGGCATGGACGTGCAATTCGATGGGCTGATGACGGCGATGGTTGCACGTCCACCGGTGTTCGGTGGCAGCGTCAAATCCTTCGAAGGCGCCGAGGCATTGGCAGTGCCGGGCGTGCACAAAGTGGTGCAGGTGCCCACGGGTGTCGCAGTGATTGCCGATCATTATTGGGCGGCGAAGCTGGGGCGTGATGCACTGAAGGTCGAATGGGACCTGGGGCCGAACGCCGGGCTCGACAGTCAGAAACTACTGGAAAGCTTCCGTAAACTCGCCGCCACCCCTGGCACTTCCGCCAGTCAGGCCGGGGATGCGACGGCGACGCTAGGCAAAGCGGCGAAGATGATTGAAGCAGAATACAGCGTGCCGTACCTGGCCCACGCGCCAATGGAACCACTCAATTGCACAGTGAAAATCTCCAAGGACAAATGCGAAATCTGGACCGGCACTCAGTTTCAGACGCTGGATCAGATGATCGCGGGGAAGATCACCGGGCTCAAACCCGAACAGGTCGAGATCCACACCCAATTCCTAGGCGGTGGCTTCGGGCGTCGGGCCAATCCGACCTCGGATTTTGTCAGCGAAGCCGTGTACGTCGCCAAAGCGGCGGGCGTGCCGGTGAAAACCGTCTGGGCCCGAGAAGATGACATTCGCGGCGGTTATTACCGCTCAGCGTTCCTGCATCAAGCGCGCATCGGCCTGGGTACCGACGGCATGCCAATGGCCTGGAAGCATGTGCTGGTCGGGCAGTCGATTCTGACGGGCACCTCGTTCGCGGCGACCATGGTCAAGGATGGCATCGACAAAACCTCCGTCGAAGGCGTGGCCGACAGTCCTTATCTTGTGGGACTGGCCAACCATCAGGTCGATCTGCACTCACCACAAACCGGCATCAGCGTGCTGTGGCTACGGTCGGTGGGGCACACGCATACGGCCTTCGTCATGGAGTCGTTGATCGATGAACTGGCAGACGCGGCCGGCAAGGACCCTGTGGAATACCGACGCGCCTTGCTCAAGGCGCATCCGCGGCATCTGGGCGTGCTGAATCTGGCGGTGGAGAAAGCCAACTGGAAAGCCCCCTTGCCGGATGGTCACGCATTGGGCGTGGCGGTGCATGAGTCCTTTGGCAGTTACGTCGCCCAGGTGGCGGAGGTGTCGCAGGAGAATCTGGCGATTCGCGTGCACCGGGTGGTGTGTGCGGTGGATTGCGGCATTGCGGTCAATCCGCAGGGTATCGCCGCGCAGATGGAATCGGGCATTACCTTCGGCCTCGGATTTACCTTGCACAGCAAACTGACGTTCAAGAACGGTCAGGTCGAGCAGTCCAATTATCACGACTATCAGGTCTTGCGTCTGAATGAGATGCCGGTGGTCGAAGTGCATATCGTCCCCAGCAGCGACAAACCGGGCGGTATCGGCGAAGTGGGTGTGCCTCCGGTGGCGCCGGCCGTGGCGAACGCGGTGTTTGCCCTGACCGGACAGCGTCTGCGGGAACTGCCGCTGCAACTGTCGGGGGTGTGAGATGAGACGACATGCATTTCTTGGCACGGTGATGCTGATCGGCTTGGGTGGTTATGCCTCGGACCTGTTCGCTGATGATAAAGAGGCGGTAAAGGCGTTCGACACCGTGCAGAAAGTGTTCCAGAGCCCCCGTTGTCAGAACTGCCATATTCCGGGCGATTCACCGTTGCAGTTCGACGCCGGTGTTCCTCACGCAATGAATGTGGTTCGCGGCCTGGACGGCAAGGGCTCGGCCGGTTTGCCATGTGCTACCTGTCATGCCGAAAGCAATCCGCCGGCCAGTTATGGCCCCAACACGCCACCCGGCGCACCGCATTGGAGCCTGCCGCCGGCCGCGCACAAAATGGCCTGGATTGGCCTGCCGGCCGACAAGTTGTGCGCGATGATCAAAGACCGCTCCAGCAATGGCGATCGTGATTTTGCGGCGCTGATCAAGCACGTCAGCGACGACAAGCTAGTGCTTTGGGGTTGGAATCCAGGTGAGGGGCGGGCGCCAGTGCCGGTGCCCCACGATACCTTTGTTACCCAGTTCAAACTCTGGGCCGATGCTGGCGGACCGTGTCCGGTGGCCGGTAGCTGACCAGCGGCGCGTTTATTGGGAGTCATACCGGGGGTGAACGACTCTAACGTTTATACCCCCATCAAAGGAGTGAATGATGTTAACCCCAGGCAAACCGTTCAAAGGCGCTGGCGCAGATGCCTTGCGTGCACCGAACATCCTCGACAGCGCCGCGCAGGATCGCGATGTATTGCGCGATCTGGCGCGAAAGGCCGAGCAAGAACTGACGGGCGTGCAGATGGCGAGCATGGATGAATTGACGCTGCTCTCCAATCGTCATGGCTTCGAGGCTTTGGCTCGGTTAGGGCTGGAGGCCTGCCAGGAGTTGGGCATACCCGCGACGCTATTGTTTTTCGACCTTGATCACTTCAAGCACATCAATCAGCTGTACGGTCGCGCCGAGGGCGACAACGCCCTGAAAACCTTTGCCGATGTGCTGCGCATCGCCTTTCGTGAAAGCGATGTCATCGGCCGGCTGGGCAGCGATGAATTCGCCGCCTTGTTGACCGGCGCCAGCTCGGTGGAGATTGGCGCGGTCAGAGCACGACTCGAAGAAATACTCGATGAACGCAATGCCACGGTGCATCGTGGCTATGACATTCGTTTCAGTGTCGCGCAAATCGAATTCGATCCCGACCATCACAAAACAGTCGATGGCCTGATGCAGGCGCTCGATGAGATTCGTCATCAGCGCCCGGTCGGTTTTTGAGTGTTGCCTTGCAAATCAGCTGCAACCCGGGATGCCGCCCGCAATAACTCGCCATCGCGCCTGAACCGCCCGATCATCTGCAGTCCGATCGGTAATTGCGCGTCAGCGCGAGGCAGCGGGATATTCACCTGCGGCCAGCCGAACGCCCCCCAGAACTTGATGAAGTCCGACGGCCCGGTGCTTTCCAGGCCCACCGGCGCGACCATCCCGCAGGAGGCGCCGAGCATGGCGTCGAAGGGTTGGCAACGCTCGTTCAGTTGCGGCGCGAGGACTGCCAGCCGGTGTTTGGCGGCGGACTCCTGTTCCCAGGTTGTCGCCGCCGCTCGTTCAAACATTGCCAATGTCGAAGGGCTCAATTGTGTGCGGTGTTGTTGAAATTCCTTCATCAGCGAGCGGGCTCCTTCGCAATCGTTGATCAATTGATGATCATCGAACACGCCAGAAAACTCATCCGGCAACTGCACTTCGCTGACGTGATGGCCGATGCTGCGCAACTGATCCAGCGCCTGCTCCAGCGCGTTAGCCACCTCGGGTTCCACCTGATCCCAACGTGAGGTGCGGCACAAACCCAGGTGCAGCGGACGCCGTTCCACGCCAGTGGCCACGAACCCGGGAATCAACACGCTTGCCACGAGCTGCAGGTCGCGCACCGATCGTCCATACCAACCCACGGTGTCGAAGCTGGGTGCCAGCGGCTTTACGCCTTCCAGCGACACCAGCCCCAATGACGGCTTGAAGGCGAAGAGACCGCAGTAGGATGCTGGCTTGAGCAGCGAGCCAGCGGTCTGGGTGCCTAGCGCCAAGGCAAAGAAGCCCGCGGCCATGCCGGCCGCCGAGCCTGCACTGGAGCTGCCCGGCGTGCGGGCGAGATTGTGGGGGTTGCGGGTGGGACCGGTGTGCATGTACGCAAACTCGGTGGTGTGGGTCTTGCCCATGATCAGTGCGCCGGCCTGGCGCAGCAGTGTCACCACATGAGCGTCCCGGGACGGCTGATGGCCGGCGTAGATGGGTGAAAAAAACTGGGTGGGATGGTCGGCGCTGTCGAAGATGTCCTTGATGCCTACCGGCACTCCGGCCAGCACGCCTTGGCCGGGGCATTGTGCGGCGGCGGCACGTACTTGGTGGGCATCGAACGAGACGAAGGCCTGGATGTCCGGCTCCAGCGTTTGAATGCACTCAAGAAAGTGTTCGGCGATGGTGGCAGTGCTCGTCTCGCCACTGGCCACCGCCTCGCTGAGTGCGGTGGCGTCAGGGACTCGGCCGATCATTTGGCGAACAACTGGTCGATGTTCTTGAATGCCTTGAACTCCAGCGCATTACCGCAGGGGTCGAAGAGAAACATCGTGGCCTGTTCGCCAACCAGCCCTTGGAAGCGAATCCCCGGCTCGATCACAAATCGCGTGCCCCGAGACTTCAAGCGCTCGGCCAGGTTTTCCCATTCCTCCATTCCCAACACTACGCCAAAGTGCGGAACTGGTACGTTATGCCCATCCACGGCATTGGTGTGGGCAGCCTCCTGAGAAGCGTTTTTCGGGGCAAGGTGAATGACCAGTTGATGACCGAAAAAATTGAAATCTACCCAATGATCGCTGGAGCGACCTTCTGCCAGTCCGAACACTTCACCATAGAAGCGCCGGGCCGCAGCCAAGTCGTAAACAGGGATAGCCAAATGGAAAGGAGCCAGTTGCATGGGATGTACCTCGATGGGGTGGGTTTTGAGAGCGAGTTTAGCCCTGTGCTTTTTGATTGAAAGACGATAGTTTTTGCAGCGAGATCAAATTATTTCGATCAATTGGGGCGCCATATGCTGCGGGAACTGAAAACCTTCATTGCCGTGACACGTCACGGCACGTTCGCTGCCGCAGGCATGCACATCGGCCTGACCCAGTCAGCGGTCAGCGCGCAGATCCGCAATCTCGAACAGACGTTGGGCATTCGCTTGTTCGATCGCACCGGACGTCAGGCGATTCTCAACGCGGCGGGGCAGCGGGCGTTGCCGATGGCTCGGGACATTCTTGAGACCTTCAGCCGCATGGCCGTCAGTGATAGCGTCGGCGAGTTTCGTGGCGAATTGAAGATCGGCGCGGTGGCCACCGTGCAGACCGGGTTGTTGCCGCGCGCGCTATTGCGACTCCGGCAGCAGGCGCCATTGCTGGAGGCGAAACTGGTGCCGGGCGTATCGCTGAATCTCTTGAGTCAGGTGGACACCGGCGAAGTGGACCTGGCGATCCTGATCAAGCCGCCGTTCGAATTGCCCAAGGAGTTGTCGGCACAGGTGATTTGCAAGGAGCCGTTCGTGCTGGTCGTGCCAGCCAACCTTGAAGGCGATGACCCGCTGCAGTTGCTGGCGGACCATCCTCATGTGCGCTACGACCGCAACTCGTTCGGTGGACGCTTGATCACGCGATTTTTACGCGAGCAGCGGATCGACGTGCAGGTCGCGCTGGAACTGGATGAACTGGAAGCCATCGTGAAAATGGTTGAGTGCGGATTGGGGGTATCGCTGCTGCCCGAGGCGGGGCTGTGGCTTGAGCAAGGGGCGAAGGTGCGGATTATCCGGTTGGGCGAGCTGACGTTCTACCGGGAGATCGTACTGTTGCAGCGTTATAGCCAGCGCACACAACCGATCCAGCAGTTGTTTGCCCGATGTTTGACGAAAATAGACGACTAAACGCTAACCCCTGTGGGAGCGGGCTTGCTCGCGAAGGCGGTGCCCGGCATACAGAAAGTGTCGACTGGCGTACCGCTTTCGCGAGCAAGCCCGCTCCCACATGTTTGACCACATTAAGCCTGGAATTGCAGGCATAAAAAACCCGCCAATCGGCGGGTTTTTTTGGCTAACCGAAGATCACTCTTCGATGTTGCCCATGGCGGTGGTGTTGAAGCCGCCGTCTACGTACATGATTTCACCGCTGATGCCGGACGCCAGGTCCGAGCACAGGAAGGCGCCGGCGTTGCCGACTTCGTCGATGGTGACGTTACGACGCAGCGGGGTTTGCGCTTCGTTGGCGGCCAGCATCTTACGGAAGTTCTTGATGCCGGAAGCGGCGAGGGTGCGGATCGGGCCAGCCGATACGCAGTTCACGCGGGTGCCATCCGGGCCCAGGGAGCCGGCCAGGTAACGCACGCCAGCTTCCAAAGAAGCCTTGGCCATGCCCATTACGTTGTAGTTCGGCATGGTGCGCTCGGCGCCCAGGTACGACAGGGTCAGCAGGCTGCCATTGCGGCCTTTCATCATTTCGCGGCCAGCCTTGGCCAGGGCCACGAAGCTGTAGGCGCTGATGTCGTGAGCGATACGGAAACCTTCACGGGTGGTGGCTTCGGTAAAGTCGCCGTCCAGTTGGTCGCCCGGGGCGAAGCCGACGGAGTGCACGATGCAATCCAGGCCGTCCCACTTCTTGCTCAACTCTTCGAAGACCTTGGCGATTTCTTCATCGCTGGCCACATCGCACGGGAAGCACAGCTCAGGGCTCGAGCCCCAGCCTTGTGCGAATTCTTCGACACGACCCTTGAGTTTGTCGTTCTGATAAGTGAAGGCAAGCTCAGCGCCCTCGCGATGCATGGCGGCAGCGATGCCGGATGCGATGGACAGCTTGCTGGCGACACCGACGATCAGTACGCGCTTACCGGCGAGAAAACCCATGTGTTGCTCCTCTTTTCAGGTTTATTGCGCAGTGGCTGGTGCCAGAAAAGCGGCTTCCAGCAACTGCTGTGTATATGGATGTTGGGGGGCGGCAAAGATACTTTGCGCGTCTCCCTGTTCGACCACTTGGCCATGCTTGACCACCATCAGCTGGTGGCTCAGCGCTTTGACGACAGCCAGGTCATGGCTGATAAACAAATACGTCAGGTTGTACTTGGTTTGCAGTGAACGTAGCAGCTCCACTACTTGGCGTTGCACAGTGCGGTCGAGGGCCGAAGTCGGCTCGTCCAGCAGAATCAACGCCGGTTTTAGCACTAATGCCCGGGCAATGGCGATTCTCTGCCGTTGCCCACCGGAAAATTCATGGGGGTAGCGGTGCCGGGTTTCCGGGTCCAGACCTACCTCCTTGAGTGCCGCAATAATCGCTTGTTCCTGTTCTGCCTCGGTGCCCATCTTGTGGATCCGCAGGCCTTCGCCGACGATCTGGCTCACGCACATCCGTGGGCTCAGGCTGCCGAAAGGGTCCTGAAACACCACCTGCATCTCCCGCCGCAGCGGCCGAACTTCGCTCTGCGTCAGGCAGTCTAGCTGCTTGCCTTCAAAACGGATGGTGCCTTTACTACCGATCAGCCGCAAAATCGCCAGACCGAGGGTCGACTTGCCAGAACCGCTTTCTCCCACAATCCCCAAGGTCTGGCCCTGGGGCAGGCTGAAATTGATGCCATCGACCGCTTTGATATGGTCCACGGTCTTTTTCAGCAAGCCTTTCTTGATCGGGAACCAGACTTTCAGGTCCTCGACTTGCAGTAACGGCGGGCCAATCACATTGCTCGCCGGTTTGCCGCTGGGCTCCGCTGCGAGCAGTTCCCGGGTGTACGGATGCTGCGGTGCGCGGAACAATTCTTCGCACGATGCTTGTTCGACGATGCAACCGCGCTGCATGACACATACCCGATGCGCAATTCTTCGTACAAGGTTCAAATCGTGACTGATCAGTAACAACGCCATGCCCAGGCGGGCCTGCAATTCCTTGAGCAGTTCGAGAATTTTCAGTTGAACGGTCACGTCCAGGGCCGTGGTCGGTTCGTCGGCGATCAGCAATTCCGGCTCATTGGCCAGGGCCATCGCGATCATGACCCGCTGGCGCTGGCCGCCGGACAATTCGTGGGGCAGGGCCTTGAGACGCTTCTGTGGTTCGGGTATGCCAACCATTTCCAGCAGTTCCAGCGTGCGTTTGGTCGCCACTTTACCGGTCAGGCCCTTGTGGATGCCCAGTATCTCGTTGATCTGCTTCTCGATCGAATGCAGCGGATTGAGCGAGGTCATTGGCTCTTGAAAGATCATCGCAATCCGGTTGCCGCGGATGTGGCGGATGGTTTTCTCTTTCAGTTCCAGCAGATTCCGGTCGGAATAGGTGATGGTGCCGGACGGGTGCCGGGCCAGCGGGTAGGGCAGCAGTCGCAGGATCGAGTGGGCGGTCACCGATTTGCCGGAGCCGCTTTCGCCCACCAGCGCCAGGGTTTCGCCGCGCTTGATGTCGAAGCTGACGCCCTCGACCACCCGCTGCACGCGTTCACCGACGACAAATTCGACGGCCAGGTCGCGCACTTCGATCAGATTGTCCTGATTCATTTCACTTCCTCGGGTCGAAGGCATCGCGAGCGGACTCGCCGATGAACACCAGCAGACTCAACATCAACGCCAGCACCGCAAACGCACTCATACCCAGCCACGGCGCTTGCAGATTGGATTTGCCCTGGGCTACCAGTTCACCCAGGGACGGCGCGCCCGGCGGCAGGCCGAAGCCGAGGAAATCCAGGGCGGTGAGCGTGCCGATGGCGCCGGTCAGAATGAACGGCATGAAGGTCATGGTCGAGACCATGGCGTTGGGCAGGATGTGGCGGAACATGATCGCACCATTCTGCATGCCCAGCGCCCGGGCCGCGCGCACGTATTCCAGGTTCCGGCCGCGCAGGAACTCGGCGCGCACCACGTCCACCAGGCTCATCCACGAGAACAGCAGCATGATCCCCAGCAGCCACCAGAAGTTTGGCTGCACGAAACTGGCGAGGATGATCAGCAAATACAGGACTGGCAGCCCGGACCAGATCTCCAGAAAACGCTGCCCGGCCAGGTCGACCCAGCCGCCATAAAAACCCTGCAAGGCTCCGGCGATCACGCCGATGATCGAGCTGAGAATGGTCAGCGTCAAAGCGAACAGCACCGAAATCCGGAAGCCGTAAATCACCCGGGCCAGCACATCGCGGCCCTGATCGTCGGTGCCCAGCAGGTTATCGGCCGAAGGCGGTGCAGGGGCCGGGACTTTCAGGTCGTAGTTGATGCTCTGGTAGCTGTAGGGGATCGGCGCCCACAAGACCCAGGCGTCCTTGGCCTTGAGCAGTTCGCGGATGTACGGGCTTTTGTAGTTGGCTTCCAGCGGGAATTCGCCGCCGAACGCGGTTTCCGGGTAGCGCTTGAGGGCCGGGAAGTACCAGGCGTTGTCGTAGTGCACCACCAGCGGTTTGTCGTTGGCGATCAGTTCGGCACCCAGGCTTGCGCCGAACAGAATCAGGAACAGCCACAACGACCACCAGCCACGCCTGTTGGCCTTGAACAGCTCGAAACGTCGGCGATTGAGAGGGGACAGGTTCATCTCAATGCTCCCGGCTTTCGAAATCGATGCGCGGATCGACAAAGGTGTAAGTGAGGTCGCCGATCAGCTTCACCACCAACCCCAGCAGGGTAAAGATGAACAGCGTACCGAAAACCACCGGGTAATCGCGGTTGATCGCCGCCTCGAAACTCATCAAGCCGAGGCCATCGAGGGAGAAAATCACCTCCACCAGCAACGAGCCGGTGAAGAAGATCCCGATGAACGCCGAAGGGAAACCGGCGATCACCAGCAGCATGGCGTTGCGAAACACATGGCCGTACAACACGCGATGGCGGGTCAGGCCCTTGGCCTTGGCGGTGACCACGTATTGCTTGTTGATTTCATCGAGGAAGCTGTTTTTGGTCAGCAGCGTCATGGTCGCGAAGTTGCCGATCACCAATGCAGTCACCGGCAGCGCCAGGTGCCAGAAGTAATCAAGGATCTTGCCGCCAGTGCTCAGTTCGTCGAAGTTGTTCGAGGTCAGGCCCCGTAGTGGAAACCAGTCGAAATAGCTGCCGCCGGCGAACACCACAATTAACAGGATGGCGAACAGAAATGCCGGGATTGCGTAACCGACGATGATCGCCGAACTGGTCCAGACATCGAAATGGCTGCCGTGTCGCGTCGCCTTGGCGATCCCCAGCGGGATCGACACCAGGTACATGATCAGCGTGCTCCACAGCCCCAGTGAGATCGACACCGGCAGCTTTTCCTTGATCAGGTCGATGACCTTGGCGTCACGGAAGAAACTGTCGCCAAAATCCAGGGTGGCGTAGTTCTTGATCATGATCCACAAACGTTCTGGCGCCGATTTGTCGAAGCCGTACATGTGCTCGATTTCCTTGACCAGTGCCGGGTCCAGGCCCTGTGCACCGCGATAGGCCGAGCCTGCCACCGACACTTCGGCACCGCCGCCGGCAATGCGGCTGGTGGCGCCTTCGAAGCCTTCGAGCTTGGCGATCATCTGTTCCACAGGCCCGCCGGGGGCGGCCTGGATGATCACGAAGTTGATCAGCAAAATGCCGAACAGCGTCGGGATGATCAGCAGCAGTCGCCGAAAAATATACGCCAGCATCTGATTACTCCGTGCCCGCAGGGTCGGCTTGCAATTTGGTTTCGACTTCTATCGGCAATGTCGCGTTGGGCTTGACCCACCAGGTGTTGATGCCGATGTCATATTTGGGCGAAACCTTCGGGTGGCCGATGTGGTTCCAGTACGCCACGCGCCAGGTCTTGATGTGCCAGTTGGGGATCACGTAATAGCCCCATTGGAGCACCCGGTCCAGCGCCCGGGCGTGAGCCACCAGGCTTTGCCGCGAATCGGCATTGATCAGTTGCTCGACCAGTTGGTCCACCACCGGGTCTTTCAACCCCATGGAGTTGCGGCTGCCGGGTTTATCGGCCGCGTCGGTCATCCAGAACTCACGCTGTTCGTTACCCGGCGAGTTGGACTGCGGGAAGCTGCCGACGATCATGTCGAAGTCACGGGAGCGCACGCGATTGATGTATTGCGAGACGTCGACCCGGCGGATCACCATGTCGATGCCCAGGTCGCTGAGGTTGCGCTTGAACGGCAACAGCACCCGCTCGAACTCGGTCTGGGCCAGCAGGAATTCGATAGTCACCGGTTTGCCGGTGGCGTCGACCATTTTGTCGTCGACGATCCGCCAGCCGGCTTCTTGCAGCAGTTGATAGGCTTTGCGCTGCTGGGTGCGGATCATGCCGCTGGCGTCGGTCACCGGGTTCTGGAACGCCTCGCTGAACACTTGCTCGGGAATCTTGCCGCGCAACGGATTCAAGATTTCCAGTTCATTGGCGTCCGGCAGGCCAGTGGCGGCCATTTCCGAGTTTTCAAAGTAACTGCGGGTGCGCGCGTAGGCGCCGTTGAACAGTTGTTTGTTGGTCCATTCGAAGTCCAGCAACAGCGTCAGCGCCTGACGCACGCGCACATCCTGAAACACCGGGCGGCGCAGGTTGAACACAAAGCCTTGCATGCCGGTTGGGTTGCCGTTGAGGATTTCTTCCTTGATCAGCCGACCTTCGGCCACCGCCGGAATGTTGTAGGCCTTGGCCCAGTTTTTCGCGGCCGATTCCAGCCAGAAGTCGAACTGACCGGCCTTGAGCGCTTCCAGCGCGACGGTGTTGTCGCGGTAGTAGTCAGTGGTCATCACGTCGAAATTGTAGAAACCGCGATTGACCGGCAGGTCCTTGCCCCAGTAATCCTTGACCCGTTCATAGCGCACCGAACGGCCGGCCTTCACTTGGCTGACTTTGTAAGGGCCGCTGCCCAGCGGCAGTTCCAGGTTGCCCTTGCTGAAGTCGCGGGTGGCCCACCAATGCTTGGGCAGCACCGGCAATTGGCCGAGGATCAGCGGCAATTCACGGTTGTTTTTGTGCTTGAACTTGAACAGCACTTTGAGCGGGTCTTCGGCGACCACGTCCTCCACGTCACTGTAATAGACGCGGTAGAGCGGGGCGCCGTCCTTGGTCAGGGTCTGGAAGCTGAACACCACGTCTTCGGCACGCACCGGGTGACCGTCGTGGAAACGTGCTTCGGGACGCAGGTAGAAGCGCACCCAGCTGTTGTCCGGGGCTTTTTCGATTTTGCCGGCGATCAGGCCGTATTCGGTAAGCGGCTCATCCAGACCCTGTTTGGCCAGGGTGTCGTAGATCATGCTGATGTCGTCGGCCGGCACGCCTTTGTTGATGAACGGGTTGAGGCTGTCGAAGCCACCGAACCCGGCCTGGCGAAAAATCCCGCCCTTGGGCGCGTCGGGGTTCACGTAATCGAAATGTTTGAAATCGGCCGGGTATTTCGGCGGCTCGTTGTACAGCGTCAAGGCATGTTGCGGGGCGGCAAAGGCCAGCCCGGCGAACAACAGACCGCTGGCCTGCAAGAGCAGGGCGCGTAGGGGTTTCATCGATCTTTCTCCGAAGATTTCAGCCACCACGCGCTCAGGCCCAGGGTGTAGGGCGGCGTGGTGACGAAGGCGAACCGGTTGCGGTAGGCCAGGCGGTGATAATTGAGATACCAGTTGGGAATGATGTAGTGCTGCCACAGCAGCACCCGGTCCAGCGCCTTGCCGGCGGCGACTTGTGCATCACGGGTCTGGGCGGCCAGCAGTTGTTCAAGCAAATGGTCGACCACCGGGTTGGCGATACCTGCGTAATTCTTGCTGCCCTTGACCCCGACCTGGCTGGAGTGGAAGTACTGCCATTGTTCCAGGCCCGGGCTGAGAGTCTGGTTGAGGGTCATCAGGATCATGTCGAAATCGAACTGATCGAGGCGCTGTTTGTACTGGGCGCGATCGACCGTGCGCAGCCGTGCGTCGATGCCGATGCTGGCGAGGTTCTCGACGTAAGGCTGAAGGATGCGTTCCAGGTTCGGGTTGACCAGCAGGATCTCGAAGCGCAACGGTTGGCCAATGGTGTTCTGTAGCCGCTGACCGTTGAGCTTCCAACCGGCCTCGGCGAGCAGCTCCAGGGCCTTGCGCATGGTGTCCCGCGGAATGCCGCGGCCTTCGGTTCGCGGCAGGCTGAACGGTTCGGTGAGCAGCTTGGCGGGCAACTGATCGCGATAGGGCTTGAGCAGCAGCCACTCATGACCGACCGGTAGCCCGGTGGCAGAGAACTCGCTGTTGGGGTAGTAACTCAGGGCTCGCGTGTAGGCGCCGCTGAACAGCGTGCGGTTGGTCCATTCGAAGTCGAACATCAGGCCCAGCGCTTCGCGGACCTTGGCCTCGGCGAAGGTTGGTCGCCGGCTGTTCATGAACAGGCCCTGGCTTTGAGTCGGGATCTGGTGCGGTATCTGCGCCTTGATCACATCGCCTCGGCGCGCGGCCGGGAAGTTGTAGCCGTTGGCCCAGTTCTTCGCCTGGTGTTCGATATAGATGTCGAATTCGCCCGCCTTGAACGCTTCGAAAGCCACGTCGCTGTCACGGTAGAACTCGACTTCCATGCGATCGACGTTGTACTTGCCGCGATTGACCGGCAGGTCTTTGCCCCAATAATCCTTGACCCGCTCGAAGACGATCTGCCGCCCGGGCGTTACCGAGGTGATGCGATACGGTCCGCTGCCCAATGGCGGCTCGAACGTGGTGGCCTTGAAATCGCGACCTTCCCAGTAATGCTGAGGCAGCACTGGCAACTCGCCCAAGCGCAGGATCAGCAGCGGATTGCCGGCGCGCTTGAAGACGAAACGGATGCGCCGTGGGCTGAGAATATCCACCCGCGACACTTCCTGAAGGTTGGTGCGGTATTGCGGGTGACCTTCCTTGAGCAGCAAACGGTAAGAGAACGCCACGTCGTAAGCGGTGATCGGCATGCCATCCTGGAAACGCGCTTCGGGGCGTAGGTTGAACACCACCCAGCTGCGGTCCTCGCTGTATTCCACCGATTGGGCAATCAGGCCATAACTGGAAGTCGGCTCATCGCCGGACGGCGCGTATTGGCCGGTGCCGACCATCAGCGGTTCATTGAGTTCGTTGATGCCGTACTGCAGGAAATTGGCGGTGGAAACCGGGCTCGAGCCTTTGAATGTGTAAGGGTTGAGCGTATCGAAGGTGCCAAACGCCATCACCCGCAATGTACCGCCCTTGGGCGCTTGCGGGTTGACCCAGTCGAAGTGGGTAAATCTGGCCGGGTACTTGAGCGTGCCGAACTGCGCATAACCATGGCTTTCGCTGATCGTCGCGCTTGCGGGGGAGCTCAAGGCCAGGCTGATCAGGAGCAGGAGGAGGGGACGCTTCAAGTCAGAGATCCGATCCAGGCGGCTTGGGCTTTGTGGGCCGTACAGTAACAGCTTGTATCGACAGGAAAAAGACGGGGGGTTAATGCGTTGTTAATTGTGAGGTGATGGTCCGGTGGATTGCAGAACCTGTGGCGAGGGAGCTTGCTCCCGCTCGGCTGCGAAGCAGTCGTAAACCTGACTGCGCGGTGTCAGAAATCATCGGGTTTCAGGTTTTGGGGTTGCTTCGCTACCCAGCGGGAGCAAGCTCCCTCGCCACAAAAAAGCCCCATTGCCCGAAGCCGCTTAATGCGGCGAAGCAACCGTCAGCATCTGCCCCGGTTTCAGCGCCTGGCCCACCCGAGGGTTCCAGCGCTTGAGGTGCTGCATTTCAACATTGAAGCGTTTGGCGACCATATACAGCGAGTCGCCTTGCTTGACCTTGTATTGGGTCTGTTGCGTCTTGTTGGTGACCTTGCCATTCGCCTTGCTGTTCGCCGCGACCACGGTGTTGACGCGCCCGGATTTGCGCTTGGCGGTGTCTTGCATCACCAGGGTCTGACCGACCTTGAGGTTCTTGCCGGTCAGTTTGTTCCAGCGTTGCAAGTCCTTGACGTCGACTTTGTTGGCCTTGGCGATGGTGCCCAGATTGTCGCCACGTTTAACCCGATAGGCGCGCTTGAGGCTGGCGATTTCGCTGTCATCTGCGCCTTCGAATACCGGCTTGAGCGATCGCTGACTGATCAGCTCGTCAGGGCGCATGGTTGACAGGCTGGCGGTCAGCAGTTGCGCCTTGGACGTTGGCACCAGCAGATGCTGGGGGCCGTCGATGGTGGTGCGCTGTTTGAAGGCCGGGTTGAGCTGGAACAGTTCGTCTTCGTCGATATTGGCCACCGCGGCAACCTTGGACAGGTCCATGCGCTGGTTGATTTCGACGACCTGGAAGTACGGTTCGTTGGCGATCGGGTTGAGGTTCACGCCATAGGCGTCGGGCGCCAGGACCACTTGCGACAACGCCAGCAGTTTCGGCACATAGGCTTGGGTTTCCGCTGGCAGAGGCAGGTTCCAGTAGTCGGTCGGCAGGCCGAGTCGTTCGTTGCGTTCGATGGCCCGGCTGACGGTGCCTTCGCCGGCGTTGTAGGCCGCCAGGGCCAGCAACCAGTCACCGTTGAACATGTCGTGCAGGCGGGTCAGGTAATCCATGGCTGCAGTGGTCGAGGCGGTAATATCGCGACGGCCATCGTAGAAGCGGGTCTGACGCAGGTTGAAGTAACGCCCGGTGGAAGGAATGAATTGCCAAAGACCCACCGCGTTGGCCCGGGAATAGGCCATCGGGTTGTAGGCGCTTTCAATCACCGGCAACAGCGCCAGTTCCAGCGGCATGTTGCGTTCTTCAAGGCGTTCGACGATGTAGTGAATGTAGAGGCTGCCGCGTTCGCCGGCGTTTTCGAGGAAGGACGGGTTACTGGCGAACCACAGGCGCTGTTGCTCGATGCGCGGGTTGATACCCAGATTGTCCTGCAACTGGAAGCCCTGGCGCATGCGCTCCCAGACGTCCTGTGGAATTTGTGGTGTTGGTTTTTCACTGAGCCACACAGGTTTCTGCTTGGCTCGAGCGGCGATGTTCGGAGTGTGTGTCGCTTCGGTCTGCGGCACTTGGCTGGAACAGCCCGCCAACGTGGCGGACACAGCCACCGCGATGGCTTGAGCCAAGCGGGTCAATGCGTCTGAATTGATGGCTTTACGAATAGGTGACGACATTGGCTGGAAGTAAGTTCCGGGCAAAAATGTCGGGCGATTCTAGAAAGCGCACCCCCCGCGGTCAACCATTCAGAATTTTTGTACCAACGTGATGGCTACTTAGAACTTATCTTTCCAAGCGCGTAGAGCAGCAAAAACCGCACTCGGAGCCCGGTTTTGGGTTCCGTTCCGTTCGTCCACTTTTTCTTTAACGGATGTTTCGTCAACACGCAAAAACGGATTGGTAAGCTTTTCAAGCGCCAGAGTAGAGGGCAGCGTCATGATTCCGGCTTCACGTTGCGCGGTGACTTTTTCCAGACGTGCGGCGGTGTCCGGATTGCCTGGTTCTACCGCTACGGCAAACTTCAGATTGCTCAAGGTGTATTCGTGAGTGCAGTACACCAGCGTGTCTGCGGGCAGCGCCGCGAGACGGCTCAGCGAGTGATGCATTTGCTCCGGCGTGCCTTCGAACAGGCGTCCGCAACCCGCGGCGAACAGGGTGTCGCCGCAAAACAAATGGCCCTGGTGATAAAAAGCGATGTGCCCAAGCGTATGCCCCGGCACCTGGATAATGTCGAAGTCCCAGCCCAGCACGCTGATGTGGTCGTGGTCCTTGAGCGCCACGTCCCGCGCCGGAATACTTTCGCTGGCCGGGCCATAGACGGTCGCGTCTGTCGCTTTTTTCAGCCGCTCGACGCCACCGACATGGTCATGATGGTGATGAGTGATCAGAATGTCGCTTAATACCCAACCCGGGTGCGCGGCGAGCCAGGCTTGTACTGGCGCGGCATCGCCCGGATCGACCACGGCGCAGCGCTGGGTGCTGTGGTCTTGTAACAACCAGATGTAGTTGTCGGTGAAGGCGGGCAGGGCACTGATCTGTATCATCGTCGGATTCGCCAAGCGGAAAACATTGGCGCATCTTAGAACTTCCTGGCGCGTTGGAGAATGCAATGACCGATAAAGCGTTCGCTCAAGCCGATCCTGAGTGGCTGACATTGATCAGTGCGGCCCGTGAATGGCTGTCCGGGCCCATCGGGCAATTTCTGCTGGACGAAGAACGACGCATGCTCGAAGACGAGTTGGGGCGCTTCTTCGGCGGCTATCTGGTGCATTACGGCCCCTCGGCGCAGACGCCGCCGTCGGCGCCGCAGGTTCAGCGCAATGTGCGGCTCGGCGCGCCGTTGCCGGGCGTGGAGATCGTCTGCGAAGAGCAGGCCTGGCCTTTGAGCGAACACGCCGCCGACGTGGTGGTGTTGCAGCACGGGCTGGATTTCTGCCTGTCGCCCCACGGTTTGCTGCGCGAAGCGGCGAGCAGTGTCCGGCCTGGCGGGCATCTGCTGATTGTCGGGATCAACCCCTGGAGCAGCTGGGGCCTGCGTCATGTGTTCGCTCATGATGCCTTGCGCAAGGCCCGCTGCATTTCGCCATCGCGGGTCGCCGACTGGCTGAACCTGCTGGGCTTCGCGCTGGAGAAACGCCGCTTCGGGTGCTATCGTCCGCCGCTTGCGTCGCCAGCCTGGCAAGCCCGTCTGGCCGGTTGGGAGCGCAAGGCCGGTGACTGGCAGTTGTCGGGAGGTGGCTTCTATTTATTGGTCGCCCGCAAGATTGTGGTAGGCCTGCGGCCGGTGCGTCAGGAACGGCGCGAACCGATGGGCAAACTGATTCCCTTGCCGATGGCCAAGGTCAACCGTCGTCACCTCGAACCGTAATACACATTTTATTTTCCCGGCCGGGTTCGCCCCGGCCTCGGGCATCGTCGGTCACCGATCGGCGAGCCACCGCATTTTCTGGATAGATTGGCATGAGCGATAGCGTAGAACTCTTCACCGATGGCGCCTGCAAGGGCAACCCTGGTCCGGGCGGCTGGGGCGCGTTGCTGGTGTGCAAGGGCGTTGAAAAAGAACTCTGGGGCGGCGAAGCCAACACCACCAACAACCGCATGGAGTTGATGGGCGCGATCCGTGGTCTGGAAGAGCTCAAGCGCTCCTGTGACGTACTGCTGGTGACCGACTCCCAGTACGTGATGAAAGGCATCAATGAATGGATGGCCAACTGGAAGAAGCGCGGCTGGAAAACCGCAGCCAAGGAACCGGTAAAAAACGCCGATCTGTGGAAATTGCTCGACGAGCAGGTCAACCGCCACAACGTCACCTGGAAATGGGTGCGCGGGCACATCGGCCATCACGGCAACGAACGAGCCGACCAACTAGCCAACCGTGGAGTGGATGAAGTGCGTGGGTACAAGCAGGCCTAAAACCGCGCAATTCCCCCGTCATGATCGTTCCCACCCTCTGGGCGGGAATGCCGCCTGGGACCGCGCGCCTCTGTAGGAGCTGCCGAAGGCTGCGATCTTTTGATCTTGATCTTCGGCAATTCCGAAATCGCCAAAAGATCGCAGCCTTCGGCAGCTCCTACAAGGGCCGTGTTCACAACATCAGTGCCGGTTATGTGGCGGCGCTCGCGAGCGTGTTAACATCGCCGCTTTTGCACGATAGACCCGTTGAGAGCTGAGCACTGATGGCCACCAGATCCGTTGTACTCGATACCGAAACCACCGGCATGCCGGTGACCGACGGCCACCGGATTATCGAAATCGGTTGTGTCGAGTTGATCGGTCGGCGCCTGACCGGCCGGCATTTCCACGTTTACCTGCAACCGGATCGCGAGAGTGACGAAGGCGCCATCGGCGTCCACGGCATCACGAACGAATTCCTGGTGGGCAAGCCGCGTTTCAATGAAGTGGCCGATGAGTTCTTCGAGTTCATCAAGGGCGCGCAGTTGATCATTCATAACGCGGCGTTCGACGTTGGCTTCATCAACAACGAATTCGCTCTCATGGGGCATCACGATCGGGCGGACATCACGCAACACTGCTCGATCCTCGACACCCTGATGATGGCCCGGGAACGTCACCCGGGGCAGCGCAACAGCCTCGACGCCTTGTGCAAACGTTATGGCGTCGACAACTCTGGTCGTGAGCTGCACGGCGCCTTGCTCGACTCCGAGATTCTCGCCGACGTTTACCTGACCATGACCGGCGGCCAGACCAGCCTGTCGCTGGCCGGTAACGCGTCCGATGGCAATGGTTCGGGTGAAGGCGCGGACAACTCCGCCACCGAAATCCGTCGTCTGCCGGCCGATCGTCAGCCGATCCGGATCATCCGGGCGAGTGAAGAAGATCTGGCCCAGCACATTGCGCGTCTGGAGGCCATCGCCAAATCCGCCGGCGCTCCGTCGCTGTGGCAGCAATTGGCTGAGGCCAAGGCTCAGGCCTGATTCCCTTCGAGCTGAAGGGCTTTTGTGGCGAGGGAGCTTGCTCCCGCTCGGCTGCGCAGCAGTCGCAAATCCTGCCAATACGGTGTATCTGAGCGAATGCAGGGGGCCGCTTCGCAGCCCAACGGGAGCAAGCTCCCTCGCCACAGGTTAACTTTTTGAACAATGGGTTTGCTGGCCACTTGCTGGTGCGCCCGCCGACCCACTTCAGGGCATCCCCCTCGCCACATGCGCTCCAACCCTCTACCCTGAGGTTATTGGCAGGCTCAGGTCTGCCGCCTCAGGATACCGAGCCCCATGTATAAAGATTTGAAATTCCCGGTCCTGATCGTCCACCGCGACATCAAAACCGACACCGTTGCCGGTGATCGTGTGCGCGGCATCGCCCGGGAACTGGAGCAGGAAGGCTTCAGCATCGTCTCGGCGGTCGATTACAACGAAGGGCGTCTGGTCGCCTCGACCCATCACGGCCTCTCTTGCATGTTGATCGCCGCCGAAGACGCCAGCAGCAATGCTCATCTTCTGCATAACATGGCCGAGCTGATCCGCTTGGCACGGGTTCGGGCGCCGGACCTGCCGATCTTTGCCCTGGGCGAGCAGGTGACCCTGGAAAACGCCCCGGCCGATGCCATGGCGGAACTCAATCAGCTGCGCGGCATTCTTTATTTGTTCGAAGACACCGTGCCCTTCCTTGCCCGTCAGGTTGCCCGCGCGGCGCGCAAATATCTGGACGGTCTGTTGCCGCCGTTTTTCAAGGCCTTGGTGCAGCACACCGCCGACTCCAATTATTCCTGGCACACCCCCGGCCATGGTGGCGGCGTGGCGTATCACAAGAGTCCGGTGGGGCAGGCGTTTCACCAGTTTTTTGGGGAAAACACCCTGCGTTCGGATTTGTCGGTGTCGGTACCGGAACTCGGTTCGCTGCTCGATCACACGGGCCCGCTGGCCGAGGCGGAAGCAAGAGCTGCACGTAATTTCGGCGCCGATCACACCTTTTTCGTGATCAACGGCACTTCGACCGCCAACAAGATCGTCTGGCATTCCATGGTGGCCCGCGATGATCTGGTGCTGGTGGATCGCAACTGCCATAAATCGGTGTTGCATTCGATCATCATGACCGGCGCGATTCCGTTGTACCTGTGCCCCGAGCGCAATGAGCTGGGGATTATCGGCCCGATTCCGTTGAGCGAATTCAGCCGTGAATCGATCCAGGCCAAAATCGACGCCAGCCCGCTGACCAAGGGTCGCGAACCCAAGGTCAAGTTGGCGGTGGTGACCAATTCGACTTACGACGGCCTCTGTTACAACGCCGAATTGATCAAGCAGAGCCTGGGCAACAGCGTCGAGGTCTTGCATTTCGATGAGGCCTGGTACGCCTACGCGGCGTTTCACGAGTTTTTCGCCGGTCGTTACGGCATGGGCACTTCCCGCAGCGAAGACAGCCCGTTGGTGTTCACTACGCACTCCACGCACAAATTGCTGGCGGCGTTCAGTCAGGCATCGATGATTCACGTTCAGGACGGCGGAGCGCGGCAACTCGACCGCGATCGTTTCAATGAAGCGTTCATGATGCACATTTCGACCTCGCCGCAGTACAGCATCATTGCTTCGCTGGACGTGGCCTCGGCGATGATGGAAGGGCCGGCTGGCCGTTCGCTGTTGCAGGAAATGTTCGACGAGGCCCTGAGCTTTCGCCGGGCCCTGGCCAATCTGCGTCAGCACATCGCCGCCGATGACTGGTGGTTTTCCATCTGGCAACCACCCTCGGCCGAAGGTATCGAGCAGGTGGTCACCGAAGACTGGTTGCTGCAACCCGACGCCGATTGGCATGGCTTTGGCGGTGTAACCGATGATTACGTACTGCTCGATCCGATCAAGGTCACGCTGGTGATGCCGGGTTTGACGGCGGGCGGTGCCCTGAGCGCGCGGGGTATTCCGGCGGCGGTGGTCAGCAAATTCCTCTGGGAACGTGGGCTGGTCGTGGAAAAGACCGGGCTGTATTCATTCCTGGTGCTGTTCTCCATGGGCATTACCAAGGGCAAATGGAGCACGCTGCTGACCGAGTTGCTGGAGTTCAAGCGCAGTTACGACGCCAATGTCAGCCTGGCCACCTGCCTGCCGTGCGTGGCGCAACACAATATTGCCCGTTATCAAGGCATGGGTTTGCGCGATCTGTGTGATCAATTGCACGCCTGTTATCGCAGTAATGCCACGGCCAAACACCTCAAACGCATGTATACCGTATTGCCGGAAGTCGCGATGAAGCCGGCGGACGCCTATGATCAATTGGTACGCGGGGAGGTTGAGGCTGTTTCGATCGATGCTCTGGACGGGCGGATCGCAGCGGTAATGCTGGTGCCATACCCGCCGGGGATCCCGTTGATCATGCCCGGCGAGCGTTTCACCGAGTCGACCCGTTCGATCATCGATTACCTGAAGTTTGCCCGTACGTTCGACAGTAGCTTCCCCGGATTTGTCGCTGATGTGCATGGCTTGCAACATGAAGACGAGGGCAATGGACGGCATTACACCGTCGATTGCATCAAGGAATGAGGACCTTTGCGACTATGCAACCTGTCATGAATCCCAAATACCCGGGCCTCTCGGTGCGTGTCGCCGATGAGGGGTTTGCGGCTTATATCTGGGGCAGTGATTTCAGTTTTGAAGTCGCCGCCTATGGTGCCGCGCAAATCGGTAAGCCGGTGGCGCAGTGGCCGGTGACGCCAATCACTCCGTATCGCAAGTGTTACGGCATCGATCCCGAGGAATTCAGCAGTTTTCGCGATGCCGCCGACAGTGAAATTTTCATGGCCTATCTGGATGACGAGCCGGTGGGGCATTTAGTGGTCAGCACCAACTGGAACGGCTTCGCCCATATCGATGAATTGGCGGTGCATGCGCCGGCGCGCCGTCATGGCGTGGCCAAGGCGTTGCTGGACGTGGCGCAGTTCTGGAGTCGCAAGAAAAAACTGCCGGGCATCATGCTGGAAACCCAGAACAACAACCTGGGCGCCTGTCGGCTTTATGAGCGCTGTGGCTATGTGGTGGGCGGGATCGATCACCTGCGCTACCGCGGAATCGATCCGAATACCGCTGAAATGGCGCTGTTCTGGTATCGATTATTCGATAATCCGCTGGAAAACCCGCTCAGCTCGCCAGCATCGCCACGGCTTGTTCCGTGATGATGTCCAGCAGCGTTTGAATGGCCGCGGAGGGCTCGGCGCTCTTCAGGTTCAAGGCATACACGCTGATCGGTACGGCAGGCGCCAGCGGGCAGGCATCGAGCCCGGCCGATTTGGCGCCGAGGGCGGTAAAGGGGTCGACAATCGCCAGGCCTTCACCGGCCTCGACCATGCTGCGCATCATCTGATGAGTCTGTACCCGGGTCTGAATGACCGGGGCAGGGCGCAGCGCATGCAGCTTGTTGTCCAGCGCCGGGCTTAACGGGTCGTGACCTTCCAGGCCGACCATCGACTGACCGGCCAGGTCCTGCAGCGAGATGTACTTCTGTTTCGGTTGCAGCCAGCCATGGGGCGCCAGCAACTGGAGCTTGCCTTGAGCGATGACCTGGCAATGGATATCGGCGTGGTCCGGGTCATGCAGACTCAAGCCCAGGTCGCTTTCACGCAGCAGCAGGCTTCTGACAATCTCGCGGGTCGGCTGGCTCAGGAGGGTGCAAGGGGCGTCGGGCAAGCGTCGGCGCAGGGCCGCGATGCTGTGTGGCAACAGGTGTTGTGCCAGCGGCGGGGTGCAGATGATGCGCAGGGGCGGGGCCAGATACTGCTTGAGGCTGCTGGCCAGTCGCTGGACCGGCTCGAGGGCTTCGTAGACGTGGGCGATCTCGACTTGCAGCTCTCGTGCTTCGCGCGTGGCTTGCAGGCGACCACGCACGCTGGCGAACAGCATGAAACCCAACTGATCCTCGGCATCACGCAGGGTGCGTTCCACCTCGGTCACTGGCAACTGCAGCCATTCGGCGGCGGTGCCCAGGTGACCGGTCTGCAGGAGCGCCTGGATCACTTCGATATGACGTAAACGCATGCGTGAAGTCCATGTTCAGCAGGTGAGGGAGTCAGTCACTGAATCCTAACTCAAGTGCGCCCATATGACTTCTGCTCATAACAGCGGGTTATGAGGCGACGTGCGTTTCAGGTTCGCGGGTGAGGGTGACGCCCGATTGCACCAGCACAAATTCGTTGTCGTCGAGTTTGTTGAGCCGGTCGCCAATGGCCAGCTTATAGGTGGTGACAGGCACCGAGCCGGCGAGGCCGTCGTGCGACGGGGTGGATTCCTGGAACTCATGCACGGAATAAACGCGGCCTTCCGCGTCTCTTGCATGGAACTGACCGACGAGTACTGCTGCCATCTGCTTAGAACCTCTGGAGATAAATCACTCAATTTGCGGTTCTGTAGACCGTGGTTGGGCGAGGTAAGTTTTCCTACAGGAAAAAAATAGTCAGGGGCGGCGATTTTCCGTCGCCCGCTGGTTGAATCGTCATCTGATCATCTATAACTAGAAGCTCTTCCCATCGGACAGTCGAGAATCTTCCATGAGTAACGTCTACGAGATCGCCGTTCTGGTCGGCAGCCTGAGAAAAGCGTCGATCAACCGCAAGGTCGCGCTGGCGCTGGCCGAGCTGGCGCCTGCCAATCTGAAGCTGAACATCGTCGAAATAGGCGATTTGCCGCTCTACAACGAAGACATCGATGGCGAATCACCGCCGGCAGCCTACAGCACTTTCCGACAACAAGTGAGTTCATCCGACGCGGTGCTGTTCGTCACCCCGGAATATAACCGTTCGGTACCGGCGCCATTGAAGAATGCGATTGACGTGGGGTCGCGCCCTTATGGCAAGAGCGCCTGGAACGGCAAGCCAGGTGCGGTGATCAGCGCTTCACCGGGCGCCGTCGGCGGATTTGGCGCCAACCACAACATTCGCCAGTCCATGGTGTTTCTCAATGTGCCGTGCATGCAGCAACCGGAAGCCTACCTGGGCGGCGCCGGTTCAGCGTTTGACGAGGCGGGCAAATTGTCGGAGTCGGTCAGGCCGTTCTTGCAGAAATTCATTGATGCGTATGCGCTGTGGGTTGAGCAGCATAAAAAGCAATGACCCGTTACGTGGGGCTGATTAGTTGTTGTGTCAGCCACAATCCCTGTGGGAGCGGGCTTGCGAATGCAGTTTAACATTCAACGTTTATGTCGATTGACATACCGTCTTCGCGAGCAAGCCCGCTCCCACATTGGATCTGCTTATGGCGAAGGTCCTTGTAGGAGCGAGGCTTGCCCGCGAAGAGGCCTACCCAGACGCTACAAGACTCAACCATTACCCGGCACATTCGGCCAAAGGTCGGACACCAGAAACAGCCGCTCGGCTTCTTCCCAATCGCCTTTGCCATTCTCCGTCAGCCGCACCATCAATTGCGCCGGTGCCAGCGGGTCCAGCTCGCTGAGCCATGCGCTCAGCTGTTCAGTGTTCCAGGTTTGCTCTTCGGGATAATGCGCCGGCGCCAGCCAGGCATGGCGGGGCAGGGGCTGCCAGCGGCCGAACGGGCGTTGCACGACAAAGTCCGCCCAGTCCTTCTGATGCAACCAGCTACCGCGCAAATGCTGAGGGTGCGCGCCGCTCGGTGATGCGGCCTGCCCCGGCCACGGATAAAGCAGATAGCCGCCCAGCCACAGATGCGCGCTGAACTGCTGGATATCCAGCGACGCCAGCACTGCACGGCTTTCCGCCCGCGCGGAAATCGGTAATTGATGCTGGCAAAGGTGTTTCAGTTTGCGGTCGAGCCGATCATGACAACCCGGTCCGAGCCACTGCGCGGTGTCGTGGCCGTCACCGTTCTGTGGTCCCAGATAAAGCTTGATCGCCAGTTCCAGGTGATGCACGCCATCGCGATCACGCAGCAGCATGTCCAGCTCGCCCAGGGTATGGCCTTCGCGGCGGATCGGCATGTTGGCGGCAATCAGTTCAATGCCTGGCGCGTGCCGCACGGCATATTGCCACAGCCGCTCGTAGTACAGACCCAGTCGCCGGGTTCTGGCCTGGGCCAGCCAGTGCAGCAAATCGTAGCTGTCGCGATCCAGTTGCCGGAGCCAGTGTTCCAGGCGCTCCGGTGCCTGCACCCAGTCGCTGCCGGCCAGCGGATGACGCTGCGGCCAAGGCGTGACGGCCAGCATCGGCGGCGCGAGGATGACCCAAGCCAGGTCGCGCACTTCAGGGTGGCGCAACTGGTGAGGTAACTGGAGCAAATCTGGAAATAGGATCATCTTGCGAGCATAGCCCGAAACGCGCGCGCACCGTCGTGGCTGAAAGGGTTTTGTCTACGCCGTGCTTTCGCCCATAATCGTGTTTTTCGCCGTCGCAGGCCCCCGCATCCTAATAGGAGCCCCATGGAGCAATTTCGTAATATCGGCATCATCGGTCGCCTGGGCAGTTCTCAGGTGCTGGATACCGTCCGCCGACTGAAACGGTTTCTGCTCGATCGTCACCTGCACGTGATCCTCGAAGACACCATCGCCGAAGTCCTGCCGGGTCATGGCCTGCAAACTTCGTCGCGCAAGATGCTCGGTGAAGTCTGTGACATGGTGATTGTGGTCGGTGGTGACGGTAGCCTGCTGGGCGCCGCCCGCGCGCTGGCCCGACACAATATCCCGGTGCTCGGCATCAACCGGGGCAGCCTGGGGTTCCTGACCGATATTCGTCCCGATGAGCTCGAAGTCAAGGTCGCCGAAGTGCTCGACGGCCACTATCTGGTGGAAAACCGCTTCCTGCTGCAAGCCGAAGTCCGGCGCCACGCCGAGGCCATCGGCCAGGGCGATGCGCTGAACGACGTGGTGCTGC
Source organism: Pseudomonas sp. BS3782 TE3695 (assembly GCF_050435305.1). NCBI lineage: Bacteria > Pseudomonadati > Pseudomonadota > Gammaproteobacteria > Pseudomonadales > Pseudomonadaceae > Pseudomonas > Pseudomonas sp. BS3782 TE3695. The sequence continues at coordinate 3,557,074 of NZ_JBNDKB010000001.1, forward strand.
ACCCCGGCAAATCGACGCGGATGATCGAATTCGAGTTGTACATCGATGGCCAGTTCGTCTGCAGCCAGAAGGCCGACGGCCTGATCGTCGCCACGCCGACCGGTTCGACCGCCTACGCACTGTCGGCGGGCGGCCCGATCATGCATCCCAAGCTCGACGCTATTGTGATTGTGCCGATGTACCCCCATACCTTGTCAGGTAGACCGATCGTGGTCGATGGCAACAGTGAGCTGAAAATCGTCGTGTCCAAAGATATGCAGATTTACCCGCAAGTTTCCTGTGACGGGCAGAATCACTTCACCTGCGCGCCCGGTGACACCATCACTATCAGCAAGAAAGCGCAGAAGCTGCGGCTGATTCACCCGCTCGACCACAACTACTATGAAGTCTGCCGGACGAAACTCGGCTGGGGCAGCAAGTTGGGTGGTGGAGGCGACTGATGCTCGATCCCGCGCGTAGCTACGACCTGATCGGTGACGTGCACGGTTGCGCTCTGACCCTTGAGCACTTGCTCGACCGGCTCGGTTATCACAAACAGGCTGGCGTCTGGCGGCATCCGTCGCGCATGGCGGTGTTCCTGGGCGACATCATCGACCGCGGCCCGCGGATTCGCGAGGCGCTGCACATCGTCCACGACATGGTCGAGGCCGGGCAGGCGCTGTGCATCATGGGCAACCATGAATTCAACGCCCTCGGCTGGAGCACGCCAGCGCCGCCGGGCAGTGGCCAGCAGTTCGTGCGTGAACATACGCCACGCCACGCGCGCCTGCTCAAGGAAACCCTGACCCAGTTCGAAGACCATCCCGCGGAATGGCATGACTTCCTGCAATGGTTCTATAAGCTGCCATTGTTCATCGATGCCGGGCGTTTTCGGGTGGTGCATGCCTGTTGGGACGCAGGCCTGATCGAACCGTTGCGCAAGTTGTTTCCCGACGGTTGCATCGATGAGCATTTCCTCCAGGCCTCCGCAGTGCCGGGCAGTTTTGCCTGCACCGTGTTCGACCGCCTGTTGCGCGGCACCGACATGCGCTTGCCACACGGGTTGACCATGACCAGCGGCGACGGCCTGACGCGCTCGTTTTTCCGCACCAAGTTCTGGGAAGACGACCCGCAAACCTACGGAGATATCGTGTTCCAGCCCGACGCCTTGCCTGAGCCGGTGGCCCGCACGCCGCTGTCGTCCAGCGAAAAAGACAACTTGTTGCGCTACGGCGTCGATGAGCCGTTGTTGTTCGTCGGCCACTACTGGCGCAGCGGCAAACCGGCGCCGATTCGTCCGAACCTGGCGTGCCTGGATTACAGTGCGGTGCTCTACGGCAAACTGGTCGCTTATCGTCTGGATCAGGAAACCCGTCTCGACCCGCATAAATTTGTCTGGGTCGATGTCGAACGGCCGGAGGTGCTGCAATGACGGCGGTGGCGGTATTGCGTCTGCCTCTGGCGGTGGATTTGAGCGGGTTCGTCAAACTGCTGCAGCGCATGCAAGTGCCCCATCGGGTCAGCGAAGAGGCGGGCGAGCAAGTGCTGTGGGTGCCGGCCAGCATCAGCGACGACGTGCGCTCATTGTATGAACGCTTTCCAGCGGGCGACCCCGATCAGCAACTGGATATCTCGATCGCGCAAACACCGCAGCGTCCGGGCTTCGTCGAGCAGTTGCGCCACAGCAAGGCTACGGCGTTGGTGCTGTTGCTGACCCTGATCGTCGCGATGGTGACGCTGCTGGGCGATAACCTCGAAACGATACGCTGGCTGACTTTCCTCGATTTCCGAGTGGTCGGCGAGTACATCCATTTCACGCCACTGGCCGACAGCCTGGCGGCGGGGCAGTGGTGGCGTCTGATCACGCCGATGCTGATCCACTTCGGCATCCTGCACCTGGCCATGAACGCCATGTGGTACTGGGAATTGGGGCGGCGCATCGAGTCGCGGCAGGGCAGCATCAACCTGATCGGCCTGACATTGCTGTTCAGCCTGGTATCGAACTATGTCCAGTTCCTTTTCAGCGGCCCGAGCCTGTTCGGCGGGTTGTCCGGGGTGCTGTACGGTCTGCTCGGGCATTGCTGGATCTTCCAGCTTCTGTCGCCGAACCCGGCGTATCGCCTGCCCCGAGGGGTGTTGGTGATGATGCTGGTGTGGTTGCTGGTGTGCCTGTCGGGGCTGATCTCGATGATCGGCTTCGGCCAGATTGCCAACGCCGCCCACGTCAGCGGGTTACTCATCGGATGCTTCACCGGTTTGTTGGGCGGTTTGTACAACCGCCGTAAACTGACTTCCAGATAAATTATGTGAATCAAAGAGCGCGGAGCCCTTGATGTCCTCTTTTAATGAAATGATCAAAAACATCACCCCGGATATCTACCAGAGCCTGAAACTGGCGGTGGAAATCGGCAAATGGTCCGACGGTGGCAAACTCACCGCCGAGCAGCGCGAATTGTCCTTGCAAGCGATGATCGCCTGGGAAATCCAGAACCTGCCCGAGGAAGAACGTACCGGCTACATGGGCCCCCAGGAATGCCAGTCGAAGTCGACTGAAGTGCCAAACATTCTGTTCAAATCGGATGCCGTCCATTGATCGAGATTGGCCGCGGTGCAATCAGTAAAATGTCGGCGCGCCTTGACGGGTCGAACGTTCAGTACGCTTTTCGTCTCGGCGACGCCGAGGTACCGGTCAATCCGTTGATCGGCACCACGGTGCGCCTGGAATACCTGGGAGCGATCCACTGCACCCATTGCGGACGCAAGACCAAAACCAGTTTCAGCCAGGGTTACTGCTACCCGTGCATGACCAAACTGGCCCAATGCGACCTCTGCATCATGAGCCCGGAGCGTTGCCACTATGACGCCGGCACCTGCCGTGAGCCTGCGTGGGGCGAAACGTTCTGCATGACCGATCATGTGGTGTATCTGGCCAATTCGTCGGGGATCAAGGTCGGCATAACCCGCGCCACGCAATTGCCCACCCGTTGGCTCGATCAGGGCGCCAGCCAGGCATTGCCGATCATGCGCGTTGCGACCCGTCAGCAGTCAGGCTTCGTCGAAGAGCTGTTCCGCAGCCAGGTAGCCGACAAGACCAACTGGCGTGCTTTACTCAAGGGCGATGCGGTATCGGTGGATCTGGCGCAGGTTCGCGATCAGCTGTTTGAAAGTTGTGCGCCAGGTTTGCAAGGTTTGCAGGAACGATTTGGCCTGCAAGCAATCCAGACCATTACCGATGTCGAACCGCTCGAGATCCGTTATCCGGTCGAGCAATACCCGGCCAAGATTGTCAGCTTCAACCTGGACAAGAACCCGATTGCCGAAGGCACGCTGCTGGGAATCAAGGGGCAGTACCTGATTTTCGACACCGGCGTGATCAATATTCGTAAATACACGGCCTACCAGCTCGCCGTGCATCAGTAAGGATTCCAGTATGCGCACCGAACAACCGAAGATGATCTACCTGAAGGACTATCAGGCGCCTGAGTACCTGATCGACGAGACGCACCTGACCTTCGAGTTGTTCGAGGACCACAGCCTGGTCCACGCGCAACTGGTGATGCGCCGCAATCCTGAACGTGGCCCGGGCCTGCCGCCGCTGGTGCTGGATGGCCAGCAACTCGATCTGCTGTCGGTGACGTTGGCCGATCGTGAGTTGAGCCCTGCCGACTATCAACTGACCGAGAATCACCTGACCCTGCACCCGGCCAGTACAAGCTTCACGGTCGACACCAGCGTCCGGATTCATCCGGAAACCAACACCGCCCTGGAAGGCCTGTACAAATCCGGCACCATGTTCTGCACCCAGTGTGAAGCCGAAGGTTTCCGCAAAATCACCTATTACCTCGACCGCCCCGATGTGATGAGCACGTTCACCACCACGGTGGTCGCCGAGCAGCACAGCTATCCGGTGCTGCTGTCCAACGGCAACCCGATTGCCTCGGGTCCCGGCGAAGACGGCCGGCACTGGGCGACCTGGGAAGACCCGTTCAAGAAACCGGCGTACCTGTTCGCGCTGGTGGCCGGTGACCTGTGGTGCGTCGAAGACACCTTCACCACCATGACCGAGCGCTCCGTGGCGCTGCGCATCTATGTCGAGCCGGAAAACATCGACAAGTGCCAGCACGCCATGAACAGCCTGAAGAAGTCGATGCGTTGGGACGAAGAGGTTTACGGTCGCGAGTACGACCTGGACATCTTCATGATCGTCGCCGTCAACGACTTCAACATGGGCGCCATGGAAAACAAGGGCCTCAACATCTTCAACTCCAGCGCCGTGCTGGCCCGCGCCGAAACCGCCACCGACGCCGCACACCAGCGGGTCGAAGCGATCGTTGCCCACGAATACTTCCACAACTGGTCGGGCAACCGTGTGACCTGCCGCGACTGGTTCCAGTTGTCGCTGAAGGAAGGCTTCACCGTGTTCCGGGATTCCGGCTTCTCTGCCGACATGAACTCGGCCACGGTCAAACGCATCCAGGACGTGGCGTACCTGCGCACCCACCAATTCGCCGAAGACGCCGGCCCGATGGCGCACGCCGTGCGCCCGGACAGCTTCATCGAGATTTCCAACTTCTATACCCTGACCGTGTACGAAAAGGGTTCAGAAGTGGTCGGCATGATTCACACCTTGCTGGGCGCCGAAGGCTTCCGCAAAGGCAGCGACCTGTACTTCGAACGCCATGACGGCCAGGCCGTGACCTGCGACGACTTCATCAAGGCCATGGAAGACGCCAACGGCGTTGACCTGACTCAATTCAAACGCTGGTACAGCCAGGCCGGCACACCGCGTTTGGCGGTGAGCGAGTCCTACGACGCCGCGGCAAAAACCTACAACCTGACCTTCCGCCAGAGCTGCCCGGAAACCCCGGACAAGGTGGAAAAACTGCCGTTCGTGATTCCGGTGGAATTGGGCCTGCTGGACAGCAAGGGCGGCGAGATTGCCCTGCGTCTTGCCGGTGAAGCCAGTGCTCAAGGCACCTCGCGGGTCATTTCGGTGACGGAAGCCGAGCAGACCTTCACCTTCATCGATATTGCGCAAAAGCCGTTGCCTTCTTTGCTGCGCGGCTTCTCGGCGCCAGTGAAACTGAGCTTCCCGTACGACCGCGATCAGTTGATGTTCCTGATGCAGCACGACAGCGACGGTTTCAACCGCTGGGATGCCGGCCAGCAATTGTCGGTGCAGGTGCTGCAAGAATTGATCGAACAGCAACAGAAGGGCGAAGCGCTGGTGCTGGATCAGCGTCTGGTTTCAGCACTGCGTACCGTGCTGTCCGATGAGACGCTGGATCAGGCAATGGTCGCCGAAATGCTCTCGTTGCCGGGCGAGGCGTATCTGACCGAGATCAGTGAAGTGGCTGACGTAGACGCCATCCACACAGCTCGCGAGTTTGTCCGCAAGCAATTGGCTGAAGGTTTGTTCGAGGCATTGTGGCTGCGTTATCAGGCCAATCGCGATCTCTCGAAGAAAACGCCGTATGTAGCCGAGGCCGAGCATTTCGCCCGCCGCGCCCTGCAAAACATTGCGCTGTCGTACCTGATGCTCAGCGGCAAGCCGGAAGTCTTGGCGGCAACCCTCGAACAGTTCGACACCAGCGACAACATGACTGAACGTCTGACGGCGTTGGCGGTGTTGGTCAACTCGCCATTCGAAGAGCAGAAAGCCACGGCGCTGGCGACCTTCGCCGAACACTTCAAGGACAATCCGCTGGTCATGGATCAGTGGTTCAGCGTTCAGGCCGGCAGCCCATTGCCGGGCGGTCTGGAGCGGGTCAAAGCCTTGATGCAACACCCGGCGTTCACCATCAAGAACCCGAACAAGGTGCGGGCACTGATCGGCGCGTTTGCCGGCCAGAACCTGATCAACTTCCACGCGGCTGACGGTTCCGGGTATCGGTTCCTGGCGGATCTGGTGATCGAGCTGAACGGATTCAACCCGCAGATCGCTTCTCGCCAACTGGCGCCGCTGACTCGCTGGCGCAAATACGACGACGCTCGTCAGGCGTTGATGAAAGGTGAGCTGGAGCGGATTCGCGCTTCGGGGCAACTGTCCAGCGATGTGTTTGAAGTGGTCAGCAAGAGCCTGGCTTGAGTTTGGCCTTGCTCCCTCAGGGTTCACTCGAGCCCCTGTGGGAGCGGGCTTGCTCGCGAAGGCGGCCTGATAGCCGACCTGTACGCCGATCAAATTGTGGGAGCTGGCTTGCCTGCGATGGCGGCCTTTGGGCCGACCATGCTTTGGTTGGTGGTGTACATATCCGTTGTTGCGGTAACGGCTACTTATGGTTTCGCCCTTACGGCGAGTCCCTTTTGGCAAACGCCCGGAATGCCGGCCCAGCCAAAAGGAACCAAAAGGTCTCGCCCCAAGCGTACGGCCCCTCGCTAAGGCTCGGCGTTCCTTCGCTCCGGTATCCATCTGGGGGCATCGCCCTACGGTCTGCTTCGCTACGACCTACATGCGATGGGTTCGACTGCGTCGAACGGCGCTGCGCGCCAATCCCCAGATGAACACCTCCGCTCTGCCTCCCGAAGGGGCGGGTAGATCAAGATCAAAAGCCAAGCAAAGCAAATGCAAGATCAAAGGATCGCAGCCTCGCTTCGCTCGACAGCTCCTACAGGGAAATGTGTTCGCTTGAGATCAGGCCGGCCGGTAGGCCGCCTTGCTTTTGATTTTGACGCACCGCCCCCTCGAGAGGCCGAGAGGAGGTTCTGCGCAGTGGGCAACCCGGCATGGATGCCGGGTTAGCCGCCCCGGCCATGGATGGCCGATGGCGGCGGGCCCACGGAGCAGGACCGGAGCGAGGGCATGCCGAGCCTAGGCGAGGCACCGAACGAAAGGGGCAAAAGCGCTTTGGTTACTTTGGCGCTTTTCCAAAGTGACCCGCTGTAAGAGCGGAACCTTAAGTGGCCGTTACCGCAGAAACGGATATGTACACCAATCACCAAACCCCAATCACCCCTCCGAATGCCTCCCCATTCACCCACAACCCATATCCCCTCCAGTTAACAAAACATAACGTGGCGTCGATTGTCAGACCTTTCCAAACCCCGATAGGATAAGCCAGCTTCCGAAGGGGCTCTGGATTGCGGGTTTCAGGACTATGCTCCTGAATAGGTCAATCCCGATGCGCATCCCTTACGGCGCCCTGAAGGGTTGAACGACCTAACAATAATAATGTGAGGGAAGGTCTATGAGTGAGCCTGTCATGGGTGTGAGTGTTGGCCGCCCGCCGGCGTTACGCAGGTTCGCGTTGCTGGCTACAGCGCTCTCGCTGTTGGGCTGTACCGTGCTGTCGGCGCCTGCGCTGGCCGCTGCCGCGTCGGCCACCGATGTGGTTTATTCCGTTGAATCCGCCAAGGCCAGCAAAGGCCTGATGCTCGATGTCGTACACGCGGGCAAACGCCTGGTGGCGGTCGGCGATCGCGGGCACATCCTGTATTCCGATGACCAGGGCGCAACCTGGACCCAGGCCAAGGTGCCGACCCGGCAACTGCTGACGGCGGTGTTTTTTGTCGATGACAAACACGGCTGGGCTGTTGGCCATGACGCGCAGATCCTCGCCAGTGAAGACGGCGGCATCACCTGGAGCAAACAATTCGAAGACCTGACACGCGAATCGCCGCTGCTCGACGTCTGGTTCAAGGACGTTGACAGCGGCTTTGCCGTGGGCGCTTACGGTGCCTTGCTTGAAACCACCGATGGCGGTAAAAACTGGGAAGACGTCAGCGATCGCCTGGACAACGAAGACCAGTACCACCTCAACGCCATTGCGGCGGTCAAGGATTCCGGCATTTTCATCGTCGGTGAGCAGGGCAGCATGTTCCGTTCCGCCGATGACGGGCAGACCTGGGAAAAGCTTGAGGGCCCTTACGAAGGCTCACTGTTCGGTGTGATCGGCACTGCGCAACCGGCCACGCTGCTGGCTTACGGGTTGCGCGGCAATCTCTATCGCTCCACGGATTTCGGCAGCACCTGGGAGCAGATCGAGCTCAAGGCTGCACGTGGCACACTGGAATTCGGCCTGTCTGGCGCCACGCTGCTCGATGACGGTTCCATCGTGATCGTCGGCAATGGCGGCAGCGTGATTCGCAGCACCGACGACGGCGAAACCTTCAGCGTGTTCAACCGTCCGGATCGCATCTCCGTCTCGGCGGTCACGGCGGCAGGCAACGGCAATCTGATTCTGGCAGGACAGGGTGGCGTTCGCGTCACTTCGCCTACCGGCGCAGAGAATGGAAAAAACGGGTCGTCCAAATGAGCCGGGCAAATAATAAGAAGGCGGGTCTATGACATCCTTAAGCACTCCTCATCAGGATAAGGCGACGTTTCTTGAGCGCCTGATTTTCAACAACCGCCCGGCAGTCATCGTCATCTGCCTGCTGGTCAGTGTTTTCCTGTTCTGGCAGGCGACGCTGATCCGGCCGTCCACCAGTTTCGAAAAAATGATCCCGCTCGAGCATCCGTTCATTGAAAAGATGATGGAGCACCGCAACGATCTGGCGAACCTGGGCAACACGGTGCGGATTTCCGTGGAAGCCACCGACGGCGACATCTTCTCCAAGGAATACATGGAGACCCTGCGTCAGATCCACGACGAGGTGTTCTACATTTCCGGCGTCGACCGTTCCGGCCTCAAGTCGCTGTGGAGCCCGAGCGTGCGCTGGACCGAGGTGACGGAGGAGGGCTTCGCCGGCGGTGAAGTGATTCCCCAGAGCTATAACGGCTCCCAGCAAAGCCTCGACCTGCTGCGCAACAACGTGCTCAAGTCCGGGCAAGTCGGACGTTTGGTGGCCAACGACTTCAAGTCGAGCATCATCGACATCCCGCTGCTGGAGTCCTACCCGGACCCGCAGGACCAGGGCAAGTTGCTGGCGCTGGACTACCGCAAGTTCTCCCACGAACTTGAAGACAAGATCCGCAACAAGTTCGAAGCCCAAAACCCCAACGTGAAGATCCACATTGTCGGGTTCGCCAAGAAAGTCGGCGACCTGATCGATGGGCTGGTCATGGTGGTGATGTTCTTCGGCGTCGCTTTCGTCATTACCCTGATCCTGCTGTACTGGTTCACCCACTGCATGCGCAGCACCATTGCGGTATTGAGCACGACACTGGTGGCGGTGGTCTGGCAGTTGGGCTTGATGCACTTCTTCGGTTTCGGGCTTGATCCGTACTCGATGCTGGTGCCGTTCCTGATCTTCGCCATCGGGATTTCCCACGGCGTGCAGAAAATCAACGGTATCGCCTTGCAGTCCAGCGAGGCGGAGAACGCTCTGACCGCAGCGCGGCGCACATTCCGTCAGCTGTTTTTGCCGGGGATGATCGCGATCCTTGCGGATGCGGTGGGCTTCATCACGCTGTTGATCATCGACATCGGGGTGATTCGTGAGCTGGCCATCGGTGCGTCCATCGGCGTGGCGGTGATCGTGTTCACCAACCTGATCCTGCTGCCGGTGGCGATTTCCTACGTCGGTATCAGCAAACGCGCGGTCGAGCGCAGCAAGAAAGACGCGCACCGCGAGCATCCGTTCTGGCGCCTGCTGTCGAACTTTGCCAGCCCCAAAGTCGCACCGATTTCCATTGCCCTGGCGCTGATCGCTTTCGGTGGTGGCCTCTGGTACAGCCAGAACCTGAAAATCGGCGACCTCGACCAGGGCGCGCCGGAACTGCGTCCGGACTCGCGTTACAACAAGGACAACAGCTTCATCATCAACAATTACTCCACCAGTTCTGACGTGCTGGTGGTGATGGTCAAGACCAAGTCTGAAGGTTGCTCGCGCTACGAGGCCATGGCGCCGATCGACGAGCTGATGTGGAAAATGCAGAACACTGAGGGCGTGCAATCGGCGATCTCGTTGGTGACTGTGTCCAAGCAGATGATCAAGGGCATGAACGAGGGCAACCTGAAATGGGAAACCCTGTCGCGCAACCCTGATGTGCTGAACAACTCCATCGCCCGTGCCGATGGCCTGTACAACAACAATTGCTCCCTGGCGCCGGTGTTGGTGTTCCTCAACGACCACAAGGCCGAAACCCTGGACCGCGCCGTGCATGCGGTGCAGGACTTCGCCAAGGAGAATAACAAGGAAGGCCTGGAATTCATCCTTGCCGCCGGTAACGCCGGGATCGAAGCGGCCACCAACGAGGTGATCAAACGCTCTGAATTGACCATTCTGGTCCTGGTGTACATCTGCGTCGCAACCATGTGCATGATCACCTTCCGTTCCTGGGCGGCGACCTTGTGCATCGTGCTGCCGCTAGTACTGACCTCGGTCCTGGGCAACGCGCTGATGGCGTTCATGGGCATCGGCGTGAAAGTGGCGACCTTGCCGGTCGTGGCGCTCGGGGTGGGGATAGGCGTGGACTACGGGATCTATATCTACAGCCGTCTGGAAAGCTTCCTGCGTGCCGGCCTGCCGCTGCAAGAGGCGTACTACCAGACGCTGAAGTCCACCGGTAAAGCCGTGCTGTTCACCGGCCTGTGCCTGGCGATCGGCGTATGCACCTGGATCTTCTCGGCGATCAAGTTCCAGGCCGACATGGGCTTGATGCTGACCTTCATGCTGCTCTGGAACATGTTCGGCGCGCTGTGGCTGCTGCCAGCGCTGGCGCGGTTCTTGATCAAACCGGAGAAACTGGCAGGGCAGAAGGGCAATTCGTTGTTCGCTCACTGATCCCTGGCAGAAACAGAAAAGCCGCAACCTTGGTTGCGGCTTTTTTAGGTACATGAAGATCAAAAGATCGCAGCCTTCGGCAGCTCCTACATTGATTGAGTACATCCGCAATTCAACGGTACACACGGTCCCTGTAGGAGCTGCCGAAGGCTGCGATCTTTTGACTTTGCTTTACGACAAATCGGTGCCAAGCACCACATTCAAAGCACTACGCGCATCATCCAGCTGCACCAGCGTCGCATGCCGCGCGCCCAGCGCATCGCGATTCTCGATAGCAGTGAGGATCGCCTTGTGCCGTGGCATCGCCAACTCATGCAGATTCGGCCGCTGGTTGGAATGCTTCAACGCTTCGGCAATCGCCACCGACAGCATATTGCACAGGTTCGCCAGCAGGTCGTTATGCGTCGCGTCGGCGATGCGGCTGTGGAAATCCAGGTCCGGCTGCAGCAAGGCTTCGGGCGTCGGTGCCGCTTCCATGCGTTGGTAGGCTTCACCGATGGAGGCGATGTCTTCGTCGGTGGCGAATTGCGCGGCCAGTGCGGCGGCGGCCGGCTCGATGATGCTGCGCACGCTGGTCAGCAGATCAAAAAATTCATTTTGCGGACTGCTTTGCATCAGCCAGTGCAGCACGTCCGGGTCGAGCATGTGCCATTCCTTGCGCGGCTTGACCACCGTGCCGACCCGCGGACGGGAATACACCAGGCCCTTGGCCACCAATACGCGAGTGGCTTCGCGCAGCACCGGTCGGCTGACCGCGTATTCCTCGCACAGCAAGGCTTCGGCGGGCAGTTTGTCGTCCGGCTTGAACCGTCCCGAGACGATCTGCATGCCCAATTCCTGGACGATGCGCGAATGCATGCTTTTGCGGTCGGAGGGTTTGCGGTAATCCATGGGGAACGGCGCGATCCTGTGCGATGGGGTGCCGCGCATGATAGCAGGCGCCCTTGAAAAGATCGCAGCCTTCGGCAGCTCCTACACCGACCGGGTGCGCTACGATTTCGTCGCCATTCCCGATCCCTGTAGGAGCTGCCGAAGGCTGCGATCTTTTGACTTTAATGGGAGTGACGCGGCACCTCGGCCCCTCGGCACCCGACGAGGAAGTCAAAGTCGCAACCCTGATCCGCCTGCAGCACATGGTCGATGTACAGCTGACGATAACCGCCCACGATTAACTGTTGCGGTGGTTGCAGATCCGCCATGCGCGCTGCCAGTTCCGCATCCGGAATGTCCAGGTGCAAACGCCCGTTGGCGCAATCAAGCTCGATCCAGTCGCCTTCCTTCACGGTCGCCAATGGTCCGCCGGCCGCCGCTTCCGGTGCCACATGCAGCACAACAGTGCCGTAAGCGGTGCCGCTCATGCGTGCGTCGGAAATCCGCACCATGTCGGTCACGCCTTGGGCCAGCAGCTTGGCCGGTAATCCCATGTTGCCGACTTCGGCCATGCCCGGATAACCCTTTGGCCCGCAGTTTTTCATCACCAGAATCGAATTGGCATCCACGTCCAGTTCCGGATCGTTGATGCGCGCCTTGTACATGTCGAAGTTCTCGAACACCACCGCACGCCCGCGATGTTGCATCAATTCGGCGCTCGCGGCAGAGGGCTTGAGCACCGCACCGAGTGGCGCCAGATTACCGCGCAACACACAGATGCCGCCGTCGGCGCGGATCGGGTTGTCGAGGGTGCGGATCACTTCGTCCTGGCCGTAGATCGGCGCGTCTTTGGTGTTCTCGCTAATGGTTTTACCGTTGACGGTGAGGGCGTTCGGGTTCGGGATCAGGTTGGCTTCGCCGAGACGACGCAGCACCGCGGGCAAACCGCCGGCGTAGTAGAACTCTTCCATCAGGAAGCGCCCGGACGGTTGCAGGTCGACGATGGTCGGCATGCCGCGACCGATGCGGGTCCAGTCATCCAGGTCCAGCTCGACGCCGATGCGCCCGGCGATGGCTTTCAAGTGGATCACCGCGTTGGTCGAACCGCCGATGGCGGCGTTCACCCGGATGGCGTTTTCGAAGGCTTCCTTGGTCAGGATCTTCGACAGTTTCAAATCTTCGCGCACCATCTCCACCGCGCGCATGCCGGACATGTGCGCCAACACATAACGGCGCGCATCGACCGCCGGAATCGCCGCGTTGTGGGGCAGGGAAGTGCCGAGGGCTTCGGCCATGCAGGCCATGGTCGAGGCCGTGCCCATGGTGTTGCAGGTACCGGCCGAGCGCGACATGCCGCCCTCGGCCGCGAGGAAATCGTCAAGGGTGATGGTACCCGCCTTGACCTGTTCGCTGAGCTGCCAGACCACCGTGCCCGAGCCAATGTCCTGGCCCTTGTGCTTGCCGTTGAGCATCGGCCCACCGGTGACGACGATTGCCGGCACGTCGCAACTGGCCGCGCCCATCAGCAGCGCCGGTGTGGTTTTGTCGCAGCCGGTGAGCAGCACCACGCCATCGATCGGGTTACCGCGAATCGCTTCTTCGACGTCCATGCTCGCCAGGTTGCGGGTCAGCATGGCGGTGGGGCGCAGGTTCGATTCGCCATTGGAGAACACCGGGAATTCCACCGGAAAGCCACCCGCTTCGATCACCCCGCGTTTGACGTGCTCGGCGATCTGCCGGAAATGTGCGTTGCACGGGGTCAGTTCCGACCAGGTGTTGCAAATGCCGATGATCGGCTTGCCGTGGAATTGGTGGTCGGCGATGCCCTGATTCTTCATCCAGCTGCGGTACATGAAGCCGTTCTTGTCGGCGGTGCCAAACCATTGGGCGGAGCGCAGGGTGGGTTTCTTATCAGACATGATCGATTCTCTTATTGTATGACTATATTGTTCGAGCTATGGCGTAACATAAGCGCAATTTCGCCTGTTTGGAAGGGTTGTTGGTTAAATAGTATTACTATATAGTCATTTTCAACGGAGGGATGGCCCTGGCAGTTTTCTGCGAGAGGCGTCCCCCGAGGTTCTATAACAACAACAATCGGAGACCGAACTCATGAGCCAGGAACTGCGGCTTATCCGTCGCATCACGCTGAAACTGATTCCCTTCCTGATCCTGCTGTACCTGATCGCCTATGTGGATCGCTCCGCGGTAGGTTTCGCCAAGCTGCACATGGGCGCCGACATCGGCCTGGGTGACGCGGCTTACGGCTTGGGTGCCGGGTTGTTCTTCATTGGCTACTTCCTGCTGGAAATCCCCAGCAACCTGATGCTCGACCGCTTCGGCGCCCGGCGCTGGTTCGCGCGGATCATGGTCACCTGGGGCGCTATCACCATCGGCATGGCGTTCGTCCAGGGACCGAACAGCTTCTACGTGATGCGTTTTCTGCTCGGCGCGGCCGAAGCGGGATTCTTCCCGGGCGTTCTGTACTACATCACCCAATGGTTCCCGATTCGCCATCGCGGCAAGATCCTCGGGTTGTTCATCCTTTCCCAACCCATCGCAATGATGATCACCGGCCCGGTGTCCGGCGGCTTGCTGGGCATGGACGGCATTCTTGGGCTGCACGGTTGGCAGTGGCTGTTTATCGTCATCGGTATGCCCGCAATCTTGCTGACCTGGCCTGTGCTGCGTTACTTGCCGGACGGTCCGCAACAGGTGAAATGGATGGACCAGTCTGAGAAAGACTGGCTGACCGGCGAGCTGAAAAAAGACCTGGAGGTGTACGGTCAGACCCGCCACGGCAATCCGCTGCATGCACTGAAGGACAAACGCGTGTTGCTGCTGGCGCTGTTCTATCTGCCGGTGACGCTGAGCATCTACGGTCTCGGTTTGTGGCTGCCGACGTTAATCAAACAGTTCGGTGGCACTGACCTGGTGACCGGCTTCGTGTCGTCGGTGCCGTACATCTTCGGGATCATCGGTTTGCTGATCATTCCGCGCAGTTCCGATCGCTTGAATGATCGCTACGGCCATCTGGCGGTGTTGTATGTGTTGGGCGCCATCGGCCTGTTCCTCAGCGCCTGGCTGACGGTGCCGGTGCTGCAATTGGCGGCGCTGTGCCTGGTGGCGTTCGCGCTGTTTTCCTGCACGGCGGTGTTCTGGACCTTGCCGGGACGTTTCTTCGCCGGTGCCAGTGCGGCGGCGGGGATCGCGTTGATCAACTCGGTGGGCAACCTCGGTGGCTACATCGGCCCGTTCGTGATCGGTGCGCTGAAGGAATACACCGGCAATCTGGCGTCAGGGTTGTACTTCCTGTCCTGCGTGATGGTGTTCGGCCTGGTCCTGACGGGTGTGGTTTATCGCTTGCTGGAGCGTAAGCATGTGCTGCCGGCCGACCAGTTTGCGGCCAGTGCGCGTGGGGCTACCCGCACCTGAGGTCAACACGATCCAAATGTGGGAGCGGGCTTGCTCGCGAAGGCGGAGTGTCAGTCACCGGTGATGTTGAATGTGACGGCCTCTTCGCGAGCAAGCCCGCTCCCACAGGTTTTTTCGGTGTTTTGAAGAATTGTTTTACAGGAGAAAATCATGCGTTTAGTTCAGTTCGAATCGAGTCACGAACGCCGCGTTGGCGTGGTCGAGGACGGCCTGGTGCGCGAAGTGCAAGGTGCGCGCTCGGTGCGGGATCTGGCGTTGGCGGCGATCGAGGCAGGGATCAATCTTGAGCATCAGGTTCGAACCCTGGGGCTGGGCATCAGCCATGACTATTCAGCGCTGCTCGCCAATCTGCAAATCCTGCCGCCGCTGGATCACCCGGACCCGGCGCACATGTTGGTCAGCGGCACCGGCCTGACCCATCTGGGCAGCGCTTCGGCCCGAGACAAAATGCATCAGCAGGCTGGCGACGAAACCGCCATGACCGACACCATGCGTATCTTCAAGTGGGGCGTGGAGGGCGGTAAACCCGCGACCGGCCAGGCCGGCGTGCAACCGGAGTGGTTCTACAAGGGCGATGGCAGCATCGTTGTGCGTCCGGGCAAGCCGTTCCCGCTGCCGCCGTTTGCCGAAGATGCCGGGGAGGAGCCCGAGCTCAGCGGCCTCTATGTGATCGGCCACGACGGCAAACCCTATCGCCTCGGTTTCGCAGTGGGCAACGAGTTCTCCGATCACGTGATGGAGCGCAAGAATTACCTCTACCTGGCCCATTCGAAACTGCGCAGTTGCAGTTATGGCCCGGAGCTTCGGGTCGGCGAATTGCCCCCGCATCTGGCCGGCACCAGCCGTATCCTGCGCGATGGTGAAGTGCTGTGGCAGAACGAATTCCTCAGTGGCGAAGCGAACATGTGCCACAGCCTGGAAAACCTCGAGTATCACCATTTCAAGTACAACCAGTTCTTGCGCCCTGGCGATGTGCACATTCACTTCTTCGGCACCGCGACCCTGTCTTTCGCTGACGGCATCCGCACCCGGCCGGGTGACGTGTTCGAGATCAGTCAGGCCGAGTTCGGCGCGCCCTTGATCAACGGCATCGAGCCCGTTGAAGCGGCGTTCGAACCCGGCACCGTCGGCACACTTTAAGGAGACACCCATGACCCGGATTCTTGGTCACAACTACATTGGCGGTCAGCGCAGCGCTACCGGCACCGTCAAGCTGCAGAGCGTCGACGCCAACACTGGCGAGGCTTTGCCTCACGATTTTTATCAGGCCACCCTTGAAGAAGTCGACGCCGCCGCGAAGGCTGCCGCCGCTGCTTACCCGGCCTATCGCAGCCTGAGCGCCGAGCGACGTGCGCAATTTCTCGATGCGATTGCCGATGAGCTGGACGCGTTGGGCGATGACTTTATCGCCGTGGTTTGTAGCGAAACCGCGCTGCCGGCCGGTCGTATTCAAGGTGAGCGCGGGCGCACCAGCGGCCAGATGCGCCTGTTCGCCAAGGTACTGCGGCGCGGTGATTTTTATGGGGCGCGGATTGATCGGGCGCTGCCTGAGCGCACACCATTGCCACGTCCGGATTTGCGTCAGTACCGCATCGGCCTCGGGCCGGTCGCGGTGTTTGGTGCGAGCAACTTTCCGCTGGCGTTTTCCACGGCAGGCGGCGACACCGCTTCGGCATTGGCCGCTGGTTGTCCGGTAGTGTTCAAGGCGCACAGCGGCCACATGGCAACTGCTGAGTGGGTGGCCGATGCCGTGATCCGCGCTGCCGAGAACACGTCGATGCCTGCCGGTGTGTTCAACATGATCTACGGCGGCGGAGTGGGTGAAGCGCTGGTCAAGCACCCGGCCATTCAGGCCGTCGGTTTTACCGGTTCGCTCAAAGGTGGCCGTGCGCTGTGCGACATGGCCGCAGCCCGTGCGCAGCCAATTCCGGTGTTCGCCGAGATGTCGAGCATCAACCCGGTGATCGTGCTGCCTCAAGCGCTGGAAGCTCGTGCTGAAAGCGTCGCCCGAGACCTCACGGCGTCGGTGGTACAGGGTTGTGGGCAATTCTGTACCAACCCGGGGTTGGTGATCGGCATTCGTTCGCCGCAGTTCAGTGCGTTCGTGCAGCAGGTGGCGGGGCTGATGGGCGATCAACCGGCGCAAACCATGCTCAATGCCGGCACCTTGAGCAGCTATGGCAAGGGCCTGCAGAAGCTTCTTGCACATCCGAAAATCGAGCATTTGGCCGGCAACCCGCAGCAAGGCAATCAAGCGCAACCGCAACTGTTCAAGGCCGATGTCAGCCTGTTGCTCGATAGCGATGAAGTGCTGCAAGAGGAAGTGTTCGGCCCGACCACGGTGTTCGTCGAAGTGGCGGATCAGGTGCAACTCAGTGCCGCGTTGAACGGTCTGCATGGGCAACTGACGGCAACGATCATCGGTGAGCCGGCGGACTTCGAACAATTCGGCGAACTGACGCCATTGCTGGAACAGAAGGTCGGACGGATTCTGCTTAACGGCTATCCGACCGGCGTGGAAGTCTGCGACTCGATGGTTCATGGCGGGCCGTATCCGGCGACTTCCGATGCCCGAGGCACCTCGGTGGGCACCCTGGCCATCGACCGTTTCCTGCGCCCGGTGTGCTTCCAGAACTACCCCGACAGCCTGCTGCCGGAAGCACTGAAGAATGGCAATCCGCTGCGCATCCAGCGCCTGGTCGACGGCAAGCCATCGCGCGAAGCTCTCTAACGGTTGTACGCAGTCCCTGTGGGAGCGGGCTTGCTCGCGAAAGCAATTTGACAGTCACTGCGATGTTGGATGTGCCGCCGCCTTCGCGAGCAAGCCCGCTCCCACATTTTGTTTGGTGTCGTGTGTGAGTGTTGTGAGTGACACTGGCCCGCTTTCACTTTGCGCTATCATTGCCTCTTTCCCATTCAAAGATTGACTGCCATGACTGCCGTAACCAACACCTTGCTCAGCGCCCTCGAAGTCTGCGACATGCTTGAAATCGACGGGCTGCACGCGTTCGACTTTTCCCTCGATGAAGACGATAACCTGCACATCGAATGCATGGACGGTCGGGCGCTCAAGCGCTGGGAGTTCAACATGGCGCAGATCGCCGCGGCAACGTTCGATCCCGACTTGAAGAGCTGGATCATCACCGGCGATTCCGGCGAACACCGGTTGGTGCCCATGGAAGCATTCGGCGGTGGTGATGACGAGGACGAAACGAATGAAGATGCGTAACTTCTGGCCACTGTTGATGGCCGGCAGCGTCGGCGCGATGGGCGTGCAAGCGGCCCCGGTCGACAGTTACGAATTGCTGGTAGGCTCCTACACCGCCGGCCAGAGCCAGGGGATTTATCGTCTGAGTTTCGACAGCCGTACCGGGCAGATCGACGCCAAACCCCTGCAGGTGGTGAAGAGCGCCAACCCGTCCTGGCTCGCCGTATCCAAGGATCAACAGCGCCTGTTCGCGGTCAACGAAAACGGCCCGGGGCAGGCCGATCCGGTCGGGCGTGTCAGCAGTTACGCAATCGATCCGAACACCAATGAATTGAGCCTGATCAGTCAGGTGCAAACCCTGGGAAATGAGCCGACGCACTCGAGCGTTAGCGGCGATGCCAGTCACGTGTTTGTCAGCAATTACTCGGTGGCTGAAGACCCGGGCGGCACTTTGGCAGTGTTACCGGTGGGCACCGACGGCAAGCTGAAACCCGTGGTGCAGATGAGCAGTCATCCGTCCAGCCGGGTCAATCCTGAGCGGCAGAAGTCGGCACACGTGCATTCGGTGGTTTCTTCGCCCGATGGCCACTACGTGTTTTCCAACGATTTGGGTGCGGACAAGATTTTCGTCTATCGCTTCGATCCCAAGGCCAATCCTGAACGGCCGTTGACCGCCGCCAAGCCTGCGTCCGTCCAGTTGCCACCTGGCAGCGGGCCGCGACACTTGCTGTTCAGTGCTGATGGCAAGCACGCCTGGCTGACCATGGAAATGAGCGCGCAGTTGGCCGTGTTCGATTACCGCGACGGCACGCTTGAGCAAACGCAGTTGGTGGATCTGGCGGCGGGTCTGCCCACATCGGGCAAGGCAGCGGCTGCGCTTCACGCCTCGGCCGATGGCAGGTTCCTTTATGTCAGCAACCGTGGCACCACCAATCAGTTGTTGGTGTTCGCCATCGACCCGGCGACCGGGCAGCTCAAGGAGCTTCAGCGCCGCTCCGTGGACGGTGATCACCCGCGCGAGTTCAGCCTCGACCCGAGTGGCAAGTTCGTGCTGATTGCCAACCAGAAGAGCAACCAGATTGTCGTCGTCGAGCGCGATGCCAAGACCGGTCTGTTGGGTAAAACCGTGCAGAAACTGCCGATGGATGCCCCCAGCGATCTCAAGTTCCTGGCGCGTCAATAGACCGCAGGCCCCGGTTGATGGGGCCTGCAACCTTCTATTAATGAGGTTGATATCGGCTAATGTTGCAAAGCATTTCAAGGCGCCAACCCTCGGGAGTTAAGTTTGCTTCACGGCCCAAGCGGGCAAGCAAGCCAACTGAATCGAGGACTACCGCTATGAACTTCAATCTCTTCTCTGTCATCGCCGCTTCCGCTATTTCCGCCACTGTTGCATTGCCCGCCAATGCCAACGTTGAAATCAGCGACAAAAAATCCCACACCCAAAGCTACACCCCGAAATATCTGCAACAGAGCGCCAATTTCTACGCCGCGCTGGATCACAAAATCCAACATTGAAACCTAAGCCCTGCCATCTTTTATGCAGGAGCGAAGTCACTTGCCGATCGTGCTACAAGCTCGAAGAGCATCGAAGTGATGTCGCTCCTGCATAACGCGTTTACGACAGCATCATATTGCTATCAATGTATTGCTTGATATCACATGGCCATGAGTTTAAATTTGACGCTGATTTTTTGACTCCTTCCCTAAAAGGATCGACAGCATGGCGATGCGTCTGGCAGTGGTTCTCCTGTTTCTCTATTCCACCCCGATTCTGTCGGCTGCCCAGCCCGTTCCCAACGAGCCTGAAGCGGCCCGCGAGCGCTTGATAAGTTTTATCGAGGACTGAAACACGCTGGGTTCATGATCAATAAAACTGATAGCTACTATGCATAAAGCTCGCTAGTTATCTTCTGTTTTTTGATCGATTCTGTGGGCACTGAAACATGCCCACGGAGAACACCATGGCCAGCGCAATCATTACTTCTGCCAAATACGGCGCCTACCTGGCCATCGGCTTTTACGTGGCCATGGTGTTGGTCGTCAGCCTTTCGGCTCAATCGCAGCAAAGCGTTCAAGCACCGATTCAGGTCGCCTATCCCGCCATTCAATTCGAACACCGCGCGCCAAGCGTAATGGTCGATCACGCCGACGTGGCGGGAGTGGTGGGGGCATGAAAGGACGCAAGCTCTGGGTCATCGCCTTCCTGGCGTTCATGACCAATGGCGCTTCTTTACTTGGGATCGGGCAGGGTTCGGCGGGGTCGGTGGCGCGGGCTATCGAATGCAACCACAACATCGCCCACAACATTCAGACTGCCAAGGCTCTGGAGCTGTTGGTGGGCAATCCGCCGATCAAACCCAATGGCGAATTCTTCGGGCCATTCCAGGTGGATTGCTCGGTGTTGGGAATGTGCGCGGTATTCACATGAATCCCCCCGTAGGAGCTGCCGAAGGCTGCGATCTTTTGACCTTAAAAATCAAAATCAAAAGATCGCAGCCTTCGGCAGCTCCTACGGGGACCGAGTTTTCGCCATGACTGATGTGAACAGATCTGAGTCGATGAAGCGCTGCAGCCATGCCTGCAATCGCACATAAGGCGTCTGCCCGAACCACTCGCGATCCACGTGGGCGAACTGCCGCACGAACGGCATCAGGGCGATATCCGCCAGGCTCGGGTGATCGGCCAACAAGTAGTCGCGCCCCTCCAGCAATTCATCCAGCTTGCCCAAGAACACCTCGCCTTCGGCGCGATAAACAGCCATCGGCTGCTCGGGATAATGCTCGGCGTATTTGTAGCGATTCAGGTGCACCTTGAACACTTGATCGTTCTCTTCGATCAACGCGGCGCTGCGTTGCTGTGCTTGCGGATCATCCTTGAGCAACCAGTCTTGCGGATCGTTTTGCGCCAGCGCCCAGCGCATGATGTCCAGGCTTTCATCGATCACCCGCCCATCCACACTCAGCACCGGTACCGTGCCTTTGCTCGACAGCGCGAGCATTTCGGCTGGTTTGGCCTTGAGGCTGACCTCGACGATCTGCACCGCAACCCCCGAATAGCGCAGGGCCATGCGTGCGCGCATGGCGTAGGGGCAGCGGCGGAACGAATACAGCGTATTCATTTCACCTCCAGCGTACTCAGGCCGTTGCCTTGGCGGTGGACCTGAATTTGCACCGGAATCCGTTCATGCATTTCCTGCACGTGGGAAATCACCGCGACCTTGCGTCCTTGCGCCTGCAAACCGTCGAGAGCGTCCATGGCCAGTTGCAGGGATTCCGGATCGAGACTGCCGAAGCCTTCGTCGATGAACAGCGATTCGATTTTCAGCGTGCTCGACGCCATCGACGCCAAACCGAGCGCCAGGGCCAGCGACACCAGGAATGTCTCGCCGCCGGACAGCGAATGCACCGAGCGCAGTTCGTCGCCCATCTCGGTGTCCATCACTAATAACCCGAGCATGCTGCCGCCACGTTTCAGGCGATAGCGCCGCACCAGTTGCCGCAACTGGACGTTGGCGTGATGCACCAGCAAATCGAGGTTGTAGGCCTGGGCGATCTTGCGGAAGGTGTCGCCGGTAGCGGAACCGATCAGCGCATTCAAACGCGCCCAACGCTGATACTCGGCGTAGGCGTCGGCAATCTGCTGCGCCAGCGCCTGGTTGGCATTCTGTCGACGCTGATCCTCGGCCTGTTCGGCGCGCAATTCGGCGCATCGGTGCTCGCTGGCGGCGAACAGGTTTTGCAGCTCGGCGAGCGCCGTGGCCAGTTGTTCGGCGTCCAGATTGCCGTTGTGCTGCGCCTGATGATCGAGCAGGCGCTTATCCCGTTCCTGCAGCAGCACTTTGGCTTGTTCGATGGCTTTTTCGCTCTGCTGCAATCGTTGACGCAGTTCGCTGACCTGTTGGTCGTCGACGCTCAACAGCTCTTCAAGGCCGCCGTCGTCGAGCTCTGTATGCTGCGCACGCCAGTCAGCGATCTTGGCGCTCAGCTCGCGGTCTTCGGTTTCCAGGGCCTGCGAACGTTCCTGCTGCGCTTTGAGTTCAGCGGCCAGTTGCACCAGCCGCGTGCGCACGGTTTGCAGTTCCTGATTGGCCGTCGCTTCGGCAGTGCGCGCCTGCTCGACGGCCTGATCCAGTTGCTGCTGCCACTGTTCGGCGCTGGCATGTTCGCCCAGCAGTTGCGTCAGTTTTTCCTGGCAAGCGTGTTGCTGCCCGGTCAGTGCCGTGAACTGCTGCCGGGCAGTTTCCAATTGCTGGACGCGGGTCTGCTGTTGGTACTGTTCTTTTTTCCAGCGTCTGCTGGCGCTGTTGCTGTTCGCCGAGTTCTTCGCGCTGCTGGTCGAGTTGTTGCAGGCGCTGGGCGATCTGCCGGTCGAGCTGCATGAAGGTCGCGGCGGGTTCGTTGCGCAAGGCCTCCAGTGTGTCGGCCGGGAGCAGGGTGCTGAACGCCTTCAGTTCTTCGTCCAGACGATGGCGATCGCTGCTCAGTTCACGTTGTTGGTTGATCAGGTGCTGTGTGGCTTGCTGACTCGCCGTTTCGGCGCTACGCAGTTGCTGTGCAAGGCGCGCGGCATCCTGTTGCAGGGTGAGCAGGGCGGTTTGCCGTTGTTCGTCCTGCATGATGCTCTGGTTCAACTGGCTGCTTTGTTGGGTTAGCCAGGCATCACGTTTGCTGGCGTCCTGGGCCAACAGTTGCGCGGACAACGGGTGCGCCTCCAGGTTTGGCGTCAGGCCTTGTTGCTGAGTCGCGAGTTGTTCTTGCTGTTGCAGCAATTCCTTTTGCTGAGCAATCAAACCGCCGACTTCGGCACGCAGATCGGTGAGTTTTTCCTTGAGCAGATCCACCGCTTTCTGAGCGTTGGCCTGTTCGCTTTCATCATGGCGGCCGAGGCTTTGCAGCAAGGCTTCGGGCTGATGATAAGGATGGTCCGGGCTGCCACAAACCGGGCACGGCTGATCGTCCTGCAACTGCGCGCGCAGTTCTTCGACGCTGGCACTGCGCGCCAGACGCTGACGTTCCAGCAGTTCGCGGGTAACGGTCAGGGTCTGTTCGGCGACACTCAGTTCGGCCTTGGCCTTCACGCCGTCCTGGGTCAGACGATCGCGGTCTTGCTGAGCGGCGAGTTGCCGCTGCTGAAGCTCGGCGCCACGTTTGTCCAGTTCCTGCTGGCTGGCCCAAAGCCGCGTCAGCTCTTCAAAGGCCCGCAGTTGCTTGCGGTTGTCCTGCAGCAAACCGCCGAGGATCTGAATCTGCTCGGCCACCGCTTCAGGCTCGGCGCCGGCTTCCTTGTACAGCACCTCAAGGCTCTGGCGTTGTGTGGCCAGCTCTTCGGCGGCACGAGCGGCGCTTTGCTCGAGGGCGGCCAGTTCGGCCTGGCCCTTGTTCAGGCGATTGCCGATCAGCATCAGTTGTTGCAGGCGATCGCGGTAGGCGTTCCAGGCATCGCTCAATGGCGCCAGGTGGGTGCTCTGCTCAAGCTCCCCAGCAATCCGTTGCAACCGTTCGGCAACCTGTTTCTGCTGGTCGAGCAAACCCTGAATCGTGCCCTGAACCTGAGTGCAGGCTTGTTCGGCCTGCTGCTTGAGGTCGGCACTGAGGCTGGCGTCCTTGACCAGGCGGGCGAGGGTGCTTTGCTCTTCGAAGGCCTGACGCAGCAGGGGGGCGCTGGAGGTGTGTTGGCTTTGCGCTTGGATCAGCGCCGTTTGCGCAGCGCTCAGGCTCTGTTCGAGTTGAGTCTGTCGCTCGGTCAGCTCGCTTTGCTGTTGCGTGTGTTGCTGAATCTGCGCTGCCAACGGAGTGAGCTGGGCGGTCAGTTCGGTCTTGCGCGCGAACTGATGCCGTTGCGGGGCCAATTGCTCCAGGCGAGTCAGCTTCAAGCGCTCGCCGGCCAGGCTGTTCCAGTGTTGCTGGGCAGATTGCAGTTGCTCGGTGGCGCTCTGTTGCGAGTCTTGCAACTGGCGCAGGTCCTTGAGCCAGGTGTGTTGCAACTCCAACTGTTTGAGCTGCGCCTGTTGGGTCTTGAGTTGCTGCTGAGCGTCGTTGAAGCGCTCATCGAGTTCGGCCCGGGCTTCTGGCGACAGCGGCGTGACCCCGGTGGCCTGATCCTGCAGCAACTTATGAGCTTCGCGAGCCTCTTTGGTCTTGTCGAAAGCGCGGCGACCGAGACGGGTGTAGAGCGCGGTGTCGGTGAGCTTTTCCAGCAATTCGCTGCGGTCGTTGTCGTCAGCCTTGAGGAAGGCGCTGAACTCGCTCTGAGCCAGCATTACAGCGCGGGTGAACTGTTCGAAGTTCAGGCCCAGCGCGGCTTCGAGCTGTGCTTTGTATTCGCCTTTCTGGCTGGCCAGTAGTTGATCCTGATCGATGTCACGCAGGCTCTGGCGACTGGCTTGCAGTTTGCCGCCGGCCTTTTCCCGGGCGCGATTGGCCTCCCAGCGAGCGCGATAGCGGCGACCGTCGATGCCGACGAAATCCACTTCTGCATAGCCTTCGCCGGTGCCGCGACGCAGCAGGGTGCGCGGGTCGCCGGTGCCGATTTCGCCATTGGCATCCGGGACCTTGGCGTCGCGGCCGGTGTTGTTCAGGCGTGGCACGGCGCCAAACAGCGCCAGGCACAGGGCGTCGAGCAGCGTGCTTTTGCCCGCACCGGTCGGCCCGGTAATCGCGAACAGGCCGGCGCTGGCCAAGGGCTCGGCGGTGAAGTCGATTTCAAACGGCCCGGCCAGGGAGGCAAGGTTTTTCAGGCGGATCGCGAGGATCTTCATGGCTGTTCGCTCTCCATCTGCACGTCTTGCAACAGCTCGGCGAAGTCCTTGAGCGTTTGCTCGTCGACCTCGCTGCCGTAGTTGTCCTGCCAGGCGCGGCTGAACAGTTCCTGGGGCGAAAGCTGATCCAGTTCGATCAAGGTTGTGCCGTCATCGACACCATCGCGGCTGCCGTTGCCGGCGTATTCGGCGGCAATCCGCACCAGCCGCACGGCTTTGCCTTGCAGGGCGGTTTCCACTTGATGGCGCAGGTCCGGTTGCGGTTCGTCGAGACGGACCCGCACTTCCAGCCACGGCTGACGCTGGATATCGGCGAGCAGGTCGATGTTGGGCAGGTCGGCCAGTTGCAACAGGATTTCCGCCAACGGCGCGCAGCCGAGGCGTTGCAAGTGGACAGAGCGCGGAATCAGGCGCGGTTCGACGCTGACCAATGTTTCGCCATCGAGCTGAATGTCGAGGATCTGATGCTGGTAATTGATCTCGGAGAACGACAACGGAATCGGTGAGCCGCAGTAGCGGATGCGCTCTTCACCGTTGACCTTCTGCGGCTTGTGCAAATGCCCGAGGGCGACGTAACTGATGCTCGGCCCGAACAGACTGGCAGGCAAGGCTTCAGCATTGCCAATGATCAAACTGCGTTCGGAGTCTTCCGAGACCGAGCCACCGGCCATGTGCGCGTGGCTGATGGCGATCAGCGCCTGGCCCGGCTTGCGCTTGGCATTGGCCGCTTCAATCAGCCATTCATGAACCTGGCCGATGCCGCGCAAGTAGTTATCACCCAGATGCGCGCCGGTCACTTCGGCGGGGCGCAAGAACGGCAGCGCCAGGCACCAGGCGGCAATTTCGCCGCTGGCATCAGGCAACGGCAACAACAGGCGCTCGGCATCCAGTTGACCGTCATCGAGCCACAGCACGCGACCGAGGGCGTGAGTGCGCAAGCGCCGCATCAACGGCGCGGGCAGTTCGATGCGCGAGCCGGAGTCGTGGTTGCCGGCGATCATCACGATGGTCAGCAACGGCTGCTGTTCGTGGGCGCTGACGATGAAGTCGTAGAGGCGTTCCTGGGCTTTGACCGGCGGGTTGACCGTGTCAAAGATATCGCCGGCGATCAGCAGCACATCGGGCTGATCCAGCTTCAGCTGACGCAGCAGCCAGTCAAGAAAACAGGCGTGCTCGAAATCGCGCTCCTGGCCGTGCAGGTTCTGCCCAAGGTGCCAGTCGGAGGTATGAAACAGACGCAAGGCGTACTCCGCAACAAAATAAGGTGATGGCCGCGAGGAAAATGATGGCGGCTAAAGAGGGGAGAGTTTACTGGCAAAAGGTCGGGAATGCAGAAGGGCAGAAAAGATCGCAGCCTTCGGCAGCTCCTACATTGGTCGTATTCGCCGCGATTTTTGCGGATGAACACGCACCCGTAGGAGCTGCCGAAGGCTGCGATCTTTTGATTCTATTTCGGATACAGCGGCGGCAACCCGGTATCGCCAACCAGATCCTGAACCCCTTCGGCCGTCGGGATCGCCCGAATCGCGCGCCACAGATCTTCGCCCTGCCAGTACTGGCCGGTTTCGCTGTACAGCGCGCCGTTCAGGCCATCCAGGGCGTCGGACAAGGGTACAAAACGCGCTGCCATGTCGGCCAGGGTTTCCGGTTGTTGTCGGGCCCAGGCGTCGAGGGCCTGACGGGTGGCGTGGGAGTCGTTGGCCTGGCAGGCGCGTTTGAGGTCGTCGAGCAGGGTGCGTGGGCTCGGGCCGGTTTGCGCGGCACGCTGGATTGCCGGTTGCGAGCGGGCGCGCCACCAGAGGCCGAAGCCCAGCAGGGTGGTGCAGGCCAGGATCACGGTGCTGAGTTTCCACCAGAGGGCTTCGTTGTTGGCACCGGACATCACCTGCGGGCTGCCCGCCGGAGTATCGACGATCAGGCTTGGATTGCTCGCCACTTGCAGCGTACGGGCCGGCAGGCTGCTGTGTTCCAGGTGATCCTCGAAGGTGTTCCACCAGACCACTTCAACGCTGGGCACGTCAATGTTGCCGGTGCGGGTCGGCACCAGGGCTTCACGGTCCTCGCGACTGCCGATCAAGCCACGCTCGCTGCTCTGGTTGCCCAGCACCGGTTGATCCGGATAGCGCCGCAGGCCGTTGATTTCGGTGGCGGGCAGCGGTGGCAGTTGCGAACTGGCGAGGCCTTCGGCGTTCAGGGTCAGGCTGCGGGTCAGCGATTCACCGACCTGCAAATGATCCGGTTCCGGGCTCCAGCTTTCGCTCAGGCTCAGGCTACGGGCCGGCAGCCAGGGAACATCGGCCGGATACGTGCCGGGTTTGGCCTTGACCGTCAATGGGATTTCGGCGGATTTGACGCGCATCAGCTTACCCGGCCTCGGCCCTTGAGGTGTTGCGTCCTGGGACGGCAAGATATCGACCAGTGTGGCGCTGAACATCTGCGCTGGAATGGTCAATTCACCGCTGTGCTGCGGGTAGATTGCGTAGCGCATCTCGATCACGCCATGGCGCAGGCCGTTGATGACTTTCTCGTAGGTGCGCGAGTCGCCCAGCTGTTCGATGCGCGCATCGGGAATCTGCAACGGGGTCAGGCTGCTGTCGTCGTACAGCGACACCGAATGGTAGATGCGCAAGGTCAGGATCGCCTGAGCCTGCACATAGACGCTGTTCTGGTCGAGGCTGGCCTCGATGAACACCGGCGCCAGTGCATTGCTGCTGTCCTGGGTTTCGCTCTCGATCACTTGCACGGTAATCGGCTGGCTCTGGATGTCGCCCAGTTGCAGCGATGGAATCACCACGCTACCGTTTTGCCGGGGCAGCAGGGTGATGATCCAGCGGGTGGTTGCCTGAGTGTCGCCGTTGAGGGTGTTCAATTGGTTGACCTGGCGGGTGCCACGCACTTCGAACAGCGGCTCCAGCGGGGTCAGGTCGGGTTTACCGAACTGGGTCACGTCGCTGGTTTCCAGGGTCAGCTCGATTGTCTCGCCGGAATTCAGGCGGCTGCGATCGACGCTGGCGACCAACCCCACAGCCAGGGCCTGAGCGGTGCTGAGCAACAGGGCGGGCAACAGTGCGAGCAATAAGGCGGTGAAGCGGGTCATCGAGTTTTTTCCTGATCCTGATGTTGTTGCTGTTCGTACCAGAATTTGCGTCTGAGCAATTCGCCGGGGTCATCCGGGATTTTGCGCAGCCATTGCTCCAGCGCCTGGAGCTGCTCGCTTTCAATCATGTCGCTGGCCGGGCGTCGCGGTGGCGTGGTGCTTTGCTCATCGCCCAACTCGCTGCCCGGGACTTCATTGGCGCCCGGTTGCGGTGGCGTCGTGGGCGGCTGCCCGGTGTCCGGCGTGGTTTGCTCGGTGTCGGATTTCGGCTCGCCATTGCTGGATTGGGTGGCGCTGCCGGGTGGCGGTTCCTGGGTGATGCTTTCGGTTTTGCCATCGGCGGTTTTGTCCGGCTCGACGGGCGGCGCTGCGGTTTTCTGCTTGAGCAGGCTTTCCACCAGTGCCTTGTTGGTCAGGGCCGGGCGCAGATCCGGTTGACGTTCCAGCGCTTGGTCGTAAGCATCCAGCGCCGCTTCCAGCTCACCGCTTTTGGCCAGGGCGTTACCCCGATTGTAGTGGGCGTGGGCGTCATTGCCTTGGGCAAACCGCTGGGCGGCGCCACTGTAGTCACCGGCCTGATAGAGCGCAACGCCTTGCCACTGCGGATCTTCGAAATGCTGGGCGGCCTCGGCCGGGCGCTTTTGTTTGAGCAAATGCAAGCCTTGCTGATCGGGACGCAGCCACAAGTCCTCGAAATCGAAGGCGTAGCTCGGTTGCGGCAACATGAACAACAGCGGCAGGCAGAACAGCCAGCCCCGGCGCCCGGCACAGGCGGCCAGTAATAACAGTGGCAGCAACAGCCAATAGCCCTGATCGGCCCAAGTGTCGAGGCGCAATGTCTGGCCGTCGTTGCGCAGATCCCGTGGGCCGTCGAGCAGGCCAAGGCCGCGCAGGTCGGCATCGTCCAGACGCGCCTGGCGATAGCGTCCGCCCAGGCCGTTGGCGAAGGCTTTCAGGCTGGGGCCGTCCAGGCGCGGCACCAGAATTGCGCCCACGTCATCCTTGAGGAAACTGCCGTCATCTTGCGCGACCGGCGCCCCTTCGGCGGTGCCAATACCGAGCATCAGAAATTGGGTGGATCTGTCGTCCAGCGCCTGACGAATCCCTTGGCGCTCCTGCTCCGTCAGCGACGAACCGATCAGCAGGATCCGGCCTTGGCCGAGGGCGCCCTGATCCAGCAGCGCAAGGGCCTTGGCCACCGCCAGATCGGCACGATGACCGGCCAGGGGCATCAGCGACGGCTTGAGTGCATCCACCAGAT
This sequence comes from Pseudomonas sp. BS3782 TE3695, assembly GCF_050435305.1. Lineage (NCBI taxonomy): Bacteria > Pseudomonadati > Pseudomonadota > Gammaproteobacteria > Pseudomonadales > Pseudomonadaceae > Pseudomonas > Pseudomonas sp. BS3782 TE3695. The sequence continues at coordinate 3,586,349 of NZ_JBNDKB010000001.1, forward strand.
TGCGGCTGGTCGACAGGTCATCCGACAGCGGCACCAAGGTGTGGGCGCTGCCGGCATAGACAATGATTGCGGTCTGCGCGTCGCTGCGGTTTTGCAGCAGGTCGAACAGTTTGCGCCGGGCATGTTCCAGCCTGTTCGGCGCACTGTCGGTGGCGAGCATTTCCGGGGGTCAGCTCAAGCAGCACCACCAGCGGGTCGGCGGGTTTTTGACTGGTTTGTTCGACACGCTGCCAGCTCGGCCCGAGCAGGGCCAGAACGGTCAGCACCCAGGCCAGGCCCAGGGCGACCCACGGCAGTTTGCTTTCGCGACCGCTGCCACCGCTGAGCAACGCGGCATGGAAGGCTGGCGGCAGAATCATTTGCCAGCGCCCGGCGCGTTTCTGTCGATGCCAGAGTTGCCAGAGCAACCAACCCAGCAGCGGCAGCAACAGCAGCCACAAGGGGCGGAACCAGTGCGGCCAGAGCGCAATCATCGGCGCCTCCGCAGACGCAGGCGTTTAAGCCGCTGCCGCCAGTCGGGCAGTTGGGTTTGCAGAAACCGTTCTTTGTTAAACAGCTTCTTGGTAAACAGCCGTTGCAACGGATTGTCCGGCCAGCGCTCGCGGATCACCAGCAGCATGCTCAACAGCAGAGCCATTGCCAGAGGCCAGTGATACAACGCCTGGGCGGGGCGGGCCTGAGTGGGTTGTTGAGTCACCGGTTCCAGTTGATCGAGGGTGCGCTTGATCGCCTGTAATTCCTCGCTGTCGTGGGCGCGGAAGTACTGGCCGCCAGTGGCTTGGGCGATGGCTTTCAGGGTCGGTTCGTCGAGGTCCAGGCTCGGGTTGAGCCCAAGGAAGCCCAGGGTGCCGCTTTGTTCCGGATCGGCGCCGATACCGATCGGGTAGATCTTCACCCCTTCGTTGGCCGCCAGTCGGGCGGCGGTCAGCGGGTCGATCTCGCCGCCATTGTTGGCGCCATCGGTGACCAGAATCAGCACGCGGCTTTGTGCCGGGCGTTGGCGCAAGCGTTTGAGGGCCAGGCCGATGGCGTCGCCGATGGCGGTGTTCTTGCCGGCGATGCCGATCCGCGCTTCGTCGAGCCACACGCGCACGGTGTGCCGGTCAAAGGTCAGCGGCGCTTGCAGATACGCCTGGCTGCCGAACAGGATCAAGCCGACCCGGTCGCCGTCGCGGCTTTCAAGAAAATCACCGAGTAAATGTTTCACCAATGTCAGTCGGCTGACGTCTTCGTTCTGCCACTGCATGTCGGGGAAGTCCATCGAGCCGGATACGTCCACCGCCACCAGCAAGTCGCGGCCGCTGGCGGCAATTGGCAGGGGCTCGCCGAGCCATTGCGGGCGTGCGGCAGCGATCAGCAATAACAGCCATAGCAGAATGAAGGGGGCTTGCTGGCGCCATGCCGGCAGATTCGCCCGGGCGCGGCGGCGAGCGAGGCCTTCCAGTTCGCTGAGGAAGCTGACCTTGAGCGCCGGTTCGCCACTGTCGGCCACCGGCAGCAGCACCCGCATCAGCCAGGGCAGTGGCAGCAGGGCGAAGATCCACGGCCAGGCGAACTCAAACATGTTTGCGAATCCAGGTGTCGACAGCTTGGGTCAGGCCTGCGATGGCCTTGTCGTCGAGTTTGCATTCGGGTTTGTAGGCGCCTTCCACCAGCACCATCCAGCGCGTCAGGCCGGCGGCGGGGCAGCGGTTATCAAGGAATGCCAGCCACTTGCGCCCGTTAAGGGTGTGACTCTGGCTGTAGGGATAATGGTTGCGGCACAGGCGTTTGAGCAAGCCATTGAGTTGCTGCAGCCAGGCGCCGGCCGGGGCGCCATCGTAGGGTTTGGGCATCAGGGCGAGTTCGGCCAGGGCCGCGAGACGCACCGGGTCCAGCGGTTGTTCGGCGCGGACGACAGGACGTTTGTTCACAATGAAACGGTGCACCTGCCACAGGCCAAAACCGATCAATGGCAGCAATAACAGCAGCAGCCACCAGCCCGGTGCCGGCGGCCAGAAGCCAATCGGTGGCGGGGCAATCAGTGGTTGCAGTTGATCGAGGCTGCTCATCGACTTTTTCCCGGACGCTGCGGGTTCAGGTATTCGCGCAGTTGCTCGACCATTTCGCTCTGGGTGCTCAAAGGCATCAGCAATACCCGCAGTTTCTGCGCCAGCAACTCCCAACGGGCGATACGCGCTTCCGCTTGTGCGCGATAGGCCTGGCGCAAATCGAAATTCAATGTGTCGAGCTCCAGTTGCGCTCCCCGTTCCGCAAAGCGTAAAAGGCCGGCAGCGGGCAGGGCGTGATCCAGCGGATCGGACACGGGCAGCAGCAACAGGTCGCAATGGCGGGATAACAGGCTCAATTGTTGCTCGGCGCTGTCGGACAAGGCGCGTTCATCGCAGATCACGATCACCAGGCTGCCGGGGCGCAATACTTCCCGGGCGCGGCGCAGGGCAATGCCGAAGGCGTCGCGGTCCGGATCACGCTCAGTGTGCAACGACTGATTGACCCGCACCAGTCGGTTGAGCAATTGCAGCAGGCTCTGTTTGCTGCGTCGCGGTTTGATCTCGTAGTGCTCGTCATCGCCGAACACCAGCCCGCCGACCCGGTCGTTATGGCCCAGCGCGGCCCAGCCAATCAGGCTCGCCGCCTGGGCCGCAAGTACCGATTTGAACATCAGTCCGGAGCCGAAAAACAGCCGGCGGCTCTGTTCGACCATGATGAAAATCGGTCGCTCGCGTTCTTCATGGAACAGCTTGGTGTGGGGCTCCTGGGTCCGGGCGGTGACGCGCCAGTCGATGCTCCGCACGTCATCGCCGGCCTGATACACCCGCACCTGATCGAAGTCCACCCCGCGCCCGCGCAGTTTGGAATGGTGCAGGCCGATCAGCGGGCTGCGCTGGCTCGGCGTGGAAAACAACTGCACTTCGCGCACGCGATGACGCATCTGGATCAGCTCGGAAAGGCTGACACGGATGCCCGGCTCAGGCGGCAGGAGAACGTTCATCGGGGTCAAGCGACGGCTACGACGTCGAGAATCCGCTGGACCACCCGGTCCTGGTCGATGCCAGCGGCTTCGGCTTCAAAGGAAAGAATGATGCGGTGGCGCAATACATCGAACAGCACCGCCTGAATGTCTTCCGGGCTGACGAAATCGCGACCGGCCAGCCAGGCGTGGGCCCGGGCGCAACGGTCCAGGGCGATGGAGCCGCGCGGACTGGCGCCATAGGCGATCCATTCGGCCATTTCCGGGTCGAACTTGGCGGGGATGCGCGTGGCCATGACCAGTTGCACCAGGTATTCCTCCACGGCATCGGCCATGTACAACCCGAGGATTTCCTTGCGCGCGGCGAAGATCGCCTGCTGGCTGACCCGGCGTTCGGGCTTGGTTTCGCCGTGCAGCGCTTCACCGCGGGCCTGTTGCAGAATCCGGCGCTCGACGGCGGCATCAGGGAAGCCGATTTTCACGTGCATCAGGAAGCGGTCGAGCTGGGCTTCGGGCAGCGGGTAGGTGCCTTCCTGCTCGATGGGGTTTTGCGTGGCCATGACCAGAAACAACGGCGACAGGTCGTAGGTGCTGCGCCCGACGCTGACCTGGCGTTCGCCCATGGCTTCGAGCAGGGCCGACTGAACCTTGGCCGGGGCACGGTTGATTTCGTCTGCCAGCACCAGGTTGTGGAAGATCGGGCCTTGCTGGAACACGAAACTGCCGGTTTCCGGGCGATAGATTTCCGTGCCGGTGATGTCGGCTGGCAGCAGGTCGGGAGTGAACTGGATGCGATGGAACTGTGCTTCGATGCCTTCGGCGAGTTCTTTGATGGCCTTGGTCTTGGCCAGGCCCGGAGCGCCCTCGACCAGCATGTGGCCGTCGGCGAGCAAGGCGATGAGCAAGCGCTCGATGAGTTTTTCCTGGCCGAGAATCTGCGTTGAAAGAAAGGTTCGCAGCGCGAGCAGCGCTTCACGATGTTCCATCGATGACTGTTCCTGGAAAGGGTGACCGAAGACGTTCGAATAACGCCAGGGCTGGGGGCGTTACTTTAATCCATCGCAGGGTGCGCCGACTAACGGCATTTTGTGCAAAGTGCGGGAATTGATGGGCTAAATTGTTGGAATTTTGTAGACAAGGGGCAGGGCGGTGATTTGACTGGCCTCTTCGCGAGCAAGCCCGCTCCCACAGTTAACCGCGTTCTTCCAGGAAAAATGCAATCGAATGTGGGAGCGGGCTTGCTCGCGAAGGCGTCCGTTCAGGTACTGAGATTCCGAGGCTCAGAGCTCACTTATATAGGTACCAGTCCCCTTGAGGATGTTCTGCAAGGTCTCTTCCACTTCCGCCAGATCCTGCGCGTCGGTGCTGTGCAGGATTTCCAGCGAATCTTCGCCACCCAGCACATCGGCGTCCGCGGCGGCGATTTCGATCAGCAAGCGGTCAGGGCTGAGGGTGACTTTCACACCGTTGAGGGCCGAAGGCTTGTCGTGGAAGATGATCTCCAGCTCATCCTCGTCCGGAAAGCGGCTCATCAGGAACATTTCGCCGTCAGCGCTGTTGCAGCAGAGCATGGCCAAGTTGTCTTCTTCTTCGTCGCACGGGTTGACGATCAAGAGGTCAGTTGTCATTTGCATGGGAAAATCCTGGCTCGGCGAGCGTGGTGAACGTAACAAAAGGCAATTCTGCCAGCCCCGGGGAATTTCTGCTCGGCTGAGTGTCAGAAGATGTGTCGTGAACATTCGGGGTGTTACTGGTCATTATTGGCACGCATGCACCGTAAAACCGGGCATAAAACGCCCGTTTTGCGACACGGCTGCTAATGTTGTTCGAGGCACTTGCCGCGCGCTGCGTACCGTTGACCGAATATGTCGCAGCGCTGCAAGCATGGCCCTTGCCGCAGTCGTTAAGCTGCGCAACGGATGAGCACCCGTAAAGGCATTGCCTGTTGCCTTGGCAGTCGTTTTTGCAGATGCCCATTCAATGGAAGGTGAATGTGACCTGAGTGTCTCGTCCAGCTTCATCCACCTGTCATCCTGTTTCCTCTGCCCGAGAATCAGGAACAGGGTGACGGATTGCCCCGAAAGGGGTTTGCACGCGACGCTTCCATCAATAACAAGCCCAAGCGGAGTACCACAGATGGCGTTCTTCACCGCAGCCAGCAAAGCCGACTTCCAGCACCAACTGCAAGCGGCACTGGCGCAGCACATCAGTGAACAGGCACTGCCACAAGTGGCGCTGTTCGCTGAACAATTCTTCGGCATCATTTCCCTGGACGAGCTGACCCAACGCCGGTTGTCCGACCTCGCCGGCTGCACCCTTTCTGCGTGGCGCCTGCTTGAGCGCTTCGATCACGCGCATCCGCAAGTGCGCGTCTACAACCCCGATTACGAACGCCACGGCTGGCAGTCGACCCACACCGCGGTCGAAGTGCTGCACCACGACCTGCCATTCCTGGTGGACTCGGTGCGCACCGAGCTGAACCGTCGCGGCTACAGCATTCATACCCTGCAAACCACTGTGCTGAGCGTGCGTCGCGGCAGCAAGGGCGAGCTACTGGAAATCCTGCCCAAAGGCACCCAGGGCGAAGGCATTCTGCAAGAATCGCTGATGTACCTGGAAATCGACCGTTGCGCCAACACGGCCGAACTGAACGTCCTGACCAAAGAGCTGGAGCAGGTTCTCGGTGAAGTCCGCGTCGCGGTCGCCGATTTCGAACCGATGAAAGCCAAGGTCCAGGAGCTGATCGAAGGCATCGACAACAGCCAGTTCATCATCGACGCCGACGAAAAGTCCGAAATCAAGAGCTTCTTGGAATGGCTGGTGGGCAACCACTTCACCTTCCTGGGCTACGAAGAATTCGTGGTGGGCGAGGATCAGAACGGCGGTCACATCGAATATGACCAGAACTCGTTCCTCGGCCTGACCAAACTGCTGCGTGCCGGCCTGACCGTCGACGATCTGCGCATCGAAGACTACGCCGTGAACTACCTGCGCGAACCGACACCGCTGTCGTTCGCCAAGGCTGCACACCCAAGCCGTGTCCACCGTCCGGCTTACCCGGATTACGTGTCGATCCGCCAGATCGATGCCGATGGCAACGTCGTTAAAGAATGCCGCTTCATGGGCCTGTACACCTCGTCGGTGTATGGCGAAAGCGTGCGGGTCATTCCTTACATCCGTCGTAAGGTCGAGATCATCGAACAGCGTTCGGGCTTCCAGGCCAAGGCTCACTTGGGCAAGGAACTGGCCCAGGTGCTTGAAGTCTTGCCCCGCGACGACTTGTTCCAGACCCCGGTGGACGAGCTGTTCACCACCGTGATGTCGATCGTACAGATCCAGGAACGCAACAAGATCCGCGTGTTCCTGCGCAAAGACCCGTACGGCCGTTTCTGCTACTGCCTGGCCTACGTGCCGCGCGACATCTACTCCACCGAAGTGCGCCAGAAGATCCAGCAAGTGCTGATGGATCGCCTGAAAGCCTCGGACTGCGAGTTCTGGACCTTCTTCTCCGAGTCCGTGCTGGCCCGTGTGCAACTGATTCTGCGGGTCGATCCGAAGAACCGTCTGGACATCGACCCGGTTCTGCTGGAAAAAGAAGTGGTACAGGCCTGCCGCAGCTGGCAGGACGACTACGCGAGCCTGGTGGTCGAGAGCTTCGGCGAAGCCCAGGGCACCAACGTGCTGGCCGACTTCCCGAAAGGCTTCCCGGCTGGTTACCGCGAGCGTTTCGCCGCCCACTCAGCTGTGGTCGACATGCAGCACCTGCTGAGCCTGAGCGAAAAAAATCCGCTGGTCATGAGCTTCTATCAGCCGCTGGCCCAGGTCTCCGGTCAGCGCATGCTGCACTGCAAGCTGTATCACGCCGATACCCCGCTGGCGTTGTCCGACGTGTTGCCGATCCTGGAAAACCTCGGCCTGCGCGTGCTGGGTGAGTTCCCGTATCGCCTGCGTCATAACAATGGCCGCGAATTCTGGATTCACGACTTCGCGTTCACCGCCGCCGAAGGCCTGGAACTCGACATCCAGCAACTCAACGACACCTTGCAGGACGCCTTCGTCCACATCGTGCGTGGCGATGCCGAGAACGATGCCTTTAACCGCCTGGTGCTGACCGCCGGCCTGCCATGGCGCGATGTGGCGCTGCTGCGTGCCTACGCCCGTTACATGAAGCAGATCCGTCTGGGCTTCGACCTGGGTTACATCGCCAGCACCCTGAACAACCACACCGACATCGCTCGCGAGTTGACCCGGTTGTTCAAGACCCGTTTCTATCTGGCGCGCAAGCTTGCCAGCGATGATCTGGAAGACAAGCAACAACGCCTGGAACACGCGATTCTGGCGGCACTGGACGATGTCCAGGTGCTCAACGAAGACCGCATCCTGCGTCGTTACCTGGACCTGATCAAAGCGACCCTGCGGACCAACTTTTACCAGACCGATGCCCAGGGTCAGAACAAGTCCTACTTCAGCTTCAAGTTCAACCCGCACCTGATTCCGGAGCTGCCCAAGCCGGTACCGAAGTTCGAAATCTTCGTTTACTCGCCTCGCGTCGAAGGCGTGCACCTGCGCTTCGGCAACGTTGCTCGCGGTGGTCTGCGCTGGTCCGACCGTGAAGAAGACTTCCGTACTGAAGTCCTGGGCCTGGTAAAAGCCCAGCAAGTGAAGAACTCGGTCATCGTGCCGGTGGGCGCGAAGGGCGGCTTCCTGCCGCGTCGCCTGCCACTGGGCGGCAGTCGTGACGAGATCGCGGCCGAGGGCATCGCCTGCTACCGCATCTTCATCTCGGGCCTGTTGGATATCACCGACAACCTGAAAGACGGCGTACTGGTACCGCCGGCCAACGTCGTGCGTCATGACGACGATGACCCGTACCTGGTGGTTGCTGCGGACAAGGGCACCGCGACCTTCTCCGACATCGCCAACGGCATCGCCATCGACTACGGCTTCTGGCTCGGTGATGCGTTTGCATCCGGTGGCTCGGCCGGTTACGACCACAAGAAAATGGGCATCACCGCCAAGGGCGCGTGGGTCGGCGTACAACGCCACTTCCGCGAACGCGGCATTAATGTCCAGGAAGACAGCATCACCGTGGTGGGCGTCGGCGACATGGCCGGTGACGTGTTCGGTAACGGCTTGCTGATGTCCGACAAGTTGCAACTGGTCGCTGCTTTCAACCACCTGCACATCTTCATTGACCCGAACCCGGAGCCGGCTAACAGCTTCGCCGAGCGTCAGCGTCTGTTCGATCTGCCGCGTTCGGCCTGGTCGGACTACGACACCAGCATCATGTCCGAAGGCGGCGGGATCTTCTCGCGCAGCGCAAAAAGCATCGCGATTTCCCCGCAGATGAAAGAGCGCTTCGACATTCAGGCTGACAAGCTGACCCCGACCGAACTGCTCAATGCCTTGCTCAAGGCACCTGTGGATCTGTTGTGGAACGGCGGTATCGGTACCTACGTCAAAGCCAGCACCGAAAGCCACGCCGATGTCGGCGACAAGGCCAACGATGCCCTGCGCGTGAACGGTAACGAACTGCGCTGCAAAGTCGTGGGCGAGGGCGGTAACCTCGGTATGACTCAGCTGGGTCGTGTCGAATTCGGCCTCAATGGCGGCGGTTCCAACACTGACTTCATCGACAACGCCGGTGGTGTGGACTGCTCCGACCACGAAGTGAACATCAAGATCCTGCTGAACGAAGTGGTACACGCCGGTGACATGACCGACAAGCAACGTAACCAGTTGCTGGCGAGCATGACCGACGAAGTCGGTAACCTGGTGCTCGGCAACAACTACAAGCAGACTCAGGCACTGTCCCTGGCGGCCCGTCGTGCTTATGCGCGGATCGCTGAATACAAGCGTCTGATGAACGATCTGGAAAGCCGCGGCAAGCTGGACCGCGCCATCGAGTTCCTGCCGTCTGAAGAGGCGATCAACGAGCGCGTCGCGGCGGGCCATGGCCTGACCCGTGCCGAGCTGTCGGTGCTGATTTCCTACAGCAAGATCGACCTCAAGGAAGCGCTGCTCAACTCCTTGGTGCCGGACGACGACTACCTGACCCGCGACATGGAAACCGCTTTCCCGCCGACGCTGGTCAGCAAGTTCTCCGCCGCCATGCGCCGTCACCGTCTGAAGCGCGAAATCGTCAGCACCCAGATCGCCAACGATCTGGTGAACCACATGGGCATCACCTTCGTTCAAAGGCTCAAAGAGTCGACCGGCATGAGCCCGGCGAACGTGGCCGGTGCTTATGTGATCGTGCGTGACATCTTCCATCTCCCGCACTGGTTCCGGCAGATCGAAGCCCTGGATTACCAGGTTTCCGCTGACGTACAACTGGAGCTGATGGACGAACTGATGCGTCTGGGTCGCCGCGCTACGCGCTGGTTCCTGCGCAGCCGTCGCAACGAGCAGAACGCTGCCCGTGACGTCGCGCACTTCGGTCCGCACCTGGCGGCGTTGGGCCTCAAGCTCGACGAACTGCTGGAAGGCCCGACCCGCGAAGGCTGGCAGACCCGCTATCAGGCTTACGTCGCTGCTGGCGTGCCTGAGTTGCTGGCGCGCATGGTTGCAGGCACCACTCACCTGTACACCTTGCTGCCGATCATCGAAGCATCGGATGTGACCGGCCAGAACGCAGCGGACGTGGCCAAGGCCTACTTCGCCGTGGGCAGTGCGCTGGACATCACCTGGTACCTGCAACAGATCAGCGCTCTGCCGGTTGAAAACAACTGGCAGGCCCTGGCCCGTGAAGCGTTCCGTGATGACGTCGACTGGCAGCAACGTGCGATCACCATCTCTGTCCTGCAACAGGGCGACGGCACCCAGGACGTGGAAACACGCCTGGCGCTGTGGATGGAAGAGCACGAAGGCATGATCGAACGCTGGCGCGCCATGCTGGTGGAAATCCGTGCCGCCAGCGGCACCGACTACGCCATGTACGCGGTGGCCAACCGCGAACTGCTGGACCTGGCGTTGAGCGGTCAAGCGGTGGTGCCTGCCACTGCACCTGCCGCTGTCAGCACCGAGCTGGAACCGGCTGCCTGATAGGCGTTGAATGAAAAAGCCCCGTCTCGAAAGAGATGGGGCTTTTTTTTGTCTGAAGGTTTTGTGGTGTCTGGTCGGGCCTCTTCGCGGGCAAGCCTCGCTCCCACAGGTTTTGTGTTGACCGCCGGTTTTGTGGGCACCCGCAATCCCTGTGGGAGCGAGGCTTGCCCGCGAAGAGGCCATCAGCCGCACCGAGGCCTTTTTATGTGCAGCGATCAGTTTTCCAAAGGAATCAACACTTTCTCTTCCGGGGCCAACACCATGAACACCAGCAGCTTGGCGGGTTGGGTGGCGCTGGCATTTTTCGAGACCAGATGTTCAGAACCCGCCGGTTCGTACCAGAATTCGCCGGCCTTGTAGGTGATCGCTTTTTCACCTTTGACTTGCGAAATGATCTCCCCCGAAAGCACGTAGGCCATGGCCGTGCCCTGATGTTTATGGGCGATGGACGATTGGCCTGGCTGGTAATCGACTTCGATCATCAAGGCTTTTTTTCCCGGTGCGTTTTTCAGCATCTGGTCCTGCAGGACGGTGACTTTTTCTGACGGGGCGGTCTCATGGGCGAAGGCCGGGGCTGAAACGCTCAGCGTCAGGGCGGCGAGAGGGGCAGCAAAAAAATGAAGCGCATTCATGGTTGATTACCTGAGGTGGTGAGTCGTCAGGGACCACAGTAAGCCGCGCTATCGGGCAATCAAACGGCCAATTTTCGGGAAGGTGAGGGGCCAATCATAGAGTGCGCAGGGCTAAAGGGTGATGAACTGTGGCGAGGGAGCTTGCTCCCGCTGGGCTGCGAAGCGGCCCCAAAACCGGTGACCGCGCGGGACCAGACAGCCCGTGTTCGCCGGATTTACGTCTGCTGCGCAGACGAGCGGGAGCAAGCTCCCTCGCCACAGGTGTTTGTTAGACGATTGGAAAGCTGTTGAAGTCGACGGCATTGGCCAACCGGCTGTCGATCAGGCCGATGAAGCCTTGCACTTCGGGGCAGTTGAAATGCGATTGCATGGCCGCTTCCGATTGCCAGCGGGCGCTGACTGTCCAGCGGGTGTCGTCCTCGGGGCAGCGGTCGACCATATAGGAGTCACAGCCGGGAAGTTCGCGCAGGGTGTCGACAATCTTTTGCAGTTGCTTACCCAGTTCGTCCGAGCGGCCGGCGGCGGCCTGCACCTTTACGGTGGTCATCACTTCGTTGGACATTGCTCACACTCCTGAATCAGGCCGGACGAATCCTGCTCATTGAGGGATAACGCCCAATCAGGATAGGCCTGCACCTCCAGACCGCCAATAGCCAATCACCGGATAAAGCCGCAGACCAATCCCTCAGCCGAGCTGCTGCAAGATATCCCTTAACCGGTCCAGGGCAATGTCGATGTCCAGGGTGTCGATCGCGCCGAACCCCAGGAAAAGCCCGGCCCGTGGCGCTTGCTGGTAAAAAAAGCCGTCCAGGGCATAGAGCCCCACTTCGACTTTTTTTGCCAATTCAATCACCAGTGGAATATCGACCGGCACCTTGCACAGCACCGCCATGTGGAAGCCGGCCGTGGTTGGCACCGCTTCGAACCATGGCGAAAGGTCGCCCGCCATGCGCGCCAGGATCCGTTCACGGCGCCCGGCGTAAATCGTGTGGCAGCGCCGGATGTGCTTGAGCAGGCAGCCCTCGGCGATGAACTTGGCGAGCGCCCATTGGGGCAGGGTGGAGGTGTGCAGGTCGGTGAGCTGCTTGGCGCGGATCACCGCTTCGAGAATCGCCGGCGGCAATATCGCGTACCCGAGCCGCAGCTCTGGCAACAACGTCTTCGAGAAAGTGCCGACGTAGGCGACGATGCCGCGCTCATCCAGGCTTTTCAGCGAGTCGGTGGGCCGGCCTTCGTAGCGGAATTCGCTGTCGTAGTCGTCTTCGATGATAATCGCCCCGAGCTCATAGGCCCTTGCGAGCAGGGCTTCGCGCCGGGCCTGGCTCAAGGGCATGCCCAGCGGGAACTGGTGCGACGGGGTGACGTAAATCAGCCGGGTGCCGTCGGGAATGTGCTCGACCTGAATGCCTTGAGCATCCACCGGCACGCCAACCACCGTCGCGCCATGGCTCCCGAACAACAGACGTGCCGGCGGGTAGCCGGGGTCTTCCATGGCGACGAGGCTGCCCGGTTGGGTCAACACCCGGGAAATCAGATCCAGCGCCTGTTGCGCGCCGTTGCACACCACCACGTCTTCGTCCTGACAATTGACCCCACGTGAAAACGCAATGTGCTGTGCGATGGCATTGCGCAACGCCGGCAGGCCTTCGGGCAGGCTATAGAAACCTTTGGAACCGGCCATCTGGCGTAAGGCATGGGAAGTGCAGCGGCGCCAATCGTCTTGCGGAAACTGGCCCTTGCTGGTGGCGCCACCGAGGAATTCATAACGTAACGAGCCTTCCAGCGTCGGGTGGCGCAAGAAGGTCGGGAGGTTGCGCCAGCGTTCGATGACATCAAAGCTGGCCAGCTCCGAATGGCTCTGCTTGCGAGTGATTTTTGCCGGCCGGGCATTGACGTAAGTGCCTTTGCCAATCACCCCGGTGAGGAAGTTTTCGTAGGTCAATTGCGCATACGTGTCGGAAATAGTCTTGCGCGAGATCCCCAGTTGTTCGGCCAGCAAGCGGCTGGGCGGCAGTTGCGTCCCGGCTGTCAGGCGACCGGATTCAATGGCGTCGCGCAGTTGCCGGTACAACTGGCCTGCCAGGTCCTTGCGGCCGTTGATGACAACATGAAGTTCCATACCGGCGGGGCTCCTGGGGCGGTTGAGGCGACTGTGCGTCGCGCCAGATTACCCGCATGAACGGCTGCGCAGAAGTTGCGTGGGCGAAAAAACTGCGATTGGCCTGCTGCCGGGCGGTCCATGGTTTTTTCGCCAAATTGGCTCTGTAACCCTCGTGCATCGGGGCCTACCGTGGAGGCACTGATCAGCGCCTTGAGGCACCGTCATGAACGCCCGCCTGGATTACTACAACGCATCGCCCAAAGCGATGAAAGCCATGATCGCGATGGAGGCCTTGACCAGCAACCTGAGCATCGAACAGGCGTTGCTGAACCTGATCAAAATCCGCGCCTCGCAGCTCAATGGCTGCGCCTTCTGCACCGACATGCACTCGGTGGACGCGCGCCGCTTCGGTGAGAGCGATCGTCGGCTGTACGCGATTGTGGTCTGGCGCGACAGCAACTTCTTCAACCCTCGGGAGCGAGCGGCCCTGGCCTGGACTGAAGCGGTGACTCTGCTTGCGCAAAGCCATGTGCCGGATGACGTGTACGCTCAGGCTCGGGAGCAGTTCAGCGAAGGCGAACTGGTTGACCTGACCATGGCCGTCAGCACCATTAACAGTTGGAATCGCCTGGCGGTGAGCTTTCGGCAAACGCCCAGCGATTGATTAATGAGGAGTGTGGCGAGAGGGGCTCGCCGCAATCCATGTGGGAGCGGGCTTGCTCGCGAAGGCGTTGTGTCAGGCGACATCAATGTTGACTGTTCCACCGTCTTCGCGAGCAAGCCCGCTCCCACAGGTTTTGCACCTTGACTGACGGGCATTGGGACAAGTCCCGGTCTGGCCTGCAGATCTCACACAAAGCCAGCCATGCAATGACTGATCACCTGCCATTAAGCAGCGGCGAAGTTGCGGTCGCCGGCGCCGGGCGCTGCGGTTTCACCGATGTGCCAAAGGTATTGCCCATGCGCGTACTGGTGGCGGCCGGTGTGGCCAGGCCCAACTGATGGGGCGGCCGTTTGTTGACCGGCACGTTCATCGCCTGCTGATTTTTTTGCGCAGCGGCCGTCCCCTCCGGGTTGTTGCCCATCTGCTGGCTAAGGCAGTTGTAATCCGGCGCCTTGAAGCCACCGACCGTCACGTCGACACAACCCGGCGGGTGTTCGGCGTAAGCCAGCGACAACCCGCTCATCAGCAGTACGCCCACTGCAAGGTTCGACAGATGTTTCATTGAAGGCCTCCTGGCCGGCCACAAAGGGGCCGCTCTGGAACGAGAGTCTAGAGCAAAGCGCTTGAACGGCGCGTGATGGTTTTTTTGCACCGGCCGTCACATCAGGTTCATATACAGCCCTCAGGATGACGGTTTTCAGGGGTACGTCAGCCGTGCAGCGAGGCAGAGCCAGGGACGGGCGCCAGGTTTTAATGACTCACGTCCGCCAGGCTTGCCTGGCGTTGCTGTTTTGGTTGACGTCATCGGCAGTGTCCGCAGGTCCGGTCGATCCACGCACACCGCTGGAACTGGACATCCCGGCCCAGGCATTGGCCAGCGCGCTTGAACGGTTCAGTCGCGCCACCGGCATGGCGGTGCTGGTGGATCGTCAGTTGACTCGCGGTCGTCGTTCGGTCGCCGTGAAAGGACACTTGAATGCTACCGATGCGTTGAGCCTGATGCTCAGCGGCAGCGGGCTGATGGCGCGGTATGCCCGAGCGGATGCGTTCACTTTACAGGTGGCGCAGGTCGCCGAGGTGCCCACGGTGTCAGGCACAGTCGCAAGCAATGCGTCGCTTGCGGGCGGCAGTTATGCGACGGCGATTCAATCGGCGCTCGAACGTCGCTTGTGCCGTTCGCCGTTGACCCGCCCGGGCAGTTTTCGGGCGTTGTTGCAACTGTGGATCGGCCGTGACGGTGTGGTGCAGTACAGCCGCCTGGTCAGTTCCACGGGTGATGTTCAGCGTGACTCGGCGTTGGTGGAAAGTTTACGCAACCTCAGCATAGAACGCCCGGCGCCCAGCTCTCTTGGCCAGCCGGTCACGCTGCTTTTACTACCGGACTCGTCAGGAAAACGCATGGAATGCACACAATGGGAAGGAGTTTCCGGGGGATGAAAGACACCGGGCAAAGTTCGATGGTCAGGCTGTTCCTGACGTCCTATGACGATTTCAAGGTGCGCTTGCGCAGGCGCCTCGGTTCGGAGGATCTGGCCAACGACGTCCTGCACGAAACCTACCTGCGGGTCGACCGCATGGAAGCCCCGCCGAACATTGCGCAACCCAATGCCTACCTCTATCGCATGGCCCTGAACATTGCGGCCGACCGCCGTCAGTCGGACGCCCGGTTGCTGACCGGCAGTGAGGTAGAGGAGCTGTTGCAGGTGTCCGACGAAGCGCTCGACCCGGCGCGGGTGGTCGGCGGCCAGAAGGAAATTCAGTCGCTGCTCAAAGCGCTGTACGAGCTGCCGGCGCGTCGGCGCAAGATCTTTATCGCTGCGCGTCTGGAAGAGGCGCCGCACCTGGAAATCTCCCGGCGTTTCGGCATTTCGACACGGATGGTCGAGAAGGAAATCAAAGCCGCCCTGGGCCATTGCGCCGCGCGCCTGGAAAGAAAAGTCATTCAGCGGTTCGGTCCCGGCGCGGGAAAACCGTCTTGATAGAAGAGTCCAGATTAATCCGTGAGTACCCCCGCGCTTGAACATCTTCCGTATGTCATTTCCTGAGGTAACACCCCAGGACCGGCTGCAAAGCGAAGCCCAGGACTGGTTGATCCTTTTGACCTCGGGCCGGGCGACTGTCGCCGATGCTCGTGCCTTGCGCCAGTGGTGCGCGCAAAGCCCCGAACACGCCCATGCCTTCGAGCAAAGCAAGCTGTTGTGGCAGCAGTTGCAACCCGCCGTCGAAGGTTTGCAAGCGCCACGGCATCTGGGTCGTCGGGCGTTTCTGGGCGGCGCCATCGCGGCGTCCGCAGCGTTCTTGCTGATTCGTGGCACCGTGCCGGGCGGGTTTTCCGGGCTGGGCGCTGACTACATCACGGAAGTCGGCGAGCAGCGACGGGTCGATCTGGCGGATGGCGTGAGCCTGGAGCTCAATACCCAGACGCGGATCAACCGCCGTGACAGTGCCGATTTCGAACTGGTCAGCGGCGAAGTCGAAGTCCTGACCCGTGCCCAGGCAACGCTCAAGGTTCAGGCGGGGGCAGGATGGCTGAGTGCGAGCCAGGCGCGGTTCAATCTGCGTAACACTGATCAGAGCGTATGCGTGACCTGTCTGGACGGCGCGTTGCTAGTCGATGTACAAGGGCGCAGCATTCACCTGGAATCAGGTCAGCAACTGACCTATGACGCCCGGCAAGTCGGCACGCCGCAAGCGGTCGACACCTCGGCGGTGATTGCCTGGCGTCAGCAAGTACTGGTGTTCAACGACGCCACGCTGTCGACGGTGATCGACGAGATCAACCGTTACCGCCCCGGTATGTTGCTGTTGCTCAACAGCGAATTGGGCAAGCGCAAGGTTCAGGCACGTTTCAGCCTGGATCAACTGGCGGGCGTGGCGTTGTTGATCCGCGATGCGTATGGGGCCAAATGCACTGAATTGCCGGGTGGGGTGGTGGTGCTAAGTTAGTGGTGGACTTGAGGTTTTTGGGTGTTGCGACTGACGCCTTCGCGAGCAAGCCCGCTCCCACATTGACCGTGTGAACACTGGAGATCAAATGTGGGAGCGGGCTTGCTCGCGAAGAACGCTAACGCGGTCCAACTGACTTACTCCAACGGCCCCAACACCTGCCGATACCGCTCAACCCCCTGAGGCGTTTGCCGCGTCAGGCTGATCTCGACCCCCAGCGGATTCTCCCGCCGGTTACCGCTCAGTTTCCTCCAACCCTTGTCCACCTCCCACACCCGCAACGCGGCTGCGCTGACGTCATTGAGCACGGACACTCCATCGGTGGGAGCCGGCAACGGATACTGACTGCGCGATGGCGCCTGCGCCCGGTACAGCGTGTCGCCCTTGAGCCACCAGCGCACGCGCTGCAACTCGCCATTCTGATTGGGCGCGACGCGGATGACGTCCAGACGAAAGCCTTTGCCATCAGTGCTGCGCACGGTCAGCGCGGGCGGGGCGCTGGACGGTTCGTCGTCTGCCCCGGGTCTGGCCGGCTCGGACAGCTCGATGCTGGCGCGCATCGCGACGTCGCGTTCCAGTTGGTTCAACGTCCGCAGCAGGGCTTCGGTCTGTTCGGTGCTGGCCTGTAAATGAGCGTCGGCACGGGTGACGCTGTCCAGGCCGCGCCAGGCAATCAGGCTGACCACGGCCATGAGCATGATCGCGACCATCACTTCGATCAGGGTAAAACCTTGCTGGGCTTTCATTGGACGCTCACCTGGCCGGTGGCGTTGCGTTGCACGTTGATGCTGTTGAGCCCGTCCGACAGCTTCAACTGCAAGGGCGGGTTGATCCACTCGGCATTCAGCACGACTTTTTGCCTGGGTTCCACGCGCACTTCCATCCCTGGGGTTTGCCAGGGGCGGGGGCGCAGTTGTGGGTCGTTGTTGAAGTGATCGAAGCCTTTGTTTTGGTCATTGCGGCGACTGAAACGAAAGCCCTTGGCGTCGGCCAGCCAGGTGATCGGCCGCCCATCGGCCCGGGCTTCGGCCTGGGCCACCTGGAGCAGTTGCGCGACACGTTCGGCGTCCTTGCGCAACAAATGCAACGGGTCCGGTTTGATGCTCAAACTGATCGCCGCGCTGGCGATGCCGATGATCACCAGCACCACCATCAACTCGATCAAGGTAAAGCCCTGTTGTTTGAAGCCGTTCATCGACTGCGCGCTCCTTTGCGTCGGTTTTTATCCTGCACGGCCAAGATGATGGGTGTGTGAAATAAAAACGTGAGAATTAAGCGCTAGGCTCAGGGCAGGGACTAAAAGGAGATTCAGCCCATGTCGTTCACCGATCGATTTTCCCCGGCACAGTGCGTGCAGGCTGTTGCCTTGCTGGCGACCCTGGCCGGTGTCGTCACCTGGTCATCGCTGCTGCTTGCTTCGGCCGAATCCCGAACCCCGGAGGCGGCGTCGCAGTTGATCGCCGAGCGCTCCAGTAACCCGGCCCTGCAATGGTTTTCCAACCAACCGGTGCCGGTCGATATCAAGGTCGGCGGCGTGCTGGCGGGTAGCCGTGGCGCCGTGGCCATCCTCAGCCTCAACGACGGCCCGCCACGCAGCTTCCTGGTGGGCGAGCGTGTGAGCCAAGGGGTGAAAGTGGTGACCATCGACGGCGACGCCGTGGTGATCGAACGTGGCACTGAACAAACCCGGCTGATGCTCGACAAATTGCCAGATTCACCGGTATTGCCCGTGTTGACTCGACCTGAAACCCCCACAAATTCCCTGTAGGAGCTGCCGAAGGCTGCGATCTTTTGATCTTGTTTTTTAAAAGCAAAGTCAAAAGATCGCAGCCTTCGGCAGCTCCTACATGGACCGTGTTGCGGCTTATTTCGTCACCGGCCGGCTGAGCAAGGTATCGAGTCGGGCCAGTGGCGGTGCCTCGCGGCTGCGGTCGAACACTTGCAGCTCTACCCGCAACAAGCGGCCGTTTTGCGCATTGCCAATGGCCTGTTCGCAGCGCAACAACAGCCGCCCCTGATCGCATTCGATCGCTTTCGCCCCCACCGGCAAACGGCCCTCCAGGCGCAACTCGGCCAGACGACTCTGGGCCGCCAGCAGCGCGATGGATTTGTCGCGCAACAGGCCATTGCTCTGGGTCATCAACCCGGCCACCCGTACCGCGGCAGACATCGCGACGGCGATGATCGCCAGCGCCACCAGCACTTCAATCAAGGTAAAACCGGCTTCTCGGGGAGGGCGTCGCATCAGGCGCTCGGGCAGTCTGGAGAGCGCTTTACGATAGCGTCCGGGCTTGACGGCTTGACGACTGAAGCTCCCGAGAATTTTCAACATCACTGACATATCTTCTTGCAACACTGCGCGTCGAATCGAATCAAGCCAAGGAATGTCGAGATGGATATCGCGCGCTTCAAGTTGCTGAATCAGCAGCCCCGCCTGCCTCGGGGGCAGCAAGGTTTCACCTTGATCGAAATCATGGTGGTGGTTGTGATTCTCGGGATTCTGGCGGCGATGGTGGTGCCCAAGGTGCTGGACCGTCCGGACCAGGCCCGGGCCACGGCCGCCAAACAGGACATCGGCGGCTTGATGCAAGCCTTGAAGTTGTATCGCCTGGACCACGGCACCTATCCGAACATGACTCAGGGCTTGAAAGTGCTGGTCGAACGCCCCGCCGACGCCAAGAACAGCAACTGGCGCTCGTACCTGGAACGCCTGCCGAATGACCCGTGGGGCCGTCCCTACAACTATCTGAATCCGGGCGCGAATGGCGAAGTCGATATCTTCTCCCTCGGTGCCGACGGCCAGCCTGACGGCGAAGGTGTGAATGCCGATATCGGCTCCTGGCAGCTGTAAGCGCGGTCATGAAAGCCTATTCGCTGGCAGTGGCGAAGCAACGCGGCATGGCGATCATCAGTGCCTTGCTGATCGCGGCGGTGGTGGCGGTGATTGCGGGCGGCATGCTCACCCGGCAAACGGTGTTTACCCGAAGCCTTGAGGCTGAGCAGTTGCGAGTGCAGGGCGCCTGGGTGCTGCACGGCGGCATCGAGATCAGCCGACATTTGCTGTGGGATGCGCGCCGGCGTGACCCGTTGACCCGTCTCGATCAGCCGTGGGCGCAGCCCTTGGTCATGGCGCGTTATGACGGTCATGATTTGCCTTTCGAAGGTCGGCTGGAAGATGAACAGGGCAAGTTCAACCTGCGCAACCTGGTCGCCAATGAACGAATCGACGAGGAACAACTGGTGAACTTCCAGCGTCTGTGCCAGTTGATCGGGGTCAATGGGGCCCTGAGCCAACGCATCAGCCAGCGGGTGATCGCCTCCTATCCACGTCTGTTGAGCCCCCCTCTGTTGAACCCAGAGTTGGCGGACAAAACACCGCCCACGAGCGGCTTTGACAGCGGCCGCGATACCTCGCCGAATGCCGTGCGCAAACCTCAATTGCCCACGCGCCCGATGCTGCGCAGCCTCGACGATTTGCGCAGTGTCGAAGGCATGAATGACGCGCTGCTGGCGAAGATCACGCCCTATGTCACCATCCTCCCGGCCAATACCTGGCTCAACGGCAACACCGCCAGCGCCCCGGTGCTGGCTGCTTATGTGCCGGGGCTGTCGATCGCGCGCGCCCAGGCCTTGATCAATGAGCGTGATGGCGGCCAGTGGTTCATCAATCGCGGGGATTTCGTCAACCGCCTGCGCATGCCAAACCTTGAGCTGGCGACCATCAAAGTCGGGATCACCAGCGACTGGTTTCGCTTGCGTGGCAAGGCGCGTAGCGATCAGCGCCGGGTCAGCCTCGATGCCTTGTTGCACCGCAGCGAAGACCGTTTGCCCGAGGTGATCTGGTCACGGGTGGGCGTATGAGCCAGTTGCGCATCGCCTTGCCGCCATTGGCTGATCTGACTCTCGACAGCCCGCTGCAATTCGCCTGGCTGGACCGTCAGGGGCAGGTGACCCGCGAGGGCCAAAGTACCTTGCTGCAATTGGGCCAGAGCGGAAAAACCCCGGCGATTGCATTTTTTTTGCACCCCCAGGACAGCCTGTTGGCGAGTATCGACCTGCCGATCTTGCCGGCCAGCAAAACCACGGCGGCGGTGCAGTGCGCGACGCAGGCGCTGATTCTCGGGGCCTGCGAGCAGATGCACATCGCCCACAGCCCTAGGGACGAGCAGGGGCGCGTGCACATTGCATGGTTGTCCCGGGAATGGCTGAGCCAGTTCGGCCAGCTACTGCGGATGGCGCGATTGACCCTGCGCGGTGTGTACTCGGGTGCGTATTGCTTGCCTGTCGCGGAGGGCCCGGTGGCCTGCGTTCGGGACGGGCATCTGTTGGTGCGTCACAGCCTTCAGCACGCGGTCGTACACCCGGCGGTGGAGGAGGCGTTGAATGATCTGTTGCTGGAGCACGGCGCCAGCGTGCAATGGATCGGCGAAGCGCCGCCGGAGACGACGATCACGCCGTTACCCGCCGAACAACGCTGGACCGGGGCCTTGCCCGGATGGGGTTTGCACGGCGGGATTCAACAACGCAGCGCCGGTCAATCAGGCTGGGGCCGGGCGGCGGCCTTTTGTGCGCTGGCCGTGGCGGTCTGGACCCTGGGGCTGAATCTGTACGCGGCCCGTGAAGCGACGCAGGGCCAGCGACTCAAGACGCACATGAACTTGCGGGTGAAGCAGGCCTTCCCTGAGTTGCCGGTGATCCTCAATCCGCTGCAACAAGCGCGTCAGCAATTGGCCGCCCGCCAGAGCGGTGCCGCGACCGACCCGACCCAGCGTTTCGCCAGCCTGGTGCTGCTGGCCGGCAGCGGCATGCCCTTCATCGTCGGCAGCGTGCAACAACTGGTGTTTGAACAGGGCGAGTTGCAGCTGAGCTTGCTCAGCGATGCGCGCAAAACCGGCAGCGACAAGCAATGGCAAACCGCGCTGACCCAGGCCGGCGTTGCGATCAACGCCACCGAAGATGGCTGGACCTTGCGCCCGGCCGCCGAGGCTGCGGCCAGCGATGCAGACAACACCAGCGGAGCCGACGATGAGTAACTATTCCCTGGGGATTTACCGTGCGCGCTGGCAGCACTTCAACGCCCGTGCCCAAGTGATCTGGCAAGGCCTGGCCCTGCGCGAAAAACGCATGGTCGCGGGCACGGCGCTGGTGCTGGCAGGTTTGTTGACCTGGCTGTTGCTGATTCAACCGCCGCTGAAAAAGATTGATTACTGGCAGGCCGAATCGCCAAAGCTGCGTTCCCAGGCCGAAGCGCTGGAGGTCTTGCTGCGAGAGGTGGCGCGACCACCCACCGCGCAGGGCCTCGAACAATCCCTGCGCCAGAGCCTTGAAGCCAGCGGCCTGGCCGGGCATTACCAATTACAGGCGCCGGACAGCGCAACTTCCCAGGCCTGGCACTTGACGTTCGACCACGCTCCGGCAGACGCCGTGGTCGGCTGGTTGCTGGTCAATCCCCGGCAATTTTCCCTTGAAGTGGTCGAGGCTCGTTTGCAGCGCGCGGGCGAACCTATGTCCAATGACACGCCAGGCATTCTGTCCGGAACCGTTCGCATGAATCAGGCGCCAGGCGCTAAGGAAGCTTCATGAAGTGGTCAGGTTCTCTGTATGTGCGTCAGTGCCGCATGGCCGCGCCGTTTCTATTGCTGGCACTGAGCGCGTGCAGCAATACCGCCACGACGCAACAGCCGCCGTTGCTGGTGGACAGCGAATTGGGACGCCCGTTGGCCGACACCAACCGTACCGGCGATGCATTGGCGGATCGGCAAAAAAACCAGGCGCAGTTGAAGCAACCGCCGGGAGTGCAGCACAAAATCAGCAGCCCTAACCTGCGCAATGCACTGCCCGCCGGTAGCACGCCAGCGAGCAATCCGTTGGGCAACCAACCGGTGACGCTGAATTTTGTCGACGTCGATATCCCGGCGGTAGTGCGTGCATTATCGCGGTCCACCGGTCGCCAGTTTCTGGTCGATCCACGGGTCAAAGGCAACCTGACGCTGGTCTCCGAAGGGCAAGTGCCGGCGCATCAAGCCTACGACATGCTGCTGGCGACCCTGCGCATGCAGGGTTTCAGCGTCGTCGATGTCGGCGGGGTTTCCCAAGTGGTGCCGGAGGCCGACGCCAAGTTGCTCGGCGGGCCGATTTACAGCGCCGACAAACCCGCCGGCAATGGCATGCTGACCCGCACCTTTCGCCTGCAATACGAAAACGCGGTGAACCTGATCCCGGTGCTGCGCCCGATCGTGTCGCCGAACAACCCGATCAACGCCTACCCCGGCAACAACACCATCGTCATCACCGACTACGCCGAGAACCTGGCGCGGGTGGCGCAGATCATTCAAGGCATCGACAGCCCAAGCGCTATCGACACTGACGTGGTGCAGGTACAGAACGGTATTGCAGTGGACATTGCCGGCATGGTTTCGGACTTGCTGGAAGCGCCGGGCAATGACCCGACGCAGAAGATTTCGGTGATTGGCGACCCGCGTTCCAACTCGATCATCATCCGTGCCGGCAGCCCGGAACGCACTGAGCTGGCACGCAACCTGATCTACAAACTCGACAACGCCCAGAGCAACCCGAGCAACCTGCACGTGGTGTACCTGCGCAATGCCCAGGCCGGCAAACTGGCCCAGGCCCTGCGCGGTTTGCTCACCGGGGAAAGCGACAGCGGCGGCAGCGACGGTGCGCGCTCGGTGCTCAGCGCGATGGGCGGTAACACCAGCGGTGGCCAAAACGGGCAGAGCGGCAGCCAGAGCAGCAGCGGCACGCAAACCTCTACGTCGAGCAGCACCACGGGCGGCAACGGTTACGGGCAGGGCACTAGCGGCTCAAGTGGCCAGACAGGCAGCGGTCAGCAGAGTGAGCAGAACGTGGCTTTCAGTGCGGGCGGCGTGACCATTCAGGCCGATGGCACCACCAACACCTTGCTGATTTCCGCGCCGGAACCGGTGTACCGCAACCTGCGTGAAGTGATCGACATGCTCGATCAGCGCCGCGCGCAAGTGGTGATCGAGAGCCTGATCGTCGAAGTCGGCGAAGACGATGCCAGTGAATTCGGCGTGCAATGGCAGACCGGTAATCTGGGTGGCAATGGCGTGATCGGTGGCGCCAACCTCGGTGGCGCCGGGATCAATACCAACGCCAATACCAGCATTGACGTGTTGCCCCAAGGCCTCAACCTCGGCTACGTCAACGGCACGGTGGACATTCCCGGCATCGGCAAGATCCTCGACCTGAAAGTGCTCGCCCGCGCCTTGAAGAGCAAGGGCGGAACCAACGTGCTGTCGACACCCAACCTGCTGACCCTGGACAACGAAGCGGCGAGTATTTTTGTCGGCCAGACCATTCCTTTTGTCAGCGGCAGCTACGTCACTGGCGGTGGCGGCACCAGCAACAACCCGTTCCAGACCGTGACCCGTGAAGAAGTCGGTTTGAAGCTCAATGTGCGGCCACAGATTTCCGAAGGCGGCACGGTCAAGCTGGACATCTATCAGGAAGTCAGCAGCATCGACGAGCGTGCGTCCAACAGCGCGACCGCCGCCGGGATCGTGACCAACAAACGCGCGATCGACACCAGCATCCTGCTCGATGACGGGCAGATCATGGTGCTCGGTGGCTTGCTGCAGGACGGCTACAGCCAAAGCAACGACGCGGTGCCATGGTTGTCGACCCTTCCCGGGATCGGTGCGCTGTTTCGCAATGAGCGCCGGGCGATCACCAAGACCAACCTGATGGTATTCCTGCGCCCCTACATCATTCGCGACAGCGGCGCCGGGCGTGCGATTACCCTCAACCGCTACGACTTCATGCGTCGTGCCCAGGGCGGGATGCAACCGGAGCGCAGCTGGGCCATGCCGGACATGCAGGCGCCGCAATTGCCGACGGCGGCGCAGGGTGTGCCGGTGTCGAATGCGCAGCCGCGGGCGACCATTCGCGCGGTGCCGATCCAATGAACGCACCAACTCCCGTAGGAGCTGCCGAAGGCTGCGATCTTTTGATCTTGATCTTCATCAGTTCCAATAAAACAAAAATCAAAAGATCGCAGCCTTCGGCAGCTCCTACAGGGGGATTGTGTCGCTCGTTGAATAGAGGGTTATGGCCATGAGCGCTTTGCCCTACGCCTGGGCCAAGGCCCAACGCATCCTGCTGCGCACCGGCGAGGAGGGCGCGGTGTTGACGGTGTGTCCGTCGACCCCAGGCTGGTCGATCAGTGAAGTGCGGCGTCAGTTTGGCCCGGCGCGGCTGGAGCGGGTGCGCGACGAAGAACTCGACGGCTTGCTCGCCAGCGCTTACGCCGACACCGGCAGCGCAGCGGCGGTTGTCGGCGCGGCGGAAAACGAAGTCGATCTCGATCGGCTGATGCACGACATCCCGGAAATCACCGACCTGCTGGATACCCAGGACGGCGCGCCGGTGATCCGCATGATCAACGCCTTGCTCACGCAAGCGGCGCGGGATGAGGCCAGCGACATTCACATCGAACCCTATGAAAGCCATTCGGTGGTGCGCTATCGGGTCGACGGCACGCTGCGGGATGTGGTGTCGCCGCGCAAGGCGCTGCACGGCGCATTGGTGTCGCGGATCAAGATCATGGCGCAACTCGACATCGCTGAAAAACGCCTGCCCCAGGACGGCCGCATCGCCTTGCGCGTGGCAGGGCGGCCGATCGATATTCGCGTCTCCACCGTACCCACCGGCCATGGCGAACGGGTGGTGATGCGCCTGCTGGACAAACAGGCCGGGCGCCTGCAACTGGAAACCCTGGGCATGGACCCGCAAGTGCTGGCCAAACTCGACAACCTGATCCGTCAACCCCACGGCATCGTGCTGGTCACCGGCCCCACCGGCAGCGGCAAAACCACCAGTCTCTACGCCGCTCTGGCACGGCTCGATGCCAGCACCAGCAACATCCTCACCGTTGAAGACCCGGTGGAGTACGACTTGCCGGGCATCAGCCAGATCCAGGTCAACGCCAAGATCGACATGACCTTCGCCCTGGCGCTGCGGGCGATTTTGCGGCAAGACCCGGACATCATCATGATCGGCGAAATCCGCGATCTCGAAACCGCACAAATCGCCGTGCAGGCTTCGCTCACCGGGCACTTGGTATTGGCGACGCTGCACACCAACGACGCGGTGTCGGCGGTCAACCGGTTGATCGACATGGGGGTCGAACCGTTTCTGCTGGCGTCATCGATGCTCGGAGTGCTAGCGCAACGGCTGGTGCGACGGCTGTGTCAGCACTGCAAACAGCAAGACCCGGCCGCCCCCGGCACCTGGCGCCCGGTTGGTTGTGCCACATGCAACCACACGGGTTACAGCGGTCGTACCGGCATTCATGAATTGTTCTGCATCGACGATGACATTCGCACGCTGATCCATCAGGGTGCCGGCGAGCAGGCCTTGAGAGCCGCCGCCCGCGAGGCCGGGATGTTCAGCATGCGTGAAGACGGCGAGCGCTGGGTACGCAGCGGTGCCACCGCGCCGGAAGAAATCCTTCGCGTGACACGGGACGCCTGATGAACCGCTACCGTTTTGAAGCCGCCGACGCCAACGGCAAGATCGAGGCCGGCCATCTGGAAGCCGACAGCCAGAGCGCGGCGTTCGGCGTCTTGCGCAGTCGTGGCCTGACCGCGTTGTTGGTGCAAGTCGAGAGCAACACGCCGGCGGGCGGTGGCAGCGGACTGTTCAGCGCGAAACTTTCGGACAACGATCTGGCCTGGGCCACTCGGCAATTGGCGAGCCTGCTCGGCGCGAGCCTGCCGCTGGAAGCCGCGTTGAGCGCGACGGTGGAGCAAGCCGAACGCAAGCACATCGCCCAGACCTTGAGCGCGGTGCGCGCCGATGTGCGTGGCGGCATGCGCCTGGCCGAAGCGTTGGCGGCGCGACCACGGGATTTTCCAGAGATCTATCGGGCGTTGATTGCGGCGGGCGAGGAGTCTGGCGACCTGGCCCAGGTCATGGAGCGGCTGGCCGATTACATCGAAGAGCGTAACAACCTGCGGGGCAAGATTCTCACCGCGTTTATCTATCCCGGGGTGGTGGGGCTGGTGTCGATTGCCATCGTGATTTTCCTGCTCAGCTACGTGGTGCCGCAGGTGGTCAGCGCGTTTTCCCAGGCGCGGCAGGACCTGCCGGGGCTGACCCTGGCGATGCTCAACGCCAGTGACTTCATTCGCGGTTGGGGCTGGTTGTGTTTCAGTCTGATGGCGGGCGGTTTCTGGGGTTGGCGCCTGTACTTGCGCAACCCGGCGGCGCGTTTGAACTGGCACAGTCGAATCCTGCGTTTGCCGTTGATCGGGCGATTCGTGCTGGGGCTCAACACCGCGCGTTTTGCCTCGACCCTGGCGATTCTCGGTGGCGCCGGGGTGCCGTTGTTGCGTGCGCTGGAGGCGGCACGCCAGACCTTGTCCAACGACCGTCTGAGCCTGAGCGTCAGCGACGCCACGGCCAAGGTTCGCGAGGGCGTTAACCTGGCCGCTGCGCTGCGGGTTGAGAAAGTCTTCCCGCCGGTGCTGATCCACCTGATCGCCAGCGGCGAGAAAACCGGCTCGCTGCCACCGATGCTCGAACGCGCCGCGCAAACACTGTCCCGGGACATCGAGCGCCGGGCCATGGGCATGACTGCGTTGCTGGAGCCATTGATGATCGTGGTCATGGGCGCGGTGGTGCTGGTGATCGTCATGGCGGTGCTGTTGCCGATCATTGAGATCAATCAGTTGGTGCAGTGAAGCAGGATCAGAAGATCGCAGCCTCGTTGCACTCGACAGCTCCTACAGGGTTTGGTGTCCACCTGTAGGAGCTGTCGAGTGCAACGAGGCTGCGATCTTTTGATCTTAAACATGGATGTTTAAAAGACATCTCCAGACACTCTCTCAGGCTACACATCCTTGCGCCGCTGCCTACGACTGCGCCAGAATCCGCCGGCTTGTGCGCCTTGAGGCCGGGCTCTATCGTTTGCCTGTCGCTGAAAAACAGCGATCGGGTTTGGTAGCCCGGTTTGACTTGCGTGCATAGCGCACCTGATGCAGAGCCTTTTCGGCCTGCGTTTATGGTGGCCATGCGCAGGGCGCCTTCGGGCGCGCCGGTTTTCCAAGTCACCGGTCTACCAACCTTCGCATGGCCACCACCCCTTCGTTTGGTAGCGAGGGTGATGGCTCCTCTTTTCTGATTTGGAGTTTCATCTATGTTCAAACCGACGCCTAATCCGCCGGAAACCGATCCGGCATCCCCGTACGAATCCCTCGATTCGAAAAAACTCCACGAAGCCGCCAACCGCGCCCTCGACCACTACCTCAAACCACCCACCCCCAAAGACGCCAAGCGCAAACCCAGCACCATTTACCATGTCGGCCCCGAGGTCGATAACGAAACCCTGCTGGTCAACGCCTGCGAATCCCTGGCGTCAGCGAGCATGATGCTCAGTGAGTTCGCCGGATTGATGGACATGCCCCATCGCAACATGATGTTGGGGATTCAATCGGTCGTCATGCTTGGGGAGTTGGCGGTGAATCGGGTGCTGGATAACCTCGATCCGCAGAACTGAGCGATCCATTGTGGCGAGGGAGCTTGCTCCCGCTCGGCTGCGCAGCAGTCGTAAAACCGGTATACGCGGTATGCCAGAAAAAATGCGATTGCAGGTTTTGGGGCCGCTTCGCAACCCAGCGGGAGCAAGCTCCCTCGCCACAAAAGCATCTGTGCATGATAAACGGCTCTAAACAGTCTTTGTGAAAACGCACTGATGGTGGTTTCTGTAAACGCCCCCCGACATGTTCGGGGCGTTTACTTTTGTACGGACAGCAAATGGGTCATGGCACAACACGACCTGTAGCAGCTGCCGAGCCCGCGAAGTTGCGTTCGGCAGCTGCTACAGGGGGTCACAAGATTTTTTCCACCCACACAAAATTATTTTTCAAGCCTTGCACCATCACCCGAGCCCCAATCCCATCATCCTCGGGTTCGTCGTTCTGTCATCTGCAACGCCCCGTCAAGCCCTCCAGCCGACCTTCAACCAAACCAACGAAAGTAGCGCGCCAAACATCGCGCAAAGCCCCCGCAAACACCCGAGAATCCGCCGGAAAATCAACGCCCGGCTCCCGAGGTTTTTTCCTTTATCTGTCACTGGAAGCTGCGAACTTCTGACCCATGGCCTCACCCCATACGCCGTTCGACCTACGCGGTTCCGGGCACAGGACTTGAGCGCCATGGCGTCATGCACGAGCAACTCACCCACGTACGAACACGACGAAAGGAGACTCTTCATGTTTAAGCGCAACGTTCTCGCGGTATCCCTGACCCTCGCTGCCCTGTGCTCGGCACAGGCTGCAATGGCTGACATCAACGGGGGTGGCGCGACCCTGCCACAACCGCTGTACCAGACCACTGGCGTACTGACCACTGGCTTCGCCGCCTACATCGGTGTCGGCAGCGGCAACGGCAAGGCTGCCTTCCTGAACAACGATTACACAAAGCTCAAACCAGGCGTTACCGGCATCAATGTCCATTGGGCCGGTAGCGATTCCAAACTCAGCGCTACCGAATTGAGCAACTATGTGTCGGCGCATGGCGCTGCCTGGGGTCCATTGATCCAGGTGCCTTCGGTGGCCACTTCGGTTGCGATTCCGTTCAACAAAGCCGGCACGGCCAACGTTGATCTGAGCGTCAACCAACTGTGCGGCGTGTTCTCCGGCCGTCTGAACGACTGGAGCCAGATCACCGGTTCCGGCCGCACTGGCGCGATCACTGTCGTTTACCGCAGCGAAAGCAGCGGCACCACCGAGCTGTTCACCCGCTTCCTGAACGCCAAGTGCGCCGAGACCGGCACCTTCGCCATCACCACCAACTTCGCCTCCAGCTACAGCGGTGGCCTGCCGGCCAATGCGGTGTCTGCGGTTGGCAGCCAGGCGGTGATGACGGCCTTGAATACTGCTGATGGTCGCATCACCTACATGAGCCCGGATTACGCAGCGACCACCCTGGCTGGCCTGGACGACGCCACCAAAGTCGCCAAGGTTGCCGGTGTGTCGCCAGCACCCGCCAACGTGTCGGCAGCCATCGCCGCCGTCGCCGTGCCTGCCGCTGCCAACCGTTCCAACCCGAACGCCTGGGTCCCAGTGTTCGCCGCCACCACTAGCCCGACCGATCCAAGTGTCGTGGCTTACCCAACCACCGGTTACCCGATCCTGGGCTTCACCAACCTGATCTTCAGCCAATGCTATGCCGACGGTACCCAGAGCACACAAGTGCGTGACTTCTTCACCCGTCACTACGGTGCCAACGCCGCCACCAACAACGACGCCGCCATCACCGCCAACCGCTTTGTGCCGCTGCCAGCAGCCTGGAAAACTGCAGTACGCAGTAGCTTCCTGACCGCGACCAGCGCTCAGAACATCGGCAACACCAACGTGTGCAACGCCCTCGGTCGTCCGCTGTAACCCTCGCTTCAACGACCCGCAATACCCGGTCAGCAACGGCGCAAGCCGTTGCTGGTTTTTTGCGTATGACCTGGGCAAAACAGCCAGATGAATATTGCGTGACAGAAGTTCGGTCACGTCTTCGTGAAACCGCCTATCCCCTATAAGCAACGCTGGCCGCTTGATGGCACGGCGTTGCAGACCTTCTGCAAATCGAAAGGATGAGTAGTGATGCTGCGCTGCAAACCTCTGGCAAAACCGAATGCCCTGCGTCGTGATGGCGAGCTGTCGATACTGCGGCTCAAGCCGCTGGCCCAGGCCATTGCGTTGTTGATGGTGACCGGCAGTGCTCATGCGGCGACTGCATTCAGTTCCAGTTGGTTTGCCGCCAAGGGCGCGGCGCAGTCTGCCGGCGCGGCGCGGCCAGGGGCGACAGTGCCGGGCATGCCGCCACCGCTGGCGCAGCAGCAAAAGGCCAATCAACAGTTGCAGCGTTCACTGACCAACCTCAACAACACCGTGGCCGCGATTGCCGCGCAGCAAGCCGCGCAAGCGGCGGGGCGGCAGGCAGCGTTCGGTCGGGTGCAGACGGTGCCGGATGGTTTGGGCGAGGGCGGTTTGAAAGTCGACAACAGCCTGACCCAGGGTTGGGCCAATGCCCAGGCACCCGAGCAAACCCAAGCCGACGGCAAGACCACGGTGAAGATCCAGCAGACCGCCGACAAGGCGATTCTTAACTGGGAAACCTTCAACGTCGGGCGCAACACCACCGTGGATTTCAAGCAGCAATCGAACTGGGCGGTGCTTAACCGCATCAACGACCCGAGTGCGCGCCCGAGTCAGATCCAGGGTCAGATCAAGGGCGACGGCACGGTGATGCTGATCAACCGCAACGGCATCGTGTTCAGCGGCACCAGCCAGGTCAACGTGCGTAACCTGGTGGCCGCTGCCGCGACGATCACTGATGCTCAATTCAATCAGGGCGGCCTGTATGTCGATGCCACCGGCAGTCAGCCGACCTTCGCCGATGCCGTCGGTAAAGTGCTGGTGGAGCGCGGTGCCTTGATCGAAACCCACAAGGCGGCATCGTCCACCGATGCGGGCGGTTATACCTTGCTGCTCGGTACCGAGGTTGAGAACGCCGGTTCCATCGTCACTGCCAAAGGGCAGACTACGTTGGCCGCCGGCGACAGCTTTTACATTCGTCGCGGTGTCGGCACCAGCGGCAACCAACGCTCTACCACCCGTGGCAACGAAGTGGCCACGGCGCTCAAAACTGGCAGCAGCGCCGGTACGGTGATCAACAACGGCCTGATTCAGGCGTCCACCGGCGACATCACCCTGACCGGGCATCAAGTGCAGCAAAACGCCGTGGCCGTGGCCAGCACGTCGGTCGATATTCGCGGCACGGTGCACCTGCTCAACTCGGCCACCGACAACACCGGCAGCGTGACGCTCGGCCAGGGCAGCACCACGGCGATCCTGCTTGACGCCGCCAGCGGTTCGGCCCTGGACAGCCAGCGCAATGCGGCGCTGGCGGGACTCGACGGTTTATCGAACACACTGAATATCGGGCGCTTCAACAACCTCAGCGCTGTTGCCGACCGCACCGACCAGTCGCGGGTCGAGATCGTCAGTGGCGGTAGTGTCGATTTCCAGAACGGCTCGATCACCCTGGCCACTGGCGGCCAGGTCGCAGTCAGTGCCGGCCGTCGCAGCCTGGTGCGCGAGGGCGCGGTAATCGATGTGTCCGGCGCCATCGGCGTCAAAGTGGCGATGGAATCCAACAGCATCAAGGTCAATGTCCAGGGCAACGAGCAGCGCGACGCCTCGGTCAACCGCGATGGCGGCAAACTGAGCAACAGTGATGTGTGGGTCGATTTACGTGAGCTGGTGCACGTAGCCGCCGGCACCAATGGTTACGCCACTGATCGTTGGTACACCGCCGGTGGTTTGCTGGAAATGGGTGGTTACCTTGGCACGCAAAATCACAGCGTCGGCGAATGGATGGCCCAGGGCGGCACGTTGACGTTCACCGGCAATGACGTGGTGACGCAGCAGAACGCGCAACTCAACCTGTCGGGTGGCACGCTGGATGTGCAGAGCGGTTACATCCAGCAATCCTGGCTCAAGGGGCCGAATGGCCGCTTGTATGAGTTATCGCGCGCACCGGGGGACATTCTCTATTCCGGGCTTTACAACGGCTATGAAGATCACAGCGAACGCTGGGGCCAGACCAATTATTACTACAGCCCGCTGATCGCGCCCAAGCAACGGTACG
Source organism: Pseudomonas sp. BS3782 TE3695 (assembly GCF_050435305.1). NCBI lineage: Bacteria > Pseudomonadati > Pseudomonadota > Gammaproteobacteria > Pseudomonadales > Pseudomonadaceae > Pseudomonas > Pseudomonas sp. BS3782 TE3695. The sequence goes on from NZ_JBNDKB010000001.1 coordinate 3,618,397, forward strand.
AGGACGGTTACACCGTGGGCCGCGACGCCGGCAAACTGGTGATCGCCACCACCAGCGCGGTGCTTGAAGGCCAGATTGTCGGTGAAGTGTTCAAGGGCGAGCGCCAGACGCAAGCACCGATTTCCGGTCTCGACGGATACCGGCAAGCGCAAACCGCTGTGGCTCGGCGGGCACAGTTGTTGGTCGGTAACTACACGCCGATTTACGACGCCACCACGGGTTCGCTCAACAGTGGCTTGAGCCCAACCCTCAATCAGGTGCTCATTGGCGATGTCGAGCAGAAGATCGCCACCGGCCTTGACTTGACCTCGATGGTGCCCAGTGACCGGCAAGGCAAACTGCAACTGGACGGCGATCAGCTCAATGGTTTCCAGCTCGGGGCGCTGAAGGTCGCGGCCCGGCAACAGGTTCAGGTCGACACCGCGCTGACCGTGGCTGACGGTGGTGAAATCACCCTGTATGCCCCGCAAGTCAGCACCAACGCTGACCTCACCGCTCGCAGTGGCAGCATTCGTCTGGGCAACGTGCTCAAACAGATCAATGTTGACAGCAACTTCGTGGTCGGCGATGTGATCCTGGCGCCCACCAGTGACTTCAAGGCCCAGGTAACGGTGGCCGAGGGCGTGCGACTGAACACCGCCGGTCTATGGAGCAATCTGCTGCTTGATGCCAGCGACAGCACGCGTTTGCCGTACCTCAATGGCGGCACGGTGTCGTTGCGCAGCAGCGGCGATATCGACTTGCAGGCGGGCAGCCTGATCGATGTGTCCTCTGGCGGCGCGGTCATGGCCGACGGCAAGACCCGCGGCGACAAGGGCGGTGATATGACCCTGGCGGCGGGTGACAGCAGCCCGTCAGGATCGGCTTCGTTGACCCTGGGGGCCGGGTTGCGCGGTGAAGGCGTAACGGGTGGCGGCACCTTGAAAATCCAGTCCCATAAGGTGCAGATCGGCGAGGCGGACGCTGTCCCCGCGAGCGACACGCTGCAGTTGGCCGCGGACTTTTTCAACAAAGGCTTTTCAGCCTACGACATCACCGGCAATGAAGGTTTGATCGTCGCGGATGGCGCTCAGGTGGACGTGATCGCGCCGGCTTATCGCTTTGGCGAAGATGCCACGCGCACGGCAACCGGCGCGGAACCGGCGACGGCGCTGGAGCGTTGGCTGCCGACCCTGTATCAGGAAAATCCGCTCAAAGGCGTGCTGACCCAGCGTAAAGGCGCCAGCCTGAGCTTGAATGCCGGAACCGCACAATCCACGCCTGCCGACATGGCCACTACCGCGTTGACCCTCGGCCAAGGCTCCGTGATCAGCGTTGACCCTGGCCAGTCAATCAACCTGCGCAGCATCGGCCAGCTGACCGCCAACGGCACGCTGAATGCCTGGGGCGGGCAGGTCTCGCTAGGTGGGCTGAATGTCACCGGACAGGCGGCCGACGCGGTAAACGCCATCGGTCATGGCCGCTCCATCTGGCTCGGTGAACAGGCATTGATCGATGTCGCGGCACGCGCAGCGACGGCGGTTGATGCCCGTGGCCAGACCTATGGACTGGTGCGCAACGGCGGCCAGATCGTGATCGGTGGCCAGATCGACAGTAAAACAGGGATAGCCACGGCGTCCGATCTGTTTGTGGTATTGCGCGAAGGCTCGCGCCTGGAAGCCTCGGGCGCCCGGGCGCTGCTGGACATTCCCGGCCAGGGCAAAACCTGGGTGGCCAGTCATGGCGGCAGTATTGCTCTGGGCTCCAATAATGGCTTGTACCTGGACGGCAGCTTTAACGCCAAAGCGGGCGGGGCGGGGGCGGCGGGTGGCAGTTTATCGGTCGCGCTTGAGACGCCTTATTACCTGAAAGCCACCGTCACTGATCGGGTGCTGCAGGTTCGTGAGCTGATCCTCAGCCAGACGCATGTGCCCGGCACGGTGCAAGGTTCGCCTGAGGACGCCGCTGGCTCGCTGGTCTACGGTCGCGGCCAACTGGGTGTCGATCAAATCCAGGCCGGCGGTTTCGACAATGTGGCGCTGCTCAGTAATGGCTTGTTGAGCGTGGCCGGCGATATGGCGCTGACCACCGGCCAGAGCCTGAGCCTGTATTCCCGGGGCGTTGGCCTGGCCAAAGACGCGGCGGCCAATAGCCGGATTGAGCTGAACGCGCCCCATGTGCTGTTGGCGGGGATACTTGCCCCGGTTGACCCAAACAAGACTGTTTACGTCCGACCACTGCTCGACGCCACTGTGTTCACGGCGAATAACCAGGCGCTGTTCGCGGTCAATGCCGATCTGCTGGATGTTCAAGGCAGCGTCAGTTTTAGCAGCAAAGGTACGTTCGGGCGTGCCGACGAGTCCACCGTCACCGTCGAGCGCGAGGGCTTCGACCAGATCGAGCTGAACAGCCGCGGCGACTTGCGCTTTCTCGCTGGCACTGAGGGGCTGGGAATGCCGACCGGTATTACCACGCAATTGATCACCCCCGGCGATATGACCTTGCGCGCTGCCCAGTTATACCCGGCCACCGGGGTCGGCGCGCGGGTGCTGGCCGGTTATGGCTGGAACGCGGGGGCGGGGACGTCAGTGACGCTCTATGACCCGACGCGAACCTTGGTCATCGGTCGCACAGGCAGCGTGACACCCGCTGTACCGTATTCGGTTTTCGGTCGATTGCAATTGGGGGCAGGAACAATCGAACAAGGTGGCGTCGTGCGCGCGCCGTTGGGGTTGATTGAAGTCGGAACGGTGGTCAATACGTCCGGCGCAACGACGAACGTCGAGCTGCTCTCCGGCAGCCTCACTTCCGTCAGTGGCAAGGGATTGACGTTGCCCTATGGCGGCACCGTCGATGGTCAGGCCTACAGCTATGGGGGCAAAAATGTGGCACTGGTCGGCCAAGGATCCGTGCTCAATGAGAACGGTGATCTGACGGTCGGGGTGATTTTGGGTGGCCAGTCGATCACGGCACAGGAAGGCTCCGTACTGGACCTGTCCGGTGGCGGTGATTTGTTGGGGGCCGGGTTTATCTCCGGCCGTGGCGGTTCGACCGACGCCCGTTACAACCCGTTGGTGCAAATCGGCGCCAATGGTGGCTTTACCTTGCCGGGCCTTGCCACTAACCCGGTGTATGCCATCGTGCCGGGCAATCAGAGTGCTTATGCACCAGTGGCCGCCGAAGGCGGTGCACTCGACCCGGTGATCGGGCGACAAGTCACCATTGGTGCGGGCGTGCCAGGGCTGACAGCGGGCACCTACACGTTGATGCCTTCCACCTATGCCTTGTTGCCGGGGGCATTCCGGGTCGAGGTCAACGGCCTGGCGGGATTGGGCAGCGTGGCTGGCGCGCAACGGATGCGTAATGGTTCGTGGACCACCGCCGGTACGCTCTCGGTGGCCAATACCGGGCTGCGCGACAGCATCACCAGCCAATTGATCCTGACATCTGGTGATGTGTTGCGCCGTTATTCGCAATACAACGAAACCAGTTACGCTCAGTTCGCAGTGGCCGATGCCGCGCGGTTGGGCGTTCCGCGAGCGATGCTGCCGATGGACGCGAAAACGCTTAAGCTGGCGCTGCTCAAGGGTGCCAAAGAAGAGGCGTTTTCGTTCAACGGCACCGGCAGATTCGACGCCGCACCGGGTGGGTATGGCGGCACTGTCGTGGCATTGTCGGCCGTCCCCAACGTTGATCTGGAAATCGTCGGCGCGGGTCAATCGGCTACCCCGGCCTTCTCCGGCATCACGCTGGATGCCGACAGCCTGAATGCCTTGCAGGCGACGCGGTTGATGGTCGGCCGACTGCCTTTCGTGGTGTATGGCCAAGGCGGTAACTACATCAATTTCACCGGCGTCGGTGCCAGTTCGAACATTACCCTGCGCCAGGGTGCGACCCTCTCTGCCCCGGAAGTCTTCCTGGTGACCGGTAACGGTAATCTGGTGGTAGAGCAGGGGGCGATGATCAACACCATTGGCCGAGGCGCGGCGTCGTTTGATGCCCGGGACGGCTTCATTTACCAGGCGACCAACCTGCTCGCGGCCTCCAATGGCTTGCTCAACGTGCAGTTCGCGCCCAATACCATCAGTGGTTCGATCAGCGTGGGCGGTTGCGACAGCCTCTGCACCGGGCAGACACGGCTTTATTCCGAAGGCAGCCTCGTCGCGGCGACGGGCACGACCCTGGAACTGGGCGATCAGGTGCGCTACGGCACCCGCCACCTGACGCTGGCCGTGGGCAACATCAACGTCGGCAGCAGCCAGGCATTGACCGATGCCGCGACGCGCAACGTATTGCCCACCGGTTTGAGTTTGAGCCAGCCAGTGCTTGAACGCTTATTACAGGGCGACACCGAGTATGGCGCTCCGGCATTGGAAACGCTGGAACTGTCGGCCCGCGAAGCACTGAATTTCTACGGCAGCGCCAGCCTCGACACCTACGATGCCCAGAACGGTCGCTCGCGACTGAACAACCTGATGCTCACCACTCCCGCGATGTATGGCGCTGGCGGCGCGAATGATGTGGCGACGATTCGCACGTCCAATCTGATCTGGAACGGCGCCAAGGGCGTACCCGGCACAGTGATCGCCGGTGGTGCCGGCACCGGCAGCGGGCGTCTGGACATTCAGGCCGAGCGCATCGAGTTCGGTTATGGCGATTTCGCCCAGCCCAATTCTGTCGATAGCCTTGATCGTCTGGCGCTGGGCTTTGCCAACGTCAACCTGAGCGCGAGCGAGCGCATCACCGCCAATCATAAAGGCAGCCTCGCGGTGTACCAGACCCAGGGAGCCTTCGACGCGCAAAAGGGTTTCAGTTACAGCGGCGGTAACCTGAACATCGCCACGCCGTTGATGACCGGAGAAGCCGGTTCGGTCAATCGCATCACTGCCGGCGGTGCCATTGACGTCAGCGGCACGGCCAACCCGACAGCCAGCGCCGTCGGCCTCGGGGCTGAATTGTCATTGAGCGCCAGCCGCATCAATCTGGCGAGTGCGGTGGTGTTGCCCAGCGGCAAGCTGACCCTCAACGCTACCAACGACTTGACGCTGACGGATGGCGCGCTGATTGACGTGGCCGGACGTGCCATCGTTTTCAATGACTTGACCAAATACAGCAGCGGCGGTGAGGTCATTTTGCAGAGCCGCAACGGCAACATTCTTCAGAGCGCCGGCTCGCGGATCGATCTGTCGGCGCGCAACAATCGCGCCGGGCAACTCAGTGCCGTGGCACTGGACCCGGCAGCCGGAATGGTCGACCTGCAAGGCAGCATTCTGGGGAGCAGCAGTGGTGAATACGACGCCGGTGGCACCTACATGCCATATTTGGCCGGTGAGGTCGAAATCCAGGCTCAACGCTTGGGCGGCAGTGGCAATTCGAGTGAGCAGTTCGCGGCGCTCAACCAGCGTTTGAATCAGGGCGAAGTGTTTGGTTCGCGCAGTTTCCAGCTCAAGCAGGGCGATCTGGTCATTGGCAATGACCTTAAGGCGTCGAACATCACCGTGTCGCTGGATAACGGCAGCCTGTGGGTCAATGGCACGGTGGACGCCAGTGGCGAGCGGGTCGGCAACATTAGCCTGTCGGCGAAAAACGCCTTGACCCTGGGCAGTGGCGCCTTGCTTGATGCCCATGGCCGCCGTCTGCGAGTGGACAGTTACGGCAAGATCATCGACTCGCCGAACCGCGCCATGATCGACCTGACCTCCCGCGAGGGCGTATTGACCCTGGCCAGCGGAGCGCGCATCGATCTGCGTCACGGCACCGACGTGGCGGTCGGCAGTCTGCCGGGGCAGAACGACGGTCGCGCCCGTGGCACCTTCGAACTCAATGCCCGGCGCATGGGCCTCAGTGCTGCCGATCCGGTCTACGGGGACATCGCCATTGATGCCAGCGGCAATCTGGATATCCAGGGCGCGCGCTCCATCGCGCTGAACGCGACCTGGCAATACGACGATGCGCCGCCAGGCACTGATCCGGCGGCCAGTGGCCGACCGTATCAAGTGATCGATCAGGGTTATCTGGACGGCAAGCATCAACAGAGCATCCAGTTCATCAATGCTGCGCTGGCCAATAGCGACTTGATGCAGCGCAAACTGGCGGGGCTGAATAACGCCCGTTATGCCGACGTCTTCCATCTGCGCCCTGGTGTCGAGATTGTCAGTGCCACCGCCGACGGCGATCTGGTGGTGCAGGGCGATCTGGACCTGTCGGGTTATCGCTACGCCAGCCTCAACCCGCATACGCAAAAAACAAGCGTCTACGGCTCCGGCGAATCCGGCAACCTGACGTTGCGCGCCGGTGGCGACCTGAATATCTATGGCAGTATCAACGATGGTTTTGCACCGCCGCCGGACACCCAGGACGACAAGGGCTGGGTGCTGTTGCCGGGGATCGATTTCACCGGTGGCGATATCGTCGTGCCGGGCGCGGGCGTCACCCTGGCCGATGGCACAGCGTTCCCGGCCGGGACGATCCTGAACTACGACGTACCGCTCAAAGGCATGACGGTGGTTGCCGGCACTCGTTTACCGGTGGCCGTGACACTCGCTCAGCCGCTGGTACTGCCGGCGGGCACCGTTCTGGCGGCCGAGGTGCGCGATAACGTGGGCAACCTGTTGTTCGCCGCCGGTACCTTGTTGCAGCAAAACGTGACCCTGGCCATCGATTCTCAACTGGGCGCCGGGAGCCTGTTGACCAGCACTGCGTCCTTGCAAAACTTTGTCTGGCCCAAGGGGGTGCCGTTGCCGAGTGTCGCGGGGGCGATGAATGCTCAGACCAATGTGTTGAATCTCGTCGGCAATCTGGCGCTGGCCCGTGGCGCGCTGATTCCGTCCGGCACCGATGTGAAACTGCCCACCGGGGTGGATTCGGTGCAGTTGCGGCCGGAAGTCGCGGGGCGACAGGGGCGCAACTGGGCCATCGCGCCGATGCTGGCCGAAGGTTCGCAATCCTGGTCGCTGCGTCTGGTGGCCGGTGCTGATACCGATGCAGCGGATAGCCGCATCCTGCAGCCGCTGCCGGTCAGCGGGGACTTGCACCTGGCCGACAGTCACTACGGCATGTTTGGCAAGGCCAAGGCTGGGGGGATGGTGTGGACCGAAGAGGGGTCGATCAACTGGGCCGGCGATACCAGTCTGGTGGGGCAACCGATCGATGAAGATGCTCTTGGTTATCCGGGACTTTGTTCCGATAACCCGACGTTCTGTAAGGCCAGCAGCGGTTTTGTCTGGACCGAAGATGGATCAATCAACTGGGTCGGCGATACCAGTCTGGCGGGCCAGCCGATTGACTTTGACGCCATTGGCTATCCCGAGCTATGCACCGACAATCCGACGTTCTGTCAGGCCAGCGGTCAGTCTGAGTACAAGCCCGGCAGCCAGCGCTGGAGCGTGATTCGCACCGCTGCAGCGGACCTTGAGCTGCTGTCGGCAGACGATCTGAAAATGGATTCGTTGTACGGCGTTTATACCGCCGGTACATCGGCGAGCGCCACCGACGCCAATGACCCTTATAACCAGCCCAGGGCGCGGGGGGGCAATGACACGGTGCTCAATGACGCGTTCGGCGAGAATGAAAAACTGGTGGATGGCAGCACCAGCAGCCTCTACCGCGCTTGGTACCCTGAGCTTGGCGGCAACCTGACACTGAAGGTCGGCGGCAACCTGACTGGCAACAGTATGGATGTGGTGACCTCTGGTTATGGACGCCCCAACACAGGTGATCTGGGTTATGACACGGTCAATGTAGGCAATTGGTTATGGCGCCAGGGCAGTGGTTCAGTCGCCACCGGCACCCAGGCACAACCGACCGCCTGGTGGATCAACTTTGGCAGTTATACCGCTGCACAGGACGGCAAGGCCGACCTGATGGTCGGGTTTACCGGTTTCGGCACCTTGGGTGGTGGTGACCTGAACGTACAGGTTGGGGGCGATGCCGGGGTGTTGAATACCCTGGCTGGAAACTCCTTTCAAGGTATCAACCCACGGAGCCAGGGGCTGGTACTGGCAGTGGGCAGCACCGGGCGCGTGGGCGCCGATGGCAGCGTGCAACTGACCGGCGGTGGCGACCTTGACCTGCGCATCAGCGGCGCAATCAATCCGGCCAGCACCACCGTCGACGGGCATCTCAATGGTGCCGTGATCGACCTGCGCGGCCATGCTCAACTCGACAGTGCGTCGATGGGCAGCCTGAACCTTCATTACGGCAGTGTGTTGAACGACCAGTCGCCTGGAGAAACCCGTGCTTATGACGTATTCCGTGCGACCCGTGGTCTCGCGGCGGGCGGGCTGACATTGATGCCCGGTGATGCCACGTTTGCGCTGTCGACGCTGGGAGATCTGGTGGTGCAGGATGTCGCGGATCCGGGGCGTGCGCCGTTGATGAGCGGTTCGGCGTTTACCTCTGGCGCTGGCGTCCATGGGCTGGGGCACAGCTGGTTCACATTGTGGACAGAGCGCACTGCCATCGATCTGTTCGCGGCGGGCGGTAATCTCACGCCATATACCCAAGGTTTGGAGACGGACCTGGCGGTGGTTTACCCCTCCATTCTGCGAGCGGTTGCGGCCAGCGGCAGTCTTTACTATGGCGAAGCCAGCAAGCTGGGGACCGGTGGTGGTGTGAGCAATCACCGCCCTGCGTTAGTACTCGCACCGTCGGCGAGCGGGGAATTGCAGTTGCTGGCCGGTGATTCCATCTACGGCGGTGATCTGACCGTCACTCAATCGAGTGCCTCCGGCAGTGCGATGGCGACACCTCAACGACCTGCATTTTTGGCAACTGTCTCTACAGGAACAGTCGGCAGCAATCTGTCCGAAACCGGCAATCGTTACGGGGCCGGCTCTAACATCTTCCCACTATTCGCCTTTGGTGCAGACAGCGCGGCCGGCGAAGGGGACGCTAATGCCAACCCGGCTCGTTTTTACGCCGTGAACGGCGATTTGCTGGCGGTCAGCAGCGGTCGGGCGATGACCTTCACCACACCTGGTGATGCGCGTCTGGGGCAAACCTGGTATGAGGGCGGCGGCCCCGTCTGGATGATGGCCGGGCGGGACATCGTCAGCAGTGGCACACCCCTGAGCGGCGGTCGGGGCGGTGAGTCTGTCACTGGGGAATACAACAGCGCCGGCAACCTCTTCATCCACAACAACCCAACCGATATCTCCATCGTTTCAGCCGGTCGCGACATTCTCTACAGCAACTTCAACGTCGCCGGTCCCGGCACGCTGGAACTCAGCGCCGGGCGCAATCTGCTGATGGAAGACAAGGTCAGCGTCACCAGTATCGGTGCCGTGGTGCCGGGGGATTCCAGAGCCGGGGCGAGCATTGTGATGCAGGCCGGGGTTGGTGCCGGTGGACCTGACTACGATCGCTTCATCACTCCTTATCTGTCGTCCGCGAATCTGGCTGAGGCCGGTCTTGGGCTGGCCAGTCAGGATGGCAAAGTCGCCAAGACCTACGAAACCGAACTGGTCAGCTGGCTGGTCGCTCGTTATGGCTTCATGGGCACCCCGCAGCAGGCGCGCAGCTTCTATGCCGCCTTGCCGGCCGAGCAGCGCCGGGTGTTCGCCCGTGAGGTGTACTTCGCCGAACTCAAGGCCGGTGGCCGCGAGTACAACGAAGAGGGCGGCCTGCGTCAGGGAAGCTACGTACGTGGCCGCGAGGCGATTGCGGCGTTGTTCCCAGAGAAGGACGTGGCCGGGAATCCGATCACCTACAAGGGCGATATCACGATGTATGGCGGTGCCGGTGTGCACACCGATTTTGGGGGTGGCATCCAGATGCTGACGCCGGGTGGCGGCCAGGTCTTCGGCATCGAAGGCACTGCACCGCCGTCCACCGCTGGTGTGATCACTCAAGGCGAGGGCGACATTCAGCTGTACGCCAAAGGCAGCATCTTGCTTGGCCAGAGCCGGATCATGACCACCTTTGGTGGCTCGATCATCGGCTGGTCCGCCGAAGGCGACATCAACGCCGGCCGCGGTTCGAAAACCACCGTGGTCTACACACCGCCCAAACGTCTGTACGACACCTGGGGCAACGTGACCTTGTCGCCCTCGATGCCGAGCACCGGTGCGGGGATCGCCACGCTCAATCCGATTCCGGAGGTAGCGCCGGGTGACATCGACCTGATCGCGCCACTGGGCACCATCGATGCCGGCGAGGCGGGGATTCGGGTGTCGGGCAACGTCAACATCGCGGCATTGACGGTGGTGAACGCGGCGAACATTCAGACCCAGGGAAAATCGACCGGGGTGCCGATGACTGCTTCAGTAAATACCGGGGCGATCACCTCAGCCAGTTCCGCGGCGTCGTCGGCCACCCAAGCGGCGGAGGACGTGGCGCGTCAGCAGCAGGCAGCATCACGGCAGAATCAGGCGTCGGTGTTTACCGTGCAGGTGTTGAGTTTCGGCTCCGAACAACTGGCGCCGACCCGCGATGGCGCGAGCCGGGTGCCGGAGGCTGGGTACAACCCGAACAGTCCGGTGCAAGTGTTGGGGGCCGGGGCTCTGGATGAATCAGCGCGGCAGCGGTTGACCGAGGAGGAGCGGGGCAGCCTTACCTTGTAGGACTCTCGTTGTAATTTTGGGCGACCTTTGGGTCGCCTTTTTTTTGCAAATCTGGTGGATGTACACAGTCCATCTGTGGGAGCGGGCTTGCTCGCGAAGACGGCGGCACATTCAACAGGGAAGTGACTGACAGACCGCTTTCGCGAGCAAGCCCGCTCCCACAGTTGATCTCGGGCGTACGCAGATAGTGTGTTCACCGAAGGTCTACTGTGGGAGCCGGGCTTGCTCGCGAAGAGGCCGATACAGCCACCACAAGGCTCGATGTCAGAGCGCTAAACAAGCCATGTTTAAACGACACTTCCAGATACTCACTCAGGCTACACATCCTTGCGCCGCTGCCTACGACTGCGCCAGAATCCGCCGGCTTGTGCGCCTTGGGTCCGGGCCCTATCGTTTGCCTGTCGCTGAAAAACAGCGAACGGGTTTGGTAGCCCGGATTAATCAAGGCGCACAACGCCGACGTTTCAAGCAGTTGACGCTTTTTTTCGTCTGCTGTTTTGTTATGGCGGTTGTGCGCAGGGCGCCCTCGGACGCGCTGGGTTCCCTTGATGCCCGGTCTACCAACCTGCGTACAGCCGCCACCCTAATGTTTGGTAGCAATAGGTCTGCGGCTCCATTTATCAAGGAGTTTCATCTATGTTCAAACCAACACCCAACCCACCGGAAACCGATCCGGCATCCCCCTACGAATCCCTCGATTCGAAAAAGCTCAACGAAGCCGCCGATCGCGCCCTCGATTACTACCTCAAACCACCCATCCCCAAAGACACCAAGCGCAAACCCAGCACCATTTACCACGTCGGCCCCGAGGTCGATAACGAAACCCTGCTGGTCAACGCCTGCGAATCCCTGGCGTCAGCCAGCATGATGCTCAGCGAGTTCGCCGGATTGATGGACATGCCACATCGCAACATGATGCTGGGGATTCAATCGGTGGTCATGCTCGGGGAGCTGGCGGTGAACCGGGTGCTGGATAACCTCGACCCGCGAGGCTAGCGAAGAACCTGTGGCGAGGGAGCTTGCTCCCGCTGGGCTGCGTAGCGGCCCCAAAACCTGAGCATGCGGTGTCCTGATGGGGCCTGCGTAACCGGTTTTGCGGGCGCTGCGCACCCGAGCGGGAGCAAGCTCCCTCGCCACAACAGCGTGTTCGGCTTCATTTCTTCATGCGTAACTCCCCGCCACATCCTGCCCACCAGTCGCCCATCGTCAAAACACCCCACTTCCAAACCCCTGTAATGAAGCTTTTATGACAAAAGTTCGGTAGCACATCGCCATTCCGGTCATGCCTATGTAACGCGCTTGAGGGGGCCGCAGGGCCACTTTTCCAGCCGAGGGCGGGAAGCCGGGAGTGAGGCAATGGGGACTATGGAACGCTACTCGAAAGTGGGCATGCAAGAGCTCGATCAACGCTTGTCGAAGATCGTCGAAGCCGCGCGCAAGAAGCCGGTTTCGGTCTATCGCTACGGCGCACCGTGGGTCTGGATCGTGTCCCAGGATGACTGGCAGGGCGCCTTGAAAGAAGTGTCCAGCTACATCCCGCCGGGCCATTCACTGGTGTTGCTGCGCCCACAAATCGATGACCTGCTCCAAGAGCACCACGACATCCTGCACGGCCTCAATGTCGCGCCCGGCATGTTCATCGCCCCGCAAACGGTCATGCACATCCTGCTGCTGCAGTTGCTCTATTCGGTGCCCAGCGAGCAGCAACTCTACGAACAGCTCAATTACAACCTGCTGTTCCGCTGGTTCGTCGGCCTGGACCTGAACCAGAAGGTCTGGAGCTTCAACGTATTGAGCCGCGACATCGCCACGCTGCTGAACAACCCGCGGGCGGTGCAGCTGATCCAGAAAATCATTGGCGAAGTGTTCTGCGGTGCCTTGCTGCAAATGCCCGAGTTCTCCTTGAACTTCGCGCTGCTGCACACCTGGCTGGGCAAACACGCCGCGACGTCGACAACAAGCAATTGAGTGGGCCGAACGCTGGGCAAACAGCGACGGTCATTTCGAATTCAGGGGGTGGTGTGGAGCATCTTTTCAAGTCACGGCTGGCGCTGTGGGGCTGGCTGCTGGTGGCGGCCGGTGTGCAGCCGGTATTCGCCGACGAGACCGAAACCGCGGCGCCGACCAAACGGGTCGATGTGAACGAATACTTCGTGCGCGGTAATACCGTGCTCGACGCCCGGGCGATCGAAGAAGCGGTTTATCCGTTCCTCGGTCCGCAAAAGACCCTGAACGATATCGAAGGCGCCCGCGAAGCCTTGCAGAAGGTTTATCAGGCCCGTGGTTATCAGTCGGTGTTCGTCGAGTTGCCGGAGCAGAAGGTCGAGGACGGCATCGTTTATCTGCAGGTCAGCGAAACCAAAGTCGGCCGGGTGCGGGTGGTCGGTGCCAAACACTATTCGCCGGTGGACATTCGCGAAGACGTGCCGGCCCTCAAAGAAGGCGAAGTGCCGGACTTCAGTAAGGTCCAGGGCGAGCTGGCGCAACTCAACAAGACCCCGGGCCGGCAGGTGATGCCGCTGGTGCGTGAAGGGCAGCGCCCCGGCACCATGGACGTGGACTTGCAGGTCGAGGACCAGAACCCGTGGCAGGCCAGCGTCGGGCTGAACAACGATTACAGCGCCGACACCGAGAAACTGCGTGCCGTCACCAGCCTGGGTTACAACAACCTGTGGCAACTGGGCCACAGTATTTCACTGACCTATTTCACCGCGCCCCAAGACACCGAGAATGCCAAGGTCTGGTCCGGTTCCTACACCGCGCCATTGAACGAGCGTTGGAGCCTGCAACTGTCCGGTTATCAATCCGACAGCAACGTCGCGACCATCGGCGGCAGCAACGTGTTGGGCAAGGGCCACTCCTACGGGATCTCGGCGATTTACACGCTGCCGTCCAGCGGCAACTGGTCCAACTCGTTCTCGGCCGGCATCGACTTCAAGGACTTCGACGAGCGCCTGACCCTGGCCGGTGAAAGCGACAAGGTGCCGCTGCAATACGCACCGTTCACCTTCGCCTACAACGGCTTTCGCTACACCGAAAACTCCCAATTGGGTCTTGGCCTGAGTCTGGTCGCCGGCACCCGCAGCCTGTTCGGTTATGGCAGCTCCGACGAAGACTTCGACTACAAACGCTACCGCGCCAGCCCCAGCTTCGCCGTGCTCAAGGGCGACAGCAACTACACCTTCACCTTCGGCAACGACTGGCAGACCGCGAGCAAAGCCGCGTTCCAGCTGGCGTCCGGGCCGCTGGTTTCCAACGAGCAATTCTCGGCCGGCGGCGCGACCTCGGTGCGCGGTTATCTGGCCGCCGAGCGCACCGGTGACGACGGCTACCTGTTGTCCCAGGAGCTGCGCACGCCGTCCCTCGCCAAATACCTGGGCGCTTACGTCCAGGAATGGCGCTTCTACGCCTTCGCCGAAGGCGCCCAGTTGTACCTGCGTGACGAGCTCCCCGATCAGGACGCCGATTACGCCCTGGCCAGTGTCGGCCTGGGCACCCGCGCGAGCTTGAGCAAATGGCTATCCGGCAGCGTGGACTGGGGCTACCCGCTGCTCGAAGGGCCGAACACCTCGAAACAGGAATCGCGCCTGCACTTCAACCTGCAAGCGACGTTCTGAACCTACGGAGAAATTTTTCATGCAGCGCTTATTCATCGCTTTCCTGATCTGCCTGGGCTTCGTGCTCCCGGCCACTGCCCAGGCCTGGTGGCAGGACGACTGGCATTACCGCAAACAGATTTCGCTGGACACCACGCCCCAGGGCGCGGCGATCAACGAGACGCTGGGGCGCACAGCGCTATTGGTGCGCCTGCACACCGGCAACTTCACCTTCGACGGGGTCAAGGAAGACGGTTCGGACCTGCGCTTCGTCGCCGCCGATGACAAGACCGTGTTCAACCACCAGATCGAAAGCTTCGACCCACTGATGGGCATGGCACTGATCTGGGTCGATGTGCCTGTGATTACGGGCGGCCAGCGGCAGGACATCTGGATGTATTACGGCAACCAGAAAGCCCCGGCCACCGGCAACGGTCAGTTGACCTTCGACCCTAATTTCACCGCGCTCTATCACTTTGATGGCGCCAACGGCACACCGCCCAAGGACACCACGGCCTACGGCAACACCGCGCAAAGCGCTACCGGCGCGAGCATTGACGGCGTGATGGGGCGGGCCTTGCAGTTGAGTGGCCAGCCATTGCTGCTGCCGGCCAGCCCATCGCTGCAACACAACGCTGGCAGTGCGTTTACCTTCAGCGCCTGGTTGCGTCTGGATCAGGCCAATGGCGAACAAGTGGTGTTGGCAAGACGGGAAGGGGCGAACAGTCTGTTGCTGGGCCTGAACCAGGGCATGCCGTTCGTGGAGATCGACGGCCAACGCGCCGTGTCTACCCAACCGTTGAACCCCGGTCAATGGCAGCACCTGGCGTTGACCGCCGAAGGCAGCAAGGTTTCGCTGTATGTCAACGGCCGTGAAACCGCGAGCTTTGCGGTCGCGATGCCGGCGTTCAATTCGGTCATGGCCATCGGTGCCGACCTGCCGAGCGAAACCCCTGGCACGTATCTGCCCTTCAGCGGCGCCATCGATGAGTTGCGCCTGTCCAAAGTCGTCCGGCCTGCCGCGCAGTTGCTGGCAGACGCCAACGCCCAGGGCGCCGAGTCGAAACTGCTGGCTTACGGCGTCGATGAAGAACAGTCGGGTTACGGCTTCGGCAGCCTCGGTTTTCTGCTCAACGCCGTGCCGATGGACGCCTGGGTGATCATCGCGGTGCTGGTGCTGATGATGTTCCAGTCGTGGGTCATCATGATCCGCAAGAACCGCATGGTCAGCCGCCTCAGCGCCGCCAACGAAGCATTCCGCGAGCAGTTCGCCACGGTTGGTACGCGTCTGGAAATGTTCGCCGACGATCAGGACCTCGCCCAGCGTTTGCAGCATTCGTCCTTGTGGCGCCTGTATCAAGTGGCGGTCAAGGAAATCCGCACCCGCCGCGAGCAGGGCGCCGACACCTCATCGGTGTCGGCCGCGACCATCGAAGCGATTCGCTGCTCCATGGACGGCGTGCGCACCCGCGAGAATCAGGCGCTCAGCTCAAAACTCTCGACCCTGTCCAACGCTATCGCCGGCGGCCCGTACATCGGCCTGCTCGGCACGGTGCTGGGGATCATGGTGGTGTTTCTCGGCACGGCCATGGCCGGTGACGTCAACATCAACGCCATCGCCCCGGGCATGGCCGCTGCCTTGCTGGCCACGGCCATGGGCCTGTTCGTCGCGATCCCGGCGCTGTTTGGCTACAACCGGCTGATCACCCGCAACAAGGAAGTCAGCGCCGACATGCGCGTTTTCGTCGATGAGTTCATCACCCGTCTGGCGGAGATGCACGGCGAAAGCCAGTCCAGTGAAGCGGCCCATCGCCGCGGCAACCACACCCACGCATCGGTCCCGGCCTGAGGAGCACTGACATGGCTAGCGTCAATACCTCCCACGACGATGACGATGATGCCGCGGTGGACAGCATCAACATCACGCCCCTGGTGGACGTGCTGATGGTGGTGCTGGTGATGTTCATCCTCACCGCCACCGCCCAGGTTTCCGGCATTCAGATCAACCTGCCCAAGGCCAGTGCCTCGGTGTCGCTGTCCGAGGCCAAGACCAAGGCGATCTCGGTCAACGATGGCGGCCAGGTGTTTCTCGATGCCTACCCGGTGACTTTGGCGGAGCTCGAAGACCGCTTGCGCATTGAAAAGGCGCAGAACCCTGACTTCCCGGTGATCGTGCGCGGCGACGCCACGGTGCAGTACCAGAAAGTCATCGAAGTGCTGGACTTGTTGCGCCGGCTGGAACTGTCCCAGGTCGGTCTCGTCACCGGCAAACCGACCCAGGGCTGACCATGACCGCACAACTCCCCATCCGCCCGTCGCCCGTCAAGCCGTCGTCCCTGCGCTTTGTGAAGTGGGGCGCCGGGTTACTGATCGCCGGCGTGGCCGCGTGGTTTCTCTGGCAGTGGGCCAACGACATGAGTGGCGTACGCCGGGAAGCCCCGAAGGTGCCGACGATTATTCCGTTGCCGCCACCGCCACCTCCGCCGCCGGAAAAACCGCCGGAGCCGCAACCCCCCCTGGAAGAAAAAATGGTCGAGCCTGAACCGACGCCGGAACCGGAGCAGGTCAAGCCCGAAGAAGAGGCGCCGCCATCGCCCGCCGATGACCTGGCCAACCCGATGCAAATGGACGGCGACGCCCAGGCTGGCAGCGACGCCTTCAACGTCGGCGCCCGCAAGGGCGGCGGCATGGCCGGTGCCGGAGGCGGGCGCCTGGGCAATGGCACGTACAGCCAGTTTTTGGCGTTCACCTTTCAGCGTTTGCTGCGGGAAAACCCGGACCTGCGCAACCTGGCTTTTTCGCTGCAGACCGACGTCTGGCTGAGCAGCGTGGGCGAGATCACCCGGGTCGAGCTGGTGAAGTCCAGCGGCAACCCGGACGTCGACGCCCAGGTGCTCGTCGCGTTGCGCGGCGCACCGCATTTAACCGAACGGCCACCGGCCTCCATGACCTTGCCTGTGCGCTTGTCCCTGCAAGGGCGGCGTCCGGGTTAACCGAACATTTTCAGGTTTTGCCAAAAGGAGTTGTGTGCAGATGATTTCCAACGTGAATCGATTGTCCCTGGCGGTCGGCATGGTCATTGCGACCCTGGTCGGGCACGCAGCGGCAGCCCCTGCGCCCTCGGAAAACGCCACGATCAATCTGATCCGCTTGCTGGTGCAGCAGGGTGTGTTGAAGCAGGAACAAGCCGACGGGCTGATCGCTCAGGCGGAAAGAGAAGCGGTGCAGGCGCGTCAGGCCAGCACGGCGGTCGCTGCCGTCCCTGCCGGCCCGGCGGCTGCGCCGGGTGACGTGCGGGTGCAATATGTGCCGGCCGCGGTGCGCGATCAGATCCGCGATCAGGTCAAGGCCGAAGTCATGGCCACCGCCAAGCAGGAAAACTGGGCCCAGCCCAATACCTTCCCGGACTGGGTCTCGCGCATCAGCTTCGACGGCGACATTCGCCTGCGCGACGAGTCGCGCTATTACTCGGGCACCAACAGCAACGAAATCGTCGACTTTGCCAAACTCAATAACAACGGCCCGTACGACGTGAACCCCAACAGCAGCACCAACCTGCCGCCGTTGCTCAACACCCGCGAAGATCGCGAAAACCTGTTCCGCCTGCGGGCGCGCCTGGGCATGAAAGCAGTGATCTCACCGGAATGGACCGCCGGCATCCGCATCGGCACCGGTTCGGACAACAACCCGGTGTCCACCACCCAGACCCTCGGCGGCGGTTTCGGCAAAAAAGATATCTGGCTCGATCAGGGTTACCTGACCTGGAAACCGTCCGATCAGTTGACGTTGACTGGCGGGCGAATCGCCAATCCGTTCTTCTCCACCGACATGCTCTATTCCACCGACCTGAACTTCGACGGCGTGGCGGCGATTTTCGACCATAAGCTCAACCGCGATTGGGGCTTGTTCGGCACCGTCGGCGCATTCCCGGTGGAGTACACCAACGACACCAGCAGCAGCAACGGTTTTGACAAGGAAGAGAGCGACAACAAATGGCTGTATGGCGCGCAGATCGGCGCCAATTGGGCGATAAACAACAACAACCGTCTGAAAGGCGCCTTGGCCTATTACCGTTTCGACGACATCGAAGGCCAGCGCTCCAGCCCTTGTGAACCTTGGGCCGGCGCACCAGGCTGCGACAGCGACGGCAGCCGCTCGGCGTTCATGCAGAAGGGCAACAGTGTGTTCCTGCTGCGCGACATCACGCCCAACCCGCTCAACCCGGCCGCCACGCCGCAACCGCAATTCGTTGGCCTGGCCTCGGAATTCAATCTGCTGGACCTCAACCTGGTGTGGGACACCGATCTGCCGGAAGACTTCAAGCTGCGCAGCCAGGGCAATTACGTGCACAACCTCGGTTACGACGAAGGCGAAATGCGCAAACGCTCGGCCGGGCAGATCGTCAACAACCTCGACAGCGATGGTGAGCTGGAAAGCGGCGCCAATGCCTGGATGGTCCAGTTTACCCTCGGCAACTCGCTGGACTTGAAGAACCAGGGCGACTGGAATTTCTTCGCCGGCTACAAGTACATCCAGCCGGACGCCTTGCCGGACGGTTTCAACGATTCGTCGTTCCACCTCGGCGGCACCAATGCCAAGGGCTATTTCCTCGGTGGCAACTACGGCCTGGCCAAGAATGTCTTCGCCACCGGTCGCTGGTTGAGTTCCGAAGCGGTGTACGGCGCACCGTTCGATATCGACGTCTTGCAGCTTGAAATCAATACGCGCTTCTAAGGCGCAGGGAGAGCGTCATGAACACGAAAATCCTGCTGTTTGCCCTAGGGTTGCTACTGACTCAAGGGGCGAGCGCCGAAGGGATGGAGGAACGTTTGCGCACTCAACTGCGCAGCACCACCCAGCAGTTGCAGGCCCTGCAAAGCCAGCAGGCTCAGGCCAGCGCTGCGCAAGTGGCGGCCGAGAGTCAGGCCAAGGCCGCGCAGGCGCAAATCAAGCAACTGACGGCGGAATTGGCCAAGGTCAAAGGCGTGGCCGAACAACTGGCCGGCCAGCACGACAGCCTGCAAAACCAGGCCCAGGCGCAAGCAGCGGCCAGCAGCGAGCAAGTCAGCAAGTTCAAGAAGGCTTACGAAGAACTGTTGGTGATGGCTCGGGGCAAAGAAGCCGAACGCGCCCGGCTCGAGACGCAACTGGCTGAACGTGACACACAAATGCAGCAATGTTCAGTCAAGAATCAACAGATGTACGGCGTGGCCAAGGAGATCCTCGCGGCCTACGAAAAGATCGACGTCGCCGAGGTGATGAAAATCCGCCAACCGTTCGCAGGCGCTGCCAGGGTCAAGTTCGAAGAACTGGCCCAGGGCTTTGGCGACGAACTCTACAAGACGCAATTCGACGCGCCCCAGGCCGCGCTCGCTCATTGAATGACAGGGAAGACTTTCACATGACTCAATTGATCAGCCACGTATCGCCACAATCCCTCACCGACGTGCTGCAAGCCGCCGGTTACCGGGTCAATCAAACCGAACAGAACGGCATCGTGCAATTGCTCAGCGCCAGCCAGGGCATCGGCTACGCGGTGCGTTTCGGCAATCCGGCGGCCGAGCCGGGCCGCTACGTCGACTTCACCTTCAGCTGCGCCTTGCGGGTGCAGGGCGAGTTGCCGGCCGGATTGGCGGAACTGTGGAACGCGTCGCGACGCTTTGCCCGGTTGTCGGTGCAGGGCGAGTTTCTGGTGATGGAGATGGACGTGGTGGTCGCCGCCGGGGTGAGCGACGATCACCTGCGGGGCAACCTTGAACTGTGGGATCGCTTGCTTCAGGAGTTCATCGTTTACCTGCGTGAATACAGCCAGAACGCTGCGCAGTTGCAGGCCCAGGCTGAAACCGCCGAGGCCCCTGCGCAAGAGGTGTCAGCCCTGTGAAAAAACGCACAGTAGTGGCCGGCGCCGGTGCGTTGGCCGTGTTGGTGGTTGCCGTTGCGTTGGGCTTGCGTCCGGGCAATGACCCGGTCGCGGCGCAGCAGCCGGCGCCATTGGTAACGAATGAGCCTGCGGTCGCGCGCCTGGGCAATCAGCAGGTCGCCGCCGAAGAACTCAAAGCACTGCTCGCCACCTTGCCGACGGAGGCTGGCGAACAACTTCGGGCCAATCGCGGGGCGCTGGAAAGCTGGATTCGCTCGCGCCTGGCCGAAAAAGCCGTGCTCGAACAGGCCGACGCCCAAGGCTGGCGTCAGCGCCCGGAAGTCGAGCGGCAAACCCGCGCCGCCACCGAGCAGATCGTCTTTCGCGACTACTTGCAGTCGGTCAGTCAGGTGCCGGCCGATTACCCCAGTGCCGCCGAATTGCAGCAGGCGTATGAGGCCGGCAAGGCAGGTTGGGTGACGCCGCCGATGTACCGGGTCAGTCAGATTTTCCTCGGCGTGGCCGATCCACAGACACTCGAAACAGTGCGCAAGCAAGCGCTCGAACTGAGCAAAAAAGTCCAGGCGGCGCCGACGGAATTTGCGGCGTTGGCGAGTCAGTATTCACAGGACCGCGCCAGCGCCGAACGGGGCGGCGACACGGGATTGCAACCTTTGCAGCAACTGATGCCGGAAGTCCGTGGCGTGGTGGCGCGACTCAAGGTCGGCGCGGTGTCGGAGCCGGTGCAGAGCGCGGCGGGTTTTCATGTGATCAAACTCACCGAGCAGCAACTGGCGCGCACCGCGACGCTGGAAGAACTGCGCGAACGCCTGACCCAGGCCTTGCGTGCCCAGCGTCAGGAACAGATCGCCAAGGCTTATCTGGAAGGCATGCTCAATACGGCGACGTTGAGTATTGATGGTGCCGAGCTCAACAAAGTGCTGGAGGAAAAACGCTAATTTTCCCGTTTACAGCGATCCAGTGTGGGAGCGGGCTTGCTCGCGAAGAGGCCTTCATAGGCAACATTTCCATTGAATGTGCCGACGCCTTCGAGAGCAAGCCCGCTCCCCACGGGGATGTGTGGAATACCTAAAACAAAGATCGACAGGGAGTCATCGATGTCATTCATAGAACCCACAGGACGTCAGGGTGTTGTCGAATACCGATCCCCGCAGGAGCCATCCACGTCCTGGCTGACACGGGCCGCAGGGATTGATGCCGAGGTCGCGCAATACTTTCTGGTCAGCGCCCGTTGCGGCTGTTTCATGCAGGCCGCGCGCAGCCTCAATGTGCGGGCGACCCTGCTGCGCAAGCACTTGGCGCAGCTGGAAGATCAGCTGCAACGTTCGCTGTTCAAGTTCCAGGGCAGCGCGCTGACCTTGAGTCGTGACGGGCAGCAGTTGCAAGCGCAGTTGATTGCGCTGGTGCACGAGCGCAAGTTGCCGGTGATCGAACAGCCGTTGATTCGCCTGGCCGTGGCCGAGTCGATCCTGCACGACATCCTCGGCCGAGATCTGATCTCACTGTTGCGGCGCAACGCCAGTGTGCGCCTGGACATCATTTCCCTGGACAGCGAACTGTCGCTGCGAGCGATCAGCGCCGATGTGGTGGTGTGGCTGGGGGGCACCGATTCGCCGTTGCCAGGTCCCAGTTTCGCCATCAGCGAGCCCCAGCGTCTGGCACAGCTGGACTATCTGCCACACATCGCCAAACGCTATTCACGGGTCGCGGCGCGGCCGGACAGCCTGGGTGACCTGGCTGATTTCATGCTGGTGCAATGGCAGCACGACCGCCATGTCAGCGCTTTTGGCCCGTGGAACAGCCTGGTGGAGCAGCGTCTGGCGGGGGTGGTGCAACTGCATGCCTATGAGCTGATGCTGGAGATGATCCGCTGCAGCGCCTGCATCGGTCTGCTCCCGCATTACATGAGCCAATTCGACCGGGGGCTGGTGGCGTTGCCCGGGCTCTTCAAGCAGCCGATGCAGCGCCAGGTGTGGATGGCAGTCAATGCCGATTCCCGGGATGACGGTGAGGTGCAGAGCATCGTCGAACTGATCCACAACACCTTCAACGAGCGGCGGGAGTGGTTCGAGAGTTGACGACTAACAAATGTGGGAGCGGGCTTGCTCGCGAAGGCGGTGTGTCAGGCAACATTGATGTCGACTGACACACCGCCTTCGCGAGCAAGCCCGCTCCCACAAGGTTCTCGCCATACCGAAAGTATGCGTTATAGAGTAGGCAGCCATGCACGCATCAAGGACGAAACATTCATGCCCGCCGACTCTGTCATTACCCTCGAACGCTTCAGCGAATCCCACATCGAGGGCATCACCGCGCTCTACAACGATCCCGCCGTGGCCCGGCAGGTGCTGCAAATGCCGTTTCAGTCCACCGAGGTCTGGCGCCAACGCCTGATGGCGGACAACGAGCGGGCGATGAAACTGGTGGCGCTGCACCAGGGATCGGTCATCGGCCACATTGGCCTGGAACAGTTTTCGCGGATCCGCCGCAGCCACGCCGGTAGCTTCGGCATGGGTGTCGCTGTGGCTTGGCAGGGCAAGGGTGTCGGCTCGAAATTGCTGGCGGCGGCGCTGGACGTCGCCGACAACTGGATGAATCTGCAACGGGTCGAACTTTCGGTGTACGCCGACAACGAAGCGGCCATCAGCCTGTACCGCAAATTCGGTTTCGAGACCGAAGGCCTGTTTCGCGATTACGCCGTGCGTGACGGTCGACTGGTCGATACCCTGAGCATGGCGCGCCTGCGTCGCACCCCCGAGGCCCAGTTTCGGTAAGTCAAGGCGCAGAACCTGTGGGAGCGTGGCTTGCCCGCGAAGAATTCATCGCGGTTTTTCAGGTATTACGCGTTATCGTTCTTCGCGGGCAAGCCACGCTCCCACAGGATATTCGTCGCTCAAATTTCTTGACTTACCGGCATTAGGCCAAAGCCGATTGAGTCAGTCACCCAACGCAAACGCCACCGCCGCCTGCGCATGCAGTTCGGTGGTGTCGAGCAAGGGCAGGGCGCTGTGCTCGGGTTTGATCAGCAGGCCGATTTCGGTACAGCCGAGGATAATCGCCTGCGCGCCACGCTCGGTCAGCGACTCGATCACCCGTTGATAAACCTGACGTGACGCCTCGCTGATCACCCCGACGCACAACTCGTCATAGATGATCCGGTGCACGGCCAGACGTTCATCAGCCTCCGGTACCAGCACCGTCAGGCCCTTGGCCGTCAGACGTGCCTTGAGAAAGTCTTGCTCCATGGTGAACGCAGTGCCCAGCAAACCCACGCGCAGCGCACCGGTGTCCAGTGCCGCCTGACCCGCCGGATCGGCAATGTGCAGGAACGGAATATCGATCGCTGCCTGAATCTGCCCGGCCACCTTGTGCATGGTGTTGGTACACAGCACCACGCACTCGGCGCCACCCGCCTGCAGACGCTGGGCCGCATCCACCAGAATCGCCGCCGCGTCGTCCCAGCGCCCGGCATGCTGGGCCTGTTCGACCGGGCCGAAATCGACGCTGTACATCAGCAGTTTCGCCGAACGCAACGGCCCGAGGCGATCGCGTACCTGCTGATTGATGAGACGGTAATATTCGGCGCTGGACTCCCAGCTCATGCCGCCGATAAGGCCGATGGTGCGCATGTTGTGCTCCTGTGAATGGCAAACCCTTGCGAGAGCGGTCTTTGTTCGAGGATATCCCGTGAGCTACTTGGCAATCTATCAGGAAATTTCAAATGCCCACCTCGGCATGACCCCAAGCCAATACCGTTCACGCTTTTAGTCGTACGCCTGTGGCGCGCATCTGCCATGCTCAAAGTCCGCAGCAACGCTTCAACCAAAGGGAACACAGCAATGGACGATGTACAGCAACTGGGCGAGATGCTTCGCCACTACGCAGAAAGCGAAGCGCACAAGAAGCAACTGTTTGAGTCGCAATCGGCCGTGTGGGCGACGCGCATTGGTGAGTTGTTCGACCAGATCCAGCAGTGGCTGGCACCGGTCCTGACGCCGAATTTGCTGGAAGTGAGTCGCGAGGCGTATGTCGCGTCCGGGCCGAGCGTGCCGCTTGAGACGTCGACATTCAAGACCGAGAAACTGTCCATTGTGATCGCCGGGAAACCGGTGGAGTTCGTGCCGGACGTGATGGGCGCGGGTGGGCAGATTTCCCTGGCCGTGATGGGCTTGACCGCCGCGCGTTATGGCAGCATTTCGCTGGTGTGCCTGCCACCCTCCAGCAATTGGCAATGGCGCAAGACCAATGGCTTGAAAGACCCGGACACCTTTGCCTTCGATGCGAACTTCCTGGCGCAGCAACTGCAGAGCCTGATTCCTCGCGAACGCGGCTGAAGCGTGTTATTGGTGACCAACACATAACCACTGTGGGAGCGGGCTTGCTCGCGAAGAGGGAGTGTCAATCGGCATCAATGTTGCCTGACACACCGTCTTCGCGAGCAAGCCCGCTCCCACAGTGGATGGGGTGTGCCTCAGATTTCGAGGTTGCCCCAACCGGGCTTCACCTCTTGCGGCGCGACCGCATTCACTTTCTTGCCCGTCGCCAATTCCACCCGCCGCGCCACCTCCGGATCATCGGCGAATGGAATCAGGCTGGCATCGTCCAGGCTCTCGGCCGTCTGCTGTTTCAGGCTGTACTCGACCGCCAGCCAAAGCCCCAGAACACCCAATAGATTCAACCCTGTCTCGATCATGTCAGGCTCCTTGCCTCAGGCAATCTGCGCTTCAAGTTCGGCCATTTTCACGTCCGCTACCCGCACCGTGCGCCAGGTGTTGTAGGCCATCAGCAACATGCCGCTGAGGAAAAACACTCCGCCGACAAAACGCACCACAAACCCCGGATGACTGGCCTGCAAGGCTTCGACGAAGGAGTAGGTCAGCGTGCCGTCGTCGTTGATCGCGCGCCACATCAAACCCTGGGTGATGCCGTTGACCCACATGGACGCGATGTACAGCACGGTGCCGATGGTCGCGAGCCAAAAGTGCGCGTTGATCAGGCCGATGCTGTGCATCTGCGAGCGGCCGAAGACTTTCGGGACCATGTGGTAGATGGCGCCGAAGGTAATCATCGCCACCCAGCCCAAGGCCCCGGCATGCACGTGGCCGATGGTCCAGTCGGTGTAGTGGGAGAGGGCGTTCACGGTTTTGATCGCCATCATCGGCCCTTCAAAGGTCGACATGCCGTAGAAGGCCAGTGACAGCACCAGAAAGCGCAGGATCGGGTCGGTGCGCAACTTATGCCAGGCGCCCGAGAGCGTCATCATGCCGTTGATCATGCCGCCCCAACTCGGCGCCAGCAGAATCAGCGACATCGCCATGCCCAGCGACTGCGCCCAATCCGGCAGCGCGGTGTAGTGCAGATGGTGCGGGCCGGCCCAGATGTACAGGGTAATCAGCGCCCAGAAATGCACGATCGACAAGCGATAGGAATACACCGGCCGGCTGACCTGTTTCGGCACGAAGTAATACATCATTCCAAGGAAGCCGGTGGTCAGGAAGAACCCCACCGCATTGTGCCCGTACCACCACTGCACCATGGCGTCGGTGGCCCCGGAATACACCGGATACGACTTGAACCAGTCCACCGGGATCGACAGGTGATTGACCACGTGCAGCATGGCGATCACCACGATGAATGCGCCGAAAAACCAGTTGCCGACGTAGATGTGTTTGGTCTTGCGTTGCACCACCGTGGTGAAGAACACGATGGCGTAAGCGACCCAGACCAACGTCATCCACACCGCGCCGGAGAATTCGATTTCGGCGTATTCCTTGGTGGTGGTGTAGCCCAGCGGCAGGCTGATCAGCATCACCACGATCACCGATTGCCAGCCCCAGAAGGTGAATGCGGCGAGTTTGTCGGAAAACAGCCGCACCTGGCAGGTGCGTTGCACCGCGTAGTAACTGGCGGCGAATTGGGCGCTACCGGCAAAGCCGAAAATCACCAGGCTGGTGTGCAGCGGACGCAAGCGGCCGAAGGTGGTCCACGGCAGGTCGAGGTTCATCTCGGGCCATACCAGTTGCGAGGCGATCCACACCCCCATCGCCATCCCGACAATGCCCCAGACGATGGTTGCCACGACGAATTGGCGAACGACCTTGTAGTTATAGGCCTGTCCGATTGTTGCTGTGCTCATGGTCAGTTCTTCCACGGTTGCAAAGACTTGCCAGGCCACCCGGTCTGGCATGCCATGAACTGTAGAAACCCTGCCGCAAACAAAACAGGCTCAGAAAAACCGAGTTTATGCGGATCAGATGCGATGCAAGCCTGCGGCCATAGGCCGCGCTCCTGATACGGTTTCCTCGTGTTTGGCTGAATCTGTAACGTACAGCGCGGCCCGTGGCGAGGGGGCTTGCCCCCGTTGTGCGGCGAAGCAGCCCCAGAATCTCTGGTGTGCCAAAGATTTTGTGAGTGCGGCGCACTCAAACGGGGGCAAGCCCCCTCGCCACAAGGTTCTTCCTGGCTGGTTTTTCTGCTTGGGCCACTGGTGGCATTTTGGTAGAGTTCGCGCCTTTTAGGAGTCGGCAAAGAAAGGAGTCTGGTTTGAGCGTGGGGCAAGAAGGTTTTAGGGCTTTTCGCGTTGCTGCTGATGGCGGCCCTGTGGGGCAGTTACTTTTATGTGTTCAAAGAGAACCGTAACGGCCAGCTCGGGGAGACGGTCCTGCAGGCACGAGGCTTGCCCGCGGAAGGGGCCTTTAAAGCATTCAACGGCCGTAACAATAGATGAATATTGTATGTATCGATAACAAAATGCCCAGTATTGGCTATACCTTTAATTCCCATATGCCATATTGTTGCCGGCCTTCTGACAGGAGTTACAAGCATGAAGCTTGCGTTAATGATGAGCACCCTGTGCATTGCCTCTATCGGAGTGGTGGGTTGCTCCAGCAAAGTCGTCGAGCCAGACCAGTATTCCGGCTTTCTCAAGGACTACAGTCAGCTGAAGGAGGCCAAGTCGCCATCGGGCGCCGTGGTGATGCGCTGGATGGACCCCAAGCTCGATATCAATAAATTCACCAGCGTTTATATCGAGCCATCTCAGCTTTATCCTAAACCGCAACCGACGGTGAAAATTCCTCAGGCCACCCTGAACGGCATCACCAGTTACTACGATCAGGCACTTAAACGCGAAATAGGCAGATCCCTGCCACTGGCCAGTGGTCCTGGCCCTGGCGTGATGGTGGTGCGTGCGGCGATCACCGCCGTCAGCAGCAAGACCGAAGGCCTCAAGCCTTATGAAGTCATCCCGATTGCCCTTGTGGCAGCGGCAGTCAGCACGGCCACCGGCATTCGAGACCAGGAAACCGATCTGGCCACCGAAGCTGTGTTTCTCGATGGCGGCAACAATAAAGTCCTTGCCCAGGTCGTACGCAAGGGCACCGGCAAACCGTTGGAAAACTCAGATCAAGTGATGAAGCCCAATGACGTGAAAAACGTGATCGATGGTTGGGCGTCGGACCTGCATCAGTCGTATTTGAAACTCAAGTCCACGTCCAAATAATGCGGCGGGGCTGACAATCCCGATACCCCGCGTAGGAGCTGCCGAAGGCTGCGATCTTTTGATCTTGCTCTTCGGCAACTTCAAAAAAGAAAAATCAAAAGATCGCAGGCTGCGCCAGCTCCTACAGGGGTTGAGGTACACCCGTTATCTCACGGTCGCACGCTATCAATGTAGGAGCTGCCGAAGGCTGCGATCTTTTGATCTTGCTTTTGCGGCCCCCGGAAAGAGCAAAATCAAAAGATCGCAGCCTTCGGCAGCTCCTACAGTGCATCAAGCGGCGCCAGGTGCATCAGAAGTGCATCAGGTATGTCAGGTACATCAGTTTTGCTTCAATGCTTCTTCGCCTGCGCACGTACTCGTTCTTCCTGCTCGCGCAACTGCGGTGTGAACTCGGCCCCGAAGTCTTCGGCCTCGTACACCTGACGAATTTCGATCTCGGCCTCTGTGCCCGGCATCGGGTTGGGGCAACGCTTGACCCACTCGATCGCTTCCTCTTTCGACTTCACCTGCCACAACCAATAGCCAGCGATCAGCTCCTTGGTTTCGGCAAACGGGCCGTCGATCACCGTACGCTCGTCACCCGAAAAACGGACGCGGGCGCCTTTACTGCTGGGCTGCAGGCCGTCGCAATCGATGAGGATACCGGCCTTGGCCAGTTCCTCGTTGAAATTGCCCATCGCGGCCATCAGTTCTTCGCTAGGCATTACACCCGCCTCGGAATCCGGGCTGGCTTTCACAATGATCATGAATCGCATGGTTTTATCTCCGCTGTTTTTGAGTGACTCACTGTCTAGTCGAATGACCATGGACCAAATCGACAACGCGGCCCTAGGAAAATCGCTGCAAACCTTGTGCTACCCCATATCCCTGTAGGAGCTGCCGAAGGCTGCGATCTTTTGATCTTGCTTTTGCGGTGCCTGGAAAGAGCAAGATCAAAAGATCGCAGCCTTCGG
The DNA here is from genome assembly GCF_050435305.1 of Pseudomonas sp. BS3782 TE3695. Lineage (NCBI taxonomy): Bacteria > Pseudomonadati > Pseudomonadota > Gammaproteobacteria > Pseudomonadales > Pseudomonadaceae > Pseudomonas > Pseudomonas sp. BS3782 TE3695. Next base: position 3,646,869 of record NZ_JBNDKB010000001.1, read on the forward strand.
CAGCTCCTCCACGGGATAGGTAGGATTTTAGCGTGATGGTAGTCTGCCAATCCCCTGGCCGATGGGATGCCATCATTCATGCCCGTTCTGGAACTCACCACCCTGATCCATCGGGGGCTCTCGATTCCAGGGCATGGTCAGGCAGCTCCTGACCGTATTTCATACCTGTAAACGATGCCTCCGGTTTAAAACGTAAAGGATGTCTCCGGTTTCTACCCGAGCAAGCCCGCTCCCACAGGGGGGGCGCTGCTTGTAAGCTTTGCTGAAGCGTTTGTATCCAGTTTTGTGCGACGACATATCACAATTTGTATCTGGGCATAGGTCGTCGGGCGATTTCGTGGTTAACTTCGGCCTCGTCAAAATTCTCTACACCAACGTTCAGAAGGACTCCGTTCATGGCTCAAGTCACTCTTAAAGGCAACCCGGTTCAAGTCAACGGCCAATTGCCACAAGCCGGTTCCCAGGCGCCAGCCTTTACCCTGGTTGCCGGCAATCTGTCGGATGTATCCCTGAAGGATTTCGCCGGCAAGCGCAAAGTGCTGAACATCTTCCCAAGTATCGACACCCCGACCTGCGCCACTTCGGTTCGCAAGTTCAACGCCCAGGCCAACGACGTCGCCAACACCGTCGTGCTGTGCATCTCCGCTGACCTGCCGTTCGCCCAGGCTCGTTTCTGCGGCGCCGAAGGTCTGGAAAACGTCCAGAACCTGTCGACCCTGCGCGGTGCCGAGTTCATCGAGAACTACGGCGTGGCGATTGCCGATGGCCCACTCAAAGGCCTGACCGCCCGTGCCGTTGTGGTACTGGACGAAAACGACAAGGTCCTGCACAGCGAACTGGTCAAGGAAATCGCTGAAGAGCCGAACTACGAAGCTGCTCTCGCAGCTCTGAAATAAGCATACCGTTACTATTGTTAACGGCCTGGCCCTGTCCAGGCCGTTTTCATTTGTGCTTCAGCGTCTTAGATAAATCTTCTGTTACGTAAGCCAAAGGTAAATTGCCGGTAAAGGCGCTTTGCTTCAGACCCGCCAGTGCTTATCGTTCAGCCTCATGTAAAAAGCCCACGCGCCCAATGGTTGATCACTCAATGCAATCCTCCGCTTCCCGTAGTCCCCGTCGCTGGCTGTTTGGCCTGTTTGTCCTGTTGGTCATCGCCGCTCTGTGCTGGAAATTCTGGCCCGGCGGCGCTGCGCCGAAAGAAGGCGCAGGGCAGAAAGCCGTTGCCGGGCAAACCGGCAGGTCGGGAGGGATGCGTCCGGGGTTCGGCGGGGCGTCCGGTCCGGTCCCGGTGCGTGTGGCGCCGGCGGTCCAAGGCGATTTCCCGCTGTATTACAAGGCGCTGGGCACCGTGACCGCGCTGAACACCATCAATGTGCGCAGCCGGGTGGGCGGCGAACTGATCAAGATTTCGTTCGAAGAAGGGCAAATGGTCAAGGCGGGCGACCTGCTGGCCGAGATCGATCCGCGTCCTTACCAGAACGCCTTGCTCCAGGCTGAAGGCACCTTGCTGCAGAATCAGGCACAACTGAAGAATGCCCAAGTCGATGTCGAGCGCTATCGCGGCCTGTACCGCGAAGACAGTATCGCCAAGCAAACCCTGGACACCGCCGAAGCACTGGTCGCCCAGTACCAGGGCACGGTCAAGACCAATCAGGCGGCGGTCAACGACGCCAAGCTCAATTTGGAATTCACTAAAATTCGCGCGCCGATCGCCGGGCGTGTGGGCTTGCGTCAACTGGACGTCGGCAACCTCGTGGCGGCCAACGACACCACGGCGCTGGTGATTATTACCCAGACCCAACCGATCAGCGTCGCATTCACCTTGCCGGAAAACAGCCTGGACACCGTGCTGGCCCGCTATCGCACCGGTGCCAGGCTGACCGCCGAAGCCTGGGACCGTGGTGATACCAAATTGCAGGCCACTGGCGTGTTGCAGAGCCTGGACAACCAGATCGACGTCACCACCGGCACCCTGAAATTCAAGGCCCGCTACGAGAACCGCGATCAAGCGCTGTTCCCCAACCAGTTCGTCAACGTCCACTTGCTGGCCGACACCCTCAAAGGCGTGGTGCTTGCGCCCTCGGCGGCGATCCAGTTCGGCACGAACGGGACGTTCGTTTATGCCATGGATGGCGACAAGAAGGTCACCATCCGCCAGTTGAAAGTCGGCGCCAGTGACGGTGACAACACGGTGATCACCGAAGGCCTGGCCGCTGGTGATCGGGTGGTACTGGAAGGCACCGACCGCCTGAAGGAAGGTAGCGAAGTGGAGGTCGTCAACGACAGCAAGGATGTGCCGGCGACTCCGACCGAGCACTTGCAAGGCAAATCGGCGGCCGATGCGACTGAACCTGCGACCACCGACAAGGCGAAAAAGGGCGGCGCATGAACATCTCGCGGCTGTTCATCCTTCGCCCGGTCGCCACGACCCTGAGCATGCTGGCGATTATTCTGGCCGGTGTGATCGCTTATCGGCTGCTGCCGGTGTCGGCATTGCCTCAGGTGGATTACCCGACCATTCGCGTCATGACGCTCTATCCCGGCGCCAGCCCGGATGTCATGACCAGCGCCGTGACTGCGCCGCTGGAGCGTCAGTTCGGGCAGATGCCCGGCCTGACCCAGATGGCATCCACCAGTTCTGGCGGCGCCTCGGTGCTGACCCTGCGGTTCAGCCTCGACATCAACATGGACGTCGCCGAACAGCAGGTGCAGGCCGCAATCAACGCCGCGACCAATCTGCTGCCCAAGGATTTGCCGGCACCACCGGTGTACAACAAGGTCAATCCGGCGGACACCCCGGTGCTGACCCTGGCGATCACCTCCAAAACCATGCTGTTGCCCAAACTCAATGATCTGGTCGACACCCGCATGGCGCAGAAAATCGCCCAGATCAGCGGCGTCGGCATGGTCAGTATTGCCGGTGGCCAGCGTCAGGCGGTGCGCATCAAGGTCAACCCCGAGGCTCTTGCGGCCAACGGCCTGAACCTGTCGGACGTGCGCACGTTGATCGGTGCCTCCAACGTCAATCAGCCCAAGGGCAATTTTGATGGCCCGACCCGGGTGTCGATGCTCGACGCCAACGACCAACTGACGTCACCCAAGGACTACGCTAACCTGATCCTCGCCTACAGCAACGGCGCGCCGTTGCGGCTCAAGGACGTGGCAGAGATCGTCGACGGTGCCGAGAACGAACGTCTGGCGGCATGGGCCAATGAAAACCAGGCTGTGCTGCTGAACATCCAGCGCCAGCCCGGCGCCAACGTCATCGAAGTGGTCGACCGGATCAAGGCCTTGCTGCCGAGCATCACCGACAACCTGCCGGCCGGCCTCGAAGTCACAGTACTCACCGACCGCACCCAAACCATCCGCGCCTCGGTCACCGACGTGCAACATGAACTGCTGATCGCCATCGCGCTGGTGGTGATGGTCACGTTCCTGTTTCTGCGGCGGGCCAGCGCCACGATCATTCCGTCGGTGGCGGTGCCACTGTCATTGATCGGCACCTTCGGCGTGATGTACCTCGCAGGCTTTTCGGTCAATAACCTGACCCTGATGGCGTTGACCATCGCCACCGGTTTTGTGGTGGACGATGCGATCGTCATGCTGGAGAACATTTCACGATACATCGAAGAGGGCGACAGCCCGCTGCAAGCGGCGCTCAAGGGCGCCAAGCAGATTGGCTTCACCCTGATTTCCCTGACGCTGTCGCTGATTGCGGTGCTGATTCCACTGCTGTTCATGGCCGACGTGGTGGGGCGCTTGTTCCGCGAGTTCGCCATCACGTTGGCAGTGGCGATCCTGATTTCACTTGTGGTGTCCCTGACCCTGACGCCAATGATGTGCGCGCGGCTGCTCAAGCGTGAGCCCAAGGCAGCGGAGCAGGGCCGGTTTTACCGCTCCAGTGGCGCCGCAATTGACTGGATGATCGAGGCTTACGGGCGCAAGTTAAAGTGGGTTCTCAAGCACCAGCCGCTGACACTGATGGTGGCCATCGGCACGCTGGCATTGACCGTCTTCCTGTACATGGTGGTGCCCAAGGGTTTCTTCCCGGTGCAGGACACCGGGGTGATCCAGGGTATCTCCGAGGCGCCGCAGTCGATTTCCTTTGCGGCGATGAGCGAGCGGCAGCAGGAACTGGCCAAGGTGATTCTGGCCGATCCGGCGGTGGAGAGCCTGTCGTCCTATATCGGAGTCGACGGTGACAACTCGACGCTGAACAGTGGCCGGCTGCTGATCAACCTCAAATCCCACAGCGAGCGCAACCTGAATGCGACTGAAGTGATTGCGCGTCTGCAACCGGAACTGGACAAGCTGATCGGCATTCGCCTGTTCATGCAGCCGGTGCAGGACCTGACGATCGAAGATCGGGTCAGCCGCACGCAGTACCAGTTCAGCATGTCCTCGCCGGATTCCGAATTACTCAGCCTATGGAGCGGGCGTCTGGTAGAAGCGCTTGCCCAACGGCCGGAGCTGACCGACGTCGCCAGTGATTTGCAGGACAAGGGCTTGCAGGTGTATCTGGTGATCGACCGTGATGCGGCGTCGCGTGTCGGCGTATCGGTGTCGAACATCACCGACGCACTGTACGACGCCTTCGGTCAGCGGCAGATTTCCACCATTTACACCCAGGCCAGCCAATACCGCGTGGTGCTGCAATCGCAGTCCGGCGAGAAAATCGGCCCGGATGCGCTGAACCAGATTCACGTCAAGACCACCGATGGCGGTCAGGTGCGCCTGTCCAGCCTGGCGCATATCGAGGAACGTCAGGCGCAACTGGCGATCACTCACATCGGCCAGTTCCCGGCGGTGATGATGTCCTTCAACCTGGCGCCAGGCGTGGCACTGGGACATGCGGTCGAGATCATCGATCAGGTGCAGAAAGACATCGGCATGCCGATTGGCGTGCAGACCCAGTTCCAGGGCGCGGCCGAAGCGTTCCAGGCGTCGCTGTCGAGCACCTTGCTGCTGATCCTGGCGGCGGTGGTGACCATGTACATCGTGCTCGGCGTGCTTTACGAGAGCTACATCCACCCGATCACCATTCTCTCGACCTTGCCCTCGGCGGCGGTCGGAGCGTTGCTGGCGTTGCTGTTGAGCGGCAATGACCTGGGGATGATCGCGATCATCGGCATCATTTTGCTGATCGGCATCGTGAAAAAGAACGCGATCATGATGATCGACTTCGCCCTCGAGGCGGAACGCAATCAGGGCATGGACCCGGAAACGGCGATCTATCAGGCCGCGCTGCTGCGCTTCCGGCCGATTCTGATGACCACCCTGGCAGCATTGTTCGGCGCGGTGCCGCTGATGCTGGCCACCGGTTCCGGCGCGGAACTGCGCCAGCCGTTGGGTCTGGTGATGGTGGGTGGCTTGCTGGTGAGCCAGATTTTGACGCTTTTCACAACGCCGGTTATTTACCTGGCTTTCGATCGGTTGGGGCGGCGTTGGGCGAAATCCGGCGCGGGAGAGGCCGTGTGAGGTGCGTCGTGAACGCAGCTACAAGCTTCAAGCTTCAAGCTGCAAGAGAACATCGGGGACGACGCACGGCTTTAACTTGCAGCTTGCAGCTTGCAGCTAGTGGTTGCCACCTATGAATCTATCAGGTCCTTTCATCAAACGTCCCGTGGCAACCATGCTGCTTTCCCTGGCGATCATGCTGCTGGGCGGCGTGAGCTTCGGCCTGTTGCCGGTATCGCCGCTGCCGCAGATGGATTTCCCGGTGATTGTGGTTCAGGCCAGTTTGCCCGGCGCAAGCCCGGAGGTCATGGCCTCGACTGTGGCCACGCCACTGGAGCGTTCTTTCGGCGCGATTGCCGGTGTCAACACCATGAGCAGTCGTTCCAGCCAGGGTTCGACGCGGGTGATTCTGCAATTCGACCTGGACCGCGACATCAACGGCGCGGCGCGGGAAGTGCAGGCGGCGATCAACGCTTCGCGCAACTTGCTGCCCAGCGGGATGCGCAGCATGCCGACCTACAAGAAGGTCAACCCGTCCCAGGCGCCTATCATGGTGTTGTCGCTGACCTCGGATGTGCTGGAAAAAGGCCAGCTCTATGATTTGGCCTCGACCATTCTGTCCCAGAGCCTGTCCCAGGTGCAGGGCGTGGGGGAAGTGCAGATCGGCGGCAGTTCGTTGCCGGCGGTGCGCATCGAACTCGAACCCCAGGCACTGAACCAATACGGCGTGGCCCTGGACGATGTGCGCAACACCATCGCCAACGCCAACGTGCGCCGGCCCAAGGGCTCGGTCGAAGACGGCCAGCGGCTGTGGCAGGTGCAGGCCAACGATCAGCTGGAAAAGGCCAAGGATTACGAGTCGCTGATCATCCACTACGCGGACGGCGCGGCCCTACGCCTGAAGGATGTGGCCAAGGTCAGCGACGGTGTCGAAGACCGCTACAACAGCGGCTTCTTCAATGACGACTCGGCGGTGTTGCTGGTGATCAACCGCCAGGCCGGCGCCAACATCATCGAGACGGTCAGCGAGATCAAGGCTCAGTTGCCAGCGTTGCAAGCGGTGCTGCCGGCCAGCGTCAAGCTGAACCTGGCGATGGACCGTTCCCCGGTGATCAAGGCCACCCTGCATGAAGCGGAAATGACCCTGCTGATTGCCGTGGCGCTGGTGATTCTGGTGGTGTTTCTGTTCCTCGGTAACTTGCGTGCCTCGCTGATTCCGACCCTGGCGGTGCCGGTGTCGCTGGTGGGCACGTTTGCGGTGATGTACCTCTACGGGTTCTCCCTGAACAACCTGTCGCTGATGGCACTGATCCTGGCCACCGGGCTGGTGGTGGACGATGCTATCGTGGTGCTGGAGAACATTTCCCGGCACATCGACAAGGGCGTGCCGCCCATGAAGGCGGCCTACCTCGGGGCCCGGGAAGTCGGCTTCACGCTGCTGTCGATGAACGTCTCGCTGGTGGCGGTGTTCCTGTCGATCCTGTTCATGGGCGGGATCGTCGAAAGCCTGTTCCGCGAGTTTTCCATCACCCTGGCGGCGGCCATTGTGGTGTCGTTGCTGGTGTCACTGACGCTGACGCCGATGCTCTGCGCGCGCTGGCTCAAGCCGCACACGCCGGGGCAGGAAAACCGCCTGCAACGCTGGAGCCAGCGGACCAACGAGTGGATGGTCGGCAAATACGCCACCAGTCTTGACTGGGTATTGCGTCACCGTCGGCTGACCTTGCTCAGTCTGATCGTGACGATTGGCGTGAACATCGCGCTGTATATCGTTGTTCCTAAAACATTCTTGCCTCAACAGGACACCGGCCAGTTGATCGGTTTCGTGCGTGGCGATGACGGGCTGTCGTTCAGCGTGATGCAGCCGAAGATGGAAATCTTCCGTCGCGCCGTGCTCAAGGATGAGGCGGTGGAAAGCGTCGCCGGGTTCATCGGTGGCAGCAACGGCATCAACAACGCCTTCATGCTGGTGCGCCTCAAGCCGATCAAGGAACGCAACCTGTCCGCGCAAAAAGTCATCGAGCGCCTGCGCAAGGAAATGCCCAAGGTGGCCGGTGCGCAATTGATGCTGATGGCGGATCAGGACCTGCAATTCGGCGGCGGCCGTGAGCAGACCTCCTCGCAATATTCCTACATCCTGCAAAGCGGCGATCTCGGCGCGTTACGCGAGTGGTATCCGAAAGTCGTCACGGCCCTCAAGGCGCTGCCGGAATTGACGGCAATTGATGCACGCGAAGGGCGTGGCGCCCAGCAAGTGACCCTGATCGTCGATCGCGATCAGGCCAAGCGTCTGGGCGTGGACATGGACATGGTCACTTCGGTGTTGAACAACGCCTACAGCCAGCGGCAGATTTCGACGATCTACGACAGCCTCAACCAGTATCAAGTGGTGATGGAGGTCAATCCGAAATACGCTCAGGATCCGATCACCCTCAACCAGGTCAAAGTGATCACTGCTGACGGTGCGCGGATTCCGTTGTCGACCATCGCGCATTATGAAAACAGCCTGGAAGACGACCGGGTCAGTCACGAAGGCCAGTTCGCCTCCGAAAGCATTGCTTTCGACATGGCCGAAGGCGTGACGGTGGAGCAGGGCTCGGCGGCCATTGAGCGGGCGATTGCCAAGGTCGGTTTGCCGGAAGACGTCATCGCGAAAATGGCCGGTACCGCCAATGCGTTTGCCGCGACCCAGAAAAGCCAGCCGTGGATGATTCTCGGCGCGCTGGTGGCGGTGTATCTGGTGCTGGGCGTGCTTTATGAAAGCTACATTCACCCGCTGACCATTCTCTCGACGTTACCGTCGGCCGGGGTTGGGGCGTTGCTGTCGATCTATGTGCTCGGTGGTGAGTTCAGTCTGATTTCCTTGCTCGGGCTGTTCCTGCTGATCGGCGTGGTGAAGAAAAACGCGATTCTGATGATCGACCTGGCGCTGCAACTGGAACGGCACCAGGGTCTGGAGCCGCTGGAGTCGATCCGCAGCGCTTGCCTGCAACGGCTTCGACCGATTCTGATGACCACTCTGGCGGCAATCCTCGGCGCCTTACCGTTATTGCTGAGCCGGGCCGAGGGGGCGGAAATGCGTCAGCCACTGGGCCTGACCATCATCGGCGGGCTGGTCTTCAGCCAGGTGCTGACCCTTTACACCACCCCGGTGGTTTACCTCTATCTCGACAATCTTCGCCATCGGTTCAACCGCTGGCGTGGAGTGCGTACCGATGCTGCTCTGGAAACTCCGCTATGACTGACCGTTCGCTTATCAACCTGGCTGCACCGCCGATCACGGCGCTGTTCACGGCGCAGCGCTCGCGTTTGCTGGGCCTGTCGCTGTGCGTGGCGATGCTCAGTGCCTGCGCCATCGGCCCGGATTACCAGCGCCCGCAAGCCGCCGCGCCAGCACAGTACAAGGAAGCGGCTGGCTGGCGTCAGGCCAATCCCAGCGATTCTCTGACCCGTGGTGCCTGGTGGGAGCTGTATGGCGATCAGCAGCTCAACGGCCTGATCGAAAAGCTCAACAGCGCCAACCAGACCGTCGCCCAGTCCGAAGCCCAGTACCGCCAGGCCCAGGCCTTGGTGCGCAGCGCCCGGGGGGCGTTTTTCCCGACGGTGGACCTGACCGTCGGGAAAACCCGTTCCAGCCAGGGCACCGGTAGCAGCAGTTCGAGCCTGAGCAGTTCCTCCAGCGGTATTCGCGACACCTACACCGCGCAGGCCGGGGTCAGCTGGGAAGCGGACGTCTGGGGCAAATTGCGCCGAGGCCTGGAAGCCGACACCGCCAACGCCGAGGCGAGTTTTGCCGACCTGGCGGCGATGCGCCTGAGCCAGCAATCGGAGCTGGTGCAAAACTACCTGCAACTGCGGGTGATCGACCAACAGAAGCGCCTGCTGGAAGCGACGGTCGAGGCTTATCAGCGCTCGCTGACCATGACCGAAAACCAGTACCGCGCTGGCGTCTCCGGCAAGGACGCTGTGGCGCAGGCCACCACGCAGCTCAAAAGCACTCAGGCAGAGATGGTCGACCTGATCTGGCAGCGCGCGCAGTTCGAGAACGCCATCGCTGTACTGATTGGTCTGCCACCGGCCGAGTTCAGGCTGGCTGAAACCCAAGACATCCCGGCATTGCCGCAGGTGCCGCTGAGCCTGCCGTCGCAGTTGCTGGAACGCCGCCCGGACATCGCCTCCGCCGAACGCTCGGTGATGGCCGCCAACGCCAATATCGGCGTGGCCAAAGCCGCCTACTACCCGGATTTGACCCTGAGCCTGAACGGCGGCTATAGCAGCAGCACCTCTAACAACTGGATCAGCGTGCCGAACCGCTTCTGGTCGGTTGGCCCGCAACTGGCCATGACCCTGTTCGACGGAGGGCAGCGCTCGGCGGAAGTCGATCGCAGCGAAGCGGCCTATGACGAAACCGTCGCCAAGTACCGCCAGACCGTGCTCGACGGCTTCCGTGAAGTGGAAAACTATCTGGTGCAGCTCAAGGTGCTGGAAGACGAAGCCAAGGTGCGTCAGGAAGCTCTGGAAGCGGCGCGCGAATCCTTGCGTTTGACCCGCAATCAGTACCGGGCCGGGCTGATTGCCTATCTGGATGTGGTGGTGGTTCAGGCCACGGCGTTGAGCAACGAGCGCAACGTGCTGAGCTTGCTGCAAAGCCGCTTGATCGCCAGCGTGCAATTGATCGCCGCGCTGGGCGGCGGGTGGGACGGGCAGCTTCAGGTGAGCGACAAGCAATAACACAACCCCTGTGGTGAGGGGGCTTGCTGTGATGAGGGCTGTTGTGGCGAGCGCTTTTGTGGTGAAGGCTGTTGTGGCGAGGGAGCTTGCTCCCGCTGGACGGCGAAGCCGTCCCAAAAGTGCTGACGCGTACGTTCAGACAAAACGCATCATCCGGTTTGCGACTGCTGCGCAGCCGAGCGGGAGCAAGCTCCCTCGCCACAATGATTTGTTGGCCATCGAGTCGTGAGCAACGACCACATAAACGCTTCATCACCTTGATGGCCTTCTGATGACTTTGTGAGTGCGTTCGTTCGCGGAATCAGTACAATCGCCGACTTTGCTCCCCGAGAATGAACGCAGCACGGCGGGGGCGGTCGCGAGAAGTCCCATGCTCATTGGTAGTTATTCCCTTACGCTGGTTTTCATATCGCTTTGTGTGGCGATACTTGCCTCTTATACCGCGCTCGACCTCACCGGTCGCATCGCCACGGCCACAGGCCGGGCGGTGCATCTGTGGACGGCGGGCGGCGCTTTTGCAATGGGGGTTGGCGTGTGGTCGATGCATTTCATCGGCATGCTCGCCTTCACATTGCCGATCGACCTGGGTTATGACGTTTCCCTGACGGCGCTGTCGCTATTGATCGCGGTTCTATCCTGCGGTTTTGCCTTGTGGCTGGTGAGCCAGCCACAACTGCCGGCCTGGCAACTGGCGTTCGGTGCGCTGGTGATGGGCGCTGGCATCAGCGCGATGCATTACACCGGCATGGCCGCAATGCGCATGCAGCCGGGTATCGATTACGACCCTGCACTGTTTAGCGCCTCATTGCTGATCGCCGTCGTCGCGTCGGGCGCGGCATTGTGGATCGCTTTCCGCCTGCGTCGGCACGCGCCTTATGTTCGCCTGATCCGTGGCGGTGCAGCGGTGATCATGGGCATCGCTATCGTCGGTATGCACTACACCGGCATGGCTGCGGCACGTTTTGCCGACGGCAGTTTCTGTGGCGCGGCGGCCGATGGCCTGAACGGCGAGGGCCTGGATAACCTGATTCTGATCACCACCCTTGCCGTATTGAGCATCGCCTTGCTGACTTCGATCCTCGATGCACGCCTGGAGGCTCGCACCGCGGACCTGGCCCACTCGCTGACCGAGGCCAATCGTGAACTCACCCAATTGGCGCTGCACGACACCCTGACCGGGCTGCCAAACCGCGTATTGCTGGCCGACCGTATCGATCAGGCGATGTCGAGGGTGCAGGAACAGGGTGGCTGTTTTGCATTGATGTTCATCGACCTGGATGGCTTCAAACCGGTCAACGATGCTTTTGGGCACCACATGGGCGATCAGTTGCTGCGTGAGGTCGGCCTGCGCTTGCGTGAAGATTTGCGTAGCCCGGACACCCTGGCGCGGATCGGCGGCGATGAATTTGTGTTGCTGGTGCAACTCGCCGAGCCGAATGACGCGCTGAACCTGGCGGCGCGCCAGGTGGGGCTGATCGCGCGCTCGTTCCGGGTTGCGGAACATGACTTGCAGATTTCCGCCAGCGTCGGCATCGCGCTCTATCCGGGCAACGGTCAGACCGCCGAGGAGTTGCTGATGAACGCCGACGCGGCGATGTACCACGCCAAGGGCGCCGGAAAAAACGGCCACAGCTTCTTCGACGCCTCTATGAACAGCAACGCGCGCAAACAGCTGCAATTACTTCAGGACTTGCGCAATGCTCTGGATCAGCAGCAGTTCAGCCTCTATTACCAGCCCAAGTTCGACGCCGGCCATGGCCGACCGGTGGGTGCCGAGGCGTTGCTGCGCTGGGAGCACCCGACCCAGGGCATGCTGCAGCCGGACAGCTTCATCGATCTTGCGGAGAAGACCGGGCTGATCATTCCGATTGGCGAGTGGGTGCTCAATGAAGCCTGCCGTCAGATGCGCGTGTGGTACGTGCTCGGTTACACCGACTGGCGCATCGCGGTGAACCTCTCGGCCTTGCAGTTCTGCCATGCCGGGTTGGTCCAGAGCGTCGCCAAGGCCCTGGCCACTCATCATCTTCCGGCCAACAGCCTGACCCTGGAAATCACCGAAACCACCGCCATGAGCGATGCCGATGCGAGCATGACGGTGCTGCAGGAACTCTCGGAGATGGGCGTCGACCTGTCTATCGATGACTTTGGCACCGGCTATTCGAGCTTGATGTACCTCAAGCGCCTGCCGGCCAATGAATTGAAGATCGACCGGGGTTTCGTCCGCGATCTGGAACACGACAGCGACGACGCAGCCATCGTCTCGGCCATCGTCGCCCTCGGCCAGGCCTTGGGCTTGCGGATTGTCGCTGAAGGGGTGGAAACCGGTGTCCAGCAAGACTTCCTGACCCAGTTGGGCTGCGACTCGTTGCAGGGTTACCTGCTGGGGCATCCGCTGCCGGCCGATCGCTTCATGGCCGATATTCACCGTGGGGAGCGATTGGCGGCTGGCTGAAATCGGGCAGCTTATTGGGGGCAGACCTGTGGCGAGGGAGCTTGCTCCCGCTCGGCTGCGAAGCAGTCGCAAAACCAGTCGGCCTGATAGGTCTGAAAAAATGAGGGGCCGCTGCGCGCCCCAGCGGGAGCAAGCTCCCTCGCCACAGAAGCATCTTCAGCCACAGGAAAGGTTCACTTCAGATCGCCATCAGTGCAGCCATTGACGCAGGTTCATGCAAAACCCGCCGATGGCGGTTATTCTTGGCGCCGACTGCATACGCTTGAAACGGGGGAAATGCCAGCATGGACAAAGTCATCGTCATCACCGGCGGCAGCCGTGGAATCGGCGCCGCCACGGCCCTGTTGGCCGCAGAGCAGGGCTATCGGATCTGTATCAACTATCAGTCCGACGAACAGGCGGCGCACGCTGTGCTGGAGCAAGTGCGCGCACTCGGCGCCCAAGCCATTGCGGTGCGCGCCGATGTCAGCATCGAAGACGAAGTGATCGGCCTGTTCCACCGCGTAGACACCGAACTCGGTCGGGTCACGGCGCTGGTGAACAACGCCGGCACTGTCGGGCAAAAGTCGCGGATCGACGAAATGTCCGAATTCCGTATTCTGAAAATCCTCAAGACCAACGTCCTGGCGCCGATCCTCTGCGCCAAACACGCGATCTTGCGCATGTCACCCAAACATGGTGGGCAGGGCGGCAGCATCGTCAACGTGTCGTCGGTCGCTGCCCGCTTGGGCGCCCCCAGCGAATATGTCGACTACGCCGCGTCCAAAGGCGCGCTGGACACCTTCACCATCGGTCTGTCCAAGGAAGTGGCGGGCGAGGGTATTCGCGTCAACGCTGTGCGCCCTGGCTACATCTACACCGACTTCCATGCGTTGAGCGGCGATCCGGACCGGGTCAGCAAGCTGGAGTCGGCAATCCCGATGGCCCGGGGCGGGCGGCCGGATGAAGTGGCGGAGGCGATTGTGTGGTTGTTGTCGGATAAGGCTTCTTATGCGACCGGGACGTTCGTTGACCTTGGTGGTGGGCGGTAAGAGTCAGGAGCAAGATCAAAAGATCGCAGCCTTCGGCAGCTCCTACAGGTGTACGCTAATTCCCTGTAGGAGCTGCCGAAGGCTGCGATCTTTTGATTTTAGAAGGATCTGACAATCCGACCCAACGTCTCCATCGCCTTCTCCGAATCCTCAGTCCAAGGGCTGCCATAGTTCAGCCGAATACAATTCCTGAACCGCTGGGTCGGTGAAAAGATCGGCCCCGGCGCGATGCTGATCCCTTGCGCCAACGCCATCTGAAACAACTTCAACGAATCCATCTGCGGCGGCAGCTCCAGCCACAAAAAGTACCCTCCCGCCGGCTGACTGACGCGCGTCTGGGCCGGGAAGTAGCGGGCGATGGCGGCGAGCATGGCGCTTTGCTGTTCTTCCAGGGCATAGCGCAGTTTGCGCAGGTGCCGGTCGTAGCCGCCGTGTTGCAGGTAGTCGGCGATGGCGGCCTGGGCGGGCATCGAGGCGCAGAGTGAGGTCATCAGTTTCAGGCGCTCGATTTTCTGCGCATAACGCCCGGCCGCGACCCAGCCGATCCGGTAACCGGGGGCCAGGCTCTTGGCGAACGAACCGCAGTGCATCACCAGACCCTCAGTATCGAAAGCCTTGGCCGGTTTTGGCGCCTGTTGCCCGTAATAAAGCTCGGCATAGACGTCGTCCTCGATCAGCGGCACCTGGTGACTGCGCAACAACTCCACCAGCTCCTGCTTCTTCGCCTCGGGCATGGTCGCGCCCATCGGATTCTGGAAACTGGTCATGCACCAGCAAGCCTTGATCGGATGTCGTTCCAGGGTCTGGGCCAGCACACCAAGGTCAATGCCATCGCGCGGGTGCACCGGAATTTCCACTGCTTTGAGCTTCAGCCGTTCCAGCACTTGCAGGCTGGCGTAGAAAGCCGGGGCTTCAATGGCCACCAGATCGCCGGGTTCGGTGACCGCTTGCAGGCACAGGTTCAGGGCTTCGAGGGCGCCATTGGTAATCAGCAACTCTTCCATGGGCAACATCAGCCCACCGACCATGTAGCGCAGGGCGATTTGCCGACGCAGTTGCGGGTTGCCCGGCGACATGTCGGTGACCACCATGCGCGGGTCCATCTCCCGGGCGGCGCTGGCCAGCGAGCGGGACAACCGCTGCAGCGGGAACAGCGTGGGGCTGGGGAAGGCCGAGCCGAAGGGTACGGTGTTCGGGTCCTTGATCGAGTCCAGCACCGAGAACACCAGTTCGCTGACGTCGACTTCGGTGGACTCGTTGACCTGGCTGCTGATCACCGGCTCCGAAAACGGGCTCGGTGCATGCGCATTGACGAAGTAGCCGGAGCGCGGCCGGGCGCGGATCAGGCCACGGCGCTCAAGCAGGTAATAGGCCTGGAACACGGTGGACGGGCTGACCCCGTAAGTCTGGCTGGCGTAGCGCACCGATGGCACCCGCTGGCCGGGACCGAGGACGCCGGAGCGGATCAGTTCAGCGATGTCGTCGGCGAATTTTTCGTAGCGTTTCATCGAGTGCCTGGTTTGAAGTTGTTCAGTTGATTCGCTGTTGTGGCGAGGGAGCTTGCTCCCGCTGGGGTGCGAAGCGCCCCCAAAAATTTACGACTGCTACGCAGCCGAGCGGGAGCAAGCTCCCTCGCCACAGGGGACAGCATCTGACAAAGGACTGCATCTTAATGGCTCAACGGTTCATCGGCGCAACAAACCGGCTCTTCGCCACGCTGTAGATGTCCGGCTCATCACTGTCGACAATCTTGAAACTGATCGTCTGCGAACTGCTGCTGGGCCGTTCCGTGGTCATCGCCACCGACACCGGCACATCCACAATCTCGCCCGGTGCCAGGCTCAGTTCGGTCTTGCCTTGCAGCTGGAAGCCGTCGCCATCGACCAGCGTCAGTCGATAATCCTGACGTTGCTGGGTCTTGTTGATGACTTTCAAGCTGTAGATGTTTTCGACCTGGCCTTCACTGTTCTCGCGGAACAGGCCACGGTCCTTGCTCACGTCCAGCGACACCATCGGCCGTTCCACCAGCGCCAGGACGAGGGCGCCGATCATCACCAGCAACACCGCGCTGTAGCCGATCAGCCGCGGCCGCAGCAGATGGGTCTTGCCGCCCTGCAGTTCATGCTCCGAGGTGTAGCTGATCAGCCCACGGGCGTAGCCCATTTTGTCCATGATCGAATCACAGGCGTCGATGCATGCGGCGCAACCGATGCATTCCATTTGTAAGCCATCGCGAATGTCGATGCCGGTCGGGCACACCTGCACGCACAATTGGCAATCGATGCAATCACCCAGTCCGACCTCGGCAGGTTTCACCTCACGTTTACGCGGGCCACGGTTTTCGCCGCGGGCTACGTCGTAGGAAATGGTCAGGGTGTCCTTGTCGAACATCACGCTCTGAAACCGCGCATATGGGCACATGTGCATGCACACCGCTTCGCGCAGCCAACCGGCATTGATGTAAGTGGCGCCGGTAAAAAACAACACCCAAAACAGGCTGACCCCGCCGATTTGCAAGGTCAGCAGTTCTTCGGCCAGCGGACGGATCGGCGTGAAGTAGCCGACAAAGGTCAGGCCGGTGAGCAGGCTGATCGCCAGCCACAGGGTGTGTTTGGCCGTACGGCGGATCAGTTTGTTCAGGCCCCATGGTGCGGCTTGCAGTTTGATTCGCTGGTTGCGCTCGCCCTCGGTGAGCTTCTCGCACCACATGAAGATCCAGGTCCAGGAACTCTGTGGGCAGGTGTAGCCGCACCAGACCCGGCCGGCGAACACGGTGATCGCAAACAGGCCGAACGCAGCAATGATCAGCAGCGCCGAAAGCAGGATGAAATCCTGTGGCCAGAAGGTCGCGCCGAAGATGTGGAATTTACTTTCAGAAAGGTCCCAGAGCACTGCCTGGCGGCCACCCCAGTTCAGCCACACCGTACCGAAGAACAGCAGAAACAGAACCCCCGCGCCACTGATGCGCAGGGTGCGGAACACACCCGTGAAACTGCGGGTATGGATCAGGTTATCGCTGGATTTGGCCTTTATCGTTGGACGCAAAGGCTCATTGCTTTTTATGAATGCGGCAGGTTCAACGGTTCGAACGGGGATTCTATCG
The DNA here is from genome assembly GCF_050435305.1 of Pseudomonas sp. BS3782 TE3695. Lineage (NCBI taxonomy): Bacteria > Pseudomonadati > Pseudomonadota > Gammaproteobacteria > Pseudomonadales > Pseudomonadaceae > Pseudomonas > Pseudomonas sp. BS3782 TE3695. The sequence goes on from NZ_JBNDKB010000001.1 coordinate 3,663,643, forward strand.
CTCATGGTCTTTCGCTCATCAGCCTCCATCAGGCCGGAGCACTATGACCAGCGATCTGTTTGCATAACAGACTCAGCTAAAGCAATAAAAAGCGGATCAGATGGGTTGTACGCACTTGCCTGCGACAACTTGATGCACCCGCAATGGTTGGCCGCAAACACCTATGCCCGTTGTTTGCAGCGTGTGTTGATGCGGGTCAGTCAAATCACCGAATCACTGTCCGTGGCCTTCAGATGCCGGCGCTCATCCACCGCGCCTGCTACGGTTAATGCATCGGCTTCTGCTTCGGTGATGTAGATGCGCTGGCCGTTGAGATCGACCGCCGACATGGATTTTTCCCCGTCGGTGATGATAGTCACGTCGGGGCAAAGACGGATTTCTTCGCCGCTTGGGGTGATGAAGAAGCAGGTCTGGTTTTCGATGCGCACGGTCATGGAGGCGTCCTTTTTTCGGCGGAGTCTGAAGTGTTAGGACGCATCCGCCGGTCATCGTTCGGTGCAACCGATTAATGGTGGGTGCGGTCCATCCTCTATCGAGTCATGAAATCTTCACAAGGACTGCGCCATGGACGCTTGGTGGCACGAGGTTTGGGAGACACTGCAAGCGGAGTTCACCGACATTGGCGATGCTTCGCAATTGACGCGCATTACCGTGCGCTTGCTGATGGCCGCCTTGCTGGGCGGCATTCTCGGTTTCGAACGTGAGCAAAAGGGCAAGGCCGCCGGGGTTCGCACCCATATGCTGGTGGCGCTTGGCGCGGCATTGTTTGTGCTGGTGCCGCAGATGTCAGGATCCCAGGCCGACGCCATGAGCCGGGTGGTGCAGGGCGTGATCGCCGGCATCGGTTTTCTCGGCGCCGGGACTATCCTGAAAAACAATGATGGCGATGAGGGCCATGTCAAAGGCCTGACCACCGCCGCCGGTTTGTGGATGACCGCGGCCATTGGCGTTTCGGCCGGAATGGGCCGCGAGGCGACGGCGGTGCTCAGTACGTTGCTGGCGTTGGTGATTCTCGGTGTGATGCCGATCGTGGTGCGCCAGCTCGAGAAGGATCGCCCCCCGTAGGAGCTGCCGAAGGCTGCGATCTTTTGATTTTGATGTTTCTTGGAGATTGCCGAAGATCAAGATCAAAGGATCGCAGCCTTCGGCAGCTCCTACATTGAACCCTCATGCGTCGGGGGAGTGTTTACGGCTTCACGATCTCCGGCGGCTGGGTGCTCGGTGGCTCTTCGCGCGGTGGCGGGTTGGTGCCCGGCGGTTCCTGTTCAGGGACGGGGGCGGGCTCGGTCGGCGGTGTTGGCTGTGTCGGTGGCACCGTTGGCTCATCGAGGTTCGGATCGGGTGTTTCAGGCGGGGTGGGAATGCTCATCGATGCAGTCTCCAGTGGCAGGTGGCGTGAGTCGTGCTTAAGTTGGTTGACCCGTAAACAGTGAGTTTGATTCCCCGAAAGACTTGGCAAATCCCTCTGAACTTTTACCGCCGCCTGCTGTTCGGAACTTAAGTGAGTTCATGCCGTGGCAGATCGCTTCGTGTGAACGACGACCAGGCACAAGAGCGTCCTTGGGGCGTTAAGGAGAGATGCTCGATGACCGCTGAGAAACCCACAGAGTTGAGCTACAACCCGCATATACCGCTGTCGCAGGCGTTACTGCTACCGCGGATCGTGATTGAAAACACCATGCCGATCCTCGATGGCGGGCAATTCGCCGTTAAAGCCGTGATTGATCAGGACGTGGTGGTGACCAGCAAAGTGTTTGCCGACGGCCATGACAAACTGGCCGTGCGCATCCGCTGGCGTGCCGACGGCGATGAAACCTGGCAGAGTGAGGTGATGGCCGAGCTGGGCAATAACGGCTGGCAGGGCCAGTTTCGTGTCAACAAGCAGGGGCGTTATGTGTTCTGCCTCGAAGCCTGGATCGATCAGTTCGCCAGCTTCTGTTATGAGCTGAAAAAAAAGCACGACGCCGGCGTCTCGGTCAGCCTGGAATTGCAGGAAGGGCGCAATCACGTCCAGCAGGCCGCTGAACGCTCTGAAGGCTCGCTCAGTGAACAACTGGCGACGTTGCACCATGAACTGTGCGGTCTGCTCGAAACCGAGCAGGTCGCCTTGTTTCTGCACCAACGCAGCGCGGATTTGATGGCCCAGGCCGATCATCGTCCCTTCCTGAGCCTGAGCCCGGAATACCCGGTGGACGTGGAGCGAGAGCTGGCTCAGTTCGCTAGCTGGTATGAATTGTTTCCGCGCTCGATCACCGATGACCCGGCCCGTCATGGCACCTTCAACGACGTGCATTCGCGGCTGCCGATGATCCAGGACATGGGCTTCGACGTGCTGTATTTCACGCCGATCCACCCGATCGGCCGCAGCTACCGCAAAGGCCCGAACAATTCGTTGATCGCCGGCCCGGACGACCCGGGCAGCCCGTACGCCATTGGCAGCGAAGAAGGCGGGCATGAGGCGATTCACTCGGAGCTGGGCACTCGCGAAGATTTTCGCCGGCTCGTCGCGGCGGCATCCCGGCATGGGCTGGAAATCGCCCTCGATTTTGCGATTCAGTGTTCCCAGGACCACCCATGGCTCAAACAGCACCCGGGCTGGTTCAACTGGCGGCCGGACGGCACGATCAAATACGCCGAGAACCCACCGAAGAAATACCAGGACATCGTCAACGTCGACTTCTATGCCGTGGACGCGATTCCCAGCCTGTGGATCGAGCTGCGTGACATTGTGGTGGGTTGGGTCGAGGAGGGCGTGAAGCTGTTTCGCGTCGACAACCCTCACACCAAGCCGTTGCCGTTCTGGCAATGGATGATTGCCGATGTGCGGGCGCTGTACCCGGAGGTGATTTTCCTGGCCGAAGCCTTTACGACGCCGGCGATGATGGCGCGTCTGGGCAAAGTCGGTTACTCCCAGAGCTACACCTATTTCACCTGGCGCAATACCAAGCACGAGCTGGCGACCTATTTCACCGAACTCAATGAATCGCCGTGGCGTGAATGCTACCGGCCGAATTTCTTCGTCAATACGCCGGACATCAACCCGACGTTCCTGCATGAATCCGGGCGCGCCGGTTTTCTGATTCGCGCCGCGCTGGCAACCATGGGCTCCGGCCTGTGGGGCATGTATTCGGGTTTTGAGTTGTGTGAAGCGGCGCCGGTACCGGGCCGGGAGGAATACCTCAATTCCGAGAAGTACGAAATCCGCCCCCGGGACTTCAACGCGCCGGGCAACATCATCGCCGAAATCGCCCAGCTCAACCGCATCCGCCGGCAGAACCCGGCGCTGCACACGCACTTGGGCCTGAAGGTCTACAACGCCTGGAACGACAACATTCTGTACTTCGGCAAACGCAGCGTCGACGGCAGCAATTTCATTCTGGTGGCGGTCAGCCTCGATCCGCATCACGCCCAGGAGGCGAATTTCGAATTGCCGCTGTGGGAAATGGGCCTGCCCGATGACGCCGTCACCCAGGGCGAAGACTTGATGAATGGCCACCGCTGGACCTGGCACGGCAAGTACCAGTTCATGCGAATCGAACCGTGGCATTTGCCGTTCGGGATTTGGAGGATCAGCACTTCTTAAATGCGCCATGCATCCCTGTGACGACACTATTTTGCTGGCGAATAGATGACCCCGTAGGAGCTGCCGAAGGCTGCGATCTTTTGATTTTTGGTGCAGCGCAAATGGCAGAAGATCAAAAGATCGCAGCCTTCGGCAGCTCCTACAGAAGAGCACCAGGCTTGAGATATGTGTAGATACGCATAGGTGGTGCGCTCTATTGAATTCAACAGGAGTTACAAATGGCGAAGAAACCCAGGTCAGCCACCTTTATCAAGGACCCGCTCTGGTACAAGGATGCGGTGATCTACCAGGTTCACGTTAAGTCTTTTTTCGACTCCAACAACGACGGGATCGGCGACTTTTCCGGCCTTATCGCCAAGCTCGATTACATCGCCGATCTGGGTGTCAATACCATTTGGTTGTTACCGTTCTATCCCTCGCCACGTCGCGACGATGGCTATGACATTGCCGAATACCGTGGTGTACACCCAGACTACGGCACCCTCGCCGATGCCAAACGCTTCATTGCCGAGGCCCATAAACGCGGGCTGCGGGTGATTACCGAACTGGTCATCAACCACACTTCGGACCAGCACGCCTGGTTCCAGCGCGCGCGCAAGGCCAAGCCCGGTTCGGCGGCCCGCGACTTCTATGTCTGGTCCGATAACGATCAGAAATACGACGGCACCCGCATCATTTTTCTCGACACCGAAAAGTCCAACTGGACCTGGGACCCGGTCGCCGGTCAGTACTTCTGGCACCGTTTCTATTCTCACCAGCCAGACCTGAACTTCGACAACCCGCAAGTGATGAAAGCGGTGCTGTCGGTGATGCGTTACTGGCTCGACATGGGTATCGACGGCCTGCGGCTGGACGCGATCCCGTACCTGATCGAGCGCGACGGCACCAACAACGAAAACCTGCCCGAGACCCACGACGTCCTCAAGCAGATCCGTGCTGAAATCGACGCCAATTACCCCGATCGCATGCTGCTGGCCGAAGCCAATCAGTGGCCGGAAGACACTCAGCTGTACTTTGGCAACACCTCTGTCGACGGCCAGAACGGCGACGAATGCCACATGGCCTTTCACTTCCCGTTGATGCCGCGCATGTACATGGCGCTGGCCCAGGAAGATCGTTTCCCGATCACCGACATTCTGCGTCAGACCCCGGAAATTCCCGCCAACTGCCAGTGGGCTATTTTCCTGCGCAACCACGATGAGCTGACCCTGGAAATGGTCACCGATCGGGAACGCGATTACCTGTGGAATTACTACGCCGCCGACCGCCGGGCGCGAATCAACCTGGGGATTCGTCGGCGTCTGGCGCCGTTGATGGAACGTGATCGTCGCCGCGTGGAATTGCTCAACAGTTTGCTGCTGTCGATGCCTGGCACGCCGACCCTGTATTACGGCGATGAAATCGGCATGGGCGACAACATCTACCTCGGCGATCGCGACGGTGTACGCACGCCGATGCAATGGTCGATCGACCGTAACGGCGGTTTCTCCCGCGCCGACCCGGCCAGTCTGGTGTTGCCGCCGATCATGGACCCGCTCTACGGCTACCTGTCGGTCAACGTCGAAACCCAGGCCGGCGACCCTCATTCGTTGTTGAACTGGAACCGGCGTTTGCTCGCGGTGCGCAAGCAGTCCAAGGCCTTCGGGCGCGGGACGCTGAAGATGCTCTCGCCGAGTAATCGACGGATTCTGGCGTATACCCGCGAATACACCGGCCCGGACGGCAAGCACGAGATCATTCTGTGCGTGGCCAACGTATCCCGCAGCGCGCAAGCGGCGGAGCTGGACCTGTCGGCTTATGTCGGCATGGTTCCGGTGGAGATGCTCGGTGGCAATGCGTTCCCGCCTATCGGCCAGTTGAATTTCCTGCTGACGCTGGCGCCTTACGGTTTCTATTGGTTCGGCCTGGCGGCGGAAAACCAAATGCCGAGCTGGCACGTGGAGCCGGCACAAAGTTTGCCGGACTTCACCACCCTTGTGCTGAAGAAACGCATGGAAGAGCTGCTCGAAGCGCCATCCCGACAAATCCTGCAACAGAGCATTCTGCCGAGCTGGTTGCAGAATCGCCGCTGGTTCGCCGGTAAGGACGGCGTCATCGACAGCGTCAACCTGGCGTATGGCGTGCGTTTTGGCGATCCGCAGCATCCGGTGCTGCTGGGGGAAATCGACGTCACCAGCGGCGGACAGACCAGCCGCTATCAGTTGCCATTCGGTTTTATCTCCGAGGAGCAGGTCGGCGCGGCGTTGCCGCAGCAATTGGCGCTGGCCCGGGTCCGGCGTGGGCGTCAAGTCGGTTTGATCACCGACGCCTTCAGCCTCGACAGCTTCGTCCATGCGGTATTGCAGAGCATGCAGGCCGGCACGGTATTGTCATCCGACGGTGGCGAGATCCGCTTCGAGCCGACCGACGCACTGACCAGGCTTGGCCTGACCGCCGAGTCGGAGGTGCGCTATCTGTCCGCCGAGCAATCCAACAGTTCGGTGGTGATCGGCAGCAGCCTGGTGCTCAAGCTGATCCGCAAGGTCGCGCCAGGGGTGCACCCGGAACTGGAAATGAGTGCGTACCTGACCCATGCCGGTTTCCAGAATATTTCGCCGCTGCTGGGCGCGGTGACCCGTCGCAATGCGGCAGGCGAGGACACGCTGCTGATGATCGCCCAAGGTTATTTGAGCAATCAGGGCGACGCATGGGAATGGACCCAGAACAACCTCGAACGGGCGCTTCGCGACGAACTCGCCGATGCCGTGTCGGAACAGGAGCAGCATTACAACGCGCTCGGCGAGCTGAAGGATTTTGCCGGCATGCTCGGCCAGCGTCTGGGGGAAATGCATCAGGTGTTGGCGGCCCCAAGCGCCAACCCGGACTTCGCGCCACAGATCACCACCCAGAAAGACGCCCTGGCCTCGGCCAAGGACGTGGCGGCGCAGCTGGAACATGCCCTGAAGTTGCTCAAGCAGCATCAAACTGAGCTGAGCGCCGCCGATCAGGCATTGGTCAGTCGCCTGCTGGACAACAAAAAAACCATTCTCAGCCATGTTCAGGAATTGGGCAAGAAAGCGGCCGGTGGCCTGCGCATTCGCGTCCATGGCGACTTGCACCTGGGGCAGGTGCTGGTGATCAAGGGCGATGCCTACCTGATCGATTTCGAGGGTGAACCGGCGCGGCCACTGCATGAACGCCGAGGCAAACACAGCCCCTATAAAGATGTCAGCGGCGTGTTGCGCTCCTTCGATTACGCCGCGGCGATGACGATCAACGTGCATAACGTCGATAACACCGCCGAGGCCCAGGCCGCGCGGCAACGGGTTGCCGATCGTTATCTCAGAGAAGCGCGGCAAGCATTTGTCGACGCTTATCGGCTGGCGGCAGCTAGTCTTGCTCATGCATGGCAAGATCCTGAAGGCGAGGACGCCGCGCTGGCGTTGTTCGGTCTGGAGAAGGCGGCTTATGAAGTGGCCTATGAGGCTGAAAATCGACCCACTTGGCTGCCCGTGCCGTTGCACGGTCTGTACGGTTTATTGAGTGGGCTCAAACCCTTTTCCGATCTTGGTGGAGAGTAGTCATGAGTATCTCGAACAAGGAACAGGGGCACGTTGAACAGGCGCTGCCCAGGGCGCGGGATATCGATGCGTTGGTACGCGCCGAGCACCAAGACCCCTTTGCAATTCTCGGCCCGCATAGCGATGGCGCTGGCGGGCAATTCATTCGCGCCTATCTGCCGGATGCCTTAAGCGTGCAAGTGGTGGACAAGGAATCCGGGGAAGAGCTCGGCAGCCTTGAGGCCACGCAAACCCCAGGGCTGTTCGTCGGGCACTTCGAACAGGCTCGGCCCTATTTGTTGCGAACCCGTTGGGCGGGTGGCGAGCAACTCGCCGAGGACCCTTACAGCTTCGGTCCGTTACTCGGCGAGATGGATTTGTACCTGTTCGCCGAGGGCAATCACCGGGACTTGAGCAGTTGCCTCGGCGCGCAGCTGAAGACGGTCGATGGTGTAGAGGGGGTGCGCTTCGCCGTGTGGGCACCGAATGCCAGAAGGGTTTCGGTGGTTGGCGATTTCAACGTCTGGGACGGCCGTCGGCATCCGATGCGTCTGCGTCATCCTTCCGGGGTCTGGGAGTTGTTCATTCCGCGCCTGCAAGCGGGGGAAGCCTACAAATACGAAATCCTCGGCGCCCACGGCATTCTGCCGCTCAAGGCCGACCCGATGGCCCTAGCCACCGCTTTGCCACCGGATACCGCATCGAAAGTCGCCTCGCCGCTGAGAATCGACTGGAAGGACCACGACTGGATGCAGTCGCGGGGCGAGCGTCAGCGAACCAGCGCACCGTTATCGATCTATGAATTGCACGCCGGTTCCTGGCAATGCGAGCTGGATGACCTGGGCGAGGTCGCCCGTCAGTACACCTGGCCCGAGTTGGCCGAGCGGCTGATTCCTTATGTGAAGGAGCTGGGTTTCACCCACATCGAACTGATGCCGATCATGGAGCATCCATTCGGTGGCTCCTGGGGTTATCAATTGCTGTCGCAATTCGCCCCGAGTGCCCGTTACGGCACGCCGGATGAGTTCGCCGCGTTCGTCAATGCCTGTCACCAGGCCGAGATCGGTGTGATCCTCGATTGGGTGCCGGCGCATTTCCCCACCGATACCCACGGCCTGGCGCAGTTCGACGGCACGGCGTTGTATGAGTACGGCAATCCGCAGGAAGGTTTCCACCAGGACTGGGACACGCTGATCTACAACCTGGGCCGCACCGAAGTGCACGGCTACATGCTGGCGTCGGCGCTGCACTGGCTCAAGCATTTCCACGTCGATGGCCTGCGCGTGGACGCAGTGGCGTCGATGCTGTATCGCGATTACTCGCGCAAGGCCGGCGAGTGGGTGCCCAACCGTCACGGCGGTCGGGAGAATCTGGAGGCCATCGATTTTCTGCGTCATCTCAATGACGTGGTGGCTCTGGAAACGCCGGGCGCGCTGGTGATTGCCGAAGAATCCACGGCGTGGCCGGGCGTCAGCCAGAGCACGCAACAGGGTGGGTTGGGTTTTGCCTATAAGTGGAACATGGGCTGGATGCACGATTCGCTGCATTATATCCAGCAGGATCCGGTGTACCGCGCCCATCATCACAACGAGCTGAGTTTCGGCTTGATGTATGCCTGGTCCGAACGCTTCATCCTGCCGATTTCTCACGATGAAGTGGTGCATGGCAAGCATTCGCTGATTGACAAGATGCCCGGCGATCGCTGGCAGAAGTTTGCCAACCTGCGGGCTTATCTGAGCTTCATGTGGACGCATCCGGGCAAGAAACTGTTATTCATGGGCTGCGAGTTCGGCCAGTGGCGGGAATGGAATCACGATCAGCAACTGGACTGGTATCTGCTGCAATACCCGGAACACCAAGGGGTGCGCAAACTGGTTGGTGACCTGAACCGGTTGTATCGCGAAGAACCGGCGCTGCATGACCAGGACGATGCGCCGCAAGGCTTCCAGTGGTTGATCGGTGACGATGCGACCAACAGCGTCTACGCCTGGCTACGCTGGAGCAAGGACGGGCGGCCAGTGCTGGTGGTGGCCAACTTTACCCCGGTGCCGCGCCAGGCTTATCGCATCGGTGTGCCCTTCGCCGGGCGTTGGGTCGAATTGATCAACAGCGATGCCGACACCTACGCCGGTTCCAATTACGGTAACGGCGGCGGAGTGTTCACCGACGAAGAACCGAGCCATGGCCAGGCGCTCTCACTGGAGTTGAATTTGCCGCCGTTGGGGGTGTTGATTTTGCGGCCGGAGGGTTGATCCAAAATCGCGTCGCTCCTATCGCGAGCAGGCTCGCTCCCACATTGGATTGTCGTCGTACATAAAACCAATGTGGGAGCGAGCCTGCCCGCGATGGCGTCAGAACTGACAACACCTGCCTGCGGTCCCACTCACCACCGCATCCGCACCCCCAAACTACCAATCAACCCGTTCAAATCATTGTCATCCACATCGCTGCTGTAATCGGCGCTGATGTACAGGCTGACCAACGGCGTCACTCTGGCGACCAGCCCCAAACCCACATCCACCGTCGAGGATTTACGGCTGCTGCTGATTTTGTCGACCTGATCCAGGCTCACGGTATTACCGGTGTAAACCGTGTGCCACACGTTGGTGCGCACATAGGGTTCGACCGGCAGGCCGTTAATATCGTAACTGCCTTTCAAGCGGGCACCGACCCGACCGCTCCAGGACGACATGTCGCTGGAGGAGCCGTTGCCGGAGCCGGCGTAGGGCGTATCCAGCATAATGCGTTGATTGATCAACTGCGCCTGGGGTTCGATCACCCAGTTATTACCCAAGCCAATCGGGAAACCACCTTCCACCGACAGCGTCACCGCGCTGCCTTCGGTGGCTTGTCGCGCGCCTTGATCATTGCGGCTGTAGCCGTTGACCCGGCCACCACTGGCACTCAAATCTACGTGCCAGCCTTGTGGGCCGGTCAGGCTCCAGTAGGCGCCGAGACTCTGGCCTTGAAGGTTGAGCGTGTCATGGCCGGGATCGGCGAGGGCGCGACTGGTCAGCAGACCGTTGTCATTGCCCTGGAATTGGGTGGTGCCGCCGATCAGTCCGACCCGCTGGGTATGGCCGCTGTTGCTTTGCACGGTCAACAGCGCCGGGCTTTTGAATTCGCTGGCGCCGGGGATGGAAGAGCCTTGGGCCAGATAGTCGGTTTGGGCTTGCCGTGAGGTCTTTCCATAGACGTGGTCCCAGGCTGAAGGCGCGGCATCTTCCACCGTCAGGCGTGAGCTTTGTAAGTCTTGATTAGCGCGTAAGCGGCCGGGATATGTGGCGGAGTCGGCCGGCAAGGTCAGGGTCGGCAATGCCTGGTTGTACCAGAGGTTTGTTTCGTCCTCGGCAGGCGAGGCCTGCACCTCCATGGATGAGCACAGCAGGAATGAACCTGTGACAGTGCAAAACGTGACTTTGATCTCTTGTGAGGTGAATGAAGTTCTCATGGGGGTCTACCTTGCAATCGCATGTGTATCTCGCTGTGGCGTCTCTCCTACCCCGAATGAGGGGCGACCGAATGGATTGGAGCAAGGTCAGACCCGCCTTTTCTTACAGGAGTCTGGTGGCTTGCCCCTGATGGATTTCCGGGGGTAGTAAGCACTAGCTAAGGAGACCGATGACGCTGCGTCAAGAAAATGGCCGATAAGCGGTATGGCTATTTTATGAGCTAGAAGTGACTGATTTTTGGCGTATATATAAGTAGTTGTTTGTGCGTAAGATCATCAAAAATACCCGTACACCAGCGACTCTTGGAAGCAATCGTTCGTCCTACCAGCTCATGCGCACCCCGATGTTCGCACTCGTTCCGCGTAGCTGATTGCTGTCGATATTGCTGCTGTAGTCAGCGCTGGCATACACGCTGACCGTTGATGCGAGACTCAGTACCACGCCGACGCCCAAATCAGCCGAAGAAGATTTTTGTTGGGTCTCGATCTGATCGGCACCATCGAATGTCACCGTGTCAGTGCCCGAAAACGTGTGCCAAAGATTGGCCCGCACATAAGGTTCGAGCGGCCGGCCACTGATTGCGTAGTGCCCCTTGAGTCGAGCACCGAGGCGACCAGTCCAGGCACCGTCTGAATCGAACGAGATGCGTGAGATGCCATCGTCCTGACTGTCGAGGGATACTTTTTGGTGGATCACTTGCACCTGGGGTTCCATGACCCAGTTGTCCGCCACCACAAGCGGATAACCTGCCTCGGCCGAGAGGGTGAGGGCGTGGCCACGGTTATCGAGTTTCAGTCCGCGTTCGGATCGATTGTCGCCATCCAGCCGGGTGCCCATCACCACAGTGTCGACGTACCAGCCTTGCGAATCAGTCAGCGTCCAGTATAGGCCGTAACTGTCACCTTCCAGCTCCACCTTACCGGCGCGTTTGCCTTCGAAGCCTTGGTTGAAGCCATCGACATCACCCTGCAAGCGGGTATGGCCGACGAAAAAACCGGTGCGCTGAATTTGCCCACCCGACGTTTGCGAGCTGTACAAGTCGTTGCCGACTTGAAAGCCGTTGAGCGATCCGTCGAGCCGCGGCGTCACTGTGCCGGCCCAGGTTTGGTCGAAGTTTTTGCCGTACACACGACCCCATCCAGCGCCAAAGGCACCTGTTTCGTTGAGCAGGCGCTGATCGCCCTGGCGATCGTGGAACGTGCCCAGTGCCAAAAGGGTCATTTGTGCTGCAGCCGGCGGTAATACGGACCAGGTCGGGACTTCCGGTCGGTACAGTGGAACCGGTGCAGCACCGGGTTCGACGGTCGGCAGCGATGGGGTACCGACGGCAGCCACTGGAGCCGCCACCAGCGGCACTAAAATCGGCGGCAAGGCCGGGTCTGGGTTGGGCACGGCCACCAACGGGGCCGCGACGACGGACGAACGCAGGTACCAGTTGTTTTCGCTGCCGGCCGTGACGCCACCCTTGAACAGGTGGTAATCATGGGCGCCTGCGGACACTGGGGACTGCAGGGCAAACGCCCCGTTGTCGCTGCTGGCCGTGCCTTGGGCCTGGACCAACTGAATGCCGTTCTGCCGGGTCAGGGCGCCAAGACCGCCCAGGTTGCTGACGGAAATCGAGGTGGTGCCGGTCAAGGTTCCGTCGATGACCACCAGTTTGTCGCTGGGGGAGGTGTCATCACCGACCTTACTTTGCAAAAACAGCTGGCCGCCATTGCCCGTGTAATTGCCCTGCACCGTCAGGGTGTCATTGGAGCGGGTATTGCCGCTGCTCAGGTCAATGACCCCGGCGTTGTTCAAGGTTGCACGCTGGCCAGCGGTGAATGGCGTGATGCTGCCTTGCGTTGACGTCAGGACGCTGCTGCCGTCGATATTGAACATGCCGGTACCGGTAGCGCTGTCACCCAGCACAAGGTTATCGGTGAGATCGAACTGCGAATGCTTGGTCAGGTTTACCGTTTCCCAATTGGCGTAGCGGCGAGCACCTGCGGTTGTAGTGTGATCGAAGATCAGCACATCGTTGCCGGTGCCACCGTCGAGGCTCGGGGTCTGGGCGAGCGTGCTCGCGCCGAGATTGCGCAAGGTCGCGCTGTCACTGCCGTCTCCCATGAGGATTGCCGAATGGAGGATGCCACCGCCATCCCATACAAAAGTGTCGTTGCCAACGCTGGTGCGGATCTCGCCGACGACTTCGCCACCCGTCACCGTGATGTTGTCGTTGCCACCGCTCACACTGATGTTGCCGCCGATCCTGCCACCAGAGACGATGATGGTGTCGGTGCCAAAGCCGGTGACCAGATTGCCGAGGATCTCCCCATCGGAGAGTTCGAACAGATTGTCATCGAGTTTCATATCGACACGACCGATGGTGCCGCTGGTCATTCTGGCGGTGTCGCCGTCCTCGAAGGCGCCGATGATAGTGCCGCCGCTCATCTGGAAAAAGTCGCGGCTGTCGCCTTGGGCCAGGGCCTGGATGGTGCCGCCGCTCATGGTGAAGTTATCGACGCCATTGCCCTGGCTGACGGCCCCGGTTATCTGTCCGGCGCTGATGTTGAAGGTGTCGGCACCATCACCCTGATTGAGCGTACCGACGATGCGCCCGGAATTCATGTCAACCGTGTCGGTGCCTGCCCCGAACGTCACGTTGCCATTGATCGTTCCGGTACCATTGGCGGGGAAGGTCAGGCTGTTGTTGCCCGTCAGGTCGGCCAGCGACCCGCTGCTGGCGCTGTCACAAACGAAGTTGTCATCGCCAGCGGTGGGGCTGAGCGTACAGGCCGCTTGGGTGGGTTGAGACCCACTTACGCATAACCAGATTGAAACCGCATAGACGCTGTAGCGGTACTTGGGCCGATCGCTGGAAAATTGCATGCTCGTCTCCGCAGGTGGGTCGGCGACTGAGTTGCGACTTGTCAAAAGCGGCAGACATCAGACACCCTCGGCAGCGCGAGTTGCGAGACAACATCGGGAAAACTATCACCCGTAAATCGAGAACTTTCGGCAACGACGGCCACTGTAGATCGCATGTCCATACCGTCATGAGGTACAGACGATAACAATTTAGCAGTCGTATTTTTGCGTCGCTACTGTCAAAAGTAACAGGTTAATCGATTTAGCAACGGGTCATGAACAGTTTTCGATATGACCGGCAAAGAGCTCAGAGGCGTACTTCAACGGCCAACGGCAGATGATCTGACAGGTGGGTCCACGGCTTGTGCCCCAATATCCGTGGTTCATAGCTAATGGCATTACGCAGGTAGATCCGGTCCAGGCGCAACAAGGGAAAACGTGCCGGGTAAGTTTTCGCCGGTCGGCCATGATGGCGTTCGAAGGCTTCATGCAGGTAATGGCGCCGGGCGAGGGCGGCGTTGCCTTGCAACTGCCAGTCGTTGAAATCGCCGGCAATGATCACCGGGGCGTCATCGGGCAACGATTCTAGCAACAGGCAGAGCAACTGCAGCTGCAGTTGTCGATGGCTTTCCAACAGGCTCAGGTGCACGCAAATGGCATGCACTTCCGCGTGCCCCGGTACATCCAGCACACAGTGCAGCAACCCGCGCCGCTCGGGGCCGGTGATCGAGACGTCGAGGTTGCGAAATTCGCGGATCGGGTATTTCGACAGCAAGGCATTGCCGTGATGGCCGTCGGGGTAGACCGCGTTGCGACCGTAAGCGAAATCGCTCCACATGCTGTCGGCCAGGAACTCGTATTGCGAGGTTTGTGGCCAATCGTTGTAACGGGAAGAATGCCGGTCGTGCTCACCGACCACTTCCTGTAGAAACACCAGGTCGGCCGACGTGCTGCGTACCGCTTCACGCAGTTCCGGCAGGATGAAACGCCGGTTGAGGGCGGTGAAGCCTTTATGGGTGTTGACCGTCAGCACCCTGAGTCGATGAACCGTCGCAGGCGTGTCCGGTGGTATTGATTCGACGGCGTGTCGTTCGGCATCGCTGGTCACGTTTACTCCTCTGAATCAGGCTGATGTATGCATGCGACTGGTGCACAGGCGAGCAGTTCAGTTTGAGCGACACCAATCCAATGTGGGGAGCGGGTTACTGTGGCGAGGGAGCTTGCTCCCGTTCGGCTGCGAAGCAGTCGCAAAGCTTTTGGGGCCGCTTCGCGCCCCAGCGGGAGCAAGCTCCCTCGCCACAAAAGCCCTTTGCCACAAAGACACTCTCGCCAAAACATTCCCCGAATGATTCAGACAAACACAATTTCATACGGCAGTCGCATGCGCTCCAGAAGCACCCGGGGCAGTGACGGGGTGGCGCCGATCATCGGCTCACCGTCGAGTTGGCTGGCGTAGGCATAGGTGGCGTGGCTTTTACGGGCCACGGTCCAGGTGTCGAGGCGTACCTTATGCGCGCGATGCCAGGGAATCGACGCGTGATCGCGTGATGGCCAGTGCCAGGCCCAAACCGGTACTTCGTTGAGCGAGGCACCGACCAGCGCCGCGGCCCTGGCGCTGGCACGGCCGACGGCGTCGTGATCGACATTGCCGTCTTCGCGCCAGGTGGTGAACACCACATCGCCGGGGCGCAGGTAGCGGACGATGAACTGGGTCAGTTCAGACTCTCTCTCGGCCAGCCCTGCGTCGGTGAAACCGGCGCGAATCCACTTCAGGCTGTGCATCGGCAATCCGAGCCGGCGCAACGCTTCCACGCTTTCTTGCGGGCGAATTACGCTCAGGCGTTTCTGTGACCACTGTTGCGAACCAAAATGACTGTAGCTACCGTCGGTGATCGAGATCAATTGCAGAGGATGGCCAAGGGCGCACAGCTGTTGCAGGAGGCCGCCGCAGGTCAACACTTCATCGCCAGGATGCGGTGCGATCACCACTGCGCGAGCGCCGGCCGGGACCAGGGTTTCGGTGTTGATGAAAGGGATGTCGTCCAGTTGCCGGGCGCTGTTCCAGATCTGCGCGGGCAGACCATTTTCGCTGATGGACACGTTATTCATAGGCACTACGTCCTTGTTCTGTCTGGCCCTCAGTCGCGCGCAATGCTTGCGAGGGCGCAAGCCTGGCAGACCCGTGAAGGCGGGATAAATAGCAATTGCAGCGCTCCGAACCCTGGATTGCTGCGGGCAGAGTATTGCTCATGGATCGCTATTCGTCGCCTCAGCCTTTGGTCTGATACGATTTTTTTAATCCAGGCTGTGTCAGGTTTCGCAAATAATCACAATCCGTGTAGGAGCTGACGAGTGGAACGAGGCTGCGATCTATTGATTTTGCTTCTGCGTTGATGTCGAAAAGATCGCAGCCTCGTTCCACTCGTCAGCTCCTACAGGATGTTCACTCTTCTTCTTCGCGCTGCAATTCGAACAGCAGCAACGAGCGGCCGGTGACTGAATATTCGTGACCGAACTCAAAGCGTTCCTGGCCACGAATCGAGGGTTGATTGGTATCGATCATGCAGGTCCAGAAAGCGCCGTCGGGCACTTCCGGGAGCAGGAAATTGACGACGTCATGGTGGGCGTTGACCACCAGCAGCAGGGTCGCGTCGGCGCCCTTGCGACGAATGCCGGTTTCCTGGGCGCGGCCATCGAGCAACATACCCAGGCAACGACCGTGGCCTTCTTCCCATTGTTCGGTGGACATTTCGCTGCCGTCCGGGGCCAGCCAGGTCACGTCCTTGACGCCGATGTCTTCGTTGTAGTTGCCCACCAGAAAGCGTCCGCGACGCAGAATCGGATAGGCCAGGCGCAATTTGATCAGGCGTTTGACGAACTTGAGCAGAGCCTTGCCGTCTTCGCTCAGGTCCCAATTGACCCAGCCGATCTCGCTGTCCTGGCAATAGGCATTGTTATTACCATTCTGGGTGCGCGCGAACTCATCGCCGGCCACCAGCATTGGCGTGCCTTGGGACAGCAGCAACGTGGCGAAGAAGTTGCGCATCTGCCGCTGGCGCAGCGCATTGATCTCGGGATCGTCGGTGGGGCCTTCGACCCCGTGGTTCCAGGACAGGTTGTTGTTGCTGCCGTCCTCATTGTTTTCGTCGTTGGCTTCGTTGTGCTTGTCGTTGTACGACACCAGATCGTTGAGTGTGAAACCGTCATGGGCGGTGATGAAGTTAAGCGACGCATACGGCCGGCGTCCACGCTGGTTGAACATCTCGCCGGAGGCGGTCATGCGGCTGGCGAAGTCGGCGAGTTGGCCGTCGTCGCCTTTCCAGAACCCACGCACGGTGTCGCGGAATTTGTCATTCCATTCGACCCAGCCCGGCGGGAAATTCCCGACTTGATAACCGCCGGGGCCACAGTCCCAGGGTTCGGAAATCATCTTCACCTGGCGCAGCACCGGGTCTTGTCGGCAGGCCACAAGAAAGCTGTGACGCTCGTCGAAACCGTCGTGATAACGGCCAAGAATGGTCGCCAGGTCGAAACGGAAACCGTCCACATGCATTTCCGTGGCCCAGTAACGCAGAGAATCGGTGACCATTTGCAGCACGCACGGGTGGCTCAGGTCCAGGGTATTGCCGGTCCCCGAATCGTTGATGTAGTAGCGCTTGTCGTCGGGCATCAAGCGGTAGTAAGAGGCGTTGTCGATGCCGCGCATCGACAGGGTCGGGCCTTGTTCGTTGCCCTCGGCGGTGTGGTTGTAGACCACGTCGAGGATCACTTCCAGATTGGCTTCGTGCAGGTGCGCGACCATTTCCTTGAACTCGGCGATCTTGCCGCTGGCCAGGTAGCGTGGGTCCGGGGCAAAGAACGCAATGCTGTTGTAACCCCAGTAATTGGTCATGCCTTTGTGCAGCAGATGCTGGTCATTGACGAAGGCATGTATCGGCAGCAGTTCCACGCTCGACACGCCGAGCTTGCGGATGTGTTCGAGCACGTCATCGACCATCAACCCGGCGAAGGTGCCGCGCAAGTTTTCGGGGACGGCGGGGTGACGCATGCTGAAACCGCGGACGTGTGTTTCATAAATGATCGTTTTGTCCCACGGCACGCTGACCCGATGGTCATGGCCCCAAGTGTGCGCCGGGTCGATCACTTTGCATTTGGGCACGAAGGGCGCGCTGTCCCGTTCATCGAAACTGAGGTCAGCGTCAGGGTGGCCGATGGTGTAGCCGAACAATGCTTCGGACCACTTCAATCGGCCGACCAATTGCTTGGCATAGGGATCGATCAGCAGCTTGTTGGGGTTGAAACGATGACCATTGGCCGGGTCGTAAGGACCGTACACCCGATAGCCGTAGATCAACCCCGGGTGGGCGTCAGGCAGGTAGCCGTGGTAGATCTCGTCGGTGTATTCCGGTAACTCGATACGCTCCAGTTCCACCTCGCCGGAATCGTCGAAGATGCACAGTTCGACCTTGGTCGCGTGAGCCGAAAACAGCGCGAAATTGACCCCCAGGCCATCCCAGGTCGCGCCTAGCGGGAAGGGCAAGCCTTCACGGATTCGCGAGGTCTCGGCACGAGGTTCGGGCGCGGTTTTCTTTGGACTGCTCATAGTTGCTCCTGCATGGGGTGACGGCACTCGACTGCGATGAACCGTGGCTCTGGTTTTTTTCGAGGGCGAGCGCGCCCTCGGTGGCGAGGGACACGCCACAAATCAAGCGAGGTGAGGCGATAAACGCGTCAGGTCGTTGGCGGTTTGCGTGCAGCGCGTGGCTTTTTCTCGACGTTTTTTTCGCCAAGCGGGGTCACTGTCGAAGCAGAGGGTTTGGCTTTGGCCCTGGTTTTGGGTTCGACGCCTTTGGCATTGAGCTTGCCATCGGGCTTGCCGGCCGAGGACTTGGCGCCGACGCTTTTGCTGCCAGTCGTTTTCGCTGACTTGCCGGGCGCCAGCGCTTTGGCTTGGGCTTCGGCGTCGGCCAGTTTGCGGGCCATCTCCCAATGGCGCTCTTCCTGGCCTTCGGGTTTGCCTTCGGATTCCCAGATTTGATAGGCAAATTCGCGGATGCGTTTATCGTCGGTACTCATCGCAATGCTCCTGAACTGAACTCAAGCTTGGGTAGTTTGGATAAAGAGATTGACCGGGAAATCCCCCAGCGCGGCACTGACCATCAGTTCCCTGTGTTTTGTGACTACGACGCTCGCAAAAAGTCCCTTCAGATTTTCTTCAGGCGTCGCAAACGGTAATTTGACCCGTGTATCGCTCCACAGTGGCGCTTCAACCTGTGGTTCGGCACTGTTTTCCAGCAGCTCGGCACAGCGTATCGGTACTATCACGATAGCCCGCTTTCCCTGCCATTCGCGAACAAATGCCAGTACCCGGTGAGCCTGGCTGCCGAGGACTTCCAGGGCTTGATACGTCCCTTTTTGAAACAGTCCGGCATGCTCGGCACGTCGATGTAACGTCCGGGCGATCAGGGTTTGCTTGATGCGCCCGTCACGCCAGTTCGCCAACAGATCGGGCAGGTCCAACCGTAAGTGCATGGCCTGCTGACGACTGCCGTAATCCACCGGCCGGCGGTTGTCCGGATCGACCAGTGTGAAATCCCAGAACTCGTTGCCCTGATAGAGATCCGGTACCCCTGGCACGGTCATTCGCAGCAAGGTTTGCGCCAAGCCATTCAATGCCCCCGGTGCGGCGATGCTCTGCGCCGCCGCACCGATGGCCGCGCGCAGTCGTTCGCCTTCGGGGCTGAGCAGCAGGCGTTCGAGAAACCCATGGGTGGCCTGTTCATATCCCTCGTTTGGCGCGCTCCAGTTGCTTTGCAACTTGGCTTCGCGCAGGGCTTTCTGTTGCCACTGCCAGAGGCGTCTGGCGTAGTCCTCAAGTGCCGCCTGATCATTGCTGCGCAGCTTCAGCGGCCAACTGCCGAGGATCACTTGATACAGAATCAGCTCGTCACCGGCCGAAGGCGCGCCGGGTTCAATGCGCAGTTCATCGGCCAGGGTTCGCCAGTGCTCGACCTGGTCGGCGTACCAAGTGCTGCGCTCGCTCAACACCGCCAGCCGCGCGCGGGTGTCTTCGCCGCGTTTGTGGTCGTGGGTCGCGGTGGCCAGCAGGTTATCGGGGAACTCGGCCAGGCGATTGACGCAGGCAGCATGGAAGTCGGCCACCGGGGCACTGAACTGCTCGGTGTTGTAGCCGACATCGTTGCGCGACAGCAGCACGGCCGAACGATAAAGCGCAGTGTCTTCCACCGCTTTGGCTGCCGCCGGGGAAGTCAGTTGCTGGAAACGCACACAGGCATGCTTCAGCAGTTTGCGTGAGCGGCCCGGCGGGTGCTTGCGCCAGGGTTGCCCACCAAGCCAGCCGGCCAGGCAATCGAGCACGGGCCAATCAGCCTCGCCCAGGGTTTGCCGGGCACCGTCCATGGCTTGCTGGAAAAACGTTTCGTCTTGGGCCGCGCGGCCCAACGGGCTGATGTAAGTGCGATACACCGGGAAGTGTACGATCAGTTCCTGCAGGGCCCGACGAATCGCGCCGAGGGTCAGGTCCCGGGTCATCAAGTCGTCCCGGGCTACTTGCAACAGGGCGTGGGCGACACTTTCGAAATCTCCGGCCAGGGAGCCGTTGAGAATCTGCTGGCGCGCCAGTTGCGCTTCCTGACGGAAATCGGCGGGCCGTTCGCTGTGCCGGCTCCAGAGCTCACCCAAGGTCCGGGCGCCTTCGGGGTGGTGTTGCAGCAACGACAACTGGTTCATGAATTCGTAACCGGTGCTGCCATCGACGGACCAGTCACGGCGCAGGGTTTCGCCCTGGCCGAGAATCTTTTCGACGTAGATCGGCAGGTGCCGATCCGGTGCCAGGCGATCAATTCTGCGCCGCAGTTTGCGGCAGTAACCACGCGGGTCGGCGAGGCCATCGATGTGATCGATGCGCAACCCGTCGACAAGACCTTCGGCCACCAGCTCGAAGATTTTTGCATGGGTCGCCTCGAACACCGCCGGACGTTCAACGCGCAAACCGCCCAGTTCATTGATATCGAAAAAGCGCCGCCAGTTGATGTCGTCCGCCGCAGTGCGCCAACTGGCCAGACGATAACTCTGGCGCTCCAGCAGGTTATGCAGGCGCTCGAAACCCTGGGGAGTGAGCGAGTCATAGGTGCCGAGTGTGTGCTCGATGGCGTGAAGAATGGCCGGATCGCTGGCGAGTTCGTGCAGTTCGTTTTTCAGCGCAATCGCCAGGTTGTACGCATCAGTCTGGTAGCTCAAGGTACTGAAGCGGTCTGCCAGGGATTTGAGCTGTTCGGCCTGCTCGGCATTCAAGTGATCATCGGCCTTGAGCAGCTCGCCATAGTCTGACGGGGAAATCGGGAAGTGATGTTCGTAGTGTTCGACATAAAAGCCGCCGTGCCGGGCATCGAAACGCAAGGGTAGAGTGCCGTCCTGCAAGGCGATGCCGTAATCACTGCCCAAGAAAGGCAGCAGCAATTGGCCTTCCATCAACGGGTCGGGCGAGTGCCATTGAATGTCGAAGAACTCGCCGTAAGGGCTCAGTCGCCCCCATTCCAGCAAGTCGAGCCACCAGGGGTTATCGCCACCGCCGACGGCCATGTGATTGGAGACGATGTCGAGGATCAGCCCCATGTTTTGTGCACGCAATGCAGCAACTAAACGGCGCAACGCAGCTTCGCCACCCAGCTCAGGGTTGACCCTGGTCGGGTCCACCACGTCATAGCCATGCATGGACCCCGCGCGGGCGGCGAGCAGCGGCGAGGCATAGACATGGCTGATGCCCAGGCTGGCAAAGTACGGCACCAGCGGCACCGCCTGATCCAGGGTGAAACCTTTATGAAATTGCAGCCGCAAGGTTGCTCGCGGCGGTGGGGTGAGCGAATGATTCATTGGTCACGCTCGGCCGCCTGAAGTCGCGCACAGGCGAGCAGTTCCAGGCGTCGGGCGGCGTCCGGATCATCGAGCAGGGTCTCGCTGTCGCCAGGCAACCTGCGCGACCAGTTGGGATGGGTGTCGGTGGTACCGGGCAGGTTGGCCTGCTGTTCGATACCCAAGGCATCTTCCATTGGCAGCAAGACCAGCGGCGCGCGGGTATGACCAAGGAAGCGGATGGCGGCGTCGAGCACCTGATCGGTTTCGTGGGACTCTTCGCGGAAATTCTGCGGGTCCTCGCTCAGCACCCGACGCAAGCCTTCGCGCTCGCGCTCACGGTGTTGGCGCCATTCGATTTCCCCCGGGGCGTCGACCAGATTCAAGCGCGCGCTCCAGTCGATATCGCGGCCATGCCACCAGCCATTGAGCGTCGGCAGGTCATGGGTGCTGGTGGTTGCCAGGGCGTTGTCCGGCCAGTCGAGAATCGGCTTGAAGTGAGTATTGTCCTGTTCGAACAGCAGCACGCGCATGCCGAGAATCGAGCGCGCGATGAGTTTTTCGCGCAACCCCTCGGGCACGGTGCCGAGGTCTTCGCCGAGCACGATGGCCTGATGTCGATGGGATTCGAGGGTCAGCAGGCGCAGCAAGTCATCCACCGGATAATAAAGGTAGGCCCCGTCGCTGGGTGGCGCGTCATTGGGGATCACCCACAATCGTTGCAGGCCCATGACGTGATCGATGCGCAGGCCGCCGGCATGGGCGAAGTTGGCCCGCAGCATTTCGATGAACGCGCGAAAGCCGTTGCGCACCAGACCTTCGGGGGAAAACGCGGAAATGCCCCAGCCCTGGCCGGAACGGTTGAGGATATCCGGCGGCGCACCCACGGTCAGTGAGGCGAGCAATTCGTCTTGACGACTCCAGGCCTGGCTGCCGCCGCCGTCGGCGCCCACCGCCAGGTCCGCGATCAGGCCGATGCCCATGCCGGCGCTGCGGCCGGCGGTCTGGGCGCGTTCCAGGCAGCGTGCGATCATCCATTGGCAGAACGCGTAGTAGCCGATGCGGGTTGAATTTTCTTCGGCAAAATGCGCCAGAGCGGTGCTGCGCGGGTCACGCCATTGTTCGGGCCACTCACGCCAGTCGAGGCTTTCACCGCGTCGCGCACGGATTTCCTGAATCGCTTCGAAGCGGCAGTGATTTTCCAGTGCTTCGCCACCGGCATGGCGGAAGCTGCTGAAATCCGGGTGCAGAGGGTGTTCGCCGTGGGTGAAGCCTTCGTACAAGGCTTCGAGCAAACGGTGCTTGGCTTCGGCGGCGGTGGGCCAGTCGATCAGCGGCAATGCTTCCAGGTGCTTGAGCTCAGCGGCAAGGCCGGTGGCGTCGATCGCGGTGCGCAGGGCACGCTCACCGAGAATCGTACCGGGCGCCGCGTACAGGCTATTGAGGAACAAACGGCTGGAGGGCGAGTAAGGGCTGTAACGCTGGGTGTCGCCGCTGAACATCGCGTGCAGCGGACTGATCGCCAACGCTTCGGCGCCTCGTTCGCCGGCCACCCGGGCCAGATCTTCGAGGGCCTGGGTATCGCCGAAACCGCCATCGCCGGGACGGCGCAGCGAATACAACTGCACGCTCAGGCCCCAGGCGCGCGGGTTTTGACTGCCAACGGCATCGCCGACGCTATAGCAGCGCAGGGGGGCTACCGCCAGGGTGAAGGATTGATCGTCGATGCTGACGTGCTGATAACCCACGGGCACCAGCCCGGGCAATACCGCGTTGTCATCGAGCTTCAAGTTGATCCGTGAGCCGTCTTCGAGATGGATTTCACACGGGGTTTGCGGTTCGAAGTAGCGGGACAGATCAAGGCCAGCACCCACGTCGCACGTCAGCAGCGGTGGCAGGTGCCGGGTTTGTTGCACTTCTTGCAATTGCAGCAGGCTGGCGTCGATCTCCTGGGCCGTGCTGGCGGGGTGGCCAAGCCCACTGAGCACCGAACGCAACACCGCCGGAGCCACTTTCTGTGGACGGCCATTGGCATCGATCCAATCGACGGCCAAGCCTGCTCGGCTGGCCAGTATTTCCAGTTGCGCATTGCTCATGGGCGCTCTCCATCCGGGGGTAGCAAAGGGGCTGCGGCCGTGAGGCTGACTAGCGCGCAATACGGGGCAAGTGTGCCCTGATTCAACAGACCGGCTGATTGTGGCGGGTGTTCGAACAGCAATGTCGAGTCGGCCTGTGGGGTGTGGACCACGGGCACAGCGCTGAGGTTCAGGTCAATGCGCAACTGACTGCCATCGCCCAGCCGCCAGCGCGCCGTCACTGCGCCCTCGGCCAATACCTGCGCACCCAGCGCCTGGGCGCCGGGCAGGTGCGGGATGATGTGTTGGTGGCGGATTTTCAGCAGTTGGCGATACAGCTCATAGACCGGCGATTGGCGGCTGGCGCTCAGTTTCGGCCGTGAAGCTTCGAAGGTCTGCGTCGCGTTCGGGTCGGGGATCTGCTCGCGTTTGTGCGGATCGGCAAAAGCACTGAACGCCGCGAATTCATTGCGTCGCCCTTCGCGCACTAACTCCGCCAGTTCACCGTGGTGGCTGGTGAAGAACAGGAACGGTTGTTCGGCGGCAAATTCGTCGCCCATGAACATCAGCGGGATCATCGGCGACAACAGCAGCAACGCGGTGGCGGCGTAAAGGGCATCAGGATGGGCCAACTGATGCAGGCGCTCGCCAAAGGCGCGATTGCCGATCTGGTCGTGATTCTGCAGGAACAGCACGAAGGCCGTGGGTGGCAAGTGACCGCTTGGCTCACCGCGCGGCGTACCGTGGCGGGTGATATGGCCCTGAAACACGAAACCCTGGCTCAGGCAGCGGGCGAGCTGTTCGGTGGGCTGTTCGGCATAGTCGGCGTAATAGGCATCGGTTTCGCCCGTGAGCAGAACGTGCAGTGCGTTATGGCCGTCGTCGTTCCATTGCGCGTCGAAACCTTGCTCCAGCAGACTGGCCTGATTGTGTTCGTTTTCCGCCATCAGCCACACGTGTCGCGCCGGATCGGTTTGCCGCCGCACCCGTTGCGCCAGCTCCTGAAGAAAATCCGGGTCTTCGATGGCGTGCACCGCGTCCAGGCGCAGGCCATCAAAGCGGTATTCCAGCAACCACATCAGCGCGTTGTCGATGAAGAAGTCGCGCACTTCGCGCCGCCGGAAGTCGATCGCCGCACCCCACGGGGTGTGTTTGTCTTCGCGGAAAAAGCCTTTGGCGTAGCGATGCAGGTAATTGCCGTCGGGGCCGAAATGGTTGTAGACCACGTCGAGAACCACCGCCAGGCCATGGCCGTGGGCCGTGTCGATCAGGTGTTTGAGTTGTTCGGGCGAGCCGTAGGAGGCTTGTGGCGCGTAAAGCAAAACCCCGTCATAGCCCCAGTTACGTTCGCCGGGAAACTGCGCCAGTGGCATCAGTTCGATGGCGGTAATACCCAACTCGGCCAGACGCGCCAGATGTTGCTCAACCTCGCTGAAACCGCCGAGTGCACCGACGTGCAGTTCGTAGATCACCGCCTCATTCCACGGTCGACCCTGCCAGGCGCTGTGTTGCCACCGATAGGCGAGGGGATCGACCACCACGCTGTGGCTGTCGATATCGCCCGCCTGGGCGCGGGAGGCCGGGTCCGGCACTTCCAGCTCACCATCGATGTTGTAGCGGTAGCGGGTACCCGCGGGGCAGCGGGTCTTGATCACAAACCAGCCATCGGCCTGAGGCAATAACGGCAGGGATTGTCCATCTTCCAGTTCGAGACTGACGAAAAACGCATCTGGCGCCCACAAGGCAAAACGCGTGTGTTCTGCGTCCAGCATGATTGCGCCGTGGGGCCAGGTCTCAAGGGTCCGTAACGGCATCGTTGAAAGCCTCTTACTGTTTGCCCGATTTTCCCAGCGCTTTAGCCACCAGTCGTTCGTAGAGTTCGGCGTAGGGTTCGACTGCCTTGCACCAGTTGAACGGCGCAGCCATGGCTCGGCACCGCATCGCGTTGAGCAGGCCGGGGAAGGCGAACACCTTGAACGCGCGGCTCAGGGCTTCGCGATAACTGTCCACCGTGGATTCGTCGAAGAGGAAACCGGTCACGCCGTTTTCAATGGTGTCGGCCAGGCCGCCGGTATTGCGGGCCACCGGCAATGAACCGAAGCGCTGGGCGTACATCTGGCTCAGGCCGCAGGGTTCATAGCGCGAAGGCATCAGCAGGAAGTCACTGCCGGCGAACATGCGGCGGGCGTCGGTTTCATTGAAACCGATGTGCACGCCGATTTGCCCGGGGAAGCGCAACGCCAGTTCACGCATGGCTTGTTCTTCTTCCGGTTCGCCACGGCCGATGATCGCGATCTGCCCGCCATTGGCGACAATGTATTCAGCCACCGCTTCAGTCAGGTCCAGGCCTTTCTGGTAAACCAGCCGCGAGACCACGGCGAACAGCGGACCTTCAGAGTCTTCGAGGTCGAACAACCGGCGAACATGCGCCGCGTTGATCGCTTTACCTTCCCAGTCGCCGATGCCGAACGGGTGGAACAGGTGCGGATCGGTCGCTGCATCCCAGCTTTCATCGATGCCATTGGGAATCCCGCTGAGCAAGCCTTGCTGGGTCTTGGCGGCGAGAAAGCCGTCGAGACCGCAGCCGAAGGCCGGCGTGGTAATTTCCTGGGCATAGGTCGCGCTGACGGTGGTGATGTGGCTCGAATAGGCCATGCCGGCCTTGAGGAACGACATCTTGCCGTAGAACTCCATGCCTTCCTGTTGCAAGGCATGCATGGGGATACCAAGTTCCGGGCACGAGCCGAGGCTGATGACACCCTGGTACGCCAGGTTGTGAATGGTGAAAAGAGTCGGGGTGCGTTGACCACGCCAGTGCATATAGGCTGGCGCCAGGCCTGCTGGCCAGTCATGGGCGTGCACCAGATCCGGGCACCAGTGAATCTGGGCGAGGTTGGCGGCGATATCGGCTGCGGCGAGGCCGAGTCGGGCGAAACGGATATGGTTGTCCGGCCAGTCGCGGCCGTTGTTGGCGCCGTATGGTGAACCTTCGCGCTCGTACAATTCAGGGCAGATCAACACGTAAATGACCAGGCCATCGGGCATGTCCATGCGCCCGATCTTGCAGGGCGGCAACGCGGCATGCCCGCCCAGTTCACCGATAATATGAATCGGGTTTTCGCTATTCATCACTTGCGGATAACCGGGAATCAGCACACGGACATCGTGCAGATGCGCCATGGCCCGCGGCAGTGCGGCGGAAACGTCACCAAGACCTCCGGTCTTCACCAGATCGGCAATTTCTGAGGTAACGAACAGGACTTTCTTTTTATTGGGATTCTGGCTGACTACCGGTGCCAGTGTCTTGGGGATCGGCATGTTGACCGATTTGGCGCTGAGGACACCGACGGTGCTCGTTTCCCCGACCTGCTGATGAGCACGTTCTCCCTGGATATCTAAAGCCGCACTAATCATATGAATCTCCCGTGTTGTTGATCTAATTCTAGGCCTGGCACAAACGGTATTCGTGGCCAAATCCTGTGGCCGGGCGCAAACGCGCTACGCATCGGTGAGCAAGTGCTGCCCATGCGCTGAAGCAGAATGGGGTGAAGTGGCTGTTGCAAGGAATGCACCAGTCGCTGTGGCCCTACCTTTAACCTGACACGAGGCCAACACCAAAAGTTTCGATTATTTTCACCGAATGACCAGCCGGTTTTACTCCGCGAAAAGGAGTCTAGGCCAGAACTTAGAGCAGGGGCGGGCAACGGGTGGAATTGTTCGACAATCGGTCAAAAGAGGGTGCAGGCATAGAGCTTTGCGGGGAGGCGCACCGACGAAGTGCAGGTTTATTTTCTGGTGCGGGACAAATCGGGACCAGGAAGTCACGGTAATCGGGCGTGACAGGACGTGGGTTGCACTATTGCGGTGCGCTGGATCCCTGGGGGATGTGGTGAGGTTGAGGGCCTTTTCGCGAGCAAGCCCGCTCCCACAGGGGAATGCATTTCAAAATGTGGGAGCGGGCTTGCCCGCGATGAACGATAACGCGGTCTCAGCTCAGAATCCGAATCGGCTCCCCCGCCGTCCAGGCCTGTATGTCCTCAATCATCTGCGAAAAGAACACCTGGTAATTCTGCCGGCTGACGTACCCGACATGCGGCGTGGCCAGCACATTGTCCAGCGTTCTGAAAGGATGATGGCGGGGCAACGGTTCGTGCTCGAACACATCCAGCGCCGCGCCCGCCAGGCGTTTTTTTTGCAGAGCCTTGATCAGCGCCGACTCATCGACAATCGCCCCGCGGGCAGTGTTGACCAACCATGCCGTGGGTTTCATCCAGTCCAGTGCCTGAGCGTCCACCAGCCCTCGGCTGCGCTCGCTGAGCACCAGATGGACCGACAACACATCGGCCTGCTCGAACAGTTCCTGTTTGCTGACATAGGTGACATCGACCTCGGCAGCCCGTTCGGCGGTCAGGTTCTCGCTCCAGGCAATCACCCGCATACCGAACACCTGCCCGAACCGGGCTACCCGTTGACCAATGCTGCCGAGCCCGAGAATTGCCAAGGTCTTGCCCTGCAGATCGCCGCCCAACCCTTGTTGCCACTGACCGGCGCGCAAGGCATTGGCTTCGGCCACCAGATTGCGGGTGGCGGCCATGATCAGTGCCCAGGTCAGTTCGGGGGCGGCATGTTTGTAGCTGTCGGTGCCGCACACCTGAACGCCCAGCGCCGCGGCGGCTTTCAGGTCCAGGGCAGCGTTGCGCATGCCGCCGGTAACCAGCAGTTTGAGTGCGGGCAAGCGGCGCAGCAGGTCTTCGTCGAACCGGGTGCGCTCGCGCATCACGCAGATCACCTCGAATGCACCGAGGCGTTCGGCCAGGGTTTCGTTGTCGGCCGGGTAGTCATGGATAAAACTCACTTGGCCGATGCTGTCCAGCACCGACCAGTCCACCACGTCGCGAGCCACGTCCTGCCAGTCATCGATCACTGCAATCTGCACCGCCATC
The DNA here is from genome assembly GCF_050435305.1 of Pseudomonas sp. BS3782 TE3695. Classification (NCBI taxonomy): domain Bacteria; kingdom Pseudomonadati; phylum Pseudomonadota; class Gammaproteobacteria; order Pseudomonadales; family Pseudomonadaceae; genus Pseudomonas; species Pseudomonas sp. BS3782 TE3695. The sequence continues at coordinate 3,691,957 of NZ_JBNDKB010000001.1, forward strand.
AGTCTTGCCTCATCAACGAACGGGATTGGTTTGGTTCAGCCAGCCGAGCAACGCCTGATGGAATTTCGCCGGTTCCTCCATCTGCGGTGCGTGGCCAAGGCCCGGGAATTCAATCAATGTCGACCGGGGAATCAGTTTCGCCACTTGCTTGCCGAGTACGTCGTAATGACCGATTTTCGCCTTGACCTCGGGCGGTGCAATGTTCTTGTTGATGGCCGTGGTGTCGGAGGTGCCAATCAGCAGCAGGGTCGGCACTTTCAGGTCCTTGAACTCGTAGTACACCGGTTGGGTGAAGATCATGTCGTAGATCAGCGCCGAGTTCCACGCCACCGCTGTTTTGCCTGGCCCTTTGGCCAGGCCCGCGTACATGTTCACCCAACGATCAAACTCCGGCTTCCAGCGGCCATCGTAATAGGTGTTGCGTTGGTAGTCGTGGATACCTTGCGCTGTGACTTTCAGCTCGCGCTCATACCATTGATCAACCGTGAGATAGGGCACGCCAAGGGCTTTCCAGTCTTCCAGGCCGATTGGATTGACCAGCGCCAACTGTTCGACTTGATCGGGATATTGCAACGCATAGCGGGTGGCGAGCATGCCGCCGGTGGAGTGGCCGAGCAGGGTGGCCTTCTGGATGCCCAGGGTTTTGAGCAGTTGCTGGGTGTTGGCTGCCAGTTGCTGGAAAGTGTATTGATAGTGGTCCGGTTTGCTTGAGGTACAAAAGCCGATCTGGTCCGGCGCGATGACCCGGTAACCGGCCTCGCTCAGCGCCTTGATCGAGCTGTCCCAGGTCGCGCCGCAGAAGTTTTTGCCGTGCATCAGCACCACGCTGCGTCCATTGACCTTGCCTTGGGCGGCAACGTCCATGTAACCCATCTGCAGGGATTTGCCTTGGGATTCAAAGTCGAAGTGTTTGACCGTGTACGGGTAAACGAAACCCTGAAGTTGCGGGCCGTATTCCGGCGTTTCGGCCTGGTTCTGGTTCTGGGCGTGAACGAGAACGGGCAGAGCCGCTGTCAGCAGCAGGCCGGGTAACCAGCGGGAGAGGATGGGCGACATGGGTAAGCTCCACAGGAAATCCGCTGATGCTGGATCGGCATGATTAGGGTGACATTAAACATTAGGTCATGGCCTCAATGCCGAGCGAAATCCATGTGGGAGCGGGCTTGCTCGCGAAGGTGGTGTGCCAGACAACATTAATATCGACTGACACTCCCTCTTCGCGAGCAAGCCCGCTCCCACAGGTTCCGCGCCGCCATGGCCCTGAGCATTCAACCCATCCACCCCAGCGTGGCCAGGGCCAACATGCCATAGCGGGCGCCCTTGGCGAGTGTCACGATCACCAGGAAACGCCCCAGCGGTTCGCGCATGACGCCAGCCACCAGCGTCAATGGATCGCCGATGATGGGTACCCAACTGAGTAACAACGACCAATGACCGTAACGCTGGTAGTGCTTTTGGGCTTGCTCGAGATGGCGAGGGCTGACCGGAAACCAGCGCCGCTCGCGAAACCGCTCAATGCCGCGCCCCAGCCACCAGTTCAGCAGCGAGCCCAGCACATTGCCCAGCGTTGCAACTGCCAACAACGACCAGAGCCAATCCTGGTTGCTGAGCAACAACCCCACCAGCACTGCTTCGGATTGCAGTGGTAGCAGTGTCGCGGCACCGAACGCCGCGAAAAACAGCCCGATGTAGGCGCCGAACATCAATGGGCGGGGTAGTCCGCGACCACCACGTCAGTGCCGTCCTTTTTCAAACCGATCACTTGATAGGCATCGCTCATGCCGTCTGTTTCCATGCCGGGCGAGCCCATGGGCATGCCGGGTGCGGCAACCCCCAACAAATCATCACGCTTGCTCAAGGCCAGTACTTGATCGGCCGGCACGTGGCCTTCGACGAATTTACCGTTGATAAGGCCTGTGTGACACGACGCGAGGCGCGGTGGTACGCCGTGTTGTTGCTTGAATTGGCTCATGTCGGCTTCAACATGGTCGGCGACCTTGAAACCGTTGGCTTCCAGATGGCTGACCCATTTTTTGCAGCAACCGCAGTTGGCATCGCGATGAACTTCGATGGGAATCAGCTCGGCAGCCTGGGCCAGGGAAGAGATGAAAAGGGCGCTCAGGGCGGCCAGACGCAGGTGGTTTCGCATGGGGATCTCGTCTCGGGTTGTGGCCAGAAAAGTGCATTTTGACCCGTTTACCTAACAAAGAGACAGGGGATTGTTTCGAAGTACTCCGGCGTTGGCCTGATTCCTGACTACAACTGCAAACTTATGGCAAAGGCAATGGCACGACCCCGACTGACAAAGGCGTTAACGCCAAGGCGTGATGTTTGGCAGCGCTGGCCCGCTCGAACCATCGAACGGGCCGGGCACCTGTTATCGATCAAGCAACTTCATGACTTCTTCCGGATAACGCAGCCCTGCCGTGGCATTGGCCGGGAATATCGCTTCCAGGGCCTGCAACTCTTCGCGGCTCAGCTTCACGTCCAGCGCGGCCACATTTTCTTCCAGATATTTACGCTGTTTGGTGCCTGGAATCGGGATCAGGTAATCCCCTTGGGCCAAGACCCACGCCAACGCCAGTTGGCCCGCCGTCACACCCTTGTCGGCGGCCAGGGCCTGCACTTGCTGCACCAGCAACAGGTTTTTTGCGAAGTTTTCCCCTTGAAAACGTGGACTGAAGCGACGGTAGTCGTCGGCCGCGAAATCATCCGGACTTCTTAGCGCACCGGTCAAAAAGCCCCGGCCCAACGGACTGTAAGGTACAAAAGCAACACCCAGACGCTGGCAAGCCGCCAGACAGCCGTTCTCCTCCTGATCGCGGCTCCATAGCGAGTATTCACTTTGAAGTGCGCTGATCGGATGAACCTTGTTCGCTCGCTCCAGCGTGGTGACCGATGCTTCGCTCAATCCCAGATAACGCACCTTGCCGGCCTTCACCAGTTCTGCCATGGCGCCAACGGTTTCCTCGATGGCCACTTGCGGATCGATGCGGTGCTGGTAATACAAATCGAGGGTCTCCACGCCAAGGCGTTTGAGGGTGCCGTCGATAGCGTCGCGAATGTATTCCGGTCGACCATTGACGCCCCGTGCACCAGGGGTGGAGGGATCACGGACAATGCCGAACTTGCTGGCCAGAAACACCTGCTCACGCTTGCCGATAATGGCCTTGCCGATCAGCTCTTCATTGGTATGTGGGCCGTACATGTCTGCTGTGTCGAGCAGGTTGATTCCCAGTTCCAGCGCACGGTGCAAAGTGGCCGTGGCTTCGCGGGTGTCCACGCCGGTGGTGTAGAAATCGGTCATGCCCATGCAGCCCAGACCTATCGCACTCACCTGCGGACCGTTTTTGCCCAGTTGACGTGTTTGCATGAAATCAGCTCCCTGTGAATTGAATCCCATTGTTGACCTCGACAGAAACAAGATAAACCGGTTAAAACTGCTATCACTGTTTGTAATTTCTAAATAATCAGCCGGTAAGTCAAAGCAATGGACCGTTTCCACGCCATGCGCGTGTTCACCCGAATCGTCGAACTGGGCGGCTTTGCCAAAGCGGCGGATAGCCTGCAATTGCCCCGGGCTTCGGTGACCATTCTGATCAAGCAACTTGAGGCACATCTGGGTGTGCAACTGCTGCAACGCACTACCCGGCAGATCAGTCTGACGCTCGATGGCGCCGCCTATTACCCGCGTTGCGTGCGGCTGCTGGCGGATCTGGAGGAGACCGAAGCCGTGTTTTCCGCCGCTCGCCAAAACCCCAAGGGGCTGCTGCGAGTGGATATGCCGGCCGGAGTGGGACGTTTGATTGTGATTCCGGCATTGCCGCAATTTACTGACCGGTATCCCTTGATCGAACTGGAAATCGGTTTGAATGACCGGCCTGTGGATCTGATCCGCGAAGGTGTCGATTGCGTGTTGCGGGGAGGCTCGGCCCTGGACGATTCACTGGTGGCAAGACCGCTGGTCATGATGGACCAGGTCACCTGCGCGAGCCCGCAATACTTGCAACGGCACGGGACGCCTCAGTGTCTGGCCGATCTCGACGGCCACCGGATGGTGGAGTATTTCTCCAGCAACACCAGCAAGCGTTACGGGCTGGAGTTTGTGGTTGACGGTCAAGTGCAGCCGATCGATCTGCCCAAACAGGTTTCGGTCAACAGCGCCGATGGATATCTCGCCGCGTGCGAAGCGGGTTATGGACTGGTCCAGACCCCGTGTTATCACGTCGCACGACAACTGGACGAAGGCCGTTTGTGTGAAGTGTTAAAAGAAGTGCCGCCACCGGCGTTTCCGTTGACGGCGCTCTATCCACCGCACCGCCAGTTGTCTCGACGGGTGAGGGTGTTTGTCGATTGGCTGGTGGAGCTTTGCGCGCAGCCAAGCGCTGACTTTTATAGGAAACACTCAAGCGGCTGAGCGGGAGCCGATATGGGCGTCGACGTACCGGTGGGTTCTCGTGGCATTTGCGTTTTGCTGTAAGTCGTCATGCAATCCCGCGGTATTCGAAGGCAAGTCGCGGCACAGCGCGGCATGCCCGAGCACCCGCGCGCCATCCATGGCCAGTATCGATTGCCAGCGGCCTTCGGCATTGTGCTGACTGATCATGTTCGGCAGGTAAACATCCGGCTGAGCGTAAATATCGCCGTAGACCTCTTGAAACAACCGGCTCACGGCATCGGCGGTGTTGGGTTATCGCCGCAATGAAGTCAAAACGCTTTATCGGCTGTAACATGAGATCCCGTTTGCAGCCCCCACATCCCCGCAGAACGGTAGGGGCTTGGCATGCAATCGGATACAAATCGGATACTTTTTTTGGTTCAGGAACCCGCAATGACCCAGTCGCAACGTTTGAAATACTCGATTCTGATCTCCCTGGTGGTACTGGGGATCATGTTCGGCCTTTCCTGGCTGCAAAATGCAGGGATCATTACAGAGCAGCTGTTCCAATACATCGCCATTGGCGTGGCGGTGCTCGTGGTGGTGATCAATGGCGTGATGCGTCGCAAGGTCAAGCCTTGAGCGACGCTCCCTGGCCGGATTACTCGCTATTCAGGACGGCGGCAGCCTGTGGGTGCAGGCTGTAGCTTTTGTCTGGATTGAGGGTGATCACGCCTTCACCGCACAAGCGTTTCAATACTTCACGGACACTGAGAAAGGACAGGGGAATGTCCAGGTTCAGCAAGTGACTGTGCACGCCACGCACCCCCAGGCTGCGGTTGCTTTGCGCGGCCGTCAGCAAGGCGTCGATGACTTTCAAGCGAATCAGGCTGGTTCGCAGGCCAAAGCTCTTGAGCAGAAACTTGATCCGTTCGTTGCCGTGGCGTTCGGCGGGTTGATTGAAAACGCCGGAGCCCAGGGTGTTGGCTTTTGGCGCATGGCTACCGTCCGTTGGTAGTTGCGGGTTGTACATGCAAAAACTCCTTTTCAGAGCATGATCATGAAAAATGTGATGGGCGCTCTCAATCAATAAGACGAACGAGCCAGGCAAATAATAATGACTCGTATGTAGAAATTTTGTCGCCAGTACGTCAGCAGCCCGTGAGCCGGGCGTGGGGGCGCCCTCAAAGGCTTAAATTTTTGCTGTTTGCTTCGTTTTAAGGGGAGGCGCATTGCGTGTCATACGTCTTTTCGATCAGGAGCGAGCGTGATTATTTCCAGGCAGTTAACCAGGTTGAGCCTTGCGGGTGTGTTGCTGGGGCTGAGTCTTGCGGCAAACGCGCGCAGCCAGCCAGACCAGGCGACGGCCGAGATTCGTCGAACCAGTTTCGGCGTGCCGCATATTCGTGCCGACAACGAGCGCGGCCTCGGCTATGGCATTGGCTATGCCTACGCTCAGGACAATCTGTGCTTGCTGGCTAATGAGATCGTCACCGTTAATGGCGAGCGTTCACGGTATTTCGGCCCGGATCAGTTTACGGTCGAAGAGCGCGGGAACCTGGCCAGCGATGTGTTTTTCAACTGGCTGAATACACCGCAGGCAGTCGGCGCTTTCTGGCAGGCGCAAACGCCTGAAGTCCGTGAGCTCATCGACGGTTATGTGGCCGGTTACAACCGCTCGCTGACCGAGCGCCGGGCCCAGGGTTTGCCTCAGCAATGCCAGGGCGAATGGGTGCGCGCGATCACTGCGCAGGATCTGGTCAAGTTGACCCGGCGCTTGTTGGTCGAAGGCGGCGTGGGTCAGTTTGCCGAAGCTTTGGCCGGCGCTACCCCACCAAAAACCGTGGCCCATTCGGCAGGCAAACCGGTGTCGTTCCAGCTGGCGGCTTCGCGCATGCAACGTTTCGCTTTGGATCGCGGCAGTAACGCCGTGGCGGTCGGCAGCGAGCGCTCGTTCAACGGACGCGGGATGCTGCTGGCCAATCCGCACTTTCCTTGGGTCGGGGGGATGCGTTTTTATCAGATGCACCTGACTATTCCCGGCAAACTGGATGTCATGGGCGCCGCGTTGCCTGGCCTGCCCATGATCAATATTGGTTTTAACCAGCACCTGGCGTGGACCCATACGGTGGATTCGTCCAAGCACTTCACGCTGTATCGTCTGCAACTCGATCCCAAGGATCCGACCCGTTACCTGCTGGATGGCAAGTCCTTGCCGATGAAAAAGCAGACGCTGGCGGTGAATGTGAAGCAAGCCGATGGCCAGACCCGGCAGATTTCCCATGTGGTCTACAGCTCGCAATTCGGCCCGATTGTGCAATGGCCTGGCAAGCTGGACTGGGACAACCAGTTCGCCTATAGCCTGCGCGATGCGAATCTGGACAACGACCGGGTCTTGCAACAGTGGTATGCGATGAACCGTGCCGCCAGCCTCAAGGATTTTCAGGCATCGGTGCACAAGATTCAGGGGATTCCCTGGGTCAATACCCTGGCAGTGGACGAACAGGGGCAGACGCTTTACATGAACCTGTCGGTGGTGCCGAACGTCAATGCCGACAAGCTGGCCAAGTGCAGCGATCCGCGGGCCGGATTACAGATGATCCTGCTCGACGGTTCCAACAGCGCCTGTGCCTGGGACATCGACCCGCAGGCTGCGCAAGAAGGTATTTATGCGGCAGACAAGTTGCCACAACTGTTGCGCAAAGACTTTGTGCAGCATTCCAACGATTCGGCCTGGATGGCCAACCCGGCGCAGCCGCTCACCGGTTTCTCGCCGCTGATCAGTCAGGACAATCAGCCGTTGGGGCTGCGCACGCGCTTCGCACTGGAACGCCTGGGGAGTTTGAACACTGTCGCTGCAGCAGATCTGCAACACATGGTGATGGACGACCAGGTGTATCAGGCGACTCAGGTGATGCCGGACCTGCTGCAATTTTGCGCCGCGGATCCTGGCACCGATGCGCCGACGCTTACGCCGTTGTGTGCCAGCCTCAAGGCTTGGGATCGTCGGGTGAATCTGGACAGTGGACTGGGCTTTGTGCATTTTCAGAATGTCATGGCGTCGTTGCAGCAACTGCCAGGCATCTGGCGTGTCGCGTTCGATCCGAAGGATCCGCAACACACGCCACGTGGTCTGGCAATTGAACGGCCAGACGTCGCCAAAGCGACTCGGGCGGCGATGCTGGCCTCGGTTGAACAGGTAAAGACCCTTGGCCTGAAAGCCGATAGCCGCTGGGGTGATATCCAGGTGGTCAGCAGTGGCGGGCAGCAAACGCCGATCCATGGCGGGCCGGGCACGCTGGGTGTGTATAACGCGATCCAAAGCGTGCCGAGAACCGACGGCAAACGCGAAGTTGTCAGTGGTACCAGCTATTTGCAGGTGGTGACGTTCGATGACAAGGGGCCGCAGGCTCAGGGCCTATTGGCATTCTCGTTGTCCAGTGACCCGGCGTCGAAGTACTCCCGGGACCAGACACTGGCCTTTTCGAAGAAGCAGTTGAGTGTGTTGCCGTTCACCGAACAGCAGATCACCTCCGACCCGCAGTACCAGGCTCAAACGATTCGCGAGCAGGATGAAAAAGCTGCGAAGATCGCCGCGCAGTAGTCGCGATAGCGTTTGAATCAAAAGCGAAGGCCGCACCCCGCAAGGGTGGCGGCCTTCAGCTTTTTGGGGCTTGTTGCGGGATCGAATTGAGGACCGGATTGCCGTCCTTGTTGCGGGTCAGGTAGACCGGCAGCACTTTGGGCAATGAGGCCACCAGGCTGTCGAGCTCTTTGATGTTGTAGATACCGCCAAGGCGAATCGTGCCGGTGCTGTGATCCGCGATCATGACTGGCTTGTTCAGATAACGATTGATCAAGGGCAGGGCATCGGTCAGCGTCAGATCATCGAGCACCAGTTTGCCGCTGCGCCACGCCAGCGAATGGTCATCGGCAGAGACCTGGCTGATTTGCGGCGTGAAGTCGCCGTGTCGATAACGTGCCTGCATGGCAGGTTCAAGAGGTGAACCTTCGCCGGGCAGGGCACCGTTGCTGGTCACCAGCACGGACCCTTCGATCAGGTTCACGCGTACCTGGTCTTCATACATCCAGACATTGAATCGGGTTCCGGTGACGCGAATCCTTCCGTCGGCCGCCCTGACGATGAACGGATGCTGCAGATCATGACTGACGCTGAAGAAGGCTTCGCCTTTTTTCAGCGTGACACGACGCTGATCCTTGTAATTGCTGAACGTCAGTTCAGTGCCCAGATTCAGCTCCACCTGACTGCCGTCGCTCAGCGTGACCTGACGAACATTATCGCTCGCTTCGAAATGCTGATAGGCATTGGGCAGCCAACCCAGGTTCCATCCGGTATAGGCCGCCAGCGGCAACGCCAAGGCGCAGACGGTGGCGGCAATGCCGAAGGTGCGCCAGGGCATTGTCGGTTTGCTGCGAACAGGCGGCGCGGAAGATTCGGGACGCGGCAAATCGCCCGCAACCTCCCAGATTTCCAGCATGGCTTCGTACTCGAAAGCATGCAGAGGATGGGCATCACGCCATTGCTCGAACGCCTGACGCTCTTCGGCTGTGCAGTCGATGGCATGCAAACGCATGCACCAGTGCGCAGCGGCATCGGTGATGGCGTCGTATTGTGCTTGGGAGAGAGAGTGGTCGGTCATTGACTCATCCTGATTTCCTGCATTCTAACCTTGAGGCGAAGTCTGCGAGAACAACCGTCATGGCATTTGCCCATCAAAGTACAACTTATTTTCACATGGGCGCCCTGAACGCCGGGCGCCGCCGCCCAGGCAGTATCCATAAAGGGCGTGAAAAAATAGTCAACACTTCCAGGACTGGCATCGCAGCTGTTGAGCCCGGCTGGGATCGGGCCCGACAGCTATTACGCCGGACGTCAGGCAGTGGGCGGGGCTGGCGCCGGATCCAGTTGTCGACCCATTTCGCAGATCAAGTGAGCAATCGAATCGGCGTTGCGCAAAATGGTGTCGGCGCGCAGGCCCACATTTCGTGGATTCAGGAAGGCGTTGCGAGCTTCATCCATGGTTCTGCAGCCTGTCGTTTTCAGAATGTCCTTACCCACGTGTTCCAGACCTTCGATCGAATCCAGATTGATCCATGACTGCTCCATTTCGCTCCAGTGAGCAAACAGTTCTTCCCTCGGTGTGGCCAGCGACAGGGCCTGGCGCTGGAAATTCTGCTGCGATTGTTTAGTTGCCACACCGAAACCGGTCACTGCAGCGATGAGATCGGTGAACGGACGTCTTGCTTCAAGCGAGGCAATATCCACGGTGTGCGAAAAAAGATGGGAGAACTCATGAATCAACGTCGCGGCCCGGGCATGGTCGTCGACGTTGAAAGGCTCGGTCAGAGAAGACTTGTACCAATCGAGTTGCGGATCAAAAAAAAGCTCCGTGAAATGCACACGCTGCTGTGCATCGTTATGCACAACAAAAGCGATCGTGCCCCTCATCCCGTATCGGCTTGAACCGACGACAAAACGCTCGGTATTCATAAAGTCGACGTTGGGGTCCACCAGCGCTTTGCAAATGGGCACGATGACGTTTCTTATTTTGTCCAGAAGGCTGGCTTCGATGTCCTGGGCATCAAAAAAAACTTTGAGAAAGGTGTCCAGCCGCGTCCCCGGCGTCAGGTGTTTGAGTTGTGCCAGGTTATGCAAGCTGTTAAACGCGTAGAAGCGAGCCATGTCAATCGCTTGCGTGATCATCCGCGCTTTTTCCGGGTGTTTTGTCCGAATCTCTTCCATTCCCCTGGCTTCGATATTCAAGGTGTCTCTGACCGCGAGGCTGGTAGTGAATTGATTGTGCATTTTTGACAGGGCTTTACCGTAATGGATCGTGTGGGAGTCCGGGTCGACCACCCATTGCTGACCGGCAGCCGCCAACAACGCTGGACCCTGGAGTTGGTCCTTGGCCATTCGCCAGACCGGCCCGATTTTGGCGACGGGATAGACCTTTCCCTCGACAGGGACGTACGTGCGATTGTTGATTGAATCCAGGTACGTGCCATCGGTGCTGATCTTCTTCAGGTTCTTTAATGCAATGTCCGGGCTCTCGAAAGGCTGCAATAGCGTGCGCGCCGGTGCCGTCGGTTTCACTTTCGACCATTGTGGGGCGGCCACCGGGCTGACAACCGGTGCAGCGTGGGAGGTTGCTTGCTCAGTTGCCGAAGCTTCCAGCGACAACCTGCCCAACGTCACCATCTGCGCGGCCCCGGCAATAAACGCCTGCAATGCCCGTTTCCAGTGGTGATCCTGCAGCGCTTGGGCAGAATTCTTGAAGTCCTTGTAGCTTTGCCACAGAAACTGCACATAGGCGAGCTTGCCCGGCAACATGCCGGAGATCAGCTTGATGCCAGTACTGAACAGGTTTTTGGCGGTTTCCCAATCGGCCTGACCGTTGATCTCGGAATGGCTGCCGAGCATCTTCGATAAAAGGCCCCATGTTATCGCTGTATAACTGTGCAAGCAGGTTGCCGTCGATGGGAGAGGACGCAAGGCTGATTTCGCTTGGCTGTCCGCCGGTGGACTTGAACAGGTTACCGAACAAGGACCGCTGACTTTCGGGGAGCCGCCGAATAATCAGATTTTGCAGTGCCCCGGGTGTATTGATCGCCGAGATAACGTTGGCCTCGTTCTCGAATTCGGTAAATACCGAAGCCGAGTGATAAGGCGCATACAGGATTTGCGGTCCGTTATGCCCGGCACCGGGACCGATCAGGTACAGGCCCAGGGTTTTGACGGCAGCGGCGCCTGCGGTCTTGATCAGTTCCAGCGGCCTGACGATAGCGTGGGCACCGGCTACGGCCATGCGGGCCATGGCGTCCGGCATGTCGAGTACTTGCAGGATCAAATCGAAAGCGCGGGTCGAAAGATGTTGCTGCAGTTTCAGCGCATGAGCGTGTTGCAGCAGTTGCCACGGTAATTGTCGAATGTAGCGTTGCTTTCGTTTGTCGGCATCGGTACCGGCCTTGGTCAATGCATCCGTCACCCGCTGTGCATAATCGCTCTGGATATTCAGTGACTGTACAAGCTGGCGCACGGCGTCCTGATTCAACCGGTCGGGAAGCGTCCGGGAGGTGGTCGTAGCTATTTTGAACCCGATGCCTTGAGCTACGCTGGCAGGGTTCAGGCCACACTCGGTCAGGCTTCGCGAGGGCCCGGCCAGGGTCAAGTCGGGCGTGATTTTGATGTGATCAGGGTCAAGCAGCGCGCCAGGGAATCGACTGCCGAGCAATGACACCAATCGCTCATGCACGTATGACCTCAGGGGCTGGATCCCGTGCAGGTAGTCCTTGTCATCGGTGACGCTGTTGCGATATTGCTCCAGCAATTCAACGTGCAACTGCTGTTCTTCGACGGGGGCCATTGCGAGCCATGCAGGCAGGGACTGCTGTCGAGTGATGGCTTGTGAGATCAACGTGGCTCTGCGCAAGTTGGTGTCGATGACTTTTTTCGTCATCTTTTGCAATGCTATGACCTGTTGCGCGTCACTCAGTTTAAGGCTGCGCAGGTGTTCGCAACGGGCCAGGAAGTGATCAATGGAGGATTGCGCAAGGTGCTGCAAGACGTTGCTCTCAATCAGTCGCAGCGAATTGAGCGTATAGCGCTGGTGGAATGTGTGCTGGGCAGGGGAGAGGTTTTCCAGCAGTTCCAGGCGTCTGTTGGCGTCGAGCAAGCGCCGGTTCAATTCCATCGTAGCGCTGCTCACCGTCGCGAAGACTTCCAGCCCGCCTGCCGGTGTCCACAGAATCGCCCGACCCGAATGCCGGACGTCGAGCCCGCCACGTTCGGTCAACAGCACGCAATTGGCCAAGGGCCGCACATTGTTCTGCCCGGAACAGTCCAGGATCAGCGAATAGGCGTCAGGCCTGAAACCGTTGAGGGCCAGGCGCGTTTTTCGATCGGGTTGATCCGGGTTGAGTGCCGTATCGACAATGGCCCGGTCGGCGCTGCGCAGCGTTGCGTTGAGCGCTCTAAGGCTGGCTTCCCCGCGTATTCCCACGGCCAGTGCGTGGGCCAGCCGGGGTTTTAGTTTCTCCAGATAAACGCGCTGAAGCGCCAGCGAGGTAATCGGCTGAGCAGCGAATTCCGTGCTGATCAGCGATTCGACATCGTTGAAGGTTTTTACGAACGCTGCTGCCGTGTCCGCCAACACCATGGAGGGCCGTTGGTTGCCGGATAACACCGGTCGGGTACTCCAGCGTCCCTGAACATCCAGCAACAGCAATTGCTCGCTGATCATTGCGCGTATATCCAGTGCCTTGTCGAACAAGGCATGGAGGTCCACGGTGCCGTCGCTGTGACGAAAAACCTGCAGCACGTATTCAATATTTTGCAGCTGCTTGGTAATGATCGCCTCAAACAGCGTCTTGAATATCGACCCTGAAATCACCTCGCCGGAGACCTGTGGGTGACTGAAACCGATGAACCGGTTACGTTCATCCAGACTCAGGAGACCGTAGAGTTCGTCTTCATGGCCCGCGGCGCTGAATTTGCTGAGCAAGGTGTCTTTGAGGTCCTGATAGTCGTTCAGCACCTGGAGTCCTTGCGTCGGCGTATACAAAAAGGCATTGGCGTGATTAATCATCAGCGCGCCCGCCAGTTCCACATAATTGGCCGCGTGTTCCCAAAGACGCACCGTTTCGAGGGTGAGTGCCGAGGACGTACCCGCCGTCGGCTGAATCAACGAGTGCAAGGCCTGGCTTTGTTCAGGGCTGATGATCTCGGCCTCGCGCTTGATCAGCAATTCTGCGCGCGCCTTTTCCCGAATTGCCCGACTGAAAAAAGCGCGACGGGATGCACCGTCGGCTGCCGCGTTGTCCCAATAGTGCTGCAGTTTTGTGCAAAGAAGGCTTGCCAGTTTGCTGGAAACGGTCTCTACGGCAGTTTTCCAGTGGTGTTGGTCGGTGTTCGCCGGTTGTTTTTCCGGATGGGAGAATTCACGAATCTGCCCGGTCGGCCATCGCTGATGACGGTAATGCGACAGCACCGCGTCGCTCAGGGACAGGGAATTGATCCAGCGTCGGGAGGCGCCGTTGTCCTGGGCGTCGTGGGCTGGTGCGACAGAGTAGATGTTGAGCCGGGTCTGGCTTTGATCAAGCCCCGGGAATGATGACTGCAGACACTCGTCAAGCAATGTGTCGAGCAGCGAAGTGAGCGTTGGCAATTTGATCAACTCATCCAGCATGGCCTGCTCGTTCATCTGCTGGTTATGGGCGATGACGGTGCGCTGGTCTTCGAATATTTCGCCCTCGATGGCCTGAAAGCTCACTTGAATAGAGGTTGCGGCTGCCAGCGTTTTACGCGCAGACAACGACATGAAGGCCAGCACGTCGTCGTCCTCGGTCGCGCTGCTCAGCTGACGCTTTAGCTGTTCGGTCAAGGCAGCGCGGTTGTCAAACTTCTTTATGCCGGCGTACGGGGTGTAGAGAATCTCGCCGTTGTCATCCGGCGTGCGGCTCAACACGAAGCTGCCGGCCAAGGGGATGGGGTCCAGAACATCTGACTTCAGCAGGATTTTTTCGGCAAACATGGGCGGGGTCTGTTGACTGCGTGACGTTTGGCTGGCCAGTTCCAGATGACTGAACCATTCGAAATCCTTGCGCGTGAGCCCATGGGTTTTACCCAGATCATTCCAGTGCCCGGGCGAGTGCAGGGCCTGGGGGAAAAACAGTGGAGCGGGAGGTGTGAGCATCGTCGAGTCTCGTTCAGGGCGCGGTTGAATGCGCCAGTGGATTGAGGCTCAAGACTAAAAGTCGCGGCTGAGTCGAAGGTGGTAGATAGTTACCGCATGGCCGCCCGATGTTTATGCAAACATGCGTCAAAGCGTCTTTTAGGCTCATTCGGTTTTGATCAGGTGTACCGCTTCAAGCGAAGGGTTGACAGGCTGCCTGTCGCCCGTTGTTAATCGGTTGGTTTTCGTACGCTGTTGCCCCCTCCAATAATTACTCTGGAGCTTCAGATGTCTGCGTCTCACGATCATGTATCTACTGCGGTTTCGTCAAACTTGTCTTTCGAAGCGCTGACGGCGTTGCTCGAACAAATCTTCCTGCACTACGGCACCTCAGCCGATGTCGCCAAAACCCTGGCCCTCAACTGCGCTGCTGCCGAACGCGACGGGGCTCACAGCCATGGTGTATTCCGCATTCCCGGTTATGTATCGACGCTGCAAAGTGGCTGGGTCAATGGTCAGGCTGTGCCGGTGGTCGAGGACGTGGCCTCGGGTTTTGTCCGGGTCGACGCCGCGAATGGTTTCGCCCAACCGGCGCTCGCGGCGGCGCGGCCATTGCTGGTCGAAAAAGCCCGCAGTGCCGGCATTGCGGTGCTGGCCATTCGTAATTCCCACCATTTCGCTGCCTTGTGGCCGGACGTCGAGCCGTTTGCCGATGAAGGGCTGGTGGCACTGAGCGTGGTCAATAGCATGACCTGCGTGGTGCCGCACGGTGCAGATCGTCCACTATTCGGGACCAACCCGATTGCCTTCGCCGCGCCCCGGGCCAACGGCGCTCCGATCGTCTTCGACCTTGCCACCAGCGCCATCGCCCATGGCGATGTGCAGATCGCTGCCCGCAAAGGCGAGCGCTTGCCGGCGGGCATGGGGGTGGACAGCCTTGGTCAGCCGACCCAGGACCCGAAAGCGATTCTCGAGGGCGGCGCCTTGCTGCCGTTTGGCGGGCACAAGGGCTCGGCGCTGTCGATGATGGTGGAGCTATTGGCGGCGGCGTTGACGGGGGGTAATTTTTCTTTCGAATTCGACTGGTCGAACCATCCGGGGGCGAAAACACCCTGGACGGGTCAACTGCTGATTGTGATCGATCCGAGCAAATCGGCGGGGCAGAATTTTGCCGAGCGCAGCCAGGAACTGGTCCGACAGATGCACGGTGTCGGACTCAAGCGGTTACCGGGTGATCGACGTCACGGGCAGCGCGCCAAAGCCAAGGTCGAAGGCATTGCGCTTGATCCTCAGACGCTGGCCAATCTGCGAGAGCTGGCTGGGCTCTGAACCTGTGGGAGCGGGCTTGCTCGCGAAGGCGGTGGCACAGTCAACATTGATGTTGCCTGACACACCACTTTCGCGAGCAAGCCCGCTCCCACATAGGTGCGCTTGGCTTAACGCCGTCCCAACAACAGCCCCACCACCAAACCGAATCCAGCGGAGATGGCCACGGTTTGCCAAGGATGGCCGCCGATATAGATTTCACTGGCCTCGACCGCGGGCCTGGTCCGGTCACGCATACTGGAGACCGACCCCTTTGCCTGCTGGAGTTTCTGGGCGATTTGCCCACGAAGGGTGTCCGCTTCTTCACCGACCAGTGAAGCACTGCTTTTCAGCAGTTTTTCCGATTCTTCGATCAGGGCCTGCAGTTCGCTGAAGACCTGATCCTTGATTTGATCCTCGGCGACTTGATCGATGATTTTGCGGGCCATTAGAGTACTCCTTGCAGAAAAATGGGCAGTGAACAATGGAGTCTGGCGCTATGGCAAAAGTTGCAGTGATTTTGCGTGGCGACTCCACCCCGAAGAAAAATCCAGGGCAGGACATTTCCTCCTACAGTGTAAGATGTCGCCTATTTTATGCAGCAGGTAATCTTCCATGAGCTTCAATCTGGCCGACAAACCCCTTGCCGAGCGCGCGGCGCTTGAAGATGAAAAATCCCGTCTGTTCGAACTCTGGCAAAACAACCTGGGTAAATCCAAGGGCGAAGCCGCACGGTTGTTCGCTGAGCGTGCCAAGCGCAAAGGCAAATGGGCCGAGTGGGTCCGCGCCGAACTCGACGGCATGTCGCCCCCGGAATTCGCCAACATGGTGCGCAGTGAAGTCAATCGTTTGATGGCGGCTAAATAAGCTTCCGGACACCACTCCCCTGTAGGAGCTGCCGCAGGCTGCGATCTTTTGATCTTGCTCTTTTGCCGGTTTCGAAATTGCCGAAGATCAAAAGATCGCAGGCTTCGCCAGCTCCTACGGGGAATGAGTACAACCGATCCATGGCCGATGTACGCACTCATGTAGGAGCTGCCGCAGGCTGCGATCTTTTGATCTTGCTCTTTTGCCGTTTCGAAATTGCCGAAGATCAAAAGATCGCAGGCTTCGCCAGCTCCTACGGAGAATGAGTACAACCGATCCATGGCCGATGTACGCACTCATGTAGGAGCTGCCGCAGGCTGCGATCTTTTGATCTTGCTCTTTTGCCGGTTTCGAAATTGCCGAAGATCAAAAGATCGCAGGCTTCGCCAGCTCCTACGGAGAATGAGTACAACCGATCCATGGCCGATGTACGCACTCATGTAGGAGCTGCCGCAGGCTGCGATCTTTTGATCTTGCTCTTTTGCCGGTTTCGAAATTGCCGAAGATCAAAAGATCGCAGGCTTCGCCAGCTCCTACGGGGAATGAGTACAACCGATCCATGGCCGATGTACGCACTCCTAGGAAAAGGTCGCGATAATCGCCTCGCGCACTTTTAACACCACCGGGTCGAGCTGTGTGCTGGTGCGCCAGCCCAGCTCGATCGGATAGCGTGGCAGCGCCAAAGGGCAGGGCAGTAGCGCCAATCCGCTGAGCGCGGCGATACTTCGAGCCGCATGGGCTGGAATGGTCGCCACCGCCTGACTGCCCTTGAGCAGATGCGGCAACGCGGCAAAGTGCGTGGTCGACGCGCATACCCGCCGACTCAGCCCCAACGCCGCCAGGCCTTCATCGGTAATCCCGATAAAACCGCCCGATGACACCAGAATGTGTTCGCGGGCGACGAACGCTTCAAGGCTGAGAGTCTCTTGTCCCTCGGCCAGGCTGAGGGGGTCGACCAGGCACAGATAATCCCCTTCACCCAGCACCTGGCGACTGAGCAAACGCTCGGCAAATCCGCCTGCCGTAATCGCCAGATCGATGCTGCGTTCCATCAAGGCCCGGGCGACGATCTGGCTGTGGGTCTGACGAAAGATCAGCCGCAGTTTCGGCGCACGGTCCGCGATCTCGTCAATCAATCGCCGCCCGTAGGCGATTTCGAAATCATCCGACAAACCCACCATTACCGAACGTCCGTCATATTGATGCGCAGCCGGATCGACCATCGCCAGGCTCTGGCGGCATTTGTTCAGCGCATCGCTGACCACCGGTTTCAACTGATTGGCCTTGAGCGTCGGCGCAAGACCTCGACCGGTACGCACGAACAGCTGATCGCCATACACCTCGCGCAATCGACGCAACGCCGCGCTGACCGCCGACTGCGTCACGCCCAGACGTAATGCGGCACGGCTGGCGCTGGACTCCTCATGCAGGGCTTCGAAGACTTTGAGCAGATTGAGATCGACGGTGGCGATATTCATTTGGTTCATATCATTCAGCAGTGAGTCGGGCTTTATTCATGATCCTGTGGCGCCGGACAATGAGCAACACCTCATTACTGACGGAGTCATCGCGATGCCCAAGTCCATTGTTGCTGCGCTGCAAATCGGCGCCTTGCCCGGCGGCAAGGCTGAAACCCTCGATCAAATCCTCTCCCGGGAAACCGCCATTATCGAATCTGGTGCCGCACTGGTGGTCATGCCGGAGGCATTGCTCGGCGGATACCCAAAAGGTGAGAGCTTCGGTACGCAACTCGGCTATCGACTGCCGGAAGGTCGTGAAGCGTTTGCCCGATATTTTGCCAACGCCATCGATGTGCCCGGTGCCGAGACTGAAGCCTTGGCCGGATTGGCCTCACGCACGGGCGCCAATCTGGTGATCGGCGTGATCGAGCGCGCAGGCAGCACCTTATATTGCACCGCGTTGTATTTCGATCCGCAGGCCGGGCTGATCGCCAAGCACCGCAAATTGATGCCCACCGGCACCGAACGGCTGATCTGGGGCAAGGGCGATGGCTCGACCTTGCCGGTGATCGACAGCCAGGTCGGGCGAATCGGCGCCGTGGTGTGCTGGGAAAACATGATGCCGCTGCTGCGCACCACGATGTACGCCAAAGGCGTGGAGGTCTGGTGTGCGCCGACCGTGGACGAGCGGGAAATGTGGCAGGTGAGCATGCGTCACATCGCCCATGAAGGACGCTGCTTTGTGGTCAGCGCCTGTCAGGTTCAGGACTCACCGCAAGCCTTGGGCGTGGACATCGCCAATTGGCCGGCGCAGCGCCCGTTGATTGCCGGCGGCAGCGTAATTGTCGGGCCCATGGGCGACATTCTCGCCGGGCCGCTGCGTGACGAGGCGGGTTTGCTGACTGCCGAAATCGACACCGACGACTTGATCCGCGCCCGTTACGACTACGACGTGGTCGGGCACTACGCGCGCCCGGACATATTTGAATTGACGGTGGATGAGCGGGCCAAATCGGGCGTGCGGTTCAATGCGTAAACCTGCGGGCGCGCGATTGTCGTCTAGTCTCTAGGCGTTCACACCCTGTCAACGGATGGACTGTCCATGAGTTTGTTACTCGGCCCGATTCTGCAATTTCGTGGCGTCAACAGTAATGTCTATAACGTGTCGGCTTTAGTGGTTTTGCCCTTGGGCGCGTCATCACCCAGCGTAAAAGTACCCGGCGGTGTCACTGGCGGCAAACCGTTGGCCATCGCCGATATCCCGTTGCTCAGTCCTCAGTTCCGCGTCTGGCGCATCGATTTCAAAGCGCTGCAAGACCAGGCGGTTGCCAGCACATACACGATCAAGATAGACGGTGCGCAGGCCAATTTCGTCGTTCCGGCCGAGGGCCAGTCACCGCGCCTGGCCTATGTGTCATGCAACGGCTTTTCGAACCCCAAGGACATGGAGAAGGTGGACAGAAACCATGAGCGCTGGGAGCACATGTGGGGGGCTCATCAAAGCAAGCCCTATCACCTGTTGTTGATGGGGGGCGATCAGGTTTACAGCGACGAGATGCGCAGCAATCTGTCGTCGATGAAATCATGGTTTGCCAAACCCTTCGCCGAGCGTCGAAAGGCGGTCTACAGCAAAGTGATCGAAGCCGATCTGGACAAGTTCTTCGCCAGGCTCTACCTGGAGCGCTGGAAGCAGCCTGAGGTCGCGAAGCTGCTCAGCGCCGTGCCGACGGTGATGATGTGGGATGACCATGACATCATTGATGGCTGGGGTTCCTACGATGAGATATTGCATTCAAGCCCGGTGTTCCAGGGGCTGTTTGCCACGGCCAAGCGCTATTTCAGAATTTTCCAGCAGCAACTGATCCAGACTCATCCTCACCTCAAACCGTCCGCTGATACCCACCCTTGTGCGATTCCCGATACCGCTGACGGCTTTCACCTGGGGTTTACCGGCCTGGGTGAATTGGCATTGCTGGTTCCCGACTTGCGCAGCGAACGTGCGCCGGATCTGACGACTGCGCCGGCCCGGCGAACCCGGATCATTTCGCCCGTCAGTTGGGATGCGATTTATGCCTGGCTGGGGAAGGCCAAGGGGCATAAGCACTTGCTGCTAATGTCGAGTATTCCCGTGGGTTACCTCGATTTACAGGCGGCGGAAAAGGCGCTGGACCTGATTTCGGGGCAACAGGAGCTCGAGGACGATTTGCGCGACCATTGGCGAAGCCTGCCCCACCGGGACGAACGCAAGCGGTTGATCATGCGACTGCTGGATTACGCCCATGCCGAGTCATGCAAGGTCACGCTGGTGTCCGGTGATGTACATGTGGCGGGGGCCTGCGTGATCGAATCGACGTTATCCCGGCATCGCTACGATGGTTCGGGATTGATCTACCAATTGATTTCGACCGGGGTCGTGCATCCTGCACCGCCGGTGCTGGCAGTGCAGTTTCTGGAGTCCATTGGCAAACATCAGGAACAGATCGACTACGGCATCACCGGAACCATGTTGCCTATCGGTTCGCGAGGACGTTACCTGATTGCCGCTCGAAACTGGTTGGCGATAGAGCCGGATGAAGACAGCACCGACCAAAGTCGGCTGTGGGCCAACTGGCATGTAGAAGGCCTCAAACATTGTGTGACCCAGGTAATCGATCCGGTTAAGCCGCAAACCGAGCCGTGAGCATTACCACGTGTCGGTAGTTTGCCCCGGCAGGCGGAGTTTGCCGCGATCAACGAAACGCATTGTGCCGAACACGCCGCCAGCCAGTTTGCCCCGAAGCACGTAAGGCAGATTGTTCAGTGTCTGCGTCTGACCCAGCCCGAGGGTCTGACGCAGCACCGAGAAAGCCGAAACGCTCACCGGCACCACAATCACCGCCTCGGAAAAACGCGGGATCGAGCCCGACTGGTCGCTGACACCGGAGGCGAGGGATTGACCGTTCACCTCCAGATCCAGGGCTACGCCGTTGTAGTCGATCGCT
This sequence comes from Pseudomonas sp. BS3782 TE3695, assembly GCF_050435305.1. NCBI lineage: Bacteria > Pseudomonadati > Pseudomonadota > Gammaproteobacteria > Pseudomonadales > Pseudomonadaceae > Pseudomonas > Pseudomonas sp. BS3782 TE3695. Next base: position 3,712,640 of record NZ_JBNDKB010000001.1, read on the forward strand.
GTTTCATTGGGGTTCTGCACGCGCAGTTTTACCGCGAAACGCACTTCCAGTTCCTGGCTTGGCAGCGGCTCGATACCGACCACATTGATGTTCAGCGGATCGTGTTGGGGGAACAGGGCGCAGGCGCTCAGGGAGAGCAGCAGGAGAGACAGAGACAGGGCGAACAATCTGCGCATGGACAGGTTCTCGTAAAGAAAAAGGGCCGAGCAAGTTCAAAAGATCGCAGCCTTCGGCAGCTCCTGCATAGGTTTACCCTGTAGGAGCTGTCGAGTGCAACGAGGCTGCGATCTTTTGATCTTCAAGCAAACGCCGCAAGCAGATCCTCTTCAAAAGCTTTTTGCGCATCCCCTGGCACCTGCGCACGATGGCGGGCCAGATGGAACGCCACCTCAAAACTCATATCGCCCTGGCGCACGGGGCGCAGCAACCCTTTGCTTTCCCAGCTACGGGCGAAGTGATCAGGCAGGTAGCCAACGTGCTTGCCGGAAAGAATAAAGGCGAGGGTGCCTTCGACCTGCTCGGAGCGGGCCGAACACCTCTTCCCCTGAAATGGCTCGTCGCTGCGCAGGAAGCGGTAGGGGTGATCGACCCGGTCGCAGGCCTGAAGTGCTTGATCATCAGGTGCCTCATCGGTGAACAGCGGATGCCCCGGGGCGCAATACAGGTGCTGGGTTTCAGTGAACAGTTCGCGGTAGTCAAAAGCGCTTTGCGCCTGCGAGAAATAGCCGATCGCCAGGTCCAGCCGTTGTTGCAGCAACAGCCGCTCCATTTCGCCGGGCATGGCGCTGATCAACTCGATACGCACCGATTCATCCCGTTCGCGAAAGCGCCGGATCGCCTCGGCAACCCGTCGCAGCACTGACTGATCAAGTGCTTCGGACAAGCCCAGGCGCACTTCGCCGATCAAGCGTCCGGCCACGCCGTTGGATTGATGACGGAACGCTTCAATCGACTCGAACAAGGCGCGAATGGCAAGGAGCAGCTGTTCGCCCTTGGGGGTGATTTTGAACCCGCCCTTGCCGCGACTGCACAGCCGATAACCAAGCCGGGTTTCGAGCCTGGCCATCTGCTGGCTGATGCTTGACTGACTCAGCCCCAACTCCCCCTGAGCCGCGCTGAAACCACCGCATTCCACCACGCTGACAAACAGGCGGAGCAGGTGCAGGTCGAGGTCATGAAGTTGACCGAGCATCAAACATTACTCCGCAATAAAGTCAGGATAACTAACTTGGTATTTTTCCAATGTAACCGACGACGCATTCTGCAACCACTTCCTCCGGTCAGGTGTTTGTCATGGCTGCACTCTTCAAACTGTGTTTACCCGCACTGTTCCTCGCCATGGCCGTGCCGGCCCAGGCAGAGGAAAAAGTCCTCAATCTCTATAGCTGGGCCGATTATGTCGCGCCCGAGACCTTGCAACGGTTCGAAAAGGAAACCGGCATCCGTGTGCGCTACGACACGTTCGATGCGCCGGAAGTGCTGGAAACCAAGCTGCTCACCGGCGGCAGCGGCTACGACGTGGTGGTGCCGTCGTCCAGCGTTCTGGCCCGAGGGCTGGCGGCGGGTGCGCTGCAGGAAATTCCTCGCGATGGCCTCAAGGGTTACGCCAACCTTGACCCGGACATGCTGGAAAAACTGGCGGCGGTCGACCCCGGCAACCGGTATGGCGTGCCTTACACCTGGGGCACGCTCGGGTTGGGGATGAATGTCGAAGCCGTGCAACAGCGCTTGCCCAACGCACCGCTCAACAGCCTGGACCTGCTGTTCAAACCTGAATACGCCAGCAAACTGAAAGATTGCGGCATTGCGATTCTCGATTCGCCACAAGAGGTGATCGGCCTGGCGCTGCACTATCTGGGTAAAGATCCCTACAGCACCGACAAGGCTGATCTGACAGCCGCCGATGCACTGTTGCGTCAGTTACAGCCGTCGGTGCTGTACGTCGCCACCGGGCGGCAGATCAACGATCTGGCCAATGGTAGCGTCTGCCTGGCATTGACCTACAACGGTGACGCGAGCATGGCCGCCGACCAGGCGCGCAAGGCCAACAAGCCGTTCGAAGTGGCCTACCGCATTCCGCGGGAGGGCACGCTGGTGTGGCAGGACAACCTGGCGATTCCCAAGGACGCGCCGCACCCCGAAGCCGCCCGGGCCTTCATCGAGTTCATGTTGCGTCCCGAATCTGTCGCCGCGCTGACCAATACGCTGTTCTTCGCCACGGCCAATCGGGCGGCGACGCCGTTGGTGGATGAGGCGGTGCGCAGCGATCCCGACATCTACCCGCAGAGCGAGGTGCGTGAGCGGCTGTACGCCGACCGCAGCATGAGCCTCAAGGACATGCGTCAGCGCACTCGCTTGTGGACCACTTTCCGTAGCCGCCAATAAGCCAATAACAAGGAATAGACCATGGACGTCCCTGCACAGAACGATCAGGCCATGACCCGCGACAGTCTTTACGGGACTGCCGCCGAAAGCACCTACGCCGGTATCACCAGTTTCATGCGCCGCCGGTACAGTCGCGACTTGCGTGGCGTCGACGTGGTGGTCAGCGGCGTGCCGTTCGACACTGCCACCAGCAACCGTCCCGGTGCGCGTTTCGGACCGCGCGGCATTCGGGCGGCATCCACCGGGATCGCCTGGGAACGTCATTGGCCGTGGACGTTCGACCCGTTCGATCACTTGGCGGTGATTGACTATGGTGATTGCGCCTTCGATTACGGCACGCCGCAGTCGGTGCCGGACAGCATCGAAGCCCACGCCGAGCGCATCCTGAGCGGCGGTTGCGCGATGCTGACCTTCGGCGGCGATCACTTCATCAGTTATCCGCTGCTCAAGGCCCATGCCCGTCAGCATGGCCCGTTGTCATTGATTCACTTCGACGCCCATAGCGACACCTGGCCGGATGAGGAGGGCAAGCGTGTCGATCACGGCACGATGTTCTGGCATGCTGCCAAAGAAGGGTGGGTGGATCCGTCGCGCTCGGTGCAGATCGGGTTGCGCACCACCAATGACGATCATCAGGGCTTTCAGGTGCTGGATGCGCGGCAGGTGCATCGGCAAGGGTGCGAGGCAATCGTCGAGGCGATTCGTGCGCGGGTTGGTGATCATCCGGTGTACCTGACCTTCGACATCGACTGCCTCGACCCGGCCTTCGCGCCGGGCACCGGAACGCCGGTGTGTGGCGGCTTGAGCACAGTGCAGGCGCTGGAAATTCTCGGCGGGTTGCGCGGGATCAACCTGGTGGGGATGGACGTGGTGGAAGTGGCGCCGGCCTACGACAGCGCGGACATTACCTCACTGGCAGCGGCGACATTGGCCATGGAGATGCTGTGTTTGTATGCGGCCAGGCACAAGGTCGATCGGTAACACACAAGCCAATGTGGGAGCGGGCTTGCTCGCGAAAGCGGAGTGTCAGCCACCAGAAGTGTTGAATGTTAAGCCGTCTTCGCGAGCAAGCCCGCTCCCACATTTGATCTGTGCCAGGCCATCAAGCGATGGTCTTGTCGCTCCTGCCAGTTTCTGACAACAGCCTCTGCTAATCTGCGACGACTTTTCAGGAAAGAGCCTGCCGACCGTGTCGCGAACCAGTCGTTTACTGACCTTGTTACAAGTGCTGCGGGGCAAGAGTCGTCCAGTGACGGCGGCGACATTGGCCAGCGAACTGGAGATTTCCGAACGCACGCTGTACCGCGACATCGCGGAACTCACCGCGCTCGGCGCGCCGATTTTTGGCGAGGCGGGGATCGGCTATGTATTGCGCAGCGGCCTGTTTCTGCCGCCCTTGATGCTCAATGCCGATGAGACCGAGGCCATCGTGCTCGGGTTGCGCTACGTGGATCAGCGTGGCGATGAGGTCTTGAGCAAAGCCGCGGCCGATGCCCTGGCCAAAATCGCCGCGGTACTCGATCCCGTCGCCCAGGAGGCCTTGCGCAACCCGACGATGCTGCCGGGGCCGCCGGGTTATGGCTATCCGCAAAATGCCGTGCCTTTGAATGTGTTTCGCCAAGCCATCCGCGATCAGGCCAAGCTGCACATCGACTACGCGGACGCCAATCAGGTGCCGAGTCAGCGGCTGATCTGGCCACTGGCCCTGGGCTTTCTCAACGAGGTGCGGATTATCGTCGCCTGGTGTGAATTGCGCAGTGCCTATCGCACCTTTCGCACCGACCGGATCTCCGCCGCCAGCGAGCAGGGTGAGCGCTATCCGGGGCGGCGCAGTGACCTGTTGCGCACCTGGCGCAAGCAGATGCAACTGGACGAAGCAGGGCGTTTCACTCCTGACAAGAATTGACACAGGCTTGTTTTAGCATGGCTCCAGAATCAACTCACAAGGAGCCGTAAACATGTCCAATCCAGCCTCTTCACTGGCCCCCGCCATTGCCGCCTACATTGCCGCTGCCAATGCTTGCGACACATCGAGGGTTGCCAGTTTTTTCGCTGAGGATGCCAATGTGTTCGATGAGGGGCAGCATCGGGTCGGCACACAAGCCATCGCCCAATGGATGCAAGACACCGCACAACGTTATCAGCCGCGGGTCGAGGTGCTCGACGTTCAGATGCGCACCGGCAAAGTACTGGTGCACAACCTGATCTCCGGCACGTTTCCCGGTAGCCCGCTGGAATTGCGCTACATGTTCCGCCTCAATGAACAGGGCAAGATCGCCCGGCTGGACATCTCGCTGTAACCCGGTGTTGTGTCGCGGCGCGGAACCTGTGGGAGCGGGCTTATGTGGTGAGATGGCTTGTTGTGGCGAGGGGGCTTGCCCCCGTTCGGCTGCGAAGCAGCCGTAAATCCTTTACATGCGGTTTAACTTTGAAATGCCGGGGGCGCTTCGCACCCCAACGGGGGCAAGCCCCCTCGCCACAAAAAGCCCGCTCCCACATGGATTGCGTTTTACCTATACTGCCGCGCATGAATGTCGACTCTCCCTTAAGCGCCTGGCAACACGCCATCGAACTGAAGGGCTTCGTCCAGGACGAGGCTCAGGAACATGCTGTGTGGGCGTTGCAAAAATGCCATGAAGCCTTGCATGAAGACCGCGCGCCCGTCACCGGTGTATACCTATGGGGGCCGGTCGGGCGGGGCAAGACCTGGTTGATGGATCAGTTCTACCAAAACCTGCGCGTCCCGGCCCGGCGTCAGCACTTTCATCATTTCATGGGCTGGGTGCATCAGCGTTCCTTTCAATTGACCGGCACCGCCGATCCATTGAAAGCGCTGGCCCGCGAGTTGAGCCAGGAAGTGCGCGTGCTGTGTTTCGATGAATTGTTCGTCAACGACATCGGTGACGCGATCATTCTTGGACGTTTGTTTCAGGTGATGTTCGAGCAGGGCGTGGTGGTGGTCTGCACCTCCAATCAACCGCCGGATCAGTTGTACGCGGATGGCTTCAATCGCGATCGGTTCGTGCCGGCTATTGCTGCAATCAAGCAACACATGCAGGTCATAGCGGTGGATGGCGGGGAAGATCATCGCTTGCACCCGGGCGCCGGTCTGCAGCGTTACTGGGTGAACGTACCGGGTCAGCCCGGCGCGCTGAGCGAGGTGTTCAAAGCCTTGACCGTCGGCCAGTCGCTGTCCGGCGATCCGGTGAAGATCGGCTACCGTTCGGTCAATGTCATGCAGGCCAGTCAAACGGTGCTCTGGTGCCGATATTCCGAACTCTGCGAGCAGCCATTTGCCGCGATGGATTTCATGGCCCTGTGCGACACCTTAAGCGCTATTCTGTTGAGTGACGTGCCCAACCTCAGCGCGCAAAAGCGCGAAGGGCGCATTGCGCGCGGCACTGAGGACGGCGTCGAACGGGTGATGGCGGGTGATCGGGAGTTGCCGCAGTTGTCGGTACATGACGACGGCGTACGCCGATTCATCGCCCTGGTGGACGAATGCTACGACCGCAAAGTACCGCTATACCTCGAGGCGCAGGTGCCGATGGAGGCGCTCTACACCGAGGGCTATCTGGAGTTTCCGTTTCGCCGCACCCTTAGCCGTCTTCAGGAAATGCAGCTACAACGTTTCGCCGAGGTTTGATATCCGGGAGGAGCGAACATGAATCAGCCCTTGTCCCACCATTTGCTGACCATGGCCTATCAGAACGCTTGGGCCAATCATCGACTGGCCAAGGCCTGGCTTCAACTAAGCCCGGCCGAACTGGCGGCGCCGCGAGTCAGTTTCTTTCCCAGCCTCAGCGCGACCCTCAATCACATCCTGACCTGCGACTGGTTTTATGTGGACGCACTGGAGCGGGAGTTGCGCGGTGACGAACCGCATCCCGATTGCTACGTCTTTTTCAACGAAGATGAACCGTTCACCCACGGTGCCGATCTCAAGCGCGAACAAGCGCTTGTGGACCGTCGACTGATTGCCTACTGCGAGCAATTGCGCGACGCAGACCTCGGACGGCTCGTGACCATCGCGCGCGACATCCCGCAACATGACAGCCGTTTGCGCATGCTGTCCCATTTGTTCGAGCATCAGATTCATCATCGCGGGCAGGTTCACGCGATGCTCAGTGGCACCTCGGTCAAGCCGCCGCAACTGGACGAGTTTTTCTGTGCCGGTGAGGCAAAACTGAGGGCTGAGGATTTTGCCGAGTTGGGATGGACCGAGGCATTGATCTGGGGCGTTTGAGAGCGAACGATCACAACAAGATCCGGTTGTCGGCACCCCGGCACTCGCGATAAGGTCGCTGGACCTTTCAGCGCGCAAGAAGCGGGCTGGGGCAACTTGTGTGATTGAGGGTGGAAATGGAATCCGCAGAAATTCTTGTGCTTCAGGCCAGCTACACCAACCCGGTGCATGCCGAGGCGATTTGTCTTGTATTGAATCACTATGCCGAAGACCCGATGGGCGGCGGACACCCGTTACCCGCCGATAGATTGCGACAACTGCCGGGGGAACTGGCCAAACGTCCCCATGCCTTCAGCGTACTGGCATTTGTCGGCGGCGAACCGGCAGGGTTGGTCAACTGCTTCGAAGGTTTTTCGACCTTCGCCTGCCGGCCTTTGGTCAACGTGCACGATGTGGCGGTGGTGTCGAAGTTTCGCGGGTTGGGACTGAGCCAGAAGATGCTGCACAAAGTCGAAGACATCGCACGCCAGCGCGGCTGCTGCAAAATCACCCTGGAAGTACTGGAAGGTAACGCAGTGGCTCAAGCGTCCTATGGCAAATTCGGTTTCTCGCCAGGCATGTTCGACCCGGCGCACGGGCGGATGCTGTTCTGGATCAAAGCGCTTTAATTCGCAGTCCATTTTGGGAGCGAGCTTGTTGTGGAATGGGGCTTTTGTGGCGAGGGAGCTTGCTCCCGTTGGGTCGCGCAGCGACCCCTGCATTTCAAAATTAAACCGCATATGAAGGGTTTACGACTGCTTCGCAGTCGAGCGGGAGCAAGCTCCCTCGCCACGCAAGCCCGCTCCCACATGTGCAATTACTGCTGAACGACTGCCGGCGAGACAGGCGCGCCCTTGGGCTTCATCAGGCTGAAATCGATCAACGGTCGCTGCTTACGTGCATAAGGATCGCCGATCATCAATGGCCGAGGCTTGAAGCTGTCGCTGACCAGGCTTTTGCTACGGTCCAGTTCATCGAAACTCAGGCCTGCCAGATCCGCCCAAGTGTGAATCAACTGAGAGCTGCTGTAGGGCCGGCTCAGGTCGCCAGCAAAACTCCAGTCATGGGTTTCGCGCCATTTCGGCGAAGCCCAGGCCATGAATGGAATGGTGTACATCGGTGCCGTCGGTTTGCTCTCGTTGCGGCCCAGGGTTTTATGGCCAACGGAGTCGAAGACGTCTTCGCCATGGTCAGAGAGGTACAGCAGAAAGCCGTTCGGATCAGACTTGGCGTAATCCTTGATCAGGCTCGACACCACGAAGTCGTTGTACAGCACCGCATTGTCATAGCTGTTGTACGTCGGCACCTGATCGTCACGCACGCCGTCCGGAACACCTTTGCGGTCAGTGAACTTGTTGAAGGTCGGCGGGTAACGGTACTGGTAGCTCATGTGTGTGCCGAGCAAATGCACAACGATCAGCTTGCGTGGTGCCGCATCGGCCAGCGCCTTGTTGAACGGCTCGATCACGTCGCCATCGTACTGGGCGGCGTTCTGGTTGCGGTTGTTGTTCAGGTAAACCTGCTCGTCAGCCTGTTGGGAGAAGGTCGTGAGCATGGTGTTGCGCTTGGTCATGGTCTGCTGGTTGGTGATCCAGAAGGTCTTGTAACCCGCCTGCTTCATCATGCTCACCACCGACGGTGTGGACAGGTAGAGGTCGGGGTTTTCTTCGTCGGCGAACGTCAGCACCTGCTGCAACGCTTCGATGGTGTAGGGGCGCGGGGTAATGACGTTATCGAAAACCGCCAGTTGATCCTTCAGCTTGTCCAGTTCCGGGGTGGTCTGCCGAGGATAGCCGTACAGGCTCATGCGCTGACGGTTGGTGGATTCGCCGATCACCAGCACCAAGGTCGCCGGCTGATTGGCCATCGAATCGGTGAGGTTCTTGAGCGGTGGAATTTTGCTGGCGCTGTCGAGCATGGCTTGCATGCCGGCCAACGTGTCGAGGTAACGGTGATAGGCCACGGCCATTTGCCATGGCACCGCGGGCTCGATACGGGTTTCGAACTTCTCGAAGCCGCCCGCCAGACTACCGGCGCGCAACGTATGCTTGATCATCGGGTAACCGACCACCGCCAGTAGAATCGCTGTCGCCGCGACCAGAGCCTGGCCACGTGGCAGGTATACCGGACGCAAGCGGGTCCAGAGGAAGTACGCGAACGCGGTGTGGGCGAGGAATGCCGCCACCATCCACCAGGCAAAATACTGGGTCATGTACTCGCCGGCTTCAGACACGTTCGATTCGAACATGATGAAGATGACGCTCTGGGAAAACTCCTGCTGATAGATGAAGAAATAGCCGAGGCTTGCCATCGAACAGGCCCACAGCACCACGCCGATCAGCGCAGCCATCACGCGTGTTTGCCTGGGAAATAGCAGCATCGGCGCCAGCCAGATGGCGCTCATCACAAAGGCCTGGCGGAACCCGGCAAAACCAGAGGTGCCCGTCAGTTGGATCAGTAGTTGGGTAATGCCCGAAAAATACCAGAAGAACAGAAATAACCAGAGAAATCCTGTCCAATCAAAACCTTTCGCAGACGTTTCGCTGCGTTTAAACAAAGCCATTCAGCACTCCAGCCTGATAGTTACTTCGGCCGTCGGCACTTTCCCTGTCGCAGACGAACGAATGCCGCGCGGATACCGCGCGGCCACAAAGAGCCGGAGTATCGACAAGAAGGTGTGAAAACTTTGTGAGTTGGCCGGAAGCTGGCAGGTTTACAGCGGGTCGGAAACAGCAGTGGCTGCTTCCGATTCAAACGAGGGGGTCAGGCGTGGGGAGCACGCTGGGTGACAGGCAAGGGCTGAGCCTGATTACCTTGGGTCAGCAGGCGCAATTGCGCGACTTCCCGTTTCAACTGGTCGCGCTCGTCTTTCAACTGGCGCAGTTCATCGCGGCGGATCGTGACGTAAAGGGTTTGTGCTGGCAGTGCTGTGTGTACGGTGCCCATTGCTCACCTCGCAAATGGCTGTCTCAACTGTAAGTTCGCTCCCGATTTCGGGTGCTTACTTACTATCGGCGCCAATTTTGATTTCTTTTGCCCCTGAAGGGAACTTTTTTATTTTTCATGGTCGTTGTGTCTTCGATACGATTCCCGACGTTATCAGTCTGGATCGGGCACAATGCCCGGAAACTTCATCCCCATACGCTGGACTAACTCGAATGAGTCGCGTTGGGCTATAACCTTTGACACACTTTATTTGTAGTAGGGAGCATCAGTACATGCAACTCGGGATTATTGGACTGGGCCGCATGGGCGGTAATATTGCGCGGCGCCTGATGCTCAACGGACATACCACCGTTGTTTACGACCGCAATAGCGCCTTTGTCGACACCCTGGCTGAAGAAGGCGCCACCGGTGTTGCCGACTTGCCAGCCCTGGTCGCAGGTCTGGCCAAACCACGCGCGGTGTGGGTCATGCTGCCCGCCGGCGCACCGACCGAAGACACCATCGACACCCTGAGTACCTTGCTTGAAGCGGGCGATACCATCATCGACGGCGGCAACACCTTCTATAAAGATGACATCCGCCGGGCCAAAACCCTGTCGGAAAAAGGCCTGCACTACATTGACGTCGGCACCTCCGGCGGCGTCTGGGGCCTGGAGCGTGGTTACTGCATGATGATCGGTGGCGATGCCGACACCGTTAAGCGTCTTGACCCGCTGTTCGAAACGCTGGCCCCGGGCATGGGCGACATTCCGCGCACCAAGGATCGCCAGTCCGAGGACGATCGCGCCGAGCGCGGTTACATCCATGCAGGCCCCGCCGGTTCTGGCCATTTCGTGAAAATGATTCACAACGGCATCGAATACGGAATGATGCAGGCCTTCGCCGAAGGCTTTGACATCCTCAAGACCAAAGCCAGCACCAACCTGCCGGAAGATCAGCGTTTCGACCTGAACGTCGCCGACATCGCCGAGGTCTGGCGTCGTGGCAGCGTGGTGTCGTCATGGCTGCTCGACTTGACCGCCGATGCACTGGCCAGCGACCCGAAACTCGAGGGCTATTCCGGCTCAGTGGCTGACAGCGGTGAAGGTCGCTGGACCATCGAAGCCGCGATGGAGCAATCGGTGCCTGTACCGGTGCTGTCGAACTCGCTGTTCTCGCGCTACCGTTCGCGCGGGCAAGGCACCTTTGGTGACAAAATTCTCTCGGCCCAGCGCTTCGGCTTCGGCGGCCATGTGGAGACCCCGAAAAAATGAGCCATGTGATCCGCAGGAAATCCAAGGCAGAACCCGCACCGCCTACCACGCTGTTTCTGTTCGGTGCCCATGGTGATCTGGTCAAGCGCTTGCTGATGCCGGCGCTGTACAACCTGAGTCGCGACGGTTTGCTGGGAAATGGACTGCGGATCATCGGCGTTGATCACAACGCTATCAGTGACGAAGCCTTCGCTAAGAAACTCGAAGATTTCATTCGGGCGGAAGGGGCGGCCAAGGTCGGCGAGGGCGGTCTAGCCCTTGATCCGGCGTTGTGGGCCAAACTGGCCAAGCACATCAGCTACGTGCAGGGCGACTTCCTTGACGAACGCATCTACGAAGCGCTGGCGGCGAAAATTGCTGCCAGCGGCACGGGCAATGCGATTTTCTACCTGGCCACCGCGCCACGCTTTTTCAGCGAAGTGGTGCGGCGTCTGGGGGCTGCCGGATTGCTGCAAGAAACCCCCGACGCCTTCAGAAGGGTGGTAATCGAAAAACCTTTCGGCTCCGATCTGCCTACCGCAGAAGCCCTGAACGCGTGCCTGCTCAAAGTGATGACGGAAAAGCAGATCTACCGGATCGATCACTATCTGGGCAAGGAAACCGTGCAGAACATTCTGGTCAGCCGGTTCTCCAACAGCCTGTTCGAAGCCTTCTGGAACAATCATTACATCGACCACGTGCAAATCACCGCCGCCGAAACCGTCGGCGTGGAAACCCGTGGCAGTTTTTATGAGGTCACCGGCGCCCTGCGCGACATGGTGCCCAATCACCTGTTCCAATTATTGGCGATGGTGGCCATGGAACCCCCGGCCGCTTTTGGCGCCGATGCGGTACGCGGCGAAAAAGCCAAAGTCGTCGGTGCAATCCGCCCCTGGTCGGCCGAGGAAGCGCGAGCCAACTCGGTACGCGGCCAGTACACAGCCGGCGAGATCAATGGCGAGCCAGTGCCCGGTTATCGCCAGGAAACCAACGTGGCGCCCGACAGCACGACCGAAACCTATGTCGCGCTCAAAGTCATGATCGACAACTGGCGCTGGGTTGGCGTGCCGTTCTATTTGCGCACCGGCAAACGCATGAGCGCGCGCGACACCGAGATTGTCATTTGCTTCAAGCCGGCGCCGTATGCGCAGTTCCGCGACACCGAGGTCGATGAGTTGCAGCCGACTTACCTGCGGATCCAGATTCAACCCAACGAAGGCATGTGGTTCGATCTGCTGGCCAAGCGGCCGGGGCCGGCGTTGAACATGGCCAACATCGAGCTGGGTTTTGCCTACAAGGATTTTTTCCAGATGCAGCCGTCGACCGGCTATGAAACGCTGATCTACGACTGCCTGACCGGCGATCAGACGCTCTTCCAGCGCGCCGACAACATCGAGAACGGCTGGCGCGCCGTACAGCCATTCCTCGACGCCTGGCAGCAGGACGCGAGGGTGGAGAACTACGCGGCCGGCGAAGACGGACCCAAGTCTGCTGACGAGCTGCTCACCCGCGATGGTCGCGTCTGGCACAGCGTCGGATGAGCGAGATAACGCAACAGCCCATCCGTTTTCTGTAGGAACTGTGGGAACTGTGGGAGCTGTAGGAACTGTAGGAACTGTAGGAGCTGTCGAGTGAAACGAGGCTGCGATCTTTTGATCTTGTCTTTAAACATGAAAATCAAAAGATCGCAGCCTCGTTTCACTCGACAGCTCCTACATGGAATATTGCGGTGTTACAGCCAGTAACTCACCGCATACCATCCCAACACGCCCATCACCACGGTGTAAGGCAGCGCCATCCATACCATCCGCCCGTACGACAGGCGAATCAGCGGGGCAATCGCCGAGGTCAGCAGGAACAGGAACGCCGCCTGACCATTAGGCGTCGCCACGCTCGGCAGGTTGGTGCCGGTATTGATCGCAATCGCCAGGATTTCAAATTGTTCGCGGCTCATTTGGCCGGCGAGGAAAGCCTGTTTCACTTCCGTAATGTAAATGGTCGCCACGAACACATTGTCGCTAATGGCCGACAGCAAGCCATTGGCAATAAACAACATGCCTGGCTGTTGATCGATCGGAAGGGCCAGCACCCAATGAAGCACCGGAGCGAATAATTTCTGATCCTGAATCACCGCCACCACCGCAAAAAACACCACCAGCAGCGCGGTGAACGGCATGGCATCCCTGAAGGCATTGCCGATGCGATGTTCATCGGTGATGCCGGTGAACGCGGTGATCAGCACGATCACCATCAAACCGATCAAGCCGACTTCGGCCACGTGAAACGCCAGCCCGACAATCAGAATCAACGCTGCCGCGCCCTGCACCAGCAACGCAGCGCGCTGACGTGCAGTGCGTGCGGCGTTGTCTTCGGCGGCGTAGTTGGCCAGTACCGCACGTACATTGTCCGGCAGCAGCGTGCCATAACCGAACCAGCGCAGTTTCTCCAGCAGCACGCAGGTCACCAGACCGGCTGCCAGTACCGGCAACGACACCGGTGCGACCTTCAAAAAGAATTCGGCGAAGTGCCAACCCATTTCATGGCCGATCAACAGGTTCTGCGGCTCGCCAACCAGGGTGCACACACCGCCCAACGCAGTGCCGACAGCGCCGTGCATCAGCAGGCTGCGCAGGAAGGCGCGAAACTGTTCGAGGTCGGCATGATGGAGCGTGGGCAAGTGCCGGTCATCGCTGATTTCGCTGTCCTGACGCGGATCGCCGCCCGAGGCGACACGGTGATACACCGAATAGAAACCCACCGCCGCACTGATGATCACCGCCGTCACGGTCAACGCATCGAGAAATGCCGACAGAAACGCGGAAAGGAAACAGAACATCAAAGCCAGTAGCGCCTTGGAGCGAACTTCCAACAACAAGCGCGAGAAGAGAAACAGCAGCAGGTCTTTCATGAAATAGATGCCCGCCACCATGAACATCAGCAGCAAGATCACCGGGAAGTTGTGGACCAGCTCATCATAGAGTGCCTGGGGCGTGGTCATTTTCAGCAGCAATGCTTCGACCAGTAACAACCCGCCGGGCATCAATGGGTAACATTTGAGCGCCATGGCCAGGGTGAAAATAAACTCCACCACCAATAACCAGCCGGCCGCTACCGGCCCGACCGTCCACAACACCACCGCGTTGAGAATCAGGAAGCCGATAATGCTCGTCTTGTACCAACGAGGTGAGTGTCCGAGAAAGTTATGCGCGAAAGCCTGAGCCATTGAACCGGACATCGGCTACTCCTTGTATTAAGAAGCGCGCAAGTTGCCGTAAGAGCAACAGAAGATCAAGTGCGGAATGACGTTGGCCTAACACTGATAACGCGCGACGATCGCACGGCAGTTTCCGTCCAGTGAATAGCCGCCGATGACAATGCGACCGTCGGCCTGAATGGCCAATGAAGTGGCCGTATGCGGACCGTGACCCAGGCGTGTACGAAACCAGCCAATGCCCTTGGCAAAACTGCGATCGGGTTGCCCGCTGGGTAAGTATCGGGCAAAAACGAGATCGTCTTCGACCCTGCCGACCGTCGCTCCGACTGTCAGCACTCGCCCGTCTGGCTGAACCCCGGCGGCGGTCCAGTGGCAGTCGCTACGGCCGACGCCCAAGAGCTTTGGCTGACCACCGTTGCAATGAATATCCGGCCGGCCATTACTGTGAACTTTCAGAGACAGGCAGAGCATCGGGTCGCGACTGCTGCCAAAGCAATGCAAGTCACCGTTTTCATGCTGGACGATCTGGCAGACCCGGGCGCTGTGTTCGCGCACCTTGAAGGTCATGAAACCATCCACGGCAAAGCGGTCGTCCAGTTGGCCATCCGGGTGATAACGCGCCAACAGACCTTCCTCGGGAACATTGATTGTGCCGCTCACCAGGATCCGACCGTCGCGCTGCACCATCAGGCTACAGAGCCAGGTGTTCATTAGCAGGTGCCGGACCATGACGAAACCACGGCCGTTGAAACTGTCGTCCAGCGAACCGTCGGCGTTGAGTCGTATCAGCATGCCGGCGTGATCGGCCAGGTCGAAGTGATGATTGGCCAGCAGCAGGATTCGACCGTCCTCCTGTACGCAGACATCACAGGCTTCAGCGCCCGGCACGCCGCGCGGTAACCAGGCATCGCGAGCGCCCCGGGAAAGATCACCCGGCAGGCGCACCACACAGCATCCATTGTCGCCAAAACCCTGGACCGGACAGCCTTGCTGATCGAACATCGCCAAGGCAGGCAGTGTACGGTGAGCATTTTCGTAATGCAGGCCGGCCACCAGAATGTGCCCGTCGGGCAACACCCGCACCTTGCCGGCCATCGCCTCGAAGCCGTGGGCGAACTGCCCGCTGATGCTGCCTTGTTTGCCGAATGTCAGATCCGCCGAACCCTCTGCAAGCAGGCGGGCCAGGCCGAAGCGATAGCCGCCCGGCGTACCGACCTTTGCCGCCACCAGCAATCGGCCGACAGAGTCAATCGCAATGTCATTGGCCATGCTGGAGAGGCTGCCGGAAAAATACACTTGAGTCTTGCCCGTGCCAGCGAAACTCGCATCGAGCCGTTCGGCGCCATTCACGGTTGCAGGTAAGGCAAAAGCAGTCTGGGGTGACATGCATGCATCTCCTTGCCAGTCGTCCTCATCCGGGTGCCCGGAGGGTGACTGCCTGAGCAAAACATTCAATCCCTGAATGACTCGGCGCACAACTGTTTTCATGAGCCGCAGAGGGGGCGTTTTGTGCCAGAACAGTGTCTTTTCGAACCACTGAAAAGCTTGCCAAGTAATCCGGCGGTGAGACGTTAAACAGGGGAGGGTATTGCGCAGCTGACAGTAGAAAATCGTCAACTAAAAGAAGGGGTGCGGATTGCCGGGTGGCAATCCGCGAAAACACTTAGTGCGGCATGGACCATGATTGCAATGTGTAACCTTCCTGGCTCAATTCGGCACGGGCCTCTTCCAGCACGTGTTCGAGTTGCTCTGGATCGGAATAGGCGCTGCTTGGAATTTGTTTGCGGCTGATGCGCGTGTTGGTGCGATCAATGATGGCCAGGTTTAGTTCGCTACCGTCTTGTAGAGCCCAGGCCACGCATTGAAAGGGTTGGAATGCGCGGTCAGCAATCAAAAGTGCTTCGTTGATACGGAGCGGGGCGTTCATGGGATCTTCTCTCTCTATGCCCAAACAAGTGATGTGCCGTCGGTTGGGCTTACCGTTCGGCTGGTTACTTGTACTGATGTCCGTAACCAGTGTTTAGGTCACACACAATCAAAAGAAATTTTAACTTTTATTGATTGAATCGGTAATCAGGCCGCTTTTGAAAGCTGAATGAAAGGATCAACCCGTTAGGCAACTAACCAACTCGTTTCTTATAACTAATAAGCAAACAACCCTATAAGCAATCGATACAAGCTCGCGTCAAATTCTTGCTAGTGTTACATCGAAGCCCGCCAAATGACTGTTTTTACTAATATTTCCTAAATTTGGCGTCAAGGAACAGTCATGATTGAAGCGCCTGCCTTACGACGTCTTTTAGTAGTGGATCCTTGCGACGACTGCCACCGCTTGTTGCCGGGTTTACGCGCCGTTGGATGGGATGTCGACAGCTGTACGCTGGAAAACGCCACTGAACGAACCTGCGATGTCGGTCTGTTGCGCTTGCAGCCATTTCATCTGGAACGCCCGGAAGCCGTCAAGGAATTGATCACCCGTAGCGGTACCGAATGGATTGCAGTGCTGAATCAGGAAGTCCTGCGATTGCAAAATGTCGGGGACTTCGTCTGCGAATGGTTTTTTGACTTCCATACCTTGCCGTTCGATGTCTCGCGGGTTCAGGTCACCCTGGGCCGAGCGTTCGGCATGGCACGCTTGCGCGGCCAGGGCACGGTGCATATCGATCAGCCTGAACATGAGTTGCTGGGCGACAGTAAACCGATTCGCGAGCTGCGCAAATTGCTCAGCAAACTGGCACCCACCGAATCCCCCGTGCTAATTCGCGGCGAAAGCGGGACCGGCAAGGAATTGGTCGCTCGCACTCTGCATCGACAATCCCAGCGTCACAGCAAACCGTTCGTGGCGATCAACTGCGGAGCGATTCCCGAACACTTGATCCAGTCCGAACTGTTCGGTCATGAGAAGGGCGCCTTTACCGGTGCTCATCAGCGCAAGGTCGGGCGGATCGAGGCGGCTAACGGCGGAACGCTGTTTCTCGATGAAATCGGTGATTTGCCCTTGGAGCTGCAAGCCAATCTGCTGCGCTTCCTGCAGGAAAAACACATTGAGCGTGTAGGGGGGCACCATCCTATTCCGGTGGATGTGCGGGTATTGGCGGCAACGCACGTCGACCTGGAAGCGGCCATCGAGAAGAAACGCTTTCGCGAAGATCTTTACTACCGCTTGAACGTTCTGCAAGTCATCACCGTGCCGCTACGTGAACGCCATGGTGATCTTTCGATGTTGGCCAATCACTTTTCCCATTTCTACAGCCATGAAACCGGTCGTCGTCCGCGCAGCTTCAGCGAAGACGCGCTGATCGCCATGGGCAAGCACGACTGGCCGGGCAATGTCCGCGAGTTAGCCAACCGGGTACGGCGTGGACTGGTTCTGGCCGAAGGACGGCAGATCGAAGCCCGGGACCTGGGGTTGATCAGCCAGCACGCCATTGCCGCGCCGATGGGCACGCTGGAAGACTACAAGTGCCGGGCAGAGCGCCAGGCCTTATGCGATGTACTTAACCGCCACAGCGATAATTTGAGCAACGCCGCCAAGGTGCTGGGCGTGTCCAGACCTACTTTTTACCGTTTGTTGCACAAGCATCAGATACGTTGAGCGATTGCGGGCCCGGAGTGAGGTTTGCCCGCGAAGAGCGATCTTCGCGGGCAAACCTCACGCCTACAGGATCAACAAAAAAACCGCCAAAAAAGCCGGCATATGGTGTGTGCCGGATCAGAAGTAGTACGGGAATTTCAGGCTAAAGGAAAAGTCAGGCGAGTCGTCGGTCAGGCCGATGGCCAGGTTGGGAACGATCGTCAGGTTATCGGTCGCGGCCAGGGTCATGCCGATGTTGAAGTTGGCCGAGTTGTAATCGCTGTTGGTAATCGATTGCCAGTCGCCACCGTCCGGCTTGATCTTGCTCTTGCTGGCGAACTGATCGGTGAACGAGAACGACATACTCATCTTCTCGTTCAAGGCGAAGGCAATACCCGCGCCGATCTGCCAGGAATCGCCCAGTTTCACGTCCCCTGGCACCTTGGAGTTGACCTGAGGGCTGATGTCGCTGAAAGAGTCTTCCATGTTGTAGGTGTAGGACAGGCTGCCGAACAGTACAGCCGGGTCGAAGCTCTTGACCAGCGAGAGCCCCGGAGTGATCGACCAGATACCATTGCCGGTAGGCAACTCCTCGGGTACCGAGAGGTTATCGTTGTTCGGGTCATTGACCAGCTTGATGCCGTAAGGGTCTTCACCGGTTGGCGCCTTGACGCGCAGAGTAAAGACCGCGTCCGGCAGATTGGCCGACTCATCCAGAAACTTGTAGGCAACGCCAACGTTGATATCGCCAATGGTCGGATCGCGGGTCACGGTTGCGTCCGACGTCACCGGGCCTGCGCCACCGGCGCCACCGGAGGAATACGTTGATTCGCGATACACCACGGGGACATTAATGTCGAACTGCCAACGTTGTGCCACGTTGTAGCGGGCGGTCAGGTCCAGGGTCCAGTTATCCGCCTTGATACGGTCGAGGTTGATGTTGCCAAGGAAAATCGAGTCCAGTGCCAGGAAGCCGTTGAGTACCAATGCGCGGGTATCGTAGTGCGTGTATGTCAGGCCGGTTTCGAAGCTGAACTTGCCGCCACCGAAGAAGCCGCTGGCTTCGTCATACAGGTTGGAAACGCTTTGCGCAGGCTCCGAGTCATCCTTGAGCGACTGGCCGTATGAACTGCCCGTGGTTCCCGGCGCCCCGGCGGCCACTGCCTGACCACCACCGGGCGTTTCTGCGGGGGATTTGGTCAGGCGTTTGGGGGCAGGCGTCGCAGGTGTTTCTTCGACTTGGCGAATGCGCTGCTCGAGTACCATCAGCGCGTTCTGTTGTGCTTCGTAACGCTGTTTCAACTCCATGAGTTCTTGTTTTAGTGCTTCGACCTGGGGGTCCGGTGCTGCATACAGCAACGGGACCGGGGCCAGGCTACTCAAACAAACGATAGCTCTGAACGTCAACGATCGGTGCATGGGTTAACCGTCCCTTTTCTGACTACGTCTGGATGACACTGAGCGTAGATCAGAATCCTTGAGTGCGAAGACCTTTGAGCTGGTCGAGGTTGCCGTTCAGCGACCCGGTTGTCACGTTGTCACGCAGCACGACATTGAAAGTCGTGAGGTTGTTGACCTGGTTACCGCCGCCGAGCAACGTCGTGTTCTGCATCAGCCCGCCCTGGGCCAGGCGCTGTTCGGTGCTGCCCTGGTTATTGTTGGCGACGATGTTGAGTTGCACCCCCGTAACGGTCGAGGAAACGCTCAACGCGCCCGCGCCATTGGCGCTGACCAACGTCGAGCCTGCGGCCAACGCTTGGCCCTGCTGTTGCGTTGCTGGCGCCTGACTCGCTTTTGTGACGTTGATCTGAACGTTGTTGTAGGCACTGTTGTGGTCGCCGGCAGCACGCACGACTTGAGTGACGCCTTCGGTGGTGTTGAGGCCATTGCCGCCAGTGACGGTGCCAGTGCCTTGCGAACTCGTTGAGCCATTACCCTTTTCATTGATCATCGATACATAGAACTGTGGCTTGATGGTCGATTGTTGAATTTGCATCGAGGACGTTGCCCCGATCACTTCACCGTTGGCATTTTGCCAAGTGCTGGTCATGACAATGCCAAAACTGATAATCCGCCCTGGCATGACATAGCGGCCACGCAGGGTCGCCAATTCCTGATCCTTCAGCTCAATGGGTTTGAACGTCTGTGCCTGGGTCGGGAGGCTGGCGGCCAGGCAAACCACGGCCAGCCAGAGTGGAGTCTTCATGGGATGCTCCCGGAGCGTCGTGCTCCTTGTTATCAGAAGAAGTCGCTTTGGATGAATCCAAAATCCATCAATTCTGCGTCTCGCACCGGCGTGAAGGCGTTGATGCGGTTCTTGGCCGTCAGTGGCATGGGTGGGTCGAGCAACGCATTGGCTTTGTCGTAACCCTGGCCGATGACGGCAAAGATGATGCCGTTCCAGCCTTTTACAAAGTCGTCGACTTTGTAGCGTTTATGACCGAGTACCGGATCTCCGATATAGACCCAGCCCTTGTGAACTCTTTGCATGACCACAAAGTGTTTGTAGCCACGGATATCCAGAAGCACCACAACCGGAATTCTGATGTCGCTCAACGTTTGTGGCGCTACCCGGTAGCCACGGGCCCGCATGCCGATACTTTCCACGTAACGCTTCATATCGAGCATGGAGAAGCCCTGGACACGGACAAGATCCTGATCGGAATGTGCCAGCATGCCTTCGATGATCTGTTCTTCATTCACGTCCAGCCAATAGGCTTGGCGCAATATGGTTGCCAGCGCAGCTGCGCCGCAACTGAAGTCGGTTTTCTGTTGCACCAGGTCGGCAAACTTACGCTCGCGAATGCTCTGAATCGGCTTGTACACCACCGCGCCACCCGGCAGGACGGACAGCGGCATTTGTGCAGCCTCGCTCACACTGGCCACACACAGCAAAAATGCCAAGGCAATAATGCGCATGGAAGGACGCCTTCTGGTGGTGTTGAAACAGGCCCCCGTGAGGGGGCCTTCAGAGACAGCCATTAGAACGAGTTGTTGGAGATGGCCAACGAGTTGCTTTGTTGGTTGCCCACACCCGCAGCCACGTTGACGCCCAGGTTGCCACTGCCACCATTCACCGAACCGTTCAGGCTTGCGGTGTTGGTCACAGGGTTGGCCCAGCCAGTTGGAGTCAGCACTTGATAGGAATAGGTGTTGCTCAAATCAAAAGAACTGCTCTCGCTGTAGCTTTTTGATTTTTCGTACGAAGATTCGGACTCTTTACTGCCCGATTTTTCGAACGAGGAGGCCGACGAGCTCTCCCACGACTTATCGAACGATCTTTCGAACGAGGAGTCGCTCGATCTTTCACGCGATGCGTCGAAATCGGCATCGATCGATGCGTCAACCGATACGTCGACAGTCCTGGTGCGGGTGCGATCGCCATTGCCATTGTTCCAGGTAACGGTTCTGGTGGCATTCGCAGACGCATCCAAAGCAGCACTCAAAGAAGCACTGCGGCTGGAGCTGCTGTCCGAGCTTCTGAAGCCGCTCGCATCGGAGCTTCTGGAACCGCTTGCCTCAGCGCTCCTGGAACCACTCACATCGAAGCTCGAAGAAGCGCTTTGGTTAACGCTCAAATCGGAAGACTTGTCGCGAGAGGAACTACCGCTGGCCGTTGTGGTAACGGTTATCGTATCCAGGCGAGTTGTCCGATCGGCGTTGTTATTCACCACCAAGCCAGGACCTTGTTGATCGGCAGAGGCGGTGGCAGTTGCGTTACCAAGCGGGGCATTGGTGTTGGCAATGGCCATGGTGTTTTTCTGTTGGTTGAGATCGCCGCCAGCAATGTTGATACCCATATTGCCGCTGCCGCCATTCCCCGATCCGTTCATCACGGCAGAGGCTGTACTACCGAAGTTGTTGACCCTGTTGTTGTTGCTGTATTGCGTGACGTCGGCGGTGGCTGTCGCCGTGCCGAACACGAAGCTGTTGTCCTGACTGGAGTTTGAGGCAGCATTGGCGATGGCGGACGCGTTGTCTTGCTGGTTGCCACTACCGGCCGCCACGTTGACGCCGACGTTGCCGCTGGCGCCTGTGGCAGAGCTGTTCATTTCAGCTTCGTTGATCGTCCCCTCGTTACGGATGCGGTTGCCGGTACTGCTCTGGTTATCCCACGCTTCGGCCGTCGCATAGACAGGGATCTTTGTTGGAGGAGGGGGTTTATGACCGTGGTGGTGGTCGTTGTCACGCTGCCCAGCTTGTACAGCAACAGCCATGACCGCAGCAATTGCGAAAACCAGAGGCTTGAGTGCCATCGAAGGTTTCATGGTGATTCTCCGTACTTATTTTAGGTTAAGTGTTGTGTCTACCTGTTTGGATCAATCCATGACCCGTACGCTCAGGGTGTTGGCCATTCGGTTTCCCACCCCGGAGCTCTGATTCAACTGGATCACCCCACGGCTACCGGTGAAGGCCTGATCGCTGGTAGCGACCTGGCGATTGCCTGGTGCAGAGTCAGTTGGATCGGAGTTGTTGATCAGCGTCACGTTCTGCTGCATGAGGACGCTGTCGTCGATACTTTGCGGCTGTGAACTGATACTTATCCGCAGGGCATTGGCTTGCTGGTTGCTGGCGCCTGCGCTCTGGTTGACGCCCAGTACACCGTTGCCGTGGCTGAAGGAGTCGCCTTGAATGCTGGACCGAGCATCGATCCTGGGGTCGACCTGCGTACGCAGCCGTTGGCGAATCTGGGTGGTGGCGCTGGCATTGTTGCCAATGGCGATGGCCCGGGCGTTGGCTTGTTGCTGCTGATCGCCCGCAGCCTGGTTGACCGAGAGGATGCCCTGGTGCCGCATGCCCGAACCGTCGATTTCGGCGTTATTGATGATGGGAGACTGGGCAAAGGTCGATGCACTGCAAAACAGGGCCATCATCAGCAGCGTACGATTCATCTCAACGGTCTCCCGTGATGACTTTCAGAGCACCCAGCCCTTGCTGGACATTTGAATTGACCATGTTGGCAATGCCGTTGCCCGAGTTTCCCGAACGTCCAGCGGGGAGGTTGGAAAGCTGGGTCTGGTTGGCGATATTGCCGCCCAGGTTGTCGTGGGTGCCTTGAGTGACCAGGCGGGAGATACCGGCACCACTGGCGACATTGGCAAAGTCGCCGTCGCTCAACTCGTTCGTTTGCCTGAGAACTTGTCTGGACGGGTTGGCGTTTGCGGTCGTGGGGCTGGGGTCGGGAATCACCGGTGCACGCGTTGCCATGCGCGGCTGGACATCACGTTTGATAATAATGATGCCGTTGTCAGCCTGTACGGGCAGGCTGACACTTGAGCCCAGTGCACATCCGATCAGTAGCAGGCTAAAGATGCTGTTATCAAATGTCCCCACGGCGGCAATTCCTTCTTTGATGTGGGCGGGTCCCAATCAACGTTTCGAAGGAGCGAGCGAAAGCTGTGCCGGTTTTCGATTGTCGTTTCGATTCAGAGGGTTATCGATCAACGCTAGTGGATCGATGAAAGGATGTTTCAGGTCTGAGACAACCTGTGGCAAGGCAATACCGATAAGAGATTGCAATAGCACTGGATCCAAGCTTTCTGCGGGATGTATCAGCGCTCTAACACATCGGATCAGAAGATGATGACCAGCGTTGAAACGGGTTGTTCGAGAGAGGGCGGTGTTTCAGAAGCGGACGTATTTGCAAAAATACTGCAACAAATGCTGGAGGCGTGTGCCAGCAAGTCTAGTCAAGCGCAATCCCTGTGGGAGCGGGCTTGCCCGCGAAAGCGGTGTGTCAGGCGACATCAATATTGATTGTGCCGCCGTCTTCGCGGGCAAGCCCGCTCCCACAGGATCTGGGTGAGGGCCGGCTCAGCGCCCGAGCAGCCGCGTGACGGCTTGCAGTGCCTGAAACCGGCGTTCGGCCCAATCGCCCTGAAGCACTTGAACAGGTTGTCGATGCTGCTCCAGCCAGGCTTGAGTCGCGTTGAAAAAAGCCCGGCGTTCCTCCAGCTCGGGCTGACACCGTTGACCATCATCGGTCCAGTCGACCAGTTCGGGCGACAGCAGCAAGTGCAGGTCATAGTGCCGAGCCAGCAGCGCTTGCTCGAGCCAGGCCGGGCAATCGCCAAACAGGGTTTCGCTCCAGAGCATATTGCTCAACAAGTGAGTATCGAGAATCAGCAAAGACGGCCTCAGGGCACGAGCGTCGTCTTCCCATTGCAACTGACCGCGAGCGATTTCGGGGATATCGGCCGGGCAGGTGTCGCGCGCCTCCTGCTCAATGAACCAGCGCACGTATTCACCCACCAGCACACCACCGAATTGCTGTTGCAGTTCGGCGGCCAGCCAGCTCTTGCCGCTGGATTCAGGCCCCGTCAGTACCAATACTTTCATGTGCGCAACGCCGGGTCGGTGCGCCATGTCCGCCAGCCATGCACCGCCAGCAGAGCGAACGCCCCATACAGGCCCGCAGTCAAGTACAGCTCTTTGTAGACGAACAGGCCAACAAAAATGATGTCCAGCGCGATCCACAGCGGCCAGCATTGCAGACGTTTTTGCGCCATCCATAACTGAGCCACCAGGCTAAAACCGGTCAGTGCCGCATCGAGCCAGGGCTGCGCAGCATCGGTCCAGTGGGCCATCGCGGCGCCCAGCAGCAAACTGCCGACTGCGCCGACGGCCAGCCCGAGCGCAATGGATTTGCCATCGAGCAGGCTGACATGCCGCTTGCCATGAGTCGCGGTCCCTTGGGTCCACTGCCACCAGCCGTAGATCTGCAAACCGGCGTAGATCACTTGCAGCAGCATGTCCGAATACAGCTTCACTTCGAAAAAGATCCAGCTATACAGCAACACCATGACCAGACCGATCGGCCAGCACCAGGGGTTCTGTTTGACCGTCAACCAGACGGCAATCACGCCGAGGGCGGCAGCAAACAGTTCAAGCCCGGACATGGAGGTTCCTTGGTGTCGTAAAAATGAGGGGGAGCGAATTGTACCCGGATTGCGGGGAATGGGCTTGTTGTGGGGAAGGGGGCTTGCCAATGCCAGTCAAATGAAACGCAGTCCCTGTGGGAGCGGGCTTGCTCGCGAAGGCGGCGGCACAGTCAATATTGATGCTGCCTGATACACCGCTTTCGCGAGCAAGCCCGCTCCCACAAGGGATCGCGTCAGGTGAAGAAAAGGGTTACACCCGAAACTGCTTGAGCAACCCGTTCAACTGCTCGCTCAATTCCTTGAGATGAACGCTGGCCACGCTCGACTGCTCGGCCGCCAGTGCCGTGCTGTGGGACAAGCCTGCGGCCTGGGTCACGTTCTGGTTGATGTCTTCCACCACATGGGCCTGTTGCAAGGTCGCACTGGCAATCGAAGCGTTCAACCCATTGAGATTGCGCAAGGCCTGGCCGATGGCATTCAGGCTGGCGCCGGCCAGGCCGGCCTGCTCGATGGTCAGTTGCGAGGCACGGCTGCTGTCGCCAATCACCTTGACCGCCGCTTCCGAATGGCTTTGCAGGCGTTCGATCATCGACTGGATTTCCGCCGTCGACTTTTGAGTACGCTGGGCCAACAGGCGTACTTCATCGGCGACCACCGCAAACCCGCGACCTTGCTCGCCGGCTCGGGCGGCTTCGATGGCTGCGTTGAGGGCCAGTAAGTTGGTTTGTTCGGCGATGGAGCGGATCACTTCCAGAACGCTGCCGATTTGCGTGCTTTCGGCGGCCAGCGTACGAATCACTTCGACGGCTTGATCGATGGTCGACGACAGCTTGTCGATCTGCTGCAGGCTGCCGTCGATATTGACCTGGCCCTGTTGCGCCTGAGACTCGGCATTGCGCATTTCACTGGCCGCGTGTTCGGCATTCTTGGCCACATCCTGCACGCCGTAGGTCACTTCGTTGATCGCGGTCGCCACCAGCTCCATCTGCTGCGACTGCTGCTGGCTGCGTTGCTGGGCTTGCGCAGCATCGTTGCCCAGTTCATTGGAAGATTGGCCCAGCGCACCAGCGGACACTTGCAGCTGACTGATCACCAGGCGCAGTTTGGCGGTGAAGGCGTTGAAGTGCCGGGCCAGTTGCGTGACTTCGTCCTGGCCGTGGGTATCGAGGCTGCGAGTCAGGTCGCTTTCACCACTGGCGATGTTGGCCATGGCGTTCACGGTTTCCTGGAGCGGGCGCACGATGCTGCGGGCAATCATGATCACTAGCAACGCCATGATCAGCGCAATCACCAGCCCCACAAAAGAGGTCTTCCAGACTTGGGCATGAAATTCGTCCTGCATGTCATCGATGTACACACCCGAACCGATCACCCAACCCCAGGGCTCGAACAGTTTCACGTAGGAGGTTTTTTCCACCGGCGCGCTGGCGCCCGGTTTCGGCCAGCGGTAATCGACCATGCCGGCACCCTTGGCCTTGGCGATGGCGACCATCTCGTTGAACAGCGCGAAACCGTCGGGGTCGCGGATCGTCGAGAGATTCTGACCTTCAAGTTTCGGATTGGTCGGGTGCATGACCATGACGGGCGTCAGGTCGTTGATCCAGAAATAATCGTTCTGGTCGTAGCGCAAACCGCGCACGGCGGTCAGTGCCTGTTTTTGCGCGGCATCGCGGGTGAGGGTGCCGGCAGTTTCCAGGCCGTGATAGTAGGTGAGGATCCCGCTGGCGGTCTGCACCACGTGCTGGGTCTTTTGGGCCTTGGCCTGATAGAGATCGTCGTGAATCTGCTTGAGCATCAACACGCCCAACGTCAGTAGCATCACCACGGCCACGATCAAGATGAGCCACAAGCGTCGGCTGATCGACACACTGCGCAAGCTGTTCATAACGCGGTTACTCCGATTTTTTATTCTTGTCATAAACGATCGCCAGCATCCAATCACACGTTGCCGATCGGGCCTATGCGACTCAGGTCCTATTACGCGGCAGCGTAAATGAGGCGTGTCTGATAGGATTTCGGCCCCGCACGGAAAAACCTGAGCCCAAGTCTTTTCTCACGCAGTTTTTACAGTTTTGCGTGGAGCTTGTGCGCGCGGGGATTCAGCTACGGTTGATCGCGGTCAGCGCTTATAAATTATTAACGGAGCATGCCTTGGGGCATTGTTTCTTGGGGGATTGATGGATCTTTGGACGGCCTTTCAGGCATTGATTTTAGGCGTGGTAGAAGGGCTGACGGAGTTTCTGCCCATTTCCAGTACCGGGCACCAGATTATTGTGGCGGACTTGCTCAATTTCGGCGGCGAGCGCGCCATGGCCTTCAATATCATCATTCAGCTCGGCGCGATCCTGGCGGTGGTCTGGCAGTTTCGTCGCAAGATCTTCGACGTGGTCATTGGCTTGCCGACGCAGCCCGGCGCTCGGCGTTTTACCGCGAACCTGTTGATCGCTTTCCTGCCGGCGGTGGTGTTGGGGGTGATTTTCGCCGATCTGATTCACGAATACCTGTTCAACCCGATTACCGTGGCCAGCGCATTGGTCGTGGGCGGGGTCGTGATGTTGTGGGCCGAACGTCGCCAGCATGAAGTGCATGCTGAAAGCGTCGATGACATTACCTGGAAAGACGCGCTCAAGGTCGGTTTCGCCCAGTGCCTGGCGATGATCCCCGGCACCTCGCGTTCCGGCTCGACGATCATTGGCGGCTTGCTGTTCGGGTTGTCGCGCAAAACGGCCACCGAATTCTCGTTCTTCCTCGCCATGCCTACTATGGTCGGCGCGGCGGTGTACTCAGGTTACAAATACCGCGACCTGTTTGTGCCGGCTGATTTTCCGGTATTCGCCATCGGGTTCGTCACTGCCTTTGTCTGCGCGATGATTGCTGTCCGGGGGCTGCTGATCTTCATTGCCAGTCACAGCTACGCGACATTCGCCTGGTATCGCATTGCGTTCGGTCTGCTGATCCTGGCCACTTGGCAATTCGGGTGGGTCGACTGGACCGCGGTCAAGCCATGAGCGATTCCAGTGCGCGCAACCATAACCCCGGGCGCAAGTCCGGGGGCGCCATTCAGAACCTGCGGCTGAAACTGCTGGTGTTCGCTGTGCTGTGCACGGTGCCGTTGTTTGGCTCGGTGTCGATGTGGCTGCGCGGGGTGTCGGTGATTCCACTGGCGGCCTACGGCATCGTCAGCGTGCTGGCGTTTTTCCTGTACTGGAGCGACAAGCACAAGGCCCGCGCCGATAGCTGGCGCACGCCGGAGAACGTCCTGCACGCGGTGGAACTGGCGGGTGGTTGGCCGGGCGCTTTGCTGGCCCAGCAAGCGTTTCGGCACAAGACCCGCAAAGTTTCGTTTCAGTTGGTGTTCTGGCTCATCGTGTTGATGCATCAAGTGTTCTGGATCGATCAGCTGTTTCTGGGCGCTAACCTGTTTGCATTGCTTTAAAGCACTTTAAAGCAGCAAGCCGACCTGCGTGCGCTTGGGCAACTTGCTCACCACCAATTGGTGGGAGCGTTGCAGCAAGCCTTGCAACTCTTCGGTGCCCAGCGGGTAGGGCGTTTCCATGATGATCCACTGAGCCCGGGCCAGATACGGCGCCGGGTGAATGCCCGGCCGGTCGCAATGGCCCAGGAACAGGTCTTTGTCGACCTTGAAAGCCAGGGACTGCCCTCGCAGGTTCTGCAAGGCAAACATCTTGTTCCCGGCAATCGAAAACACCCGCACGCCACCCCACTTGTAATCCTCTCGCGCACCGGGCAACGCCAGGCAGTATTGCGCGACATCCTCTTCGCTCATTCGTCCCGCTTTCATAACAGTCTGTCCCCACAAACATTAAATGATTCGATCAAATGGTCGATCCAGGCGCGCACCGCCGGCATCACCCCGCGTCGATGAGGGTAGACGGCTTGCAGCCAGCCGCCCGGCAATGACCACTCGGGTAACAGTTGCACCAGTGAACCGTTTTCCAGCTCTTGCTCGCAATACATCATCGGCAGCATGGTAAAGCCCTGGCCGCTGAGGGTGCAGGCTTTGCGCACGATGAAATCTTCGCAGCCCAATCGCGCTTCGAGGCTCAGGTCGTAACTCTTGCCCTGTTGATCAAGCATGCGGATGTGCACCATGCGATCGGCCTCCAGAGCGCCGAGCACGGGCAGATTCTTCAGGTCTTCGGGATGATTGATTTCATGGCCCCGCAAAAATGCGGGGCTGGCAACCATCAGCATCTGGGCCTGACGCAGGCGACGGGTCACCAGCAATGGATCTTCATCACCCAGATCCCGCACTCTCAAGGCAACGTCGACGCCCTCGTTGATCAGGTCAACCCGACGGTTGAGCAGCATGACTTCCAGTTGAACCTGGGGGAATTTCTCCAGAAAGTTACTGATCACCCCAGGCAGCATCTGATGGGCCAACCCTACGGGGCAGGACACTCGCAAACGCCCCCGGGGTTCGCTGGACATGCTGGCCACCGCTTCGTCGGCCATTTCGGCCTCCAGCAGCATCGCCTGACAATGGCGCAAGTAGCGCTCGCCCACGGCGGTGAGGTTGAGTTGGCGGGTGGTGCGTTGCAGCAGGCGCGCGGCCAGGCGTTCTTCCAGCTCAGCAATGCGTCGCGACAATCGCGACTTGGGAATCCCCAGCAAACGCCCGGCGGCAGCAAAGCCACCGGCTTCGACCACTTTGGCGAAATAGTAGAGGTCGTTGAGATCTTGCATGGGTTCAATACTCGACTGTTCTATCTGTGGGACGAACTATCGCATTGTTAGCGACTAATCAGCCATTGGTTTCGTCGATAGGATTGTCTCCATCAGATCGCCTGGTGGCGATCCTCACCTTGGAGATCCCACATGAAATTACTGCATATCGATTCGAGCATTCTGGGTGACAACTCGGCTTCCCGTCAGTTGAGCGGCGAAGTCGTCAAAACCTGGCAAGCTGCCGAGCCTGGCGTTGTGGTGACTTACCGCGACCTGGCCGCCGATGCCATCAGCCATTTCTCCGCCTCCACCCTGGTTGCCGCCGGCACTGCCGCAGAGCTGCGTAATGCCGCGCAACAGCACGAAGCCGATCTGAGCGCGCAAGCCCTGGCCGAATTCATCGCCGCCGATGCCGTGGTGATTGCCGCGCCGATGTACAACTTCACCATTCCGACCCAACTCAAGGCCTGGATCGACCGCATCGCCGTGGCCGGCCAGACTTTCCGCTACACCGAAGCCGGCCCTGAAGGCCTGTGCGGCGGAAAGAAAGTCGTGATCGTTTCCACTTCCGGTGGTCTGCATGCCGGTCAGGCAACCGGTGTTGCGCACGAAGATTATTTGAAAGTGCTGTTCGGCTTCCTGGGTATTACCGACATCGAGTTCGTCCGCGCCCATGGCCTGGCCTACGGTGATGAAGTGCGCACCAAAGCCATGAGCGACGCTCAGGCGCACATCAGCGAGCAACTGTTCGCCGCTGCGTAAGGCTTGCATAAAGTCGTAAACAGCCTCGGGCAATACCCCTGAAACTCTGTATTCTGGTCATCGTGATGGCCAGGTACGGAGTTTTTTTGTGTCTGGCGTTATCGACTTATGGCCCAGGTTATGCAGTCGAGGGCTGACATCTGTGGTCAGGCAACAAGGTGGGGCGTGGTGGCGGTGATCCATCCCGGCGACAACTCCAAAGACCACAGCCGCCTCGGCACCTTGAGTAACCTTTATGGGCGGCCGATCCAGATTTCCGAAGCCATTACCGCGACCCTCAGCGACCGGATGCTCGCGCCTTTCGTCAATGCCCGGCAGGTCGGGGTGATTGGCTATTCGGCGGGCGGTGAGACTGCGTTGATCCTGTCCGGTGCTACGCCGGATCTGGATCGCCTGCGCCGTTATTGCCAGGAGCGCCCGGATGATCACGATGCCTGCAACACGCAAGGCGAACTGATCGCCGACCGCGATGATTTGCAGCCAGTGGCGGACCCGCGCGTGCATGCCTTGTTGCTGATGGCACCGCTGAGCCTGAAGTTCGGTCGCCATACCCTGGCCGATGTGCATGTGCCGGTGCTGCTGTACAGCGGTGATGGCGACAAACTGGTGGCGTTCGACAAAAACGCCGCAGCACTTGCACGCAAACTGCCTACCGCACCGGACTTCAAGTTGCTGGCCGGGGCAGGGCACTTCGTATTCCTGGCGCCATGCAACGAAGAACAGATCGCCGCCATGCCGGCACTGTGCACCGATGCCGACGGCGTCGACCGCAAGGACATTCACCGCAACATGATTTCCGAAGCCGGACGATTCTTCGCCCATGCCCTGGGCAAACCCACTCGCGCCGGGATGCAGACCGCGGATCAGTAAGATCGGTAATGCAATTGCCTGACACCAACAACCATTGTGGGAGCGGGCTTGCTCGCGAATGCGGTGTGTCAGCCGACATTAATGTTGCTGACACACCGCATTCGCGAGCAAGCCCGCTCCCACAGGGGATATGCGGCAGACTTAGACCATCGCTCGGCGTTTCAGCAGCAGGGTCAAACCAAGTCCGGTTATCGACAACATTGCCGCACTAAAGAAAATCCACGAATACCCCAGGTTCAACGCCACTGCGCCCATCAGCGGCCCGGCGATCGCCAGTGCCAGATCGAAAAACACCGCATAGGCACTCAAACCCGCTCCGCGGCTGGAATTGGGCACTTGCTTGATCGCTTCCACCCCCAGCGCCGGATACACAAGCGACAGACCGAACCCGGTCAGCCCAGCGCCGATCAAGGCATAACCCGTCGAGGGCGCCAGCCACAGCAGGACCAGCCCCACGGTTTCAATGGTCATACAGGCGATGGCGGAGGTGAAGCCGCCGAAACGGCTGATGCTGGAGATGAACAGTAACCGCGCCAGAATGAAACAGACCCCGAATACCGTCAGGCAATAAGCCGCGCCGGTCCAGCCAAGGCTGAGGTAATACAGGGTAATAAAGGTAGTGAGCGTGCCGTATCCGATGGATGCCAGGCTCAGGCTCGCGCCGAAGGGGGCAATGCGCCCGAACACCGCCCAGAACGGCAAGCGCTCGCCACGAATCACCGGCACCGAAGGTTTGTTGCGGATCAACAGCAGCGCCAGCAGGGCCAGTAACGACAGCGCGATCCCGAGGCTGGCGAACCCCAGTTCAGCGACCATCACTACCCCCAGTGGTGCACCGATGGCGATGGCGCCGTATGAGGCGATCCCGTTCCAGGAAATCGAACGCGCCGTGTGCTCGGCACCGACCTGGCCCATGCACCAACTGATCGTGCCGACCCCAATCAATCCTTGGGCGATGCCCAGCAACAAGCGGCCAGCGATAAGGATGATCAGGCTCAACAACGGCACACTTTGCAGCAGGGTCGACAGCCATGTCAGCACGCCGCTCAACGCAATCCCCGACAAGCCGTAAACAATCGCCCGCTTGGTGCCGATGCTGTCCGACAGACGTCCGGCCATGGGCCGGCTGAGCAGGGTGGCCAGGTACTGAGAACCAATGGTCAGCCCCGCCACGATGGCGCTGAACCCCAACTGTTCATGGACATACCCTGGCAACACGGCAATCGGCAGGCCGATGCAGAGGAAGGCAATAAAGGTATAGAAAACGATGGAGACGATCTGCCGGGTGATCGCCATGGAGCTTTGCGGGGGCAGTTGCTGCACAGACATGAGAGCTCGTTCGCGGGCGGCGGTAAGAGAACTGCATCATGGAGTGGGTGTGGAATAAAAGGAAGCAGACTAACGATGTGGGTTGCAGAATATGACTGGGGTTTCAGCTTTGTGTGTTCCTGAGGGCCTCTTCGCGAGCAAGCCCGCTCCCACAGTGGATCTCCAGTGGTCATCAATCTTCTGTACGCAGTCGATCCACTGTGGGAGCGGGCTTGCTCGCGAAGGTTTCAGCACCACAATCATTCTGGCCACGAAAATGCAAAAAGCCCCGTCACCAGGACAGGGCTTTTCACTTGAAGCTTGCAGCTGTCTTACATCAACACACCCTGACTACGCAGGTAATCGTCGTAGGTGCCGCTGAAGTCGATCACGCCATTGGCGCTCAACTCGATGATGCGGGTGGCCAGGGACGATACGAACTCACGGTCGTGGCTGACGAAGATCAGCGTGCCCGGGTAGTTCTCCAGCGCCAGGTTCAGCGCTTCGATGGATTCCATGTCCAAGTGGTTGGTCGGCTCATCCATCACCAGCACGTTCGGCTTTTGCAGGATCAGTTTGCCGAACAGCATGCGACCTTGCTCACCACCGGAGATGACCTTGACTGACTTGAGGATCTCGTCGTTGGAGAACAGCATCCGGCCGAGGGTGCCGCGAACCAGTTGCTCGCCGCCCTGGGTCCACTGGCCCATCCAGTCGAACAGGTTGCAGTCGTCTTCGAAGTCATGCGCGTGGTCCTGGGCGTAGTAGCCCAGTTCCGCGGCCTCGGTCCACTTCACGGTACCGGCATCCGGGGTCAGTTCGTTGACCAGGGTGCGCAGCAGGGTGGTTTTACCGATACCGTTCGGGCCGATGATCGCCACGCGCTCGCCGGCTTCAACCTGGAAGCTGAAGTCCTTGAACAGCGGCTTGCCGTCGAAGCCTTTGGCCATGCCCTCGACGATGACCGCCTGACGGTGCAGCTTTTTGGTTTGTTCGAAACGAATGAACGGGCTCACACGGCTCGAAGGCTTGACTTCGGCCAGCTGGATCTTGTCGATAGCCTTGGCGCGAGAGGTCGCTTGTTTGGCTTTCGAGGCGTTGGCCGAGAAACGGCTGACGAACGATTGCAGCTCGGAAATCTGCGCCTTCTTCTTGGCGTTGTCCGACAGCAGTTGCTCGCGGGACTGGGTCGCCACGGTCATGTACTCGTCGTAGTTGCCCGGGAACAGACGCAGCTCGCCGTAGTCCAGGTCAGCCATGTGGGTGCACACGCTGTTCAGGAAGTGACGGTCGTGGGAGATGATGATCATCAGACTGGAGCGCTGGGTCAGAATGTTTTCCAGCCAGCGGATGGTGTTGATGTCCAGGTGGTTGGTCGGTTCGTCGAGCAACAGCACTTCAGGATCGGAGAACAGTGCCTGCGCCAGCAACACGCGCAGTTTCCAGCCCGGGGACACTTCGCTCATCGGGCCAAAATGCTGCTCGATGCCGATACCCAGACCCAACAGCAATTCACCGGCGCGGGATTCGGCGGTGTAGCCGTCCATTTCGGCGAATTCGGTTTCCAGCTCGGCCACGGCCATGCCGTCTTCTTCGGTCATTTCCGGCAGCGAGTAGATGCGGTCGCGCTCGGCCTTGACCTTCCACAGCTCTTCGTGACCCATGATCACGGTGTCGATCACGGTAAATTCTTCGTAGGCGAATTGATCCTGGCGCAGTTTACCCAGACGCACGTTCGGCTCGAGCATGACCTGGCCGCCGGACGGCTCGAGGTCGCCACCGAGGATTTTCATGAAGGTCGACTTGCCGCACCCGTTGGCGCCGATCAGGCCGTAGCGGTTGCCAGCGCCGAATTTGACCGAAACGTTTTCGAATAGCGGCTTGGCGCCGAACTGCATCGTGATGTTAGCTGTGGAGATCAATTACTTTACCTATCAATGGGTTGCGAGCTGCGCATTTGGCGCTTGGGCCATTCCTGGGACATTCTGGAGTTTCTCTCCATCTCTTCCCAGTCACCGCTAGAGTTCAACCAGCGCGCATAAGTCGAGAGCAGCATCTGAACGTTGTGTCCAAGCTGTTGGGCAAAAAGGCGGGATTCATGCCAGACATTGCGCATATTGTCGCATATGTGTGACGGCAGTTGTACGGTGGGCGATAACGTGTCGCAGGCTTCTTCAAGGTCGGGCCCCGGTTTGTGCAAAATCGGGGCTGATTGCAAGAGGGTTCATCATGGACAGGGCCGAGGCGCGTAGCGCTGACTGGATGTTATTTTTGTTCAGTGTTGTGTTCGGGACACTTGGCGTGGCGCTGGGTAAAGTCAGCACCGCTTGCCCGGCCTCGTGTGTTTCAGATGGATTACTGAATGGCCAGCACTTGGTCAGGGTGGGCACCAAATCACGTTCCCCAGGCGCAGCGCGTCTGGGCGCTGAACGAACAGCGACAAGCCGCGACTGACCTGGTCGGGGATTTACAGCAAATAACCAGCGGCATGTCCGGGATGGTTGTCCTGCCCTCCGGTAATGAGGTGCAGTGGAATGTGTTGTTGGTCATCGATAGACGGGATTTCGAAACTTCCCACTATTTGAAGGTGCCGCTCACTCAGCCCGGTCGACTCTTCTTCTTTTGCCTTAGCCATTCTCGCGTGGTTCGCTGCGATTTCATTGAGAGTTGACACGTTACATCTCCCGGTGACTGACCAAGCGTATCGCTGGAGTCCTAAGCGTTGATTTAATTGCCGCCGCGTCAGAATTACGTCGTTCTGGGGCTGCTACGTCCGGCCTTTGCAAGGCCTAAGCCAGACAGGGGCACGTATTGCGTGCCAGGTTTTTATAGGCGACGAATGGTGGAGTGGCAGGACGCTACCACCGCAAGGGCGGTTCGCGTTAGCATTCGCTCAGCGTGCACACATTTTCACAGTTGAAGGTTAACTATTAGTTACAAAGTGCGGCTAATATGCCATTTTCTTCCTCGTGCCGTTCATCGAGGGATGGCTCAAGAACGCGCCATCGGACGCAGTTTGTTCACTTCTGACGTGTGACGATTTTCGTGAAACTTATCATTGCCGCTGTTTATGTCATCTCCGTCGCATATGTGCATTTGCGCGGAAAGGTGCGCCACAAATTAGGCCGTCAACTCAGCGACCACTCCACGTTCCTGGCGCCGGTCAATTGCTTCCTTTATCTGTTCTCCAAAACGCCCAACAAGCCTTATCTCAATCCGGCAGATTTTCCCGACTTGAGCCCTTTGCAGGCTCATTGGGAAGAGATTCGCGCCGAAGGCCAGAATTTGCTCAAGGCTGGGGAGATCAAACGTTCCAATCAGTACGACGACGTTGGTTTCAACTCGTTTTTCAAAAGTGGCTGGAAGCGTTTCTACCTCAAATGGTATGGCGATAGTCACCCGTCCGCCGCAAAGCTCTGCCCGCGTACGACTGAATTGGTGCAAAGCATCGGCTCGATCAAGGCCGCGATGTTCGCCGAACTGCCGCCGGGTTCGAAACTGGTCCGTCACCGCGATCCGTATGCCGGTTCTTACCGTTATCACTTGGGGCTGGACACTCCGAACGATGCCGGTTGCTACATCAACGTCGACGGTGAGAACTACCATTGGCGCGATGGTCAAGTGGTGATGTTCGATGAGACCTTCATTCATTACGCCGAAAACACCACTGCGCAGAACCGCATCATTCTGTTCTGCGACATCGAGCGGCCTATGAAGTATCGCTGGGCGGCGGTGTTCAACCGTTGGTTCAGCCGCACGGTAATGGCGGCGGCGGGCGCGCCGAACGATGCAGGCGACAAGGTGGGTGGCATCAACCGCGTGTTCGCCAGGATCTACACGATTCGCCTGCGCGGCAAAGCGCTCAAAAAGCGTAACCGTACTCGCTACTACCTGGAGAAATGGGCGGTATTTGGCGGGTTACTGGCGATTTTTATTTTGATCTGAGTTTTGTATTCAGGCGTATGACGCCTTCGCGAGCAAGCCCGCTCCCACATTGGTCCTGTGAACGACACAGATCCAATGTGGGAGCGGGCTTGCCCGCGAAGAGGCCGGTATTTTCCCTGCAAAACTTATGGATGTCCCGAGAGGTCAGCCGCTCGACCGCTTCGTGGTTTTTTTCTGCGCAGTAGATTTGGCTTTAGTAGCCGCTTTACCACCGCCCTTGCCACCCAGGCTGCGCTTGAGCAGTTCGGTCAGATCGATAACATCGGCCGTCTTGCGCTCCTCTTCACCCGTAACGGTTTCAACGGTTTGGATCTTGCCTTCATTAGCCTTCGTCTCGACCAGCGCCATGATCTTGTCTTCGAAGCTGTCGCGGTACTCCTCAGGCGTCCAGTCGGCGCTCATGTCCTCCACCAGCCGTTTGGCCATATCGAGCTCACCTTTGGCCAAATCCGGCTTGGTCACTTCACTGCCCAGTTCCAGTTGAGCAAGGCTGCGCACTTCGGCGGGCCAGCGCAGCTTCACCAGCACCATGGCTGATTCCAGCGGCATAAGGGCCGCCAGGTATTGGCGGGTATGCAAAACTACGCGGGCCAGGGCGACCTTGTTGGTTTGGCTGAGGGTTTCGCGTAACAGCGCATAGACCTTGCCGCCGCGTCTGTCCGGGGCCAGGTAATAAGGCGTATCGATGTTTTGCAGAGGGATTTGCTCGCTGTCGACAAAGGCAAAGATGTCGATGGTTTGGGTCGACACCGGATGGGCCGAGCGAATCTCCTCTTCGCTAAGCACCACGTAACGCCCTTTTTCGAACTGGACGCCTTTGACGATGTGCTCCTTGGTGACTTCCTTGCCAGTGACTTTGTTGACGCGCTTATAGCCCACCGGTTCCATGCTGCGGCTGTCGAGCCAGTCGAAATCCACCCCGTGGGAAGACGTCGCCGAGACCAGCGACACGGGGATATGCACCAGACCGAAACTGATTGCGCCTTTCCAGATTGCCCGTGCCATCGTCGTGCTCTCGTCAGTCGATTGATGTTCAGGTGACCTGTGGCCAAGGGCAAAAGTTTCAGTCGGCGGCGGCCCGGTCCTGCGGGCGGATCGGCGGTTCGGTCAACTCGTGTTACATGTTGTGGGGGAGGTTTTAGTTAACAAATCCGAACCCTGGGCGTAGCGTGGCTCTATTCATCCATGAAGCATGGCGCACTCATTTAGAGAGGTCCCCCATGAACCGATGTGTGCTTGGCGTCATCGCGCTGGCATTGAGTGGCGGGCTAAGCCCTTTGGCGCTGGCAGACGCCGCATCGTCGTCTTCGCCCTTGCTAATGGCGCAGAACCTGCCGGGAAACAACAATCCCTACAACAGCCCGATTCGCCGGGCCAATCCCAACAGCATGCAAGGCACGCAACCCAATATCCCGGTAATCCGCGGGCCCAATACGGTGCCGGTGCCACGACCGCCAACGCTCGATAATGGCGGCATCGGCAATCGCTATCCGCAAGATCGACAGGCTCCCACCGGCCAACCGAAATTCATTCCCAATCCACCACCCCGGGACTCGAACCGCAACTACCGTTGAACGGCAGGACAGAAGTCTTGCCAGCCCTAATGACGACAAAAGGAATCGTGCATGTTGCGTAAAATCCTCTTGGCCACTTTCTGTGCCAGCGCCTTTTTAACAGTTACGGCGCCCGTCTTTGCGGCGTCAACACAGGATTATAAAAGTGAGCAGGGCACCCTTGAGCTCACGCCGATCGCTAAAGGTCTGGACCACCCCTGGGCGCTGGCATTTCTGCCTGACCGCCAAGGGGTGCTGGTGACCGAACGGCCCGGTAACCTGCGCCTGGTCAGTGCCGACGGCAAACTTTCGGGGCCGCTCAATGGCGTACCTCAGGTCTGGGCCAAGGGACAAGGCGGATTGCTCGATGTGGTGTTGTCGCCCGATTTCAAGCAAGACCGCATGGTCTATCTGTCTTACGCCGAAGGGGGCGGTGAGGGCGGTAAGGCCGGCACGGCGGTCGGTCGCGGACGGTTGACGGAAGACCTGACGGCGATCAAGGATTTCAGGGTGATCTTCCGGCAGGAGCCCAAGCTCTCCGTTGGCAATCATTTCGGCTCACGACTGGTGTTCGACCGTGACGGTTATCTGTTTATCACCCTGGGCGAGAATAACGACCGGCCCACGGCGCAAGATCTCGACAAGCTGCAAGGCAAGATCGTGCGGCTCTATCCGGATGGCAAGGTGCCGAAAGACAATCCCTTTGTCGGGCAAAAAGGCGTTCGCCCGGAAATTTGGTCCTACGGCCAACGCAACCCGCAAGGCGCGGCACTCAATCCCTGGACCGGCACGCTCTGGGAAAACGAGCACGGCCCACGGGGCGGCGACGAGCTCAACCTCATCGAGCGTGGCAAAAATTACGGCTGGCCGATGGCAACCCACGGCATCAACTATTCTGGCCTGCCGGTCCCGGAAGCCAAGGGCGAAACCGCTGAAGGTACCGTGGGCCCGCACCATGTCTGGGAAAACTCCCCCGGCCTCAGCGGCATGGCCTTCTATGACAGCGATCGCTTCAAGGATTGGCAGCACAACGTGTTTATCGGGGCGCTGGTAAGTCAGGAGCTGATTCGCCTGCAATTGAAGGATGACAAGGTTGTTCATGAAGAGCGGTTGCTGGGTGAACTCAACAAACGGATTCGTGATGTACGGCAGGGGCCGGATGGTTATTTGTATTTGTTGACCGATGAGGACGATGGCGTTTTGTACAAGTTGGGGTTGAAGTAAACGGGCTTGCCTAAAAACTTTAGTCAACTGTCGGACCAGACCGAGTCGCGCTCACGGAGTTTTTCCGCTCCTGAAGCCCCCGCACCACCAGATACAACAACGGCCCGATAGACACAAAAACCGCCGTCACCACCAGATAGGGAACCACCGACAACCCCGATTGCCCACGCTGGCGCGCATCCTTGTACATCCAGATACCGGCAAGCGTCGCCAACAGGTATAAATCGATCACCACTTGCGCGGTATCGGGCCGCGACATCAGGCTGATGCCGAAATCGAGCAGCGATTGCTCGGCCAGCAGCATCACCGAAAGGGTGTAGCCGGCGAAGGCGATCAGGGCGATGAGGGGCAGGGCGACAGACTTCATGGTTTCCTTCCTTGGGACAATGAACAGAATCGCCAGCCTACAGCGGCCTTTGAAAATTGGCCATTGACTTGCCATCAGCGTCGGGCTAATTTCCAGCCATGACATCCACCGTATTGCGCTGCCAGCCAAGCATTATTACCGCCATTCCTTATTTGGCGGGCTAGCTCACGACTGCAGCACCCAACCCGCCCTAGAGGCGGGTTTTTACTTTCTGTCTCTTGGGTTTTGAGCTTACCGGGCGCACGCAACCCGTGTAGGTGCTGCCGAAGGCTGCGATCTTTTGATCTTGAAAAAGCAAAGATCGCAGCCTTCGGCAGCTCCTACGCCGACCGCGTAAACCCGGTTACCGAGGAGACGACCATGAGCAGCACCCCCGCCCAGCAGAGCTTGCTTGAGCACTACGTGAAAAAGATCCTCGCCGCGCCGGTTTACGAACTTGCCGTGCGCACGCCGTTGCAAGCGGCGCCGGCCTTGTCCGAGGCGTTGGGCAATCAGATCCTGCTCAAGCGCGAAGACTTGCAACCGACCTTTTCCTTCAAGATTCGTGGCGCCCACAACAAACTGGTCAACCTGAGCGATGAACAGAAGGCTCGTGGCGTAATCACGGCCTCGGCGGGCAATCATGCCCAAGGCGTCGCGTTAGCGGCTCGCGAGCTGGGAATCGGCGCAACCATCGTCATGCCCTGCACGACGCCGGAATTGAAGGTTCACGGGGTGCGCAGTCGAGGCGCCGAAGCACTGCTGCACGGCGAGAGTTTTCCGTTTGCCCTGGAATACGCGCTGAGTCTGGCGCAGCAAACCGGCCGCACCTTTGTCTCGCCCTTCGACGACCCGGACGTGATCGCTGGGCAGGGCACCGTCGCCATGGAAATCCTGCGCCAACACCAAGGGCCGCTGGATGCGATCTTCGTTCCGGTGGGCGGCGGTGGTTTGATCGCCGGCATCGCCGCGTATGTCAAATACCTGCACCCTCAAATCCGCATCATCGGCGTTGAATCGGAACACTCCGCTTGCTTGCAGGCCGCATTACAGGCCGGCGAACGGGTTGTGCTGCCAACCGTAGGCACCTTCGCCGATGGCGTGGCCGTCGCTCAGATCGGTGCCCATGGATTCGAGGTCTGTCGGTTTTGCGTCGATGAGGTAATGACCGTCAGCAACGACGAACTTTGCGCCGCCATCAAGAACATCTATGACGATACCCGCTCGATCACCGAACCTTCCGGCGCCCTGGCCGTGGCCGGGATCAAGCAGTACGTGGCGCGAACCGGCGCTCGGGGTCAGACCCTGGTGGCCATCGATTCCGGAGCGAACATCAATTTCGACAGTTTGCGGCATGTGGCCGAGCGCGCCGCGTTGAGCGGCGTGTCGGCGTGAGGGCTAGTCCGATCATTCCTGAACGGCTTTCTCGACATGGTTCGACGCCGACCAGATCCGGTAGCGCACTTCGACGTCCTTGGGCACGTAGAGCACGATCGGCAATTTGCTGTTGTATCGCAGTTTGAAACCGTCTCCGACGACTGGCACGAATTCTTTTTTGCGCTTGCCATCCGGGCAGGCCATCAGCGTGCTCATGGGGCCGGTGACTTTTTCCAGCCGATGAAACGGATAGCCCCAGCCTTCGAGATTTTTCTCTTCGAGCCTGCCGCCCAGGCGTTGACGGTTGCAGTCGACGGTCAGGGTCTTGCCAGCCAGGATTTCGACCTGATAGCTGTCTTCCTGTTGTTGCGGAGCGAGGTGAATGACCTGGCGGGTAAAGCCGCTCTCGGGCTTGGGATACGGTGCGACGTCTTCGAGGGTTGCGGCGTGGGTTACGGATGACAGAAGGGCAATTATCAGCCCGACGGTCGTGTTAAGCGGCAAAGCACCCATGATGCCTCCTTGCTTGTGTGTGGGGTCAGCGGATACTGAAAGGATGGGCCGCATTCTCACTGCCGTCCTCACCCAATGCAAACCCGCCATCGGGGTGTTTGCAAAATGCAGGTCTTGAAACAGGTCTTTCTTGCATTTTGCATGACGCGATGTGTTGTCATTTCCCCCAAACCCTTGATTTACCGACGAGGCGCAGAGCGAAATCTCGGGCATGTTTTATGCTGAAGCTGTCTTGAGCTGGCCACGACTTTTACTGAGTCAGCGCTGAAACAAGAAGACGGTTGGGAACGTTGGAACACTGAGGTTCCGCTAAAACAACGGGCGACTTGAGCTCCGACCGACATTGATTTTTATTGGCATCTCACAAACCGAGAGGGTGGCCATGTTTCTTTCTGCCTTGGAACTACGCAATATCATTGAGAGCAGTTTTCTCCCGAAACGCTGCCAATGCACGCTGTCGCCGGACCTGTCGATGACCGTCAAGGTGTATTCGGACGTCGAGACCGACCATCTCGATCTGATCGTTACCGGCATAGATGCCCAGCGTCTCAATGGATGCAGGGAAATCAACGACCTGATAGCCGAGTTGCGCACCGACCTTGCGTTCAACACGCATGGGCAACGGTTCATCGCGAAATCAAAACTCCATTAACCGCCTGCTTCACCCGGTTCGACCGATATGCGCCGGGTCTGGATAAACCCCAGACCCAGTGCAAACTCAACAAAGCGCGGCAGCGAACGAATCCTTGCGGCAGTGAGGGAAGCGCCAGAGCATAGCCCCAGAACCCTGAACAGGCCTATTGTCAGTTCTGATAGCTGCACGCGTCAGACAGTTTTTGGTACGTAATCTCCGCAGGCTTACCCGACTTGTCGATGTACTTCATGTTGGCCGTCACCACTTTGCATTCCTGGGTTTGCGGTTCAGTCAGGGAAATGACCTTGGCCACCTGCAGCTGCATGCCGTAATGATAAGGCACGGCCTGGGAGGACGACGTCTCGTTTGCCTGAGCAAGCCCGGCAAATGTGGTGCAGGCGAGGGCGGTGGTTATCAGCAGTGTTCGCGTGTTCATGATGAATCTCCAGTGCAGAGGGGAAATCAGTTCGACTGAAGAACGTCGAACCTGCCGCACTGGGCGTCAGAGGGAGCTGAGGGCGTGCGGTCCAGTAAAGCTTTGGACCGTGGGGTTAAGCGATGGTTAACCGGCTTGCGTGCCGCCTGTCGTGAGGAGTTTCTGACAGAGGTTTCGTGTCGGTAAAAAACTGCGGGAGCTTCGGCTCGTTCCTACAAGCTTGGGCGCCTTGTCGTCTTTCGCTAACCGGCAACCAGCTGGCCTGCCTGTGGGGGTAGCTTTGTTTGTGAAGGGTTTGATGAGCGTTACCAAGAGCCAGGCTTTTTTGGGGCGATTGGCCGTCTCACCAAATAAAAGAAGACCCCACGGGGTGGGGCCTTCTTTTATTACTCAGCCAGGAAATTCAAAGCGATTGCAAGGATATGGTCGCGCTCTGAGAATCTTGCGGGCTGTCAGCATCCATCCACACCCATTGCGTGCCGTCGCCTTGCAGATTATTGGTGATGCTCTGAATCTGCGAGTAAACGATCTTGACGTTCCCAGCCGCACTGGCAGTAGGCCCAATGTTGGTCACCTGATTGGCAAGGAGGCCGTTTGAAGTCTCATTGACGACAAACACGGTCGCTTGCGCCTCACGGAACTGGCAAGAGAGGAACTGTGTGATGGTGCTGGTGATCGTCAGGTTCATCCATTTCGATGGGGGTACCGCATAGTAACGGGCGTACTTGTTGAACGGATGCTGCTCACCATCGGCTTGCAGCGGATAATTGCTCAGCCCCGATGTATTGGTCGGCATACTGACACTTCCCAACCAGATTTCGACCTGGGATTTACCGGCGTTGCTAGGCAGTGAGACCGACACGGTTTGAGTATCGGTACCCGAGACAAAACCCAACGATGCCAGGCCTGCA
Source organism: Pseudomonas sp. BS3782 TE3695 (assembly GCF_050435305.1). Classification (NCBI taxonomy): domain Bacteria; kingdom Pseudomonadati; phylum Pseudomonadota; class Gammaproteobacteria; order Pseudomonadales; family Pseudomonadaceae; genus Pseudomonas; species Pseudomonas sp. BS3782 TE3695. The sequence continues at coordinate 3,755,665 of NZ_JBNDKB010000001.1, forward strand.
TTGGCCGTGGTGCCAGGAACTGTGATTGATACGGGTGGCTGGCTATTGCTCCAGTTCACGGAGACAGTCGAGTTGTTGTCATTTTGAGCGGAGTTATAGATAAAGATGCCATAAAGCTGGCCGGGGCTAAGCGCGGTACAGGTGGCTGTATCTCCTGCGGTGAGCGTAATGCGTTGTCCGCCGTTCCAGTTTATTTGGGCAGCTGAGATAGCGACACTTTCCATGTTGGAGTTCCTTTTCCTGTTGTGGGTATAAGAATGGCCGCACAGCAATTTCCTTACCTGCGCTGTGCGTGGAAAAGATATTAGTCGAAGGCATGTAGCGGTCAAGTAACGGGCTGGTTATTTTTATTGAGTGCACCTTGGCTTCTGGTAAGCGCTGGGTTGTATTGGTGGCGATTATCTATTTATTAATATAATTCAATAAGATAAGAATCAGTCATGCCTTGAGCAGTAGTGTTGTTTGAAGACGGATGAGTTTAAGAAATTGACTTTTGGAATAACTCAAATCAGGAAGCGCTATAACTCTTCTTGTAATTTTTATAATCTATGAAACTGTCAATATCCGCTGGTCTTTTAATTTGACTCAAGTTTCTCTGCCTATTTTTAATTGAAATAAAAAATAGATCAAAACAATATTTAATCTCTACCAGCAGGTCCTGAAACCAGCACCTGCGGTAGTGGCGGATTTCAGCTCAACTGCCGCCGATACGGCAAATCCGGTCCGGTCTTGCTACAGGTCAACGCTGCAGCGCTCACTGCAAACCTGAGCATCGCGTCAATTTGCTCACGGCTCAGCTGCTGCAACCCTTCAATCGAATCCAGTTGCTGCTCGGTCAGCCAGGTAATCAGCGCCGCCTGGAAGGTATCCCCGGCACCTACGGTGTCGGCAATCTTCACCGAACAGGCCGGCACCGACCACGCACCGTGGGCACGGCTGAATACCATTGCGCCTTCGCCGCCACGGGTCAGGAACACCAACTGACAGCGGTATTCCAGCCAGCTCTCGATGACGCGCTGAGGATCTTGCTCGGGGTACAACAGACTCAAGTCTTCGTCGCTGACCTTGATCAGGTCGGCCAGCTCCACCAGCGTGGCAATCCGCGAGCGCCACAACTCGATGTTCGGCTCGGGATTGAGGCGCACGTTCGGATCGAGGCTGATCAGGCGTTTGCCGCTTTCCCGTTGCACCAATGCCAATAACGTATCGGCAATCGGCTGAACCACCAGCGAAAACGAGCCGACATGCAAACCGCGCACTTCAGGCCCAAGCGTCGGCAGATGCGCCAGGCTCAACTGCCGATCAGCGCAGCCTTCGCCACGAAAGCTGTAGTGGGGCGAGCCATTGGCACCGACCGCGACCATCGCCAAGGTGGTCGGCGCGGCAAAGTCCACGAGGTAATCCGGGCGCACACCTTCATTCTGCAGCACTTGCTGCAAACGTCGGCCGAGGTAATCGGTCGATAGCCCGCCAAATAGCGCGGCGTCCACGCCCAAGCGGCGCAAACCTACGGCCACATTGAACGGCGAGCCACCGGCAATCGCCTTGAAATTCACTTTGGATGCCAGGCCGCTGGCATCGTCATCGCTGAAGAAATCGAACAGCGCTTCGCCACATACCAGATACATAGTTTCTCGCTCTTTAAAAGGTTGCGACATGCTGTTGATAGCGTTCGTAGGCCTGCTGAAAGGCCGCCACATTTTCTGCAATCGGTAAGGTTTCACTGGCCAGATCGAGCTTTACGCAACGCTCGCACAAGTCCGCCAGACTGTCTTCGTGACCGTTTGCCCAGGATTTGCACCACGCCGCCTGAATCGCTGCGCCGAGGGCCGCGGCCTCGCTTTGTTCGGTACAAATCACTGGCGTATTCATGATGTCAGCGACGATCTGTCGCCACACCGGACTCTTCGAACCGCCGCCGATCAGGCAGATGCGCAGGCTTTGTAAGCCATTCTGGCGCAGGAGGTCCAGCCCGTAACGCAAACCGAAGGTAGTGCCTTCGACTACGGCGCGGCACAGATTGGCCCGGGTCAGGTTGGTCATGGTCAGCCCCAGCAGACTGCCGCTGGCATGGGGCAGGGCGGGGACGCGTTCGCCATTGAGGAACGGCAGCATGCACACACCGTCGGCACCGATCGGCGCTTGCTCGACCAAGCCGTTGAACGCCTCGATATCCAGTTCGAACAGCTCGCGAATTGCGCCAGTCGCGTTGGTCAGGTTCATCGTGCAAATCAGCGGCAGCCAGCCGCCGCTGGAGGAGCAGAAGGTCGCGACCGAGGCATCGGGGCTGACCTTCGCTTGCTCGGCATAGGCGTAAACCGTGCCCGAGGAGCCAAGGCTCATGGTGATTGCGCCGGGCTTTATATTGCCGGTGCCGATCGCGCCCATCATGTTGTCGCCACCGCCGCTGGAGACCAGTGCTTGCGGGTTGATGCCCAGATGTTCGGCGATACTCGGCAGGATTGTGCCGACCGGCTGATGGGCGTCGATCAGTTGCGCAAGCGCAGCTTGCAGGCGCCCGGTGGGGTCGATTTCGCGCAGCAGTTGCAAGTCCCATTGGCGGGTGCGCACGTTGAAATACCCGGTGCCCGAGGCATCACCGTACTCGCTGCAACTGCGCCCGGTGAGCCAGTAGTTGAGGTAGTCATGGGGCAGCAAAATGCGGGCGATCCGGGCGAACACTTCCGGATGCTGTTCTTTGGTCCAGAGCAGTTTGGACAGGGTGTAGCCCGGCGCAATGACTACGCCGAGGCGCTCCAGGGAGCCTTTTTCGCCGCCTAGAAGGGCGAGCAAGCGATCGTTCTCCGGCGTCGACTCGGTGTCGCACCAGAGCTTGGCCGGGCGCAGCACCTGGCCACGATCGTCGAGCATCACCAAGCCATGCTGCTGGCCGGAAACACCGATGCCGAGGATGGCCTGACCGTCTACATTCGCTGCGAGTAATGCATGGTGGGTGGCCAGGGTTAAGGCGTCCAGCCATTGGGCGGTGTCTTGCTCGCGACGACCATTGGCACCGCTGATGAGGCTGTGGGCGGCGGCGCCTTGACCGAGGACCTCGCCGCTGCGCGCGTCGAGCACCACGGCTTTGGTGCCTTGGGTGCCGCAATCGATGCCGAGGAATAATTGTTGGTTTGCCATGGAAGATCCTTGGTGTGTCAGGTCGATCTCGGTGAACCCATTCGCGAGCAAGCTCGCTCCCACATTGGATTGTTGTCGAACACCAAATCTGTATTCGCTGAAGATCTACTGTGGGAGCGGGCTTGCTCGCGAAGACGCCAGCAGTTTCACCGCAGGGCTTATGCCAGCACCCGCTCCAGCGTCCGCGTCACCCCAACCTCCCGCAAGCTGTTACAACACCAGTCGAACGCAGCGACAAATTCGGGGGAGTTCGGAATCGCCGTCCCGAAAATTTCCTCCACTTCCAACAACCGCTGCGTGATCAACGCATCGTCGGTCACCAGCGCCTGACAGAACGCCGCCCGTGGATCCGGAATGGCATAGGTCTGGCCATTCTCATCCACGCCTTTGAGGTACAGCGCCCAGGCCGCCACCACCAGCGCCGCACGCTTGGTTTCCTGGCCATCGGCAATCAAGCAGTTGATGGTCGGCACGGTGAATTTCGGAAACTTCGACGAGCCATCCGAACATACCCGCTCCAGCTGATCGGCAATCGCCTGGTTGGAGAAGCGCGCCACCAGGGTGTTTTTGTACTCGGTCAGGTCGATCCCCGGCACCGACGCCAGTTGCGGCGTCACGTCCAGATCCATGTAGGCGCGCATGTAGCACACGAACAGTGGGTCGTTCATGGTTTCGTGAACGAAGCGGTAACCCTTCAAAAAGCCCAGGTAGGTCAGCGCCAGATGGCTGCCGTTGAGCAGTTTGATCTTCATCTCTTCGTACGGCGTGACGTCATCGGTGAACTGCACGCCGACCTTTTCCCAGGCCGGGCGACCGTTGACGAATTTGTCTTCCAGCACCCATTGCACAAACGGTTCGCAGACCACCGGCCAAGCGTCATCGACCGCATGTTTGTCGGCCAGTTGCAGACGATGCTCGGTGCTGGTCATCGGCGTGATGCGGTCGACCATCGCGTTGGGGAAGCTGACGTGGCGCTCGATCCAGTCGCGTAGATCGGCGTCGCGCAGGGCGGCGAATGCCAACAGGGCTTTGCGGGTCACGGCGCCGTTATGCGGCAGGTTATCGCATGACATCAGCGTGAAGGCGGGCGTGCCGGCCGCACGACGTGTGGCCAGTGCGGCGCAGAGGAAACCGAACACGGTTTGCGGTGCGTTCGGGTGAGCCAGATCATGCTGGATCTGCGGCAGGTGCGCCATGAACTCGCCGTTGCTGTCATCGATGCAATAGCCGCCTTCGGTAATGGTCAGCGAGACGATGCGGATGTCTGGATCGGCAAGTTTGTCGATCAGCGCTTCGGCGCTGTCTTCGGCCAGCAGCATGTCACGGAGGGCGCCGATCACCCGCACTTCAGCGTCGTCGCTGTCACCGAGTTCCAACAGGGTGAACAGATAATCCTGCTCTTTGAGATCGTTCCGGGCGCGACGGTCTTCGGCGCGCAGGCCGACCCCGCAAATGGCCCAGTCCAGCGCTTCGCCGGTATTCATCAAGGCATCGGTGTAATACGCCTGATGCGCGCGGTGGAAACCACCGACGCCAATGTGCGCGATGCCTTGGCGGGTATCGCTCAGGGTATAGGTGGGCAGGGCCACCTCGGGGGCGAGGCGGTTGAGGTTCTGTCTGTTCAGTTTCATTGCATGCTCTCGGATCAGGCTGCGGCGCGCAGTGGGCGGGTCAGCGCCACGCCGTCGGCATCGAATAAATGGCAGTGTTCGGCATCCAGGTGCAGGCTCAGGGTTTCGCCATAACGGCTGGCCAGATCGCCGCGAACACGCATGGTCAGCGCTTCGCCGGACGACGTCAGGACGTGGCAGAACGTGTCGCTGCCCAGGCGTTCGCTAACGTCCGCCGTGACCTGCAAGGTGCAGTCGCCGGTTTGCGCCAGGTTCAGATGCTCCGGGCGAATGCCCAGGGTCACCGCGCCGCCGACGCTCAGGTTGGCGCCGCTCAGCGGCAACGTGATGCGGGTTCCCGCGTCCAGCAGCACTTCGCAGCGCTGGCTTTCGACGCGGGTGACTTTGCCCTTGAGGAAGCCCATTTTTGGTGTGCCGAGGAAGCCTGCGACAAACAGGTTGGCCGGCTGGTGATACAGGTCCAATGGCGAACCGACTTGCTCGATCTTGCCGCCATTGAGCACGACGACTTTGTCGGCCATGGTCATGGCTTCGACCTGGTCGTGGGTCACGTAGATCATCGTGGCTTGCAGTTCCTTGTGCAGGCGCAACAGTTCCAGGCGCATCTGCACCCGCAGGGCGGCGTCGAGGTTGGACAGCGGTTCGTCGAACAGGAAGATTTTCGGGTTACGCACGATCGCCCGGCCGATGGCCACGCGTTGCCGCTGACCGCCAGACAATTGCTTGGGCTTGCGCTCCAGCATCGGCCCGAGTTCAAGGATGCGCGCCGCTTCGCCGACTTTTTTCTCGACTTCGGCTTTCGCAACACCGGCCAGGTCCAGGGCGAACGACATGTTTTTGCGCACGCTCATATGCGGGTACAGGGCGTAAGTCTGGAACACCATCGCCAGGTCGCGCTTGGCCGGGCTGACTTCGGTGATGTCGCGGCCATCCAATTCGATGGTGCCGCCGCTGACTTCTTCAAGGCCGGCGATCAGTCGCAGCAGGGTGGATTTGCCGCAGCCCGACGGGCCGACGAACACCACGAATTCCTTGTCATTCACTTCCAGGTCAATGCCTTTGATGATGGAAAAACCTTCGAAGCCTTTTTGCAGATTTTTGATTTTCAGGTTGGCCATGATGATGGGCCTCCGATTGTTGTTTTTTAAGATCAAAAGATCGCAGCCTTCGGCAGCTCCTACACGGAACGTCCGGCCGATGCGGTGCTCCTGTAGGAGCTGCCGCAGGCTGCGATCTTTTGCTTTTGATTCATTTCACGGCGCCGAACGACAGGCCGCGGACCAGTTGTTTCTGGCTGATCCAGCCGAAGATCAGAATCGGCGCACAGGCCAGGGTCGACACCGCCGATAACTTGGCCCAGAACAGACCTTCAGGACTCGAGTAGGAGGCGATCAACGCGGTCAGTGGCGCGGCTTGGGACGACGTCAGGTTCAGCGACCAGAACGCCTCGTTCCAGCACAAGATCAATGACAACAAAACCGTGGAAGCCAGGCCGCCCTTGGCGATCGGCAGCAACACCCGGACCATTTCCTGCCACAGGGTTGCGCCGTCCAGGCGTGCGGCTTCAAGGATGTCTTTGGGGATGTCCTTGAAGTAGGTGTAAATCATCCAGACCACGATCGGCAGGTTGATCAGCGTGTAGATCACGATCAGCGCGATCCGCGTGTCCAGCAGGCCGAAACTCTTGGCCAGCAGGTAGATTGGCATCAGTACGCCCACCGGTGGCAGCATCTTGGTCGAGAGCATCCACAGCAGCGTGCCTTTGGTGCGCTGGGTTTCGTAGAACGCCATGGAGTAGGCCGCCGGCACCGCGATCAGCAGGCACAGGGCCGTGGCGCTGAAGGAAATCACTACCGAGTTCCAGGCAAAGCTGAAGTAGTCGCTGCGCTCGTTGATGTGCAGGTAGTTCTCCAGCGTCGGCGTGAAGATGAACTGTGGCGGTGTGGCGAACGCGTCGATTTCGGTTTTGAAACTGGTCAGCACCATCCAGAAGATCGGGAAGAAAACCAGGATCGCGATGGCCCAGGCCAGGGTGCCGAGCAGCAGGCTTTGCAGGCGACGGGATTGTTGAAGGGTCATGGCGCAGGCCTCAGGCTTTGTCTGTCAGGTTTTTGCCGATCATGCGCACCAGCACGATGGCCGCGACGTTGGCAATCAACACCGCGATCAAACCACCGGCGGACGCCATGCCGACGTCGAACTGCACCAGCGCCTGGTTGTAGATCAGGTAGGCGAGGTTGGTCGAGGCGTAGCCGGGGCCACCGTTGGTGGTGGTGAAGATTTCGGCGAACACCGACAGCAGGAAGATGGTTTCGATCATCACCACCACCGCAATCGGCCGGGCCAGGTGCGGCAGGGTGAGGTGCCAGAAAATCGCGATGGGGCCTGCACCGTCCAGGCGCGCGGCTTCTTTCTGCTCCTGGTCGAGGGACTGCATGGCGGTCATCAGAATCAGGATCGCGAAGGGCAGCCATTGCCAGGAGACAATGATGATGATCGACAGCAGCGGGTAATGCGCGAGCCAGTCCACCGGCTGCGCCCCGAACAGCTTCCAGATGTAGGCGAGAATCCCCGAGACCGGGTGAAAGATCAGGTTCTTCCAGATCAGCGCACCGACGGTGGGCATGATGAAGAACGGCGAGATCAACATCACCCGCACGATGCCGCGACCGAGAAACTCACTGGCCTCCAGCAACGCGCTGATCAACACGCCGAACACCACGCTGATCAGCAACACACTGCCCACCAGCAACAGGGTGTTGGTGGCGCCGGGCAGGAAGCCCGAGTCACTCAGAAAGTAGCTGAAGTTCTCCAGCCCCACGAACTGGTTTTCACCGGGGTAGAGCAGGTTGTAGCGAATCAGTGAAAAGTAAACGGTCATGCCCAGCGGCACGATCATCCACAGCAGCAACAAGGCCACCGAGGGGCTGACCAGAAACCAGCCAGGGTTGGTCAACCGGCTTTTACGCACCGGTTGGGCAATGTCCATGTGAGCTTTGACGGTTGAAATATTCATGGCGTTAAAACCGATTAAGAACAGACAAATGAAAATCCAATGTGGGAGCAGCTTTGTGTGGCGAGGGAGCTTGCTCCCGCTGGGTCGCGAAGCGGCCCCAAAAATTTTGCGACTGCTTCGCAGCCGAGCGGGAGCAAGCTCCCTCGCCACACAAACCCACCCACAGTTGTTATTGCGCGGTTACTTTGGGATAACCGGCGCGCTTCATCTCACGTTCGGTGGTTGACTGGGCAGCGGTCAAAGCCTGGTCGACCGTGGTCTGGCCGATCAGCGCTGCCGAGAACAGCTTGCCGACCTGGGTGCCCACGGCCTGGAACTCAGGAATGGTCACCAGCTGGATGCCGATGTAGGGCACGGGCTTGAGGGACGGTTTACTCGGGTCCGCGGCCTTCAGCGATTCCAGCGTCACCTTGGCGAACGGCGCGGCACTCATGTAGGCCTCGGTGTAGGTCGAAGCGCGAGTGCCTGGCGGCACGTTGGCGATGCCGTCTTTTTCCGCGACCAGCGCACCGTATTCCTTGGACGTGGCCCAGGTGCTGAACGTTTTCGCCGCGTCCTTGGCCTTGGAACTGGTCGGAATGGCCAGCGCCCAGGAATACAACCAGGCGGAACCTTTGTCGGTGGTTTCATGCGGTGCGTAGGTGAAGCCGACGTGTTCGCTGACCTTGCTTTGAGCCTTGTCAGTGACGAACGAGCCGGCGACGCTGGCATCGACCCAGATCGCACATTTACCGCTGTTGAACAGCGCCAGGTTCTCGTTGAAACCGTTGCTTGATGCGCCGGGAGGGCCGGACTTCTTCATGGTGTCGACGTAGAAATTCAGCGCGTTTTTCCATTCGGGGCTGATGAATTCCGGTTTCCACTGCTCATCGAACCAGCGTGCCCCGTAAGCATTGGCGACGGTGGTGATCAGCGCCATGTTCTCGCCCCAGCCCGCCTTGCCGCGCAGGCAGATGCCGTACTGTTCCTTTTCTTTGTTGGTGAGTTTGCTGGCAAATTCGCTGATCTGGGTCCAGGTAGGGCGTTCGGGCATGGTTAGCCCGGCGTTCTTGAACAGGTCGGTGCGGTAATAAGTGATGGAGCTTTCCGCGTAAAACGGCAGGGCATAGAGCGCGCCCTTGACCGAAAGGCCTTCACGGACTGAAGGGAACACGTCGTCGAGGGCGTAACTGGCCGGCAAGTCCTTCATCGGTTCCAGCCAACCCTTGGCGCCCCAGAGTGCGGCTTCGTACATGCCGATGGTCAACACATCGAACTGCCCGCCCTGGGTGGCGATGTCGGTGGTCAGGCGTTGGCGCAAGACGTTTTCTTCGAGCACCACCCAATTGAGCTTGATGTCCGGATGCTCGGCCTCGAAGGTTTTCGAGAGTTTTTGCATGCGGATCATGTCGCTGTTGTTGACGGTGGCGATGGTCAGGGTCTGGGCGCCGAGGCTGACGCTACTGAGGGTCATGCAGGTAAGGGCAAGCAGAGCTTTTACAGAAGGTTGCATCATGCACTCCTTTTCTGCACCCGGCGGGTTACAGAAGGACAGTTATTGTTTTTGTGTCTTCCTGGGCAGGAAGAATGTGCGCTGATTACAGCCTTCAATCGATGGGCTGACAAATCATCCATCGCACTGTGACCGATACTTTTTTGCACTGGGGTTCAATGCGGGAAGCGCAGAGGACGGTGTTTTAGCGGTTAACCCTGATTGAATCCGTACAGGTTTATACGGCCGAAAATCAAAAGATCGCAGCCTTCGGCAGCTCCTACAGGAGTACGCATTCCACCTGTAGGAGCTGCCGAAGGCTGCGATCTTTTGATCCTGCTTTTAACCGTGGTTTTGCTCGGTCAAACGCTGCACCGCCAAGCGCCGGTAGTGTGACGGCGTCATGCCCTTGAGCTGTTGAAAGCGCCGGTTGAAGTTGGAAATATTGTTGAAGCCCGATTCGAAACACACATCGGTCACGGTTTTATCGCCATCGGCCAGCAACTCGCAGGATTTGCTGATGCGCAGGCGATTGACGAATTCAATGAAGCAGCGCCCCGTGGCCTGTTTGAACACTCGGCTGAAGTAGGTTGGCTTCAGACCCAGGTGCTCGGCGACTTCATCCAGCGGCAGTTCGCGGGCGTAATGGGCAAAGATGTAATCCACCGCCCGGTTGGTGCGGTCGATATTGTGTTCATCGGCCAATTGCGGCGTCGTCGCACCGGACAGCAACTGGTAGTCATCGGACGCCGCCAGCAACTCCAACAGAATGAAAAAATGCCCGAGCCGGGTCATGCCCTTGGTATCAGCGATGCGCTGCATCAAGGTCATGGCCTGGCGGATCGTGCGCTTGCAGCGAAACTCGATGCCGTACTGCGCGCGCTCCAGCAAGGGTGCAAGCGTCTTGAGTTCGGCGAACACCTGATGACCGCTTTCGAACAGTTCGTCAGTGAAATTGACCAGCATGTCGCGCTTGGGCACCACTTCATCTTCAGCCACTTGGCTGATCCAGTTGTGGGGCAGGTTGGGGCCGGTCAGAAACAGCGTTTCCGGATAGAAGTTGCCGATGTAGTCACCGATGAATACCTTGCCGGAGCTGGCGACGATCAGGTGCAGTTCGTATTCCTTGTGGAAATGCCAGCGCACCAAAGGGCAGGGGAAGCCGTGCTGGCGATAGATGATGGACAACCCGTTATGGTCGTCCATCAATTCGTAGGAAGGATCTGTAACTCTGGCTGGTCGGCTCATGTCAGGGCACTTTTATTGTTATCGCCCGTTGATCATGCCTCTTTCCAGGCTCACTGTGCCAGCCTGCGACACTGACCGTGGCTGCTCGATAGCGAATGGTGGTCGACGACAGCGACCAGAGGAACTTTCGTAGGGCGTCCCTTCAAGTTGTAGCGATGCCCTCGGCGTTCGGCGTGATGATCATTAGATTTTCTTGGCGGCTTTGTTCAGGTTTGCCGTTCGGCAATAAGAAACGATTCTCGAATCTTTAATAAAGTCGAAGTTGATGATGTTGCATGTTTCTGCCCATTTACTTTTTGCTGGATCAAACCACAGATCAAGATACTCAAGAATTCTTTTGGGGCCGCCTATGCTGTAACAGGTTGCGGAAAGCGACCAAAGTTCCCGCTGGTCGGGCGGGTTATTCATTACAGTGGCGATGTAATTTTGCAGGTCGTCAGTATTAACCAGATTTTGGTTGACCCATTTATGTTCGATTTTTTTGCAGAATATTGTGTAATCCAGATCGTAGTGCCGTGGGGCGGCGACCAATACTCGTTGTAATGGACTGATTTTCTTGAGTTGACCCAGGCTAAGATACTGGTTTGCGGCAGGTATTATCTGGTCGCCGAGATGCCTTAGCATCATCTCGTTGAAGTATTTGAAATCGAACGTCTCTTTGCCACCTTTCAGTTCGTGAAAAGCCAGCACAATGAATTCATCGTGGCTTCTTACGAGAAAAGCTTTTATTTCGCTGACGAGATCTTCCAGCGTGCGGGATGAGAGGTAATCGCCATGTTGGAAACGGAATTTGCCAAGTCCTGAAGCGTCGGCATCGTAAACCAATCGGATATCGAGCGCCCGAGAACCGCGGCTCAGCTGGGAAAAAAACGGGACGTCCTGACACGCAAGATAGTTGGGACCTGGAAAAAGCGCATAGGACGCTTCCCGGTCGCAGCCTGTATTATGAGTGCCTGGCAGGGTCAGTTCACGAAGCGATAAAGTGTCAATGGCTGGTGTGGCAGCCATCCAGTTATGATTTTCATAGTTGTTTAAATTGCTGGTGTTCATTAATGCGTCCTTGCATCAGCTTGATAAAAAAGCGCCACTTGTTATGAGTTGAATCAGCGTGGCGCTTGCAGCGTGTTTATAGTGGTTTTAATTTTGTTCGCCAAGATGCGCTTTGATGCCAAGTGTGTGGTCGAGAATGCTCTTGTTGTGTTCGGCGGGCGAAGTTCGGCATTTTTTAAATGCGATTTTTTGCTTCAATCCACTGCGCCATGTATTGAGTGCTTTTGTGATGATGATGGCGCAACATGCTGCCGGTAAAGTTATCCCTTCTAAGTTGTGCCAGGTGTTGCTGGCAATACAACAACTTCTCGATCAGCACCGGGCCATGTACCGCCGGCTGATAACGCTCGGCTAATAGCATCTGCCCATGGGATTGGGCGCTCGTCCAGAGGTCTTTGTCTTTATAAAGACGAACCGCACAATCGGCGAACTCACGCGCGGTACGGGTCACGGCCCCCGGCCACGGTTGTTCGCGGTGCATCGCTTCTGCGCCAATCGGAGTGGTGACATTGGGCGTGCCACACAGCATGGCGTCGACAATCTTGCCTTTGATACCCGCACCAAAGCGTAACGGCGCCAGGCAGACCCGCGCCGCAGACATCACTTGCAATGCATCTTCTGCCCAGTTCATCACATGAAACCCTTGGGCCGCATTGTGCAGGGCGGTAGCTTTGGGTGGCGTATAGGCGCCATAGATATGCAGTTGCGCCTCTGGCAGCTGCGCACGGATCAGCGGCCAGATCGTGGTTTTCATCCAGAGCACGGCGTCCCAATTGGGCGCGTGACGGAAGTTGCCGATACTGAGGAAATGCGCCCGGTCTTCAAAGGCTGGCGATGCGGTGGTCAGCGGTTCGACCATCAACGGGCACCAGTGCAGCAGTTGTTGCGGTAACCCGAACTGCTCCACCAGCAATTCAATCTCCACTTCGGAGATCATCAGGTTCAAGTCGCAGCGATACAGCGCGGCGATCTCCCGTTTCGCCAGATCGGTATCGGCCATGAGCTCGAACTCTTCGCGCAATGCAGGAGCGAACAACTCACCAAAATCATTGGCGTCATCACTGCCCTTCAAGCGTTCCTTGAGTCGCTGATGCCGGGCATGTCGCAGGCTTTGCAGGTCAGAGGTCTCCAGCACGCGCAAGGCGTCGGGGCAGTGTTTCTCTACTCGCCAGCCGAACTGTTCTTCCATCATGAACTGGTCGAACAACACGATATCCGGTGCCAGTTCACTGACAAAGGTATCGAAACTGCTGTTATTCAACTCGATCGGCACTTCGCGGATGCCCAGCGCAGTCAGATCCGCACGATGCTCACCAGTGCCGGCCGGGCTGCTGAAGGTGATGTCCCAGCCTTGCTGCAGGAACATATCGAGAATTTGCATCACATGCCCACTGGCCGCAGAAGAGCGGGGCTCGGGCCAGACGTAACCAATCACCAGGACTTTGGTTGCGCGGGGCTGACTCATTGACGGGTATTCCTTGAAGCGGGTAGGGAACGGAGAGAATGGGGGCGCGAGCAAAGTCAGGCCTTGAGGATGTCCTTGACCTTGTCCCGCAACTGATCGATAGAGAATGGCTTTCCGATGAGATACATGCCGTCCGGCACCTCGATGCTTTCGGCATAGCCGCTGGCGAACAGAATCGGCAACCCGGGACGCAGCATGCGCGCTTGCCTGGCCAATTCCCGACCGTCCATGACCGGCAACCCCACATCCGTCATCAGCAAGTCGATGTGCTGGTCTTCATCGTTGATGAACTCCAGCGCCGTTTCACAGCCGTCCGCCTCAAGCACCTTGAATTTGAGTTCCTCCAGCACATCGACGATCAGCTCGCGCACGATGGCATCGTCTTCGACGACTAGAATGGTGGAGGTGTCAGCGGACATAGTGGGGTTCTCAAAGGTTGAATTCGCGGTTGCCGGACAATCGAAACCGCCGGACTCCAGCATGGGTCAGTGACGAATCACGACAAGTTCCCGACGCGTTACAAAGACAATAGCCGCACCAGAGCCGCAGAGAATAACCGCTCCTTTGTCCCAGAGCAGCTAAATGCAGGTTTTTACCGCAAAACATGTCAGAAAAATGGATGAGTCCGGACGTTTTGGGGCAGACTCGATGCCTTTCAACAGCACGACAAGGCTTCCCATGACCTCTGCGTCTTCGGTTGATGAGCAACGATTCCGTAAACTCCTGAGCCGTAACGTCAGTCTGCCATTGGGCGTGGGCGTCATCAGTGCGGTTTTCTTCGTTTCGCTGATCACTTACCTGCTGTCAGTGATCCAATGGGTCCAGCACACCGACCGGGTGATCAATAATGCCAATGAGGCGATAAAGCTGACCGTCGATCTGGAAACCGGCATGCGTGGGTTCCTGCTCAGTGGCGACGAACATTTCCTCGATCCCTACGAGACGGCCAAGCCGAGAATCGCCGTCGCGCTCAATACTTTGCTCGAATTGACCGCTGACAATCCGGTCCAGACTGATCGTCTGCGCCGGCTCCAGGCCTTGCAGTTGGAATGGGCCAATTACGCGCAAGCGATGATCGATTTGCAGCGCGCCAACGGTGACTACCGTGGCGCCGTCAAGGCCGGGCGTGGCAAGCGACTGACCGACGAGATCCGCAAGCAGTTCGAAGACGTTATCGACCTGGAGCAGCAATTGCGTGCTACACGCAACGAGGAAGTGCGCCACACCACGATCTGGAGCATCGCCCTTTATCTGCTGTTCGTGGCCGCTATCAGCGGGTTACTGGCCTACATTGGCCGTCGGGACCTACTCAAACTGTCGCAAAGCTACAGCGCCAACCTTGCCGGACAACAGGCCAGTGCCCGGCGTCTGGAACAGCAAGCCTGGTTACGCAATGGCCAGACCGAACTGGCCGAACAAGTCCTGGGGCAACTATCGCTCAATGTGTTGGGGCGCAACATTTTGCAGTTCTGTGCCCAATATTTAGGCACGGCTGTCGCGGCGATCTATGTCCGTGAGGATCATGGTGGCCTGAAGCGTATCGCGTCTTACGGTTTTTCCCGCGAACAGGAAGCGCTTGAACAGCAGATCTACAGTGGTGAAGGGATTGTCGGCCAGGTGGCGCAACAGGCGCGTTTAATTCGTCTGGATCACGTTCCCGGCGACTACTTCAAAGTCAGTTCCGGCCTGGGCGAAGGTTTGCCGCATAGCGTATTGGTGGTGCCGACCAGCGATGATGATCGGGTCAATGGTGTGATCGAACTGGGTTTCTTGCGCACGCTGACGGATCGTGATGTTGAACTGCTCGAATTGATTGCCGGCAACATCGGCACCTCGATCGAGGCCGCCCGCTATCGCCAGCGCTTGCAGGAAGTACTGGCTGAGGCCCAGCAACTCAATGAAGAGCTGCAGGTTCAGCAAGAAGAACTCAAGAGCGCCAACGAGGAGCTGGAAGAGCAATCACGGATTCTCAAGGCGTCCCAAACTCACTTGGAAGCCCAGCAGGTGGAGCTGGAGCAAACCAACGAACAACTCGCCGAGCAGGGGCAGATCCTGGCCGCGCAACGCGATGCCATGGACCAGAAAAATACCGAGCTGAATCTGGCCCAGGTCGAGCTGCAGGCGCGTGCCGAAGAGTTGCAGCGCTCCAGCAAGTACAAATCCGAATTCCTCGCCAACATGTCCCACGAACTGCGTACCCCGCTGAACAGTTCGTTGATTCTGGCCAGGCTGTTGGCGGAAAACCCGCAGGAAAATCTCAGTGCCGAGCAGGTCAAGTTCGCCGAGTCGATTTATTCCGCCGGCAACGATTTGCTCAACCTGATCAACGACATTCTCGACATTTCCAAGGTCGAGGCCGGCAAGCTTGAGGTGCGAGCGGAAAACACCAGTGTCGCGCGTCTGGTGGAAGGCCTGCGTGGCATGTTCCAGCCGTTGGCTGCGCAAAAGAACCTGGATTTCCAGGTGCAATTGCTGGCCGACGCGCCGCTGATGCTGTTCACCGACCGTCAGCGCCTGGAGCAGGTGATCAAGAACCTGCTGTCCAACGCGGTGAAGTTCACCGAGAAAGGCACTGTCAGCCTGAGCGTCGCTGCTCAACCGGGCGAGGGCATTGCCTTTATCATCCGCGATTCGGGCATCGGTATCGCGCCGGATCAACAGGAAAGCATTTTCGAAGCCTTCCGTCAGGCCGATGGCACCATCAACCGTCGTTACGGCGGCACCGGCCTGGGGTTGTCGATTTCCCGTGATCTGGCCACATTATTGGGCGGCTCCATCAGCGTGACCAGCACGCCAGGGCAGGGCAGTGTGTTCACTCTGGTGCTGCCGCAGCACTATGTCGAACCGGATGAGGCGCCTGTCGAGGCGACGGGCGCCACCCCAGTTGCCGTGCCGAAAAATGCCGTGGTCGCTGCGCCTGGGCCGCTGATTGCCGACGTCGACATTCTGCGTTTCGACGATGATCGCAACAAGGCGCCATTCGCTACTCGCTGCATTCTGGTCGTGGAAGATGAGCCAAACTTTGCACACATTCTCTACGATCTGGCCCATGAACTGGGTTATCAATGCCTGGTGGCCCACGGCGCCGACGAAGGCTACGACCTGGCCATGCAGTTCCTCCCTGATGCGATTCTGCTGGACATGCGCCTGCCGGATCATTCCGGGCTGACGGTATTGCAGCGCCTGAAGGAACATGCCGAAACCCGGCACATCCCGGTGCACGTGATTTCGGTCGAAGACCGGGTCGAGGCGGCCATGCACATGGGCGCCATCGGTTATGCGGTCAAGCCCACCACCCGCGAGGAGCTCAAGGAGGTATTTGCCCTCCTGGAAGCCAAACTGACGCAAAAGGTCAAACGGGTCTTGTTGGTTGAAGACGACGATGTGCAACGCGACAGCATCGCCCGGTTGATAGGCGACGAGGACATTGAAATCACCGCTGTCGGCCTGGCGCAGGATGCGCTGGACTTGCTGCGCACCACGATTTTCGACTGCATGATCATCGACCTGAAGCTGCCGGACATGCTCGGCAATGACTTGCTCAAACGCATGTCCACCGAAGATATCTGCTCGTTCCCGCCGGTGATCGTCTATACCGGACGTAACCTGACCCGGGACGAAGAGGCCGAGCTGCGCAAGTATTCGCGTTCGATCATCATCAAGGGCGCTCGCTCACCCGAGCGGTTGCTGGACGAAGTGACACTTTTTCTGCACAAGGTCGAATCCCGTTTGTCCCAGGAGCGTCAGACGATGCTCAAGATCGCCCGCAGCCGCGACAAGGTTTTCGAGGGTCGTAAAGTGCTGTTGGTTGACGACGATGTACGCAACATCTTCGCGTTGACCAGTGCATTGGAGCAAAAGGGCGCCGTCGTGGTCATTGGCCGCACCGGCCGTGAGGCGATCGAGAAATTGAATGAAGTCGAGGACATTGATCTGGTGCTGATGGACGTGATGATGCCGGAAATGGATGGTTTCGAAGCCACCCTCGAAATCCGCAAGGATCCACGCTGGCGCAAGCTGCCGATCATTGCGGTGACGGCCAAGGCGATGAAGGACGATCAGGAGCGCTGCTTGCAGGCCGGTTCCAACGACTACCTGGCCAAACCCATTGACCTGGATCGCCTGTTTTCGCTGATTCGTGTGTGGTTACCCAAGATGGAACGCATCTAGTGGAGCGCGGTACCGACATCGAATTGCGCTTGTTGATCGAGGCGATCTACCTCAAGTACAGCTACGATTTTCGCGATTACTCCAGCGCGTCGATCAAACGCCGGGTCAATCACGCCTTGAGTCAGTTCGAGTGCAAAACCATCTCGGCGCTGCAAGAGAAGGTTCTGCACAGTCCGAGCGCATTCATGCAGCTGCTGCAATTGCTGACGATTCCGGTGAGTGAAATGTTCCGCGACCCTTCGCATTTTCTGGCGCTACGTCAGGAAGTGGTGCCACTGCTCAAGACTTATCCGTCGATCAAGGTCTGGATCGCCGGTTGCAGCACCGGCGAAGAGGTCTATTCGATGGCGATCCTGCTACGCGAAGAAGGCCTGTTGGATCGCACTATTCTTTATGCCACGGACATCAATCCGCATTCGCTGAATAAAGCGCGGCAGGGGATTTTTTCCCTGGAGAACGTGCGGGCCTACACTCACAACTACCAGCAAGCGGGTGGTCAGCGCTCGTTCGCCGATTACTACACGGCGGCCTATGGTTATGCGATTTTCGACAAGAGCCTGTGCGACAACGTGACCTTCGCCGACCACAGCCTGGCGACCGACAGTGTGTTCTCGGAAACTCAATTGATTTCATGTCGTAATGTATTGATTTACTTCAACAAAAAACTTCAAGGACGTGCGTTTGGCTTGTTTCACGAATCGCTGTGTCATCGAGGGTTTCTGGCACTGGGCAGTAAGGAAACCCTGGATTTCTCGGCCTATGGCAATCAATTTGAAGCATTGGTCAAATCAGAACGGATCTATCGCAAATCATGAATAGGGCTGTGCTGGATACTCATCGGCTGGATCTTCGCGGCATTGGCCGTCTGTTCGTCGAGGTGGAACGAATCGCATGTTGAGTAATGTCCAGGCCAAATTACTGATCGTCGACGATCTGCCGGAGAACCTTCTGGCGCTCGATGCATTGATCAGGCGTGAAGACCGTATCGTCTACAAGGCCTTGTCCGCCGACGAAGCCTTGTCGCTGTTGTTGCAGCATGAATTCGCCATGGCCATTCTTGATGTGCAGATGCCGGGCATGAACGGCTTCGAACTGGCCGAGTTGATGCGTGGCACGGAAAAAACCAAAAACATCCCGATTGTGTTCGTCAGCGCAGCCGGCCGCGAGCTGAATTACGCGTTCAAGGGCTACGAAAGCGGTGCGGTAGACTTTCTGCATAAGCCGCTGGATATTCATGCGGTCAAGAGCAAGGTCAATGTCTTTGTCGACCTGTATCGCCAGAGTAAGGCGATGAAGTATCAGGTCGAAGCCCTGGAGCAGAGTCGCCGGGAGCAGGAGGCGCTGCTCAAACAGTTGCAGAACACCCAGAATGAGCTGGAGCAGGCGGTGCGCATGCGTGATGACTTCATGTCCATCGTGGCCCATGAAGTCCGTACACCGCTCAATGGCCTGATTCTCGAAACCCAGTTGCGCAAAATGCACCTGGCCCGGAATAACGCTGCAGCATTCACGCTGGACAAGATGCACGCCATGGTCGACCGCGACGAGCGGCAGATCAAAAGCCTGATCCGCCTGATCGAAGACATGCTCGATGTGTCGCGGATCCGCACCGGCAAGCTGTCGATCCGCCCCAGCCGGTTTGACCTTGTACAACTGGTGAACAATCTTCTACAAAACTTTGCCCCGCAGGTCGAGGCCGCGCAATCGTCGGTCACCTTGACGGCGGAGCAGCCGGTGATGGGGCACTGGGACGAATTCCGTATCGAACAAGTGGTTTCCAATTTGTTGACCAATGCGCTGCGTTATGGCGCCAAGAGCCTGATCGACGTACGCGTGTACAATCAGGACGGGCAAGCGTGGGTTGAGGTTCAGGATCGCGGTATCGGGATCAGTGAAGAGGATCAGCCGCGCATTTTTCAGCAATTTGAACGCGTTTGCGCCAAGGCCGTTGTAGCGGGGCTGGGCCTGGGGCTGTTTATTTCGGAGCAGATTGTCGCCGCCCACGGTGGCTCCATCACCGTCGAGAGCCGGATTGGCGAAGGCGCCTTGTTTCGCGTTTGTCTGCCGGTGCAGGAAAACAGCCCGATAAACGCAACCTCTGAGTGACCGCAAGGTCGTATCAGCAGCTATTGACCGAACAAAGGCTTTCCATGAGTGAAGATGCACAAGATGTGGTACTGATCGTCGAGGATGACCCATCGATCTTGATGGTGCTGTCTGCTTACTTGTCGGGTGAGGGTTACCGGGTACTGCAAGCCGAAAACGGCGAGCAGGCCTTCGAAATTCTGGCGAGCAAACCGCATCTGGACATGATGATCACCGATTTCCGCTTACCGGGGGGAATCACTGGCGTGCAGATCGCCGAGCCCGCCGTGAAGCTGCGACCGGAGCTCAAGGTCATCTTCATCAGCGGTTACCCGCAGGAAATTCGCGAGACCGACAGCCCGATCACCCGCAAAGCGCCGATCCTGGCCAAGCCGTTCGATCTGGATGTGCTGCAAAAGATCATGCAGGACATGCTGTCCTGAAGACGGCTGGCCCCCCGTGTAGGAGCTGCCGCAGGCTGCGATCTTTTGATCTTTTGATCTTTTGATCTTTTGATCTTTTGATCTTTTGATCTTTTCGCGCCTGCGCGACGGCCCGGATCAAAAGATCGCAGCCTTCGGCAGCTCCTGCACGAGATCTCAGACGCTGATCATCTCCCGCACCTTCGCCGTCAACAAATCGAAAGTGAACGGCTTGGTGATCATCTGCATGCCCGGATCAAGAAAACCACCGCGCACGGCGGCGTGTTCGGCATACCCGGTGATGAACAATACCTTCAGATCAGGCCGATATTGCCGGCCGATTTCCGCCAGTTGCCGGCCGTTCATGCCCGGCAGTCCCACGTCGCTGATCAGCAAGTCGATTCGCTGGCCGGAGTTGAGTATCGGCATGGCGCTGTCGGCATCGCTCGCTTCAACGTAGGCGTAACCCAATTCACTCAATACGGCACTGACCAATACTCGCACTGCGGGATCATCCTCGACGATCAGCACGGTTTCGCCATCCCGGGCGTAAGGCGCGTGGTGGGCATCGATTTGGGTATCCTGGACCAGTTCGCCGCTGAAGCGCGGCAAAAACAGACTGACCGTGGTGCCTTTTCCGACTTCACTGTGAATGCTCGCATGGCCGCCGGACTGTTTGCTGAAACCGTAAATCATCGACAACCCCAGGCCTGTGCCCTGGCCAATGGGTTTGGTCGTGAAGAAGGGATCAAAGGCCCGGTTGATGGTGCTTTGCGGCATGCCGTAACCGGTATCGGTGACGCTCAGCACGATGTAATCGCCCGGTTGCAGATTGCTGTGCGCCGCGGTGAACGCCATGTCCAGATGCTGATTGGAGGTTTTGATCAGCAGCTTTCCGCCGTCGGGCATGGCATCCCGGGCGTTGAGCACCAGGTTGAGCAGGGCGCTTTCGAGTTGGTTGGGATCTGCCTCGGCCACCCACAGCTGCTCGTCCAGCTGCATTTCCAGCTGAATGCTCTCGTTGATGCTGCGTTGCAACAGCTCGTCCATGGACACCACAAGAGTGTTCATTTGCACCGGTTTTGAATCCAGCGACTGACGGCGGGAGAACGCCAGCAAACGATGCGTCAGGCCCGCTGCGCGGTTGGCGGAGGTCACTCCAAGATCGATCAGGCTGTCCAGGTCTTCGGTGCGTCCGCGCGCCAGGCGTCGACGCAGCAGCTCCAGACTGCCGATGATGCCGGTCAGCATATTGTTGAAGTCGTGGGCAATGCCGCCGGTGAGTTGGCCGACCGCTTCCATTTTTTGCGACTGCCTGAGGACCTCTTCGTTGCGGCGCAATTGCGCGGTGCGCTCTTCAACCTGTTGCTCGAGGGTTTCCAGAGTGTTTTGCAGGCGCAGTTCACTTTGGCTCAGGTCAATCAACCGGTCTCGGGCTTCATACTGCCGACGTCGCCCGCGCAACGCGGTGGTGACCAGGCTGATCAGAGTGACCGGATGGAACGGGCGCTCAAGGAAAGTCACGTTGCCCAACTGCGACCCGAGTCGCGACGCAGGGTTCTGCTCCGGGCCACCGTGATGGGTCAGCAGCACGATCGGCAGATCCGACCATGCCGGTTGCTGTTCGATCAGACTCAGCAACGGTTCAAGGTCGGCGCCCAATAAGGCCTCGGAAGCAATCACCAACAGGCCGGCACCTAGCGACAGCTCGTTGCACAACGCGACCAGATCCTTTGTGATGATCCCTTCGACTCCTGCCTCGTTGAGCATCATCAGCGCGATCTGGCTGTCGCGTCCCAACGGCGCAAGAATGATCGCACGCTCGGACATTGCCTCCATGGCCGTCACCGGGCATCTTCCTCAAGCAGCGGATTGCTCGCGCCCAGATAAGTGGGCACGCCACGCAATACACCCTGGAAGGCATCCAGTGGTTTGCCGATCGTCATGCCTCGGCTGCTGATGCGGTATTCGCGGATGGTCGATTCGTGGCTGCCGGTACGTTTCTTGATGATCGAGATCGCTCGGCGAACCTTGCCCAGGGCTTCGAAATAGCGCAGCAGAATGACTGTGTCGGCGAGATAGGTAATATCGACGGGGGCTTGCATGTCACCGACCAGCCCATGTTGGGCGACGGTCATGAAGGTCGCGGCGCCTTGGCGATTGAGGTACAGCAGCAACTCGTGCATGTGCAGCACCAGCGCATTTTCTTCAGGCATTGCCGCCTGATAGCCGTTGATACTGTCGATCACCACGGTTTTGATATTGCCCTCATCAACACAACGACGAACCCGGTAGGAGAATTCGCCGGGAGACAATTCGGCGGCGTCCACTTGCTCGATCAGCAAGTTGCCGGTTGCTTCCAGGGCCTTCAAGTCGATGCCGATGTTTTTCATCCGCTCGAACAGCAGCCCAAGTTCTTCATCGAAAATGAACAACGCGGCTTTTTCGCCACGGGCCACCGCCGCAGCGGCGAAGATCATCGAGATCAGCGATTTTCCGGTACCGGCCGGGCCGAGGATCAGAGTGCTGGACCCCGTCTCGATACCGCCACCAAGCAGGGCATCCATTTCCGGGATGCCACTGGTCAACTGCTGGCGGATATAACGGCCGCGATGTTCGGCTGCCACCAGGCGCGGGAAGACATGCACGCCGTCACCCATGATGGTGAAGTCATGGAAACCACCCCGGTACTTTTGGCCGCGATACTTCACCACGCGGATGCGCCGGCGTTCGGCGCCGTAGTTGGGCGTCAATTCTTCGAGACGAATAACCCCGTGGGCCACACTGTGCACGGTTTTGTCGAGGGCCTCGGTGGTCAGGTCATCCAGCAGCAGTACCGTGGCTTCGTAGCGCACGAAGTAATGCTTGATGGCCAGAATCTGCCGACGGTAGCGCAAAGAGCTTTGAGCCAACAGGCGGATTTCAGACAAGCTGTCGACCACCACGCGGGTCGGTTTGACCCGTTCGACCGCTTCGAAAATCTGTTTGGTGGCTTCACCCAGCTCCAGGTCCGAAGAATACAGCAGACTCTGCTGATGCTCGGCATTGAGCAGGCTTTCCGGCGGGGTGAGCTCGAAGATGTGGATGTTCTCGTCCAGCTCCCAGCCGTGGGACAACGCCCCTTGGCGCAGCTCGCGCTCGGTTTCCGAAAGAGTGATGTACAACGAGCGCTCGCCGGCATGGGCGCCAGCCAGCAAAAAATGCAATGCGACGGTGGTTTTGCCGGTTCCGGGTTCACCCTCCAGCAAGAACACGTGGCCGCGGGACAATCCACCGGCCAGGATATCATCCAGACCTTCAATGCCGGTGGCGGCTTTTGCACTGATCAACTCGTTAGATATAGACAAGAAATGCCCTCTCATGACTAGGGGAAGCGAGGCTACAGGCTGAAAGTGCCTGAGTGGACTGCCTGATCACTTGACCCTTCGCCGAGACGGCGGTTCAACCTTTTGCTGCTCTGATTTATAGCAGCTGTCGAAGGCTGCGTTCGGGGACGCTCGAACGCAGCCTTCGGCAGCGCCCACAGGCGCGTAGGAACTGCCGAAGGCTGCGATCTTTTGATCTTGATTTTCGATCTTTCGATCTTGATTAAAGCCCTTGCTGCAACGCCGGATCATCCGGGTTGAGCTGTTCAAGCTGCGCCAACAGAATCTGCACATTCTGCAACTGACCGCTTTCCTTCCAATAATTGATCAGCAGCACCCGCGCCTTGCGATCGGCCGGGTGGCGCTGGACGATTTCCTGCAACTGGTTCTGCGCCGCTTCCAGCTCTTGCTCAGCATGCAGCGTAGTGGCCAAGTCGTAGCGATATTCCTTGTTGTCCGGTTCAAGCTCCACCGCTTTGGACAGCCCGAGCAGGGCGAACTCACTTTGCCCGTGATGCAGCAACCAGAGTCCCAGCGCATGTTGCAGATAGGCCGAGTCAGGTTGGGCTTTTAATTGTTTTGCCAACAATTGCCTGGCGGCATCGCTTTGCCCCTGTTTATCCAGCACTTCGATTTGCATCACCAGTGCCGGCAGATTGCCGGGCGCCAGTTGCAACGTGCGCTCCAAGGCCTGCTGCGCGTCCTTCAACTCGGCATTGTGCAAGTGCAGGCGCGCCAGTTGGTATTGGGTTTCGGCGCTTTGCGGTTGACGCTTTAGGAGCTGCTCCCAGGCATCGATGGCTTGCTCCAGGGGGCCGAAGTACAACCCCAGTTCATCCGGTGTCAGCCCCAATAAGGCATTGACCGCCGCAAACCTTACGCTCGGATCGCTGTCATCGAGCAAAGGCCCCAGCAATAGACTGCGCTGCCCGCTGGACACCAGCCCACTGATGCTTTTGATCGCTGCAATGCGCACATCCGCCGAGGCGTGTTGAAGGTCCGCATCCGCCAGTTTCAGGGCTTGCGGGCTTGGGTAGTTGGGCAGCTCGGCGTGCAGCCAGACACGACGCTTGGCCGACAGGTCAGGGCGACCCAGTTGCTGATAAAGCACCCGCGCCGCCCCCGGTTGACCTGCACGAGCCTGGGCCAGCGCTTCGCTGTAGCCATGCTTGATCGCCGCCGGCACCACAGGCGTCGTGCTGCGCAGGAAAAACCAGGCAAGGGCGAGGGCAAACAATACGCAAACGCTGATGAGCAAGTAGCGGCGGGACTGAGGCATGCAGGAATCCGGGGTGGCAGGTTTTTGCAAAGTGATCAGCTTCGGTCAGGCCGGGCTGTGAGTCAAACCAGGCGTGAGTTTTTCGCGATTCGAGCCTTGGGGGCGCAGAACTGTCCAATCCTGACACCCCCAAATCCCTGTGGGAGCGGGCTTGCTCGCGAATGCGGTATGCCAGCCACAGAATATCTGTCGGATGTACCGGCCTCTTCGCGAGCAAGCCCGCTCCCACAGGTTCTGTGAGAATCAAAAAAAAGCCCCGCGACCGAATGAGGCGCGGGGCAAAAGAATTGGTTGGTTGTGGCCAACCAAAGGAGCTCGTTGAAACGTTACTTGCTGGCGACCGTCTCTGGTTGCCAGCCGCCGCCAAGGGCTTTGTAGATTGCGACAATGCCGCGATACAAATCGACTTCGGCCTGGGCCTGGGTATCTTCCGCCGCGAGGCGCTCACGCTGGGCATCAAGCAGCACGAGGAAGTCCACGGTGCCTTCGCGGTAACGAATCTCGGCGAGATCGGCAGCGGCGCGGCTGGATTCGCTTTGACGAATCAGCGAGATCAGGCGTTGCTGACGTTTGCCGTAATCGCTGAAGGCGTTTTCCGACTCTTCCAGCGCCAGCAGCACTTGCTGCTCGTAGGTCGCCAGGGCGCCTTCGGCTTCAGCATCGGCACCGCGCAAACGGGCGCGCACGCTGCCCAGGTCGAATGCCGCCCAGGTAATGCTTGGGCCCAGTGCCCAGGCGTTGGCCGCCGACGAACCGATCTGCGATCCGCGCCCGGCGGTGAAACCGAGGAAGCCGCTGAGGCTGACCCGTGGGAACAAGTCAGCCTTGGCCACGCCGATGCGCGCGGTGGCGGCCGCCAGTTGGCGTTCGGCGCTACGGATGTCCGGACGCCGTTGCAGCAGTTCGCCCGGATCACCGATCGGCAGGGCCTTGGCGATGGCTGGCAAGTCTTTTGGACTCAGGTCGACGGTCAGCTTGTCCGGACGCTCACCCAGCAGGGTGGCGATGCGGTTGCGCTGACGCACCTGTTCGGCCTGCAGTTGCGGCACGCTGGCTTCGACAGAGGCCAGACGCGCATCGGCGCGAACCACGTCCAACTGATCGCCGACACCGGCATCACGCAGGTTTTCGGTGATCTTGCGCGATTCCTGCTGGTTGTTCAGGTTGGCCAGGGCGATCTTTTCCCGCAGCTGTGCGCCACGCAGTTGGCCATAAGCGTCCACCAGTTCGGCAATCATGGTGACTTGCAGTTGGTAAAGATCGGCTTCGGCGGCCTGCTGTTCAGCGTCGCTGGATTCCAGGTTGCGCTGGATACGACCGAACAAGTCCAGTTCCCAGGCCATGTCCAGCCCCAGGTCATAGCGTTCACTGCTGACCCGGTCGGTGGTCTGGCCGGGAATCTGTCCCTTGGCCAGATCACTGCTCGCGCGGCTGGTGATGGTCGGCATGGCGTCATTGCTGGCGTCATCGCGAATCGCCCGGGCCGCTTTCCAGCGAGCGAAGGCCACGCGCAAATCACGGTTGCCTTGCAAGGATTGCGTCACCAACTGGTTGAGGGTCGGATCGTCGAACTGCTGCCACCAGATGCCTTCGAAACGGGCGCGGTCGAAGTTCTTCTGACCGGCGCTGCCATCGGTGGCGGCCGTGATGTTGGCCGCCTCCGTGGTTGGGGTTTTGTAGTCCGGGCCGACGGCGCAGGCACTCAAGGCCAGCACCAGAAGGCTCGGCAGGAAGGCTTTCAGGCTCATTGTTGCGCCTCCAGTGGCTTTTCCAATTTCAGCGCCTTGGCTGCTTTGCGCGCTTCACCGCGCTCCACAAAGTTACGAATCAGTACGTAGAACACTGGCGTCAGCAACAGACCGAAGAAGGTCACCCCGAGCATCCCGGAGAACACCGCCACGCCCATGGCATGACGCATTTCAGCACCTGCACCGCTGGAGAAAACCAGCGGCACCACACCCATGATGAACGCGAAGGAGGTCATCAGGATCGGCCGCAGACGCAGACGGCAAGCTTCCAGCACTGCTGCCAGCGGGCCGAGGCCTTCTTCCTGTTTATCCTTGGCAAACTCAACGATCAGAATCGCGTTCTTGCAGGCAAGTCCCACCAGTACGATCAAGCCGATCTGGGTGAAGATGTTGTTGTCACCGCCCGAGGCAATCACACCGGTAATGGCCGACAGCAGGGTCATCGGTACGATCAGGATCACCGCCAGTGGCAGGCTCCAGCTTTCGTATTGAGCCGCGAGCACCAGGAACGCCAGCAATACGCAGAGCGGGAACACGAACAGCGCGGTGTTGCCGGACAGAATCTGCTGGTAGGTCAGGTCGGTCCACTCGTAGGTCATGCCGTTGGGCAACTCGTCCTTGAGCAATTTCTCGATGGCTTTCTCGGCCTGGCCGGAGCTGTAGCCGGGGGCTGCCGCACCGTTGATTTCAGCGGTGATGAAGCCGTTGTAGTGCATCACACGGTCCGGCCCCGAGGGGTCGCTGACCTTGATGAAGGTCGCCAGCGGAATCATCTCGCCGCGGTTGTTACGCACTTTCAACTGACCGATCTGGTCCGACTCAAGGCGGAACTGTTGCTCGGCCTGAACGTTGACCTGATAGGTGCGACCGAAGCGGTTGAAGTCGTTGGCATACAGCGAACCCAGGTAGATCTGCAGGGTGTCGAAGATGTCGCTGACGGCCACGCCGTGGGTCTTGGCTTTTTCCCGGTCGATGGCGGCATCGACCTGTGGCACGTTCACGGTGTAGCTGGTGAAAAGGCCGGCCAGTTCCGGCACGCTGTGGCTTTTGGTGATGATGTTCATGGTTTCTTTGTACAGCTCGTCATAGCCCAGGTTGCCCCGGTCTTCGATCTGCAGGCGGAAACCGCCAATGGTGCCCAGGCCTTGTACGGGCGGCGGCGGGAAAATCGCCATGTAGGCTTCCTGAATCCCGGCGTACTGGCCGTTCAATGCACCGGCAATCGCACCGGCGGACATGCTCGGATCCTTGCGCTCGTCGAACGGTTTCAGGGTGACGAACACGATGCCGGCGTTAGGGCTGTTGGTGAAACCGTTGATCGACAGACCCGGGAAGGCCACGGCGCTTTCTACACCAGGCTGTTTCAGCGCCAGGTCGGACATGCGCTTGATCACCTCTTCGGTACGGTCCAGGCTCGCGGCATCCGGCAGTTGCGCGAAGGCCACCAGGTATTGCTTGTCCTGGCCAGGTACGAAACCGGTCGGCGTGTTGGAGAAACCGAAGAACGTCAACACCATCAGGCCGGCGTATACCAGCAAGGCGATACCGCTGCTGCGGATAACCCGGCCTACAGTGCCGACATAACCATGGCTGGCCTTGTCAAAGAAACGGTTGAACGGACGGAACAACCAGCCACCGAAAAGCTTGTCCAGAACCTTGGAGAAACGGTCTTTCGGCGCGTCATGGCTCTTGAGCAACACCGCAGCCAGGGCGGGCGACAAGGTCAGCGAGTTGAAGGCCGAGATCACGGTCGAAATCGCAATCGTCAGGGCGAACTGTTTATAGAACTGCCCAGTCAAGCCGGAGATGAACGCCGCCGGGATAAACACCGCGCACAGCACCAGCGCCGTCGCGATGATAGGACCGGTCACTTCGCGCATCGCACGCTTGGTGGCTTCGACAGGGGTTAATCCGAGCCCGATGTTTCGCTCGACGTTCTCCACCACCACAATCGCATCGTCGACCACGATACCGATGGCCAGTACCAGCCCGAACAGCGACAGCGCGTTCAACGAGAAACCAAACAGGTGCATCACGGCAAACGTACCGATCAGCGAAACCGGCACTGCCACCAACGGGATGATCGAGGCACGCCAGGTTTGCAGGAACAGGATCACCACGAGTACCACGAGGATCAGCGCTTCGAAGAGGGTGTGAACCACCGCCTCGATGGAGCCGCGCACGAAGATCGTCGGGTCATAAACGATGCTGAAGTCCATGCCTTGCGGGAAGTTCTTCTTCAGCTCGGCCATTTTCTCCCGAACGTCGTTGGAGATCTGGATCGCGTTGGAGCCAGGGCGCTGGAAGATCGGGATCGCCACCGCCGGCTGGTTGTTCAGCAAGGAGCGCAGGGCGTATTGGCTGGAGCCGAGTTCGACGCGAGCGATGTCTTTCAGGCGAGTGATTTCACCATTCTCACCGGAGCGAATAATGATGTTCTCGAACTCTTCCTCGGAAACCAGACGGCCTTGCGTGTTCACTGACAGCTGGAACGCGGTGGCGTTCGGCGCAGGCGGAGCGCCCAGGGCACCGGCCGCCACTTGACGGTTCTGTTCACGAATCGCGGTGACCACATCGGTGGCAGTCAGGTTGCGCGAAGCGGTCTTGTTCGGATCGAGCCACACCCGCAGCGAGTAATCGCCCATACCGAACAGTTGCACATCACCGACACCGCCCAGACGCGCCAACTCATCCTTGATATTGAGTAAGGCGTAGTTGGACAGGTAGAGCATGTCGTAGCGTTTGTCCGGCGAGGTCAAGTGCACAACCATGGTCAGGTCGGGCGACGCCTTGTCGACGGTGATACCGATGCGCGTCACTTCCTCGGGAAGCTTGGGCTCGGTCCGGGTCACGCGGTTCTGCACCTGTACCTGCGCGTTGTCCAGGTCAGTGCCCAGGGCGAAGGTGATGGTCAGCGTGATTTTGCCGTCGGCGGTGGACTGCGAGGACATGTACAGCATGTTCTCGACGCCGGTGATGGCTTGCTCCAACGGAGCGGCCACGGTTTCACCGATGACTTTAGGGTTGGCGCCCGGGAAGTTGGCGCGGACCACAACGGTCGGCGGTACGACTTCGGGGTATTCGCTGATCGGCAACTGGAACAGCGAGATCGCGCCGGCGATCAGGATCAGCAGCGACAGTACCGCTGCGAAGATCGGCCGTGAAATGAAGAATTGGGAAAAATTCATCGGAGTAATTGTCCCTTAACCGCGTGGAGTCGCAGCAGCCACTTTCACAACCGTACCCGGCGCGACCTTGGCAGGTGCGACTTGGGGCAGGTTGCTGGCTTCCAGCGCTTGTCGTTGTTGTGCGAGAGCCGCGAGGGTTTCCTGGCTGGCCATCGGGATCACTTCAGGGGTGACCGGTGAACCAGGGCGAACCCGTTGCAAGCCCTTGACGATGATGGTGTCGTCTTTGTTCAGGCCGCTGCGCACGATGCGCAGACCTTCGATCTTCGGACCCAGTTCGACAGGGCGGTAAGCCGTTTTGTTGTCGGCATCCATCACCAGCACGAACTTTTTACCCAGGTCGGTACCGACTGCTTCGTCGTTGATCAACACCGCGGAATAAGTGCCGCTGCCCACCAGTTTCAGGCGTGCATAAAGCCCCGGGGTGTAGGTACCGTCGCTGTTGTCGAACACGGCGCGACCGCGGATGGTGCCGGTCTTCGGGTTGACCTGGTTGTCGACGAAGTTCATCTGGCCTTGGTGCGGGTTGCCGTCTTCATTGGATAGGCCCAGGTAAACCGGCGTGGTTGCGCCGCGTTGGCCCTGGCGGGCGAGCTGGGTGTATTTGAGGAATACGCGCTCGTCAGCGTCGAAGTAGGCGTAAACCTTGTCAGTGGACACCACGCTGGTCAGCGCGGTGGTATCGGCGGTTACCAGGTTGCCGGCGGTGATTTCCGCACGGCTGACACGGCCGCTGATAGGCGCAGTGACGCGGGTAAAACTCAGGTTCAGTTTGGCCAGGTCCAGTTGCGCCTGGAGCGCGCCGACGGCGGCGCGGGCTTCTTGCGCCGCGCTGGTGCGCGAGTCGGCAAGTTCGGCGGAAATCGCGTTGCTGGTGCGCAGACGTTCACCGCGCTGGGCTTCGTTTTCGCTGCGGGTGGCGGTGGCGCGAGCTTGGGCAACCAAGGCTTCGAGGCGGCGGACCTCAGCCTGGAAGGGGCGCGGATCGATCTGGAACAGCAGGTCACCTTTCTTGACCAACGCGCCTTCGGTGAAGGCCACATCATCGATCTGGCCGGAAACCCGTGGACGAATCTCTACCGTTTCCGGCGCTTCAAGGCGCCCGGTGAATTCATCCCACTCGTTGACCGGTTGTTCCAGCACCTTGGCCACGCTGACTTTGGCCGCGGGCATCGTGGCGGCAGCGTCCGGGGTCTTGCCGCAAGCGCTCATCACCAGCACGGCCAACAGGGCCAAGGGGAAGCGCAAATGTTTGAGTGACTGTTCCATGGATGCATCCGCCAATGTATTGAGATGGACGGATGATGCTTGGCGAGGGTGTATGGCACGAATCGAATGAAGCGAAGGTAACTATCATTCGGAATGATATAAGCTCATTGCGAGCCCTCTAGCATGCGCCTCCCATTAGGGAGCTATCAAATGAAATAATGACAATTCAGTGTTGTAAGGAATGTAAGGGATTGGCTTGAAATGCCGCAACCACGCTGCTCCCTTTGTACGTTCAAGACGGTAAGCCTCTATATTCACAAGGAACTGAATATGTTTGTTCGTAGTATCCGCGATGTTGAAAAAACCGATTTTTTCAGCATCAGCCATCGCCTGCTGACAGAGAAGGACGGAGTGGGCTTTACCATTTGCCACAGGCACCGAGCGCCACTCCATAAACAGTCAGAGAGCCTCTTCGTACTGAGTTCCGAAATGGACTGCCTGTTCGACGGGCCAGTCGTTTCCAAGCAACGAATAACGAGACAACAGGCTTTTTTCAGACCTGTTGAGTGACTGCGCGGAGTTGATGATATGAAATTGTTCAGGCCGTTGCTTCAGCGGCCCGTAGCCTTGCTGTGGGGAGGGTTGGCGCTTTCTTCAATCGGTGACGAACTTTTCGCGATTGCCATTGCCTGGATGGCGGTGCAGATCGCCGGAACTGATGCAAGCTGGCTTAGTGCTTTACGCGGTGCCGCCGCGTTGGCTGGTGCTTTGCTGGGGGGGATATGGGCAGAGCGCTGGGACCACCGTCGCACGATGATCGGCGCCGACCTGGCGAGAGCCGGGATTGCTCTGATTCCGGTGCTTGCTTGGGCGCTCGGCATTATGAGTCTGTGGATGCTGGCGGTGCCGCTCATGCTCATGATGATCGTAAACTCGTTGTTCGAGCCGGCGCTACGCGCCAGTCTTCCGCGGATTACCGCGGCGCCGGACCAGTTGCAATCGGTCAACGCGCTGTTCGATGCCATCATCCGTGTCGCTCGGGTGATCGGACCAATGCTGGCAGCGGCGATTACGCTGCTGATTCCGATCGAGCATCTGTTTACCCTGAACAGCATCACCTTCCTGATCTGCGCGTGGGCGGTCATGAAGTTGGGCAAAGCGTTGCCGCGCCAACCTGTCAAGGCAACCAGCCGGCGTGCCGGATTTACCGCCGGCTGGAGAAGCCTTGCGGGACGCAGCCAGATGCAGACGGTATATGTGTGTGCCGGGCTGGGCAATGTCGCCTGGAGCGTGGGTATATCGATAGGCATGGCGCTGGCAGTCGTCAAATACGATATCCAGGGATTCGGCGTCCAAGGTTTTTCTGCCTACGGCCTGATTATGGGGGCTTATGGAGCAGGGAACCTGATCTCCATTTTTGTTGTGGGCAATCTGCAAATCCGCCGCTTGTATCACGGGTTTACCTTCGGCTCCATGGTAAACGGCCTGGGCATCGCGATCATCGGTGCGGCCGTGCTGTACCTGCCACCGGAACACGTTTTGACGGGGATGATGGTCGGCGCAAGTCTCGCGGCACTCGGCGGGCCACTGATCGACATCTCATTCATTCTGCTCATTCAAACCCGTTTCCGGCAAAGCGAAATCGCCGGATTGGCAAGACTGCGGTTCGCCACATTGGGTGCGTCGATTTTGATTGCCGGTGCCTGCGGTGCTGCGCTGTATGCCCGTTTTGAAACCGGCCTGGTGATTGTCGGTGCCGGGATTTTCGAAGTGATGGTGGGGGCAATTGTGTTGCTCGCCCCCAAGGATAATGACGCCGTACAGGCGAATAGCGAAGACGGCGCTTCGTCGTCAAACTTGGCAGATGGCGGCGAGGTGGCCAGATGAAACAGTTCCATGACTATGTAAAAGACCATGCCGAGCGAATGCCGGACAAGATTGCACTGACCATCAGTGGCCGAAAGATCACCTACCGAGCATTGGACGAACCTCGCCTGTGTGGTCGCCCGGCAGTTAACGGGCACAGGGATGGCGGCGAATGATCGGGTCGCACTTCATGCACCGACCTCCATCGAAACCATCGCCTGTGCGCTGGGCGTCATGAAAGCCGGATTCGTCCTGGGTGCTGATGCATGGGAACTGCGGCGATTTTCGAGGCGAACCCGGTGCAGCGGCACTGGCGTGACCTTCAGGTGATGGCGTCTCATCTGGATGTGAATTGGGATAACGCGATGCTCGCCTATGGAGATTTTGCAATGGATCATCATCCCGTGATCCGGCTATGAAGCGTTAAGCTGCGGGGGTGTCATCGAGTTCATCATGGCCTCGGGAACTCTGGGGCATCATCGGCCAACCGCTGATGAGGCTCCCCAGGGCTGATTAAACCAGTCAGCGCGTCCATACCGCCGTGGTTGACCACGGGGCCTGCAGGACCAGGACTTGCAAGGCCGTTCGGCGCGCATTAGGCCAGGCTATCCGGATCCCCAAAGAACATCTGAATCCGAGACCGTAACCACCGCTCCCCCGGATCGTTATCCTGCGACCCACGCCAGGCCATGTGCAGCTCAAAACTGCGCACTGGCAATGGCGGGTCTTCCGCCCGCACACCACCGGCTGCCGTCAACGCTTCGGCGGTGTAATCCGGGACCGTGGCGACGATATCAGTCCCGCTGATCAGTGTGCTCAACCCATTGAACTGCGGCACCGCCAGCACGACATGCCGTTTGCGCCCCAGCTTCTCCAGCTCTTCATCTATAAAGCCGCTCAGGTCGCCAGCGAACGAAACCAGCGCATGGGGGCGGGCGCAGAAGTCATCCAGGCTCAATGGTCCCGGTACCGTGTCGGCGCGCAACAGTTTCGGCATGCTGCGGCGCAGCACTTTGCGCTTGGCATTGGCGGGCAGGTCGGCGGTGTAGCTCACTCCAATGGAGATCTCGCCCGAGGCGAGCAGGCTCGGCATCAGGATGTAGTTGGCCCGACGCACCACCAGCACGATTCCCGGCGATTCCGCGCGCAGGCGTTTGAGCAGCATCGGCAGCAGCGCGAATTCAACATCGTCCGACAAGCCGATGCGGAACACCGCGGTGCTGGTCGCCGGGTCGAATTCCGCCGCACGACTGACCGCGGTGGAAATCGAATCCAGGGCCGGCGAGAGCAGGGCAAAGATTTCCACCGCACGGGCGGAAGGCTCCATGCTGCGGCCGGTGCGCACGAACAACGGGTCATCGAACAGCCCGCGCAGGCGCGAAAGCGCCGCACTGATGGCCGGCTGGCCGAGGAACAATTTCTCCGCAGCGCGGGTCACGCTGCGTTCGTGCATCAGTGTTTCGAAAACGATCAACAGGTTCAGGTCGACACGACGCAGGTCATTACGATTCATCTGGAGTCCTGGCAGATTCAGCAAACTTGACGTGAGCGGCCATATGAGAACAATGGCCGGCATGAATCTTACGGGGAAAGACTGGTACTCTGCATAGGGTAATTCAGTTTTTTCTGAAAGGCTGCTTCGGTTTTTCACGGCATTGGATGATGTCGCCGTCGCTGCGGAATCAATGACAGGCATGTCGACTATTAATAGCCACTGATGGTCTTGGGTAAAAAGCCCAGATAAAGTTCAGGGCATTAGAGGTTACTTTGACGAGGTTTGCGATGTCCCGCACGATCCGTTTTCACAAGTTTGGTCCAGCCGAGGTGCTCAAATGCGAAGAGCATGCGGCCGCTCTGCCTGCGCCGGGCGAAGTGCAGGTGCGCGTCGAAGCGATAGGCATCAGCTGGTATGACATTCTCTGGCGCCAGAACCTGGCCTCATCCCATGCACGTCTGCCGTCAGGCCTTGGCAGCGAAATGGCCGGTGTGGTCACGGCGCTCGGCGAGGGCGTCGATGACCTGGCTATCGGTGACAAGGTGGCCAGTTTCCCGGCCGAAAGCCCTAACGACTATCCGGTCTATGGCGAACAGATCGTTCTGCCACGCACGGCGTTGACCCGCTACCCGGACGTGCTCAGCCCGATCGAAGCCAGCGTTCATTACACGCCGCTGCTGGTCGCCTACTTTGCCTACGTTGATCTGGCGCGAGTCAAACCCGGGCAATTTGCCTTGGTCACCGACGCCAGCCACTGCGCCGGGCCATCGTTCGTGCAGCTGGGCAAAGCCCTTGGTGTGCGGGTGATTGCTGCGACCAAAACCGCGGATGAGCGGGAGTACCTGTTGTCTCTGGGTGCCGAGAAAGTCATCGTCACTGAAGAACAGGATCTGCTGCTGCAGATCAACAAGATCACGGATAGCCGCGGCGTCGATGTGGTGTTCGATGGCCTTGGCGGACCGCAAATGTCGCTGCTCGGCGATGTGCTCGCCCCTCGTGGCAGCCTGGTGCTCTATGGCCTGCAAGGGGGTAACCAGACGCCATTCCCGGCCTGCGCGGCGTTCCAGAAGAACATTCAGTTTTTCGTGCACTGCATCGGTAACTTCACCGGCAAGCCGGAACTGGGCATCATTCAGGACCAGGTCGCATTGCAGCGAGCCCTGCGTGACATCAACCAACTGACCGCCGACCGCGTATTGCTGCCGCTCAAAACCCGGGTCTTCCCGTTTTCCGAGTTTGTCGAAGCGCACCGCTATATGGGCGAATGCCCTTGTCGCGAACGGGTCGCCCTTCAGGTCGAACCTGCCTAGCCCTTTCTCCGCCAAGAGTCCGCGCGAATGCGGACTCTTTTGCTGGCAATCACTCCAAATGGGACGTTCCATCGATCTGTCGGTGGGCCGGTTCAGCAACTGAACTGGTTTTTGCTCTCGATCTGTATCTTCTAATCATTATGTAAGCCCTGATAATTGAATGATTACTTTCATCTCAAGGAAAGAGTCATGGCCGAGTATCAGGCTGAAACTCCTCAATGCGCGTCGGCAATATATGCTCAACAAATAATGCGGCGCCGCTCAGTTGTCTTACATTCATGGGCAACTTCTTTCTTTATTTCTTGTGCTAAGTGTCTGTGGGACGCTGTCGGAAATTTCCTAGGAAAACCCGCGGGAGCCCACGGAGCCCGTTCTGCGGGGCATCGCACCGCCAATGGTCTCCTTGGGTTACCCGTAGCGCTCAATCATTTCAAATAATTACACAATGCTTAAGTGCTAGCATTTGAATAACCGCACTGACACTCCATTCATGACAAACAACCTGTTGCGCAATACACCTCGTTATTGGCGTGGCATCGAACTTATGAGTCACAGGTAAATAATGATGACCTCTACCCATGATCAGGCAATGAACTATGTTTATCAGCAAATGCTGCAGCGCTTGCTGGGGTTTTTCTCTCGCGCCGAGCGCACGGCATTGCAATTGCTGATTCAGCGCCTGGTGATGTCCGCCGGAGGTCTGGAGCGCATCGGCGAATACAAGGTGCTATCGATCCAGTCCGGCTCCCGTGACAGCTGCTACACGCTGGCGCTGCTGCGTGCCGCGCAGCTGAGTATTGCCGGGCGGGCACCGGCGACGTTTCAGCTGCGAGTGGCGACCTTGCGCTTGAACGGCACGGCCTCGGCGGCCTTGGAAAATATCCATCGCAGCTGCTGCGCATTGTTTCTCTACGACGATCCCCGGGTCGAAGTGTTGATGGTCGATAATCGCGAAGTCCTGCCGTTCAATCATCTGGCGCCGATCTCCGAAGCCGGTCGCGAGTCGAATCGGCTCAATCTGCTGATGGTCGGGCACCGCCGTGCCTGGGACGGGCCACTTGATCTGTGGGATGACGGATACCTGGCGACCGGCGAGTTCTACGGACAAATCGCCCGCTGGAACCAAGGTGTCGATGCATTGATCAGTAGCGATACACCCCGTCGGCAGAAGCAGTTTCTCGAGGGGTTGAATCGCGCGGCGGCCAAGGCCGGGCTCAAGGCGCCGGACCGTCACGAAACGGGCTACGAATGCCTGTTCACGCGACTCGATGAGTTGGGCTGCGATTGCTACCGCGAGTTTTATCCTGAGTTTGCCCAAGCGGCTTGGCGTCCCGCCGAACATTTTGAAGCGTGTCGCCGCACGACCTTCATCGATATTCACGACATGCTGGTCCGTAACCTGGAAGAGCGCTGGCCACTGCTCACCGATTTCCTTGGGTTTCAACCTGACGAGTTATCGGCTCAGCTCAGTGATAACGACTACGTCAGCTTGTCGATATCCGCGCATCTTCGTGGCTTGCAAGCGTGCTTTGTGCAGGGTCGCCGCTACGAGGAAGGCATTGACGAGTACCTCCAGCGGGCGCTGGTGATGATGCGTCGCAAACACGTTCCAGAGCGCTTTTGCGAACAGGCCGTGGAGACCTTCGCCAACCCGATGACGAAGACCGACCAGCGTGCATTGGCGGCGGCTGAAGCACAAAAGAGCCTCGGTTTGAGCGAGGCTCAACTGGTGTGTCTACTGTTTGCCCCGTTTGTCGATAACGGTGCGGTGCTTGAGCATTTTCTCCGTCAGTGCCATCCCGGCATGCTCGTCGCGTTGCCGGACTTGCACCGGGCGATGCAGGGCGGTCCGGCACCCGAGCAGGTATTGCAATGGATGGTCGATGTCAGCGGGTTGCCCGTGAGTCTGATCGGTACGCTTTATCGCATGGGGCCGGTGGTTCGAAATGAGGTCGGGGCGCTGGGCATGGGAAGCGCCGAGGAGGATGGGCAAGCTGAATTCGTGGAGCCTGGTAGTGAAACAACTGTGGCTGGCGAATGGTCGACGTGCCGGTGAAAGTGCCTGGTTCGACGGATCCGACAAGGATGTGTCACGACGTTCGTAGTCTGTTCGGCCGTAACCCATGAGAGGGCCACAAGATACCGATTTTGCGTACCAGGCGGTGTACCGTTACCTGACTAACCTGATCAATGAGCCGGGCAGTGACGTGCAAGTGCGCCTGCCTTCATTGCGGCAGTTGGCGCACCGTCTGAATGTGTCGATCTCGACCATTCAGTACGCGTATTCGTTGTTGGAAAAGGAAGGGCGCGTCTATTCGGTGGCCAAATCAGGCTACTACGCACTCCCTGTGTCCTCGATCGGCATAGCCGGTAGCGGCAAGGACCTGCTTGAAACGGTTTATGTCAACGCCAGGCGTCCCGGCATGCTGGTGCTGAGCGCCGATGAACCGGCGTTATTACAACCTCTGGATAGTCCGTTGCTGCTACTGGAAAGAGAACTGCTGCGCCAGTATCCGCGCCAGCCGCAACCGTCTTCGCAACCCTGCGGCGAGCTGGAGCTGCGCACAACCCTGGCAGCACGCTACACCACTTCACCGACCCGTTGCTGGCACGCCGATGACGTCTATATCGGCGCCGATCTGCGTGGTGTACTGGAAATATTGATCGCCGTCCTTGGCCTCAAGGATGCTGTGGTGGTGGTCGAATCACCGTGCGACTGGGCCATTCTGCGCCTGTTTCAAGCCGCGGACGTGCAGGTGGTCGAGCTGCCCCTGCAAGCCCATGGCGGCCTGGATCCTGAGCAATTGAAGAAGCTGCTCGAGACTGAACAGGTGCGAATGGTGTTGCTTTCATCGAGGCTGAATATGCCCCGGGGCAGTGTGGCGCCTGACTGCAACAGGCGAATCACCGCGCAGTTGCTGGAGCGACACGGCAGTTGGGTGTTGGAAAACGATTGTTACGGAGAGCTCGAATTCGAGCCGAGCGGCTTGCGGTTTCGTGATCTGCTGGACCCGGATCGGCTGATCGTGTTCTCCACATTCGAGAAAATCATCGGCTCGGAAGCACCCTTCGGCTATTTGCTGTCGCGACAGCTGCGTGCCGAACTGCAACGGCACTTTCTGCTGCGCGCTTTCCGCTTGTCGCTGATTCGTCAGAAAGCCATTGCGCGGCTGTACAGCAACGGACGCATTGATCAACACCTGCAGGTGTTGCGTCGGCTGCTCAAGGAACGCATGGTGCAGATGACTCGATTGCTGGAAGAGCGTCTGCCCGATGCGTTGCACTTCGTTGAGCCCCGGGGCGGGGCGACGATTTGGGTTCGTTCGTCGCGCCAGGTTGATGTGCGTCGCGTGTTCGAGCGTTTGCTCAAGCAGCATGTGGTGATTGCACCGGGGGAGCTGTTCAGTTTGCAAGGCCTGCACGGGCAGCACTTGCGCCTGAGTCACACCTTCGGTGGTCACCACGACCTCGCCGATGCATTGGGGCTGTTGGCGGATGCCTTGCGCCTCGAATCGATCGACTGAACCGAGATGCAGATTCGTCCTCGGAACCTGACAATCGATAACATCGCGCCCGGAGCAAACTGTCAGTAAACTGCGCTCTATCCCCGAACCACTCTTTCTCAGAGGTTTTGCATGACACTCAGTCCTTTTGCGGGCAAACCGGCACCGGCAGAACTGTTGGTCGACATCCCGCGACTGGTAACGGCCTATTACACCGGCCAGCCCGATGCAGCCATCTCTAGCCAGCGCGTCGCCTTTGGCACGTCCGGACACCGAGGTAGCTCGTTCGATCTGAGTTTCAACGAATGGCACGTTCTGGCCATCAGCCAGGCGATCTGCCTGTACCGCGAAGCCCAGGGCATCGACGGTCCATTGTTCGTCGGCATCGACACCCACGCGCTGTCCACACCGGCCGGTGCCAGCGCCCTGGAAGTCCTGGCGGCAAACGGCGTGACGATGATGATCGCCGAAGGCGACGAGTACACGCCGACGCCGGCCATTTCCCACGCGATTCTTTGCTACAACCGCGGGCGCACCTCGGGCCTGGCGGACGGCATCGTCATCACCCCGTCTCACAATCCGCCTCAAAGCGGTGGCTACAAGTACAACCCTACCAACGGCGGCCCGGCCGATACCCACATTACCAAGTGGATCGAAGCCAAGGCCAACGAGCTGCTGGCGGCCAAACTCGCCGGCGTTAAACGCATCAGCTATGAGCAAGCCCTGAAGGCCAGCACCACCCATCGTCACGATTACCTCAACACCTATGTCGCTGACCTGATCAACGTGATCGACTTCGACGCCATCCGCGAGGCGAAGCTGCGTCTGGGTGTCGATCCGCTGGGCGGAGCAGGGGTGCGCTACTGGTCGGCGATTGCCGAGCACTATCGCCTGGACCTGGAGGTGGTGAATAAACAGGTGGACGCAACATTCCGGTTCATGACCGTCGATTGGGACGGGCAGATTCGTATGGACCCATCATCCAGCCACGCCATGCAAGGTTTGATCGGTCTGAAAGAGCGTTTCGACGTAGCCTTTGCCTGTGACCCGGACCATGACCGCCATGGCATCGTGACCCCGTCCGGTGGTTTGCTGGCACCCAACAACTACCTTGCAGTGTCGATCGATTACCTGTTCCAGAACCGCCCGCTGTGGCGCGCCGATGCGGCCGTGGGCAAAACCGTGGTCAGCAGTGGCTTGATCGATCGCGTTGCCAAGCGTCTGGGCCGTCGCCTGTATGAAGTGCCGGTCGGCTTCAAATGGTTTGCCGACGGCCTGTTCGACGGCTCCCTCGGTTTTGGCGGCGAAGAAAGTGCCGGCGCATCGTTCCTGCGCAAGGACGGGAGTGTCTGGTGCACCGACAAGGATGGCTTGATTCCGGCGCTGCTGGCGGCTGAAATGACTGCCCGCACCGGGCGTGACCCAAGTCAGGCCTATCGCGCCTTGACGGATGAACTGGGCGAACCGTTCTCGGTACGGGTCGATGCCAAGGCCAACCCTGAGCAGAAAGCGTTGCTGAGCAAATTGTCGCCAGACCAGGTCACCTCGACTCAACTGGCGGGCGAAGCGATCCAGAGCATCCTCAGCCATGCACCGGGCAACGATCAGGCCATTGGCGGTCTGAAAGTCATGACCGAGAATGGTTGGTTCGCGGCGCGTCCGTCGGGTACTGAAGACATCTACAAGATCTATGCGGAAAGCTTTGTCAGTGACGATCACCTCAAGCAGTTGGTGGCAGAAGCTCAGACACTCGTGGATGGCGCGATCTCTGCGAAGTGATTGAGGGCCCTGTGGCGAGGGAGCTTGCTCCCGCTGGGGCGCGAAGCGGCCCCAAATCGGTTGGCGAGGTGTAACAGGTACACCTCGCCGGTTGGATTACGACTGCTTCGCAGCCGGGCGGGAGCAAGCTCCCTCGCCACAAATGAAAATGAAAAAAGGGGCAACCATCAACGGTTGCCCCTTTTTTGTTCCCACATTTACCCCATCAAGCCTCATCCACCAACACAATCTCACTGTCCTCAATCGCGGTCACGCGCAACACCTGCTCCTCGGCAATCGCGACACCGTCTCGAGCTTGTGCACGTAAGCCGTTGACGTCAATGACCCCAGTGGCTGGAACCAGATAGGCACGACGGCCGCTGTCCAGATGATATTCCGCGGATTCACCAGCCTTCAGGTTCGCCGCTACCAGACGCGCATCGGCGCGAATGTGCAGGCTTTGATCGTCACCGGTCTTGCCGCTGGCCAGGGTTATAAAACCTTCGCGCCCGCCTTTGGGAAATGGCTTGGCACCCCATGACGGTGGCGAACCGGCTTCGTTGGGTATGATCCAGATCTGAAAGATCCGGGTTTCGGTCGCTTCCAGGTTGTATTCGCTGTGGGCGATCCCTGTTCCGGCGCTCATGACTTGTACATCACCTGCTTCGGTGCGGCCCTTGTTGCCGAGGTTGTCCTGGTGAGTAATCGCGCCTTCACGAACATAGGTGATGATTTCCATGTCCCGGTGTGGGTGTTGCGGGAACCCCGTTCCGGGAGCAATCACATCGTCGTTCCACACCCGCAGGTTGCCCCAGTTCATGCGTTTGGGGTCGTAGTACTCGGCGAACGAAAAATGGTGATGGGCATCCAACCAGCCATGGTGTGCGCCACCCAGCGAATTGAAGGGTCTGAGTTCAAGCATGATCGTCTCCTGAAAAGGTTCGTCATGGGGCGGAATGCCTGAGCCACAGACGAGAACCGGTGGTTGATGGCGAGCATGATCCATCAGTCATTCATCGATAAAAAGCGTAAAAAATGCCTCAATACAATCTAATTAGCTGATATTAAATAACCTCGAAACACTCTCAGTGAACCTTCACTTCATCGCATAAGCCAATGACCTATAAGCATTTCACTAGAACTCAACGGCAAATGCAGACACCATAGCCCTCAACAGCCTCACACCCTGGAGTCCGACCGCGTGCCGCAACACACCCCCGATCTTCCTCCCGAACTTCGCCCCTTGGCCGAGATGCCTTTGTTCAAGCGCCTGGCCGCCCGGTTCTTTGGCCACGGCCTTACCCGCCTGCGTGCGCAACACCGCGCGTCCTGGCTGCACGGGCAAGCCGACGGTTTTCGCAGCGGCCACAGCGCCGGGGTGGAGTATGGCTATAAGGAAGGCAAACTCGAGGGGCTGGAAGAAGGTCGACAGGTTCTGTTGATTCGCGACTCACGCTCGACCGAGCATCGACCGCCCAACATCGATGACAATCTGTTCGATGATTGGCGCCTGCCATTGAGTGCAGAGCTGAAGAAGCGCATGAAGGCCGACGTGGCGCGGCTGTTGCCCGCGCATGCCCAGCCGAGCGCTGCCCAGTGGAAGATGATTTTCAGCGATACACCCTCGACCTCGGTGATCGCGGGGGCAGGTGCGGGCAAATCGACTACCCTGGTGCTGCGAATTCTACTGCTCAGTCATTACCTGGGGTTTGAGCTGAGCTCGATGACTGTGGTGACCTTCACCCGCGAATCGCGCAAGGACTTCATCAACAAGCTGATCGAGCTGTTTGCAGTCTGGGGCCGGGGAATCAGCCTTAAAGAAGCGCGCGATCTGGTGCGCACGTTCCATTCACGCATCCTGCCGATGGTCCGCAGCCTGCCGGGTTTCGAGCGGCTGCAAGCGTTCGAAAACCTCAGTCAGCGCATACAAGGCGGCGATGAGGAGGTCGACAGCAACCCCTTCGATCTGCGCATCAACGACGCCCAGCGCCAGCAACTCAATGCCTGCTATCACAGCCTGTACACCCGCGATGAGCGTTTTCGCGAGTTGATAAAGCCGTTGTCGCGTCACGCCTTGCAGCTCAAGGAACTGGAGCGTGATCACCCGGACGTGCAGAAACGCATGGCGGTGACTGAACTCGCCGCCAAGCGTGATGAAGAACTCTGCGACACCATCGAGGACTTGTGGTTTCGCGCCGGCGCCTGGCCGATAAAAGGCATCGAACCGAAGCGTCAGATCTTCGATATCAACGGTTCGACCTTTCATTGCCACGGCTACATTCCGACGCTGGACGCCTGGGTGGTGCTGGGTTTCGATCCCCGGGAAAATCCACAGGTCAGCCGTCCAAATGCCAAACTTTCAGTGCGTGCAGAATGGGCGGTAAAGCGCACCCTGTTTCAAGCTTTCTGTCGTAAGCCTTTGATATGGCTAGACAGTTATGAGTCTTCAAAACGTGTTTTGGCATCCCTTGCCGGGGATGCCAGCGCCGGGCCGGGCTTCGATTACAAGGTCAAGGGCGAGCTCGGCTCCGCGCCGTTGCTGGACTGTTTTGTCGCAGCGGCCGGGTTTATTGAAAACCTCGGCCTGGATGTGCCGAATGCCGTGGGCCAGATGAGCTTCTCCAAGGATGACCCTGACCGGTTTTTCTTCGAGGCGTTGAGCCTGTTCTGGCGAGCGCTGGAAGATCATCTGCTGGATCA
Source organism: Pseudomonas sp. BS3782 TE3695 (assembly GCF_050435305.1). Classification (NCBI taxonomy): domain Bacteria; kingdom Pseudomonadati; phylum Pseudomonadota; class Gammaproteobacteria; order Pseudomonadales; family Pseudomonadaceae; genus Pseudomonas; species Pseudomonas sp. BS3782 TE3695. Next base: position 3,798,782 of record NZ_JBNDKB010000001.1, read on the forward strand.
ATCGCCACCGGTGATGACTTACAACCGGATGTTTGCCTTGTTCAGCGAGCATTCGCCGGAGAACCTCAAACTGCTGAGCGATGAGCTGCTCAGGCCCATGTCACACTTGATGATTGACGAGTTTCAGGACGTATCACCACAGATCGTTTCGTGGATTCGCGCCAGCCTGGTGGAGATTCGCAGTCGCGGACCGGCCATGCATGTAGGGCGCGGCGCGCAGCGTTCGTCATTGCTTTGCGTCGGTGATGACTGGCAGTCCATTTATGGATGGCGCGGCAGCTCGCCGACTTACTTCATGGAATTCAACAAGGAATTCCCGTCGCCGAGCACGACCAAAGTGATGCTCAGCGACAACTACCGCAGCCATCAGCACATCATCGACGCCGCGGAGCATATTGTCCGTGCGGCGCCGGCGATCGCTGGCAAGAAGGCCAAGGCCAGCGGCGAACCAAAGGTATTGCTGCCGGTGAATGTGCTCGATCGGGATGACCAGGGCTTGGCCCAGCGCCTCATCGAACATTACCGAAAGGGTGATTCAATCTTGATGCTTTATCGAAAAAGCAGCGATAAGTCATTGATTGAAGAGCATATTCGGTCTGTAGTTAATGTGGATTCGAGCTTGCCCTACGACGCTCGACGGCTCAAACAACTGACCTATCACAGCGCCAAGGGCCTGCAGGCTGATGCGGTATTTCTGCTGGGCGATTGCCAGCACCTGACCAGTTCACCCTACAAGAACCAGGTCTATCGCATGGCCGGACTCGGCAAGGCTGGCGACAGCGAGCCTTACGACAGCGCACAAAAAGACGAGATTCTGCGACTGGCCTACGTGGGCATCACCCGGGCCGTGAGCCATTGCTACTGGTACGTCGATGGCCAGGATACCTCGGCTGCGAATATGCCCAAGGCTTCCGACCGGATCGGCAAGGGCAAGGCGTTTTTCGCTGATCACCGCCAGGGAAAAGTGCCAGCCTGACTTTTAAGAGCGTCTTGAGCAGGAAACCTGTGGCGAGGGAGCTTGCTCCCGCTTGAGTGCATAGCACTCACAAAAAAATGGGCGCTTGTCGAATTTTTGGGGCCGCTACGCGACCCAGCGCGAGCAAGCTCGCTCGCCACAAAGGCAGGCATGGCTGAGGAGGTACCGACTGGCTGCGAAAAGTTGCGGGGGGCGCAATCCCGGCCTATGGTCCAAGGCGAGGCTTTGCTTGCGACTGGCGCGCAATGATTCGCCGCAGGTCGCTGTCCTTCCAATGCGGATACATGCAGCGAGGTGACGAACATGCCGAACGACTCCCGTCCTGCCGTGCTCGAATTGATCGGCAATACGCCCCTGGTGCGTGTCAGCCGTTTCGATACCGGCCCCTGTACGCTGTTTCTCAAACTCGAATCACAGAACCCCGGCGGCTCGATCAAGGATCGCATCGGTCTGGCAATGATCGACGCCGCCGAGCGCGATGGCCGCCTGAGACCCGGTGGCACCATCGTCGAGGCCACCGCCGGCAACACCGGTCTGGGCCTGGCCCTGGTCGGCCGGGCCAAGGGTTATCGGGTGGTGTTGGTGGTGCCGGACAAAATGTCCACCGAGAAGGTTCTGCACCTCAAGGCCATGGGCGCCGAGGTGCACATCACGCGTTCCGATGTCGGCAAAGGTCATCCCGATTATTACCAGGACGTCGCTGCGCGGTTGGCGCGGGACATTCCCGACGCCTTCTTCGCCGATCAATTCAACAACCCGGCCAACCCGCTGGCCCATGAGTGCAGTACCGCTCCGGAGATCTGGGCGCAGACTCAGCATGATGTGGATGCCATCGTTGTCGGCGTCGGTTCGGCCGGCACGTTGACCGGGCTGACCCGTTTCTTTCAGCGCGTACAACCGAACCTGGAAATGGTGCTGGCCGATCCGGTCGGCTCGGTGATGGCCGAATACAGCCGCAGCGGCACCCTGGGTACGCCCGGTTCCTGGGCGGTGGAGGGCATTGGCGAAGACTTCATTCCGTCGATTGCCGACCTGTCCAGCGTGCGCAAGGCTTATTCGATCAGCGATGAGGAAAGCTTCGATCATGCCCGCCAACTGCTGCGCGCCGAAGGCATTCTCGGCGGCTCTTCGACCGGCACGTTACTGGCGGCGGCGCTGCGTTACTGCCGCGAACAAACCGAGCCGAAGCGGGTGGTCAGTTTCGTCTGCGACACCGGCACCCGTTACCTGTCGAAGGTCTATAACGACCAGTGGATGAACGATCAGGGGCTGCTGGCGCGCAAGCGTTACGGTGATTTGCGAGACTTGATCGCGCGGCGTTTCGAGGATGGCCGGGTGGTCAGCGTGGGGCCGGACGACACCTTGCTCACCGCGTTCCAGCGCATGCGCCTGGCGGATGTGTCGCAACTGCCGGTGCTGGTGGACGGGCAGCGGCTGGTCGGCGTGATCGATGAGTCCGACATTCTGTTTGGCGTGCACGAAGACGCTACGCACTTTCGCATGACCGTGACCAGCGCCATGACGGACAAGCTCGAAACCCTGCCTCCCGGCGCCAGTCTTGCTGAGCTGGAGGCGGTGCTCGATCGTGGGTTGGTGGCGATCATCGCCGACACTTCGGGCTTCCACGGGCTGATTACTCGGGTCGACATGCTCAATCACTTGCGGAGATCCCTCGCATGAGTCAGCACGATGAAACCGCCAAACCACGTGCCTTCGCCACCCGTGTGATCCATGCCGGACAGACGCCGGACCCTTCAACCGGGGCGCTGATGCCGCCGATTTACGCCAACTCCACCTATCTGCAACAGAGCCCCGGTGTGCATAAGGGCTTCGACTACGGGCGTTCGCACAACCCGACGCGCTTTGCGCTGGAGCGTTGCGTGGCGGATCTCGAGGGCGGTACCCGGGCCTTCGCCTTCGCTTCCGGGCTGGCGGCGATTGCCAACGTGCTCGAACTGCTCGACGTCGGCGCCCACATTGTCTCGGGCAATGACCTGTACGGCGGCACATTCCGGCTGTTCGACAAGGTGCGCCGGCGCAGTGCCGGGCATCGTTTCAGTTTTGTCGATCTGACCGATCTGGCGGCCTTCGAAGCGGCGCTGCAGGATGACACGCGGATGGTCTGGGTCGAGACGCCGAGCAATCCTTTGCTGAGCCTCACGGATCTCGCCGCCGTCGCGCGTGTCTGTCGTCAGCGAGGCATCATCTGTGTGGCCGACAATACCTTCGCCAGCCCATGGATACAGCGGCCGTTGGAGCTGGGTTTCGATATCGTGCTGCACTCGACGACCAAGTACCTGAACGGTCACTCCGACGTGATCGGTGGCATCGCGGTAGTCGGACAAAACGCAGAGCTGGCCGAGCGGCTGGGTTTTCTGCAGAACGCGGTGGGGGCTATTGCAGGGCCGTTCGACGCTTTTCTCACATTACGCGGCGTGAAGACCCTGGCGCTGCGCATGGAACGCCACTGCAGCAACGCGCTGGAGCTGGCGCAATGGCTGGAGCGTCAGCCGCAGGTGGCGCGCGTTTACTATCCAGGCCTGCCATCGCACCCGCAGCACGAATTGGCGCGGCGGCAGATGCGTGGTTTCGGCGGGATGATTTCCCTTGATCTGAACTGCGACCTGGCGGGTGCCAAACGTTTCCTCGAGAGTGTGCGGATCTTCGCCCTGGCCGAGAGCCTGGGCGGGGTGGAAAGCCTGATCGAGCACCCGGCGATCATGACCCATGCCAGCATCCCCGTCGAAACCCGGGCACAACTCGGCATCGGCGATGCGCTGGTGCGTTTGTCAGTGGGAGTTGAGGATGTCGAAGACCTGCGTGGCGATCTGGCTCAGGCGTTGATGAGGATTGGTTAAACGTTTAAGCCGCGAGGCAGACTTTGTAGCAGCTGCCTCGCGCTGCTCGGCAGCTGCTACAAAAAGCCCGCTAATTCCATGAGCGGGCTTTTTGTCGGGTGCCGACCATCAGGCATAACTCCTGAGGGCCTGCGGCGGAATGAAGGTTTCCAGCTCATCTTCAACCGCTTCGATAATTCGTTCTACATCCGCCGCATTCATGACCGTTGCGCAAGGAATGCCGGCAATGGCGATCATGGTTTCACCACTGGCGCGGTCGAACAGACGGGCAACCATGCTGCCCGGCGCATCCATGGTCGCTTCGAAACCCATGGGATGAAAATGCCAGCGCATCAGCTGGCAGGCATTTGGAAAAGTGACTTTGCTGAAAGACCCTTTATTCATGTGTTGCCCACCTTATTCATCGAGCGCTTCCTTTAGCTCATGTTAGGAGGGAAGAACCTTCAGTGGTTCAACCGTTGACTGTCTTTAAAAGTAGCATCCAGATGTGAAAATCATGTGGATTTTTTCAGTCCGTTTAGCGATTGGTTCATTTTTTTTGATGCAGATCACGGGATCCCCCTTTTTGGCGACAGGACACCGCGCCGTGGCGACGCAAACTGGCCAGTCGCGTCGCGGGGTTCATGGAAGGCCGGCTATCAAGAACGACGAGCCCGGAAATGCTGGGGAAATTGTTTGCGTAGCGAGCCATGCCGTTGAATGTAGACCGGGTACTAACGCTGGCGTGGAACAAGATTCGGACGGGGCGTTAAAGCCATCCCGAGTACGTCGAGTTCATTTCGGAGCGCGCTTCATACACTCATCCATACCTGTTAGTTCTGACAGTAGAAAACTCGCGATTTGCTTTGTAGTCTGACGCACGCAGACATGACGTCTGTGAAGGAGAGCCGCAATGAAAAAGTCAGATTTCAGAAATTTCGTCGAAGAACAAATCAATATCGCTGCTGGGAGAATCATTGATAAAGGCACCTCATCCGATGGCATCGCTTTAGGACGATTGAATGTATTTCTTGCTTTACGTCGAGCGCTTGACAGCAAGGCAACTCCCGAAGACATCGGGATATTGGGTGCCTTCAACGATGCCTGCCAAAAGTTGGCAGTGCTGGATCCTAACGAGACAATCTTCTCTGGATTGGAAGCCTAGCGGGGACCCTGTGGCGGGAAAGAAGGTTTTCTCGTCACAACTATCACGACTAACTGAACGTTTAATCTGGTTGATGGCAATGTACCAGTACTTGCACTAAATCCTCTGAAAACTGAGACGCAGTCGACTAAAAATAACTCACCAATATTTAATATTTAAATATCAGATTGTCGGACAATCCAATTAAGACCTTCAACTAAAAACTCTATTTCTGCATCGTGCGCACTGTTTGCTGGAGTTCGCCTGAACAACTCAATTTGACGTCAAAAAAAATGTAGACGTTTCATTTCGAATTGTGTCAGTTTTTATACGCCTTCATTGGGCGAGTGATAGGACGATCTCGCCAGAGATTGTCGTATCGGACAAAAACTGTTCCATTGCTAAACAAGGAAGTGTGTTTATGTCGAAAGTAAAAGCCAACGCTATTGATCTTGCCGAACAGGGCTTTGCGCCATTGCAAGCGCTGGGCGCCCCCAGTTCCGCCTACAACCAGATCGATAGTTTCAGCCATCAGTATGATCGGGGTGGCAATCTCACGGTCAATGGCAAACCCTCCTTCTCCGTCGACGAGGCCGCTACCCAGCTGCTGCGTGACGGCGCGGCCTACCAGGACAAGGACGGCAGCGGCAAAATCGAACTCACCTACACGTTCCTGACCTCGGCTTCGTCGAGCACCATGAACAAGCACGGCATCAGCGGGTTCAGTCAGTTCAGCGCGCAACAGAAAGCCCAGGCCGTGCTTGCCATGCAATCCTGGGCCGACGTGGCCAATGTCACCTTTACCGAAAAGTCTTTTGGCGGCGACGGTCACATGACCTTCGGTAACTACAGTAGTGGTCAGGATGGCGCCGCAGCATTCGCCTACCTGCCTGGCACTGGTGCGGGTTATGACGGTACTTCGTGGTATCTGACGGGAAGTGGCTATAACGTCAACAAGACACCGGACCTGAACAACTACGGCCGTCAGACCTTGACCCATGAAATCGGTCACTCTCTGGGCCTGGCTCACCCTGGCGACTACAACGCCGGTGAAGGCGCGCCGACCTACAACGACGCGACCTACGGCGAGGACACCCGCGGTTACAGCGTCATGAGTTACTGGAGCGAGAGCAATACCGACCAGAACTTCAGCAAAAGTGGTGTGGAAGCCTATGCGTCCGGCCCGCTGATGGACGATATTGCCGCCATCCAGAAACTCTACGGTGCCAACACCACCACCCGTACCGGTGATACCACCTACGGCTTCAACTCCAACGCCGGTCGCGACTTCCTGAGCGCGTCTTCGTCGTCGGACAAAGTCGTGTTCTCGGTCTGGGATGCGGGCGGCAAGGACACCCTGGATTTCTCCGGTTTTACCCAAAACCAGAAGATCAACCTCAATGAAGCCTCGTTCTCCGACGTTGGCGGCATGGTGGGCAACGTGTCCATTGCCAAGGGCGTCACCGTCGAGAACGCGATGGGCGGTTCGGGTAGCGACCTGCTGATCGGCAACAGCGTGGCCAACGAACTGAAGGGCGGTGCCGGCAACGACATCCTCTTCGGCGCGGGTGGTTCGGACAAACTGTGGGGCGGTTCGGGTTCGGACACCTTTGTGTTCGCGGCCAGCAGCGACTCCAAACCAGGTGCGGTCGACCAGATCCTCGATTTTGTCAGTGGCCTGGACAAAATCGATCTGACCGGCATCACCAACGGCGCGGGCCTGCACTTCGTCAACTCGTTCACCGGTGCGGCAGGCGATGCAGTGTTGACCACTTCGGGCGGTAACAGCCTGTTGTCGGTGGACTTCTCCGGGCACGGCGTGGCTGATTTCCTGGTCAGCACCGTTGGCCAGGCGGCGTTCTCGGACATCGTGGCCTGATTCAAGGCAAAAAGGAGGGCGGCGCTTGAGGCGCCGCTCTCTGTCCTTTGAACGGCAAGTGTTATGAGTAAGGCTACAACCATGAGTAAAACGCCCTATGATCCAGAACGCTTTTACTTGCAAAACAACCGCGTGGCTGTTGGCGACGCTGATGATGTTTCTTGGAGAGGTAGCCATGGCACGCAGTCTTAAATTAGCCGACCCGTCGGAACTCGCCGGGAAATGGCAGGCCACCTTGAACACCGCGCAAGACTCGCCCGAGTCCCAGGCGCTACAAGACAAACCGTCGAATGTTTGCTCGATCGAGTTCAAATTGAACCAGACCCTGGGTGAGGGTGCCGAGTGCCTCGGTGCCTGGCTGAACGATTCGGCGATTGGCTGGTTCCCGGAACCGGATGGCATTGCCGTGACCGGTAGAGAAGGCTCAAGAATTGTGTTTTTCAGCCGACTGCGTGAGGGGCTTTATAAAAGCACCTTGAAGTCAGGTCTGATCATTACGCTCGAGCGCACTGCGCATTAAGTAAAGAGTGCCTGGCTGGATATAAAAATAGTTATTGCCGTTATAAGCAGCCAATCAATAGCCGAAACTCTTTGAAGAACTCAAAGGGTTGTTATTGATGTGCAAAGCGATCACCGGCAAAAGAATGTCTCGACCCATGTGCGAACAGTTAATCGCAACCTCGCCAAGTAAGGCGAGGATTAATACCTCAGGAAAAACCAATGAAGATGGCGAAGAGCCCGGCCACCGCACCGTTGTTCAAGGCACTGGGCGACTATAAAAGCATCCTGATCAGCGTCGGGTGTTTTACCGCACTGATTAATGTGCTGATGTTGGTCCCGTCAATTTATATGCTGCAGGTCTATGACCGAGTACTGTCTTCGCAAAACGAAACCACCCTGGCGATGTTGTCGTTGATGGTGGTCGGGTTCTTCGCTTTCATCGGTTTGCTGGAAATCGTGCGCAGCTTCATTGTCATCCGTATCGGCAGCCAACTGGAGCGCCGCTTCAACCTGCGGGTATATCAAGCTGCTTTCGAGCGCAATCTGTTCAAGGGCGAGGGCAACGCGGGGCAATCCCTGGGCGACCTGACCCATATTCGCCAATTCGTCACCGGCCCGGCGCTGTTTGCCTTCTTCGACGCACCGTGGTTTCCGGTCTATCTGTTTGTGATCTTTCTGTTCAACGTCTGGCTCGGCGTATTGGCCACCGCAGGCGCGGTACTGCTGATCGGGCTGGCCTGCCTCAACGAGGCGATGACCAAAAAGCCCTTGGGCGAAGCCGCGGGGTTCTCCCAGAAGTCCAGCCAACTGGCCACCAGTCACCTGCATAACGCCGAGACCATTCAAGCCATGGGCATGCTCGGTGTCTTGCGCAAGCGCTGGTTTGAAGTGCATTCGCGTTTTCTCGGCTTGCAGAATCAGGCCAGCGATACCGGCGCGGTCATCAGTTCCTTGAGCAAAACCCTGCGCCTGTGCCTGCAATCCCTGGTGCTGGGGTTGGGCGCGTTGCTGGTGATCCAGGGTGACATGACCGCCGGGATGATGATCGCAGGTTCCATCTTGATGGGCCGGGTACTGAGCCCCATCGATCAGTTGATCGCCGTGTGGAAACAGTGGAGCGGCGCCAAACTCGCTTACCGCCGTCTCGACGCCTTGCTGCAAGCCTACCCGCCGACCGACGAGGCCATGGCGCTGCCGGCGCCGAAAGGCCAGATCACCTTCGAACAAGTCAGCGCCGGCCCGCCCGGGCAACGGGCCGCGACCTTGCACATGGTCAATTTCAACCTGGGCGCCGGGGAAGTGCTGGGCGTGCTCGGGGCTTCCGGCTCGGGTAAATCGACCCTGGCCCGGGTGCTGGTCGGCGTCTGGCCGACGCTCGGCGGCACGGTGCGCCTGGATGGCGCGGACATTCATCGCTGGAACCGCGACGACCTGGGCCCCTACATCGGTTATCTGCCCCAGGACATCGAATTGTTCAGCGGCAGCATCGCCGAAAACATCGCTCGATTCCGTGAGGCGGATCCGCAAAAAGTCGTCGAAGCCGCGCAACAGGCCGGCGTTCATGAATTGATTCTGCGCATGCCGCAGGGCTACGACACCGTGCTGGGCGAGGATGGCAGCGGTTTGTCCGGCGGCCAGAAACAACGTGTGGCCCTGGCTCGTGCGCTGTATGGCCACCCGAGCCTGGTGGTGCTGGATGAACCGAACTCCAACCTCGACACCGTCGGCGAAGCGGCACTGGCCGGCGCTATCGCGCAAATGAAAGCCCAGGGCACCAGCGTGATTCTGGTGACCCATCGTTCTTCGGCCCTGGCCCAGGCCGACAAATTGCTGGTGCTCAACGAAGGTCGCTTGCAGGCCTTCGGCCCAAGCCAGGAGGTGCTCAAGGCGCTTGCCGGTAACCCGTCAGGCGCCCAGGAACAGCAACGTGAAAAACCTGCGCAGGCACCGGGCGGGCTCAGCATGAGCCGGCAGTATCAGCCCACGACAAGGAATTCGGGTGTATGAGTAGCACACGCATGAACGACGACAGCGAAGCGACGATGGAACACGACTACATCGCCGAACGCCCTGAGCGCGACGCGCGTTTCTTCGCCCGCATGGGCTGGATTCTGGCGATTGTCGGTGCCGGCAGTTTCTTCACGTGGGCGAGTCTCGCGCCGCTCGATCAAGGCATTCCGGTGCAGGGGACCGTGGTGGTCTCGGGCAAGCGCAAAGCTGTGCAATCGATGAGCAGCGGTGTGATCAGCCAGATTCTGGTGCGCGAAGGCCAAGTGGTGAAGCAAGGCCAGCCGCTGTTCCGCCTCGACCAGACCCAGGTCGCGGCCGACGTGCAATCGCTGCAAGCGCAATACCGCATGGCATGGGCCAGCCTGGCGCGCTGGCAGAGCGAACGGGACAACCTCAAGCAGGTGAATTTTCCCGCCGAACTGAGCAACGATCCTGACCCGCGCCTGGCCCTGGTGCTTGAAGGCCAACGGCAATTATTCAGCAGCCGTCGCGAAGCGTTTTCCCGTGAACAAGCGGCCCTGCGCGCGAACATCGAAGGCGCCAGCGCGCAACTGGCCGGCATGCGCCGCGCGCGCACCGACCTGACGGCCCAGGCCAGTTCCCTGCAACAACAGCTGAGCAATCTTCAGCCCTTGGCGGACAACGGCTACATCCCGCGCAACCGCTTGATGGATTACCAGCGTCAGTTGTCACAAGTGCAGCAACAGCTAGCCGAAAACACCGGCGAAAGCGGCCGTGTGGAGCAGGGCATCCTGGAATCCCGCCTGAAACTGCAACAGCACAGCGAGGAATACCAGAAGGAAGTCCGTAGCCAACTGGCCGAGGCGCAACTCAAAAGCGTGACCCTGGAAGAGCAATTGACTTCCGCCGGCTTCGACCTGCAACACAGCGAAATCATCGCCACCGCCGACGGGATCGCCGTCAACCTTGGGGTTCACACCGAAGGCGCGGTGGTGCGTCAGGGCGACACGCTGCTGGAGATCGTCCCGCAAGGCACCCGCCTGGAAGTGGAGGGGCACCTGCCGATCAACCTGATCGACAAAGTCGGCACGCACTTGCCGGTGGACATTCTGTTCACCGCGTTCAACCAGAGCCGTACCCCGCGAGTCCCCGGCGAAGTCAGCCTGATCTCCGCCGACCAGATGGTTGATGAGAAAACCGGCGTGCCGTACTACGTGCTGCGCAGCAGCGTCAGTGACCAGGCCATGGAACAACTCAACGGCCTGGTGATCAAGCCTGGCATGCCGGCGGAAATGTTCGTGCGTACCGGTGAACGTTCACTCCTCAACTATTTGTTCAAACCGCTGCTCGACCGGGCAGGCTCCGCGTTGACCGAGGAATAAGGATGTTCGGCTGTATGAATAAGTTTTTCGCAGCGACCCTGGCATTGCTGACGTGCGACAGCGCGATGGCCATGGGGCCGTTCGACATTTATGAGCAAGCGTTACGCAATGATCCGGTGTTTCTCGGTGCCATCAAGGAGCGTGACGCGGGCCTTGAAAACCGCGCCATCGGCCGCGCCGGGCTGCTGCCCAGGCTTGGTTACAACTACAACAAGGGGCGTAATGACTCCAAGGTCACTTACCTCAACGATCGCGGAAACCGCCAAAGTGATGACCGCAACTACAGCAGCTACGGCTCGACCCTGACCCTGCAACAGCCGCTGCTCGATTACGAGGCGTATGCGGCGTACCGCAAAGGCGTGGCGCAATCGCTGTTCGCTGACGAAAACTTTCGTGGCAAGAGCCAGGAGCTGCTGGTTCGCGTGCTGGAGAATTACACCAAGGCGCTGTTCGCTCAGGACCAGATTGATATCGCACGGGCCAAGAAAAAAGCCTTCGAGCAGCAGTTTCAGCAGAACGAGCAAATGTTCCGTCAAGGCGAAGGCACGCGCACCGACATCCTCGAAGCCGAGTCACGTTATGAACTGGCGACCGCCGAGGAAATCGAGGCGCACGATGAACAAGATGCAGCCCTGCGTGAGCTGGGCGCGCTGATTGGCGTGCCGGCTATCGACATTGCCGACCTGACGCCACTGGATCAGAACTTCCAGACCTTCACCCTGCAACCGGCCAATTACGATACCTGGCACGAGATGGCAGTGGCCAACAACCCGAACCTGGCCTCCCAGCGTCAGGCAGTGGAAGTGGCGCGCTACGAAGTGGAGCGCAACCGCGCCGGCCACCTGCCAACAGTCAGCGCCTACGCCTCCGTGCGCCAGAACGAATCGGAAAGCGGCAACACCTATAACCAGCGTTATGACACCAACACCATCGGCATCGAAGTCAACGTGCCGCTGTATGCCGGTGGCGGGGTCTCGGCCTCGACCCGGCAGGCCAGCCGCACCATGGAACAGGCCGAGTACGAGCTGGACGGCAAGACCCGGGAAACCTTGATCCAGTTGCGCCGCCAGTTCAGCGCCTGCCTGTCGGGGGTCAATAAATTGCGGGCTTATCAGAAGGCATTGGTGTCGGCGGAAGCGCTGGTGGTCTCGACCAAACAGAGCATTTTGGGCGGGGAACGGGTCAACCTCGATGCGCTGAATGCCGAACAACAACTATTCACCACCCGCCGGGATCTGGCCCAGGCGCGCTACGACTATTTGATGGCCTGGACCAAATTGCACTACTACGCCGGCACCTTGAGCGAGCAGGACCTGGCCAAGGTGGATGAGGCCTTCGGCCAAGGCCCGAACATGGAAAATCGCACATCCCCGTAGGAGCTGCCGAAGGCTGCGATCTTTTGATTTTCCGGCGTCTTTGCTGACGCCAAAAGATCGCAGCCTGCGGCAGCTCCTACAAAAACAAGAAAGCGAGATGTCATCAAGGAACACCGCACATCCCGTAGGAGCTGCCGAAGGCTGCGATCTTTTGATTTTCCGGCGTCTTTGCTGACGCCAAAAGATCGCAGCCTGCGGCAGCTCCTACAAAAACAAGAAAGCGAGATGTCATCAAGGAACACCGCACATCCCCGTAGGAGCTGCCGAAGGCTGCGATCTTTTGATTTTCCGGCGTCTTTGCTGACGCTAAAAGATCGCAGCCTGCGGCAGCTCCTACAAAAACAAGAAAAGCGAGATGTCATGCACATGGACGTACAGATCAAGCCGATGTCGGTCGGCACGCTATTGCTCGTGATTTCATCAGTACCAGGCCCAGCCCAGGCGCTTTACCTGGAAACCGGCAAACCCGGCGACCCCGCCAGTTGGCGCTCGGCAGAATTCCAGCGTGATTGGGGACTGGCGCGCATGCAGGCCGATCAAGCCTATGCCGCTGGCATCACCGGCAAGGGCGTGAAAATCGGCGCGCTGGATTCCGGTTTCGATTCCAGCCATCCCGAATTTACCGCCGATCGTTATCACGCAGTGACCGCCAGCGGCAGCTACGTCGACGGCTCGGCGTTCATCGTCGACGGCACGCTCAACACCAACAACGACTCCCACGGCACCCACGTCACGGGAACCATGGGCGCTTCCCGGGATGGCACCGGGATGCACGGCGTGGCGTACAACGCGCAAATCTACGTCGGCAACACCAACAAGAACGACAGTTTCCTGTTCGGCCCCAGCCCCGACCCGCGCTACTTCAAAGCGGTCTATAACGCCCTGGCGGATGCTGGCGTACGCGCGATCAACAACAGCTGGGGCAGCCAGCCGCCGGACGTCAGCTACCGAACCCTCGACGATCTGCACGCTGCCTACGCCCAGCACTGGAACAAAGGCACCTGGCTCGATGCCGCCGCCGACGTTTCGCGCCGAGGTGTGATCAACGTGTTCAGCGCCGGCAACAGCGGTTATCCGAATGCCAGCGTGCGTTCGGCCTTGCCGTACTTTCAGCCAGACCTGGAAGGCCACTGGCTGGCGGTATCGGGGCTGGATCAAAGCAATCAGCAGAAATACAACCAATGCGGGATCGCCAAGTATTGGTGCATCACCACGCCGGGCGCGAAGATCGACAGCACCATTCCCGGCGGCGGTTACGCGATCAAATCCGGCACCTCCATGGCCGCACCGCATGCCACCGGGGCACTGGCGTTGGTGATGGAGCGCTATCCGTACATGAACAATCAGCAGGCGCTGGAAGTGCTGCTGACCACCGCGACCCAGCTCGACGGCTCGATCACCGACGCGCCGGGTACGCGCATTGGTTGGGGCGTGGCCAACCTCGAACGGGCGATGCGCGGGCCGGGGCAACTGCTCGGGGCGTTCGACGCCAATCTGGGAGCAGGGCAGAGCGATGTCTGGAGCAATGACATTTCAGATAAAGCGCTGATCCAGCGTCAGACCGAAGACGCCGCCGAACGTAGCGCCTGGCAACAGACGTTGAAGGACAAGGGCTGGGAGAGTGGTGTCTCGGCTGGCGCCAGTCAGCAGGATCAGACCGATTATGCGGTGGGCATCGCTCGTGATTCCGCCGCCGCCAATCGAATCTATGAAGGCAGCCTGATCAAGTCCGGTGCCGGGCGGTTGATGCTGACCGGCGACAACACTTACCGAGGTCCGACCACGGTCAACGGCGGTTTGCTGGCGGTGAACGGCTCGCTGACATCGACGGTGACCGTCAATGACAGCGGCACCCTCGGCGGTAACGGACGAATCGCTGCGTTGACCGCCAATCCCGGCGGCACCGTGGCGCCCGGTAATTCCATTGGTACGTTGCAAGTCAGCAGCGACGTGACGTTTGCGCCGGGTTCGACCTACGCCGTCGAACTGTCACCCACCAGCAGCGACCAGATTATTGCCGGCGGTACGGCCACGATCAGCGGCGCCACCGTCAGCCTGTCCCTGGAAAACAGCCCGACCTTGCTCAGCACCCAACAAGTGCAAAGCCTGCAGGGCCATCAGTACAACATCCTGCAAGCGGCGGGCGGCATTCAAGGCCAGTTCGGCGCGGTGCTGCCCAACTACCTGTTCATCGGCGGCAGCCTTGATTACGCCGCGACCGGCATTCAGCTCAGCGTTGAGCGTAACGCCACAACCTTCGCCAGCGTCGGGCAAACACCGAATCAGCGTAATGTCGCGGCCGCTGTGGAAGGGCTTGGCGCGGGTAACGCCGTCTACGAAAGCCTGCTGCTGTCGCCGACCGCCAGTTCCGCGCAACAGGCTTTCCAGCGGTTGTCGGGGGAAATCTACCCGGCGCTGGGCGCGGTGTTGATCAATGACAGTCGTTACCTGCGCGATGCGGTCGGTGAGCGTCTCAACGAAGCCAACGGTTCCCGAAACAACGGCTGGATCAAAGCACTGGGCGCCTGGGGCAAGACCGATGACAGCCACGATACCGCCGGCTACACCACGTCGATTGGCGGTTTGCTGGCCGGTGTCGATGGCGCAGTGGACGATGAAACCCGTGTCGGCTTAGTTGCCGGCTACAGCGATAGCTCGATCAGCATGGGCTCCGGAACTCATTCATCAGCACAAGTCGATAGCTATCACCTGGGCGCCTATGCCGGCCACGAACTGGGCGCCTGGCGTCTGAGTGCCGGCGGCGCCTACAGCTGGCATCGGGCCGACGTCAAACGTGACATGCAATACGGCGACGTCAGTGCCAAACAGAAAGCCAAGGTCGATGCCGCGACTACTCAGGTGTTCAGTGAGGCAGCGTATCGCCTGAACCTGCAAGCACTGGCCTTGGAGCCGTTCGCCAATCTGGCTTACGTACACCTCGACACCGACGGCTTCACCGAAAAAGGTGATGCCGCCTCGCTCAAAAGCAGTGGCGACCGGCGTGACGCGGTACTCAGCACGCTCGGCGTACGCGCACTGAAAACAGTAACGCTGTCCAGCCAGCAACAACTGGACCTGAGCGCCAGCCTCGGCTGGCAGCACAACCTGAGCAACATCGATTCCGAGGAGCACCTGGCGTTTGCCAGCAGTGGCACTGCGTTCGTGGTGCAAAGCTCACCACTGGTTCGCGATGCGGCGCTGGTGAGCGCCCATGCCAGCCTGGCCTTGAGCCGGGATGTTCGGTTGAACCTCGATTACACCGGCCAACTGGCCAGCCGCGAGAAGAGCCACGGCGTCGGGCTGAGTCTCAATTGGCAGTTTTAACGTGTGTGGCGAGGGGGCTTGGCGCAATCCATGTGGGAGCGGGCTTGCTCGCGAAGGCGTTGGAACAGTCAACATTGATGCCGTCTGACACACCGCTTTCGCGAGCAAGCCCGCTCCCACAGGTTCTGGGCCTTGACTGACAGGCATTGGGTAGTCCCCCTCGCCACAAGGATTTTTGCAACACAACTAAGGACGGTAGTTCGATGAATAACAAGTACAACAACCTTGCCTTGCTCTGCGCATTGACCACCCTGGGCACCGCACACGCGGCGCCCTACGTGGAGAACGGCAGGACAGGCGATCCCGATAGCTGGCGCAGCACAGAGTTCAATGCCGACTGGGGCCTGGGGGCGATCAATGCTGAGCAGGCTTACGCCGCCGGCTACACCGGCAAAGGCGTGAAGCTGGGGATTTTTGATCAACCGGTTTACGCCTTGCACCCGGAGTTTTCCGGGGCCAATAAAGTGATCACCCTGGTCACCAGCGGCATCCGCGAATACACCGATCCGTACATTCCGGTCAAGGCCGGGGATGCCTTTCTGTATGACGGTTCGCCCTCGGTGGGCTCCAACGGCAAACTCGGTGCCCACGGCACTCACGTTGGCGGGATCGCCGCGGGCAGTCGCGATGGCGGGCCGATGCACGGCGTTGCTTTTGGCGCACAAATCATCAGCGCCGACAACGGTGACCCGGGCCCGGAAGACGGGATCATTCGCGGCAACGACGGCGCGGTGTACAAGGCCGGTTGGGATGCGCTAATCGCCAGCGGCGCGCGGATCATCAACAACAGTTGGGGCATCGGCATCACGGATCGTTTCGACCTCGGTGGCCGAGACCCGGCGTACCCGCACTTCACCGTGCAGGACGCGCAACTGCAGTTCAACGAGATCCAGACCTTGCTCGGGACTAAACCCGGCGGTGCCTACGACGGCGCCATCGCGGCGGCCCGCAGTGGCATCGTGACCATCTTCGCCGCCGGCAACGACTACAACCTCAACAACCCGGACGCCATCGCCGGCCTTGGCTACTTCGTCCCCGAGATCGCGCCGAACTGGATGACGGTCGCCGCGTTGCAGAGGAACCCGGACACCGGCAGCTCCGATCCTTATAACATCAGTACCTTCTCGTCACGTTGCGGCTACACCGCGAGTTTCTGCGTGTCGGCACCGGGCAGCCGCATCTACAGCTCGATTATCAGCGGCACCAATGCCGATGACCTGACCACCGGCTACGCCAATTACAACGGCACCTCCATGGCGGCGCCGCACGTAGCAGGCTCAGTGGCGGTGTTGATGGAACGCTTCCCGTACATGACCGGCGCGCAAGTCGCTAGCGTGCTGCGCACCACTGCCACCGACCTCGGCGCACCCGGCGTCGATTCGCTGTATGGCTGGGGCATGATCAACCTGCGCAAAGGCATCGATGGCCCGGCCATGTTCGTGACCGAGCAGGACATCCCCGAGGAATTCCGCATCGAAGGCGCCTACGGCTCCAGCCAGTTTGTCGCGGACTTGCCGGGTATCGGCGCGATCATCGACGCCGGCAAACCCACCGAGCGTGTGTGCAATGACGTGCATTGCGGGCTCGACGTCTGGCGCAATGACATTTCCGGTCATGGCGGCCTGACCAAGCAGGGCATCGGCACACTGGTGCTGACCGGCGCCAATACCTACGCCGGCCCGACCCTGGTCAATCAGGGCCGACTGGCGATCAACGGATCGCTGCTGTCGGCCGTCACCGTCAATGACAGCGGGATCCTCGGCGGTAACGGCAGCATCGCGGCGCTGACCGCGAAAAGCGGCGGTACCGTGGCGCCTGGCAACTCCATCGGCACCTTGCAAGTGGCGGGCGACGTGACTTTCGAGCCTGGCTCGACCTACGCCGTAGAGCTGTCGCCCACCAGCAGCGACCAGATCATTGCCAGCGGCAAGGCTGTGATCGAAGGCGCAACAGTGAGCCTGTCCCTGGAAAACAGCCCGACATTGCTGACCACCAGCGAAGCGAAATCCCTGCTCGGCAATCAGTACAACATTCTGCAAGCGGCCGGCGGGATCGAAGGGCGCTTCGGTGCGGTGGTGCCGGATTACCTGTTCCTCGGCGGCACCCTCGACTACTCGGCTGGCGGTATTCAACTGGCGGTGGTGCGCAATGCGACCTCCTTCACCAGCGTGGGCCAAACCCCGAACCAACGCGCCGTGGCCGCTGCCGCCGAGCAGTTGGGCGCAGGCAATCCGCTCTACGAAACCCTGCTGCTGTCGCCGACCGCCGCTGTCGCGCAACAAGCGTTCCAGCAACTCTCGGGGGAGATTCATCCGGCAATCGGCACGCTGCTGATCAACGACAGCCGCTACCTGCGCGATGCGGTTGGCGAGCGTCTGCGTGAGCACGATCTGTTCGACGCCGGGGCACCCACCGATGACCGCAGCAACGCTTGGCTCAAAGTGCTCGGCGCTTGGGGCAAGAGCGATGGCGGGCATGACAACGCCAGTTCCAACAGCTCCATTGGCGGGCTGCTGGCCGGTGTCGATGGCTTGATCACTGAAGATACCCGACTGGGCTTCGTCACCGGTTATAGCGACAGTTCATTGAGCATGGGCGATGGCACGCATTCATCGGCCTCGGTCGACAGCTACCACTTGGGTGCGTACCTGGGCCATGAAATCGACGCGTTGCGCCTGAGCGTCGGCGGCGCTTACAGCTGGCATCGCATCGACGTCAAACGTGACCTGCAATTTAACGGTGTTAGCGGCAAGCAGAAATCCAAGCGCGATGCGACCTCCGCGCAGCTGTTCACCGAAGCGGCGTATCGCCTGGACCTGCAACCGGTCGCTCTGGAGCCGTTTGCCAATCTGGCTTACGTGCACTTGAACACTGAAAGCTTCAGCGAAAAAGGTGATGCCGCCGCGCTCAAGGGCGGTGAAAACAACCGCGACGTGGTGCTTTCGACCCTTGGCCTGCGGGCGAGCAAAGCCATTGCGTTGTCCGACCAGCAACAGCTGGAACTGTCCGGCACGCTCGGCTGGCAGCACAACCTGAGCAACACCCGTTCCGAAGACCACTTGGCCTTCGTCAATGGCAACACCGCGTTCAGCGTGCAAAGCGTGTCCATGGACCGCAATGCCGCGGTGGTCGGTGCCCGTGCCGGATTGGCGCTGGGCAGCGATACCCGTTTGAGCCTGGATTACAACGGGCTGCTCGGCTCCCGGGAAAAAGACCACGGCGTGGGCCTGACCCTGGACTGGCAGTTCTGATTTGACGCAAAGGAAGCAAGCACATGGGACTGTTTGATTATAAAAATGCCGGCAGTGAGGCCGGTAAAGCGCTGTACTCCGACGCGATCTCGCTGACGCTCTACGCCTACACACCGACCGGCCAGCCATTGCCGGCGACCGCTTGGGCGCCAATTGGCGCGGCAGCGTTGGGCTATCAGGGCAACGTCGGGGCGCAAGGCACTTTCTATGGCGAGAAGGACGGCTTCACCAGCGCCGAAGCCGAAGTGCTCGGTAAATACGACGGGGCAGGGAAGCTGATCGGCATCGGTATCGCTTTCCGTGGCACCGGTGGCTTGGGGTACAGCGACACTTTCGGCGACATGAAAAACAATCTGCTGGCCGCGGTCGGGCCGGTGGATTACGCGACGAACTACGCGAAAAACGCCTTCGACACTTTGCTCAAAGATGTCGCCGCGTTTGCCATCGCCCATGGCTTGAGTGCCAAGGACGTACTGGTCAGCGGGCATAGCCTCGGTGGGTTGGGGGTCAACAGCCTCGCGGAGTTGAGCGGCAATAATTGGGGCGGTTTTTTCAAGGACGCCAACTACATCGCCTTCGCCTCGCCGACCCAAAGCGCCACCGGCGGCAACGTGCTGAATATCGGCTACGAAAACGACCCGGTGTTTCGAGTGCTCGACGGCACCACCTTCAGCAGTGGCTCGCTGGGCAAGCACGACGGTCATCAGGCGTCGGCGACCAACAACATCGTCAACTTCAATGACCAGTACGCTTCCACCGCGCAGAACCTGGTGCCATTCAGCATCCTCAATCCGCTGAACTGGTCGGCCCACGGTTCGTTGGGCTATGCCGACGGCTTGAACCGGGTGATCGACTCGCGCTTCTACGACCTCACCGACAAGGACTCGACGCTGATCGTGTCCAACCTGTCGGAATCGTCCCGAGGCAGCACCTGGGTCGAAGACCTGGGCCGCAGCGGCGAGCCGCACACCGGCAGCACCTTCATCATCGGCACCGAGAGCAATGACTGGCTCAAGGGCGGCGCGGGCAATGACTTCATCGAAGGCCGCGACGGTAACGACCGGTTCCGCGATGACGGTGGCTACAACCTGCTGCTGGGCGGCAAGGGCAGCAACACCTTCGAGCTGCAGAAGCCGTTGCAGAACTTCAGCTTTGCCAACGATGGCGACGGCACGTTGTACGTGCGCGACGCCTACGGCGGCATCAGCATGACCCGCGACATCGGCGCGCTGGTGAGCAAGGAGTCGGGTTCGTGGTGGGGCAGCAAGGAGGTGACCTACAACGTCACCGCCAACGGTTTGCTCAACGGCACCGAACTGACCCACTACAACCACTCGCTCAACGGTGATGCCTATAGCAACACGCTGGCGGCGACGCTGGATGGCGATTGGCTGTTCGGCAACGCTGGTGACGACCTGCTGCGCAGCGACAAAAGCCACGTGACCTTCGTCGGTGGCGCGGGCAATGACGTGATGCAGGCCTCGGGGGGCGGCAACAACACCTTCCTGTTCAGCGGTGCCTTCGGCTTCGACGCGATCAATGGCTATCAGGGCAGCGACAAACTGGTGTTCATGGGCGTCCAGGGCGCAGGGCAGGGGTATGACTACACCCAGCACACGACCCAGTCCGGCAACGACACGGTGCTCAAGATTGGCGATTACGCCGTAACGCTGGTGGGCGTGGGTCTGGATAATCTCTCGGCTTCGGGAATTACCTTCGCGTAAAGGCTGCATGCACTAAATGCTCCGGGGCGCCTCGTCAGTGAGGCGTCCTGGTTGTGAGCTATCTCTGACAATTCCAACAAAGAGAGAGGCAATACCAATGGGTGTGTATGACTACAAAAACTTCGGCACAGCAGACTCCAAGGCGTTGTTCAGCGACGCGATGGCGATCACGCTGTATTCCTATCACAACCTCGACAACGGTTTCGCCACCGGTTACCAGCAAAACGGCTTCGGCCTGGGCTTGCCGGCAACCCTGGTCACCGCGCTGATCGGCGGCACCGATTCCCAGGGCGTCATTCCCGGCATTCCCTGGAACCCCGATTCGGAAAAGGCTGCTCTCGAAGCTGTGCAAAAAGCCGGCTGGACGCCGATCACCGCCGCGCAATTGGGCTATGACGGCAAGACCGACGCTCGCGGAACCTTCTTCGGCGAGAAGGACGGTTACACCAGCGCCCAAGTGGAGATCCTCGGCAAGTACGACGCCCAGGGTCATCTCACCGAAATCGGTATCGCTTTTCGCGGCACCAGTGGCCCGCGGGAAATCCAGATCGGCGACTCCATCGGTGACGTGATCAACGATCTGCTGGCGGCGCTGGGTCCCAAGGATTACGCGAAAAACTACGCAGGCGAAGCTTTCGGCAATCTGCTCAGTGACGTTGCAGCGTTTGCCCAGGCCAATGGGCTTTCGGGCAAGGACGTGCTGGTCAGCGGCCACAGCCTCGGCGGGTTGGCGGTCAATAGCCTGGCGGACTTGAGCAGCGATAAGTGGTCCGGTTTTTACCAGGATTCCAACTACATCGCCTACGCCTCGCCGACCCAAAGCAGCAGCGACAAAGTGCTGAACATCGGTTATGAAAACGACCCGGTGTTCCGCGCCCTCGATGGCTCGACATTCAACCTGTCCTCGGTGGGCGTGCACGATGCCGCCAAGGATTCGACGACCGATAACATCGTCAGCTTCAACGACCACTACGCCTCGACGGCGTGGAACGTGTTGCCGTATTCGATCCTCAACATTCCCACCTGGATTTCCCACTTGCCCACCGGTTACGGCGACGGCATGACCCGCGTGCTGGAGTCGCAGTTCTACGACCTGACCAGCAAAGACTCGACCATCATCGTCGCCAACCTCTCGGACCCGGCTCGCAGCAACACCTGGGTCCAGGACTTGAACCGCAACGCCGAAACCCACAAAGGCAGCACCTTCATCATCGGCAGCGACGGCAATGACCTGATCCAGGGCGGCAAGGGTAACGACTACCTGGAAGGCCGCGACGGCAACGACACCTTCCGCGATGGCGGTGGCTACAACATCCTGTTGGGCGGCAAGGGCAGCAACGTGCTGGACCTGCAGGAGTCAGTGAAGAACTTTGTCTTCGCCAATGACGATGCCGGCAACCTGTACGTGCGCGACGCCAACGGCGGCATCAGCATCACTCGCGACATCGGCAGCATCGTCACCAAGGAGCCGGGTTTTCTCTGGGGGGTGTTCAAGGATGACGTGACCCACAGCGTCACCGCCAATGGCCTTGTGACCGGCAGCAACCTGACCCAGTACGCCTCAAGCGTGAAGGGCACGACCGGCGCCGACACCCTCAATGCGCACGCAACCGGCGACTGGATGTTTGGCTTCGATGGCAACGACCATTTGCTCGGCAGCAGCGGCAACGACGTGTTTGTCGGCGGGGCGGGTAATGACCTGATGGAGTCGGGTGGCGGGGTCGATACGTTCCTGTTCAGCGGCGCGTTTGGCCAGGATCGGGTGGTGGGTTATCAAGCCAACGACAAACTGGTGTTCCTCGGGGTTCAGGGCGTTGCGCCGAACGATGACTACCGGGCCCATGCCACGGCGGTGGGGCAGGATACGCTGCTCACATTTGGCTCTGATTCGGTGACCCTGGTGGGTGTCGGGCTGGACAGTTTGTCCGGTAGTGGGATTGTGATCGCCTGAGGGTGATGCGGCGCCGGTAAGGGCCTCTTCGCGAGCAAGCCCGCTCCCACATTCGATCTTCAGTGAACACCAAATATGGGTACGCCTGCGATCAAAATGTGGGAGCGGGCTTGCTCGCGAAGAACGATAACGCGGTAACCTGCCTGTCTACGTGACCCACCGGTCACTCTCGAACTTCAATACCTGCACCAACATAAATCTGGCACTAAACAATCAGCCCACATGCACGTTATACTATAACGCAGGTGCTGCATGCCGCCATTGAGTACAGGAGATTTTGCAACGTGAGTAACAGCAAGAGGCACACCTTCGGAATGGCGCTGGCCTTTATATCGGCAACCGCCGCCGCAGAACTGCCTCAAAGCTCGATTCTGACCCGTTACGGAGTCACCTCCGATCAACTGCCAGAACCGGCCGCGATCGAAACCGCCAAACCCATCGAAGAGAAAACCCGCTTTCAAATCCAGCCGGAACAGCCCTGGGTGACAGTGCGCCTGGGCGACGATAAACAACCGGAGAAAACCGGCAATATCAGCATCGATCGTTCGATGCAGCAGGAACGGGAGCGTTGCCAGCGGATGCAGGAACGACTGATCCGGCAAGGAGGGCAGTCCGTCTCCTGCGATAACAGCATTCCAGGGATTCACTGAGCAATGAAGCAACAGACGCTGCCAGGCTGAAGCAACAGGGCTGAGCCCACTGACCACGACATGAGTGACTGATATGACCCTATCCACAAGCGTGGCAGGGCGGGCGGGAAGTGTTTCTTCTGCGCTTGCCTGCAGCGCTGCAAAAACCAACACCCGGATGCTCGCCATCGACGCCCTGCGCGGCTTCGTCATGCTCTGCATGCTGGTCGACCATGTGCGGGAAACCTTTTTGCTGCACCGCCAGGTGACCGACCCGATCGACGCCTTGAGCGTGACCCCGGACCTGTTCTTCACCCGACTGCTGAGCACAATCTGCGCCCCGGTGTTCATCTTCCTCACCGGTTTGTCGGCTTGGCTCTACAGCCAGAAACACACGGCCAACGAGACGTCGGTGTTCCTGCTCAAGCGCGGGCTGTTCCTGGTGTTTCTAGAGCTCACGTTCGTGTGCTTTGCCTGGAACGCCGAGTTCCCGCCCAAGACGTTGTGGTTGCAAGTGATCTGGTGCATCGGCATTTGCATGATCGTGCTTGCCGGGTTGCTGCATTTCAAACGGGGTTGGTTGATCGTACTGGGGCTAGCGATTGTCGCCGGGCACAACCTGCTCGACGGCGTGACCGTGGGGCCGGAGTCGCCGTTCTTTGTGCCGTGGTCGATCCTGCATCAGCGAGTGTTCATCGACATCACCGAGTTCACCCGGGCACGCACCACGTATCCGGTGTTGCCGTGGATCGGGGTGATTCTGCTGGGCTGGGCCATCGGGCCATGGTTCGGCAAGGACATGGAACCGGCGGCGCGGATTTCGCGGTTGCTGAAAGTCGGCTGCGGCCTGCTGGTGGCCTTCGTGTTCATCCGCTACTTGAATGTTTATGGCGAGAAGCCCTGGGTGCAAACCGGTGAGTCGCTGCGCACTTTCATGAGTTTCCTGAGCGCGAAGAAGTACCCGCCATCGCTGATGTTCCTGATGCCGACGCTTGGTCTGGGATTGATTCTTTTGGCGTTGTTCGAGAAAGCTCAGGATCGCTGGTCCACCGCGACCTTGGCAATCTACGGCGGTGCGCCGATGTTCTTCTATTTGCTGCACCTGTACGTGCTCAAGGCGATGTACTTGATTGCCGTCGCGATCTGGGGCACCAATCAGGGGACTTATTACGGCTTCGACAACCTGCCCATGGTCTGGCTATGGAGCGTGATCCTAGGAGTGTTGCTGTTCTTCCCGACGCGCTGGTTCGCCAACCTTAAACAGCGCCGTCGCGACATCGCGATTCTCAAATACCTCTGATCAAAGACCGCGTCCACCGGGAAGTTTGAGCGACGAAGAACCTGTGGGAGCGTGGCTTGCCCGCGAAGAACGATTACGCGTGATACCTGACAAACCGCGGTGAATTTTTCGCGGGCAAGCCACGCTCCCACAGGATATTCGTCGTTTAGCCCGCCAGGGGCTCAGTCTTCCTTGCGAACCGTGGCCACTTCATCGGCCCGGACTTTCACTTTTGCCCCGGAAATATCTTCAAACTCAAAGAAGCCGTCCTCGGTTTTGGTATCCGGCATGTCCTTGGTCAAATACTGAGTGCCGTTCTGCAGGGTGACAACCGTTGGCGTCGAGCAACCGGCCAGGGCCAGAAAGGCCGCTACCGCCAAGGGCAAACCCAGAGTCTTGATATTCATACACACCTCTCCTTACTCAATAAAAACAGCGCGAACGCCTCGCTTGAGGTCAATCGTCACCGTGCCTCTAACGCGGTTGGTGTGATGGAATGGCAGAAAGTTCGATGGTCACCCGAAAATTGCCGAATAGCGTCGCCACTGATCTTTTTCCGTTTGCGCCGGGTAGGGCATAACTGGTATCTGTACGCATAACCAGTACTCGTTTGCCATGGCCCTAAATGCCCGTGATTGTAAATCCCCTCGATGATCCGTTCTATTACTTGAACAACTTCATGCAAGTGCTTGATTGGCTTGAACATCGTTATGCCGATGTATTGAGCATCGAAGAACAGGATTTCATCCGCGACTTCAACCGACTGCCCCGTGAGTCCCAGGCTCTGCTGGTCAGGCTGGTGATGCGCAAGGGCGTGCATTTCAGGGCCGGAAAATTGAGTTACGCCGAGATCGGTGACATCGACAGCGCTGCAGCGCCGTTGCTGGCATTGGGCTGGCTCGATGAGCAGTCGCCGTTACACATCGAAGATTTGTTCGAAGTGCTGCTCAAGGCCGAGATGCTCCAGTGCTTTGGCAGCGTCATCGATCAGCCCAAAGGCAAAAAGACCGATTGGCTGCCAGCCCTGAGCGAGCAGTTTCCCCAAGCGCACAGTTTTGTCCAATGGTGTCCGGCCCTGAATGACCGGTTGTTCAGCCTGACCGTCATGGGCCTGTGCGACCGATTGCGGCTGATGTTCTTTGGCAATCTTTACCAGGACTGGTCGGAATTCGTGCTGGCCGACCTGGGCATCTTTACCTACGAGAGGGTCGAGTTCTGCGCCGAATCCCGCGGCTTGCGCAGTCGCGAAGACGTCGACGCCTGCCTGTTCCTGCACAGCTGCCAGCAGCGTTTCGAGGCTGGTGAAAACGTGGCGGACGTAGTCGAGCAGATCAACGGGCTGCAACTCGACAATCCCTGGCTGCAAAAACGGCGCGGCAAACTGCTGTTCCAGATCGGCCAGCATTGCGAGCGCGTTGCGGATTTTTCCACTGCCCTGAACCTCTACCGTGAATGCGCCTACCCTGGCGCGCGTGTGCGGCTGATTCGCGTGCTTGAGCGCTGTGCGGAATATCAACTGGCCATGGACCTGGCCACCTACGCCGAGCAAGCCCCTGAAAGCGCCGCCGAGCATCAGCACCTCTTGCGTGTGTTGCCCAGGCTGCGGCGCAAACTGGGTGGGCCGCCGATCAAGCGGCCAGCTCCTCGGGCCATGCAGCGTCTGGACCTGCAACTGCCCCGGCACGATCCGGCGTTGTCGGTAGAGTCTTACGTTCAGGCGCATCTGGCGGACGATTCGGCGCCGGTGCATTACGTCGAGAACAGCCTGATCAACTCGCTGTTCGGGCTGTTGTGCTGGCCGGCGATCTTCGCGCCGTTACCGGGGGCGTTTTTTCACCCATTCCAGCGCGGCCCAGTGGACCTGCTCAACGAAGACTTTCATGCGCGGCGCGCCGATCTGTTTCAGGCCTGCCTCGCGGAACTCGATGACGGGCGTTATGTGCAAACCGTGCGCGAGCGTTACAGCGCCAAGTGGGGCGTGCAGTCACCGTTCGTATTCTGGGGCGCACTGAGCGAGGAACTGCTGGAGCAGGCGCTCGACTGTCTGCCCGCCGAACACCTCAAGCACTGGTTCAATCGA
Organism: Pseudomonas sp. BS3782 TE3695; assembly: GCF_050435305.1. Lineage (NCBI taxonomy): Bacteria > Pseudomonadati > Pseudomonadota > Gammaproteobacteria > Pseudomonadales > Pseudomonadaceae > Pseudomonas > Pseudomonas sp. BS3782 TE3695. The sequence continues at coordinate 3,825,086 of NZ_JBNDKB010000001.1, forward strand.
CTGCTGCTCGACATCAAGGCCAACCGCGCCGGCATGCCGGACCTGATTCAATTCTGGCCGCAAGACAAAACCTACTGGATGATCGAAGTCAAAGGCCCCGGCGATCGGTTGCAAGACAATCAATTGCGCTGGCTGGAATTCTGTCACGAGCACCAGATGCCGATCGCCGTGTGCTACGTGCAATGGACGGAGCAGGGCGCGTGAGCTACAGCATTGCGGTGCGGGCGCTGTGTGAATTCACCGCCAAGGTCGGCGACCTCGACCTGCGCTTTACCCCGTCGCCAACCGCACTGGAAGGTATCTTCGGGCATCGTACCGTGGCGTCACGGCGCAGCGAGGGTTACCAGAATGAAGTCGCGCTGGAAGGCCAGTATCGAACCTTGACCGTGAAGGGCCGGGCGGACGGCTACGATCCGGCGCAAAACTGCCTCGAAGAAGTCAAAACCTACCGTGGCGACCTGAGCAAACAACCGGCCAATCACCGGCAGTTGCACTGGGCGCAGGCGAAGATCTACGGCGCGTTGATGTGCCAGAAATTGCAGTTGGAGCAGATTAATCTGGCGCTGGTGTACTTCGATATCGTCAGCGAAAAGGAAACCTGTCTGGTCGAGGCCTTCAGCGCCGCCGAACTACAGCTGTTCTTCGTACATCACTGCGGATTGTTTCTGCACTGGGCCGAACAGGAAATGGCCCATCGCGAAGGGCGCAATCTGGCGGCGCAACAGCTGGCATTTCCCCATGCCGATTTTCGTCCGGGGCAACGGCATCTGGCCGAATCGGTGTTCAAGGCGGTCAGCACCGGTCGCTGTCTGATGGCCCAGGCACCGACCGGTATCGGCAAGACCGTTGGCACGCTGTTCCCGATGCTCAAGGCCCTGGCGCCGCAACAACTGGACAAGGTGTTTTTCCTCACGGCGAAAACTCCCGGGCGCAAATTGGCGCTGGATGCCGCGCAGGTCATCCTCGACAGCGCCGACGCTCCACCATTGCGAGTCCTCGAGATGATCGCCCGGGACAAGGCTTGCGAGCACCCGGACAAGGCCTGCCATGGCGAGTCCTGTCCGTTGGCCCAGGGTTTTTATGATCGTCTGCCGGCCGCACGTCAGGCCGCCAGCCAACTGAGCGTGTTGAATCAGAGTGCCTTGCGCGAGGTTGCCCTGCAGCATGAGATTTGCCCCTACTACCTCTGCCAGGAAATGGCCCGCTGGGCGGACGTGGTAGTCGCCGACTACAACTACTATTTCGACTTCAGTGCGTTGCTGTTCGGACTGGCCCTGGCCAATAACTGGAAAGTCGCGGTGCTGGTGGACGAAGCCCACAATCTGGTGGAACGCGGCCGGCAGATGTACAGCGCCAGCCTTGATCAGGCGACGTTGAACAGCGTGCGAAAAACCGCGCCCGAAACACTGAAGAGATCCTTGCAACGGGTCAATCGTGAATGGAATGCCTTGCATGATCAGCAACTCAGTCCCTATCAGGCCTACGACAAAGCCCCGGAAAAACTGCTTCAGGCGCTGTCTTTATGCTGCGCGAGCATCGGCGACTACCTGAACGATTACCCTCAGGGCCTGGACAGCGGCTTGCAGAATTTTTACTTCGACATGCTGCAATTCGGCCGTGTGGCTGAATTGTTCGATGAGCATTTCCTGTTCGACATCAGCAAACGCGACCTCGAGCGCAAGCGCAACCTGTCGCAACTGTGCCTGCGCAATGTGGTGCCCGCCGGTTTCATTCGCCCGCGCTTGACTGCTGCGCGTAGCACTGTGCTGTTTTCCGCCACCCTGAGCCCTCGGCATTATTACGCCGACTTGCTGGGTACACCGGCGAATACCGTCTGGATTGATGTGGAGTCACCGTTCAGCGCTGAACAGTTGCAAGTGCACATCGTCAGCCAGATTTCGACCCGCTTTGTCCACCGTCAGGCATCCCTTGAGCCCATCGTCGAACTGATCGCCAGACAGTTCATCCAGCGCCCCGGTAATTACCTGGCATTCTTCAGCAGCTTCGATTATTTGCAGCAAGTGGCGCAGTTGCTGGCCGAGCGGCATCCGCACATCACGCTGTGGTCACAGTCTCGGGGAATGGGGGAAGGGCCACGTCAGGCCTTTCTCGATCAATTCACCGTCCATGGTCAGGGCGTCGGCTTTGCCGTGCTGGGTGGAGCATTCGGCGAAGGCATCGATCTTCCCGGCGCGCAGTTGATTGGTGCATTCATTGCTACCTTGGGGCTGGCGCAATTCAATCCTGTCAACGAACAGATGAAACAACGCATGACCGCGATTTTCGGTGCCGGGTATGACTACACCTACCTGTTTCCTGGCGTTCAGAAAGTAGTGCAAGCAGCGGGGCGTGTGATCCGCACTCAGCAGGATCAAGGGGTGGTGATGTTGATCGATGACCGGTTTGGCGAGAGCAAGGTCAAGCAATTATTGCCTCGTTGGTGGTCGGTCGAAACTGCCCTTGAGTCAGTGCGGTGAAATCCTTCATTGAGCGTTCAGAGTATCTGGAATAAGGGTCAGTGGCGCACGCCCCTTGCGATCAGATCGAAGTGCCTTTTTGGGAACTGTCTTATTCCCCGGTTTGTCGCATACTCCAGAGAAACAATGGATGGGTGGGATGTCATGAGAGGTGTCCGGACCAAGATTAATGCGATCGATGAGATGCGCTGTCGTCTGCTGATCGATGCGGTGATCGACTACGCGATCTACATGATTGACCCCGATGGCATCATCACTAGTTGGAACGCTGGGGCCAGGCGTTTCAAAGGGTATGAGGAAGCGGAAATTCTCGGCCAGCATTTCTCGCGTTTTTATACCGAAGAAGATCGCCATGCCGGTCTGCCTCAACGTGCTCTTGATACCGCCATTGACGAAGGGCGTTTCGAAGGCGAAGGCTGGCGGGTTCGCAAGGATGGCACGCTTTTTTGGTCCCATGTGGTCATCGACCCCATTCTCGATCCGTCGGGCAAATTGTTGGGTTTTGCCAAGATCACCCGGGATTTGACCGACCGCAAAATGGCCGAGGAAACCCTCAAGCAAAGTGAGCAGCAGTTCCGGCTGCTGGTGCAAAGCGTCACCGACTACGCCATCTACATGCTCGCCCCGGATGGACGTTTGACCAACTGGAATCAAGGGGCTCAACGCATCAAAGGCTACCGACCCGAAGAAGTGATCGGCCAGCATTTCTCGATGTTTTATACCCCTGAAGATCGCGAAGCCGGTGAACCGCAACGAGCGCTGGAAATGGCTACGCGTGAAGGACGATTTGAAAACAACGCCTGGCGCGTGCGCAAGGATGGCACGCGGTTTTTTGCGCATGTGGTGGTCGACCCGATTTGGGGCGACACCGGCACGTTGCTGGGGTTTGCCAAGATCACTCGGGACATCACCGAGGTCACCCAAGCTCAACAAGCGCTTGAGCAAACCCGCGAAGCGTTGTTTCAGGCGCAGAAAATGCAGGCCATCGGTCAGCTCAGCGGCGGGATTGCCCACGACTTCAATAATTTGCTGACGGTTATCCTGGGTAATCTGGAAGTCGTTCGCAAACGTTCGGCGGACGATCCGAGAATTACCCGTTTGCTGGACAACGCTACTCAAGGTGCTTTGCGCGGCGTATCCCTGACCCAGCGCATGTTGGCGTTTGCCAGGCGTCAGGAACTCAAGACCGAATCGGTCGAGATACCGGCATTGATACAAGGGATTACCGGGCTGTTGCGCAGCGCTCTGGAACCTGTGGTCAGCATAGAAACCCGCTTTGCACCAGGACTTGAACCGGTCATGGCCGATGTCAATCAGCTCGAATTGGCGATATTGAACCTGGCGACCAATGCCCGCGATGCCATGCCCGAGGGAGGGAAACTTGTCATCAGCGCCCAAACAGAAGAAGTCCACGACCAGTCGAAATTGTCCCTGGCGCCAGGCCGCTATGTTTGCCTGAGTGTCACGGACAGGGGGGAGGGCATGGATGACGCTACCCTGGCGTCGGCAATGGACCCTTTCTTCACCACCAAAGGTGTCGGCAAAGGCACTGGCCTCGGGTTGTCGATGGTTCACGGGTTTACAGAGCAACTGGGCGGGCGACTCATTCTGAAAAGCCAGAAGGATGTCGGCACTACTGCCGAACTCTGGTTGCCCGTCGCAATCGCCGGCTCGACTATCGAACTCGTTATCGAGGATACGGCCGTGTCGCGAGTGCCGCGTTTGCGTGTATTGGTCGTGGATGACGACAGCCTGGTATTGACCAGTACCAGCCTGTTGCTTGAGGACCTGGGTCATCAGGTGATCAGTGCAGCGTCCGGTGCACAGGCACTGGCGCTGTTCGACAGCGAGCAGGAGTTTGACCTGGTCATTACGGACATGGTCATGCCCAAGATGAATGGCGCCCAACTGGCGCAGGCTATTCGGATCATCAGGCCGCACCTGCCGATCATCCTCGCCACGGGTTACGCCGAACGGCTGGAAGGCTTCGAGTCCCGACTGCCGCGCCTGTCCAAGCCTTTTACCCAACTCAACCTGGTGGAAATCATTGCGTTGGCGATGAAATGACACCTTCCGTTCGGGGCATGGTCGCGCTCCTCCGTGGCGAGCGAGCTTGCTCGCGCTGGGCTGCGTAGCGGCCCCAAAAATCTGACAACCATTGCCGATTTTTTGTGAGCGCTATGCACTCAAGCGCGAGCATGCCTCCCTCGCCACAGGTTTCTCACTGACTCAAGACTCTCGTTCGTCATTCACCGGGCTTTGCTATTCCCCCCATCAAGCAGCGAGAATCGGCGCGCCCAGTTCTTTTTTGTAGCGTGTTTTCAGGCTTTCCATCTCCGCACCCAATTCGTCAAGCGTCGTTTTGCCCAGCAATTTTTTTGCCTGAGGAAACATTTCCGTTTCCTCTTCTTCAATGTGATGTTCCAGCAGTTCCTTGACCACTTTCACTCGACCGGCAAATTCGACGGTGGAGGGGTCAGTGGTTTTCAGGTCCGGAAGCACCAGCGTATCGACGGCGCGATGTTCTTCCTTGGCTTCGTAATACATCACGTCCTGTTCCTTGCCCCCGGCTTTTTTATACGCCGGATACAGCACTTCCTCTTCCAGACGGGTATGGATCGTGATTTCCATTTCCAGTTTGGCCAGCAGCTCGGTGCGCTTTTTCACCCCACGTTCGGTGGACTCGCTCAACTGGGCCAGGATGCCTTTCACGCGTTCATGGTCGGCTTTCAACAGGTCAATGGCGTTCATGGTCAAACCTCTTGTTTCGTCACGGGATAAGCGCAAACGGTCTTCATGCCGTTGTCGCTCATAGAGCTGGAGCATTTCCCGTGCCTGTTTCGATGTTTCAGAAAAGTCCCGTAAAAACAGTGAGTTGCAATCAAAGGAGGGCGGCGTTTGTCGTGCAACCTGCAAGAATATCCGTTGCTGTTCAATGCAGGTTGAACGAACGATTGCCTCACCCAAAAAGGTGTCAGGCATCCGGTTCATGGCGGCGCTCATAACGAGTCAGCATCGGTTGAGTACTGATGCCATGCGCCAGAATGCTGAGCGCCACCACCGACAACGTCAGGTCGGTGCACAGCGTCGCTGCCGCCGGACCGAGGTCGTGGTTCAAGGCGTAGAACAGGTAATAAAAACTCCCGATCCCGCGGATCCCGAACCAGCCGATCAACAGCTGCTGGCGACCGTCCAGCAAGCGCCCCCATGGCATGAGCCATACGCACAAGGGGCGAATGGCACAGAACAACACCAGCGCAATCACCAACGCTCGCCAATCCCAATGGCCCACCAGCACTACGCCCAGCAGGGTGACCAGAAACACTTCCATGGCCCGTTCTACCAAACTGCCGAATGCCAGCATGTCACCCATCATGATGCCCGCCGCGACTTGGGTTTCTGGCAGATTCGCCACGTCGCCGTGGACGGCAGCCTCAGGTTCGACGTTTTGGTGGCCGACGATCGGTTGCACCAGATGCTCGGCAGGGATTCGCGCGTCGCCGGTGGATTTGACTTCGGCCTGTCGCAACCCCAGGCCGGCGGCGAATACCGACAGAAAGCCATAGCCATGGATCACCTCGGCCGCGACATAGGCGAGGGCGATCAGGGCCAGTGTCAGGTAATCGTTGGGGGAGATGGTGCTGTCGGCATTGCGGATGCGCATCGACAAGGTCAAGCGACCGATACCGTGGCCCATCCAGTAACCGATGAACAAACCGGCAGGCACGGCCCACAGCACACTTTTCAATGCCCAGTCACTGAGCCAGGCGTCGCTATTGCCGCCCTGCTGCACGAAGAGTAAGCCGAGGATCACGAATGGAAAGGCGATGCCGTCATTGAGGCCCGCCTCGCCGGTGAGCCCGAAACGCACCGAGTCGTAATCCCTGGCGTCGTTGACCTGCAGCAGTGAGGCCAGTACCGGATCGGTGGGGGCCAGAATCGCCCCGATCAGCAACGACGGCCCCCACGCCAGGGCAAAACCGTAATGCAGTAGCAGGCAGACGCCAATGATGGTCAAGATCATCACCGGTCCCGCCAGGCCGAACGCCACCCGCCATCGAAGATCCTTCAGTGGCAGACGCAATTTGAGCCCGCAGACAAACAGCGAAAAGAGCACAGCGACTTCCGTCAGGTGCTCCATCCAGATCGCCGTGTCCTTGATGTCCAGCTTCAACAAGCCCAGGCCACCCGGCCCGATCGCCACGCCCAGCGCCAGGCACACCGCTGACGTGGTCACCGGCATCCAGCGCAGATAGGACGAGGTCAGCGCCAGGGTCAGCAGCACCGCACCCAACACCGCCACCCATACAATGAAGCTCATGGCCGGTTCTCGGAGGTGTACCGCCGACCGCCGGCGGATGGCGGACTCAGGAAAATCAAACGCCAGTCACGCGCACGTACTCAGGTCCCAGGTAGTTGAACCAGAGCAGAATCATCTCCACCAAAATAGTCACCAGCACCAATAGCCCGACGCCCCATACGCTCGCCGCATACAGCAGGCCTTGCTCCTTGCGTTCGTGCATGAAGATCGGCAAACCGACGAACAGCAAAAACGTTGAATAAAGGGAGGCGGCCCCCAGCACGGTGATCGCCAGCCAGCGACTCGGATAAAGCCCGGCAATACCTGCAAGGAAGAACGGGGTGACAGTGTAGGCGGCAAAACCGATGCACTGATTGACGGTGGGGCGGGAGTCGAAGGTGCGCGACATCCAGCGGATGAACAGCCCCATCAGCACCACGCCGACAATGATGCTCAAGTACAGCAGCCCACAGAGTTGCAGGGCGCTGGCGGTACTGAGTTTGACCGTTTCGTTTTCGGCCAGGCTCCAGCCGACGTAGGTGGTCCCGAAAAACAGGCACACGGCGGGAATCAAGGCGAGCAATAGTAAATGGGCGAGGTAATGGCGCGGATTCGCTTCCTCTTCTTTGCGGATATCGGTCCAGACGAAATTGGGCTGAGTGAACAGCCTGACAAAGGGTGCGGACATGTCGACCTCCAGGTAACGAGCGGCCCGGCATAGGGGCCCCTAACAGTATTGAGGTGCATCCAGCGCCGGGGGTTCATTTTTTATCGGAGGTCATGGGCGGTCTGCCCGAGGGAATGTTTGCCAGCGTCGAAGGTCAACCGAGCAGTTCCTCTTGCCTGGAGGCCCTGCCATGAACGTCAGCCATACCGTCGTCGAATATTTGCGCCGCCACGACCTGCGACTGACCACTGCCGAGTCCTGTACCGCCGGAAAGATCGTGACCTTACTGGCCGAAGTGCCAGGCAGCGGGGACCTGATCGAGAGTGGCTACGTGGTCTATTCTTCTGAAGCCAAACAACGGTTACTGAACGTCAGCCCCCATACGATCGAAGCCTTCAACCTGACCAGTTGCGAAGTCGCTCGCGAAATGGCCTTGGGCGCCTTGCTCGACAGCACCGCCAACGTCGCCGTGGCCACCACCGGTATCCTGGGGCCGGAGGATGTCGACGGGATTCCGGCAGGTACCGTCTGTTTTGCCTGGGCTTATCAGACCGAGAAAGGAAAGTGTGTATTCACCCAACAGCATCGCTTTTACGGCTCCCGCAGCAAGGTCCAGTTACTGGCCGCCGAACATGCCTTGAAGCGGATCTCGTTTTTTCACAAACGCGCCCTGGCCGATGACAAGACCGGTGAACAAGATCGGGTAAACCAATGAACGAGCATTCCCGCCGCACTGAAGACGACAGCCGCGATTTTCCGGTGCGCGAAGACATGGCCTATCAGATCAAGGTCTGGCGATTCGAACGCTGGGGCTGGTACGTGATGGTGCTGCTGGTGGTGTTGGCGTTGCTCGGCTTGTTTTCCCGTGGCCCGCTCAGTTCCCGGGACGTTCACGGCAGCGATGGCAAGGTACGGGTGGAGTACGAGATGTTCCACCGTCATGGCTCGACCAATCCGATGAAGGTCAGTGTGATCGGCCGGCCGGATACCACGGTTGAACTGGAACTGACCGGTAAACTGCTGGAGGGCTTCGAAATCGAAACCCTGCAACCGGAACCTGTGCGTGCACTCAGTGGCGAGCAGGGCATGAAACTGTGGGTACAAACGGACGCGCAAGGGCAGGCCAGTCTTTACCTGACTTTGCGTGGCGAGGGGCTGGGCCTGTTTCGCAGCCATATCGCCTCGCCCGGTGCAGCCCCCGTCAAGGTGGATCAATTCATTTTCCCTTAGGTGACTTATGGATTCGGTATTGCGCGCAGCCGTGATGTACCTGGCGTTGATGGTGCTGTTCAAAATCGCCGGTCGGCGCTCGCTGGCCGAACTGACGACGTTTGATTTCGTACTGCTGATGATCATCGGCGAAGCGACCCAACAAGCGCTGGTGGGCAATGATTTTTCCCTGACCAATTCGATGCTGGTGATCATCACGCTGATTGCCATTGACGTCGGCCTTTCACTGCTCAAACAGCGCTCGCAATGGGTGCAGCGGTTGATCGACGGCGGGCCGACGATCATTGTCGAAAACGGCCAGATCCTGCACCAGCGCCTGCGCCATGCGCGATTGGTCGAAGCAGATATCATGGAGGCCGCGCGTTCGAGCCAGGGCATTGAAACCCTTGAGCAGATCAAATTCGCCATCATCGAGCGCAATGGCAAAATATCGGTGATTGCACAAGAGCCCTGACTCACCGCGATCCCCGTAGGAGCTGCCGAAGGCTGCGATCTTTTGATCTTGCTTTTGCTGACATCAAAGTCAAAAGATCGCAGCCTTCGGCAGCTCCTACGGGGCCGATCGCAGCCCACGGGCGTCAAAGCATCGGCTTGCCGCCCGTGACGCCATACCGTTGCCCGGTGATGTAGCTGGCTTCATCCGAGGCCAGCAGCACATAGATCGGCGCGACTTCCGCCGGTTGGCCGGGGCGGCCGAGCGGGGTTTGCGAGCCGAAGTTCTGCACGTCTTCCTCGGGCATGGTCGAGACGATCAACGGCGTCCAGATCGGCCCCGGCGCCACGCTGTTCACCCGGATATTCTTTGGCCCCAGCATCTGCGCCAGGCCGGCGGTGAAGTTGGCAATCGCGCCCTTGGTGGTCGCGTAGGCCAGCAATGTCGGCTTGGGCATGTCGGAGTTGATCGAACTGGTGTTGATGATCGAACTGCCAGGCTTCATGTGTTTCAACGCGGCCTGACAGAGCCGGAACATGGCCGTGATGTTCACATCGAAAGTCATTACCCATTCTTCGTCCGGGATGTCCTCGATGTTTTCGTGGGTCATCTGGAAGGCGGCGTTGTTGACCAGAATGTCGATTCGGCCAAAGCGCTCCACCGTTTTGTCCACCAGCGCCTGGCAGTGCGCTTTCTGCGCCACATCGCCAGGCAGCAGCAGGCATTGGCGACCGGCCTGCTCGACCCAGCGTGCGGTTTCCTGCGCATCTTCCTGTTCATTCAGATAGGCCACCACCACATCCGCGCCTTCCCGGGCGAAAGCAATCGCCACCGCACGGCCGATGCCGCTGTCGGCACCGGTGATCAGGGCAATCTTGCCCTCCAGCCGACCCGAACCTTTGTAGCTCTGCTCGCCACAATCCGGATAAGGGTCCATTTTCATCTGGACTCCGGGGACTGGCTGGCTTTGTTTGGGGAAGGGTGGTTTTGGATAGTCAGTCATCGGGAAATCTCCTCTGTTCAAAGCAAAAGATTCAAGCGCCACCAGCGCTCGTTGAGGGTTGACCCCGGTCTTTTGTCTTGAGTTCGGTTGGATTTCGATGGACTTCGGCAACCCGAAAATCCCTTGTGCAAGCCTGCTCGCGATGACTGCTCTCACATTTGAACGGTGTACACCCTGTAGGAGCTGCCGAAGGCTGCGATCTTTTGATCTTGCTTGCGCTGACATCAAAATCAAAAGATCGCAGGCTGCGCCAGCTCCTACATTTGATCCTCGTTGCCCGTAAGAATCAGCGGTTACGCAAACTACGTTCCATTCGCGCGATCCCTTCTTCCAGCAGCGCCCGCGGGCAGCCGAAGTTCAAGCGCACGAACTGCCGGGCGTGATCGCCGAAATCCAGCCCTGCGCTCAGCCCGACCTTGGCCTGCTCGAGGAAGAACTGTTGCGGGTCATCCAGCCCCAGCGCCGTGCAATCGAGCCACGCCAGGTAAGTGCCTTGAGGCACATTCATGACCACACCCGGCAACCGCGTACGAACCGCCTCCACCAGATAATCCCGATTGCTTTGCAGGTAGGCCATGAGTTCGGCCAGCCACGGGCCGCCTTCGCTATAGGCGACGCGGGTGGCTTCCAGGCCCAGCGGGTTGACGCTGTCGACCATGCCGCAGCGAGCGCTGTTGACCCGATGACGCAGTGCCGCGTCCTGAATGATCATGAACGCCGTTTTCAAACCGGCGATGTTGTAAGCCTTGCTCGCCGACATCAGGGTGATGGTGCGCTTGGCGATCTGCGGGCTGAGCGAGGCGGTCGGAATGTGTACGCGCCCGTCGAAGCACACCTGGGCGTGGATCTCGTCGGAGATGATCCAGGCATCCTGCTCCAGACAAATGTCGGCGACCGCTTGCAACTCCTCGCGCGGGAAGACCTTGCCCAGCGGGTTATGCGGGTTGCTCAGCAGCAACGCGCCGCCGCCCTGCAGGGCCTGGCGCAAGGCATCGAGTGGCGTGGCATACGTGCCATCGGCCAACGCGTCGAAATCCAGTTCGACTTTGTTCAGCTGCCAGTGGCCCGGCGCATGGCGCAGCGGCGGGTAGTTCGGCGTTTGTACCACCACGTTCTGCTGCGGTTGAACCAGCGCATTCAGGGCCATGTTGAACCCCGATTCAATACCGGGCAGGAAGACCAGCTCCTGAGGCTGCACGCGCCAGGCGTATTTGTTCCAGAGGTCGGCGACGATGGCCTCACGCAAGTCATCCTGAGCCACGCTGTAACCGAGCATCGGGTGTTCCAGGCGTTTTTGCAGCGCCTGAATGATCGCTGGCGGCGCGGCAAAGTCCATGTCGGCGACCCACATCGGCAACACGTCGGCCGGGTAGCGGCTCCATTTGGTACTGCCTGTGCCATGGCGGTCGAACACCTGATCAAAATCGAAAGTCATGCTCAGTCTCATAAAAGGCAGGGGGTTAATCCGGTGGTCATGATAAGCGCCAACCTCTGTGGGAGCTACCTGAGGCTCGGGGATTACCCGACTGTCGGTTTTCACACCGCACAAAACAGCATTGTCTACAGTTTAAGGTGGCGGTAGTTCCGTTGCCGTCACCGTGATCGTCCAGAAAAACCCGGCCAACGCATGATGCCAGGCAGTTAAGCAAAATCCCTGTGGGAGCGGGCTTGCTCGCGAAGAGGGCAGCACAGTCAACATTGATGTCGCCTGACACACCGCTTTCGCGAGCAAGCCCGCTCCCACAGGAGTCATGACTTGACTGACTGGCCAATGCACCGGGTTTCCACCTGATCAGGAGTGCACGATGGACCTCAACCGTCGTCAGTTCTTCAAGGTCGCTGGTCTCGGCCTTGCGGGCTCAAGCCTCGGTGCGCTGGGGATGGCCCCGGCACCTGCTTTTGCCGAACAAGTGCGTCATTTCAAGCTCGCCCATACCCATGAAACCCGCAACACCTGCCCGTACTGCTCGGTCGGTTGCGGCTTGATCATGTACAGCCAGGGTGACAACGCGAAGAATGTCGCCCAGAGCATCATCCACATCGAAGGCGATGCCGACCACCCCGTCAATCGCGGCACCCTCTGCCCCAAAGGCGCAGGCCTGCTCGATTTCATTCACAGCCCCAGCCGTCTGCAGTATCCGCAGGTGCGCAAGCCCGGCACCACGGAATGGACGCGTATCTCCTGGGATGAAGCGCTGGATCGCATCGCCGACCTGATGAAGGCCGACCGCGATGCCCACTTCATCGAGAAAAACGCCCAGGGGCAAACGGTGAATCGCTGGCTGAGCACCGGTTTCCTCGCGGCGTCGGCATCGTCCAACGAAGCGGGTTACATCACCCACAAGGTGATTCGCAGTCTCGGCATGCTGGGGTTCGATAACCAGGCACGTGTCTGACATGGCCCGACGGTGGCAAGTCTTGCCCCGACGTATGGCCGTGGTGCCATGACCAACCACTGGACCGATATCGCCAACGCGAATCTGGTTCTGGTGATGGGTGGCAATGCCGCCGAAGCGCACCCTTGCGGTTTCAAATGGGTGACCGAAGCCAAAGCCCATAACAAGGCGCGGCTGATTGTGGTCGACCCGCGTTTCACCCGTACCGCCTCGGTGGCCGACTATTACGCGCCGATCCGCACCGGCACCGACATCGCCTTCATGGGCGGGCTGATCAATTACCTGCTGACCGAAGACAAGATCCAGCACGAATACGTGCGCGCCTATACGGACGTGTCGTTCATCGTCAAGGCCAATTACGGTTTCGAGGACGGCTTGTTCAGCGGTTACGACGCGGGCAAGCGCATCTACACCGACAAGTCTGGCTGGGGCTATGAAATCGGCGAGGACGGCTTCGCCAAAGTCGACCCGACCTTGCAAGATCCACGCTGCGTCTACCAGTTAATGAAGCAGCATTACAGCCGCTACACCCTGGAGCTGGCCAGTCAGGTCTGCGGCATGCCCGTGGATGCGATGAAGAAAATCTGGGAGGAGATCGCCACCTGCTCGCAACCGGGCAAAACCATGACGATTCTCTATGCGTTGGGCTGGACCCAGCATTCGACCGGCTCGCAGATGATCCGCAGCGCGGCCATGGTGCAACTGCTGCTGGGCAACGTCGGCATGCCGGGCGGGGGCGTCAATGCCCTGCGCGGTCACTCCAACATCCAAGGCCTGACCGACCTGGGCTTGCTGTCCAACCTGCTGCCTGGTTACCTGACCCTGCCGGCCGAGACCGAACAGGACTACAACGCCTACATTGCCAAGCGCGCACTCAAGCCGTTGCGGCCCGGGCAGATGTCCTACTGGCAGAACTACGGCAAGTTTCACGTCAGCCTGATGAAAGCCTGGTACGGCGCCAATGCCACCGCCGAGAACAACTGGGGTTACGACTGGTTGCCGAAACTGGACATTCCTGGCTACGACATCCTGAAAATGTTCGACATGATGGGCAAGGGCGAGGTCAATGGCTACATGTGCCAGGGCTTCAACCCGATCGCCGCCTTGCCGGACAAGAACCGGGTGATGAAGGCGCTGGCCAAACTCAAGTGGCTGGTGGTGATGGACCCGTTGGCCACCGAAACCTCGGAGTTCTGGCGCAACGCCGGGCCTTACAACGATGTGCAAACGGCCGAGATCCAGACCGAAGTCATCCGTCTGCCCACCACCTGTTTCGCCGAAGAAAACGGTTCGCTGGTCAACAGCGGTCGCTGGCTGCAATGGCACTGGAAGGGGGCCGACGGTCCGGGCCAGGCGCGCACCGACGTGAAGATCATGGCCGAGCTGTTCCTGCGCCTGCGCCAGCGTTACCAGGCCAACGGCGGAGCCTGGGCCGAGCCGATCCTCAAGCTCGACTGGCCGTACAAAGTGCCGGATGACCCGACGCCGGAAGAGCTGGCCCGGGAATTCAACGGCTACGCCGTATCCGATGTCACCGATGCTTCGGGCGCGGTGATCAAGACCGGTCAGCAGCTGTCCGGTTTCGGTCAGCTCAAGGACGATGGCAGTACGGCGTCCGGTTGCTGGATTTTCTGCGGCAGCTGGACCGAGCAGGGCAACAACATGGCCCGGCGTGACAACAGCGATCCTTTCGGCATGAAACAGAACCTGGGCTGGGCCTGGGCCTGGCCGGCGAATCGGCGGATTCTCTACAACCGCGCCTCTTGCGACACCCAAGGTAAACCGTGGGACGCGAAAAAACGGCTGGTGTGGTGGAACGGCAAGGTCTGGACCGGCACCGACGTGCCCGACTACAAGGCCGATGTGCCGCCGGAAGCCGGAATGAACCCGTTCATCATGAATCCCGAAGGCGTTGCGCGTTTCTTTGCCCTCGACAAGATGAACGAAGGGCCATTCCCGGAACACTATGAACCGTTCGAGACGCCCATCGGCATCAACCCGATGCACCCCAACAACAAGCAGGCCACCAGCAACCCGGCCGGACGGGTCTTCGATTCCGTCTGGGACACCCTCGGGCAGGCCAAGGACTTCCCTTATGCGGCGACCAGCTACCGGCTGACCGAACACTTTCATTTCTGGTCCAAGCATTGCCCGATCAACGCCGTGACCCAGCCCGAGCAGTTCGTCGAAATCGGCGAGGTGCTGGCCAAGGAGAAAGGCATTGCGGCCGGTGACCGGGTAAGGGTCAGTTCCAAGCGCGGGCATATCGAAGCGGTGGCGGTGGTGACCAAACGGATTCGTCCGCTGCAGGTCAATAACCAAGTGGTGCATCAGATCGGTATTCCGTTGCACTGGGGCTTCACCGGCGCCACCCGTCACGGTTACCTGACCAACACCCTGGTGCCGTTCCTCGGCGATGGCAACACACAGACCCCGGAATCCAAGTCATTCCTGGTCAACGTGGAGAAAGTCTAAATGGCCAGCCAAGACATCATCGCCCGTTCGGCCACCACCACGATGCCGCCCTCGGTGCGCACGCAAGAGGAAGTGGCCAAGCTGATCGACACCACCAAGTGCATTGGCTGCAAGGCCTGCCAGGTCGCCTGCTCGGAATGGAACGAGTTGCGCGACGATGTCGGTCACAACCTCGGCACTTACGACAACCCTCAAGACCTCAGCGCAGACACCTGGACCTTGATGCGCTTCACCGAGCATGAAACCGACGCCGGCAACCTCGAATGGCTGATTCGCAAAGACGGCTGCATGCACTGCGCCGAGCCCGGCTGCCTGGCGGCGTGCCCCAGCCCCGGCGCGATCATCAAGCACGCCAACGGCATCGTCGATTTCGATCAGGATCACTGCATCGGCTGCGGCTATTGCATCACCGGTTGCCCGTTCAACATTCCGCGTATCTCGCAAAAGGACCACAAGGCTTATAAATGCACGCTGTGCTCGGACCGGGTGGCGGTGGGGCTGGAACCGGCCTGCGTAAAAACCTGCCCGACCGGCGCCATCGTTTTCGGCAGCAAGGAAGACATGAAAGAACATGCGGCCGAACGTATCGTCGACCTCAAGAGCCGCGGTTTCGAAAACGCCGGTTTGTATGACCCCGAGGGCGTCGGCGGTACCCACGTCATGTATGTGCTGCACCATGCCGACACGCCCAGGTTGTATGCCGGGTTGCCGGATCACCCGGCAATCAGCCCGCTGGTGGACCTGTGGAAAGGCCTGAGCAAACCCCTGGCGTTGCTCGCCATGGGCGCGGCGGTGCTGGCCGGGTTCTTCCATTACGTGCGCGTCGGGCCACAACTGGTCGAGGAAGACGAACATCCCGTCACCCTCGACCCGGCGGTGCATGAGTTCGATCCATCGGTGCACACCTTTGATCCGACGAAACCCGGCGGGGAGGACAGGCCATGAACGACAAACCGATCCTGCGCTACACCGCCAACCAGCGCACCAATCACTGGCTGGTGGCGATTCTGTTTCTCGCGGCCGCGCTGTCGGGGCTGGCCTTGTTCCACCCGGGACTGTTCTGGCTCAGCAACCTGTTTGGCGGCGGTTCGTGGACGCGCATTCTGCATCCGTACATGGGCGTGGCGATGTTTGTGCTGTTCCTCGGCCTGGTGTTCAGTTTCTGGCGGGCGAATTACTTCAGCGCCAACGACCGGTTGTGGCTCAGGCGCGTCGGGACTGTCATGCGTAACGAAGAGGAGGGCGTGCCGCCGATCGGCAAATACAACCCGGCGCAGAAGCTGCTGTTCTGGGTGTTGCTGATCTGCATGCTGGTGCTGTTGTTCAGCGGCCTGGTGATCTGGCGTGCCTGGTTCAGCGCGTACTTTGGCATCACCAGTATTCGCTGGGCGATGCTGTTGCATGCGCTGGCGGGGTTCATCCTGGTGCTGAGCATCATCGTCCACGTCTATGCCGGCATCTGGATTCGCGGCTCGGTCCACGCCATGGTGCGTGGCCAGGTCAGCCGCGCCTGGGCGAGAAGACACCATGAGCTCTGGTACCAGGAAGTGACCCGAGACGAGACGCCTGAGCGACCGATCACAAAAAAAGGATGACCCCTTGGCCACGATCCTCGAGCCTGGGCAGATAGAAGCGGCGGCGAGTTCACCGCCGTTTCTATACCTGCCACCGAACAACCTGTTCACCTTGCGCGCGCTGCGCCTGGAACGCTTGGCCGATGGACATCCATTGGCGGATTACCTGCGTTTGGTTGCCGGACTGTGTCACGTTCAGCAGAAGCTGATAGACAATCCGCCCGTAGCCGCCATGCCCGATCCCGAACGTCTGCGGGTGTGCATGGAACATGGCTTGCCACCGTTCGCCACCGACAGCCTGGTGCGTGAAAATGTTTGGCTGCCGTATCTCGACGCCTTGTTGCAACGCTATCAGCCACCGCCACAACCAGCGGTAGAAAACGCCGTGGCGACGTTGCGCAGTGCCAACCCGGGGCTGCTCAAAGCCTGGGCGATTGCCTTGGTCAGCGGCCAGTATTCAATGTTGCCGGCAGAACTGGTGCCGTTCCTCGGTGCAGCGCTGCAAGCGGCCTGGAGCCATTGGCTGCTGAGTTCACCCGACCTTGAACTCAAGCGCGGCGACAGCCTCAGCCAATGCCCGGCCTGCGGTTCGCCGGCGATGGCCGGGGTGATTCGTCATCGGGGCAAATACAACGGTTTGCGTTATCTGGTGTGCTCGTTGTGTGCCTGCGAATGGCATGCGGTGCGGGTCAAGTGCGTGTACTGCGAACAGAGCAAGGGGCTTCAATACATCAGTTTCGAGGATGACCGTCACGCCGCCAATCAGGCACCGTTGCGGGCGGAAGTCTGCCCCGGCTGCAACAGCTATTTGAAACTGATCTACCTGGAAAATGACGCCGAAGCCGAAGCACTCTCGGCAGACCTGTCCAGCCTGATGCTGGACATGCGCCTGGAGCAGGAAGGCTACCAGCGCCTGTCGCCGAATCTGATGCTGGCACCGGGAGGTGACTGAGCGTGTCCCTTTGATGTTCAGGCTTGAGATAAATCCCACCCAAAGCGAGATAAATCCGGTTATGTCCACGAAGCGTGCTGGTCAAATCCGATGCAAATAACTGGTCGAGTCAGGGGTATTCCTGCCTGGCATGCAAAACGGTCAAGATCTCGATTCGATCTGTCACCCGGTAGACCACCAAGTAATCATCAGTTTCGAGGATGACCGTCACGCCGCCAATCAGGCACCGTTGCGGGCGGAAGTCTGCCCCGGCTGCAACAGCTATTTGAAACTGATCTACCTGGAAAACGACGCCGAAGCCGAAGCACTCTCGGCAGACCTGTCCAGCCTGATGCTGGACATGCGCCTGGAGCAGGAAGGCTACCAGCGCCTGTCGCCCAATCTGATGCTGGCACCGGGAGGTGACTGAGCCTGTCCCCTTGATGTTCAGGCTTGAGATAAATCCCACCCAATAAGCGAGATAAATTCGGTTATGTCCACGAAGCGTGCTGGTCAAATCCGATGCAAATAACTGGTCGAGTCAGGGGTATTCCTGCCTGGCATGCAAAACGGTTAAGATCTCGATTCGATCTGTCACCCGGTAGACCACCAAGTAATTGGGATGCACAACAATTTCCCGCGTACCGGGTACACGACCAAATCGATAAAGGTAGGGATGTTGCGGAAGTGCCGAGGTAGCAACCTCAATGGCTTGGTACAGTTCGCTCGCCGCTACAAGGTGGCGGTCGCCAATATAATCAATGATTTGCCACAGTTCAGCCCGCGCTTCGGGCCGCCACTCAACCAGCATCGCGCTTATTGCGCTTGGCTTCGAGAAGGGATCGCATATCAGCCATTACCTGATCGTGCGGGACATTCGGGCGTGGATCATCGAGCGACGCCTGCACTTTGGCACGGAACCAACGGTCGTAGCTGGCGGCCTGCTCTTCGGTTTCAAACTCTGAAACGATGGGGGAAAGTTCGGCGCTCATAGTGACCTCCGGGATCAATACTTAGCAGTCTAATCGGTATGTGGCTCACTGTCGTGGGTGTCAAGATGAAGTACACCCAGCCAAGCATCACGTGGTCCCATCTCTCTATCTGATGGGCGCAACCACATTAAACCTCTCGCTTGCGACAGCCAACCCCTAAAAGATGTCGGACGCTTCCTCAATTTTTTGAACGCTTTCATGTGTTTAACGTACGCGTTTAAAGACACCCGCCGTTACGTCCTACCGGCTACAACGCCTTGCGTCGTTACCTACGCGTGCGCCAGAATCGGCTGGCTTGTGCGGCTGTGGGGCGGGCTATATCGTTTCCCTGTCACTGAAAAACAGTGATCGGGTTTGGTAGCCCGCCTGTAACAGCCGTATGGCAACACCTTATGCCGTCTCTTTTTTGGGACTCTGCTTTTATGGTGGTCATGCGTGGGGCTCCTTTGTGAGCGCCGGGTTTCCTGTTGCAGCCGGTCTACCAACCCGCGTATGGCCGCCACCCTTCGTTTGGTAGCGAGGGTGATGGCTCCTTAAAATCTGCAACAAGGAGTTTTCATCTTGTTCAAAGTTACGCCCAACCCGCCAGACTCTGATCCGGCATCCCCGTACGAATCTAACGATTCAAAAAAATTTCACGAAGCCGCCGAACGCGCCCTCAATTTCTACCTAAACCCGGCAGCGGTCATGAACAATACCCCCCGCAAACCCAGCACCATGTACATGGTTGCGCCGGATGTCGGCCATGAAACCTTGCTGGTTCAAACGTGTGAGAACTTGGCCTCGGCCAGTGTCATGGCCAGTGACATTGCTGCACTGGTAGAGGGCACCCACCGCAATACCCTGCTGGCGCTTCAGCAAGTCATCATGCTGGCTGAACTGGCGGTGAATCGAATGCTGGATAATTTCGTTCCACCTAAGTAATCACTCAGCCCTTTACCGAGAGGCTTGCCCCTCGGTAAAGAGCTTTCCGCCAGCGGCGACACGATCACAACGCGAACCTCAAACGCAAAGACATCACCGCCGCGCAGACGACCAAAGACGAAGGCGGCGCTCGGCATCACCTGAGCAGTGAGCCCAGCGGCTACACTCAGACGCGACGGTCATTCGCTTCCGGGAGCCTCTGATGTCTGCAACCTCCGCCAGCCACACCTTGCGGCTGCCCTCCATCGACAGCTTGCTGCGCCATCCCGCCTGCCAACCACTGGCCGAGCGTTACGGGCGTGACGCGCTGCTGGCGGGTTTGCGGCAACTGCTCGATGACTTGCGCGAACCGGTGCTCAAGGGCGAACTCAATGCCGTTGAAATCACCCCCGATATCTTGGCAGGCAGGGCAGGCGAGCGTCTGGCGATCCAGCATCGCAGCCAGGTGCGGCGGGTGTTCAACCTCACCGGCACCGTACTGCATACCAATCTGGGGCGCGCGTTGTTGCCGGAATCGGCTATCGAAGCCGTTCAACTCGCCGCCCGCTATCCGCTCAATCTGGAATTCGACCTGCACAGCGGCAAGCGCGGCGACCGGGATGATTTGATCGAAGGCCTGATTCGCGAGCTGACCGGCGCCGAAGCGGTGACCGTGGTCAACAACAACGCCGCCGCCGTGTTACTGACGCTCAACAGCCTGGGCGCGCGCAAGGAAGGCATCATTTCCCGTGGTGAATTGATCGAAATCGGTGGCGCCTTCCGCATTCCCGACATCATGGCTCGCGCCGGGGTGCGGCTGCACGAAGTGGGCACCACCAACCGCACCCATGCCCGGGATTACGAGGCTGCCATCGGTCCGCGCAGTGGCTTGGTGATGCGTGTACACGCGAGCAATTATTCCATCGAGGGTTTCACCGCCCGGGTGCCGACGGCTGAACTGGCGGAACTGGCTCACCGTCACGGGCTGCCGCTGCTCGAAGACCTGGGTAGCGGCAGCCTGCTGGACCTGACTCGCTGGGGCCTGCCTGCTGAACCGACGGTACGCCAGGCGCTGCTCGATGGCGCGGACATCGTCACCTTCAGCGGCGACAAACTGCTCGGCGGTCCTCAGGCCGGGTTGATAGTCGGGCGCAAAGACCTGATCGCCAAGATTAAGAAGAACCCGCTCAAGCGTGCATTGCGGGTCGACAAACTGACTCTCGCGGCGCTCGAAGCGGTGTTGATGCTCTACCGCGACCCGGATCGGTTGGCCGAACGCCTGCCGAGCCTGCGCCTGCTGACCCGCCCTCAAATCGACATCTTCGCCCAGGCCGAACGCCTGCAACCGTCACTGGCGCAGGTGTTGGGTGATGGCTGGAGCGTCAGCGCGGTGCCGGCGCTGGGCATGATCGGCAGCGGCAGCCAACCGGTGGCTCGTTTACCGAGCGCCGCGTTATGCCTGCGGCCCAACGTTTCCAAACGTCTGCGCGGGCGGCGATTGCTGGGGCTGGAGGCCGCGTTTCGTCGGTTGCCGATTCCCGTGTTGGGGCGCATTGATGCTGATGCGCTTTGGCTGGACCTGCGCCAACTGGATGACGAAGCCGCGTGGCTGGCGCAGCTCAATCAGCTGGCGCAATTCGATCAGTTGCAGGAGGAGGGCCGGAACGGGTGATTGTCGGCACGGCGGGGCACATCGATCACGGCAAAACCTCCTTGCTCCAGGCATTGACCGGCCAGGCCGGCGACCGTCGCCGGGATGAACGCGAACGCGGCATGACCATCGACCTCGGTTATCTCTATGCAGCTCTGGAGCCGGGCGCAGCGCTGACCGGTTTTATTGATGTGCCCGGTCATGAGCGCTTCACCCACAACATGCTGGCCGGGGCGCAGGGCATTGATCTGGTGTTGTTGGTGGTGGCAGCCGATGACGGCGTCATGCCGCAGACCCGCGAACATCTGGCGATCGTCGAGTTGCTGGGCATCCCTCGGGCACTGATTGCCATCACCAAATGCGACCGCGTCGATCCTGCTCGTGTGCAGGCCGTCCGGGAACAGATCGAAGCATTGCTCGCACCCGGACCTTATGCCAACGCGCCGCAAATCGCCCTGTCGAGTGTGACCGGCGAGGGTGTCGAGACGCTGCGTCAGGCCTTGCTGGATGCGCAACATGAGGTGCTTCAACGCAGCGCCAGCGGCGATTTTCGCCTGGCGATTGATCGGGCGTTCAGCGTGGCCGGCGTCGGGATCGTGGTGACCGGCACCGCGTTGTCTGGCCAAGTGATCGTGGGCGATACGCTGATGTTGAGTCCGCTGGGCAAACCCGTGCGGGTGCGAGGCCTGCATGCGCAGAATCAGGCGGCTGACAGCGCCATGGCCGGGCAGCGAGTCGCGCTGAACCTGAGTGCCGACCGTTTGGCCCTGGAGCAGATTCACCGGGGCCACTGGCTGTTGGCTGAATGGCTGCATGCGCCGACCCAGCGTCTGGATATCGAGATGACCTTGCTGACCAGCGAAGCGCGAAGCTTCGAGCACTTTCAGCCCGTGCATGTGCATCTCGGCACTCAAGACGTGACTGGGCGCGTGGCGTTGCTGGAGGGTGCCAGCCTGGCACCGGGGCAGCAGATGTTCGCGCAACTGCTGGTGAATGCGCCGGTGCTGGCGGTGAAGGACGATCGCTTGATCTTGCGCGATCAAAGCGCCCAACGCACCCTCGGCGGTGGCCGGGTGCTCGACCCGTTCGCCCCGGCCCGACACCGTCGCAGCCCCGAACGATTGGCGCAGCTACAAACGCTGGCCACCACCAACAGCCTGGAAGACGCACTGCCGGCGCTGCTGGCCAACAGCGACACCGGGCTTGATCCCCGGCGTCTGGAGCGCCAGTTCAATCGTCTGCGCGATAGCTGGGAATTGCCCGATGACGTGCGCTTGATCGATACGCGGCAAGGGCCGTTGCTGTTCAGCGCGGTGCGCTGGGAAGCCCTGAAAGCGCCGCTGCTGGAACACCTCGCACGCTTTCATCAACTGGAACTGGATCAAATGGGACCGGACAGGGACCGCCTGCGTCGCTTCGCCGGCACCGCGCTGGAGCGGCCGACCTTTATCAGCCTGCTCGACGAATTGCTGGCCAGCGGTGCGATCGTCGCCAGCGGTCCGTGGCTGCATTTGCCGGACCATCAAGTGCGTTTGAGCGAGGATGACGAAACCCTGTGGCAACAGCTACAGCCTCTGTTTGAACACGCGGGTTTCGATCCGCCGTGGGTGCGTGATCTGGCAAAAGCGACAAGCCATGAAGAGGCCGCCGTACGCCTGCTGCTGCGCAAGATGGCGCGGCTGGGGCTGGTGCATCAAGTGGTTCGTGACTTGTTTTATACCGAAACACTGGTGCGCCGATTGGCGGCTATGCTGGTGCAACTGGCCAGCGATGACCCGGTGATTCAGGTCACCGCGTTTCGCGATGCCGTGGGCCTGGGGCGCAAGCGCAGTATTCAGATTCTGGAGTACTTCGACCGGATCGGCCTGACCCGACGCTTTGGCGACCGGCGTCACATTCGGCTCGACAATGCACTGGCTCAACCGGCAACAAACTGAGTTCAAGGAAGGCAATCGCGCCCGGTGGCGCGGCCGGGCTTCAAACCCGGTTGGGGACGGCATCCGTTCCCGGGCAGGTTCGACTCCGGCTGCCTTCCGCCATTTGGTAGAACACTGATGTAGGCAGTTAACGCCTGTCAGCTCAGCACAATCCCTGTGGGAGCGGGCTTGCCCGCGATAGCGGTGTGTCAGGCAACATCAATGTTGACTGTGCCGCCATCATCGCGGGCAAGCCCGCTCCCACAGGAATAGCGCTGAGCTGGCTGGTGAAAGCCCGCCAACAAACACAACTATGACCTACGCTTATTCCCAGACGCATGTTCAACGAACAGGGGCTCTTCCCTGATCGAAAACAACAAGAACAGCTATCCGGAGACGACTCATGTTTGCATTGGCCCGTCGATTCAGCAGCAACCTCGCCGTTTTAGTTACCGCCGCCGCGCTCGCCTCACCGGTATTTGCGCTCGATACCGTCAAGTTCATGGCCCCGGGCTCAGTCGGTGGTGGTTATGACCAGACCGCACGTGTCCTGGGCAAAGCCATGGTCGAAGCGAAAACGGCAAAGTCCACAACCTTCGAGAACAAGGGTGGGGCGGGTGGGACCTTGGGGTTGGCGCAATTTGCCAACGGCACCAAGGGCGACGCCAATGCCCTGATTGTGGTCGGTGCAATCATGGTCGCAGCCATCGAGCAAAACAAACCGCAAATCACCTTGAAGGACGTGACGCCGATCGCCCGACTGTTTACCGAATACAACGTGATTGCCGTGCGTGACGACTCCCCGTACAAAACCCTGGGCGACTTGCTCAAAGACTTCAAAGCCAACCCGTCCAGCATCAAATGGGGCGGTGGCTCCAAGGGGTCGATCGACCACATTGGTATCGCCGAACTGGCGAGCAAAATGGACGTCCCCGTCAACAAGGTCAATTACGTCGCCTTCGCCGGTGGCGGCGAAGTCGTCGCCGCGACGCTGGGGGGCCACATCACGGTGATCACCGGCGGCTACGCCGAGCTTGCCAAATACGTGCAGTCCAAACAATTCCGCTTACTCGCCATCGGCGCGCCCACACGCGTTGAAGGCATCGATGCACCGACCCTCAAAGAAAGTGGCTATGACGTGACAATCGGCAACTGGCGGGGTGTTTATGGCGCCGCAGGCCTGACGCCTGAACAGCGCAAAGAACTGACCGAAGCCGTCCTGATCGCCACCAAAAGCACGGTCTGGCAAGAAAACGTAAAAACCAATGCATGGTCGCCGAGCATTCTGACCGGGGATGATTTCGGTAAATTCGTCGAAGAAGAGCACGGGCGCCTGCGCGCGATGCTGGTCAAGGTCGGGCTGCTTTGAGATGGCCGGGCGCTGGAAAGTCATGCCGACCCAACTGGCGATGGGTTTAGGTGTCGTCGCCATCAGCGCGGTATTGGCGTTCGGTGCCTCGCGGTTTCCCCCCGAAATGGGCTTCGTCATCATGGCAGCGTATGTCTATCCCTACGCCGTCGCGGCGTTTCTGGGCGTCGTCGGTCTATTGATGTGCTATCAGGCGCTCACCGGTGGTTTTCGCAACCTTGCCGACGACCATGAAACCACCCGGCCTCAGCCCGGCGGCAAGGCCGGGGCGACCTGGGTCACGGCGGGGCTGGTGGGCGTTGCCTTGCTCATTACCTACATCGGTTTCGTATTGGCCGCCTCATTGCTGTTTGCCTGTTCGGCACGGGGTTTCGGCAGTCGCAGCCCGGTGCGGGACCTGGCCATCGGCATCGCCCTGACGCTGCCGATTTACTGGCTTTTCACCGCCGGGCTAGGGGTTTCCCTGCCGCCCCTGGTCAACGCCTGGATTTGATCCGGGCCCAAGGAGGTCGACAAGGTGGACATTCTCTCGAGTCTGGCAACCGGCTTCGGTGCCGCGTTGGCGCCGATCAATCTGATGTGGGGTTTTATCGGTTGCCTGCTGGGGACGGCGATTGGTGTTTTGCCGGGGATCGGGCCGGCGTTGACCGTCGCCTTACTGCTGCCGATTACCGCCAAGGTCGATCCTACCGGCGCGCTGATCATGTTCGCCGGCATCTATTACGGTGCTCAGTTTGGCGGCTCCACTACCTCGATTCTGCTTAACACGCCAGGAGAGTCCTCCTCCATGGTCACGGCCCTGGAAGGTAACCTCATGGCCCGCAACGGGCGGGCAGGCCCGGCGTTGGCGACGGCTGCGATAGGTTCATTCGTTGCCGGCACCATCGCGACAATCTTGCTGACCCTGTTCGCGCCCCTCGTAGCGATATTGGCGCTCAAGTTCGGGCCGGCGGAGTATTTCGCGATCCTGGTGCTGGCCTTCACCACGGTGTCGGCGGTGCTCGGTGCGTCGATGCTGCGCGGCTTTGCGTCATTGGGGATAGGGCTGACCATCGGCTTGATCGGCCTGGACTCGACTTCAGGCATTGCCCGCTACACCTTGGCGGTGCCCGAACTGGTCGATGGCATTGAAGTGGTGCTCGTCGCGGTGGGATTATTTGCCGTCGGTGAAGCCTTGTACGGCGTGCTCTACCAAAAAGAAGAAACGGCCGGCCGCCATCGCTTGACCTCGTTGTGGATGACCCGCGCCGACTGGAAGCGCTCGATTCCTGCATGGTTACGGGGCACGCTGATCGGTTTTCCATTCGGGTCGATTCCGGCCGGTGGCGCGGAAATTCCGACGTTCCTGTCGTATTCGACCGAACGCAAACTCAGCAAGTACCCGAAAGAATTCGCCGCCAGCAAAGGCGAGGGCGCCATCGAAGGCGTTGCCGGCCCCGAGGCGGCCAACAACGCCAGCGCGACCGGTTCGCTGGTGCCATTGCTGACCCTGGGCATACCGACCTCCGCCACGGCGGCGATCCTGTTGGCCGCGTTCCAGAACTACAACCTGCAACCGGGGCCGCTGCTGTTCCAGACCTCGGGCGAATTGGTCTGGACGCTGGTGGCCTCGCTGTACATCGGCAATGCCATCCTGCTGGTGCTGAACCTGCCGTTGGTGGGCCTGTGGGTCAAACTCTTGCAGATTCCACGACCGTACCTGAACGCCGGCATTCTGGTCTTCGCCACCATCGGCGTGTACGGCATGCGCCACTCGACGTTCGACCTGTTTTTGATGTTGGCCATCGGTTGGGCCGGAGTATTGATGCGGCGATTCGATTTCCCCGTCGCCCCGGTGATCGTCGGCATGCTGCTGGGCCCGATGGCGGAAAAACAACTGCGCAACGCCTTGTCCATCAGCCAGGGCGACTGGATGGTGTTTGTGACACAACCGATCGCGGCCTCGCTCCTGGTGCTGACGCTGTTGGTGCTGCTGGTTCCGTACGTGCTGCATAAACGCGGCATTAAATTGCATGAGGATGATTGAGCGCTTCGCGAGCCGGTTTGATGATCCGCGCGATGAAGCAGATCAGCGTCCCCGGCTGCATTCCCACGCTCTGCGTGGGAACGATCATCGCACCCTCAATTTCAGAAACGGAACGCTTGTCGTCCGACCAGTAGCCATTTGCCTTTCTGTTTCTGCCAGATCTGGAAGTTCTCGATTTCCGTCGGAACGATCTCTTCACCCTTGATCGCTTGTGCCGAAAAATGATGCCGGACCAACGCCACATCACCCGACAGCGTGATGGTCTGGCCTTTCATTTCAAGTGTCTTGAAAGCGCTTTTACCGGTTTCGATGTCAGCGATGAACGCTTTCTTGTCCTGGATTTTCCCGCTGGAATGGCCGTAGGTAAGGTTTTCAGCGGTGAGCGCATTCAGTTGGAGAATGTCCTTGTGCAGCATCGCTTGAGTCAGATGGTCTACCGCTACGGCAACATCCTTTTCGCCCGAGGAAGGGGCCGCCATCACGTAGCCGCTGAAGAGGCACAAGAAGCCGATAAGCAATTTCGTTTTTTTCATGGGTATTTTTTCCTTGTTGTTATTGAGAGGGCAGACGAAATAGGCGTATCGTCTGTCATCGTACAACGTAGCAGATTTTTGTTGCGAGATGCATCCAGCCAGTCAATGAAACGCAATCCTGTGGGAGCGGGCTTGCTCGCGAAAGCGATGTGTCAGGCGACATCAATGTTGAATGTGCCGCCTTCATCGCGGGCAAGCCCGCTCCCACAGGTTCCGCTCCCGCGAGTACCACCGGTGCGGTTTTTATCACTTCATCATCTGCGTGGAACTCCCTGCCAGCCCCCCCGTCATTTGCAATGAAGCACCACCGCGGACACACCCGCGGCCACTTCCTGACGTGTTCATTACGAAGGCGAGGGATGACATGACTACTCCAGACAGCAGAACCGGACAACCGGATGGCCCTCGGGATCCCGCAGGCTCCGAACAGAACTTTCAACATATAAAGGAGGAGGTTACCGAAGCGATAGGCGGTGCACGGCATCAGGCCGATGAGCAGTTCGGCCAATACCGCGATACCGCAGCGGACCAGATTGAAGCATTGGCCAGAGGCGCCCAGTCAGTCGTTTCCGAGATCAGGACGAACGATACGTTCGGGATGTCCGACTATCTGGCGAACATGGCCGACAGCATGAGCAGCCTGGCGGGAAAACTGCGCAGTAAAAGTGCCGAAGAGCTTCTGCACGATGGCGCTGATCTGGCGCGCGACAATCCAGGGTTGTTCATTGTCGGCAGCATAGCGGTGGGGTTCGGTCTGTCGCGGTTCCTGAAAGCGGGCACGGCGCCCCTGCCGACAACAACCGACCGCGAGTTCACGGAGCAGGGCAGCACACCCTCGTTCAGTGGCGATGGCTCGCAAGAGTTCTATGAAACGTCGATGCCATCGGCAGGCGATTTGTCGCCCGGGTTGGCCACTGGCATCACGCCGTCTTCGCCGAACGCGCCCGACCATCGTGGCGATACTTCTTCAATGCCGGGGTCCAGCCCCTTCTCAGGAGAACGGTAATGAACAGAGACGATCCAGAACTGCAACGCACACAGCCCATCAATCCGTCGGGTACGACCACTGATTACGATGCTTCCGTGGTCGGTCTATTGCGGCAGTTATCTCGGGAAGTTCCGTCGTTATTCACCAAAGAGCTGGCGTTGGCCAAGGCGGAATTGCAGACCAGCCTGACGACATTGAAAGCAGGGATTGCCGGTGTCGCTGGCGGCGCCATTGTGCTGCTCGCCGGGCTCATTATTGTGCTGATGGCGGTGGTCTATGCCTTGAGCCTCGTGATGGCGCCCTGGCTGGCCGCGCTGATTGTCGGCGTCGTGGTGATGGTCATCGGATTCGTGATGCTGCAGGCAGGCAAAAAACAATTCGAGCCTTCCCACTTCAAGCCTGATCGCACCCTGGACGCGCTGAACAAAGACCAGGAAGCCCTGCGGAGGAAAGTGTCATGAAGCGAGAATTAGACACCGAAGCGGCCAAGAGCCCGGAAACCATCGAGCGCGAAATCGATGCGCAACGGGAGAACATCGGGCATATCGTTGACGCGCTGGAAAGCAAGTTCACCCCTGGCCAGATGTTCGATCAGGCGCTGCTGATGATGCAAAGCAACGGCTCGACTTTCCTGACCAATCTGGGCACCAGTGTGCGCAACAATCCCATGCCCGCGGTGCTGACCTCGGTCGGCCTGATGTGGTTGATCATGAGCCAGAATCGCCCGCCAACGCCCAGGGAATATCGCGTTGAGACTGAGCTGGATGTCGATTGGACCGATGACGTCGCCGAAGGGCTCACCGACGGCATGGACAGCGCCCGGGAGCGTCTGCACAAAACCACCGATTCGCTCAAGAACAGCTATCAGGCCGTCAAGGGTAAGGCTGCGCACCTGAGCGACAATCTGCATGCCAAGACCGATCAGCTCAGTCACGCTGTCCATGACACCAGTGATCGCCTGGCGCGCAGGACCCATGAAATGGGCGACCAGTTCAGTCATCTGCTCAAGGAACAACCCCTGCTGATGGCGGCGATGGGTATCGCGGTGGGCGCGTTGCTGGGCGCGGCATTACCCACTACCGCAACGGAGCGCCGTTATCTGGGCAGGACCAGCGCCAGCCTCACCGGCAAGGTCAAACAGCAAGCACGGGAGGGCTATGAGGCCGTGCGCGAAAAGGTGATGGAACCCATAGAGCCCCACGATGCAATCGCTGGAGAGACGGGCGCGATGCGCAAGACTACGTCCGAAACCTCAGCCGATCTGTCCCGTGGGCTGGGAACTTCTTGACGGGTATCAGGGCAAGACGGGAGGTCTGAAGCACAGACGTCCCGTTGAGCCCGGTTTGTCGACGCCCTGATACTGACCAGACAGCCAAGATCAGACACCCTGACGAGGGACGCATCATGATTGATGAAGCCACAGGTATGACCGCCGGTGTGCGCTACGAAATCGAGAAACGCGAAAGGGTAGAACCGTTTGCCGGTTTTTTTCTGGATGGCAAGTATTACCTCACGCCCGAACTGCAAACAGCCATCGGCTGGATTGAGGGCAATCGCTTTATCTACGATGTACTTGATCCCGAAGGCGAGCCGATGTTCAAGGACCGCGTGGCCGGCACTATCAAGGATTTGAAACTCATATTGAGTGATGGAATGACCCTGGATATCCATCCCGTTCCGGGCACCTGACGTCAGTAGGGCCGTCCCGAACCTGCGTCAGCCGCCGCTGATTTTCCAGTGTTTGACGTTATCGGCAAACACCATCTGATGCATTTCGTGGGCGATTCCGTAAGCCAGGGATTCATGCGCCGCAATGACTTTTTCTTCCGCTGAAAGGCAATGAAAAATGTCCAGTTTGGTATCCGCGTGGGCGGTTTCCAGGGCAAAGATTTGCACATAACGCGCGAGGTCGTTATCCAGGCTCAAGAGGTATTCGCGCAGGCGTTGATGGTCGACCGAGCTTTGGGGGAAATACCAATTCATCGGGTGAATCAGAAACCGCGAATGAGGCGCGGTGATCCGTCGGCCGGCGGCCAGGTACATGATGATGCCCATCGACTCTATGTTGCCGGCATTGATCGCGCACAGCGGCACCGGCAGGGATTTGAGAAAGGTGTAGAGGGCGAAGCCGAAGTTGGTGCTGCCACCGCTGGTGGATAGATTCAGCAGCAAGGAAGAAGCGCCCTGGTCGATGGCGTCGAGACAGCAGTCTCTGAAGCGCTCCATGGTGCCCTGATCAATCTGGCAATGAAAGTGGATGATGTGCTCTGTCATCGATGCACCTCCATAGGAGATAAATAGAGAGTCGAAGACGAATAATGCCAGACCTCAACGCTCTTTTCTTTCATCAAATTATATAAGCACAACCCGCTCTTATACTCGTTTGAATCACTTCCATTAGTCGCCGTAGCCAGAGTTTTCTGGAACTAATAATTCCAATCCGCTTGTCGCAAGAATGCCGGATCAGTTCAAACTTTCAATCGCAGAAAACCTCGGAATTAGACGAGCCGACGACGAAGGCTCGTGAATAACATGAGGAGAACGGAAATGGCTAACACCGGAAACAAGAACCCAGGCAATTTTGCCAATGACCCTGGAAAAGCCTCCGAAGCCGGTAGAAAAGGCGGGGAGTCGGGCGGCGGTATGATGAACGATCCGCAACGCACCTCCGATGCCGGCAAAAAAGGTGGACAGGCCTCAGGAGGCCGTCAATCCAGCGATACCAATCGCTCCGGCAGCGAACAGGGAGGAGGCCGCTCGGGCAACTTTGCCGACGACAGAGATAGAGCGTCTGAAGCAGGTAGAAAAGGAGGGCAACAAGGAGGAGGGCAAAATCCCGGCGGCGGGCGTAAACCCTGATGCCGAGTGAAATACATCAAGCCCCGCTTATGGCGGGGCTTGGTTTTATCCAGGGCAGGTTCCTGTCGCCTCACGAATGATGCCGGTCCGTGATAGGCGCATGCTGTGCCATCAACTCAGCGACCCAATCAATGAATACGCGCAACTTGAAGCTGATATGCCGGTTCGGTGGAAAGGCCAGGTAGATTGGCATCGGATCGAGGCGCCAATCCTCGAACAAACGGACCAACTCACCGCGCGCTTCGTAGGTTTTGGACATGTAGTCTGGCAGCCAAAGAACTCCTAGGCCGGCCAGACCGGCCGCGATGTAGGCATTGCCATCATCGACTGCCAACACATAACGCCCCTTGATATAGACGCTCTCGCTGTTGCTGCGCATGGCATAAGGCACGGCTTTGCCTGTGCGTGCCCACAGGAAGCCGACGACACGATAATGCGAATCTTCCAGCTCTTGCGGATGCGACGGCGTACCGACGCGGTCCAGGTAACTCGGCGCCGCATAAACGCCCAACTGGAGGTCGCCTACCCGCCGGGCCATCAGAGACTGATCGGTTAGTTCTCCGCCCCGCACAACGCAATCTACGTTCTCACCGATCATATCCACGATGCGATCGCTGACGCCCATATCGATTTGGATGTCAGGGTATCGAGCATGAAATGCAGGCAACGCCGGTATCAGAATCATGCTGGCCAACGGGCTGGGTACATCCACTCGCAGTCGGCCCCGGGGCAGGGCCGAGGCGCTGGACAGACTAGTCTCGGCATCGTCCATGTCGGCTATCAGCCTTACCACACGTTCGTAATAGACGGCGCCATCGGCTGTTACATTGACCTTGCGCGTCGTGCGGTTGAGTAGTTTGACGCGTAACCGGGCCTCCAACTGTTGCACCAGTTGCGTCACGCTCGTCTTGCTCATATGCAGTGTTTCGGCCGCCTTGGTGAAGCTGCCCGTTTCCACCACCCGAGCAAATGCCTGCATCGCATCGAAACGGTCCATTTCTGCCCCGGATATCTATTGGATTGTTTGGGTTTTACAAACAGTGATGGCTACAGTTGCTCGTTTATCGGGCAGGCACAAGTCCTTAAAGTTTCTTTCATCATTAATTGCGGGTCGGCTTTGATCCGTTGAAGGAGGCACCGTATGACTACGCGTGATGTTGTTTTTCCGCCCGGACGCCAAGCGCTTTACGAGCGCAATCGCTATTCGCCGGCTATCCGTTCCAATGGCTTTTTATTCGTTTCGGGGCAAGTCGGTAGCACCGAAGACGGCTCACCCGAGCCCGACTTGGAGACCCAGGTTCGGCTCGCGTTCAACAATCTGAACGCGATCCTGGGATCTGCCGGTTGCACCTTCGACGACGTGATTGACGTAACGGTCTTCATCGTCGATCCACAAGAGAAGTTCGAAACGATCTGGAAGGTTGTGCCGGAGTTCTGGGGTAACGCACCGCACCCGACGTTAACCGCTGTTGGTGTAACGTGGCTGTATGGATTCCATTTTGAGATCAAGGTGATTGCCAAGCTTCCGGACGGGTCGAAAGTGCCGGTTTGAGTTAGGGAAATGGGCAAATCAGAAGTCACTGCTATGCTCATCGCAACTGGTTGAGTCCGAACGTGTGGTACCTCAAGGAAGGTCAATCAAGAGAGGGAATCCAGATGCCACTGGAAGCAAGCATGCAAAGCCGGCTCAAAGATCACTACGATCCTTTTCCTGGCCCCGACGCCAGTCTTTTCGAACTCGGCGAGTTAATTTCGACGTATCTGAGTCAGAACGGGGTGACCGAGGAGGGTGTCATTGCGGTGGCACTCTCGAACTTTCCTTACCATTACTTGAGCTTTTCTCC
This sequence comes from Pseudomonas sp. BS3782 TE3695, assembly GCF_050435305.1. Lineage (NCBI taxonomy): Bacteria > Pseudomonadati > Pseudomonadota > Gammaproteobacteria > Pseudomonadales > Pseudomonadaceae > Pseudomonas > Pseudomonas sp. BS3782 TE3695. The sequence goes on from NZ_JBNDKB010000001.1 coordinate 3,857,653, forward strand.
CGGCTTGCAGCGTGACGTGAAAGACAAGATCGGTGAGCGACTTCACACCCGCGGCAAGGCATTCGAAGAAGCTACTGGCAAGAAATTTATACTTCGTGTCGACGTGCCTGGCGGTGGCGAGGTTGATCCAGGCATTATCCAGCAAGCCAATCAACATAACCCGGGCTGCGCCGAGAAAAAGATCATTACAGCCCTGGAGCGTTATGGAGAAAAGATGACAGCTTTCGCTATCGTTGCTCATCCAGCGCACAACTACATGAACACCACATCCTCGTCACATGTGGTACTCGCAGGCGCATCACAAACTTATATCGGTCCTTGCACCAGTTGTATTCTGGTCGGAAAGATTCACAAGGCCACACTCGGGCATCTCGTTTAAACCCTCCTTGCACCAGAGAAGTCAACCGACCGGCTCAGCGGTACAACTCATTTCCCTGAGCCTGGTTTCAGGAATAGGGCCACATGGATGCAGATCGGACTTAGTTACAGTGACTTTGTCGAGAGCGTATTGAGGCGACAACTCGGTATCGCCTCAATCCAGTCAAATCTTGCGTTGCGTGAAGTCAAAACGACCAATCGTATCGCCATTGCGGGGCGGACAAAGCAGTAAACGGGCGACAGACCGGACGTCCCGCCAACCTCATGACTGCCTTTGCTTGCGCTAGCATGAAAGGTGGTGAGGCCACGCCATTGAGACTGGTCATGGGGGTATTGAGTGTGCGTGACGGGTTCTGTCAATTGCTGGGGCCGGAGGAGGCGTGTTGAAACCATTCCCGCTCAGACCTGGCGCCTCAACCCTGAACATGTTGCGTCAAGCATGCCTGCAACGCCGTGATGCGGTGCCGTCAACGTTAACGGAAAAAGCGCTGATCCCGGGTATTCCAGATGCTCGCTACTGGCTGGACCAGGACCTGACACCATTCATTCGGGATGTGAGCCTGGCCAACCTTCGAGAGGCTGAGGCGCTCGCCAGCGCAGGGCTACCGAATGACATGCTGCCGCGGGCAAATTTGCTGGCCGTTTCGGGCGGCGGCGACGCTGGCACATTCGCCGGGGGCATCATTGCGGGATGGACCCTGCATGGGACTCGACCTGTATTCAAAGTCGTCACCGGTATTAGCGCTGGCGCCCTGGTCGCCCCGTTTGCCTACCTGGGGCCCCAGTACGACGATGTCATTGTGCGAATCTGCAATGCAGTCGGCCCAAAAGACATTTTCCATGCGCGCAATTTGCTGACCCGTCTTACCAGCGATGGCATAGCACACAGCAAGCCCCTGTCGCGGCTCATTGCACAGCACGTCACGGCCGAGATTCTTGCGGCGATCGCCTCGGAATACGCCAAGGGACGGCTCCTGATGATTGGTACCACCGACCTTGATTCAGGGCGCCCGGTCACCTGGAACATGGGGGCTATCGCCTCCAGCCAGGCACCGGGAGCGCTCGAGCTGTTTCGCAACATTATGGTCGCGTCGATGAGTATTCCCGGTGCCGTCTCACCCGTCATGATTGATGTGGACGTTAACGGCCACCCGTTTCAGGAAATGCACGTGGACGGAGGTGTCCTTACGCAGGTATTCCTTTACCCACCTGGCACCGTGATGGCGCTGAACCAGGTGCCCGGGGCGCGTTTGCGGCGTGAACGGCATTTCTATGTCATTCGCAACGGCAAACTGGAACTGCAATGGTCCGGAACGAAGCGCCGAACCTTGAGCATTGGCGGTCGAGCCATCAGTGCATTGATCCAGACTCAGGGGATTAGCGATCTGGATCGAATTTACCGAATTGCCCAGCAAGATGAGGCGGACTTTAATCTGGCGTACATAGGCTCCGATTTCCATGTTTCCCGCCTCCATAAATTCGATGGCGAGTACATGAAGCGTTTGTTCGAGTACGCCTATGAACTCAGTGCCAAAGGTTATCCGTGGCATAAATCGCCGAGTACGTGAGAGACGGTCTCAGCCGATCGGCTCGGCCGTACAACTCATTTCCCCTGAGCCTGGCTTCTGGAAAAGCACCGCATTGCCGTCTTGCCAGAAGCTGTAGCTCCCTCGGGAATCCTTGCCAATGTACTGGGTTCCCGAATCATTCTGCACCTGACTCAGGGTGATCGAGGTGTTCGCCCATTTCAGGTACACGACACCAGGCTGAGTGTTAAAGAAGGTGGCGGCAAGCAGCTCATTTAATCCTGTACACCGAAACGCCAGCGGGCCTTCGGTGAGTCTGTCTGGATCCTTGGTTCTCGCAATGACCGAACCTTGACGCAGCTGGTGCGCGCGCTCGGCATTCTGTCGGATCGTACACGCCTTGGGCGCAGGGTCGGAGGCACACTGATTGCGGGCATCGAGCCAGAACTGCTGGTCGATCACGATCTTGTCCGGACGCGGTACTGAATGATCGTCCGTGAGCGCCAGGCGATAAAGACGCGTCAGTTCGATATCCATCTGCACCAGTTGTGGGTCGCGACAAATCAGCTTTTCGACCGACGCCGTTGCCGTGGCGCAGTCGAAACTGGTGTGGAAGATGGGTGAAGCAGTTGCGCAGGTGCTCGTCGCCGCGCACACGCTGGCAGCGAGCAGGCAGGTGAGCGTTTTCTTGTTGGGCTGATTCATTACCTGATACCCGGATTGCTGTGGGATCTATTGATCCGTTGAACAGTCATTTGTTCGCATTGGGTGTATCGCAGTATAAGGCTGTATTACAGATTGGACTGGCGAGCTCGCCAGGTCGATGGACTGCAATCGAAGTGCCGGCTGAACCAGCGTGAGAAGGCACTAAGTTCGGAAAACCCCAGAACCCCGGCGATCTCACTCAAACGTTGATTGGAATGTGCCAGGTGACGCATTGCCAGTTCCGCACGCACCTGATCCAGCAGCGAGGAGAATGTTTCGCCCTCCTGCGCGAGCTTGCGATGCAGTGTTCGCCTGTCCCATCCCAAATTGGCCGCTACTTGTTCCACCGAACAATGGCCCGTGGGCAGCACTGTCCAGATCATCTGGCGCACTTGTTCAAGTAAAGCTGTCTTGGATTCTTCGCGGATGCTGTCCAGATATTGATGAACATAACGGGCCCTGTCCGGATCGGCACTGGGCAGTGCCTTGTCCAGATCGGTACTGCGGCAAACGATGCCATCCATCAGACTATTGAACTGCACGGAGGTGGCGAATATGCGGCGGTGTCGACTGTCGTCCATCGGCGCTGCGTGACGAAAGCAAACCATTGAAGGGTGCCAGTGGTTCCCCAGCAAGGTTTTCAGCAGGCGGTGGGTTACTCCCACTGACAGTTCCATCGCCTGACGCACCGGCAGGTTTCCCACCGTGACCTGTTCCATGCGCAACACCACCACGCCGCCATTTTCCTCGATATTCAGCACCAAACCCTGATTGTGGAGAAAAAGGAAGTCGCGGAACGCTTCCATGGCCGAACGGATCGTCTGTTCGTCTCGCCACAGCAGCGCCAGAGGCCCCAGATTGGAGAGCTTGCGGGTTTCGGCCATGCGCAAGCCAAAATCGTCCACTCCCGCTTCACGCGCCGAATTTTCGAGCAGGCGTGCTACAGCTTCGTTGGGAATCTTCAAGTCTGGTTGAAGCAGGCATTGGGGATCGAGGCCGACAAGGCGCAATTGCTGCAGCTGATCGACGTGTAGCAATCGGGCTGTTTCAGCGTAGTTCGTCAAGCTGGCACTGCGAACAAGGCCACTCATGAATGATGACTTCTCAATCCGGGACAGCGATTTGTCAGCTTAGCAGGTGAATGTCCCGCAAAGTCAAGGTGAACGCCAGTAGCTGCGCGACACTGCGTCACTTCCCGCATCGTCAGGTGGGGATTGCTCGTTGCCCTCAAGGCTTGTGTACAAAAACAAGAGAATGGCCATGAATAAAACACCTCGAATCACTCGATCAACGGACACCCCTGCAAAGCGTCGCCGCGCGCCAAAAGCTCTTCAAGAGCAGCAGAAACAAGAGTTAGCGGTCAACACAGCACAGGTTGCGACACCATTGCTCAGGGTGCGCCCGGTCGATCTGCTGAGCGCCTCCGGTGCCTTGTTCAAGGCCGTGGGCAAGAGGCCGGTCAAGGCTGCACGGCATGTTGGCAGTTACCTCAAGGAGTTGGGCAGTATTGTCGCCGGCAACTCCAGCGTGGCACCGAGTCCCAAAGACAAACGTTTTTGCGATCCGGCCTGGCAATCCAATGCCTTGCTGCGCGGCCTGTTGCAAAGCTACCTGGCTGGTAATGACGAACTGAGCCGTTTTATCGATGGGGCCCATCTCGATGCCAGAGAAAAGGGCCGCGCCCGGTTCATTGCCGCACAGTTGTTTGATGCATTGGCGCCGAGCAACCTGTTGCTCACCAATCCGGCAGCGTTGCGCAAGTTGCTCGATACGGGAGGCATGAGCTTTGTCAAAGGGATCGGGCAGTTCTCCCGGGACCTGCGCCACAACGGCGGGATGCCGATGCAGGTGGACAGCGCGCCATTCAAGGTGGGAGAAAATGTCGCCACGGCGAAGGGCGAGGTGGTGTTGCGCACCGAGATGTTCGAACTGCTGCAATTTGCCCCAACCACGAAAAATGTACATGCCCGCCCGTTGGTCATGTCACCGCCGCAGATCAACAAGTACTACGCCATTGACTTGTCACCCGACAAAAGCCTGATCAAATGGATCCAGGACAGCGGTATACAACTGTTCGTCATCAGCTGGCGCAATCCGACCAGCATGCACCGCGATTGGGGCTTGTCCGAATACGCGCTGTGCCTCGACCAGGCAGTGGACGTCGCGCGGCAAATCACCGGTAGTGCGGATGTGAACATGTGGGGTTCCTGTTCAGGTGGCCTGACGCTCGCGGCCTATCTCGGCTGGCTGGCGGCGCGCGGTGAAGGCGCCAAGGTGGCGAACACCAGTTGGGCGGTGTGCGTGCTCAATATGCCCGCGCTCTTCGGTGAGACAGCCATCGGCCTGTTTGCCACGCCGGCGGTACTGCGCGCGGCGAAGACCAGCTCGCAGTGCAAGGGAACACTCAGTGGCCAGGACATTGCGCGTATGTTCGCCTGGATGCGACCCAACGATCTGATCTGGAATTATTGGGTCAACAACTACCTGCTGGGCAACAAGCCGCCGGCATTCGACATTCTGGCATGGAACAACGACTCCACGCGTCTGCCGGCAAAACTGCATGCCGACTACCTTGATCTGGCCCAGCACAATCCCTACAGCAAGCCGGGGGGCTTGCAGATCGCCGGCGAGCCGATTGACATGAGCAAGGTCAAGGTCGGTGCCTATGTGATCGGCGGCACGACCGACCACATCACACCCTGGCAGGGCTGCTACGGTACCGCCCGATTGTTCGGCGAAGACAGCACCTTCGTCCTCTCCAATGCCGGCCATCTACAGAGCTTGATCAATCCGCCGGGCAACCCGAAGTCGTATTTCTACGCCGCCAATGCCACCGCCTCAGATCCAGAAAGCTGGCTGCAAGATGCAGGCGAGAGCCACACCGGCAGTTGGTGGCCACATTGGCGGCAGTGGATTGAACAACGGTCGGGCGCTAGCCGGCCAGCCCCGCGCAAACTGGGCTCACGCAAATATCCGCCGTTGTATACAGCCCCGGGCCATTACGTACTGGAGCGTTGAGATCAACTGGCGCGCATTGGCTGATTACGGTCAATGCTCAAAACTTTCCACACCCGTTCGAGGGGGCACACGTATAAAAGGAATTAGTAGTTGCCCCCGAAGAACATAGTCCCCAGGGTTAGTCGCCAAACGTGAGCTAGACTCAAAGATCCAAAGCAGACTGATAACAGTGGAGGCTTTATGAAAAAGTCCATCCCCCCCTGTTTGGCTACTATTGTCTCGGTATTCTGCCTTTGCGCTTCAGCCGAGACCGTCACGCCACTCAAAGGGCAGTCCCCCGAATTGATTCAGCAGGACATAAGCGCATGCCAGGCTCAAGCCGGGAACGCGGCAAGCACCAGCACGACGTCTCAATCAGGTGGACGTGCTCGCGGTGCCGCTACGGGCGCAGTAGCCGGTGCGGCGGTTGCCGGAGCGCGCGGTCGTCAGCATGACGAGATTTATGACAAGGTGGACGACGACGTTAAACAGGAATATCGACAGAACAACGCCAAGGATGCTGCTGTCGCAGGTGCGGTTGTAGGTGGATCCCGACAACGTCAGGATCGTCGTCAGGATCGCCGGGCAGAACCGGCGGCTACTGCTTCCGCCTACAACAGTTGCATGCAGCAACGTGGCTATCAGATAGCCCCTTGAGCTTGGGTTAAAGACTTCTTGAACTTGCGTTGAAGGCTTGAAGAAAGCCAAGCGCATCAAGATCTGCATCGTTTTTGACGGGCGCGACGGTGCAGGGAAGGGCGGAACGATCAAGGCGCTCAAGCCTGCCTGACCACAGAGGGGGTGCAATGCGCATTCCATTGTTCTACGCGGTGTCAGCTGCATTGTTTTTGAGCGGATCTTCCTGCCTGGCGCAATCATTGGACGCGAACGCGACCACCAGCGCTGCCGCTACCGCGCCCGTCAACGCGGTGGCCAAGGATGCCGTGTTTACTCAAGAGCAGTTGGATCAAATGCTGGCTCCTATTGCGCTTTACCCCGACCCACTGCTGGCCCAGGTGCTGATGGCCACTACGTACCCCGGGGAAATAGCCGAAGCGGTCACCTGGTCTAAAGCACACCCGGACGCCAAGGGCGACGATGCGGTCAAGCAAGTGGCGAACCAGCCCTGGGATCCGAGCGTGCAGGCGCTGGTCGCTTTCCCCCAGGTCATGGCAACGCTGGGACAGGATCCCGTCTGGGTGCAACGCCTGGGGGATGCCTTTCTGGCGCAGCCCGACGATGTCATGGGGGGCGTGCAACGCTTGCGTCATCAGGCCCAGTCAGCAGGGAACCTGCAAAGCAACCAATATCAGAACGTGACGGTTCAGGCGGCTGCGGCACCGACAGCGGCAGCTCCGGCTCCGGCTCCGGCTCCGGCCACCAGCACCTCCACGATCATCATTCAGCCGTCCGATCCGCAGGTGGTTTACGTACCCACTTATAACCCGACCACAACCTATGGCACCTGGCCCTATCCGGCGTCGCCGCCCGTGTACTATCCACCGCCACCGGCCTATTACCCCGGTTCGGCATTGATGGCCGGGCTGGCCTTTGGTACCGGTGTGGCTATCATCGGCTCGTTATGGGGTGAATGTGACTGGGACAACAACGACATCGACATCGACGTCGACCGCTACAACAACATCAATCGCAACAATCAGATCACTCGGAATCAGAACAACTGGCAGCACAACGCTGTTCATCGCGACGGCGTTCCCTATCGAGACAGTAAGAGCCGCGAACAGTATGGCCGCCAACTGGACGGTGCCCGTCAGCGTGAAGCCTATCGAGGGGACGATGCTCAGCGAGCCCAGGCTCGTGAAAAAGCCCGTGGTTCAATGGACAAGCACGGTATCGAGCGACCTGCCACCACAAACCGCGAAGCCCGTGATTCGGCGCGCAAAGCCCAGTCTGCAACTGCGCCCGGCAATCGGATGCAAGCAGGTACCGACAGACCGAAAGCGTCTGACAGGAACCAGGACACTGCCAGAAATACTCGGGAGAGTCAGCCACCCAGGAAACAGACCGCTCAGGTAAACCAGCGCGGGCAGGGCGATTTGCAAGGGCGCCAGACTGTGCAAAAACGGCCGGCTACCAGCACGGGCAGTGCCCGCAACAATGCATTCGCCGGCGTGCGTTCGCCGGCCCAGGCCAACGCACAAGCCAGTCGCGGCCAGGCCAGCCAGGCATCCGCCCGGCGCCCCAGTGCCTCGCGTCCAGCCGGCCATCAGGTCAGTCGGCCGTCCAGTCCACCCGCGCGTCAAAGAGGGAGCCGTCGTTGAAAAACAATGCTCGAATGAAGGCTCTCACGGGCTTGTGCTTTCATGTCCTGGCGATCGCTGCCGGTTTGATGTGGTCGTGCATGGCTACGGCACAGCAGGCTTTTCCGACGCCGGAAATGGCCGCCCAGGCGTTCGTCGAAGCACTGGGGACGGAATATGCCGATCAGGCACGCCTGACTGAGTTGCTGGGTAATGAATGGCGCAGTTTCATCCCGCGCGAAGGCGTGCAGCGCAGTGATGTGGATGCGTTTTTGAAGCAATACCGCGAACAACACACCATTGAAAAAACCAGCGATCGCAAGGCGGTCCTGTCGGTTGGCAGTGACCACTGGACTCTGCCTATCCCCATGGTAAAAGGCGCGGACGGGTGGCGCTTCGACATCGACGCCGGTAGCGCCGAAATCCGTGCACGTCGAATTGGCCGCAACGAACTCGCCGCGTTGCAATCAGTGCTGACTTATCACGACGTCCAGATGGAATATGCAGCCGTGGATCGTGACGGTGACGGCGCGCTCGCCTACGCGCAAAAAATCTTCAGCACCGCCGACAAGCACGACGGACTTTATTGGGAGGACGACGATAGCGGTCAGATCAGCCCGTTGGGGCCCTTGTTCGGTAAAACCATTGCCGGCGAAGACTGGCAGGGCTATCACTTTCGCATCCTTGATGGCCAAGGTCCTTCGGCACCGGGCGGCGCCTATAGCTACCTCATTGGTGACAGGATGAGCCGTGGTTTTGCACTGATCGCCTGGCCGGCGAAATACGCGGACACCGGGGTGATGAGTTTCATGATCAGTCATGAAGGGCAGGTGTTCGAAAAAGACTTGGGACCCGGTGGTGACCAGTTGGCGGAGTCGATGAAGCGCTTTGATCCAGATGACAGTTGGAAGGTGGTGACTGTGGGTCAAGAGTAGATCTGCCTGGGACTGCAGATCCCTTGGGGAGCGGGCAAGCCCCAATGCCTGTCAGTTAAGCGCAATCCATGTGGGAGCGGGCTTGCTCGCGAAGACGGCGGCACAGTCAACATTGATGTCGCCTGATACGCCGCTTTCGCGAGCAAGCCCGCTCCCACAGGTTCCGCGCCTTAACTGACTGGCATTGGGGCAAGCCCCGCTCCCTGGGATGTGAGCCTAACCCAAGGCGGTGAAATCGCTGGCGTGCAACGCCTGGACACCCACCAGCTGGATTTCGAACTCCGGCGTGGCGTCGGCATCGACACTGCCGTAAAGAATGCCATCGGCAAAGCGCAGTTGGCCGGTGGCGTTGGCAGGGTCGAAGGCGTTGCTGCCGACGAAGGTGAAGGCGTCGACAGTGGTGGTCAGCGGGTTGGCGTCCAGGCCGGTGAAATCCAGAAGATCGCTCTCAGTGCTCTTGAAGCCGTTGATCACATCGCGCAAAGCCCCGATGCCCATGTCCGACAGCGCACCAAAGGCGTAGGTATCCGCGCCAGTGCCAGCGGCGAGGTTGTCGGTGCCGGCACCGCCGATCAGCCGGTCATTGCCCGAACCGCCCACCAGCGCATCGTTGCCCGCACCACCGTTCAGAACGTTCGCGGCGCTGTTGCCCGACAGCGTGTCGGCGTAGGCGCTTCCCGTCAGGTTTTCAAAGGACTTCAAGGTATCGAGCCCGGAACTCACGGTGTTTTGTTGCGCTGACGTGGAGAGGTTGACGGTGACGCCGGACAGGGCGCGTTCATAAGACACCGTGTCATTGCCATCGCGCCCGTCCAGCACGTTGTTGCCGGCGCCGGCGAACAGCGTATTGTCCAGCGCGTTGCCCGTGCCATTGGCGGCGCCAGTGCTATCGACATACAGATGCTCGACGTTGTTGCCGAGGGTATAGGCCGCGAGGTTGCTGTGCACACGGTCGATCCCTCCCGACACCGCATTGCTGTTGATCTCGATCACGGTGTCGTTGGCGTTGTCGACATGGTAGGTGTCATTGCCATCGCCGCCGCTCATGCTGTCGGCCCCTGTGGCGCCATCAAGTACGTTATTGGCGGCATTGCCGGTGATGAAATTGTGCCGCTCATTGCCGGTGCCGTTGATGGCCGACACGCCGGTGAGCACCAGGTTCTCGAGATTGGCTCCCAGGGTCCAGCTGACCGAGGCCTGTACGGTATCGATCTGCGAAGTCGAGGTGTTGGTTTCCATCACACGGTCGGATGCGTTATCGACCACATAAACGTCGTTGCCATTGCCACCGGTCAGGGTGTCGGCGCCCAGGCCGCCATTCAGCATGTCGTTGCCCGAGGTGCCCGTCAGGGAATCCGCCTGGTCGGTACCGGAAATCATGTTCTGAGCGTTGTCGAAAATCTCCTGCACGCTGTTGTTGTCATTGGGGTTGCCTTGCAAGCCAAGGTCATTGGCAATGTAGTCGGCCAGGCGCTGGCCGACGATTTCCGCCGACTCCTCGTGCAGGTGCCAGACGTCATCGGGATACGCCAGCGGATCGACTTCGTGGCGCAAGGGCAGGTCGGTGTAGTCCACCGCCAGCTTGACGTCGGCGCGCTCGGCGGCAATGGCTTCCTGGGCAGCGCGGACATAGCCAACCCCCTCGACGATGGAGGCAATCTTTTCTTCTGAATAACCACGGGCACGCGCCGCATCCTGTTCGTAGTGACCGGTTTCCATCAAGTACACACTGAAGTTGCCGAACTGGGCATGCAGGTAATCGAACACCTTCAGGGTCGCGGCCTTGTAGGCCGCTGCTGCCGCTGCTTTGTCCGTGGCGCGGCCGATCTCCTGGGCGGCTTCCTCGCCCTGACCCCAAATGATGCCCATGGTGACGTTACCGATGGATTGCAGTTCAGTGAGCTGGTCGCGCAGCAGCGTTACGGCGCGCAACAGCGCAGCGCCAGGTTGGTTGGTATCGGTCAGCCACCAGCACAGCTTGAGTTCTTCGGCGCTGAGGGTCGACAAACCGGTGACCGTGCTGCCGCCCACTGCAATGTCGATGTTGTTTCCGTTGGCATCGGTGAATTGGCTGCGCACGTCAAAGGGGGTATAGCGGCCCAGGTCGTTGACCAGCATCGAGGTGCCGGACTGATTGTCGTCCTCCGTCATGCGCAGCAGACGCGCATTGGACTGGCCGAGGGTGGGCAGGTAGAGAATGTCCTGCTGAGCTCGTACGCCGAACACGAAATCACTGGCGGTCAGGGTGTTGAGGTAATTGCCGTTGAGGGCCATTTCAAAACGATTGCCATCGGCATCCGCTTCGGCGGACTTGATGTAGGTCTTGTCGCCGGCCGCATTGAGGGTCATGTACAACGTGCCATTACTGCCATCGCCGAGGCCTACGAAGCCCAGGCTCGAAACATCGATCTTGTCCACGCCTGCGGTGAAGTCATAGATCGTGTCAGTGACCGTGACACCGCCAGTGTCGTAGTCGCGGTAGCTGTCGAGCACGTTGGTGTAGCGGAAGGTGTCGGCACCGTCGCCGCCGTACAGCGAATCGCGTCCGGCACCGCCCTCGAGCTTGTCGTCGCCCGCGCCGCCACTGAGGTTGTCGTTACCCGCCAGGCCGAGCAGGGTATCGGCCGAATCGCTGCCCGACAGTGAGTCGCTGCCGCTGGTGCCGGTGACCACCCGATTGAAGATGAAGTTATTCGCCGTCAGCGTGCTGGCGAAGTTGCCCGAGAGAATCAGCTCGAAGCGATTTCCGCTGGCATCGGCATCGTAATCCTTGATGTAGGTGCGGTTGCTGCTGGCGCTGTAGCTGACCTGCAGGGTGCCGCCACGGCCATCGCCCAGGCCGGTGAAACCGAGGCCGGCGAGGTCGATCTTGTCCTGGGTGACGTCGAAGTCGGTGATGATGTCATCGAAACTTGTAGTTGCATTGCGATAACTGTCGGACTGAGCGGCGAAACGGAACGTATCGGCGCCGGTGCCTCCGGTGAGTTTATCGATACCGGCACCGCCCACCAGAATGTCACCACCGGCCCCGCCATTGAGGGTGTCGTTGCCGGCACCACCGTAGAAAATTTCGCTGGCGGTGCTGCCCAGCAAGGTGTCGTTGCCAGCCGTGCCTTGCACGATAGTCATCGGCACTGTGGCGCTGACATAACTGCCGTCACCATAGACCAGCGTGGCTCCCTTGCTGGTGTGACTGATGGTGTTGCCAATAATGGCATTGCGATCAGTGCCGTCTTCGTTGCGTTCGGCGACGCCGTAAGTCGACAGGTCGCTGCCGATGATGATGTTGCCCTGGATGATGTTATCGCTGCCGTTGAAGTACTTGCCGGACACGCCCAGGGTGTCGTTGTAGGACTGGATGATGATCTCCGGTACGGGGCCACCGAGGGAATTATTGGTCAGCGTGTTGTCGATGATCTCGACGTGGTTACTGCCGTAGATGCGTATCCCGGTGCTGGCGTTGTCGTGAATATCGACGCCGCTGACGGTCACCTCACTGGACATTTTGATCAGCACCCCTTCGGCGCCGTTGCCATACACCTCGCCACCGGTGATGGTGATGTTGCTGGGGGAGGGGATGTCCTCGCTGCCGCGCTGCACCACGATGCCATTGCCGCCATTGTTGTAAGCAATGTTATTGGTGAGCGTGAAGTCGTGGGTGCTGGTAACGATGTTGAAACCGTGGCGGTCGTTGTCGTAGGCGATATTGTTTTCGAAAGTGCTCTCGCTGAGGAAGTCAGCCACGAAACCGTCCAGGCCGTTGCCGTGGGACACGCTGTTCTTGATGACCATGTTGACGGTCTGCTCGTGGGGGTCGAAACCGTACCCGGAGCAATCCTTGATCTCGACGCTGTCGAGGGTGACGTTGGAATCGTAGCCTGCTTCGCCGGGAATGTAGCCATTGAACCAACCGTCGATCTTGCCCGTGGTGCTGTCACGGTTGCCATCAATGGTGAGATTGCTGACGCCGAAGTCATGGGTTTCTTCGCCATAGGCAGAGCGGATGACCCCCGTGATCTTGGTATCGGAACCGTCAGCCACTTTGACGGTGGTTGCTCCCATGCCATCGCCGTACAGGTAGACGTTGCTCTTGAGCATCAGGCAACCGTCGGAGGGTTCCTCACCGCCCGAAACGATATAAGTTCCGGTCGGCATATATACCTGCCCACCGCCTGCGGCGGCCGCTGCATCAATCGCACTTTGTATCGCCGCTGTGTCGTCTGTGATGCCATCTCCTTTGGCGCCAAAATTTTGTACATTGAAAATCATGAGCTTATCTCCGTATCGGGCAAAAAACTCGTTGAATGCCAATATTCCATCGACAGCCACCGTGTTATGACCCAGCGGAGGGCAAAAGTTGTGACCGCGTATCGGGTAAGCGTCAAAAAACCGGAGTAACTGATTAGCGGTTGTGAGGTATTTTGAGTTATTTAGAAGAAATAACGTTCTATTGACGCTTGCCTGGCGAGCGATGCGCCTGAGGCAGCTGGTACGCGGAGAGGGGGTTCGGGCCGCGTTGAGATGACGGACACGGCGCTTGCGAGACCCTGGATTTTGAGCCCCGTCAGCCCAGAAACAAGGTTAGAGTGTTCAGCAATGTCTGTTCATAAGGACCCTCCACTCGATTCGGCATAGTCGCGCCAAGCGATTGCAGCGAGCGAACAGGGCAACAAAAACCGTATATCAATCGTTATGTGAAGAATGAATCGTTCGCTGTTTGTTTCTCTGGATGGGCCCAAGGGCGCCGGCAAAACCACACTGTTGGAGGCCGTTACGAAAGTACTGAGGGCAGACAACAAAAAGGTGATCCGACTTTGTGAGAAAAAAAGCGATCCCTATAGGGGTGAAACAATGGCCCTGGTGAACAGACTCGTCAGAAATCCCACCCGGGATTTGGAGTTGGAAGTTTGTGCGCGTTTTGCTGATAGCCGCACCTGGATTTCCCGGCACGTACTGGCTAAACAGCCACCAGGCAGCATCATCCTGATCGATCGCTGGTACCCGTCTGACGCCGCGTTTCGCCGTATAGTCCCGTTTGCAGAGATTCTAAAGTTGAACATGGATCGAAACGTGCAAGTGCCAGACCTGCATGTCGGGGTTGTCACCACAGCTGAAATTTCGTGGGCGAGGGCAGCGGCACGAGGGCGTGGGCTGAGCAGTACGGTGATCCATAAGCTGGAAGAACAGGTCGCTTGTACCAAGGCGTTCGAGCGAGCGATCGCAGATCACGGCTGGGTTTTATGCCGCAATGAAGGAACGATCGAAGAGGCAACGATGCAGGTGGTTTCTGAGATCTATAGCGTCCAGGCGAAGTTGGCTGCGCCGTTGTCTGGCGCTGATTGAAGGTGCACGGGTGGCTGAGCTGGTGATGTTTCAGGGGGCGCGTTGAGCGACCTTTAAGGCCGCTCAATTGAAGCAGGCGTTACCAAAGAATGAATGCAGAGGCCGTTGTTTGATTCAGGTTAATGTTGCCGACCTCCAATATTTCATACTCAGCGCGGACGCCGATATTGCGAAACACATCCACTTCAACGCCCGCCCCGTAGGTCAAGTCCACGCCGGTGTCATCATCGCTGGCGTTGCCGTCAGCATCCCAGGCATGAGCACCGACACTACCGAAAATGCGCACCCGCTCTCCCAATGGGAAGCCGACATGCGCACTGACTTGCACCGATTTTCCATCGAAATCAAGATTCTTGTCCTCGAATTGGCCAAGATCAACGAAGGCGCCCTCGAAGGCCAGATAGCCATTGAGACGATAGCCTGCAAAAACCTTATAACTGGAGTCTTCATCGCTCAGATTTGATTCGTCGGTTTCAATATTGCTGACGCCAGCACCAAGATACAAACCTTTGTCATCCGCAAGTGCCTGAAAGGATAGCAATGAAAGTAGGGAAACGAAGCCTAGGTTTCGAAGTAGCATAAGAAGTGTTGTCCTTTTACAGGTTGTCGATTGTGAGATGTTTGCCGAATGTGCGTAGTCGCGAGGATTAATAGAAGTCATTGATTGATATTGATGAGTAATATTCAGTCACTGTAAGCATCTGATGTTCGCCGGACATTGAAAATACCGCCTGGCCAAGGCATGTACAGGGAGTGCCGGTTCGGTGAAAGCGTGTCTGAAAGAGCCGGTGCCAACGTTACCCATAGCAATACGATGTCCATACACTCTAAGCCTGTGCAATTGAGCCGCTGCTTCTTTGTGATTTAACAAAGCACTATCGTTGATTTCAAAAACGATGGCGGACGGCGGTATGTTGTATGTCGTCATGATGCCGGCCACAAAGTCGGGAAAGGTCTGGTCGAGCAGGTCGTGGGCGGTAAGATTGATGGTGATGAAGAAATCCTTGCATGCCCAGAGATAGGTGCTGTAATCCTCCGCAACACGGCGCATGACCGAACGCGTGAGTTCGCAGATCAGTTCGGACTTCTCTGCCGCTGAGATGAAGACATCTGCCGCAATGGCGGCGCCTTTAGGGTGCCAGCGAGAATGTGATTCGGCACCGACCAGATATCCCTTCCTCGAATCAACGATAGGTTGATAGTGCACGTCCAGTTTGTCCGCCCTGATTGCCTTGCGAAGCTGAACGACGGTCGAGGTGTAATACCTAAGCACCCTCCATGAAAGGTAAAGCAGTGCTTCCAAGATGAAGGCCAGGGCAATGAATAGCGTCCATTTCAAGTCATTCAACTCATGGGTTTTACTCAAGCCCTGCCCAAAAAGTCTGTCTGCGTAATGATCGGCAAGAAACCATGCAATTAAAGCCATTGCAGCCGTTGCGCATAAAGCTGATGGGTAAGTTCTAAGTAAGGCTCTATACGCGGCAATCATAAAAACTCCGAAAAACATGATTTGACTAGGCGGGATCTGACCAGAGGCGAATTTTTAACTGTTCATCAGCCAGGCCAACGCGACACCGCACAAATAGGCGGCAATGCAAAAGAAGATTTTATGCTTGAGCGGCAATGAATTTAATCGATAGCGCATGTTTGTTCTCCTGGCTATTTAGCAAGCAATGTAGGCCATTAATGTGGAAAATTAGAAATATTAATTGTTATTTTTTCGAAGGTTAATCTTTAAACCGGTTTTTCTGCGTTGCGCCTTGCGGTTTCCGAAGGTATTTCTCCATAGGCACTCTGATAGGCCTTGGAAAACCGGCCTAAATGGTGAAAATTCCAATACATGGCAGTTTCGGTAACCGTAGGCCAGGTGTGACGGATCAAATCTCGGCGGGCGTTGGCGAGTCTGAGATTTCTAATGTAAGCAATGGGTGAGGTTCCGAACGTTTCGACGAAACCAAGATGTAAGCTGCGAGTTGTGGTTTCAAGTTGTTTTACCAATGACTTCATGCTCAGCGCTTTGTTAATGTTTTCATGGATGTAATCTATTGCTTCCGTCGCAACTATTCTTCTTGACGGGGTTTTAAGCCTGGCGCGACCAACGGGTGTCAATGCGCGCAGGAGTGAAATCAATAACACGCTTTCAAAGTCTGATATTTCCGAGCGCCTGCGCTGTTTTTCGGCAGTGCCATTGATGTCTGTAAAACAAGCGTTGATGACCTGAATGGCAGACTGCATTAATTTGAAGTTTGTAACCTGGAAGCGTTGGTTCTTTCGATGGGCGAGCACATCGATAGTTGAATCATTATCGATGCATTGTGCATAGTGCTCCAGTGTCGTGGTCAGCGTATAAAGAGTTTCATTCGGTTCGCAGGTGTACTGTACGGGCTCGCCGCTATACAGCACGATGACTTCATTAGGCCGCAGTTCATGATTATTGACAGAGGGTCGGCCAACGGGCGCCTGTGAAATGGCAATGGTTATAAAGCCTGGAGGAACAGAGCTGTCCAGAGTGACAACTGAATCGAAATCCAGCCGGCTGCATTGGAGAGTCAGACTATCAATGAGCTTAAACTGTCGAATACTTGCCTCATGCTCTGCCGAAATCAAGCTGACTGTCCACTGGCCGATAGTTCTATCGGGTTCATTTGCGGCAATGGGCGTTACATGAAAAACTTCGTCAGGAATTATTGTGCGCATGGAGTTTAACGCTCTTCAGCTAATAAGTAGTGCCAAGCCATTGTTCAGACCTATGTCAATGAGTCGGTGTGAGTTCCAGCGCCGCTGAAAAAACATACGCATCGCTCAACGGTAGATCCAGCAGGCTTTGAAGTTTGCACGGCGCTATTTTCGAACCAAAGATTGCCGTTTGTTGACCGCCGATGGCCGCTGCATCAAAGGCAAAATAATCATTGATACGATAGCTTGTGCAAATCCTGTAACTGGAGCTTTCATCGTCAAGCTTCTTTTTGTTGCTTTCAATAGGCGCCAGGTCGACGCTGTAAAGCTCCTTGTATCCAGCCATGGCCTTGAGTGAAAGCAATACACCAAATGATACGGTGGCAAAATTTTTTAGCCGCATGACGAGCTTCCTTGTTGATGATTTTTCAATAAGAGCAAAGTGCCCGCCACATGACTGTCACGGCGCGGCCTGTGAATAGTCTCGCCCCCGAGGGGGTTGTCAAAGTCAAAAACTCATATTTTCAATCAACAATCGGCTCGATTTGCTGAAGGCGCGAGAAGCGCCTTTACTGGTCATGAAGGAAAGCAGCCAGGAAAATCATCAAAACGGGAGGATTTTTAAGGGGGAGGGGGATTTGATTCAAATCAGTAATTATTATTTTTATTGTCTGAATGATGGTTTAGTGACTCATGCAACGCAAGCGGCCGGTTTCGTGCACATAAAAACATACGGCGTTGTCATCGGTGACAGGTATGAGCTCATAGTTTAGAACGGCGCCTTCCTGCAAGACATACTGGCGCCTGAAAAATAGATCGGGAGTCTTTTCAATGGCGAATAACTCGTTGTCCTGACTCAACTTGACGTTGTTGATTTTTATCTGGACGTGATGATTGCTTTCCCGGATAACATTTGCAGTGATGGTGGCGTTACGAATTTTTCCGTTCAGGTTTTCCAGAGAGGTTTGTGTTAGTCGGCCGTGCCCGATGGTCAGATACTCCTCAGTATTGAGCTGATTCAAGTCTTCGAGCCATTGTCGGGTGATGGTCTGATAACTGATGTTTTCCATGTAATAAGATGGAGAATAAAGCAAAGAGAAAATGCAAGCGACGTTGATGATTCCAAGCACTATCCAGTGAGTCATTGAAGGTGTTGTCAGCTTCATAGGGTTGCCTCCAGACATTGCCGGATCATCAGTGCGAGGTCTTTTTGAGCGCTATTTAATTGTAAGTTTGCTGTGCTTGAATCCGGGCGGACGCACGAAACGGAATAATTTGTTTTATAGAGATTCAGCCAGACCTGACCTTTTAAATGGGGAGAGGACTGTTCGATCTGTTTGGCCGAAAGATCCCTCAGTGATTGAGCCTCAGCGACCGAGTGGGCAACAGCATGGATGAACAGGTCGTTCTGTTTCAGGCTGGAAATTTCTATTTTTGGTGTGTCGAAGCCAGAATGGAACCCTGTGTAAACGCATACTCCCAAGGTCAGGAAATAGCCGATCAAATGGGCTTTGGTTATGTAATTTGATTCTTTGGTTTTTTCTGAAAGTCGCGGAAGATCATCATCACTTCCACTTCGCGGTAATTCTTCAATGACGGGCGCGCAAGGTTGCACCGCTTCATCTGTTGGCATCGGCAAGGCTGCCTGGGCATCGACTACATATTGACGATTGAAGCAATATCCTCTTCGAGGAACCGTCATCAAGATTTCGTGATCTCGACTGTCGTTAAGAATGTTTCTAAGTGAGAAAACGGCCTGGTTCAAACTGCCGGCGGCGACGACGCGGTCATTCCAGGCGTAGTCGGTAATCTCCTCACGGCTTTTGGTCTGACCGGGCTCCATAAGCAGCAGATCCAGTAGACGCGATTCAGCTCTACCTATCGTGGAAGTTTGAACATCGCCATAGGGTGTCGTGATGGAAAGCAAGGCGGTATCTGGGTCGAAAAGGGCCATGGCACCATTTTTCAACTTGAAGGCGTAGCGCATGGAAATCCTCCGTTCAGTTGGTTCTGGCTGAGTATAGAGACGGTTTGAGAGGCTGAGTTAGACGCAATACATGCTTGTCGGGGGAGATGAGCGGCTATTTGCGGGCAAGCGCGAAAGGTGCAATCAGGTTTTGCAGACAATGCTGGAATAGCTCTCGAAAATGTCACTGGCGTCAAGCAAGGGTAATCCACGGCGTTTCAATCGGGGCGGTCATGATGCTTGATATGAGCACCTCGCGCTATCCGAAAACTGCAAGACAGGGCCATGCATGCCTTGAGTAAATATGAATCGGTTTAGTCCTGCCGCATTCTTTCGACCAAGAGGCAGGGCGTCCCTGAACATGTTTCTCACGACTAGTTCAGGGCGGGATGGAAAGGAAGGGGAGTGAAATGACTTCAGGCGAGGGCGAGGCAGTCAGTTGGATCAAGGCAAAACGTTATAGCCACGCTGTTGCAGGCAACTGCTGTACACGGAGTTGTTGGCGGTGATGTTTTGCTCAGTGGCGGCAAGATTCTGTCTGCGCTCCTGACGTTGCCTTGAGGCGCCGACCACCACGCCGGCCGCAGCGGCACTGCGCGCACGATTCTGGCGATAGTCCTGCTTGATATCGTCGTCGATCTGGTCATAAACGTCGTCATGTTGCCGGCCGCGAACCTGCGCAGCAGTGGCGCCGGCGATCGCGGCTGTGGTAGCGCCTTTTATCCGACCTCCGGAAGGCACTGTGTTTTGTGTCGGAAATTGAGCATTGGCTTGTGTCTGGCAGGCACTGGTGTCTTGCTGAATGGTCTGTGAAGTCTGGTTTTTGAGTGGAACCAGCGTTACCGCCAAGGCACCAGAGCTGGCGAGAAATAGGCAGGCCGATAAGGTAAGGGTCGATATTTTCATCAAGTCGGACTCTCTCCAGGCGACATCATGGGGTCTGACGGATTATTCATAGATACGCAGCGTGACCGCCGTTGCGAAACCCCATGCCCGTTTGTTCGCAGTGCAAAACCATGACAATGGATAGCAGGCAAGTCAACGTTGCCATGGGGTATCCCGTGTCAGCTACTGCTTGGAAAGCAGGGCCTGCATGTCGGTCGTTACGGTTTTGAGTGCGACTTTGAAGTCATTGGCGCCTATTGGCTGACTGGCATTTTTCAATGTCTCGCCGAATACCTTGCGAACCACCTTGACGACCGGCAAACCGGTTTTGGCATCGATCAGGTCCATTTCCAGATACAACTCGGCCGTCTGATCACGATGGCCGGTGGCTGCTTGTGTGGCCCCGACGACAGCTGCGATCGGTACGGCCTCATACCAATGCATGCCCTCGTTGTTGGCGCTGACGTGGGTGATCGCCGCCTGCAGAATCAATGTCCGTGAATCGGCCGGTGCTTGCTGCACATTCGAGACGATCGTATAAGCGGGGACCAAGGCGTTTCGGACACTGTCGCTGGCCATGATCTGTACATCTTCCAAGGTTTTCAGGTTGACGCGCGCGGTGGGTATGGGCGCTGGATACAACTCAACCTCCGTGAACACGACAGTGGAATAGGCATGGGGATCAAACCCTGGCGCGACCCAGCGCATCACTTTCTGTTCACTCTGCGTAGTGTGTTCTTCCAGTCCCTGATAATTGGGCAGAAAGCCCGAATATTGTTCTGTTTGCGCCACCTTCGAGACACACCCGACTTGAAACACGCAGCTCAAGGCAATCCCCACAATCCATTTATTCGACATGCTCATGTGTTCTGTTCTCAAGTAATGAAAGTTGCTGTTCAGGTTCCTGCCCCCAGTACCGACCTGAGCGACGCAAGGCTGGCGCCTGCACGTCGGTCGATACGGGGCGGATACTGCCCGGTAAGGGCCGGATAATCCGAATCAATAACCCTCAAAAACTATTAAAAACGTCATTGCGGTACCTTAGCTTGAACTGAATGGGCAACGACGCCGCATCACCAGCGTGCAGCTGTCACTTCATTCAATGACTTGCCATGAATACGGAGTGCAGGCCCGTTGACAGAGAATTTTTTTCGAAGTCACAAGATAGAACCTTTGATAGAGGTTCCGTCCTGACACATCATTTAACATAATATACATTACACGTAACAACATGTTTCAGGGTTAGCCCGGTTGCACGTGGATTTTGAGGTCCTCAATCCACCCTCGTCCTTACATCAGCTTTCCAAAACAACTCTGTATGTTCGGGAATCTTCTCTCTGAGTTTCTGCCGACTGCTCATCTCCCTACCTGAAAATCAAACCTCGTGAAACCGCTTCGCTGATCAAACCGTATTCCGCTAAACCCGTCATTAGTTGCTCTGGAAGCTTTCCAACGCCACTAGGTACGTGCAGCTGAAAGCATTCCCCGGTGATAACGTCGTTGCCCAGTGATCAACATACCGTCTGGAAAAATCAGGCTGTCCTGAATCGGGTTTCCCAAATGGTAGTAATGAACGATGTCCGAATGATTCAAGTGAACATGGCCTATAGGCCAATCTTGCTCGGCAAGTAATGAATTGAAATTCATCCATGAGGTTTAACTTCTATTTTGATCTGACCATCGCGTGGTGATCGAAATGAAAGGTTCTTCATCAAAAACCTCCTTCCATGTGAGGCTCCAGAGTCAACACGGCAATCACTGTTTCAGCGTCGGGAATCTGAATATTAAGCTATCAGCAATGCTGTATCGATAGTTAATAACTATGCTAAATAACCATTTAGTCGTTTTATCACGCGCTCGCCTCGCTCTCGGCTTGCAACGCTTCCCGCACATTCGAGGACTAACTGGCGATAAATCTGTTCGACGGGCTATGAGCATGGCAATCAGGGCTATGGTCAATGTGTTGAGCAGATCAAGGAGTTTCCGATGGCCGACCCAAGCAAGAAAATGAGCCTCATGGGGCTCACCACTCTGGTGACGGTGAACATGATGGGATCGGGCATCATCATGTTGCCAACGAGCATGGCCCAGCTCGGGGCCGTTTCGTTGTTGTCATGGATCGTCACCGCCGTCGGTTCGATGGCCATCGCTTACTGCTTTTCCCAGTGCGGCATTTACTGCCTGCGCTCAGGCGGTTTGTCTGCCTACACCGAAGAGGCGCACGCCAAATCCGGCTTCTTCCTCTGTTCGTATCTGTATTTTCTCTCGCTGGGCATCGCCAACGTGGCTGTCGCCATCTCTGCGGTGGGTTACATGACATCGTTCGTGCCCTGGCTGGGCAGTGGCGCCATTCCCCTGTTTATCGGTACGGTTGGCCTGCTCTGGCTGACCACGGTTGCCAACTTCGGTGGCCCCGGCATCACCGGCAAGATCGGCGCGATTACCGTGTGGGGGGTGATCATCCCGGTCGCTGGCTTGAGCATCATCGGTTGGTTCTGGTTCAAGCCCGATGTGCTGATTGCTGCCTGGAACCCGAACAACTTGCCGATCTCCGACGCCATCGGCAAGGCGATTCCCCTCACCCTGTGGGCTTTCCTTGGCATGGAATCGGCGGCACAGGCTTCCGATGCCGTGGAAGATCCCAAGCGCACCGTACCGTTGGCCTGCCTGTTCGGCACGCTGGGCGCGGCAGTGGTGTATGTGCTGTCGACTACGGTCATTCAGGGCATCGTACCCAATACCGAACTGGCCAACTCATCGGCGCCCTTCGCGCTCGTCTATGCACATATGTTCAGCCCCATGGTCGGCAACATCGTTATGGCGCTGGCAGTGATGGCTTGTGTCGGTTCGCTGCTGGGCTGGCAGTTCACTCTGGCGCAAACGGCGAAGATGACTGCTGACCGAGGCATGTTCCCGAAATTGTTCAGTAAGGTCAGCGCACAGGATGCGCCTATTCTCGGCATGCTCGTTTGCGGCATCTTTCAGACCTTGATGGCGCTGTCGACCATCTCGCCCAATGCCAGCGCCCAGTTTGGAAAACTCGTCAGCCTGGCAGCAGTGACCAATCTGATCCCATACGTGACAGCCGCCACGGGCCTGCTGGTCATGATGTACAAAGCCAAAGTCAGTACGGAGATCTACACCCGCAACACGATGCTATTACTGATCGCCGTGGGCTATTCGTTGTACGCCCTTTATGCCTGCGGCAAGGATGCCGTATTCGGTGGCCTCATTGTCCTTGCATTCGGCTATTTGCTCTATGGCTTCCTCTCCAAGCGTTTTGTCGATGCGTCTCCAACCGCTCAGATCAGGGCCGGCAATCCTTAGCTGTATTTCCAGGACCGCACAGACATCCGAATACGGGGCGCCAGGATATGAACGTACAACTGACCAAAGCCGTTAACTTGCTGTTCGTCTGCCTGCTCACAATGGTGCCGGTACTCGCGGGTGCCAATACCCTTGAGCGCGTGCGGGTGAGCAATACCTTTACCCTCGGTTATGTGCCGGATTTCGCACCCTTTTCCGTCCAGGCAGGCGACAAAGCCATCGGTTATGCGATCGAGCTTTGTCTGAAGGTCGCCGACAAAATCAAGACCGAGCTGGGTCTGGCCGCGTTGCAGATACGTTACCGCCCCGTCGTCGTCAACGACGAGATGAATGCCGTGAGCACGGGCGAGATCGACATCCTCTGCACGCCGACGCCACCCACATTGGTACGACGCAAGCGTGTGAGCTTCTCGATTCCAATCTACACGGCCGGCCTTTCGGCAGTGGTGCGCCAGGAAGCACCTGAGGCGTTGCTCAATGTACTAAACGGCAAAGTAGCGCATACCGGACCGACCTGGCGTGCGACCATCAATCGTGGGCTGGCCAACCTGACTTATGCCGCCACTGCAGGTGGCGTCACCGAGGCCTGGATCCGTCAGCAGATGCGATTACTCGGTGTGGTGGCCACCCTGGTCACAGTCGAGAACACTGAAGCGGGCCTCAAACTGGTCGCCGAAGGCAAAGCCGATGCCTTTTTCGCCGAACGCATGATGTTGAAGAATCTCCTCGCCAGTAACTATTCCGCAGGGAATCTGGTCCTGCTGGATCGAGTTTTTGAGTACTCGCCGACTGCAATGGCGGTGAATCGAGACGATGAAGATTTCCGTTTGCTGGTCGACACCGCGCTGAGTGAACTGTATCGATCGGGCGAAATCGAGCAGGCATACGACACCTACCTGGAAGGCATTACCGACACGGACAAAAAGCTGTTCAAGGTCTATGCGATACCGTAGAGGCAAGCCCTGAAAGTACAACGACAAAAAAAGCCCGGCCTGCCCACGGTAGCGTCTTTAAGACCGCTATCGCCGGCAGGCCGGGCTTTTAAAGCAGAATGCCGCTTAAAGGTTTCGCATCAACAGCACTTCGGTCCCGCCTTGCTGCCGTAACGAGCTTCTTGACGTTCGCGAAAGAACACTTCGTAACTCATCAGCGGTTTGTCCGGGTGTCTGGTCTGCATATGCTCGACGTAAGTGTCGTAGTCGGGCATGCCGACCATCAGGCGCGCGGCCTGACCGAGGTATTTACCGAGGCGACTCAGGTCATTGAACATGGGCACCCTCCTCCATCAAGCATCCGGCAAAGCCTGGAACGGCGCTTCTTTATCCGTACGCTCCTTGGTGCCCCAGGCGGCAATGCCGACCTTGAGTGCAAAGAACAGGATGCTGAACACCACGAGCAAAAACAGCGCGGTCAGCGTTGCGTTGGTGTAGGCGTTGTAGATCACATGCTGCATCTGCTCGATGCTCTTGGCCGGCGCAAGGACCTGGCCGTTGGCCAAGGCGTCGCTGTATTTTTTCGCCAGCGCCAGGAAGCCGATTGCCGGGTTGGCGTCGAACAGCTTGATGAAGCCTGCGGTGGTGGTGCAGATCAGCAACCACACGGCGGGCAGCATGGTGACCCAGACGTAGCGTTGGCGTTTCATTTTGATCAGCACCACGGTTGCCAGCATCAGCGCGATACCCGCCAGCATCTGGTTGGAGATGCCGAACAGCGGCCACAAGGTGTTGATCCCGCCCAACGGGTCGATCACGCCTTGATACAGCAGATAACCCCACATCGCCACGCAACCGGCGGTGGCGATCAGGTTGGCAGTCCAGGATTCGGTGCGCTTGAGCGCCGGCACGAAGGAGCCGAGCAAGTCCTGCAGCATGAAACGCCCGGCACGGGTGCCGGCGTCCACTGCGGTCAGGATGAACAGCGCTTCGAACAGGATCGCGAAGTGGTACCAGAACGCCATGGTGTTTTCACCCGGCAGAAGTTGGTGCAGGATCTGCGCGATACCGACCGCCAGGGTCGGCGCACCGCCGGCCCGGGCCAGGATGGTGGTTTCACCGATGTCCTTGGCCACCGTTTGCAGGGCTTCCGGGGTAATTGCAAAACCCCAGCTGCTGACGGTCTGAGCCACCGAAACAGCATCGGAGCCTACAAGGGCTGCGGGGCTGTTCATGGCGAAGTACACGCCTGGCTCGATCACCGACGCGGCCACCATCGCCATGATCGCCACGAAGGACTCCATCAGCATGCCGCCGTAACCGATGTAACGGGCATGGCCTTCATTGGCAAGTAACTTAGGTGTGGTGCCGGAAGCAATCAGTGCGTGGAAACCAGACACCGCGCCACAGGCAATGGTGATGAACAGGAACGGGAACAACCCACCCTTCCACACCGGCCCGGTGCCGTCGATGAACTGGGTCAAGGCCGGCATTTTCAGATCGGGCATGGTGATCAGGATGCCGATCGCCAGCGCGACGATGGTGCCGATCTTGAGGAAGGTGGACAGGTAGTCACGTGGCGCCAGAATCAGCCATACCGGCAATACCGCCGCGACAAAACCGTAGCCAATCAGCATCCAGGTGATCTGGATTCCGGTGAAGGTGAACGCCTTGGCCCACACCGGGTCAGCGGCAATCTGCCCGCCCAGCCAGATCGAACCCAGCAGCAATGCCACGCCGATCACCGAGATCTCGCCGATGCGACCCGGGCGGATGTAGCGCATGTAAATGCCCATGAACATCGCGATCGGGATGGTCGCCATCACCGTGAAAATACCCCACGGGCTTTCGGCCAGGGCCTTGACCACAATCAGCGCCAGCACTGCGAGGATGATGATCATGATCAGGAAGCAGCCAAACAGCGCGATGGTCCCGGGGATGCGGCCCATTTCCTCACGGACCATGTCGCCCAGGGAACGACCGTTGCGGCGGGTGGACATGAACAGGACCATGAAGTCCTGAACCGCACCGGCCAGCACCACCCCGGCGATCAGCCACAGCGTACCGGGCAGGTAGCCCATTTGCGCTGCCAGGACCGGGCCGACCAGCGGCCCTGCACCGGCGATCGCTGCGAAGTGGTGCCCGAAGAGCACGTGTTTGTTGGTCGGTACGTAGTCCAGACCGTCATTGTTGAGTACGGCGGGAGTGGCTCGATTGGGATCGAGCTGCATCACCTTGGTGGCGATGAACAGGCTGTAATAGCGGTATGCGACGAGATAAATAGCGACTGCTGCGACTACGATCCAGAGGGCGTTGATGGCTTCGCCGCGGCGCAGGGCCACGACACTTAGCGCAAACGCTCCCAGGACAGCCACGGCAAACCAGGCGAGGTGTTTAGCCAGACGGGGCATAGCGTGTCTCCTGCCGACAGCCAGTGGCTGCGGCGGTAATTATTATAATTGTGTCCGCATTGCGGAGCGGGCCCAATATCCGCCCATGCTGTCGACAAATAAATCCGCGTTACTACGTACGTGGCGTCTACGTAGTTCTACGTAGACGCAGCTGATCTGTCAGTTGAAATGCAAAACCTGTGGGAGCGGGCTTGCTCGCGAAGGCGGTATATCAGACGACATCGATGTTGAATGACAGATTGCATTCGCGAGCAAGCCCGCTCCCACAGGTTTTGGCGTTTCATCATGGCCGCAGGTCATTCTGTCCAGCACTGCTACTGGAGGCGCGTATCTTTGGCATATGATGCCGGGCCTTCGCCTTCCCTCGGTCTGGCCAGGAGTAGAGATGCAGCTCAAACACAAAATCGTCGCGCTCGGGATTCTGCCGCTGGTGTTGGCGATCGCGGTCATCTGCGCGCTGGTGATTTCCCTGAACCGGCAATTGGGTGATCAACAAGCGCAACTGATCGAAGACAGCATTCTGGCCAGCAAACGTGCAGAGCTGAAAAACTACGTCGAAATGGCCCAGAGCCTGATCGCACCGCTGTACGACAATGGCCGGGGTGACGCTCGCGCGCAGCAACAAGTGCTCGAAGAACTGCGCAAGCTCAGTTTTGGCATCAATGGCTACTTTTTCGTTTACGACCACGAGGGCCGCAGCCTGATGCACGCGCGCCAGTCAGAGCTTGTAGGCAAATACCTGTGGGGCATGACCGACCCTCACGGTTTGCCGGTAATCCAGGCGTTACTCAAAAGTGCGCAATCGGGCGAAGGTTTTCAACGTTACGCCTGGAACAAACCCTCTTCCGGCCAAGTGACCGACAAGCTCGCTTACGTGGTAATGCTGGACCGTTGGGGCTGGATGCTCGGCACCGGCATCTACCTTGAAGACGTTGAACGCGCCACCCGACAGGCCCGTGACGAGGTGGCTCAGGGCATCCGCAAAACCATGCTGGCCATTGCCGCAGTGGCCCTCGTTGCGGTGCTGTTTGTCTTCGCCAGCGGCATGACGCTGAACGTCAGCGAGCATCGCCTGGCCGACAAAAAACTCCAGCGCCTGACCCAACGCATCGTCAGCCTGCAGGAGGAAGAACGGTCGCGGGTTTCCCGAGAGCTGCACGACGGCATCAGCCAATTGCTGGTGTCTATCAAGTTTCAGTTCGAACTGGCCAGCCATGTGCTGGAGAATGGACAAGATAAAGGATTGAGCATTTTAAGAGACGCCACGGAGCGCCTCGGGGATGCGATTGGCGAAGTGCGCAGCCTCTCTCACGACCTGCGCTCGTCGCTGCTCGACACCCTCGGCCTACCGGCGGCAATCGGTCAACTCGCCGCAGAATTCGAGCAACGCAGTGGCTTGGTCGTAATCTTCAACGATAACGAATTCGACTGTCATCTGGTCGATGGCGCCGCCGTCTCGTTGTTTCGCATCGTGCAAGAAGGCCTGACCAATATCGAACGCCACGCACAAGCAAAAAACGTCATCATTACCCTGCACGGTTCTGAAAAGTCCGTACGTTTGACGGTGGTCGATGACGGTATCGGTTTCAACGTTGCCCAGGTCGAACGTCGTCACGCGGGCATTGGCCTGCGCAACATCCGTGAGCGTGTCGAGCATTTTGGCGGTCGATTCGACCTGACCTCGATGCCGGGAAGAAGTGAGCTGGACGTGCTACTGCCAATGAAACTGCCGGATGCAGAACGCTGGCCCGGCCCATAACAATTAGAGTGAATACCTGCGATGAATCTGCCCTCCCCGATCCGCGTCGCCCTGGTCGACGATCATTCCCTGGTCCGCGATGGAATCAAATCGCTGCTGGGGGTCATGGCGCAACTGGAAGTGGTGGGAGAAGCCGAGAATGGCGCCGATGCCATTGAAATGGTCGGGCGCTGCCAACCGGATCTTTTGCTGGTCGACATCAGCCTGAAGGACATCAACGGCCTCGAGCTGACACGGTTGTTGCGCAGCCAGTACCCCTCGCTCAAAGTGCTGGTGTTGAGCATGTACGACAATTATGAATACGTGAGTGAGTCCGTTCGCTCGGGTGCCAGCGGCTATGTGCTGAAGAACGCGCCTTCAAGGGAAATCATTGCGGCGATCGAAGCGATTGTCAGTGGCGGGACGTTCTACAGCGCCGAGATCGCCCAGCGGCTCATTGCCGATAAAAGTACCGACAACGAGCTGACTCCGCGCGAAAGCCAAGTGCTGTACAAGATGGCCCAGGGGCTGAACAACAAGGAAATGGCTCGCGAACTGGACATCAGTGTCCGGACTGTAGAAACTCATCGCCTGAGCATCCGTCGCAAGCTCAACATCGACAAACCCGCTGCACTGGTAAAGTACGCGATCGATCACGGGATCATTTCACGTTAGAGGCGTTCACACCGCGCTTGTATTAACGACACGTGCCTTGCGTATAAACAATGCACGGACCTTGTCCCAGAAATTTCCACCCAGCACGAAAAAACTGCCGATCAACATGGCATCGCCCAGTGCCTGGAGCTGCCAGAGGTTTGGTCGCAGCCCCGGCCAAAGAGTGTCAACGTAGGGTTCGAGAAATGCCGAAATCAGCGGCAGGCAAAACATCACAAGACCGATTCTATGGCGAGCCGGGCCTACTTCCACGTCTGCCGACGGTGCAAGCGTGGAGACGTAACCAAACATGCTGCGCTTGAGTTGCTGAAAGCCGGATTTACCCATGATTGCAATGACGAGAATTAACAGAACCTTGTTGCTGATAAACAAAACGCCTGTCAATGCCGCAATCTTTGAGCCGGGCACATCGAGTGCGGCAGCGAGAGGCACCATCAGCCAGGAGCCCAGCATCAAACAAATAATCGCAATGCCCAGTTTGAAACGCCAACCGGTGGAGCTTTGAGCAATGTTGTCCTGAGGGCTACTCATGGTCTTCTTAACCTTCATTTTTTGGCCAGGATTAATGGATCTTCAGAAGCGTAGCAGTTTGTCGATCCCAGATCATTCACCATGAGCTTGTATTTGTCGCAGCTGTACTAACCTAAGCGAACCAGTAACCAACGCCATTTCAATATCAGGTATGTTCGGATGACGTTTTCCCAAGATCTACTATCAGTGCACCGATGCTGACGCGCTCTAGTCCATTGCTTCTGCTGCTCGTCCTTGGCCTTGGCGGTTGTGTCCGTCTGGGGCCCGATTTTCAGCCTCCCGGCGAAGCCTGGACAAAACTCTGGAGCAGCCCCGCGCTTGAGCAAGCCAGCCAACGAAGCCTGAATCCCGACATTCGCCAGTGGTGGCAAGTGTTCGCCGACCCGGTCCTCGACGCGCTGATCGCGCAATCGGATGCGCACAATTCCAACCTGAAAATAGCCGGCCTTCGCGTTATGGAAGCCCGCGCCCGGTTGGGTATTGCGCAAAGCGGGCGTTATCCGCAACTGCAGCAGGCCAGCGCCGACAGCTTGTACTTCAACCGCAAGCAGTCCGGCGGGAACAACCCGCAAGACAGCCACTTCTGGCAACACAGCGCCGGTTTTGATGTCGGTTGGGAACTGGACTTTTGGGGGCGTTTCAGTCGAGCGATCGAGTCCTCCGATGCCAGTTACTTCGCGGCTCAGGCCAACTATGAAGACGTCCTGGTACTGCTGCGTGCTCAGGTGGCCGATACCTACTTTTCGTTGCGCACCACCGAGGCGCGTTTGCGCGTTGCCCGAGAAAACGCCGAACAGCAAAAGCGCAACTTTGAGATCACCGAAAAACTGTTCAACAGTGGCCAGAGCGCCGAACTCGACGTGCAACAAGCCAAGACTCAATACCTGGGCACCTTGAGCAGCATCCCGGATTTTGAGGCGCAAGTAGTGCGTACCCGTAACGCGTTGGCTGTGCTGATCGGACAGCCGCCCAGCACCCTGCCCCAACTGCTTGAACACGAGGGACTGATCCCGCTGGTGGACCAAGCCGTGCTGCAAGACGTGCCGGCCAACCTGTTGTTGCGTCGACCGGACGTGCGCGCCGCCGAGCTCAATGTCGCAGCCCAGTCGGCACTGATCGGTGTGGCGCAAACCGACTTTTATCCGTCGCTGACCTTGCTTGGCAGCATTGTCTGGACCACCGATACGTTGAGCGGCACCTCCAACAGCCTGGACCTGATCGGCGGACCCAGTTTGCGCTGGAACCTGTTTGACCACGGCCAGATCAGCAACAATGTGCGCATACAGGATGCGCGGTTGCAGCAGCTGATTGAGGTTTATCGCGACAAAGTCCGCCAGGCCGCACGGGAGGCCGATGATGCCGCCAGCAGCCTGATCAAATCACTGGAACGCGAGCGCATCCTGGGTGAAGCACAGGTCGCCGCCGCGCGTTCGTTGAGCCTGGCCAGCACTCAATACCGGGAAGGTTACTCCGACTTCCAGCGCGTGCTGGATGCGCAACGCGCGTTGCTCGAACAGCAGGACAATTACCTGCTCAGCCGCAGTAACGCCGTGAGCAACCTGATCGCGCTGTACAAAGCCCTGGGTGGTGGGTGGTACAGCACACAGCCGACAGTCGATCAAAACACTCGCCAACAAATGGAACAACGTACCGACTGGGGCAACCTGCTGAATGAGCCAGCCCCGTCGCAAGCCTCCTATCCCGAGCCGAAAGGTTAAAGCCGATGACTGAACCCTCGCCGCCCGTTACTGAGGCGCCCTCCCCCAAGGCATCCGAGCCTGCCGCCGATCCTGCAAAAAAAGGCATCAGATGGGTATTGCTGCTGATCGTCCTGAGCCTGGTCTGGTACCTGTTGGCTGACCGTTTCACACCGTATACGCAACAGGCTCGGGTGGGCGCTTTTGTGATTCCGGTGGCCTCCGAAGTGGCGGGCCAGGTGATCCGTGTGAATGTGCGCAACAACCAGGACGTCAAGGCGGGCGATGTGCTGTTTGAAGTGGATCAGCAGCCCTATCAAATAGCCGTCGACCGCGCACGTGCCGACCTTGAGTCCACACGCCGCCAGATTGGCGCCAGCACCGCCGGCATCGCTTCGGCTGAAGCCAATTTGCGCGCAGCCCAAGCCAATGAACTCAAGGCGCGACAGGACAATCAGCGTCTTGAAGGTTTGTATCGCGAAGATCCCGGCACTATTTCCGTGCGCTTGCTTGAGGTTTCTCGGGCCAACCGTGAACAGGCTGTCAGCCAGGTCGCCGCAGCCCGTGCCGAAGTCCAGCGGGCACGGGAACAGGAAGGCGGCAGCGAGGAAGACAACGCACTGTTGCGCAGCGCCGCCACGGCGTTGTCAAAAGCTGAACTGGATTTGTCCAACACGCAGATACGCGCACGGTCGGCGGGACTGATCACCGACCTGCGCACCGATGTCGGACAGTTCGCCACTGCCGGCAGTCCGGTCATGACCCTGATTGCCATCCATGATGTATGGATCAGCGCAGACATGACCGAAAACAACCTTGGCCTGGTCGAGGTCGGCACCCCTGTTTCGATCGTGCTGGATGCCCTGCCGGGGAGGGTTTTCGAGGGCCGTGTGCGCAGTGTCGGCTACGGTGTCAGCGTCGGTCAGAGTACCGCGCCCGGCAGCCTTCCCAGTGTGCAGAACAGCCGCGACTGGCTGCGTCCAGCCCAGCGTTTTCCGGTGATTATCGAGTTTTCCGAGGACTCAAGGAAAACGCTGTTCGCCAGCCGCGCCATCCGTGCCGGTGGGCAGGCTGAAGTGATGGCATTCCCGACTCAAGACAACCCGTTGAACCTGCTCGGTCGTTTGTTCGTGGGGCTGATGAGCTGGCTGAGCTATGCCTATTAAGCGCTTGCCTGCCAAGCGCACGCCCCGGGCTCAGCGTGCGTTGCGTATGGGCACAGGCACTGCGTTATGCCTGGCGGTCAGCTTCGGCCTGGGCTTGCCGATCCCTTTTCTCGCGCCGGTGCTGGCCGTGTTGCTGCTGGCTTCTCTCAATCGGCCGTTGCCATTCAAGGCTGGATTGATTCTCGCTCTGGCTGCGATGTTAACCACCGGCGTCGGCCTGTTGTTGATTCCGATCCTGCGTTACTACCCGATTACCGGCGTGCTGCTGATTGGCGTCAGTATGTTCCTGGCGTTTGGTTTTGGCCTGCGCGGCGGCAACGCCTTGATCATGACCTTTATGATCATTGGCCTGACGATGATTTCTTCGGCAGGCGTCGTCGAGTTCGATCTGGCGATGATGGTCATCGGTGCCCTGGTCAAGGGGTTGATCCTCGCCGTTCTCGTTGTGGGGATTAGTCACTGGCTGTTTCCCGACCCCGCCAATGCGCCGTCCCCACCCGCCGCCAGCGCTTTGCCGGAGCAAGAAGTGGGCAGGGTTGCACTGCGTGCGACCCTGATTGTCATACCGGCATTCCTGTTGGCCCTGATCGACCCGGCGAGCTATCTGCCGATCATTTTGAAAGCGGTCAGTCTTGGCCAACAGAGTTCGACGACAACGACGCGCAACGCTGCCCATGAACTGCTCGGTTCGACCTTCATGGGCGGGCTGTTGGCTGTTGGCTTCTGGTGCGCGCTCAGCCTGTTCGTGCACGTGTGGATGTTCTTTCTATGGATGCTGCTGTTCGGCTTGCTGTTGGCGCGCAAGCTCTATGCCCTGAGCCCGACCCGACAAACCCCGGGGTTCTGGCTCAACAGCCTGGTCACGCTGATCATCCTGCTCGGTCAGTCGGTTCAGGACAGCCTTGCCGGGAAAGACGTCTATACCGCCTTCGCCGTGCGCATGGGATTGTTTATCGCCCTCACGCTCTATGCCTTGCTGATGGTCCACCTACTTGATCGGCGGCAGCGCAATCCACGTGTCACTCAGCTCACGGAGTGACCTGATAACCCCGCCCTTGCAGGCAGTCGTGATAGTGCTGTTTTACATCGACCTCGACCTGCTCATAAAACTCGTCGTGTTGACGTCCTCGTACCTGCGTAGCATCCACTGCTGAATCCTCCGAAGGTGGCGGGCTAGAGGTACCCTGGCTGGTCGTGACGTTGCTGCAATCATCGATATCCAGCTGGGTTTGTTGCGAACTCTGCCCGTTCAAAGGCACGACCGTTTCGGCCTGAACCTGGGTATAGGCCATCGACATGACGGCACACAGGCTGAAAAACGCTAACCGACTCATGATGATCTCCGATCACGATCCATTGTGCGTACGGGCCAGCGTTTGACTTGGAAGTTCCTGGAACAACGCTCGATAGCTGTTGGAAAACCGTCCCAAATGCCAAAACGACCAATTCATCGCCACTTGCGCGACCGTCGTTTCCCCGGCCGTTTGTCTGAGCAATTCGCGGCGGGCGCTGTTGAGCCGACGCAAGCGCAACCAATGCGTGGGTGTCATTGCGGTATATGCCTTGAACGCATGCTGCAACTGGCGCAGCGAAACCCCGGCCACCTGGGACAGCTCCAGCAAATTGAGGGTTTCTTCCGGTGTATCGGCGGCCCATTCGGCAACCCGTTTCATGATCGCTCGCTCCTCTGCCCGGCGCTGCAAACCGGCGCGATCCAGGCACACACAGGCGTTATCGAGGATGTACAAACAGTCCTCCAGCAGTTGCTGGGTCAACGCCTCTTTGCTCGGCGGATCCAGGGTCTGCGTCAGCCGCGTCAACGTCCCGCTCAACCAGCGGCTGAACAGTGCGTTCTGACCTGAATTGAGCGGCGACATGAACAAACCTTCAAGTTGCGCCACCTCCAGACCATGCCGCTGAACGAATGCCGGACCGAACACCACGGCGATTTCCTGATAGTTCTCCGGGGTGATCCAGATATTGCGGCTTTCACCGTTCAACACGTACAGCGAGTTGTCGCTGCGATCGAAACAGAACGCCAGCGAGCCTTGCGGGGCGCTGAAATTCTGCTCGACGCGGGTGTTCATCTGTTCCTCGTAAATCTCCACGCCTTGCAAATCCAGATAGCGCACCCTTCCGGCGAAATGCCCCGGGGACATTTGCTGATAGTGCTGCACCCAACCCGGTGTGGCGCGGATTTGCTCGGCCACGTCGGCGGTGTTGAACGCTTGAACCTGCAACGGATTACACGCTGTCATGGGTTGCCTCGCGCACTCTTTTGGTGCGCTTTGTGCGGTTTAAAGTGGATAGATGGAACGGCAAGGCTCACCCAAGATAGTCGTCAACGCGCCACAGGGGAAGTGTTCGGTGGATGAAGCCGCCCTCCCCGGCGTCAATCAAACCAACAATGAGGTTTTTATGAATGCCCCTTTCGATCAGCTGTTCACGTGGCTGAAAGATCACAAGATTACCGAGGTCGAGTGCGTGGTCAGCGACCTGACCGGCATTGCTCGCGGCAAGATTGCACCCACCAACAAATTCCTGCATGAGCGAGGCATGCGCCTGCCGGAAAGTGTGCTGTTGCAAACGGTAACCGGGGACTTTGTCGACGACGACATCTACTACGACCTGCTCGACCCGGCCGACATCGACATGGTCTGCAAGCCCGTCGCCGATGCGGTTTACGTCATTCCATGGGCCATCGAACCCACCGCCATCGTGATCCATGACACGTTCGACAAGTTCGGCAACCCCATCGAACTGTCGCCGCGCAACGTGCTGAAGAAAGTGCTGCAGCTCTATACCGACAAAGGCTGGAAGCCGATTGTCGCGCCAGAAATGGAGTTTTACCTGACCCAACGCTGCGAAGACCCGGACTTGCCGCTCAAGGCGCCACTGGGACGCTCCGGCCGTGCGGAAAGCGGTCGTCAGTCATTCTCCATCGACGCCGCCAACGAGTTCGATCCACTGTTTGAAGACGTTTACGACTGGTGTGAACTCCAGGGCCTGGACCTCGACACGCTGATCCACGAAGACGGCCCGGCGCAGATGGAAATCAATTTCCGTCACGGCGACGCGCTGGATCTGGCGGACCAGATCACCGTGTTCAAACGCACCCTGCGCGAGGCGGCACTCAAGCACAACGTCACGGCGACCTTCATGGCCAAACCGATCGGCGACGAGCCCGGCAGTGCCATGCACCTGCACCAGAGCGTGGTGGACATTGCTACCGGCCAGCCGATTTTCGCCGATGCCGACGGGCAGATGAGCGAGCTGTTCCTGCACCATATCGGCGGCTTGCAAAAGTACATTCCCAAAGTGCTGCCGATGTTTGCGCCCAACGTCAATTCGTTCCGCCGCTTCCTGCCCGACACCTCGGCGCCGGTCAATGTTGAATGGGGCGAAGAAAACCGCACCGTCGGCCTGCGCGTACCGACCTCCAGCCCCGACGCCATGCGCGTGGAAAACCGCTTGCCGGGCGCCGATGCCAACCCTTATCTGGCGATTGCCGCGAGCCTTTTGTGCGGTTATCTGGGCATGGTCGAAAAGGTCGAACCGAGTGCCGCCGTGCAAGGCCGCGCCTACGAGCGGCGCAATCTGCGCCTGCCGATCACCATCGAGGACGCACTGACGCGCATGGAAGAGTGCGAAACCATCGAGCGCTATCTGGGCAGCAAATTCGTGCGCGGTTACGTCGCGGTCAAACGGGCCGAACACGAAAACTTCAAACGCGTGATCAGCTCCTGGGAGCGCGAGTTCCTGCTGCTCAGCGTCTAAAACCTCGTTCCCACATGAGATCACAACCCCCTGTGGGAGCGGGCTTGCTCGCGAAGGCGGCGTGTCAGGCGACTTCAATGTTGAATGTGAAATCGCCTTCGCGAGCAAGCCCGCTCCCACAAAAATCCAATAACTCCAAGAGGTGTCGATATGCGTCTATTGAAATCCGTGGTTCCAGCCTCGCTGGCCTTGCTCTTCAGCGCCACTGCACACGCTCAATCAAGTGTGAGCGTCTACAACTGGACCGATTACATTGGCGAGACCACCCTCGCTGACTTCCAGGCAAAAACCGGGACCAAGGTGATCTACGACGTATTCGATTCCAACGAAACCCTGGAGGGCAAACTGCTCGCCGGCCGCACGGGTTATGACGTGGTGGTGCCCTCCAATCACTTCCTCGCACGCCAGGTGAAGGCCGGCGCGTTCCTCAAGCTGGATCGCTCGCAGTTGCCCAACTGGAAAAACCTCGACCCCAAACTGCTGGCCTTGCTGGAAAAAAACGATCCAGGCAATGCACATTCGGCGCCGTACCTGTGGGGCACCAACGGCATTGGCTACAACGTCGACAAGGTCAAGCAAGTGCTGGGCATCGATCGCATCGATTCCTGGGCGGTGTTTTTCGAGCCTGAGAACTTGAAGAAGCTCAGTCAGTGCGGCGTGTCGATGATGGATTCAGCCGATGAAGTGTTCCCGGCGGTCCTGAACTACATGGGCATGGACCCACGCAGCGAAAACCCCGAGGACTTTAAAAAGGCCGAAGCCAAACTGCTGACCATCCGGCCTTACATCACCTATTTCCATTCGTCCAAATACGTGTCGGACCTGGCCAATGGCGATATTTGCGTCGCGTTCGGCTATTCGGGCGATGTGTTCCAGGCGGCGAACCGTGCCAAGGAAGCGAAGAACGGCGTGAATATCGCCTACTCGATTCCCAAGGAAGGCAGTAACCTTTGGTTCGACCTGCTGGCGATTCCTGCCGACGCCAGCAACCCGAAAGAGGCTCACTCGTTCGTCAACAACCTGCTGGATCCGCAGGTAATCGCCAAGGTCAGCGCCTCGGTCGGTTACGCCAATCCAAACCCGGCGGCCAAGCAATACATGGACGTCGAGCTGGTCAATAATCCAGAGGTCTATCCTCCTCAGGAAGTGCTCGACAAACTCTACATCTCCACCACCCCGCCCCAGCCGATCATGCGCCTGATGACCCGCTCCTGGAGCAAAGTGAAGTCCAGCCAATGAATCAGTACGATCACCAACACGCTCATTCCTATTACGCTGCATCGGCCAAGGGGATGACACCTTACCCCGCGCTGGCCTCGGATCTTGAGGCCGATGTCTGCGTGGTGGGCGGCGGCTTTACCGGGGTCAATACCGCGATCGAACTGGCGCAGCGCGGGCTCTCGGTGATTCTGCTGGAAGGCCGGCGGATCGGCTGGGGCGCCAGCGGGCGTAATGGCGGGCAGTTGATTCGTGGCATCGGTCACGACGTCGAAGGTTTCGCCCGGTATGTCGGTCAGGAAGGTGTGCGCTATTTAGAGCGTGCAGGCATCGAATCGGTGGAACTGGTGGGCAATCGCATCCGCGAGCATGGGATCGATTGCGACCTGCGCTGGGGCTTCTGCGAGCTGGCCAATACTCCGGCGCAGTTCGAGGCGTTCAATGCGGAACTGCAAAAACTTGCCGAACTGGGTTACCGCCATGAAACCCGACTTGTCAGCCCCGAGCAGATCCGCCAGCAAGTGGTGGGCTCCGATGTTTATGCCGGCGGCCTGATCGACATGGGCTCCGGTCATCTGCATCCGCTGAATCTGGTGCTCGGTGAAGCACACATTGCCGAATCCCTCGGGGTGCGAATATTCGAACAAAGCCCGGTGCTGGAGTTGATTCATGGCAGCACCGTGCAGGTTCGTTGTGCCGGCGGCACGGTTCGCGCCGGCAGTCTGGTGCTGGGTTGTAATGCGCACCTGGAAGAACTCGAACCACGCCTGAGTGGCAAGGTGCTACCGGCAGGCAGTTACATCATCGCCACCGAGCCTTTGGCACCTGAGGTTGCCGCGCAATTGATTCCGCAGAACCTGGCGCTGTGCGACCAGAAAGTCGGCCTCGATTACTACCGGCTCTCGGCAGATCGACGCTTGCTGTTTGGCGGTGCCTGTCATTATTCCGGGCGCGATCCGAAGGACATCGGCGCGTATATGCGGCCCAAAATGCTCAAGGTCTTCCCGCACTTGGCGGATGTGCGCATCGACTATCAATGGGGCGGCATGATCGGCATCACCGCCAACCGCTTCCCCCAAGCCGGACGATTGACCCAGTACCCGAACGTGTTCTACGCCCAGGGTTATTCCGGTCATGGCCTGAACGTGACTCACTGGTGCGCACGCTTGCTGGCTGAAGCGATTCATGCCGGACACAGCAAGGGCCTCGATGTGTTCAGCGCCGTTCCGCATATGACCTTTCCCGGTGGAAAAGCCCTGCGTTCACCGCTGCTGGCCCTCGGTATGTTCTGGTATCGCCTGCGCGAATTGCTTGGCTGACTACCCTTACAGGCGCTGCCGAAATTTCCCCGGTTGACTACCTCCCCCGTAAGCGCTGCCGCAGGCTGCGATCTTTTGATCTTGATCTTTGGCAGCCTTGAAATAGCCAAAAGATCGCAGGCTTCGCCAGCTCCCCCATTGACCGTGCTCCTCTGCAAAACACTGGCACCCCCGATGCCCCGTAGGAGCTGCCGTAGGCTGCGATCTTTTGATCTTGCTTTTAAAAATCAAAAGATCGCAGCCTGCGGCAGCTCCTACAGGGAATTCATTGTCCGCCCTGATCAGTCTTTTATTTGCTCAATCGCAAGTCACTTCTATATTGAGGGAGTGCTCTGACTTCCCTGTCTTCTGGCGAGTGCGGCCTATGGCTACGACTGACCAACTGATCATCTGCGAGCACTGCGACTGCGTGTATGAAAAAGTCACGCTCGCCAAACATCAGAAAGCCCTGTGTACCTGCTGCGGCGGCGTGCTGCAGCGTTATAACGGACTGTCGGTGGAGCAGCGTCTGGCGTTGGCCTTCACGGCGATGGTGCTGTGGATTTTCGCTAACTTCTATCCCGTCATGAGCATCAGCCTCAAGGGCCTGAAAAACAGTGCGACGCTGTGGGATTCGGTATTGGCATTGAGCCAGGGACCGATCACTTTTATTGCGCTGGTGGCGGCGATATCGATCGTCATCGCGCCGCTTTTTCAGCTTGTGTTGCTGATCTGGGTCCTGAGCTTCGCCCTCGTGCATCGGCGCTCGCCAGGCTTCAAGCTGTGCATGCGCTGGCTCGAAACCCTCAGGCCCTGGAGCATGCTCGAGGTGTGTCTGCTGGGGGCAATGGTGGCGGTGTTCAAACTGGCAGGTATGCTCGATGTAATACCCGGCCTTGGCCTGTTTGCCCTGGCGGTTCTCAGCCTGCTGCTGATCCGTATTGCCGGGCGCGATGTCCGTGAATTGTGGGACACCCTATGAACAGGCCACCGCTCGCCAGCGAACTCAATCTATGCCTGTGCCATAGCTGCGGCCTGGCCTGCGACATCACCGATAACCCTCACCAATGCCCACGCTGCGGCGCGCCCCTGCATGCTCGTAAAACCAACTCATTGACGCGCACATGGGCCTACTTGCTGACTTCGCTGGTGTTTTATATTCCCGCCAATCTGCTCCCGGTCATGAACACCAGTCTGTTCGGCAGTGGCTCCGACAGCACCATCATGAGCGGTGTGCTGGAGTTCTGGGCACACGGTGCGTGGGACATTGCCCTGATTATTTTCATCGCCAGCATCGCGGTACCCGGCATCAAGTTCGTTGCCCTTTCCCTGCTGCTGATCACCGTGCAACGCGGCAGCCACTGGGCGCGTAAGGAGCGTTCGAAGCTTTACCGTTTCGTCGAGCTGATCGGCTACTGGTCGATGCTCGATGTGATTGTTGTCGCGCTAGTCGCCGCGCTGGTGAAATTCCAGGCGCTGGGCGATATTCAACCGCGCCTGGGTATTCTGTTTTTTGGTCTGGTGGTGGTATTCACCATGCTGTCTGCCATGAGTTTCGACCCGCGGCTGATCTGGGATAACAAGCGGGAAAAACCATCAAACGAGGAGGTCATGGATGAAGTCGCAAGCCACTGATGGGCCGCAAGACCCCGGTCAGGCCAGTATCAAGACCCGTCGCTTCAGCGTTTCGCTGGTGTGGATTGTGCCGATCGTTGCGGTGCTGGTGGGGATCTCCCTGGTGATCCACAGCATGATGCAGGAAGGCCCGACCATCACCGTCACGTTCAAGACCGGTAGCGGTCTTACGGCGAACAAGACCGAAGTCAAATACCGCAACGTGGTCATCGGCCATGTCTCGGAAGTGAAGCTGAGTAATGATCAGAAAAGCGTTAACGCCACAATCAAACTCGACAAACAGGCTGAAAACTTCACCCGCGAAGATTCGCAATTCTGGGTCGTGCGACCGCGCATTGGTGCCGGCGGCGTCTCAGGCATCGATACCCTGCTGTCAGGCGATTACATTGGTGCCGACATCGGCGAGGCCAATGCCCGTTCCAAACACTTCATTGGTCTGGAAAACCCGCCGCCCATTACCTATGGCGAGCCGGGCAAACGCTTCATGCTGCACACCCAGGACCTGGGCTCGCTGGACATCGGCTCCCCGGTTTATTACCGCAAGATTCCGGTCGGGCAAGTGGTGGCGTATGCGCTGGATGCCGACGGCAAAGGGGTGAACATCGAAATTTTCGTGCACTCGCCCCATGACGTCTTCGTCACCCAGAACACCCGGTTCTGGAACGCCAGTGGTATCGATGTAAGCGTGGGTGCCAATGGTTTTGCGGTGAGTACCGAGTCCCTGTCTTCGTTGTTGGTGGGCGGCATCGCGTTTCGCGCGCCGGAATACAGCCCCAATGATCAGCCGGCCAGCGAGAATAAAGCCTTCGACCTGTTCGAAGACCAGCAAACCGCTCTCGCGCCCCCTTTTGGCAAGGGACAGTACCTGAGTTTGCGCTTCGATCAGGCCTTGCGCGGGCTGAAGGTCGACGCGCCGGTGGAGTTCCTCGGCATCGAATTTGGCAAAGTCGTCTCGGTCAATCTGGATTTCGATGCGAAAAAGCGCAGCTTCCCGGTCAATGTCGGCATCGTGATTTACCCGCAACGCCTCGGCCAGGCGCATATCAAAATGCTCGAGGCTTTGAAGCATGATCCGAATGACGAAGCCGCTGGTGTGCGGCTGATGGGCAGCTTCATCGAAAACGGCCTGCGGGCCCAGGCCCGTAGCGGCAATCTGTTGACCGGCCAGCTCTACATCGCGCTCGATTTCTATCCCGACGCGCAGAAAGTCGTGTTCGATCCAACCGCCCGCCCCGTCACCATCCCCACCATTCCTGGCAGTCTCGAACAGTTGCAGGAAAAACTGGAAAACATGATCAACAAGATCAACCAGCTACCGATCGATCGAATTGCCGGCAATCTGGACAGCAACCTCGTCGAACTGCGCAAGGGCCTCGTACAGTTCAACGCCAGGACCCTGCCCGGCGTGCAGACTACCTTGGGGGACGTCAGCAAGGCCTTGCAATCGGCCAGCTCGACCTTGGCCGAGGATTCGCCGCAACGGGAGCAGTTGACCCAGACCCTGGACGAACTCGGGCGCATGTCACGCTCCTTGCGAGAACTCTCGGATTACCTGGGCCGGCATCCGGAATCGCTGATTCGCGGTCGTCCCGACAATGCCGCACCGATGGATATGAAGGCGCCACCGCGCAATTGAGCACAGGAGCAATACCCATGGCTTTCCCGCTGAAGATCTCGCTGGTCACTGCGCTGTTACTGCTCACCGCTTGCCGCAGCGATCCGATTCAGTTCCATACCCTGACCCCGACCCAACTAAGCGGCGCAAGCGGCGGTGCGGAGATTCAGATCGAAGGCATCACGGTGCCGCCCCAGGTCGATCGCCCGCAGATTGTCATTCGCGAAGGTAACAGTGGCCTGGCGATCCTCGAAACCGAATGGTGGGCGGCGAGTCTGGTGGACGAGTTGCGCAGCGCCCTGGTCGATCAACTGGTCACCGACAATCTGCAACGCAGAGTGTCGTTGCGACTGGACGTGCAGCGCTTCGATTCGATCCCCGGTCAATACGCGCTGATCGACGTCAAATGGCGCCTGCGTAGTCTAAGCCCTGGCGATGCTGCGTTGATCACCTGTCGCACCACCTTGCAGACCCCCGCCGGCCCGAGCATCGATGAGCTGGTGCTCGCCCATCAGAACAATGTGAAACGGTTAGCTGCCGCCATCAGCCAGGCTGCAATCGGATCTTCACGGGGCTGTCCGTCGGTCAAGTAGTCAGTGCGCGGTTTTCCCTCGGGGGCAAAGCACGTAGGATGCCGCCCAACCACCGAGGCTGACCGATGTCCCATACAGGTACCCTTCAGGGTTCGAGCGTAAGAATCCTGATTTATCTTCTGTTCGCGATCCAGCTCATCTCCATGGGCGCGATGGAAATGAGCGGGCCGTTCTGGCCCGTCCACCTGCGTGGGCTGACGTCCTCGGAGTCGGTATTCAGCTTCGCCAGTATCGCCGTCTACGTCGGGCCGATGCTGGGGATTATGCTGACCAGCGCCTTCTGGGGCCGTATCGGCGACCGGTATGGCCACAAGTTGATGATGATCCGCGCCCTGGCCGGTTTGTCATTGACCCAGCTCGGGCTGGCCCTCTGCAGCGATATCTGGGTGATTTTGCTCCTGCGCTTCTTGCAGGGCGCGTTTGCCGGGTACATTGCTCCGGCCCAGGCCTACGGCGTCAGCATCGAAGCGCCTTCACGCCGGGCGCGGCTGTTTGCAATCCTGCAAATTTCCACCAACGTCGGTTCATTGCTCGGTGCCGTGGTCGGCGGGCTGATCCTCGATTACGCGACCTTCTTCTGGATCAACATCATTGCCTCGGCCCTCTGTGCGATCTGCACCGGGGTGGCGGCCTTGACCTTGCCGGATGTGCCGCCGGTGAAGAAAGCCCCGGTGGTGGATGCCACTGCATCGGTCAAGCGTTCACGTAGCGTATGGCAAGGTTCGCCGCTGCTGTCGTTGCTGGGCGTGATGGGGATTTTGTTGCTGGCGCGAATGCTGCCTCAGACGTCGTTCTCGCTGTATGTCAGCTCGGTGTTCGAGGTCCGCAACTCGGTGGTCGGCTTGTGCTATGGCTTGCTGGCCTTGGGTTTCATCATCTCGGCTACGCCGTGGTCGCGCTACTTCGAGCATCGTAGCCAGCAGGACACCCTGCACCGCATCACCTACATTGTTATCGGTTGCATCGGCCTGACCGCCGT
The DNA here is from genome assembly GCF_050435305.1 of Pseudomonas sp. BS3782 TE3695. Taxonomy (NCBI): domain Bacteria; kingdom Pseudomonadati; phylum Pseudomonadota; class Gammaproteobacteria; order Pseudomonadales; family Pseudomonadaceae; genus Pseudomonas; species Pseudomonas sp. BS3782 TE3695. Next base: position 3,900,917 of record NZ_JBNDKB010000001.1, read on the forward strand.
GGCCGGCATCACCCGTAACCCGGCGGTGTTTGTCATTGCCTACTTCGTGTGGGGCGTGCTGCTGGGGGCGACGACGCCGGTGCTGATGGCACTGATTTCGAAAACCGCCGACAGCTCACAGCAGGGTTACGTGCTGGGAATTGCCCAAAGTACCGCGCAATTCGCCTCCATCGCAGGCATCTCGGCCGGTGGTTTGCTCAGCCAGGTCTATGGTTTGCAATATACCTACCTGTTTGTTTGCCTGGCCTACGTGGTCGCGCTGATTCCGATTGTCGCCTTGCGCTATTGGCCAGTGGTGATGCAACCGAATCAGATTCCTCCCGGCGATTGATCCTGAAGGCGCCTCTTGCGCCGCAGGGTCACAGTCAACTAGCATTGGGAATACTTCTCAATCGCTAAAAATTATCATCCATGAGCGATACCCTGCCCGCCACTCACAACAATCACCTGCGCATGATCGAGGCCCTGTACAGCGGCCATCATGGCTGGCTGTATGCCACGTTGCGCAAAAAACTGGGTAACGCCATGGATGCGGCCGATCTTGCACAGGATACCTTCACTCGCATACTCGCTTCCCGGGTCGCGGTCATTGAGCAGCCTCGGGCTTACCTGAGCTGCGTGGCCAAGGGCATTCTGGTCAATTGGTATCAGCGCAAGGCGCTCGAACGCGCCTACCTGGATGCCTTGGCGTTGCTGCCCGAGCCCGAAGCGCCCTCCCCCGAACTGCGTTTCATGGTGCTGGAAACCCTGCACGAAATCGACGCAATGCTCGACTCCCTGCCGCCGCTGGTGAAGCGTACGTTCTTGCTGTCGCAGATCGGTGGGTTGAAATACGAGGACATCGCCACGCAACTGGGCGTCTCGCTGATTACCGTCAAGCGCTACATGAAGCAGGCTTTCGTGCAATGCCTGATGCTGGTGGAATGAATGTCGACTCGCCACAGTGATGCGCAAATCGATCCACGAATTCTCGAAGAAGCCGCCGAATGGCTGATGCGTCTGAGTGAAAGTGACTTCAATGAAACCCAGCGAGCCGAATGGGAATGCTGGCGCGTCAGCAGCCCCGAGCGTCATCGCGCCTGGGCTCGTGCGCAATTGCTGCAAAGCAAGCTCGGCGGGCTGCCGCCGTCGTTGGCGATGTCGGCGCTGGATCGCCCAAGCAACCCTGAACGACGCACCGCGCTGGCAAAACTGGCGACTATCCTCGCGGTACTGCCCACCGGCTGGGGCAGTTGGAAACTGCTGGAATCGCAACAATGGACGGCCGACTACCGAACGGCCGTGGGCCAACGGCGTGAAATGACCCTGGCCGACGGCTCGCGCATCACCCTGAACACCGACACCGCCATTGATGTGCTGTTCGACGCCAACCAGCGACTGATCAACTTGCGCGAAGGCGAAATTCTGGTGCAGACCGCGCCGGACAGGTTGTCCCAGGCCAGACCTTTTCTGGTCAGCACCCGTCAGGGGCGCATGCAGGCCTTGGGCACACGATTTACTGTTCGCGAATGGCAGACCCGCACCTACCTTGCCGTGCTGGATGGCGCAGTCAGAGTCGAGTTGCCCCGTGACAGTCACGTCGCCCCATTGATCGTCAATGCCGGGCAACGCACCGATTTTTCCGCGCAAGCCTTCGGCCGATTGAACCCGGTGGACAGCGCCGTCAGTGCTTGGGCTCAAGGCATGTTGATGGCTGACAATGTACGTCTGGCCGACTTCCTCGCCGAACTGGCGCGCTATCGCAAAGGCTTTGTGCGCTGCGACCCGGCCATTGCCGATCTGCGGATTTCCGGCGCCTTCCCCATCAGCGACACCCAACGCACCCTGAACATGCTCGTGCAAACGTACCCGGTGATCGCCACCGGGCATTTAAGCGGCTATTGGGTCACGCTTTCTCCCACCTGAGCGGGACTAAACACATTTACTGAATTCAGCACAAATACCTGTGGGAGCGGGCTTGCTCGCGAAAGCGGTGGGTCAGGCGACATCAATGTTGACTGTGCCGCCGTCTTCGCGAGCAAGCCCGCTCCCACATGGAATCTGGGGAGGACAAAACGTCCCGCAAAAAATTACGGCGCCAGTGATACTTTTTTTGATCTCGACTGGCTAGGGAAGGAAGAACTTCTCAACCTCGTCGAAAGGGTCATCACTCCATGTTCGTTGCACGCCCTCAGTGTTCGGATCGCTCATTGAAACTGGCTGTCCGTAGCGCGTTGCTAAGCCTTGCCCTGACCGGTGCCGTCAGCCCGTTTGCCTCGGCCGCCACGGCGGTACAACTGGATAGCGCCGCCACCCGCGTCTACAACATCGCGCCGGGGCCATTGGGTGCAACGTTGTCGAGATTTGCCGTGGACGCCGGCATTGCCCTGTCGTTTCAACCTTCGATGACCGAAGGCCTGACCAGCCCGGGCCTGTCGGGCACTTACTCGACCCAGGAAGCGCTGAGCCGATTGCTGGCCGGCAGTGGCCTGGAAATCGTCTCGCGCAATGACGGCAGCTATACCCTGGCACCGCGTCCGGCCGATAGCGCAGGCGGTGTGACCCTGGACGAAACCACGGTCAATGGCATCGACGCTCGCACCAATAGCCTGCCGCCGGCTTATTCCGGCGGTCAGGTCGCACGTGGTGGACGCCTCGGCATGCTGGGCAACAAGGATGTGATGGACGCGCCCTTCAGCGTCAGTAACTACACCTCGGCACTGATGAAAGATCAGCAGGCAGTTACCGTGGCCGATGTGCTGGAGCGCGACTCCTCGGTGCGCTCCACGGGCCAGACCGGTGGCATCGTCGACTCCTTCTTCATCCGCGGCTTCCCGGTGGGAGAAGGCAACCTAGGTGAGTTGGCGTTCGACGGCGTGTATGGCGTGGCCCCCAACTATCGGGTGTTCACCGAGTACGCCGAACGCATCGAAGTGATCAAAGGCCCTGGCGCCCTGCTCTACGGCATGTCACCCAACAGCGGCGTCGGTGGCGTGATCAACGTGGTGCCCAAGCGCTCTCTCGATGAAGACTTGACCCGGTTCACCGCCAGTTACGCCATGAACTCGCAGATCGGCGGGCACATCGACGTCAGTCGGCGCTTCGGTGAGGAACGCCAGTTCGGCGTGCGCATCAACGGCAGCACCCAGCAAGGCGACACCGCCATTGACGATCAATCCCGCGATGTCGATATCGGTTCGATCTCACTGGATTATCAGGGTGACCGCCTGCGCACCACCCTGGACCTGATCAGCCAGAAGGAACAATTCGACGCCGCGTCACGACCGTTCCTCATCGCTTCTGGCGTGGAGATTCCATCCGCTGCCAATGGCCGTACCAACGTCAGCCAGGACTGGGTTGGTCTGAAACCCGTGACAAATCCGCCTTGCTCGGCGCCGAGTACGACCTCAACGACGCCCTGACCGTGTTCGCCCACGCTGGCGGCGGCAAGTCGGATGTCGCGCGAATGTCCGACCAGACCCCGACCATCCTCAACAGTGCTGGCGATACGCGCTCGGTTCCCGGCTATTACAAATTCGAAGTCGAGCGTTACACCGTCGATGCCGGTGCCCGCCTGCGCTTCGACACGGGCCCAATCAGCCACAGCACCACCGTGCAAGTCACCCGTTACCGCGACGAGTTGTCCCGGGGCATCAACTCGGGGCCGGCGGTTCTGTCAAACATGTATCACCCGGTCGACCGTCCGAAACCATCGATTGCCAGCCCCGATGCGCTGAAAGTCTCCGAGACCGAGCTGTCCGGCGTGGCCCTGGCCGACACCCTGTCGATGCTGGACGAACGTTTGCAGGTCACCCTCGGCCTGCGCAAGCAGAATATCCAGTCCGATAACTACAACACCGCCGGCGCGGTCACCACCTCGTACGATGAAAGCGAAAGCACGCCGCTGTTCGGGGTGGTGGTCAAACCCTGGGATCACGTTTCGTTCTACTACAACTACATCGAAGGCTTGAGCAAAGGCGACATCGCACCGGCCACAGCCTCGAACTCGGGCGAGATCTTCGCGCCTTAATCTCCCGGCAACAGGAAGTCGGGGTCAAGGTCGACTACGGCACCTTCACTTCTACACTCGCCCTGTTCCAGATCAAGAAGCCCAGCGGCGAACTGGCCAACGGCGTGTTCTCGGTGCAAGGCGAGCAACGCAACCGTGGCGTCGAGTTGAACGTGTTCGGTGAAATCGCCCAGGGCACGCGCCTGCTCGGCGGCGTGACCCTGCTCGACGCCGAACTGACCCAAACCGGCACCGCCGCCAATCGCGGCAATAAACCGGTGGGTGTGCCCGAGGTTCAGGCCAACCTCTGGGCCGAATGGGATACCCCGTGGGTCGAAGGTTTGACGCTGACCAGCGGCGCGATCTACACCGGCAGCCAATACGTGAACCAGGCCAATACTCAGGAACTCGATCCCTGGACCCGCTTCGATGTCGGCGCGCGTTACGCCACCCGCATCGCGGAACGCCCGACCACGTTCCGGGCGACGGTGCAAAACGTGCTCGATCGTGAGTACTGGTCCGGAGTGGCGTCTTACGGCGCCTTCTCCCAAGGTTCGCCGCGCACCCTGCAACTGTCGGCCACCGTCGATTTCTGAAAACGTTCAGCCCGAGCAGTGGCCTGAACCGCTGCTCGGGCTGGCCCTGTAAAGGCTTCAACCATGGCATCTGTTCATCGACACAGCCACGCCTTCGTTGCCCTGCTATTGGCAGGAGTGCTGGGCGTGGCGTTGTTTTTTTCACTGGCGCCGCGCAATGCGGTCGCCGCCGCTCAAGACCCTGCAGCAGTCACGGTGACTGACTTGCTGGGCCGCAAGGTCAAGGTGCACCTGCCGGTCAGACGGGTGATTCTAGGTGAAGGTCGTCAGCTGTACCTGGTCGCCGCGCTGGATACGCAGAACCCGATCGAGCGCATCGTCGGTTGGCGCAAAGACTTGATCCAGTCCGATCCGGACACCTATGGCGCCTACCTGCGCAAATTCCCTGACATCGCGAAGATTCCCACCTTCGGCGGCTTTGAAGACGGCACGTTCGACATCGAGCAAGCCATCTCGCAGCAGCCCGACGTGATCATCCTCAACATCGAAGCCCAACACGCAACCGAAGATGCTCGCTACATCGAGAAACTCGACGCCTTGGGCATTCCGGTGGTCTATGTCGATTTTCGCAACAACCCGATGGCCAACACCGAACCGACCATGCGCCTGTTCGGCAAACTGTTCGGCAAGGAAGCGCGTGCCGAGGCGTTCATCGATTTTCGCAACCAGCAGATCCGCCGCGTCACCGACGTCATCAAGGCCACTCAAGCACCGCGCCCGAACGTGTTCATCGAGCGTATCGGCGGCTACACCGACGATTGTTGCCTGAGTTTCGGCAATGAGAACTTCGGTCGTTTCGTCGAGATGGCCGGCGGCAACAACATCGCCAAAGGCATCATTCCGAATACCTTCGGCCAGTTGAACCCTGAACAGGTGATCGTCGCCAACCCGGATCACGTGGTCGTGACCAGTGCTAACTGGGAAGCCTTCGCGCCCAGTGGGCGTTGGGTCGGCGTCGGCCCGGGCGCAGACCTCACAGAGGCCCGACGCAAATTGGCCTGGTACACCCAACGCCCGGCATATGCCGGGATCAAGGCTCAGGACACTCAGGCGTTTCATGCGATCTGGCACCAGTTCTACAACAGCCCTTACCAATTCGTGGCCATCCAGCAACTCGCCAAATGGTTTCACCCGACGCTGTTTGCCGACCTCGATCCGGACGCCTCGTTTCGCGAACTGCATGAGCGATTCCTGCCGGTACCGTACGAGTCGGGTTACTTCGTCAGCCTGAAGGAGAGCCGACAATGAGTTCTCTGGGCGAAGCGCAGATCGTACAGCGCGACACGTATCGCCAACTGGTGCTGCGCAAACGGCTGATCCTCGCGGCGTTGGTGGTGTTGCTGGTATGCAGCGTGTTGCTGGATCTGGCCCTGGGCCCCGCCAGTTACAGCTTGAGCGAAGTGCTTAACGCGCTGTTTTCACCGGACACCGCATCGGCGCAAGTGCGGGTGGTGATGTGGGAAATCCGTCTGCCGGTAGCGCTGATGGCGGTGGCGGTCGGCGCAGCATTATCGCTGGCCGGCGCGCAGATGCAGACCATCCTCAACAACCCTCTCGCCAGCCCTTTCACCTTGGGCATTTCTGCCGCCGCCAGTTTCGGCGCGGCCATGGGCCTGGCCTTCGGCGTCGCGCTGTTCCCCGTGGCGGCGCAGTACATGGTGCCGGTGAACGCCTTCATCATGGCGATGCTTTCCGCCCTGCTGATCCACTTCCTGAGCATGCGTCGCGGGGTGACGGCGGAAACCATCGTGCTGCTCGGCATTGCGTTGGTATTCACTTTCAATGCGCTGCTGGCGCTGGTGCAGTTTTTCGCCACCGAACAAGCCGTCGCGGCAGTGGTGTTCTGGACCATGGGCAGTTTGACCAAAGCCACCTGGCCAAAACTCGGGGTGATCTGCCTGGTGATCCTGATCACCCTGCCGATTTTCGCCAAACGCGCCTGGGCCTTGACCGCCCTGCGTCTGGGCGATGACAAGGCCGCGAGTTTCGGGATCAACGTGCGCAGCCTGCGCTTTCAGACGCTGATCATGGTCAGCCTGCTCGCCTCGTTTCCGGTGGCGTTTGTTGGCACCATTGGCTTTATCGGGCTGGTCGGGCCGCACATCGCACGGATGCTGATCGGCGAAGATCAACGGTTCTTTTTACCCGCCTCGCTGCTGACCGGTTCGCTGATTCTGTCCGCCAGTTCGGTCGTCAGTAAAACCCTGATCCCGGGTGCGATATTTCCCATCGGCGTGGTCACCTCGCTGATCGGCGTGCCGTTCTTCATATCTCTGATTCTCAGCGGGAAGAAAAACTCATGGTGAAGATCCAGCTTGAGAACCTTGGCGCCCGCTACGGCCAGCGCGAGATCATTTGCGGCGTGACCACCACGACCTTCACCGGTGGCCAGGTGGTCGCCGTGGTCGGGCCGAACGCAGCGGGCAAGTCGACACTGTTCAAACGCATGGCCGGGCTGATCGATGGGCCAGGCCAAGTCATTCTGCAAAACTCGAAAAAAGGTTCACAAGGCATCAGCTACATGCCGCAAGGCTTGAATGCCAGCGCCCGTCTGACGGTTTACGAGTCAGTGTTGCTGGCGCGCAAACAACTGACCCCGGGCTGGATCGTGCACGACGACGAGTTGAGACTGGTGGACGAAATCCTCGGCGCACTGGGGATCACCGAGCTGTCTTTCCGTAACCTCGGCGAACTCAGTGGCGGCCAGCAACAACTGGTGTCGATTGCGCAAACCCTGGTGCGCGAGCCGGAAATCCTGCTGATGGACGAACCGACCAGCGCCCTCGACATGCATCGGCAGGTGCAAGTGCTGAACTTCATGCGGGCACTGGCGCGCAAACGCGAGGTGATTGTGTTCATCGCGATCCACGACCTGAATCAAGCCCTGCGCTTCGCCGATCAGGTGCTGGTCATCGCCAACGGTACCAGCCAGGGCAGCGGGCCCAGCGATGAAGTGATCACTGAGCAGATGCTGCGCGAGGTCTACAAGGTCGAAGCACGGATCGAGAAATGCAGCCGTGCCCAAAGCCACATTCTGATCGACGATATCGTCTGACACCCGCCCTCAAAGGTCGAAGCGGTCCACTGCCCGACGGCGTTCATTATCGTCGCGCACATCGTAATTGGCCGTGGTCTGGATGTTGCTGTGGTGGGCCAGTTTCTGCGCGATCGACAGGTCGTGCTCTTCGATCACTCGGGTGATAAACGACCGCCTGAAATCGTGCGGCATGATTTTCACCCCGACCTGCGCACCGCGTTGCCGGGCAATGTAGTAGATCGCATGCTTGGTGATGCGCTCGCGGGTAATGTGGCTGCCACGGCGGATGCGGTTGAACAGGAACGGATCATCCGTCTCGCCCTCCTTTAACTGCGAACGCCGCAACTCCAGCCACGCATCCAGTTTGGCGAAGGCCCAGGCTGGCGCGTACTTGATCAGCTGTTTGTTGCCCTTGGCGGTGACGCACAGGCTGCGTTCGGTGAAGTCCACCTGGGCCAGGTCCAGATTCACCGACTCCGATTTGCGCATCCCCGACCCGTACAGAATCCCGATGATTGCCGCATCCCGTAGCCCTTGTGGCCGTGGGTCGGCGGCGCAGACCTCCATCAAGTCACGAATCAAGGTGCGCTTGAGGTTGCGCCCCTGGGACAGCCGCGTGCCGGCAATGCCTTTGACCGAACGCATTTTCAGCAGATGCTCCTGACTGATCAGGCTCATGCGCCACGCTTCGTTCATCACCCCGCGCACCGCATTAACGTAGAGCGACGAGGTATTGGGCGCGTAGCCGTCTTCGCGCAAGGTCGCGACCAGGGCAACGACATCCTCGGGTTGCAGCTCGTGCCAGGGAATCTCTTCGATGTTCATGTCTTCGAAGTCCAGACGGTCGGCGGCGTCCTGCAATACATAACGCATGGTCAACTGGCTGGACGGTGCCAGACGGGCCAGGTACAGGGTTAACGGGTTGGCTTTGGAAACGCTGGATTCAGTAGCAGGTAAGTCAATCAATGAAACGGCCTTGAAATGAATAAAGTTCAACAAAACAACTGAACAATGAAATTTACTTGAGATAAAAACGAGGGATTTCTGTCGGGCTATTACCTGCATTCGACCAGCCCGAGGGGCCGTCACGCTGCCGGTCATGGCCGAAAAAGTCAATTGATGGCTTCTTGGCTTACCGCCAATCATTCCGTTGCATTACGCCGGCGCGGCGTTCGATCTCGATCGGCTCTGGCCAACAAACATGGCATCGCCAATGCCAAACGTCTGCTTGACTGGATATCAACGGTTGCAATGAGCGAGACCATTGTACTGGCCGGCACCGCTTCAGCCCTGGCCTGACGCCTGAAACGCCCCGACGTGGCGTTATGCAACACGATAGGCGAATTGAAATATGGCCTCGCCTATCCTCATTCAATGAAGCAGCGAGTCGCGGACAAGGAGCACCCGTGCATGGGAAAGAAACCGCCAGAGGTTCGGTCGATGGTGATGCGGGTCAAGGGCGATGGCGAGCTGCAAGAAATCGAACGACTGCCCAAGGATGGCAAACGTTATGAACAAGGCAACCTGGTGACTCTGATCGTTCCTCAGGGGGTGTCATGAGCCTGCTGCTCGTATTGGCTGCCTGCCTGCTGACCTGCCTGGGCCAAATCGCCCAGAAATACGCCGTGGAAAGTTGGCGCGGCAAGACGTCGGGCTGGGGCGAGAAACTGCGCTCGCCATGGCTGTGGCTGACGCTCGCCTCCTTGGGATTGGGCTTGCTGGTCTGGCTGCTGGTGTTGCAGCGCCTCGAAGTCGGCGTCGCCTATCCCATGCTCAGCCTGAATTTTGTGTTGATCACACTGGTCGCCCGCTTCGTCTTTCATGAAACCATCGACCGCCGTCACTGGCTGGGCGTGGCGCTGGTAATCGCTGGCGTAGCGCTGCTGGGGCAACACGCGTGAGTCTGCGTCGCGGACTTGCCTTCGCCCTGGGCAGCGTGCTGCTGGGTAGCGCCGCACAGTTGGGCATGCGCTGGAGCATGACCCGTTTGCCCCATCCCGAACAGTTGATATCCGCCTTGAGCAACGGCAGCGTCGATGTGTTCGCCGTAGTCGTCGTGCTGGCCGCCATTCTCGCCTATGCCGTGTCGATGCTCACCTGGCTCGCCGCCCTGCGCGATTTGCCTCTGGGGCGGGCGTATTCGCTGCTGAGCATCAGCTACGCGCTGGTGTATGTGCTGGCCGCCAGCCTGCCGCTGTTCAACGAATCCTTCAGCCTTTCGAAAACCCTGGGGGTGGCGTTGGTCATCCTCGGTGTCATCACCATCAACTCTCGACCTGCTCACGCGCCCACAATCAGGAGAGCTCCATGAAAATCAGCGTATTTGGTAGCGGTTATGTCGGCCTGGTGCAAGCTGCCGTCCTGGCTGAAGTCGGCCACGACGTGGTGTGCATGGACATTGACGAGAATAAAGTCGCGTTGCTGCAACAAGGCCACGTCAGCATCTTCGAACCGGGGCTGGCCAGCCTGGTGCGCGAAAGCCTGGAAGCCAAACGGCTGCAGTTCACCACCGACGAAAAATTCGCGGTGCAACATGGCCAGGTGCTGTTCATTGCCGTCGGCACGCCGTCCAGGGACGATGGTTCAGCGGACCTGCGCCACGTGCTGTCGGTGGGTGAAGCGGTGGCGCGTCATCGTGAACAACCGGTGATTCTGGTGGAGAAATCCACGGTGCCGGTGGGCACGGGCGATACGCTGCGCGCGCATATCGAAAAGTGCCTGCTCAAGGTCGGTCGGCTGCTGCAGTTCGATATCGTCTCCAACCCCGAGTTTCTCAAGGAAGGGTCGGCCGTGGCCGATTGCCGGCGCCCGGACCGCATCATCATCGGCTGTGAACGCGATGACGTGCGCGATGTGATGCGCGATCTCTACGCCCCATTCAATCGCAACCATGACCGCATCATGTTCATGGACCTGCGCAGCGCCGAGCTGACCAAATACGCCGCCAACTGCATGCTGGCGACCAAGATCAGTTTCATCAACCAGATCGCCGAGCTGGCCGAACACCTGGGTGCCGACATCGAATCGGTGCGGCTGGGCATCGGCGCCGATTCACGCATCGGTTATCACTTCATCTATCCCGGCTGCGGATACGGTGGCTCGTGTTTCCCCAAGGACATGCGTGCGCTGATTCACAGTGCCAAAGCGGCTCATTGCTCCAGCGACCTGCTGCAAGCGGTGGAAGCGATCAACCAGCGGCAGAAACACAAACTGTTTGAACGCATCAACGCCTTCTACAAGGGCGACTTGCGCGGCAGAACCTTCGCCCTGTGGGGCCTGGCCTTCAAGCCCAACACCGATGACATGCGCGATGCGCCGAGCCGGGTGCTGCTGGAATCGCTATGGGCGGCCGGGGCTCATGTGCGGGCGTTCGACCCGCAGGCCATGCAGGAAACCCAACTCCTCTATCCTGACCAATCGAAGCTGATGCTCATGGGCACGCCGGAATCGGTGCTCGCGGGTGCGGACGCACTGATCATCTGCACCGAATGGCAGCAGTTCAAGGCCCCCGACTTCGATCTGATCCAGCAACGGCTCAACGCTCCGGTGATCTTCGACGGGCGCAACCTGTACGACGCCGAACGCCTGGCCCGCAGTGGTTTTCTGTACTTCCCGATGGGCCGTGGCGAATCGCGCAACCTGCCGATTCCCCATCAGCAATGGCCAGCGGCCTCGGTCGTGGCGTGACGCGCCCATCTCCCGGCCCATCCTTGTAGGAGCTGCCGAAGGCTGCGATCTTTTGGCGGCTTCAAAGTTGCCGAAAATCAAGATCAAAAGATCGCAGCCTGCGGCAGCTCCTACACAAAGCTCGGTGTACGCATGCTTGTAGGCGTCGCCGAAGGCTGCGATCTTTTGGCGGCTTCGAAGTTGCCGAAGATCAAGATCAACAGATCGCAGTCTGCGGCAGTTTCTACATAGAAGTATTGTCTGTTGGTTATTGTTAGCCATGCTTGAACACTTGCGCTTGGGGTCAAACCGACGCTTTCAAATCCACCCCCAACGCTTGGGCAAACGCCTTCACCAGCGGACTGCGCACGGTGTTGTGGCGCAGGATCAGATTGAACGGCGTGACGATATTGATCAGGTCCGGCCGCACCGCCCGAAACTGCCCCTGAGCCACCAGATTTGCGGCGTAATGCCTGGGCAGGAAACCCACAAAACGGCCGGTCTTGACCAGCAGCGCTACGGCTTCAACCTGAGTGGCCGATGCGGAAAAGCTGTCGTAGCGGGCAAAATTCAGTTTGTCTCGATGGATCGCGTAACGGTGGTTGATGCACTCGTGATCCTGCAGCACATTCCTGCCCATCTCCGCCTCCGGCACCGAGAACAGCGGATGGCCGACAGCGCAATACACGTAAGAGTGTTCTTCATAAAGCGGGAAGTAATCGAACTCTTCTCGTTTCTGATAAACCGGCACAATCCCGGCTACTAACCGCCCTTCGACTACGCCTCTTTCCACCTCATCTAACTGAGACGCCTGAAGTTGAAGCCTTACTTTCGGCGACTCTTCATTCAGCTTTCTAAGCGCCGCAACTAGCGGTGAACTATCGTCGGTGATCGTATTATCAATAACACCCACCCCAAGGTCGCCAATAAGTTCATTCTGCGCCGAACTAAGCCGGTCACGAAAGTTATCGACCGAGGCAAACAGATCGATCGACGCCTGGTACACCAGACGCCCTTCTTCGGTCAGGTGAAAACCTTCCCGCCCTCGGGTACACAGGCGCATGCCGATGCGAATCTCGAGGTCGGAGATCTGTTTGCTGATGGCCGCCAGGCCCACATTCAGCTCATTCTGCGCCGCGCTGAAGCCACCCGCCTCGACCACGGCCTTGAACACTTTGAGCAGTTTGAAATCCAGACCGCTGAGGGTCAGCGGTGCCCGATGTACCGTTTTTGGCGGCGGGTTTCCGGAATTGGAAAGTGGGGTTTCCATAATGCTTATTTACCTCTGGCGCCCTATTCAACACTCTGTGTCCAACAACAAAAACAGTGCTGGCTAATAATAATGAACACAGAAAACAAAGCTTGGCAACCGTTTATAAATCCCGCCGATCAGTGCCAACTCACTGATTTTGAACTATTAAAAACTGACACTTCAACGTAGGAGCTGCCGCAGGCTGCGATCTTTTGATCTTGATCTTTTATGGGTCAACCAAGATCAAAAGATCGCAGCCTTCGGCAGCTCCTACATGAGATATCGCTTCGATCTGACGGCATACCGATTTCAATTCGCTCTACGACGAGGAAAACAACAATGTCTCAATCCACCGACCGTCTCTGGGGTGCCCGCTTCAAGAGCGGCCCGTCCGAGGCCCTGGCGGCCCTGTCCCGTTGCCCCGAGCGCTACTTTCGCCTCACCCCGTATGACCTCGCCGGTTCCAAGGCGCATGCCCGGGAATTGCAGCGCGCAGGGCTTCTGAGCGAGCAGGAAACCCAGACCATGCTCGACGCCCTGGAGCGTATCGGTGATGACTTCCGTGCCGGCAGCATCGCACCGACGCTGGATGACGAAGACGTCCACACGTTCATCGAACGCCTGCTGACCGAACGCCTCGGCGCCCTGGGCGGCAAGCTACGCGCCGGCCGCTCGCGCAACGACCAGACCGCCAATGACCTGCGCCTGTTCCTGCGTGATCACGTGCGGACCCTGGCCGTTGAAGTGCTGACCTTGCAACAAGCGTTAGTGGATCAGGCCGAGCAACACATCGAGAGCATCTGTCCTGGGTTCACCCACTTGCAACAGGCCCAGCCGATCGTCTTCGCCCACCACTTGCTGGCCCACGCCCAATCGATGCTGCGCGATGTGCAGCGTCTGGTGGATTGGGATGTGCGCACCTCGCTGTCGCCACTCGGCGCGGCGGCCATGGCCGGTTCCGCCATCGCGCGCCTGCCGCAGCAGTCGGCCAGGGAAATGGGCTACAGCGGTGTTTGCGAAAACTCCATCGACGCCGTGGCCAGCCGCGATCACGTTGCCGAGTTCCTGTTTATCGCCAGCATGCTGGGGATCAACATTTCCCGCCTCGCCGAAGAGTTCTGCCTGTGGTCGTCGCGGCAATTTCGCTGGGTCGCGCTGGACGATGCCTACGCCACCGGCAGTTCGATCATGCCGCAGAAGAAAAACCCGGACATCGCCGAACTGGCTCGGGGCAAGGCCGGTCGCCTGATCGGTAACCTGACCGGTTTGCTGTCGACCCTCAAATCCCTGCCGCTGTCCTACAACCGCGACTTGAGTGAAGACAAAAATGGCGTGCTGGACAGCGTCGACACCCTGCTGCTGGTACTGCCGGCGATGGCTGGAATGGTCGCGACGATGAAGGTCAACGTCGAAGAACTTCGGCGTCAGGCCCCGCTGGGTTTCACCCTCGCTACCGAAGTGGCTGACTGGCTGGCAGTGCGGGGCGTGCCGTTCAAGGAAGCTCACGAAATCACCGGCGCACTGGTCCAGGCCTGTGAGAAACATGAGATCGAATTGTGGGAAGCATCCCCGGCGCTGCTGGCCGAGATCGATTCGCGCCTCAAACCTGAAGTGCGCGACAGCCTGACGCTGGAAGCCGCCATCGCCGCCCGCAGCGGCTGGGGCGGCACCGCGCCGCAACAGGTGCGCGAGCAGATCGGCCGACTGAAAACTGCCCTTGCGGCGCAGCAGCAATGGACCGAGAACTATCAGGGATTTCGTCTTTAAGTCAGAGCGCAAAACCTGTGGGAGCGGGCTTGCTCGCGAAGGGGCCGTGTCAGTCGCCATTCATGTTGAATGACACACCGCATTCGCGAGCAAGCCCGCTCCCACAGGGGATTGTGGTTGGCCTGAATTACCAAGTGTACGGAGAAACAACATGAGCCAGACTCAGGCAGAACGACTCCAGGCGGAGCGCAAACTGGCGGAAAACCAGTTCGATATCACGCAGTACCAGCATGTGCCACGGCGTTATTACGGGCGGATTTTCTTCGCCACGGTGATCGTGATTGCGATTGTCGGTCTGGTACGGGCCTTCGCCGAAGGCAAGATCGAATGGTCATACATCGGCCAGTTCCTTACCTCACAGGCCATTATGTGGGGCTTGCTCAACACCATCGTCATGGCGGTGCTGGCGATGGCGCTGGGCATCGTGTTCGGGGTGATCACGGCGATCATGCGCATGTCGGCCAACCCGATCCTGCGCTATGTGGCGCTGACCTACACCTGGCTGTTTCGCGGCACGCCGCTGATTCTGCAGCTGCTGCTGTGGTTCAACCTGGCGCTGATTTTTCCCACCATCGGCATCCCCGGCCTGTTCGAAATGGACACCGTAAGCCTGATGACGCCCTTCGCCGCCGCCCTCCTCGGCTTGAGCATCAACCAGGGCGCCTACACCGCCGAAGTGGTGCGTGCCGGCCTGCTCTCGGTGGACACCGGGCAGTACGAAGCCGCCAAATCGATCGGCATGCCGCGCCTGCAAGCCTTGCGCCGGATCATCCTGCCCCAGGCCATGCGGATCATCATTCCGCCGGTGGGCAACGAGTTCATCGGCATGGTGAAAATGACCTCCCTGGCGAGTGTCATCCAGTATTCGGAACTGCTCTACAACGCCCAGAACATCTACTACGCCAACGCCCGCGTGATGGAGCTGCTGATCGTCGCCGGTATCTGGTACCTGGCCACCGTCACCGTGCTGTCGTTTGGTCAAAGCCGTCTGGAGCGTCGTTTCGCTCGCGGCGCCGGCAAGCGTTCTTGAGGAGTTCAACATGAGAAGCATCGTCAAGGCCGTGAGCCTGAACAAGTACTACGACCATTTCCACGCGCTCAAGGACATCAACATCGAGGTCGAGCAAGGCGAAGTGCTGTGCATCATCGGCCCGTCTGGCTCCGGCAAGAGCACGCTGCTGCGGTGCGTCAATCAGCTGGAAAAAATCGACAAGGGCGGCCTGTGGGTCGACGGCGAGCTGGTGGGTTACCGCATCGCCGGCAACAAACTGCACGAACTCAATGAGTCGCAGATCGCCCGTCAGCGCCTGGCCACCGGCATGGTGTTCCAGCGCTTCAATCTGTTCCCGCACATGACTGTGCTGCAAAACATCATCGAAGGGCCGTGCCAGGTGCTCAAGCGTTCGCCCAAAGAAGCGCACGAAGAAGCCTTGGAATTGCTCGCTCGCGTCGGCCTGGCCGACAAGCGCAACAGCTACCCGATCGAGTTGTCGGGCGGTCAGCAACAACGGGTGGCGATTGCCCGCGCGTTGGCCATGCGCCCCAAGCTGATGCTGTTCGATGAACCCACTTCGGCACTCGACCCGGAACTGGTCGGTGAGGTGCTGTCGGTGATGCGCGACCTGGCGCAGACCGGCATGACCATGATCGTTGTCACCCATGAGTTGGGCTTCGCTCGCGAGGTTTCCAACCGCATGGTGTTCATGGACGAAGGACAGATCGTGGAGGCTGGAAGCCCCGAAGAAATACTAATAAGTCCGCAAAACCCACGCACCCAAAGCTTCATTTCTGCCGTTCGAACCTAAGCGCCAGCCTCGTAAACCAAGAGCTGCGTAATAACACTCATAAGAGAACGACCATGAAGAACATAGTTATCCCAGCAGTACTCGCAGGCGTTATGGCTTCCAGCTTCACCTGGGCCGCCGAGCTACCGGCCAGCATCAAGGCCAAGGGCGAGGTCGTTGTGGCAATCATGCCGAACTACCCGCCAATGGATTTCAAGGACCCGGCCACCAATACCCTCACAGGGCTCGACGTTGACCTGGGCAACGCCCTGGCCGAACGTTTGGGCGTGAAGATCAAATGGCAGGAAACCGGCTTCGAGCAAATGATCAACGCGCTGACCACCGACCGCGTCGACATGGTGATGTCGGGCATGACCGACACCGCCGAGCGTCAGGCCAGCGTGACCTTCGTCGACTACTTCACCAGCGGCCCGCAGTTCTACACCTTGCAGAAAAACAAGGACTCCAACGAGATCATTGATCTGTGCGGCAAGAAAGTCGGCACCAGCCGACGTACGACCTTCCCGACGGAAATCTCCGAGTGGAGCAAGGCCAACTGCGAAGCCGCCGGCAAGCCCGCGATCAACGTGATCGGCACCGAAGGCTCGGCGGACGCCCGCGCGCAACTGCGTCAAAGCCGTATCGACGCGGCCATGCAGGGCAGCGAAACCCTGCCGTACCTCAAGACCCAGGAAAAGGACATGTACAAAACCGTGGGCCTGCCAATTTCCAAGCAATTCACCGGGCTGGGTGTGAGCAAGAAAAAGCCTGAGCTGAGTGAAGCGGTGAAAGTGGCGATGCAGAGCCTGGTCGATGACGGCAGCTACCAGGCGATCCTGAAGAAGTGGGACCTGGAACTGGGCGCGATCAAAACTGTGACCATTAACGCCGGCAAGTAATGCTTGCCCCGTAGGAGTGAGCCTGCTCGCGATAGCGGCCTGTCAGATGACATAGGTGTTGAATGTACCGGCCTCTTCGCGAGCAAGCCCGCTCCCACACTAACTCTGGGTTGATCACAATTTTGTGGCCAACCGAAAAACCTGTGGGAGCGGGCTTGCCCGCGAAGGCGGTCTGTCAGGAGACAAAGATGTTGAATGTGCCAACCTCATCGCGAGCAAGCCCGCCCACACTAACTCTGGGTTGATCACAATTTTGTGGCCAACCGAAAAACCTGTGGGAGCGGGCTTGCCCGCGAAGGCGGTCTGTCAGGAGACAAAGATGTTGAATGTGCCAACCTCATCGCGAGCAAGCCCGCCCACACTAATTCTGGGTTGATCACAATTTTGTGGCCAACCGAAAAACCTGTGGGAGCGGGCTTGCCCGCGAAGGCGGTCTGTCAGGAGACAAAGATGTTGAATGTGCCAACCTCATCGCGAGCAAACCCCGCCCACACTAACTCTGGGTTGATCACAATTTTGTGGCCAACCGAAAAACCTGTGGGAGCGGGCTTGCCCGCGAAGGCGGTCTGTCAGGAGACAAAGATGTTGAATGTACCGCCCTCTTCGCGAGCAAGCCCGCTCCCACAGGGTTCGGCGTTTACTTATAAATAGTTGGAGCACCACATGTCCTCCTCACCCCAGCCGACCTGGCCCGACCAGCACACAGCCTGTCTCGCTCTGGCCTTCGACCTCGATGGCCCGACCGGCGATGCAATGCTCAACGGCTCGATCTGGCGCAAGCCCGAGTATTTCGGTTTCGGTGGTTATGGCCCCTATCGGGCGCTGCCGCGGATTCTCGATTTACTGGATGAGTTCCAAATCCCGACCACGTTCTTCGTCCCGGCCTGGGTCGTAGAGAACTGGCCGAAACAGTGCCAGGCAATCGTCGAGCGCGGGCATGAGGTGGCTTACCACGGTTACAAACATGAATCCTTTTACGCCCTGACGCTGGACCAGCAAAAGGACGTGATGCACAAATCCCGCGAGGTCTTCTGGAAGCATCTGAACATCCGCGCCGAAGGTTTCCGCACACCATCCGGCGACTGGCGAGCCGAAACACCGGCCATGCTGGTGGAAGCCGGCGTGACTTATTCCAGCAGCATGCGCGGCGATGATCGGCCGTATCTGGTCAACGTGCCGGGCTTCGATACGCCGCTGGTGGAAATCCCCGGCCGCTGGGAAATGGACGACTACGCCTCCCTCGCCTACACCCGCGCGCCGGACTTTCCATCGGGACTGGACCGCACGGCGAGCTACGAACTGACCCTGGACAACTGGTGTCGCGAGTCGACGGTGCCATGGATGAAGGGTTGTGCCTGACCACCCTGTTCCATCCCAAGATCATCGGCAAACCGGGGCGCATCCTGCTTCTGGAAAAACTCTTGGAACACATGCGCCAACGCGAGGACGTCTGGTTCGCCACCTGCCGCGACATCGCCCACTGGTGGCTGAAGGAGCATCACCATGGCTGATTCCATCGTCTGGCCCAACGGCTACCGCTGCGCCGTGGTGCTGACCGTCGATTACAACGACATCCACGGCATCCTCACCCAGGCGCCGGAAGTCGCCGGGCGCGACAAGACTTTATCGGTGTGGCGCTACGGCACCCAACGCGGCGTCGAGCGGTTGCTCAAGCTTCTCGAAGAGCTGGGCGTTTCCAGCAGTTGGTTCATTCCCGGCATCGTCGCCGAGGAAAACCCGCAGCACATCCGAGCGATCCAGGCTGGCGGGCATGAGATTGCCTGCGCCGGGTATCGCCATCAAAACTACGACAACCTGACGCTGGCCGAGCAAAGTGCAGAGGTCGCCAAGGGTTGCGCGGCCTTGAGCGCGCTGACCGGTCAGCTTCCCACAGGCTTTCGTATCCCGGCCGGCAACGGTGCGCCCGGATTCATTGAAGCGTTAAGGGGACATGGCATCCGCTGGGATTCGTCATGGCGCGGCGATGATTTGCCCTTCGCTCATCCGACGGCCCCCGAAGTGATCGAGCTGCCGTTGCACTACGAACTGGAAGACGAACCCTACTTCGCCTTCAACCTCAGCCCGGCGGTGCCGCCGGCACAATCGCGGATCGCCTCTTACAGCCACACGCGGGGCAATCTGCAAATGGACTTCGCCGGGTTTCACCGCTTCGGGCTGTGTTACGTGCTGCGACTGCACCCGGAAATCATCGCCACGCCCGGGCGGATCGGCATATTGCGTCAATTGCTGCAAAGCATCCAACAGCATGACGACGTGTGGATTGCCACCGGTGCCGAGGTCGCTCAATGGTGGGCTGAATCGGCAGCGCCCGTGGCCGAGGATCATCCGGCGGCCGTGTACGAACGTCATTATCGGGATTACGGCGTATGAAAGATCAGGAGATCGCAGCCTTCGGCAGCTCCTACAGTGGGGTGATGCGGATGGAGCGGTTGGTCCATGGGCATTGCCGGTTGGAAGCCTACGATGACGAAAAGCGTCGCCACCCGCGAATTGCTTACTGGATGTCGCGCATTCGCCTTGAAGTAGACCCGCTACTGTCGGAGGATGGCGAGCCTGTGGTTAGCGTGCAGACCGTGGACGGTCGGCAAGCGAGCCTGTGTGTTGAGGTGCCGTTGGGTGCGCCGGGCAATCCGCTGAGTGATGAGGCGCTGGAGGAGAAGTTTTTCAGTCTGGCGGGGCGGGTGATGCCGCAGGAGCAGGCGAAAGGGTTGCTTGAGCAGTTGTGGCGGCTGGAAGAGCTGGAATCGGTTCGCGCCCTTGATCGGTGGCTGAGTTGAATAGTGTGTTGCCTGGTCCGGCCTCTTCGCGAGCAAGCCCGCTCCCACAGTTGATCGGGTTGATCACACATTTTGTGATCGGCACAGTTTTAATGTGGGAGCGGGCTTGCTCGCGAATGGCAGCGACTCGATATCCCGGCGAACACCGCAGAATCTGAAATAAGGACATTTGCCCACCGTGGCCACTTACTCCCTCGTTATCCGCCGCTTGATGATCGTTTCGCTGACCATCGTCGTCAGCCGCGCCATTACCAGCCCGTTGCTCACCCTGTTTCTGAGCAACAAACTCGGCCTCAACCAACAGGACGTCGGCCTGTTGTTGGGTATCGCGGTGTTCATCGCCACGCTGCTCGCGCTTTACGGCGGTTACATCATCGACCGCCTCGAAAAACGTCGGCTGCTGATTCTGACCATGCTCTCCAGCGCCATCGGTTTCGTGTTGCTGACCTTCGCCGAAAACCTCTACCTGACCACCGCCACCCTGGTGCTCACCGAAACTGCTTCGGCGCTGTTCCTGATCGGGTCCAAGGCAATCCTCAGCGAAAACCTGCCCGTGGGCCAGCGCGCCAAGGCTTTTTCACTGCGCTACACCCTGACCAATATCGGCTACGCCACCGGCCCGATGCTCGGCGTGGTGATCGCCGGGGTGCAGCCGCTTGCGCCGTTCCTGATCGCCGGCGGCATCGCATTCTTCAGTATTTTCCTGATGAGCGGGATTCCCAAAGACCCGGCCGAGACACCCGCCATCGGCCAGCCCCAGAGTTTCCTCAAAACCCTGATCACCCTGAAGAACGACCGCACACTGATCATGTTCACTTGCGGCTGCCTGCTCAGCACCGTGGTGCACGGTCGTTTCACCCTGTATCTGTCGCAATACCTGCTAGTCACCCAAGACACCAAACGCGCCCTGGAAACCATGGCTGCCCTGCTCGCCTGCAACGCCATCAGCGTGATCCTGCTGCAATACCAGATCGGCCGGTTCCTCAAACGCGAACAACTGCGTTACTGGATTGCTGGCGGCACCAGCCTGTTTATCCTCGGGTTGATCGGTTTCAGCCTGGCTGACAGCCTGGTGAGCTGGTGCGTGGCGATGTTCATCTTCACGCTTGGCGAAATGATCATTTACCCGGCCGAATTTCTGTTCGTCGACACCCTGGCCCCGGAAGAACTGCGCGGCAGCTACTACGGCGCGCAGAATCTCGCGGCCCTCGGTGGGGCGCTGAGCCCGGTGATCTGTGGCTATCTGCTGCTGCACACGCCCGCGCCCACCATGTTTTATGCTCTGAGCGCGTTGACGGCGATGGGCGGTTTGCTGTGCTTCATGAGCGGTCGACGCGTGGCAATACCGCAAAAATAATGCACTGAAGCAGCATTAATATGAATTTGTCAGCATAAGGAATGATCGGCACACTGTGCGCCGTTCCTCCCCCAATAGTTGGAACTACTTCAAGGGCTTTCTGGGTATCCCAGCTAAGCCTTTTTTTTGCCTCGATTTTTTATGGACCGTTTGCCTCATGTTCGCTCGCTGGTTACCTGCCGCCATCAACACCCGCCCTTCAGAATGGAGCCGCGCCGCCATCGGTATGTCACTGGGCACGATGTTCAGCGTCTGGCTCTGCAGTCAGGTATTCGGCATGCAAGTGGCGCTGCATCTGATCGGGCCACTTGGCGCCTCGGCGGTGCTGTTGTTCGCTGTGTCCTCGGGCGCGCTTGCCCAGCCGTGGTCGATTCTTGGCGGTTACCTTTGCGCGGGAGTGGTCTCGCTGCTGGTGGCTCATGTGCTCGGACGCACCCTCGGCAGCGCTTGCCTGGCGGCGGGCATGGCGTTGATTCTGATGTGCTGGCTGCGTTGCCTGCACCCACCGGCCGGTGCCTTGGCGTTGCTTATGGTGATAGCAGACCCGGCGACCATCGCCCTGGAGTGGAAAGCCCTCGGCCCGGTGATGCTCAGCGCTTCGACGATGCTGCTCAGCGCATTGGCGTACAACAATCTGACGCGCATTCGTTACCCCAAACGTCCCGCTGAACCGGCGCCGATGATGCCCGTCCCCGACAGTCAGGCGATCACCGCCGCGGATCTGAAACTGGCCCTAGCCGACATGGAGGCCTTCTACGACGTCACCCCCGAGGACCTCGAGCAGTTGATCCATGCCAGCGAGTTGCATGCCAGGCGGCGCAGTATCGGAGATGTATTTGCCAACAAGCGGTGAAGATCAAAAGATCGCAGCCTTCGGCAGCTCCTACGTGGTCCATGTGCACCGCAATTTTGCGCATGAACACCAATCCCGTAGGAGCTGCCGAAGGCTGCGATCTTTTGATCTTGCTTTAAGGCACAAACGCAAACTAACCCTGCACATATGCCGGTTGTACATCACAAATTTGCACTGTTACGATCCTCCATCGCTCGCGCGCGAGCTTCTCTATAAAGAACAATAAAAGCAGGGAGTTAGTGATGACTGCTCAGGTTTCATCCCCGACAACACAGTCCATGGATGCCACGCAAAACGAAGTGTTGGCCGAGGTTCGCAATCACATCGGTCACCTGACCCTCAATCGCCCCGCCGGCCTCAACGCCATTACCCTGGACATGGTGCGCAGCCTGCAACAGCAGCTCGATGCCTGGGCACAGGATCCGCAAGTACATGCGGTAATGTTGCGCGGCGCTGGTGAGAAAGCGTTCTGTGCCGGCGGCGATATCCGCTCGCTGTATGACAGTTTCAAAAACGGCGACACCCTGCACGAAGACTTCTTCGTCGAGGAATACGCCCTTGACCTCGCCCTCCATCACTATCGCAAACCGGTCCTGGCCTTGATGGACGGCTTTGTGCTGGGCGGTGGCATGGGGCTGGTGCAAGGCGCCGATTTGCGGGTGGTCACCGAACGCAGCCGCCTGGCGATGCCGGAAGTGGCCATCGGTTATTTTCCGGACGTTGGCGGCAGTTACTTCTTGCCGCGCATCCCCGGTGAGCTGGGCATTTATCTCGGGGTCAGCGGCGTGCAGATTCGTGCCGCCGATGCGCTCTATTGCGGCCTGGCTGACTGGTACCTGGAAAGCGCCAGCCTGGGCGCGCTGGACGAGCAACTCGATCACCTCCAATGGCACGACACGCCGCTCAAGGACCTGCAAGGTGTGCTGGCGAAACTCGCCGTACAGCAACTGCCGGTAGCGCCCCTGGCGGCGTTGCGGCCGGCCATCGATCACTTCTTCGCCCTGCCCGATGTGCCGAGTATGGTGGAACAACTGCGTGCAGTGACCTTCGCCGATAGCCACGAGTGGGCCACGGCCACCGCCGACCTGCTGGAAAGCCGTTCACCGCTGGCCATGGGCGTGACCCTGGAAATGCTGCGGCGCGGTCGGCACCTGAGCCTGGAACAGTGCTTCGCCCTCGAACTGCATCTGGATCGTCAGTGGTTCGAACGCGGCGACCTGATCGAAGGCGTGCGCGCCTTGTTGATCGATAAAGACAAGAATCCGCGCTGGAACCCGCCGACCTTGCAGGCGCTGGATGCCGAGCACGTGGCGAGTTTTTTCACCGGGTTCGACCCAAGCTGGAGCTGAGCCATGCACGATATCGAATTGAGCGAAGAGCAAGTGATGATCCGCGACATGGCCCGGGATTTTGCCCGTGGCGAAATCGCGCCCCATGCACAAGCCTGGGAAAAGGCCGGCTGGATCGATGATGGTCTGGTGGCGAAGATGGGTGAACTGGGTCTGCTGGGCATGGTGGTGCCCGAGGAATGGGGTGGCACTTATGTCGACTACGTCGCCTACGCCTTGGCGGTGGAAGAGATTTCCGCCGGTGACGGCGCCACCGGTGCGCTGATGAGCATCCACAATTCCGTGGGCTGCGGGCCGGTGCTCAACTACGGCACCGAAGAACAGAAACAGCAATGGTTGCCGGATCTTGCCAGCGGCCAGGCCATCGGCTGCTTCTGCCTCACCGAACCCCAGGCCGGGTCCGAAGCGCATAACCTGCGCACCCGCGCCGAATTGCGCGACGGCCAGTGGGTGATCAACGGCGCCAAGCAATTCGTCAGCAACGGCAAACGGGCGAAACTGGCGATTGTGTTTGCCGTGACCGATCCGGAGCTGGGCAAGCGCGGCATTTCGGCGTTCCTGGTGCCGACCGAAACCGCGGGTTTCATCGTCGACCGCAGTGAACACAAGATGGGCATCCGCGCTTCCGATACCTGCGCCGTGACCCTGAACAATTGCACCGTTCCCGAGGCCAATCTGCTGGGCGAACGTGGCAAAGGACTGGCCATCGCCCTCTCCAACCTCGAAGGCGGCCGCATCGGCATTGCTGCGCAAGCCTTGGGCATCGCCCGGGCAGCGTTCGAAGCGGCGCTGGCTTATGCACGGGATCGGGTGCAGTTCGACAAGCCGATCATCGAGCACCAGAGCATCGCCAATATGCTGGCCGACATGCACACCCGACTGAACGCCGCACGCTTGCTGATCCTGCACGCCGCGCGCTTGCGCAGTGCTGGCAAACCGTGTCTGTCGGAGGCTTCACAGGCCAAGCTGTTTGCCTCGGAAATGGCCGAGAAGGTCTGCTCGTCGGCGATACAGATTCATGGCGGGTATGGGTATCTGGAAGACTACCCGGTGGAGCGTTACTACCGGGATGCGCGGATCACGCAGATTTATGAAGGGTCGAGCGAGATACAGCGGATGGTGATTGCCCGGGAGTTGAAAAATTATCTGGTGTGACACCTAAAAAGCTTCGCGAGCAAGCCCGCTCCCACATTTGATCTTGGGTGTTCACAAATGCTGTGTACACCGCAGGACTAATGTGGGAGCGGGCTTGCTCGCGAAGGCGTCCGTGAGAACGCTACATCACTTACCCAGGAACTGCGCCTCACGCTTGCCAATAAACGCCGCCATCCCTTCCTTTTGATCCTGCGTGGCAAACGCCGCATGGAACACCCGACGCTCAAAACGCACGCCTTCCGACAGGCTGACTTCAAAGGCGCGGTTGACGCTTTCCTTGACCATCATCGCAATCGGCAGCGACTTCTTGGCAATCAGTGCCGCGACTTTCAGGGCTTCTTCCAATAACTCATCCGCCGGCACGATCCGCGCAACAATGCCGCAACGCTCTGCTTCTACGGCATCGATCAAACGTCCGCTCAGGCACATTTCCATGGCCTTGGCCTTGCCCACTGCGCGAGTCAGACGCTGAGTGCCGCCCATGCCCGGCAGCACGCCGAGGTTGATTTCCGGCTGACCGAATTTGGCGTTGTCGCCCGCCAGAATGAAGTCGCACATCAACGCCAGTTCACAACCACCGCCCAAGGCGAAACCGTTGACTGCGGCGATGATCGGCTTGCGGCGGTTGGCCACCCGATCGCTGTCGCTGAACAAGTCGTCGAGATAAATCTGCGGATAGGTCAGCTCGGCCATTTCCTTGATGTCGGCACCGGCGGCGAAGGCTTTTTTCGAGCCGGTCAGCACGATGCAACCGATGTTCGAATCGGCTTCCAGGCCATCGAGGGCATGGTTCAGTTCGCTGACAATTTGCGCATTCAACGCGTTCAAGGCTTGCGGACGGTTGAGGGTAATCAGGCCGACGCGGCCTTGGGTTTCCAGCAAAATCGTTTCGTAGTTCATATATGACTCCTGATAAACACTCGATCCCCCGTAGCAGCTGCCGAAGGCTGCGATCTTTTGATCTTGCTCTTCTGGCGTCATCAAGTGCGACACAAAAACAAGATCAAAAGATCGCAGCCTTCGGCAGCTCCTACAGCGGTTCCTTCTCAAAGATTGCGCGAAATGACCATGCGCTGAATATCGCTGGTGCCTTCGTAGATCTGGCACACCCGCACGTCGCGGTAGATCCGCTCCAGCGGGAAGTCGTTCAGGTAACCGTAACCGCCAAGGGTTTGCAACGCCGAGGAGCAAACCTTCTCGGCCATTTCCGAAGCGAACAGCTTGGCCATGGACGCTTCGACCAGCGCCGGTTTGCCGCTGTCGCGCAATGCCGCCGCGTAATGCACCATCTGCCGGGCGACGGCGATCTGGGTGGCCATGTCCGCCAGCCGGAAGGCCACCGCCTGGTGTTCGATGATCGGCTTGCCGAAGCTCTCGCGTTCACGAGCATAGTCGCGGGCCGCTTCGAACGCGGCGCGGGCCATGCCCACCGATTGTGAGGCGATGCCGACACGGCCGCCTTCGAGGTTGGCCAAGGCGATCTTGTAGCCTTCGCCCTCCTCGCCCAGTCGATTGGCCACCGGGACTTTCACATCCTCGAAGAGGATCTGGCAGGTGTCGGAGGCGTGCTGACCGAGTTTGTCTTCGACTCGCGCGACTTTGTAGCCTGGCGAATCGGTCGGTACGATCAGCGCTGTGATGCCGCGTTTGCCGGCACTCGGATCAGTCACCGCAAACACGATCACCACCCCGGCGTTTTGCCCGGAAGTGATGAACTGCTTGCAGCCGTTGAGCACGTAGTGATCGCCATCCAGCCGAGCCCGGGTTTTCAGGCTGCTGGCGTCGGAACCGGCTTGCGGTTCGGTCAGGGCAAACGCACCGAGCATCGCGCCGCTGGCCAGTGGCTTGAGGAAGCGTTCTTTCTGCTCGTCGTTGCCGAACTTGAGGATCGGCACGCAACCCACCGAGTTGTGCACGCTCATGATGGTCGAGCAGGCGCCATCGCCCGCAGCAATTTCTTCCAGCGCCATGGCATAAGCCAGGTAACCGGTGTCGCAACCGCCCCACTGCTCCGGCACCAGCATGCCGAAGAAGCCCAGGTCGGCCATCTCGCCGATGGCTTCCTTGGGGAAGCGATGTTCGCGGTCCCATTCGGCGGCGAACGGTTTCAGCCGTTCCTGGGCAAACTGCCGGGCCGCGTCGCTGATCTGAAGTTGTTCGTCATTGGGAATCATGCCAAGTCCTTAAAAATACAGTTGCCCTTGTAGGAGCTGTCGAGTGCAACGAGGCTGCGATCTTTTGATCTTGATCTTTAAAAAGCAAAGTCAAAAGATCGCAGCCTCGTTTCACTCGACAGCTCCTACAGAAACCATGCGGGCCTTAGTAGAGGCATTCCACGGCCATGGCCGTGGCTTCGCCGCCGCCGATGCAGATCGCTGCAACGCCGCGTTTCAGGCCTTTCTGGCGCAGGGCCGAGAGCAAGGTCACGAGGATCCGCGCGCCGGACGCACCAATCGGGTGACCCAACGCACAGGCACCGCCGTGGACGTTGATCTTCTCGTGGGGAATCTCCAGTTTGGTCATGGTCACCAGACTCACCACCGCGAACGCTTCGTTGACTTCGAACAACTCGACTTCGTCCAGCGACCAGCCGGTTTTCTTCATCAGCTTCTTGATCGCGCCCACCGGTGCCACCGGAAACAGCCCCGGCGTATCGGCAAACGCGGCGTGGCCGTGAATCACCGCCAGCGGTTTCAGGCCTTGTTTCTCTGCTTCGGAACGGCGCATCAACACCAATGCCGCCGCGCCGTCGGAGATCGAACTGGAGTTCGCCGCCGTCACAGTGCCGCCATCGCGGAACGCCGGTTTCAGCGAGGCGATCTTGTCCAGTTTGGCTTTCGGCGGCTGTTCGTCATGGCTGATCAGCACCTGCTCTTTGCCGACGGTCACGGTGAGCGGCACGATCTCGGCGTTGAAGCTGCCGTCCTTGATCGCCTGTTGCGCGCGGGTGGTCGAAGCAATGGCAAACGCGTCCTGAGCTTCACGGGTAAAGCCGTTGGTTTCAGCACAATCCTCGGCAAAGGTGCCCATCAGGCGCCCCTTGTCGTAGGCATCTTCCAGGCCGTCGAGAAACATGTGATCAAGCACCCGGCCGTGGCCCATGCGGTAACCGCTGCGGGCGCGGTCCAGCAGGAATGGCGCGTTGGACATGCTTTCCATGCCCCCGGCAACGACCACATCGGCACTGCCGGCGATCAGCATGTCGTGAGCCAGGATCGTGGCTTCCATGCCCGAGCCGCACATCTTGTTCAGTGTCGTGCAACGGGTCGACTTATCCAGCCCGGCGCCCAGTGCCGCTTGCCGCGCCGGCGCCTGGCCGAGGCCGGCGGAGAGCACGCAGCCGAACAGCACTTCTTCTACGGATTCAGGGGCGACACCGGCGCGTTCGACGGCAGCACGAATCGCCGCGGCGCCCAGCTGCGGCGCGGTCAGGCTTTTCAGTTCGCCCTGAAAACCGCCCATCGGGGTGCGGACGGCGCTGACAATAACAATCGGATCGTTGGAAAGTGTCATGACAAATCCTCCTTATTTGGCGGCCATGCGCAAGGCACCGTCGAGACGGATGACCTCGCCGTTGAGCATGCTGTTTTCTATGATATGCCTGACCAGCGCGGCGTACTCGCCCGGCTTGCCCAGACGCGGCGGGAACGGCACGCCAGCGGCCAGAGACTCGCGCACTTCCGGGGTCATGCCGGCCATCATCGGCGTTTCGAAAATGCCCGGGGCGATGGTCATCACGCGGATACCGAAGCGCGCCAGTTCACGGGCGGCGGGCAAGGTCAGGCTGACGATCGCGCCTTTCGATGCCGAATACGCGGCCTGACCGATCTGGCCGTCGAAGGCCGCGGCCGACGCGGTGTTGATGATCACCCCACGCTCACCGTCTTCGTCAGCTTCAGTTTCGGCAATCGCCGCCGCCGCCAGACGCAGCATGTTGAAGCTGCCGATCAGGTTGACGTTGATCACCTGGCTAAAACTGTCCAGCGCATGAGGACCGTTCTTGCCGAGGATCTTCTCGCCACGCACGATACCGGCGCAGTTGACCAGACCATTGAGGCCGCCAAACGCTTTGACCGTCGCCTGCACCGCCGCTTGCGCCGCCGATTCATTGCTGATATCCGCCACCACGCTTTGCGCGCCCAGACGTGCAGCCTGGGCCGCGACGGCTTCGGCGTTCATATCCACCAACATGACCCTGGCACCAGCAGCTACCAGCATTTCAGCGGTGGCGGCACCGAGGCCGGACGCACCGCCGGTGACGAGAAAAACCTTGTTTTCGATCTGCATCATTGTTTCCTTGGATTCAAGCTGAAACGTTCTTCGCGGCGGCCTCTTGAGCCTTGGCGATTTCCTGGTTGCGCAAGATAAAGCGCTGCAATTTGCCGCTCGGGGTTTTGGGCAATTCGCTGACAAATTCAATTTCACGGGGGTACGCGTGCGCCGCCAGACGCTTGCGCACGTGTTGGCGCAACTCCTCGGCGAGTGCTGGTTCGGCGCGGTATTGCGGGCTGAGCACGACGAAAGCTTTCACCAGCTCGGTGCGTTCCGGATCGGGCTTGCCGATCACCGCTGCCTCGACCACCGCCGGGTGTTCGATCAGCGCGCTTTCCACGTCGAACGGGCCAACGCGGTAGCCGGAGGTGGTGATCACGTCGTCGCTGCGGCCGACGAAGCTGATGCTGCCGTCCGGGTTCCACTCGACGGTGTCGCCGCTCAGGTAATAATTGCCGACGAACGCCTTGGTCGGCGCGCCTTCGTAGCCGCCGAACCAGCACATTGGCGACTGAGTGCGGTCGATGGCCAGAATGCCGGGCTGGCCGACGCCCAGTTCTTTGTATTCGTCGTCGAGCACCACGATGCGGTGGCCCGGTGAGGCGAAACCGGCAGCGCCGACGTGCACCGGATGATCGAGGCCATGGTGATTGCACAACACCATGCCCAGTTCGGTCTGGCCGTAATGGTCGTGGATCACCACGCCGAGGTTATCGGCGAACCAGCGAATCACTTCCGGGTTCAGCGGCTCGCCGGCGCTGCTGACGATGCGCAGCTTGCCCTTGATCGAGCGGGAGAATTCATCGCCACCGGCAATCAGCAAGCGGTAGGCCGTCGGCGAGCCAGTGAGGTTGGTGATCCCGTATTTGTTGATCACCCGGCAGGTGCTTTCGAGGGTGAACGGGCCATCGTAAAAGGTGATCGGGTGCCCCATCGCCATCGGTCCGGTGACGCCGAAATAGATGCCGTAGGCCCAACCCGGATCGGCGACGTTCCAGAATGCGTCTTCAGGGCGCAAATCCACCGCGTCACGGGTGTAGCTCTGGAACGCGACGATCGCCTTGAGCGGCACCGACAGCGCTTTTGACGGCCCGGTGGTGCCCGAGGTGAACATCAGCAGGAACGGGTCTTCGCCGGTCAGCAATACCGGTTCGCACTCGCAGGAATAATTGGCCAGTTCGGCCCAGAAACTGAAATCGCCCCGCACGATGCCCTGCCCCTTGGGGCCGCCAACGGTGACGATGGTCGGGCAGTCGGCCACTTCAGCGAGTTTCGGGCGATTGACGGCGTCGGTTACTACGACTGCGGCGCCGGAGCTGTTGAGGCGATGTTCGATGGCTTTCGGGCCGAAGGCGGTAAACAGCGGCTGATAGACCGCGCCGATGCGCCAGGTGGCGAACACGGTGATCAGCAATTCGATGTTGCGAGGCAGGAGGCCGGCGACTTTATCGCCCTTCTTCACGCCCTGGGCCAGCAGGAAATTGGCAAACCGCGCGGCTTTGTCCTGCAAGTCGCTGAAAGTGTAAGTCGCGCTGCTGCCATCGCGGCCTTCCCAGAACAGCGCGATGCGCCCCGGCAAGACATGCCGGTCGCAACACTCAACGCAGGCGTTGAGCGCGCTCAACGACCCGGTGAGCGCGGCATCGACGGTGTGCTGATAATTGAACTGTGACGTAGCAGACAAGTAATCGCGCATTGCCAGAATCCCTGTGTGTTTTTATTAGGCTGGGGGAACCGTAAACAACAGGGAAATACTCGCTCTGCGCGGGGAGCGGGACAATGGTCAAAGCTATCAAGTTGGGTGACTGGTTTGGCCAAGGTCGAAGGATGTGGCGGCTGTAGATGATCCCTGTAGGAGCTGCCGAAGGCTGCGATCTCTTGATTCTGATCTTCTGACTGAATCGAGAACCGCACAAAATCAAGATCAAAAGATCGCAGCCTTCGGCAGCTCCTACGGGAGCGAATTCCGTCAAGTGGCTTCGTTAAGAATCAAACTCCGATAATGCCCAGGATTAGACCCCGACCACTTGCGAAACGCCTTGTAGAACGAGCTGGTATCGGCAAATCCCAAACGGGTGGCGATTTCGGCGAAACTGATGGCAGGCTCGGCCAGCCAGACGATGGCCAATTCCTTGCGTACGCTGTCCTTGAGCCCCTGATACGTCTGGCCCTCTTCGGCCAGGCGCCGGCGCAGGGTCGAGGCCGACATGCACAGTTGTTGCGCCAGCGCCTCGGTTTCCGGCCAGTGCTCGGCGGGCAGTTGCCGCAGATCGTGTTTGATCCGACTGGCCAGGCTCTCGGGATCGCGGTATTTGACCAGAATGTTCGCCGGCGCATGGGCCAGGAAGCGTTTGAGCTCTTCAGGGCTGCGCTTGATCGGCAAATCCAGGCAGTCAGCCGAGAAAATCATCCGCGTGCGCGGCCGGTCGAACCGCAGGTTCTCGGAGAACATCACCCGGTAATCATCACAAAAATCCGGTGCCGGACAACGCAACTCGATGGCCAGGATCGGGATCCGCCGCCCTGCCAGCCAGCAGGCCACGCCATGCACGATCATCCAGTAAGTGAAATAGGTGAAGGCACGACGCGGGTCTTCGTCGTCCTCCAGCAGGACGATTTCCGCCAGGCTTTGCTGACGCACCAGTTGCGCGGGCAGACGCTCGAGCATCAATGACAAAAAGCTCAGGCCCGAGGTCAGCCCGGCGGACAGAGTCGGCTGAGCCATGGAGCAGCGACACAGAAACTCAAGGCTGCCGGCCTTGAGTTTGCGCGGGTCCATGCCAAAAAATTCATCGTCCCCGCGCCGGGCCAACAAGCGCCACAGCCTCGCATAAGCAGTGGCCGGAACACGGGCGTCGCTGGTTTGCAGCAGCGCAGGATCGATGCCGACCTTGTTCAACACCTCTTCGGTGGCAACGCCGGGGGCACAACTTTGCAGCAGCGCTTCACGCACCAGTTGAATGGCGATAGTGTCTTTTTCCGACATTGCGCGAGATGTGCCCTGTTGTTGTTTGAGTGGTGGGCATATTAGCGCAGCCAAGGTCAAAAGATCGCAGCCTTGGCAACATAACCGGCCTGCGACTGACATCAACAGTCAGTCGCAGGATTTCCGCTTGGCGGATGGGGTCTCGTCAAGGTTTTTCCAACGACTCCTAAGCTGTCAGCACTATGAAGTTATCGAGTGCCCGGCCAATCGGGCTACCGGTTTTATCCAACGCGTACCATTTTCCATTGTCTCGAATGGCCGTTATTTCGGAACCGTCGACAGTACCGGTGACCTGATTGATAAAAGTGTTCATCCGATTGGGTTGCACGGCCCCAGCGGCTCCGCTGGCAAAACCTCCAAACCATCCCCTGAGACGGTCCAGACATGTCTGCAGACTTCCAATACCCGTCCCCGCCAATGTAAACATCCCACTCTTGCAGAGCCTGGCGAAACCGCCCAAGGTTCTTGCGCCGCCTGCGACAAGGCCTGAAACCCCATCCAGCGGGTTAACCAATGAAACCGTGGTCTGCCCGGCAAGTTTGATGACTTCAAAGGCCTTGGCTCTGATAGGGGTGATCGACTTCAACACCGTCGACAGTTTGCCCACCCCCCCGGCCACCGTGCCCAGGCTGGAAACCAGGTCTGTAAAACAACCGAAGGCACCGTTGATGAAACGCATTCGATCCCCCGACCGCAAATCTTCCGTACAACCCACGAACGGAATGAGCTGCAACAGGAAATTCGTGACTTTTTCCCGGTACGCCCGATTTTCTTCTGCGGTGGTAGTGCCTTTGGCTTTTTCAAATAAAAAGTCCCGCTCTCCTTGAAGAAGATTGCCGTTAATGATTCTGTCGACAATGTCCGAGGTCCTTTGTGAGAAGTAACTGTTCGGCACGGACCCACGGATATTCACTTGCGCTGTGCTGGCGGGAAGGCTTCCACCCAGTTCTTCGATAATCAGCTTTTTCGACTTAGCACCTTCTATCGGTTCGAAACCTTTTGCATAGGCATCAAAGTCAAACCGCAATTCGGTTCCACGTTGTACGTCAACGTTGACCGGCCCTCCTCTACTCACCCGGGCCTTTTCGATTTTCATATTGCCGTTTAGTGGCAACTCCTCCGGCAAATCCGTGCGTTTGATGATTAACATCCGCCCAGGAAACACTTCGAAGTAGCTAACGTTTCTCCGCTCGCCGTCCTGGTATTCAGTGCGCAACAGCGTTCCTTGGCGACCGCGGAAACTTGCCCGGTCCGTCGATGTTTCATCTTCTTTAAGCTTCCCCGTTTCTTCGCGCAACGTAAAAAACCGCACTTCCCCACACTCAAGGCTCTGACGATCTTCCAACGGCAAGGTCGCAATCAGGGATTTGGTCGCGGTGATAAAGCTTTGTTTTCGCGCATTAAAAAAAACATCCACGGAGTTACTGAAAGCGTCCTTTAGAAGGGGCAATTTGGTCCAGCCGGAGTCAAAGTCCATATTTGGCATCTGCACATCACACATTTCCCAATCGCCTGGAGTGTCCTCGTCCATATAAGCCTCGACGATCGATTTCGTGGGCGCCTTATTATCTGTGCCGAGTTCTTCGTGCTGCCGAGGCCCGAGTATTATGTTCTCGATGGGAACCTGAACTACCGCCGGCAGTGGCCGCTCTTGCGCCTCGGCCTCCGTTAGTGCCTTGGGTGTTTTTGGAAAGGCGATCCGAAGCTCTAAAGCCGCAAGCTCCCTACGCGTATGCAGTTCGAGCGTAAATCCTTTCAGCGCCTCAGAAAGATCCTTTCTTTGGGTTGCAAATTTCTGCGCTGCTGTCTCGTAATCCTGGGAAGAGTAAGCGCAATCTGCACGACGTTGTATAACGCCATTCATGACGGCCCATATAATTGAAATGTCGGCGGCAAGACTTTTGAACAACAGTTCCTGCTCGGGTGTCGTGGGTTCAAGCAGCGCAAGCGACATCAACTGGTCAGGGGTCATGATTCGTGAACACCCGGGAGCCAGAACCTCAGCAATGGCGATCCCCAGGCTCAGGGCCATCCAGGCCGCATTGCCCACCTGAATGCCCTTATTGAGATCCTGCGCGAGAAATTCTGGCGCTGCATCTGCCAGAAACAAATGCGCAATCAGGGGTGCCGACAGAGAACTTACGCCCTTGTGTTCGATCAGGTGCTGTTCAATCTCTGTCCGTACCACCGTGAGATCACGCCCCAGGTTTCCTGCCTGGTAAACGTCGTAACCTGCGATGATTCCGGGCTTACCGCAGGCGTCAGGATCGACGACCAGTTTGATCGCTGCCAGCAACAATTTTTGATAGTGCTCGGGCGCAGCCGTTTGCCCGGTACCATACCAGTGCAGTTCCTGGAGCAATTGGAGCCCCCAGGAATCGGCTTGGTCTTTTGCAAACATCTTGTTCAACAACTCATCGGCATTGTTGCGCCTGAATTCAACGGATGTGCCGGGTAACAAGTCAGCGCCCAATTCATCAATAATCGAGCTGCCATCGCTCAAAAAATCGCTCGCCTTAATTTTCGCTCGTTCGGCCGCAGTCAGTCGTACCAGTGACGGGGAGTTCGCCAGTAACTCAGCACCGTAGTCGCCCAGTGGGGTTGCCTGTGGCAATGAAGCTTGTAGCCATCGGATGATGTTGCGGACTTCACCCGCGGTGTTCACAGCGCCAAATCCGCTGAAAGACAATATTTGTTTAAAGTCGAAGCACAGTGGAGCGTACAGCGCATTGCCCGTATCCCTGACCATGCGCAGCAAGTTGTTGAACGGTGCAACCAATGGGCGTTGGCGGGTGACCAGGGCCGTCAGGTCATACCATTCTGACCCGTCAACAAAGACCTCGATTTTGTTTTCACTAATCCTGACAGGCAGTGAATTGAAGTCGATGCGTTCGCGCTCAGAAAGGGCAATCATTTGCGGCTGCGCGAAAAAATTATTCAAATGATGAACAATTGCCAAGCTCTTGTGCGCCAGCGGAGAGTCGCCGGCACTTTCACTGTATTTATTGGACAACTTGAGGTCTTCGTCGTCCGGCTGATCCTTCACCAAACTAACCAATTCATTGATCAGCGTTTCTCGTGCCTTCGCCTCTCTGATCGACTCCTTGGCGCATTGACACTCTTTATCGAGTTCGACCTTTTCATCGGTCGTGATCTCAGGCCATCCCTCCAGTTTCAGGCGGCTAGCAAGTGCACTGGCTTCCTCATCTGAAGCCGGCGGTACCACCCCATAAAAATCCAGCATTACGTTACACGGAATAAGTTTCCGATCATCATTCACATACGGTAAACCGAAGTCTCCCGGATCAAGGACTTGCCGGGCGGCTAGAACTTGCGCTGCTACCCGCCACCATCCCGAGTTATCCCATACGGTAAACGTTTCTGTGGTACTCACGCCGTTAAGGGTGACATTGGCTGATATTGAGCATTCTTGAATGTTCAATGTGCTCAGCGTCAAACCTTTGGCTTCGAACCAAGCAAGCACCTTTGGGTCGTTCACGGCTTGTTTGTAGAGATCCAATGGCCTCTCGATCAGACTGCCTGGCGTGGCAAGCAATGGAATATTTTGATTGGCCTCCAATTGTCCGAGCATGAGTGCTTGTAGCGCTCGATCCGCCGGTGCAGTGACATCTGAACCGCTCGTGAGGTCGAGCACCCTGGCCGCGCGCTCTTCGGCACGCGTCATGCCCGGGTTCGATGGAACGAGCTGTAGCTGGTGCGAGGTGCTTTGGGTGCCCGATAGCGACCTGGACAACTGGGTCTGTGCTGGAGAATCACGTTCGGATTGAGATGATGCGATGGTACGGGTGGCGCTGGCAGCGGCAGCGGCAGCGGCAGCGGCAGAAGACGCGAGCATCTTTTTAGATTCCTTTCACATGAATGTATGGCGCGTCAGCCTAAAACGCACCCCTGAAAGGAACTATAAAATTACGCTCTGCCGCTAATGACCCCTGTGCCTGGTTCTCTCGGGCCACAACCCCGTATAGGTTTACAGAATCCGATAGAGCAACCGTTCAATCCGCACCCGACTGACGCGCCGAAGAAACCTGGCAACCCCCGCCGGATAATCCGGCAGCGTTTCCAGATCCTGATACCGCTCGATGCGGTGGGTGTGCAGGAAAATCTCCGCCAGCTCTTTTTCACGCGGCGCCAGTAATTCGCCTTTCGGATCATCGATCAGCAACGCGTTTTCCAGGTCGAGACGGAATGCACGCGGGTTGAGGTTGTTGCCGGTCAGCAAGGTATAGCGCTGATCGATCCACATGCCCTTCAGGTGATAGGTGTTGTCATCATCTTTCCACAAATGCAGGTTCAGCTTGCCACTGTCGATACTGCGCTGATGGCGCTTGGCGAAGCGTCGCAGGCTGATCTCGTAAAGGTAGGGCAGCGCCGCGATTACCTTGAACGGTTCGCTGGGCGGGATGTAGAAATCGTTGGCGGTTTTGTCGCCGACGATGATGTCGATCTTCACGCCCCGCGCCAGCGCCCGATTGATTTCCCGGGTCACGGCCAGCGGCAGGTTGAAGTACGGCGTGCAGATGGTCAGCTGATGTTGCGCACTGGCGATCAGCTCGCAAATCACCCGACTCAACGGGTTGTTCTTGCCCACACCGAGCAATGGACTGACCGATAAATCGCCCTTCACCGTGCTGCCTGCCGTGGTGTCGTATGCCGCGTGCTTTAAACGGCTGCGCAAGTCGCCGATGTCGTGACGCAAGCTGCGGGTGGTCGGCAGGTTCGGCAAGTCGAGGCGATGCACCGCTTTGGAGGCGATCAGGCCATGCTGGATCAGGTGCTGCATCGAATCGGCCAACGCGTGATTCTGCAACAGGTGATAACGATCGAAGCGGTACTTGCCGAATTTATGCAGGTAAACATTGTTCAGGCTCGCGCCGCTGTAGAGCACGCAATCATCGATCACGAAGCCCTTCAAATGCAGCACGCCGAACAGCTCGCGGGTCTGCACCGGCACGCCGTACACCGGCACAACGCTTTCGTGGGTACGGGTCATTTCCTGATACCACGCCGCGTTGCCCGGCTGCTTGCCGGCACCGATCAAGCCGCGCTGGGCGCGTAACCAGTCCACGATCACCACCACGTCCAGTTCCGGGCGCGCCAGTTTGGCGGCATGCAGGGCATCGAGGATTTCCTGCCCGGCCTCATCCTGTTGCAGGTACAGCGCGACGATATAGATGCGTCGGGTTGCCTGAGCGATTTGCTCCAGCAGACAACGACGGAACTCGGCGGCGCCAGAGAGGATGGTGACGGCATCGGCGGTCAGCGGAAAACTGCGCAGTTTAGGCAGCAGAGAGCGTTTGAAAAGCGACGGCATAGGGCTCGCAAAGGGTCGAATCCGAAGAGCCCGAGAGCTTACACCATGGAAGGGTTTGGGTCTTGTTACTGTCTGTAATGGCCTCTTCGCGAGCAAGCCCGCTCCCACATTTGAAATGCATTCCCTGTGGGAGCGGGCTTGCTCGCGAAGGCAATTTTATGGGCGCCAAAAATAATTGCTTGACCAAGGAGAACGATCATTCTACTGTTAGCCACATGAACGAAATCACTAGCAACGACACACGCGACATCATTCTGGACGTCACCGAAAAGTTGATCTACAAAAGTGGCATCGCTGCCACCGGCATGGATCTCCTGGTGAAAACCGCCGGCGTTTCCAGAAAAAGCATCTACCGCTACTTCGCCAACAAGGAGGAGCTCACCGTCGCGGCCCTGCAACGCCGCGATGTGCGCTGGATGAATTGGTACCGAAGCGAAGTCGGCAAGGCCGAGAGCTCGGCCGACCGGCTGCTCAACCTGTTTACCGTGCTCAAGACCTGGTTCGCCTCCGAAGGTTTTCGCGGGTGCGCATTCATTAACACCAGCGGCGAAACCGGCGATGCGCAAGACCCGGTTCGCCTGGTTGCCAAAGACCACAAACAGAAACTGCTCGACTACTTGTGCGAGCTCTGTACCGAACATGGTGCAACAGACCCGGAGACGCTGGCCAGACAGCTGCTGATCCTGATCGACGGTGCCATTACCGTAGCGCTTGTGATGGGTGATCACAGTGCCGCCGATAATGCGCAATGCATGGCGCGAAAGTTATTGGACCTGTAACACTTTAAATAAGCCGACAACTTGCTGGAACATTAATTTGATAGGGAGACTTGATATGTCTACTGCCGAAGTTCGTCCGCCATTGCCGCCGTTTACCCGTGAATCGGCCATCGAAAAAGTTCGCCTGGCCGAAGATGGCTGGAACTCCCGAGACCCGGAACGGGTGTCTCTGGCCTATACCCTGGACACCCAGTGGCGTAACCGCGCCGAGTTCGCTCACAACCGCGAAGAAGCCAAAGGTTTTCTGACCCGTAAATGGGCCAAGGAACTGGACTACCGGCTGATCAAGGAACTCTGGGCCCATGGCGATAACCGTATTGCCGTGCGGTATGCCTACGAATGGCATGACGATTCGGGCAACTGGTTCCGTTCCTACGGTAACGAGAACTGGGAGTTCGACGAGAACGGCTTGATGTTCAACCGTTACGCCTGCATCAACGACATGCCGATCAAGGAAAGCGACCGCAAGTTCCACTGGCCGCTGGGCCGCCGACCGGATGATCACCCGGGCTTGTCTGATCTGGGTCTGTAGGTTCACACCGTTCAAATGTGGGAGCGGGCTTGCCCGCGATGGCGATGTCACAGACAACATTTTTGTTGAATGTGACACCGCCCCGGCCCTGTGAACATTCCCCCTGTAGGAGCTGCCGAAGGCTGCGATCTTTTGATTTTAAAAAGCAAAGTCAAAAGATCGCAGCCTTCGGCAGCTCCTACAAATGCATTGCCCCAGACCGGTCGCCGCAGAGATTGGATGTGGGTAAGATACCCGCCTTCCCCCCCCCCCCGCAGCCCATCTTCTGCGCCCTGCCGAATAAGCCCATTCCATGCCTTTCGAACTCAGCGTTGACCTCACTACCCTGGCCGTTCTGGCTCTCGTCGCTTTCATTGCCGGTTTCATTGACGCCATCGCCGGCGGTGGCGGTCTGTTGACCACCCCGGCGCTGCTGACCGCCGGCCTGCCACCGCACCTGGTGCTGGGCACCAACAAGCTCAGTTCGACCTTCGGCTCGGCCACTGCCAGTTTCACCTTCTACCGGCGCAAGTTGTTCCATCCACGGCAATGGATGCACGCCATTGTCGGCACGTTGGTGGGCGCACTCACCGGTGCCGTGGTCGCTCATTACCTGCCGGCGGAATGGCTGAACAAGATGCTGCCGGTGATCGTGTTTGCCTGCGGTCTGTATCTGTTGTTCGGCGGCACACCAAAGGCGCCGCTGGACAGTGACGCACCGATCAAGAAGAAGTGGCAATCTACCCAAGGCTTCAGCCTCGGTTTCTACGACGGCGTGGCCGGCCCGGGAACGGGTGCGTTCTGGACCGTCAGCAGCCTGCTGCTCTACCCCATCGACCTGGTCAAGGCCAGCGGCGTGGCGCGCAGCATGAACTTCGTCAGCAACATCGCGGCGTTGTCGGTGTTCATCTTTTCCGGGCAGGTGGACTGGATCATCGGCCTGAGCATGGGCCTGTCGGTGATGGTCGGCGCCTTCTTCGGCGCGCGCACCGCCATCAGCGGCGGTGCGAAATTCATTCGCCCAGTGTTCATCACCGTGGTGCTCGGCTTGACCGTCCGGCTAGCCTGGCAGCACTGGTTCAGTGTGGCCTAAGCGCCGCGCCACATAAACGTCGATCAGGTAACGGGCAATCGAGCGTGACGCCGGCAACGGCGGCAGCTCGTGCACGTTGAACCACTGGGCGTCTTCGATCTCGTCCTCCTGACAGACAATCTCGCCGCCGGCGTACTCGGCGTGAAAACCGAGCATCATCGAATGCGGGAATGGCCAGCACTGACTGCCCATGTACTGGATGTTCTTGACCTCGATCTGCACCTCTTCGCGGACCTCGCGAATCAGGCAGTCCTCGGCCGACTCACCCGGCTCGGCAAACCCCGCCAACGTGCTGTAGACCCCGGTGACAAAACGCGGCGAACGAGCCAGTAGAACCTCGTCGCCACGGGTCACCAGCACAATCATGCTCGGTGAAATGCGCGGATAGTGGCGAATATCACACGGCTCACAGTACATCGCCCGCTCACGCGGCACCTGGCTCATCACCTGCCCGCAATTGCCGCAAAAACGGTGTTCACGGGCCCATGTACCGATTTGCGCGGCGTAGCCGAGCACCTTGTAGACGGTGTGATCGCCCTCGAGCATAAACGCTCGCAGGCCTTTCCAGTTGCAACCCGGTACTTCGCTGTGGCTGCGCAGCTCCAGCAGGTAGACCGGTTCGCCATCCAGGTGACCGATGCCATGCTCGGCGAGAATCGACAGGTCCTGGCGCTTGAGCCATTCGCGTGGAAACAACGCGCCATTGTCATCGAACAAAAAGCCTTCAGGGCTGCGCGCCACGGCCCAGCCGCCGGGTTGATCGGTGTCCAGTACTGCGGTGGTCCAGCGTGAAATCATGGTTAATCAATCCAGAAATTCGGGTTTCTGTTTGCTCATATGGGCGGCCATCGCCACGCGCAGATCGGTGGATTGCAGCATGGCGGCGTTCCAGGTGGCGACGTATTCGAGGCCGTCGTCGATGCGATGGTCGCGCATGTAGCTGATCATCTCTTTGGTGCCAGTGACGGCAATCGGCGACTTGCTGGCGATTTCACGGGCAATGCCCATCACACCTTCAAGCAGGCTGGCGGTGTCGCTGTAGACACGATTGACCAGGCCGATGGAGCGCGCTTCGTCGGCGCCAAAGGTGCGACCAGTGTAAGCCAGTTCACGCAGCATGCCGTCACCGATTATCCGTGGCAAGCGTTGCAAAGTGCCCACATCGGCCGCCATGCCGAGGTCGATTTCCTTGATGGAAAATTGCGCATCCTCGGCCGCGTAACGCATGTCGCAGGCTGAAACAAGATCGATGGCGCCACCCAGGCAATAACCCTGAATCGCCGCCAGTACCGGCTTGCGACAGTTGTCGACGGCATTGAACGAGGCCTGCAGCCTGAGGATCGTGCGCCGCAGCAGACGCGCATTGCGGCCGACATCCTTGCCCAGTTCATTGGCCACACCGGCCAGCATCATCAGATCGATGCCCGAAGAAAAATGCTTGCCGGCACCACTGAGCACCACCACACGGACTTCATCGGTATCGTCGATCCACTGGAAAATCTCGATGATCTCGCTCCAGAACGCGGCGTTCATCGAATTGATCTTTTCCGGGCGGTTGATCTGCACATGGGCGATGTTATCGGCCAGTTCGACGCTGAAGGCGGTGTATTGAGACATGGCAGTGATCCTTTACCGGGCAGAATATGAGGCCCGAACTATAACAAGGCATCCGTGCCGACAGTAAGGCAGCGGTTCGGCCAAATGCGGGACTGGTTTCAGGTTCTTTAGCGTCTGGGTTGACCTCATCGCGAGCCTGCTCCCGATTGCCCGCACCACCGAAATTATTGAGAGCCCGCCTTAGCACACGAGCAAACTTGTCACTATGCTTGCGCCTGACTTTCCAAGGAGGAGCCCCACCCATGCCAATTTCTTCACGAGCAGCCCTGCTGGTTATCGACGTACAGAACGACTTCATTCCTGGTGGTCAATTACCGGTGCCGGAGGGCGATCTGATCGTACCCTTGATCAACCGTCTCAGCCGCCAGTTCAAGCAGGTCATCATTGCCCAGGACTGGCACCCGCCCGGCCATGCCTCATTCGCTTCCAGCCACCCTGGGCGCAAACCTTACGATGTAGTTCAGTTGCCTTATGGTGAACAGACGCTCTGGCCTGAGCATTGCGTACGGGACACACCCGGCGCCGAGTTCCACGCGAAACTGGACCTGCCCCACGCCCAACTGATCATCCGCAAAGGCTGCAATCCGGACATCGACAGTTATTCGGCATTTCTGGAGGCGGATCGAACCACCACCACAGGCTTGGCCGGGTATCTGAAAGAGCGCGGTATCGACACGGTTTACATGGTCGGGCTGGCACTGGATTTCTGCGTGATGTTTTCTGCGCTGGATGCGCGGGCGGCGGGGTTCAATGCGTTTGTGGTGATGGATGCGTGTCGGGCGATTGATCTGGATGGGTCGCTGGCGGCGGC
The DNA here is from genome assembly GCF_050435305.1 of Pseudomonas sp. BS3782 TE3695. Classification (NCBI taxonomy): domain Bacteria; kingdom Pseudomonadati; phylum Pseudomonadota; class Gammaproteobacteria; order Pseudomonadales; family Pseudomonadaceae; genus Pseudomonas; species Pseudomonas sp. BS3782 TE3695. The sequence goes on from NZ_JBNDKB010000001.1 coordinate 3,942,819, forward strand.
AATTGACCGGATGCAGGTGGCTGGGATCGGGTTGATTCCATCAACCGAATTGCTTGGCTGAACGATTATGCATAGCTCCATGGGCAATGACTCCTTGTGGCGAGGGAGCTTGCTCCCGTTCGGCTGCGAAGCAGTCGCAAAACAGAAGCCCGCGCCCTGTCTGAAGCCCGCGGTGTCAGATTTCGGGGCCGCTTCGCGACCCAGCGGGAGCAAGCTCCCTCGCCACAGGGACGGTGAAAGATTCAGACAGGTGTCGGCAACCAGAGTCGGAACCGAGCTCCCCCCAACGGCGAAGCTTGTGCGGTGAGTGTGCCGCTCTGTGTTTCCAGCGCCCGGCGGCTGATTGCCAGGCCCAGACCAAACCCGCCAGTGGCGCGATCCCGGCTGCGGTCCAGCCGATAAAACGGCTCGAAAATCCGCTCCCGCTCTTCTTCCGGAATGCCGATGCCATCGTCATCCACCCAGATCTCACAGCCCTTGGGGCACACCTGCACGCCGATCTGAATCCGTTTTTCGCAGTAGCGCATGGCGTTGCGCAGAAGGTTCTGGATCGCCCGGGCGGTCAAGCGCGGGTCCAGTGAGAAGCGTTCGAGCTGGCCGTTAAGCAGCACATCGATCACGATTTGCGGTGACTCAAGCTCTTCATCGACGCTGCCCAAAATGCTGTCGATGAACTCATCCAGCGACACATCGACCTGTTCCGGCAGCTGCCCCGGGTTTTGCAAACGGCTGTAAGACAGCAATTCCAGCACCAGCTCATCCAATTCACGAATGTGCGCGACCAGGCCTTGTAGACGTTCACGGCTGGGGGGCGGCAAGTCATCGGATAGCGCCAGGGCCAGGCCGAAATCCAGCCGTGTCAGTGGTGTGCGCAGTTCGTGGGACACGGCGTTGAGCAGATCGCGTTGCTGGTTGAGCAAGTTCTCGATGTCGCCAGCCATGGTGTCGAACACGTGGGCCAGGCTACCGATGTTGGAGCTGGGGGAAATCTGTGTGCGCTCGCTCAAGTGCCCCTTGCCAAAGCGTTCGGCGGTGCCTTTGAGGCGTTCCAGATCGCGCCAGTGCGGGCGTAGCCACAGCAACAGACAGGCGAGCATGGTGGCGCCGATCAGCACATTGATGCTCCAGTACAACCAACTGACGTCCGTCGGGTCCGGCGGCACGACCATCTTCACGACCAGTTGCTCGTTCAACGGCGCCACGGCCAAGGTGCGCCAGCCCCAATCGCCGATGCGCACGACGTTTTCCCCGCGCTGCAAGCGCGCACGTTCATCCGGAGTAAATTCGGCGTCATCGTTACGGGCCAGCACAATGTCCAGCGGCTGGAATTCCTTGTCCATTTCGTCTGCCAGCGCCGGCCACTGCTCAATAGGCACCGCGCGAAACTGCTTGACGATCAGCGTTTGCAAACCTCGGGAATAGTCGAGGTTGTAGGTGACAAAACGCTCATGGAAAACCTGGATGACCAGGTCCGGCACCAAGTAGATCGCCGCGCTGAACGAGACGATAGTCACCAGATAGAGGCGAAACAGAATTCTGAACATCGACTCAGCATTCCCACTCGGAGCGGCTGAACAGGTAGCCCTTGCCCCACACGGTCTTGATTTTGCGCGCCTCGCCAGCGTGGTCGTCGAACTTGCGCCGCAGCTTGGAGATGGCGACATCCACCGAGCGGTCGGTGCCGTTGAATTCGATACCGCGCAGGCGTTGCAGAATCTGGTCGCGGCTCAGTACTTCGCCGGCATGCCGGGCCAGCACCACTAGCAAGTTGTATTCACCGCTGGAGAGCTCGACCAATTGCTCACGCCAGGTCACGGTGCGCTCCGACAGGTCGATGCACAGATTGCCCATCAGAATGCGATCATTGGCGGTCATCGGTTCGCTGAGACTGCTGCGGCGCAGCAAGGTGCGCACCCGGGCCAGCAAGACGCGCGGTTCGCAAGGTTTGGTGACGTAATCGTCGGCCCCCATTTCCAGGCCCAACACTTGATCGTGGCTGTCGTCGCGGGCGGTGAGCATCAGGATCGGCAAAGTCGCCGAATCGGCCCGCAGCAAGCGGCAGACCTGCAAACCATCGAGCCCCGGCAGCATCAGATCGAGAATCACCAGGTCCGGAGGATTGAGCCGCGCCCGTTCGCGCACATGATCGCCACGGTTGATCACGCTGACGCAATAGCCGTTGCGTTCCAGGTAGCTGGCAATCAGTTCGGAGAGCGCGGAGTCGTCTTCGACCAGGAGGATGTTGGGCATGGTGTTTCCAGAAAGTGCAGTGGCGCCTGTCAGGGCCTCTTCGCGAGCAAGCCCGCTCCCACATGGGATCTATGTCGCACTGAAGATCAAATGTGGGAGCGGACTTGCTCGCGAAGGCGGCATCACAGGCGCAAAGGAATCAAGGCGCCAAGGATATACGCCCTCACGCCCGCGCGAGCAAACCCCTTACACAATTTCACACAGCGCTTACAAAGCTTCACCGCTACCCTCGTCGGCCCCCCGTAGGATACGGGGGTCAATATTGGGGTATTTACATGTCAAAGAATCTGCTTGCCCGGCTCAGCCTGATTGCACTGGCGTTGACGCTGAGTGCTTGTGATCAGTCCTCGACCGCCGAAGAACAGGCGCCGCTGGTCACCGTGCGGGTTGAAACCGTCGAAGCCCGGCCGCTGTCGATCAGCAGCGAGCTAAGCGGGCGGATTGTCGCGCCACGCATCGCCGAAGTGCGCGCCCGAGTCGCCGGCGTGGTGTTGCAGCAGGCCTTCCGTGAAGGCAGCGACGTAAAAAAAGGCGACGTTCTTTTCCGTATTGACCCCGCACCGTTCAAGGCCGATTTGGACAGCGCCGAAGCCGCATTGCGCAAGGCCGAAGCCAATGCGTTCCAGGCCAGATTGCAGGAACAGCGCTACGCCCAGTTGATCGAAGGCAACGCCATCAGCGGTCAGGATTATGACAACGCCCGGGCCAATGCCCGGCAGACCGCCGCCGATGTCGCCGCCAACAAAGCTGCCGTGGAGCGGGCGAAACTGAACCTGGGTTACGCCACCGTCACCGCGCCGATTTCCGGACGCATTGGCCGCGCACTGGTGACCGAAGGCGCGCTGGTCGGGCAGAACGAAACCACCCCTTTGGCATTGATTCAGCAGTTGAACCCGATCCACGCTGACCTGACGCAATCGACCCGTGAACTCAACGACCTGCGCCGGGCGTTCCGTTCCGGCCAGTTAAAAGAAGTGGGCCAGGGTCAGGCCAAAGCCACCTTGATTCAGGACGACGGCAGCCTCTACCCGCTGCCGGGCAAGTTGCTGTTCACCGACATTACCGTCGATCCGGGCACCGGCCAGATCATCCTGCGCAGCGAGTTCCCCAATCCGGACCTCGACTTGTTGCCGGGCAGCTTCGTGCGTGTGCGCCTGGAGCAAGCGTTCAATCAGCAAGGCATCAGCGTGCCGCAACGGGCCATCCAGCGTGACAGTGCCGGCATCGCCCAAGTGCTGCTGCTCGATGCCGAACAGCGGGTCGGCCAACAACCGGTCGAACTGGGTGCGGTGCAGAACGATCGCTGGATCGTCACCCACGGTCTCAAGCCCGGCGACCGCATTGTCACTGAAGGCCTGCAACATGCGCGCCCCGGTGAAAAAGTCCAGATAGATGACACCCCTCTTCCACTTGCCCAGGTTTCTGGTCAGTAAGCAGGACGCTTTTTTATGCCGCAGTTCTTTATCGACCGCCCGGTGTTCGCTTGGGTGATCGCCTTGTTCATTCTGCTGGCCGGTGCGTTAGCCATTGGGCAGTTGCCGGTGGCGCAGTACCCGAACGTTGCGCCGCCGAAAGTCGAAATCTATGCCACCTACCCCGGCGCATCGGCGCAGACCGTGGACGAAAGCGTGGTCAGCCTGATCGAGGAAGAGCTCAACGGCGCGGATCATCTGCTGTATTTCGAATCCCAGAGCAGCCTCGGCAGCGCCACCATCACCGCGACTTTCCAACCAGGCACTGACCCGGAAATGGCGCAAGTCGACGTGCAAAACCGCCTCAAGGTGGTCGAGTCGCGGTTGCCGCAAGCGGTCACTCAGCAAGGCTTGCAGGTGGAGAAAGTCTCCGCCGGTTTCCTGCTGCTGATCACCCTCACCTCCAGCGACGGCAAGCTCGACGACGTAGCGCTCAGCGATTATCTGGCGCGCAACGTGATGAACGAGATCAAGCGTCTGGACGGCGTCGGCAAGGCCCAGTTGTACGGTGCCGAACGGGCGATGCGGATCTGGATCGATCCGCGCAAGCTGATCGGGTTCAACCTGACGCCGGCCGATGTCAACGCCGCCATCGTTGCGCAGAATGCTCAGGTTTCGGCGGGCAGCATCGGCGACTTGCCAACCCGCACCACCCAGGAAATCACCGCGACCATTCTGGTCAAAGGCCAGCTGTCGACACCTGAAGAATTCGCCGACATCGTCCTCAAGGCCAATCCTGACGGCTCCACGGTGCGCATCGGCGATGTGGCGCGGGTCGAGATCGGCAGTCAGGAATATCAATTCTCCACGCGGCTGAACGGCAAACCGTCGACCGCCGTCAGCGTGCAACTGTCGCCAGGCGCCAATGCCCTGAGCACCGCGACGCTGGTGCGGGCGAAGATGGATGAACTGGCGCGCTACTTCCCGGCCGGCGTCGAATACAAGATTCCGTACGACACTTCGCCCTTCGTCAAAGTCTCGATTACCAAGGTGGTCTACACCCTCATCGAGGCGATGGTGCTGGTGTTTGCGGTGATGTTCCTGTTCCTGCAAAACATCCGCTACACGCTGATCCCGACCCTGGTGGTGCCGGTGGCGCTGATGGGCACTTTCGCGACCATGCTCGCACTGGGCTTCTCGATCAACGTGCTGACCATGTTCGGCATGGTGTTGGCCATCGGCATTCTGGTGGACGACGCCATTGTGGTGGTGGAGAACGTCGAGCGGATCATGGCCACCGAAGGCCTGTCGCCTAAGGACGCGACGCGCAAGGCGATGAAGCAGATCACCGGAGCGATCATCGGCATTACCCTGGTGCTGGTGGCGGTGTTCATTCCGATGGCGTTCATGCAGGGCTCGGTCGGGGTGATTTACCAGCAGTTCTCGCTCTCCATGGCCACGTCGATCCTGTTCTCGGCGTTCCTCGCCCTGACCTTGACTCCGGCCCTGTGCGCGACACTGCTCAAGCCCATTGCTCAGGGTGAACATCACGCCAAGGGCGGCTTCTTCGGCTGGTTCAACCGGCGCTTCGAACAACTGACCGAGCGCTATCAGGGCTGGGTCGCCTATGCGCTGAAACGCACCGGGCGTTACCTGTTGATCTACGGCGTGCTGCTGATTGGTCTGGGCGTGTGTTTCAGTCGCCTGCCCTCCTCGTTCCTGCCCGTTGAAGATCAGGGTTACACCATCACCGACATTCAACTGCCACCGGGTGCGAGCAAGAACCGCACGGTACAGGTGGTCGAGCAGATCGAAGCACACAACGCCACCGAACCGGGTGTCGGCGACAGTACGGTGATTCTCGGTTTCAGCTTCTCCGGTAGCGGACAGAACGCCGCGCTGGCATTTACCACGCTCAAGGATTGGTCGGATCGGGGTAGCGATGATTCGGCGAGTTCGATTGCCGATCGCGCCAACATCGCGCTCAGTCAGATCAAGGACGCCATGGCCTTTGCGGTCCTGCCGCCGCCGGTGGATGGCCTCGGTACTTCCAGCGGATTTGAGTTCCGCTTGCAGGATCGCGGCGGCCTCGGCCACGCGACGTTGATGCGGGCGCGCAGCGAATTGCTCGCCGCGGCCGAGAAGAGCCCGATCCTGATGAATGTGCGCGAAAGCGCCCTGGCCGAGGCGCCGCAGGTGCAATTGATCGTCGACCGTAAACAGGCGAATGCGCTGGGCGTGTCGTTTGCCGACATCGGCAGTGTGCTGTCCACCGCCGTCGGTTCTGCCTACATCAACGACTTCCCCAATCAGGGGCGGATGCAGCGGGTGGTGGTGCAGGCTGAGGGCGATCAACGCAGTCAGGTGGCCGATCTGCTGAAGATTAACGTGCGCAACAACGCCGGGAAGATGGTGCCGCTGTCGGCGTTTGTCCAGGCCAAATGGACCCAAGGGCCGGCGCAGTTGACCCGTTACAACGGTTATCCGGCGATCAACATTTCCGGTGAGCCGACGCCGGGCCATAGCACCGGTGAAGCCATGGCGGAAATCGAGCGGCTGGTGGCGTTGGGGCCTGCCGGGTTGGGTCAGGAATGGACCGGGTTGTCGTTGCAGGAACGCTTGTCCGGCAGTCAGGCGCCGATTCTGCTTGGCTTGTCGTTGCTGATCGTCTTCCTGTGTCTGGCGGCGTTGTACGAGAGCTGGTCGATTCCGACCTCGGTGCTGCTGGTGGTGCCGCTCGGCGTGCTCGGCGCAGTACTCGCGGTGACGTTGCGCGGGATGCCCAACGATGTGTTTTTCAAGGTCGGGTTGATCACCATCATCGGTCTGTCGGCGAAGAACGCGATCCTGATCATCGAGTTCGCCAAGAGCCTGTATGACGAAGGTCATGACCTGATCGACGCCACGCTGCAAGCGGCGCGATTGCGCCTGCGGCCGATCGTCATGACCTCGCTGGCATTCATCCTCGGCGTGGTGCCATTGGCAATCGCCACCGGGGCCAGCTCGGCGAGCCAGCAAGCGATCGGCACCGGAGTGATCGGCGGGATGATCACGGCAACCCTGGCCGTGGTGTTCGTGCCGGTGTTTTTTGTGGTGGTGATGAAGTTGGTGCGCCGCCGACATTCCTGACCAAGCAAAGTCCCCCTGCCCCCTTGCCCCCTTGCCCCCTGTAGGAGCTGTCGAGTGAAACGAGGCTGCGATCTTTTGACTTTGTTTTTTTAAAATCAAGATCAAAAGATCGCAGCCTCGTTTCACTCGACAGCTCCTACACAGCTCCTACACAGCTCCTACACAGCTCCTACACAGCTCCTACACAGCTCCAACATTGTTCCTTCATAGCTTCTACACAAAGCGCGATGACCTGGGCTATGGTGGGGTTACTTCTGCTGCTGTGAGTCCTCATGCCCTTCCTCACCCACACCCACCCTCGCCTGTCCGCCGCCATCCTGCTGGGCATCGCGGTGGGCATTCTGGCTCCGGCCGATTCGCTGATCAGCAAGATCCTCTTTGGCTGGAATGCCGGCGTCTGGATCTACCTGCTGTTGATGTTCTGGCTCACCATGCGCTCGAAAGCGACCGACGTAAAACGCATCGCCGAAATCGAGGACGAAAACGCCGGGCTGGTGCTGGCGCTCGTGTGCATCGCGGCACTGGCCAGTCTGGCGACCATCACCTTCGAACTGGCGGGCAGCAAAGACCTGGAAACCACGCGCAAGCTGTTGCACTACGGCTTCACCGCGCTGACGGTGATCGGCTCGTGGCTGCTGATCGGGGTGATTTTCAGCGTGCACTACGCACGACTCTTCTACACCTGGGAAGGCAAGGAACCGGCACTGCGCTTTGCCGAAGGCCTGACGACACCCAATTACTGGGACTTCCTGTATTTCTCGTTCACCGTCGGCGTGGCGGTGCAAACCTCGGACGTGGGCGTGGCGACCCGGGAGTTGCGCAAGATTGTACTGGCGCAATCGTTGATCGGGTTTGTATTCAACACGGCGATCCTTGGGTTCTCGATCAACATCGCTGCCGGGCTATTTGCCTGAATGAAGCATGGGTTTCATATCCACCCTCAACGCAACCAAACCGGCCTTACCCGGTTTGTCCAATGACCCCGTTTAACGGCGGCGAACTTCCCTGACTGTTGTACGCTGTGATTCTCACGTCGTAACGGGTATTGGGAATCAAAACCGGTTTCAGACTTCCGATAGTCGATTGATAAGGCAGCTCAGTACCTCCGGGTCCGGTAATGATGATTCTGTAACCGATCATATCGGCCGGTTCAGCTGGAGCATCCCACTGTAAATGAGGAACCAACCCCGCCGTCACACGAAAATTTCTCGGAATGCTTGGCAATAGCAGCGGATTGGCTCCAATTACAATCCTCGCTGGCACGGATAGATTCCCGGCGGCATCTTTGGCGCGCACGTCGAATATTTCGATCTCCCCTTCTATCAGCCCATTGAACAGGTGACAGGTACCCGTAGCCGGGACCCACGCGCCTTCGTTGCGTCGAACGACATATCCTGCGACACCTACGTTATCTTGTGAGGCACGCCAGCTCAGGGTTGCACTGCCAGACGTCACCGGGGTGAGTTCAAGTGCCTGCGGACAAGTGGGTGGAACGTGGTCGTGGGTGATCACGCTCACGCTTTCAAAGCGGGCGGGATTGGGCGATTCGAGTCGGCGGGGTTGAACCTTGAACACGTATTCGGTCTCAGGGGCCAGGCCTGTCGCGATGTACTCCAGCGCCGTGGTATGAACGATGGGGCGACCTGGGCAAGTGATCTCGTAATCACGCAGGTAGGACGGGTCCAGCGGCCTCTCCCAGGTCAACCTTGCTTCGGAAAAGGTTCGGCCCGGAACGCTCAAATTGCGCGGTTGAGTCTGGTCCGGCCCAATGGCTGCGGACGTCCTGGCAGGTTCTGACGGACCGCTTTCATTCAAAGCCCGAACTTCGAAGAAGTATCTGGTTGAGAAGGCCAGATGCCTGATCAGGCAGTTCAAGTAAGTGGTTGTCTCGGTGCCTATGACCTTGCGATCCGCGTCGTCGATACCGTAGGCGATTTCATAGCGGGGATACTGCGGCGCGCCCCAAACGATACGCACAGTGTCGTGCTGGACCTGTACTGCGCCAATCACTGGCAGCTCAGGAAGAGGTGGGCCGTCCAGCGTCTTTTGGGTGATGCGTGCCGGCGATGAGGTGCCGTTGTTGTTGCGCGCACTGACTTCGACAAAATACAGCGTATTTTTGATCAGGTCCGTCAACGGTTGTCGCAACAGCCGGGTGGTCAGCGTGGTCGCGGAGCCAGCGGGTTCTACGCCATAACGAATGACATAATCGACAGCGCCCGTTGAGGCGGTCCACTCCACGTCAAGCGTCGAAACCGCAGCGGTTGCTCGCAGCCCACCGGGCGCCGCAGGAACCTGCAACGTCTGCTTTGTGACTCGCGTTGGCGGTGAATCACCGACGTTGTTGGTGGAACGAACGTCAAAGTAATATTGGGTACCAGAACTCAGGCCGTGCAATATATGCGCGGTACTCGTCGAGGTTTCGTTGCCGATCACCGGCCCGTTGGGTGCCAGACCGTAACTAAGCTTGTAGCTGGAGGCGTTCGCCGGGCCGGCCCAGATCAGGGCCATTGTGTCCTTCGTCGGCGTGGCCAACAGATTTGTAGGGCTGGCCGGTACGGCGGATGCTGGTTTGGTCGTGGCTTGTGCGTCTTTGCTGCCGGGAGATGCCTCGTCACCCTTGAGGCCGAACGCTTTTATCGTGTATTGCGTGTTCGGGTTAAGGCCCGTGATCAGGTGAACCAGCAAACTGATCGGGATATCAAGCTCGCCAACGGCCGCACCTCCTGTTTCCCACTTCAAACGCGTGCCGGTATGCCCGCCACCTGCCCCGTAGGCCCAGCTCACAAAGATGGACGACTCCGACCGTGCGGTCGCCGAGATCGCGCCCGGAATAGCGACATACGTCACCTCCGGCTCCGTGGCCGGCTGTTCCTGGTTGTTCATTGCGAAGTGCTCTGGCTATGGTTGCTACGTCTCCCATTTAAATACCATTCGTTCGTGTCGCACCACTGACAGAACTGTTAGTGGCGGCCCGGCGTTTTCTCTGCTACCCAGAGTCGACGCGACGAACGGGCACGACATTACCCCGCCTGCTCAGGTCGTTCGCAGCAGATTTTTTTCGTCAGTTTTTTTGCTGCCAGGCGAATTCGCCGACGATAAAAACCCCGTCCAATCAGAAAATTACCGCTGGATCCTTAAGACTCAATACCCCGTAGAACCCTCCTACAAACAGGGGTGCTTTTGCTGACAGCGTTTTCTGCGACGTCTGATTAAAGTCCGTCACCTGTAATTTGTGACAGGTTCCAAGGAGGTTGAATCGCGCTATAAGAAAACCGTACCTCCAGCCCTGCTCGGGTGCCTGAAGGACGGTCGCGCGAACCAGGCCTTTACGAAGTAGGAAGATTCTGCCGCGCCCACGCCGTCAATGATGATAAATGGGAGATTCAACCATGTACCGCTCCATCGCCACATCAGCTCGATCATCACAAGCCCAGGCCAATTTCCAGCCTCAGGAGTGCAAGCAACCCCAAGCGATAAAACTCACCAATCGAGAGAAAGAAGTCTTGCAGTGGAGCGCCGCTGGCAAGTCGTCCTGGGAAATCGGCCAGATCGTCAGTTGCACCGAGGCCGGTGTGAATTACCACTTTTGCAACATCCGCCGAAAGTTCGGCGTGAGGTCGCGCTGGATCGCCATGGCAATGGCACTGGAACAAGGATTGATCCAAATGCCTTGAGCCAGTCTCTCCACGGTGGTCTGCGCGTTATTGACTCCTGTCGAGACATTTCATGTACTTGGAACAACCGCCTCAATCCACAGAGCTTCCCTCTTTGCGCAACAGTGCCCGCGACGATATGCCCGTGTCGTACGGGCACCGTCCGGACAAACCGCTACGCATCATCCTCGCCGACGATCACCCCGTGGTACTGATGGGCGTCGAAACGGTCTTGTGTCCACCGCCACGTTCAGCGTTCTCTATTGTTGCCCAGGCCCACAACGCCGATGAATTGATCCACCATCTGGAGCGCACGCCGTGCGACCTGTTGATCAGCGACTACTCGATGCCTTATGGCCGCTTTCCCGATGGTCTGGCGTTGATGGGGTATTTGAAGCGCCATTTCGGCCACATCCCGTTGATCGTGATGACCATGCTGCGCAACCCTTCGCTGCTGCAGGCGTTGCTCAATGCGGGCGTCAGCGGCGTGTTCGACAAACGCAGCCCGTTGAGCGAACTGAAACGGGCCGTTCATACGGTGATCAAGGGCCGGCGATATCTATGCGCGACATTTGCCGGCGCCCTGGAGGCCCAGACCTTGCCATCGTCCAGCGTCGATGCGCCGTTGGTCAGCCTTTCCGAACGAGAGCTGGAAGTGGTGCGGTTGTTTGTCCAGGGCTTGTCAGGGCGGCAAATCGCGGCGCAATTGAATCGTAGCGAAAAAACCATCAGCCGACAGAAACGCACCGCCATGGACAAGCTGGGACTTGGCCATGACGGTGGGTTGGTGGAGTTTGCGCGGGTGAGTGGGTTAAAAGGTTAAGTCCAAATGTGAACGGTCTATCAAGCGTTACTCCTGCGCCAAAGCGCAGGAGTAACTCATCTCACGCTACGTCATTGAAATCTATCGCCGTTTTTTCTGTCCTTCGCGGTTTGGTCTCGTACCCACTGCTCTCTTATTCTCCGAAGTTCTTCTTCTGTAGGCTTTTTAGGCTTCGGTGTGGCGGATGGCTGAGCACTCACGGATTTCGGTACTCTTGGGGGCTCGTCAGGAAGTGGCATTCGCCCACGTTTTGATTGGTCAATGTATCCACTATTACGCCCCCCCCCATACTTTAAAGGGGCTGAGTGAGTTGGACTGCCTTGAAAATCAGAATGTTTAACCCAACGCTTAACAGAATCGGCTCCTGATTCTTTACTCACTCGCAATTTTGAAGGCACATCCTTCTTAACAATTTCATAAGCTGATGCATCCGGGCTGGTTTTAATAGTGCCTTTGGCTAATGTATCGACGTGAACGCTTGCCAGTTTACTTGTGCTGGCAGCAGACCCACCCGTAGAGCTGACAATACTCTCGGCCACACTTGCACGGGTCTTGGTCACCGCTCCCTCCGCCAACGCGGCAGTGTTTTTTATGAGCTTGTCAAGCGCTAAATCAGAAACTGACTTTACAAGTGTTCCAAGTGGCATATGCCCCGTCGGATCCATAAACCCAATCGGGTTCCCCACACAATACGTATATGTATTCATCCCCCCCTTCCAAAACGGACTCAAGCTATCCGGACTATGAAACCGCATCAACAGCGGATTAAACGCCCGATACCCATTACCCAACAGATACCATCCGGTTTGCTCTTCCCGTCGTTCACCGTTGTAGCCCAAATGCCCACTGAACGCCGCGTCATCCGCACGATGGCCGTACGCCGAATACGCAATTTCATTGCCCCCGTCCTGGCTCAATTCACACAACACGCTGTTCTTGTCATCGCTGACAAGGAGTAAGGACTTTGGGTCAGCACCTGCCTGGTGCTCGGCGAGCACCTTGCCGTCCGCTCGCAGGAAAGTACTGCTATTGGCCCCCGTGATCTGATTGGCCAGATTGCCGTCCTGATAAAAGCGCTGTTCATTGCCGCCAGCGGTGCCGAGTCCACTCAGGGTGTCCAGCGAGTCATAGTGATAGTCGGTGGCTGTTTCGCCTGCCTGGGCACTGACACTGATCAGACGCCCCAGACTGTCATACCCCAAAATACGCCCCACTTCGTCCTGCAGCAGATTACCGTCGGCGTCATAAGTAAAATCAATCCTGGGCGGATACAGTGGATCGTCCGGCCGCGCAGGTGTCAGCGTGTTGGTGAGCCCGGTCAACTGACAGGGGTCCTTCTCGTTGGTGTATTCGAAATAGATGGAGTGACGCCCGCCTTCAAACGTCGTCTCCACGAAGTTCAGGTTGTCCCGCCCGTCAAAGCCGAACAGCTGACCCTTGATGACTTTTCCATAAGGATCTTCCGGCCGTTGACTGCCTGTGCAGTTGTAATCGACCAGGCGCCCACGTTCGTCATACCCATAGGTTTCGTCACGCAGTGTCTCGCTGCCTTGCATCAATGTCCGCTGGACAACCCGGTCGACCTCATCGTAGGTCTGGCTCAATGTTTGTTTTATCTGATTGCCCAGATCGAACGTACGCAGCACCTCCCGCCCGAAATCATCGTATTCAAGATCGATCCGCAGCTGCTGCGTGCCGTCGATGGTTTCAATCGTCTTGAGCTGCGCCTGCTCGTCGTAGGCGAACGTTGAGCGCGTGCTTCCCAGACGGGTTGCGGTCAATTGCGCGCGGGTGTTGTATTCATACTCCTGGGTTTGCCCCAGAACATCGGTGTAACTCATCAAGCGTGCTTGCCGGCTGTACTCGTAATACATGACGCGCGTGACTTCGCCGGTCTGCCCGCGGCTTTCGCTTTTCAGTTCGCCAGTGCTGAAGTACTCACGTTCAAGGCTATGCGTGATGCCCGACGGGTCCACCTCTTCAGTGGTCCGCAGGCGAGCATTCTGGGCGTCATAGGTATAAATCGCAGTACTCTCCTGCGCACTTCGTTGCTCTGGATCCTCCCCCAGCTCCGGCCGATACACGTAACCGATTTCAATCCCACTGGGACGCCTGACGCTTTTCGGCTGGCTCTGGCCCGGATCAAAGGTATAAACACTTTCCCGCCCGCCAGTGATCGAAAGGACCATGCGATCGAGGCCATCGAAGCCCTGCTCCCCCAATACATCGCCGTTGACGCTGATTTTTATCGGCAGGTCTTCGCTGCTGTGCCCGGCATACTGGCGCTCGACGACGTTGCTGTCCGGCAACACGGTTTTGGTCATCCGGTCAAAACCATCGTACTCATATCGCGTCAAGTTGCCCGCCGCATCCTGCTCTTCGGCGGTACGCCCCAGCCCGTCGTATTGATAAACATGTTCGCTGATCTGCTGACCACCCAGGTCGATACGTTTGACGCTGTCGGGCTTGTCAAAAAGATTGTTGACGGTGATGGTTTTACCCATGCCTTCGAGCCATTTTGTGGTTGTGCGGGCAATGGGGTCAGTGACCTCGTGTTCCTGCACGCCATCGGGCCGCACAACGCTGCGCTGCTCGCCCCAATCGTCATAGTTGAACAAACTGGTCAAGGCTACGTCGGTTGCTCGCTCCCAGTCGATAACCGTCTCGCTGGTCATCTGTTCCCGGTTGTTGTAAGTCGCACGATAAATCTCACGATACTTCTGATCATCGCCGCCAAGGGCATCAGCATCACGCCGGGTTTCCCTGATGACCCGATTGTGCCCGTCCAGGTAGGTGATGGTTTCAACGCCCTTGACGTCCCTGGCACTCTGCATTGCCTGCTGGCCCGATGTATTGGTCAGCGTATAGGTGTAATTGCGACTGGCCATATAAGGTGTGCCTGGTGCCACGGTTTCCCTGGTCACACGCCCGAGCAGGTCATACTCATATTCGATTTCAACATCGTTGTCGTCACGATTGAGCAATGGTTCGCCATTGAGCAGCGAGTGCTGCAACGTGATGGTTTTTTTCTCCCTGTCGAAGCCGGTCAGGGTGCTGACGGTGTGCTGGACCGTTTCGCCATTGCGCGCGTTGCGCGTCTTGCTGTAGCTGTAGGCCGTGGTCGTGGTCAGGCCGTTAAGCGTCACCGCATCCAGCATTTTTCGTCCGTGAATGAAGGGATCATCCGGGGTATTGAGGTATTCGTAGGTCGTCAGTTGCAATGACTGCTCCTGACCGCTGCCGAGTTGCACCAAAGTCTCGTCCCTGATCGCCAGCCACGGTCCGGAACCGGCCAGGCCGGGCTCGGCCGTGTAGGTGTAGCGGGTTTGCAGGGTCGGCGCCTGCCTGTAATTGGATGCGGCGGGCGTGACCGTCTTGCTCTTGAGGGTGCGCACAAACCCCTGCGGGTCGGCCGGGCAACCATCCTCGCCATCGGCCTTGTACCACTCGCTGGTTTCGGTCACGCCGTTGGCGTTGACCTGGCTCAGCAGGTTGCCGAAGTCGTCGAAGGTGGTGGTGACGACCTCCTCATGCCGGGGCAGCGTGGCGCTGACGAGGCGCCAGGTCTGGGTGACCTTTTTCGGCAGCTGGCAATAGGGTGCCTGGTCCTTGAAGTCCAGGTCGGGATCGATGTGGTATTCGGTGTCGGTGGTCTGCTGGGTGTTTTTCGCCGGGTCGCTGCTGTACTGGGTGGTTTGCTCCAGCGTCATCAGATGAAAGCGATTGAACACCCGCTTGATTTCACGGACCGCCTTGCCCGCCAAGGCGTCCCAGAGGATTTCCCGGGTTTCGTACTCGTACGCCGTGCGCACTTTGTACAGGTTGTCCAGGCCATCGTCGCTCCACGACAGGCCGCTGCCGAAGCCCAGGAAGTTATGGTCCCAGGCATCGTACTCGTAGCGGGTTTCGACGGCGGGTTGGCCAAAACCGGGGTCGCGCCTGTGGCTCGCCACCCGCGGCAGGGTGCGCCCGGCCTGGCCGGGGAAATAATGCGCGCGGCTGGCATAGGTGACGGTTTCATGGCCGCCGGTGGGGGTGTAGACGTCTTTTAGGCAGCTCAGGCCGCTCTCGAATACGTAGTCGAAACGCCACGAGGCGTGGTCGTCGGTGGGCAGGACCAGGGTCTCGCTCTCGCCACCGACAATGCTCATCTGGAACAGCGCTTCGAAGGCACTGCCCGGGTGCAGCGTGATTTTCAACAGGTTGGTGGTGCGCACCAGGCTGAGCAAGCGGGTGCTGTCGGTATCGTTGGTGATGCTGCTCAACAGCGGTTCGGTGCCGAAGGCCACATAATCGAGGGTGACGCCGTGGCCCTGGGGCGAAAGCATTTGCACCGGCAGTGCGACCTCGCCCTGGCGGACTTCGAGGATCTCCACCAGCCCGGCCTTGTGCTCGACGCGATAGCGCCGGTTGCCCAGGTCATGGAAGTGAAAGGAGTCGATTTTCTGTTCCGGAATCACCGGGCCATTGGGCCCGCCGAGGATGACCTTGAACGTTTCACCGGTATACAACGACAGCACGCCGTTGGTGGGGTTGAACTGCGACAGTTGCAAGTTCCAGCCCTTGCCAAAGCCGCTGTCGGCGGCATTGAGCGGGTTGAAGTTCAGTTGCAGCGGAACGACCGGGCCGCACAGGTTGTTGGCTTTCAATTCAGGCAGTGAAATGGCACAGGTGTATTGCCCGGTGCGCGGGTCGACCTGGCTAAGTATGAAGCTCATGAAATTGAAGGCGTTGGAATGCACGGAAGTTGATGTCGACATGACTCACATCCTTAAAAAATAAAATAAAGAGTGCGACCCACAACGGATCGCACTGATGCTCAACTACTGACTTTATGAACCGATGATTGTCAGTTTATTTCGATTAGTACCATCGAAGCCGATTCGCACGCTGTGTTTGTTGCCATAAACATCGATGACAATCACGTGCAGGGCTGCATCAAAATCAGCTTTGGCATAACGATCATACTGCCAATATTCACGGCGATGCAGACTGAACAACACCTGACCCTCAGGCACCGGGTACCCTGGATTCACGATGGGAAGTGGTACTTGGGTCTGGTCACCCAATCGACGCAGCAGAATTTCGTCAATGTGCAGGATCTGCTGCCCCTTATCATTTACAACATCGGGTAACGCATAGCCGGTGAGGCTGTAAATATCTTCCAGCTGAGTATTACTTTCCCATTTGACCATGCTGGAATTACCGACAAACTGAATGTCTTTTATATTTACCTGCTCTCCCTTGATCATCAACTTCAAGTAATAGTAATAGGTATTGGTTAGAGTAACGTTGTCTTCATCGCCCTCCACGCGGAGCGGCTCTTTATCACCGAACGTCAACACGACCTGACCGATAGTTCCTCCAGCCGGCGGTGGCTCTGCAACAAGCTTGAGCACCTTATTAGTCTGTTCGTTATCATCCTTGCTGGGATTGGAGAAGAACGGCTCCCCGCTATCATTCCGAATTTGGGCCGCTATCAACAAGTCCTCTACATTATGACACTGGACAAAAAACTCTTTGGTGCGCATCGGGGCTTCGCGGGCTTGTTCCGGGATCGTCGATTGAGCGTTGCGCGCGAGGCCCGGGTGAGGTTCATAACCATTTTTGGATCCAGTGACGTACCATTTTCCACCCTCAGGTACGCCACCCTCTCCTACTTCCGGCAACGGATTTTTTTCATCTGCAGAGACCAGACGAATACTCTTGTACTCTGCATCAGACAGCTCCAGTGGGTCAGGCGCCCCGTCATAGACCGCAGGGCGGAACCGAACCACGACCCTGGCCTGCTGCAAACCGTTGGCCCATACCCGGACAGGCTCGGAATCCACGCCAAAATCAAACGTGTCGACGGCAAACCAGTCCGACACCCGGGCGTGTTCGTTCAGGTGAACAATGCTGTAGCCGGAAATCACCCCGGCCAGGGTTCCTTTCACTACGCTATAAGGTTGCGAGATCACGTCAGGTGCCGTGAACTCACCTGTATCGGGATTGACCTGACCTTCTCCCGCGACCACCGACCACTTAAGCGAAACGTCCTCGGGGCCTGTAAAAAATGCGCGGCCATTCGCCCGTACGCCGGGAACGAAGGCCGGGGTAGTCACCACAGAAAAAGTCCCATTGAGCAACAACACCGTGGCAATGGCCTTGTCACCGGTGAGACTGTCCTCAATATCAATCAGAACCGTTTCCAAAGTGTTCGCCGGTGGCGTCTGCGGCCGCGTATAGATCACCTCGCGACCCTGATTGGCGCTCAGGGAGCCCTGGTTGCCACGCAACGACCACTTCAACGTGCCGGCCCCCAGGGTGGTTGCCTTCAGCGTGACGGTTGTCGCGTCACCGTCCCTCATATCGATCTGCACCATCGAAGGCGTCACCACCACACCAGCCAACGCCACGGTGACCAGTGCCGAGGCGGTCACCTCATTACCGGTGGCCGGGTCGGTGTAAGTGGCAGTTACCACATTGCGTGCTGCCGTGCTTTCGAGCAACTGCCCCCCTGGCGCCGTGTACTCGCCACTGGCGTTAATGCTGCCCAGGGCCCGGGCACCGTCGACACTGCGTACACTCCAGGTGACATCTGTGGCCTTGATACCCAGTTGGCGGATGGTGAAGGTTTGTTTCTCACCGGCCTTGATCACCGGCATCAGCGGATCGAGGGTGAACGTGGTTTCCTTCGGGTCAATGTGCCCGAAAAGCGCCAGGTCACCGGGCAGTCGTGCCTGGGTCAGTTGCAAGGCGTTGCGTTCAGGGAAGAGCAGGTTACTGATGGCCAGCACGTTGATTTCGGGGATTTCTATCTTGGAAAAGTTCGTTAACTTATCAAGAACTGAGAGCTTAAAATGATTGTTTAGCCATGTTCGTTCATTCGCTGCCATTGGAAACAACGCCGTACCTGCCTCATCGGCGCTAAAATTATAGTTTGAATTATACGAATAACCTGGCACCCGAAAAAACTCAATCTTGTTATCAATCCCGACAACAGGTTGCATTCTAAACCCAACAAAAATATCAACAAATGGGTAGAAATCAATATCCACATCTGGCCACGGCACAGGATTATTTTCATAATAGTTTAATGGAAACTTAACCTCAGGCTTCCAATAAAACTCCAAAAATGACTGCTCATTTACGAATACCCGCATTGCCCTATCATTCAAAACATGATCAAAATCAATTATCAGAGGACCTCTATTCGTCAGTGTTTCGTCATGTACCAAGTCATTATTCCATACCAATCTAAATCCTGGAAAATCAATACCCCCTGCAATCGCTCGCAACGATCGAGTGACAAAATTGGAATCATCCACACGTTCAAATCTTAAATTATCACCAATTTGATTCTCGAATGCGGACTGTAAATACCAATCAAACACCACCCGACTGGCCAACACCAACGACCCCGAATAAAGGGCCTTGCCCTGCGCATCCCGATCATTGGGAATCAAATAGTCCAGCGCGCCTTCCGCCGGCTCATTCCCTTCCTGCGGATTCCCCTTGGTCCTGACCAGCAGCACCACCGAGCCTTCACCGTAGTCGTCGGATGTGCGTATTTTTCCTTCCTCAGTGGCCATGGTGCGGATCATGAATGAACGGGGCGCCAGCAAATCGACGTCGCGCAAGTCCAGCATGCCCAAGGCATAAACCCGGTCTTCGGGTTTCTGCTCAAGGAACAGCGCCTTGAAGAAATCCCCCAGCAACTCTTGCGATTTCTCTTCATTCACCAGGTTGCAACGGCAGTTGTAGCCGTCACCGATATCGACAATCACCTGCCCTTGCTCATTGACCGTACCCTTGCTGGCAGCGAGGTCGATGTCCATGGTTACCGTGTACCCTTGATGGGCGCTCACCACATAGCTGTAAAGAATGGTCCCCGGGACCTGGTTGCTTCCCTTGCGCACATAGGAAACCGTGCCCGACACAATATCCATGGTCGCGGTCACTCGGGAATCACGCAGCGAGGCCTTCTCGAAACTCAAGCGAGGCTGGCTCAGAATCAACCCACTCAACTCAAGCACCTCGGCACCGTCCGGTGTCATCGCCGGCGCACCAAAGATCTGTTTAATGAAACTGTCCTGGTTGAAGCGCGTAATGTACTGCTGCTCCAACAGGCTGTTGACTTTGGCCCGATTCATGAATACCACGGCGTCCCAGCCGAGGGTAATTGATTTCCCTTGCATCCGACGTGTAAGTTCAACTAACGAATAATTTGACATGGTGCACCCGATTTAATTGAAAATTTAATAATTAGGCACTGCGAACGGTATGATCGACCGCTTCAATCAGGTCTGCGTATTTACTCAGGGGTAAAGGAATGACGGCTTGACCGTGAAATTTCACAACGCCAGAAATATCTGCAGTGCCGGACAGCACAACAAATTCACCGGGATCGACCTTGTCCGGCTCGGTATATATCCCGGTAGTGGCATCGAAATTTCCATTCCCTGAAAGTTTGCTCCAGGTTAGGGTTATAACTTCAGGAACGGGGACAATAGGCCCCTGTTCTCCTAACAATTGAAAATGCGCCTTGCCACCCGGTAGATCACTTGAACTGGCCAGCACCATGGGAGCCGGTATCAGCACTTTCTCAATCATCAAGGTGATATGAGATACGGCTCCAGTCGTGGGATTCTTGATCTCGATTTTATCAATCGGGAAAGCCGTATCGAGGTCCATGTTCGTCCCGGCGGTATACAGATACTGGTTCGGATCTGTTGGGTCTACCGTTACGGTCGATCCCCATTGCGGTGTCAAGATGCTCCACTGCAAGGGTACCTGGTCCAGCGATTGCGCAGTCAGGGTCATCGTTTTGCCTGTTTCACAACTGGCATACAACGGGTTGGCCACGATGACGCTATGCATTACCGAGACCAGCGCTGAACTCTTGACCGGTGCGCCATCGAGCGTCCCTTGGGCAGTGACCATCACCGCGACAAAACCATCGGCCAGACTGCCCGCAGACGGCGCCGTGTATACGCCAGCGGAACTGATCACCCCAGGTTGAGCGATATTGCCGTCGACATCCTTTACGCTCCATTGCACGTTGCTGGGCATCGGCGACAAGGTAAATTGCAGTGTGCTGCCGGCCTCGATTGTCGAGTTCATTGGCGAAACAGTGGTGGTCGTGCGCAGCGGATCAACTTGACCGAAAACCGCCAGATCTCCAGGGACAAAGGCGTCGGTTAATTGCAGGGCGTTGTGCCCGGGGAACAATAAGTTCCGCACAAGGAATGTATCCAGGGTAGGAGTCTTCAGTTCTTTGAGTGGTTCATAGACATAAGGATGAAAATACTCTTTGATTTGGGGCACCAAATAGGTAGTCACGTCCCCTATATCATGTAAATAGTCATAACCTCTCATATCCAGCAAAAATCGAGAGCTGTTCGTGTTGCGATTGAAACTGACGACGCCCGTTTCCTTATTCAACACAACGTCAAATTTGACACTGTATGTCGAGAGAAAATCGAGTTCACCACGATCCCACCCTTCGCCTGTATCCCAATAAATAACACGACTAAATGGGAGCTTGTAGTTTTTATTCCAGGAAAACTCAATATATCTTCCTTCCCCCTTTATCGTCAGGGCCGCCCCGCCTTCATCAATATTGAAACGGGTATGCAGCGTCGTCCGAAACGTAGCATCGAAGTCATCGTCGCGAACTTTATAGTCATAAACAAACTCTTTCTCAACGCCACCGGTAGCACCTCTTAAGCTCCAGCTCACATCCTGCCCGCCACCATTTTCCGGCGTATAATCCAGGAAAGTAATGCCATTCCCGATATCAGATGTTGCCGGGCCACGCATGATCCTGTCGAAAAGCACCCGACTCGACAGCAGCATAGCCCCGGTATATTTGGTGCCTCCCTCGTCCGACGGAATCAGATAAGTCGAATTGGCATTCGGAAAATCCTTGCCGTCCTCGCCGTCCCTCAAGGTGATGAACATCATCACGGCGCCATCACCGTAGGCTTCATCTCCCAACACGGCCTGGGGATCAGACTTCATGACCCTGATTTCAAAATTTTTGGGCGTTAATGCACCATTCAGATCGCCCGCCAGTCGCCCGAGCGGGAAGATCTTCTGCTCCGGCTTCACCTCATTATTAAAATACTCTTCGAAACGCATGCCCACCTCCAGCTGGGCCAAGTCACCAATTACAAAGTTCGCCTTGAAAGTATCGGCCATACTGATATCAATCACGACATCACCCAGGCCACTGACCGTACCTTTGGTTACCGGTTGATCCATCCATAATTGGGGGCCACCTACCGGAAGTACCTTTCGCATCTTCGAAACAAAAACAGCACCTCCTGTATTTCTTTTAGTGCTGACAATCATCCCGCCGACCATATCCATGGTCAGTCGTGCCCGCGCAGTCATACTGGGGTCCGAGCTTTCGAACGACAGTCGTGGCGCACTCAGTTTCAAGCTGAATAGATGTTCTTTATAAGAACCGTCGCCCCAGTCCATCTGCATATTGGCAGGCTGGATATAACCATCGTCGGTATTGAACCGCTCAACGTAGAGTTGAAACAGCAATTCGTTCGCCTTGCGTTGATCGTATAATGTAAAGGCATCCCAACCACTGGTCATGGATTTACCCTGCATCTCGCCGAGCAGTTGCGTCAATGTCAACTTACTCATGTCTCAGCACCTCAAATAAAGTAACGTTTTTGCCATCAAGCCAGAAGCTTCAGCGATAGCGGCCTATTGAAAGTTACGGTCGAGTGCCCGCCATCAAAGCTCACGCTGGCTCTCAAGGTTAATGTGTCGTTAATTGCAATATCCGCCAGGTCCGTTCTCAACAATCTGGCTTTTACGCCGTCGGTGGTTTCTTCTGGCTTGACCGCACGTGCGGCAATAATGTCGCGTTCCGTAATACCGGGAGCGGTCAGCCATAAACGCACGGTTTGCTCAGTCGATATGAACGACCAGGTTTCCACACTCAACAAGGCACCTTCCGGTGGAATATCCGACAAACTGAGCGTTGCCGGCGCCCCGATCTGGGCTTTGTCACACTCAATGCCGGGATGGCCACTGATCTGTCGAATAAACAATTGCAAGGGAGGTTCGGCGTCTTGGCCTGCAACCTGATAAGTCACTTCGACTGTTTTACCGAAGTTCGCCGGAAGCACTTCGGGTGGCACCCGAAACTTCATGGGGTTAAGTTGGCTGGGTTCTGTTGTTTCATAACTGCCCGTCGCTTCATAACCTTTCCAGTAGGCCGTGACTTCATCGCCATCGCCAATGGTGGCTGCGGCAGGTATCGTGATATAGGCACCGTTGATAGCCTGTGTTGGATTGAGCTCGTCACGGTCGTTAACGAAGACGCTGCGATCAACCGTGGGCGTGGGTAATACGAGAGGTTCGCGAATGCTCAGCTCCAATGCGGCACCGGAACCGGCAGCATCGGGCCGTGCATACTGATAACGCAGGCTGACGGTGCCGCCACGATTGTCCAGCAGCCACTGCGCCGCAATGGGTACTTCAATCCTGCCGGTTTCGATATTGGAGATGTCAATTTTCAAATACTGGATGGTGTTTTTGGTCGGGCCACTGCCCGAACCGATACGCGTGCCATACACCAGCACTTCATCACCGACACGAATCCTGGGATACACCGGAACGACCACGCGGATGCCATCGGGAAACTGGCCGGGATTGATCTCGCTACCGGTCAGGTCCTTGACACTGGCCACGGGCAGTTCTGGCGCCGCAGGCGGTGTCACCAGGAAGGTGCGTTCGGCCGATACGGTGTCAGTGAGCCCCGACGAGGCATAGGTAATCTCGTAACGCAGGGTGATCTTGCCTCCTCGCAACGCTGCTGCGCTGGTTCTGGGCACTGACCAGCTCAACACCTGGCCGGGGTTGTTGCTCGGGTCGGTATCGGTATCGCTCAAGGTCTTGGGGGGAATACTAACTACAGGGCCATCACTGCCATCAGCCCGCTCGCCTTTCCAGATAACCCTGACCACATCACCGTTGGACATGACGGTATAAGGGACCACCGCAACGGTCATGTTGCCTTCAATCGCGTCCGGGTCCAGCTGAAGGTCATGGGATTCTTTTATCTGCGGCGCGGATAACAGCCCATGCCTGCCAATACCGAAATGGATTCGCTTGGACTCTTCCCTCGAAGTTTCGCCAGCACGCTGCAGAAAAAACGAATAGAACACCTGGCCCTTGACCAGCGCTTGCACGGTGTGATTGGGAATCGGCATCAGGAACTCGGTCTGACCCGGTTGCGGATCCACATCGATCCTGACCCCCCCGTGATCTACCGGCGTGCCGTCTTCTGCCAGCCCGAGCCAGCTCTGATAAAGGCCATCACCCAGCGCGGGATCGGTGTACCTGGCGAAAGTAGGAAGTGGTTCGCCATTCAACGCTTCCGGATCAATTGTACCGTTGATCAAAAGTGGAATGATCGGTGCGTCTAAATCACCCGCAGCCATAGTAGTACTCCTGCACAATCCAAAAATACAAATAATAAAATCGGCATATGACGCCGTCAGAAAACTTGAGTGTCGACCCACGTTTTACGCCGATCAAGCAACGCTGGGTACTAGCAGAACTGCTAGTTGTCAAACTCGCAGCCGGTGCTAAAGTCGGGAAGAAATAGACCCTATGCGTCTTCCGTGAACCTGCTGGAGGTAATTGATAATGAAACTATACACGTCACTATTCAGGTTGACCGCTTGTGCATGTCTTGCACTTTACGGGGCAAGCTCTGCTGTCTCGGCATCGAGTGAAAACAGCCCAATACCCGAAACCAAGGCGACCTATGGCGATATTATATTCTTCAACTCAAAAGGCGAAAAAAAATGCACCCTGTCAATTCCAGAGACCAAAGACTTCTTCGACTTCAGTCAATCTGGCCAAAGTTGCGAAAACAATCTGATGGCGAGTTTCACACTCGAGAATGTTCCCTCGGCAACATTCATTCGATTCTTTGAAAACGAAAATTGTAGTGATGCACAAACCAATGACAACTTTTTCATACACCTCAAGACAGTCAAACAACCAACAGACTGGGGCACCCCTCCAACCCCGCCGACACCGACAATGAACTTTAACGACTTCAAAAAAAGAGAGGCAGGCGACTTGATTCCAAATAGATACATTCGAGTAGAACGGCAGTGGGAAGGGAGTGACGTTGCCAACGAAGATTGGGATGAGCGAATCAGCTGCGTTTATATTGAGCGCTCCCAGCCAGTTAATTAATCCCCCACTGAAATAGCTCTGCCTTTTTGCATTCCCGCCAAATAACGAGGCGCCTTTCATGAGCACGTCCACCTCGATACATTCCAACGCGTTTAATTTCATGGACTTCATTCAAAGCCAGGTCGACCCGCGCACCGGGCAATACACCTGTGCCATTTCACTGCCTGAATTGAAAGCCAACAACCTATGCGGCCCGGTCGTTCCGCTGCAACTGAACTTCAACCCGCTCAATGCCGCCGACAGCGGCTTTGGCAAGGGCTGGAACTTGCAACTGTCGCAGTTCAACCCCTCCAACGGCGTGCTGTCGTTGTATACCGGTGAAACGTTCAAGGTCATCCTCGGCGGGCCCAATGGCCCGGTGATTCCGGAACAGAAAATCGACTCCTTTCACTTCCATGACCTGGGCAACCGGCGCTATCGCGTCGAGCACAAGGCCGGGCTGGTGGAGATCCTCGAAGTCCGCCAGGGCGAGGTCGCACTGCCGGTGCAAATGCTTTCGCCCCAGGGCCACGGCGTCACCCTCGATTATGTGGCCTTCGGCACCGAACCGCTGTTGAGCAGCATCACCAACGATACCGACAGCACCCGCTTGCTCAGCCTGGTGCGCACCACCAACCTGTTGAAGATCACGCTGCACCCGGGCAGTGCCTTCGAAGCGCTGTTCCAGATGAGCATTGTCGGTGGTGAGAGCGAGACCCTGGTCCTGCCCACCGACGACCACGCCTCGTGGCGTTTCGACTACGTATTCGAGAGCGGTCTGACCTGCCTCAAAGACGTCTACACCCCCACCGGCGGCCATGAAACCGTCACCTATGCCAGCCGCGCGCATTATTTCCCCGGCCAGGCCGGGCGCACCCTGCCGCGGGTGGCGAGCCACAAGGGCGACCCCGGTTTTGGCCAGCCCGTCATCGAAACCCGCTACGAGTACGATGCCCGGGACCATAACTTCCTGGGCTTCGGCAGCGGCCTGTCGTGGAGCGACGATGGCCTGGACAACCTGTACAAAGTGCGCACGGCGTACGAGTACGAAACCCGGGAAATCCTCTGGGACGCCTTGGCGGGCAAGGCGGTCCGTGAAATCAAGCGGGTGTATAACCGCTTTCACCTGATGACGCAGGAACAAACCACCCAGCACAGCAGCGACCCGGCGAAAAGTACCCTGCAGACCACCGACACCGAGTACTACATTGATCCAAGTTTGGACTTCAAGGACCAGGCACCCTATTGCCAGCTGCCGAAAAAGGTCACCCAGACCTGGAGCCTCGTCAGCGCCACGCTGCCCCGGCATGAGGAGGTCGTCACCACCACCTTCGACGACTTCGGCAACCTGTTGAGCCAGGTCAATGCCAACGGCGTGACCGAAACCAGCGAGTGGTACAAGGCCGATGGCGAGGATGGCTGTCCGGCCGACCCGCAAGGGTTTGTGCGCACCCTCAAGAGCAAGACGGTCACGCCCGCCGCATCCAATTACGGGCAGGCGCCGACCCTGCAAACCCGCTACACCTACACGGCCGAGCCCGGCCTGGACGGTTCCGGGCCATGGCTGGTACTGCGCGATGAAATGCTGCAGCACATGGTCGACGGCCGTGTAGCAACGCAGCTACGGAACATTCGCCATGACTACCTCAATACACCACAAAATCCACTGACCCATGGCCTCATCAGCAAGATGACGCAAACGTTGCATGGCCTTGCCGAGACCTTGACCACCACCCTGTACCGCTACAGCATCACCCGCAATGTCCGCACAGGGACAATGGTCATGCGTACGGACAGTGAGTTGATTGGATACGATGACAAGCCGGACACGCCAATACGCAAAACTATCACCCAGGAACACTCGTTGCTCAACGGTTTCAAGCTACTCACCCAGGATGACAGTGACGTAAAAGTCGCCTTCGAGTATGACCGGCTCGGACGAGTGATCGAGGAAATCGTCGCGCCAGACTCCGATAACTACAAGGCCAGCCGTACCTACACCTACACACTGACCAATGGCGGCATGGGTCAACAGGCGAAACAAAGTGCCAAGGACGTCAAGGGCGTTGAAACCATCACCTTCCTCGACGGCCACAATCGCGTGATCAAAGTCGAACGCCAGGACGCCGATGCCCTCGGCGGAGACACCCAGGCGTATCGCGAAACCTATAGGGCGACCTACAACAACCTTGGTCAATTGATCAGCGAGACCACCACCGACTGGGAAGGCGCAGCGGACAAACCCTTGACCAGCCACCGTCAATACGGCACCTGGGGCCAGGAATGCAAAATTATCGGCACCGATGGCGTGGCAGAGGTGACCGAAGTCGACCCCACCACACAAACCCTGCGCAGCTGGACCGAAAGTACCGTGGCCCCGATCAAGGTCAGTGGTAAAAGTCGCGTGACGCTCAACCGATTTGGCAAGGAAGACAAGATCGAGGCGCTGGACGCACAGGACAACGTCGTTGGCTCGCGTGAGTATCGGTATGACGGTTTGGGCAACTGCGTTGAGCAGATCGACGAAATGGGCGAGTCCACCCGTTTCGAGTTCGATCTGTTTGCCCGGCTGCAGACCACGACCCTTCCCGACTACACCGAAGTGCGCCGCACCTTCGCAGCGCATAGTGCCGATGAGCTGCCAATTGACCTGCAGGTGGTCGTCAATGAACAGCTGGTCAGCGTCGGCACTCAGACTTTTGACGGCCTGGAACGCCGGACCACGTTGAAAGTCGGGCCGCGTCTTCAATCGTTCGAATATCTGGGTGGCGAGTCTCAGGTCAGCACGGCGATCACTGCCAGTGGCAAAAAGATCACCTACGAATACACATCGGGCCTGGTAGATACGCCGGTTGGCAGTATTGCCCCGGACGAGCAGTCGAGCTTCAACTACGACCCGCAGAGTGCGCAACTGACCTGGTCGCAAAACACTCAGGGCGAGTTGACCTTCAACTACAACAGCAGCGGCCAGTTGCTCAAGGAGTTGTGGAAGGACGAGCGCTCCGGCAAACAATGGGAAAGCCGTTACACCTACACCCTGAGCGGGCGCCCGCTGACCCGCCTGGATGTCGACGGTTTGACCTGCACCTATGCCTATGACGAGAAGGCCCGGCTCAAGAGCCTCACCCAAGGCCGGTTGGTTGCGACCTTCGAGTACGACAATCTGGGGCGAGTGTACGAAACCACAACCCGTAACACCTACACCGGGCAAACCATCACCACCACACTGGCCTATGACGATCAGGGCCGGGAAGTCAGCCGCACGATGGCGCTTGACGGTCACCCGGAGCAAACCATCACCCAGACCTACCGCGATGACAGCAAACTGCTTGATCGCCACTTGAAAGTGGATGATCAGACCGAACTGCACGAGACCTTCGGTTATGACCAGCGAGGACGTCTGACCGCCTACAACTGTGAAGGCCCTGCCCTGCCCCGGGATCGCTATAGAAACGCCATCAAGGAGCAGTTGTTCGAGTTTGATGCACGGGACAATGTGACCGGTGTCTACACGCTGTTTGACGACGGTACACGAGACGATGCCATCAGCTATTTCGCACCGAACGACCCGTGTCAGCTGGTGGAAGTCACCCACAGCCACAGCGACTACCCGCCGAGTTGCAAA
Organism: Pseudomonas sp. BS3782 TE3695; assembly: GCF_050435305.1. Lineage (NCBI taxonomy): Bacteria > Pseudomonadati > Pseudomonadota > Gammaproteobacteria > Pseudomonadales > Pseudomonadaceae > Pseudomonas > Pseudomonas sp. BS3782 TE3695. The sequence continues at coordinate 3,970,914 of NZ_JBNDKB010000001.1, forward strand.
CTCGACTACGACGGGGACGGAAATCTGCTACACGACGAAAACGGCCAGACCCTGCACTACGACACCCAGGGCCGATTGCTGCGCGTCACCGATAGCAACGGCAAAGACGTCAGCCAGTACCGCTACGACGCCCATAACCATCTGCTGGGCGTGACCCGGGGCGTACAAGCTGAAACGTTGCGTTTTTATCAGGATGATCGCCTGAGCCGCACCGAACAGGGCGACAGAAAGATTGATTACCTGTACCTCAACGACCAGCCTCTGGGCCAACAGGAGCAAAACGCCCCAGAGCAAACATTGCTGCTGATGACAGACGTCAAAAACAGTGTACTGGCGGAAGGTGGCCAGGATGGCCTGCAAAAAGCGGTCTATGGCGCCTATGGCGAACGTAACCCGGACGACGACTTGAAATGCCTGCTGGGTTTCAACGGTGAAGTGCGTGACGAACTCAGTGGCTGGTACCTGCTGGGCCGGGGCTATCGGGCCTACAACCCGACGCTGATGCGCTTTCATAGCCCTGATTCGTTAGCCCCGTTCGGTGCCGGCGGGATTAACCCTTATGTGTACTGCGCGGGAGACCCGATCAACTTTGTCGATCCAACGGGGCATGCCAACCGAGGAATTAATATAGAAGGTCTTTTGGGCACGATTTTTGCTGCTGCAGCTCTAGTGATCGGCGTCGCGATGATCGCTGTTGCGCCGCCGGTTGGCGCGGCAGCCTTCGTGGCGACTGCTGCAACTTCCATCGCTACGGCTGTCGGCGCCACCTACACCTTCGTCGAAGGCGCGAGGGCCATGACTAGCCGCGAATTGCAGGTTCGCGAGAGTAGCGGGAGGAATGCCTTGATCGCGGGTGGTTTGGACCTGGCACTTACCGCAGCATTAACACCGGCCCTTCGAAAAGGCCTCGGCAAATTGTTTAGTAAGGGGAGTAGTCGTTTATCGATGAGAAAGGGTTCTGCTGCCAGCTTGAAGGATGCGCCTGATGGTGGTAAAGGCCTCGGGGCTCAAGGACCAGAAGGACCTCCAGGACAACCAGGACGTGATGGGGCTCAAGGACTAGAAGGACCTCGAGGACAACCAGGACCTCCAGGACAACCAGGACCTCGAGGACAACCAGGACCTGATGGGGCTCGAGGACCTGATGGACGTCCAGGGCTGCGGGGGGCTCCTGCTGCGAGTGCAAGTCCGCCAGCAACGGCCGTCTCTCCACCTACGCGCCCTAAAGCTCCACCAGCGCTTCGCAGCCCTGAACCAGTGCCCAGCACTTCGCAAGGTAGACGTAAAGGTGATTGGTCGTGGCCTGACCTTCACAAAAAACAGACGACCCCACGGGAAGCGACTGATGTTGGGGGCCACCTCATCACCGCAACTGACCAACTCAGGGAGATAAGGCACTTAACTTGAAATCCGGATACGCCATAAAATAACTTTTACTAAACATAAAATCCGACGGGTTCCCTCTTCCAATTGGAGCCCGTTTTTTTAAAGCACATATCTGAAAACACCTTCGACGCAAACACTGAGAGTTCTCTCATATCCCCGCTCTACCTCCGCATCTAAACTCCCGCCGCCGAGACAACACCACCTTCCTCAACTCACATCATCGTGAGCACTTCCGGCACTGTCTCGCTCTACAAACGCCGGACTAACAACCTAAGGATTTTGTTACATGAAGACATCTTTGTTCGCACTCCCCTTGGCACTTGCCATGGGCTTGGCCGCCACTTCGGCATTCGCCGCCGATGGTCGCATCAACTTCACCGGCAATATCAACAGTGCCACCTGCCCTATTGAAATCGTCAACCCCGAGAACGGCAACGTCAGCAACCTGGTGTCCCTGGGCTGGGTCGATTCCAGTGCCTTCAAGGGTATCAACACCGTGGCCGGTGAGCGCGCCTTCCAAATGCGCGTAACCCCAGGCTCCAATTGCGTGCTGGACCCCGCCAAGCTCAACGCCACGGTCACCTTCAACTCGGTATACGGCGGCGGTGGCAACCACTATGGCCTCAAACCAACCGGCACCCCCGCAAATGGCGTTGCCGTGGCCATCAAGGATGTGAGCGGCAGCTTCATTGAAAACGGTGACACCTCCATTATTTACACGCTGGACGAAAACAACCCGACGATCATGGACTTTACCGCCATGTACATCGCCACCGCCGCCACCGTAACGCCCGGCCCTGCCGATTCAGATGTCGAGTTCACACTCAACATCAACTGAACACACGCGCCAGTTGTAGAGCAACGGGCCTGATGGTCCGTTGTTTACAGGTAACGTTTCGATACAGGGTTATTTCTTATTATGTTTGGTTTCAATAAATATCCCGACCGGACCCGGTGTGGGATTTTCTCCTGCGCGCTGTTTGGAGTTTTGACGACATGGATTGCAGACAGCCACGCCGCATTAACGATCAGTAGTACACGGGTGGTGTTTGACAGCGACAAACGCAATGTATCGCTAAACATTTCAAATCCGAGCAACAAACCGTTTGCCGTGCAAACCTGGGTCAATACCGCAGCAGACGATCAATCCACTGCGGTGCCGTTTATCGCCTCCCCGCCACTGTTCCGCTTGAATGCCAACAAAGAACAACAAGTGCAGATCAACGGGCTGCCTAATACGTTACCCAAAGATCGCGAGTCACTGTTCTATTTCAATGTTCAGGAGTTGCCGCAACTCGAGGCCGGCGATGCCAACCAGTTGAACATTGCACTTCGCACACGCATCAAGCTGTTCTACCGCCCGGTTGAAATCAAAAGCAAACCGCTGGAGCGGTTGCAGGACTTGCGCTGGTCGATCCAGCACATCGATGGCAAATCTCGCCTGCAAGTGAGCAATCCCAGCCCGTTCCATGTGTCTTTCGTGCGTATCGAACTGCGCGCCAACGGCAAGACCATCACGCTCAAGGAAACGCCCATGGCCGCCCCCATGGCGACCCAGGACTTTGAACTCGACGGTCTCAAACCCGCGCCAGGCATGCAAGTGAACTTTTCCGTGATCACCGACTACGGCGGCTACACAACCCCCATGACGCTGCCGGTCGCCCTTGATCCTTAACTTTGCGGACGCTCACCATGCCCTTCTACACACCGCGGCGCACACCTGTGGCGCAGCGTTTGCTCCACCTCTTCGTATTTACCGGCGCAGGGTCAGTGCTGCTCGATAGCAAACCGGCCCTGGCAGATGCGCCCGTGGAGTTTCAATCGACGTTCATGCGACAGCTGGACAACCATGCCAGCGATGCTGGCGCATTGGCCTTGAAGACCCTCTCCGCGAACCAGGATCTGGCACCGGGACGCTACCTCGTCAATATCGAAGTCAATCGCAGTTTTTTCGACCAGAGAGAAATAGAGTTCACCGCCAATGCCCAAGGTGGCGGGCTTTCACCTTGTCTTTCACGGCAACTACTGCTGGACATGGGGATCCGGCTCGACAGCCTGGCCGAGGCTGAATCGCTGGCCGACGCCTGTGTTGATCTGCTGCGCCTGGTGCCCGGCGCGTTGATCGAACTGAACGGCGGTCAACTGCTGCTTTCCCTCTCCATTCCGCAAATTGCCATGCGCCGGGATGTCGTCGGCTACGTCGACCCGCAACGCTGGGACTACGGCATCAACTCGGCGTTCATCAACTATCAGGTCTCTGCCCAACAGGGGCGGAACCAGTCAGGCCACAACAACAGCCAGGATCTGTTCCTCAACAGCGGCTTGAACCTGGGGGCCTGGCGCTTGCGCAGCAATAATGCTTTTCGCAGCGACGCTCAGGGCGAACGAAACTGGACGCGTGCCTATACCTATCTGCAGCGTGATCTGCCGGGCACGCATTCACAATTGACCGTGGGCGAGACGTTTACGCCTGGCGATGTGTTCAAGAGTGTGCCGATCAAAGGCATTCAGGTGGCTTCGGACATGAGCATGCTGCCCGACTCTCAGCAGCACTATGCGCCAATCGTGCGCGGCGTCGCGCAGACCCGGGCCCGGTTGGAAATCCGGCAGAACGGTTACCCGATTTATTCCAGCTACGTCAGCCCGGGCCCCTATGAAATCGATGACCTCACCATCGGCGGTGGCAGTGGTGAACTGGAAATCATCCTGACGGAAGCCGATGGTCAGGTGCGGCGATTCACCCAACCTTACGCAACACTCAGCAACCTGTTACGTGAAGGCGTCTGGCGCTACAGCACCAGCCTGGGCCGGTACAACGCCGCCTCGTCGTCCATCGATGACACCTCGCTGTGGCAAGGCACACTGGCCACCGGCATGGGATGGAATTCGACGCTGTATGGCGGGTTGATGGCCAATGAGTTTTATCGCGCAAGTACATTCGGCGTCGGCAGAAATTTCGGTCAGTTCGGCGCGCTGTCACTCGACGTCACACGCTCCTCGGCCGATGTCGACTCAACGAACAGTAGCCGCAATGTCCAGGGCATGAGCTACGCCATCAAATACGGCAAGACCTTCGAGACCCGCACCAACCTGCGCTTTGCCGGCTATCGCTACTCCACCGAAGGGTATCGGGACTTCGACGAAGCGGTGCGTGAACGCAGTGCCGACCAGCGTTTTCGCGGCAGCCGGCGCAGCCTGCTCGAAGCCTCAGTGTTTCAGAACATCGCTAGCGACAGCTCATTGAGCCTGACGTTATCCCAGGAAGATTTCTGGCAATCGGATTATCAGCAACGTCAGTTCCAGTTCAACTTCAACAGCCGTTACAAATCGATCAACTACAGCCTCTACGCTTCGCAGTCGCTAAACGATGAGCAGTCCAATGACCGGCAACTGGGCTTGAGTGTTTCCTTCCCGCTGGACTTCGGGAACTCGACCACTGCCACATTCGACATGCGCCAAAGTCGTGGCTCAATGAATGAACGGGCATCCCTGTCGGGGCGCAGCGAGGGAGATCGACTCAACTATCGGGCGTCCTTGTCCAACAACGAACAACATCAACAGACCGCCGAACTGGCGGTGGGTTACCAGACCACTTTCGCCAGCGTCGGCGCGGGCATGACTCAAGGCACTGACTACAACAACCTCTCGGTCAATGCCAATGGTGCGCTGCTGGCCCATGCCGATGGTATCGAATTCGGCCCCTATCTGGGTGAAACCAGTGGCTTGGCCTACGTGCCCGGTATCGCCGATGTCGGCCTGGTGAACGCTTCGAGCACCAAGACCAATGATCGTGGTTATGCCTTGATTCCTTACCTGCAGCCTTATCGGGTCAACCGGGTGATTCTGGACACCGATCAACTTGATCCGAATGTCGAGATCGAAAACGGCGTGACCCAGGTCGTACCCCGTCGAGGTGCTGTGGTCAAAGCGACCTTCCCTGCCCGAACCGTACAAAGGCTGTTGCTCACCACACATGACAGCCAGGGCGCACCGCTACCGTTCGGTGCACAGGTCAGCAACGCCGCTGGCGAAGTACTCGGGGTTGTCGGTCAGGCCGGCCAGGTGCTGTTGGGCACCGTAGATGGCCAGCAAACCTTCGATGTGCGTTGGGGCAATGCCGCTACCGAGCAATGCCGGCTGCACGTTGATGTCCAGAACATGCCCCTGGACCAGGGCTATCGGGTTCAAGACATGACGTGCCACTGACCAAAGCCTTCGCTTACCCCAGCTCGATGCACCTCGTGGTGCAGCGGGTGGTTTTTTTGCCAGGATAAAAACCGTATGTCGATCAGAAAACTTCCAGGCCTGTTGCTCGCGTTAACCGCCAGCGGGCTCATGCCGCTCGATGACGCTCATGCCGCAGGTTCCTGCAGTTGGGGCGGCAGCGCCGGCCCCATTCGCTACGTGGCCAATGTGGGTTCGCTGTACATCCCCAGAGATGCCCAGGTGGGCGACCCCATAGGCCCGGTTGACCAATCCTTCCTCGTAAGCGGTGGCGGACTGTCCATCCACTGCTTTACTGACGGACTGACCCGTCTGACATTCAATGCCGACTCGGCAACTGCCACAGTGCCCGGCCCTGTGCCGATAACAAACGGCAGGCGGACACGGGGCGCCTTAATACAAACCAGTATTGCCGGAGTTGCGGCTCAAATCAGCCTTGGCAGTCCATACGACGGCAGAACGCCTGACTACTGGAAAATCAGCGGCACCGACAGTTCGGTGCCCTTCAGTGGCTACATCGACTTCAATACGCCCTTTACTTTGCAACACACACTGTTGAGAGGCGTTGTCACACTGATCAAAACCGGACCGATCGGTAGAGGCATGCAGCCACTGGATGCCGGGCATGAATTGGTCAAGGCGTCCTTCAGCGATATCCCCGATGCCTTTAGCCTGGCGTTGAGCGGTTCGGTTACCCAGGCCGAATGCACGTTATCGGCCACCCCGGTGAGTGCCGACCCGGTGAAGCTGGGGGACTGGTCGACGGCGCAGTTTGCAGGCCAGGGCGATACGACCGATCCGGTGCCCTTCAGCATTGCATTGAACTCGTGTATTTCCGACTCGCTGCCCGGCGGCACGGTGACCACCGCGCACATTCGCCTGGAGCCCATGGCCGGCTCGACGACAATCGATGCGAACCTGGGCTTGTTTAGCCTCGGCAGTGGCTCGACCGCGAGGGGCGTCGGCATCCAGATACTGGGACGAGATGCCACGACGCCTGTCATGCTGAACACCGACGTGGTGCAGGGTACCATTCCGGCCAGCGGTGGCATGCTGCTGGAGTTCAACGCCCTTTACTATCAGACCGGAGCGACGGCCGATGTCTCGCCGGGGTCTGCTGACGCATCGCTGGCCTTTACCATCACCTACAAATAACCCCACTCGTCCGGCAGGTCCTCCTGCCGGGGAACGAGGGAAGTGGATGGTTATGTGACCACTTTCATCGGCATTGGCTTGAAGGCACGGTAGCTATGTCCCAGGTCAAAGCTGACGCTGGCATATAGCGTAAAGGTGCTGTTAAGCGGCAGCGACGCGACATAGTCCTTGGGCAGAGGCGTGCTGAATCTTCTGCTGGCATCGAGGGTGGGCGGCGCATCCTCCAGGAAGTCAGTGCGAACCCCGGAAGCGATTGCCCATACGTTTATTCGATGCTGGTTGTCGTGATAAGCCCATTTCTCTATTTCGATACTGGCACCGACGGATGCAACCTTGCTTTTGGAAAGCGTCGCCGGCGAACCGATCTCAGCCTCGGGGCATTCGATCGAGCCAAGCGTTTCTGCGGATAATTCGCTGATGGTCAGCGTATAGGTCGCTGAATGTTGAGGGTCATGACCGGCCCAGTACCAGATCTCTACCTTGCGCCCATCGCCACTGACCGGGATGTTGGCGGCAACGACAGGGGCTGCAATGGCGAATTCCAGGCTACCCGGCGTGACCGGGCTCACGTCCTTAACCGAGCCGATACCCTCCTCTCCGCCCAGCCCGATAAAATCCACCCGCACCACTTCCGTCGGATCGACTTCCGATGCTTCCACCACCACGGTCACCCCGGCCGTCCCCCTGAATGGGTTCAGTATCCCCGTGCCCATCTGGGTGCTGTCCGCCTGCTTGACGGTTGGAAACTTGCGCGGGGTGGGTGGGCGGATATTGACGCTCAGCTTTTCGTCTACGGACAGAACACTCTCGTTTCCGGCTCTGTCACGCACCCGATAAGTCGCATAAAAATCGCCATTATCCTTACGAAGCAAATCCCCCGAAAAACTCACCTGCACTGGTTGCCCGACATCACTCAGCGCGAGCGTCTTCGTGCCTGCAGCAGGGTCCCGGCCGCCGGGAGACCGCTCCCAATACCAGGAGATCACGTCACCTACTTTCTTCGCGGAGTAATCGGGCACGGTTGCCAGTACCTGATCCTGATGTGCGGGCTCGGCCAGGTAAGCGGCAGTGATGGCGTAGGGCGGAAGTACGTCAGAAGGGAAAATCAATTTGCTGTCAGCTGCGAGCAAGGGCCGCTGCGTATCAAGTGTCATCGGCAGATCGAATGAATCCGCTGACTCACCGTTGTAAATCGTCACCCTGTAATGGAACAGGTGCTCCCCATCGTGACTGCGTAGCCAGGCCTGGGGCACTTCCAGGTATCGATCTGAGTCTTCGATCGGCTGGTTCCACCGACGAGTCACCAGTGCATTCGGGCTGCCGTCAACGAACAGCGCAACGGTTTCCTCTCCCAGGTCGGGATCGGAGTTCTCCGGTACGGTAAACCAGATTTTCAGATCGGTATGGGTCGATGCCTCCGGCAACAGATTGGTTTCACCGTCCGGTACATCCGGCAGTAGCTCTTTGATCTCGGGCGGAGGCATTTCCGGGTTGCGGGAAGAGCGGACATTGCTGGACTTGACCATGAACAAAACTCCTTGAAAAAACAAAGAAGAAAAAACCCGACAGATTTCCCTTCTTTGCCTCATGAAAAGAACGTTGAACCGGTAGTGCATTGGCCTACAGACGTGTCGAGATCAAGCCAAATGTTTACCAGCTATAGCGCGCGCCCACGTTGAAGCCCCACGGCTGCTCTATCTTGTCTCCATTGCTGTAATCAAGATCCACATGCATGGAAACCTTGTCAGTCACCGCCATGGCCACGCCCGCGCCCAACTCGCCGCGAGAGCCCGACAAGTCGGAACTGAAACGGTTGTCATTGACCTCGACATCGCTGTTCTTGGCAAACTCGTGCACGTACGCGGCACGCAGGTACGGCTGGACTGTTTTGCCTTGTGCCCAAGAAAAGTTGCGACCCAGCGTGGTACCGACCTTACCCAGCAAGGAGTGCACACGATCACCTTTGGCGGCCAGGCCGTTGTCCAGGTCGTAATCGGCGCCATCGATCATCACACCGGACAGTTGAACGTAGGGCTCGACAAAGTAGTCATCCGCCAGCTTGATGTTTCGCCCAAACTCCAGCGACGCACCGATGCCGTCAGTGTCGTAATTGCCCTTGGTTTTCTTGCCGTCGCTGAGTTGAACGTCGGAATCGTTCTGGAACCGGTTGTATTTGACGACACCATCGAAGTAATAACCGCTCTGCGCATCCAGCCAGGTGGTATAGGCACCCAGGTAGTAGCTGTCGACTTCACCGGTCGTACCACGGCTCATGTCCAGGTCGGACTGGCTGTAACCGCCCAGCACACCGACCAGCCATTGCCCGTCCCCCATCGGCAGCGGCGCATCGGCACCGAACGAAATGCCTTGCTGGGTTTGCTTGTAGGCCACGCCGGCACTGTCGCTCACGTTGTATTTGTTGCCATAGGCACGGACCCAGCCACCGGCCTTGCCCTGATCCATGCGTACCTCGCCCATGCGGGTGCGCAACTTGCTGAGTTCACCGTACCAGACGGTCTGCGCGGCGCTAAACAGTGCCATGACCGATTGTGTGCCCGGACTGATAACACGCGAGGCCGTGTCCAGCACCCAAACATTATCGCCCTGCTTGATCAGGTCGTAGGAAAACGCCCCGAGGTTCACGGCACCGTCGGCCAGGGCGAATGTGGCGTCACCCGAGCCGATCTGCACCACGGCCTTGGAGCCTGCTCCTACCGGTTCGGTGCCCTGGCTGTCGAGGGCGACAAGATGGTTGCCACTGGCATTGCCAGACACGGTCAGGGTATCCACCTGCCCGGTGGTGAAGTCGTTGTGCATGTAAAAGGTTCCCCCCGTACCCGACAGGGTTTCCACGGAGAGATTGAAATACTGCCCTGGGTTGCCGAACTGGACGCCACCGCCGTTGAGCGAAAGGTTTTCGACACTGCCGTCACCGACCATGACCCAACGCGCATCGTTGTTTACAGTCAGGTTCTCGACGTTTTCCAGACGCCCGGTAAAGGTTGCAGACTGATCGAGCAACACGTCGGCACTGCTGCCGTCGGCCACGACGATATCGCCGACCAGATGGCTGTTGTAGACGTTGAAATTAGCGGCAGAACCGTTGGTGACTTCCAGCAGCGTGCCGTTTCCCCCTTTCAACGTAGAACCGTTTGTGACCGTGATATTGGCCCGCTCGGTGTTGGTTTGAGTCTGGCCGTTGACAATAATGGCCGAGCCACTCAAGCCCTCGACATGGGTCTTGTCAAGAATCAGGGCGTTGTTCGCGGGCAGGTTGCCCGCGGTGAACAGGCTGACACCATTGAGCCCGCCGACGATCGTGCTGTCAGTCGCCTGTACCTTGCCGCCGAAGCTTTGAATACCAATGCCGTCAGCGTTGCGGGCGGTGACTGTGGTGCCGGACTCCAGCGTCAACTCCGATTGTGCACTGAGGCTTACGCCAAACTGGCCGCCGGTGATCTCGCTGGCGCTGACCCGTGCAGTGGAGCCACCGTTGGCCGTGGCGATCAGACGCAATCCAGTGCTGTCACTGATGACCCGACTATTGGTAATGCTCGCCTCACTGGTGGACAGCTCAATGCCGTTGCTTGTACCCAAGGCCGTCGCCGTGGTGCCATTGAGTGAAAGCTTCGACCCCGTCTCGACACGAATCTGGTTAGTGGCGGCACCGTTGGCCGTCAGGCTCGAACCGCCTCGCACCAGCCAACTGTCCTGCGCCGTAGTTTCGTTGATGGTCCTGGAGGCGCCATTTTCAACCGTTGAAAGTGCCAGCGCGCACGGGCTGATCAACAGCATCGGCGCAAAGGTGGCAAGCGTGAGCTTGCGTGCGAGCGGCGAACATGAAAATGAATGTCTGAAGTACATAAGGTCGCTCCTGAGTCTGTCGGCTATAGGCAGAAACTCCACCTACCGGCGCTTTTCCAGATCGTGTATCTGTTGGGGCGGCAATCTTAAAAAACTTCCTACACCAGATATGTAGGAGTAATCCGAAACAACACTGGAATACTCCCTACCACCTGGGTAGCCGATGTTCACAGGTGTTGGGCCAGAGTCGACACGGACAGCAAACATCCGTATCGGCTCTGTGACTTCACCTAAGGTGTTATTGGGCATGGATCATCGGGCCCATGGAACGCTGTACGACTGACCAACGGCTCAGACCCGACCTTCTCTATTCCGTCATCGAAGAAATACTGGATCTTCACACGGCCCCGGCGAGTCGTCGGATTCTGGTCATAAAGCGGCTGGATATAGGTGGCGTAAGGCTCAACCCGAAATTCGAAGCCAGTCACGGGCGTACCGGCATTCCCCAAGATAAAATCAGCTTCGAACTTCACGTCGGGAATGGGATTGTCAGGCGAGGACAAGTCATCACCTATCATGGGAATGAACTCGAAACTGATGGTATCGCCATCCTTGAGCAGCCCCGTCAGATCGGGTATTCGAACCATCAGCGCGCCATCAGACTCCAGTGCCGTGCACCCCGGATAACCGGTTGGATCGGGAATTTTCGGAAAGCTTGCCGGTGGCAACTCAACCGCAACCGCATTGACTTCAACGTTCGTGGTATCGGAATCCAGATCATTTGCGACACCAGGCCGGTGGAGCTGATAGTGCACCGGTACGGCGTCGCCGTTGCCACCCTTTTTGATGTAATCCCAAAGGATATCGACCGTGAGGTCATCGCCAGGTGTATGGATTGTTCCGTCAAAAGTGACCTGTGCCTCAACGACTCTCTGCCCGTTCCAGAAAAAATCGACGACATCATCATCCTTTGCCGAGTCGTACCAGGTGAAGGTGAATTTGGCGTCCTGGCCCTTGTCAGCCCTGGTCAGCTGATTGGTCCGGCTATCATCGAAGTTTTTGACTTCACCGGCGAGCAGGTCAGGTACCACTAGGGTATTACCCCAGGTCACGCGTACATGGTCGCCAGCCTTCCAGTTTGTGTACTTATCGATCCAGACACTCACGCCCACCCGGACATGCTCATTCACCAGCGGTCCTGGATCGGCTTGCGGAACTTTTGGGGGGAGCAACGCGTCAGGCAAAGGCCCGAAGGTCAGGCCAACTAATTTGTGCACAGATACTGCACTGGGGTTTTGCGCCTCATCAATCAACACATAAAGAAGCACACATTCCGCATCGCCAAAAGCACGGATTGCATCCGCTGGAACCAGCACTGGCGTATCGGTAACACCGGGTGCAGGAACATTGCCGATAAACACCAGGTCGGCATCCGTCGGATCCTCAGGAATTTGCGCAGCATCCACCAGATAGATGGCAATTTTATCGGTTGCTTTCCAGTCCGGATAACCGGGAACCGTAACAGTGAGGTTTCCTCCAACGGGCAGATTGGAGTCATCCAGGTAATCAGCAGCGAGTTTCAGTGCATCGGGGGGCCCGTGCTTGTAGGGTGGCAAACGATCGCAAATGACCGTGAGCTCCGACGATGGAGTTTCGACGTTGTTGTAACCGGTAAAGATGTATTGCAGTTTGCACGTCGCGTCATCCGGAAGATGATTGACGTCGATAGGCATGGGATAAGGGAACGTCTCCGGAAAGGGCGACCCGTCAGCAGGGCGAGTGAATTTGTGATAGCCGACCTCATCCCAACGTCCCGTTCCACTATCAAAATAAAGCCGGACTTCATCACTGGCACCTGGCGGGGCCAGGTTTGTCCAATCCGGAATGTAAACCGACAGCCCGCTACTCAGCTTGGGTCCGTTGAGCAGCCCCGTTGCAGGGTTGGCATAATCCTCAGGTTTGATCACGATCACCATATCGGCAAGATTTGCCCGATACTCCGTGCGCATTTTCAAATAGGCAGCGCTTGCCTCCTGTCGTTGAAGCTTGCTCATTGCAGTTGCCATGTCCCGCTCTCCTGCTACGTCACTTGAACCATCGGCCATGCCATGGCCTTTCCATCGGTCGACAACAGGGGCACTGCGGGCAAGCCAAATGAACGTCTTCGCGCAGCAGGCCAAACTGACCTTGGGTGGATTAAACGCTCATGAAAAAAAAAGCGATACTGTCAAAGTTGACAGGTGGGTACCGATTCCCTGCGCAGCAAGGATGGGAGGCGCAGGGTTCAAGATGGCGAAGAAGACCTCAAGACCGTGCCGAAAAACCCAGGCTCGCAGCCCCCTCGAGCAAGTCCGTCACACACAGGGAAATACGTCGACAGGCGTCCGCCAGCTTCAGTCGGTCCACCACCAGGCCGATGCGAATGTGCCCCGCCGCACTCGGCCCGAAGGCCTCCCCGGCCAGCACCGACACGCCGTACCCTTCCAGCAGCCGCTCGGCGAAATGCTGGGCCGACAACCCGGTCTGGCGCACGTCGACCATCACGAACATACCGCCATCGGGGCGAATCGCCCGGATGCCAGGGCACAGATCCAGACTGGCGCACACCAGGTCGCGACGCTGACGATACTCCTCGCGCATCAGCGCCACTTCCGGCAGGTTTTGATCCAGGGCCAATTGCGCGGCGTTCTGGATGAAATCCGGAATGCCGAACAGCATGCACAACGACAAATTTACCAAATGTTCACACAGCGATTGCGGCCCGATCACCCAGCCCACCCGCCAACCACTCATGGCGTGGGATTTCGACAGGCTATTGATGGTCGCCGTGCGCTCGGCCATGCCGGGCAAACTCGCGGGGCTGATGTGTTCGCCCTCGAACAGCAGCTCGCTGTACACCTCGTCGCTGATCAACCACAGGTCATGGCGAATGCACAACGCGGCCAACGACTTCCAGGTCGACAACGGCAGGCTGGCGCCGGAAGGGTTGTTCGGACTGTTGAGCAAAATGGCGCGGGTCTTCGGCGTGATGCGTGCGGCCACGTCCAGCGGATCGACGCGAAAACCGTTTTGCGAATGCACCGGCACCGGCACCACTTTCGCCCCGCAGGCACCGAACACGCCTTCGTAGGTCACGTACATCGGTTCGGCGACGAGTACTTCGTCCCCCGGGTCGAGCAGGCATTGCACGACCGAATACACCGCGCACTGTGCCCCGGGGAAGACGATCACGTGCTGCGCATCCACTGCCTGGCCACTGCGCTGGCGATGATGCCGGGCGATGCTGTCGCGCAAGCCCTGGCTGCCGCGCACCGCCGGGTAGTGCGTGTCGCCGGCCAGCAAGCTGCCAATCGCGGCCTGCACGATGGGTTGTGGGGTGTCGAAGTCCGGGTCGCCAATCGACAGCAGCAAGACATCGACACCCAGTTCGCGTAGCGCAATCGCTCGATCGTGAATCTGCCAGGCCGCCGCTCCGTCGCCGGCGATTCGTTGGGTCAAGGCTGAGTAGCGCATGGCGTTCTCCTGTGGCGCGTATTCCTTGCCTCAACCCTATCTCAAATCGCGAAACACGCCAGCCGCGGGCGCCTGTTTAACGGCGTTCAAGGTTACTTCATGCAAGCTACAAGACCTTGCGCCATTGCCTACGGGTACGCCAGAATCCTCCGGCTTGTGCGCCTGGGGGCCATCAGTAACTTGATTCGCGTCACTGCTCATCAGTGATCGGGTTTAGTCGCCCAGTGGTTTTCTAGTGAAGTGCACAAGCTCTGTCAGTCAGGCATTCCCATGAACGCCGCGTACTCCCGGCTCACTGTTTACCGTAAACCCTGACGCCACGACCGAAACCCTGGTGGTTTATCTGGTGGAAACGCTGGCTTCGGTGGATGTGATGGTGCATCAATTGGTGGATCACCTGGACGGTGGATCGCGCAATGCGCTGCTGGGGATTTCCAACAGCGTGATGCTGGCGGAGATCACGGCGAACCGGGTGCTGGATCAGATTGATCCGCCTGAATAGTCCGCCAACACTCAAGAAACCTGTGGGAGCGAGCTTGCTCGCGATAGCGGTATGTCAGTCAGCATTGATATCGCTGACACACCGTCATCGCTAGCAAGCTCGCTCACACAATTGAACCGTGTGGATCTGCGAAGGATTGGTTGGCTGTCAGGCCGTCCTCGCGGGCAAGCGTCCTACAAGTGGGGCAGCGTAGATTTGAAAGAAATTGGTCGGCTGTCAGGCCGCCAAGATCAAAAGATCGCAGCCTTCGGCAGCTCCTACGTGGGGTTGTGTACACTCGCGATAGATTGATCGGCTGGCAGGCCGCCTTCGCGAGCAAGCCCCACAGGGATTGGGGTGTTCGAAAGGTCAGCGACTGGCCAGCCGCCAGACCCGCGCCACATCGGTCGCCCGCTCACGCAGCAAGCGCGGCGCCTCGGCACAGGCCTGCTCCAGGGTCATCGGCCCGCTCGCCAAGGCAAACGCAGCGTCGATACCGTGCTCGTACAGCGCCTGATAGCCCTCGCCCAACGTGCCGGCGATAACGATTACCGGCACGCCGTGTTCCCGGGCGACCCGCGCCACGCCAAAGGGCGTCTTGCCGCGCAGGGTTTGCGCATCGAAACGCCCTTCACCGGTGATCACCAGGTCGGCGCCGGCAACGGCATCGGCCAGGCCCACGAGTTCGGCCACCACTTCAACGCCCGCCTTGAATTGCGCACCGAGGAACGCCTTGGCGGCAAACCCAAGGCCGCCGGCCGCGCCACTGCCCGGCTCGTCGCGCACGTCGTGGTTCAAGGCTTGCGCGCAATGGTCGGCAAAGTGCCCCAGGGCGCGGTTCAGTTGCTCGACCTGCACGGGCGAGGCGCCTTTTTGCGGGCCGAAGATCGCCGAAGCGCCGTGGGGGCCGCACAGCGGATTGTTGACGTCGGCGGCGATGTCGAAGCGCACCTGGGCCAGACGCGGATCGATGTCGCTCAGGTCGACGCGGGCCAATTGTGCAAGCGCGAGCCCGCCCGGTGACAGCGTCTGCCCCTGGGCGTCGAGCAGTTTCACACCCAAAGCCTGCATGGCTCCGGCACCACCGTCGTTGGTCGCACTGCCGCCAATCGCCAGGATCACTCGTTGTGCACCGGCATCCAGTGCGGCACGGATCAATTGCCCGGTCCCGAAAGTACTGCTGATGCACGCATCCCGCTGCGCCACCGGGACCAATTGCAAACCGCTGGCCTCGGCCATTTCGATGATTGCGGTGTGGCTTTGCGGCAACCAGCCCCAAGCGGCGTCAACCTGCGCACCCAGCGGCCCGCGAACGTTGTTGCGGCGCAGTTCGCCGTCGTAGGCCGCCAGGATTGACTCGACCGTCCCTTCCCCGCCGTCGGCCATCGGGCATTTGATCAACTGCGCATCGGGCCAGACGTCAGCCAACCCGAGGGCGATGGCATCGGCCACGCCCTGGGCGCTGAGGCTGTCTTTGAACGAATCGGGGGCGATGACGATTTTCATGGGAATTCTCCAGTTCCAATGCCCACATGCTGCCAGCAGCCCGGAGCAATAACGCCGGGCCGCTGCACAAGTGGCTTCAAGGATTATTGTTCATTCCCACAAAACTCTCTGGATCGATGCTGATCGTGCGCCCGAATCAACGTTGACTGCACGCCTGGACAATGTAGGAGCTGTCGAGTGCAACGAGGCTGCGATCTTTTGATCTTGATTGTTTGGGATCAAAAGATCGCAGCCTCGTTGCACTCGACAGCTCCTACAGGGGGATTGGGTTTGGTCAGGGGTTTGTGTCGGGCAGGAGTTGCACGCCGAGGTACAGGGCGAGCATGCCGTCCAGGCGCAACGGATCAACCCCGCTCAGTTCGGCAATCCGCTCCATCCGGTATCGCAGGCTGTTGCGATGGATGCCCAACGCATCGGCGCAGGCCTGGCTCTGGCCGTCGTGTTCGCACCAACTGCGCAGCGTCGCCAGCAACTGACCGTTGCTGTCCTTGGCGATAACTTTGCGCAGCGGGTTGAGCAACTCGTCCAGCGCATCGTCGTTGCGATGACGCCAGAGCATCACCGGCAGCCGATATCGGTTGAGCGTCAGCAACCGCGAGCGCGGTAACACATCGCGTCCATAGGCCAGCAAATCCCCGACCCGACGATAACAGCGGCGCAACCCGATCAGCCCATCCGCCTGCCCGCCGACGGCAATGCGCAGAATGTTCCAGCCAAGACCGTCGAGCTTTTCCAGCAGCCGATCGTTTTCCACGGTCTGGCTCGCCGGCCGGCACCAGAGCAACGAGGACTTGGCCGAACTCACGCACCAACTGTCCGGATAGCGCGAAGTCAGCCAGGCGCTGAGGGCCTCGACGGTTTGCCCCGGTCCATGTTCCATGCCCAATTCGAACAGATACGGCACCCGCGTCATCTGAGGCTTGAGCCCCAATTGCTGCGCCTCGTCGATCAGGCGCGGCGAATTGCCGGCATCACTCAACAGCAAGGCCAGCAGGTCATCGCAACGCTGCCGCCGCCATTGCTGCTCGGCTTGCTGATTGCGCTGGCCGACGAGCATCTCGGCGGTCATGCGCACCAGTTCGGCGTAAGTGCGCAATTGTTCCGGTTCGCCGGTAATGCCCAGCACACCGATCAGACGCTGGTCGAGCAACAGCGGCAGGTTGATTCCCGGCTGCACGCCTTTGAGGTGAATCGCGGTTTGCGCGTCGATTTCGACCACGCGCCCGTTGGCCAACACCAGCTGCGCGCCTTCGTGGCGAGTGTTGATGCGCTCCGGTTCGCCGCTGCCAAGAATCAATCCCTGGCTGTCCATGACATTGACGTTGTACGGCAGGATGGTCATCGCCCGGTCGACGATGTCCTGGGCCAGGTCGTGATCGAGTTCGAACATAGCGCGGTTCCTTGAAAACGTGATGGAACGGGTTGTTCACCCGCACAGGCCTTGGTCATAAACCCTGTGCTCAGGCACAAAGACAATCACCCAAGGGGTGGCCGAGACTCACTGGGCGATCAACGTTACCCTTGCGTCGCAAAAAATCATAATAAAGAGAGAGCCCGCCATGTCACAGAGCGCCATAGCTACCCTGGCCAACGCTGACGACAAAAATGCCGTCTACAAACGCATTACCCTGCGTTTGATCCCCTTCATTTTCATCTGCTATCTGTTCAACTACCTTGACCGGGTGAACGTCGGGTTTGCCAAACTGCAGATGCTCGACGCATTGAAATTCAGCGAAACCGTCTACGGCCTCGGCGCCGGGATCTTCTTCATCGGCTACGTACTCTGTGGCGTACCGAGCAACCTGGCCCTGACCAAATTCGGCCCGCGACGCTGGATCGCGCTGATGATGATCACTTGGGGCACGCTCTCGACTTGCCTGCTGTTCGTTACCACACCGACCGAGTTCTACACCCTGCGCCTGTTCACCGGTGCGGCCGAAGCCGGGTTCTTTCCGGGCGTGGTGCTTTACCTCTCGCAATGGTTCCCGACGTTCCGTCGTGGTCGCATCATGGCGCTGTTCATGTCGGCGATCCCGGTGTCCGGCCTGCTCGGCAGCCCGTTTTCCGGCTGGATTCTCAACCACTTCGCAGCTGGCCAGGGTGGATTGGCGGGCTGGCAGTGGATGTTCCTGCTGCAAGGCATTCCGACGGTGATCCTTGGCGCGCTCGCCTACTTCCTGCTCAGCGACAGTTACGCCAACGCCAAATGGCTGACCCCTTACGAGCGTTCGGTGCTTGAGGCTGATCACGCTGAAGATTTGGCCAGCAAACCGAAAACCGCTACCGATTCGCTGCTGGCCGTGTTCAAGAACCCGGTGATCTGGGCCTTCGGCCTGATTTATTTCTGCATTCAGAGCGGCGTCTACGCGATCAACTTCTGGTTGCCGTCGATCATCAAGAATCTGGGTTTCAGCGATAATCTGGTGATTGGTTGGCTCAGTGCGATTCCGTACCTGCTGGCGGCAGTGTTCATGTTGATGGTCGGTCGTTCCGCTGATTTGCGCAAAGAACGCCGCTGGCACTTGGTGGTGCCGATGCTGATGGGCGCGGTGGGTCTGTTGATTGCGGTGAACTTCGCTGCCAACCCCGCCATTGCCATTCTTGGGCTGACCATTGCCACCATGGGCGCCCTCACCGGCCTGCCGATGTTCTGGCCCGTGCCGACCGCCATGCTCAACGCGGGTGCGGCAGCCGGTGGGTTGGCGTTGATCAACTCCATGGGGCAGATGGCGGGTTTTCTTAGTCCATATCTGGTGGGTTGGGTCAAGGACAGCACCGGGTCGACTGATGCGGCGCTGTATCTGCTGGCGGGTGTGATTGTTTGTGGGAGTTTGCTGGCGTTGCGCATGACGCGCACGTTGCGGGTTTAAAAGGGCAAGATCAAAAGATGCTTTTGTGGCGAGGGGGCTTGCCTCCGTTGGGTCGCGAAGCGGCCCCGGCATTTCAAAGTTAAACCGCATGTAATGGGTTTACGACTGCTTCGCAGCCGAACGGGGGCAAGCCCCCTCGCCACAGGGTGCCCACGAGACTGCGCAATAATTCCGTTTGCTCCCAGTCACGGTTCTGGTATTTGATTAGGGCTTTCTGACTGGTAAAAGGATTTCGTCATGAGCTATCGCACGCTGGGTCATTCGGGTTTACAGGTGTCGACCCTTGCATTGGGCACCATGATGTTCGGCGAGCAGACCAGCACCGAAGATTCCCTGCGGATCATCGACAAGGCCTGGGATCAGGGCATCAACTTCATCGACACTGCGGACGTGTACACCAACGGCCGTTCCGAAGAAATCGTCGGCGAAGCGATCGCCAGTCGCCGTCAGGAATGGGTACTCGCCACCAAGGTCGGTTTCGGACCGGTGGACGGTATGCCGAACCGCAGCGGCCTGAGTCGCAAGCATCTGTTCAACGGCATCGATGCCAGCTTGACGCGGTTGGGCACCGATTACCTGGACATCTATTACCTGCACCGCGAAGACCACAACACGCCGCTGGAGGTCACGGTGTCCGCCATTGGCGATTTGATCCGCCAGGGCAAGATCCGCTACTGGGGCTTGTCGAATTACCGTGGCTGGCGTATTGCCGAAGTCATCCGCATCGCCGACAAGCTCGGTGTCGACAGGCCAGTCATCAGCCAGCCGCTGTACAACATCGTCAACCGTCAGGCGGAAACCGAACAGATTACTGCCGCGCAAAATTATGGCCTCGGTGTGGTGCCCTATAGTCCGCTCGCACGCGGCGTGCTCAGCGGCAAGTACGCGCCCGACGTGACACCGGACGCCAACAGCCGCGCGGGCCGTCAGGACAAACGCATTCTGGAAACCGAATGGCGGGTTGAGTCGTTACGCATCGCCCAACATATCCAGGAATACACCCAGGGCCGCGGCGTGGGCATCGTCGAGTTCGCGATTGCCTGGGTACTGAACAATGGCGCTGTGACTTCGGCCATCGTCGGACCTCGTACTGAGGAGCAGTGGGATGCGTACACCAAGGCGCAGGCGGTGAAGATCACGGCTGAGGACGAGGCGTTTATCGATTCGCTGGTGACACCGGGGCACGCGTCGACGCCGGGATTCAATGACGTGAGCCACTTTGTACCGGGGCGTAAACTGCGTACGGTTTGAGACTAATCGCGAGCAGGGCTCGCTCCCACAGGATTCTTGTGACCGAAATATTGAGTACACCAGCGGCAAAAATGTGGGAGCGGGCTTGCTCGCGAAGAGGGCTTCACATTCAGCATTGATGTTGATTGGCAGTCCATTTTCGCGAGCAAGCCCGCTCCCACAGGGTTTTGTGTGGGCCGCACGCATCGAGTACACACCGGAAAGTTGTGGGAGCAAGCCTGCTCGCGATGGCGGTTTTGCATCCACCATTTGTCTGTGCGTCTGCCACACTCGATGGGTGTTGATCGTTCGGACAATATTCGCTTCGAAAACCACGTATCCTCCGCCCCCATTTCACGTTTAACCTCGCGAGGACAGTTTGTCTAAAGGTATTGCTCTATCGGTTACAGCCTCGATGCTGTTTGCCGTCATGTATTACTACACATCGCTGCTCTCCCCCTTGAGCGGCGTAGAAATCTTCGGTTGGCGGATGCTGCTGACCGCGCCGTGCATGACGGTGTTCATGGTGGTGTCCGGCGAATGGAAGCGCGTGGTCGAAATTGTTCGGCGGCTGGCCGGCAAGCCGAAGCTGATTGTCGGGCTGGTTGGCTCTGCAGTGCTGCTAGGCCTGCAACTCTGGTTGTTCATGTGGGCACCGCTCAACGGTTATAGCCTCGACGTGTCGCTAGGGTATTTCCTGTTGCCGCTGTCCATGGTCCTGACTGGGCGAATCGTCTATGGCGAGCGCCTTTCCTATCTGCAGAAAATCGCCGTGTTCTTCGCCAGCCTTGGCGTGCTCAACGAGTTGTATCAGGTGGGTGGTTTTTCCTGGGCGACCTTGCTGGTGGTGGTCGGCTATCCGATCTATTTCATCCTGCGCAAACGCCTGGCCACCGACAACCTTGGCGGACTCTGGCTGGACATGGCGTTGATGCTGCCAGTGGCGTTCTGGTTCGTGCAGGGCGGTGAACAAGGTTTCGGCGTCTTCGACCAGCATCCATCGCTGTCGCTGCTGATTCCGCTGCTCGGCGTGATCAGCGCTTCGGCGCTGGTGGTCTACATCATTGCCAGCCGTCTGCTGCCGTTCAGCCTGTTCGGGTTGTTGAGTTACGTCGAGCCGGTGCTGTTGCTCGGCGTTGCGTTACTGTTGGGCGAAAGCATCAAGGCCGGCGAATGGCTGACCTACATTCCGATCTGGTTGGCGGTGCTGGTATTGGTGTTTGAAGGGTTCAAGCATTTGATGCGTCATCGACGCCCGTAACGCAAAAGATCGCAGCCTTCGGCAGCTCCTACAAGTGGGTGTTCCGCAAACATTGCGGCGAACACGGTCAATGTAGGAGCTGCCGAAGGCTGCGATCTTTTGATCTAAAAAAAAGCCCGGTCAAAAACCGGGCTTTTTCACGCCTGAACCAGGTTAATCAGTAGAAAGCACACCCCGACGAACCTGGTCACGCTCGATGGATTCGAACAGTGCCTTGAAGTTGCCTTCGCCGAAGCCATCGTCGCCTTTACGCTGGATGAATTCGAAGAACACCGGGCCCATCAAGGTTTCCGAGAAGATCTGCAGCAGCAGACGCTTGTCGCCCGACTCGGACGAACCGTCCAGCAGAATGCCCCGCGCTTGCAATTCGTTGACCGGCTCGCCGTGGTTCGGCAAACGACCTTCGAGCATTTCGTAGTAGGTGTCTGGCGGCGGCGTCATGAAACGCATGCCGATGCTTTTCAAATGATCCCAGGTCTTGATCAAATCATCGCTGAGGAAGGCCACGTGCTGGATGCCCTCCCCGTTGAACTGCATCAGGAACTCTTCAATCTGCCCGGCGCCCTTGGACGACTCTTCGTTCAACGGGATACGGATCATGCCGTCCGGCGCGGTCATGGCCTTGGAGGTCAGGCCGGTGTATTCGCCTTTGATGTCGAAATAGCGGATTTCACGGAAGTTGAACAGTTTCTCGTAGAAGTTGGCCCAGTAAGCCATGCGACCGCGATACACGTTGTGGGTCAGGTGATCGATGATCTTCAGGCCGGCTCCGACGGGGTTGCGGTCAACGCCTTCGATGAACACGAAGTCGATGTCATAGATCGAACTGCCTTCACCGAAACGGTCGATCAGGTACAGCGGCGCGCCGCCAATGCCTTTGATCGCCGGCAGGTGCAGTTCCATCGGACCGGTTTCGATGTGGATCGGTTGGGCGCCGAGTTCCAGGGCACGCTTGTAGGCCTTTTGCGAGTCCTTGACGCGGAACGCCATGCCGCACACCGACGGGCCGTGCTCGGCTGCGAAGTACGACGCCACGCTGTTGGGTTCGTTGTTGAGGATCAGGTTGATCTGGCCCTGGCGATACAGGTGCACGTCTTTGGAACGGTGGGTCGCGACCTTGGTGAAGCCCATGATCTGGAAGATCGGCTCCAGGGTGTTAGGGGTCGGCGATGCGAATTCGATGAACTCAAAGCCCATCAGGCCCATTGGGTTTTCGTATAAATCTGCCATTTTGGCGCCTCATCATTTCTTATCAATTAACGGATCGTTAGTTGCTAGCAATGCTGAGAGCGGCGGGTGGCGCGCAGGAGATGCCCCTCACACTGCGGGCGAGGAAGTCACCGTAGATCAATTGAAACCCAAAACTCTTCATTGTCGACCCAAGGCTCTTGCGGGCGAGGCTTCTGCTGCCAGAAGACGATTATTCTTATATGCGTAAACCGATTCTACACAGCGTAAATCAGTTTGTCCGCCTTCTTATAAAATCCCCCTTTTTGCAGCCTGCGCAAGCGGTTTGTTGCACAGAAAAATCCCCGCCAGGATCAGCCCGCCGCCCAGGCACATCACCAGTGTCAATTGCTCGCCCAGCAACAATGCGCCAAACAGAACGGCGGTCAGCGGGTTCAAGGCGATGAACACACCCGAGCGCGTCGCACCGATTTTGCGGATACCGTCGTAATAACCAATATAGGCCAATGCCGAACCCAGTACGCCCAGGTACAGCAGGCTCAACCATTGTTGCGTGCCGAGTTCAGTCAGCGCCGCGACGCTCAGCTCACCACGCACGGCGCTGGTCACCCAGAGCATCAGCGTGCCCAGCAAAATCGAGTAAGTCACCGTCTGCACCGGCCCCAACGTTTGATTCAGGCCTTTGGAGAACAGAGAATAAATGCCCCAGCCGAGCACGCAGCCGAAGATCAACAGATCGCCGATCCAGGCATCAGTACCACCGGCCAGTAACTGCGGATTGCGGCTGACGATCACCAGGCTGGCGCCGGCAATGCAGATCGCAATACCGGCCACTTTCGCTCTATTCAGTCGCTCCTTGAACAATAGCCACGATGCCAGGCCGATCACAGCCGGATTCAACGCCACGATCAACGACGCCCGTGACGCGTTGATGTAGTGCAGCCCGTAAAAGAAACACAGGTTGTAGAAGAAGATCCCGAAAAAACCCAGCAGCGTCAGTTGCAGCCATTGCCGAGGGCTGGGACGCACTAAAGGCACCCGCGCCAACAACAGAAACAGCAGCAACGCCACGCTAGCCAGCAAGAACCGCAGGCTCGCGGCCAATAACGGACTGAGGCTGTCAGCCAGAAATCGCCCGGCGACGAACGTCCCGCCCCAGATCATGGTGACCGCGGCCAGTTTCAGATAAACCGGTACATCGGACGAATTCACCAAGGTCTGTTCATACGTAGTCATAAGTCTCCACCGTTAGATATCGGGCACATGGCGTATCATTCGACTAATGCCCAATCATCGTAAAATGAGTAAATGCTCATGACCCTGACGCAACTCGAGATTTTCTCGCTGGTGGCCGAGCTGCGCGGCTTCACGGCGGCGGCCCATCGTTTGGAGATTTCCCAATCCGCGGTGTCCCATGCGCTCAAATCACTGGAACAGGAATTGGGCGTTGAATTGCT
Source organism: Pseudomonas sp. BS3782 TE3695 (assembly GCF_050435305.1). Lineage (NCBI taxonomy): Bacteria > Pseudomonadati > Pseudomonadota > Gammaproteobacteria > Pseudomonadales > Pseudomonadaceae > Pseudomonas > Pseudomonas sp. BS3782 TE3695. The sequence goes on from NZ_JBNDKB010000001.1 coordinate 3,994,989, forward strand.
GCGCCGGTATCAGTCCCAGGTCGAATTGAGTGACATCGGCCAGCAGATATTACTGCGCGCTCGGGCGATGCTCGGGCTGGCAAACACCTTGCGCCAGGAAGCGGCGGATGCCAGAGGAATGAAACGCGGCACCCTGCGCATCGGCTCGTTTGGCCCGACTTCATCAATCAAACTGCTGCCGAAAATCCTGCAGCATTACCGCGTTGCACACCCGGGCATCGAGGTTCACATCGACGAGGGGCCGGATCGCCAAGTGATTCAGTGGCTGGAAGAGAGACGTATCGATATCGGCTTCGTGGTGTTGCCCCAGGAACGTTTCGACACTTTCAGACTGATCGAAGACCAGATGGTCGCGCTGTTGCCAGCCGACCATGCGCTGGCCGGTCGCGACAGTTTGAGCTTGAGCGATTTATGCCATGACCCTTTTGTGCTGACCGAAGCCGGCTCTTCGGAACTGGTGTCGCGCTTATTCAATGCCTCGCGATTGACGCCGAATATTCGGTATCGCTGTTCGCAGTTGCTCAGCACGCTGGACACCGTCAGCCGAGGCGATGCTCTGACCGTTGTTGCCGAAGGCTCTTTGCCTGACCACAACGACAACCGCTACGTGAAAAAAACGCTGTCGCCACCGGTCAGTCGCCAGGTAGGGCTGGCTGTACTCGATCAGCGTCAGTCATCACCTGCGACGCTGGCCTTTATCAAATTGGCTTCAAGTCTGAATGATCATTGAACGGCATAAGTGCTGTCGGCCAACTATCATGACTGAACTCTTCCGAAGGCGTGTCGCCCTGCCAACCTTTGAAAGTCCTCTATTATCGCGATGGATTTGGGAATGCCTCTGAACCTCAAAAGTCGCCGCAAACGCGGTACCCGGATCATCGTGACCGCTCTAAGCGCACTGCTTCCGGTGGCGTTGGGCGTCGCCATTCTCTATCTGCAGGCTGAACGTACGCTCAAGCAAAGTACTGAACTGACTGGCGAAGAAGCCGTTCGCCAATTCGAGCTGATGCTCGACAACACCGCACAAGCGGCGCAAGAACTACTGCCTCTGGCCGGCCAGAATTGCAACGACGTCAAACTGGCCCTGCGTGAACAAGTCACCCGCCGACCATTCGTGCGCTCGACCAATCTGGTATGGAACACCAACCTCTATTGCAGTTCGTTGTTCGGTGACTATCAGGAAAAGATCAATCCGGGCGATTACACCCAAGGCAAGCTTTGGCTCATGAACGGCAATCCAGTCACGCCCAATACCGCGTTGCTGGTGTATCGGCTGAGCGAAGGAAATCAGGGCGCATTGACCACACTGGACGGTTATCACCTGAGTAATGTTCTGCGCCTGATCGGTCGCAAAACATTATTGTTGTTGCAAGTCGGTCCTCACTGGTTGTCGGCCGATGGCAAGGTCCACAACGAAGCCCTGCCCGCCTTGCCGGTGGCGCAAAACATGCTGACGTCCTCGCGTTATGCCTTTACCGTCGCCGCCGGTTTTCCCGAAGGAGAAACCTGGCGTTACATGCGCAATGAGTACCCGCCGCTGTTCAGTCTATTGATGTTTTTCGGTGTAGTGTCCGGCTCGATCGGGCATGTGCTGCAGAAACGCTCGATGTCACCGAGCCGTGAAATGCAGCGGGCACTGGAGGCAGCAGAGTTCATTCCTTATTTTCAGCCGGTAGTGCATGGCGACAATAAGCAGTGGTCCGGCGCCGAAGTATTGATGCGTTGGAAACATCCCAAAGAAGGCCTGGTACGCCCTGATCTGTTCATCCCGTTTGCCGAACATTCCGGGCTGATCGTGCCGATGACTCGCTCTTTGATGAGACAGACCGCCGCATTGCTGGCACCTTTGTCGGCCTCATTCGAGGAGCCATTTCACATCGGCATCAACATCACTGCCAGTCACTGTCGGGATCTGCAACTGGTCGAAGACTGCCGTGAATTCCTCAGCGCTTTCGCCCCGGGCAGTATCAACCTGGTGCTGGAGCTGACCGAGCGCGAACTCATCGAGCCGACAACCATCACTCTGCAATTGTTCGAACAGCTTCAAGAGATGGGCGTGATGATCGCGATCGATGACTTCGGCACCGGTCACTCAAGCCTGGGTTATTTGCGTCAATTCAATGTGGACTTCCTGAAAATCGATCAAAGCTTTGTCGCCATGATTGGCGTTGACGCTCTGTCCCGACACATTCTGGACAGCATCATCGAACTGTCGGCCAAACTCGATCTGGCTATCGTCGCTGAAGGCGTGGAAACCCTGGAACAGAGTGACTATCTGACGGCCCACGGCGTGAACTTCCTGCAAGGTTATCTGTTTAGTCGGCCGATGCCCGGCGCAGACTTCATTAGAACATTAAGTGATCATTAACTAACCACTTTAAGCACCGAGATCATGATGATACGCACCAAATTGAATCAAAAGACTACTCTTGTTACATGAAGAAAACGTCAGGATTTACTCTTGGCCCATTAACTACTACAATTTTTCATGCCTGTGCTGAACTGGCAGGTGCGCTACTATCACCGAGTCGCTTCAAGGCTCTTGGCTTATAGCTTTGTTTGCGGTTGGTATCAGCCAAACACACTATTGGAGTAAAGATATTGTCCAGACTCGCTGAATTCCGTGCAGCTGAAAAGGCCCTTCAAGAACAGCTCAAGCAGTTGGAATCGCTGAAGAACGATGCCGGGCTCAAGAAAGAAATCGAATTCGAAGAGAAGCTCCAGGGGCTGATGAAAACATACGGCAAGAGCTTGCGCGACATCATCGCCATCCTCGATCCGAACCCGGCGAAATCCGGCCTGCAGCAGACAGCAGCGCCCAAAACCCGCCGCGCTCGCGTGGTCAAGGTGTATCAGAACCCGCACACCGGTGAATTGATTGAAACCAAGGGCGGCAATCATCGCGGCCTGAAAGCCTGGAAGGAACAATACGGTGCTGCCACCGTTGATTCCTGGCTGCGAGGCTAAACACTCGCGATCATAAAAAAGCCCTGCATTGCAGGGCTTTTTTCATAGACAGCGTCTAAATGCAACGAAAGTCGCCGATCAACTCGTTACATATCGTCCAACTTTATGCTTAATCCCTTTGGCTATCTAAAAACTCCGAACCCGCTGAAATCTACTATACGCAAACCTTAAACTAAAGTTTCAAGCTGTTTCGAGCCACTGCTATGTCGTCCTGACTTGCCTTGTAAACCTCTGCCTGCCCCGCATAAGAAAGAACATAGGCCTTATCGGCGTCTACCGCAGCGACCAATGTTTGAGACAGCACATGTCGACCGTTCTGCGTAATCGTGCAGGTAGTTTCCAGCGCCGATAGCCGGCTTAAGGTAGTCGGGTGAATTTTAGTGCAAACGCTCTGATATCCACTCTGAAAAAAGTCCTTTTGCACCGACTTGCGCATTTCCAGCAGCACGCCTTCCAGGTTCACCTGATGACCACTTTCTACCTGAGTCATGGTCAACTCCATCACCATCACCGGCGTACCGTCCTGATCGTTTTTTACCGCGCGTTGCCGGGATACCTGCGGCTTAGCCTCATCTTGCGAAATAGCCTCGACAGTCCATCCGCCTGGCCAGGGCACGACCGGAGCCTCTGCATAAGCGGGGGTAACACCTGAAAGCAGACACATCAGGACGAACATCGATCGACAGAATCGGGTCATTGCAATGAACACTCACGAATTGAGCCGTAAAGTCTGATCCTCACCCGGCTGTCAGGCAAGCCTGCGGTTTTGGTTTGGCGATGCCGGAGCCCTTGCGTATCATTGTGACCATTCTTGGATTTTCCGGAGGGCCCCATGAGCCTGCACGAACTCAATACATTTCCCGGTGTGACTGCACAACCCGACACCGCCACCCAGAAATTCGTCTTCAACCACACCATGCTGCGGGTCAAGGACATCACTCGGTCGCTGGATTTCTACACCCGCGTCCTGGGTTTCTCGCTGGTGGAAAAACGCGACTTTCCGGAAGCCGAGTTCAGCCTGTATTTCCTGGCGCTGGTCGATAAAAACCAGATCCCGGCCGATGCCGCGGCGCGCACCGAGTGGATGAAGTCGATTCCCGGCATTCTCGAGTTGACCCATAACCACGGCACCGAGAACGACGCGGACTTCGCCTATCACAATGGCAACACTGACCCACGCGGCTTTGGCCATATCTGCATTTCGGTACCGGACATTCGTGCCGCATGCGAGCGCTTCGAAGCGCTGGGCTGCGATTTCCAGAAACGCCTGAACGACGGCCGCATGAAGAGCCTGGCGTTCATCAAGGACCCGGATGGTTATTGGGTCGAGATTATTCAGCCTGCACCGCTGTAAGCACCTCCGCAGATCCCCTGTGGGAGCGGGCTTGCTCGCGAAAGCGGACTGTCAGCCAGCATCACCGGTGAATGACACACCGCTTTCGCGAGCAAGCCCGCTCCCACAATTTAGAATGTGCAAGACACAAAAAACCCCATGATCACTCATGGGGTTTTGTATTTTCAGCGTCGGCGTTTATGCAGGTGCCGAGGTGCGGATCAAGTGATCGAATGCGCTCAGGGAAGCCTTGGCGCCCTCGCCCACCGCAATCACGATCTGCTTGTACGGCACGGTGGTCACGTCACCGGCCGCGAATACGCCAGGCATCGACGTTTCACCACGGGCATCGACGATGATCTCGCCACGCGGCGACAGCTCGATGGTACCTTTGAGCCAATCGGTGTTAGGCAGCAGTCCGATCTGCACAAAGATCCCTTCCAGCTCGACAGTGCGCAACTCGTCCGACTGACGATCCTTGTAGCGCAGGCCGTTGACCTTTTGACCATCGCCAGTCACTTCAGTGGTTTGTGCACTGGTGATCACGGTAACGTTCGGCAGGCTGTGCAACTTGCGCTGCAACACCGCATCGGCGCGCAGTTGGACATCGAACTCCAGCAGAGTCACGTGAGACACGATACCGGCCAGGTCGATCGCCGCTTCGACGCCGGAGTTACCGCCGCCAATCACCGCCACACGCTTGCCTTTGAACAACGGACCGTCACAATGCGGGCAGTACGCCACGCCCTTGTTGCGGTATTGCTGTTCACCGGGAACATTCATTTCACGCCACCGGGCACCGGTCGCCAAAATCACGGTCTTGGCTTTCAAAGAGGCGCCACTGGCGAAATGGATTTCGTGCAGCGCGCCATTTTTGCCCGGCAGCAGCTTGTCGGCGCGTTGCAGGTTCATGATGTCCACGTCGTATTGGTTGACGTGTTCTTCCAGCGCCACAGCGAGTTTCGGCCCTTCGGTTTCCTGCACCGAGATGAAGTTCTCGATGGCCATGGTGTCGAGTACCTGACCACCAAAACGCTCCGCCGCGACACCGGTGCGAATGCCTTTGCGAGCCGCGTAGATCGCCGCCGAAGCACCGGCCGGGCCACCGCCGACGACCAGTACATCAAAGGCTTCTTTGGCGCTGATTTTCTCGGCCTGGCGCTCGATGCCGCTGGTGTCGATCTTGGCGAGGATCTCTTCCAGGCCCATGCGGCCCTGGCCGAAGTTTACGCCGTTCAGGTAAACGCTCGGTACGGCCATGATCTGACGCTCGTCGACTTCAGCCTGAAACAGCGCGCCGTCGATAGCGACGTGGCGGATGTTCGGGTTCAGCACAGCCATCAGGTTCAACGCCTGGACCACGTCCGGGCAGTTCTGGCAGGACAGTGAGAAGTAAGTCTCGAAGTTGAACTCGCCTTTGAGCGAGCGGATCTGTTCGATCACCTCGACACTGGCCTTCGACGGATGGCCGCCAACTTGCAACAGCGCCAATACCAGGGAAGTGAATTCGTGGCCCATCGGGATGCCGGCGAAACGCAGGCTGATGTCGGCTCCCGGGCGGTTGATCGAGAACGATGGTTTGCGTGCGTCGTCACCGTTGTCGAGCAAAGTAATCTGGGTCGAAAGACTGGCAACGTCCTTCAGGAGTGCGAGCATTTCCTGGGATTTCGCACCGTCATCGAGGGATGCAACGATCTCGATCGGCTGGGTGACCCGTTCCAGGTACGATTTCAACTGGGCTTTAAGAGTGGCGTCCAACATACGGGCGATTTCCTTTATTCGTGTCGAAAAAAAACGCCCGAGCGAATCTCGCCCGGGCGTTTTTGAGGGCGGTGCAGCTTACTTAGGAGGTGCGGAGTTCCGCCCTGATGAAGCGCGTCACAGACTTAGATCTTGCCGACCAGGTCCAGGGACGGAGCCAGAGTGGCCTCGCCTTCTTTCCACTTGGCAGGGCAAACCTGGCCTGGGTGAGCAGCAACGTACTGAGCAGCCTTGATTTTGCGCAGCAGCTCGGAAGCGTCACGACCAACACCGCCGTCGTTGAGTTCAACGATTTTGATCTGGCCTTCCGGGTTGATCACGAAGGTGCCACGGTCAGCCAGACCAGCTTCTTCGATCAGCACGTCGAAGTTGCGGGAGATAGCGTGAGTCGGGTCGCCGATCATGGTGTACTGGATTTTGCCGATCGCTGGCGAAGTGTTGTGCCAGGCAGCGTGAGCAAAGTGGGTATCGGTGGAAACGCTGTAGATTTCGACACCCAGCTTCTGGAACTCGGCGTAGTTGTCAGCCAGGTCTTCCAGTTCGGTCGGGCAGACGAAGGTGAAGTCAGCTGGGTAGAAGAACACGACAGACCACTTGCCTTTCAGGTCAGCGTCCGACACTTTTACGAAGTCGCCATTTTTAAAGGCGTCAGCTTTGAACGGTTTAACTTGGCTGTTGATGATAGGCATCGATGACTCTCCGTCAGGGGTTAAGAAGTTGATGGGTGAATCCTACCCAGTCGATCGCCGGCTGGCTCATTGGCAAACCTGATGCTGCTGATTGGTTTTCGCTATTAGCCGACAGTATTAATAGAAGAAAACGTGATCTACAGCGCCAATGGCTTTTCAGCGATGCGGGTCATCCCGATAAACGGGCTGGATTCAACATAGCGCATGGCGGACTTCATATCCTTCCAGCCCACGTAACTCATCAACGACTTCAAATCCCAACCGCTCTGATGAGCCCAGGTGGCAAACCCACGACGCAAGGAGTGACTGGTGTAGTGCTCGGCCGGAATACCGGCGCGCTCCAGGGCCTGGCGCAACAACGGGATCACGCTGTTGGCATGCAAGCCCTCCTCGCTCAAATGGCCCCAGCGGTCGATACCCCGAAATACCGGCCCGCGGACCAACGCGGCGTCAGTGATCCATTGGATATAGGCCTGCACCGGACACAAACGCTGCAAGGCTGGCGTCTGGTACGTCTGACCGAGGTTCTCGCGGTCGCTCTTGCTGCGAGGCAAGTAGAGGGTAATGCCTGAACCGGCGCTGGCCTGCACATGCTCAATCTGCACGCGACACAACTCATCGCTACGAAAACCGCGCCAAAAGCCCAGCAGGATCAGCGCCGTGTCGCGCCTGGCCCGCAGCAATCCCGGTTGATCGCCCTGCGCCTTGGCGGTTTGTGCTTCCTGCTCCAGCCAGGCCACCACTTGCTCCAGATGCTGAAGCTGCAACGGCTCGGCCTGTTTCTCCTGCGCCGGGTGCAGCGCGCGAATACCCTTGAACACTTTGCGCACCACGGGTGCCTTGGTGGGATCGGCGAACCCCTGACTGTTGTGCCACTGGGCCAACGCGGACAAGCGCAACTTCAAGGTATTGATCGACAACACGCCTGCGTGGGCCACGAGATAACGGGCCACGCTGTCACTGGTCGCGGGCAGGAAACCGCCCCAACTCACTTCGAAATGCTCGATGGCCGCGCGATAGCTGCGACGGGTGTTGTCGCGCGTGGCGGCTTGCAGGTAGCGATCCAGTTCAGTCATGGGCTCAGTTCTCGAAAACGTACCGCTCTGGCGGGCGAAAACCCGGATTACAGCGCATCACACGGGGTAATACCAGTATATCCCGCATGAGAATCCATTGAATTCTAACTTCAATGGCATCATGGTACACTGCGTGATCTAGTGGTACGTACCACAGTATCAAATCGTAGGAGAACACATGGCACGTGGCGGCGTAAACAAGGCACTGGTGCAAGCGGCACGTTCAGCAATCCTTGCCCGGGGCGAACACCCGAGCATCGACGCGGTGCGGATCGAGATGGGCAATACCGGTTCAAAAACCACAATCCATCGCTATATGAAGGAACTCGAGGACGGCGCCGAGCCCGCCCTAGCACCTTCTGAGCCTATCGATGATGAGCTGACAAGCCTGGTGTCGCGCCTGGCGCAACGCCTGAAAGAACAGGCCCAAGAGCCCATCGACCAGGCACGCGCACAGTTCGAGCAGCAACGAAAAGAGCTGGAGACCCAGTTGCATGAGGCCCGCGAGGCCAATACCGAACTGCACCAGCAATACGAAATTCAAAGCCTGGCACTGACCCAGGAATCAGCAGAACTGCATGACACCCGCTCCATGTTGCAAAGCGAACAAACCCGCAACGCCGGATTGAACCAGGCGCTGGCGGATTTCGAACTACGCTTGCAAGACAAGGATGAGCAGATTCGCTCGCTGGAAGAAAAGCACCTGCACGCCCGTGAGGCGTTGGAACACTACCGTAATGCCGTCAAAGACCAGCGCGAGCAGGAACAGCGCCGCCACGAAGGGCAGGTTCAGCAGATTCAGATGGAGTTGCGGCAGGCGCAGCAAAGCGCACTGGTTCGCCAGGATGAAATCACCCAACTGCATCGTGACAACGAGCGTTTGTTGACGGAAAACCGCGGAACACTGCGAGAGTTGAGCCTGTCGCAAGAGCAACTCAAGCACACCCACAGCCGACAGGATCAGTTGCTGGAACAGGTCAACCGTATCGACAGTGAGCGCACCCTCCTCCAGGAACGCTTGCGCATCGCCTTGCTGGAAAATCAGTCGCTCAAGCAGAACATCGACGAACAGTCGCACATCAACAAAGCGCTGGAGATCGAACTGATCAAGTTGCAGGCAAGCCTGGATGAAAGCGCGCGCCTGGCCGCTGTCGTTGCGACAGGACCAGACGCATCAGCGCCGCGCAAGGAGGATTAACTCGCGACCGGCGTACGCATGGTGACGAACTCTTCGGCGGCAGTCGGATGCACGCCGATGGTTTCGTCGAAGTCACGTTTGGTTGCGCCCGCCTTCAGCGCAATCGCCAACCCCTGAATAATTTCGCCGGCCTCCGGGCCTACCATGTGGCAGCCCAGGACCTTGTCGGTCTTGGCGTCCACCACCAGCTTCATCAAGGTCCGTTCCTGGCATTCAGTCAGGGTCAGTTTCATCGGCCGGAAACGGCTTTCGAAGATCACCACCTCGTGCCCGACTTCTCGCGCCTCCTCTTCGGTCAGGCCGACAGTGCCGATGTTAGGCAAGCTGAACACGGCGGTCGGGATCATCTTGTAATCCACCGGGCGATATTGCTCGGGCTTGAACAAGCGCCGCGCTACGGCCATGCCTTCGGCCAGCGCGACCGGCGTCAATTGCACGCGACCGATCACATCGCCCAGAGCCAGGATCGATGGCTCTGCGGTTTGATACAACTCATCGACCTCGATAAAACCCTTCTTGTCGAGTTTGACGCCGGTGTTTTCCAGCCCCAGGTTATCGAGCATCGGACGCCGGCCGGTGGCGTAGAACACGCAATCCGCCTCCAGCTTACGACCGTCTTTGAGCGTGGCTGTCAGGCTGCCATCGGCTTGCTTGTCGATACGCTCGATGTCCGCATTGAATTGCAGGTCCATGCCGCGCTTGGTCAGCTCTTCCTGCAAATGCTTGCGCACCGCACCATCGAAGCCGCGCAGGAACAGATCACCGCGATACAACAGCGTGGTTTCGGCACCCAGCCCGTGGAAAATCCCGGCAAATTCCACCGCAATATAACCACCACCGACCACCAGAACGCGCTTGGGCAGCTCTTTAAGGAAGAACGCCTGGTTAGAACTGATCGCGTGCTCATGCCCCGGAATCTCCGGGACCTGCGGCCAGCCACCGGTAGCGATCAGGATGTTTTTGGCGGTGTAGCGCTTGCCATCGAACTCGACGGTATGCGGATCGACGATTTTCGCGTGGCCTTCATGCAAGCTCACACCGCTGTTGACCAGCAGATTGCGATAGATGCCGTTCAGGCGATTGATCTCGCGATCCTTGTTGGTGATCAACGTCGCCCAGTCGAACGTCGCTTCACCCGGGGTCCAGCCGAAACCTTGCGATTGCTCGAAGTCTTCGGCGAAGTGCGCGCCGTAGACCAGCAATTTTTTCGGCACGCAGCCGACGTTCACACACGTACCGCCCAGATAACGGCTCTCAGCCACGGCGACTTTCGCGCCGAAACCCGCCGCAAACCGCGCAGCCCGCACACCGCCGGAACCGGCGCCAATCACATACAGGTCAAAATCGTAGGCCATTTCTATCTCCTCGGCAGGCCACCAGCATACCTGCGAGCGGTCTTTGGGCAAGCGTTGCAAACTATTTGGGGCCGGAAAATGAAAAAGCCACCCGAAGGTGGCTTTTCAATACAAGCAGCTCAAGCGCTATCAGTAAGCCTTGCCAGTCTTGTAGAAGTTCTCGAAGCAGAAGTTGGTCGCGTCGATGTAGCCTTCGGCGCCACCGCAGTCGAAACGCTTGCCTTTGAACTTGTAGGCCATGACGCAGCCGTTTTGTGCCTGCTTCATCAGGGCGTCGGTGATCTGGATTTCGCCGCCCTTGCCTGGCTCGGTTTGTTCGATCAGGTCGAAGATATCCGGGGTCAGGATGTAACGGCCGATGATCGCCAGGTTCGACGGTGCATCTTCAGGCTTCGGTTTTTCAACCATGCTGTGAACGCGGTAGATGTCGTCGCGGATCATCTCACCGGCAATCACACCGTACTTGTGAGTTTCTTGCGGGTCGACTTCCTGAATGGCAACGATCGAGCAGCGGAACTGCTTGTACAGCTTGACCATCTGGGTCAGTACGCCGTCGCCTTCCAGGTTTACGCACAAGTCATCCGCCAGTACCACGGCGAACGGTTCGTCGCCGATCAGTGGACGACCCGTCAGAATGGCGTGGCCCAGGCCTTTCATTTCGGTCTGGCGAGTGTAGGAGAACGAGCACTCGTCGAGCAGTTTGCGGATACCGACCAAGTATTTTTCTTTGTCGGTGCCCTTGATCTGGTTTTCCAGCTCGTAGCTGATGTCGAAGTGGTCTTCCAGAGCACGCTTGCCACGACCGGTGACGATGGAGATTTCGGTCAACCCGGCATCCAGTGCTTCTTCAACGCCGTACTGGATCAGTGGCTTGTTTACCACCGGCAGCATTTCTTTGGGCATGGCTTTAGTCGCTGGCAGGAAGCGAGTACCGTAACCGGCTGCTGGGAACAAGCATTTCTTGATCATATAAGTCCTTGAAAGGGCTGTGTGTACGAGTTTCGGCGCAGTCTAATCAGGCGGCGTGCACCTTACAATGCCCCGCGCTGGCTAACCGACGCCATCATAGAGAAATATTCTGGGGGATAGTTCCGCAGATACATTACACAACCTCTTATAGATAGCAGAGATCGGCAGATCTGCGCGGCCTCATCCGAACGGCAATCGGCCCCACCCTACACGCATTGGCACCCGTTGAGGGCATTTGGCGCTATCATTGCGCGATTGAACCAGCCAACGAGGCAGATAGATGTCGGCAGCAAAAAGCGTTAACGGGTACCTGATCAATCAGGCAAAAGACGGTCAGTGGTGGGTAGACAGCGTCGGCGGCGAGAATATTGCCGGGCCGTTCCCTACCGAAGCGTTGGCGATTGAGGTGGCATCGGTGCTGCAGGATCAACCCGCAGGCCCCAAGCGGCGCGGCAAGGACAAGCCTTGAGCTGAACCTGACACGACGCAGCCTTGCCTTGCGCAGGGCTTTTTTGTGTTTATCTGCAGAGAAGTGGCCATTCGCTACAATCTTTCGATGCCACCGCTGTCACAGCCTTTAGCCCCCCATCACCGACGATCACCCCGACATGAATAAATTTTTGCCACTGATTGCAGTTCTGGCCCTGAGCGGCTGCGCCACGTCCGAAACGACTTACCTGAAAAATGGCGAACAAGGCCTGAGCATCGACTGCTCCGGGGAAGCCAACGCCTGGGCCACCTGCTACGAAAAAGCCGATGCCTCTTGCGCGGGCACCGGTTATCGGATTGTCGGTACCGACGGCACACCTTCGCCCCAGGAAAGCGACAAGACCCTGGGCGTCGACGTCGGCAATTACAAAAACCGCAGCGTGGTGGTGGTCTGCAAATAGGGCTCTTTGCCCTACATATGTATTTCGGCGAATTTGATCCCGAGCCCGCGCACGGTCTCGATCAAATCGTCGAGGCGACTGAAGGATTCGACTTCATCGTTATCATCCACCAGGAAAAAACTGCGCCCTGCGCTTTTCTTGAAAAACACGATCCACTCCCCCGGGTTCGCCGGGTTCTGAATCACGTGGGTGGCAGAGATATGACCCTCTGCATGGCGCTCGCGCACCTGTTCTCGCTTCATGCTTGACTCCAGAAATGACAATGCCGTCAAAGCGCGACTTTGACGGCATCGATGCTGACTGGGGGTAGTTTATCAGCCGGATATGCATGCGGTGGCGGCATTGCGTACATCCCATGGGCGCAATGGCACATTGGAGATGCGCTCATGCAACTTGATGCTGCTGCCGCCAGAGCGGTCTTCAATTTCAAATACGGCGGCCGGCCCCGACGAGAACTTTTGCGGCACGATAACTCGCACGCCTTCTTTATGCGGCTCGACTTGCAGGGCTCCACGGCTATCGGCGAGCTTTTCGACAAGGCATTGGGCGTACTCATGGGGATTCTTGCCTGATATCACGCTCATGGTGGGCATTGTCTGATTGATGTCCGAGACACTCGCACATCCACCCACTACCAACGCCAACGGCCCGACCAGTACTCCCCACTTCATACCAAACCTCCGATAAAGACCTTCCGACAACTCAAATGCTGGTTTTCTCCGAGGCTCACTGCTTTTATCGCTCATAGAATTCCGTATAACTGTTTTTAATTGTCAAAGCGCACCACGAGAGCCGGATAATAACCTGTTCGGGCTGATAAACTGCGTCAATCGCCCATGCTATCGTTTTGATTTTGTAGAAAAAGCCCTTTTGGAGGCGCCTCATGAAATTTATCCACCAGCGCGAGCACCTCAACGAAGACGACATCGTCGTCATTCAATGCTCCCAAACGTGCAACATCCGCTTGATGAACGACGCCAACTTCCGCAGTTTCAAGAATGGCGGCCGTCATACTTACCATGGCGGCGCATTCGACACCTTCCCGGCCCGCATCACTGCGCCAAGCACCGGCTTCTGGAACATCACTATCGACACGGTCAACCGCCGGCCGATCAGCGTGACCCGCAAGCCGAGCCTGACGCACTCGATCAAGATCATCCGCCGCTCCAGCTCGAAATTGAGCTGAGCCCACCTCGAAAACAGGCAGGTATGACCGTGGCCCAAACGACTAAGTACGTCATCAAATACAAACTCAACGGCGAACGCCGCTTTGAATTCGCCCAGCTGGAAAACGGCACGGAAGAAGAAGCCAAGGCTGCACTCGACGTCATTCATGGCCAGACTGAAGATGTCATCAGCGAGATCAGCGTGAGCAAAGCGCTGTAGTGCGATCCGGAGCGACAACATGGACGTCTGCTCCCCTTTCGAATTCGACCGCAAGCGCCGGAGTGCCCACTCCCGCCACGCTCACTACACTGGCCGCCTCGACCTTTTGGTCAAGGAGTCAGAACCTTGTTTACCGACCCGATTCATCTCGATGCCCTCGACTGGGCCGGGCTTGAGCAGCAACTCGATCAGGATGGCTGCGCGCTAATCCGGTCGTTTTTAGACCATCAGACCTGCGATGAAATAAGCGCCCTGTACGACCGACCCGAGCCCTTTCGCTCCAAAGTGGTGATGGCTCGCCACGGTTTTGGCCGTGGCGAGTACAAGTACTTCAAGTACCCGCTGCCGGCTCCGGTGGCCCGGTTGCGTAGCGCGCTCTACCCTCGACTGGTGCCTATCGCCAATCGCTGGTACGAATCCATGGGCCTGCCGACCCGTTTTCCCGAATCGCACGAAGCGTTTTTGCAACGCTGTCATGCCGCCGGTCAGGAACGCCCGACACCTTTGTTGCTGCAATACAGGCCACAGGATTACAACTGTTTGCATCAGGATTTGTACGGCGAACACGTCTTTCCGCTCCAAGTAGCGATTCTTCTGTCAGAACCGGGAGAAGACTTTACCGGCGGCGAGTTTGTGCTGACTGAACAACGCCCACGGATGCAGTCGCGCCCGCAAGTCATCGGCCTGAAGAAAGGCGATATGTTGGTTTTTGCCGTGAATCAGCGTCCGGTAAAAGGTGTTCGTGGCTATTATCGAGTGACCATGCGCCATGGCGTGAGTCGCCTGCACAGTGGAAAACGGCATACCCTTGGAATCATCTTTCACGATGCGTTATGACCCCATGAGCCCGATCACCTTCGATCTGTTTGCCGATGCCGAACCCGAGCAACACGCCAGACGCGAGCAAATCGGCGAACAATCCTTCGTTCTCAGAGGCTTCGCCCTGCCCTGGCTCGACCGGTTGCTGCCGGCACTGGAGACGGTTCTGGCAGCAGCCCCTTTTCGGCAGATGGTCACGCCCGGCGGTTTTACCATGTCAGTGGCGCTGAGCAGTTGCGGCACCTGGGGCTGGACGACCGACCGCAGCGGTTACAAGTACACCCGTAACGATCCGCAGACCGGCGCGCCCTGGCCTGAAATGCCTGAGGTGTTTTTCGAGCTGGCGCAAGCGGCGGCGCGAGAGGCAGGCTTTATGGATTTCGTACCGGATTCCTGCCTGATCAACCGCTATATTCCCGGTGCCAAAATGTCGTTGCATCAGGACAAAGACGAAGGTTCCTACGCGGCGCCCATTGTGTCGGTGTCCTTGGGGTTGCCGGCGACGTTTCTGTTCGGCGGCTTTGAACGCAGCGCCAAAAGCCAACGCGTGTCGCTGCTGCATAGGGACATCGTGGTCTGGGGCGGCGTCGACCGTTTGCGTTATCACGGCGTATTGCCGATCAAGCCGGGTTATCACCCTCGCTTAGGCGAACAACGGATCAACTTCACCTTTCGTACCGCGGGATGAAACCGTTGAATTCAACCGCAAGACCCAGAGTGTGACGTCTCTGGCGGCTGGTTAATCTGCATGAAACGGGTCAACGGACATGAAGCCATGACAATTCAATCGACAAAAAACGCTACCGAGAACGATCCTCGCTGGGCGGCTGTGGTCGCACGCGATCCCCGCGCCGACGGGCAGTTTGTGTATGCGGTGAAAACCACCGGCATCTATTGCCGCCCCAGCAGCCTGGCGCGTCTGCCGAAGCCGCAGAATGTCGAGTTCTTCGACACCGCCGAGCAAGCTCAGGCAGCGGGTTATCGCCCCAGCAAACGGGCCGCGAAAGATCAAAGCGACGTCGCCGCACAACACGCCACGACGGTGGCCGCCGCATGCCGTCGCATCGAATCCGCCGAGACGTTGCCGGCGCTGAATGAACTGGCGGATGCCGCCGGCCTGAGCAGTTTCCACTTCCATCGCGTGTTCAAGGCCATCACCGGCCTGACGCCCAAGGGCTACGCCACCGCCCATCGTTCACGCAAAGTTCGCGAGCGCCTGGCGCACGGTGGCACGGTCACCGACGCGCTGTATGAGGCCGGATTCAACTCCAACAGCCGTTTCTATGAGGCCGCCGATCAAGTGCTGGGCATGAAACCTGGCGATTACCGTGCGGCCGGGCAGAACAACGACATTCGTTTTGCCGTCGGCCAGTGTTCTCTGGGAGCGATTCTGGTGGCGCAAAGTGAGCGCGGCGTCTGCGCGATTCTGTTGGGGGACGACCCGCATCAATTGGTCTGTGACCTGCAGGACAAGTTTCGGCGCGCCAACCTGATTGGCGCCGATCATGAGTTCGAGCAGTTGATCGCTAAAGTGGTGGGCTTTATCGAAGCCCCGGCGCTCGGTCTGGACTTGCCGCTGGACGTACGCGGCACGGCGTTTCAGGAGCGGGTGTGGCAAGCCCTGCGGGAAATTCCCGCTGGCAGCACCGCCAGTTATGCCGATATCGCTCAACGCATAGGCGCACCGAAAGCCGTGCGCGCCGTGGCCCAGGCCTGTGGCGCGAACAGCCTGGCGGTGGCAATCCCTTGCCATCGCGTGGTGCGCAGCGACGGCAACCTGTCGGGCTATCGCTGGGGGGTGGAGCGCAAGCGTCAGTTGCTGGAACGCGAAAACGCGGCTGAGTCCTGAATGCCGATATAGACCGCCACGGTCTCCGGGCCGGTGTAGACCTCGAAGTCCGTGGCGAACTTGCGGCGAACCTGCGGGTTATCCTCGAAGTAAGCCCAGATCAAGCCCCACGTCTGAATGACGCTGTCGGGCATCAGCCCTTTGCCGCTGAACACCAGGTAATCGCCGCCCTCAACCTGAATCTGCGCAAAGTCCTCGGTGGGCGCGGTAACCGCCGCACCCGCGGTCACATCGAAGTGGCCCGAAGCATCGGACTCGTAGTTGGAATAGACGCCGTACATAAAGGAGTCCGGCTGTTTGTGGGCGATTTTGTCGAAAACGTCCTCAACGAAGAACTGTTCCCACATAGGGCCGATACGCGCGGTATCTGGCTGCTGTTCTGCGGCATTGAGGGTTCGCACCTGCAACCCCGAGACGCTAAACGGCAGCACTTCACGCAGCTTTACATCCATTGTCGCTTTTCCTTGTTTCTACAGTTTGTCTGTTTGATTGGCGCGAAGACGATCAAAGATTGACGTCGACCACCACCCGACCGCGCAACTGGCCGGCAAGCAGGCGCTGGGCCGCGTCGATGACTTCACTCAAGCCGATTTCGTGGCTGATCAGCGGCAGCAAGGCGAAATCCAGATCCTTGGCCAGGCGATTCCAGGCCAGTATTCGCTTGGCTTTGGGCTGGGTCACGCTGTTGATGCCGGCCAAGGTCACACCGCGCAAAATGAACGGCGCAACGGAAGCCGGGAAGTCCATGCCTTGGGCCAGTCCGCAAGCAGCGACGATGCCGTTGGCCCGAGTGCTGGCGCAAGCGTTGGCCAGCGTGTGACTACCGACCGAGTCGATCACCGCCGCCCAACGCTCCTTGGCCAACGGTTTGCCCGGTTCTGACAATGTGGTGCGATCGATGATTTCGCTGGCGCCCAATTGCTTGAGATATTCGTGCTCGGCGGTGCGGCCGGTGGATGCCACCACGCGATAGCCGAGTTTGCTCAGCAGCGCGATGGCGAAACTGCCTACGCCACCGTTGGCGCCCGTTACCAGCACTTCGCCCTGCTCGGGGTTCACGCCGTTATGCTCCAGCGCCAGGATGCTCAGCATCGCCGTATAGCCGGCCGTGCCGATGGCCATCGCTTGTGCAGCGGTGAAGGCTTTGGGCAACGGGATCAGCCAGTCGCCATTCAGGCGAGCTTTCTGCGCCAATCCGCCCCAGTGTCCTTCGCCCACACCCCAGCCATTAAGCAAGACTTGATCACCAACCTTGTAGTCCGGATGACCGCTGACTTCGACAGTGCCCGCCAGATCGATCCCCGGCACCATCGGGAATTTTCGCACCACCGGGCTGCTGCCCGTGATCGCCAGGCCATCCTTGAAGTTCAGCGTGCTGTACGCCACGCGCACGGTCACATCGCCTTCAGGCAATTGATCATCACTGATCTCTTGCAGCGTGGCTCGGTAACCGCTGTCGTCCTTGTCGATCAAAATGCCTTTGAACATCACTGCCTCCCGATGGAATCGCTCAGTTGTCATGCTGTTGAATAACACATGAAAACACATCGCCGCAGCCGACTTTAAGCCAATACTCAAACTCGACTGGCCTTGCGTCAGTCATTACTGATACAAATTCGCTTCTACCGACGTCGGAGAACACTGCACATGAGCCAATGGCCAGACACCCGCATTCTTGATCTGCTCGGGATCGAACTGCCGATCATCCAGGGCCCCTTGGCCGGCGCGACGACGTCGGCCATGGTGATTGCGGTGAGCAACGCTGGCGGCCTGGGCTCGATGCCCGCGGCAATGCTGAGCATCGAGCAATTGCTCGAAGAGCTGAAAACGATTCGCCAACACACCCAGCGCCCGTTCAACGTCAATTTCTTCTGCCATCAACCACCGCCGGCCGATGAGCAACGCGCCCGGGACTGGAAGAATCTGCTGGAACCGTATTACCGGGAATTGGGGGTCGATTTCGATGCCCCGACACCGGTGTCCAATCGCGCTCCGTTCGATAACGCAGCCTGCGAAGTGATTGAAGAGTTTCTTCCCGCAGTGGTGAGCTTTCACTTTGGCCTGCCGGAAAAATCCCTGCTGGATCGGGTAAAAGCGACCGGGGCGAAAATTCTCTCTTCGGCGACCACCGTTGAAGAAGCCATCTGGCTGGAACAGCAGGGTTGCGACGCGATCATCGCCATGGGTTACGAGGCCGGCGGCCACCGGGGGATGTTCCTCAGTGATGACCTGAGCAGCCAGGTAGGGACCTTTGCCCTGGTGCCACAAATCGTCGATGCGGTGAACGTGCCAGTCATTGCGGCGGGCGGGATCGGAGATGCACGGGGCGTAGCGGCGGCTTTTCTGCTGGGCGCTTCGGCGGTCCAGGTGGGTACGGCTTATTTGTTCACGCCGGAGGCCAAGGTCAGCGCGTCTCACCACAAGGCGTTGCGCACGGCCAGGGAAAGCGAGACGGCAGTGACCAACATTTTCACCGGGCGCCCGGCGCGCGGGATTCTCAATCGGGTGATGCGAGAACTGGGCCCCATGTGTGACAAAGCGCCGGCCTTTCCGTTGGCGGGCGGTGCGTTGATGCCGTTGCGGGCCAAAGGGGAAGCGGACTTCAGCAATCTTTGGGCTGGCCAGGCGTTTACGCTGGGGGTTGAAATGACTTCGGCAGAGCTGACCCGGCGGTTGGCGGATGAGGCGTTGGCCAAATTGACTCACTGCTAGACAGCGACCAACAAAAACTGTGGCTAGGGGGCTTTCCTGTGGCGAGGGAGCTTGCTCCCGCTGGGTCGCGAAGCGGCCCCAAAAGCTTCACGACTGCTTCGCAGCCGAACGGGAGCAAGCTCCCTCGCCACAGGCAAGCTCCCTCCCCACAGGGAACCCCTTCACTGTTGAGCACTTCACGCCGCTAGGCCGCTAGAAAGTTCCGTTTACAGGCCATTCGCTATATATTCCGCTATATAGCGTTTCACTCGCCTGCCACGGAGCCGCTCCATGATTGTTCGTGCCTCACGTATTGCCCCTGCGTGCCTGATCGCTGTGTTTGTTTTCGGCTCCGCCCAGGCGGATGAAGTCCAGGTCGCTGTTGCCGCCAACTTCACTGCGCCAATCCGAACCATCGCGGCCGATTTCGAGAAAGATACCGGGCATAAACTCGTCACCTCCTTTGGGGCAACCGGCCAGTTCTATACCCAGATCAAGAACGGCGCGCCATTCGAAGTATTTCTCTCGGCAGACGACGCCACCGCGCAAAAACTCGAGGCCGAAGGCGACACGGTCAAAGGCTCGCGCTTCACCTACGCTGTCGGCACCCTGGCGCTGTGGTCGGCCAGGGATGGTTATGTCGACGCCCAGGGCAAGGTGCTGAGCGACAATCAGTATCAGCATCTGTCCATCGCCAACCCGAAAGCTGCCCCATATGGCCTGGCCGCCACTCAAGTGCTGGCCAGGCAGGGCCTGACCGACAAAGTCAAAGACAAGCTCGTCGAAGGCCAGAACATCACCCAGGCCTACCAATTCGTGTCCACCGGCAATGCCGAACTCGGTTTTGTCGCCTTGTCGCAGATCTACAAGGACGGCAAAGTCACCAGCGGTTCGGCCTGGATCGTTCCGGCCGATCTGCATGACCCGATCAAACAAGACGCCGTGATCCTCAATAAGGGCAAGGACAACCCGGCCGCCAAGGCACTGGTTGATTACCTTAAAGGCCCGAAAGCCGCCGCCGTCATCAAATCCTACGGTTACCAACTCTAAATGACGCTATCGAGTGCCGACTATTCAGCAATCTGGCTGACCCTGAAACTGGCGTCCCTGACGACCGTGATCCTGTTGATCATCGGTACTCCGATTGCGTTATGGCTGTCGCGCACCCGATCCTGGCTGCGTGGCCCGATTGGGGCGATCGTCGCCCTGCCCCTGGTGCTGCCGCCGACGGTGATCGGTTTTTACTTGTTGCTGGCGCTCGGACCAAACGGCTGGATCGGTCAATTCACTCAATCGCTGGGCCTTGGCACTCTCACATTCAGTTTTGCGGGGCTGGTGATCGGCTCGGTGCTGTACTCGATGCCGTTCGTGGTCCAACCCCTGCAAAATGCTTTTTCCGCTATCGGCACTCGCCCATTGGAAGTGGCTGCAACCTTGCGCGCCAGTCCCCTGGATACGTTCTTCAGCGTAGTGGTGCCTTTGGCCCGTCCCGGTTTCATCACGGCGGCCATTCTTGGTTTCGCCCACACCGTCGGCGAGTTCGGCGTCGTGCTGATGATTGGCGGCAACATTCCCGACAAGACCCGCGTGGTCTCGGTGCAGATCTACGATCATGTCGAAGCCCTGGAATACGCCCAGGCTCATTGGCTGGCCGGGGCGATGCTGGTGTTCTCGTTTGTGGTATTGCTGGCGCTCTACTCCAGCCGTAAAACCAAAGCGGTCTGGAGCTGATCGATGATTCATGCGCGCTTGAAACTGAATTATTCGGGATTCTCCCTGGATGTGGACCTGCAACTGCCCGGCCGCGGAGTGACAGCGCTTTACGGCCATTCCGGCTCGGGCAAAACCACGTGCCTGCGCTGCATCGCCGGGCTGGAACGGGCCGAGCAGGGTTTTATTCAGGTCAACGATGAAGTCTGGCAAGACAGCGACAAACGGATTTTCATTCCGCCGCATAAACGCGCCCTGGGTTACGTTTTCCAGGAAGCCAGCCTGTTTCCACATTTGTCGGTGCGGGGCAATCTTGAGTTCGGCCTCAAGCGCATCCCACGCCAACAGCGCCGGGTCGACATGGCCCATGCCACTGAGTTACTGGGGATCGGCCATTTGCTGGACCGCGATCCACACAACCTTTCTGGCGGTGAGCGCCAGCGGATCGGCATCGCTCGCGCCCTGCTCACCAGCCCGAAACTATTGCTGATGGACGAACCGCTGGCGGCGCTTGATACCCAGCGTAAAAACGAAATCCTGCCGTATCTGCAACGACTGCATGACGAACTGGATATTCCCGTGTTGTACGTCAGCCATTCCCAGGATGAAGTCGCGCGGCTTGCCGACCACCTCGTGCTGCTCAGCAACGGCAAGGCTTTGGCCAGCGGCGCCATCGGCGAAACCCTGGCCCGGCTCGATCTGCCGCTGGCGCTGGGCGATGATGCCGGCGTGGTGATCGAAGGGCATGTCAGCGCCTATGACGCCGACTATCAGTTGTTGACCTTACAGCTGCCCAACACGGACCTGAGCATTCGGGTCGCCCATTCGCCAATGGCTGAAGGCCAGGCACTGCGCTGCAAGGTTCAGGCGCGGGATGTCAGCCTGAGCCTGCAAGGCGTCGAGCAAAGCAGCATTCTCAATCGCCTGCCGGTCACGGTGATCAGTGAAATCGGTGCTGATAACGCCGCTCACGTACTGATCCGCCTGAATGCGGCCGGCACCCCGCTACTGGCGCGGATCACCCGCTATTCCCGAGACCAATTGGGCGTGCACCCCGGGCAGCAACTTTGGGCGCAAATCAAAGCGGTAGCGGTTCTGGCGTGAATCCGTCGGCACCCCGACGATGGCGCGCGGTCAATGGCTTAACGCCCCGTGATTCGTCGCCCAGGATTGCCCGACATGCCAGATACCGCGTTGCCCGATGTTCTGCCGCCCGACCTGCATTACGTCGATGACAGCCAGCCCGGCATCACCCGCAAGATCCTGCGCGGCAACTTCTGTTATTTCGACCCCGCGGGTCAGCGCATTACCGATCCGGATGAAATCAAACGCATCAATGCACTTGCGGTGCCGCCCGCCTACACCGATGTGTGGATTTGCCCCGATCCGCGCGGCCATCTGCAAGCCACCGGCCGCGACGCTCGTGGCCGCAAGCAATACCGTTATCACCCGCGCTGGCGCGAAGTGCGTGACGCCGACAAATACTCGCGTTTGCGGGACTTCGGCCTGGTCCTGCCGAAACTGCGCAAACAGCTTGAAACTCTGTTGGCCGCGCCTGGTTTCAGCCGCGACAAGGTCATGGCCACGGTGATTACCTTGCTTGATGCGACGCTGATCCGAGTCGGCAACACGCAATACGCCCGGGATAACCGCTCATATGGCTTGACGACCCTGCGCAACCGTCACGTCGAGGTCAACGGCAGCGCGATTGTGTTCCAGTTTCGCGGCAAGAGCGGCATCGAGCACCAGATCACCGTAAAAGACCGGCGCCTGGCGCGGATCATCAAGCGCTGCCTGGAAATCCCCGGGCAAAACCTCTTTCAGTATCTGGATGAAAACGGCGAGCGGCACACCATCAGTTCCTCCGACGTCAACGCCTACTTGCAGACGTTGACCGGTGCCGATTTCACCGCCAAGGACTACCGCACTTGGGCCGGCAGTGCATTGGCATTGGCGGTGCTGCGCGAGTTGCAGTGGGAATCGGAAGCCGACGCGAAGCGGCATGTGGTGGAAATGGTCAAGAATGTAGCCCGACAGTTGGGCAACACTCCGGCGGTTTGCCGCAAGTGTTACATCCATCCGGCGGTCGTCGATGGTTTCATGCAGGGCGCATTATCCAAGCTGCCGCGATCAAGAGGACGTAAAAGATTGAGGGCAGAAGAAGTCGCGTTGGCTGTGCTTCTGGAGAAGCTTATCGAGACGGCTGAAACCCCTGAGAGCTCTTTGAGGCGAACTAAACCGACGAACTGACCTGTCCTTTTTTTGCGTGATTGCAAAGGGCTTCTATGCTTGATCTGAATACGAATAGCTTCGGTGACGCCATGGAAGACATTTTCGTTGTGAAACGCTGCAACAAGATCATCATTCATGGCCGCCGGGCCGGAGAACCCGATCACCCGCCACCCGATGCTGCCGTCTGGTATCGCATCGCCGATACCCGCACTCGCGGCTTCATCGGGGACGGCTTCGATCTTGAAGAGGACGCCGCGCGCGAATGTCGGCGGCTTAACGCGGTCAGCTCGCCGAAGTCCCGGCAGGCCTGAAGCTGGCCTGTTTCATTTCCGGGTCTATACTTAAAGGTGCTGAAGGATCGGCGACCCATCGGCAGAAAGCTCGCTCCCCGCGGGCTTTTTGTTGCCCTTCACCCGATTTCTTTGAACGGAGGTGTATGTCATGTCCGAGAAAGAGTCCATCACCACCCTGCTTACCCTGCTTGACTCCCGTCAGGCGCGTCTTGCCGCTGCCTGCAAGGAAATCGCCGATTGGGTTGATAATCAAGGGGGGCATCCGACAGCCCTCAGGATTCGCGATCGTCTGAACGACATCGAGAAAGATACGCCGCAGATTCGCAGCGCGCTGTCATCACTCAAACCTGTAGAGCCGCCGCTGCCTCGGTTCAGATGAATAACCCGAAACACTTGAGCCATGCACGAAGCCCCACTCAGGGCACTGAACGGTAACAATCGTCACCGGATTTATACCTGCCTGCCTTCATGCGCGACACACCCACCCGGCCAAATTAGCCGGTTTTTTTTGTTTGTGTCTTTCCCCCATTTCACACGGCGTTCACAACTCATCCTCTACAGTGCATCCACTCCTTTCAAGAAATCCCCTGGCCCGCCCGCATGCGGGCCTTTTTTTGCCTGCTATATAGCGAACGAACGCCCTCGCCCGTCTGTCGAACGATTACACATAACGAAGGAGATGCCTCGTGGTCACTCACTTCAAAGTCGGCGGGCACCTGGCCTGCGGACACAAAGGCAGTAATCTGACTTCAAGCCGAATACTGACCCGCGTGAAATGCCGAAGCTGCCGAAATACCGATGCGTTCAAAGAAGCACGCAAAGCCGAACGCAACGCCGCCCGCCGAGCCGCACGCAAGGCCAAAGCAACCCACACCACCAATGACTGGCGCGCAGCCTGGACCCAGCGCCTGATCGAAATGCCTGGGTTGCAAAGACTGCCGCGTGGTTTCACCGGCCAGCCATTCGTGTAGCTGACTCCAACCCCAACAAGGGGCGCTATAGGAGAGGAAATACCGATGAACAGTAGACTGCTTGGGCTTCTGATCGTCTGCCTGTGCCCCTCGTGGGTGATGGCACAAGGATGTGACGTCAAGACCCGATCCCAAAGCCCTTCCGTTCCCGTGATCGAAACACACTCCTGCTATGAGTACGAAGGCATGCCGGTGGACTCTATCGATTGGTCCTGCAGCAACGAGAGCAAGGAAATGCTGACCAGCACCAAGAAAAAAGTTGCCCAGTGCAGCGATCACTATCGGGCCACGTGCCTGGGCACCTTGACTGCAGAGGCGCTGGCCAACCCTCAGTCGATAAGCAAGGACAAGAACAGCAAACCGCTGAACATTCCCGACAATGCCCAGGTCATCACCTATTACTACAGCGTGGAGAACCTGCCGCAAGCCAGGATCGATTGCGAGACCGCGGGTGGGAAGTGGACGGAAAAGTAGCTGCTTTATGAGCTGATCTGACCCATTGCAGGCATAGCCAAAACGATCGATCGAGCAGGTCCTACGTTTCCGACTGAACGGTTAAAGATGCAGTGATACGAGCGTGGCAAACCTCGAGTATTTCATCGGCCAGCGAAGAGTCTTCCGGACAAGCGCGCGACAGTATGATCGCCCCTACCGCATGCGCCAGCATGTCGATCATCTTCACTCTCGCATCCCCGGGTGGCGCATCCGGCGCAGCTGGATACTTACTTCCCAGGGTTTGCAGCGTGCGCTCTATCCCGTCGGCAAACGCCGCTTTCAACGCATCCGGCTGGCGCGCAGCGTCGCCACACAATGCCGCCATGGTACAACCGCTGCTGCGGTCGTCCCGGTGAGCCCTCGATACATACACATCGATGAATCCCTGAACATCAAGCGCTTCGGCACTGGCTAACGATCGGGAAAGACTGTTGGCGGATGCCTCGGTCATCAGGTCAGCCTTCGAGCCGAAATGTTTGTAGAAGCCTCCATGGGTGAATCCGGCAGCCGCCATGAGGTCCGCCACGCCCACACCGTCAAAACCTCGCTCGCGAAACAGCACAGAGGCTGTCTCGACGATGTGCTCCCGATTTGCTTGCGCCTGGGCCTTGGTAACTCTCACGTGCACACCTCGTGTTCTGCTCAAAAATCATGCGCCAATGATACATAGATGTTGAGCGTAATCAAATTACGTTGACAGTTTAGATTTCGGTCATCATCCTAAATGCAGGTACTCACTCCCCTGCCGCACAACTGTGGGTGAAGGCTTCGTACTTAACGCGAACCAGGCATCAAACGTGATTTCGCGCATCAATCCTATCGATGTCCCTGAAAAAGAGAGAAGGCCATGACCACTCGCCCCACTGTTCTCATTACTGGCGCTTCCACCGGCATCGGCGCTGTTTACGCCGAGCGTTTTGCCCAACGCGGGCATGATCTGATCTTGGTTGCCCGAGATCAGGCGCGCTTGCAAACGCTCGCAACCAGGTTACGCAGCGAACATGACGTCGCCATCGATGTGCTTCAAGCGGACCTGACCCAACTCAGCGACCTGACCGTCGTCGAAGCTCGCCTGCGCGATGACGCCAGCATTGGCATCCTCGTCAATAACGCCGGCGCCGCGCAGGCCGGTAACTTCATCGAGCAGAGCACCGACAGCGTCGCGCATCTGGTAGCCCTGAACACGACTGCACTGGTGCGCCTGGCCAGTGCCATCGCTCCGCGTCTGGCCAAAGCGGGTAACGGCGCGATCATCAACATCGGTTCGGTGGTCGGTTTGGCTCCGGAGTTCGGCATGTCGGTCTACGGGGCGACCAAGGCGTTTGTGCTGTTCCTTTCCCAAGGCCTCAGCCTGGAGCTTTCGCCCCAAGGTGTTTATGTGCAAGCCGTATTGCCTGCCGCCACCCGCACTGAGATCTGGGATCGCGCCGGCATCGACATCAACACCTTGAACGAAATCATGGAGGTGGGTGATCTGGTGGATGCGGCGCTGGTCGGCTTCGACCGTCGCGAGCCGGTGACCATCCCACCGCTGCATGAAAGTGAGCGCTGGGATGTCCTGCAAACAGCCCGTCAGGGTCTGCTCTCGCAGATCAGGCAGTCCGCTGTCGCGCAACGATACCTGGCCCGTTGACCTGCTCGGCGGATTCGTCGCGCAAGACCTCAACGCCTGACAGCCTCGACGCCTTGTTTGCATCAAGATCAGGGTGTCGGAGCCCCTCATTCCAACAGACAAGAGCAGCAGCATCATGAAGGCATTTTTTATCGACCATTACGGCAAGCAGAACGGGAGTATTGGCGAAGTGCCCGACCCTACGGTGGGTGCCCATGACGTACTGATTCAAGTGCACGCCGCAAGCGTGAATCCGTTGGACTCGAAAATCAGAACGGGCGAATTCAAAATGATCCTGCCCTATTCATTTCCATTGGTCCTGGGCAATGACCTGGCCGGTGTCGTGGTTCGCACCGGCCCGGCGGTGAGACGATTCAAGCCAGGAGACGAAGTCTATGCACGCCCTCCCGAGAAACGGATCGGCACGTTTGCTGAACTGATTGCCGTGGACGAAAACGCGCTCGCGCTCAAACCCTTGAATCTCAGCATGGCCGAAGCCGCGTCCATCCCCTTGGTCGCTTTGACTGCCTGGCAGGCACTGGTTGAAACCGCTCGATTGAAAAAGGGCCAGAAAGTGCTGATCCACGCTGGATCCGGCGGTGTTGGTACGCTTGCCATTCAACTCGCCAAACACCTTGGAGCCTTCGTTGCGACCACCACCAGCACATCGAATGTCGAGTGGCTGAAAACACTCGGGGCGGATGTGGTCATCGATTACAAACAGCTAAATTTTGAAAGCGAATTGCACGACTATGACGTGGTGTTAAACAGCCTCGGTGCCGATGTACTGGAAAAATCATTGAAGGTGCTCAAGCCTGGCGGCCAGCTCATTTCCATTTCGGGGCCGCCCACAGCGCAGTTCGCCGTGGAACAGGGTTTATCCTGGGCACTGCGCCAAGTCATGCGTCTGCTGAGCAGCGGTATTCGAAGAAAAGCGGGCAAGCACGGTGTCAGCTATACATTTCTGTTTATGCGCGCAGATGGCGCACAACTACAAAACATCACCACGCTCATTGAAGCTGGAGTGATCAAGCCCGTCATTGACCGCTCTTTCTCTTTTGAATCGACGGCAGAAGCGTTGCGGTATGTCGAACAGGGCAAATCAAAAGGCAAAGTCACCATAACGATCAACCAAGCGCCTTAAAAAATGTCAGCAGATAACGTGCATGCTGCCGAGCATCAGACGCCGGCACCTGAACCAGAAGAGCAGCCCTCGTGCAAAATACAGGCGCCGGAGCAGTTGCAACCGGAAGTCTTGCCTTTGAAACAGCCGATCATCATTTGGCGCAGCTTGCTGCTTGAGCAGTAACGAAGACCTCGATTGTGCATTGCGCATGACTCGCCATGCTCGCCCGTCTCGCGGTGGCTAGCATGGTGAGGTGCGCAGCGCCCGAACCCCTGCCGGATCCGATCGCGACACGAACAGTGCGAGCGCGGCAGCGATCAAAAGAAATACTCCACTTGCGATGAATGTTGCCTGATAGCCAACTCCGTCATATAGCAACCCACCCAATGTCGCACCCAGTGTGATAGCCAACTGAATCACCGCCACCATTAACCCCCCTCCGATTTCGGCATCTTGTGGAAGAATGCGTGACAGCCAGGTGAACCAGCCCACAGGTGCACATGTAGCAATAAGCCCCCAAATACCCAGCAAAACGGCGGTCGCCCACATCGAGCTGCCAAAGACAACCAGAGCCGCAGCAATGCCCGACATCAGGAAAGGAATGATCATCAACACTCGATAAAGACTTCTGTTCAACACCGAGTCGATCACCAGAGTGCCTCCCAATCCGGCCATTCCTATAATCAGCAAGAGCAGGGAAAGTCCGGAAACATCGACGCGAGTCACCAACTCCAGGAACGGACGCAGATAGGTGAATAGCGCGAATTGCCCCATGAACAAAAATGCCACTGCGGCCATGCCTAGGGAGACGTTGGCGTTACCTAACAGCCGAAACACTTGAAGTGCAGAGCCGGACTCATTTTGACCAGGCATCTTCGGCAGTGTGAATGCCTGCCAACAAAGCGCCAGGGCGGCGAGCGGAACCACGCAAAAGAACGCACCTCGCCAGCCGATCAGCCCACCCATGAAACTGCCAAGGGGTGCTGCGACTGCAGTGGCGAGTGCCGTACCACCCTGGATCAAAGCAATGGCTTTCGGTACGAAGCTCTCAGGTGCAATCCGCATCATGACGGCAGTCGACATTGCCCAACTGCCGCCAATAGAGATCCCCAAAATGGCCCGACCAACCATCAATGCCGAGTAATTCGGGGCAAAGGCGACGAGCGTGCCCGAGGCAATCATCAAGGCGGTCAGGAAGAGCAAAACGGGTCTTCGGTCGAGCCGGCGAATGACTGAGGAAATGCAAAGACTGGTGATGACCGCGAAGAGGCCGGAGATGGAAATCGCCTGTCCGGCCTGCCCCTCGGTCAGCGCGAGATCGTTCGCAATCGGCGTGAGCAAGCTCACCGGCAGAAACTCCGAAGTCACCAGAGCGAAGGCGCACAGCGACATCGCCAGGACTGCGCCCCATACCTGTCGACTGGCTGCCTGGGTGGATATGATCAATGTCATCTAAGGTGAGTCAGGAAGAACGAGGCCAGCTTGGAAAACGGGATAAGGCCGACCCGATCATAGAGATCCACGTGGCCCGCACCTCGAATGATGACAAGCTCTTTGGGTTGACCCGCCAGTCGATAAGCCTCTTCACTGAACTCACGCGAGTGAGCATTTTCACCGGCGATGAACAGCATTGGGCGCGGCGAGATCGTCTCGATATCGTTGAAGGGATAGAAATTCATGAACTTGGCATTGCTGGTCAGCGTCGGGTGAGTGGTCAGCAACGGTGACTGTCCTTTGGGGGTGAACTCTCCACGTGGCGTGCGGTAGAAATCGTAGAACTCGCGCTCGATAGGGTTGGATTTTTCCGTCAGCGCATGGACCGTTCCACTGGTGTACCTGGTTTCGCCACCGGTGAACTCGACATAACGCTGCTCAGCGGCAGCGGCGATAGCTTGCTTGCGTTGCTCGACAGTGACGGAGTGCTTCAAGCCGTTTCGGTTGGCCGCGCCCATGTCGTACATGCTGACCGTTGCAATCGCCTTCATCCGAGGGTCGATCTTGGCAGCGCTGATGACAAAGCTCCCGCTGCCACAAATGCCCAGGACACCAATCCGATTCCGATCCACGAACGTCTGTGTGCCAAGGTAATCAACAGCTGCGCTGAAGTCCTCAGCATAGATATCGGGTAAAACCGCATTGCGTGGCTGCCCTTCACTTTCGCCCCAGTACGATAAATCAATGGCAAGGGTCACAAAACCTAGCTCTGCCAGTTTCTGAGCGTACAGGTTCGAACTCTGCTCTTTGACCGCGCCCATGGGATGGCCAATGATGATCGCCGCGCTTTTATTGCCTGCTTTCAAATCCTTGGGAATGAACAGATTCCCTGCCGTTTTCATCTGGTACTGATTTTTGAAGGTCACCTGTTGCATCGTGACCTTCTCACTTTGGTAAAAGTTATCGGCTCCGTTAGACATGTCTGCCCCCAGTGCGGAGAGCGACGCCATCAGAAGGCCGAGCAAAATAACGAGTTTTCTCATGAGTGGCTCCCATCAGTGAATAGATGCTGATCGCCGTAATTGCCGGTCTGAATCAGCGGATTGTACGAGCCCTGCCTGTGACCACAGGTGAGGCTTGTCCTATTCTCTGGGAATGCGTCATGCTTGATAAGCTAATGAAAGCTTCTTGAAGTTATAAGCGCAGCTAATCAATCACGACAGGCCGATTTCGATGCCGCGACATAATCTGAACGACCTTCTAGGCTTTGTGACCGTCGCAAGGGAGGGCAGCTTTACCCGCGCGGCCGCCCACTTGGGTGTCACGCAGTCCGCCCTGAGCCAGACTGTTTCCGCGCTTGAAAAGCGGCTGAAAATTCGCCTGCTTACGCGCACCACGCGTAGCGTCTCACCGACCAGCGCGGGCGAACGCCTGATGCAAGCCATTGGTCACCGGTTCGACGAGATCGAGTCCGAGCTCGATGCTTTGACTGAGCTTCGTGACAAGCCTGCCGGTACGGTACGCATTACCTGCGGCGATTTTGTTCTGAAGACGATCCTCCTTCCGCGACTCACTCCTCTACTCCTTGAATACCCTGACATCAAGGTTGAGTTTGATATCAATTACGGCTTCCGGGACATCGTGGCCGATCGCTTTGATGCAGGCATAAGATTTGGCGACACTGTCGATAAAGACATGATCGCCATTCCAATCGGACCCGAGGTACGGATGGCTGCCGTAGCATCGCCCTCCTATTTCACGCGCAACCGTATGCCGAAGAAACCACAGGATCTGGTGAGTCACGCCTGCATCGACATACGCTATCCCACCCTTGGCGGAGTTGACGCCTGGGAATTCGAAAAACGTGGTCGAAAAATCAACGTGCGTGTGGCTGGCCAAGTCATTGTGAACACCAGCGCACATGTCCCGGCGGCGGCAGTTAACGGCTTGGGAATAGCCTATTTGCCAGAGGAAGAATTTGCCCCGCACCTTGAGGAGGGTCGTTTGGTACGGGTACTGGAGGACTGGTGTCCCTTGTTCCCGGGTTATCACCTGTACTATCCAAGCCGTCGTTTGCCGACTCCAGCTTTCTCGCTGGTCCTGAATGCGTTACGAGGTGAGGATTTGGGAAAAGATTTTTGATTGCGGAAAACGAAATAAGGGCTTGCATGAGGAACCTCACGCAAGCCCTTGATATTCATGGTGCCCGAAGCCGGAATCGAACCGGCACGCCCTTACGAGCGGGGGATTTTAAGTCCCATGCGTCTACCAGTTTCGCCATTCGGGCGGTAGCGCGGTAAAGCGGTCTGAAGACTGACCCATAACAATCTGGCAGTTCTGACGCTTGTGCAACAGAGGGGGAAATATATACATCCCGCCCCGGTGAAGCAAGTTCGCAAAGATCCTTTTCAAGACTAAATCTTGCAGGACTGCGAAAATAAAAAAGCTCCGTAGATCATGGATCTACGGAGCTCGTTTAAAGTGGAGGCCGAAGTCGGAATCGAACCGGCGTAGGTGGATTTGCAATCCACTGCATAACCATTTTGCTATTCGGCCTC
Organism: Pseudomonas sp. BS3782 TE3695; assembly: GCF_050435305.1. Taxonomy (NCBI): domain Bacteria; kingdom Pseudomonadati; phylum Pseudomonadota; class Gammaproteobacteria; order Pseudomonadales; family Pseudomonadaceae; genus Pseudomonas; species Pseudomonas sp. BS3782 TE3695. The sequence goes on from NZ_JBNDKB010000001.1 coordinate 4,026,403, forward strand.
AAACATCTGATGTCAGTATCACAACATCAAACGTGTAAACTCGTATCTGGAAACAAGATTCTAATCTAGTATCCAACCCTTTGAAATCTAAGGGGTTTTCGTGTTCCTGAATCAGGAATGGACGCAATTCTGGACTGCTTCGAAAGGCATGTCAAGAACTGGAGGAAAATAATTCGAGATACGCTATCGCCAATACCCGGTCACCCGGTCGCTTTCGAGCCTAACACTTCAGCGCCACAAAAAACGCTGCCTATCGCAAGATGAGTGTCGGCTTTTGTGCCTCAAAAAGATCGCAGCCTTCGGCAGCTCCTACGCGCCTGTGGGCGCCGCCGAAGGCTGCGATCTTTTGATCTTGTGCCCTTTAATGCCTGACCGCCACCACTCTCTGCAACCGCTGCCGATACTGGCTGGGCGTTTCCTGCATTTCATGGCGGAAGTGTCGATTGAAATTCGACAGGTTGGCATAACCCACTTCAAAGCAGATTTCTGCAACGCTGAAACTGCTTTGTGCCAGCAAACGGCAGGCTCGCTGGATCCGCAGTTTGCGTGTCAGGTCGACGAAGGTATGGCCAGTGGCGCGCTTGAAAAACTTGGAGAAGGCCGGTTCGTTCATGTCCAGGCGCTGGGCGATAACGGACATCCGCAGCTCATCCGCGAGATCGTTGAGGATGTAGTCGAAGACAATACTCATGCGCTGGGCCGTCAATGCATCGAGCATCGGCGCATATTGCAGGCTGGCGAGCGTCTGTCGCTCGGTGTCGGGGGCCGATGCCAACAACTGCAGCAACGACAGGAACAGGCACAGCCTCTGTAATCCTTGGCATTGACCGATTTCTTCCAGCAGTCGGGCCGCTTTTTTACGGGTAACGCCATGAAACTGGATGCCCTGGGCCGCCTGACGAAACAGGCTTTGCAATTCGCTGAGTTCGGGGATCTTGTCGCGCAGTTGCATCAACATCTGACCGTCGAACTGCAGCACGACGTCGCGCCCCTCAATCACCTCGCCTTTGCCCAGGTCACTGATCCAGTCGTGAGGCAGGCCTGGACCGATCAGGGCGACGTGGCCGGCCTCGAAAAGGCCGATGTAGTCACCCGCCAATAGCCGGCCACTGCCTTCGCGGATCAGGTGGATCTCGAATTCCGGATGATGATTCCAACGCGCGAGGTCGAAGGGATAGTCATGCTCGTACCAACGAAAGCTGTGCTGGGGCTCGTTCAGAATGACTTCAAGCGCGGGCGGCTTGTCTGCGGTTACGTGATGGTTCATCACCCTGGCGATTCCATTTTTGTTGGTTTTATCAAGGTACCGCGAAGCCCGATAGGAGTCGAAGCTGATTCGAAACTCTACGGCACTGTTATCAGACTCACCCTAAACAGACAGTAATCCTAGCGCGCTATATGGCGGCCACTGATACTTTTTTTCCACTGTCCTGCCCGGTTAAAAAAGTATCAGCAAGGTGTATGCCGTTCATTTGTTCACCACTTGGGTTGCTGTAATCCTGTGGTCATCCCGTTGCGGCTATGACTCGCATCGTGGATTACAACAACAATAAGTGCCTCTGCCGCCCAAGGCGCAGAGCGGAGAACACGATGAAGATCATCCCAAGGGCGTTTTTTTTATCCGCCGGCCTGTCCTCTGCCTTGCTCTGCCAGGCTGCCGAAACGGTGACCATCGCCACGGTGAACAACAGCGACATGATCCGCATGCAGCGGCTGTCCAAAACATTCGAACAGCAGCATCCAGACGTGAAGCTCAACTGGGTGGTGCTTGAAGAGAACGTGTTGCGTCAGCGCCTGACCACTGACATTGCCACTCAGGGCGGTCAATTCGACGTGCTCACCATCGGCACGTACGAAACACCGCTGTGGGGCGCCAAGCATTGGCTGGAACCGATAAAGGATCTGCCCGCCAGCTATGACCTCGAGGATATTTTCCCCTCGGTTCGTCAGGGGTTATCAGTCAATGACACGCTCTATGCCCTGCCGTTTTATGGCGAAAGTACCATCACCTATTACCGAACCGACTTGTTCAAGAACGCCAGCCTGACAATGCCCGAGCACCCGACCTGGACGCAGCTCGGCGAGTTCGCCGGCAAGCTGCACCAACCGGACAAAGAGCAGTATGGAATGTGCCTGCGCGGCAAGGCTGGTTGGGGTGAAAACATGGCGTTGCTGACCACCATGTCCAACGCTTTTGGCGCGCGTTGGTTCAACGAGCAGTGGCAACCACAACTCACCGGGCCGGAATGGACCGCCGCCGCGAACTTCTACGTCAACACCCTCAAGCAGTACGGCCCGCCGGGTGTTTCGAGCAATGGTTTCAACGAGACGCTGGCGTTGTTCAACAGCGGAAAATGCGCGATCTGGGTCGATGCCAGCGTCGCCGGCTCCTTCATTACCGACAAAACCCAAAGCAAAGTGGCCGACAACGTCGGCTTCGTCGCCGCGCCCACGCAAGTCACCGACAAAGGCTCGTCCTGGCTCTATGCCTGGTCGCTGGCCATCCCTGCGACGTCCAAACACAAGGAGGCCGCCAAAGCCTTTGTGACGTGGGCGACCTCCAAGGAATACATCCAACTGGTCGCCGAGAAGGATGGCATCACCAACGTACCGCCGGGCACCCGCATGTCCACCTACAGCGACGCCTACTTGCAGGCTGCGCCCTTCGCCAGTGTCACGCTGAAAATGATGCAGCACGCCGACCCTGCGCACCCCTCAGCCCAACCTGTGCCCTACGTCGGTATCCAGTACGTGACCATTCCTGAGTTCCAGGCTATCGGCACGTCAGTCGGCAAGCTGCTGTCTGCGGCGCTCACCGGGCAGATGCCAGTTGAGCAGGCACTGGCCTCGGCCCAGCAAACCACCGAACGCGAGATGAAGCGCGCTGGTTATCCCAAGTAGCAACGGATTGGCGAAAATCCTTGTGGGAGCGGGCTTGCTCGCGAAGAGGCCGGCACATCCAACATCGATGCCGTCTGACACACCGCCTTCGCGAGCAAGCCCGCTCCCACATAGGTTCTCCGCAGACTTGCCATGCCCTCAACGGGGGCATCTCTTTAGCTCTAACGATTGGATGGGAAAAATGAAACGTTTGGAAGGAAAAAGCGCCCTAATCACCGGTTCTGCCAGAGGCATTGGGAGAACGTTCGCGCAAGCCTATATCCGCGAAGGCGCCACGGTCGCGATCGCAGACATCAACCTGGAACGCGCGCAAGCCACCGCGGCCGAGCTGGGGCCGAATGCCTATGCGGTCGAGATGGACGTGACTGATCAGCAATCCATCGACGGAGCCATCGCTGCGGTCATCGCGACCACAGGCAAGCTCGATATCCTGATCAACAACGCCGCCCTGTTTGATCTCGCGCCGATTACCGAGATTTCTCGCGACAGCTACGAACGGCTGTTCTCGATCAACGTTTCCGGCACCCTGTTCACGCTACAGGCCGCGGCCAAACAGATGATCCGCCAGGGGCATGGCGGCAAGATCATCAACATGGCCAGTCAGGCCGGTCGACGGGGTGAAGCGCTTGTCGCGGTGTATTGCGCAACCAAAGCCGCGGTGATCAGCCTCACGCAATCGGCCGGCCTCAATCTCATTCCCCATCACATCAACGTGAACGCCATCGCGCCGGGCGTGGTGGACGGTGAGCATTGGGATGGTGTCGATGCGCTGTTCGCCAAATATGAAAACCGCCCGCTCGGGGAAAAGAAGAGGCTGGCGGGTCAGGAAGTGCCCTACGGACGCATGGGCACGGCAGAAGATCTTGTCGGCATGGCGATCTTCCTGGCATCAAACGAGAGTGAGTATGTCGTGGCGCAAACCTATAACGTCGATGGCGGCAACTGGATGAGCTGACGAGTATTGAACCCGAATTAAAGCCCGTACCGAACAGGCCATGTCTACTGCACCGTAGACATGGCCTGCTCGTTCCCGTCCGGCCCTCAATGCCCGCGAATGTAGTGCTCCAGTTGCCGAATCAAATCGGCCTGCTCGACGATGGCTTCCTTGACCAGATCGCCAATCGACAGCAGCCCGATCAGTTCACCGCTCTCCAGTACCGGCAGATGGCGCAAATGACTGTCGGTCATGACTGCCATGCAGCGCTCGATGCTCTGCTGACTGTCGGCGGTCACCACCGGCGCGCTCATGATCTCGCGCACCGGTGTACCGACCGAAGAACGGCCCTGTAGCACCACTTTGCGCGCATAGTCGCGCTCGCTGATGACGCCGACCACCTGCCCGTCTTCGATGACGGGTAACGCGCCGACGTTTTTCTCGGCCATCATTTTCAGGGCGTCGAGGACCATCTGGTCCGGCGCGATGCTGTGCACCTGCTGGTTTTGCACGACTTTCAGTTTGAGCAACTGTGCGGCTGTCTTCATCAACGTTCTCCGATACGGTTCAGGGCGACAGTCAAGCCGCCGCGACTTCCACGACGCCGGCGTTCAGGCGCACCGGCCATACGCGCAGGCGTTGCTCCGGGTATTCCAGGCAACTGCCGTCCTCAAGACGGAAATGCTGCTTGTAGATCGGCGACGCCACCACCAGATCACCCTTGAGGCTGCCGATCAGTCCGCGGCCGATGACGTTCGCGCCGGATTGCGGATCATGGTTGTCGATGGCATAGAGGGTGCGACCTTCGGCCTGCGGCAGGTAGAACAGCGCCACCTGCGCGCCGTCGAGCCAGACGACGACGCCTGAGTTGCTGACCAGATCCTGCTGGCTGCACACCGCTTGCCAGGCTTGAGCATTGGCGGCCGTGGCAAGGGCGTTGACACGCTGGGTAGTGGACTGATTCATCAGGCATTCTCCTCGGTGACAGGGATAAGGTTGAGTTCGGCGGCCATGATCGGCCGGCGTTGACCGCGTTCCTGAACAAAATGGATGTCCGGGTCCGGGCGTTTATCGTTGACGAAGGTGCGGAAGCGCTTGAGTTTTTCCGGGTCTTTGAGGGCGTTGGCCCATTCGCATTCGTAGCGGTTGACCACCAGTTGCATCTGCGATTCGAGTTCTGCGCCGAGCCCCAGGCTGTCGTTGATGACCACGTCCTTGAGGTAATCCAGGCCGCCCTCCAGGCTTTCGCGCCAGACCGAGGTGCGCTGCAATTTATCGGCGGTGCGGATGTAGAACATCAGGAAGCGGTCGATGTAGCGGATCAGGGTTTCATCGTCCAGGTCAGTGGCGAACAACTCGGCATGACGCGGACGCATGCCGCCATTACCGGCCACGTAGAGGTTCCAGCCGTTCTCGGTGGCGATCACACCCACGTCCTTGCTTTGCGCCTCGGCACATTCTCGGGTGCAACCGGAGACGGCGAACTTGAGCTTGTGCGGTGAGCGCAGGCCTTTGTAGCGATCCTCGAGGGTCAAGGCCATTTTCACGCTGTCCTGCACGCCGTAGCGACACCAGGTGCTGCCCACGCAAGACTTCACCGTGCGGGTCGATTTGCCGTAGGCATGCCCGGTTTCGAAACCGGCCTCAATCAACTCGGACCAGATGTCCGGCAACTGATGCAACTGCGCGCCGAACAAGTCGATCCGTTGGCCGCCGGTGATTTTGGTGTAGAGGTCGTATTTCTTCGCCACCACGCCAATCGCGATCAGCTTGTCGGCCGTGATCTCGCCCCCGGCGATACGCGGCACCACCGAATAGGTGCCGTTTTTCTGCATGTTGGCCATGAAGGTGTCGTTGGTGTCCTGCAACGGCACCAGCGAGGCGTCCATGATCGGCTGGTTCCAGCACGAGGCGAGGATCGAGCCCACCGCCGGTTTGCACACGTCGCACCCGGTATGACCGCGACCGTGCTTGGCCAGCAGTTCTTCGAAGGTGATCACCCCTTCTACCCGCACCAGCGCATAAAGCTCCTGGCGGGTGTAGGCGAAGTGTTCACACAGGCTCTTGTCGACACTGACGCCACGGGCAATCAATTCATGCTCGAACACTTGCTTGAGCAGCCCCGCGCAACCACCGCAACCGGTGCAGGCCTTGGTCTGCGACTTGAGCAGGCCCAGGTCGGTGCAGCCACCGTCGATGGCCGAGCAGATCGAGCCCTTGGTGACGTTATGGCACGAGCAAACGGTCGCCGACTCGGGCAGCGCGCCCGGGCCCAAGGTTGGCGCGCCGGTGGACGACGGCAGAATCAGGCTGGCAGGTTCCGACGGCAAGGCAATGCCGTTCTGCATGTATTGCAGCAAGGTGTCGTAGTAGCTGTTGTCGCCCACCAGCACCGCGCCGAGCACACGTTTGCTGTCAGCATCCACCACCAGGCGACGGTAGCTGGCTGTGGCTTCATCGATGAACTGATAGCTGCGCGCACCCGGCGTCTGGGCGTGAGCATCGCCGATGGAGCCGACGTCAACACCGAGCAGCTTGAGCTTGGTCGACATGTCGGCGCCCTGGAACGGCTCCGCCACTTGATTGCACAGCAGCGACGCGACGCCACGGGCCATCTGATAACCGGGAGCGACCAGACCGAAGAGGCTGCCATTCCAGGCGGCGCACTCGCCAATCGCATAGATATTCGGATCGCTGGTCAGGCATTGGTCATCAATCACCACGCCACCACGCGGCCCGATGTCCAGTGCGCATTGGCGGGCCAGCGCGTCTTGCGCGCGGATGCCAGCGGAGAACACGATCAGGTCGGCTTCAAGAAATTCGTCATTGGCAAAATTCATCCGGTAGCGGTACTGCTCGCCGGCACTGATCGACTGTGTGCCACGGGACAAGTGCACACCCACACCGAGCCGCTCGATTTGCGCCTTCAGCGCCAGGCCACCCTGCTCGTCCAGCTGCACTGGCATCAGGCGTGGGGCAAATTCCACCACATGCGCTTCCAGACCCAGGCTTTTCAGGGCGTTGGCGGCTTCCAGACCAAGCAGGCCTCCGCCGACTACTACGCCGCGCCGGGCATTGGCCGCCGCGGCACGAATCGCGTCGAGGTCTTCGAGGGTGCGATAGACCAGGCGCGAGTCACCTTCCGCACCTTCAATAGGCGGCACAAACGGATAAGAACCGGTGGCCAGAACCAGTTTGTCGTACGCGACGCAACCTTGTGCGGTGATCACCTGACGGCGGTCACGGTCGATTTCCAGCACCGGCACGCCCAAATGCAGAGTGACACCCGGCGTCTGGTACAGAGAGGCTTCACCCAGGGCCAGCGACTCGGCATCGCGACCACCGAAATACTCGGACAGATGCACCCGGTCGTAGGCGCGCATCGGCTCTTCGCTGAAGACATGCAGCCGGTAATGGTCGAGGGCGCCGCGCTCGATGAGCTGCTCGACACAATGATGTCCGACCATGCCATTGCCGATCACGATCAGTGTTTGCAGTTTGTTCAACGCGGCAACATTGGAATTCATAGTAAGCACCCAGCCAAAGCCAATCACGGTTAAAAAAAGCAAAAAAAACGCCTGAAACCTCTCGGTTTCAGGCGTCTTTGCCTGTTCTTCGCGGTGTTCGACCTGGCGCCTTCGCCGGATCCACCGATGTTGCCCACGACCTGCTCGGCCGGTCGATCTTCGTTGATCGACGGGGCTGCCCATCTGTTATCGATGGACCTGAGGGGAACGATGCAGCCTTTGTGCCAGTCTGCAGTTTATGATTTCCTCAGTGTTGGAAAATCGACCATCTGAACGATGGAAGAATGCGATGAAGACCGCGATCCAGGCGGGTCTCATCAGGCGAGAGTCAACTTTGCAGGTCTGCGCGAGCGGCTAGGAAAATGGTGGAATTGGAGGAAGGAATAGCTCAGGAAACCGCTTCGCACTGGTGCACGTTGTCAGGCCTGCTCTTTAAAAGTGCATTCAGCTACGTTCTATTTGGGCTTGAGCAATGCCAGGAGTCGCGCTACGCCCTGCTGGGCATTTCAAACAGCATCATGGTGGCGGAGATCACTGCGAACCGAGTACTGGATCACACTAATACGCCTGAGTAGGTATGGGCTGTTGTGGTGAGTGAATTACTGACGCTGGGTTGTGCAGTGATCCTTTTTTTGGGGCCGCTGCGCGACCCAGCGGGAGCAAGCTCCCTCGCCACAGGTTTCTCGGTGTTTGTTCCCAGTAGCGTATCCCGAAGCCGCGACCTTTTGGCGCATGACCGGCGGGCCATCGATTGAGCGCCATAGCGCAACAGTTTGTTAACATCCGTGCGCTTTTTTTCGTCTGATTGATCAGCCACTGTAGATTCCCGGTCGCTACACAGGATGCTTTTTTCCATGAGTACGTTGTATACCCGTCGCACGGTCCTGCAAGGCATGAGCCTGTTGAGCCTTGGCCTGCTCGCCGGCTGCGATGACAGCAGCAAGCTGTCATTCAAGTACGGCAAGGACCTCAGCGACAAGATCATGGGGCGTACCTTCAAACTCAAGGACGCCCAGGGCGAAACCCGGATGCTGGGCAGCTATCGGGGCCTGATGCCGATGGTTTTTTTCGGTTTCACCCAATGTCCGGCGGTCTGCCCGACGACGCTGGCCCGTGCGGCACAGGCGAAAAAACTGATGGGCCGCGATGGCGAACGCCTGCAAGTGATCTTCATCACCCTGGACCCCGAGCGCGATACGCCGCAAATGCTCGACGCCTACGTCAAAGCCTTCGATCCAAGTTTCGAGGCGCTGTACGGCTCGCTGGAAGAAACCGCCGCCACCGCCAAGGAGTTCGGTGTGTTCTTTGAAAAGATCCCCAGCGGCTCGACCTATACCCTCTCCCACACCGCGACCAGCTTCGTTTTCGACTCCCGAGGCACTTTGCGCCTGGGGCTGTCCGCGTCCCTTACCGCTCAAGAGTGTGCAGAAGACCTGCTCACCGTCATGGAGGTCTGCTGATGACTTCGATCTACGCACCACGTATTAAACAGCTGACCCTGGGCCTTTTCCTGATCGGCATGGCCTGGCAGGTGTCCGCTCAAACCCAGGTGAACGACGCTTGGGTTCGCGCGACGGTGGCCGGCCAGAATTCGACCGGCGCCTTCATGACCCTGCAGGCCGACAGCGACAGCAAATTGCTCAGCGTGCAGTCGCCAGTCGCGAATACCGTGCAAATTCACCAATCCAGCATGAAAGACGATGTGATGAGCATGAGCCAGGTCAAGTCCGTCGCGCTGCCGGCCGGCAAACCGGTGAGCTTTGATCCCCATGGCTACCACATCATGCTGATGGACCTGACGACTCAGGTTAAGGAAGGCGACAAAGTGCCGCTGACCCTGACCGTGGAAAACGCCAAGGGCGAAAAAGAGACGATCAAGGTTGACGCCGAGACTCGGGCGCTCGGCATGCAGGATCACAGCAAGATGCATTGAGAGGCTCAACCCGGCCTGTCTGATCGTCGGGGTTGCGGTGGTGTTCGGCTCGCGCTGAGAATTATCAGCAATACTTCGTAAATAACGAATTATTGGTAAAGAATATTCGATTTTTCTTCGCTGCAATCTCCCCGCTAGCATGACTCCGTCGACTCCAGAATAAGTCCAGACAAGGAGAACGACATGCAACCCTTGAACATCGGTGAACTCTGGATGTGGGTCGCCTTCATTGTCTTTGTCGTCGCCATGCTGGCGGTGGATCTGTTTGTCTTCGGCGGGCGCAAAGCGCATCGGGTATCGGTGCGCGAGGCGTCGTGTTGGGTGATTGCGTGGTGTGCACTAACGCTGACCTTCGCCGGATTGCTCTGGTGGTACTTGCAGGGCGAGTTCGGACCGGAGATTGCGCGACGCAAAACCCTGGAATTCTTCACGGGCTATTTGATCGAACAGTCGCTGTCGATCGACAACATGTTTGTCTTCGTGATGATTTTCAGCTACTTCGCCGTACCTGCGGAGTTACAGCGTCGAGTGTTGCTGTACGGTGTGCTCGGGGCCATCGTGATGCGTGGGGTGATGATTCTCGCGGGTGTGTGGCTGGTGTCGCAATTTGCGTGGTTGTTATATGCGTTCGGTGTGTTCCTGATCATCACTGGAATCAAAATGCTGGCATTCGCCCGTCAGCGGCCTGATCTCGATAAAAATCCCTTATTGCGTTGGATGCACGGCCGTCTGCGCGTCACCGACGAGTTTCATGGCGATCACTTCTTTGTGATGAAAGAGGGTCGGCACTGGGCGACGCCAATGTTTCTGGTACTGGTGCTGATCGAGGCCAGCGATCTGATGTTTGCAGTCGACAGCATCCCGGCAATCTTCGCCATTACCACCGACCCGTTCATCGTGTTCACCTCGAACATCTTCGCGATCATGGGCCTGCGCGCCCTGTACTTTTTGCTGGCCGACATGGCTGACCGTTTCCATCTGCTCAAATACGGTTTGGCGATCGTACTGGTGTTTATCGGCGCCAAAATGACGCTGATACCGTGGCTTCACATGCCAATCGAATGGTCGCTGGCTGTTGTCGGCGGGATCATTCTGACTTCGGTGCTGTTGAGTTTGATCCTGACCCGCAAGGAGGATCAAATACGCTCTCTGTAGGAGCTGCCGCAGGCTGCGATCTTTTATCGATAACGAAGATCAAGATCAAAAGATCGCAGCCTTCGGCAGCTCCTACAGATTGCCCACGATCCCTTGCCTGTCTTATCTTCCGGTGTTGCGGTGGCATTCGCCTGCCCTCAACTGGTAGCCTGAGCCCCCTTGCCTGCATGTCTCTGATGAATCATCGTCGCGCAAAGACGCCGCGATGATCACTGCCCCCTTTTAAATCAGACAACGGTGACTCTTTTGACCAGCAGCACCCCCGCATTTGCCCGTGACATTGACGGCAAAGCCATTTCCGCCCAGGTTCTCGACGAGGTCCGGGAAGAGGTTCAGGCCCTGGCCGGCCAGCAAATCTATCCCGCCCTTGCGGTCCTGTTGGTCGGTGACGACCCGGCAAGCCATGTTTATGTGCGCAACAAACTGCTGCGCGCCAAGGAAGTCGGTATCCGCTCCCTTGAATACCGCCTGCCGGAAACCGCCAGCCAGACCCAGGTTCTGGAACTGATTGCTCAACTCAACGCCGATCCCACGGTGACCGGCATCCTGGTGCAATTGCCTTTGCCGGCCTCTATCGATGAGCAGGCGGTGATTCATGCCATCGACCCGATCAAGGACGTCGACGGTTTTCATCGGGAAAACGTCGGTGGGCTGGTGCAAGGCATGGAGGTCCTGACCCCGTGCACGCCCAGTGGCTGCATGCGCCTGCTGCATGAGACCTGCGGGGATGACCTGAGCGGCTTGCACGCGGTGGTCATCGGCCGTTCGAACATTGTCGGCAAACCGATGGCGACCTTGTTGTTGCAGGCCAACTGCTCGGTCAGCGTGGTGCATTCGCGCAGCGTCGACGCCCCGGCATTGTGCCGGTTGGCGGATATCGTGGTTGCGGCGGTGGGCCGGCCAGAGTTGATCGATGCCAGTTGGCTCAAACCCGGTGCGGTGGTGATCGATGTCGGTATCAACCGCATTGCCAGCGAATCCGGCGATCGTCTGGTGGGCGATGTCGATTACGCCAGCGCCCGCACCGTCGCCCGGGCGATCACCCCGGTACCGGGTGGCGTCGGGCCGATGACCATTGCCTATCTGCTGAAAAACACTTTGATCGCCAGCCAGTTGCAACGCGCCGCACAGGCCCGCGGGCAGCAGCCTGTGGACGACTTGGCGTTGAACTGAGTACAACGCACGCGGCCCACTTCAAGGTAGGCCGTGTCGGTAATGCCAGTCAGGCGCGGAACCTGTGGGAGCGAACTGTGGCGAGGGGGCTTGCCCCCGTTGGGCCGCGCAGCGGCCCCAAGACCTGCGAGCGCTACGCACTCGAACGGGGGCAAGCCCCCTCGCCACACAAGCCCGCTCCCACAGGGATTGTGCTTGGCCGTTACTTCCCGGCGTGCAGCACCTGCGCTTGCGGCATCGCCGAAGAGTGGTGGTTGAGAATCTTCCACTGCCCGCCAACCTGTTCATAGACGAAGGTGTAGCGCGCCTGCACCTGACGAGTCTTGCCATCGGCCTCGGTCAGGAAAAAGGTGTAGACGCCGCTGTCCATCGCCACATTGGCGCCCAATGGACGGATCTCACGGAAGTTGATCTGGCCCACCGGCTTGAGCGCCATGAAGTGATCGAAGTAGTCCTTGATCTGTGCCGGCGTGGTGCGCACTTTGTTGGAAACCGTCGGCTGCAGCACGGCATTCGGCGCGTACAGGTCGACCACGCTCTGCACATTGCCGCTCTTCAACGCGCTATTCCATTGATCAAACAGCGCGGCGATTTCACGATCCTTCGCGTTACCGGGCTGTTCGGCCACGCTGCTGTAGACGTACGGCACTGCCTCCAATGCCTGGGCCAACGGAGCGGTCAGGGCGAACAACAGGGCGATGGTTGAGGTCTTGAATTTCATTGCGCTATTCCAAGGGTGGTCGATGGCCACACTGTGCCGCTCGAAACGTCATCCGCCATCGGCCAACCGGAGTCATTTGCCTATGCCATTCGGCAGATAGCGCCCTGCCCCGTCAACAAGGTTTAATGACGCCCCAGCCCGAACGGGCGTGCCCGCCGGAATCTGCCCCATGCAAAACCCTGATCATGACCCCGGTAGCGCCCTGGCCATTCGCACCCAGTATCGGCAAGCGCAAAGTCGCGCCGCGCGACTGCGGTTGCTGGTGGATACCGGCCAGGAATTGACGCAACTGGCCCCTGAGGCCATGCGTCAACGGGTGCTGCAACGGGCCTGCGCCTTCCTCGCGATGGACCACGCGTTACTGCTGGAATGGGACGTAGAGGCGCAGGTCAAGACCACCGCCAGTCACGGTAGCCGTGATCGTTTACACAGCCTCGAGAGCCTCGCCGATACCGCGATGTGCGCCCCGCAATGGCAGGAGCAACCGAACGCGGTCCTGCCCAATGTGCTGCGAGTGCCGTTGCGCGGCGGCGATGGCGCGGCCTTCGGTGCGTTGGTGCTGGCCAACAGTGTCAGCATCAGTGCACCGGACACCGAGGACGTCGAATCCCTGCAATTGCTCGCCACCCTGCTGGCCGCGCACCTGGAAAACCAGCGGTTGCTGGATGCACTGGTGGCCCGCGAGCGCACCATGTCCGATCTGGTGCATCGGTTGTTCAGGGCACAGGAAGACGAACGCAAACGCATGGCTTACGACCTGCACGACGGCCTGGCGCAAACCCTCGCCGGGCTGCATCAGCGCCTGCAAGGTTTTGCCGGCCGTTGCCCGCCACTGCCCGACGAACTCGGCGCAGACTTACAGACGATTCTTGCATTGGCCCAACACTGCGTGGGTGAAGGCCGGCAATTGATCAGCGGCCTGCGCCCGACGGTACTCGATGACTTTGGCTTGCTGAAGGCGGTCGACAAAGAAGCGGATCGCCTGCGCGAGGCCGGGATCAAAGTGAACTGGAATGGGCGTTGCGAAGCGCGTTTGCCCAGCCAGGTGGAAATCGCCCTGTTCCGGATCGCCCAGGAAGGCATCAACAATATTCTCAAACATGCGCAGGCCAGCCACGTCGTCCTCGCGCTGGAACTGCACGAAGGACTGGCCTCGCTACGGCTGGACGACAACGGCAAAGGTTTTGCTCTGGAACAACGACTCGTCACCTGTGGCGCCCGGCACCTGGGGCTCGCGGCGATGAAGGAACGCGCAAGCCTGCTGGGCGGCGATTTCACTTGCGTCAGCCATGTGCATGGCGGGACGCAACTGCGCGCCACCGTACCTTCCGACCTCAATGGAACAGCTCAATGACTGAAGTTTTACGTTTGGTTCTGGCGGACGATCATGAGGTCACCCGAACCGGCTTCGTTGCGCTGCTGGCCGGCCATCCGCAATTCGAAGTGGTCGGCCAGGCCCGCGATGGTCAGGAAGCGGTGGACGCGTGCGAACGTCTGTTACCCGACATCGTCATCCTCGACATTCGCATGCCCGTGCTCAATGGGCTAGGCGCGGCGCGAATTCTTCAGCAGCGCCTGCCGGGCCTCAAAGTGGTGATCTTCACCATGGACGACAGCCCGGATCACCTGGAAGCGGCGATGAATGCCGGCGCCGTGGGTTACCTGCTCAAAGACGCCAGCCGCAATGAAGTGATCGACGCCCTGCAACGCGTCGCCGCGGGCGAGGAAGCCCTCAATAGCGCCGTCAGCGCCCGCCTGCTGCGGCGCATGACCGAACGCAACGCCAGTGGCGTCGTGCCTGCCGAAACCTTGACCGCCCGGGAACGTCAGGTTCTCGGGTTGGTGGCCAGCGGTTTCAGCAATCGTGAAATCGGCGAAGAACTCGGCATCACCACGGGCACGGCCAAAGCCCACGTGGAACGGGTCATCGGTAAACTCGGCGCCGCCGACCGAACCCAGGCGGCCGTTCGTGGCATGGCCCTCGGGCTGGTGCTCCAGTCATGAAGGTTTCAAATGCTCGACGCTGGGCCGATCTGCCGTTACGCGGCAAAGCCCTCGTGGTGATTTCCCTGCCGTTGGTGATCCTGTTGCTCTCGCTGGTGCTGATTTACATCACCGAGCGTCAGACCGCACGCGCGGAAGAGGACGTACGTCGCGTGCTGCTGGTGCAAGGCGACATTCAGGCCGTGCACACCCTGCTCGCCGAGGCCGCCGCCAGTGTGCGCGGTTATCTGCTGACTCGTCGCGAGGATTTCCTGCCGGGTTATCGACAAGCCAAGCCTTTGATCGAATCGGCCCTGCACCGGCTCGACAGCAACGTTCGCGATGAACGGGTGCGCAGACATCTGGCGGTCATCACGCCACTGATCGAGACCAAGGTCGAGGGTCTGGTTGAACTGCTCAATGATCGCAGCGCCACACCCGAGTCGATTACCACCATCCTGATCAATAACAAGCACGTCCTCGACGAATTGCGTGAACGCATCAGCGCCATGCGTACCCTTGAAGACACGTTGCTGGCCGAGCGCACCGCAGCCGCGGCTTCCACCCGACAGCGGTTGTTGTTCTCCACCCTGCTGGCCGCGGCGTGCGGGTTGTTTGGCGCCATCGTGGCGGTGCTGTTTCTGTCCAAGGGCATTGTCGCCCGGGTCAAACAGGTCCAGGGCAACGCACAACGGCTGGCACTCGGTCAGCCGTTACTGCCGCAACCGCCGGAAAATGACGAGATTGGTCAATTGGGCACACGCCTGGTCGAAGCCGGGTTGTTGCTGGCTGAACGTGAACGGGCGTTGCGCGACAACGAAGAGCGTCTCCGGCTGATCATCGACGGCGTGAAGGACTACGGTATTTTCGCCCTCGACACCCAGGGCTTCGTCACCAGTTGGAATGCGGGCGCCGAACGGATCAAGGGCTACACCGAACAGGAAATCGTCGGCCAGCATTTTTCGGTGTTTTATCTGTCGCAAGAATGTCCGCAGCATCCCGACATGGCGCTGCGCGAGGCCACTCGCGACGGTCATTACATGGAAGAGGCCTGGCGTTGCCGCAAGGATGGCAGCCGCTTCTGGGCCAGCGTGGTGATTACCGCGCAATACGACAACAGTGGTGCCCTGCGCGGATTTTCCAAGATCACCCGCGACATCAGCGATCGCCGCGTGGCCGAGATAGCACTGAGCACCGCACGGGAAGAAGCCGAACGCGCCAGCCGCGCCAAAAGCGAGTTCCTGTCGCGCATGAGCCACGAATTGCGTACCCCGCTCAACTCCATTCTCGGCTTCGCACAACTGTTGGACATGGACTCATCCAAAGGTCAGCGGGCACAGATCGGTCATATCTTGCGGGCCGGACAACACCTGCTGACCTTGATCAACGAAGTGCTGGACATCGCCAAGATCGAAGCCGGGCGCCTGCCGCTCAATGTTGAAGCAGTGCCCCTGGCGGCGGTGCTACAAGAAGCCCTGACACTGGTTTCCCCCATGGCCTGCGACGCCGGCATTCAGTTGGTTGAGCTGCCGATGCTGGCCGCCGACAGCGGAATCGTCGCCGATCGGCAACGCCTGGTTCAGGTGCTGCTCAACTTGCTATCCAACGCGATCAAATACAACCGGCCCCAGGGCCAGGTGCACATCGAAGTCAGGGTTATTCAACAGCGAATTGCGGTGTCGGTCTGTGACACCGGCAAGGGCATTGCGGCCGATCGACTGGAACAACTGTTCAAGCCGTTCGAGCGTCTGGAGACCGATCCGAACGTGGAAGGCACCGGCCTGGGCCTGGCCTTGAGCAAGAGTTTGCTGGAAATGATGAACGGCAGCCTGACCGTCAAAAGCCAACCCGGCGAAGGCGCCAGTTTCACCCTGGAGCTGCCCTTCGCGCGCCTGCAGCCAGTCACCGAGCCACCGGTTGCACGAATCAGCCCCCCAACGGTCACGGCCGCCCTCGCCGCGCCCGATTACCAGGGCAAAGTCCTGTGCATCGAAGACAATCTCTCCAGCCTTGCCCTGATCGAAACCCTGCTGCAACGGCGACCGCACATCCAGTTGCTCTCAAGTATGCAGGGGCAAATGGGTCTGGACCTGGCCCGTCAACATGCGCCACAGCTGATTTTGCTCGACGTGGCACTGCCGGATCTGGATGGTTTCAATGTGCTGCAACGCTTGCGTCAGTCTTCCATCACCCGTGCCATTCCCGTGTTGATGATCACCGCCGATGCCAGCGACCTCACGCATCTGGCATTGCTGGAAGCGGGAGCGACGGCGGTGCTGACCAAGCCGATTCACATCCCTTCATTTCTCGCCCATCTTGACCAGCATCTACCGGAGCCCGTGTGAACACCGACCTGCGCATTCTGATCATCGACGACCAGCGGCCCAACCTCGACTTGATGGAACAGTTGCTTGTCCGCGAAGGGCTGACCAACGTACTGAGCAGCACTCAGCCGCTGCGAACCCTGGACCTGTTCAACAGCTTCGAGCCTGACCTGGTGATTCTCGACCTGCACATGCCAGAGTTCGACGGCTTTGCCGTACTGGAACAACTCAACCGGCGCATCCCGACCGGCGAGTACCTGCCAATCCTTGTGCTCACCGCTGACGCCACGCGCGATACCCGCCTGCGCGCGCTGGCTCTGGGCGCCAAAGACTTCATCAGCAAGCCACTGGACGCCCTGGAAACCATGCTGCGCATCTGGAACCTGCTCGAGACCCGCGCGCTGTATAAAGCCTTGCGTACCTTGGTCCCGGCGGATCAGATCGAGTTGCTGCGTCAGTTAAAGCCGCACCCAGTTGGCTGACTGAAGAGGCGGAATCACCGACGCTTTGCTACTGAACGTCAAGTCTCGGGGCTGGCTCGGTATTTTGGCGATCGGCTGCAGGAAGCCCAGCAAGGCCTGCTGGGTGTCAGTCCAGGCCGTCGGGTGTTCCATATCGAGGAAGTGCCCGGCGTTCTTGATGGTCTGAAATTGAGCCTGAGGGTTATGCGCAGCAAAAAAACGGGCATCTTCCACCGAGGTGTACTCATCCCGTTCGCCGTTGATAAACAGCAACGGAACTTCGATGGCGTCGGCACAGGAAACGTAGCAATGGGTGTCCTGAGTCAGCACTTCGTTGACGTGAAAGTGCATCTGCCGGTATTCGTGTTCGTCCAGGCTGCTGACATGGCGTTCGTTGAAACGCTTGAACAGCGACGGCAGATGCTTGCCGATCGTGCTGTTGATCAAGCGCGCGACATTGCGCCGGTCACAGGCCTGCAGAAAGTGCCGACCACTCTCCAGATAGTCGCGCATCGGCGTATTGATTCGCGCCGCGAATGAACTGATCACCGCTTTTTCAATTCGTTGTGGGTGCTGGGCCAGCGCCAGCAAAGTCGCCGCGCCGCCCCAGGAAAAGGACAGCACATGCTGCGCGCGAAAGTGCTCGATTAACTCCAGCAATATTTCGGCTTCGTCTTCCTTGCGGATCGGCTGGTCATGCTGGTTGTGGTGTTTCGATTGACCGGCGTAGGGCTGATCGTAGAGGACTACGTTGAAGCGTGGCCGCAGGTAGCGCACGGTCTGGGCAAAAGAGGCGGTCGTTGCCAGCGAGCCGTTGACCAGAATAATGGTCTTGTCGGCGGTGGCGTTGAGGTAATGCTCGGTATAAACCTTGTACTTCTTACCAATCTGGACAATCGCGGTTTTCAACGTCATTTCATTCTATTCCTTGAACAAATTGGGCCAGACACACAGCTTGATTGACCGTCCGGCTTCCTCCGGGCAAGCCTGACAGCACAAACCAGCGACAACGGTACAAGGGCGCTGAGATGAACGCCATGACCAATAAGTCACAAACCGACCAGCGGTTCAGTCCGGCTGGGATTCTTCCGTTTGCAAGCACGCACATTCGAGCCCTGACGCACTGCTGACATCCGCCTATGATTGCTCACTGCCCCCGTCTTTTTCATATCAGGGTGTTGCGCTTCCCGCCCCTCCCCTCCAACGAGGAGTTGAAAGATGTCGCTGACGCTTTACTACCATCCATTGGCGTCGTTCTGTCACAAGGTACTCATCGCGCTGTACGAAAACGGCACTGAATTCGAGAGAAGAATCATCGATCTCGGTGACCCTGCCGACAGCGCAGAACTTCAGGCATTGTGGTCAATCGGAAAGTTCCCACTAATTTTTGACTCTGTTGACCAGCGGAATCTGCCGGAGTCCAGCGTCATCATCGAGTACCTGGATAGACGATTTCCGGGCACGCACTATCTGGTTCCAGACGATTGGGAGACCGCGCTGGAAGTCCGATTATGGGATCGATTTTTTGACCAGTATGTACAAGGACCGATGCAACAGATTGTCAGTGATCGACTACACGCGACCAACGGCGATTTGACCAAAGAGCGATCCATGCTGAAAACGGCCTACGGCATGCTTGAACGCCGGATGGCATCCAGAATCTGGGTGGCCAGCCCGGCCTTCAGCATGGCCGATTGCGCCGCTGCCCCGGCACTTTTCTATGCCAGGACGCTCGTGCCGTTCCCCGATGACTACAGTCACCTGAGCGCCTATTTCGAGAGGTTGGTACAGAGACCGTCATTTCAGCGCGTGATCGATGAAGCCCGGCCCTGGTTTTCGTTCTATCCGTTTGCGGAGGCCCTCGAGCAACGGTTTCGTGTGACGCGCCCCCCGTAGGAGCTGCCGCAGGCTGCGATCTTTTGATCTTTACCGTAAATGACTCGTTGCCTGAACAAACGCCAAGGTCAAAAGATCGCAGCCTGCGGCAGCTCCTACAGTTACCCGGCGCTCGTCGCGATTTCAGCGGGTGATCGAGAAGCCTGGCCCGGGTTTGCGCTCTACCCCGTTTGCGGAGGCCCTCGAGCAACGGTTTCGTGTGACGAGCCCCCCGTAGGAGCTGCCGCAGGCTGCGATCTTTTGATCTTTCCCGTAAACGACTCGTTGCCTGAACAAACGCCAGGGTCAAAAGATCGCAGCCTGCGGCAGCTCCTACAGTTATCCGGCGCTCGTCGCGATGACACTTTCATTTCATGATCGGTCCTCTTGTATGATGCCCCGCTTTCAAGCGTGAGCCACAGGCCAAGACTCGCCATACCCGGGCCCGCAGTCGTCGAGGATTTTTCATGAATAGGCTTTACCGGACCTCCCGCCAGGGAGTGGCCGCCCCGCGGTTTGCGCTCAATCCCCTGAATCTGGGTCTGGGCCTCCTGCTGAGCAGCGCCGTGCCTTCGGCCTGGGCCGCCGCGACCGAATTGCCGGCGGTGACCGTCACCGGCGAAGATTCTTCCGGTTATCAGGCCGACAGCGCTTCGGTCGGTGGATTCGAGGCGGCGCCATTGCTCGATACGCCGGCTTCCATTTCGGTATTCAATGAAGCCTTGATCAAGGATCAGCAGGCCCGCCTGCTCAGCGAAGTACTGCGCAACGACGCTTCGGTGGGTGAAAGCTACGCGCCGGTCGGCTACTACGAAAACTTCGTCGTGCGTGGCTTCTCCCTCAACTCCGCCAGCAGTTACAAGATCAACGGCCGCACCATCACTGGCGAGCAGAATGTCGGGCTGGAGAACAAACAGCAGGTGGAGTTGCTCAAGGGCCTCTCCGGTTTGCAAAGCGGTGTCAGCGAGCCCGGCGGATTGGTCAATTACGTGACCAAGCGGCCTGGCGACGTACGTTCGGTCACCGTCTCCACTGATGATCGCGGCAGTGGTTATCTGGCGACCGATGTCGGTGGCTGGTTCGGCAGCGAGCAACAGTTCGGTCTGCGCGCCAACCTGGCCCACGAAGACCTGCATTCCTACGTCGAACACACCAATGGTCAGCGCGACTTCGCCTCGCTGGCTTTCGACTGGAACATCAGCCCCAATGCGCTGCTGCAACTGGACGCCGAGTACCAGACCAAGGAGCAGCGCTCTGCACCAGGCTATCAACTGCTCGGTGGTTCCAGTCTGCCGCACCACGCCTCGCCGAAGAAGCTGCTGGCACACCAGAGCGGTTCGAAGCCGGTCACCACTGATGCGCTGAACCTCAACGGTAATTTCGAATACCGCTTCAACGACCAGTGGAAAGGCAACCTCAGCGCCTCGCGCAGCCGGGTGGTGATCGATGACTACAGCTCGTTCGCCTGGGGCTGCTATGGCTCCGCCAGTTGTGCCGGCGCGGCAGTGCCGAACTACTTCAGCCCCGAGGGCGACTACGACATTTACGATTTCCGCAGCCCCGACGATACCCGCCGCAACGATGAAGTGCAGGCGCTCCTCAGCGGCCACTTCGAAACCGGTGGCCTGGGCCACGAACTCAGCGTCGGGACTAGCGCGTTCCGCCGCGTGGTGGACAAACGCGATGCCATCAATCAGATGATCGGCAGCGCCAACATCAACAGCGAACCGGCTGATTTTGCCCCTTACGATGGCCCGCTCAACGATTCCTACCGACGCCTGGACAGCCGCCAGTACGGGCTGTTCTTCAATGACCGGATCAGTTTCAACGAGCAATGGCAGGCAGTGCTGGGCGGGCGCGAAGTGCGTCTGGATGAAGAGACCTTCGACAGCCAGGGCGAGACCACCCGGCATACCCAACGCTATGAATTCCTGCCCCAGGCAGCGCTGATCTACAAGCCGGTGCAAAACCTGTCCCTATACACCCGCTACAGCAAGGGCCTGTCCTTGGGCGGCGAAGCAGCGTGGTTCACCACCAATGCCTATGAAATCCTCGCGCCCACCGTATCGCGACAAATCGAGGCCGGGATCAAATACGACTGGCAGCGCATCAGCCTGGCCGCGGCGCTGTTCCAGATTCGCCAGGCCTACCAGTACTCGCGACCGAATGATGACGGTACGTTCACGTTCACCCAACAGGGCGAACAGAAAAACACCGGGCTGGAGCTCTCGGCCAATGGCTGGGCCAGCCAGCGCCTGCAGATCGCCGCCAGTGTCGCGGCGATTCGCGCACGGGTCACCGACAGTGGCACGCCAGCTTATGAAGGGCACCAGGCAATCAACGTTCCGACCCTGCGCGCCAACCTCTACGGCGACTACGCCCTGCCCTGGTTCAATGGCCTGGCGCTGCTCGGTGGAGTGCAGTACAGCGCCAGCAAGTACGCCAACCGCCAAGGTGAAGTGCAGACCGGGGCCTACGCCATCTTCAACATCGGCAGCCGCTACAGCACTCGCATCGACGGATATGACACGGTGTTCCGCCTGACCGTGGACAACCTGTTCGACAAACGCTACTGGCGCGATGCCGGTGAATACATGGGCGATGGCTACCTGTTCCAGGGCGCTCCACTGACCGCCCGGCTGAGCGCCTCGATCAACTTCTAGCGTCGGGCCAACTCATGCCGGATGCATTGCTCGTAATACGTTTGCTTGATCGCAGCAGGCTTGAGACGTGAGGCACTGTTATAGGTTTGTTCGGTAATCCCCATGGCCGTCATGCGCATCCACGGCCGGGGGAATTTTCGCGATTGCAGTTTCTTGCGTGCCCCGTAAAGCGTGAAACCGGAAAGCTTCGCCGCTTGTGCATCTGCGGCGATGTCCGAGCCCCAGCTGCAGACAAAACGACTGTTTTTGCTCAGGTCCTTTGCCTGAGCCTCCAGCGAGAGCGTCACCACGGCAAACGTCGCAGCCATCCATACCAAAGTCCGCATATCGCCAATGCCTAACCTTCTGAAAAGAAAGCAAGTTTGACAACGAAACGGAAATCGGGGGGCCAGCAGTTCGCCTCATTCTCATCTGTTTTTTGGTCTCGATCAGCACCGCCGTCCCGTTGAAGATGCCCGAAAAATTTTTTGAGCTTTAACTGAGCCTTGCAGTCTCTAATTTGAGAGCGTCGTGGTTATCGACAGGTCATTTGCGGCGAGCGCGCGGTCAGCCGGTGGAGGCTATCGATGTCGGATCTTGAGCATGTCATTCAGCCCTTTGATGCCCGGTTGGTGATGATCGGCTCTGGCTGTATCGGAAAAGGCGTACTCCCGCTGTTGTTGCGCCATCTTGAACTTGAACCGCAACGCCTGTTGATCCTCAGTCCCGATGAAGATGGACGTTTACTCGCGCAGGAATTTGGCGTCGCCCACCAAGCCGAGCAACTGGATCAGAACAATTACGAGGCGGTACTGGACCCTCTGTTGAGCGCTGGCGATTTCCTGCTCAACCTCTCGGTGGGAGTATCGAGTCTTTCGCTGATTCAGTTCGCCCAGCGTAAAGGCGTGCTGTATCTGGACACCTGTATCGAGCCGTGGGAAGGCGGTTACACCGACCCCGACAAATCCCTGTCCGAAAGATCCAACTATGCATTGAGAGAGGCTGCTCTTCAGCTTCGCAGGGAAAGTGCGCAAGGTTTGTCCACCGCTGTCTTGACCCACGGGGCCAATCCGGGGCTGGTGTCCCACCTGATCAAGCAGGCACTGGTCAACCTCGCTGAGGATTTGGGTGACACAATGCCCCAGCCCGCTACTCGCGAAGAATGGGCGCAGTTGGCCAACCGACTGAATATCCGCTGCATCCACATCGCCGAACGCGATTCGCAGTTTTCATCGCAACACAAAGTTGCCGATGAGTTCGTCAACACTTGGTCCGTGGACGGTTTCATCAGTGAAGGCAGCCAGCCAGCGGAATTGGGTTGGGGCAGTCATGAGAAAGCGCTGCCCGAGGATGGCTATTACCACGCCTTCGGGTGCCAGGCCGGGATCTACCTGCAACGTCCCGGTGCCTCCACCGGGGTTCGGACCTGGACACCCTCGACGGGGCCAACCCATGGGCTGCTCGTGACCCACAACGAAGCCCTGTCGATTGCCGACTACCTGACCGTTGGCCAGGGAAGGCAGCCGACTTACCGGCCGACCGTCCATTACGCGTATCGGCCCTGTGACGATGCCTTGCTCTCGGTGCATGAACTCGCCGAGCGCAACTGGAAACCCCAGAGCGGCCAGCGCCTGCTCGATGACGAAATCCTCGACGGCAGTGACGAACTCGGCGTGCTGCTGATGGGGCATGCCAGAAACAGTTATTGGTATGGCTCGCGCCTATCAATCCAGCAAGCCCGGGTTCTATGCCCTTATAACAGCGCCACCAGCCTGCAAGTGACGGCGGGAGTGCTGGCCGGCGTGATCTGGGCCATTCGCAATCCGCAACGCGGTATTGTCGAACCGGATGAGTTGCCCTTCAGGGAAATTCTGCAGATCTGCCTGCCTTACCTTGGCAAGGTAGAAGGTATTTATTCCGACTGGACGCCGCTTGCCGGACGTCACTCATTGATGCCCGAGCAGACCGATGAATCCGATCCGTGGCAATTCATGAACGTCAGGATCACGTGAAGGCCTGACGTGGTTTGCTCCACGCCAGGCAACGGCTCAAATACCGGAACCGTTCTGAAAGGAGTCGCCCGAACCGGACTCTCGTTGCCAGGCCCGGTGCAGAAGATCGATGACTTCTTCGTCCGATGTCTGCGAAAAATCCGTGTACCAATGACCGATCGAGATCATCCATTCGGGGATGAGCGGGCAAATCAGTTCGTCCACTTCATCGCGCAGCGCCTCTGCCGTCTCCTGCGGTGCCACCGGCACGGCAACAACGATGCGCGAGGGCGCTTGCAGGCGCACGGACTGTATCGCGGCCATCATCGTGGCGCCTGTGGCCAGGCCGTCATCGATCAGAATCACCACCTGATCCTTGAGCACTAAAGGTGCACGGGATGCCCGGTATAGCTGCTCGCGACGCAACAACTCCCGCGTTTCCTTTGCAACCACGGCATCGAGGGTGCGTTGATCAATTCCGTTAGCCCGCAGCGCATCTTCGTTGACGATTTGTATGCCGCCACTGGCAATTGCGCCCATGGCGAACTCCTGGTGGGACGGTACTCCCAGTTTGCGCACCAGCATCAGGTCCAGACGAACCTCCAGGGCCGTGGCGACTTCATAAGCCACCGGAACGCCGCCACGGGGTAAGGCGAGAACGATGACATCGGCTCTTTTAGCGTATTTGAGCAACGGCTCCACCAAGCCTCGGCCGGCATCCACCCGGTCATGCAAGATGGTTTGCAATGAAGGACTAGTCATTTGAAAACCTCCCTGGGGCGGGAGCCCCAAAAACGGGCGTTCGTTTGACGGCGGCCATCATTCCGATCGGGGCGCCCGCCCCTAGACCGCCAGAATGCTGCAAGGCACCTGATACAGAATATGTTCCGTCGTGCTGCCAAGCAGCCGTTCCAGACCACGGTATTGGGTTCTGCCTACCACGACCACATCCATCTGATGCTGGTGGGCGAATTCGCTCAGCACCGAGACAGGGTGCCCCATGATGAAATGCCGACAGTCAGAGGGCACGCCGAACCGACCGGCCAGTTTGAGGAAAGACTTTTCCAGGTCGCTGCGCAGTTCCCGGGTGAGTTGCGCAAGCGTCAGATCGACGTCCATATCCGCCAGAAAAGCTGCCGATATGTCACAGGCGTACAGCAGATGCAACTCGGCATTGCACTGCAGCGCCAGGCCCGACGCCTGCAAGATGATCCGGTCATTGAGTTCACCGTTCGAAGGCTCGGTATCCGACACGTCAACTGCGGCCACCACCTTCTGCGGCAAGGCATGGCCCTCACCACCGACCAGATAAACCGGTACCGGACAATGGCGCAACAAACGCCAATCCAGCGGTGTGAAGAATGCGCGTTTGAGCACGGGCTCATGCTGCACCTGCTTGATCAACAGATCGGGCTGCATTTGCGTGACATGGTCAAGAATGTCCTGACGCATGTTGTCGGCCCATGCAACTTCGGTTGTCACCTCTATCCCTCGGCCTCGCATCTTTTCCGCTTGTTCATCGAGCCAGTCGCGGTGTTCCTGCAGGTAGGTTGCCCGAGCCATTTTGCGGTCGCCTTCTTCGAGCAGCGACAGAATATCCAACGAGGGGATCAGGCCGGCAATGTGCAAGCTCGCCCCGCTGGCCTTGGCCAGGGCGGCGCCATGGTTTATCGCAGGAGAATGGCGCAGCAGCGGGTTGATGATCAGTAATAACCGTTGATACTGGCTCATGAGCAGACTCCAGACAGGTTGATCCCCGACGCCGGCTCGAGAATCCGGCATCAGGCCCAGATTCATCCCTTAAAGCCTCTTAAGCGTTGATTTATATCAACTCCCTTGGATTGAGGTATTTGAAAGGGTCACTTGAGAAGAATAGTTCACAACGCTGCAGTGCATTCCCTGGCAGGCTCATACGCGATGGCCGTTCGCCTGAAAATCGGCATTGGGCATCGCCAGGTTTGGTTTGTGACTCGGGTATTCATCACCCAGTCCCAAGAACAAACAACTCCAACATGGCCCAAACAGCATGCACCCGCAAAGACTGATCCTGCACAACGAGTTGCACGCGCGCCCGTCGCTGTATTTCGACGAGCCCGCCCACGTGTTTCATCTGGCGTTTCTGGCGAATGACGGGCAGTGCGACACCTTGCTGAGTCACTGCTGCCCCGGCCCGGTCGACCCGGAAGCGGCCCAGGGCATCACCGAGCTGGAGGGCCATGCCTTGAAGTGGGAACGGCACGCAGAGTTCCTGACGCTGACGCTGGTGGTGCCCTCCTCCAGTCACGAACCATGCTGGAGCCCGCCACCCAGAGCCTTGATGGACCGGGTCGAGCCTTTCATGCAGCACGTGATCAACGCTGTGCAGATTGTGGTGCGCACCGATACGTCTTTTTCCGGCGATCTGTCCGTTTATGAATTCAAGGATCCCAGCGGCTCTTGCATCGGCGGTGGCGATGCGACGGTCTGGAGCGATTTTCGCCTGAGCGAGGACGGCACCAACCGTTTTCTGTTCGTGAACAAACGCCTGAATGCCTATCGCCTGGGACGGATGATCCGCCGCCTGCTGGAAATCGAAACCTACCGAATGATGGCTTCGCTTTCACTCATCACCGCGAAAGCCTTGAGCACTCAGCTCAATGTCTTCGACAAGACTCTGGTCAACCTTTCGGAACGTAACGCCGGCCCCGATACCGGAAATGCGAAAGCGTTGCTGACCGATATTGCCAACCTGTCGGCGCAAGTGGTCAGCAGCAACGCAAAAACCCGACACCGCTTCAGCGCCACCCAAGCCTATGCACAGCTGGTTTTCGAACGCCTGGGTGAACTGCGCGAAAGCCATGTGGGTGATTGCCAGCGACTGGGTATCTTCATAGAAAGACGCTTCAAGCCCACGGTCAGATACTGCGCCGTCACCGAACAACGCCTGGAGCAACTGGCCGAGAGCGTGGCCAACCTCGGGGACTTGTTGCAGGCCCGTGTCCAGGTCGAAATGGAAGAGCAGAACTCGGAAATCCTGAAGAGCCTGAACGCCCGCGCCGATACTCAAATCAAAATCCAGCGCGCGGTCGAAGGCTTGTCGATTATCGCCATCACCTATTACTTGTTGAGCCTGTTCAAGCTGTTCTACTCGGGGCTGCACGTCATGGGCGCGGACATTTCCGCCAGAGATGCCCTGCTGGCCATGACCCCGCTCGCGCTCTGCGTCCTGCTGTTTATTTTGATCAGGATCAGGAAGGCCAAGGAGCATTGATACTGCCCTGTGGTGAGGGGGCTTGCCCCCGTTGGGCTGCGAAGCAGTCCTGAAATCTTTGGTGTAGCAAAGATTTTTGTGAGCG
This sequence comes from Pseudomonas sp. BS3782 TE3695, assembly GCF_050435305.1. NCBI lineage: Bacteria > Pseudomonadati > Pseudomonadota > Gammaproteobacteria > Pseudomonadales > Pseudomonadaceae > Pseudomonas > Pseudomonas sp. BS3782 TE3695. The sequence continues at coordinate 4,053,358 of NZ_JBNDKB010000001.1, forward strand.
CTACGCACTCAAACGGGGCAAGCCCCCTCGCCACAGTTCGTTCCCACATCGATCGTCACCGAGGCAGACAAGGGTGAGCCAACATCGCTGGAATGGCGAATGATCAGAGCCATCCTTTCGAAGTTGAAGGCGAACGTTCATGACGCCGCCTCCGACTGATGCAGGTTGTTCGTGTGGCGCTTTAAGTGCGCCCTGAAACGCGCTCTACAAGGTGTATGAAATCCCCATCTGCACGGTTCTCGGCGCGCCCGGATAGGCGTAAACGTTGCCAAAGGCACCTTCATCATAGTGGCTGTCGAACACATTCTTCAGGTCAAGGTTAAGTCGCAGGTGCTCGTTGACTTTGTAAAAGCTGAGCAGATCGAACACCTTGTAGCTATCCATGGAGAAGGCATTGGCCGCGGTCTGGCCGGCGCGCTCGTCGACATACTTGGCGCCCAGTCCCAGGCCCAGTCCTTTGAGGCCACCGTCCTGAAACTCGTAGACGTTCAGCAGGCTGAAACTGTCGCGCGGAATGTTCATCAGGCGGGTGCCTGACTTCAGCACGTTGTCCTGGGTGACTTCGGCATCCACGTAGGCGTAGCCACCGATCATGCGCCACTCTGGCGTGAGGTTGCCGGCCACGTTCAGATCAAAGCCACGGCTACGCACTTCACCCGCCGCAACGCTGAAAGTCGAGTCCACTGGGTCCGTTGTCAGGACATTGCTTTTTTCGATCTGATACACCGCGGCATCCACGCTTAACTGCCGATCAAAGGCCTGCCACTTGACCCCCACCTCGTAAGATTTGCCTTCTTCAGGCTTGAAACCGCCGCCCGTTCGACTGGCACCGCTGTTGGGCTTGAAGGAGCGTGCCGTGTCGGCATAGATCGCCACGGTCGGGGTCAGATCGTAGATCAGCCCCAGGCGCGGAGTGACGGCGTTGTCGCTGTTGGTCCAGCTCACACCGTTGACAAGTTTGTTGTCGTAATCATGTTCGAAGCGTTCGAAACGTACGCCAGCCAAGACTTTCAACCGCTCAGTCAGCGTTACCTGATCTTGCACGAAAGCGGCATAGGTCTTGAGGTTTTCCTGATCATTGGTGGTGGTGCGGGTCAACGCCGGGCGCGGCTGGCCGTAGACCGGATTGAAAATATCAATGGGGTAGGCACTCACCGCGCCACTGGAGCGACGGATGATCGACTTGTAATCGTAATCCTCATACTCGATGCCCGTGAGCAACGTGTGATCGAATCCACCGGTGGAAAAATGCCCGGTCAGGTTCAACTGCACATCCCGGTCACGCCATTCCAGTTTGCGGTAATTGAAGTTGCGTCCCAACGTTCGGCCGTCGGCAGCGACCCCGTTGCCTTCAATGGCATTGCCTTGCAGGCTGCCGTCGAGAAATTGCGTGCCGCCGCCCAAGGTCCAGTTGTCGTTCAGGAAATGTTCGAAACGCAGTTGCGCCATGTTGTTGTCGTTGTGCAGCTTGCCGATATCCTTCTCACCGAAAAAAGTATCCCGCGACGCGACACCGATCTGATTGCGATAGCGGGTCACACCCCGATCGAGCGGCGCGTTGTTGCGCATGAAATCGCCTTCGAAGGTGATACGGGTAGTGTCGTTGACCTGCCAACCGAGGACCGGCGCCACACCATAACGCTCGTTTTCGACGTGATCACGGAAGGTGTCGCCACCCTCGCCTATCAGGTTCAGCCGGTAGGCCAGTCGCCCTTCATCGTCCAGCGGCCCTGAGGCATCCATCGTTGCGCGACGCATGCCCTGATCATTGAGCTGACTGCCCAGGGTGACCGTGGGTTCGGCCAGGGGTTGTTTGGACACCACGTTGAAGGTGCCGCCGGGATCGCCACGGCCGTAGAGCGTGGTGGCTGGCCCGCGCAGGACCTCCAGACGCTCGATGGTATTGGCGTCGGGCATGTTCGGATAACCGCGGTTGATCGGGAAACCGTTGCGGTAGAACTCACCGGTGGTAAAGCCACGCACGGTGAAAGTGGTCAGGCCCTGGCCGCCGAAATTGTTCGCACGGCCCACGCCACCCGCATAATCGAGAGCGTCTTGCAGGCGGGTGGCGCCGAGGTCTTCCACGACATCCCGGGTGACCACGCTGATCGATTGTGGGGTTTCATGAATCGGAGTGTCGGTGCGCGTCGCACTGGCGGAACGGGTCGCTCGATACCCCTGGACCGGGCCCTGGGCCGACTCTTCGAATGTGCCGTTGATGTCGATCGCTTGTAACTCTATTGACGCAGGCTCAGTCGGTGCCTGGTCAGCCCAAGTGGTTTGGGAAATGGCTTGGATCACACACAGAGAAACGAGAGTTCGACGCATCGACAGACGACCTTCAGAAGATGCCGGGGACTTCAGGAACCCGGCGAGAATTGATGACGAATAATATCAATTCCCATTCTCTACTGATACGTTTTATCTCTGTAAAACAGGGGGCAAGTGCAAATTAATTGCGGCTCATGGCCGGGGCCTCAGTGACGCAATAGTCTACGCAGCGGAACCCCATCTTTGAGGACTGGCGATTTGATGACGATGTAACTGAAGTACTTGGATATACCGATATTCTTGTCCAGCAAGCCTTCAATCACTTCCTGATAATGCTGGATGCTGCAGGTCATGAAACGCACCAGGTAATCGTAACCACCGCTGATCAAGTGGCACTCCAGTACCTCATCGACCAAACGGATATTGGACTCGAACTTGGCGAAGTCCTCCCGCTTGTGGTCGCTGAGCGTGATCTCGGTGAATACCGTGACCGAATCGGTAATCTTGGCAAGATTGAGATGGGCTCTATACCCGGAAATGTACCCGGCCGACTCAAGTCGCTTGACCCGTTGCAAACAGGGGCTAGAGGACAGACCCACTGCATCGGCCAGGCTGACGTTAGTCATTCGGCCGTCTTTTTGAAGTTCAACCAGGATACTGATATCAATTCGGTCTAGTTTGATTAAACCTTCCATCGTGTACCTCTTGATTGCCATTCAGTCATACAGTGGTTTTAGCAAAGTCAGCGTCGCAAAGATAGCTGATGCTGAGCGACCAGGTCGGCCATGCTGTTGATGCAAAAATCCGCAGGACTTTGCTGGGTATCGTTGCCATGCCCACGACAAATCAGGCACAAACCAGCCGATTTTGGCGGCTCGGCGGGAGGCCTGGAAACCTGCAGGATATCTTTGGCTTGCAGGTTATTGTCTTGCAACCAGACGCTGTCCTCCAATGGCTTGCTGACTCGGGAAAGCAAGTCTTCAGGCGTAATCCCCAAACGCTCACAGAGCTGTTCGCGATCCTCGGCATCACGATCGCAGCACACCAGCAGCCGATAGAATTTGCGCAGATACAACATGGCACCGGGCGCATCTTCGAACAGCGACCAGTTGCCCACCGATCGGGCGAAACTCATCCCCTCCTCCCAACTGGCCTTGAGCCCGAAGCGCTCTGCCAACTGACGATGGGCAAAGCACAATAAGCCACTGAAACCCAGTTCGGAAAAACGTGGATAGAGCGTGCGTACCGCCTCGTCAAACGCAGCCAATACCTCTTCCCTGCCCGGCACACCCGGATGATTTTCGAGCAACGGTTGCAGCGCCGTCCAGATACCGGAATCTCGATCGACCAGAACCTCATCACAATCGATCAGCAGTGCACGATAGTCAGTCAGGTACATGGTGTGTTGCCTCCCATGATGCATTTCATCAATCCATGCGTTCCAAATGCCCCGGTTGGCGCAGTATTACGTTGCGCCAACCGAAGCCTGAGATTAATTCAACACGCGTAACAATGCTGCCTCAAGAATCGTCAGCGCTTCATCGATCTGCTCCTCTTCGGTGACCAGAGGCGCAAGGAAGCGCAGCACATTACGGTACACGCCGCACTTGATCACCAACAGCCCGCCAACCCTGGCCTGATCGATCAGTTGCTGGGTGAGTTCGGCATCGGGGCTGCGGGCTTCATCGTCTTTGATCAGTTCGATCGCCAACATGAAGCCGGTGCCGCGTACGTCACCGATCCGAGGGTGACGTGTCTGCAGGCGCAGCAGGCCCTGGCGCAAGCGCTCGCCCAATACTTCACCGCGCGCGAGCAACTGCTCTTGTTCGTAGGTTTCGATCACTGCCAACGCTGCGGCGCAAGCCAGGGCATTACCACCGTAAGTACCGCCCAGACCGCCGGGTAATGGCGCGTCCATGATGTGCGCACGACCCACCACGCCCGAGATCGGCAAGCCACCGGCCAGGCTCTTGGCGACGGTGACCAGGTCCGGCTGGATGCCTGCGTGCTGGAAACCGAACCATTTGCCGGTGCGGCCGAAGCCTGTCTGAATTTCATCGAGAATGAGCACGATGCCATGTTGTTCGGTCAGAGTCCGCAGCGCCTGGAGAAACTGCGGCGGCGCGGAAAGGAAACCACCATCGCCCTGCACTGGTTCGATGATGATCGCTGCCACTCGGTCCACAGGGACTTGGGTCGCCAGCAACTCATTCAGGGCTTGCAGGGCCATCTCGCTGGTAAAACCGCGATAGGCATTAGGGTACGGGGTATGAAAGACCTCAGGAGCGAAGGGCCCGAAGTTCTGCTTATAAGGTTGGCTCATGCCGGTCAAGGTCGTGCCGAGCAACGTGCGTCCATGGAAACCGCCACGAAAGGAGATGACCGCTGGGCGATTGGTATGTGCGCGAGCGATCTTCACCGCGTTCTCCACAGCCTCCGCACCGGAGGTAAACAGCGCCGCTTTGTAAGCTTCACGACCACCGACCAACTCGCACAAACGCTGGACCAGGTCGAGATAAGGTTTGTAGGCCACTACCTGGAAGCAAGCATGGCTGACCTTTTGCAATTGGGCTTGCACCGCCGCGACTACCTTTGGGTGATTGTGACCGATGTTCAACACGCCAATGCCGCCGACGAAGTCCAGGTAGCGCGTGCCGTCCACGTCCCACATCTCAGAACCCTGGGCCCGGTCAATGACCAGCGGGTGTGCGGTAACCAAACCCCGTGGCACGAATTGATCGCGTTGACGGAGCAAACTCGGAGTTTCTTCGACTTTACTGTTCATAGGCATCTCTCATAGTGGGCCTGGCAACCGGAAAGCGGCTGCAATGTGGTTCACAGGTTAAGCTTTCGACGCAATTGTCTAAGCCGAACTTGGCCTCTGAGAAATTCGGATCGACTGTTTTCACCCCTGCAAACAGCAGAATCCTTCAGCGGCGACCAGCCCCATGGAATCTGCCGATATGCGCCCTATACAACGCAATGTCATGTGTTTATGCAGAGTCTTTCGGCATATCCTGCTTTGGCACTCGGGCATGCTTGATGCTCCCCATTTAATGCGAGAAATCACTCATGGCCCTGCTCTATAAAGCTGACCCGGTGCGCGGCGAACATTGGAAGCGGCTATTCGCCGAGCATGCTCCAGATATCGAATGGCGTGCCTGGCCAGACATCGGTGATCCGCAGGATATTCGCTACCTGGCGGCGTGGCAGGCCCCGGATGATCTCGACACCTTGTTGCCAAACCTGCAGGTATTGTTCGCCTTGTCGGCCGGGGTCGATCAGCTTGACCTTGACCGCTTGCCCACGAGCCTGCCGGTGGTCCGTCTACTCGACCCGAGCATTACCCGGGGTATGTGCGAATACGCCGCTTTTGCGGTGCTGAGCCTGCACCGGGATATGCTTCGTTATCGCCAGCAACAAATGGCCCGGTGCTGGCAGGCTCACTTGCTGCAACCGGCAGCCAAACGTCGAGTAGGCGTGATGGGGCTCGGCACACAGGCTCAACAGATTCTGGCCACGTTGCAGCCTTTTGGCTTTGCCTTGTCGGGCTGGGCACGCAGCGAGCATCGCATCGCCGGGGTGGACTGCTTTGCCGGTGCCGAGCAACTGCCGGCCTTCCTCGCCCAGTGCGACATCGTGCTTTGTGTTCTGCCACTGACCGAGCAGACCAAAGGGATTCTCAACCGTCAGTTGTTCCAGCACCTGCCCAAAGGCGCTGCCTTGGTCAACATGGGCCGGGGTGGGCATCTGGTAGAAGAGGATCTGCTTGAAGCCCTGGCCAGCGGCCAGATCAGCGCGGCGGTGCTCGACGTACTGCAACAGGAACCGGCCGCACCGGATCATCCCTTCTGGCACCATCCGCAGATAGTGCTGACACCGCATATCGCGGCAATGACTCAGCCAGAAAGTGCGTTTAGCGTATTGCTGGAAAATATCCGTCGGCATCAACGCGGTGAGTCCATGCTTGGCCAGATTAACCGCGAGCGAAGCTACTGACCCGCCGTTATCGAATTTCCGGGCGCCTTTTTTTAAGCAATCTCCCCATCAGAAGTGCATTTGCTTTGGCCTGCATCCTGAAAGTCGATCCAGTATTTGCTGCCGATCCTGCTTCTCATTTGAGCAGTAAATGTGGCCTACAGAGCTGTCGCTTTAAGAATCTACCGAATCAATAGGGACCTCTTGTCAGGCCTCGCCGCAGGTGAGATACCAATACTTTCAGCGGAAAAATCCGACCGATTAAGCTCCCTGTCAATGGAGACCTGCCATGTCCAACTCACAACGCTCTGCATATCTCTATCGCCCCATGACCTCGGCCGATGTGGCGTCGGCCCACGCCTTGTCCGTACAGTTGAAGTGGCCCCACCGCCTGGAAGAATGGGCCATGTTGCAGCGCATCGCGCAAGGTTTTGTCGTGGAAGACGAAGGCCGCCTGATCGGTACTGCGTTCACCTGTGCGCAGGGAGATTACGCCACCATCGGCCTGGTGATCGTCAGTGATGAATACCAGGGCCAGGGTATAGGTCGCAAGCTGATGGAGCTGGCACTTGAGGCTTGCGGATCGCGCACCGCCATACTCAATGCGACGCTGGCCGGTGCCCCGCTTTATGCCAGCCAGGGGTTCGTTGACTTTGGGCATATTCAACAACATCAGGGGCAAGCGCTATCCCCTGTACCAAATGATTTGCCAGCTGGTGAGCGCTGCCGCCCGCTGACCGAAGCCGATCGGAGCGTGCAGATTGAACTGGCCAACGCCGGCAGCGGTCTGGACCGAGACGCCGTGCTCAAGGATCTGTTCGATATTGTTGAACACTCGGTTGGTATCGAACGCGATGGTCAGCTGCGCGCCTTCGCCATGCTGCGTCCGTTCGGCCGTGGTCGCTGCATCGGCCCGGTCATCGCAGAAAACCCAGAGCAGGCCAAGCACTTGATCGCAGTGTTATTGGCCCAAGTGCCGGACGCCTTCGTGCGCATGGATATACCGTCCGACAACGGTCTGGCTCCTTGCCTGGAAGAAGCCGGGCTGAAGCACGTCGACACCGTTGCACAAATGGCTCGCGGTACCCCACCGCAGGCGATCGGCGCAGTGCACCAGTTTGCGCTGGTGACTCAGGCCATCGGCTGACAAACCCCACCGTTACATCCAACGCTACACGCTGCATTTCCCTGGAGAAACACCTTCATGCTAGAGCCCACTGCAGTGCTGTTGGCACACGCCGACGGCAGTCCCGTTCTAACAAAATTCGTCCCCGGTTCGTTGGGGGCAAACGATCCTTTCGACAGACAGATCGCTTATGTCGGGCCGGATGACATGGCTGCCGGCGTGGTCCAGGCGAGCGGACAATTCAGCATCGATGACTATCCCTACAGTGAAACGATCGTGGTGCACGCGGGACAAGTCACTTTGCGTAGTCAGGATTGCACGCTCCAACTGAATCCTGGTGACAGTGCGGTGATCGCCCGTGGCACGTCGCTCCAGATCGAGGCGCAACCCGATTCTTGCTGGGCATTCTGCGCCGATACACAGCCTGTTGAGGCCTGCAATCGCGGATTAACACCTCTCCCTCCGTTAACCCTGCTCTCTCCCTCGGCGGCACCGGATGCAGAAATTCTGCTAAGCCCGGCACCGCAATGTCGCTCGCACAATGTGTTTGTCGAAGAAGCGACCAACCTGCGCATCGGCGTCTGGGACTCGACGCCCTATACCCGCAGGGCGAGACCACACATGCTGCATGAACTGATGCACCTGCTCGAAGGCAGCGTCACCCTCCAGATTGCGGATGGGACCCATCTGACGGTCAATACTGGCGATACGGTGTTCGTGACTCGAGGTGCTCCCTGTGCCTGGAACAGCAGCGTGTATGTGCGCAAGTTTTACGTCGTCAAATAACTTGATCCGCGTTAACGCCGGCGGAGGATTTTTCTCCGCCGGCATTATCAGCCCTACTGATCAATCAATTGCTACTACTCCCCTCCTTGCGCGCAGCGCGCCCCCACTAAAAACAACAGCAACAGCTGCATTCAAGACTTGCCTCATAGACCGCTGCCCTCCTTCGTTACTCCCTTCGCAACAGCAAAAGAAAGAGAGATTAATCACGAGGGCGCCAGACAAAAAAAAGCCCGCAGTGAGACGGGCTAAAAGGGTGAGACACAAGAATGAGCAAAGCTTCCTGCTGAGCAGTTGTTGCCTCGGCTCAAAGCAATGCGGCGATCGCCATACCAACATCCTGGGTCGAGCCCTGTCCTCCCAGATCGGGAGTGATCGGCCCTTGGGCGATAACCTGCTCGATCGCCTGCAGAATTCCGTCGTGGGCGGCGCGATAACGCTCATCGCCATTACCCAGGAAGTCCAGCATCAGCGCACCGGACCAGATCATCGCAATCGGATTGGCAATGTTCTGCCCATAGATATCCGGTGCCGAGCCATGCACCGGTTCGAACAACGAGGGGAAGCGTCGCTCCGGGTCGAGGTTGGCCGACGGCGCAATGCCGATAGTTCCAGCACAGGCCGGCCCCAGGTCGGACAGAATGTCACCGAACAAATTCGACGCCACCACCACATCGAAACGATCCGGTTGCAGCACGAAGCGCGCGCACAGGATGTCGATGTGTTGTTTGTCCCAAGTGACGTCCGGGTACTTTGCAGCCATCAATGCAGTGCGCTCGTCCCAATACGGCATGCTGATGGAAATCCCGTTGGACTTGGTCGCCGCCGTCAGGCGCTTGCGTGGCCGGGTCTGGGCCAGGTCGAAAGCGAACTTGAGAATCCGGTCTACGCCGCGCCGGGTGAACACCGACTCCTGCAACACGAACTCATGCTCGGTGCCTTCGAACATCTTGCCGCCAACCGACGAATACTCGCCTTCGGTGTTCTCGCGGATCACCACGAAATCGATGTCCCCGGCTTCGCGCCCGGCCAGCGGGCACGGTACACCGGGAAACAGCCGCACCGGGCGGATGTTCACGTATTGGTCGAAGTCACGACGGAACTTCAGCAGTGAACCCCACAGGGAAATGTGGTCTGGCACCTTGTCCGGCCAGCCCACGGCGCCGAAGTAAATCGCGTCGAAGCCCTTGAGCTGTTCGAACCAATCGGCGGGCATCATCTGCCCGTGTTCCAGGTAGTAATCGCAGTGAGCCCAGTCGAGCACTTCGATGCTCAAATCCAGTTGCCATTTTTTTGCGGCCTGCTCCAGTACCCGCAGCCCTTCCGGCAAGACTTCCTTGCCGATGCCATCGCCGGCAATTGCGGCGATTCTGAATGGTTTGCTCATCAATCGGCTCTCCTCAATGTCTGTTCAAAACTGTGACCGGATCACAGCCCACCGATGTGGAAGGCTTTGACTTCAAGGTATTCATCCAGGCCGTACTTGCTGCCTTCACGGCCCAGACCCGATTGCTTGATACCGCCGAATGGGGCGACTTCCATGGAAATGAGCCCGGTGTTGAGACCGATCATGCCGAACTCCAGCGCCTCGCCGAACCGCCATGAACGACGCAAGTCCTGGGTGAAGAAATAGGCGCCCAAGCCATAAGGCGTGGCATTGGCCAACGCCAGCGCCTCTTCTTCCGTGGTAAAGCGCATCAGCGGTGCAACCGGGCCGAAGGTTTCTTCATTGGCCAGCAACATCCCGGCATGGGCGTCACCGAGCACCGTCGGCTGAACAAACTGGCTGTCACCCTCGGGGATGCCGCCACAGAGCAAACGCGCGCCCAGGCTCAAGGCATCATCGATGTGCCGGGCGACCTTGGTCACCGCCACCGCGTTGATCAGCGGGCCGATGCTGACGTCGGCGTCCAGGCCGTTGCCGACCTTGAGCTTGCCCACCTCTTCTACCAGGCGCTGGGCGAAGCGTTCGTAGATACCGTCCTGCACCAGAATCCGGTTTGGCGCAGACGCAGGTTTGTCCGGCGTTGCGAAACTTGCTGAGCATGATCCCGGCCACTGCCTGCTCAAGGTCAGCGTCGTCAAACACAATGAACGGGGCGTTGCCGCCCAATTCCAGGCTCAAGCGCTTGATGTGTTCGGCGCTCTGGCGCATCAGCAGCCGACCGATAGCGGTGGAACCGGTGAAGGAGATTTTGCGCACCGTCGGGTTGCCGGTCAGTTCTTCGCCGATGCCGGCGGGCATGCCGGTCACGACGTTGAACACCCCGGCCGGAATGCCGACCCGTTCGGCGAGTACGGCCAGCGCCAGGGCCGACAGCGGCGTCAGGTCCGAAGGTTTGACAATGATCGTACAGCCGGCGGCCAGGGCCGGCGCACACTTGCGGGTGATCATCGCATTGGGGAAGTTCCACGGGGTGATGGCGGCGCAGACCCCGACCGGCTGCTTGAGCGTGAGCAAGCGGCGGTCGCCACTGGGTGCCGGTATGGTTTCACCGTAGACCCGTCGGGCTTCTTCGGCGAACCATTTGACGAAACCGGCACCGTAGCGAATTTCGCCCTTGGCTTCATTCAGCGGTTTGCCCTGTTCGCAGGTCATGATCAGCGCCAGGTCGTCGAGGTTGTCGATCATGGCCTGATACCAGCGCTCCAGCAGCGCCGCCCGTTCTGCCGCCGGGCGTGCGCGCCATGCTGGCCAGGCGCGTTCGGCGGTTTCGATGGCGCGTCGGGTTTCGCTGCCTTGCATCGCGGGTACACGAGCGAGCAACTGGCCGCTGGCCGGGTCGATGACGTCAAGGGTGGCGGCGTTGTCGGCGCTGATCCACTGACCGTCGATGTAAGCGAGTTCTACCAGCAGGCTGGGGTCTTTCAAGCGATTCTTGAGCATGGTGTCGAGTCCTGTTCCGAGACAGCCTTCAGTCTATTGGGTCGTCCCGGACGAGGATGCTGAAAGCGCCACCCCAGCAGCCGTTGAATGCTGAAAATCGGTATTCGACGGCAGGCTCTACTGTTGGTGGGTGATGGAGGCCAAGGCTCGGCGGCACTCGGTCGATGCACTGTCGGGGGTCTGGTGTTTTTGGAGTACATATCCATTTCTGCGGTAACGGCCGCTGGCGGAACCAATAGCCGCCGTGACCGCAGCAACGGATATGTACACCGATCAAAATCGGGAAGCGGAACTCTAAAGCCGCATCGAACCCAACAACCCTTGAAGGAAGTGCTCGCCCGCCTTCATCTGGCTGATCTCGATAAACTCGTCAGGCTTGTGCGCCTGTTCTATCGAGCCAGGGCCGCAGACTACAACCGGCACATCCAGCCGCTGTTTGAACAACCCGCCTTCGGTGCCAAAGGAAACCTTGGCGGCACCGGTATCCGGCGCAGCAAAGTTCTTCAGAAAACGCACCGCTTCAACACTCGGGTGAGTATCGAGGCCGGGATAGACGTTCAGAGTTTCAATTTCGATATCCGCCACGCTGGACAGCTTTTTAGCTTCGCGCACGATCACTTCGGCACGTTCGCGCATCTGCTCCAGAAACTGATCCAGATCGTCCGCCGGCAAGTTGCGCACTTCGAAATCCAGGGTGCACAGGTTCGGCACGATGTTCAGCGCCTTGCCGCCGACAATCTGCCCGACATGCACGGTACTGAAGGGCACGTCATAGTCGGCATCCTGGGCGCCCTGCTCTTGCAGTTGCTGCTGGCTCTGACGCAGTGCCGCGATGAAATCGCACGCCACATGAATCGCATTGACCGAACGCGGTGCCAGCGAGGAATGCGCCTCCAGACCGCGACAGTAAGTGCGATAAGAACCCTTGCCCTTGTGCCCGAGCACGAACTGCATGTTGGTAGGTTCGCCAATCACGCACAAAAACGGCCGCACCGGTGCCAGGTGCAGTACGTCGAGCAAACGCCGCACGCCGACACAACCGATCTCTTCATCATGGGACAGTGCCAGTTGCAATGGCCGGTTCAATGAATGGTCGGCGGCATCGAGCATGGCGTCGATCGCCAGTGCGATAAAGCCCTTCATATCGCAACTGCCACGCCCGTAAATCCGCCCGTCCTGCACCGTCGCCTGAAATGCCGGGAAGGTCCAGGCCTGTCCCGCGGCGGGAACCACATCGGTGTGTCCGGACAGCAAAATACCTGGCACTTCCCGTGGACCGGTACTGGCGAACAGGTTGGCTTTTTTACCGGTGCAATCCTTGACGATCAACGACTCGATGCCCTTGGTCAGCAGCAGATCGCGCACGTACTCGATCAAGGCCATGTTCGACTCCGAAGACACGGTGTCGAACGCCATCAGCCGTTTGAGAATGTCCAGTACGCGGGGTTTCATGAGGCCCTGCTCCTTTGCTCAGTTGTCCGTTGCTCGGCTGAAGAAGCGAACCGGTTGATGGAGAACGGTAAAATCGAAGTGCTGGTGCTACCGGTGCTGATCAGTTCGGCCATCACGTCGCCCACGCCCGGACCGAGCTGGAAGCCATGGCCGGAGAAACCGAAGGCATAGAACAAGCCATCAACGGTGCCGCTTGGCCCCATGATCGGCAGGGAATCAGGCAGGTAACCTTCGATACCACTCCATACCCGAATGATGTTCAAGTTGCCGACACCCGGCAGCAGACGACGCATTTGCTCAAACTGATTGAGGATACTGCGCGGCTCGACCTGAGCCCGACGAGTGAGCATGTCGGGCTTGCTGCGGTAGCCGCCACCGATGACGATGTTGCCGCGGGGGATCTGGCGGAAATAAATCATTTCCTCTTCAATTTTGGTGTACACACCGATCACCGTCGGCAAGGCGTAAGGTACCGGTTCGGTCACGGCCATTTGCGGGCCTTTGGTCTCAAGCGGCACCGGTTCGCCAAACTGCGCCGAGAGCTTTTGCCCCCATGCGCCAGCGGTGATCAATAGCTGAGCGGCGCTGAACTGACGACCGTCGGTGGTGCTGATGCTGAACTCGCCGCCGACCTTCTGCACCTCGGCCACTTCTGTACGCTCTTCAATCCGCGCGCCGAGGCGTCGTGCCGCCCGGGCAAACGCCGGGGCGGCCAGACGCGGGTTGGCGTGACCATCGTGGGGAGCGTAGGAGCCGCCCTTCACATCCGGGCCGAGGAACGGGAAGCGCTTGTGCAACTCGTCGCCCCGAAAAATCTTCAAGTCCAGCTGCTCCGCCTCAGGGGCGTCTGCGTAGGCTTGCAACTCGGCGATCTCGTCTTCGCGGTAACACACACGCAAATGACCGCTGGCGATGAATTCCAGGTCATCGTCGATCAACTCCGGCAGACGTTTCCATAACCCATACGAGCGATTGGCCAACTCAAGCTGCCCGAGGTAACGACCCTGGCGCCGCACGTTGCCGAAATTCACGCCGCTGGCATACTGGCCGATCTGGTCGCGCTCCAGCAGAATCACCGACTGCCCGCGCTGGCGCAGGAAAAATGCCGCCGCCGAACCCATGATGCCACCGCCGACAATCACGACATCGGCTTTCTGTACAGTCATGGCGACACCTCCTCGGTGAGCATCGAAAGGGGTTTGACCGGTGCCTGACCGCGCTGACGACCGACCTGTTCGACATCAACGCCGGCAGCCGCGGCAATCAGCTCAGCCCCGGCCTGGGAGCAATAACGCCCCTGGCAGCGGCCCATGCCGACCCGGCTGAACGCCTTGGCCCGGTTGACTTCACAAGCGCCTTTTTCCCGGACCACTGCACGCAATTCCCCCGCGCTGATCATTTCACAACGGCAGACGATGGCCGTGTCCGGCAACGCTTTGGCTTGCGCCGCCGGCCAGGGAAATGCCTGGGCCAGGCCGAGACGAAACTGCTCCATTACCGCCAGCGCATGCCGTTGTTCGTCGCGCAACCCGACGTTCACCGGTTGCTGCAGATCCTCCAGCAGCGCCATGGCCACTAGTCTCCCGGCGTGCTCGGCGGCATCGGCACCGCGAATTTTCGAACCGTCGCCGGCGGCATATACACCGCTGACCGAGGTCCGACCGTCTTCATCGACGGCCAGCCACCATTGGCTGGAAGCCTCGTCAAAGCGCATACGGCAACCGGCCAGGTCGGCCAATTGGGTTTCCGGGCGCAAGTGATAACCCAGCGCCACAGCGTCGCAATCGACCGTCAACGTCTCACCCCGCGCCGTGCGCACGCGTACGCCACTGACACCGTTGGCCGCATCGCCCAGCACTTGCAGCGGCGAAATGCCCAGGTGCACCGGAATTTTCGCTCGATAGAGCTGCGCCAGCAGTTTCATCCCGGTGAACAGCAAGCCGGGGCGTGCCAACAGCTTGGGCAATGCGCCGACTCGCTTGCTCAATGGCGAGGTGTCGAGCACCGCCGCGACCTTGGCCCCGGCTTTCACATACTGACTGGCAACCAAATAAAGCAACGGCCCGCTGCCCATGAATACCACGCGGTGGCCGATGGACACGGCCTGGGACTTGAGCGCAATCTGCGCCCCGCCCAGGCTATAAGTGCCCGCCAATTGCCAGCCTTCGATCGGCATCAAACGGTCGGTCGCGCCGGTGCACAGGATCAGCGCGTCGTAATCCACCGTCGAGTGTTTGCCCTGGCTGACGCAGCACAGTTGCCCCGGCGTCAGGTTCCACACCAGTGTGTCCGGACGGTAGTCAATCTGCCCGCGCAAGCGGTCGAAGCTCTGGTGCAGGTCGTTGGCCTTGGCGGCTTCAGTGCCATACAGCGTGGCGTAATCGCGGGTAAAACCTTCGGGTTGGCGACGGTAGATTTGCCCGCCATCCCGACGATTCTCGTCAATCAGAATGGGCTTGAAACCCGCGGCGACCAGGGTTTCGGCACAACGTATGCCGGCTGGCCCGGCACCGACAATGGCTATCCGCGCAGTGGCCATATCGCCTCCGGTTGTGTGGTGACGATATCCAGGCCTTCACGGACCTCATTGGAACAGGCGCGCAGACGCTCGCCGCTGCGGGTCCAGACCCAACAGTCCTGGCAGGCGCCCATCAGGCAGAAGCCGGCGCGCCGGCCCGAATCGAATTCCGATTGGCGCAACGCCGAGCCCTGAGTCAGCAACGCGACCATCAGCGTATCGCCCTGCAGCGCCTCGATGGGCTTGCCGTCTACCTGAAGCTTGACGGTGGGCCGGCCCTGTTCGGCCAGCCTTACGAAACGCCCGTTCATGCATAGGCTCCCGTGATCAAGCTGTTGGCATCCTTCTGGGTTTTCAGCAACTCGGCACTGTCGTGATGACAAAGGACTTCACTGCCGCCAACAATCAACCGACGGTCCGGCGGGACGCAATTGCACAAGCCGTCAACCCGCACCGGACAACGATTGAGGAACGTGCACAGCCCAGGCACATTGGCTTTTTCACCAATGGGCGGCAGCGTGCCGCAGGTGGTTGTTCCACAGCCTTCCAGCCAGCCCTGGCGCAACTCTGGCACCGAATGGATCAACAGGTCGGTGTAGGGATGGAACGGCGCCTGGGCGTACGACTGGCGAGTGCCGGCCTGAATCTTGTGGCCGCTGTACATCACCACAATGTCATCGCACAGCGCTCGCACGGTGGAGATGTCATGGCTGATGAACAGATAGGACACGCCCAGTTGCTGACGCAGGTCGCGCAGCAGTTCGAGAATCGCTGCACCGACCACGGTATCCAGGGCGGAGGTCACTTCATCGCACAGAATCAGATCCGGCTTGGCGGCCAGGGCCCGGGCCAGATTGACCCGTTGCTTTTGCCCGCCGGACAGTTCGTTCGGGCGGCGCTCGGCCATGGTTCGCGGCAAGCGCACCAAATCCAGTAGCTCGCCGATACGCTCGCGCAATGCCGCCCCCTTGAGACCGAAATACATCTTCAGCGGCCGACTCAGAATGGTACTGACGCTGTGCATCGGATTGAGTGCTGTGTCGGCATTCTGGAAAACCATTTGAATCCGTCGGAACTGCTCGTCGGTGCGCGACGACAGGCTGCCACCCAAGGGTTGGCCATCGAAGGTCAGACCGCCGAGAGCGGGCTCCAGCAATCCGGCCACCACCCGTGCCAGGGTTGACTTGCCAGAGCCCGATTCACCGATCACGCCGATGGCCTGGCCTCTGCGAACCGTCAGGTCGATGTCTTCCAGCACGCGAATGGCCGGCATGCCTTGCGCGTTCTTGTTGCCGTAACCGGCGGTCAGGCCCTGGATGGTCAGCAGCGGGGTCTCTTCGGCGATGCCGCAAGGCGGACGAATTGTCGTGTCCGGCCGCGCCGCCGCCAGCAGGCTGCGGGTGTATTCATGAGCCGGGCCGTTGAGCAAAGGTCCGGTGGCGCTCTGTTCGAAGATCTCGCCGCCATTGAGCACCACGATCTGGTCAGCCATCT
The DNA here is from genome assembly GCF_050435305.1 of Pseudomonas sp. BS3782 TE3695. Lineage (NCBI taxonomy): Bacteria > Pseudomonadati > Pseudomonadota > Gammaproteobacteria > Pseudomonadales > Pseudomonadaceae > Pseudomonas > Pseudomonas sp. BS3782 TE3695. The sequence goes on from NZ_JBNDKB010000001.1 coordinate 4,069,867, forward strand.
GCGCGACCACGGCCAGGTCATGGGATACATAGACCGCCGTCGCACCACGTTCACGCACCACCCGTTTGAAGGCACGCAGCACGTCGATCTGGGTCGTCACATCGAGTGCCGTGGTCGGTTCGTCGAGCACCACCAGCAGTGGATCGCTGATCAGTGCCATGGCCGCCATCACCCGTTGCAGTTGCCCGCCGGAGACTTGATGGGGATAGCGTTGGCCGATGCGATCGGGGTCTGGCAGGGCGAGATCGCGGAACAACTCGATGGCCTTGGCCTCAAGCTCCGCCCGGCTACCCAGGCCATGAATCAACGCGCCTTCCACCACTTGGTCGATGAGTTTTTTCGCCGGGTTGAACGCCGCCGCCGCGCTTTGCGCGATGTATGACACCCGATTGCCGCGCAAGCCTTGCAGTTCGCTTTCGCTCAACGCCAGCATGTCGTGTTCGCCGATTTGCACCACGCCACCTGCCAGCCGACAACCGCGCCGGGCATAACCGAGCAATGCCAGGGCGATGGTGGTCTTGCCGGAACCAGACTCACCGATCAATGCCAGCACTTCACCCTTTTGCAGGGAGAAGCTGACGCCCTTGACGATTTCCACCTCGCCGAGTTCGCCACAGGCGACCACTCGCAGGTCCTGGACTCGAATCAATTCGCTCATTTCAATGGCCTCCCGAACGTCGACTACGTCGCGACGACAGCCGGTCGATAAACAGATTCACACCGATGGTCAGTGTGCCGATGGCCAGGGCCGGAATCACGATGGCCGGTGCTCCCTGATTGAGGCCACCGATGTTCTCGCGCACCAGCGAGCCGAGGTCGGCATCCGGCGGTTGCACACCCAGGCCCAGAAAGCTCATGCCGCTGAGCAGCAGAACGATGAAACCGAAGCGCAAGCCCAGGTCCGTCAGCACCGGGTTGAGGATATTCGGCAGGATCTCCACGCAGGCGATGTACAGCCGACGCTCGCCGCGAGTGCGGGCCACTTGCACGTATTCCAGCGCTTCGATATTCACTGCCATGCTGCGGGCAATACGGAACGCGCCCGGGGTAAAGCTCAATACCGCCGTGCAGATCAGCAAGGTGACCGAGGAGCCGAAGGCCGAGACCATGATCAGCGCCAGCATCTTGCTGGGGATCGAAATGAAGGCGTCCATCAGGCGACTGATCAGCTCATCCAGCCACTTTGGTGAAACCACCGACAGCAACGCAAAACTGGTCCCCAACCCGCTGGCCAATACTGCGGCTATCAACGCCAGGCCGACAGTGAATCGTGCACCGACGAGGATCCGGCTGAGCATGTCCCGGCCCAGGTAATCGGTGCCGAACGGGTAAGCAGCACTCAGGTTGTCGAAGACATTATCAGAGACCACTTCCCCGACCGGATGTGGCGCCAGCCACGGGCCGAAGATGGCCACCAGCAACCAGATCACACACATCGCGGCACCGATCAGGCCGAGCCAGGACGATCCGTGGGAAACCTTGCCCAGCGCTAATTTTGTAGTAGCCGGCGATTTCACAATGAGATTGTTCATTGATTTCTCAGCCTCGGATTGGAAAGAATCGCGCACAGGTCGGCAATCAGCACCAACGTCAGATACGCCGTACAAAACAACATGGTGCAGGCTTGAACCAGGGCCATGTCGCGGTTGGTCACTGCATCGACCATGAGGCTGGCGATGCCGGGGTAGTTGAAAATCGTCTCGACGATCACCACCCCGCCCAACAGGTAGGAAAGACTCAGGGCGATGGCATTGGCAATCGGCCCGATGGCATTGGGCAAGGCATGGCGCAGGACGATTCGAATTTTGCTCACGCCTTTGAGCCGGGCCATTTCCACGTAAGGGCTATCGAGCTGATCGATCACCGCCGCCCGGGTCATGCGTGCCATTTGCGCGACGATGACGCAGCACAGCGTCATCACCGGCAACGCGTAAGTGCGCATGAATTGCCAGGGTGAAGTGATGTCACTGGCATACGACAGCGCCGACAACCAACCCAGGTTCACCGCGAATATCAGCACCGCCAGGGTCGCCACCAGAAACTCCGGCACCGCTACCATGGTCAAGGTCAAAAAGCTGAGGAAACCGTCGATGCGCCCGCCCCGCCCCATCGCCGAACCGATGCCCAGGATCAATGCCACCGGTACCGATACCAGCGCCGTAGCGGCCGCCAGCATCAGGGTGTTAGGCACCCGCCCGGCCATCAACTCGCTGACCGGCATGGCATTGGAAACGGACTGCCCCATGTCACCACTGAGCAAGTTCATCAACCAGTGCAGGTAACGCAACACACCCGGCTGATCCAGCCCCATTTTCAAGCGCAAGGCTGCCACTTGTTCCGGTGTGGCGAACTGCCCCAGAGACTGTTGTGCCGCGTCTCCCGGCAACACCGCCGTGATGGCGAAAACCACCATGGACACAATCAACAAGGTCACGATCGCCGCGCCCAGGCGCCGGCCGATCAACCACAGTGTGTTGCTATTCATCACCCTATCCTCATGCAATGTCGCTGCAGCAAAAACCCGACGTTCATCAAGCATCCAGCCAGATCTGCTCGGCAAACATGTAGCCCATGAAACCGCCCAGCGGGTTGGTGCCGTAGCCTTTGACTCGCTGATCGGCGCCATCAATGTTGCTGATGAACACCGGCACGCCGATACCGCTGTGCTCGTGCACCAGGGCTTGCATGTCTGCGTACATCTTGCCGCGCTTGGTCTCGTCGGTTTCGCCTCGGGCCTGTATCAGCAACTGATCGAACTGATCGTTTTTCCAGCCGGACTCGTTCCAGGGCGCTGTCGACTGGAAGAATTGCGAGAACAGCATGTCGGCATTGGGCCGCGGGTTGATGTTGCCGAAACTCAGCGGGTGCTTCGCCCAATGGTTGGACCAGTAGCCATCGCTCGGCAGGCGGTTGACGTCGAGCTTGAGCCCGGCCTGTTTGGCTGACTGCTGCAGCAACACGGCGATGTCCACCGAACCGGTCGCGGCCGGCGAGCACATCAGCGGCATGGTGATGCTTTCCATACCGGCTTTTTTGAGCAGGAACCTGGCTTTTTCCGGGTCGTAGGCACGTTGTGGCAGGTCGGCGTTGTAGAAGCGCGCACCGGGTGCGATCGGGTGATCGTTGCCGACCCTGGCGAAGCCACGGAATATCGCCGACTTGATCTGTTCCCGGTCCAGCAGCAATTTCATCGCCTCGGTGAATTCCGGGCTTTTGCCTGGCAACTGGTCCTGACGGATGATCAGGTCGGTGTAGTTACCCGACGGCGAGTCCACGACTCGATGCTTGGGACTGGCCTTGATGCGGATCGTTGAGCGCGGGTTAACTTCGTTGCAGATCTGTACGTCGCCCGACAACAGGGCGTTGATCCGCGACGGCTCGTCGGCAATGGCGATAAATTCGATTTCATCCAGATAGGGCAAGCCGGGTTTCCAGTAATTGGTATTGCGCACACCAATCGAACGCACTCCAGGCTTGAACTCCTTGGCCTTGAACGGGCCGGTGCCGATGCCTTGGCTGAAATCGCTCGTGCCCTCGGGAACGATCAACATGTGAGAGATGGCAAGCACCGACGGCAGCTCAGCATTTGGGCCGCTCAACTGTATCTGCACTTCATGGGTGCCGTTGGCCTTGACTTCGGCGAACTGCGACGCCAGCGGCAGGACCTTGGAACCGGTGATTGGATCCTTGTGCCGCAGCAGCGAGAACACCACGTCGGCGGCAGTCAGAGGCTTGCCGTTGTGGAAGACCACTTCCTTGCGCAGGGTGATCACCCAGAGCGTGGCGTCAGTGGTGTCGATACGCTCGGCCAACTCGAGTTGCGGCACCATATGGCTGTCGAAACGCGTCAGGCCGTTGTAGAACATGTAATGGCGCACGTAGTCGGTGGACGATGAACCTTTGGCCGGATCCAGCGTATCGGCGGTGGAACTGGACGAGCCTGCTACGCGAATACGACCGCCGGGTTTGCCTTTGCCAGGGCTTGCGGCTTCATCATCGGCAAACAGCTTGCCGGCGGCGCCGAACAGGCTGCCGGCGCCCGCGACGGCCACCCCTGCCAGCCCCAACATTTGCAATGCATTGCGGCGTGACATGCCGCGATTGAGCCCTTCGAAAATGCGCAGACTTTCTTTCCCTGTAATCAACTGGGAGTCGATACTGTTTTTGTTGTCAGTCATGTCAGTTCTACCTTTCGAAAAATGATAAGGCTCGAGTGCGCGCGGTAAATGGTGTGTGGTTAAAACGTAAGCAAATACCTTGAACTCAGTGTAGGTAGTCCTGCAGGCGGTAATACGCACCGACCAGGGGCAGGAACCAGGGTTTGCCGAAATGCCCGGGGATGGCCGGCCAGTCGAGTTCGCGCCACGGATTGGCCTCGACCCTGCCGGCCATGACCTCGGCCATGACCTGGCCCATGTGCACCGACATCTGAACACCGTGGCCGCTGTAACCCATGGAGTAATAAACGCCTCCATGCTGGCCGGCCCGTGGCAAACGATCAGAGGTCATGTCCACCAACCCGCCCCAGCAATAATCGATCTTCACGCCTGCCAACTGCGGGAACATCTGCACCATCGCTGCTTGCAACACTTTGCCGCTCTTGGCGTCGGAAACGCTGTCAGACATGGCAAACCGTGCACGACCGCCAAACAGCAAGCGGTTGTCTGGCGTCAGGCGGAAGTAGTTACCGATCATGCGGCTGGTGACATAGGAACGCCGTGCCGGCAGCAAGCTGTCGATCAGGGCCTGCGGTAGCACCTCGGTGGCGATCACGAAACTGCCCACCGGCACGATCCGCCGCCGATACCAGCCCAATCCGCCTTGCTGGCATGTGCCGGTAGCCAGCAGAACCTGTTTGGCATGCAGCGAGCCCTTGGTGGTATTGACCTGATAGCCGCCGGCGCGGGCCTTCCAGTCCGTCACCGACACGCCCTGGAAGATCAACGCACCGTGACGTGCAGCCGCCTCGGCCAGACCGACACCGAAGCGCCCGACGTGCATCTGCACGCCGTTGCGCTGCAGCAAGCCGCCATGGAACTGGGCTGAGTTGACTTCAGCACGGACCTCTTGTGCAGACAGCAACTCGACCTCGGCATCGACCTCCCGCCGAATCAGTTCACAGGTGCGCGCCAAGCCTTCGTAATGCATCGGTTTGGCGGCCAGCTTGAGCTTGCCATTGCGCTTGAGGTCGCAGGCAATCTGCTCCTGCTCCACCAGCGAGACGACACTCTGCACGGCGCTTTCGTAGGCCAGGTAATAGGCTCGCGCTTTATCAGCGCCGAGGCTGGCGCTGAGTGCCGCGTAGTCCTGGGCAACGCCGGTGTTGCATTGACCGCCATTGCGCCCTGACGCCTCGCCAATCACCCGCCCACCTTCCAGCACCACCACACTGGCCCCCTTCAAGGCCAAGGCCCGGGCCGCCGCCAGACCGGTGAGACCACCACCGACGATGGCCACATCGACCTGCCCAGGCAACGCACCGAGCTGGGCACCGGTGAATACCGGTGCGGTATCGAGCCAATAGGACTCACTGCCCATGTCTAACCCCTTTTGCCTTGAAGAGTGCCCTGAGACTCAGAGACCGACCAACCCGGCCAGACCGCCGATATCGGGGATCTGGTGGTAGCCATAGACCGCGTTCGCCGGCTGCTCGTGACCACGGGCAACGAAGGCTTTGTTCTTGATCTTCATGTCGTGGGCCGGCATCAAGTCATAGCGGAAGCTTGAAGACACATGCAGAACATCCTCAGGCCCGCAGCCGAGGTTATCGAGCATGAACTCGAAGGCAGCCAGGCGCGGCTTGTAGGCCTGGGCTTGCTGGGCGGTGAAGACCTTGTGGAAGGGTGCACCGAGCTTGTCGACGTTGGACATGATCTGCTCGTCCATCGCGTTGGAGAAAATCACCAGCGGAATCTTGTCGGCGATTTTCGCCAGGCCGGCCGGCACATCGGCATGTGGGCCCCACGTCGGTACGGCGTCGTAATAGAGTTGGCCTTCGCCTCTATACTCGATGCCCCAACGCTTGCAGACCCGCGCCAGAGAGGTCTTGATAATCTCATCATACGGCCGCCAGTCACCCATCACCTGATCCAGACGATAGGCGGAGAAGTCCGTGACGAACTGATCCATTTGCCCGGCCGGGACACGATCGGCGAACAGCTCGCGCGTCATGTTTCCCATTTGAAAATTGGTCAACGTGCCGTAGCAGTCAAAGGTAATAAACTTGGGTCTGAGAAAGCTCATGAGTGCAGTCCTGAATGATGGTTGAGGTCATGACGGGGCAAGCAGTTACGCCGCTCGGGAAGCATCGGTGTAACGCTGCATCACGGATTCATTACAACATCATGAGACCATGCATAAATCGTTAAAAGTATCGGTTGCTTGGCACAAACCACCGTTTTGCAGGGCTTGCTCAGCAGACTGTGCGGGACGCTCCAGACTCGGGCGCAGCCCCCCTTTTTCTGAGCTTTGTGGGCCGTTTTAGCGCACCGGCGAGCGACTCGGAACCCGACATGCGGCAGAATCTGCCTGCACAACGAGAACGGGCGCATCCCTTGAGGAATGCGCCCGTTTATTGTTTTTACGAGTGAGTGACGCGGCCTTTCCTCAGAATTCCGCGACCTTGCCCCACGCCGAAGACCGGAACCGGTCCGGATGATAGGGATGAGGATCAACCAGGGGCTCGGCACCGCTGATAATGTCGGCGATCAAGTGGCCAGCCCCAGGGCCGATGCCGAAGCCATGGCCACTGAACCCCGCCGCCAGCACCAAGCCAGGGAGGGTCGCCATCTCGCCGATCCCCGGGACGCCATCGGGCGTACTGTCCACATAACCTGCCCAGGCTCCGGTGACCGACGATGCCTTCAGCATCGGGACCAGGTCCAGCGCGCGCTTGTAAGTCAATTCAACGATCTTGGCGTCTGCCCTCGGATCAAGAACTCGCATTCTCTCCATCGGCGTTGGCTGATCCAGCTGCCAACGGCCCAAGCCTTCATGACCCGACTGGAAGCCTGCAGTCCGCCGGGCGCAAGCTTGCGCCATCTACGCTGGAACATCGGCAGGAACTGCGGGGCGAAGCGCAGAAGTTGCAGGGTGGGGTCAACGCGTCCACTGCCACTGATGGACAGCGTGAACCCTCCATCAGAACGACGGGTCATGGAGATGTCATTTGTGTGGAGCGCATCCGGTATTTCTTTGCTGCCCTTGGAAACCGACATCACCGTCTGGCGAATGGTCGCCTGGGGAAATCGAATGTCGTACTGACGGCAGAAAGAGGACGCCCACGCTCCCCCGGCGAGCACCGCGTGCTTCGTGCGAATGGTGCCCTTCTCGGTGACGACTGCAGACAACCGGCCACCTTCGGTCTCGAGGCCACGTGCTGCGCAACCCTGGTGCACGGTGCCCCCAAGCTTGATGATGGCTCGTGCGACCGCCGGGGCCGCACGGGATGGGTCCGCGATACCGTCGCTCGGTGAAAAGACCCCGCCTTTCCAAGGCTTGCCAGTCACCCGGCCGCGTTGAGCGGCCTGTTCCGCGGTCAGCATATGGGTTGTTACATTGACAGTGCGGGCAAATTCACCCCAACGTGCCCAGCCGGCCAGTTCCTTCTCGTTGTTGCTGAGATAGAGCAAGCCGCATCTTTTGAATCCCGTGTCCTCACCGGTCTCTGCGGCGAACTGCTCCCACAGATCCAGGCTTTTGGTCGACATCGGCAGCTCACGAGCGTCTCGATTCTGCTGACGGCACCAGCCCCAGTTTCGACTCGATTGCTCAGCACCGACACGTCCTTTTTCCACCAATGCGACCTTCATGCCGCGCTTGACCAGGTAATAGGCAGCAAAAGTCCCGACAATGCCGCCGCCAATCACGACAACGTCAGCGTGTGTCGGAAGTTCAGAATTCGTCTCTACGGAAGTTAAAGGTGCAGGCATTTCAAAGATGTCCATTGAGGGCCGGGGTCGCTGGTGCACCGGCCATTCGCGGAAGATTGCGACCAAGGCAAGCAGTTGCTCCGTTCCAGAAACATCGGCGCAATGCTGCATCACGGATTTATTACAACACCATGCGACCACGCATAAACGGCTAAAAACATAAGCTGTCTGGTACAAACCACTGTTTTACGCGGCTTGCCCAGCAGACTTTGTGGGACGATCAGCTGCTCCATGATCGCCAGGCTTTGCACCCCATCACATTGATGCAAAGTTAGCCTTGCAGATACAGCAGATTATCCCTTGCAAACTTAAAGAACGGCACATTTTGTCTGGGCCGCTTTGTTAGCTTATTGATAACCACCCTCTGCTGCTCGCAGTGCCTAATTACCGCTCTAAGGAGCTAGTTGGATGACCACACAATCTTCGTATAGCTACAGCGTTGATCCGCAAACGTCTCACACGTTTTATATCAATGGCTGTTGGTGCTTCCCGGCAATCCCGGCCAGTTTGCCGGTGATCAATCCGGCGACTGAAGAGGTTGTTGCGCACGTCGCGCTGGGCTCCGCCGAGGATGTTGATCGGGCAGTCGCTGCAGCTCGTGCAGCGTTTCCTGGCTGGTCTGCCACCTCGGCAGCATCGCGCGCGCTTTTCCTTGGAAAGATCTATGACCTGATCCTTGAACGAAAAGAAGTGCTTGCCCAGGCGATCTCTCTCGAGATGGGGGCGGCCATCGGTTCCGCACGAGCAATGCAAGTGCCCCTCGCGGCCGAACACGTTCGGGTCGCACGGGATCTGCTGTCCAGCTATCGTTTCCAGACCATTGAAGGCAGCACCGCGATTGAACGCGAACCCATTGGCATCTGCGGTCTCATCACTCCGTGGAACTGGCCGCTTTATCAAATCACCGCAAAAGTCGCCCCGGCTATTGCTGCCGGCTGCACAGTGGTCTTGAAACCCAGCGAACTGTCGCCATTGAGCGCCCTTCTCTTCGCACAACTGGTGCATGACGCAGGCCTTCCACCGGGCGTGTTCAACCTTGTGAATGGAAGTGGTTCCGAGGTCGGCGCAGCCATGGCGGCGCACCCGGATGTCGATATGATTTCGATCACCGGCTCAAACCGCGCGGGCGCGCTGGTCGCCCAGGCGGCCGCCCCTACGGTAAAACGCGTCACGCAAGAACTGGGGGGCAAGTCCCCGAACGTCCTGCTGCCCGACGCCGATTTCGCTAAAGCCGTCCCGCTGGGAGTGATGTCTGCGTTTCGCAACGTCGGGCAATCGTGCAGTGCGCCGACAAGAATGATCGTACCGAAGGACAGGCTGGCCGAGGTCGAGTCGCTAGCCGCGGCAACTGCCAATGCAATCATCGTGGGTGACCCGCGTTCGGAAGAGACGGTGCTGGGCCCCATTGCCAACGAAGCACAGTTCAATCGCGTGCAATCAATGATCGAGGCGGGCCTGAACGAAGGCGCAAAACTCGTTTGCGGCGGACCAGGGCGCGTACAGGGTTATGAAAAGGGCTTCTACACCCGACCCACTGTTTTCTCCGAGGTGAATTCCGCCATGCGGATCGCCCAGGAAGAAATTTTTGGTCCAGTGCTGTGCATCATTCCCTATGAGACCATCGATGAAGCGATCGCTATCGCAAACGACACGGTATACGGGCTGGGCGCCCACGTTCAGGCTCAGAACCTTGATCTTGGACGCGCCGTTGCCGCTCGCATCCGCGCCGGACAAGTGCACCTGAATTACCCTGCCTGGGATCCAATGGCTCCATTCGGCGGCTACAAGCGATCGGGTAACGGTCGAGAGTATGGTGTCTACGGTTTCGAGGAATATCTGGAAACCAAAGCAATCATTGGGTTTGGCGGCGAACGATAGAGATTTCGTCGGGGTTACCATGAGGCGCCCCGTTCCGACCGGTATAAATACCAGCGGAACGGGGCAGCGCGTCAAGGTGCGATCAGAACGTCACACTGGCGCTCAGGCGTGCCGTACGCGGCTCGCCGACATTGACTGCCAGTTGGGTGCCGGTAGAGGACGGGTAGTACTGTTTGTCGAACAGGTTGTCGACGTTGAATTGCAGCGAAGTCTTGTAGCCGAACATCGGCGTTTCCCAACGCACGAAGGCATCGGCCACGGTGTAGCTGCTCAGCCAGAAATCGTTGGCGTTGTTGGCCGCACGCTCGCCGACGTAACGGGCGCCAGCGCCGGTATGCCAGGCCCCGAATTCCGTAGGCACGTTCAGGTGATGGGTGAGGTACAGGCTTGCGGTGTGCTTGGGCGCATCGGCAAGGCGATGTCCTTCGTCATCCGGATCGTCGAGGATTTCCGTGTGGGTATAGGCGTAGGTGCCGATCAGGTCCCAGCGCTCGGCCACACGCCCGGTGATGTCCAGTTCCAGGCCCTGTGAACCGACCTTGCCCGCCGCTTCCGAAAGGCTGACGCCACCGATCGACTGGCTGGTCACGACGTTTTTCTTGACGATGTCGAACAGCGCAAGGTTGATATTCAACCCCGGCAGCGGATCGTACTTCGCACCCACCTCATAGCTGCGGCCCTCCTCCGGATCGAAGGTGTGGCCGGCGTCGTCGACTTCGGTATTGGGCTTGAACGAACGGCTGTAGTTGCCATACAGCGACAAGGTATCGGTGGCTTTGTAGACCAGGCCCAGAAACGGCACGAAGGCGTCGCCATTATCGTCGCGGTTGACGGTATAGCTGCTGCCTCGGCCCTGATCGCTGTACTGATCGTAATGTTGCTGACGACCGCCAAGGACCAGGATCCAGCGGTCATCGAGGTGCCAGTTATCCTTGAAGTACACGGAGCTTGAGGTCAGCTGGTTGCTCAGATCACTTTGCGTGGCACTGACCAGACTGGGCTCGGCCAAACGCCCGTAAACCGGCGCGGTAATGTCGAAGCCTGAGCGCGGGGTATTGCGGTAGGTTTTGCCACGGAACTGGTCAGACACTTCGTTATCCGCGCCGATCAGCAGGTCATGGCGTTGACCGAACAGCTCCTGCTGGCCGATGAAATCCCAACTGGCATAGCGGGTCTCATCATCGTAGTGAGCACCGTTGGCAGCACGTCGCAGATTGTTGCCGGTCAACGCATTCGGCTGGGCAATCGAGAGGCTGTAGCGGTCGTTGTTCCAGCCGTAGGTGACGCGGGTTTTCCAGTCGTCACTGAGCTGATATTCGAAACGCGCGGTGGCCACCTCACGGATACCGACGCTTTTGGCCCAGCGTTCGTCGAGACGCTTGTCGTAGTCGATGTCCGCCGGATGACCGTTGGTGAATACGGTGCCACGGTCGAAGGGGCTGGAATAATCGTTGTATTCATAGCTCAAGGTCAGGCTGGCGCGATCACCGGTCCAGCTCAGCGATGGCGCGACCAGGGTGCTCTCGTTCACGCCATAGTTGCGCCAATAATCCTCATGGCCGCGTTCGGCAATCAAGCGATAGGCCAGGCCCGTGTCTCCCAAAGGCCCCGTGGTGTCCACGGCCAGGGTGCCGCCGCCTTCGCTATAGGCCGAGCCGCTGAGCGTTGTGCTCTGGGTGTATTCAGGCTTCTTGCTGATCACGTTGATCAATCCGCCAGGCTCCAGCGCGCCGTACAGCATCGAAGCAGGCCCTTTGAGCACTTCCACACGATCCGTGGTGGCGCTGAAGTTGTGGCCCATATTGGAACGCACGCCATCGCGCAGGATCGAGCCGTCGTCGTTGCTGCCAAAACCGCGCTTGACCAGGGAGTCTCGCGAGTTGCCCAAGGTATTGCTCTGGCTGACACCACTGACGAACTTCATGGCGTCGTCCAGCGAGCGCACCTGATAATCAGCCAGGGTCTGTTGGGTAACCACATTGACCGATTGCGCCTCTTCCTTGATCGGCACATTGCTTTTGCTTGCCGTGCTGGCCTGAGAAGTGGTGTAGCTCGTGTCCTGGCTGACGCGGCTTGCCTGAATATCCGTGGTCGGCAGTTCGAGTGGGAACTGGGCCCACAGAGGACTGGCAAACATAACGCAGGAGAGCGTCGGCAACGCGTGTTTCATAAGGACCTTGCGGCGGGCAAAGGGGTGGGGCTGGCTCAAGACGTCGCACTCGATGAATTAGTAGTAACGATTCTCATTGTATTGTGCGATCTATTTTCAGTAAACCCTTGACGGCCATCTGTCCGCTTTTGATTTAGGAGGGGTTTTTGTCTGTTGTCTGCCGATCGATTTCAGTAAGCACGCTGTGTGCGTCAAAAAAAATGCCCCGTTAAAACAATGGCTTGAGGGCTTTTAATAGATTATTGGACAGAAGGCTATATTTTTGACTAGTGACATTTGACAGTCCGTCTGGAGTGGTCGATACCTAACAGGGTCGACGTATAACAAAGATGTAATTCCATTAATAGATATACGTCAGCCCCCTACGATTAAATTCACGATAGACAGTGTTTATTTTTCATAGGACCGAAAGTTCGGACCCTGCGGTAGCTTTGGCCATTGCACCGATATGATGCCACATCGATATCACTGATAGCGTTAAGTTACGTTTACACTTTACGATCAAAGGTTCTATTTGAGCGCCGTCCGACAAAGCGAACTAACTGTGCGGCGCTCACGCCAAATTGTTGACTTGCGCACTCTATCGTTACTTGTCCATTACCTGTTTCATTATTGATACACCTGTTCCAGCACCTTAACACTTTCGTGATGCCACAGGCCTCTAAAAACGTTCATTTGGAGACTCGGCCTTGCGGATACACGAACAGGCGATGCCTTACCCTATTCCGGAGCTTGCCAGAATGCTGACGAGTACCCAAGGTTCCAACTGGTATCTTTTACAGTGCAAGCCGCGTCAGGAGGAACGGGCCCAAATCAATTTATTGCGACAGAACTACGTTATATTTTGTCCGCAAATTATTAGCGAGCGCCTGATTCATGGCAAACCCCATCAATCGCTTGAACCGCTCTTCCCGGGGTATCTTTTCATCCAGCTGAGCCGCGACGACAGATGGGCGCCCCTGCGTTCTACCCGCGGTGTCAGCCGTCTCGTCGACTTCAATCACGGCCCGGCAATCGTCCCGGACGATGTCATCGAGCATCTGCGTACCCGGTGTTTCAAGCCACCCATAATGCAGGCCTCTCAACCGTTCAAACCTGGGGAAACGCTGCAAATAACCCGAGGACCACTGTCGACACTGGAAGGTATTTTCCTGAGCATGTTAGGGGATGAACGAGTGATGATTCTTCTGCACTTTTTGAATAGAGAACATCAGGTGCGCGTGCCATTAACCGACATTGCACGCCCTCGGCCTTACTTATAAACAGATCATGACATTTTTTAACTTTTGCAGTTTGCAATCACTACGCAGCTCAAATTAAAGGCCTGTTATCAGCAGCACCGCACGAACTATTGAACGCCACCGCAATTAAACTTACCAAACCATCCCGAACTCATTAATTATTGATTGCCGCCAGCGTTACACAACCTCGATTCACCCACTGTTTTTCCGGTCTATAGTCATTGAACTCACCCCCCAGGAGCAATGATATGACTCTCAAGACCCGCGGCCCTTTCGCACTGTTCATGATCTATTTGTGTCCCGGAACGGCCTGGAGTCTTGATCCCCAGTCCATTGATATTTATGGGTTCGACTTCACCCCTACCCTGCTGTTTTCAGAAAGTTATGATGACAACTTCCGCGAACTGGAGCGGGCGCAATCTTCGATGGTGACAAAAGTGGCGCCCACTTTTGAACTCAAGGCTGAAGACCGCAACAGTGGTACCCGACTCATCTGGCAGCCTACCCGGTACATTTATCATGACGATTCGGATGCCTCGAATACGGCGCAACGCCTGCGCCTCAATAGCATCATGGAATTCACCGACCGCCATCGACTGAAACTTGAAGCGGAAGCACGTAAATACGAGCGTACGACGTCGACCGCTGTCGATGGCGTCAATGACAAGATTCGCAGTCAACGCGCCAACGGTCTCTATACCTACGGTGCCAGAAGCGCTGCCAACCAGATTGATCTGGGCGCCAGTTACGCCCGACTTCGCTACGACAACTCAGGCGGCATCAACGACGACAAAGAGCGCGATACCACTGGCCTGACCACCACGTGGTACCACCGCATCGGCAGCAATACACGTGGATTACTGCAGTACGACCATACCGTCTTTGATTACGAGTCCAACACCCGTCTCAACAGCACATCCGATGCGGTTCTCGCCGGTGCCGAATGGGATTTCACCGCACGCACCACTGGCAAAGTCCGTGTCGGTTACGAGCGCAAGAACTTCGACGACAGCGAGGTCGATGACCTCAGCAACCCGACCTGGCAAGTGGATCTGCGCTGGAAACCACGCACCTATTCGACCTTCTCCTTTGTTGCCCGCCAGGCCATGGCCGAGGGCGATGATGGTGCTGATGCCGTCAAGACCACTACGGCGCTGGTCGGCTGGCGTCATGGCTGGACGGAACGTATCACCACAGTGGCCGAAGTCGGCCTTGGCCGTTATGAGTACGAGGGGCAGGACCGAACTGACGACCTTCGTGACTACAACCTCGGCGTGGAATACGCCATGCGCCGCTGGCTGGATATCGAGCTGGGCTATCGCTACCGCAATGATGACTCCGATGTCGACAATCAGAGTTTTGAACGCAACATCTTCTTGCTCAGCTTCAACGTAAGTCTCTAAGAGAAGAGGTTTTCCCCATGAACTCGCGAATGCTTGGCTTGTTGTTCGTGCCGTGGCTGTTGCCCGTGACGTTTGCAGCAGACACCGGTGCCCAGTACAAACTGGCAGCCGGCGATGTATTGCGTATCACTGTGTTCGGTGAGCGGGACCTGAGCTTCGAAAAAATCCGTCTCAACGATGCCGGAATGTTTTCCTATCCGTTTCTGGGTGACATTGCCGCCAAGGGACTCACGCCCCGGCAGGTAGAAAAACTCATCGTCGACGGGCTCAAGCAAGGTTATCTGGTCGACCCCAAGGTCAGCCTCAACCTGATCGCCTACCGCTCGTTCTACATCAATGGAGAGGTCCAGAAACCCGGCAGCTATCCATTCGAGCCCGGGCTGACGCTGGAGAAAGCCATCGCCCTGGGCGGCGGGCTGACCGAACGAGCCTCGATCAAGCGGGTGACCATCGTGCGCGGCGATGGCTCCCCACCGCTGACCGACAAGATCACGCGCAGCACTGCCATCGGCCCCGGTGACACTATCTCCATTGCACAAGGCTTTTTCTAATCATGGACAACAGCCCTAGCGTATATGTCGAACGTCCGATCCAGCCGCATGTGCCGCAATATCAGCAGTACAGCGAGGAAAAGGACACCATTGACCTGCTCAAATACTGGAGGGTGATCTGGCGCGCCCATTGGAAAATCTGCTGGTGGGTAGTGTTTGGCTGTGTGTTGGCGGTGGTTACGCTGTCGTTCATTCCTTCGCAGTACATCGGCAGCACCACGTTACTGATCAAAGAGAAAACGCCACCGTTGTTGGCCTTTCAGCAAGTCACGGACTCGAGCGCCGGTACCGTCGATTATTTGCATACGCAATTGGCGCTCCTGCAATCGCGCGATCTCGCTGAACGCGCCGTCAAAAAGCTGAACCTGACCACGCACCCGGTGACTGATCCACGCCAGCAACCGCAGTCATGGTTTGCGCCGCGCAAATGGTTGGCAACGCTTGAACTTGGTCAATGGCTGCCAGTACTGGGCCGTTTGGCGCCGATGCAGGTGGTGCCCTCCGAGGCCGAGGTGTTCAATCAGGTCACACAGAACCTCATGCGGCGGACCCGCGTCAAATTCGTCGGCAAGAGCCAGCTGATCAAAATAGAAGTGGAGCTGCCCGACCCTGGTTTGGCGGCCGCTACTGCCAATGCGATTGCCCAGGGTTTCATCGACAGCCAGCTCGATAACAGCCTGAAGTCGTCGTTGACCAACGCCAGCTGGATGAACACACGCCTGATCGAGTTGCGCAACAACCTGCGCAGCGCCGAAGACAAACTTCAGGCTTACCGGGAAGCACAAGGCCTGGTCGACGTCGGTGGTGTCGCCACCATCAGCGCCAATGAACTGGAATTGACCGGAAATCGCATGATCGATGCCCGTCGTAATCTGGCAGAGGCCGAGAGCCAGTACCGCCAGGTACAGGCCCTGAGCAACGGCAACCTGAGCAAGCTTTCCAGTGTGCCGGCGGTCTTGAGTAACCCTTTGGTGCAGAAATTCCAGGCCCAGCGGGCCAAGGCCCAAGCCAAGGTCGAGGAGCTGTCCGGGCGCTACGGTCCAAAACATCCGACCCTTGCGGCCGCCCGTGCCGAGTTGCGGACGGCTACCGACAGTTTGCGCTTGCAGGTCCAGCAAGTGGTTGCCGGTATCGAACGTGAATATCAGTTATCACAAGCCAATGAAAACTCACTGCGTAAATCCTTCAACAGCAACAAGGCGCAGCTACAGGATATTTCGCGCAAGGAATTTCAACTGCGTGAGTTCCAGCGTGAAGTCGACAGCAGCCGCGCGTTGTATGAAACCTTTATCACCCGTTTGAAAGAAACCGCGGCCACCTCAGACATGGACTCCACCAAGGCGCGCATCGTCGACCCTGCAATTGTTCCTCTGGAACCCAGCAAGCCACGTAAAAAGCTGATTCTGGCGATTGTCGCTGTCGTGGCTGCGCTGATCGGGGTAGCGCTGGCATTGTTGTCCGAAACCCTGAACAGAACCTTCACGAGCGACGAAGCCATTGAAAGCACGCTTGACGTTCCCCTTCTCAGCGTCGTGCCGCTGGTCACGAGGAGAAGCCGCCGGCAACTCGCGCGACTGTTCGATGACAACGACCATCCGCGCTTTTGCGAGACCATTCGCAACCTGCGCACCTGGTTGATGCTGCACGGCGGCGACATGCCGTCACAGGTGGTACTTGTGGCCTCGACCATGGCCGAGGAAGGCAAAAGCACCGTCGCCAACAACCTGGCCTACTCACTGGCCAAGCTGGAGCGTGTCCTGTTGATCGACGCCGATATGCGCAGACCCAGCCTTTCGCTCAACTTCGATTTCCCGGCAGACAGCCCGGGATTGGCCAACGTGCTGGCGGGTACTGCGCGGCTGGAGGACTGTATCCGTTCTGTCGGCAACCTCGACATGCTGCCGGCCGGAAAACTGTCGCCACCACCGCTGGATCTGCTCGGTTCGACGCGCCTGGCCCCGATGCTTGAGGCGCTGAAGTCGCGGTATCAACGCATCATCATCGATTCCCCGCCGGCACAAATGGTCAGCGATGCGCTGTTGCTGGCCAAGCACTCGGACGCGGTAATCTACGTGATCAAGGCCGAAAGCACGCCTGTCAGCGAGGTACAGAAGTGCCTTGCGAACCTGCAGCAGTGCCATGCGCCGGTGTTCGGTGTGGTACTTAACCAGGTTGATCTGAGCAAGGCCCGCAAACAAGGCTACAGCCATTCCGATACGTTCCAGAACTATGACTACTTGCCCAGGTAGAACCTTGCGCCTGCCTCACCCGTAGTCCCTTTCAAACATCTACTGAAAACTGCTTCATCCCAGTCGAGCTATACCAGCGTGCGGGAACGAGGGCGTGCAATTGCCGCCGATGTCCAACCCATGCCCGGAGGTTACGCCGATGACATCTCTTTACACCGCTCAAATGACGCGCCGCCGAGGTCTGACCTTCTGGGGCCAATGGCTGTGCGCGCTCACGCTGGTCAACCTGCTACTGATGTTGCTGGTGTATTGGCGCGTTGGCAGCCTGACCAGTGAATACCGTGTGCTGATGATTCTCACCGTGCTCGGTTCGGTGCCGATCTACAGCGTCATGCAGGTTTACCACAAACGCCATGAATGGTTGTCAGGGCTCGCTCGGCTGCTGGCGGCCTGGATGATCTTGCTGGCCGTGCTGATCAGCATTGCTTTCGTCACCCAGACCAGCGTGATTTTCTCCCGTCAGGTGATCATTGTCTGGGCCGTATTGGGTTACCTGATCCAGGCGGCGAGCTTTTTGCCCCTGCATTACCTGGCCCGACTGTATTCGCAAAAGCTCTGCAATGAGCGCCGCGCGGTGATCATCGGGACCTGTCCGACCGCACATACGCTGGCCAGAAAACTGTCCAGACGCAATCGCGTACCGCTGCTGGGTTTTATCGCAACCGCCGACCATACCGGCCCGGCCCCGAGCGTTCTGCCGCTGCTGGGACGTATCGACGAAGTTCGCGAAATCATCACCCGCCTGCACGTACGCCGCGTCTATATCGTTTTGCCGATGGCCCAAGCCGCCATCATCGAGGCGCTCTACATCGATCTTCTGGACGTGAATGTCGACGTGGTCTGGATCCCGGATTTCGGCAGCATGGTGCTGCTCAATCATTCGATCTCGGAAATAGAGCGAATGCCCGCCATCTACCTCAATGAAAGCCTGATCAGTTCGCACCCCGGCAGCCTGCTCTGCAAAGAACTGTTCGAACGTAGCCTGGCGGCCATGGGCATTATCGTGCTCAGCCCCTTGCTGCTGATCGTGGCGGCCGCCGTGAAGCTGTCTTCCCCCGGCCCGGTGCTGTTCAAACAAAATCGCTACGGCTGCAACGCTGAGGTGATCAAGGTCTGGAAGTTCCGGACGATGCGTGTGCATGACGACAGTGAAGTGCGTCAGGCCACCCGCGATGATGAGCGCATCACCCCGCTTGGGCGGTTTTTGCGCCGTAGTTCCATTGATGAACTACCGCAACTGTTCAACGTGCTCTTCGGCGAAATGGCCCTGGTCGGCCCGCGACCGCACGCCGTTACCCACAACATTTACTACACCGGCAAAGTCCGCGCCTACATGGCCCGTCATCGCCTCAAGCCAGGCATCACCGGACTGGCCCAGATCACCGGGCATCGAGGTGAAACCCAGACGCTGGAAAAAATGCAGCAACGCGTCGCCCAGGACCTCAACTACATCAATCAGTGGTCGCTGTGGCTGGACATCAAGATTCTGGTCAAGACGCCTTTTACGTTGTTCTCAAAAGACATCTATTGATAGGGTCGGTGACCCTGGGGCTCAGTCAATGATCGACCTGGAATTAATCGGGCATTACGCACCCAATCTGCTGGACGCCAACAAGGCATTTTCCTTCATCAATTTTGCGTCCGTCGGCGGTCTGCTCGATCGCCCCCCGACGTCCATCGCCTATTTTTGCGACGGCATGCTGATGTCGACCTTCATGTCGCGCATCACCGGGCGCACGATCGGCCGGGTCAGCTTTGACTTCACGTCCATCGCCGATTCTGTGTTCAGTTATGCCGAGAAAAACGGCAAGCGCCTCTACTTTGTCGGTGCCCGGCAAGCCGAACTGGACCTGTTCCTCGATAAGATCAGGGCTCGCTATCCGGCGCTGATGATTGCCGGGCATCACAATGGCTATTTCGATGCAGCGCAGGCCCCGTGCATCCTGGCAGACATCTGCCGCAGTGAAGCGAACATCCTGATCGTTGGCCTGGGCGCCGGGCTTCAGGAGCAGTTCGAGCAGGATGCCCTGCGTGCCGGTTTCAACGGTGTGGCATTCACCTGTGGCGGTTTCATTCGCCAGGAAGCCACGGCGACGCATGATTATTACCCTGAACTGATCAACCGCCTGCATCTGCGCGCGTTCTATCGGATGTACCGCGAACCGCACACCATCAAACGTTACCTGATCGATTACCCGACCAATTTTGTTCATCTGTTGGTGATGATCATCCGGCGAAAAGTGATCATCAATATCACTTATCCCTGAACATTCCAGTACCGAGCCGCGACCATGCATATCCTGTTCACCCTCAAGGACTTCAAGCCCGATGGTGGCCTCGAGCGTGTCCAGCAACGCCTGGCCAGACAGTTTCTGAAAGATGGTCAGCGTGTCAGTTATTTCGTCATGAATGGCGACACGCCAGACGATGAAGGAACGGCCACGCTCAATGGCGGCGGCAATGGAATCGTCGGTCTGCTCAAGTCCATCGTGTTGCTGCGCCGCATTATTCGTCGCGAACAAGTGACTCACCTCATCGCCGCCAAAGAACAAGCCAACCTCTGCACCTGGTTTGCCACCTTGGGTAGCCCCTGCAAGGTCATCTATAGCCGTCATGCAGCACTGGATTGCGGTGAACAAAAAATCAGCCCCGCCACCCTGCGCCTGCTCTATGCGTTGTACCTCTGCGGCAACGGCCAGGTAGTGACGGTTTCCAACGGCTTGCGCCAGTCCCTCTCTGACCTGGTGCCCTGGGGTCGCGAACGCATTCGTTATTGCCCCAATGCCGTGGTGACTGAACAGCTGCTCAGCGCCGCCCAGACGCCCATGTTCACCGGTTTGCCTGCGCAGTTTTGGCTGGCAGTGGGACGGCTGATAGAACCGAAAGGTTTCCACCTGCTGCTCGATGCCTATGCCCTGGCCTTGCGCCGTGCTGCGCTGCCGGATCTGGTGATCATCGGCGATGGCCCGCAACACGCCGCGCTGATTTCACAGGCCAGCCGCCTGGGCATCGAGGACCGTGTGCATTTCACCGGTTTCCTGAGCAATCCCTACCCGTTTATCAGGCAGGCGAGACTGCTGATTCTGAGTTCGTTTCATGAGGGCTTGCCGACCGTGCTGATCGAAGCCCTGGCGTTGGGCACCCCGGTGTTGGCCTGCGACTGTGAAACCGGGCCCCGGGAACTGCTTGATAACGGCCGCCTTGGCGAGCTGGTCAAGGTCAATGATGTACCGGCGCTGGCCGAAGGGATGTTGCGCAGCCTGCTCTCGCACAGCCAGGCGACGCCACGCGGGGAAATGGCCGCTGAAGCCGTTCGGCAGTACACCAGTCAACACGCCGCGCAAGCGTACTACCAGGTTTGGAATCAATGAAAAGGCTGCTGATTATTCTGCAGGACTTGAATGGCGGCGGCGCCGAAAAAATGATGGCGCGGCTTGCCGGTGCGCTGACTGAGGCAGGCAATGACGTGACCTTGTTGATGCTCACCGGCACAGGTGTGAACTCGGCATACCTCGACCCCCGGGTCAAACAGGTGCAGTTGCATAGTGCGCGCAGCGCCAGAGCCGTTCCGGCGCTGGCACGCTTTCTTCGTCACAATCGCTTTGACGCACAACTGGCCGCCCTCACCCATGTCAATGTCGTAGCCATCGCCGCGGCTGCGCTGTCAGGTACGCTGGCGTGCCTGCATGTCAGCGAACGCAACGCGTTTTCCCATGACAGGCACGTCAATCCGGCATTGATGGTGCGTATCGCCTATCTGTTGGCACCGCTGCTGTATCGGCTCATTCCCAATCCGGTGATTTGCGTCTCGCGCGGTGTTGCTCAGGACCTGGTCGACACCACCATCACGCGTCCGCAGGATGTCACCATCGCTGACAACCCGGTGCTCGACAACGATTTTCGCGACAAGGCGCCGGGACGTCCAAACCATCGCTGGCTGTCGAAAAAAACCGCCCCGGTGATTGTCGCCGTAGGTCGTCTGGCACAGCAAAAAGGCTTTGACGTATTGCTCGATGCCTTTGCCCGATTAGCCGATCCCACTGTTCGATTGATCATCTTCGGCGAAGGCGCGCTCAGAGCCGAATTGCTCGAGCAGGCCGTCACCCTGGGCGTGGCCGACCGCTTCGATCTGCCGGGCTATACCAACGATCCATTGGCCGAGGTGGCAGCGGCCGATTGCTTTGTGCTGTCGTCGCGTTTCGAGGGCAGTCCCAACGCGCTGGTCGAGGCCCTGTCCACGGGCACTCCGGTGGTATCGACCCGCTGCCCCTATGGCCCGCAAGAAATTCTCGACAATGGCGCGATCGCCCCGCTGGTGGCGGTCGACGACCCTGACGCACTGGCCCGGGCGATCACCGTGGAACTGACATTGCCGCGTGATGCAAACCGCCAGGCGCGCATCGATGCCGCTGCCCGTTTCGTGAGTGCCTGCGCGGCCAAGACCTATCTCGATGCCTTGCTAGGGGGCGTTTTGAACTAGTTCCGCGCCGGGGCTGGTGCTGTGCAGGGGAAGGCCGATTTTGAGGGGGTACATATCCGTTGCTGCGGTCATAGCGGCTATTGGTTCCGCTCTTACAGCGGGTCACTTTGGAAAAGCGCCAAAGTAACCAAAGCGCTTCTGCCCCTTTCGTTCGGTGCCTCGCCCAGGCTCGGCATGCTCTCGCTCCGGTCCCGCTCCGTGGGCCCGCCGCGATCGGCCATCCATGGCCGTGCGCGGCTAACCCGGCATCCATGCCGGGTTGCCCACTGCGCAGAACCTCCACTCGGCCTCTCGAGGGGGCGGTGCATCAAGATCAAAAGCTGCAGGCGAGCTAACGCTCGGCCTGACTGTAGGAGCTGTCGAGCGAAGCGAGGCTGCGATCTTTTGATGTTGGCTTCTGCTTCTGCTGTTGCTTTGGCCTTGGCTTTGGATCTGCCGCCCCCTTCCCAGAGGCCGAACGCAGGCGTTGCGTAGGGGGCACCGCGGCAAGGATGCCGCGGTAGCCGCCCCCGGCCATGGATGGCCGATGGCGGCGGGCCCCCGGAGCAATGCCGGAGTGAGGGCATGCCGAGCCTAGGCGAGGCACCGAATGGCGGGGCAGAAGCCCTTTGGTTACTTTGGGGCTTTTCCAAAGTGACTCGTTGTAAAAACGAAACCATAAGTGGCCGTTACCGCAGCAATGGATATGTACACCATCAAAAAAACAAACCGCCTGGCATACAGCCTTCGCGGGCAAGCCTCGCTCCTACAAAAGCCCAAGAGCTATGTAGATACCCATGCCGTTCTAACACGACAACGCGGCGGGGAAACTCATTGAGAACGCCCCCTAGGGAGCCAATCGTGATGAACAAACTGGAAGTCAGGTACACCACCCTGCGCGACGCTTTCACATTGTTCGGCGTGCTGTTCTATACCCAGGTCATCGGATTTTTTTTCGGGTTGACCGATACATCGAATCTGGGTGCCGCCGAAAAAGACCTCGAAGGCAACGTGGTCAACCAGATCTGCGGCCTGATCACCCTGCTGGTTCCGTTGTTCTTCTTCATCCGCAACAAGGTCTTCATCAGCAAAAGCTTTTACAGGAACAACGCCTTCCTGCTGATATTCATGCTTAGCCTGGCCGTATCGATCAGTTGGTCCTACGACCCGATGTTGAGTTTCAAACGGTTTGTGGCGCTGATCAGCGTGGTGTTCTTTGCCGGTTTCATTGCCTACAACTACAGCCTCGAGAAAATTGCTTTCATGCTCGGCTGCACCATCGGCGCAATAGCGCTGTTCGGTTTGATATTCGCGCTGATAAGGCCCGACATCGTTTTCATTGATGGCGGCATTCGTGACGGTGCGTTCAAGGGGATTTTCCCGGAAAAAAATGCCGCGGCCCGGATCAACGCGATCGCCATTCTGTTACTGCTGCCGATGATCCGTCAGCGCAATCCTTGGGCCATCGTCTACTCGTTATTCTCACTGATCGCGATTGCGCTGGCCCAATCTGCCACGGCAATCGCACTGATTATTGCCGGCACCGTGAGCTATTGGTACTTCCTCACGCTGATCCGCTTGCACATCAACCGCTCACTGACAGCATTCCTCGCTACCACATTCATCTATGTGCTGATCTGCCTGTTTCTATACGGCAATTACACCCTGCTGCTGGAACTGATGGGGCGTGACGCATCACTCACCGACCGCACGCTGATCTGGGAGTTGCTCACACCGCTGATCGACGCCGAATTCCTCAAGGGTTACGGCTTCGGCGCTTTCTGGTCCAGCCCGGGCGCCGAGACATTCATCAACCGCTGGGGTTACATCGGCAATGCCCACAGCGGCTACATAGAGACCTTGCTCAACGGCGGTGTCATCCAGCTGACAGCGCTGGTGCTGATGCTGATCGAGGCGTTGATCAAACACTACCGGGCCGTGGTAGCGGATCAGTCGGCGCGGTTTCACGCCAGCGCAATGGTGATCATCGCAGCGTTCATGCTCACCAACTATGTGGCGTATGTCGTTCCCAACTACCGCTCTGCAGAGTTTCTGGTGTTCTGCGTCCTCGCCCTGTCCTTGCGGCATCATCACGCGACATACCCCGAGTGGTCACGACCAACCCTGGGTCAGCGTCCGCCTGGCAAGGCATTACCACGCGACTCAGCCAATGCGTAACAGAAGGAGAAATAACCATGCCAGACCAAGCCCCCTCTTCACGCCCTACGGTATGCGTCGTGATCGCGATGTACAACGGCGCCGACAGCATCGAGCAAACACTGGCGTCCGTGGCCGGGCAAACCCGACTGCCCGATCACGTCATCGTCATCGACGATGGTTCCACCGATGATGGGCCACAACGCGTCAAGGACTTCGCGGCGCCGTTTCGCCTGACGCTGTTGCATCAAGCCAACGAAGGCCAGGCCAGCGCCCGCAACCACGGACTGCAGCACACTGAAGAGACCTATGTGGCGTTTCTCGATGCCGATGACCGATGGTATCCGCAAAAGCTGGAGCGACAACTGGCACTGTTTGAGGAACTGAGTCGTCAGGGACGGCCGGTGGCGCTGATAGATTGCTACGTGCACAACGACTACAGCGACGGAACGCGAATACTGGAAAACCGGCAAAAAAACGGCAGGCATTTCGACGATTTCATCCGCGCCAACGTTCTCAATGGCGTGTCCTCCGCGATGGCCAGACGTGACGTGATCATGCAACTCGGCGGCTTCAATCCCAGCCTGCGTTACTCCGAAGACCGCTTCATGTGGACCCGGATCGCCGAACACTGGGAGGTTCACACGGTGCCAGAGGTGCTGCTGCAGCGCATGGTCAACAGCGGCAACATGACCGCGCAACCGACAAGGTACTACCCGTCCAAAATCAGGTTCATCGAAGCGTTCCTCGACCAATTTGGCCCGCGGTTGAGCAAGCAGCAACGGATCGATTTCGCGCTGGGCGCCCACTCCGACTTTCTCGAACTGTTTTCCCGCAGAGGCGAGCATGCCCAGGTGATCGATGTGTACCGGCGAATGCTGGAATATTCCTGGCAAACGCTGATCTTCAGGAACGGCAAACCGACCTTGCGCTTGCTCTATGCATGCCTCCAGTCATTGCGCAAGGCAGCTGCGTCAACCACCGCTCATTGAGCCGGTATCCGCCATGGCCAATCACCGTCTGGTTAAATTGATCTGGATTTTCACCGAGAAATTCGGCCTGATTTTCCTGTCGATGATTACCTTTGTCGCGTATGCCAGGCTGCTCTCGCCCACAGAGTTGGGTGTGGGCACGGTCATCATTGCCATCGTCGAGTTGATCGGCATGATGTATTCCTCGGTTCTGGAAGACCCGCTGGTACGACTCGAGCGGCTGGAAGACAAACACATCGCCACAGCCTTCTGGGCGTCGGTACTCGTCAGCCTGGCGTCCATCGTCGTCATCTCGGGCGCGGCGATGCTGTACACGCCTGACCCGATGCTGCAATGGATGACGGCGGTGGCCTCGGTAAAGATCCTGTTCACCATGATGGCGCGGGTCTATGTGGCGCAAATGCGCCGTAGCGGCAACTTCAAGATGCTGGCGTCGCGTACGCTGCTGGGCAAGGTGTGTGGTGGCGTGGGCGGCATCGCTGTCGCGCTCTGGGGATTGGGCGCCTGGGCGGTCATTGCTCAGGCGCTGATCATGGAGTTCGTGTCCATTATCGTATTGATGCGCGCAGACCCGCGCCGCATTGCCTTTTACATTGACGGCCCGCTGTTGCGCGAACTGTTGAGGGCCGGCGCACCGGTTGCGGTCAATGCGCTGAGTTCGCAAACGCTACAGCGCGGGGTCACCGTCATCCTGGGCATGACGGCCGGCACCAACGCGGTTGGCATGTTCAACATGGCGATGCGCATCATCGATCTGCCGCGCACGGCGATCTATCACGGCCTGATCAGCTATGCGCTGCCGGTGTTTGCCCGACGCAGCGCCGATCCATCGCGGTTGCGCGCGATCATCAGCGATTCGACCGCCGTCAGCTGCTTCCTGCTGACGCCCCTGTTCATCGGCATCGCACTCACGGCGCACGAGTTGATTCTGTTGATCTTCGGCGCCAAATGGACCGACGCTATTGTGCTGCTGCAAGTGCTTGCGGTCACGGCAGCCATCGGTAATACCGCCATGTACGCCACGACCGCACTGGTCGCGGTCAATTGCAGCCACCTGACCATCAAGGCCGAAGTGGCAACCACCGTATTGGCACTGGCGCTGGTCTATGGCTTCGGCAGCCTCTATGGCGGCATGGCCGCCGCCCTCGCCCTGCTGGTCCGGATGGCGATCATCACGCCACTGCAAATCCGCGGCTTGAACAGTGCAATCGGCTATGGCTGGCGGCGATTTTTCGAAACCAACTATCGCAGCGTGATTGCTTCGTTCGTCATGGCAGCGATCGTCCTGATGGTTTCTCCCCGCCTGGGTGTTCAGGGCTACTTGCACCTGATCTACAGCATCGTGGTTGGCGCGCTGAGTTATGCCGTGGCGTATAGCGTGATGCATCCGCGCTGGCCGCAAGAATTCAAATCGGTTTTCACCACCCGCTGAGTGAACGCACCCGACAACCTTTTCCCTTCCCGGACACATTCTCCTGACTCGTGCAATTTCCTTGTGACAGGAACGCCTCATCATGCACAAAACCACGTTGATTACCGGCGGGGCCGGCTACATCGGCTCCCATACCACCCTGACCCTGATTGACGCCGGTCGACAGGTGCTGGTCCTCGATAACCTGTGTAACAGCTGCCGCGAATCGCTCACGCGCCTGGAGTATCTGACGGGCAAGCGAATCGACTTCATTGAAGGCGATATTCGCGATAGCCACCTGCTCGACGATATTTTCAGCCGCTACGACATCGATGCCGTGATGCATTTTGCCGGCCTCAAATCCGTCGAGGAAAGCGTTCACAAGCCGCTGGATTATTACGCCAACAATGTGATCGGCACGCTCAACCTCTGCCATGCGATGGCCCGGTTTGAGGTCTTCAAACTGGTGTTCAGCTCGTCGGCCACCGTGTATGGCGCCCCCCGGCAGATACCGCTCATCGAAGACCTGGGCGCAGGCAAACCGATCAATCCCTACGGCCGCACCAAGCTGCTGATCGAAGAGTTGCTCACCGACCTGTGCCTGTCCGACCCACAATGGAGCATTGCGGTGTTGCGCTACTTCAACCCGATTGGTGCTCACGCAAGCGGGCTGATCGGAGAAAACCCCAATGGCAGGCCCAACAACCTGCTGCCTTGCCTGACACGGGTCGCGATGAGGCAAATGCCCGAACTCATGGTGTACGGCAACGACTATCCCACTGTCGACGGAACGTGCGTGCGCGATTACGTCCATGTGCTCGACGTTGCCGATGGCCATCTCAAAGCGTTGCGGGCGTTGCAGAACACAAACGGCATCCACGTCTGGAACCTGGGAACAGGCATTGGCCATAGCGTGCTGCAGATCATCCACAGCTTCGAGAACATTACCGGTATTACCATCCCCTTCCGGTTCGCACCGCGCCGCGATGGCGATATCGCCGAATGCTGGGCCGACCCCACCAAGGCCGGGCGTGAGCTAGGCTGGTACGCACAGCGCGACCTGATGCAAATGATCATCGACACTTGGCGATGGCAATTGTGTAATCCGCATGGGTACCGCTCCCCACCCGGATTGGCGGAATCGGCTGCGTTGAAGCAATGGATATGAGCAGGTTCATTGTTTGGGTGGCCTTGCTATCGGTCGTTTGCAACGCCTTGGGAGGCACTCCCCCGCCGCAGGGCAACGGCCTGGTGCTGTGGCTCGACGCCACCGACGCGTCGACGATGACCCTCGATACCCAGAACCACCTCCTGCGGTGGCACGACAAGTCCGGCGAAGCCAATGACGTTACCGTAGACAATGGCGCAGACGCCGCACTGCCGCAGCGTGTAGAGGACGCCATGAATGGCCATCCGGTGGTGCGCTTGAGTGGTACTTCAGCCTTCCTTGGCAAGGCCATTCGTACGGCAAAAGGCCCGGTAACCCTATTGATCGTGTCACGCAGGCTAAACGAGCAAAGCGGCGGCGAGACCTGGCAGCGACTGTTCAGTTCGCGCCCGATAATCGCCGATAACGACAACGTGCCACCGAACTTCGCGATCAGCGTGCAACAGCGCACCGCCTACGATCCGGCCCTCTTCGTCCTGGAACTCAACGACGTGCCCATCGGCCCGTACGCGGTGGGGCGCAACGTAGTCGGCAGCGTCGAACATTTGCGCGGCGACATCGCCGAAATACTGATGTACGACCGGCACCTCGCCTCCCTGGAAGAACGGCAGCGTGTATTTAAGTACCTGGCGGACAAATGGTCCGTCGCCCTTCCCAAGGCTGCCAATTCCTGGACCCGCGTCGGCCCGCTGGGAACGATACCGGAACGGACCAACACCGGACTGCCGCTGTCCGATCAGGGCAATGCCGGCCAATGGAGGCTGGACACACAATTCTCAGACGATTTCGATGGCGCGACCCTTGCCCCCAGCCGCTGGCACGTCAACAACGCCACGGGCACCGACTCGCTCGGGCGCAAACCGGCGCTGTTCATGCCAGACAACGCTTACCTGAGCGATGGCCATCTGAACATCGTTTTCCGCAAGCAAACCTTGCCGCAAAAGTACGTAAAACTCGGCTTTGAAGATTACAGCTCGGCGATGGTGCGAACGATTGAGCGCAGTTTTTACGGCTACTACGAAGCCCGCGCCAAACCGATGGACTCGGCCGGCTCCAGCGCCTTCTGGCTCGCGTTTACGGGGCTTGCCGACAATGCCACGGAAATCGACATTTTCGAAATCGGTGGCAAAACCAAAAATGGCACCTTCGACCGTCGCTACAACATGAATGCCCACGTTTGGGCTACGCCGCACAGTACCGAACATTTGAGCGATGGCAGCAGTTGGGTCAGCCCATGGCGGCTGGCCAGTGACTTCCATGTCTACGGTTTTGACTGGCAGCCCGACACATTGCGTTGGTACGTCGACGGCGTACTGGTGCGCGAGGCAAAGAACACCCACTGGTTCTTCCCCATGTATATCCTCTTTGACAGCGAGGCCATGTGGCAGTGGTTCGGCGTAGTCGATGACGCCGACCTGCCCTCCACCTTCAGCGTGGATTACCTCAAGGTGTGGCGTCGCGGCAGATAGTCGTCGACCGTTTTTCTTGAAAGGCTCCCACCGTTTTTCACCGGCGCCAGGCATTACTCCAACTCCAGGAATCCCCATAAAAGAGGTCGCAACAATGAACGGTACGATGACTTCCGATCAAGCGATAGCCTGCCTGAATCTGGCGCTTGAACGTAACCAACAACTGTTCAGCGACGCCTATCACTTGAGCCATGCCGCCCTTGATCTTCTCGATCAGCCCAACATGGACGCGGAAAAGTTCACCCAGTATCAAAGGAAAAGACGCCAGGCCGATCTTAAATACCTGGAAGCTATCGAACACTTGCGATTGATCATGGAGCAATACCCTGCCCATCTCTTTGCAGTTGACCACTCAGCCCATCCGCCGCAGGTTTCGGCCGGGAAATGAATGACAAAATCCGACCTCAACGGGTCGCTGCCTCACCGAGGATGAACAGCATCATCATCAGCAACCACAGCAGATACAGCCAACCAAACAGCCGCACCCAACCCTGATGGCGATAAAGGCCCAGGTAAAATATCAGCAGCAGCAAAAATTGCCCGGCAGCGGCGAGCATGATCAGGCTGCTGTTGCGCGGCCACAACAGTGCGGTCAACACTTCTGCTGCCAGAAGCAGGAGCAAGCCGACGTAGACTTTCAACGCGTTCGCCGTGCTCATTCTCAGCGCCCTGCCAGGTAGAGGGTTGGAAATAGCAGAATCCAGATCCCGTCCACCAGATGCCAGTACAGGGTGACCATTTCCAGACGTGTGCGTGTCCCACGATTCAGCAGCTTGTCTGGCGCGAGTCGTACGTAAAGCCACAGCCCCAAACCGACCGCCACCAGTACGTGCATGGCGTGCAGCGCCGTGGCGATGAAATACAGGTTCATGAACAGACGCGCGGACGGTAGATGCAGCGGTGAGTCGACGGCGAATCCTGGCAGCAGTCCTTCGCGGTATTCAAGACCGTATTCGACGCCTTTGCACATCAGAAACAGTACCCCCGACAGAGTCGCCCCCAGCAAGCAGCGGCGCAGACGCCGCGCATACCGCGACGTGCGAGCCGCCAGCGCCAGGGTCATCAGCAAACTGCTGGTCAACAACATGAAGGTGTTGGCCGCTGCCAGTTGCCAGTGCAAAACCGCCACCGCTTGCGCCACACCGTCGGGGTGCTGCAGCTGGTAAATCCATGCCACCAGAATCAGGCTGCCGAACATCATCACTTCGGTGGCCAAGAACAGCCACATGCCCAGCCTCGCGGCCTCACGCTGCTGCGCCCAGGCCACGAAGGGCTCGGCTGGCCTCTCGTCAGACCGGATCACGGCGCGCCTCGGGAGAATAATCATAGGCTTCGAAATCCACCGTCACCGGCACCTCGAAATTGTGCGACGGCGGTGGTGACGGCACGCGCCACTCCAGGCCCGCCGCCTCCCAGGGATTCATTGGCGCCCGCTCGCCCCAGCGCAAGGAGCCCAGCAGATAAAAGAACGGCAACACGTAGGCCAGCGCCAGAATCGAGGCCCCGGCCGATGACAGGACGTTGAGGAACTGAAAATCCGGGTCATAGCTGTGATAACGCCGGGGCATGCCCAGATACCCGAGCAGGAATTGCGGAAAGAACGTCAGGTTGAAGCCGCAAAAAACCAGCACCGCGGTGATCTTGCCCCACAGCTGCGAATACAGGCGTCCGGTGATTTTCGGCCACCAGAAATGCAACGCACCAAAGTAGCCGGCCACCGCCGCACCGACCATGATGAAGTGGAAATGCGCGACCACAAAATACGTGTCATGGGCATGCAGGTCGGCGGCGAGCAATGCCAGGAACAAGCCGGTCACCCCCCCGATAATGAACAGCCCGATAAAGGTCAGGGCAAACAGAAAAGGCGCATGCAAAGTCAGGTCGCTTTTGTACAGGGTCGCGCTCCAGTTGTAGGCCTTGATCGCCGACGGAATCGACACCATGAAACTCAGCAGCGAAAACACCAGGCTGGCATACATCGACTGCCCGGCGACAAACATATGATGACCCCAGACCAGAAAACCGATGATCGCGATCGCCACGCTGGACCCGGCGACAAAACGATAACCGAAGATGCGCTTGTGCCCCGCCGCCGTGATCAGTTCGCTGACCACACCCATCGCGGGCAGGATCATGATGTACACCGCCGGATGGCTGTAGAACCAGAACAGGTGCTGGAACAGCAACGGATCACCGCCCAGGCGCGGGTCGAATACGCCAATGTTGAACACGTGCTCGGCGAGCAACAGTAACAAGGTGATCGCCAGCACCGGCGTCGCCAATACCAGAATGATCGAGGTGGCGTAGATCGCCCAGATGAACAACGGCAGACGCATCCAGGTCATGCCCGGCGCGCGCAACGTGTGCACGGTGGCGATGATGTTGATGCCGGTGAAGATCGAGGAAAACCCGGCGATGAACACACCGCAGATCACTGCCACCACGTGGCCGTTGCTGAACATCGTCGACAGCGGCGTGTAGAACGTCCAGCCGGTGTCGACCCCGCCGAGCAGCAGCGCCAGCAATGTGAACAAGCCACCGCCGAGCAGCAGGTACCAGCTGAACAGATTCAGGCGTGGAAAGGCCATGTCCCGGGCTCCGATCATGATCGGCACGAGGAAGTTGCCGAACACGCTGGGGATCGACGGAATCAGGAAGAACCAGACCATGATCACCCCGTGCAGGGTAAACGCTCGGTTATAGCCGTCGGCGGTCAGCAGATCGCCTTGCGGGGTGACCAGTTCGAGACGGATCAGGGTCGCGGCCAACCCGCCGGCAAAAAAGAAGAAGGTCACCGTGACCATGTACAGCACCGCGATGCGCTTGTGATCGCGGGTCAGAAACCACGAAAGCAAACCTTGTTGATGCAGATAGCCGGGAGCGCTCATTTCGGCTCCCCGGAAGCTGTGGTCGGTAAAGAACGCAGGTAAGCCACCAGGCGCTGCACGGCCTCTTCGTCCAACAGGTTGCTGTAGGTCGGCATGATCGGCAGGTAACCGGTCACCAGGTGTTTTTGTGGCAACACAATGCTGTCGCGCAGGTAGACGTCGTCCGCCACGATCTGGCTGCCGTCAGCCAGGCGCACCGTTCGATTGAATACGCCGGCCAAGGACGGCGCGTTGCCGGAATCGTGGCAACTGCCGCAGCCGTATTGGCGGTACAAGGTCTCGCCTTGGCTGATCAGGTCGGCGACGCTGCCGTTGTTCTGCAGCCATTGCTGATAGTCACCCGGATCGAGCACCACCAGCCGGGCGAGCATCGCCGCATGGTCGGTGCCGCAGTATTCGGCGCAATACACCTGATAGGTGCCGCTGTGTTCGGCCTGGAACCAGAGCATGCTGTAACGCTGCGGCAACACGTCTTGCTTGATCCGCAAACTGGGGAAAAACAGGCTGTGGATCACGTCTTCGGAAATCATCGTCAGCCTCACCGGGCGCCTTGCCGGGACGTGCAAGGTGTTGATCTCACGCTGCCCGCCCTGATGCTGAAACTTCCACATCCATTGCCGCGCCGTGACCTGGATTTCCAGGGCATCGGCGGGAGGCGTGCGCGCAAAAAAGAACAGCCGTGCCGAGAACAGAAAAATCACCAGCGAGCCAATGAACGGCAAGATGATCCAGGCCAGTTCGATCGGCAGATTGCTCTGCGCCCGATGATCCCGATTCGCCTCGCGCCCACGTCGATAGCGCCAGATAAACACCCATAGCGCGACAAACACGGGCACCACAAACAACGCCATCATCCCGGTGAAGCCGATCACCAGCCAATCGACCGAGGCGGCGTAGTCCGAGCCCTGCACGGGCCACAAGCGCAGGAAGTGTTCGTTCATGGCTGCCCCTGTCGATCGCGGCGCACCGCCAGAACAATGAACAGTCCCAATACCGATACCGTCACCAGTCCCGCCACTTGCAGCAAAAAGATGATCCGACTGCTGTAGGTGCCGCTCTGCGGGTCGTAGTGGTAACACAGCAGCAGAAGCTGCTCCTTGAATGCGCCCAGTTTGCCCTGCCCCGCTTCGGTCAATGCCAGACGCACATCGCTGGCCTGATATCCGAGGCCATAGAGCCAGCGCGACAGGCGTCCATCGCCGGTCAACACCGCCACCGCCGAGCTATGCGCGTATTGTTGCTGTTGCTCATCGAAGCGATAACTGAAGCCCAGTGAATGGGCCAGGGCCTGACTCGCACCGGCGTCGCCGGTCAGCAAATGCAAGGCTGGCTCAGCCGCCAGCGACGGCCAACGATGACTCAATCTGGCGAGCTCTTCGCGGGCGGCATGGCTGTCTTCCCGCGGATCGAAACTGAACGCAATCACCTGAAAATCCCGGCCCAAGCGGTAAGGCTGAATAGCCAATTGGCTGAACAGGGTCGAGAGCGCCGCGCCACAGACGTTCGGGCAGCGGTAATACAAAGGCACCAGCAGCGTTGGCCGACCGCCCAGCAAATCGCCGAGGCGTACCGAATGGCCGCGCTGATCGGTAAATTTTGCATCCAGCGCCAAACGCTGGCCGACCTGGGCCGTGTCGATTGGGGCGGAGGAAAACGGGTCGAACGTTTGCGCGGCACTGTATTGAACGGTGATCAGCCATAGCAACGCCAACGCCAGCGAAACCCGTTCACGGTTCATGCGAGGTGTCCTCGGGTGCTGGCCAACCCTGCTCCAACAGCACTTGCCGTGCGTGTTCCAGCGGCAGGTGCACGATGCGCCGCTCGCGGTCGACCCAGCCGAAGCTGTCGAGGTGAATACGCTCGGCGGCAAGCTGGCGTTCACCCTCCTGTCGAGGCTGGGATTGCAAGCGCGGGGCCGGTGGCAGCAGCCGCTCACGCTCCAGAGCGCTCAAGGGTGGCTGCCGCGATTCTGCGCGATGTTGATAGCTGATCAGCCACCAGGCCACGCCGGTGAGGCACAACAGCACCGCCGCCAGAAACAGCGCCACCAGGCTCCAGACGGTGTCACTGTCGACCGTGTCGGGTTCGTAGCCGAGCGGTTTTTCAGACTTCATGGCGCCTCCGTTGCCATTGCCAACGCCACCATGCCCACAGGCCAAGACCGTAAATCCCTTGGCAGAGCACGGCCATCAGACCGGCTCCGATTTCGACGTCGGGGAATATCGACGGCAAGCTCATCCAGATCGACTCGACACCGCCCAGCAGCAGAATCGCCGAGCAACCCCAAATCAGAACCTGTGACCGAGCGCCCCAAGGCGAGGCCAACGCCAGCAGGCACGTCACCTGCCCGGCCATCAGCAACCCGCTGAGCGCGCCCCAGACACCTGCCTGGCGTACGCGATACCACTGGGTTTCGTCTTGAAGATTCACCGACCAGATAATCAGGTACTGCATGAAATGCACGTAGGCCCAGAACGCCAAGGCACCGATCAGCAATCCACGCAGCACCTGACGCTGTGGGGCCGGCAGCGGCACAAGGTTCCAACACAGCACGCAGAGGCCGGCAAACGCCAGGCCATCGAGCAACTGCCGGGCGATCAGCAACACACCGAACAGGCTGGACACAAATCCCGACTGCAATGACATCAACCAGTCGACCGCCGCCAGGCTGACCACCAGCCCATACAGGATCAGCCCCGGACCACTGCGTTCAGCATCCGGACGCTGCGACCAGCACAGCAGAGCCAGCGCAAGCCCGGCGTAAAGCAGCGTGCGCAGCACAAAAAACCACGGCGACAGCCACAGCCCGCGAAACCCTGGCGTGTCGAGGTGGAACCACGGATACAGCCAGTTCATGGTGAGCAACACCGGCACCAGCATCGGCACAATCAGCAGCACCGCGCTGCTCCCCAGTCGGCTGCCCGGCGCCAGCAGCATTTGCCAGCGGCCACTGATCAAGGGCGTCAGTAGCGCCAGCAGCAGGCAACCCCACACAATGTTGCTGCCGTTGACCGCGGCCGCCAACGCCCCGGCGCCTACCCAGGCCGGCTGCCAAACCCCGAGCAGCATGACGCCGACGGCGCCAATGGCGAATGTTCCCGCTAACCGCCTCATCAGTTACTCTCCTCGAACGCCTGACGCAGCTCGGCTGGCAGACGCTCCAGAGGCGCGTGCTGGCTTAACTGCAACAAGCGCACATGAGCAACGATGGCCCAGCGTTCCGCCGGCAGGATGCGTGATTCATAGCCGTACATCAGGCCTTTGCCCTGAGCGATGACCTGCATCAGTTGAGCATCGGAGGCATCGAGCAATCGCGGTTCGGTCAACGGCGGCGGTGCCGGGAAACCCCGGCTCACCACCAGACCATTGCCTCGCCCGCTCAGGCCATGGCATGGAGTACAGAACGTCTGGTAACTCGCTTCGCCACGGGCAAGCAACGCAGCGGTCAATGGTGGACGCTGCTGCACAATCGCTTCACGCTCCAGTTGCCCTCGGGCGACGGTACCGACGGGAGGTTGTCGGCTACTCAGGCCGTTTTCGAACAAGGCGCCGGGGCGTTGTTGCGCAATTTTCGCCTGACGCGACATGTCATCGCAGCCGCTGCCCAGCACAACGACTATCAGCGCCCACGGCCAGACCTTCATGGCTGCACCTCGTGCACGCTGATCGCCCGCTCAGCCAGCCAGGCTCGAGTAGCCTGCGCGTCGAACAATGGATCGCCGGCGTCGATAAACAGGAAAAACCCATCGTCACTGGCCCGTTCGAAACCCTCTGCGCCAAACAACGGGTGATGCAAACGTGGCAGGCGGCTGCTGATCAGCAGCGTAAGTACCGCAGCCATCGCCGACCCGACCACGGCGAACAGAAAGGTCACCATCATCAGCAACGGCAAGGCAATCAACGGCCGGCCGCCGACGTTCAGCGGATAGCTCCACACCGAGCCGATCTGCATAAGCAGCGCCAGGCCGATGCCGAGCAATCCGCCGATGCAGGCCATGCCCGATACCCTGGAAGCCTTGGGTTTCAACAGCGGTTGCAGCGCCTCGAGCGGAAACGGCGCGAACGCATCGAGCTGTCGGTAGCCGATGGCCCAGGCGTGCAGGCTGGCTTCAACCAGCGTTTGCGGTGCATCGAATTCAGCCAGCAATCCTACGGATTCAGTCATCGCCGCGCTCCTGATGCAGCGCCTGCTTGACCTCGAACGCCGAGACCATGGGCACGTAGCGCAAAAACAGGCTGTAGGGCAGCAGAAACACACCGAAACTGCCGATGAACAGTGTCCAGTCCCAAAGCGTCGGGGTGTAGCCGCCCCAGGTCGAGACCAGAAAATCGCGGGTCTGCGGCGGGACCACCAGCATGAAGCGCTCGGCCCACATGCCCACCAATACCGCCAGCGCCACCGCCGCCAAAACGCCCGGACGCTGACGCACCGAACGCCACCACAACGCCTGGAGTACGCCGACGTTGCAGACCATGGCCAACCAGAAACTCCAGGCATGAGGGCCGCTCAGGCGTGTCAGCAGAACTTCGATCTCATGGGAATCGCCGCTGTAAAACGGCATGAATAGATCCATCAGATAGCCATAGGCGGTGAGCCAACCGGTGGCCAGCAGCAGGCGTCCGAGCATGTCCAGATGACGCAAGGTAATCAGTGCTTCGATGTGCAGCAACCAGCGCACGCCAATGGCGAGCAACGTCACCAAGGCAAAACCGGAAAACACCGCACCGGCCACAAAGTACGGCGGGAACAGCGTCGAATGCCAACCGCTTTGCGGGCCCATGGTCAGCAGGAACGAATAGCCGCTGGACACGGCAAACACCAACGGGATCGCCAGCATCGCCAGCACCCGGATGGTACGTCGCCACAACGCCCAATGCTGCTGCGAACCGCGCCAACCCAGCGCCATCAGGCCATACAGCGTTTGCCTCAGCGAACCTTGGGCACGATCTCGCGCCGTGGCGAAATCAGGAATGGCTCCCACCAGCAGAAACAGCAGCGACACCGTCAGGTACGAAAGGATCGCAAACATGTCCCAGGCCGTCGGGCTCTTGAATTGTGGCCACAGGCCCATTTCATTGGGGTACGGCAGGATCCAGTAAAACAGCCAGGGCCGCCCCAGGTGCAGGATCGGATACAGCGCGGCGCAGATCACCGCCATCAGTGTCATCAACTCCGCCAGGCGATTGAGGGTGTGCCGCCACGGCCGCTCGATCAGCAACAGCAAAGCCGAGATAAAGGTGCCGGCATGGCCGATGCCCAGCCACCAGATGTAGTTGAGAACACCCAAGCCCCAGTGCACCGGCTGATTGTTGCCCCACATGCCCACGCCGTTGGCCAGCAGTACCGCGGCCGAAGCCAGATACATCAGCAACAGCGTGATGGCAATTGCGAACATCCAGCGCCACGCCACCCGCCGGGGAAACTGCTGCAAGGGGCCGAACACCTGCCGTGACACTTGCTGATCGCTGAGGTCCCGTGGCAGAAAATGCCCGCTATCGTGCAGCAGCGGTTCAGGCCTCATCGCCGTCACCCCCCTCCTCGATCCGTGCCAGGTAAGTGGTACGAGGGCGTGTGCCGAGGGCTTCGAGCAAGCGGTAATGACGTGGATCCTTGCGGGCATGGCTGACCGCGCTGGTGGCGTCGGCGATGTCACCAAAGCGGATCGCCTGGCTCGGACAGGTTTGCTGGCAAGCGGTGACGACTTTTGTGGTGTCGAAGTCGGTGCCCTGCTGTTTGTCCTCGATGCGCGCGGCGCTGATGCGCTGAATGCAGTAGGTGCATTTTTCCATCACGCCCCGGGCGCGCACGGTGACGTCGGGGTTGCGCTGGGCCTGAATCGAGGGCGCGGTGTCGGCGTTCCAGTCCAGCCAGTTGAAGCGCCGTACTTTGTACGGACAATACGAGGCGCAGGTGCGGGTGCCGATGCAGCGGTTGTAGACCATCTGATTCAAGCCGTCGCGGCTGTGTACCGTGGCATTCACCGGGCAACCGGTTTCGCACGGCGCCTGTTCGCAGTGCATGCACGGCAATGGCTGGAAGCGCGAGCGTGGCGCATCCAGTGATCCCTGGTAGTAATGATCGATGCGCAGCCAGTGCATGTTGCGCCCTTTGGCCACCTGCTCGGCACCGACCACGGCGATGTTGTTTTCCGCCTGACACGCCGTGACGCAGGCATTGCAGCCAGTACACAAGTCTAGGTCGATGACCATGCCCCACTGCGGGCCGCTGTCAACGACCGGGCTATAGAGCGAGGCCGGAATCTGCTGCGCCGGCAATTGCGGCGCCTGGCGCTGCACCACGCGAATCGGCGGCGCTTCATCGCTCGGTAATTGATGATGGGTCTGGGTCACGGCCAGGGTATGGCGCTCGCCACTGGAGCGTACCGAGGCACTCACCGACGAGGACTGGATCGGCCGTACCGCATAACCCAACCCGTTGCCGACCCGCCCGGCATGGCTGCGCCCGTAACCGGTGTACAGGGCAATCACCTGATCGGCCTGTCCCGGCTCGATCCACGCCGCGCCGCGCAATAATTGCCCTGGAAGCGCCACTTCGACGCCATCGCCATTGCCCACGCCCACCTGTTCTGCCAACCGTGGCGACAGTCCGACCACGTTGCTCCAGGTCAGGGTGCTGATGGGTTTGGGCAACTCCTGCAACCAGCCCAGATTGGCGAAACGCCCGTCCCATACGCAAGGGTCCGGACGCACCACGGCTTCGAGGCCATCGATATCGATCAGGTTCAGCACCCATGTCGCCGCTTCAGGGACTTGCACCGCTGGCGCAGAGGTTTCGATCCAGCCATCGGCCAAGGCCTGACGCCACTGACTTTGCGGAACATGGGACCAGGTGATTCGCACCGGATCCAGGGCGTCGCTGTCGGCGGCGGTCAGCAGCAGTTCGATGATTTGATGCAGGGTTCGGGTCGAGTACAGCGGCTCGATCAGCGGTTGCACAATGCACGCGCTGCCATCCGCCGCCCGGCTATCGCTCCAGCCGTCAAGCGCATGATTGAGCGGCAAATGCCAATGGCAATGTGCGGCGCTCTCGTCGTAGTAAAGCCCGGCATGCAGGCGCAACGGTACTTTTTGCAGCAACCCTTCCAGCCCCAGATCCGGTGCCGAGGTCAGCAACGGGTTGCAATCGAGCAGCCACAATTGGCTGACGTTGCCACCAGCCAATTGCTGACTCAGTTGCTCCAGCGACGCCCAGAACTGTCCACGTTCATAACCCAACAACGTCGGCGTCTGCCAGTCCAGCGTCCGACCGTGGGCACCCAGCCGCTGGTTGAGCCGCATCACCTGCGCCTGCACATCACCTGCCGCTTGCTTGCTCACGCAGATCAGGCCACGGCCGGGATGAGCCTTGAGCGCCGTGGCGGCTTCGTCGACCCAGTCGAGCTGTCGCGCACTCAGGCGCGGCTGATCGGCCACGTTGTCGCCCAACGCGCGGCTCAGCGCCAGCACCAGATCAGGCTGTCGCGAAGGGGCAATCGGCAACCGTCGCGTGGCAGCAGCCCCGGTCAGCGTCGGAATGCTTTCGGCGACAAACGACAACGCCGCACCGTGCCCTTGCGCCGCTTGCCGTCGACGTTCCGCCCAGCCGCGTTGCAACAGCGTCTGGTGCGGACCGCTGCCCAGCGGATCGTCTTCCAGGCAAACCAGCACCTCGGTGTGTTCCAGGTAACGTCGGGCATCCAGCGGCTGGCCGAATACTCGTTCGCTGATGCGCAATGCCTGAGTCTCGGCGAACGGTTCGGCGTGATACAGCTGCGCCTCGGGCCAACGCCGACGCAGCGCTTCGAGTTGCCGCCCAAGGGTTGGGGAACTGCTGGCTGCGCAAACGATATGCAGGCCTTTGCCTCGCGTGGTGTCCAGCGTCAACCGTTGTCGAGCCAGCGCACCACGCACTTCGTCCCAACTGGTTTCCCGGCCCTTGAAGCGGGGCGCTTGGGAGCGGTCCGGGTCGTAGAGTTGCAGGATTGCGGCCTGGGTAAAGGCATCGCACGCACCACCGGACATCGGGTGCTGCGGATTGCCTTCAAGTTTGATCGGGCGTCCGCCGAGGGTTTTGCCCAGCACGGGTTGGGCGATGCCACAAAACGGCATGGCCGTGGCATACCAGCTCGCAATGCCAGGTGTCAGTTGCGTGGCTTGTCTGATCGCCGGCACGGCTTGCTCAGGGGGTTTGCCACACGCGGCCAGGCCTGCCATGGCCAGGGACGCCGCCATCAGTTGCAGAAAATGTCGGCGGTTCAACAAGGGTGCGGTACCGGGAAATTCTGCCTCAATCAGCGCCTGCGCCTCAGGCGTCGCGGCCAGCGCTTCAAGGCCGCGCCAGTACGCGGCGCCTTTGAGCCCGGCGAGCTGCTCGCGCCATGCGGCGAAGTCCGGCGAGGAGGCGCTCATCGATGACAAATCCCGCAATCGCTCAGGCCTCGGGGGTCGATTCGTCGCTCCCCCGCAGGGCGCGGCGCCGGATCGCGGTGGCAGGCCAGGCACTGGCCCATGCTCAGCGATTCGGCCTTGAACATCAGCTGCATGCGATCCACTGCGCCGTGGCATTCGCTGCAGCCCACGCCCGCCTTCACGTGCACGCCGTGATGGAAGTACACGTAGTCCGGCAGTTTGACCACTCGCTGCCAATGCAACGGCTGTGATTCGCGCAGGCTTTTGCGCAAGGGTTCGAGCAGGTCGGCGTTTTTCCAGATTTGCGAGTGGCACGTCATGCAGGTTTCGGTGGGCGGCAGACTGGCCATCGCGGAAGATTCCACGGAACTGTGGCAATAACGGCAATCGATTTTCAGCTCGCCGACATGGTGGGCGTGACTGAACGGCAGCGGCTGTTCGACCACCCAGTTACGGCCGGTTCGGTAGTCGGAGCGGTCCAGGGCCAATGCCACAAGCAAACCTCCCGTGAGACCGACGAACAGCACCAACAGCCCCAGGCGCAGCCAGGTATCGGCCGAGCGGCTGAAGATCTGCGCCATCGCCGGATTCCAGAATTCACGTTCTTAAGGCTATGGCTGCGTTTGCGCTCAGGAGTTCTTTATTTCCGATGCACGTGATCACGACTGCATGGATCCATGCAGGAGCGAGGCTGTGGCAGGTCCCGATCACCCCCTGCGCAAATCAACCGACCTTGTCGTTATCCTGTTCTGGCGTTTCGATGCCGGGCTCCGCTTCGCTGGTTTGTGCCCGGGTTTTGGTTGTCGATGACGTCTGCTCATCAGGCGCGTCACGCGGGTAACCGGGCATTCCTCGGGCGTCACTCGGGCCTTGGCGATGATCTTCCGCGTTCCTTTCCTTGTCCCAATCGGTGGTGGCATTGGGGTCTTCATCGCGGCCAGCGGTACCGAGCACGCAGCCATCGTCATTGGGGTTGCTCAAATCCTGGGTGGACTCTTCCTTGGTGGTGGACGGATCAGGTTTCATATCAGTCTCCAATACCAGGTAATGGAACTTCTTTGGAGACATTGTCCGTGCCAGAGTGCAGGGCAATTGACGAATGGTGCCTGCGATCTGAGCGATGATCTGGGTGCAAAAGGTTTCTCGCGGGCGAAAAAAAATGGACTTCTTTTCAGAGGTCCATTTGTTTCCTCATCCCACCAGAGATCGCAGCAAGCCGACGTCTGATTGGGTGATCGATCTTTGAGTGATTTTGCCGCACAAGCAGGCCCGTGGACCTCACGGGCCGTTTCGCCTACAAGCACTCATCCAGGAAACTCACCACCGTCCCCATGCAGCCGACCCGCTCCTCGACATGGGGCATATGGCTGGAGTTCTCGAACAACGCCCAACGAACATTCGGTATCTGCTGCAGAAAGGGTCTGACCACGGTCGGTGTTGCTTCATCGTAGCGACCTGATATCACCAGCGTCGGCACGTTGACCTGCGGCAAACGGTCGACGATGGTCCAGTCTTTCAGGCTGCCTATCACATGAAATTCCGTCGGCCCGCTCATGGCATGGTAAACGGTGGGATCGGCATCGACCTGGGCAAACGTACGCGCGACTTCTTCGGGCCAGGGAATGACGCGACACACATGGTTGTCGTAAAAAACCCTCGAAGCGTCCTGATAGGCGACCGCTTGAAAATCCCCTGCCCGTTCGTACTCAAGCAAAGTTTCATGGACACCGGCAGGCAGCAGTTGACGTAAACGGTTGGCTTCCTGAACCCAGACGCGCATGTCCGACGGGGAATTAGCGAGAATCAAGGCCCGGAGTCCCGCAGGTTGCCGTACCGCGTGCTCGCTGGCGAGCATGCCGCCCCAGGATTGCCCCAGGAGTGCGTAATTGTCGCTGATCTGAAGATGATCCAGCAGATTATCCAACTCCTCGAGAAACAGCGCTACGTTCCAGAACGAGGCGT
This sequence comes from Pseudomonas sp. BS3782 TE3695, assembly GCF_050435305.1. NCBI lineage: Bacteria > Pseudomonadati > Pseudomonadota > Gammaproteobacteria > Pseudomonadales > Pseudomonadaceae > Pseudomonas > Pseudomonas sp. BS3782 TE3695. The sequence goes on from NZ_JBNDKB010000001.1 coordinate 4,112,205, forward strand.
CTTTTTCCGGCAGGTGGGTCGAGCGACCGTTACCCAGTTGATCGTAATGCACCACCGCCCGCCCACTCGCGGCGATGTCCTTGTAGGCATCGACGTAATCATGCGTGCAGCCCGGGCCACCATGCAGAATCACCAGCGGCGTGTGTTTACCGTCAAAGTGACCGGTGATGCGATACCAGGTCTGATAAGGACCAAAAGGTGCAAAGCCTTCGCGTATTCCGATAGATTCCATTTCTTCGTGCCGCCCCTGAAAAACCGTACGGCACACAATAGCGGGATCCGACCGTCAAAATAACTAGAGAAACAGATAGGTTTTTGCCCTGTTTCAGCTATCGAGCAATCGATAGTGGGTGGCACGAACCACGGCCTGGACCCGATTCTTGGCCCCGAGTTTGTGCATGGCCGAGGTCAAATGAAGGCTGATAGTGGCCAACGAACGATTCAGTTGGCTGGCAATCTCGGCGGCGGTCAGCCCCTCCGCCGCCCATTTCAGGCACTCGCGTTCACGTTTGGTCAGATGAATGGGAGGCGTGTGAGCCTCCTTGCCAAGCAACGGATAGGCCGCTTCCTGCAAGGCATGGGAAATCAGGCTGAAATCGGCCAGGGTCCGCCGGGCATCGCGCAACACACCGGCGCTGTTGCCGGAACGCAACCCGGTCAACGAGGCGAAACCGCCTTTGGGCAGATGAATCGGAACTGAGACGCCACACGTCATTTGCGTGTCTTCCAGATAGCTCACCACTGGCGCATGGCACTGGTTGATGACCGGTTCCAACAGGGTGTCAGTCCCGGGTTTGTAGGACCAGACAAAGGGTGAAACACAATTGAGGGCTACCTGCTGGACCGGGTCGATCTGGTAGTAACCCTCCGCACACCAACGCGTATGCCAATCGGCTGGCGTGTTGCGCAGTTTGAGCACCGAGGGCGTGATCAACTTGCCTTCATGGTCCAGTGGCACCGGGCTGTAGTCGTACACCAAAGCATCGAAGCCCAGCTCCTGAGCCAATAGCAAGGCGTTGTCCATCTGCTCATCCAGGCTCTTGCCTGATAAAAGACGGGGATTAACGTCAGATAGCTTGCTCTGCATCCATTGCGCTCCGTAATTAATTTCAATCCTGAAATTCAGCACGTAGAATGCCACGCCTCGGCGAGGGACTGCCAGACCAAACCTATAACAAATACTAGCTTTTGGGCACATGACTTACTCAGTAAGGTAGGCCATTTGGTTAGCATCCGAACCGGTCAGCATCATAAAGGGAGAGTTTCGATGTGGCGTGAAATCGAGCCGGACCAGCACTTTAACGTCGAAGTCGATGGCCACAACCTGGTGGTTTACAGCTTTGGCGAGGGCGATGAGGTCCTGTTGTGCCTCAATGGAGGCCCGGGGCTTCCCTGCGATTATCTGCGTGATGCCCATGGCTGGCTCAAGGACAAGGGGTTGCGCGTGGTCGCCTTCGACCAACTCGGCACCGGCGCGTCTGACAGACCTCAAGACCCATCCCTGTGGGATATTTCCCGTTATGTCGCTGAGGTGGAAACCGTCCGGCAGGCCCTCGACCTGGGCCGGGTGCATTTGCTGGGGCACTCCTGGGGCGGCTGGCTGGCGATCGAATATGCCATTTATCACCCTCATGCAATTAAAACCCTGATTCTGGAAAATACCGTAGGCGATATCCCGCACCTGTCTCAGGAATTGGAGCGTCTGCGTGGTGCGCTTGGCAGCGAAACCGTGGCCATGATGCAGCGCCATGAAGCCATGGGCACCCTCGATCACCCCCAATACCAAGCGGCAATCACCCTCCTCAACTATCGCCACGTCTGCCGCCTGGACGAGTGGCCGGCACCGGTCACACGCTCTTTGGGCGACTGGAACATGGGGCCCTACACAACCATGCAGGGGCCAAACGAGTTTCTCTACGTCGGCAATCTGAAAAACTGGAACCGTCTCCAGGAAATGGCGGACTTCACCATGCCGGTATTGATTACCACCGGCCAGCACGACGAACTGACGCCAGCCTGTGCCATGCGCATGAAAATGGCGCTCAAGGATGCGGCACTGCATGTGTTCCCCAACAGCAGCCACATGCCCTTCTACGAAGAACCTCACGCCTACTTTCCGGTGTTACTGGATTTCCTCCAGCGGCACCGAGGTTAGTCGATGAATCTGTCGCGTTACCGTTTCATCCTCTCACGCCCCCTGCAGCTGCTGCCGGTGCTGTTCGGCATCAGTCTCATCACGTTTGTGCTGGTGCGCTCGATTCCCGGCGACCCGGCGCGCGCCCTGCTCGGCTCGCGCAGTACGCCGGAGGGGCTGCTCAGGGTTCGCGCTCAGTTCGGCCTCGATCAACCGCTGTGGATGCAGTACTTCTACTTCCTGAAAAACCTGTTCAATGGCGACCTTGGCCAGTCATTGCTGTACAAGGTCGATGCCTTGAAGCTGATCAGCACGCGCATCGAGCCCACGTTGTCTCTGGTGCTGGGCAGCGTGCTGCTGGCCATGTTGATCGCGGTGCCGCTGGCCACCGTTGCGGCCCGTAACAAGGGCGGTTGGGGCGACAACCTGATCCGCCTGTTCACCACCGCCGGCCTCGGCATGCCGGCATTCTGGCTGGGGATCATGCTGATCCTGCTCTTCAGCGTACAACTGGGCTGGTTCCCGGTTTCCGGCTACGGCCGTTCCTGGCTGGACAAACTGCACCACATGGTCCTGCCCTGCCTGACCATTGCCCTGGCGTTATCGGCGGTATTGATACGTAATCTGAGGGCAAGCATGCTGATGGAATTGCAAGCCGACCATGTCACGGCAGCCCGCGCTCGCGGCCTGTCTGAAGACGTGGTGTTTCGTCGCCATGTGTTGCCCAACTCGCTCGTACCCGCCGTCAACCTGCTGGCGGTGAACATCGGCTGGCTGATCAGCGGCACGGTGGTCATCGAGAGTCTGTTCGCCATTCCCGGGATCGGCCAGTTACTGGTTCGAGGCATCTTCACCCGTGACTATATGGTGGTCCAGGGCGTGGCGATGGTGCTGGCCTGCGCCACTGTGGCGGTAAACTTTCTTGCCGATGTGGTAACAGTCGCCATCGATCCACGGGTGAAAATCCGATGAGCAGCCAGGCAACGACGGTTCCTCGATTGAACCTGCGCCTGGGTTTGCGCAACCCTCGACTGGCAATGGGATTGGGCCTGGCAATCCTGCTCAGCTGGCTGGCGCTGGCGATCTTCGCGCCCTGGATCGCGCCCTTCGATCCGATCGCCCAGAACACTGATATTCGCTTGCTGGCGCCCCATCTGGCCCACCCGTTCGGCACCGACAATTTTGGCCGCGACGTGTTGTCCCGAGTGATCTGGTCGGCCCGCATCGACTTGCAACTGGCGGTGATCGGGGTGATTTTCCCGTTTCTGATCGGCACCTGTGTCGGGGCGTTGTCCGGCTACATCGGCGGGCGTTTCGACACGTTCTGCATGCGCCTGATCGATATCATCCTGGCCTTCCCGTTCCTGGTGTTGATGCTGGCGATCATGGCGATCCTCGGTCCTGGCCTGATGAGTTTCTATATCGCCATGGCGCTGGTGGGCTGGGTGTCCTACGCACGCTTGATCCGCTCGCAGATCCTGATCCTCAAGGAAAGCGATTTTGCCCTGGCCGCCAAAAGCCTCGGCTTCGGTCATGGGCGCATTCTGTTCAGGCACCTGCTGCCGAACGCGATGTTCGGTTCGATCGTGTTTTCCATGTCCGATGCGGTACTGGTATTGCTCAGCGGCGCGGCGGTCAGTTACCTCGGTCTTGGTGTTCAACCACCGACCGCCGAGTGGGGCACGATGGTCGCCGAAGGCCAGAGTTTCATTACCTCCGCCTGGTGGATCTGCACCTTTCCGGGATTGGCGATCGTCACCCTGGCCATGGGGTTCAGCCTGTTGGCCGATGCTGTTGCCGAACACTTGGGTGAACGCTCGTGAGTGCGCCTGTGCTGAAGGTCGAAGAGCTCAGCATTATCGCCCGTAAGGGTGAGCACGAGGTGACGCTGGTGGATCGCTTGTCCTTTGACCTGGCCGAGGGTGAAGTGCTTGGGCTGGTGGGGGAAAGCGGCTCCGGTAAAACCATGGCTTGTCGCGGTTTAATGAGACTGCTGCCGTCTCCAAACCTGCGAGTCGAAGGCACAACCGTGCAGTTGGCCGGGGAAAATCTGCTGCGCCTGGACGAGGCCGGCATGCGCCGCATGCGTGGACGTCAATTGGGGATGATTTTCCAGAACCCCAGCAGCCATCTCGACCCGTTGATGCGCATCGGCGAGCAGATTGGCGAAGGTATTCGTCTGCACCAAGGCGCCAGCAAGCGCGAAGCCCGCGTTCAAGCCATCGACGTCCTTCGGCAAGTGGGCATTCCCGATCCGCAGCGACGAGTCGACAGTTACCCTCACGAATTTTCCGGCGGCATGCGCCAGCGAGCGATGATCGCCGTGGCGTTGGGTTGCAACCCGAACGTGCTGATCGCCGATGAACCGACCACCGCCCTCGACGTCACGGTGCAAGCGCAGATCCTGCGCCTGCTATTGGATCTTCGTGACCAGCGTGGCCTGTCGATCATCATGATCACCCATGACCTGGGGGTCGTTGCACAGACCTGCGACTCGATTGCCGTAATGTACGCCGGACGCTTGTGCGAGCACGGCAACAAGCACGAGGTGCTGGCCCATCCACGCCACCCTTACACCGCGGGGTTGATCGACTGTCAGCCGGCCACCAGTCACGGTCACGCATTGCTCAAAACCATCGCCGGGCAACCGCCCCTGCTCGACGCCCTGCCCCAGGGTTGCCGCTTCAATCCGCGTTGCCAGCAAATCGGTAACCGATGCACAACACTGATGCCGGGGTTGCAGCCGGTCAGCCATGGACACCGCATCGCTTGCCATTACCCCTTGGCCGCCGGAGACCGCTCATGACCCTGCTCAAGGTCAAGGATCTGCATGTGCGCTTCGCCGCGCCGGGCACTGGTTTTCTGGGCATGAACCGACAATGGCTGACGGCGGTCAACGGCGTTTCGCTGACCCTCTCGGCCGGAGAAACGCTCGGACTGGTCGGCGAGTCGGGCAGCGGTAAAAGCAGCCTGGGGCGGGCGATCCTGCACCTCAACGAGATTTACGCCGGGCAGGTACTGTTCGACGGCATCGACATGGCCCATGCCGGAAAAGTCGACATCGAGCGGCTGCGTCATGAGACGGCGATGGTTTTCCAAGACCCTTATGCCGCGCTCAATCCACGCTTGAGCATCGGCCAGACCCTGGCAGAAGTGCTTCGGGTACAACGCAAGGTGCCGGAATCGCTGATTGCCGCCCGTGTCGATGAACTGCTGACTTTGGTTGGTCTGCGCCCCGAATTGGCCGCCCGCAAACCGCACGCCCTGAGCGGCGGCCAATGCCAGCGTGTCGGGATCGCCCGTGCGCTGGCCGTGGAGCCGCGCCTGATCGTCGCCGATGAATGCGTCGCGGCGCTGGACGTGTCCATCCAGGGGCAGATCATCAACCTGCTGCTGGAGCTGCGTCAGCGCATGAACCTGGCGATTGTGTTCATTGCCCATGATCTGGCGATCGTTCGCCGGCTCTGTGATCGGGTGGCGGTGATGTACCTGGGCAAGATCGTCGAAGAAGGCCCCGTGGAGGACATATTTCGCTCCCCGCGACATCCTTATACCGCCGCGCTGATCCAGTCGATTCCAGAAATCGATCCGGCCCGAGCGCTACCCACCGACCCTTTGCCCGGTGAACCGCCCAGCCCTTTGCAGTTGCCATCCGGCTGCGCCTTTCACCCGCGCTGTCGCTACGTTCGTGCCACTTGTAGCCAGGTGGCGCCCCCTACCCGTCAACTCGACGTTCGCCGTTACGACTGCGTGCTCGAGGAGCCTTTGTTCTAAAAAACCACGTACTCATCAAGAAGGAGTTTGACCATGAGATCCAGGCATTTGAAATTGCTCGCCGCAGCCACATTGACCGCTTGCACCCTTGCCAGCGGCATTGCTCAGGCGGCGGGTGTACTCACCATCGGTTGCCGAGAAGAAAGCACCACGTTCGACCCGATCAAAAGCGCGCAAAACCGTGATACCTGGGTGTTTTCCAATGTTTACGACACGCTGATCCGGGTCGATAAGGCCGGCAGCAAAATGGAACCTGGCCTGGCTGAAAGCTGGAAAGTCTCCGACGATGGCCTGACCTACACCTTCAAAATGCGCAAGGCGAAATTCTCCGACGGCTCGCCGATCACGGCCGATGATGCGGCATTCAGTCTGTTGCGTACTCGCGATAACAAGGCCTCGCTGTGGAGCGATGCCTACAAACTGATCGACACGGCCAAAGCGGCCGACCCGCAAACTCTGGTCGTCACCCTGACCGCCCCGTCGGTGCCGTTCCTCTCGCAACTGGCCTCGCCGACTGTGTCGGTGCTCTCGCAGAAGGCCATGACCCGCATGGGGGAAGATGCCTATGCCCAGGAACCTGTGGTGTCAGGGGCATTTTTTGTCAAGGAATGGCTGCGCGGCGATCGCGTGAAGCTGGAGAAGAACCCGCATTTCTGGCAGGCCGACAAGGTCAGCCTGGATGGCGTGGAGTGGATTTCCATTCCCGACGACAACACCCGGATGCTCAAGGTGCAGGCCGGTGAGCTGGACACCGCGATCTTCGTACCGTTTTCGCGAGTCGATGCGCTGCGCAAGGATCCCAACCTGACCATCCACTCCGACCCTTCCACTCGGGAAGATCACCTGCTGATCAACCATGAGCACGGCTTGCTGAGCAAGCCTGAAGTACGTCAGGCGCTGGACATGGCGATCAACAAAAAATCGGTGGTCGATACCGTCACCTTCGGCCATGGCCAGGAGGCTTACTCCTACATTCCCAAAGGCTCGCTTTACCACTACGCCGACAACTTGAAGCGTCCATTCGACCCGGCCAAAGCCAAGCAGATGCTGAGCGATGCCGGCGCAGCGGGCATGAAGCTGAATTACGTGGTCAACGCTGGTAACGAAGCCGATGAACAGATTGCCGTGCTGGTTCAGCAGCAACTGGCGGCTGTCGGTGTGACCGCCACCCTGCAAAAGGTTGACCCCACCCAGAGCTGGCAGATGCTGGTCGACGGTGACTACGACCTGTCCGTGATGTACTGGACCAACGACATCCTCGACCCGGACCAGAAGACCACCTTCGTTCTGGGCCACGACACCAACATGAACTACATGACCCGCTACAAGAACGACAAGGTCAAGGATCTGGTATCGGCTGCCCGCATTGAAGCGGCCCCGGCCAAGCGTGAACAGATGTACGTCGACCTGCAGAAAATCGCCAAAAATGACGTTAACTGGATCGACCTTTACTACAGCCCTTACATCAACATTTCGCGCAAGAACATCGAAAACTTCCAGCAGAATCCACTGGGGCGCTTCTCTCTTGAGGAAACGGTGAAGAACTGAGTAATCGTTGCGCTCAAGCATGGAAAAACAAAAGGACCTCTTTTCAGAGGTTCTTTTTTTATGCCTGGAAGCTGGTACTAGAACCCAACATCCAGCACCACACTGTCCATGTAGGTTCCCGGTGGCGGCGTGCTCTGGTCGAGGTAGATTTTGGCGTTGTAGTTGAAGATCTGACTGCCAGTGCCCAAGCCGTTGCCGGGGTTGACCTCGGCATCGGAACTTGTGCGACGCGTCGTGCTGACACTGCCCCAACGAGTGCTTCCGGCACTCTTGAAAATGTCGTAATCCAAGTAATTGCTACCCGAGATCATCCGCCTGCGCCCGCCCACGCCGACAGCATGCTGACCATCGTCCAGCCCCACCGTATAGGCACTGCCCTTGGTACAGACCAGATTGATCGTCTGGCCAGTGACGGTGGAGAAGGAGCTGATTGCCGAGGCGCTGCCAAAACTGATGTTCGGCGCAGTGATCGTGCAATCGTTGTCCACGGTCATATTGACAGTCAGACTCGTGGAACCGCTGTTGATGTCTCGCCCCTGACAGCTGCCACCGCCACCATAGTCATGGCAATAATCCCAATTCCAGAAAATGTTGAGGGTTTCAGAATAAATCCCGGCCGCCACGTTGCTGCCGATGATCGTATTCAGGTAGATCGGTACAGCCTTGGCAACCGTTGGATTGGAAAGCAGGCCGAGGTCATCGATGATCGAGTGTCGGGCGAAATCGAACGCTACGCCGCGAGTGATCGGATAGCTGCTGCTGTTGTTGGCAAACAGTGTGTAGCCAATCACATCACTGGTAGGCCCGACCACCCCCGCGGTTGCCGATGTGATGGTGGCATAAAAATGCTCATCGCTGGCCAACGGCGATACCAACGAACCGGTGCAACTCAAACCGGCATGGGTGGTGGAACTGGTTTGCAAAGTGGTACGCACCGCGATCGAACTGAGCGAGCCAAAACCCGCCGGTGAAGTACTGGCCACCTCGCACAAGGCATAGGCCTGACACGGCAGAAAAATCGCCATCAGCTTGATCACTCTACCCGGCCATCCATCAGAAAATTGCACACCCACCTCCCTGTTCTAATCAATGCGGTTTCATTGGCATAGCAGCGGCCCGATCAACGGCACCTGGTCCTGTTGCATGTCCAGCGTGAACTGCGCCTGGCAAGTCCGGCCATCGTCCAAGGTCACCTGCAAACTGTTGTGCGCTTCCAGGTTTTCCAGATAAACCAGCCCGTCCCAACCGACCACGGCGTGCGCCCCGCTCTGCTCGTGCCGCACGCCGCTGCCCAAGGGCAATGGGTGCTGCTGCGAGTCCACCAACACAACACTGGCGGCAATGATCCGGCTCAGTGGAAACTCCAGCAGGTAACCACTGCCACGGCGCACCGCGACTCGTTGTTCAACATTCGAACTCTGCACATTGGTCGGCAAATTCAGTGGGTCGATTTCATATTTGCCGCGGTAATAGGCGCTGCTCCATGGCACCAGCAGATGACCGTTCTTATCCGTCTGGCCCACCCGTTGATTTTCGTAACGCACCGGAATATCGGCAAAGCCACCGGTGCTGACCACGACGAAAGCATCATCGATACGATTGGCAACGAACACTTGATGGTCCATCCACACCAGCGAGCCGCTGGCATCGGCCCAACGAGTCTCGGCGTCACTGTTGCCGTAAACCCCTGCCTGCAATTGCACCGATTGCAGGCGCCAGGTCAGGTCGGCCTGGCGATAATCCGGACCTTCGTCGTGGGCATAACCGAGGTTGAAGCCCACGCCGCCGGCACTAGGCACCGCACGACTGTAATTGACGCGCTGGCGGTTAATGCCGGTCTTGCTGCGCTCGCCACTCATGCTCAGAGTGCCCCGTAGGTCGAACGGGATGACCAGTTGCGCCTGCATCGCCCAGTCGCTATCGCCGATCTCGCGATTGGCCGACACGTAAAAACTGGTATTGCGCCACAGGGGCTTGCTCCAGGTCAGATTGAGTAACCGGGTGCGCGAATCATCCGCCGCTCGCACATCGAAATAGCCTGCGCCAAGGCTGCCCCAGCCGTTGAGACTGACGCTCAGGGTCAACTGCTCGCTGCGCTGGCTGAGGCTGACATAGGGGCTGTCGACCACGGTCAGGTCGGCGTACTGGTCGCGGCGCTGCATACGCTGATAGGCAACGCTGTAGTGCTGACTGCTGTATTGATAACCGAGGCTGACTTGCTGACCGCTATTGCCGTCGAACCGGCTTTGACTGACCGCCGTGTTGAGCACGCCGAAATTGCCCACGCGCAGGTTGCCGCCAACGCCACCAAGGGCCAGCGCGTCCGAGGCCTCGGCATGGGTTTCGAGGGTTAGACTGTCGTTCAGACCGTAACGCAGGCTGCCGGAGGTCACACCCGGACCGTAACCGAAATCGCGGATCCCGAAGTCGCGGCGCAGGGTACCGGCGGCCACCGAGAAATCCATCAGGCCTTTTTGCAGCAGGTTGCTGGTGACATAAAACGGCACGGTGGTCGAGACTTGTCGACCCAGGGCATCGGTCGTGACCACCACTGCTTCGCCCGCACCGTTGATGAACGGAACGTTGGTCAGCGTGTAGGGACCGGGCTGCAACTCGGCGCTGCTGGACTTGTAGCCGTTGATGAACAGGTCGACCGATGAAGGTACCGCCGCTTCCCCGGCGAACTGTGGCAACGGGTAGGTCACAAGGTCCGGGCGCACGCCGAAATCGCGCGACACTTGCACACCGCCCAGGCGCACCGAACTGCTCCAGGGCAAGGCACCACTGATCAGGTCGCCCGCCTCGTAAGTCAGCAGGCGTTCATCATCAGAATAACGCCAGGTGGTGTCGTAACGCCGATAACCATTGTTCAGTGTGTCGTTGCTGATTCCGGAAATCGTGCGCCGGTATTGCCCGGTGTTGGACAGCGTGCCCCAACTGTCAAATAGCCGCACCTCGTTCCAGGCCGCAAGGTAGGTGGCGCTGTCGTCGGTGTCATTGAGATACAGGTCGTAGTTGAGCAAGGCACCAAAACTGCTCAACGCCGCGGTGCGCGGGTACGCCTCTTGGCTGCCGACAAATTGCTCCGGCAACCAGTCCGGCGGGACGGTCAACAAAAGCCGCTGCCCCTGACTGTCATAGTCGCTTGTCAAACCTTGCAGACTGTCGAGGGCGACCTCAGCGTTGAGTGCTTGCGGCAATTTCATACCGATTTCGCGTAACGCCGCGACCGGTACAAAGAAGCGCCCGCCACGCTGCTCCACTGCCACCACACGCCCGGTCTCCATTTGATTGACGATCAGTTCCAGAAACAATTGCGCGTCGACAATTGCCTCCATGCCAATGGGGGCTGGCGGCAGCTCTGCCGCCAGGCCGGGGTGGGCGAATACCAGACAGTAGAGGCCAATCGCGGCCCACAGCGGACGCTTGATACTAAGAGCCCAATCCTGGCTCATCACCGCTTTACGTCCGTCAATGGACATTTCCTTACTGTGGCGATCAAGAGATACGCACAACACTTGTGATGAGGGGGCATGCTCCCGCTGGGTCGCGGAGCGGCCCTAAATTCAGCGACACCGTTTTATCAGGTAGAACGCGGCTGCAGATTTTACGACTGCTTCGCAGCCGAGCGGGAGCAAGCTCCCTCGCCACACTGTTCCTATCACCGGGCTATCATCGCCCCGGCGCAATATTCTGAACCTGCGGAGCACCATTGACCCGTACCTGCAAGGCCTGGTCCGCACTGATCGGCTCCGGTGTCGGCCACCGCATGATCGCCCCCGGCAGCACATAACCGAGCAGTCCCTCAACCAGCGGCCGTGTCTGACCGCCCTGCTTGAACGCGACATCGGTCAACCGGGCATGCACCGCGCCCTGATTGCGCACTTCCACGTACGAACGGCCATCGACCGCCACTTTGCGCCAGCTCAAATCAGGCGCCCCGGCGCCTTTGGGGTCGCGTTTACGGGTCATGTCTTCCTTGCTCCACAGACCGGCGCCGTAGGCAAACAGCGGCACCGAATAACGCATTTGAAACCGGATGGCGGCAGCGGTTTTGCCGTCTTCAGCCGTTACGGGCCTGGCCGCGGGAATTTCATCGATAATGATGCGATAGGCCAACTCCTGCCCCGGCGGTACATCGCGGGTACGGGTCAGGCGTACGAGTTGCTTCTGCCCGGGTTCGATTTTCGCGACTGGCGGGCTGCCAATGACATCGCGCTGGTTTTGATACTGATCGCTGAAACCACTCTGGCTCCAGGCAAACACGCGGATCTGCAGATTCGCCGTCTCGTTGCCGCGATTTTCCAGCCACAACGCACTCGCTTGTTGATCGGCCTCCAGCACCGGATCAATCGGCCAGATCAACACCGAACTGGCCGCCTGCACCTTGACCCCGCCCAGCAATGCCATTGCCAGCACAGCGCAACGCGCGGCTGGTAATCTGCGCAAAGGTGAATACATATGCCTGCTCCTTATGCCCGAACTACCGAGCTACCACGACAGCTGCACCTGCAGCACATCGCTATAAATTCCTCCGGGCTGATCACCCGGTAACTGTACTTGTGCGTAGATAGGCAATCGGATGTTGTTCGCATCGCTGTAGGCCACGGCCACGCTCTGACCGATGCCCAGGCTCTCACTGAAGGCCGCGTCACTGAATAATTGGTAGGCCATGCGGGCACTGCCGTCATCAAGCTGCAGATGTCGCCCGTTGCTGTTGTACTGGCCGCCATCGACGCTAATGTTCAGGCTCACGCCCGGCGTGCATTGCAACTGCACGCCGTCGCTCAATTGCACTTGAACAGTGTTGGTCGCCAACGCCGATTGAGTGCCGAAATCGAGGTTGCCGTAAGTGGAAACCCCGCCCATCACCAGACATGCCGCTGTCACTGTCGCGCTGACCTGAAAACTCTGACTGGTGCCCGCCGCCAGCGGCAGAGGCAAACCAGTCGCGCCGATCAGGATCAGCGCGGCAGGACTCCATTGCACTAGAAAGTCAATTCAACGGCGACAGAGTCCGAGTAGGTGCCCGCGGGCAAGCCGGCCTTGCCCACGGCCTTGCCGTAGATATTCACGGTCTGTGCTACCCCGGTACTTTCTGCAAGTGCGATCACTCCGTCGATCGCCAGGACCTGCGTACGACCGGAGTCGGTATACAGGTCGTAAGGTACGAAGTTGTTGCTACCATCGGTCAGTGCGCGAGTGCCGCCGACAGATCCGCCATCATTGTTGCCGGCCCCGACTGTGACAGTCGGTAAGGTGCCGCTGGAGCACAGAATCGACAGTGCGCCACCGCCGCCAGCGAGCACCTCCCCGTTTGCTGTAGTGAATAGACTGCCGGTGGCACCGAAGTCCAGCGTACCGAAGTTCACCCCGCTGGTTCCGCCGGCACCGTTGATCTGACAGCTGCTACTGAGCGTCATGCTGGAAGTGAACTGGCCAGTCGTCGTGGCTGCCTGAGCACTGCTGGCCAGCGCCAGAACGAGCACTGAAAATCCAATCCTTGATACGAGCGTATGCATGATGTCCATCCTCTGGGTTTACCAATCCAGCGTGACCGTCAAGGTGTCGGTATAGACCCCTGTCGGAACCGCGCCGGTATTCGCGACCACCGAGCCAAATACCGGGATTGGTACCTGGCCCCCATTGGTAACAGCGAAATTGCGTTGTTGCCCGATGCTGTAGCTGTCGCCACCAGACGCATCGAGGAACAATCGATAAGGGATGGTCTGGGTACCATTGCTCAGGCGCCGCGTGGTGCCGTCGCCATGGGTACCGCCATCGATGGTCACCGTGAAACCGGTGACCGAAGAGTTGCAAGAGACTTGCAGTGTGCCGTTGCCGGCATCGCTCAGGTTGGCATTGATCGGGTTGGTCCAGGTCGGACCTTGCGAGCCGAAATCCAACAGGCCAACATCACCGACCGGACTGCCGTCGCTATTGGTTATGTCATTGGTCACTGCACAACTGGCGATGATGATCAGCCGCGCATCAATCTGCCCACTGATCGCCGCTTGCGCCTCCTCGACCAGTAGTAAAACTGTGCCAAGGGTCATCACCACCCAACTTTTCATCGTCTTGCACCGATCCTAATTCCATCAGGATTCAAACAGTGGCCGTCCATTTGCGAACGACGTTTCCTTGTACTGCCCGAATCCATCGGACAGGTGTCACTCAATGCCTGTTACCAGCTCACGGTCACTTTCAAGAGATCGGAATAACGGCTGACGCGGGGGATCTCGGCCAACCGTTCGATACGAGCATACAGAGGCAAATCCACCGTACCTGAATCCGGTACCCGCCCACTCAAGAGCACATTCACCGGCAGCGGAATCTGCCGTGCGGCGTCTTGATAGAGGCGATAAGGAATGGGTTTGCTGTGCTCTGCACTGCCCGCCAGATAGCGGACCTCGTCGACGCCGCCATGCAGTCCGCCGTCGACCTGTAATTGGTAAGGGGTATCGGGATTGCATTCCAGGCGTGGCAGGCGTGTGTCAAGCAATGCTGCACTCAATGGCCCTGAAGGATCGTCCAGGCGGGCGGTGGTGCCGAAGTCGAGGACGCCCAATTGCTCGATACCCGCTTCACGCTGTTGGCCAACCAACTGACAACCGCGCTGCACATTGACCCGGACCTCAACCTGAAACTGCGCCGCCAATGCTGTCGTACTGAGCATCGTGCTCATGACCGCCAAAACTCCGAGCCCATTCAAATTCCCATTCCCTTTAAGGGGTTACTCGCAGGCTGAGGTTAGCATCGAAGTGGGAAAGAACACGTCAAATCCGCACCTTTGCGACGAAGGGGCATATTGGGTGTGTATCAGGGCATCGGCAGGTTTTCTGAAGGAAGGCACCGTGCTTGACCATGGTCTTTAAGGTCAAAAGGTGACGGTGGCCGTCATTGTGTCGGCATAGGTGCCTGGCGGACTAAGCTGCCCCGCCGCTACTCGACCATAGACAGGAATCACCTGAACGGAGCCACTGCCGGTTCCAGTGATGAGCCCGGTGCCACCGGTGTCGCCCCAATTGGTCGCCCGCGTGACGTCCGAGTACAGCGCATAGAACAGAATGCCTGCCGGAGTGCCGGACATCTGCCGGGCGGTCGCGGTGCCGCCGCTCGTCCCGGCACCGAGGCCCACACTATAGGCAGTCGTGTTGGTGCAGTTGACCGACAGGCTGGATTCGGCATCGGCTTGCACACCTGTATAGGCGCCGAAAGCCAAAGGAGAGGCGGTGATCCCGCAGCCGGCCACAATGCTTGCGGAAACGGTGAAGGTCGCAGTGGAGGTCGCTGAAATGGCCAGAGTGGGCAGCAGGCTGAGGGTAAAAACGCTCAGGATGCCGACACGGGCGAGAATGCCGCTATTGCGGTGCATTCGAGTCTTCTTGCCTGTCAGCGTGCCATTACTCACCCAAAGGGGATGTGAGGAGGGTTGCGTGCAATGCAAAAACGTCATGGCGATAACTCCCTGTAGTACTTGGCGAACGATCAGGTTTTTTCAAAGTTCTGAAAGAACCTGATCGTCCAGCCTGGATTCCAAAGCGTAGTCCAGAGTGGGCCTCTCACGGATATTTCGTGGCCGCACGCTTCAAGTGGCCTCAGACTCGAGCGGGTGAAACGATGATTTTCACGTTGTGTTCCTTGTTGTTGACCAATTCCTCAAAGCCCTGCCCGACGATCTGTTCGAGCTGAATGCGCCCGGTTACCAGCGGGGTGATGTCCAGCCGGCCGTCGGCAATAAAGGCGATCACATCAGCGAACTCACCGTTGTAGGCGAGCGCACCCAGCACCTGTTTTTCGGTGGAGACCAACTCGAAGAAATTGAACTCGCTGGGCTCCTCGAAGATGCCCACCAACACGCACATGCCGGCCTTGCGAATGAGGTCGATAGCGAGCTTGGCCGTGTGTTTGTTGCCGATGCATTCGAAGCTGACATCCGCCCCAAGTCCGCCGGTCAGCCGCCGTACCTCTGCCAGAGCGTCACATTCATTGGGGTCCAGCACGTGGCTCGCCCCAACCTCCAGAGCCTTGGCCTTGCGCGCTCCTGACATTTCCAGGGCGATGACCTGGGCCGCACCAGCAGCCTTGGCACACATGATGGTGCACAGACCGATGGTTCCCGCGCCAACCACCACCACATTTTTCCCCAGCACACTCCCGGCCTTTTTCACCGCGTGCATGCCCACGGCCAGCGGTTCGATCAGCGCCCCGGCCTCGGCGGGAAAGTTGGCCGGCAACTTGTACAGCAGATTGGCCGGCACATTGACCAACTCGGCGAATGCACCATTGTTCATCAACCCGGTGAAGGCCAGGTTTTCGCAAATGTTGTACAAGCCATGGGTGCAGTAATAACAGGTGCCACAGTGCTGACAGGCGTCGGCTGCCACCGGCTCGCCCACACTGAACCCTTCAACGCCGGCTCCCAGTTCGACGATTTCGCCACAGAACTCATGACCGAGAATGCACTGGCCCTTGATTCCGGTCAGCGGGTGCGGCGCATCCACCGGGATGAACACTGGCCCGGCCACGTATTCGTGCAAGTCGGAGCCGCAAATACCGCACCATTGCACGCGAATCTGGACCCAGCCCGCAGGTGGCGACACGGGCAGCGGAACGTCTTCGACACGGATATCGTGACGGCCATGCCACACAGCGGCGCGCATGCGGCGGGTCGGATCAATTGAAAGGCTCATGTTGCTATCTCCTTGAAGTCGTTGGCCTTGGCGACCCGCAAAAGGTCGCCATGGGAGCATCAGTGTTGTTGCACAAAGTCCAGAATCAGCCGGTTGACTTGCTCGGCCGCTTCCATCTGCACCATGTGCGCCTGGCCCGGCAGGATTTCGATCCGGGCTGTCAGGCCGGCACTGTGGGCCGCAGGAATGATCGCGTCGTCACCGCCCCAGATCAGCAACACCGGCTGCCGGCTTTCTTGCACCACGTCGCGCAGATCGAACTGTTGCCGTCCTTCTTTGAACAATCCCGAAACCAGCTGGCGCAGGGCCGCATCCACCCCTTCCAGGCGCTTGTACTTGAGCATGTCTTCGAGCATCTGCCGATTGACCAGTTCGGGGTTGGAGAACAGTTGCACCAGCTGTGGCCTGAGGGCATTGCGGCTGGCCGCCTCGACAAAACCTTGCAGGTAATCGCCGTTGATTTCCGCGCCCAAACCGGCGCTGCCGATCAAGATCAGGGAACGTACCCGTTGTGGAGCCAGACGCGCAGTGTTCAGCGATACCGCGCCGCCCATGGAGTGCCCCACCAGATGCGCTGCGCGAATGTCCAGGTGATCAAGCAATGCCAACACCACGTCGCTCAGCTCATCCAGGTTTCCGTGCTCCAGCTGTTTGGTCGACTCGCCATGGCCCGGCAGATCCAGAGCAATCACCCGGCGCTCGGCAGCCAATGCTTCATGATTGAACATCCAATTGTTCAGATCGCCGCCAAACCCGTGCACCAGCAGCAACGGTACCCCGCCTTCGCCGCGCTCGAAGTAACGGATCAGCCGCCCATCCAGTTCGACCTTCTGCGGTTTCGGCCCACTGTCTTCCTCGGCGCCGTCACCCGGCACGAAGGCGGCCTGAAACTGCTCGATCACTGCATCGATTTCGGCATCACTGGCTTCGCCGTCGACCACGATGCCGAGCAACGCACCGACCGCAAGGGTTTCATCCTGGCGCGCGATCTGCCGACGCAGCACACCGGAAAACGGCGCCTCGACGCTGCTGGAAATTTTGTCGGTTTCCACATCGAGCACTTCATCGCCCTTGGCGATCACCTGGCCCTCCTCCTTGAGCCAGACATCGACCCGGCCTTCTGTCATCGACAAGCCCCACTTGGGCATCGTCAGGGTATGAATCTGGCTCATGAACGCTTGCTCCACTCGATCAACTTGAGCACGGCGTTTTCGATCTTCGCCGCATCAGGGATATAGAGGTCTTCCAGGGCGTCGGAGAATGGCACTGGTGTGTGCGGCGCAGTCACCATCTCGATGGGTGCCTTGAGCGAGGCGAACGCTTTTTGCGCCACCAGCGCCGAGATATCAGTGGCCATGGAACAGCGCGGGTTGGCTTCGTCGATCACCACCAGGCGTCCGGTCTTTTCCACGCTTTCCAGAATACTGTCTTCGTCCAGCGGGCTGGTGGTGCGCAGGTCGATGACCTCGCAGTCAATGCCTCGCGCGGCCAGGTTGCGGGCTGCATCCATCGCCGTATTGACCGTGCGCCCATAGGAGACCAGCGTCACGTCCTTGCCATCGCGCAGGAAATTGGCTTCACCGAACGGGATGGTATAGAGCTCTTCCGGTACCTCGCCCTGCATGCTGTAGAGCAGTTTGTGTTCGCAGAAGATCACCGGGTCGTTGTCGCGGATAGCCTGGATCAACAGACCCTTGGCGTCATAAGGAGACGACGGGCAGACGACTTTCAGCCCGGGGATGTGGGTCCACAGCGATGTGAGCATTTGCGAGTGTTGGGCCGCTGCCCGCAAGCCCGCGCCGACCATGGTGCGAATCACCAACGGGGTGGAGGCCTTGCCACCGAACATGTAGCGAAACTTGGCCGCCTGATTGAGGATCTGGTCCAGGCAGCAACCGGCAAAGTCGACAAACATCAATTCACACACCGGGCGTACGCCGCAGGTCGCTGCGCCTACCGCGGCACCGACATAACCCAACTCCGACAGCGGCGTGTCCAGCACACGTCCGGGAAATTGGTGATAGAGGCCCTTGGTCACGCCCAGCACCCCGCCCCAGGCGTCGTTTTCACCGGGAGCACCGGCGCCGCCAGCGACGTCTTCCCCCATGATGAACACGCTGGGATCGCGGCGCATTTCCTGGGCCAGAGCTTCATTGATTGCCTGCTGATAACTGATTTTTCTCGCCATGATGAAGGTCTCGATTCTTGTTATAGGGGGCGTTCAGGGATAGGAAACGTAGACGTCGGTCAGCAGGTCGGCCGCACTCGGCTTGGGGTCGGACTTGGCCTTGCGCACGGCATTTTCGATCAGCAGGTCCACTTCGCTATCGATCTGGTCCAACTGGCTGGCATTAATCAAACCGGTCCTGGTGGTGCGTTCGCGAAACTGCATCAGGCAGTCGTTGTGCTCGCGGAAATACTTGACCTCATCCGGTGCCCGGTAGGTCTGGGCGTCGCCCTCGAAGTGACCGTAGTAGCGGGTCAGCTTGATCTCGATCAGTGACGGTCCTTCACCCGCTCGTGCCCGTTCCACGGCGGCGCCGGCGGCTTCATGAACAGCGAAAAAATCGAAGCCGTCGACGGTGACCCCGGGCATGCCGAAGCCGGCCGCGCGGTCGGCGATGTGATCGCACGCCACAGACCAGTTGGAGGCGGTGGCCTCGGCGTAACCATTATTCTCGGCAACGAACAGGCACGGCAGGTTCCACACCGAAGCCATGTTCATCGCTTCGAACACCGCCCCTTCATTGGAGCCGCCGTCGCCAAAGAACACCACCGCGACGCTGTCCGTACCTTTGAGTTTGGCGGCCAGAGCCGCGCCCACAACCAACGGTGCGCCGGCGCCGACGATGCCGTTGGCGCCGAGCATGCCCTTCTCGAAATCGGCAATGTGCATGGAGCCGCCCTTGCCCTGACAAACCCCGGTTTTCTTGCCGTAGATCTCGGCCATCATCCCGTACACGTCAACGCCCTTGGCGATGCAATGACCGTGGCCACGGTGGTTGGAGGCGATGCAATCATCATCCCCCAGGTGAGCCATGACACCGGCGGCCGAGGCCTCTTCACCGGCATAAAGATGGACGAAACCGGGAATCTCGCCGGTGGCGAACTCCACGTGCAAGCGCTCTTCAAAGACGCGGATGGTGCGCATCACCCGATAGGCATGCAGTAATTGATCAGCGGTCAGCTGTGTCGACATTTTTATTCTCCAGGGTGTCTTGAGGCTCAGGTTTCAAGGTGCAAGGTTCAAAGGGTGTTGCGGATGTTCACGGCCAATGGCCAGCAGCCGCTCTCGCGCTGCATAGGCCAGCGCCGCATTGACATCGATGCTCAGCGGACCGCCGGCATCGAGGGTAACGGTGGGGAAGTCATGGGCGTTGAATTCGATTTCCCGTTCGCCATCCAGGGCCAGGGTGCCGCTGGTCAGGCACAGACGATGGGCAACGCCGGGTTCAAGGCTGGCGGCGGCGAGCACGCCGCAGCCTTGCAACAGGCCGGGCGCCAGTGGCACCAGCAACGCTTCGCAAGAGTGCGGATCAAGGCGCATCCAGGCGCCATTGGGGGCTTGGCGCGATACCGGAAACCACAAGCCACAGAGCGCTGAAAGGCCAATGGACTGAGGTTCGGCGAACGTTACAAACACCTCCGCCAGATCGATCCCACGGCTGATGGCGCGGGCGCCGGTAAAGGGCAGCGAGGACACCGCCACGTCCACCAGGGCCACTTCGCACAGGTCGCGGTTCGCAATCCGCACCAACAAGCGCTTATTACGGCGCAAAGCGATTTCGGGTGGAATCCGCCCGCTGGCGAATAACCCGCCGGCCAGCCCGGCACTGGTGGCCTCACGCAGTTCCGGGAAGGCATTGTTGGTTCCCGTCGACAGCGTCAGCAGTGGAATGTCGCCGACTTCTGCTGCCACCGCTTTGTGGGTGCCGTCACCGCCGAGTACGGCAATCAGCGACACGCCGCGTTCAGCCATCCAGCGCGCAGCTTGGCGAGTGTCCGCCACGCTCTGGCGCAAGGTAAGGTCGAGGAACTCCAGGATGGGCCAGTAGCTGTCGCGCGCCTGGCGACCATGACTGTTCTTCAATACCGCAGCGGCGATGCCGGTCATGTCGGTGGGCATCAGCACCCGCTCGACACCGGTGGCACCAAAAGCTGCCAGCAGCCGCTGGATCACCGAGACCTTGTCGGTGCTGGAAAACAACCCGGCATTCGCCGTCAGGCGCCGTACATCCCGGCCGGACGCCGGGTTGGCAATGATGCCGACGGTCAATGGCAAGCGACTCATGCCAGCACCACAGGTAGAACAGGGAAAAGGCCTCGGCAGGAGGACATAGGGCACCTCTTTTTATTATCGGGTTGGCAGCGCACTGGTTGCAGGGGCTACGTTTCAGGGCTAGAGCAAGGCCGGTGCCAGGTTCGCAAAAAAGCGCCAGGAGGCCTGTTCCAGAGCGGCTACGACCTGAGTTCCTGAGGGTTTGGATTACGCTCGATTGAGACGTCCCATGTCAGCCCGCAGGGGTACGTGGTGAGACCTTGAGACGTTGCGTCTCACCATCGCCGTGAGTGAACCGATGCTTGTCGAGCGTCCGTGAACGGCGCTTAATGGCCGCACAACTAAAAGAACATCGAACCGGAGACCTTAAATGCTTTCCGCCCACTCGAAGGCGCATGTGGATTGCGTCAGCCGTGTTTTGAAGAACGCAGCGCACCTGCCGCAACTGCCTGTGCCGGACTTGATATTGGACTCCTGGCGCCGCTCCATGGAGCAACACCACCTGGACCCCGGCTCATTACAAGGGCCACGAATCCTTTCGCAAAACGTGCTGCAGGAGTGTCAAGAACGCTCCGAACTGTTCCTGCGCATCGCCAGCGAAGAAGTCGCCCGCCTCCATGGTCGCGTGCGCGATGCCGACTACTGCGTGTTGCTGACCGATGCCCAGGGCCAGACCATCGACTACCGCGTGGAAAGCACTATCCGAAATGACTGCCGCAAAGCCGGCCTGTACCTGGGCACCTGCTGGTCAGAAGGTGAAGAAGGCACCTGTGGCGTGGCTGCGGTGCTGACCGCACGCACACCGGTCACGGTGCATAAGCGAGATCACTTCCGCGCCGCTTTTATCGGGCTCACCTGTTCTGCCGCGCCCGTCTTCGACCCTCGGGGCGAACTGCTCGGCGTGCTTGATGTGTCCGCGGTGCGCTCTGCGGACGACCGCCGTTCGCAACACCTGATCCGGCAAATGGTGGTGCAGAGCGCGCGGGAAATAGAACAGGCTTTTTTCATGAGCAGTGCCCAGGGCTACTGGGTGCTGCGGGCTCACAACAGCCCCGGCTACGTCGACAGCCAACCCGATTACCTGCTCGCCTGGGACGATGACGGCCGACTGCAGGCGCTGAACCCCGCGGCGCGACAGTGGTTGTCGCACAGCTTTGGTCAACTGCCGGAACACATCGACCAAGTGTTCGATCAGCAAGTACTACATCGGGCAAGGGACGAATCGCTTTGCCTGTTTCATGGCCAAGGTGACCGTCATGCCTTGCATGGACGACTCAACGCGCCACGGCGGGTCAAACGCACCCCAGCGCGTCGGGTACTGTCACCCGCCGAACTCGACCCGCGACTGGAAGAAAGCCTGCGCCTTGCGGTACGGGTCAAAGACCGCAACTTACCGGTGCTGGTCCAGGGGGAAACCGGTTCTGGCAAGGAAGTCTTCGCCCGCCAGCTGCATCAGGCCAGCCTGCGCCGTGAGCGACCTTTTATCGCGGTGAACTGCGCAGCGATTCCCGAAAATCTGATCGAAAGTGAGCTGTTTGGTTATGTCGCCGGCGCCTTCACCGGTGCATCGAGTAAAGGCATGCAAGGGCTGCTTGAACAGGCCGATGGCGGCACTCTGTTTCTCGATGAAATCGGTGACATGCCCCTGCCCCTGCAAACCCGCCTGTTGCGGGTTTTAGCCGAGGGCGAAGTGGCGCCCCTCGGAGCATCACGGAGCAAAGCGATCGACATTCAGGTCGTCTGCGCGAGCCACCGCGATCTGGAAGCGCTGGTGACCTCTGGCGAGTTTCGCGAGGACCTGTACTTTCGCCTCAGAGGTGCGCGATTCCAGTTACCGCCGTTGCGCGAACGCAGTGATCGGCTGGCCTTGATCAACCGGATACTCGAAGAAGAATCGTCGGCCTGTGGGATAGCGGTGCAACTGGGAAGCGCCGCGCTGGAATGCCTGCTCGGCTATCGCTGGCCGGGAAATGTGCGCGAACTGCGGCACGTGCTGCGTTACGCCTGTGCGGTGTGCGAGACCCATTTGATTCTGTTGAGTGACTTGCCTGAGCAGCTGCTCGGCCATCGCATCAATGATCCGGCTTCAGCTGACACCGTGGAACGCTGCGCCAGTCCGGAACGCCAGGCACTGATCGATGCCCTCGTGCGTCATCGCTGGAAACCCACCGCCGCGGCCAAGGCCTTGGGCATCTCACGGGCAACGCTGTATCGACGGGTGCATCAACATGACATCGACATGCCTGGCAGAGGCTGACCACAGTTTCATTTGGCTGCCGCTCGTCAGCGGAGGGGCCTGTGGGTGCCGATCAAACATTTCGCCGCTACAATGCGCACCTCGACCGTGACAAGCCCGACTAAAAAAATATGTCCCTGCCCAAACATCATCTGGAACTGCTCAGCCCTGCCCGCGATGTGGCCATCGCCCGCGAGGCCATTCTGCATGGCGCCGACGCCGTGTACATCGGGGGCCCGAGCTTTGGTGCCCGCCACAACGCCTGTAACGAGGTGAGCGATATCGCCCAATTGGTGGAATTCGCCCGTCGCTACCACGCCCGGGTGTTCACCACCATCAACACGATCCTGCACGACAACGAGTTGGAGCCGGCCCGCAAGCTGATCCACCAGTTGTACGACGCCGGCGTCGACGCGCTAATCGTTCAGGACCTGGGCGTGATGGAACTGGACATCCCGCCGATCGAGCTGCACGCCAGCACCCAGACCGACATCCGCACCCTGGCGCGGGCGAAGTTCCTCGACCAGGCCGGCTTCTCCCAACTGGTACTGGCCCGCGAGCTGAACCTGCAGGAGATCCGCGCGATCGCCGACGAAACCGATGCGGCGATCGAATTCTTCATCCACGGCGCGCTGTGCGTGGCGTTCTCCGGCCAGTGCAACATCTCCCACGCGCAGACCGGCCGCAGCGCCAACCGAGGCGACTGTTCCCAGGCTTGCCGCTTGCCGTACACCCTCAAGGACGAAAAAGGCGGTGTCATCGCTTACGAAAAACACTTGCTGTCGATGAAGGACAACAACCAGAGCGCCAACATCCGCGCGCTGGTGGAAGCCGGCGTGCGCTCGTTCAAGATCGAGGGTCGCTACAAAGACATGGGCTATGTGAAGAACATCACCGCCTGGTATCGCCAGCGCCTGGACGATGTCCTCGAAGAGCGCCCGGACCTGGCCCGCGCGTCCAGCGGCCGCACCGCGCACTTCTTCGTGCCCGATCCGGACAAAACCTTCCACCGTGGCAGCACCGACTACTTCGTCAGCGACCGCAAGATCGACATCGGCGCTTTCGACACACCGACCTTCACCGGCCTGCCAGTGGGCATCGTGGAGAAAGTCGGCAAACGCGATCTGCTGGTGGTCACCCACGAACCGCTGTCCAATGGCGACGGCCTCAATGTGCTGGTCAAGCGTGAAGTCGTGGGCTGGCGTACCAACATCGCCGAGCCGAAGGGCGAGTTCGAAGAGGACGGGGAAAAGCGCTACCGCTATCGTGTGGAGCCCAATGAGATGCCCAAGGGGTTGCACCAGTTGCGGCCGAATCACCCGCTGAGCCGCAACCTCGACCACAACTGGCACCAAGCCCTGCTCAAGACCTCCGCCGAGCGCCGGGTCGGTGTTGCCTGGGTCGCTCGCCTGCGTGAAGATCGCCTGGAACTGACGGCCACCAGCGAGGAAGCTGTCAGCGTCAGTGTCGCCCTGGACGGTCCATTCGGTCTGGCCAACAAGCCGGAGCAGGCGCTGGAGCAATTGCACGACCTGCTCGGCCAACTGGGTACTACTCAGTACCACGCCACGGCTATCAAACTGGATGCACCGCAGGCGTATTTCATTCCCAACTCGCAGCTCAAGTCCTTGCGCCGCGAAGTCATCGAAGCGCTGACCGCGGCCCGCATCAAAGCCCACCCTCGTGGTAGTCGCAAGGCCGAGACCGAGCCGCCACCGGTGTATCCGGAGTCGCATCTGTCGTTCCTGGCCAACGTCTATAACCAGAAAGCCCGCGACTTCTATCATCGCCACGGCGTCAAGCTGATCGACGCGGCCTATGAGGCTCACGAGGAGACCGGCGAGGTGCCGGTGATGATCACCAAGCACTGCCTGCGTTTCTCCTTCAACCTCTGCCCCAAGCAGGCCAAGGGCGTCACCGGCGTGCGTACCAAAGTCGCGCCGATGCAATTGGTGCATGGTGATGAGGTGCTGACGCTGAAATTCGACTGCAAGCCTTGCGAAATGCACGTGATCGGCAAGATGAAGGGGCACATCCTTGACTTGCCGCAACCGGGCAGCGGGGTACAGCCGGTCGTCGGCTACATCAGCCCCGAGGAACTGCTCAAGACCATCCCTCGCGCGCCCCACTGAGTGACTGGCGAGCGCGCCGCTACGGCGCCGCGCTCGCTGCACTCGCAAGACGGCTGAACGTCAAAGACGTCACCCAGAGGGATTTGCAGGCATAAAAAAACGCCAGGCCGGATCGGCGTTGGCGTTTTCTGTAAGACGACTCTCCAGGACTCCCGCACTGCCTGTCGGCGGGGCCATACTTGGATGAGTATCAGGAAAATGGCAGGGGCGGCTGGATTCGAACCAACGCATGGCAGGATCAAAACCTGCTGCCTTACCGCTTGGCGACGCCCCTGTATCTGTAGCGAGTGCCCTTGCGCTACAAGCCCTGTAAGGGCCGCTGCAAGAACGGGCGGCAATTTATCAACTTTCTCTTCGTCTGGGAAGGCCAATACAAAAATATATTTGTTTTAAAACAGATGCTTACTCTTGATGCTGGAGGGTGCCATGGCGGCTGATACCGATTCACTGAAGCTGTTTCTCGCCGGCGATGTCATGACCGCCCGTGGCATCGACGCAGTATTGCCACATCCTGGCGATCCGCAGCTTTACGAGGACTACGTCAAGAATGCCGGCGTTTATGTCCGGCTGGCGGAAAGACTCAATGGCCCGATTCCCCTCCCCGTCGATTTCACCTATGTCTGGGGCACTGCGCTGGATGAGTTCGAACGTCGCCAGCCACACGCACGCATCATCAATCTGGAAACCGCGGTGTCGCGCCGCGGACGACCGGCGCCAAAAGGCATCAATTACCGCATGACCCCGGAGAACTTCCCGGCCATTAGCGCCGCCGGCATCGACTGCTGCGTGCTGGCCAACAACCATGTGTTGGACTGGGGAGCAACCGGCCTGGCCGATACGCTGGAGACCTTGTCGATCAACGGCGTGTGCAGTGCCGGCGCCGGGCACAACCGGCAAGCGGCCGAAGCGCCCGCGGTGCTGCCGCAGCCTGGCGGGCGACGCTTGCTGGTGTATGGCCTCGGCGCACCTGACAGCGGCATTCCGTCGGACTGGGCCGCCACAGACAGGCGCGCGGGTGTCGCGCGCCTGGAAGATCTGTCGATGCGCAGCCTGCGCCCTGTGGCCGAACGGATACTTCAGGACAAAAAACCGCGGGACCTGGTAATCGTCTCCATTCATTGGGGCGGCAACTGGGGATTCGATATCCCGCACGAGCAGGTCCGGTTCGCCCATGCCTTGATCGACGAAGGCGGAGTTGACGTCGTGCATGGGCATTCCTCGCACCACATCAAGGGCATCGAGGTGTATCGCGAACGCCTGATTCTCTATGGCTGCGGTGATCTGCTGAACGATTACGAAGGCATCGAGGGTCACACAGCCTTTCGCGGCGACCTGGGGCTTCTGTACTTTGCCTCGCTGGACCCGAACGGGCACCTACAGTCGCTGGACCTGATCCCCACTCACTTGCGTGGCTTTCGCATCTGTCGCGCCGAAGGGGATGACTGTCAATGGCTGCACGACACCCTTTCTCGCGAGTACGCACGCTTGGGCAGCAGCATTCAGTCGGGCGCAAAAAATGCCTTCGAGTTGCGTTGGTAGAACCCTACTTTTGTGGCGAGCGAGCTTGCTCGCGCTGGGCTGCGGAGCGGCCCCAAAAATCTGACAACAATCGCCGATTTTTGTGAGTGCTACGCACTCAAGCGGGAGCAAGCTCCCTCGCCACGGGTTCTCTACTGACTCAAGACTTTCTTAAATGAACAGCCTAGGGAACCTTCCCGTTTTTTTTCGTTTCTGCGTCGCTTTTGCATTTTTGTGCGACAGATCCCACTCCAGGGACTCCCGTACCACTGCTTTGTGGTGTTAGTTTGGAAACGTTTCTGACTCATCGACCAGATATTTCTTACAACCTGCCTGCAAAGGAATGCCCCTAACAATGGATTTTTCACTCAAGCACTTGGCCGCGACAACCCTGATGCTGGCCAGCCTTTCGTCGTTCACCACGTCAGCGCACGCCAACATCACCCCGCAACAGAGCGCGACCATCCTCAAGACGTTCAGTGACACTTCCGTCGCCGATTTCAGGCAATTCCTGGGACGCCTGGCCAAGAGCGACCTTGCCCACGCCAGCGACCTCGGCCCGGCGATCAGTGCCTTTCAGGGCAACAAGCCGCTTACCGCTGAACAACAGAACGAGATCCATCGCCTGCTTGGCCTCTATGCACGGGTGAAATACGGCAACGCTGCCACCGAGACTCTGCGCGAGCTGGTGGCAATCCCGACCTTCCGCGTGGACGGCGTTGCCCAGCACGACAATCCCGAATTCATCAAGATCGCCGACAAGCTCAAAGGCCTTGCCCAAGCGTTCAACCTGAGTTTTCGCAACATTGACAACCGCGTCTATGAAATCTCCCTCGCAGGCAATGGCGACGAAGTCGTAGGCATTCACGCGCATGCCGATGTGGTGCCCGTGACGCCGGAGAACTGGGTCCTGAAAGACGGCACCCGACTCGACCCGTTCAAGGTCACCCTGGTCGGTGACCGCCTGTATGGCCGGGGCACCGAGGATGACAAGAACGGTATCGTGGTGGCGCTCTACGCCATGAAGATCATCAAGGAAGAGAAGCTGCCGCTGGCGAGGAATTTCAAGCTGCTGGTAGACACCACCGAAGAAACCACCGGCGACGCCATCCCCTATTACTTCGAACACAACCCGACGCCCAACTACAACCTGGCGCTGGATGGCGGCTACCCGGTGGTGATTGCCGAGAAAGGCTACGGCACCGTCATGGCCAGTTTTCCTCGTCGCGCCGCAGAGGGTAAAGGCGCCGAAATCGTTGCAATGACGGGCGGCCTGGCAACCAACCAGATTCCATCGACGTCGGTCGCCACCCTGGTAACCGACAAGCCCGCTGAATTGGCTGCCAGCCTGCAAAAGGCAGGTAGCGATTATGCCAAGCGCAATGGCGGCAACTTCGAGGTGAGCGCCAAGGTCGTCGGCAAGGACGTCAAACTGACGGTCACCGGCGTTTCTGCCCACTCCTCCGAGCCCGAGTCAGGTGTCAATCCGGTGGCAAGGATGCTGAACTTCATCAACAGCCTCGACGGGAAGGTCGCGCTCAAGCACAACCACATCACCAATGCCGCTCGCTACGCCGCCGACAATTGGGGTCTGGACTACCTGGGTGGCAAATTAGGGGTCGGCTTTTCCGATGACTTCATGGGACCGCTGACCGCATCCCTGACCTACGTCGGGATGGATGAAAAAACCTTCAAGCTGGCGGTCAACCTGCGGGTGCCCAAAGGCAAATCCCCGGAAGTGCTCAAGACCGAAATCGCCGACAAGCTTGGCATCTGGAGCAAGAAGACCCAGATTACGGCGGCCTTTGACTACTCGATCGCCGAGCCGATGCACCGCAACCCTGAGGGTGAATGGGTCAAAGCCCTGCTGGCCGTGGCCAGCGAAAACCTCGGCATGGAACACAAGTTCGGCACCTCTGCCGGCGCCACATCGGTCCATGAGTTGCCCAATGGCGTGCAATTCGGCCTGGCCAGGCCCGAGGTCAAGTACACCGGCCACAACGACAACGAGTTCAAGACCGTCGACCAGTTCCTGCTGGACCTGCAGATCGTGACCGAAATGTTCGGGCGCATCGGGCAGATGCCGACACTCTGATCCTCCTTTCGGACCCGCTATTGTGGCGGGTCCATTTTTATGCGATTGGGGCAGGATCCTTTTATGTCGCTAAGTTTTCATAAAATGCACGCCAATGGCGATGACTTCGTCATTGTGGACTCGCGAAATTCGGCCAATCCAGTGACAAGCGCCATGGCCCGGCGAATGGGTGATCGGCACCGAGGAATCGGGTTCAATCAGCTCGCGGTGCTGCTCGATTGCGATGATGCCGTTGCGCGCCTGATGTTCTGGAATGCCGATGGTTCCACCCTGGATGCGTGTGGCAGCGCAACGCGGGGCGCCGCGGATAGGCTGATGCGCGAATCAAATACGACGTCGATAACACTGCGAACCAACCGTGGCCTACTCACGTGTGAGCGGACCTCAAGCGGTGCGATTTCCGTCAACATGGGGGAACCGCTTTTCGGCTGGGCGGAAATTCCCCTGGCGCTGGAACTGGATACGGCTGTTTTACCCCTGGCGGGTGGCCCAGCCGCGACCAGTATGGGCAATCCGCACTGCACCTATTTCGTCGATGATCTCACCGCCGTCGATATAGCGACCCTCGGACCGACCATTGAAACCAGCCCTCTTTTCCCCCTCAAGACGAATGTGCATTTCGTCCAGATCATTCATCGAAAGCACATTCGATTGCGTATCTGGGAGCGCGGAGGCGGGATTCCACTCGGTTCAGGTTCCTGCTCTTGTGGCGCCGCCGTTAACGGCATTCGTCGTGGTTTGCTAGACCATTGCGTTGAGGTTGAATGTGATGGCGGCACCGTAACGGTTCAATGGGATGGCGTGGGACCTGTCTTTCTCATCGGGCCGGTAGAAACGACGTTTTCGGGAACCGTTCACGACAGCATCTCCTGAATCGGCAGCCATCGCGTAACTGACCTATTCTGAATCGACCGACAAAAGATCACCCTTTTGAGGTACCTGAACTCGTTACAGCAATGGAGGCTGGATGATGAAGGAGCATTCGATTGAATTTCGCGCTGGAGAGGTGCATACGCCGCACACTCCGCCCCTCGCCATGACCCGTTCCACCCAATCTCCCACGCTCAATAGCCGAATCGAGCTTTACACCCAGGAGGCGATGGTCAACTGGCTGGGCCCGTTGCAGCTGATGCGCACGGGCTTGCAAACGGCTGTCGCCACCACGATGGGAGCCTTCGCAGACCCGCGCGAAGTGTTGGCGATGCTCAACCCCCGGGACTCTAACCCGCCCATCCAGGTGGTTGCCGACGGTGACGTGTGGGTCGATTATCTGGCCGATACCGGCGATGGCTGGGACTCCACCTACTCGATGGCGCTGTGTGTCAGCCATGCTGTCGAGTTGCCGGAACACCAGCTCTCATTACCGCGCGGCGACGTGCTGCTGCTCGGCGGCGATCAGGTCTATCCCACACCGGCCGGTAACGGGTATCGCACTCGTTTCCTCGATCCCTTCCGCGCCGCATTTCCCGCGCCGGTACCCAAGGAACGACCTGATGACCAGGCCCAGCCCGTAAGGCAGCCGGGGGCGCCGTGGATATTGGCGACGCCCGGCAACCACGATTGGTATGACGGTCTGCGCGGTTTCTCCCAGCTGTTTTGCGAGCAGAAGCCCATCGGCGCCTGGGACACCCGCCAGCGCACTGGTTACTACGTGCTGCAGTTGCCCAATGGCTGGTGGGTCTGGGGCCTGGATCTGCAGTTTGAATCCATGATCGACCGCCAGCAGAAGCAATACTTCCAGCAGATGCACGCCAAATTGCAACCAGGCGATCGCGTGATCCTCTGCACACCCGAGCCGAGTTGGGTGGACGAGGCCGAACGGCTGGCACGGGAGGACAGCAAGGCCTTGCCCTCGATCGAAACCCAGACGCCGCGCTTTCGCAGCCTGCGCGAGATCGAGGAACTCTTGGGTGACCACCTTGCGGTGGTTCTGGCCGGCGACTCACACCATTACGCGCGCTATCAGCCAAAAGCGGGCACCCCGGCGCCGCAGCGCATCACCTGTGGAGGCGGCGGCGCCTTCTTGAATGCCACCCATCACCTTCCCGATCCGCCCAAGCCGATCAACGTGGGCGGAACCCGCCAGCACTACGAACTGGCGGCGGTCTACCCGACCAAAAAGACCTCCGAGCAACTGCGTAACCGGGCATGGCGACTGCCTACCCGCAATTTCTCGTTCTGCGCCATGCTGGCCATCTTGTATCTGATGTTCGACTGGATGGTACAAAGCGCCAGCACGGTGCCCCACCTGGCACGAGGCAACCGCAGCCTGATGGACGTGTTGTCCGACCTCCAGGCGTCTATTCCCAACATCAGCGAAGTCTGGCGACATCTGCTCCTGGTCTTGTCACACAGTCCTTCGTCGGTGATGTTCGCCGTGATCATCGTGCTGGGTTGCGCCGTGTTCTCAGCCGCCGGGGTCAAGCGCACCCGAAAGCTCGCCTATGCCATTGGGGCTGTTCACGGGCTCCTTCATCTGGGACTGGCGATCGGGCTGCTGTGGCTGATGGGCCGTGTCAACATCCACTACCTGCAGTTGGAGGTTGAAAACCTGCACCAGGTTGTGTTGTTCCTGGCCGAAACGCTGGTGCTCGGCGGCAGTTTGGGAGGCCTGTTGTTCGGTGCCTGGATGGTGATGGGCAACACTTTCTGGGGGCTACATAGCGAGGCAGTTTTTTCCTCGCAGTGCATCGCCGACCACAAATGCTTCCTGCGTATGCACTTCAAAGGCGACCAACTGACCATTTACCCACTCAAGCTGGAGAAGGTCTGCCGGCGCTGGTCCCTGGGATCGGGAGTCGCCAAACTGGCGAAGGTGCAGCGCACCTGGAGGTTGCGGGCAACGCCTGAAAGCACTGGCCCGCGCTTCGTGCCAGCCTCGGGGGCGCTCGAACTGCAACTGATCGAGCCGCCGATCGTGATTCAACGTGGAAAAACCGCCTCATGAACGCTTCGTAGGCGTCAGGCTTGCCGGCGAAGGCGCTTTCAAAGACGCCTTTACCGGCAAGCCTTCAATGCCAGTCAGTTAAGGCGCGGAACCTGTGGGAGCGGGCTTGCTCGCGAAAGCGGCGTATCAGGCGACATCAATGTTGACTGTGCCGCCGAGCAAGCCCGCTCCCACATGGATTGCGCTTAACTGACTGGCATTGTCGGCAAGCCTGGCGCCTACACAGATGAAGCCGACATCAGAACCAGGTTTCCATCTGTATGCCGTACTGCCATACACCGCCGGCGTTGAAGTCCGACTTGCCGAAGTTGTCTGTGGAACTGTATCCGTCCAGATCCGAAGACCAGTTCATCAGGCTGGCGAATACTCGCAATTCAGGGCGTGTGAGCAGGTCTCCAACGTCAGGTTTGAATGTCGGGGCAATCGTGAATTTCCAGAAGTTGCCGTCGACTGCATTACGCTGCATGTAGCCCTTGGGGTCGAGGTCCATGGTTTGCCAGCTCATCTCGTAGGCCATCTCGAAATTGCTGTTGATTTCATTGGCCAACCGCATGTTCAACGTCATCCAGCGGTAGTCGTCACCCTTGACGTATCTGTCCTTGCTTTGTTCGGCCAGCAAACTGGGGCCTATGCGCCAGCCGGGGGCAATGGGCGTCTCGCCGTATAGCGCCAGACGCAGCGCACGGGCATCGTCGATCAGCTCACCATCCGCACCGATGTTCTTGACCTCTGCCCCCAGGCCTTGCCCGTAGAGCAGCGCCGTTTTAAAGAAGCCTTCGCGGCCGAAAAAGTCTTTCTGGTGATTGGCCAGCATGCTGTGCAAGCCGGAATCCGCAGGCGTCAGGCCCGCTTCATTGGTGCGAGTGGCAAAGTCGTTTTTCTTTGAGCCAATGCCATTGAACATCCACTGCCACTGACCATCATCGAAGAACTGGTTGGAGGTCAGGATGTAGCTTTCCACATCGGCATTGACACCGCCCTCACTGAAATCCCCATAGTTACGCCCCATCAAGGAATAATTCGAGCGCCAGTCCTTGTTCATCTGCACATCGTAGATACCACCCCCGGTGCCGGCCAGGAAGACCACGTCCGAGTCCAGCCAATGGATATCGTAGTTGTCTCTGTCGAATCGTTTGCCTGCCCACAGGGTGGAGTTCTCGAACACTGAATTGCCTTTGAAGGCGGCGAGATGATCGAGCTCGGTAAACACCTGACGCACGTTCAAATTGCTCTCGTCGGCGGTCCAGTCGTTGGAACTTTCCACACCGTCGGCGATGGACACGGTGAATTTGGAACGGGTGCCGTTCTGCGCATAGATTTCTTTCGACAGGTCTATGCGCATGTAGGTGTCGTCTTCGTTACCAAGTCGCCCGACGGCACCACCGACTGAACCGGCAGGCGTTGTATAAGGGCCGCCACGACCCCCCCCCAGCCCATCGTTGATCAGCAATCCGGAGCGGGCGTAGCCCTTGAAGCTGAAACCGTCAGTCAGGTGTCCGCTACTGTCTTGCTTTTCCATGCTTTGCTGACGGGCTTCGAGTTTTGCCAGTCGAGTGTCCAAAGTGGGCGCCGCAGTGGCGGCTGCAGTGGATGCCGCCGGCTGCAAGGCGGGAGTCGCCAGTTTGATCTGCTGCAATTCCCTGGCGAGTGCCTGGGTTTGCTGCTCGGCTGCGGCGGCGCGTTTTTCCGCAGCGGCGGCGCGCGCTTCAAACGCGGCCATTCGTTGTTCCAGGGTCGCGGCCTGAGAGGTGGCCGCCGAGGTGCCGAGTACGCCTGCGAGTAGCCAGCTTGATGCTTTCTGCATGGGGGATTTCCTGTTTTGTTTTTATTTTTCTGTCCTGCGACCGGCCTTTTTTTCGTGAATTGTTAATTGTCAAAATCCACGAAAAAAAGGATGCCTCATCGCAAATACGCTGCTACATTTGGCGATGTTAACGTTAACTTTTCTAAAAACAAAAATAAAGAGGGCTTTATGAAACACCTCAAATCTCTTCTTCCAGCAGCACTGCTTACCCTCTGCGCCGGGCTTCCATCCCTCTCGAGCGCAGCCGATTTGACGATCTCGTGTGGGGCGGTAGGTGCGGAATTACAACTCTGCAAAGAGGCTGTCCAGGCGTGGTCGAAACAGACCGGCAACAACGTCGAGGTGGTTTCCACGCCTAACTCGGCCACCGAGCGATTGTCGTTCTATCAACAGATCCTCAGTGCGCAGTCCAGCGACATCGACATCATTCAAATCGATATGGTGTGGCCGGGGATGTTGGCCAAACATTTGCTGGATCTGCGCGAGGTGCTTCCTGCCAACGCGACCCAAGGCTATTTCCAGGCACAGGTGGACAACGCCACGGTGAACGGACGGCTGGTGACGATGCCGTGGTTCACCGACTCGGGCCTGCTGTATTACCGCAAGGACTTGCTGGAGAAGTACAACCAGCAGGTGCCCCGGACCTGGGAGGAAATGACCGCTACCGCCAAAACTGTTCAACAGGCTGAGCGCACCGCCGGAAACCCCAATGCCTGGGGTTATATCTTTCAAGGGCGCGCCTACGAGGGCCTGACGTGCAATGCGCTGGAATGGATCAGCAGTCAACCGCAAGGCGGACTGGTCAATTCACAAGGCGACATTGTGGTCAACAGTCAGGCCTCAAGAACAGCGTTGACCCTGGCCAAAAGTTGGGTCGGCGACATCTCCCCGCGCGGCGTACTCAATTACACCGAGGAAGAAGGCCGGGGCGTATTCCAGTCGGGCAATGCGCTGTTCATGCGTAACTGGCCGTATGTCTGGGCCCTGGTCCAGGGTCAGGACAGTGCCGTAAAAGACAAGGTCGGGGTCGCTCCCCTGCCCCGCGGCGGCGAGACCGGCACCCATGCATCCACCCTCGGAGGCTGGGGCCTGGCGGTATCGCGGTACAGCGCCCACCCAAAACTGGCCGCCGAACTGGTGAGCTACCTGACCAGTGCCCAAGAGCAAAAACACCGTGCCCTGATAGGCGCCTATAACCCGGTTATCGAATCGCTGTATCAAGACCCCGAATTGCTCGCGGCCATGCCTTATTACGCTCAGCTGCACAGCATTCTCAACGATGGGGTCATGCGCCCCGCCTCCATCACTGCCGATCGCTATCCACGGGTCTCCAATGCGTTCTTCGATCGAGTGCATGGCGTGCTGGCGGGCGAGTTGCCTGTCGATCAGGCGCTGGCGGAACTGGAAAGCGAACTCACGCGCATCAAACGCCGGAACTGGTAAGCCACAAGGAAGGAAATCACCATGTCTGTCTCTACAACCCATGCCCCCGGTGATGAGCTTCTGCTCACCAGGGAAACGCCCGTACAACGTCGCCGAGTGCGCGCCGCCTGGCTATTTCTGACGCCGATGTTGCTATGTCTGGCCCTGGTGGCAGCCTGGCCGCTACTGCGCACATTCTGGTTCAGCCTGACCGACGCCAACCTGGCGGACACCGGTGGCGGAACCTTCATAGGCTTTGGCAATTATCTGTTCCACAACGGTTCCAGTTGGTCGGGCATTCTGGTCGATCCGCAATGGTGGAACGCGGTGCGCAACACCTTGCATTTCACCGTGGTGTCGGTGGGGCTGGAAGTCGTACTGGGGCTGCTGGTGGCGTTGCTGCTGAACATCAAGTTCACCGGCCGTTCGCTGGTGCGGGCGATGATTCTGATTCCCTGGGCGATTCCGACCATTGTTTCGGCGAAGATCTGGTCATGGATGCTTAACGACCAGTTCGGCATCATCAATCACCTGATGCTGAGCCTGGGCCTGATTGACGCCCCTCTGGCCTGGACGGCCGATGCGGATCTGTCGATGTGGGCGGTGATCATCGTCGATGTCTGGAAAACCGTCCCGTTTGTCACACTGCTGATGCTGGCCGCGTTGCAGATGTTGCCGAGCGATTGCTACGAAGCCGCCAGGGTCGATGGCATTCATCCGCTGAAAGTGTTCTGGCGTGTCACGCTGCCCCTGCTGATGCCCGCACTGCTGGTGGCGGCGATCTTCCGCATCCTCGACTCGCTGCGGGTATTCGACGTGATCTATGTGCTGACCTCGAACTCATCGAGCACCATGAGCATGTCGGTGTATGCCCGCCAGCACCTGGTGGAGTTCCAGGACGTCGGTTACGGCAGCGCGGCCTCGACACTACTGTTTCTGGTGGTTGCGGTCATCGCCCTGCTTTATCTCTACCTCGGACGCCGTCAACTGGAGGTCCGCTCATGAACCTGCGCCTACTGAAAAAAGCCCTGTTGCGCCTCGGGTTCTGGTGTCTGATCGGGGTGTTGCTGGTGTATGCGGTCTTCCCTTTCTACTACGCCATCGTGACGTCGCTGAAGCCGTCCAGCGCCTTGTTCGAGGTGAGCTACTGGATCGACAACCCCGACTTCTCCAACTACGCGGCGGTGCTCAATCAAGCCTCATTCCTGCGGGCGATCGGCAACTCGCTGGTGGTTGCGCTGTGTGTGGTGACCCTGGCGCTGTTCCTCAGCCTGACCGCCGCCTATGCCTTGGGCCGGGTGAAGTTTCGGGGGCGTGGCACGGTCTTGATGATGGTTCTTGGCGTGTCGATGTTTCCTCAGGTCGCGGTGCTGTCGGGACTGTTCGAAGTGATCCGCGCGCTGGGCCTGTACAACACGTCCTGGGCGTTGATCCTGAGCTACACGATTTTCACCCTGCCCTTCACCGTCTGGGTGCTGACCACGTTCATGGGGCAACTGCCCCATGAACTGGAAGAAGCGGCAATCATGGATGGTGCCTCGCCCTGGGTCACGCTGACCCGCGTGCTATTGCCGCTGCTCTGGCCCGCACTGGTCACCACTGGCTTATTGGCTTTCATCGCCGCGTGGAACGAGTTCCTGTTTGCCCTGACCTTCACCCTCACCGACACGCAACGCACGGTGCCGGTCGCCATCGCCCTGATTTCCGGCGGCAGCCCCCATGAGTTGCCTTGGGGGTTGTTGATGGCTGCATCGGTGGTGGTCACCGTCCCACTGGTGATTCTGGTGCTGATCTTCCAGCGCCGAATCGTTTCCGGTCTCACTGCCGGCGCGTTAAAGGGTTGATGCCCAACAAAGACAAGGAACAGCATCGTGATCAAATTGAAACTGGACAACGTAAACAAACAATTGGGCGGCGCGCGAATTCTTCGCGACGTCAGCCTGGAAATCGCGGCGGGTGAATTCGTGGTGTTCGTCGGCCCTTCGGGCTGCGGAAAATCGACCCTACTACGACTGATCGCCGGCCTGGATTCGATCTGCGGCGGCGATCTGCTGATCGACGGGCGTCGGGTCAACGACCTGGAGCCCCGGGAGCGTGGCGTCGGCATGGTGTTTCAGTCTTATGCGCTGTACCCGCACATGAGCGTCTACGACAACATCAGTTTTGGTCTCAAACTGGCCAAGACTGAAAAGACCAGCCTGCGCGAGCGCGTGCTGAAGACTGCGCAAATCCTGCAGTTGGACAAACTGCTGCAACGCAAGCCGAAGGAACTGTCCGGTGGGCAGCGTCAGCGTGTGGCCATGGGCAGAGCCATGGCGCGGGAGCCGGATATTCTGTTGTTCGACGAACCGCTTTCCAACCTGGATGCCTCCTTGCGGGTGCAGATGCGCAACGAAATTGCCCGGCTGCATGATCGGCTCGGCTCGACGATGATCTACGTCACCCACGATCAGGTTGAAGCGATGACCCTGGCCGACAAAATTGTCGTGCTCAATGGCGGTCGCGTAGAACAGGTCGGCTCACCGCGTGAACTCTATGAGCGCCCGGCCAGCCGCTTTGTCGCCGGTTTTCTCGGTTCGCCCAGAATGAATTTTCTGTCGGCGCGCCTGCAGACGCCAGGCGAAACCAGCCTGGTCGATACCCTCGTGTGGGGTATCACCTCCCTGCCCTTCGACAGCTCGAACCTGGCGGCAGGCACACCGCTGAGCCTGGGGATTCGTCCGGAACACGTGTCGCTCAAAGCGGCGGATGGTACCACTGGCGTCATGGTGACCGCGGTCGAATACCTGGGCAGCGAAACTTATGTGCACCTCGAGACAGGTCAGGACGAACCACTGATCTGTCGTTGCGAGGTCAGCGCCGGATGGCAAGCGGGCGATCGGGTTGAGCTGCAACTGGACATCGACAACCTGCACCTGTTCGACGCCGACGGCACGGCCTTGAGCCGTCATCCACACGCCATTGAAACCCTGCCGGCTGGCGTCCCTCAGCGCTCGGCACGAGCAAGCGCCCTATGACTGTGTCTTTGAATTCCATGAGTGTTCCAATGTCCGCTGCACTTGAGCTTGCGCAACATGCGCTGAGTGATGGCCTGTCCCGCGTCATCGATGATTATCGTCCCGGTTATCATCTTGCCCCCCCGGTGGGCTGGATGAATGACCCTAACGGGGTGGTGTACTTTCGTGGCGAATACCACGTGTTCTATCAACACCATCCCTTCGACTCGAAATGGGGCCCGATGTATTGGGGGCATGCCAAGAGCGCCGATCTGGTCCACTGGCAGCATCTGCCCATTGCGCTGGCGCCCGGCGATGACTTCGACCGTGATGGTTGTTTTTCCGGCAGCGCGGTGGTGTGTGGCGATACCCTGGCGCTGATTTACACCGGGCACACCTGGCTGGGTGAAGTGGGTGACGAGCGCTCGATCCGTCAAGTCCAGTGCCTGGCCACCAGCAGCGACGGCATCCGGTTCGTCAAGCATGGCGCCGTCATCGAGACCGCGCCGCACGATTCGATCATGCACTTTCGTGACCCCAAGGTGTGGCAAGAGGATGACGGCTGGTACCTGATTGCCGGCGCACGTCTGGGCGATGTGCCGTTGCTGCCGCTGTACCGTTCCGCGGATCTGCACACCTGGGAATTCCTCGACTATGTGTCCAGCGGCAGCGAGGGCGATGGCTACATGTGGGAATGCCCGGACCTGTTCCGGCTGAACGGGCGCGATGTGCTGCTCTACTCCCCCCAAGGCATGCAACCCGAGGGTTACGAGCGGCTCAACAAGTACCAGACCGGTTATCGAGTGGGCCGACTCGACAGCGAGTGGCACTTCACCGGCGGGCCTTTTATCGAGCTGGATAACGGCCACGATTTCTATGCCGCGCAAACGCTTCTGGCCGCCGATGGCCGGCGCCTTGTGTGGGCGTGGCTCGACATGTGGGAAAGCCCGATGCCGAGCCAGGCTCATCACTGGTGCGGCATGCTCGGTGTGCCGCGCGAACTTGAACTGCACGCCGATCGCCTTTGCGTGTATCCGGCACGGGAGCTAACCGCCCTGCGCATGGCGCCATTGCCAGGCGTGTCTTGGTGGGAGGGTTCGGGAAGTCGGTGGGTGCCGGAAGTGAATGGCCAGATGCTCGAAATTCATGTGCATCTGGATTTGCGTGGCTGCACTGATGGTCACCTCGGAATCGCCTTGCGTTGCAGCGACGATGGTCATGAAGAAACCCTGCTCTATTACGATGCGTCGCTGCAACGTCTGGTGCTTGACCGCAGCCGTGCGGGTGCGCAAGTCACCGGTCAGCGCAGCGTGGCGATTGACCCGACTCAAGAACGACTGGAATTGCGAGTGTTCCTCGATCGCTCGTCCATCGAGGTGTTCGACGAAAACGGTCGTTTCAGCTTCAGCAGCCGTCTCTATCCGCGACCCGACAGTCTGGGCGTGAAGCTGTTTGCCAATGGGAGTGGCGGGCGTGTCTCGATTCCCAAGGCATGGCCTCTGGCCTCGGGATGGCTGTGAGCGGCGTCATTCGAGTCGCGGGAAACCCGGGCCCTGTGTCATGATCCTGCGTCAACCTGACCGGCCTCGCCTCGCATGACTTCAGTGAAAGACGTTGCACAGCTGGCCGGCGTGTCCCTGATGACGGTTTCTCGAGCGCTCAATAATCCGGAAAAACTGAGCCCCGAAACCCTTCAGCGGGTGCGTCGCGCCATTGACGAACTGCAATTCGTACCGAGCCTGTCGGCGCGCAAGATGCGCGGCGACAACCTCCAGTCGCGCACCATCGGAGTGTTCGCGCTGGACACCGCGACCACACCGTTCGCGGTCGAGTTGCTGCTGTCCATCGAACAGACCGCGCAGCAGGCGGGCTGGAATGTGTTCATCCTCAACCTGTTGAGCAACCCGCCGACCGACCAGAACATTGACCTGATGCTGTCGCACCGTCCCGACGGGTTGATCTTCAGCGCCATGGGGTTTCGCCAGGTGTGCATTCCCGAACGCTTGAAGAGCAAACCCCTGGTGCTCGCCAATTGCCTGGCAGATGACAGTCGCCTGGTCAGTTATGTGCCCGATGACGAAACGGGGCAGTATCGAGCCGTGCATCACGCGTTGAGCCAAGGCTATCGACGTCCCCTGTGTATCAACTTGCCCAAACAGAGCCTGGCCTGGGGCCTGCGACAAAAAGGCCTGCAGCGTGCCTGCCAGGCATTTGGCCTCGCGCCTGAGGCACTGGTGCAATACGACCTTTCCGATCACGACGCCTATGGTGAAACCGCAGCCATCCTCGACCGGCACATCATCGAGGGTCGCCCGCAATTCGACATCCTGATCTGTGGCAACGACCGGATTGCCTTCTGTGCCTATCAGCTGTTGTTGGGCCGAGGCCTGAAAATTCCCGCCGATGTCGCCGTGCTCGGCTATGACAACATGATCGGCATCGCCGAACTGTTCATCCCGCCGCTGACCACGGTGCAATTGCCGTACTACGAGATCGGTCGCAATGCGGCCCGGCATCTGATCGAGACCCTTGAGGTAGAGGGTGCCCAGCCCGTTGATTGTCCGTTGGTGGTCAGAACGTCGTTGTGAGCTGTCAAAACCCTTTATCGAGGACCAGCGCTTGGTAAAGGGTTGATTGTTTAGTTGGGCGGAACGACGTTATCCGGCATTCGATTCACTGCCAATTCCCCCAGCATAATGACCTTTTGTTCCTGATCGCTGCCACGCCGCGCCCTCACGCCTCCTCCCGCCTCCCCTCCGAGTAGTCCGAAACTCCCAGCCCGTTTGGGAGTATCCGCCGATGCGCAATCCCTGGCGTTTATCCATAGTGGCGACCAAAGGTCAACGGTCAGGCCTAGATGACCGCAACTGCCCCAGGAAAAAGTCATGACTATTGAGCAAAATTCGTTGAGCATCGTGGCGACCGGCGTGGACGTTACGCTGGACGAAACGGCCGGTTTGCAGAACGCCACCGCCACTTCAAGCCCTGGGGAAGACGCTAACGACAACGACACGGCGCGATCCCTGCCCTCGGCCTTCTCTACCCGTTTGACCACCCTTGCGGCAGGTACCGCAATGGATGCGGCCTTGAGTGGCCATGACGGTGCCAACGAGGGCAGTAATGCGTTCACCATCAGCGGTGCAACAAGCGGTACTGATGTCAGCTTCGTCGGCAGCGATGGCGCACCGCTCAATGGTTTTGACAGCGGACTGGATACCCTCGATGGCACCAGCATCCTTCTCTATACCGATACCGAGAACAACAATATCCTTCTGGGCCGAGCCGGAGGCGCAACCGGCGCGATCGTGTTCGCTGCCTATATCGAGGAAACCGGATCGCCGGTCACAGGCGGCAAGATCTGGACCGTGGAGTACCAACCAATCAAGCATCCAGGTACGACGAACCCCGATGACTCGGTCGATCTGACGGATCTGGTTTTCATCGGAGCCAGTCAGAACCTGGAATTCAGTCTCGATAATGCGCCCTCCGGTCAGAACCTCTTCCTGATGTTCACAACAGCGAACCCGGCAACTGAAACGGTCGGCGGTGTCGTGCGGATCACCGATCCCGCCGTCATTGCCACTGGCAAGCTACCGGCGAATCAGTCCGGGCTTGACCCCAACGACCCGGGCGACGACATCAGCATAACGACTGGCGACACGATCAATACCAGCCAGGCAGGCGGGCCGACCACCTTCGGCACTAACAACCAAATGATTACGGAACAGGAAGGCATCCGTTTTTCGTTCGTCACCGGTGCCAGGCAGGATGTGACCATTCCCAACCTCAGTCAGGGTGAAGCAGACGTTGAATCCAACATCGACTTTACCGGCGTCGTCAATGTGAATACGGTCAGCTTCGACGTCGTGCAGTTGCAAAGCGGCAAGAGTGCTGTCGTAAAAATCAGCGCATTCAGTACCGATCCTGAACTTAAAACGGATTTCATCGACGGATATGCAGATGATGAATCGATTCCCATCACCAGTGTGCGCGTCCTCAACAGCTCCGGGACGGTGATAGAGAATTCAGATGGACCGGAGAATGACACGACCATTGAAATCAGCTTTGACGCTGATGGGGTTGCAACCCTCACCGGCATTAAAGCCGGCTACGTGATTGAATACACCACAACGGAGGTTCACAACCGCGTACTCATCGAGAACGGGGCGGCTCTCAACGCCAAGGGCAATGCCCACGCCGATTTTGATATCGATGGCCTCCACCTGTTCCAAGCCTCTATTACGAAAGCGGAAATCGGTTCCCGGATAAACTTCGAAGACGACGGGCCGGCGGCGGCCGGGACCGCCGTGGCGGGAACCGTCGACGAGGACGGCCTGACCAATGGCATTGCCGGTGGTACGGGCGACGTGGATGGCGTGGCGACCACGGCCAGCGGCAGTGTGACCGGCATCTTCCAGTCTGGCGTCGACACGCCGCTGACCTATGCCTTGTCGAGTGATACCAGCGGCTTACCGGCGCTGAACTCGGGCGGAGTGGCGCTGGTGTACAGCGTCGCGGGCGGCACACTCACCGCCAAGGCCGGCGTAGCCGGTGCAGACGTGTTCACCTTCAGTCTCACCGCAGCGGGAGTCTACACCTTCACACTGCTCAAGCCGCTGGATCACGCGGCCGGTAACAACGAGAACGACATCACCATCAACCTGGGCTCGCTGCTGCAAGCCACCGACAAGGACGGCGACACGGTGACAGCCGCGGCCGAGAAATTGGTCATCACCGTCGATGACGACACGCCGACTGCGACCGGCACTGCCGCAACGGGAACCGTCGACGAGGACGGCCTGGCCAATGGCATTGCCGGTGGTACGGGCGACGTGACTGGCGAAGCGACCACGGCCAGCGGCAGCGTGACCGGCATCTTCCAGTCTGGCGCCGACACGCCGCTGACCTACGCCTTGTTGAGTGATACCAGCGGCTTACCGGCGCTGAACTCGGGTGGAGTGGCGCTGGTGTACAGCGTCGCGGGCGGCACACTCACCGCCAAGGCCGGCGTAGCCGGTGCCGACGTGTTCACCTTCAGCCTCACCGCAGCGGGTGACTACACCTTCACGCTGCTCAAGCCGCTGGATCACGCGGCTGGCAACGACGAGAACGACATCACTATCAACCTGGGCACGCTGCTGCAGGCCACCGACTACGATGGCGACACGGTGACGGCCGCGGCCGAGAAACTGGTCATTACCGTCGACGACGACACGCCGACCGCGACCGGCACTGCCGCAACGGGAACCGTCGACGAAGACGGCCTGACCAATGGGATTGCCGGTGGTACGGGCGACGTGGAGGGCGAGGCAACCACGGCCGGCGGCAGCGTGACTGGCATCTTCCAGTCGGGCGCCGACACGCCGCTGACCTATGCCTTGTCGAGTAACACCAGCGGCTTGCCGGCGCTGAACTCGGGGGGGGTGGCGCTGGTGTACAGCGTCGCGGGCAACACCCTCACCGCCAAGGCAGGCGTAGGCGGTGCCGACGTGTTCACGTTCAGTCTCACCGCAGCGGGTGTGTACAGCTTCACGCTGCTCAAGCCGCTGGATCACGCGGCTGGCAACGACGAGAACGACATCACTATCAACCTGGGCACGCTGCTGCAGGCCACCGACTACGATGGCGACACAGTGACGGCCGCGGCCGACAAACTGGTCATCACCGTCGACGACGATACGCCCGTTATATCAACAGCCCCTGTGCAAGATGGCGATCCCACTTTGGGTGCGACGTCATGGACCTTTTCGGGTGAGTTCGCCTACTCGTTAGGTGCGGACCAGCGCGGGCCGACCTACTCTTCGGCAGCGGACAGTGATTTTGCCGAACTCGCCCTCGCTGGTACGGCGAACGATGTTGCGATCGTTGATCCAACGGTCACCTGGGATTCGGAGAATCTCGACGCTGCCACGTTTGATGTGTCGTTCAAATACGATCACGACCGCAACGCTGCCACCGATCCTGAACTGGTGGAAGGCACGCTGGTGTTTGACAAAGTCAATGACACCTACACCTTCGAGATGGATGCGCTGCAAACGACGCAAGACGTCACGCTGGGCGAAGGCACTGGATACGAAACGTATGACGTGGGTGGCATGAGCCCTTCCAGTGGCCCATCACCTGTGGCCACCGGGAAGCTTGGTGAAGGTTTCTTCATCCAGATCACGGGCTTCGAGTCACCACTGAGTGCCAACGGCAATACTGCCGTGGCGGAAGGTGAGCTTGTGAGCGGCACGCAGGCCCCGGTAACCTTGTCCAGCACGGCTCTGGGCGTCTCCGGAAATACGATCCAGGCCGGTGAAGCGGCCAACATCAACTTCTTCCAGACTGATCCGAAAGGAGATCTGGGCGCGACCGATTTTAGTTACGCGACCGATTTCTTTATCAAGTTCGATGGATACGAGACTGAAAGCGATGATCTTGTGCTTATAGTCAGTCTTGCTGATAGTACCGGCGCGACTACAACACGTGCCATCTACGTCGACCAAGGCGATGTGTACGAGAACGATACGGTCAATACCGATCTTGTTGGAACCAAGTACGAGGCCCTGATCGCCAACGACCTGGCCGATCCGAACGACCCGTTCCTGGACAATAATGATGCTCTATTGATTGTTGAAAGTAATGATTTCAACATTCAGAGCGGTGATAACTGGCTCATCAAGGGTATTCAGATTCTT
The DNA here is from genome assembly GCF_050435305.1 of Pseudomonas sp. BS3782 TE3695. Taxonomy (NCBI): domain Bacteria; kingdom Pseudomonadati; phylum Pseudomonadota; class Gammaproteobacteria; order Pseudomonadales; family Pseudomonadaceae; genus Pseudomonas; species Pseudomonas sp. BS3782 TE3695. The sequence goes on from NZ_JBNDKB010000001.1 coordinate 4,156,463, forward strand.
TCGAATGATGCTGGCCTTACGGGCAGCGCGATAAATCTGAATCGCGATGTCGGTGCCGATGGCGCAAGCAGCACTTCCGCACAGCCGGTCAGTGGTCTCGTCGGGCCTGGAAACACGATTGCGGAGGATACGAGTACGAATCCGCTGAAGATCATCGATGCTGGTTTTTCCACCACCACGACTACACCCGCTACCCTTGATCTGACGCTGGATTTCAAGGTCGTCGATAGAGATAGCGATTCCACCGCTGTCCAGACGATTGATATCGAAAATCCTGTCGTGGTCGAACTGGTGGGAGTGACCAACTTGGCACCGACAGATTTGGTGCTTTGATCCGGTGACCGACATCGCAAGCACTGACATTGTCTGAAAACCGCTGCAGATACACGGCTTGGCTCCCGCAAGGGGCCAGGCCGTTTTTTATGGCCACTGTGAGCCTTGCGACATGTCCTCATTCACAAACGGAATAGGCGGCACCGTTCCTTCATCCCCTCGTGCTGTTCCCTCATCCAGATAGTCTGAAACTCCCATCCCGCTTGGGAGTATCGGCCGATGCGCAACCCCCGGCGCATGCTCATAGTTGCGAACTATGGTCAACGGTCAGGCCTCGATGACCGCAATTACCCCGGGAGAAAAATCATGGCTATTGGAATTACCGGCGTGAACGTTTCGCTGGATGAAACGGCCGGATTGCAGAACGCCACCGCCACGCCAACCCCACCGGGAGACGCTGACGACAACGACATTCTGGTGGCATCCCTGCCCTCGGCCTTCGCTACCCGTTTGACCGCACTGAGTGCCGGGACCGCAACGGGTGCAGCGTTGAGTGGCTATACCGGTGCCGTGGGCGACACGGGCAGCAATGCGTTCACCATCACCGACGGAGCAAGCATTACCGATATCAGCTTCGTCGACAGTACGGGCGCACCGCTCGATGGCGTCGACAGCGGATTGTTTACCCTCGATGGCACCAGCATCCTTCTCTACACGGATACGAACAACAACATCCTTCTGGGCCGAGCCGGGAGCGCTACCGGCGCGATCGTGTTCGCCGCCTATATCGAAGAAACCGGATCGCCGGTCTCGGGCGGCAAGATCTGGACCGTGGAGTACCAACCGCTCAAGCATCCAGATGATACGAACCCCGATGATTCACTCAATCTGCTGGATAAGGTGTTCGTCGGAACCAGTCAGGATCTGGAATTCAGCCTGGCCGGTGTGCCTTCCGGTGCGAACCTCTTCCTGATGTTCACGAAGGCGAACCCGACAGTTGTCGACGACGGTGGTGTCTTGCGGATCACGGATCCAACCATCATCGCCACCGGCAAAGACCCCGCAGACGAGTCAAGCGGCACCAATATCAACACTGGCGACACGATCATTACCAGCCAGGCGGCTAACCCGACCACCTTCGGCACCAACAGTCAGATGATTACGGAACAGGATGGCATCCGCTTTTCGTTCGTCACCGGTGCCCGGCAGGATGTGACCATTCCCAACCTGAGTCCGACCGAAGCAGATGTTGAATCCAACATCGACTTTACCGACGTCTTCAACGCGAAGATGGCCAGCTTCGAGGTCGTGCAGTTGCAAAGCGGCAAGAGTGCCGTGGTAAAAATCAGCGCATTCAGCACCGCTGCTGAACCTGGCGAGGATTTCATCAACGGCTATGACGGCGATACGCCGATTGCCATCACCAATGTGCGCGTCTTCAATTCAGGCGTATTGGTGACTGATCCGGCCCTTGTCATCAGCATTACTGACGGGGTTGCAACCATCACCGGCGTTAAAGCCGGCTACCAGATTGAATACACCACAGCGTCGGATCACAACCGCGTGCTCGTCGAGAACGGAGCAGCCCTCGACGCCAGGGGCAATACCCACGCCGACTTTGACATCGGTGGTTTTACGCTGCTCCAAACCGCTGTTGCGACCGCCGAAATCGGCTCCAAGATGCTTTTCGAAGATGATGGCCCTGCACTCGCCTTTGGTAACCTGATCGGCAGCGGTAGTGTCCTGCCACAAACCGGGTACTGGAGTCATTTGGCCGGTGCCGACGGGCTGGATGCGGACGGTCTGGATATTTCGGTGAATAGCTCGTTCACCCTCGTCAGGCCAGACAACACCACCACGACCGGGACCGCCACACTCACCGAGCAGTCGCCTTCACCGGACGGCAATGGCGCGTACCAATTCGCCGGGACCTTGACCGGCGATTTCGACAACAACGCGGCCACGGCGGATACCATCATCGACTACACGCTGAGTGCCTTGGCCGATGGCAGCTATGTACTGGATCTGGTGCAAGGCTTCAGTTCGACGGTCGTTCTCAGCAGTGCCGATGGCGCCCTCGGTGCCGGCGGCCCGGACCCCGTGCGCACCTTGTTAATCCCAGAGCAGGATCCACCAACTATTCCTTCGCCATCCGAGGAGATTGTCTTTTTTGGTGTTAACGCGACCACGTCCTCAAGCGATATATTTTCCGCCATCGGACTGGGAGCGCCCGACCTCACCGAAGCACAGATAGAAGGTGGCGGGTTTGCGTTCATCGGCGCCGCAAACATGAACGTCAGCACGTCCGGTATCGGCATCGCCAACAATAACCTGGATGGAAACACGACAGCAGGCATCAATGCCGGTGACGAGAGTTTCGTCATCAATCCCGAGTCTTTGTTGTCGAGCATGAAAGTATTCATCGACAACTCGGTGCAAGGGTACAACCCGGCAACGGAAGAGCTGTATTACACGATCTACTACGCGGACGGCACCACCTCGGGTTCGCCGACGAAGGTTCTTGCCGCTGATCTGACCGCGGAGGCCGGAGGACAGACGTCCTTCGTCATCGAGAAAGCGGATGCGACGCTGATCGACGCTGTTCAGCTCACGATGGGCCTGGGCACGATCAAGATCCCGGTGATCGAGTTCATTCAGCAGACCGAGAGCCTGGCCAGCGATGTCCAGCTGACATTCAACGCGACGGTGACCGACAGGGATGGAGACTCGGCGACGAGTACGTTCGACGCCAACCTGTTCGCCAACGACTTGACCGGCACCTTCGACTACACGCTGGTGGGCACGGGCGGTGAGCGGGATGCCTTCAACGTCGATCTGTCGTTCACCGAGAACCAGTACCAGGTCACCGGCTTCGATGCAGACGCCAATCTGCGAGACACGCTGGTGCTCAACGGCGACCAGAACGCGGTTGTCCAGATCGACAACGACGGCGCAGACAGCATCGTGTCGGTCACCGAAACGGGCGGACAGGTCACGACCATCACCTTGGTTGGAGTCGATCTTCTGACTAGCGACATTGTTCTTGGCAGCGCCTGAGCAACGCATGAAAGGATGCGAGGGTGGCACAAATCACCCTCGCATTTTTGCAATTCCAACAGGACATCCGCACGCTCGCATCAACCTGGGCACCCTGCGACAGACTACCGATGAGGATGACTAGGCCGAAACTCCCATCCCGCTTGGGAGTATCGGCCGATGCGCATTTTCCGGCGCTTGGTCATAGTTGTAGAGGTCAATGGTCAGACCTCAATGACCGCAATTGCTCGGGAGAAAAATCATGGCTATTGCAATCACAGGCGAGGACGTTGCGCTGGACGAAACGGTCGGGCTACAGAACGCCACCGCCACGCCAACCCCTGCAGGAGACGCTGACGACAACGACATTCTGGTGGCCTCCCTGCCCTCGACCTTTTCTACTCGTTTGACCGCACTGGGTGCCGGTACTGCAACGGGTGCAGCGTTGAGTGGCTATACCGGCGCCGTGGGTGATACGGGCAGCAATGCATTCACCATCACCGGTGGAGCCAGCATTACCGACATCAGCTTCGTCGACAGCGCTGGCGCACCACTCGATGGTCTGGACAGTGGACTGGATACCCTCGATGGCACCAGCATCCTTCTCTATACCGATACGGACAACAACATTCTTTTGGGCCGAGCCGGGGGCCCAAGTGGCGCCATCGTATTCGCGGCCTACATCGAAGAAACCGGATCGCCGGTCACCGGCGGCAAGATCTGGACCGTGGAATACCAACCGCTCAAGCATCCAGATGCGACGAATCCCGATGATTCGCTCAATCTGCTGGATAAGGTGTTCATCGGAGCCACTCAGGACCTGGAATTCAGTCTGACCAATGCGCCTTCCGGTCAGAACCTGTTCCTGATGTTCACGAAATTGAACCCGGCCACTGAAACGGTAGATGGTGTCGTGCGGATCACGGATCCCACCATCATCGCCACCGGCAAAGACCCCGCAGACCAGTCAAGCGGTGCCAATATCAACACTGGCGACACCATCAATACCAGCCAGGGGGGTGGCCCGACCACCATCGGCACCAATAACCAGATGATTGTGGAACAGGAAGGCATCCGCTTTTCGTTCGTCACCGGTGCCAGGCAGGATGTGACTGTTCCCAATCTGAGTCAGACCGAAGCGGATGTTGAGTCCAACATCGACTTTACCAGCGTCTACAATACGACCTCGGCCAATTTCGACGTCGTGCAGTTGCAAGGCGGCAAGAGTGCCGTGGTAAAAATCAGCGCATTCAACACTGCTGCTGAACCTGGCGTGAATTTCGTCAACGGCTATGCAAACGATACGCCGGTTGCCATCACCAATGTGCTCGTCACCAACATCAGCACCGGGCTGGTGATCGAGAATTCAGACGGTTCGGTGGATGATCCGAACATTAACATCAGCTTTTCCGGTGGGGTTGCAACCATCACTGGCGTTCTGGCCGGTTACCAGATTGGATACACCACGACGTCGGACCACAACCGCGTACTCATCGAGAACGGCGCGGCCGTCGATGCCAGGGGCAATGACCACGCCGATTTTGATATCGGCGGCTTCACGCTGAGCCAGGCCTCTAGCACGATCGCCGAAATCGGCTCCAGGATGATCTTCGAGGACGACGGCCCGAGCATCAGCGCCGCCGGCGACGAGCCAACACTGACGGTGGACGAAACGGTACTGGCGACTGACGCCACCCAGAGCTTTACCGCCAACTTCAGCTCGGCGTTTGGCGCGGATGGCGCGGGTACGCTGACCTATGCGCTGGGCGTCACGGCCGGGCCTTCCGGGCTGACCGACACGGCCACCGGCGAGGCGGTCAACCTGTCGCTCAACGGCACCGTGGTCGAAGGCCGCACGGCCACCACCAACCTGCTGGTGTTCACGGTCAGCGTCGCCGCCAACGGTGACGTCACTCTCGATCAACTGCGCGCGGTGGTGCATCCCGATGCGACCGATCCCGATGACGCGACGACGCTGTCGGCGGACAATCTGGTCACGCTGACGGCGACCATCACCGACAAGGACGGCGACAGTGCCCAGGCGACCCTCAACATCGGCCAGAACCTGGTGTTCGAGGACGACGGCCCGAGCATCCACACCACCGGTGACGAGCCAACGCTGACGGTGGACGAAACGGTGCTGGCGACCGACGCCACGCAGAGTTTTACCGCCAACTTCAGCTCCGCATTCGGCGCGGATGGCGCCGGCACGTTGACCTATGCGTTGGGCGCGACGGCCGGCCCTTCGGGGCTGACCGACACGGCCACCGGCGAGGCAGTCAACCTGTCGCTCAACGGCACCGTGGTCGAAGGCCGCACGGCCACCACCAACCTGCTGGTGTTCACGGTCAGCGTCGCCGCCAACGGTGACGTTACCCTCGACCAGCTGCGCGCCGTGGTGCATCCCGATGCCACCGATCCCGATGACGCGACGAGCCTGAGCTCGGACGATCTGGTAACCCTGACCGCCACCATCACCGACAAGGACGGCGACAGTGCCCAGGCGACTCTCAACATTGGGCAGAACCTGGTGTTCGAGGACGACGGACCCAGCATCCACACCACCGGCACCGAGCCCATACTGACGGTAGATGAAACGGTGCTGGCGACCGACGCCACGCAGAGCTTTACCGCCAACTTCAGCTCCGCGTTTGGCGCGGATGGCGCGGGTACGCTGACCTATGCGCTGGGCGTCACGGCCGGGCCTTCCGGGCTGACCGACACGGCCACCGGCGAGGCAGTCAACCTGTCGCTCAACGGCACCGTGGTCGAAGGCCGCACGGCCACCACCAACCTGCTGGTGTTCACGGTCAGCGTCGCCGCCAACGGTGATGTCACCCTCGACCAGTTGCGCGCCGTGGTGCATCCCGACGCCACCGATCCCGATGATTCGACGACGCTGTCGGCGGACAATCTGGTGACCCTGACGGCCACCATCACCGACAAGGACGGCGACAGTGCCCAGGCCACCCTCAACATCGGCCAGAACCTGGTGTTCGAGGACGACGGCCCGAGCATCCACACCACCGGTGACGAGCCAACGCTGACGGTGGACGAAACGGTACTGGCGACCGACGCCACCCAGAGCTTTACCGCCAACTTCAGCTCGGCGTTTGGCGCGGATGGCGCCGGCACGTTGACCTATGCGTTGGGCGCGACGGCCGGCCCTTCGGGGCTGACCGACACGGCCACCGGCGAAGCGGTCAACCTGTCGCTCAACGGCACCGTGGTCGAAGGCCGCACGGCCACCACCAACCTGCTGGTGTTCACGGTCAGCGTCGCCGCCAACGGTGACGTCACCCTCGATCAGCTGCGCGCCGTGGTGCATCCCGATGCGACCAACCCCGATGACGCGACGACGCTGTCGGCGGACAATCTGGTGACCCTGACGGCGACCATCACCGACAAGGACGGCGACAGTGCCCATGCAACCCTCAACATCGGGCAAAACCTGGTGTTCGAGGACGACGGCCCCAGCATCAGCACCACCGGTGACGAGCCAACGCTGACGGTGGATGAAACGGTGCTGGCGACCGACGCCACCCAGAGCTTTACCGCCAACTTCAGCTCGGCATTCGGCGCCGATGGCGCCGGCACGCTGACCTATGCGCTGGGCGCGACGGCCGGCCCTTCCGGGCTGACCGACACGGCCACCGGCGAGGCGGTTAACCTGTCGCTCAACAACGGTGTAGTCGAAGGCCGCACCGCCACCACCAACCTGCTGGTATTCACGGTCAGCGTCGCCGCCAACGGTGACGTCACCCTCGATCAGCTGCGCGCCGTGGTGCATCCCGATGCGACCGATCCCGATGATTCGACGACGCTGTCGGCGGACAATCTGGTAACCCTGACGGCCACCATCACCGACAAGGACGGCGACAGTGCCCAGGCGACCCTCAACATCGGCCAGAACCTGGTGTTCGAAGACGACGGCCCAAGCATCAGCACCACCGGCACCGAGCCAATACTGACGGTGGATGAAACGGTGCTGGCGACCGACGCCACCCAGAGCTTTACCGCCAACTTCAGCTCGGCATTCGGCGCCGATGGCGCCGGCACGCTGACCTATGCGCTGGGCGCGACGGCCGGCCCTTCCGGGCTGACCGACACGGCCACCGGCGAGGCGGTTAACCTGTCGCTCAACAACGGTGTAGTCGAAGGCCGCACCGCCACCACCAACCTGCTGGTATTCACGGTCAGCGTCGCCGCCAACGGTGACGTCACCCTCGACCAGCTGCGCGCCGTGGTGCATCCCGATGCGACCGATCCCGATGATGCGACGAGCCTGAGCTCGGACGATCTGGTAACCCTGACCGCAACCATCACCGACAAGGACGGCGACAGTGCTCAGGCGACCCTCAACATTGGGCAGAACCTGGTGTTCGAGGATGATGGACCGAGCATCAGCACCACCGGCACCGAGCCAATACTGACGGTGGATGAAACGGTGCTGGCGACCGACGCCACCCAGAGCTTTACCGCCAACTTCAGCTCGGCATTCGGCGCCGATGGCGCCGGCACGCTGACCTATGCGCTGGGCGCGACGGCCGGCCCTTCCGGGCTGACCGACACGGCCACCGGCGAGGCGGTTAACCTGTCGCTCAACAACGGTGTAGTCGAAGGCCGCACCGCCACCACCAACCTGCTGGTATTCACGGTCAGCGTCGCCGCCAACGGTGACGTCACCCTCGACCAGCTGCGCGCCGTGGTGCATCCCGATGCGACCGATCCCGATGATGCGACGAGCCTGAGCTCGGACGATCTGGTAACCCTGACCGCAACCATCACCGACAAGGACGGCGACAGTGCTCAGGCGACCCTCAACATCGGGCAGAACCTGATATTCAAGGATGACGTCCCGTCACTTGCATTCGGCAACCTGATCGGTACCGGTAGTGTCCTGCCGCAATTCGGCTTCTGGAATCATTCGGCCGGCGCCGATGGGTTGGGTGCGGCCGGGTTGGATATTTCGGTGAATAGCTCGTTCACCCTCGTCAGACCTGACAACACCACCACGACCGGGACCGCCACGCTCACCGAGCTGTCACCCTCACCGGACGGCAATGGCGCGTACCAGTTCGCCGGGACGTTGACCGGTGACTTCGACAACAACGCCGCCACGGCGGATACCAGCGTCGACTACACACTAACCGCGTTTGCCGATGGCCGCTATGCACTGGATCTGGTGCAAGGCTTCAGTTCGGAGATCGTGCTCAGCACTGCCGATGGCGCGCTCGGTGCCGGAGGCCCGGATCCCGTACGCACGTTGTTAATTCCAGAGCAGGATCCGCCGACTATTCCTTCGCCATCTGAGGAGGTTGTGTTCTTTTCCGCGAAGGCACTTGCGTCGACTTCGGACATTCTGAGCGGTATCGGACTCGGAGAACCCGATCCTACCGAAGCCACGCTACAAACCAACCCCCTGCCCTCGTACATCGACCCGTCGGCCATGAACGTGAGCACCGCCGGCATCGGCGTCGCCAATAACCTGTTCCAGGGAGACGACCTGGCGGCCATCGGCGTTGACGATGAGAGTTTTGTCGTCAATCCGGAGAGCTTGCTGACGGGCATGAGGGTCTTCATCGACAACTCCGTGGGAGGTTACAACACGGCAACCGAGGACCTGTACTACAGGGCCTACTATGAGGACGGCACGTTCTCGGACCTCATCGAAGTGAACACCCTGACGCCGGAGGCAGGCGGACAGGTATCCTTCCTCATTGAGAGCGATGGCACGAATCTGATCGACGCTGTTCAGCTCACGATGGCCCGAGGCGAGATCAAGATCCCGACGATCCAGTTCATTCAGGAGAGCGAGAGCCTGGCCAGCGATGTCCAGCTGACGTTCAACGCGACGCTGACCGACAAGGATGGGGACTCGGCGACGAGTACGTTCGACGCCAACCTGTTCGCCAACGACTTGACCGGCACCTTCGACTTCACGCTGGCGGGCACGGGCGGTGAACGGGATGCCTTCAACGTCGATTTGTCAGTCGATGAGAACCAGTACCAGGTCACCGGCTTCGATGCGGACGCAAACCTGCGAGACACTCTGGTGCTCAATGGCGACCAGAGTGCGGTTGTCCAATCGATCGACATCAGCGGTGCAGACAGCATCGTCACGGTTGCCGAAACGGGCGGACAAGTCACGACCATCACCTTGGTCGGGGTCGATCTTCTGAGTAGCGACATTGTTTACGGCAGCGTCTGAGAAACGCGCGTAGTAAAAGAATGCGAGGGTGGCGCAGACCACCCTCGCATTCTTTTGTCAGTTCCAATATGCAGATCCGCACGCTCTCACCAAACCCGGCACTTTGCGGCAGGCACCCAGGGTGTCAGATCGTCTTGTTTCGACGTGAAACCAAATCCAGTTCCACCCACGTGGACTCGGGTGGTTTTTCGTTGTTGGTGAGTCCGTGCTTCAGCGCATACATCAACAAATCGATGCGATTGATCAGGTCAAGCTTTTGGTAAATGTTGCTGAGGTGGTTGTGCACGGTGTGTTCGCTGATGCCCAGACGTCCGGCGATGCTCATGTATTTGGCGGACGGATCCCCGACAATGGCGCGAATCAATTCCCTCTCGCGTAGCGTCAGCCGCGCCTGTTTTGCCTGCTCCAGATTGCATTTCAAGTGAATATTCCCGGTCGCGGCATAGCCGGAAAGCCCACCGGCCCAGGCTCTATCCAGCCCGGTGTCGCGATGATGGACTGTGATGATGGCCTGGATAATTGATTCCGTCGGGTCTTCCGCCAGCACGATACCCCGTGCGCCCGCCTCTATTGCCTGGGCAACGGGGATCGCTTCGTACAAGCCCTTGAGCACCAGCACTTTCATTTCGGCGTTGCGGGTGAGCCCCGCAACGACTTCCAAAGGATTCAGCGCATCTGGAAAGAAACTGAAAAAAATCACATTGGGGCGCAGCTGATCAGCAAGATCCAGCGCATTGGTATAGGTGGTGGCCTGGCCGCTCACTTCCATCTGAGGCTTTCTGGCATTGATCAAATCTTGAAGGCCCATGAGAACGAGGGGACGACAATCGACCAGCATCACACGTATTGGTTTTTTGTGGGTCGTCATATTTTCCTGACTCCCTTGAAGAATTAATGACCTCCCTCCCTTGGCCTTCCTGAATCAGCAGCTCACTCACTTGCCCCACCGTGATCGAAGGACAGATGCGAACGCCGACAGGCCTTAGCGGTGCCTGCCCGGTTATTCTATTTTTTTGGGCCCTTCCACTGGCTTCACAAGCAGGGATTGCGGGCGTTTCCAAAAGCCGGGCAAAGCTATCGAGGCAACATAAATAGGAATAATCATCAATAACTTGCGCGTGATGACGTGCTCCCTCGAGCTGTTCAACTGAGTCTAGGCCAGACCAGCACACTGCCAGCACGCCTATCCGCCAGTCGTCGACTCGTGCCTTATGCAGGCAGCCCGACTGCTGTTAAAAACACCAATTTAATCTATTAGAATCAATGTCTTAGGCGTTCTGAGGGTGACTGCGATCAAAGTCTGATTGCGATCGAAATCGTCAATTAACCGACAAATGGTTTCTGCACAGACGTAATCGCAATACTGGCGTCAATTTGTCGTCGATACAGTCGGTGTTGCGGCAGGATCAGGGGGATGTGAAGTTCTGGCTGGAACTGCCGGCGCCCAACCAGCCATTAACGCTTTCGACACTTTCGGCAGGCAGCTTTCCCGCCCAACGATTGAGGGTGAGGACATTCGTGACGAATTCGTATTGCGTCTTGAGCAGGTCACGACGCGCCCGGAATTCGTTGCGTACGGTGGCCAGTACATCGACAGCATTGACCATGCCGTAATCGAGCGCTTTCTCTGCCGCCACTCTGGACAGCTGTGCCGAAGCCAGGGCATTGCGGCTCGCACTGATTTTTTCTCCGCTCGAATTGGCGGTCAGGTAAGCGCTGGTGATCTCCTTGACCACCCGGCGCCGAATCGCTTCCAGCTCCTGCTCGGCGGTAATCTGATCCTGATAAAGCCCACGCACCCGCGCCGAGGTCGAGCCGCCACTGTACAGAGGCACCTGCACGCCAATCCCGGCGACATAGCTGTCGGTGCGCGGCGCCAGGGCATTGTTGTAGCCCTCGTTGGTCTGCTGCGCGCTCAGCGTAAGGCTCAGAGTCGGATAGTGCCCGCCCTTGCCACTGCGCAACGCCGCGCCCGCTGCCTCGACGCCGCTCTCGTTGGCCTTGAGTGCCGGGTTCAGCGCTATACCCTCGCGCACCCAGGAATCCAGACTCTGCGCCGAAACCCGCAGTTGCACGTCATCGCGAATCCGGTTGAGCTTCTCCTTGACCGGCCGACCGACGATCTCCGCCAGCGCCTCGCGACTGATACTGGCCTGGTTCTGGGCATCCAGTTCTTGCGCCGCCAGCAAATCTACCCGGGCCTTGAGGTCGAGCTGATCAGTAATCAATGCCAGCTGCTTTTCGTATAACGCATTGACTCGGTCCAGGCTCTTTTGCGTAGTTCGACGCTCTGCCCTCACCAACTCCAGTTCATCCTCGGCGGCCAACGCGGCGAAGTAACGCTGCGCCAGGTCCACTGTGGCCTCGGCCTGAGCATCCAGCGCCTGGGATTCGGACTGACTGGCCAGGCTTTTGAATTTTTGGTAGTTCTCCCACGCGGCCTTGTTGTAGAGGTACTGACGCAGCACCAGGCTGTAGTTTTCGCTATCGTAACTTTGCTCCACCAGGTCGCTCTCCTGATGAATCCGATTCGTCCCGGCGTTGAGCGATACCTGCGGGAACAGCGCACCCATCGCCTCACGCTGATGTTCCTTGCCCGCCTGCGCTTGCGCATAGGAGGCCAATACCCGCGGATCTTCCAGCCTCGACTCACGGTACAACTGCATGAGGTCGGTGGAAAACGTCGAGGCGCTGACCCCGGTCGGTGTTGCCGCAAGGGTTTGTGCCAGAGCGGTTCCCGCTGCAAGCATGAACACACCGCCCAGCAGAACTGCCGACGCGCTCATGGTTATTCCTCGATCATCGATTGAGCCATGGCATCGCGAGCCGGCTGCATCAAATACTGCAACAACGTGCGTTGCCCGGTGATGATCAAGACGTCGGCCGGCATCCCCGGCAACAACTTGCGCTCACCCAACGTGCGTAAGCCCTCCTCGGTTACCCGCACCCGCGCCAGGTAATAAGCCGTCCCGGCCTTTTCATTGACCAGCCGGTCAGCCGACACGCTGCTGACCTCACCTTCGATCACGGGAGTGGTCGAGCTGTTGAACGCGCCGAAACGAATATCGGCACGCTTGCCGATGGCGACGCGATCAATATCCACCGGCGCCACCTGAGCCTCTATGACCAGCTCGGAAACCGATGGAACGATATCCAGCAGCGGCGTCGCCGGGCTCACCACACCACCGATGGTGTGCACGGTCATGCCAATCACCATGCCCGCGTCGGGTGCGCGGATCACAATACGACTGAGCCGGTCTTCCAGGGACGAGGTTTTCTCTTGCAGGTCGTACATCCGGGTCTGAACCTCGGCCAGTTCCTTGACCACCTCGGTATTGAAATCCTTGTCGATTTGCAGAATCTGCAGCTGCGTTTCATTGATCTGCAGACGGGTCTTGTTAATGGCGGAACGGTGATCGGCCACCTCCGACCTGAGCATCCCCAGCTTGCGTTCCTGCTCGAGCAGACGTTGTTTATCAACGAACCCTTGCTTGAGCAGGTCGGTCAATTCAACGATTTCACCGCTGTAGGATTTCTCCAGATGAACCTTGGCAGCAATCATCGATTCCAGTCCCTTGATCTGTTGACTCAACTGGCCAGTGCGCTCGCGCAACACCGAGATCTGACCCAGCCGCGAGCGTTGCCTGGCGTTGAATACCTGAGTCTCGCCCTGGCGCGCCTCCACCCCTCGCAGACTGTCTGGATCGGCTATCTCGCCAAAGCTGATCGCCGACTGTGTGTCGCGCTCAGCCCTGAGCCTTGCCTCCATGGCTCTGGTCGCAACCAACTGACCTCGGGTCATCTCGTATTCGAAGCGCAACTGGGCATCATCAAGAATGATCAGCGGGTCACCCCGCTTGACGATGTCACCGTCATGGACCAGTACCTCTTTGACGATGCCGCCTTCAGGATGCTGGACCGTTTTGCGGTAGGTCTGCACGGTGACCACCCCCGGCGCGTAAGCGGCACCGTCCAGGGGCGCAAGCGCCGCCCAAGTGCCGAACAGGCCGAAGGTTACCCCGACAATAGCAATGCCCAGGCGGCGGGCTTTACGATCAGATATCGGCAGGCCGGCGAAGCTTTCAATTTGACGACTGGGCATCGTAGGGTTCATCAGCATCGCCCTTGCTGGTTTTGACCGAAGCCATGGTGGCGCCTGCCGACATGGCGTGCTTTTGTGCCTGCTGTTTCTGCGCGAGTTCGGCGAGTACTTGCTCGCGTGGCCCGTAGAGACTGATAACCCCTGCGTTCATCACCATGAGCCGGTCCAGTTGCGACACGATGTTGGTTCGGTGGGTAATGACAAACAGGGTCGCACCGCTCTGCTTGATCTGCTGGATAGCTGCCACCAGGGCGCGATCACCGACTTCGTCAAGATTGGAATTGGGCTCGTCGAGAATAATCAGGCGCGGGCTGCCATACAGGGCGCGGGCCAGGCCGATGCGCTGGCGTTGCCCTCCCGACAGCGTGAGGCCTTCACTGCCGATGACGGTGTCGTAGCCATCGGGCAATTGCAAAATCATTTCGTGAACGCCAGCGGTCCTGGCAGCCTGAATGACTTTTACCGAGTCAACCTCGGCGAAGCGGGCGATGTTCTCGCTGATGCTGCCTTCGAACAGCTCAATGTCCTGGGGCAAGTAACCTATATACGGTCCAAGTTCATCTTTATCCCACGCGCTGATGTCCGCGCCATCGAGCCGGACCACGCCGTGCAGCGGAACCCATACCCCCATCAAGCCCCTGGCCAGGGTCGATTTGCCCGCGGCACTGGGCCCGATGATGCCGACAACGCAACCGGCAGGTACGTTGAAACTGATGTTGTTGATGATCGGGGTTCTCGAACCGGGTGCCGCAACCACCAGATTCTCCACCTGCACATGGCCCTGAGGCGCAGGCAATGACATACGCTCGGGCTGAGCCTGTTGTTTGTCGAGGATGTCGTTGAGACGGCCGTATTGCGAGCGAGCCGCAATAAAGCCCCTCCAACTGCCGATGATCAGATCGATGGGCGCCAATGCACGCCCCAGTAGCACGGCGCCGGCAAACACAAGGCCTGCCCCCACTTGTTGATCCACAGCCAGATATGCCCCCAGCCCCAGGATCAATGATTGCACCAGGATCCGGAACGTCCTGGAAATCGTGCTGACAATGGCACCTCTATCGCTGGCCTGGGCCTGTAGCAACAGAACATTTCTTTGCCGGTGACCCCAACGATCCATCAGGGTTTCAAGCATGCCCATGGACTCGATGACTTCAGCATTGCGCAGATTTTTCGTGGTGTAGAGCGTCGCGCCGATATGTTCCTTGTTCGCCTGGGCCAGCGCGGGCCCCGTCAGCTTCTCATTGATAAACGCGAGCAATAACAACAGCAGCGCACTGCCCGTCGCTACCCAGCCAAACCAAGGGTGAAACATGAACATCACGGCGATGTAGATAGGCAACCAGGGCGCATCGAAAAAGGCGAACAAGCCATTACCGGAAAGAAACTGCCTCAAACCCGTCAAGTCGTTGAGCGACTGGGCCGAGGCATCCATCCCACCGCTGTCCAGCGCCCGTTTGAAACTGGCCTTGTAGACCTGGCGACTCAGCAACACATCCAGTCGGGTACTGACCCGAACCATGATGCGCGAACGGATCCATTCCAGGGAGCCAAGCGTGATGATTAGCCCGGTCATGATCAGTGTCAGCATTGCCAGGGTTGTCAGGCTTCCGCTGGCCATCACTCGCCCATACACCTGCAGCATGTAGAAGGTGGGAACGAGCATGAGTGCGTTGATGAAAAAGCTGAAAAAGCCAACAGAAATAAAGCTGTCTCTACAGGCTTTCAACGCATTTTTCAGGCTGTTTTCAGGTGTGCTTCGCATTGAAACCCCTGCTCGCAAAAACCATCTTCTGGAGCTTAGATCATGCCGAAGGACTGTGTGTAGCAATCGGCCGGATCGCCTCAAACAACGAGCATTACCCATGCCACGACTCGGGCAGGAAGCACTCGACGCGAGGTTCAGAGAAGCTTCGGACACATGATTACTGGCCAGACCGCATTATTTCCAGGTAGTGCCCCTCCCGCTGACCGCAATCCGATGGCCGGCACCGACAGTGCCGACTGCCGCTACAAGATCGACAAGTTCCACTCAATCCGCGGCGATCTGCACGCCTCCCTTGCGCGTCTCGGCATTGAAAAACAGGACTTTCACCACGATGGCCAACACGGCCAGCGCGGCATATAGCAAACCGCTGTAAAGGGTGCCCTGCAAGCCCATGCGTGCCAGGAACCATCCACCCGTCGTTGAGCCAATGGTCACGCCCAGGTTGATGAACGAGATATAAATGCCGGTGGCGAATTCGGGTGCTTCCGGCGCTTCTGAGGTCAGCCATATCTGCGTGACGATCAGCCCGCTGGTATGGGTCGCGCCCCAGATCACCACGATAACCAGCATGGTCATCAAGGACGGGCCGGCGAACAGGTACAACAGCCCATAGGCACCGGCCAGCAGGATCGGCTGCAGGAGGGTTGTCCGAACCATGTTCCGTCCGATCAGCTTGCCGGCATACAGATTGCCCGCGACGCCGCCAATGCCGAAGATCACCAGCAGGATGCTGATCACCTGCGCGCTCATGCCCGCTTCCTTGGCCAGATACTCGGCTGAGTAGCTGTAGACGGAAAACATCGCGGCAAAAATCAGCGTTGAGGCGGTGATGTTCAGCCAGAGCGGGAACTTGCGCAGAATGGCCAGTTGCTCTTTATAGGAAACCCGCTGTTTGTCGGGCGCGTCCGGCAGCTTGGCAATGATCCCCAGACCGGCAATGCAGTTGACCACGGCGCAGAACAGAAACGACGCTTCATAGGAAAACTGCGCCGCGATCAGCGTCGTCAACGGCACGCCCAATACCATGCCCATGCTGGTGCCGACAAAGGCCTTGGCGGCGGCGCGGGTCGACTCCTGCGGTGGGTACAGCGAAACGGCCGCGACAAAGGCCAGGGAAAAGTACACGGGGTGAAACAACGCGGGGATGATCCGCAGCACCATCAGCGATTCAAAGTTGGGTGCGTAGGCCGATAGCACGCTGGTGCCGGCAAAAATGAACAATGCAAACGTCAGGATCTTCTTGCGATTGAAGCGCGACAGCAGCAAGACCATAACCGGGCCAAAAACCGCAATGATCAGCGCAAACAGCCCACCAACAGGCCGGCCTGGGACGCACTGATCGCGAAGCGCTCGATGATCACCGGAAGAATTCCGACCACGCCAAACTCAATGGTGTAAACGCCAAACAGACCTAGAGCGAGAAAGTAGATCGGATGGAGCATTTTCATGAGTCTGACTCCAGCGGGACCACGACTTTGTTGCGCTCACTGTTAATCGCCCCATAAACGGCGTTGCACAGGTCGACGGTAAATTGTCCGAACATGCCTTCGAAGGCGGTATTGGTGAAGGCAACGACCGTCAATTGCTCGGCCGGGTCGACAAACCAGGAGTGTCCATAGGCACCGCCCAATCGCCAGCTACCCACTGACTCGGCCGTCTGGGCGGCGGCCGGGTCCTTGAGCACGGTAAAGCCCAGACCGAAGCCGCGACCGGGCCAGTTTTCCAGTTCGAGCTCGCCGGTCTGGTTGGTGGCCATTTCTTCCACCAACGCTTCAGGCAACAACGGCGCCCCGCCTTTGCGCAGGGTTTCGAGCAACTGGAGGAACTCACCGGCACTGCCGATCAATCCCGAACCACCGGAGTTGAAAGCCTGTGGGTCGAGGGCCCGGCTCGGCTCCAGCTTGATGCCGGCGGTGCCTTCGAAAACCGGCACCACTTCCAGCTCTTTCATGCGCCGCGGCTGTGGTTGATCGTTCAGGTACGTCGGGCTCAGGCGGCTGGCGTCGGACACGCTGAAACCGATATCGCGCAAACCCAGTGGCTTGGCGATCAGCGCGTCGATTGCGGCGGCCAGCGAGGTGCCGGTGACCGCAGCAATCACGCCGCCCAAGACATCGGTCGCGATCGAATAGCCCCACGAACTGCCCGGTTTGTACAACAAGGGCACGTGGCTCAAACGACGCAGATTTCCTTCCAGCGTCAGGTTGCTGCGCTCCATGCCATCGGACACACCGGCGTCACGATAAGGACCACCCTGATCGCTTTCCAGAAAACCATACGTGAAGCCGGCGGTATGGCTCAGCAATTGACGCACCGTGATCGTCGCTGGCTGGCCGTCGCTCAGGGTCGGCTTGAAGTAAGGCAGCCAGCGGCTGATGTCGCCATCCAGGTTGAGTTTGCCCTGGCCGATCAGCGCCAGTGCCGCCACCGAAACGATTGGCTTGGATACCGAAGACAGCCGAAACAAGGCATCCCCGCGCATCGGCAACTGCGCCTCGCGGTCGGCCATCCCGGCCGCGCGCTGGTAAATCAGCTCGCCGCGGTGAGCCACCAGCACCACTGCGCCTACCAGGCGCTGATCGTGCAAGGTCTGCTCCAGCACCGCGTCGATGCGCGAACGTAGAGACTGTAACGGGCGGAGCGGTTTGTTGACTGACATTGGCGGGCCTGAATAGTTGGATGAATGACTCGATGTCAAGAGGGTAGAACGGGCCGTTGTCAGGAAACAGAGGCTACAATTCCGGGGTCAACGGACCTTTTTGTCCGCAATCAAAGGAGTGAGCGTTGGATAAGCTCAATGGCATCACGGTGTTTGTGCAGGTCGCCGAAAGCCGCAGTTTTGTTGGGGCCAGCCGTTTGCTGGGGATCTCCGCCTCGGCGGTGGGCAAGAGCATCGCGCGCATGGAAGAGAAACTCGGCGCCCGCCTGTTCCATCGCAATACCCGCAGCATCAACCTGACCAGCGAAGGCTCGTTGTTTCTGGAGCGCTGCCGCCGGGTGCTCAACGAACTGGAAGCCGCCGAGCAGGAACTCTCCAGCTTCAGTGAGACACCGCGAGGCAAACTGCGCATCAGCCTGCCGCTGCTGGGCAACGTTCTGTTCATGCAGCTCTCACGATTCATGCAGCATTATCCAGACATCCAGCTGGAACTGGACTTCACCGATCGGCTGGTGGATGTGATCGAAGAAGGTTTCGACGCCGTGGTGCGCACTGGTCAGTTGCACGACTCCCGGTTAATGGCCAGGAAACTCGATAGCTTCAGTTTCTACCTCGTCGGCGCCCCCAGTTACTTTGCCAGCCACGGCTACCCGCAAAATGTCGAGCAACTGCAGGAGCATCACTGCCTGCATTACAAACTGCCCTCCACGGGCAAACTGGAAAAATGGCCCCTGCCGGGGCTTGCCGAAGGCAGCGAGTTGAAAGTACCGGCCACGATGGTCTGCAATAATCTGGAAATGCTGATCCACATGGCCCGCCAAGGCCTGGGCATCGCCTGCGTCCCGGAGTTTGCGGTGCGCGAGGCACTGGCGGCCGGAGCGCTGGTGTCGATACTGGACGACAAAGTGCTGCGCACACTGAACATCCAGGTGGTATGGCCGTCGAGCCGTTACCTGACGCCAAAGTTACGAGCGTTTATTGACTTTGTTTGTGATGGCGCAACGGCGGGCCTGCGAAGTGGCAACGCAGCAGTAAACGGTTGAGGCGTTACAGGGCCGGTGTTCAGCGTAATGGCACGGCAGAACTGCTCGCGGGCCTGCGCATCGCGAGCAAGCGCAATTCATCAATCAATCGCCTCTGACGCCTGATACCGCGCCCGATACCGCCCCGGGCTCTCCCCTGTCCACTTTTTGAATGCGCGATGGAACGCACTCGGCTCCTGAAACCCCAACTGCTCGGCAATATCGCTGATGCTCGCCTTGCTCTGGCGCAACCGTTCAAACGCCACCGCGCGCCGCACTTCATCCTTGATTTCCTGATACGAACAGCCTTCACGTCCCAGCTTGCGGCGAAAGGTGCTGGGGCTCAGGTGCTGCTCCAGGGCGAAGGCCTGCAAGGTCGGCCATTCGCTGTAATGGCTGTGGCGCAGGCGCTGATGAACCTGCGAGGTCAGCCCATGCTGGTTGCGGAAGCGGATCACCAGCCATTGCGGTGCGGTGCGTAAAAACACTTTCAACGAAGCAAGGTCTTGAATCACTGGCAGGCGCAGGTAGTGACTGGCGAACTCGATTTCGGTGCGTTCGGTGCCAAAGGTCAGGTTGGGGCCCCAGAGCATGGCATCGTCACGCAGCGACAAACGCTGATGACGAAAGTCCGCCCGATCGATCGGAATGCGCCGCCCGCCCAGCCAGCACAACAGGCTGATCATCAACACCAGAAACGTTTCCTCGCCCAACCGGCTGACCTCGCTGTTCTGCGCGCGGGTCTGCAAGCTGATGACCGCACGCTTGCCCCGCACGCTCAACGTGCCGCGAAAATCACGCAAGAACAGGCCGAAATTGGCCAGGCACTGACGCATGGCTTTTTCCAGCGTCGGCTCCTGAATCAACGCCCGACAGATCAAGGCAAAACTGCCCGGCGGCATTCCATGAGAATCCAGCCGGAAAAATTCATCGTTCAACTCGCGAATCTGCACCAGCCACAATGCGGCGAAAGCCTTGGCCGGGACCCGTGCCGTCGGCTGGTCCATCAGTGCCGGATCAATTCCCGCCTGTTCAAGCACTGACCGCAGACGCTGCGGTTGCTCACGTAACGCATGGATCATGGGGTACATGAAGTAAACCGCCACCGAATCCGTTTCCCGCATTTGAATGCCTCTCTCGTCACATCTGAACATGGCAAAAAACGCCATCACCCTTGAACAGTTTTGGCATAGGCCAGTGGCGCTGCTGATTCTAGACTCGTGCCAACAAAAAAGACCTATTCAGAGAGCCAACATGAACCATTCCGATATTTTTGTAGTGAGCGCCGTTCGTTCTGCCATCGGCAGTTTTGGCGGTTCACTCAAGGATGTGCCGCCTATTCAGTTGGCAACCGACGTTTGCCGCGCCGCCATCGAACGTTCCGGCCTGGCACCCGAACACATCGGTCATGCGGTGATGGGCCATGTGATCCCGACCGAGGCACGCGATGCCTACATCTCCCGCGCCGTAGCGATCAATGCCGGCCTGACGAAAGAGACGCCTGCCTTCAACGTCAACCGCCTGTGCGGTTCGGGTTTGCAGGCGATTGTCAGTGCCGCGCAAAGTTTGATGCTGGGGGATGCGGGCGCTGCGCTGGCAGGCGGCGTCGAGTCCATGAGCCGAGGCGCGTACCTGTTGCCGCAAGCGCGCTGGGGCGCACGCATGGGCGACATGCAGGCCATCGACTACATGCTTGGGGTGCTGCAAGACCCGTTTGCCGGTTTCCACATGGGTATCACCGCTGAAAATATCGCCGAACACTATGGCATCACGCGTCAGGCCCAGGATGAATTGGCGCTGCTCAGCCAGCAACGTGCTGCCCAGGCAATTGCCGAAGGGCGTTTTGCCGGACAGATCGTACCGATCGAAATTGAAACCCGCAAAGGCACGGTTACGTTTGCGACGGATGAGCATGTGCGGGCCGAGGTCAACGCCGAGCAATTGAGCCGCATGAAACCCGCCTTCAAAAAGGACGGTAGCGTCACCGCCGGCAACGCGTCCGGCCTCAATGATGGTGCTGGCGCACTGATCATGGCCACGGGCCAGACTGTTCAGGAACAAGGCCTCAAGCCTATGGCTCGACTGGTGGGTTATGCCCACGCAGGCGTTGAACCGTCGATGATGGGACTGGGACCGATTCCCGCCACCCGTCTGGTGCTCAAGCGCGCCGGCCTGACTGTTGCCGACCTTGATGTGATCGAGTCCAACGAAGCCTTCGCGGCCCAAGCCTGTGCCGTAGCGCAAGAACTGGGCTTCGATCCACAGAAGGTCAACCCAAACGGTTCTGGCATCTCGCTGGGCCATCCGGTGGGCGCCACTGGCGCGATCATCGCCACCAAAGCGATTCATGAACTGCATCGCTGCCAAGGCCGATATGCCCTGGCAACCATGTGCATCGGCGGCGGCCAAGGCATCGCCGTATTGTTCGAGCGGGTTTGATAAGGACATGCGCATGAATCTTCAGAACATTGGCGTCATCGGCGCCGGCACCATGGGCAATGGCATCGCGCAAGTCTGCGCCCTGGCCGGCTTTAACGTGACCTTGATCGACATTGCTGAGAGTGCCTTGCAAAAGGCAATCGCGACCGTCGATAAAAATCTTGATCGGCAGGTCGCCAAAAACACGCTGACGCCTGAGCAAAAGCTCGCTGCCCTCGACAAGATTCGCACCAGCACCGATTACAACAGCCTGCAAAACGTGCAACTGGTGATCGAAGCCGCCACCGAAAACCTCGACCTGAAACTGCGCTTGCTGCAACAAATCGCCGCGCAGGTCAGCGCTGACTGCGTGATCGCCTCCAACACGTCGTCGCTGTCCATTACCCAGCTCGCCGCCAGTGTGAGCCAGCCTGAACGTTTCATCGGTCTTCACTTTTTCAATCCGGTGCCGGTGATGGGCCTGATCGAAGTGATTCGTGGCCTGCAAACCAGCGATGCCACCCACGCCCTGGCGCTGGACATGGCCACCGCACTCGGCAAAACCGCGATCACCGCCGGCAACCGTCCGGGCTTCGTGGTCAACCGGATTCTGGTGCCGATGATCAATGAAGCGATCCTGGTGTTTCAGGAGGGCCTGGCCAGCGTCGACGACATCGACGCCGGCATGCGCCTGGGCTGCAACCAGCCGATCGGCCCGCTGGCGTTGGCGGACCTGATTGGCCTGGACACCGTGCTGGCAATCCTTGAGGCCTTCTACGACGGCTTCAACGACAGCAAATACCGCCCCGCTCCATTGCTCAAGGAAATGGTCGCCGCCGGCTACCTGGGACGCAAAACGGGGCGTGGCTTCCATGCCTATGCCTGAGCGGTGCTCACGCTTCGCCGAATACCGGGACAAGGTGCTGGAGCTCTTTGCCAGCAAAGGTTTCGGCCAAGTCGGCATGCGTGAGCTCGCGACGTGCCTGGGGCTTTCCCCGGGCTCGCTGTATCACCATTACCCCAGCAAGCAGCACTTGCTGCTCGACCTGATCGAGGAGTTTTATGAAGAGCTGCTGGCCACTTTGGGGCGCGTCGAACAAACGGCCCCGGCAAAACGCGACAGACTCAATCAATTGATTCGCGCTCACCTGAATCTGCATCAGGAAATGCCCTGGCATTTTCGTCTCGTGGAGCGCGATAGCGGCTGCCTGAATGACGAGCAGCAGCAACGGGTCCGGCACCTGCGCGAGCAGTACGAACGCAAGTTGCTGCTGATACTGCGCATCCGCCCCCGGTTCAGTGAAGAGGGCGTGTTGGCCGCCGGTCATGTCATTGGCGCCTTGCTGAACAGTGCGCCCAGTTGGCTGACGCACTATTCGCTGGATGAACAAGAGCGCGATAGTCTGCTGGAAAACATGGTAAATGGCGCGATCGAGCGGTTACTGACGCCAGGCGATAAGCCCCGCCTCGCCAGCGTGAGCAAAAGACAGGACGTGTAACAAGCGCAAGCCCCCATGCAGTAAAGTCCCGCACCGGATGACACAACACATGACGCACAAACAAAAACGCCGCTCAAAGAGCGGCGTTTTTGCGTTTAGAGCGAAACACGAGTTTCACCTGGATTTTGCACGCCTCAGGCGTTGCAGTTCCAGGGACGGTCTCCGTTCTCATCCTTGATGCGGGTCGGCAGGCCCATCACATCCAGCGCCTTGAGGAACGGCTCGGCCGGCAGCTCCTCGACGTTAGCCATGCGTTGCACATCCCATTCGCCACGGGCGACCAACAGGGCGGCCGCCACAGGTGGCACGCCAGCGGTATAGGAAATGCCCTGGCTATCGGTTTCGGCAAAGGCCTCTTCGTGGTCGGCCACGTTGTAGATGAACACTTCGCGCGGCTGGCCATCCTTGGTGCCTTTGACCAGGTCGCCGATGCAGGTCTTGCCGGTGTAGCCGGGCGCCAGCGAGCTCGGATCAGGCAGCACGGCCTTGACCACTTTCAGCGGCACGACTTCCAGGCCTTCAGCGGTTTTGACCGGTTGCTCGGAGAGCAGGCCGAGGTTCTTGAGTACGGTGAACACATTGATGTAGTGCTCGCCAAAGCTCATCCAGAAACGCACGTTGGGCACACCGAGGTTCTTGGACAGGGAGTGCACTTCATCGTGGCCGGTCAGGTACAGGTTCTGCGCCCCTACGACTGGCAGGTCGTCGGTGCGTTTGACTTCGAACATCGTGTTGCTGGTCCACTGACTGTTCTGCCAGCTCCACACTTGTCCGGTGAATTCGCGGAAGTTGATTTCCGGATCGAAATTGGTGGCGAAATACTTGCCATGGGAACCGGCATTGACGTCGAGAATGTCGATCGAATCAATACGGTCGAAATACTGTTGTTGCGCCAGCGCTGCATAGGCGTTGACCACACCCGGGTCGAAGCCCACACCGAGGATGGCGGTGATGTTCTTCTCTTTGCATTCCTCGAGGTGCTTCCACTCGTAGTTGCCGTACCAGGGCGGCGTCTCGCAGATCTTGCCCGGTTCTTCGTGAATGGCGGTGTCCAGATAGGCCACGCCGGTATCGATGCAGGCACGCAGCACCGACATGTTGAGGAAGGCAGAACCGACGTTAATGACGATCTGCGATCCGGTTTCGCGGATCAGCGCCTTGGTCGCCTCGACATCCATAGCGTTCAGCGAGAATGCTTTGATGTCAGCGGGCTCTTTGAGGCTGCCCTTGGCCTTGACGCTGTCGATGATGGCCTGGCATTTGGAGATGTTGCGCGACGCGATAGCAATACGACCGAGTTCATCGTTGTGCTGCGCGCACTTGTGGGCCACCACCTTGGCGACACCTCCTGCACCAATGATAAGTACGTTCTTCTTCAATTTTTCTCTCTCTCCTTCACTGCCAGCTTACGAAAGGCTGGACATGTAGTCGTTGAAACCAAACTCACGAACCACCTCGACAGTACCGTCGAGTTGTTTCACTACGATGGACGGCATTTTCAGGCCGTTGAACCAGTTCTTCTTGACCATGGTGTAACCCGCCGCGTCGACGAACGACAGCCGATCACCGATGGCCAAGGGACGATCGAATTGATATTCGCCGAAAATGTCGCCAGCCAGGCAGGATTTGCCACACACCATGTAGGTGTGTTCGCCCTCGCTGGGCGCCAGCTTGGCATTCAGACGATAGATCAGCAGATCGAGCATATGCGCCTCGATGGAGCTGTCCACGACGGCCAGGTGCTTGCCATTGTAGAGCGTGTCGAGCACGGTGACTTCCAGCGAGGCGCTCTGAGTAATGGCGGCTTCGCCCGGCTCCAGATAGACCTGCACGCCGTATTTTTGCGAGAAGGCCTTGAGCCGCGCGCAGAACTCGTCGATCGCGTAGCCTTCACCGGTGAAGTGAATGCCCCCGCCCAGGCTGACCCATTCGACCTTGTGCAGCAGATGGCCAAACCGTTCTTCGATGGTGCTCAACATTTGGTCGAACAGGCCGAAGTCGGCGTTCTCGCAGTTGTTGTGGAACATGAAGCCCGAGATCTGCTCGATGACTTGCTCGATCTTCACCGGATCCCACTCACCCAGACGGCTGAACGGCCGCGCCGGATCGGCCAGCAGGTAATCCGAGCTGCTCACCTGCGGATTGACCCGCAGACCGCGCACCTTGCCTGCTGAAGCCTCGGCGTAGCGCTGCAGTTGGCCGATGGAGTTGAAGATGATCTTGTCGCAGTTGTCGAGCATCTCCTCGATCTCGTCGTCGGCCCAGGCCACGCTGTAGGCATGGGTCTCGCCAGCGAACTTCTGTCGACCGAGCTTGAGCTCGTAGAGCGACGACGACGTAGTGCCGTCCATGTATTGCTGCATCAGGTCGAACACCGACCAGGTGGCGAAGCACTTGAGTGCCAGCAGGGCCTTGGCCCCGGACTGTTCGCGCACATAAGCGATCTTCTGCATGTTCGCCAGCAGCTTTTGTTTGTCGATGAGGTAGTACGGCGTCTTGATCATTTCGAGGCCTCCGGCAAGGCCAGCCAAAAAAAGGATGCGCATTGTGCCTTCACTGGCAACTTATCGAAAGAGCAGAAAGCCCAGATCGCTGAGTCGTCCTGAACTGGATCCAGGAGCATGTTGAACGATGGGACGTCGAACATGTCGTCGGCGCTGCCTTTGCCGCGAGGTCCTTTCCATGCGTAGCAAACGGCTATTGTAGCTCTCTGAACTTTCCAGCCTCTGGATAGCTGACGGCCAGCCTTTACCTCCCTGCGGGAAAAATCTGCGCTGTGAAGGCGTTTTTTGCTTGATGATTTTGGCGAAAGCTTCGCCGAGTCCACCCATTGCGAGTGTGGCTGGGCGGTGTGTGCCGGCCTTTTCGTAGGTACCGCGTCGCAGCCAGTTGCAGTTGTAGCCAATCGGTCGCTGACCCGTGACTTCTTCGACCATGCCAGCTGCCTGGATGAGGAACTGCTTCTCTTCCTCGCGGCTCCTGCTGTGTAAGCCGATGACTCTGGGGCTCCTGACGGGAGACGCCATCGTAAGCACGCCAGGGCGGCGTACGCGTGGTGGCGCTTGGCGGACTTTGCGCCGCCGCAGCCATTATCGTATCGATGGGTGGGCTTCTATAAAGGCTCTGCTGTCTGGATAAGCGAGTTCAACACCAGCTTTATTTCAGAGGCTGGATCTTTATGTCCTTGCAGTATCAAACCTTCCGACAAAGCGGTAAAGGTCCTTGCAAGAGCGGCAGACGCCAAAGGAGGCTTCTTGCCTGCATGATTAAATATGATAGTAATCAACTTGCCCAAGGCTTCACTATTTTCCTGATGCAGGTCGTAGTAATGCTTTGAAAACTCTTCATCGCGTAAGGCAATCAGTTGCAGCTCTGCATCAAGAATTGCACAACTGGCATTATTTTTAAGCGTGTCAATATATGCATTCAACCCATGAGTCAGCTGCTCCGATGAATATCCTGAAGTGAGGGTAATACCTAAGCGTTCTATCTCAACTCCCTTGAACCTCTGAGTCAACTGCAGAAGCAAGTCTGACTTACTTGTAAAGTTTGAGAAGAAGGCCCCTTTTGAAAAGCCCGCCTCCTCGGAAATAGCATTGACACTGGCCGCATGAAAGCCTTTTCTCACCATAAGGTCAGTGGCGGCGTCGAATAACTTATCTCTTGTTACTTGCTGGCTTTCTTCTCGACCTAATCTCTTTTTGATCACACCTTCGGCTCCTTTGGCCAACATGAAAATCTATTTGTACTGGATGCAACGGACCTGCTACTCACTGCGCAAAAACCTGTTTCAACTATCACATCTTATACCAGACCCTCTTAATCATTTGGCATTTAAACTTTAACGAGTGCCATTTAAATGCCATGTACGGGGGGCTCAAGATGGCTGCACCGACGATTTTTCGCCGGTATTGCAGCGCTTTCAACTCATGAAGAAGTCTCGGTTCCAATACGCTCACGCGCGTTGGCATCCGGCCTGGCACGTGCCTCCCCTGTCGGATCGAGTCAGAGCGAGATGTCTTGTGACGCCTTCCAGAGACAGGCGACGGGTGGCGGAAATGCGCCTTGCGATGACATTGATCCGGTCAATCCAGGTGAATGCAAGCTGCCGACGACACTCTAAACCGCTGGATTTTTGTGTTTTAGAGCGGATTTAAGAGTGTCGACCTCTCAGCGGCCATGAAATACCGCTTGATTTTCAGATACCGAATGGTTTTTACTTGCCGCCGTTGATGGAACCAACGCCTGATCAAAGCATCGAGCCCGGGGACATTGATCTCAATGCAAGCAGGTACCTCACAGGAGCTGGATTTTAATGGAATATGCCTTTGTTACAGGCGCTACAGGCCTGCTCGGCAACAATGTGGTTCGTGCGCTTTTAAAGCGAAAAATCAAAGTAAAAGCGCTGGTCCGTTCCGTCGAAAAAGCCAAAAAGCAGTTCGGCAATCTGCCTGTCGAATTTGTCGAAGGCGACATGCTCAATGTCGATGTCTTCAGCCATGCCTTGCAGGGCTGTGATGCCTTGTTCCATACAGCCGCCTATTTCCGCGATAGTTACAAAGGCGGAAAACATTGGCAGAAACTTTATGACACCAATGTGACCGGAACCGAGCGACTACTGCAAGCCGCTTATGCCGCAGGCATTCGTCGTGCCGTGCATACTTCATCCATTGCCGTGTTGAAGGGCAACAAAGATCAAGTGATCGATGAAACAATGTCTCGCAGTGAATCGGAGGCTGACGATTATTACTTGAGTAAAATAATGTCAGAACAGAAAGTTCAGGAATTTCTGTTGCGGCACCCGGATATGTTCATCGCCATGGTATTGCCAGGCTGGATGTTTGGTCCTGGGGACATCGGTCCGACCTCATCAGGACAGTTCCTGCTCGACTTTGTCGGAAAAAAATTGCCCGGCGTACTGCCTGGAAGTTTTTCCGTTGTCGATGCCAGGGATGTGGCGGAGCATCAACTCGCGGCAATCACACGCGGCAGATCCGGCGAACGTTATCTGGCAGCCGGCAATCACATGGACATGAAAAGCATTTTCGAGGCGCTCTCGAGTGTCAGCGGCGTAAAAGCGCCGGAGCGCAAAGTCCCCCTCTTCATGCTGCGTATAATTGCCTTGATATATGAAGGTTATTACCGAGTTACGAAAAAGCCGGTACTCATCAGCACATCCACCGTCAAGCTCATGGAGCAAGAACAAGGGCGTACACATTTCAGTCACAACAAAAGCCTGACGGAGTTGGAGTGCAAGTTCCGCCCCGTAGCCGAAACATTAACCGATACCCTGGACTGGTATCGGAAAAACAACTATATCGACGTCTAATTGAAACAATTTATATGTAGCCTGCCTCTGTAGTACTTTATTGTCTAACCATATATTCAAGGATTGAGAGAGGTTGGTAAATGAAAAGCCTTTCATATAAAGAAGGTTTTCTGCATCGGTTCGTCGGTTTTTCAGAGACGTTCCCTGACCATATTGCTATCAAGAATCTGGACACGGAAGAAGATACCGTCACTTACCGAGAGTTGCGAATAAAAGCTGAAGAGTGCAATGGCGCCCTCAAAGCATTAGATGTATTGCCGGGCGACAAAGTAGCGCTTGTTCTACCCAATGGGGTGGAGTTCATTGCTTACTATTTGGCGATCATCGGGCGCGGTGCGGTTCCGGTCATTCTCAACTACAAACTTACGCCATTCGAAATGAACAGCGTCATCAGCATCGCCAGACCGATAGTGGTCGTGACGACCGAAACGCTATTGGAGCAGCATAGCGAGACATTTCAGCCTGCGTACGGCGTTCGGCACTCCTTGGTGTTGAACGCCGGAAACGAGCCGTCATCGCCCCTGCCCGGCAACACAACGGCGGATTCTCAGCTTCCCCGACAAACCGAGTCCTTGTTATTGCCCGAAGGTAATCCGATTGTCTCGGTACAGTTCACCTATCGGGGTATCGGCAAACCTCTGGCCGTTGCTCACCGCTACCTTGATCTGACGCAATCGAGTGATGGGCTGCATGAGCAGTTTCATCTTCAAGGCGTCGGATCCGTTCATCTGGTGACGCTGCCGCTGTACGCGATCTTCGGACTGTCCGTGATGATGGTTTTCCCCTTGAGCGTGGGTGCCACCCTATTAATGACTAACACCCTGCTCAATAGGGATCTGGCAGAAGTCCTGTCCCAGCATAAGGTTACTTTTGCCTGTCTGGTGCCTGACGTCATTCGCTACTTCAATACACGACTGGCCAAACGCAAAGGCGCGCTTTTGCCGATGCACCCACAACTGATGATTTACTCGGGTGGCAGCCATCTACCGGCAGACGAAGCCGAGAAGCTGGGAAGGCTGCTGGGGTGCAATCCGGTGCTGCAAGGCTATGGATTGACCGAGAGCATGCCGGTGATTGTCCAGAGCTCGATTGGCAAGGTCCATCGCGGCGCCATGGGCCAACCGATCAGGGGCGTGGAACTACGGGTCGTCGATGCCGAAGGGCGGGATGTCGCACCTGGACGTATTGGTGAACTGCTGATTCGCAGCTCGATGGTGATTGACGGCTATATCGATGCAGAGGACGCCAATGCCCGGTTCTTCCGTGATGGTTGGCTACACACGGGTGATCTGGTCTGGCAGGACGATGATGGACATGTGTTCTTCTATTGCCAACGCCTGCGAATCTCGAAGATCAAAGCGCAAATGGTCGACCTGACTGAAATCGAATCCATTGCCCTGAAGCATCCAGACGTGGTGCGCGCGAAAGCTTATATCGTCCCGGACAACAAGGAGGTCAACGTACTGCACCTGTGCGTTGAGGGGAGCGACGACCTGACCCAGAGCGCTATCTCTACCCTGCTCTCGCGCTACCTCTCAGGCTTCAAGTTGCCCAAAACTATCGAGATCATCTCTCTCAAGGAAGAGATTCATGCAAGCTAATGGCACACAACCGGTACTGGCCGTTTTTGACTTTGACGGCACATTGACCGACAGGCATACGTTTTGGCGCTACATGCGTTTTATCGTGGGAACCAAATCGTTCTGGCTCAGGATCATTCCCCTGCTGCCCAAGATGCTCAGTGTAATCCTTGGCATCACACCGTTGATGCAAGCCCGACTGGCATTCATTGCCTGTTATCTGGGCGGTCTGTCCGTTGAGCAAGAGCGCGAGCATGCCAGGTATTTCATCAGCGAGCAGCTACCGCTCTGGCTCAGGCCCGAGGCCCTGCGCCGGCTGAAATGGCATCAGTCCATGGGGCATGTCACCGCGCTGGTCAGTAACTCGCCGGAAAACTACCTGATTCCCTGGGGCCAGGCAGCGGGTTTTGACTATGTCTGCGGTACCCGCCTGGCAACTTCGAGGAACAAACTGACCGGCGGGATATCAGGTACCAACTGTGTTGAGAGAGAAAAGGTCACACGGCTCAGAGGCTGTCTGAGCAACCTTGATGACTTTTACATTTATGCCTACGGAGATTCATCAGGTGACGATGCCCTGCTCGACATCGCCAACTCTCCCTTCTATAGAAACTGGTACTGACAGATGAACACTCTGAGCACTTTGGCCCCAAAGCACTTCAGGCAAGCCGGTAATACCCCGACAGTAATGATCGTAGGCGCCGGCCCTATTGGCCTGTCCCTGGCAATCATGCTGAAAAAGTGGGGCGTCTCTTTTCGTATTATTGAAAAGAATGCCGGCCCCTCGACCGCTACCAAGGCGATGGCCATCCATTCCAGAACCCTGGAAATTTTTCGGGATCTGGGAATTGCCGATCAAGCCATCAGCGACGGTTTCACTATCAACCAGTTTTCGGTGCAATCGAACGCCAAACGGGTACTGAACTACAACTTCTCCTACCTGGACGCCACCTATCCCCTGCTCCTCAGCCTGCCACAGCCGCAGACAGAGAAAATTCTGCTTGAGCGACTGAACAAGTTGGGGGCAGATGTTGAGTGGAATACCGAGCTGGTCGATATAAAGAATCAGCCGGGATCAGTGCAGATGACACTTCATCATGCGGATGGCAGCGACGAATCAATTTCCAGTCGTTGGGTGGTCGCGTGCGACGGTGCTCGCAGCAACATTAGAAAACGTCTTGATATGACCTTCGAAGGATCATCCTACGACCGCTTCTTCATGCTCGCCGATGCCGATATCGAGTGGTCTGGAAGTAAAGACGAAGGCGCTTTCTTCCTGGGTGCACAAGACGGTTATGTGGCGGTCGCGCCGATCAGCGCCCAATCCCGTTATCGACTCTTCATCGAGATGCCCTACAACCTGCCGCCAGAAGGTGAGCGCCCTTCCTTGAGCCTGGAGAACTTTCAACGGCTGTGTGAAGGACGCGGGCAAAAGATGACGCTATCCAATATTTCATCGACCACCATCGCCTCTTTTCAACATCGCCGCGTGCAGTCACTGCAGCAAGGCTCGATGTTTCTGGTGGGCGACTCGGCTCATATCGGCAGCCCGATCGGCGGCCAATGGATGAACCTGGGGGTTTCCGAGGCCTATAACCTGGCGTGGAAAATGGCCTATGTCGATCAGGGCCTGGCAGATCCATCGTTGCTGGACAGCTACAACGAAGAACGCTACCCGGTGGCCCTGGAAGTCGAGAACACGGCACACCGACTGACCGGACTGATTACCGTCAAGCATCGCGCCCTCGTTTGGCTGCGCGACAATGTTCTGCCACTGATAAGCAACAGGCGCAAGGTTCAGCGCAAACTGCCCTCGATGATTTCCGGTCATCAGTACCACTATGGCAAGAGTGATTACATTCAAGAATCACTGACGAAAAAGCAGCGCATGAATTGGGACAGAAAAGGCAAGAAACCTGAGTTCCAGACATCTGTGCCTCGCGCAGGTCAACTGGCTCCCGATGTTGAGTTGTGGCAACTGCAGGGTACGCCGCCAAAGCGCTTGATCGACTTGTTCCACGGAACGTTCACGCTGTTGATTTTTAGCGCCGCCGATCAGTTTTCCCCTTTGTTACCGGGCTATTACTCGCTGGCCGAGTCGGTGGAGAAGGACTACCCAGGCATCAAGGCTTATTGTGTTATTGATGCCCTGAGCAGCGCCGAACCGCCTTCCTGGCACTCGACGTTGCTGGACCCCGATTGGCGGCTGCACAAGCGCTACCATGCCAAAGAGGGCACGTTGATGCTGATTCGTCCTGACGGCTACATCGCTTTCCAGGGAGCCGATGCAATAACGCTCTTCACTTATCTGAACGTAAGATCCGGGCTGCTCAAGGGAGTCAGAAAAACAGCTTCCGAGATCGACGCAGTGGAACTCCAATTTTAAGTCTCTATATGGCTACTGCCAGTTTGCTTCATTGATTTACACAAGCCCCCCTGGGCCAAGACTTTTTATTTATTGTTTATAGAAAACATATACCGACTTTAGTTAGGAGAACCTCATGCGCTTCCAACTCAACGATGTGGTGCAGGAATTCATCGTGTCCAATGGAAAAATAGCCAACAGCTATTTCTCTCTTTCAGAAAAGATCATTGATTCACTGTGCGAATCCAATATCGCAAAAGAATCAATATTGATGCGTTTGCTGGAGCAGGCTGAATCCGTCACTGCGCATTATTTCAATGCTCATCAACAAGTTCTCGAGGGCGTTTATACCCATGGAATTGAAGCTCCCGTCAATAAAAGCCTTCCGATGCTGGAGCCCGTACACTCGAACTCGGTAACCCTGGCATCGGCTCCCATCGTTGAACAAACGCCCGCACTCACCTACGGGCAATGGTTGCGCACCGAAATAAGTTCGGTCACAGGATTCAAAGAAGAACAAATCGACTTCGATCAAAGTTTCGAGAGTCTGGGCATCGACTCTCTCGGGCTGGTCGATATTTCCGAATCCCTGGCCCAACACTTCCCGGAAAAGAAAGAGCTCACATCACTGCTCTTTGATGCCCCCACTCCTACCGCCTTGCTGGCGCGCCTTGAAGCCGAGCCGCAGGCGCCTGCCGTGGATATAGAAGCATCGGTACTTGAACAACTGGCGAATATCACCGGTTTTACGGTTGACCAGATCGACCAAAAACAAAGCTATGAAAGCCTGGGCCTGGACTCTCTCGTGCAGCTGGACTTCCTGGAGTCCGTCGTCGCACTGTGGCCGCAACTCAAGGCCAACAGTACTGAGCTGGCCAACGCCAGGTATCCGCAGGCAACAATCGCCCTGATTAAAGCCGCCCTGGCCGCCCCCGAGTCGACATCAACACCCGCTACCGACGTGCAATCACCTGCTACAACGGACACCCAAGGACAGGTAAACAACCTGCTTTTCAACTCCCTGTCCCCCCTGATCCCGGACGCGCCACAGTCGTTCGATATTGAGACGCCCTTTGCACAGTTGGGGCTCAACGGTTTTGCCCGAGAAGCACTCTGCCAATCAATGGCTCAACAGTGCTCTGCCAGCGAGTTTGCCGGTGAAGCGCTGATGTCGCGTCGTACGCCGCAGGACGCCTTGTCACTTCTGGCAAGACTGAGCTGAAGCACTGAGCCGCTGTAAAAAATGGCATGGAATCCGGGTGATCGGACAGATCACCCAGCATTTTGGCAATCAGGAGACAGGGTATGAATGGCGCGGTAACAACAGAGGGCGACTTTTGCTTCAGCGCAATGGCTGGCGAGTTTCCCGGGGCACCGTCAACGGATGCGCTATGGCACTTGCTGTCGCAACGACAGATAGCGCCTATCAATTCGATGCTGACACGCTGGGAACTGGATAAGGCGGCAATTTTTTCAGCAAAGGCAGGAGAAAAGGATCGCGTTTACCTGGACAGTGCTTTTTGCCTGACCGATGACGTATCAACCCCTTCACGGCATGAAGGACGGCAGGTCGCCATCGGTAAGAAAGTACTGCAGACGCTCCTCACCCAACTTGCCGGACAAGGCTCGCCACTGATCAAGGAACGCACCGCATTGGTGGTCGCGACGTCTTGGAGTGACGAGAGTTATTTCGTCACAGGAATGTCCGGAAAGACCGATGCACCAAAGGGCTACACGCCGGGTGAACAAGTGGCTGAACTGGCTGCGGCTTTTGCCTTCGGTGGCCCGGCGTTATCGGTAGACACTGCCTGTAGTTCGTTTCCCTATGCAATCGATATGGCTCAGGCCCTGGTCAATAGCGGGCAGGCGGATAACGCGATTGTCATGGCGCTGAACACTGTGCTGCCACCGGCGCTGTTTCTGGGGTTCTCGCAGTTGACCGCCTTTTCCTCCCGGGCCCAAATGCAGGCGTTCGGCCAGGACGCTGACGGCATTGTGCCGGGCGAATGTGCGGTCGCCTTTCTGGTCGAACCCGTATCGCAGGCCCTGATTGCGCAGCGTCGTCCCCTAGGTGTTTTACGGGCATTGGGAATGTCCGCCGATGGCGCCGAAGGTTCAGTGTTTGCGCCTGGCAAACAGGCCCAGTACACGGCTTACCAGCGTGCCTATATCGGTCTTGATCCTAACGACGTGGACTACATCGAAACCCATGGCACCGGTACTCCGTTGGGTGATGCGACAGAGCTGGACTCGCTGAACAGCTTCTTTGCCCCCCACTGCACAGATGGCAAGAAAATTACCATCGGTTCGATCAAGTCCGTCATTGGCCACCCACTGGCCGCCGCCGGAGGTGCTTCGCTCGCCAAGGCGCTGATGATCTTGCGTCACAAAGGGATTCCACCTCAGCCCGACTACCGACCCAGCGCAAAAGTCGACGAGACCAGCTTGCAGCTGGCAACAAAGCAGATACAGCCGCTCGCGGATCGTCAGTCGGCGATCCGGATCGGCATCTCCAGCTTTGGTTTTGGCGGCGCCAATGCGCATCTGGTGGTGGATGAATATATTCCCGATAACCGCCCTGCCGTCCACTTGGCCAACCCCGGCGTGTTAATGCTGGACCTTGCGATTGTCGAGGCTGAAGCAGCGATCGGCAGTCACTGCTCACTACAGTCATTCAAGCAACAGCTCGATCGGCCAGCAGCGTCACCAGTCAGTTTCCCTTATGGGCGTTTCGTTGATTACACCCCTGCTCCAGGTCAGCCGTTACTGGGCCAATTCCTGGCGCAGGATCGCGTCATTGATATCGACGGTTTCGGCATGGGCCCCAAACCTCTGGCGCATGTAGATCCGTTCAAGCTGTTGATCACCGATCGCGTCAACCATTTACTGCGACGCCTGCCAGGTGTGGCCGGCTCGCCCGGCACTGCGATGGTCATGTGCTGCAACATGGGTGGGGAACGCTTCAGCAATGCTTACAGCAGCGCTCACAACTTCTACTCCCAGGCTCAAGGCACGCCACCGGGCGTGGAGGTAGCGGACGTGGCGACCATGTTGCCGAACATGTTGTCCGGCTACCCGGCGCAGATTTTTGACTTCAAGGGATTTCATCAAACACTGGTCGGCACCCCGGGTTTGTTCTGGCAAACCTTGCTGGCATCGCAGCAATGGTTCAAGAAGGGCGTAACAACGCTCTTGCTCGGTGCAGGGCGCTTTATCAGCGGTGAAATCGAGATCGAACGCGCCCGACACTCAGCGACGGTGCAAGGTGAAGGACTGGGGCTGATTGCACTGCGTCCTTATCAACCAGACGCCAGCGACAAACCTTTACTGGTGATCCGCGCGGCGGTCCTCGCCCATGCTGCGAACTCGCTGGAAGAGGCTTGCCAACTGCTGGGTAAAGAGCGGAGTCAATACCAGAACGTTGAAGTCTGCGAGCTGCAACCTGACGCGACTCATGCAAACGGATCACTGCAAGAGATTACCGGCTTCCTGGCTGAAGCCAGTGGCATCGAAACCCTCTTGGCGGTGATATTGAGTGCATCGGTTCGCACGGTGATCGAGGTTCGCGAAGCCGGCAAGGCCGTGATGTGGTTGTTTACTGAAAAGCTTCAGGAATGGAGCCCGGTGGCTGAACCCGCTCCTGCCATCAAGCATCCCTTTACATTGCGCTTTGCTCACTCGGCATCCCACGAACTGCAGCAGGTCATCCCGCCTGCCCGCCCTGTCAGCCTTGTACGCGAGCCGCAAAACGACGGCGTCGACGTGCTGCAACTCAGCGATATGCTGACCAACACCCTGCTCTCAGGGCTGCGTGTCAGGGTTCGCGCCATGGAGGGCATTTTCGCCCTGCATCGCGGAGCTGAAGTCCAGCGCCCGGCGCACTGGCAACGTAACCCGCAAAACATCGTGATCGCCAACGTCCAGCGCGGCCCTCAGTCACTGCACGCCCAACTCGTGGTGAATGAAGCGCACCCTTACTTCTTCGATCACCCTCTTGATCACATCCCCGGCATTTTACTGCTTGAGGGCGTGTTGCAACTGATTGAACTTGCCCTGCCCCCACTGAGCGGGCGAGTCGCCTATGTCAAAACCCTGAGTATCAAATTCCAGCAGTACGTACAAAAGCAGGGCGTGATTGATCTGCATCTGGAACAAGACAAAGACCCCCATGTATTCCATGCAAAGGTCATGCAAGGCGGAAAACTGATGTGCACCTGCATCCTTGGGATGACCTACAGCTCAGCGTTCGAGACATTGCCCGCTGGCGAGTTCAGGGCCACTCGCTGCCGCGACAAGGCCTTGCTGCATAAGGCCCGAGAAGAAAACGTCATCGTCAGTGACATGAGCACATTCGCTCAGGGCTTGAGCGTGGACACACTCAAGCTGCCGGATGATCACTTCTTCCAGGAGGGCGACCCCGAGCACTATTCGATGGTGTATTTCCTCGAAGTTGCCCGCCAGTGCTACATGCAGATAGCCCACACCTATCTGCGGATTCCACTCAATACCCCAATGAACCTGCTGGCTTTGAGTTTCACCCTGGATCGACCAATCCCCAGAAATAGTCCGCTGTCATTGGCACCGCAAGCCGGTTTTGACGCGCAGCAGCCATTCAAAACCAACCGCATCTATATCGACCTGTTCAACCGGGGAGAAAAAATCGGTCAAGCCAGTATTACAGCTCAAGTGCTGAGTCAATCCGCACCCGCAGCCTGAGGCAATGGCATGACCGTCCCCCACAACCAAGGTGTCGCCGTGAACGATGTCAAAGTGCAAGTCATAGTCAAATCGCCGCCTTCTGAAATATGGAAGATCTGGAGCAATTTTTCGGAAGCGCCGTTATGGGATACCGACGTTCGCCAGTGTGAACTCAATGGCCCGTTTCAATCTGGAACGAAAGGCAAATGCATTCTCAAGAATGGACTGAACATGCCGCTGAAACTGGAAGCAGTAAGCATGCATGAAAGCTATCGGAACACGGCAAGACTGCTTTGGATCGACCTTGAGTTCGATCATCAGATGCGCAGGCTTTCCCCGGATGAAACCCATGTCATCCATAGCGCGAAGATCTCTGGCCCGTTAAGTTTTTTGTACCGCGGGCTGCTGCGCAAAATGCTGACCGCGGCAATGACCACAGCACTGCGCAACCTGTGCACTTTGGCTGAACAACGAGCGAAAGCCATAAGTACTCCAGGGCTGAAAAAACCTGGAGCGCATTTGCACCGTGTATGAAATATCCCGGGAGCGAGCGTGATGGACGGTCGCTCCCGAACCCCTCGCTTACTTATCGATAACGGCACACTTCGGACCGAGCATGAACCTACTAAAAAAACCTCAGTATCTCGTGATGGGCGTCATTGGCATGGGCTTTATCACCCCGGCGTCCAGTTCCGCCGAGACGCTCGGCCCCTACATCAGTGTCATGGGCGGCGTGAACTGGGTTGCTGCGCAGGACCTCAACCAGAACGACCTCGATTTTGTCGAGATGGAGTTCAATCAACCGTTGCACTCCGGCTACGCCACCGGACTGGCATTGGGCTGGCGATTCCCCATCGGGCTCAGACCTGAAGTGGAACTCAGCTACCGCAAAAACACCCTGACCCAGTTCAATAACCGGGTCTACGAAGGCGGTGGGAGCATAGACGGCAAAGGCGAAGAGGAAGCTACCACCCTGATGGCCAACCTCTGGTACGACGTCTTGAACCTGCCAGCCCCCTTCAGTCGGTTCACTCCCTATATTGGCGGCGGCCTTGGTTACACAACCCTAACGGTCAGCGGCCTGGAAGCCGGTGGCGTCCAGTTCGGCGGCACTCATCGCGACACTGTACCGGCCTATCAACTCGGAGCTGGGGTAGGTTACGAGCTCACCGAGCAATGGACCATGTCCCTGGATTATCGATACCTCAAGACTCGCGATGCGCACTTCGGTGACATTCAGGGCCTGCCCCAAGGCGATGTACGCTCTGACTACAGCGCCCAGTCATTAATGCTCGGCCTGCATTATTGGTTCTAAGCGGGGAACTCCTCGATAGGCGTAGTTTCACCTATCGAGGAGTCCGAGGGGATACCTCAGCGACGTCCCAGGGTTGCGGCAAGATGTAAGTGGGAAAGCGGCTGGCCAGGGCGATCCAGATCAACAGTTGGAATGGCAATGACGCTGATTATTTGGAGTAATGAGTTTATCAACCGGATTGTTCAGGGCTTCAAAATTTTGATACTGGCGAACGTTGATTCATCACGGGCCTGATCCAGCAAACTCATCGGCCTTGCCAGTGGCAATGCCTGTACAACCGGCCTTGATGTCGCTTGCGGTTGCGTTTGCGTTTGCGCCGCCAAGCGCTCATCGCTGGGTGGGATGCCAAAGCACTCGCGATAGCACTTTGAGAAATGAGGGGTGGACACAAAGCCGCACACCACCGACAACTCTACTATCGAAATCGGCGTTTGCTTGAGTAACTGACGAGCGCGGATCAGACGCAACTTGAGGTAGTAGCGTGAGGGTGAGGAATGCAGGTATTTCTGGAATAACCGCTCCAGCTGTCGACGGGACAAACTGACATAATTCGCCAGTTCATCAAGGTCGATCGGCTCTTCCAGGTTGGCCTCCATCAAGGCGACGATTTCCTGCAACTTCGGTTGGTGGGTACCCAGCATGTGTTTAAGGGGCACGCGTTGGTGATCCTGTTCGTTGCGGATTCGCTCGTAGACGAACATGTCGGAGATGGCCGCTGATAGTTCATGACCATGATCGCGACTGATCAGGTGCAGCATCATGTCCATTGGCGCGGTGCCACCGGAGCTGGTGAAGCGGTCTCGGTCAAGGGTGAATAGACTGGAGCTGAGGTTCACTCGCGGAAAAGCTTCCTGCATGGCCGCCAGAAACTCCCAGTGCACGCTGCAATCGAAGCCATCGAGCAAGCCTGCCTGGGCCAAGGCCCAACTCCCTGTGCACACGCCCCCTATCCGCTTTGCGCGCCGCGCCTGGGCTCGCAACCAGGTAATGTGCGCATGGGTCACCGCGCTTTGAATGCCAATGCCGCCGCAGACGATCACGGTATCCAGTATCGGTGCGTTATTGATCGCCGCATCCGGGGTGATCGGCATGCCATCGCTCGCCCATACCCGCTCGCCCCCCAAACTGAAGGTGTGCCAGCGGTACAGCTCTTGTCCGGTCAGCTGATTGGCCATTCGCAGAGGCTCTATGGCAGATGCCAAAGAGATCAGCGTGAACTGGTCCAGCAGCAAGAAACCAATGGTTTGCAGAGGAACGGCCTTGGAGGTGTTGTATGCCATCGATGTTTTTTCTCGCAGTGAGCGGTAATGGCCCGTGGCGCTGGCGGCGTTAACCGCCCCGCCACTGCTGGCACACTGAAAAGATCGCAAGCAGGTTTATGCAAATAAAGCTGCTATGCACTTTCCGCCGACACTGCACGCTGCGGCTGCCCATGCTGACGCGCGGTCACAAGGCCGATAAAGGAAATCACCAGTGCCAGGCCAATGGTCGAAGAAACTTCCATACGGTGCTCGGGCGTCACCATCATCACCGCCAACGCTGCGCAGATGAAGGCGATGACCAACCAGGTGAGCCAAGGGAACAACCACATTTTGAAGGTCAGCGTGACATTCTGCCGACGCAGAATCTTGCGCATGCGCAATTGCGATACTGCGATAGCCAGGTAGACCAGCAAGGCAATGGCGCCAGAACTGGCGAGCAGAAACTGAAACAGTCCGGCGGGCATGAAGTAGCTGAACAAGGTCACGCCGGCCCCCAGTACGGTGCTGGCGATCACTGCAGCCCTCGGTACGCCACACGAAGACGTCGCCTTCAGCGGCTTCGGTGCATCACCGCGCTTGCCCAGCGAAAACAACATGCGCGAGGCAATATAGATCGAGGAGTTCATGCAGCTGGCCACGGCGATTAACACCACCACATCTACCATGAACTTGGCGTGGGGAATGTTCATCAGTTCCAGCGCTCGCTGGTAAGAGCCCACCGACGCCAGCAACGGATCATTCCAGGGCACCACGGAAATGACCACGAAAATGGACAGCAGATAGAACACCCCGATCCGCCAGATCACCGAGCGTGTGGCTTTGGCGATGTTCTGCGCCGGGTTGTTGGATTCGGCAGCTGCAATGGTCACCGCTTCTGTACCGATGAAGCTGAACATGATGGTGATGAATGCCCCCACAACCGCGGACAAACCGTTGGGCGCGAAACCGCCATGTTCCTCCATGAGTCGACTCAAGCCGCTGGCTTCGCGCTCAGGAATCCAACCCATCAACACCGCAAAACCAAGACCGATAAAGCCGATGATCGCCACGACCTTGGCCATCGCAAACCAGAATTCGAACTCGCCGTATTTGGACACGCTGAACAGGTTAGTGACGACCAACAGGATGATCGACGTCAAGGCAAACAACCAGGTATCGATCTGCGGGAACCATTGGTTCAATACATGCCCGGCCGCGAGCGCCTCGATGGGTATCACCAGCACCCAGAACCACCAATAGAGCCAGCCGATGGTGAAGCCTGCCCAACGCCCGATTGCCTGGTCGGCGTAGGTAGAGAAAGATCCGGTGTCCGGGTTGGCAACCGCCATTTCGCCCAGCATGCGCATGACCAGAACGACCAAAAGGCCGGAAAACAGATAAGCCAGCAATACCGCCGGCCCCGCCGCAGCGATGGCATGTCCGGAGCCAACAAACAAACCTGCGCCGATAATCCCCGCGATAGAAAGCATTGTGACGTGACGCGGTTTGAAACCCTGCGCCAACTGACCGTTCGAATCTCTGGAGTTCAGGTTATTCATTGTCTTTTTTTTGTTCTCTGGTGATCGACGTTAGGCGTACTGACTGAGGGTCAGGCGATCATCATTTTTCCCTGTTGCCGCGTCTCGAACGCGGCGCACCTCAACGCTCCGGAGTTTCTAAATCAAGCATCACAGCCGCATACGGCCATGAAGTGACGCGTCACCTTACGCGTCTTGACTTGGAAACCAGTAGCCCGAGTGCGCCACTTACGAGTCTGATTTCGACACGCGTTGCGCGTATCGCGTGTGGTGCATAAACCGGAAAAAGAGACCAAAGTCTCTTTTCCTGTTTTTAGTTGGCCCGCGGATCAATGCCGCCACAGCGCAAACCGATGTTCGGGTCGACGTTTTCCTCATCAAGCCGCCAGGTTCTGGACTACGCTGAAAACACAACCGGAGGCTTCCAACTATGTGCGGACGTCTTTCCCAGTACCGAGGCATTCATGACTTTGTCGCGGCGCTGAACATTCCAAACGCATTGATCAACTATGCAGGAAATCAGCCTTTAGAGCTCTACAACGTCGCGCCATCCGCTCAGCTCGCCCTCTTCCACCAGGAAGGTCAGTTTATGCGAGCCGACATGGTGCGCTGGGGCTGGCGGCCACGCTGGGCAATGGAGCATGCCGCACCGATCAAGGTCCGAGTAGACGGAGTTGCCCATAATCCATTCTTCAGAACGATATGGCCGCATCGGGCGATCATCGCGATCGACAACTGGTTTGAATGGGTGGACGAAGGTGGAGCGAAAACACAGCCTTATCTGATCCGGCGCAAGGATCGCGCACCAATCTTCTGCACCGCGATAGGCCAGTACCCCACCGCCGAGCATGAACCGGACGCGCATGACGGCTTCGTGCTCATCAGCGCCGACAGCAAGGGCGGCGTGGTGGATATACACGACTGGCAGCCGGTGACGCTCAATCCCGAACTGGCGCGGGAATGGCTGAACCCAGCAATCTCGGAAAAGCGCGCAGAGCAAATAATGCTATTGCAGTGGGAACCGCCGGAGGCTTTCGAGTGGTTCAAGGTCGACCGCGCTATCGGTAATATCCGCAATCAGCAAAGCGGCCTGATCAATCCCAGCGATCGACTTATCTGAATGCCTGCTGTTTATAAAAGTAGCAGTGTTGGAAGCTAAATCAGTTCGATGGAAGGGTCAGACCTCAGGAGCCTTAGGGGCAGGTAGCCAGAGGCCAACCGACGCGCGCTGCACGAAGGAGACTGGCCTTAACCACCAAGCGGTGAAATGGGGCAATAACGAAGATGTAGGCCCGGCCTAGACGGTTGTGGCACTGGACCACGGTTGAAAAAACGAGTTGGCGATTGCCTTCTGGCTCTGTCTCTCCAGAACATAGAATCGATATCCGGAAGTCGAGGTGCTTGTCGTCCTCTCCCAACACGATCTCAGTCTGGTTCGTGCTGTAGACCTTGAAAATTCCAATCCGATTAGCAAGTGATGCCAAATGTCTGGCTGTCTTGAGACCAAAACAGGCAACGATAGTGTCTCGGACTTTCATGAGCCATCCGATCCAGGATGGCTGGTGGGAAAGGATGAATCGAGCTAGCAAATCTGGGTTGCTAGATGTGCCCGCAGGGAGTCGAATCGCAAAAGCGTCTGCTAGGTTCATCGACTTGTAAAGGTGGGTGATGCCGGACCTCGATGGGACTGGCACGGACATAACGAGCTCAAATTCTCGTGGCATAGGGGATCTCTCCTGAGTTCTAACTACTAATTAGACGACATGCCATGTCGCGTTTCTTGTTGCGATGGTTTGTCGTATAACGCTCCTTGTCGCCCTGTAGGTGCTTGTCTAGCTTGGAAGTGACGGTTACCGACTTTCAAACCGGACAGGGACAACCGCGCTCACTGCTCATTCCCAAGCAGACGAGGTATCTGCATAGTGGAGGAATCTCGCTGAGCGCGCATGGATTAACGGGATGTTGTTGAGGCGCCAACTTCTCCTTGTCGGATACTAAGCCCGATCAAGGTATCATAAAGTTCTTGCTGCCCAGCTGGCAGAACAGGGAGCAACGTCGCACGGCGCTTGTCGACATCGAACCAGGATTCAACCAGCCATCCCACCAGATAGAGCGCCGAAAGGCATCCGCCAGCGGTTGCAACGTTCCCCTGGCATACAAGAGGCTGGTTCACGGACTCAAGTCCCAGAGCTTGCAAGCTCGATCGTGCATCCGGGTGTGTAGTTGCTTGGCCGCTGAGCAGCCCAAGCCGTTCGAGAATGAAAGCTCCGGCGCATATGGAACCGATTCGCTGGCGTCTGGAGTCAAGTTCAAACGACGGCAGGAAATCCGGGGCGGCAAGTGCAGCGGGTATCCCTTCCTTGCCGCTGACGAACAATACCGCGTCGGCACTATTGGCCTCGGAAAGCGGACCGTGCACCGAAACAGGCAGGCCGTGCGCCGATCGCACGATAGAGCTGGAACCCAATATTCGGACGTGCCAGTCTTCAGTGTTGCGGCCTAAAATGTCCCACATCAGGAATAGATCAATATCAGTGAATTGGTCGAAAGCAACCAGGACGATTTTCTTCAAGGCGAGCTCCATGAAAAGTGCTGGCGTGCAAAACGCAACGGCCATCTTTGCTGGTGTTCGCAGCGTATCAATCGGTTGCGCACCATACACAGTCTGTATGGCGCTAAATATGGAGCGAAATAACGGGTGAGAAAACTAACTCGTAATCATTGGATCGCGGCTGGTTTTGAGGCCCTCGACCAAATAGGGCATGTTGGCGTTTCGGCCGAGAGTCTATCGCGCCGATTGAATGTGACCCGCGGATCGTTCTATCACCACTTCCGCAATCGCGAAGACTTTGTCCGCACCTTGTTGGCCGCTTGGGAAGAAGACTACACGGAGCGCATGCTCACTTATGCGGCGCAGGGTCGTAGCGCGGGCGAAATCTTGAAACGCTACTTGAGTATTGCCGCTGAGAAACAACCTGGGCGGGAAGTTTCCATCCGAGCCTGGTCGCTGCACGATCCGTTGGTAGGCGAGTTTCAGCAGCGTGTTGACACAAGACGACTGGACTTCGCAATACGGACGTGCCGCCGCTTGGTCCATATGCCAGGCGAAGCAGAAGTGATTGGTCAGGTGGCCCATCTGTGCCTGATTGGTGGTCAACAGGCAGGGTTGCGGCGTGATGCCGCTCGCTTCAACAGTTTCCTGCATCGAGCCTTTTCACTTTTCGAAGGGGCTCTTCCGCCGTGGCGGGCCTAAGTCATGATCTTGTTGCTCCTAAGCCTTGGTGTCCTGCTTAGGCTGCCCCCCATCTATTTGGGCTGGCGTGGAGTCAGTCGACTGTCTTGATAGAGATGATTAAGCTGATGTGTTTTCACTTTCAGGGATGGGCGCATGACAGAGGTACACCAAGGAAGCTGCCTCTGCGCAGCAGTCAGTTACGAGCTACTCACTCCACCAAAAGCAGTGAGTCATTGTCATTGCAGCCAGTGTCGCAAAGGTCACGGAGCAGCATTCGCTTCGTATGGCAGCGTTCCCCGCAACGCGCTACGGATACTCAGTGGCGCCACCAGCATCAAAACCTATGCTTCCTCAGAGGCGGTGTTACGCGAGTTCTGCGCGCACTGTGGTTCGACGCTATTCTGGTCACGATCTCAAGGCGAATTTTCCGATTGGGTTTCGATAGCACTGGGCACGCTCGACACGCCCTTCATGCCTCCAAAA
This sequence comes from Pseudomonas sp. BS3782 TE3695, assembly GCF_050435305.1. Lineage (NCBI taxonomy): Bacteria > Pseudomonadati > Pseudomonadota > Gammaproteobacteria > Pseudomonadales > Pseudomonadaceae > Pseudomonas > Pseudomonas sp. BS3782 TE3695. Next base: position 4,201,232 of record NZ_JBNDKB010000001.1, read on the forward strand.
CAAAAACATGTTCATGTCGACGCCGCAGTCCACTGGCACACACCACCCAAGTTGTGTCCCCACGCCAACTGACTGCTTCGGCTCGTTTTTCAGCCGGTCGCGACAGGCAATAAACGGCCGATTCTGTTAAAAAAAATCCAGCATGATTTCCACGGCAGAAACGTACACGCCTGAGATTGAAACCCTTGCTTTTAGCAGAGGTCTGAGGTCTCGGATTTCACGTAGCAGCGCGTGCAAAAGAGGACATCAGCAACTCAACCGCGCACCAGGTAGGCCCCTGACGGAACCCGATATCGCAGCTTCTTGCATTTGCCCGGTGCAGGCTGATGCCCCGGCGGACGATCAGGAAACCAGATTCGGCATTTACCCGGAGGTGGCATATGACCGCGGGGAATCTCAACCTCACCGTACGCAGGCTCTGGCTCGACATTAACCATTTGCAATTGTCCTTCGGGCCCGGCTCTGCCAACCGTCGGTGCATCCGAAACCCGATTTGCCTCTGCGTGAGTGAAGTTGTCAGCGTTGCGTCCAGTGTTCTGAGTGGATTGCTCAACAACCGCCATTTTCGCTTCCCGGCGACTTTGGCTCTCCTCTGCTAACCCCTTCTGTGCTGCGACCAGATCGTTTGGGGCATTGGGTGCGGTACCCGAAGACTGGGCCTGCTGCGCCGCCTGGATCAATTGGAAGTTACGGTTGCGCAATTCGACGTTGCGACCCACCCGCATGTTCGAGCGCACTGCCAAGGTTTCAGCCTGCTGGTACTGCCCCTGCTGAAGACGCAACACACCAAGGTAATGCAGCGTCGCGGGATTGTTCGGCTGGATATGCAGGGCACGCTCAAGCGTGGCGGCGGCCTGATCCAGTTGGCCATTTTCGTGCCGCGAGGCAGTTTCGATCAGGGTCGTTGATGCGCCGTTGCTTTGCGCGGGAGCTCTTCGCTCGGCAGCAAACGAATAAAGCGACGCGACGGCGCAGAACACCAGAATGAGACCCGGCAGAAAACTCTTGGTTGGCATCAGGGGGCGGACTCGAGTGAATTCGGACGGCACTGCTGTAAACAGATCACAGCGCTGCCCGGCACTTCCTATACCGGGCCGCTATTGACCTGGCCAATATCTCGAAGTTCCTGCGGCAATGGGCGTCGCAACCTGCATCATTTTTTACCATCCCAATATTTAAGCATGAGCTATTGCTGCACTTCGCGCAGAGCAGAAAAACGGACAGAAGCGGGCATCGAGTATGCAAATTTCAAAAGTAGTCGAACACTGAGAGCATTGGCTATTTAACCAACGGGTCCCTAGAACTTTTCCCTATTTATCGGTCTATGTGGATAGGTAGATTCGCTAGGAGAAAACGCGCTTTTTCTTTTTTTGTATTGGTCTCGTCAGTGATGCTGATAACAAGATGGAACGCGCTACCCCCTGCCTGCGATAACGGTTTCCCCGGCGATGAACCAATCCTCATTGGCGATATATTCGACGGTCGTTGCCATGAGTTCAGGCTGTTTGCCCAATACCGTGGCAGTGAGCTGATTGATAACAACCATAGCTTGCTGACCCAAGTTGGGATTGCGTGGACCTGACAATTTGAGCGAGATCGAAGGCATGAGATTGTCCTCTCAGGTAGATGGCGGCGGGTAAGTACTTAAGACGCGCGGTCGATACATCGCGAGCGTGAATTTGATAGTGCGTGTAGCGCACTTGCCACGCCGGTTTGTCATTTGTTCGCGTCCAGCACGACGCGGTATCGGGCCTTGCCACTGCGCAAATGATCGATGGCTTCGTTAACTCGGCTCATGGGGAATATCTCTACTTGCGGCAGGATATTATGACGTGCGCAAAATTCCAGCATGGTTGCCGTGTTGTTGGGCGAACCGATTGGTGAGCCGGACAAGCTTTTTTGTTGTGGTATCAGGTTGAAAACATGTACTGGAATGGCGCTCGGCACGATGCCTACAAAATGCAGTCGGCCTTTCCCGCGCAGCGTTCCTAGCATGGTCGGCCAGTCGAGATCCGCGCTGGCGCTGACTAAGAGAAAATCCAGGGTGCCGGCAATGGCTCTCAGTGCATTGCTATCGGTCGAGGCCATCACGTTGTGTGCACCCAGACGCTTGGCTTCGTCCTGTTTGTCCAAGGTCGAGGTAAAGGCCGTGACTTCGCACCCCCAGGCGTTAAGGAAGCGAAGTGCCAGATGACCGAGGCCACCAATGCCCACTACGCCGACGCGGTCAGTGGGTTTGACTTCGAATTCCAGAAGTGGATTGAAGACCGTCGAGCCAGCGCAGAACAGTGGCCCGGCCATGGCAGGGTCGAGTTCTTTCGGTAACGGAACAGCCCAGGCCCAGTGCGAACGCAGGTAATCCGCAAAACCACCGTTGCTACCAATAATGGTGGGTTTGACGGTGCCGCATAAGTGGTGTGAGCCACCGATGCACGAGGAGCAATGCATGCAACTGCCCTTGTACCAACCAATCCCCACGCGTTGCCCTACATCGAGCCCGCGCACGTGCGTACCCATTCGCACGATGCTGCCGACCACTTCGTGACCGGGGATAAAAGGATATTGGCTCAGCCCCCATTCGTTATCGATCATCGACTGGTCAGAGTGGCAGACGCCGCAATACTCAATAGCGACCTCTACCTCTTCATCTCCCAACGGACCGGGATTATAGCTATAGCGCTCCAGTGGAGCGCCGGCCGCCATAGCAGCCCAACCGGTAAAAGAGTTGAGTTCGGTGCTAGCACTCATCGAATACCTCCAAATTAGGAGAAGGTTTTGGCCGTGATGCCTGGTAGGAAGTTTGGGCGCCGACACAAAGCCCCGTTTGATTCGGCGTTGTATTTTCAGCCTCTGGAAAAATCAACAACTACATCTGCAAGGCGAAGCCCTGCTTTCAGGTATGCAAAACATTGCATTCGACTCCTTCAAAAAAGCGTGGAAACTATTTCGATTCCTCACCCAAGGTGCCGGTGTAATGCGCAAGGCGTTTCTCAACGTCGGCTTTTATCTGCAACCCAAGTTCCATTAGCTGTTTTATACGGGGTTGCGCCGCCGGACGTTTCACTGAACCGATGAAACCTTCCCATTCTGAGGCGATGGCTTCATTGGGTGGCAGGCTGGCCGCGTCGACCAGTCTCTTGATGTCGGCAATTGACTGTTTGTCGAACCGGGCGATGCGGCGAGCCATGGTGTCGACGAATGTGTCGAGTTCGGCATCGGGTAGCGCGCGATTGACGTAGCGTCCCGCATGCGAAGGTGCCCAAGGGATCCTAAGGAGATAAACGGCAGATAAAATTATGCCCGTCATATTTACAGCAATAAATTATTATGATCATAATACCGCAGGTTTCTTACGCTTGCGACTTCGTTTTAATGCGCCATAACCCAGCCAGAAACCCCAACAGATTGAGCGTGCCACCCTCACGTCACCTTGGAAATAGCCATGAAATATCCTAGTCGTTCCAGCGTGTTGCTTGCCCTCCTAATCGGACTTTGCGGCCTAGGTGAAATTTCTACCCAGTTGCTGATCCCTAGCCTGCGAGACCTTGAGATGGGGCTCAACGCCGCGCCGGGTGCCTCCTTGGCGGCTTTATCAGTGTTTGTCGCTGTCTTTGGCCTCGGACAACTTTTCCTAGGCCCGCTATCCGACCGCATCGGTCGCCGGCCGTTGCTGCTCGCCGGGGTCGCCATTTATGTGCTTGCTTCTCTATGGATGGCGTTTGCAGGGAATATGGCCGAGTTCATCGGTGGCCGAGCGCTTCAGGGGCTGGGTGCCTGCGCTGCGTTGGTAGTGGCGCGGAGCATCGTGCGCGATGTCTGGAAAGAGAAAGCGGGCCCAATAATGGCCATCACCGTGATTGGCATGCTCAGTGCGATCATGCTGTCACCGGTGCTTGGCGGGTTGATCGCTACCCACGCTGGAGGCTGGCGCGCGGTTGTGTTCGCCACCGTATTGTTTGGAGCACTTGCGCTGATCGCCTCGCTGTTCTTCAAGGAGACCAATCTGCAACGCGACCCACAGGCGGGTCGGTTGAAAACGCTTTTAAGCAACTACGCTGTGTTACTCAAAAGCTCATCCTTGCGCAGCTTTTCCATGGCCATTGCCTGCACCTATGGCGCGATGTTCTGCTTTATTGCCGGCTCCTCGCGGGTATTCGTTGGGCAACTCGGCTTGAGCCCGACCCAGTATGGCCTGGTTTTCGGCGGCATCGTGTCGGGGATGATCGCTGGTGCGATTTTTACCAACCGTACGATCATGAAGTTCGGTCCGGAAAAAATCGTGGGTATCGGCACCAGCCTAGTTGCGGTTGGCGCCAGCCTGGTCCTGGTACTCCATGAACTTATCGGCCCATCAGTGCTCGGCTTGATGCTGCCACAGATGGTGCTGACTCTGGGCGCGGGCATGGTCTTGCCGGGTTCGGTAGCTGGCGCGGTGATACCAAACCCGACTCGCGCAGGGTTGGCGGCGGGTTTTATCGGTTTTGCCCAGATGGCTGGCGCGACTATTTCCGGCCTATTGCTCAGTCGACTTCAGGACGACTCGGCCTTGCCAATGGTCGCTCTGAATGCTGCCTTCGCCGTGGTCAGTTTTTTAGCTTTCCGGATCATGCGCGTACGCAAGGCGCCCGCTGCGAAGGTCACACTTGCGGAGTAACCTCAGCAGTGGCATTCAATTTCAGCTCGGTCGTTCGGCCCGCACGATAAAGCCTGCTGCTTGCGATGGTGTCCAATAGTCCACAAAAAAATCCGGAGCCTTAATCAGGCCCTGGATTTTTTTTTGAAGTCACAACCGTATGTGAAAGTGCGGCACGTTGCGTCCTACGTTATTCAAGGTTTGAGTAGTCTTACTGCCTACTGGTCTTAATAACTATTGCCCGAAGCCAGCTTCGCAGTCATCGCGCTATTCACTATCTTTTTTCTACTCTGCGGGCCTCTTTACATAAATCGAGCATAAGCAAAGTCTTCTACCTGCCGCCAATACCAGCTTGCCTATAGTGGTTTGCTCTGTGCAACGCAAATTCGCGTCATTGAATTTTTACGAGTTTAGCAGATCATTGCCATCTGTCTTAACCCCTTAATCAGAGGCAAAAGGCCACATTGGGTGAAGAGGTCCAGAATCTTAATTCAAAATTTGCGAAACAGAATTATATATATGTATTGCATTGTATCTCAAAGAAACTATTAAACATTGACTTACAAAAACCTATTTTACCGATACATCAAGGATACACGGCTACGGCTAAATGGTTTGGCCCAAATGAGATCTGCCTGTCGAAGTGAACGTGGTTGCGCGTATGTCGCCAGAGATCTCTGGTTTCATCCGCTTCGCCTTTTGCCTTCTAGAAGGTTTTTCTCTTTCTGGCATGTCCTGCGCGGCTTAGTCGCGCAACAATATCCGGAGAAGTAATATGTCCCGCTCGTTCTCGAATAAAACCAGCCTCGGCTTGGTAGCTCTTGCCCTGACTGGCATTAGCTTAGCGTCATCCGCCGCCTTTGCCGTGGAAGCATTGCCTCAAGGTTATCAACTAGCCGCTGCGGATAAAACCTCGGAAGGTAAATGTGGCGAGGGCAAATGCGGTTCCAGTGAAACCAACGCCAAGCCCTCGAAGGCAATCACCGCTGAAGGAAAATGCGGTGAAGGCAAATGTGGCGACGCGATTTTCAATTCGATTGATACCGATCACGATGCTCGAGTCTCGCTTGCAGAGTTCCTGGGTGTTGCACCAGGCGCTCAAGCAATATTTGCAAAAAAAGACACTAATAAAGATGGCTATATCGACGAAATGGAGTCTTATATTAGCGTTAAAGCCGCTTACAACGAAAATGGTAAAGAGTTGCCAAAAGGTCTCTTTTCGACAAAAGAGTAATATTGCTTTTTCGTGATATCGCCTCCGCCTTTTGCGGAGGCTTTTTTGGTTAACCAGACATGAATGATCACTCCTCCAAAACCTGTTGATGAATAAAGACGCTCTGCACTAAATACGAGACGTTTAGAAGCCCCATACGTAAAACAGAAGGCACGCTGCCTCCAATTTCAACGCATACCGCACTGGGTTTTTGGTTAACGGTCCTAATCACACTTTTTGAAGCCTTGAACATGAAAATCATAAGTGTCGAGAATTACAAAGCAAGCGCACTGAATCAGTCATTGCTTGGGATAAAAACCATGAAATCGATATTTTCTCCACCGCTGCGATAGAATTATTTTCTTTTGTGGTTGCTGCGGCCGACTCCGGCCCGCATGTGTTCGACCGGTATGAATACTGTTCTCCGAACCAAATTCTTACACTTTGGGACGCCGACGAACAATACGATCGTCAAGGCGGAGAAGAACGTGAGGTGTGGGGGCAGATCGGAATTGGTAGCAAGGAATATGTCGCGGCAGTTGAGGGTCTTCATCAGTAGCGATTAGGTGCCACGAAGGACCGGTCTTGCCCATTTTCAGACCTTCACACCAGGCAGCTTTCGGCCCAGAGTGTGTAAAAACGCTTCGTCAAAATTGAAGTGCGCGCGTCTACGTTAAATCTGAAATTTATCGGCACGTCAGCGGATGTGGATTTGCGCAGAAGCGCGATTTCCAGTCCGGTTTTGAGTACTTGTCGCGCTCGAAAACGTTTTTACACAGCCTCGGCCCTAAGCGGTCTCCGGCAAATCATGAGGCAGACGCCAAAGGATTTAGACGCCTTCAGCCCCCTGCCGCAGAACTTGCATCAGCAGTCCTACAACGATTGCTTCGATGGCACCTTCACTGGCGCCCGCCTCAAAAGCAGCGCAACAAGCCGATGCGTCGCCGTCGCAGATACGGTAGACAGCAGTGACACTGCTTGGCCCGCAGCCTGTGTGCCCGCATAGGGAATATCCGCCGTCAATCGACCCCTGCATCACACCAAGGCCATAGCCCGGCGTGATCCATGGGCGCCCGGGAATCGGGCCGCCCAATGTTCGTGCTGTCTGCATCTCCTGGAGCAAGCCCATGGAGAGCAGATCTCCGCGGAGGAGTCGATCCAGAAATAGCGCTGCTTGCGAAATTGGGCCGATCAACAGGCCGTGATAAACCCAGGCGGGGTCATAATTTGAGGCGCTTCCAAGATGGGTCATTTGTAAGTCTGCTCGCGTTTTAGCAAAACGAACGTTCGACAGGCCCAGAGGGGAAAGTGCCCGTTGAATCACTGCTGCATCAAGGGTCAGATCGGTTAGCCGTTCAATTAGCCTGCCAATGAGCAAGTAGCCCACATTCGAGTAACGCCAACCGGTTCCGGGACTGTGTCGAAGTCGAGCACCGTCCAGGCGTTGCATCATTTCATTTGCCGACCAGGCTGGCTCATTGTTGGCAACGGCGGCGTGATACTCCGCAAGTTCGCCGTAATCAGCCAGACCTGCCTCATGCCGCAGTAGCTGGCGTAACGTGAAAGGCTGATCAAGAATTGGGTCGTCCAATCCGATCAGCCCGTCACGTACCAACGATAGGGCTGTCGCAGCCAAGACTGTTTTCGTAAAACTCCACCAGGGGACCATCAGTTCTAATCGGTCAGGCGTTTGTAGCTGACCATTTGATACGAGTGAACTGAGCATTGGCTTCCTTGGAATGTTGAGCAGATCGACAGTTCGACAAGATATCTCATTCACTCTTCTTCGCCGGAGTGGAAAGTCATCCTTTTGTACTGTCCTGAACGACTGCTTTTGGGCCGATTAAAGCCCTTCGCGAAAGGAAGTAATCCATTGAATCCACAGCCAAAAGCGGGCTTTCGGTTCCAGCTTTACACCCCGAGCGACAATGCACCGCAGTACATCAGAGTGGAGCACACAATCATCTGGGCGACCATGAACCCCGAGGCAGCTCCCAGAAAACCAACACCTGCGACGATCCACGGCAAGCTTGCTTTTACGCGGCACCTCAATAGCCAAGCCGACACGCCTGCACCAACCAACATGCCGGGCACGGAGAATAAATGCCCAAGCGCAATCAACCCCTCAGTGTGTTCCAGGCTGGACATGATTTTCATGTAGATCAATAGAGTAGCTACCGCTGCGGCTGTCGTGCCGGACAGAAACAACGCGGGTGCTCGCAGGATCAAACCCGGCACTAGCGCCGCCACTGCCACTCCGACGAGGTACCAACTGCCTGTGTACAGCGGATCGGCCCCCATGCTTGTGTAAAGGAGAACGGGAGTGATCAGCAGGATTGAATAGGTAAGATCATCTCTACGGCGGATTGTCATTCCTATCCTCGCTTTCAGCATCGGGGTTGCTGGAATAGCGTAGATGACGGGAACGTTCTTGTACTGTAAGTCCGCTATGGGTCGAAAGTAGCCGGTGACAGCTTCATCAATTGACCATACTCCAATAGACCTATTGCAGGTTCCAATTGGGGGCACTGTCGCTGCTATGCTTGAGCTTTCTCGAAAAGGAATCGACACCATGCCAAGCGATTATTCACTGTCGGATGTACTGGAAAGGCTGTTCGAAAATCAGCAGGCCTTAGAGGCCGCCATTAGGAGTTGACCCTGCTGATTGAGGAGCAAGGGGCACAGGAAGTGGGCGGAAATGTCCGTGGTGCACGGTGGACCATGGGTGAAAACGCCGGTCATATCAAACAAGGCCTGGCTCGATTGAAGAAATTGGACATCGGCTAGGTGCAACACCCTTTGCCAAGGCTGCGTGAATCCGACTCCAAAGTGCCTATGGGCGCATCGTTCGAGGGTTCTGACGACGATCAGACGCTTGATGCCAAAAAGAGGCGGAGAGTTGATTCTGGCAAGCGATGAGCAGACATTTTTTTGCGATTTACTCTGATACGCTGCTGAAGCACTCGTTTACAGGAGTTGTTCGTATGATTGGCAAGTTAATTTCGACGGGTTTCAGTTTGGCCACCTTGCCCGCCCGCCTGACTTTTCGCAGCGTCCGCGCCTTGGCCATGACGCCTGCCGAAGCCAGCCGCCTGCTGGCGGACATGCGTCAGGCATCGGATCAGGCGGTGCAGGAACTCCAGGGGCTGTTGGCCAATGTCGATGCGGACATGACCCACAAAACGGCGCACCTCAGTGCTGCCGACAAGCGCCTGGCAGCCGAACTGGCCCTGCACGCCGCCGAACAACACCTGAACATGGCCGCGATCAACATTCTGCGGGCCGTCTGGCTGACGCTTCACTCGACGCCGAACTTGCCGCCAAGCGAGCTTGATAAGCGGCTTGAACAGACACGTAACGACTAACAGACCGTCCGGCGGATCGGTCGATCCGGGAGAAATGGTCAAGGCCAATGGTTGTCACCCATGCTTTGACTATTCGAGCGTATTGCCTGGTGGATAGATCGTCTGAGCCGTGCAACCGGGTCGGAAACAAGAAGTCCTCGCTGCGGAGGCGGGCCTGATGTATCCACGCCTCCAAAATCGTTCGAGTTTGCTCAGTGATTTCAAATTGCACTGGGCCCAGATATCTCTGACTCGGAGCGGGGCTTTCTGCCCGACTAGCTTTCCCTTGTTCCAAGGCTGATGACTATATGTAGCAATGATCTTCCACGTTGAGGGAGGACAAGGGTGGATCAGTCAGGGTGCGTGGTGGTCGCTAACCGACCCATAGCTGCCGGTGAGCAACGGCAGCGTTCGCCCCATAGCTGCCCCTCAACGGGGCCTTTTGTTCTCAGAGAGGCAGTTGCCCCCGTCGACCACGAGAAGCTCGCCCGTAATGTAGCTGGACTCTGGAGAAGCAAGAAAGGCTACCGCGGCAGCGACCTCCTCTGGTCTACCGGCACGCCCGACGGGAACATACTGCGCTGCGGTCATTTCCTCTGCTGTGCTCGATTGCGTCGCGATCCACCCAGGGGCAACAGAGTTCACGGTGATACCGTATGGCGCGACTTCCAGCGCCAAGCTCATGTTCATGCCCACAATCCCCGCTTTCGCCGCCGCATACGCGGCCTCGCCAGGGTTGCTGACGCGGGTGCCGGTCGTAGAACTGATATGGACGATGCGTCCGTATAGACGATTCTGCATCCCCGGCAACACTGCGCGGGTCAGCAAAAATACAGTGGTCAGATTACGGGCAATCGAAGTGTTCCACACATCGACGCTCATATTGGCCACTTCAGAAAACGTTTCGGCTTCCCCCTGAATCGCCATACCGGCGTTGTTCACGAGTACATCGATTCGCCCCCATAGCGATTCCGCCCAAGTCACCAGTTCGACGACCTGAGCCGGCTGAGTGAGATCTGCAGTGCGTCCTTGCACCTCATAACCTGCCGCGATCAGTTCCGCGACGCGATCATGGATACGGGCACTGCTGCCGGTGATGATCAGCTTTGCGCCCGAGTCCCCAAGCCGTCGCGCGATGGCGAGACCAATCCCATGTTCGCTGCCAGCTCCACTGATCAATGCGACCTGACCACTCCAGTTTTTGAACATGCAATGCTCCACAGGGTTACACAGGAAGTACTGTCTGACAGTCCAGAGTAGACGCTAGCCGCCCGCATCGATGCATGACACAAGGATATCCCGATGACACTGGCTGACCTGCAACGTCTATCCGTATCTCAGAGCGAACTGGTTTCTCCACGCGATTAAAGCTGCCGATTATCCGTCGGGCGATAAAACACTTGAACATGGATGCAATCAGACCGAGTTCGTACCTGAAGCTGTGACCCCATTTAGAGGGAAAGCCCAGACTAAAACGCCGATTTCAACTTGTAGGAAAAATATCCTGTTTTGGCATAAAAAATCGGGCAAATAGTTCGGATTGTGACTTGATGTTTAATTTGGCGTAAATATTGCGACGGTGAACCTTTATCGTTTCTACTGAGAGGGAAAGTTTTCCGGCGATCTCTTTATTGGAGAAGCCACTAAGCAATAATCTGAGCACATCACTTTCGCGCGTTGTTATTTGCGTGCCAAGCTGGGTAATCGTTTCTGGCCATAGAGGTGGTTCGGTGAGATTTTTCTCTACGTCAATTTCAAAGCACATGCGCTGATGCATTAATGCAGTCACCCATGGCTTGATAATATCAAGCATTGTTATTTGCTCTTGATTAAAACGGACTTTGCTACCAACAGAAATGCATAACGTTCTATCGGAGTCGAGCTGAACATTGTACTGAGCCTCATCCACAGAGATATATTGTGCAAAATATTGTTGGTAATACTCAGTCTCAAGAAAATACTCCGGCGCAATATCCAGCAGATGGAAGAAACCGCTCTGCGGGTCTTCTCGATTAGCTATATAAAATGGATCCAGCAGATAAAGCCCCTTCACATAGCGATGAATGAACGCGTCTATCTCTTCCGCATCTGTTATCTCTGGGAGACTAACAACTTGCACTTGTTGATTGCTAAAAATCAATACAACCCAATTATCGATTTGAACATATTCATTCAATATACGAACAAGTGAACTCCAGAATTCTGGACGGTTCAACTGCATGATCAGCTTTCCAATCGAGCGGTGCCAAGCCAGGCTTTGAAGGTCGAACGGCATTTTCTACCCCTTTTGGGTTAGGAATTCGTAGGCCAGAGGTAAGTATTCGTAGGTATTTACTATTCGGTAATGCCCGGTATATTCACTATCAGAGCTTACGATGGCCATGAGGGCACATCGCCTTGACAAGGATGTTGCATGAGAAAATCACATTTGCGAACCGTTTTTTCAGCCTCGCTTCTCTGTGTAGGGATAAGCACATCAGTGGGGGCTGTAGAGCCTGGGTTGTATCTGTATAACTGGTTCGGGTTTATCGCACCGGAGACCCCAAAGGAGTTCGAGCAGGAAACCGGCACCAGAGTGCATATGGATGCGTTCGACAGCGCCGAAATCATGCAGAGCAAGGTAATGGCTGGGCGCACGGGGTATGACGTGGTTGTGGCTACCTCCAATGTGTTGCCCAGCCTGATCCAGGCGGGAGTACTTCAGCCACTGGATCGTAATCAACTGAGTAATTTGTCACATATCGATCCTGATATCTTGTCCCAGGTCGCGATCAATGATCCCGGTAATCGCTACGCTGTGCCCTATTTATGGGGCACCACCGGCATTGGCTATAACGTTGACAAAGTCAAAGCGGCATTGGGTGATAATGCTCCGGTGAATAGCTGGGATTTGATCTTCAAAGAAGAAAACATCAGTAAGCTCCAGTCGTGTGGTGTGGCAATGCTCGACTCTCCAAGTGAGATCATTTCGATTGCTTTGCATTACCTTGGGCTCCCCAGCAACAGTAGGAACCCGGATGATTACCAGAAAGCTCAAGCCCTGCTGTTAAAAATCCGTCCTTACGTCCTCTATTTCGATTCATCCAGAATTGACGCTGACCTGGCCGACGGCAATATTTGTGCAGTTGTGGGATGGGCTAATGGTGCCCTTGCTGCACAGGCCATAAACGAGAAGGACAACACTGGACGCAAGATTACCTACAGCCTTCCTCGCGAAGGGGCGCTGGTCTGGTCGGAAAATCTGGTTCTACTAAAAGACGCTCCCCACCCAAAGGAAGGCATGGCGTTTATTAATTACATGCTGCAACCAAAAATTATTGCCAAGACCTCAAACCACACGCTATATCCTAACGCCAATAAAGATGCCACTGAGTTTGTCGAACAGAAGCTGCGAGACAATCCTTGGATTTATCCAGACAAAAAGACTATTGCTACATTTATTCCACTTGAGCCACTGCCATTGAAGTTGGAGCGAATCCGTACACGGATTTGGACCAAAGTGAAGAGTGGCGTGTAATTCGACTTGATTTTGTCGCCTGCTGCTCTATGTAAATTTTAAGAGGATCGATGCCCGCCGCCACATCATTAGCCTTTGGTCCTGGGCCATAGACGTGAGCGTGGGGCGGCCAGCAGGTTGAGGCTATGTTATGTCCGGAAAGTAAGACACGCCGACATATAGGGAGTGCTGAGCTAGTGCCGATACTCCATTTTGCCCGGTATTACCCAGAGCTCTCTCCGGTCCATTGTTTAAAAGCCCGGTGAAACGCACTCGCCTCGCGGAATCCGGCTTTTTCAGCAATGGACAGGATACCCAATCGTTGCGCAGACACTCGAAGGCGATGGTCACGCGCACCTCACCCCGAGTTCCTGGAAGGAGAACCCCTCGCGTTGGAATTGGCGTCGGAAGCTGCCGATATTGATGGTCCCTGCTCTGGCCATTGCTCGTAACGGCATTCGCGCAGATGTTTTTAAAAGTGGCTGCCAAGCCCCTTCCGACTATAGGTTTTTGCCCTGGGCTGGATTTGCCCAGCTTCCTGATATTGCTGTCTGCGATAGCGCCAATTCAACACCTTATGTAGGAAGAGAACAACGGATGTTCAGCCCAGCCAATCAGACGCATTTCAGTTTGACAATCGACGGTTTTGAGCGCGATTTTCAAGTGCTCGCATTCACCGGAAAGGAAGCGATCAGCAGGCCTTACTTCTTCAACGTGGAGCTTGTTAGCGAGCGGTCTGACCTGAATCTCGAAAACCTCCTCGACAAAGAGGCTTTTCTGAACTTCGACACGCAGGGCAACGGCATTCATGGACGGGTCTATCACATCGCTCAAAGCGGTAATGGTCAGCGTTTGACGCGCTACAACCTGGCCCTCGTACCGCACCTGTCCTACTTGCGCCACCGCATCAACCAGAGGATCTATCAACAGTTCTCAGTGCCGAAAATCGTCGCATTGATACTGGAAGAGCATGGGATCTTGGGCGACGCTTATCGGTTTTATCTGGGGTCGACCTATCCCGAGCGTGACTACTGTACCCAGTACGACGAAACGGATTTGCACTTTATTCAGCGCTTGTGCGAAGAAGAGGGTATCCACTTCCACTTCCAACACAGCGCTCAAAGCCACGTGCTGGTCTTTGGCGATGACCAGGCGGTTTTTCCCAAGATTGGGCAACCCACTGCTTATAGACAAGAGAGCGATATGGTGGCCAACGAGCCACTGATCAAGCGCTTCAACCTGCGTCTGGGGGCCCTCACCAGTCATATCTCGCACAGCGACTATGATTTTGAGCAACAGCGTTTGCAGTTGGAATCGACCTTTCGCCTAGGGAGAAACGAGCAACGGCTAGACATGGAAAACGATGACAAGCTGGAGCGTTTCACAGGACATGAGCACGGCAAGCAGATAACTCTGCGTGCGATGGAGCGCCGCCACGCGGCTTACCGTCAAGCTGAAGGGCAAAGTGACCAGACGCGGTTAGTCAGCGGCCATGTTCTGGAAATCTCAGGCCACCCGCGCCAAGAGTGGAACGACCTATGGCTACTGACTCAGGTCATCCACGAAGGCAAGCAACCACAAGTATTGAGTGAGAACGTCGCCAGTGGCAACACTGACTACGAGGATGACTTTCATCAGGGTTACCGCAACCGCTTTAGGGTTCTTCCGTGGAACGTGTTCTATCGTCCGCCTTTGGCTCACCTGAAACCTCAGGTGCCAAGCAACCAGACCGCTGTGGTCATCGCTCTGGAAGACGAGGAGATCCAGTGTGATCGGCGCCTCGCAAGGGTCAAGGTCAAGTTTCCCTGGGACCGCGAAGGTAGATTTGACGACAAAAGTAGTTGTTGGCTGGGGGGGGCCTCCAATTGGAGTTGTGAAATTACGTCCCCCCGAACGGGAATGGAAGTCATGGTCACATTTCTCGAAAACGACCCCGATCAACCGCTGATCAGCGGTTGCCTGTGTTGCCGCTGACCGCAAACGAGTGGAATGGTCGAGGGTGGCATGTAGCTGTCGCATCAGTGGCTGTCGTTTCCAAGAGCCGTTTCAGATTGTAGGCGAGTACATTCAAGCGTCTGTCATCTCACCCAAAATGGCTTGGTAAGCCTCCTGGCACGAGCTCTCTGCAGTCAGCACCGCATCGTCAACGAGCTGCGCGCCCGCGGGGGTTAAGCACGCATAACCAACGCGCGCATCGCGCGGATCGCTTTGGCGAGATACCCAACCTATCTTTTCCAAGGGCAGAAGTGACTTGGTTACGGCTGACGCGGTTAAGCCCATGCATTCTGCCAAATCTGCACGACGAAGCCTGCCGCCATGGGCTTGTTTAAGATGATGCAGAATCATGAAGTCGCTAAAGCTCAATCCATGCACGGCGGAGAGTTTGGCGTCGATACGCCGAGTGGCGGCAGTGTATGCCCGGGATACACGGATATAGCGTTCAAGTGTTGAGGACGAAGTGCCTTCCGCACCCGGCGTATGGTCAGACATTGCAACACTCCTCCAGTTCGGATGGGGATGGGTGTTCAAAGCGTGCGTCCATGGCTTCGAACATTTGGGCCGTTATTTCGAACGAATAGCCCGCGCCTTTTTCCAGGTTCCGTTGCAGCACGCGCTCACGGCGTAGCGGCTTATCGGCATTTACGAAGTGGCTAAGCACCTCATAGCCCGCGTTGTGAGCCTGCAGTCGGATTTGAGTGCGGTCTGCTTTCGTCATAAAGCCTTGATCCAGCACCACATCCTTGCCCGACGCTAGAACCTGCACGCACGTTTCCCATATTTGCGCCTCGCAACGTCTAACACGGGGAAGCACCCATTCCAGGCTAAGGGGCTGAGGCAGATCCGGGCCGTATAGACGCTGCATCCATTCATCAATCGAGAAGCTGACAGCGTTTAGCTGGGCCGTTATCTGCCGAGCCAGGGTCGACTTACCGGCCCCGAGTGGGCCAAAAATAATGTGTACGGCGTTCATCTGTCACCTTACGTCCAAGTACTTTACCTGTACAGTATCCAGACGCAAGACTGGCGTTGTCAATCCACAGAACGTTTTGAAAAAACTGCTTCCTTCGACCAGACGCTGCCCCATACCTTAGATGATTGGCGCTTGTTCAATCAGAAGGCGAAAAGTAATCAAGCTGGCTGGCCTTGGAAGGTTATGAACCGGAGTCGATGTGGGCGCAGTCTTTCATAACTCTTAAGGTTTGCTTAAGGACTTTAAATGTCGCTGGCGGACAGACTTTCCTGAACGATCAGGAGAGCTGCCATGAACCCGCAAACGGTAGATTCAGACACCCCACGTCCCCTTGCGCGACCGCTGGGTGCCCTGTCCAGCTGGCAGGAGCGTCGCGCCAAGGAGTTGATGCTGCGTGACATGAGCAGCTGCGTGCGCATCAGCGATATTGCCGAACACTGCAACCTGTCCCGCAGCCATTTTTCCCGGGCATTTAAAAAGGTTACTGGCTACTCGCCTCAAGGCTGGCTGATGAGGATGAAGATTAAAAAAGCCAAAACCCTGCTAAGCACCTCAATACCGATTACTGAGGTGGTCTATGAATGCGGTTTTGCGGACCACTCGCATTTCACCCGCACCTTCAGCCGCCTGGAAGGGATGACACCCAAGGCATGGCGTCGGGCCTTTGAACATGCAACGAGCCATCTTCCCCAGCCGCCAGTGATCGATCGGGACATACCCGATTGGAGCCTTCGCGATAGCCTGGTCGAGGGCGTGGGACAGTTGCGCGTGCAGGATCTGCACGTGTGGAACTGATCGAGGTCGACAAAACGCTCCCTTTGGCCGCTTATGCGGCCCTTTTTTATCCGGCGCTGGTCGGCGCCAGTGGCAGGTTGAAACAAATCCGGGCGCCCTGCTCGCTGTCCTCAACGACCAGCGTCCCACCGTGCGCGCCAATCACCGACCTGCAAATGGCCAGCCCCATTCCCATGCCGCTGGCTTTGGTGGTGTAGAACGCATCGAAGATCTGCTCGCGCTGGTGCGCGTCAACGCCGGGCCCGTTGTCCTGAAAGCAGACCTGCACATGAATATCCTTCACCGCTGAACTGATGATAATGCGCCCTTGCGGCAACCCCGCTCCGGCGATGGCCTCCAGCGCATTGGTGATGAGGTTGAACACCACCTGTTGGATCTGCACCGCATCGACCCACACAGGGCATTGCGCCTTGAGCCGGGTTTGCAATTGTACGTTGCGGTTCGCCAGGTCGATGGCGGCCAGGCGCACGACCTCACCGATCAAATCATCGATCTGCACTGACAACCGTTGCAATGGCGTTTGTTTGGCGAGCGCACGCAGCGCCTGGACAATGTCGGCAGCGCGGGCGCTGTCGGAACGAATGTCTTCGAGCCCTTGAATGGCTTCTTCCAGATCGGGCTGATCACGCTTGAGCCAGCGCAGGCTGGCCGAGGCGTTGGACAAAATGCCCAGCAGCGGCTGGCTGATTTCATGGGCAATCGAAGCCGAAAGCTCCCCCATAAGCTTGAGGTGCGAGCTACGCGCCAGTTCAGCCCGGGAGCTGCGCAAATCCGCTTCCATCTGCGCACGCAGCTGGTTGTCCTCGACCAGTCGTGCATACAGCTGGGCGGTTTGCAGTGACACAGCGGCCTGGGAAGCGAGAATTTCCAACATGGTCAGGCGCTCGGCGCTGAACAGATGGGGGACGAGGCTGTTCTCCAGATAGACCACACCGATCAACATATTCTGTTTGAGTAACGGCAGGCACAACATGGAGCGCGTCTGGCGCCGTTGCAGATCGGCGCCGTAGGCCTCGGGACAATCAGCCCGGGCATCATCAATCACCAGAGGTATGCGGGTGCGCATGGTCGCGTTAAGTACCGAGGACGGCGCCAACTGTTCGAGCGGTTGCAGGGTGTCCAATGTGACGCGCACGTTGCCGACCTCGACAGAAGCCGTCGCTGCCACTTGCAGTTCAGTACCATTGACAATTATCAGAACGCCATTGTCGGCACCGGCCTGAATCATGAGGTGATTCATCAAGGTTTCGATCAGACGTTCGAGCAACACCTCCTGCGAAAGCGCACGCGCCGCCTCGATTCCCACTTCAAGATCTAGCCGGACCTGGGTCACGGGCCGGGCCGGCTCGAACGACGGTTCAGCCCTCAGAAACGGATGCAAGGTCTCCAACTGACGGGCCTTGCCGCAAGCGCCCCACAGGTTGTAGCAGTCGCGCGCGACGCGTAGATGGTGGTTGGCGCCGGAGACCAGTCCGTTAGGTAAGCAGATATTGGCCAGTTGTTCGTGGGCCAACGCCTGCTCATGGATAAAACCGGCCGCCGCCGCGGCGATCTGCGACTGATCGAAGCAGCGGATGGCCACCAATTCCTGACCACGCAAACGGGCAATCACCCCTTCGATCAGCAGCAGTTTGCTGCGGAAGGTCGTCGGGTTGAGCTCAACCCATGACAGAAACCGCTGACGGTGCTGCTCGAGCTTTTGTAGCTTTTCGACCACCTCACCGGGCGCCTGCGCACTGCCCATCGCCAGACTGTAAAACAGGTAGTAATCAGCAAGATTGATATGCGCCGGAATGGACCAGGTCAGCACCGCAGCTTCTTCGAAACGTCGCAATGCATAACGGATATCACCGAAATAAAACGCGGACATGCCGGAATACAGCCACGAAAAGAACAGAGTCGTTTGTGACACGTTGCAGCGATCGATGGGGCCGAACCTGTCATGTTCCATGCCATCCAGTTCGGCCAGCGGCCGGTGCGTGCGCCCTTCTCGCAGATCGGTAGCGAACGCCTGTTGCGCCAGCAGGATGCGTTCGATGTCGACGTAATGGAATTGACGCACCCAGGCCAGGCCCTGATCCAGTTCGTTCAATACCCCTTGCAAGGGTTCGCCCATGAACAGCAGGTCGGAGCCGATGTGGTTGCAGGCATAGCAGGACATACCCAGGTCGCCGCCAGCCTGGCCACATTCCAATGCAGCGAAAGCTGTCTGTCGGGCGTAGGCCATCGGCCGGGTCCACGGGCAGACCTGATCGAGCGCTACCAGCGTACCTGTGCGCCCTGCTTCATAGCCGTGCTTGTTGGTGAGTGCAAGGGCCACTTCGGCATAGGCTAGCCCGTCCACATATTCACCATAGCGCTCGGCAATCATTACGCCAAACCAGGCAAACCCATAACCACAGCTCGGCGTGGTGCCATGCATCAGCGTGAGTTCGACCATTTTCGCCAGGTGCAGCAAACGAATATCGTCATTGACGAAGAACGAGGAAATCAGCGTGCTGAGCAACTCCATGGCGGCTTCGATAGGCCGGTCATTCGCTTTGGGTAAATGCACCAGATCAGCGATCTGACGTGTGCCGAGGAGTGCACGTACCTGGAAAAACGCCAAGGTCAGCTGTTCCTGCGAGGGGTTGCGCTGCAGGGGAATGTCCAACAGGGTCAGACCGCTCAGGGCCTCGGTTATCGCGCCCTCGTAATCGGAGTGCAGCGTGCGCAAAGTGGCGCGTAACCGATAGGTCTTCGCGCGGTCGAGCACTGTGGTGGCGTGGCTCAGGCAATCGTCCAGGCGTCGTTGGGCGCCGGACAGATCGGCCAGGAGCATGTCGCACTCGGCAGCCAGCCATTGGGTAGCGAACGCTTGGGTGTAGAGGCTTGACCAACCCGTCTGGCCGAGCAAGTTCTCGGCAGTGCGCAGAAAACCCACGGCCTGCTCGACGGCGGCAGTGTCCCTGGCGCGTTCGGCGGCTTCGACCAACAGTTCAACGAACGCGGCACGGCGATGCGCTTCCAGCGTATCGACGTCAATACGCTGGATCTGGCTGGCGACTTCAAAAACACGTTCATGTATCTGCTCGCCCCACTGATCCAGCATGGCGCCGGCGATACGGGCATGTTCGGCAGCGCGTCCCGACTGCGCAGGAAGCTGGCAGGCGGCCTCTAGTACACGGTCGTGGGGAAACACCAGTTGCTCGCGTTCGCGCAGCAAAAATCCAGCATCGACCAGGCTTTGCACATCGCGTGTCATCTGTTCTGGATCATAGGGCACCAGCTGGTGCAGCAGCGATTCGTCACAGCGCCCGCCGACATAGCCGGCGGTGCGTATCACCTCACGCTCCATCGAAGACAGCCGTTCGAGTCGCTGCACCATCAAGTCGGCGACATTGTCCGCATAGCGATAACCGTCCACCTCCTCCTGGTTCCAGACCCAGCGGCGGGACTGCACGTCAAAGCGCACCAGATGCTCATCGATCAACGCCCGCAATACCTGGCTCACAAACAGCGGGTTGCCGGCCGTCTTGTAATGCACGACATGTGCGAGCGCTTCAATATGCGCGGTGGCAGTGTCCAATTCAGCGGCGATCAGTTCTGCGACCGCAGACACTGACAACGAACCGAGCATGACGCGTGTACAGGGCACCGATTGCTCACGTGCGAGTACCTCGAACAATCCGCCCTCACCTTCGAGCGCGTGCGACTCGGTCTCGCGGTATGCCAGAAAGAGCACGAGATGTCGGGGCTGCCGATCGACGAAGGCCTGAAGGAACGAGAGGGTCGAATCGTCCGCCCACTGCACATCATCCACAAACAGCACCAGGGGTCTGCCTGGCTGAGCGAAGACTTCCAGTACATCGAGCAGGGTGCGGTTGGCGCGATCGAGCGCATGTCGGGCCGGCATGTTCGGCAGCTCAGGCGTGACACCGATGACCAGCTCAGCCTCGGGCGCCAGCTCCACAAGGACCCTGCCCCGCCCCTTTAGCCGTTCGACCAGTTGATCGCCAAGCGTCTCCAGCTCCAACGCTGGCTTGCCCAGCAACTGGGTCATTAGCGATCTGATAATTTCCGACAAGGGTGCGTAGGGAATGTCCTGCTGTTGCAGATTGCTCTTGCCGCTGGCCCAGTAGCCGGGCGCCAGCGGACGGATACCCTGATGGATCAGCGTCGACTTGCCGGCGCCCGGCGCGCCGCCGACCAGCAGGACCCGGGCGACGCCATCGCTGCGGACCTGATGCAACAATTCAATCAGCTGCGCGCGCTCGATCTCTCGACCGAACAGAGCACCGCCGCGGGCCACAGAAGGCAACGCATCGAAAGCGCCCAGCCGAAACGCGTCGATGCGCTCATGCTCCAGCCATTGCTGTTGGCACCAGGCCAGATCCGCGGCCATCGATGCGGCGCTTTGATAACGGGCACCCGGCTCTTTCGCCAAGCCTTTGAGCAGCACTCGACAGATACCTTCCGGCAGACCGGCGACATGTATCACCGGTGACTCCGGCTGGACGGCAGCTTGCACGTGTAGCCATTGGGATGGGTCACGGGCAGTGAGCGGCAGGTTGCCGGTCAACGCTTGATAAAGAATCGTCGACAGGGCATAGACATCACTGCGCGCGTCAAAACTGGCGTCATCGCGCCGCAGCTGCTCGGGGGCCAGATACGGCCATTGCTCCAAGCCAGGCAATTCAGCGACGGGCGTCTCCCCACAATGGCTGTGAAAACCCAGGAGCTTGACCGAATTGGCAGCATCCACCATCAAGTGGTGGGGTTGCAGACTGGCATGTCGCACGCCCACTTTCTGCGCACAGGAAAGCGCATTGGCCGCCGCGACGGCGATGGCCAGAAAGCGCCCCAGTGGCAGCCCGGTATCACTGATCAGATCCATCAGCGGCGTTTGCGTCGAGGGATAGAGCAACAAGGGCCCTTCGGCCGAACGGATGAATGCGACAGGGGCAATCGCCCAGGCCGGATCCAGGCACAGGTGAAAATCGCGCTCCAGCCGCTGGCATGTGGCAGGCCGCTGGATCGGCGCCCGGGCGGCGATCCAGCATGTCCCCGATTGCGGGTCCTGAAGCGTGAACCAGGTCAGATCGTTTTCCCGGCGCAGCATTGCGAAGGCACAACGTTCCAGCCAGGCTTCATCGTGGACGACTTCAAGGTGGTGGGATCTGGATGCTGAGGGAACACTGCCGGGCATGAGAAATCACCGCTAAAGATTCGTTTCAGGCTGAGCCTCGAGAATATACGTACCGTTCTGGCCAGATAAATGCGGACGAACGATCTTGTCCGTAACCGGCACCATGATGGCCGTTGAGAGGCCCTGTGCCGGCGGTTTTCGCACCTGAAAATCACGCGTGTTATCCCTCGGGATAATTGCAATATGTCGGGCCGTCCCCTAGCGTGTAGACCAGATGAATCGAAGCTTCCCCAAGATTCCTCCCCAACGCAATGCAGAGAAACACATGATCCGACTCGGCCAAGCCACTATTTCCCTGGAACGGCGCGAAGCCTTTCGTGATGGACAGCCATTGCGTGTCGGGGGCCGGGCGTTCGAAATCCTCTCAGTGCTGATGCAGGCCGATGGCCGGATCGTCAGTAAGGACGAATTGATTACCCAGGTCTGGCCCGACACCATCGTTGAGGAAAATAATCTGCAGGTGCAGATTTCTTCGCTGCGCAAGTTGCTCGGAGAAAAACAACTTATCCAGACGGTCCCGCGTCGAGGTTATCGATTATTGAAAGAACGTGAACCGCCCCTGCCCTCGTTCCATCCGATGGTTCCGGGCCCCTTGGCGTCTCAAGATCAGGAGACGATCGATCCTGACAGCGTGCCGGTGTTCATCGTGGACGATGAAGCCTCCGTGCGCACAGCGCTCAGTCGATTGCTGCGAGCCGAAGGCATCGCGCACCGGATATTTTCCTCGGCGGAGGAGTTGCTTGGCGCTGATCTCAACATCGGCCCCGCTTGCCTGTTGCTGGATATAAGCCTGCCCGAGGCGACAGGACTGGAATTGCAATCGACGCTCGGACAACGCGGCCATCCGTGGCCGGTCATCTTCATGACCGGTTTCGGCACCATCCCAATGTCGGTGCAAGCCATGAAAGCGGGAGCGGTGGAATTCCTGACCAAACCTTTTAATGACGACCAGTTGCTGGACATCCTGCGCACCACCCGTCAGCGCGCAGCGACGGCGTTCGTGCAATGGCAACGCATTCAGAGCGCCCGTCAAAGGGCGGTCCTGTTGACACCCCGTGAGCGCGAAGTGCTGCCGCTGATCGTCGCTGGGCTGTCCAACAAGCACATCGCCAACCGGCTAGGCACCAGTGAAATCACCGCCAAGGTCCACCGCAAACACATCATGGAGAAGATGCAGGCGCGTTCGCTGGTCAGTCTGGTCAGCCTGTATGGCCTGATCAGCGCAGAGCCGGCGCCAGCCATGCAAGGTTCTTCATGACTATCGGCACTGGCGGCGCCGCCCCCGCACTGTCCGGCAATGCCATGATCATCGTCTGCATCGTGGACGACGATGCGTCCGTACGCAAAAGCCTGGCCAATTTGCTCCGGTCAGCGGGCTACCGCTCTCGGGTATTCGCTTCGGGTGAAGAATTCCTGGCTCTCGAAAACTTCGATGACGTCGCCTGTCTGCTGCTGGATCTGAAAATGAAGGGCCTTAGCGGAATAGACGTCATGCAAGCGCTTGCCCACCTGGACATAAAGTTTCCGGTGATATGCATGTCGGCCTACTGGGATGAAGCGACCCTGATTGAATCCAGCCGCTACGGCGCCAGTGAATGTCTGCGCAAACCCTTTACCGGCGATGCGTTATTGACCGCTGTCGAGATTGCGCTTCAACCGCGGCACTAGAGTCATCAGGATAAAACACCGCCAGTGCTCGCGCCCTCACCTGTGCCGGAACCATTCGACAGCACCCAATTCAGGCCGCTACAGGTCCATATCACTGGGCGTGAATCATTTCCCCTCATCTGCAGTCCTCAAGTGACGCCCATCGCTGCCGTCACCCGGTAAGCACTGCGCTGTCTTATCGAGAAAACCGCACGCTATCGCACAAACATCCCAAACCACAGCACACCTGTTCAATCTCGGCCTTGTGGAATGCGTGACCATTTCCCCCACGAAAGACCCGATGACTTTTTCATCAGCTCAACGGCACTTGTCGTCGCAAATAACCCTCGCCCAATGCTTAAGGAAAAATATCATGGCCCTCGCAAAAGCAGCTCCAGGCAAAACCCTTCTTACCCCAACTGACCATACCTTGATCATGATCGATCATCAGTCGCAGATGTCCTTCGCAACCAAATCGATTGATGCCGTGACCTTGCGTAACAACGCCGCGCTGGTAGCCAAGGCTGCCCGGGGCTTCGAGGTATCGACCATCCTCACCACCGTTGCCGAGAAAAGCTTTTCCGGCCCGATCTTCGACGAGATCAAGTCAGTGTTTCCGGATCACAAGGTGATCGACCGCACCAGCATGAACACCTGGGAAGACGAACGCATCGCCGTTGAAGTCAACGCCTTCGGCAAACAGAAAATCGTCCTCGCCGGTCTGTGGACCTCTGTGTGCATCGTCGGCCCGGCGCTGTCAGCTATCGATCAAGGGTTTGAGGTGTATTTCATCGCCGATGCCTGTGGCGATGTCTCCATTGAAGCCCATGAAATGGCCGTGCAACGCATGATCCAGATCGGCGCCCGCCCGATGACAGCACTGCAATACCTGCTGGAACTGCAACGTGACTGGGCTCGCAGCGAAACCTACGAAGAAACCGTCAAGACTTCGATCGCCAATGGCGGCGCCTACGGCCTGGGGCTGATCTACGCCAAAACCATGTTCCAGGCCTCTGAAGGCCATTAAGCAATGACAGCGGCTGCGCACAGGCGTAGCCGCTTTTCACGCCTTTCTTATTGCAACCAGGACGCAAGCCATGAGTCTTCTCCAGCACCTCCCCTCCTACTTCAAGGGTTCACTGATGGCCCTGAGTCTCACGCTTGCAGGCAATCAAGCCCAGGCGGCGCCACCGCCGCCCGTGCAAACCCAGGTCCCCGGCTATCAGCGCCTGGCAGTGGGTGAATTCGAGATCACCGCGCTGTTCGATGGCTACAACGACCTCGGGCCGACGCTGCTCAAAGGCCTTTCGCAGAAAGACATTCGCTCCCTGCTCGAACGCAAGTTCATTTTTACTCCAGGCATGCCGACCGCGTTCAACGCATTCCTGATCAACACCGGTAAAAACCTGGTACTGGTAGATGCCGGTGCCGGTGCCTGTTTCGGCGAAACTGCGGGCTGGCTGCCCGATAACATCCGCGCTGCCGGTTACCAACCTGAGCAAGTGGATACCGTGTTGCTCACCCACATGCATGTCGATCATGTCTGCGGCCTGATCAATGCCAAGGACGAGCCGGTGTTTGCCAACGCCACCGTGTATGCGGCGAAACCAGAGGCCGATTACTGGCTCAGTCAGGAAAACCTGGACAAGGCTCCAAAAGACGCCCGTGGCTACTTCGAGATCGCCCGTAAATCCGTGGCGCCCTATGTCGCCGTCCAGCGGTTCAAAACCTTCACCCCCGAACAATCGCTGGTGCCCGGCGTAACCGCGGTCAGCCTGCCCGGCCATACACCCGGCAGCAGTGGTTACACGTTCAGCTCCAACGGCCAGAGCATTCTGTTCATGGGAGACCTGGTCCACAGCTTTGCCGTGCAGTTCCAGCATCCAGAAGTGAGCATCGGCTTTGATGTGCAGGGTAAACAGGCCGTCGTGACGCGCGAAAAACTGTTCAAACAGGTCGCTCATGACCGTACCTGGGTTGCTGGTGCTCACTTGCCCTTCCCCGGTATCGGGCATATCAGCAGTCGCGAAAAAGCCTTCGCCTGGGTGCCCGTCGAATACGGCCCTTACCAGCGACCGAAAAATGTTCCGCTGATCCAGTGATCACCCCCCCGGACATAACCCGACTTCACTGCGGGAGTTCCCCACTCCCGCCTGTCTATAAAGGTTCGTGAGCAGTGCTGATGTATGCATCCAAAGCCCTCAACACGACCGGACTCTGGGCGCCCTTCTGGTTGGTCATGTTGCTCACCAGTACAGCCGCAACCGCGATCGCCGCCGAGCCTGTACACACCGCACAAGGTTTGCTGGCAGGGTCGACGCTTGAGGTGCTCAGCCGAAACTTTTACCTCAACAATGACTATCGATCGCCCTCGCCGACAGACAAGAGTTACAAACAGGAATGGGCTCAGGGTTTCATCGTATCGTTTGAATCCGGGTTCACTCCCGGCATGATTGGGATGGGTATCGACGCCCATGGATTCCTCGGCTTGAAACTGGACGGTGGCAAGGCACATTCCGGGACGGGATTGTTGCCTCTGGATCAGGACGGTCGCAGCGAAGACCGCTACTCCAGTGGCGGTGGAGCCCTGAAGCTGCGAGCCTCTCGCACCCTCTTGGCGTTCGGCGAAATGACTGTTGAAACTCCGGTGTTCGACACGGCAGACAAACGCCTGCAACCGGAATACGCCACGGGCGTGTTGATCGACAGCCGTGAAATCGATGACGTGCATCTGGAGGCCGGTCACTTCACTGCGTTCAAGAATATGGATGCGTCCACCAGCAAGGGCGACTTTTCCGGCTACGGTGTGAGCACCGGCACGGGCGGC
This sequence comes from Pseudomonas sp. BS3782 TE3695, assembly GCF_050435305.1. Lineage (NCBI taxonomy): Bacteria > Pseudomonadati > Pseudomonadota > Gammaproteobacteria > Pseudomonadales > Pseudomonadaceae > Pseudomonas > Pseudomonas sp. BS3782 TE3695. Next base: position 4,227,346 of record NZ_JBNDKB010000001.1, read on the forward strand.
ATCGATTTTATCGGAGCCAACCTGTTCGAAGATCGTCCAGTGGGCGGCGCCTTTTATGCCTCGCAACTGAGCGACACCTGGCGTCAGTACTACGCCAACCTGCACCTGAAGCAGTCCGGTTTTTTTTTCGATGGCAATCTTTACCACACTCAGGACTATGGCGATGCCGTGGCAGGAGCGATCGATAACAGCGCCTACAGCCTGTCGGGCAAATACACCACCGCAGACCAAGCCTTCACCCTCGCCTATCAGAAAATCAACGGCGACACACCCTTCGACTTCGTCGGTGGTGATTCCATCTACCTGGCTAACTCGATCAAGTACGCTGATTTCAACGGCCCCCATGAACGCTCCTGGCAGGTGCGCTACGACTTCGACTTCGGCACTTTCGGCCTGCCCGGCTTGAAGTTCATGACCCGCTACGTAACCGGGCGTGGCATCGACGGCACCCAGGCCCCCAAGGGCGGCGCTTATCACCCGTTCGACCCGGGCACCGGCGATTACCAACCTCAACAAGGGCATGGCGGCCGGCATTGGGAACGCGATATAGACCTGCGCTACATCGTGCAGTCGGGCCCGGCCAAGGACTTGTCCGTGCAGCTGTCCCATGTGACGCATCGAGCAAACAGCGCTCAGGCCGGCGATGATATCGATCGGGTTTATGTGGTTATCGAGTACCCGCTCAAGCCGGGATCGCTTTGAGCGTCCAAAGTAGACTCAACTACGCTTTAAGTGAGGTTGCAGGCTGTCATACCCACAACTGGAGGTCCCGTGAACAGTCATTGGTGGTGCCGCCTGTTCTTGCTAATCATACTGATCGGGTTATCGACGGGTTCGACGATGGCGGCAGGTAGTGTCGTGGTACTGACTGTCAACGATGCTATCGGTCCGGCCAGTGCCGACTACGTGGAGCGCGGCTTGACGCGTGCAGTGACCGAGGGCGCGCAGTTGGTGGTCATCCGCCTCGACACCCCCGGCGGGCTAGACACCTCGATGCGCTTGATTATTAAGGCGATTCTGGCCAGCCCCTTGCCAGTGGCAAGTTTCGTCACTCCCAGCGGCGCACGGGCGGCCAGCGCCGGCACTTATATTTTATATGCCAGCCACATTGCCGCGATGACCCCCGGCACCAACCTGGGCGCTGCTACACCGGTGCAGATCGGCGGCCTGCCCGGGACCGCGCCCGAACCGCCGGGCTCCCCCCCCAGCGACAAGGATTCTGCGCGTGAGTCGCAAGACGCCATGACTCGAAAACAGATCAACGATGCAGCGGCTTACATCCGTGGCCTTGCGCAACTGCGCGGACGGAATGCCGACTGGGCCGAACAAGCGGTACGTGAATCGCTCAGCCTGTCGGCCCACGAAGCGCTCAAACTCAAGGTGGTCGATTATGTGGCCAATGACGTGGCAGACCTGCTCAAGCAACTGGACGGCAAGAGCCTGAATGTCTCTGGTCAAATGTTAAAGCTGAACACCGCCGGGGCCGCGCTCGTCGACCACGCGCCTGATTGGCGCACACAACTGCTGGCGGTGATCACCAACCCCAGCGTGGCGTTGCTGTTGATCATGTTGGGGGTCTATGGCTTGATCTTCGAGTTCATGAACCCAGGGTCGGGCGTTGGTGGGGTGCTCGGTGGCATCTGCCTGTTGCTGGGGCTGTATGCCCTGCAACTCTTGCCCGTGAATTACGCCGGGGTCGGACTGATTCTGCTAGGGATCGCCTTCATGATTGCCGAAGCGTTTCTACCGAGTTTCGGTGTCATTGGCTTCGGTGGGGTGGTTGCTTTTGTAGTGGGCGCAGTGATTTTGATCGACACCGATGTACCGGGCTTCGGCATTCCATTGGCACTGATCATCGGCGTGGCACTGATCAGCGCCCTGTTGCTGATGACGCTGGTCGGCATGGCGCTCAAGGCCAGACGCCGTGCCTTGGTCAGCGGCGATGCGGGCTTGGTCGGCAGCCAGGCCACGGTGACGGGATTGCTGCCGGGTATGCCGATGAGCGGCTGGGTGCAATTGCAGGGCGAAAGATGGCAAGTTCAGAGCCGCTCGCCCCTGCACCTGGGCCAGCAGGTCCGGGTAGTGGCGCGCACGGGTGTGATGCTGGACGTCGTTGCACTGGAGGAAACGCCATCGCAAGGAGATTGATGCGTGTTCGTGCTGCGAGTCCTGCCGTCCGGATTTTGCGCCACCCGGGCCCGGATCTGGACCAGGACCAGGACCAGGACCAGGACCAGGACCAGGACCAGGACCAGGTCAAAAATATAAATGCAACTCATTGTTATAGAAGAGTTTTTTAGAAAAAAAGACGCTAATCTTTTTCAAGTCCTAGCCGATGGCCTCTTAAAGGAACCAAGGAGCAATCGGAATGAGAAATAACCAGCCCGTTACGCAGCGAGAGATTTCACTCACACCTCAGCAGAAACTCATCTCGACGACAAATGATCGAGGCGTTATTACGTACTGCAATGACGCCTTCGTAGAGATCAGTGGTTTTGATAGAGCCGATCTGATTGGCGCTCCGCAAAATATCGTCCGCCATCCTGACGTCCCCGCTGCTGTATTTGCCCATATGTGGGGTGCTCTCAAGCAAGGTCGCCCGTGGATGGGTATCGTCAAGAACCGTTCCAGAAGTGGCGATCACTACTGGGTCAACGCGTACGTCACACCGATATTTGAAGGCAGCCAGGTTGTGGGCTTTGAATCGGTCAGAGTCAAACCGACGACTGATCAGATTCGTCGTGCTGAATCCCTGTATAAGCGCATCAGCCAGGGAAAACCGGCCATCCCCCGCCAAGACGCTTGGCAACCTGCCCTGCTCCATTGCTTGCCGTACCTGGCCATGGGACTGGCGGGTACCCTGAGTGGCTTGTTCTTCAGCGCGCCCGTGGCGATTGCCGTGGCCGTAGGCATAGCCGTGCCGATCGGCTTGCTCTCTTCACGTTGGCAGATGCGAGGAACTATGCGACTGCTGCAGATGGCTGAGCCTTCTACCTGCGACTCACTGATCGCTCAAATGTACAGCGATGCGCGCGGACCACAAGCCCGCCTGGAAACAGCCTTCGTCAGCCAGACTTCGCGCCTGAAGACTTGCCTGACGCGCCTGCAAGACACCGCCGAGCAACTCAGCGAGCTGGCGGGACAATCCGATGTACTTGCCACTGACAGCTCAAAAGGTCTTGATCGCCAGCGCGTCGAAACCGAACAGGTGTCTACCGCGGTCAACCAGATGGCCGCGACCACCCAGCAAGTCGCCAGCCACGTCCAGCGTACGGCTGATGCCACCCAACAAGCTAACCTGCTGACCCGTCGCGGCCGCGATGTGGCCCGAGACACCCGAGAGGCTATCGAGCGCCTCTCCGAAGTTGTCGGCGAGACAAGTCTGACAGTTGCACAGCTGGCCAGGGACAGCAACGAAATAGGGACAGTCGTTGACGTGATCAAAGGCATCGCCGATCAGACCAATCTGCTGGCACTGAATGCCGCCATCGAAGCAGCGCGCGCCGGCGACATGGGCCGGGGTTTCGCTGTTGTGGCCGACGAGGTTCGCCAACTGGCCCAACGCACTTCGCAATCCACCACCCAGATCCATGATCTGATCACCAAGCTCCAGACATCATCCAACAGTGCCGTGCAGACCATGGAGAGCGGTCATCGTCAGGCCCAAGAAGGTGTGACCTGGGTACTTGAGGCAGACAAGGCATTGGTGGGCATCAGCGAAGCGGTCTCCCACATCACCGACATGACCACCCAGATAGCCGCGGCCACTGAAGAGCAAACTGCAGTTGCCGAAGAAATCAGCCGAAACATCACCACGATCGCAAACTTGGCTGATCAAACCTCGGAACAGGCGCACCAATCGGCAGATCTGAATAAGGAACTGACCAAGACCGCGTCCACGCAGTACTCATTGGTTGAACGGTTTAACCGATAACCGATCAATCCTCATGGAGAGGCCCGCCTCATGCGGGCTTTTACCCGCGTTTTCGTATCCGGCCTGTCATGCCTTCGTCACACCCACTATGCACAATGCGGTCAGCCAAAAGGATTTGGCCCCATCGACAGAGAGCCCGGCCAAGTGCCGGTTTTTTTCGTTCCAGCGACATGCTTTTCACGAAATGCTCACAAAACAGAGCGCAGATTGAACGGACAAAAGGATTTGACCCCATACAGAGAGCCCGCCATGCACGACGCCATGCGCGGGCTTTTTGTTGTCAGCCATTCCCGCTGCTAAGCTCTCCACTCCCTCGAACGGAGTCGAAGCGATGCCCTCCCCTGAATATTCTCTCCCCGATGCTCTTGAACGCCTGCACCACAACCAACTCGCCCTGGAGGCTGCGCTGATGGAGCTGACCTCACTGGTTGAGAAACAAGGCCATGCCACGGCTGGCGACAACGTCCGCAGCGCGCTTCAAACAATCGGTCAGAACGCCGGACACATCAAACAGGGCTTGGCCAAGCTGAGAGCCCAAGGCCCACACTGATCAAGGCAGCCCCAATGGAAAGGCGGGAACAGCCAAAGAAAGACTTTTCTTTAGACGAAAAAATGGACCTCTTTCCAGAGATCCATTTTTTAATGCCTGGGGCGGGAAACGAAACTTCCATCTAGCGTCATGGAAACCCAAGGGGTTCTTTTATTCCTGAGGCAGGAATGGATTTATTTTCAAGGTGTATAAAAAATTTTTGAAATCGTCACCACCCCTTTCAAATACATCAGCCAACTTATTTAATGGATAACCCCGCATCAAATCATTGAAGGGATCAATACTCCATCACGCAGTCTCCTTACAAATACGCCCATTACCCACTACCACATCATACAGCCACCGAAACGTCATCATTGGACGCACTCTAACACTCCACACTTTCCGCGAAAAACATAACACCTTAATAACACTCGAATTAACACTTACAAGCCTCGCTGACTTTTTATAACAATCATTGACACCCAGACGCCGGCATCCTAGATTAATGGCACTCTGCCAACGCCCAGACGATACATCAACTTTGTTAAGTTAATGGAATGCTGAGTTTTTGAGTTATTTCATTCCTGGTACAACGCATGAAATATGTTGACGATATTACAAAACTCTTTACACGTTTTGGCGCCAATGCGCAGAGTTACCAGGAAATACAACCAAACTATAAAGGTTTCAAAGACGATCCGATTACACCTGTACTGGCTGAGCCAGAACAGTCGGTGGCCTTGTCTTCCCCAATATCAACACCCCCTGTGTTTTTTCTGGACGAGGCACAGCCTTCTTTATTCATGGGCGCGCCCAACTCCCCTCCCCTGACCGAGCCATCTGCAAGTTCTGGTACGGGTGACCGTCAGCGATTGAGCGACCTGTTGCGTGAACTCAACCAGGTTCGTCGAGACGGTCTGCCAGAAACGACTCGCAAGCGGACCAAGGCGAAGGTCATTGCTATCGTTTCGGCGAATGGTGGGGTGGGTAAAAGCACCGTCGCCGCTGGCCTCGCGCAAACACTTCGGCACCCCGGCGGGCGAACCCTCGCGATTGATCTGGACCCTCAGAACGCGCTGTCCAGCCACTTGGGTATCACGAGGCAGGTTCCGGGGCTGATCCAGCTCAAAGAGCAGGATGCAGACTGGGGCGCTCATTGCCTGCCAGGCTTTAGCGACAGTGAGTGCCTGCCCTTCGGCATTGGCGACATGAACGATCGCGGCTTGCTCAGGCAGTTGATGCTTGAAGATTCTGACTGGTTGAATCAGCACCTTGCGTCAATGAACCTCAGCGAAAACGATACCGTGATCCTGGACACGCCTTCGGGTGCGACCGTCTATTCGCAACAGGCACTCGACGCCGCCGATCTGGTGCTGGTGATGACGGTGGCCGACGCGGCCTCCTATCTGGCACTGGACACCATGACCCAGTGGCTGGAAACCACCCGACGACGCGCGCAACGGCACCGGTATGTGCTCAACCAACGGGATGACTCGCGTTCGTTCAGCAGGGACATGGGCGTGTTGTTTGTGCGGCGGCTCGGCGCTGACTTGATCGGGACGATTCGTCTTGATCACCAGTTCAACGAGTCGCTGGCCTATGGTCGGGACCTCTTCCAGTACGCACCTGAGAGCATTGGCTGTCAGGACATTCTTTCGCTGTCCGGCGCGGTCCATGCCCTGCTTTTCGCGGATGCTACCAACCAGCAGGGCACGCCATGACCGCCCAACTGAATCAGCTACCTGCAAAGACGTGGTGGTTGCAGGGGCTGCTGGATACTTTCCAGGATCGCGTCAGTCGATGGCCCGTGCGTTGGCGCCAAGGCCTGAAGATCTCAGCCGGGCTGATCGCAGCATTGTTGGTGCTGGGTATCCTCACTGCGCCGCTGAATCTGTATTCCCAGGCCGCGTTTGCCGCCGTCTGTTTTGCTGCCAGCCTGATCATCCGCAAACAAGCCGGGCGTCTGGCGATCCTGACCCTGATCACCCTCTCGCTGATCGCTTCGTTGCGTTACATGTACTGGCGCTTGTCCGACACTCTGAATTTCGACAACTGGCAGGATGCCGTATTTGGCTACGGGCTGGTGCTGGCCGAACTGTATGCCTTGCTCGTCCTGATCTTCGGCTATGTACAGACCGCCTGGCCGCTGCACCGCAAACCGCAGTTTCTGCAACAGCCACCTGCAGAATGGCCGACGGTAGACGTCTTCATTCCCACCTATAACGAATCATTGGGTATCGTCAAACTGGTGGTGCTCGCAGCTCAGGCCATTGACTGGCCCGAGGGCAAACTGCGGGTGCACATGCTCGATGACGGACGCCGGGAAGAATTCAAGATTTTCTGCCAGCAAATTGGTGTCAACTACATCACCCGTGACAATAATCAACATGCCAAGGCCGGCAACCTCAATGAGGCACTCAAAGTCACCGATGGCGAGTTCATTGCCATATTCGACGCCGACCACGTGCCCACCCGCTCCTTCCTGCAGATCACCATGGGCTGGTTTCTAAAGGACCCAAACCTGGCGTTGCTGCAAACGCCGCACTTCTTCTATTCACCCGATCCGTTCGAAAAAAACCTCGATACCTTTCGATCGGTACCCAATGAAGGTGAGCTGTTCTACGGCCTGGTGCAGGACGGCAACGACCTGTGGAACGCGGCCTTCTTCTGTGGCTCTTGCGCGGTCATCCGGCGGACTCATTTGCTGGAAGTCGGCGGCATCGCCACCGAAACCGTGACCGAGGATGCGCACACGGCACTCAAGCTCAATCGCCGTGGTTTCAATACCGCTTACCTTGCCGTTCCACAAGCGGCGGGATTGGCCACCGAAAGCCTTTCCCGACACATCAGCCAGCGCATACGCTGGGCGCGGGGTATGGCGCAGATTTTTCGGACCGACAATCCGTTGTTTGGCAAAGGACTGAACCTGGGGCAGCGCATCTGCTACCTCAACGCCATGATGCACTTTTTCTACAGCCTGCCCCGCCTGGTGTTCTTGACCGCCCCGTTGGCCTACCTGTTTTTCGACGCGCAGATTTTCCATGCCTCGGCATTGATGGTCACGGTCTATGTACTGCCGCATATTTTCCATTCCAGCCTGACCAACTCCAGCATCCAGGGGCGCTTCCGCCATTCCTTCTGGAACGAAGTGTATGAGTCGGTATTGGCCTGGTACATCATGCGACCGGTGCTGTTGGCCTTGATCAGCCCTTCGCTGGGCAAATTCAACGTGACCGACAAGGGCGGCACCCTCGAAAAGGACTATTTCAACTGGAAGCTTGCGCGGCCTTATATCGTCCTGCTGACCTTGAACATGATCGGTCTGGCGATCGGCGTGGTGAAACTGATCGGCGGTGATTCTGCCGAGGCCACTACCCTGCTGATCAACCTGGCCTGGACCGTGTACAACATCGTCATCGTCAGCACCGCTGTGGCGGTGGCCACTGAGTCCTCTCAGGTGCGCAACGAACCCAGGGTGCCTGCGGATTTGCCCGTGCGCATCTATCGCGAAGACGGCACCTGGTTCGATTGCGTAACCCGGGACTTTTCACAAAACGGCGTGGGTCTGGCACTGCCACCGCAGGTTCTGCTCAGCGTCAATGAGAAGCTGCGGCTGTGCATTCTGCGCACATCGCCCTCAAGCCTCTTTCCCGCCAAAACAGTCTTCAGCAACGACAACGTGGCGGGCGTGCAATTCGAGGCTTTGACCCTGCGCCAGCAAAGTGAGCTGGTGCGTCTGACTTTTTCACGGGCCGACACCTGGGCCAACACGTGGGGTAACGGCCGCCTCGACGCGCCCATGTCGGCGCTGCGCGAAGTCAGCAGCATTGGCTTTCGCGCCATCCTGCGCTTGTTCGTTGCAGCCCTAAAGGACAGCCAGGCGCTGCTGCGCAAACGCCCGGACACTCCATCATCTATCGACTCCACCGCGGACACGCAACGATCTTGAAGCCTTCCACTCGCCGGACCTTTCTTCCTCGTCGCTCACTCATGCTGATCACCTGCTCGTTAGTGAGCTGGAGCGGCTGGGCATTGAGTGCTGCCGCCCAACTCAACGTCACAGAGCCGGCGGTGATGCCGGTCATAACGTTGCCCGGGACCGATGACCCGAGCAACAGCTATACCCGCACCCTCAAGGAGCTGGGCAAAAGCTATTCGATGACCCTTAAAGGCGTGGAGGCCACCGACAGTGTGAACTTCGATGTGCGCGCCGATGAAGTCGTCACGGCGGCGCAGGTCACGCTGCAGTACAGCTACTCACCGGCGCTGCTGGCCGACCTTTCGCAGATCAATGTGCTGGTCAACGATCAAGTGGCCGCCAGCCTGCCCCTGCCGAAGGAAGAGGCCGGTAAATTGCAGACCCGGACCGTGCAGATTCCGCCGCAGACCATCACCGAATTCAACCGGCTCAGCCTGCAGTTCATCGGTCACTACACGATGCAATGTGAAGATCCTTTGCACTCCAGCCTATGGGCCCGGATCGGCAACGAGAGCCAGCTGAGCCTCCAGGTGTCCTCGATTAAACAGCCCAATGACTTGTCCGCCCTGCCGCTGCCCTTGTTCGATCGTCGAGACGCCTCGCCCCTGAAGTTGCCCTTCGTGTTCGCCGCGCGCCCGGGCGGCCCTGAGCTTGAGGCCGCCGGTATCCTGTCGTCCTGGTTCGGCGCCTTGGCCAGCTACCGTGGCGCAACCTTCCCCGCCAGCCTCACCAGCCTGCCGGCCAAAGGCAACGCCGTGGTGTTTGTCAGCGGCAGCGAAACAACGACCGTGAGTGGCTTACCGATCAAAGAGGCCACGGGGCCGACATTGACGCTTGTGAGCAATCCCAATGATGCTCAGGGCAAACTGTTGATCGTCTCCGGGCGTGATGGCGCCGATCTCAAGGTCGCCGCGACTGCACTGGCCCTCGGTAGCTCGGCCTTTTCCGGGCAGAGCGTAGTGATCGACCGGATCGACTCGCTCAAGCCACGCCAACCGTACGACGCACCTAACTGGCTGCCCTCCGATCGGCCGGTTCGCCTGGGTGAACTGGCGACGCCCGCAGAGCTCAATGTGTCGGGTTATAACCCGGGGCAAATGACGGTTGCGCTGCGCTTGCCACCCGACCTGTTCAACTGGCGTGAGCCCGGTGCGCAGCTTGACCTGAAATACCGCTATACGCCGCAACCGGTCTCCACCAACTCCTCGTTGCTGGTCAACTTCAACGACACCTTCATCAAGTCGATCGATCTGCCCTCGATAGAGAAACTCGGCAACAGCGACAGCCTGCTGGCGATGCTCAAAACCGATGACAGCCTGGCCCGCTCGTCGCGCATGCTGTTGCCGCTCAATTCCGTAGCGCTGCAATCGCGCCTGCAATTTCGCTTCATGTATGACTACATCAAACAGGGCGAATGCCGCGACATCATCATCGACAACATGCGCGGTGTGATCGACCCGGACTCGACCCTGGACCTCAGCCAATACGAACATTTCATGGCCATGCCCAACCTCGGAGTGTTCAAGGACAGTGGCTTCCCGTTCACTCGCATGGCCGACCTTTCTGAAACATCGGTAGTCCTGCCCAACGAGCCAGGCCCAGCCGATCTGAGCGCCTATCTGACCCTGCTGGGCCGCTTCGGCGACTCCACCGGTTACCCGGCCACCGGCGTGAAGGTGGTCCATGCCGACCAGGTGGCCGAGCAAAACGACCGGGATTTGCTGGTGTTCGCCTCTGGCAACAATCAGCCACTGCTTGAGCAATGGCAAAACCTGCTGCCGGCCAAGGGCGAAGACGCTGCGCAGTACGTTGAACTGTCTGACCTGCCCTTGCGTCTGCGCAACTGGATCAGCCCGGATACGAAAACCAATCTGCGTGAAGCGCGCAGTAGCTTCAGGTTTACCGCTGACGATGGCAGTGCTTATCTGACTGGATTCGAATCGCCGCTCAAGAGTGGCCGCAGTGTGGTGTTTATCGCCAGCGCAAGACCCAACGGCTTGGCCGACGTAACCAACGCCCTGCTCAGCAACGAAGAAAACGCCCGCGAGTTGCAAGGCAGTCTGGTGGTGGTCAGGGGTAAGCATGTCGAGTCGCTGGTCGCCGAGCAGGATTACTACGTCGGGAGCCTGGGTCCATTGCGCTATCTGCAGTGGTATCTCTCGCAAAACGTGATGGCGCTCATGCTGTTCACGCTCCTCGGGATCCTGCTGCTTGCTTCGATGGCCTACCTGGCCCTGCGCTTACGAGCCAAACGTCGTCTTGGTCAATGAGCCGCGCATGCCTGTGTCGTCCATGAGCCGCCGAGGTGTTTCACTTCGCCAGTACCTGCGTGGTAACACATGCAGGTTGAGCGCTGTGCTTGTGCTTGCCCTGCTGACGCCTGCGATAGCGGCCGGGAAATCCTGTGAGTCGCCAGCCTGGCCACTGTGGCAAACCTATGCAACGCGCTTCGTCCAGGCCGACGGCCGGGTTCTGGAATCGAGCCAGGAAACCAATCACAGCACCTCTGAAGGGCAGTCCTACGGCATGCTCTTCGCACTGATCGGCAACGATCAGCGACGCTTTGACAAACTCTGGCGCTGGACCTCAGCCAACCTCGCAGGCTCCGCCACCGCCACACGCCTGCCGGGCTGGTTATGGGGGCAAGGCACGGACGGTCAGTGGCGCCTGCAAGACGCCAATTCGGCCGCCGACGCCGACCTGTGGATCGCCTACGCCTTGCTCGAAGCCGCACGCCTGTGGGATCGGCCGGATTATCATCAGGACGCCCTGCACCTGATGGCGACGATTGAAGCTCAATTGGTCGTCACGCTGCCCGGGCTGGGCCCGATGGTGTTGCCTGGACCACAGGGCTTCGTCCAGCCGGACGCGCTTTGGCGCTTGAACCCCAGCTATCTGCCACTGCCACTGTTACGACGGCTGGCCAAGGAAGCCCCCTCCGGGCCCTGGCAAGCGATTGCCCACAACACCGCGACGATGATTGCCCAATCCAGCCGCCACGGTTTCGTCGCTGACTGGGTCGGTTATCAAGGCACTTCAGCGCAATCGGGCGCCTTCACAAGCGACCCGATCCACGGCGACACGGGCAGCTACGATGCCATTCGCGTATACCTCTGGCTGGGCATGAGTGACACCTCCGAACCGCTGGCAGCGCGCCTACTCAAGCGGCTGGACGGTATGGCCCGCAGCACTGTCGCAACGGGTTATCCCCCAGAAACAGTCAAGGTTCTCCACGGCACTGTTCAGGGTCAGAGCCCGTTCGGATTCTGGGCGGCACTGATTCCCTACCTTCAGGCCAAGGGCCAACCCGGGTTGGCCGATCAGCAACGACGCCGCGTGGAGCTCGCCTTGCACGAGGCGCTGGCCAGGCCTGATGGCGAAGCCGGTCCGCCGCGTTACTACAACTTCATGCTCAGCCTGTTCGCCCTCGGATGGGCAGATAAACATTACCGATTCCGGGAAGACGGAACGCTGAAACTCTCCTGGGAGACCGCATGCACGCGCACCACCGCACGCTAGCCATCGTCGTCATGAGCGCATGGACGGCTGCTGCACACGCTCAAAGTCCGACACCACAGGCATTACTCGTCGAGCAAGGGCAGTACTGGCAGTTGCGCAACAACCCTCAACGCGCGGCGGAAGTCTGGCTCAAAGTCCTGCTGTTGGACCCGGCCCAGGTTGACGCACTGTATGGCCTGGGCTTGATTGGCGTGCAACAGGGCAAGCCACAACAGGCGCAGCAATACCTCGCCCGCTTGCAGGCCATCCAGCCACCGCCTCGGCAGGCACTGCAATTGGCGCAGGACATCAGTGTGGCCCAACCGCAGAACCAGCAGCGTCTGGAAGAGGCTCGGCGCCTCGTCGATGCCGGTGAGCGTGACAAGGCGACTGCAGTGTTTCGCTCGCTGTTCGATGGCCGTCCACCTCAAGGTACGATCGGCCGCGAGTATTACAACAACCTTGCCTTCAATCAGGCAGATTGGGCTGAGGCACGCAGCGGACTTCAGCGCCTGCAACGCGAGATGCCCAACGACTCGATCGTCGCGCTGTTTTACGCCAAGCATCTGGTGCGCCGTGAAGACAGCCGCGCCGAGGGTATTCGCGCCCTGGTCGCGCTGACCCAGCGTGCCGACATTGCCGGTGATGCCGACGAAAGCTGGCGCCTGGCGCTGACCTGGATCGGTCCGCCCAATCCGGCACAAGTGCCGTTGTTCGAGGCGTACCTCAAGACGCATCCGGATGACGGAGAAATCCGGGCGCAGATGAACAAGGGCAAGCAACAGGTGGCAACGACGGCCAGCAAGGAATGGCAACCGCCTGCCGAAGTCGCGCGCGGCCTGAAGGCGCTCAAAGAAGGCGATCAGGCCACCGCCGAACAGGCTTTTCAAGCACGCTTGAAAAACCGGCCCGATGATGCTGACGCGCTGGGTGGCCTTGGGGTTATTCGCCAGCAGCAACACCGACTGGCCGAAGCGGAAAAGCTCTTGAGTCAAGCCATACGACAAAGCGACGGCAGCCGCTGGCAAGTTGCGCTGAACGAAGTGCGCTACTGGTCAGCATTGCAGCAGGCCCGCGACGTCCAGGCCAAAGGCCAGACAGCCCAGGCACAGGTCTTGGTCAACCAGGCGCTGCGGTTGAATCCAAACGGGGTAGATGCGCGTCTCGCTCTGGCGGACATTCAGGCCGGCGCGGGCCAGTTCGATGACGCTCAGCGCAACTATCGGCAGATTTTGAACCAGCGCCGCGACGACCCTCAAGCACTGGAAGGGCTGGTTAATGTGCTGTTCAAGAGCGGCAAGAACGATGAAGCCCTGCAACTGATCAACAGCCTGCCCGCCACCGGACAGGCAAAGATCGGCCAGTCCGCACGCCTGCAAGCCTTGCGCGCGACACAACTGGCCGCCCTCGCCGAACAACGCAACAACCTGCCCGCTGCGCGCAACGCCTTGCAAGACGCGCTGCGCGTTGAGCCGGACAACATCTGGACACGTTTCGCCCTGGCCCGCCTGAACCTGGCGATGGGCGAACCGCAAAAGGCTCGGGACTTGATCAACGCCATGCTCCAGGCCCGACCCGACAATGCCGATGCGCTTTACGTCAGCGCCTTGCTATCGGTGCAGATGGGTGAGTGGAAAGCCGCCCAGACCACGTTGGGACGCTTGCGCCCCGACCAACGCACTCCGGACATGGACGCGCTGGCCGCTGATGTCAGCCTCAACCTGCAACTGCGCCAGGCGATCGAGTTGGGCAAGCGCGGACAGCGCCAGGAAGCCCTGACCTTGCTCGACCGTATTCAGCCGACGGCCAACAACAGTCCAGATCGCACGGCGAGCCTGGCCTCGGCCTATGTCGACATCGGCGAGCCAACCCGTGCGCTGGCCCTCATGCGCGGCCAGTTGCAAAACACCACGGCGCCCTCGGCGGACTTCATCCTGCAATACGCCGCGGTCCTGCTTAAAACCGGAGAAGACGCACAAGTCAACGAGATTCTGCGCGACCTTCAGAACAGGCCTTTGAACGCGCCAGCTCGCAAGCGTTTCGACGACCTGCTCTATCACTATCGCATCCGCCAGGCTGACCAGTTGCGGGAACGAGGCAATCTGGCCAGCGCTTATGACACGCTAGCGCCGGCCCTGGCGCAACGCCCCGGTGACAGCGCGGCCGTCGCGGCATTGGCGCGGATGTACTCGGCCAACGGCGACACGGCAAAAGCCCTCGAACTCTACAAACCGCTGTTACAACGTCAGCCAAACGACCCGCAACTGCTGTTGGGTGCCGCCGACGCAGCGGTGTTAGCACAGGACACGGCCTTTGCCGAACAGGCACTGCAACAGCTGCTCAAGACTGAACCCGGCAACCCTCAAACGCTGACAGAGGCCGCCCGCCGCTACCAGAACATGGGCCAGACCGGCACGGCGACCGATCTGCTGCGCAAAGCGGTGGCCATTGAACAGAGCGAGAAACGCAGGAGCCAGGGAGGCCAACTGGCCGGCTCGACGTTGGCGGCCAACCCTTTTGCCGGGATTTCGGGTCCACGTAGCGAGGTCAGTCGCGACACCTTGCTGGCAGCGATCCCGCCACCGGTTCAGGAGATGCCGGGCAGCGTGAGGTCTGCCACCCCTTTTGGCATCGACGCCCCGCCACGGCCACAGCAGGCAAGCAATCGATTCGAGTCGCAGCTGCCGCGCTCAGCACTGGTGAGCGAGGACATCAGCCCCGCGCAACTGGCGCTGAATAAAATCCTTCAGGAGCGCAGTGCCTACGTCACCCAGGGCGTGAGCATTCGCAGCAACAACAGTGAGTCGGGGTTGAGCAAACTCACCGATATTGAAACACCATTGGAAATCAATATCCCGCTGGATGAAAGCCGCGTCGCTTTGCGTGTGACGCCCGTCTCGCTGAACGCCGGCAGTGTCAGCGACGATGCACTGTCGCGCTTTGGTAGCGGTGCGCAGAGCGACGGCGTCGGCTCGCAAAAAGCCGAGGGTGTCGGCCTTTCCGTCGCTATTCAACGACCCGCGGATGGATTCAAAGCTGATCTGGGCACCACCCCGCTCGGCTTCAAATACACCACCGCCACTGGTGGCATCAGCATTGATCGACCCGTGAGCGACTCCTCTAATGTCCGTTACGGTGTGAGCGTTTCCCGGCGGCCGGTGACTGACAGCGTCACCTCGTTTGCCGGCACCACGGACAAACGCAGCGGGCAGTCCTGGGGCGGTGTGACCGCCAACGGCGGGCGTGGCCAGTTGAGCTTTGACGACAACGAAGTCGGTGTCTATGGCTACGCCTCCTGGCACCAGCTATTGGGCAACCATGTCGAGTCCAACAGCCGCGGTGAGCTGGGCAGCGGTGTCTACTGGTACCTGCAAAATGCAACGGACAGCAAGCTGACCGTCGGCCTGAGCATGACCGGCATCAGCTACGCCAACAATCAGGACTATTTCACCTATGGCCACGGTGGCTATTTCAGCCCGCAGACGTTCTTCGCCCTGGGCGTGCCAGTGACCTGGGCACAACGCACCGGGCGCTTGACGTATCAAGTCAAGGGCTCGGTTGGCGTGCAACATTTCGAGCAGGACAGCGCCGACTATTTCCCCAACGACAAAGCCCTGCAAGCGGCCTCGGGCCTGCGCTACGAAGGGCAAAACAAAACCGGGATCGGCTACAGCGTCGCCGCGGCGGCTGAATACAAGGTCGCTTCGAACTTCCTGCTGGGTGCCAATCTGGGCCTGGACAACGCCCACGACTACCAACAACTCAGCGGTGCCCTGTCTTTGCGTTACCAGTTCGAAGACATCAGCGGCCCCATGAGCCTGCCGGTCAGCCCGTACACCTCGCCTTATTCCAACTGATCATTCTGGAGCTTTCGATGCCCACTTCTGCCCTTGCCGGCCTGTCCCTCCTTGTTCTTGGGGAGAGCCATATGAGCCTCGCGGACCATTTGCTGGAGCCGCTGCACGACAACCTGACTCGCCAAGGCGCCCTGGTTCATTCCATCGGTGCCTGCGGCGCCAGCGCCGGCGATTGGCTGATCAGTAAAAAGGTCGACTGCGGCGCCGAGCGCAAAGGCAACGACAAGATCGTGATCAAAGGGCGCGAGGCAACCACCACACCGATCCAGGACCTGATCGCCGCCGACAAACCCGACCTGGTGGTACTGGTCATCGGCGACACCATGGCGTCCTATGACAAGCCAGTGTTTCCGAAGGCCTGGGCATGGCAAAGCGTCACCGGCCTGGCCAAGGCCATTGCAGCCACCGGGACCCGTTGCGCCTGGGTGGGCCCGGCCTGGGGCAAAGCCGGTGGCATGTACCAAAAGAATGATGCCCGCACCCAGTTGATGTCGCAGTTTTTGGCCGCGAACGTGGCGCCTTGCACCTACATCGATTCGCTGACGCTCTCCAAACCCGGGCAGTGGATCACCACTGACGGGCAACACTTCACCGTCGCCGGTTATCAAGCATGGGGCACTGCGATTGGCGGTGCGTTGGCCAAACTGCCCGCCAACACCGTCACAGGAGCCGGTAAATGAGCCGATCCGCATGTGGCTGGGCGCTGTTAGCGCCCTTGATGCTGAGCCTGCACGCCCAGGCCGCCGACATTGCCCTGTACCCGACGGGCCCGGATCAGGACTCGGCCTTCCTGCGCTTTATCAACGCTGCTGACCAACCGTTGCAGCTGCTGGCCGAAGGTTCACGGGCCAGCCTCAGACTCGAAGGTTCGAATGCCGTGTCCGACTACCTGCCCGTGCCCGCCAACCAACCGATCAAGGGCAGCCTGGAACGCAATGGCAAAAGCCAGCCGCTGGACCTCCAGGTGGCAGCAGGTGAATTCGCCAGCGTGATCGCTTTGCCAGACAGCGCCCAAGGTATCCGCCAAGTCGTCATCCGTGAGCAACCCGACGACTTCAATAGCCTGAGAGCCTCGCTGGCGTTTATCAGCGCCGATCCAGCGTGCACCCAGGCCAGTTTGCGCGCGGCGGGGAAGAACGCCGACCTGTTCAAGGAGGTGGCCGAGGGCAGCGTGCAACGTCGCGCGATCAACCCGGTCAGCCTGTCGGTTCAATTGGTCTGCGCCCAAACCAACGTCGGTGCCCCGCTTGACCTGGGCCAGCTCAAGGCCGGCGAGCGCTACAGCGTTGTGCTGCTACCTGGCGCAAAGGGTTCTTACCTTTTGCTCGCAACTGACGTTATGGCCCACTGATCGGATCGCGCCACCACCATGGTTTTTGCCTCTCTCGAGTTTCTGACGTTGTTCCTGCCGCTGTTTTTGTGCACTTATGCAATGTGCCCAGCCGCCTGGCGCAACGTCACGCTACTGATCGGCAGCTGGCTGTTCTATGGCTGGTTGAGCCCCCGGTTCCTCGCCGTGCATGTTGTGCTGACTATCACGGCGTGGGCCGGCGGTTTGCTGATTGACGCCTCGCGGGAAAAAGGCAAGGGCCGTGTGCGGCTATTGGTGATGCTGATCGTGCTCAATACGGCGGTGCTGTGCTGGTACAAATACGCCAACATTGTCGCCGGCACGTTGATCGATACCGTCACCTGGTATGGCGCCATGCCGCTGGACTGGCAGCGGGTCATCATGCCGGCCGGGCTATCGTTTATTGTTTTGCAGGCGATTTCCTATCTGGTGGATGTACACCGCCGCACGGTGCCGGTCGAACGCAGCTTCATTAATTACGCCACCTATATTTCGATGTTCGGCCATTCGGTCGCTGGCCCTATCATTCGCTATGACTGGGTTCGGCGTGAGCTGAATCAGCGTCACTTCAACCTGCAGAATTTCTCACTGGGCGCACGCCGGTTCATGGTCGGGATGAGCATGAAGGTGCTGGTGGCCGACACCCTGTCGCCGCTGGTCGATGTGGCGTTCAGTTTGCCAAACCCCAGCTTCTCCGACGCCTGGGTTGGCTGCCTTGCCTATTCCCTGCAACTGTTCTTCGACTTCGCCGGCTACAGTGCCATGGCGATTGGGCTGGGACTGATGCTGGGTTTTCACTTTCCCGAGAACTTCGACCGTCCCTATCTGGCTAACAGCATCCAGGACTTCTGGCGTCGTTGGCATCTCTCGCTGTCCAGCTGGTTACGTGACTACTTGTATATTTCGCTGGGTGGCAATCGCAACGGCACCTGGAAGACCTATCGCAACCTGTTCCTGATCATGGCCATCGCCGGTCTTTGGCACGGTGGTGATAGCTGGAATTATCTGCTGTGGGGCAGCGCCCATGGCATTGCGTTGTGTGTGAATCGGGCCTGGAACAGCTCTACCCTGTCCCCGATGCCGCCGGTGCTTTCCCATGGGCTGACACTGCTGTTCGTTTGCCTGGCCTGGACACTGTTCCGCGCCCCCGACTTTCACAGCGCGCTACGTCTGTATGCCGGACAGTTCGGCCTGCAGGGCATTGCCCTCGGTGATGAACTGTCCGCGACCCTGCGCCCGGTACACGGCCTTGCGGGCTTGCTGGGTGTGTTCGGAATCGTCGCACCGCTGCTGCGCCCTTACTGTGAGAAACAACTGGGCGGCATTGCGTTTTACACCGCTGCCCTTTGGCCCATCGCCGGTTTATTGCTGTCGTTCGCACTGATCGCCAGTCGCGAAACCGTCCCCTTCCTGTACTTCCAATTCTGATGACGAACCTAAAGCACACCCCGTCCCCCACTCCGCCAGATGATCTGGCGATACGCAGCAGTCGGTTGGCAGGCGTGGCGCTGCTGATATTCCTGTTCGTCGGGCTGCTGTCCTCTGGCCGTCTGATTGTCTCAGGGCAAATCTCGCTACCCGATAAAGTGCTGACCCCGCAGATTCTTGACGGCGATATTACTCATCGGATCGCCAAGGAACTGTCGAACGCTCAACTCCCCACGACCTTCGCCGAGCTGGAGCGCGGTGCCAGTTGGCTGCTCCTCGGTGACACCGGGCCGAGGGTTCGCTCGGGCTGTCCTGACTGGTTGTTTTTGGCCGATGAGCTCAAGGTCAATGATCAAGCGCAGCGCAATGCCGATGCCAAAGTCCAGGCAGTGATTGATCTGAAGCAGCAGCTCTCCCAACGTGACATCAGTCTGCTGGTGGTCATTGTTCCAGACAAAAGCCGCATCGCTTCCGGGCAGCGTTGCGCACTGCACCGTCCAGCCGTTCTTGAAGGGCGCATCCAGACCTGGGCCTCGAAATTAGATGTGGGTGGCGTGTCGAATCTGGACCTCACCGGTGCGCTGATGCCACTGGGGGCCAGTGCCTGGTTACGCACCGATACGCACTGGAGCGAATCCGGCGCGAAGGCGGCGGCCAACGCCATCACCCAACGCCTGAAGACCCTGGGCATCAGCGCAACGCCACGCAGGTCGTTCAACGAAACTTATGCCCCGCTCGCGGTGCGACCTGGCGATCTGGTGCATCTGGCGGGCATCGACTGGCTGCCGCTCAAATGGCAACCCGCACCCGAAATGGTCGCCCAAACCAGCACCCACGAACTTCCCGTTGCGTCAGCCGACAGCCCTGACACTGAGGCAGACCTCTTTGGCGATGCCGACCTGCCCAACACCGCGCTCATCGGCACCTCATTCTCGCGCAACTCCAACTTCGCAGGGTTTCTGCAGCAGGCACTGGGCGCCCCCGTGGGTAACTTCGCCAAAGACGGCGGAGCGTTCTCTGGCGCGGCAAACAGCTACCTCAACAACCCGGCCTACAAAGAAACACCGCCAAAGCAAATCATCTGGGAGATCCCGGAGCGGGACCTGCAGTCGGCTTACATCGACCCCATTGCCCCCGTCTCTCAGATAAAAAGCGAACAAGGTCGTGTCTTTCTCGGTGGTCGTCGTCCGATGAACTCACCGACCACATCGCGTCTGCCTAAGTGCTATTGCGGGCAAAAGGCTTCCGGATAAGCGAATTGCAGTTGCGTCGACTTCCCCAAGGAAACCTCGGCAACCGCAACTCAAACATCTGGACGGCGAGACTGCCCCACTAGCTGCCGAACGGCGGCATCGGTATATCGGTGGGCTGCAGGCCCAACAGTGTCATGTACTCATAGATGTGCTGATAGCCGGATTGAGACTTGTAGTTTGTGCAGTCGGATTGAGGTTTCCCGCAGAGCCGCAGTTCCATGTTCACGCTGCCCATTCCCCATTGCGTATAGTTCAGGTTGTTATTCACAACCTTGTCTATGCGGGACCAAACCGTGTTCCTCGTGCTTTCATCAATGGGATCATCCTCATACACGGTCAGGGAGTAATCGAGAGAAGTTGCGCACCACGCCATAGGAACAATATCCAGGGTGTTGTAGATGCGAAGCGCATTACCGGCCATTTGCTTATTGAAATAACCGGCGAAAAAACCATCTCCCGCCGTGGGCGCAGCGAAGGTTTCGCAAAAGAAGTTAAAGCCCGGGAACCTGTCTTTCAGATAAAGCGCGAGCACCGACATGAGCGCACCGCCAAGGCTATGTCCAACCAGACGGATCGTCGCCCCACTTTGCTGCCTCCCAAGAAAATCGCACAGTGTACCCGTGGCACCGATAGTCGAGGCTGTGGTCAGTATCGCGTTCACACCATCCGCCGTTCCCTGGGCGATACTCGCCGATCCCTGGTAACCCGGAATAACGCTCTGCAACGGTACCATTGGAAAAATATCGAGATCGTCCACCAGATCCTTTAAAGAATCCTTGAGTGTCCCACTCGTCACCACGACGATATCGTTCCCACTTCTCCCGCCGGTCAGCACCACGGTGATGTGCGCCGTGTACTCGCCATCCGTTACCAGCGCGGGGCCCCAGGCTACGGCATAGCCGCCGCCTACCTTCGAGCCATTGAGACGCGTAAGAATATTGTCTTTGACCTGGCTCGGCTTGGGGTTCTTGATGTTTTCCCAGGACTGCGAATACAACGCCGCGTTATTGACCACGAAAGCGTGGGTGAGGCTGATTTGCCTTTGCAAAAGTGTGTCTGGGGTAGTCATGACTGCTCCTTGTCTCGAAGAAAGTTTTCAAAGGATCCACGAAAACCTATGGCAGCCGTCGATCCTTCTGGGCCAGCAAGACCGAGTGTAGTCGCAGTTTTGGAAGCGACAACTTGATGTGCAGCGATTTGAGCAGCAGGTCGAACGGTCCTTGATTCCGTCAATCCCGAAACTGCTGGTAGACCGCAGACCAGGAGCCGAAGCGTTCGGACATATCGCGCCAGGCGGCGCTTGAGCAAAGCATCCAGAGCACGCCATCAACCGCTGGGCCGCCACGGCGTCGATGTTCCACGCCAAACCTTGGCGCGCTGGATGATCCAGTGCAACGAAGCTTTACTGCCCTGGAACTGCTCGCCGGTATCGTATAATTAAGCGCGCGATCCATCTTGATGGCTGGTGGGGTTTATGATGAGTATTAAAAAATACGAGCGGAGCAGCGATCATGGAGTACGACGATAAACGGATTGAAGAAGCCGTGCTTGCCCTGTTGGCAACCTTCAGTTTTGATAACGGCAATGCTTGGAAAGGGTTCGACTTCGAGACCATGAGCCGATTGCATGAACAGGGTCTCATCAGCAATCCGGTGAACAAGAGCAAATCGATTTGGTTGACGCCTGAAGGGCTGGAGCGCGGTCGACAGATAGCCGATCGATTGTTTGGGGTAAGAACTCAAGTGGAGCATGTATCCGGCTCGGATACTTGACTTCATACCACGACCATACGGTAGGTGAAGTTTATGGATCGCTTACATTACGCTCCAGCTGCCGACGGATACGCGGACTGCCGTATTTGTGAGGTCAAAGAAAGACTTTTCTTTGGACGAAAAAAAATGGACCTCTTTTCAGAGGTCCATTTTTTAGTATTTGGAGCGGGAAACGTGACTCGCATCTAGCGTCCGACCCATTGAAATCTAAAGGTTTTGTAATATCCCCTCAGTGGGAATGGACTCATTTTTGGACTTGTTCGGAGGGCATGTCAAGAACAAGAAGAACATAAGTCCGAGTCGCGCTACCGAGTGCTTTCTACAGCCACGCGGAGAAGCGGCTATCAGGCCGTGAGTATCATTTTCCACACGATTGCCGCGATGGTCGGAGGTACGTCGATCAGCTGTGTTCTCTCGCTTTTCGTGGCGATTCAAAAAACGACATCGCCCGATCGAACACCACTCCAAATATCGAACGCCGCAAAAGCGGCCTCGCCGTCGATGGACTCATGATGACCATGGTTATCGGAGCTCCTCGCACCTAACTGACATTCAGTAACTAAAATCATGCCCCAACTCTTTCTGCATCCATTCCAGGAATCGTCTGACCCGAGGGAAGTGTGCGTGGGCCCTTGGGAAAACCAAGTGGTGTGCAGTAATCGAAGCGCTCAGCTCCGGCGCTACCTCT
The DNA here is from genome assembly GCF_050435305.1 of Pseudomonas sp. BS3782 TE3695. Lineage (NCBI taxonomy): Bacteria > Pseudomonadati > Pseudomonadota > Gammaproteobacteria > Pseudomonadales > Pseudomonadaceae > Pseudomonas > Pseudomonas sp. BS3782 TE3695. Next base: position 4,249,638 of record NZ_JBNDKB010000001.1, read on the forward strand.
ACCAACGCACCGTGCGAGATAGTCCTGCGCCAGCAAGGTGCTTTCGAGGGCAAAGCCGAGCCCGTGGCTGGCAGCCTCCAGCGTCATGTAGGAACGATCGAAGCTGAGGGTGTAGGGCTTCTCGGGGTGTGACACACCATGAAGGAAAAAACCAATGAGCAACGCCGCCAACACTCCGACTTCGATTGCCGAACCGACCAAAAAACGCCTGACCACCTCAGCGATGATCGCTTCGATTGCCTCAGAAGGCCAAGCCACGAAATCCGCACCTTTCGGTCATGCGCTCGCGGCGCTGGCAGAACAGCGTTCAGACATCGTCGGTCTGTCCGCCGACCTGTCCAAGTACACCGACCTACACATCTTCGCCAAGGCACATCCCGACCGTTTCTATCAAATGGGCATGGCCGAACAGTTGCTGATGAGTGCGGCCGCGGGTATGGCCCGCGAAGGCTTCGTGCCTTTCGCCACCACCTACGCGGTGTTCGCTTCGCGCCGCGCCTATGACTTCATCTGCATGGCGATTGCCGAAGAAAACCTCAACGTTAAAATCGTTTGTGGGTTGCCCGGCCTCACTACCGGCTACGGCCCAAGCCACCAGGCCACCGATGACCTGGCAATCTTCCGCGCCATGCCCAACCTGATGATCGTCGACCCGTGCGATGCCCTGGAAATCGATAGGCCGTGCCCGCCATCGCCGCGCATCAGGGGCCGGTATACATGCGGTTGTTGCGCGGCAATGTGCCGCTGGTGCTGGATGAGTACGACTATAAATTCGAGATCGGCAAGGCCAAGACCCTGCGCACCGGTAACGATGTGCTGATCATCTCCACCGCTCTGATGACCATGCGTGCGCTGGAAGCAGCCAAGGAACTGCAAGCGGACGGCGTCGATGTCGCCGTACTGCACGTACCGACGATCAAACCACTGGATGAGCAAACCATTCTTGCCGAGACAAGGAAGTCAGGTCGACTGGTGGTCACCGCAGAAAACAGTTCGATAATTGGCGGTCTCGGTGAGGCCGTTGCCGGAGTGCTGCTGCGCAACGGAGTGACGCCAACCTTCAGGCAGATCGCCTTGCCCGATGCGTTCCTCGATGCCGGGGCGCTGCCGACGCTGCATGATCGTTATGGCATTTCAACTCAAGCCGTTTGTACGCAAATCAAAGCCTGGCTTTAACGGGCGAGCACAAGGCACCTGGAAGCGGGGCCATTGAGTTCGAAGCAAAGGGAGGGGAACGTTGAAGCAAACCAGTAACACTCCAGTCCAAGTCTATCGGCAGGTTCGACTCAGGTTTGGCCGATGGTTCCTCATCAGCTCGGATCGACATATAGGGGAAATCGCGGTATCCGTCCGGCCAAGTCATCTACCCAGTCCCGCGAGGCCAGGACATGGTGTGCACTTAAATTTAGGTGGACACCAGTTCTAGCCTTTTAAGCGGGTATTTCATGCAGCCACAACGCCGTTCCTACTCCAAGTCCTTCAAGGCTCAAGTCATTCAAGAGTGTGCCCAGCCCGGCGCTTCTATTGCCAGCATCGCGCTCAGCCATAGCCTCAACGCAAACCTCGTCCATAAATGGATTCGGGTACAAGCGCAGAAAAGCACGGCGCTGCAACCTGCGTTTGTTCCGCTACCCATGCAGCTGGTCGGAGCAAATTCGCAAGCTGTATCGTCGAATATCTGCGTCGAGATCCAGCACCCGTGTGGCACCGTCAAAGTGAACTGGCCAACTGAAAGTGCTGCTGCGTGCGCGACCTTTCTTCGAGACCTGCTGCGATGATCCGCATCGACTCCATCTGGCTCGCCACCGAGCCGATGGACATGCGAGCTGGCACCGAGACCGCGTTGGCCAGAGTGATCGCGGTGTTCGGTGCGGCGAAGCCGCACTGTGCTTACCTATTCGCGAACCGCCGCGCCACTCGTATGAAAGTTCTGGTGCATGACGGTTTCGGCATCTGGCTGGCTGCTCGCCGGTTGAACCAAGGCAAGTTCCACTGGCCAAGCATTCGCCATGGCTCTGAAATACAGTTGGATACCGAGCAACTCCAAGCCCTGGTATTGGGCCTGCCATGGCAACGCGTGGGGGCTGGTGGCGCGATCACACTGCTTTAACGGCTGCCATTAGGCTATCGGTCTATCGCTGCAAACTGCCTGCTCTGCCAAAATCGGCGCCATGACTTCGCACCCCAATCTCGACCACCTTACCCCTGAACAACTGCGCGCTCTGGCAGCGCAGTTGATGCAGCGTGTGGAAAGTCTCGATCAGACAGTCGAAACAATGGGCAAGAAGATCCATCGCGATCAAACGGTGATCGAGAAGCTGACTCACAAGATTGCGCAGCTCAAGCGTTTGAAGTTTGCCAAGCGCAGCGAACAGATGAATCCTGATCAGGCTAGCTTGCTCGATGACTTGATCGATACCGATATTGCGGCGATTGAAGCAGAGCTTCAGGCCTTGCAAACAGTGCCAGCGGCGACCGAGAAAAAGCAAAAGCCCAAGCGCACAGCGTTGCCGGCAGAGTTTCCACGCACGTTGATCCATCACGAACCGGACAACACTCACTACCAATGTGGTTGCGTACTCAAGCGCATCGGTGAGGACATCAGCGAGAAGCTGGACTACACGCCCGGCGTGTTTACCGTTGAGCGCCATGTGCATGGCAAATGGGTCTGTGATGACTGCGAAACGCTGATCCAGGCACCGGTTCCGGCGCAGGTCATCGACAAGGGCATCCCGACCGCCGGGCTACTTGCCCACGTCATGATCGCCAAGTTCGCCGACCATCTGCCGCTTTACCGCCAGGAGTCTATTTTCGGTCGAGCTGGTTTGGCAATTCCACGTTCAACCTTGGCTCAATGGGTTGGCATGACGGGCGTGCAGTTGCAGCCTCTGGTCAATGCGCTACGCGACGTAGTGCTCGGGCACCAGGTCATCCACGCCGATGAAACACCGGTGCAGATGCTCGCTCCGGGCTCGAAGAAAACCCATCGTTCTTATGTGTGGGCCTACGCCACCAGCCAATTCTGCGAAACAGCGGCTGTCGTTTACGACTTCAGCCCCAGCAGAGCCGGTGAGCACGCTCGCAACTTCCTGCAAGACTGGAAGGGCAAGCTGGTGTGTGATGATTTTGGCGGTTACAAGGCCAGCTTCGAACTCGGCGTAACCGAGATCGGCTGCATGGCCCATGCGCGCCGCAAGTTCTTCGAACTGCACGCCACCAACAAGAGCCTGCTCGCCGAGCAGGCCCTGCGTTATATCCAGTTGCTGTACGAAATCGAGAGCGAAGTCCGTGACCTTGAACCGGGTTTACGGGGCCGAATACGGCAAGAAAAAGCCGTACCGGTGATGGATATGCTGCATGCCTGGATGATCGCCCAGCGTGATCTTGTACCCGAAGGATCGGCTATCAGCAGAGCGCTGGATTACAGCCTGAAACGCTGGTCAGCACTGTCGCGCTACCTAAATGACGGGGCCGTACCCATAGACAACAATTGGGCGGAGAACCAGATCCGGCCGTGGGCTCTTGGACGCAAGAACTGGCTCTTCGCAGGGTCACTACGCAGCGGAAAACGGGCAGCGGCGATCATGAGTTTGATCCAGTCTGCGCGGTTGAATGGGCATGATCCGTATGCTTATTTGAAGGATGTTCTCGCGCGGCTGCCGACGCAGCGGGCGAGTGAAATCGACCAGTTGCTGCCGCATAACTGGCAGCCACCTAAACTGGGTTAACTCACTAACCTAAGGACATAGAATGCTCATTGTCTTCAGCGGCCTTCCAGGTACCGGAAAAACGACTATCGCAAGTGACCTTGCCACCAGAACAAGTGCCGTGTATCTGCGGATCGATACGATTGAGCAGGCTATTCGAGACTCCGGTGCTCTTGCACAAGACGTAGGTCGGAGCGGTTACATGGTCGCCAATGAGCTTGCTCTGAGCAATCTTCGTTTTGGCAGCACGGTCATAGTTGACTGTGTTAACCCAGTAATCGAAAGCCGAAAGGCGTGGAGCGATATCGCCGCACGCTCTGGTGCTCCATTAGTGAGCATCCAAGTGATCTGCTCTGATAAACATGAACACCAGCGCCGGGTAGAAACCAGAAAAATTGATATTCCTGGGCTGACTCCACCAACCTGGCAATCTGTACTGGATCACGAATATGAGGCGTGGGAAAGCGCTCCGTTTCATATAGACACAGCCCTGACGTCTCCGGCGCAGGCGGTGGCGATGATCACCGAACGATTTTTATCCAAGGAGTAGCGCCAGCTAAAAGCCCAAGGTCGCAAGGTGTGATTAGCAGACGCTTACAAATCGCGGGTTCGCCGATGCACCTTATTTCATTCGACATCTTCAGAACATGTTTGGCATGTCACCCGGAAAATTGCGCAAAGAGTTGATGCGAAAAGCGACACAGTGACGCAATTACAAACTCGATCACTGGATAAAAGGATGGTGACGTTGTCTCTCACTCTGAGTGACTCGCCTGAAAAAGCTTCAACAATGTTCGAGCGACTATGGTGCTGAACGTCACAACGTTCAGCACCATCTGACTCGCTCACTTCCTCTCGCGGTTCACCACTCCCTTCCTGTTTGAGAGCAAGCGTTGGATTGCCCTCGCTATCCGCAATTGTCGAAGCAGATCCGGGCTGATTGTCAGCCCTGTCATTTCAGGATTTATTTCCACCAATACTCGATCTGAAACCCTACGTTGGAGCCGTGCAGGTCTGTACCAAACGAACCGGTATCAGACAACGCCGATCCCGGAGATTGCAAGCTGGCGGCGCGTTGCGCAGCCTTGTTCCAGGTAGCGTAGGTGTAATACAGACGAAATTCCGGCCTGTCCCAGAATCCCGGGCCCTTCGGAGACCAGGTCGGCGCGATGGTGTACTTAGTGAGTTTCCGGGTACCGTCTGCGGCTTCAACCTGGTCACGCCCAACTTCGGTGATCAACTTGAACTGATCCGTGAACGCATAAATTGGCCGAACACCAATGGATAACCAGTTCTGATCATCACCATCAGGGCGCGTGTCTTTTTGATAGACCAATTCAACTTGACCACTGAAAGCATGGGTCATTTGCCAGTCGAAAAACTCCACGACCCGCCAGCTCTTGTTGCTCTCATCCAACGTGGTATCACCGGTGTAGCCCAATGCGGTGCCCGGCCCTCGGCCGTATTGAACAGCGAACTTGTTGACTCCGCCAAGAAACGCGACCTGCTTGTGCTGGGCAACCACCGACCAGCCCTGATGAGCATTCTCGCGGCTCGGCTTGTCCAGATAACTGACGCCCAGTTGAACCTCGCCACCGGGATTTGTGTTGAATCCGCTGACGGTCACATCATGACGGGTAACAAAATCCTTTTGGAAGACGTTGTCCTTGCGTGAGAACACGTAGCTGTATTTCAGATCTCCCAATGCGACCTGGTCGAACCCAAAGCCTGTTGAGCTTTGGTTCCAGTAGAAGTAGTCGGAAATATTGATGTCGTTTCGGTTGTAGTAACGACGGCCCGCCCAGAAAGAACCGCCATTCAATGCCGGCATCTTGCTCCACTCAGCGTAGAGCTGACTCATCCGCGTATAGCCGTGCTCCCCGTCAAATTTTGGTTCATGGCCATATTCGTTATAAAACTGTGCCATGCCTTCCACGCTGACCACCGAGCCGTCGTCCAGTGAAAGCAGATCCTGGCGCAAATCCAGTTCCAGATATTGCTCACATTCGTTGCCAAGACGGTATTTGGATTGCGCGCCCGGTAGCTGAAAACACGACTGTTTCCCTCCTTGAGTCGAATCTCCAACTCCGGTTCTGAAATAACCACTGAAGTCTGTTGAATACGCGTCAACGGGTAAAAAGCCGACAGCAAAGGACGCACCCAGAACTGAGCTGAGAGTTTTAACGTTCATTCATAACACCTTTTGTTTGTTATATTTATTGGATAAGGCCGACGCGAACAGCACGCTTTTAATCAACGTACGCGGTTAACTCCCACGCTCCTGTTTCAGAAAGGGAAATACCAAGTTAAATCGAATAGAAAAGGCACCGCTGAACCAATGAGAAAAATCCAGGCATTGCCGGTGCAAAGTGACCAGACGAGCTAACGATAAGGTATTAGTCCCGTCCAATCTTATAAGGCTCTACCCCCGATGACGTCCTCGGAAGAAATCTATAAGACCCTGCGTCGAGGAATCATCAGCCGGTTGCGCGTCATAACGAGTCAGGAGGCTATGCACGCTGTTACTTAGCTCCTTGCCCAGTTCCACGCCCCATTGATCAAACGAATTGACTCCCCAAATTACGCCCTGGACAAAGACTTTGTGCTCATAAAGGGCGATCAGCGCACCAAGGCTATGTGGATTGATGATCTCAAGAGCAACTGTATTGCTTGGCCGGTTACCGGGGATCACTTTATGCGGTGCCAGTCGTTCAATCTCACTGGATGAAAGGCCTTTGGCTTTTAGCTCTGCCTCAGCTTCACTGCGGGTTTTGCCCCACATCAGCGCTTGGCTTTGAGACAAGCAATTGGCGTACAGCCATTCCTGATGATCAGCCACTGGATTGTGGCTGACCACAGGCACAATGAAGTCAGCTGGAATCAGAGGCGTGCCCTGATGCAGCAACTGGTGGTAAGCGTGCTGTCCGTTACACCCCACGCCGCCCCAGATTACCGGGCCCGTGGTGCAGGACACTGACGTGCCATCATGACGAACACTTTTGCCATTTGACTCCATGTCCATCTGCTGTAGATGCTTAACGAAGTTGCGCAGGTAATGGTCATAGGGCAAGAAAGCATAGCTTTGCGCCCCCCAAAAATTGTGATACCAAACGCCGAGTACCGCTAAAAGAACAGGAAGGTTCTGTTCCAATGGTTCGTTCAGGAAATGCTGATCCATAGCGTACGCGCCGGATAGCAGTTCCTTGAAGTTAGCGATGCCAATGGCCAGCGCAATCGGCAGGCCAATGGCAGACCATAGTGAGTAACGGCCACCGACCCAGTCCCACATAGGAAAAATGTTTGCTTCACGGATACCGAAATCCAGCGCTGCCTGGCGATTACTGGTCACAGCAATGAAATGGCGATATAGCTTCTCTTCCGTCCCGCCCTTAGCCAAGTACCAGTTACGAGAAGCTTGTGCATTCTTCAAGGTTTCAAGAGTACCGAAGGTTTTGCTGGAAATGATAAACAGCGTTGTTTCTACGTTCAGTTCGGCTGTAACCTCTCGGAACTCACTGCCGTCGATATTAGCTAGATAATGGCACCGCACCCCATGCCGAGCAAAAGGCGCCAGCGCCTCAGAGACAAGCTCCGGGCCCAGAAATGAGCCACCAATACCAATGTTTACGACATCGGTGATGACCTTGTCGTTGTAACCACGCCACAGATGGTTATGGATACGACTCACAACGTCAGTCATCTGCGCCAGGGCGCTATGCACATCGCGCATCAAGTTACGACCATCGACCATCAAGGCGTCCCCTACTGGTCGCCGCAGCGCCGTATGCAGCACTGGGCGCCCTTCGGAGCAGTTGATTTTCTCTCCACTGAACATGGCACGCGCGGCCTGTTCCACGCCTGCCTCGCGAGCAAGGTTTACAAGCAATGAACGCGTTTCGTGAGTGATGAGGTTTTTGGAGTAATCCAAAAAAAGCCCGCAGCCCGCCAAGGAAAAGTCTTGAAAGCGTTTACTGTTATCTCGAAAGGCATCGCGCATACTAAAATTTTTCATGCTCTCCCGATGGTCGAGCAGATTGCGCCATGCCGGCAGTGCAGTCACATCATTCGTTTTGTTGTAGTTATTCATGCTCAGCCCTTCTTCGCCAATACGGCTTGTGCCGTCTCAATCAACTCTTTTCTTGCCATTCAAATGTGGGCGTTTTGTAATTCTGCAAACGCAGAAGCGCCATCACAGGAATAAGCCCTGCATTGTGCAGTTACGACCCATTATCGGATTTACTCCCGCGAGGGCCAGCGTTCTCCATCGCGATTCAAATAAATGTCTATCTCTATAACGAAATCATTGAAACCTGAAGAAAACAAAACCGAACGCGGGGGCGCTCAAGCAGAAAGCACTGCAAACATGCATATCCGTGCACGACAAGTGGAAACCAGGTGCCAGTCATTTAGTTTAAAAATTATCCAGACGGCGAGACGTGGACAAGCATCAAATAATTCACGTCTGCACCGCTAGATCGTCAGGACGAAACCCTGAGTACAGTCATTTTGGAGTGCCGCAAGAATCTCGCTGGATTAAAGAGGGTTTCAATCTAATAGTTTGACGTCGACCCTCAGGTTGCTTGATACGCTTCAATAAAAGCTTCACAGCCTGGGCTCCGAGTTCCTCGAGAGGTTGCGCTACAACTGTCAGTCTTGGGCTAAAAGCATCCGCCCAGTCGAAATCGTCAAAGCCAACCAGCGCGATATCCTTTGGCACCTCAAGCCCCGCTTCACGAAGAGCCTGCATTGCACCAATGGTCATCAAGTTGTTTGCAGTCATTATTGCGGTGGGCGGGTGCTCTAGCGATAGCAAACGGCGCGTGGCTTCCATTGCCGGCGCAATCGCCGATTCACCGCAGCAAATTAATTGATCTTCGTACTCAATTCCAGCGTCAGCTAAAGCCGCACGATAGCCGTCAATTCGCTCATGAGAAGAAGACTGAGTCAATCGTCCGGATACCATCCCGATACGCCGATGACCCAGCTTAATCAAATGTGCAATCAACTCTTGAGAGGAGTGCTTATTCTCTACCCCCACCTGATCAAAAGACGTCGAGAGAAGTCGATCGATGAGAACCGTGGGTATCTTGTTGGCTTTTAAGTAATTAAATACTCGATTTTCCGGATCATATTCCGACGCGAGTACAATCCCGTCAACACGTCGCTCATGCAGTGCCTTGACCGCTTTGAGTTCCTGTTCCGGATCTCTTTGCGTATTGACCAGTATCATCATCAATCCGCTTTTCGCGCATGCCGCTTCGATGGCACGTACTGTTTCACTGAAGTAATAGTTTGAAAGCGTAGCAATCGCCACGCCGATAGCCCCCGAACCCGAAGAGGAACGAGCCAGAGATCGAGCGAGTGAGTTTCGAATATAGCCTACGGACTCTACAGCCTGATTCACACTTCGGACGGTGTCAGGATGTACTTTACGAGTACCGTTGAGTACATGAGATACCGTAGACATTGATACGTTCGCGGCTCTCGCGACATCGCTCATCTTTGCGCCCACTGTGTATCACTCCTTTCTCACGTGATTTGATGGATAGCGCTGAACTCATGTCCAGTGGCTACCTATTGTAAAGCTCACGGCGAGAAAATGCGTCGATGGCTCTCGGAATTGATGCCGGGACGAACCCGCAATTTCGTGAAAGACCCAGCGAGGTGCGCAGCACATCTGAAGTCTGTGAATCGAGATGGTGGAATCCGCTATGTAGCATAGCCGGGCACTCCTTTTTATTATCGTAGCGATCCTCCTGCGAACCAATTAATGGACGCAGCAGCGCTTGTTGAAAAAAGCATAGCCGAGACGAAAGCGCTTGCGCAAGCGCTTTTCTAACATCCTATTCATGTCCTCTTTGGTCGGGGCTTCCCTAGGGGATGGACATGGAAGTGCTTTTTTGAGAATTCCTCGAACGAAAAGGAAAGCGCTTGCGCAAGCGCTTTCCTTTCGACTATGTTGCTCGAACAAGAACACCGATGAGAGGTTTCAACTGCTTCTCAAATCGGTAGATAAGGAGTTAACAGCTATGCTGAGCACTGGATCTGAAAGCCCCCCTCCTGCCCTATTGGAAATGCATTCCATCTCGAAGTCATTCAATGGGGTGCGCGTCCTGCATGACATTGACCTCAGTATTTTCCCTGGACAAATCCACGCGCTAATGGGCGAAAACGGCGCCGGAAAATCCACTCTGATGAAAATACTATCGGGGGCCTATGTCGCCGACAGTGGCACTATTCGAATCGACGGATGTGATATTCGAAACTATGGCGTGAACGATGCGAAGCGCCATGGCATATCCGTCATCTATCAAGAGCTCAGCTTGTGCGCGAATATGAGCGTGGTGGAGAACATCTACCTGGGTAGAGAGATTCGACGATGTGGAGTTATAAATCGCAAGGCAATGACCGACGGTGCGCTCGTAGTACTAAAGCGACTTGGCGTCACATTTGATCCGCACGCACTGGTCGGTACTTTGTCGATTGCGGACCAACAACTTGTTGAAATCGCGCGTGCAATTCATGCCGATACGCGAATCCTGGTGATGGACGAGCCTACAACGCCGCTATCCACAAAAGAGACCGAAAGTCTTTTTACATTGATTCGCCAGCTACGTGATGATGGCGTCGCGATCATCTATATCAGCCATCGAATGGCCGAAATATACGCATTGTCCGACTTTGTTTCGGTGCTCCGGGACGGTCATTACGTTGGTTCGCTGGATCGCGTCACGCTGTCAGCTGAAACCCTGGTCCGGATGATGGTTGGCCGCGATGTTTCCGGCTTCTACGCCCATGAGCGCTCTTTGTGCTCTTACGAGCAACCGATACTACGTGTTCGCAATCTTACAGATGACTTCAAAATTCAGGATTGCAGTTTCGATCTGTATGCCGGCGAAATTCTCGGGATTGCAGGACTGGTCGGTTCTGGAAGAACCGAACTTGCCCGATTAATCGCAGGCGTCGATGCGTACTCAGGCGGAAAGATTGAGATGGACGGCGAAGTTGTAGTCATACGCTCTCCTCGCGATGCAGGTAACGCAGGCATTGTCTACCTGACAGAAGACCGCAAAGCACTGGGCCTTTTTCTCGACATGAGTGTCCACGACAATATCAATGTATGTGTTGTGGGAAGTGATGCTCGATTTGCGGGGTTTGTGGACCGAACGGCCGGAACTGGACGTACCGAACAAGCAATTCAGGCACTCAATATCAAAGCGTCTTCAGATATCAATGTTGGAGCATTGTCCGGAGGCAATCAGCAAAAAGTTTTGTTGGCTCGTCTGCTGGAGATGAAGCCCAGAGTATTGTTCCTCGACGAGCCTACATCGGGTGTCGACATTGGGGCTAAATCAGAAATATATAAAATCATCAATGCATTAGCAGCATCCGGCGTTTGCGTAGTGATAATTTCAAGTGAACTACCAGAAATCGTTGGAATTGCCGACCGTGTATTGGTCATGTGTGAAGGTAAACTTGTCACCGAACTCGGTGGCCACAGCGGTCTTGATATCACACCTGAAGCCATTATCGCGTCTGCTACAGGCAGCGACAGGTTGACTCTAGCCAACGGAGACTTAGTCCAATGACTTCCCCACTGCAAAGCAAAGTAGCAAGTGACTTCACCACGTCTGGTGTACGAAGCATCGCCGGAGCTTCCACCCAGGATAAAATGCGCCAATTGATGAGAGTGGCGGGCATGCTGCCCGTACTGTTACTCCTTTGTGTGGGCTTTGGCCTGATGAGCGAGAGCTTTTTCTCGGTTCAGAATTTCTCGATCATCAGTCAGCAAGCCTCTATCAATGTGGTATTGGCGTCAGGTCTGACTTTTGTGATTTTGACAGGAGGAATTGACCTTTCGGTTGGTTCGATTCTGGCTGTTTCCGCAGTAGTGGCGCTATTGGTATCGCAAGTTCCGGGGTTTGCTCCCCTGGCCATCGCTGCGGGGCTTGGAGTCGGACTGCTACTAGGGCTCGTCAATGGTGTATTGGTCGCTTTTGGAAAGCTACCGGCATTTATCGTCACGCTAGGCGGATTGACTGCGATGCGTGGAATCGCACGCCTCATCGGCGAAGACAAAACGGTTTTCAATCCTGACCTGTCCTTTGCTTACATTGGAAACGATACGTTGTTTGGGGTGCCATGGCTGGTTGTAATCGCGGTAGTCGTGGTTACTCTTTCGTGGGTTATTCTTCGACGTACAGTGTTAGGCGTACAGATTTACGCAGTGGGCGGCAATCCTGAGGCCGCACGGTTGTCGGGAATCAAAGTCTGGAAAGTCCTGTTATTTGCTTATGCCCTATCCGGTTTGTTGGCGGGTGTGGGGGCTATTATGACTTCCGCTCGACTGATGGCTGCTAACGGACTGCAAATGGGACAGTCTTATGAACTCGACGCTATCGCCGCTGTTATTCTGGGAGGCACGCGCTTTACAGGAGGCGTCGGCACCATCGTCGGTACGCTAATTGGCGCCCTGATTATCGCTACACTTTCCAATGGCCTGATATTGCTGGGAGTTTCGGATATCTGGCAATACATTATCAAAGGTGTTGTCATCATCGGCGCGGTAGCCCTCGATCGCTTTCGGCAGTCAGGTGCACGAACCTGAATCATATATAACCCCCACACTCCAATAACAAGAGACAGTGCTCATGAAAAAAATAATATTTACCGCTGTTTGTACACTACTGGCATTTAGCAGCGCTCAAGCGCGAGAGTTGAAATCCGTCGGGATAACTGTTGGCTCGCTGGGTAATCCTTATTTTGTAGCGATGGTAGATGGCGCCAAAGCCGAGGCACTGCATATCAATCCAGCCGCAAAATTTATCTCGGTGTCGGCAGATTACGATTTGAATAAGCAGTTCACTCAAATCGACAACTTCATTTCTTCGGGCGTGGACTTGATTCTTGTCAACGCCGTCGACCCTGTCGCAATCGCGCCTGCGATTGCGAAAGCAAGGAAGGCAGGCATAGTGGTTGTGGGCGTAGATGTCATGGTGCAAGGTGCCAACGCCACGGTACAGACCGATAACGTCGAAGCCGGCAGGATTGTATGTCAGTACATCTCTGAGAAGCTGGGTGGCAAGGGTAACGTGATTATCCAGAATGGTACGCAGACTTCAGCAGTCTTGGACCGAGTCAATGGCTGTAAGAGTGTTTTCGCGCAGGCACCCGATATCAAGGTGCTGTCTGATAATCAGGATGCCAAAGGCTCGCGCGAAGGTGGCTACAGCGTGATGCAAGGCGACTTGACTCGCTTTGCAAAAATCGACGCAGTGTTCGCGATCAATGATCCCCAGGCCATAGGTGCAGACCTGGCAGCAAAACAACTCAAGCGCAAAGGCATCATTATCGCATCGGTGGATGGAGCTCCCGATATAGAGACTGCGCTCAAAAGCGATACACAGATCCAGGCATCGGCCTCTCAGTCCCCGTGGGGCCAGGCACAACAGGCCGTAGCAATGGGCAACGACCTGCTGAATGGCAAATCGCTGGAACGCACAACGGTACTGCTTCAACCCTCACTGGTAACCCGAGCCAATGTCATGGAGTACAAAGGCTGGCAAGCTGACCACTGACCACTGAGGGGTTGAGTCAAATGACATAGGGGTTTCTAGCCACCTCTGTCATGCGGGGAATGGCTGCTGCGAGGTACTCGCAGCGGCCGCACGGCATGAAAATCCCTAAAGGGACGAACCTACGGGAAACCTGAGCGACGGCTGCTGAGGAGAGATTTGGCATGTTCACCAAAACAAACACAATAGTAAGCACAGAGCTACTCAACTACGTTAAGGCTCTGTCTGGTAATCGAATTGTCGTTGCGCTAGCGGGGCCGCCTGGTGCCGGTAAGTCCACCGTCTCTCAAGCCTTGGTAGAGGCTCTTAATAACGTTATGCCGGGGAGCGCCGCTGTCGTTCCCGGGGATGGCTTTCATTACGATGACGCGGTTCTTGGATCCTTGAACCTATTAGACCGTAAGGGCTCACCTGATACATTCGATGTGGGTGGCTTCAGGAGTCTGCTGCTACGGCTTCGCGCGAACAATGAACCAGCGGTTGCCGTTCCGGTATTCGATCGAATTCTGGAGATATCCCGTGCTGCAGGACAATTGATTTCCTCTGACGTGAAATATCTCATCGTGGAAGGAAACTACCTTCTATTAGATCTCGCCCCATGGTCGTCCTTAATAGACTGTTTTGACGCCACCATAATGCTGCAGGCTGACCGCGAAACCCTGGAAGCGCGCCTGCTTGATCGATGGCGATCATTGGGTTTCGATGAGGCTACTTCCTATGAAAAGGTTCATCGCAACGACCTTCCGAATGCCGACATTGTGATTGCGGCCAGCAATATCGCTGACTTCACGATCACAAATTAAGATCCCAATTCCTCTCTTTTGAGAAAGAATCACGCGTTCAGCTTTGCTTGGCTAGCTTTTTAACGCTCACAGGCCTACGAACGCTATCAACAACTTGTAGCGAACCTTTAAAGAGCGAATGACTATGTATCTGGTATGTGGTGAAGCGCTGTTCGACTTCTTCAGTGAAAACGACGTCAACGCTCAAGCTTCAAAAGTGAATTACAAAGCAATTGCCGGTGGTTCGCCGTTCAACGTCGCCGTCGGCTTGCGCCGTCTGGGCATCGACGTCGCGCTGTTCGCCGGGCTGTCCAGCGACTACCTCGGCCGGCGTTTACAGCAAGTGCTGCAGGAGGAAGGCGTGCGCCCGGACTACCTGCAGGACTTCGACGCACCGACCACCCTGGCGATGGTCGCCGTCGGTGCCGACGGCTCGCCGCATTACAGCTTCCGAGGCGAAGGCTGTGCCGATCGCCAGCTGTTGCCGGGGCATTTACCTGAGTTAGGCGCTGAGGTGCGTGGGTTGCATATCGGCTCGTTCTCGCTGGTGGTGCAGCCGATTGCCGACACCCTGCTGGCCCTGGTCCGCCGGGAAAGCGGCAAACGCCTGATCAGCCTCGACCCCAACGTGCGACTCAACCCAGAACCGAATATCGAACTGTGGCGCGAACGCATCAACACTCTGGTCGAGCATGCCGATCTGATCAAGGTCAGCGACGAGGACCTGAACCTGCTCTACCCCGAGCGTGATCCGCAGAGCGTGATCCATGGCTGGCTGGAACACCGCTGCCAGCTGGTATTCCTCACCCGTGGCGGCCAGGGAGCAACGGTATTCAGCCGCCGCCATGGCAGTTGGTCGGCACCGGCCTGCGCGGTGGTGATGGCTGATACCGTGGGCGCCGGCGACACCTTCCAAGCGGCGTTGATCGCCTGGCTGACCGAACAGCAGCTGGATTCGGTGGAGGGTTTGCAGCGCTTGAGTCGCGAACAGATCGACGCGATGCTCACCTTCGCCGTCAGTGCCGCCGCCCTGACCTGCGGCAAGACCGGGCCGGACTTGCCTTATCGGCATCAGTTGGATTGATATCCGGAGAAAGGGATTGCGTGAGGGGCTTGGGAAGCGCTACCACATCAAGGTACGACGCGGAATTTTGGTCAAGCCCCCCAATCCGAATTCAAGACTCTCATTCGAGACTCAATTCAGGACTTAAAAGCACTGGGTGGCGCTGAATTTCAGTGGTTCCCGCAGGAACGAAAAAAGGACCCGAAGGTCCTGATTTCAATCGCTTACAGAATTCAGTGGAACTCTGTAGCGCAATATTTGGAGCGGGAAACGAGACTCGAACTCGCGACCCCGACCTTGGCAAGGTCGTGCTCTACCAACTGAGCTATTCCCGCGTCTTGGTGAGGCGCATTCTATAGAATCCACATCCCCCGTCAACCCCTTGATTCAAAAAAGTTTATTTCTTTTCCACGTCCGTCTTCAGATGCGGCCAGGCAGCCCGCAAGTATTGGACCATGGACCACAACGTCAGGCCTGCGGACACCAGCAACAAGGCGTAACCCATCAGGACCCAGAAGCTGAAGTCCGAAGGGTTGGCCAGCAGGATCACCAGCGCCAGCATTTGCGCGGCAGTTTTCCATTTACCCAGGTTCGACACCGCTACATGGGCACGGGCACCGAGTTCGGCCATCCACTCGCGCAGTGCCGAGACAACAATTTCGCGACCGATGATCACGGCGGCCGGCAGTGTGAGCCACAGATTGCCATGCTCTTGCACCAGCAGAACCAGTGCAACGGCGACCATCAGCTTGTCTGCAACAGGATCGAGGAAGGCCCCGAACGGTGTGCTTTGTTCCAGACGACGGGCAAGATACCCGTCCAGCCAGTCGGTCGCGGCGGCAAAGGCGAAAACCGAGGCAGATGCCAGATAGCTCCAATGGTAAGGCAAGTAAAACAGCAAAATGAAGATCGGGATGAGCAGGACGCGTAGAACGGTAATCAGATTAGGGATATTCATCGGCACAACTGGCTACGAGGTGAGTTGGGCATTCTACTCGCTGTGCAGATTTGCATAAATCAACTCTGCGAGCTTTTTGCTGATTCCGGGTGCTTTGGCGATCTCTTCGATGCTGGCACGAGACAGCTCCTGCAATCCACCAAAATGTTTTAACAAATCGCGCCGACGTGTCGGGCCGACACCGGCAACGCCCTCAAGTGTAGACGTGCGGCGAGTTTTGCCACGACGTGCGCGATGCCCCGTAATGGCGAAACGGTGCGCTTCGTCGCGTATCTGCTGAATCAAATGCAGCGCGGGGGAATCGCCGCGCAAGGTGAACTCATGAGCTGCGTCGTTGAGGTACAGGGTTTCAAAACCGGCCTTGCGCGTCGCGCCCTTGGCCACACCCAGCAAAATCAGGTCGGGCACAGCCAGTTCGTTAAGCACATCACGGGCCATGGATAGCTGACCTTTACCGCCGTCGACCAGCAGGATGTCCGGCAACTTGCCCTCGCCGTCCTTCAATTTACTGAAGCGCCGGGTCAAGGCCTGGTGCATCGCGGCATAGTCATCGCCCGGGGTAACGCCTTCAATGTTATAGCGGCGGTAGTCGGACTTGATCGGGCCTTCCGGGCCGAACACCACGCAGGACGCCACGGTGGCCTCGCCGCTGGAATGGCTGATGTCGTAACACTCAAGACGTTGCGGCGGCTCGTCCAGGTTCAGCACTTCGGCCAGCGCATCGAAACGGGCCGCAACGTGTTGCCGGTTAGCCAGACGTGCACCCAGCGCTTGCTCGGCATTAGTGACTGCCAATTGCTGCCAGCGCGCGCGGGTGCCGCGTACTCGATGGCTGATGGTCAATTCTCGACCGCGCAGCGCTTCGATGGCTGCGATAAGGGTCGGGAAGTCTTCGTGAACCACGTTGACGATCAGCTCGCTCGGCAAGTCCCGTTCAGGACTGCTGATGAAGTATTGGCCGAGAAACGCTGCCATGACTTCAGAAACGTCTTCCTCAATACCCACCTGCGGAAAGAAGTTCTTGCTCCCCAACACCCGACCACCGCGCACGCTGATCAAGTGCACGCAGGCGCCACCTGGATTGACGAACGCCGCAATCACATCGACATCGCCCGTCCCACCTTCCATGCTCTGCTGGTCCTGGACCCGACGCAGCAATGAGATCTGATCACGCAATTCGGCGGCGCGCTCGAATTCGAGGTTGACCGCCGCCTCCTCCATGGCCGCAGACAACTCATCCGCCAGAGCGTTGCTGCGCCCTTCAAGAAACATCACCGAATGGCGTACATCTTCGGCATACACCTCGGGCTCCACCAGCCCCACACACGGCGCCTTGCAGCGTTTGATCTGGTATTGCAGACAAGGTCGAGCGCGGTTCTTGTAAAAACTGTCTTCACACTGACGAACGAAAAATGCCTTTTGCAGCAGGCTCAGGCTTTCGCGAATCGCACCCGCGCTGGGATAAGGGCCGAAATATTTGCCCTTGGCCTTTTTTGCCCCGCGA
The DNA here is from genome assembly GCF_050435305.1 of Pseudomonas sp. BS3782 TE3695. NCBI lineage: Bacteria > Pseudomonadati > Pseudomonadota > Gammaproteobacteria > Pseudomonadales > Pseudomonadaceae > Pseudomonas > Pseudomonas sp. BS3782 TE3695. Next base: position 4,267,227 of record NZ_JBNDKB010000001.1, read on the forward strand.
TGAATGCTCAAACGTGGGAACTGGCCATCCGAGAGAAAGACATAAGGGTAGGATTTGTCGTCGCGCAGCAGGATGTTGTACGGCGGACGCCATTCCTTGATGAGCGTCTGCTCAAGCAGCAAGGCTTCGGTTTCGTTGGCCGTGATGGTGGTTTCGACCTGGGCGATACGCCCTACCAGTGCAGCGGTCTTGGGGGCAAGACCTGTTTTGCGGAAGTAGCTCGCCAAACGCTTCTTGAGATTTTTCGCTTTGCCGACATAAAGCAGGCGCGCCTCGCTGTCGAGCATGCGATAGACACCTGGTCGCCCGCTGACCGTCGACAGAAAAGCACTTGGATCGAAAGTTTCAGTCATTTTTCAGAGGCTGGCATCAACCATGCCGTGACGAACCGCCAGCAGCGTCAATTCGACATCGCTGCTGATCGAAAGCTTCTCGAAAATACGGTAACGGTAGGTATTCACTGTTTTTGGCGACAGACACAGTTTGTCGGAAATGATCTGCACCTTCTGACAGCCGACAATCATCAACGCAATCTGGATTTCCCGCTCCGACAAGGCGTCGAAGGGTGAATCATTGGTTGGCTGGAACGACTTGATCGCCAGTTGCTGGGCAATCTGCGGGCTGATATAGCGTTGCCCGGCAAACACCAGGCGGATGGCCTGAACCATTTCCGGCAATCCGGCGCCCTTGGTCAGGTAACCGGCGGCACCTGCCTGTAACAGCCGGGTAGGAAACGGATCTTCTTCGCACACGGTGACCGCGACAACTTTGATGTCTGGATGACTGCGCAGTAATTTGCGCGTGGCTTCAAGACCGCCGATCCCGGGCATCTTGACGTCCATCAGCACCACATCGGGTTTCAACTCACGCGCTTTAAGCAGGGATTCCTCCCCTGACTCGGCCTGACCGACTACTTGCAGGCCATCGATGTCAGCCAGCATTCGTGTAATGCCTGTACGAACGAGATCATGGTCATCGACTACTAGCACCCTAATCAAGCAGACACCTCGCGAATTGGTCTTATTGGGTTGTCGGACACCTTAGCAAAAAGCAACTGGCAGACCTAGCGCAAAGCAGCATTTAAAAAGTGTCAAATCTTCTTGCGAGGCTTGCCGCCAGTGTGTTTCAGCGATGCAGTTCATTGATATCACGCTGCATTCTCAGGAAACACTGGTCTTTGCCGACCACCTTCAGGCCTTTTCTTTCGTAAAGCTTTTTTGCCGGATTATTTTCAAAGACGGTCAGACGCAATGCCGGACGTCGTTCCTTGCACGCCATGGCGAATACCTGATCGATCACCCAAGAACCGGCGCCCTGCCCCTGGTACGCTTCAAGCATATGCAATTCGCGGATATACAAGGCTCTGGCGTCACGGCTCAGGCTGACATAACCCATCAGCGTGTCATCACGTACGATCAACCAGTTTTCGCGTCCCTCCCAGGCGACATCGAAGGCCTCGTCCAGCCACAACAGCTCATGTTGAATGTAGTAGCGAAGCATATTTCGACACGTCAGGTCACGGGCAAAATCCAGGTCCCTGGACGTTGCCGGACGCAATTCGAAACCCATTCAAGCCTCCGCCACAGCCACGATTTGCCCTTTCCAGCCATCAGCATTGCGGCGAGCAACAACCATAAGGCTGCCTATACCCGGCGCCGCTGCAATCAACGTTCCGTCCTCCGCCCAGATTGCACTGCGCCCTGCAGACTCCCAGCCACCCGTTGCGCCACCATGATTGGCCATCAGAACCGCCATCGAATGAGTGCAAGCATAGTCTTGCAATAGCGCGGTATCCGGAGCGTAGCCGTTTTCTGTGATCAACACACCCGCGGCATAAAGATCAGCACCCAGCCGTGCCGCGGCTGCCGCGTGACTGGCGTGAGAAAAATCGGCGCAGACCGCCAGCGCGACGGTATCGGTGCCGATCTTTAATGTCGAACCGCCCGTTCCCGGAGCAAACGCCACCTCCTCGCCCGGGTGCAGATGCTGCTTGCTGTAAACCCCAAGCGAACCATCGGCGCCCAATACCAGAGCTCCGATCAATACCGGCGAATCGTCCGACAGACGAATCGGCATCCCGACGACACTGGTCACACCGACTTCCCGCGCGAAATCGCGCAGCGGTTGCAGCACCCCGGCGTCTGGTGCTACGGCCAGGTCCGCCGCCAGGCCGCGTTCGTACCCGGTCAGTGACAGTTCCGGAAACACCAGCAATTGCACGCCCTGCTCCGCAGCAACCTGCATGAAGCGCTGATGCCAAGCCATATTGGCGGCAAGATCACCGGCGATGGAGATCGATTGAGCGGCGGCAATGGTCAGTGTCGTCATGGTTCGTCCTTGTGGCATTGTGGTTGTTGGGCGCAGCGCAAAGTGTGTCACAACCCCCGACGTACTCAAGCGATAGACAAGCCCGTGATCATCGATAGCATTTTCTGATTGAATCCGCGTACCGGCCTCTAGTAAGCTCGGCTCATTCATCGGAGACAGACCATGCTCAACGCCCTCTCACAGCTTCGTACCGCCAGCGCCCCGCGCTCGGTTGCGGCTGCCCGGGCGAATGACGTTTGTGCTTCGGTCAGCTTTTATTTTGGGTATTGGTTTAGCCACTGGCGCGCCTGATACCCACATGGCGCCCACTTAAAACGGGTCGCCACCAGAGAATTCTCAACCCCCGGTCGGCCTCCCGACCGGGGGTTTTGTTTTTTCAGCCCTGAACATTTTTAGCGTCACACCAGACAATTTGAGGATTCACGACATGAACTACGCCACTTATTACCGTCACGACAGTTTTACCGCCTGGCGATTTACCAGCCTCCGCTCGGGACAGCCTGCCGCCTCCGATCGGTCACCCACAGGTGGCAAGCACACACACGCAGCCAATCCGGCCAATTGTCGAACACCCCAGTAGGGCCGAGCGCGCGGGAACGAACCCGCCGCCAGCCCAGGAAGCCCGAATATGAACTCGTCCGTCTCTGCTCTGCCGCTGTCCACTTTGAACCCTGCCAATGAGGCGCTGACCTTGCGTCTGCCCAGCTCATTGCAGCTCAAACAGCAATTACCCCTCAGCAACGCCCTGACCCAGCAAGTCGCCGCCCACCGTCAAGCGGTTCGCGCGATCCTCAACGGTGAAGACTCCCGTCTGCTGGTCATCGTCGGTCCGTGCTCGATTCACGATCCCCGCTCCGCCCTCGAATACGCCGCACACCTTGCCCGCCTGGCCGACGAAGTCAGCGACGAGATGCTGCTGGTGATGCGCGCCTATGTCGAAAAACCCCGCACCACGGTGGGATGGAAAGGCCTGGCCTACGACCCGCACCTGGATGGCAGCGACGACATGGCCGGCGGTTTGACGCTGTCTCGCGAATTAATGCGCGAAATGCTCCAGCTGGGCTTACCCGTTGCCACCGAGCTGCTGCAACCGATGGCCGCCGGCTACTTCGACGACCTGCTGAGCTGGGTCGCGATTGGCGCCCGTACCACCGAATCACAGATCCACCGGGAAATGGCCAGCGGCTTGAGCATGCCGGTAGGGTTCAAGAATGGCACCGACGGCGGTGTGGCCGTCGCCAGCGACGCCATGCGCTCGGCCGCCCATCCGCATCGTCATTTTGGTGTCGATAGCCAGGGGCACCCTGCAATTATCCAGACACCGGGCAACGCCGATACCCACTTGGTATTGCGTGGCGGCCATCGCGGGCCGAACTACGACCGTGACAGCATCGCTCAAGTGCACAGCGATTTGACCCGGCTGAAGATTCCGGCGCGGATCATGGTCGATTGCAGCCACGCTAACAGCGGTAAAGACCCATTGCGTCAGCCAGCGGTGTTCAACGACGTGCTTGAACAGCGCCTGCAGGGTGATCGATCGTTGATTGGCATGATGATCGAAAGCCATCTGTTCGAAGGTTGCCAAGCGCTGAGCCCGTCGCTGCGTTACGGGGTGTCAGTAACGGATGGCTGCCTCGGCTGGACCGGGACAGAACGGTTGTTGCAGGAGGCAGCCGAGCAACTTCGTGCGCAGGGTTGTACCCAACAACCGAAGTGACCAGCAGTAAGCCGCCATCCAGTTCTCCAAGCGAAACTGGATGGCGGTTGCCTTGAACCGGTTACGACTGCACTTGTACCAACGTGACTTCGGACTGTTGGCTCACATCGTCGAGACGTTCGACCGAATAGGCTACCCGGACTGTCAGATCCCGATGTTCGCGCCAAAACCTGTAGGGAACGATAAATACCAGCGGTTGACCGGCCATTTCCCTCGTGATCTCACGATCATCGCGATGATTGAGACGCTCCCCGTCACATTTCAGATAAACCAGCTCCCCCTCTTCGGCCTGGGCATTGTCGATCACGACTGTGACACCATCGATCGCATCTTGCAGATCCAGCCATCCCTCATCGGCCTCCAGCACAGAGGGCGGCAATAGCGGTCCTCGCTCCAGAGGGCCGATCAACAACTGTGCAGGCTCCGAGCAGCGAGGCGCTTGGCCTTCTTGCTCGACGCAATAGCTGATCGTAATGGTTGCACCAAGGTTTGGTGCAATAGACTCGGGACGTACCCAGAACGACAGTTCGCCACCCACTGCGAAAGATTCGATTTTCAATGTGTCATTGAAGCTTGATTGTGGCGTACCGCCGGCCCAGGACAGCAAGACCCGATCTCCAGCCTCCATTCGGGAATACGGCCTGATCGTAACGCGCGCGCCCTCGGCAACCCTGTCCGGATCGAGTGTGCCGCCCACCGCATCGTTCACAATCACTGGCAACAGATCCGAGCGGACATCACCGACGTTCAACTGTAAACGCCCGGACTCCAAAGGTTCACAATGAAGCGCGCTGTACAGCGTGTAGTAAACCTCGAGCGAACCGCCGTCCAGTGCGGCGATGTGTACGTCCGACACCGTAAAGACAATGACCTTGTCCAGCTGGGCTTCGCTGACGAACCGCGACACTTCATGCCGATACGCCACACCCTCTGCATCGATACCTGACCAGGACAAGACCAGCTTGTCTCCGCAGGCCATGGCCTGATAAGGCGCAACAGTGACAATGGCCTTTCTTTCGGATGGATCCAGCATGGCGTTTTCCGCCTGGTCCAGCCGTGGTGCGGCCATGTATTGCTCTACAACATTCAGGTTTGCCGCTTCATAAATAGTCATTCATACGCTCCAGTCCTTGGAATAAATGCCGGTTGAAAGTCGGCATCGAACGAAGCCTATTGAACCTCACGGCGCTGATTCGTGATGCAGGGCAAAGGCGTCGGCTTGCACGGAAAAATGACGCTTCACAAGTAGGTCATTGCGAGGGAGCACTCAACCATCGTCAAAAAGATGTCCGGATATTCCGACCAAGACCTCATGCTCATCCGAACTTTCGTACATTTTCTATTCCGTTTTCAGCGGGTTATAGCGGCTTTTTCATACATCGGCGAGCAGCTGGTGTGCTTTAGAGTGCCCCCTGAGCACACACCTGACCTACTGCGAAAAAGGAATCTACATGCTACGGAATGCAACCACTCACTATCCCATCCTGCTGGCCCACGGGCTCTTCGGCTTTGATCGCATCGGCAACCTGGAACTGTTCCATGACGTCAAACTGGCCCTCAGAAGCGCCGGCGCCAGGGTCTTCATCCCGCATCTGTCGGCTACCCACAGCAATGAAACCCGCGGCGAGCAACTGTTGGCGCAGATCGATCGGGTACTGCAGGGAACCGGTGCAAGCAAAGTCAACCTGATCGGTCACAGTCAGGGAGCGCTGGCGGCACGCTATGCGGGAGCGTTGGCACCCGAGATTGTCGCCTCGGTGACATCGGTCAGCGGGCCGAATCATGGCTCGGAACTGGCCGACTTCCTGCGCAAGGCGCTGATACCCGGACGCCTGCCGGAACACGTTGCCGGAGCGGTGGCCACGTTGTTCGCCGATTTCCTGTCATTGCTCAGTGGCAATCGGCATCTGCCGCAAAACGCCATTGCCGCGCTCAATGCACTGACCACCGAAGGCGTCGGCGTCTTTAACGACAAGTACCCGCAAGGGTTGCCAAAAACCTGGGGGGGCAAGGGTCGCGATCAGGTCAATGGCGTGCGCTACTATTCCTGGAGCGGCATTTTGCAGGGGGACATCCTCGATGAGGGACTCCACGCACTCAATCCCCTGCATGGGTTTCTGCGGGCCTTCTCCCACTATTTCACCACCGAAGCCGAGCAGAATGACGGCATGGTCGGTCGATTCAGTTCCCATCTGGGCAAAGTGATCCGTTCGGATTATTCGCTGGATCATCTGGATAGCCTCGGCCAGACGACCGGTCAGGTCCGTCGGGGTACCGACCCGATTGCCCTGTATGTGCAACATGCCGAACGCTTGCGAAATGCCGGCCTTTAAAAACGCGGCATGAAACAGACGGAACTTTGAGGAAGAAATAGCCCACTGAATCCGGTAGGCTCCGCATTTTATTGAACATTGAATGGAGTATTTTCCCATGGCCAAAGCCACTGCCCGTCATATCCTGGTTTCCAGCGAAGAAAAGTGCAACGAACTCAAGGCCCAGATCGAGGCTGGTGCCGATTTCGCCGAAGTCGCCAAAGCCAACTCATCCTGCCCTTCCAGCCGCCAGGGCGGTGACCTGGGTTCGTTCGGCCCGGGCCAGATGGTCAAGGAATTCGACACCGTGGTCTTCAGCGCGCCGATCAACGTGGTGCAAGGCCCGGTCAAGACCCAGTTCGGTTACCACCTGCTGGAAGTGACCAGTCGTCAGGACTGATCAATGCTTTGAGTTTGCTGCATAACGGCCCGCCTTTTGGCGGGCCGTTGTGTTTTCGTTACGTGATACGGCTGGCGAGGGACGCGCCGCTAGCGTACAAATTGTGGTTATCCACCACCCGGCTCCAAGGCTGACAATGCGACTGGCTTTCCCCACTTTGTTGTTCACTGCCGTGACGCTGCTATTAAGTGCCGCTGGTGTGAATGCTGCACCACAACATGCGTTGACCGTGTACGGTGAACCGGCGAAATATCCCGCTGACTTCAGCCATTTCGCCTACACCAACCCGCGCGCGCCCAAGGGCGGCACGATGCGTCGCTCGGCGATGGAAATCGGTCATTTCGACCATATGCTGCCGTATATCGACAAGGGCACGGGTGTGACGCAGATCGACGGCTTGATCTACTCGCCCCTGGCCCAGCGTTCGCTGGATGAGCCCTATACCGTTTACGGCCTGGTCGCTCAACAGATGGAGCGTTCCGACGACGGATTGTCGCTGCGTTTCTACCTGAATCCGAAGGCCCGTTTCGCCGATGGCAAGCCGATCACCGCCGAAGACGTGCGCTACACCTTCAACCTGCTGATGACCCAGGGTAGCCTGCGCTATCGCACGCAATTCGCCGACGTCAAAGGCGTCGAAGTGGAGTCACCACTCACCGTTCGGTTCGACTTCAAGAGCAACGAAAACCGTACCCTGCCCCTTGACCTCGCGACCTTGCCGGTGTTTCCCGAGCATTGGTGGAAAACACGCGACTTTGCCAACGGCGGTGGTTACGAGCCACCACTGGGCAGCGGGCCGTACCGCGTGAGCAAGGTCGACTCCGGGCGCAGCATCACCTTCGAGCGTAACGCCGATTGGTGGGCCAAGGATTTACCGGTCAGCCGCGGCCTCTACAACTTCGATCATTTCAGCATCGAGTATTTCGGCGATACCGACGTTGCCCGTCAGGTCTTGCGAGGGGGCGCCTACGATTACAACCGCGAATTCTCCGCCACCGCTTACTCTATTGGCTATGAGAGCCCGGCCCTGAGCGACGGTCGCCTGCAAAAAGCCCACCTGGCCAAAGAGGCACCACAAGCGGCCCAGGGTTTTGTGTTCAACCTGCAAAACCCGATGTTCCAGGACCGGCGCGTGCGTCAGGCCCTGGCCATGCTCTGGGATTTCGAGTGGAGCAACCGGCAGATGATGCGCGAGATGTACATCCGCCAGCAGAGCTACTTTTCCAACACCGACCTCGCTGCCCGAGAACTGCCCGACGCTGGCGAACGGGCGATTCTCGAGCCGTTGCGCGGGCAGATCCCCGACGAAGTCTTCACTCAGGTCTTCGAAGCGCCGAAAACCGACGGCAGCGGCGTGATTCGCGACAAACAGTTGCAAGCCCTGGGTTTGCTCGAACAAGCCGGGTGGAAACCCGATGGCGATCAACTGGTCAACGCCCAAGGCCAACCGCTGAGCTTCACTTTCCTGGTCAGCCAGAACGGCATGGACCGTTTACTGCTGCCTTATAAGCGCACCCTGAAACAAATCGGCATCGACCTGAATATTCGGCGCATCGACGCCTCCCAATACATCAACCGCCTGATGTCCCGGGATTACGACATGATCGTCACCGGCTACCCGGTCACCACCTCGCCGGGCAACGAGCTGTACAACTATTTTGGTTCGGCGGCGGCCAATGATCCCGGTTCCAACAACTACATGGTGCTGAAGAACCCGGCGGTCGATACGCTGGTCAACGGCCTGGTTCGCGCCACCACCCAGGCTGACATGCTGCGCTACGCCCATGCCCTTGACCGCGTCCTGCAATGGAACTTCTATTGGATTCCCAATTATTACCCGCCGGGCAGCTCGACTGTGTGGTGGAACCGCTTCGGCATTCCTTCTGTGCAAGCGAGCAATGACGAAGCCATCGAGAGTTGGTGGGAAGTGAGCACCACGCCCCTGACCAACGAACAGATGACCGCCGAACTGATCAAACGCGGCCAACCCGGAGGGCCGCACTGATGTGGGCTTACATACTGCGGCGCTTGCTGCTGATCATTCCGACACTGGTGATCATTCTTCTGGTCAATTTCGTCATCGTCCAAGCCGCGCCCGGTGGCCCGGTGGAACAGGCCATTGCACAATTGCAGGGAATCGGCGGTGCGAGTGTCGGTGGCGGTTCCAGCGAAACCATGCATGGCAGCTCACGGGCCAGTCGAGGGCTCGACCCGCAGCTGATCAAGGAAATTGAAAAGCAATATGGCTTCGACAAACCGGCCCCGGAGCGTCTGTGGCTGATGCTCAAGAGCTACGCCCGCCTCGACTTCGGCAAGAGCTTTTTCCGCGGTGCCATGGTCACTGACCTGATCCTGGAAAAAATGCCGGTGACCATTTCTCTCGGGCTCTGGGCCACGTTGATCACTTATCTGGTATCGATTCCGCTGGGCATCCGCAAGGCCGTGCACCATGGCAGCCATTTCGATATCTGGAGCAGCACCGCGATCATCATCGGTTACGCCATGCCGGCGTTCCTGTTCGCGATGTTCCTGATCGTGGTCTTCGCCGGTGGTACTTCGTTGAACTGGTTCCCGGTGCGCGGGCTGGTCTCGGACAATTTCGAGTCACTGTCGACCCTGGGCAAAATCGCCGATTACTTCTGGCACCTGGCGCTGCCGGTGACGGCGCTGGTGGTTGGCGGTTTCGCCACCCTGACCATCCTCACCAAGAACTCCTTCCTCAATGAAATCACTCGCCAGTACGTGGTCACCGCCCGAGCCAAGGGCTTGAGCGAACGCCGGGTGCTTTACGGCCATGTGTTTCGCAACGCCATGCTGCTGGTGGTGTCGGGGATACCGCAGGCTTTCATCAGTGTATTTTTCGCCGGCTCGCTGCTGATCGAAGTGATCTTCTCCCTCGACGGATTGGGGCGCATGAGTTACGAAGCGGCGGTGTCACGGGACTATCCGGTGGTCTTCGGTTCGCTGTTCATCTTCACCTTGTTCGGCCTGCTGATAAAACTCATCGGCGACCTCTGCTACACCCTGGTCGACCCCCGAATCGACTTCGCCGCGAGGAACGCCTGATGTTCAAGCTCTCGCCGCTGGGCCGTCGCCGTTTCGAGCGTTTCAAGAAAAACCGCCGGGGCTGGTGGTCGCTGTGGTTGTTTGTCGGCCTGTTCCTGCTGACTCTGGGCGGCGAGCTGATCGCCAACGACCAACCGCTGGTGGTCAGTTATCAGGGCTCGCTGTACTTCCCGGCGTTCAAACGCCACACCGAACAGGAGTTTGGTGGGCAACTGCCGTTCCGGGCCGACTTCCGCAGCGATTACGTGCAGAAGCTGATTCATAAGGACGGCGGCTGGATGCTGTTTCCCCCGATCCCGTTCAGCGACGACACACCCAATTACGATCTCAATCAACCCGCGCCGAGCCCGCCGTCGAAGGTCAACTGGCTGGGCACTGACGATCAGGCCCGCGACGTGCTGGCCCGGGTGATTTTCGGGGCGCGGGTGTCGATTCTGTTCGCGCTGGCGCTGACCTTCATCAGCGCCTTGATCGGCATCGCCGCCGGCGCGCTGCAAGGCTACTACGGCGGTTGGGTCGACCTGATCGGTCAGCGCTTGCAGGAAGTCTGGTCGGGGCTGCCGGTGCTGTACCTGCTGATCATTCTGTCGGGCTTCGTCGAGCCGAATTTCTGGTGGCTGCTGGGGATCATGGCGCTGTTTTCCTGGCTAGCGCTGGTGGACGTGGTGCGCGCCGAATTCCTGCGCGGGCGCAACCTGGAATACGTCAAAGCCGCCCGTGCGTTGGGCCTGACCGACCGCAAGGTGATCGTGCGGCACATCCTGCCCAACGCGATGAATGCGACCCTGAGTTATTTGCCGTTCATTTTGACCGGGGCGATTTCCACCCTCACGGCACTGGATTTCCTCGGCTTCGGCATGCCGGCCGGCAGTGCGTCCCTGGGCGAATTGATTGGTCAAGGCAAGCAGAACCTGCAAGCGCCGTGGCTGGGGCTGACGGCGTTTTTCACCCTGGCGCTGATTCTTTCTTTATTAGTGTTTATCGGGGAGGCATTACGTGATGCCTTTGATCCTCGGTCTTGAAGCGGACTGTTGATATGAGTGACAACCTGATCGAAATCCGTGACCTCAACGTCGCCTTCAGCGGCCAGACCGTGGTGCGCAACCTGTGCCTGGACATCCGCCCCGGCGAATGCCTGGCGCTGGTCGGCGAGTCGGGCTGCGGCAAGTCGGTGACGGCCCACTCGATCCTGCAACTGCTGCCTGAAAACGGCACGACAACCACCGGCAGCATTCGCTATCACGGGCAGGAATTGATCGGCGCCGACGCCAAGGTCTTGCGCGAGCTGCGCGGCAACCGGATCGCGATGATTTTCCAGGAGCCGATGACCTCCCTCAACCCGTTGCACAGCGTTGAAAAGCAGATCGGCGAAACTCTGCTGCTGCACCGAGGGTTGGGCGGCAAAGCGGCGCAAGCAAGGATTCTCGAGTTGCTGCAACTGGTGGGCATCCAGAAACCCGAGGAGCGGCTCAAGGCTTATCCCCATCAATTGTCTGGCGGCCAACGGCAACGGGTGATGATCGCCATGGCCCTGGCTTGCGAGCCGCAATTGCTGATCGCCGACGAGCCGACCACCGCGCTGGATGTGACGGTGCAGCGCAAGATCCTGTCGCTGCTCAAATCCCTGCAACAGCGGCTTGGCATGTCGCTGCTGCTGATCAGCCACGACCTCAATCTGGTGCGCAGCATCGCCCAGCGGGTGTGCGTGATGAAGGCCGGGGAAATCGTCGAACAGGCGCCTTGCGAGACACTGTTCACCGCGCCGAAACATCCTTACAGCGGTGTATTGCTGCACGCCGAGCCGGAAGGTGAAGCCTTGCCCCGGGATGAGCGTGAAAATGTGCTGGAAGTGAATAATTTGCAGGTACGATTCGCCATCGGTGGAGGCCTGTTCCAGCGTAAAACTTACCTGCGCGCAGTGGATGGCATCAGCCTTAATGTTCAGCGAGGCAAGACACTGGGCATTGTCGGTGAGTCCGGTTCAGGCAAGTCCACCCTTGGTCAGGCGATTCTGCGCTTGCTCGATTCGCAAGGCAGCATTCGCTTTCAGGGCGAGGCCCTGGAGGGCCTGACGCAAAAGCAGCTGCGGCCGTGGCGCAAAAAGATGCAGGTGGTGTTCCAGGACCCCTTCGGTAGCCTCAGCCCACGAATGTCCGTGGCGCAGATCATCAGTGAAGGCCTTGAGGTTCATAGCCAATCCACCCCGGACGAATGCGAAGCCCAGGTGATCCGGGTGCTGGAAGAAGTCGGCCTCGATCCGCAAAGCCGTCATCGCTACCCGCACGAATTTTCAGGTGGCCAACGCCAGCGCATTGCCATTGCCCGCGCACTGGTGCTGAAACCGGCGCTGATCCTGCTCGACGAACCGACCTCGGCGCTGGATCGCACGGTGCAAAAACAAGTGGTCGCCCTGCTCCGCCAGCTTCAGGAAAAATACGGCCTGACTTACCTGTTCATCAGTCACGACCTGGCGGTGATACGCGCTCTGGCCCACGACATGATCGTAATCAAGGACGGTAAAGTGGTGGAAAGCGGCGCGAGCCATGCTGTGTTCGACTCGCCGCAGCATCCCTACACCAAAGAGCTGTTGGCGGCGGCGCATCCGGGGTGGGCATAATCGGCGTCATGTCGTTGGACCGTGTCGTGGCCTTCGCGAGCAAGCCCGCTCCCACATTGGATCGCATTAACACCTCAATTCAAATGTGGGAGCGGGCTTGCTCGCGAAGACGCCCATAACAACACCACACATTCTGGATATGACACCGATGAACACCACCGAAAGCCTCAAGGACTACCAGCGCGTTCGTACCCTGGCGATCCGTTCGCTGTTCGAAATCATCGAGCAATCGAGCGAAGGCACGGTGATTGTCGACCGCGACGCGAACATCGTCTGGATGAACGAGCGTTATGCCCGGCGTTTCGGTCTCGAATCGGCTGCAGGTGCGATCGGCCGGGCCTGTGAAAGTGTGATCCCTGGCAGCCTGTTGCGTGAGGTGGTGCGCACCGGACGCCCCATCCTGCTGGACATGCAAGACACCCCCAAGGAACCGCTGGTGGTGATGCGCCTGCCGATTCACGACGATGCCGGCGCAGTGATTGGCGCTATCGGCTTTGCCCTGTTCGATGAACTGCGCAGCCTATCGCCGATGCTCAAGCGCTACCTGAGCATGCAGGAAGAACTCGCCTCCACCCGCTCGCTGCTGCGGGCACGGCAGACCAAGTACAACTTCGCCCACTTCATCGGCACCAGCGCCGCCAGCCTGGACGTCAAGCGTCGTGCCCGGCGTAGCGCCAGTGCCGAATCTCCGGTGTTGCTGCTCGGCGAAACGGGTACTGGCAAGGAGCTGCTGGCCCAGGCGATTCACAGCGCCTCGCCTCGGGCGCACAAAGCCTTCGTCAGCATCAACAGCGCGGCGATCCCCGAGTCGCTGCTGGAAGCCGAGTTCTTTGGCACCGCCCCCGGCGCATTCACCGGCGCCGATCGCAAGGGCCGCACCGGCAAGTTGCAGATCGCTCAGGGCGGCACGCTGTTTCTCGATGAGATCGGCGACATGCCGCTGCCGCTGCAAAGCAAATTGCTGCGGGTGTTGCAGGAAAAGGAATTCGAGCCGGTGGGCTCCAACGAAGTAATCCAGAGCGATGTGCGAGTGATCGCGGCCACTTCCACCGACCTGGAAGCGGCGATCAAACGCGGCGAGTTTCGTGCCGATTTGTATTACCGCCTCAACGTGTTGCCGATTCAGGTCCCGCCCCTGCGTGATCGCCTCGACGACCTGCCGGCCCTCAGCGAAGCGATTCTCGAAGAGCTGCGCAGCCAGCACGAACTGAACCCCGAAGCCCTGGATTTGTTGGGCCAACACGCCTGGCCGGGGAACATCCGCGAACTGCGCAATGTGCTGGAACGGGCGGCATTGCTCAGTGATGATTTGATGCTGAACGCGGCGGATATCCGCGCGGCGATTGGCAGTTTTATCCCAGTGCAGCGTGTGCCGCCCTTGGCCATCGAGCCGGTTGCCCATGAGACTTTCAGTGAAGCTCGCTTACGGTTTGATCGGCAGTTGATTGAAGCCGCCCTCGCGCAATGCGGCGGGAAAGTTATCGAAGCGGCGGCACGTTTGGGGCTGGGGCGGTCGACGTTGTACAAGAAGATGGTGGCGTTAGGGATTGCAGAGTCTCCATAGAGAGACATTGATCTCCATTGGTAGATGTATTTTTCAAGATCAAAAGATCGCAGCCTTCGGCAGCTCCTACGGTGGATTTCCGCGTCCCCCTGTAGGAGCTGCCGAAGGCTGCGATCTTTTTGGGCGTCGCACGTCTCAAAATAGAGACTACAATCTTCATAGCATTCAAAAAAATCAAAATAAAACCTTATATTTCAATGACTTAATCTTCTGGCACGAAACTCGCTATAGCCCTTCCCACAAGCTTCACCCTACAAAAATAACAATCGAAGGAGACACACCATGAGTGTGATTATTGCCTTGGCAGCTCTTACGCTGCTGATGGTGGCTGCTTACCGTGGCTACAGCGTTATCCTCTTTGCCCCGATCGCCGCCCTCGGCGCCGTCCTGCTCACTGACCCATCCGCCGTTGCCCCCGTCTTCACCGGGGTGTTCATGGAAAAAATGGTCGGCTTTGTCAAACTGTATTTCCCGGTGTTCCTGCTCGGTGCCGTGTTCGGCAAGCTGATCGAGTTGTCGGGCTTCTCGCGCTCCATCGTCGCAGCGGCCATTCGCTTGCTCGGTACTCGTCAGGCGATGCTGGTGATCGTGTTGGTCTGCGCCCTGCTCACTTACGGCGGCGTGTCGCTGTTTGTGGTGGTGTTTGCGGTCTATCCGTTTGCCGCCGAGATGTTCCGTCAGAGCAATATCCCCAAGCGCCTGATCCCGGCGACCATCGCCCTTGGCGCATTCTCCTTCACCATGGATGCCCTGCCGGGCACGCCGCAGATCCAGAACATCATTCCCAGCACCTTCTTCAACACCACCGCCTGGGCCGCACCGTGGCTGGGTGTGATCGGCACGATTTTCGTGTTCTGCGCCGGCATGCTGTTCCTGCAGAGCCAGCGCAACAAGGCCCAGCGCAGCGGTGAAGGGTATGGTTCAGCGCTGCGCAACGAGCCGGAAACCGCGCCGGACATCAAGCTGCCCAACCCATGGATCGCGCTGTCGCCGCTGTTGATGGTGGGCCTGATGAACCTGCTGTTCACCCGCTGGATTCCGTTGTGGTACGGCAAAACCCACAGCGTCGCGCTGCCAGGCATGGCAACCCCCGTGACCACCGACATCGCCAAGTTGACGGCGATCTGGGCGGTGCAAGCAGCCTTGCTGGTGGGCATCGTCATGGTGCTGGTGTTCAGTTTTCAGACGATCAGCAGAAAGTTGGCCGAAGGCAGTAAAAGTGCGGTCAGCGGCGCGCTGCTGGCGGCGATGAACACCGCGTCGGAATACGGTTTTGGTGCAGTAATCGCCTCGCTGCCAGGTTTTCTGGTGCTGTCCGGTTGGCTCAAGAGCATTCCCAACCCGCTGGTCAACGAAGCGATTACCGTGACCCTGCTGGCCGGCATCACCGGTTCGGCGTCGGGCGGCATGAGCATTGCCCTGGCGGCGATGTCCGAGACGTTCATCAGCGCCGCCCATGCCGCCAATATTCCGCTGGAAGTGCTGCACCGGGTTGCCGCGATGGCCAGTGGCGGTATGGACACCCTGCCGCACAACGGCGCGGTGATTACGTTGCTGGCGGTCACCGGTTTGACCCACCGCGAGGCCTACAAAGACATTTTCTGTATTACGCTGATCAAGACACTCGCTGTTTTTGTGGTGATCGGTACTTTCTACGCCACTGGCATTGTGTGAGGTATTCATGACGACTCTTTCGGGCAAGACCGCACTGGTCACCGGTTCCACCAGCGGCATAGGTCTGGGAATCGCCCTGAGCCTGGCCAAGGCTGGCGCCAACCTGATCCTCAATGGTTTCGGCGATGCGTCCAGGCTGATCGCCGAGGTGGAACAGCTCAATAATAAAAGCGGCGGCAAGGTCGGCCATCACCCCGCCGACGTCAGCGACCCGGCGCAGATCGCCGACATGATCGAGTACGCCGAGCGTGAGTTCGGCGGCGTGGATATCCTGGTCAACAACGCGGGCATCCAGCACGTGGCGTCGGTGGAAGACTTTCCGGTGGAGCGCTGGGACTCAATCATTGCGATCAACCTGTCGTCGGTGTTTCACGGCACCCGTTTGAGCTTGCCGGGAATGCGCTCCAAGGGCTGGGGACGGATCATCAACATCGCGTCAGTGCATGGCCAGGTCGGTTCGGTGGGCAAGGCGGCGTATGTCGCGGCCAAGCATGGTGTGATCGGTCTGACCAAAGTGGTTGGTCTGGAAACCGCCACGACGAATATCACCTGCAACGCCATCTGCCCGGGTTGGGTGCTGACGCCGCTGGTGCAGAAGCAGATCGATGATCGCGCCGCGACCGGAATCGACCCGCAGCAGGCGCAACATGATTTGCTGGCCGAGAAGCAACCGTCGCTGGAATTCGTGACGCCACCGCAGCTGGGCGAGTTGGTGCTGTTTTTATGCAGCGAAGCCGGTAGCCAGGTGCGTGGCGCCGCGTGGAATATTGATGGTGGGTGGTTGGCGCAGTGAGCTACCGGTAACCCCTGTGGCGAGGGAGGCTTGTCTGTGGCGAGGGGGCTTGCCCCCTCGCCACAAGAGCTCCCTCGCCACAAAAGCCTGCGTGTTATGCATAAATCAGAAGAGGCCAAGCCATGTCCGACATCCTCTGGCAACCCGGCACCGAGCGCATCGGCAAATCCCGCATGGAGGCCTTTCGGCGCTCGATCAATCAGCGACACAACCTCAAGATCGCCGACTACCCTGCCCTGCACCAGTGGAGCATCGATCAGCGCGAAGCTTTCTGGCAGGCCATCGTCGATTTCTTCGACATCCGTTTCCACGATCAGCCAGACGCGGTGCTGATTGAGGGCGCACAAATGCCCAGCGCCCAGTGGTTCCCCGGCGCCACGCTGAACTTCGCCGAACACTTGCTGCGCCGTCGCGACGACGCCGTGGCGGTGGTGGCCATTGGCGAAAACGGCCAACGGGAACAACTGACCTGGGCCGAACTGGCAAGCCAGGTCGCCGGTTTTCAAAACGGCCTGAAAGCCGCCGGCGTCGGCCTCGGCGATCGCGTGGCCGCGTGCATGCCAAACACTTGGCAAACACTAGTGGCGATGCTTGCCACCACCAGTCTGGGTGCGATCTGGTCTTGTTCCTCGCCAGATTTCGGTACTCATGGGGTGATCGACCGCTTCGGCCAGATCGAGCCGAAAGTGCTGATTACCTGCGCCGGTTACCGTTACGCCGGCAAAGAGATTGACCAGACCGCCAAGGTCAACGAAATCCTCGGGCAACTGCCGTCCTTGCAGCAGTTGATCGTTGTGCCTTATGCACGACCCCAGGCGCGCATCGAAGACTTCCACAGCCAGGCCAACGTGACGCTCTGGGACGATTTCTACGACCCGGGCGGCGAGCCGCAATTCATTCCCGTGCCCTTCGCTCATCCGCTGTACATCCTCTATTCCAGCGGCACCACCGGCGTGCCGAAGTGCATTGTTCACAGCACTGGCGGCGTACTGCTGCAACACGTCAAGGAACATGGACTGCATACCGATCTCGGCGCCGGCGACCGTTTGTTCTACTACACCACGTGCGGCTGGATGATGTGGAACTGGCTGGTCTCGGCCCTGGCAGTCGACAGCGCCGTGGTGCTGTACGACGGCTCGCCGTTTCATCCAGGCCCGGAGCGCTTGATCGACCTGATCGACGACGAACGCATCAACGTCTTCGGCACCAGCCCCAAGTTCCTCACCGCACTGCAAAGCAATGGCCTGAAGCCCTGCGACAGTCATGACCTGGGCAGCCTGAAAACCGTGCTGTCCACCGGTTCCGCGCTGTCCCCGCAAAGCTTCGATTACGTCTACCGCGCGTTCAAGTCCGACCTGTGTCTGTCTTCGATGTCTGGCGGCACCGACATCGTTTCGTGCTTCGTGATTGGCAATCCGGTCCTGCCGGTGCGCCGTGGCGAAATACAGTGCAAGGGCCTGGGTATGGCGGTCGAAGTCTGGAACGACGCCGGTAGGCCTGTGATCGGTGAAAAAGGCGAACTGGTGTGCACCCGACATTTTCCGGCGATGCCCATCTGTTTATGGCATGACCCTGACGGAGAGAAACTGCGAAAGTCCTATTTCAGCCTGTTTCCCGGCGTCTGGGCCCAGGGCGATTACGCCGAACAACTGCCCCATGGTGGCCTGTTGATCCACGGGCGCTCCGATGCCGTGCTCAACCCCGGCGGCGTGCGCATCGGCACGGCGGAAATTTATCGTCAGGTGGAGAAAGTCCCGCAAGTTCTGGACAGCGTCGCCATCGGCCAGCAATGGCAGGATGACGTGCGAGTGGTGCTGTTCGTGAAATTGCGCGACGGTGTCGAGCTGGATGAAGCGCTGCAACAACAGATTCGCCAGGTAATACGCGCCAACACTACACCACGGCATGTGCCGGCGAAGATTGTCGCGGTGACGGACATTCCGCGGACCATCAGCGGCAAGGTGGTCGAGTTGGCGGTAAGGAATGTGGTGCATGGCCAGAAGGTGAAGAACACCGATGCACTGGCCAATCCCGAGGCATTGGAGCAGTTTCGCGACCGCCCTGAATTGAATGATTGAAACGTAGATCCATTGTGGGAGCGGGCTTGCTCGCGAAGACGATTTCACCTTCAACATTGATGTTGGCTGATAGACCGCTTTCGCGAGCAAGCCCGCTCCCACATTTGATCGTCGTTGCCGGCGCTAGTCCACTAATCCCCATTCCCCTGGCGGTGTATGGGGCCCGGGCGTGGCCTCGGCGTGCATTTTCAGGCGCAGACGCAAGTTGTTCACCGAGTCCGCATGTTTCAACGCCTCTGCCTCATCGATCGCGCCTTCGGCAAATAGCCCGAACAGCGCACTATCGAAGGTCTGCATTCCCGCCTCTGACGACTTCTCCATAATCCCCTTGAGTTCGCCAAGCTCATTGCGCCGGATCAGGTCGCCGATGGTTGGCGTTCCCAGCATCACTTCCACCGCCGCCCGGCGTTGCCCGTCGCGGGTGCGTACCAATCGCTGGGAAACAAAGGCCTTGAGATTATTGCCCAGGTCATGGAGCAGTTGCGCCCGGCGCTCTTCCGGAAAGAAGTTGATCACGCGGTCCAGCGCCTGATTGGCGTTGTGGGCATGCAGCGTGGAAATGACCAGATGACCGGTATCGGCAAACGCCAGCGCGTGCTCCATAGTCTCGCGGTCACGGATCTCGCCGATCAGCACCACGTCCGGCGCCTGGCGCAGGGTGTTTTTCAACGCCGCATGAAAACTGCGGGTATCGACGCCAACCTCACGCTGGTTAATGATCGACTTCTTGTGCCGATGGATAAACTCGACCGGGTCTTCGATGGTGATGATATGGCCGCTGCTGTGACGGTTGCGGTAATCGATCAGCGCCGCCAGCGAGGTCGACTTGCCCGAGCCGGTCGAACCGACGAACAGGATCAGCCCCTGTTTGAGCATCACGGTTTCGAGCAGCACCGGTGGCAGCTTGAGGTCTTCGAAGCGTGGAATATCGAGTTTGATATTGCGCGCCACGATCGACACATCGTTGCGCTGCTTGAAGATATTGAGCCGAAAGCGCCCGACCCCGGCCAGGGAAAGCGCCAGGTTCATTTCCAGTTCGCGATCGAACTCCAGGCGCTGTTCGGCGTCCATGATGGACGCGGCAATGGCAGCGATTTCTCCGGGCTTGAACGGTTGCTCGGCCAGGGCTTTGAGCACACCGTCAAATTTCGCGCTGGGTGGCGCGCCCGTGGACAGGTAAAGATCGGAGCCATTACGGCTGGCCAGAATCTGCAACAGTGCATCGATTTCCATGGCAAAAAACACCCGCGAAGCATTCAATTGAAAAAATGACCCCATTTGGGTCATCCAGCGTCTACCGCCCTGCAAGGATAGTAGACGCCGCCACACCGACTGACGCAGGACATTGCAATGAACGCACCACCGATCGCCAGCGACGCCCAGGCCTTGATTGCCCGACTGGACTGGACAAACAACCCGCTAGGCGCCGCTGATCACTGGCCACAGAGCCTGCGCACCGCCGTGGACATTGTGATTCACTCGCCAATGCCGATGCTGTTGCTGTGGGGCCCGCAGCTCACCCAGATCTACAACGACGGCTTCGCCTTCCTCGCCGGCAGCAAGCACCCTCACGCTTTCGGACAACCGACACACCTGATCTGGCCAGAACTGAAAGACTTTACCGACCCGATTTACAGCGCCGTCCTACAGGGTCAGGTGCGGACCTACAGCGAACAGCGCTTCACCTTGCAGCGCGACGGGCGAGATTCCGACTTCTGGCTGGATTTGACCTACAGCCCCATTCGCAATGAAAGCGCCGAGGTCGCCGGGATTCTGGTCACGGCCATCGAAACCAACGAACGCCGCCGCATCGCTTTGGAACTCGAACAACGCTCCGCCGCCAGCCTCAAGGCGCAGCATGAAACCGAGCAGCGCTTGCAACTGGCGCTGGCCGCCACTGATGCCGTCGGCACCTGGGACTGGGACATCGGCGAAGACCGTTTCATCGCCGATGCCCACTTCGCCCAATTGCATGGCGTCGATCCGGCCATGGCCAACCAGTTACCGATCAGCGAATACCTCCACGGCGTGCACCCGGAAGACCGGGCGATGATTGCCCGCAGCATCAAGCACTGCATCACCCATGGCAGCGAGTACGCCGAGGAATATCGCTTGCTGCAAGCCGACGGCCAATTGCGCTGGGTGTTTGCCCGGGGTCGTTGCTACAAGGATCATCATGGCCGACCGATTCGGTTCCTCGGCGCGGCACTCGACCTGACCGAACGCAAACACATCGAGCAGGCCTTGCGCCAGAGCCAGACCGAGCTGCAACTGATCATCAACGCCATGCCGATCCTGATCAGTTATGTCGACAGCGAGGAGCGTTTTCGCCTCAACAATGCCGCCTACCTGGAATGGTACGGCCTGACGCCCCAAGAGCTTTACGGCCGCACCGTGCATGAAGTGCTGGGCGACGAAGCCTATGCCCTGCGCGCCGAATACGTTGCCGAGGCGCTGAAAGGCAAGGCTTGCAGTTTCAGCATCAGCGCCGCGCACCGCGATGGCAGCACCCGTCAGGCCTTGATGAACTACCTGCCCCGTCATGGCGCGGACGGTGCGGTCAATGGTTTTTACATCTTCGTGATCGACGAGACCGAGCGCAAACAGACCGAAGAAGCCCTGCGCAACCTCAACGAAACCCTTGAAGAACGCGTCAGCGCTCGCACTCAGCAATTGGCCGAAGCCAACCAGCGATTGCAGAACGAGATGTTCGAACGTGAGCGCGCCGAAGACGCCTTGCGGCATGCGCAGAAAATGGAAGCGGTGGGACAGCTCACTGGCGGCATCGCCCACGACTTCAACAACATGCTCACCGGGATCATCGGCAGCCTCGATTTGATGCAGCGCTACATCGCCGACGGACGCGCCGCCGAGATCGGTCGCTTTACCGAAGCCGCGGTGTCCTCGGCTCACCGCGCCGCTGCCCTGACCCATCGCCTGCTGGCGTTCTCCCGGCGTCAGTCACTGGATCGCAAACCGCTGAATGCCAATCAGCTGGTGCATTCCCTGGAAGATTTGTTCCGCCGCACCAAGGGCGACTCTATCGAGCTCAAAATAAAGCTGGCCGATGAAGTCTGGCCCGTCAGCACTGACGTCAGCCAACTGGAAAACGCCTTGCTCAACCTCGTGATCAATGCCCGGGATGCGATGCCCGAAGGTGGCGAGCTGCTGATCGAAACCGCCAACGTTCATCTTGACGGAAGTGACGTCACCCCTCTGGAACCGGTCAGGGCCGGGGATTACCTGATGATTGCCGTCAGCGACAATGGTGCTGGCATGACGCCGTCAGTATTGGCCAAGGCCTTCGACCCGTTTTTCACCACTAAACCCATCGGTCAGGGCACCGGCCTGGGGCTGTCGATGATCTATGGTTTCGCCCAGCAGTCGGGCGGGCACGTCAGCCTTCACAGCTTGCCGGGCCAAGGCACCAGCGTTCGTCTGTATTTGCCACGGCTGCACGTCGCGGTGCCGGAGCACACTCTGGAGCCGCTCACCGGCGAAACTCCGGCAGCGGTGGCCGGTGAAACGGTGGTGTTGGTAGAAGACGATCCGGCGGTGCGCATGCTGGTGCTCGATCTGCTCAATGAACTGGGTTATCACGCTCATGAGGCCGAAGACGCGAAGGCCGCCCTGCCCTTGCTGGAATCCGACCTGCGGGTCGATCTGCTCGTGACCGATGTC
The DNA here is from genome assembly GCF_050435305.1 of Pseudomonas sp. BS3782 TE3695. Lineage (NCBI taxonomy): Bacteria > Pseudomonadati > Pseudomonadota > Gammaproteobacteria > Pseudomonadales > Pseudomonadaceae > Pseudomonas > Pseudomonas sp. BS3782 TE3695. The sequence continues at coordinate 4,289,457 of NZ_JBNDKB010000001.1, forward strand.
GGGCTGCCGGGCATGAACGGTCGGCAACTGGCAGAAATCGCGCGTCAGCATCGCCCGGGTCTGAAGGTGCTGTTCATGACCGGTTATGCGGAGAAAGCCGCCGAACGCCAGGGCTTCCTGGAGGAAGGCATGGACATGGTGGTCAAACCTTTTTCCATTGACCTGTTGGCCAACAAGATTCGCACGATGATCGGCCAAGCGGACTGAGTTAAGGCATAATCGCGCGCCCCACGCTGGCACCAACATAGCCACCACCGTTGCAAGGTACTGCCAATGAAAGCCCAAGCCCGCCATATTCTGGTGAAAACCTCGGAAGAAGCCGAGCAGCTCAAACAACGCATCGCCAAGGGCGAAGCCTTCGATGTGCTGGCCAAGAAATACTCCACGTGCCCGTCCGGCAAACGCGGCGGCGACCTGGGCGAAGTACGGCCCGGGCAGATGGTCGGCGTGATCGATGCGGTGATCTTCAAAAAACCACTGCGGGTGGTACATGGGCCGATCAAGAGCAAGTTCGGTTATCACCTGGTGCAGGTGTTTTACCGAGATTGATGGGCCCCTATGTAGGAGCTGCCGAAGGCTGCGATCTTTTGATCTTGATCTTTTGATCTTTTGATCTTTTCGGGATCGCTGGAGATCAAGATCAAGATCAAGATCAAGATCAAAAGATCGCAGCCTTCGGCAGCTCCTACAGGGATTGCATTTCAATTCTTGGGGATGAGTGCCCCCGGCACCTGAATCACCCGACTCGCCAACCAGTGCCCCGCCTCGGCAGCCTCGACCGGGCTACCGCCCTTGAGTCGACACGCCAAATACGCCGCGCTGAACGAATCCCCCGCCGCCGTGGTGTCCACTACCCGCTCGACCTTCTGCGCCGGTACTTCAAATGACTCACCGTCACAGCGAATCAAACACGCCTCGGCCCCGCGCTTGAACACCACCTCAGGCGTGCCCATCTGCTCGTAAGCGGCAAACACCGCCGCGCAATCGGAAAAATGGAACAACGCCTGCTCATCGTCAACCGTCAGCAACGCCAAGTCGATATAGGGCAGAACGCTGCGATAAGCCGCCCGTGCCTCTTCAATCGACGCCCACAAACGTGGCCGGTAGTTGTTGTCGAACACGATCCGCGCATCCCGTTGCCGGGCTTCGATCAGGGTTTCCAGCAGTTTTTCCCGCCCTTGCACACCGAGCACCGCCAGGGTGATGCCGCTGAAATACAACACGTCGTAATCCGGCAGCGCCGCCAGAATCGGCGCGGCCGCCGGGGTGGTGAAGCAGTCGCGCACTGCCGCTTCGTTGCGCCAATAGAGAAAACGTCGCTCGCCGGCCGCATCGGTCTGAATGCAATACAGGCCAGGCAGGCGACCGGGCAAACGCTGGACCCTGTCCAGCCCGATATTTTCACTGGCCCAGCTCTGGCACATCGCGTCGCTGAAACTGTCATCGCCCAGGGCGGTGACGTAATCCACCGTGCCGCCATCGCCCAGCTCACGGGCCAGGTAGACCGCCGTGTTCAGGGTATCGCCGCCGAAGCTTTGTTGCAGCGTACCGTCGGCGCGTTGCTGCAATTCGATCATGCATTCGCCGATCAGGGCGATGCGCGGCGTGTTGGGGCCGAGGGGGCTGATGCTGTTCATTGATGTGGTGTCTCTGGTGTTTCGGTGGTGTCTGGGCGGACGTCTTCGCGAGCAAGCCCGCTCCCACAGGGGTCTTGTGAACACTGAAGATCCAATGTGGGAGCGGGCTTGCTCGCGAAGGCCACGACGCGGTCTCAAACCTTAGAAACAGGTTTCCATGGTTTCGATGACATTCAACTGCTCATCCACCAGACACCCAATGCGCCATTTGTCGAACGTCAGGCACGGGTGCGAAGTACCGAACGAAATGATATCGCCCACCCGCAACTCAACCCCCGGCGCCACAGTCATGAACGCGTGCTGGTCCATCACCGCTGTCACCTTGCAGGCACTCACATCCTCGCCTATCGCCGGCACCACACCGGCCTTATAACGCAGCAACGGTACCGGCAAACCGGCGTCATAGGCGACGTCGCGTTTACCCAGGGCGATCACCGCAAAACCCGGTTCAGGCAATGACTGCACATGCGCCCAGACTTCCAGTGCCGGGCGCAAACCTTCGTGCAGGTCACTGCGACGGTCGAGCACGCAGCATTGCGCTTCCTTGTAGATGCCATGGTCGTGGGCCACGTAACTGCCGGGGCGCAGCACGCTGAGGAAACGCCCGCCGGCGTTCTGCGCTTCGAAAGACTCGGCGATCAGGTCGTACCAGGCCGAACCCGACGCCGTGATGATCGGCTTGGCAATGGCGAACGCACCGCTGTCCTGCAATTGCACCGCCAGGCGCACCAAAGAATCAGCGAATGCACGGATGCCACTCACCGCGTGATCGCCGTGAATCACCCCTTCGTAACCCTCGATGCCGGTCAGCGCCAATGCCGGTTGCGCCGCAATCGCCTTGGCCAGCGCCAGCACTTGGGCTTCGGTGCGGCAACCGCAACGCCCGCCGACCACGCCGTACTCGATCATCACGTTCAACCGCACCCCGCGCGAGGCGAAATACGCGCCGAGGTCCGCGACGTTATCCGGATGATCGACCATGCAATAGAAATCGAAGGTCGGGTCTGCCAACAGATCAGCGATCAGCGCCATGTTCGGCGTGCCGACCAATTGGTTGGCCATCAGCACCCGATGCACACCATGGGCGTAAGCCGCGCGGGTTTGCGTGGCGCTGGCCAGGGTGATGCCCCAGGCACCGGCGTCCAGTTGGCGGCGAAACAGCGCCGGGGTCATGCTGGTTTTGCCGTGGGGCGCCAGTTCCGCGCCGCTGTTGCTGACGAAGTCCTGCATCCAGCGAATGTTGTGCTCCAGCGCGTCACGGTGCAGCACCAGCGCAGGCAGGCTGACGTCGCGCACAAGATTGGCGCCTGTGTGGGCAAAGCCCTTTTCCACGGTGGCAGTATTTTTGGCGGAATACATGGTCGAGCTCCTCACATTCGCGGCCGCTGGCAGCCGCTGTTATTCGTTGATACGCCGGGCGAGGCTGTTGGCGCTGTCGATCAGCACCCGACGATAGTCGTTGTAATTGTTCTTCGCATCGGCCCTTGGCGCGACGATGCACAGGGTTGCGATGGCCACGCCGTTCGGGTCTTTAACCGGGGCGGCGAAGCAATGGGTAAACGTGTCAGCGACGCTGTCGAAGGAAAAGAACCCGTCGATACCGGCCTGGCGAATTTCCTCGAGAAACCGCTCCAGCGGCAAACGTTCGCCATCAGGCAGGATGAAGTCGTCCGGATCGATCAAGTCGACAATCTGCTGATCGCTCAGGTGCGCCAGCAGCAAGCGCCCGGAAGCGGTCCAGGGGATTGGCGCGTTCTCGCCGATGTCCGAGGAAATGCGGAAATGCCGCTCGCCTTCTTTCATCAACGCCACGGTGTATTTGCGCCCGTTGAGCAGGCACATCTGCGCGGTTTCACGGGTCTGGCTGACGATCTCTTGCAAGGCAAGATCGGCCTCGCGGGTCAGGTCGAAATGGCGCAAATGCGCCTGCCCGAGGAAGTACAGCTGACGACCGAGGTAAACGTGACCGTCCTTGCCCACAGGTTCAAGAATGCGCCGTTCCAACAAGGAGGCGACCAGTTCGTAGACCGTGGATTTCGGGCTGCCGATGCCGCTGGCGATTTCATTCGGGCGCAGGGGCTGGCCGATTTCCTTGAGGAAATCGAGAATGTCGAACGCCCGGTCCAGACCGCGAGCCCGGCGCTTGATGGTGTCTTCGGTCATTTCAGTGGTTCCCATTCAAAGTCGCCCCCGTAGGAGCTGCCGCAGGCTGCGATCTTTTGATCTTGATCCTGCTCTTGCGGCTCATCCAAAAGCGCCAAAAGATCGCAGCCTTCGGCAGCTCCTACAAGGGCCAATCAGCCGCGCTCTCGGTTCAGGCCTTTTTCTTGTACGCGATGCAATCAATTTCGACCTTGCAGTCGACCATCATGTTCGCTTGCACGCAGGCCCTCGCCGGGGCGTGTTCGCTTTTGAAGTACTCGGAAAACACCTTGTTGAAACTCGTGAAATCCCGCGGATCCTCCAGCCATACGCCAGCACGCACCACATCTTCCAGGCCATAGCCGGCCTCTTCGAGAATCGCGATCAGGTTCTTCATGGTCTGGTGGGTCTGTTCGACAATGCCGCCAGTGATGATCTCGCCATCCAGCGCCGGCACCTGCCCGGAAACATGCAGCCAGCCATCGGCTTCAACGGCGCGGGCGAAAGGGCGAGGCTGACCGCCAGCGGCGGTGCTGCCAGTGCCGTAACGAGTAATGCTCATGGGTGTTTCTCCTGATTGAAAACGTTAAAAGCGAGTGTTCTTGACAAATTCCGCCAGACGCGGCGATTGCGGGCGTTCGAACAGTTCCAGCCATTTCTCACCGGTGCCCTCGATCAATTTTTAAGGGGCCAGTACGCTGTCGAGCTTGCTGTCTGCCGTTTGGGCGACACCCATGACAGGGCCGAAGCCGCGAACAGAAAAACACACGCTTTAAACAACGGAGGTCGGCGATGCATGGCAAGCACTCCAGAGTTGTGTTAATTCCGCTATACCGGAACATGGTATGTAACAACGGAATAGACAGCAGAAAGTGTGCCATAGGTTGTGGGCGGAATCTCAGGGAGTCTGGAAAGTGTTTTGAATCAGATGGATGCGCGTGAGCGCGAGGAAGGCGTTACGAAACGCACATATAAGAGAACGCTACCGTGGGACACAACGTTCGAGTACTTGCACCCCATCTGGAGCCATAGCGATTCAAAATGAAGCAGAGCCCTACCTGTAATTTCTGAGAGTAGACCCACCTGCTTGCCTCCTTTAACGTCAACAGGCCAGAAAACCCTCAGCACGTTATGCACTGCGCCTCGGACGCAGGAGCTGTTGCATGTGCGTTTGATGGGTCAAGTTTGAGTCGTCTGACAGACCGCTATCGCGAGCAGGGCTCGCTCCCACATTTTGATCTGCGGCGTCCACAAAAAATGGATTCACCGCAGGTCCCCTGTGGGAGCCCGCCAGGCTGTTTATCGTCCGGCAAAGCGCAACCGCGACAACATGCGCAGATCGCCTTCGAGGTAATAATCATCGGTCCAGCTATCGTCCGCTGCCAACGGTCGGACCTGTTTGAGCGCCAGTTTTTTTGCGAAGTAGCGGAACCGGTAATGCTCGTAAAAGCGCAGCAGTTCCAGCCCGTAACGATCGGCCAGGTCGGTGTCGCCACGGATGATCAGGTAGTTCTCGTCATTGCCGTTACTGGCCGCCTCACTCAGGTTGTGACTGCCGCTGATGATCGTCGGTTTGTCACTGGTAAAGTCGACGACGATGGCTTTGGTGTGTACCAGCAGTCTGCCCTTCTGGCCTTTCATGTTTTCCTTGAGCCAGCCTTCCAGACCAGTATTGAGCAGCGCGGTGGCGGCAAATTGAGCGGTGCGATCAGCGTGGAAACCGGTGATGCTGCTGACGGTGTTTTGCAGGCCGTAACGCAAGATGTCGTCGTGGGGCAGGCCGAGCAAGGCGTTGAGCACTTCGTCCGGCAAGGCGAACGCCGTGACAAACAGCAGGTCTTTTTTGGCAGCATTGATGATGTCGACGAACTCACGCAAGTCGCCCTGGCCCGAGCGCGGTGAGAAGCCGGCGAACAGCGCCTGCTCCGGCTGCATCGGATTGTTTTCCGTGAGCCATTCCCGGGTGGCGCCCACGTCTGCTGGCGTGCCCCAGACCTGTTCGAAGGTTTGCAGATAACTGGCACTAACCCGAGCGTCGTCCAGCACATGCACCACGTTGGCCTGACGATAAACGCCGTTGGCGGTGAAATTGGTGCTGCCACACAGTACCGCTTCGGGCTGATGCTGCCCCGCTGCGTCGAGCCGGCTCAGGACCATGAACTTGTTGTGAAAGATGTTGTGTGTGACCCGCCCGCGCTTGTTCGCCGCCGGGATTTTTTCCAGGCGGGCTTCGTTCAGTGCGGTGGTGTCCTCGTCCGGTTGGGCGTGGTACAAAACCCGAACCTTTACGCCGCGCTCGAAAGCGGCGTTCACCGCATCGACGATCACCTGCAACTGGTATTCATAGATCGCGATGTCCAGCGCCCACTGATCATCCTCAGCCCGTTCGATAAACCCCAGCAAACGTGCGAGCAGGCCATTTTCCAGCCATTGCCGCGCAGCGTCGGGCCATTCTTCGATGGCCAGTTTTTTGTTGGCGCTGAGCAGCGCATCGAGGTCGGCGAATTTGCGCTGGAAGGCCTGACTCGCGGCCACTGCCCGGTTGAAGATTACGCTCTGGCCCGCTGGAAGGCCATTGTCGGTTGTGAGCGTCACCTCCAGAAACTCACCCAGCTGCGGCGCATCGGCGGTGCCGTAGGCCAGGTGAACTCGATAATGGATCGTCACGCCCGGATTGACCGCGTAATCGGCCCAGCGAAATTTCTGCAACGGCGCGGCATCGCTGGGGGTGGCGCGAAACTGGGGGAACGTATGAGCCTTGCCGGGGAAAGTCAGGCTGTTGAACAGAAACAGCCAGGGTTTGCTGCCTTGCTGTTTTTCGATGGCGAAACCCAGCAGGCCTTTGCGGCGGGGTTCGGCCAGATCGATTGCCAGCAACACGCCATTGGTGCCAGCGTAGGCTTTGACGCGGAAATCGTCCTGATCGTTGCGGGCTAGAACGCGCATGGGTCACTCCTGTGAAGATCAAAAGATCGCAGCCTTCGGCAGCTCCTACACCGATTGTGGCACACCCGCCATACGCGGATGTACCCGCATGTGCGCCAATCATTCGCGGATGTACCCGCTACTCACCCATCATTTGCGGATGTACCCGCTCCCTGTAGGAGCTGCCGAAGGCTGCGATCTTTTCGCCCTGCTACAGCTCATCGATATGTTGATAATGCGTTTGCAGTTGAGCCGCCAACACTTTAGCCCGGCCAAGACGAATCGGCCCGCGCTCGATGTCGATCAGCAGCCCCGGGCAATCGAGTGTTGGCAACGCTGACCATTCCTTCAGTCGTCCATCCGTCACCAGCAGCAGCCGTTGCTGCTCTGCCGGAAAACGCTTCTGCCGAGCCGCCAGCCAGAGCCCTGCCTCGCCCAACGCTGCCAGCATCGGCGTACCGCCGCCGGCCCCGAGCCCGTCGAGCCAGTCGCGCAAGCCAGCCGAGGCTTTCAACCCTTGCACCTGCCACTTCGGCATATGACCGCTGGCGGTCAGCAACGCCAGGCGCGCACGCTGTCGATAGGCGTCGTCGAACAGTTGTGCCAACAAGCCCTTGGCATCGCTCAACGCTTGATGGCGCCGGGTCGAGGCCGAGGCGTCGACGATCACCAGCCATAACTCATGAGGGCTGCGGGTGCGCAGGTGAAACAGCACATCGTCGCGTTGACGCGGTCGACCATTGAGCAACGTGCCGGGCCAATTGATCGATCCGCTCAGGGCCGCGTAACGCTTGCCCTGTTTGCCGTGATTCAGCCGTCCTGCACGGGGTCTGGCATTCGCCCCCGCGTCCGATCGAGGGCGAATGCCTAGGGCTTTTTTGGCCAGCTCGGCACCTCACGTCGGGCGCCGACCGGCAGCGCCTGGGCGGGCATTTCGCCCCACTGGCCCTGACCTTCGCTCGGATTGGCGTGCCCGTTCGAGGGCGGCTGCGGTGCCTGGGATTGGTGCGGCGCCGGTGGCGAGTATTCGCGACGGCGATGGCGCAAGGCTAACTCGGCGACCGCGTCGATATCTTCTTCGCCAATGGCATTCGCTCCGCGCCAGGCCGCATGGGCCCGAGCTGCACGTAGCCAGACCAGATCGGCTCGCAGGCCATCGACACCGGCAGCAAAGCAGCGCTCGGTTATCTGCGCCAGCGCGGCATCGTCGAGGGGAATGTTCGCCAGTGCCGAGCGCGCCTTCTGGCAGCGCTCACGCAGTGCGTGTTGCTGACTTTCCCACTCGACGCAGAACCCTTGCGGGTCGCTGTCGAAATCCAGTCGGCGACGGATGATCTGACCACGTTCGGCCGGTGGGGTGTGGCCACTGAGGGCGACGTTCAGGCCAAAGCGGTCGAGCAATTGCGGACGCAACTCGCCCTCTTCCGGGTTCATAGTGCCGATCAGCACAAACTTCGCCGAATGCCGATGGGAAATTCCGTCGCGTTCGATCAGGTTGGTGCCGCTAGCGGCCACGTCGAGCAGCAGGTCCACGAGGTGATCGGGCAACAGATTGACTTCATCGACATACAACACGCCGCCGTCGGCCTTGGCCAGTACGCCGGGGGAAAACTGCGCGCGGCCCTCGCTCAAGGCCGCGTCGAGATCGAGGGTGCCCACCAATCGTTCTTCGGTGGCGCCCAGGGGCAAGGTGACGAATTGACCGCTGGCCAACAGGTCCGCCAAACCTCGGGCCAGGGTGGATTTGGCCATGCCGCGCGGGCCTTCGATCAGTACGCCACCGATTTTTGGGTCGATGGCAGTCAGGTATAGCGCGAGCTTCAAGTCATCGGCGCCGACCACGGCGGAGAGCGGGAAATGTGGGGTGTCAGTCATGTTCAAATCTCGGTCATGGTCGGTGATAACTCTGTGGCGAGGGAGCTTGCTCCCGCTCGGCTGCGTAGCAGTCGTAAACCTGAAAATGCGGTGTGCCTGACAGAACCTGGTTTTAGTTTTGGGGCTGCTGCGCAGCCCAGCGGGAGCAAGCTCCCTCGCCACAGGTGTCCTTTGCTCGCCAGCTACCCGTCTTCTTCTATATCCAGCAACAAATTCTCCAGCGCCTCGCGGTACTCGCCCGGCTCTTTCCACAGCCCCCGCTGCTGCGCTTCGAGCATGCGTTCGGTCATGTCGCGCAAGGCATGGGGATTGTGTTCGCGGACAAACTCCCGGGTTGCTGGATCGAGCAAATAGGCATCCGCCAGCAACGCATATTGGTGGTCGTCGATCAACTGCGTGGTGGCGTCGAAGGCAAACAGGTTATCGACCGTCGCCGCCAGTTCGAACGCACCTTTATAGCCATGACGCTTGACCCCGTCGATCCATTTCGGATTGGCCGCCCGGAAACGGATCACCCGATTCAGCTCTTCCTTCAAGGTGCGGATCTTCGGCAAATCCGGCTGACTGTGGTCGCCATGGTAACTGGCCGCCGCTTCACCGCTGAGGCTTTCGACGGCCGCCAGCATGCCTCCCTGGAACTGGTAATAGTCGTTAGAATCGAGCAAGTCGTGCTCGCGGTTGTCCTGGTTTTGCAGCACCGCCTGCACCTGGCTCAAACGCTGGGCGAACTGTTCGCGAGCGGCGGTGCCTTCGTCAGAGCCGCCGTAAGCATAGCCGCCCCAGTTCAGGTAAACCTCGGCCAGGTCTTCGCGGCTTTGCCACAAGCGACCGTCGATGGCGCCCTGCACGCCCGCTCCGTAAGCACCCGGTTTGGCCCCGAAGATGCGCCAGCCGGCCTGACGCCGCGCCGCTTCTTCATCCAGCCCGGATTCCAGCAACGCTTGCCGCTCGGCGCGGACCTTGGCCGCCAACGGGTTGAGATCGTCCGGTTCATCCAGCGCGGCGACCGCTTGCACAGCGGCGTCGAACAGCCGGATCAGGTTGGCAAAGGCATCGCGGAAGAATCCGGAGACGCGCAAGGTCACGTCCACCCGTGGGCGGTCCAGCAAGCTCAATGGCAAAATTTCGAAATCGTCGACCCGCTGGCTGCCCGTCGCCCACACCGGACGCACGCCCATCAGCGCCATGGCCTGGGCGATGTCATCGCCGCCGGTGCGCATGGTTGCGGTGCCCCAGACCGACAGACCGAGCTGCCGCAGGTGATCGCCATGGTCCTGCAAGTGTCGCTCAAGAATCAGGTTTGCGGACTGGAAGCCGATGCGCCACGCGGTGGTGGTTGGCAGGTTGCGCACGTCCACCGAATAGAAATTGCGCCCGGTGGGCAGTACGTCCAGCCGTCCGCGACTCGGTGCGCCGCTCGGGCCAGCGGGGACGAATCGGCCGCTGAGGGCGTCGAGCAGGCCGCGCATTTCCGCTGGGCCGCAGGCGTCCAGGCGCGGGGCAATGACCTCGCGCAGGTTGTCGATGATGGCGTCTACTTCCGACCAATCTGACTCCTGTGGACCTTTGTGGCGAGGGAGCTTGCTCCCGTTGGACTGCGCAGCAGTCCCATTTTTTGGGGCCGCTTCGCGACCCAACGGGAGCAAGCTCCCTCGCCACAAAGGCTCGCGCTCACAGGGGCCTGGCTCGACTTGGGGAGGGTTCAGAAACTCGACCTCGGTATTTAAACTCAGCGAGATCAGTTGAGTGGCGAACAGTTCCAGACGTTCACGGGTATCGCCCGCCGTGCGCCAGACTTCATCGCTGATCGACAACAAGGCATCTGGTCGAGGGCCGCTCCAGGGCTCGGCCAACGCACAATCCAATGGATCAAACCCCAACGCAAACGCCTTGGCCAGCGCCCGCAGCAAGCTCGATTGCGCCCCACGACCATCTCCGCGGGGAATACGCAGCAAGGCCAACAAGGTGTCGATGCGCAATCGCCCGGTCGGCGACTCGCCAAACACGTGCAGGCCATCGCGGATCTGCGACTCCTTCAAGTCGCACAGGTACGTGTCCAGGCGCGGCAACCAGATCGCTGCATCGGCATCGCTGTCGAGTTTCTCGTCCAGTTGCAGTTCGCGGTCGATGTGCGTGTCGCGCACCAGTTGCAGAATGTCGCGCTGCAGTTCCCGGGCGCGGCGCGGATCGAGCAATTGCGCTTCGTAATATTCATCGGCCAACGATTCGAGATTGCGCAGCGGACCGTAGGTTTCGGCGCGGGTCAACGGCGGCATCAGGTGATCGATGATCACCGCTTGGGTGCGGCGCTTGGCCTGGGCGCCCTCGCCCGGGTCGTTGACGATGAACGGATAGATGTTCGGCAGCGGCCCGAGCAACGCATCCGGCCAGCAGTTTTCCGACAGCCCGACGCCTTTGCCCGGCAGCCATTCGAGGTTGCCGTGCTTGCCCACATGGATCACGCCGTGAGCGCCGTAGGTGTTGCGCAACCAGAAGTAGAACGCCAGATAACCGTGAGGCGGCACCAGGTCGGGGTCGTGATAGACCGCGCTCGGGTCAACCTGATAACCCCGGGCCGGTTGAATGCCAACAAAGGTCAGGCCGAAGCGCAGACCAGCAATCATCATTCGTCCGCCACGGAACATTGGATCGCTTTCGGGCGCGCCCCAGCGCTCCAGCACGGCTTGGCGATTGGCCTCGGGCAGCGCGTTGAACATCAGGTTGTAGTCGTCCAGCGCGAGGCTTTGATGACAGGGACGCTGATCGAGGGTGTCGAGGTCGTTGCTGACGCCGCCGAGCAATTGCTGGATCAGCGCGGTGCCGGTGCCTGGCAATTCAGCCGGCAGCGGATAACCTTCAGCGTGCAGCGCTCGGAGGATGTTCAACGCCGCAGCCGGAGTATCGAGGCCGACGCCGTTGCCGATACGCCCATCGCGAGTCGGGTAGTTGGCGAGGATCAGGGCGATGCGTTTTTCGCCGTTGGGCACCCGCGCCAGATCGATCCAGCGCCGGGCCAGTTCGGCGACAAAATCCATGCGCTCAGGTTGCGGCCGGTAGCAGACCACGTCTGACTGACTGCGCTCGCTGCGCCAGGCCAGGTCCTTGAAACTGATCGGCCGGCTGATGATCCGCCCGTCCAGCTCCGGCAGTGCGATGTGCATCGCCAGGTCGCGGGGACCGAGGCCTTGTTCGCTGGCGCGCCAACCGGGTTCATTGTCCTGGGCGCAGATCGCTTGAATCACTGGAATGTTGCGGCGAAACGGCCGCAGGTGCGGCGCTTCGGGGCTGGACTGGGCGAAACCGGTGGTGTTGAGAATCACCCCCGCCTCGGCTTCATCCAGCAAGTCCTCAACCACCGTCAGGCAGCCGGGCTCTTTCAAACTGGCCAGCGCAATCGGCAACGGATTCAACCCCGCTGCCTGCAGACACTGGCAGAAAATATCGATGAAACCGGTGTTCGCCGCCTGCAAATGCGAGCGGTAAAACAGCACCGCCGCCACCGGCTGATCAGCTTGCCAGTCGGCTTGCCAATCACTCAACTCAGCGGGGCTTTTGTGCGGGTGGTAGATCGCCGTGCGTGGCAGGGTTTGCGGCTCGGACCATGAGTAGTCGCGATCCAGCCAGCGATTGGCGAGGCAGCGAAACAGGTCGAGTGCGTTGGCCATGCCGCCCTGACGCAGGAAGTGCCAGAGCCGGTCGCGGTCTTGCGCGGTTACGGTGCTCAGGTCACTGAGTTCCGGGTCCGGGCGATCGTCCCCCGGCACCAGAATCAGCTGCACACCGCGCTCGGACAATTCCACCAGCCGCTCAATGCCGTAACGCCAATAGGCGATGCCGCCGTGCAGCGAGATCAGAATCACCTTGGCGTGGCGCAGCACTTCATCGACATAGAGATCGACCGAGGCGTGGTTCTGCACCTGCATCGGGTTGGCCAGGCGCACGCTCGGGTAATCGTCGGGCAACTGTTGCGCCGCTTCGGCGAGCAACGCCAGGCTGGAATCGCCGCTGCACAGGATCACCAGCTCGGCGGGGGTTTGTCCAAGGTCGGCAATGTTGTCATCCGACACGAAACCGCCGGGCTGGGTCCTGAGCAGGTGCATGGCTTAAACGCTGAGCGCAGCGCGCAATTGCGCTTCGAGCGCAGCGGCGTCCAGGCCCTGACCGATCAACACCAGACGGGTGCTGCGCGCTTCTTCAGCACCCCACTGACGGTCGAAGTGCTTGTCGAAACGCGTGCCCACGCCCTGGATAAGCAGGCGCATCGGTTTGTTCGGCACCGCTGCAAAACCTTTGACTCGCAGGATGCCGTGCTGGACCACCAATTGAGTCAGCGCATCCATCAGCAGGCTTTCGTCGGCTTGTGGCAGCTCGATCGAGATGGAATCGAATGCGTCGTGGTCGTGGTCATCGTGATGGCCGTCTTCACCTTCATGGTGATGATCGTGATGGCTGTGCCGGCTGTCGATGTGTTCTTCGGAACCGGCGCCGAGGCCGATCAGCACGTCCAGTGGCAGACGACCGCTGCTGGCTTCGATGACTTTCACCGCTGGCGGCAGTTCTTCGGCGACTTCCAGGCGCACGCGGGCCAGGTCTGCGGCGCTGATCAGATCGGCCTTGTTGAGGATCACCAGGTCGGCGCTGGCCAGTTGGTCGGCGAACAGCTCATGCAGCGGCGATTCGTGGTCCAGGTTCGGGTCAAGTTTGCGCATGGCGTCGACCTGATCCGGGAACGCAGCGAAGGTACCAGCAGCGACGGCCGGGCTGTCGACCACGGTGATCACCGCGTCAACGGTGCAGGCGCTGCGGATTTCTGGCCACTGGAAGGCTTGAACCAAAGGCTTTGGCAGGGCCAGGCCCGAGGTTTCGATGAGGATGTGGTCGAGGTCGCCGCGACGGGCCACCAGTTCGCGCATCACCGGGAAGAATTCTTCCTGAACGGTGCAGCACAGGCAGCCGTTGGCCAGTTCATAAACGCGACCGTTGGCTTCTTCTTCGGTGCAACCGATCGAGCACTGCTTGAGGATTTCGCCGTCGATGCCCAGCTCGCCGAACTCGTTGACGATCACCGCGATACGACGGCCCTGGGCGTTGTCGAGCATGTGGCGCAGCAAGGTGGTTTTGCCCGAGCCGAGGAAGCCGGTAACGATGGTGACGGGGAGTTTAGCCAGTGTTTTCATCGGATGCCCTTTGGCAAGATAGCGGGCATACGGGACGACAATCGCAGCGGCGGATGCGCGCGTGGAAGAGTTCGCCACCGGATCACCCCGCCCGGTTGTAGTGAGAATCTGTGTCGAGGCAGGTCTCCTGGCTGACGGTGTGCCAATCGTTCGACTGGCGTTTGCTGCGCCTTCCCGCGAACCTGATGGATCAGGGTTTGCAGTGGCGTGGCAGCGAACATCACCGTTCACAGTTGCGGGGGCAGCCGCGGCATCGACCGCGTTCCCTTCTTAGCTTCGGCAAATGCCGAAGAACCTCGAAAGCGCAAGGCTACGCATCGTGTGGGGGCGGGTCAATCACTGAGCACGCCGCCCCCCTGTAGGAGCTGCCGAAGGCTGCGATCTTTTGATCTTGTTTTTGAAAGCAACATCAAAAGATCGCAGCCTTCGGCAGCTCCTACAAAGAGCCAGTCAGCAGCGGGCATCCAAGTGAGAACCCTTGCCAATTGACGCCCAACCCCCGCCCATGCTCTCCTACACGCCTTGTTACGGGTGCCCTTCACAGGGTGAAACGGGAAACCGGTGAATCATGTGCTTTACTCTAAAGCCATGTCAGTCCGGTGCTGCCCCCGCAACGGTAAGCGAGTGAAGCGTCAGATCCACTGTGCCCGTCATATGGCATGGGAAGGTGATGCTTGCAGGTCTGGGCGCAAGCCCTGCCCCTCGCGAGCCCGGAGACCGGCCCGCAACACAAAGTGACTTTTACGTTCACTGAATAACAAACCCGCGGTGGGCGGGCGCTGTTCGAAATCTCGGCGTGCCCCGGCGTGCGGAGGTTTTCATGCGCTCTATTCACCCGCTGACAGACCAGAGGGAAGCGCCATGTCGATCATCAGCAGCACCGCCAGCAACACCGATAAAAAGAGCACGATCAGCACCACCACTACCCTGAGCCAACGCCTGACCGCCGCTTTTTGTGCGTCGATCCTTGGCGCCAGCCTTGTGTATTTCGCCGGTTTCTCGCACATCGAAGCGGTACACAACGCCGCGCACGATACCCGTCACAGCGCCGCATTCCCGTGCCATTGAGACCTGCTGACATGATCAAGCGTATTGCGCAAACCGCAGGTTTCACCGGGCTGCTGGCCGCCCTGCTGCTCACCCTGCTGCAAAGCTTCTGGGTGGCTCCGCTGATTTTGCAGGCCGAGACCTACGAAAAATCCGAGCCGGCCGCGGTTCAAATCCACGAGCATGCCGCGGGAGCTGTCACCGCTCACACCCACGATGCCGAAGCCTGGGAGCCCGAAGATGGCTGGCAGCGCGTGCTGTCGACCACCGGCGGCAATCTGGTGGTATCGGTCGGTTTCGCTTTGATGCTGGCGGGCCTCTACACCTTGCGCGCTCCACGCCGTACTTCTCAGGGCCTGCTCTGGGGCCTGGCGGGTTACGCAACGTTCGTGCTGGCGCCAACCCTCGGCCTGCCACCTGAACTGCCAGGCACCGCCGCGGCAGATCTGGCGCAACGGCAGATCTGGTGGATTGGCACCGCCGCATCCACCGCTGTCGGCATCGCGCTGGTCGCTTTCAGCCGCCACTGGCTGATGAAGGTACTCGGCGTGGCAATCCTGGCTGTGCCTCATGTGATCGGTGCGCCGCAGCCGGAAGTCCATTCGATGCTGGCACCGCAAGCTCTGGAAACGCAGTTCAAAATCGCTTCGCAGCTAACCAACATGGCGTTCTGGCTGGCCCTGGGCCTGATCAGCGCCTGGTTGTTCCGCCGCAAAAGCGATGGCCAGTATTGCGCATGACTGACGTCAGCGCAGCGCCGACCCTGGTGGTCGGCCTGGGCTGCCAGCGCGGCTGCCCCGTCAGCACGTTGCGGGCGCTGCTTGATCAGGCATTACAGGCCCATCAAATCGAGCTCCGTGAGATCAAGGCCCTGGCCAGTATCGACCTGAAGCGCGAAGAACCCGCCCTGATCGAACTGGCCGAACAGCTGGCCTTGCCGTTAATGTATTTCAGCAGCGAACAATTGGCCGGTTATGAACCGCAACTCAGCCATCACTCGGACATCGCGTTCGAACGCACCGGCTGTTACGGCGTAGCGGAAAGTGCCGCGCTGGCACTGGCCGAACAATTGGCCCAAGCACCGGCAAAGTTGCTGATTCCACGACAAAAATACGCCCAGGCCACCCTCGCATTGGCCAGCGCCGCGTAAAATCCCCGATAATCCCCGCCTTCGATCATGAGCAATCTTCATCTGAAGCGTGCCCATACCCCTTTTCTGACAGGAAACGACGATGACCGTCTACTTCATTGGCGCCGGCCCAGGCGACCCGGAACTGATCACCGTCAAAGGCCAGCGGCTGATTCGTAGCTGCCCGGTCATCATCTATGCAGGCTCCCTGGTGCCCGCCGCCGTGCTGGAGGGCCACCGCGCCGAACAGGTGGTCAACAGCGCCGAATTGCACCTGGAACAGATCATCGAGCTGATCAAGACTGCTCATGCCAACGGCCAGGACGTGGCCCGGGTACACTCCGGCGATCCGAGCCTGTACGGCGCGATTGGCGAGCAGATTCGCTACTTGCGTGAACTCGACATCCCTTTCGAAATCATTCCCGGCGTCACCGCCACCGCCGCCTGCGCGGCGCTTTTGGGTGCTGAACTGACCCTGCCGGACGTGTCACAAAGCGTGATTCTGACCCGCTACGCCGACAAGACCGCGATGCCGGCCGGCGAAGAGCTGGGCAGTCTGGCGCAGCATGGGGCGACCATGGCGATCCACCTCGGGGTCAATCATCTGGAGAAGATCCTTGCCGAACTGCTGCCGCACTACGGCGCCGATTGCCCGATCGCGGTGATTCATCGGGCGACCTGGCCGGATCAGGACTGGGTGGTGGGGACGCTGGCGGATATTGCCGGGAAGGTTCAAGCCAAAGGGTTTCGCCGCACGGCGTTGATTCTGGTGGGTCGGGTGTTGGGCAGCGATCACTTCAGTGAATCGTCGTTGTATCGCGCGGGGCATGCGCATTTGTACAGGCCCTGAAGCACTTGTGGCGAGGGAGCTTGCTCCCGCTGGACCGCGCAGCGGTCCCAATATCAACCAACGCATTCATCACGGAAAAATGCATCGGCTGGTTTGCGACTGCTTCGCAGTCGAGCGGGAGCAAGCTCCCTCGCCACAGCACCGTTTTTTTATGTCGCAGCGAACACCTTAGTAGTAGGCGTTTTCTTTCTGCGTGTGGTCGGTCACGTCACGAACACCCTTGAGCTCAGGAATACGCTCAAGCAAGGTGCGCTCAATGCCTTCCTTCAAGGTGACGTCTGCCTGGCCGCAGCCCTGGCAACCGCCGCCGAACTTCAGCACGGCGATGCCGTCTTCGACCACATCGATCAGGCTGACCTGACCGCCGTGGCTGGCCAGCCCCGGGTTGATCTCGGTTTGCAGGTAGTAGTTGATGCGCTCGTTGACCGGGCTATCGGCGTTGACCATCGGTACTTTGGCGTTTGGCGCCTTGATGGTCAGCTGGCCGCCCATGCGGTCGGTGGCGTAGTCGACGACTGCATCATCCAGGAAGGCTTCGCTGAAGTGATCGATGTACGCGGTGAAGCTTTTGAGCCCCAGCGCGGTGTCTTCAGGTTTTTCTTCGCCCGGCTTGCAATAGGCAATGCAGGTTTCGGCGTACTGGGTGCCAGGCTGGGTGATAAAGACGCGGATGCCGATACCCGGGGTGTTCTGCTTGGAGAGCAGATCAGCCAGGTAATCGTGGGCGGCGTCGGTAATGGTAATAGCGGTCATGGAAACTCCTCGCAGGCTTGGACGCAGTTTACGCCAATCATCGCGCCGCACAAAGTCCTAGTATTTTTGTCGGGAAAGATGCGCTGATCCAATGTGGGAGCGGGCTTGCTCGCGAAGGCGGCGGCACCGTCAACATTGATGTTGCCTGACACACCGCTTTCGCGAGCAAGCCCGCTCCCACACTGAATCGCAGGCACCTCAAAGATTCTCGTAGCGGTTCATGTCCAGCACGCCCTCTTCCACCGGGTTGGTGTCGTGGATATAGCGACTCAGGTCATGAAAATACTGCCAGAACTGCGGGTGACTGCGGCGGATGCCCCAGCGTTCGACGATTTTCTCAAAACTGGCAGCGTCCTTCGCGATTTCCATCGCATCAACGAAAGCAGGCACTTGGCCGGCCGGAATGTTGAACATGAAATTCGGGTAGCTGCTGAGTACCCCCGGATAAATCGTCAACGTATCGAGCCCCGGCTGATAGCGCCGCGACTCCCCCAGCAGGAACGCCACGTTGCTGTGGGCCCGGTTGCGCAGCAGGCTGTAGATCTCGCGCTTGCCGCTTTGGCTCTCGATACGCAGCATCGTGGCTTCCGGCAAGTGATCGATGACCTTCATCCCCGCCGCCGGACGCGAAGTCAGGCGGCTCAGGGCCTGCTCGGCGTTCTGCAATGCCGGGTCGATGTTCGGTCGCGAGCAGTAAGCACCGTCGCAGCGGTTGATCGGGTCGGGATTGGCATTGAGCTCACCGTACCGGGCCAGCAATTGCAGGGCGAAATCGCGTTTCGGGTCCTTCTCGTCCAGCGTCAGTGCCGTGGGTTTGTCGTTGTCGATGTACTCGTAATCCAGCCACATCTTGAGTTGGCCGCCGTTCTGATACCAATCGTCGAGATACCCATCCCGTGAATCGGCCGGCATCAAGCGCAGGAAGTTCTGCTCGGCACCATTGCGAATCAGATCGAAGTAAAGCCGGGTCTGGGCTTGATGGGATAGGTTGCCAAACACATCGAAGTTGACCGCCAACTGGTAATACGTGCGTTCCAGCAAGGGGAAATCGAACAGCCACATCGTCTGCGGCACTTCACCGATCAGCCCTTTGTTCACCGAGGCGCTGTCGAAATGCCGGAAGATGCTCAGCAGCGCGTTGTCATTGCCGGCCCACAGGGTCGACCAGCTCGGGGCTGGCAAGTCGGCATAGCTGTCCCGGCGCAGGGCCTCGTATTCGTTGCGTTTGTCGCGGTAGTCGTGCCACAGGCTCAGGACACTGCCGACGTCATCGTTCTGCCCCGGCATCGCCAGCAGCGGCGTGGCCTGGCCGCGATAATTCGGGTCGGTGATGTAAAGGTCATGCTCCGGGGCCTGGAACAGCGCCCAGAAGTTATCGCGAATCACGTCGGTGGCGATCTGGCCGCGGCAGACCGGGCCACGAATAAAGGTGCGTACGAAGTATTCGGCGTTATCGAGCATGAACTGATAACGCGCCTGCGCCGGAATCGCCTCGAACGTGGCGAACGGATTGGCCCGGCGTTCCGGCCCATAACCCGGCAGCGCGTTGACCTGCCAGTCGGCGCTGTAGAACAGGCTTTTGATCCGCGCCATCTTTGCCGCGCTGAGCGGATAGGTGATGTGGGTCTTGTGCACGATCACGCCCTGCACCGGCCATAAACGGTAATAGACCTGAGTGCCCGGATCGTCATTCGGACGACGGGTGTTGATCAGGTCAATGGGCTGGCCGGTCGGCGTGCGCGAACGCACCCATTGAAAGAAATGCCCCGGCTCGCCGTCCTTGAAATAGAGGTGGGCCAAAAACCAGTGCTCGAACAACCAGCGTCCCACCAGGCTTTCCCGGGCGCCCGGCGCGTTGAGCAGGTTTTCCCACTGCACCACCTGCAGGGCTTCCCTGGCGCTGGGCACCAGGCCCTGCTCATCGATCGGCGCGCCGGAGGCCAGCCAGCGTTGCAGCGTCTGGTATTGCTGATCGGTCAGACCGGTGACCGCCAGCGGCATGCCTTCTTTGGGATGAGAACGGGCATAGCCGTCGAATTCGGCCGGCATGGCGCACACGTTCTCCCGGTTCAGACCCAGGACGATCTCTTCCGGTAGTTTGGCATTGGGTTGCAACGGCGTTTTGTGGCCCAGCTCGAGCATGCGCGCCATCAGTGCCGCCTGGCTGCCTTGGGCGTCGAGCACCGAATAAAAGCCTTTTTGCTGCCAGGCGCGTTTGCCGAAGGCGTCATAAAACAGCCGGGTCGGCGCTGCGGCCTGTCTGCGTTCACCATCATAAACGGGCGCCTTGGTTGCCCCTCGGGTCGCCCCTTCACCACTGCCCAGATTGAGCTGACAGGCGGAGTCGTAGCAGGCATGGCAGGCCACGCACTTTTCGGTGAAGATCGGTTGAATGTCCCGGGCGTAGGAAATGTCCGGACCTTGCGCAACGGCGCCCCCGCTTAAAAACAGCATCAATAGGCTGGTGACGACGCGATACGACATATCCCTGGTCCTGATCATGAGAAAACGCCGCGATTCTACCGGTCTGGCCTGCGCACCAACATGAACGATATTCATGCAAAACCCGCACATGCTCCAAAAGCGCACAGGTTTGTTATCATTCCGGCCCTTCGTCATGGCCTTACCGAGTAGTCCAAATGTCCGATCGCAGCGTTCGCCTTCAAGCTCTCAAGCACGCCCTCAAAGAGCGCATCCTGATTCTCGATGGCGGCATGGGTACGATGATCCAGAGCTACAAGCTCGAGGAGCAGGATTACCGTGGCAAACGCTTCGCCGACTGGCCGAGCGATGTCAAAGGCAACAACGACTTGTTGGTGTTGACACGTCCTGACGTGATTGGCGGCATCGAGAAGGCCTATCTGGACGCCGGCGCCGACATCCTGGAAACCAACACTTTCAACGCCACCCGGATTTCCATGGCCGATTACGGCATGGAAGAACTCGCCTACGAATTGAACGTAGAAGGCGCTCGCCTGGCCCGCAAGATTGCCGATGCGAAAACTCTCGAGAACCCGGACAAGCCGCGTTTCGTCGCTGGCGTACTCGGCCCGACCAGCCGCACCTGCTCGCTGTCGCCGGACGTGAACAACCCTGGCTACCGCAACGTGACCTTCGATGAGCTGGTGGAGAACTACACCGAAGCCACCAAAGGCCTGATCGAAGGCGGCGCCGACCTGATCCTGATCGAAACCATCTTCGATACCCTCAACGCCAAAGCGGCGATTTTCGCCGTGCAAGGCGTGTTCGAAGAACTGGGCGTCGAGTTGCCGATCATGATCTCCGGCACCATCACCGACGCCTCTGGCCGCACACTGTCGGGACAGACCACCGAAGCGTTCTGGAACTCCGTGGCCCACGCCAAACCGATTTCGGTCGGCCTGAACTGCGCCCTCGGGGCCAGCGAATTGCGTCCGTACCTGGAAGAACTGTCGAACAAGGCCAACACCCACGTTTCCGCACACCCGAACGCCGGTCTGCCAAACGAATTCGGCGAGTACGACGAACTGCCGGCCCAAACCGCCAAGGTCATCGAAGAATTCGCCCAAAGCGGCTTTCTGAACATCGTCGGCGGCTGCTGCGGCACCACGCCGGGCCACATCGAAGCCATCGCCAAAGCGGTGGCCGGCTATGCGCCGCGTGAGATTCCGGACATTCCCAAGGCCTGCCGCCTGTCGGGCCTGGAACCGTTCACCATTGATCGCAGCTCGCTGTTCGTCAACGTCGGCGAGCGCACCAACATCACCGGTTCCGCCAAGTTCGCCCGCCTGATCCGTGAAGACAACTACACCGAAGCCCTGGAAGTCGCCCTGCAACAGGTCGAAGCCGGCGCACAGGTGATCGACATCAACATGGACGAAGGGATGCTCGATTCGAAGAAGGCCATGGTGACCTTCCTCAATCTGATTGCCGGTGAACCGGACATCTCCCGCGTGCCGATCATGATCGACTCCTCCAAATGGGAAGTGATCGAAGCCGGCCTCAAGTGCATCCAGGGCAAGGGCATCGTCAACTCGATCAGCATGAAAGAAGGCGTCGAGCAGTTCATTCATCACGCCAAACTGTGCAAGCGCTATGGCGCCGCCGTGGTGGTGATGGCCTTCGACGAAGCCGGCCAGGCCGACACCGAAGCGCGCAAGAAAGAAATCTGCAAACGCTCCTACGACATTCTGGTCAACGAAGTCGGCTTCCCGCCGGAAGACATCATCTTCGACCCGAACATCTTCGCCGTGGCCACCGGTATCGAAGAACACAACAACTACGCTGTGGACTTCATCAACGCCTGCGCCTACATCCGCGACGAACTGCCGTACGCCCTGACTTCCGGCGGCGTGTCGAACGTGTCGTTCTCATTCCGTGGCAACAACCCGGTGCGCGAGGCGATTCACTCGGTGTTCCTGCTGTATGCGATCCGTAATGGCCTGACCATGGGTATCGTCAACGCCGGCCAACTGGAGATCTACGACCAGATCCCGGCGGAACTGCGCGATGCCGTCGAAGACGTGATCCTCAACCGCACCCCGGAAGGCACCGATGCCCTCCTCGCCATCGCCGACAAGTACAAGGGCGACGGCAGCGTCAAGGAAGCCGAGACCGAAGAGTGGCGCAACTGGGACGTCAACAAACGCCTGGAGCATGCGCTGGTCAAAGGCATCACCACCCACATCGTCGAAGACACCGAAGAGTCGCGTCAGTCCTTTGCGCGCCCGATCGAAGTGATCGAAGGCCCGCTGATGTCCGGCATGAACATCGTCGGCGACCTGTTCGGCGCCGGTAAAATGTTCCTGCCGCAAGTGGTGAAATCCGCCCGCGTGATGAAGCAGGCCGTGGCCCACTTGATCCCGTTCATCGAACTGGAAAAAGGCGACAAGCCAGAAGCCAAGGGCAAGATCCTGATGGCCACGGTCAAGGGCGACGTACACGACATCGGCAAGAACATCGTCGGCGTGGTGCTGGGCTGTAACGGCTATGACATCGTCGACCTTGGCGTGATGGTGCCGGCGGAGAAGATCCTGCAAGTCGCCAAAGAACAGAAATGCGACATCATCGGCCTGTCCGGCTTGATCACGCCTTCACTGGACGAGATGGTTCACGTGGCCCGCGAGATGCAGCGTCAGGACTTCCATCTGCCGCTGATGATCGGTGGCGCGACCACCTCCAAGGCGCACACGGCGGTGAAGATCGAGCCCAAGTACAGCAACGACGCGGTGATCTACGTGACCGACGCCTCCCGCGCCGTGGGCGTGGCGACGCAACTGCTGTCCAAGGAGCTGAAGGCCGGTTTCGTCGAGAAGACTCGCCTGGAATACATCGACGTTCGCGAGCGCACCGCCAATCGCAGCGCCCGTACCGAACGCCTGAGCTACCCGGTGGCCATCGCCAAGAAGCCGCAGTTCGACTGGGGCAGCTATGAACCTGTCAAACCGACGTTCACCGGCGCCAAAGTGCTGGACAACATCGACCTGAGGGTTCTGGCCGAATACATCGACTGGACGCCGTTCTTTATCTCCTGGGACCTGGCCGGCAAGTTCCCGCGCATTCTCAAGGACGAAGTGGTCGGTGAAGCCGCCACCGCGCTTTATGCCGATGCCCAGGAAATGCTCGCCAAACTGATCGACGAAAAACTCATCAGCGCCCGTGCGGTGTTCGGCTTCTGGCCGGCCAATCAGGTGCGCGACGATGACATCGAAGTCTACGGCGATGACGGCAAGCCATTGGCCAAGCTGCACCACTTGCGCCAGCAGATCATCAAGACCGACGGCAAACCGAACTTCTCCCTGGCTGACTTCGTGGCGCCCAAGGACAGCGGCGTGACCGACTACGTGGGGGGCTTCATCACCACCGCCGGGATCGGCGCCGAAGAAGTGGCCAAGGCCTATCAGGATGCGGGCGACGACTACAACTCGATCATGGTCAAGGCCTTGGCCGACCGCTTGGCCGAGGCCTGTGCCGAATGGCTGCACCAACAGGTGCGAAAAGACTACTGGGGCTACGCCAAGGACGAGACGCTGGACAACGAGGCGCTGATCAAAGAGCAATACACCGGCATCCGCCCTGCTCCAGGCTACCCGGCCTGCCCGGATCACACCGAGAAAGCCACACTGTTCAAACTGCTGGACCCGCAAGCGGAAGAACTCAAGGCCGGCCGCAGCGGCGTGTTCCTCACCGAGCACTACGCCATGTTCCCGGCGGCAGCGGTCAGCGGCTGGTACTTCGCTCACCCGCAGGCGCAGTATTTTGCCGTGGGCAAGATCGACAAGGATCAGGTGCAGAGCTACACCTCGCGCAAAGGCCAGGAATTGAGCGTGACCGAGCGTTGGCTGGCGCCTAATCTCGGCTATGACAACTAAGCTGCGGTAAAAACGATCAGCCCCGCGGCGCCGGAAAAACCGACGCCGAGGGCCTGAGTAGCAGCCATGTTTTACGCGTTTGACGGCTCCGTCAGGCGCTTCGATGTGCCCGACTGCCCTGCACTGCTGGCGGACGCTTCAATCTCCCTGACTTCTTTTCGGGACAGTTCGATCATCTTCCCGTTGCGCGCGGCCGCAAGATCAAAAAGCTTGCTCATAAACGCAGAGTCGTCCGATTCATCTTCAATCTCCTGCGCCTCATCGAGCTTTCTGAACTCATCGGGATACTTCTCCTTGAGGTAATCCACCCAGTAGTCACGCTGGATCAGCTCTTCAAAAAAGCCATCACCCTGCTCTGCACTCATCACCTCGATGCGCGCTTCGGCCAACTGCCCGGGCGTGACACCTGAGGCATACGTCATATGTTTCGGTTGCCCGGGCAGGTCCAGGCCGTCGCCCCAGCCCTGCGTCAGACCAATTCGATAACCCAGGCGCACCTCTGCCTCATCGTGACCTGTGCGAGCGGCAGCTTTTGTCGCCAGATTGTCGACCTTGTCCAGCCGGAACAGCCGCCTGGACAACTTCAACAGCGCCGCCCCCTTCATGCCCTGACGTCCGACAGGAATCTCGAGCAAGGCATTGTGTGTGAACACTTTGCTTTCCAGCCCACTGAAGGTAAGGATTCGACCGTCGACACAGGTGCCATGGGTGTTCGAACTGGCGAACACTGTCTCCCTGAGTTCGGTATTGCTGGCGGCGGCTTCTATAACAGTCCACACCCGTCGCGTCAGGTCGGCATTGGCCACACTGAACTCACGGGTGTCCTGCAACCG
Source organism: Pseudomonas sp. BS3782 TE3695 (assembly GCF_050435305.1). Classification (NCBI taxonomy): domain Bacteria; kingdom Pseudomonadati; phylum Pseudomonadota; class Gammaproteobacteria; order Pseudomonadales; family Pseudomonadaceae; genus Pseudomonas; species Pseudomonas sp. BS3782 TE3695. Next base: position 4,314,175 of record NZ_JBNDKB010000001.1, read on the forward strand.
CGACAGCAAATGAAAGAACGCGCCGTTGTCTGGCTCTGCCGCCAGTTGATTCCAGATCTGATTTTTGGTGGCCAGTTCATCGGGAGGGACATTGGCCAGCCATGGCGCTTGTTGTGCGGTGTCAGGCGTCACATCAGGGAGAATTTCATCAGACTCGACGCTTTCACTTGCACTGTCACTCCAACCCTCGCCGGTAGCATCGGCAATCCAGTCGTCAAGCTCAGAACGCGAAAACCCCAGAATGCTGCCGCGATCACCTGTGTCACGGTACACCCTGAGTCGCTCAAGACTCTCAAGCGACAAATTGTAGTTGTCGCTCAGGTCTGTACCGGACATCAATGCGTCGTGGCTGCCATCCAGGCCCTGTGAAGGAATCGTCGTGATGTCGTTACCACTCAGGTTCAGGGTTTCGAGAGCGCTGGCATTCAGCACCCCTTGCGGCCACTCGGTCAGATTGTTGTTGCGCAAATCGAGCATCACCAGTCGTTCAAAAAACCCGACATCGAAGCTTTCCAGTTTGTTGTAGCTCAGATCCAGCCATTTCAAATGCTCATGGTGGCTCAACGAGTCATATAAGTGCTCGGCGTCATCCAACCGGTTTTCGGACAACTCCAGTCGTTCAAGCTGAGCCATGTGCTGAATCGGCTCAGGCACTGCCGGCAGCTCGTTGCCATTGAGCTTGAGCGTCTTCACGTGGGTAAACGCCTTCAGAAACCCATCGCTGCCCTGTGCGGAAAGCCGAACGCCGGTCAGATTCAAGGTGCTCACATGGGCGAATACTGCCGGCAGTTTGGGAAGATCCCCCAGTTGCAGGCCATTGAGATTCAATACGGGGCTCGCAATACCGTTCCCAATCAGACCTTCGCGCCAGCTCTCGAGGATTCGCAAAGCCGCCAGCCTGCGAGTGTCGGATGACACTCTCCAGTCAGCGCCGCGGGATTCCCGGGTATATAGCCAACCATTCAATTCACGCGTCAGCGTTTCGAAGGTCTGGTCCCACTCCGTCATCCGTTCGCTGATCTGAATATCCGTTGCCCCGCGCCTGCGCAGCAACTCAATCGCTTGCCAGGCTTGATCATCGGTCAGTGTCGGATTCAGCCGTTGCAAGCGCTTGGCAAAATACGCAGCCCCTTCACCTACCGGGGCTTGCGGTAGCGCCAGCAAATGGCGAGCAAGTGAAAAACCGCTTTCTGACGGTGGGAATGGCGGCACCGCTTCTTGGGCGAACTTGCCCAGAGTACCGGCGGGCAGACCTTTGGCAATTTCCAATCGCTGCCAGGCCGCTTCAAGCGCGGCTTGAGCTTGCGGGGTCAACGGGGTTCCGGTCAGATTGGTTTTGATCAGCATCTCATCTTCAAGCACCGCTTCCGGCAGCGAAGACATCTGGCTGTCACGCACATCCAGCCAGGTCAGTTCCGGCAGATCATGCGCCCCCGTTGGCCACTCATGCAGATCGGTTGCCCCCAGATTCAACGCCTTGAGGCGACTCATTGCACTAACGTCCAGAACGTTCAGCGGGTTATGGCTCAAGTCCAGGTATTCGAGGGACTGCAATCCATCAATACATTGCTGAACGGCAGGCTCGACCATAATCCGGTTGCCGGAAAGATCCACACGCTTCAACTTCGCAAGATCACCAGGCGCAATAGGCACTTCGGTTAAACCGCTGGCACTCAGATCGAGCGTCTGAAGCTCGGTAAACCCGCGAACAAAGCCGCGCACCTGCTCGGCAGTCGCTTGCACGCCTTTCATATACAACGTCTGGACATGCGAGAACGCTCCGCTGGGCAGTTCGGGGAGCTCTTCTACCTGCAAATTCGATAGATCAAGCACCGAGGCATCGGCCGTCGAACCGTAGCGTTTGAACACGCCGTTACGCCAACAGGTTCTGATGGAAACCGTCGCCATTGATCGCTGGATAACCTCGGCAACGTCCAGTTGTCTCTGCATCGCACGCCCCGTCCATCCATTGAGTTGGCGGTCAAGCACGCCATATTCCTCGCTCAAGGCGTCCATGGCCTCGAACCTCTCCTGGGCTCCTTGCCATTGTTCGACAAACCTGTTGAACATGGCGTTGGAAGACTGGCGTCCGCCTTCGCCTAGACGCCTTAGTTCACCCTTGCAGTAATCGCTGACCATTTCCTCCAGATCGATAAGGTGCTCAGGGTGTTGTTTTACATATTCATATGCCAACTTGAAGTTGTCCCGGGGAAAGTTCGACCAGTCCAGCGACAACCCGGACCACAGTCGTTCATGTCCCTCGTACATTGCATCAGGCAATGTCCTGATGCCCGTGCCTTTGAGGTTCAGACGTTCAAGATGGGGCAATTCAAGAATACCGGCGGGCCACTGGAACAACGAAGGCGCAATGATCTCCAGTTTGTGCAGATTGCGTAAACGGCTGACATCCAGAACCATGGGTGTGTAACCCGAAGAATAAATACTGAGCTCCTCAAGCGAGGTCAACGTGCTCAACCTTGTTGGCATATCGACTGCATAGGGAGCGGCTGAATACAGGCTCAGGCCAGTGAGTTCCTGCATCCCGCTCAATGCCTCGGGAACGTTACTGAATTCATTTCCTGTCGCATTGATCCTGAGGTTTTTCAGCTTGGGGAAACGTCCCAGCAGTGCATCGATATTGGCGTCCGTGACACACCGTCCTCGCACATGCAAATCCCGCACGTGTGAAAAGTCCGCCGACAGGGATGGAAGCGGATCATCACAGATCAGATCAAGCGAACTGAAGTGCGTGCTGCCCTCGGCCAATGGTGAGTAACGCCAGCATTCCTTGATATTTCGCGCAACGCTCGCCCTGCCCCCCAACATTGACCGCAGCAAAACGTCCGCTATCGGTTCTCCAACCCATTGATCGAGGGTTGACTCAAGCGCCTCCCACTCATGCCGACGTGCCTGTAACAGGTCATAAATCTGTGCGTCGGTTTTTCCTGCCCGCAACTGCCGCAGGATAAATCCGTTGGCTTGCTGATCGGTGAGCGCCGGATAGACATCGCGCACGCGAGTCACCAGCATAGGATTGACACCCTGCCCGCGCCCACTGGCGTAGTAACCCACCAGGCCGTCATTCACGCGTACGGGGCGCTTGAACACCTTGTTGCTGCCAATTCGTTTTTTCAGCCGATGTGCCAGTTCAACGTGATGCCTGGTTGCTGAGTCGATAACCGCGCTCTGCAGATCGGCACATTGACTGACACGCGGAACACCCAATGCCTGCCGCGACTCATCGGGCAACGCATGCATGATCGAGGCGAAAAAGTTGTCGCCGCTTGAGGGCACGCCATTGAGCGCATTTCCCCGCTCATCAAACGCCTGATAGACCGGCCCCTTCTTGACGACATAGGTGAAGTTCGCGGCGGACTCGCTGCCAATGCCATCGATCAGGGGGCCGCTAATGTGGCCGTCGCGCATCTCCAGACGTACCTCATCAGACCAGCCCGGCAGTTTTTCCAGCGCGCGCAGCGCGAGCCATTGGCTGTCAGCCGATGCCATGTGCTCCAGATGCAAACCGACAAAGGCCCGACTCACTCGCCCCTGTTGCGCATGCCAACGAGCCTCCTCGAGCATTTTCAACGGAATTCGCCGCGTTGTTTCCAGGCGTGCGAGCTCTTCGGCATTGGCATCCAGCAGCACCCTGTGCGCTGCGGATTCACTAAGCCCGGGGCAAGCTCGCTGCAACATCCCGGTAAATAGTTCGCCGCTGATCTGCGCACTGACTTGCGCCGCCCCATGATCAGCCGCGAACAATCGCAAAGCGTCAGCCAGTTCAGGCGGTGGAGGCAAATGATCCAGGTGCATTTTGCGCAAGGCGTTGTCATTGATGCCCACGGCGTCGGCGATCTTGAGCAGTTGCTCATCGGTCAGCGCCTCGGTCACATGGCCCATGCGCCGCAACAGCGTCAGGCGATCCCATTCAAGTGGACGCTCCAGCATATGGCGCCAGGCGCCATAGCCGTTGTGCTCGAGTATTGGCTGATAGGCATCTGCGTCGGTCGGATGCTGGATGCGCCACTTTTTCAGCGGCTCATCGTAGATCGTTTCATAGACCTTGCCCGTCTGGCGGATATAGGTCTTGCCGTTTACCCGGTGTTGCCCCAGCGCATCAGCGGCGGAATTGCTATCTAACGTAATGTCGTTTTCATAGGCGTCCAGGTCTGGCTTCCATAAGCGGGTCTGGCCATTGAGTCGCTTGATTGGCTCCAGACACTCGATCACCGGCTCGGGTTTCACCGCCATCAGTTTGCCTAACCCTTTGCCCACGCCGGCCATCACGCCAATCATCGCCAGGTTTTGCGCCACATCGATCAGGTGCGCCTTGGCGGCGTCACGATCGCCCTCACTCCATTCGATCGCACCCTCAAAAGTTTCATACAACAATTGACCCGCCATCACCGTCATCATGACCTCGCCCAACACCGGTACGAACATTGACACCATGTTCAATGCCAGCATGCCGACTTCCAGTAGATGACTGAGCTTTTGCGCACGCACCCTCGCATCGACATCGGCAGTGGGAACCGCATGGCTGCGTGCATCGGCAATGACCTTTTCACGGCTTTGTTCGTAGAGATAGGTCCACAGATCCGTATTGTCAGACCACAGGCCACCTTCTTTTTGAAGGATGCCGAATGGATTGAGATAAGGATCCTCGACCGGCTCCCGCGCACCCTGGCGCTCAGGAGGCAACTCTTTGATACGGGCGATGGAAGAAAACGGCGGAAGGAACTGTGCGACTTTCAGCCAGACCGAATGCAAGGGATCCGCTGGAGCGTCCGCCGCTTTTCGAGTGAACTGGCTAAAGTAGTAAGGACGGTCGGCGTAGGCCACGAACTGGCTGAAAAAACGCTGGTAGGCCGTCGGGCCGTCACCACCGGACGGCGCTGTATCCCGGGCCGTGAACTGGCGCTTGAATACTTCACGCAACTGCGAAGTGGTGTAGCGCTTGAGCGGGTGCTGCGGATCATGGGGAATGTAAACAATGAACTCATCGGTGTAGTGATACTTCTCACTGATAGCGAACACCACGCAGCCTGTCATCCTGCGCTTCATCAAACTCAGGTCACGAAACCAGACTTGTTTATTGCCCTGCCAGGGATGAATGTTTCCATCAATGACTGAAAGAATCATTTCATAGTCTTTGCGCTCGATATCCTTTTTCAGCAGGGCCAGCTCGGCAGCCGCCCTCATCGCCTCTTTCTGACTGGTCATGAATTGCTGACGCAGTGTCGTTTCCGCCGCCTGGAAAAACACCTTCACGTACGTCTGATACTTCGCCCCGATGTCCAGATTGCGACAAAGCGTCAGGAACTGCCTCACTGTCACGCCAACGGTGACAGGCTGATATATGCCGGGTGTCGAGGTTTCTATCAGGAAGCCGGATGCTTTATGAAAAGCCTCCGCCTCACATTCGGATGCTTCGAAGTTATGCAACGCAGCCTGCAGCAGCGAAAGTTTGAACACCTCGAAATGTGAAACTTCAATTTCAAGATCACTGATTTCCAGGGGGCGTCTGAGGCACAACAGGGTTTTGCTGACATCTACCTCTACCCTGAACTGATCCTTTAGTGCGTTGCTCAGCAAGAGTTCAGCAAATGTGTCGATGTCCTGAAGCGCCGACATCGCCTTGTCCAAACGGGTCTGTGAGGTAAAACTGGTGCTGAAACATTCTTTCAGTACCTGTTGTTGCGCAGAGGATGCGCGCTGATACCAGTCCGGCGAGAACGTGCTGGCCTGTTTTATCGCATGACGTCTTGCTGGTGTGGCACTGATCAGCCATTCGGGAGCCATCCGTTCAAGAAGCTCGCCATGAATGCTGGTTCTCTCTGAGACCCGCGGTTTTAACTGCATGAGTGGGGCCGTCGCCATGGTGGACGAAGGTGGGGGCATGATGGGCATGGTGTCTCTCCTGAAGTAAAGCGACAGGACACCATTTCAGGAGAACGATTTGCGGTAGATAGTTATCGCTATACCGGCGATTTGTTACGAATGACTTCTATCTGGAGCGAACCTGCCACGGCACGAATCGTCGAATTGACTATGCTTTGGGGACATACTTTTAAGACGGGGGATTTATGGACGATCCAGTCGACAACAACAAGCCACCGACCTTCTGGCAGATGCTGCACAGCGTCATGGCGGCGGCGTTCGGGGTGCAGAGCGGGAAGAACCGGGCCCGGGATTTCACCCACGGCAAGCCGAGTCATTTCGTGATCTTGGGGATTCTGTTCACGACAGTGTTCGCCTTGACGCTGTTTGGCATCGTCAAGCTGGTGGTGTACCTGGCGGGTCTCTGAACGGCTCAGTGCATCAGGGCTTGCAAGCTGAACGGGTAGCGATACGACGCCGGCCGCCCCTTGGCCGAGAGCTTCTGGAAATCCACACCATAATCCTGAGTCGCACTCAACGCCAACAAACGCTTGGCTTGCACGTGATCGATCAGCTGCAACAACGGAATCTGCCGGTCGCGCCCGCCGTACTGGCTGACATCCACGCCCTGATCGTAGTCATGCAGTTGCACCAGGGCCCAACCACCCAGAGTGAAGTGCCCGCCCAACAGCACACTCAATCGCCCCTCCAACAGCGCCTGTAACGCAGTCGGTGAATTATTGACGGCGCTGAACAGCGCGTCCTTGCCGGGTTGGCCGCCCGTTTCGGCGTAGGCCTGCATGGCACCAAAGGCCATTTCATCGTTAGCCGACCAGACCAGCGACGTTTGCGGATAACGCTTGAACAATAACCTGGCCTGTTCATAGGCGCGCTCGCGGGTCCAGCCGCCATAGACCAACTGGCGCAACCGCACTTCAGGGTGTTCGGCCAATGCCCGCATCATGCCCTTCTCACGCTGTTGCGCGGCGGGCGTGATCTTCAGCCCGGAGAAGGCCACGAGATCAATGACCTGACCGGGCGCGACCGGGCGATGCAGGCGAATCAGTTCCTTGAGCATCAAGTAGCCGCCCTCCTCATTGTTGGGCACCAGGCTGCCCAACCAGTCGGGATACTTGTCCGGCTGGGCGCCGAGCAGGCGCATCTGGTCTGCGGTCAGGCCGTTGTTGACCAAAAACAGCTTCACACCGCTGCCTTGAGCCAGACGCAGGATTTCGGGTGCAACGTACAGTTCGTTGACGAACACCAGATAGTCCGGTCGATTCGGTCCTTGCAGGGCTTCGCGGGCTTGCTTGAGTGTGGTTTCAGCGTTTCGCTCGGAATACTGGATGCGCAAATCCATGCCCAGGTTCTTGGCCGCTGCCTGCATGAATTGCGAATAGCTGACCCAGAACGTTTCCTGGCTCGTTCCCGGATTCAGGAACACTACGGACGCCGCCTGAACACAAGGTCCCAAGACCGTGCCAAGTATCAGCACTACACCATAGAAGAACTTCAACATTAAACGTCCGAGCCCCCGAAAATCCGCTGGGCATTATAGCCAGCGAACTCCCTTGGAACGGCGCTTATTCCGGCTTCCGTCCGACAATCGTCGGTGCCGGGCCCGGACGGGGTCGTTTATTGATGGCTGACCCAGAACACCGCTGTGCCCACGACCAGGATAATCAGGAACAAAATCGCCCAAGCATCGACCGTGCTATCGCTTTTCCTTGCTTTGGTTGGGTTGCTCATTGCATCGCCTCTTGTCGGTTTTATCGGTGATTGCATAAAGACTCGAGCACAGTTAAGACGATGTTTGCCCGCACCACAAATGTGGGTTTTACACCCATGAGTTTCATTAGTCGTTTTGGTTCTTTGCATATACTCAAACATCACTTTTGCGCATAACTGCAAACTGGTATCTTGCGACGGCTCCGTTGGGAGTGCGCGGCCGTGCGCGCAGAATTGCCGAGGCTGTATCGGATGAAAGCTCGCGAAAACGCAGCTGTATCCAACCGGCCCAAGCCTGAGAACAGGACTTATATGTACGTATACGACGAGTACGATCAGCGGATCATCGAGGACCGCGTCAAGCAGTTCCGTGATCAGACCCGACGCTATCTGGCAGGCGAGCTGAGCGAAGAAGAATTCCGCCCCCTGCGCCTGCAAAATGGCCTTTATATCCAGCGCTTCGCGCCGATGCTGCGGGTGGCGGTGCCTTATGGCCAACTCACTTCGCGCCAGACGCGGATGATGGCCAAGATTGCCCGCGACTATGACAAGGGCTACGCCCACATCAGTACCCGGCAGAACGTGCAGTTCAACTGGCCGGCGCTGGAAGACATCCCGGACATCCTGGCTGAACTGGCGACCGTGCAGATGCATGCGATCCAGACCAGCGGCAACTGCCTGCGTAACGTCACCACCGACCAGTTCGCCGGTGTCGCGGCCGACGAATTGATTGACCCGCGTCCATGGTGCGAAATCGTCCGTCAGTGGACCACCTTCCACCCGGAATTCGCCTACCTGCCGCGTAAATTCAAAATCGCCATCAACGGTTCGACGTCCGACCGTGCGGCCATTGAAGTCCATGACATCGGCCTTGAGCCAGTGCACAACGCCGCGGGCGAGCTGGGTTTCCGTGTGCTGGTCGGTGGCGGCCTGGGCCGTACGCCAGTGGTAGGCGCGTTCATCAACGAGTTCTTGCCGTGGCAGGACTTGCTGAGCTATCTCGATGCCATCCTGCGGGTTTACAACCGCTACGGCCGTCGCGACAACAAATACAAGGCGCGGATCAAGATTCTGGTCAAGGCCCTGACACCTGAAGTCTTTGCGCAGAAAGTCGACGCGGAAATGGAACACCTTCGCGGTGGCCAGACCACGCTGACCGAGGCCGAAGTGCATCGCGTGGCCAAACACTTCGTTGACCCGGACTACAAGGCCCTGGACAACCAGACCGCCGAACTGGTCGAGCTCGACAAGCAACACCCAGGCTTCGCCCGCTGGCGCACTCGCAATACCCTGGCCCACAAAAAGCCGGGTTATGTGGCCGTGACCCTGTCGCTGAAGCCGACCGGCGTTGCGCCGGGCGACATCACCGACAAGCAGCTCGATGCCGTTGCCGATCTCGCCGACCGTTACAGCTTCGGTCAGCTGCGCACTTCCCACGAACAGAACATCATTCTGGCTGACGTTGAGCAGAGCCAGTTGTTCACCCTGTGGGGCGAGTTGCGCGAGCAAGGTTTCGCGACACCGAACATCGGCTTGCTGACCGACATCATCTGCTGCCCAGGCGGCGACTTCTGCTCCCTGGCCAACGCCAAGTCGATCCCGATCGCCGAATCGATCCAGCGTCGTTTCGAAGACCTGGACTACCTGTTCGACATCGGCGAACTCGACCTGAACATCTCTGGGTGCATGAACGCCTGTGGTCACCACCACGTCGGCCACATCGGCATTCTCGGGGTGGACAAGAAAGGCGAAGAGTTCTACCAGGTGTCCTTGGGTGGCAGCGCCAGTCGTGATGCAAGCCTGGGCAAGATCCTCGGCCCGTCCTTCGCACAGGAAGCCATGCCTGACGTGATCGAGAAGCTGATCGACGTGTACATCGAACAACGTACCGAAGATGAGCGCTTCATCGACACCTATCAGCGTATCGGCATCGACCTCTTCAAGGAGCGCGTCTATGCAGCGAATAATTAAGAACAACGAAGTCGTCGACGAAACCTGGCACTTGCTGCCGAAAGATTTCAACATCGACGAGATCAGCAACTGCGACGACCTGATCGTCCCGCTGCAACTGTGGCGCGAACACAGCCGTATGCTCAAGGCCCGCGACGGCGGCCTGGGTGTGTGGCTGGATGCCGATGAAGAAGCCGAAGAGATCGGTGATGACGTGGACCAGTTCCAGGTGATCGCCTTGAACTTCCCGGCCTTCACCGACGGGCGCAACTATTCCAACGCTCGTTTGCTGCGTGACCGTTATGGTTTCAAAGGCGAATTGCGGGCGATCGGCGATGTGCTGCGCGACCAGTTGTTCTACATGCGTCGCTGCGGTTTTGACGCGTTTGCGATTCGCGCCGATAAAGACCCGTACGAAGCCCTTGAAGGCCTCAAGGACTTCTCGGTGACCTATCAGGCCGCCACCGACGAACCGCTGCCGCTGTTCCGTCGCCGCTAAGTACGCAGTCAAACAAAAAGCCCTGAATCGGCAATACGGTTCAGGGCTTTTTTGTGTCGCGCGTAAACGAGTACTACCAGAAGCGTTGCTGGGTCAATCGGCTCCACCAGCTCAGTAATACGCGATCGATCGAACCGCTGGCCGCGATACCGATGCGCTCCTGCAGGCTTTTGCGTTCGGCGTAATGCAAGTGGTAGAGCTCGGACTGCCTGGCGCGTTCGGCAAGGTATTCATCGCTGGTCTTGAGTTCATCCACCAGGTGTTTGTCGAGCGCCGCCATGCCCAGCCAGATTTCTCCGGTGGCCACTTCGTCGATGGCCAATTGCGGGCGATAGCGGGAAACGAAGTTCTTGAACAACTGATGGGTGATGTCCAGGTCTTCCTGGAATTTCTCCCGGCCTTTCTCGGTGTTTTCGCCAAACACCGTCAGGGTGCGCTTGTACTCACCGGCCGTCAGCACTTCGAAGTCGATGTCGTGTTTTTTCAACAGGCGATTGACGTTGGGCAACTGCGCCACAACACCGATCGAGCCGAGGATCGCGAACGGCGCACTGATAATCTTCTCGCCGATGCACGCCATCATGTAGCCGCCACTGGCCGCGACCTTGTCGATGCACACGGTCAACGGCACGCCGGCTTCACGAATCCGCGCCAGTTGCGAAGACGCCAGGCCATAGCTGTGAACCATGCCACCGCCGCTTTCCAGGCGCAGCACCACTTCATCCTTGGGTGTGGCGAGGGTCAGCAGCGCGGTGATTTCGTGGCGCAGGCTCTCAGTGGCCGACGCCCTGATGTCACCATCGAAATCCAGCACGAACACCCGGGGTTTGGCCTCGGGTTTCTTCTTTTGCTTTTTATCGGTTTTAGCCTGGGATTTGCGCAAGGCCTTGAGCTGATCCTTGTCGAGCAAGGTTTCCTCCAGGCGTTCGCGCAGCCCTTTGTAAAAATCATTGAGTTTGCTGACTTGCAGCTGCCCGGCCGACTTGCGCCGACCTTTGCTGCGCAACGCCGCAAAACTGGCCAGGACCACCAGAATGGCGATCACCAGAGTCACGGTCTTGGCCAGAAAAATGGCGTATTCGAACAAAAGCTCCACAGGGACTCCTTCAATCAATGCGCGGGTTAAACACGCGCGGGGATTGCTCCAGCATACCCATCCGTCGCCCCCACGGCCAGCCATGAAACCTCTGGCAACAGGCCTGTAACGGGCATTTCAAACAAGCGTATGTTTTTTCATTGACAGCTCACCGCCATCCTCATAACCTCGCCAAACCTTCAACGTACCGGGATGACGCGGACGTGGGCAGCATCTACTTGATTCGACATGGCCAGGCCTCCTTTGGTGCAGACGACTATGACGTCTTGTCGTCGACCGGTATTCGCCAGGCAGAACTCCTCGGCCAGCACCTGGCCGAACTCGGTGTCAGCTTCGATCGCTGCCTGTCGGGCAACCTGCGCCGCCAGCAACACACCGCCAACAGTGCGCTGGAACAGTTCGCGGCCGTCGGTATGCCGGTGCCTGCCCTGGAAATCGATTCCGCTTTCAATGAATTCGATGCCGACGCAGTGATCCGCGCCCTGCTGCCGGCCATGTTGGAGGACGAGCCCCACGCGCTGGATATCCTGCGCAATGCGGCACAAAACCGTGCTGAATTCCAACGCATTTTTGCCTTGATCATTGAGCGCTGGCTTGCCGGCAGCTACGACACACCGGGACTGGAAAGCTGGCTGGGCTTCGTCGAACGCGTACAGAGCGGTCTGCATCGATTGCTCGAACAAGCCGACAATACCCAGAAAATCGCCGTGTTCACCTCCGGCGGCACCATCACTGCCCTGCTCCATCTCATTACGCAAATGCCCGCAAAACAGGCCTTTGAACTGAACTGGCAAATCGTCAACACCTCGCTCAACCTGCTTAAGTTTCGCGGTCGCGAGGTGGCCCTGGCTTCCTTTAACAGTCATGCACACCTGCAACTGTTGAAGGCCCCGGAACTCATCACATTTCGCTGAGTCCGGATTAGTTGTGACCCTGGCTGTAATCACCCAGCTCTTATTACCCAAGAAAGGATCGAACCATGACCTCCGTAGCTGATGCCGTACAAGCAATGAAAGCCAAGTTCAACCCAGCCGCTGCTGCCGGTCTGGACCTGGTATTCGGTTTTCGCATCGACGACACCAAGAACTTCTCGCTGATCGTCAAAGACGGCACCTGCGAACTGCAAGAAGGCGAGAACCCGGACGCCCAGGTCACTCTGGTCATGGACGGCGAAACCCTGCAAGGCATCGTCGACGGTTCGACCGACGGCATGCAAGCGTTCATGGGCGGCAAACTGCGCGCTGAAGGCGACATGATGCTGGCCATGAAACTGTCCGAGCTGTTCCCGGCCTAAGCACGCCGCTCCCGTCTTTCGGGAGCACGTCTGGCTGCAAACGAATCCCGCCCCTCGTGGCGGGATTCGTCGTTTTCGCCCTCGGCAAAAGGCTATCTGTGGATTTGCCGACTATATTCCTTCTGGCCGCATGCGTCAGACATCGGCTGTTGATCCCCTCTTCTTTGTGAAGAACTTTGTGGAGAGCGCTGCCATGAGCCCACCTGACGAACACAACGACTTCAGTCGTCGCCGTGTACTGCAAGGCCTTTCGGCAGGTGCCGTCGGTGCCTGGGTCAGCCCACTATTCGCAGGGAGTAAAGCCATGCCCGATACCCCAGCCGACCTGATTTTGTACAACGGACGCCTGCACACCGTTGACCGCAAGAAACCCCAGGCCAGTGCCGTCGCGATCAAGGACGGGCGCTTCGTGGTAGTCGGCAGCGACGCCCAGGCCATGGCCCTGCAAGGCCCCGGTAGCCAAATCATCGACCTGCATGGCCGCACGGTGATTCCAGGTCTCAACGACTCTCACCTGCACTTGATTCGTGGCGGCCTGAACTACAACCTCGAGCTGCGCTGGGAAGGCGTGCCATCTCTGGCCGATGCATTGCGTATGCTCAAGGACCAGGCCGATCGCACGCCAACGCCGCAATGGGTGCGGGTGGTCGGTGGCTGGAACGAGTTCCAGTTTGCCGAGAAGCGCTTGCCGACGATCGAGGAATTGAACAAGGCCGCGCCAGACACCCCGGTGTTCGTTCTGCATCTTTATGATCGCGCCCTGCTCAATCGCGCGGCGTTGAAAGTGGTCGGCTACACGCGCGACACGCCGAACCCGCCGGGCGGCGAAATCCAGCGCGATGCCAATGGCGAGCCCACCGGCATGCTGATCGCCCGGCCCAATGCGATGATCCTCTACTCGACCCTGGCCAAGGGACCGAAATTACCGCTGGAGTATCAAGTCAACTCGACCCGTCAGTTCATGCGTGAACTCAATCGGCTGGGCGTCACCAGCGCCATCGATGCCGGCGGCGGTTATCAGAATTACCCGGACGATTATCAAGTCATCCAGCAACTGGCCAAAGACCAACAGCTCACGGTGCGCATTGCCTACAACCTGTTTACCCAAAAACCCAAGGAAGAGCTGACCGATTTCAAAAACTGGACCAGCACCTCCCATTACGGTCAGGGCGATGACTTCCTGCGGCACAACGGTGCCGGGGAAATGCTGGTGTTCTCGGCAGCCGATTTCGAAGACTTCCTCGAACCCCGCCCAGACTTGCCGCAGACCATGGAGCAGGAGCTGGAGCCGGTGGTGCGGCATCTGGTGGAACAGCGTTGGCCCTTCCGCCTGCACGCCACCTACAACGAATCCATCAGCCGCATGCTCGACGTGTTTGAGAAGGTCAACCGGGATATTCCGTTCGACGGTTTGCCATGGTTCTTCGATCACGCCGAAACCATCAGCCCACGGAACATCGAGCGGGTCAAAGCGCTCGGTGGCGGCATCGCCATCCAGGACCGCATGGCATTCCAGGGTGAATACTTTGTCGACCGTTACGGCGCGAAGGCGGCCGAAGCGACACCACCGATCGCACGCATGCTGGCCGAGGGTGTGCCAGTGGGCGCCGGCACCGATGCCACGCGAGTCTCCAGCTACAACCCCTGGACCTCGCTGTACTGGCTGGTCAGCGGCCGCACCGTCGGCGGGCTGGAGCTGTACCCGCAAGGTTTGAGCCGTGATACGGCGCTGGAATTGTTCACCCACGGCAGCGCCTGGTTTTCTTCCGAACAAGGCAAGAAAGGCCAGATCAAAGTCGGGCAACTGGCGGACCTGATTGCGCTGTCGGCGGATTACTTCCACATCGAAGACGAAGCCATCAAATGGATCGAGTCGGTGCTGACCATTGTCGACGGCAAGATCGTCTACGGCAGCGTCGAATTCGAAAAACTGGGGCCTGCGCCTATCCCGGTAGTGCCCGAGTGGTCGCCGGTGGTGCATGTACCGGGGCACTGGAAACCCTTGGCGCCGCTGACTGCGCAAGTGCACCAGTGCGTGGGCGCTTGCGCGGTGCACGCCCACAGCCACGAGCGAGCGCGGTTGTCGTCGGCACCCGTCAGTGACTTTCAAGGGTTTTGGGGGGCGTTTGGCTGTTCGTGTTTTGCGTTTTAAAAAAAGAGAAAAGATCGCAGCCTGCGGCAGCTCCTACAGGATTTATATTCACCGAAATATCGTGGGTGAACATCGATCCTGTAGGAGCTGCCGCAGGCTGCGATCTTTTGATTTTAAGCCCCAACATTCCCACATACATTTGAAGTAATAAAAAATCAATCCACAGAAATAAGCCGCTCGGCCGCCAATGAAACACCCACTGACACAAGCTTGATCTCGATCAGTTGCTCACTCCCTCGCAATCACTATTATCACGCTTCCATCGAAGGCCAGGGACGGCTCATTGGGAGCCTGCGGCCCGTCATTCTCAAGGAAGAGTCAATCGTGCGGTCATTGAAAATCATTCTACTGGCGTCAGCGTTCAACGGCCTGACCCAGCGGGTCTGGCTGGACTTGCGTCAGGCCGGCCACTCGCCCAGCGTGGTGCTATTCACCGATGAAGAGGCGGTAGGCGAGCAAATCGAACACTCCGGCGCCGATCTGGTGATCTGCCCGTTCCTCAAGGACCGGGTACCGCAACAGTTATGGAGCAACCACCAACGTCCGGTGGTGATCATTCATCCGGGCATTGTCGGCGACCGTGGCGCCAGTGCGCTGGACTGGGCGATAACCCGTGAACTCAACCGCTGGGGCGTGACTGCGTTGCAAGCGGTGGAAGAAATGGATGCAGGACCAGTCTGGGCCACCTGTGAGTTCAACTTGCCCCAAGGCTTGCGCAAATCCGAGTTGTACAACGGGCGCGTCAGCGATGCGGCGATCTCCTGCATCCGCGAAGTGGTGGAAAAATTCATCGACGGGTTCGTGCCGGTGCCCTTGGATTACAGCCAGCGCCATGTGATTGGCCGCTTGCAGCCGAACATGAAACAAGCCGACCGGTCTTTCAGCTGGCACGACAGCTCACACTTCATCAAACGCTGCATCGACGCCGCCGACGGCCAGCCCGGCGTATTGGCGAGCCTGGCCGGCGATCAGTATTACCTGTATGACGCTCACCTGGATTCGCGCGGCGGCACGCCGGGAGAGATTCTCGCGTTGCACGATGACGCGGTGCTGGTGGCGACCGGCGATACCAGTCTGTGGATCGGTTCCTTGCGACGCAAACCCCAGCCCGGTGAAGAAACCTTCAAGCGCCCGGCCCGGCATGTACTCGCCAAACAGCCGGCGCAAGTACCTACCCTTGATTGGTCGATCGCCTCCCATCCCTTCAACAATGAAAGCTATCAACCGATCCGTTATCGCGAATCCGGCCATGTCGGCGAACTGACCTTCGAGTTTTACAACGGTGCGATGAGCACCGAACAGTGTCAGCGACTGATAGAGGCCCTGCGCTGGGCCAAGTTGCGGGACACCCAGGTGCTGCTGATCAAGGGTGGGCGCGGCAGTTTCTCCAACGGCGTGCACCTCAACGTGATCCAGGCTGCAGCGGTTCCGGGGCTGGAAGCCTGGGCCAATATTCAGGCGATTGATGATGTCTGCCAGGAACTGCTCAGCGCCCGGCAACTGGTGGTCAGCGGCTTGACCGGGAATGCCGGGGCCGGCGGTGTGATGCTGGCGCTGACTGCCGATATTGTCTTCGCCCGGTCCGGTACCGTGCTCAACCCTCATTACAAAACCATGGGCCTGTACGGCTCCGAGTACTGGACCTACAGCCTGCCCCGCGCCGTCGGCCAGGCAATGGCGAAAAAACTCACTGAAGACTGTCTGCCGATCAGCGCCACCCAGGCCTTGCAACTGGGCATGGTCCAGGAAGTCGGCCCGCGCTGCCCCGACGAGTTTGGCCTGTGGTTGTTGCAGCGGGCCAATGGTGCGTTGAGTGATCCGGCGTATCAGGCGATCCGTGAGCGTAAAAGCCAGTTCGATACTCAACTGGTGCAGCACTGTCGCAATACCGAGCTGGAAGAGATGCAGCTGGACATGGTGCAGAACCGCAAACAGTTTGCCGAAAAATGCCGAAATTTTGTGTTCAAGCGCAAGGCATGTGGCACGCCGCAGCGGTTGGTGGCGCAGTGGGCGATGGTGAAGGAGGTTGAGCTGGCCGGCTGATCGGTAGCGTCTGCAAAAGATCGCAGCCTTCGGCAGCTCCTACATTGAAATTGCGCATGCCGAGAAATATCGGGCGAACACAAACACTGTAGGAGCTGCCGAAGGCTGCGATCTTTTGATCTTGCTTTCTATCCGCTGGCGGCGCCTGCTCTTACAATGCCCGCACCTCCCGCATCGGCCTGCCCATGGACATCGACCTCGCCCGCACCTTTCTGGAAATCGTCCGCCACGGCAGCCTGGCCGCGGCGGCCGAAAAGCTGCACGTCACCCAGACCGCGATCACCGCCCGCGTGCAAAAGCTCGAAAGCCAGCTCGGCAGCACGCTGTTCGTGCGCAACCGTGCCGGGGCACGCCTGACACCCAACGGTGAGGCCTTTGTGGTTTACGCCAATCAACTAGTGCAGACCTGGGAAGCAGCGCGCCGGGACTTGCCGCTGCCCGAGGGTTACCGCGACGTGCTACACATCGGTGGCGAGGTCAGTCTGTGCAACCCTTTGATGCTCAGCTGGGCCGGCGAGTTGCGCGATAAAATCCCCAGCCACGCCCTGCGCATGGAAATCCGCGACGGCGAAAACCTGCTGCGGCAACTGGAACTGGGGGTGCTGGATGCGGCGCTGGTCTATCAGCCCGAGTACTGGCCACGCCTGCAAGTCGAGCAGGTGCTGGAAGAAAAACTCATTTTGGTACGCTTGGCCGGCCAGCCCGAGCCTTACGTGTATATCGATTGGGGCCCGGACTTTCGTCGTCAGCACGATGCCGCACTGCCGGAAAAGGCCAAGGCCGCCTTGAGCTTCAACCTCGGGCCGCTGGCCTTGCAATACATCCTGGAAAACGGCGGCAGTGGCTATTTCCGCACCCGCGTAGTCCAGAGCTATCTGGAAAGCGGTGTTCTGGAGCCAGTGCCCAAAGCACCGGAATTCAGCTATCCGACCTACCTGGTTTACTCCCGGGACCGCGATTCGGTGACCCTGCAACGAGCTTTCGACTTACTGCGTGAAGTGATCAAGTCGGACGACGATTGGTCCCAGCGCTGGAACCCCTTGACCTGACGCCAGGCGTCTTGCACCGGAGCATGGCGCATGTGACCTCAAGGTTGGACCGGCCTCTGCGGTGGGATCGACTAATCTGCTGGTGATAACAATAACCACAGGTGAACGCAGTGAGGCAGACCACCGAAGCATTCCGCGCGCGCTACCGTGCCGATATTCATCCGCTCTACAACCCCTGGCTGCATGGCGCCTTTGTGTTGCTGTTCGGGTTGCTGGCCATCGGCGCATTCTGGAGCACCGTGCATCAGGTACAACCCCTGGAATGGCTGGCGGTACCGCTGACCCTGTTGTTCTTCAACTTCGGCGTCTACGTCGTGCATCGGCATCTGGGGCACCATAAAAAGCGCTTGGCGCGAATGTTCTACGCCCGTCACGCCGGTGACCATCACAGCTTTTTCACCCCCGGCCACATGACCTACGACAGCGCCCGGGACTGGCGGGTGATTCTGTTTCCGGCCTGGCTGATTGTGTTGCATACCCTCGTCATCACCACGCCCGCCTGGTGGCTGTTGGCTCAATTCAATGACAACGTTGCAGGGCTGTTCGGCGGTTGCATGGTCCTCGGTTACCTGACTTATGAGGTGTTTCACGCTTGCGAACATCTACCACCCGGCAACCCGCTGACACGTCTGCCGTGGATTCGCCAGATGCGCCGTCTGCATGAACTGCACCATCGCCGTGAGCTGATGCAGGAGCGTAATTTCAATATCGTGTTTCCACTGATGGACTACCTGTTCGGCACCTTGTACTGGGAGTCGGAGCAAGCGTCCATGCACCTTACGAGAGCGCCCATGACCCGCCTGCAGCACGTGGTCGATATCGCTGGAAATCCGCTCGCCGTGCTCGCCTACGCCAGCACCGCGACACGTTGGCCAGAGTGGCATCCGTCCTCCCTCAAGGTCGATGGCCAGAGCGGCCCTTTGTATGCCGGGGCGCGGTTCGAGGAAGACATTCGGGCCGGTGGGCGTGAGGGACATCTGAGTTGGGAGGTCGACGAATACTTGCCCGGCCGTCGCTGGAGCGCTCGGGCCCAAGACGATCATGGGCTGTCGTTGGTGTTGACTTACGAGTGCGAGGCTTTGGGCGACGGCACACGGTTTATCCGCACCCTGGAATATTGCTTCAGCGGTGTGCTGATGCGCATTGCCAATCGATTGTTGCTCAAGCGGCGCATCGAGCGTGAATCGGCGCAATCGATGCTGGCGTTACGCGAGATGGCGCAAAAACATCTGGCCTCGACAGGAGTCACCGCGTGAAAAGAGCCTTCAGGTTTCGGCATTTATTGTTGCTGTTGATCATCGTGATTGGCGGCTTCCTGTTGTTATTACCCACCAAGGTCCAGCCGATTGCCTGGACACCGTCACCAGCGCCCTCCCTCATCGATGGTATCTACACAGACAATCAGCGCCTCAAAGGCGTGGAACGTGTCGGTGCCGCTGACATCGACGGCCCGGAGGCATTGCTGCTGGAAGAAAACATCCTCATCACCGGCCTGCATGATGGCCGGTTGATTAGCACCAGCCTCGACGGCAATACCACCAAGGTGCTGGCCGATACCGGTGGCAGGCCATTGGGCCTGGCGCGCCATCCCAATGGTTTGCTGGTGATCGCCGACGGGGTCAAGGGTTTGCTGTCCCTCGATGCTCAGGGCCGTGTGGCTGCATTGAGCACCACGGCCAATAACGTGCCCTTCGGCTTTACCGATGACGTGGTCATAGACAAGTCCGGGCATTACGCCTATTTCAGTGATGCTTCCAGCCGGTGGGGTTACGGCAAGGATGGCGAGGCGATCATCGAGCACGGTGGTGACGGCCGATTGCTGCGATATGACTTCCAGACCGGCAAAACGACGGTCCTGCTGGAGAAACTGGAGTTCGCCAACGGTGTGACCCTGGGGCCTGACGATGCGTTCGTGCTGGTCAACGAAACCGGCGCCTATCGCATCAGCCGCTATTGGCTGACCGGGCCGAAAGCCGGGACACACGATCTGTTTATCGACAATTTGCCGGGGCTGCCGGACAACCTGGCATTCAATGGTCGCGACCGTTTCTGGGTGGCGCTGTATGCACCGCGCAATGCACTGCTCGATGCCACCGCGCCCTACCCGCTGGTACGCAAAATGATCGTGCGCGCGATGACGGTCTTGCCCATACCGGTGGAGAAACGCGCCTTCGCGCTCGGCCTTGACCTCGACGGTAAAGTAATCGCCAATCTGCAGGATGCCAGCAGCGGCAACTACTCCCCCATCACCACCGTGCGCGAGTATGGGGACTGGTTGTATCTGGGATCGCTGAAAGCGCGGCACATGGCGCGGTTGCCGTTGAGTACGGCATTGCAGTAGTAAAGGTGGTCAACCTGTGGGAGCGGGCTTGCTCGCGAAGGCGGACTGACATTCAACATTGATGTCGACTGACATGGCCTCATTCGCGAGCAAGCCCGCTCCCACAGTTGATCGGGGTGCCGCGAGATTTGCGATCAACACTCGTGAATCAACGTGGATCCATCTCACCGTCACGAACCGAATTGTCTGTCTCTTCGCGCACTCGCTCCGGGTCGATGTCAGTGACGTCATCCTGCTCCAGAGGCGTTATGCCCTCATTGTCCGGCAATTCATCAATGCCCGGCTCGTCCTCGGGGTTGACGGTGGTACGCCCCGGGCTAAGGGGGTCCGGATGTTTCGGAATCGGGTCGTAGCTGCCCTGTTGTTCGCTGGGGTACTTTTCTTTATCGGGAAAGGCTGAATGGGGCATGGGGCACCTCGCATGGGCCGCAAAGTCGGCTCTGATCGTTCGAGGTGCCGGTATTTATCACCATTCCAATTTTTCAGTCACCGGTTGTCGGTGGTTGACTATGGAGGTCAGGATGACGTCTGGAGTCGTTCAACGATCTTGTTCTTTACCTGCACGCGCTTCTCCTTGAGCTTCTTCAGTTCGTCATCGCTGAGTGCATTCGATTGTGCAGACTCGGCTTTCACCACTTCCGCGTCCGTCTGGGAGTACTTGTTGAGCAGTGAATCCAGTAACGGATCCTTGGTGCGTTTTTGCTGGATCTCTTCCTTCGTGCAGCGCAAGTCCTGATAAAGGTCATGAGTCACCGGCATGGAACACCTCCGTTGGTTAATCGGTAGCGAACGCGATCGATTGCGCTCACCAGCTATCAGAATGGCCTTGCTTATGGTGTTCTGTCGACCGCCTATCAGACCAGCGGTGTCCGTTCGTCGTCCTGTCGCAAATGCGATAAAACCTTTGCCCGATCGTCCGTCTCCATTGATTAACGATCACCTGGATCGCCCATAAAAATCTGTGTGGAGAATGACCGATGGACGGATTCAATCTGCGTCACCTCGCCCTGGCCGTAGCCTTGAGCACCGGCATGGGCACGGCTTTTGCCGCCACTTCCAACGACTTCGTCGATGACGCCGCCGAGGGTGGCATCGCGGAAGTCGAGACCAGCAAACTGGCCCTGGAAAAAAGCTCATCAGCCGACGTAAAGGCGTTCGCCAATATGATGGTCACCGATCATTCCAAAGCCAATGAAGAACTGGCGGCCCTGGCGAAAAAGCACGACATCGAGATGCCGGACACCACAACGGTGGTCAAACAGGCCAAGGAAAAAATTCTCGACCTGCGCGATGAATCCTTCGACAGGGCCTACGCCAACAATCAGGTGAAGGCTCACGAAGAAACGATTGAACGGTTCAAAAAACAAGCCAACACAGTAACGGACGACAAAACCAAAGGCGCCACCGATCTCAAGGCCTTTGCGCAAAAAATGCTGCCGTCGCTGGAAAAACATCTGGACATGGCGAAAAAACTTCAGGCGGCTCATCCCGACAAATAAGCCCACGCGCTGATGACAGTCAGTCAAAGCGCGGAACCTGTGGGAGCGGGCTTGCTCGCGAAGGCGGCAGCACAGTCAATATTGATGTTGCCTGGCACCCCGCTTTCGCGAGCAAGCCCGCTCCCACATGGATTGCGCAATCAATGAAAATCCAGAATCAACCCCCCAGCACGTTGCGGATCTTACTCAACAGTGCTTCAGGGCCATAGGGTTTGCTCAGCAGATAAGTATCGGGGCTGAGTTGGTGATTGCGCGAAATGATGTCCCGGGTGTGGCCGGAGGTAAACAGCACCGCCACCGGTGGATTCTGTACCTTGGCCCAAGCGGCCAGATCCGCGCTTTTGATCAGACCGGGCATGACCACATCGGTGAAGATCAGGTCCACCGACGCGCCATCGAGCAACATCTGCATGGCCAGGTCACCGTTGGCCGCGGTCAACACCTGATAGCCCTCTTCATGTAACAAATCCACTGCCGAGCCACGCACCGCTTCGTTGTCCTCGACCACCAGAATGGTTTCGTTCCCGCCCCGATGCAGCGGATCATGACGCATTGTTTCACCGGGCAACGGGCGCAAGCTGCGGGGAAAATACAACTGCACCCGAGTGCCCTGCCCGACGACGCTGGAAATCTCGATGTGCCCACCGCTCTGTTTGACGAAACCGAACACCATGCTCAAACCCAGGCCGGTGCCCTGGCCGTCGGCCTTGGTGGTGAAAAACGGTTCAAAGGCTTGGGCGAGCACTTGAGGCGGCATGCCGACACCCGTATCAGCCACCGCGACGCAAACATAGTCGCCGGCGACGATGCCCTTGCCTGCGCAAAACTTGCGGTTGAGGGCAATGTTCTCGGCGCTGAGGGCTATGGTCCCCTCGCCGCTCATGGCGTCTCGGGCGTTGATCGCCAGGTTGAGAATGGCGTTTTCCAATTGATTGCGATCCACATAGAGATGCCATGAATGGTCAGGCGCCGTCACCTTGATCTGAATAGTCTCCCCCAGCGCCCGTTGCAACAATTCACCCAGCCCTTCGAAGATCTGCCGTGGATCGCAGACCGCCGGCGACAAAGGCTGACGACGGGCGAACGCGAGCAATTGCGACGACAGTTTGGCACCGCGCTCGACCGCGGCAATTGACGCACTGACCCGGCGTTGCACGTTGGCGTTGTCCGGCTCGTGACGCGCCAGTAAATGCAGATTGCCGGCGATGACCTGCAACAGGTTGTTGAAGTCATGGGCCACGCCGCCGGTAAGACCGCCGATGGCTTCGAGTTTCTGTGATTGGCGCAACTGCTCTTCGGCCGCCAGCCGCGCGTCGACTTCATCGGCGACTCGTTGCTCCAGGTTGCGGGTGAATTTGAGCAAGGATTCTTCGGCGGTCTTGCGTTCATGAATGTCAATCAACACCCCGGGAAAGCGGAACGCCTCGCCTTTTTCATCGAACTCGCAACAGCCGCTGGCCAGCACCCACAGGTAACTGCCATCGGGCCGCAAAACCCGGTACTCGGCGTTGTAGGGGATGCCCGTTTCCACCGATTGATTGATCCGCTCCTGAACCCAACCGCGGTCGTCGGGATGAACCTGCATCTCGGCGATGAGCGGTGGCAGGTTGGCCAGGTCCTGATCGGGCGGGTAGGAAAACGTGCGGGCGAAGCGTTCGTCGGCAGACAACACATCAGCCTTGATATCCCAGACGAATGAGCCGAGCAAAGCCCCGGCATTGAGCGCCAGGCGAACTCTTTCGTTGTCGGCGCGATAAGCGCGTTCAGCTTCCTGGCGCCGGCGCTCGGAAATCACATGGTCAGTGGTGTCGACCACCATCGCCATGACTCCGGCCGGATGCCCGTCATCATCGGCGACAGGACTGTAGTAAAGATCCATCCAGACGTCTTCGGGTACGCCATCACGCAACAGCACCAGGGCTTTGTTGTGATAGGACAAGGTGCCGCCCGCCAGGCAGGTGTCCACCACATGCCGATTGAATTCGGCAACCTCTGGCCAGCCCAATTCCACCGGGGAGCCCAGCAGGTAAGGATGTCGTCCTCCGGCAAATCTCGAATAGGCATCGTTGTAGATCATGTAACCGGGCCGGCCCCACAACATCACCATCGGCAGGGGTGAGGCGAGCAATAGCTGTACCGCGCTGCATAAGCTCCCGGGCCAGGTATCGATGGGCCCCAGCTCGGTCAGGCTCCAGTCGAACGTACGAATGCGTCCGGCCATTTCGCCGCTCCAGCCGGTACATCCGTGGCTATTGTCTAGAAACTGCATCGACTGGCC
The DNA here is from genome assembly GCF_050435305.1 of Pseudomonas sp. BS3782 TE3695. NCBI lineage: Bacteria > Pseudomonadati > Pseudomonadota > Gammaproteobacteria > Pseudomonadales > Pseudomonadaceae > Pseudomonas > Pseudomonas sp. BS3782 TE3695. The sequence goes on from NZ_JBNDKB010000001.1 coordinate 4,337,984, forward strand.
TATGTCCTGTGGATGACATGTTTTCAGGCAGTGCAACGGCGTGAGGAGACGGTGCGTGCCCGTTTGTTTCGAGCATCGCCGACGCCAATGGTTTCATAGAGGTATAGCTGAATGTCAAAGTCAGCGGAAATCCCGGCTGCGCACGTGAATACCGTCGAGCAGTGAACTCAGGTCGCTCAGGCGTCCGGCAATCAGATGCCGCACCTCCCCTTCCTTTTCCCAGCGCCCATCGACCTTGAGCAATTGCGAGCCGACCAGTACCTGCCGTTGCCGTTCGGCCAGGTCGCGCCAGACCACCACGTTGACGTTGCCGAACTCGTCTTCAAGCGTCACGAAGGTCACGCCACTGGCGGTCCCCGGACGTTGCCGACCGGTGACCAGCCCGGCGACGCTGACCGGTCGACCGTGCTCGACATCCATAAGCTCTTTCGAACTGCGGCAACGCCGGGCTTTCAACTCGCCTCGCAGCAATGCCAGCGGGTGCGGGCCGAGGGTAGTGCCAAGACTGTTGTAATCGGCTTGCAAATCCTCGCCCACGGTGGGTTTGGGCAGAGACACCGTCGGCTCTTCCTGGCTGGGCAAACCGGCAAACAAGCCGAGCTGCTTTTGCACCCCCGCCACTTCCCAACGCGCCCGATGCCGGTCACCGGCCAGCCCGCGCAACGCACCGGCATCGGCCAGTTGCTCCTGGGCGCGGGCATCGAGTCGCGCCCGTTCGCCAAGGTCGGCGATGTCGGCAAACGCCCCTTTCGACCGTGCGACTTCAATACGCCGGGCATCGTCCTCGCGAAAGCCCTTGATCATCCGCAATCCCATGCGAATGGCCGGCTGCGCGCCGATAATCGGTTCCAGGCTGCAATCCCAGTCACTGGCCCGCACATCCACCGGACGAATCTGCAAATGATGCCGACGGGCGTCCTGAAGAATCTGGTCCGGGCTGTAGAAACCCATGGGCCAGCTGTTGATCAGCGCACAGGCGAAGGCTGCCGGCTCGTGGCATTTCAACCAGCAACTGGCATAGGTCAGCAAGGCAAAACTGGCCGCGTGGGATTCGGGAAAGCCGTAATTACCGAAGCCTTTGATCTGCTCGAAGATCTGCGCAGCGAACTCCGCCGTGTAGCCGTTTTTCTTCATTCCGTCCGCCAGACGTTCCTTGTGCGGTTCCAGTCCGCCGTGGCGTTTCCAGGCGGCCATGGAACGGCGCAATTGATCGGCCTCGCCGGGACTGTAGTCGGCGGCGACAATCGCGATCTGCATCACTTGCTCCTGAAACAGTGGCACGCCCAACGTACGTTCCAGCACCGCTTCGAGTTCTTTCGACGGATAGATCACCTCTTCTTCGCCCTTACGCCGCCGCAGATAGGGATGCACCATCCCGCCCTGAATCGGCCCCGGGCGAACGATCGCCACCTCAATCACCAGGTCATAGAAGGTCGTGGGTTTGAGCCTGGGCAGCATCGACATCTGAGCCCGGGATTCAATCTGGAACACCCCGATGGTATCGGCACGTCCGATCATCTCGTAGGTTTGCGGGTCTTCGGCCGGTACCGTTGCCAGACTCAGGTCCCGGCCACGGTGCCGTCGCAGCAGGTCGAAACAACGGCGAATCGCGCTGAGCATGCCCAGCGCCAGAATATCGACCTTGAGCAGCCCGACCGCATCCAGATCGTCCTTGTCCCACTGGATGATGGTGCGCTCGGCCATGGCGGCGTTTTCCACCGGCACCAGGCTGTCCAAGGGCTGCTCGGAAATCACGAAACCGCCAGGGTGCTGGGACAGGTGCCGGGGGAAACCGATCAACTGTCCTGTCAGGCTCAGCACTCGGCGCAACACCGGGCTGTCGGGATCGAAACCACCTTCACGCAGACGCTCGACGGGAGGCGCCTGATCACTCCAGTGACCGCAGCAGTCGGCCAGGGCGTTGACCTGATCGGGCGGCAAACCCAGTGCCTTGGCCACATCGCGGACTGCGCCGGCACCATGGTAAGTGCTGACCACCGCCGTCAGCGCCGCGCGGGTCCGACCATAACGCTGAAACACGTATTGCAGGACTTCTTCACGCCGCTCGTGCTCGAAATCGACGTCAATGTCTGGCGGCTCGTTGCGCTCTTTGGAAAGAAACCGCTCGAACAGCAACGTGCTCCGCTCCGGATCGATCTCCGTAATCCCCAGCACGTAGCACACCGCCGAGTTGGCCGCAGAACCGCGCCCCTGACACAGGATGTGTTGCTTGCGGGCGAAATTGACAATGTCGTGAACGGTCAGGAAATAACTTTCGTACCCCAGCTCGGCAATCAGTTGCAGTTCCTTGTCGATCTGCGCCAACACCTCGTCTTTAGGGCCTTTTTCCCAGCGCCACCGAACACCCTTTTCGGCCAATTCCCGCAGCCAGGACGTAGCCGTGCGCCCCTCAGGCACCAGCTCCCGGGGATATTGATAACGTAACTGACCGAGGTCGAAGGTGCAGCGCCGGGCGATGTTCAGCGTTTCGTCGAGCAGTGCCTGCGGATAAAGATCGCGCAAGGCGTCGAGGCTGCGTAGATGCCGTTCGCCATTGGGGTGCAGGCGCAACCCGGCCTCGGCCACCGGCAAGTGATGACGAATCGCAGTCATGGTGTCCTGCAAGGCGCGACGGCCACGGGCGTGCATGTGCACATCGCCGCTGGCCACCGCCGGGATCCGCAATTCCCGCGCCAGGGTCAGCAGCGCCGCCAGTCGCCGGGTGTCGTCCTGCCCGCGATGTAACTGAACGCTCAGCCACAGGCGCTCGGCGAAGGTCTGCTTCAGCCAGTGACCCTGCTCAACGTCATCGACGGCGTCCGGCACCCACAACGCCAACAGCCCCGGCAACGGCTCGGCGAAATCCTCCCGCAGCACTTGATACTGACCTTTCTGCGTACGGCGTCTGGCGCGGGTAATCAGGCGGCACAGGGTTTGGTAACCCTCGAGGCTTTCGACCAGCAGCACCAGTTTCGTGCCGTCTTCGACGCGTATTTCACTGCCGATGATCAGCGGCAATTCCACGGCCTTGGCCGCCTGCCAGGCGCGGACGATGCCCGCCAGGGTGCATTCGTCGGTGATCGCCAACGCTCGATAGCCCTGCTTTTTCGCCCGTTGGAAAAGCTCGAGCGCACTGGAAGCACCGCGCTGGAAACTGAAGTTCGACAGGCAGTGCAGTTCGGCATAATCGACACTCATGCGAACCAGCCTTGCAGCCACAACGGACCGCCTTCGCCCACCGCCCGATAGGCCCAGCCCTGCTGACCGGAACGGGTTTCGATCAGGTAATAATCGCGGCGCACATCGTCGCCGTCCCACCAGCCCGACTCGATACGTTCCGGCCCCATGAGGATGCGCGTCGAACCTTCGTGTACTGCCTGCGGTTCCGTCAGCAACCACCCTGGTCGTTGCACCGCAGGCAGCGCCCCACAAATCTGGCTGTCGACACTGGCCTGCCACGCGCATTCCGGCCGGTGATCGGCCTGGAACCGCAAGCCTTGCACCGCGTCATCCCCCAACCGTGCGCGCAAGCGTTCGCGCAGTTGCTCCCAAGGCAAGGATTGCTGCGGGCGATCATCGAACAGTTCCTGGTACTGGGGCACAAAGGTCGGCAAATCTTCGGCGCGCAGACGAAAACCGCGCACCGGCGCCTCGACCTGAACCTGCTCCAGCCTCCCCCGGGCCAGCTCGAACAGCATCGCCGGATCGCGCTCGGCACTGAGCAGGCCGACCTTGATCAGCGTGTCTGGCAACCCGGCGTGCTCCAGATGCAGGTCAAAACGCTGCACACCGCTGTCGCGCCCGCAGAGGAACGCCGCCAGATCGCCGGTCAGCCTGCGCAATGGAAACAGCAATGCCTGATGGGATTGCACCTCGAAATTGAGCTCAATGCGCACATCGAAACGGTCCGGCGGCAGGTAAAACGCCAGAGCCAGGTGCCGTAAGCCGAACAGGGTGTCCAGATGCTTGAGCACCCGGGCTTCGAAACGCCGGGCCAGGCTATGTCGTGGCAGCGCCTGTACCTGACGCAAAGTGCGCAACCCCATGCGCGACAGTGCCGTGGCAACGCTTGGCTCCAGGGCGATCCGGTCAACGGGCAACTGCCCGAGGTGATGCTGCAAAGCGTCATTGTCCGGCACCACCAGACCGTCATAAACGTTGGCCAGCACCCGCGCCGCCACCGGGTTGGGCGCGGCGACAATTCGGTGACGAAACCCCAGCTCGCCAAGTTCCGTCCGCAACCGCGCCTCGAACTGCGGCCAAGGCCCGAACAAGCCCAGGCTGGATTCGATTTCAAACACCACGGCGCGCGGGTAATGCACGCTGACCTGAGAACTGAACCGATAGGCCCAGGCGGCCAGGAATTGCTGCCAGTGCTCGATCTCGGCGGCGTCGTATTCAGCGGTGACAAACCCTTTGCTCAGGGCCTGAGCGGCGGTCATCGACTGGCCGGGACGCAAGCCCAGCGCCCGCGCCGAGCCGTTGACCGCTTGCAGCACCCGACGCTGGGCCGGGCCGGTCAGCAGCGCCAGCGGCTCATTGGGGTCGGGGCGCTGACGCAATACCGCGTCCAGCGCCAATTGCGGGAAGAGAATACAAACCCAGCGCATGGCAACCTCAATGCCCGACGGCAAAGGCAATCGGCGCCGAACGGGCCAGCCCGCCCCGGCACTTGAGCACTCGCAATTGCGCAGGTTTGGCGTCGATGGCGATGCGCAGGGCCGCTGGCGACGGGTTGATGGCTTCACTGATCGAGCGATAGGCGAACGCCAGGGTCTGACCGGTTTCCGCCGCCACCTGCAAACGTCGCAATGCCCGATCGTCGGCTTTATGCGGCCAGCACAACACCGCCCCGCAACTGCCCGAACGCAGGCATTGTTCCGCCGCCCACAGCGCATCGCGCTCACTGGCCTGGATGATCGACAGTTGCCGCAAATCGACCCCTGCGTTCTGCCAGGCCTGGGGATACGGCACGTAAGGCGGCGCCACCAGCACGATGCGCTCCCCCGCCGCCGACAGCCGCGCCAGCGCCGGCCACACCAGCTGCAACTCACCCACGCCCTGCCCGGCCAACAGGATTTCAGTCAGCGCCGCTTCCGGCCAGCCACCCGTGGGCAATGCTGCATCCAGCGCCGCATGCCCGGTGGGTTGCGGGCTGACGGCCGGTGGTGCAGGCCGGCCCTTCCAGACCTGGCCGCCATTGAACAGCGTATCCAACGCAACGACGGCGCCCATTACCCTTGCCTCACCAGACCGCAGAACACGCCTTCGATGGCCAGATCCTGATCGGCTCGAACAATGATCGGTTTGTAAGCCGGATTGCGTGGTAACAGCCGAACAGAATCGCCGACCCGCTCGAAACGCTTGATGGTGACTTCGCCGTCGAGCCGCGCCACGACGATCTGGCCGTTGACCGCTTCGGGATTGCGCCGCACGCCCACCAGATCGCCGTCGAGAATGCCGTCCTCGATCATCGAATCGCCCTGCACCCGCAGCATGTAATCCGGTAGCCGCGAGAAGATCGACGGATCAAGCAGCAAACGGCTGTGGACTTCGGCATCGGCACCGATCGGCGCACCGGCCGCCACTCGACCGAGTACCGGAACGTCCAGTAGTTCGGGCCGCGGCGGTTGATTCAATAGCCGAATGCCGCGCGCCTGATGTGCATTGACCTCGATGAAACCGGCCTCGGTCAGCGCCAGCACATGCTTGCGCGCCACGCTACGGGAGGCGAAGCCAAAGGCCTCGCTGATTTCAGCGAGGCTGGGGGGCTGACCATGTTCGGCGATTCGATCGCGGATGAAGGTCAGGATGGCGGTACGGCGGGGAGTTAAAGTCGTCATGGAGTACATTTGTACTCTTTTGGACTTTTCCTGACAAGGACTTGTAGAAGCTGTGTAGGAGCTGTGTAGGAGCTGTCGAGTGAAACGAGGCTGCGATCTTTTGATTCTTGCTCTTTAAAAACAACATCAAAAGATCGCAGCCTCGTTTCACTCGTCAGCTCCTACATCTTCAACCAAGACAGAACCGGCATCGGCGTGTCCGATTTACCCGAGGTTTAGCCGACACGCAGTGCGCGCAGGTCAAGGCGACCGTCCTTGAGCGGCGGGCACCAGTAGTAGCCGCCGGTGATCGGTCGGCTGATGCGATACAGACCGTCGGTAATGCCGTCTTCCAGACCGCTCATGCGCCGCAACTGGGATTCGAACGCATCGAGGGAAAAACCGAAGGCCAGGAACATCAGGCCGGCACGATCGCCTTCGATCCACGGCATCGAGCGACGGACCACGAAGGCTTCAGGTGAGAAGCTTTCCTGGGCGGTGCGCTTGACGTGGGCAGAGATCGGCGCGTCATCGATTTCTTCGTTGTCGCTCAGGCGACGGCCCATGATGTTGTCTTTCTCATGGGGCGGCAACGCGTGGAAACCTTTCAAATCATGCTGCCACTGCTGGATCGCGGCGAAGCTGCCACCGACCAGACCGTCCGCGCCGTCGCTCAACAATGCAGCGGCCACAGCGGCTTCATCGTGAGGGTTTTCGGTGCCGTCTTCGTAACCGGTCAAGTCGTGCCCGGTCATGTGGCGGAAGGTTTCGTTCATCTGCACCACACGCAGGGCCGGTGCCAGCGCGGCTTCGAGTGCACGGCTGCGATTGAGCAGTTCGCCACGGTCAACCCCGTGCAGCCAGCACCAGAGCGCGTGTTGGGTCGACGGGTTGTCGACACCCACACCGACCAGCGCAGGAAAAGCGCGCAGCCCATCGATCTGCGCGTGCAGCGCCTTGACCAGGGAGTCACCAAAACCGACTACAGCCGATTTGCCGTCCACCAGGCGCATCAGGTTATCCAGCGCAGCCGGCAGTGCCTCGGCGGATTCAAGGGCGAAGAACATATGACGAGCTTGAGGCGGAACAGGGGTGGCGAGAATGCCCGGCTGGTAATAACTCATATGAACTCCTTTGAGAAAGAGCATGAAGTTTAACCGGGGGATCGTTACTTGTGTGTTTTCAGGGCAAAAGATCGCCCCGTAGCAGCTGCCGACAGATTCGCGACCCATAACGCCGAGCAAAAAAATCATAAGATGAGCCATGACAAGCGAGTCCGAGGTCTGCTAAAACGATTCATCAGTGCATCACCCAATCCAGACGGGGTAGCGATATGACCACAGCACAAATCCTTGGCAACCTGTTTCCCACCGCCGACAACGTCCCGGAAAAGTACCGCCTCAATGGCCCGACCGAGCAGCGCGAGTATCTGGTCGATGGCGAACTGAAAACCTGGTCCGGGCCCCTCGCTCAAGTCCGCAGCCCGGTGTACCTGAGCGGTGCGAATGGTGATGAACAGGTGATTCTCGGCAGCACGCCACTGCTCGATGCCGATACTGCACTGACCGCACTCGACGCCGCCGTCCGCGCCTATGACCGCGGCCAGGGCCTGTGGCCGACCATGCGCGTGGCCGAGCGCATCCAGCACGTCGAAACCTTCCTGGCTCGCATGCGCGAACAGCGCGAGGCGGTGGTCAAGTTGCTGATGTGGGAAATCGGTAAAAACCTCAAGGACTCGGAAAAAGAGTTCGACCGCACCTGCGACTACATCGTCGACACCATCAATGCCCTCAAGGAACTCGACCGCCGCTCCAGCCGCTTCGAACTGGAGCAGGACACCCTCGGCCAGATCCGCCGCGTGCCGTTGGGCGTGGCGTTGTGCATGGGGCCTTACAATTACCCGCTGAACGAAACCTTCACCACGCTGATTCCCGCGCTGATCATGGGCAACACCGTGGTATTCAAGCCGGCCAAGCTTGGGGTGCTGTTGATTCGCCCGTTGCTGGAAGCCTTTCGCGACAGCTTCCCGGCCGGAGTCATCAACGTTATCTATGGCAGCGGCCGCGAGACGGTCAGCGCCCTGATGGCCAGCGGCAAGATCGATATCTTTGCGTTCATCGGCACCAACAAGGCCGCCAGCGACCTGAAAAAACTCCACCCAAGGCCTCACCGCCTGCGCGCGGCGCTGGGCCTGGACGCGAAGAACCCCGGCATTGTTCTGCCGGAGGTCGATCTGGACAATGCGGTCAGCGAAGCCGTCACCGGCTCCCTGTCGTTCAACGGTCAACGCTGCACCGCGCTGAAAATCCTCTTCGTCCATGAAGACGTGGTCGAAGCGTTCATCGAGAAGTTCAACGCCAAACTCGCCGGCCTCAAACCCGGCATGCCGTGGGACAGTGGCGTGGCCCTGACGCCATTGCCGGAATCAGGCAAGGTCGATTACCTGCACACCCTGGTGGCGGACGCGGTCAGCAAAGGTGCAGCCGTGGTCAACCCCAATGGCGGTGAGTCCCGCGCATCGTTCTTCTACCCGGCGGTGCTGTACCCGGTGACACCGCAGATGCGCGTCTACCAGGAAGAACAGTTCGGCCCGGTCGTGCCGATCGTGCCTTACCGTCATTTGGACACCGTGATCGATTACGTCCTGGAATCCGACTTCGGCCAGCAACTGAGCATCTTCGGCACCAACCCGGTGGCGGTCGGCAGGCTGGTGGACACCTTCGCCAACCAGGTCGGACGGATCAACCTCAACGCCCAGTGCCAGCGCGGTCCGGACACTTATCCGTTCAACGGCCGCAAGAACTCCGCCGAGGGCACGCTGTCGGTGCACGATGCGCTGCGGGTATTTTCGATTCGGACCCTGGTGGCGACCAAGTTCCAGGAGAGCAGCAAAGAGCTTCTCAGCGAGATCATCAGCGGACGCAACTCGAGTTTCCTGACCACTGATTACATCTTCTGAGGCCTGTTTACTGCGCCGCCACCCGCCGAAGCTTCAGGCTCCAACCCTGTTGCATCCCGGCGGCGGCCAACAGGATCGCGGCGACACCGATCCATTGCAGCGGCTCCAGGCGATGGCCGAAGGCGAACCAGTCGACGAAAATCGCCGCAATCGGGTAGATGAACGACAACGCGCCGGTCAGCGCTGTCGGCAGTTTTTGAATCGCGCCGTAAAGCAGCACATACATCAGACCGGTATGCACGATGCCCAGGGTCACCAGACTGGCCCAGGCATCGGGCGTTTGCGGTATCGCCGAGAAATGCGCAAAGGGCGCGAGCAATAGCACGCCGGTGCACACCTGGACCAATGCGATCAGATGCGGTGGTGTGCCGGTCAGGCGCTTGATGATCAGCGCGGCAACCGCGTACAGAAAGGCAGCCCCTAGCGCCAGACCAATCCCCATCAGGTAATCGTTACCGCCCTCGCCCTGCTCACCGTGTGCGCTGACAATCGCCAGCATTCCAAGAAAGGAAATGCCCAGCCAGAACAACTTCTGCAGGGTGATCTTCTCCCCCAGGAACAACGCAGCCAGCCCCACCAGCATGAACGGCTGGACGTTATAAACCGCCGTGCCAATGGCAATCGAGGCGCGGGAATAGGATGCGAACAACAGCACCCAGTTACCGACAATCGCCACACCGCTCAGTACGGCCAACAGAAAAGTGGTGGACGTCAAAATGCCGGGGCGCAGGAAGCCGAACGCCGCGCAAATCAGCAACAAGGTGCCGGCGCCGAACACGCAGCGCCAAAACACCACGTCCAGCACCGGTTGCCCGGACACCAGCACGAACCAGCCAATGGTCCCGGAAATCAGCATGGCGGCGGTCATTTCGAATGAGCCGCGACGTATTGTTTTGTCCATCATCAACCTCCTGTGTTTGAGCCCAAAGTATGCCAATCCATTTGGGGGCTTCTCCAGCGCAAAAAGCAGGCTAAACTCGGCTTTCGCCTTTTTTATCAAGGCTTATTCAACCGATTGCCTAACAGGGGATTCGCCATGACCGACGACATCGACCAAGTGCTGATCAGCGCGCTGATGGAAGATTCACGCCGCTCGCTCAAGGCCCTGGCACAGATCAGCGGCCTGTCCTCGCCCAGCGTCGCCGAGCGCCTGCGCCGCCTCGAAGAACGTGGCGTGCTCAAGGGCTACACCGTCGAGATCGACCCCAAATGCTTCGGTTACCAACTCCAGGCCATTGTCCGCATTCGCCCATTGCCGGGCCAGTTACAGGAAGTGGAGCGACAGATTCAGGCCATCCCCGAATTCACCGAGTGCGACAAAGTCACTGGCGATGACTGCTTCATCGCCCGCCTGCACGTGCGCTCGATGGAACAGCTGGACACCCTCCTCGATCGCCTCAACAGCCACGCCGAAACCAACACCGCCATCGTCAAGAAGACCCCGGTCAAACGCCGGCTGCCACCGATGGCTTGAGTGCTGTTTTGTTCGCGAAGAGGTAGATTGGGGTTTTTCCGGCGAAGGATTGGCGGTATGAAAACTCAAGTCATGTTACTGGCGGTAATGATACTCACTGGTTGCGGCACGTTTCAGACCGTGGTGCGCAGTGACGAGGCAGCGGCGAAGAGTCTCAAGGAACAGAAAACCTACTGCGGTGCGGTTCCCCGGATCTATAGCGGCGTGACGTATGACTTTTGCAGTCTGCATGCACCTCCAGGCCCGGGCATCGATGAGTACAAATACAACAACGGCACGCCCTTTGTACTGATCGACGTAGTGATTTCCGGCGTTCTCGACACCATGCTGCTGCCCTACACCATTTATCGGCAACAGGCTGATGGCAGCATCATTGTGGTCGAATAAGGAGCAGATGAATGTTGTCTCACGTTTTTATCGGCATCACCGATTTCGATCGTGCATTAGCGTTCTACCGACCGATCATGGATGCACTGCAGCTGCAGATGAAATTTTGCGATCCCGGTAAACCCTGGGCGGCGTGGATGAGTAAGGATGCGCCGCGTCCGCTGTTCGTCATTGGCACTGCGTTCGACGAACAGCCGGCCACACCGGGGAACGGGCAGATGATCGCCCTGCTTGCGCCGAGTCACGAGATCGTCAAACGCTGTCACGCACTGGCCATGGCTCATGGTGGATCCTGCGAGGGGCCGCCGGGCCTGCGTCCGCATTACCATCCCGATTACTTCGGCGCCTATATGCGCGACCCGGACGGCAACAAACTCTGCGTGTGTTGCCACGAACCTGATCAAAACCAACGCTGAGCCAAATCACAGACAATAAAAAACCCGCCTAAGCGGGTTTTTTACTCAAGGCTGGCGATCAATCATCGCGGCTCATGATGCCGAACAGTTGCAGCAAGCTGACGAACAGGTTGTAGATCGATACGTACAGGCTGATGGTCGCCATGATGTAGTTGCGCTCACCGCCGTGAATGATGGCGCTGGTCTGGAACAGAATGCACACCGAGGAGAACAGCACGAAACCTGCGCTGATCGCCAGTTGCAGACCGCTGATCTGGAAGAACAAGCTTGCCAGTGTCGCGCCCAGCAGCACAAAGAAACCAGCGGTGATGAAACCACCGAGGAAACTCATGTCCTTACGGGTAATCAGCACATAAGCCGACAGGCCGCCAAACACCAGCGCGGTCATCGCGAAGGCCGAGCTGACGACTTCCGCACCGCCCTGCATACCCAGGTAACGGTTGAGAATCGGGCCGAGCAGGAAACCCATGAAACCGGTCAGCGCGAACGCAGAAACCAGGCCCCATGCCGAATCACGGAGTTTATTGGTGAGAAAGAAAAGGCCGTAGAAGCCGATCAGCACCACGAAGATATTCGGGTAGCCGACACGCATCTGCTGTGCGACAAACGCCATCACGCCGCTGAATGCGAGGGTGAGAGCGAGTAGACCGTAAGTGTTGCGCAGGACGCGGCTAACCTCTAGCTGCTCAGCCTGCACGCTGTTATTCACTGCGTAATCCTGTTCGCGCATGGCGACACTCCTGTTGGGTTTGAAACGTTCAGTCGCAAAGATCATAACAGACGCTCTGTAACAAGCCATGCACAGAGTTTGACAGTGTGTTTCATTCAGGTATTATGGCGCCCGCAACGCAAACGGAGGTGTGGCCGAGTGGTTTAAGGCAACGGTCTTGAAAACCGTCGACTGTAACAGGTCCATGAGTTCGAATCCCATCGCCTCCGCCATCTTTATACGACAAAGCCCTGATTTTTCAGGGCCTTGTCGTTTCTGGCTTTTGGAAAAACCTCACAGCCCACACTCCAGCCCACACCTTGGATGAAGTCTTGCTTTTCGACCGGCGGCTAGTTTTTCGAATGGCCTGTTGCGTGCACCTACCGTTCTGAGAAACGGGCTCAGGGGGAGTTTTCGCAGGAAGCGCCGGAACGAATGTAGAGATCGCGATCTTCTCCTCGACGCAGCCCACAAATTACACACAAACAATAACGCCGCTCAGTGAGCGGCGTTTTTGCGTTTTTGGAGAAAGAAACGAGACTCGTATCTGGCGTCCGATTCATTGAAACCTAAGGGGTTTCTTTCTTTCCAGAACAGGATTATTCAGAGTCGAAATCTCAGTTTTCGCTCGGTGCCGGTTAGCGGGCTTATTTCGCCCCACGCCCAGTACGTCTCTGGTTCCCTTGTGTCTCCTACCCGGCGCCAGCGTCCTTCGTTCTGAGGGGTCGACGGCTGAGATTTTCCGAGAAAATCAGGCATACGCCCTTTCGGATCGGGGATGAACTCCCATAGAGAGTCCCCGGCGCGCAGGTAGATGGCCTGAGGGAAGTTTCGATCGGGGCCAGCCTTTACGATGGCTTCGACATCGGTGCAGGTGGTGACCACCTGTTGGTCCGTGGTTATAAGTGCGAAACCCCATCGGTCATGTCCGGCACTAAAGTGGCCCCCCTCAAATGAGCCATCCTTATAGCGCGTTCCCCAAGTGTACCAAGTGACGTGCGTATGATCGCCGGCCATTGGATCTCCATCGCCATACAGCATCGCGTCTTCGCGCATGAACACAGTGTCGGCGCAGACGAAGCCCCGAACATCACGGCCGGCTAGTTTACCCGTCACTTGGAACATTGCTGAAGCGTAATAGATACCTGAGTCAGTCTGCGGCAGGTACCAATGCAGGCCGGGACCACAGAGGCTACCGTGCAATTCCATCACACCCTGCTCGCGCCATTGCAGCGTGTCCGAGCCGTAGACAATCTCGTAGGCGGCGCCGTCAGCGTCGGTCGGACTACGACGAAAGGCGTTGCCGTTCTCAATGCCGCTAACAACGTTCTTGCCGGACGCGGCGCCTTGGAATAACGGGGGATCGAAATGCAGGCACCCCTCAGCATTGCGCGATGACTGGATGATGAGACTATCCCGCCCTCCTTTGCTCGTATCACAAAAGCGCCGGGTTAGGGAATAGAGATGACCTTCGTCGTCTCGCAACGTCCCATAGTGCAGCGCGCCTTCCCAACTAAGGCCAAAATAGCCTCTAGTTTCAATCAGTCGTTCAGGTTCATATAAATGCGGCCCGACTAGGGGCTTGTAGCCGAAATTACCTCGTTGAGGCCATTGCAGATTGGACATGTGCAGCTTTCTCCTATATGGACAGTGTACAGAGGCGCCGGAATCAACGTTTCGACCGGTACTACGTAGAGAGCCAGGCGGGCCGCGGCCAGGACCATAATGGTACGGTCGTGTATCTTTATCAAGGGTTACTTGTACATGAAGCAAACCATTTCTACTGAGTCCGACGCAGCTGCTGCATCAGGCGAGCTTCGCAAGCCGCGTAGAGGGCGCCCGTCGCAAGCCGACGCGCCGCGTTTGGAGCAGCATCTGCTTGATATTGCGCACCGCCTTTTCGTCGCCAATGGATATGACGTAACGACCATGGACTCCATTGCGATGGAAGCGCGTGTTTCCAAGCGAACGCTTTATCTTCGTTACCCTAGAAAAGAGCTGCTGTTTGCGGCGGTGATAGCCGACCATACGGTTCGCAGTTTCGCAGCAGTGCAGGCGGTGCTGAAGCGATTTGAAAGCGACCCTAGTTTGGATTTGCGCGCACGGTTACAGATGTTGGGTCATGTCTTCGTGGAGCAAGCTGTTAATCCGGATACCCTATCTTTAGATCGGAGTATGGCGACTGCTGCCAAGCGCTTCCCCGAACTACTCGATTCGCTGCACAGAGCTGGATATGAGCGCGCTACTTCCATAGTCCAAGCCTTGCTATCAGAGGCGGGGGCCATGGAGTCAGAGATTTCCGCACAGGCCTTTTATTCGTTGCTCGTACTTGCTCCGATTCGAGAGCGTCTAAGGGACGGGAAACAGCAGGTTCCAGACGTTAACCGAGTGATTGACTTCATCACCGCTGGGGCTCGAATTTCTGCGACATGTTGAAGTCTGCATCAACACCTATTTAAGGCTCGTTTTAGTTCGGAAGGTAGTTGGTCGGAAGCTTAGGTTCGGGAAAACGCCCGACCTGGTCGACCGATCACAAATCACAGAAATCCTGAATCTTGGGATGCTCAACCGGAGCACCGTCTGGCAGCGGCAAGCCGGATGGGTTGCAGGTGCAAGTTTCTACGTCAAAATATTCCAGCCGTCGTGCTGCTTGCTCCGTCAGCAAGCGGCTGACGTGCGCTCCAACTTCGATCGTGTTACCTCGATATCGAGCATCTGCCTCATGAAGGCTCCAGGGTCATCATTCCGCCTCTGTTGCTAACTCGATTCAGAACGCGCTGCTACCGAAGACACTCGAAGGTTGCGAATCTGGTCGACCAGAACTTCGACATCGTGGCCACAAGCTAGCGCGCTCTGAGCTGCCGATCGTTGATTTGGCCGCACTCATCAAAAGATCACTGTAGGGTTTGGTAGCGCTGGGCAACCGCAGCTTGGCGGATTTGCCCAGCAATCCCTGACGTGCGCTCTGCAGGTCATCCCAGCGTTCAGCTTCGTGCAGCGGCGGGATCGTCACCGGCTCGCGACGATCGAAACCGACCAGTGCGGCATCCACCAGATCGTCCACTTCCATGATTTCGCGCGTTCATCAACGCGGCGAACCGGTCGATCACAGTCAATGGCACTCCCTTCGCCTACCGCGACATCGGCCCCGCAACCGGTGTGCCTCTCGTACTGTTCAACCATTGGGGCGCGGTGCTGGACAACTTCGATCCCGCGATCATCGATGGCCTGGCACAAACACGACGCGTCATTGCCACTGACTATCGCGGGATCGGCGGCTCTGGCGGAACCGCGCCACTGACGGTCGGCGAAATGGCTGACGATGCCATCCAGTTGATCCATGCGCTGGGGTTCGAAACCGTTGATGTGCTCGGTTTTTCGCTCGGTGGCTTCGTCGCTCAAGACATCGCCCTGAAAGCCCCCGAAAAGGTGCGTCGCTTGATTCTGACCGGCACCGGGCCGGCCGGCGGAACCGGTATCGACAAGGTCGGTTCGGTGACGTGGCCATTGATGATCAAAGGTTTGCTGACCTTGCGCGATCCCAAGTGCTACCTGTTCTTTACTTCGACGCCCAATGGCCGCCGAGCCGCCTCGCAGTATTTGCAACGCTTGAAAGCGCGCAAAACAAATCGCGACAAAGGCCCGACGCCCTACGCTTTCCTGCGGCAGTTAAAAGCCATCACCGCGTGGGGTAATCAGGCACCGCAAGACCTCGAGCGCTTGCGGACGCCGACGCTGATCGTCAACGGCAACAACGACATCATGGTGCCCAGTGTTAACTCGCTGGCGCTGGCCAACCGCGTCCCGAACGCACAGTTGGTTATTTATGAAGATGCCGGGCACGGCGGAATTTTCCAGAACTACGCTGACTTCGTGGCCAAGGCACTGGCGTTCCTCGATGCTTGACGACGCAGCCCATCAACACCGAAAACGTACCGCCCCCCCTCCCTCCAACCGACAAGAGCCGCACCACGATGAAGGCATTTCTAATTGATCGCTATGGCAAGAACACTGGGCGCATTGGAGAAGTGCCCGTCCCTAACGTGGGCGCCCACGACGTCTTGATCGAGGTACACGCCAGCAGCGTCAACCTGCTGGATTCGAAGATCAGGAAAGGCGAATTCAAACTGATCCTGCCCTATGCATTTCCGCTGGTGCTGGGCAATGACTTGGGGGGCGTAGTGGTTCAGATTGGAGCACAGGTGACGGGGTTCAAGCCGGGAGACGAGGTCTATGCCCGCCCGCCTGAAGCGCGGATCGGAACGTTCGCCGAATTGATCGCTGTGGACAAAAACGCGGTCGCACGCACACCCGCCAATACCACCATGGTACAAGCCGCGTCCCTCCCCTTGGTTGCACTGACCGCCTGGCAAGTGCTGGTCGAAACCGCCCAACTGAAAAAGGGCCAGAAAATACTGATCCACGCCGGCTCCGGCGGCGTCGGCACCCTCGCCATCCAGCTCGCCAAACACCTCGGCGCCTTTGTCGCGACCACCACCAGCACCGCAAATGTCGAATGGGTGAAGGCACTCGGGGCCGATGCAGTGATCGACTACACACAGCAGAACTTCGAAAGTGTCTTGCACGACTACGACGTGGTGTTGAACAGCCTCGGCGCCGATGTACTGGAGAAGTCACTCGAGGTCCTCAAGCCCGGCGGCCAGTTTATTTCCATCTCAGGTCCACCCACTGCACAGTTCGCGCGGGAGCAAAGGTTGTCCTGGCCATTGCAGCAAGTCATGCGTCTGCTGAGACTTGGCATTCGTCGCAAAGCGCGCAAACAGAACGTCAGCTACGCGTTCGTGTTCATGCGGGCCAATGGCGCTCAACTGCAACAAATCACCGCACTCGTTGAGGACGGCATCATTAAACCTGTGGTTGATCGCTCCTTCACCTTTGAATCAACGGCAGAGGCGTTGAAGTACCTCGAGCAGGGACGAGCCAAGGGCAAGGTCGTTGTTACGCTCAAATGACGACGCCACAAGTGGCTTGCGATGCGGCCGTTGCGCACGAAGTGGACCCAGTTGGGCTTGATACGATCCCCTAGTGCAGCGCGCGTAACCCTTATCGGGCCGCTGGCAAACGCCGCCGGCTTGATGCCCTTCCAGACCTTCGGGGGATTCGGCGCGCCAAAGCTCTCGGCATGTGCGTACGCAATGCCCAGCCAGCGTAAGGTGTTCCCGGTTTTAGCGCCCACGAACCAGCCGCTTGTGGTCCTGACTTTCATGTTGATCATTCGTTGATGGGCCTCAGGTGAATACGAGCAAACCGAGCGGCAGTAATTGAGTCTGCGAGCGCACCAGAGTGAATTTCGTTCTGCCCGGCAATGACTGTGCTGGAAAATGATCGACGCAATCATCCTCCTCAGAACGGCAAGTGGCCTCGAGGGCGAGTCACTGTTAGTGGACGCTCGTAGGAAGGGTCGGTCTTATCGCGCGATGCCACGCCCGTAGCGGCATAAGCGTCCAGCGCTTCCTGAGGCAGAGGGAATTCGCCAAGCGCACCGTTCCATTCAATCACGCACTTGCGTGCAGCAATCGCCCACCTGCCGTCACGGCGTTCGAAACGGTCAAGGTACCTGCCGCCACTCAGAGTGAGGCCTGGACCGACCTGATTCTTGCCCGAGAATATCCAATAGGTTTCGGTGTGCGCCGTATCGCCATCCAGATCGCATCGATGGTTGAGCACGTAATGCTTATGGGTGTGTTGATACTTGGCGTGATAAGCGAACGCCCAGTCGATGAACTCATCTACCGACCCGACAAACGCGCCATGATCATCCAGGGCATCGTCGTGATACACGCTTTTCACCATTTCCCGGTCGAATCTGTCCACGCCGCTGCAATACCGAATGATGCAGTCATGGATTTTCTGACGGTCGATAAGCTCTTGCAATTCAACAGGAACAAATGGGCTGGTCATGGATTTTCCTTTTCTTGTCAGAGGTACCGCACCGGATCAATGAACGTCGCGAAGCCTTGTTCAAAAACGCTTCATCTATCTCGCCAGGGATGCCATTATCTGAACGGCGATCAGATAATAGAATAAAAAACGATTAAGGGAGAAAAAAATGAAAGCGATTCGCTTCCATCAATACGGAGGGCCCGAGCAACTTGTTTTGGATGATGTAGCCACGCCGGGTATAGGCGCCAACGAGGTTCTGGTGCGAATTCATGCGGCGAGCGTCAACCCGGCGGACTTCAAGTTCCGCGCAGGCTGGTTCAGGGACTTCGTCGACCTTGCCCTGCCCTTCATTCCCGGTGCGGATTTTTCCGGTACGGTGGAGAAAGTTGGCTCGCAGGTCGACGGCTTCAAGCCTGGGGATGATGTGTTTGGCATGCGGGACGTCCAGGCGGGCGGTAGCTACGCGCAGTACATCGTTGTGAGCAGCGACGCGATTGCCTTGAAACCGAAGCACTTGAGCCATGCCGAAGCAGCCGCTGTGCCTTTGGCCGCGTTGACTGCATGGAGCGCTCTGTTCGATCACGCACAGCTGAAACAGGGGCAGCGAATACTGATTCATGCCGCGGCAGGCGGTGTAGGAATATTCGCCGTTCAACTGGCCAAGCTTGCGGGTGCTGAAGTCATAGCCACAACGTCCACGCCCAACGTGGACCTGGTTCGCTCGCTTGGCGCTGATCAGGTGATCGATTATCGGCTTGTGGACTTTGCAAGCGTCGTGCGAGATGTCGATGTGGTTCTGGACGCTCTTGGCGGTGAAGGCCAGGCGAAATCGATGAGTACGCTGCGACAAAATGGCTTGATCGTGACGCTGCAGCCGCCTGGCGTCGATGCCGCCCTCGCGCAACAGATGCAGGTGCGTACAGCATTGGTGGCTGTCTCCGCTAATGGCATTCGTACCGCCGAGCTAGCTGCACTTCTGGACAAGGGCACTCTAAAACCCGTGATCGATCAGCAATTCCCCCTGGCGGATGCGGCCCAGGCCCACGTTCGCAGCGAGTCGGGCAGGACCCGGGGCAAGATAGTTCTGACCATGGATCAAGAACCCGAGTAGATCACTTCTCATTGGCCATCACGCTGGCACTTGAAGGCCGGACATCGGCTTGCTTAGTACTGGCGACGGCCCGATTACAAAAAGGGGGAAAACCCAAATGCTCAGTTTCGATGCAAAAGTCGCTCTCATCACCGGTGCAGGACGCGGCATCGGCCGCCAGCACGCCCTTTCGTTGGCTGAACGCGGCGCTTTTGTCGTGGTGAATGATTACGGCGTCAACGGGCGCGGCGAGCAAGGCGGGAATGCCGACCCGGCGGCTTCGGTGGTGGCCGAGATTCACGCTTCAGGCGGTCAGGCCATGGTCGCTTGCTGCGATATCGGCGACAGTGCCCAGGTGGCCGAGATGATGGATGCGGTCATTGCACGGTGGGGCAGAATTGACATTGTGATCCACAACGCGAGCACCTACGCGGATCTCGGCCCGTTCGAATCGACCCGCGTGGATGACCTTGAACGCATCATGCGCGTCAACGTGACCGGAGGCTGGAATGTCGCCCATGCCGCCTGGCCGCACATGCAGCGCCAGGGACAGGGCCGCATCGTCATGACAGGCTCAGGCGCCGGCATGTTCGGTCGCCGCCGCGATCAAGCGTACAGCGTGGCAAAAAGTGCGCTCATAGGCCTGACCAAGGTGCTCGCCACCGAGGGCGAACGCCAGGGCATCATGGTCAATCTGGTTGGCCCGGTAGCGTTCACCGACCAGTCCAAAGCTCAGGGCATACCGTCGATCATGGAGCGTTTCGCCCCGCCCATCATGGTCAGCAATCTGGTGATGCTGCTGGGCCATACCGATTGCCCGGTGAATGGCGAAATGTTCCATTGTGGTGGCGGATTCGTCTCGCGGGTATTCGTGGGGGAAACGTCCGGCGTGACATTCACGCTGGAGGATATGTCGCCCGAAGGCTTGCTCGAAGCGTTGCCACGCATTATGGATGAGACTGACTACGCCGTGCCCAGAAGCTCTGATCAATCAGGTGCGCGGCTGTCAGCCGGTATCGCTTCGGTCAATCCGGAATTTGCCGAAGTACTGGCGGCTGCCAAACGCGCGCGTGACGTCGCGCGGTAAGACGAATTGAAAGGCAACACGGGGGCGAGGAACTATCACGCCCCTGGAATTGGGGCCGCTGCACGGCCCCTTTTTAGACTCTACAGCTTGATCACGCCCTCGAAGCCCCCCAGCACAATGCCTTTAGTACGCTTGATGAAGTCATGCGGGTAACCCAGCTCCAGCTTGCTGAGCTGGTCTAGTGACGCCACCTGATTTGCATCCAGCTGGAAATCCAGGCAGGCCAGGTTGTCGCTCAATTGTGCCAAGGTCCGGGCTCCCAGCAGAGGGATCACTCCTTGCTTGGCGCGTAGCCAGTTCAGCGCCACATGCACGGGATGCCTGCGTAACTGTTCGGCCAGTACGCTTACCCCCTGGGCGATTGCGAGGCTACGCTCATCGAGGGGCTTGAGCTGGAAGGTCTCCAGACGTTTGCCCTGAGTATCGTCAGCATTGCCATATTTGCCGCTAAGAATGCCACTGGCCAGCGGCGACCATGCGCAAACGGAAAGCCCCAGCGCTGCAGCCATAGGCAGCAATTCGCGTTCTGCCGCGCGTTCGATCAGGTTGTATTCGATCTGCAGCCCCACGAATGAGGTCCAGCCCCGCAGCTCGGCCAGGGTATTGGATTGCGCCACTACCCAAGCCGGGGTATTGGAGGCACCGATATAAAGGATCTTGCCCTCTCGAACCAGATCGTCCAATGCACGCATCACCTCATCCACCGGGGTGATACCGTCCCAGCAGTGTGTCCAGAGCACATCAAGGTAGTCAGTGCCCAGCCGACGCAGGCTGGCCTCCACCGAACGCTTGAGACTTTTGCGCTGGTTCCCGGCGATGTTCGGATTGCGCGAGCCGGGTACATGGAAGCTGTACTTGCTGGCGATGACCGCTTCATCCCTGTGCCCTTTGACCAAGCGTCCCAGGATTTCCTCCGAGCGACCATCGGAATAGATTTCGTTGGCCGTATCAAAGAAATTGCCACCGGCGTCGCGAAACGCCTGATAAATCGGGCCAGCCTCCTGCTCGGAAGTACCCCATTGTTTGGCCCCGAAGGTCATGGTTCCCAGGCAAAGCTCAGATACCCGCAAACCGGAGCGGCCGAGTAGTTGATAATTCATGTGTTTCCTCGCTATTGAATTCGAATGTCGTGAACCGCCGTACAACGCGGCGGCGATGAAAAATCATCAGTACCTGGCCCTATCCCTCATCATTCACCCAGCGAACAAAACGCTGCAGAGGGTTGAAACCATCGTGGGGCAAGCCCGCTTCCACGCCAGCGGAACCGCCAATATTCACGACCCTTTGCGCCCCGGCGCAGGCCAGCCGGTCGCGCAACTGTGCCTTGCGTTCTGGGGGATAGACGCCCACCGTCTGCGTGGCGATGTTCACATGACGAACAGCGTCCTGTAGGTCATCCACCTGCACGACATTGACGACCTTGCCATCAGGGTGGAAATCGACAGGCTCCTGGGAACGGATTACCAGCCCTTCCCCGCCGTGCCCGCCCCATACGCGATAGGACGGCTCGAGCATGCGCAATCCGTCGATTTCATCCCGCAGTTCTGCAGACACACGCGGTCCGATCGCCGATGCCGTCGGCCTGTCGATATTCATTCGCCGTTGCAACAGGGCGCAGAATCGGTCCACCTGCTCGGTGCTTCCCTCGACGAACTGGAAGCGGCTGGAGGCGCAGGCTTGCTGATTCATCAGCGTCACATCAAAAGCCGCCTTGTCGGCGACCGCTTCCAGCGTGTCCTGCGAGTCGAACACCTCGCGGCCGATCATGGAGATGGAGGTTTTCGGATCGAACGACACCAACTCGAACCCTGGGCCGATGTATTTGCTCACGCTGCGGATCGCGCTGTCCCCGCCCCAGGCAACCACCTTGTCAAAGAACTGCGGCCTGAACAGCGCACGCTCGACCTGCTCATCGCCGCCTCGCCAGTACACCGCAGAGAAAGAACGCGTGAGCGGGTGGCCAGGCGCCACGGCAGCCATGGCGCGCAAAATGGCGGGTGCCGTGAACAAGTCGTTCGAGGGCAACTTGAGCAGGTGCACGCCTTTGGTGAGCGCACCCCGCACCACCGTCAAAGCCGAAACCCCTGGAGCGTTGCCCGCGACGATGTGGATCAATCTTGGGGGGAACGCACGGATGCGACTTTGCCGTCCGCTTGGAGCGTCGTTGATCACACGCCAACCATCCAGTACGTCGGCACCACCCAGCTCGGTGCGAATCTGGAACTCCAGGCTTGTACGGTTGAATGGTGCCGAAATGTTCTCGTAGGAAAACTCCATGATGTGACGCGGCAACGGGCCGGTCCTCAGCGAGTTTTCCAGGGCCTCGGCGACGAGGCCGTGCGGGTCCGACTTGAGCCACTGCCCCGTCTGCTCCAGCACTTCGATGATCTCAGCAACAGGCGTATCGAATGCAGGCCCGGGCTGGTCGCGCGTCCACACCAACTGGTCGAGGTCCAGCCTGGGCGTCGCAAAGCGCGCGCGGGCGGGTCCGTGTTCACATTCAGCGCCGTGCACTGTCTGGCCCTTGATGAAGTGGCAAACCGTAACCGTACCGGGCACTTGTTGTGCTGCGGGAGAATAAGTCATTCTGCAAGCGCTCCTCGAATGTAGGCATCTAACGTCCCGGCGCAGCCGATGTGATCGTCCTGGCCGATCTGGCTGAAACGGGTGATGTTGTCGAGCAAGGTCGGGCCATGTCGCCCACAGGGACAGCTGTCGGAAAAATCGACGGTCACTTTGTCGCCCGTGATGACACCACCCCACCGGCCTTCGTACAGCAGGTCGAGAAACGCAAAGCGCCCCTCGGCGAAACCTTCTGCATTGGCATCTTCCATCGTTAACAAGCGCTCGCCGGGCTCATCAGTGATCAACCAGATCAGACCCGGCGCACGGTGATAGCGCCCGGCTTCACAGCGGGGCATCAGTTGGGCGATTTCGGTCATGCCGTAGGCCGCGGGGCGGATGACATTGCCATAGAATCGAGCGACCTGATCCTGATAATCCTCAGGCAACGCCACGCCTTTTATGCCGCCGCCCGCCTGAACGATGCTCTGGGGATGGAATTCACCGTCACCGATTCCGCGCTCGCGGGCGCACTCGATGATCATCATGTGCTGGGCCCACAGCCCGCTGATCATGATGGGCTCATGCCGGTGATCAAGAATTTTATCGGCAAGCTTGCGCATGTCCTCAGCACCCTGGCGAGCCTTGAGTCGTGCCGCTGCTTCGAAGGCCTGGATCTCCTCGGGCAGTGCAGTACCCTCCGCGATCGCCTTGCGCATGGCAGCGGCGCGGCTGACCTCGCTGATCAGCAACGGCTCTTCGGTCAACGCATACATTGCTCCCGCGCGGCCCCAATTCAGGCGGCCGATCTGCGCCGATTCGATGGCGCTGTTATAACCCTTGATAGGGCCCAGCCAGAACAGCGCCCGGTTGGGCTCGGCACGCACGAACGGCCAACCGGTGGCGTGTTTGTAATGCAGCGCCTTGTTCTCTTGATCGGCGGCGGTGTGATTAAGGAAGGAACATTTGCCACTCGAACCACTGGTCGCCAGCGGTCGGTGCCCTGCCGCATATAAGCGTTCAAGCCACTCATCAACGTCCTTCACGCCTGTGACGTCGACGTTGCTGACATCCGCCACGGAAAACGTTTGCAGCCACTGAAGCATCCGATCCCATTGATTGTTGTCGATGAAGGTTTGCGGGTAGGACTTGTAGACCGTGTGAGAGAAAAGCAGCGGCACCAGCTGCTCGAGGCTGTCGATTCGAGTGATGCCCGCTTCCTCCGCGCGGTGACGTAACAGCGGTATCTGTTCGATACGGACCTCGAACAGCTCTTGCGCAGCGAGCAACTGAAGTTCATGGACCTGTGCTTGTGGCTGATCGAACGCGTGGGGCTCGACGATCTGATCAAGCAATTGTTTTCGTATGGGCGTCATTGAATACCTCGGCTTGTTGTTCTTATATGTGAACGGCATTTAATTTACGAGGGAAATTAATAGCCCGGTTTAAAGCCGTGGTCAACCCCTTCTTTCCGACTGTCATTGCAACGCCTTTTAAATCAATAAAACCATGGCCTCTGTTGAGCACAGCTGCTAACTTCAAGCCTCATTACGGCAACGACCAACATAACAGCCATGACTAACCAATCTGATGTTCTTACGGAAGCCTTCATTGCCTTGGCCGACCCCACTCGACGGACACTTTTCGAGTTGCTGGCGACCGCACCGTCATCTGTTGGCGCGTTGGCGCAGCAAATGCCGGTCACCCGCTCTGCGGTTTCTCAGCACCTCCAGGTGCTCCATAAAGCCGGATTGATCGAGCAAACCAGGAGTGGCCAACGGCGAATTTATGCGCTCAGGAAAGAAAGGCAGGGAGTGCTGGAGAAACTGAGCGAATACGCGCGCTCATTCATGGAGTCCACAGCAATCATCGTGGATGAATGCGTCCCGCCCCTGCGCGGCGATGATCGATCCGAAATGGCACAGTTGAATTGGCAGGCGGTGAACGCTGAGGTCGATACTCAGGTCGTTGCGCTGGCAGGTCGGTTCTATGTAGCAGGTCACCGCATGGAGCAACTCCTGGCGCGCACGGCTGCACGTCACCGCTTGAACGTCGGAGAAGCGATGATTCTAGGTACGTTGAAGCGCCTGGGCAGCGAACGCGCTTGTACACCCACTCAATTGGGCCGGCACTCGCTGATATCCCTGCCGGGCATTGCAAAACGGCTAAGCCGTCTCGAACAGATGGGCCTGATCGAGCGCACGATGGCTGATCGGGATCGGCGCTCGGTACAGGTTATTTTGACAGACGCAGGGGCGAAGGTCTTCGAAGCGATCAGCCACGAACAGTTCACCCACAGTTACGCAGGCTTCATTGCGCTTTCCGCCGCCCAACGCGATGGGCTGGATGAAGTGTTGGATCGCCTGCTGACGACGCTGCCTCCACTCTGACACGGCACAGAGCGTCCCCCATCCTGAAGAAGGCGCTCACTCTGAAAATCGTGTCAGACGCCCGTCAATGACCGCACGCGCTTGCGACATGATCGATTGCACCAGGTCGGCGCAAGTGGGCACATCATGGATCAGCCCTACTCCCACGCCTGCGGCATAGGCACCGTCGTCCGGGTCGCCACGCTCCGTGGCGAGCACCCAACGCAGGCCGCTGGCCAACGCCATTATTTCATCATGCGCCGCTCCGACCTTTTCCATCTCCAGGATCTGTTCGGTCAAAGCGTTGCGCAGTACCCGCGTCGTATCGCCAATGCTGCGACAAATCAGCGTGGTGTCGCGCTCAGTGGCCGCCAGGTAGCGAGCCTTGATCGCTTCCGGCATGGGCGACTCCTGAACCATCAGAAAGCGCGTGCCCATCGCTATCCCCTCCGCACCCAACGCCAAGGCGGCTACAAGGCCGCGACCGTCGGCAAATCCGCCGTTGGCGACCACGGGAATTCTCAGTTGATCGACCGCCGCCGGAATCAGCACCATATTGGGCACATGGTCCTCACCCGGATGGCCTGCTGCCTCAAACCCGGTCAAGCTGACCGCATCGGCCCCCAACTGTTGCGCCTTCAAGGCAAAGCGAACCGCCGTGCATTTATGCAGCACCTTGATTCCAGCCTCCTTGAAGGCGGTAATGAACTGGGCTGGATTACCGCCGGCCGTTTCCACACAAGTGATGCCCGCATCCAGGATGACCTTGGCGCTGTCTTCAGGTCTGACGCTGAGCTTGGGCAGGATCGTCAGGTTGACGCCAAAAGGCTTGTTCGTCAGGCCGCGGGTCTTCTCGATTTCTTCGTGCAAAGCAGTCGGTGACGGGAAACTGTGAGCGGACAGGAACCCCAGCCCGCCTGCGTTGGCAACCGCTGCCACAAGCTCGGCGCGCGACACATAACGCATACCGCCCTGGATCAGGGGAAACTGGATACCGAACAGCTCAGTGATTCTGGTTTTGAACATCATGACTCGCTCTAGGAGGTGATACCTGATCCGACTGTCGTCTCACAGCGCTCCGCAGTCGCAGAACGCCTTCAAGCACGTCCGTTCGTATGTGTCGATCAGGCTGAAGCCAGTTCTGCCGCTTGGGCAAGCTGCACTCGACATTCGCGGACCATGCGATCGAGCAATTCCTTGCAGCTGGGAATGTCATTCATCAGGCCAATCGACTGGCTGGCCCACACCAAGCCGTCGTTCACGTTGCCCGATTCCAGCGTCGCGCGACCTCGAGCGCCTGCTACCAGCGGACGCACGTCCTCGAATGTGCAGCCGCCAGGCTGACGCTCGATGGCCACGACCTGCTCGGAAATGGCGTTCTTGAACACCCTGCCGCTGTTTTTCAGGGTTCGGAAAATCAAAACGGTGTCACGCTCACTGCCTTGCACGACTGACTCCTTGATGCCGGAGTGGATCGGCGCCTCCTGCGTAAGCATGAAACGTGTACCCATGTTTACACCCTGCGCGCCAAGCACCAGTGCCGCCGCCAATCCATAGCCATCGGCAATGCCGCCGGAGGCGATGACCGGGATGCTGAGCGCCTTGACCGCTGCCGGGATCAGCACCAGGCCGCCGACGTCATCTTCGCCGGGGTGCCCCGCGCATTCGAAGCTGTCGATACTGATGACATCGACGCCACTGCGTTGCGCACTCAGTGCATGGCGGACCGAGGTGCACTTGTGCAGGATAGTGATACCGGCTGCCTTGAGCCTGTCAAAGTATTCCTTGGGACAGTTACCTGCTGTCTCAACGATCTTCACGCCACTGTCGATAATCGCCTGAAGATATTCGGCATAGGGCGGCGGGTTGGCCGTCGGCAGCACGGTCAAGTTAACGCCGAAAGGTTCACGGGTAAGAGTACGGCAACGTTCAATTTCATCGCGCAACGCGTCGGGCGTTGGCTGCGTCAACGCAGTCAGAATGCCAAGCCCGCCGGCATTGGAAACCGCAGAAGCCAGTTCGGCGCGACCCACCCACATCATGCCCCCCTGAATAATCGGGTAGCGAATGCCCAGCAGCTCCGTCACTGCAGTTTTCATGATGCCCTTCTCCTCATGCGCTGATCATTGTTTGTTCTTATATTTGAACGTCATTCAACTTGTCATGCTGTCCCCGACCGAACAAGCCTCCCGGTCATTGCTCACTCAGGCATCACGCTCACCCCAACGCCCTTGATACGGATGAACTCATCGAGGCCCGCCTTGCCTCCCTCACGGCCAAATCCGGAGAGACCCACGCCGCCAAACGGCGATGCAGGATGCAAGGCGGGAGTTGCCCGATTGATGTAGACCGTGCCCGCGTGCAGGCGATGAATGAGACGCTGGCTGATGTTCAGGTCATTCGTCTGCACGTAAGCCGCCAATCCATATTCGGTTGCATTGGCGAGGGCCACAGCTTCGTTTTCATCGCGGAATTTGAAGGCGCAAAGCACCGGTCCGAAGACCTCTTTCTGGGCGATGGACGCGTAGGGGTCCGTATCGGCAATGAGGGTGGGCTGGATGAAATTGCCCTGCCCCTGCACTGCAATGCCTCCAGCGAGAAAACGACCCGCATTGCCAGCACGCGCTGCGCCGATCATTTCCAGCACCCGTCCACTGGCCTTGGCGTCGACCATTGGCCCAACGATCACGTTCTCGTTGAGCGGATCGCCATACGGCAATTGTTCGACAGTGGCCTGCAATGCTTCCAGGAACGGCTCGTACACCGCCTCATGAATGATCAAGCGGGTTGGCAGCGCGCAACCTTGCCCGCTATTGGACAGCCCGAATGTGGCGCAATAGGCCGCCGTGGAAGCAATGTCGACACCAGGAAAAACAATGTTGGCTGATTTACCGCCCAACTCGAACACCAACGGCTTGAGGGTGTCAGACGCGGCCCGCATGATTGCGCGGGCGGCTTCCGGGCCGCCGGTAAAGGAGATTTTGTCGACCCCCGGATGGCTCGCCAGTGCGGCCCCTGCCGCGACCCCGCCTGGCAACACGTTGATGACACCTGGCGGCACACCGGCCTCCAGGGCCAGCTCGGCAAAGAGTTGCGAACTGAAGGGCGTGGACTCCGCGGGTTTGATCACAACGGTGTTGCCCACTGCGAGCGATGGCGGGACTTTCATCGCCAAAGACAGCAAAGGCGCGTTCCAGGTGATGATGTGGCCGATCACGCCATAGGGCTCAGGAACCGTGTACTCGAAATGCCCCGCTGGCGATGTACCGGTTACGAGGCCTTCGATCTTGTCCGCCCATCCTGCGTAGTAGCGCACCCAAGCACTGATACGCGGCGCCATGCCGTGCACCATCGTGCTGATCGGGATGCCGTTTTCGACCACGGCAATGTGCGTAAAACGCTCCATGTTTTGATCAATCAGGTCGGCAAAACGATCAAGAATCTGTCGGCGCTGGACAGGCTTCATCGCACGCCATGCCGGGTAAGCGGCGCGTGCAGCAGCGACGGCCATCACGACTTCATCGCGCCCCGCCATGGGAATATCCATCTGAAACTGTCCCGTCGCGGTATTGCGGTGACTGAAGGTGCCGCCGCTCCCGCGCGCAAGGCTGCGCTCACCAATCAGCAGGTTGACAGCGGGCAACGTGGCGGCAATCGCGGCGTGCTGCGCCGGGTTCGGGGGAATGAATATCATCGTCCAGATTCCTTTTGGCTTACCCAGTGTGGCCATGCCACGCAGGCTGGCCCCTTGATCGGGGCCCATGGATAGACGGGACAGACAAAACTGCTGTCAGTTTTCGTCCGCACCTGCTTCGATCAAAGCATGCGCCGCCATCGGGCCGATCTCCGTCACGCCACCGTCGACCGGCAGGTGCACGCCGGTGATGAAGCGCGCTTCATCGCTGGCCAGGTATCGCACCGCCAGGGCAACGTCCCACCCGTCACCTTCAATGCCGAGCGGGCCGACATTTTTACGCGTGACGCGCATCTGCGCAGGCAGCAGCGACATTGCCAACGGCGTGAGCACATGACCAGGAGCGACCGTGTTGGCGCGAATGCCCTGGCGCCCATAAAGAACGGTCAGTTCGCGCGCAAGCGCAGCCATTGCCGCTTTCGATGGTCCATAGGCGATACTTCCATGGGCGCGAATGCCTGCTATCGAAGAAATGTTGATGATCGAACCGGCACCGTTGCGAATCATTTCAGGCACGGAGTAGCGGCTCATCAGCATCGCGCTGGTCAGGTTGATGTTGAGTACCCTCATCCACGCTTCTTCGTCCGGCGCGTCCAGGGTGACGGGCGTCGCCACACCGACGTTGTTGACCAAAATATCGAGGCGACCGTAACGGGCGACCGTTTGCTCGACGATGCGGGCACAGTCATCGCGCAGCGTAACGTTACCAGTGCAAACGAAGGCTTCGGCGCCCATGTCCTGGATATGCTTGAGAGTGTCCTGCGCACGTTGGGCGTCGAGGTCAACGAGGCACACCTTGGCCCCTTCGCCGGCGAGAACGACAGCGATGGCACGGCCGATCCCGATGCCGTCGCCTTCGGCGCCAGCTCCCGTGACGATGGCGACCTTACCGGCCAATGTGGCGTTGTAATGCTTGGGTTGGGGCATGATGGAACTCCGAGTTCGTGCGGGTTCCGAGCAGGCAGCAGGATGACCCCGGCCCGCCTGCCCGATGATGGGCATGGCGAGCCATCTGGCCACTCGGTTTTCAGTCAAGGAATCAGTGAATCGAACGCACCAACGTCGCCGCCCGTCCGTCGTCGCTGTTGACGAGTACGGTCTCGCCGTGCTGGAACGTCTGCGGAATGTCAGCACCTTCGCGCTTCTTGCCATCGGTCCCGCGCACGTACGTCTGGGGCTCGATATCGAACGTCCTCTCTAGTTGAGTGCGGTCGTCACGCAGGGTGATATGCTGCGGCGTAATGCTCACCACACTGCCAATCGAGGGCACCTTGCCCGAAGCTTCGGTCACGCGAATGTCCATCGACATGCGAAAGCGATCCCGGGACAGGTTGGTGAGCCCGCTATGCGGCAGATTCAAGTCGAAAATCATGATATCCCCGGCTTCGAAATCCGCACGTTTCCAACCCTCGATGGGGATGAGGTCGGTTGGAATGGGGAATTGTGGCGGGTTGTTCAGATCATGCAAAATCGGGCCGCGATGGGCACCCTCCACCCAGGCACAGCCGCCCACTTCATCGTCCACCGTGTCGATGGGCACCCAGCAGATTTTCATCTCCAGGCCACGGCTGTAAAAGCCATCCTGGTGCGGATAGATAAAGCGGTTCTGGCCCGGATCTTCCACAGGTGGGTTCGCCCGGTATTCGGCGATCGGCAACCAGAACGGATCGTCGCCCAGCAACTCCTTCATGGTGGCGACAATCTTCGGATTCTCGGTCAGCATGCGGTGCATGTTGTTGTGATTGAACTCGCTGACACGCGCCAGCTCGGCGGGAGAAACGCTCTTGCCTTCGAAACTGGACCCGTTGTAGCGGTTTTCATTGACACCCGGATCGATCAGACCATGGCGCTGGAGGTAGTCTATCCAGCGCGCACGCATTTCGCCGATCACGCCTTTGTCCAATACATCCTTGAAGTACCAGTAACCGTCTCGCTCCCAAGCCTTGTTGAGCGCCTCCCGGTCACCAAGCAAATGATTGGCAGTCTTCAACTGCCCCATTGTCCGGGGCTGTTCCAACGGTACGGCTTGTGCATTTTTATTGTTCATGGACCGTCTATCCTTCTGGCTCGCGTTCGGCCAAGCAGGTTGATGATGCCCCATGCTGCCACCCCTTCGCCCCCACCATTAGGGTCGTATTCGACATAATCAGGGGGTGAATTCAACATCGCGACCGCCCACCCTGTTTATCGGATGCTCCGCTGCTCTGGAGCGAATAAACACCCCCTCAACGCCGTATCGAGTTTTTCTATAGATCTATTGAATTCCTTTGAAGTGCCGGCTACCTTACCTGCATCCTCTCCCTTGCCTTGCCCCGGAAATAACCATGTCTAACAGGACAAGTACCGACAAGTATTCCCGACGTCGCCTGGAAATCCTGATGGCGGCCGCCTCGGTGATTGCTGAAAAGGGCTTCCATGGCTGCCGGACTCAAGACATCGCCGATCGGCTCAACCTCAAGCAGGCGAGCCTGTACTACTACTTCCCGACCAAGGAAAGCGCGCTGGAAGCGGTGTGCCTCTATGCCGTTGAGGAGTCGACCAACCGGCTACGCCAGATCACGCAGAACACCGGAGCGCCGCTGGCCGATCAGATTCATGCCGTGATTCATGCCTATTTGCACGATCTGGACACTCACCGGGATTGCATGATCGTGCTCGCCGAACAACGTCGTTATCTGGGGCAGGACCAGCAGGTTGCGGTCCGTGCGCAGAGGCGCGAATACCGAGCCCTGCTCGAGCAGATGCTTGAGGATGCGCGCGCAGATGGCCAATTGAGCGCTGACATCGATTGCCAACTCGCCGTGCGCGCGTTGATCGACCTGTGTCATTGCGCCGCCTTGAGACTGCAGCGCAACCCCGGACATGACGCGACGTACATCATCGACCAATACAGCCGCCTCTTCTGCAAGGGTATTGAGCGTTGAGTTCGAAGACGCCCGCCCTCAAAGCGGTTGGGTAATGCACCAGACCGGGCAAGGGTGATCAGTGCCTTCGCTCGAGCCAGCAACGTCATCCGGAGGATGAATCATCATGAATCAGCTCAGCGGCAAGGTGGCGCTCGTCACTGGATCCACCCAAGGCCTCGGCGAGGGCATTGCCATGCGTTTCGCCCAGGAAGGGGCGAAACTGATCGTCAACGGTCGATCCGAAGAGAGGGGGCGAAAGGTCGTCAGCGCCTTGCAGCAGTTGGGTGCTGAAGCGATATTCATACGCGCCGACCTGACCGATAAAGATCAGGCACAGCGCCTGGTCCAGGACGCGGCGCAGCACTTCGGCCGTCTCGACATCCTGGTTAACAATGCCCAGGTTGTGCCGCCGCTGGCGCCCGCCGAATTTGCAGTCAACGACGGACTTCTCGACGCAGCCCTGCGCTCCGGGCTGTATGCCTCGCTCTGGACCGGACAAGCCGCGCTTCCCTGGTTCATCCAGGCCGGCGCTGGCCGCATCATCAACTTCGCTTCGGTGAACGGTGCCTACGGCAGTCGCTACGGTCTGGCCTACAACGCCACCAAAGAGGCCATTCGCGGCCTCACCCGAACCCTGGCCAACGAATGGGGGCGGCACAACATCACCGTCAACGTAGTGTTGCCCTCCGGCTGGAGTCCGGCGTATCAGGCCTTCTATGGCGACGATCTGCAGAAGCTCGAAGGTGTAGCCCGACACACGCCGATGCGGCGCCACGGACGAGCTCAGGAAGATATTGGTTCAGCGGTGTTGGGGCTTGCCAGCGACGACAGTCGATTTATCACAGGGCAATCACTCTACATCGATGGCGGTCAGAACTTGCTCGGCCTGCCTCAGTTGCACACCCTGGAACCCCTTCAGCAGGAGATTGCGCCATGAGCCAGCTACAAGATAAACATGTGCTGGTCGTAGGCGCCGATGCGATCGGCCGCGGGATCGCCATCCGTTTTGCGCGAGAAGGTGCCCGAGTTGCAATACTGGACCCAACGTTCGCCCTCGCCCAGGAAGTCGCCGAGGCCATTGAAGCCGGCGGCGGCTGTGCCGTCGCGTTTGCTGGCGCCTTTGATGCACACGTTGGACCGACACTGCAAACCGCCATCGCTGCACTGGGCGGTGTCGATGTGCTGGTCAATAACGTCCTGCCCATTCCCGTCATCGCGCCCCTTGAAGAGCAATCGGCCGATGCGTTCAACGACGCGTTCGCCCGGGTCCAAGCAGCGGTGTGCGCGATGCAGGCCGCGCTGCCCGTCATGCAACAGGCAGGCGGCGGACGTATCGTCAATGTCGGGCACCGTTATGGCGAAGGTGTCAACGAAGCGTTGGCCGCGTACAACTGCGCCGCGTGGAGCCTGGCTGGGCTGACGCGCACTGCGGCGGTCGACTGGGGGCGCTACCAGATAACTACCAACCTGCTGCTGCCATTGGCCGATACGCCCGAAATGCGCCAGTGCCATGCGCGTCGCGCCCGGGTCATGGACCTGATGATCGACCAGCTTCCATTGGGGCGCCTGGGCGATCCGATTGAAGACGTTGGCGCAGCGGCGTTGTTTCTGGCTTCGGACGCCTGCACCTTCGTCAATGGCGAGACCCTGCATGGCGACGGCGGCCAGCACGTGGCCGGCCCGGTGTTGAACCCCGCACGGTTCGGCTGACTGGCCAATGCCGGTGAACACAGATGCGCCTGACGCCTGGCTTGCGCCATACTGCGCCAAAGCGCCCCACTGACAAGGACCAATAAATGTCGGGTTTCGCAGTCGTCGGCCTCTCAGGCGCTTACCTTTCCAGCCTGGGTGTCTTCCTTGATGCATTCGAGCTTATCGGCCGGCAAGTCATTGAGCTGTATCGCACCCGCGAACCGATTGCCATGCAGACCCGCGTTCATCTGCTGACGCTCGACGGACGCCCTGCCCGATTGGCCGGAGGCAGAACCCTCCCTTCCGACGGCGGCCTCGATGCGCCGGTCCAGTATGACCTGATCCATCTTCCGGCCTTCATCTTTGACGACCAATCGACACTGCCGCCCTGGCTGGATAAAAACGGTCCGCTCTGCCAGTGGCTGATTCGCCAACACGCAGGCGGTGCACTGATTTCGGCCAGTGGCTCAGCGGTTTTCCTGCTTGCCGAAGCAGGACTCCTGGGCGATGGCACCGCGACGATTGCTCGCCCGTTGATACATCTCTTCCGCCGTAGGTATCCCAATATTCGTATTGATCATCGCTCGGCGGTGGTGGAGCACGGACGGGTCATCAGCGGCAGTGGCCTGGCGGCGGATATTCAGCTACTCACGCGCGTGGTGGAGTACGTCACCACCCCGGAGCTTGCCCGCTGGTTGAGCGATGTGACGAGCCTTCACCAGGCCGCCGAAGATCACCTGGCAGACGACCCGCTCACCGCCAACGCCCAGCTGTGGCTGGAGGAACGCTTCGCCCAGGACGTGCGCATTTCGGAGCTGGCCAAGGCCATGGCCGTCAGCCAGCAGACAGTCCTGCGACATTTCCAGCGGCACCTGGGGACCACGCCTCAGGAATACGTGCGACAGCTGCGAATGAAATCCGCGCAGGGATTGCTGATGCGTACCAGCCGCCCCATCGCACAGATCGCGACACTGTGCGGTTACAGTGATGTGCAGACCTTTCGCAAGGTCTTCCGAGAGTATGTCGGGGCGAGCCCGAGCCAATACAGGGTCCACGGCAAGGACACCTCATTCGGGCACCTTCCTCAGACCAGATTGCCGGTCCATTGATCGGCAAACATGCTTTCCAAGCGCCAACCGAGAATCTTTGCGACATCCTTGTCGCACGATTCCAAGGGCTCACACTCCCGCCGTGCGCCCATCATCGATCACCTGCATTGTCCCCGTGATGCCCGCCGACTCGTCGCCTCCCAGGAACAGCGCAAGGCTTGCCACTTCATGTGGCTCGATCATGCGCGCGCTGGTACGAGCCAACAAGGCAGCCATGCCCTCTTTCGACACCTCGTCGAAGATGGACGTTCGAGTCATGCCCGGGCAGATTGCATTGACCCGTATTCGGTGCTCACGATATTCCAGGGCGGCCGCACGGGTCATCATCAGCAATGCGCCTTTGGATGCCAGGTAGGCAATGGCATTGCAGGTGGCTGAAAAGGCGCCAACCGAGGCCACATTGATAATCGACCCTCCACCCGACGACATCATTGCAGGCAAAGAGTATTTCATCATCAGGAACGCCCCTCGCTGGTTAACGCCGATCACCCGATCCCAATCCTCGAGTGCTACCGCGTGGGTCGGAACCCTTTCACGCGGACCGATGCCTGCATTATTCACCAGCACATCAAGGCGACCATAGCGGGCTTGCACATGATCGAGCAGCGCTTGCACCGCCACCGGGTCACTGACGTCGCAGCCCCGACTTTCCAGTCTGCCGCCAACGTCGCGTGCAGCGCCAGCGGGTTCCAGCTCAAACACGTTGAGGTCAACAGCGACCACCTGCGCCCCCTCCTCGGCAAACCGCAACGCCACTGCGCGCCCGATTCCCGCTGCCGCGCCCGTGACCAGGGCGACCTTTCCAACCATTCGTGACATGACACCTCCTCCCTGCAAAAAGCAACCGTCAGTTTTTAACCAACCAGAACACCGCGCTCACGCATGCACGCGACTATCTGCCGTGCAGCGTCGATCGCGCTCTGGCGGGTCGTGTCGATGTAGACGTCCGGTGTCAGTGGTACTTCATACGGCGAGTCGATGCCGGTGAAGTTCTTCAACGCCCCCTGACGCGCTTTTTTGTATAGGCCCTTGGGATCACGCCGCTCTACAACTTCCAGAGGCGTGTCGACGAAGATCTCGATGAACTCCTGCTCTTCCACCAGACTGCGCGCAAGCTCCCGCTCGGCTCTGAAAGGCGAAATGAAGGCGCTGATGACCACGAGTCCCGCATCGACCATCAAGCGGGACACCTCTGCAATGCGGCGGATGTTCTCGACGCGGTCGGCGGCAGTGAATCCAAGGTCCTTGTTCAAGCCATGACGAACGTTGTCGCCGTCGAGCAGGTAGGTGTGCACGCCCAGCGCATGAAGCTGCTGCTCGACCAGATTGGCAATGGTCGACTTCCCCGTACCCGACAGGCCGGTCAACCACAGCACCACGGGCTTGTGACCATTGAGCTGGCCACGGGCCGATTTGTAAACCTCGACCGCTTGCCAATGCACGTTCTGCGCACGACGCAGGGAAAATTGCAGCATGCCTGCGCCCACCGTCAGGTTCGTAATCCGATCGATCACGATGAAACTGCCCATGTCGCGGTTCTGGCTGTAGGCATCAAAGGGTAACGGCCGATCCAGCGAGAGGTTGCACACGGCAATGTCATTGAGCTGCAGGGTTTTACCCGGAAGATGCTGCAGCGTATTGACGTCAACCAGGTATTTGGGAGTCGAGAAGGTCCCAGCCACAGTGCTCGCGCCCATTTTCACCAGGTACGGGCGGCCGGGAAGCATTTCGTTCGCATCCATCCAGACCAGCGTGGCCTGAAACTGATCGGACACCTCGCAAGGATCGCTTGCGGCCACGAGCACATCGCCGCGGCTGACGTCGATTTCGTCGGCCAGGGTCACCGTGACGGACTGGTGATGCTGAGCCGATGCGAGGTCACCGTTAAGGCTGACAATGCGTTCGACCTTGCTGTTGGTGCCTGATGGCAGCACACGCACGTTATCTCCGGGGCGCAGC
Organism: Pseudomonas sp. BS3782 TE3695; assembly: GCF_050435305.1. NCBI lineage: Bacteria > Pseudomonadati > Pseudomonadota > Gammaproteobacteria > Pseudomonadales > Pseudomonadaceae > Pseudomonas > Pseudomonas sp. BS3782 TE3695. The sequence continues at coordinate 4,374,123 of NZ_JBNDKB010000001.1, forward strand.
GTGCCGCCCAGTATGCGACCTGAGAAACCGCGAAAATCAAGGTTGGGCCGATTGACCCACTGCACCGGCATGCGAAACGGCGCATCACTGCTCGCACTCTCGATGTCGACGTTTTCAAGGTAATGCATCAAGCTCGGCCCCGTGTACCAGGGAGTATTGGCACTGGGTTCGGTCATGTTGTCGCCCTTGAGCGCTGACAGCGGGATGCTTTGAATGCAACTGAAACCCAGTTTTTCCGCAAACGCCCGATAGGCCCGGTCGATGCGCTCGAAAATCTCCTGCGCATAATCGACCATGTCGAGCTTGTTCACGGCCAGCACCACGTTCTTAATGCCAATTAGCGAAACCAGATAGCTGTGACGGAAGGTCTGGGTCAACAAGCCTCTGCGGGCATCAACAAGGATGATCGCGACATCGGCCGTCGAAGCGCCGGTGACCATGTTGCGGGTGTATTGCTCGTGCCCTGGGGTATCAGCGACGATGAACTTGCGCTTTTCGGTGGTGAAAAAGCGGTAGGCCACGTCGATCGTGATGCCCTGTTCCCGCTCGGCACTCAGGCCATCGACCAGCAGGGCGAAATCCAGCTGGTCGCCCTGGGTCCCGCTTTTTTTCGAGTCAGCTTCCAGGGTAGCCATCTGGTCTTCCAGCAGCGCTTTGGCTTCATAAAGCAGTCGGCCGATCAGCGTGCTCTTGCCATCGTCCACACTGCCGCAGGTGATGAAACGCAGCAGCGTCTTCTTCTCGTGCAATTTCAGGTATTGATCGATGTCCTGCTCGATGAGTGATGTGCTCGCGTTCATCAGAAATACCCCTCGACTTTTTTCTTTTCCATGGAGCCAGAGCTGTCGTGATCGATCACGCGCCCCTGACGTTCAGTGGTGGTGGACAGGAGCATTTCCTGAATGATGGCGGGCAACGTTGCGGCCTGTGATTCCACCGCGCCGGTGAGCGGATAACAGCCAAGGGTGCGGAACCGCACGCTGCGTGTCTGCACGCTTTCGCCCTCGCGCAATGGCATCCGTTCGTCGTCGACCATGATCAGCGCGCCGTCGCGCTCGACCACGGGCCGCTGGGCAGCGAGATACAGCGGCACGATGGGGATGTTTTCCCGGTAGATGTATTGCCAGATGTCCAGCTCGGTCCAATTCGAAAGCGGGAATACGCGAATACTTTCACCGGGATGCTTACGCGCGTTGTACAAACGCCAAAGCTCCGGACGTTGGGCCTTGGGGTCCCAGCGCTGTTGCGCGGACCGGAACGAGAACACGCGTTCCTTGGCCCGGGATTTTTCTTCATCACGACGGGCACCACCGAATGCCAGGTCGAACTTGTGCAGGGCCAGGGCCTGTTTGAGCCCTTCGGTTTTCCACATATCGGTGTGCAGGGAAGAACCATGGGTGAAAGGATTGATATTTCGCGCTTCGGCTTCCGGGTTGCGGTGGACCAGCAACTCCATGCCGGACTCCTTGGCCATCTGCTCGCGCATGCGGTACATGTCCTGGAACTTCCAGGTAGTGTCGACATGCAGAAGCGGAAAAGGTGGACGCGAAGGGAAGAAGGCCTTGCGTGCCAGATGGAGCATCACGGCGCTGTCCTTGCCGATCGAATACAGCATCACCGGGTTTTGTGACTCGGACACCGCCTCCCGGAAAATGTCGATGCTTTCGGCTTCAAGGCGTTGCAAGTGGGTCAAATCAGGCATGATGAAACTCCTCGTGCCGTAGGCACTCGGCAATGGTCGACAATAAAGAAGCAGCAAGCTCCGGACGGCAGATCAGCACGTCGGGCATGAACACCTCGGCCTGGTTGTAGCGGCAGGGGCTGCCATCGATGCGCGAGGCGTGAAGGCCCGCCGCCAATGCAATGCCTACGGGAGCGCAGGAATCCCATTCGTACTGGCCTCCCGCGTGCAAATAGGCATGCGCCTCACCCCGCACGACGGCCATGGCCTTGGCACCTGCCGAGCCCATGGGGATCAGTTGCGCCCCCAGGCGCTGCGCTACCTGCTCGGCGACGCGCGGTGCCCGGGTGCGGCTGACCAGAATCTTCAGCGAACCTTCGAGCGCTGCCGGCAAGACCGGCGGCGCGGCGCCGCTGAAGGTTTGACCCAGGGCCGGCAGGCACACCGCGCAGGCCGCGTCTGCGATGCCGTCCTTGACCAGGCCGACATGCACCGCCCAATCCGTTCGGCCTTCTGCGTATTCCCGGGTACCGTCGAGCGGGTCGACGATCCACACCCGGCGCCTGGACAGCCGGGCCTCATCGGCAGCTTCTTCTTCCGAGAGCAGGCCATCGTCCGGTCGATGCCCACGCAACAAGTCGGTCAGCAGCGTGTTGGCCAGGCGATCGCCGTGGGCTCCCAGATAGTTCGCGGGCAGCAGGCCGTGTTCGCGCAGTTTCAGCAGGTGTTCACCGGCGGCGATCGCCAGGCGTGACGCCAGTTGCGCGTCGTCGAGTACTGATTCAGACATTCAGGCACCTCCTACAGGTGTCGGTCGGCTTTCACGCCAGGGCGTGTCGCTGGATGTACGGCGCGAAACGTTGATTGATCCCGGCCGCGTCAAGGCCGAAGGTTTCAGCGCTGTAGCGATGCTCGCCATGGCGAGCCTCCGGCGCTGCACCGATCCGCTGCAGCATTCGAGCCCGTGCCTCGTCGCTCAGGGTCAGCCCGAAGTGCTGATAGATGTTCTGGACGACCGCCATGGGCTCACGCTGAATGTCGCTTTGCAGCACGTCCAGAAACTGCCCTGGCGCACGGGCACGCGCCTGGTGCGCATCGTCCACGGCAGCTTGCCAATAGCGGGTTTCCCGCTGCCCGATGGCCTGCGCATCGACGCCCTCCTCCAGGATTGAACGCGCCTCGCGCAGCACGCTGCACAGTGAAGGCAATGCACTTGCCGGGGAGCGATGGGTCTGAACCACACAGGCGTCGGGAAAAATGTCGAGCAGAGCGTCGACCTGCGCCACATGTCCCGGGTTTTTCAGTAGCCAGGTTTTCTGTGGGCTGTTGGCGCCAATCAGCTGGATCACTTTCAACAAGCGCTTGTAACTGCTGGCTTCGCTTTGCTGCAGCCACCAACGGTCGTAGTCGGGAACACGCAACGAGGAGCCAAAAAAATTGCTGCAGAAGTTTTGCTTGAGTACTTCCAGGCACTCGTCCACGTCATCGGCGCGCATGTCGTGGGCGGCGCGCATATGAGGCGCTGCGGCAAAAAACTGCTCAAGCCCGGCCTCGCACGCTTGATACCAGGGATTATCAACCCAGGACTCGCGCTCGGGCCTGGGCATCGGGAACGCGGTCAGCCATCGTTCCATGCCTTGAAACTGCGGGTCCATGGACAGCAACTTGTGCAACGCAGTCGTGCCGGTGCGGGGTATTCCGATCACAATGAGCGGGCGCCGCACAGGCTGCTGCAAACAGTGCGGATGGGTTTTCCAGCCCTGCTCGCTGAACAGGCGCGAAATCAGCACCCCCACCAGCAGATTCCACGCAAAAGCTCGACCCTGCGGCTTGAACACCGGCCCGTTTTCATCCAGCGCAGCGAGCAAGCGCTGCAACCCCGGAAGGTATTCGGCGGCATCGCCGAAGTCGGACAACCCTGTTGCGGCGCTGGCGGCGGCATGCAGCTGCCCCTCCGCGCCTTTGAATGTGGCGGAAATAGTCATGTCAGTCTTCTCTGAAGATAGGAAGGAAGCGTGGCGGTGGTCACGTTGCCGATGGGTCGATCAGCCAGGTCTGGCCGCCGCGACCGCTGCCTGGATTTCGGCAAAGGCGGGATTGCGGCGAAATGTCATGCCGTTGAGATGTCCCATTTCAGCCCCCTACCAGCGTCGACGCAGCTGCGCGCCAACACGCCGCTCACGCAGAGCTTCAGCGCGTTGCGCTGGGGTGAGCATCAACGTGTCTGGCGGAAGGTGGTCACGCAGTTGAGCGAACTTGACCTTGGTCAACGTGGGCGTAGGGTGCGAACTGCTGCGATACCACCGTCCGATCAACATGCCCTTGAGATGGCCGCCACTGTCCAGCCAGTTCGCCACGCCGGGGTCCTCGACCGACAACACGGCGCGGAATCGACCGTCGCTGTCAATCTGCGCCTGATGGCCATTCAGGCTGCTTTGTCGGTGCACCAATTCGACCTGATTCCACAGGGCATCGACCACTTGGACGTTCCAGTAGACCAGTTGCTCCGGCAGTTCGGTTTCGAGGATCAGCGCTTCATCCGACTCCAAATCGTAAACGCATTCGTAATAGGCTTGCGGCCAGTCATCGCCGTTGCCCAACTCGGGGTAGGTCGTCAGCTGCATTTGATGGAGCGGACGACTTTTGCGGCTGTTGGCGAGGATGCCCTGGCAAAGTTGCGACAGACGCTTCACGTATCCGCCAAACAGCTCACGCAGTTGCTGGTCGATGGTGGCCACACTCATCCGGGGCCGCAGCGCCTGCTCATCCAGATACTCAATGCACACCTTGACCTCTCGCTCCCGCCCCCAGTCATAGGAAAACTGACGCAGCAGCAGGAAACGTGATTCAGGGTGCAGGTACAGCCAGTTGCCCTGATACCCCGGCGGGCGCTCACTGCTGAAAACAACGTCGAAGCTGCCATCCTCGGCGATGTCGAGCATGTCCAGGTCATAGTTGTTGAACCCGGGACCTGGCGGGTTCGCCATGCCGATCATGTTTTTGCCAGTGGCGAAGCCCGCGACGGGCACGTTCCCTCGATTGCCGGACACGCGATAGGTTCCCTGACCGTTGACTGCGCTGTAGTGATACACCGCGTCGGGGTTTGGCTGGGCGAGAAACACCGAGTTTTCGAAAGGCGCCCAGTCGGGATAGAACGGGTCTGCCTGGAAGTACAGGAAATAGCCCTGGGACAAATTCATGGCGAACTGACGGTAGAGCTCGGCGCGCAACTGCTCGTCTTGCGGCTCCCACAGTTGGAGCTCAACCTCGCTCGCCGCTTTGAGCAGATCGACATAGGTCGCCCAGGGTTGCAGGGAAGCATTCATTCATTCACCTCCAATGAAGCACAGTAAATTTCGCTGGATTACCGAAAAATTGACAAACCTGTGGCGTGAAGCCCATTTCGCCCCCAGATCTAAATCAAGCTTTGAATAGGCGGTTCATGCCCAAGGATGAATCATCACCTTGCAATGTCCGCTGGGCGTACGTAGCTCTTCGAACACTGACGGCACGTCGTCCAGGGAAATATGCCCCGTGATCATGGCGCGCGGCTCCAGCGAGCCTCGGGCAAGCACCTGCGCCACGTAGCGGAAATCATCGACGGTGTAGGTGTTGGAAAAACGCAGATTGATTTCTTTCCATACCGCCGTGGCCGGTACGAAGCTGTCGGACGACGTACAGAAGCCCAGCACCACGACCGTTCCGCTCTTTCGAACCGCCTGGATCGCCTGGCCGATGCACCCCGGCTGCCCTGCACACTCCAACACGATGTCCGGCAGCGCACCGAGGACCTCCTGGACCGCAGTGTCCAAGGGTTGTGCCTCACTCTGAACGATAAAGGCGTCCGCCCCCATCTGAAGTGACAATGCTTCCCGGCGAGTAGAGTTGGCCACCACGACGATTCGACCCGCACCCAGCTTGCGAGCGAAAAAGGTGGCGGCAAGTCCAATGGGTCCGGCCCCCATGACGAGAACCGTCGAACCTGGCTTGATACCCGCCATCGCCGCACCATGCAGTCCCACCGCCAAAGGCTCCAGCAGCGCACCGTCGTCGTAACTGAGCGATTGCGGGAGCTTGATCGATGTCCGTTCGCTGACCGCGACATATTCACTGAAGCCACTGCCGAGCCCGCGAAACTCGGGGCAATGACTGGGATTTCCCATCTGGCAGGCCTGGCAGTGCCCGCAGCCGGTGAATGGCAGAGCGCTAATTCGATCGCCTATCCGCAACCCTTTGACATCAACGCCAACGGCAACGACTTCACCGGCGTATTCGTGCCCGGGAATGGTTCCCGATGGGTAGTCGAAAGCCGGGGCATGCCCTTGGGTCATGTGAAGATCGCTGCCACAGATGCCGCAGCTATGGACTTTCATCACGACTTCACCGGGACCCGGATCCGGATCGGGACGTCGCTCGATGACCAGAGGCTCGCCGGCCGCGTGAAACACCGCTGATTTCATTATTGTTCTCCGCAGGTGATTACGTTTCCAGTGCTGCGAGTGGCCGAAGATGGCAGCCAAGCGTCGAGCACCTTGGAAACAATAGTTCACCAGGAAACAATAATCGTCAACAGATTTTTTTGAACACCGTGCAGTTATTACCTCGAGTTCCGGCGAAGCAGCTCCTCGTTCATGAGGCCGTGGTACTCCTGCAACAGCTGCGACAGCTTCGCCAACCGCTCGGGTGGCAAGCGCTTGGCAGCGGCATGGTCGGCGCCATACTCGTGGTGATTGAGGATATTCGCCAAGGTTTCATGCGCTTTGGACGTCAGTGCGACGTGGCTGCTGCGGCGATCCTCCTGCGACCCCGTCCGTTGCAGCAATCCCAGACTTTCGAGATGACTCATCAGTTTGGTTACCGCGCCCTTGCTCAGTCCCAGCCTTGACTGAAGCTGGGATGGTGTAAGGCTATCTTCGGGTGTCAGGTTGAGCGCATCGAGCAGGAGCAATTCGCTCCCTTGCAGGCCATGGCGTTCGGCGGTCTCCTTCAGCGCACGCTCCACGTACCGCCCCATCATCAGAAGGCGCTGGGTCACCGCGTACACATGCGGGTCCTGGCCAGGCCAAGTATCGGCCCAGCGGCGAGCAGCCAAGGCGATGGCATCGCTTGCACCTCCAGTCGAAACCGTCTCCTGCGGCGCCTCAGGCTCAGCCAGATAATTCCTGAGCTCACTCAGTGCGCCTTCGCAGGCACTGTAGAGCGTGCGCCGACCATCGACTACCTGGGAAACCAGGCCCGCCTCGAGAAGCACCTTGAGATGCTGGGACACGGCGGGCTGACTCAACGGTAACTCGGCCACCAGGGTGGCCGTGTAGGCAGGCGTTTGCCGGATGCGATCGTAAAGTGCTCGGCGACTGCCATCCGCCAGTGCACGAAGCTTTTTATCATAAGTCATTGCTTATCTTGGCCTGCGGGATGTGATGCGGGATGGCTGGATTAAACATAAGCGCTTACTTATGTGTCAACATCATAGCGTGCTGCCCGGGACGAAACGACGAATTTTTCTATAGAGTTATTGAAAGATCGATGGGCGCTCGCTATCGTCTACCGGCACACAAGGGTATCAAGTTTCAGGAAAGTCACTTCTTCAGCCCCTCGAATGAGGCATGATCGGCATGGAATTTGAAGGCAAGCTGTATCAGATCGGAGTCGTCGTACGCGATCTGGATGCAGGCATGAAACATTACCAAACCCTGCTCGGGCTCGGACCTTTTCGTCGACTCGACACCCATTACACCGGCCGCTACCGAGGCACCGTGCAAGAGATCGCCAACAGAAACGCGTTTGCGCGCTGGGGCGACCTGTACCTGGAAATGGTCGAGCCCGGTCGCGGCCAAAGCAGCGCCTCCGAATGGCTCGCGGCGCGCGGTGAAGGGATCTTCCACATCGGCTACGCCACGACCAACCTCGAACAACGTCCCGGTGGAGCGCAGGTCTGCTTCGAGACCATCGACAACCTGACCGAAAGCGGCCAGCCTGCCATCGTCCATCTCGATACGCTCGCCGAACTGGGATACTTCGTCGAACTCGCCGATGCGGATTTGGCTGAACGCCTTGCGCGCTGGATTGACGGCGATGCAAGCCTGGATGAATGAGGCTTGCACCCAACCAGAGAGCTGATCAACTGATCAGGAAGCCACCGTCAACCGCCAGAAGCTGGCCGGTGATGTAACGTGCTGCCGGGCTTGCCAAAAACAATGTCGCATTGGCAATGTCCTGCACGTCACCCATGCCGCCCAGCGGTATGCGCCCCTCGCCCATGATCGGCCCTTTGAGCTCGATGGCGGCTGATGCAGCGCGTGCGCCTGCCGTAGGGATGCCGCCTGGAAGCACCGCGTTGACCCGGATACCATCAGCGCCAAATTCGAGTGCCGTGGTACGGGTCAGGCTGTTCACGCCCGCCTTGCTCGCATTGTAGGTACCGTTGTGATGCACGACAGCCTGCATGGACGACACCGATGAGATATTGACGATCGAGCCACCGCCGCTTGCTTTCATATGGCGTATTGCTTCGCGCAAGCACAGGAAAGTGCCCCGCAGGTTGACCGCCTGCAGACTGTCCCAGAATGCTGAATCGACCTCCAGGAACGGCTTTTTCGGAAAGATGGCGGCGTTATTGACCAATATGTCGAGGCTGCCATAGCGCCCCACTACATCCTCGAACATAGCAATCACTTCAGACTCTTGCGAAACATCAACCGCCATTGCATAGGCCTGCCCACCGGATTCGACAATGGCCTTGGCGGCGGCTTCAGCGGCTGCATGATCCAGGTCAGCCACGACGATGCATGCGCCCGCTTGGGCAAACGTTTCAGCAATACCGCGGCCGATGCCGGAAGCGGCCCCGGTGATGACAGCGATCTTGTTGTCCAAACGGAAAGCAGTTGGCAGCGTCATTCGGCGTTCCTTCAAAATCAGTGGTAGGTTGGCCGCGGCCAGTTTGACAGCAGCCCTTTTTGTCGTTCAGTATTCCTAACAACGTTCCGAATATCATATAGATGTGAGTCAAAAAATAACAATGCCAACGATAACGTTCATTCAATACGATGGTCGCGTACAGACAGCAAAGGCGGAAATCGGACAGTCAGTCATGCAAGTCGCGGTCGACAATTCGATCCCCGGCATTCTGGGTGATTGTGGCGGCAATTGCAGTTGTGGGACTTGCCACGGCTATGTGGACAAGGTTTCGGCGGCCAAGATTCCGGCAGCCGATTCCTATGAACGGGACCTGCTCAGCTGTGCGTCAGCACTGACAGAGGACAGCCGGCTCACTTGCCAAATCATCGTCACTGATGCCTTGGAAGGAATGATCATTCACTTGCCGGAATCGCAATACTGATTTGTACCGCAACCCGTGTGCCCCCCGCATGCCTGCTCGATGCCGATGATGGTTACGGTTCACGAAACACTCCCCGCCAGGGCTAGAAGATTTTGCGCCCGGATTAGCACGGGCAGGTCGACCATTGCACCATCCACCGACACTGCAGCGCCACCCGCTCGCCTGCTGGCCTCGACCACGCGCTGGGCCCAGGCCAATTCCTGCGGTGACGGCGTAAACGCCTGGTTGACGAACTGCACCTGGCGCGGATGAATGCAGAGCTTTCCTGCAAAGCCGAGTTCCCGACTACGCGTTGCTTGGGCGGTGATCACCTCGCCGTCGTCCAAAATGACGGACACCCCATCGATCGGCGCTTGCAAGCCTGCCACACGAGACGCCAGGACGATTTGCGACCGGGCATACAGAAGCGCCTCGTCTGTGTGCGCGCAGCCAACGTCGACCTGAAAGTCGATGGAGCCGAACGCCAGCCGTTCGACATTCGTCCCACCCGCGATATCCAGCACGCGCCACACACCCGACGCGCTCTCAATCAGGGGCACAATTGCTGCATCGGTCGCGTCGGCTAACACACGTATGGATTCAGCGGATTCCGCCTTGGGTAACATTACTGCTTTTACCCGCAACCGACGCAGCAGATCCAGGTCATCGGCGAACGCGTTGGAGCCTTCGCTGTTGATGCGAATCATCACCTCGGCGCCCTCTTCGACCGCCCGGGCAATGTGCTCTCGGGCGATCGGCTTGTTGGCCGGGCTCACCGCGTCCTCCAGGTCGAAAATGACCCTGTCGGCCCCTGCCGCCAATGCCTTGGCGAATCGCTCCGGGCGGTCGCCCGGCACAAATAGATAAGAACGCATGATCACCCCGTACCCAAAATCGTCAGAAAGATAAGCATCAGCCACAACAGCACCCAGATGAGGTCAGTGGCCAAAATCGTGCGCCGAAACATCAGGCAAGCTCTGCCCAGGCGTCCATGCACAAAAAGCCCTCGGCATCTTCCGCCCACAAATGGATTCGCTCCGCTTGCTCTTCACACCCGCAGACCCGCATCGAACGCTGATCGAAAATCGGCCGTAGCGCGCGAAAGGAAAAGGCGGTCACCTTTGCCGACGGACGCTCGTCACGGAGCAGGTTCATCAATAGGGTGGCTATCAGGGGGCCATGCACAACCAACCCCGGATAGCCTTCTTCTTGAGTGGCGTAAGGGCGGTCATAGTGGATGCGATGGCCGTTGAAGGTCAGCGCAGAGTAGCGAAACAGCAGCACCGGGTCCGGAAAGAGCTCGCGAGTCCACTGAGCATTGGTCGGCGCAGGCTGGGCGCGTGGAGCAGGCTCGTTCGGACTGGGCGCGTCGCGATAAACGATGTCCTGTTCTTCTCGCACTCGTACCTGGCCCTCGACCGCCAATTCATGCAGCAGCTTGACGAATATCAGGCTTCCGCTTCGTCCGGTCTTTTGTGTCACGTCCAGAATAGTGGAGGTGCGCTCTACCTCTGCCCCGACCGGCAACGCGCCCTCGAAACTGAGCCGACTGCCTGCCCACATGCGCCTGGGCAGTGTGATGGGGGGAAGAAACCCGCCGCGAAGCGGATGACCATCAGGCCCAACGGCGGATTGATGAGCCAACGGCAGAAAATACAACCAATGCCACAGAGGCGGCACTTCCCCTGCCGGGGTGTAAGTGCGGTCTTCGCGATCGAGCGTCGCTGCCAGGGCATTGAGTGGCACGCAAGTGAGTACGTCGCGCTGGCATTCCTGGCGACCGATCCATTGCTCGAAAAACTGTTCATCGATAGGCACGGCGGTGAGTCCTTTTGTCATGGAGCGGCAGGATCGACCCGTGGGCGATTCTCCGGCGCTGATTCCAGAAACCGATCGCGGCCACGCAGGATCTCGTCGCCAGCCATCAATTGATCGTAAAGCCTTCGGGCACAGTCCATACCGGCATCAAAATCCGATAAAGATGCCCCGGCCTCGACAGCCTCGAACAACGATCGGGATGCAGCATCTTGCCTGCCCGACAGGCACTGCCGGGCTTCTGCCAGGTCGCGCTGAATATCTGTGCCAGGGATCGCCCAATGGCGTATCAACCGCTGCTGTAATTCTTCATTGCTGGGCGGCATTGCCACCAACTCGGTCGCCAGCGCACATGCTGTGGAAAGGCCCTGCCCAGGGTCGACAATCCGGTCAAACAGTGCGGTATGGGAAAATTCCGAGACTGTTTTTTGATGACCTTCAATCATGAATTGCACCGCTGGGACGATGCCCAACACTCGCGGTAGACGCTGTGTTGCGGATAAGGGCAAGGTTCCCAGGGACACCTCTGGAAGCCCTAGCACGGTGCCTTGTTCGGCGACTCGATAGTGGCAAGCGAGCGAGGTCTCGAGGCCACCGCCCATGGCAAACCCGTGAACGGCCGCAATGACCGGTTTGCCGAGCTGCTCGATCGCCAGGTGAATATGACTGGACAACCCTGGCGCCGCGCTGGCACGAGCGGTTCCAAACTCGCGGATGTCCCCGCCTGCGCTGAAGCCTCGCCCACTGCCAGTCAGTACCACCGCTTTGACGCACTCTGTCGCAGCTGCCCACTGCAGCGCGCTGTACAGCTGGAGCCGCAGACTCAGGCTGAACGAGTTGACGGGGGGAGCGTCGAGGGTAAGCACAGCAACAGGACCGTGGCATTCCTTATGGACCTTCGCCTCACCCATGGTCGTACCTCACTGCTCGGCGTCGGTTGCCAAGCCCGGCCGCTCCTGGCGCTGGTACGCGCACAAACAAAGGACTCAGGTAGAGCAAATATTTCACGATACACAAGACCTCTCTATTCGCATTTACGAACGTCGTTCAGCATATTATCTTATTCAGATGCAAGGCAAGCGCTCCGATTAGTCGGCTGAAATTGTCAGGCTAAATTAAAACAAATGTATGAAATTAGCCCGCCCCAATCGTTAGGCAACACTTGCGCTGGCCTCATCGAACTCATATAAATGTTGTGCGTGTATGTGAACACGATTCAGGAAAAGCGAATTCAGTGCCTAATGGAATGCGGCGAAAAATTCTCCGAGAGGTCGTTACAACACAGTGCAATGAACAAGCAGTGCCTCGCGACCTCAGGTCCACCACGTCACTGCTATTAGAATGAAAACAAAAACAATAATTCAGAGGGCACTTCAGATGGATAAAAAGAAAACGCTGGTTTCTCGCCCCCTAACGGCAGCTCCCCTAATGCTCGCCAGCCTATGCCTGGCCATGGGGGCCAGCGATGAAGCGTTCGCCTTGCGCATCGATAGCGGCAACCCCGACCTTTCCATGAGCCTGGATACGACCGTGCGTTACAACCAGGGGTGGCGGGTCGACGGCCGAGACAAGAAGCTGGCCAACAATCCCAACTTCGACGAAGGCAACTACACCTTCGACAAGGGCGATGTGTTTCTCTCGCGGCTCGACCTCTTCAGCGAGTTTGACTTGAACTGGCAGGATAAGTACGGCCTGCGCGTCAGTGGTGCTGCGTGGTATGACCATGACTTTCCCGACCAGACCGAAAGCGCTCCAGGCCTGGCACCGGTAGCCAACTATCGCAACAATGAATACTCGGGTGTGGTCAAGCGCTACTATGCAGGGCCGTCTGCCGAGTTCCGGGATTATTTCGTGTGGGGCAACTTCAACATCGGCACCACTGAATTGAATGCCAAGGTGGGTAGCCTCGCTTGGTTGCCTGGCGAATTCCTGTTCAGCAACGGCAGCAGTGTGTCGTATTCGATGGCACCCAATGATGGTTTGCTGAGCGACCTCAGCCCGGGCGCCTCGGCCAAGGAAACCTCACTTCCGATCGGTCAGTTCGCCACCACCTGGCAGTTCATCCCTGAACTGTCCCTGATGTTCCAGTACACCTACGAGTTCGAACCCTCACGTGTATCGGAAGGCGGTACTTACTACGCCGTTGCCGACGGTGCCCTCAAAGGTCCGGACTTCCTGGCCCCCGGCGTAGCGCGTCGCGATGCCAAGGAAGGCGATAACGGTGATATCGCCATTGGTCTGCGTTGGTCGCCGGACTGGGCAATGGACAGCAGCTTCGGTGCCTGGTATCGCAAGTTCGACGACAAGAACGCCAGCTGGGCGAACCAGGTTATCGTGCAAAATCCGAGAGCCCCCTACGCCCGCGCGGTCTACGCGAAGGATATCGAACTGTACGGGCTTACCTGGAACGGCGTGTACAAGTCTGTCAGCATCGGTGCCGAGGTGAACTACCGCACCAACATGCCGCTCAACACCACCGGCCAAACGTTCATCGCGATCGGCCAGCCTGAGCCAGGCAACCTCGATGGTGCGCGTGGCGATACTGTGCATGCGTTGCTTAGCGGCGCATTCACTATCAACAAGAATGCATTCTTCGACAACGGCTCCATCGCCGCCCAACTGGACTACATGCATCTGGTCAAGGTCACCGATAACAAGGCCTTCTACAATGGCAGTGACAGCGAAGGTGGTTCGGTTGCCGGCCGCTGTGAAGACAAAGAGCTGCTGCGTGGCTGCTCTACTCGTAACGCCGCTTCCTTGGGGGCTTCGTTCACCCCGGTATGGCAACAGGTAATGCCAAGCGTGGACGTCTCGTTCCCTGTATTTGCAACCTACGGCCTTTACGGCAATCCGGCTGCACAGAACGCGGGCATCCCGCCTGAAGACTCCTACCTGCTCAAGTTCGGCCCGCGTGTGGAGTACTTTGCCGGTTCAATGAAACATCAATTTGACCTCGCGTACACCGCACGTCATGGCCGCACCGGCCGAATCAATGGTAACAACGCTTATTCCGGTCTGGGCTACTTGCATGATCGTGACACGCTGATCCTCACTTACCAAACCGCATTCTGATCGGGAGTTCCAGGATGAAAATAATACATACAACGCTGGCGATTACTCTGTTGGCAGCCAGTGCTGCCCAAGCTGCTGTCTCACCTCAGGAAGCTGCAGAACTGGGGAAATCCCTCACGCCTTGGGGCGCAGAAATCGCAGGCAATAAAGATGGCACTATTCCCGCCTACACCGGCGGGCTGGCGACGTCAACGCGTCCGGCGGGCTTTCAGCCGGACACGGGGCACTGGAGCAACCCGTTCGCAGATGAAAAACCTCTGTACGTCATCACAGCGAAGAATGTCGATCAGTATGCCGACAAGCTCTCCGAGAGCACCAAAACGCTGATCAAGCGTTTCCCCGACACCTACAAGGTTGCGGTCTATCCCAGCCACCGTACTGCGAACTATCCTGACTGGATCAACCAGAACAGTGTTGCCAATGCCACCCGTTGCAAGACCAGCGAAGATGGCCTTGCGGTAGAAGGCTGCTTTGGTGGCGTGCCGTTTCCGATTCCAAAAAATGGTCATGAAGTCGTCTGGAACGCTCAGTTGCACTACAAGGGTGAATCGAACATCACCAAGGGCGAAGGCTGGTATGTCGACTCCAAAGGCAGCCGCGTATTGACCGGTGGCATCAACAACCGTGGCGATGCTCAGTATTACAACAAAGAGCTGGACGTTGAGAAATTTTCGTCCATCGGCACGTACCTGACCCAACTCAATATCTACACCGCGCCTTCGCGTAACGTCGGTGAAGGAAACCTGCAACGGTTCTATGTCAATCCGGTTGCAACACCAAACCCGACCTGGGCGTACTCCCCAGGTCAACGTCGGGTGCGCCGCTCGCCAGATGCCGAATATGACTTCCCTGTTTCGACCTCGGGCGGCGCGATGCTGTACGACGAAATCTACGGTTTTTCGGGCAAGCAGGACCGGTACGACTTCAAGTACCTGGGCAAGAAAGAGATGATCATCCCGTACAACAACTATGACTGGATGCAAACGTCGCCTGACGATCTGCTCAAACCCAATCACCCGAATCCCGATGCTACTCGCTGGGAACTGCACCGCGTCCATGTAGTAGAAGCGACGCTCAAACCCGGGATGCGCCACGTGCAACCCAAGCGCCGGCTTTATTATGACGAAGATATCCTTGCCGCTGGCATGACCGACGCGTGGGACGCTTCAGGCAAACTCGCCAAGGGCGTTTATATGCCCTCGTGGCAGATGTATGACAAACAGATCCCGCATACGTCGTCGACCTGGTTGTTTGACTTCGCCACGGGCGTTTATTACCACTCCAGTATCACCGGCGGCGCTCGAGGCGGGATTTTCCCTCAGGCCAAGATGCAACCACCTCAATTCTTCACCCCCGAATCGCTGGCGCGTCAATCCCAGCGCTGATGGATATGACAGCAACAGGTGGACCGGCGGCTGTTGTTCGGCAACTCAAGCGATCACTCGACGACGGATTCGGCGTAGTGATCGCTTGACCAGAAATGGAGAAGACGATGAATGCAGTACTGAAGGTGCTGGCGATAAGCGCAGGTGTGTGGAGTTGCGCATCCCCCGCTTTCGCCTTTACTGACCCGCTGGATCAACCTGCCATGTTATCGGAGCGCGCCTCCAGCTCGCCGCTTTACGGGTTGGCTGGAGATGGTAGCGCACGGGTCGTGGCCGTGGGGCCACGGGGCCACATCCTGTATTCGCAAGACGCAGGCAAGCACTTCAATCAAAGCCAGGTGCCTCTAAGCAGCGACCTGGTGGCGGTCTATTTTGCCAGCGCTCAGCAGGGCTGGGCGGTGGGCCACGACGGCGTCATCCTGCACAGCAGTGACGGCGGCGCAAGCTGGGAGCGCCAGCTGGACGGCAGGCAGATCGGTGATATAGCCGCTCGCTACTACGCATCGATTCAGGAAGATGGCGAAGCGTTCGACCGCGCGAAGGAATACGCCCAGACACTACAAGACAGCGGTCCGGTCCGACCGCTGCTCGATGTCTATTTCGAAGACGAAAAAAATGGCTGGGGCCATTGGCGCCTACAACCTCATCCTGCGCACTACCGATGGCGGCAAACAATGGACGCCATGGATGGAGCGCGTGGAAAACCCGGATGAATACTCGTTGCATGCCATTCGCAAAGTGGGCGACCAGATCTTTATCGTGGGCGAGCTGGGGCTACTGCTGCGCCTTGATCGGGAGCAGCAGCGTTTCGTCAAACTGCAGAGCCCTTACCCTGGTTCGTATTTCGGGCTGACAGGCCGCGATGGGCTGCTTGTGGTATTCGGCCTGCGCGGCAACGCTTATACCAGTCGCGACGAAGGCAACTCCTGGAAGAAGCTGGATACCGGAGTCAGTGATTCAATCAACGGCGGCACGATGCTCGCTGATGGTCGCTTTGTGCTCGCCAGCGCCAGCGGAACCCTGCTGGTCAGCAGTGCTGATGGCGACCGCATTGCCAACAAGGTGTCCGAGGCTCGCAGCCCTCTCTATGGCGTGACAACCTCCAGCGCTGGCATGGTAGCGATCGGCCCCAATGGCGTGCGCATCATCGCCCTGCCATAAAGAACAACAAATCGTGCGCCCGTCCGGGTAGCGCGAGTACTCGCTTCCCCATCGGAGAAACCGCGATGGCTATAAAGATGGACAAAGCCACGGACAATTACCCCGTGATCAAGGATCGTCGAGACTTCGACCAGAAGACCGGCAATCGCGTTGAACGACTGATCTTCAATTATCGAGCCTTGATCATACTGGCAATCATGCTGGTATCGCTGTTTCTTGGCTGGCAGGCAACACGCCTGGTGATCAATGCGAACTTCGATCGAATGATTCCCACCTCTCATCCTTACATTCAGAATTTCATTGATAACCGAAATGAGCTGAGTGGTTTGGGCAACAGTTTGCGCATCGTCGTGGAGAACACCAAAGGCGACATTTTTGACCCTGCCTACCTGGAAACGCTGAAGCAGATCAATGACGAGGTGTTCTTGACCCCGGGCCTGGACCGGCCATGGATGAAATCGCTGTGGACGCCCATCCTGCGCTGGACGCAAGTCACCGAAGATGGCATGCGTGGCGGCCCCGTCATGCCCGATCACTTTGACGGTTCACCGGAAAAGCTCGACGAGTTGCGCGAAAACCTGAGCCGTTCCGGCGCACCTGGGCGAATTGTGGCCAATGACTACAAGTCGTCGATGATTACTGTGCCTGTGCTTGATCGCTACTCCGACTCAGGCCTGCCGATTGATTACAAGGCGCTGTCGCAAGCCCTTGAAGAGAAGATTCGGAGCAAGGAAGGCGACGGCATTCGGGTGCACATTGTCGGGTTCTCCAAGCTGGTAGGCGACCTGATCCAAGGTATGAACAAGGTCTTGATGTTTTTTGGCATCTCGGCATTGATCGCCACTGTTTTTGTCTATGGTTATTCCCGCTGCCTGCGCAGCACGCTGATGCTGGTCGCGGTGTCCATTTTAGGCGTTGTCTGGCTCTTGGGCCTGATGCATCTGGCAGGTTATGAACTGGACCCATACACCATCCTGGTGCCTTTCCTCATTTTCGCCATCGGGCTGTCCCATGGCGCCCAGAAAATGAACGGGATCATGCAGGACATCGGCCGAGGCACCGACAAATACGTGGCCGCGCGCTATACCTTCCGACGCTTGTTCATGGCCGGGCTCACGGCACTGCTGGCTAACGTAGTGGGCTTCGCCGTACTGATGATCGTCGATATCCCGGTGATTCGTGATCTGGCGCTGACTACCAGCATCGGCGTGTCGGTGCTGATCTTTACCAAGCTGATCCTCATTCCCATCCTGCTCTCCTACACCGGGGTCAGCCAGAGCGCGGCCAACCGTTCGCTTCGTGAGCAAAACGGTGAAAAGGGCCTGCTCAATCCCATCTGGGCATTCTTCGCGGCATTCACCCGTCGCAAATGGGCCGTGTGCGCGATCGTTGTTGCTGCCCTGCTGAGTACCACAGCCCTCTTCGTTCGGCACGACCTGCAGATCGGCGACCTCAGCGCCGGCGCCCCGGAACTGTGGCCAGACTCGCGCTACAACCGCGATGTCGCTTTCGTCGCTGCGAATTACGGGCTGTCCAATGATCAGTTTGCGATCATGGTCAAGACTCCGCCTAACGTGTGCGATCACTTCAGCAACCTGGTGGAAGCAGACCGGCTTGGCTGGGAATTGAGCCATGTGCCTGGAGTGCAGGCCACGGAATCCTTTGCGACTCTGACCAAGCGCGGAGTCAGCGGTACCTATGAGGGCTACTACAAGTGGAACAGCATTGTTCGCGAACCACGGTCCCTGGGCTATGCGGCATCGCAGGTTTTGGTGAACAATCCTGACGTGCTTAACCCCAAGTGCTCGGTCTTCCCGGTCATGGCCTATCTCACCGATCACAAGGCCAGTACGCTGAGCGGCGTGCTTGAGCGGGCGGAAGCGTTCGCGCAAAAGCACAACAGCGCCGAGGTGCAGTTCCTTCCAGCGGCAGGCAGTGCAGGGATCGAAGCCGTCACCAACATCGTCGTCAAGGAGTCGTTCTACAAAATGCACGCGCTGCTCTACGTGGGGGTGATCCTGCTGTGCCTGATCACCTTCCGCAGCTGGCGGGCTGTTCTTGTCGCGCTTGTCCCGTTGTTGATCACCACGGTGTTGTGCGAGGCCCTGATGGTCTGGCTCGGCATCGGGGTCAAAGTAGCGACGCTGCCGGTCATCGCACTCGGCGTGGGGGTCGGCGTTGACTATGCGCTGTACTTGCTATCGATCCAGTTGCTCCTGCAACGGCGTGGGTACAGCCTGTTCCAGGCCTATACCGAGTCGCTGCAGTTCACCGGCCGCGTCGTGGCACTGGTCGGCATGACCATGGCTGCAGGCGTGATCACCTGGGCCTGGTCGCCGATCAAGTTCCAGGCCGACATGGGCATATTGCTGGCGTTCATGTTCCTGTGGAACATGCTCGGCGCGCTGATTCTCATCCCTGCCCTGTCCTACTTCCTCTTGCAGAGTCGAGAACAAAGGAAGCAGGCCCAAGCGGCAAGTGTCGAGGCTGAGCTGGCGGAAGACACTCCAACGGCCAAAACCAGCCACAAAAAAGCGGTAACAGTCAGAACCGCGTAAGTACCGACTGCTGGCGGCCCGCTTCGGCAGGCCGCCAGCGACCGTCCAGTTCCCTCCCCTTTCAATAACGTTCCGCCGGATCAGTGCTACGTGCGCCAGCATCGCTGCGCGTCAACGTCCGTTGGCCCCGGGGAACCCCACACAAGAAAAACCGATTAAAAATCGGGAAAAGGATAGAGACATGAAATTCATACTCAACCCGGCGGTTGCGTTGATGAACCGTTTGAATTTCACCCTGAAGTCCAGCTTGATCTGCATCCTTATCCTGGCCCCCTTGCTAGCGGCCGAATATTATTTGACCCGCGATGTCTACGAGCAGATCGGCACTGCCCGTGTCGAACGCGAGAGCCTGCAGACGCTGCATACCTACCTGGACGTCGTCCGGGATCTACAAGCGCTCGCTGATCTCTCGGAATTACTGCTGGTTCATGGCACGACTGGGCGCGCCGCCGAAGCGATAAAAAAGTCAGACGCGCTCGAAGCATCGGTTTTACAGAAACTCAACAGCATGACCTGGAACGATGCTGGCGAATTCGGGAAAAAGCGCGATGCCATCGTCACCGGCATGAAAGCCGCGAGCAAGGAACAACTCTGGTCCGCCAAGCTCGAAATTCGCCGCAAGCAGCTGGCCCACTCGCTTAACCTGGGCCGATTCATCTTCTCCGAAGCTGGACTCTCGCAAGATAGCAGCCGCGCCATCCGTCAACTGGTGGACCTGCTGGCCAGCAGTACGCCTCGAGTTACGGCAATCCTGGGCACGACCCGCGCCGTCGGCTCTCTGGTGATGCTCGACCAGCAACTCGGTTCTGCCAGCGCCATTCGCCTGGAGCAGGCCTTGGTGGCCTTGGCTAGCCTCGAAGATGAGTACCGCCAGACCCTCGATGAGTTGCAGGAGCCCGCATTGGCCGAACGGGCCGCGCAAAGCTTGCAGACGCTCAAGCATCAGCAAGATGTACTGGCCAATGACCTGCTGGCCAGCGATCAACTCGATACGCCTTGGCAGACGTTTTATGCCAAGGTCACTGACGAGATGGCCAAGACCTACAATTTCAACGAGGCGGTGCTTGAGCTGATCGATGAGAAGCTGCAGGCGCGTATTGATCGTCAGGTCATCAACCTGGGCATGCTGATCGCTTTTCAGGCTTTGTTGCTGCTGGTCATCGTCTATCTCTTCTGCGGCTACTACGTGTCAATCCGCGCATCCCTCCAGGGCTTGGGGACGCTGCTGGAGCAGGTCGAAAAAGGCGACATGACCGCGCATTACATCCCGTCCAGCCGCGACGAGCTGGGGGATCTGGGTCACAAGCTGTCACGGGCGCTGGCCAGGACACGGGAGCTGATCGTTCGCGTAAGCGCAACCGCCACTCAAGTGGCGCAGCGCACCGCTCAAGTCGAAGTACATTCGGTGGATGGCTATCAGGCCATCTCCAGCCAGAGAGACCAGATAAGCCTGCTCGCGACTGCAATGAGCCAGATGACGGCGAGCTCGCAGTCGGTGGCAGGAAATGCTGCGATGGCCGTCGACAGTGCGCACCGAGTCAATCAGCAGACGGTGAACGGCCGGACATTGATTGATTCCCAGGTCGCAGCCATCGCCGACTTAAGCAGCGAGATGGAGCAGTCAGTCGCGGCAATCGACCGGCTCGCGCAGAACAGCCACCAGATCAGCCGAGTAGTCGACGTGATTAACAGTATCGCGCAGCAGACCAACTTGCTGGCACTCAATGCCGCGATCGAGGCCGCAAGGGCTGGCGAACAGGGTCGAGGCTTTGCCGTAGTCGCCGATGAAGTTCGAACCCTGGCCAAGCGAACCCAGCAATCCACGAGCGAAATCGGGGAAATGATCGATGTGCTTGGGCAAGGGGTCGCAAAAGCGGTAGAAACCATGAACACCAGCCACGACCTGGCCAGCCGGTGCAAGAGCCAGTCTCAGCAAGTGGAAGACGCGCTGACCGACATCCTGAAATGTGTCGCGGATATTCTTGATCAAAGCCAGCAGATTGCCGCTGCGGCGCAGCAGCAGAATGCAGTGGCGGTGGAAATGGACCGTAGTATCGTCGAGATTAATAGCGCTGGCACACGCACCGCTGCCGGGGCGGGTCATACCGAAGATGCATGTCGCCAGTTATCGATTCTGGTCGTTCAGCTGGAAGAGGCCGTAGGCCGATTCAGCGTTTAAAGCCCGGTTTTCTGTTAGAGAACATCTGGAACTGGGGGCATGAGTTGGGACCACCCCCCGTTCGTCGTTACAGCAGCCCTGTTTCTGCCGCCGTCTTCACCCCATCATCCAAACCGCGTTCACGCAACACTTCCACCGCCACCGCCAATGCGCTGGAGACGGCTGGAAACCCAACGTACGGCACGGTCTGGATGATCACTTCCTGAAGCTCATCAGCAGTCAGTCCGTTGTTGAGGCCGAACCGCAGGTGGTTGCGCAGTTCTTCGGTCTGACGCAGCGCAATCAGCGAACTGATCACGACGATGCTACGCACCTTCAGGTCCAGCCCTGGGCGAGACCATACAGCGCCGAACGCGTGTTCGACGGCCATGCGCCCGACATCAGCGGCGAAGCGCCCGGAGGTGACATTGGCCTCCATCGTCTTGGCAAATTCCGGTCCCATCATGCGGACCATCAGGTCGTAACCGGCTTTCCAATTGTCGTTATCAATCATCTTCAACACTCCTGGAGAAAAAAGAAATTCCGGGCTCCGCATGCCGGCCTTTCAAAAGGCCAGCTTCTAAGCGGTTAGCCAAACCCGAGGCGTTGTGCCTCCTCATTTGGTCTGAGCAATGCCTGCAGCGGGCGTGATAACCACGCGTTCACCCTCGACTGGCGACGGTTCACTGGATGGATACCGCCCCATGCCGAGGTAGCTGAACGCGGACAAGACGAAACAGGCAGCGGCGACGACCAACGCCACGTTGTAATGGCCGAAATAATCGTACGAGAGACCAATCAACGAGCCCTGGATAGCGATCATCACCGCAATGCACAACACGCTCAGCCCGTAGATCGACGCATAGGAGCGCATTCCGAAATAGCGCGCAATCATGAAGGCGACGACATCGATTTCGGCCCCCTGCCCGAGCCCCAGCAACACCAGCGCGACAATTGCCACCCAGAGTTCCAGCGAATCGGGTAACAACAACAGGCAGCCCAATGCAGGTCCCAAAGTGAAAACACAGGCCACCAAGGGTGCCCAAATACGATCAACGAGCAGTCCGGTCACCACGGCCCCTACCAAGGCCGAAACTCCGACCACTCCAATCAGCGCCGCAGCACTGGCGGCCTCCAGTCCCTTACCTACCAGCAATGGCTGGAACTGTGAAAGCAAGGCCACAATGGGGGCATAGTTCAATGCAGAAGCCAGGCACACCAGCACGACCTTGTGATTTTTCAGCAATTGAAGCATGGAGGCCTGGCTTCGACCCGAGTACTGCTTGCGCGGCACCGCCACGCTCGCGCCCCGCACCCAGAAAATAGCCGTGGGCAGGGCAGTCAACAAGATGAGCACACCCAGCGCAACATAGCCCATCCGCCAGCCGTAGTTGGCGATGATTGCGAAAATCGTAGAGGGCAATAAAGCACCGGACACCGCCAGTCCTGACCGGGTAATGGCTAACGCCAGCCCTCGTGAACCGACGAAGGCGCCGCTGACCACGCGAGTGTAGGTCAGGCCGGTGGTCGCCGTACCCACCAGGCATAACACCGCGTAGAGCAGGTAATACAGCGGCAGCGGCCCGCGTTGTATGGCCAGCAGAAAATAAGCCATGGCCGTTAACAGCAGGCCGCCGAGCAGTACGGGGCGAACACCGATACGGTCGACCAACCGACCGAGCGCCGGCGAAATGAATGCGGCAGCAAGGCTGGCGTTTTGCGCCAGGGCAATTTCGCCCCGGCTCCAGCCAAACGCCTCCTGAAGCGGACCTACGAACAGGCTGGAAACCGATGGCCATACCGACAGACACGCTCCGGTGCCGATCAATGATGCCAGTCCGAGACGCCAGTTCTCGCGCCATTCGCGCTTGGCAACGCCCCAGGCACCTTTGTTGTTGACTGTCATGCTGCACCCTTTTGTTGTTATGGAGAGTTCGCGTGCAAGAGACACGCGGCAGTCGAAGCGTCAGTTGAGTGCCGACAGCGCTTCATTGGAAAAAGAGTCGAACGCTTGGCCCAGACGGGCCTTGAGCGCCCACTGGGGGTCTTGCAAGAGTGAACGCCCGACGCCCACCAAATCGAATTCGCCGCGATTGAAACGCTCCATCAACAATTCGAGGTTATTGCTGGCCTGGGCACCGCCCTGCTTGTTGCTGTCGTACATGCCGTTGTTCAGGCCGATGCCACCTACCGTCATCGAAAGACATCCGGTCACCCGCTTAGCCCAGCCGGCAAGGTTCATTTCACCGTCCGGGCCCGCCTGGTCCGGAAATTCCGCTCGGTTGAAATAGCGCACGCTGGCGTCAAAGACGTCGACGCCAGCCTCGGCGATGGGCGCCAGTACGTCCTCCAGCTCGGCTGGGCTGTTGGCCAGACGCGCCTTGAAATCCTGCTGCTTCCATTGCGAAAAGCGAAACACGATGGGCATCTCCGGGCCCACTGCGCGCCGTATCGCACGGACCACTTCTGCCGCGAAACGGCTACGCTCGCGTCGACTCCCACCCCACATATCCGAGCGTTGGTTGGTCACCGACCAGAGGAAATTGTCGATGAGGTAACCATGCCCGCCGTGAATCGCGATGCCGTCAAAACCGCACTCGAGCGCATGCATTGCACTGCGGGCATAGGCTTCTATGACCTCTTCGATTTCCCGTTCGGTCATGGGTTGTGTGGGCACCAGTTGGCTCTGTACGTAGAAGTCCGGAGATGACGTCAGTCCGCCCGGTAACCCCCAGATCCCCGAAGGACGCATCGAGGCGACCTGCGGGTGAGGACCGGTGCCCTGGCGGCGCATCACGCCTTGGTGCCAAAGTTGCGGGAACACAACACCACCGGCATCGTGCACCTGCTTGACGACGCGGCGCCAACCACTCAGCGCCTGCTCTCCGTACAGGTGGGGCAAGTCACTTTCACCGATGCCGGCTTCACCGAGCGCCGCCGGATGATCGATCCCGACGGCTTCGGTGATGATCAAACCGGTTTCACCTTCAGCGCGGCGCTGATAATAGCCGGCTACATTTTCGCCAGGCACGCCGTCGGGGCTGTAATTACGGGTCATCGGCGCCATGACGATACGATTTTTCAAACGTAACGAGCCGACACGCAAAGGCTCGAACAGTGGGGCAAGCAGTGTGTCCATCGGATTGTCCTCGAAATGCTGGCAAATCTTCAGCGAAGAGCGTTATGTACGCCAGAGCCGGCCCAGAAACGCTCCCAGGTCGAAAAGCTGGAAGGAAGGCGTGGTTGATGACGTTCGCCGGTGTATTTGCCCGGCCAGTTCTGCCATACCGGATCGCCGGGGCGTTGCAACCAGTCGGTGGAGTACCAATGGCGCTCATCCCGTCGGGCAAAAAACCACTGGCCGTCACGGCATACGTAATGATCGAAGTAACAGATCGCCATCACTACCCAGTGCTCGCCGTCTTCGTGTTCTGCCCGGCAATAGACAGTGCCGGTCGCGTGCGCAGCGTCCTGAAAGTCCAGGGTCTGCCCACACACCTGGTGCACGCTACGGTGGAACGCCTGAAGGATCTGTTCGGAGCTGTAAAACGCTGCAAGTGCTTCACGTCCGGTGCCCCAGCGCCCGCAGTCGACATCGTCGACAAACAGCGCGACCAGGCCATCAATATCGCGCGAGTCGACTGCCAACGCGTACCTCGCAGGCAATTGCCCAATGGCGAGCTGAGCTTCTAGTCGCTCGACGCGCGCCAACAACGCAGCCTGGTTCATGGCTGTTCCCCCACCAACCAGCGACGCTTATCGGCCAGATACGGTTGATACGAGAACAGCCCGCCATCGACATGGGTCATCTGGCCCGTAATGAAGTCAGTGTCCATTGCCAACAAAGTGCCGCGCAGGTTGATGCGCAGGGTGGTGAGTAGTTGCATCTCCTGCTCCTTTTACACCGCGGTATAAAGGCCACCATCGACCTGAATGACCTGCCCCGTCACGTAACCCATGCCCGGACCGCACAGGCTGGCTACCGCCTGACCGATATCCTGACGCTCATCGCCCATTCGCCCGAGCGGGAAGTTGGCGATATAGCTGTCGCGCAAGACCGGGTTGAGCTCAAAAAAGGCCGCTGACGCAGCGGTCAGCGCCGAAGGGGAGATAGCATTGACGGTGATGCCCTGCGGGCCCCACTCCCGTGCCAATGCCTTCGTCAGTCCACGAATGCCGCCCTTGATGGCGGCGTAAGCTGGATTGAGCGCAGCACCATGCAGACCGAAGGTCGAGCAGAGCAGGATCACGCGCCCTTGACCACTGGTGCGCAGCGCTTCATAGCCGGCAAGCGCACAATGATGGGCGCCCGCGAGGTCGACCGCGACCTGTGCATCCCAGTCGGCATCGTCAAAATCCTGCAACTGCTTGGGATGGCCCGAAGCGCCGTGTGTGGCATTGTGAACGAGGATTTCGAGGCTGCCGAATCGCTCGAGCGTGGCCTTGACAGCGTTGTGCATGTCTTCGAGGCGGGTCACGTCGCCTTCCACGGACAGTGCTTCTGCCCCTTCTGCTCGCACGAGGCGCGCCGTCTCTTCACCCGTCGCACCACGTCGCGCGACGATGACAATTCTGGCTCCGGCAGCGGCCAGTTCCAGGGCAATGCCGCGCCCAATCCCCCCGCCTGCGCCGGTAATCAAAGCGGTTTTGCCCGCCAGGCTTTTGTTTCGCGTTAGCTCATTCATGGCACCATCCATACGCCACCGTCCACAGGGATCGACGCACCCGTGATGGCAGTGGCACCGATAAGCATCGCGATGGTTTGCGCCACCCCGGTCGTGATGCCCGGCACGAAGCCGAGCGCTGGTGGCGGTGGTCCCATTTCAGGGCTCAACGGCAGCGCGGCGTTGGCCAACTGTGCGTCGAACACGTGAGCATCCAGACCCAGCCAGTTCAGACGAATGCCCTGTGCGCCCCATTGCCGCGCGGCGGATTTCATCATCGCACGCTGCCCCTCGCTGAGTACGGACAGCGCCGCCAGCCCGCTGGCTCCCGTCAGGGAAAAATTGGGGCCAACCACCACGATACTTCCCGGCTCACCTGCCAGGGTCCGCCACGCCGCCTGCAGACAATGCCGGCTGGTACGAAGCGGATCGAGACAGGCCGTGCGCCATTGCTCAGGCGACAACGAGACGAACGTGCGCGCTTGCCGGCTCTGGAGGTTGCCGACCGCCAGGACGATGGCATCGACGCCGCCCATTGCGGCCCTGGCTCGCCCGAAGGCAGCTTCGATGGCAGCGAGGTCAGTGAAATCCTGATCAGCATCAAGTCCCACACACACCGCGCCGTGGGCACCGATGGCGTCGCATAAATGACTCAACTCCGGGCATCCAGGCGTCGCCACCAGCACTTTCATCCCTTCGAGCATCTGTTTGTTCCAGGCCGGCTCCGTCATCGTAAGTCCTCTATTGTTCTTATCGAGCTGAGGGGTACTGCGAACCGAGTGATTAATACCCTTTGGCGAAGCGCGCCAAATGGAAGTCCGTATCGCCGAAACGCTTTTCGAGCAACGTCATGAAGCGGAAGTAGTGGCCAACCGGATATTCCTCGGTCATGCCGATACCGCCGTGCAACTGCACGCCTTGTGCGCAGACAAAACGCCCCGCCTTGCCGGTGGCTGCTTTCGCCGCAGAAATCGCCCGAGCGCGCTCGTCGGCAGGTTTGTCCAGGTAGGCCATGCCCCGGTAGAGGATGGAACGGGCGTGCTGCGCCTCGACGAACATTTCAGCCATGCGGTGCTGCAAAGCCTGAAACTTGCCGATGGGCTGACCAAACTGGTTGCGGGTCTTGATGTACTCGGCAGTCATGTCCATGACGCCGTGCATGACACCCAGGCTTTGCGCCACAACGGCCAAGGCTGCGCGGTCCGATGCTTCCTCGAGAATGGGTTGGCTGAGCGAGGGTTCGACAAGCAGCGCGGCGGCGGGTAGATCAACCTTGCTGAATCGAACATCCGCAGCCCGGGTGCCATCAACCAGTGCGTATTCGATCACTTCCACGCCCGGTGCAGTGCGGTCGACGACGAATATCGCAGGATGCGAATGGTCATCCAGGCGCGCGGTCACCAGCAACTTGTCAGCGGAAGGCGCATCGAACACCAGCGTCTTCAAACCATCGAGCTGATAGCCGTCTGCTGTGCTGCGTGCCATGGTCTGTTCAATGCTGCCCACGGCGAAACGTGAGCCGCACTCGCTATCTGCCAGCGCGAGCAACAAATGACCCTCGATCACGGCAGGCAACAGATCCTGGCGGTGGTATTCGGAGCCTGAGCGGTCAACGATGCGCGAGCACAACATGACGCTGCTGATAAATGGCTCCAGCACCATACCGCGGCCAAACGATTCCAGCACCACAGACGCTTCGACGAATGAGCAGTCCAGACCGCCGACATCCTCTGGCAAGGTCAATGCCAGCCATCCCAACTCGGCGAATGTCTGCCAGTGTTCCCGACTGAAACCTTCGCCAGACGTGGCCTGGTGCCGGCGCTGCTCGAAGCCGTAGTCATCGCGAATGTATCGCTCCACGCCATCACGCAGCATCAACTGCTCTTCGGAAAGATTGAAATCCATGTGAAAACCCTCAGAGTCCGAAAGCCAGTTTGGCGATGATGTTTTTCTGTACTTCGCGAGCCCCGCCGTAAATGGTTGAAGCACGCTGGAAGAAGTACATGTTGGTGCGGCCCAGGGTGTGGGCTGGCCAGAGATCGTCCCATTCTTCGGAGGCGTCTTTCTGCCGTGCGTCGTGACTGAAAAAACGCAACGCGCGAGGTCCCATCGCGTCGACCTGCAATTCGGTCACGCGTTGCTGCAGTTCCGAGCCACGTACCTTCAGAGTCGAAACGACGGCATCGAGGTTATCGCGCAGTTCCTCCTTCGCCAGAATCCGCAATACGGACCATTCCAGCGCGAGGATGTCGGCCTCGATCTCCGCCACTTTGCGAGCGAACACGGGCGTCTCCAGCAGTGGCACACCATCGATCAGTTCGGCACGGGCAATGACCTTGGCTTTTTCCAGTTCGCGCTTGTTGAAGTAGATGAATGCGCTGGAGGTGCGCTCCTTTTCGAGCAGGTATTTGGCGTAGGTCCACCCCATGCCCGGCTCACCGACCAGTTGCTCTTTGGGAACCCGGACGTTTTCCAGAAACACTTCGGTCAGGCCATGCCCACCGTCGATGGAAATGATCGGTCGTACGGTGATGCCAGGTGACTTCATATCGATCAGCAGGAAGGAGATGCCCCGTTGCGGCTTGACCGTCGAATCGGTGCGTACGAGGAAAAAGCCCCAATCAGCGATCGTCGCATCACTGGTCCAGATTTTCTGGCCAGTGACCACATAGTGCGTGCCATTTTCGTCGAGCTCTGCGCGAGTCTTCAGGCTGGCGAGGTCAGAGCCGGCATTCGGTTCGGAGAAGCCTTGGCACCAGAAGACTTCACCCGACAGCAAGGGTGGCAGGAAGGTCTGCTGCTGCCACTCGTTGCCAAATGCGATGACCACGGGAGCCATCATGTGGGTGCCTTGCCAACCATAGTCCAGGCCGTTGGCATTGAGCATTTCCTCCAGGAAGATATGCTTTCGGATCGGCGACCAATCAGTCCCGCCAAATTCTTGCGGCCAGTGCGGTGCGCCCCAACCACGCGCGTGCAAGGTCTTTTGCCATTGGCGCAGGACATCACGGGGTGGAGGATGAGCTCCCACGTAACCAAAGTGAGCGACTTCAGGGCTGACACTTTCCTGGAAAAACTGCCGGACTTCCTGACGGAAGTTCTCATCTTCGGGGCTGAACTGGAAATTCATACTGCAGTCTCTCACTGTCGTTGAAAGGTTGGCGATAAAGGCAGCGAAGGCTGCTCAGCCATTGGAGGCCAGTGCGCGCTCACGCAGCGCAACCTTGTTGATCTTGCCCGTCGCGATGCGCGGCAATTCGCTGATGAACTCGATGGCCTTCGGGCACTTGTAGGAAGCAAGCACCGATTTGCAATGGCCGATCAGCTCGGTCTCGGTGAGCCTGGCACCCGGCGCAGGGACGATGAAGGCTTTTACCGCCTCACCCCAGCGAGGGTCTGGAATGCCAATGACCGCCGACTCCAGCACCTGTGGATGCAACTCGATCGCTACCTCGACTTCCCGGCTGTAGATGTTTTCACCACCGGAAATGATCATGTCCTTCTTGCGATCCACCAGGAACAGATAGCCCTCATGGTCCTGATAACCCATGTCTCCGGTGTGGTACCAACCGTCACGCAGGGCTTCCATGGTGGCTACCGAGTTGTTCCAGTAACAGGACAACTGGGTGTCCGAACGCAGCAACACTTCGCCGGTCTCACCCTGTAAGCAGTCATGACCCTCGTCATTAACAATCCGCAAGTCAAATCCCGGGGCAGGCAAACCGACCGACTCCAGCCGCCTTATCTGATCCGGGCTGCCATTGGGATTGACCTCGTGACGAGGCAAAGCGCAAGCATTGCTTTCGGTCATCCCGTATTGCACTGAGAAGATCGGGCCAAGCCTCTCGATCGCCCGCTTGAGCAGCGGCACCGGAATCGGCGCCGCTGCCGTCACGACATGTTCGAGTGACTTGAGGTTGAAATCATCTATCTGCGGCAGGTCGAGCACCGTTTGCAGCATGGCCGCCACCATGAAGGTAAACGTCACCCGCTCCTCCTGGACGGCCCGCAAAGCAGCCAGCGGATCAAAGCCTTGATGTACGACGGTCGAGCCGCCCATCCAGGCGGCGGAGTTGACGAACCCGATGCCGCCGATGTGAAACGCAGGCGTAGTTTGCAAAACCCGAGTCGCACCACTGAAGCCGGTTACCAGGGCACAGGATTCGGCAGTTCTGCACATGGCGTGGTGAGTGCGCACTACGCCCTTGGGCGTTCCCGTGGTGCCGCTGGTGTACATCAGGTAGGCATAATCCTGCGGCTGGGCGCGAATAGGCGGGCCCGCCTCATCGCCATCGGCGATCGCCTGCTCGAAGGGCACCGCCCACTGCGGCGTCACACCGATGCAGATGAACTGCTCGATCGTGGGTAGCTCGGCGCGAAGCTGATCGACCAATGCCGTGTATTGCGCTTCAAAAACCAGCGTCCTGGGCGAGGCGTCCTGCAGGATGTAGAGGATTTCCCGGGGGGCCAGGCGGAAATTGACCGTAGCGGCAATGAATCCTGCCCATTCACACGCACGGTACGTTTCAAAATACTCCACACAATTGGTCGACAGAATCGCCACGCGATCCTGGCGGCGCAGACCTGCACGATAGATAAAGGACGACAGCCTGCGCGCGCGTGCAGCCAATTCGTAATTGCTCACCCGCCGTGAAACGCTGGTGAAAGCATTGCCAGCAGGAAAATAGCGAGCATTGCGCTCGGTCATCTCACCAAGAGTCTTCATTGAAATTCCGTCATTTTTATCAGGCTGTTGTTGAACGGATTATCTGAGTGCTGCGCGAAGCGTGGCGTCAGGCCTCCAGAGCGGCAGGATCTGCAAGCAGTCCGGCCACCCTGGCGGTAAACCGCGCGGCGTCGGCGCCGTTAACCACTCGGTGGTCATAACTTAATGAAAGCGGCAGGGCCAGGCGCCACTCGATGGCGTCCCCGCTACCGCGGCGCGGCTTCTCTTGTGCGCGCGTGACCCCGAGAATGGCCACCTCGGGCGCATTGACGATCGGGGTGAACGCTGTTCCGCCAAAACTTCCGAGCGAGCTGATGGTAAAGCTGCCGCCACTCATTTCAGCCATCGAGAGGCCCTTGTCACGCGCTTTCG
The DNA here is from genome assembly GCF_050435305.1 of Pseudomonas sp. BS3782 TE3695. NCBI lineage: Bacteria > Pseudomonadati > Pseudomonadota > Gammaproteobacteria > Pseudomonadales > Pseudomonadaceae > Pseudomonas > Pseudomonas sp. BS3782 TE3695. The sequence goes on from NZ_JBNDKB010000001.1 coordinate 4,405,033, forward strand.
TTGTGATGGCCTGGAGCTCGGCAGCCAACTCGTGGATGCTCTTGCGATCACAGTCGCGCAGCACGGGGACCAACAGACCGAAGCGCGTATCTACGGCCACGCCAATGTGGAAATATTTTTTGAACACCAGGTTCTTGCCAGTGCCGTCGAGCGAGGCGTTGAACTGCGGGAAGCTTTGCAGCGCACCGACCACCGCCTTGATGAGATAAGGTAGCAGCGTCAACTTGGTGCTCACGCCCGCTTCGTTCTGCGCTTTACGCAACAGCTCAAGATCGGTGATGTCCGCATCGTCGTGGTGAGTGACATGGGGAATCGTCACCCAGTTACGCGCCATGTACTTGGCGGTCAACACTTGCACCCGGCTGAGCGCACGAGTCTCGATCTCGCCAAACTCGCTGAAATCGACCTGCGGCCACGGCGGCAAGTCGCTACCGAACGCCGGCTGTGCAGGTCGCTCGACGGCGGGTTGGCTGGACTGTTTAGCCACTGGAATATCGACGCTCATTCGCTTCACCCTACCCTACGATTCTTAGACAATCTCAGCCAACAGGGTGCCAACCTCATAGGTCTCACCGGCCGCAGCGATGATCTTCAAGGTGCCACTGATCGGAGCCTCGACTTCCTGGACTGACTTGTCGCTTTCCAGGGCATAGATGATCTGGCCTTCTTCGACCGGGGAGCCATCGGCGACCAACCATTCGGACAAGGTGCCTTCATTCATCGAAAAGCCCAGTTTGGGCAGGAGAATCTGAGTGCTCATCACGCTTTCCTTAATTTAAGTTGCTTCATTTGAACGTTGCACGGACGGCCACTTCGATCTGCTCGAGGCTCGGAACGTGTGCGTCTTCCAGTGGTTTGGAGAACGGCACCGGGGCGTAGTTGGAACCGACACGCTGCACGGGCCCCTTGAGTTGGCCGTAAAGCGACTCGTAGATGAGCGAGGCAATTTCTGCACCGACACCAAACGGTTTGACCGCTTCATGGACGATGACTGCCCGCCCAGTCTTCGCCACAGAGGCGAGGAATGTTTCGGTGTCCAGCGGCGAGATGGTCCGCAGGTCGATCACCTCGGCCGAAATGCCCTCGGCAGCGAGCTTCTCGGCCACCGCGCAGCAGTCCAGCACTCGCCGGCTGTAACTGATCAAGGTGACGTCGGTGCCTTCGCGCAGAATGCTGGCCTTGCCCAAGGGGATTTTTACCCCGCGCTCGGGGGCAGGCCCCGGCGTCCAATAGGTCGGCATGTTTTCGATGAACAACACCGGGTCGTCGTCTTCGATGGCTGAGAGCATCAAGCCGTAGGCATCAGCCGGACTGGAGGGCGCAACCACCTTGATGCCAGCAGTATGGGCGAACCATGCTTCGAGATAATCCGCATGTTGCCCGCCCGTACCGAAGCCTGCACCGGTCATGGTGCGGATGACCATTGGCACATGCGTTTGCCCGCCCGACATGAAGCGTAGCTTCGCTGCGTGGTTGACGATCATGTCCATGGCCACGGTGGTGAAGTTCATCAGCATGATTTCGGCTACTGGCCGCATGCCAACAATCGCCGCGCCAATGGCTGCGCCGATGATTGCCTGCTCTGAGATCGGCGTGGAACGCACCCTCGCGTCGCCGTACTTGCTGGACAGGCCTCGGGTCACCCCGACAATGCCGCCTTCTTCCTTGTCGCCGACATCCTCGCCGAGCACAATGACATTGACGTCCGCCGCCATCGCGTCGTCGAGCGCCTGATTGATTGCCTGAATAGTGTTGATCTTGGCTGGCTGGTTCATACGTTCACCTCATCCTTGTAGATATCGCGATGCAGTTCCGCAAGATCCGGGTAGGGGCTGTTCAAGGTGAATTCGACAGCCTCGTCGATTTCGAGCTCGATGGCTGCTTCCAGGGTCGCCAACTGGTCTTCGCTGGCAAGGCCGGTCGCGATCAGCCAGTTGCGGAAAAGCGGCACCGGGTCTTTGGCCATCCACGCATCTTTCTCGCCCTTGTCCATGTAGGCATCGGCATCACCGAAGACATGTCCATGGAACCGAAAGGTCTTGGCCTCGATCAGTGATGGACCGAGACCCTGGCGCGCCCGATCGACGGCTTCGCGCGCAGCAAGGTAGGTGGCAACGGGATCGTTGCCGTCCACGGTGATGCCCGGCATGGAATAGGACGCCGCGCGCTGGGCAATGTTGGCCACGGCGGTTGAGTTGGCATATTTGGTATGCTCGCCGTAGCCATTGTTCTGGCAGACGAAGATCACTGGCAGCTTCCACACCGAGGCCATGTTCAGCGCTTCGTGGAAAGCGCCGATATTGCTCGCGCCGTCACCGAAATAAGCCACGCTGACACGCTTCTCACCACGGATCTGGGCGGCGAGCGCCAAGCCGTTGGCAATCGGCATCGAACTACCGACGATGCCGGTGGTGACCATCACGCCCGTTCCCGGATGGGTCACGTGCATCGGCCCACCCTTTCCCTTGCAGGTACCCGTGGCGCGACCGCCGAACTCAGCCCAGAGGTCATTGAGCGGGATGCCCTTGGCGATCATGTCATGCACACCACGATAGATAGTGCAGATGTAATCCTCATCGTCCAGGCACGCCGACACTGCCGAAGGGATAACTTCCTGCCCGCGTGGCGAGTAGTACGGCATGACCAGCTTGCCGGACTTCAGCACCGCACGAAAACGCTCATCATTCTGTTTGATCCGAGTCATGCGCCGGTAGATGCCTACAAGGATCTCGCCGTCCGGGATTGCGGCTGTCATTTTTAATTCTCCATTGGAACCAAATCAAAGGCTGAGTTGTTGACTCACCAGATCTTGTCCTGCCCCGCCGAGTGCGCAGCAGCGATGTAACCGAAGATAAAGGATGCGGCGATACTGGTGCCGGCCCCCGGATACACACGCCCGCTGACCCCTGCGGTGGCGTTGCCCGTGGCGTACAGCCCACTGATGGGCTGGCCGTCTTCGCGCAATACCCGAGCGTACTCATCGGTAACCAGCCCGCCGGCAGTGCCGACATCACCCGGGTACATGCGAACCGCATAGAACGGACCCTTTTCGATGGCGCCCAGGTTGGGGTTTGGCTGGATGGTCGGGTCACCGTGACTGCGGTCGAACGCCTTACCGCCGCGTGCAAAGTCTTCATCTTTGCCGCTGGCACAAAACCCGTTGAAACGCTGTACGGTCGTGAGTAGCCCGCGGGTATCGATACCGCACTTTTTCGACAGTTCCTCAAGCGTCTCGGCCTTGATCATGTAGCCACTGTCCAGCCACTGCTGCGGCACCTTGCCAGGCATCGCCGTTCCCCAGGGGTAGAATTCACGCTGGCGACTGTCCATCACCACCCAACTGGGCACGGCCTTGCCGGTTTCGGCCTGGCGCTTGTACATGCGCTGGCCGATTTCCATGTAGGACCCCGCTTCATTGCAGAATCGCTGGCCGTCCTGATCGACCATGATCGAATAAGGCAACGACAAATCCAGGTGATGCATGAAAGGCAAAGGTTCACCCGCCGGTGTGCGCGCGCCTTCGGGGAACGTCTGACCCGGGCCGAGGGACGTCACCACCCACCAGGCTTCGTCCATGCAATCGGTGGCGGCGCCAAGACGCATGGCGGCTTCAATCACTTCGCCGGTATCACCTGGGTTCGCATTGGTCCAGTCGGCGGAGGTTGGTTGTGGCTGGTAGCGTTTGCGCATCTCTGCATTGTGCGAAAAGCCACCGGTATTGATCAGCACGGCGTCATGCGCCTGGATGCGCCGTACACGGTCATCCTGACGAACCGTTACGCCCACCACCCGGCCTTGCTCCACGATCAATTCCTCGACAGGCGAGTCGGTCCAGATCGGCAGTTGTTCGCGCAATGCGATCTGCAACATGCGTCCCTGAATGGCGGCACCACCGCCCAGGATGTTCTGGCCACGCAGCTTTTGCTTGAGCATGCGCCAGCCCAACTGCATGGCCTTGCGCTTGCCCGCCCAGGTCCGCTTGAGCAGAAATAATGTTGGAAATTCATTGGAATTGGCCGGGATCGCTGCGCCACGGTAGCGTGACAGGCGCCCTTCCCATTCGCCCAGTTCCCGGACGTCGAACAACTTGGCCACTAGCGAGCGTCCACGCGGCTCACCGCCTGGACGGTCATCGTAATAATCGCTCCAGCCGTCGGCGTACTCGAACGCCATGCCTTTGCGCTCAAGAAAGTCGACGATCAGAGGGCTCATGTGCAAAAAAGCATCACGGCGTTCGACGCTGGTGGAAGGACCCTCGTAGGTCACCACGCTGTCGAAGTATTGCCGAGCGCGCTCGTAGGAGTCCTCCACGCCGTGGCGTTTCATGACCGGGTTGTTTGGCAGCCACCAAACCCCGCCCGAATAGCCAGTTGAGCCACCGATCTTATCCAGCTTCTCGATAATCAGTGCACGCTTACCCAGCTCCTTGGCCTTGAGTGCCGCACACATCGAGCCGCCACCACTGCCGATGATGACCAGGTCGTAGGACTCGTCCCATTGACTCATTGCGCGGACTCCGTGCCGTAGATGTATTCCTGAAGTTCACGGTGGAAATTGGAGATCGACGATTCCTGCAGTGGGTTAGTCCGTGAGCCGTCGAAGCCACGAGACTTCATGCCCATCTGCACCTGCCCCATGTTCTGGAAGTCCTGGCTGAGGATCAGGCCGAAATTCTTGACCGTATCCTTTTTCCAATCATCGACGCCGTGATAGAACTCGCGCTCGAGTTTGGGTTCCTGGCCGGGTGCATAACGCTTGAGTGACCAAATGTCATAGATGCAGGAATCGGGATTGTCGCCATCGGGACGGGCACGATAGAACAGAGCGCCGTCCGGATAGTGCAGGAACACCAGGTTGGGGAAGACGTGCCAGTCGGTGCCGGCGCGCATCATCTGCTCCATCGAGATATTCGGCCAACCGGCCCCGTCGGCGATGGCGGCTTCGACCTGAAACTGCATCGCCTTGCTCAGCACCAGCATCTGATCCTGAGTCGGTTCCACTTCCGTCAACAGCCGCTTGGTGGCCTCGTTGTCCCGATCGGTGAAGATTGCCTTCAGCTGGTCTTCCATGATCTGGTAGAACTTCACCATCCCCGGACGGATATCATCCGGAATGGGTTTACCCGTGCGCGGGGACGGCGTGCCGGGCAGACGGGTCGCAGTCGAGTAGTCGAACATGCCGTGCTTGCCGAAAGCAAAGCTGCGGGTAACGTCGTCGCCCTGGGTATCGAGAATTTGCGGATGTGTCGCGGCGACGTGGTAGCCCTCGTTGAAGGCCTCGAGTGCGACTTTCCAGTTGCACGGCAGACGCACCGACTTGTACCAGCGGTAGCGCATGTTCTCGAATTCGTAGCAATCGGTAATCTCGGGGACCGGCGCCAGGTACTTGGCCAGCGGCTCGGCATTGGGGTCCATGTTGATGAACACGAAGCCACCCCAGGTATCCACCAGCACTTCCTTGAGTGCCAGCTCTTCATGAGTCATGTTCGGGCAACCGGCCCAATCCTGCTCATCAAGGATACGCAACACGCTGCCGTCAAGGTTCCACTGCCAACCATGGTAGCTACAGTGGAACTTGGCGGCATGCCCGCAACCACTGGTGAGGCGACGCCCCCGGTGCTGGCAGACGTTATAGTAGGCCTTGATCTTGTCACCAGTAAGACGAGTGACGATGATGGACTCGTCGATCACGTCGAAAGTGACGTAATCCCCCACACTGGGAATCTCCTCGAGGCGGCAGGCAACTTGCCAGACCTTGGGCCACATCCGCTCCTTTTCCAGATGAACGTATTCCTTTGACAAATAACCTTCACGGGGGACGAAGTCAGGCCGTACGGTTTTGGGTGCCGATTCTCGAGCGGTCATTGCAAACCTCCTTCACCGGCAGCCTCTGTAATGCTGCCTTTGGCTTATTATTCTTGTTTGAAGAGCGGCTGAAGCGCTCTATCATTTTGTGAACGATGTTCAAGACTATAAACGGCGCGAGATTGAGTGTCAACGCACTGCAACATCGAAGATGAGGGCTTAAAGACGTGGAAAAATGACGCGGGATTGAAGCTTGAGACAATGTAGGAAGGGCCTCACAGGTCTGGCATCGGTCGACGCAGACCCAGCCCTGAGGTTGTTCGCGGCCCGCGGCCGCGAGGTGCCATCCGGCAACCGAGAGCACATCAATCGCTGTCAGTCGATTTTCCAGCGCAACGGAAGATGAAGCAGGCCGTTGACCATGCCTGAGGCGCAACGAGGTGGGTCTTCTGCAACGAGTTCGAACTCCGGTATACGCTTGAGCCATTCCTGGAGGAAAACCTTGATTTCCATCCGGGCCAGAAATGAGCCGGGGCAGCGATGAGGACCATTTCCGAAAGCCGCGTGCAACACCGGCTTGCGCTCGAAATCGATGGCCATGGGATCACTGAATCGCCGCTCATCAAGACCAAACAGTGCGTTTGGCACCTGGATAGGGTCGCCGCGCTTAAGGTATACACCATTGAGATGCATATCCTCGACCACTACACGCGCCGTGTTGGTCACGCCGTGCCGCCTGACCAACTCGTCCACCGCCGTCAGTATGAGCTCGGGCTGTTCGACCAGGCGCCTGCGCTCGACAGGATGCTCGGCCAGGTAACGGCAAACAAAACCCATCATGGCCGCCACCGTATCCAGCCCACCGAATATCACCACCACAAGCAACCCGAACATGCGCTGCGGCGCAATGGGCTCTCCATCGACCTTGGCATTGACGATCAGGCTGATCAAGTCGGTTCCGGGTTTGTGGCGTCGGTTCTCGATCCATTTTCCGATGTAACCCGCCAGCATCTGTTGGGACCGATGGCGCTCCTCGACGGTGCCTCGCACAGCCAACTCGGTCATTTCCAGCAGCTGCAGCCGGTCCTCCTGGGGCAGGTCAACCAGTCGCAGAAAAATCACGATCGGCAGCATCTTGGCAAACTCACCAATGAACTCACACTCGCCCTTGCCCGCAAACCCCTCGATCAGTTCAACCGTCAACAGCCGTATATCGCCTTCCATTGCAGCGATGGCTTGGGGCAGAAATGCAGGCGTGATGAGCGCACGATAAGCACTGTGCTCTGGCGGATCGAGCTCCAACGGCACCAGCGCAGGATCCTGTCCCGGGGGGATGTTCACCCGCGCATGAGAAAAGCGCTGATGGTCTTTCTGTATGACTTCGATATCGTCGGCGCGAGTGGCAATCCAATGCCCACCGTTGTAGGGCGACCAGACGATGTCGGGTCCGTTGTGCAGGGCCTTCCAGGCCAGGTGAACATCGGCGGTCACATTGGGAGGGTTCATGAAATCGAAATCGACGACACGGTCGCTGGGGACATGTTCGGGCACGGTCCAGGTAGCAGATGCATTCATTACAGCCTCCACGGATGTTGCTGTTAGGTTATCGGGGGCGGGTATCAACGAGGCCTCGTTACCCGCGGCGAAGCATGTCCGCCGCCTGACGAATGGACTGGGCTATGGGGTACAGCGGGTCCTGGTCGATTGACGCGGGATTGAAAAGACGGTTGTGACAAATCGCCACCGCCAGGTTCAGGTCAGGATCGGCCCAGCCAATCGAGTTACCCTGCCCCGGGTGACAAATGGCTCTGGGGTTTTGCACGCAGCCAACCGGAGGATGATCGCCCCCCAGCCAAAAGCCACCCTCGGTGATCGGAATTGGGAAACCGAACATCACAGCGTCGGGTTCCGCGCTATTGGCACGCGGTGCCCTTATTGCCGCCACACGCTGCGCCGACAACAAGCGCACGCCGTCCAGCTCCCCGCCGTTAGCCAGCAATGCCCAGAAACGCGCTTGGGAACGGGCGGTGAAAATGCCGCCGACCCCGGCGATCTCCGCTCGGCGCACGTCCGCTCGCTCGAAGACTTGCGGCACGAGCGCAACCTGCGGCGGCATGGACGCCAGGAACAGGGGCGGCAGGTGTTCGGGCGGCGTGACGAGCATGGCATCGATCTGCTTCGCAACGCGGTGCTCAACGGCGTCGGGCAGGCCGATCCACAGGTCGCGGATGCCCAGAGGTTCGGCGATCTCCTCGCGCACGAACTGCCCCAGCGAGCGACGACCGGGATCTACACGACGCACCAGCTCGCCGATGATCCAGCCAAACGTCATGGAGAGGTAGAGCGTTCTGGTACCGGGCTCCGCCAGCGGCTCCAGGTCGGCGATGGCGCGGGTCATCCAGTCCCAATCACACATCCGCTGCGGCGTCACATCCCTCGGCATCTGTGGCACGCAGGCGCGGTGAGTGAGCACATGGCGCACCGTGGTCGCCGCTTTGCCCTTTGCCCCGTATTCCGGCCAGTAACGGCTTACCGGCGCGTCATAGTCGATGTGCCCCCGCTCTGCCAGGATGTGCAGGGCGGTCGCCGCGACCGCCTTGGTGACCGAGTAAACGTTGAACAGCGTGTCGCCGTCTACAGGGCGCAGGTCTTGCGGGTCTGCAATACCACTCCAGGCATCGACGATCAATTTTCCATCCAGATAGGCCGCCACCTGCACACCGACCTCACCGCCTTTGCCGGTAGCATTGTCCAGCGCGCGTTGCACGATCGTCTGCACGCGCGGATCGAGCTTCTGCTGCATGTCTACCTCTCCAATTTACGACGGGTTGAGTAGTGACCGGAAGCCTGGTAACCGAGGAATCATTGAGCATCTTCAAGGATCAATTGCGCGGCTCGCCATGCCATGGCCATCATCGGCCCATTGGTATTGCCGGACACCATCGTCGGGATAACCGACAGGTCCATGACACGCAGCCCTTCTACCCCCCGAACCCGTAGCCTGGGATCCAGCACCGAGTCGTCGCGCGACCCCATCGCACAGGTCCCACAGGCGTGATAACCAGACTGCCCTCGCTGGCGGAACTCCTCGAGGATCTGCTCGTCGGTCTGCACCTGCGAGCCTGGATAGGTTTCGCCCTTCACCAGGTGCCTCATGGGCGCGCTGTGGACAATCTTGCGCATGAAGCGAAAGGCCCCGATAGAGACCTGCCGATCGTATTCATCGGCCAGATAGTTGGTGACGATCCGGGCAGGCCGACCGGGATCAGCAGATTCGATCGTCACACTGCCCTGGCTGCGTGGACGCAATGGATAGGAAAAAAGCTGCATGCCGGGATCAGTTTCGCAACGATAGGTTGGCGCGCCAAAATCCATCGAATAGGGGGCCATCATCAACTGCGCATCCGGCCGCTCCAGGCCCGGATGAGTTTTGAAGAACCCACCCACCGGAAAGGGGCCGAGGGCCATGACTCCACTACGGGTGAGCGCGTATTGAACGGCATTCTTGAACAATCGGGCGCCGGAAAACTCGCGGTTCTGGCTCTCGTGCCAGTCATGTAACCTGAGTTGCAGGTAGCACAGAAGGTGCTCACGCATGTTTTGCCCGACCTCCGGGCTATGGGCGACGACCGCGATACCCAGCGGCTCCAGCAAGGCTCGGTTGCCGATGCCGGACAACTGCAGCAAACGCGGCGATTCCAGCGCTCCTGCACACAGAATGACCTCTCGCCGCGCGCGGTGGATGCCGGGTTCAGCCGTGCCTTCGCGGGCACTCACACCGATCGCCCGGCGCCCGTCAAAAAGAACCTTCTGCACCTGGGTATCGGTCATGACGTTGAGGTTGCGCCGTTTGCGCGCAGGCTTCAAAAAGGCTTGTGCGGCGCTCTGCCTCACGCCTCGCGACAGTGTATAGGTGAGGTAGGCAACACCTTCGTGGTCCAACTCATTGATATCTTCCTTGCGCTTCAAGCCCAGGGTTTCACAGGCCTCGATCACGGCATCGCCCACGCCTGTGCGCCGAGGATAAGGAGCGACCTTGAGCGGGCCTTCATCCCCCCTGAGCGCAGACGCGCCCAAGGCGTGATTTTCAATGCTGCGAAACGCCTTGGCCATGGTCTCCCAGCCCCACCCGATCGCCCCATTGGCCGCCCATTCGTCATAGTCCGCGGGATGCCCGCGCATATAGACCATGCCGTTGATGGCACTGGAGCCGCCCAACATCTTTCCGCGCGCCCATATTTCCTCGCGGCGCCCACTCGCAGGGTCCACGGTAACGGGAAGGTGCCAAGCGTGGTTGGGGTCGCTCAGCAGCTTGCCAAAGCCTCTGGGCATCCGCACCAGGGGGTTACGGTCGTCGGGCCCCGCCTCTATCAGCAGCACGCTGTGTCGTCCACTGGCGGACAATCGATCGGCCAGGACACAGCCAGCGGAACCTGCTCCGACAATGATGTAGTCAAAATCGCTCATATTTGATTGGGCTCGTTTTGCCGCACCGGCGAGTGCCAGGCGGCACGACTGACGGAGAGGATGCTCAACCGAACTTGACGTGGATCGAATGCGGTACGCGCATCATGGTCCCACGCGTCTGCGGTGCCGGCTTATCCGGGTCCAGGCGCAGGTTGGGCAAAAGGTCGAGGATGGCATTGAGGGCCCGGGTCATCTCCACCCGCGCCAAGTGCTGTCCGATGCACACATGTGGACCGAAAGCGAAAGCAAAATGCCGATGCTGCGGCTTGCGAAAAATGTCGAACTTGTCCGGCTCGGGGAATTTCGTCTCGTCGCGGTTGGCGGAGCCTGCGACGACGTCGATGAAGGCGCCTTGGGCAATGTCCACTGAACCCAGCGTCACAGCCTTGCTCGCGTATCGAGACTGCATCAGCACGGGGCCGTCCCAGCGCAGGGCCTCTTCAATGGCCTGAGGTATCAGGGAGCGATCCTCTCGGACCGCGGCGAGCTGTTCTGGATGATGCAGCAACGCACTCAGTAACACACTGGTGGCACGGTAAGTCGTGTCGCCAGCCGCATTGACCAACTGACGGAGGAAGGAAATGAGCACTTCTTCGGGCAAGTATTCTCCGTCTACTTCCGCCAGGGCCAAATTACTGACCAGGTCGTCACCCGGATTGCGCCGACGTTCGGCTACAAGATTTTCGAAATAGGTACCCAGCTTGCGTGAGGCCTCGGTGCCATGGGCAACGTCCACGGCGACGACCGTCTGGGCGATGGCCATCTTGTGGAAGATGGCGACATCTTCCGGCGGTAGCGCCAACTGGCGGTAGATGATCTGGAAGGGATAATGCAGGGTGAAGTCCTGAACCAGATCGGCCTCGCCCCGATCGACAAACTTGGCCATCAGTTCGTGAACCACCGGATCGACCAGTTTGTCGCCCCATGCAGCGACCGTCTGCGGCATGAATGCTTTTTGAAAAATTCTACGGAAACGCGGGTGCTCGGGGACGTCCATGGTGGAGATGCTGCGCCCGAAGCTGATCCCCAAATTGTAGGTGTAGCTGTGGTTGGTAAATGTCTTGGGATCCCCAAGCACTTGCGCCACCTCATCGTAGCCGAAGACGCAATAATGCTGAGCCTGGGCAGGGCTGGTGATGTCCGGCGCAAGCCCCATCATCACTCGATAGTCTCCCTGATGAACACTGGCCTCTCGCCTCAGCTGCGCGAGCCTTGGATACGGATCCGGGTGATCGCCAAATACCAGTGCATCCTCCATGAATGGATCGAAGGACGGATCATCAAACGGCTCGATTGGCTGCACCCTGCTCATCACTACAAATCTCCGGCGTGTCCATAGTAGTCAGCTACCGCACGATATCCGCGCTCGAAAGCCGGAACGTGCTTTTCGCCACTCTAGGCAACCGCCGTAATGGGATAAACCCACATAAACCAACAACATCTTTCAATGAAATTGAATAATGCCGCGCTGTTCAAGCGGCATACTTTGTCGTGACTCGAGCGACGCGATGGGCGGGTTTCGAATAAGTCACAACGCCACGTACGTGGATCAAGTCGTCGATCAAAGGTGTCGATATGAGCGAAGTACTTTCAGGCACTGCCATCATCGTGGGCGCAGGGCACGCCGCCGGTGAATTGGCAATCCATATGCGAGACAACGGCTGGCGAGGCCGAATTTCTGTCATCGGTGAAGAGTCGTCCCTCCCCTATCATCGCCCGCCGTTATCGAAAGCTTACCTGGCAGGCACCGTCACTGCTCAAAGCCTGCTGATAAAGCCAATGGCAGTCTTTGAAAGCGCGAACATCGAGTTCATCGGAGGCGTAAGGGTCAACGCCATCGATCGCGCCAGTGCCAGGGTCCACCTCGCCGATGGCAGGACAGCGCACTACGACCGACTCATTCTGGCCACGGGAGGAAGACCACGCCCGCTGCCAGTGCCGCGAATTCAACAAAGGACCCCGGACAACCTCCATTACCTGCGCACGCTCGCGGATGTCGATCGCATGCGCGAGCAGTTCAAACCTGGCAAGCGCCTGGTGATCATTGGCGGTGGCTACGTTGGCCTCGAGGTGGCTGCCGTTGCAATAGAGCGCGGGCTGCACGTCACGATCCTGGAAGCACTGCCGCGCGTGCTGGCTCGGGTCACTGCCCCCGAACTGTCGGCTTTCTACGCCGCGCAACATCGAAACGCGGGCGTCGAGATTCGCACTGACACTCAAGTGGAGGACGTCCAACTGGATCCTTCAGGTAATACCATCACCACGGTGGTGTCCGTCGATGGCAGCTGGGTTGAGGCTGATCTCGTCGTGGTCGGTATCGGTCTTGTCCCCAACGTCGAGCTGGCCTCAGATGCCGGCCTGGCAGTAGACAACGGCATCCTGGTCGACGAGTTCGGTCAAACCAGCGACCCGAATATCTATGCCGCCGGTGACTGCACCAACCACCCCAATCGCTTTTTTGGGCGACGACTGCGACTGGAGTCGGTGCCGAATGCCCTGGAGCAGGCGCGCTGCGTCGCTGCGTCAGTCTGCGGCATACCCAAAGCCTATGCGTCCGTCCCATGGTTCTGGTCGGACCAATACCATCTGAAGTTGAAAATGGTCGGTCTGTCCCAAGGCTATGACCAGTTGGTGATGCGCGGGACGACTGAAAGCGAATGCTTTGCCGCCTTCTACTTGAAAGACGGTTACCTGCTGGCGGTCGATACGGTCAATCGCGCGCCCGAATTCATGTTGGCCAAGCGGCTGATCAGCGAACGGATCCGTGTCGACCCGTGTCGCCTGGCTGACGAGGACATCCCTGTCAAAGACTGGCTGACCCATCCCTGACATTTCCCCGCGAGGTTACCCATGCCAACGATCATCTTCATCCAGCCAGACGGCAGCGAACAGCGCATCGATGCACCGCTCGGCCTGTCGGTCATGCAGGTCGCGGTCAATCATCAGGTTCCCGGCATTCTCGGGGACTGCGGCGGCAGTTGCAGCTGCGCGACCTGCCACGGCTACGTCGAGCGAGAATGGGCGCAGCATATGCCTGTTGCCGAGCCCTATGAAAATGACATGCTCGCCTGCGCGGTCGAAGTCACCGAAAGCAGTCGGCTCAGTTGTCAGATCATCGTCACGCCGCAGCTGGATGGGCTGGTGATCCGGCTCCCCCCGACATCACGCTGACCTGAGCGTGCGAGTCCCCCCGACAACAAAAACAAAGCGAGACCACACATGACTAATATTGACTTTACCCACCGCGTCGCCATTGTCACCGGTGCAGGCGGTGGCCTGGGTCGCACCTTCGCCTTGGAACTCGCCGCCAGGGGTGCTGCAGTGGTGGTGAATGACTTGGGCGGTCGGTTCGACGGCCAAGGCAGTTCCCATGGGATGGCGGATGAGGTCGTGGACGCCATCCGCGCGGCCGGCGGCAAAGCTGCCGCCAATTATGACTCCGTCAGCAGCCGCGCCGGTGGCGAAAGTATCGTGCGAACAGCATTGGAAAACTTCGGCAAGGTCGACATCGTCATCAACAACGCCGGTCACTTGCGCAACGCGTCGTTCGAAGACATCGATGACGAAACCCTCGATTCGCTTTTGGATGTGCACCTTAAAGGCGCCATCTACGTCACCCAACCTGCCTACAGGATCATGAAGCAGCAAGGCTACGGCCGAATTTTGTTCATGTCCTCCGGGGCGGCCGTTTTCGGTAATCCCAAGCAGGCGGCGTATGCCGCCGCCAAGGCCGGACTGTTGGGCGTGATGAACGTGTTATCACTCGAAGGCAAGGACCACGGCGTGCTGTGCAACGCGCTGCTTCCCGTCGCCACCAGTCGCATGGAGGCCGCGATGGACCCTGAACAATTGGCCGCGTTTACCGCCCAATATGCGTCATTGGGCGAAAAACTGGGCAGCTCCTACTTACCCGAGTTTGTCACGCCGCTTGCGGTCTACCTCGCGAGCGAATCCTGTACCAGCACTCGCGCAATCTATTCGGCGGCCCTCGGTCGATATGCGCGAGCCTTCATTGGCGTGACGGACGGCTGGGCCGGTCCGCGATACAAGCCGGCAACAGCCGAGGGCCTGGCCGAGCATTTTCTGCGGATCGGGGACGTGGGAGCGTTCAGCATTCCGGATTCCCTGTCCGACGAATTCTCGATTATTGGCCGCACACTGGGTCAATCGCTGTAACATGCTATCGCCCTGCGGGATCCAGGGCGTTCTGTTTCGTTGGAGATGAACGTGGACAAGCTACGCAGCATGGAAGTCTTCATGGCGGTGGTGGACCATGGCAGTCTCAGTACCGCAGCGACGGCGCTGAGTCTGTCGCCGTCGATGGTCTCTACCCATTTGAGCAAGCTTGAGCGCGCTTTGGGCGTGCGCCTTCTCAATCGCACCACACGCCGCATCAACCTGACCGACGAAGGCTCGATCTATTATTCGCATTGCCGGCATCTGCTCGATGAGCTCGCCGACGTAGAGTCCCTGCTCTGCGGTTCGCAAGTCCAGCCGCGCGGAAGGTTGCGTGTAGACGCCCCAAGTATCATTGGCCAATACCTGGTCGTCCCCATGCTTGACGCGTTTCGCCAGCGTTATCCGGACATTCAGCTGGACTTCTCGGACTCCGAGCAGCTCTACGATACGGTCGAAAGCCAGCATGACGTGATCATCAGGCTCGGTCCCCTGGGCGACTCGAGCATGATCGCGCGCCCGCTTGGCCACACTCCCCTGCTCACGGTGGCTTCGCCGCGCTACCTTGCAACACGTCAAATGCCACAGGTTCCGGAAGACCTGCGCGCCCATGACTGCATCAGCTACCGGGATACACGCACCGGCCGGATGCATCCCTGGTCGTTTGAGCAGCATGGTCATCGCAAGACGCTGGACCTGCCAAGCAACCTGTCCATCACACAAGGCTGCATCCAGATAGAAGCAGCGCTGAGTGGTCAAGGCGTCATGCAAGGCATGGGGTTTTATCTGGAGGAGCACCTGCGCAGCGGGGCGCTCTGCCAGATCCTGGCGGATTGGGTAACGGACGCCCCAACCATGGAAATGCTCTACCCGCAGGGGCGCAGAGCGTCACGCAAGGTACACGCGTTCGTCGATTTCATGCTTGAACACTACCCAGCGGGCAGGCCCATTGCAGCGCCCCCACGTTCTGCGATTTGAAATCGCGCCATACGCAAAAATGCTACCCGCTTGCGATGTGATGCAGTCCCGGTATCAAGCCGGCGCCTGGGCGGAAAACATCTGACGAAGCGCGATTTTATTGACCTTGCCGCTTGGAAGGCGCGGCAGTTCGGTCACGAAGTCCACGCTGGTCGGCCGCTTATAGCGCGCAATCCGTATTCCAGAAAAGTCGATCAACTGTTCAGCGGACAACTCGGCATCCGCCTTCAGCACCACGACTGCCTTGACGGTCTCGCCCCACTTCTCGTGTGGCACACCGATGACCGCCACGTCGCTAACATTCGGATGAAACATGAGCGCCTGCTCGACCTCCTGGCAATAGATGTTTTCACCGCCGGAAATGATCATGTCCTTCTTGCGGTCAACCAGATACAGGAATCCCTGATCGTCGCGCCACGCCATGTCACCGGTGCGTAACCACCCATCACGCAGCGCTTCGAGCGTGGCGGCATTGTTGTTCCAGTAATAAGCCAGGTTGGCGGGTGAGCGGATCCAGATCTCACCCGGTGTTCCGTCAGGGCAGTCCTGCTCGTTGTCATCCACGATACGGATGTCACAGTAGGTCATGGCCTGCCCGATCGAGCCAAGACGGCGCAAGTCTTCCTCGCTTCCCTCTAGCTTGTGCAGATGCCGGGGCAACACCGTACCGCTGGTCTCGGTCATGCCCCAGGAGTTGACGAATATGGGCCCCAGTAATTCCACCCCGCGTCGCAAGACCGCGACTGGCATGGGCGCGGCGGCATACAGGATGGTTTCCAGGCTCGACAGATCGTAGTCGCGGATATCGGGAAGCTCCAATACCTGCTGCACGATGGTCGGGGCCATGTGCACGGTGACCACGCGCTCACGCTCAATGGTGCGCAGCACTTCGCGGGGCTCGAATTTACGATGCAGGATCACGCAGCCCGCATTCCAGAACTCCGATAGCATCATCGACAGCCCGCCGGCATGAAACATGGGCATCATCACAAGCACACGCCCGTTGATGCGGATGTCCATCACGGCGGCCTGGTTTTGCGCCAGGGCAAGATCGCCTCGCTGGCTGCGCGCTGCCCCCTTGGGTCGCCCAGTGGTGCCGCTGGTGTAGACCAGATGCACGATATCATCGGGTACCGCTCGCATCGGCGCGCCAACGCTTTGCGCTACCGAAAGAGCTTCCTCGTAGGGCTGCGCCCAAGGTGGGCAGTTTCCGATGCACAGGTAGTGCTCGACCGACTTCAACTGCGGGCGCAGGGCATCGATCACATCGCTGTACTGATCTTCGAAAACCAGTACCCGAGGGGCGCTGTCCTGGAGGATGTATTCGATTTCAGGTCCTGCCAGGCGGAAGTTCACCGTGGCACAGATATAGCCCGTCAGCTGACAGGCCGCGTACACATCAAAATATTCATTGCAATTCATTGCCAGGATCGCAACGCGATCCTGATGTCGCATACCGCGAGCGTACAAGGCGGATGACAACCTGCGAGCGCGATCGAGCAGTTGCGAATAGGTGATGCGACGGTCATCGTAAACGACCGCTTCCTGGTGCGGAAACAGGCAAGCGTTGCGTTCCAGCAACTCACCGAGTGTTTTCATTATTATCTCGTATGCTGATGGTCCAGAGTCGGCAGTCAGGGGGGGCCCGCACCTGCCGCTCATGTAGAGGTCGCCGCGTTGTACCGGACCTGCGACGACCGTTAGCGTCAGGTTAGACTGCCAGTCAATTCCGGTACAGCCTCAAACAGGTCCGCCACCAGGCCGTAATCGGCCACCTGGAAGATCGGCGCTTCTTCGTCCTTGTTGATCGCAACGATCACTTTGGAGTCTTTCATGCCGGCCAGGTGCTGGATCGCGCCGGAGATACCGACGGCGATGTACAGCTGTGGAGCAACGATCTTGCCGGTCTGACCGACCTGCATGTCGTTGGGTACGAAACCTGCGTCGACGGCGGCGCGGGAAGCACCGACGGCAGCACCCAGCTTGTCGGCCAGGGCGTACAGATGTTTGAAGTTGTCGCCGTTCTGCATGCCGCGGCCGCCGGAAACGACGATCTTGGCAGCGGTCAGTTCCGGACGATCGGACTTGGCCAATTCTTCGCCGACGAAGCTGGAAATACCCGCATCGTGAGCAGCTGCAACGGCTTCAACCGAAGCCGATCCACCTTCAGCAGCAACCGGGTCGAAACCGGTAACACGCACGGTGATCACTTTGACCGCAGCGTTCGATTGAACGGTGGCGATGGCGTTACCGGCATAGATCGGGCGCTTGAAAGTGTCAGCGCTTTCGACCGAGATGATCTCGGAGATCTGGTCAACGTCCAGTGCAGCGGCAACGCGCGGCAGGATGTTTTTGCCGTTGGAAGTCGCGGCAGCCAGGATGTGGCTGTAGCCCTTGCCCAATTCGGCAACCAGAGGAGCAACGTTTTCCGGCAGCTGGTGAGTGTAGGCGGCGTTATCGGCCACCAGCACTTTAGCCACGCCCGCGATTTTCGCAGCGGCTTCAGCCACGGCACCAGCGCCTTGGCCTGCAACCAGAACGTGGATGTCACCACCGATTTTAACGGCGGCAGCGACGGTGTTCAGCGTGGCCGGGGCCAGCACTTTGTTGTCGTGTTCAGCAATAACCAAGATAGTCATTTAGATTACCTTCGCTTCGTTTTTCAGTTTCTCGACCAGTTCAGCCACCGACTTGACCTTGATACCCGCGCTGCGTGCAGCTGGCGCTTCGACTTTCACGGTCTTGTTGGTGGAGGCGGTGGAAACGCCCAAAGCGTCCGGAGTCAGCACTTCGAGAGGCTTCTTCTTGGCTTTCATGATGTTTGGCAGGGACGCGTAGCGCGGCTCGTTCAAACGCAGGTCGGTGGTGACGATGGCCGGCAGTTTCAGGGAAACCGTCTGCGCGCCGCCGTCGACTTCACGAGTCACGGCAACGCTGTCGCCGCTGATTTCGACTTTGGACGCGAACGTGCCCTGACCGTAGCCGCTCAATGCCGCGAGCATCTGGCCAGTCTGGTTGTTGTCGCTGTCGATGGCCTGTTTGCCAAGGATCACCAGCTGAGGCTGTTCCTTGTCGACAACGGCTTTCAACAGTTTGGCAACAGCCAGCGAAGTCAGATCTTCGGCGGATTCGACGAGGATGGCACGGTCGGCACCCAGAGCCAGCGCGGTGCGCAGTTGCTCCTGAGCGGTGGACGGGCCGACGGAGACGACGACGATTTCAGTCGCAACACCCTTCTCTTTCAGGCGTACGGCTTCTTCCACGGCGATCTCGCAGAATGGGTTCAACGACATTTTGACATTGGCAAGGTCGACACCAGAGTTATCCGGTTTGACGCGAACCTTGACGTTGTAGTCGACCACACGTTTCACAGCTACAAAAACCTTCATCGCAACCTCGCAAATATACGAACGACATTCACAATGATGAATAACGTTTGGCGCATTGTCAAACGTTCGCCTCTATGATCCGAGCGCCTGGTCGAACCACTCGTCCTATTCCGCTGGCAAACCTTCACACACCTGCTATTTATATTTACAAACGGCGTTCAGTTTTGCTGAGCGCTGTGGCAAGATCAAGCCAGCGCCTGAGATGTACTCTCAGAGACCACGCATCTCGACAGAGGGCCAGGCGCTACTAATTCCAATAACACTGCTAAAAGCAGGTATGAACGACATGAAACTATCCTTACCCGTTAGTGTTTCGCTGTTCATGTTCGCCCTCATCGTTGGCGCGCATTTCGTTATCGAAAGCCGCCAGGCTGAGCTTCGAGCTCGTGTCGAGGCTTGCCACCTCCATCCCTATACCTGCTACGCACCGACAGGCAGCCTGGCGATGCTCCGCTAGCGAGCCTGCTTTCGCTTGGACCACCACGACCCAGGGCCGCAATGCGGCCCTGGGTTTTGGTGCTGAATCGGATTGATTCCTGCGGATTTGCCCTACATCAATGTGCCATAACGTTCGACGTAGTGGTCGCTGTCGCCCCATGTCATATCAATCACGGTCAAACGCTTGAAGAACCAACCCACCGCGAGTTCATCGGTCATGCCCATGCCGCCGTGCAACTGCGTGGCATGTTGCCCGATCAAGCGGCCGGCGCGTCCGACCAAGGTCTTGGCGGCTGAAACCGCGCGTGCTCGATCATCGCGCTCACCATTTAGATTGGCCGCAGCGTAGTGGGTGATGGAACGTGCCTGCTCGCTCAGCCCGAGCATTTCGGCAACCCGATGCTGCAACACCTGGAAGGTGCCGATCGGCTTGCCAAACTGCTTGCGGGTCTGCAGATACTCGACTGTCAGTTCAATCAAGCGGTCCATGCAACCTACGGCTTCGGCACACAAGGCGAAGCAGGCACGATCCACGGCCCACTCCAGATCCTCCAATGCCTCATGCACCGGCCCCAGCAAGGCATCTCGAGCCACGTTGACGCCATCAAACTGCACCTCCGCGACACGTTGCCCATCCAGCCCGGCAAAACTGCGTACGATGACGCCGGGCGAGTTCGCATCAATCAGAAACAGACTAATGCCATGACGGTCAGTTTGCGCGCCGCCGGTCCTCGCGGAAACGATCAGCCAATCAGCAGAGTCACCGTGCGATACCACGCTCTTGCGCCCCTCCAGACGGAAACCGTCTTGAGTTTCGCGAGCAATGCACGACACATCGCACAAGTCGAATCGGCTCTGCGGCTCCAGCGTTGCCAGGCTGATGCGAAGTTCACCACTGGCCAACGTCGGCAACAAATGCTCTTTGTGCTGCACGCTGCCAACCCGCTGCAGCAGCGGGGCGCCGACCAGCGCGCTGGCCAGATAGGGCTCCAGAACGAGCCCCCGGCCAAATGCTTCCATCACCGCCAGCATTTCTTCGGCTCCAGCGCCGAGACCACCATACTGCTCATCGAGAGCGAGGGCTAACAGGCCAGTTTCAGCGAGCGCCGCCCAGTTGTCCTCGGACCAGCCCCGGTCGCTCGCAGCCGAGACGCGGCGCGCCTCGAAATCGCATTGGCGTTCGACAAAGCGGGCAACCAGGTCAGCGAGCATCTGCTGCTCTTCATTGAGGGAGAAGTCCATCGCAAAACCTCCGGGCGTATGCGCCGGTCAAAGGCCAAGGGTCAATTTGGCAATAATATTCTTCTGCACTTCGTTGGACCCGCCGTAGATCGAGATCTTGCGCCAGTCCAGATAGTGCGGCGCCAATGC
The DNA here is from genome assembly GCF_050435305.1 of Pseudomonas sp. BS3782 TE3695. Taxonomy (NCBI): domain Bacteria; kingdom Pseudomonadati; phylum Pseudomonadota; class Gammaproteobacteria; order Pseudomonadales; family Pseudomonadaceae; genus Pseudomonas; species Pseudomonas sp. BS3782 TE3695. Next base: position 4,425,656 of record NZ_JBNDKB010000001.1, read on the forward strand.
GTTGAGCAATCGTCCATTGGCCGTGTCGATGTCGGCGTCACCTTCCAGTGCCTCGGGCACGAAGGGCACCGCATAAGGCCCGGCACACTCCATGATCAGCTCGGTCAGGCGTTGCTGTATCTCCGAGCCCCGAATTTTCAACAGCGAGGCCTCAATGCCTTTGCCCTGCCCCTTCCCTTCCTGGTCGATCAAGCGCAGCAACGACCATTCATGGGCGAGCAGCTCCATCTCTATGGAAACGACCTTGTCGCGAAACCGCACGTCTTCGAGGAGAGGCCGGCCGTGTTTTTGGGTGCTGGCGGCGATTTCCTTGAGCCGTCGCATGAACCGTTTGCAATTGCCCAGGCCGGCAATGTTGGTGCGTTCATGACCGAGCAGGTATTTAGCAATGGCCCAGCCCTTGTGTTCTTCACCCACCAGGTTGTCCCGAGGCACCCGGACGTTGTCGAAGAACACTTCGTTCACGTCGTGGCCACCATCGAGCGTTTTGATCGGACGCACCTGAATTCCAGGGGTGGACATGTCGATAAGCAAGAAGGAAATGCCCTCCTGCTGGCGGCCTTCGCTGTGCGTACGGACCAGGCAAAAAATCCAGTTCGCCCACTGCGCGAACGATGTCCATATCTTCTGGCCATTGACCAGATAGCTGTCGCCACTGACCTCGGCCCGGCAACGCAGTGCCGACAAATCGGAACCTGCGCCCGGCTCCGAGTAGCCTTGGCACCACCAGTCGCTCATATCCAGAATACGCGGCAGGAAACGCGCCTGCTGCTGCGGTGTGCCGAATTTTTGCAGCACCGGTGCGACCATGGACAACCCGAACGGCATTTGTCTTGGCGCACCTGCCGTGAAGCATTCTTCGTCAAAGATGTTGCGCTGCGCAGCCGTCCAGCCCGCGCCGCCAAAGGCAGCCGGCCAACCCGGTGCCCCCCACCCCTGCTGGTGCAGGATGCGCTGCCAACGCACATAATCCTCGCGGCCCAGGTGTTGAAAATTCAACACCCGATCACGGATGTCCGTCGGCAGTTCGCGCTCTACGAATGCACGCACTTGCAGGCGAAAAGTCTGATCTTCGGCGCTTTCACGAAAGTCCATCGGCCCATACTCCTCAATCGATCTCGATCAAACCGTTGTTCAGCACCACAGTGTCGCGACTGTCGATCCGCGCCCGCAGGTGCACCCGACCGCCCTCGCCGCTCCAAAACTGGAAGCGCAGCGTTTCACCTGGGTAGACAGGCGAGGTAAAACGCGCGGCCAAGCGCTTGAGCCGCGATGCTTCGCCATCGGCACAGCACTTGATCGCGGCGAAAGCCGCCATGCCGTAGGTGGCCAGGCCATGCAGGATCGGCTGTTTGAAACCCGCACGTGACGCCACCTCAGGATCGGCATGCAACGGGTTGGCATCGCCGGACAACCTGTAGATCAGCGCGGCCTGGGTAGGCGACAAGAGTTCATATTCAAAATCAGGCGCGCGATCCGGCACCGCCGGCAGGCTCTCTGGCGGTTCGTCACTGGCGCCGCCTTGCGCCGTATAACCACCATCACCACGCAGGAAGGACACCTGGCGCGTCTGGGCGATGCGCTCGCCACTGCCTGCGTCGATAATGTCGCGCAGCAGTTCGACGATGGCACCCTTGCCTTCACCCTTATCGCAGACTCGATTGACACGGGTACGGCTGATCACCGTTGCGTTGGTCGGCATCGGCAGAAACCAGCGGGTATCCTGCTCTCCATGAACAAGTTTGAGGTAGTTCACGCCGGTGTCAGGGTTGGTCATCCATGGCTTGGGCCAAGCGATTGCCGCCGCGAGCGTCGGCACCGATTGCAACTCTTTTTCATAGGTGAACCGCAGCTGGACGGGGTCCATTGGATCACCACCCACCCCGAGGCCGAGAGCGTAAAGAATGGTGTCGCGCTCCGTATAGCTGCGCGTGACCTCTTCGATAGGCCAGTGCTTGACGCGTTCATAGTTCAACATGGGGATCGCTCGCAGTTGGTGTCGGGCTCGCCCCAACGACAGCATCGATGGGGCTTGATGGCATTCAGCTCAGATGGGTTCCCAGCTGTAGACGTCGTGAGTCTGATGCAAGGGCAGGAAGCTTGAGCGCAGCGCGGGTATGGCGTGCTCGGCCACGTCGCGCGGGGTCCAGCCATTGTCACGGTGTACGGAACGGGTAACGCGCGGCTGGCTGACCAGCATGATTTCGTTGGCACGTACGTAGAAGATCTGGCCCGACACATCCTTGGCCTGGTCGGAGGCCAGGAACACCGCCAACGGCGCTTGACGCGAGGGGTGCATCATTCGCTCCATACGCTCGGCCTGCAGCTTTTTCTCTGGCGTGTCAGTGGGGACCGCGCCGATCATCCGGCTCCAGGCCGCTGGCGAGATACAGTTGGACCGCACGCCGAAATTGGCCATGTCCAGAGCGATCGCCTTGGACATGCCGACGATGCCCATCTTGGCCGCCGCGTAATTGACCTGACCGATGTTCCCGACCAGGCCAGTGTTGGACGTCATATGGATGTAGTTGCCCGAGCCCTGCGCGCGGAAATGCGGGGCGGCGGCGCGGGCCATGAAGAACGAACCATTGAGGTGCACATTGAGCACCGCCATCCATTCCTGCTCGTCCATTTTGTGGAACATGCGGTCACGCAGGATGCCGGCATTGTTCACCACGGTGTCGATCTGGCCGAACGTATCCATCGCGGTTTGCACGATTCGATGGGCCGAATCCCAACCCGCCACGCTATCGGTGCTGGCCACCGCTTCGCCACCCGCGGCCTTGATTTCATCGACCACACGCTGCGCAGGGCCTGCGTCCTGGCCTTCGCCATGAACCGAAGAACCCAGGTCGTTGACCACCAAGCGGGCACCTTCAGACGCCATTGCCAATGCAATGGCTCGACCAATACCGTTACCGGCACCGGTGACGACCACGACTTTACCTTCAACCATTCCACTCATAACGGATTCCTCTTGTTGTTAGATTGGACCACTGCCCCGCAGGAGCCCGTGGTCGCGAGTATTCAGAATTTATCGTCCGGGAACTGCGGTGGGCGCTTCTCCATAAAACTGGCGATGCCCTCCTTGTAGTCTTCCCCTTGATTGGCGATCGGCATATCGAGGCCGGCGCTCATCACCGCCTCATGACACGTCTGGAACGGCACCTCCCACAACTGCTGCTTCATGATGCGCATCGAGCGCGGCGAGCAGTTCTGCGCCAGGTCACGGGCGTAGGCATAGGTGTGAGCAACCAATTCATCGGCAGGCACTGCGAGGTTTACCAGGCCCATGCGCTCGGCCTCGCGGCCCTTGATCTTGCGTCCCGACAACAGCAGGTCCAGGGCATGCGCCTGGCCGACATGGTGTTCCAGGATCCAGGCCATGCCGTACTCGGCCGTCAGGCCACGACGGGCGAACGCTGTCGTGATCGTGGCGTCTTGCGCGGCAAACCGGATGTCGCAGAACAGTGCGTGGATAAGACCGATTCCCACTGTCGCGCCATTGAGCATGGCGATCACGGGTTTGGGAATGGCCGGGTAATAAGAGCATCGGGTCTGCCAATCGGCGCGCTTGCGCATGTCGAAAGGCCGCGGCAGCTTGGTCATCAACCCGTTCGGGTCGCCGCCAAAGCTATTGATGTCACCGCCCGCGCAGAAGGCCTTGCCGGCACCGGTGAAGACGATCACTCGCACGCCCGGGTCCGCACCCGCCGCTTGCATCGCGTCGTACACCTCCGTCGCCACCTGGTCATTCCAGCTGTTGAGCTGGTCCGGCCGGTTGATGGCGATGGTGGCGATGCGATCCTTGATTTCGTAGAGAATGCTCTCGTAGCTCATTCCAACCTCCTCAGAACGACCGCGGCAGACCGAGAATGTGCTCGGCCACGTAGGAAAGGATCAGGTTGGTGGAGATCGGTGCCACCTGGTACAAGCGGGTCTCGCGGAATTTTCGTTCCACGTCGTACTCGCAGGCGAAGCCGAAACCCCCATGGGTCTGCAAGCAGGCGTTCGCCGCCTTCCACGAAGAAGTCGCAGCCAAGTGTTTGGCCATGTTGGCCTCGGCGCCGCACGGCTGGTGAGCGTCGAAGAGTTCGCAGGCACGGTAGCGCATCAGGTCCGCAGCACGGATGTCCATGTAGGCTTCGGCGATGGGGAACTGGATACCCTGGTTTTTCCCGATCGGCCGATCGAACACCACGCGGTCGTTAGCGTAGCGCGTGGCACGGTCGACAAACCAGTAACCGTCGCCGATGCATTCTGCCGCAATCAGCGTGCGCTCGGCATTGAGCCCGTCGAGGATGTACTTGAAACCCTGCCCTTCTTCGCCGATCAGGTTTTCTTCCGGGATCTCCAGGTTGTCGAAAAACAGCTCGTTGGTCTCGTGGTTGACCATATTCGGAATGGGCCGCACATCGAGCCCTTTGCCAATGGCGTCATGCAAGTTGACCAGGAAGCACGACAAGCCCTCGGATTTCTTTTTCACATCGGCCAGCGGCGTGGTGCGAGCCAACAGAATCATCAAGTCCGAGTGCTGGACGCGAGAAATCCATACCTTCTGCCCGTTGACGACATAGCGATCACCTTTCTTTACAGCGGTGGTGCGCATCTTGGTGGTGTCGGTACCCGTGGTGGGTTCCGTCACCGCCATGGACTGCAGGCGCAACTCGCCACTGGCGATCCTGGGCAGGTACTGGCGCTTCTGCGCTTCGGAGCCGTTTCGCAGCAACGTGTTCATGTTGTACATCTGACCGTGGCAGAACCCCGAGTTGCCGCCATTGCGGTTGATCTCTTCCATGATCACCGACGCCTCGGTCAGTCCCAACCCCGAGCCGCCATACTCTTCCGGGATCAGCGCGGCCATCCAGCCCGCCTTGGTCAGGGAGTCGACAAACGCTTCCGGGTAAGTGCGCGCATGATCGATCTGGCGCCAGTATTCATCCGGAAACTCTGAGCACAGGCTGCGCAGGGAGTCACGCAGTTCGCGGTACGGGTCGTTTGCGTCATGTTTCATAGGATTCTCTCGTCGATTCAGGCGTCAGCGGCGATCAGTCCGCCGTCGCGCGCCAGCTGGGCTAGATGGTGGTCGGCATCGCCGAACAGGATTTCGATCATGGACAGGCGCCGCATGAAATGGCCCACCCGACATTCTTCGGTCACGCCGATGCCGCCATGCAGTTGCACGGCCTGCTGCGCCACGAAGCGCGCCGATCGGTTGATCTGCACTTTGGCCGCGGCGATGGCACGGCGACGCTCGAGCACGTCTTCTTCGTTGACCATCATGCTGGCGTAATAGGCCATACTGCGCGCTTGTTCGATCATCACCAGCATGTCCACCGCACTGTGCTGCAGCACCTGGAACGAGCCGATGAGCACGCCGAACTGCTTGCGCAGCTTCAGGTATTCCACAGTCATGTCGAAAGCCTGCTGCATCGCGCCGACGGCTTCAGCGCACAAGGCCGCAATGGCACCGTCGACGGCTTTTTCGATCAGCGGCAACGCCTGGCCGGACGTACCGAGCAGCGCCACCAACGGAACACGCACGCCATCCAGAGTGATGTCCGCGGCGCGCAAGCGGTCCTGGGTTTGATAACCCCTGCAACTCACGCCGACAGCCTTGGCGTCGACGACGAACAAGGCGATGCCATCGGGATCGCACCGCTCGCCGCTGACGCGAGCTGACACGATCAACTGGTCGGCGCAGTCGCCATGCAGCACGAAGCGCTTGCAACCATCGATGACCCAGTGATCCCGATCGCGGCGGGCACGGGTGTCGACGTCGCCCAGGTCATAGCGGGCTTGTGCTTCGCTGTGAGCGAATGCCAGGAGCCGTTCTCCGGCAATGAGGGGCGGCAGTATTTCGGCGCGCTGTTCTTCGTCGGCGGCGCTGGCCACCAGGCCGCCGGCCAACACCACACTTGCCAGATAGGGCTCCAGCAGCAAGCCACGGCCCACCGCCTCCATGACGATCATGGTTTCAGCGGGACCGCCTGCGAAACCACCGTCAGCCTCGGCAAACGGCAGGCCGAGCAGGCCCAGTTCGGCGTAGCTGGCCCAGAGCTCACGACTCCAGCCATCGGCCTCGCCCAAGTAACGCGCGCGCTGTTCAAAGCCATAGCGGTCGGCGACCAGACGGTCGACCGCATCCTTGATCATGCGCTGTTCTTCATTGAAATCGAAATTCATACTTAAAGTCCGAGCAGAGTTTTGGCCAGGATGTTGTGCTGGATTTCGTTGGAGCCCCCTACGATGGAGACGTGGCGTACCCAGTAGTAATTCGGCGCGATAGTGCGTGCCCAATCATCGTCGTGCTGCACCTCACGTTCACCCGTGACGAAAGCGTGGTCATATTCCAGGGCGTTGTACCCGGCGACCTCCATCAGTAGTTCTGTGGCTGCCTGCTGCAACTCCGAACCTTTCATCTTGAGAATGGAGCTTCTCGGATCCGGGCTGTGGCCGAACTTGTCGCTGTCGGCAATGACACGCATCTGCGTCATTTCCAATGCCTTGAGCTCGATTTCCAGGGCTGCGACGCGCTCGCGGAAGCGCGGCTGGTCTGCCAGTACGCCATCGCCGGCGGGCGTCTTGCGCGCCAATTGCTTGGCCCGGCGTACGCGGAATTTGGACAGGCCGACACGGGCGATTCCTCCCCGTTCGCTACCCAGCAGGAACTTGGCGACGTCCCAGCCCCGGTTTTCTTCGCCGATCAGATTACTCACCGGGATACGCACGTTATCGAGGAACATCTCGTTGGTTTCGTGATGTCCATCCAGGGTAACGATCGGGCGAATGGAAATGCCGGGCGTTTTCATGTCCATCAACACAAAGCTGATGCCCTGCTGCTTCTTCGCCGTGGCGTCGGTGCGCACGAGGATGAAACACCAATCGGCATGATGGGCAGTGGACGTCCAGAGCTTCTGACCGTTGACCACATAATGGTCGCCATCGCGCACCGCGCTGGTTCGCAAAGAGGCCAGGTCCGAGCCCGCGCCAGGCTCCGAGAAGCCCTGACAGAACCAGTAATCCATGTTCGCGACGCGTGGCAGAAAGTGCTCTTTCTGTTGCTGCGTGCCGAAGGCGATGAGCACCGGTCCGATCATGTTCATATTGAAGGAGATCGGCTCGGGCGCGGGCGCCATGTGCAGCTCCTCCTTGAAGATGTAATGCTGCGTGGCGCTCCAGGCCTGCCCGCCCCATTCCGGGGCCCAGGCCGGGCATGACCAGCCCTTGGCATTGAGAATCTGCACCCAATTGACCATTTCCTCCTTGGAGAGGCGCTGGCCATATTCGACCTTGCGCCGGATCGAAGCAGGCACGGCATTCTTCAGAAAATCCCTGACCTCATCGCGAAATGCCAGTTCTTCCGGTGTGAATCGCAATTCCATGGAGTTTCCTCAATCAATGATGCCGCATTCACGCAATTGGGCGACCCGATCCGGGGCGAACCAGGCGGACAACGCGGTATCGGTGTTCGACGGTGTGATGGGCTGGGGTGCAAAGGGGGTTTGCGGGACGCTGCGCGAGAAACGGGGTGCAGGCGCAGGCTGAGTCACGCCGTCAACCTCGATGAAGGTTCCCCGTGCGCGCAGATGCGGATGGTCGGCGGCCTCAGTAAAACTCAAGACCCCGGCAGCACAGGCATCACTGGCCTCCAGCAAAGCGACCCATTCGTCCCGGGTGCGGCTGCTGAAACGTGCGGCGAGCACCTGCTTGGCATTGGCCCAGGCGGAGCGATCCATCTGCTCTCCCAACAGATGCGGGTCCAGATCCATGAGGCGCAGCAGCTCGTCGTAAAACTTGCTTTCGATGGGGCCCACACTGATGAATTTGCCATCGGAGCAAGCATAACAATCGTAGAAAGGCGAACCGCTGTCGGTGATGTTGGTCCCGCGCCCCTCCTTCCAGATGCCAGCGGCCATCATGCCGAAGAACGTGGTTGCCAGGTGCGCAGTGCCGTCCACGATCGCCGCATCGACTACCTGACCCTTGCCTGAGCTTTTAGCCTCAAGGATGCCGGCCAGCAGACCGAGTGCCAGGTACAACGATCCGCCCGCGTAGTCACCCAGCAGGTTCAGCGGGATAGTCGGCGGCTGGCCTTCACGGCCAATGGCATCGAGTACGCCGGTGAGTGCCAGATAGTTGAGATCGTGACCCGCATATTTAGCCATCGGGCCCTGCTGGCCCCAGCCGGTCATTCGGCCATAAATCAGACGCGGGTTACGGGCCAGACACTCCTCCGGCCCCAGGCCCAGGCGTTCAGTGACGCCAGGACGGAATCCCTCTATCAGGGCATCTGCCTGCTCTACCAACTGCAGTACCGTCTCCACACCCGCCGGATCCTTGAGATCGACGGCAATCGCGTAGCGGTTACGCAGCAGGGTGTTGTACTGCAACGGACGCTCGATACCGAGCTTGGCAGGTTGCTTGCGGTCGACACGAATGACGGTCGCCCCCAGGTCGGCCAGTAACATCGCGCACATCGGACCCGGGCCAATGCCGGCCAGCTCGACGATTTTGATTCCCGCCAGTGGACCACCCATGTCATGTACGCCCTTTGCCGCGCATGGCTTGCCACTGGTCTTCGTTCCAGTCCTGCATGGCACGGAAACTCGGCCCGCCCACACCTTGCATCCAGCGCCCTCCATCCATCACGATCATTTCGCCGTTGATATAGGCGGAGCCCTCACTGGCCAGATAGCTGTACAGATCCGCCAATTCGCGATGGTCGCCGAAGCGGCGCAGCGGAACGCTCTTCTCCTGGGGTTCGACTTGCGAACCCGGTGGATAGAGCTGCTCCCAGGCACCCGGAGTGGGAAACAACCCGGGGGCAACACAATTAAGGCGGATGCCCTTGGGCCCCCATTCCACTGCCAGACTGCGGGTCATGGCCAGCACCCCTGCCTTGGCGGCTGCGCTGGGCGCCGTAAACGCCGATCCGGTCATGGCCGGGGTGGAGACCGTGCTGATGATATTGCCGGCACGCCCCTCGGCGATCCAGCGCTTGCCGGCGGCGATTGCACAATAGAAGCTACCGTGCAGGACGATGTCCAACACCGCATCCACCGCTCGCGGCGACAGCGTCTCGGTGCGCGCGATGAAATTGGCGGCCGCGTTGCACATCAGCACGTCCAGTGGCCCGCTGCGCCATACTTCTTCCATCATGGCCTCGACCGAGTCAGCGTCGCGCACATCGGCCTGCACGGTACTGACTCGCGCTGTCGGCAGCGCATCGCGGAACTCCTCAGCGGTAGCGTCCAGCACTTCCTTGCGCCGACCCGCAATGACCAACTCCGCGCCCAATTCCAGAAAACGTTGGCCGATGCTCTTGCCCAATCCGGTACCACCACCGGTAATCAGGATTTTTTTGCCTGCCAAAAGGTTGCTCGCAAACATGGTTCAATTCCCGCTGAAAGTCGGTTGACGTTTTTCCATGAAGGCCGCAACAGCCTCCTGGTGATCCTGGGTCTGGCGGGTCAGCGGGTTGAGATCCACCTCGCGGCGCCATGCGGCCTCGATGCTGTCGCCGCCACGCACCAGCGATGACTTGAGCAAGGCCAGGGTGACTGGCGGCAACGCTGCCAGGTGCTGAGCTCGAGCCACAGCCGCTTCCAGGGCTTCGCCTGGTGCGACGACCTGATTGAAGAGGCCGAATTGCCCCGCCTGGATGCCATCGAAAGGTTCTGCACCCAGCATCAGCTCGCGAGCCTTGCTTGCACCGACTTTCTGTGGAAGGGTCCACAACAGGCCTGTATCGGGTATCAGGCCGACCTTGACGAAGACGCAGGCCAGCTTGGCCGCTTCGCTACCGACCGCCAGGTCACAGGCGGCGGCCAACGAAATGCCGGCGCCCATGCAGTTGCCCTCCACGGCCGCTACCACCGGTTTGTCTCCGGTGAACAGCAATCGAAACAGGCGCACACCGATGCTGATGCGCTCACGCATCTGCAGCAACGAAGGCGACACGGTAGTCATTTCGGACAAGTCGCCGCCGGCACAGAAATGTCCGCCGGCACCGGTCAGCACGATGGCACGGCAGCTGTCGTCCTGGTGGTGCAGCCGGTGGAAGGTTTCCAGCAGTGCCAAACGCATGTTCAACGAGAAGGCGTTGCGTCGTTCGGGGTAATTCATGGTGACGATTGCCACGCTGCCCCGATGTTCTACCTGGACGATGTCGCTGTGTTGAGTCATCACAGGTTCCTTATTGGCCAGTGAATACAGGGGAGCGCTTTTCGAGGAAGGCGTTGGCTGCCTCGAGGTGGTCACTCGATTGGCGCAACAGCGGCTGGAAGTCGATCTCGGCACGCAGTGCGGCGTCCATGTCATCGGACGAGAACGTCAACGCCGTTTTGGTCAATGCCACGCCAAGCGGTGGCAGCTTGGCCAGGGTCTTGGCGTAGTCGATGGCCGCGCTCAATGCCTGCCCCGGCTCGACAACCCGGTTAGCCAGGCCGATACGCCCCGCTTCGACGCCGTCGATTTCACGCGCCAGTGACAGCAACTCGCGGGCTTTGGCCGGGCCAATCTTCTTGGGCAGCGTCCACAGCACGCCGGTATCGGGAATCAGTCCGATACGCAGAAACGCCGCGCAAAACCTAGCGCTCGATGCCACCACCAGATAGTCGCTCGCCACCGCCAGCGAAAGACCGGCACCAAAAGCCACGCCCTCCACTGCAGTCACGACAGGTTTCGGCCCCCCGAGCAAATCACGCACCACTTCACAGGACTCTTCGAGTATTTCCCGACTCTGCGACACGGTTCGCTTGGTCATTTCGGAGATATCGGCGCCGGCGCTGAATTGCCCGCCCGCACCGGTCAGGACGATGGCACGTGACTCGGGGTCAGCGACCATGAGCCGATGCACCGTGTCGCGCAACGCAAGGCGCATCTGGCGGCCCATCGCATTACGCCGTCCGGGATTATTCAGGGTGATGATCGCCACTTCGCCATCGCGGGTGACTTGAATACGTTCGTCGGTATGTTCGGACATTGCGCTCTCCTCAATTGCCAACGAATACAGCAGGACGTTTTTCCATGAAGGCTTTGGCGGCCTCCTGATGGTCCTGGCTGCGACGCATGATCGGCTGCAGGTTCACCTCGGTTTCGATCGCCTGATCGAGCGAACCAATGCCGTTGGCCAGTGCAGCTTTCAGGTGTGCGAGCGCCAACGGCGGCATGAGCGCATATTGGCGGGCGATGTCGACGGCGGCCTGACGGGTTTCGCCCGATGGTGCCAATTGGTTTGCAAATCCGATGCGCAGCGCTTGCTCGCCGTTGAACTCGTCAGCGGTAAGCATCAACTCACGCGCCTTGGCGGCACCGACTCTCTGGGCGAGCGACCAGAAAAGACCGGTATCAGGCATCAGGCCAACCTTCACGAATGCGCAGGCATAACGTGTATCGGGCGCACAGACCACGTAATCGCTGGCCGCGGCCAAAGAAACCCCCGCACCCATGGCGAACCCTTCGACCGCGGCGATCACAGCCTTGGGCCCTTCGACCAGCAGGCGGAAGATATTCAGCGGCAAAAGGTTACGTTCACGGTATTGCATCACCGTGCGTTCCTTCATCTCGGAAATGTCGCCGCCGGCGCAGAAGACGCCGTTGGCGCCGGTCAGGACGATGGCCCGGCAAGAGCCGTCCTCATACATCAGCCGGTAAAGGACCTCATACAGGGTTTCGCGCATTTTCAGCGAGAACGCATTACGTCGCTGCGGGTAGTTGAGGGTCACAACGGCAACGCCGTCAGACTGCTCGACCTGAACGATTGAATCGGTAATGGTCGGCTCCTGGCTCACAGCGTGTCCTCCGTACCAAGAATCAACGTCGCCTGGCTGGACAACACGCCGCCATTGCCGTGGGCAATCGCGAGCCTGGCCTGCGGCACTTGGCGCGCGCCGCATTGGCCCATCAACTGCTGGGTGGCCTCGACCATGGTGAACAGGCCATACATGCCGGGATGGACGCACGAGAGTCCACCGCCATTGGTATTGACTGCCAGTTGTCCGCCGGGGGCAATGGCGCCTCCTGACACGAATCGACCGCCTTCGCCTTTCGGACAGAACCCCAGGTCTTCGAGAAACAGGATCGGGTTGATGGTGAACGCGTCGTACAGCATAACGACATCGATGTCCGCGGGGCCGACGCCCGCCATGGCATAGGCACGCTGCCCGGATTCACGGGCGGCGGTGACGGTCAGGTCGGCCATCGAAGCAATCTCACGGTGTGAAGTGGCCGAACCTGCGCCCAACAGATAAGCCGGTCGGGCAACCAGGTCACGGGCCCGGTCGGCTCGGACCATGACTACAGCCGCAGCACCATCGGTGACCAGGCAGCAGTCACGCACGGTCAACGGATCGGACACCATTCGCGCATTCAACACATCATCGATGCTCAAGGGATCGCGCATATAAGCGTCCGGATTGAGCTGTGCCCATTTACGCGCTGCAACAGCGACTTCGGCGAGCTGCTCGCGCGTGGTGCCGTACTGATGCATGTGCCTGGCGGCGGCCAGCGCGTACGAAGACACCGGATTCATCGGCCGGTACGGGGTTTCCCAAGGCGATGGGCGCGACGATTGCACCAGCTTGCCGGATGAGCTTTTCTGGTTGCTGCCATAGGCAATGAGAGCTACATCGATCTGCCCTGCAGCCAGAGCCATTGCAGCGGTGTGGGCGTAAATCTGAAACGCCGATCCACCGGTACGGTTGTTGTCGGTAAAGCGCGGATGGATACCCAGATATTCCGAGAAGGTCAGGCCGGAGAGCATGTCGTCGGGTACGCTGACGAACAGTCCATCCACATCCGCTGGCGTCAACCCCACCTGTGCCAGTGCGCGAACGCTGGCCGCTGCTGCCAGGTCCATGGATGACAGACCAGGGGCTTCGCCCATCCCATAAGTGGCGCCCGCCACAATGGCCGTTTGTCCACGTAGACTTTGATTCATTAGTTTCCTGCCTTTGTTGTTATGGCTGCAGGTTTGCAATTATTTGTGCACCGCGCCGATCAGACTGGCTCGAACACCAGCACCGACGCATCAGCGTCCAGCGCTACGATCTTTGCCCGCACCGGCATACCGATGCGCACGTCTTCAGGCGGCACCCCTTCGACACGGGACATCATCCGCACACCCTCCTCCAGGTCAATCAACGCCACATTGTAGTTAGGCGTCGGTGGGCGCTGGCGGACCACTGTCGAGGAGTACACCACGCCGACTCCGCTGGCTTGCACCCATTCCAGGTCGGTGTTTCCGGTACCAGGCTGGGCGACGCGCGGATAGAAGAAGTAGCCACCGTTCTGGCGACTGCGCTGCAACATGAAGCGTCCCTCATTAAGGAACCGTTGGTAGTCGGATTCTGGCTGCAGGCTTTGCATGAGCTCTCCAGTGACAAGCGGCTATGTTTTATGAACAACGTTCCGAATAGTAAACGCGAGCTCCGTAATTCGTCAAGCCATCGACGGCGGCTCTGCCTACTCTTATGCACTATGCGAAACAGCGTTTCCATTAATTTCTAATATTTATCGCTCGTTTGACCCTTCGCAAAATTTTTCAAGACGGACCGAAACGCCCGCACGCTCTGGTTACGCCCGGATATCGAAGCACACGCGGGCAAATGTCCCATCACATCGGCTTGACACTTTCGATGACCGTCGTTTACTTTTACGAACATCGTTCAGAATATCACCTTGCCCTGTAGCGACCGATCATGCAGCGGGTGCAGTCCATGACTGGAGCCATGAAAACCGTGAATTACGAATTGACCGATGAACAGCGAGAAATCCAGGACCTGATCCGTCGGGTTGCCCGGGAAAAGGTCGCGCCCAGAGCCGATGAGATCGACCGCACGGCGGAATATCCCCATGACATGTTTGCCCTGCTCAAGGAACTGGGGCTGTTCGCGCTCCCCTTCCCAACCGAGTACGGCGGCACCAACAGCTTGCTGTCCGCCTGCATCGCCGTCGAGGAACTGGGCCGGGTCTGCTACAACACCGGCTATCTTCTGGTCGTGCAATGGACCCCGTTCGGCGCCATCCTTGCCGGCGGAACCGATGAGCAAAAACAACGTCTGCTGCCAGGGCTGGCCAGTGGCGACTTGCGCGGCGCGCTGTCGATAACCGAGCCGCAAAGCGGCTCCGATGTCTCCGGTATCAAGACTTCCGCACGTCGAACCAAAGGCGGCTACGTCCTCAACGGCGCCAAGATCTGGTGCACCAACTCCAACATGGCTGACTTCATCCTGGTAGCCGCCAAGACGGTGGCCGAGGATGGCTCGGCCCTGGGCATCAACCTCTTTATTGTTGACCGGGGTACGGAAGGACTGACCATCGGCGCGCCGGAACACAAGATGGGCGCACGGGGTGTCGCGGCCTGCCCGCTGTTCTTCGACAACGCCTTCATTCCGGTCGCCAACCGCGTGGGCCCTGAAGGAGGTGAAGGCTTCAAAGTTGCTATGGAAGCCCTCAATACCAGTCGCCCCTTGGTGGCCGCTCGAGCGGTGGGCCTGGCACAGGGCGCAATCGATCATTCGGTCGATTACATCCAGAACCGCGTGGCCTTCAAGCAGAAAGTCAGCGACTTCCAGGGGATACGCTGGATGGTTGCGGACATGGTGACGCAAACCGAAGCCGCACGGCAGCTCGTCTACCGCACCGCGTCCATGGTCGACGCCGGAGTGTCAGGACGCACCCTGGCCCCGATGGCGGCCATGTCGAAATTGTTTGCCTCCGATGTTGCGATGAAGGTTGCCACAGACGCGGTGCAACTGTTCGGTGCGGCGGGCATTTCCAATGAATACCCGATCAATCGGTATTTCCGTGATGCCAAAGTCGTGCAGATCATCGAAGGCACCAATCAGATCCAGCGCAACATCATTGCCGACAGCGTGCTCGGCCGTATTGCCCGCAGCGACTCGAAAGTTCGCTGAGGCGATGTACCCATTGCAGTTCCACATAACCAACGCCAGGAAACAATAAGATGGAACAGATCGAAACCGTGGGCTTGGGCATTCACTGGGAAGATCTCCCGGTTGGGCGCCGATTCAAAACCGTAGGTCGAACCGTGACTGAGGCCGATGTCGTTAACTTCGTCTCGGTAACCGGCATGCTTGAGGTGCTTTTCACCAACGTGGAATTCCTCAAGGAACAATCAGCCATCAAAGGCCGCGTTGCCCCTGGTGCGCTGGTCTTCACATTCGCCGAGGGTCTGCTGACACAGGCCACCATGCAGGGAGTGGGTTTCGCGTTCCTCAACATGGAACTGGACATCAAGGGACCAGTCTTTGTCGGTGACACCATTCACGTGGAATGCGAAGTCATCGAATGCCGTGAAAGCAATGGCCGTCCTGGTCTGGGGCTCGTGCGTACGCGCAACCGCATCTACAAACAGGACGGCACTCTGGTGCAGGAGTACACCCCTCTGCGCCTTGTCAAAGGCAAGGACTACAGGGCTGACTGATCATGGCACAACGGGCAATGGCACAACCCACCGGCCCGCTGTCAGGGCTGCGTGTGATCGACCTCACTATTAACGTTCTGGGGCCAGTCGCCACACAGATACTGGGCGACATGGGGGCGGACGTCATCAAGGTAGAACCGCCAACGGGCGACCAGAACCGGCAGAACGGGCCGGGCCGGAACCCTGGCATGTCGGTGTTCTACCTCATCATGAACCGCAACAAGCGCAGCGTCGTGCTCGATCTCAAGCAGCCGGAATGCATGGAGGCATTGCTCAAACTGGTTGAGACCGCCGATGTCATCGTGCACAGCATGCGCCCGAGCGCGGCCAAACGCCTGGGCATCTGTTACGAAAAAATCCGCGCACGCAATCCGAAGATCATCTACGCCTTCGCTCCCGGTTACCGAAGCGACGGACCAAACGCCAACATGCCGGCTTTCGATGACGTGATCCAGGGTGAAAGCGGTTTGGCAGCCATCAACCGTGACGCTGATGGCCGACCGCGATACTTCCCGACGGTGATCGTCGACAAGTTCTGCGGCTATGTCCTGGCGTCGTCCATCAGCATGGCGTTGCTGCACCGCGAACGCACGGGTGAGGGGCAGGAAGTGCGCGTGCCCATGATGGAGACCATGCTCCAGTTCAACTTGTTCGAGCACCTTTGGGAGGGTGCGTTGGGCAAATCGGACGGCCTGGGGTACACGCGCATGTTCTCCACCAATCGGCGCCCCTACTCGACCCGCGACGGATACATCTGTCTGCTGGCGGTCAATGACGAACAGTGGCGGCGAGTATTGACGGCGATAGGTCGACCGGAGCTGCTGACTGACCCGCGCTTTTGTCGCATGACGGAACGAATGCTCCATATCAACGAGTTGTACAGCATCCTCGGGGAAGTGATCGCTACGCAGACCTCGGCGCATTGGGAAAAAATCTTCGATGAAGCCGACGTGCCGCATGGCCAGGTGCGCGAACTGCACGACCTGATGGACGACGAATATCTGCGCGAAACCGAGTTTTTCAAGAAGGTTCAGCACCCGACCGAGGGCGAGCTGGTCATGACCTCGATTCCCGTGGAGTTTTCCGCTTCTCCAGGCAACGTGCGTTATTTGCCACCGAACCTGGGTGAACACAGTGACGAGATCCTTGGCGAACTTGGCTACAGCGCCGAGCAGATCACCTCATTGTGCGCCTCGCGTAACCAGGCTGCGGCACCGACACACCCACCTGCACCGCCGCAACAAGCCGGCGCCGAGGGCATGATCCCCAAAACCGCGGCACAGCCGCGCCCCTGAAAAAAGCAAAGGTAGTGAAAATGAAAGGGTTGAAAGATAAGGTCGTGGTGGTAACTGGGGGCGCAGGCGGCATCGGCAGCGCCATTTGCAAGCGCTTCACCGAAGCAGGCGCCATTGTGGCGGTCTTCGACCTCAACACCCAGGCGGCAGATGCCCTGGTGGGCGAAATCGAAACCGCCGGTGGCCGTGCCCGTGACTATAGCGTGGACATCACCGACCACGAGGCGGTCCACGCCGCAGTCGAACGTGTCGAGCAGGAGCTGGGGCCGATCGATGTGCTGGTCAACAACGCCGGCTGGGACACTGGCGCGTTCTTCCTGCAGACCGAAAAACCGTTCTGGGACAAGGTCGTGGCCATCAACCTGTATGGACCATTGAACATGCACCATGCCGTCCTGCGCCGCATGAGCGAGCGCGGTCACGGTCGTGTGGTCAACATTTCCTCCGATGCGGGCCGCGTCGGCTCCTCAATGGAGGCTGTGTACTCCTTCTGCAAGGGCGGGCTGATCGCCTTCAGCAAAACCATGGCCCGGGAAATGGCCCGCCAGCAAATTCCGGTCAACGTGGTCTGTCCCGGGCCGACGGCCACGGCACTACTGGACAATCTTGCCCAAGGTGAGAAAGGCGAGAGGATCAAGGCTGGGCTGGTCAAGGCTGTGCCCTTCGGACGCATGGGCCAACCCGAGGACATCGCCGGAACGGTGCTGTTCCTGGCAAGCGACGACGCAGCGTTCATCACCGGCCAGGTGATCAGCGTTTCCGGCGGCTTGACGATGGTGGGCTGAGGCTCATTTTTTCCAAGAGGAGAAACACATGGAATTCAAAGATATTCTCTACACCGAAGACAATGGCATCGCGACCATCACCATCAATCGCCCTCAGGTCTACAACGCGTTCACCGCCGATACCTGTGAGGAATTGATCCAGGCGTTCAGCCTGGCCGGGTACAGCAAGGACATCGGCGTCGTCGTACTGACAGGTGCAGGTGACAAGGCATTCTGCACCGGCAGTGACCAATCGGGTGGCCGACACAAGGGTCGCGGCGTGGTGGGCCTGCCAATCGAAGAATTACAGAGCATTATTCGCGACATCCCCAAACCTGTGATCGCTCGAGTCAACGGCTACGCGATCGGCGGCGGCAACGTGCTGGTGACCTTGTGCGACCTCGCCATCGCTGCCGAGACTGCGCAATTGGGTCAGGTTGGCCCGAAAGTCGGCTCAGTGGACCCCGGCTTCGGCACCGCCCTGCTCGCCCGTCTGGCCGGCGACAAGCGTGCCCGCGAGATTTGGTATCTGTGCCGTCGTTACAGCGCCAAGCAAGCGCTGGACTGGGGCCTGGTCAACGCGGTGGTTCCGGCCGTCGAGCTGGATGCCGAGGTCAAAAAATGGTGTGACGAAATCCTGCAGATGAGCCCGACCGCCATCGCCCTCGCCAAGCGTTCGTTCAACATGGACAACGAGAATATTCGCGGCATCGGCGCATTCGCGATGCAGGCCTTGGCCATGTATTACGAGACCGACGAATCCAAGGAAGGCGGCAACGCCTTTCGCGAGAAGCGCAAGCCTGAGTTCCGCAAATACGTCAAATGATCGACCGGATGAACGTACGGTGACCCATGCCCCCCGGTGATCTCTGGGCCGGGGTTGACGCAGGTCATCGACGCAACTGAGCTTGGTACCCTTTTGCCGCCCGCCTTGTGCAGGCGGCATTTTTTTTGCCAGCGCTTTTTATCCACCTGCGAATTGTCTGCCTGCAAAAAAAATCCCGGCTGCGCGTACGGGCCGGGATTTTTTCAGACGCTGGGCAGCTATCACTAGGTGCTTCGTCAGATGACGCCTTTGTCACGCAGTGCTCGAATCTCACCTTCGTCCATGCCCAGCCATTCGCCCAGGATGGTCTCGGTGTGCTCTCCCTGAGTGGGCGGTGCCTTGTATTCAACGAT
Organism: Pseudomonas sp. BS3782 TE3695; assembly: GCF_050435305.1. Taxonomy (NCBI): domain Bacteria; kingdom Pseudomonadati; phylum Pseudomonadota; class Gammaproteobacteria; order Pseudomonadales; family Pseudomonadaceae; genus Pseudomonas; species Pseudomonas sp. BS3782 TE3695. The sequence continues at coordinate 4,444,345 of NZ_JBNDKB010000001.1, forward strand.
GGGCGTTGCCGAGAATTTCACCGGGTTGGCAACCATCCGCACTTTTCCATCGGCAGAAGCGGCATGGTGGCTTTCCACACACATTCCGCGCTCCTGAACATGAGGGTCGGCGAACACCTGCTCCAGATTGTTGATTGGGCCTGCTGGCACTCCCGCCTTATCCAGGGCGTGCAGCAAGTCGAGCACTTTCCAAGCCGCCACCAGCGGCTCGAACACATCCCCCAGCGCCCGACGGTTGACCACCCGCAGCGAAATTTCGGCAAACCGGGCGTCAGTGGTCAATTCCGGATGACCCAGCACCTCGCAAAAACGCGCGTATTGTTCGTTATTGCCGGCGACGATCATGATATCGCCATCGGCACAGCGGAACATACGCGAGGGCATGCCGCCGTTGCCCTCGGTACCACGCCGCACGGGGACGTCCCCTGAGACCAGGTACTGAGAAGCATAGTGCGACGTCGATGCTATCAATGCGTCCAGCAGGGCAATGTCGATGTGCTGGCCGGGCGCTGCGTTGACGTCGCGAGCGTACAGCGCCGCCTGGATGGCGTAGGCCGCATATTGACCCGCGAGTATGTCAGCCAGGCTCGGTCCGGTTTTCATCGGCCCGCCGCCTGGGATCTCATCCGGCAGGCCGGTAATGCTCATCAGTCCGCCCATGGCCTGAAAAATCGAGTCGTAGCCCGGACGTGGCGCGTAAGGCCCCGTCTGCCCGAAACCGGTCAGCGAACAGTAGATCAGGCGCGGGTTTTCTTCACTCAAAGAGGCATAGTCCAGGCCATACCGCTTGAGATCACCCACCTTGTAGTTCTCCAGCAGCACGTCGCACTTCGCGACGAGCTTGCGTACAAGCGCCTGCCCTTCGGGTTTCGCAATATCACAGGTAATGGACTTCTTGTTGCGGTTGGTACTGATGTAGAACGAGGATTCACGGGTGTTGCGTCCCTCGGCGTCTTTCAGAAACGGCGGGCCGAACTGTCGCGAATCGTCGCCTTTTCCCGGACGCTCGATCTTGATCACCTCGGCGCCCAGGTCCGCAAGCATCTGCGCCGCCCAGGGTCCGGCGAGAATGCGGCTCATATCAAGCACGCGGATGTTGCTCAGCGGGCCTTTAATCATCATGTTCTCCTCTTATTGTTATCGCCCAACAAAATGTGCAGGCCGCTTTTCGATGAAAGACTGCACACCTTCCTTGGCATCTTCGGTGTTGAACAAACGACGCTGGGTGTTGGCTATGGAAGCATACGCGGCCTGCCACCCGTAATTCACCGCCGTGTGTGCATTTTGCAGGGTCGCTTGTACCGCGAGCGGGGCTTGCTCGGCGATTCGTTCAGCCAGTGCGATAGCCCTTGGCAGCTCCTCGCCAACGGGTACGACCTCCTGCACGAAATTGAGCCGCAATGCTTCGGCGGCGTCGAACTCGTCACCGGTCAGCAAGAGCTTCATTGCGTTGCCCCAGCCGGCACGTTCAACAAACCGGAACGTCGCACCGCAGCCAGCCATGATGCCGCGCTTGACCTCAATCTGGGAAAAGCGGCAATCCTGCGCGGCGATGACGATGTCGGCCGCTAGCATTAACTCGATGGCTACGGTGAAACTGATGCCCTTGAGCGCCATGACCACAGGTTTGCTGCGCAGTGGTTCGCGCAAGTTGAAGGGGTCGACTTCGGCTGGCGGGATATAAGGTTTGCCCTCTTTGCGAAGCGGCGCGCATTTGGGCATATCGAGCCCGGCGGTGAAATGTTCGCCTTCAGCGTACAACACGCCCACTCGCAGCTCGGGGTCCTGTTCCAGCCGCGTGTAGGCGGCGGCCAACTCGGCGAACATTTTCGGGGTAAAGCCATTGCGCTTCTCGGGGCGATCAATGCCGATCAGCAACAGGGCGCCGCGTTGCTCCAGCTTGATCTGGCCATCTGGATCGCGTTGTGCCTCATTCATAGGTTCGTTCCTCGTTGAAAGAGCCGTCAGTACCGGGTTCGTTCTGGGCGCATTTGCGCGACCAGACCTCCAACCGAGCCAAATTTTTGCGGCTAAAAACGGCCGCTGACACGACTGTAAAGTATCAAACTACTTCACATATTAGAACAGCGGACCTATATTCGAACAACATTTTGCCTTGCCAACCTCATCGACATAAGTGCCATGACCGACAAGAACCGCTCTATCACGCTTGATTCAACCTCGATTGCGAACCTTTCTCGGGCATGTGACGTGGTACATCATTGGGCGAGTGTCACGCCCTCTGCCCCCGCGCTGAGTGACGCGAGCCGCTCGCTGGACTACAGCCAGTTGGCGCAGGCTGTTGAAGAATTGGCCACACTGATTTCCGGGCAAGGTGTCTTACCGGGTGACCGGGTACTCATCGTTGCCGAAAACAATATCGCCGCCGTCGTCGCCCTCTTCGCCTGCCAGCGCGTCAATGCATGGCCCGCAGTAGTAAATGCACGTCTGCCGGCAGCAGAGTTGGAGGGACTCAAGGCACTGGTCGAGGCCCGACTCTCTCTGTACGCGGTGGAAGACAGCGAAGCGTGTGAAGCCCAGGCATCGAAAGCCGGCGCCTTGCCTGTCGAGGGTTTGCTCGCGGGGCCGGTCGCGCTCAGCGCTAGCGATACCACCGAAGCACAGCCGCCGTCGGCCGACACGAATGTGGGACTGCTCATCTTTACCTCTGGCACCACCGGAAAGCCCAAGGCCGTGATGCACAGCCACGGCGGGCTTCTGGCGCTCGGCTCGATCCTCAGTCGTTCGCGTCGCGTCAGTGCTACCGACTGCTACAACGGCGTCGCCCCCCTTGCGCACATCATGGGAATCGCCAATCTCATGTCAGTGATGGCGGCAGGCGCCAGCCTGCGCCTCATGGCTCGCCTGGCGTTGCCGCAGCTGGCAGCCGGTATCGCCGACGGCAGTATTTCGCACCTGTCGTTCGTTCCGATCGTCTACGCCCGATTGCTCGATTACATCATCACCCAACGGCTGGACGTCTCGGGACATCAGCTGCGCTACATCAGCTGCGGCGGTGCGCCGCTCGATGCCACCCTGCAACGGCGGGTCCAGTTGTTGTTCGGCATACCGTTGGTCAATGGCTATGGAATGACCGAATGCGCACCGGGTGCTCGAACCCCGGGTGACCGTCCAAGCGAACCCGGCACCATCGGCTTCGCTGAAGAGGGCGTCGAGATCCGTTTCGTCGACGCCCAAGGCTGCGACGTGAGCGACGGCACCATCGGTGAACTGTGGATGCGGGCGCCGGCAACGATGCTCGGCTACTACCGTAACCCGAAGGAAACCGCTGCCACGTTGCGTCCTGGGGGCTGGATCGCCACCGGAGATCTGGGCAAACGACTTCCTGACGGCGCACTGGCCATTGCCGGTCGCCAGAAGGAAATGATCATCCGCTCAGGCTTCAACGTTTACCCAGCGGAAGTGGAGGCGGCGCTCAACAGCCTGCCAGGTGTCGCCGCCTCGGGCGTCGTGGGTCGAGCCCTTGCAGAAGGTGACGAAGAAGTCGTTGCGTTCGTCGAGCCACGAGCCGGCCACAAGATCGACGCGCCAAGTATCGACAACGCCTTGCGCGAGCTGATTGCACCTTACAAGCGACCAGGTCGTATCGTCATTCTGGAGCAATTGCCCCAAGGCAGCACAGGCAAGATCTGGAAAGCCAGGCTGGCGAGCATGGCGGCGGCACTGGATGATGCGCCACAGGGTGGTGGACCCTCGCCTACGCCACAATATTGCGATGCACAACCCTGGCTGCTGCGCGCCATCAGCGCCCCGACACGCTCGCATTTTCAGCAGTGTCCAGAGACACGCTTGCATTACCGCAGCTGGAACGCGAGCGATACCGAGAAACCGGTTCTGCTGTTCGCCCACGGCTACCGGGCCAACAGCCATTGGTGGGATTTCATTGCGCCCTACTTCGTCGATCGATATCGGGTTTTTGCAATGGATTTTTCCGGGATGGGCGAAAGCGGAGCCCGGCAGACTTACAGCGCGCAGGCTTTCTCCGATGACCTGATCGCCATTCTCGAGAACGCGCTCGGCCCTGCCACCGTGGTCGGTCACAGCTATGGCGGTTTGCGCACGCTCAGCGTCTGCGCCAACCGACCGGATCTGGTCCGACGGGCCGTTATTCTCGACAGCCGGGTGCGTTTCCTCGATGAACCAAAGTCGAGCTTTCCGCTGCCGCCGGCGCGCAGCGGTCGGGCAAGGCATTACCCTGATTACGCGACCATTCGGGAGCGCTACCGGGTAATCCCCGACCAGCCGCTACCCCTCGCGGACACCTTCGAGCACGTTGCATTCCATTCCATCGCGCAGAGTCCCGAGGGATGGCATTGGCGCCTTGATCCGACCCTACCGTTTACCCTGAATGAAAAAGATGGCGACACTTTGCTGGGGAGTATCGAAGTACCGGTGGACTTCGTTTACGGTGAAGAAAGCATCGTCGTCGAACGCTGGCGCGCCGAGCGAATCGCCTCTCGGTTACGTCACTGCCGAGGCGCTATTGGCATTCCCAACAGTCACCATCATCTGATGCTCGATCAGCCATTGGCTTTGGTGGCCGTCATCAGGGCACTGCTGGCACCCGTCGTCGAGCGAGCGGTTGACAGCAACCAAAAAACGCATTCAGAATAGTAAACACCGTTCATTATAATAAATAGGGGTCACACCCCGACAGGCCCAGCATGCAGTCAGACGGATCCACAGGCCATCAAACAACGGCCGATAACCTGCCACCGTTGCGTTATGCGTTGTTTCGGGCCGTCTGGTGCGCAACGCTGACAGCGAACATCTGCCTGTGGATGCAGAACGTCGCGGCAGCGTGGTTGATGGTCCAGTTCGATCCCTCTCCGTTGATGGTGGCGCTGGTGCAGACAGCAATCACCTTGCCGGCTTTCCTCTTCGGTCTGCCGGCCGGCGTTTATGCCGACTTCATCGACAAGCGGCGGATCCTGATCGTCACTCACGCCTGGATGCTGGCTGCGACTGTGTTGCTCTTCTTGTTGTTGATCAACGATCAGCTTACGCCGTGGGGTCTCTTACTGTTGGCGTTCAGCCTCGGAACCGGCAGCGCGGTGAGTATCCCCGCCTGGCAGGCGACGACGTCGGACGCGGTGCCTCGCAGTGTTCTGGGCGCTGCGATCAATCTCAATGCGATCGCCTATAACGCAGCCCGTGCCGTGGGGCCCGCCCTCGCCGGCATCATCATTGCCAGTTCGAGCCTGCAATGGGTGTTCGCGCTGAACATCGTGTTGCTGGTGGCCGTGCTCGCGATATTCATTTTCGGGTATCGACCTGGCCCTACGACGCCTGCGCCAAGGGAGCCACTGCTGACCGCCATGCGTACCGGCCTGCGGTATATTCGCCATGCGTATCCGCTGCATGGTCACATCCTGCGGACTTTGTTCTTCATCAGTTGCGCGAGCAGCCTCTGGGCCTTGCTGCCGTTGGTCGCTGGCGGCGACGAGGTGGGCGGCTACGGCCTGCTGGTGGGCAGTCTGGGCGCCGGCGCCGTTCTGGGCGGTGTCCTGCTCAACCAGTTCAGGTCGCGCATCAATAATCTGCAGCGCTTGGCGGCGATATCTAGCGTCATCTTCATGCTGGCAATGCTGGTTGCGGCCTGGACCCCTTTTCTCTACCTGACCAGCATCACCCTGGTATTAGCCGGCGCGGCCTGGATCAACTTCAATTCGACCACCAGTGCTGCCTTCCAGACCACCCTCCCGGCCTGGGTGCGGGCGCGGGCATTGGCCATCTTCATGCTGACGTTCCAGGGTTCCATGGCCATTGGCGGCATGCTCTGGGGCGCAGTGGCCAACTACATGGGCGTTTCGTGGACGCTGACTCTTGCCGCGGGCTTGATCGCCATCGGTCTGTTTTTTACCCGTCATTATCCATTGCGCATGGGCCAGGAAGCCGAGGTGACGCTGTCGGCACACTGGGCGGAGCCACGCGTGCACGGCAGCCCGAATGCCAGTGACGGGCCGGTGGCGGTCCAGGTCGACTATCAGATTGTGGCCGAGCACCAGGATCGATTCTGCAACCAGCTGTTTCGCCTGGGGCGCATCCGCAAACGCGACGGCGCCAGCCACTGGCTCCTGTATCAGGATCTTGCCGACCCCCAGCGTTTCAGCGAGCGCTTCATCATTGCCTCCTGGGGCGAGCATCTGCTGCAGCGCCAAAGAAGCACGCTGGCTGATTTCGAGCAGGAAAGCCAACTGACACATTACCTGAAACCCGGGACTGTCCCTTCGGTGTCCCACTACCTGCTCGTCGCGACTGCGACGCTACCGTGAAACTGGTCGCCACCGCAGACGTGGCATAGGAGAAATCTGTTGACCGATCGTGAGTACATGGAATTTGACGTTGTCATCGTGGGCGCAGGCCCCTCCGGCCTGTCAGCGGCCTGCCGACTGAAGCAGCTTGCCACTGATGCGGGCCGGGACATCAGCGTGTGTGTGGTCGAAAAAGGCTCCGAGGTCGGCGCCCATATCCTCTCAGGCGCAGTGTTTGAAACTCGCGCCCTGGACGAGTTGTTCCCAGATTGGCAAGAACGGGGGGCGCCGCTCAACACGCCAGTGACCCGCGACGACATCTATCTGCTGCAGGGTCCGGATACCGCCACCCAGATACCGGGATTCTTTGTGCCCAAAACAATGCACAACAAAGGTAACTACATCATTTCGCTCGGTAATCTTTGCCGGTGGCTTGGCCAGCAGGCGGAGAACCTGGGCGTCGAGATCTACCCAGGCTTTGCGGCCCAGCAAGCGTTGATCGACAAAGCAGGCGTGGTGCGCGGCATTGTGACGGGTGACCTTGGGGTGGATCGTGACGGCCAGCCCAAAGATGGCCTGTACACACCCGGCATGGAATTGCGCGGCAAGTACACCTTGTTTGCCGAGGGCTGCCGTGGACACATTGGCAAACAACTGATCAAACAATATCAGCTCGATAGCGAGGCCGATGCCCAGCATTACGGAATAGGCATCAAGGAAATCTGGGAAATCGACCCCACCCGGCACGAACCTGGGCTCGTGGTGCACACCGCTGGTTGGCCGCTCAATGACGACAATCCGGGCGGCTCTTTCCTTTATCACCTGGAAAACAACCAGGTGGTGGTCGGGCTGATTGTCGACCTGTCCTACAGCAACCCGTACCTTTCGCCGTTCGACGAATTCCAACGGTACAAGCATCACCCGGTGGTCGCACACTATCTGGAAGGCGGCAAACGCTTGTCCTACGGCGCTCGCGCCATTTGCAAGGGCGGTCTGAACTCGCTTCCAAAAATGATATTTCCTGGCGGCGCACTGATTGGCTGCGACCTTGGGACCCTGAATTTCGCCAAGATCAAAGGCAGCCATACCGCCATGAAGTCCGGCATGCTCGCTGCGCAAGCGGTAGCCGACGCCCTGCTCGCCGGCGGCGAAGGTGGCGACATGCTTCAGGAATACGTCGAGGGCTTCAAGGCCAGCTGGCTGTACGACGAGTTGTTCCGTAGCCGTAACTTTGGTGCCGCCCTGCACAAGTTTGGCGCGCTGGCTGGCGGTGCTTTCAACTTCATTGACCAGAATGTCTTCGGCGGAAAGCTGCCGTTCACGCTCCACGACAACAAACCGGATCATGCCTGCCTCAAGCCTGCGGCCAAATCCGAAAAAATCAGCTACCCCAGACCGGACGGCAAGCTCAGCTTCGACAAGCTGTCGTCGGTGTTTCTCTCCAACACCAATCATGAAGAGGAACAACCTTGCCATTTAAGGCTCGCCGATCCAGATGTCCCCCTGACCAGCAACCTGCCGCTGTACGACGAGCCCGCGCAGCGGTATTGCCCGGCCGGCGTGTACGAAGTGGTGACGCAGGAGGACGGTCATAAGCGCTTCCAGATCAATGCGCAGAATTGCGTGCATTGCAAGACCTGCGACATCAAGGACCCTGCGCAAAACATCACGTGGGTGACCCCTGAAGGCGCTGGTGGCCCCAACTACCCCAACATGTAAGCAACCCTGGCGCCTCAGCGCCTGCTTCCACAGGAGCGGAAATATGCCTTTTGAAACCCTCATCCTGGAAAAACAGGAAAATGTCGGCGTGGTACGCCTGAACCGACCAGAAGCCTACAACGCATTAAACGATCAGTTGATGGACGAGCTGACCACCGTGCTCGACGAACTGGAGGCGGATGACACGATCGGCGCCATCGTGCTGATCGGCAGCGACAAGGCCTTCGCCGCCGGCGCAGACATCAAGATGATGCGCGAGTGGAGCATGATGGACGTCTTCAAGCGGCAGTTCATCACCGCCAACTGGGAGCGCGCCGCATGCTGTCGTAAACCGGTAATCGCGGCGGTGAGTGGTCTGGCACTCGGTGGCGGTTGTGAGCTGGCGATGATGTGCGATGTCATCATCGCTGCCGATAACGCACGTTTCGCCCTGCCCGAAATCACTCTGGCGACCATTCCTGGCGCCGGAGGCACTCAACGTCTTACACGCGCCGTTGGTAAGTACAAGGCCATGGAAATGATCCTCAGTGGCCGTCCGATGCTGGCAGAAGAAGCCGAACGCAGCGGCCTGGTCAGCCGTGTGGTACCGCTCGCTGAACTTCGTAATGAGGCATTGGCATTGGCGGCCAAAATGGCTGGGTTCTCGCAACCGGTCGTGGCATTGGCCAAGGAATGCGTCAACAGGGCGTTTGAAAGCAGTCTCAGCGAAGGGGTTCTTTACGAGCGTCGTATGGCCTATGTCACGTTTGGCACCGAAGACCAGAGCGAAGGCCTGGCCGCATTCGTGGAAAAACGCCCGCCGCAATTCAAGCACCGTTAGGAGTCCACATGGCTGATTACGACACCAGAAAAAGAGCCGTCCGTTACGCTGATTACCGTGTGGATGTTCCCTTTCTTGACTACCTGGATATCCTCGTCGAACCAGACCCTGAGCCCCCGTGCCTGGTTGTCGATCTGGAGCACAAACACCTCAATGGCGCTGGCCAGGCGCATGGGGGATTGATTATGACCCTGCTCGATATGGCCATGGCGGCAGCGACCCGCACTACCGATCCCAAATGCCGTTCATGTGTGACTGTGGAAATGAAAACCAATTTCCTGCGTCCTGGTGGCGCCACTGGGAGACTGTCGGCACGTGGCCGGTTGCGATACGCCAGCAAAAGTCTCGCATTTTGCGACGGCGACCTGTTTGATGAGCAAGGACGGCTTGTGGCCAGCGCCAGCGGCACCTTCAAGTTCGTCCACCTGCCCGGTGACGATGCTCCGTGAACAAGATCCGGAAAAACTAGAAATGCCCCTTCGTTGATTCCCTTCAAGAGGCGTGCCGCATCACGCCTCATTTTTTTTGCTTGCGTTGCAGTCAGACCGCCATGTTCTCAATCACGGCCGAACGCATCGCCGGCCGGCCCAAATGCAGGGCAAGTGCTGATAACGGACAGGCCAGGACGAAGATCAATGCCAGCGAATAACCCACCTTGGCATCGTCCTGAAAAATGAAATCGGTGAATGCGGCGACGACTGAGGGCCCAGCGCCAATTCCCAGCAAGATCATCACGAATAGATAGAGCGAGGACAGACGACCACGCAGGTAAGCCGGGGCAGCAATTTGCAGGGCCGCGGCCGAAATGCCCATGATCGGACTGACCAGCATCTGGATGAGGAAGAAGGCCGCCAGGAATATATAAGGGTCGTGCCACAACACTCCGACCACCGCGACCGGCACGCTCACGAGGGAGGTTAGGCTGAACAACCGCATGTGAGCGTCAAGGCGCCCTCGGGCGACCTGCCGATCAATCAACTGACCGCATCCCAACGCACCGATGACCCCGCCCAACGTACCCACCACGCCAAGCCAGATCCCTACCTGTGCAGGCTTCCACGCGAAAGCGCGATAAAGGTAGGTGGGCGCCCATAGTGCCATTCCCGCGACAGCCATGACGCACAGCGTGAAGCCTATATGGTGACAGAAGAAAAACCGTCCGTGGCGGCGAATATGCCGAAAGACCTCGCCGAACACTTGGCCCACAAGAGCGGTGGATGGCCGCGAGGAAGCAGTGGTGCGCCGGGGAGGTTCGCGGAAGGTGAATACCAACAAACCCAGGAACACACCAGGAAGGCCAATGGCGATAAAGACCAGTTGCCATGAGCGCACTTCGCCAACCAGCGGTAGCAGCACCGAGTGATGCTCACTGACCAGGCCGACGATAACCCCGCCCAGCAGATAGGCCATGCCGGTTCCGAACAGCGAACCGAGGGAATAGACCGCCAGGGCAGTCGTCAGCCGGTGTGCTGGGAAGCTATCAGCCATCAGCGAATACGCCGCCGGACTCAAGGCGGCCTCCCCTGCGCCGACACCGACACGCGCTAGAAAAAGCTGCCAATAGCTGTGAGCCACCCCGCAGAAAGTGGTGGCCAGCGTCCAGATAGTTACGCCACCGAAAATGACCCAACGTCGACTGAAGCGATCCACCAGCCAGCCCAACGGTAACCCGCACACTGCGTAAAAGACGCCGAAGGCAAAACCTTGCAGCAGTGACAATTCGAAATCAGTGATGCCCAGGTCGCGGCGAATCGGATCGACCAGCAGCGAGATAACCAGTCGATCCAGCAGCGACAACCAGTAGAGCAGGAAGAGCACGCCCGTCATGTACCACGCCGTGGCCGGCCTGGGGAATGCTTGCAGGCCCGCCGCAGGTCCGGGAATTTCCAGTTTCATCGCGATGCACTCCGTAGCAGGAAGCAAGACAAGGCTGGAATGAGGATCAGCGCACCGAGCATGTTCCACACGAACATGAAGGTCAGCAAAATGCCCATATCTGCCTGAAATTTGATAGGCGACCATGCCCAGGTGATGACGCCAGCGGCGAGCGTGACGCCTACCAGCGCGACCACCTTGCCGGTGAACAGCAACGCATGCCGGTAGGCTTGCGCCAACGGCACCCCGTTACGCTGTTGGGCCAGTTGCACACTGAGCAGGTACAAGGCGTAGTCGACACCGATGCCAACCCCCAGGGCAATCACGGGCAGCGTCGCTACCTTGACGCCGATCCCCAGCGCGACCATCAGCGCCTCGCACAAAATCGAAGTCACGATCAGTGGCACCAAGGCCACCACGACCGCTCGCCAACTGCGGAACGTGATAAAACACAGCACGGCCACCGCCAGATAAACGAACACCAGCATGGTGCGATTGGCGTCCCGCACCACAATATTCGTCACCGCGTCGATTCCCGCGGAACCTGCGGCCGGGAGGAACAGAGCACGATCGGAGTCATGCTCGCGGGCGAAAGCTTCCACGGCCAGCAAAACCCGATTCAGCGTCTGCGCCTTGTGATCGGCCAGATAAGCGATGACGGGCACCATCGAACAATCCGAATTGACCAGGTCCGGATTGGCTTCCTGAGCCCGCAGCACCGAGGTGTTCACCAGTGCCTGGTTATGGCTGATGGTGATCCATTTCGGCGACGCTTCGAACAGGGCCGAGGACAGCCGGCTGACTGCGCCCGCCAGGGACACCGTGCTCTGCACGCCCGGCACCTGTTGCAATGTCCATTCAAGACGATCTATTTCCATTTGAGTCTGCCAGGCTTCGCAACCTCCTGGCGGCGTCTTTACCATGACAGCAAATTGATCACTGGACAGCCCGTAATGGGCCGTGATGAATGCTGCGTCCTGGTTGTACCTCGCGTCTGGCCGCAGCTCCGGCGCGCCAGCGTCAAGATCACCAATCTGCAACTGCAGGCTGAGGACAAAGCCCAGAACCGAGAGTATGACGGCCACGCCGATCGCAGATATCGCCCACACAGGCTCAGTGAAACGTACCAGCACGTTCCAGGCGCCAGGTGGATTCTGCACGGCCTCGTGGCTTCGCCGTGCTGCCGCAGCGCCGACACCGACGTAGGACAGAAGAATTGGCAACAGGATGAGGTTAGTGAATACCAGCACGGCAACGCCAATACTTGCGGTCAGTGCCAACGACTTGATCACCGGGATGTCGATGATCATGAGCACGGCGAAGCCGACTGCGTCGGCGACCAGTGCAGTCAACCCGGCCAAGAACAATCGGCGAAAGGTAAAACGCGCCGCGACGTATTTGTGCGTACCGCTGGCGATGTCCTGCATGATGCCGTTCATTTTCTGGGCGCCGTGCGAAATGCCGATGGCAAACACCAGGAACGGAACGAGTATGGAGTAGGGATCGAGCGAATAACCCAGCGCGCGCACCATGCCCAGTTGCCACACGACCGCCACCAGTGAACAGGCAACCACCAGGACTGTGCTGCGCACGCAACGGGTGTAGAAAAACAGGATGACAATGGTCACCACGGCCGCGATAGCAAAGTAGAGCATGACCTGATACAAACCGCTGATCAGGTCACCGGCCAGTTTCCCGAACCCGACGATGTGGACACGAATTTTACCCGGCTTGTCCGGCACGGCAGTGTCCTGCAATGAACGCAAGGTTTCGAGCTGATGGTAAAGCTGGCGGTAATCAATGGCCTTGCCGGTGTCAGCATAACGCTCCAGCAAAGGCGCGACGATCATGGCCGAGCGCTGATCGTTGGCTACTAGATTCGCGCGAAGCCCTGCTCGGCTGACGTTCAGCCGCAGGTCACTGATCGCTCGGGCGGAGCCATCATAGGTGTCCGGCATCACCGGGCCACCGCGGAAACCCTCCTCGGTGACCTCGGTCCAGCGCACGACAGGCATCCAGATCGATTTCACGAAGGAGCGGTTCACGCCCGGCATCAGGAACAGCTTGTCGTTCACCTGCCTGAGCGCCTCCAGGTATTCGGGGTCGTAGATGTCGCCCTGGGTATTTTCCACGACGACGCGAAGATTGTTGCCGAGCCCCCGAAGGTCTGTTTTGTTCTCCAGGTAGTTGCGGATATAGGGGTGCGACTGGGGAATGATGTCTTCAAACCCTGCGTTGACCTGCAGCTTGCTTGCCTGGAAGGCACACAGGACGGTCAGCAAACCGCACACCAGCATGATAATGCCACGATGGTTGAACAGGAGGCGCTCGAGAGAGCTACCCGAGTTCGAATCAAATTGCGAGCGTTCGCTGACCACGCGCCGGTGATCGGCATCGTTGTCCAAAAAAATGGTCATGTCGGTCTCCTCACTGACGTTCAAGTTCGATGCGCGTTACCCCACCGAGGCCAACGGCGACGATGGCTTCACCTCCTGCCGGAGTTACCCCGTACAAAGGGATCGATTGCTGGCTGGCAACCGGGCGGTAACGTTCAGCCGAATCATCGTCACTGAGCAACACTTCGCCTGCCTGGGTGATGAGGACCACTCGGCCGTCGCCCAGAGGCGTCGCCGCGGTGATTGTACTTTCGCTTTGGGTACTCGCCTGTCGCCAGTGGCGCCCATCGTCATGACTGACGTAGGCGTTGCCGCGAAGACCAAAAAGCAGCAGGCGCCCAGGCTGCTCAAGCATTCCGAACCAAGTGCCGCCATAGGGTGTAGCAAGTGCTTCGAACCGTCCTGTAAGCGGATTGTTTTGCAGTAACAAACCTTGCTCCCCTGCCAGGTACACGCGGCCGCCGTAGCCAAGTCCCACGGCGTTGAAGTGCAAGCCTCCCGGGTTGTCCGTTCGACTTGCCAGTGACTGCCAGGTCTGACCTCCGTCGCGCGTCTGCAGCAAGAGATTGTATGCACCCACCGCGTAGCCGTTCAGCGCATCGGAGAAGCGTACATCCAGGAAGGGCCGGCCAGGCCCCTCCGCCTTCAGGCGTTCGGCATCCATCAGCGCCAGGGATGCGCCAGGTTCCTCGTCACCGGCACTGGCGGCGAGCGGTTGCCAGTACGCAATCAACAGATCCGCCAATACCCGCCCGTCCATTTGCTTGACCCAGGTTCGGCCGCCATCGGCGGTATGCAGGATGACCGCGCCATGGCCAACCGCCCAGCCCTGCTCCGCGGTGGGGAAATGCACAGCGACCAAATCTACCGAGACCGGCACACTCGCTTGATGCCATGTGGCAGCGTCATCGGAATACACGATGTGCCCACGGCGGCCCACGGCCACCCATCGGCCATTGGGCGCCTTAGTGATGCCGGTCAACATGCTGCTGCGGGCCAATGCGCTGGGGCTGGCCGGCAAGTCCAGAGGGTCGCGGAACTCGGCTGCCATGACGCCAGCCAAGCCCAACAGCAACCCGGCAAACGCCAATAGGGTTTGTTGTATCAGTCGCATCGCAATGATCCTTGTAGGTGGCGCCTGGCGTCATGCGACGCCAGTCGATTACGGCAACCGCTCAGCGGCCGCTACGAGCCTGCAAGGCTTCCGGGGTGAATGTTGAACGTGGGTGCAGCTTGTCCAGCACCTTCCAGCCGAATTTCAGATCGGCATAATGCTGGGAAAAAGAGTAGGCACCGGTTGCGAAGTCATATGCCCAATAGGTGCGCGACATGGGAGCCTGCTTGTCGTAGAGCTGGCTCATGCCCTGCTGCATCGACTTGTATAGCTTGCCGGATCCGTCGTACTCATCGGCAACGCCTGCGCCGGACCAGTCTTCATCGTAGTAGTACAGCCGTTTGCTATAGACGTGACGCACGCCGGGCTTGAGCGTTCCCTCCACAACCCACACTCGGTGCAGTTCCCAGCGCACATGGTCGGGATTCACGTGCTTGGGCGTCAGCGACTTGTCCGAGGTCACATTGAAGCTCAGGTCATAAATGTTGTAGGGAATGTAGAGTTCACGCTTGCCCACCAACTTCCAGTCAAAACGATCGAGACGGCCGGTGTAGATTTCAGCATCGTCATACGTGGTGACCCCTCCCTGCGAAGCGATAGGGGTGTCGTAGGCGATGTCCGGACTAAGACGCACACGGCGCGTACTCGCCGAATAGGCATAGGCACGCCGGGGCATGTCGACCAGGTCGACGGTGTCGTAATACATGGTCGCATCACCGACGCTGCGTGCTGGGCCGGTGAAGTGGTAAGCATTCTGGAAGATGAACGAATCGTTCTTCTTGATCGACTCTGCCGTGGCCTCTGGATTATGAAAGGCGAAATTGCGCGACAGCTTGATTTCGCCTGAGTTGATCAACTTACCGTTGCTATCGACGTAGAAGTTGCGCATGTGATCTTCGACCGCGATACCGTTGTACCGCGTCATATGGTTCCACATCACTTCCTGGCCGGTTTTCGGGATCGGAAACGGAATCCCACCAATTGCACCCTGCAGGGCATCGCCCCCCTTGCCGAGGCTGGCCTGGGTCGCATTACTACGGGTCTTGTCGAGGATGTACTGCGGGTAATTGACACTTCGATGGGTGGGATACACATCAAGCCGGTAGGTGGGCTGCCGGCGCAGCATTTCCTTGGTGCCTTCCGACAGCTTGTCCGTGTAGTCAGCCATGTTAGCGGCGGTGATCACGTACAGGGGCTTCTCCGCCGCATAGGGGTTGACCCATTTTCCGCTGTCCTTGACGAAGCCGACGGGATTGGTCGAGGTAGGAAGGCCGCCGTTGTAGGCGGGAATGCTGCCGTCTGCGTTGCCCTGCGCCTGGGCGCCAAACAGCGTCAGGCCGGCGCCCAACTGCGCCGCTTCATCGGCGCTGACTGCGGCCAGCGCATGGCCGCACAGGCTTACGATTGCGCAAGCTGCAATGGTTTCTTTCAACATGGGAGTGCCTCGATAGAATGGTCGGCAAGTCAAAAGGAGGTCTGGTAGGTCAGTGATACCCAGGCCTTATCCAGATAGGGAGCGCCGAGAATCAGGTTGTCCGACTGGCTTTTTTTCTGGTCGTAGTAGGTCACGGCCAGATCCACGAAATGACGGGCGTAAGCCTCTGCAGAAATGCCTACCTTCGCCGTGGTGAAGCCTTCGCTGCCTCCGCCGTTGGTGGGCGCGTTTCCGCTGAGATTTCGCGAGAGGAAAATCGGCAGCTTGAGGTCGATGCCGGGGAAGACCTGGACCCAGGTCGGGGTAAACGCCACTGAAATCGAATAGAACTCATCATCCGAGCAACCGAGCATGGTGGCGTTGTTGTTGCACCCGGCGTTATAACCCTTGGCACGGTAGGCACCACGGTTGTCGGTGACTTTATCCAGCCTTGCCCACGCAACCTCGCCAGACAGGCTGGCCGAGTCGAAGTACGCCGTGTCACCATACGTCTGCACTGCATTGAACAACCCATGCCAGGTCGAGCCGCGAGCGCCTTCCAGGTGATGCGCCTGGTCTGCAGCCGCGCCACTTGAATTGAGTGGCATATTTTCGCGGTAAGACAATTCGGCCCCGACTGCAACACCCCACAGGTTACTGCTGACACTGACACCGTACAGCTCGATGTCCTTGGCATAAACCGCGTGCACCAGGCCTGTGGCAAAGTCGCGCTGGGAAACCCATGCCGACTTCTCATCGAAGCGGCGATAGTAGAAACCGAGCGTGCCATCAAACCATTCCGGTCGATACCGTAGCGACACGCCGTAGTCGCCCTTGTCGCCCTCGATGGCCTTGCCCCGCCCCACGTTGGGGCCCTCGAGTATCGCGTCGCTCCCCGCAAAGTAGGTCCCGCCCTCGGGGATGCGGTTAGGTTTCCACTCGAACAGATACTGCCCCGCCAACACGATGTCGTCGTTGAGTTGAGTCATGAAGGAAATCTGATCGACAGGCAGCGCCGTTTCCTTCGCAGAGGCGCCGGGGTTGGCGGTGCCCTTGCGCAGATCAGCGGGCGCTTGCGAATAGGACACTGCGTTGGTGCTGCCGAAGAGTCCCTCGCCCCAGATCACCGCATGCTGGCCAGCGCGCACATCGGTGGCCAGGCCTGCAGGTTCGAAACGTCCATACACGTAGGCATCCAAGAACTCGCCCGAGGGACCCCCGTAGTAGCGCTTGACGATAGGGGTGAATTGATTGTCGACGTAGCTGGTGCCGCCAGGGACCGTTGCCGGATGCTTGCCATCATAGGCCTCGTCATACCAGGCGGCTGCACTGAGGCGCGCGCCGTAACGGCCCTGATAATTCAGGTCCAGTTCGGTGAGCAAATCGAGCCGGTTGGTTATGGTGTCGTATTTGTCGAACGCGGCGTTGCTCTGGTCGTATGCGCCAGTTGTAACGGGCGGTGTTGTCCCACCTCAGGTGAAAATCGGAATCACCCATGTCTGCTTCGAACGCCTGAACCTGGCCCACCGTCATGAACGCAATCGTGACGCCGAGCAAATGGGGCGGCAATCGCCCCGCAGCCTTCATCATCATTGATAACCCTTTTCGCTTTTTTATTTGTGAGGGTGCGGCAACTTCATATTCACTAATGTGAATGGCGTTTCATAAATAGTAGAGATATTGATGCTGCGCAAGAAAACTGATGATTTTTTTATTTCTCGCCTAATCCGGGGAGTACAAGCAGTTATTGGGCAAAAATGGGCCACGAACGGAAGAAGCCGCGGGGATGAGACGAAAAATACGTATTGATATATGAACGTCGTTCATTATAAATTAAACCCCATCAATAGCGTCGCGCTAGCAGCGAGAGCTCGGGGTTGAGGGCGAAAATCACATGAAGCGTTTGAGAAAGGCCGGCGTCGGTGAGGCAACCATAGATGGACTGACGTATGAGTGACTCATGCCTGCGACCATTGACGCCGATCCAATTGCAACAGGTCATCGATGCCAACCCCTTCAGTAACTGGATGCAATTGCGTGTTCATCGAATCGATGAAGGAGAACTCGAGCTGCGTTTGCCGAGCCGCCCAGAGATGCTGGGAACCGAGGCACTGCAGCGGCTGCATGGTGGCATTATCAGCAGCCTTATCGATGTTGCCTGCGGTTATGCGGCGCTGTGCATCAGCGGCCGTGGCGTCAGCACGGTCAACCTGCAAACCGACTTTCATCGCGCCGCAAGCCTGGGTGAATTACGCGTCGAAGGCAGCGTGCTACACCAGGGAGGCCGCCTTTTGACAGCGCAAGCGCGCGTGACATGCTGCGCCGGCATTCTTCTCGCCAGCGGCCGCAGCACCCTCTACATGAGTCGGAATGTCCATCCTGTACTTGCGCCCGAGTCGCTGGCAGATGCCCTGCCCGGCGTCCATCACCAAAGGTAACAGCCGATGCGTGAAGCACTCTTCACCACTCCCATCACCGAAATGCTGGGTATTCGCCATCCGATACTTTGCGGTGGCCTGGGTCCTGCAATTGCCGATGCCGACTATGTAGCGGCCGTGGTCAACGCGGGCGGCATGGGCTTCATTGTGGCGGCCGGTTTTCCCGACCCCGACGCATTCCGCGAACAGTTGACGCGATGCCGCCTGCTTACCGGCGGCAAGGGCTTTGGCGTAAACCTCTATATCTCTCGCCAGGCCGGAGGGGCGCAACGGCTGGAGCGCCATTTGCAAATCCTGATTGAAGCAGGTGTGAAGTGTGTCGAAACGGCAGGTGCAAGCCCCGAACCGGTGCTGCCCATGCTGCGCGACGCCGGTGTGAAGGTGCTGCACAAAGTGCCTGCGGTGCGGTATGCCCACACGGCCGCGCGGCTGGGCGTCGATGGAGTGATCGTGGTGGGCAATGATTGCGGGGGGCACCCCGGGATCTATGGCATCAGCAGCATGGTGCAAGCCGCGCAGGCTACAGCAGAACTAAGTCTGCCAATCGTAATTGCCGGTGGTATAGGCACAGGCCGGCAACTGGCAGCCTGCTTGGCGATGGGCGCTGACGCTATCCTGATGGGCTCACGCATGCTGGTTGCCAAGGAGCTCGCAATCCATGACGCCTACAAAGAGCAGGTGGTCCGCGGTGACGGCACGGAGAGCATCGTGGTGAAAACCGGCCTGAGAGACCATCACCGGGTGCTGGTCAATGACAGCGCCAAGGCTGTTGCGGCGCTCGATGCCAGCGGCGCCAGCGAATTCGAGCAATATCGACCGCATGTGATGGGCGCCCTCGCAACTCAAGCCTATCAAAGCGGCGATAGCCGCCAGGGGATGCTCGATTACGGGCCGGCGACGGTGTTTGCCGATGCCATCAAGCCTGTGGAATCCATCTTTGATGAAATGATTGATGACGCCCGCAATGCCCTCACACGCCTGGGGCTACTGACTCGCCAACTGAAAAAAGACCATGACTAAAATTTTCACCCACGAAGACTCGCTCGACCTCAGCGGCATCATCAGGCCCGGCGAGACCGTGATGTGGGGGCAGGCCAATGCCGAACCTCTGCCCTTGACGAACGCGCTGATGCGCAAACGTCGGCGCATCGGACATTTGCGCGTTTTTCTGGGCATCACCGACAGCGACACCTGCCTCCCTGAACATGCCGACTGCGTCGAGTTTGTCTCGTATTGCGGCAGCGGGCACAACAGAGCTCTGGCCAAGGCGGGCGTACTGAATATCCTGCCTTGCCATTATTCCGAATTCCCTAAGTTGATTCGCCAGGGCCTGCTGAGAGTCGACGTGTTGATGTTGCAATTGGCACCGCCAGATGAGCTGGGACGGTTCAGCCTGGGACTTGCACACGAATACCTGCTGCCCGCCCTGGAAACCGCCAGGGTTGTCATAGCCGAAGTAAACCAGGCATGCCCATGGACATTCGGTGAGCGCTACCTGATCCAGGACGAGCTGGACGTCATACTGCACACCGATCGCCCGCCCCTGCAAAGCCGGACGGTGGAGCCTGGACCAGTGGAGCGTGCCATCGCCCAGCGCGTTGCCGAGCGCATCGAACACGGCGCTACGCTTCAACTTGGAATTGGCGCGATCCCCGAAGCCGTACTTCAAGCTCTGCATGACCATCGGGAGCTCGGCGTGCACTCCGGGACCATCGGTGATGGAGTGGCCGAGCTCATGCAACGGGGCGTCATCACCAACTCCCGAAAGAGCCTGGACAAGGGAGTCACCGTGGCCGGAGTGCTGATGGGCAGCGAACTGATCCACCGCTTCGCCCATCGCAACCCTTTGATCCGCATGCGCTCCACCGAATACACCCATTCGCCGCAGGTCCTGGCCGCTCAGGATCGTCTGGTAGCCATCAACTCGGCGATCGAGGTGGACCTGACAGGGCAAATCAATGCGGAGAGCGCGGGTGGCCAGTACATCGGCGCCTTGGGCGGCGCAGTTGACTTCCTGCGCGGAGCACGACAATCGCGTGGAGGGCTGCCCATCATTGCCCTGCCTTCCACTGCCGGGCCGCGCAGTCGGATCGTGTCGCGCCTGAGTGGGCCCGTGAGCACGCCGCGCAGCGACGCCGGACTGATCGTTACTGAATATGGCGTCGCCGACCTGCGCGGGCTTAGCCTGAGCCAGCGCGCTCGCTGCATGATCGAGATCGCTCATCCGGATTTTCGCGAACAACTCAAACAAGACGCCGCCAGCCTGTAGCTGGCAACAGGAGCAAAACATGAGACGTGCAGCAATTGTCGCCCCACTGCGAACCCCCGTAGGCACCTTTGGAGGCAGCCTGCGACCGCTCGCCGTAGAAGTGTTGGGGGCCCATGTCGTCAATGCCGTACTGAGCAAAAGCGGGCTGGATCCGGCGCGCATCGACGATATCGTCTTTGCGCAATCGTACGCCAACAGCGAAACCCCTTGCGTGGGGCGATGGATCGGCCTGCAAGCAGGGCTGCCGGTTGAAGTGCCCGGCATGCAGCTCGACCGACGCTGCGGTGGTGGCCTGCAAGCCGTACTGAGCGCCGCGATGATGGTACAGACCGGGGTGGCTGACGTGGTCGTGGCGGGCGGCGTCGAGAGCATGAGCAACATCGAGTACTACAGCACGGATATGCGCTGGGGCTCGCGCGCTGGCACAGTCAAAATGCATGACCGCCTGGAGCGAGGTCGGGAACGTTCGCAGCCTGAGGAGCGCTTCGGCCACATTTCCGGAATGATCGAAACCGCTGAAAACCTGGCCCGCCTCTACGGCATCAGCCGCGAAGACAGCGATGCTTATGCCATGCAAAGCCACCGACGAGCAGCACAGGCCTGGTCTGAAGGACGTTTCGAGGCGGAAGTAGTCCCCATCAGTGTCCCGCAACGCAAGGGCGAGCCGGTACTGTTCAGCCGTGATGAAGGCATCCGCGCCGAAACCAGCATGGAAAGCCTGAGCAAGCTACGCACACTGATGCGCGATGGCACCGTGACCGCGGGCAACTCCAGCCAACAGAACGATGCCGCAGCGGCCTGCCTGGTAGTGGCTGAGGACAAGTTGGCCGAATTGGGACTTGAACCGATGGGGTATCTGGTCGGTTGGGCCGCCGCGGGTTGCGAGCCCTCGCAAATGGGTATCGGTCCGGTACCCGCCGTGCACAAGCTGCTGGCAAAAACCGGCCTGAGCCTGGCGCAAATGGACCTGGTTGAATTGAATGAGGCATTCGCCTGTCAGGTGCTCGCAGTACTCAAGGGATGGCAGTGGCACGACACAGATCGATTGAACGTCAATGGTTCCGGCATCTCGCTGGGTCACCCGATCGGCGCCACTGGAGTGCGGATGATGGCCACTCTGTTGCACGAGCTGCAGCGCCGCCAGGGACGCTATGGCCTGGAAACCATGTGCATCGGTGGCGGACAAGGGCTGGCTGCTATTTTCGAGCGTTACTGACCGCGTGAGGTGGATGCGGTTAGTGTAAATCCCGGGCCGCACTGCGGCCCTTTTTATACGAGCGCATCCATTCCATATCGGACGTCAGCGGTCACCGACCTTTGAAGACTGGCTTGCGTTTTTCACGAAAAGCGTTGACCGCCTCCTGATGGTCTTCAGTCAAGTTGGAAAGCGCCTCGTACGCCAGCGATGCATCGATCACCGAAGTCACCGCCTGCTTGAGTACAATGTTCATCGAGGCCTTGGTCCACTGGATCGCATAAGCTGCACCATTGGCCAGGCGGGCGGCCATTTCCTGGACGCGCTCATCGAGATCGTCCGCAGAAACAGCGTAGTTGATCAGCCCGATTTTCTCGGCATGCTCGGCAGTAAGGGCATCACCTGTGAGCAGGTACTCCTTGGCTTTGGCAAAACCGATGAGCTGCGGCCAGATGGCTGCACCACCGTCCCCCGCGACGAAGCCTACCGCAACGTGCGGATCGCCGATTTTCGCGTGTACGGCGGCGTAGCTCATGTCGCAATAGAGGGCCAGCGTGGCTCCCAGTCCAATGGCATGGCCATTGATCTTGGCAATGATCGGCTTCTGGCAATCGAGCATCGAGAACACGATTTGCTTGCCACGGCGCATGCTGTCGAAGAAGCGTTGTGGCTCATCGATCACCTTCTGCATTTCTTCTATATCACCACCGGCGCTGAAGGCCCTGCCTGCGCCGGTCAGGATAATGACCCGCGTTTGCGGGTCATGGCCGGCTTCGATAAACACCCTCGATAACTCCTTGTCCATGTCGTCATCGATGGCGTTGAGCGTGTCCGGTCGATTGAAGGTGATGGTGAGAATGCCGTTGTCGCGCTCGACTTTGAGCGCCTGATAACTAGAAAGATTCATTGTTGTCCTCATCATGCAGCCGCTCGGGGCGCATCAATTTGTTAGGGCTGAAGTGTCCCAGGCCCGCTGTTGTGGCGCCTGAATCAAACAGGATCCCAGGTAAACACATCACCCGAGCGTTCCATAGGTACGAACGACCCCTTGAGCGCAGGCATGCCATGTTCGGCAAGTGACTCTGGCGTCCAGCCCTCGGAGCGCTGCACCGAACGAATCGGTCGAGGCTGACTCATCAGGAAGATCTCATTGTTGCGCACCGCAAACACTTGCGCATTGACGTCGCTCGCCTGATCGCTGGCCAGATACACACAAATGGGAGCGATCTTGGCGGGCGTCATCTGCTTGATTTTCTCGACGCGGGCCTGCTGCTCCGGTGTATCGGTAGGAATGGCGCCGATCATGCGACTGAAGGCAAAGGGCGCTACGCAGTTGGAACGTACGTTAAATTTTTCCATGTCGAGGGCAATGGACTTGGACAATGCCATGATCCCCAACTTGGCCGCGTTATAATTGGCCTGGCCCAGATTACCGATCAGCCCGGACGTGGACGTCATATGGATATAGCAGCCGGCGCCCTGCTCCTTGAAGTAGTTTGCCGCAGCCCTGCTGACGTAAAAGGAGCCATACAAGTGAACCTTGAGCACCGAGTCGAATTCTTCGGCACTCATTTTGTGGAAGAAGCGGTCGCGAAGGATGCCCGCGTTATTCACCACGCAATCGATTCGACCAAACCGTTGTACCGCCTGCTCCACCATGCGCGCAGCGGCACCAGGGTCTGACACGCTGTCGGTGTTGGCCAAGGCTTCACCACCCGCGGCGACGATTTCATCCACCACTCGCTGCGCCGGGCCGACGTCCGCCCCTTCCCCCGCGACCGAGGCACCAACGTCATTGACCACTACCTTGGCGCCATGTTGAGCCATGAGCAGGGCGATGTCGCGGCCAATACCGCCGCCAGCGCCCGTTACCAAAACGACTTTGCCTTCGACCATTGCAGCCATTTCTTACTCCGTCCTGTCGGGAGACGCACTGCGTTAGCGCGTTCTCGGCTTCTCAATACAACCAGCGCCAATGCCAGTCGTCCTCAAGCGATATTAATGAACGTTGTTCAACTATGCAAACATTAGGTAGGTGGCTAAGTACTCGTCGGACTTCTGATCCCACTATAAAAAACGGTTCAGCGAGACAAATTGCCGAGCGCAGAGCATCAAGCTGTGATATTGGAATGAGTGATCACATGTGAACGCTATTTGATATACTGCACACCACGTGCGCAAGAATTACAAATTATTGCAGCACCGATTTTTTACCCAAAGGGAACATTCATGAAAAAAACGGAAACCGACGTGGACGCCGCTGAAACGCCCGTATCGCTGGGCCCCCGCTCCGTCACCCGAATCCTTGGGCTGTTCGAGGTCCTGGCCAAATCGCCAGACGGCCTGTCCCTGGCAGAACTCAGCAGTACTTTGGAGTCTCCGAAAAGCAGCCTGCTGACATTATTGAGACCTTTGGTCGCCGAGGGTTATCTCAACCACACGGCCAGCCGCTATTACCTGGGGCCATTCATTTATCGACTCGCGGGCAATATCCTGGCGACACGTAACTTCTCAAGGATGATGCGCCCATACCTTAATGAACTGGCGGGCAAAACCGGCGAGAGCATCTATCTGTCCGTCATTGACATGGACACCCAGATGGTCACCCACATCGATGGCATCGACTCGCAGAATCCTGTGCGTTATGTATCGCCACTAGGCGCGCCCCGCCCCCTGCACTGCACGGCACCTGGCAGACTGCTTCTCGCGTATCAGGACGAAAAAGTGCAGGAGCATTATCTGCGCACGGCCAAACTGAAGGCGATGACGTGGCGGACTGTAACCGACCGCGGGACACTCAAAAAACAGCTCAAGGAAATCCGCGAGTCCGGCATATCCATCAGCATCAGCGAGCTGAGCGAGGGTGCGGCAGGTATTGCAGCCCCGGTATTCGATACCGATGGCACCGTCGCGGCAGCCTTGGTTATTGCGGCTCCCGCCGAACGTATGCAACACAAGCTCAATGATTTGCGGCCAATGTTGATAGAGGCCGCTGCGGAAGCATCGGGCTTGTTGAAAAATTGATTCCAACTGCTCCGCGCAAGGGCCTCACCGGCGTACCGAGGAGGCCCTGCAAAACGGTAACAGCGAACCTAAGCCATTTCTGCGCAGGCTTGTTGGATCGAGCGCGCGTAACGTGCCAAGTGATAGTCCATGCCTCCGAACCAGGCATTGCTAAGCACAAGACGACGGTAGTGATGTCCCACCCTGAACTCTTCCGTCACCCCATAGCCGCCGTGTAGCTGAATTCCCTGGGCGGTGACGAATTTAGCGCTGCGCATCACCTGCGCTTTGCAGCCGGATATCTGCGCACTGCGCTCATGGTCTGCTGCGGTAACCGACGCGAGAATGGCGAGCCCACAGTGCAGACTCGCACGAGCCTGCATGGTCTCGATGGCCATATCCGCCATGCGATGCTGGAGCGCCTGGAAACTGCCGATTGCCACCCCGAATTGCTTTCGGGTTTTGAGGTACTCAGCGCACAGCGCGAGCACATCTTCCATCCCACCGACGATTTCTGCGCACTGGTGGACAATGCTCTCATCGATTGCTCGCTGCAATCCTGCATACGCAGCGCCCTCGGCGCCCAACAAGGATGCCGCCGGGACCACCACTTCATTGAGTACAAGGTCAGCCGCTGGCGTGCCATCAAGCAAACGCACCGGTTCCAGCAGGACGCCCGGCGTATCGCGGGGCAGCAGAAAAATCGAGAGCCCCTCGGTGGCGCCCGTCTCTCCCGCGCTACGCGCCACTACCAGCAGCCAGTCGCTCTGCGCGGCGCAGACCACCATACTCTTGCGACCATTCAAGACATAATCGTCACCCCGACGCTGCGCTCGCGTGGCCACCCATGCGACGTCGCCCCTGGATTCGGGCTCACTGCAAGCCACCGCGATCAGTGCCTCGCCCGAACCGATAGCCGGTAGCAGTTGCAACTTGTGCGCCTCGTTGGCGCAGTGCTGTATCAAGGCTGCTGGCAACAGGCACGCATGCAGGAAGGGTTCGAGCAACAAACCCCGGCCCATTTCTTCCATGAGGATCGTAGTTTCAACCGGGCCGAAGCCTACCCCGCCAAATTCCTCGGGAATGCCGGCTGCCAGCCAGCCCAGTTCCGCATACTCTTGCCACTGCTTGGTGGCGAAATGGCCATCGGCGGCGATTGCCTGCCGGTTGTTGAACGCGTAGCTTTTCTCCATGTAACGCCGGGCGTTTTCCTGCAACATGCGTTGCTCATCGCTCAATTCGAAATTCATGGCATTCCCCTCAAAGATTGAACATTGCCTTGGCGATGATGTTGCGCTGGATCTCGGCCGAGCCGCCGTAAATTGAACAGGCACGGCGGTAGAAAAGCTCTGCGGCCAGGCCTGGGGCGAACTCCGGACCGATGAAACGCTGCCCTCGCAACTCGCGATCCTCGTTTGGGTCCGGGTAATAGGCCGAACCGTAATCGCCCAACACGTCCACCAGCATTTCAGTGAGTTTCTGGTGCAGTTCCGACCCGCGGACTTTGAGCATTGAACCCACGGCCATCCCGCCCGTCTGCTCGCTTACGCCTAGGTGCAAGACCCGCTTGACGGCCATGTCGATGGCGAGGACCTCCAGTTCGTATTCCGCCAGGCGGTTGGCGAACACCGGGTCCTGGATCAAGGGTTGCGCACCCGCGCGCGCCTGCGAGGCATACCGACGAATCTTGGCCAGGTAGCGTTTGAGTGCTGGAGCCTCCGCACCGAGAAAAGCGCGCTCATTGAAAAGCAGGAACTTGGTGTAGCCCCACCCTTTGTTTTCTTCACCTACGAGGTTCTCCACCGGAACCCGCACGTTCTCGTAGAACACTTCGGCCAGATGGTTACAGCCATCGAGGCTGGTAATCGGCCGCACCGTCACGCCGGGTGTGTCGAGATCGACAAGCAGGAAGGAAATACCTTTTTGCGGTTTGGCCTCGGTATCGGTTCGAACCAGCAGAAAACACCACTGCCCCCAGATACCGTTGCTGGTCCAGATCTTCTGGCCATTGACGACGTAGTGATCACCGTCACGAATCGCCGTCGTACGCAAGGACGCCAGGTCCGATCCCGCTTCAGGCTCGGAGAACCCTTGCACCCAATACACTTCGCCCTTTTTGATCGCCGGCAGAATCCGGCGTTTCTGCTCTTCGTTGCCAAACTCGCAAATTACCGGCCCCACCAGGGTGACACCTTGCTGGTTGGGGGACGGAGCGCCAGCCAGATAGCATTCCTCCTCGAAGATGTAGCGCTGCTCGGCGGTCCAGTCAGTGCCTCCGTGCTCCTTCGGCCAGAACGGCACCGACCACCCGCGCGTTTCATGGAGGATGCGAGTCCACTTCAGCGAGTCATCGTCACCTGGCAAATAGCCTTGCTGGCCACGCCAGGCCATGTCGGCCGGAAGGTGTTCGCGCAGGAAGTCCCGAACTTCTTCCCGAAAGATTTCATTGGCAGCATTGGATTCGAAATTCATCGTCGACTCCACTCAGCGGAAAGAAATCGTATGACCACCATCCACTGCGATGGTCTGGCCATTGATGTACCCGCCAGAAGGCGATGCCAGCAGCACTGCAAGACCCGCGAGTTCGTCCACTTCACCGAAGCGCTGTGAAGGGTTGCGTCCTCGGTACCAGTTCACCATGGCCTCGTCCTCCCACTGGGATCGCGCCATCTCGGTCTTGAAGGTACCGGGCGCAATGCAGTTCGCCGTGACACCCTTGCTGGCAAACTCGTTAGCCAGATTACGCACCAACTGCATGTCGGCAGCTTTTGTGAGGCCATAGGTGCCGGTGACAGGATCTCCCAGCAGGCCAACAACCGACGCTACGACAATGAAGCGTCCATACCCGCGCTCCAGCATGCCCGGCACGGTCATTTGTGCCAGCCAGATACTGCTTTGTACGTTGACCTGCATGAATTTATTGAAGGTCGCTTCCTGCAGGTCCAACACCGAGCCGATCCAGGGGTGAATGGCTGCATTGGCCATGACGATATCCACCCGCCCCCAGGTGTGCATCGCGCTGTCGACCAGACGCTGCAACTCTTCCTTGCTGCCGATATTGCAAGGAACAGCAATGGCTTCTCCACCATCGGCGCGGATCTCGGCGGCGGCCTGTTCACAGGCATCCGCTTTGCGTCCGGAAATCACTACCTTCGCGCCATGCGCTGCCATACCCTTGGCACTCGCCAGCCCTAAACCGCGACTGGAGCCGGTGATGATCGCGACTTTGCCGTGCAGGTCAAACAAGGAAGATGTTGTCATCGTAACCTCTTATTTTTATTCGCTGTGCAAATACACTATCCACACTGTGAATTTTGACTATACTCTGAAAATCCTTCTGGAGCGAAAGTAATGATCCAAGTTTTGCCCACAGACCCAAGCCCCGAGGGCGAGAAAGACCGCCAATACGTCACGGCGCTGGCGCGGGGTCTGCAAATTCTGCGTTGCTTCAGTCATGACAAGCCCGAGCTCACTCCTCAGGAAATCGTGCGAATGACCGGGCTTCCTCAGCCGACCGTATGGCGCCTGTGCCATACGCTGAGCAAAGAGGGATTCATCGTCTGTGCAGGTGAAAACAATCGCATGGCGCTAGGTTTGCCCGCGCTGGCGTTGGGGTATGCGGCGCTGGTAAGGCAGTCGTTGCCCAAGATCGCCTTGCCGCACATGCAGGCCCTCACTGACAGCGAAGGTATGGGAATGTCGCTGGCCGTTCGTGATGGCCTGGACATGTTGTATATCCAGCGCACACACGGTGATTTCGTCTACATGAACGATCCGGTGGGCGCCCGGCGTCCGTTTGCTTCTGCGCCGACAGGCTGGGCTTGCTTCGCTGGCTACGACGACCACGAGCGCGAAACGGTGCTCCTGGCGTTGGAGCAGCATGAGCCGAAAGCTTTGCCGGCGTTGCGTGTGCAACTCGAACACAGCCGCGCGCAATTCGCACAGCATGGTTTTGTCACCAGCCTCGGCATTATCCACGAGCACCTCAACGCGGTGGCGGTTCCCATTCGCTCATTGCGCAGCGGCACTGTCTACGCGTTATCTGCTTCAGGCCTGGCTGCGGATTGGCCGCAGTCAAAACTGGAGGCCATCGGTCATCGGCTTGTGCACCTGGCCCGGCAACTTGAAGTCGCCGCCGATTGAATTTCCCCCCATACAGCCATAAAAGGAGTTACCTGTGTCAGCTATCAAACCTCTGGTCCTGGTCACGGGCGCCACCGGCGCTCAAGGTGGCGCCGTCGCGCGAGAATTACTGTCGGCAGATTTCCACGTGCGTATCCTGACGCGCAATCCGCAGTCACCTGCGGCGCAGGCGTTGATCGCCGCTGGCGCTGAGGCGGTAGTGGGTGATCTGGAGGATGCGTCGTCCCTGGCCGCGGCCCTTGAGGGCGCGTCCGGAGTATTTTCGGTGCAGATACCCGATGCTGCAGGTACGGACGCGGAACGCCGACACGGTTTCGCCCTGGTTCAAGCAGCAAAAGCGGCGGGCGTTACCCACTTCGTTCACACCTCGGTATGCGAAGCCGGTAAACATACGCAGTTCCCCCGTTGGGACAGCAACTACTGGTGGCAGAAGTACTGGACCGATAAGTGGGATGTGGAAGAAGCCGTTCGCGGTGCCGGGTTTACCCATTGGACCGTGCTGAAACCGGCATTCATGATGGAGAATTTCGCCCAGCCCAAAGCGCGCCACATGTTTCCCCACCTGAAGCAGGGCAAGATCATCACTGCGCTCTTACCGTCCACACGCATGCAACTGATTGCCGCAGATGATATAGGCGTTGTTGCACGTGCCGCTTTCGTCGACCCTGGACATTTCTCCGGGCACAACATTGACCTGGCCATCGAGGCCCTGACCATGGATGAAGTGGCCCTGACCCTCTCGCGGGTCCTGGACAAACAGGTTCGTGCGGAGTCGGTCAGCCCTGAGAAGGCGATCGAATCCGGTGTGTTTGCAGGCTGGGTACGCTCCCAGGAGTGGACCAACGAAGCCGGATACCAAGCGGACATCCCTGCACTTGTCCAGTCGTTCGGCCGTCGCGACATCGTGCTGACGCCTTTTGAAGCATGGGTCAAACGACACGCCGGTGAAATCCACGTCGATGCGTGACAGGTCTACTTGTAGCTGACTAACAAAAAGAGATGAAACCATGTCCAACTTGTACGATCTTCCCGATGACATCATGGTCACCGCCGAAGGTGGCCTTCGCATCATTACCCTCAACCGGCCGGACGACCTCAATGCCTCGACGACCGAGATGCTTTTTTCCTACCCCAAGCTGTTCCGCGGCCTGGCCGAAGATCCCGATGCCAGGGTCGCCATCCTGACGGGTGCGGGCCGGGCATTCAGCGCTGGCGGCGACATGAACCATTTCGTCAAGACACTGGACGACAACGACTTCGCGCGCGCAGTCCAGGAAAATGCTCGTCGCACCATCCACAGCTTCATCGACTTGCCTATTCCTATCATCGCCGCCGTCAACGGACCGGCAGTCGGCTGGGGCGCAACGCTCGCGACCTTATGTGACATCGTCCTGATTTCCGAGAACGCCTTCATGGCGGAACCCCACATCAACATAGGTCTGGTCGTCGGTGACGGCATATCCGTTTCCTGGCCGCTCTACACGAGCCTGTTGCGCGCGAAGGAGTTGATCTTTACCGGAGACCGCATCAGCGCCCAGCAAGCTGTCGAATTCGGCTTGGCTAACCGTGTTGTCGCCCCGGATAAGCTGCTCGAGGAAGCCAGGGCACTGGCCGCCAAACTGCTCAAGCAACCAAGCCAGGCGTTGCGCGAGACCAAGAAATTGATGAACCTGTACCTGCACCGCTCCGCCGCGCACATGCTCGACGCCACCTTGGGTCGCCAGCTCGCGGCTACTACCAGCCCCGAGCATCACGCGGTCGCCAGTCAATTCATCGAACAACAGAAACGCAAGCAAAAAGAAGCGAAGTAAAACCCGCTGAAACAAAAGCCCCCGAAGCGATGCTCCGGGGGCTTGGTTGCAGCCCTTCCCGTCAAAACCGAGTGCCTGGCCTCAAGAGCGTGGAACGGATGCAACCTTATCCTGGAACCGGGGCGCCTCGTTTACGGGGATCTGGGTAGCGAGCCGACGCTGGACAGCTTCCGCTTCGGCGATCAAGGTTTTCATCAGCTCGGCGATGCTCGGCAAGTCATGTACAAGGCCAACCGACTGCCCGGAAGCGGTCATGCCTTTGTCGAGATCACCGGTCGACATGGTCAGGCCATGCATCTGCAACATCTTGGACATGCGCATCATCGACTCGATCTGCCGAGGGCCCAGCGAAAGTGTGTGCTTCACTAACTTGAACCATGGCGTTTTCAACTCTTTGGCAATGGTGAACGAGTTGAGAAAAATCTCCCAGACATTCAACATTTTCGCATTCACCATGCGTTCAGCGGCCGCCGTTTTCATTTGCCGGCATGGAATACCGTCGAATCGGTCGGAAAAGATGGTGTCTTGAACGTCCAGTTCCAGCGCCTTGTTCTTGAAATTGGCATGCATCGGACCTTCCTGAGTGACCCAGAACCGCGTGCCCATGGACACGCCCGCGGCTCCCAGCGCCAGCGCGCCCACCAGGCCGGCACCGTTGGCCACCCCGCCGGCAGCGATGATGGGAATGTTGAGCAACTCGGCCAACCGAGGAATCAGAACGAAACTGCCGATTTCCCCGGCGTGGCCCGCGGCCTCGTAGCCTGCGGCGATCACCGCATCGCAACCATGGACCTCGGCCCGCTGCGCCAGCCTGACGTCACTGACCGACGCCACGACCTTACCCCCATAGGCGTGCGCAGCCTTGACGATCCAGTCGCCCTTGCCCATGGAGTAGTTGATGACCGGCACGCCTTCCTCGAGCATGACTTTGGCGTTCGCCATGCCATTGGGCAGTGCCAATGGCGCATTGGCACCAAAGGGTTTGTCGGTCAATTTCCGGATCTCCCGGATCGCTGCCCGCGTCACATCAGGCGGATTGGAGCCGGCGCCGTAAACGCCCAAGCCACCAGCGTTCGACACCGCCGCGACCATGTTCGGGAACGCAACTCGGCCCATTCCTGCATTGAGGATTGGATAATCGATCCCGAACAGTTCAGTAATCGCAGTTTTCATGTTCTAAGTCCCTGGGCGCATGGGTAACGCCGGATATTGTTGTTGGGTTTTTCCAAGGATTAGGAATAAGTCGGCTCATCCCACCAGGGGAAATAGTCCGGCATGTCTTTGGACACTGTACATTCAAACTCAGGCAGTCGTTTTTCCATGAATGACTTCACCCCTTCCTTGGCATCCGGGCTGCGTCCGCGGGTGCAGATACCACGGCTTTCAATGCGATGGGCTTCCATGGGATGCGACATCCCGAGACTGCGCCAAGCCATCTGGCGCATCAGCGCCACCGATACGGGAGCCGTGTTGTCGGCGATCTCGCGAGCGATCTCGTAGGCACGGGTCAGCAGTTGGTCATGCGCCACCACCTCGCTGACCAGGCCTCCGGCCTTCAGCTCGTCGGCTGGCATGACGCGTCCGGTGTAACTCCACTCCAGTGCCTTGGTGATGCCCACGATGCGCGGCAAAAACCAGGACGAACAGCATTCGAAAACGATACCGCGGCGTGCGTAGACAAAACCCAGTCGCGCCTTCTCGCTGGCGATACGGATGTCCATCGGCAGCAGCATGGAGGCGCCGATACCGACACCCGCACCGTTGATGGCACCGATCACCGGCTTCAGGCTGGCAAAAATGCGCAACGCCAATTTGCCACCGCCGTCACGCGCGGATTCCTTGCTGTAATCGAACGAGCCATCGGCACGGAATGGACTTTCCTTCTGAGCACTGCCGTTCTTGTCCTTGTCGAAGATGTCCGCGCCTTTTGACAGGTCTGCGCCACCGCAGAAGCCTTTGCCCTCGCCCGTCACCACGACGACCCGCACTGCGTCGTCGCGGTCAGTCTCATCGAACAAGGCGATGAGCTCATTCATCATGACCGAGTTCATGGCGTTGAACACCTCGGGACGATTGAGCGTCACCGTGGCGATACCGTTTTCAACCTGGTAGCGAATAGTTTCGTAAGTCACCGGTCAATCTCCTCGACAGCGGGTCGTCTCGACCCGCCGCGCTGCTTTATCTGATAGAAGCCGCTACCCGTAGGCGCGCTTTACTTGTAGGAAAACTTTGGCGGACGCTTCTCGAAGAATGCTTTTTGCTTCTCGACCTTGTCTTCGGTGGACTGTGCCACATACACGCCTCGGCCCTCGAACTCGATGGCTTGCTCCAGGCTGCCAGCGTTCATGTTCTGCCACAGTGATTGCTTCGTCACCCAAATGCCCATCGGCACATTGACCACGATGTTTCTGGCGATCTCAAGGCAGGCCTCCTGCAGTTCATCGTCCGGCACGGCCCTCAACACCAGGCCGATGCGCTCTGCCTCTTCGGCCAGCACGGGGCGGGAAGTGAACAGTATTTCGGCTGCACGTTGTGCGCCGACTGCACGGGGCAACAGATAGCTGATGCCCAGCTCGGCGCCTGATCCGGCGTTGTGGATGGCATTGACGAATTTCGCGGATTTCGCTGCCAGAGTGATGTCAGCCGCCAGCGGAAAAGCCAACGCCATGCCTGCCACAGTGCCGTTGACGGCGCAGATGATCGGTTGCGGCAAGTTGCGCATCAGCACCGGAAGAGAGGCGATTACATCGATCGTGTAACGCGAGTAGAAAGGCTTGCCGACATCATCCGGCACCCAGTCGGCCTTGCCTGGGTTTTTCAAGTCATGGCCGGTGCAGAAATGCCTGTTTCCCGCAGCGGTGAGAATAACCACGCGCGTTCTCGGGTCATATTTGATCTGTTTGAACAGATCGGCCAGCTCCGTATACATCTCGAATTGAAACGCGTTGGTCGCATCCGGGCGGTTGATCGTGATGCGTTTGACGCCTTCGATCGGCTCGTCAATCAGAAAGTTGTCGCTCATCACTTGGCTCCCTCTTCACCGTTCAACCAGTGCGCCTTTACCATGCCATCGCCATAGGGCTCATCGCGCTTCTTCAGGGCATCCTTGAGGCCATGTTCGGCCATGTCGGCTTTAAACTGGGTACGGCGCGGTCCTTGAGTGAGATGAGCACGGGCATCCATTTCTGCCGCCAGACGCTGAAGCGTCTTCGCGCCCTGCAGTTCCAGCGCGGTATTGACGATACGCTTGTGCGCCGAGAGCAGCTCGGCGTCAACGAAGCTGATTCGACGAGCCAACTCGTTCACTGCATTGTCCAGCTCTTCCACCGGAACAGCGTCAAGCACCAGACCGATTCGGGCAGCTTCACGCCCCCAGAGATTGTCGCCAGTCATCAGCATGCGCTTGGCCCATTGCGGACCGACGTGATAAATCCACATCTGAACGGGCGGCGTTCCGTTGGCCCGCGCTGCGGGGAAACCGATCTTGGCGGTCTCGGTACAGATAACGAAATCGCACATCAGCGCCAGGTCGGTGCCTCCCGCCAGGCAGTTACCCTGAACTTTGGCAATGACCGGCTTGTGCATGTCGAACAGCACCATGTTCAACTTCTGGGTCTGCTCCAGATTCCAGCAGTCATCATCAATGGACTTGTTGGTCGTACGGTACCGATTGACGTCCCACGGCGGCGTACCACCCTCGAACCCTGCATAGGCACCCGCCAGGTCATAACCTGCACAGAAGTCTTTCCCGGCGCCTTCGAGGATGACAACGTTGACGTCGTTGCGATCATCAGCCTCCAGCAAAGCATCACGTAGTTCGGTGAGCATCGCAGGATGGAGAGCATTCCGCTTGTCAGGACGATTCAGGGTAATTCGAGCGATGCGGTTTTCGACACTGAATAGCAGATATTCGGTGCTACGGAGGTGCTTATTCATTGTTATCTCCATGCGATTTTATAAACGATGGTCGATAA
This sequence comes from Pseudomonas sp. BS3782 TE3695, assembly GCF_050435305.1. Taxonomy (NCBI): domain Bacteria; kingdom Pseudomonadati; phylum Pseudomonadota; class Gammaproteobacteria; order Pseudomonadales; family Pseudomonadaceae; genus Pseudomonas; species Pseudomonas sp. BS3782 TE3695. The sequence goes on from NZ_JBNDKB010000001.1 coordinate 4,478,791, forward strand.
TATAAACGATGAGTGCGGATGGTCAAGCTGATCTGAGTGGTTGGCGGACGACTGCGCCGCGTGCAGGCAGCGCAGTTGCAGCCCCTGTATTATCCGCCCTACACGAGGGGCTGCTCGTACAGCGATAGTCGAACTTGAACTCAGCGACGCCGCGCCTCGCGCTCGAAGAGTCGACCGGCAATCACCGCCCCAGATTGATTGGCTTCCTCGGGCAGGTCCATACCGGTGACATCCATCACCTCGTTGAACCCGTCAAGCAGCGCTTCAGCCGACTCAAAGGCGTTTCCCCGGGTCTGGCCGACGACAACGCGGGACAGATGCTGACCCACGCTGTGAAAAAGCTCGCCATTGACCGGGCATGAACGATGCGCGAAGAGTGCGACGGTTTCAGCGACGCACTCTGCAGTCGTCAGCTGTGTAAGTGCCTCGGGTACATCCTGGCCGTCCCAAGCGCGTGTCGCGGCCACTGGCGCGATGCAATTGACGCGAATGCCATGGTTCTCCCCCTCCTTGGCCAGGTACTTGGCAAAACCCGACATCGCCGACTTTGCCATCGAATACGCCGGCATGCCTACTCGCCCCCAAAGGCCCGCCGCGGAATTGATCAATACCATGCGTCCATACCCCTGGGCGCGAAAAAGCGGCCAACACTGACGGGCAAGCTCCCAACTGCCCACAGCGTTCACTCTCAGGCTCGTGTCAAAACCTTCCTGCGCCGCCTCTTCGAGGGAAGTCATGGGCATCACCGGGCTGGCGTTGTGGATGACTATATGCACACCGCCCAATGCAACGGCTGCCTCGATCACTTCGCCGACACCTTGTGCGCTGCCGATGTCAGCCACGACAGGGACAGCCACCCCCCCCGCCGCCCGTATCTCGGCGACCACATATTCAGCGGGGCCCGCGTTACCGCCCTGCTCGCCCGTCAGCGCGCAACCGAGATCGTTTACCACTACGGCGGCGCCGCGAGCAGCAAGGTTGAGCGCAATCGCCCGCCCCAATCCACGTCCTGCACCTGAAACGATGGCGACCTGCCCGTCAAACCGAAGCTGTTGCTGACTCATGGTTGTCCTCCCGGTCATCCAAGACATTCACGCAAGGATGACGCGTCTGATTATTTTTGTTATGTGATTTGCAGTGCGAATAGCTTAACTGCATAGTGAATTTAGCGCACAATTTGCAGACAGGCGACATTTCCCCTGATATGCAGGGTTGATGAGTGAGGGGCGACCGGCAGATCGGGTCGGCCGCCCTCCGCACGACCGGGTCACACAGGGCGTTGCGCCACAGGGCCCGTGGTGGTTTCAGTGGCTGTTAAAATGGTGCGACAGAAGGAATTGACGGTCAGATGTTCCTTAAGCTCAATCGTACGCCCGTCCGGCAATTCAACGGTCCCGGTCATCGTGGACAGCAGATAGCAATACATGCGGGTGCCATGAGCCGTTGGCCAGTGACTGTAGGCGCGACCATGGGCGGCGATGTCTACGGCTACCTTGCAGCCCCCGCGCTCCATGTTCAATTTCCATTTGACCGGCAGATTCATACCGGTCCGCGGATCCTCCCATTTCTCCGTCACGTCGAAGCGAAGGCTCGCCTCTTTATCCTGCGAGGAGATGTTGACCTGCTCGTGTTCGCCATACTTCACGAACCCCAGCTGCATCTGGTCATTGATCTGGAAAAAGTTCACCTTCACGTCCCCTTCGATGGTGTAGAGCCACCACATCCAGTTCGGCGCCGGAAGATTCCTCACCGGGTCATTCATCTGACCGGTCAGGATGTGCTCCCGCACGCCATAAGCATTGACCAGGTTCAACGTCTGCTCGGGTAACTTGATGGAACCGTTGGCAGTCACGAACGCGTCATAGCCGGCGCGATCCGCCTGAGCGGCATTCGCAAAGGGCCCCCAGTTCCAGAGCGGCGTGCCATCCTGCTCATAGGTAAGGTCGAAGTGAGCGCCACCGGCTTCCCCCTTGAGCGCCCAGGTGGGCGGCGCTGCTTCGAAGCGCAGGCCGTTGAAGTCCCAGGTGACACGTTCGTCGTCACGCGTCACTTTCAATTGATCGGCCGTCAGTCGCTCGGTGGGTGTCCAGCCCACCCGCAGAAAGTTGTTGTCGCTCATCGTTCCTCGTTGCGAGCGAGGCACGACGATGAGCTGGATCTCGCGCTCGGCGGTGATGCCCTCCCCCCAAATCCCCTTCCCATTGCCCGACAGGACATAGCCGGCAGCCCAAAGGAGTACGTCATTGTCACCGGCTTGTCCGACCAGCCCCAGTGCCGTCTCTTCCCAAAAATCCGTCTCTTCCGGGGGGGGCGACAGTGAGTCAAAATGCGTCCCCTCGTCGTCGAGCGTGATCGCAGCGTGGGAGTGGTCGATGGACTTGTACTTTGAGTTGTAATCGTCGCTCATAAATCGATCCTTTCATTTGATGGGTTTGCAGGCTCGAGTGCCGTCGCAGCGAACGGCAAAAGGACGTTGCAACCAAAAAATTACAGGCTCCGCACCTTAAAGTATACTCCAGGGTACCATTAAAAGTTGGCGCGGATATTCGCACCTCAAGACATTCAAGGAATCATTGATTGAATTCAGCGCTTACTGAACAGAACAACACAAGCCCCGCATTAGCGGAAGGGCGCTCCAGCAAGGGAGGTCGGCCAAGCCGCGAAGTGGCGGCAAAGCTGCGCAACCAAATCCTTGAAGTCGCCTTGCGCGCGTACAGCCAGCACGGTATCGACGGCGTCACGCTCAGCGATATTGCGCGCGAAGCAAGGATTTCCAAGCGCACGCTCTACACTCGATTCCAAAATCGCGACGATCTTCTGGTTGCGGCGATTGAGCATGGGATCGAACGTTTACTGACTCCGCTGTCGGATACTCTTCCGGCAGGTCCGTTAAGGGACCAGCTTCTTTATATAGGGAGGGAAATGATGACGATTTCCTTGCAGCCGAGTGTCATCGGACTCGAACGCCTTCTCGCCCTGATCGCTCAACGAATGCCTGAGGTCTATCAGCGGGTTTCCGAGACCATTCAGAGGGGTCGCCTGTCGTTGATTGAAGCGATCCTGAAACAGGCTGCCGCCAAAGCTGAAATCGAAGAAAAATCAATACGCATCGCGGCCTCGATCATCTTCGACATACTCGTCACACAGCCGAGGCGGGAGCTCATCAATCACCCAGGCAAAGATGAGGAGACGCTGACTGCAAACGACTATCTGCCAGAGGCGATCGATCTCATTCTGTACGGAATTTGCGTCAGAGCGAAGTAGAGGACGGTCTGGGTCATACAGGGTAGGTCGTTGTCCACCCATCAAGGTGTCCGATCCAGAGTCGCGGTTTCGGCGCGCTTGGCATACTGGACCGGATGACATCGTGATATTCTGAACCTTGTTCACAATATAGAACTCCGCTATGACTCCGATAAAACCTCTGCAGCGATTGGGCTCTTGGCATTGGGTGGTTCATCCATGAATGCCCAACGACTGACACACCGGAAACGTTCAGCCATCATCCAGGCTGCCACCACCGAGTTCCGGAGCAGTGGTTACGATGCCACCAGTATGGATAGAATCGCCACCAGTGCCAACGTTTCCAAGCGAACGGTGTACAACCATTTTTCGAGTAAGGAAGAGCTGTTCGACCAGGTTTTCCAGCAGTTAAGGGCAAGCAGTGCAAAAGCGTTAGACATGACGTATTGCACCCATCGACCCGTGCGGGAACAGCTCAAGCAACTGTTAGTTTCGAAAATGCGCGTCATTAATGACTCCAGCTTTCAGGGCCTGGCTCGTTTTGTCACCGCCACAGCCATGCACTCCTCCAACAAAGCTCAGCACATGGTTAGCCAAATAGGTGAGCCTGATGAAGGTTTCGCTTCCTGGATTCGGGCTGCCCAAGCCGACGACAAACTCAAGGCAGCCGATCCCTATCTGATCGTCAGGCAAGCGAACGCCCTGCTGAAGGAGTTCGCTTTCTGGCCCCAAATCACCACCGGCCAAGCACGGCTGTCTGCGGCTAAGCGGCAGCACGTGGTAGAAATGACGCTGAATATGTTGTTATCTTCATATGAATTACAGGAACAGACACTCCAGTGGTCGCGGTAGGGATGGCAGTTACCTGCCACCCCCCGCACAGATCCGTACGTGCGGAACTACCGCATACGGCTCCTGCCTCAGGTACGTGACGCGAAGCGTTCCTCTGGGTAAGGATGAACGGTTCTGGGCCTTGGTATATAGAGGTCGGCAAGGCGTCCATATCGCGACCACTGAAGCCTGTTTCTCTGGCTACGTCGTTTGAGGGCTTGCCGCCATAAGCGGCAGACCGCAACTCGAAAACCATCAAGACGTAACAGGTTTCCTGGCACGGCGTGATAGTTGAAGTATCCCCCAACAACACTGCCAAGCCATCGTCCTACGATTTGAACAGGCTCATGTCGGCGGCGATTTAGAGCGACCCGAATGGATTGTAATGTCGCACGCATTCGCTTCTTGACCGTCAGGCGCAGTATTTGAAACCCACCGCTTCTATTGGTACTACAACAGTGTGTGAAGCCCAGGAAGTCAAATGTCTCCGGTTTTCCTAACCCTCGCTTCCTACGATTTCTCGCAGCAAAACGACCAAACTCAATCAGCCGTGTCTTCGAAGCGTTAAGTGATAAACCGAACCTGGCCAAGCGTTCCTGCAACTGCACCAGAAACTGCTGAGCTTGCCATTGCGTCCTGAAACCCACCACGCTGTCATCCGCGTAGCGCACAACGATCACATCGCCACGGGCGTGGCGCTCGCGCCACTGCCTTGCCCACAGATTTCCCAACGGGCGTTGCCTGCCATCGGCTTTGGGAATGTAGACCCGCCGCGATGGCGTTGCTCGATAGGCTCCACCGTGGAGCCTTGCGTGCAAATCAGCTGCCCGCTGGAGAAGACCTTCCTCGTATTCCCGCCACGACATGCCGTCCACACCTACCGCTGCATCGCGGCGCAGGGCATAGAAACTCTGCGCCAATAACTGCGGTGTGATGTGGTGCAGTAAAGCCGTGAACTGCATGCCCCTGTTCCTTCGGGCTGCTTCACGTACACCTTCAAGTCCCATCGACGCGCAACTGATCCGGCTCAGTGTCCGGGGCGCGGGAGGCTTGTTGGTGTTTCCCTTGGCTACGTCCCTTTCCTCCACTATCTCCGCAGGGCCAGACCCTTTGTTCGATGGCTTCTCAGGTACTACGGACGTATCCGACTTCTCGGCGGCGTAGGTAGCAGGGTTACGGCTTTTGGCCTTTCCTGCTCCGCCCGATGCTTGCGCACCGGGCACTGCTGAGATCTCCCAGTTTCTGTGCAAAGGACTTCCCGACGTGCACAGGGTCTCCGACCGCGCGGGATCAGAGCATGACTGGCGTATAACGCCATGCTCCGTGTTGCCTTCTGCTTCGCTTAACAGCATCGGCATCCCGAATTTCTGATTTCGTGGCTCAATGGCTGGCCCATCGGTTTCCCTGTCAACGCTTCACCCTGCACCTCACGGTGCAACATGCATGACTCGGGGTCTGGTTGATTCGCCATTTCTTACCAGTATCGAACTTTCATCGACTATCCTCCGCCAGCTTTAACTGGCGCACTAAGCGCCCGACGATAGCTCTTAATCCCAACAATGAACAAACCTTCCTCAGGATGGGCAAGTTCTACCGCGCCATGAGCTCTGACCGTACCGCAGCTGTGTTCATTGGGATCAATCATTGGAGCAAGCAAACCTGAGCTTTGGGTAGCAGGATCGAGTGCGACACGCAGCTCCGCGAGCAGGCTCATGTCAGGTCGGAATCCAGTCGCCACAATGATTGTGGTCCGCAGGTGGAAGTATCTGGTCTCCCGCCTTCACGATCACCCCTTGGTCATTGCCTGAAACCTGATCGATAGCGACGTTTTTGAATCGTTAACACATCACGACAGTCAATTTCCGACTTCCCCAAACGAATTCCACGAGAAAGCCGCACTCCCGCGATATCAGGCGCGTAGCTACAGACGTCTTTTATCGCATTTTCCTCAGGGGCGCTGCGATGAACTTCAAGATGATGTGCTTTAATTTCTGATGTGCGAGTGTTACCACCATTTACAGGCGAGATGCATCATGCATGGGGCTATGACGAGCGCTGAGAGAGTTAAGAGGGAAGACGTATTTGTCGTCCTTGGCCGACTCCATTTACGTCATAGATCGGCTTGCCGTCCGCTCCGAAGCTCAGAAGATTGTCGTTAATTGCGACGCGCTTCGAGCCTTGCAGGATGAAGCAGATCATCGAGCGATACAGGCATGGCGCCTTGTCTGTAGAGCCTTGTCCGACGCAGATGTCCACACGCGGGATCGGTGTGATAGTCAAACCTGGTGGCGCATGGCGCAGGGCTATATCAAGATGCGGTGCAAGATCGTTGTGCATGAGCCGATTATGCGTACGCGCCGCCACCACGCAACATGATTGATACAATCATACCAGCTTGCCGTTCCAGGAGCCGAGGAAGTTACGCGCATGCTCGCCCGCTCGGCTTGGGCTAAAGTCATAAACCACAGCCTTGAGTGTCGAAAACGGCGTGGCGCAATAGGCCTAGACATATGCTCGGTGAGTTTTCTTCTCGCCTGGCGTAAGCATTTGAACTGGGGTTTCATCGGCGTGAATCACGCCCTGGGAAAGTATCGTTTCACGTAACGCATCGACCAACGGCTGGAGCTGCACGCCGGTTTGCCCGACCCACTGCGCCAGTGTCGAGCGAGCAATCGTCAGCCCGGTGCGGCCGAAGATTTTCTCCTGCCAGTACAGCGGCAGGTGGTCAGCGAACTTCGCCATCATTACGTGGGCCAGCAAGCCTGCGGTCGGAATGCCCTTGTCGATCACCTAAGCCGGTACCGGCGCCTGGATCAGTGTTTCGCACTTGCGGCAGGCCCACTTCCCACGCACGTGCTGCTTGACGGTGAACACGCCCGGCGTGTAATCGAGCTTCTCGCTGACATCTTCGCCGATACGCTGAAGCTGGCAGCCGCAGGCGCACTGGGGGGCGGCTCGTGATGGATTACGGTGCGTGGGAACTGCGGCGGCAACGGCGTGCGCTTGGGCTGTTGAGTGGCGAGCCAGATGGCGTCGATGCGGATCACTGGGCAAACTCACGGACAAAGCGTGCGCATCCTTCAGGATCGGAAGTTGGCCATTTCATCGTGATTGATTGTTCACCAACGGACAGCTCAATAATAGCCAACGCCTCAGCCGGTCGTTTAGGCGAAGCCCTCAAAGGAACAAACGCCAGCAGCGCCGCTGTTGACTGATCCCCGTAAAGCGGCAGCCACTTGCGAATGACGTCGGCGTTGATACCGTGGGTGATCGCAACGCTGGAGATGGTCGCGCCGGGTTGCAGGAATGCCTGCAACCGGCGCTACCGTTTCCAGTGGCGCCATTCGCCCCGGATCACTAATGGCGATTTCTGACGGACTCCAGTACGGCAGTGGCTAGAACTCAATGCGTCTTCGTACCTTTATTAAGCGACTAGTCAGAGTGCGTTGCACATGAGCTACGGTGCCGAACCGGTGCCGTCGGCTGTGAGTTTTTGTGACGTCCTGGCGACTTTTTTTCGGTTGCGCAATCGACATGCCCCTCTTAGGATTTCGACTGACCGCCTGCCTTGGTAACTATAATAAAAGAGGAATTCTCGATGACGCTTACAAATAAGAAAGTCGCCGTAATCACCGGCGGCGCTATGGGTATCGGAGCGGAAGCAGCAAGTGCGCTGGCGAGAGATGGCCACCATGTAGTCATCTGCGACATCAATGCAACCGAGGCCGAACGTTTCGCGCAGGAGCTACGTGATCAAGGTCACACTGCCGATGCCTTCCAGATCGATGTTGGTGTACCTGCTTCGGTGTCCGCTGCGTTCGAATGGATTGAGGCCGAGTTTGGGCGCTGCGATGTGCTGGTCAACTCTGCGGGCATCGCCAAGACTATGTCTTTCTTGGAGTTTGATGCTGATGTCTTCAACCGGACAATGCTTATCAATGTCACGGGCACATTCTTGTGCTGCCAGCTAGCGGCACGCATCATGTGTAAGAACGAGTTCGGCCGGATCATTAACATTGCCTCCGTCGCCGGGATGCGCGCAGTCGGCAAAGGCAGAACGGCCTATGGCACATCAAAAGGTGCTGTAATCGCGCTGACGAGGCAGATGGCCGTCGAGCTGAGTGAGTACGGAATCACCGCGAATGCCATCGCCCCTGGCCCGGTCGATACGCCGATGACCAAAGAATTGCACAGCGATGAGTTCCGTAAGGCTTACAGCAGCGCCATCCCAGCAAAACGCTATGGCACCACCCGTGAGATCGCCGGTGCAGTCAGTTATCTGGCCTCTGACGTCTCAGCTTACGTCAATGGAATTGTCCTTCCCGTGGATGGTGGCTTCCTTGCGTGGGGCGCTGGCGATATCTGAGCCCTGACACGAACAAAGGGGGGGCGCTAAATCCAGGCACGCCTTTTGCGGCTGATCATTCAGCCGCCATTTCTTCTTTGACCCACTTGACCAAGTCCGCTGTGTCGGCCCGCATTCTGGCGTTGGGAGAGATCCACAGCACCAATTTTTCCGGACCTTGAACACAGCCAAAGGGTGCTACCAGCGCACCATTCTCCAGTTCCGCTTGTACCAGGAGCCTCGGCACGCAGGCAAATCCCAAGCCAACCTTAGCCGCTTGAATTAGCAAATAAAAATGCTCGAAGTATTCCAATTCAAGTGGGTCGGCTGTGGGCATATGCAGAGCTGAATACCACTCTTTCCAAGCATGCGGGCGGGTCTTGGTAGCCAACAGCTTTTCGCCGTTCAGGTCGCTAACCTGTTGCACCCCTGAAGCCTTAAGGTAATCAGGCGAGCATATAGCTCCAATCCATTCATTGGCCAGCGGGATCGGCGCGATGCCGGGCGGCGGGACTATGCTTCCCAAGCGTATTGCCACGCTGACACCATCCTGGGCAAAGTCGATCGGCCCATGTCCTGTTCTCAAGCCCAGCTCCATCGTCGGAAAGTTACTGTGCAGCCCGGCAAGTCTCGGCAGTAACCAGTGCATCATGATGGACGCCGAACATGACAGTTCTAGCGGCTGAGGGCGCACCTCTTCAACACTTTGTTGGATCAAGTTGAATGCGCGACTCAAGCCGGCAGCAAGACGCGCGCCTTCGGGGGTCAGCTTAGTGCCATGTGCATTACGTGTGAGCAAGACAACCCCCAGCACATCCTCAAGCGTCCGAATGTGTCGGCTGATAGCACCGTGAGTCACGGAAAGCGCATCAGCGGCTTCGCCAAAGGTGCCTTTCCTCGCAACCATTTCGAAAGCTCTCAGTGCATTGAGAGATGGCCGTGGGGGGGATGACATGTACTGCACCTCATGAGCAGGCCGTGGTGGCTAAAACGCTAGCCTAGCCAGAAACCTAGTGTGAGTTTTTCTCAACTTATAAGGAAATCATATCGTTAGCACGCCAGCAGGGTCAATGTATATTCGGGGGTGAGGGCCACCCTCGCTAAGGCGGCCAGTCTGTATAAAAAACAATTAGAGCCGAGGTATTTAAATGATCGATCTAACAGCCGGACGCGAAGAGTTTACGGCCCGTTTTTTCGTAGAGAGCAGCTACCCGATTGAACGAGTCAGCGAGGTTATCGCTGGCGAGCAGTCCAGCGGGACATTCATTGCCTTGCCCGGTGAGTCAGCAGAGTTGAAACAGCGTTCACGGGCCCGAGTGGTGTCCGTCAAGTCTCTTCCAGCGGTCGCCAGTGCTTCGTTACACAGCGACTACCTGGATAGGCACAATCCTTCCGCGACGTTCTACCGCGGCGAAGTTGAAATCGCCTTTCCAACTGCCAATATTGGTACGAATATTCCTGCCTTGTTGACCACCATTGCCGGCAACCTTTTCGAGCTAGGTGAAGTCAGCGGTTTGAGAGTGCTCGATGTCGATCTTCCGGCGAGGTTTGCCGCCGGGTTCTTGGGCCCACAGTTCGGTATTGAAGGGACTCGTAAATTGTGCGGCGTTCATGACCGTCCAATCATTGGCACTATCATTAAACCCAGCATCGGCCTGACGCCTGAGCAGACCGCTACCATAGCCGATGAGCTCTGTGCCGGCGGGATTGAGTTTCTCAAAGATGATGAACTCTTGATCGACCCAACGTATGCATCCTTCAATGCGCGGTTAAATGCTGTCATGCCTGTTCTGCACAAGCATGCAGACCGCCTCGGCAGGATGCCAATGTACGCGATCAATATTTCTGGGAGCATTGATGAAATGCTTCGCCGCCACGACGCCGTGCTGGAGGCGGGAGGGACCTGCGTCATGCTCTGCCTGAACTGGATTGGGCATTCGGGAGTCGAGCACATCCGTAAGCATTCCCAACTACCCATTCACGGCCATCGCAACGGCTGGGGAGCCTTTACCCGCAATCCACAGCTTGGCTTTTCGTTTGAGGCCTATCAGAAAATCTGGCGCCTGGCTGGCATCGATCATCTGCACGTCAATGGTATTCAGAGCAAATTCTGGGAGCCGGATGACTCAGTCATTGCCTCGGCACTGAGCTGCCTAACCCCATTTTCGGGCGTCCAACCGGTCCTGCCGGTTTTCTCTTCCGGCCAATGGGCTGGGCAGGCGCCTACGCTTTTCGAAAAGCTGCAGTCGGTGGACCTCATGCATCTGGCTGGCGGCGGCATTATCGGCCACCCACAAGGTATCGGTGCCGGCGTTCAGAGTATGCGTGAAGGATGGGAAGCTGCGACTCAGGGCATACCGCTTCAACATTACGCTGAGGGCAGGCCTGCACTAACCGCCGCCTTGGCGAAGTTTGGGGGCGTATAAATCATGCACCCTCATTCGCCCAAGCTTCGTCTGGTGTTCTACGGTGATGATTTCACCGGCTCGACCGATGCTCTCGAGGTTCTTACCGCAGCAGGCCTAAGATGTGCACTGTTCCTGACGCCACCATCGCCCGAGCTGCTAGAGGAGCTGGGCGGTTTTGACGCTATTGGCATCGCTGGCGACAGCCGTGCGTTGTCCAATGCTGAAATGGATGAAGTACTCCCGGAAATATTTGAAGCGATCAAGCGCCTGTCCCCGGATATTGTGCATTACAAGGTTTGCTCCACGTTCGACAGCGCTCCCGACGTGGGCAGCATTGGCCATGTCATTGAGCTCGCATCATGCGCCTTTGGGGTAAAAGGGGTGCCAATCATCGCGGGTAACCCGGCCCTGGGTCGTTACTGCGTCTTTGGCAATTTGTTTGCGTTGTCCAAGACCGACCACGGTGTGCACCGGATCGACCGCCATCCTATCATGCGGGCCCATCCCATCACGCCTATGGGAGAAGGGGATCTGAGTGTCCATATTGGCAGGCAAAAAAACTTATCGATTGCCAAGATTGACATTCTGCAGCTGGAGCAGGCTGCCGACCTGGCTTCCCTGGTTCGCGAAGCCGCCCTGTGCCATGACTCGGTGCTGATCGACGGCACTACCGAAGCACATATGACCCTCGCAGGAAAGGTACTTACGGAGATCTCTAGCAGCAAGGCGCCGCTATTCGTAGTTGGCTCCTCGGGCGTTGAATATGGATTGACGCAGCACTGGCATTCGGTAGGACTGATAGACGCCTGCCAAACTCAGGTCACTCCGCTGAAGCCCACCAGGCAAGTGCTGGTCATCTCGGGAAGTGCATCCCCGTTAAGTCGCGCTCAAATCGATACCGCAATCTCTAGTGGATTCGTCGAACTAAGTGTGGATGCAGCAGCAATCATCGCAGAGTCCCATAAAGGCGGGATGGTCCAGGATGTGGTGGCGATGGCATTAGCGCACCTCAAAAGCGAGCGCTCCGTGCTGATCCACACGGCAAAAGGTCCAGATGACCCGAGAATCGAACAGATGATCGAAGCGATGACCGCCAAAGGCCTGCTTCGTGACGAGGCAAAGATCCGCGGCGGTAAGCAATTGGCTGTCGAAATGGGCTACATCGTTCTGGAAATTCTCAAGGCGTATCCGCTCGGAAGACTGGTTATATCGGGTGGTGATACGTCAAGTCAGATCACCAAGATTCTCGACCCTGATGCATTGGTCATTAAATCTGATCTCTCTCCCGGCGCGCCCCTCTGCCAGGTTCGCTCAAACAAACCGTACTTGGACAACCTGGAAATCGCTTTGAAAGGCGGGCAGATGGGTGACCAAGACTACTTCGTAAAAGCGCTCACAGGTAGGAGCTAACTTCCGTTCAAGGACAGGAGCACGCTTGCATATTTACAATAACAACAGGTGGAACTATGCAAACCTCACTTTCAAGTGACATCGAGACTCATCATGAATATGTTGATGATGAGAAGAAAAAATCCATGAAAAATGTTGTTGCCGGAAGTCTCTTCGGCACAGCGTTAGAAACTTATGACCTCTATTTGTACGGTACCGCGGCGGCGTTGATCTTCGCCCCTCTGTTCTTTCCAGGCACTGATGAAGCCGTCTCAAGACTCGCTTCGCTAGCATCCTTCGCCATATCATTTGTCGCACGGCCACTGGGTTCGCTGGTGCTTGGACATTTCGGCGACCGGATAGGCCGCAAGAAATTGCTCTACCTCACGCTGATTATCATGGGCTTGAGCACCGTCGGTATTGGCTTGCTGCCTACCTACGCGAGCGTAGGAATCTGGGCGCCCATTATGCTGTGTGTGCTGCGCTTCATCCAGGGCTTCGCTTTTGCCGGAGAATACAGCGGTGCAGTGCTCATGCTACTTGAGCATGCGCCCCGGCGAAAACGAGGTTTTTATACAGCCATCAACAATATTGGTCCGGTGTTCGGCTTCATCGCCTCGGCGGGAATGCTGCTTATCGTTAGCAGCTTATTGTCCACGGAGGATTTCTATAAGTGGGGATGGCGCATTCCATTCATTGCCAGTATCGCTCTGTTGATTGTCGGCGTTTTTGTACGGTCTAAGGTTCCCGAGTCTCCAGTGTTCAAGAAGACCGTTGAGAAACGCGCTGCGGCTGAGGGGGCTAGCCAATCGCCTGCCATGCGCCTGTTTACCAAATACCCTAAGCAGCTACTTTTGGTCGCAGGTGCGAACATCTGTCATTTTTCAACCTTTTATCTTTTTACCGTGTTCGCATTAAGTTATGGCCAGAAGGAGTTGGGCCTTTCCAATGCGTTTGTGCTCTCAGTAGCGATGGTAGCTATCTGCACGCACCTTGTAGTTGTACCCTTCGCCGGCGCAATGGCTGATCGAATTGGTCGACGCACAATGATGTTGATTGGCTTCGCGGTGACTGCACTGGTCGCGTTTCCCTTCTGGCAGCTATTTTCCACAGGCCAGTTCCTACCTATGGTCTTGGGCTCGTGCCTGTTCATGATTGGCTACGGCCTGGTATACGGTGCTGTGGCTTCATTCACCGGCGAGGCATTTGGGCCCAGTGCACGATTCACTGGTTTCGCCATGGCCACCAATGTCGGTGGCATCATCGGGGGCGGCACGGCGCCTATCGTCGGCGCATATTTGCTCAGCCACTATGGCTCGCCCTACGCCATCTCGGTCTACACGGTTGCGCTCGCAGCAATCTCTGCCTTGTGCGTCTACCTGTCAGCCGAAACCAGAACGATCGACATCTCTGACGAGTAATGACAATGACCCCGCGTGCGGTATGTCGGCTTGCCTTTATGCCGCACGCTTGCTCGACTCAGCAAGCGTCGCCCTCAGTACCAGCCCAGCAACCATTGCAGTCGGCGAAGCTGGCATATGCGTCCGACCATAACGAGGCTGGCGACGATGGCTTCACATCAGCAGGTAGCACGGGCGTAGCCCCGACTCAGGAAGGTACCGGTGCTTGAGCATCAATCAAGCTCTGGCTCTTCAGCTCCTCCCAAAAGGCTGCTGGAATATCAACCTTCATCGCCTGAACATTGGAAACGATCTGCCCCGCCGAACGAGCACCCGGAATGATCGCGGACACTTGCGGATGTGCCGCTGCGAACTGCAAGGCGGCAGTATGAATGTCGATGCCATGTCGGCTGGCAATTGCCATGATTCGCGCGCGCTTCTCTATCGCACCGGCAGGTAGATGCTGGCTGAAGTTATATCGGCTGCGACCTCCCAGAAATCCATCATTCAGTGGTGTTCCAATCACGACGCTGGTGCCCTTCCTTCTCAAAGCCGGAAAGGTGCTGCGCAACGCATCGCCATGGTCAAGGAGGGAATACTGGCAGGCAAGCAACACGATGTCGGGAATCGGGTCATCATTGGTCAGTGCCTGAACCACGGCATTCGGTGTATTGACTCCGAAGCCCCATGCCTTAATGAGCCCCTCATCGCGCATCTTTTCGAGCTCAACCATCGCCCCTGTGCGCGCAATTCGATACGCCGCTTCCCAGCCGCCTTCCAGCTCGGTGTTATCTGGCGAGATATCATGGATAAAAACGATATCGATACGTGGCAACCCGAGACGCTGCAGGCTGTCTTCCACGGAGCGACGCGCGCCTGCCGCGGTGTAGTCATATCGGTAGTTGAAGGGCGCCGGCGATTTCCAAATGGCATGGTCTGCACGCTGGCCACCAGCGGCCGTCAATACGCGGCCGACCTTGGTGGAGACCACATAGTCGTCTGGATTTTTGCCGTGCAGGAAGCGGCCTAGACGATACTCACTCAATCCAAACCCGTAGAACGGAGAAGTGTCGTAAAGCCTTACACCCGCGCCCCAAGCCGCCTGCAGAACCAAACCCGCCTGCTCGTCGCTGATCGGCGCAAAGATATTGCCGATCTGCGTCCCACCCATACCTAAGCGTTGAGGTGTCATGTATCTCATTGTATGTGAGGGCACACTGAGAGGCAGGTCTGCGCGCCCGAGCCGCCCTTCCGTACGCATTACGCTTCCGGGGTCTGTCAGTGAAAGGGGCGCTGAGGCTATGGCCACCGAACTTGCGACACTCGATGCGGGCAGCAAAGCGGCTGCAACAGCACCAGCGGCCGAATAGGTAAGAAAATCTCGTCTGTCCATCCAACTTTCCTTTAGCGACTGAGGTTTCACGGGTTCATCGAAGCCGGCATTCATACTAGAAATTAGAACAACGAGGGATTGCCGGGTGAGCCTAATACGCCATATTTTCTGCATAATCCTGCCGATAAGCTTGTGCTAGGCACGCACTCTCATCACACTCAAAAACTCCGTTAACAGGGCGCAGGTGATGACGAGCGGTTCCTTCTCGCAGTTCGGTTTCGGCCATGTGCATTCCCTGAACTTGGGCGAACCCGCTCAGCCCAGCGAACGCCTCCAGGCACTTAGACGGCTTATCGAAAAAGTCACCCTGCAGATTGGTTTAAACGAGGTCTGCAGAACATCGATTCCCGACCTGACCTTTTATCGAATGGCCGAACTGGGTACGCCCACTTACTGCGTTTATGAGCCCTGCGTGGCGATCATTCTGCAGGGCGTGAAGGAGATCACGTTCGGCGAGGAGGCTTGTGAGTTCGGGCAAGGGGCGTTCTTCGTCACATCGGTTGATATTCCGACACTGGCTCGCGTTACCGCTGCTAGCGTGCAGACCCCCTATTTATCTATCGTGTTGAAGCTCGATCTTTCCATGCTCAACGAGGTGATCCAGACCCAGGCACCGCCAAAGAAAGAAATGACATCTGAAGCGCGAGGGTTCGCAGCCGGATTGGCGTCAAGTGAGCTGCTCGACGCGTTCGCTCGACTCGCCACGCTGATCGAACGGCCATTTGAAGCAGAAATGATGTCGAACCTTATCAAGCGGGAGATATGTGTTCGGCTGCTGCTCAGTGGGGCGGGTCCGTGGTTGCGCAGCGTCACTCGTGATGGTTACCGAGACAAGGGCATCGTGAGAGCCATTGAATGGTTGAAGCATCACTATGACAAGCCGCTGCACGTGGCCGAGCTAGCCGCACTATCAGGCATGGCCAGCTCTACGCTGCATCACAACTTTCGCAAGCTGACTGGCACCAGCCCCGTTCAATATCAAAAATCGTTACGGCTGCAAGCCGCGCGCAGCCTGATGTTGACCGAGCGGGTAGACGTGAACACCGCCGCGTTGCGAGTAGGCTATGAAAGCGTCGCTCAATTCAGTCGCGAATATGCCCGGCGCTTCGGAGCTCCACCCTCGAGAGACATCAAGCACGCACGGCAAAATGGTGGGCGGCTCGATTAGCCGCACCACGCATGGCACGGGTAGGCGCCCACATCATAGGCATAACAAAGGTGAATGAATAGGAGAAGCAATAAAGGAGAGAGTCGACAGCATCGCTTGCGCATTTACTTTGCTTGTTGATGAACATGACCAATATGAGTTCGCACAGGCGCCGACTATCAGTAGGGAAAATCGGCTGACCCGATGCATCATCGTTATGTAAGCCCGGACATACGGGGCTGCATGCCTCATCAAAGTTGAACCGTTGGTTAAATCAAGCTGCTCCAAAGTGACTGATCAACTCAATCAGAACGGAAAATACTTGTTCAGCATCTGGGACACTGGACAGCAACCGCACGGAAGCCTAGGTCACTTCAATAGATCTTTAGACTGTACCTAGCGGGTCTGCCCTTTAATAGGAGGCTACCTCTATGTACAGACCTAATCCCTATAGCTCTGATGAGAAGCTGTTCTACAGGCCCATCGAAGCGGCTATACGCTGGTGTGGCTTGATGAGTTACGAAGCTAGCATTCTCGAATTGACGTGGGATTACCCTGAGCGCCTCATCTCGGCCTTCCCCCAATGGCCCTGTTTATACAAGAAGTTAGAGAAAATTCTGGATGCCGTACGAAACCAGGAGTTGCGTTATGGGCTGCTCGGCATCACCGTTTCACCTGGTACCCCTGTCGATCTCAAACTGCTGACCATCCGGCACTCGGACCTTAAGTCGTGGATGTTTCATCACTATCCGGATGAGCGTCCTTCTTTTCTTTTTCACGAAATCACACCTGACCACGAATCGATACGCTACGGCACATACCTAATTTTGCTAGCTGATAGGGACGCCCTACAGGTGCAGCTAAAATCTACCGAGGCAAAGCTCCAGGAGGTCATGGCAGAACTGGCAGCTGCTGGACTAGAGCGAGAAAATCTACGCTCGCTTGCCGACACGGCAAAAGAGCTAAGCGGACAGAGTAAAGCCGGCTATCTCAACGTCATTGGTGCTCTAGTCAATACCATGCTTGGCTCTTCTGAAAGCGGAAGGCGTCATTCGATCTTCGATAGCCAGGCATCTATTGTCGACTCGATAACCGCGCATTACGGCGAGGTTCCCGGGCTGAGCAAGCGTTCACTGGATGAAAAGTTTGCGGCGGCCCGACGCAGTCTTAGTCAAGCCAGACGGTAAGGATTGCAACGCAATCAAGTCAATTGCATTGCAATGACTAGGCACATTTTCTGGTATTGAATCCAAGTCACTTCTCACCAAATGCCAACTGGCGCTAGGAGTGACCACTATGTCCAGCCAACCCTCCCCCAACGATGAAACAGCTCGACCACAGATCGAACGCCACATTATGCGGCGTGACGAAGTGGAGCGGAAAACCGGTTTCAAACGTGCACACATTTATAACCTGATGAAGGAAGGTAAATTCCCTCAAGCCAAACGCATTGGACTACGCGCTGTAGGCTGGGACTCGCTGGAAATCGAGCAGTGGGTCACTCAGCGCTTAGACCCGCAGGCCTGATGTGATGCGTGTGGTATCAGTGGTTTCCACTAAGGGTGGGGTGGGTAAAACAACGGTGACCGCGAATCTCGGCGGTCTGTTGGCCGATGCAGGCCTGCGCGTTCTGCTGTTGGACCTAGATAGCCAGCCCACCCTCTCCAGCTATTACGTTTTGAACCAGAAGGCTGTTGCCGGTGCGTACGAGTTCATTGCGCTCAACCTAGCAACTCCTGCCCAGATTGTTTCCAAGACGGTGATCACAGGGCTCGATCTGATCGTCTCCAACGACGATCAAGCCCGACTCAGCACCATGCTGCTGCATGCCCCTGATGGGCGACTGCGTCTGCACAATTTGCTCGGCAATTTCAGCCCCCACTATGACGTGCTTTTGATCGACACCCAGGGCGCACGTAGCGTGCTGCTGGAGATGGCCATCCTCGCCTCCGATCTCGCCCTTTCTCCCATCACCCCGGAAATGCTCGCCGCCCGCGAACTGCGACGCGGCACCTTGAAGCTGCTCAGTGAGCTCGAACCATTCCGTCATCTGGGCATTCCACCGCCGCCCTTGCGCCTGCTACTGAACCAGGTGAATACCATTCGAGTGGACACACGGATGATCATCCGTGGCCTGCGCGAGACCTTCACTGGAGTTAACAACATCTCGGTTCTAGACACCGTAGTTCCAGACCGAGTGGCTTATCTCAATGCCGCTTCCCTTGGCCTACCGGTCCACCGAATCGAGGTGCGCCAGTCACGCGAACGACGCTCGCCATCCGCGATGGAAACCATGCAAGCGCTGGCCATTGAGTTATTTCCGGAATGGCGCGAGGCGATCTCTACGGTGACCAGATGCGCGGAGGTTCAATGAGACAAATCACCAAGCCCACATTTCTCACCCAGTCATTAGGTTTGATCGACCTTGAGGCCAACAGCGTTTGGCTAGGAGTCTTTTGATGTTGGATCAACTGCCCATCATCGTTCCACCCTCCATTCGACCACACCACCCACCTTGCGAGGAGTACTGCACCGTGGTCTTTCGCCTGCAAGGTGGGCGCTCGGCCATGGGTTGGTTCCTCGCAGAGCTCTCCCGACATTTCGAAGGTTCGGGCACTGCCGAGATCGTCAAGTTCTAGGTCGGTGACCATTTGCGCAACCGGCGTTAACCGAGGTTGTTCCGATGAAAAAGCTCAGTCAGGAGCAGATCACCGATAAGCTGCACCAGGACCACTTCCCTCGCGGCCCAGAACTGGAGCGACTGTCTGACCCACTTACTGACACGCCGATGCTGGTCACTCTGGAGCAGTTGCGGCCCTACGAACACAACCCGCGTTTCATTCGAAATCCGCTTTACAATGATATCAAGGCCTCCATCCGCGAACGCGGGCTGGATCAACCGCCGCCGATTACCCGCCGTCCAGGAGAAAGCTTTTTCATCATCCGCAACGGCGGTAATACGCGCTTAGCGATTCTCGGCGAACTGTGGCAGGAAACCCGCGACGAGCGTTTCTTCCGCATTCATTGCCTGTTCCGGCCCTGGAGCAATGAAATCACCGCCTTACTCGGCCATCTGGCCGAAAGCGATCTGCATGGCCAGCTCACCTTCATCGAGCGTGCGCTGGCCGTGGCCAAACTCAAAACCATGCTCGAAGCAGAGGGGGCTGGGCTCTCGCAACGTGAACTGGCACGACGCCTCGCGGCTGGTGGTTATCCGATTTCGCAGTCACACATCAGCCGGATGCTCGACACCCTCGAACACCTACTGCCCGCCATTCCGCAAACGCTGTATGCCGGGCTGGGTAAGCCCCAGATAGAACGCCTGATCGCACTGCGTAGCCAGGCCGAACGAACCTGGAACCGTTATCCAACCGCCACCATTGCGTTCGCTGATTTTTGGCTCGATACCCTGAGTTACTTCGATGCCGAACCCGAGTCCTTCGATCTTGAGCAAATCCAGGATGAACTGCTCGAACGCATGAGCCGCTTGCTCGGACAGTCCTACCGTATGTTGTCCCTGGAACTGAGCGACACCCAACGGGTCATCTCGACGCCTGGCGTTGTCGTCACCACGCCCTCGGAGAACAGCCATCTGCCGAGCGTTGATGAAGCTGCGGCAGGACCGCCCTCCTTCGAGTCCCATCCCCAATCAATTGAGACCAGAACCCAAACCGAAACAGCGCGAGAGGAGCTGCTCACACTGCCCGAAACAAATGTCGTATCAGCGGTCAGCCCTGCGTCACGCGTTCAACAGATTCGCGAGCAGATCGATCGCGAGACCGCCACCGAAACAGCACCGAGCGTCGAGGGCTGCACGACCAACGACCTCTGGACCATTGCACCAGCACTGGATTGCCCCGAACAACTGCGTTTAGCCATCGCCGGACTGGCACGGGAAATGGCGGCCTATGCCGGACATCCCGAGAGCATCATCGAACAGCAGCTTGGCTTAGGCTTCGTCCTCAACATCGAGCGACTTGATCTTGCAGCACCTCGCGAGACCGGCGTTCACCTACTGCTCCTGGCCCTGCTGCGCGCTCAAGACGACGTGAACTGGGAGGATCGCAAGCAATTGCCCTCAGCCCTGTTCGGCCAATTGTTATTGGGGGTCTATCAACTCCCGCTGACAGATCATCCCGCCGTGGACATAGGACTGGAGCGACTGCCCGACAGCTTGTTGATCAAGCTGTATCGGCTGATTCGTTTGGCCCGTCGCCTGATCGACTTAACGCTTACCCCTGAAGACAACTTACCGAAGGAGCTGCCATGAGCCTGTCCTTCAATGTGCTCAACCAGGCCATGCTGACCCAGGTGCTGCATGAGCTGCGTCAGGGTAATCTGCAACGCTGCAAAGCACTCGGATTGAGTGAAGACAATATCTACCTGTTGCAATCTTTACCCCCCACCACGCTGTCTCGCCTGGCCCATGCCACCGTCCCTTGGGTTGAGGTCAAGATTGACTCGCCAGTGCTGCATCGGTTGATCGAGCAAGCCGAACGCGACGAGCAGAATGAGCGCTTGATCAACCGCGCGCTCAAGCTCGGCGCCAGCAGCACCATCATGTATCAATGCTTCGGCTTGGCGCATTCGGAAACCGCCCTGCGCCGAAGGCTACTCAAGATAGAAACCCGTAAGGGCCGCCCTCAGCATTTGAGCGAAACGCAGGAACATGCGCTCTGGCAGCGATGGTGCCAGCTACGCTCTCAGGACGGTACCGAGGATCAGCTCGACGCCATGATGATGCTGGCGGAGGAGCAACAGATCAGCTTGACCATTGTTTGGCAGCAGATCGACCAGTACAGCAACGAAACATGAACACTCCCCTCTCCAGTCGCTGGCAGCGTGTCCTGCAGCAATGCACCCAGCAACTGAGTGAACGCTGGCCCGCACGCCCTACCACTGAACAACCGTCCAGTCAGGCGCTGCAGGCTGGCTTTTTGTTCAGTGGCCAATCACACGAAGTCGTGCCGCGTCGCCTGCTGTTGGATCATCGGCTGACGCCATTGGAACGTAATGCCTGGCAAGTATTTCGACTCATGCTGCAAGGCCAGGGCGTGATCACACCGCGCTATGAGGATTTGCAGCCTTACCTCTCGAGCGTGCCCTACGGCGCGTCAGCCTCACGTGAAACCATCGCTCGCGTGTTGACGATGCTCAGGTTGACGCGCTGGCTTAGCTTGGTGAGTCGCGGGCGCGATCAGCTCAGCGGGCGCCTGCAAGGTTCTCTGTACGTCCTGCACGATGAGCCGTTAACCCCCGCCGAAGCCATGGAACTGGATCAGGATTACCTCGAGCTGGTCGGACATGCCCTCGGTCATGCGACCAAGGCTGTGCGCATTGTCGCTCAGAATATGCTGGAAGAAATTCGACAGGACACCCGTATCGATTTAGGTCAGCTACCCACACGGCTCGATAGTTGGGGCGAACACTGGATGCATCAAGGATTGGATCAGGCGATCGACGCCAGCATGCACGATTCCGAACTGGGGGAAGATCACCTCGTTCGGAATCGTGCAGGCCCTCGTTCGGATTCCGAACCGGGCCTGAACGCCAGTGTTTCCGGCGCAGTTCGGAATCCGAACGCCGCCTGTACTGTATTAAAAGAAAGTACTTGTACTGTACCGCGCGCGACCCCGGCGGTGGATAACCTGCACTGGCCCGATCCGCTGCACCTGCGTCCAAGCGAACGTCAGGCCGTCGCCGTGGCGCTGAACAAGCTCAAACCCGCGGATCGTCAGGCGGTGCTCAACGAAGCGGGTGCACGCTGTACGGCAGGAGGTATCCGCAAGCCAGCGGCGTATCTGATGGGTCTGATCCAGCGCGCACTGAACGGCGATTTTCGTCCTTGGGCAGTTCAGACAGCGCCCTCACCCGTTGCAGAAACACCCTTCACAGCACCGTCACGTCCGTCCCGAAAACAGGGCGAACCTGCCTCCGCCCTCGCCCAAGCGTGTCTGAATGAGCTACGCCAATTGCGCGGCAAACGCCCTGGACCTCAGTAGATTTGATGCCAGTGGCATCAAATCTACTGAGTTCTACTGTGGGATCGCAAAGGGCCGAACCTGCGCAATTCGAGCGCCATCGCCATCGCCATCGCCATCCCTGGAAATGATGCCACCAGCATCACTCACGAACGTCTCCGAAATTAACCCTCTCAAACCGAACAGACCGCATTCAGCTTTTTGGCTGCCCTTGACCCTCATCTGTCGCAACGTTCCCGTCCAAGCCAATGCGAGGACAACACCGTGGCCGACCACTATCAACTCAATCTGGGTTCATTGCGCAGCAGCATCACCCTGACCCTGCACACTCACCACGCCGCCCGTATCTGGCAAGGTCGAACCGCACGCGAAGGTGTCCACTCGATCATGGGCATGGCCGGCTACATCAGTGTCACCAACCTGATCAAACAAACCGCGGCCCAGGACGATCCCTATGCCGACTGGGCCATGGTGCAACTCGAAGAAAAACTGATGCAGGCCAAGGCTGGGATGCTGGAACTGACCCAACAGCTGGATCGGATCAGGCAGGACCTACCGACACAGATCGACATGGGCGACAACCTCAACATCCACCCCGTCACTTTGCCGTTATACATCGGCAGCCAGTTGGGTTTTCTGGCGGTCTACCTGCTGACTGACTACGACACCCTGGTGCGTCGTACGCTATTGGCCCATCACACCGCCTTGATCGGTCGCAGAGACATGGAAGCCTGGATCGACGACGGTGCCCATCTGCTGCGCAGCCTATTCGGCCAAGCGCAACGCTATCGGCATGCCGGCGTCACGCGTGATGACATGGCGGCGAACAACGCCCGTGCCCTGACGGCCATCGAGAAGTTAGGTTTGCCCCCAATGGACATTCTTGAGGGTCATCGCCGCTCCCAGTTCGCGCCGCCGATCATTCGTCGTAGTGCTGTGCCAGTGGATGACAATGATGCGCTGGCAGAGGAAGCAGGAGAGCTACCTACAACGGTGGACATGCTGAGGGACGGAGCATGAATCCCCTGACTTCAGCCCAACCAATGCCCTTCGAAGCATTGACACCCGATGCCTATCGGCAGCTCGAACACGCAGCCTCCCTAAAAGGCCTTTTAAAGCCATTTAAGGGTAAGGGGGAGCTGGAGCGTCTGGCGCAGGTGGCGAGGGAAACCGAGGCGCAGCTATGTCACCTGATGGAGGCTGTGGTGCAGCAGGCCGGACAGCCTCCGTACTCATTGCTGGATATCCGATTGGTGCTGCAGAACACCAGCGCGAGCAGCACCTTTTTGCGTTGGCGCACCCGTGATTTTGCCCGTATGGGGGTTGCGGTCTGGGAACGCCAGGTCTGCAACAACGCCCTGTCGCAGGTCGTGCGCGAGGGATTGCACCGTTTCGAATGCGATCGCATTGCACTGAACCTGCAGATGAGCGTGGTGCATTCGCTCTACCGCCAGGCCACCACCTGCGCGATCAAAATGGACAGCGCCGTACGGCTGCTGCGCCAGTTCACACCAGCAGTGGAGATATCATGATGAGTACTTTTTTCGTCGGCGAAGGCAACATTGGCAGTGCGCCAGAGTTCCAGGAATTTGCCTCAGGCAATGACGAGCCACGGCGTTTGCTACGGCTGAATGTGTACTTCGACAACCCCGTGCCACGCGAGGGCGGCTATGAAGATCGAGGCGGCTATTGGGCGCCGGTTGAGCTCTGGCACCGCGAGGCTGAACACTGGAGCACGCTGTACCAGAAAGGCATGCGTGTGCTGGTCGAAGGCCGCACCGTACGCGATGAGTGGGAGGACAGCGAAGATAACGCGCGGGTGACCTTCAAGATCGAGGCCCGTCGCGTCGGCATCCTGCCTCACCGGGTGCACAGCGTAGTCATGCGGGAACGCTCCAGTGAACCGGAGGCATCGGCGACACACGTTGGGAAAAACACAGAACAAGCCAGTTCACCTGCGTCGAAATCCAGAAAGCGCAGAGGGCAACCACCGACGGACTGACAGACTTCAGACATAAAAATTGCGCCTTTGCGCGAAGTTGCTGGGCTGTTTTTACTCGCTGCTCGGGACGCCCCACCCTGTTGCCCACGCGCCAACCGGCTAGCGGCCTCGAACCATTTAAGCTGGTCCTCACCGAATAATATGAGGAACCTGCCATTCAGGTTTCTCATATCTCGCCACCGCTGTTTCCAACAACGCTGCTCCGAACTCAATCCGGAGCAGTTCTATGCGCCTCTTCCTCTGCGAGAAACCGTCCCAAGGTCGTGACATCGCCAAGGTGCTCGGAGCCAGCCGGCGCAGCGATGGCTGCCTGATCGGACCCGAGACAACCGTCACCTGGTGTATCGGCCACCTGCTGGAGACGGCCCCACCCGAAGCCTATGGCATTCAGTACAAGAACTGGTCGCTGGATGATCTACCAATCATTCCCGCGCAGTGGCAGGTCGAGGTCAAACCCAAGACTGCGGCCCAGTTCAAAATCATCAAGCGCCTGCTCAGTGAAGCGGCTACCGTCGTCATCGCCACCGACGCCGATCGCGAAGGTGAAATGATTGCCCGCGAATTGCTGGAGCTCTGCCAGTATCGAGGCCCTGTTCAGCGCCTCTGGCTGTCCGCACTCAACGAGGCGTCAATTCGCAGGGCACTGTCCGCGCTGAAGTCTGGTCAGGAGACCTACCCACTCTACCACTCCGCCCTCGCCCGCAGCCGCGCCGACTGGCTGATCGGCATGAACCTCAGTCGTTTGTTTACCCTTCTTGGTCGACGAGCGGGCTACGACGGCGTGTTGTCAGTGGGACGCGTCCAGACACCCACCTTACGTCTGGTGGTCGATCGGGATCGTGCGATTGCCAGCTTTGTCCCGGTTCCTTACTGGAACGTTGAAGTGCACCTATCGTCGATGGGCCAGCGATTCATCGCGTCGTGGTTACCGCCATGCTCAGGACGGGACGAGTCGGGGCGTTGCCTGCAACAGGCGCTTGCCCATCACGCGGTCCAAACAATCACCGACGAGAAGTCCGTCACGGTACTCTCGTTGCAGACTGAGCATTTCCGCGAAGCGCCGCCCCTGCCCTTCGACCTGAGCACCCTGCAGGAGATCTGCTCGCGCAAGCTGGGACTCGGCGTCCAGGAAACCCTGAACATCGCCCAAGCCCTGTATGAAACCCACAAAGCCACCACCTACCCGCGCAGCGATTGCCGCTATTTGCCAGCAAGTATGTTCAACGAGGTAGCTGCGGTATTCGATGCCCTGCTCAAAACGGATCCCGCACTGCGGCACGCACTCGCAAGCCTCGATCGATCATTGCGGTCACGGGCATGGAACGATGCCAAGGTCACCGCGCACCACGGCATCATCCCCACCACCGAGTCGGCCAACCTTGCGCGGATGTCTGAACAAGAGCGCCAAGTCTACGAACTGATCCGTAGCCACTACCTCGCGCAATTTCTTCCGCACCATGAGTTTGATCGGACCCAGGTCGAACTGGAGTGCGGCGCAGAGCGATTGACCGCTGTTGGCAAACAGATCCTGGTTCCGGGCTGGAAAGGCTTGCTCTACGAAAACACCGAGGAGGATGAGCCCCATCACAAGTCCCAAGTCTTACCCGTCTTGCAACAGGGTACGCGGTGCGCAGTGGACGACGTCGAACTCAAGTCCATGCGCACCGCCGCCCCCAAACCTCTCACTGAGGGCGATCTGATCAAGGCGATGAAAAATGTGGCCAAGCTGGTCAACGATCCACGCCTGAAACAGAAACTTCGGGACACCACCGGTATCGGTACCGAAGCCACGCGAGCCAGCATCATCAAGGGGTTGATTGATCGCGGTTATTTGCTGAAGAAAAAACGCGCCTTAATGGCCTCGGCGGCGGCCCATACCCTGATCGAAGCGGTACCAACAGCGGTTGCAGATCCGGGTATGACCGCAGTCTGGGAACAGGCTCTGGACGAAATCGAATCGGGACGTCTGACCCTGGATGCATTCGTCGCCAAGCAGGCAAACTGGATAGCGCAACTGGTCGCACACTGCGGCTCACTGACTTTAGCCATGCCTGTCGAAACCAGCCCGGCCTGCCCCATTTGCTACGCCTCAATGCTCAAGCGAAAGGGGAAATCAGGGCCGTTCTGGTCATGCTCCCACTACCCCGACTGCAAGGGCACTGCCCCGATCAAAAAAGATACGCCTCGCCCATAACGCGCCATTGGAGATCAACATAAGCATTGGGGTCAATGTAGTGGTCAGTGCATCATCAACGGCGACTGATCCCTCTCTAAGTCGATTAAGGGTTGTCCAATTTCACGGGCCAAAGCAATGCCTGCTGCCATCCATATCTGCCCCAAATCGTTGAAGGCTTGCAGGTGTACAGAATCTTCGTTGAGCCAATGGACAAGGCTGTCGAAGTGTTCGGGGTTATCCGGGTGATCATGGATCTTGATGAACAGCTCCAGTGTTCGATCCCAGATCAGATCCATGACGTCCTTGCTCTCATCTTCCATGCTCAACCATCCCTCAGCTTGGCCCTATCAGACCGTTCATTCTCACTGACCACCCTGGACTCTGATTCCTGGCGGAACAGAAACCACGTCGCGATACACAGCTATTTAAGTCACTATAACAACCCAATAAGTCGATACTCAACCTTTAAGGATGTTCATGTCAACGGGTCTTTGCTCAACCATTCGGGTTGAACTGGAGAACTCATCACTTGGCACATAAACATCCAACCCAAGCCCAAATCGGGCGCATGATCGCGAAGCACCGCACCGAGCGAAATCTGACCCAGGAAGAGGTGGCTGAACGCTTGGGGATTGGTAGCGAAGCCATCTCGCGCCTAGAGCGGGGTGTAGTGGAGCTTTCCGTGGTCAAGCTGATGCAACTGGCGGATATTTTCGACTGCCGGATGGATGAGCTGCTGACGGAGTCGAGCAATCGTCCCAATGACCAGGGTCAGATGATCGCGGGTCTGCTGAACGGTCTGAAAGAAAGCGACCGAGCCTTTATCTTGGCAACCGTCGAACAATTAGCCGCTCATCTCGCCAACAAGTAAGTTCATTCACTCGCATCCGATACCGGGGTCTTTGAGGCGGCGCACTCTGCCTTGACGTCGTCCCACCCTCTCTGCTGTAGTGCCTCAGGATCATCGCCAACGGCGACCCAAGACCGATTCGCTCCGGGCAGCTCGGTCAGACTCTTAGAGTTCGGAGCCTTCTCCTCTGCGGGATTTCGTTCCCGTTTTGTGCTCGACCTGATCGTGGTGGCGGATGACCACTGTTGCCGCTACAAGGCAACAGCGGTCATCCGCCTCGGCGATCGTATTCAGTCCCGGAGCCCCCCGGGGAAACACGGGGCACCCTTTGTGCGCGGATGCGTGCCAGCATGTTCCGACCCAGGCCACGACAAGGGTCGGTTGACGAATCAAGGCGCAGTTAAACCAAGCTTTGCGAGGAGCTTTTCGACTGCGTATGACCGTCAAAGGTGGCTTTTCTATTCCTCGCCTGGTGACCCACCAGGCCAGCTCTTCTTTTTCTCATTCCAGTGACTGCCACCGTATTCCGGCCATAAAAAATCGGGTTGCAGCGTCTTGACGCTCCCCTGTGACAGGCTTATACAAAGGGCGTGGTTCGCTGTCGTTGACAGCCCAGCCCAGGTAGCTTGAACCTTCAAGGCTACGCCACGTTCGTGGTGGTTTACCCAAGTGCGATCAGCGTTCGGAAGCTCGCACGGTTACCGCTTCAGCGGTGATGAATGCCCACTACCCCATGCCTGCGGATCACTACCGCAGACGTTTCTCTGCTGCACCGCTATTCTCCCAGACGCATCGTTCTGAACGTCATCGCCTTGCCGGTGGCGAGTCGTTCATTGCTCATCTTACCCACCCTGACGGGGGCTCACTTCCCCGTCAGGGATTGTGCGCCGCCGTTTTCCCTTGAAACAGGAGAACCACCATGGCCCACGCCAACCATCCCCAAGAAGCAACCACTTACTTCAACCTGCACACCGTCGGTATCGGCTACCTCAACCGTGTTCGTGAAGTACAAGTCCGCCGCGGCCAGCCATTCATGGCCTGCGATATTGCAGCCCTGCACGGCGCCACCGATGCGGTGGAGTACACCCGTTTCGACTGCAAAGTCGCTGGGGGTGAAGCTGAACGCTTGATTCGTCTCTATATGGACGCCGTCAACGTCGAGAAAAAGGTCTTGTTGTCGTTTCGTATCGGCGACCTGTGGATCGAT
Source organism: Pseudomonas sp. BS3782 TE3695 (assembly GCF_050435305.1). Lineage (NCBI taxonomy): Bacteria > Pseudomonadati > Pseudomonadota > Gammaproteobacteria > Pseudomonadales > Pseudomonadaceae > Pseudomonas > Pseudomonas sp. BS3782 TE3695. The sequence goes on from NZ_JBNDKB010000001.1 coordinate 4,507,163, forward strand.
CCGTTTCTCTACGAGAAAGGCGATAAACAAGGTCAACCGGGCGCCAGCCTGAAAGGTCGTTTGCTGTTCATTGACTGGATCAAGGTCAACGGCACGTTCGAGTACAAAGCGCCCGCCAGGCAGGAAGCAACAGCACCTGCTGAGCAAGCGCCAAACAGTGAGTCATCCGCACCATCGGCTGATGCCGAAGCTGAGGATATCGGAAACCCAATAGAGGCTCGGGTTGAACCTGAATCTCCACCCACTCCGCGCACGGCCCGCCGTGATGCCACCCGTACCGTTCAGTCCGCCTGAACAGTTCACGATGTTCCACATCAAGGCGCTCCCTCGAGCGCCTTGTCTTCAACCCGCAAAGGAGAACCAACATGGAATCCTTCTGGCTTTGCGACGTCTGCCTGTTCGCTGCTGCTTACGAGGACTACAGCACGTTATCGCTCTACTACACGACAGATGAAATCGAGAAACGCATCGCCGGCATCCATCGTGGACTGGTGCGGTTAATGCCCATCAGTGCCGACTTCGATCCCGAAACCGGCTGGGGAATAAAAGCCTTTTCTCCATTGCCTTGCGATGGTTGTGGTTCGCCCTTGTACGGTCAACGCCACCGATTCACTCGGCTTTAAACAGCGCGCCATCGGCTAACGCCCACGACTCCACACCCACCTTGGGGGATACCACTCCCCTCGGGCGTGTACCCCTGATTGTTCCCTTCGGAGGTACCGCCATGAGCACCCAACTCACACTGATTGAGACCTCGGACTTCGAGGCTGATCGCATTGTCCAAGAAAACCAGCTGATCGACGAAGCGCTGCATATTCTGGATCGTCGGCTGTTCACCCGCGGCCCCAATCCTGACATCACCTGACGCCGTAGCCTCCTACCTAAAACTGCACCTTGCGCAACAAGAGCATGAAGTCTTCGGTGTGATCTTTCTCGATGCCAGGCACCGGGTGCTGACATTCGAAGTCCTCTTTCACGGCAGCATTGATGGCGCCAGCGTTTACCCCCGCCAAATCGTTAAGCGCTCCCTCGCGCATAACGCTGCGGCCGCCATTTTTGTTCACAACCACCCCTCAGGGTGTACAGAGCCCAGCCAAGCGGACCGCGTTTTGACCGCACGGCTGAAAGAGGCCTTGGCCTTGATCGAAGTGCGCGTACTGGATCACTTCATCGTGGGTGAAGGTCGTCCTCTCTCCCTTGCCGAGTACGGCTGGCTTTAACCCTCACAGGCGCCTACGGGCGCCTTGTTCATTTCCATTCTGGAGCATGCCCATGAACCCCACACACCAAGCCCCAGCCCTACTGACGGCCTCAAACCCATTTGCTCGCGGTTACGACCATCTGCATATCGAACGGCTGCTACTGATCACCTACGAAAACACCTGCCCTCCCTGTTTTCGAACCGTGCACGACTCACAGATCCACCTGCCCGACGATGAACTGCAACTGTTCCCCTGCATCTTCAATGACGATTTTGCTTTGATCAGCGAAGGCCAATCCATTCCGGATGAGTTGGGTGAACGCTGCCCGTCCACCGGTCTGGTGCGCCACGTGATCTATGCCGTGATGGGCGAAATGCTCAACGAGCGACATCACGTCGGCGATCTGTACTCCCTGGAAGAGGCACAAGCCATGGTCCATCGCTTGCGCTTCGAAACGGGACACTACAGTCGAGCCTGGGAGATCAGTACCGCACACCTTCCTGAAGAAGCGATGTTTTATCTGGAAGGGTGGGTCAGTCACTCCGCTCCGAGGCAAACCGGTCTTTTGTTCGAACTTTTCGCGTTGCCGGATTGCTGCGGCATCGGTTGCAAGTTGATCGGCACACCATGGACGGACGAGAACTTGCTGAACATTGAGGGCAAACGTTATTCAAGCTTGAGACAAGAGCAACTCGACGCCGGCACACCGGAAGCCCTGGTCACGGTGTTATACCTGGCGGCATTGGCGGATGTGCGATTGTTGATCTTCGACCCCGACGCCACCGTCTTGGATAGACTCGCCATTTTTGATGAGTAACAACGCGCTCGGCTTTAACACGACCCGCTTTGAATCAACTTTCTCACTGAATCGCTCCTTCACCTCATGTCAGGTTCTGCACTGAATCTGACATGAGGTTTTTTCCATGGAGCGTTTTTTTACCCCTGTCTGCCTACTGGGTTTGTTGAGCGCCTGCACCGCGCAAATCCCCACCCCATTACCGCCCCATCCAGAAATCGGCAGTGGCTCCAATCAAACCCCGCACTCGAGGGGTACAGCCGAAGAAAGCCATCCGGCAGAACTTCGTTATGGCCGCTACACGCTGGTCAGCACCGAGCCCACCACGGAACAACGCGATCTTCTTGCCCAAATCATTGACGTGAGCATCCCGTCCAGTCTGAGTCCTTCGGTGCAGGATGCGTTGCAGTACGTATTGCGACGCTCGGGCTATTCGCTCTGCCCCGCTACTGCGTCGGTGAGGGTGCTCTTTACTCGGCCCCTGCCCGCAGCTCATTACCGGCTCGGCCCGCTCTCTTTGCGCAACGCGCTACAAGTGCTAGCTGGGCCCGCCTGGCAACTCACGACCGATGAAGTCAGCCGTTCGGTCTGCTTCGAACAGCAGAAAACGCAGGCCGGCGTCGTGCGGGCCACACCAAGCTCATCCCATCAGGCGGAGGCACGTCCATGAAAGCCTCGACGTTTCAAACCCTCATTATTGGATTGCTTTGCCTGGCGGCCGCCGGGCTGAGTGGTGGATTGTATAACCAGTATCAGCGCGTGGCGGAACTACAGAGCAAGAACACGCAATACCGACAAACCCTGGATACCCTGCAACGTGATTCAAGCGCCCTCAAGGACGCCCAGGAGAAGCTTCAGTACGCGCTGAAAGACCTGAAGCAGATGGTCGATACTGGTGAGCAACAGGCCAATACCCTCGATCCGATGTTGGATCAGTGGGCGCAAGAGGTACAGGAACTGCGCGACGGTCTCGCAGCCCGCGCCACCCAGGCAGACCTGACAGCGCTGCGCGCACGCCTTGAGCACGTCGAGCAGCAGCTCCTGGACCTCAAGACTCAGCCTTCCCCCCCACCGTCGACGCCTTCCGCAACCAAACCGAAAAAGACCGCTCGCCCCAAACCCGCCCGGCTATCGCCACCGTTCTCGGTGTTGAGTGTCGAGTCTCGTGGTGGTGAGCGCTTTCTGGCGGTCGCCCCCCATGACAGTCACTCACTCACGGATGTCCGGCTACTGCACAGCGGTGAGCAGCTCGGAGCCTGGCACCTGAAAGTGCTGGAACCGAACTCAGCCGTCTTCGCGGTGGCCGCTCAGCCAGACCAGACCGTGCTCCTCCCTTGAGAAGTGATCATGAACCGAGCACTACTGTCCCCCGTCGTCTGTCTCGTTTCACTGCTTAGCGCGGGTGCTGTGCTGGGCAACTCTGTTACGACACCGTCACGGAACCAGGACATACAGTCCACTCCGCTGGGGCGCTCGCACTCTGAACAGGCGGCAAGCTGGGGTCTCACGGAGCAGGAGTGGACACGCTTCGAACAGATCCAAGCCGGCCCGCGTGGTTTCTGGAGTCCGAATCTCGATCCGTTGACCGCACTCGGCGTCGAGGCCCAGACCGACCAAGAGCGCCAGCGCTACGCCGAATTGCAGGTAGCGCTGGAAGCCAAACGCGCCGAGCGCGAATTGTCCTACCAAAACGCTTACACCGCCGCCTGGGCCAAGCTGTTTCCCGGGCTGCTGCCGATCCAGGGCATGGCATCCCCGTCCCCTGCCAGCTCATCGGTCGTGCCGCGCCAGGCCCTGTTTGTAGAGGACCACTGCCCGGCGTGCACCGCCGAAGCGCAGCGTCTGCAAAGCAGTGATACGGCGTTCGATATCTACCTGGTGGGCAGCCAAGGCGAGGATGAACGCGTCCGTAGCTGGGCTCGGCAAGCAGACGTTGATCCGGCCAAGGTCCAACGCCGGCAGATCACCCTGAACCATGACCGTGGTCGCTGGTTCAGCCTGGGAGCCCCGGGGCCATTGCCTGCCACATTTCAACAGGTGAATGGACAATGGCAACGCCTCGACTGAGTGGTATTGCGCTCATGCTGACAATGCTCGCCGTCCAGGCTGACGAACTTCCGCCTCCTGCCTACCAACTGGCGGCGCATGACGCCGACATCCCTTCTACGGTGCTGTTCGCGATTGCCCTGCAGGAGAGTGGTATCCGCGTCCGTGGTCGACTGCTGCCCTGGCCTTGGACCCTGAACATCGCCGGAACACCCTACCGCTTCGCCACTCGCCAGGCCGCCTGTCACGCCTTGCTTCAGGCACTCGCCCGACATGACGCCAAGCGGGTCGATGCCGGTCTCGGGCAAACCAACCTGGGTTACCACGGACAACGTTTTTCCAGCCCTTGCGAAGCCCTTGATCCCTACCGAAATCTCGCCGTGACCGCCGCGCTGCTGCAGAAGCATCACGCCGTCACCGGTGACTGGGTGTCAGCTGCCGGACGCTATCACCGTCCGGCAGGAGGAACGCTGGCGGCGAGTTACCGCGCCGGATTTACCCGGCAACTCGAACGGTTGCTGGTCTCCTTCAAACAGGGCACACCGCCATGACGCGAATATTCCTTACCTGCTATTTCATCCTGTTCTTGGCACCTGTCGCCCAAGCGAAACCAACCGTAGTCAGGGATCCGGCTGGCAACGTCACCCAACCCTATTTCCAAGCCACAGACCTGCCCATAAATAACAGAGTTCAGGCTGACCGGGCCGTGCATGCGGACCTGTCCACGTTTGCCGATGAAGCCTGGATACTGCCCGTCCGCAGCTCCCACTTGAGCCCCGGTCAGATCACGTCTCGCGCCCTGAACATGCCGGGCTTGCGGCCATTTTTTTTGGTCGGTGAGGATCCCCAGTCGCTGACTTGGCTGCGTCAACGCGCGGCTGAACTGCAGGAAATGGGCGCGGCTGGCCTCGCCATCGAAGTGGCCGATAATGAAGCCCTGGCCCGGATTCGAGCAGCCGCTCCGGGCATCACCATCCTGCCGGTGAATGGCAACGACATCGCCACCCGCCTGCAGATTGAGCACTATCCCGTCTTGATCACTGCCACCTCACTGGAACAGTGAGTCCAGGTCATGGCCGAGCATGCGATGGAGTCCAAGCTCCGGCCAGCGGTGGAGCTGTATACCGTAGCAATCTGTATCGCTGCCGCGGTGTTGTGCGTGTACTCGCCCTGGGCCGTGGCGCTGTCACCCGAGATCGGTCTGGTCGCAGCGTTGGCCTATGTCCTGTTCGGCCTTATCCGGCTGCGACAAGCCTGGGAGGTGCTGCGTTATCGGCGCAATATCCGTCGGCTACCCCGCTACAAGCTGACCAGCCGGCAGATACCGGTCAGCCGCAGGCGCCTGTTCATGGGCCGAGGCTTTCGCTGGACCCGCCTGCACACCCAGCGCTTGGTCGAGGCCCAGGATCCGGCGGTCGCCCACTATGTCGACCAACCGACCAGCTACCGCCTGGCCCGTGGACTCGAACGGCGGCTGGAGCATGCACCATTTCCACTCTCGATACTGGCCCGTGTCACGGCCTGGGACAGCGCCTTCAATCCGTTGCGGCCTTTGCCCCCGGTAGGTGGCTCGCCACTGTTGCATGGGGTCGAGCCCGATGAAACGGAAGTCAGTCTGCCGCTGGGCGAACGGGTCGGACACACCCTGGTGCTCGGCACTACCCGTGTCGGCAAGACCCGGCTCGCCGAGGTGTATATCACCCAGGACATACACCGCGTCGAACACGAGGTAGTGATTGTCTTCGATCCGAAGGGCGATGCCGACTTGCTCAAACGGATGTACGTCGAAGCCAAACGCGCTGGTCGGGAAAAGGAGTTTTATGTGTTCCATCTGGGCTGGCCGGAGATCTCCGCTCGCTACAACGCCGTGGGGCGCTTCGGACGCATCTCGGAAGTGGCGTCACGCATCGCCGGGCAGCTCAGTGGCGAAGGCAACTCGGCGGCCTTTCGTGAGTTCGCCTGGCGCTTCGTCAACATCATCGCCCGCGCCCTGATCGAGCTGGGCCGGCGTCCGGACTACCTGCAAATCCAGCGACATGTGGTCAACATCGACGCACTGTTCATCGAATACGCCCAGCAGTTTTTCGCCAAGACCGATCCGAAAGCGTGGGAAGTGATCGTCCAGCTTGAAGGCAGGCTCACCGAGAAAAACATTCCCCGCCATATGGTAGGACGCGAAAAGCGCGTCGTGGCCATCGAACAGTACCTGGCGGCCAAACGGGTATTTGATCCGGTGCTGGACGGACTGCGTTCGGCGGTACGCTATGACCGTACTTACTTCGACAAGATTGTCGCCTCGCTGCTACCGCTGCTGGAGAAACTCACCACCGGCAAGACCGCCCAGTTACTGGCCCCCAACTACACCGACCTGGATGACCCGCGGCCGATCTTCGACTGGATGCAGATCATCCGAAAACGCGGCATTGTCTACGTCGGTCTGGATGCACTGACCGACGCCGAGGTGGCCGCCGCTGTGGGCAACTCCATGTTCGCCGACTTGGTCTCGGTCGCCGGGCACATCTACAAACATGGCATTGACCATGGCCTCCCCCCATCGGGCAGTAGCAGTGAGAAGTTGCCGATCAACCTCCACGCCGATGAGTTCAACGAGTTGATGGGTGATGAATTCATCCCGCTGATCAACAAGGGCGGCGGTGCCGGTATCCAGGTCACCGCCTACACCCAGACCCTCAGCGATATCGAAGCACGTATCGGCAACCGCGCCAAAGCTGGCCAGGTTATTGGCAACTTCAATACCCTGCAGATGCTGCGGGTGCGCGAAACCGCCACCGCTGAACTGCTCACTCAGCAATTGCCCAAGGTCAACGTGCTGACCAAGACCCTGGTGTCGGGTGCCACCGACACCTCCGATCCGGAAGCCAATACGGACTTCACTTCGTCCTCACAGGACCGTGTCAGCAGCACCAGCGTGCCGTTGATCGAGCCTGCCCACATCGTCAGTTTACCCAAAGGGCAAATGTTCTCCTTCCAAGCCGGTGGCCAGCTCTGGAAAGTCCGCATGCCGTTGCCAAAACCCTCCAACGACGATGCCATGCCCAAGGACCTGCAGGAGCTCACCCAGCGAATGCGGACCACCTACAACGAGCAAGCGGGGCAATGGTGGAACGCAAGCGGTGGCGGCCCAACAACACACTTCGATCTGGATCAGGTGGGGTAGTCCGTACCCGCGACAGGTTTCGATTCAGCAGAGAACGATCCAGAAGGCGTTGTGACGACATCAACTTTGCAGCGCGCAATGGAGTGAACAATGGCGACTTCAGCCCAGAACATGCCGCCACAACCGATCCAGCGCCCAGGATTAATCGTCTCAGCCATCAGCCTAATGCTGCGCATCATCGGCTTGCTGATAGCCTCGTTGCTGTTCTCGATCCTGATCGAGTTCGCGGGCCTGCTGCTCTTCTGGGGTGATCAGGGCTGGCGGCATAGTCAGGCCATGCTAACCAGTGAATTGGGCTGGCTCAGCGAGCACTTCAAATCTTCACTTCTCATCCAACAACCCGGACAGACGATTGTCCAATGGCTGGATTTTCTCAATCAGTGGTTGTTAGTCAAGACCGGCTTTGCAGGTTTTGCCCAGCAGACGCGGGTGTCGAGCCAGGGCAACGACTTCTGGAGCTGGATCAATCAGCTCTACGTAAGCATTGAGGATTTAGTGCTGGCGGCGGTGTATGTCACCTTCACCTTCGTGGTGCGTCTGAGCATTCTGGTCCTGGCGACACCCTTGTTTCTGCTGGCCGCGCTCACCGGTTTGGTCGATGGTTTGATGCGCCGCGATCTGCGCAAGTTCGGGGCGGGACGAGAAAGTAGCTTCGTCTATCACCGCGCCAAGCGTGCCGTGATACCGCTACTGATTGTGCCCTGGGTCATTTACCTATCCCTGCCCTTTTCGATCAATCCACTAGCCGTTTTTTTCCCCTGTGCGGTGTTCCTCGGGATGGTAATTGCAATCACTGCCGCGACGTTCAAAAAGTTTCTCTGAGAACTTAAGGAAACTCCGAGCAACTTCGGTTATGCACTCAATTAACCGCAAAAAAACCGGATTTCAGCACCTTTCAGTGGGTGGACACCACGTAGCGACTCTTGACCGGGCTTTTCAGTTCGGTTTCCCGCTCACAGACGCGCCTGCCCATACCCACTAGGTGTTTTTGAGTCACCCACAGGTTCGACAGCACGAACAGAGTGGTCAGTCGAGCGATGTGTTTAAGTGGTCCAAGTTTAGAGCGTACCTCATCACGTTTGAGGACTTGTTCGGAGAATCCTTAGCGCGACCATTGGACAGTCCATACTGCATCGTCTTAGCTAATGCTGTCACAGTAAAGACCCTCTACGGAGCATTCCCGTAGGCAGTACATGAGCCTAAACCCTGGGTCTTGATGTGTTTACTTACGTTTCAATCTTTCGATTAATGGTGACTACAAGCGTAAGGCCGACTCAATAGCATCTCTTTATAGGAGTTTCATATGGCGAACTACGGATACTTTTCAGGCAATCCAAAAACTGAGTGGCTTGTCGATGAGACAGGGGCTGACCGTGACATGAAGCTACTGGAGGATTTCTTTTATACTGACCCAAACAACAGGATTTGGCCGGCTTTAATGGACTCGGTAGTTAACGGAGCGAGCATCCCGGCAGCTCTTTGGTCCACAGTCGGCAGCCCCTACACGGGCGACTACCGACGGGCTTCCATCGTCCACGACGTGGCGTGCGATAGCCCGATAGTTGTCAGGAAAGATGCGGATGTTATGTTCTTCTATGCATGCTTGGCTGGAGGATGTGGCCTGCTTCAGGGACGAACTCTTTACGCAGGTGTACGCATCGGAGCATGGTCCGCTTCAAGTTTACCGCAGGCAAAACTTTCTCAAGATAGGATGCTGTTTCGGAAGCGCCTTGATCTCCCAGTGTTAGAGGAGGCTTTCCTTCAAGGCAAATTGTCTGAAATCTCGCGCGAGATGGAATCCTTACCTGAGGAGGCATCCATTGAGGATCTAGATGCAGTTATAGGACGCCATCTTATAATCTAGGACCTTATCTCCAGGGCATTTTTCCATGTAACCCTTAGCCATGGGGATTCCGGCTTTCGGCTGGTGGGGTACGCGCTATGCCGCGTTTTATTAGGTTCTCGGACGCGAAAATCCACACCCTGTTATCCATTAGCTTTCGCAGAGAAAAAAGCGATCCATCACACCTCAGGTTTCTTACGGAATTGTTCGACCTCTAACTTGATTCTGTTCCCAGATCCACATGGGCCAGCATCATGCCAACTACCGTCTTTCGCTGCTTGTTATTACTCTCGCTGGCAATCGCCCATGGCAGCGGCTATGCCGCCTCGGCTCATGAGCAGGAGCAGCTCAGCCTTATCCAGCAGCAGCTCGACATTATCGAACGCCTTGCAGCACGAGCTGAGACAGCCAGTGCCTCTGAACCAGACAACCGCTATCGCTTCGACTACACCCGCTTAATTCAGGACATCCAACGTATTCGCCAGGGCGTGCAGGGCTATCTGTCCCCCTCTCGCGCTCAACCCCGCGACCCCAGCGAACTGGTCGGCGATTACCGCCTCGACACTCCGTCCACGGAGCCTTCGCCATGAGCATGACCGACGCCCAGACCGCAGCCTTCCAAAACGCCTCCGGCTTCTCGGCGCAGAGCAGTTCGACACTGTGGCTGTCCCTGGTTCTGGTCCTAGCTTTGCTCTGGTGTGCCTGGGTGATGTGGACGGCTTACCGGGGATGGGCGACAGGCAGTGTGCGCTTCGGCGCGTTTGGCGGCAGTACCGCCCGTGCACTTATCACCTTATTGGTTTTGATGTTCTTCACGCTGTCCTAACCCAGGAGATCACCGCCATGTTCAAGTGTTTTGTCCCCCTGAAAAACAACCTGCGTGATCGTGCCAGTCAGCGCTTAATCGGTCTGCTCCTGGTACTCGGCCCAAGCCTAGCTTTTGCCGAGCTACCGACCATGGAAGCGCCTTCCCGCGGTGAAGGTTCCGGGTTGATCGAGACGATAAAAAACTACGCCTACGACGGCGGCATCCTGCTCGGCCTGCTGATCGCGCTACTCGCTTTTCTCGGCGTGGCCTGGCATTCCCTGACCGTTTATGCCGACGTGCAGAACCAGCGTAAGACCTGGAAAGACTTGGGTGCAGTGGTCGGTATCGGTGCCCTGCTGGTGGTCATCATCATCTGGTTTCTGACCAAGGCCGCCGCGATTTTGTGAGGTTGGCATGAACGACACTATCGAGCGTCTTGCCGACGGCACCTTGGTCTTTCTACCGGAGCGACTCAACCGTGATCCCGCCGTGTTGCGCGGCTTGACCAATGATGAGATGTGGGTAGCGCTCGGCGCTGGCGCCGTCATTGGTCTGCTGCTGGGCATCCCTCTGGCGATCACCACCGCCTCCATTGCCGTGGCGCCGACCGGCATGATCGCGGGCATGACGGTGGTGCTATTGGCCGGTGGCACGCTACTGCGGCGGGCCAAACGAGCCCGCCCCGAGACCTGGCTGTACCGCAAGCTCGAATGGGTACTGGCCAGCCGTTGGCGCTTGGGTCGCGGCAGTCTGATCCTCCACTCCGGCGCCTGGACGGTTCGCCGCTCGCGCCGACTGCGTCCTGCCCTGTCCCGGTGGCAGCCATGAGCCGATTTCGGAACAAGGTGGATGCCCAACAGGCCCATATCTTCAGTCTGCGTCTGGCAGTAATGATCCTTGCCCTGGTCTGTGCCGGACTCTGGTACGGCTGGCGCTCGACACCGACCGATCTGACCGTGCATGTCCCCCCGGATCTGCGCTCGGGCAGCACGCGCAAGTGGTGGGATATCCCCTCGGAGAATGTCTATGCCTTTGCCCTGTACATCTTTGGCCAACTCAACCGTTGGCCCTCGGATGGTGAGCAGGATTATCGCCGCGCCATCTATGGCTTGCAGTCTTACCTGACACCCGCCTGCAAGGCCTTCCTCGACGGCGACTACGAGTACCGCAAGGCCGCTGGCGAACTGCGCCAGCGGGTGCGTGGTGTCTACGAAATTCTGGGTCGAGGTTACAGCGAAGATCCGGAACTCAGAGTGCAGCAACTCGATCGCGACAGCTGGCTGGTCAAGCTCGACCTCAATGCCGATGAATATTACGCCGCCGAACCGGTGAAACGGGTGGTGGTGCGCTATCCATTGCGCGTTGTGCGTTTTGACCTGGATCCAGAGCGCAACAAATGGGGGCTGGCGCTGGATTGTTATCAGGGCACACCGCAAAAAATCTCCCTGCCTGGAGGTGAGCCATGAAGCGGAGTTCTACCCTAGGACTCGCCGTCGCACTGACCACATGGGGAGTTGCAGCGCAGGCCGTCGAGCTGATGCACTGGGAACGCCTACCCCTCGCGGTCCCGCTGGTAATCAATCAGGAACGGGTGGTCTTTGTCGATGAGGCTGTTCGAGTCGGCGTGCCCTCAACCCTGACCGGCAAACTGCGCGTACAATCAACTGGCGGCACGCTGTACCTGCGCGCGTCGGAAGCCATTGCCCCGACCCGACTGCAACTGCAATCGGTCACGACGGGCGAGATCATCCTCCTGGACATCGCGGTCACGCCTGGTGATCAACCGCTGGAGCCCGTGCGTATTCTCAAGAATGCTCCGGTGCAGGCTACCGAGGCTGAATCGAGCGCCGCCCCGGCTCCAGAACGCACTCCGATCCCGGTCGCTTTGACGCGCTATGCCGCGCAAAGCCTGTACGCGCCGCTGCGCACCGTAGAGTCCCTACCCGGCGTACGCCGCGTCCCGCTCAAGCGGCACACCGAACTGCCGAGCCTGCTGCCGACGGAAAACGTGTCCAGCACACCCATCGCCGCCTGGCGACTCGGTGATTACTGGGTAACGGCGGTGAAGTTGCGCAATCGTGGTTCAGAGACGGTGCATCTCGATCCTCGTCGGCTTCAGGCCAAGCTGTTCGCTGCGGCCTTCCAACATGCTTTCCTCGGGCCTGTCGGCAGTGCTGAAGACACCACGATCGCCTACCTCGTCACCCGCGGTGCCGGCCTCGAACAAGTCGTGCTACTCCCGCCCGTTGCGCGAGGTGCTGACGATGAAAGCTAACGCATTGCTCAAATGGCTGGTACCGGCTGCGCTTCTGGCCGTGGTGTTGATCATCCTGAAAAGCTGGGTCGCGGGTGGCAGCACGCCCTCTCCAGAGAACCCAGTTGATCAGGGCAATATTCAGTTAACCGCCGAGCAAGCCAAGTCGCTCGGCATTGCGGGCGATACCCCACGCGACACGGTCGCCACCCTGGTCGGGCAGGTGAAGGCCATGCGCAGCGACATGCTCGGTTTGAAGAAACACAACGATTCACTGCAGACGGAGAACAACCGCCTGCGCGAGCGGGAAAACAGTGTTGATTCGCGTATCCAGACGGCGCTTGGCAGTGTGACCCAGCAGGTCGACGAAGGCCGCCGACAAGCCAACGAGGCCCGACTCAAAGCAGAACAAGACAGTCGCCAGGCCCGTGGCCTGCTGACGCAATTGCAAGACAAGTTGTCGGGGCTGACCGGCAAAGGCAAGGACATGCCGATCGGATTGGGGCTTGGACCGGGCGATGGGGCCCAGTTCGACGGGCGGCATCCTGCTGATGATGCGCTGCAGTGGATTGAACCCTCGGATGCTCCGCCCACCAACGCCCGAGGCAAAACCAAGTCATCCACCGCACTGAGTCTGCCTACCGCTTTCAACTCGCTGGAGGGCTTGAACGATAACGCTATTGATCGCAGCCAGAAACAGCTGCGAGCCGTCACCCAGGGTGGACGTGACCTGACGCGATCGGTTGATCGTACCGAAGGCGCGAAGCCGGTCTACACCATTCCCGAAAACGCCACGCTGATGGGCTCAGTCGCCATGACCGCGCTGATCGGCCGCGTCCCGGTGGACGGCACCGTGAATGATCCCTATCCCTTCAAAGTGCTGGTTGGCCCCGAGAACCTGACGGCCAACGGCATCGACCTGCCGGACGTCGCGGGGGCCGTGATGAGCGGCACGGCGTCCGGTGACTGGACCCTGTCTTGCGTACGCGGACAGGTCGAGTCGATCACCTTTGTGTTTACCGATGGCACCATCCGCACGGTGCCGCAGCCGAAGGCGGTCGCCAGCCGCAATGCCTCCACCACCCAGAGCTCGAACACCGACAAGATCCGCGGTGGACTCGGCTACTTGTCCGATCCGTATGGCATTCCTTGCATCGCTGGCGAGCGCCGCTCGAACGCCCAGCAGTACCTCGGCAGCCAGAGCCTGATCACCGCGGCTGGCGCCGGTGTCGCTGCCTTGCTCGGGGATGAGCAGAACAACAGCAGCGTGATCAATTCGGGCGGCAGTACCCTCGGGGTCACCAGCAGCAGTGGCAACAGCGCACTGAATTCAATTCTCAGCGGTGGGGTCAGCGACATCCGCGAGTGGGTCAACAAGCTGTATGGCGAGGCCTTTGCTGCCGTGTACGTGCCACCGGCCGCACAGGTCGCACTGCACCTCGACCATGAGATCACCATCGACTACGAGCCCAAGGGCCGGAGCGTTCGCCATGAAAAAGACCATGCCTCTCTGCCTGACCTGGATTAGCGTGCTCTGCTGGGTCCTGGCGGGGTGTTCCACCGACAAGGACACGCTTTTGCCCCATGGCGAGCAAAACATGCTGGACGTCTGGAACGATGCCGGTTCGCAAGGCACTCAGCAGCAACTGCTAGATGCTCGGCAGGCGTTACGCCGCCCGCTGGCCCAGGCAGATTTCTCCGTTGCTCTCCAGGAACCGTACACGCGCACCGCAGCGAACGAGATCCGCAGCCTGTTCCCTCGCCTGCCCAATCCCGATCTGGTGCTGTACGTGTATCCGCATTTGAGTGGTACCGAGCAGGCACCGGTTCCGGGTTACTCGACCGTCTTTCCGTTCTACCAGCGTGTGCAGTACGCATTGCCGGGTGAACGTCAGGAAGACTTGTAGTGCGTAGCGGCGATTCGGGCAATCGCACTCCCCCGTGGAAAGGCTGGCGCCATCCATTGCGCCCTCGCGCCACCTTGGCCGATGAAGCCGCACTGTATGCGCGCAACCCCAGCTTCACCGATCACCTGCCGTGGGTCGAGTACCTCGACACCGAGCAGTGTTTTCTGCTCGATGACAATCGCTCGGTGGGTGCGGTGTTCGAGTTGCTGCCCATCGGCACTGAAGGGCGCGAACCCGATTGGTTGATGGCGGCCCGCGATGCGCTTGAGGATGCCCTGCAGGATAGCTTTGACGAGCTGGATCAAGCACCTTGGGTGGCGCAGTTTTTCTGCCAGGACGACAACGACTTCACCCCCTACCTGACCCGGCTCACCGATTATATTCAGGACAGCGCGCGAGGCACGATTTTCACCGAAGCGTACCTGGAACTTACTCGCCGCCATCTGAAGGCCATCGCCAAGCCTGGCGGTCTGTTTGAGGATAAGGTGGTGACACGCCTGCCCTGGCGTGGCAATAACTGCCGGGTACGCCTGGTGGTCTATCGCTGGCTTGAGTCTGACGCTGAGGAGACAGGACTGACCCCGGTGCAATCCCTGCATCAAGCTTGCGAACGTATCGCGGCTTCATTGCAGGCGTGCGGGGTGCAATCGACCCGAGTCGATGGTCGAGGTCTGTATGCCTGGTTAGTGCCCTGGTTCAATCCGGCCCCCAGTCTCACCGATGAAGCGCCCGAGGAGTTCTATCACCGCGTGGCCTATCCGGAGTGTGGCGACGGTGAGTCGCTGGATCTACCCTTCGACCACGACTTTGCCGAGCGGCTGTTCTTCAACGAACCGCGTTCGGATCTGCAGCACGGACTTTGGTTTTTCGACGATCAACCCCACCGGGTGATGGTGGTAGACAAGTTGCGGCGGGCACCGTTGATTGGCCAACTCACCGGCGAAACCCGCAAGGGTGACGTGGTGAATGCCCTATTCGACCAGTTACCTGAAGGTACGGTAATGAGTCTGACCCTGGTGATCAAGCCGCAGGACGTACTCGAGGACCAATTAAACCGCCTGGCGCGCAAAGCCATCGGTGAAAACCTGGCCTCGACCCAGACCCGTCAGGATGTCGAAGAGGCTCGTGCGATCATCGGTCGTCAGCACAAGCTGTACCGCGGCACCCTGGCGTTCTACGTGCGCGGTCACGATGAGCAGCAATTGCACCAGCGCTCGGTCAGTCTGGCCAACGCACTACTGGGTGCGGGCCTGCAGCCGGTACGCGAAGGCGATGAAGTCGCCGCCTGCAACAGTTACCTGCGTTGGTTACCGATGGCTTACAACCCGGCCCGCGACACGCGCAACTGGTACACGCGCCTGATGTTCGCCCAGCACCTGGCGAACCTCGTTCCGGTCTGGGGTCGCAGCACCGGCACCGGCCACCCGGGCATCACCCTGTTCAATCGTGGCGGCTCGCCGTTGAGCTTTGATCCGTTGTCACGCCTGGACCGGGCCATGAATGGTCATCTGTTGTTGTTTGGCCCCACCGGCGCCGGCAAATCGGCGACCCTGGTCACCTTACTGATGCAGGTCATGGCCGTGTACCGCCCTCGCCTATTTATCGTCGAGGCCGGCAACTCATTTGGCTTGCAGGGCGACTACTTCGCGACACAAGGCTTGTCGGTCAACAAGGTCCAATTGAAACCTGGCGCCTCCGTCAGCCTTGCGCCCTTTGCCGATGCTTGGCGCCTGGTCGAGCAACCGGATCAAGTGGCGAGTCTGTCGATCGATGAGTGGGACGAAGAGGCGGTAGCCAGTCGCGAGGACCAGCGCGATGTTCTCGGTGAACTGGAAATCACCGCCCGGCTGATGATCACTGGCGGCGAGGCCAAGGAAGAAGCCCGCCTGAGCCGGGCCGATCGCAGCTTGATCCGCGAGTGCATCCTCGATGCGGCGCAGACCTGTGTCGCGGCGGGTCGCCAGGTCCTGACCCACGACGTGCGCGACGCCTTACTGCGCGTCGCCGCCGACCCGCACTTGCCGGAGAAGCGTCGCGAACGTGCCCAGGAAATGGGCGAGTCCATCGACCTGTTTTGCCAGGGTTTCGAGGGTGAACTGTTCGATCGCGAGGGCACGCCTTGGCCCGAGAGCGATGTGACCATTGTCGATCTGGCCACTTACGCTCGCGAAGGCTACGAGGCCCAGATGTCCATCAGCTACATCAGCTTGATGAACACCGTGAACAACCTTGCCGAGCGCGACCAGTATTTGGGGAGGCCGATCATCATGGTCACCGACGAGGGCCATATCATCACCAAAAACCCGCTGCTGGCGCCCTTCGTGGTCAAGGGGACCAAGATGTGGCGCAAGCTCGGCGCTTGGTTCTGGCTGGCAACCCAGAACCTTGCTGACTTTCCCACTGCCGCGCAGACCATGCTCAACATGATCGAATGGTGGATTTGTTTGAACATGCCGCCCGCGGAAATCGAAGAGATCGCCCGGTTCAAGAAACTCACGCCGGCGCAGAAAGCCTTGTTGCTCTCCGCCAGTAAGGAGCCGGGGAAGTACACTGAGGGGGTCGTGCTGTCGAAGAAGCTCGAGACACTGTTTCGAGCCGTGCCACCCAGCCTTTACCTCGCCCTGGCCATGACCGAGCCCGAGGAAAAAGCCGAGCGTTGGACGCTGATGCAGGAGAACGGCTGCTCAGAACTGGAAGCGGCGTATAGGGTAGCTGAACGGATCGATAGAGCGCGAGGAATAGAACCCGCATAGGGGAATCTATTGAGGCTCTCGCTCTAAAGCGAGTGACCGGTTATTGCGGTACGCCCCGGAGCCGCTGCTGAATCCTCAACAGGAATCCGGCTTCGAAGGCATCCTGGCAGTCACCGACAGGAAAGGTCTTGCGGGTTTGCGCCAGCTCCCACCACAGGGGTATCTCACCGGTTGAATCAAGCCAAGCCTGAGCGCATTGCACGCCACGTTCGATCATCGGGGCAAATTCGTTGCCCCAAGGTGTCAGAAGACTTGGGCAACCATCCGCCGCCGGAATTGAAATGTAGTTTTCGTCCATACACACCCTAGATTTCTGAATTATTGTTAGACAAGGAGTCCAGCTTCGAAAAGCTTAACGACACCAAATGAACGCTCGATAACAGGCATGAGCATCAAATGGCCTAGATCACTACCAATGTAGACTATATCCCGTGGATTGAGAGTCCCTCAAAGCGCAATTTGCGCGCATGACTCAAGACTACGAACAGCTTCGTCTGCAGCTGGCGGAAAACATCCGCTTGATGCGACGCGTGAGAAACCTTACCCAAGAGCAGCTGGCGCTCATGGCCGAGGTGGATCGCACCTACGTCAGTCAAATCGAACGATGCACGGGCAATCCGTCGCTGTTGGTCCTGTGCAAACTCGCCAATATTTTCGAAATTACCGCAGATCAGTTACTTGTGGAACCCGATACCCTACGCAGCGCCCTTCACGTCAAATAATAGTCTCACGTCTCACAAACCCGATAGACCCGCCTTCATAATTTCAACTGACAGTCTTCAGCCCGTAACTGAACCTGCCCAGGCCATACACCAAGAGCCTGGATCATGCCCGTTGCCTGCTCGTCAATCCCACCCACAAAGCTAAGGCCCTTGGCGCTGAGCGTCCTGTTAGTGTGCGGCCCAAGCATGGCGCTGGACAGCGGCAGCATCACGTCCTCCGTGCTTTCTTCAGGCTGTCTCGAATACCGGATCGTCGGCATTTGTTTCTGGCTCCTCTGCACGCCCTTCGGCTGCACAGTCAAAACCTCGATGAAGGTTCGTCATTTCATTCCTGAGTTGGTGGTCTCGAGCTATGCCACCACCGGCGACAACCCCTGGACCGAGATGGCCGCCCTCTCCGCTCCCATCAGCGGCGCGGAAGGTGGCGGTAACCTGATCACCCCGAACACCCACCGCGACAACCTGCCCCGCTTCAAGAACGTCGACGGCATCGGCCACCCCGGTGGCTGGGCCGCCACGCAACTGGCCTCGCAATCCGGCTACGCCTGCGCCAGCGGCGCTACTGCGTTCATGCCCTACTACCTGAGCACCCTGGACTCACTGGCCTGGCGCCAGGGCATCCCAGAAAGTTTCTACCCCGAGTCACTCATGCCGGGGCTCCGTGAAATTGGTCGTCAGGCTTCGGGAAACATGTGGGGCAACGTCTATCCCCGCCAAGGCATTCTGGTACAGCCCGACGACTTCAAGGCGGCCGCGGTCATGGCGCAACGGGCCGGCGATGTGATTACCCGCAACGGACAGCCGCATGTGTATGTACCGCTCACGCCCGCCAAACGCGACGGCTACTGGCCGCCTGGTCCGATCGTTGAAAACGACGCTTCGACCCACAAATGGCAATTGCTCTACCCCCAGGTTCAAGCGACTTGCGCCATCTTCCCCAGCGATCCGGTACCGGGCGCGGATGGCGGCTACGCCTGGTCGCTGTGGCGTCCCTATAGCTGCTGCAAACGTGAGGGACAGACCTTTCTGTTCAGCATCGACTTCGAAGGAGGTGCTTCATGAGTCGGCTTCTTGCACGACCATGGTTGGTCGTGATGAGTCTGTTGCTCAGTGGACTGCTCGCCATGGCCACTCATGCCCACGCCGCCGAGGGCGATTATCGCCTGGGTACTCAAGGCGAAGTACTCGACGACCGAGTGATGTACACCATTGGTGGCGGCTCGGCAGTCGGCTCACCGAGTTCGCTCTACCGCCCCAGCGGTCTCGGTGTCGGCGGGTCCTGGCGAGCAAACATGATGTGCGGAAACATGAGCCTCACCAACACCCTACAAAATCAACTGAATGGTGTCACCGAAGGCTTCCAGCAGATCATGGGCAGCATCGTGCAGAACGCAACCCAAGCGGTAATGTCGTTGCCGGCGTTGATCATCCAGCGCGCCAACCCCGGTCTCTATGAGTTGCTGAGTAACGGGGTGATGCAGGGTCGTATCGACTTCGACCGCTCCAAGCTGACCTGCCAGGCCATGGCCGAAAAGATGGCGGACAAGGTCGGTCAGGCCGGCTGGGGTGCGTTGGCCAAGAACCAGGAAATGCAGGGCAACCTGGAGCAAACCGGCGGTGATGCGGTGGCCGCGGTGAAAAATACCGAGACCCATAACGGCAACAATGGGGTGTCTTGGGTCGGCGGTTCGAAGGCTGGTGGGTATGGGCAGACACCCATTCGGGTAACCTCCGACGTAGTGCGCGCGGGCTACAACCTGCTGCATAACCGGACGGTGGATGACAGTGCCTCGATCAATAGCAGCGATTGCCTGGGTGGGGCCATTTGCCAGACCTGGGCTTCGCCCCAGGAGGAGTCCGAATGGGCCGTTCGGGTATTGGGCGAGAGCGAAGTCGCGACCTGCGACAGCTGCGAAACCCTGCGTACGACCGCCGGCAGCGGGCTGACTCCGCTGATCCAAGAGGCCTACAGCGAGCGGCTGAAAGCCTTACAAGGAATGCTATCAGGTTCACTGCCGCCTACCCCTGACAACCTGGCTAAAGCCTCCAGCCCGTTGCTGCCGGTGACTCGTGGCGTGGTCGAAGCCCTGCGCGACGATCCCGATCAAGATCTGCTGGCACGGCGCCTGGCGAGTGAGACGGCCTTGTCCAGCGTGCTCGACAAGGCACTGCTACTACTGCGCACGCTCCTGGCGGGCAGTCACGAACCGAACATCGCCTCCGCCGAGCCGGCCCAGACCGCCTTGACGAAAAACATCGACGCTCTGGAGCGCGAAATACGCCTGCTGCAGACCGAACTGCAGGTCCGGCAGATGCTGACCACCAATACCGCCAGCCTGGTGCTCGATCGGCATGCCGGTGGTGCCGATGCTTCGCGTACCGTCGAGCAAGGCGACCCTGAGCCCGGTCGACTTAATGACGCTGACGCCAGGCGCAAGTGAGCCATGAAACGCTCACCGCTATTCACTTTGCTTTCGAGTCTGGGGATTGCCACGGTGATGATCCTGAGCGCCGCGCTGGTCACCTGGATCGGCCGCGCTGCGCTGGGTAGTTTCGAAGTCTGGCAGCAGGCATTCGAATCCGCACGGCCTTATCTACGGTGGTGGCGCGCCCTGCTCTACTGCGCCCTCTTTGCGCTCTGGGTCGATCTGTTCCAGCGCTACCGACATCGACCACAGGATCGACTGCGCGTGAAGCGCATCGGGACATTAGGGCTCGTGCTCTTGACCGTCGTCGAGTTCACCCGACTGTGAGGTCACCACCATGCTCATGAGCACCAACAGTTACTTGGAGTTTTACCTCTCCCTGCTGGCCTGGATCATCAACAACGGCCTCTGGAGTGTCCTGTCCGACACCGGGCTATTCGCCGCGCCCTTTGGTGCAATCATCTTGCAAGAATGGCTATCGGCCCGTCAGCAAGGCGCGGATGAAGGCAACAAGGGCCTGCTCTCGGTGCCGCGAATCGAAAACCGGCTGTGGCTGGCCTACATCGTCGTGTTGTTCGGCTGCGCGCCGGTCTTTCCGCTGAGCCTCACGTCAATGGCGTTCGATGATGCGGCCAGCCAGCGCTGCGGCGTGAGTGTGGCTAAGCCAGCAGAAACCGCCTGGGGGACCACCTTCAATACCATCGGCGAACGCTCTGCCAACGTGCCGATCTGGTGGTTTCTGGTGCATGCTTTGAGCAAAGGTGTGACCGCTGCGGCCACCGCCTCCATCCCCTGCGCACCGGATATCCGGCAGATGCGCATGGAGATCGACAGCTCGCGCATCGACAGCCAGGTACTGCTGCAGGAGGTCGCCGATTTCACCCGCGACTGCTACGGCTATTCCCGTTCTCGGCTATTCACCAACCGCCCGCAGTTGGACAAGGCACAAAGTCATGACGCCTCCTGGATCGGCTCAAGCTATTTGCTCGACACGCCCGGCTACTACGATACGGATCGTTCACACACACCACGAGTCAGCTGGCCCTATGACGAAAGTCGCGATGTTTCCTTGCCGCGGCTAGAGAATGGCGCGGGCTATCCAACCTGCAAGCAGTGGTGGAGCGATAGCGGTGTTGGGTTGCGCGAGCGCTTGATCGAGCAGGTCGATCCTTCGCTGCTGACTCAACTGAAAGGTTGGTTGGCTGGCCGTTCGAGCAACGAGATCGAAGATGCCACCCTGCGCGAACTGGTCAGTCCGCGCCAGCAATCGATGTCCATGTCGCCCGGACAGGTGTATCAGGACTATGGCTCCAGCGCTCGTGGCGGCTCGATCAATCAGGGGCTCAATAACCTGGCCACCAATACCGGGTTGGCGCTCGGTTCCTTCAGCAACTTCCCGGCAATGAATGCACTACGCGCCGCCTTGCCGATGGTGCAGGCGTTCCTGATCATGGGCGTCATCATCAGCTTGCCGCTGATCCTGCTGGTCAGTACCTACCAGCTGAAGACCGTCATGACGGTGACGTTCGCGCTGTTCACCTTACACATGCTGAGCTTCTGGTGGGAACTGGCTCGCTGGGTCGACTCCAGCATGCTCGACACCTTGTACAACCAAGTTTCGACGTCCAATCAGGTGCTGTTGTCGTTGCCCACATCCGGCTTTATGGATGGAACGGTCACGGCACAAGTGATCGAGTATGTGATGGGAGCGATGTTCATCGTGCTACCGATGCTGTTTCTAGGGGCCATGAGCTGGGCAGGATATTCAGTCGGCAACGGCATTCAAGGCATGTTGGCAAACGGTAGCAAAGCCGCAAGTGATTCAGCGAGCAAAGGTACGGATCAAATATTGGGTGCTGCTAGGCGCTCAATTAGATGACTTGCTGTCGCCTATATAATGCCCATTGTCGTCGAAGTCTCCGATATAGAGATCAGCACCTAGGTAGTCAGGCCCTGGATTTTCCTCTTGATGATCGGAACCAACAAAAACCCTGAACCATAGCAAAGTGATGACAGCCAGCATCATCACAATGAAAGTAACCAGCCAAGCACTGAAGAAGAGCAGCACCCCGATCAATGCCAACTTGGCAATCAGAAAGCTCCCGCGAACGAGTAATTTACCTGCGGGCAGACCTGCCGTCACCGCACGCTCAGCCACACGGGGCTCAAGCGCTTTCAACTTACGAAAGCCACACTTCACCGACATGCCACAGGTATATGCCCAGCGGTGGGCACGGGAAACCACAGAGTTTGGAGTTGGCATGGTCTCGCCCTCTTCTGAGCGTTTTCATGGTTGAAACAGGAGTAACAGCCTACTACTGAAAACTGTCCATGCCTGACCGTTTATCAGTTTGCCCAGCCGAATAATCTTCACTGGAAGACAGAAGACTAGCCGCGAGAAACAGCGTCTCTACAGTGATTGACCCATATAAATTGTCCGGCTAAATACAAGGTACGGATCGCTGTTATCGACAGCATCTTCCCAGGTAGCCAGAGCCTTCAAGACTACGTCACTTCGGTGATGGCTCTTCCCAAGTGCGATCAGCGTTCGGTAGCTCGCACGGTCACCGCTTGTAGGGTGATGAACGCCCACTGCTCTCCTGAGCGCCTTTCGAGCTCTGCTCGCCAGGCAAACCATCTTGTTTTTTTCAACCCACTGCGGGGAAATTCTTTCCCCCACGGGACAGGTTTCTTCGCGTTTTCAACGGAGGCACACCATGTCCAACTCACTTACACCGGAAGCACTGAACTTCCTTCGGTTGCCAATTGTGTTCACTCCTGGCGCTTGGCAACGCGCAGTACTGCTCGATCGCTCAGGTCATCCTGAGAAGCTGCAGGTCGATCGGCTGAGCAACGTATTACGCGCAGCCTTCGAGGCTCACCTGGCCTACCCACACGAGCCCTATGTGGTGTTCGAGGTCGCCCAAATAGCCTCAACGGGTCATCCACGCCATGATCCATTGCTGCAACTGAGCCTCAGCCTGCTCCAAGAGCCGGACCAACCTGACGCCTTGCTGATAGCGCTTGCAGGAGAGCACCAACGCTAAACGCATACGGCCGTACTCAGCACCCAGATCCACACTCAGACGGTAAGCAAGTCCTGCATCAATCCAGCCCATCACCCACCGGGTAACCCTCCCCGACGGGCAAGGCGTTCCTCCATTCTCTGTTGAGGAAAATGCCATGCGCGATATCTACCAAGACGTGACTGACAAGATCGTTACCGCTTTGGACCAAGGCGTTACCCCCTGGATCAAACCCTGGTCCCCGAGTCGCTCAGCTTACGTTGGTCATCATCAACCCTACCCCATCAACGTAATCACGCGTCGTCCCTATTCGGGCATCAATTTACCGTTGCTCTGGGCCGAGGCGAGGTTGCAGGGATTCACTCAAGATCGTTGGCTGACCTTCAACCAAGCCAAAAAGGCCGGTGGGCATATCCGTAAGGGTGAGCACAGCACCCTGGCGGTGCTCTACAAGCCGATGGAGCGCGAGGAACAGACTGAGTCAGGCCAACCCGTACTCGATGAAAACGGTCAGCCCAAAGTCGCTCACTTCGGCATTCTCAGGACGCATTTTCTGTTCAATATCGAGCAAACGGAGGGGCTCGAATCGCTCAATGAAACACTGCTCGAAACGGAACCGACCGATGCCTTCCAGG
This sequence comes from Pseudomonas sp. BS3782 TE3695, assembly GCF_050435305.1. Lineage (NCBI taxonomy): Bacteria > Pseudomonadati > Pseudomonadota > Gammaproteobacteria > Pseudomonadales > Pseudomonadaceae > Pseudomonas > Pseudomonas sp. BS3782 TE3695. The sequence continues at coordinate 4,530,759 of NZ_JBNDKB010000001.1, forward strand.
CCAACAGCGCTGCGGAAAATCTGCTGTTAAGTTCAGGTGCACGCATCGTTCATCGGCCTGCCGACGAAGCTTTTTACCACCGGATCAGGGATCTCATCCAACTGCCGACGAAAGCACAATTTCACGATGAAGGCGGGTACTACGCTACCGCACTGCACGAGCTGACACACTGGACCGGGCATCACTCTCGGTTGCAGCGCGAGGGTGTGACGTCATCCTGTCCTTTCGGCTCGCCAGGCTACGCGTTTGAGGAGTTGATCGCCGAAATGGGCGCTGCGTTTTTATGTGCCTACACCGGTATACAGGGAGAGTTGCGACACGAGGCCTACATTGACTCCTGGCTCAGCCTACTCAAGGCTGACAAACGCGCGATCTTCCGCGCCAGTGGCCACGCCCGAAGCGCCTCGGAGTATGTACTCAACCTGGAGCAGCAACTGAAGCAAGCCGTCTTGGATGACTCACTATGCATGAACGATGGAGCTTAATGATTGCCTCACCACTGCAAACGCTTCACAGGGCCCAACGCGAGTTGAGCCCTTTTTTTGTGTCCAGAAGCATTACGCCGCGGGGCCCTCACGCAAGACAAGAGAGCCCCCCGCAGCTTGTCATTACGTATCCAAGTTCTGCGCCAGAAAATCCACCAACTCGAGTGGGCTTCGGCTGTCGATCACCTTGTAGATCAGATCGCGTTTACTGCGCGGCAACTTCTTGACCACGCTCTTCGCCGAGGCCCTGACGGCTTCGTCTGTCCCATGGATGCGTGCCGCAAGCAGCAGCACGAGCGTGGCGTCAGTGAGGGTCATGATAGGACTCACGAAAATTTGCACCGCAGTGTACCGAGTTCTCCTTACCCAACACTAACTAGATCATCGATGTACTCGCCGCATAGCCAGAGAATGAGCAATATTTCAGTCTTTTAATAGTTGGATCCCTCACCAAAAGACATGATCCAGCGCATCGATGGCGGTCTGGATCAACCCCGTACTCTTCACCGATCTGCGTACTTTGAAGTACGCGGCAAAGCCTCAAGCAGCACTTTGCCGGGAGTTGTTGCTCACCTCGAACAGCCCCACCAGTTTTTGCAACTTGTTGGCGTCGAGCCTTACCGTTTCCGCACTGGTCTGCAGCACGATCACCGTCTGGCGCATCTCTGCGGACGACTGGTCGACCTGCTTGATCGTTTTGCCATAGTCGAGGCTGCGTTCATTGAGTTGCTGGATGATGCTGAACATGCTTTCCACTGCCTGATGCAGTTGCACATTTTCCGAGGATGCCTCTTCGGCCAGGCGCAGGCTGTTGTCAACATCCTTAACTCCGTTTTCCATAAAACCCACGGCTCTTTGCGTTTCGTTTTGCAGGCCTTCGACCATCTGCCGGATGTCGTCGGCGGCGCGGGATGTGCGCGCGGCCAAGGTTCGGACTTCATCGGCTACCACCGCAAAACCACGACCATGTTCGCCGGCGCGGGCGGCCTCAATGGCGGCGTTCAGCGCCAGCAGGTTGGTCTGATTGGTGATGTCGCTGATCAGGCCGGTGATATTGCCGATTTGTGCCATCCGGCTGTCAAGCAACTGCACGCTCGAAGAAGACCGCTCCACGACATCGCGAATTGACTGAGTCCCCACTTGTACCGCGAGAAATTGCTCGCGGGCTCGGCTGACCACTTCGTCCATCGCTTGCTTCATTTGTTCGGCACTGGCCGAGGCTTGTTGGATCTCGCCCAGTTGCTCTTCGACAATGATCATCATGCGATGCACCGCATCCGCGACCTCACCGGAAGTGAGTGTGGCTTCCTGGCTGCGACTGAGCATCAGCTGGTTGGTCTTGCCGACGCTATGGCTGGCCTTGACCACCTGCCCGACGACTGCATCCAGATGGTCGATAAAACTGTTGATCCAACGGCCCATATCTCCGGTCTCGTCGTTGGCCATACGCGTGGTGTCGAGGCGCTGACGCAGATTGCCCTCGCCTTCAGCGATGGTCCTGATCACACCGGTCATTTCGTTTAGACGCGCAGCCAACCGCTTCGGGCCAAAAGTGCTGAACAGGGCCGCAGCCGTCAACATGCTCAAAGTCTCGCAAGCATCGATCAGGCTCTGCTCCAGACCACTGTAGTGCTGGACCAGGAAATTGCAGGCGAACAGGCCAACCATTGTTGCCAGGTAAGGTTTCATCAACCCATAACTCAGCGAGCGCCGTCGATAGACTTCCTCCAGATCGGCTTCGCACATCATCCCCCAGCGGTCAGGTGAACCCGGCAGTTGGAAAGTAACACCCTTGCCGACTACCGGAATGTGCCGGTAGTCCGAGTAACCTGGGTAGGTGACGAACAGATTGGAACCGCTACGAATGGTTTCTCGCACACCGGGGTGCAACTGCTGGGTCGCCGGATCGGTGAAGCGCAGCTCCAGTTCGGTGTGGCGCTGTATCTGTACGGTCTTCCAGGGGGTGCGTACGCCACTTTTGAGGTTCTCGCCGCGGGTGAACGTACCGTCCTCAAAGCGTGAACGTGACAGGGCAATACCCGGCTGAATCGTTGAATCGAAACGCGACTGGACCATGAACAGATAGTTATCTCCCGACTCGGCAAAAATATGCCCGGCCTCACGCTGGATCAAGTCGCCCAGGACATCGTTCGGTACACGGCCGCAGAGGCAGCCAAGGACTTTGCCATCAGCCTTCAGGGGCTGGTAGAACATCAGCGTGACCTCATCGTGAAAGCGCGAGGATGAAGGGCCGATCTGCAAGGTCAGAGGGTCACTGTAGGGGCCGTGGAGAAACGGTGCTTTCAAACCTTCGGCCAGTGCTTTGGGGTTGCAGGGGCTGCTTTTGCCATGGCCATTCCAAGTCGAGGCGATGACTGCGCCACCTATATCGACGACAAAGAGTTCGGAAAAGTCCTCGGCCTGGCCGAGCTTGTCCAGCAGCGGATGATTGTCGAGATGGGAGAATTCGCGGCTAAGGGTCACGGCCAGTTCGGCCAAGTGTTCCCACTGCTCCCGAGTCCAGTTGTGCAGCAATTTGACTCGGGTTTCGGCAATAGCCTCGAATGTCTGCTCAATCACCGGGTAGGCAGACCGATTGAGTCGGCAGGACCAGCTCATCGCCAGTTTTCCGGTCTTGCCAAACCAAGGTAACCAGCGCTTTTCGGCGGAGGATAACTGCATAGAATTGCTTGATAGCGACATTCACTTCCCCAAGTACGACATATGAGTGCCAAACTTGCAGGCAATTACCACGCCAATACGAAAGCTTGCTATCCATCGCCGATGCTTAAGAACTTAGACTCAGAGTTGGCTTGCGCAGGATCTACCCAAGCTGAAGGTTGTCAGCGCTAGGTAGGCGCTCAGAGCAACAGAAGGTTATTGAGCGGACTATCCGATTGGAACATTCGTGTTTCAAAGAAGTGCACGATGCGATACACGCTCACTAACAGGGCCGTATACGACTACCCGATATAACTGCTAGCGTGATTGGGGTACTGCTTCCCGTCTCGATCAGATCGTTGATTTGACCGCCCCGCTGCTGGGAACCGGTGCCCTCGCTGATTACTCTTAGTCGGTGATATGACGCTGGATCATTGCCTACCCCTGATCAGCGAAATCATGGCTCAGCACCTACCGGCTCCCTCCAAGCTCCGCTGCAAAATGGTACTTGGAGAAAATCGGCATTCCCATTGCCGCACAAAGGGACACGCGCCAAAAGGACAGGTAAGGGTTGGAACGGAATGGGGAGTCAAGGGTAAGAGCCCTATCCGAAAAGGCTAAAAGGCCACTGACCCAGCCGCTTCCCGGAGGTCACGATGCTCCTCAGCCCGTTTCGCCGCAAAAGGCAAAAGCCTCCTCCGCCGCCGACCGTGAGCGTCGCCGAAGGTTACCTGCCCATCGAGTCGGCCCACAGCTTGTTAGCAGTGGAACACCGCCGCCAGTTGCTCGATCGCATCTGGCAATACACTGCCCTCTCCCATGTCCAATTCACCCAGCTCTACTTAAACCCGATCCATCGCTACGCCGAACAGGTCCAGCAACTTCCGGCCAGCGAGACGCACCACCATGCGTATCTCGGTGGCATGCTCGATCATGGCCTGGAGCTGGTCGCTTGCAGTTTGAAACTGCGCCAGTCGTATCTGCTTCCGACCGGCGCTGCCCCCGAAGACCAGGCCGCCCAGACCGATGCCTGGTCGGCTGGCATCGCCTATGGCGCCCTGCTGCATGACATCGGCAAGATCGCCGTGGACCTGCTGGTCGAACGCCAGGATGGCAGCCCTTGGCACCCCTGGCAGGGGCCACTGGATCAGCCCTACCGTTTCCGCTACCTCAAGGGTCGTGATTACCACTTGCACGGCGCCGCCGCAGGCTTGCTCTACACCCAAATTCTCGACCGCCCAATCCTCGATTGGCTCAGTGGATTTCCGCCACTGTGGGCCAGTCTGCTGTATGTCCTGGCGGGCCAGTACGAACGTGCGGGCGTGCTCGGTGAGTTGGTGATGAAGGCCGACCGTGTTTCCACCGCACAGAACATCGGTGGTAACCCGAGCAAGGCGCTGCAAGCGCCGATTCATTCGCTGCAATATCACTTGATCAGCGGACTGCGTCATCTGGTTCAGCACGAACTGAAACTCAACCAGCCAGGTGCCGCAGCATGGCTGACCCAGGACGCGCTGTGGCTCGTCAGCAAGACGGTCACGGACAAGCTGCGCGCCTATCTGCTGTCGCAATCGATTGAGGGCATTCCTTCATCCAACATTGCTGTGTTCGACGAACTGCAGTCGCATGGGCTGGTCGAGTCTACCCCGGAAGGCAAAGCCATCTGGACCGCTCTCGTGACACAGGGAAACTGGCAGCAGAGCTTTACCTTTCTGCGCCTTCAGCCGGCGTTGATCTGGGGGAACGAAGACCGCCCCGAGGCTTTCAGCGGAACGTTGAGCGTGGTAGCCGATGACCACTCGACTGACACTCCGACATCACCACCAGTGCCTAAAACTGTTAGTACAGGATTGCGTCAAAGCTCCTTGTTGCCAGATCCCATAGCGATGGAAGATGCCGACTATCTCGGAACGCTACTGGATATGTTCGACTCGGCAGAACCTGAGGTTCGTGAAGAACCGTCAGAAAGCGCTCTCGGAATTTTAAATCCCACTTCGGACAACCCTGGCCAGGCATTCCTGAATTGGGTCAAGGAAGGCATCCTGAGTCACAAGCTGATCATCAATGACAGCAAGGCCAAAATCCACACGGTGAGTGGCAGCGTATTTCTGGTCACGCCTGGTCTCTTCCAACGCTACGCGCAGGAGTTTCCTGGTCTCTCTCAGGGGACCGAAGTTGAAGAATGGCGTTGGGTGCAGAAGCAATTTGAAAAACTGAAGGTCCACAGGAAGCGAGCCAACGGCCTAAATATCTGGGCATGCCATGTCCAGGGCCCTAGGAAGAAAACCACCTTGAAGGGATATTTGATCGAGGAACCGAAGTTACTTTTTGAATCGATACCACCAGATAATCCTTTTCTGAAAATCGAAAAAATTAAATTTCCGTAGTGCCCCCCATTGGTGGAGATCGAAGCGCAGAGTTGACTCTGGAGTGACTCGCGACGTCACTGGCCTGTTACCCTTCCCCGCCGGTGAATCGTGCCCAATGATGGATTGGGCATAGCCCTCCCCCAACGCCCCAGCCAGACTGGCTAACCCGCCGCAACCTCTTCGCTTTGTAGCAATTTCTAAGCAAGCTGCAATAACTGCCTGACACGAGCACTGCCGGCACTTATGCTTGTACTTTTTCTCGAAAGGAGTCGACGTCATGCCAAGCAATTATTCGCTGCCGGACGTGCTGGAAAGGATCTACGAAAACCAGGAGGCTCTGCAGGCGGCCATTATGGAGTTGACCCTCCTGGTTGAGGAGCAAGGGGCGTAGGAAGTGGGCGGAAATGTCCGTGGAGCACTGTGGACCATGGGTGAAAATGCCGGCCATATCAAACAAGGCCTGGCGCGATTGAAGAAATTGGATATCGGTTAAGCTACGTCGGGGTGAATTCTGGGTACCAGTTCTGTTCACCTCACAGCGGGTATGGCCAGGAGCGGACGTTTGAGTAGGAAAATGAAGTAACGGAAAAGCGTGAACTAGCCGTTCTCGATAGCTAGAATCCTTTGCCACTGCGTTCGCTTCGGGCCTTCGCGCGGATCGTTAGCTCAACGTAAGAATTACACCGACATGTTAGAGGGGGTATGTTCGGTTGTTAGGGTCAATGAAGCCGGGGGTTTTGTACTCATACGAACCCAGTTTCCCGTGCTAAAACCCACCTAGTGGTACAGAAATTGGTACGGGAATACTTACCTCGACGACGTTCCCAGTATCCGTAGTTACCTTGATTACCAGTCTGGTAGGAGTTGCAGCAAAGTCGTTGGTGAAAAGGAATTTTCCGTTCGGCCCCTTGCGGCACTACAGGGAATGAGGCACTGCCTCCATGCGAAACTCGTGCGGAATCAGGCGCATTTTGAATACTGGCACTCCAGCTATGAGAGCGTCTTCGAGAACCGAATTCTCATCTTTTTCACTGATTTTAGAGCCGAGATAAACAGCCTTTAGTGGCGCAACAAAATTTCTCGGTGGTTCCTTCGGACTATCTGCCAAAACCAGCCGCCACTCTTCCTCATATTTCCAATCGGGTGATTTGTGAAGTGCAGCGATCACACCAAACAAATTATTGAACGATTGCCCTGGCTTTATCCCTCGTAGTAAATCCGAGGCATTGAACACACCACTGTATCTCACAGGCCACAACGATAGCCCGACCAAGCTATTGAACGGCAAGCATCGGAAGTCGTACCCCATCGCAAACCCGGTGTGATTCTTTGCGTAATGGGCCCAAAGGGGCAAGGAGTCCAAACGTTCAGTAAGCGAACAGATTTTGTAAGAATTCTGGAGCTGACTATTCATTTCAGTGACGATCTTGGCGACGAAGCCTGCGTGAACATCCTTTATCACCGCAGCGATTTTCGCTAATACCTCCTCGCCAACCTGACCCGCTGCCGCTTGAGTATGGTGATATCTCACCACCTCCAACATCGGATCTTCTGCGCTCAGAATAGCTAAGCGACTCTCCTCGGAAACCCCTTCAGTTCGCTCCAAAAACAACTCGGCATGCGTGGTTCCGAAGTGAGGATCAAAGTCCACAGCGGAGTCGTAGGGATCGTTAAATGTGCTCGCGAAAGTCAGGTGAAGCGTGGCATTTCTTAGATTGCTCAAGGAATATTCATTAACCTCGCGAAACTTGTATAGCGAGGCCGGAAAGTTACGACGCTTCATCTGCTGAGCAGCACTGATGTTTTCCAGCGGCAGATCACGCGCGCACATTAACTGCATTAGCTCTTCGACCCAGTCCTTCGACATCCCTGTCTCCCTACTCTCTGGCTAAGCTATAGATTATTCGCATCATTTTTCTCAGACGTCCAATGAGTTTCTGTGGAATATAGCTGCGCCATTACTATAGCCCGACGTCTGCTTTGGGTCGAAGGTAGCTAGTGACAGCTTCACTAACTGGTGGCGGCGTTGCCCCTATAGGCCGTGTTTTCTGGCTGTAACGCCCGTTCTTGCCTACTTGCATAAATGCATAGCGGGCATTGAATGGCAAGGTTTTGCGTACGGTTTGCCCCATCCCCAACCTCCGCTCCCCCCTAGCCCAGGTTCAAGCCAGGTAACCCTGGCGAGGACCGATCTATTTCGCAAGCAGACAACTATCGGCCACGATCAGACATCCGTATGTCCACGAATTCGGTGTCGAAATGCCCCTATGAGGCTGCCGGTAGGTTAATCAGCCTGAAGAATAAGCCAGCTACCGATATCACGATGGCGATACTAGATAGCCAAGTGGACAATTGAAATTTGTTGCTTTCCTCTTGGAGTCCCGCTAACACAGAAGCAAGGAGTGGGAAGTTAATGCACTTATCATCAGGCCCTACCCTCAGCGAGAAGAAAGCTACTCTACTGTCGTCCGCTCTCTTGTAACCGTATTTCTCTTCCAGATGGTAGTAGAGTCTGCCAAATACAATGTCATCATCAACCTTCAGCTTCTTGGCAATCATTTTGCAATTGATAGGCACGTAAACCTTGGAACATCTGCTGTTCTCACCGTCAGCGGTATAATTTTTGAACTCCTTGTAGTACATCTTGTATATGGCATTCAAAATTTTTAGGTCTGAGGGCGCTTTCATCAGTTGTTTCCATGGGTAAGAAGCCAATTCTATTTTAATTAGCAGAATGCCATTTCGTCATACGAAGCCCCAGAACGAGGTATAAAAAACCCCGCCGAAGCAGGGCTCTCCTACGCTAGCTTGTGTTAATTCAAGCGCCCAGCAAGATGGTAGGCTTCCTCCACTCCGTAGGTGCCTCATCCGCCAGCGAAACTAAGGCTTCATACTTTGCGATTCCTGCAATCCGCGCTGCTTTATCAATGCTGTCACGAGCATCTTTGAGAGCGGTTGCTTTTGTCCAGCCATCCATATAGCGCACTGTCCATAATGTGGTCAGTTTGTGCTTGGCGAATTTTTCTTTTTTCAGTTCTTCGTTGAAAACATTACGGGCCGACGAGCTAACACCGCCGTCTAAGTCAACGGTTGCGACTGCATAAAGCGCCATGATTATACCCCTCGCGCTTTGTTGGATTGGGACACAACCGAAGCAGCAAGAGACTTTGTCTCGTCGCTGTACTTGTCGCTCTGGAGAACCTTACCTGCTTTTGCCTCCATCTCAACGCTCGTCTGTTTTCCAGAGTTGGTTTGGGCCAAGGTGGAGGCTGCGAGGCTCTTCGCGATTGCAGATGCGGTTGAATCGCGGAGGATTTCAGATGCCAGTGTGGCGACCTTCGCGGAGGATTGCTTGGAGTTCTTTTTCATGAGTAGTTTCTCGATAATTACGCTCAGGGCGCACTTATCCAGAACGACCGCCAATCGACTCCCTGTTGACGAAATCGTCAGTAGTGGGCTAAATGGCGTCCTTCTCTAGATACGTGCATTTACAAATGCGTGCGTCAGAGGGTGCAGGTAGTCGCGCTACGTTTGGCGACAGAAACGTGACTACTTGCATGCATTCTTTAGCGAAACGACCTTAAATGGTCGTTTTTGCGTTTGTACGCCAAGACTACTTGAGCGTCCTTTCTAATAGCAACTCGATTCTGTGCATATACTGCGAGTTTTCTGGGGATAAACCTGTGGATAACTTGCGAGTTCTATTTGCGTAGCCCCTACAGGCCGCAGTCTGTGGAGATTTCTACCGTTTGTCGGCGGAAGTGAATATTTTCATAAAATGGCCTCCTGTACGTCTCTAGAGGCGTAGATCAGCGCGGTGGCACTGTCGACCAGCGTTAAAGTCGAATTGCCGCTTGAGTGCCTTTTGAGGGCCTTCTGAGGGCCTATTGGGTATGCATCCAGTATCGTTATGCTAGGCGCTCGTTGTGAATTCCCCCAACGAGAGTTCTATCTGCTACCCCGACATAGGCAGTTGCCAATGGCCCACGGAGTCGATGGACATTTGCCTTTGTCCGCTTTGGTCAAATGCGGACGTTGGTATGACAAGAAAAGTGATACTGGATAGGGATTCGAACCCTTTGCCACTGCGTTTCGCTTTGGACCTGGCCAACTCAGAATCTCCCGTCAAAACGCGGTCATTGGTACAAAAATCGGTACACCCCCCTCTCAGAACACATAAAAGCTCCGTGACGGCTGTACCCGTGCGGGGCCTTTTGACAACTAGAGTTGATGCTCTTAACGCTGCCTGAAAGGGCACCGGCATTACCCGCCCTCCCATCTTGTTCACGTGCTCTCCACAATTAGTTGATGCTTTGTAGTCTCGTCACGCGTAATCGCAGGCACTAGGCCCGGCCGAGAGTGGATCATCAAATATTGCTGCGTACGCTCGGTGTCAAAGACCTGATCTGCTGCCTCCATCTCGTCAATCAACTGCCGATCGACTGAGTAGTAGCCACAGTTCGGACATTTAAACTCATCAAAACTGCCTACTGGAAAAGCTTTTTCGGCGCTATCACCACATACGACGCAGACGGTGATACTCATACGCACCTCCTTTCAAATGATCTATCAACTGTAGTTGATCCCGCCTAAATCAACCGGCCTGTTGCTGGCGTGCAGATGCTTCAAACCGCAATTTCTAAACAAGCTGCAATTACTGCCTGTCGGCCGCCGAGCCTTCGGGCAGTCCATCTTCACGGGCATAGCTCACAGCCCGTCGGAATAGTTTGTTTGCGCGCTTGCATGTGGAAGATCACCTGCTTAACTCTGAACCTCTGGTCAGTCAGTGACTAATTGGTCTGCTATTCGCAATATGGCCTACGGGCAGTAGCTCAACCCTCTGCACGTAGTCCAATTTGCTCAAGGAAGAGAATGACATGATGCTGAAGACTGCTATCGTCGAGATCGGTAAGAAGTACAAGGTTTATACCGAGCATTATCTCAACGCCGCCGCCGACAAGACCATTATTCTGGTCAACGGCTCGCTGGCAACGACTGCATCGTTTGCCCAAACCGTGCGCTATCTGCGGCCACGCTTCAACGTAGTCCTCTACGATCAGCCCTACGCCGGTCAATCGAAACAACACAACCTGCATGACCAGCCGATCCGCAAGGAAGACGAGGCCACAATCCTGTTGGAGTTGATCGAGCACTTTCGTGCGCAACATGTGCTGTCCTTTTCCTGGGGCGGCGCGGCGACTTTACTGGCGCTGGCCCAGCACCCACGACGAATCGAAAAAGCGGTGATCAGTTCATTCGCGGCGCGAATCAATACGCCGATGCGCGACTATCTGGAGAGTGGCCGGCACTTCCTCCAGGCCTGTGATCGGCGCAATGTCGCGCGCTTGATCAACAGCACGATCGGCAAGCACCTGCCGTCGCTGTTCAAGCGTTTCAACGAACGCCATGTCAGCAGCCTGGACGAACACGAATACCGGCAGATGCATTTTCACGTCGACGAGGTGCTGACTCAGGACACTCATTGCTACGTTTCCTGTGCCGACGCCATCGAAGTTCCGCTGCTGTTTATCAACGGCGAACGGGATGAGTACACCTCGGTGGAAGACGCCCGTCTTTTTGCGGCTCATAGCCGTCAGGCTCAGTTTCAGACCATCAAGAACGCCGGGCACTTTCTCGACATGGAACACCCGACGGCTTGGCATGACACCCAGCAGGCGTTGCTGGGTTTTCTGCAGCCGGCCTCCAGCCTTGTCAAACCGAAGAGCCCGCCACTGTTGGGCAGCCCGCACCGCTACACAACCAGTGACCGTATCTTCAGTCACAGTGCGGCGCATAACCACTTGTCTCGCTAGGACGTGGCTCTGGGTTGACTCTTGGCGCGGCAGTTTGGCGCATGTTGGTACAAATCCTTTCTGTTTGGCTCGATAACGATACGACGATGGAGTTTGGTCCATGCGAAAAAAAACAACTGCGGCGAGCACCTTGCCCGGATCCGCGTCCCTTGTTAAAGCAGAACGAAGCGCAATACTCGGTCTACATGGTCGAAGTCTGTTCCCCACATTGCGCACTCTGGCGCTGCAAGGAATCAAGCAGCCTATCCACAGCGCCCGCCATACTCTAGCTCTTGGTGGCCTACTGGGCCGCGTGCTGCTCGGTAATACGTCGAATCCCTCCCCCGTCCAGGATGCGCGCTTCCAGGACCCATCCTGGCGCTTCAACCCCTTCTACCGCCGCAGACTGCAAGCCTATCTTGCCTGGCAAAAGCAACTGAACGCTTGGATTGACGAGAGCAATCTGGCGGCCGACGATCAAGCGCGCGCACACTTCATATTGGCTCAACTCGGCGATGCGCTGTCGCCGTCCAACAGCCCGCTCAATCCGCTGGCGATCAAAGAGCTGTTTAACACCGGCGGCGCCAGCCTGGTCAAAGGGATTGGTCATCTGCTCGACGACCTGCGGCACAATGGCGGCATGCCCAGCCAAGTCAGCAAGCAGGCCTTTGAAGTCGGCCAGAATATCGCGATCACCCCTGGCGCCGTGGTGTTCCGCAACGAGCTGCTAGAGCTGATCCAGTACCGGCCGATGAGCGAAAAACAATACGCCCGTCCACTGCTGATCGTGCCGCCGCAGATCAACAAGTACTACATCTTCGACCTCAGCGTGGAGAAGAGCTTCGTTCAGTATGCACTGAAGAACGGCTTACAAGTGTTCATTGTCAGCTGGCGCAACCCCGACGCTCGCCATCGCGAGTGGGGTCTATCGCGTTATGTAGAAGCCATCGAAGAAGCCCTCGATGTTACCCGTGCCATCAGCGGCAGCAAAAAAGCCCATCTGATGGGCGCCTGCGCGGGCGGCCTGAGCATCGCCGCCCTGCAAGGCTACCTGCAAGCCAAACGACAGCTGCACAAAGTCGCAAGCGCAACCTATCTGGTCAGCCTGCTAGACAGTCAGATCGACAGCTCAGCCATGTTATTTGTCAATGAGCAAACCCTGGAAGCCGCCAGGCGCCGCTCCGATCAGCAAGGCGTGCTGGATGGCCGCGACTTGGCCAAGGTCTTCGCCTGGATGCGCCCGAATGACCTGATCTGGAACTATTGGATCAATAACTACCTGCTCGGCAAGCAACCCCCTGCCTTCGACATCCTTTACTGGAACAACGACAGCACTCGCCTACCGGCCGCCCTACATGGCGATCTGCTGGACTTCGTCAAACTCAATCCGCTCATACATCCTGACGGCTTGGAGGTCTGCGGCATGCAGATTGACCTGCAGAAAGTCACGGTCGACAGTTTCAGTATTGCCGGTATCAACGACCACATCACACCTTGGGACGCGGTATACCGCTCGACCCTGCTACTCGGTGGCGAACGGCGCTTCCTGCTCTCCAACAGCGGGCATATCCAGAGCATCCTCAATCCGCCAGGTAATCTCAAGGCTAGCTATCTGGAGAACGACAAACTGCCATCCGACCCGCGTGCCTGGTATTCCGATACGCAGAAGCACGATGGCAGCTGGTGGCCAGGTTGGCTGGGCTGGATTCAGGCGCGTTCTGGTGCGCAACGCGAAATTCAGCTGGAGCTGGGAAATCAGAATCACCCACCGATGGAGGCCGCTCCCGGCACCTACGTGCATGCGAGTTGAACCCTGACTTGAACATTGAAAAGACCGGCCGGGGATTTCTCGGCCAGTTACCGTTGCCGACCTGCAGAAAGAAGCAGGGATGAAACTTGCGATCTTATCCACGAATGCAATGCAGGCAACCAGAAAACCTAGGAAGGCCGTGAGGACAATCATCGGGCCGCCCGTGATTGCAGATCAAGGATAAGCCTTGGTCTTTGGATGATTTGGTGATTGCGGTCGCCACCTGCTTCAACCCGATACTCCCATTCATAAACGGTGGACCTATAGTTATTTATCCCGTTCCCAACTGCGGGCGCGCCATGACTGAAAATTACTTCATTGCCATACTATTGGCGCTGAGCATGATATGGATTGCGGTTGTTTGGTGGATGATGGCTCCGTATGTATGAGACATCCTCCCGTGACACCAACCGATTCTCCAAGTCGCTGGCCTGATAAACCGGGGCTTCCAGAGTGTCCGCACCCTCCCCGCGCCTTTGAGCGCTCTGTAGCCCAGAACTGGGTTCGATCACTGATTGCGCCACCGCGCCCTTTTGCACAAAAAACGGACATAGGGCGTCGGCGGGAGGGGATAAGTGCTTTTCGTCATGTTTTTTTGCCATCGGAAGATTTGGTATCGGGCTGCTATGGTTTTCAATATGAGACAGCTACCCATAGGGCCACCGTGATGAGCGAGAACGGGATGCTAAAAATTAGCTATAACGAGCTTGGTTATCCGATGGAGTTGTTTATCGCTGTGCCATTGCATGCGAGAGCAGATGAGTACGCTGCACTGTTCAATATTCTTAGACAGTATGAAAACCGGAAGGACTTTGACATTGACTTGACCGCAATCGAGGCAGAACAGCTGCGTCCGCAGGTGGCAGCGTTAGGCATAACCGATGTCACATGGGAATTCGTATAGCGGAAAGAACGGGCCCTGTTCGGGGTATGCCCGGCGCATGAATATGCCAGGCTGGCATGTCATTGTTGATATCAGACAGTGAGTTAAAGGGTACAGGGATGAAAGACAACGGGACGCTAAAAATCATCTTCAAGAAACACGGCCATCCAGCACAGATGTCTGTAGGCACTCTCCTCAGGGCGAGAACAGATGAGTTCACCGTACTGTTCCATATTCTCAAACGCTATGAACATCAGCAAAGCGTCAACGCCAGGTTGACTGAAATCGAGGCAGAGCAATTGCGTTCGCGGGTAGCAGCGCTAGGTATCACGGACGTTATGTGGGAGTTCGTGTAGGGAGTGGATAATGGAGCCCTAAAGGTAAAACCCGCATTGCGCGGGTTTACAGGGATGCGTCATTAGGTTTGGTCGCTGGAAGGTATGCGCACGGTCATAACGCTCCGCGCATTCGAGCCAGGGTAGATGTTCGACGTAGGTCCCAGACAGGCGCTGCCAGGCCGCCGAGAGATTTTCCTCAATCCGCAGCAGGTTGATGGCCGGGCCTGTGCTGGAGGTACCGAACGTCTGCCCGGTGACCTTGCCGGCGAAGGCATGGTGCTGTAGGTAGAAAAATCGCGCGGCGCGCTGGATGTCGGTGAGGTTTTCGGGGCGGGTCATCTTCTGCCACTCGAACACCTGGCGTGAGCTCAGCGCCCATTTGAACTGGCGCACGAATTCTTCCAGGTGGTTCTGCACGACGCGGTACAGCGTGACCAGGTCGCCGTTGATGTCGTTGAGGACTTCAATAGGTCACTAAACAAGCTGAACCTTAACTGGCAGCCTCCCTACTGTCCGGTGCGTCCTGCATGCCACACACATATCGTGACCATTGATCCATTAACATTTGACGCTTCCCGAACAGATCTCCACGGCGATAAGCAGCCTCAACCGCATTCTCTACTGTATGTGCAAGCGCCTGTTCGCAGACCTCTCGAGGATAGTGGGTGACCTCACTCGCCCAATCCCTAAAAGTCGAGCGGAATCCATGCGTCGTGAGATCGTTGCGCTTCATTCGACGCAACACCATCAACATCGCCATATTGCTCAGCGGCCTCCCTTTTCGAGCACCAGGAAACAGATGATTGTTCCCTTCTACGCGAGGAAGACCAATCAGTAGATCCAATGCTGGTTTCGACAGCGGAACCCGGTGCTCTTTCCCTGCTTTCATTCGCGACGCTGGAATGGTCCATATTCCAGCAACGAGATCAATCTCTGCCCACGTAGATAAGAGTACTTCGCTGGTTCGGCAAGCAGTCAGGATAGTGAAGCACAGGGCCTTAGAACTCAGATCTTCTGCTTTCTCAAGAGTCGCCACGAACGTAGGGAGCTCAGTCCATGGGATTGCTGCGTGATGTTTTACAGCACGCACTTTTTGGCGAGGAGGCAAAAGCTTGTCCAAGTGTCCTCGCCATCGAGCGGGATTTTCGCCTGCGCGTAGGTCTCGAGCTCTTGCTGCGTCGAGGACAAGTTCGATACGGTTTCGCAAACGACTAGCGGTTTCGGGCTTTACTGTCCAAATCGGCTTGAGGATTTTCAGCACATGTTCAATGCCTATCTCCTGGGTGGGAAGATCGCCTATGACCTTGAACGCATAAGTAGTCAGTGTGTTCTTCCACTGTTGGGCGTGCTTGGCATTTTTCCAGCCCGCCTTATGGGCAGCGATGTAATCAAGAGCAACCTCCTTAAAGGTTATTGGTTTGGTCGGGGTTTCGCGCTCCGATAGAAACGTGGCTTCTTTTTCCAGCCTTTTCCTCTCCAACACCTCATCTCGACTCGCAATTGGATCGACTCCAGATCTACTCAGCCTTCTAGCATCAGATGCTTTTTCCCGAGCTGCCGCGAGACTTGTCTCTGGATGCTTTCCCAAGCCCATGTATCGGCTCTTTCCTGAGAGCTTATAGCGGAAAAGCCAACTTGCGCCGCCGGTAGGGCCAACTCTCAGATACAACCCATCTCCGTCATTGGTCATGCCAGGCAAGCCAGTTCTGACTATTTTCTCCACCGCCTTTGTCGTAAGTGATGCCATGCGTCACCTCATCTTTTTAAGGACGATGACCTAATCTAAATCAGCTCCAGCCCACACTCCAGCCCACACCTTGGACGATGGCTTTCGGTAATATCCATTGGAACACAAAAGACAAAAAATCAAATATCTACATGTTTAATAAGGACTTTTTAGTAAACAGCCAGACGGCAATAGAACTCAAAATACGTCAAAATAGCGGACATCGCCTCCGCCATATTTGTACCGACAAAGCCCTGATTATTCAGGGCTTTGTCGTTTCTGTGGCGCACACTTTCTATTGCATCATTTCTGGATCGTTTCCGCATCTTTTCGGCCATTTCCGCAACCTTACCTCTCAGCCCACCCTCCTACCGCCAAATATCAGCTGCCCGACCTGAAGTGAAGATGCGTTTGGTGTGGTGCGACAAGCAGCTTTCGGCCCAGAGTGTGTAAAAACGCTTCGTCAAAATTGAAGTGCGCGCGTCTACGTTAAATCTGAAATTTATCGGCACGTCAGCAGATGTGGATTTCGCGCAGAAGCGCGATTTCCAGTCCGGTTTTGAGTACCTGTCGCGCTCGAAAACGTTTTTACACAGCCTCGGCCGAAAGCAGTCGCTCATAAGTGGCTACTTTCGGCCAAAACCGGTTACTTCATCAGCCGTAGAGGGTGGTCATAAGGTTACCCATGGCGGATTTCAGCTCATGTATTTTTCTACCCAGCTCCGATACTGACGCGTGCGAAACGCCATGCCGATCTGCTGCAAAATCAGCGCACGCAACGGTGACACGCTCGGGTCAGGCTTTTTCGCGCGACTGAGTTTGCGCAGCTGAAACTTCACAACCGCCATGTTTGCCAAGGCGGCTATGGCCTTGTTTTTCCAGGTGATTGCCGGCAATTGCGGAGCGTTGTCCTTGCCTTGAAGCCAATCACGCGGCAGATATGGATCGATGGCCAACGCCGTGCCGATACCGACCATGTCCACACCACTTTGCACGACGCTTTCGGCAACTGGACGCCGGCGGATGCCGCCGGTGACCATCACCGGCATTTTGGCGACAGTCTGGACGTCCCGGGCAAACTCGACGAAATATGCCTCACGAGCCAGCGTGCGACCATCGCGCGCCTCCCCCTGCATGGCCGGGACTTCGTAACTGCCGCCGGACAACTCCACCAAATCCACGCCTAGATCGTTAAGCAGTTCAACAACCTTTTTCGCATCGTCGGCGGTGAATCCTCCGCGCTGAAAATCGGCGGAATTGAGTTTCACCGCAACGGCAAACTCTGCGCAAACCACCGCCCTGACTGCTTTGACGATTTCCAGCAGCAGCCGCGCGCGGTTTTCCAGAGAGCCGCCCCACTCGTCCGTTCTTTGGTTCGTCAGTGGCGAAAGAAACTGGCTCAACAGGTAGCCGTGAGCGGCATGGATTTCCACGCCGGTGAAGCCGGCTTGCTTGCCAAGGCGTGCGGTGTTCGCGAAGCGCTGAATGACATCCTCAATCACGCTTTGAGTCATCGCGTGAGGCGTAGCGAAACGCTTGGACATTTTGCCCAACTCCAGCGGAACTGCCGACGGCGCCCAGGTTTTTTGCCCGAGGTTGGCCTGCATCTGACGCCCTGGGTGATTGATCTGCAGCCAGAACTGGGCACCGCCGGATCGGCCAATTCGCGCCCAGCGCTTGAATTTGTCCAGTTGCTGATCATCCTGCAACACGACGCCACCGGGTCCGGTCATGGCGCGGCCATCGACCATCACGTTGCCAGTAATGATCAATCCTGCACCGCCGTCGGCCCAGGCCTGATACAGACGCATCAGGTCTATCGAGGGCGCCTGGTCGGCGTCCGCCATATTTTCTTCCATGGCGGCTTTGGCGATGCGGTTCTTGATGGTCGAACCGTTGGGCAGTATCAGGGTGTCAAACACGTTCATGGGCAAGTCCTCAACTGGAAATGAGGCCACCATAAGATTGAAGTCAACTTTAAGGTCAATGACTTTTTTCAAGGTCATTCAATGTCGATGGCGCCCGACCCAGGCAAGCGCGTCACCAGATCGGCACCCAACAACCGCGCAGGCGTGTAGGCACCGCCAGGCGTGCGTGTCTGCAACAGATAGCCCACCACCGCCAACGCAGCGTCGATCGTCAGGCTGTAAACGTTCGCCGTGTGCACGCGGGCGACTTTGCATTCACCGCGAGCATTACGGGCCTCGCCCCATACATATGTGCCTTGGTCAGCACGTTTTGCCTGATCCGGCCCGACCACAGTCTTGCTGATGCGAGCCTTGAGCAACCGCTGCACAAACGACAGCCCCAGCAACGGGCGAATCAAGTTGGCAAGCCTGGCGCCGCGAATCATTCCCGCCGAGCCCGGTATGAACACCTCGATATTGGCGATGCCGGTGGTGTGCCAGGCAGTGGATACATCGCCCCAAGGGATGGTCATCGCCAGCTTCTCTCCAGCACCGAAATCGATACGACGTACCCGATAGGCCAGCGGCACCGAAACGATCTTGCCGTCACGCCGTATCTTGCCGCCCTGCGCCAGGCCTTCGATTGAAGTCTTGGCGGTGCCGGGTGAAAAGCTCGATCGAGAATCGAAGCCTAACGCCAGATGCGTCGCATCCGGCAGCGCGTTTTTCAGTGCAGCGGCGACGCAGTCGGTCGGGACTACATCGAAGCCGACGCCCGGGCAAATGACCGATCCGGCTGCGCGCGCCCGTTCATTCAGGGACTGCGCATGCTCGAATACGGCAATCTCGCCAGTGATGTCCAGGTAATGCGCGCTAGCCCGCAGACAGGCCTCGATCATCGGCGCGGCGGTTGCGGAAAATGGCCCCGCGCAATGCAGCACCAACCCATGCCCCTTGATCTGCGCAAGCAACCGCGCTGGCTCATCCAGCCCAAATACCCGGGCCTCGAGCCCAAGCTCCCAAGCCAACGCTTCGACCTTGTCACGACTACGTCCGGCCAATACCGGCCTGAGTCCACGCCTGACGGCATCGCGAGCGATCAGTTCGCCGGTGTAACCGTTGGCGCCATAAATCATCCATTTCATCTGCGTATCCGGTTTGTCTTGCTGACTCATGCGTTCCTCCTGAGGGGATTGATGATGAGCGTTATGGCCTTGCCCGATCTGCTTCAGACGCTAGCGTTAAAGTCAGGTTGAGGGTCAAGTCAAAGTACAGATGCAGTGACGGAAATTATTTACAGCAGCGGGGTTGACCTTAAAGCGAGGTTTAAGGTGAGCATGCGCAGACCTGCTTGATCGATGGAATCCGGATGATGCTGAAGACCCTTTTTTCCTACGCCCTGGTATTGATAGGTGCTGCTTTCATGACGTTTGCAAATGCTCAATCGGCTACTACCAAGGATCGCCAGATACTGGTGATCATGACCAATCACGCCAGCTATCCCTCACGAACCGATACCACGGGATTGTGGCTGACCGAGCTGACCCACTTCACCGATGTGGTGGAAGCAGCCGGCTACACCACCGTCTTTGCCAGTCCCAAGGGTGGCGCGGTGCCTCTGGACGAACGCAGTCTGGGCTGGTTGTACATGGATAACGCCGCCCGGAAGCATTTGCAGTCTCCTGCTTTCCGCGCTCGCCTGGCCAATACGCTGCCGATATCCGAGGTCGATCCGTCACGCTTTGACGTCATTTACTTCACTGGTGGCCATGGGGTGATGTGGGACTTCCCTAACAATCCCGACCTGCGGCGCGTCGCCGAGAGCATCTACAACCAGGGTGGCATCGTCTCGGCCGTCTGCCATGGCGTAGCGGGTCTGTTGGATCTGAAGGATAAACAAGGCCAGTTGATCATCAAGGGCAAGAACATCACCGGTTTCTCTGATCGCGAAGAGCTGTTCTCCGGCATGAAAAGCCAGGTGCCCTTCTTCCTTGAGGACAGGTTGGTGAGCCAGGGCGCGCACTACCGCAAGGGGTGGCTGCCGTTCACTTCATTTGCCATCACGGATGGAAGGCTGGTGACCGGCCAAAACCCTCAATCGCCCAAAGCCGTAGCTGAAGCCGTGATGGCGGTGCTCTCTGGCGACAACGTAGCTCGCTGAACCCTCAAGTAGTTCCCACCACCCGGAGAAAGACCGATTGAAACTCGCAAGCATCGTATTAGCAGGATTGCTGTTCAGCTCAATTGCCAACCATGCGTTGGCGGGGACGCCGGAAATGCTCAGCCCGATTGAAACCAACACAATCGATATCGCAGGCCACCAAGTGCCCGTCGTCAAGGGAGGCCTGTACGACCGTTATCGCTCGAATCCGCCCTTGTCGGTGATTGCAGCAGAGCTGCCGGGTGTTGATCTGAGCTGGTTCAAAGGACTGGAAAAGCACAAGGTCGACATTGGCTTCGAGTCATACTCCCCGAACTTTTACTATCAGAACAGTCGAGTAACGGCGGTCTACACGGCCGACCTGGACGCACTGCGGGCATTGATGCCGCCCGAAGTATTGGCAACCGTACACCCCCTGCAAATCTGGCCAGGTCGCGGCTTGATTGCGTTTACCGCCTACACCTATGAACATTGTGATAACGACGCCTATAACGAAGTGGCCGTGTCGATCATTACCAGCAAGCCAGGCAAAACCAATCTGGGTCCATTCACACTGATTGGCCAGTCGATGTCGGGAGATTTTTGGGGCTACGTGCTCAAGCTGCCGGTCAATACTGAGCTTGCACGGGTGCGCGGTGTCGTCGGTTACAACCTGCCTAAATGGCTGACCGGTATTGACCGCAAAGAAGATGCCCAATCTGTGGTCTATGACATCACCGACAGTCAGACCGGAAAAGTCGACGTGTCCTTCAAAGCGAAGAAGCTCGACAACCTCTCTCGCGATGTCGACATCGTCACCAGCAGCTTCATCAATCTCGATCATCAGGGCCAACTGGCCTACGGGTATGCGGTTTCCCGCCAGCTCAGTCACGGCTCCAGCCGCGACGCAGATTCGGCCACCCTCACGCTGGGTGACGGCAGTCTGTCGAATTACTTCCGCGCCCTGAAACTGGGAAAAATGATGAAGTACGAATACGTGCCAGAGTTCCAGAGTGCGCTTTATGCGCCCAAACCACTCACCAGCCTGATTGGCGAGCGCTGAAACCTTTTGCGCCTGTCAGGCCCCGGAAGCCTGGCGGGCGTTTTTTTTCGCGGAAGACGTTGCCGCACGCCTATCTGAAGCCTTGCCAACCCCCTCTTCCCGCAGACGATTTATCAGCATTTGCGCATTGTCCCCACACGCCATGCCCTCGGGCTTACCTTCGATGCCCTTTATGACGAGCAGAAGTTGCGCTTTGTTTTGCGCTAGCCTTTCCTGCAGAACACTGATTTCTTTCACCTTTTGCTTGAGTCCAGTCAGCAACTCGTCGTGCCGCCAGCCACTGGCATTCATCGGCATCAATTGCCGGATCTCCTCCAATGAGAAACCAGCCGCCTGTGCGCCGGTGATGAGCTCCAGAATCCACTCGGTATCAGGCGCGTAGTCCCGGTAGCCATTGGCCTTACGTTCGACGGAGCTAATCAAGCCACTGGCCTCATAGAATCGGATGCGTGACGGTGCCAATCCGCTGATTTTCGCCAGTTCGCCTATTCTCATATCCCACCCTGAAAAACCTATTGACCTTAAAGTTGACTTTAAACCTAAAGTCATCGGACGCCCAAGCACAACGTGTGACTTGGGCGTCATGGAATTCATGGGGAAGCGGAGACTAATCCAGCATCACGCCCCCTGAAGTGCCTAACGGAAGGGCTGCACTCTGTTCACTCAAGGCCATGATCGGAACACGATTCGATGAAGGCCTTCACTTCATTCAGGAGATACGAACATGGGGTATGTCACTACGCAGAATGGTGTTGAAATCTTTTACAAAGACTGGGGACCACGCAATGCCCAGGTCATCTTTTTCCACCACGGATGGCCACTGAGCGCGGATGATTGGGACGCGCAAATGCTTTTTTTCCTGGCCAACGGCTACCGGGTTGTTGCGCATGACCGAAGGGGGCACGGGCGATCCACTCAGGTATGGGACGGACACGACATGGATCACTATGCCGATGACGTCGCCGCCGTGGTAGATCACCTAGGTGTACAAGGTGCAGTCCATGTCGGCCACTCCACCGGCGGCGGCGAAGTCGTTCATTACATCGCTCGCCATGGCGAAGACCGAGTCTCTAAAGCAGCCATCATCAGTGCGGTGCCACCGTTGATGGTCCAGACGCCGACCAATCCTGGCGGCCTGCCGAAGTCAGTGTTCGACGACTTGCAGGCACAACTGAAAGCCAACCGCGCGCAATTTTACTACGACGTTCCGGCAGGATCTTTCTACGGCTATAACCGCCCAGGTGCAAAACCGTCCGAGGGCATCGTTTGGAACTGGTGGCGACAAGGCATGATGGGTTGTGCAAAGGCACACTATGACGGGATCGTGGCGTTTTCTCAGACAGACTTCACCGAAGATTTGAAGAGCATCAAGATCCCCGTTCTGGTGATGCATGGTGATGATGACCAGATCGTGCCTTATGAAAATGCCGGGGTTTTGTCAGCCAAACTTCTGCAAAACAGTACGTTGAAAATCTACCCGGGCTTCCCTCATGGAATGCCTACAACCAACGCCGATACGATCAACGCTGATCTGCTAGCGTTCGTGCGGAACTAAAAATGGGGGCGGGTAGAAATCCCGCCCTTTCCCCTTCAAGGCTACTAGATCGGAGTTCGGATTCAGCAAAGTGGATTCGAAACTGCGCTAACTGATTGTCCGCTCTTGGCCGATTTCTGCCTGTCACGAAGAGCTGCCACCGGCCCAAAGCGGACGCTAAGGATTGCAGGCGGGGATAGTTTCCTGGCGCATTCGTGCGCCGTATAGTGGCAATATTTTTTCGGTCAAAGGAATGGCTATGAACCCCTTAAGCTGCCTACTTGTCGGTGTGATTGGCGACCGTGACATCGTAAATGTCACTTCGCATTGCGCTAAAAGGGGAACGTCATGCGTGTGGGAATGATCCTTGCTGGGATCGGCACCACGTTGGCGCTGGTGTCAACATCGCCAGCCCAGCCTGCGTCCCTGCCGCCAGGAACTATCAACCAGGGTGGTATCTCGGTGCTGGTCCAAGGCTCGGGAACAGACATTATATTAATTCCAGGATTGGCGTCGTCCTACGAAGTATGGGCTGATTTGGCCTCCAGATTACGGCAGAGCTACCGTCTCCATCTCGTACAGGTAGCTGGCTTTGCCGGCTCGCCTGCCGTATCCGATCCAGATGGGAGAGTAGCAGCGCCGACGGCCGAGGCAATCGCTGAATATATCCGAAGCCAGAGCATCAAGGCGCCGGTCATCATCGGTCATTCGTTGGGTGGTGAGGTGGCACTGATGCTAGGTGCTCGTCATCCCGACCAAGTTGGACGCCTGATGATTGTCGATGCGCTGCCCTTTTATACGTTGCTGTTTGACCCCTCCGCGACCAGTGAAACGGCGACCCCGCACGCTGCTGCGATGCGCGCTGCAATGTTAGCGGCAACGCCTGAGCAGGCGAAAGCCATGCTGCATGCATCCATCGCCCGTCTCGCCAAAACTGAAGCGGTCAGGCCTGGCCTGGCCGCAGCGGGAATAAGCTCGGACCGAAAGACCATGGCCAATGCCACGTATGAACTGATGGTCACCGACCTCCGACCTGAGCTTGGACGTATCAGGGTGCCGGTCGAGGTCGTCTATGCCTACGACCTGCTATACGGCGTACATGCGTCCCACGTTGATGCAATGTTCCGTAACGCCTATGTCTCGACCCCAAACATCAGCTTCAGGCGCATTGACGGCAGTTTTCACTTCGTCATGCTTGATCAGCCAGAACTGTTCGCCGGTGCTGTCATCAAGTTCCTGAATCAGTGAGCGGCGGCAGCGGGGTTGGTAGAGTGACGAATTGCCGTAAATGGGCAGAGGATGGCCGACTGCAGCCCTTCGCTACGGGCAGAAATCGGCCACTAGCTGACAATTGCATTCGCTTTTGTATCAGCACCCCGGGCTTGCCGAGCCAGCCCGCCGGCCATACGATTCGATTATTCCTCAGGCGGAGGAGTCATTGTGAAGCCGGTGATGCTCCTGACGCGCATCCTGGCGCCTGCCATCGCTCTGGCGCTGGCATCCGCCGGCCTGCATGCCGACGATCCGTTCGCACCGTTGCGCGACGCCATGGTGCGGGAGATCACCAACATGTCGTCCGACACCCGCGAGGAAACCGGCAGGGTCGAGTTTGCCGCGCCGGTGATGGCCGCGATGGCCAAGGTGCCACGCCATAAGTTCGTCCCGCCCGACGAAGTGCCCTACGCCTACGAGAATCGCCCGCTGCCGATCGGCTACGGCCAGACCATCTCCCAGCCTTACATCGTCGCCCTGATGACCGACCTGACGCAGGTCGGACCCGGCGACGTGGTACTCGAGATCGGCACTGGCTCGGGCTATCAGGCGGCGATCCTCGCCGAGCTGGCGCAGGCGGTCTATACGATGGAGATCATCGAGCCGCTGGCAGTGCAGGCCAGTGAGCGCCTGGGCCGGCTGGGGTATGCGAAGGTGCAGGCCCGGCTGGGTGATGGCTACCACGGCTGGCCCGAGCACGGACCTTATGACGCCATCCTCGTCACTGCCGCCGCCAGCCATGTGCCGCCGCCACTGATCGCCCAGCTCAAGGCCGGAGGACGGATGGTAATCCCGGTCGGCGCGCCGTTCATGATCCAGTACCTGCTGCTGATCGAGAAGGCCGGCGATGGCAGCGTGTCCACCCGGCAGGTGCTGCCTGTGCGCTTCGTGCCTCTGGCCGGAGGCGATTGAGCATGCATTCGCCGCCGCTGCTCGCCCTGGCGCTGCTGTCTGCCTCCGCGCTCGGCTATGAGGTGCTGCTGCTGCGGCTGCTTTCGATCATTCAGTGGCACCATTTCGCCTACATGATGATCAGCGTCGCGCTGCTCGGCTACGGCGCCGCCGGCACCGCCGTGGCGCTGGCGCGGCCTGTCCTGGCGCCGCGCTTCCATGGCGTGTTCATCGGCGGCGCGGTGCTGTTCGGGCTGAGCGCCATTGCCTGCTTCGGCCTGGCCCAGCAGGTTCCATTCAATCCCCTTGAGATCCTCTGGGACGCGCGGCAGTCGGCGCGCCTGCTGATGATCTACCTGCTGCTGTTCGTGCCGTTCTTCTGCGCGGCGGTGTGCATCTGCCTGACCTTCACCTGCTTTCAGGAACAGATTCATCGGATCTACGCCTTTGATATTCTCGGCGCCGGCGTAGGCAGCCTGGCAATCGTCGCCGCGCTGTTCGCCCTGACGCCCGTCGATGCGCTGCGGCTGCTGGGCGGTACCGGCATCGCCGCCGGGGCGCTGGCCAGCATGGCTTGCACGGGGCATAGGCACTGGCTCGCGCCGTTGCTGCTGGCGGCGGCAGTCGTTGTGCCTGCCGGCGTGCCCGAGCGCTGGATCGCCCTGTCGCCCTCCGAGTACAAGGAACTGAGCCAGACGCTGCGTATTAAGGATGCGTACGCAATCGCCCAGACCTGGAGTCCGCTGGGCCTGCTCACGGTCGTCGACAGCCCGACCATTCCCCTGCGCCACGCGCCGGGTCTGAGCCTCAACGCGACGCAGGAACCGCCCGCCCAACTGGCCATCTTTACCGACGGCGATGGTCTTTCCGTGCTGAACCGCTATGACGGGCGCCGTGAACCGCTCGCCTACCTGGGCTACCTGACCTCGGCTCTGCCCTATCACCTGCTGCGGCAACCCCGCGTGCTGGTGCTGGGCAGCGGCGCCGGTGCCGATGTGCTGCAGGCGATCTACCACGGCGCCAGCGCGGTGGATGCCATCGAACTGAACCCGCAGGTGATCGATCTGGTCCAGCGCCGCTTCGCCGACTTCTCCGGCAAGCCGTACAGCGCGCCCAACGTCCGCGTGCTGATCGGCGAGGCGCGCGGCCTGGTGGCTTCACGTGTCGAGCCTTACGACCTGATCCAGATCGCCCTGCTCGACTCCTTCGGCACCGCCTCGGGCGGCCTGCATGCGCTGTCCGAGAACTACCTGTACACGGTGGACGCCTTCGCCGAGTACCTGCGCCATCTCGCGCCCGGTGGCCTGTTGGCCATCACCCGCTGGGTCACCCTGCCGCCCCGCGATGTTCCCAGGCTGCTGGCCACCGCGGCCGCAGCTATCGAGCGCGATGGGCAGGCCAGCGCGGCGCGGCGCATCGTCATGATCCGCGGCTGGAAGACCGCGACGCTGTTGGTCAGCAACAGGGATTTCAACGAGGCTGGCATCGCCGTGCTGCGGGAGTTCTGCCGAGCGCGCTCCTTCGACCTGGCCTACTACCCCGGGATGACCGTGGCCGAGGCGAACCGCTACAACCTGCTCGACCGGCCCTGGTTCTTCGAAGCGGCGCAGGCCCTGCTGTCCGGCGAGCGCGCGGAGTTCCTGGCACGCTACAAGTTCGACGTGCGTCCGACCACGGATGACCGGCCGTATTTCTTCCATTTCTTCAAGTGGCGCTCTCTGCAGGAATTGCTGGCGCTGAAGGAACAGGGCGGCCTGTCAATGCTGGAGTGGGGCTATCCGGTGCTGATCGCCACGCTGCTGCAGTCCAGCGTGGCCGCCGTGCTGCTGATCCTGGCGCCGCTATGGGTGGCGCGGCGGCGCTCTCAGAATGCGGCTTTGGCCAGGTTCGAACTTAGGGTCGTGTCCTACTTCGCCGCCATTGGCTTCGCCTTCATGTTCGTGGAAATCGCCTTCATCCAGAAATTCACCCTTTTCCTCAGCCACCCGTTGTATTCGGTGGCGGTAACGCTCAGCGCGTTCCTGATCTTCGCTGGCCTCGGCAGCCGTTACTCTGGCCGCCGGCGGCGGGACATCGGAACGGGTGTAGCGCCCCGTCATCCGCTCACGTGGCCAGTCTTGGCGATCTGCGTGATCGCCCTGCTCTACCTGATCGCCCTGCCCCCGTTGTTCCAGCTGCTGGCGCCGGTGCAAACCCTCGCCAGATTCGGCACCTGCGCCGCGCTGATAGCGCCGCTGGCGTTCGCCATGGGCATGCCGTTTCCGCTCGGACTCGAGCGCATCTCCGCGCGCGCCGAAGCCCTGGTGCCGATCGCCTGGGGCGTCAACGCCAGCGTATCGGTGGTGGGGGCCGTGCTGGCGACCCTGCTGGCGATCCACCTGGGCTTCACCGTGGTGTTGCTGCTGGCGTTGCTGCTGTACCTCGCAGCGGCGGTCACATTTCCCTGATCGCGGCGGTTCGCAGCGAAACGTCAACAGACCCTGGTGAGACGAATGACCTATTGGAACCTCGCTTGCCGCAGTTCACACGTCTCACCGTGTCGAGACGCGAGAGTGACTTTCTCAGCAACTGGGCCAGGTCGACCTGCGACAGCGAGTCGAAACCCAGGCCCCAATGTTTCTCGAATCGGGCCGCCTGACGGCCCGAAGCTGCCGCGCAATCAGGATTGCGCGGGAGGAAGCGAACGCCAGTGGAGTATTTGCTGCTGGATGTTCCAATAGATGATGTGTTCGTACAGCGTTTTGATGAAGGCCGGGTCAAACCCGGCGTCAGCGGCCCACGCGAGGCGTTGCTCTAGCATCGCGGCAACCCGTTCCGGGGCCGGAATAGCCTGCTCATTGGCCTTGAATTGCGTGGCAGCCTTGACGTAGCCCAGGCGTTTTTCGAGTGCCTCGAAGATTTGCCGGTCATGGTGGTCAATACCTGCCCGGATATCGTCAAGGCTGGTGCAGGTATCAGGGCTTTTCAGTGGCAACATTGTGGGTGTCTCAAATCTGCAGAGATGGAAATCGTCGGGAAGTGTTCATATGACATCGAAGCGCGAATCAGGCATGCGGACGTGCGTCTGCAGCCGAATGCCGGCGGTAGGGTCATCGCTGTCGTCGCGTTTTGCATGCCAGACTTCCGGCTGTTCGGCAATGATCTCGTCGATCAGTGCGTCAACCATGCGGGTATCCCGATGATGGGGCGTGGTGATCAGGTGTGCGCTATCACCGGATGTCGCCAGGCTGTATTTCTTCGCAATACGCGCAGAGGGGCACGGGAACACTACGGTGATCGAGTTCTCATTGCACCAGGCCGCAATGCCTGCGGCCTGCATCCGGTCGACGGCATGCCGGGCGATCGCCAGACTGTGCTGGACGCGCCGGCGCCATTGCGCCGGCGAGTAACTGCGTAGCGCCGCCCACATCATCATCGGCGTATGGCCATTGCGTGAACCGCTGATGGTCTTGTCGCTGGCGCTGATGTAATCGACGTCGACGGAGATGCGCTCGACGTTGTCGCGCTTGGCCACGACAATCCCGCAGGGGATCGGCGAGCCGATCATCTTGTGGCCGGAGACACAGATCGAGTCGATGCCATCGGCAAAGGTAAACGGCTGCGGCTGATCGACAAAAGGCAGGATCATCCCACTCAGTGCCGCATCGGCGTGCAGGTAGTAATCCTTGCGGGCGATGCCCGCCAATTGCAGGCGGTGCTGGATGACTGCAATGTTGTCGACCGCACCGCGCATGGTCGTGCCGATGTTGACGAAGATGATCGGGTGGCGTTCGTTGTCAGCAGCGATCTTCGCCAGGAGGTCGTCGTAGTCAATCTCGCCATTGGGCAGCGATTCGACCGCGCGGCATTTGATCCTCAGCAGCTTGACGATTTTTGCCACCGAATAATGGGTGTCCTTGGAGTAATAGAAGGTGCCGTCGGGAAACAGCTCCCGGCCCAGGTAACAACCGAACATGTTGCCTTCGGTGCCGCCGTTGGTGACGTAGCCCCAGCTGTCCCCCAGGCGAATGTCGAACAGTTCGGAGAAGTACGCCATCACCTCTTTCTCGAAGTCGAAGGTGTTCAGCACATAATTGCTGGGGGCCGCCCAATCCCCGCAGTTGTTGATGGAAAAGCGCAGAAAGCGATGCAGCGCCGAGTAATCGAAGTCGGCGTTCTCCGGGTAGCCTATGTTGAAAAACTGATGTTCCAGGCAATGCTGCCAAAATTCATCCAGCCGGGTTTTATCGGCGAAAGACAAAGTCATATTCAACTCCTTTTAAACTGACCTAAAAGGCCGCCCCTAGCCGGTGCGGCCCATTGCTGGCTGTCAGGCGGCCTTCTGGCGCGCCTCCACCAGCGACCACCAACCCGCCAGGGTGGGGGCGCTGGCCAACTCTTCAAAGCTCACCGCAATGCCACGCTCCTTGAGCTCGGTCGCCAGCTTCATGACTTGCAGAGAATCCAGGCCGTAGAAGATCAGGTTTTCCTCTGGATCAAGCTCATTGCCATCCTCGAGCAATTGCACCAGCCGCGACTGCAGCCACTGGCGAGTGGTATCCACCGCCAACAGGTGACGCAGCTGTTTTTTGTCGATCTTGCCCACGGCAGTGAGCGGCATGACCTCGATCATGCGGATGCGATCCGGCAACTTGTATTCGGCGATGCCCAGATCCAGCAAGTGACGCCTGAGCGCCGGTGCCTTGAGGTTGGGGTTGCGCGTAACGACAAATGCGCAGCTCTTCTCACCCAGTTTTTCATCGGGCATTGCCACCAGCCCGGCATGGGTGACCTGCGGATGCAGCACCAGCAGGTTCTCGATCTCTTCCGAAGCAACCTTCTCGCCACCGCGGTTGATCTGGTCCTTGATCCGCCCGACTACTCGCAGGTCGCCGGTAGCAGTCATCTGCACCAGATCGCCGGAGTAATAGAAACCGTCCTGATCAAACGCCTTGGCGTTCTGCTC
The DNA here is from genome assembly GCF_050435305.1 of Pseudomonas sp. BS3782 TE3695. Taxonomy (NCBI): domain Bacteria; kingdom Pseudomonadati; phylum Pseudomonadota; class Gammaproteobacteria; order Pseudomonadales; family Pseudomonadaceae; genus Pseudomonas; species Pseudomonas sp. BS3782 TE3695. Next base: position 4,560,575 of record NZ_JBNDKB010000001.1, read on the forward strand.
CGGGCTCTTGTAGTAACCGCAAAAGGTGTAAGGGCCGCGGGTGGCGAGCATGCCGGTTTCGCCAAGTGCGACGGGCATGCCCTCCTCGTCCACGATCTTGATTTCGTCTGCCGCGCTGATCGGGCGTCCCTGGGTGGTGAAGATCTGTTCATCACTATCGTCCAGGCGGGTGTAGTTGATCAGCCCCTCGGCCATGCCGAACACCTGCTGCAATTTGCAACCGAGCACCTCGGGTACCTGGCGCGCCAGAGAGTCGGCGAACACTGCGCCGCCGACCTGCAGGTACTCCAGCGATTGCAGCTGCTCACGGTGCTGCGGTGCTGCCTGCAGCCAGAGCGCGACAGCGCTGGGGACCAGGGCCACGGTATTGATTTCGTGCCGATGGATCAGCTCGAAACAAGTCAAAGGCTCCGGGTTCGCGGCCATGACCACGCAGCCTCCGGCATGCATGACGCCCAGGGCGCCTGGGGAGCTGAGCAGGAAATTGTGCGCCGCGGGTACCGCGCAGAGGAAACGGCTACGGGTCGTCAGTGCACAGACGTCGGCGCAGGCGCGGGCGTTGTAGTAGTAATCGTTGTGCGTGCGCGGGATGAGCTTTGGGGTACCGGTGCTGCCGCCCGACAACTGGAACAACGCCACTTCATCCGCTGCCGTGGGTGCGTAGTGCACCGGGCGGTCGCTGGGGCTGTCGAGCCACTGCGCAAGGCTTCGCTCAGCCTCGGGCTCGCCCAGGAACAAAGTGACCTGCGGCTGGGCGCCGGCTTGCTCAAAGAGCGCAACGTAGCTGTCGTCGCGAAACACTTCATGATCGCGGGAGGCAATCAACAGTTTCGGCAGGATCTGGCTGGCGTACGAGGTCAGCTCCAGCTTGCGGTGGCTGTACAACGCCATGAGCGGCGCAACGCCGGCTTTGAGCAGGGCAAACAGCGTCATATAGAATTCGGCAACGTTTGGCAGTTGCACCAGCGCCGTATCGCCTTGGCCAAGCCCTCGCGCCGCCAGGCGCGAAGCCAGGTTGGAAGACAGTCGATCAAGTTCGGCGTAAGTGAAACTCCGCTCTCCACCGATTACCGCCAGCGCATTCGGCTGGGCTTGGCAACGCTGCTGAAGAATCTGCGTAAGTGGCTGGTCGATCCAGTAGCCATGATCGCGATAGCGCTGCGCTCTGTCCTGGGGCCAGTGATTGAATTCAAGAGTCATAAGGTTTCACACTTCAGAAGTTTCGGTTCAGTGGGGCAATCCGCAAGCACGCAGCATGGTGCGTAGCTTGGTCTGGACTTCCGCCCATTCCATTTCAGGCTGCGAGGCTTCGACGATGCCTGCGCCGGCAAACAGCCGGACACGATTGCGTCTGATCGTGCCGCAGCGAATGGTCACGACCCATTCCCCGTTACCCTGTGCATCGCACCATCCCACCATGCCGGTGAAAAGCCCGCGCTCGGCCGCTTCGACGAAGCGGATCAAACGCCGCGCGCGCTCGGTAGGGAAACCGCATACGGCCGGTGTAGGGTGCAGCCGGCAGGCGAGCTGCAAGGCTGTCACGCCCGGGTCGATCAGGTTGCCCTCTATGCGTGTAGACAGATGCCACAGCGTCGGCGTACTGATCAGGGAGGGACGCTCGGGCACTTCAAGGCGGGTGCACCATTCGCCCACCCGGGAGGCGATATCGCTGGTAACGAATTGATGCTCGTAGTGATCTTTTTCCGAGGCCGCCAACCATGCGGCATTACGGCGGTCAGCCTCGGCATCGGCCATGCGCTTGGCCGAACCGGCCAGCGGATTGGAAATGAAGCTCGGCCCTTCCTTGCGCACAAGCAGCTCCGGGCTGACGCCCAGCAGTACCCCGCCATCGCCCATCGGCACGCGGAAATGGTAGCCGCTTGGGTTCTGCGCACGCAGGTTGCGCTCGACAACCTCAGCATCGACGTCCTGTGCAAACACCAGCTCACGTTGAGTGGAAAGCACCGCCTTGCGCACATCGCTGTGGCGGAAATTGACGATGGCATGCTCCACCGAGCGCTTGAAGGCGTGTTCGCCGGGTATGTCGTATTGTTCGAGCAGCTCGGGCAATGCGGCGCTCGCGCCCTCTGCTTCCGCTACTGCATTGCGTGTACGCCATTCGGCGTGTTCGGGGATATAGAGGCAAGAAGCCTCGGCGGGGTCGAACGGAACGGCGCCGACCATGATCGGGTTCGCCTGGCCTGCTTGGCGGGCACGTTCGAAAGCCCGCGCGACCGCCTTCTGAAACACACTTTCTGGGTCATCCCCACCAACGGCAGGGGCTTCAACCCGCTGCATCGCACCACTGACCACCAATTCCCGATCACCTGAAGTGAATGAGAAACTCGTTTCCTGTTGTGCCTTGTCGATGTCACCCGCCCTGAGGACGTTTGTTCTCATCTTGCATCAGCCTCCATGCTAGCTGGTTAAAATTTTTCTTGAATCTTAATCATTCTCGTTCCTAATAATAGAGGACGCCATTTCTTATGGCTTGTCAATGACGTGATATGAGTGATCCATGAGAGAGTTAACTTCGATGCAAGCCGCCTGTTGGATCGGGCGCACTGCTCATGCGGCGCTAGGGAAAGTTTCAGCTCATCTGTACGCTGAGTTCGACGGCCATGCCATTGAGCTGCAAAGGTTGCGCAGCGCCTTGGCCCAAGTCGCTTCGATGCACCCCATGCTGCGCTTGCGAATCAGCGAGGACGGCCGACAAAGCGTCGCCTCGGTCGACCAGGCACCGCAGCTCGAGGTCGATGACCTGCGCTCGATGACCGCGCAGGAGGCAACGCAGCACCTGCTGCGCAAACGTGAACAGTGGAGCCATCAACAGCTGGACCTGCGGCACGGCAATCCTGCGCGTTTCAGTATCAGCCTGCTCGCCGACCAGCAGTTCCGTCTGCACGTAGATACCGACATGATCGGCGTCGATCCCTCGAGTTTCCGCACATTAATGGAAGACCTGGCCGACAGGTATGAAAACCACGAGCAGCCAGCGGGAGCCCGGCCGACCTTCTTCGACTGGTGGGACCGTGCGGGAACGGATGCCCAGCTCAAGGCCGCCCATGACCGCGATCGCCACTGGTGGCGCGAGCGCCTGGGCAACATCGCACCGGCGCCGAGCCTGCCGTTGCTCGACCAGCAACCAGCACATGCCCGCAGCGAACGCCTGAGTACCTGGCTTGACCCGCAGCAACGCCAGGCGCTGACGCAGCTGGCACGGCAGCGCAGGATCACCCTGTCGAACCTGATGCTCGGGTTGTTTGCGGCCGTGCTCGGCGCGCACACCGGCGACCCTCGGTTTCGCCTCAACGTACCGACGTTCTGGCGCCCCCCTCTGCTGGACGGCGTCGACCAGGTCATTGGCGATTTCGTCAATGTGCTGATCCTCGACGTGGAGAACCGGACCGACACCAGTCCGGCAGCGCTGAGCACTCAGCTGGCACAAAAAATGGTGAGCCTGCTCGAGCATTGCGCCTACTCCGGCGTGAACGTCATGCGCGACCTTTCTCGCCATCATGGCTCACCACAGTTGGCTCCCGTGGTATTTACCGCCGCCCTGGATATGCCCGGTGGCGAGCTGCTTTCCGAACGCGTGCGACGTAGCTTTGGGCCAATGAACTGGCTGATCTCGCAAGGCCCGCAGGTCGCGCTCGACGCACAATTTGCCTGCGCCGACGGCGGCATCCTGATCAATTGGGATATCCGCCTGGACGCCCTGCCGCAGACTTGGGTAACGCGGCTGTTCGAGGCATTCCTGTCGTTGGTGACCGACGTCGCCAAGCACCCCGCTACCTTCGACCAGCCATTGCCCCGCAAGGTATCGACGCAGCCACTGAATGCATTGCAACAAGCCTACCTCCTGGGGCGCAGCACACAGATGCCGCTCGGCGGCGTGGCCATGCAAGAGTTTCGCGAATACCGCGGCGAAATGGCGCTAGACCTGCTGCGCAGCCGCCTGGCTGAAATGGTCCGGCGCCATCCCGGCCTGCGCACGCGTATCGACCCGAACAAGCGGGTGCAGTACGTCAGCGAAGACGTGCAGTTGAATCTGGATGAAGTCGACCTTCGCTACCTTTCGATCGAAGACGCGATGGCCGACATCGTTGCCCGGAGGGACGACTTTGCGCATGCCATCTTCGATCTGGACCGTGCGCCGTGGAACATCACCGTATTCAAGCTGGCCCAGGGGCAGTTGGTGGTATTCGCCCGCATGGATGCGTTGATTCTGGATGGGCGCTCGATCGCCACGTTGATGCTGGAATTGTTCGAAGGCTTAACGCCGCAAGAGCCTTCGGGCGAAACAACAGCCGCACAGGCGAATGTGGGCGAGCAGCGAAAAGTGGACGCCGCCTACTGGGCAACCAAACTGGCACCCGTTGCAGGCGCCCCACGCCTGCCCTGGCTCGTGGCCCTGGACCAGGTTGGCGCTTCGCGCTACGCACGAGAAAGCCTGCTTGTACCCAAGGAAAGCTTTGCAAAACTGTGCAAGGTCGGCGCCCGCCAAGGGCTGTTCAAGAACTCCGCGCTGATGGCGGTCGTGCTCGAAGTGCTTTCGCACTGGGTCAACGAAGGCGACTTGTGCGTGGCAATTCCCGTTGCGCCACTGTCGGATGCAGCATTCGCCAACCGCTCAAGCTTTATTGCGATCAACTGGACAGCGGACGACGAGCGTTTCGTCGAGCGTGCGACCCGCTTGCAGGTGGACGTGATGGAGGGCCTGCAGCACCTGGCGTTTTCCGGTGTGGACTTGGCGCGCCTGCTGTTCGACAGGTGCGGTCCGGGCCCGGTATTACCTGTGGTCATCACCAATGGCCTGTCCTGGCCCTCGGCCCCCGCCGGCAGCGCCATGCGCCTGCACGACGGGCTGACCCAGACGCCTCAGGTAGCCATGGACATCCGCTTTTGCGCCAATGCCGATGGGGCGTTGCTGCTCGACATCGACTATGCCCGCGAGATGCTCGCGCAACCGCTGGTCACTGACATCCTGCATACGCTACGGCGCGCCATCGAACGGATCGCTAGCAGTAGCGATTTCGCGGTGGAAGCAGCGTCGATCATCGACACCAGCCATTACCGTTTGAACAGCCCGCCTGACGAGGCTTACGGTGATGGGTTCCTCGGTCAGATAGCGCGCAATCTGTTTACGCCAGGCAATCGCAAAATCGCCCTGGTCTACGCAGACCGACAACTGAGCTATAACGAACTCGGTGACGGCGTGGCCCGGATCATGGCCGCACTGCAAGCCCGCGGGCTGCGCAAGGGGCAGGTGGTCGCCATCTGCCTGCCGCGTAGCTTCGAACACACTCAATTGACGCTGGCCTGCGCACTGGCGGGGCTGATCTGGGTACCGATCGATGCTGCCGCGCCGGAAGAAAGAAGGCGCTACCTGCTCGACAATTGCCAGCCCGATCTGGTGGTGCTGAACGATGCCCAAGCTGTCGGGCACCCGACAGCCACCAGCAGCGAGCTGCTTGCAACGCCTGCGGCACTGCCCGATACGCTGGCCGACCTGTCAATGAACGATGCCCCGGGATACTACCTGTACACCTCCGGCACGACAGGCCAACCGAAGTGCGTCGTACTGAACAATCGCGCCACCAGCAACGTGATCGGCAGCACTCTGGCCAACTGGGCCGTGACCGCCAGCGACATATTCATGTCGGTGACACCGTTGCACCATGACATGTCGGTTTTCGATGTGTTCGGCTGCCTCACCGCTGGCGCCACACTGGTGCTGCCTGGCCCGGGCGAGGACAAGGACGCGGTGCGCTGGAACCAGCTGATCGTCCAGCATCGGGTCAGCTTGTGGTGCTCCGTGCCGGCCATGCTGGAAATGCTCCTCGCCTGCCGCGCGGGCAACGCATTGCAGAGCTTGCGCTTGATTGCCCAAGGAGGGGACTACATCAAACCGACGGTGATTGCCGAATTGCGCGACCTGTTGCCTGGCGCGCGGTTGATCTCGTTGGGTGGCCCGACCGAAACCACTATCTGGAGCATCTGGCACGAAATCGGCGAGGAAGATCGTGGGCAGATCCCCTATGGCCGACCGCTGCCTGGTAACAGCTATTACGTCCTGGATAACCAGGGCCGTCATTGCCCAGCGGGCGTGGTTGGGCGCATTCACACCGCCGGCATCAATCTGGCCCTGGGCTACTTGCAAGGTAGCGAGCGAATCCAAACCGACTTCATCACCGTCAACGACCTGCAAGGTTTGCCGGTACGCGCTTTCCGAACCGGCGACTGCGGGCGTTATCGCACCGATGGCACCTTGCTCTTCGACAGCCGGGTCAATGGCTACGTGAAAGTACGTGGGGTCCGGGTTTCGCTGCCGGATATCGAGATGGCATTGAGCACGCATCGCTCGCTCCGACAGGTGCTGGTGGTTGATTTCGGTGACCCGCGTCAAGGCGAGGTAAGCCTTGGTGCGCTCTACGTCAGCGACCCGGCCGGCGCAGCACCGAGCGCAGCCGAACTGCGCAACTACGCTCGCTTGCACCTTGCGCAATCGCATGTACCCACGCGCTTCATCAGCGTTGCCGAGCTGCCGCTTTCGCAAAATGGCAAGGTCGACCGACAGCGGGCACGGGCGCTGCTCTGCACTCAGCCAGCGGGCGACGCCCCTGCCCTGCCAACGGCGCGCGACAAGGTGCTGGACATTTACCTGACGGTGCTGGGGCGGACCGATAACGGTGCCCCAGCGGACTTCATTAGCCTGGGTCTGCGCCCACAGCATTTGAAGGCCATATCGGCGCGGATGCAGGAGCAGTTCGCCGTGACGCTATCGCCTGGACAGCTGTTGCGTTGCCGCAACTCCGAAGAGGTGGCGCAACTGCTTACGGCAGCAGGCGCTTGAGCCGATTGTTTTTTGCCATGAACCGAGCGGGCGTCGACGTGACGCCCGCTTTCTGACAGCAGGATGTAGGGAGAAGTACTGGATGAAGGATGCACCCATTGTAGATATCGCCGGTGTCGGCGTTGGCCCGTTCAACCTGGGCCTTGCCGCACTGCTCGCCACCCATTCCGAGGTGAGCGGCATCTTTCTTGAACGCAAGACCGAGTTTCGTTGGCACGAAGGGCTGCTATTGCCAGGCACTACCTTGCAGGTACCGTTCCTGGCCGACCTGGTGACCATGGCCGACCCCACTCACCCACTGAGCTACCTGAATTACCTGCACCAACACGATCGCCTCTACCAGTTTTATTACTACGACAACTTCCAGGTGCCGCGCCGGGAATACGACCACTATTGCCGATGGGCGTCTCAGCAGCTGGCTGCCTGCCACTTCGGCGAGGAAGTCTGCGATGTGCACTATGACGCCGATGCCGGCCGCTTCCTGATCGAAAGCCAGTCTGTGTCCGGCTTCAAACGGCATTACTACAGCCGGCATCTGTCGGTGGGCATCGGTACCTCGCCGATCCTGCCACATTGGGCACAAGTGAAGAGCTCGGCCCCCATCATGCATTCGGCGGAGTTCGGCAAGCGCCAGGCGCAACTGGCGCAGTGCCAACAAGTGACGGTCATCGGTTCCGGGCAAAGCGCTGCCGAGTGTGTGCTGGCGCTGTTCAACGAGCTGACCCCGGAACGGGTCGCGGCCGGCGCTTCCATCCGCTGGATCACCCGTGCTCCCGGGTTCCATCCGATGGAGTATTCCAAGCTCGGCCAGGAGTGCTTTACCCCGTCCTACATGGAGTATTTCCACAGCATCCCCCGCGAGCGCCGCCGCGATATCGTCGCTGGGCAAGGGTTGCTGTACAAGGGCATCAGCTTCTCGACCATCGGCGACCTCTACGACCTGATCTACGAGCGCTCGATCGGCGGCGCAAACCCCGGGCTGACGCTCCTGTCCAATTGCGAGGTCGAGCGGGTCGAAACTAACGCCGGCAAGCTGAAAGTGATGTATCGCCATCGCGAACTGGGCCAGACCAGCAGCTTCGAGGCGGATGCGCTTGTTGCAGCGACTGGGTATGGGCATGCCTGGCCACAATGGTTCGAGCGCCTCAAGGGCAGCGTGCTGGCGACCGACGAGCACGGCGACTGCATCGTCGAGGAAGACTTCACCGCACGCCGCTGCGACAACGGTCAAGGGCGTATCTTCGTGCAGAACGCGGAGATCTTCCAGCATGGGGTTGGCTCGCCCGACCTGGGCATTGCCGCCATTCGCAACGCGACGATAATCAACCAACTGCTGGGCCGATCGCACTACCGCCTGCCCAAGCGCTCGGCATTCCAGCGTTACGGAATGCACGAGGAATAAGCCCTTCTCCCACCCAAAAAAATCCGGGGCGCCTGGCGCCCCGGAAACTATCGTGCAGCGGCTAACCCGATCACGTTTCAGGCCCGCACATGCTCAACCTTCACCGCAGCACCTTCCGGGCTCACGAACAGTGCGAACACCTGCTCGATGGCAGCGCTGACGCGTGCCATCTGCTCGGCGCTGTAACGGTCCGAGCGGTAAGTCACCACCAGCCGCAATGAGCGCTGGCCATCGAGCATGTTTTCCATGATCTCGAACTGGATACCGAACATCGACTGGTTCTTGTCCGGGTCAATGTGCCGATAACGGATCGACCCCGAGTCAGGTGTCGGTAATGCGCCGTTGAGCGCGTTGTTGGCGTGGATCTGGACGTAGACATCGAACAACAGGCCGTCCGCGGGCGTCATGCCCAAGGCTTGCTGGATGTGCTCCATGGGCACATCGGCATAGGCCATCGATTCATTGATCAGGCGGCTGGTGTTTTCGATCATTGCGCCAACGGTCTGCCGGGAATCGAATTGCACACGGTGCGCCACCATCGTGGTGAAGTAGCCGACCGTTTCATAATACGCAGGGTCGGTACGCCCGGAAGCAGACGTGCCGATGACCAGGTCCTGCAATCCCCCGACTTTGTGCAAGGCCAACGCAATCGCGCTGTACACCACACCGAACAGCGACGAATTGTTTTGCCGGGCGAAACTGTACAGGTGGTCGATCAGGGCTTGGTCCGGCTTGATCTCGAACCACTCGGCCCTGGTTGAAACCTCGCCCACCGCTTCGCGGCAGTCGCCATCGACAGCCGGCAGGGCCAGCCCGGGCGTGGCAGGGCGAAGCATGTCGGTCCAGTAGGCCAGATGCTGCTGATTGATTCCCCTGGCCTGCTCGTGCACCGAATATTCGTGGAACGAAGGTGCCGGAGCTTCCCATACAGGCGCCTTGCCGACAGCACGGGCCAGGTAGGCCTTGCCCAACTCTTCCATCATCACGTTGAGGGACCATTCATCGATCGCCATGTGGTGCACCAGCAGTGACAAGGTCTGCCGCTGACTCCGCGGATCGCGCAAGAACCGCACGCGCATAGGCAGTTCACGGGACAGGTCGAATTGGTAGCTCGCTTCGCTGGCCAGTGAGGCCTCTTCACTCTCATCGCTGGACCAGAACCACTTGAAGCGGCCCAACTGGCCAGGCGCAATCCTTTGCTGATAAGCCTCGCCCGCCTCGAAATGGAAGGTGGTCCGCAGGCTGGCATGGCGCTCGATCAAGTCGGTAAAAGCGTGCTCGAACAAGCGCTCATCGACTTCGTCGAGGAAGTCCAGGGCAAACGGCAGGTTGAAAATGGTACCGAATTCAAAGGCGGCATAGGCGCGGCCGAGCGAAGCCTGGGCCAGGGCGAACGGCGCTTTCTGCACCTCTTGAGTCTGCTCGGACAAGGCGCATGCACCCGCCGTCCCAAGGACCTGAGCCCGCGAAGCCAGGGCCGCAGCCGAGGGTGCGCTGAAAAAGTCGTTGAACTGCACTTCAATGCCGTGACTGCTCAACAGCTTGCCAATGATGCGGGTGGCCAGCAGCGAATGGCCGCCAAAATCGAAGAAGTCGTCATTCTGCGACATGGTCGGCTCGCCCAGGGCACCGCGAAACTCATCGAGGATAACCGTGACCACCTCTGCGCGGTCATTGCCGGCATCAGCGGACCGGGCCACAGCCATCGTGTCCGAGGCGCCGGCGCCGGATGTGCCGTGACGCTGCAGCCAAGGTAAATGCGCAGCCCCAACGGAGCGCCCGGCGTAAGCATCCAGGGTCATTCGGTACAGGTCATCTTCGCGGCAGGTCTGGTCGAGCACTTGATGCAGTACAAAGGCCAGGATTACATCGGATTTTATCTGCACGATCAGTGCAGCCAAAGGCGGCTGGTTTTCAGCGTCCCACGGCTGGGCCTGGTGCGCCAACAACAGTTCTTGTGCCTGACTATCGTCATCAGCCTGCAACACCGCAACGCAAGCCCCCCAGTCGTCTTCACGCACCTTGAGCAGCTCGCCTTCGTCGTTGAATCGATAGCGGACGTTGAGCTCCGGTATGCGGGTAATGACTGCCTCGAGCGCCGCCTCGAGCCTGGCCGGATTCACCTCATCGGTGAACCGCCATGCGCTAAAGTGCTTGAGGGCTTGTTCAGGGTATTGCTGCTGCAAGAGCCACGCATGCTCTTCAAAATCGCTGACAGATAGCTGAGTCGCTGTATCTGGATTGCGTTCCATCATGGAATTTCCCGCCTTAACGAACAAAAAACAGTAGGTGGTAGACACGGCCGCGAGTGCCGACAGACCCATCCTCGGTCTGGTGGTAACGCCCAGGTGTTCTGAGCGTCGGAGTGAGGTGCGAGCAGGTGCATTGCACGGGGTGCAGAAACGCCTGTATGCTACCAATACTAATCATAACTATTCGCATTAGTCAAAAATTGCACTGATGCCGATATCGGAGAAGTAGTGGACAACGGAACGTTCGCGCTCAAGCAGCAACTTGGGCGACTGTATCTTGAGCATCACCATTGGTTGCATAACCTGCTGCGGCGCATGCTGGGCAACTCATTCGACGCCGCCGATCTCGCTCAAGATGTCTATCTCAGGCTTTTGAAGCGCGGCAGTGTTCCCGCAGCAGAAGTGTCCCGTTGCTACCTGACTCAGATTGCCAAGGGCCTTGTGATCGACCTCTATCGCCGGCGCCAGCTTGAGGCCGGGCATCTCGAAGGCCTCAAGCAGCAGTGCGAACCCCTGGCCCCCTCCGAAGAAGCGCGTGCCTTGATGCTCGAAGCACTGGCGCAGATCGATGCCGCCCTGCACGCCCAGCCCGCCAATGCCCGCAAGGCACTGCTGCTGTACAAGTTGAACGGCATGGGCCATCGCGCTATCGCGACTGAACTGAAGGTATCGGTGTCGTCCGTCGAGAAGTACATCTCTTCAGGCGTGCGCGCCTGCACCCCATTCGCTTCCGTGCACGGTGCGTGACACCACACGGGATTGAGGATTTTGCCGGGACGTTCGGAATACACAGTACGCACAGCTTGGAACGCGCGGACGCTAAGGACATCAGGCACACCCCAGATTGCCTGTCGTGGTCATTCAGGAGATTCAATGAGCGTTGAAGATGCAAGCACGGCCCCCCCCACATCAGCCGGCACCGTGGCTGAGGTATTGCAACCGATTCGCGGTCGCCTGCTGATCGCCGGCCTCCTCGCCGCCCTCGGCACGATGCTGAGCATGGTGCCCCTGGCGGCAATCGCCCATGTCGCACAACTGCTGCTGACACCGCAGGCCAGCGGCACCGACGCGCAGATCCGGCAACAGATCTGGCAGGTGGCGGGCATCAGCCTGGGGTGTCTGTTCGTCGGCATGAGCCTGGTCTCGCTGGGCGAAATGCTTGCCCACCTGGCAGACAACAGCATCACCCGCCATTTGCGCCTGGCGATCACCCGGCGCCTGGCCAAGGTACCGCTGGGCTGGTTTACCAGCAGAGCCTCGGGCGAGGTCAAGCAGGCCATGCAAGATGACATCAACATCTTGCACAGCCTGACTGCGCACTTCTACACCACCCTTGGCCGAACCCTGGGCGCGGTCGTTGTCTCGGTGCTGTACATGCTCGTCATGGACTGGCGCATGGCGCTGGTTTCGCTGCTGCCCTTCCCCTTGTTCTTGCTGTTCTTCTTCAGGGCCACCAAGGCCAGCGGCGAAAACATGCAAGCGTTCGGTGCGGGGATGACGCGCATCAACAATGCCGTGATCGAATTCATCAATGGCATTCCGGTGGTCAAGGCCTTTGGCATCGAGGGCAAGGCGCACGGCAGCTACCGCGAGGCGGTGGACACATTTGCCGCGGCGTTCACCGATTTCACCCGGCCACTGGTCAGTGCCATCGCCAATGCCCATGCCATGCTCACGCCGGTGGCGGTGCTTGGGGTGGTCCTGGCGTTCGGCACCCTGTTCACCAGCCTGGGCTGGATCCACCCCACCGACATACTGCCCTTTGCCCTGGTGGCGCCGGGCATGTGCGCCCCGCTGCTGCTGCTCAGCTACGTCATGCATGATTTGCACAACGCCACCGGCGCCGCGCAGCGCGTGCACGGTCTATTGCACACGCCAGTCCTTGAGACCCTGGCGGGCGGCCCGCTGGAGCTGGACGCAAAAGCCGAGATTCGCGTCGAGCACCTGAGCTACAGCTACGACGGCGACACCCCGGTACTCGATGACATCAACTTCAGCCTCAAGCCTGGGACGGTCACCGCCATTGTCGGCGCCTCGGGGGCAGGCAAATCGACGCTGGCGCGGTTGCTGCTGCGCTTCTTCGACCCGAGCGCCGGCCGCATCAGCATTGGCGGAGCAGACCTGCGCCAGATCGACAGCAGCCGCCTGTATCGCCACATCGGCTTTGTGCTCCAGGACGTCCGGCTGATCCATGCCAGCCTGCGCGACAATATCGCCCTGGGCCGCCCGTCTGCCAGCCAGCAGGAAATCGAGCACGCCGCACGCACTGCCAATATCCATGAGCGCATCCTGGCCTTGCCGCGAGGCTACGCCTCGGTCATCGGCGAAGATGCGCAGCTTTCCGGTGGCGAGCTGCAGCGCGTGAGCATTGCCCGTGCGGTGCTGCTCGACCCGCCCGTGCTGGTGCTGGACGAAGCCACCGCGGCTGCCGATGCCGAAAACGAGGTACAGATCCAGCACGCACTGTCGCGCTTCGCCCGGGGCAGGACCGTGCTCGTTATCGCCCACCGCCTGGATACGGTGATGCACGCCGATCAGATCATCGTGCTGGACAACGCACGCATCCGCGAACAAGGCAACCACCAGCAATTGCTCGCGCGCAATGGCCACTATGCCCGCCTGTGGGCGCTGGGTGGCTACCAACAGCCCACGGAAGAGGCGCAGTCCCCATGCTGAAAACCTTTACTCAACTGCTAGGCGACGACACATCGATCCTGTTGCGCTACCTCTGCCTGACCGTGCTGTACGGCCTGGTCTGCGGGCTGAGCATCGTCAGCGTGCTGCCGGTGCTTGGCAGCTTGCTGAACAACGAACTTCACACCAGCAAACAGTGGTTGCTGGTGTTGCTGGTCGGAGTGGTGCTGTGCTGGGCGCTTCGACGCACGGTGGAGAAAGCCGGCATTCGGGTTGGCGTCGCTGTGCTCCAGCGTGGCCGCCACCGGCTTGGCGACCACATCGCGCAACTGCCCGTCGGCTGGTTCAACGCGCACAATACCGCGCGCCTGAGCCATGTGACCTCGCAAGGCATGATGGCCCTGGCGCAATTGCCGGCTCACGTCTTTACCCCGTTGATCAGCGGCGTCATCACCCCGCTTGTGGTCATCGCGGCCCTGTTCACGCTGAACCTGCAGATGGGCTTGATCGCCCTGCTGGCCCTGCCGTTCCTGTTCGGCGTATTCGTCCTGACAGCACGCCTGGGCCAGAACGCCGATGAGCGCTACCACGCGCACACTGCGCAAGCCAGCCAGCGCATGGTCGAGTTCGCCCAGGCGCAATCGGTGCTACGCGCATTCAACGGTGAAGACGGCGGCATCCACTTTCTCGAACAGGCCATTTCCCGCCAGCAACAGTCGACCCGGCACCTGATTCATGTTTCCGCCATGTCGGTGGTGGTCAACAGCTGGGCTGTCCAGGCGGTTTTCGCCGTACTGCTGGTCGCCGCCGCGCTGTGGCTCGGCGACCTGTCGGGCAGCGCCCTGCCCCCGGCTTCGCTGGTATCCGTGGTGTTGGCGCTGCTGCTGGTCAGCCGCTTTATCGACCCACTGTTAGAGGTGGCCAGCTACAGCGAGGTATTACGCAGCGCACGAAGCCAGTTGGCGGTAGTGCGCGAGTTGCTCGCGGTCGAACCATTGCCACAGGCGCCAGGCAAACGGGCGCCGGGCGATGGCAGCGTGGACTTGCAGGCAGTGAGCTTTCGCTATGCCGAACAGCAACCGGGTGTACTGCAAAACATCAATCTGCGGATTTTGCCCGGCAGCATGGTCGCCCTGGTGGGGGCTTCCGGCTCGGGCAAGACCACTCTCGTACGGCTGATTGCCCGGTTCTTCGACGTCACCCAAGGCGCTGTACTGATTGGCGGCGTGGACGTGCGGCAACTGTCCAATGCGCAGCTGTCGGCGCAGATCAGCCAGATCTTCCAGGATGCATACCTGTTCCAGGGCACCATTGCCGACAACATCCGTATCGGCAAAGCCGACGCCACAGATGCCGAAATCATGGAGGCGGCACGGGCCGCCGGTGTCATGGAAATCATCGAGCGCCTGCCAAAAGGGCTGGATACGTCCGTTGGCGAGGGTGGCGCACGTCTCTCGGGAGGTGAACGCCAGCGCATCTCCATCGCCCGGGCGCTGATCAAGGATGCACCGATCCTCTTGGTCGACGAAGCCACTGCCGCACTCGACGCCGAAAACCAGGCGGCGATCACCGATACCCTGGCGCGCTTGCACGGTAAGCGCACGGTGATCGTGATCGCCCATCAGCTGTCGACGGTGGCGATGGCCGACCAGGTCGTGGTACTGGACAACGGCAGTATCTGCCAGCAAGGCTCACCCGCTCAGTTGAGCGAAACGCCCGGCCTGTACGCCCACTTCCTCGCTCAACGCCGCGCCGCGAAGGGCTGGCGGATAGCAGCCGAGCCCGTGAGTGAGGCCAGTATTTGAACCGTGCAGCCTTGTTGGGCCTGTTCGCCGTGCTCTGTTGCCTGTCGCTGGTGATAGGGGTCAAGCAAGTATCCTGGCTTTCCTTGTTCAGTTTCTCCGGCGACGCTTGGCTGACCCTCACCGCCAGCCGCTTGCCACGCTTGGCCGCGCTGGTACTCACGGGTGTCGGCTTGGCCGTGTGCGGGGTGATCCTGCAGCAGATCGTGCGCAATCGCTTTGTCGAGCCGGCCACTTCCGGAGGGCTGGATGCCGCGAAACTGGGCATCCTGATCGCCCTCACCACGCTGCCGTCAGTGGGCACCACTGGCAAGATGCTGTTCGCGCTGGCCTTCTGTTTCGTCGCCAGCCTGCTGTATGTGACGATCATCCGCCGCATCCGCTTCAAGAACACCGTGCTGGTGCCAGTGGTGGGGCTGATGTATGGCAGCGTGCTCAGCGCCGTTGCCGAGTTCTACGCCTACCGCCACAACTTTCTGCAAAGCATGCAAGGCTGGCTATTAGGAGACTTCTCCAAGATCGTTCAAGGCAACTACGAGATCATCTACCTGATCCTGCCGATCGTCCTGCTTACCTACCTCTTTGCCCAGCGTTTCACCGTGCTCGGCATGGGTGAAGGCATGGCCAGCAGCCTGGGCTTGAACTATACGGCCAACGCAACCTTGGGCCTGATGCTGGTGGCCGTCACTGTATCGGCCACGGTGATTACCGTGGGGGCAATTCCGTTTGTTGGCCTGGTCATCCCTAACCTGGTGGCATTGCACTATGGCGAGAACCTGGCGCGCACCCTACCCATCGTGGCCTTGTGCGGCGCTTCGCTACTGCTCGCCTGCGACATCCTCGGGCGCCTGTTGATCTACCCCTTCGAGGTCCCCATCGGCCTGACCGCAGGCAGTGTGGGCGGCGTTCTTTTCCTCATCCTTTTGATCAGGCAATACCGATGAGCAGCGCTTTCATCCGTTACGGCGTCTGGCTGCTGGTCCTGCTCCTGGCGTCAGGGTTCCTGCTGCTGGGCTCGGGCCTGGACTTCGATTACATCATCCCCAAGCGCCTCACCCGTCTCGCAGCGATGGTCATCGCCGGCCTGTGCATCGCCTATTCCTCGGTGATTTTCCAGACCATCGCCGGTAACCGCATCCTGACGCCGGCCATCATGGGGTATGAGGCCATCTACCTGCTGTTCCAGGCGTTGTTGATCCTGCTGCTGGGCTCGCAAAGCCTGGTACTGCTGGGGCGCGATGCCAATGTCGCGATGTCGATAGCGTTGATGCTTGGTTATTCCTGGCTAATTCACCATTGGCTGCTGCGCGACGGGCGCAACAATGTCTACCTGTTGCTCTTGCTCGGATTGGTGCTGAGCATGGTGATGTCCACCTTCACGCAATTCATACAGCTGAAAATCAGCCCCGGCGAATTCTCGATCCTGCAGGGCTTCAACTACACCTCGTTCAACAAGGCACAACCTGCCCAGGTGTTGTATTCAGGCCTGCTGGCGATTGCCGTGTGCCTGGCCATCCAGCGCTTGCTGCCAACCCTCGATGTGCTGGCGCTGGGGCGTGATCAGGCGCTTTCCCTCGGGGTCGACTACCTGACCAGCGTGCGCCTGCTTCTGGCGCTGATTGCCATCCTGGTAGCCCTGTCCACCAGCCTGGTCGGGCCGACCGCGTTCATGGGCGTTTTTGTCGCCAACATCAGCTATGGCCTCGCCCGCACCACCCGCCACCGGGTGACGCTGCCGATCGCCAGCGCGATTGCGATCGGCCTCTTCATCATTGCCCAGTACCTGGTCGAGCAACTGTTCAACTACAACACCTCCGTCAGCATCCTCATCAACCTGGTCTGCGGCGTGTATTTTCTCACGCTGATGGCTCGCACACGGGGCACCGCATGATCTCCCTCAGCCACGTTTACAAGGCTTACGGCAACAAACCGGTGCTGACCGATGTCAGCGTACGCTTTCCGTCCGGGCAGATAACCTCGCTGATCGGCCCCAACGGCGCCGGCAAGACGACCCTGCTGATGCTGATAGCCCGCCTGCAGGCTGCATCAGGTGGCGAGCTGAGTATCGAGGGGCGCGACATCGGCACGATCCCGGTGCGCGACTACGCCAAACGCGTGGCCACGCTGCGCCAGGCCCCCGAGTTCAATCTGCGCCTCACCGTAGATGAACTGGTGGCATTCGGTCGCTTCCCCTACAGCCGGGGCAACATGACCAGCGCGGACCGCGAGGCCGTTGATGACGCCATCTGCTTTCTGTCGCTGCAGAAGCTGCGCCACGCCTATATCGATGAACTCAGTGGCGGGCAGCGGCAAATGGCGTTTCTGGCCATGACAATCGCCCAGCAGACCGACTACCTGCTCCTGGACGAACCACTGAACAATCTCGACATGAAACATGCCGTGATGATCATGCGTGCCTTGCGTCGTCTGTGCGATGAACAAGGCCGTACCGTGATCCTGGTGGTCCACGACATCAACTTCGCCGCCAATTACTCGGATCACATCGTCGCGATGAAACGCGGCACCGTGCACCGAAGTGGCCCCGTTGCAGAGGTGGTCAACGAAGACTGCCTGCGGGAACTGTTCGACCTCGACTTCGAGATCCTGCGCGGCGGGCCGGGGTTCGTCTGCAACTACTTCAACCCATCGACCTCAAGGGAACTGATATGAACGCTGGTTACCGCAACAAGCTCGCTCACGCGCTGCTGGCCATGGCCGTGACCGCTGCCCTGCAAGGCTGCGACAACCCCCAGCCCGACGCCAACGTGACGCCACCTGAAGCAGCGTCCGCAACCGCCTACCAACCGATTACGCTGAAGCACCCGTTAGGCATCACCGAAATCAACAGACTGCCGCAGCGTGTGGTCGCGTTCGACATGAGCGAACTCGACAGCCTCGACCAGCTCGGCGCGCCGGTGGTGGGAATGGCCAAGGATTACGTGGCCGATTTCCTCACAAAATACCGCGACGACTCCGCTGTCGCCGATGTCGGCACGACCATCCAGCCCAACCTCGAACGACTGCACGCACTGAAACCCGACCTGATCCTCATTTCGCCCTTGCAGGCGCAAAGCTATGCGCAGCTGAGCCAGATCGCGCCAACCGTCTATGACGATGTGGACCTGAGCAACAAGAACGGCAACTACATCGAGACCGCCAAGAATCACCTGACGCAGCTTGGGCGCATCTTCGGCAAGGAAGAGCTGGCCAGCCAGAAAGTCGCCGAAATGCAAAGCAAGGTCGAGCAGACGCGCAAGGTCACTGAAGGTCGTCCGGAGAAGGCCTTGATCGTGCTGCACAACAACGGCGCGTTCACCTCCTATGGCGTCCAGTCGCGCTATGGTTTCATCTTCGACACTCTCGGCGTGAAGCCAGCCAGCAGCGACACCGCCGCCGGGTTGCACGGCCAGCCGATCTCCAACGAGTTCATCCAGCAGGCCGACCCGGACATTCTCTACGTCATCGACCGCACCGCCGTCATGGAACGACGCCCGGCGCTCACGCTCGACAGCCTGGACAACCCGTTACTGCGCAAGACCAAAGCCTGGAACAACGGCCGGGTGATCTTCGTCGATGCGCAAACCTGGTACCTGTGCACTGCGAGTGTCACCTGCCTGAACCGCATGGCTGATGAGGTGATGCAAGCCTACAAGGGCTGAGTTCACCTCGCTCCACAGCTACCGCCCGCCCGGGCCAGTGCCATCAAAGCACTGGCCTTTTTTTGTAAATGCTAATGATTTTTATTGAGGGTTTATCTATCTGAGCCGGAAACCTTTATGAACACTCTTCACTTTTCTGTGCTTTGAAAGGAATCCAGCATGTCGCAACGCTGTAAAACACAGCACGTCAGCCCTCTGCCAACACACGCTGCGTCGCCATTTGAGTTCAACCGCACCTTCATCGCTGTACACATGGCCCTGCTGCTCAGCTTGGGCAGTGCAAGCATGACGGTGGCCGCTGCTCAATCCAGCGAACAGGCCGACGCGACTGAACCGGCTGCAAAGGTGCAGCAACAGGGCTCGGGCAGCGGCAAGCTGGAACTGTCCGAAACCATGATCGAAGGCAAGCTGGATGCCCCTGGCGCATTGCCTCCCGCCTATGCCGGCGGCCAGGTTGCCTCGGGAGGCCGTGTCGGCTTGCTGGGCAACAAGGACTTCATGGAGACCCCGTTCAGCACCATCAGCTACACCGAAAAGTACATCGAGGACGTCCAGGCCCAGAACATCACCGATGTGATCGCCGCCACCGACCCAGGGGTGTTCAGCAACGGGTTGACCGGGACCCACAGCGAGAACTACTCCATCCGCGGTTTCGCCTCCAATATCAGCGACGTGAGCTTCGGCGGGCTGTATGGCATGGCGCCCTACTATCGGATCTCCCCCGAAATGTACGAGCGCATCGAAGTGCTCAAGGGCCCCTCCGCCCTGCTCAATGGCATGCCGCCGGGAGGTTCGGTCGCCGGCACCATCAACCTGGTACCCAAGCGCGCAGGCGCCGAACCGCTGACACGGTTGACCACGACCTACATGTCGGATGCACAGTTTGGCGGGCACCTGGATGTCGGCCGCCGCTTGGGCGAGGAGCAGCAGTTCGGCGTGCGCTTCAACAGCGTCTACCGCGACGGCGATACCGCGACCGAGCACCAGCAAATGAAAGTCCAGCTCAACTCCCTGGGCCTGGATTGGAATGGTGAGCGGACGCGCCTGTCGGTCGACCTCTATCAGAGTGAAGATCGCGTCAACGGCCAGAACCGGGGTGTTGGCCTTGCCGCGGATGTGCCGGTCCCCAAGCCGCCTAAATCCGACACCCTGCTCAACCCTGACTGGGGCTACGTCGAGACCAAGGACAAGGGCGTGATCGTACGGGGCGAATACGATCTCAACGACAACATCACGGCCTATGCGGCGGCAGGCACCAGCAAGACCGACTACGCCTACAACGGCGCCATCTCTTCCCAGGTGATCAATACTGCCGGTGACTTCACCACCACCATGGGCCAGCTGAAGATCGACCTGAAGAAGACTTCGGGCGAGGCCGGGCTTAGAGGGAAAATGGACACTTTCGGCATCGGTCACCAGTGGTCGATCAACGCCACGCACTATTCCGACGAGGAAAAAGACTATGGCCGTCGATCGGTGCCAGGTGCGAACTGGATTACCAACATCTATAACCCGGTTTGGGGGCCGGAGGCGCCGCAGAGCTGGCCTGCCGTGCTGCACACCGAGTCGCGCCTGACCAGCTACGGTTTTGCAGATACCTTGTCGTTCCTCGATGAGCGGCTGCAGATCACCCTCGGTGTTCGTCGCCAGCAAGTATTGACCGACACGTTCAGCGTCACTACCGGCGCGCACACCTCGCGTTATGACGAGGGCGCCACGACACCCGCCGCGGCGGTGCTGCTCAAGGTGACCGATGAAGTGTCGCTCTATGCCAACTACATCGAAGGCCTGAGTAAAGGTGCCACTGCGCCGCTGACCGCAGCGAACGCCGGCGAAGTGTTCGCGCCTTACAAGTCCAAGCAAAAGGAGGTCGGGGTAAAACTTGACCTGGGTGATTTCGCCCACACCCTCAGCCTGTACCAGATCGAGCGTCCCAACAGCTATACCGACCCCGCCACCAACGTCTTTTCCTTTGGCGGCGAGCAACGTAACCGTGGGGTCGAGTGGAGCTTCTTCGGCTCGCCGGTGATCGATGTACGCCTCATGGGCGGTGTTGCCCGTGTCGATCCCAAGGTCACCAAGACTGCCGGCGGCGTCAACGAAGGCAAGCTCGCCACCGGCCAGCCGAAGCTGCAAGGCAAGCTGGGAGTCGAGTGGGACACCCCGATCCTGGATGGTTTGACCCTTACCGCCAACGCGACTTCCGTGTCGAAGCAGTACATTAATGCCGACAACTCCAAATCCATTCCGGGCTACACCATCTATGACGTCGGCGCCCGTTACGCGATGCGGGTCGCCAGCCATCCCGTGACATTGCGCGGCACGGTGAACAACGTGACGAACAAGGATTACTGGGGCATGCCGCTATTGACCACGCTGGGGCTTGGCGCCCCCCGCACCGTGCAGCTTTCTGCATCCGTGGACTTCTAGGTGACAGGGGAACAGCACGCCTTGCCGTGCTGTTCCGCGTCAGCGGGAGCCCTACATCACCATCAACAATCAGTAACTGAAATGCACGCCGTCCGGGTCGGGGTCCATCCGACAACTAACGGGTGAGCTCCCCACGGCAATGATTCGCAGGTCCAAGCGGACTGCGATTTTGCCCGCCATACTGGAAAAACCGCAGTGATCGGTCCACTCTCGGATATCGAAGCGATTGTCCAGGGCAAGGCTCTTTGTGATGCCTGGATTCTTTCTGTCAACCATCTATGGAACAGCAGACCCATGAAACCAATCCGCGTCATTGCCCTCGCCTCACTCCTCTCGACCGGCCTGACGGCCCATGCCGCCGACATACCGTTGGGCAGCAATGCCATGGAAGGTCACATCGTTTCACGGGTACTGGCCGTTGATCCCGCCAACTATCAGGTCACCATCGAAGGTCGCGACAAGAGTCCAGTGCCTATCCAGCTCACCGACCAGGCCAAAAACCTGCACAATTTGAAAGTCGGGGACACGGTCGATATTCATGTGATTCGCTCGGTCGCTTATAAACTTGATACCGATATTGGCGGTGCATCAGGCATCACTGACGAATCCATGTCCATCCGCGCCACCAAGGACAATCCCAATCCCGGAGGTGAAGCGGTTCGCCAGGTCAAGGTCACGTCCAAGATCACTCACATCGACTTTAAAAAGCATGAGGTAACCTTGCTTCCGCCGGAGGGAGAAGCCACTGTACTGAAAGTCGAAGACCCGCAGCTTCAAGAAAGAATGAAGAAACTCCAGGTGGGTCAGACAATCGATGCCATTTATACCGAAGTCCTGAAAGTCAAAACTTCACGCTAATGACGCTCACCGACAAACGCGGTCTCGAACGACAGGACTTGAGTTCGACATGACAGATCTGTTCAATGCAATCGGACTTGGATTACTGGCGCTGCTGCCGTTGACCAACCCTCCCACGACAGTGGCACTGTTTCTCGCCTTGAGTAAGGGACTGAGTCACAAGGAAAAAAATACACAGGCTTTTCTGACGTCCTTCTATGTCTTTCTGATCATGACGGTCACTTACTACGTCGGCGCGTTTGTTATGGATGCCTTTAGCATCTCCATACCGGGCTTGCGTATGGCCGGTGGCGGAATTCTCATTATCATGGGCTTGAAGATGCTGTTTCCGCCGCCTCTTCAGCACTCTGCTTCCAGCAATGGCGCAACCGAACAACCGAACTTCGCCTTCATCCCCTTGGCCATGCCCAGTACGGCTGGCCCTGGCACCATTGCGATGATCATAAGTTCTGCCGCCACTATCAAACACAGCACTTTATTCCCCGCCTGGGTCATATTAATAGCCCCTCCATTAATCTTCCTGTTTACCGCACTTATCCTTTGGGTATGCCTGCTTAGCTCAGGAATGATCATGAGAATGATGGGACAGTCAGGCATTGATGCCATATCACGCCTGATGGGGTTCCTTCTGGTATGCATGGGTGCGCAGTTCGCCATTAATGGCTCAGTGGAAATAATCCAGACCATCATTGACAGTAATGCTCACCTGCTCCGCCCTCAGTAATCTCAAGAGCGTTTTCCATGAGTACCATTGGCTGGCTTTCGGTATCCAGAATGAGAACCCTGAGGTTCTGCTGCCGCAGATGCCAACCGCATGCGAGCCCAGGTTTTGCCCGCACCGATAACGCCCCTCGATGAGGGGTCGCTATTTTCCAATAAGCCCTTCGCGCACCGACCGTCTGACCTCAGCCTGTATGGCATAAGCCGGCGCCTCTACAGCATTGAAATCCTGTGTATATCGCTGGGCAAATCCTTCTACCCCCCATTCCTGATACTGCTGCACATGCTTTAACTCGTGAGCCCAGAGCGCGATGTTCTGTTCCGCGCTTTGAGCATCCCGGAAAAGGATGATGTCGATCAGCGTCACGGCCCCGACATCGGGGTTTTGCAGCATGGCAGTGGCGGCGTTGAATTGGCCGTCGTCGCCAACTTTGTAGCGCGCGGCATCGAGGACGCCGGGGTCGTACCAGCGCAGCAGTTGCTGCCGGATGTGCGGAGGAATGGGTTGGATGCCGGTGCTGGCGGCATCAGCACGGGCTTGGGTCAACCAGAGCGCCAGGGCAGGCGCCGCGATCTGGTGGACGTCATCCGGCAGGGAGCCGAGCATCGGCCCCAGGTCTGGCAGGCAGATGCAGCCGTCCAGGCACACCTGTGTCTCGCCCGCTGGGCAAGCGCTGGTCTGGGCTGGCACTTCAAGCGTCAGGCAAAGCACGAACAGCGCCACCAGGCGCGCGGTGATGGGCGGCATTGGGCGCTCCAGGGACGGACGTAGCGCGAACAGGTCACAATTGATCGAGGATCCGCATAGCTTTAGCGTAGTCCCGAACCAGGCGCTCCCCGGGATACCGTGAATCCTTTGCTCGGCGACTTCATGTACCCCGCTGGACCGTGTTCAAGCCAGCAGCTCGGTGATCCACCGGGCTTGCCGGGCGATGTCTTGCACCTTTTCCTCGGGCACGACCTGCCGAGCCCGGGCGAAGCTGGTCAGCGTCTGTTGCTTGTGGCGCAGAATGCGCTGCCACTTGATCAGGAACGCCGGGCTGCGTGCCTGCATCTGCAGCGGGCCGAAGTACAGCTCCTCGGCGGTATACAGCACCGGCCCGACGCGCTCGGCGACGATGATCTCGTAGTAGAAGCGATTTTCCCGCAGCACTTCCTCGCAGAGGATACGGTAGCCATTCTCCATCAGCCATTGGCGCAATGGCTGCTCGCCGCCGTTGGGCTGCAGGATCAGTCGCTCACGGCCACTGAGGCGTGCCTTGCCGCTGTCGAGGATGTCTCGGATCGTCTCGCCGCCCATGCCACAGATGCTGATCGCCGTGATCCCGTCTTCCGGCTCGATCGCCGCCAGGCCATTGGCCAGGCGCACGGTGATCCGTTGGTCCAGGCCGTTCTCGCGCACAGTGCGTTCGGCCGAGCGCAATGGCGTCAATGCCACCTCGCCCGCCACCGCCGCTGCGATGGCGCCACGGCGCATCAACGCCACCGGCAGATAGCCGTGATCCGAGCCGATATCGGCCAGGCGCGCCTCTGCTGGTATATGCGCCGCGACGCGTTCCAGGCGCATGGACAATGTGTGTTCGTTCAACAGCAGCCCCTTTTCACGGATCAGCTCTCAGGGGAAATGATCGAGTCCAGACCGGGTTCAGCAGCCAGTTTCAATCGGTCAGCTTTACTGACGTATTTAGACTTACTGGGCGGTGCCAATTTGGCGCTGGCCTTTTTGGCGTGAGCCTTTAATAGCTGTTGTATTTTTTTACGACGGTTCATATTTCTGCTCGGCGTGTGAGTTCTTGAATGATGGCAGAGGTGCGGGTAACGGGACAATGGTTGATGGCTTCCAAATGGTTCGCGACAACGCTTCTGCGACCTGCCAGCACTTGTCCTATCCTTCCATCTAACCCATGAGCCCGGATATCGAAATGCCCGCCCCCGAGTCCACCCTCCTCCAGAGCTGGCACCACAACGCCCGATCCTGGATCGAGGCCGTCCGTACCGGCAGCATCGAAAGCCGCCTGCAAGTCACCGACCAGGCCATCCTGCTGGCGGTACTCAGCCGCCAACCCGAGCGCGTGCTCGACTTGGGCTGCGGCGAGGGCTGGCTGTTGCGTGCGCTGGCTGACCGGGCCATCCAGGCGGTGGGTGTGGATGGCGATGCAGCGCTGGTTGAGGCTGCGCGGGCGGCGGGCTCTTCGCGGGTGCATTTGGCGAGCTATGAAGAGTTGGTGGAGACGAAGGTAGACATTGGCAGCAACTACGACCTGATCTGCGCCAACTTTGCCCTATTACACCAGGACATCATTCCCCTGCTCACGGCCATGAACGCCCTGCTCGTTCCTGGTGGCACGCTGGTGATCCAGACGCTGCATCCGTGGACCGCGGCGGCGGGCGACTATCAAGATGGTTGGCGGGAGGAGACCTTCGCTGGGTTCAAGGGACAGTGGCAACCCATGCCGTGGTACTTGCGAACGCTGTCCAGTTGGCTCAATGCGCTGGACATGGCCGGTTTTCGGCTGGCCGGCTTGCAGGAACCACAGCACCCGCAAAGCCCTATGCCGCAGTCGTTGCTGCTGGTGGCGGAGCAAAACCCACCCATTACCGCAAAAGTAGTCGCCAATGACATCAAAGTTGAGCGTTAACGGAAAAGGTTTACCGCCTACCGATGGGTATCCCGCCCGCGCAGCTTCAATCGCGACGCACCGCTGACTCCTACAAAAAACGGATCAACCCTTTGCGTGCAGCGCATCATCAGGCAGTGATTGAAAGTCATCGACCACCTTGTCTGTAGTAATGACCGCATCAAGGCCCCAGTCGCCAGGCACGTGCCAATCCTCCCCAAACATCTCCGCCGGATGCATCGTCCGTTCCGAACCATTGCCGCACGCCAGGGACTTCGCCGGGCAATACAGGTCGCATCCCCAGCAGATCCGTTCGGGGTGCTTGGGGTTGACGGGGAAGTTCTTGGCCATGCCGATCTCCGATCATTGAGTGGCGTTTTTCCAACCTACAGCCCTTGCGCAATGCCAGCCTTGATACATATCAAGAATCGACATCGAGCCCCCTGCGCAATCCTGAGCCAACCCTTTAATTTTTCAAAACTTGATAACAATCATTATTGTTCGCAGCAAAGCTTCCTAGACTCGGGCTCCTACTCGTCAGTGTTCAGGAAGCTATTATGCGTACCCCTTTTTCGCTATCACTCGCCCTGCTCTTGCTATCGCCGCTGGCTCACGCCAAGGAATACCCGATCGGGGAACCACAGTTGTGTCCCGGGCTGGAAGTCGGGGCGGTGTATTTGCAGCCGATAGAAATGGCACCTGCGGGGATGATGCGCGCCACCGCGGATTCCGACGTCCACCTGGAAGCTGACATTCGGGCCACTGCGGACAACCGGCAGGGCTTTCAGGAAGGTAGTTTCGTGCCCTACCTGAACGTTTCTTTCAACCTGAAAAAACAGGGCAGCGACCCCGAGATAAAAGGCGCTTTCCACGCCATGGTGGCCAATGACGGTCCGCACTATGGCGACAATGTGAAGCTGCTTGGCCCCGGTAAATATCAGCTGACATTCACCGTCCTGCCGCCTGGCGGTCATGGTTCGCTTGGGCGTCACACGGATAAGGAAACCGGTGTCGCGCCCTGGTTCGAACGCTGCGAACTGCACTACGAATTCATCTACGCCGGCATCGGTAAAAAAGGCGGCTATTGAATGAAGCGCCTGCGCATTGCCTGGTTGATTGTGGCCGGAACGGTTGCACCGTTGACGGCCCATGCCGAGTTGCCGAGCTACGAACTGGTTCTGCGCGATGGCCACTTCACCCCTGCCTTGCTGGAGGTGCCGGCCGGACAGCGCTTCAAGATCATCCTGAAGAACGTCGGCCAAGGTCCGGCCGAGTTCGAGAGCACGCCATTGCGGGTTGAAAAAGTCTTGTCGCCGGGCGTGACAACCTTCGTGGTCATTCACCCCCTGAGGCCGGGTCACTACCCCTTCTTCGACGAGTTCAACCCGCAATTGCCCGAGGGCGGCATCCTCGCGAAATAACCTGTTAGCGCACGGAGCTTGCATGAATCAATCAATGTTCATCGTCTGGCGCGAAAGCGTCGAGGCGTTGCTGGTGATCGGGATTCTCCAGGCCTGGGCCAGCCAGCAAGGCCAATGTAATCGTCTGGTCAAATTCCTCTGGGCCGGTGTGGTGCTGGGGTTGATGCTCTCGGGCCTGCTGGCGGTGTTGATTCTGTTTGCCGGTGAGGCCATGAGCGGGTCGGCCAGCGAATGGTTCCAGGCCGCACTTGCGTTGGTTGCGAGCCTGTTGATGGTGCAGATGGTGGGCTGGATGCATCGCCACGGACGCACCCTCAACCACGATTTGCGACGACACGCCGATAGCCACCTGGCTCGGCAAGGTGGAGCAGGTCTATTACTGCTGGCCATGCTCGCGATCAGCCGCGAAGGCAGCGAAACGGTGGTTTTTCTCTATGGCGCCGGCGCCCGGTTGCGAGGCCCGCAGCTCGGTTTGTTTGCCGTCGGCGGCGTGTTGGGCCTGGTGCTGTCGGCGCTGACCATTACGGTGCTGCACAGCAGTCGCCGATTCATTTCATGGCAGCGATTCTTTGCCATCAGCGAAGTCATCCTGCTCATGCTCGGCGCAGCGTTACTGGTCGGTGGCACCGAACGAATCGGCGGCCAACTGCTCGCCCTGGATTTGCCGGACGTGGTTTACCGCCTTGTTGGCGAAGCGCTTTGGGATAGCAGCACATTGCTGAACGACAGCCACGGATTAGGTGGTTTTCTTGCCGGGTTCGCCGGTTATCGGGCAAGCCCCAGTGGCCTGACCTTGTTGGTGTGGATCGGTTATTGGTTGGCCGTCGGCGGCTGGCTACGGCAACGAACTGCGGAAAACCTGCCATGCCCGACCTGAGCCGGCGCAATCGATGGCTCCAGCACCTGGGCGACGGGATGCGTCGCCATGCGCCCGTCATCCGTGCGGTGCAGTGGGCTGTTGTAGTGTTTTACGCGGTGCTGTTGGTGACCCCGGCGCTGTTGCCGCTGCCAGACAGCCAGGCACGGATACTCGACAACCTGACCTTGCTCGCGCAGTTTCTATTCTGGGGGATCTGGTGGCCGTTCGTGTTGCTGTCGATGGTGTTCTTCGGCCGACTCTGGTGTGGCGTTTTGTGTCCGGAAGGTTCGCTCAGCGAATGGGCCAGCCATTACGGTAAAGGCCTGGGTGTGCCGCGCTGGTTGCGCTGGGGCGGCTGGCCAACCTTGGCGTTCTGCCTGACGACCCTCTACGGCCAATTGATCAGCGTCTATGACTACGCCCAGGCCGCGCTGTTGATTCTGGGCGGTTCGACGGTGGTAGCAGTCATCGTCGGGTTGTTGTTCGCCCGGGGCAAGCGGGTCTGGTGCCGTTACCTGTGCCCGGTCAGCGGTGTCTTCGCCCTGCTCGCAAGGCTGGCCCCCGTGCACTTTCAGGTCGATGAACAACGCTGGCTAGAAAATGCCGCACCGCGCCTGCCGCCGCCCAACTGCGCGCCCCTGCTCGATATCCGCCGCCTGCAAGGCGCCAGTGATTGCCATGCCTGCGGACGCTGCAGCGGGCAACGCGGTGCCGTTCAGCTGATCGCCCGCTCCAGCAATCAGGAGATTCTTCACGCGACAGCGCAGACCCTGTCCCCTTGGGATGCACGCTTGCTGCTGTTCGGCGTGATTGGCTTGGCCATGGGCGCATTTCAGTGGACGGTCAGCCCATGGTTTGTCGCCCTCAAACAATCCCTGGCCCAGTGGCTGGTCGAACACGACCAACTCTGGGCCCTGCAGGACAACGCTCCCTGGTGGCTGCTCACCCATTACCCGCAGCTCAACGACAGCTTCAGCTGGCTCGACGGTTTCAGCATCGTCGCTTACCTGAGTTTGAGTTCGATCGTGCTCGGCACGGCGTTGATGCTCCTTCTGCGTCTGACGGCCCGACTGGCGCGGGATCGCACTCTGTATTGGCCCCTGGCGCTGACACTCACGCCCCTGGGGGGTGCCGGCCTGTTTCTCGGGCTGTCGGCCACCACCGTCAAATTACTGCGCTATGAAGGGCTGCTGCTGGAGTGGGTACAACCGGCCAGGGCCTGTCTGTTATTGGCCGCGATGGGCTGGAGCCTGCTACTGGGTTGGAAACGCCTGAGCTGCGAAAATCTTTCCCGGGTGCGACGCGGGTCCGCCATCGCTTGCCTGCTCCTGGCCGAAGCCATGGTGGGGTTTGGCTGGTGGTTGCAATTCTGGGGCTGGGCTTGAGTTCCCCTGCCCCCATTACCCCCGCAACACGAAGGCTGGAAACAACTCGCGCATGGCCTCCCACAACTCTGGCAGCAATGCTTGAGCCGAAACGCTCGGCAACAGCGGATCGAACATCCGCTCGGTGCGAACCAACTGCACGGCAAAGCGTTTGACGCCAAGCGCATTCAAGCGTTTTGCCAACGTCAGCAGACGCGCCGGCTCGAACAGATGCCAATGCACCGTGGTGCGACATTCGTAGTCGACACCACTGGCCAACAGATGCTCCAGGCTGCGCCAGTTGGCGGTGCCGCTGCCCTCGACCCGGGTGATGGCCTGGCAATCCTCGGGCAACGCCTTGACGTCGAAACCGACCCAATCAGCACCGGTCAGTGCCTTGGCGAACGCGGCCGGCTTGATCCCCGCGCTGTGCAAGCCGATGCGAAATCCCATGCCCCTCACTTCATCCATGGCGCTGAGCAAACCGTCCTGCAGAGTCGGCTCACCACCGCTGAACACCACGGCATCAAGCAGGTCCTGACGACGTTGCAGAAATGCCAACACCCGCCGCCAATCCACTTCCTCATTGCCACGAGGGGGAATCAGCTGCGGGTTATGACAATAACGACAACGCCAGGCGCAACCCTGGCAAAACAGCACGCAGGCGAGCTGTCCCGGATAGTCGATAGTGGTCAGGGGCACCATGCCCCCGACCCGAAGCATTCGACTCATTGGCGCCCGGCCAGTGCCGCGCTTTCAGTGAAGTGCACCCGCTCGCGGTGCTCCGACTGTTTACCCGGATTGAACGCCGACACGGGACGGTGATAGCCCATCACCCGAGTCCAGACTTCGCAGCGTTGACGTTGAGCCTGAGGCAGTGTTTGCGATGCAGTCATGGTGAAGCTCCTTGCGGTTGAGTGGATCGAAATCAATGAACGGTGCCGAGCTTCTGCTCTTGCAGCAGCAGTGCTTCGTCGCACTTGGGGCAGAACTCATGTTCGCCATCGAGGTAGCCGTGCACCGGGCAGATCGAGAACGTCGGGGTCACGGTCAGGTACGGCAGGCGGAAGCGGCCAAGGGCTTTTCGCACCAATTGCTTGCAGGCCTGGGTCGAGGAAATTCGCTCGGCCATGTACAGGTGCAGGACCGTGCCGCCGGTGTATTTGCATTGCAGTTCGTCTTGAAGTTCCAGCGCCTCGAAGGGGTCTTCGGTGTAGCCCACGGGCAGTTGCGAGGAGTTGGTGTAATACGGCGCTTGCACGCTGCCAGCCTGGAGGATGTCGGGGTAGCGCTTGAGGTCTTCTTTGGCGAAGCGGTAAGTGGTGCCTTCTGCCGGCGTCGCTTCCAGGTTGTACATGTGGCCGGTTTCCTCCTGGAAACGCAGCAACGTGGCACGCACATGATCGAGCATCTTCAGGGCAAACTGCCGGCCGTGCTCGGTGTGCATGCCCTCCTCGTCGCCACTGAAATTGCGCAGCATTTCATGCAGACCGTTGAGGCCGATGGTGGAGAAATGGTTGCGCAAGGTGCCCAGGTAACGCTTGGTGTACGGGTACAAACCGGCGTCCATGTGATGCTGAATGACTTTGCGCTTGACCTCCAGGCTCTCCATCGCCAGTTCCATCAGCGTGTCCAGGCGCTGCAACAAACCGCTGGTGTTGCCCTTGAAGACATAGCCCAGACGGGCGCAGTTGATGGTCACCACGCCGAGCGACCCGGTCTGCTCCGCCGAACCGAACAAACCGCCGCCGCGCTTGAGCAACTCGCGCACATCGAGTTGCAACCGGCAGCACATCGAACGCACCTGATTGGGCTGCAAATCCGAATTGAGGAAGTTCTGGAAATACGGGAGGCCGTAACGCGCGGTCATCTCGAACAAGCGGTCGGCGTTTTCACTGTCCCACGGGAAATCATGAGTGATGTTGTAGGTCGGGATCGGAAAGGTGAACACTCGCCCTTTCGCATCGCCAGCCTGCATCACCTCGATGTAGGCGCGGTTGAGCAGGTCCATTTCGACTTGCAGGTCGCCATAGGCAAATGGCATTTCCTCACCGCCGATGACGGGTATCTGATCACGCAAATCCTGCGGGCAAACCCAGTCGAAAGTCAGGTTGGTGAACGGCGTCTGGGTGCCCCAGCGCGACGGCACGTTGAGGTTGTAGATGAACTCCTGGATCGCCTGGCGCACCTCCTGATAACTCAACTGGTCCTTGCGTACGTATGGCGCCAGGTAAGTGTCGAACGAGCTGAACGCCTGGGCCCCGGCCCATTCGTTTTGCAGGGTGCCGAGGAAATTCACCATCTGCCCCAAAGCGCTGCTCAAGTGCTTCGGCGGACCGGCTTCAACACGCCCCGGCACACCGTTGAGCCCTTCGTGCAACAGGGTGCGCAGCGACCACCCGGCGCAGTAACCGGCGAGCATGTCCAGGTCGTGCACATGCAAGTCCGCCTCGCGGTGGGCCTGGCCGATGGCCTCGCTGTACACCTCGTCCAGCCAGTAGTTGGCAGTGACCTTGCCCGACACGTTCAACACCAGCCCACCCAGGGAATACCCCTGATTGGCATTGGCCTGAACCCGCCAGTCTTCACGGTCCAGGTACTCGTTCATCGAGGTCGCCACTTCGACCATGGTCCGGCGGTCCCGACGCAAACGCCCGTGCTGTTCGCGGTAGACGATGTAGGCGCGCATGGCGAAGAAGAAACCGGCGTCCATCAATACCCGTTCGACACGATCCTGGATCTGCTCGACATGCAACCTTGGCAGTCCGTCCAGTCGAGCGAGTACCGCCTGAAGCAAACCTTCAACCTCAACCTCGGTGTACTCCCCGGTTGCCTTGCCGGCAGCGATCAACGCCTGACGGATCTTGTCCGCATCGAAAGCGACCAGACTGCCATCGCGCTTGTGCAAGCGGTTACATCCTACTGCGATCAGCGTGCTCTGCATTTGGCCTCCAGATACTACATATAGATGTTTATAGACAAACAAACACAACATGCAGTGAAGACTACGGACAAAGGGCTGATCTGCAATTGATCGATATCAAGATTTGGCGGTGAAAAAAACCGCCCGGAGGCGGTGAAGGGAAATCCGGTGCGAACACTGTGGCGAGGGAGCTTGCTCCCGCTCGGCCGCGAAGCGGTCGTAATCCTGCACACTCAATTTGTCTGGATAATCGTGGTGCCTCATTTAGGGTTGCTTCGCAACCCAGCGGGAGCAAGCTCCCTCGCCACAAGTATTGTGTTTGGCAAACTCTTTCTTTAATAGATCAGCTCAACCGCCACTCATGTTCATGAACCGCACAATCTGCACCTCCCGTTCAGGACTGAAATCGTGGCGCAACGGCTTGCCGCGCAAGGCCTTCTGCACCGCATTGATCACGGGCTGGTCATCCAGCGGATAACGCCGCAGCAATCCTCTTAAATCCAGCGCATCGTCCTGCCCCAGACACAGCAACAGCTTCCCTTCAACTGTCATCCGCACCCGATTACAGCTGCCACAAAAGTTGTGACTGTTGGGCGAAATAAAACCGATCCGAGTATCGGGATGGCGTTCCAGGCGCACGTAGCGCGCCGGTCCGCCGCTGTTTTCAGTGCTGTCGAGTAACCGATGCTGGCTGGCGATCAGCGCCCGCACTTCGTCGCTGGAACAGAACGATTCACCCCGGGAACGACCGACGTCGCCCAAGGGCATTTCTTCGATGAAACTGATGTCGATGCGCTGGTCGATGGCGTACTGCACCAACGCCGGGACTTCATCGAAGTTGCGGCCCTTCATCACCACGCAATTGAGCTTGATCCGCTCAAACCCTGCGTCACGCGCCGCTTCAATGCCGTTGAGCACGTGGTCGAGATCGCCGATGCGGGTGATCGCGCGAAACTTCTGCCCGTCCAGGCTATCGAGGCTGATGTTCATCCGCTTAACCCCCGCCTCTGCCAATGGCCGGGCCAGGCGGCTCAGTTGCGAGCCGTTGCTGGTCATGACCAGTTCGCGCAAACCGGGCAGCGAGGCAATGTTACGGCACAGTTCGACAATGCCCGGACGAATCAGCGGCTCGCCGCCGGTCAGGCGGATTTTGCGTACGCCCAATCCGACGAACAGCGTTGCCAGACGCTGCAACTCTTCCAGCGTGAGCACCTGCTGGCGCGGCAGGAAGGTCATGTTTTTCGCCATGCAATACACACAGCGAAAATCACAACGGTCCGTCACCGACATCCGCAGATAATCGATCTGCCGTCCAAAGCCATCCTGCATTACAGCGTTCATCACATCTCCCGGATTGCCTCGAGGCTCACTGCACCAGCGGTGAGTCGGCGCCCTGCAAGTGGATACCGCGAATATCCGCCGCACCAATCAGGGTTTGCAGGTACTGCACCAGCGCTTTTTGCCAGACGCCTTGCTGCAACTGCGTGCGGATCGCCGTCGACACCACTTCATAGGGCAACGGCGTGCCTTCGATCCGCTGATCGACACTGACCACATGCCAGCCGTAGCGACTTTCCAGCGGTTTACTGGCCAGGCCCGGCGCCAGAGTGAACAGCTGACGTTCCAGTTCGGGCACGGTCTGGCCCTTGCTGATTTGCCCCAGGGAACCGCCCTGAGCCTTCGACGGACAGGCCGAATACTTCACGGCCAGCTCGGCGAAACTGCCGGGAAAGTCTTCCAGACGTTGCAGCAGAACTTCCGCCTGATCATGCGCAACGGCGCGCGCCTCGACATCATCCGGCGCACACTCGAGCAGGATGTGCCGAACCGCCAGCAACGGTGCGCTGTGAAAGCGCCCGCGATTGTTTTCGTAGTAGCGCAGGCTGGTTTCCTCATCGCACTGCGGTACCTGCACCTCGCGTTCGAGCAACAAGCGCGTCGCCGCTTCTTCTTCATTCTCGCCAGCGCCAATCTCCAGCGACACGCCGAGCTCGGCGATGCGCTGCTGCAACAACTCGCGGATCACCAATGCCCGAGCGGCCAGGTACACCGCTTCCTCGCGGCTTTCGGCCGGGTGATATTGCAGCTCCTGGGCCATTGCCTCCGGGGTGATCGATACCTCATTGACGCTGATGATCGGCCACTCCTGTTCGCTGCTGGCGATCAACTGCGCCGGGGCGTCGGAGGCAGCCGCCGGCTCAACCGGGAGTGCTTCAAACTGCGCCTCTGCGACTGGCGCGATGTCGAGAACGTCCTCGGTTTTTTTCGAAGACCCGCAGCCACCGCTGCCGCCGTTACCACCACCACATCCACATCCACCTGACATGACTGTCTCCTCAGTACTTCTGACGAACGATTTGATAACGACGCCCCAGGTACCAGATCGGTGCGCTGATCATGTGTACGAGGCGGGTGAAGGGGAACAGCACAAACAGGGTCAAACCGAGAAACACGTGCAGCTTGTAAGTCAGCCCGACCGGCGCGATGGCCGCCGCCGCTTCCATCGGCCGCAACAGCACGGTGTTCTGCGCCCAATCGGCGAGCATCACCATCACCGAGCCGTCCATATGCGCGGTGGACGCCGCAATCGTCAGCAGCCCCAGCAGTAACTGCGCCAGCAGCACCAGCAGAATCAGGATGTCCGAAGGGCTGGAAGTGGCGCGTACCCGAGGATCGGTGAGCCGTCGGTTGACCAGCATCAGCAAGCCAATCAGGCACAGCAGGCCAAAGAACCCGCCGGACACCATGGCCAGCAACTGCTTGTTCTCGGTGCTGATCACATGGTGATAGACCGACGCAGGCGTCAGCAGGCCAACGAAGTGCCCGGCCAGCACGAACAACACACCGACGTGAAAGAGGTTGCTCGCCACGCGCATGCCGCCTTGGTTGAGCATCTGGCTCGAACCTGCTTTCCAGCTGTATTGCGACAGGTCGAAGCGTGCCCAGCTGCCAATCAGGCAAGTGGCCAGGGCGACGTAAGGATAGATCCCGAACAACAACAGATTCCATTTAGACATTACTGACCTCCTGGGCTGGCGCGGCGGCCAGCCCTTCATGCTGAAAATCCACCCAGTGCAACGGTACAGCGCTTTCTTCCCGAGCC
Source organism: Pseudomonas sp. BS3782 TE3695 (assembly GCF_050435305.1). NCBI lineage: Bacteria > Pseudomonadati > Pseudomonadota > Gammaproteobacteria > Pseudomonadales > Pseudomonadaceae > Pseudomonas > Pseudomonas sp. BS3782 TE3695. The sequence continues at coordinate 4,595,476 of NZ_JBNDKB010000001.1, forward strand.
TTGCCCGGTGCGCTTGGCAGCCCACTGCAACGGTCCTGCTGTTCGGCCTGGAGAAAGTCCACAGCCTCCTCTTCCCAGATCTTGTCGAGAGCTTCGAGGGAGTCGTCGCGCGGTTCCGCCGCCACCTGCGCCCGCAGGTCGGCCACTGCCTGATGCGGTTCTGCCCCGGCGATTTGCAGCAGCGCCCGGAAGCAGCTGGCATAGGCGCTTTCACGCTCTTCCAGGCGTGCGGCGAGCAAGGCCAGCAAGTGCGAAACATCTGCCAGGCCCTCGCGGGCCTCGATGTCTTCGCGGGTGGAGAGGAACTCCAGGTACAGCGGGATGTAGTCCGGCAGCTCTTTGACGCCGATGGCAAAACCGGCTTCTTCGTACTGCGCCATCATGTCGACCATGGCCTGGCCACGGTCGCGGGACTCGCCATGCACGTGCTCGAACAACAACAGCGACAGCGAGCGCCCCCGGCCGAACAGCGCACCGTAGTGCTCCTGCCCGTCCATCAGGTCATTGGCGCAGATCAGCTCGAGCAATTCGAACAACGCGCCGCGTTGCTTGGGGCTGATTTCCCGTGACTGAATAATCGCTTGCTCCAGTTCGTCGCGACCGCCAATCAGCGTCTCGGTCGGGTAATCGAGCAGCAGCGAAATCACTTTGAGAATCTGCATGCTCACTCCTCCCACAACTGGACGGTTTTCAGGACGTCGCGGCGGTTGGCTTTCTTCGCACCGAACATGTTGGTGTCGGAGCTACCGCTGCAGCCGCTGCCGAAACTGAAGCCGCAACCGGAGCGCTCGGCAAAGGCGTCACTCATGGCGTCTTCACGGTGCGCGCTCGGTACCACAAAGCGGTCTTCATAGTTGGCGATCGCCAGGTAGCGATACATTTCCTCGACCTGGGCCACGCTCAAGTCAACATCCTTGAGTACTTGCAGGTCCTGAACCCCGTCGACTTGCTCGGAACGTTTGTAGGCGCGCATCGCCAGCAAGCGTTTAAGCGCACGCTTGACCGGTTTTTCATCGCCCGCCGTCAGCAGGTTGGCCAGGTACTTGAGCGGAATACGCAGGCTGTCGACATCCGGGATCACCCCGTTCATGCCAACGGTGCCGGCAGTGGCGGCGTTCTGGATCGGCGACAGCGGCGGCACGTACCAAACCATCGGCAAGGTGCGGTATTCCGGGTGCAGCGGCAGCGCGAGTTTCCAGTCCACGGCCATTTTGTAAACCGGCGAACGTTGCGCCGAGTCGATCACCGATTGCGGTACGCCATCGGCCAGGGCCTGACGAATCACTGCCGGGTCATTCGGGTCGAGGAAGATCTCCAGTTGTTTCTCGTACAGGTCCTGCTCATTGGCGGTGCTCGCCACTTCGCTGATGCGATCGGCGTCATACAGCAGCACACCGAGGTAACGGATGCGCCCGACGCAGGTTTCGGCGCAAACAGTCGGCATTCCGGCTTCGATTCGCGGGTAGCAAAAGATGCATTTCTCGGACTTGCCGCTCTTCCAGTTGAAGTAGATTTTCTTGTACGGGCAGCCGCTGATGCACATCCGCCAGCCACGGCATTTCTCCTGGTCGATCAGGACGATGCCATCTTCTTCACGCTTGTAGATCGCACCGCTCGGGCACGATGCGGCGCACGTCGGGTTGAGGCAGTGCTCGCACAGGCGCGGCAAATACATCATGAATGTGTTTTCGTACTCGCCGTAAATGTCCGCCTGAATCTTGTCGAAGTTCTTGTCCTTGCGACGTTTGGCGAATTCGGTACCGAGGATCTCTTCCCAGTTCGGGCCCCACTCGATTTTTTCCATGCGCTTGCCGGAGATCAGCGAGCGCGGGCGCGCGGTGGGTTGATGCTCGCCCAGCGGTGCGGTGTGCAGGTGCTGGTAATCGAAGTCGAACGGTTCGTAGTAATCGTCGAGGCTCGGCAGGTCCGGGTTGGCGAAGATGTTCGCCAACACGCGGAATTTACCGCCGATGCGCGGGTTGATCGTGCCATTGGCGTTGCGGATCCAGCCGCCCTTCCACTTGTCCTGGTTTTCCCATTCTTTCGGGTAGCCAATCCCGGGTTTCGATTCGACGTTGTTGAACCAGGCGTATTCCATGCCTTCACGGCTGGTCCAGACGTTTTTGCAGGTGATCGAACAGGTGTGGCAACCGATGCACTTGTCCAGGTTCAGAACCATGCCGATTTGTGAGCGAATCTTCATCTCAGTTCTCCTCGATTTCGGTCGGCAGCGGACGTGGCAGGTCATCGCCACTTGAACCATCGAGCCAGTCGACTTTGGACATTTTGCGCACCACGACGAATTCGTCGCGGTTACAACCGACCGTGCCGTAATAGTTGAAACCGTAGGCCTGCTGGGCATAGCCGCCGATCATGTGGGTCGGTTTGAGCACAACGCGGGTGACCGAGTTGTGGTGGCCGCCACGGGTCTTGGTGGTTTCCGAACCGGGCACGTTCACGATCCGTTCCTGTGCGTGATACATCATCACCATGCCGTCCTTGACGCGCTGGCTGACCACCGCCCGGGCGGTCAGTGCACCGTTGACGTTGAAGCATTCGATCCAGTCGTTGTCCTCGATGCCGGCGCTTTTCGCGTCGTTCTCCGAGAGCCAGACAATCGGCCCGCCACGGCTGAGGGTGAGCATCAGCAGGTTGTCGCTGTAGGTGCTGTGGATGCCCCACTTCTGGTGCGGCGTGATCCAGTTCAGGACGATTTCCTTGTGGCCGTTACTGCGCTTGCCTTTTACCCCTTCGATGGTGCGGGTGTTGACGGGCGGGCGATAACTCATCAGTTGCTCGCCGAACGCCTGCATCCACGGATGATCCTGGTAGAACTGCTGGCGACCGGTGATGGTGCGCCATGGGATCGCTTCGTGAACGTTGGTGTAGCCGGCGTTGTAGCTGACGTGATCGTCTTCGAGACCCGACCAGGTCGGGCTGGAAATGATCTTGCGCGGCTGTGCCTGAATGTCGCGGAAACGAATCGCCTCGTGTTCCTTGGACAGCGCCAGGTGGCTGTGATCGATGCCGGTAAACTCCGACAGCGCGGCCCAGGCCTTGACGGCGACATGGCCATTGGTTTCCGGCGCCAGGGACAGAATCACTTCTGCAGCATCGATCGCCGAGTCGATTTTCGGCCGACCCTGGCTGATCCCGGCAGCCCCTTCTTTGTGATTGAGCGCACCGAGGAATTTCACTTCGGCGTCGGTGTTCCAGTTGATGCCCTTGCCACCGTTGCCGTGTTTTTCCAGCAATGGCCCAAGCGACGAGAACTGTTTGTAGATGTTCGGGTAGTCACGCTCCACCACATGCAGGTTCGGCGCGTTCTTGCCCGGCTCCGGTGCCACGCCAGCGCTTTTCCAGTCGGTGCCGCCAAACGGTTGGGCCAGTTCACCGACGCTGTCGTGCATCAGCGGGATGGTCACCAGGTCCTTTTCAACGCCCAGATGCCCGACCGCCATGCTGGAAAACGCCTTGGCGATGCCTTTGTAGATTTCCCAGTCGGAACGCGATTCCCACGCCGGGTCGATGGCGGCCGACAACGGGTGAATGAACGGGTGCATGTCCGAGGTGTTCATGTCGTCTTTTTCGTACCAGGTCGCGGTCGGCAAGACGATGTCGGAATAGACGCAGGTCGAGGACATGCGGAAGTCCAGCGTGGTGACCAGATCGAGCTTGCCGATGGCGCCCTCGTCCACCCATTCGGCTTCTTCGGGTTTGCAGTCGCCGACCTGGCCGATGTCTTCGTTCATCACCCCGTTCTTGGTGCCCAGCAGGTACTTGAGCATGTACTCGTGGCCCTTACCCGAGGAGCCCAGCAGGTTGGAACGCCAGATGAACATGTTGCGCGGGAAGTTGACCGGGCTGTCCGGCTGTTCGCAGGAGAAGCGCAGCGAACCGTCCTGCAGCGACTTGACCACGTAGTCTTTCGGGTCCATGCCGGCCGCCGCAGCGTCGCGGCAAATGTGCAAAGGGTTGGTGTTGAGTTGCGGTGCGCTGGGCAACCAGCCGGCGCGTTCGGCGCGGATGTTGTAGTCCAGCGCATGCTCAGGGAATTGCGATTTGTCGGCCAGCGGCGAGAGCACGTCGTGCATGCTCATCTTCTCGTGGCGCCATTGCGAACTGTGGGCGTAGAAGAAGCTGGTGCCGTTCATTTGACGAGGCGGACGGTTCCAGTCCAGGCCGAACGCCAGGGGCAGCCAGCCGCATTGCGGGCGGAGTTTTTCCTGACCGACATAGTGCGCCCAACCGCCACCGGTCTGGCCGACACATCCGCAGAGCATGAGCATATTGATCAGCCCGCGGTAGTTCATGTCCATGTGGTACCAGTGGTTCATCGCCGCGCCGACGATGATCATCGAGCGGCCCTTGGTCTTGTCGGCGTTGTCGGCGAACTCACGGGCAATCTGGATGGCTTTCTCACGGCTGACGCCGGTGATCTGCTCTTGCCACGCCGGAGTGCCGGGCACTGAGGCGTCGTTGTAATCCTTGGCCACGTTGGCGCCACCGAGGCCGCGATCGATGGCCAGGTTGGCGGCCGACAGGTCGAACACGGTGGCGACTTTGGCCACGCTGCCGTCCGCCAGCACCACGTTATGCACCGGCACGCGACGGTATTGCACGGCATCGCCGGCCACGTGCTGGAAGTGTTCGTGGGACTCGCCGGCAAAATACGGGAACGCCACTTCGGCGACGTCATCGCCGATCAGGCTCAGCTTCAGATCGATCTCACGGCCTTCGCCGCCTTCACGAGGCAGGATGTTCCACTTGCCCTTCTCGCCCCAGCGATAACCGATGGAGCCCTGAGGAGAAACCAGTTCGCCGCTGACATCCAGCGCGATGGTTTTCCATTCCGGGTTGTTTTCCTGACCGAGGTTGTCGGTCAGGTCGCTGGCGCGTAGGAAGCGGTCCGGCTGGTAACCGGCGCCCGGTGCCTTGTCGACCATTTGCTTGAGCAGCACCAGCACTGGCAAATCGGTGAAGCGTTTGGCGTAGTCAGTGAAATAAGCGCTCGGTTTGTCCAGGTGGAATTCTTTGAAGATCACATGGTTGAACGCCTGGGCCAGCGCCGCATCGGTGCCCTGCTTGGGGTTCAGCCACAGGTCGGTGAGCTTGGCGACTTCCGAGTAGTCCGGCGTTATCGCGACCGTCTTGGTGCCCTTGTAGCGGACTTCGGTAAAGAAGTGCGCGTCGGGGGTACGGGTCTGCGGGACGTTGGAGCCCCAGGCAATGATGTAGTTGGAGTTGTACCAGTCGGCCGATTCCGGCACGTCGGTCTGCTCGCCCCAGACCATCGGCGAGGCCGGTGGCAAGTCGCAGTACCAGTCGTAGAAACTCAGGCAGGCACCGCCGATCAGCGACAGGTAACGCGAGCCTGCGGCGTAGCTGACCATCGACATGGCCGGGATCGGCGAGAAGCCGACGATCCGGTCCGGGCCGTATTGCTTGATCGTATAGACGTTGGCCGCTGCAATGATCTCGTTGACTTCTTCCCAGTTGGAACGAATGAAGCCGCCCATGCCGCGCTTGCTTTTATAGGAGTCGGCCTTGGCCTTGTCCTCGACGATGCTGGCCCAGGCTTCGACCGGCGCCATGGTCTGCCGCGCATCGCGCCAGAGCTTGAGCAACGGCTTGCGGATTTTCGGGTACTTGAGCCGGTTGGCGCTGTAGATGTACCAGCTGTAACTGGCACCACGGGGGCAGCCACGGGGCTCATGGTTCGGCAGGTCGTTACGGGTACGCGGGTAGTCGGTCTGCTGGGTTTCCCAGGTGATCAGGCCGTTCTTGACGTAGATTTTCCACGAGCAGGAGCCGGTGCAGTTCACCCCGTGGGTGGAGCGCACGATCTTGTCGTACTGCCAGCGCGAACGGTAGACGTTCTCCCAGTCGCGAGACTCTTTGCGGGTCTCGCCATGACCGTCGGAAAACTCGTTTTGCTTGCGATTGAAAAACCGCAATTGATCCAGTAAATGACTCACGGTGTAGTCCTCTCAGGCTTTGTCGCGGAGTCTGTGCCCCGCCCACGCAATGATTGAATTCGGGTCGTCTCAGCAGGGTGTCGCGGCGCCTTTGCGCGCGTACCACCACCAGGTCACCACGATGCAGCTCAGGTAAAAGCCGACGAACATGTAGAAGGCCATCTCCGGGCCGCCGGTCAGGGCCATCGAAGAGCCGAAGGATTTGGGAATGAAGAACGCACCGAAGGCGCCCATGGCCGAACTGAAGCCCAGGACGGCGGCCGATTCTTTACCGGCATCCTTGAGCGCTTGTTCGCGTACGGCTGGCGGTTTTCCGGCCGACGCTTTTTCATGCAGGGTGCGGAAGATCACCGGGATCATCCGGAAGGTGGAGCCGTTGCCGATGCCCGTGGTGATGAACAGCAGCATGAACAGGCCGAGGAAGCCGTAGAAGTTGCCGCCGGTACCGTTCTGCGGCAAAAAGTGCATCACGGCGAAGACCATCGCGATCATCGCCACGAAGTTCCACAAGGTCACTTTTGCGCCACCGAGCTTGTCCGCCAGCCACCCGCCCAATGGGCGTACCAGAGCGCCGACCAACGGGCCAAGGAAGGCGAATTTCAAAGCGATGACATCAGGGAACGAGGTTTTGATCAGCAGCGGAAACGCGGCGGAGAAACCGATGAATGAACCGAAGGTCGCCAGGTACAACCAGCACATCAGCCAGTTGTGTTTGCGTTTGAAGATCACCGCCTGCTCGCTGAACGAAGCGCGGGCACTGGACAGGTCATTCATGCCGAACCAGGCCAGCACCGTCACCAGGACAATAAACGGCACCCAGATGAACCCGGCGTTCTGCAGCCACAACTGGCCACCGTCCGGCAGTGCTTGCGGCGAGCCGCCCATGAAGCCGAACACCCCGAAGGTAATCACCAGCGGCACACAGAACTGCATCACCGAGACGCCCAGGTTACCCAGCCCGGCGTTGAGGCCAAGGGCCGTGCCCTGCTGCGACTTGGGATAGAAGAAGCTGATGTTGGACATGCTCGAGGCAAAGTTGCCGCCGCCAAAACCGCAGAGCAAGGCAATCAACACGAACACGCTGTAGGAGGTGCTCGGGTCCTGCACGGCGAAGCCCATCCAGATCGAGGGCAACAACAGCGACGCAGTGCTCAGGGCGGTCCAGCGACGGCCGCCGAAGATCGGCACCATAAAGGAATAGAAAACGCGCAAGGTCGCGCCGGACAGCCCCGGCAACGCCGCCAGCCAGAACAGCTGGTCAGTGGTGAAGGTGAAGCCGATGGCGTTCAAACGCACGATCACCGTGCTCCAGACCATCCACACCGCGAAGGCCAACAACAGCGCAGGAATGGAAATCCACAAGTTGCGGGTGGCGGTCTGTTTGCCGCTACTTCCCCAGAACGCGGGGTCCTCGGGGCGCCAGTCATGAATGACTGGGCCTTTGTCAGGCTTTTGCAGAACGGACATGTTCTTCTCCTAGGGCAATGCTGGAAATCGGTGACGGGGTCAGCAGCGGCGCTTTACCCAGCACCGGGCTTTTGCGTATTTCGCTGAAGTACATCCAGGTGAGGGAGACCCAGACCACGCCGTACATCAACATGAAGCAGGAAGAGCGCACGCCGGTGAGGTCCACCAGGGCGCCGAACAGGATCGGCAGCACGAAGCCACCCAGGCCACCGGCGAGGCCGACGATGCCGGACACCGCGCCCATGTTTTTCGGGTAGTCATTGGCGATGTATTTGAAAACCGAGGCCTTGCCGAACGCGAAGGCGATGCCTATGACGAACAGCAACACAGTGAACAACGCGGGGCTCAGGCCAATGTGGAAATCCACCGGGCCGTTGATGGTCTGTACTTGCAGTTGAGTCTGGGGATATGAAAGCAGGAACAGGCAGATCCAACTGACCCACAACACCCACCAGGTCACGCTTTGCGCCCCCCAGCGATCCGACAGCCAGCCGCCGACGGCACGCAGTACGCCACCGGGCAAGGAAAAACAGGCCGCCAGCAGCGCCGCGCTTTGCAAACTGAAACCGTATTCCTGCACGTAGTACTTGGTCATCCACAGGGCCAGGGCGACGTAGCCACCGAAGACGATCGAGTAGTACTGGCAGTAGCGCCACACCGCTGGGTCTTTCAACGAGCGCAGTTGCTCACGCAAGGTGGCGCCGGATGCACTGCGGTGGTCCTTGTTTTCGGCACTGAGAAACCAGAACAGCAGCGCGGTAATAAAGAGGATCGCGCTGAAGACTTTCGGCACCAGTTGCCAGCTGCCAGCGGCGATCAGTGCCGGGGCGAGAAACTTGGTCACCGCAGCCCCGGCGTTACCGGCACCGAAGATGCCCATGGCGAAGCCTTGATTCTCCTTGTCGAACCATTTGGCGACGTAGGCAATCCCGACCGAGAACGAGCCGCCGGCCAGGCCGACGAACAAACCCAGCACCAGGAACTGCCAGTAGGCAGTCGCGTGGCTGATCAGGTACAGCGGCGCGACGCAGCTCAGCATCAGCAGGAAGAACACGCTGCGCCCGCCAAAACGGTCGGTCAGCAACCCCAGCGGCAAACGCACCAGCGAGCCGGTCAGCACCGGGGTTGCGGCCAGCAGGCCGAACTGGGTTTCGTTGAGCTGGAGCAGTTCCTTGATCGGCACCCCGAGCACGGCAAACATCATCCAGACCATGAAGCACACAGTGAAGGCCAGCGTGCTCATGCCCAGCACCAAGCCTTGTCGTACACGCGGTGGGTTCACAATGCTCTCCAGTCAGTTAGCCATGGCGGCAGACTAGAGAGGCCAACCCCGCAAAAACTTGACCCATGTCAACGAAGCCCAAGGGGGCATAGGCCTATGCTTGTGCGGTCTACCTCTAAGGAGGTAGTGCTAGAAAGCGTTAAAACCCTTTATTTATCAGCCTCTTAAGAGTTTTAACCGACATTTTTGCCGACAAGGAACTGTCGACAACTCTTTAGAGGTAGCGCGCCCCGGATCGGCGGCAAAACCCATTCTGGTGCTGCACATGCTCTGTTTTCCTGATGTCTTCCGGGACCTGCGCCGATGATGCGCTGGTTGCGCAGCTCCCTGCCCGCTCGCGCCGGGCTGGCGGTGATTTTGATCGCCGTGCTGGCGCTCGCCAGTTCGCTGAGCGCCGGGCTGATCGCCTGGTTCAGCCAGGGCGATGCCGCCGCCATCAATACCGCAGGCTCGGTGCGCATGGAGACTTATCACCTGAGCTGGAAACTGGCCGCGGGTGCAACGCCCGCAGAAATCGCCGCCATCACCGACAGCCTGCAAACCCGCCTCACCAGCCAGTCACTCAAGGCCGTACTGGAAGATGGCCCCACCGCCGCCCTGCAAGTCAGCTATGGGCAAATCCAGCAACAATGGAACGAGGATTTACTCCCGGCACTGCTGCGCGGCGATGCGGCTGCCTTTCAAGTCCAGGCTCATTCCTTCGTTGAGCAACTGAACCAATTCGTCAACCTGTTGCAGCGCCAGAGCGAACAAAAGCAGGGCTGGCAACAGGCGATCCAGGGCCTGGCCTTGTTCACCACCATGATTGTCCTGCTGATCGGCTTGTACGAATTGCAGTACGGTGTCGTTACGCCTCTCAAGGAGTTGGTGGACGCCACCCAGCGTTTTCGTCGCGGCGACTTCAAGGTGCGGGTCAACCATCAGTCCCAGGACGAACTGGGCCAGTTGGCCACGAGTTTCAATACCATGGCCGAGACGATCGAAGAGTCGCATCGCACCCTGGAAAGTCAGGTCCGGCAGAAAACCCTGAACCTGCAACAAGCCAACGCTGCCCTGGAGCTGCTGTATCAAAGCAGCCGAAGCCTGGCCACCCGCCTGGCCAATGCCGAAGGCCTCGATCAGTTGATTCGACGCTTCCAGCAACGCCTGCCTGGCTTGCGTCTGTCGCTGTGCCTGCAAGGCCAACAACAGGCACCGGCCCAACAGTTACTGGCCCTGCATGGCGCGAACATCCGCGAAGTCTGCGCCAGCAGCGACTGCGCCACGTGCCAGAAGCACCACAAAGCCAATCCGCAAACCTTCAGCATCAGCAACCAGGGCAGTGAACTGGGTGAGCTCAAGGCGCACTTTGTCGACGGCCATCCCATGCAAGCCTGGGAAACCCAATTGATCCAGGCCCTGGCCAACCTGATCGGCACCTCGCTCTCGCTCAAGCGCCAACGGGAACAGGATCATCGCCTGCTGCTGCTCGAAGAACGCACGATCATCGCCCGCGAGCTTCACGACTCCCTGGCCCAGGCCCTGTCCTACATGAAGCTGCAAGTCAGCCGCATGCAGACCCTGATGCGCCGGGGCGAACCGGTCCAGACCCTGGAAACCGTCACCGCCGAATTGCGCGAGGGACTGAACAATGCCTATCGCCAGTTACGCGAGTTGCTGACGACTTTTCGTTTGCAGATCCACGACGCGGGACTGGTGCAGGAACTCAAGGACACCGCCGAGGAGTTTTCCCGTCGCGGGGAGTTCCAGGTGCACCTGCACGTCGACACCCTGGCCTTTCAGCTATCGGCCAGCGAACAGATCCACATTCTGCAGATCACCCGCGAGGCGCTCTCCAACTGCTTGCGCCACGCCCATGCGCAAAACGCCTGGCTACAACTGCGCCAAGACGGCGAGACAGTCAGGTTGTCGGTTGAAGACGACGGTCGCGGCTTCAGCGGCAACGTCGACCAACGCGAACACCACGGCCTGAACATCATGGATGAGCGGGCTCGCAGCTTGCACGGCCAGCTGCAAATCCTCTCCAGGGAACCCCAAGGCACCCGTGTCCAACTGGAATTCCACCCGGAATTTCTCGGGCAGCAAACAGAAGGCAGTACCCTATGACCCCGTCCCCGCAACACAGAATCCTGCTGGTAGACGACCATCCGATGATGCGTCACGGCATTCGCCAGATGCTCGAACTCGAAGATGATTTTTTGATCGTCGGCGAAGCGAGCCAGGGTGAAGAAGCGCTCGGCCTGATTGAGCCGCTGCAACCGGATCTGGTCTTGCTCGACAACAACATGCCGCAAATGAATGGCATCGAAACCCTGCGCCGATTACGAGCGATGAACTACACCGGCAAAGTGCTGCTGTTCACCGTGTCGGACGCCGAAGACGATATTCGCGATGCACTGCGCCTGGACGCCGACGGTTATCTGCTCAAGGACATGGAACCGGAACTGTTGATCCAGTACATCCGCGATGCCTTGAACGGCGCCTTGGTCATCAGCCCGGGGCTGACCCAAGTCATGGCCCAGGCGTTGCGCTCGCCGCCGCGCCAGGCCGTGGTGGAATTGACCGAGCGTGAGCGTCAGGTGTTGAAAACCATCGCCAGCGGCTTCAGCAACAAGGTCATCGGGCACAAGCTGGGCATCACCGAAGGGACGGTCAAGGTCCACGTGAAAAACCTGCTGCACAAACTCGGCTTGCGCTCGCGGGTGGAGGCGGCAGTGTGGGCCATGGAGCATCTGCGCAGTGCGGGCTGACAGGCATGCCTCCTTGGAGGTAGGCCTGCAGAGGCATAGGTCATTTGGCCTGCGCTCTCTACTATGACGGTCAGCGGAGGTACGCCATGCTGACCCACCCTTCCATCGTTTTAACGTTGCGCCGTCATCATCTGTTCAGCCAGCTCCCGGAGAAAGTCTTCGAGGAAGTCTGCGGCCTGGCCATGCTCAAGCGCCTGAGTTGTCACAGCACGCTCATGCATCAAGGGGATCCGGCCAGGCGTTTTTTCCTGCTGGTCAGCGGCCAGGTCAAGTTGTACCGGCTCACCGGCGAAGGCCAGGAAAACCTGGTGGAAATCATCCAGTCCGGCCAGACCTTTGCCGAAGCCTTGCTGTTCAGCCAGGCCCGGCTCTACCCGGTGAGCGCCACGGCCCTGAAGGACAGCGTGCTGGTGAGCATCGAGGGCAACCATTACCGCAATGCCCTGGAGGATCAGCCGAAAGTCTGTCTGGCGATCCTCGCGAGCATGAGCGTTCACCTGCACCTGCGTCTGCGCGACATCGATACCTTGACCATGGCCAGTGCGACTCGTCGGGTGATCAATTTTCTGTTCCAGGAACGCCACCCGGTGACCGGCCAGATTGTCTTGCAGGTGTCCAAACGCCTGGTGGCGTCGAAGCTTGGGATTCAGCCGGAAACCTTCTCGCGGATTTTGCATCGCTTGGTGGAGTGCGGCCTGATCGCCATGGAGCGTCGTCATATCAGCATTCTCGCTGAAGAGGAGCTGGCGGCTTTCCAATAGCCGGAATTGACCGCCATCAAGGCGCGAAGCCAGGCGCCTTGCACACTGGCAGCGTCCATCCACGGAGAGTGCAAATGCCCCGTTCAACCCTGCCTTTGGTTTACTCCTGCTCAGGCTGCTCCAACGTCGCCCAACTGGCCAACACCCTGGCCGTGCGCCTGGACCGCAGTGGCCTGGCGGAAATGTCCTGCATCGTCGGTGTCGGCGGGCATGTGGCGGCACTGGTCAACAAAGCGCGCTCGGGGCGGCGGATTTTTGCGCTGGATGGCTGTCCGTTGCAATGCGTTGAAAACTGCCTAAAGCAACATGGGCTGCATGCGGATGTGCATTTGATTCTTAGCCATTACGGGTTGCGTAAACGCCATGGTGAGGACTGCACGCAGGCGCAGAGTGATGAGTTGTTTGAAGGGATCAGGCAGTTGATTGCCAGTGATGCTCGCCAGCATGTAAGCCAGCAGGAAACGATGGCCTGAAGAACAACAAAAACCCTATGGGCTTGCCTGCTATGTGGCACGTGCACTCGCCTCGGCAGGGTGTATATCCGTTTCTTCGGTAACGGCGGCTTAGGGTTCCGCCCTTACGGCGGGTTACTTTGAAAAGCGCAAAGTAACCAAACGCTTTCGCCCCTGACGTACGGTGGCTCGCCCAGGCTCGCCATACCCTCACTCCGGTCCTGCTCCGTGGGCCCGCCGCCATCGGCCATCCATGGCCGGGGGCGGCTACCGCGGCATCCTTGCCGCGGTGCCCACTGCGCAGAACCTGCGCTCGGCCTTCCGACGGGGCAGATCAAAATCAAAATCAAAAGCCAGATCAAAAGCCAAAACGAGGCGGCCTGATAGCCGACCTGATGTTGGTTCGGCCAAATCTGGTCAGCGGCGGTGTACCCAGATGCCATGCCTAACAAATTTTAACTGTGGGAGCGGGCTTGCTCGCGAAGAGACCGTGTCAGTCGACATAAATGTTGAATGTAAGCCCGCCTTCGCGAGCAAGCCCGCTCCCACAATTTATCAGTGTTGCTTCCAGAGAATGTGAACGATCAAGTCAGCGAAGCGCGCCCGCTTGATGCCTAGGTCGGCCCAGAGGCCGCCTCGCTTTTGCTGTTGCGGTAGTCGCCCCCTCGAGAGGCCGAGTGGAGGTTCTGCGTAGTGGGCAACCCGGCATGGATGCCGGGTTAGCCGCGCACGGCCATGGATGGCCGATCGCGGCGGGCCCACGGAGCAGGACCGGAGCGAGGGCATGGCGAGCCTAGGCGAGCCACCGAACGAAAGGGGCAAAAGCGCTTTGGTTACTTTCGCGCTTTTCGAAAGTGACTCGCTGTAAAAGCGAAACCAATAGAAGCCGTTACCGCAGAAATGGATATGTACGGGAGCCTCGAGCCAGCTCCCACAGTTGAACGACATCAATTACCCCGCCGCCAACCCCTTCCCCGCCCGCTCCAGATTGCGCCACAACCAAACAGGCAACACATCAGGATCCAGACTGTCGATCAGATTCTTCAACGCCAACCCCAACTCCGTATCCCCCTCAATCACCAAACGCCGGCGAAAAAACAACGTATCCGGATCCTCCTGACGGCTCGCCAACAGTAAAAACTCCCGCCAGTTGCCACTTATCGTCACATGCGCCACGGCCTGCTCGACAATCCGCAACCCTTTACCAGTGAGCGTCAGATACCAGGACAACCCCAGATCGGGAATCCGCAAGCACAACCAACGCCCACGCAACACCTCGAACTCGCCATCGCGCAACGGTCCGGCGAGGCAGCGATTGAGCGCCTGTTGCAACGCCAGCCGCTGCACGGCAAAAGGCACCCGGCGCATCAGCGGCAACACCCGGTCGGCACCTTTCAACAGCCACTTTTTTCGATTCAACACAGGCCGACCTCCTCGACACGCAGCATGCCGGCCTGGCCATGCCAATAACCATTGCACCCTTCGACGAACAGCGGCGGTGTCTCGCCCAGACGGACCCGTTGAAAGGCTGCGACCACCTCAGCCATGCCCTGAGCGCGAGGACTCAAGCGCAACAGATTGGCACCGCAGGCAACCAATCCGGAGTAATCGGCCAGCAGATTGGTCACCTCGGCCGACATCGTTTGAATACCGTTGATGGTGAACAGCGCCTGCCCTTCCTGACTGGTCAGCGCCAAGCCATCGGGGTAGTTGATGCAGCAAAACTGGCAGTCGTCCTTGGGCCGGTTTTCCGCTCGGGCCGTAAAGCAGCGGGCGGAATAGGCCAATGGCAAATGCCCATAGGCGAAAATTTCAACTTCCGGCACCGCACGGCCCAGTTCGCGCACCTGCCCGATCACATCAGCAATCAACGTCGCCGAACATTCCACCGGCGGCACCCAGCGAGTCATGCCGCTGTCGAGCAGTTGCGCCAATGAGTGTCCGTTGTACAGATTGAGGGCCGGGCCGCCCACGAATGGCAACTTGCGTTCGGCCAGGAAGTGCACCGCGCCCATGTCGTTGGCTTCCACCAGCAATTGGCCGTTGTCGCATAGCCGACGCAGGCTGGAAAGCTCGGACGCCGCTTCGATCAGCGTCAGGCTGGAAAGCACCAACTGCGCCTGGCTGCATTCCTGCAACTCACGGCCCAGCCCCAGCCATTGATCCAATGAAAAAGCCCGACGTTTCGAACACACGGTTTCCCCCAGGTAAATCACATCCAGGGGCAAGGCCGACATCTCGGCGTAAAAGTGGCTGAGTTGTTCCTTGTCCCAATAGAACAGGACCGGTCCCAGGCTGAGTTTCATGTCGAATCCCTCATTGCCATGATCGATGATAAGCACCCAGGGTGGTCTGGCTGCCTTCGGACAAACCGGCCAGCACCTGACGCCATTCCTCCTTGACCCGAAAACTGCCCGGCGCGCCGCGATGGGCGTCCAGTGCCGCGCGCCAGACACGGGTGACTTGTTCGACATAGGCCGGGCTGCGTTGGCGGCCTTCGATCTTCACGGCTTCGACGCCGATGGCCGTCAGTTCCGGCAGCAAGTCCAGGGTGTCGAGGCTGGTGGGCTCCTCCAGCGCATGAAAGCGTTTGCCGCCGACCAGGAAGCGGCCCTTGCACAAGGTCGGGTAACCGGCCGGTTCGTCAGGGGTGTATCGGTCGATCAGCACTTCGCTGAGGCGCGCGCTCAAGCCTTCGGTGTCCTCGCTCCAGCGCACGGCCTTGGCGGGCGAACAGACACCGCACAGGTTCGGCGACTCGCCGGTAATGTAGGAAGACAGATGGCAACGCCCTTCTGCCATGATGCACAAGCTGCCGAAGCCAAAGACTTCAATGGGCACCGGGCTGCTGGCGGCGACCTGGCGTACTTGCGCCAACGACAACACCCGCGGCAGCACCGCGCGCCGAATGCCGTAGCGCTGCGCATAAAACTCCAGCGCGGCGGCATGGGTCGCCGAGCCCTGGACCGACAGGTGCAATGCCAGACTCGGGTGACGCTGACTGGCGTAGTTGAGCACCCCGGGGTCGGCGGCGATCAGTGCATCGACGCCGAAATCGGCGGCACGATCCACCGCTCGCTGCCAGCGCTCCCAGCCCTTGGGCTGCGGGTACGTGTTGACCGCGACGTAGAGTTTGCGTTGATGCTGGCGGATGTGGGCGACCGCGGCGTCGAACTGCTTGTCGTCCATGTTCAGCCCCGCGAAATGCCGGGCGTTGGTGTCATCGCGAAAGCCGACATAGACGGCATCGGCGCCTTGGCGCACCGCCGCTTTAAGCGCAGGCAGATTCCCTGCCGGGCAGACCAGTTGCATGGGTAATCCTCATGAAAAAACGCAGTCCGGGGCCTAATCAGTCATGGTTGGAATGCGCTTGTGGCGAGCGAGCTTGCTCCGGGCGGCGTTCCGACGCTGGATTGCGCAGCAGGCCTAAATAACAGGGCCGCTTCGCGCCCCAGCGGGAGCAAGCTCCCTGGCCACACAGTCTAGCGAGACCGGCAGGCACGGCCTTGACGGCAATCAATTGCCATCAATGCATCAGGTCGGCGAAGGACAGGAACATCACGTTGTCGTGCTTGAGCACTTGCTGCTCGCATTCGATCACCGCCAGCCCGTCGGCCCAGCACGCGGCGGTCAACATCGCCGAGCTTTGCTGCGGGTGCAGTTCCACGCTCAACTGGCCGTCGGCGCCGGGCGTCAATCTGGCCCGCAGGTACTGCCGACGCTTGTTGCGCTGCAACCAGTCGAACCCGGCGGGCACGGCCAACGGCACCGGCAGTACGTCAGTCACGCCTTGGGCCCTGAGCAGGAACGGACGCACCACCACCAACGCGGTTATCAGCGCCGCCGAAGGATTTCCCGGCATGCCGATCCAGGGTTTGCCGGCCACTTCACCAAAGGCCAGTGGCTTGCCCGGCTGAATGGCCAACCGCCAAAAATCGACGTTACCCAGTTCCTCGATCGCCTGTTTGAGGTGATCTTCCTCGCCCACCGACACGCCACCGGAACTCAACAGCAAGTCGCATTCCGAAGACGCCAGGCTCAAGGCATGCCGGCTGGCCGCCAACTCATCGACCATGACGCCGTAGTCATGCACCTCAACGCCCCAGCCGCGCAACAACGCGGCGAGGCAATACCGGTTGCTGTTGTAAATCTGCCCCGGCGCCAAGGGATCGCCCGGCTCACGCAGTTCATTACCGCTGCTGAGCAGGCATACCTGTAACGGCCGATAGACCTCGACCCGCGCGATACCAGCGCCAGCCAGCAACCCCAGTTCTTGTGCGCGCAGGCGTTTGCCGGCCTTGAGCAACAGATCCCCGCGGCGAACTTCCTCACCCTCCTTGCGCACATGGTCGCCAACGGATACAGGCGGGAACCAGACGCGCTCGCCCTCGACCCGACAGCGCTCCTGCGGCACAACGGTATCGGCGCCCGGTGGCAATGGCGCGCCGGTAAAGATCTGCACCGCCTGCTGCGCGAGCAAGGGTGAACTTGCTTGATCCCCCGCCGCAATGCGCCCGCCAATCGATAAACAGCCACCCACCTGGGGCAGGTCAGCCGCCCTGAGGGCATAGCCGTCCATGGCACTGTTGTCCCAGGCCGGCAGGTTCACCGGGGAATGAATGTCCGCCGCCAGCACCCGCCCCATGGCGTGATCCAGACGCACCATTTGCGCCGGGGGCGGCGGCGGTGCCTGGTCCAGCAGACGGCTGATGGCCTCGTCCACCGGCATCAGGTTGCCGAGGTCGCACACCCGGCCGGTCATGAGCGTGTCCCGCAGGCGTCGATGACCCGTTGCGCTTGCGGTTTCAGATGCGGGGCGAAATTGCACGGGCCGGTGCGACTGTCCAGTTGTTCGAGCAGGATCTTGTTCCAGGCCGTCCGGCAGGCACCCGGCGAACCTGGAACGCAGCACACCAGCACGCCGTTACTCATGCCGGCCAGTGCCCGGGACTGCAGGCTGGACATGCCGATTTCCTCCAGAGACACCTGGCGGAACAATTCGCCGAAGCCTTCCACATGTTTGTCCAGCAGTGGCAGCACTGCTTGCGGTGTGTTGTCGCGAGCGGTGAAACCGGTGCCGCCGGTCATCAACACCACTTGCACCTTGGGGTCGGCGATCCACCGGGAAACGGTGGCGCGGATCTGATAAATGTCGTCCTTGACCAGATCACGATCGATCAACACATGCCCGGCGGTTTGCAGCAAATCCGTCAGGGTCTGCCCCGACGTGTCGGTGTCAAAGGTGCGCGTATCGCTGATGGTCAGTACGGCGATGTTCAGGGGTTCAAACGTGCGTTGCGCCAGATGGGCCATATCCAGGTCTTCCCGTAGATGAGGGTATGGCCCGAAGCCTGAACCGGAATGGTGAGCGAGCCTATTCCTCCAAGGAGGTACCTCGTCGGGGACATAGGGGGAATACCAGTCAGCGGTGATGACAAGTAGCACACAGACCTGTGGCGAGGGTGCTTGCTCCCGCTGGGCTGCGGAGCGGCCCCAAAACCTGCCCCCGCAATTCTTCAGGTAGACCGCATCTGCCGTTTTACGACTGCTTCGCAGCCGAACGGGAGCAAGCTCCCTCGCCACAGGTCTTGTGCTCGGCGCATCATTTCGTGAGTCGGTGAAAAGTGTTCAAGGCGCCAACCGGCTTCGCTTCCACAAGCCATCGCGCAACCGGTAATCGAGTCGATCATGCAAACGGTCGGCCCGCCCCTGCCAGAACTCCAGACGCTCAGGGCGCAGGCAGTAGCCGCCCCAATGCTCGGGACGCGAGACGGTCTGGCCAACGAAGCGTTTGATGGTTTCAGCCAGCATGGATTCCAGCGCTGCACGACTGGCCAGCGGACGGCTTTGCGGTGAAGCCCAGGCGCCCAGGCGACTGGCCATGGAACGGGAATCGAAGTACGCATCCGACAACGCCGGATCGAGCCTGAACACCTGCCCTTCGATACGCACCTGACGCTCCAGTCCCGGCCAGAAAAACGTCATCGCGGCATAGGGATTGGCGGCCAGTTGCTGCCCCTTGTCGCTCTGGTAATTGCCGAAGAACGTAAAACCTTCATCGCTCAAGCCCTTGAGCAGCAGAACCCGACAGTGCGGCCGGCCTTCAGGGTCGACCGTCGCCAGCACCATGCTATTGGCCTCGACAGGTGCGCACTCGGTGTCGCGGGCCTGTTGCAACCACTGCCGGAACATCGCCAGCGGATCATCCAGTGCAGCCTCATCTTGCAAGCCATTAAGGGTGTAGTTGCGGCGCATTTGGGCCAGGGAAAGTGGCATGACGGTGATCTCCGGAAGGTTTTTACGCAGTGTGCGAGGCACTGCGCAAAACCACCTTGACCGCCATCAACACCTTCGCCTACTTGAGACGCAGCCGCCGCGCCAGTTTGTGCAAGTTGCTGGGATCGACTTCCAGAATCCGCGCAGCGCTGGCCCAGTTTTCCCCGGACAGGCTCAGGGCCTGGAGGATTTTCTTGCGCTGGTAATCGTCGACGGCTTCGCCCAAGGGCTGGAACGGCAAATCGGCCGTAACGTCCGGGGATGGCTCGACCACCGCCCCCGATGCCGCCTTCGCGCTGTCGAGATCGAGAATCTCAGGCTCCAGCGTCATGATCAACGCGCGACTCGTACCACGGCTGAGCTGTTTCAACGCGGCCCGACTGATCACGTGTTCCAGTTCGCGCACATTGCCCGGCCAGGTATAAAGCAACAGCGCGCGTTCAGCCGCCGGCGACAGGCGCAAACCACGCAGGCCGAGCCGCGCCCGATTGAGCTCAAGGAAATGCCCCGCCAGCATCAACACGTCATTACCGCGCTCGCGCAGGGGCGGAATCGGCACCGGGTACACCGAGAGCCGGTGGTACAGATCGGCGCGAAAAAAGCCGTCGCGGATGCTGTCCGGGAGGTGCCGGTTGGTGGCGGCGATGATCCGCACATCCACGTGCAGCGGCTTGTCGGCGCCGAGGCGCTGGATCTCGCCGTTCTGCAAGGTGCGCAATAACTTCGCTTGCACGCTCAAGGGCAACTCCCCGACTTCATCGAGAAACAGCGTGCCACCGTTGGCAGCATCGAAGCGTCCGGCACGGTCACTGGTGGCGCCGGAAAAGGCGCCTTTGACATGCCCGAACAACTCACTCTCTGCCAGTGACTCCGGCAAAGCGGCGCAGTTAACGTGTATCAGTGGTTTGTGGTGGCGCCTTGAAAGACGATGCAAACGCCGGGCGAACAGCTCTTTGCCGACGCCGGTCTCGCCCAACAGCAATACCGGCAGATCGGAGTCGGCCAGTACATCCAGCTCATTGAGCAACTGATGCAACACCTCACTCTGCCCGAGAATCTCGCCCTCCTCGACCGGCATTCGCAAATCCTGGGGATCGCTGCGGGACAGGCGCAAGCTGCGGTTTTCCTGTTCCAGACGGGTGACCCGCACGGCGGCTTCGATTTGCAAGGTGCAGCGCTTGAGCTCTTCTCGCGCCCGGCTGTCGAAGGTCCCGGCGTGCAGCGCATCGAGGGTGATCGCGCCCCAGATCCGCCCTTCGACATACAGGCTCACGCCCATGCAGTCATGCACCGGCAGCGGTTCGCCGACGTGGTTGTCGAGCAAGCCGTCGTAAGGGTCCGGCAAGCGGCTGTCGGGCTCGAACCAGGTCGGCTCGCGCGACGCCATGATAGCCGCCAGCCGGGGATGCTGGGCGATGACGAAGCGGCGCCCCAACGCTTCATGAACCAGCCCCACCGTCGCAACAGGCCTGAGGCTGTCGTCATCCAGACGCAACAAGCCCACAGCGCCACTGTTGAAGTATTCGCGCAGGGTCTGGACCAATCGTTGCAACCGCACGGCATTGGGCAACTCGACGATCAGGTCGGCTGCCAGGCTTTCTCGCAGCATGGTAGTAATCACCCTCTATGGTTGGATTCACCCTGAAGCATCAGGGTGTCTATCACCACAACTAAAAATAAATTCATGTTTTTCAATCGTTTAAATATGGCATGTCGGATGCAATGAGCCTGGGGAACCGTTTAAACCCAAACAAGGAACCCTGATGAGCCAGACCCTATTGGAACAAAGCCTCGGCCAACTGGCCTGCGACATTCCCGGTGCCACCCGGATCTTCCACACCTTCAAACTGGACTTCTGTTGCGGCGGGCATAAAAGCCTGCGTGAAGCGGCCCTTGGCAAAAACCTCGATCCGGTCCTCATTGCCGACGCCCTGAACATTCTGCAAGACGCTGGCGAAACCCAGCACGACTGGCGCAACGAACCTTTGGAACTGCTGATCGCCCACCTTCTGACGCGCTACCACGCCCGTCACCGCGAGCAACTGCCGGAACTAATCCGCCTGGCCCGCCGCGTCGAGCAGGTCCATGGCGCGCGCAGCAGCTGCCCCAATGGCCTGGCCGATCTTTTGACCGACATGCAGCAAGAACTCGAAGGCCACATGCTCAAGGAAGAACAGGTGCTGTTCCCGATGCTGCAACAAGGCATCGGTCCTCAGGCCGCTCCGCCGATCCAGGTGCTGCGCTTCGAGCACGATCAACATGGTGAAGCACTGGAGAGAATGCTCGCCCTGACCAATTACATCATCCCGCCTGCCGATGCCTGTAACACCTGGCGCGCCCTCTATCGCGGGCTGCTGGAATTCAAAGACGACCTGATGCAACACATCCATCTGGAAAACAACGTGCTGTTCATCAATGCCCTGAACCCTCGTCATTGATCGATCGCCAGTCACACCCAACCCGCGTCAGCCCATCGGTTGACGCGGGTTTTGTTTATCCTGGACTGCTCATGATCAGCCGTGCCAATAGAACATCGCCTTAGCCAGGATCACGATCAACACCATGTGCCCGAGGATGCTGCGGCGAATCCAGCTGGCGCGAGTCGCGGTCAGGCGCGCATGGGTCAGCCAATAGGCCAGCAGCAAGTAATGACCGATGATGCTCAGGGCCAACAGGATCTTCAGGCTCAGCAACGTGCCAAAACTGCTGGCCAGCGGCTGACTCAATGCGCCCCGGTACTGCCACGCCAAGCCGATGCCAGCGCCATACAACAGCAACACCACGCCATGCAGCACTTTGCGCGAACGCACGGCAATCGCCTGATCTGCCGTCACTTGCGATACGTCCGCCAACTGCTGGCGTGCGCGATGCCAGATGACCACTTCGAAAAACAGCGTGCCGATGAAGGCAATCGCTGCCAACAAATGCGTGACCAGCAAAAAGGGATACATCAGCGCCAGCCTCTGTCAGTTCGCTGCTCATCCCGGATGACCGTCCACCCGGGCGCGCAGCAGCATCGGCCCATAGCGCCAGGCGTACAGCGCAAACGCCAGCGCCCAGCACAGACCGGCCAGCCACAATGCCGGCAAGGGAAAGAACTCGATCAACACGACCCGGCTCAGACACGCCAGGTTGAGCAAGATGAACGCCAGGGTCATCCCCGACGGCGGCTCCAGCGCACGGCCGGTATGCCCAAGGCTGACCCGCGCAATCATCGCCAGCACCAGGCCGCCCATGGCCCCGATGGTCAGGCAATGCACCGCCAGGCTCGGATTGATCGGCGCGCCGAAATGCCACAGCGCCATCCCAAGACACGCCGCCGCCAACCAGCCATAAGCCAGGTGCAGCGACCACAGCAACGGTACGTGCCAGAGTGCCCGGTCATGCCAACGCACCAGTCGCACCAGATGTCCCGCCGCCAGAACCGCGAACAGCAGGCCCACCCAGACATTGGGGTTGAGCGCAGGTCCTGCGGCATATAACAACGCCACCAGCGGCGAGCCCACCAACAGCAACCGATCCAGCCAGGGCCAGGCGGCAACGCCTTCGACCCGGCCAAGGCCACGCTGGGTGAAGAACGGAATCACCCGCCCACCAATCAACCCCATCATCGCCGCCACTAGCCAGATGCCGGTCAGCACGCCCTGGCGCTGCCAGCCTTCATGCCCCTCGACCAGGCCGTACAAGGACAACCCGTCGGCCACGGCCAACAACAGCAAGACCACCACAATCGGGTAGTTACGTTTCTGCCGCACCTTCCACAAGGTGAAGCCCATGAGCACCGCCACCGCCAACGGGAACGCCATTTCCAGCACCGCGAGCAACGGCCACGACACGTTGGCCAGCCAGGCCACTCGCGCCAATAACCAAAGCAACGCCAGAGCGGCCAACGGCTTGCCGCTGAGGCCAGGGCGACCGGTCCAGGTCTGCACGGCCGTCAGCAAAAAGCCCGCGATAATCGCCAAGCCGAACCCGAACAGCAATTCATGCCGATGCCAGCCCAGCCAACCGCCTGCCGGTTGCCAATCGGACATCGAACCGCCAAAAGCCGCCAGCCACAGCGGAATGGCCAGCACCGCCAACAGGCAGCCGGCGAGGAAAAACGGCCGAAAGGCCAGCCGAAACAGCGGCGCGATGGCCATCGCTTTACGGCGGTCGAGCACTTGCATAAAACCACTCCTCTACCTTGTTGCCGACCTTTGCGCCAACTCGCAGGCGCCGAGGTAAATCCAGGGGCAATCATCGGGTATTACCGATCCATTGCCGTTGTCGCAGATCAAGTGTGCAAGGGACGTGCCCCGATGCCGAGCGCGCGTCCTTTGTGGCGAGGGAGCTTGCTCCCGCTCGGGTGCGCAGCAGCCGTAAACCGGCTGATGCGCTGTATCTGAAGAATTGCGATGGCCGGTGTTGGGAGTGCTTCGCACTCCAGCGGGAGCAAGCTCCCTCGCCACAAGGTGCTCCCGGCCAGGGTAAAAATGACCATTTAAGGGTTATTTAAACCCTATACAGCATAGTCTTTTTTACCCTCATGCTTGAGAACCCCCATAAACAAGGCCCTCCAGGCCTGGCCCGCGTCTTGCTCTGCATGGGCAACCTTTCAAAAATCCTGGATCCCTTTCGATTACCGGAGTCGTCATGAAAAAAGTCATCCAGCCACTGGCCTGGTTTGTTGTGTTGACCTCAATCCTGGCCTTGGCCAGCGGCGTTTCTCTAGGTCTCGTCTGACCTGCCCCCCTTCTCTATCTTCAGGATGAATTCTCATGGTGCTTCATCGCGTCCATCACCAGATTCTGCGCAGTCATCACTTGTTCGAGCCGTTGAACGAAGAACAGCTGGATGAATTGATGAGTACCAGCCATTTGCTGAGCATCGACAAGGGCGAGCCGTTGTTCCGTCAAGGTGAGCCGGCCGATTCGTTCTATTTCATCATTGCCGGCGCGGTGAAAATCTACCGGCTGACACCCGATGGGCAGGAGAAAGTGTTTGAGGTCATCAGCGATCGGCAAACTTTCGCCGAGGCGATGATGCTGATGGACACCCCGAACTACGTGGCCTCGGCCGAAGCGATCTGCCCCACCCAGCTCTACCGGTTATCCAACAGCACCTACATGCGCCTGCTGCAAAGCAACAGTCGGCTGACCTTTGCACTGCTGGGCAAGCTCTGCGTTCGCTTGCATCAACGGGTCAATGAAATCGAAACCCTGTCACTGAAAAACGCCACCCACCGGGTTGTGCGTTATTTGCTGACGCAACTGGTGCGTCAGCAAACCGTTGACAGCCAATTCGAGTTGCCGATGGCCAAGCAGCTGATTGCCGGGCATCTGTCGATCCAGCCGGAAACCTTTTCGCGGATCATTCGCCGCTTGATCGATGAAAACATCATCACTCAGGACGGCCGTCAGATCGCCATTCTTGATCGCCTGCGCCTGGAACAGTTCGAGTGAGCGCCATGCCCGTCTGCCTGTATTGCCAACACGACAACCCACCACAAAAGATCGAATGCCGCCAATGCGGCATGCCCCTGCCGGCACTGGCTGAACACGCCGGGGAACGTCGGCAGCGCCGATTCATGTGGTTCTGCGTTGGCTTGACGCTCTTCTGCGTGACGATGTTTTTCTGGCTGCCGCGCAGCATTTTCTGAAGCCCACACCACAACTTTCAATTCCACATATCTCGCGCCTGCGAAGCGCAGCCCCTGTGGCGAGGGGGCTTGCCCCCGTTCGGCTGCGAAGCAGTCGTAAAAACAGCCAGTGTGTTTTATCTGCCACAACATAATTACCGGGTTAGGGCCGCTTCGCGACCCAACGGGGGCAAGCCCCCTCGCCACAGGGGCTGCGCTTCGTAGGCGCGGCAGCTGCTGCATGGACCGTGTCGCTCAAGGTTGAGTCAGCTGGCGGTACAACTGCGGCAAGCGCAGCGGTAACTGCTCAGGCTGACGGATCAAGGTGTAGCCATTAGCGCCGAACATGTACGGCAGGTAATCCCCGGCTTCGCGATCGATCGTGATACAGAACGGCGTCAACCCCTGACGCCGCGCCTCCAGCACCGCCTCGCGGGTGTCTTCAACACCGTAGCGCCCTTCATACAGATCCAGATCATTCGGTTTGCCATCCGTGAGCAGCAGCAACAGTTTGCTGCGCCGCTTGCTCGTGCCCAATAGTTGCGTGGCCTGACGAATGGCGGCGCCCATGCGCGTGTAATACCCCGGCTTGAGACCTTGAATGCGACCTCGGGTGGTGTCGTCATAACGCTGGGTGAACGCCTTGAGTTCCTGCATGCGCACTTGCTGACGGCGCAGCGAGGAAAACCCGTACAGGGCGAAATCATCACCGAGCACCGACAAGGTTTCGCCGAACAGCAGCAGGCTGTCGCGGATGACATCGATGACGCGGTGCTCATTGTTCAAGTGGGCGTCGGTGGACATCGACACGTCGGCCAGCAACAGGCACGCCAGGTCGCGGCGGGTCTGCCGCTGCTCCATGAACAGACCGCGTTCGGCACACTGGCCATGCTCGCGCTCAACGTGAAAATCCAGCCAGGCCTGCATGTCCAGTTCAGACCCTTGAGGTTGCTGGCGTAACCATTGGCGGTCGTTGCGCAGGTACTCGAACTGGCGGCGCAGACGGTGCGCCGAGGCCTTCAGCCGTGGCGGCAATGGCTGTGCCTCACAGTCGCGGGGCACCATCATTTGCAGATTGACGAAGCTGTCCTGCATTTGTTGTTTGCGGTAGTCCCACTCCGGCAATTTGATGCCCTCGCCGAGGGGAATATCGTCGACATCCGCCGGTGGCAAATCCAGGTGCAACTTGAGGCCGCCGCCCTTGCGCAGACGGGTGCGAGATAGCGTCAGTTCATCCAGGTCATCGGCAACCCGGGCGGCGTCCGGGTCTTCGCTGTCGTCCGACCAGCGATCCAGATCGACGTGCTCGGTCCAACTGAACAGGTTCTCCAGACGCACCACCAACAGCCCGCCATCGCGGGTGCTTTCATCGATCCGCGTCGCGCGTTTACGCCCGCTTTTCTGTTCGCCGGGCGGCGTAGTCAAAGACTCTTCGGATTCATCGCCCAGATCGGCAGCCTGCGGGCTGGCAAGGTTTTGCGGCGGGTACAACCACAGCGGCAGCGGCCACGCCGCCCGTTCGCTGCGGGGGAAATGTTCGACACTGCCCGGCTCGCGTAACGCCTGGCATAAAGCTCTTTCCAGCGCAGCTTCGCCGGGGTTCAATGTTGCCGGATCGGGGCGCAATTGCAGATGGGCATCAACCAGTCGTTTGTAACGAGCACGCAACGCGGGATAGCGTTGCAACAGCTGCTGCGTCCAGCGTTGATTGTCCCGCCCCCAGTGCCGCATCGGCCCGGCCTGTGCCGCCAGCAACGCGAGCCAGCGATAGAGTTCCTCGTTCAGTGCGACTTCAGGGAACACCGCCAGGCTCGATGGCAGCCGCAAATTACTTGCGTCACACCACGCCAACGGCACTTGTTTGCAGGTGCCGGCGATCTGCTGCAACACATTTCGGCGCAGCAGCAGATCGCGGTCGCTGGCCGCTTCCACACCGATGCCATTGGCACCGCCCATGGCACGAAACAACAGCGCCAGCGGGCGTTGCTGACTGGCCAGTTCAACCCGTGCTTCAGGGAAGTCCGGGCTGGCACGCCGGGTGATGAAACGGTGCCAGACACTGCCTACCCACTCTTCCAGTTCGACGGTAAACGCCATGATGCTTGCCTTTCCCGGAAACCAAAAAAACGGCCCGCTGTATCAGCCGGGCCGACCTTTTCTAGCCATTGCACTCGTTCATGAAGGTACAACCGCAGCCGGTGCGCGCAAGGCGGCGCGGCTCCGTTGCTTGAAGCTGAGCAGGTAACAGAGCAAGCCGGCGAAGAAGCCGAGACCGGCGCCCAGACGCGCCCAGAACAGCACCTGCAGATGTTCGACCGTGGCCATGAATGGCAACGCAATCCCATCGGCCTGCCAGCGTTGCAGGTAAACCTGGACGACACCGGCAGCGGTAAGGAACAGCGTGATCATCACCATCGACAAGGTCATCAACCAGAAGCCCCAGATTTCCAAGGTCTGCGAACGCTCGTCTGCGGCTTCACCCAGCCCGCGCAAACGCGGCATGGCGTAGCTGATCAAGGTCATCACGATCATCGCGTAAGCACCGTAGAAGGCCAGGTGACCGTGCGCCGCCGTCAGTTGCGAACCGTGGGTGTAGAAGTTGACCGGTGCCAGGGTGTGCAGAAAACCCCAGACACCCGCACCGAAGAACGCAGTGACGGTGGTGCCCTTGGCCCACAGGGTGGCGGCGCGGTTCGGGTGTTGCCGGCGACGGTTCTTCACCATGCTGAAGGCGAAGATCACCATGGCCAGGAACGGCAGCGGTTCGAGTGCCGAGAAGATCGAGCCGACCCACAACCAGACCTCAGGCGCACCAATCCAGAAGAAGTGGTGACCGGTGCCGATGATCCCGGTAATCAGCGCCATGGCGATGATCACGTACAGCCATTTCTCCACCACTTCCCGGTCGACACCGGTGATCTTGATCAGGACAAAAGCGAGCATCGACCCCATGATCAGTTCCCACACGCCTTCCACCCAAAGATGCACCACCCACCACCAGTAGAACTTGTCGCGGGCCAGGTTGCCGGGGTTATAGAAGGAGAACAGGAAGAACACCGCAAGCCCAATCAGCCCGGTCATCATCACCATGCTGACGGTGGTCTTGCGACCTTTGAGCAGGGTCATGCCGATGTTGTATAGGAAGCCCAGGCACACCACCACAATGCCCATCTTGGTGATGGTCGGCTGCTCCAGGAACTCCCGGCCCATGGTCGGCAGCAACTCGTTGTGGGTCAGTTTCGCCAGGCCTGCATAAGGCACCAACAGATAGCCGAGGATCGTCAGCACGCCCGCGGCGGCGAATACCCAGAACAGGATGATCGCCAACTTTGGACTGTGCAGTTCGCGGTCGGCCTCTTCCGGAATCAGGTAATAGGCAGCGCCCATGAAGCCGAACAGCAGCCAGACGATCAGCAGGTTGGTGTGCACCATCCGCGCCACGTTGAAGGGAATGATCGGGAACAGAAAGTCCCCTACCACGTATTGCACACCCATGATCAAACCGAACAGCACCTGACCGAGAAACAGCATCAGGGCGAACACGAAGTACGGTTTGGCCACGGCTTGCGAGGCGAATTTCAGATGCGGATTAGCCATGCTCATCTCTTAGCCCTCCTTGTTTGGCGGCCAGCCATTGGTGTTGATGTTCGAGCTCCATTTGAGGAACTCGGCGATGTCATCCACCTCTTGCTCGCTCAACTTGAACTGCGGCATCGCGCGCCGGCCCGGTACGCCCAGCGGCTGCATTTTCATCCAGGCATGTAGAAAGGGTTTGAAACCCGCCTCCCCGCCGCGCCGCTGGAACACATTGCCCAGCTCCGGCGCAAAGTAGGCGCCCTCGCCCAGCAGCGTGTGGCAGCCGATGCAGTTGTTTTGCTCCCAGACCGTCTTGCCGCGGATCACTGATTCAGTTAACTGCGCTTCATTGCTGCGCTCTGGAAAGGTCTGTTCCGTGTGATAGGTCAAGGCCAGGAATATCAGGAAGAAGAAGATGCTTCCCCCGAAGTAGATATTCCTGGCCATGCCTTTGGTGAAGGTCTCTGACATGGTCGCTTCCTCTTTGCTTGGCGTGCCC
Source organism: Pseudomonas sp. BS3782 TE3695 (assembly GCF_050435305.1). Classification (NCBI taxonomy): domain Bacteria; kingdom Pseudomonadati; phylum Pseudomonadota; class Gammaproteobacteria; order Pseudomonadales; family Pseudomonadaceae; genus Pseudomonas; species Pseudomonas sp. BS3782 TE3695. The sequence continues at coordinate 4,624,137 of NZ_JBNDKB010000001.1, forward strand.
ATGATAGGAAGCGAAGGGTTGAAACCTGCTTGATGGCGATCAAGAAAGGCAGATGGTTTTGGTCGGGTATAGGCACCAGGACGCCAGGCACCAACCTGTGGCGAGGGAGCTTGCTCCCGCTGGGGCGCGCAGCGGCCCTAAAACCAGTCACCGCGCATATTCAGATAGCGCGATTATTCAGATAGAAAGCAGGCACAGGTTTTACGGCTGCTTCGCAACCGAGCGGGAGCAAGCTCCCTCGCCACAGGTAATTAACCAATTGAAACCAGCGTCATACCCACAACCACCGTCAACACCACCGCCCAGCTCACCATCAACCGGCGCCACAATCGCGGGGCATGGCGCATTTCCATAAAGCCATCGGCAATCAACCAGGCCTTGCCGACCGCCACCAGCAAAATGGCCACCGACAGCAGCCACGTCGCGCCCATCTGTGCCAGCACCACCGTGCACACGCTTAACGTAACCAGCGCGGCCCAGCAGACCAGCAAAAACCTGCAAGCGGACATCAGAACCTCCGTCAATTCAGAACGTAGACCAGCGGAAACAGCACCACCCAGATCAGATCGACCATGTGCCAATACAGCACACCCGATTCAAGCCCGCTGCGGTTGGCGGCGTTGTACAAGCCACGACGGCAACGCTCGGCCAGCCAGCCGAGGATGACCATGCCGAGCAGTACATGGAGAAAATGAAAACCGGTGAGGATCCAGTAGAGGGTGAAAAACGTGTTGTGCTCCAGGCCCAGCTCCGAGGCCAGCAAGTGCCGGTATTCCGTGATCTTCAAGACCACGTAGACACTGGCGGCAAGCAACGCTGCCAGCAGGTAGACAGCGCCGTGGCGAGACCGGGAGCGCTTGACTTGCTCTTGAGCCAGCGCGGCGAACAGCCCGGCGGTGAGCAGGCTCAGGGTCATCGCCAGGCCGGTAGAGGTGTTGAGCAACAGACGGCTTTCACCGAACAGCTGCGGTTTGAGTGCCTGGGTCACGGCGAACGCCAGAATCAGGATGGCGAACACCGACAGCTCGGCCAGAATGAAAAACCACATCGCCAGATCACCCGGCAAGTGACCCGGCGCAACGCGTCTGGCCTCAGCCGAAGTGGACATCAACCACGTCCATCAGCGCCGCAACCGTCAGCGGATCATCGCTCAACGGCTCGGCCAGGCAGGCCATGCACGCTTCACGCGGGCTCATGCCGGAGCGGATCATTCGCGCGGTGAAAATCAGCAGCCGCGTCGAGGCGACTTCCTCCAGGTCATGTTGATCCAGCCGGCGCAGGGCCTGTCCCAGCCTGACTACTTGCGCCGCCAGCGCACTGTCCACCTGCGCTTCCCGGGCGACAATGCGCTCTTCGTCAGCCACCGGCGGATAGCCGAAACGCATCGCCACGAAGCGTTGTCGGGTGCTGGGCTTCATGCCTTTGAGCAGGTTCTGGTAACCCGGGTTGTACGACACCACCAGCATGAATGACGGTGGCGCCTGCAGCACTTCGCCAGTGCGCTCCAGGAACAGCTCGCGACGATCATCAGCTAGCGGATGCAGTACGACCACCGTGTCCTGACGCGCCTCGACCACTTCGTCCAGATAACAAATACCGCCTTCACGTACCGCGCGGGTCAGTGGCCCGTCCTGCCACCAGGTGCCTTGGGCACCGATCAAATGACGGCCGATCAGGTCGGCGGCGCTCAAATCATCATGGCAAGCCACGGTGTACAGCGGCAGTTTCAACCGATGGGCCATGTGCTGGACGAAACGGGTCTTGCCGCACCCCGTCGGGCCTTTGATCAGCACCGGCATGCCGTGTCGCCAGGCTTGCTCGAACAGCGCCTCCTCATTATTGAGCGGTTGATAGAAGGGGTCGCAAGACTGGATTCGGTCCATGGGCTGTCTGCTCCAAAAGCGGATTCAAGCCACACGCTACGGGCCCCTGCGACAACCTGGCAAGTGACATGGCCGGCAAACTTGATCGCGGTCAAGCGAGCATTGGCCTGCTCGGGCATAGCCTTGCACGGCACTAAGAACCTGCGTTCTGCGCTGCCGTTTCAGCACATCGCAAAGGTCTTGCCTGAGGAGAAATGGAATGCTGATCAGCAATAGAAAAACGTTTGCTCTGACTGTCGCCACATTGTGTTCGACGCTGGCCCTTGCGGTGACTCATGCGGCCCGGGCCGACGAGCCCGCTGCCGCTGCGGCCAGCCCGCTAATGGTCAAAGCCGCCGGGGCGCCCGACATGAGTCAGGCCGAGTTCGACTCATCCAAGGAAATTTACTTCCAGCGCTGCGCCGGCTGCCACGGCGTTCTGCGCAAAGGCGCCACCGGCAAGCCACTGACACCGGACATCACCCAGTCTCGCGGGCAACCGTTTCTGGAGGCGTTGATTACCTACGGTTCACCGGCGGGCATGCCGAATTGGGGAACGTCCAATGCGCTGACCAAGGATCAGATCACGTCAATGGCCAAGTTCATTCAGCACGCGCCGCCGACGCCACCCGAATGGGGCATGGCCGAGACGCTGAAAACCTGGAAAGTGCTGGTCAAGCCTGAGGATCGTCCGAAGAAGCAACTGAGCAAACTCAACCTGCCCAATCTGTTTTCGGTGACGTTACGCGATGACGGCAAGATTGCCCTGATCGACGGTGACAGCAAGAAAATCGTCAAGCTGATCGAGACCGGTTACGCGGTACACATCTCGCGGATTTCTGCCTCGGGTCGCTACCTGTTGGTGATTGGTCGAGACGCGCGGATCGACATGATCGACCTGTGGCCGGTGGAGCCGACCAAGGTCGCCGAAGTCAAAGTGGGCATCGAGGCGCGCTCGGTGGAGACCTCCAAGTTCAAGGGCTACGAAGACAAATACACCGTCGCCGGCTCCTATTGGCCGCCGCAATTCACCATCATGGATGGCGAAACCCTGGAGCCCAAACAGATCGTCTCGACCCGCGGCATGACCGTCGACAAGCAGGAATATCACCCTGAACCCCGGGTCGCAGCGATCATCGCCTCCCACGAATGGCCGGAGTTCATCGTCAACGTCAAGGAAACCGGCAAGGTCATGCTGGTCAATTACCAGGACATCAAAAACCTCACCATCACCTACATCGATGCCGCGCCCTTCCTGCATGACGGCGGTTGGGACAGCACCCACCGCTACTTCATGACCGCCGCCAACAACTCCAACAAAGTCGCGGTGATCGACTCCAAAGATCGCAAGCTGGCAGCGTTGGTGGAGGTCGGCAAAACCCCTCACCCGGGGCGCGGCGCCAACTTCAACCATCCGACTTATGGGCCAGTCTGGGCCACCAGCCACCTCGGTGATGACGGCATTTCCCTGATCGGTACCGACCCGGTCAAACACCCGCAATTCGCCTGGAAACAGGTCGCCTCCCTCAAGGGCCAGGGCGGCGGATCGCTGTTTATCAAAACCCACCCTGATTCCCGTCACCTGTATGTCGACACCACCCTCAACCCCGACGCCAAGCTGAGCCAGTCGGTGGCGGTGTTCAACATCGACAAACTCGACGCCGGCTACACCGTGCTGCCCATCGCCGAGTACGCCGGCATCAAGCAAGGCGCCATGCGGGTGGTACAGCCGGAATACAACAAGGCCGGCGATGAAGTCTGGTTCTCCGTGTGGAGCGGTCAGTCAGAGGAATCGGCGCTGGTCGTGATCGACGACAAAACGCTGAAGCTCAAATCAGTCATCAAGGACAAGCGACTGATCACCCCCACCGGGAAATTCAACGTCTACAACACCCAACACGACATCTATTGAGCTCCATCAATGCAAGGAATCCCCATGAAAAATACTCTGTTTTCACTGTTCGCCCTGACCGCTGCGCTGAGCCTGCAGCCGACCATGGCCCAAGATGGCCAGGAGCTGTTCAAAAGCAAACCCTGCGCCGCCTGCCATTCCATCGACACCAAGCTGGTCGGCCCGGCGCTCAAGGATGTCGCGGCCAAGAACGCGGGCGTGGCCGGGGCCGTGGACACCCTGGCCAGCCACATCAAGAACGGTACGCAAGGCAACTGGGGCCCGATGCCAATGCCGGCCAACCCGGTGACGGATGAAGAAGCGAAGACACTTGCAACCTGGGTCCTGAGTCTCAAATAGCCAACTGGAGGGCGTCATGAAGGTTTATCGACACGCTGCGATTCTGGCGGCCCTCCTCCTCATTTGCGCAACCACGGTTGCCGCGCCCGACGCCAAGCGTCAGGCACAGCTCGAACACCTGCTGGCCCAGGACTGCGGCGCCTGCCATGGCCTGCACATGACCGGCGGGCTGGGTCCCGACCTGACCCGCGCAACACTGGCGGGCAAGTCCAGGGACAGCCTGATAGCCACCGTCAGCCAAGGCCGGCCCGGCACCGCGATGCCCGGTTGGGCACCGCTGCTCAGCCCGGATGACATCCGTTGGCTGGTCGATCTTCTTCTCCAGGGATATCCCGCACCATGATCCGATCAACCCTGCTTATAGCGGCGACCGGGCTGTTGTTGTCCGCGTGTGCTCAGCCACCGTTGCGTGGTACCGGCGATCTGGGGGTGGTGGTGGAGCGCGCCACCGGTAGCGTGCAAATCATCGAAAGCGCCACCCGCACGGCACTGGTCCGACTCGAGGGTTTGGGCGATTTGTCCCATGCCTCGGTGGTGTTTTCCCGCGATCAGCGTTATGCCTATGTGTTCGGCCGCGACGGCGGGCTGAGCAAGATCGACCTGCTGACCCAACGCATCGATCAACGGCTGATACAGGGCGGCAACAGCATCGGCGGCGCGATCAGTCAGGACGGCAAACTCATCGCCGTGTCCAACTACGTGCCCGGCGGGGTTAAGGTGTTCGAGGCCGAAAACCTGCAACTGGTGGCCGATATTCCGGCCACGCCCCTGGCCGATGGCAGCAAGCGCTCACGGGTGGTCGGCCTGGTCGATGCGCCCGGTCAGCGGTTTGTGTTCAGCCTGTTCGATACCGGCGAGATCTGGAGCGCCGATTTCAGTCAGGGCAACACGCCGCAAATCAGCCGTTTCACCGACATCGGCCAGCAACCCTACGACGCGTTGGTGACCCCGGATGGTCGCTATTACATGGCGGGACTGTTCGGCGAAGACGGCATGGCGCAACTCGACCTCTGGCACCCCGAGCGCGGGGTACAGCGGGTACTCGGTGATTACGGACGCGGCCAGGTGAAACTGCCCGTCTACAAAATGCCGCATCTGGAAGGCTGGGCCGTCGCCGATCACCAGGCCTTCGTGCCCGCCGTCGGCCGGCATCAGGTGCTGGTGATGGATTCGCGTACGTGGAAGCAGACCGCTGCCATCCCGGTGGCTGGCCAACCGGTGTTCGTCACGTCGCGGCCGGACGGTCGGCAGCTGTGGGTCAATTTCGCCTACCCGGACAACGATCGGGTACAGGTCATCGACAGTGAAACCCATGCCGTGGTCGCCGATCTGCGGCCAGGGCCGGCGGTGCTGCACATGGAATTCACCGCTCGCGGCGATCAGTTGTGGCTGTCATTACGCGATGGCGATCAGGTTCAGGTCTGGGACCCGTACAGCCTGAAGCAGCTGAGCACCCTTCCCGCCACCGCGCCGAGCGGCATCTTCTTCAGCAGTCGCGCGCAAAAAATGGGTTATTGAAATGAACCTCGACCTGCTCAGCCGCCAACTGATCGACCGCTTCCAGCACGGCATGCCGCTGTGCGCGGAACCTTACAAAGAGATGGCGCGGATGCTCGGTTGTTGCGAGGCCCAGGTGATGGCTTGCCTGGAAGAAATGGATCAGGCCGGCACCCTCTCACGGATCGGCCCGGTGTTCGAACACAGTCGCGCCGGGGCCAGCACCCTCGCCGCCCTCGCCGTGCCCGCCGAACGCTTGCAACAGGTCGCCGAACACATCAGCCAATACCCCGCAGTCAACCATAACTACGCGCGGGAGCATTTCTACAACCTATGGTTTGTGCTGACCGGCCCTGATCGCCAACACATCGAACGGGTTCTCGAACAACTTGAGAACGACACCGGCCTCATGCCGCTGGATCTGCCGATGTTGACTGCTTACCGCATCGACCTCGGTTTTGCCCTGGGAGAAAGCTCATGACACCGGGGTTGAATCCCAAACAGGCACTGGCGCTGCGTCGGCATCTGGAAGGCGGATTGCCGCGGGTATCGCGCCCCTATCAGGCCCTCGCCGAACGGATAGACGCCGACGAAAACCAGGTGCTCGCGCAAATGCGTCAGTGGCACGAGCAAGGGCTGTTTCGCCGGATCGGTTTGGTGCTCAACCATCGCGCGCTGGGCTTTACCGCCAACGCCATGCTGGTACTGGATGTTCCGGACGCGCTGATCGATGAAGTCGGCCAACGCCTGGGCCGGGCGCACGGCATCACCCTCTGCTACCAACGGCCGCGGCGCCTGCCGCAGTGGCGCTACAACCTGTTCTGCATGGTTCACGGGCGCCAACGCGCGCAGGTCGAAGCGCAGATCCAGGCGTTGCTGGAAGAACACCTGCTGAGCGACCTGCCCCACCAACTGCTGTTCAGCACTCACGCATTCAAACAGTGCGGCGGACGCTTTACCCCCTCACCAACCGGAGCCTCCACCCATGGATGACCTCGACCGTCGGCTGATCAACCGCCTGCAACTGGGCCTGCCGCTGGTGCGCCACCCGTGGCAGGCATTGGCCGCTGAACTGGAGAGCAGCAGTACCGAACTGCTCGACCGCCTTCATGAACTGCTGGAAGACGGCATGCTCACCCGATTCGGCCCGATGTTCGACATCGAACGCCTCGGCGGCGCCTTCACCCTTGCCGCATTGGCGGTGCCGGAGGAGCGTTTCGAAGACGTCGCCGAGCAACTGCATGCACTGCCTGAAGTGGCGCACAACTACCGACGCGAACACGCCTGGAACATGTGGTTTGTGCTCGGCTGCCCGACCGAACAAGGTATCGCCGAGACCCTGCAGCACATCGAAACCCTGACCGGCCTGCCGCTGCTCAACTTGCCCAAAGAGGAGACCTACCATGTCGGTCTGTACTTCCCGGTCTGAAGACACCCTCGCTCGGCGTCTGATCGAGCTGACCCAGGCCGGCCTGCCGTTGCTGGACGACCCGTGGGCCTGGCTCGCCGAACAGCTGGAGTTGAGCATCGAATCCACCCTGGACTTGCTCAAACGCTTGCAGGCCGAGGGCGCCATCCGGCGCATCGCCGCCGTCCCCAACCACTATCGCCTGGGCTATCGCTATAACGGCATGACGGTCTGGGATGTGCGCGACACGGACATGCAGCGCCTCGGCGCACTGATCGGTGCGCAGCCCTTCGTCAGTCATTGCTATCGGCGCCCGCGACGAACCGCGTGGCGCTACAACCTGTTCGCCATGGTCCACGGTCGCAGCCGCGAGGAAATCGACAGCTACCGCGAACACCTGCGCTACTTGCTGGGCGACGCCTGCGTCGCCGACGAGATGCTGGTGAGCAGCCGCATCCTGAAGAAAACCGGTTTGCGGCTGCCGTCAGTGCCACGCTGAACACGCGCTCATAAGGAGATTTGCATGTTGAGGATCAGCCAATACCTGCGTGCCCTGACCGGCCAGGCGCCTGCCCCCAGAACCAGCCCACCGGGCAGCAACCGGCCGCCGGTGGTGATCTGGAACCTGCTCAGGCGCTGCAACCTGACCTGCAAACACTGCTACGCCACGTCCGCCGACAGTGTCTTTCGCGACGAACTGGATACGCCCGCCGCACTGACCGTGATCGACGACCTGCACGACGCCGGGGTGAAGGTGCTGATTCTTTCCGGCGGTGAACCGCTGTTGCGCGAGGATCTGTTTGTGCTCAGCGCCTACGCCCGCACCAAGGGTTTCTTTGTCGCGTTGTCCACCAACGGCACGCTGATCGATGAGCAGAACATTGCGCAGATCCGCGCGGCGAATTTCGATTATGTCGGGATCAGCATCGATGGCCTGGAAGCCACCCATGATGCGTTCCGCCAACTCAAGGGCAGTTTCGCCAGTTCCATGCGGGCGATCCGCCTCTGTCGTGAACAGGGTATTCGCGTCGGCCTACGCACCACCCTGACCCAAGAGAACCATCAACAATTGCCGCAATTACTGGCGCTGATGCGCGAGTACGACGTGCAGAAGTTTTATCTGTCGCACCTCAATTACAGCGGTCGCGGCAAACGCAGCCGCAAGCTCGACGCCCGGCAGCAGATGAGCCGCGAAGCGATGACGTTGATCTTCGAACAGGCCTGGGAAGACATCGAGCACGGTCGCGACAGCGATTTTGTCAGCGGCAACAACGATGCCGACGCGATTCTCTTGCTGCAATGGGTGGGCCTGCATCTGCCCGAACATTACCCGCGCCTGGAACACCTGCTCCGGGCCTGGGGCGGCAACGCGTCGGGCAGCGGCATCGCCAACATCGACAACACCGGCGAAGTGCATCCCGACACCTACTGGTGGCAGCACTCGGTGGGCAACGTCCGGCACACGCCGTTCCGCACGCTCTGGCTGGACCAGCCGGACGCCTTGTTGCAGCAGCTGCGCGCGCATCCTCGCGCCGTGGGTGGCCGTTGTGGCCAATGCCGCTGGCTGAACATCTGCAACGGCAATACCCGCACCCGTGCCTGGGCCGAAGGTGACCTCTGGGGGCAGGACCCCGGTTGCCATCTCAGCGATGAGGAAATCGGTATGCCGCCATTAATGACCATCCCTTGCGTCATGCACTGAAGCACCCGCCTGGCGAGCCATCTGGCAAAGGATGGAGCCGGCCCACCTGATGAAGAACCAAGGACGTCACATGCACCCATCGATTGTTTTACCGGCCGCACTTGCGTCCCCGTTCAGACCGGGCGAAGTGGCCCTGGTCGGCGCCGGCCCCGGTGATCCACGTTTGCTGACCCTGCGTGCCTGGAGCCTGTTGATGCAGGCCGACGCCGTGGTTTACGACCGCCTGATCAGCCCCGAGCTGCTGACCTTGATCCCTCTCACCTGCGCCCGGCATTACGTCGGCAAGGCCAGCGGCTGCCACAGCCTGCCCCAGGAACAGATCAACGAACTGCTCGCCGACCTCGCCGATTCGGGGCAGCGCGTGGTCCGGCTCAAGGGCGGCGACCCGTTCATATTCGGCCGTGGCGCCGAGGAGCTGGAGTATCTGCTGCAACGCAACATTGACTGCCAGGTGGTCCCGGGCATCACCGCCGCTTCCGGCTGCAGCGCTTATGCCGGCATTCCGCTGACTCATCGCGACCTGGTCAACTCCTGCCGCTTCATCACCGGTCATTTGCAGCGCGATGGTGAGTTGCAATTGCCCTGGAGCAGCCTCGCCGACAGCAGCCAGACCCTGGTGTTTTATATGGGGTTATCGAACCTCGGAATTATTGCCCAGCGCTTGATCGAAGCCGGAATGGCCGCCGATACACCGGCGGCGCTGATCAGCAATGGCACGCGTCCCGACCAGCACGTCGCCCGAGGCAAGCTGCACCAGTTGCCGACCCTGGCGCTGGATTGCCCACCGGGCATTCCGACGCTGACGGTGATCGGCAAAGTGGTCGATCTGTTCGCTGCCCAACAGCAGGAATATCCGGCGCGCTTTTACTCCGCTCCCGTGTTGCAACGCCACGGTAAGGTGGCGATATGAGGCGCCTGCTGCTTGCCCCATTGTTATGGGTCGGCGCGGCCCATGCCGGCGCGGCGCTTCCATCCTCCGACGCGGCCGCCGACCTCTACCAACAGCATTGCCAGCGCTGCCATGGCGCCAACCGTTTCGGCGGTACGGGGCCGGCCTTGCTGCCGGAGAGTCTGAGCCGGATCAAACCCGATGAAATCCGCAGTGTCATCCAGAATGGTCGCCCCGCGAGTCAGATGACCGGGTATGCCAACGTGTTCAATCCCGCGCAGATCGATGCGCTGGTGAGCTTCCTTCAACAACCACCCGCCAACCCACCCACCTGGAATAACGACGACATTCGCGGCAGTCATTCCATCCTCGCCGACATCAGCAAACTGCCCGACACGCCCCAGCATGGCGCCAACCCGCTGAATCTGTTTGTGGTGGTGGAAGCCGGCGACCATCACATCAACATCCTCGACGGCGATCGTTTCTCAGTGCTGGCGCGGTTTGCTTCGCACTTTGCTGTGCATGGCGGGCCGAAGTTCTCCCCGGATGGACGCTTCGTTTACGTCGCCTCGCGCGATGGCTGGGTCAGCCTGTATGACTTGCACAACCTGAAGCTGATCGCCGAGGTCCGCGCCGGGCTCAATACCCGCAACCTGGCGGTGAGCAAGGATGGCCGATGGGTGCTGGCGGGCAACTATCTGCCGGGCAATCTGGTAATACTCGATGCCCGCGATCTGTCGCTGGTCAAAACCATCCCCGTAATCGGCCAGGACGGCACCGCGTCTCGGGTCAGCGCGGTCTACACCGCCCCGCCACGGGACAGTTTCATCGTCGCGCTCAAGGATGTGAAGGAAGTCTGGGAGTTGTCGAGCGCCGGCACACCGGACTTCGAACCACGGCGGATCCAGGCCGAGGATGTGCTGGACGACTTTTCCTTTTCACCGGACTACAAGCAACTGCTGGCCACCTCGCGCAAGGCCAAGGGCGGCCAGGTGATCGACCTCGACAGTGGCAAGGTGGTCACCGACATACCGCTGCCGGGCATGCCGCATCTTGGGTCGGGAACCTACTGGAAACGTAACGGTGAGTGGGTGTTCGCCACGCCAAACATCAGCAAGGGACTGATCTCGGTCATCGACTTCAAGACCTGGAAACTGATCAAGGAAATTCCGACCCTGGGGCCGGGGTTCTTCATGCGCAGTCACGTTAACTCGCGGTATGCCTGGACTGACGTGTTCTTCGGGCCGGACAACGATGCGATCCACCTGATTGACAAACAGACCCTGGACATCGCCCACACCTTGCGCCCGATGCCCGGCAAGACCGCCGCCCATGTCGAGTTCACCCGCGATGGCCGCTACCTGCTTTTGAGTATTTGGGCCAACGATGGCGCGTTGATTGTGTACGACAGCAGTACCCTTAAAGAGATCAAGCGTATTCCGATGAACAAGCCTTCGGGCAAGTACAACGTGGGCAACAAGATTGAGTTTGTGGAGGGCACTTCGCATTAGGTTTTGTGCCCAAATATCGAAATACACATCGCACTTGTGGCGAGGGAGCTTGCTCCCGCTGGGGCGCGAAGCGGCCCTTAAAGCAGTCACCGCGTACATTCAGATTAGACGCAGGTGCTGATTTTACGACTGCTTCGCAGCCGAGCGGGAGCAAGCTCCCTCGCCACAGGGTTTGTGTTCACCTCTTCAGCCCAAGGTGTATCCATTATCAACCTTCCAATCCTGCCCATAGACACCCCGGGCGCCTTGGGACAGTTGAAAAATAATCACATTAGCCACCGCCGACGCATCGAGAAAATGACCGGGCAGCAGACGTTTGCCAAGAGTATCAGCGACATCATCGAGCTCACGGTCACTCAACCCCAGGTTGTCCCACATCGAGGTCGCGGTCGGCCCCGGCGAGACCAGATTGATGCGCACGTCATAACGCGCAAACTCCACCGCCAATGTGCGTGCCTGAGCCGCCAGCGCGGCCTTGCTGGCGATGCAGGCGGCCAGACCGGGAAAGCTCGACCCGGTCAGGAAACTACCGACAAACACCACCGAAGCCGGGCTCGCCAACTCACCGCGCAACGCCGCCAGGGTGTTCAACGCCCCCGCACCGTTGACCGCCCATTGGCGCTGGAAGGCCGGCATATCCAGGCTGTCGGCCATTTCGGCAATGCCCGCGTTGGGCACCAGATAATCCACCCGCCCCAGCGCTGCCGCCCGCCGGGCCAGCCCTTGCAAGTCTTCCTGGCAGGTTACGTCCCCGGCACACCATTGCAGCCGTTCACCGTAGATCTGCTGCAAGGCGGGCAAATCACCGGCAGTGCGTGACATCGCCAGTACCTTGACCCCACGCGGCAACAGCGCGGCGCACAACGCCAGGCCAATCCCGGAGCTGGCACCGGTGATCACCGCCAGACGATCCTGAAACTCGGTTTGCATCATGTTCTCCTGGGCATCGTTAATGCCAAGCACTGGGGACGTCGTGAGCCCCTATCTTTGAACAGACGCAGAAATACTGACTTGACGGCGATCACTTTTCTCGATGGCGCGTCGATCAATGAGTCGAGTGCGACATCGCTGGCTGCTGCTGAAGCACCGCCTGATCGATCTCGCTGAAACGCAGCACACGACCGCCCTGGTCGGCGGCCAGCTTTTGCGCAGCCTGTTGGCTGGAGAAAGACGCAAGCACTACGCCCATGGCGCCTTTGAGCTGGGTGCCGACCACGTAAAACGCATCCTTGGCATCGATCAGGTGGGCATCGTTGGGTGCGTTCCACGGGCTGCGGCCCATGTCGTGGACATACAACCGGGCGTCACCATGATGATTTTCCGGTTGCAGCCACCAACCGATCATCTCCGCCGTGGAGCAGAATTTCTTGGTGCCGCTGCGCTCGACCACTTCGCCCTTGGGCCCGGGGAAGCCGTCGATGATCATGCCGCAAACATGGCATTCATCACTGGGATGGAAAGCAGTGGCGGCGTCGCTGTAGGTGGCTTGCACGGGTTTGTCACAGGCCGCCAGCAGCAGACAGACCATCAGGCCCGCCGCGGCGCGTACCGTCGTCGAATACAGATTACTCATCGTCAGATGCTCCAAAAACCAAGGTGTGAATTCATGTCGCCCGTCGACGGAACAGCAACCAGGCCAAGCCCAAAGGCACCGCCACCCACAGCAACAGGCACAACCAGAGCATCGAGCCCGGCACAGGCAAATCGCTGCCCAGGGTCAGCACACCAGCACTACCGGCACCGGGCTCGAAACCGGAGAGATTGATCAAGCGATAGACATCGGCGGGATTGAGCAGCAGTAACCACGGCAGCACCTTCGGGTTGAACTGCCCTTCGCTGAGCACCAGCAGTGCCAACAGCGCCAGGTCGAACACCAGCACGAAGAAGAACCACACCCCCAGCGCCAGCCCGGCGGCGGTGGATTTCTCGGCAGACACACTGCTCAGCACATAGGCCAACCCTAGAAAACCCCAGCCCAGTAACGTCGACGACAGCATGAATCGTCCAAACGCCCAGAGCAGCAGGTTCAGTTCGACGTTCTCCACCAGCACCGCAATCGCAAGCATCGCGCAGCCGAAACCGATGAGGGTCGCCAGCGCCAGGATCAATCCGTGGCCGACGAACTTGCCGAGCAGAATGTGCCCGCGCCCCAACGGATAGGTCAGCAACAGCAGCAACGTGCCGCTTTCGTCTTCGCCGACGATGGCGTCATAGGCCAGCAGCAAGGCAATCAACGGCATCAGGAACGTCGCCAGGCTGGCCAGGCTGGCGACGGTCGCAGGCACCGAAGTGAAGCCCAATTGCCCGGAGGCCGCAGCCCCCAACCAGGCGATGCCGGTCGCTAACACCGCGAACAATAGGCTGATCGCCAACAACCAGCGGTTGCGCAAACCGTCATTGAATTCCTTGCGGGCCATGTTCCAGATCGGGTTCATACGGTCTCTCCACTGGGGGTCGCACCGGCCCGGCCCATGTAATAGCGGTAGATGTCCTCCAGGGACGGTGGGTCGATTTCCACGTCAGCCGGCTCGTGTTCATTGAGCAGTTGGCGCAACAGGTCCAGTTTGTTGCCATTGAGCGCAGCCACTTCAAGGCCCTCCATGCCCCAGCGCTGAGTGACATGCCCGGCGTTGTTCCAGGATCGCTGCAACGGCCCGGCGTGCTTGAGCCCGTTGGCGCGAATCAGCGTCGGCAACCCGGCTTCCTCGCGCAGGCTGCGCAGACTGCCGAGGGCCAGCAGGCGCCCCTGGGTCAAAATCGCTGCACGGTTGATATGCGCCTCGACCCCCGGCAATACGTGGGAACAGAGAATGATGCTGGTGCCCTGGCTGCGCAGCCGGTCGAGTAACCGATAGAGGTCTTGAGTGGCGATCGGATCGAGGCCGACGGTCGGTTCGTCGAGCAGCAATAAACGCGGCTCGCCGAGCAAGGCTTGCGCCAGTCCCAGGCGCTGGCGCATGCCTTTGGAATAGGTCTTGACTCGTCGATGCGCCGCGCCCGCCAGGCCGACTTCCTCCAGCAGCACGTCCACCTGCGCGGGCGCTGCGCCTTTGAGTCGGGCGAAATGCCGCAAGGTCTCCAGGCCGCTCATCTGCGGATAGAAGGTCACGTTCTCCGGTAAATAGCCGAGCAAACGCCGAACCTGCGGATCACTGGGCGTGCGGCCGAACACCCTGACCTGCCCTTCACTGGCCTGAAGCAGACCGAGCACCAGTTTCATGCTGGTGGTCTTGCCCGCTCCGTTGTGCCCGAACAAGCCCAGCACTTCGCCTTCGCCCAGGCTCAGGTTCAGTTGATGCAACACGGTGGTGTACCCATAGCGCTGGCTGACGCCTTCCATGTCGATGACGTTCATGCGGTGGGCTCCTGGGTCAGGGGTCGGGTGGTGGGATTCATCAGCGGATGGCTGTCCAAAATGCCCGGCGACTTCATCACCGGGAAAGCCCGTTGCACCCAGCGCAGCAATTCGATCCCGGGGCTGTTCATCAACAGCCGCACCTGCGGGTACAGCCACAGCAGGCGGTCGACGTTGTCGTTGGGTTCATAGGCGACATCGCCCAGGCCATCGTTGTTGCGATCCCAGCCCAGGTAATCGCTCCAATAATTGCCCCGGCCATCCGCCGACCATTCCTGCAAGCGGGTGGCGACGTATTTGACCTGCCGTTGGTTGCCGACAAAGGCGTTGTCGGCGATGCGGTTGTCTTCGGAGCCGGCGGTGAGGTGAATGCCCACGGCACTGTGCTCGAAGTGGTTGTGTTCGATGCTGTTGAACAGCGAGTTGTAGATGAACAATGCCTTGCCCTCGGCGCCGCTGATCATGCTGTCGCCGGTCGAGCCGTCGCGCACGTCCGTGACGAAGTTGTCGCGCAAGGTTGAATAGGTGATGTAGTTCATCAGGATGCCGTAGTTCTGATCCTGTTCGGAGCGGTTGCCGATCACCGTGAGCTTGCGGCTTTGCATCAGGGCGTAGCCGGTGCGGGTGCGACGGGTGGTATTGCCGATCAGCCGGTTGTCATTGGCGAACATGTAATGCACGCCGTAACGCAGGTCTTCCAGGGTGTTGCCCTGCAGCAGGTTGCCGTTGGAAGTGTCGATGTAGATGCCATCGCGGGTATCGCGTACCTGGTTGCCGATGACCTTGGCGCCATGCACCGCATACAAGTGAATACCGTTGCCGCGATCCTGAGAACGCAGCGCCGAATCCCCCTGAATGTTGTTATCGATCAGGCTCGCATCCTGCGTCCCGTCGACCCAGATACCGAAACCCTCGCCTTGCAGGCGATTGCCTTTGATCACCGCGCCACGGGCCGTGGGCTGGAGGAACACCGCCGCATTCATGGCCGTGAGGTCGTGCCCCCAGTCCAGAAAGGTACAGCCCTCGATCCGCACATCGGGCGCGCTGACGATCACCCCATTACCCTGCCCTTGCGCCTGAAACACCGCGCCGGGCTCGCAGAGAATCTGCATCGGTTGATCGACGCTGAACGAGCCAGCGTACTCGCCCGCCGGCAAGTGCCAGCGTTGTTCAGCGTCAACCCGCAACGGCAATGTGGTGATGGGTTGCACCGCCAGCGCGCTGCCGGATATCAGCAGGAGCGCAAACGCGACCTTGATCGGAGTGCGCTTGATATCGGTCATCGGCCCGCTCCCGTCGATTGGCAACTGTCAGGTCCGCTCGACCTTCATGCGGCCGACCATTTCCATGTGCAGCGCATGGCAGAACCAGCTGCAGTAGTACCAATGCAGGCCGGCCTTGTCGGCGGTAAAGGTGATGGACGAGGTTTGCTGCGGGCTGATCTCCATGCTGGCGCCATGGTTGGTCATGACGAAACCGTGGGACACGTCCTCGATCTGGTCGATGTTGGTGATGATCACGGTAACCTCGTTGCCCTGCTTGACCGTGAACTCGGTCAGCCCATAGGCCGGGGCCATGGAGGTCATGTAGACCCGCACCTGATTGCCGTCGCGGATGACCTTGTTGTCGGTCTCCAGGTTGATCCCGTCTTTCTTGGCCAGCTCAACGGTGGCGGCGAAGAACGGGTCGTTGCGGTTCCAGATCTTTTGGGTCTTGATCTGGTCCCGGCGCGCCAGGATGCAATCGTGGGGTTCGGCAAACGCAGGGCCGTCATGCACCAGCTTCATTTCATCGCCGGAAATATCGATCAGTTGGTCGTTCTCCGGGTGCAGCGGCCCGGTCGGCAGGAAGCGGTCCTTGGAGAATTTGCACAACACCACCAGCCACTTGCCGTCCGCTTCACTGGTTTCGGTCAGCGAGGCGTGGTTATGCCCGGGCTGGTAATGCACGTCGAGCTTCTGCTTGATGTAATTGACCTTCTCGCCCTTGTAGGCGCGTATCGCTTCTTCCATGTTCCACTTCACCACCTGGCTGTCGATGAACAGCGTGGTGTAGGCGTTGCCGCGACCATCGAAGGTGGTGTGCAACGGCCCCAGGCCCAGTTCCGGCTCGGCGACGATGACCTCGCGCGGGTCCTTGAATTTATCGGCGAACAGGTCGTCCAGCCGGTCGATGGCAATCATCGATACCGTTGGCGACAGCTTGCCGTTGGCAATGAAGTACTTGCCATCGGATGAGGTGTTGAGGCCGTGGGGGTTCTTCGGCACCGGAATGTAGCGAGTGAACTCGGAGTCCTTGCCGTCGGTTTTACGACCGTCGACCACCGGCACTTTCGAGTCTTCCAGGGTGATGAACTTGCCGGCCTTGATCGCAGCCTCGATGCGCGGGATGTTGAACACCACGACCCAGTCGCGCTCGTTGCGCATCATGCCGCCAAGGTCGTAAGCCTTCTCCGAGTTGTAGCAGGTGGACGCGGCGTACTTGCCGGTGTAATCGGCGTCGGAGTTGTCCAGGTTGCCGTCGACAATGACCTGGAACGCCATCTCCATTTTCTCGGCATCGATGGCGTTGAACAGGGTGAAGCTGTTCTTGTCTTGCAGATCGAACGTGCGGCCGTCATTGGGGTGCGGGATGACGAATTCAGCATTGGCGAACACGTACTTGGTGTAGGGCACTTTTTGCAGACGCAGGCCGTGGATGGCCTGCACGTTCGGCACGGTGAGGATTTTGTCGCACTTCATGATGTCCAGGCGGATGCGCGCGACCCGGGAGTTGGCCTTGTCGTTGATGAACAGGTATTTGCCGTCGTACTTGCCATCGGTCATGGAGATATGCGGGTGATGGCAATCGCCGTTCTGGAACTTTGCACTGTCGCCCAGGATCCGTTTGCTTTCGTTGGTCAGGCCCCAACCGGTGGCCGAATCGACGTTGAACACCGGAATACGCATCAACTCACGCATCGATGGCACGCCGAGCACCCGCACTTCGCCCTGATGACCGCCGCTCCAGAAGCCGTAATATTCGTCCAGCTCACCGGGGCCGACATGGATTTTCGCCTGCGCATCCTTGACCGCCGCGGCCCACGACTCGCGGCTGAACACTGCGCCGCCCAACGTCGTCGCACCCGCCAGTACCGCACCGGTCACTGCGCTGGTGCCCAGGAAACCGCGACGACTGAGGCCGGTCGGTTCCGGCACTTCAGTGGTTTTTTTGGATTCTGTGTCGTTCATCAGGTGTTCTCCTTGAAGGGATAAAAACGGTCACTGCGGACAGGTGCTCGCGGGGTTCATTCCAGAGCGGTCACTTCCACGACAGGTATCAGCTGAACCGCCACCGGTGCCGGTTTGCCGCGCTTCTTGCGCTTGTTGATCAGCGGCGGGCATTTGTCTTCGTTGTGGTAGGTCATCTGGCAATCGAGGCAGTAGTGACACTCGTTGGCATTGATCCGGCCATCAGGGTGAATCGCCTGGATCTCGCATTCCTTGGCGCACAACTGGCAGGGGCTGCCGCATTCCTGGCGGCGCTTGAGCCAGTCGAACAAGCGCAATTTGGTCGGGATCGCCAGCGCTGCACCCAAGGGGCAGATGTAGCGGCAATAGACTTTGCGCGTGAAAATGTTGATCACCAGCAGCGCCACCGCGTAGAGCACGAACCACCACTGGCGGTCGAACTTGAGGGTGATGGCGGTTTTGAAGGGTTCCACCTCGGCGAACAGCTCGGCGGTAGACATCGATTCCAGGGAGATGCCGAAAAGCAGGAGCAAGATGATGTATTTGATCGCCCACAGCCGCTCATGCACCGCAAACGGCAATTCGTACTGGGGAATTTTCAACTTGCGCGCGGCTTCGTTGATCAGCTCTTGCAAGGCGCCGAACGGGCACAGCCAGCCGCAGAACACACCACGGCCCCACAGCAGGATGCTCGCGGCAGTGAAGACCCAGAGCATGAAGATCAATGGATCGGTGAGAAATAGCTCCCAGCGAAAGTGCTCGAACAGCGCATGCACAAAGGTCAGGACATTGACCACCGACAACTGCCCCAGGGCATACCAGCCCAGAAAGACCACGGTAAAGAGCAAGTAACCACGACGCAGCCAGTGCAGAAAGCGTGGCCGGCGGGTGAGTTTGTCTTGCAGAAACAGGATGGCCGTCAGCAGCAACAACGCGCTCGCGAGGACGGCGATCTGGAAGTGTTTCTGGTACCAGATGTTCAACCACATCGGCCGGCTGGCTTCCTCGATGGCCGCCCGTTCTTCGGCAGTTGGCGCAGGTCGCTCAAGGTAGGGTTCGGGCAGTTGATAAGGCAGTTCGAAGCTGCTGAAGGTGCCGCTGACCGGTCCCGTCTGACGCCGCACAAGGAGTTCCAGGGACCAGGGCGATCCCGGGTCGAACCCCACCGGTTTGCGCACAATGAACACCGACATTTCAGTGAACTCGGGCATGCCCTTGGCAAACACGTCGGAGAGCCGCTGATGGTCCATGTCGCGAAAGCTGATGACGTTGCCGAACTGGCGCAATTGCACCCGATCGAAAATCCCGCCGCGCACATAACCCGAGCCTTTATAGGAAAACAGCCCACGCCCCAGCACCACGATGGCCTGCTCGCCAGGTTTGAGTTCCTGCATGAGGAAGCGATATTGATTGTCGCCCAGCAGCGCGCGGCCAATGGTCGGTGGGTTCAAGTCGGCGGTGTACAGCTCGATAAAGGTGTCATCGACTTGATCCGGGCCGGCGTTGTCGACGCCTTCGGCTTCGGTGCCCTTGAAGGCGGCATCGACTTGTCCACGGGTCAGGTTCAACCGGCGAATGGCGCCGTTACCGGTCAGCTGCTCCCAGGTGGCGGGCTCGTAGAAATCCTGGCGCACGGTGGCGGGCTTGTTCACCACCCCGCCCCTGTCCTCAATCAGCTTCAACGATACGGCCACCTCATGGGCGGCACGCATGATGACTTCATTGACCACCATGGCGGTGACGGTTGCGCCGGCGATGGCATCCACGGTGACCGCGCTCGGGTCGCTGGAATGCCCGACGACTACCCGTTGGCTGACCTTGATCCCTTTGTATCGGGCGCTGAAACCGTGGAGTTTTTCTTCGGGGATGCCGATCAGCAGAATCGGTTCGTGGTGCTCCAGCACATAGGCGTCCCGAATCACTCCGGCGGTGTCGAGGATCACCTGGGTGTTGATCGGCTTGCCCGAGTAGGCCGGAATATCCACCACATCCAGGCTCTGGAACACATACCCGATGACCTTGCCGGCCGCCGACAGCGTGCGCACCTTGAATGTGCCTTCGGCTGCGGAGATTGAATCGGTTTGCGGGAAGACTTTCTCGATGCGCTGCTGCTCGATGTCGCCGTATGACTTGGCCTGCACCGTCGCGAACGCGGCGATCATCAGCAAGACCATCACCGCCAGCCCGACGCTCCAGATGCGCGGATTGCCAGGTGTCGAAGGCTGATGGATTGTCATGAATTCGCTGATTTCAAAGGGGCTTGCGGCCATGTTAGGGAGCGCTGTGTGCCTCGCCCTTGATTGAAATCAACTCGATAAAATTCCTCGAGCCAAGCGTCCCGACGCTTCAAACGGTGCGGGAAAACCGGCCTTTTTGCTCCCCTCCCAGATAGGCGTCAAATGCCATCGCGGCACTGCGCATCATCAAATGCCCTTGCGGCAACAGCACCAACTCATCGCTGTGAATCTGCAACAGTCCGTCATGCACCTGCTCGTCCAGTTGCGCCAGCGCATCGGCAAAATACTCGGTGAAGCAAATGCCATAACCCGCTTCGAACTTGGCGAAATCGATCCGCCCGTGGCACATCAAGTCACTGATCACTTCACGGCGCAGCAGATCGTCGGCGCTCAAGCGATAACCACGATGCACCGGCAACAAGCCTTGATCGATACGGGCGTAGTATTGCGAAAGCTCCTTGACGCTCTGGCTGTAGCTGTCGCCAACCTTACCGATCGAAGACACCCCAAGGCCGATCAAGTCGCAATCGGCATGGGTCGAGTAGCCCTGAAAATTGCGTTGCAGAGTGCCATGGGTGCGGGCCAGCGCCAGTTCGTCGTCCGGCAAGGCGAAATGGTCCATGCCGATATAGACATAACCGGCCTCGGTCAGGCGGCGGATGGTCAACTCCAGCAACTCCAGCTTGCGCTCCGGTGGCGGCATGTCCGCCGGGCGAATCAGCCGTTGCGCGCGCACCAGCTCGGGTAAATGGGCATAGCTGTAGGCGGCAATCCGGTCCGGACGCAGGGCAATGATCTTGCCGAGGGTGACGTCGAAACTGTTCACGGTTTGCAGTGGCAGGCCGTAAATCAGATCGACGCTGATCGACTTGAATTGCGCCTCACGTGCCGCTACGACAAGCGCGTAAATCTGTTCTTCACTTTGCTGGCGATTGACCGCCGCCTGCACATCGGGATCGAAGTCCTGCACGCCGAAACTCAAGCGGTTAAAGCCCAATTGACGCAGCGACTGAATCTGCTCGGTGTTGATGGTGCGCGGATCGACCTCGATGGAAAACTCATGGTCATCGCTGTCGTCCATGTCGAACGCCTGGTGCAGGCAGTCCATCAGATCCGCGAGCTGTTCACGGGTTAAATACGTCGGCGTGCCCCCGCCCAGGTGCAGTTGCGTGAGTTTGCGCGTGCTGTCGAACAACGCCGCCTGCATGGCGATTTCACGTTTGAGGTACGTCAGGTATTCGACGGCCCGATGGGTTTTCCGGGTAATTATTTTGTTGCAGGCGCAGTAGTAGCAAAGGCTCTTGCAGAACGGAATATGGATATACACCGACAACGGCTTGGGCACCGTCGCCAGGTTACTGTCGGAGGCGGCACGCTGGTAGTCGTCGACGGCAAACGCCTGATGGAACTGCGGCGCCGTGGGGTAAGAGGTATAACGCGGCCCTGGGCGGTCATATTTTTCGACCAGGGCTCGATCGAAATCGAATGCAGATTTCATGATCAATCAACTCGCAGGTGGGTTAATGCCTTGCACTGCCCGAATCCTTTTCAAACAGGTTGCAGATGGCATCCACTTCCGGCCGGCCGGTGGGAAGAATGCTGATGAAACGGTCCGACAATTCAATCAACCCCTCACGACTCAATTGCTCCAGCAATGGCCAGACAGATGAAAAATACTGATGGAAAATCAGCCCATAGCGCCGCTCGATGGCGCGGATATCCAGCTCTTGATCACAGGCCAGACGCTCCATGACCATGTGCCGTATCTGATCCCCCGCCTCGAAACGCCAGCCACGAGACGTCGGCAATTGGCCCCGGTCCAGTTGCTGCTGATAGCGCTCGATTGCGTCGGTGTTTTGCGTGTACAAATCGTCGATCTGACTGATAGCCCCCAAACCGAAGCCGATATGGTCGCAATAGCCGTGACGGGTAAAACCGTCACAGGTGCGACGCAACTGGCCCCGCTCCTGAGCGATCGCCAGATCATCATCGGGCCGCATAAACTGGCCCATACCGATGTAGTGATACCCTGCGCCCATCAACTGTTCGAAGGCGATCTGGCGCATCGCGCCTTTATCGTCCTGGCTGCACAGTTCCCTGACCTTGTCGCCGAGTTTTGGCCGATAGCGGCGTGGTGGCCGGGCATAGTCGAACACCATCAGCCTGTCCGGCTCCAGCTCGATAATGGTCGTCAGTTTCAGCGCGAAGCTTTCTGGCGTTTGCCAGGCATGACCAAAACCCAGATCGACGTTGATGGATCGATAACCAAAGGTACGGGCGGCATCGATCAGTGAATGAACGGGGGCCGGGTTCTGGTAGCAGGCCACCGACATGCCACAGTCGCTGTCGATATCCGGAACACCGATGCTGACATGATTGAATCCCTGGCCCCGTAGCGCGCCCATGGTCGTCCAATCGGTATGGTGAAGGTCGACGTCAACGCTGTAATCGCCGCACTCATGTTCGAGAAAGTTGAACCGACTGCGCAGACGCCCCATCAGCCGCTCGAGATGAGCGCTGGTGGGTGTTCCGCCGCCCAGATGAAATTGTTCGACCCGCTGCTCCGAACTCAGGTGGCAACCGACGAGGTCGATCTCGTGTTCCAGGCGCTGGAGGTACTGTTCGATGTCGCCATGTTCGCAGGCATCGCGCGGGGAACAAAAGGATGGCTTGAGCCGGGAAGGCAGTTGCACGTTCAGGGCGATCGGGCGTCGTTTCTGGCGGCTGACGCGCAAGGCACGGAGCAAATCCAGGGAGCCAATGCCGTCATGAAACTTTTGCGTATCGGCATGACAGTTGGGGTCGAGTACGCCCTGATCGCACCGAGCGATCAGCTCGCCGGGGGCGTGAGAAAAATCGAGCATGACAGGTCTCCGAGACTGGCTGCGGATCAACAGTGTCCGGGATTGGCGGTCAATGCTCCTTGACTTGCATCAAGCGCAAGCCAAGTGCTTGCAGGACAAACCTTGGGGCAAGGCCGCTCACCACGTCAGGTAAAACATCCCCTTGGCCAACAACACAATGACGACCAAATGGCCGAACACACTGCCATGGATGAAATGCAGGTAACGAGCGTTCATTCGGCCGCTTTTGAACAGAAACATGGCGGCCAGGAAATGCAGCAGCACGCTCACGGCGACCATGATTTTCAGCAGCAACAAAGTGCTGAACGATGAGGCCATTGGCGTTGCAAGGACGGGCAAATAGCGTAGCCAGACCATGCCCAGCCCCGCGCCGAACAGTGCCAGCAGCACCCACGGCATCAGGGTGCGGGCGCGGCGGCCAATACCCTCCTCGACCAGCAGCATTACTTTGGCCGGCAACTGTTTGCGGATGCTTTCCAGGAACAGGACTTCGAAGAACACTGTGCCGATAAAGACCAGGGCGGCAAACAGATGAAAGGTCAGAAACAGCGGATAGAGCATGGATGTTCGCCCTCGGTTCAGCTGTCGGTTTCTGCGCAGAATACAGAGCAGGTCGACTCAGGCGATTGACATCAATCAAGAAACCCGCGAATCCCCGATGTGGGCTGGGCCGCGAGCGGCGACTCTGTTTTTTTGAAGGCGTTGCTGGTTAAACAGCCTCAACGCTTCACCTTGAAACTATTGTCTAAACTTAAGCTTCAGCATGAGGGCTCAGCCATGTGCGGACGACTTTCGCAGTATCGAGGTGTTCACGAGTTCGTGGCGGCGCTGAGCATGCCCAACGCCCTGGTCAACAATGCTGGCGACCAGCCGCTCGAGCTCTACAACGCCGCGCCGTCGACTCAGCTCGCCCTCTTCCACGAGGAAAGCGGCATGTTGCACGCCGACAGGGTTCGTTGGGGCTGGCGACCGCATTGGGCCAGGGATCACGCGACACCGATCAATGCCCGGGTTGAGAAAGTCGCCCACGACCCGTTCTTCAAGGAGATATGGCCGCACCGGGCAATTATTGCCATCGACAACTGGTTTGAATGGGTTTACGAGGGCGGTCCGAAGAAACAGCCGTACCTGATCCGTCGCAAAGATCACGCGCCGATCCTGTGCGCCGCCATTGGTCAGTATCCAAGGTACGAAAAGGAGCCGGAAGAGCATGACGGCTTCGTAATCATCACCGCGGACAGTGAAGGCGGCATGGTGGATATTCATGACCGTCGGCCTGTGACGCTCAGTCCCGAACTGGCTCGGGAATGGATTGACCCCTACACGCCCAAGGAGCGCGCCGAACAGATAATCCTGCAGGAACGCGAACCCTGCGACGTCTTCGAATGGTTCAAAGTGAACATGGCCGTGGGCAACGTGAGGAACCAGGGCTCAGAACTGATAGAGCCGATCTCCGCCACCATGACGAGCGGAGATAAAACAATCTGAACCCGCACTTCCCCTCCAAGTCGAAAAAATTGGCAGCCCTTTAATCACTGAAACATCACTTTAAAGGAGTCTTTTCATGAAGATTTCGGAAGTCATGACCAAAGATGTTTTAACAGCCAAGCCAAACCAGACGATCCAGGAGGCCGCGAACATGATGGCCAGGATCGATAGCGGCGCCATTATGGTTGAGGAACAGGAGCGTCTGGTTGGCATGATCACGGACCGGGATATAGCCATTAGGGCCGTAGCCGAAGGACTTCCTGGCAAAACCCCTATCAGTAAAGTAATGACGGGTGGCATCCGCTATTGCTTTGAGGATGAAGACATCGAGCATGTGGCAAAGAACATGGCAGACATACAACTGCGCCGCCTGCCCGTACTTAACCGGGAAAAGCGCTTGGTGGGCGTTGTATCGCTGGGCAACATTGCCAGCACTCGGTCTCAATCCGCCGCTGCTACGGTTTTGCGCGGAGTGGCGCAGGCTCATTAACCGGTTGGAATAGGATCGTCTAAACATTCATCAGAGTTGCCATGGATCCGGCATGCGCTCGCCTGGCTTGTACTGAAACTTTTCGATCCGGAATCCGGTTTCAGCGGTCAGGCGAGTCATTCTTCCGGCGCTGATGCATGAAGCAAGCGCCTTTTGCTGGAGCCCGTGCAGGTTCTGTGACAGATCAGTCCGGCTCGATGAGCAGGTCTTTATCTTCCGCCCCTAGCGCCGGCTCTTGATCTTCCAAGTCGTCGGTTTCACGCTTCTTTTTCAGGCGGGCTCGAGCGCGCTCGGTGTCATAGATTTTTCCCTCGGCCAAGCCGCTCAGGGTTGTGGAAATCCGATAGTAACCACCGCACGGCTCGCAATGAATGCGTAACCCGGCCCCGTACGAAGAATCTTCCAGCGCATAAGTGTTTCCACAAAGCGGACAATTCATAGCCACCTCCTGATCATTCAGTTAGCCGCTTTCAGCCCGCCATAAATACTGACAACCCGGATCGGGAGGGTAACTAATAGCGGGGACATGTTGATATCGACAGGGGCTATCCATGGAGGTTGCTTGTTTTTCGTCGATGAATCGGGCAATACCTGTGAACCCTGTAGGAGCTGCCGAAGGCTGCGATCTTTTGATCTTTCGAGAGCCGCGGAAGATCAAAGGATCGCAGCCTTCGGCAGCTCCTACAGGGAGACGGGGGTTATAGCCGGGAATCCGCAACCAACGCCTGCCTGGAGCGAGTCGGCGTGACCGACCTCTCCTCGGTGTCGCGATGCAATAAGGAAACGTAGTAGTCATAGGTGGATATCAACGGCACGGGCTCATCGTTGCGCGCCATCTCAAGCCATCGTCTTGTGCGTTCAATATCAAAGCACTCGTTCTTGAATTTCATTTTCGCCACAAGGTTCGCAGACACCTTGTAGCGTCCACACCCGGCCGAGCAATCGACCTCTGAGCAGTCTTCAGCGGCATGACCGGTTTTAGAGGCAGCCTGACAAATTAAGCACTTCATGTCCGATCTCCGTATCCATGAACTACCAACTGTAGACGATCCGTGATCAGGGAGCCGTGCACTCCAGCAGAAAAAGGGGCATCCCGTCGCGCCGACTACAACGACTACCTGGCCAGTCAATCGATCCTCGAAAAGTGAAGAGCCCAGCGCAATGGCTGGGCTCCGGTTATCTTCTGTTTTCCAGCATTTTGTCGGCGAGTGCCTTGGCCCTTTGGATTAACAGATTCTGTCTGTCTTCGTGGGTGGCTTCTCCTACCACCGGTGCCGTCAGATGGCTTTCGGCAATCAACGCGGCACAGAAGTATTGATCCCAGACAGCGCTTTGCTCCGACTCCTGTCTGTTCATTTGGTCGGCGATCATATGCGGCTCCTTTTGATGAGGTAGCTTTTTAAGTTTATGCCCGAATCGTGGACTACCCGCATCGCGAAGGATGACCGGCACCTCATTGCCATCCGCTCACTGGCGACAAATCGTTTCCTCGACTAGGATTTTCAGCGCACAGGACTTCGCCCACTGTGTTGTCGGGCGACTCATCAAAGGAGAGATAGATGACATCTACTCGAATTTCCGAGCAAACCTATCGTGGATGGTCCAACCCCATCTTGCTCGAACTCAAGGAAAGAGAACATCAGCTAAGCCCTTCGGCACGCCAGGCCCTGCAAAATGTCCTGGTGGAGAGGAGGCTTCTTGATACTGGCAATCCATCCGGCAGCGATCGGCGCAAAGCTGATCCGTCCTGGTAAACGACAGGCATCCCTGGCGTTTTCTATCGCTCATCCTCTACGCTGCTGGCGCTTCGCCGGCAGCGTGTTCATAAGCCACTGCCAAACTCCAGACAAAAAAAAGCCCAGGCAGCTGATGGACGCCTGGGCTTTAAAAATGCATAAACCGTGGTGGTGAACGCGAGGTGATATTACCCAATCGGGGGACTTGTAACAAGATATTCTTTACTCACTATCCAGTTACTAAATCTCCTAAGCCTTTCAATATCCACACTATTTTGAAGTCATCTGCTGACTGTTCCGCTCCCAACACCATCGATCGCAGTGGAAAAAGCCTCCCGTGCATCGCGCACCAGCTCACGCCATTCGGCGTTATTTATGAGCCCGGCCCCTTCCATTTCATCCGCCGCCTTCAGCAGTTTGTCGTAGTGTTCTTCACAATCCATCCCGGCCTCCGGTTCTCTCAAGAGCCGGTACCAGGCATCGAGGGCTGCCTTTTTCCGATCATCATTCATGGCCAAACTCCAAGGACTGTCAGCGCTTGGAAGTTGATTCAGGCATGACCGTTCCTCGGTTCCGACATACGGCAGCGGCGGGCCTTACAAACAGTCCCGGACCGCTTGGCGCAGCGCCCCTGACTTGGCCCACGGTGGCCCTTGGTAAAGCGATACCCGGCTGCCATCCTTCGATTTCACGATGTCCAGAATTTCGTCGGCCGTGATGATGCTCGGCGCGGTGATCCGGTAGCCATTGGACATCGGCGATTGCGTCGATCCCGGAACGTCCTTACGCCATAACGGTAATACACACGCGGCATATTCCTTGGGTGCCTTCACGCTGTACTTGCTGACATTGGGCTCGCCGGGCACCACGGATGCAGGTAATGAACAACCCGCCAACACAGCCACCGCTATTCCCGTTACCAACCTGCGCATAACGCTTCCCTACCCTGCAAAACGGGAAATGTAGCCTGTACTTGCGCAGACATCCAGCAGACAGCCGGCGATGTCTCTATAACGGGGCTTCGCCCTGCCCCACCTCGGCTCCCGAGCCGGAATCGGGATACGATCTCGCATTGAGGTACGTCATCCATCGCTCGTACGCTTCGTGCTGCCATTTCATGACCCGCTCCCACTCCGGACCGCTCATCTGATGGGCCGAGATCAGTTTCATCATTTCCGTGGTGGCCGCATCCAGGTCAACGATCAGCTCATGTGCATGGTGTCTGAATTCATCGGTAGTCGTCATTTTCGAGATAGCCTCGCCCCAGCGAATAAATCACTACCTCACTACGACAGCAGAGCTGTTATCTCACGTTAATGTTCCCGACCAATGGAAGCACCTTCCATCACTATCCCTTTACGCAGACCACCTGTCGCAAAGTGTGCAGCACTTCCACCAGATCACGCTGTGCGTACATGACTTTATCGATGTCCTTGTAGGCCATCGGAATCTCATCGATGACCGCCGCATCCTTGCGGCACTCCACATGAGCGGTCGCACGAATCTGGTCCGCGACGGTGAAGGTATTCTTGGCTTTGGTGCGGCTCATGGTCCGACCAGCGCCGTGGCTGCAGGAGCAGAACGATTGCTCATTGCCCAGACCTCGAACGATAAAGCTTTTGGCGCCCATTGAGCCGGGAATGATCCCAAGCTCGCCCTTCTTCGCCGACACCGCGCCCTTGCGGGTGACCAGGACGTCTTCACCGAAGTGCCGCTCTTTCTGCACGTAGTTGTGGTGGCAGTTCACGGCTTCGAGCGCGACCTCGAAGGGTTTGCGGATCACTTGCCGCGCGGCCTGAATCACTGCCTGCATCATCAAGGCCCGGTTCTGCCGGGCGAAATCCTGAGCCCAGCCCACCGCTTCGACGTAGTCATCGAAGTGCCGGCTGCCCTCTTTGAAATAGGCCAGGTCGCGGTCCGGCAGATTGGCGATGTGCTGGCGCATGTCCGCTTGGGCCAATTGAATGAACAGGGTCCCGATGGCATTGCCAACGCCGCGAGAACCGCTGTGCAGCATGAACCAGACGCGGTTGGCCTCATCCAGGCAGACCTCGATGAAGTGATTACCGGTACCGAGGGTGCCCAGGTGCTGACGATTGTTGGTACTGGCGAGTTTGGGGTATTTGTCGGTGATCGCCTTGAACCCTGGACTCAGCGCCCTCCAGACTTGATCGGCCTGGTGTGGAACGTGGTTCCAGGCACCTTCATCGCGGCGGCCACGGCTCAACGTGCGGCCATGTGGCACGGCTTTTTCGATGGCACTGCGCAGGCCGTGCAGGTTGTCTGGCAAATCGGCAGCGGTCAGTGAAGTACGCGCGGCAATCATGCCGCAGCCGATGTCCACCCCCACGGCCGCCGGAATGATCGCGCCCACAGTGGGGATCACGCTGCCGATGGTGGATCCTTTGCCCAGATGCACGTCCGGCATCACCGCCAGGTGCCTGAAGATGAATGGCATCTTCGCGATATTGATCAATTGCTGCCGGGCTTCGCTTTCAACCGGCACACCCTCGGTCCAGAGTTTGATCGGCTTGCCGTTGGCGACTTCCAGCAGTTGGTAGACAGGTTGTTGCATGATTTCGACTCTCTTGCGATCAGACGAACATAACGCTCCAGACAGGTAAATGGGACTACTATTTCGTAGCGGGGAATTGCAGGAGGTCATCATGTGGCTTAACGAATATGAACAGCAACTTCGGCGCGACCTGCAAGGTGTAGCCTCGGACCTGAGGTGGTCGGCGGTAGAGCTTTTGCGCATCGCAGAGCAGTTGCGCCTGGCCGGCAATGAGGTGGACGCCGAGGCAACATTAAGGCTGTGCGAGTTATTCCAGGGCGATGAAGAGCGACTGGCGGGCTATGCTGAAGAAGTGAAGGCAAAATCCATCAGTCGAACGAAAGCTCACTAGAGAGCGCTGCCATGAACAAGCGTCTATGCGCGCTGATCGCCGTGCTGGCGGCGTCAGGTGGCTGCAATACGGAATCACATATTTATCGAGACCAACCGCTGGTCGCCAAGGTCGAGACGGGCATGAGCAAGGAACAGGTCCAGCAGATTGGCGGCCAGCCTTTATCGATCACCAAGCGCACGGTGGAACCTGGTACCTGCTTTGATTACAAGCTGATCCAGAATGGCCGTCAGCAGCCGTACATTGTCAGTTTCGACAAGCTGGGCAAGGTCGACCACAAAAGCTTCATGACCTGTGCGCAATGGAGTCGAGCCCAACAAAAAGCCAGAGAATATTCTCCTTCCACAGGCGGGATGGGTGGCGGCGGGTATTGATTCTACCGTGTAGCAGCTGCCTCGCAGGCTCGGCAGCTGCTACGGCGCGCTATTTGTCTGATTTGTGGCTACGCGACGCTTTACCCGACCGGGCTCGGTAGGCGGGAAGCGAAGCTGCATAAGCCAGCGCCTCCTCTCTGCTGCCAAAGGCTCCAAGTCGGTCACCTTTGGTGCACACTCGCCAAGGGCCGTTGTTCACGCTGAGTACGTCATAGCCGTTCATGTGCATTTTGTTCAGCATCGGAACGCTCATAGTCACCTCCATTCGGCAGTGATAGTTCTGGATCGACTTTATTACCTTACACCCGACTCTCACTGAAGTGCCGACCAGACGTCGCGTCGGGATTCCGGCATTCCAATCGCACTTTCAGCAAACCTGTCGACTCCAATCCTTAAAGCAAAATACTTCGGAGCACTTCGGTCCGAATATTGCATTTTCATGACTGTTTTATGACAACTACAGTCGGGTAACCCATGAAAGTACGTGCCACGGTCATTTGCGAACAGGATCGGCATATCCTCCTGGTGCGCAAGCCCAAGTCTCCCTGGACTTTGCCCGGCGGAAAAGTAGAGCGAGGAGAAACCGCTGCGGGCGCGGCCATACGAGAGCTTTACGAAGAAACAGGGCTTGGAGTCGACGGCCTGCTGTACCTCATGGAACTGGAAACAACCAGCACTCGGCACCATGTCTACGAAGCGTCGGTCGTAAACCTGGCGGAGGCTCGTCCACAAAATGAAATCTTCGACTGCATCTGGTATCCGCTGGAGGCCGTCCACAATCTGAAAATAAGCGACGCCGCGCTCAGAATCGTCAAAGCGTTTCGGCGTCGCTTGTAGGTCGAGCCGGCGCCACCCGCAAGCTTTTCAGCCCAGATCGCCGCCACCGACCGGCATGACCATGCCGGTGATGTAGGAAGCTTCGTCGCTGGCCAGAAACAGGATAGCGCTCGCCTGTTCATCCAGGGTGCCGTAGCGCTTCATCAAACTGCTGTCGAGGGTCTGGTCGACAATCTGCTGATACCAGAGCTCTTCCTGCGCGCTCTGTTGCCCGGTGTTGCGTGGGATCAGGCGCGGTGGCGCCTCGGTGCCACCGGGGGCGGTCGCGTTGACCCGCACGCCACGACCGGCTGTTTCGAAGGCCAGGCATGCAGTCAGCGCATTGACCCCGCCCTTCGCCGCACCGTATGGCACGCGATTGACGCTGCGGGTGGCAATGGATGAAACGTTGACGATGGCGCCGCTGCCTTGTTCGAGCATGAACGGCAGCGCGGCATGGCAACACCATAATGTCGGAAACAACGAACGGCGCACTTCGGCTTCGATCTGCGCCTCTTCATAGTGCTCGAAAGGCTTGGCCCAGATCGTGCCGCCAACGTTGTTGACCAGCACGTCGAGGCGAGCAAAACGTTCGACAGCGGTGCGCATCACGCGTGAGCACTCGGTGTATTGCTCAAGGTCGGCGGTCAGGGCAAGTACCTGGCTGCTCTGCCCCAACTCCTTCTGGAGTTCGAACACCAGATCGGAGCGGTCGACCAGGATCAGTCGTGCACCTTCGATGGCCATGCGTTCAGCCACGCGCCGGCCGATGCCCTGAGCGGCACCGGTAATCAGCGCGACTTTTTCGTGGAATCTGTTCATGTGTACCTCGTGACGAAGGATGCTTCCCGGCGCGATCCTGTAGGGGTGCATCGCTGCAGAAAATTTTTATGCCGCGCTGGCGGCAAATTTTTCGTAGTAGAAGTTCACCGGCGCAATGCCTTGTTCGCGGATGAACTGGCTGACCGCTTCGACCATCGGTGGCGGGCCGCACAGGTAGACGTCGACGTCGCCATCGTTCAAATGCCGTGGCTCGATGTGTTGGGTCACGTAGCCCTTGAGCGGGTGCCGGCTGTCGGGATTGGCCACGCAGGCACTGAAGCTGAAGTTCGCAATTCGCGCGGCGAAGGCTTCGAGTCGATCGAGTTCCACCAAGTCGAAATCGTTGGTCACGCCGTAGATCAAATGCAGCGGATGCTCGCTGCCCTGTTCGGCGATTTTTTCCAGCATCGCGGTGAACGGCGCCAGGCCGGTGCCACCGGCCAGCAGCAACAATGGACGGCGGATGTCGCGCAGATAGAAACTGCCCAACGGTCCGGCCAGGCTCATGCTGTCGCCGGCCTTGGCCATGCCGGTGAGGAAACTGCTCATCAAGCCGCCGGGTACGTTACGAATCAGAAAACTGACTTCGCCGTCCCGCTGCAGCGAGCTGAACGAGTAGGCCCGAGTCTGCTCGCTGCCGGGAACCCCCAGGTTCACATACTGCCCCGGCAGGAACGCCAGTCTGCTCAGGGCTTCGCCCTTGATCGACAGCGCGATGGTGCTGTCGGACAACTGCCGCACGGCGCTAATGGTCGCGTCGTAACTGGCCTGACGGGTGCGGCAGACATCCGATGAAACCGGCACCCGCACCACGCAATCGCTCTGCGCCCGCATCTGGCAGGTCAGAACAAAACCCTGTTGCGCTTCGTCGGCGCTGAGGGCGTCTTCGATGTAGTCCTCACCCAAGTCGTAGCGGCCAGCCTCGGCGAAGCACTTGCAGGTGCCGCAAGCACCATCGCGGCAGTCCAGGGGAATATTGATGCCTTGGCGATACGCGGCATCGGCCACGGTTTCGCCAACATTGGCGTCGATGAATCGGGTGACGCCGTCTTCAAAATTGAACGCAATAGAATGAGTCATGACGGCCGCCTCAGAGGTGGTAAACATCGATGACCTGGCGAACGTAGTCGTTCTTCAGGATCACTTTCTTGGCCTTGATCAGCGGGTTTTCGCCGCGCACATCGAGGGTGTAGAAGCTGCTGCCGAAATAGCTGTCGACGGTCTTGTAGCGAAAACTCAGGGTGTGCCAGTTGAAGCGCACCTTGCACAGCCCGTCGGCCTGTTCGAGCAGCTCGATATTGCTGAGGTTATGCGAGGTGCGGGTGTCCGGCACGCTGGCGCTGGAACGCTCGGTCTTGATGCGGAAGATGCGGTCTTCCAGGCCGGTGCGGTTGCCGTACCAGATCAGCGAGATTTCCCGCTGCGGGTCTTCAGTCAGCTCGTCGTTGTCGTCCCAGGACGGCATCCAGAATGTCGTGTCCGGGGCGTACAACTCCAGCCAGTCGTCCCATTGTTTGTCGTCGAGGTAGCGTGCTTCGCGGTAGAGAAAATCGCGCACAGCATCATAGGTAATGGTCATTGCACAGCCTCCACTGCAATCCGTTCGGACTGCTCGGCGGCCAACGCCTTGAGCATCGTTTGCTGCCAATACTTGTGTTGCAGCACGAACAGGCCTTCGTCTTCGGTACGCACGCCGCTGAGCAGCGGATGCAGATCGATCTCTTTGGCAGCTTCATCAGCGCCTTCGACCCAGTGTTCGGCACCACGGGACATGTCGTTCCACGTGGTGACGCTGCCCTGGTAACCCGTCTGGCAGGAGCGAAACTCTTCCAGATCGTCCGGGGTCGCCATGCCGCTGACGTTGAAGAAATCCTCGTACTGACGAATCCGGCTCGACCGGGCGTGGTCGCTTTCGCCTTTGGGGGCGATGCAATAAATGGTGATTTCGGTGCGGTTGACCGAGATCGGCCGGGCGATGCGAATCTGCGAGCTGAACTGGTCCATCAGGTACACGTTCGGGTACAGGCACAGGTTGCGCGAGTTCTCGATCATCCAGTTGGCGCGAGCCTGGCCGAAGTCCCGGGCCAACTCGTCGCGACGCTCGTACAGCGGGCGGTCCTCGGGGTTGGACCAACGGGTCCAGAGCAGCATGTGGCCCTTGTCGAAAGAATAGAAACCGCCGCCCTGCTTGGCCCAGGTGCCGGCGCTCATGGTCGGGTTGCAATCACCAGCCTCGCGCTGTTTGCGCTGGTTCTGGGTCGCCGCGTAGTTCCAGTGCACCGAGCTGACGTGATAGCCGTCGGCACCGTTTTCGGCGGTGAGTTTCCAGTTGCCTTCGTAGATGTAACTGGAGGAACCGCGCAGCACTTCCAGGCCATCGGCGGACTGGTCGACGATCATGTCGATGATCTTTGCCGATTCGCCCAGGTGATCGACCAGCGGCACGACATCGGCCTTGAGGCTGCCGAACAGGAAGCCGCGATAGGATTCGAAACGCGCGACCTTGGTCAGGTCGTGGGAGCCTTCGCAATTGAAGCTTGCCGGGTAGCCGGCCGCTGCCGGGTCCTTGACCTTGAGCAGCTTGCCGGAGTTGTTGAAGGTCCAGCCGTGGAAGGGGCAAGTGTAGGAACTCTTGTTGCCGGTCTTGTGCCGGCAGAGCATTGCGCCACGGTGGCTGCACGCATTGATAAAGGCGTTCAGTTCACCGTCCTTGTTGCGCGCGATGAAGATCGACTGACGCCCCATGGTGGTGGTGTAGAAATCGTTGTTGTTGGGAATCTGGCTCTCGTGTGCGAGGTACAGCCAGTTGCCTTCGAAGATGTGTTCCATCTCGAGGTCGAACAGCCGCGGATCGGTGAACATCTCGCGCTTGCAGCGATAGATGCCCTGCTCAGGGTCTTCTTCAAGCAGGGAGTGAAGGTATTCGGGTCGCAGGGACATGGCCGCCGCCTCCATTGTTTTTATTCAGGCAGGGCCATGCTAGGACGCGGGGATGGGGCGGACTATCCGCCGGGTGCAGACCTGTATCCGTTTTGTGCAGAGAGCGGTCGGTGGTTGACGCTTGCCAATGTGGCGAGGGAGCTTGCTCCCGCTGGGCTGCGAAGCGGCCCCACTCTCTTCCTGAAAGAATGGGACTGCTGCGCAGTCCAGCGGGAGCAAGCTCCCTCGCCACAGGTTACTTATCGCAACCTATTCAATGACGGCGCTTTAGGGTGTCCGATGGCAATTCGCCGAACTGTTTGCGGTAGCTGTCGGAGAACCGGCCCAGGTGCAGAAAGCCGTAATCCATGGCCACTTGCGTGACGTTGCGCACGTTGCAGGTCGGGTCGCTCAGGTTGGCGTGAATGCGTTCGAGCTTCTTCTGCCGAATGTAGTTTTTCGGCGTGTCTCCCGCATTGCGTTCGAACAAGCCATACAGCGAACGCAGGCTCATCCGCGCCTGGCGCGCCAGTTCTTCGCTGTCGATGTCCTGCTTGAGGTTGCACGCGATGTAATCGACCAGCGCCTCGAACGTGGCCGAGGGTGAGCCGGGATCGGTGCGCATGACGTTGGTCTTCATCAGGCCAAGCATCTTGCTGACAACGAT
This sequence comes from Pseudomonas sp. BS3782 TE3695, assembly GCF_050435305.1. Lineage (NCBI taxonomy): Bacteria > Pseudomonadati > Pseudomonadota > Gammaproteobacteria > Pseudomonadales > Pseudomonadaceae > Pseudomonas > Pseudomonas sp. BS3782 TE3695. The sequence continues at coordinate 4,659,161 of NZ_JBNDKB010000001.1, forward strand.
TTGCGCATAGTGCTCCTGCACCCGGGGAATCTGCTCGGTGGCTTCCGCCTCCTGGCAGATCATCGCCAGCAGACCGACGAAACCTTCCAGTTCGTTGAGCTGATAACGGTTCTCCAGAAACCGCACGCCCTGCCCCGGATACCGCCAGCGCTGCTCCTCGCACACCGACTCCAGCAGCCGCGCGGGGACTTTCAGGATAAATTTTTCGCAATCACTGGAATAGGTCAGGTCCACCGAATCATCGGGATTGATCAGCAGCAACTCGCCAGGCGCGAAGTAGTGTTCCTGGCCATGACCACGCCACAGGCAGTTGCCGCGCAGCAACACTTGCAAATGATAGATGCTGTCCAGCGCATGGGACATGACGCGCACACTGGCGCCGTAACTGATGCGGCACAGGTCGAGGCTGGCGAATTTGCGATGATCGAGACTGGCCAGCGGCCGGCCGGCGCGAGGCATCCGCAGGCAATGATTGCCGACGTGCTGATTGACGTAGCCGGATACCGCGTAGGGGTCGGCATGGTCGAAGACTCTGCTGCGATGACTCAACAATTGCGCTTGCATCATCGGATCACTCTCATTGTTATTGTTGATTGCGCCGCCATTCTAGTGTGCTGGCCGAAACACAGAAGGCCACGAGATAAACGGTCGGTTATCTCGTGGCCCGGATCAGCTCGCAGTGCCGTCAGTCCTCGAGCGCGCGAACCCGTTCGTGGCGTTGCTGCTCCTCAGGCTGGGCAGACGACTGCAACGTGAAGTCAAAATCGATTTCGGCAAAACGCCCGCTCACGCCATGGGCCGCCGCTCGCTGCGGATCGTCGCTGAAGGTGATTTTGGCGATCAGTTCGTCACGGGTGGCGTAGGCAAAATCGTCATGCAGGTACTGATCGCCGTCGAGGTTGATCTGGGTGGTCAGGTGACGATGATCCGGCGCGGAGATGAAGAAGTGAATGTGCGCCGGCCGCTGACCATGACGGCCCAGTTGATCGAGCAGTTGCTGAGTCGGACCGTCCGGCGGGCAGCCGTAGCCCGACGGCACGATGCTGCGAAAACGGTAACGGCCCTCGGCATCGGTGACGATACGGCGACGCAGGTTGAATTCCGATTGAGTGGTGTCGAAGTACGAATAAGTGCCGCCGGTGTTGGCGTGCCAGACATCCACCACCGCGCCGGCCAGCGGTTCGCCGGCGGTGTTGCGCACTTGGCCTTGCATGAACAGCACCACTCCCGGATCGACGCCGTCATCCAGCCGCGCTTCGCCTTCCGATATGGGCGCACCGGCCACATACAGTGGCCCTTCGATGGTCCGCGGTGTGCCGCCGGCTTTGCCGGCCTGTTCGTCTTCGGCGTCCATCAGCAGGTCGAGGTAATGCTCCAGACCGAGCCCGGCCACCACCAACCCGGCCTCTTGGCGCGCACCCAGCACGTTGAGGTAGTTGACGGCTTTCCAGAATTCTTCCGGGGTCACAGCCAGGTCTTCGATGATGTTCACCGAATCGCGCAGGATGCGGTAAATCAGCGCCTTGACCCGCGGGTCGCCGGCTTCGTTATGCAGACCGCTGGCGTCTTCGAGAAACTTCTGGGCACTGGCAGTGTGGGAAATCTTGACGTTCATAGTGGTTCCTCATCTTGTAATTATTAGCGTAGCGAACTGAACAGGCTGGGTTCAGCAGTCATCCTCGCGAATGGAAGAAGGATGCCGGCACATCGCGGTGACTTTGATCGCCATGTACGGATACAGCGGCAATTGCATCAGCAGGTCATGCAGTTCCTGAACGCTGTCGACATCGAACACGCTGTAATTGGCATAGAGCCCGGCGATGCGCCACAGATGGCGCCACTTGCCTTGCTCTTGCAGGCGCTGGGCCAGGGCTTTTTCGTCTGCCTTGAGCTGAGCGGCGCGTTCCGGGTTCATGTCGAGCGGTAAATTCACCGTCATTTTTACGTGAAACAGCATGATGCCCTCCTCAGGCTTGATGAACGGCAGTGGATGTGATCCTGGAGACTTTGTCCCGACGGAAAAACGCCAGGCGCTCTTCATCCAGGCTCAGGCCCAGCCCCGGTGTTTGCGGAACGTGCAGTTGGAAATCGCGGTAGACCAATGGCTCGCTGAGAATGTCTTCGGTGAGCAGCAGCGGGCCGAACAACTCGGTGTCCCAGCCCAGTGTGTTCAGCGTGAGGAAGGCATGGGCCGAGGCCAATGTGCCGATACCGCCTTCGAGCATGGTGCCGCCGTACAGGCCAATACCCGCCGCCTCGGCAATCGCGGCGGTTCGCAGTACGGCACGTGGGCCGCCGTTCTTGGCGATTTTCAGGGCGAATACCGAAGCCGCGCCCTCGCGCGCCAGGTTGAAGGCATCTTCCACGCATTCGATGGATTCATCGGCCATGATCGGCGCCGGGCTCACGGTATTCAGGCGCACCATGCCGGCGCGGTTATTGCGCGAGATCGGTTGTTCGATCAGGTCGATGCCGTTGGTGCCGAGGATCCGGCAGGCCCGCAGGGCAACCGCTTCGTCCCAGGCCTGATTGACATCGACCCGCACGCTGGCGCGATCGCCCAGCGCCTTTTTGATCGCAATGACGTGAGCCAGGTCGCGGTTGACCTCGCCAGCGCCGATTTTCAGCTTGAAGATCCGATGCCGGCGCAGGTCGAGCATTTGTTCCGCTTCGGCGATGTCCTTGCCGGTGTCGCCGCTGGCCAGGGTCCAGGCCACCGGCAGCGCATCACGAACGCGACCGCCCAGCAGCTCGCTGACCGGCAGGCCGAGGCGCTTGCCCTGGGCGTCGAGCAAAGCACTTTCGATACCCGATTTGGCGAAGGTGTTACCCCGAATGCTGCGTTCCAGACGCAACATCGTGGCATTCACATTGCCGCTGTCCTGGCCGATCAGCAATGGCGCGAAGTGTTTGTCGATGTTGGTCTTGATGCTGTCCGGGCTTTCGTTGCCATAGGCCAGACCGCCAATGGTGGTCGATTCACCAATCCCTTCAATACCGTCGGCACAGCGCACACGGATGATCACCAGAGTCTGGTTCTGCATGGTGTGCATCGCCAGCTTGTGCGGGCGAATGGTCGGCAGATCGACGATGATCGTCTCGATCAATTCAATGGCAGTTGCACGCATGTCGATACCCGTCAGGTTCTTAAAGTTCTGGAACGGATTCTGGTACGGCTTTTTCTGGACGGCCAATATAGAATTGGTCTGGATCGATACCTTAAAGGTATTTAACAGACCGACGTCCGGAGGCCCCATGGAACTGCGTCATCTGCGCTATTTTCAGGTGTTGGCTCAAACCCTCAACTTCACCCGCGCCGCCGAACTGCTGCACATCGCCCAACCGCCGCTGAGCCGGCAGATCCAGCAGCTGGAAGACGAACTCGGGGTGCTGCTGCTGGAGCGCGGCCGACCGCTGAAGCTGACCGACGCCGGGCGGTTTTTCCACGAACATTCCACCGCCCTGCTCGAACAACTGGGCAAGGTGTGCGACAACACACGGCGGATCGGGCTGGGTGAAAAGACCTGGCTGGGCATCGGCTTTGCGCCATCGACTTTGTATGGCGTGCTGCCGGAACTGATTCGCCGATTGCGCAGCGGCGAGCCTTTGGCGCTTGAATTGGGGCTCTCGGAAATGACCACGTTGCAACAAGTGCAGGCGCTCAAGGCCGGGCGCATCGACATTGGTTTCGGGCGAATTCGCATCGACGACCCGGCGATCATTCAGACTGTTTTGACTGAAGACCGGCTGGTCGCCGCCCTGCCCGCCGGCCATCCATTACTGGCCGGACCGATCAGCCTTCGTGACCTGGCAAAAGAACCCTTCGTGCTCTACCCCGGCAACCCGCGGCCCAGCTACGCCGACCACGTGATCGCATTATTCGAATCCTATGGCGTGCACATCAACGTGGCGCAATGGACCAACGAGCTGCAAACAGCGATCGGCTTGGTGGGTGCGGGAATCGGGGTGACGCTGGTGCCGGCTTCAGTGCAATTGCTGCACCGCGACGACATTGGCTTCACCCCGGTGCTGGAAGATAACGCGACCTCGCCGATCATCCTCAGCAGGCGCGTGGGCGATGTATCGCCGGGGTTGAATCATTGTTTGCAGATGATCGGTGAACTGCTGCCGCGCGACAGACCAGCGTAGGAGCTGGCGAAGCCTCCGATCTTTTGATTTTCGGCGGTTTCGAAAATGCCGAGGATCAAAAGATCGCAGCCTGCGGCAGCTCCTACAAGGAGTGCGTCAGGCCATTACACCAGCGAAGGCCCGGCGCCCGGCGCGCATTTCGGTACGAAGTTCGCCGATCAGGTTGGAAATATCGCGGACACTGGTCAACTCGTCGGGCGATACGCCGGTAATCAACAGCTCAATCCGCCCGGTGCTGTGATCGAAGACCTTGATCCGCAACGTTTCATCACGATTCACGGTGCATTCGCAGGACAGCGGTTTGAAACCGGACTCCACAATGCTGCAAAGCTGGGGAACTGGAATCATGGCGAGCGCCCTCGGGGACGGTTTTGCGATTGGATCCACTCAGCGTAGATCAACTTGCGCAACGCGCCAGCGAGTTCTGCGTAGGAGCTGCCGCAGGCTGCGATCTCTTGGATCTTTGGCATTTTTCGAAACCGCTAAGAATCAAAAGATCGCAGCCTGCGGCAGCTCCTACGCCGGTCAATCGCCCCGACATCACTCAGTGGGTATCTGCCCCCCACAACCAGTTCCAGATGCCTGGCAGCTCAACCGCTTCTGAACTGTCACGGACAGTACGCGCCATGGCCGCCCGCTGCAGTGCTGCCGTGTCGTCGTAAAACGCTTTCTGCGCCGTCACCAGACCGGTTGCACTGGCACTGTCGAGGAGGATTTGCAGGTATTCGCGGGTATGCCGGGCGGTGTAGCGATTCAGGTCGTGAAAGGTCACTACCACCGGAATCACGCCGTCCACCGTCGGCAACTCGCCGAGGGCAATGCGCTCTCGGACTTCGGACAGTTGCCGCAGCATATTGGCCCGACGACGGGGGCTGGCGTTAAAGCCCCAGATCTTGCCGTCATTGGCGCTCAGGTCAGTCAGCAATACGTGCATGCCATGCTGTTGATAGGCCGCAAAGGTGCGCTTGTCGTAGTTCCAGAATGGCGGACGCACCAGGGTCGGCGTGGTTTTGCTGATCGCGGCGATGTCTGCACTGCCATCAGTGAGCGACTGTTCCAGCTCTTCCGGGTCCAGAGAACGATGGTTGGTGTGCCGGCGCGTGGCGGTGTGGAAGCCCAGCAGGTGACCTTCGGCGTGTTCGCGACGCATGATCTGTCGACCCGCTTCACTGCCGCCGGCGCGTGAGTCACGGGTCTGCACGAAGAACACCGCTTTAATGTCGGGTTGCAGCGGATTGCGCGCGAGGCTGTCGAGCACGGTGACGGTCGGGTTGTAAAAACCCGACGCGCTGGGCCCGTCATCGAAGGTCAGCAAAAAGCGGATCGGCGCTTGCTCGCGCAGACTTTGTTGCGTCTGCGGCGTCATTTCAATGGGCGCGGCAATGCAGCCCAGCAGGCCGACTGCGATGGCGAACGCGGAGAAAACCTTGACCAGCTGCTTCATGTTTTGCCTTGGACCAGACCTTGCGGTCATCACGTTTAATGGCAAAAACCCCTCGCCCATTCATCCCTCGACCGGCCCGCAGATCGCTGCAAGCCGAGGTTGGATAAGGGTACACAGTGTTTGGTTCCGGCGCCCGCTCTCGGAGGCGCCCGTCAGATTGTTTTGCCCCCAAAAATCAAAAGATCGCAGCCTTCGGCAGCTCCACATTAAATGGCGTAGGAGCTGCCGAAGGCTGCGATCTTTTGATTTTGATTACCAGCCGATCAGGGTTTCAGCGGACGCTCCTGATCGCGGTCCGACAGTTCTTTACCGTCGTCAGGATGCTTCCAGTCCGGCGTCGAACGCCTCTGCTGCTCGAGCTCTTCCTCTGTCGGTTCATCGATGTCCTCATCCGGGTCCGGACGCGTTGGTTCAGTGGCCATGTCCACCTCCTCTCCTCAAAAGATCAGTCATCTTTTTTAAGCGTAGAACAGTTTCGGATAAGACGACTCAGAGCCACCACCGCAGCAAAAAGAAGAACCCCATGCTCAACAACATGCTGAGCAAGGTGTTGCGGGTGTAAAGGACCAGGCCCACGGCCACCAGCGAACTGATCAGGTACGGGTTGTCCCACTGCAGGTTCAACTGCTTGTCGGGCATGAACACGATCGGCCCGCAGATGGCGGTAAGCATGCCCGGCACCGCGAAACCGAGGAACTGCCGGGCATTGCTACTCAAGCGCACCGGCAGCCGAGGCTCAAGAAATACGTAGCGGTTCAGGAACACCAGCAGGCCCATCCCGATAATCACAGCCCAGACCATCATGTGCGCCCCACATAGAGTTTGTTGCAGATAAAGCCTGCGGTCATGCCCGCCAACCCCGACAACACCAGGGCCGAGCCCCATTGCCAATAGCTGAACAGCACCGAACAGAACAGTGAAACCGCCACGCAGACCACTGTCGGAACATTGCGCACCACTGGCGTGATCAAGGCGATAAAGGTCGCCGCGATGGAGAAGTCCAGCCCAAGGTGTTCAAGGCCCGGAATGCTGCTGCCCAGCACAATGCCCGCCAGGGTGAAGAGGTTCCACGCGATGTAAAACGTCAGGCCCACACCCAGGGCGTACCAACGATTGAACTGCTGTTTGTCATGCTGGCTGGTCAGGGCGAACAACTCGTCGGTGAGCAAAAAGCCGAGCCCCACACGCCAGCGGCCCGGCAACGGGGAAATCACTGAACGCATGCTCATCCCGTAAAGCAAATGCTGGGAGGTCAGCAACAACGTGGTCAACAGGATCGAAAAGACCCCGGCACCGCCCTTGAGCATGCCGATGGCGACCAGTTGAGCCGCGCCGGCAAACACGATGCTCGACAGCCCCTGGCCTTGCAGCGGTGTGAGATTGGCCTCGATGGCCATGGAACCGGCCAGCAACCCCCAAGGCGCGGTCGCCAGGGACAACGGCATGATGGCCGCGGCACCGCGAAGGAATGCACTGCGCGGCATGAGTGAGTTGGACATAACGCTCTACAACCAGGGAAAGACTCCAGACTGTGCCAGCAGTCACGACCCATGGCTTGAACTATCTTGCGCACTTTTGGCGATTATCCGGCGCGAGTACCATGGAACGATTCACATAACGCGTCAGGGAATCGACATGCTTTACCGAATCGCCGCTGACGGGCTGGTCCTGTCTCACTTGTTGTTCATTCTGTTCGTGCTCTTCGGCGGGCTGCTGGTGCTCAAATGGCACCACCTGGCCTGGTGGCACCTGCCCGCCGCCGCGTGGGGCGTGATCGTGGAAGTTTTCCACCTGACGTGCCCACTGACCGATTGGGAAAACCTCATGCGCCACGCGGCCGGGCAAACCGGTTATGGCGGCGGTTTTATTGAACATTACGTGTGGCCGATTATTTATCCGGCCGGGCTGACCCCCACGATTCAGCTAGGGTTGGGCAGCGTGGTGCTGGCGATCAACGTGCTGATCTACCTGCGGCTGATCCGCTTATGGAAGCTGCGACATCCGACTCATTCAGGGCACTAACCGCTCTGGTTGAGTTCAGTTGGCAATGACGCTCATGTTCCGGCCACTGGCCTTGGCCACATACAGCGCTTTGTCTGCGGCGCCGATCAAATCTTCGGGCTCGCTCTGCGCTGTCTGGTTGTAGGCACAGACCCCCAGGCTGACCGTGACGAGGCCTTCGGGGCTGCCGCTATGCTTGATGTCGATTTGCTGAACCGCGCGACGGATTTTTTCCGCCACCAGAAACGCCCCCACATAATCGGTGCCGGGCAGCACCACCGTAAACTCCTCACCACCGAATCGTGCAGCAAGATCGCCGGGGCGCTGGATGTTGTCGGTGATGATGGTGCTGATCTTGCGCAAACACTCATCGCCTGCCAAATGGCCGTAGTGATCATTGAAACTCTTGAAATGATCGACATCGATCATCAGCAACGCAAGGCTGGTGTGGGTACGCCTGGCACGACCCATTTCCGCCAGGATGAACAGGTCAAATTGGCGCCGGTTGGAAAGGCCGGTGAGTGCGTCCTCCAGCGCCAGCAACTTGAGGCTATGGTTGACCTCGAGGAGTTTGTCCTGAGCCTCCAGCAATTCGTTCTGAACAGTATTCTGCTGCTTCATGACACGAATCAGGCGATAGCCCAGAACGCTCACAAAACCCAGCAGCAATGAGACGATGCCCGCACTGAGTATTGACTCCTGCCGCCAGCTGGCCAGGACTTCTTCCTTGTCCAGGGCGGTAAAAACGATGAGCGGATAACCCTCGACCCGCCGAAATCCCACCACCCGCTCCACCCCGTCTACATAGGATTTGACGATGGCCGTTCCGGAATTCCCCTTGGGCAATAGCTGGGTAAACAGCGGCCCCTTGGCGACATTGGTGCCGATATCGGCTTCGTTGAACGGTCGGCGAACGACGATGGTGGCGTCGTCGGCGATCAGATTGACCACCCCGTTACTGCCCATGTCGATGCTGTTGTACAGGTCCAGGAAATGGTTGAGATAGATCGAAGCCGCCACCACGCCGGCAAACCGGCCATCGGCATGATTGATCCGGCGTGACACGGTCATGACCCACTCACCGGTCGAGCGACTTCTTATCGATGGACCGACATGAGGACCGCGATCGGGATGATCACGGTGGTAGATGAAATATTCACGGTCGGAATTATTGGCATTGGCCAGCACCACGTTATTGGAGTTGGCGAGCCCGCGTCCTTCTTCGTCGTAAACGAACAGCCCATGGATCTGGGCCAGTTCACTGCGCTGGGCGTGGAGCAAACGTTGCAGTCTGGGAATTTTTGCCGGTTCCATGCCGTCATTTTCGAGGCGGTCCACCACCGCAAACAGCAGCGTATCGGCCTGTTTGATCGATGCTTGTGCCTGCGAGGCCAAGGTTTGCGCCAGGTTGGACATCTCCACTTCGCTGCCGTGCAAATGATACTGACGTGCGTTCCAGCCTTCGCCGATCGCAATGGCCGTCATGGACAGGCACACCGCAACGAGCAGGAAGACTGCGTATCGAACCTTGAGTGTCGACTCAAGCTGCCCGGGCATCCGAGGCGTGGCGAGCCGGGTGCTTTCAATACGGTCTTTGACGGACGGATGCCCCATGACGCTCCCTTAATCCCTTATGACATGGCGAATTTTCCCGTTCGCCCTTTTAGCGCCAGCCAGCCGTGGCTGGCGCTCGGACTACTATGACTCATCAACGAATACGATAGGTGATTTGCACGAAAATGCTCATCGCCAAGATCGAAAGGCTAGCTCTGTGTCTGTTTAACCGCCTCAAGCCAGGCCGGATTCAATCGCGTCTGTTCGGTCTCGATACCCAGCACTTCCATTCGCGCTTTGTGCTGGTCCATTTCACGGGCCAGTTGGCTATGGTCGCTGGAGTTGCCGTCCAGCTGGTGCATCTGGCTCAGCCCCAGATGATAAAAACGCAGCAGCTTCATGGCGTCTGGATCGCCCTTCTCCACTGCCGCCGTGACCTGGTGCATGACGTTGGTGATGCTCATCAGGCTGCGCTTGAGCTGCCAACCGTAGACCGCTGGCGCCATCCATTCCTGGGTCCAGAACGTGCCGCGCATCAGCGCCGCCATCAGCAATAATGCGGCAAACACGCCGCCCACGTTGAAACGCAGATTGTCGCCGCCGGGCTCACCGAACAGCGCCACCGCCGCCGTGGACAGCACCATCGCCAGCGCCAGGAACATCAGGGCGATGATCACCGTGCTGCGCCGCGTCTGGCGTCGGTAGGTTTGAGCATTCATTGGCTGGATTTCGAACATCGCGACGGGGTTCCTTGCGTCAATGGTAAAAGGCGCTGTGGCAAAAAGACTGCAGGGCATTATCGCCTCTGCGAGGGATTTAGCTATGCTGGGGCTCCTTTTCATCTTTCCATGTCAAACGGGGAACATGGCGATACAGCGCAGTTCGTGCCATCTTCTCCATGGATACACACTATTCGGATGCCATGCGCCTGCCGGCGGGTGACATCGTTTTAAGGATCATTGAATGACCCAACGACATGTAATCAACGCCTCGGTCAGCCCAAAAGGCAGCCTGGAAACACTGTCCCAACGTGAAGTACAGCAACTGAGCGAAGCCTCATCCGGCATCACCTACACCCTTTTTCGCCAATGCGCCCTGGCCATCCTCAATACCGGCGCCCACGTCGATAACGCCAAGACCATTCTGGAAGCCTACAAAGACTTCGAAATCCGCATTCACCAGCAAGACCGTGGCGTACGCCTGGAATTGCTGAACGCCCCGGCCGACGCTTTCGTCGATGGCGAAATGATCGCCAGCACTCGCGAAATGCTTTTCAGCGCCCTGCGCGACATCGTCTACACCGAAAACGAACTCGACGCCTTGAGCATCGACCTGAGCACTTCCCAAGGCATCAGCGACTACGTCTTCCACTTGCTGCGCAATGCCCGCACCCTGCGCCCCGGCGTCGAGCCGAAAATCGTGGTGTGCTGGGGCGGCCACTCGATCAACACCGAGGAATACAAATACACCAAGAAAGTCGGCCACGAGCTCGGCCTGCGCAGCCTGGACATCTGCACCGGTTGCGGCCCGGGCGTGATGAAAGGCCCGATGAAAGGCGCGACCATCGCCCACGCCAAACAGCGCATCCACGGTGGTCGCTACCTCGGCTTGACCGAACCCGGGATCATCGCCGCCGAAGCGCCGAACCCGATCGTCAACGAACTGGTGATCCTGCCAGACATCGAAAAGCGTCTGGAAGCGTTCGTGCGCGTCGGCCACGGCATCATCATTTTCCCGGGTGGCGCAGGCACGGCTGAAGAGTTCCTGTACCTGCTTGGCATCCTGATGCACCCGGACAACGAAGGCCTGCCCTTCCCTGTGGTCCTCACCGGGCCGAAAAGCGCCGCGCCGTATCTGGAGCAATTGCACGCCTTCGTCGGTGCCACCCTCGGTGAAGCCGCGCAGCAACACTACGAGATCATCATCGACGACCCGATAGAAGTGGCGCGGCAAATGACTCAGGGCCTCAAAGAGGTCAAACAGTTCCGCCGCGAGCGCAACGACGCATTCCATTTCAACTGGCTGCTGAAGATCGACGAAGGCTTCCAGCGCCCCTTCGACCCGACCCACGCCAACATGGCCAACCTGCAACTGAGCCGCAACCTGCCGTCCCACGAACTGGCCGCCAACCTGCGCCGCGCGTTCTCCGGCATCGTCGCCGGCAACGTCAAGGACAAGGGCATCCGCCTGATCGAAGAACACGGGCCGTACCAGATCCGTGGCGATGCCGCCGTCATGCAGCCACTGGACAAACTGCTCAAAGCGTTCGTCGCCCAGCACCGGATGAAACTGCCGGGTGGCGCGGAGTATGTGCCGTGTTATCAGGTGGTGGCGTAACAATATTGATGTGAGCTTTAACATCACCCCTGTGGGAGCGGGCTTGCTCGCGAAGGCGGCGTAACAGTCGACATCTCTGTTGAATGTTAAGCAGCTTTCGCGAGCAAGCCCGCTCCCACACTTTGACAAGAAACCCCGCGTGATGCGGGGTTTCTTGTTTTTTGGGGAGTGTGTCAGTGGAGCCCATTGTGGCGAGGGAGCTTGCTCCCGCTGGGTTGCGAAGCGACCCCAAATCCTGCAACCGCATTTTTTCTGGCACACCGCGTATACCGATTTTGCGACTGCTGCGCAGCCGAGCGGGAGCAAGCTCCCTCGCCACAGATGCCCAATCACTTCCGATCCTGTGTCAGACAGACGGATCGAGATTATCCAGCACCCGGTTCACCGCCAACTCCCCGAGCATGACCACCGATTGAATCCCCAACATCATGTTGCGATGTGGCATGTCCATCAACCCGGCGAACTCGCTGAGCATCATGCTCGCTGACGCCAGGGACTCGCAGGCGTTGACCAGCAGGGTTTCGTTATCGACCTCGGCGCCGACATGGTAAATGGTGCTGGGTTTGCGCTTGGTGTCTTTGGGGATGGGCGGCTTGAGGTAGTAATCGAGGGCGCGGTCGGCGGCTTCGTTGAGTTTTTTCGAATCGAGGGATTCGTAGGGGGATGTTGGATCGGTTTCCGGTGGATTTGGTGTTGGTTTGAACATATGACGCTCCTAGAGTTATGGAGCCGCTACAAATCGCTGCTAAACGAAAAAGAGGTGGCGGCTGTACGCGGGTTAGCAGACCAGGACTCTAGAACCCGGCGCACCGAAGTGCCCCACGCAAAGCCGCCATAACATGAACGGTTAACGTTGTACGTCTAGAGATGACCCGGGCTGCTAAACCCGATCGCTGATTCGTCAGCGACCCGGAAACGATAGAGCCCGGCCTCAAGGCGCACAAGCCGGCGGATTCTGGCGTAGTCGTAGGCAACGGCGCAAGGATGTGTAGCCTGAGTGAGTATCTGGAGATGTCGATTAAACATCCCTTGTTTATCGGTCTCACTTCGGGTTCTGTAGTGGATGGGCTGGCCTCTTCGCGAGCAAGCCCGCTCCCACAGTTGATTTGTGTCGGTCACAAATAATGGGTCCACAGAAGATCCAGTGTGGGAGCGGGCTTGCTCGCGAAGAAGCCCGAAAAAACACCCTCCAACTTTCGGTCAAACCACCGGATAAATAAATTCGTCGCCTTTCCCTTCTACCACTACGCCCGAAGCAAACAAATAAATCTGCCCCAAATCCGCCCCCTTTTCCTTTATTCCCTACTCCCCCAAAACTACAGTTCAATAAAACTAAACGCCTGACGAAACGCTTGCTCTGTCGTGGGGGCTGCCTCTAATTTTTTCAAAGCCTCCTCTAGTGACAAAGGCATATCGTAAGGCTTCATCCCGCGACGAACGGCTATGCCATACAGCGCATACTCTTCATCATCACTATGTTCCCAATAAGGTACCCTACCGATGATCTGATAGATTTTAAAAATTTCATCATCAAACTCCATTAGGTCATACAGAAAATATGGCGCGTTTTCTAAGGTGGCACTCTGAGCGCACCAGATTTGGAACTCAGTTTTACTGATAGCCTCACAAAATAGACAGACAAGTACGAACCCCATCAACTCGTCGTTATAGCGCTCGAAATTCAACATAATTACATTCCTCCTCCCATAGCTTCGCCACCGATATGCCCCGTCTTTTTATGTACCATCTCAGGAATCAATTGCATTCGGCCGTTATCCTGATGGTGATGCCATGTGTAACCATCAATTTTCCTAGCGCCCATTTCAATCTGCTGCAACTGTTTGGCGGAAAAACTAGATTTTTTCACTTGCCCCTGTTGAATCGCCCCAAACAAATCCTTCGTTGCAAGTTTCATTTGCTGTTCATAACTTGCCGCTTTAAATAAATCATTTGAAATCCTCGTATCAAATGTAGCGACATCATCAAAAATGGGGAATCCTCTATTATCAAAAACGACTCCAGTTACTGGATGGCGCTGCCCTGCCAGATGGACGTTCCTTCCGTCAATTGGTGGAACTGTTGATGAGATAACATTGTCGCGACCATAAGTAGTTTCAAGATCAACTCTTACCGTTTGGGGATTATATGGAGCGTCCGAGCCGCTGCCTTTTACTCCCGTAACCCTCGTCTCACCCGCAACCAACTCCGCCAGACTACCCCCAGCCTTCGGCTTGAGTCCACCCTCGGCGGTTTCGTAATAAAAGCCCCCATCAGCGCCAACGACTTCAGTATTACCGGTCTTGGCATCAACGACCCGACGATAACCCGCTGGAAGTGAGGCAAGCTCGGCACTATCAACCGCTCTGCCTGCCGCCCCCAACTTCGCCAGCGTCTTAACCCGGTTCACCGGAAGGAAGTTCAACGCAAATTCAACATCGCTTTGCGCACGGATCGCGGCGCTGGCGGCGGTGTTGCCCTGCATGTCATAGAGGCTCGCCAACGCCATTTTGGTTTGGCTCGCCTCGACGCTGCTCATCAAAGAGTCGACCGGGTGTTTGGTCAGCCCTGCCAGGCCATTGACGATTTGTTCGCTGCCTTGCGCCGGATTGCTCAGCAAAGCCCACGCCGAACCCGCTGCCTCCGACAATGCCTTCCCCGCACCTTGGGTGCTGCCGCTTACCGTTCCCCAATCCGTCAGGCCCGGGCCGCCCGCCAGGTTCTTGCGGTAGTAATTGGCGTATTCATAACCGAGATCGCCTGTGAATAGCCCTTGCAGGTTGATGGCATTGATTGAGTTGTCCGCGTACTGCGCCGCATGGGTGCTGCTGTAGTTGGCGATTAACGCGGCGGTTTCGGTGGGTGTGTAGGTTTTCGCGGGACCGATTGCCGGAATATCCGTCGCTGCTGCGGGTGCGTACGTGGCGCCCAGCGGTGAAAGCGCGATGCCCAAGTGTTTGACCGTCACAGCATCGGGCGCAGCACCTTGGCCACTCAGCACACCGTTCCAGTCTTTGTCGGTGTAATACACCAGCGCTTTGGCCAGGCGTCTTTCCGCTTCTGCAGGGCTGAGTCCGGCTTCCTTCGCCAGACTGTCCGCCTGTTTCTTCAGAAGCGGGATTTCGTCCGGATGAAGCTGACGGTTGTACTGATCGGCCATCAGCGAAACCCAGGCCGCTTTCTCGACATCTTTACCGGCAAGACCGGCGGCGGTCAGGCCGACGATTTGTGCGGCGGCCTCGCGATATTCCGGCTGCGTTTTGAAGACATCATTTAAAGCGCCAGCCATGGCCTGGCTGGCACCGGCGGCCACTGCACCGGTCGCGAAGTCGCCGCCGGTGGCCGAGGACATCGCGCCGCCCATCATGGCGTGCAGCGCGGTTCGTCCGGCGCCCCCCTCGGCCCACAGCGCCATGCCGACCGAGTCTTTATTGGCCGCAGCCTTGAGGTACTCTTTCTGAGCGAAGCTGCCGACCTGGCTGAACCCCACTGCCGCGGCAACGGTCCCGGCCTGGGCCACGAGTTCATCGACCAGGTTATCGCCCAGGCTGCCGCCGTTGACTGCGGTTTTGACCACGCCTGAGGTAACGCCTTGTGCGCCGGCATGCACGGCGAAACCACCTATGCCCTCAAGGGTGGATAAGTCAAAACCCTTGGTGATGCTGTTGTAAGGCTTGGTTGTCCCGCCCAATTTCGGGTCGATCACGCCGGTGGTAAACCCTGCGACCATCCCGGAAATGGCGGCATTTTTCAGGCTGTCGCTGCTGAAAGTGTCTTTAACAGCCGCGCCCAGATTACCCTTGTTGTTGATGACGCTAACGGCACCCGTGCTGGCCATGGAAGTCATCGCCGCCGTGGCCATGACGTTGCCCCAACCAGCCCCTACATAGGTCGCCCCGGCGGCCACGGCCTCGGCAGTCGTCGCCGCCGCCATGGCGGAGGCGGTGCCGGCCTGAGCCCCGGCCGCCGCGCCAGCCAGACCACTGGCCGCACCTGCGGTGAGGATCGTCACGATGATGATGATCGCCAGCATCGCGCCCTGGCCCAGGCTGGAGTGGCTGTACTTGAAGGAGTCATGCACCTCCTTCACTTGGCGCCAGTCCACATCTCCGCGTTTTTCCGCTTCCTTGACCCAGGCCAGTTGCGGGTCGGCCTTGACCATCGCATCGATGGTCTGGCTGACGGTGTTTTGATTGATCTGTTTGATGTCGATTTTCAGCCCATCGACAGCCCGTATGGCCAACGAACCTTGGGCAATCAGCGTGCTCTGACGCAACGTTTCATCGGTATTGCCCTTGCCCTTGGAGCTGGTCCAGGCCAGGTCGCTCTTGCTCTTGGTGTGGCTTTCGTCGTGGTAGTCCTTGACCCCCTCAAAGGCGATGGCACCGCCGCTTTCAAGGATCAGGTCTTTGCCACTGTTGAGCTTGGCGACCTGGTAGCGCTGATCGCCGGCACTGGCGAGAGTGAGACGGCCGCCGGTGTTGATCTCGGTACCGACGTGGGTGATCTGAGTGACTTCATCGCGCTGGGCCTTCTTGGCGCCCCAGTTACCCTTCTCCTTCATGTCATACAGCGTATGCGTACTGTCCTGCGCGGCCAGCAGGCTCAGCTTGTTGCCGCTGTACAGATACGCTTCGTTGCCGGCGCTGATCTTGCTGGCGATGAGGTTGATGTCACGAGCGGCCTGGGCGTTGAAGTTGTTGCCCGCACTCAGGATGCTGGCGGCCTGGGTGGTGCGGTCGTTTTCTTCGGTGATGCGTTTTTTGCCGTCCTTGGTTTTGCTGGCGACGTTGTGGATGTCGTCGGCAGAGGTCACGTTGAAGTCCTGGCCGGCCTTGACGGTCAGGTTGTTCCCGGCCTTGACCTGACTGGCGATGACATTGACGTCGCGGCCCGCATCCACGGTCAGGTCGCCGCCGACAGTAACGGTCGCGGCGAGGTTCTTCACGTCAGTGGTGATGCTCGACTTGTGGCCGCCGTCGCTGAATTCGTGTTTCTCGCTGGTATCGGTCTTGGCCGCCAGGTTGATGTCCCGGCCTGCTGTCAGGGTCGCGTTGCCGCCACTGCTCAAGGCGCCGTGGTTGGTCAGGTCGCGGCCGGCCGCAACGGCCAGGTTTTCCCGGGCGCTGATGCTGCTGCCCGCATCGGTCAGGGTGCGCATGCCGGCGCCGTCACGAACCTGAATCGCAGTGCGGTCGTTGATGATGTCGCCCTTGAGCGCGACAAGGCTGACCTGGCTGGCGCGGATCTCGCCGGCCATGGCGTTGCGAATGCTGTCTTGCGCCAGCATTTGCAGGTCGTTGCCAGCCTCGACCAGCCCGCCCTGGTAGACGCTGCCGGCGCTTTGGACGTTGAGGTTGTTGCTGGCGCGAAGCGTGCCGACGTTGACCAGATCGCCGCCGGTGAACAGGTTCAAGTCCCGGCCCTGGATCAGGCTGCTGCCGCGTACGTTGCGGTTATCCGCCTGGGCCAGGTACAGCACCGGCACGAGGACTTTTTGCCCGTCGACGATGCGGTTTTCCATCCAGACAATGTCATGGGTCAGCGCGCTGACCTGCTCGCCCGTCAACGAGACGCCAAGGCTCAGGCGCAGTGCGTCTTTGCTGGCGAGGGCGTTATCCATCAGGTAGCGGTATTGCTCGTAATCGCTGGTCAAACCGCCGGCGAGAAACCGCTGGCCGGTTTTCGCCAGCACCGCATCGCGAATCAGGCGCTGCTCGTAAAGGCCATCGCCGAGTCGACGCCAAGTGCTGTCGGCGTTGACGTTCAACTGCTTGAGCAGGTAGTCCGAACCAAAGAACTGCGACAGGTTCGTGAGGTTCGGGTTGGTCTCGATCAGGTAGCGGCTGGTCGGGTCGGGGTTCTTGATGAACAACCCGTAATCGCCCTTGGGCGTTTGGAAATTCGGCCCGGCCGTCGGGTCCACGGAGGTGAAAGGTAGCCCGCTGTAATCCACCGGTTTGAAGACGGTCTGTACGCTGCCATCCGCCGCGATACGCTCGATGGGTTGCACAGCGGCAGGCGTCACGGCGGTGGCACTGGTCGCCTGCGGGTTGAGGTTGATATTGATCTCGCCAACCCCGATGCCCGTCTGGTCGTCGCCCAGCGTACCGGTCAGTTGTTCGAGCGTGTTCTGGTGCAGCGTTCCGTTTTGCACGGTACGCGTGACGCTGAAGTTGACGGTGGCGCCGGCCTGAATCGTGGCGGCGTAGGTCGGCTCAGGGTTGTCGGTCCAGACGGTGACGTTGCTGCGCTCCTGGAAGCGGCTGTCGCTGGAACGCGATTTCAGCAGTTCGAAGCGGGCGTCGTCGTAGTTCCCGGCGGCAACGGCCGCGTTGAAGGCCGGGACGTCGACGTACTCCATCTGATCCCAATAACCGGTGGAAATGCGCCTCGGTGTACGGATCACGATGGTGTTCTGCCCGGTGCGAGTGGACGCGCCCTGGTTGAGCAGGTCATCGGCAATGATGGTCAGGTTGTTGTTGGCGGCCAGCAGGCTGTAGCGGTTTTGCACGCTTGAGGCCTGGATGTTGAGGTCTTTGCCTGCAACCAGGCGCGCCGAAGCAGAGTCTTTGATGGCGCGCTCGATGAACGTTTGGCCGATGGTGATCCAGCCGCGTTTGAAGGAGTCATGTCCGCCACAGTGTTGGCTGCACGCCCACCTCAAGGTGCCGCTTACCCGTTGTTGTTCCAGCTCGAATTCGGCCTTGGCGTTTTCCAGCGAGACGGCGTGAAGGCTGATGTTGCCTTGGCTTTCGACGGTCCCGGAGAGGTTTCTGAAGCTTTGCGCGGCGGCGCCGTCGATGCCGGCGAAACTTAGATTGCCGGCGCTGTAGAGGTCGCCATACCCGTTGAGCAGGCTACTGGCGCGCAGGGTCATGTCGCCGCCGCTGAACAGCAATGTATCGGCGCCGTTGGTGATGCCGCCGGTGGCGGTGAGGTTGACTTTGCCTTGGGCACCCAGTGTGCCGTGGTTGTCGATTTGCGCCGCGTCGATGCGCAGGTTCTGGCGGGCAGTCAGGTAACCGAGGTTATCCAGCGTACCGCTCAGGTTGAGGCGTGTGTCGGTGCCGGCCCCCATGCGTCCGCCGTTCTGGCGGACATCATGGGCGGTGATAGCCAGCATTTTTTGCGCGGATAACCGACCGCTGTTGAACAGATCGCCCGTAAGGTTCAGCGTGAGGTCGCCATCGCTGAGCAGCTCGCCGCCGTTGCTCAGGCTACCAAGGTTGAGCACCAGTGCCGTGCTGCTGGCCAGGCGATCGCCAGACTGAAGCGTCAGCAAATCGCTGGTGTAAGTCAGGGCCTCGTTGAGCTGTGCATGCCCCAGCCCATTCACTGCGCCAAAGTTCCAGTCGCCGCTGCCCAGGCCGGTGATATCACCACCGGCACCGGTCAGGCGATCAAGGTGCAGGGTAAATAACCCGGTGTTGGCGTGTTCGAGGGTCCCGGTACGGTTATCCAGCGAGCTGGATTTGAAACTGAACGACGAGTTACCGACCTCGATGGTGCCGTTGTGGTTATTGACGGTGTCGCTGAAATCGAGCGTGCTGATGTCGTCTGTAGAGACGCGAAGAGTACTGACGTTGTTGCCCAGCGCACGGATTCGCCCCGAAGCGCTGTTGTCCAGCGTGCCGCCCTGGAGTGCAAGCCAGGTGTTGGATTCGATCAGTCCGCCCTGGTTGGTCAGTTGGTCGGCCGTCAGGTCCACGGTGTTGCCACTGAGCTGTCCGCCGCTGTTGTCCAGCGTGGAGCCTTTGAACACCAGCGCGGTCTTGGCGAAGAGTTTGCCGGCGCGGCTGGTCAGTGAATCGACGGTCAGCTTCAGTTCGCCCGCCAGGCTGGAGATCATGCCGGCCTTGGTGCCGTCGCTGCTGTTATCGAGATTGCTGGCGGTCACCTCGACGCTGTCGCCCTGGATCGTGCCGCCCAGGTTGCCGATGCTGCCCTTACCGAGCTTCAGGCTGGCAAGCCCACCGTCGGCGAGAATAACGCCGCCGCTGTTGTCCAGTCGGTTCCCGCGGTAGGTCAACCCGCCAGTCCCTGC
The DNA here is from genome assembly GCF_050435305.1 of Pseudomonas sp. BS3782 TE3695. Lineage (NCBI taxonomy): Bacteria > Pseudomonadati > Pseudomonadota > Gammaproteobacteria > Pseudomonadales > Pseudomonadaceae > Pseudomonas > Pseudomonas sp. BS3782 TE3695. The sequence continues at coordinate 4,678,690 of NZ_JBNDKB010000001.1, forward strand.
GACCAGTTGCCCCTTCTGACCGTTGAGCAAAGTGCTCGCCTGAAGGTCCAGTCGCTGGCCGCGAATCGTGCCGCCCTGGTTATCGATCAGGCTCGCGCCGGTGACGGTGGCCGTGTTGTTGCCGGCGTCGATCACACCGGTCAGATTGCTCAACAGGTTGCTGACATTCAGGACAACGTCGCCGCCATTGCTGACCAGTGCGCCCTTGCCGTTGTTGATCAGGCGTTGAGCATCGACCTGGATGGTTTTACCGAGCACTGTGCCCGCGCTGTTGTCCAGCCAGCCACCTTGCAGCAAAAGGCCGCCGTCGCTCTGAATGCGCCCTTTGTTATTGAGCAACTGCGCCTTGATGGCCGCCGGATCGAAGATCAGGCTCATGCCCTGGGCGCCTGCCGCCAGCAGCCCCGCGTTGCTGTTGTCGAGCCCCGAGGCGTTCAGATCAACGCGCTCGCCGACGATTTTCCCGCCGCGGTTGTCGACCTGCCCACCCGGCGCGCGAATGCTGACCTTGGTCCCCAGCACGCTGCCGAGCTGGTTATCGAGGCTCGAGGCTTGCAGATCGAGGTCACCGTTGACCGCCAGCAGCCTGCCGCCCTGGTTGATGACCTCTTGGCCCGTGACTGAAAGCTGGTTTTGCGCCTGGAGAGTGCCCGAAGTGTTATCGAACCTGCCGCGGGTGTTCACCCGCGCATTACCGGCGCTGGCAGAAAGCAGGCCGGCGCGATTATCAAGCGTGGTGGTATCGACGATGAGGCCGCCAGCGTCGATTTGCCCGCCACGGTTATCCAGCTGGCGGGCGGTGATTGTCAGGCTGCCGCCCAGCACCTGGATCAGGCCTTCGCGGTTGTCCAGGCTGTCGAGTTGCAAGGACGCCGCCTGCCCCGCGCCAAAGCGGATCACCCCTGCCAGGTTGACGATGGCGGGTGTAGTGATCACCAGCGACCGCTCACCGACGATTCGCGCAGCAGCGCCCTGATTGGTAACCCGGGCGCTGGTCAGATCGACCGCCGCGCCCTGAACCACGCCTTGATTGGTCAGGGTTGTGCTCGCACGGATACTCAACGAGCGACTGGCTTCAAGACTGCCGCTGTTGGTCACGGAGGGGCTGGTGATGCTCAGGTCGCCCGTGGTGTTGCGGCTGTTATCGGCCTCGATGCCCGCGGCAATCACGCCGGAGTTACTGAGTTTGTCGGCATTGATGTCGATGCGGTTGCGAGCGGCCAGACTCTGCCGGTTGACCAGCTCGCCGGGCGTACGTACATCGACGCTGCCGGCGTAAGCCTTGCCGGTCATCTCGACACTCTGCGCGTTGACCCGCAAGGCACCTTGGGCCGATGTCTGCGCGATGCTCAGATGGCCACCGGCATCGATTTGAATATCGCCGGCACTGGCGGCCATGTTGCCCGCCAGCTTGACCCCGACGCCCTGCTCGGTGCCCACCAGTTTGATGGTGTTGGCATACATCCCGCCCAACGCCGCCGCATCGATTGCCAGTTGAGGCTTGTCGGCATCACGGGCCGCGCGAGGGGTAGTGGCCAAGCTGTCGGCGTTGACGTTGTTGGCACCGGTAATGACATTCAATTGCCGGGCATGGATGTCTGCGTTGATCTTCGCCGAACGGGTAATCAGGTCGAATTGATCAATGTTGGCCGCATCAAGCCCCATGCCATCGATGGTGATGCTGCCGCCATCAACCTCGAAGTGATCAAGCTTGCCGCTGCCGTCGAGTACAGGCTTGCCGGTGCTGAGGGTCACACGCGGCGTGTTGATGAAGCCGCAACCGTTACAGCTCACGCCGTAAGGGTTGGCGATGATGACCCGAGCTGACTGGCCTGCCACTTCGGTGTAGCCGTTGAGCTGGCTGGGGCTACCGCCGTTGACTTCGTTGAGAATGGTGCCGGCTGCCCGTCCACCGAGCTGGCTGTTGCCCAGAATGTGGCCGCCCAGTTGGGTGTTCTGCACTGCGTTTGTCGCGTTGTTGAGGATCACGCCCTGGCGACCGACGTTGTAATCCTTGAACTGGTTGTGCGAGAGCCCGGCAGCGTTGGGCGCGGCAATATTGATCACCGGTACGCCGTTGCCGGCCTGCCCTATGCCGGTCTGGGTGTTGCCACTGACGGCGATGCCTTCGGCCTGGGCCCAGATCGGCTGCCAGAACATGACGTTCGCCAGCAGCAATGCCAGCCAGCGTTTGGGCATGCCCAGGAAGTGCGTGCGAGGGGCCACGGCAGCCGAAGGCTGGCGGGACAGAAAGGCAAGCTGGTGAACGTCCATATTCAGAATCTCGACGCGATAACAAATGAATTAAAGAAACAGGTCGACCTGGAAATAGATCGGCGCCTCGCGCTCGGTGAGCACGGTGGGGCGTTCCAGTGAGTGGGCGAACGTCACGCGAGTGGCGAGGTACTTGCCACGGGCGAAGAGTTCCAGAGAGTTGCTGGACATTCGGCCATGCACTTCGCTGTTGTATCGGTCATTGCTGATCACGCCTTGGTCATAGCCGACACTGGTGCCGTACTCGCTCAGTGCCGGGCGCAGCCAATCGACCGTCACCGGGCGGGTCCAGCGCAATTCGTTGCGCCAGTAGCCGCCGCTGTCTCCGGATAAAAACTGGTCTTTATAGCCACGCACCGATGAACTGCCACCCAGGCTGATGCGTTGCGGGCTGAACAACACGTCTTCGCTGCGCTGGCCCGTGGCGAGGCTGCTGAACGTGAAGGACTCGCCCAGCCAGTTGAACGGCAACAGGTAACTGGCCGTGGCGGTGTACTTTCGATAGCGAGCGTTGGCGGTAAGATTGCCGGCATCATCACGACGCTGGTCGTTGCCTTGTGCATCCAGCGCGCCTATGCCCTGCTGCATGCCCAGGTCCAGGTTGACGAACGACTGGCCAATACGCCGGCCGTGGTTGATACCCAACTGGGCTTCGGTAATACGCTGGCTGCTGTTATCCAGGCGGCTATCTTCGATGTAGTTGTTAGTGCGCAGATGGGCGAAGCCGGCATTGATCGACGTTTTGCTCACCGCATCGCGATGGACGAGGCGCTCGGCGCGAAATTGATGATTCTCGCTGTCGCCGCTCTGGCTGAAGTTGAAACCATTGCCTTGGGCCTGGGAGCGGTATTCGCTCTGGCTGTAGGTATAACTGAAGTTCCACCAGCCCCAAGGCACGTTGTAATAGAGCATGGCGTTTTTCGAGGTTTTCTGGTGATCGCTCAACGCGTCATGGCCGCCGCGCAACATCAACTGGTCGGCCATCCCCAGCGGGCTGTCCCACTCAAAGCCTGCGCCCCACTGCTGTTCACCGGTGCTTTTCTGACCGTCGTTGTTACGTGAGAGGTTGGCACGCCAAGGCTTTTGCGGGGTGTTCTTGACCAGCACGTTACTGCCGCCGACCTGAACGCCGGGGGTCAGTTCCATTTGCGCCTGGTTGGAGGGCAAGCGGTTCAACTGATCCACCAGTTGTTCTATTTCACGAAGATTGAGCAATTCGCCCGTTTTACCGGGGAAGGTCATGGACAGTTCCCGATCGGAGATATGGCTGTCGTCAGCGCCCTTCAAACCTTCGAGTTTGCCCTCGACTACAAACACACTTAAGTGGCCGCTGGAGAGGTCTTGCTGCGGCAAGTAAGCGCGGCTGGTGATCATGCCCTTGCCGATGTAATAGTCGGTGATGACCTTGAGCAATTCGTTGAGTTGCGAGACGCCCAGGCATTGACCGATATAAGGCTTGAGCAAGCGCTCGCGGTCGGCAGCGGACAGACTGTCGGCGCCCTTGAGTTCGATGTCTTTGATAGGAAAGCAACGGGTATCCGCCGGGGCGCCCGGTATTGCGGGCAATGTTGGCTTGCCCGGCAGTTCCTTGAGTTCTTCCAGTCGACGCTGTTGTTCTTCGATCAGGCGGTTCTGGCGATCGCGGATCAGGTCCTGGTCACCCGGCGTTGGCAGGCTCGCGCCATAGGTGCTGCTCTGCATACTCAGGTTAAACAATAGCGCGCACAGCACCGGCCACATCCGTGGGGAGATAAACATAACGCTCCATGTCATAAAGTGCTGAGGGCGCAAATCAATGCCCGCAGGAGAAGGGTCGTAGACGCCCTGAAATTGATGTCAGAAATACTGGCTAAATGACGCCAGCCATCATGGACGGTAAACAGACCGCACACATTTTGAAAAATTCAGCCGACAAGGAAATTAATATCAATTGTGTCAGACCAACTGAACCACACGGCGGGCTCGATACAGCAGCGAGAGGCTTGCCCCCGTTGGGTTGCGGCCAGCAGGGTTTCGTTATCGACCTCGGGTCGACGTGGAAAAGAGTGTCGTTTAAACAATGCTTGTTTAGTGGCCTGAGCGTTGTAATGACTGTACTGGCCTCTTCGCGAGCAAGCCCGCTCCCACAGGGGATCTTCGGTGAACACTGTCTGTGTACGCCTGAGATCCAATGTGGCAGCGGGCTTGCCCGCGAAGAGGCCCGAAAAGCCCCTCCAGCTTTCGGTCAAACCACCAACCGCGCCGCAAGTGACTTGGCCTGGCTCGCCACGTCGGTCACTGCCGTGCTCTCCCACCACATCCCGCGCAGCGGCGGGCCCATGGCGAACAAACGGTTGGCGACCTGCCCATCAGCGCCTGACACCGCGCCGTCATCCGCTGCCGCAATGCCCAACGCCAATGGCCCCGGCCGCACCAACCCGCGTGCCAATAGCTGCTGCGGCAATGGCCTCGCCACCCGCCGCCAGTCGTATTCGATGCCGCTGGAATTGATCAGTGCCGCGCCATGCACCACGCAGGTTTCGGCCTCGCCACGGCGACGGATGCGGATACTCACCCCACCGCTCAACGAAGGCTCCAACCCTTTGAACGATGCAGCATGAATCCGCAACCGCCCTTCCCCGTGTAGCCGCGCCACCAACTCGGCACTCAACGGCGGAGAGCGATGGTGATGGCTCTCCCACCACGGCCGCACATGGCGCACGAATTGCCGGCGTTGCACGTCCGTCGCCTGACTCCACAACCGCCCGATGTGCGCCCGCACCGTATCGAGTGGCGCTTGCCAGTCGATGCCTTGGGCGATGGCGTCGCGGCAATGCCGACGCAGTTCGCGCATCAGCTGACGCGGTGTGCGAATGCTGTGATCCTCGGCCAAAAAATCCGCCCAGGCCGGCGGCTGCCTACGCACGTGAGGCAGCAGACCATGACGGGAAAACACTTCGATCGGCCCGCGATGCCCGGCCTGCTCCAGCGACACCACGGCATCGACCATGGTCAGCCCGGAACCGATGATCAGCACCGTCGACTGCGGATCGAGCTGGCGCATGGTGGCCACATCCCACGGATCAAGGGCGGCGGCGTTCAGGCCACTGGATTCGGTCTGCGGCGTGCGTGCGACGGGGAACATACCGGTGGCCAGTACCGCATAGGCGCCTTGCAGGCGTTGCCCATCACTCAAGGTCAATTGCACTGAATCGTCCCGGGTTTGCAGGTCCACCACTTCGGCACGCACATGTTCGACGGTCGAACCGTGCCGCTCACCCACTGCTTGCGCTTCGGCCAGACGCTGCTGCACATAGACCCCAAACAGCCCACGCGGCGGGAACAACTCACTGACTGGCACATGTTGCTGATCCGACTCCGGCCATCCACCCGCCGCGATGTGTTCGGTGAGCCATTGGGTCAAATCATCAGCGTTGTCGGGATCGACACTCATGCGCGCCGCGTTGCCGTTAAGCGTATGCCCCAGTTCGACCGCGCTATAGGCCTCGCCCCGACCGAGTTCGGCGCGGGGCTCGATCACCAGCGCCTGACGCTTGCCCGGCAAACGCAACAACTGCGCCGCCAGCATCGTGCCGCTCAGGCCACCACCGATGATCAGGATATCCGCGTGGCGGATGGGTTTGGTCGCCTGTCCGCTTGGGGTGTCAGTCATGGCGTTCTCACTGGTCAATGTTTGGATAGAAGTCGTGCAGATCGCTTTTTTCGCTGGAGTCGTTCCGACTACAATCTTTATATTTCAAACAGTTAAACAATATTCAGAGAAACACTTGCAGCTTGAACCAACAGTATCCGGTGCTGATCACTGCACAATCAAATCACCACATTACGCACAAACCGCGCCGCCACATCACCCTCGTTGCGGTAGGAATGGGGCTGATTGCTGGCGAACATGAAGAACTCACCAGCGGCGATTTTCTGTGGTTGACCTCCCAGCATCAACGTCAGGCTGCCTTCAAACACATAAATCTGTTCGCTATAACCATCGGCATCCGGCTCCGAGGGGTAATGCTCGCCTGGCTCAAGGCGCCATTCCCAGAGTTCCACTTCACGAGTGGCGGTAGCTTTGGCCAGCAACACCGCTTTACTGCCAGGGATCGTGCCGGCCCAGGCCAGTTCGTTGATGCGACTCGGGTCGCGGGCTTCCGGGGCCTGGATCAAGTCGCTGAAGGCGACGTCCAGCGCTTCGGCCACGCGGTCGAGGGTGGTCAGGCTGACATTCTTTTCGCCCGCCTCGATGGCCACTAGCATGCGACGGCTGACCCCGGACTTTTCGGCCAGGGCACTCTGGCTCAGGCCTGCGGCGTGGCGCAGACGTCGGACGTTCTGGCTGACGTGCTGGAGAACCGACGCCCGTTGGGTGGAATCTTTGTGCACTATATTGCTCACTTGATGGTGTTGCGCAGTATACTGCCCAACTTCCGGCGCATTGTGCGTCTCCCTCAGGTAGCGTGCAAGGTCATGACGTCGGTGAACTCCTCCCCTGCTTCCTCCCGTTTCTCACGGTTCAGCAAAGCTGAGTGCGTGTTGGTGCTGATCACCATGGTCTGGGGCGGGACCTTTTTGCTGGTGCAGCATGCAATGACCGTCAGCGGGCCGATGTTTTTCGTCGGTCTGCGTTTTGCCGCGGCAGCGATTCTCGTTGCCCTGTTCTCCTGGCGTCATCTGCGCGCACTGACCCTGTTCGAACTCAAGGCCGGGGCGTTTATCGGCGTGGCGATCATGCTCGGTTACGGCTTGCAGACCGTGGGTTTGCAGAGCATCCCCAGCAGTCAGTCGGCGTTTATTACCGCGCTGTATGTGCCGTTCGTGCCGTTGCTGCAATGGCTGGTGCTGGGTCGGCGGCCGGGGTTGATGCCGAGCATCGGGATCATGCTGGCCTTCACCGGGTTGATGCTGTTGTCGGGGCCGTCCGGCGCTTCGTTCAATTTCAGCCCCGGTGAAATCGCCACATTGATCAGCGCCGTGGCAATCGCGGCAGAGATCATTCTGATCAGCACCTATGCCGGTCAGGTCGACGTGCGCCGGGTGACGGTGGTGCAACTGGCGGTGACTTCGGTGCTGGCGTTTCTGATGGTGGTGCCGACTCAGGAAGTGATTCCGGAGTTCTCCTGGTTGCTGTTGTGCAGCGCATTGGGCCTGGGCGCGGCGAGTGCGGCGATTCAGGTGGCGATGAACTGGGCGCAGAAGAGTGTTTCGCCGACCCGGGCGACGCTGATCTACGCCGGAGAGCCGGTGTGGGCCGGGATTGTCGGGCGGATCGCCGGGGAGCGGTTGCCGGCGATTGCGTTGGTGGGCGCGGGGTTGATTGTCGCGGCGGTGATTGTCAGTGAGTTGAAGACCAAGGGTAAGGTTGTTGCGGCGCAAGAGGATTTGGAGCGGGAAACGCTAGGGTAAGACCCGATATCTGCGGCGCCTGATAGATCGTCTTCGCGAGCAAGCCCGCTCCCACAGGGGATCTGCGGTGTACACACAATGGGTGTCGCACCGAAATCCTAATGTGGGAGCGGGCTTGCTCGCGAAGGGGCCGGGACAGGCGAAATCGCGCTCCCTGAAACAACATGAATCCGGATTTTTCCGTCTATCTTGTAGGATTCTGCGACAGCTTGGCGTTTGGTGATCAGGGAACTGGCACGTATGATGCTTCACAAACTTCCGCAGATTAGAAGCCTATGTCTCTGATAGTTCTACTGCTTCTGCCTTTTATCGGCAGCTGTCTGGCAGCCTTGCTGCCGCACAACGCGCGTAACACCGAATCGCTGTTGGCTGGCCTGGTGGCCCTGATTGGCACCGTCCAGGTCGCGCTCTTGTACCCGCAAATCGCCGATGGCGGCGTGATCCGCGAAGAGTTCTTCTGGCTACCCAGCCTGGGCCTGAACTTCGTGCTGCGCATGGACGGTTTCTCCTGGCTGTTCTCGATGCTGGTGCTGGGCATCGGCACGCTGGTTTCGCTATACGCCCGCTACTACATGTCGCCGGATGATCCGGTGCCGCGTTTCTTCGCGTTTTTCCTGGCGTTCATGGGCGCCATGCTGGGGTTGGTGATCTCCGGCAACCTGATCCAGATCGTATTTTTCTGGGAGCTGACCAGCCTCTTCTCATTCCTGCTGATCGGCTACTGGCACCACCGCGCCGATGCGCGACGTGGCGCCTATATGGCGTTGATGGTCACCGGTGCCGGTGGTTTGTGTTTGCTGGCGGGGGTCATGCTGCTTGGCCATGTGGTCGGCAGCTATGACCTGGACAAGGTCCTGGCCGCCGGCGATCTGATTCGCGTACATGCCCTCTACCCTATTCTGCTGCCCCTGATCCTGATCGGCGCCTTGAGCAAAAGTGCGCAATTCCCCTTCCACTTCTGGCTGCCCCACGCCATGGCTGCGCCGACACCGGTCTCGGCGTATCTACACTCGGCGACCATGGTCAAAGCCGGCGTGTTTCTGCTCGCACGCCTGTGGCCGTCGCTGTCCGGCAGTGAAGAATGGTTCTACATCGTCAGCGGGGCCGGCGCCTGCACGCTGTTGCTCGGCGCTTACTGCGCAATGTTTCAGAACGACCTCAAGGGCCTGCTGGCTTACTCGACCATCAGCCACCTGGGCCTGATCACGTTGCTGCTGGGCCTGAACAGTCCGCTAGCCGCCGTGGCCGCGGTGTTCCATATTCTCAACCACGCCACGTTCAAGGCCTCGCTGTTCATGGCCGCCGGAATCATCGACCACGAAAGCGGCACCCGGGACATTCGCAAACTCAGCGGCCTGATCAAACTGATACCGTTCACCGCCACCCTGGCCATGGTCGCCAGTGCGTCCATGGCCGGCGTGCCGCTGCTCAACGGTTTCCTCTCCAAAGAGATGTTCTTCGCCGAAACCGTGTTCATCAACGCGACGGCCTGGATCGAGATGACCCTGCCGATCGTCGCGACCATCGCCGGGACGTTCAGCGTCGCCTACTCCCTGCGCTTCACTGTCGATGTGTTCTTCGGCCCGACCGCCACCGACCTGCCGCACACCCCGCACGAGCCGCCACGCTGGATGCGCGCGCCGGTGGAATTGCTGGTGTTTACCTGTCTGGTGGTGGGGATCTTCCCCGCTCAAGTGGTCGGCCCGTTGCTCGCGGCGGCGGCATTGCCAGTGGTGGGCGGTACGCTGCCCGAGTACAGCCTGGCGATCTGGCACGGCTGGAGCGCGCCGATGATCATGAGCCTGATCGCCATGTCCTGCGGCATCATCCTCTATCTGCTGTTGCGCAATCAGCTCAAGCGCGGGCGCTTCTCGCACCCGCCGGTGATCAGCCATTTCAACGGCAAGCGCCTGTTCGAGCGCGGCCTGGTGATCATGATGCGCCTGGCCCGTCGTCTGGAGCGGCGGATCAGCACCCGGCGCCTGCAAACCCAATTGTTCCTGGTAGTGCTCGCCGCCGTACTGGCCGGGTTGATCCCGATGCTGCACAGCAGCCTGAGCTGGGGTGACCGGCCGAAAATTCCGGGTTCGATCGTGTTCGTGACCCTCTGGCTGCTGGCGATTGCCTGTGCTCTTGGCGCGGCGTGGCAAGCGAAGTATCACCGGCTCGCGGCCCTGACCATGGTCAGCGTCTGCGGCCTGATGACCTGCGTGACCTTCGTCTGGTTCTCGGCGCCGGATCTGGCCCTGACGCAATTGGCGGTGGAAGTGGTGACCACGGTGTTGATCCTCCTCGGCCTGCGCTGGCTGCCACGACGGATCGAAGAGGTGTCACCATTGCCGAGCAGCCTGCGCAAGGCACGCATCCGCCGTATCCGCGACTTGCTGCTGTCGATCGCGGTCGGTGGCGGCATGGCGCTGCTGTCCTACGCGATGCTGACACGCCAGACGCCAAACGACATTTCCTCGTTCTACCTCAGTCGCGCCCTGCCCGAAGGCGGCGGCAGCAATGTGGTCAACGTGATGCTGGTGGATTTTCGTGGCTTCGACACCCTCGGCGAAATCACCGTGCTGGTGGCGGTGGCCCTGGCCGTGTTTGCCCTGCTGCGACGCTTCCGTCCACCGAAAGAAAGCCTGCAGCTGCCGGCCCAACAGCGCTTGCTGGCACCCGACGTGGTCACCGATCTGGTCAACCCGCGTCACGCCAGCGACACCGCGCTCGGTTTCATGATGGTGCCAGCGGTGCTGGTGCGTCTGCTGCTGCCGATTGCATTTGTGGTGTCGGTCTACCTGTTCTTGCGCGGGCACAATCAACCCGGTGGCGGTTTCGTCGCCGGTCTGGTGATGTCGGTGGCGTTCATCCTGCAATACATGGTCGCTGGTACCCAGTGGGTCGAGGCGCAAATGAGCCTGCGGCCGCTGCGCTGGATGGGCACCGGGCTGCTGTTCGCTACGGTCACCGGGCTCGGGGCGATGGCGGCCGGGTATCCATTCCTTACCACTCACACCTGGCATTTCGCATTGCCGCTGCTCGGCGAGATTCACATCGCCAGCGCGCTGTTCTTCGACATTGGTGTGTACGCCGTGGTGGTCGGCTCGACGCTGCTGATTCTGACCGCCCTCGCCCACCAATCGGTACGCGGTCATAAAACCAGCGCGCAACCCAAGTCCGTGGCCAAAGCAGCTGTCACGCAAGGAGCCATCTGATGGAAGAAGTCATCGCAATCGCCATTGGCGTGCTGGCCGCGTCCGGTGTGTGGCTGGTGCTGCGGCCACGGACATTCCAGGTGGTCATGGGCCTGTGCCTGCTGTCCTACGGCGTCAACCTGTTCATCTTCAGCATGGGCAGCCTGTTCATCGGCAAGGAGCCGAACATCAAGGACGGCGTGCCGCAGGATTTGCTGCACTACACCGACCCGTTGCCGCAAGCGTTGGTGCTGACCGCGATCGTCATCAGCTTCGCCATGACCGCGTTATTCCTGGTAGTGCTGCTCGCCTCCCGGGGCCTGACCGGTACCGACCATGTGGATGGCCGGGAGCCTAAAGAATGAATCCAATGGCGCACCTGATCGCAGCCCCCATTCTGCTACCGCTGCTGACCGCCGCGGTGATGCTGATGCTGGGTGAGAAACACCGCCCGCTAAAGGCCAAAATCAATCTGTTCTCCAGCCTGCTGGGGCTGGGCATTGCCGTGATGCTGCTGCAATGGACGCAAACCACCGGCGTACCGGGCTCCATCGGTGTGTACCTGCCGGGCAACTGGCAGGTGCCGTTCGGTATTGTGCTGGTGGTCGATCGTTTGTCGGCGCTGATGCTGGTGCTGACCGGAATCATCGGTGTCAGCGCGTTGCTGTTCGCCATGGCCCGCTGGGACGGTGCCGGGTCGAGTTTCCACGCGCTGTTCCAGATTCAGTTGATGGGCCTGTACGGCGCCTTCCTGACAGCAGACCTGTTCAACCTGTTCGTGTTTTTCGAAGTGCTGCTGGCCGCCTCTTACGGGCTGATGCTGCACGGTTCGGGCCGGGCGCGGGTGTCATCGGGGCTGCATTACATCTCGATCAACCTGCTGGCCTCGTCGCTGTTTTTGATTGGCGCGGCGTTGATCTACGGCGTCACCGGCACGCTGAACATGGCCGACCTGGCACTGAAAATCCCACTGGTGCCCGAAGCCGATCGCGGCTTACTGCATGCCGGCGCGGCCATTCTGGCGGTGGCGTTCCTGGCCAAGGCCGGGATGTGGCCGCTGAACTTCTGGCTGGTGCCGGCCTACTCCGCGGCCAGCGCGCCCGTGGCGGCGATGTTCGCGATCATGACCAAGGTCGGCGTCTACACCTTACTGCGCCTGTGGACGCTGCTGTTCTCCGGCCAGGCCGGGGCATCCGCTTACTTCGGTGGCGACTGGCTGATCTACGGCGGCATGGCGACCATCGTCTGCGCCGCCGTGGCGATCCTCGCCGCGCAACGCCTGGAGCGCATGGCCAGCCTGAGCATTCTGGTATCGGCAGGCATCCTGTTGTCGGCCATCGGTTTCGCCCAGCCGAACCTGATCGGCGCGGCGCTGTTCTATCTGGTCAGCTCGACCCTGGCCTTGAGCGCGCTGTTCCTGCTGGCCGAATTGATCGAACGCTCGCGGTCGGCCAATGAAATGCCGCTGTTCGATGAAGGAGAGTTGCTGCCACGGCCCCTGGAATCCTTATATCCGCCCAAAGGCTTCAACCTCGATGACGACCGCAAAGCCGTGGTCGGACAGGTGATTCCCTGGACCATGGCGTTTCTCGGTTTGAGCTTTATCGCCTGCGCCCTGCTGATCATCGGCATGCCGCCGCTTTCCGGGTTTATCGGCAAACTCAGTCTGCTCAGCGCCCTGCTCAATCCGTTGGGTCTGGGTAATGGCGGCGACGAACCGGTTTCGAACGGCGCGTGGAGTTTTCTCGTTCTGTTGATCTTGTCCGGGTTGGCCTCGTTGATCGCTTTCTCACGTTTGGGGATCCAGCGTTTCTGGACCCCGCAAGAACGTCCATCACCCTTGTTGCGGCGCCTGGAATGTGCGCCGATCGTCATTCTGCTGGGGCTGAGCATTGCGTTGACGTTCAAGGCTGAACCACTGCTGCGCTACACCCAAGCGGCGGCCGATGCATTGAACAACCCGCAGCAATACGTGATGGCGGTGCTCGAAACCCGTGTGATTCCGAATCCGCAAGCCACGGCAGCACTGTTGGAGGTGCAACCATGAAGCGCCTGTTTCCTGCACCGTGGCTGTCGCTAGCGTTGTGGCTGCTGTGGCTGGTGTTGAACCTGTCAATGAGCCCCGGCAATCTGCTGCTGGGCGCGATATTAGGGCTCTGTGCCCCACTGATGATGCGCAAGCTACGGCCGCGGCTGGTCCGTATTCGTCGGCCAGGGGTAATTCTGCGTTTGTTCTTGCTGGTCGGGCGCGACGTGATCGTGTCCAACCTCGCCGTGGCCTGGGGCGTGCTCAACGCAGGCCGTCGTGCGCCTCGCTCGCGGTTCATCAAGGTGCCGCTGGATTTGCGCGATGCCAACGGCCTGGCGGCGCTATCGATCATCTGCACGGTGGTGCCCGGCACGGTCTGGTCGGAACTGGCGCTGGATCGCAGCATTCTGCTGGTGCATGTTTTTGATCTGGACGACGAAAGCCACTTCATCCAGCACTTCAAGGCGACCTACGAGCGCCCCTTGATGGAGATCTTCGAATGAGCCCATTGCTGTCGAACGCGATCCTGCTGAGCCTGTTCATCTTTTCGATGGCGATGATTCTGACGCTGATCCGGCTGTTCCAGGGCCCATCGGCTCAGGACCGGGTTCTGGCGCTGGATTACCTGTACATCATCGCCATGCTGATGATGCTCACGTTGGGTATTCGTTATGCCAGTGACACTTATTTCGAGGCGGCGCTACTGATCGCCTTGTTCGGCTTCGTCGGCTCGTTCGCCCTGGCCAAATTCCTGCTGCGTGGCGAGGTGATCGAATGAGGCCTGAATTGTCTCTGTGGGTGGAAATTGCGGTGGCGATTCTGCTGGTGCTCAGCAGCCTGTTTACGCTGATCGGCGCGGCCGGATTGCTGCGGATGAAGGACTATTTCCAGCGCATGCATCCACCGGCGCTGGCTTCTACCTTGGGCGCGTGGTGCGTGGCACTGGCTTCGATCATTTATTTTTCGGCGCTCAAGTCGGCACCGGTGCTGCATGCCTGGCTGATTCCGGTTCTGTTGTCGATCACCGTGCCGGTGACCACACTGCTGCTGGCTCGGGCGGCGCTGTTTCGCAAGCGCATGGCGGGAGATGATGTGCCGGCTGAGGTGAGTAGTCGGCGCACGGAAACCGGAAGTTAAGATCAAAAGATCGCAGCCTTCGGCAGCTCCTACAGAGCGTACGCCGACCCAATGTAGGAGCTGCCGAAGATCAAAAGATCTCAGCCTTCGGCAGCTCCTATAGAGCGTACGCCGATCCAATGTAGGAGCTGCCGAAGGCTGCGATCCTTTGATCTTGCTTGTACCGAATCAGATCCAGGCCACTGCCAACAACCCCGCCCCCAACACCACGCACAGCGGCGAATACGCCCATGTGTCGAGCCCGGCAAACTTCGAACCTTTGACCTGCTTGAAGAACCCCACCAGGTTCGAGTCTCCGATCGCCCGAGCGAACATCAGCATCGCGATCGCGCTGATCACCCATTGCAACGACCAATGATGCACCGTGGGCAGATACAGCCCGACCCGCAGGCACACCAGCATCGCGATCAGCAGCAAGCCCACCGCCACCAGCAACGTGCCAAAACCCGACGGCTTGAACGCCGGCCTTGATGCCTCACCGCCCTCCCCGGGCACGCGCGGCACCGCCGCCTCGCTGCCCCATTTGCCACCCGCCGCCCAATACAGGTGGACCAGGCTGATCAATAAAAAGATTGCGGCAATCCATTGCGCGACCAAAAGACTCATATTCAGGCATCCGGTGTGAAATGTTGCAGCAGGATGAACTTCCTTACGCGTTTTTGTAAGGGTATTCGTCATTGACGGAGTTCCCCTTGTGGGAGCGGGCTTGCTCGCGAAGACGGCGGCACATCCAACCGGGAGGTGACTGATGAACCGCTTTCGCGAGCAAGCCCGCTCCCACACTGGATTCGCGTCGGCCAGGAATACCGGGATCAATCCAGTCCTCTACCCCCTCTATTTCAGGGCCGCAGAAACTTTATCCGCCACATCCTTGGGCACCCAGGCCCGCCACACGTCCGGGTGCGCCTTCATGAAGGCCTCTGCCGCTTGGCGTGGCGGGGTGTGCTTTTCGCTCATGTCAGCCAGGGCCTTGTTCAACGCATCGATTGGCAAATCGACCTTGGTGAAGAACTCGGCAATCTGCGGGTATTGTTTTTGAAATGGCGTGGATACGCCGATGGACAGCTTGGAGGGCAGCGAGCGCGTCGGTTTCGGATTGGGGTTGTCGGCGTCGGTCAGGGTTTTCCAGGCTTCGGCGTCGAACGGTGGCTCTTGCAACTGAATCAGCTTGAAACGGCCGAGCAACGGTGTCGGCGACCAGTAATAGAACAGAACCGGTTTGCCGCGACGAATCGACGAGCTGATCTCTGCGTCCAGCGCCGCCCCCGAACCACTGCGAAAGTTCACATAGCTGTCATCCAGCCCATACGCCTTGAGCTTCTGCTTATTGACCACTTCCGACGTCCAGCCGATCGGGCTGTTGAGAAAACGCCCCTTGCCCGGGGTTTCCGGGTCTCTGAACACGTCTTTGTAGCGCGGCAGATCGCTGACACTGCGCAGATCCGGCGCCATTGGCTTGATGCCCTTGGCCGGGTCGCCCTTGATCACATACTCCGGCACCCACCAGCCCTCGGTAGCACCTTTGACCGTATCGCCCAGGGCCATGACTTTGCCCTCGGCCTCAGCCTTGACCCAGACCGGACTGCGACCGGCCCATTCCTCGCCAATAACCTGAATGTCATTGTTGGCCAGCGCGGTCTCCAGGGTAATGGTCGTCCCCGGCAAGGTGTCGGTCGGCAAGCCATAGCCCTTCTCGACGATGATCCGCAGGATATCGGTAATCAGGCTGCCGCTTTCCCAATTCAGGTCGGCGAAATGAATCGGTGCCTGGGCAGCAAACACCGGAGCGGGTGAAGCCAACAAACTGAACGTGGCCAGGGTAGCGGCCAATAACCGTCGAAATCCCCTCATGCTTTTGCACCTCGCGCTGTTCACAGCAATAGCAGGATGGCCTGACAAAGAAGACCGCAAGCCTCTGAATACTCAGTCATCTGACTGTAGTTGAGGTTCCTGCTTTCGAGGGGCGAGGATTAATTTTCGGAAGTTTCCTGCAGGCCCGCAAGCTCTCTTCTGACCATGCTGGCGTACGCCGCCGGACGCAACAGGTAGATCTGTGATGCCACCCAACTCAGCCAGGCTCCCTGCAGAACGGCCTTTTGAGCCAACAGACGCTGCGCCTCGGCGTGCGCACTGGCCTGGTTCTGTTCGTGGAAATCGGCGCGGGTCAGGGTCATTACTCACTGGCCTTGAAGGTCACCAGTTCGCCCTTGCGCCACTTGGCGGCCTTGGCGGTCACCGCTTTCAGGGTTTTGGTCAGGCCATCCTGCAATTGTTGATGGGCCGCGAACACCATCACCACGCTATGACCTTCCTTGAACACAATGCCATGGCCGTCTGCGGTGGTCACGAATGCGTAATCCCCCAGCCCGTACACCGTCAGTTTGATTTCGCGGAACTTGATGTCCAGCTTGCCGCCTTCGCGACTGGGCAATACGGAAGCACTGAAATGATCGCCGACCTTGAGTTTAAGCCCTGGCTTGTCATCCACCACCAGCGCTGCTTCGGTGTCGAGCTCGGCAATGTAAATGCCTTCAGCGTTCTGTTCGGTGATGTAGACGAAACGTGACTGAAACTGTTTAACCAGCTTTGCGCGCAAATCACCCAGTACGAACAAAGCATGCATATCGAGATTACTTACTGCCAAGGAAACATCCCCACATCTGAAAATGACGCCGTACGCAGGAAACGCGCACAGCAGAAAAAAGCGGCAATGCCGAGGTGCAGCCAAATGACCCGGGTCGAATCCTGGAATGAGCAGAGGGCTCATTCATCGCGAGGTTTGAGAAGATTACTGGAACATCCCTCACGTCGTCTTGCCTGGCGGTCGTCAGATGTTGAAGGAAAACGCCCTTCTGACGGCCAGATAAAAACCGGATTACCAACTTTAGGGAAAAATCTCTTTAAAAAAAGCACTTTTCCGACATATCGCCAGTAAAAAATTGCTTTAGATGGGCACCAATCGCCAACCATCGATGGCGATTCTAGAGCAGCGATGCTCACCGAGACTACCCATAACAACGTACACACGTCGGTAAAACCACGAAAAGGACTTCATATGTGCACACTGACTCACTTTGCCCAGCCTCACACCCGTCACACGAACGGCTCGTCATCTCTGCATTCGATGGGGCTCCACCAGCAGGACTTCCTGCCGCAAGAGCGTCTGCTCCCACGTTTTCAGGTGGTATTGGCGGGCAACGCCTTTTTCCATATCAGGGAAATTTCCACCGGACGTGTAAGAGGTTTCCGCGGCAATCATAACGATGCCTGCGCCCTTGCCCGTTTGCTCGAGGCAAGCAGTTGAGGCACCTGCTGCATTCACTTCTATAGACGTTTCGTCACACCGGCGACTTAACTCAGCCGCCGGCAGGCAACTACTGCCATACTGCCCGACCAATGAAACCCGTCCCCAGGGCCGGACGGCGTTCAACACAACAACTATTTCCAAGGGAAGACTGCTACGTGACGGAATTTGATATCGGTGAATTTTTTATCCGGGGCGAAGCCAGAGAGGTCGAAGGCGAATTCCAGGCAGTCATTATCATGCGCGCCAAACCGCCGTTGACCACTGTGACGTATCACCAGGTCGAAAAGGATCGCTGGTTCAAGACCGCGGATGTCGCGGCCGTTGCCGCCCAGGATGCCGCCAAGGCGCTGAAGCTTGCCGTCGATGAAGGTGCATTGAAGGCCTGATCATCGGGATTTGCAGTCTATGCTCATCCCTGCTTTTGCTTGCACTCGACGCGACGGATTATCTGCAAGGAGATGAAGATGGACTCACCCACACATGATTTGAAAGGCCTGTTCGACCAGCTCGGCCTGGACTCCAGCGAAAAGGCCATCGACGATTTCATCGCCCGTCATTCACCCCTGGCTGACGACAAAAAACTCATCGATGCCGAGTTCTGGACCCCGCAGCAAGCCGGTTTCCTCAAAGAACAACTGCGTGAAGACGCCGATTGGGCGCATGTGGTCGATGACCTGAACCTGCGCATGCACCAGATCCACTGATAACCGATAACAATTGCCGTGCCTCTCAGCGAGGACTTTGCGGTTTGTAACCCAACCGCAAACCACCCCAATGCCGGCCCTTGAGCATGATCGGCACCGAAAGGTCGTGCATCAACTCACCAGTGTCGCGGGTGTAGGTCTGCAACAGGACGGCCTGTTGATGGCTGCCACAGCGGATCCCGGTACGGTCGGCGAACCTGCGCTTGGTGCGGTTTTGCAGGGTATCGACCTGCACATCACCGGTTAGCGGCTGGCTGAACACGGTGTTGTGGGTCGGCACATAACCCTGCTGCGTGCAGGCGATGGCGAACACCAGGCCTTCATGGCGCGGCAGCAACGGTTCCTGAATCGCCGGCAATACCTGATCGGTGTAACGATCGAAACGGGTCTGGTATTTGGCTGGGCTGGTGTTGGGAATCGTCTGGTAACTGCGATCAAACAGGTCATCGAGGCTGATCCGGCCCTGATCGATGTCCGCTTCGAAGCGTGCCGCTATCTGACTCGCCCCTTCGCGGGCCAGGTCGTAAATCCGCTGGTGATAGTCATCCAGTCCGACTTCGGCCAGGCGCTCGCTGATGGTTTCGGCCTGCCCTTCCATTTGCACCGCTGCCTGGGCGAGCCGCTGGGTCTGCTGGTCGCTGATCGCCAGATCGCTGCGCATCTGTTCGATAGCGTGGAACAGACTGTCCAGTTGTTCGCGGTTGGTGTCTGCGCCCTGAGCGATTTCCCCGACCTGCCTTTCGACCCCTGCGGCCAGGCGCGCGATGTTTTCCAGGTGCTTCCCGGTGTGCTCGACTTGCGCAACACCAGTGTTCAGATCGCTTGCCAATTGACGAATCTGCTCCACCACTTGCGCGGTGCGTTGCTGAATGTCGGCGACCATCTCCCCGACTTCACCGGTCGCCGTCGCTGTGCGCGCGGCCAGCCCGCGAACCTCATCGGCCACCACCGCAAAACCGCGACCGTGCTCGCCGGCCCGCGCCGCTTCGATGGCTGCGTTCAGCGCCAACAAATTGGTCTGACTGGCGATGGACTGGATTACCAGCGTGACTCGCTGGATATCGTCGCTGCGCAGGCTCAGCGCTTCGATCAGCTCGCGACTGTTGCTGGCACGCTCACTGAGTTGATGCATGCGCGCAATCGACTCGACCAATTCCGTGCGCCCTGCCGCGCTGCTTTGATGGGCTTCGCTGGCCGCGCTCAAGGCTTCCCGACTGAGTGTCGACGTAGCGTGTTCGGTGACGATCATCACTTCAGCGCTGCTGACAATCTGCGCCGCGGCGTTGAGTTGCGATTGCAGCTTGTCCGCCAGTTGTTTGACCGAATAGGCCACGCCGGCAGCCGACAAGGCGTTATGACTGGTGGTATAGGAAAGATCGCGAGTCAATTCGGCGATGGCGCTGGAACTGTCTGCGGGGGTTGCGTCAGGGAGGGTGCGCGAGCGCAGGCGCGGCAGCCAGATTATCAGCACGGCCAAAGGCAGGCCAAGGTAAAGCGACCAGCCAGCCAACACCATGGCGCACAACAAGAGCATCAGGGCGATGCTTTGCAGGGTCGGCGTCAGCCAAAGGTTTTTCGGCAAAAGTACTGGTGCAGGCATTGCCCCAACCAGAGATCCGTCCCTCGTCATCTTCGTCACCCCATACGTCTTCTAGTTGTTGTGATCGCATTAAACGCCACTACAAAGCCATTATCTATGGTCCGTTAGTAGTGGGGGTTGCAGCAGATCAACAGAAGTGAGTGAGATTTTTCGCAGATGTCGAAAAGCAAAGATCGCAGCCTTCGGCAGCTTCTACATGGGTTCGCATAAACCTGTAGGAGCTGCCGAAGGCTGCGATCTTTTTCAAGGCAACCCACCTTCAATGGGTTGCCTCATTGAATCAGGCCTGACGCTGGTGCTTGTCGATCTGCTCGTGACGCTCTTGAGCTTCGATGCAGTACTTGGTGGTCGGGCTGATCAGCAGGCGTTTCAGGCCGATGGCCTCGCCGCTGTCGTCGCACCAGCCAAAGCTGTCTTCCTTGATGCGTTCCAGGGCCTGTTCCAACTGAGGCAGCATGCGCTGGTCGCGATCGATCGCGTTCACCAGCCAGGTGCGCTCTTCTTCGACGGAAGCCGCGTCAGCCGGATCGGCCGGGGTGTCCAGGCTTTCGATGGCGATGCGATTCTGTTCGATGCGCTGATGGGTTTCGACTTTCATGTTCTGCAACAGCTCAGAGAAAAAAGCATGTTGCTCGGCATTCATGTAGTCATCCGCCGGCATGGCCAGCAACTTGTCCTTTGTCATTGATATCTCTATAAAAAAACGTGCATTAAGGCGAATTAGGGAGCGATCCGTTGAACCTGAAGCGTTCATTGGAAAGGCGCCGTTTATTCCAAGCGCCACCCGGCACTCAATTTACGAGGGGCGGCAGTCTAAGGCCGACTTGAGGCCTCAGCAACTGAAAAGACAGCAAATCTGTCCGACAAAACCCTGAAAGTGCGCTACGGCAGGCTTTGAGGCGCATATCGGAGTGCGTTTATAGCAAGAAATTCAGTCGAGCGGCTGTATATAGAAGACAAACGGCTGCGCCACGCGGGTCAGGCGTGGCGCATTTTCGCGTTTGGTCCGGCTTCAGCGCTTGAGTTTGCGCTTGTTGCGGTATTGGTCGATGACCACCGCCACCACAATAATCAGCCCCTTGATGATGTCTTGAATATAAGCATCAACTCCGACAAAGGTAAAGCCGCTGGCCATGACCCCGAGGATCAACGCGCCGATCACGGTGCCGGTGATCCGCCCTACGCCACCGGCCAGGCTGGTGCCGCCGATGACTGCCGCGGCAATCGCATCCAGCTCATAAGACATGCCCATCCCGGCCTGCCCGGTCGCGGCCCGCGCCGATGCCACCACGCCGGCCAGGCCCGCAAGCAACCCGGCGATGCTATAGACGATCACCAGATGCCGCTTGACGTTGATCCCGGAGGTGCGCGCCGCCTGCATGTTGCCGCCGATGGCGTAGGTATATTTGCCGTACTTGGTGTAGCGCAAGGCGATGTGAAAAATCACCGCCACCACCAGAAAGATGATCACCGGCATCGCGCCGTGGCCTATGGCCGTGTAGGAATCCGAGAGCATGCTCACCGGCTGACCTTCGGTGTAGTAGCGCGCCAGGCCACGGGCCGAGACCATCATGCCGAGGGTGGCAATGAACGGCGGAATGCCGGTGATCGCAATGATACTGCCGTTGATTGCCCCCGCCAGCAATCCCACTCCAAGCCCGACGATCACTGGAATCCACACCGGCAAGTCGGTCAGGGACGGAAACACCGCACGGGCAAAGTCCGAGGTCTGGGCCAGGCTGGCGGCAATCATCGCCGACAGCGCCAGCACCGAACCGGAAGACAGGTCGATACCGGTGGTGATGATGACTTGGGTCACGCCGATCGCCAGCAGGCCGATGATCGACACTTGCAGGATCATCAGCACCAGACGCTGAGAGTTCATCAGGAAGCTCTGGTCCCGCACGATCCAGCCGAACATTTCGAAGACCAGGCCGATACCGATCAGCACCAGGAAGATACTCAATTCGGTCGGAAAGCGCCGGCGACTCTTGACCGGCGCCACTGCAGGCTTGTTTTCAAGTATCGCGTTCATAACCACTCACCCTTCAAATGAAATCCGTGTGGCGAGGGAGTTTGTTTGTGGCGAGGGAGCTTGCTCCCGCTGGGCTGCGAAGCGGCCCTAAAATGGGACTGCTGCGCAGTCCAACGGGAGCAAGCTCCCTCGCCACACAATTCCCTTTCACCCTTGAACTGCGTTCACCCTTGATTTAATGACACTGGGACATGCCCGAGGCCAGTTGCATCACTCGTTCCTGGGTCGCTTCGCTACGGTCGAGAGTGCCCATCAGGTCGCCCTCGTGCATAACCATGACCCGATCGCTCATGCCCAGCACTTCGGGCAGTTCCGAGGAAATCATGATCACCGCCATGCCTTCGCTGGCGAGGTAGGAGATAAGCCGGTAAATCTCGGCTTTGGCACCGACATCGATACCCCGGGTCGGCTCGTCGAGAATCAGGATGCGCGGGTTGGTCATCAGCCAGCGTGCCAGCAAGGCTTTCTGCTGATTGCCGCCGGACAGCGTGTCGATGCACTGCTCCAGGGACGGGGTTTTCACCCGCAGTTTCTTGCACATGTCTTCACACAACGCCCGCAGGGCTTTTTGCTGGATGAAGCCGTTGCCGACGTAATGGGGCAACACAGCCATCTCCATGTTCTCCAGCACCGACAGGCACGGGAACAGGCCGCTGAGCTTGCGATCTTCGGTCAATAGCGCGAAGCCTTTCTCGATCGCCATGTGCGGATCGCTGATGCGCACCACTTCACCGTCGAGGCGGATTTCGCCACCGTCGCTTGGGGTGATGCCGAAAATCGCTTCGGCGACATTGGTCCGTCCCGAGCCCATCAACCCGGCGATGCCAAGGATTTCCCCGGCATGCAGGTCGAAGGAGACGCCCTTGAAAATGCCGTCCAGCTTGAGGTCGCGTACCGACAGCAACAGATCGCCGATCGGCTTTTCGCGCACCGGGAACAACTGGCTCAACTCACGACCCACCATCATTGAAATCAGGCTGTCGCCGTCCATGCTATCGGCCCGCTGCAAACCGATGTAGGCGCCGTCCCGGAACACCGCCACTTCATCGGCGATGCTGAACACTTCGTTCATTTTGTGGGTGATATAGATGATGCCTTTACCCTGGCGCTTGAGGTCGGCAATGATCGAGAACAGATGCGCGACTTCCTTATCGGTAATCGCCGAGGTCGGCTCGTCCATGATCAGGACGTCGGAGTCATAAGACACAGCCTTGGCGATCTCGACCATCTGCCGTTCGGCGATGCTCAGGTTGCCCACCTGCTCTTCCGGGTCGAGGTTGATCCGCAGGCGTTCAAGCAATGTGGCGGTGCAACGGTGCATCTCGCGATGGTCGATCATGTGCAGGCCGTTGAGCTGTTCGCGACCGATCCAGATGTTCTCGGCGATGCTCATGTGCGGCATCAGGTTGAGTTCCTGGTGGATCATCGCGATCCCGGCCTGGAGCGCAGCCAGTGGTGTTTCAAAGACCACCGGTTTGCCCCGCAGGCGCAACTCGCCGGCGTCCGGCTGGTAGATGCCGGCAATGATTTTCATCAGTGTGGATTTGCCGGCGCCGTTTTCGCCCATCAGCGCCAACACGGAACCGGGACGCACCCGAAGCTGTACGTCGGACAAGGCCACCACACCGGGAAAACCCTTGCTGACGTTGATGATTTCCAGCAGGTACGGCTCATCGACAGGTGTTGCTGTCGGCTGGACACCCATTAACGGGGTGCTCGAAGCAGTCGCTGAAGCGAACATGATCAGGTACTCCATCAGCAAGGTCGCGTTGCAACCTTGCGTGCTTATTGTTGTTATCGAACGGACGGACTATTTGAAGGTGTCGACGTTCTGCAGCGTGATCAGGCGATACGGCACCCACACGGCCGGTTCGACCGGTTCGTTCCTGGCCATTTTCACCGCCGTGTCGATCGAACCGTCCGCCTGACCCTTGGCATCCTGGAACACCGAGACCAGCAGAGAGCCCTTCTTCACCGCGTTCAAACCGTCAGGCGTACCGTCGACACCGGCGATCAGCACACTGCCTTTGGCGACGCCAGCCTGTTGCAGGGCCATGGCCGCGCCAATCGCCATCTCGTCATTGTTAGAGACCACTGCGTCGAATTTGCGGCCCTGGGTCAGCCAGTCGTTGACCAGGGTCATGCCCTTGTCCCGCAACCAGATGCCGGACTGTTCTTGCTCGATCTTGATGTTCGGGTACTTGGTCAGCACCTCTTTTACGCCCTTGGTGCGGTTGGTGGTGGAGTTGTTGGCCAAATCACCGAGCAAAATCACGATGTCGCCCTTGCCGCCCATTTTTTCGGCCAGGTATTGCATCTGCATCTGGCCGGCCTCCAGATCGTTGGAGGCGACAGTGACCACACCTTTGGGCAGGTTCAGGTCATCGGGACGACGATTGACGTACACCAGCGGAATACCGGCCTTGACCGCTGCTTCAGTGATTTTTTTGGTGGCGGCGGTATCCACCGGGTTGACCACAATGGCGTCGACATTCTGGCTGATGAAGCTTTCTACCTGGCTCAACTGCCTGACTACATCGCTGCGGGCGTCTTCGAACTGCAGCTTGACGCCATCGGGATAGGACTTGGCTTTGGTGTCCATGGATTCGCGCAGGTAAGTCAGCCAGGTGTCATCGAACTGCGACATGCTGATACCGATCTTCATGTCAGCGAGTGCGGCGCCGCTGGCGAACATCAGGGACAAGGCCAGCGAGGCGAAACGGATCTTGGTCTTCATGAAAAGTCTTTCTCCACATTCTTGTTGGTTTTATGGATAAGGCGTGACGATTTCAGTGAGCGGGCAAGCGGACAATCGGTGCACCTGGAATACAGCAGACCAGGGCGCCGTTGCGTTCGACGCAAAGCAAGCGAAAGAAGGAATGAAACGAGACGCGAGGCAGGTCGCAAGAGAGGTGCAGCGCGGAACGTAAAGCCTGCAGAGCAGAGTTGAAGGTTTTCATCGACGGTACCTGGCTTCTGTTTCTTGTTTTTGGTGCGTCCTTCACTCGTTCAAGGCCTGCTTGAGCGTGATCGGACGTTGATAGTCGGCAACCTGGAAACGACTTTATTGGAAAATAATTTCTATATCAACTCATTTTAGAATTTTATTCTGATTTTATTCCATGACTGTCGAACGTGCTCAGTGTCACCACCTGATGCCGCTCGAAGCTGAGCCGCGCAGCGTCTAGCACGCGGGTGGTCGCCAGTGCATCACGGGCCTCGACCGGCAGTGGGCCACCGCTCTGTAACGCGGTTTGTAGCTGCAAATAGAACTGATTCCAGCAGCCACGCTCGGATGGCACCCGCTCACGCACCTCGCCCTGTTCGAACCAGCCCCAGCGCCGGTGCTCTTCGACGCCCCAGCGCTCGCCTTCGGATTTCGGCGAGAGCCCGGCGAGGGTTGACGCCTCCTGCCCGTCCAGACCATCGACGCTGTAACAGCCCTGGGTGCCGGTCACGCGAAAACGCGGGCCGGGGGTGTTTTGCAGGCAACTGCCGCCCAGGTGCGAGATCACGCCGTTGGCATGGGTCAGGGACATAAAGAAGCCGTTGTCGAAGGCCTGGCCTTTTTCGAGGTAATCCAGTTCGGCGAAAACCCGGGTGACGGGGCCGAACAACAAGAGCGCCTGATCCACCAGATGGCTGCCCAGATCGCGCAGGAAACCGCCGCCGCTGCCGTTGTTCACCGACTGCGGCGAATAGCGCTCGATCCGCGATTCGAAACGGGTGACCTGACCCAGCGCACCGGACTCGATGAGTTTGCGCACGGTGAGAAAGTCCGAGTCCCAGCGCCGGTTCTGGTAGACGCTCAGTTGCACGCCATGGCGCTCGGCCATGGTGATCAGGGTTTGCGCTTGTTGCGCATCAGCAGCGAACGGCTTGTCGCTGACCACTGCCACCTCGTGCTCGATGGCGTCGAGTACCAGCGCCGGGCGACCTTTGAGCGGCGTGGAGATCACCAGCACATCGACCCCGGCTTCGACCAATTGGCCGATGCTGTCGAAGGCCGGCACACCGGGATGTTCCGCGGCCAGCAGCTGCCGACGCTCGGCGGAACGGGTGACCACGCCTGCAAAGGTTGCCGCCGGCAAACTGCTGATCAGCGGAGCATGGAAAAACCGGCCGCCATGGCCATAACCGACAAGTCCGATACGCATGAAATTATTCTCCTTATAGAACGCGGCTCCTGTGGGAGCGGGCTTGCCCGCGATAGCGGTCTGACTATCACAGAGATGTTGAATGTGCCGCCGTCATCGCGGGCAAGCCCGCTCCCACAGGTTATGTGTGGATAGGTGGACTCGTCCGGCCGGTCTTCCCAGGCGAATACCGAGACGGTCGACGCCGCCCCCTGTAGGAGCTGCCGAAGGCTGCGATCTTTTGATCTTGATTCTAAAAAACAAAATCAAAAGATCGCAGCCTTCGGCAGCTCCTACATGATCGATGAGTGTCAGCAAAGATCAGGTTGTGGTTAGCCGTAGAAGCGTGGGCGGTCTGGCAGGCCGACTTTTATGATCTGGCCGCTGCTCTGCGCTTCGATGCAGGCATCCGCCGCCACCGCTGCCGCAAAACCATCCCACGCCGACGGTCCGCCGACCTGCCCGGCCCGCACGCCATCGATAAACGCCTGCAACTCGACGTCGTACGCGGCGATGAACCGGTCCTTCCAGTCCATCAAAATTGCATTGGACAGCTTCGCCCCGCTGCGTAATTGAACCTGCGACGGCTCCGGCAGTTTGGCGATGCCGGTCTCCCCCACCACTTCGCACTGGATGTCGTAGCCGTACTGGCAGTTGACGAAAACCTCGACATCGATACGGGTGCCCTTGGCGGTTTCCAGCAGCACGATCTGCGGGTCTTTCAAATGGGCGTGGGCCTTGCTGGTCTTGCGCGGGAATACCACTTGCACCGACACATAATCATCGTCGAGCAACCAGCGCAACACGTCCAACTCATGGATCAGCGTGTCGGTGATCGCCATGTCAGTCTTGTAGTTTTCACCCACGGTCGGGTTGCGGTGGGCGCAGTGCAGCATCAACGGCTCGCCGATCTGGCCGCTGTCGATCACTGCTTTCAACGCCCGGTACCCTTCATCGTACGGGCGCATGAAACCGACCTGCACCAGGCGTTTGCCGTGGGCCACTTCGGCCTCAACGATCTTGCGGCAGCCTTCGGCAGTGACCGCCAGTGGTTTCTCGCAGAACACCGGTTTGCCGGCGGCAATCGCCGCCAGCACGAACTCTTCGTGGCTCGGGCCCCAGGAGGTCACGAGGATCGCATCGACTTCCGCAGCCTTGATCAGCGCATGACCGTCGGGATAGACCTCGGCAGTCAGTTTCAGATCGGAAACGACCTTGGCCGCTTGCTGCAGATTGATGTCGGTGACCGCGACAACCTGGCTATTGAGCAAGGTCTGGCTGCAACGACGGATATGGTCCTGGCCGATGGCCCCGGTGCCGATCACGCCGATCCGCAACGAATGGGAAAGCAAAGACATATAAACACTCCTGTGGGTTCGTTCAGGGCAATCAGTATTGACGAGCCTTGGCCAGTCGTTCATTGAGGGTCTTGGCCACCGCATCGGTGCGGGCGCTGGTGGAGACTTGCGCCACCCCGACCCGCCACCACGACAGGTATTTGTGAATCATGGTCTTGGGCAAAACCTTGATATCGATCAGCGTCGACACCGTCTGCAACCGCGCATCCGCCAACGCAGCTTGCAACTGTTCAACGGTGTTCACTTTGTAAGTCTTGCAGCCGTAAGCCGCCGCGCTCATGGCGAAATCCACCGGCACGAAGCCGCCATCGAGCTTGCCGGTTTCCGGGTTGCGAAAACGAAACTCGGTGCCGAAGCTGTCCATGCCGTGCTCCATTTGCAGGTTGTTGATGCAGCCGAAGGTCATGTTGTCCAGCAGCACCACATTGATCTTGCGCCGCTCCTGGATCGAGGTCGCCAGCTCCGAGTGCAGCATCATGTAGGAGCCGTCGCCCACCAGTGCGTAGACCTCGCGCTCAGGCTCGGCGAGCTTCACGCCCAAGGCGGCATTAACCTCGTAACCCATGCACGAATAACCGTACTCGACGTGGTAGGTGTTCACGCCCTTGCTGCGCCAGCTACGCTGCAAGTCGCCGGGCAAACTGCCGGCGGCGGCGACGATTACAGCGTCATCGGCCAGGGTTTGATTGAGCACGCCGAGCACCCGGCTCTGGGTCAGGCAGGAACCGGTCAGCTCGATGAATTCGCGCAGCACTGCCGGGTCCATGTGGTCGTTGATTTGCGGAACGAAATCTTTCGCCTGGTATTCGACCTGATAAATTCGATCGACTTCCTCATCCAGTTGCGTCTTTGCTTGACGGGGTTGATCGCCCCAGCTCGAGCGGTAATCGCCCAGTGCTTCGGCCAGTGCCTGCAAACCGCTTTTGGCGTCTGCCAGCAGTTGCACACCGTCGAGTTTCAGGGCGTCGCAAGGGCTGATATTGAGGTTGAGGAATTGCACGTCCGGGTGCTTGAACAAGGACTTCGACGCGGTAGTGAAATCGCTGTAGCGAGTGCCGATTCCGATGATCAAATCAGCGTCCTTGGCCAACAGGTTCGCCGCCAGGCAACCGGTTTCGCCGATCCCGCCGACGTTCAGCGGATGGCTGGACACCACCGCGCTTTTGCCGGCCTGGGTTTCGGCAAAGGGAATATCGAAGCGTTCGGCAAAGGCCTGCAACGCCGCATTGGCGCCGGAATATTTGACCCCGCCGCCGCAGATGATCAGCGGTTTTCGCTTGCCTTTGAACAGGGCCACCGCATCACCGAGCATCGCTTCGGTGGCCGGACGGCGCTCGAGGCGGTGCACGCGTTTTTGCAGGAAATAATCAGGATAGTCGTAAGCCTCGGCCTGCACGTCTTGCGGCAAGGCCAGGGTCACCGCGCCGGTTTCGGCGGGGTCGGTGAGCACGCGCATGGCGTGGATCGCCGCGGTCATCAGTTGCTCGGGACGGTTGATGCGGTCCCAGTATTTGCTCACGGCCTTGAACGCATCGTTGGTGCTGATGCTCAGGTCGTGGAACTGCTCGATCTGTTGCAACACCGGGTCCGGTTGGCGGCACGCATAAACGTCACCGGGCAACAACAGCAAGGGAATACGGTTGGCGGTGGCTGTTGCGGCAGCGGTCAGCATGTTCGCCGCCCCCGGCCCTACCGATGAAGAGCAGGCGTAGATCTTGCGGCGCAGGTGTTGCTTGGCGAAACCGATGGCGGCGTGGGCCATGCCTTGCTCGTTGCGGCCCTGATGGACGATCAGGTCGCCACTGTCCTGTTCCAGGGCTTGCCCCAGGCCCAGCACGTTACCGTGGCCGAAAATGGTAAAGATCCCGGCGACGAATTTGCTCTGGACCCCATCGACCTCGATGTACTGGTTATCGAGGAATTTCACCAGGGCCTGGGCCATGGTCAGTCTTGTTGTGGTCATGCTTGCACCTTCCTTTGAAGCTAAATCCGGTATGTGCTGTGAAAATCGGTCCCTGTGGGAGCGGGCTTGCTCGCGAAAGCGGTGTATCAGACGACATCAATGTTGACTGTGCCGCCGCATTCGCGAGCAAGCCCGCCCCCACATTGGATCTCCATCAGGGTGACGAACGATGTCAGCTCAGGGATTTCTGCAGGTGATCCATGCTCGCGCCGATCGCCGTCTGGATATCCGCCAGGCCATGGACGCTGTCAGCGAACGGTTCGAACGACAGGTAGCCGCTGTAGCCGGTAGCGAGCAAGGTCTCGATCTGCGCCGCGTTACCGAGGATGTCGCCCTCGCCCACCAGCACCCGATGGCCGTCGCGGATGGTCGCCAGTGGCGCCTCGGCATCTTCGACGCCGGAGATGTGCACCAGCCCGGTCAGCTCGGGGAAGAACTCATGTTCGCAGGCCAAGTGATGGTGAAAGGTGTCATGCACCAGACGGAACACATCCAGCCCACCGACGGCCTTGATCGCATCGACCGCGGTGCGTTTGCGCCGCAGCGAGCATTGTTCGAAACCCAGCGGCTCGATGAAACCGAGGATGCCGTGATCGCGCAGGATCGGCGCCAGTTCACTCAGCGCCGTGCGCAGGCCGGAAGCACGCTGCGCTTCGGTTCGTGGATCGGCGCGGTCGTTCAACGGGCACATCACCACACCCTGCGCGCCACAATCACGGGCATAAGCGGCGAGTTTCAGCGCGTGTGCACGGCGCTCGTCATTCCAGACATCGAACGGATACAGCGCGTTGATCGACAGCACGGTGATGCCTTTGACCGCGCACAGCTCACGAACGTGTTCGGGCGCGGTGCCGTCCTCGATCTCGACGCCCTTGAGGTCGTTGCGGATCTCGATGGCATCGGCCTTGAGGGTCACCGCCAACTCGATGAACGCGGGCAGGGACAAACGTGGGGCGACCATACGATTAAGGGCGAAACGCAGGGGCTTGCTCATTTTTTGTTGTTTTCCGCACAAGTGAATTAGTTGGCTGTCGGCATGCTGAATTCAGGGCCCTTGGCGATGCTGTCGGGCCAGCGCTGCATCACGCTTTTGTAACGGCTGTAGAAGCGGATGCCTTCTTCGCCGTAGGCGTGGTGATCACCGAACAGCGAGCGCTTCCAGCCGCCGAACGAGTGCCAGGCCATGGGCACTGGAATCGGCACATTGATGCCGACCATGCCGACCTTGATGTTGCGGGCAAACGAGCGGGCGATGCCGCCATCGCTTGTAAAGCAGGACACGCCGTTGCCGAATTCATGGGCGTTGATCAACGCTACGGCGCTGGCGAAATCCGGCACGCGCACGATGCCCAGCACCGGGCCGAAGATCTCTTGCTGGTAGATGCTCATCTCGGTCGTGACGTTATCGAACAGCGTCGCGCCGACGAAGAAACCATTCTCGGCTCCCGGCACCTTGAAATTGCGCCCGTCGACAATCAGCTGTGCGCCTTGAGCCACACCTTCGCCGATAAAGCCTTCGACCTTGGCCTTGTGCTCGGCGGTCACCAGCGGTCCCATATCGCTGTCGCCCTGCATGCCATTGCCGACCTTCAATTGATCGATGCGCGGCAGCAGTTTGGCAATCAACTGGTCGCCGACATCGCCGACCGCCACGGCAATCGAAATCGCCATGCAGCGCTCACCGGCCGAGCCGTACGCGGCGCCGATCAATGCATCTGCCGCTTGGTCCAGATCGGCGTCGGGCATGACGATCATGTGGTTCTTCGCCCCGCCCAGCGCCTGTACGCGTTTGCCGCGCGAAGTCGCTTGCTGGTGGATGTACTCGGCAATCGGCGTCGAACCGACAAAGGAAATCGCCTCGATGTCCGGGTGTTGCAGCAAGGCGTCGACCGCGGCCTTGTCGCCCTGGACCACATTGAACACTCCGTCCGGCAAGCCGGCTTCGGTGAGCAAACGGGCCATCAGCAAACTGGCGGAGGGATCGCGCTCGGAGGGTTTGAGGATGAAGCAGTTACCGGTAACCAGCGCCAGCGGAATCATCCACAGCGGCACCATCACCGGGAAGTTGAACGGCGTGACCCCGGCACACACGCCCAGCGGTTGGCGCAGATTCCAGTTGTCGATGCCGCCGCCGATGTTGTCGCTGAACTCGGTTTTCAGCAGGTTCGGTGCGCCACAGGCGTATTCGACGATTTCGATGCCGCGCGTCACTTCACCCTTGGCGTCGGAGAACACCTTGCCGTGTTCGCGGCTGATGATTTGCGCCAGTTCATTGTGATGACGGTCGAGCAGTTCCTTGAACTTGAACATCACCCGCGAACGGCGCAGGGACGATTGCTCGGACCATGCCGGGAACGCCTTCAGGGCTGAGGCGACGGCATCGTCCACGGTCTTCTGGCTAGCCAGCCCGACCCGCGCCTGAACCGCGCCGGTGGCCGGGTTGAAGACATTGCTGAACCGCTCGCTGCCGCTGTCCTGCACCTGACCGTCGATGTAATGGCCGATTACCTGGGCGTCGCTCATTGTTCTTGTTCTCCGTTCGAATGTTGAAATTCAGGCTTTTTAGTTCAGAGCTCAAGCAGCCAACTGTGCTGCGGATCGTTATGGAACTGCCAGACGCGTTTCGGGCCGGCCATCACGTTCAGGTAATACGACTCGTAGCCGTAAGGCACGCTGACCGGGTGATAACCCTTGGGCACGACGACCAGGTCGCTGTTTTCCACGGCCATGGCCTGATCGATGCTGCGGTCGTCGGTATAGACCCGCTGGAACACGAAGCCTTGGGACGGGTTGATCTGGTGGTAATAGGTTTCTTCGAGAAAGCTCTGGTGCGGCAGATCGTCGGTGTCGTGTTTGTGCGGCGGGTAGCTCGACGAGTGCCCGGACGGCGTACGCACTTCCACCACCAGCAGCGAATGGGCTGGCTCGGTGTCTGGCAGGATGTCGCAGACGTAACGGGTGTTGGCGCCCTTGCCACGCACGCTGCGTTTCATCGTTTCCGGTTTGATCAAACGCGGACCGTAGGAGCTGCCGAAGGCTGCGATCTTTTCGTTTCCAGTTTCAGTAATGGACCCAGGCGCTGAGCAAACAGCGATTTGCACATCGCTAAGCGCAACTACTTGCGCCTGACTGCCCGGTGGCAAGTACGCGGCGAACGGCGATTTGTCTTCGAATACCGATTGGCGATCGCCGATGTTGTTCCAGTTGAACGCGCCCTGCCCCGGTGCTTCACCCTTGATGCTGACCCGGCCGCTGAGCAGCACCAGGCACAGCTCCTTGTCGCCGGCGCTGACCGGCAGGGTTTCGCCGAGGCTCAGGCGATAAGCGGCGAAACCGACGTATTCCAACGCTCCCTGCCCCAACTCGACCATGGTCCGGCCCCGTGCATTGCTTTTGACCAACAGGCTCATCGCACGGTCCTCTCGTCGAGCAACGCACGCAAGGTGTCGTAGCCTTTTTTGGCGTAGACGTAACTCGGCGCCACCGCTGGATCCTGCTCGGCCTCGACCACCAGCCAGCCGTGGTAATCGGCGCTCAGCAGGACGTCGAGCAAGGCGCCAAAATCGATATCGCCATCGCCGGGCACGGTGAAGGTGCCGTTGATGATGCAGTCCGGGAAGCTCCACAGGTTGTTGCGCGCCAGTTGCACCACCGGTTTGCGCACATCCTTGAAATGCACGTGGCAGATGCGTTCGATGTGTTTGCGCAACACCTTCAAGGGTTCACCGCCGCCCATGTAGCAGTGGCCCGAATCGAACAGCAGGCCGACTTCGCTGCCGGTCAAGGCCATCAGTTTGTCGATGTCCGCCGGGGATTCGACGTAGGCGCCCATGTGGTGGTGATAGGCCAAACGCACGCCCTGGGACAGGGTAAAGCGCGCCAGTTCGGTGAGTTTGTCGGCGTATTCCTGCCAGGCTTGTTCGGTGTGGAAACGCGGGCGCTCGACCAGTGGAATGCGCTGGCCTTGAATCGAGTCAGCGACTTCGCCATAGACCAGCACCTTGGCGCCGTTCTTCGCCAGCAGCTCGACATGACTGGCGATGGCGTCGATTTCCTCGGCCACGGAACGGCGGGCCAGACGGCTGGAATACCAGCCGGAGACCAGCGCCAGATCGTAGGGCCGCAGCACGTCGCCGACGCCTTTGGCATCCTTGGGAAATTTGCCGTTGAGTTCGAAACCTTCGTAGCCGATGTCCTTGCCTTCGCTGAGGGCAGTGTTCAACGGCGTCTCGCCACCCAGGGACGGCAAGTCGTCGTTGCTCCAGGAGATCGGGTTGATGCCAATTCGGATAGCGGGCATGGCTGCACCTTTTATTGTTTTTACTAAAATGTTCAACCGACCACCTGTGGCGAGGGAGCTTGCTCCCGCTCGGCTGCGAAGCAGTCGCAAACCTGTGAATGCGGTTTACCTGATGCACCGGGCTGGTAGATTTGGGACTGCTTCGCAGTCCAGCGGGAGCAAGCTCCCTCGCCACAAAAGCCCCATCAATCAGCTAATTTGTTCAGGCCCGGGCCGTGCGCCAGGCATCGATCAGTTCGACGAACGTCCCCTGCACCTGGCGGATCAGCGTTTCGTCGTCGATTTCACCGGCCATCCACGCGCGGCTCGGCTCCTGGAAAATCGTCCGGCCTACGGCAAAACCTCGGCAGGTCTGGCTCTGACTGGCTTGCTGAAACCCTTCGGCCAAGGCCGCCGCCGGCGCATTCAAGCCCAGCAGCACCACGCCACGGCAATACGGATCGCGTTCTTGAATCAGCTCGTCCAGCTGTTTCCATTCCTCGGCGCTTTGCGCTTCGATCTTCCACCACGCCGGGTAGATACCCAGGTTGTAGAGGCGTTTCAGCGCGCGATACAGCACGTCTGGATGCGCGGACGGGTGATCCTTGGGCGGAATGATCTCCAGCAGCAATTCATGACCGCTGACCTGGGAGGCCTGATACAACCCCTTGATCTGCGCTTCCTGCTCCAGACGCAGCAGCGGTTCGTCATCGGGATGGAATTGCACCAGGCACTTGATGATTTGTTCCTGCGGCCAGGCGATCAGGTTGCTGCCGATCGAACGCCCGTGCTCGAACGCCAATGGCCGCGAACCCTGTACTTCCACCGGCCGTGCCACCCACCAGCCGCGACCGGTGGCAGCGTTCAGCGCGTCCTGACCGAAACGTTGATCGGCCAGCAAGCCGACATCGGCGTCGACGCCCTGCTCACGCAAATCCGCTTCGACCCGCTCCACGGCCTGGATAAAGAGTTGTTTGAGTTCGCCGATCGCGTTCAGGTCGCGACCGCCCTTGTGGGCCAGCTCCACCAACTGCCCGCGATGATCGAAGGCAAAGATGAACAGCTGCTTCCACTGTTTGCGCGGCACGCTGACCTGATGCAGACGCTGTAACATCGCGTCCTGATCCGGCCGGGTGATCGGTACCGGGCTGTTGAATAGATAGTCGAGTTCGGCGCGGGTCGGCATCGCCGGGGCGCAGGCATGGCGCGACACCACCAGAGCGCCGCAGGCATTGGCCAACTGGCAGCAACGCTCGTCGCCGGCGTCCTCCAGCCAGCCGCTGAGGAAACCCGACATGAAGGCATCGCCGGCGCCCAGCACATTTAGCACTTCGACGCGCACGCCGGGATAGATCGCGCCGTCTTCCAGACGCGCCGGAATCGCTCCGTGAATCACCGTACAGCCTTGCGGGCCAAGCTTGACCACCAACGTCGCCGCGCTCAGTTGCCGGACACTGCGCAGCGCGGTGAGCAAATCTTCGGAACCACCGGCGATCAAAAACTCTTCTTCAGTGCCGACGATCAGGTCGAAACGCGGGAGGATTTTCTGCACATGCTGGCTGACGTTCTGATCAGCGACGAATCGGGTTTCTCCGTCCGCCTTGCCGGCCAGGCCCCAGAGCACCGGGCGATAGTCGATGTCCAGCACCCGTTTGACGTTGTGCTTCTCGGCATGGTCCAGCGCCTGAATGCTTGCCTTGTAGACGCCGTCGGTGGAGAAATGGGTGCCGGTAATCAGCAAGGCTTTGCTGGAAGCAATGAAGGCTTCGTTGATATCTTCGGCGCGCAACGCCATGTCGGCGCAGTTTTCGCGGTAGAACACCAGCGGAAAGGTTTCGCGGTCCTTGAGGCCCAGCAGGACCATGGCGGTCAGGCGTTCCGGATCGACCTTGATGCCACTGACGTCGCAGCCTTCGCGAGCCAACGATTCAACGAGGAAGCGGCCCATGTGATCGTCCCCTACCCGGCTCAGCATCGCCGACTTCAGACCCAGCCGAGCGGTGCCGAAGGCGATGTTGGCGGACGAACCGCCGAGGTATTTGGCGAAGCTGCTCACATCCTCCAGCCGCGCTCCGACTTGCTGCGCATAGAGGTCGACGCCCAGGCGCCCCAGGCAAATCAGATCCAATTGACGCCCACTGGCAAAACGAGTCTGGCCCATGCTGGCTCCTGTTATTTTTATCAGCCTGCGTTCGGGGCGATGAAGGCGCCGAACGCTCTTGGTGGATGCAGACTAAAACGACCGGGACCGAACAATCAATAATTATTCCAAATATTTTTCACGTGGAATATTTTTTCCAATAAACTTGTACACAAGCGCACCAGACGCAGTGCATCGTTTCAGCAGAACCGATGACGGCCGCAAGCTCAAGATTTTATTGGGGCCTACCCTGTAGACTGCGCACAGCCAACCTATTGTCAGGGGATGATGCGCCCCGTCGTCTCTATAAGCACAAGCCAGAAGGATTCCTTATGTCCCGCACCGATCAGCCGGCCACGACCGAGAGCACGCCCGACAGCGATCTCGTCAGCCCTCCGATCAATGCCGAGCGTTTGTTGCAGTTGATCACCGATGAATACGAAAGCCTGCCGCGCCAGCTCAAACGCATCGCCAGCTACATGAGCCAGCAAAGCGACCGGATCATGGTCGACCGCATCAGCGATATCGCCCGCGAATGCGAAGTGCACCCGTCGGCCATCGTGCGGTTTTCCCAGCG
Organism: Pseudomonas sp. BS3782 TE3695; assembly: GCF_050435305.1. Classification (NCBI taxonomy): domain Bacteria; kingdom Pseudomonadati; phylum Pseudomonadota; class Gammaproteobacteria; order Pseudomonadales; family Pseudomonadaceae; genus Pseudomonas; species Pseudomonas sp. BS3782 TE3695. Next base: position 4,714,808 of record NZ_JBNDKB010000001.1, read on the forward strand.
TTTCGGCTTCAGTGGTTTCAGCGAAATGCAGGCGTTGTTTCGCGAGGCCTACACCCACAAGACCACCCCGGTGCAGAACTACCAGCAGCGCATCCGCAGCATGATCGCCAACAAATCGCAGAAGGCCAGCGGCGGCGATCTGGCTCGCGAGTGCATCAACGCCACTCTGTCGGGCATCGAACGGCTGGGGCTGGAACTCGATGACCAGGCGTTCGACAAGGCCGTGGACCTGGTGGTGAATGCCGACAACATCTACGTGGTCGGGGTGCGCCGCTCGTTCGCAGTGGCCGATTACCTGGTCTACAACCTGCAACACACCAACAAGCGCATCCATCTGGTATCGGGTCTGGGCGGCAGTTACCGCGAGCAGATGCGCAGCGTGCGCGCCAATGACCTGGTGATCGCCATCAGCTTCACGCCCTATGGCAAGGAAACCCAGCACTGCCTGCGTATTGCCCAACACAATCAGGCGAAAACCCTGATCATTACCGACAGCAACCTTTCACCTTTGGCCAAACGCGCCAACACGGTGCTGTTGGTCAACGAAGGCAGCTCGTTTGCCTTCCGCTCGCTGAGTGCGACCTTGTGCCTGTGCCAGGCGCTGTTCATCGCCGTGGCTTATCGACTGGAATTGAAGGTCGATGAGATTCATGAGCAGGCAGGTTTTGAGGATTAGCCTCCGAGGATTAGCGCGAGGCGTTTGCAGGTCGCTGAACCTCAGCTAAGGTTGTCCATCCCCCAAAGAACCGTCGAGGAGAGGCTCAATGAAACTGATTGGCATGCTGGATTCGCCCTATGTGCGGCGCGTCGCCATTTCCGCCAAGTGCCTAGGCATACCGCTGGAGCATGAGTCGGTTTCGGTGTTCAGAAACTTCGCGCAGTTCCAGCAGATCAACCCGGTGGTGAAGGCGCCGACCCTGGTGCTGGATGACGGCGAGGTGTTGATGGATTCGACGCTGATCATCGACTACCTGGAAGCTCTGGCTGCGCCGGGTAACAGCCTGATACCCAACGATCTGGAGCAACGCTTGCGCTCGCTACGGCTAACCGGCCTGGCGTTGGCAGCATGTGAAAAATCGGTGCAGCTTTACTATGAACGCAACTTGCGGCCGGCGGAGATTCAGTACGCGCCCTGGGTGGAACGGGTCGAAAAGCAATTGGCCGCGGCGTATTCGGTGCTGGAGCGGGAGCTGGAAAAACAGCCGCTGAAAACCGACGGTTCGATTGCACAAGACGGAATTACCCTGGCGGTGGCCTGGAGTTTTACCAACCTGATGGTGCCGGATCAGGTAGAGACCGCGCAGTTTCCTCGGATCAGCGCCTTCACAGAGTATGCCGAGGGGCTTGAGGTGTTTGTCGGTACGCCGATCGATTGAGATTTATTGCGCCAGTTCCGAAGTCTTCGCGGGCAAGCCCGCTCCCACATTGGTTCGGCGTCGGATGCAAAATACGCAACCGATCGAATCCCCTGTGGGAGCGGGCTTGCCCGCGAAGGCGTCCTCAAGTCATTTCCATTCCCTTCGATTCAACCTGTGCCACCCCTGCAAACCGATCCGCCAGAAACGGTGTGATGTCCAGCGGCAACGGCTCATTGTTCACCAGTTTGTCCAGCAACACCCCGGTGATCGCCGACGTCAGGATGCCGGTGCGGAAATGTCCGCAGGCGTTCAGGTAACCCTCTACCCCTCGCATCGGCCCCAGAATCGGCAGCTCATCCGGCGAGCCCGGACGCAACCCGGCCCAGCAGCGTTTCAGGCTGATGTCGGCTAGCGCCGGAATACACCGTAGCGCGCCTTGCACCAGGCCGCTGATTTCCGGGTAGGTGGTGGTCACGTCGAAACCCTTGTCTTCGGTGGTGCTGCCGATCAGGATTTCGCCGTTGTCTTTCTGCGCCACGTAACAGTCGCTGGTGGTCAGGCAACCGTGCAGGATTTTCGGCATGCGCTCGGTCAGCAGGATCTGGCCCTTCACCGGGTTTACCGGAATGCGAATGCCGGTGGCCTGTTCGCTGAGGTCGGCCGCCCAGGCACCGACGGCGTTGATCAGCGTATCGCATCGGAACACGCCGGCCTCGTCGGTCTGCACGCCGTTGACCCGCGAGCCGTGCTTCAATACACCGGTGACGTTGGTGTTGAAATACAGATCCACACCGTTCTGCCGTGCGCCTTCGGTGTAGGCATCGGCCAGGCGGAACGGGCTGACCTGATGGTCGCAGAGAAACTCCAGTGCCCCCCTCGCCTCATGGCTGACACTCGGTTCGGCTTCGCGCAATGCTGCTTGATCGAGCCAGCGCACCTGCTCCGCCAGATGCGGAATGCAAGCGACGATGTGTTCAGCGTAGAGCCGGTCTTCATCGTCATAGATCACGAATTTCAGTCCGGTCTTTTCGAACTTGAAATCCATCCCGTGATTCTCCTGCAACTCCCGATGCAAATCCGGGTACATCGCGTTGGACTGCAAGGCGAAATCGAAGAACGCCTGCGGCAGAATGTGTGGCGTGCTGGAATCCACCGCCACGGCGGCGCCCTGGGCTTCGCGCTTGCGATTGGCCGACATCATGCGAAAGAAGATCACCCCGCACCCCAGCCCCACCGATTCGCCGATCGCCCACAGACCACCGGCCGAAGCGCGGGTCGCGTTGCCCGGACGCTTGGCGTCGATCAACGCGACTTTCAGGTGTTTGCGCTTGGACAATTGATAGGCGCAGGACGCCCCGATCACCCCGCCGCCGGCGATGACCACGTCATAGAACTTACTCATGGCTCGCGGCCTCCGTGCCAACAGGCTGGAACGCTGAAAAAGGAATCGGGTCGACGGGGAAACGCGGTCGCAACCAACCCACATCCTGCCGGCCGGTGGCTTCGCGCAAACGGTCGGTGCAATACCCCACACACATGCGTCCCTGACAATCGCCCATGCTCACACGGGTGCGCATTTTCAGGCTGGCCAGGTCTTGCACGCCCTGCTCCAGCGCCCGATCGATGTCGGCGCGGGTTGTGTGTTCACAGCGGCAGATCACCGTGTCGGCGGCGGGCAGTGCGGTCTGCCCGGCGCCGCGTTCGGTGTAGCGGTCGACGGCGGCGCGAAAGCGCACGATGGACTTGAGTTTCGACAGGCACCGGTCGCGCCGCACAAGCGCCAGTTCCAGGTCCAGCGCATTGCGTTGCAGCAGGATCGACACCGCCGCGATTTTTCCCGCGAGCATGGCCGCCTCGCCACCGCGAATCCCGCCCATGTCACCGGCCAGATGCACGTGGGGCTCGCTGCTTTGCTGCCAGACATTGGCGCTGGCCCGCAGGTAGCCGTCGTCGCTGAAACTGTGATCCAGGCCCATTTGCTGGCTGAGTTGGGTGCGGGGAATGAAGCCGTAACCGACCGCCAGGGTCTGCGCGGCAACCTGCTCGGCGCGACTGAAGTCTGGAACCCAAGTGCTGGAGTACGGCGCGACGGTCACCGAGTTCAATTCACCCTCGCCCTGTGCCTCGACCACGCCCCAGCCATAGTGCATGGGAATGCCGTGCAGTTTCAGGTACGCGAGCATGCTCAAGCCATCGAGAAACAGCTGTGGCTTGTTCAACAGCGCAAGGCTTTCCCGAGCGATTTTGCCGAACGCGCACGCCTCGTAAACCCCGGCGACGCTCACCCCAGAGGTGTGCAGTTGGCAGGCCACCAGCGGCAACAACGGACCGGTGCCCGCGATCACTACTGGCCCCTGCGGTTTAACCACGCCGCTCTTGATTTGCAGTTGCAGACCACCCAATAGAATCACGCCGGGCAAGGTCCAGCCGGGAAATGGCACGCTGCGTTCATGGCAACCGGCAGCCAGCAGCAACTGCGAATATTCGATCTCCTGCAAGCGCTCATCGGCGTCCAGCGCCACCAGTGCACGAGTGCCTTCAGCACCGACCACGCGATGGTTCAGGCGCACGTCGATCAGGCCCGACTGCTCCCGGAAATCGCCATGCAGCTTGGCCAGCGCTTCTGAATAGCGCGGCCCCAGATAATCCAGCTGGACGCCATCACGCAACGGTCCGCGATAGACTACTCCGCCGAGCCGCGAGGCTTCTTCCAGCAAAGTACACCGCACCCCATGCCGGGCCAGTTCAATGGCCGCCGCCATACCCGCCGGCCCACCGCCGACGATTACCGGACGCAGGCTCATAACACCTCCTGCCCGGTGATGCGGTTGACCCGGGTTTCGATGTTCATGCCCTCACGCACAATCGTCTGGCAGGCGCGGCGTTTGTGTCGGCCATTGATTCTCACCATGCAGCATTGGCATACGCCCATGCCGCAATAGGCACCGCTGACTTGATCATGATCGTTGCGAGCCACTTGGCGAATGCCCAGTGATTGAATGACCGTCAGGACGGTTTCGCCGATGGCGGCGTTGACGGTTTGGCCATTGATGCGCACAGTCATGTCCGCCTGCACCAGCGGCTGGATATCGAAGGTTCGGTCTTGGCGTTGCATTGCGACGTTCATCCTTGAAAAGTTCAGGTAAGGGTTGCCAGCTCCATGCTGCACTTACACTTGCGGTGGCCCGATGAGATACAAAAACGAGGGACCTGCTCGGGTACTAGTCGATGCCGCAACAAGGGCCTGGAGTGTTCACGGTAAGGCATGCCCCCGAACGAAATATTGATCCAGGCCAGTAAAAGCGTGTCCTTTCACCCTGAGTTGCTGGCAGACCGCCTTCGCGAGCAAGCCCGCTACCACAGGGGTTATGGGGGGGTCATCATTTTTCTGAACACCACGGACTAAATGTGGGAGCGGGCTTGCTCGCGAAGGCGGCGTGTCAGGCAACATCGTCGTTCCTGACAGAATGCCTTCTAATCGCTACCCCGGAGCCCAAAAGCACAACGCCGCTTCCACCTGAGGTAGAAGCGGCGCAGGCAAGTGCTTCAAAAGCGGCTCACGTCAGCAAGGCAATCAGAATGATGATCGGGATCGGTACGCCGAGAAAGAACAGCAATATAGAGCGCATGAGGCTTCTCCTGGGTTAGCGAACAGGTGGCAGCGTCGTGGTTGTGGTGGTGGTCACATAGGCATCGGTTTCCAGGTACTCCACGGCATCCCGACGACGACCGCCGAAGATCGCGGCGAGGCTGGCAAAAAATGCACCGGCCAGTAGCGCGACAAACATCCACAACGCGCTCAAGGCTGCGACTTTAGCTGCGGTGTCAGCCGCTTGTTGCGCCGCCAGTTTGGCGTCGGCGACGGCTTTCTGGGTGCGGGCATAGACTTCATCGACACGGCGCTCGGCGTCCGCTTGAGTGAGGTTGGTCCGCTGCGCGACCAGTTGCGCCAGGTAGGCCCGATCCTCGGGCGCCAATTGACCGTCGTTGCGCAGGCTGCGCGCGAAGATCCGGGTGACGGTGCCATTGACCGCGTCTTCGCTGACGGCGACAGGCCGATCATCGCGAAACAGGCTGTCGATGAAGTAACCGTACGGGTCATCGTCGGTGTTACCGACCGCGCTGCCGGCAGCCTGGGTCATGGCGCTGGCGGCACCACCGGCGACTGTCGCCCCGGCCTGTACGCCGCCGCTGACGATGTTGCTGACCGAGCCGACCACCAGGGTCGCGGTCACCAGCGTCGCGATACACCAAGCCAGGAAGCCGTGGGCAGTGTCACGGAAGTAAACTTCATCGCTATGCAAGTAGGCCCATCTCACCCGCAGGCGACCGGCGATGTAGCCGCCGAGCCCGGACGCCACGATCTGGGTAAAGGCCAGCCAGACAATCGTCGAGATACCCAGGCTTTTGGCGCTGACGCCTTCATGGACCCACGGCGAAACCGCCGCGAAACCCAGGCCAAACCCCAGCAAAACGAGGATCAGCGACAACGCCGCAGCCGCCGCGGCACCGGCGAAGATAGCGGCCCAGGACACGCCCGAGAGCGTGCTGAACTCATCTGCGACAGGATAAAAACCATCAGAGGATCTGTTCATTGTGATAGTGCTCCAGGCAGGTATTACAACTCGTCAAACGAGCAATTGCAGTCACCGTGCCAGTCGCACTACTTAAATAAATCGTTCTATTTCAAATAGTTGAAAACAATGAACTTCTCAGGATCATGCAGTTTGCAAGGAGCCAGCCATATCGGCGGGTTTTATGCATTGCGCTAAACCAATCATTTGCGCTTGTAGCTCTTGTTGCCGCTGGGCGTCAGGCAATATACCCCGCCTCTTGGCCCGGTGCAGAACGTGCCAGTGCCGCAGGCGCAGCCATCGGAATCCTGCAACAGCGTCTGCGGACGCGCCTGGCTTTCATTACCAAACATCGCCGAGCAGCTTTTCTTCGAACCACGATTGCTGGCAGAGCCTGATTGCTCAGGCCTGATCAAAATCTCCTGAACTGACACGTAACCTGTGGGAGCGGGCTTGCCCGCGATGGCGGCCGGACAGAGAAATCTATGTCGCCTGACACTCCGCTATCGCGGGCCAGCCCGCTCCCACAGGAGATTCGTTTGGGTCGGGAACTGCAGGGTTTGACTCAATACCCCGGAACCTCGCGCAGAAACACCGGCAGGTCGGTGATTGGCGGCATGGCCGGTATCTCGCAGTACATCTGGACCACCCAGCCTCGGTGAAAGCTGGCGTTGTTGACCACGTGCAACAGTATCGCGCCGGCGCTCATGACCCCGTTTTCGCCCGAAACCGAGGTGAATTCGATGGGCTTATCCAGCGAGTCTTCGGTCTGGGCCGAACTCCATCCACAAAACCATTGATCGATCTCCTGCTGCACCAGTCGCAGCTCGGTGAGCTCGGGATGAAGCAACCCATGGGTGGTTTTGAAGCCGTGGCCGCGCCCTTCCAGATGCGCCTGCCAGATGCAGTCGACCACGTAGATATGGTTCAAGGTGCCGATGATGTTGTTGAACACCGACACCCGTTTGCGGTTGAGCTCTTCGGGTGGCAGCGCCATGAGGCTGTCGAAGAGTCGCTGATCGGCCCAGCGCCTGTAATCGGCGAGCATGCGGGCAGTGCGTACGTTGATCATCAGAGGTCTCCCATATCGATGGGCGCATTGCCAAGAATAGCGCTCGCCTTGAATGGCATTTGCAGACACTGATAACCGGCAGCTTCGCGGCGACCTGTGTAGCAGCTGGCGAAGCCTGCGTTCGGCTGCGAAGCAGTCGTAAAACATGCCCATGCGGTTTACCTGATAGGCCGCAGTGCCTGAATTCACGACTGCTGCGCAGCCGGACGCAGGCTTCGCCAGCTGTTACACAGGAATGCAGTATCGAATCGGCAGGGAACTCCTGGGCACCGTCAGGCATCCTAAATTATGTGTTATTTCCTTTCCGCTTCGGAGGACGCCGTCATGCGCCGTCTATTGCTCATATCTTCACTAGTGCTTTGTTTGCCCGTTGGTTCGGCCATGGCCGATGTAGAGGCAAAAGATGTCGCCACTTCGGCCGGTATCTCCGCATCGCTGTACTCGACATTCAAAGATGACAAAATCGTGATTCCCGCCCGGGATGACGCCTCTAGCTTCGTGGCAAGTGGCGGTACGATTCGCGGCGCTTACCTGGAGTCGGTGTTGCAGCAAATTCGACAAGATCACCCTGACCTCCAGGCCAGTGATGAAGACCTGGCCAAAGCGATCCTCGCTCAATAAAGGTCCGGTCGCTGAAACCTGTAACAGTCAGCCGTGGGCTCGCGACACCGGGATAGTGTCCGGGCCCTAGGTTGTTTGTGCCCCAGCGGACAGCCGCGCCCAGCCGGCGACCAATTGCGCGCTGATACTGACGCCACCGCACACCACAATCACCACATCATGGGCCTTGGCGATCGCCGGATGGTCGAGGTATGCCACCGCCAATGAGACGCCACACGCCGGCTCGACCAACTGGCGCAAGTCGTTGGCGTAACGGACCACGCCCATGATCGCCTCATCATCGCTGAGCACCACGCATTCATGCGCAAAATCGAGGATGTGTTGCACCGGCCAGGCCGCCACCTGCGCTGCGCCAAGTGAGGTGGCGACGGTATCGATGCGCGGCAATCTGACCGGGTGGCCGGCACGGATGGCAGCCGCGAAAGACGCCGCGCCCCGGGTTTCGCAAGCAACGATTCGACAATCCATGCGCTGATGACGGATCAGTCCAGTGAGCAGGCCCGCCAGCAACCCTCCGCCGCCCACCGACGTCACCAACACATCGACCTGAGGACAGTCCTCGAGAATTTCATCGATCATCGTGCTGTGCCCTTCCCACAGCACCGGATGATCGAAGGCGGGCACGTATTCGGTGTCTGCGCCCTTTGCGAGTTCTTTCGCCCGTTGATTGGCTTCGTCCCAGACCTTGCCATGGACGATCACCTCGGCACCGGTTTTCCTGATCCTTGCGCGAGTGGTTTGCGGGGTGGTGTTCGGCACCACGATGCAGGCTTTCAGCCCCAGGCTGGCGGCGGCCACGGCGGTGGCCAACCCCGCATTCCCTCCGGAAGGACAGACCACTTTGCGCTTGCCCTGCTCCGCGGCCTGACTGCACAGCAGGCCCATGCCGCGCAGTTTGAATGAGCCGCTGGGTTGCAGGTTTTCCAGCTTGAGCCAGATTCGCCGGGTCGGGGTCGACAGGCCGGGGTGCAGAATCAGGGGCGTTCTGATGTGAAGCATCGTGTGCTCCTTGTGACGCTCCCGGCCCAGCGGGATGTTCAACGCGCCGGGAGTGAATAGATGGAACCATCCTTATCCAAGCTTAGTTCACCCAGCACTGCGGCTACCGTTGTGCGATAACGCGGTACCGCGTCGAATGGCCGGACAACCATTGCCGCAGGCTGCGATCTTTGATTCTTGAGCAATATTGTCAGGGAACAAAATCAAAAGATCGCAGCCTGCGGCAGCTCCTACATGTTTTTTGTGAATTCAGTCATGTGAACCCACCACAATCTACTGTGGGCGGGCTTGCTCGCGAAGGCGGTGTATCAGTCGACATCAATGTTGCATGATGAACCGCTTTCGCGAGCAAGCCCGCTCCCACATTAAATTGTGTACAGGCTGATCTGGCTGTTGAGATCCACTCGCGCCTCGACCGAGTCATAACCCGCCAGGGTGGCATGCGGGGTCTGGAACGGATGAACATGGGTCGCGGTGATGACCATGACGTGGCCGCCCGCCGCTTCACCTGCGCGAATCCCCACGGCGGCATCTTCGAAGATCAGGCACTCGGTGGGTTCGACTCCTAACCGACTGGCGGCCAGCCGATACCCCGCAGGGTCGGGTTTGCCGGCGCTGACGTCTTCGGCAGTGACCATCACCAAAGGCTCGGGAATGCCTGCCGCCGCCATTCGGCGCAAGGCCAGCGCCCGTGGCGCCGAGGTGACGATGGCCCATTGATTGGCGGGCAGCGATCTGAGAAAACTCGCCGCGCCGGCCACTTCGACAATCCCTTCCACATCGCCGATTTCCGCCTCGGTGATCCATGCGGCTTCAGCTTCAGCGTCTACACCGGACAAGGCCAGGCGGTTGATGGTGTCGATGGCGCGAGCGCCGTGGATGGTCGGCAGGAAGGTATCGACATCGACACCGTGACGCCGGGCCCAGGTGGTCCAGATCCGCTCGGCGGCGGCGATGGAATTGAGGACAGTTCCGTCCATATCGAACAGAAAGGCGCGGTACGAGGTGTTGAACACGGAGGCTTGAATGGACAAAGGGCGATTTCCAGAACCAGGCGAATGTTGTCAGGCAATGTACATCACCCACGTAGGAGCTGCCGCAGGCTGCGATCGGTTGATCTTCGTTTTTAAAGGCAAAATCAAAAGATCGCAGCCTGCGGCAGCTCCTACGCGGTCCGGTTCGAATGCAGGGCGTTTTGTACACAATCGAGCAACTGTCCCACCGCCCAGGGTTTCTTGATGAACGCAACCGGATGCTTGACCCCGGAGCTTTTCGGGGTTTCGAAGCCGGACATGATCATGATCGGTTTGTCTGGCCAACGGTCGCCGAACTGATTGGCCAGGTCCGCGCCATTGAGTTTGCCCGGCATGGTGATGTCCGTTAGCAACAGTCCGACCTCCGGCGCATGCTGCTCCAGAAACTGCGACGCGGCGTCCGCGCTGATCTTTGGTTCAACCGCAAAGCCTTCCTCCTGAAGAATTTCGCAAAGAAACTCCAGAATCAACGGGTCGTCTTCCACCACAAGAATCAATCCGTCAGACAAGTGCGCGCCCGCCGTTGATACTGGACCCATGACTGTGCCACTCCCTGATTGTGTAAATAGTTTCGCAGGCTCAAATCCACCACCTACAGGTATGAGCAGCGGACTTCGTGGAAATTCATTTTTGATACAACCGGACGACGAAATCAGCTGAAACGCATTCTTTGCGACCCTTTCGGTTTTCATCGGTCTTTGGCTCATCGCATCAGACTTGAACGTCGCGCAGCAACATGACAGCATTCGCAATTGCAACAACTTCCCATTTGCGAATTATCTTCGTTCGAGGTTTCGTCGTGTCGGGTCAGTCCGCTTCGTCTCTTTCCGAGCTTTACCGTGGGCATCATGGCTGGCTGTTCGGCTGGCTGCGCAAAAAGCTCGGCTGCCCCGACAATGCCGCTGACCTGGCCCATGACACCTTCGTCAAACTGCTGGGCCTGGATGCTTTGCCGACATTGCAGGAACCTCGGGCTTATCTGCTGGTGGCAGCCAATCGTCTGTTGATCAATCAGTATCATCGCCGCCGGGTCGAAGAAGAAACCCTGCGCAGCATGGTCGTTCTACTCGATCAGCAGGCCCAACAAGGCCCGGAACAGATCATTGCCGTGCGCCAATTGCTCGGCAAAGTTCTGCTGCTGTTGCTCGAAGAACTGGAAGAGAAACCGCGCAAGGCTTTTCTGATGGCGCGTGTCGATGGCTGTTCCTATGCCGACATTGCCAGGCACCTTCAAGTTTCCGAAAGCAGCGTCAAGCAGTACCTGGCGAAGTCGCTCGCCCACTGCCATGCCCGTTTGTTCGACGCCTTGCCCGAAGGGTTGAGCGATGACTGAATTTCTCAGCCAGGATCAGATCCGCGAGCAAGCGGCCCATTGGCTGGTGCGTCTCGACGAGGTGCCCTCACCTGAAGTTCTGGCCGAATTCAACGCCTGGTATGCTGCCGATGTGCGCCATGCGCAACTGTTCGAACAACTTCAGCAGCTTTGGCAATCCTTCTCTCCACCACCAAAAGCCCGGCCCCGTCGCGCCCGCCTGATAGGCGCAGCCCTGGTGTTGCCGGCGGCGATCGCCGTAGGTCAGTGGCTGCCCGTGCAGAACTGGATGGCGCCCGCCACGCAGGCAACCGCTTCGCTCCCCGCCCGGCTGATTTTCCACGACAGGCCGCTGCCCGAAGTACTGGCCGAAATTGATCGGCATCGTCGGGGAGTTATCTGGGCGTCGGATGCGCAACTGCAAACCCTGCGCTTCACCGGCGTGCTGCCCGCACAAGACAGCGATGCCGCACTGGCCTTGTTGCAGGCGGCCTTGCCGATTCGTATCGAGACCTACAGCAAATACCTGGTGCAGGTGCGGCGGCGCTGAGCTCTGAGCCCGATCGGCTTTTGTAGGAGCTGCCGCAGGCTGCGATCTTTTGATCTTGATTTGTGGCGATAAGGAGACCGTCAAAGATCAAAAGATCGCAGCCTGCGGCAGCTCCTACGGGGGGGCACCCGAGCAAACGGCGGCGCTCCCAAAAAAATATCTTCAAGACAACTGCCCGATTTCATTTCAGCCCGGTCATTGGAGTTAATACAGTCGATTCCATGAGCAACAACAATGACCCACCAGACTTTTTCTTTCTTTCGCCTGAGCGCTCTGGCACTTGCCTTGGGCTGCGCCGTTCCGGCCTTCGCCGACTCCGCGACAGGCACTTATCACTTCGAACTGGGGAGCCAGCCGCTGGACACTGCACTGACTGCGCTGGCCACGCAGACCGGGCTGTCGATCGGCGTCGACGCGGCGCTGTTGCGTGGCAAAACGGCGCCGTCGCTCAAGGGCGATTACAGCACCGAACAGGCACTCAATAACCTGTTGCGCGACAGTGGCCTGCAATGGCGCTTCAGCGGTAAAAACAGCGTCACGCTACAACCGGCTCCGGCACCGCTGGAACTGGGCAGCGGTTCGCTGGCTCTGTCCGACACCGTGGTGTCCGCCACACGCAGCGAGGCCAGCATCGCCTCGATTCCCGGCACCGTGCAGTTGATTCAAGCAAAGGAGATCGCGCAACAATCGGCTGCAGGGCGCAAGGTAGCCGATATTCTCGGCACGCTGGTGCCCGGTCTGGCGCCCTCCTCCGGCACCATGAGCAACTACGGCCAGACCATTCGCGGACGTAACGTGCTGGTGCTGATTGACGGCGTTTCGCAGAACGCCAGTCGCGACGTTTCACGCCAGCTCAACAGTATCGCGCCGTCGAGTATCGAACGCATCGAGGTGGTCTCCAGTGCCAGCAGCCTCTATGGCGCGGGCGCCTCGGGCGGCATCATCAACGTCATCACCAAGCGTAACGAGGGGCAACCCCTGGCGATGAGTAGCCGCATAGGGCTCAGCACCGCCGACAACCTCAATCGCAAAGGTTTTGCCTACGAAGTGTTCCAGAGCGTGACCGGGCGCCAGAACGCCTTCGACTGGTACGTGTCCGCCGACCTGTTACAGCGCAACGACCAGTTCGATGGCAACGGCAACCGCATCGCCCAGGAAGCGTTTCAGGGCAGCAACATGGACACCGAGAGCCATGACCTGCACGCCAGATTCGGCTTCGATCTGGATGACGATCGACGCCTGAGTCTGTCGGTGCAGGAATATGAGGACAAGCAAGACACCGGCTATGTGGCCGGCTCTCGCAATGGCGAGTCGGTCGCGATCAAAGGCTTGCAATTGAGCGACCAGCCGTTCACCCATAACCAGGCCGTGAATTTCAATTACAGCGATCGCGATCTGTTCGGCCAGCACTTGATGGTGGAAAGCTACTGGCGCAAACAGCAGGCGCGGTTTTTCCCCTACAACTGGGGTGCCAACGCCGGGGTCGTGGCGTCCGAGAGCGAAGCCGAGGTCTATGGCCTGCGCACCGCCGTGGAAAGCCCCCTGCCCTCGATTGGCAGCGCCACCGGCAACCTGGTCTGGGGCGCCGACTTCCAGAACGAACAAATCAGCCAGCACGGCGACCGTTATCGCGTCGACGGCTTGGCCTACACGCCGACAGGCGAGCGCTACGCCTTCGGCCCGGACATTGAAACCAACACCACGGCACTTTTTGCTCAATCGAGTTGGGACATCGGCGACTGGACCCTGCGCGGCGGTGCGCGGCACGAGTGGATTCACAGCGATGTGGCCGACAGCATCGCCTTTGGCGGCATTTGGCAAGCGGGCGTGTCCGAAGTGCTGCCCGGCGGCACGCTGAAGTACGAAGACACCCTTTACAACCTCGGTGCGGTCTACCACATCAGCAGCGCGCAGGATGTGTTCGTCAACTTCAGCCAAGGCTTCTCGCTGCCCGATGTGCAGCGCTTTCTGCGTGATGTGCGCGGCAGCTACAACATCCAGGACCTCAACGCTCAGGCGATCAAGGTCGACAGTTACGAACTCGGCTGGCGCGGTGACTGGGAGTCGTTGCAGGCCAACGTCACCCTGTTCGAGAACCGCTCGGACGTGACGCAATACTACGACTCCGTCACCCGTGCGCAACGGCTGATCGATCAGAAAGAACGCGTGCGCGGTGTCGAGACCAGCCTGACTTATCACCTCGATCAAGCCTGGTCGCTGGGCGGAACCTACGCCTGGACCAAAGGTGAAACCCGTCAGAACGGCGAATGGCTCGACCTGCCGGCCACGCGCATCTCTCCGGCCAAAACCACCGCCTTCGTCGCCTATGAGCAGGACGACTACAACTTGCGGTTACAGGCGATGCGCCTGGACAGCTACGACGCCGGTTTCAAGGATGGCAACGGCCGTAAAATCGAAGGCTATACCACAGTCGACCTGCTGGCCGGCGTGGAGCTGCCGGTGGGCAAACTGGACATGGGCGTCTATAACTTGAGCGATCGCAACTACGAAACGCTCTACATGCAGGCCAATGCGGCCGCGCCTTATCCTCATGCCGAAGGGCGTCGATTGGCGGTCAGCTATTCGGTGGATTGGTAAACGCGCGCTGTTCGTTCGTGGGGGCGAATTGTGGTTAAAATGCCGCCCCCTTTTCATGGCCGACCTTGCCCGATGAACCCAGATGCCCTCTCCGTCCTCCACGACCATTTGCTGACTGCGCTTGCGGCTGCGCCCGCCGAAACCCGTCGGCTGTTCCACGGCCGTGGCCGCTGCTGGCCGGGGCTGGAGCAATTGACCGTCGACTGGCTGCAGGGCGTGGTGCTGGTCTGCGTGTTCAAGGAACCGCAAGCGTCGCAACTGGACGATTTGAAGCAGCGGCTGATGGCGATCACGCAGTCGCCTGCCTGGACGACATCCGGCGCACATACCTTGCTGCTGCAACATCGATACCTGCAGGAAAGCACCACCGAATGGCTGCTCGGGGAGCCAATCGAGGAGATGACGATCACCGAGGGCGGCCTGCATTATCGCGTGGACCTGGGCCGCAAACAGAACACTGGCCTGTTCCTCGACATGCGCTACGGCCGCGATTGGGTGCGGGCCAATGCTGATGGCAAGCGGGTGTTGAACCTGTTCGCCTATACCTGCGGGTTTTCGGTGGCCGCCATTGCGGGTGGCGCTACACATGTGGTCAATCTGGACATGGCTCGCTCAGCCCTGAGCCGTGGCCGCGACAATCATCGGCTCAATGGGCATGACTTGAGCAAGGTGAGTTTTCTCGGCCATGACCTGTTCAAGTCCTGGGGCAAGGTGATCGGCAAGGGCCCATATGACCTGGTGATCATCGACCCGCCGTCCTTTCAGAAAGGCAGTTTTCTGCTGACCAAGGATTACCAGCGCGTGCTGCGCCGCCTGCCGGAATTGCTCAGCCCACAGGGCACGGTGCTGGCTTGCATGAACGATCCGGCTTTCGGTGCGGACTTCCTCATCGACGGCGTCACCCGCGAAGCGCCGAGCTTGCGGTTTGAGCAGCGGTTGGAAAATCCGCCGGAGTTTCCGGATGCCGATGTTGAGTGCGGGTTGAAGGCGTTGGTGTTCAAGCTGGGGTAGTTGCAGATCAAAAGATCAAAAGATCAAAAGATCGCAGCCTTCGGCAGCTCCTACGGGGGTTGGGTACACCCATTACATTGAGGTTGCATACGGTAAATGCAGGAGCTGGCGAAGCCTGCGATCTTTTGACGTTCAACGCGGCTGCAACACCAGCGCAAACAACTCTCCATGCCCACTGACATTGAGCTTGTGATAGAGATTGCGCCGATGCACCTTCACCGTTTCCGGGGAAATACCCAGTTGCTGGGCGATGGCTTTGCTGGAGAAGCCCTGGAGAATCAGCCGCGCCGTTTCGACTTCGCGCACCGACAAACGCGCATCGAAGCGATCTAGCAGGGTCGCCAAGTCGCCAGCCACGGCCTCGGCGGTCGGCCCTTCCGGGGGCATCAGTTGCAGGTGACGGCGCATGGCCGCCAGCACCCAATCACGCACACACAGCAGACGGCCCTGCTCTTCAAGGGTGAACGTCGTCGAGCGCCCCAACGATAAACCGAGCACCGCGTCGTCGACGTTGACCATGAACTGCAACTCGTCGCGACCCACCACCGAGCGGAAGTAGCTCAGGTAATACTCGCTTTGCTGAAACTGGTCGGGAGCCACGGCGGCCAGGCTGTGCAAGCCATCGGCAATACCGGCACAAGCGGCCTGGTAGAACGGATCGAGCAGGTACATGCCGGCGCTGTAGTCCGCCAGTTCTTCATGCTCGTCGGCGCCGCCCTTAGCGTCGAAATCAATCAGCAGCCGTGGCACTCGCCCCGATCGCATTACCGCGACCAGCGCGTTATCCATCGGCACCAATAGCCGTAGCGTGTCCACCAGCGCACGCCAGAACCCGTCCTGACCCAACGCCGCAAAGACCCGCGCCAACCCTTGGTGCACCGGCAATTCCTTGAGCAACGCGTCCACGCCCTACCCCTTTCGAGTAACCCATGATGGGAATGGGTGAGTCCCCCGCCTGCCGATACGCTGCAAGCACCTGATCATCACCGGCCTGCAGCAGGCCAGGAGTGCCGCATCATGAGTGGTCATCGCTCGCATATCAACCTGGGACTGGGCGCCTGTTTGTGCGCTTCGCTTTCGGCGATCGCCGCCGACGCCCCCACCGTGAACGTCTATAACTGGTACGACTACATCGGCCCCAACACCTTGCAGGATTTCAAGCGCGACACGGGGATCCAGCCGGTTTACGACACCTTCGACAGCGCCGAAGTCCTGGAAGGCAAACTGCTGACCAGCCGCAGCGGTTACGACGTGGTGGTGGCCAGCAATTTCAGCCTGCCGACGCTGATCAAGGCCGGGGCGCTTGCACCACTGCCTCGCGCGCAAATGCCTGACTACAAAAACATGGATACCGCGCTGCTGGCGAAACTGGCCAACAACGATCCGGGTAACCAGTACGCTGTGCCGTATCTATGGGGCACCAACGGCATCGGCTACAACGTCGACAAAGTCCGCGCCGCCTTGGGCGACAAGGCGCCGGTGGACTCCTGGGAGCTGGTGTTCAACGAAGCGAACCTGGCCAAGCTCGGCGAGTGCGGCGTGGCGATGCTCGACTCGCCTTCGGAGATGCTGCCGGTCGCGCTGCATTACCTGGGCCTGCCGCCCAACAGCACCAACCCCGAGGACTACAAGAAAGTCCAGGCGCTACTGCTCAAGCTGCGCCCGCATATTGCCTACTTCAACTCTTCAAAATTCATCAGCGATCTGGCCAACGGCAACATCTGCGTGGCGGTGGGTTGGTCCGGCGCGATGCTGGAAGCCAAGACCAACGCCGAACAAGCAGGCAATGGTGTGAAGATCGCCTACAGCCTGCCGAAGGAAGGGGCGCCGGTGTGGTTCGACACCTTGGTGCTGCTCAAGGACGCGCCGCATCCGCAGCAAGGCCTGGCGTTCATCGACTACCTGATGCGTCCCGAAGTCATTGCCCCGGTCACGGACCATCTGTCCTACCCCAACGGCAATCGTAGCGCGACCAGCCTGGTGGCCGAGGCGACTCGCAACAACCCTGCCATTTACCCGCCGGCCGAGGCCTTGGCCAAGCTGTTCACCCTTGAACCTCTGCCCAAGGCGACCGAGCGCGTGCGCACTCGCGTCTGGAGCGCCGTGAAAAACGGTCAGTGATCCTATGCAATCCATGTGGGAGCGGGCTTGCCCGCGAAGGCTGCGGCACAGTCAATATTGATGCCGTCAGACACACCGCTTTCGCGGGCAAGTCGGATCGCCGCACCGCCGCTCCCACAGGTTCCTTACCTTCGGGCCAACAAGCCCTCTTTTTTCAGACCAATCGAACATGAGAACCACCATGAAACCACGTGCCCGCGACCTGAACATTCAGTTCGGCCAACTGCAACCCGGCCCCCTCAACGCCATCACCGATGTGCCCGGCGTACGGGTCGGCCACAGCAATGTGCGAGGACGAACCGCCAGCGGCCGCGACATCCATACCGGTGTCACGCTGATCGAGCCGCGTGACGGTTCCGCCAATCAACAGCCATGCTTCGCCGGCGTCCATGTGCTCAACGGTAATGGCGACGCCACGGGGCTTGAGTGGATTCGCGAGGCCGGCCTGCTGACCAGCCCGATTGCCTTCACCAACACCCATAGCCTGGGCATCGTGCGCGATGCACTGATCGTTTTGGATCGTCAGGAGCAACCCGACGATGGGCGCCTTTACTGGAACATGCCCGTGGTGCTGGAAACGTTCGACGGCTTGCTCAACGACATCAATGGTTTTCATGTACGTCCTGAACATGTGGCCGAAGCGCTACGCGCAGCCGTCGGCGGCCCGGTCATCGAAGGCGCGGTGGGCGGTGGCAGCGGGATGATCTGTCATGAATTCAAGGGCGGGATCGGCACCGCCTCGCGACGGCTGAATAGCGCTCAAGGAGGCTGGACCGTCGGCGCAATCGTCCAGGCCAACCACGGCATTCGTCACGAATTACGCGTCGACGGTTACCCGGTAGGGCGTTACATGGAACAGGTCGACTCGCCCTTCCTCAAAGCCTCCCTGCCCCATCCGGGCATGGGCTCCATCGTCGTCTGCCTGGCCACCGACGCGCCTCTTTTGCCACACCAATGCACGCGCCTCGCGCAACGTGCCAGCCTCGGCCTGGCCCGCACCGGTGGCGGCAATGAAGACCACAGCGGCGACATTTTCGTGGCCTTCGCCACCGGCAATCAGCACGTGCCGCCGGCCGCCTATGAAGGCAAAGGCGCGCCTACTTGCGATCACCTGAGGATGGTCAACAACGACCACATCAGCGAACTGTTCCTGGCCGCCACCGAAGCCGTGGAAGAAGCCATCATCAACGCCCTGCTGGCCTCGAACACCACCGAAGGCAACGGCCATACGGTGCCGGGCCTGGATGCCAACACCTTGCTCAAAGCCCTGCGCCAGGCCGGTTGGCCGGGGGGATTAGACTAATGGTACTTGAGTGCCAGCCACCGGCTTCTTACGATGTTGGTACGTAGCGGTTGGAGGTTTAAAGCCGTTGCGTAGGTGGTGAGTGAACTGAACCCCAATAAGCTCACCACTTGTTTCATGCGCATCTTGAGCCTCTGGCTCTACTTCCTCCCCATCAAAGAGCTTCGAGGCTCTTTTTTTGTCTGTCAAAAAGCATTGGCGCTGGCCGGTTGGCAAAGATGAACATCCTGGGCCGCGTCGCTGCGTCTGGATGTACCGAAAAGATCACGACCGATCACCCGCGCAGCCTCCAGGTGAACCGTCGGCTCCTGGATTTCCGATTCGAATAGCAGCTCGGACGTCACAACGCTGGCACCGCAATAATCGAAGATCCCATGGTCGATCTGCGTTTTCATGGCATCGGCATAACCATGGCGCGCATAGGTTCCCGCGTCGGCGCCACCAACGCCCACAAGGTGAACCTGCAGATGGCGAAGCTTCTTCTCCAACTTGGCATCCGCACTGAAATCGAATGCCCAGCCGTTGGCGAACACCCGATCGATCCAGCCTTTAAGCAGCGCCGGCATCGACCACCAATAAACCGGATACACCAGCACTAGCGCATCGGCGCCATCGATTCGCGCCTGCTCGGCGGCCACATCGGCGGGGGGCGGTGCTTCCCGATGATGGACGGCGAGATCGGCCGCGCCGAATCTCGGATCGAATCCTTGCGTCCAAAGGTCCGCGATCTCGAAAGAGTTATCGGAATCAGCTGCGCATACACCTTCGCCGATCTGCCTGGCGAGGCTATGGGTGAGCGACTGTAGATCATGGTGAGCGACAACAATGAGTGCGTGCATGTCGAAAACTCCTGCTACGGAATGAGTGATTGAGGGCTAGAGACGAGCCTTATATACTCTTGGTAAGTTACGATCAGTAAGCTACTTTTGGTACATAAGCATGTCAAGCACCGAAACACCTGAGCAGAATTCCAGCCCGCAACCACGTCGCCGGATGTCGCGTGAAGAGCGCCAGCGCCAATTGCTGGATGTGGCCTGGCAGCTCGTTCGAGAGGAAGGCACGGAAGCGTTGACCCTGGGCCGGCTCGCCGAACAGGCGGGGGTGACCAAACCGGTGGTTTACGATCATTTCACCACCCGCCCCGGGTTGCTGGCGGCGCTTTATCAGGAGTTCGACGCGCATCAGACCGCGCTTATGGACGCCGCGCTTCAAACCAGTGAACCGACGCTGGCGAGCAAGGCAATGGTCATCGCGTCTTCATATGTTGATTGCGTTCTTCTCCAGGGCCGCGAGATACCCGGCGTGATCGCGGCGTTGACCAGCTCGCCCGAACTGGAAAAGATCAAGCGCGAGTACGAAGCGATCTTCCTGGACAAGTGCCGCAACGCCCTTCTCCCCTTTGCCGGAACCGGTGAAATCGCGCCAGCGAGTCTTCGGGCGATGCTCGGTGCAGCCGAGGCGCTGTCCCATGCCGCCGCGACTGGCGAGATCACGCCAGTGCAGGCACAGGACGAACTTTTCGTAACGATTGTGGCGATGGTTGAAAGGAGCGCACGCACTGGAGTCGGCCTCGAAACCTGAACGGCTGGCCCCCCAGGACAGCAGCGTAATGCCACCTATACTCCAAACCACCTTCCCCCACGGGGGTCTGCGCTACCAACAATAAAAAGCAGAGGTGGAACATGGTCTGGCAGCAAATCTACGACCCTTTCGATAACCCGATGCTCTCAACCATCATGGCGGCGGTGCCGGTGGTGGTGATGCTGGCCTCCCTGGCGTTTTTCCACATCAAGGCGCACCTGGCAGCATTGTTGGCCCTGGGCTCGGCTTTGCTGATTGCGATTTTTGCCTTCGGCATGCCGGCGAACATGGCGGGCTCGGCCGCACTTTACGGTGCCGCCAACGGTCTGCTGCCGATTGGCTGGATCGTGCTCAACATCATCTTCCTGCACCGGCTGACGACCGAGAACGGGTCGTTCAAAGTGCTGCAAGATTCCCTGGCGCGCATCACTGACGATCGACGTCTGCAACTGCTGCTGATTGCCTTCTGCTTCGGCGCTTTCTTCGAAGGAGCCGCCGGTTTCGGCACCCCCGTGGCGGTGACCGGGGCCATTCTGATCGGGCTGGGCTTTTCGCCCCTGGCGGCGTCTGGCCTGGCGTTGATCGCCAATACTGCACCCGTGGCATTCGGCGCCTTGGGCACGCCCATCATCACCCTGGCCAAAGTGACCGGGCTGGATGAAATGGAGCTGTCGATGATGGTCGGCCGGCAACTGCCATTTTTCTCGGTGATCGTCCCATTCTGGCTGATCTGGGCCTTCGCCGGCTGGCGCAAGATGCTGGAAATCTGGCCGGCGATCCTGGTCGCCGGGGTCAGCTTCGCCATACCGCAATTTCTTGTGTCCAACTACCACGGGCCGATGCTGGTCGACGTGATCGCCGCGCTGATTTCCATGGCCTGCCTGACCGGTTTCCTGAAGGTCTGGAAGCCGGTCACTGTGTATACCTCCGCCGCGTTGTCCGGCCGGGCCGACGACTCCAGAGTAGAGCCTGACCCGGACGAGAAACCCAGCGCGACCTTTGCCAGCGATGCAAAACCTGCCGTGATGCGGGCATGGTTGCCGTGGATCATCCTCACGGTTTTCGTCTTTGCCTGGGGCACCCAAAGCTTCAAAAACCTGTTCGATACCCGCCCGGCGATAGATCCGCAAACCAGCGCCGCCAAGCTCGATCCTCAGGGCAAGCCAATGCGCGAGGCGAACCCGATCTTTGCCCCGACCTTGACCTTCACCACCATTCACCAACAGATCGAGAAGGTCCCGCCCGTGGTGCCCGTGGCTAAAACCGAGGACGCAATCTACAAGTTCAACTGGTTCACCAGCACCGGCAGCGGCATCTTGCTGGCGGCACTCCTTGGCGGGCTGCTGATGGGCTATTCCATCCCGCAGCTGCTGCACCATTACCTGCGAACGCTGTGGGTGGTGCGCTACTCGCTGATCACGATTGTGGCCATGCTTGCCTTGGGCTTCCTGACCCGCTATTCGGGCCTGGACGCGACCATGGGCCTGGCCTTCGCCGCCACGGGCATTTTCTACCCCATGTTCGGCACGTTGCTCGGCTGGCTGGGTGTTGCCCTGACCGGCTCGGACACGGCCTCCAACGTACTGTTCGGCGGCTTGCAACGGGTAACGGCCGAGCAGTTGGGCCTGAGCCCGGTCTTGATGGCGGCGGCCAACAGTTCCGGCGGGGTCATGGGCAAGATGGTCGATGCCCAGTCGATCGTGGTCGCGTCCACCGCCACCCGCTGGTACGGCCATGAAGGGGAAATCCTGCGCTACGTGTTTTTCCACTCCGTGGTGCTGGCGATTCTGGTCGGCGGGCTGGTGACATTGCAGGCTTATGTGGCGCCATTCAGTCAGATGGTGGTGGGCGGGAATTAACCGAGGCGAGCGCTGTTAACCATGGCCCGGCATCGCAATCCGGGCCATGGCTCAAGTCAGATAACCGCCGTCCACATCCGACCGAAACTTGCGCATGGCAACAGTAAGCTAAGCTTTCAGCAGCTCATTGCTCACGATGCTCGATTCTGCAGGGTTTGGTTTTTTCTGGAGAGCGTCTGCAACAGCTATTTCAGACAGGCCCAACCTTTCACGCAGGATTGACGTGATGACCGAGCCCCTCCTCAGCTTTGATGCACTCAAGCGCGCCGCTGCCTCTGGCGAAATCGATACCGTGTTGGTCTGCATGGTCGACATGCAAGGACGACTGGTCGGCAAGCGATTCCAGGTCGAGTTTTTCATCGACAGCGGCCATGAAGAAACCCACTGCTGCAATTACCTGCTGGCTGACGACATCGACATGGAACCGGTGCCGGGTTACGCCGCGGCCAGCTGGAGCAAAGGTTATGGCGACTTTGTCCTGAAACCCGACATGGCCACCTTGCGTCGCGTGCCTTGGCTGGAATGCACGGCGCTGGTGCTCTGTGACGTGCTCGATCATCACCATCGGCGCGACCTGCCCCACAGCCCGCGGGCGATCCTGAAAAAGCAGATCGAGCGCCTGCGCGAACGCGGCTATACCGGCATGTTCGCCTCGGAGCTGGAGTTCTATCTGTTTGACGAGAGTTATGAAGCGATCCACAAGCGCAACTATCACAAGCCGAAAACCGCCGGACACTACATCGAGGATTACAACATCTTGCAGACCACCCGCGAGGAGCCGGTATTGCGGGCGATTCGCAAGCATCTGCAGGCATCCGGCATTCCCGTGGAAAACTCCAAGGGTGAATGGGGGCCGGGGCAGGAAGAAATCAACATCCGATATGCCGATGCCCTGACCATGGCCGATCACCACGTGATCATCAAACACGCCTGCAAAGAGATCGCGCAACTGCAAGGCAAGGCGATCACGTTCATGGCCAAGTGGCGCTATGACGCCGCCGGTTCCAGCAGCCACGTGCACAATTCGTTGTGGGACAAAAATGCCAAGAAGCCGCTGTTCTTTGATCCCAAGGCCGAGTTCGGCATGTCGAAGCTGATGCGCTCCTGGGTGGCCGGGCAGCTCAAATACGCCAACGACATCACCTGTTTTCTGGCGCCCTACATCAATTCATACAAACGCTTTCAGGCCGGCACTTTCGCGCCGACGCGGGCCGTATGGAGCCGGGACAATCGCACGGCGGGCTTTCGTTTATGCGCGGAAGGCAGCAAGGCCATCCGTATCGAATGCCGCATCGGTGGTGCCGACCTCAACCCCTATCTTGCCTTCGCCGCCTTGATCGCCGCGGGGCTGGCCGGTATCGACGAGAAACTCAACCTGGCGCCACCCTTCGAAGGCGATGCCTACCTCGACGAGCACTTGCCTGAAGTGTCGAAAACCCTGCGCGAGGCCTGCGCCGCGCTCAAGGCCTCGAGCATGTTGCGCGAGGCGTTCGGCGATGAAGTGATCGACCACTACGTGCACACCGCCGAGTGGGAACAGAAAGAGTACGACCGGCGCATCACCGACTGGGAATTGCAGCGCGGCTTCGAGCGCTATTGAGCACACACCATGACTGAGATCGTTCAACTCATCTCCCCGGTCGATGGCCGGGTCTACGCCGAGCGCCGCCGTGCCGATGCGGCGCAGCTCGACCAGGTTCTGACGGCGGCCACAGCGGCCCAGGCGCAATGGCAGCGCCGGCCACTGAGCGAACGCGCCGCGTTTTGCAGCGCCGCCGTGGACGCAATGCTGGCGATGAAGGCCGAGATCGTGCCGGAACTGGCTTGGCAGATGGGCCGCCCGGTACGCTTCGGCGCTGGCGAGCTGCGCGGTTTCGAAGAGCGCGCGCGGCACATGATCGCCATTGCGCCTGAGGCATTGGCAGCGATTGAACCTGCCCCTGTCGCCGGTTTTCGGCGTTATATCAAACGTGAACCGTTGGGTACGGTGCTGGTCGTCGCACCGTGGAATTACCCCTATCTGACGGCGGTGAATACGATCATCCCGGCGCTGATGGCGGGCAACAGCGTGATCCTCAAACATGCTTCGCAAACCTTGCTGGTGGGCGAGCGTTTCGCCGAGGCCTTTCGCCGCGCCCATCTGCCCGAAGGCCTGTTCCATAACATGCTGCTCGATCATCAGCAGACCGCCGCGATCATCGCTTCAGGACGCGTGCAGCAGGTGAATTTCACCGGC
Organism: Pseudomonas sp. BS3782 TE3695; assembly: GCF_050435305.1. Lineage (NCBI taxonomy): Bacteria > Pseudomonadati > Pseudomonadota > Gammaproteobacteria > Pseudomonadales > Pseudomonadaceae > Pseudomonas > Pseudomonas sp. BS3782 TE3695. The sequence continues at coordinate 4,739,037 of NZ_JBNDKB010000001.1, forward strand.
TCGGTCGGGGCCGGCAAAGCCATGGAAGCCGCCGCCATGGGCCGCTTTCTCGGCATGGGCCTGGAACTCGGCGGCAAAGACCCCGCCTACGTCAGGGCAGACGCCAACCTTGAACATGCGGTGGAAAACCTGGTGGACGGCAGTTTCTTCAACTCCGGGCAGAGTTGCTGCGCTGTCGAACGTATCTATGTCGATGAAAAAATTTACCAGGCCTTTGTCGAGCGCTTCGTCGCCTTGACCCGCCAATACGTACTCGGCAATCCGCTGGACGAAGCCACCACCCTCGGCCCGCTGGTCACGCCGAGCGCCGCTGAATTCGTTCGCAGGCAGATCGCCGATGCGCTGGCACAAGGGGCCCGCGCGTTGATCGATCCAAGGGACTTTCCCGTCGATGTACCGGGCAGCGCCTACCTCGCGCCGCAGGTGTTGGTGGATGTAACCCATCACATGTCGGTGATGCGTGAGGAAAGCTTTGGCCCGGTGGTCGGCATCATGCCGGTGACCAGCGACGACGAAGCCATCGCCTTGATGAACGACAGTGAGTTCGGGCTCAGCGCTTCTATCTGGACGCAAGACCTCGCCGCCGCCGAACGCATCGGCGACGAGATCGCCACCGGCACCGTATTCATGAACCGCTGCGATTATCTGGACCCGGCCCTGGCCTGGACCGGGGTGAAAAACAGCGGGCGCGGCGTCACGCTGTCGCGCCTTGGCTATGAACACCTGACCCGCGCGAAATCCTTCCATCTGCGCCACGAGATCTGAGCCATGAGCCTGACCGCGAACTGGAACTACCCCACGAGCATCCGCTTCGGCGTTGGCCGCATCGCCGAACTGGCCGAGGTCTGCCGCAGCCAAGGGATCCAGCGACCGTTGCTGGTCACCGACAGCGGCCTGGCGCGTGCCCCGATCACCACCGCGGCGATGGAATCCTTGCGCGCTGCCGGCCTTGGTGTAGCGCTGTTTAGCGACCTCAAGCCGAATCCGATCGAAGCCAATCTGGCAGGAGGACTCGACGCCTGGCGCGCCGGCCAACACGATGGCGTGGTCGCCTTCGGCGGTGGCAGTGGCCTGGACATGGGCAAGCTCATCGCGTTCATGAGTGGCCAGACCCGACCGGTTTGGGATTTTGAAGACATCGGCGACTACTGGACACGCGCCGACGAAAGCAGCATCGCCCCGGTCATTGCGGTGCCGACCACCGCCGGCACCGGTTCCGAGGTGGGCCGTGCGGCGGTGATCATCGACGAGCGTACGCACACCAAACGCATCATCTTTCACCCGAAAATGATGCCGCGGGTGGTCATCAGCGACCCGGCCCTCACCGTCGGCATGCCGGCAAAAGTCACCGCTGGCACCGGCATGGATGCGTTTGCCCATTGCCTGGAATCGTACTGCGCCCCCGGCTTTCATCCGATGGCCGAAGGCATTGCGGTGGAAGGCATGCGCCTGGTGGCCAATGCGCTGGTACGCGCCGTACACACCCCCTCCGACCTCGACGCGCGCGCGCAAATGTTGGCAGCTGCGGCGATGGGCGCCACCGCTTTCCAGAAAGGCCTGGGTGGCATGCACGCACTCGCCCATCCGGTGGGCGCGCTATACGACACCCACCACGGAATGACCAATGCCACGTTCATGCCTTATGTGCTGAAGTTCAACCGCCCGGCTATCGAGGAACGCATCACTCGCCTGGCGGCTTATTTGCGTCTGCCCTCCCCAGGCTTCGACAGCTTTCTGGCCTTCGTCCTCAAGCTGCGCAAAGACATCGGCGTGCCCCATACGCTGTTTGAACTGGGGGTGGATGACAAGCAGGCCGATCTGATCGCAGACATGGCGATTGTCGACCCTTGCGCCGGCGGCAACCCGTTGCCGTTGACACGAACTGGCGCGGCAGAAATTTTCGACGCGGCGTTTCACGGCCGTCTCTAGAGCAATCGTCTGTTCATGACCTGGGGGCTCCTGTGGCTAGAGAATTTCTGTGGCTGGATTCCTGTGGCTAGAGGCTTCTGTGGCGAGGGGGCTTGCCCCCGTTGGACTGCGAAGCAGTCCCAAAAACACTACTCGTTCTGACAGGCATACCGCATGCATCGGCTTTGCGACTGCTGCGCAGCCGAACGGGGGCAAGCCCCCTCGCCACAGAAGCGCCCTAGCCCCAGGAGCACTGACCTTATCAACCAACAGGAAGCACGCAGATGGACCGTCTCACGGCGAAAGACTTTGCCCCTGAACTGCTCGAACTCTACGACTGCTACGCCCACGGCAAAATCAACCGGCGAGCGTTTCTTGATCGTGCGGCGCTGTTCACCTTGGGCGGCTTGACGGCCACAGCCCTCCTCGCCGCCTTGAGCCCGAATTATGCGCTGGCCGAACAGGTGCAATTTACCGACCCGGACATCCTTCCCGAGTACATCACCTACCCCTCGCCCAAGGGTCACGGGCAGGTTCGTGGCTATTGGGTGCGCCCTGCGAAAGCCAGCGGCAAGGTGCCGGCGGTGGTGGTCGTACATGAAAACCGTGGGCTTAATCCCTACATCGAGGACGTCGCCCGGCGCCTCGCCAAAGCGGGATTCATCGCCCTCGCCCCAGACGGCCTGACCTCGGTGGGCGGCTATCCCGGCAACGATGACAAAGGCCGGGAATTGCAGCAGACCGTCGACCCGGAAAAACTCATGAATGATTTTTTCGCCGCCATCGAGTGGCTGATGGAACATGATGCCACCCGCGGAAAAGTCGGCATCACCGGCTTCTGTTATGGCGGAGGAGTCGCCAATGCCGCAGCCGTGGCCTATCCGGAGCTCGGGGCCGCCGTGCCCTTTTATGGCCGTCAACCAAAGGCTGAAGATGTCCCCAGAATCAAAGCCCCGCTGCTGCTTCACTATGGCGAACTGGATACGCGGATCAATGAAGGATGGCCCGCCTACGAGCAGGCGTTGAAAGCGGCCGGCAAGACGTATGAGGCCTATATTTATCCGGGCGTTAACCACGGCTTTCACAACGACTCCACGCCTCGATACGATGATGCCGCCGCCCGGCTTGCCTGGGACCGAACACTGGCCTGGTTCCGGCGTTACTTGGCTTGATTAAACAAATACAAATAATGGCGATAAGGAATAACGCTTATGAAGAAGTCACTGAACAGGTCTTCCTTCATTACCAATCTTAATATTGAACCTATCGCCGCCTAACCCATCGCGATTAATAAAATTATATTTAGAATTACTCTTCTATTATCCATTGCATATTGATCGACGCCTGCTTAACTGCAAAAACTGCTGATGACAGCAGTGCCCGTAAACACCACGAAAGGAATCGTTATGAGCAATTCAACTCGCCATAGCATGCCCCCCTATGGGGTGGCCATCCAAAGCGCGATCAAGGCCGGCGACCTGCCGCAAATGAAGACGCTGTTGAAACAACGCGATGCATCCACACCAGAAAACAAAGAGCTAAGTACTGCTTACGAGCAGTTGGCCAAGGAAGTCGCACGCCTGGAAAAGCACTAACAGCTATTTCCGCTCCCCTTATTGCAATGGAGGCAATAACCATGTCTGGTTCTACTCAGCAATCTGTCGGCTTGTTCCCGCTCGGCTACCGAATTGGTACTTCGGCACCGGGTGCACAAAGTCTGGCACTCAATCTACTGGTCTTTACCCCTGATGAGACCGTAAACGGCACCGCCGCTATCACTCAGGCGACCAACCCGCCGCTGGATGTGCACGCCGATGTCTGGGGCGAATACACCTACCTGACGGTCATGTCACCCGGCGTCAGCAAAATCCTGATCACCGCCCAAGGCAATCACGGCGGCTCAGGCTCCAATTCCATGGTGAATTTCAAGTTGCAACTGGTGGTGGGCACCGACTGGAAAGAAGGCGTGGCCAACTATTCGTACTTGAATGGTCAGCAGTGGGTCGAGGTCAACAATGCTCCCGCCCACCTCATTGAGGCGGTGCCGTCCCACGTTTCCCCGCTGCCGTTGGAACCCGGCCCGGTCATTCCACCGGAATCATCGTATCCGCCCATCATGCCGCTGTACGCCGCCCCCATTCAAAGTGCAATGGCCAGTGGTGACCTGGCCCAGATGAAGAACCTGTCGCGCCTGGCCCAGAAGCAACTCGATCAGCAACCCCAACTACAGACGGCGCTTGAAACGGCCAAGGAAGAAATCAGCCGGCAGGAACGCCGCTGACTCGACCACGAAACATGCCCGACTTGTCTTGAATACAATTAAGGGAGTAGCACCATGTCAATCGGACTTTTTCATACCCGCCTCAACGTCAGCAATCACCTGCTGGGCGCACCGGTTTTAACCCTCGATCTGCTGGTGGATACCACAAAGAAAAAGGTCAGCGGGATTGCGAGTATTTTCCAAAGCACCTACCCGACCCTCAACTTCCGTGCCCGTGTCTGGGGTGAATACTCCGAGGCCAAACTGGTGCCGACGGCGGAGAACCACATCATCCTCACCCTGGCCGGCAGCCCGAGCGGCCCTCTCAGCCAGATCGCCCAGACCTTCGGCTTGAAGGGCATCCTGGGTGGCGATTGGGCCAGTGGTTATGCCGACTACAAATACCAGGAACAGGGCCATTGGCATTACGTGAAACACGCCGCGGTCAGCCAGGCTCCCGTTATTGTGCGCCCTGAGCATCCGCACCATGCGGTACCGCTCTACGCCGTCGCGGTCCAGCAAGCGCAAGCCAGCGGTGACCTGGCGCAACTGAAGGCGGTAGTCAGCCAGGGTGAACAGCAACTGGCCCACAGCGGTGCGTTGCGCAATGCGCTGGACCAGTTGAACGTTGAAATCGCCCGGCTGGAGGCTCGCTAACCCGCACCCGGTAATGCCAGTCAGGCAAGCACAATCCATGTGGGAGCGGGCTTGCTCGCGAAGGCGCCAGCACAGTCAATATTGATGTCGCCTGACACACCGCTTTCGTGAGCAAGTCGAATCGTCGCACCGCCGCTCCCACAGGGTTGCGCGTTTAACTGACTGGCCCGGCTCACTTCAACAACAACAACAGGTAAATCCGGTCGCGCCACTGACTCAAGGAAGGCGCGAACACTTCGATGGATTCGTGCCGCGCACGCGTTGTGCGCAAGGATTTCCCATGTCAGACACACGCCCTGCCCGCTACCTCAGTGAAACCGACCTCAAACGCTACGTGCCCGTGCATGTGGTCTGGGAAATCACCCTGGCCTGCGATCTCAAATGCCTGCATTGCGGCTCACGCGCCGGCCATAGACGCCCCGATGAATTGAACACCCGGGAATGCCTGGACGTCATCGATTCCCTGGCCGCTCTCGGCACCCGCGAGATCACCCTGATCGGTGGCGAAGCCTATTTGCGCAAGGACTGGACCCAACTGATCCAGGCCATCCACGATCACGGCATGTACTGCGCCATACAAACCGGTGGACGCAACCTGACGCCCGCGAAAATGCAGGCAGCGGTAGATGCCGGGCTCAATGGCGTCGGTGTTTCACTGGATGGGCTGGCCCCGCTGCATGACGCGGTGCGCAATGTTCCGGGCTCCTTCGACAAGGCGGTAGACACCTTGCGACGGGCCAAGCAGTCCGGGCTTGCGGTGAGCGTCAACACCCAAATCGGCGCAGCCACGTTGCCCGACTTGCCCGAATTGATGGACCTGATCATCGGCCTCGGCGCCACTCACTGGCAGATCCAGCTGACGGTCGCGATGGGCAATGCCGTCGATCACCCGGAGCTATTGTTGCAGCCTTATCAACTGCTGGAGGTGATGCCGTTGCTGGCGCGTCTGTATCGCGAAGGTGTTGATCGTGGCCTGCTGATGAACGTGGGCAACAATATTGGTTACTACGGGCCTTATGAACACATGTGGCGTGGTTTCGGCGACGAGCGCGTGCATTGGAGTGGCTGCGCCGCCGGCCAGACGGTGCTGGCGCTGGAGGCCGACGGCACCGTCAAGGGTTGCCCGTCATTGGCAACCGTGGGGTTTTCCGGCGGCAACGTGCGCAACATGAGCCTGCACGATATCTGGCACTACAGCGAAGGCATGCACTTTGGCCGATTGCGCGGCGTCGAAGATCTGTGGGGTTATTGCCGCAGCTGCTACTACAACGACGTCTGCCGTGGCGGCTGCACCTGGACGTCGCATTCCCTGCTCGGCAAACCCGGCAACAACCCCTACTGCCATTACCGCGCGCTGGACCTGCAAAAACGCGGGCTGCGTGAGCGCATCGTCAAACTCGAGGACGCGGCGAAGACCTCCTTCGCCGTCGGGCGTTTTGACCTGATCACCGAACGCATCGACACCGGCGAGACGGTCAGCAGCGTCAGCGACAGTGGCCAGGTGATCAAACTGGCCTGGGCAAACCAGGGCCAGAAATCACCGGATGAAGGACGTATTCCACCGCAACTGGCGCTGTGTCGGGGTTGCTTGCAGTACATCCATGCGCACGAAGTGACCTGTCCTCACTGCAACGCCGATATCGCCGCCGCAGAAGCCGTGCACCAGACAGACCGCGCGCGGCAACAAGCGATTATCGACACCCTGACTGGCCTGCTAGGGATGCCGCCCTATACCTCGATGTAAGGGAGTAATGGCCAGTCAGTCAAAATGCGATACCTGTGGGAGCGGGCTTGCTCGCGAAGACGGCGGCACAGTCAACATTGATGTCGTCTGACACACCGCTTTCGCGAGCAAGCCCGCTCCCACATGGACTGCGCTTAACTGACGGGCATTTGCCAAGGCGCCCCCTGCACAAATCTGTCCTCCAGCCACTCCTTGAATGCCATGAGCGTCGCTGGCGTGAACGCCGCTGACGCTCGCACCAGATAAATCCCGCCCTGAGCATCCAGATCCCACTCCGGCAGCACGCGCACCATTTGGCCGTTGGCGATTTCCCGGCTCATCAGCCACTCGCCAGCGCCCAAAATACCGACACCGGCCTTGGCCGCGGCGAGCAACGCTTCGCCGTCGTTCGAGGTCAAGGTGCCCTTGGTGATGACCTTCTCCTGCCGCTCGCCCATCGACAAGCGCCATTCAGGGAATGCCGCCAGACCGGTGAAGCCAAGGCAATTATGATCACTGAGTTCCTTCGGACAGGTCGGCATGCCGTGCTGCTCGATGTACCCCGGTGAAGCGCAGAGTATGCGGCGATGATCGCTGAGCTTCTTCGCAACCAGGCGGTTGTCGTTCAATTCGCCGATACGAACCGCCGCATCGAATCCTTCACCAATGATGTCGACGACGCGATCGCTGTAATCCACCTCGACGGAGACCAACGGATGAGCCGCCAGAAAATCCGGCAGCATCGACGCCAGCCACAGGCGCCCCATCGCCGCAGGAAAAGCCAGGCGCAAAACGCCACGCACCTGCGCCGCGCCCAGTGACGCTTCCTGCTCGGCCTCGATGATCAACCCCGTGGCGGAGCGCAGACGTTCGACAAGACGATTGCCGGCATCGGTCAACCGCACCTGTCGCGTCGTGCGCTCCATCAGCCGCACGCCCAGGCGCTTTTCCATGGCCGCCAGGCGCTTTGAAATCACCGTCGGATGGCGTTGCAACTGGCGTCCGGCAGCCACGAACGAATGCGCCGAGGCGACCGCAAGAAGCGCTGCAATTTCATCGATGTGGCGGCTGTCCAGTGGGTTCACAAAACACTCTTTTGTTCAGGTAAAAAACAATCACGGCTTGAGGACGATCGCTCCGCGAGATTGGCCGCCTTCCAGATCGGCATGGGCCTTGGCCACGTCGGCCAATGCATAGCGGCCCCAGATGCCGGGCTTGATTATGCCCGCCTCGACCGCGGCCAGTACATCCTCGGCCCGTTGCCGGTATTCGGCGATGTCCGTGGTATGCGCGGCGAGTGAAGGACGGGTCAGGAACAACGAGCCCTTGGCATTGAGCGTGGCCACTTCGACCGCCGTCGGCGCTCCGGAGGATGCTCCGAAAGACACCATCACCCCACGCGGTCGCAAGCAGTCGAGCGACGCTTCGAACGACACCCGCCCGATGGGATCGTAGACCACATCGGCTTTCTTGCCGTGGGTGATCTGCGCGACGTCCGTGGCCAGTGTCTGGGCATTGAATACCAACACCGCATCGCAACCCAGCGCCTTGGCTGTCTCGACACTCTCGGCCCGGGACACAATGCCGATGACAAAAGCCCCCAGGTGTTTGGCCCACGTTGCCATGATCTGCCCGAGGCCACCCGCTACGCCATACAGAACCAGGGTGGTGCCGGGGCCGACCGGATACGTCGTCTTCAGCAGGTATTGCGCGGTAATGCCTTTGAACAACACCGCGGCCGCCTCTTCAGCCGTCAATGCGTCTGGAATCGGCACCAGCCGCTCGGCCGGAAACAGCCGCGCACTGGCGTAAGCGCCGATAGGCCCTGTTGCGTAGGCCACCCGATCACCCACCTTGACGTTGCTCACTCCCGCGCCGATGGCGGCCACCCGGCCCGCCCCTTCAAGGCCCAGACCCGACGGCAATGGCAGCGGTACGGCGCCCTTGCGCTGACTCACATCGAGGAAGTTGACGCCAATCGCCTCCTGCTCCAGCCAGACTTCACCCGGCCCCGGCTCACGCGCCGTCACTTGCTCGATGGTCATCACCTCAGGTGCGCCGGTGTGTGCGATACGAACGACAGAAACCATTGCCTCACTCCTTCACTTCAGCGCAGCCCATCTGCGCCATGTGGGGGAAGTATCGGCATTCGATTTCATGCGAACAATACGTCTTCACTGCAGTTCATTACTGCATGCAGTGCAGCAATGTGGAATGCGAAACGTCGACGCAACAGCAAGGGCCAGGACGATCAACAATGCGGCGACGGCAAACGTTATCTGCATGCCGTTGGCGATGGCGGCGGGAGATGCCGTGGTGATGTCAGCTGTCGCCGAGGCAAAGGCAAACACCGCGCCCATGACCGAGGCGCCGGTGATCAGCCCGAGATTGCGCGACAGGCTAAGCAGGCCGGCAATCACGCCGCGCTGATCCGGGCGGACGTCGGTCATGATCGCGGTGTTGTTGGCCGCCTGAAATAACGCATAACTGGCCGTGATCACCGCGATGGGCGCGAGGTAACCAAGAATGCCGAAAGTCGCCGGCATCATCGATAAAGCACCCGTACCGAGCACCATTGCGACAAGCCCTGCGACGGTCATGCGCCGAGTGCCAAAACGGTCCACCAGGCGACCGGCCGGCACCCCGCTCAGCGCCGCCACCAACGGGCCCACCGACAAGGCCAGGCCGACAAGTGCCGTGCTTAGGCCAAGCGCACCCGAGAGATAAAACGGCCCGACCACCAGCGTCGCCATCATCACCGTCGAAACGAGCGTGCTCATGGCCAGGCTGGCGCTCAATCCTGGCTCACGGAACAGCGCCAATTTAATCAGTGGCGAGGCAACCCTGGCCTCAACAAATATGAAAATCCCGGCACCGACAACAGCCGTCAGCAGCAGCGCAATGTTCATCGGCCCCAGATCACCGTGCCCAATCGTCATCGCTAGCGCATACGCCGCGAGCGTCAACCCCAGCAGCAACGTGCCAGCCTTGTCGAATCCCACCCGCAGCGCTTTCGCCTGCGGTGCATCCGCCGGCAGATAGCGATACGCGAGCCAGATATTCAGAATACCCAGCGGCACGTTGAGCAGAAAAATCGTCTGCCAACCGAAACCGGAAATCAATAACCCACCGAGTGACGGCCCCAGCGTGGTGCCGACCGCCGACATCGTGCCAAGCAGCCCCATGGCACTGCCGGTCTGCGCTTTCGGCACCGTTTCCCCGACAAACGCCACGGTCAGCGCCAGCATGATCGCCGCCCCGAGCCCTTGCACTGCCCGGGCGCCGACCAGCCATCCAAGCGACGGCGCAACACCACAGGCCAGCGATGACAGGGTGAAAATGCCGATACCCGCCAGCAGCAAACGTCGACGGCCGACGAGGTCACCGAGTCGTCCGACGCTGACAATCAGCGTGGTGATCGCCAGCAGATACGCCAGAACGATCCACTGCACTTGCGCAAAGGAAGCCTCGAACGCCTGGGCCAACGTCGGCAAACCCGCGTTGGCGATGCTGGTGTCGAGTGAGGGCATCAACATCGACAGCGAAAGGCTGGCGAGCGCCCAGCGAACCGAGCCTGATTGGGTGATGAGTTTCATGGTTTGGCCACATCTGAAAGGTAGATCAGCAGCGTATGCCCATGCGTAACATGGCGGAAGACGCACCATTTGCACTTGATAGTTGCGTTTGACGCCATATCACCCACACGCCGTGCTAACGTTGAGGCATGACGACTCCCGACCTGAATTTGCTGATTACCCTGGATGTGCTGCTCGCCGAAGGCAGCGTCGCACGCGCCGCCCAACGACTGCGCCTGAGCCCGTCGGCCATGAGCCGGGCGCTGGCGCGATTGCGCGAAACGACGGGCGACCCGCTGCTGGTACGGGCCGGACGCGGGCTGGTGCCGACGCCTCGGGCGCTCGAATTGCGCGAACAGGTCAGCCGATTGGTGCAAGACGCAGAAGCCGTGTTACGCCCCGCCGAACAGCTTGATCTCAAACAACTGGTCCGGACGTTTACGCTGCGCACCAGCGACGGTTTCGTCGAAAACTTCGGCCCGGCACTGATTGCCCGCGTCAGTGAACAAGCACCTGGCGTGCGCTTGCACTTCGTGCAGAAGCTGAACAAGGACAGCGCCGCGCTTCGCGACGGTTCCGTCGACCTGGAAACCGGTGTGGTCGGCGGCACGACGAGCCCGGAAGTGCGCACCCGTGCGTTGTTCGAAGACCGTTTCATTGGCGTCGTGCGCACGGGGCATCCGCTGAGCCAGGGCGAAGTCACCGCCTCCCGTTATGCCGCTGGCAGGCACATCCTGGTCTCGCGTCGCGGGCTCGATAAGGGGCCGATGGATGAAGCCCTGGAAGTGCTGGGGCTGGAGCGGGAAATCGTCACCCTCGCCAGCGGTTTTTCGGCCGCGCTGGCACTGGCTCGCGCCTCGGACCTGATTGCCACCGTGCCCGCACAACACACCCGAAACCTGCGCGCAGGCTTGTACAGTTTCGACCTTCCGTTCGACCTGTCGCCGATCACCCTTTCGATGCTCTGGCACCCACGCATGGATGCCGACTCAGCGCATCGGTGGCTGCGTGAATGTGTGCGCAAGGTTTGTGCGCAGCCCCATGAGCTGGTGAAGTCAATTTCAGCCACAACGCACGCTTTGTAGCTGCGCTACTGTGGCGAGGGAGCTTGCTCCCGTTCGGCTGCGAAGCAGTCGTAAATTGGTTTTGGGACAGCTGCGCTGTCCAGCGGGAGCAAGCTCCCTCGCCACAGTAGTGCAGCCTTCGCCAGATGCTATAGATCGCATTACGGCTTGCTGGCGGGCATTACCCTCAAACACTCTTTTTCTGCAGCCCCTTCAACCGCAAACTCGCCCGCTGCGCCGCCGCCATTTTTTCCGGACGCTTCATGCGCTTCCATTTTCTGATGTCGTCCTTGGTGCGACCACAACTGACACACAGTTCACCACTGAGCTGGCAAATGGAAATACACGGATTTTCGATATCCTTGGCCACGCTTCAACCCCGCGTCGAGCGCTTGGGTGCCAAGCGTTGCTGCCAGTTGCCGGCATTGGTGCGCTGACATTGCTCTTCAGAATCAAACAGCACATGGGCCGCTACCGGGCTGATGAGTACATCCGCTTCACTGAATGCCACGGCCGTCAGTTCGACCATACGCTCGCCCTGCCCGCTCGCCAGTGCCTGATCCTTGTTGGCCTGCGTATCGAAAACCCAGATCACCCGCAGGCTGGAAGGAAAGACCGCGTAATCGACTTCGTGGGTCAGCCAGCAGAACCCGACTATTTCCGCCTTGGCGGTTTCACACGCCTCGGTCAGGGTGGCGACCAGGCGACGTTCGATGTGGGCCTGATCGCGTTTGCTTAAAGACATCGGGGTAAGGGTCCTTGGGCGTCGATAAAAGGAGATCATCATACGATACCGTTTGCGGGCTGATTCGAGGAGTTGCTGCGTCTGCGCTACCGTCCTCGCGGGCAAGACTCCCACAGGTTTGTATGGAACATGATCCTATAAACGACGCACGCCCTGTAGGAGCTGCCGAAGGCTGCGATCTTTTGATCGGCCTCATCTCGACGGCTCAGGTAAAAGATTCTGCCTATCAAGCGTGAATACCCCACCTATTAGCTGACTGCTTTATAGGCGTCTAACCTTAATGCAGCGCTGGCGTGAGCCGGCCGGTTGAGACTTGATAAAAGATACGAATGAATCAGAAGCGTACCAGGCTTGCCGTGGGCCACCGTACAGGCAACTCGATTTGCCGCTATCCAGATTCCCCTGTGACCACGATGAACGGTTGATCGAACGGCACCAGCCTATGTCATTGATTTCGCTCGTCGCTATCGCGCGCCCACCCCGGGCCGGATAGCAGGATGATTACGACCAAAGGTAGCGCACACATGGCAAATGAATCGAAATGCCCGTTCAATCACGCCGCCGCTGGCGGTGGCACGACGAACCGCGATTGGTGGCCGAACCAACTGAATCTGAAGATCCTGCACCAGCACTCACCCCTGTCTAACCCCATGGACAAGGATTTCAACTATACCGAAGCCTTCAAGAGCCTCGACTTTCAGGCGCTCAAGCAAGACCTGAACGCACTGATGACCGATTCGCAAGACTGGTGGCCGGCAGACTTCGGTCATTATGGGCCGCTGTTCATTCGCATGGCGTGGCACAGCGCCGGCACCTATCGCGTCGGTGACGGTCGTGGCGGCGCCGGCTCCGGTCAGCAGCGCTTTGCACCGCTCAACAGCTGGCCAGATAACGTCAGCCTCGACAAGGCGCGGCGGCTGCTCTGGCCGATCAAACAAAAATACGGTCGCAACATCTCCTGGGCCGACCTGATTGTCCTCACCGGCAACGTCGCGCTCGAATCCATGGGCTTCAAGACCTTCGGTTTTTCCGGCGGTCGGCCAGACGTCTGGGAACCGGATGAGGCGGTCTACTGGGGCTCCGAAAGCAAGTGGCTGGCAGGCGACACTCGCTACGAGAAAGACAAAAAAGAACCCATGCAAGAACCCGGCGAAGGCCCGCTCGTTGCAGAGCCTGGGGAAAATGAGGACAGCCGCACCGACAAAGGACGCAATCTGGAGAACCCGCTCGCCGCGGTACAAATGGGCCTGATTTACGTCAACCCGGAAGGCCCGGAAGGCAATCCCGATCCTCTCGCGGCGGCGAAGGACATCCGCGAGACCTTCGGGCGCATGGCAATGAATGACGAAGAAACCGTCGCGCTGATCGCTGGCGGCCACGCCTTCGGCAAGACCCATGGCGCCGGACCTGCCGACAATGTCGGTGCCGAGCCCGAAGCCGCAGGCCTCGAACAGCAAGGACTGGGCTGGAAAAGCACCTTCGGCAGCGGCAAGGGTGGCGACACCATTACCAGCGGCCTGGAAGTGACCTGGACCACCACCCCCACAAAATGGAGCAACAACTACCTGGAAAACCTGTTCGGCTTCGAGTGGGAGTTGACCAAGAGCCCGGCCGGTGCGAGCCAGTGGACAGCCAAAGATGGGGCCGGGGCTGGCATCATTCCAGATGCTCACGACCCTTCCAAGCGGCGTAATCCGACCATGCTGACCACGGACCTGGCCCTGCGATTCGACCCGATCTATGAGCCGATTTCGCGGCGCTTCCTTGAGAACCCCGATCAGTTGACCGACGCCTTCGCCCGCGCCTGGTTCAAGCTGATCCACCGCGACATGGGGCCGCTCTCGCGCTACCTCGGTCCGGAAATGCCCAACGAAGAACTGCTGTGGCAAGACCCGATCCCGGCGGTCGACCATGCCTTGGTCACCGACAGCGACGTGGCCGCACTCAAGGGCAAACTCCAGTCCTGCGGCCTGTCGGTCTCGCAACTGGTATCGACTGCATGGGCAGCGGCCTCCACCTTCCGCGGCTCCGACAAACGCGGCGGCGCCAATGGCGGACGCCTGCGCCTGGCTCCGCAGAAATTCTGGCAAGCCAACCAGCCTGAGCAACTGGCGAGCGTATTGGCGAAACTCGAGAGTATCCAGAACGAGTTCAACAGCGGCGGCAAGAAAATCTCGCTGGCAGACCTGATCGTGCTGGCCGGTTGTGCCGGTGTCGAACAAGCGGCAAAAAATGCCGGCCACACCGTCACGGTGCCATTCACGCCGGGAAGAATGGACGCCTCGCAAGAACAAACGGATGTTGAATCCTTCGGATACCTCGAACCTGCCGCCGATGGATTCCGCAACTTCCTCAAGAGCAGATACCGCGTACCGGCCGAGGCGTTACTGATCGACAAGGCGCAACTGCTGACACTCACCGGGCCAGAAATGACCGTGCTCATCGGCGGTATGCGCGTGCTGAACACCAACGTCGGACAAACCCGACACGGTGTCTTCACGAAACAGCCGGAAGCATTGACCAACGACTTCTTCAAAAACCTGCTGGACATGAGCGTGGAATGGAAACCGGTCTCGGATGACAACGAGGAATTCGAAGGGCGCGACCGGAAAACCGGCGACCTTAAATGGACGGGTACCCGTGTCGATCTGGTGTTTGGCTCGAATGCGCAGTTGAGGGCCTTGGCTGAGGTCTATGCCAGCGACGATGCGAAGGAGAAGTTTGTGAACGACTTCGTTGCAGCCTGGGACAAGGTAATGAATCTGGACCGGTTTGATCTGAGATGATCTGAGCAATTTTGCGTAAACCCGCAACGCCTCCCTATGGAGGCGTTGTGGTTTTTGCCGGCTAGAATACGCCGACCGCATACCCCCTGAAGTACGCCCTCTCCGTAGGAGCTGCCGAAGGCTGCGATCTTTTGATCTTGGCCATGTTCAAAACCGCTGAAAATCAAAAGATCGCAGGCTTCGCCAGCTCCTACGCCGACCGCATGCATCCCTGAGGTACGCCCTCTCCGTAGGAGCCTTGGCCCGTTCGATGCTCTCTAAAGCAGATCGCCCAAGGTGTCGTACTTGTAGTACTGGTTGTAATTCAGAACATCTCGAGGTGTCACCTTTTCCGGGAAAGGGCTGTACATCGGGTCATCGATCCGATGGAATTTGAGCGTATCCGAGGCATTTGCGGCGGGTACGTAGGCGGCGGCGGGATGCTTCGCTTGCCATGCAGCCCAAAGCCGGTCGACATTGCAATGATGTAGAAAGAACACTGGATCGTTCGGCGAGGACGATAATCCCATGTCACCGCCGACCCACACATGGACGTTGTTATGAATGCGTTCTTCGCCCGCCCATCCCTCGATGCTGTTGCGCGCACCACCGGTGGACTGCGCCGCGTTGTAGGGTGCTTTGTCGTACACCGGGTTTTCATGGATGACCTTGCGCACATTGGCTCGGCTGGGCAGCGCCCCGCCTCTTCCCAGATAACGCACCAAGGGGCGGTTTACCCCGTCCAGTTCCATGGTGCGGCCATTACCCGTCAATCGCACCCGCCACTGCCCCTTCACGAACTGTCCAAGGTGCTCATCCGACCAGATGAGTGAAGTCCTCGGGTCCTGAAGTTGCGCGTCAGTGCCCCAATCCCAGTACGGGACTCGAAAGTGTGGGTCGTCTAGCGCCTTGCAAAGTAAGGTTTCCAGTCGCACCAGGAAGTAGCGATGCCATGGCAAGAAGGATGGCCCGCCGTGCGCAGCATTCCTGGCCATCTGCCCGGCAGGCGTAGAAATCATCATGGCCCGGTGGTGCCAGGCCACGAAGGAATCATAAATCGAGAGGCTGGCCTGCCCGGGCCAGGGATTCTGCACCGGGTCCTTGAGCCGCTTTACCCCTTCAACGTATTTCTTGAGCGCCGGGAGATCATTGACAGCATTAGACCTGATCATGATGTGCTCCATGGGCATGGTGATCCGAGTGCTCTCCCCCGTCGCCATCATCCTTGGCAAAGGATTCTGGATAGGCATCGATCACCGCCGTCATCAAATCGAGAGCCGATCCGTAAGTGACGAATGGGGTAGCGTGGGTATGGACCTGGCCCGCATCGTCCACAAACAGATGCGCCTGGACCGGGCCTCCATCCACCTCCACCTGGTAGGTGGTCACGATCCGGACAACATGCCCCTTGTGGTTAATCTCGCGAACAGTCCTGGCTTCATGCCCTGCATGCGGGTCCACGTATTCAGGGAACTGCTCCTTGATCCACGCAGGGTGCGTCTTGTCCGGATCGGTGATGGATATCTCTGCGAGAGCACTTATATCAGGCGGGCTCAATAGCACATTGGGTTTTGTGCCCGCTGGTTCGGGGCTGGAGACATTCTTCCGTGTCATGATTCCTCCTGGAGTGTGCCCCCGGACGATCGCCCGGACTGGCTGGAGGAAGTGTAGTTGGTCGCTGGTAGGTGGGCTGTCTCACGCAACAGCTCGCCAAGCGCGCACTTTCTCGTATCGCGCGAATCCGATCTTGATGCCGACCAGAATGGGGGCAGCGATTACAAACAGCAGAGCCACTGCAATGAACGCTGTGTCGAAGGCAATCACCGTGGATTGACTTGTCACTAACCGGCCCAGAAGGCTCGTCGCTGCCCGACCAGCAGCCACTGCATCCATTCCTTTCGCGCTCAACATGGCTGTCGTGGTCGTCATCCGCTCGATGACCGCGGCCCCGCCTGCGGTGACGTTGGTGCCGAGAACCACGGCATTGGTGACGACGTTATGGTCGATCAGTGTCTGGAGCCCTGCGACGCCGATAAGGCCACCTAACTGGCGACCCGTATTGAAAAGGCCTATTCCACTCGCAAGGTTCCGGCTGTTGAGGTGGCTGAAGGCGATCAGCGTGATCGATAGAAACAGGAAGCCAAGCCCCAACCCGCGCAACAGGATAGCCGCCATCATATCGTCCGCGCCGCTTTCGCTGGTCGAACCGGACAGCATCCACATTGCAACCATGATCATCAGGATTCCAAAGGGCACCGTAGCGAATGGCGCAACGCGGTGGGCCTGCATGAGATAAGCAGATATGAGAAGTGCGCCGACAAAAAACGCGCCACTGGGCAACAGCAGCTGACCGGCATCGGTAGGCGTGAACCCGAGGACCGACAGGGCGAACGCCGGAATCAGGAACGCGCTGCCGAACAAGGCCGCACCGGCAACAAAACTGACGATAAAGGCGAAAGAAAAATCGCTCGTTTTGAACAGGGTGAAGTCGAGCAGGCCCTGCCCTTTGGCCAACACTTGTTGGCCGAGAAATGCCAGCAAAGCCGCTGCGCCAATCACGGTTAGCCACAGGATGCGAGGCTCCTCGAACCAGTCCCATCGGCTGCCCTGGCTGAGAACGTAGGTGGAACACAACAGGGTGATAGAGATCAGCGAGAAGCCGATCCAGTCAAACGGACGGTATCGGGCCTTGGCGGGCATCGGGCCGTCTGCGATCAACACAAGTCCGCTAGCCGCCAAGGCAATCGGCACAACGCTGAAGAAGATCCAAGCCCAGGATTGGCTGTCGATCAACCACCCTTGAAGCGCCGGGGCGAGCGTCGCAGGCGCGACAACGGAACCCATGGCAAACAGGGCCTGGAGGATTGGCTGAAGAGTCCGCGCAAAAGCACTAAATATGATCGCCTGCCCCCCGACCAGCAGGGTGCCACCGGCGAAGCCCTGAATAACTCGAAGTGCAACCAGCAGATCCAGCCGAGCGGTGATGGCGGCAATGCCGCATGCCAGGCCCATGACCAAGGTTGAGCTGATCATCACATGACGCGGATTAAAACGCTTCAGCAGCCAAGGGGCGGTCATGAACCCGATCAGCTTGAGTGCGATGTAGCCGATATCCAACCAGGCAAATTCATCTGGCGTTGCATAGGTGTCGCCGATGATGTCGCCGCGTCCGAACGCCAGAACGGTGCTGGCAATCGCTTCCGTCAGCGTGGCAAGCACGATGCCCGCCATGAGCAGGACACCGGTCGTAGCGCTGGCATTGCTCCGCGTGGCGCTGGCAACCGCGGTCATGAGCCGCCACCTTGCGCAACCTCGACACGCGCGGACAGGCCAGGCACGATGCGGCCCGGCAACGGGTTGTGGGCAAGCCGGATTTTTACCGGAACCCGCTGCACGACACGCACAAAGTTTCCTGTTGCGTTGTCTGTGGGGAGCAAGCTGAACGCCGACCCGCTACCCGGTGCAAAGCTGTCGACTACGCCTTCAAGTGCCCCGTCGGGATAGCCGTCCACCGTGATGCGCACGCGCTGACCGGGGCGGATATGTTCGAGCTGGGTTTCCTTGAAGTTCGCCACGACCCACACATCATTGACCGGCACGATATCGAGCAACGAAACACCCGGCGTAACGAACCGGCCGACGCGAACCTGACGGTTACCGATAACACCATCAACAGGCGCGTGTACCACGGTGCTGTCGAGATCGATCTGGGCCAGATCGCGCGCGGCCTGTGCCTGTGCCACGGCAGCAACGGCAGCTTCTCGCTGGGCCACAAGGACGGTGATGCGTTGCTGTTGAGCCTCGACCGTTGCCGAAGCGGCCGAGACCGTCGCCTCGGCTCTGGAGCGTGCCGTGCCGGTTTCATCGACGAGGGCCTGGCTGACCGCGTTGCTGACGATCAGTTTTTGACTGCGATCATGGGTCTTGGTCGCCAGATTCATCTCCGCGGAGGCCGAGCGTCGCTGGGCTTCGGCCTGTCGAATCAGGGCACGCTGAAGCCGGGTTTCGGCATCGACATGGGTCAGGCGAGCCTCGGCAGCGCTGACATTGGCAACGGCCTGCGCAAGCCGTGCGCGATAGTCCCGATCATCAATCCGGAACAGGACGTCACCCGCCTTGACGGTCTGGTTGTCCTCCACTTCTACCGCCGTGACATAGCCGGCAACCTTGGCGGCGAGCGAAGTGAGATCGCCGCGCACATACGCGTTATCGGTGGAAGTCGAACCGCTCGAAAACGCCATGGCCCATCCGCCAGCCAAAACCACCACGGCACCGATGCATAGCAGGATGCCGATCATCTTTCTCTTGCTTTGCCGCGCCACCACGACAGGAGTCTCGGCGCTTGCGCCGGTGGCAATGGCGGCCTTGTCCTGAAGCGAGTTCATGTTCTTGCTTCCTGTTCAATGCCAAAGATCCGCAGCAGCCACAGGACGGCAGTGATCTGCCGCCCGGCGGTCGGGCGTCGATGAGCGCGTGACCGGCTCACTTTTTGATGGGGGTGACGAGCTCCTTTTCATTGCTGTCGAGGACGAACACAGCCAACAGGCGAGCAGGCTTCGTGTCGCTGGCGTTGGCGCTGACTTCGTGCACGGAGCCCGGCTCCTCTACGAAATTTTCGCCGACGTTGTAGATCTTTTCCGGCTCGCCTTTGACTTTGATGCGAAACGAGCCCTCCAGGACCGTTGCATAGATGAAAGCCGTTTTCGGATGGGTGTGGGACGGCGACGCGGCGCCCGGCCCATACTCGACCAGCACGCCCTTCATGCTCTTGCCGGGGAGGTTGGGAATGGGGCGGTCGAATACGACCGACACCTTGCCTGCGGGCGGCTCGGCGGCCGACGCTGCGCTGATCGACAGTGCCGCGAAGGCAGCGGCCAAGAGAAATCGGGTAACCATGGCAATGCTCCTTGATGCGTAGGTGGTGTGAGCGCGCGGCCCGTTACCGAGCCGTCGACTGACCGAGCCAGTCCTCGAAGCGGATCGTCCCCAGGCGCGGGTTCTGGCCGGGCGTCAGCGATTGATCGTCGAGCACCGAACCGAAGTAGCGCGCATGCACATCCGGCACGACCTTGCGCGTGTCCCGAGTGGCCCGCAGGAAGCGCCTGACCAGTTCGTCGAGTGGCATGGCCTCGGGTCCGGCGACTTCGACCGTGCCGTTGACCGGCGTTGCCAGCGTGACCTCGGTGAGTGCTGCCACCACGTCGTCGGATGCCAGCGGCTGAATCAGCGCCGGTGACAGGCCGATTTCCTCACCGACGGTGGCCGCCTGCGCAATGCCGCCGACAAACTCGAAGAACTGCGTGGCCCGCAGAATGGTGTAAGGAATGCCGGACGCCTTGATCAGGTTTTCCTGCGCGACCTTGGCCCGGAAATAGCCGTTCTCGGGAAGCCGTTCACAGCCCACGATCGACAGGGCCACGTGATGGCGAACGCCAGCGGCCGCCTCGGCAGCCAGCAGGTTACGGCTCGACGTTTCGAAGAACTCGAGAACGGCCCGGTCTTCCCACGAAGGCGCATTCGCTACGTCGACGACGATATCGGCGCCATCCATCGCTTGGGCGAGGCCCTCGCGGGTGATGCTGTTCACGCCCGTACTGGGGGCGGCTGCGAGCGCGTCATGGCCGCGCTCGCGGAGGATATTCACAAGTTTCGATCCGATGAGGCCGGTGCCTCCAATGACGACGATCTTCATGGTTTCTCTCCGCTACTCTCGACTGCAACCATTGCTGTCGGTGTAGATCGAGAATGCCAGCGTGCGTCAGGGACGTCCTTGTACCGATCTTGGGTTTGCCTTCAAGGAAGCTTGTTTTTTCGTCCAGAAAACAGTTTTCGACGGGTATCTCTTGCCGCGGGCGCTGCCGTATTATCGATACCACCTACCAAAAGCCAGCTCGGACACGATGTCGACGGGCGCTCGACCGGGGATTCTCACCTTGCCATTCGTGTTTGAAGACTACGCGCTCGATCAGGAGCGCCGGGAACTGACCTTGCGCGGGCAAGTCGTGGCTGTCGGGCCGCAGGTCTTCGATCTATTGCTGCTGCTCGTCAGTAACCGCGATCGCGTTGTCAGCAAGGATGACCTGCTCAAGGCCGTGTGGAGCGGTCGGATCGTCTCTGAGTCGACGATCACCAGCCATATCAATGCGGTGCGCAAGGCCATCGGCGATACCGGCGAAGAGCAGCGGCTGGTGCGCACGGTCGCCCGTAAGGGATACCGCTTCGTCGGCGAAATCAAAGTGGATGAGATCGGGGAAACGCGACAGCCTGACATCGAAGAACCCACGCCCATGGACCTGAACCAAACGCCTGCGCCCCCGCTTGTCCTGCCGGACAAACCCTCCATCACCGTCTTGCCTTTCCACAACCTGAGCGGCGATCCCGAGCAAGAGTATTTCGCCGACGGCATGGTGGAGGACATCATCACCGCCCTGTCGCGTATCCGCTGGCTGTTCGTCATTGCGCGCAATTCGAGCTTCACCTACAAGGGGCGGGCCGTGGACGTTCAGGGCGTTGGCCAGACGCTCGGCGTGCGCTACGTGCTGGAAGGTAGCGTGCGCAAATCCGGGAACAAGATACGCATCACCGGGCAGTTGATCGACGCGACGACCGGGACGCATATCTGGGCGGAGCGCTTCGAGGGAATGCTTGATGACATCTTCGAGCTGCAGGATCAAATCGCCGAAAGCGTCGTCGGCGCCATAGCGCCGCAGCTGGAACGGGCGGAGATCGAGCGCGCCAAGCGCAAACCGACAGAAAGCCTGGACGCTTACGACTATTACCTGCGCGCAATGGCAAAACTGCACAACGGCACCCGCGAAGCCATCGAGCAAGCGCTGCCGTTGTTCTACAAGGCCATCGAGCTCGATCCGGAGTTCGCCTCGGCCTATGGCATGGCAGCCTGGTGTCATTTCTGGCGCAAGTTGAATGGCTGGATGACCGACCGGCCTCGAGAAATCGCCGAGGGCGTACGACTCGCACGTCTGGCGGTGGAGCTCGGCCGGGATGATGCGGTGGCGCTGACGCGAGGCGGACACGCACTCGGCCATCTCGCCGGCGATATTGATGGCGGCATTGCCCTGCTCGACAGAGCACGCCTGCTCAACCCCAACCTCGCTCCCGCCTGGTTCCTGGGCGGTATCCTGCGCGCACTGCGCGGAGAAACAGACGCCGCCATTGAAGATTTAACCCATGCCGTTCGCTTGAGTCCGCTGGATCCGGAAATGTTCAGGATGCAGGTCGGGATGGCGCTGGCGCACTTCTTCGCTGGGCGCTTCGATGCCGCTTCTGACTGGGCGGAAAAGGCGCTGGGTAACCTGCCCTGCCTCCTGGCAGCGGTGGCCCTGATGGCGGCCAGTCATGCGCTCAGCGGACGCATGGACAAAGCGAAGCAGGCGATGCAACGTTTGCAGGCGCTGGATCCGTCCTTGCGCGTCTCCAACCTGAAGAACTGGCTGCCAATCCAGCGTCCTGAGGATTTTGCACGGTTTGCCGATGGGTTGCGGCTGGCTGGGTTGCCTGAGTGATTGCGGCCCGGTGAACGGCCAATGGCTTGCAGCCCAAGCGCAGTAAAAAGCCCCGTCCCATTTGGTTGGGGCGGGGCTTTTTTGTTTTTCAGATCAAACGATCAAAAGGTTGCAGCCTTCTCCAACACCACCTCCAGCGGATGACGCAGTTGCCTGTTGGCGTGACGCTTTACCTGACTACGACAGGAGTAACCCGTTGCCAGTGCTTCTCCCGTCTTGTCCAGCTTGCCGGCCCATGACTGCTCAAAAATGATTCGCGAGGTGTCCTGGTTGCGGGCTTCATGGCCGTAGGTTCCGGACATGCCACAACAGCCCGTCGCTTCAGTCACCAACGTGAGCCCAAGCCGGGCAAACACGGCCTCCCATTGCCTAGTACTGGCCGGCACATTGGTCTTCTCGGTGCAGTGCGCCAGCAAACGGAATGTCTGAGTAGCCGGTTGCGGGTTTTCAGGCAACACATCAAAGAGCCATTCCTGGGGGAGCAAGACCTTTGGGCAATCGTTGAGCCCCGGCACTTTCTGGTATTCCTGGCGGTAGACCAGTGTCATCGCCGGATCCAGCCCCACCAGCGGTACTTCGCAGTCGGCTAGTGCCTTGAGTTGACTGGCGTTGCGGATCGCCGCTTTGGCGAATGCGCCGAGGAAACCCTGTACATGCAACGGCTTGCCATTGGCACTATAGGGCGCCAGAAACACGCGATAGCCCAACTGATGCGCCAGCTGGATAAAGCTCGCCAGCAACGGTGTTTCGAAATAACGGGTGAACGCGTCCTGCACCAACACTACGCTGCGCTGACGTTGCGCGACGGTGAGCTCGCGCAGGGCTGGCACGCTGGCGACCACCACCTTGCAACGGGTCAATGTGGCCTGCAAGTCGTAACGGTTGATCAGCGGGCTGTCGAGCATGCCGACGTGTCGCGCAAGCAAGCGGCTCATCCATGTTGAGCCCATCACCGCGTTGTACAGGCCCGGCGCGTAGGCCATATAAGGAATGGTGAACTCCAGCGAGCCGATCAGATAGTCGCGAAGCGGACGTTGATAGCGACCGTGATAGAGCTCCAGAAAACGCGATCGGAATTCCGGGACATTGACCTTGACCGGGCATTGTCCGGCGCACGATTTACAGGCCAGACAGCCCGCCATCGCGTCATAGACTTCATGGGAGAAATCCGCCTCGCCGCGTGAGCGTGCCAGGTTATTGCGCACCCTCGTTGGCAGCCCGCGCAACCACGACAACTTGCCCCGCGCCGCTTCCAATACATCGATATTGGCCGCGCCTTGCAGACGCAACCATTCGCGAATCAATGACGCCCTGCCCTTTGGCGAATGCTGGCGCTCACGGGTGGCTTTCCACGATGGGCACATTGCATCGTCGGGGTCGTAGTTGTAGCAAGCGCCGTTACCGTTGCAGTGCACAGCGGTGCCGAAACTTTGCCAGACACGCTCGTCGATTTGCCGATCCAGCTCACCGCGCAGCGTCACTTCGTTAACCTTGAGCAAGCCTTGGGCGGCATCCGGCGGAGTACAGATCTTGCCGGGGTTGAGCTGATTGTGCGGATCGAACGCGCCCTTGAGCGATTGCAGCGCCGGGTACAGCTCGCCAAAAAAATCAGGGACATATTCGGAACGCAATCCCTTGCCGTGCTCGCCCCACAACAAACCACCATAGCGCCGGGTCAGCTCGGCCACGGCATCGGAAATCGGCTTGACCAGCGCGGCCTGGACCGGGTCTTTCATGTTCAGCGCCGGGCGCACATGCAACACACCCGCGTCGACATGCCCGAACATGCCATAGGCCAGGCCATGGCTGTCGAGCAAGGCGCGGAACTCCGCGATGTAGTCGGCCAGTTTCTCCGGCGGCACGGCGGTGTCTTCAACGAAAGGCTGCGGGCGAATTTCGCCGTCAACGTTGCCCAGCAGCCCGACCGAGCGTTTACGCATGGCGTATACGCGGGTCACTGCTTCGCTACCTTCGGCCAACGTGTGGCCCAGCCGCTCGATCGTGGTGTCGGCCTGCAGATGCGCCACGAACGATGCCACGCGAGCGTTCACTTGCGCCAGGTCTTCCCCGCTGAACTCCACCAGATTGATACCCAGCGTCGCGCGCTCGGCGTCCGTCGGGAAATACTCGGCGACGCTGTGCCAGACAATGTCTTTCATTGCCAGCATCAACACTTTGGAGTCCACGGTTTCGATGGACAGCGGCTTGTGCGCCAACAGCGCGTTGGCGTCACGCAGGGCATCCATGAAACTGGCGTAGCGTACGTTCACCAACACCGAGTACTTGGGAATCGGCAGCACGTTGAGCTTGGCTTCGACGATGTAGCCCAACGAACCTTCCGCACCGCACAGCACGCTGTTGAGGTTGAAGCGTCCGTGCTCATCACGCAGGTGCGCCAGGTCGTAACCCGTCAGGCAGCGATTGAGTTTGGGGAACACCGACTCGATCAGGTCGGCCTGGGTTTCCTGAATATGACGCGCGGTGCGGTACACCTCGCCGATGCGGCCGGGTTGTGTGCATGCCACCTCCAGCGCCGCGTCGGACAGTGGATGACTGTGCAGGCGCTCACCGCCGAGCAGCACACTGTGCAGCTCCAGCACGTGATCGCGGGTCTTGCCATAGGTGCAGCTGCCCTGGCCGCTGGCGTCGGTGTTGATCATGCCACCCACCGTGGCGCGGTTGGAGGTCGACAGCTCCGGGGCGAAAAACAATCCATGAGGCTTGAGCGCGGCATTGAGCTGGTCCTTGACCACGCCCGCCTGCACCCGCACCCAACGCTCGGCGACGTTGATTTCGAGGACAGCGTTCATGTGCCGCGACAAGTCGACCACAATGCCATCGGTCAATGACTGGCCGTTGGTCCCGGTGCCGCCGCCTCGGGGGGTCAGCTTGATCTGGCGAAAGCGCGGTTCGGCCATCAAGGTCGCAATGCGCACGATGTCGTCCGCGTCCAGAGGGAACACCGCCGCTTGCGGCAGACGCTGGTAAATCGAGTTGTCGGTCGCCAGCACGGTCCGAGTGGCATAGTCGGCGCTGAGCTGACCGCGCCAGCCGCTGGCGCGCAGGGCTTGCAGAAATTCCGGGTACTGTGCCGCGGGTTCAACGGTCGTCAACTGGGCGATCATCGCTGGATGGTCTCTTGTAGGTCTAATCACGAAAAATCAAAACACTTGTCGCCTGAGCATTAATACGTCAGCCTCAGGTCGTCGGCTGCGCCAATGATCCTGCAGGTTCTGGCACCGGACAAACGGATAATCCTGCCGCTATCGATGACTTTTACGAATGAATTATCGTCACCTCACCCCTTCGATGTCATTGCTGCTGGCCTTTGAAGCCGCCGCGCGACACGAAAGCTACACCCACGCGGCGCTGGAACTCTCGCTGACCCAAAGCGCAGTCAGCCGCCAGGTCCAGGCGCTGGAGCAGCAACTGGGCCTGACGCTGTTTCGCCGTGAAGGCCGCCAGGTGAGGTTGACCGATGTCGGTCGTCTTTATCAGCGGGAAATGAGCGAAGCACTCGGGCGCATTCGTAGCGCCACGTTGCAGGCCATGGCTTATCAATCCGGCAGCGGCACATTGCGCCTGGCCACATTGCCGACCTTCGGCTCAAAGTGGTTATTGCCGCGCCTTCATGACTTTTACAAAAGCCATCCTGGCATGCTGGTGCACATCAACTCCCGGATCGACGCCATCGACTTTGAAACCAGCGGCATCGATGCCGCGATTGTCGTCGGCAACGCTGATTTACCAGGCCTGATCAGCCATCGACTGCACACGGAAGAACTGATGGTGATCATTTCTCCACAAGCGGCCAAGGCCCATGACGCCTGGCCTGCGGAGCGCATTGGCGGGCAGACGCTGCTCAATGTCGCGAGTAATTCCAACGTCTGGGGCGAGTGGTTCAGCCACCACGGCTTGCCCCATCGGATGATGCGCCTGGGGCCGAGTTTCGAACTCACCTCGCATTTGATCCAGGCCGTAAGAGCCGGCATCGGAATAGGTCTGGTGCCTCGTATTCTGGTGGCCGACGAATTGGCCAATGCAGAGCTGATCGGCCTGGACCTGCCCTTCGCCAGTCAGCGCAGTTACTACCTGACCTACCCGCCGCGCAACGAAATGCTGCCGTCACTCATGGCGTTCCGTACCTGGTTGCTGGAACAGATATGAACGCCTGGCAGAATGATTACCGCCCGAGGAAGGCGTAGCCAAAACCCACAACCTTGGCATCTTCACCGTAGCCGCCCAGGAACGAAACACCGACAGGCAGGTTGCCCTTGATGATGCCGGCGGGAACCGTGATCTCGGGAAACCCCGTAGCGGAGGCAATGTACGACGACGCATAGGTATCACCGGATTTGCACACGTAACTGTCATCGGTCACGCCGTGAACCACCGAAGCCGGGCAATTGATGGTCGCGAAGAACAGGCTGTCTGCTTTGTTCTTCTTCATGATGTCCATCAGTTGCGCACGCAACTGTGGGATCTTTCTGGAGAGGATGGAGATATACAGCGGCGAGTCAGTGCTTGCGCCATTCGATACCGCTTCCAGCCCGGCCAGACGTGCCGGGTTCATTCCATGCGAACCGTTTTCAGCCTGATTTTTCCTGGCCAGATCGAGAAACTGCGCCAGCGTTCGAGGCTGGCTCGCATTGAGGGTGGCCAGGTAGCGTTCGAACTGCGGTTTGAATTCACTCTCTCCTACGGGGCCCAACACATCGCTCCATAGCGTTTCAAACGCCTTGGGAAGGTCGATGGAGACAACATGGGCACCGCGCTTGCGCAGGGTTTCCTGCGCCGCTTCAAAGACCGCATCCACCTCAGGGTTGGCGCCTTTGAAGTTTGTGATCACCCCAATGGTTTTGCCTTTCAGCGAGGATCGGCTCAGCGCTTGTTCGAACTGTATTTTGTCGGTAGCAAGGTCGAGGGTCGCCGAGTCGCTTTGGTCCTGCCCCTTGATCGCATCCAGCACGATGGCCTGATCCAGCACACTGTTTGTAATCACTCCGCCGGTATCGAACGCGAGAGAGAGCGGAATAATACCGCTGCGACTGATCAGCCCCAGCGAGGGTCTGAAGCCTACGGTACCGGTGACGCTGGCCGGCGCGCGGATCGACCCGCTGGTATCCGACCCCAGCGCAAAGGGGGCGAACGCTGCAGCGACGGAAGCGGCAGAACCGCTGCTGGAGCCAGAAGCGTCACGCTTGGTATTTCTGGGATTCAGCGTTTGGCCACCGAACGAGCTGTAGCCAAACCAGCCAAAGGAAGCAGCCAGTTCCGACAGGTTGGCTTTGCCGAGGAGAATCGCTTGCCCCTCGATCAGCTTTTTGACCGCGAAGGCATCCTGGCTCGGCACTGACGAACGCAGTACGTAGGATCCACCCGAGGTGACCATACCTGCGGTGTCAAAGTTGTCCTTCGCGACAAAAGGAATGCCGGCCAATGGTGCGTACTGGGCATTGGGGTTTTTGGCGCGTTCGGCGTCCCATTTCCTGGCCTGTTCGATCGCCTGACCATTGAGGGTCACCAGCGCATTGATGTTTTGGCCCTGATGGTTGTTCGCGCGAATGTTATCCAGATAGTGCCTGACCAGTTGTTCGGAACTGATATCCCCATTATTCAAAGCACGACGCATATCGGCGAGTGTCATGCGGTCGATACCGTCATCCGCTTGAGCACTGACCGCCCATACCAAACACGAGCAAGCCACGAACTTTTTATTCAACTGCATGGGTAATTCTCCTAGTGGGTACAGGCGAACGGAATGAGCCCACGCCCCTGGCTAACAGGATGGGCCTTATCAATAAGCAGGATAAAAAGAGGCCAGCGATATTCAGCTGGCCTAGTAAGTCATGATGAAACCGAGTGAGGGAATAACTAGATCAACTTGTTTTTCTGCAAAAATTCCCTGGACACACTCTCGATAGACTCACGGCCGACATCGACCCGAGAATTAAGAGCCGCAATGGTATCGTCGTCCAGTTTGGAGGAAAGAGCGTTGAGCAGTTCGCCGATCTTCGGGTTCTCGTTGAGGACTTCAGTACGAATCACTGGCGTCAGCGCATAGCTGGGGAAAAATCCTTTGTCGTCCTTCAGGACAATAAAGCCGAATGCCGGAATCCGCCCGTCAGTCGACAGCACCAACGCCACATTCACCTGACCATCCCTGAGTGCCTGATAGGTCAACCCGCCGTCCATCCGGACGACGTTTTTACGCTCGAATTCAAACTTGTACGTGTCTTGAAGAGGTTTCAAGCCATCAGGGCGCGAAAAAAACTCAGCGTTAGAGGCAAACTTATAAGCTTTGCCTGCGCCGATATTCTTCGCCAGATCGCTGATCGAGACGATCCCCTCCTTATCGGCTTCATCCTTGCGCATGGCGAAGGCATAAGTGTTATTGGCTTTTGACCGGTTCAGCCAGGTGATGCCCTTCAGTGCGTCAAGGGTGCTGATCCTCTTGTAGGTCTCGTCGGCATCAAGTTTGTCCAGGACTTTATTGTAAGTAATCAGCGAAGTACCGGTGTATTCCCAATACACATCAACCTGACCGTTTTCTTGCGCAGCACGTAATACAGATGACCCCAAGTCCGGACGTTTATCGACGCTGTAGCCATTGGTGCGCAGCAATTGAGTCGTCATTTCAGCAACCAGTTGCTGTTCTGTAAACTTCTTGCCACCCACCACAATCGTACTGTTGGCAGAAGCACTGCCCACTAAACTTCCAACAAGACCAAGCGTAAAGATCAGACTGACCAGCATTCGATGAATCATCATGCACCTCGTATTATTAGTTTATGTCCACGTCTACAATTCATTCGCGCCCGGCCAGCCTCAAACCCCGTGATACCGCGAGGGTTTGAATCAAGCCACAGCCCAGATCCACCGCGATTGCCAAAATGGCGGTCGATGCAGCACCGGCCAACATCATTCCGAAGTCATTCAGGTCGATACCGGTAAAGATCAACTCACCCAACCCTCCTCCACCGACCAGGAAGGCAAGTGGCGCAGTACCGACGTTGATGGCGAGTGCCGTACGTATGCCGGCGAAAATCACGTTCATCGCATTCGGAATTTCGACTTTGCACAGCGTTTGCGCAGGCGTCATGCCCATGGCCTCGGCCGCTTCAACCAAGTGTTGCGGCACCGCGCGCAATCCTTCATAGGTGTTGACCGCCACGGGTAACAAGGTTGCGACAAACAATCCGATGATGGCCGCGCCGCTGCCTATGCCGATAAAACTCATGGCCAATGCCAACAGGGCGAGCTTGGGTATCGCCTGCCCCACATTGAGGAACTGCATACTCGCCATGGCGTAACGCTGGTTCCCAGGGCGGCTCATCCATACACCCAATGGAAGCGCAACGAGCAGGGCCAGAACCCCACTAATGGCAACTATCTGCAAATGCTGAACCGTCAGATAGCTGATATCGCCCCAGTAATACTGGAGCCCTTCCCAAAATCTGATCATCAAGTCAGACATCGTCAGTGCACCGCCGGAGTAATGTTTTCAACCAGTCGGGCCAGAATGTCGGTCTGGTGGACATAGCCGATGAAGCGTCCGTTGCTGTCGTTGCATAACGCCCAGTCCTGGCCACGACCCAGTAGCTGCGAGAGCACCTGGCGCAGGTCATCTCCGGGCTTCACGATCAGTTGCGAGCGCATGGCGATGCCACTGTTTGCGCCCACAACCTGCATCTGTTCGCGTGGAGGGATCTTGCTGGCGACATCAGCGGCACGCAGCAGACAGAGGCGTTTCATGATCCTGTCGCTGCCCATGAAGTTCTCCACGAACTCGCTGTCTGGCCTGGCGAGAAGATCATCCGGGCTGCCGAACTGCTCGATTTTTCCGTTATGGAACAGCGCGACACAGTCAGCCATCTTCACGGCTTCGTCGATGTCGTGACTGACAAAAAGCACGGTCTTGTTGACTTGGCGCTGGATGCGCATGAACTCGTCCTGGATCACTTCCCGGTTGATGGGATCGATCGCGCCAAACGGCTCATCCATCAACATGACGGGCGGATCCGCGGCCAGGGCTCGGGCCACTCCCACGCGTTGCTGCTGACCTCCCGAAAGTTCGCAAGGGTATCGCTTCAGAAATCTGGATGGCTCCAGCGCGACGACTTCCAGCAACTCCGCTGCTCGCTTGAGGCTTTTGGTTTTATCCCATCCCAACAGATTGGGGACGACGCAGATGTTTTCCTCTACGGTCATGTTCGGGAACAAACCGACTTGCTGAATCACATAGCCGATGGATCGTTTGAGGGTGACGCTGTCCAGTTCGGACGTATCGCGACCACCGATCCTGATTGTCCCCGACGTGGGCGTGATCAGTCGGTTGATCATTTTCAACGTCGTGGTTTTGCCGCAGCCAGACGGCCCCAGCAGCACGCAGATTTGACCCTCTTCAACATTGAATGAGACATCTTCTACTGCGGTGATTGAGCCAAATTTCTTGTTCAGGTTCTCGATCTGGATCACGTCGTCGCTTCCTTCATTCGGCCGGTGGCCATTTTATTCTTGTTCAGGCCTTTTGGCGTCAGGATGAGCTGCAGGGCGTACAGCGCATAATCGGCCGCAATGGCAATGATGCTGATGACGATGGCTCCGGCTAACAGCTGTCGGGTATCCGATTGGGCGATGCCGCGAATAATGAGACTGCCCAAGCCACCGGCGCCGATATAGGCGGCGATTGCCGCGATACCGATATTGATGACGGTCGCCATCCGCACGCCCGCCATGATGAGAGGAACCGCTATCGGTAGCTCGACCTTGCGCAGCCGTTGCCAGGTTGACATTCCCATCCCGATCGCCGCTTCGCGTAACGCAGGGTCGATGTTGGAGATCGCGGTGGTGGTGTTGCGGATGATGGGCAGCTGGGAATAGAGAAAAAGCGCAATGACCGCTGGCACCACGCCGATCCCGTAACCGATCAGGGACAGGGCCGGAATCATCAGCCCGAACAGCGCGGCAGAGGGGATGGTCATCAGAACAGCAGCAAAGGCCAGCACCCAACGGCGAGTCCTGGGGTGCTGGGATATCGCGATCCCGACAGGCACGCCGGTCAGAATCGCCAATCCCACCGCAATCGCCACGATAAGAAGGTGCTGTCCGAGTAGCAGGCTGATCAGCCCGCCGTTTTCCAGAATGAAACTCAAGGTTTCCATGATTGTCAGGCCTTCTTCATGTCATTGTTGTTTTTGCCGGCTGTGCATCTGGAAGTGGACGCCGGATTTGTAATGAACCTTACCTCGCTCCTGAACGGAGCCTGAGCTTTGAGTTCGACGATTTCTATCAAAAAACCGACGTCCCGAGGCCTGCTGGCGTGCAGTGCAATATGAAGGGTCGAGCGAGGAAAGAAGTATGCAGGATCGCCGAATCAGCAAGGCTCGCCAGCGCGTACCTCTTGTCGGGCCAAGTCATTAGCTTGCTATGCGGTTTGGTTGAGAGAAGGAGTTTTTCGGGGGATCAGCGTTCATTGACCGACGAGCTCGGCGACTGCAATCAGGAATGAGCCTCATCAAATTTCCGCCGCTCTTCGCCAGGCGTACATCCCCATACACGACGGTAAGCTGCACCCAGATGTGACGCCGAGACAAATCCGCAGGTGTAGGCAATGGAAGCAATGGGCTGTGTGCTTTCACGCAGCAAACGGCGGGCTTCTTGAAGCCTGAGCTCCAGGTAAAATTTCTTCGGCGTCATTGCGAAGTGCTGATGCCACAATCGCTCCAGTTGACGATGCGACAGATTGCATCGGTCGGCGATCTCTTCGATGCCGACAATGTTCTCGAGGTTATTTTCCATGAACGCAATGGCAGCTGTGAGCCGTTTATCGTGAATCCCGAACCGCCACTGTATCGACATCCGCTGATGTTCTTCCGGGGCTCTTATTCTTGCGTGCAGAAATTGCTCGGCAATATTCGCGGCCAGCTGATTACCGAAATCAAGGGCGATCTGCGCCAGCATGAGGTCGATGGCCGCCGTTCCCCCTGCACACGTCCAGCGGTTTCCATGGTTGACGTACAACTCCCTGGTGACTTCGATGGTGGGAAACTCTTCGGCAAATTGACCGATGGACTCCCAGTGCAACGTGCAGCGCTTCCCTTCCAGCAATCCGGCGCGAGCAAGAATGAAAGTACCGGTACTCAGTGCACCAACAGTTATTCCTCGTGCCGCTGCGCGCTGTAAAAAGCGCAGCATCTTCGGTGGTTTCTGATGTTCGATGTCCAGGCTTGCCAGCACAAAAACGCGGTCGACATCGGGCGCTTGCTCGATCGGCAGTGTCTGGATCTCGATACCGCTGCTGGAGCTGACCGGTCCACCCGATTCCGTGAGAAGGGTCCACTGATAAAGCGTCTTGCCCGAAAGCCGGTTTGCGGCCCGCAAGGGTTCGCTGGCCCCAGCCAATGCCATCATGGAAAACTGAGGGAGAATGAGCAGCCCAATTCGCTTGGTTGTGTCGCTATTTACAGGCGTCGCTGGTTCAAGGGGGCTCGTCATCACCAGATCCTGATCAGGGGGAGTTTCCAGCCGTTCAGATACTACAGCTTAGGCCGGCCCGAAGGAGTGGGAAAAATGCACCGCGACGCTGAAAATCGCTGCAAGGCCCCGTTGCGAGGCCTTACAGGATAATGCGAGCGAATCAGCCGCGCGTGCGAATAGCCTCATCAATGCTCTGGATCATCGACTTGAACACGGGGCTGTCGACTTGATTCTGCTGGCCATGTTGCATGTGCGGCATGATCAGCGCGCTCGGACCGGCATCACCCGGATAGTGTCGGTGCAGACGTTCAGACTCCGAGGGCATGTGCAGGGTGTTCTCGGCACCATGGATGATCAGTGCAGGCGGGAATTTTTTTGCGCCGTCCATGGTCTGCTCCGGGTCATACGCCACATACGATTTATAGGACTTCGCAGTCACGTGGGTGCAACCAGGCCAACGGTCAGCACCGCCCGCTTCGGTATAGCCGCCCAGTTGCTGATCAACATAAGCCTGGGTTTCAGGATCAAGCGGATAATATCCCAGGCGGGTCGCCTCGGTTCCGGTATCAAACGGAGGAATAGGCGCATCATCCGGGAGTTGGTGAATGGCTGCATCAGCAACATCCTTGTCTGCGCGCAAGGCTTGCAGTTTGCGGATGTTGGTGTAACTCATCGGCACCCAAAAGCGGATCTGCTCACCGCCTGCAGCAGCAAGCTCAGCCACTGCACCCAGGCTGGCCACTGCCCCCATCGCCCATGACGCTACTACGGGCATCTCACCAAAATTGTCGCGGGCCCATACAACGGCACCGAGGACTTCGTCTTTCTGGTCTTCGAGGGTGACATTGGTGATCACCATGTCACCCTCCTGGAGGGTGTTTCGTATGTGCTTGTTGGTAAAAAAGCCCGCTACGTCGTAGGTCATGACTCGATAACCCCGGGCAGCCAGGGCGCGACCGAAAAGCTGACCGTACATCGACACCCCGCCCGTGAAGCCGGAGTTGAAGACTACGGGTGGAAGTTTGCGGGACGAAGCGTCGATTTGTTCTGGTTCGAACACCATTCCCTTGAGACTCAGGGTTTCGTCCCCGTACTTGACAGCAAAGTTGATTTCTTTAGTTGTAATGTTGGTCATCGCTTGATATCTCGAAGTTTGGGTGCGCACTAGATCAAATTACCAACTGGCCAGATGCTCCACGGAGAAGCTGGTCAACAGGAATCCGGATTTGTGTAGAAACATGATGTGCAACGGCATCAACAAAGTTAAAAGCTTTGGGCAAATCAAACAGATCGGAATACGGCACACCGTTGTTGTCGGTTCCAACATGAGGTGCATCGGTTGCTTCCAGAAGAATCTTTTCTGCACCGACCATGCGAACAATCTGCATGACAAAACGCGCTGTTTCCTGGGGGCTGACAGAAGTGCGATAGCCAGGCCCCTTGAACCACACGTTGCCTCGCCTGCCCGCTTCAGTGAGTAAAGCGATATACGCCGGCTCCGCGGGTCCCCGCTCGCTGTAACAACTGCCTAGATGATCGATAATGACTCGCACATCGTCAGGGATCTGTCGCAATACGCGCAGATTGGTCTCTGCTTCTTTTGCGTAAATGTGAAGATGCTGGTGCGCAAGCAGACGAGGATAAAACGCAGCCCATGGTCTATCTCTAAAGCGGGTATCAGAAACAGTTTCAGGCCGTGCATCGTGCAGAACGATTCGAGCGCCGACTATCTGCGGGTGCGCAAGGCGTTCTTGTGTGGCGTAGGCAGGGTCCGCCTTGATCGTTCCTACCAGTTTGATTCCCCCGTAGCGCACAGGGTTTTGAGCCTGTAGGTTCTTGAGCTCTTCAAATGAAGCGAACACATTTTCCGAGTCTGGCAGGATACTTAGATGAACATTATTGACCACCGCCGGGGTAATTGCGGCGTTGAGCAGTTTATCCAGATACGCTGTAAGCGGATGCGGCTCCGGTAATGTATAGGGCAGCGAACCGGCCACCCGGCGAAGATCTTTCGAAGTGTAAAAATGAACGTGACTATCAATTCTTTTCGTCGAAGACAGCATGATTATTGTTTCCTGCTTTTGTGCGAAAACAATAATCGTCGTCAGTGCTTCGTCGCTCCCGCCAACTCGACGTGTAGTATCAAAATTTCGCCATGTACGATTTGGCGGGCAACGGAGACCTCAAGATGAAGAGCGCCCTCCCCTTACACCGGAGAGATCGTGGCAAGCGCACCAATCAAAATGGTCAACACCAGAAATCCACCCAGGAAAAATGCCATCTTGCCCATTGGGGCCTCCTACGTAATGAGTTTGCGGTGCAGCGGCTACCGCCGCTGCTGACCGTGCTGTCATTGTGAGCCGCAGGCTGATCCCATTACAGGCGCAGATGGCGAAGGAAAAACCGTATCAGCCCCAACCTTGACTGATTGATCTGGACAAGTGGACGACTCATCGCGCTACTTTCCGGTTAGCGTTTACCTTGGGAGCGGCACGGCGGGAACGCACGATGGGCCAGAACAATTCTTCTTTCCAGCTTATCGGTGACAGGTGTTCGATTCCGTAGGCTGGCGGACGTCGACGGGTAATTTTTGCGGTTCCGAACAGCACGTCCCAAAAAAACAACAGGTTGCCAAAATTGCCTTTGTAATGGGTGACGCCATCCTCGGCAGTCAAACCGTGATGCGCAGAATGAGTGGAGGGTGTGGAGAAGGTTCGTTCCAAAATCCACACAACCGGGCGTAATGCGCGAATGCGATAAAGTCTGTCGTCCCACGCAACGCTGCTGTGTGCAGCGAAGATCACGGTCATTTTCAGAATCAGATAACCATAATAAACGGGGGCAAGTCCGAGGTAGATCAGCACTCCGGACAACCAGATGCCGGGCATCAGAAGATAGTAAAAACTGTTATTGCGATAGACGATGCGCACACTCATATAAGGTGCGGAATGATGCGCACGGTGCAATGCATAAAGTGCGGGAACCCGGTGAGTCAGGCGATGCCACCAGTATTGGGTCATGTCATCGAACAGTAAAAACAAGACAAACCCTGCGATCCACGGGATTCCAGCCAACGCGTCCTTCATCTCCGGTACAACCTGACTTGATATTTTGCCGCTTAGCCACATGACTAAAGGGAACGTAATCGCCACCAGGATGCCGGAGCCGACGACTTCAATGAGTACGTCACGCTTGCCGCCTGACGACTGACGAAACGAGGAGCAGGCAAGCTCCAGAAAAATGAAGGCAAGGAAAATCCCGGCCACGATTACAGCAGGGTTATTGGCGAGCATTGTTATATTCATGGCACTCTCGATTCAGGCCCTTGCGGGCAATGCCATGTCATTAGAAACCCAGGAGCCAGCTCTCCCAATGCGCGAAATGGACAGAATCGAGCTAGAACCGGCCAATCGCCCGCCCCAGCGCTTTCATCGAGGCCGCCTGGGCCAAGTGCTGGAGCGCTTTCTTAACAGCCAGGTTTCCCGGAAAAGCACGGATTACAGCCTGATCGAACTGGATAAACTTTGGCGCGAGGCGGCGCGCATTGATTCAGCTATCGGGTTAAAACTGTTCGCGCTGTTCACGCCTCAGGACTGGCACGTCCTGGCTTATCTTTGCCTGTATAGCCCCGACGTTTTGTCATCCATGCAACTTTGGGCGCGCTACGCACCGCTTGCATCGGACACAGACAATGTGAAGTTGATCAATGACGAGAACGGCGTGGGAATCGAGCTGTGCGTCGATGCGCCAGGCGAGTTGGCGCGGTACGTCATCGAACACTATGGCGTGATGTCCATCGCACAATTGCGCCGTGGAACAGGACAAGAGGTGCAGCCGATTCTGGCAAAATTCAGGCATTCGCGTCCGTCGTATTACAAGCAATATGCGCAGTGGTTTGGAGACCGTATCGAGTTTGACTGCCCGGTAAACTGCTTTTACTTCCATGTTCAAACCTTGAGCCTGCCGATGCAGACCCGTCATCACGGGATGCTTGAGTTATTGACTCAGGAACTGGATCGACGGATTGCCGCGCACCGCAATTTCAGCGGTTGGTCAGCCAAGGTCGCCGAAGGTGCGCGACGCTCTCTGGCCAGAGGTGAAACGCCAAATCTGGACTATCTGGCAAAGACGCTGCACCAGACGCCCCGGACATTACGCAGACGCCTGGAAGAACAAGGCACGACCTTCAGGCAATTACTCGATCAGGTTCGTGCAGAACTGGAATTGCATCTTGAATTGCAAGGCGAGTCGCCGACGGAGATTGCAGCTCAATTGGGCTATAGCGACTTGACTGCCTATCTTCATGCCCGAAGTCGATGGCGTGAATCCATCAAAGTCATTAGCTCTCAAGTGCAGCCGCTGGGGCCTGATGCGAACTGCGCTCTGTAGCAGCCGAACGCAGGCTTCGCCAGCTACTACACAGAGTACGCAGGCTCGCAGATTGCAATATACGAATGAAAGCTACACTGAAGTTGCCTGAATCTTGCGTTCCCTCTATCGGGAGAGCCAAGTGAATCTAAGGATCGAGTCAGGTTCAAAGCAGCAGAAGCCTGTTTTGGCTGGTACGAAACTGCGATTTAAATGCGTTTTAGTTGTTTGTGCCCAGCTGCGGGGAATGACATCAACTCATTCCGGCAGCGAAAAAGCAGTCTGTTCGGTGGCATGCGTCACTCGAAGGGGTCATGCAGTGCATTAGCGACCATCTCTTGTTAGCCCGTCACCTCTTGAACGATTCCGTTTCGGTAAGGAGATTCAGATGGTCGACTCCGTCAGCAACATCGACAAAGATGCCCTGCCTCACAAAGATACCCAGATCTCTGCCTCCAGCGATAAGTTGAAATTCGGAGCCTTGATCGCTCTGGTCGTCGGCTCCATGGTGGGCGGCGGGATTTTTTCGCTACCGCAGAACATCGCTAAAAGTGCCAGCGCTGGCGCCACGCTGATCGGCTGGCTGATCACGGGCGTGGGCATGCTGATGCTGGCATTCGTCTTCCAGACACTGGCCAACCGCAAGCCCAAGCTCGATGGCGGGGTTTACGCCTACGCCAAGGCCGGTTTTGGCGACTACATGGGCTTCTCATCGGCTTGGGGTTACTGGATCAGTGCCTGGATCGGCAACGTCAGCTACATGGTGTTGCTGTTCAGTACCCTCGGTTTTTTCTTCCCCATGTTCGGAGAAGGCAACACGCTACCGGCAATCATTTGTGCCTCCGTGCTGCTCTGGCTCCTGCATTTTCTGGTTCTGCGCGGAATCAAGGAAGCCGCCTTCATCAACGTGATCACAACCATCGCCAAGATGGTGCCGCTGGCGCTGTTCATTGTTATTGCCGGCGTGGCCTTCAAGATGGATGTTTTTACCAGCGACTTCTGGGGCGCTGGCAACAGCGACCTGGGCACGATAATGAATCAGGTTCGCAACATGATGTTGGTCACCGTCTGGGTGTTTATTGGCATTGAAGGGGCCAGCATCTTTTCCGCCCGTGCTGAAAAACGCAGCGACGTCGGCAAGGCGACCGTGGTTGGCTTCGTCGGGGTGCTGCTGCTACTGGTTCTGGTTAACGTGTTTTCTCAGGGGATCATGGCCCAGGCACAACTGGCCGGCCTGAAAAATCCGTCCATGGCAGGCGTACTGGAACATGTGGTGGGTCATTGGGGGGCAGTGCTGATCAGCGTAGGGCTGATCGTCTCGCTGGTCGGTGCGCTGTTGTCCTGGACACTCCTCTGCGCGGAAATCCTCTTTGCCAGTGCCCGCGACCACACCATGCCGGAGTTCTTGCGCAAGGAGAACGCCAACCAGGTTCCCGCCAATGCGCTATGGCTCTCCAACGGGCTTATCCAGCTGTTCCTGATTATCACGTTGTTCAACAGTTCCACCTATCTAAGCCTGTTGTACCTGGCAACCTCGATGATCCTGGTGCCTTACTTCTGGTCCGCCGCCTACGCTTTGCTATTGGCCTGGCGTAACGAAACCTATGAGCAGGCTCAGGGCGAGCGCACCAAGGACCTGGTCATCGGGGCGATCGCTGTGCTCTATGCCGTATGGCTAGTGTACGCGGCCGGGGCGCAGTACCTGCTGCTGTCTGCATTGCTTTATGCGCCTGGCGCAATCCTGTTCGCCAAGGCCAAGCGCGAACTGGGCCAACCGGTATTCACCTCCATTGAAAAGGTCATTTTCGTTGTCGTGATGATAGGTGCGCTGCTCGCGGGATACGGGCTCTACAGCGGCGTCCTTAGCCTCTGAAACAAGAAGCTGCTGGCGGACGGAGTACTCCGTCTGCCATGCAGCAGTCAAAAAGCCATTTTTAGAAACAGCATCACAGGTGTTTAAATTCTTCTTTCAGCAGCTCGGCAAACTTATCTTTTGCACGATGAAATCCAACGTTTTTGTTCGATATGAAATAATTTTGCACAGGCAATAAATCTTCAAACATAAATTCACTTATACTTCCGATCCGCTTGAACTGTTCAAACACACCTTTTGGAACTAACGACACGCCTGCCCCGGAACTTACGCAGCCAAGGATGGTGCCATAACTGGCTATGCTTGTTATGGAGCTTGTAACTTCATGCCTCTCGAGCCAACTTACCAACGTCTTTCTGTAAGGGCACCCTTCAGGCCACATGAATATATCGGTGCCACTCAAATCCTGCGGCTCATGTATCCGCCCCGCAACCGAAGAGGCAATCAATACCAGTTCCTCCTGGTAAATCTCAATGCTTTCAAGATCCGGATGCTCAGGCCTGACAGCGATGATTGCTCCATCCAGTTCATGGCTGACCACATCGTTTGACAATTGCGACCAATCCCCCGTACTAAACTGCATCTGCACAGAAGGATAGAGCTGATGGAACTTTGACAACAGCTTGGGCAACCTGCCTGTGGCGGATGACTCTATAGCGCCAATTTTCAAGTTTCCCGACGGCGCTGCGGCAGGATCGAGGGCTCTTTGTGATTCGTCACACAAAGACAGGATCTTGTTAACGTAGCCAAGAAACAACCGCCCGGAAGGGCTGATTACAAGCCCCCTGCCTTTCCTTATAAATAACGAGACCCCGAGCTCTCTCTCTAAAAGCTTGATTCTGTTCGTGATGTTTGACGGAACACAGTGCAACAGTTCAGAGGCGCGGATAATGCTTCCTTGATCGGCCACTGTTTTGAAAATCTTTAACTGAGACAACTCCATGTCATTGCTCACCAAAAGTGAATAGTGACATCACTATAAGTCACTTGTTGCAAGCACTCAACCAGTTTAAATTTTAGATTCTGACTACATTTAATGTTTTTCAACTAAAGAACGAAGGCTCAGAGCCTGCGCAACATTAAAGGATATGTCACGGGGTATTCTGGCGAAGTAAAAAACAGCATGGCTTGCATGCTTTAGCCGCGACACAAGCATTTTGTCGAGCTTCCAAAAGGATCCATCATATGTATTTTGAACAAGCTTTGCTCGCGCTAGGCTTTTTTGCCTTTTGCGGTGGCTTGATAGATGCTGCAGTGGGTGGAGGCGGGCTTGTACAACTGCCGGCACTTTTACATGCCTTCCCTCAGCAAAGCCTGGCCACTGTTTTTGGGACTAATAAACTGGCTGTTTTGGCAGGCAATTTATCTTCCATATCCAGCTATGTAAGGCGAATAAAAATCATGTGGAAGTTGATGCTTCCCACCATGCTTTGCGCATTTGTATTTGCCTTTCTTGGTGCCTTCTCAGTATCAATCGTGCCAAAAAAACTGATGGAGCTCGTTGTTTTTTTCATCCTGATAGCCATGGCCATTTATACTTTTACGGAAAAAAAATTAGGCTTGGTGGGTTCTAATAAGCACTGCGGATCAAAGGAGATCATATTAGGGATTTTTTTTGGTAGCCTCATTGGTTTCTATGATGGTGTCTTTGGACCTGGTAGCGGCAGCCTTCTGCTTTTTATATTTGTCAAATTTTTTGGCTTCGATTTTTTAAACGCATCAGCCTCTGCAAAACTGGTTAATTTGGGCACGTTTAGCGCAGCGCTTATGTTCTTTGTTCCGTCAGGCAACGTCTTATGGGCTGTCGGCGGTGTAGTTGCTCTGTGCAATATGGCAGGTTCTCTCACCGGTGTTTTCTTGGCACTCCGTTACGGAAGTGGCTTTATCAGGATATTTTTCCTGGTTCTGCTTTTATTTTTGATAGGCAGAATGGGGGTGTCTCTATTTTCGTAGGGATATCTGCGACACGTGACAATACATCATAGCTTTCTAAGATTTCGTGAAAGACAGCGTATTTACACATTCTGGGCCGGAAGAAGTCCTTGGATGAACGTCTTTTGGCCGAAAGCAGCTCGTAACGCTGACCGCTTGTTGTTGATGGAGACTGGCATTGACGTAAAATCGCCACCCCCAAAAATCAGCTTGCATAGCGAGAGGAGGTTTCGATGCTGCGGGTGATGATTGTCGGGCAACCCGGGTCTGGTAAAAGCACTTTGGCGCGTA
This sequence comes from Pseudomonas sp. BS3782 TE3695, assembly GCF_050435305.1. Taxonomy (NCBI): domain Bacteria; kingdom Pseudomonadati; phylum Pseudomonadota; class Gammaproteobacteria; order Pseudomonadales; family Pseudomonadaceae; genus Pseudomonas; species Pseudomonas sp. BS3782 TE3695. Next base: position 4,780,200 of record NZ_JBNDKB010000001.1, read on the forward strand.
AGCTTGGCCAGCTTACGGGCTTGCCGATCATTCATATCGACACTATCCACTGGCAGCCAGGGTGGGTCGAACGGAGCTGGGAAGAGAAGACGCACCTTTGTCGCGAGATCGAGGCCCGTGAACGCTGGATATTCGAAGGTGGCCATTCAGCCACTTGGGACAATCGGGTGGTCCGCGCAGATCTTTTGATATGGATTGATCGTTCGGCGACGCTTCGATTCTGGCGCGTATTGCTCAGAACGCTGCTCAAGCGCGGTCGGTCTCGGCCTGACTTGCCGGAGAACTGCCCCGAACTGCTGGCGAATCTGCCGGAGTTTTTTGGATTCATGTGGCGGACGAAAAAATCAGCGAGAGCAAAGATGCAGCAACTCGTGGCGACTGCACCATCCACTTGCCGCGTGGTCTGTCTGCGGTCCAATCGGGATACCAGAGTTTTTCTCGCCAGCATTGGAAATTTGACTGGGCAGGATCCGCGAGATTGATAGACGGTTGACTACTTCAATACGAAAATCGCCTATTGCGACCGGCAGCTCTTGGCCGACTGCTGTCTTTTGCGAAGGGCAGCTTTTGGCCGAGGCTGTGTAAAAACGTTTTTGATCGTAATAGGTGGCTGGATTCGACACAAAAATTGCGCTCCTACACAAATTTCAGGTCTGCTGAGCTGCCGAGTGCCAGCAATCCTAGAGCTCCACTTTGTTATTCGCGGACTGCGCCAAAAACTCGGTGATCAGTGACGTAACTTGCTGTTGAATTACCTCTCGCGGGCGAGCATTGTCGCCATCCCCGCAAATGATGCCATCGCCAGGAATGTCCTCTTCGAGCAATGCCACTGCACCTGGTTTGCAAATCGGCAAGAAGCTGAAATGGCTGGCGTCACTGATCTCGACATAGCGGCTGGACGCTTGGGGCAGGCGTGTGGCCAGGTTGGCGGACTCCAACTGAGCAGGCAGTTCCACCGATGGTGCGCCGGCAGCGATAACTAGCACCGGCACCGGCAGTGCCGCAAGGCTCTCATCGGTCATCCCGCGCGAGAGTCCCAGGTCCAAAGAAACCACAGCGGTGACGCGTTGATCGCGCAAATCGCCGGCCAGACCAGCCTTTAATGCCGGAGTACTCTCAGGATTGATCTTTTGATAATTGGTGCAACTGGATAACTGCGGATGGAGTTTGCAGTCACGGGCAAACAGGGCCGGGTCGAAACGAGCACCGGCGGTCTCCATTGCAGTCCAGCCGCCGAGTGAATGGCCCACTACAGCAATTTGACGCTTTGCGACCACGCCAAATTTTTCAGGTTGAGTGGTGACCGCCTCAATGGCCCGATGCAGGTCAATGGGCCGCTGCCATAACTGCGCCGCCGCTTGCGGGCTGCGATCATGGGTCGTGGTGCCGGGGTGGTTGACCGCTGCGACAATGTAACCCTTATGGGCCAATGCACTCGCCAACCAGTTCTGATTGTTCCAATTGCCTCTGAATCCATGGGAGAGCACCACCAATGGGTGCTCGCCAGCAGAGGGTGGCGCGTTGCGAACCGCAGAAGCACCGACAAACACCACATCGTCGCCGATCAACTGTGGGGTGACGGTCGTTGTACTGGGATACCAGACGACCATCTCCAGCGGACGCTCATTGTCCGGCAGGGTGGAGGATTGGAAGCCGACAGAGTTGACGTCAGCGAGAGCGCTGGTCGTCAGACAGGTTAAAAGCAGGGCGCCGAGAGCTGTTTTCAATGGGGTTTGTCTTCCTTGATTTAGATAGGGGTTCAGAACCTGAAACCCACCGATAGCGTGCATCACATCTCGCAAGTTATAGAAATCCAGCGCCGTGAGCAGGTGAATCTGCACCGACATTAAAGCCGAAACTGCGACTGACATGCATAGTTTTCGTTATCTGAATTGACCGGTCAGCAGCCGGGCTTTCGGGGCAAGTCCGAAGGGCCGCTATTGGCCGATTCTGTTGAAAAAGTCGCTCGGCCCAAACTGCCTGACCATTGACTGGTGAAAACGCCTTTTTTGCACGCTGCTGCGTGAAATCCGAGTCCGGAAGCCTCTGCCAAAAGTAGAGATTTCAATCTCGGACGCGTACTTTTCCGATGCGCAAACCATGGCCGGCTTTTTCAACAGAATCGGTCGATTCCAGCCTGTCGCAACAGGCAGAAAACGGCCAGAAGTGTTCACAGGAATGCGCCTGAAAACGAGTTGATTCAATGGGCGTCAGAAATGACTGTATATGCCGGCACGTTGGCTGATATCTTCCCGCGCATAAAATCGTGTCCAGTCGACGCTGATCCCATCAAGGAAGATAAAAACAATGAAAATATCATTCATCGTTTCGCTAGGAATTTTATCGTTAATTCAAACATCACTATCCTTCGCGGATAATGCCAATGGAAAAAACCTCTATTTACAGCGATGCACCATGTGCCACGGAATAGATCTCAAGGCAACAGGACCACTGGCTAATAAAAGCAATCCTCCTACACCTGATCTGACAACATCCGCTTTCAAAAAACGATTAAAAGATTATCCGGGCGTAATTGTATCGTCGATAATACTTCGCCCCAATGGAGACTTGATTCCAAAAACTTTGCGAGAGAACGGTGTAAAGCTATCGCCGCATTCATGGAGCGTTAAAGATCTGCGCGATTTAAATCAATATATGGGTGGTGTGATTTCAAAATGAGAGGTAGAAGGAAAAAAGCTTCCCGGTCGATTTCTGCCTTTAATGGGGGGCAGCTTGCTACTCAAAGCAACCCTTGATGTATGTTTGTTGTCGCCATATGTTATTGGCATTCATGGAGGATTCTGACTGATGGCACGCGTGGGATTGATACTGACACCCGGTTTTGCGGACTGGGAATATGCTTTCATTGCTGGAACTGCATCCCCGTTTTACGGGATCGACGTCAGGTTTTTCGCTCCTGCTACGGGGCAGTTCCGCTCGCAGGGTGGATTGGCTGTAACGGTTGATAGCCGTTTGCAACAATGTCTGGACTGGAAACCGGACGTTGTTGTCGTCATTGGAGGAATGGTCTGGGAACGTGCAGAAGCACCGGATATTCGAGACTTTCTTCATGCTAGTCGTTCAAGTGGAGCGACCATTGCCGGTATCTGTGGGGGAACGCTGGCACTTGCGAGGGCCGGGCTTCTCGACGCGGTTCCTCATACCTCGAACAACGCTGATTTCTTACAACAGAATGCCGTAGGTTATGAAGGGCGCAGGCATTATCGAAGCAGTCCGGGAGCTGTGGTTGCAGACCGCATCATAACTGCTCCAGGCCCTGCACCCGTTAGCTTCACCTGCGCAGTGTTCGAAGGTGCCGGACTATCTTCAGAGATTATTTCTCAGTTCAGGTCAATGTTAGCAGCGGAACATCGGTGACCCTTTGTCCTACAAAACAGCCGATCAGGTGATGGGGTCGAGTGGCCGCTTGCGGCCCGAACGCTGGCACGTGAAACGAGATGAATCTGCCCTTTAAAACCACCCCCCACAAAAAAGCCCACTGACCGTCACCGATCCAGTGGGCTTTGCGATTACGCTTCTACTTACAAAGCCATATCCGTCGCAGCATTAGCCTTCGGCGCCTTGGCCGGGGCAGCCGGAGCAGCCGGAGCAGCCGGAGCAGCCGGAGCCGCCGGAGCAGCCGGAGCCGCCACCTGCCCCATCGCTGGCGGCGGAGTCAGCTCCAGCACCTTGGCGGTGTAAGCCCATTCTTGCGCCACTTTCTCAGGGCTGCTGTTCAGCTGAGTGCCGTAGCTCGGCACGATCTGGTGCAGCTTTTCCTGCCAGGCTGGCGAGGCGACCTTGTCCTTGAACACTTTCTGCAGCACGGTCAGCATGATCGGTGCGGCAGTCGATGCACCTGGCGATGCGCCCAGCAGGCCAGCGATGGTGCCGTCTGCGGATGCAACGATCTCGGTACCCAATTTCAGCACGCCACCGGCAGCTTCATCACGCTTGATGATTTGCACGCGTTGACCGGCTTGCCACAGGCGCCAGTCTTCGGCTTTGGCGTTCGGGAAGTATTCTTTCAGGGCGTTGAGGCGGTCTTCGTCAGACAGCATCAGTTGGCCTGCAAGGTACTCGACCAGCGGGTATTCCTTGATGCCGACCTTGGTCATTGGCCACACGTTGTGTGTGGTCGTGGTGGTCAGCAGGTCCAGGTACGAGCCTTCTTTGAGGAACTTGGTGCTGAAGGTTGCGAATGGGCCAAACAGGATGACGCGCTTGCCGTCCAGGACACGGGTGTCCAGGTGCGGAACCGACATGGGCGGTGCGCCAACGGAGGCTTTGCCGTAGGCCTTGGCCAGGTGTTGTTCGGCCAGGGTCGGGTTCTCGGTCACGAGGAACGAGCCGCCAACCGGGAAGCCTGCGTATTCCTTGGCTTCAGGAATGCCGGACTTCTGAAGCAGGTGCAGTGCACCGCCGCCCGCGCCGATGAAGACGAACTTGGCGTCGGTTTCGGTTTTGGTGCCGTCTTTCAGGTTTTTGTAGCTGACGCGCCAGCTGCCGTCTTCGTTCTTGGTGATGTCTTGCACTTCGCTAGACAGTTTCAAGTCGAACTTTGGCGTGGTTTGCAGGTGTGCGACGAACTGGCGGGTGATCTCGCCGAAGTTGACGTCGGTACCAAGCGGGCTCCAGGTGGCCGCGACTTTCTGGTTCGGGTCACGCCCTTCCATCATCAGCGGAACCCACTTCTTGATGACAGCCGGGTCTTCGGAGTACTGCATGCCGGCGAACAGCGGGCTCGCTTGCAGGGCTTCGTAGCGCTTCTTCAGGAACTTGATGTTGTCATCGCCCCACACAAAGCTCATGTGCGGAGTGGAATTGATGAACGAACGCGGGTTCTTCAGCACGCCTTGCTGAACTTGCCAGGCCCAGAACTGACGGGAGATCTGGAAGGCTTCGTTGATTTCAACGGCTTTCGGGATCTGGACGTTGCCCTTGTCGTCTTCCGGGGTGTAGTTCAACTCGGCCAGGGCGGAGTGACCGGTACCGGCGTTGTTCCAGCCGTTGGAGCTTTCCTGGGCGACGCCGTCGAGGCGCTCGACCATTTCCATCGACAGACCAGGTTCCAGCTCATTGAGCCAGACACCCAGCGTTGCACTCATGATGCCGCCGCCAATGAGCAGCACATCGACTTTCTTTGCCTCTTCCGCGTAGGCGGACGTGATCCCCATCGACAAAGCCAGCCCCAGCAGGGCCGTGTTCAGTTTCTTAAACATCTGTAGCACCTATGATAAACGCCATCCGCCTCCAATCCTCAACATGAGCAACCCAAGAGTACGGGTACGCAGGCAGCGTGCCGTGGGTTCCTGCACTTACAAGGATTTGAAGGTGGGCACACAAGGCCGACGTGTCTCCATCGACCTCAGTTATATGTCCCTCGTGCACTGACTTTTTATCGTTATTGGCTCAGTTACTTGAGCGACATTGATTCTGTCGAACGTCTGTGGACGTACGAACCGAATAAGTCAAACCAAGTTAATGCGACAGAATATCACGCCGCGGCCAGCCTGCGCGCCCGAAAGGACTGCACGCTAGTCGGGACGAGACCCACGCCCGGCATCTTTGCTCAAACGATCCAGCACAAACGCCTTGGCGTTGCGCGTCATTTGGTCGAGATGCCGGTCGCGCTGCTTCTCCGCATCGATCATCGCCCGCTTGCCGTGTTTCTGTAGCAGATACGTATGTATCTGCCGCACCTCCAGAGAACTGTAGATTGATGTGACATCCAGTAAGCCCATCAAGCCTTCCGTGCCGTGATCACGGGTGTTCATCAGCACCTGGGTGCCGCGCACGCCCAACACCTGGAAGCCCATCGATTCGAACCAGGGCACCTTGGCGACGGTGCAGGTCAGTTCGGCATGCGGGTAGCGGTCGAGCATATTTTGCAGCATCGCCCGGGCAACGCCCCGCCGCCGATGGCTGGACTGCACCGCCATGTACGCCACGCCGCACGCCTCGGGGTCGTCTTTGACCGGCAGGTACAGCAGAAAGCCGATGACCTGCTCAGGGTCTTCATCGTCCGTGGCGACGATCAGCTCAACCGCAATGCCTTTGGCGCCACTGAGCGCTTCGAGGTACAGATGAACCTCATAACCCACCGCGTATTGATAGACGTTGTACAACGGGTTGCTCGGCGCGATGCCCACCATGCTGATGTCGGTCAGGTTGTCGACGACCATTTGCAGGATCTGGCTGTTGATGGGCTCTGGGCACGGGGTGGCGAAGTGGGTGAGCTGGGGCATTGCGTTTTAGACTCCGGGTTAAGCCCGCTATTGTCACAGATCGAGCCCCCGCAGGAAAATCACCGCTCGGGTGCAACGATGCGGAAGCGGATGTTGATGTCGTTGGAGACAACATTGTCCGCCCACTCCCCTTCGCCGATCTTGAAGTCCCGGCGTTTCACGATGATGTCGCCATCGAAGAGGCCGATGCCCTTCTCCGGCTTCAGCAATACCTTCACCTGCAACTCACGCGTTATGCCCTTGAGCGTGAGGTTGCCGGTGATCAAGTAGCGATGGTCGCCCAGTGCTTTCACCCCGGTCGATTCAAAGGTAGCCACCGGATACTCCGCCGCGTTGAACCATGCAGGTTTTTGCAGCTCACTGTTGGCATCGCTGCCCCCGGCGTCGATGCTGGCAAGGTCGATGGTCAGCTTGGCGCGGGCCGCGGTGGGGTTCGCCGTGTCGAAATCGATTGTGGCGTCGAACTTGCCGAAGGTGCCATACGCCCTGGAACCGAACTGGTTATAGGTGAAAGAGATCTTGCTGGCGGTGGTGTTCACCTGGGTGTATTCGACGGCGTGGGCGCAAGGCAAGGTGCCGACCAGGAGGATGGCGAGCAATGCGGCGAAACGCGGGAATCGAGGGGGCATGGGATTCTCCGGTTGAAGCGCCCTTCACGAATTGAAATACCGCACCCGTGTGGCTGCGATAGCTGGACTTAAGCAAATAATCGTTGAATACGCCAGGTCCGGGGATAAATGCGATCTGTAGGAGCTGACTACGAATAAGCCCCAATCATCCACTTCACTTTCTCCAGCGCCTCGCGCAATGCGCCCATCTCCACCGAGCCCAGCGCCAGGCGAAACGCATGCGGGACGTTGGCCGAAGTGGCGAACGGTTCGGCGGTGGAAACGGATACGTTTTCGCGCATCAAGGCCATGGCGATCTGGTCGGCCCTTGCGTCTTCCGAGAGTGGCAACCACAGAAAATACGACGAGGGATGGCGAATGCAGCGCAGCCCTGTCAGTACCTCGCCGGCCACGACTTGCCTTGCTTGCGCGTCCTGGCGCTTCTCAGCTTCCAGTTGCATGACGGTGCCGTCGTCGAGCCAGGCAGTGGCGATGGCCGTCATCACGCCCGGGGTATTCCAGGTGGTCGCTTTGATCGTGCGCTCCAGCGCGGGCACGTGTTGAAGGGGGGCGACGACGAAGCCGACGCGCAGTCCGGTGGCCACACTTTTGGAGAGTCCTGATACGTAAATTGTTCTCTCGGGTGCGAGTACCGCCAGCGGCGCGGGAGAATTTTCCGCCAGGAAGGCATAAGCGGCGTCCTCGATGATCAATAGCCCATGGCGGCGCGCAATCGTCACCAGACAGTCCCGTTGATTGGCACTCATCACCCACCCCAACGGATTGTGCAGGGTCGGCATCGTGTACACGGCCCGCACGCGCCTGTGCCGGCACAGGCTTTCCAGCGCTTCCAGATCCGGGCCATGATCGAGCACCGGAATGGGCACGATTTCAAGGTGCAGTGAGTCGGCCAGGGCTTTGAATCCTGAATAGGTCAAGGCATCCGCTGCAATCACGTCACCGGGTTGCAACAGCGCCATCATCGTCACGGCCAGCCCCTGCTGGGCACCAGTGACGATCAGCACCTGGTCCGCCTCAACCGCCAGGCCTCGGACGCGCAGATGGCGCGCCACCGAGGCGCGTTCATGCGGGCGCCCCGCGTGTGGCTGGTAGCGCAGCAGCGATTCCAGATCGCCGGCCGATGCGAGCTGGCGCAGGGCATTTCGTAGCAGTTCTGCCTGCCCTGGAAGCGCCGGATAGTTGAAGTTCAGGTCCGTCATGCCAGCGGCAACGCTATGCTGGTCGATACTCTGGCCCGGTGACCACGACGTTTCCCTGACGAAAGTCCCCCGCCCCATCTCTCCGCTGACCAGGCCCATGGCTTCCAGCTCCGCGTAAACCCGGCTAGCCGTCACCAGCGCCAGGCCTTGCGTTGCCGCCAACTGACGGTGGGTCGGCAAGCGCGTGCCTGGCAACAGTCGTCCGGAGCGGATGTCCGCGGCAAATTCATCCACCAGTGATTTGTAGCGTGAACGAGGCATGGGCAAGTGTATCCATGACAATATTTTGATTGTATTAAGTTTCGTCCATAGGATGCCTCCCATGCAACCGGCATAAAGGGAGTCCTCAATGGAACGCACATCGAACCTGCAAACCCACACCACGGAAAAGACCGCGAACGGCTGGCTCAACGGGTTCATCGGCGTGCTCATTTTCAGCGGCTCGCTGCCGGCGACGCGGGTGGCCGTTCTGGAGTTTGACCCGGTCTTTTTGACGGTTGCCCGGGCTAGCATCGCTGCCCTTCTGGCGCTGGGCATGTTGCTGCTCTTCAACGAAAAACGGCCGGCCAAAAGTCAGTTGCTCTCCCTGGCAATCGTGGCTCTGGGCGTTGTATTCGGGTTTCCACTGCTGACGGCGCTGGCGCTGCAATATGTAACGTCTGCGCATTCCATCGTCTTCGTAGGCCTGTTGCCCCTCGCCACCGCAGCGTTCGGGGTCTGGCGCGGTGGTGAGCGTCCGCGGCCGGTCTTCTGGTTTTTCTCGGTGTCGGGAAGCCTGCTGGTGGTGGGGTTTGCCGTTTCCCAAGGCTTGAGCGCTTCGCCTGCGGGGGACATTCTGATGTTGCTGGCCATCCTCGCCTGCGGATTGGGCTATGCAGAAGGCGCGAAGCTTTCAAGAACACTGGGCGGCTGGCAGGTGATTTCCTGGGCCCTGGTGCTGTCGCTGCCGGTCATGATCCCGCTGACCTGGTTCCTGGCCCCGCCTTCGCTTTCGGGAATAACCCCGACTGCATGGTTCAGCCTGGCTTATGTTTCGCTGTTCAGCATGTTTCTCGGCTTCGTGTTCTGGTATCGCGGATTGGCCCAGGGCGGGATTGCCGCCGTCGGTCAGCTTCAGTTGCTACAGCCGTTTTTCGGCCTGGCGCTGGCGGCCACGCTGCTGCATGAACACGTCAGCCTGGGCATGTTGGGTGTGACCGTTGCGGTGATTCTTTGCGTAGTGGGTGCACGCAAGTTCTCAAAATAGACGCCTCGCCGTCAGAAACCGACTGTTGGTCGGTCTGGCGGCCGCAGGAATACTAACCTTTTAAGGTAAGGCCTGAATCGTCGTGGTGGACCGGCCTCCGAGTTGTTTCCGGCCCACCGCAGTACTTGAGAGGAGGAATGAAAAATGGCCAATTCAGAGAAGAAAATGCCGGTGCAGACCGACGATGAAAAAACCAATCAGCAACAGATGGCGACATCAGACCCTTGGCGTCCTCTGGAAAAACTGCGCCAACAGGTCGATCACCTGTTCGAAGACTTCAATCGTGGCTCGGGGTTGACCCCTTTCCGGCGTGGGCTGTTCGATGTCGAACCGTTCTGGAGTCGGGAATTCATCGGCCGCAGCGTGCCTGCGGTGGACATTACCGAGAAGGATGAAAGCTTCGAAATCACCGCCGAACTGCCGGGCATGGATCAGGAAAATATCGACATCAAATTGTCCAATGGCAACCTGATCATCAAGGGTGAAAAGAAAGAGGACAAGGAAGAAAAAAGAAAGGGCTATCACTTGTCAGAGCGTCACTATGGCTCCTTCCAGCGGGCATTCAGCCTGCCAAAGGGCGTCGATGCCGACAAGATCGAAGCAAACTTCAGCAAAGGCGTGCTGAGTATTTCGCTGCCGAAGAAGCCCGAAGCCATGAACGCGGACAAAAAGGTGCAAATCAAATCAAGCTGAATCGCCCTTCGCGCGACAGAAAGCCCCTTGCCGGGAAGCGGCCAGGGGCTTTTTGTTGTTTTGCGAAAGAGACTGGCAGGACCTGTCAGTCGACCTGGGGCAATGGCTTGATGATCGTCAGACTGCAGGGTGATCGGTTAAACACCTTTTCGGCTGTACTGCCGATGAATATATTGATCCCGCGATGGTAGGTTGTCCCCAGTACTACCATGTCGAAGGCGTGTCGTTGTGCAAAATGCGCGATCACCTCCGGAGGGATCCCGGGCAGTAAATGTTGCTGTTGTTTCTCGACTCCATAGCGCTCGGCAAGCACCTCGAAGGCCTCCAACTGAGCATCGATGACCGCGTCTCTTAAACTGCCATCCAGTGTCGCTGTCGGCACGTTCACCTCAGACTCCCCCAACTGCGACCAGCCGTCGACGTTGAGCAGGTGCAAGGTGGCGCCGCAGGATTGCGCCAGCGTCGAAGCGAGGTCGAGAATCCGGTCATTAAGCCCTTGGGTCAGCGCCTCCAGATGGGACAGGTCGACGGTGGCGAGGATGCTCAACGGGTTTGGATTGGCGGCATCGGTGACCAGGTGCAAAGGCGCCGGACAGTCACGCAGCAATTGCCAGTCCAGCGGTCGGTGGAAGGCGCGGTCGAGTGCCGACATGCGGTGTGTGTCCTTGATCACCAGGTCCGCGTGGAAGTCATTCACATACTCAAGCAGATGCGCCAGGCTCGGTCTGGCCCAGACCACTTCAGTGGTCACCTGCAACCCTTCGCATCGTTGAAACCTGGCTTGCTGCTCCAGCCAGTGTCGATGCACTTGCAAGTAACCTTCCCGCGCCTGGGCCATCGCATCGTGATCGAACAGGCCGGCCACCGCCAATGCCTGAACATGATCGAAAGCGACGATGTGCAACATTGCACCGGTTGCACAGGCCAGGGCTCGCGCCCGATCGAACGCCGGGGTGCGAGCCATTTCGGTCGGGGCAATCAAGAGCAGACGTTGAATTTTCACCTCTACTCTCCTTGCAATATCGGCAATTGCATCGCGCGGGCGAACATGGCGGCCCGATCGAACGCCGGAGTACAAATCATGGCGCAAGGAGCGATCAACAGTAAACGCTGTGTCTGCGACATAGGGCACCTCGGCGCACGGCCATCTCGATGCAGTGGGTAGAACCACAGAGTGAGCGCTCCAGATTCGAGCAATTTGATCTTTGTCAGTTATCGGGTCGACCGTTCTTCCGAATCGTCAGTTTGCTGGAAACAAACCCGGAAACGGCTCTACAACGCTCCCGCCACACGTCGGGGGCGCATGCGGCATCACTCGCCAGGTTGATAAAGATCAATCCCGTTTCCCCTGTCAGTGACAGGATAAAAAATATGGCCTCGGTGCCCAAACGCATGGGTGCCATGGAGCACAGGTGTTTCTGCAGTTTTTGACGGGAGTTTTGTCATGTCTGAGCAATTACGCTTCATGCTGGTCGTCTCGCCGCTCATGGAAAACAGCCCCGCGTTCGACCGAGCCGCCGCGTTGGCCAAGGCCGCGGGCGCGGCCCTGCACATCGTCGCCTTCGATTACCTGGAAGGTTTGGCAACGGCCAATCTGGTCAATGGACAAGTGCTGGAGCAGATGCGGCTCGGGTATGTCGAGCGCCATCGCCAATGGCTCGAAGAACAGGCCCGTCCCTTGCGTAAAATCGGTGTGCCTGTCACCACTGAGGTGGTTTGGGTTGAAAGACCGTTGCAGGAAATCCTCGTTCACCTCAAAGAACAGCCGATGGCAGTCCTGATCAAGGCTCTGGAATACGAGTCGCTGCTGTCACGGATCATGTTCACGCCCCTGGACATTCATCTGCTGCGCGAATGCCCGGCTCCGCTGCATTTTGTCAGCCATGTGCAGCACGCGTTGCCGCGCAAGATCGTCGCCGCGGTCGATCCCTTCCACAGCAACACTCAGTACAAGGATTTCAACGACAGGATTCTGCGCGAGGCGTCAAAACTGGCCAGTACCTGCAACGCCGAGCTCGATGTTATCTACGCCCATGACCTGTCATCGATCAGCGCGGACGAGTTCGATTTCGACAACAGCTCGACGTTTTTCTCTTCAGGCAAAGCCAAGACACTGTTCGACGCACAAGCCGATGTCTTCCGAGAACTGGCCGAACGCAACGGTATTGCGCCGGAGCAACAGCACATGATCATGGGCAACCCGGCCAAGGTCCTTACCCATTTCGCCGACGCGTACAACGTCGATGTGATTGTCATGGGCCGGGTCGGCCATCGTGGCATGGGTCGACTGGTGGGCAGCACCGTGGAGCATCTGCTGTACAAAATGCCGTGCAGTGTATGGGTGGTTTCACCTGAAGATCTGTAGAGCGAAGCTGCGACAGCGCTTGGACACTCCTGTCGGGCGCTGAGCCGCGCCATGAAACTCAGGACAGTTTTTGGCACAGGTCCTTTTCTCGCCACGGGCTGCTCAAACGCAACACAAGTTTGTGCAACTCACTGAACCAGAAAACACTGCTGGCCATTGCAACACAAAGTCCCCACTGGCTCAGCGTCAATGCACTCGTGTTGAAAGCCTTGTTGAGTGGTGACCAGTGCACCACGGCAATCTGCAAGGTCACCGCCAAGGCTATTGCCCCCCAGAGCCACTGGTTGGCGAATAATCCGATGAATGCACTGGCTGATTCCGAGCGAGCACTCAGTGCATTGAACAGTTGCGCCAATACCAGCACCGTAAAACAGGCAGTACGGGCCTGAACCAAAGACTCATCGCCCGGTATCAGGCCACCAGGCAACATCCAGTCGACCGTCAGCAAACTCGCCAGCGCCATCACCAGACCGACCTGGAGCACGCCGCTCCACATGCTTGTGTCGATAATTCGATCCGTTGGCTTGCGCGGGCTGCGTGTCATCACATCCTCACTGTACGGATCAAGCCCCATCGCGATGGCAGGCGCCGCATCAGTGATCAGGTTGATCCACAGAATCTGTGTGGCCAGCAGCGGCAGGATGATCCCGCCCTTCTCATCCACCAACCCAATGACGCCGGCACCGACAACGGCAAGAAACACCGTTAGAACTTCCCCCATATTGGAAGACAGCAAATAACGAAGAAACTTGCGGATATTGTCCAGAATCCCGCGCCCTTCGCGAACAGCCAGTACGATGGTCGCGAAGTTATCATCAGCCAGAATCATTTTTCCCGCCTGCTTGGTCACCTCCGTTCCGGTGATGCCCATGGCAATGCCGATATCGGCTGACTTCAGTGCCGGTGCATCATTCACACCATCCCCGGTCATCGCCACCACATGCCCCTGCGCCTGAAGCGCGTCGACAATCCTCAGCTTATGCGAGGGCGCCACGCGTGCATAAACAGATGTCGATTTGACCACCTCGGCCAAGGCCGCATCGTCCAGTTCATCCAGGTCGGCACCGGTCAATGCCCCTCCACCGGCCTGGATGATGCCCAGATCCTCGGCGATGCGGGCAGCCGTTCGCGGATGGTCGCCAGTGATCATGATGATGCGGATGCCTGCCCGACGGGCCTCGGCAATGGCTGGCGCGACTTCTTCGCGCGGTGGATCGCTGATGCCGACCGTCCCGATGAAAACCAGCGCTTTCTCAAGGGGTTGACCGGCCGTGACATCCTCTTCGGGTGACAACGGACGGTACGCCACGGATAGCGTGCGCAAAGCGGCACCCGATAATTCATTCACATCGGCCACGGCTTTGGCACGCAGGTCGTCGGTGAGTGGCACGACATCCATACCGACCTGAACGTGTGTGCAATGTTGAAGAAGCACATCCGGCGCGCCCTTGCTGATCAGTAGTCGCTCATCGTTGCGCTCATGATCGATGACCAGTACCGACATCATTTTTCGATCAGAGGTAAAGGGTATTTCAGCCACGCGCTCGAAGCGTTCCTTGCTACGTGCCGGGGCATCAAGCTTGCGCTCCGCCACCAGAAAGGCGCCCTCGGTCGGATCACCTTGAATCACCCAGGTGCCCTCTTCCTGCTGCGCAAGCGCGGCATTGCCAGCCAGGCTTCCGCCACGCAGTAACAGCACATTTTCGATGTGCACCGGGCCGCCGCTCATGGGCAGGTCCTGATGATGAATCTGACCCTGCGGGGCGTAACCGACACCGCTGACCACCCCTTTGCCTGATGCCGTCATGGTTTGCTGGATGGTCATTTCAGAACGGGTCAGCGTGCCGGTCTTGTCGGTACAGATGACCGATGCAGACCCCAGGGTCTCTACCGAAGACAGTCGCTTGATGATGGCTTTGTTGCGGGCCATCCGCAGCATGCCGAATGCGAGCACCAGTGATAAAACCGCAGGCAGCCCCTCCGGCACCGCGGCTACCGCCAGAGACACACCCAGCAGAAGCACCCGTAGCACATCGTCGACCGTGCGAACATCAGTGAGCATCAGCACTGCCGTAACGACAATCGCCGCGATCAGCAGAACAGCAATACCGAGCATCCGCCCTATGGCGCGCACTTCCTTTTGCAGCGATGTCACCTCTTCGGGCGTGACATCCAACAGATGAGCGATCGCCCCGACTTCAGTCGCCATGCCAACGGCAGTGACGATGCCGAGCCCCGCCCCCTGGGCGATGGCTGTGCCTTTGAACACCATATTGGAGCGCTCTGCCAAAGGGACTTCGGTGCTCGAACACGTTGTATTTTTCGAGACCGCTTCACTCTCTCCGGTCAGCGATGCTTCCAGGACCCGCAAGGCATTGGCCTGAACAAGACGAGCATCGGCGCCCACCGAATCACCCTCGGATAACACCAGCAGATCGCCGATCACCAGTTGCTCACTGGGGATACGCGTCAAGGCCCCATCGCGGATGATGGAGGACGAGGTTTGGGTCAGTTTGGCCAGCGCCGCAACAGCTCGCTGTGAGCGGGTTTCCTGGAAAAACCCGAGGAACGCATTAGCCAGCACAATCAGGGTGATGACCAACGCATCGACAGGCCAATCGCGGTTATCGCTCAGCAACCAGATGGCCAAGGTGATGGCCACTGCGACGAGCAGCAGATACACCAGCGGATCCTGAAACTGCGCCAGTAGATAATGCCAGGCGGGTTTGACCGGTTGAACCCGTAATTCATTGGGCCCGTCTCGGTTCAGACGGGCCTGGGCTTGTGCATTGGACAAGCCCAGGCCGATGTCAGTGTCCAGCTCACGGGCAATCATCCCCACGTCTTCAAGGTGAGGGTGAGCGATAGCGTGGCTGCCAGATTCAACTGTCTTGCTCATCTTATCCCCGGCCCTTTGCCGGAAAACCGGCCAAGGGGTTTATGTCAGAGTGATGAGCTTGAGGGCTGATCGACGGGGGTTAATTCGACGCTGTCGCGGTACTCCGGCACCGAAACCGACCAGCCCAGTTCCAGACTGATACGCCGGCGCAGTACATCCGAGGCATTCGGTTCCCCGTGCACCACATACGTGTGTTTCGGCGGCCGTTTGAACCCGCGCAACCACTGCATGATTTCATCCGCATCGGCATGCGCGGACAGCGTTTCCATCGGTACCACTTCGGCCCGGATCGGCACATCTTTGCCATGGATACGCACCGATGGCGCACCGGCGACGATCTGCGCACCACGGGTACCGCCCGCCTGGAAGCCCGGCACCAGCAACGTGTTCAACGGGTTGGGTGCCAGAGCCTTGGGGTGATGAAGTACGCGCCCACCGGTGGCCATGCCGCTGGCGGCGATGATCACCGCCGGGGTGCGTTGCTGGTCCAGTTCGATAGAGTCTCGGGTCGAGCGCACGAAATGCGCGACATGGCACATGCCCTCGCACTCTTGCAGTGACAACCGGTGTTCACTGCGAAAACGCTGGTACAGACGCGTGACGTCAGTGGCCATGGGGCTGTTGAGGTAGATCGGCAGATCCGGGATCGCCCGTGCCTGGACAAGCCTGTACAGGTAATACATCAGCAATTGCGCACGTCCGACCGCAAACGAGGGCACCAGCGTGATGCCGTGGCGCAAAGCGGTGCGGGTGATGACCTGCGCCAGTTGCTCCTCCGGGGATTCAACAGGGTGCTGTCGGTCGCCGTAGGTCGATTCCACCAGCAGATAATCAGTCTGCTCGATGATTTGCGGGGCGAACATCAATGGATCGTTCGGCCGCCCCAGGTCCCCGGAGCACACCAGCGTCATGCCATCGGCCACCACTTCCACCGTGGCGGCGCCCAGTATGTGCCCGGCGCAGCGCAACAGGATGCTCATGCCCGGAACAATCTGGACCCGGTGGTGCAACTCCACCGGATGCAACAATTTCAGCGCCTGCTCGGCGTCATGCTCGGTATAAAGCGGCAGCGCCGGGGTATGTTTGGAGAAGCCATGGCGATTGGCAAACTCGGCCTCTTCTTCCTGCAAGCGGCCACTGTCGCGCAAGAGGATTTTCACCAGTTCACAGGTTGCGGGGGTGGCATACACCGGCCCGCGATAACCGTTGCGCACCAGCACCGGTAAATAGCCACTGTGATCCAGATGGGCATGGGTCAGCACAATGGCGTCGAGGTCGCGAACCGGTATCTGGAAAGGGTCCCAATTGTGCAGACGCAGTTGTTTATAGCCTTGGAACAAACCGCAATCGATCAGCACATGATGGTCGTGGTGTTCCAGCAGGTACTTGCTGCCGGTCACCGTGCCCGCCGCACCGAGAAATGTCATTCGCATCGTCATTTCCTCAAGCCAGGTAACGCTTTACCCGACGGATAAACGCTTAGCCATGCTTTTCCTTTCGGCTCATGGCGGCAGGGCAGTGTCAGGTTGTGATGAACAGTATCTGGCGCTAGGGCGATGCGGCTCTGATATATGTCAATTAATGACCGTTAGTGATAGCCGGACACACTCACAGAAGCCTTGTTGATTTAGCTCAATGTCTTGATGTCGTTCACGTGTAAAAAAAAACTGATCGGGCCAGGCTTTGCGCCCGCAGTAAGCCATCCACCGGACAGAGGGCAATCACCATGAGCGACTTGAGTTTGCGTCAACATATTCTGGAAGAGCTTGAATTCAAGCCTGATATCGATGCTGCCAACATCGGTGTGACCGTGGACAACGGCGTCGTCACGCTCTCCGGGCACGTCAAGAGCTACATGCAGAAAATCAACGCAGAACGCGCGGTAAAAAGCATCAAAGGAGTACGCGCGCTGGCCGAAGAAATTCAGGTCAGACCGGAGAAAAACGCTGGCACGGCGGATGACACCATCGCAGCCCGGGCCTTGAACATCATTGCGTGGAGCTCAGACGTTCCCGAGGATGACATCGAAATCACGGTGCAGAACGGCTGGGTCACCCTTGAAGGCGAAGTGGACTGGCAATACCAGAAAGAAACCGTGGAGCGGGCCGTGCACAAATTGTCCGGAGTGGTCGGCATCGACAACCTGCTGACCCTTCGTGCGCGAGTGAATGCAGTCGATGTCCAGCAACGTATCGAAGAAGCCCTCAAACGCAATGCCGAAGTCGACGCCAAGGAGATCCACGTCAAGGTCGAAGGCGACGTCGTGAAGCTTGAAGGCAGGGTTCATTTGTGGCGCGAACGCAAGATCGCGGAACGTGCAGCCTGGTCGGTGCCCGGTGTGAAGCAGGTTGAAGATCATTTGCTTCTCGCCTGAATCAATGACCTGGGCAAATCGTGGATCGCACCAGCCGCGTTTCACTGGAGGGGCATGATGCTCGCGGTCACATTGATCAATACGCTGGTGGTGATCGTCGCCGTGGTGATCCACTACGAATGCCTGTTACGCCTCAATGACTGGTTGCCGAGGCTTAAACTCTGGAGCCGCTTCAGGATTGTCGTCGGGGTGTTCGGTGCGCTGCTGGCCCATGCCATAGAGGTGTGGTGCTTCGCGCTGGTCTATTACCTGATGGTGCGCTCTGGGGAATGGGGCAGCCTGATCGGCAATTTCGACGGTTCACTGATGGACTGCGTGTACTTTTCATTTACCACGTACACGACAATCGGTTTCGGCGACATTGCACCGGTGGGCAACCTCAAGTACCTGACGGGTCTAGAGGCTCTGACCGGTCTGGTCCTCATCACCTGGACGGCATCCTTTCTGTTTATCGAAATGCAGAAGTACTGGAAGCGCAAGTAACCCGCCGCCCTTGCCTTGCACCCCGACAGCCGTGCAACCAGATCTGGCGCAACAGCTCCTGCGAGTCTCCATTGCTGTCTAGCCTCTTTCTGATCTAGATCAAACAGGCTTTGGCCGTTCATGCACAAATCAAGAGTCAGCATTCACACCGTCGTGTTTTCTTGTGAAAATAGATCAAAAAGTGCAAATCAGTGCGGCTCCTGACAGTCGACGTGAATACCGCGCCGCATGGCACGACGGCCAACCCGCCTTTATGGGGTGACGTTCATGAACACACCTTCCCAAGACATGCTGAACACACTTTATGGCTCGCATACGCACGTTGACGAGGCCTCCATCGCCCCGCTTCTGCGTCAGTACGCCGAGCCCCTGCCGGAACTGAATTCGCCCGCATTGGGTGAAATGTTCGACCGCTACGCGGATGCGCGCGTGGTGATGATCGGTGAAGCCAGCCATGGCACCAGCGATTTCTATCGAACCCGGGCGGCGATCACCCAACGACTGATCGAGCAGCACGGGTTCAACATTGTTGCCGTTGAAGCCGACTGGCCAGACGCGGGCCACGTTGACCGTTATGCTCGAGGGCTGGCGCATTCGGCCTGGACGCGGCACATCTTCAGCCGGTTTCCCACCTGGATGTGGCGCAATACCGATGTGCAAGCCTTCGCCCACTGGCTGCATCAGTACAACCATCAACACGCGCCTGAACGCCGCGTCGAGTTTCGCGGCCTCGATGTTTACAGCTTGCGCAACTCGATCCATGAAGTGCTGAGTTATCTGGACCGAGTCGACCCGCACCTGGCACACGAAGCTCGGCGGCGCTATGGCTGTTTGACGCCTTGGCAGGATGATCCTGCACTGTACGGCCACTTTGTCGAACGCGACGGTGTAATGCCTTGCGAGCATGCGGTGGTCGAACAGCTCAATGCCATGCTCGCCGAACAGTTGGCCGGGCTTGTCCAGGACGATGAGGCGTTCTTCAATGCAACGCAAAACGCCCGGGTCGTCCGGGCGGCGGAACAATATTACCGCGCGATTTATCGAGGTTCGACCGCCTCCTGGAACCTGCGTGACCGGCATATGTTCGACACATTACAGGCGCTGCTTGAGCACCGGGGCCCTCAAGCCAAAGCCGTGGTGTGGGCGCACAACTCGCATATCGGCAATGCGGCCGCCACGCAGATGGGCTGGAGGGGGCAGTTCAATATCGGGCAGCTGTGCCGCAATGCCTATGGGCGCGATGTCGTGCTGATCGGCATGAGCACCGACCGTGGCCAAGTGGCCGCGGCCGATGACTGGGATGGCGAGATGCTCATCAAAGACGTCCGGCCATCTCGTCCAGACAGTTGGGAGCGTCAGTTCCTCAAGGCCGGCGTGCCGGCTTCATTGACCGACTGGCGAGATCCGCAGCGAAAAGACCTGCGTCGAGCCCTGTCCGAACCGCTGCTGGAGCGGGCCATCGGGGTGATTTATCGCCCCGAAACCGAACGCAGCAGTCACTACTTCGAGGCGGTGCTGGCCGAACAATTTGACGCCATGGTCTGGATTGAACAGACGCAACCGGTGACGGCCTTGCCCTTGCCAAAAAGCCAAACGCTGGAACCGGAAGACGAAACCTTTCCATTTGGCGTCTGACAAGCATCAAACGGTGGAGGTCGACACTGGATCACCACCGTGCAGATACCGCTCGAACCAGTCGCCAGCCAGGCTGGCGACTGTTTCAAGCGCGCCTGTTTCTTCAAAAAGATGCGTAGCGCCCGGCACGACTTCCAGACGTTTCTCACACCGCAAGGCATGACTGCTTTGCACATTCAGATTGATCACCACCGGATCTTGCTCACCGACAATCTGCAGGGTTGGCGCCTTCACGCGGGCCAGCGCCGCACCCGCAAGGTCGGTCCGCCCTCCTCGGCTCACCACGGCATACACCCGGTCCGCACGCTCGGCCGCTGCGATTAGCGCCGCAGCGGCGCCGGTGCTGGCGCCGAACAATCCGATCCGAAGCTGTTGCAGTTCGGCATCCTGGCCAATCCAGTCGATCACCTTCACCAGTCGTCTGGAAAGCAGTTCGATGTCGAAACGCAGTTTCCGGGTCTGATTATCCAGGTATTGCTCTGGCTCCGTGAGCAGGTCGAACAGTAATGTACCCAGCCTCCGCCTGGCCAAAGACTCGGCAACTTGTTGATTACGCGGGCTTGAACGACCGCTGCCACTGCCATGGACGAAGACCACCAGGCCGACAGCGTTCCTGGGCAGACGCAAGTCGGCAGACAGCGCCACGTCCCCCAGGTCCAGCTTTCGATAGCGAGCTTCAATCATTTCAATCCTCTTCTCCAGCCTGTGGGCCGCTGACGTCTTCAGTGAATTAGATTCAGCCCCTGAAGATTCGTTGCTGTCCACTGGTCCTCCCGGGCACATGCCCGACAAAGCCCTTACGCTATGATTCACTCATCGGCTCTGGACGGGAGACTGCCATGCCTGACCTGCCTGCGGATCAGCGGTTGCGCTTGTACGACAGCGATGAACTCGATTCGGTGCTGCAGGCGATGGCGCGCCAGGCCGCAACCCTGTTGCCGCCCGCACAAGCGGCACTGGTTGGCATCCAGCGTCGCGGTGAGCCGCTGGCACAGCGTTTACGGCAACATCTGTCACATCAGACCGGCCAGCCAGAGCTGCCTCTCTACCCGTTGAAGGTCAAGCGCTATGCCGATGATCTCAAGGTGCTGCATGCGCACACGGCACTGACCGAGAACCCGCTTCTCAACACGCTGGACCTTGCCAATACCACCCTGCTGGTTGTCGATGATGTGCTGTTTGAAGGCCACTCACTCCTGCGCACCTGTGCTTATTTGGCGCAACTGGGTGCTCGTCGGGTTTATACGGCGGTACTGGTCGACCGGCATGTCTGCCAGCAGCCGATCCATGCCGATATTGTCGGCGTGCACCTGCAAGTGGCCGCCCATGACATCGTCGAATGCAACGTGCCACCTTATGAACTGGAGTTTTGCATTGAAGTGCTGCGCCATGGCGCAGCGCCTCACCCGCGAGGGAGAAGCTGAAGCAGGCTAATCTTTATTAGAAGGGGGTCGGCCGCTGGTCTGCGCCAAACAGGGTTTCAATGACTTTTCATCCCCTGGGCGCTGGAACAACCCTGACCGCGCAGTCTCGGCCCGTTGTAAATGCCCCTGAGTTCTCACTCTGAGCCAAGGCCATGAAAAAGAACGAACAGTGGAATCTGTCCTACTTCGCGATCGCTTTTATCGTGCTGAGTCTCATGCAGATTTTCTTTGGCGAGCGCCAGGCGGTGCAGCCCCTCCCGTACAGCCAGTTTCTGCAACTGTTGAGCGAGCAAAAAGTCAGTGATCTGCGGGTCGACAAGGACCAGATCAGCGGCAAGTTGCATGAGCCCATCGACGGACGCGAACGGTTCTCCACCGTGCGGGTCGATCCGGCGCTCGCAACCGAACTCTCTCAATCGGGCGTCGGTTTTACCGGAGTCACTGAAAATACCTTTATGAACAGCCTGTTGGGCTGGTTGTTGCCGTTTGTCCTGCTTATGGTGTTCTGGCATTTCCTGTTTCGCGGGATGGCCGACAAACAAGGTCTTGGCGGGCTGATGAATGTGGGCAAATCCCGGGCCAAGGTGTTTGTCGAACGCAACACCGGAGTGACCTTCGCCGATGTCGCGGGCATCGACGAAGCCAAGGCCGAGCTGGTGGAAATCGTCTCGTTTCTCAAGGACACGGCCCGATACGAACGCCTGGGCGCACACATTCCCAAGGGCACCTTGCTGGTCGGCCCGCCCGGCACCGGCAAAACCCTGGTGGCCAAAGCCATCGCCGGTGAAGCCGGTGTGCCGTTTTTCTCGATCTCCGGTTCCGAGTTCGTCGAAATGTTCGTCGGTGTCGGTGCCGCCCGGGTCCGCGACCTGTTCGAGCAGGCCAGGCAGGCGGCGCCCTGCATTATCTTCATCGATGAGCTGGATGCGCTGGGCAAGATGCGCGGCGTCGGTACGCTGGGTGGCAATGACGAAAAGGAACAGACCCTCAACCAGTTACTGGCCGAACTGGATGGCTTCGATCCCCGCGAGGGCGTGGTATTGCTGGCCGCGACCAACCGGCCGGAGGTCCTCGACCCGGCGTTGTTGCGTGCCGGGCGCTTCGACCGGCAGATTCTGATCGACCGCCCCGACCGCAAAGGTCGGGAGGCCATCCTCAAGGTCCATCTCAAGAAAGTCACCGTGGAGCCAGGGCTCGATGGCGCACGTATCGCCGAGATCACTACCGGTTTCACCGGCGCCGACCTGGCCAATCTGGTTAACGAAGCGGCCATCGTCGCCACTCGACGCGGCGCCGAAGCGGTCAGCCTGAACGATTTCACCGCAGCGGTAGAGCGCCTCATCGCGGGGCTCGAACGCAAGAGCAGCCTGCTCGATCCCGACGAACGCCGGGTGGTGGCCTATCACGAGATGGGCCATGCCCTGGCCGCCAGTACGCTGCCGGCGATGGACCCGGTTCACAAAGTGTCGATCGTGCCCCGCACCATCGGCTCGCTCGGCTATACCCTGCAGCGACCGACCGAGGATCACTTCCTGATCAGTTACCAGACGCTCAAGGACCGGATTGTCGTGCTGATGGCCGGGCGCGCCGCCGAAGACCTGGTTTATGGCCAGATCTCCACTGGGGCTGCCGATGATCTTGTCCGTGCAACTGATATTGCCCGGCAACTGATCACCCGCTTCGGCATGAGCGCCGAACTCGGGCAATCGGTGCTGGAGCGGCAAACCCCAACGTACCTGGGAGACCGCATGGCCACGGTGGGCGAGAAAGATTATTCGGAACAGACCGCCCGGGAAATCGACCTGGGGATCCGCGCCCTGCTCGATGAAGCCTATCAACGGGCCAAGGCATTGCTGCAGAGTCGTCGGGCCGACCTCGATGAGGGGGCCCGCCTGTTGCTGGAAAAAGAAACCCTCACCCCCGAGGAATTCCCGCCGCTGATGCCGCTCAAGCCTGCCCCGCCACTGCCGAAACTATGATCCCTCTCATGCCCGGTGATCCGCCGCCGGCGTCCATTGCCACTGCATCACTTCGGGCATGTCTTGCCCGTGTTCGATGAGATAAAGCTTGTGCTTCTCCATCGTCGCCCAGTAACGCGCCCGGGCAGTCTGGAGCTGATCGTGTAGCCTGGGCACGCGTTCGATGACATCCAGCGCCAGTTGATATCGGTCCAGGTTATTGAGCACCGCCATGTCGAACGGCGTGGTGGTCGCCCCCTCGTCCTTGAAGCCGCGAACATGAAAGTTTTCGTGATTGGTGCGCTTGTACAGCAGTCGATGGATCAGCGCGGGATAGCCGTGGAAGGCGAAAATCACGGGCCGGTCGACGGTGAACAGTTCATCGAATGCGTTGTCCGCCAAACCATGGGGATGGTGGTACGACGGTTGCAACACCATCAGATCGACGACATTGATCACCCTCACCCGCAAATCCGGCACGTATTCGCGCAGCAAAGTGACCGCGGCCAGGGTTTCCAGGGTCGGCACGTCGCCGGCACAGGCCATGACCACGTCTGGGTCGCTATCGTCCTGGCAGGCCCAGTCCCACCGTCCGATACCAACCTGGCAATGACGAATCGCCGCATCGATATTCAGCCATTGCCATTCCGGTTGCTTGCCGGCCACGATCACGTTGACGTAATTGCGGCTTCTGAGGCAATGATCGGCCACCGACAAGAGGCAATTGGCGTCGGGCGGCAGATAGATCCGGACCACGTCCGCGGTCTTGTTCGCCACCAGATCAATGAACCCTGGGTCCTGATGGGAAAAGCCGTTATGGTCCTGGCGCCAGACATGGGACGTG
The DNA here is from genome assembly GCF_050435305.1 of Pseudomonas sp. BS3782 TE3695. NCBI lineage: Bacteria > Pseudomonadati > Pseudomonadota > Gammaproteobacteria > Pseudomonadales > Pseudomonadaceae > Pseudomonas > Pseudomonas sp. BS3782 TE3695. Next base: position 4,804,197 of record NZ_JBNDKB010000001.1, read on the forward strand.
AGCAAATAGTTGAGCGAGGCAATGGGTTTGCGCCATGGCACTTCAGCGGCGGTTTTCAACCATTTGGCATGCTGGTTGAACATCGAGTCGACGATATGGATGAACGCCTCGTAACAGGAAAACAGCCCATGCCGGCCCGTCAGCAGATAGCCTTCGAGCCAGCCTTCACACACCTGTTCGCTGAGAATCTCCATCACCCGGCCATCGGCCGCCAGATTGACGTCGTCGACGCCCAGCGGCTCCATCCATGCCTTGGCGCTGACCTCATACACCGCGTCCAGCCGGTTCGAGGCGGTTTCGTCCGGACCGAACAGACGAAAATTGCTCGACGTCAGATTGTCTTTCATCACGTCTCGCAAAAACGCGCCCAGCACCCGTGTCGCTTCCGCACGCAGACCACCGGGCACCTCGAGGTTTACCGCATAATCGGTGAACCGCGGCAGCTCCAGCGGTCGTAACAGCAGCCCACCGTTGGCGTGGGGATTGGCACTCATTCGCTGGTGGCCGGTTGGCGCCAGGGCGGTGATTTCGGGCAGCAAGGTGCCATTGGCGTCAAACAATTCGTCAGGGCGGTAGCTGTAGAGCCATTCCTCCAATTGCCGCAAGTGCGTGTGTTGCTGGAAATCGGCCAGCGGGACTTGATGCGCGCGCCAGGTGCCTTCGACCCGACGACCATCGACGAATGTCGGCCCGGTCCAGCCCTTCGGCGTGCGTAACACCAGCATCGGCCATAAAGGCCTCTCCGGTGTCCGGGTTTGCGGCCGTTGGCGCGCGATCCGCTGAATTTCCCGAATCTCCAGCACCATGGTGTTCAGCGTTCTGGCCAGGGCTTGATGAACCTCTGCCGGGTCATCGCCCTCGACAAAATACGGATCGTAGCCATAGCCATACATCAAGGCCGATAACTCCTCCTCGGTGATGTTGGAGAGCACGGTCGGGTTGGCGATTTTGTACCCGTTCAGATGCAAAATCGGCAGCACAGCCCCGTCACGCGCCGGGTTGAGGAACTTGTTTGAGTGCCAGCTGGCCGCCAACGTCCCGGTTTCGGCTTCGCCGTCGCCAATGACACACGCCACCATCAAATCCGGATTATCGAACGCGGCGCCGTAGGCATGGGCCAGGCTATAACCCAACTCGCCTCCTTCATGGATCGACCCCGGAATCTGCGCCGACACATGGCTGGAAATACCGTAGGGCCAGGAAAACTGCCGAAACAGTCGGGTCAAACCATTGGTGTTGCACCCCACCGACGGGTTGAATTCGGTGTACGTCCCTTCCATGTAGGTCTGAGCCACGACTGCCGGGCCGCCATGCCCGGGGCCGGCGATGAAGATCATGTTCAGGTCATGGGTCGTGATCAGGTGGTTGAGGTGCGTGTAGATCAGGTTCAACCCCGGCGTCGTGCCCCAATGCCCCAGTAGCCGTGGCTTTACATGCGCCAGCGTCAGCGGCTCCTTCATCAGCGGGTTATCCTTGAGGTAGATCTGCCCCACCGCCAGATAGTTGGAGGCCCGCCAGTAGGCATCCAGTCCTTCCAGTTGCTCGGCACTCAAAAAATCGTTCATGACGTTCTCCGCGAGGGGCTCGGTACACCGATAAACATGCGCCAATTCTGGGAGTCTGCAATGCGCAAGACTTGATTTACATCAAGTCTTGCGCCGGCCGCCCCGTCTCGATGAGGACGACCTTTTCCCGCTCGTCGATTGCCTTTGTAAACGCCCGATTGAAGTTGCGATCAGAACTATCCTTTACCCCACTGTCAGGGGGCTACGGCGATGCCCGAAATACGGCCATATCAACATCATTATCTGAAGGCCGCGTGCTCCAACTGCAGCGTCCTGGAGTTGTGCCTGCCGATCGGCTTGACCGGCCAGGAGGTCGAGCGGCTGGATACCCTGATCGTTCAGCGGGTAAAGGTTAAAAAAGGCGCAGCCCTGTACCGGGCCGGTGATCCGTTGCGTTCGCTGTATGCGGTACGCATCGGTTCATTCAAGACCAGCATGCTGTCGATCGACGGCCGCGAGCAGGTGACCGGTTTCCAGATACCCGGCGAGATGCTCGGTCTGGATGCCATCAGCGACGATCGGCACACCTGCAGTGCCTTTGCCCTGGAGGACAGTGAAGTCTGCCCCTTGCACTACGCACAACTTGAGAAACTCGCTCACGAACTGCCCTCACTGCAACACAACATGAACAAGCTCCTGAGCCGGGAGATCGTGCGTGATCACAGCTTGCTCATGATGATGGGCAACATGAACTCCGATGAACGCCTGGCGGCCTTCCTGCTGAACCTGTCGCAACGGCTGAGCATTCGCGGGTATTCATCCCGCGACTTCGTGCTGAAGATGCGCCGGGAAGAGATCGGTTCGTATCTGGGCCTGCGTCTGGAAACCATCTGTCGGGGCATCGCTCATCTGCGGGATCTGGAGTTGGTCGAGATTTGCGGGCGTAACGTCAAAGTCCTGAATCTGGATGGGCTCAAGCAATTGGTCGCTGGCTGTCACCGACAGTCGCCCCCCTGACGCCTCAGGAGCATCGGCTTTTGGAGAATCGTCATGCGCGCCATGGTTTTGCATGCCCCCGGCCAGCCGCTGCAACGGGAGGAGCGTGCCATCCCGATACCCGCCACGCACCAACTGTTGGTCAAAGTCCTGGCCTGTGGTGTGTGCCGTACCGATCTGCATCTGGTGGACGGTGAACTACCGCAAGCGATGCTGCCGCGGGTGCCGGGCCATGAAATCGTCGGTGAAGTGACGGCGGTGGGTGCCAACGTCGCACCCGACTGGGTCGGTAAGCGCGTCGGCGTTCCCTGGCTCGGCTGGACGTGCGGTGAGTGCATATTCTGTCGCTCGGGCCGGGAGAACCTCTGCGATCGCGCCCGGTTCACCGGCTGTCACCTGGATGGCGGCTATGCTGAGTACACCGTTGCCGACGCCCATTTCTGTTTCCCCATCCCGGACGCACTCTCGGCCGCCGAAGCCGCACCGCTGCTGTGTGCCGGGCTGATCGGTTTTCGCGCCTTGCAGATGGCCAAAGGGGCGCATCATCTGGGTCTTTATGGCTTCGGCGCGGCGGCGCATCTGGCCATTCAGGTGGCACGGGGCCGGGGGCAACAGGTGTATGCCTTCACTCGGCCGGGCGACAGCGAGGGCCAGGCCTATGCCCTAACCCTGGGCGCCGAATGGGCAGGCCCCTCGGATCAACCGCCGCCGCACCCGCTCGACGCCAGCCTGATCTTCGCCCCCGTCGGTGCACTTGTACCACGGGCGCTGGAAGCCACCGTCAAGGGCGGCTGTGTGATTTGCGCGGGCATCCACATGAGCGACATCCCCAGCTTCCCCTATCGCCTGCTGTGGGGCGAACGCAGCCTCCGTTCGGTGGCCAACCTGACCCGCGAGGACGGCACGGCGTTTTTTGCAGCGCTGCGTCATACGCCTGTGCACAGCGATGTCACTTGTTTCGCCCTGGACGATGCCAATCAGGCACTGGCAAGCCTGCGGGCCGGTCAGGTCAAAGGCGCGATTGTGCTCATTCCCTGATCGGTGATTTCTGTTTTTTTCAACGGTATCCGCCAACAACGCTAGGCTTACAAACAATGTGGTGATCATCGCCATTTTGCAGGGAGCGCAAAAATGGAAATCATTAACCGTTGGCAAAACCTCTCTCTCAAGGTGGTCCAGAGAGGAATGCCGCAATGAAACTTTCCAATCATTACAAATGGACGGCCCTGGGCGTCATTGCGTTGACCCTTTTCAGCGTATTGATATTTTTGCTGATCAAATCCTATTCCCATGACACATCGACCTACTTCGAGTCGCGCGACTTCGTTCGTCAACTCAAGCAGTTCGATGCCAGCTGGAACGTGAAAATTCTGAGAGCAAAAATCGGCATGAACAACAATCTGCTTCTGGTGGCGCATCCTGAAGCAGAGCAACGCTGGCAGCAGCTCGACGACCTCAACACTGCCGGCCCGCTTTCGATTCTTTGGCAATCCCGACGCCAGGGTTATCTGGATGCGGTGGAAAACAAAACCCGATTGGTCGAACAATTCAAACAGCACAACACGGTGTTGCGAACATCACTGGATGCCCTGCCTGAACAGGAAGATGACATTCAGGCATTACTGGACAATAACAACAATCAGGATTTGGCCGCCGCCTCAAACGTATTCGATCTCACGCTGGCAACTCTCGAGTACGCCCTGTATGTATCCCGTAACAAAGCCGACGAGATCGCCCATCAACTGAACGAACTCAATGAATACATCGCTCAACTGCCCCTTGATCGGCGCCAGCCTTTTACTGCATTTGTCGAGCATATAAACGCCATCGTTCGAGAGCAGCCTGTCGTCAATGACCTGCTTGATCGCATCAGTGTGATTCCGGTCGCACAGCAATTGGACAGCATCAATGAGTTATTGAACGAGACACAACGGCGCGCCGGTGCGACCTACCGCCAATATCACCTTTATCTGGGCATATGCGCCGGCATCATGGCGCTGCTGTTGTTGTACCTGGCCGCGCGCCTGATTCGCAGTTATGCCCTGATCAACAAGATGAACAATGAGTTGCAAACGGCAAACGAGCGACTGGAGCAACGTGTCGAGGAACGCACCCGCGAGTTGATCGAGGCCGAGCGCGAACTGGTCGATGCCGCACGTATGGCCGGCATGGCAGAGATCGCGACCAATGTGTTGCACAACGTCGGCAATGTGCTGAACAGCGTTAATGTTTCGGCAGATTTGATCACCCGCAAACTGGCGGTCAGCAAAACCCTGGGCCTGGGTAAAGCGGTCAACATGATGAACGAGCATGCCGAAGATCTGGGGCAATTCATGACCTTCGATGAAAAAGGCAAACTGCTTCGCGGTTACCTCAATCAACTGGTCGACTCCATTGCGGCCGAGCAATCGAGCATCGTTGACGAACTGTCACAACTCACCAAAAGCATCGATCACATCAAGGACATCGTGTCCACTCAGCAGGCCTATGCCGGCGCCGCCAGGCTGGTCGAACCGTTGAACGTCGTCGATCTGTTTGAGGATGCGTTACGCATGAATTCCGGTGCGTTGAGTCGCCACCATGTCGTCGTCACCAAGGACTACCAGGACACGCCGGTGATCATCGGCGACAAACACCGACTGCTGTTGATCCTGATCAACCTGATCAGCAATGCCAAATATGCGATGTCCAAGGTCAGCGACCGCCAGCGCCATATGACGCTAGGCGTCAAGATTATCGATAACACAACACTGCGCCTCAGCGTAGAAGATCAGGGCGAAGGGATCGCGGCCGAGAACATGACCCGCATCTTCAATCACGGCTTCACCACACGCAAGGAAGGCCACGGTTTTGGCCTGCACAGTTGTGCGCTCGCGGCGGTGGAGATGAACGGCCATCTTCGCGTGCATAGCGATGGACCGGGCCACGGAGCGGTTTTCATGCTGGAGATTCCGCTGGAAACTGCCGACGCATTGCCGACCGCTGCGGTCCTGCAATAAGGTCGCCCCGCCAATACCCGTCAGGCCGGTGCAAAACCTGTGGGAGCGGGCTTGCTCGCGAAGACGGCAGCACAGTCAACATTGATGTCGTCTGACACACCGCCTTCGCCGAGCAAGCCCGCTCCCACAGGGATTCCCGCCAACGGGCCTACCCCACCAAGGCCATCAACTGTTGACGCTGCGCATCCGTGAGCATCGGGCCAAAACCGGCACCGGCGTTCTCCGCCATGTAGCGCGGGTTGCTGGTGCCGGGGATGACACAGGTCACCGCCGGATGAGCCAGCAGGAACTTGAGCGCCAGCTGCGCCCAGCTGTTGACCTCCACTTGCGCTGCCCACCCCGGCAGCGGTGTGCCTTTCAATCGAGTGAGCAAGCCACCGCCGCCAAATGGCCGATTACAGATCACCGCCACACCGCGCTCACGGCACAACGGCAGAATGCGCTTCTCGACGCCGCGGTCGTCCAGGGCATAGTTGATCTGCAAAAAATCCATCGGCTCGGCTTTCAACACCGCTTCCACTTCGTCATACGCCGACGCCGTGTAATGGGTGATGCCGATATAGCGGATGCGCCCTTCTGCCTTCCATTGGCGCAGGGTGGGCAGGTGGGTTTTCCAGTCCAGCAGGTTATGAATCTGCATCAGGTCGATACGGTCGGTCTGCAACAGTTTGAACGACTGTTCCATCTGCGCGATGCCTTCTTCGCGACCACGGGTCCAGACCTTGGTGGCCAGAAACGCAGGCGAACGAGGCTGATGGATCGACAGCAACTCACCGGTCGTCTGCTCGGCGCGCCCATACATCGGTGAACTGTCAATCACCGTGCCGCCCTTCTCGAACAACGCGCTGAGCACGGCGGGCAGTTGCTTGTAAGCGGCGTCGGAAGGCGCGACATCAAAGCCGCGATAGGTGCCCAACCCGACCATGGGTAACGGCTCGTTGCTGGAAGGAATGGCTCGGGTCAGCATGTTCTTGCCTCCTGTTTCCGTCGACGGCGCCGATGCAGCAAAGGCCCGGTCGAAGGTGAAGACCGCCGAAACACCGGCAGCCAGCGTAAGTAGTCTTCTACGCGTGAAGACAGCAGGATCGGTCATGGAATTCCCCCTGGCTGTTCATTCATGGTTGCCCTTTGTTCTTGTCGTCTGGCCAGCCACAGACATAACCAGCCCCACAGCCCGGCGAACGGCACGATCACCACCGCCACCAGACCAAACCCCGCGCCCAGTGCGGTCAACCCGGCGGAGAGCCAGCCACTGGCGGCATCACCGCCGCGATACACCAGGGTTTCGATCACATTCTTGGCCTTGTACTTTTCCTCGCGGCTCACCACCGTCCATAACACTTCTCGCGCCGGGCGCACGATGGCGAACTCCACGGCGCGGCGCAGCCCTTGCGCCAGCGCGACCGTTGCCGGCACGGGCGCCAGAGCCATGGCGCTAAACGCCACAATCGTCGCCAAAGGCAACGCCACCAGCGCCCCGCCGATACCGATCAGGCGGATCAATGGCGCAGTCAGCAGCAGTTGAAACAGCAACGTCAGCGCCGACACGATCAAATCGACGACGGCGAAGAATTGCGTCCTGCTAGCCACATCAGCATAGCTGCCAGCGACGATTCGTCCCTGTTCGAAATACAGCAAGGTCGCGGCACTGGTGTGCAGCAACATGAACAGCACCAGCCCCATCAAGTAACGCGAGCGCAGGATCAGTGTGATCCCGGCCAGCATGCTGCCGCCCATGCGCCGCTCATCCAGCCAGCGACTGCCAGACTGCGATGTGGTGCGCGATAACAGCGCCCGATAGCAGCGCACCGCACATTCCAGCAACATGGCCGCCGCGACGGTCAACGCCACCGGCCCAAGCTTTGTGGCCATGGTCGCGGCCAGCAACGGCCCGATGAACGTGCCCAAGGTGCCACCCGCCGCAATGAAACCGAACAGCCGTCGCCCTTGCTCGCTGGAAAAGCGGTCAACCAGCACGCTCCAGAAAATCGAAACGATGAACAGGTTGTAGATGCTGATCCAGACGAAAAACACCCGCCCAACGGTCACCGGCGCGATGCGCTGAGCGATCAATACGCCAAACACCAGCATCGACAAGGCGATCAAGCGATAGATCAGCGGCACGAAACGCATGGCAGGCAGCCGCGAAACCAGCGCGCCGAACAGCGGCACCATCACCAGCATCACCACGAACGTGGCGGTGAACAGCCACTGCAACTTGTCGGCACCGCCTTCAAGGCCCAAGGCATCGCGCAAGGGTCGCACCAGGTAATAACTGGCAAGCACGCAGAAATGGAAGGCGAAACCCAACATCAGGGCCGTTCGTTCGGAGGGCAGAACCTTGACCCCTTTCAGCACGTCGGTGGCCGTCATGGGACGGCGCCCGGATACAAGCGTCGAGTCTTGGACATCGGTGCGCTCCCGTACCGCAACTGTCGATGTACTACACTCTGACGGCGCTCAAGCGATAGCCGTCGTCAGGCCAGAGCAGTCCATGTCGTTCACTAAACTTAGCCGAATGTCGCGCACCCTGATGTCTCTCTTCGCATTCGTTGCCGTTGCGTACCTGGTGCTCTGCGCGGCGCTGTTCGTCTTTCAGCGCGCCCTGATTTACTACCCGCAACCCCGCGCCATCGATGCGCCCGAAACGCTGCTGACGTTGCAAGTCGCCGATGCGCAAGTGCTGGTGACCGTCAGGCCGCACGATGGCCCGAAAGCGTTGATCTATTTTGGTGGCAATGCCGAGGACGTTTCCCGCAACCTGCCCGATTTTTCCCAGGCCTTTGCCGATCATGCGCTCTATTTGCTGCACTACCGAGGCTACGGTGGCAGTTCCGGGTCGCCGTCCGAGGAGGCGATTCAGCGCGATGCCATGACCTTGTTCGACTTTGTCTACAACACCCACCCCACCATCGCCGTGGTCGGGCGCAGCCTGGGTTCGGGCGTCGCCGTGCGCCTCGCCAGCCAACGCCCGGCCTCGCGGCTGATCCTGATCACGCCCTACAACAGCCTTGAAGACCTCGCCGCCCGCCAGTTCCGCTGGTTCCCGGTGAAGTGGCTGCTGCGGGACAGGTTCGAATCCTGGAGATACGCCGCTCACATCACCGTACCGACGCTGATGATTGCCGCCGAGCACGACGAAGTCATACCGCGCTCAAGCACAGACGAGCTCTACACCCATTTCGCCAAGGGCGTGGCCACGCTGCAGGTGATACCGGGCACGGGCCACAACTCGATATCCGAAAGCCCGCTGTATCTCCAGTTGCTGGGTTCAGCGTTGTGAGTCAGGTATAGGCCAACAGTCGGCCGCACAGCACCACCGTGACCCATAACCCCATCGAAAGCACTGCCTGCACTTTGGCCATGGCAGGTGCCGCAATGCCTGTATTCCATTGGGCGACTGAACGGTAAACACCGACGTGAAAAAGGGCTGCATTGAGGCCCGCCGTCGCGATCAAGCACAACTTCAAAATGAAAATATTGTTGGTGGCGAAGTCATGGGGATGGGCCGTAAACATCATCAGGCCGGCCGGTACGATCAACACCAGGGCAGCAACGGACCATCTCAGCAGATGGCGAGCCAACGCCGTCACCGGGATATCTTTAGACAGGCCAAGCACCCGCAGATCGAACATGAACACCGAGCCGACCAGCACCACGAAACCAATGATATGAACCACCTCGACGATCGGGTAAAGCCACAACTCACTGCGCATGGCCAGCCCGAGTCGCGAGTCATCCAGCCAGTCCAGCCAACTTTGCGGACCTGTCCCCGCGCCGGCACTTGTAGTGTCCATCAGCGCAACTCGGTGGTTTTATCGCCGACGGTGATGCGCTCTGCTCGCAGTTCTTCGGGTTTGTTTCGATTCGGATAACCGACCACGGTCGCCGCCGTACCGACACTCAGCATGTCCTTGGACAGCCCACGATTCTCCATGCGCGAGGGTGGTGCCAGAACGATGGTCCACGTCTTGTCGGCTGTTTTGAGCCGCAACAGCCCGTGCGGATGGGAATAACCGGACTCCTCGATGGTTCCGTTGAGCTGCATGGAGTTGCTCGAATCGTACTCACTCCAACCGTGATGAGCGAACGCCGCAGTGGCCACCAGTAGCGATGACAGTCCGATGCTTCTGAGCAAGACTTTCATGATGCGGTTCTCCTGTTGCAGTCATTGATTAGCGTCAGTCGTGTCGAGAACAGCGGTGCCCGAACAACCGATCAATCGTCGCCGTCGCATTTGACCTCTTTCTTGTACTCATCCCGCTTGGCTTCGATCTTGACCTTGCAGCCACGCTCCCGGTACTCGTCTTTCCACTCGCCACGACGCCAATTGGCGCCGCGGCCGTTTGGGCATTTGATTTCTTCCTTGTATTCATCGTTTTTGGATTCGACCTTTACCTTGCATGGCCCATCCCAGTATTCGTCCTTCCACTCGCCCCCCTCGCGCCCGCCTCGCCAGTGATCCGCTGACGCCGGCGTCAAGATGACTGAACTCATCGCAGCCACCATCCACATGCCCAGCATGGGTCTCGCGCTCATTTCACTTCCTCTGCAATTAAAGACGATATGCCTGCTGCTGATACGACAACACTTTGCCGCAGGTTTCTCCAATGGCGGGACGAAACCGTGGGCTGATCGTCGGAAACGAAACGCCTTATCTACGTTGATCACTGGGTTCTGATTGGTCAGCAGCCTGCTGACCAATTCTGCCGGCCTCACTCAGGCAGTTGGGCAGCAGCCTGCTGCCCAATTCAAAAGTCTCAGCACTGCTGCGACTATTTCACTCACGGATAACTAAACCCCTTAACCAACGTCAACTCCCCCACCGCCCGCATCGGCACCAGGAACGTTTCCATCTTCTCGTTCGGCGTCCCCTCTTCCGTAATCACCGTGATGTGCGCCGTGGTCAGGGCCTGCACAGCTTCCTCCTGCCCCTCCTCATCACTGCGATACCCGCCACCGTAGTAGTTCACGTAGACCTGGTATTGGCCCTTGATCGGCGCCGGCATGGCGAAGATTTCCGGGCCGTAGCCGGTGGTGACGTCGACGTCGAGTGCGCCGCCGTTGGCCGCGACGCGGTCGCCGTACCAGATGTGGCCGCCGTCAGGCGTGACGACATGCAGGTCGAGGTCGGTGCCGTCGCTGTCCCAGGCCAGCAGTACTCGCAACTTGGCCGGGGTGGCGCCGCCGCTGGTGTTGAGGAATTGCGTGCGGTGGCGTTGTTGGCCGTCGGGGCTGCGGACTTCAACGCTGTTGCTGCCGTTGGGGAATGAAAACGGGCGATCGTAGCGGCCGGCGGGGTCGATTTTCAGCGGCATGCTGACGCCATTGACGATCAGCTTGCCGGGCTCATTGCCCTTGGGGGCCGATTTGATCTGACCGGTGATGCGAGCGGTATTGGCCTGCCCCACCGGCGTGTTGACCGAGGACGCCGGGTAATTAACCGTCTGACGAAAGCTTTCGCCTTCGCCTTCGGGCGCGCCTGTGCGCCAGCCGCCGACGGGCGTGTCGAGTTTGACCGCGCTATCGGCGGCGAACGGGGTCGGCCATACGCAAAAGGAACAAAGGAACAGGAGGACCTGTGGGTAACGGAGTTTCATGGCCTATTCCAGCAAGAGGTGGCGGGCGAGCCCTTCGATGTAGGTTTCATCCTGGCCGTTGGGGTGTGCTTCGAAGGCCAGGTGCAGGTATTCGTGGGTCAGGTCGAGGCGGTCTTGCAGCGACAGCACGCCGCGCACGTAGATGCGCTGGCGTTCGCGGTCGACAAAAGGACGGCCGAAGGCCAGGCGGCAGACGGCGAAGGTGTTGACTTCGTTGTAGCCAACCTCGCTTACCAGCCGTGGACGCCAGCCTCGGCGTTGTTTTTGCAGCCAGTCTTGCGCGGCGGGCAATGCGTCGCAGGAAGCGACGGGATTTTCCCAGCGGCTGAGGCTGGCGCGCGGATAAGCGTGCAGCAGGATGGCATCGTAACGTTGACCGGCATTGGCCTGTTCGACGGCTTGCTGCCAGGAGAGCTTGTCCGGCCCCGGTTGGTCAGAGTGATAGGTGACGGTGCTGCCGGCCAGGACCAGATCACTGGTCCACGCGGCGATGTTGCGCGACTCGGTGGCGGCCGGGCGTGGGGCGACGCGCTGTCGGCTGCTGCTGTCGTCGATGCTCAGGCAGTCGCCATTGCGGGTGGCGTTTTGCAGCAGGTAGGTGCGGATCGCGATGCTCAGGGCTTTGGCGGCTTCGGCAGGTTCGGGTCTGGCTTCGCGCTGCAGGACGCGGGCGACGTATTCTTCGCGGTCCAGGCGGGCGACGAGTTTGTCCTTGAGCAAGAACAACTCGCCGTCGCTATGGATATCGAGTTGATTGCCATTGGCGAACTCGACGCGATAGTCGCCTTGCAAGGGCCCGGGCGCTAACACGCGATCCCCCGACATCACGCGTTTCAGCGGATAACGCGCGAACAGGCCGACCTCGACGCACTTCCCCGCCTCGGCGGGCCATGACGAAGGCAACGCCGTCGCCAGTGCCTGACCGTAATTGCGCAAGACCATTTGACTGGTGCCGCGCCCACCGGCCCAGATCGGCGTGCCGTCCGCCGTCCAGCCTGCGAACCCGCCCTGGCGTGATGAAGAGTCCTGATCCCCCAGCCAACTCCAGGTTTTCACCCGCAACCGACCACCGAGTTCGCCCACGACATTGCCGTCAGCCGCATTCAACACCACATCGAGCAAGACCCGCCGCGCCTGATCCTGCGCCGGCATCACGGCCAAGACTTTCAGCAACTCAGCCACCGAAATCCGGGTCTGCGGTTGCAACGACGGCAGGTCCAGCAACCACTCTGGCGCTTGTCTCGCCTGCCAATACTCGCGCCATTCAGCGTCGGCAATACCCAGACGCGCAGGCTCGAAATACAACCCGCAAGACTTCACCAACGCCTGATCGCGCTCAGTCCTGCCGCCCGCGGTGCAGCAATAGACTTCTTCCTTCGATTGCCCGCGACATTCATAAGCCGGTTCCCGCGCGCCGGTGTCCACCAGCCAGCCGTAGACAAACAGTTTCCACAAGCTGCCCAGCGGCGTTTGCAGATCAGCAGGCAATGGCTCACGCGCGATCACCTGAGTGCGGTTCAACGACAGCAGTTCATCCTTGAAACCCAGCCGCAACGGTTCATCCTGCGCGGTCGCCAGCGCAGGCATCAAACACAACAGCCACACCCAAACCAAACGCCGGGTCATGTCAGTGGACCGTGACCTGACCGAGTGCCGGTTTCTGTTCCTGGGCCTGATGCTGAGGCGCATAGACCTGAGTGAAACGCACCGGCGGCAGGTTGAACTGGCCTTTTTGCGAGAAGCGCACCAGATGACGCAAGCGCAATTCACCGCTCAAGGCATCCACCGGGATCGCGTAAGCCATTTGCCCCGGTTCGAAACGGGCCTTCTCCAGCGCGGTCGGCTCGGTGCCGGCCTTGTCCATCAGCTTGATGCCCCACGTGGTGCGCTCGACGTCCGCGCCCGGTGGCAGCGGCACTTCGAGCATGCCGTAGCGCAGTGGTTTTGCGGCTTTGCTGGTGATGATCACTTCGTCCAGGTACAGACTGTCGCTGGACAACGGTTTGGTCCCGACGGCTTCGAGTTTGAATTCGAACGCTTCGTCACCCGGCACCAGACGCGACAGGCGACGAGTGATGGTCACGGCCATCGGGCTCACCGGCGGTTGCTTGCTCTGGAAGCTCAACGCGGCGCGAAGTGGGCGCTCTTGCTCCCCAGTCAGCGACAACACTGCCGGCACGGGCGCAGCACCCTGCCACGTCCAGTACATCTCACCGGTATCACCGTACTTTTTCTTCCAGCCTTCACCCGGCGCCAGTGCGATGGTGGGTGAAGCCTGCTCGATGCTGCGTTGCAGCCAGGTCAGCGCCAAGGCGCGTTCCAGAGTCGATTGCTGTGGCAACAGGCGTTGCAACAGCGCTTGCGCGTGAGCCTGATCGAAGGCTTGCAGCGACAGGTTCAAGGCTTCGACAAACGGTTGGGAACTGGCAGCGACGTGTTGCTGCGCTGCTTCCAGTTGACCATTGAAAGCCTCCGGCAGAGTGACCTTGGCCTGACGCGCCAACGATGCGGTCAACAGCCGAGCGCTGGCCAGCCCCAACGCCGAATCCGGATCGCTCATGACCAGGCTCTCTTCGCCATCGTCCATCACGCTCGCCCCATGACCTTCGCCGGCTTTCACCAGGTCATCGATCAAACCGCTGAGCAGTGTGTTCACCGGCAATTGCATCTGTTTGGCAAACCACAGAATCAGCGCCCGCTGCAACAGCGGCGTGTTCTTCGACTGCTTCGCGTACACGTCCAGCACCCGCTGCCAATGCTCCGGTGGCAGGCTCAGCTCCAGCGCTTTGCTGGCGTGCCAGTCGGCGTAATAGGCGTAAGCAGTGAGGAATGCATCCGGCTCACCGTCATAGCCCCACCAGGTGAAGCTCGCCGACGGGCCGGCCATTTGCACCAACCGCAGGCGGCTGTTCTGCATGATCAAACGCAAGCGATCGCGGATCTGCGGGTTCGACGACAAGGTTGGATAAGCGATGCTCAACGGCAGCAAACGACTGGCGGTTTGTTCGACGCCGCCGTACGGATAGCTCAGCAAATCGTCGAGGGCCGAACGGAACAGCGCTTGCGGGCTGTCATCCAGACGCAGGCGAATATCGCTCGCGTCCGCCGGCAAGGTCAGCGGCGTATCACCGCTGGCCACGTCCAGGCTTTGGCTTTGCGTTACCTGCCAGCCTTCGCCGGTCGCGGTCAGGCGCACGGCCAGGGCATCAGCGGTTTTGCCGTCCTGCACCAGTTCGGCGGTCCACTCGCCATTGGCTACTGTGAATGCGGGCAAGGCGATGTAGTTGATGCCGTTGTTCAAGGTCACCGGCACGCGCTGTTCTGCACCGCCGTAATGAATCACCAGCTCAGCCTTGACCGGTTTCTCGGCCTGACTGAATGCGAACACACCGAGGTCCGGTTTGTCGCTGTTGCGGAATCTGGTTGGGCCGCTCCACTTCAGGTACAGCGGTTTTTCCGAGCGCACGAATTGCTTCTTCTGCCCGACCTGGCCGTCATCGGCAATGGCACGGGCGGTGATGCGCCAGCGGGTCAGCGAGTCCGGCATCTTGAAGGTGAAGCGGGTTTTGCCATTCGCATCGGTGATCAATTCCGGCTGCCACGCGGCGGTGTCGACGTCTTCACGACGTGGCCGCTCCAGTACTTTCACCCCGCGCTCACTGCGGTTGGCTTTTCCCGGCGCGCCTGGGCTGCCCGGCAATGCCACGTCGTAGCTGATGAACGACAAACTGGCGCTGGTGCGCACGTTGTTGCGGCGCGGGTGATAGAAGAACTGGTCGATGGTTGGCGCGACTTCCGGTTGCAGCGCGTAGACCATTTCATCGACCACGCTGACCGTCAGGTGCGCCGGAATCGGCTTGCCGGCGAACTGCGTGGTCAGGTCGACCGACACGGTATCGCCGGGCTGATACGCCTCTTTGTCGGTGGTGATTGCCACATCGATTTGCGGCGCGATCACCTTGATCCCGGCGTTCTGGAAGCTGTACTGACCACCCTTGGTGTAGAGCACAGAGAAAGTCAGGTTCGGCGCAAAGTTGTCCTTCACCAGAATGCGCGCGCGGTATTGGGTGTCGCTGAGTTTTTCCATCTTCAGCCACTCGTTGCCCTTGGACAGCAGCGCTGTGGCCTCGACCTTGTCGCGTTCCAGCGATAACAGCGCATCGATAATCGGCTCGGGGAAAGTGATCAACGCGAGGGCCTCATCGCCAGCCTTGTACTCGGGTTTATCGAGGACAATTTCCACGGTGCCGGGCACGGCTTTGACGCCGTCGCCAGTGACCGAGTGACCGGTCGCGCCAAGCACGCGGCCGTGATCATCTTTCAGCGTCAGGTTGTAAGTGCCCGGACGGTCGAAGGCCAGGGTGAAGCCTTTATCTTTAGCGGCGAGTTTACCTTCGCCAGTGGTTTGATCTTCAAGTCGCACCCAGCTGTAGCTGCTCGGGTTGACCGCTTTGCTCTGCTCGCTGCCCCCTTCGTTGGCATAGCTGAAGGCAACCTGGCTGCCCACCGCGCTGAAGCGCTGAGGCGCGCTCAGACGGAAACTCGCAGCACCGCGATCAATGAGGATTTCCTTGGTGGTCTTGACCCGATACGCCGCGCCATCGCTGGCGAACACGGTGAGCATGTAGCGGCTCGGTTTCTCGGCGGCGGGCAGATCGAGGCTGGCGTTGCCCTTGGAATCGGTGGTCAGTTCGGCGCTGGTCAGCTCCACCGGGAATTGCCCGAGGTATTGCAGCTCGTTATCGACCATCGACAATTGTTGGGCGCGCAGGCTCAGGCTCAACTTGGCATTGGCCACCGGTTTACCGTTCGGGTACAGCAACACCAGATTGCCCTTCACCGGTTCGCCGGTGCGGTAATCCTGCTTGGCCAGGTTCAGGGAAATTTCGAAGTGCGGCTTGATGTATTCAGCGACACGGAAAGCGCTGCTATAGGCCTGATCCTTGTAGCTGAAACGCAGCTCATAGCCGCCCGCCACCGCATTGTCCGGCAACTGGAAACGGCCCTGAGTACCGGCCTTGGAATCGAGCTTCAGCGCCAACGACTGCAGCGCCGTGCCCGTGGCATCGAGCACGGTGACGTTGACGTCGGCAGCGCTCGGCGCCACTGAATCCCGCGCGTTCTTGAACTCGCGACCGACGATTTTCAGCGACACCCAATCCCCCGGCCGATACAGCGGCCGGTCGGTGAATGCATAGAGTTTGGTGTCGTAGATTTCGCTGTCGTAATAGAAGTTCTCGGAGACGAACACCCCGCCCTCTTCGTCCTCGCCGATCACGAATGAACGCTCGGGGCTGACGTGTTTCAGACGCAGCAAACCGTCGGCGTCAGTCGCGCCGCTGCTCATCACGCCCAAGCCGTCGGTCCACAGTACATTGACCTTGGGCACCGAACTGCCTTCGTGTTTGCGCGCGGCCCATACCAGCAATTCATCGCCAGCAATCTTGCTCACGGCCACGGTGTTGGAGACGAAAACCATGGTGGTTGCGCGGTACTTGCCGATCAGCGCTTCCACCAGGTACAGGCCCGGTTTCAGGTTGCCCAACGGGATGTACACATTGCCCGGCGAGACACTGACGAACTCGCTGGAAGAACCGTCCAGGTTCACGCCCTCAGGCGGCTGGATCGGTTTGGCTTGCCACAGCGGATAACGGAATTGACTGACCACCGGCAGGCCCGGAATCAACGCGAATTGCGGCTGTGCGTCGTAAGGCGTTGGCGCGGCGATGGCGGTGCCCATCTTCAGTTCCGGCACTTCTTCGGTGACTTGTTTACGCGACTCATAGGAAAACGCCCGCTGCATCACCCGACGAGATTTGCGGTACCAGTTGTCCCACAAGTACGCGAGGGTGTTCGACAGGCCTTCGCCCTTGAACTGGCCGTCACTGACCACGCGGTGCAGGTTTTTCTGGCGCTTGAGGAAATCCAGCGGTTTGTCGATGCGATACACACGAATGTCCGCGCCGCCGTAAGGCTCCATGCGGAACCGGCGGTAATCGCGGCCCGGCGCTTCGAGGCGAACCATTGCCTGTTCGTCGCTGGCGAAACTGCTGTCGGCCAGCAGGAAAAAGCTTTCACCGGCCACCGGCGTGTAGCCGCTTGGCTCGACGGTGTCTTCGGCGTTGACCGTGGCCAAAGGCGCCAGAAGGGCCAGCAGCAATAGAATTGGAGAGCAAATGCGCAGCATGCGGGCACCGGTCATTGGGAGAGGAAGTTGAGTCGATAGACGCCGATGAAGTTGGGGTTGGCTGCGTCGGGTATCCATCGGGTGTCCTTCCATGTCATGAGTTGTTGCAGGCTTGCGGAGCGCATGCCGTTGTCGGTTGGGGTGGTGGTGCCGGTGTGATAGGCGATGAAGCGGCCCATCCAGATCATCAGGTGCTGGTCGTCGCCCTGATCGAAAAACATCAAGTCGCCGGGCCGGGCCTGGGCCAGATCGCGCCCCACCAGATGACTGTTGAACTGAATCAGTTTGATCGCATTGACGTAAGGCCCGACTTTGCCGCCGCCCTGCTGCCATTGCTGCGCAAGGCTGCGTTGGGCGTCGCTCAGCTGCAGTTCCGGCGGCAGGTAGCGATTGGACAGGCCATTGCTGCGCAGCCATTTGTCGTCATGGACTTTCAGCGCTTCGTTGGCGGCAAACCGCACCAGCCCGGCGCAGTCCTGCTGATACCAGCGCGGGCTCGGGCCTTGGGTCAGTTGTTCCTGGGCGATGCGCACGAACCAGGCGCGGAATACCTGGGATTGCTGCGGGTCGAGCGCGGCGGCTTCGCTGGCAAAGGTGCGAGTCCCCAGCAGCAACGCCAGCAGGCCGAGGCCTCGGATGAGTGCGGTCACAGGGCTTTCCACTCCAGCGGCAGCCATTGCCAGTGACCGTCGGGCTCGCTGCCTTCAGGCAAGGTCAGGGCATATTTGCCATAGCCGCCGAGGGTGCGCAGTTTCGGGATCAGGTAGGTTTGTGCGGCGTTGTAGAACACCGGTTCCATGTCTTGCGGCAGGCTGTCGAGGGTTTCCTGTTGCATCAGCTGCGCCATGGAATCCGGGCCGAAATAGATCGGCATCAGCAGGTCTTTCGGCACGACGTCAGCCATGGGCGGGAAGCGTTTGTCGAGGGTGCCGAGGGCTTTGTCGACCAGTTTGTCGTCCAGGGAGAACAGCAGTGTCGAACCGTGGCGCGCCAGGCTGACGCGCATAAAGGCTTTGCCGGTGATCGCCTCCGGTTGCTCGGCATCCTTGGCCTTGTAGGGACCGAAATTGGAGCTGACCTGGCGTTGCCACTGATGAGTCTGGCCTTCCTGTTTCTCGACCACCGGGAACGCGTGCTCGGCAACGTTGCCTTCGTAGGCGCCGACCATCGAGCCGAACAAGTTGCCCAGGTCGCCGTCGAGTTTGGCGCTGTCATCGTCGTTCAGGCTGGCCACCAGCAGCGGCGTGTACAGCCGCGAATCGGCGTACCAGCACAGGCCGGCGGCACCGGCCATGTGTTCGGTCAGGGCTTGGGCTACGGCGTCGTCGGCGCCGAGTTTCACCAGCAGCGGTTTCTGTTGTTCGGCGGCCAGCGGCAAAGTCACGCAGGCGCTGGCGCCCATCGGCATGGCTTGCCAGATCGGTTTGAAGTCGAAATCTGGCTGGTTTTCCAGTTCGTCCATGGCGAGGAAGCTATGCCAGCCTTTGTCGTCCATGTCGAAACGCAGGCCGGCGAAATTCGGGATGAAGCGCTGGTAACCCATGGCCAGAACGCTGGAATTGACCGAGAGCCGTTGTTTTACCTCAGGCGCGCGGGGTTGCAGACCGAAGGCTTCGGGGAACAGTTTCTCGCCGCCGAGCAGTGCTTCCAGCGATTCGGTCGATACCATACCGGGTTCGTCGACTGGACCGTGGCCGGTGTCATAAAGCTTGGTCGGGTTGGACAGCACCACCAGTTTGTCGCCATGGGAGGCGAACAGCAGCGCTTTGCTGTTGTTGTAGGTGAGTTGATAAAGCGGCACCACATCGCCGGCAACCTTGATTTCAGCCAGCTTGCTCAGCTGCGTATCACCCAGCGCCACTTTCGCCAGCGGCTCCAGCACCTTGGCCAGCCCGCCGCGATCCATCACCAACAGGAAATCCTTGAGACGCCCATCCGCACCGCGCCATAGCGCCACGTCCGCCGGTTGATCGAACAGCTGCTCGATCAGGCTGTCCTGCAACTTCAGGTCATGCTCGTAAATGATCCGCCGCAGACTGCCGATCAAACCGAGACGATCGGCGTGGGCCTGGTAATAGAAGACGAAATCTTCGGTCAGGGTTTCCTTGAGAAATGGCACTGCCAGCAGATCCTTGGGCAACTGGCTCAGGGAGTGGGTTTCGAGCAAACCGTCCGGTCGGCTCATGCCCAGTTTGTCACTGGCCAGTTCCGCAGGCGGAGCCTTGGGTTGGTTCAGAAACCACCCCAACCCGCCCGCCACGCCGGCCACCAGGCACAGCCCGATGACCAGCGCCGGCCAGCGACGGGAAGTGTTGACGGCTGGGGAGACGGCCGGGGAAACAGTGTTATCACTCATGTTCACAAACCCAATTCATCCGTGGTGCGGGATGTTTAATAGTTGAAAGTCTTGACCAGCAGCAGGTCGCCGATCGCTCGCAAAGGCACGATGAAGGTTTCGCGTTTTTCGTCGACGGTATTTTCGTTGAGCACCAGATTGATTTGCGAGGTGATCACCTCGTTCTGGTTGCTGGTCTCATCGAAGTTATAGCCGCCGCTGCCGAAGTTGCCCCAATAGTTCACGTAAACCAGATAAGTGCCATGCATTGGCGCGGTCATGGTGAACATTTCCGGGCCGGGGCCATCGACCCCGTCCGGGTCCAGGCCGCCGCCGTTGCTCATCGCCGGGCGAGCCCAGAATGCATGCTGGCCGGCGGGGGTAATGATGTGCAGATCGAGTTCGGCTTTGGGATCGTCCCAACCCAACACCACGCGAATTCGTGCCGGCGTGCGCAGGTTGTTGGCTTCGTAGAATTGAACGCGCTTGAGCGACTTGCCCTCGGAACTGCGCACTTCGACGCTGTTGGACCCCGCGCCGAACGCATACGGCCGGGCAAAACGCCCTTGGTCGTCGGTGTACAAATTAAGGGGATTGCCGTTGACCGCCAGGCTATGGGGCGGACGCAACGTGCCGAGGGCCTTGAGCTGGCCTTCGATCATCGTGCGATTGCGCTGCACGCCCCGGTCGATGGGCGGCGTGGGATAGGCGACGCGAGGATGTTCACTGCGGTCCAGCAGGCCGTGATAGCGCCAGCCGCCCACCGGTTCCGACAACTCGGCCGTGGGCTCGGCCCTTGCCACCTGGGTACAGACCAGCGTGATCAGCAGTGAAAGAACACAACGCATGTAACGCCTCCTGCCATGCATAACGAAGCCTTGCGCCCAATCCTCGGCGCGTTATTTGAACTGATTGCTGGGAAGGCGCTTGAGTAGCCTCAAACAAGCCTTCGAACTTCAAAACATGATGGGTGCAGACGCCCAATGCCAGTCAGTTAAGCGCAATCCATGTGGGAGCGGGCTTGCTCGCGAAGACGGCGGCACAGTCAACATTGATGTCGCCTGATACACCGCTTTCGCGAGCAAGCCCGCTCCCACAGGTTCCGCGCCTTAACTGACTGGCATTGGGGCAGAGGCTGGCAATATAACATTCCCGCCAATCTGTTTTTCCGGTCTTTTTGTGCGCATCTCTGCATTTTTTTCAGATAACTCGAACAGCATCTGATCGAACCACCTATCGGACAACACGAAGCAATTCCATTGCGGGTCTTTAATGGTTGCAGGATTCAACGTCAGCCCCTCGACCTATCCACCAACACGACACTCGGGACTGACATCGCATCGGGAGACTCGTCATGAAAGTCGTCGTCATTGGCGGTACCGGGCTGATCGGCAGACACCTGTGCAAAAACCTGCAAGACCTGGGGCATGAAACCCTGGCTGCATCACCGAGCACCGGCGTCAACGCCCTCACCGGCGAAGGACTGCAAACCGCCTTGCAAGGCGCCGACGTGGTGGTCGACGTAGCCAACTCGCCCTCCTTCGAAGACGCTGCCGTGCTCGAGTTCTTCGAAACCAGCGGGCGCAACCTGCTCGCCGCCGAGAAATCCGCAGGCGTCAAACACCATGTAGCCCTGTCGGTGGTGGGCACCGAGCGCATGCTCGACAGCGGTTACTTCCGCGCGAAGATGGCGCAGGAAACACTCATCAAAGACTCAGGCATCCCCTACACAATAGTGCGGGCCACGCAGTTCTTCGAATTCATCGGGGCGATTTCGCACTCGGGCGTGCAGGACGGCGACACCGTCCGCCTGACCTCCGCCGAGCTGCAACCGATTGCCGCCGTCGATGTCGCGATAGCGCTGGCGAAGGTGGCGGTGCAAGCACCAAGCAATAAGACCCTGGAAGTGGCGGGCCCTGAACGCTGGCCGCTGGTGGAATTCGTGCGCCTGTTTTTGCAACACACCAACGACCCGCGCCAGGCCCAAGCGGACGACACGGTCCCCTACTTCGGCGCGCCGATCGATGACCACTCGCTCACGCCGGGAGAGCACCCCATCATAGGGCCGACGCGCTTTGAAACCTGGCTCAAGAACAGCGTTTGATATGCAAATGGGTAATTGCACAGACTTGCCCACCCATTCTTAAGGAGAAGGTCATGTCAGATGAAGATCCTCCCAATCGGGAACGAGAAATCCCTGGACCAACGAGCCAGGACGTGACTCCCGTTAGATTGCGAATGCGCCAGATTCTACTTATCGCCTGCCTTGCATATCTGGCAACTCTTGTTGGCGCCTTTGTGGCCCTTGTGCTGCTGCCAACCTTCGAGGAGGTGGGCCGTCTTAAGCATGGGTGCTATCGAACGGACGCTTTGCTACCCTACGTGGAATGCCGAGGTTTTTTTGCTTGGCCGCTCGTAAAAGTTGTACTTAATCTTCCCTATCAGATCGTGTTTGTACCAATGTTTGCGGTGTATGCCGCTTCCGAGTTTGAACCGCGTCCGTTTTTGTTGCTCCTGAGCCTTGGTATCCTGCTTTGGCTGCCCCTCATCT
Source organism: Pseudomonas sp. BS3782 TE3695 (assembly GCF_050435305.1). Lineage (NCBI taxonomy): Bacteria > Pseudomonadati > Pseudomonadota > Gammaproteobacteria > Pseudomonadales > Pseudomonadaceae > Pseudomonas > Pseudomonas sp. BS3782 TE3695. The sequence continues at coordinate 4,826,370 of NZ_JBNDKB010000001.1, forward strand.
ATTTGGGCTGGCGTGGCTTCCAACGAATCGCAACTTAACAAACGGCTCAAAGCCGATTGCTTCGCTCATCGGGTTCGCAATAGCTTAATCGTTATGAATGTCTGCAATGGGTCGAAGACGGTCGGTCGCGAATGGCAGCAAACGCCCCATTGCAGTCAGTCGGAGAAGATGGTGCAAAGGGTACGGTCGCATTTGGGGGCAGAGCAGACCTCTTAGAGATTTGCTGTCGAAGCCGGCGTGTGAGCCGACTACGAAGTGGATGGATCTCAATTAATCTTGGGCGCTTAATCATGACGATTAGTAGAAGTCATAGTAAATAGCCCATGTGCCAGTGGTGTTATTTTTCCAGAACATCAGGCTTCCGCCGTCCACCACATTCAAGTTTATTTTTGAGTCTGACGATATCTGGAACACGAACTCAAAATCATCACCCGGGTCAACGCCAGACTGGCAGAATGAGGGGTATCCACCGATCTTGTGTTCGTATGTGTGAGTCATAAGATCGTAATAGCTCTGTATCTCACCTGTCCGCTCAAGCCTGAGTATTTCGGCTTCAATGTTCGCCGGTATTCCGCCTCCATCCCATAGAGGAAAGTCCTCTGCCACCAATTCAGCCTTCAAGGGAAAGGGCTTGATGTACGAGCCCGCTACCGACAGCTCCTTACGGATAAGCACATCGTCAGCCCCATACTCTCTGATAAGCCAGTTGTTACCCATCGGCTCGAACTGCTCTGGAAAGGGATCAGAAACGAACAGTGTAAGTGTACGAACCCCTTTAAGAACCGGGCTGTTAAATGGCAGGCTTGGTAGGTGAAACTGTGCATACGGATGCAGCTCATCTCCGGCTTTGTTTCTTGGTATGACTTCATCTGGCCGGAAAAGAATTACTTTTCCAAGCCAGCTTTCCTCAGTCTCTTTGGTAGGTCGAAATCCGCCAGCGACGAATTTTGTGGCCGGCCTGGCCAAGCGTTGTCTGATCTCTTGAATTTCCATACTGACGCGAAGCTCCATTGCTCAAGAGTTGGGTAAGAGAAGGAAATGAATGTTGCCTTCTTTTTTCGCGGAGTACACGCACGAGTCTTGTTTCACTTTGACCAGGTGTGCCAATGACTGCTTTTGGCCCGATTGCTGCCTGTCGAGAAAGGCTGCAATGCACAATTCTCTGCCGATTACGGTTATGAAACATGACAGTCAAATCCCATGCAACCGATCAAGTGGAGTGCAATTTCGCACTCAAACGAAGGCCCTACACCAACCGCTCAATCTTCTGATGCTGCCAGACCATTTTGTAATACAGCGTCTGCAACATCAGCATGCCCAGATAGGCCACCGGAAACGCCATCCACACACCTTGCAGCCCAAAGCGCGCATCCAGCAGATACGCCACCGGCAACTGCACCCCGACCACGCAGACGATCGAAACCGCCACCGGCACCAACACCGTGCCGCTGGCGCGCATGATGCCGCCGACAATCGCCTGGAAGCCAAACACCAACAGGCTCCAGAGCATGATGTGCAACAGGTGTTCCGCCATCGCCCGGGTGGAATCATCCGTGAGGAACAGCCCCAGCAACCAGTGCGACAGCAAATACCCCAACACCACCAAACCACCGGTCAGGCACACGTTGATCAACAGCCCTGTGCGCAAAATCGGCCCCATGCGCTCGATGCGCCCTGCCCCGATCGCCTGCGCGCCGAGGATCGACGCGGTGATTGCAATCGATAGCGCCGGGAATTGCACGTAATTGACGATCTGCGTCACCGCCCCGTACGCCGCCGTCGCCTGAGAACCGTGCTGATTTACCAGCGCCAGAATCACCAGCTCCGACAGCGATAAAACCACCATCTGCAACCCGGTCGGCAGCCCGATGCGCAACACCTTGCCGAGGATGTCCATGTCCAGCCGCATCGAGGCAAACATCTCCCGATCCGGTGCCAACGGATGCCCCTTGCGAATCAACCGCCACGCCAGCCACCCCATCGCCGCCAGGTTACCCGCCAACCCCGCCCACGCCGCACTCTGAATCCCCATCGGCGGCAAACCCAACCAGCCGAGAATCAACGCCGGCGTCAGCGCCAGCCCGACACACGTCGACACCACCAGCGCCAACAACGGCGACACCGTATCGCTCACCCCTCGCAGCAACTGCGTGAACAACACAAACACCAACAGCGACGGCAAGATCCACATCATCACATGCGCATACGCCACCGCATCGTCCAGCACATCCACCGGCGTCCCCAAACCCTGCAACGCCGGCCGGGCAAACACACTGCCCAACACCGCCGCCACCAACCCGATCATCGCCCCCAACAGCAACGTCGAACCGGCAATGGCCTTCACCAAATGCAACTCCCGAGCGCCCCAGGCTTGCCCGATCAACACCCCGGCGCCCGCGCCGAGGCCGATGACCAAGGCTATGAAGAAGAACACCACGGGAAACATGCCCGATACCGCCGCGAGAGCCTGGGTGCCGAGCAATTGGCCGATGTAGATGCTGTTGATGGTGCCCGACATGGATTGGAGGAAATTGGAGAGGACCATGGGGGCGAGAAACAGGAGGTAGGTTTGCCAGAGGGGGTGTTGGGTGGTGGGGGTTCGCATTGAGGTTCCGTCTCGGGTGGGGGCTGCGTTGGGAAATTCTACGCTACGGAACCGGGAACAATGCGCTTCTATTTTGCAGACTGGGGAGCGTGAATGATGGGAGTGTCAGATTTTCTGTGCGGACATGAAGCGGCCATCCTTCCCCTCTTCCCAGGTAGGGAGCACAGCCTGGACAAAGCGGCTACCTACCATACACTTGGCAAACAAGCGCCTTTTTTCCCCGGCTGGATAAACCAGGTCAGGCCTATGAACCCTCGCTACCATGAAATACACCGGGCCGAGATCAAAAGACAGTTGTATCGCCACGCCGATCAACAGTGGGACGCTCTCTTTAGCCTATTCATCGCAAGCATTATCTTTGCTGGCTTTGGAGTTAAGTTCTGCTTTGCGCTTATATCAGGCAGCTGGATTATAGGGTTCGTGTTCTTTTCCTTGAGTGCACTTTTTTTCGCCTTCTATCGGTGGACGCTTCGTTTGCTGAGCAAGCGAGGAACAGACAGCGGATGGCTTAATACACCTGATCAACTAATCTGTGTAGCACTTATAGGTCTGGCTATATTTTTATCTGACTCCAACCAAATAGTATTGTTTTTTTTCTTTCTTTGCGCAGGTGCATACGGTAATTGGCGTCTAAGGAAGAACCTGCGAATTCATATGATGCGCTATTATTTTCGCGAAGCGCGCGAGTATATTCGAGAGGTAGAACGTTACAGCCCTCGCCCTAAACGCCCGACCCCGTTGAAAGCGCCACCAGAGGAATAGGTACTTTGGGTCGCAAGTTGCTCTTCTTGATTGGCTGAAAATAGCTGATTGCGTGCCATATCTACGACATAAAGCCAAGCTAACACCCATAATAAAAAAACAAAGTATTACAGATAGATAGCGCACTCATTAAAAGCGGATTAACTTTTTTACGCCCCACTTACCACTCGTCGTCATGCGCAAAAAAAATTCAAATTTTTCGAAAACGGGCGACTCCTACCCATACAGCGATCAAGACGACCGGGTCCATTTTTTGATCGATTGACGATTGCTGATAGGAGATAGTCATGAACTACGAAGATCGCGATACCTATGGCATGTACAAAACCAACCTCATACGAGATACCGACTCAGACGAACAGGGTCCTGGCCCCGATCTGATGGGGGCAGACACACTCATTGGAAATGATGTTTATAACCATAACGAAGAAGACCTGGGGGATATCAAGGAAATCATGCTGGACGTTCGCAACGGAAGAGTAAGTTATGCTGTTCTATCTTTCGGCGGCTTTCTTGGCATGGGAGAAAAACTGTTTGCGGTACCCTGGAATGCATTGACACTCGACACCATAAATAAGCGTTTCGTATTAAACGTAGAGAAAGAACGTTTGGAAAATGCACCAGGTTTCGACAAGGACAACTGGCCTAATATGGCCGACGAATCCTGGGCAACAGAAATCCATTCGTTTTATGGAACTAAACCCTTCGATTACGATACTGTTCAGAGACAACGTATCGACCAAAGCTAACTGTCCATATCCGAAACGAAAAATGCGCGCCGAGCAATAGGTTTCTTGGGAGTACCAAACCTAAGGCGCGCATTGCGGTGGAAACAGGTTTGTCGACAGCAACAGGGGTATATCAGCAAATGGAGAAGCGCGATTTCCAGTCTGGTTTTGAGGGCCTGTCGCGCTCGAACAAGTTCTAAACCAGTTGGCGGATCCCCAGAGACAAAATCAAACCACCGCACAGTCGATCGATTGCTTTTTTCCGGCCTTGATACGCGCAAGCAATCTTAGGTTGCGATAGAGCGATTGCAACCATTCCATACCAAGTCATTGAAACCACCACTACAACTGCCAGCATCGACGAAAACGTGCCTAGCGAAACGTGGGCGGGGGCTGCGGCTGAAAAAACAGCGGCATAGAAGGCCATGGACTTGGGGTTTCCAATGTTGGTAATGACGCCCTGAAGAAAAGACTGCCTGCAACTACCGGCGACGGCATCATTTAGTGGTCCAAGCGCATTCTTTCCCGCATTGATCAACAGTCGGAATCCGAACCATATCAGGTAGACAGCCCCTAGCACCTTTACAGCAAGCGCAGCCCAAGGGAACGCAGCAAATACAACCCCCAGACCTGCAATTGCACAAGTGGACCAAAACAAGTTGACCAGTACGATACCTGCTACCAAGGCCAGAGCTTCTGACCGTGTAGCAGCCACCGCTTTATGGACCACTGCAACGAAATTTGGTCCAGGGATAACGACACCAGCCAGGTACACCAAAAAAACTGTCAAAACAGCGGAACCATCGATCATGTGCTTCCTCGCGAGTCCTGTGAACAGGACCATCCCTTAGTATTGCTGATTGCCATTGGGCGCTGAGTGCCCGGCTCATTCTCGATGATGAGTGTGGAAGCTGTCGAGCGACCGATTCCGACCGATACTTTTGAAAACGTCGGTGCTGCCCAAACTGCCTGATCATCGACTGTACCGCACTGCCACCAATCATGAGCGGGGCGACCGACCGTGCGTCAGCCGACCATCCCCTTAAGCGCTCAACCCATTTCGTTGATGCAGACCACTTTGGGTTGCGTCATGTCCTCATAGGCAAACCGGACACCTTCTCGTCCCAGACTTCCGTACTTGAAGCCACCGAAAGGCATGGCATCAAAACGATAATCGGAAGAATCATTGATCATCACGCCACCGGCTTCAATTTGGCGCGCCAATTTCAGGGCCTTGGAAAGATCACGGGTAAAGACGCCCGCATGCAAGCTGTACTCCGGAGTGTTTGCCAGGGCAACGGCGTCATCCAGGTGGTCAAAAGGCTCCAGGATAACCACCGGCGCGAAGACTTCCTGCTGCCAAATCCGACTGTCATGGCTTACACGCTCCAGCACGGTCGGCGCATAGCTTCCCGCTTGGCGATGGTGCCCGCACAGAAGAACAGCACCCTCGTTCAGTGCTTCATTCACCCATTGTTCGGTACGACGAGCCGCCTGCTCCGTAATCATCGGGCCAACATCCGTTGCTCGCTGATCAGGATCGCCAAGTATCAATGCACGGGCCTGGCTGACAAAACGTTCACGGAAATCTTCGTAGATTGAACGGTGTACGAGGATGCGCTGGGTGCCGATGCAGTTCTGTCCTGCTGCCCAAAAAGCACCCGATACACAAGACTCTACGGTCGGTTCAAGATCACAGTCTTCGAGCACGAGAACCGGTGCATTTCCCCCCAGATCCATCGCCAGTTTCTTCAAGCCTGCACTGCGAGCAATGGACTCTCCAGTGGCAAAACCACCCGTGAAGGAAATCATCCGCACTTCGCGCAGTTCCACCAATGCTTTACCCAGGTCGACGCCTCCGGTCGCCGGGGTTACCACAGACGGAGGCAGGCCCGCTTCCACCAGGCATTCAACCAGCTTGAGAGCCGACAACGGTGCGAGCTCTGAAGGCTTGAGAATCACAGCATTGCCACCGGCGATGGCCGGGCCCAATTTATGGGCGACCAGGTTCAGCGGATCGTTGTAGGGGGTGATCGCGACAATAAGCCCCAACGGTTCGCGAGTGAACCAGCCCTGGCGCGATTCTGAGCCTTCATAGGCCTCGAATGGAATCACTTCCCCGGCGTTACGACGAGCCTCTTCCGCCGATAGCTTCAGCGTGTTCACGCAACGCTTCACTTCCTTCTCTGCTTGTCGCAACGTCTTTCCCGCCTCTGCAACAATGAGTTTGGCAAACGCTTGAGCCTCGAGCTCTACACGCCGGGCTGTTTCCTCAAGGATGCGGGCACGCTGGTGACGAGGCATCGCTGCACTCTCACGCACGCCAATTCGCGCACGCTCCAGCAAGCCAGGAACAGCGGTTGCATCGAGGCAAGGTACGCTTCCCACCAGGCGACCATCGAATGGACTGAACACATCAATCTGTTTGGCATCAACGAGCTGGATGCTGGCCATGCTGGATACGCTCATGACGACTCTCCTCTCACTTGCCGTGGCTGGTATGGATGGCGATGATGTCCGACAGCAACGCAAAGGCAGTCTCGAGACGCCCTGCCCCAGGCCCGGACACCGTGACAGCCCCCAGCAGTTCGGTATTGAATGACACCGCGTTCGTGGCGCCGGAAATTCCTGCAAGAGGATGGGAATTCGGCAACAGTCTGGCTTGCACACTTGCTCGAACCGAGCCATCGACCTCGCGATTTGCAGAACCGATCAGCTTCCAGCTTGCGCCGTTGGCAGTTGCTTGAGCGATGTCTGCCGGGCTGATGCTGCTAATCCCTGAGCAAGCCACGTCACTGACGCTCAACCGAGCATTGAGCAGTTCGTTGGCGAGGATCACCACCTTGAGACGAACGTCAAAACCCTCCACATCAGCCGTTGGGTCGGCCTCGGCATAGCCGAGCTGTTGAGCCTGCGTGACGGCGTCGTTGAACGTCAGGCCGTCCTTCATGCGGGTCAGCACGTAATTGGAAGTCCCGTTCAGAATGCCTTCAAAACCTTGAACCTCTGCACCCGCCAGCGCCTGTCGTGCCAGGCGAATCACCGGCGTACCGCTCATAACCGAACCTTCGTACTCGAAGGCAACACCATGACGACGGGCCAAATTCTTGAGCTCGGCGCCGTGCAGCGCGATAGGCCCTTTGTTGGTGGTCACAACATGAATACCGCTTTCCAGTGCCCAGCGGCAGAACGTAGTAGCGGGCTCACCATCGACAGGGTTGGTAAAGGTGGCTTCCGCAATCATGTGCGCGCCAGAATGCTTGATCACGGTTTCGTTGAAGGCCTCGGCATTGCCGCCAGGCAGTTGAGCGAATACACCTTTTTCAACGGGCAGCGCGACCAACTGCTTTGCATCCAGACCGTCTTTAGCAACGATGGAGCCGAGGAACAGATCGGTGACACCGACAATTTTGATCGTAAAGCCCAGGGACTCTTTCCACTGGGCATTACTATCGGCAACCAATTGGGCGAAGCCACGGTTCACGCCACCAAACCCTACCAAGGCAATTTTGTACTCAGTCATAAAGCTGTTCCTTTATTGATGTTGTTTGATAGGAACATCCTAAGAGTCGAACTCTGGCAGTTGAATATGGCAGAGTGCTGTATTAATTGGCCGTTTTGCCCGTACAGCAAGACAAGGTGTGTGCAGGGGCAGAGCACCTTTTTTTTGGGCTCAAAACACGGCAGAAAGAATGAAGGAAGTGACAGTGTTTTCCACCCCGGGCATCGCAGAGATTTCCTTCCAAACGAGATGGACACGTTCCGGGGAGGCCGCATTGACTCGAAGCATCAAATCGAATTCACCACTCAATACTTCACACTGCACCACCTCGGGGAGCGAGCGTAGCGCGGCAAGTACCTCTTCTCCACGCATGCGGTCGTAGCGGTACACAAAGATGACTGCACTGATCAGCGAAGAAGGTCGTCGGGAATCACCCAGCCGTACCGTATAGCCCTGGATGGCGCCGTCTCGCTCAAGACGCTCAATGCGCTGGCGCACAGCGTTGCGAGACAAGTTGACCTTGGCGCCCAGCTCAGCATGGGCGATTCGAGCATTCGCTGTGAGTTCGGCAAGTATGCGCTCATCCAGCGGATCCAGAATGCGCTTCATACATACCTCTGCTGCGCCGATAAGAGGGCCTGGCAAAGACCCTCCAGATCGCCTTTGGCCAAGTACGGTGGCTGAGCAAAAATTTCAGGCGTCGTTGGCACCTCTGCCTGCCAGACACCCAATTCGGACAATAGGGCCGCAGATTTGGCCGGAGCAATTTGCCCAAAGGTCACCATCGGAGCCCCCAGGCTGCGTCGATGAATTCGGCCAGCCAATACGCCCACAGCGGTATGTGGATCGATTGCAGACCCGGTCTCACGGAACAACTTGACGACTTCGTCGCGAACCTGTGATTCGTCGACTGCATAGGAATCGAACAGCACCCGGGCTCGCAGCCATTGCTGGTTGCCAATGCTTAACTCGCCGCAGTCTTCAAAGTGCTCCATGAGCGCCTTTACTGAATGCCCATCGTGCCCATACAGCTCCCAAATGAACCGCTCCAAGTTGGAGAACAGGGAGAAATCCATCGCAGGAGACAACGTTCGGTTGCTGACTCGGGTTGAGTAGCGATTGCGATGAATAAACTGATGAAGTGCATCATTACTGTTAGTAGAAATGATCACCTGGTTGATGGGTAATCCCATTCTCTGAGCCATGTATCCAGCACAGATCTCGGCAGAGCTGGCTGCTGGAACGCTGAAACCTACAGGACGTGTCCCGCCCCCCAGCTGCAAGGCCGCGTGGAAATAAAAAACGATTTGCGCGAGGACGCCGATCCAGTTGGTGGAGTTGAAACTGATCGGTATTACCCCCTCTAACGGCCAGTCACGCAAGAGTCGAGAGACCAACGTCTGGCAGTCGTCGAAATTACCGTCTACCGGAAAAAGTTGAACCCGTTCAGGGTCTGCCGCCTGCAGGGCAGAAAGTTGCTCAGCCGCTACCCCATTGCGCGGGTACAGTATCGCCATGCGAGTGCCAGGGCAGTTAGCAAACGCCTCAAGCGCAGCCAGCCCGGTATCGCCATTGGTCGCACCGATGATCAGCGCCTCTGCACCGACCTCACCCAAGAAATGCTCCACCAAGCGAGATTGCAGTTGCGCAGCGAAATCTTTGGAAGAATGGGTCGGGCCATGGAACAGCTGGAGTATCCATTCGTTATGGCCAATCTGTTCAAGTGGCGTAATAGCGCGGTGGTTGAAGTTTCGATAGCTGTCGCTCAGCAAGGCCCGCAGAGTGCTTTCGTCCATGGAAGAGCCAACGAAAGGTGAGACGACCCGCCAGACCAACTCATCGAATGGTAACCACGACCAACTGGTTATCTGCTTCTCGGTAAAGACAGGCAAACTTGCCGGGACATAGAGACCACCATCTTCGGCAAGCCCCGACAGAACCACACTGCGAAAATCCGCCCGTACGTCACCGCCGCGTGTGCTTACGTAATGCATGATGACTCCAGATCAGAATTACAAAAGGCGGTGAGCTTGAGCCACCAACCAAGTAGAAAAAGTCGCGGCATCAGGCGAGAGCAGCTCGGCCTGCTCACGCACCAGATAAAAAGACTCGCTGGCTTCGATTCGGTGACTGAATGGCGCAATCAGGTGCCCACTCTTCAGCAAATCTTCCACGACGGAAGACCGCGCCAAGGCAACGCCCTGACCCAGTTCTGCCATGCGAATGGTGGAAATCAGTGTGTCGAACTGAAGGCCACGGGAATAATCGACATCGTCTGCTCCAACCCGCTTCAACCAGTAGCCCCAACCTTCCTCGTACCCCAATACATGCAGCAAAGAATGGTTCATCAAATCGCCAGGTTTACGTATCGGTGAGCGGGTCATAAGTTCAGGCGAGCAAACGGGCTGAAGGATGTCCCAGGTTAATCGCTGCGCGTGCAATCCCGCCCACTCACCACATCCCCAGCGAATCTCCAGGTCATCTTCTCCGTCCGGTTCCTTCACCCAAATGTTGCTGATATATCGGATGTCGATGTGTGGGTACTCCCGGCAAAAATCTGTGAGCCGAGGGGCCAACCAATAATGAAGGAAGGAAAGGCTGCCACGCACCTTCACATGCCTTCGGTTACGCTGGCCAAAGATCTCGTTGGTGCCCACTGCAAGACGGCTGATTGCGTCTTGTACTACCGGCAGATACGACTGCCCTTCTTCAGTCAAGCCAAGCCCTCGGGGCAGACGCTTGAACAGCGCCACCCCAAGGTGCCCCTCCAACTGACGGATCTGTTGACTGACTGCACCTTGAGTCAGGTGCAGTTCCAGTGCTGCATGGGTGAAATTCAAATACCGCGCCGATGCTTCGAATGCCCTCAGCCAATTCAAGGGTGGTAGTGATTTCTGACTCATCGGCGCAACCTTATCGAACTTATCGGAGCTCAATCATTGCCTGAGCCAATCAAGCTGCGCCAGCGGAATGATGTACAGTCGCCGCCAATGCCAACCGCTCTTCCCGCTTCTTGCGAGTGATCCAATAAACGAAGTAACACCACGCGATAAACGGAAGACCGAAGTAAAGCGCCACTCGCTGCTCAGGATCAAAAGCAATGCCGACGCAGGCCAGCAAACAGCACAACAATGCACCAATAGGAACCCAAGGGTAGCCGCGCACACGGAAATGCAGATCTTCCACTCGCCCACCATTGGCGACGTATTGGCGGCGGAAGGCTATCTGACTTGCAGCGATGCTCATCCAGACGATCACAACCGCAAGACCCGAAATCGACACCAGAGCCAGGTAAACCGTATCGGGGGCAAACACGCTGCTGAGCAGCGACGCCACTGCACCCGCCATACTCAAAACGATTGCATTAACCGGTGTACCCTGGCGCGAAAGCCTGGCGTAGCGCTTAGGCATATGCCCTTGATCACTCAATGTCCACAGCATGCGCGAAGCCGCATACAGCCCCGAGTTAGCGGCGGATATCAGGGCGGTGAGAATGACGAAGTTCATAATGTCAGCTGAATATGGGATGCCAATCAGCTCGAACACCATCACAAACGGACTTTCTATCAATCCCGCCTGCTCGCGGGGCAGCAAGGTTGCAAGTACGAAAATCGTGCCCACGAAGAACAGTGCCAGACGTACTACTGTGGTGCGGATCGCCTTGGGAACGCTGGTCTGAGGATCTTGCGCTTCACCTGCAGCAATCCCGATAAGCTCAGTTCCGGAAAAAGCAAAAGAGACCGCTAGAAGTGTCATGGCAATGGGCAGGAAGCCTGTCGGGAAAAGTCCCTCACGGGTAAAGTTCGAGAGCCCGGCACCTTGTAAATGCTGGACCTGGAAAAGACCGCAAATAGCCCCGCCACCAATGACGATAAACGTGATAACCGTCAGAACTTTAATGAGCGAAAGCCAGAATTCAGTCTCCGCAAATAAACGAACCGATACAACGTTACTTATAAAGACTGCAATGGCAAAAAACGCGCTCCAGATCCAGACCGGTGTATCCGGGAACCACCGAACCATCAGGATGCCCGCCGCCGTGAATTCAGAACCAATAGCGACTGCCCAAGTGAGCCAGTACAGCCAGGCCACTGTATAGCCCGTACCGGGGCCCAAGTATCGAGTTGCGTAACTACTGAAAGATCCGGTTTCTGGCATCTGTACCGCTAATTCACCGAGACAGACCATTACCAGATACACCATCACCGCACCGATGATGTAGGCAATCACTGCGCCAAGGGGCCCAGCCTGATTAACGGTGTAGCCGGAGGTAAGGAATAATCCCGTACCGATTACACCACCCAACGCCAACATGACGATGTGGCGGGTTTGCATTTCTTTCTTGAAATTCAAGGCTGGGTCGGACTGTTCTTTTTTTGTCGGGATAGTCATCGCTGTGTTCTCATGAAATGTACGGACAAATATTTCTTGTAACCGACTATTAGGCAGCACAATTTAATTGTCGCTAGTTGTTATTGTTTTAAACCATTCATGAAGGACGATCCGATCATAAATCGGAAGTCTTACCGAGTTCAGGTTTCTACCTCGGTGAAACGCTCGGTTTTGTCAGTGTGGAGATTTGCATTACCTTGTTTACTGTGAACTAACGTAAATGCTTGTTTAAGGTCAGCCAACAAGTCTTCCGTATCTTCAATACCTACGGAGACTCTCACCAAGCCCTCGGAAATCCCAAGTGCCTGCCGTTCCTCCAGGGTGTTTTCCACGTGGCTGGTTGTCCGTGCCGGCCCGTAGATGGTTTCAACCGCGCCCAGGTTGCCCGCACGATGTGCATAGTTGAGCAGCGGTAACAAACGAGTCACTGTGTCCATGCCACCTTTCAACACGAAGCTGACGATGGCTCCAAATCCGCGCATTTGCGAACGGGCAATGACATGACCTTGATGGTGAGGAAGTCCCGGATAGTTCACAGACTCCACCAAGGGCTCGGTGCATAGGTATTCGGCCAGTACTTGTGCACTCGCCTGTTGCTGGCGAAGACGCAAAGCCAGCGTCTTGATGCCGCGGATGATGAGATAAGCCGAAAACGGATCCAGCGAGGCTCCATTGATTTCGCGGTAATGGCGAACGTGTGACATGAGATGCTCGGCACCGCAGACCACACCGCCAAGCACATCGCCATGACCGGAGAGGAACTTGGTAGCGCTGTGCACCACCACATCAACCCCGAGAGCAAGGGGGTTCTGATTCAAAGGTGTCGCGAACGTATTGTCTGCTATGACCAAAGCCCCAACACGTTTCGCCGTCGCCACGAGACGTCGGATATCCAGAACCTTGAGTGTCGGATTCGTTGGGGTTTCCAGATAGAGGACATTGCAGCCTTTAGCGATCTCATGCTCGATAGCTTCTATATCTAGGGTATCGCAAAGCGTGACCTCGACGCCCATGCGGGGGAGAAACTCTTCGAAGATCTTGTTGGTGCCACCGTAGCTGTCGCGGGTAGAAACCACACGCTGCCCACAGGCCAGAAAGGTATGCAGCACACCACTGATGGCCGCCATCCCGGTACTGAAAGCGACAGCCGATTCTGCGCTTTCCAGCTCGCAAAGTTTGTCTTCCAGGACAGTGACAGTAGGGTTACTCATGCGGCTGTAAATGAAACCAGGCTCTTTTCCCAATGCCACGTCATACCATTCATCGATGTCACGGTATCCGTAGGCGGCGCTGACGACGATGGGAGTCTGGGTGGCGTTGTAGGGATGTTGAACTTGCTCCCCGCCCCAAACCACTCGCGTCCCCAAACCAGCATTCCGGCTCTGACCCGGTGTTATCTTGTCATCCATAAATTTATCTCGCATCGATGAAACACAGAGGTGTTCCGATTGGGCTTGCGATGACTATAGGGAAGGCTTGAGCGTGTGAAAAATCATGTTATCTGGGGCTAAGGGGGGCTTTTTTTAATGGATGAACAAAATGAAGGGGCCTGATGACACCTCTGTGTGCAACGGTTACTGGCCCTTAACCTTGCACGATGGGAGTATTCGCCGGTCGCTGGCTGCTATTGCTGCCGGTCCACATCACCGCACACCATGACAAGGACGTAAACATTACTGTGAGCAGAAAAATAATCCTGATGCGTCACGGCCAACCAAAGTTGGCTGCAACCGACAAAATGTCAGCGCTCGATATGAAAGAGTGGATCGAACACTACAACCGGTCCGAAATCACCCGCCAGCCCGTCCCGGATGCCAGCATGCAGCTCGCCGCAACCGCCACGGTGATCGTCTCAAGCAACGCGCCCCGTGCGCTGACTTCCGTCCAGGCTCTTGGCCTGAAACCCGCCCTCGTCGACGCACTTTTCGGTGAAGCGCAACTGCCTTATGGTCGCTGGAAGCTGCCACGGCTATCGCCGTTTACCTGGGCATTTATCCTTCGAGTTTTATGGTTGTGCGGTTACTCACGCGACGTCGAATCCGTCGCCACTGCGAGGATGCGCGCCAGCACGGCAGCTCAACGACTGCAATCCCTTGCTGCCAGCGAAGGACCGGTTCTATTGCTCGGTCATGGCTTCATGAATCGAATGATCGCCAAACAACTGGTGGCAGATGGATGGACCCGGCAAAAACGTAACGGCAGCCAGTATTGGAGTGCGACCGTGTATCAATATGGCGGTGTTTGAGAGGTGCTTCACAATCTTTTTCAGCAAATGGAGTCACTTACATGGAAGTCATCAATCAATTACAACCCGCAGAGTGTGAAGGTATGGAGGACATCCGATGCGAAATCGATGCCATTGACCAAGGCGTTATCAAGCTGTTGGGCAAGCGTTTTCATTACGTGCTGGCTGCCTCGAAGTTCAAGACCTCGGCAACTTCGGTGCGTGCTCCGGAGCGTTTCAAGGCGATGCTGGCGACACGTCGCGAGTGGGCCGAGGCCGAGGGCTTGAGCCCGGATGCCATCGAGAAGATGTACAGCGACCTGGTGAACCACTTCATTGCCGAAGAGATGAAACACTGGGCGGCTCATCAATCCGGAAACTGATCCATTGCGCAACGACCAAGCAGTTCTACCAGAAAGGGAAGCGACCTTATGAGCCCCGTCAGAGTTCGTATCCTACAAAGTACTGACGCCGAGGCGTTGTTGGCATTTGAAATGGACAATCGCGAGTGGTTCGAGCGTTTCATTGACGCGCGCGATGCTGCTTTTTACACAATGCAGGGCGTCACCGACCACATTGCGGCTTATTTATCTGGTTTTACCGCCGGAACCTGGCACCCATTTGTCCTCGAAGAGGCTGGCGGAACTATTGTTGGGCGCGCGAACCTGAAAGGCATCGACCTGTCCGCGCGGTCGGCAGAAGTTGGCTATCGGATTGCTCAAAGCGCTTGCGGACGGGGATTGGCAAAGCTGGCGGTGAGGCATTTGATTCAGGAGGCGCAGTTGCATTGGAACCTTAAACAACTGGTTGCCAACGTATACGCTGGAAATATAGGTTCGGCAAAAGTACTCGAACGGTGTGGCTTTTTGATCGAACCTCTATCCCGGCAAGAAACGACAGAGCATGAATATCGGTTTGATCTTTCGATTTAGATGATTGAAAAACGGACACCTTGTCAGGTGTCCGTTTTTTTTACAGTTGGCCATCGCAGTTTCTGACGACGAACCCGGCTGATACACAGAGGTCAAAGCAGGTGATGACGTCGCCAATGATCAAAGTCTCATTCAAGGGCGAAGTCAGTAGCTCACATACTTTAGGGTGCGCCGGATAGTTTCAGCAGGCTCGGATTGTTCCGAGGGGCAAGTGCTGACTGCTGCTCATATCCAATGCTCCCGTATCGGAGTACTAACATGACTCAGTCAATGCGGTTCTTCCTATCGATTGTCCTTGCGGCACTGGCATCGGCCAGCTTCTTGAACACTGCAGGTGCGGCAACTGCCGAGGATCTGGATGTCGACGCTCGGCAAGCATTGCAAACGCTGTACAAGTCCACGCCCTTTGCTGAAAGCATTTCGCACAACGCCAAAGCGATTCTTGTCTTCCCGAAAATCATCAAGGCGGGCCTTGTGTTCGGCGGCAGCTATGGCGAAGGCGTATTGTTGAAGGACATGAAAGTCGAGAATTATTACAACTCCGTAACCGGGTCCTGGGGGCTGCAAGCCGGCGCCCAGTCGTATGGCTATGCGGTTTTCTTGATGACCGACAAAGCCGTGGACTACCTACGTAAAACCAAGGGGTGGGAAGTTGGCGTAGGCCCCACCGTTGTAATGGTTGATGAAGGGGTGGCGAAGAATCTGTCCAGCACGACCGTGAAGGACGATGCCTACGCGTTCATTTTCGACCAGCAGGGGTTGATGGCCGGGATCAGCATCGAAGGAACCAAGATTTCCCTGATCAAGCGCTAACACCGGTCGTTTGGCGCATGGATGCGCCAGTCCATGAATGCGCTCTCTTGTAGCCATGCGGGGTCCTGATTCAAGCGACCTGTCCACTCAACGATCTACACCAGCATGGCTAACCAGGCCGACACCAGCAGCAAACAAGCCAGTGCAGTGTTCATGCGTTTGAATGCCTGCGGCGAAGCAAAAGCCCGGGCACTGCCCACGCCGAGCAATGCCCACAGGGTCATGCACGGCACGGAGACCAACAAAAATAGCAGCGACAACCCCACCAGCCGCAGGGTCTTGTCGCCCTCACCGACAAATACGCTCACTACCGCCACCGCCATCATCCAGACCTTGGGGTTGACCAATTGCAGAATGGCGGCACCGAACACGCTGACACCTTCGTCACGCGAGGTGGTCGGGGCCAGGGACGGCGGCGCGCTTTGAAAGATCTGCCAGGCGAGCCAACTCAACCAGAGCACGCCGGCCCAGGCCATTGCCTGCTGCACATGCGCAAACCGCAGCAGCGTTTCGCCCATGCCGAGCCCCACCGCAAACACAATCAGCGCCGCCGCCCCGCAGGCTGCAAAAATGATGGGCAGTGTGGCGCCCAGCCCCCGCCGCGAACTGTGGCTCAACACCAGAATATTGGTCGGCCCCGGGGTAATAGAAGCCACGAAGGCAAACAGCAGGAAAGGCAACAACGATTCCATGGAATGGACTCCTCGATCAGACAGGAATCCATGGTCGCGAATCGGCGAAGTTCAGTCTGGAAGGTTTGAGCAGCGCTTGCGGTAATCCGCGGGGGTGAGCTGGTAGGCACGGCGGAACCAGCGCCCCATATGACTTTGATCGGCAAACCCGAGGACACTGGCCACCTGTGCCGGCGACTCGCCCCGCGCCAGCAGCTGTCGCGCCTTGGCCAGGCGCAGCTGGATCAAATAAGCATGAGGCGCCAGCCCAAAGGCTGCCTTGAAGGCGCGCGTCAGACGAAAGCGATCGACACCACAGGCTTTGGCCAGATCATCCAGCCCAATGTCTTCATGGACATGAGCATGCAAATAGTCACGCGCAACCTGGGCCACCCACGGCAGGCGCGGATTAAAAGCCTGACGCTTGCGCCAATCAAGATGGCCAGTGAGCGCCCCCAACAACGTGTCGATGGCGCTCTGGCGCACAATGCGCAAGTCGCCCTCATGGAGTGCGTGAAAGGCTTGAAAAATGGCAGTGGCCAGGCGCGGATCCTGGCTCAGTGTGTCGGCAAAACCCGGCTGACTGTTGGCCGGCGCATGCTCGAACAACGCGTGCAACTCCCGCTCCAGCCAATGCGGATCGAGGTAGAGCATGGAATAGGTAAACCCCTCCTCGGTCGGCGCATGCCCATCGTGGATTTCACCCGGCTCCAGCATGAATACCTTGCCCGGCGTACTGAGGTGGCGAACGCGCCGGCAATTGAACTGCTGCACGCCCTGCTCGGTGACCCCAACCAGAAAACTGTCATGCCAATGCGGATCGTAGGCATGCCCCTGAAAATGGGCACGAATCGATTCAATCCCGGTATCGGCGTCCTGGGACAGCTCAATCCAGTTGCGTCTATCCACGCAAGGCTCCATTGGTTCAGCGTTCATCTGTGCGGACACCTAAATTACCGCGCAATGGAAATGACGTTTAGAAGATTTGTGCAGGCTCCTGGGCAAACGCATCCTTGATGAATGCCTCCAGCTCTTTCTCTTCAAGCAGCTCAATAGAAAAATGCCCAAAGCGTTTCGGTAACCAGATTATGCGTGTCCCGCTGGGCGATTGCAGATTATCGCGAGACAGTGGTTTTCCGTTCTCGTTTTCCGGCTGGACTCCCGCCTCGATCAATTCGTCATAGGCAGCTTCGATGTCTGGTGTGCAATAGCAGTGACGGTAGATCGTACCTTCGCCGTTGGAGTCCATCAGCGCCTTGAGATTGCCGGTAAATGGTTGTACCAGCATCAGGCGCTCCGTTCCAAACATGACGATCGCATAGCGCACATGCAAACCGTCGCGCTGCCAATCAAGTGTTCTGGAAATCCTGGCGCTGAAGACTCGGGCGTAATAGCTGCACGCTTCCTCGAGGTCTTTGACGAGAACATCCACGTGGCTGAACTTTAATTTCAATGGCCTCACCCTTTTCAGACATACGATTGGTTTGGAAACCATTGTCGACCTAAAGCGTCACCGCATGCTTTCGACCAAGGCTGTCGCCAAAACCACGAATCACATCCAACAACGACTTCACCCGCAGCGGCAGATTCCCGGCCGGGTACACCGCGTGCATTTGCGGGCTTTCACCGCCGCTGGAGGTGAGTTTGTACTCGGGACAGACCCGCAGCAGGCGCCCCGCTTCCACTTCGGGCTCCGCCATCCAGTCCGCCAGGCGGGCGATCCCGACGCCCGCCAGCGCCGCCTGGAACACCGCCGAACCGGAGCTGAAACGAAACTTTGGATGAACCCGAAAGCTGATGGCCTGTTCCTCGCTGCGAAAATTCCACTCCTTGAGAATCCGCGGCGCCGTATGCAGGATCAGCGAGTGCGCCTCCAGCGCCTCAATGGAGTCGGGCATCCCGCGCCGCTCCAGATACCCGGGGCTGGCATACAGGTAGCGTGAATAATTCCAGAGCGGATAGCCGATCAGGTCACTGGATTGCGCAAACGCGCCGCGAATCGAGAAGTCCAGCTTGCTCTTGGCCGGGTCGATGAGCTCATCGGTGAAAATCACATCGACGTTCACGTCTGGATAACGCTCGCTGTACTGCGCGATTAACCGGGGCAATACCCCGTGGCCGAGAAACTCGGGGGCGGAAAAGCGGATCCAGCCATAGGCCAGGCCGCTGAGGCCGGCCAGGTCTTCATCCGCCTCACGTTGCAGATCCAGCATTTTGTAAGCGTGAAGCATCAAGCGCTCACCCGCTTCGGTCAAGCTCACGGCATTGGACGAGCGATTGAACAACTTGACCCCGACACTTTCCTCCAGGGCTTGAACAGCACGGGTCAGCGCGCTGGGGGAGCGCCCCAGAGTACGTGCCGCCGCGACGAAACTGCGCTTGCGAGCCACCGTCGCGAAGGCTTCAAGTTCCCCCAACATATTCAATGCCATTGACCACCTCATTGCACTTTTCACAACGTGGTATTGCAACACATTAAAAGCCCTTCCGTTAACCTTCCTGCTCAAGGACGCAGGCAAGCCGATGCGATGAAACACGTAGAAGCCGCCGGACGCTCACCCACCCTTCAACGTCAGAGCCTGATTTCATGGTCGATATTGTCATCCTTTGCGTGTTCGCCTTCGCCGCCGGCCTGATCGATGCTGCGGTGGGCGGCGGCGGACTGATCCAGATACCCGCGCTGTTCAACGTGCTGCCCACGGCACAACCGGCGGCGCTGCTCGGTACCAATAAAGTCGCGGCAGCCTGCGGCACCGCCTTCGCGGCCCGGTCCTTCGTGCGCAAAGTGGTGATCAACTGGGGCTTGGTGATCCCCGCCGCCTGTGCGGCCTTTGTCATGGCCTTCTTCGGAGCGGCCACGGTGTCGTTCGTCCCCCAGTCGATGATCCGGCCGGCGGTGCTGGTGTTGATCGTGCTGATGGCGATCTACACCTTCTGGAAAAAGGACTTCGGCGCCCTGCACAAACCCATGCGCATCGGTACCAAGGAGAAACTGCTGGCGATCGTCATCGGCGGCGCCATCGGCTTCTACGACGGACTGTTCGGTCCCGGCACTGGCAGCTTCCTGATCTTCCTGTTTATCCGCTGCTTCGCCTTCGACTTCCTTCATGCCTCGGCGTCGGCCAAGCTGGTGAACATCGCGACCAACGTAGCGGCGCTGATATTCTTCATTCCAACGGGTAACGTGCTCTACCTGATCGCAATTCCCATGGCGGCATTCAACATCCTGGGCGCACTGACCGGCACGTGGCTGGCGGTTCATAAGGGCGTGCCCTTTGTCCGGACTCTGTTCCTGGTGTTGCTGGTGATTCTGATCAGCAAACTGTCTTACGACCTGTTCCTGTAAACCTGAGGAAAATCACATGCATCCCGCCAACTGCTACAAGGAATGCGTCACGCCTGAAACTGCTTAACTGGCTGGCATTGTGCTTTGTCGTTGGGACGTGTGCGCTCATGGCGGTTTGTCCGGCATGGACGCGCCACTTGCCCACTACGTTTCAACCATTGCTGGCATCGATAGTCACCATCACGTCAATGAAGTTCTCATAAAAAATCCTCGGCGTAACATCCGCTCCATACCCAACCAATAACACCCCGGAGCACACCATCATGAAACGCCAAATCATCCTCAGTATCGCTTTCTCGGTTTTTGCAGTTAACGCTTTTGCCGCGTCTTCTACTCACCCGGTTGTCGCTGAAGGCGGCTCGGATCGTCTGATCGAATACCGCGTCGCTGAAGGTGGTTCGGACCGTCTGATCGAGAACCGCGTTGCCGAAGGCGGTTCGGATCGTTTGATCGAAAATCGCGTTGCTGAAGGTGGTTCGGACCGTCTGATCGAGAACCGCGTCGCCGAAGGTGGTTCGGACCGTCTGATCGAGAACCGCGTCGCTGAAGGCGGCTCGGATCGTCTGATCGAGAATCGCGTCGCCGAAGGTGGTTCGGATCGTCTGATCGAGAATCGCGTTGCTGAAGGTGGTTCGGATCGTCTGATCGAGAATCGCGTCGCCGAAGGTGGTTCGGATCGTCTGATCGAGAATCGCGTCGCCGAAGGTGGTTCGGATCGTCTGATCGAGAACCGTACTGCATGAATAAGTCGCTCTACGCAACACTCAACCAAAAAACCCGGCCTCATCAGCCGGGTTTTTTCATGGTTTTTTTGCCCCTCAATCATTAAAGGCCAGGCCACCGGGCCCGGTTTTCCTTTCATCGAGGATTTGCAGGCGGATTCATTAGCCCAATGAACCAAAACGACCGTCCGTAACCCCTGCCCTGGCAGCCTCGAACCCTTCGCTATTCTTAACCACACCCGCTGGCTCTGCCGAGCGCACCGCTGGCGGCATCTTCGTCAGGAGTAAGGATCCGGGTAAGGAGCACGTCACTTCAATAGAGTATCGAATAATGAAAATGCTACTGATGGTCGAATTTCCCCATGAGCCTTTCAACGCGCTTGTCAGGTCCGGAGAAATCGGCGAAATCATGAACCGCGTGCAGGAAACCATTAAGCCGGAGGCGACTTATTTCACTGAGCAGGATGGAATGCGAAGTGGAATTTTTCTGATCGATATAGAAGACCCTTCTGAAATTCCCGGCTATGCGGAACCCTTCTTTCTCAACTTCCAGGCCAACTGCAAATTCCGAGTGGTCATGAGTGCGCAGAACCTGCAAGACGCGGGTCTGCAGGAGCTCGGAAAAGCCTGGGGCTAAGGTGCAGCAACGAGTAATAAACCTGTGGCGAGAGAGCTTGCTCCCGCTTGAGTACGTAGCACTCACAAAAATCGGCATTTACTGTCGGACTTTTTGGGGCCACTACGCAGCCCAGCGCGAGCAAGCTCGCTCGCCACAAGCGGTTTCCGCCGTTCCAGGCACCGGCGTCAGAAACGAAGTACCGCAGCGGCTCCGGTGCCGGTTGGCATGACGTGTTCTGGAGGAAGCATCACCACTTCACCGCCTTGGCGAAGCACCAGAAGAATCAGCTCCTCAAGCACATCCGGGGCACCCTTGCTGCCGCTGTTATCGAGAATCAACGTGCCGTTGTCCTTGTCCAGCGTACCGGGGATTTGTCGGTCCGCTTCCACCAACAGCAATTCAACGCGGCCGTCAAAGGCCGCGTGGGCGATATCGGCCAGACGCGCTCCGGCAAGCCCTTGCCCCACCGCTATACCGTAGCGATTCAAGGCATCAATGAGTCGATCTTCGTGAATATCCTGGATCAACCTGGCGCATTGCGCGCTGAGTTCTTCGACGCTTGAAAGCGATGGATCGTTATTGATGCCCTTCGGCAAGAGCTGCTGGTTATGGCTGACAGCCCTGAACACCGCCTGATTTTCAGGCAGTGCCACCAGCAGCATCGGCAATCCCGAGCGCTGATGTTCCTCTATGGCCTTGTCGACCGCACGGAAAAACCGTTCCCGGTCCAGGTTGATTTCGTCTTGCTTACCGCCGCCGGCAGACTCGTGGGTCATCGAATCGCCGCGTTCGCCGCTTCTGCCGTGCCCCCCCGGAAATCCTTGCTGATTGCTTGGAGTCAGCTCGCTGCCCAACGCATCGTTCTGATTGCGTGGCACTTGTGGCGCCAGTTCGATTTTTTGCAGTTGCCGGGAAGAGCCTTCATACATCCAGACTTCATCGCGGGTCAGGCACAGTACCTGGTAACGCTCCAGGGACGGTTCCAGACTTAGCAGCGGCTTGAGGACAGGATGGGAATTGACGAAAGCACCTTCGGGCAACGGCTGGTGCACGCTGATGACTTTGAAATAATCCCGGGTGCCGAATACAGCGATGCCATCGCCATTGGAGCGCCAGAATGACGGATCTTTTTCCAAAGCCAGAAACGGCTCGACCAGTGGCTTGGGATCCTGTTCCGGATACCGCTCTTGCAGCAGCGATTGCAACTGTCGAACCAGGTTTTTGTAGCGAATCGGATCCTGAGCGCGCTCCGCAAGTATCCGATGGGTCGGCATATACAGCGAAAGACTGGGTTGTGCATCGAACGCCAGCAGCTCAGCCAATGCCTGCCGGGTAAAGGGTTCATGAACAGTCATGGCCCGTCTCCTTATTCTTCGGCCGTTTACTGTCGGTAGAAGAACATCGACTGAGCGGAGTTCCCGGCATGGGACAACCGGTAAAAACCTTGACGGTTACCTGCAACGCTGACGAAAAAGCCCGGTAAAAACCGGGCTCTTCATGTGAAAACACATTCGTCAGTCAGGCAAAGCGCTGCGCTTACTGAACAGTTTTCAGCTTGACCACATCACCAGAGATTGTGGTGGTGTAACCGGTCAGGACCCAAGCCCAGAACCAGTTTTCCTGCACCTGGGTGTTGATCATCGCGTCGCCGCCCCGGGCTTTGATCGCAGCGTTCTGAGCGCGGATGAAACGGTTGTTCTGCTGAATCGGGATGACGCCAAACAGCAGGAGGCCAGTGGCGGTCGCTTCGCTGTGGCCGACAACGGTGTATTGATTGCTGTCGTACTGCTGAGTCTTCATCGGGGTGCCGGTGCAACCCGCCAGAACCAGACCGAACAGGGCTACGGCAACGACTTTGCTGAGGTAATTCACTGAGTCACTCCATTAGAAATACCCGGGATCCGTCTCTCGGGCGGTGCATACTTTAACGGATGAAGTGGCCCATTAATATCACTTGTACAGCTTTTTGCGGTATCAAAAAACGGGTTGCTAAGACACCGATTATTGCGGCTGAAATGTCTGAAGGTAGGCCAACAGGTTTTCGATCTTCTGCGGATCGCTGAGGCCCCAGAAAATCATCCGGGTTCCGGGGACTACTTCTTTTGGCGCTTCGATGTATGCGGTCAGGGTTTCGCGGGTCCAGACGATGCCTGATGATTTCATCGCGGATGAATATTGGTAGTCCGTCGTGCTTCCCGCCGGGCGCCCAAAAACGGCATTGAGTTGCGGACCAAAAGAACCCCGTGCCGATGTCCCTACTTGATGACAGCCGCCGCAAATACGGTTAAACAGTTTCTGACCGGCGTCAGCATCCCCCGCCGCTTCTGCTTGAGTGCTGAATAAACCGGTACTGAGCATCAAGGCGAAGGCAAGGACAACGGCGTTTTTCATGCGGAGCTCCAAATCAGGTGTTGCTGACAGCAAAAAGCGGGCGGCTATTTCATCATGACTGACGGCTACACCGAAGCCTTGAAGCTAACCTATAACTCTCTTTGTCCGTAGCATCGTTGCAGGAGAGCCAGAATGAAACCCGTCGAACCCTTTTATCGGGACTCCGGCAAGGGCCCGGGCGTTGTCTGCTTTCACGCCAACGCGAGTCATTCGGTGCAGTGGCGTGAACTGCAAGATCAACTGGCCGCAAAGTTTCGGGTCCTGGCGCTCGATTCGTTTGGCGCCGGCAAGAGCCCGGCGTGGCCCACCGATCGAATCGTCACCCTCAGTGAAGAAGCACGCTTCGCCGAACCGGTACTCGCCCGTGCCGGCGAACCGCTCATTCTGGTCGGTCATTCTTATGGCGGGGCAGTGGCGTTGATCGCGGCGTTGCAGAACCCCGGCCGGGTGCGCGCCATGGCTTTGTATGAGCCCACCTTGTTTGCCCTGCTCGACGGGCAATCGCCGCCACCCAACGAGGCGGATGCCATTCGTGAAGTCGTCGCAAACGCCGGGCTGGCACTTGAGGCGAGTAACCTGGACGCAGCGGCCCGGCACTTCATTGACTACTGGATGGGGGCCGGCGCCTGGGAGCAAACCCCGGCACAACGCAAGCCCTCCATCGCCGCCGCCGTGGCCAATGTGCAGGGTTGGGCTCACGCGTTGTTGAACGAACCGACACCATTACAGGCGTTCCGCTCGCTCAACCTGCCCGTGCTTTTCATGGTCGGCAAGGATTCGCCGGCATCCTCACGGGCAGTGGCGCGGCTGTTGACCGGCGTACTGCCGAACGTTGAAGTGGTGGAACTCGAGGGGCTCGGCCATATGGGGCCCATTACGCATCCTGAGGTCGTCAATCAGGTCATCGTGCAGTTTATTGAGCGCATTTGACCTGACGTCACACCGCTACAGCGCAGGACGTTGCAGTTTGACCCACTCCTGCACCGTAGGCCGCTGCCATTGACGCTGGGCGTATTCCACCAGCGCGGATGGCACGGCGTCACCGTTGAGTATCAGCCGATTGAGCATCAAGGCCAGATCCACATCGGCGATCGACCATTGCCCGAACAAATACTCGCGGCCGTCAGCCAGCAGCGCTTGTGCAGCACCGATCAGTTTGCGCGCGGCCGACTCGGCAGCGGGCGACAGGGGCGCTGATTTGAGCCCATAAAACACCACCAGTGTGGAACGTTCCTGTCGGATGGGCAGCAGGTCACTGCGCAGCCACGCCTGGATTTGTCGTGCCTTCGCGCGCTGTTTCAATTCTTGCGGGTAAACCGGCGTTTGAGGAAAAACGTCTTCCAGGTATTCAGTGATCGCCGACGATTCCGACAAGGCAAAATCGCCATGCACCAGCGTCGGTACACGCTGGGTCAGCGAGAGGCTGGCATAGTCTTTTGCCTGGTTTTCGAACGCGTCGAGGTCCAGCGGGCTCAGTTCGAATTCGATGCCCTTTTCGCGAAGGGCCACGAAAACCGACATGGCATAGGGGCTGGTGAATTGAGCATCAACATACAGGCGCAGGCGGGAATCATTCACGGGAACATCTCCATAGGGTGAGCAGACACGCTACGACTTCCAAAGCCATAAAGAAAATGCATGATTTTTATGGGGGCATTCCTGAGCGGAATACCGGGCTGGCGGACAACCGCTGAAATGGCCACCCCAGCGCATGAATGATCCAATTGCGCTTTTCACCTGAAAAAAGTCATTTGCGCACCTATCTCGCGCGCATTCCTCGTCCTAAAGTGCACCAATCTACCCTCGCCCTCGGACGACTAATGAATCTCTGGTTTCGACTGTTCCTCATGCTGTTTCGTCGCCCATGGCGCAAACCCGTTGACGCCTTGGCCACCACCGTCATCCGCATGCGCGTCTGGCCGCTCGATCTCGACCTCAATCGGCACGTCACCAATGGCCGCTATTTCACCCTGGCCGACGTGGGCCGCATGGACTTCGTCCTGCGCAGCGGTGCCTACCGCGTAGCCTTGCGTCACAGGGCGGTACCGATCGTCGGGGATACCTGGGGCAAGTTTCGGCGGGAGCTGAAGCTGTTCGAATCGTTCGAGATTCATACCCGAATACTCGGCTGGGACGATAAGTGGAGCTTTATGGAACACCGCTTCGTGAGCAAAGGACGGGTAGTCGGCGTCGTCATCATGCGGGGGCTATTTCGCGCGGCCAAAGGCACGGTGCCACCTGCCGAGTTGGTCCGGGAACTGGGGTTGGCTGAACAGTCACCCCAGATGTCGCCGTGGTTGACGGCCTGGTCGCAGAGCTGCGACGACATGAGCCGCCAACTGCGAGAGGAAGAAGGCCCGGCGCCTCAGCTCCGTCCTGTCTCTGAACCCTGACCAAGCGGCCAAATAGAAGCTAATATTCCCCTGACCCCCCTGCCAAGGACTGCAACCATGAGCCGGCTCGAGCTACTGACCAAATGGAATCGCATGATTGTCCGGTTGCAGATTGAACACGAAATCAGCGCCCGGGATTTCGAGAAATTCAGCTGGAAACTGGGCATCCCCTGCGTGGTGCTGTCGGCGATTGTCAGCGCCAGCGTCTTTGGCTCGATCAGTGACTCCTCGCCCGTATGGCTCCAATACCTTGCCGGCGTGCTGTCACTTCTGACCCTGGTGTTGAGTTCGGTTCAAACCTTTCTGAACTTTGACACCCGAGCTGCCGGGCACAAAGACACCGCCGAGAAACTCGGGGCGATATCGCGTGAGATTCAGGACGAAATCGCCAGTGGCAAAGACGAGGCTATCCTGGGCCCAATCGTTTTTGACATCCGCAAGCGCATTGATTCGATTCTGCTTGATGCGCCAACCTTGCCCAAGTCGACGATAAGGAGACTGGGGGATGTTCGCGTCTCCACAGAGCCACCGCCAGCGGGGCAAGACACCGTCCCGGCTTGATCAACGGCCAGACCTGGCCCGCAGCATCGTGAAAGGAGGCGTTTGCCATGCAACTCATCACGTTGAAAATCGACAAGCCAGAAGCGACGAATTTCATTTTGGGCCAGACGCATTTCATCAAGTCCGTCGAGGATATTCATGAAGCGTTGGTCAACGCCGTGCCAGGTATTCAGTTTGGCGTGGCCTTTTGTGAAGCCTCCGGCAAATGCCTGGTGCGCTGGTCCGGCACCGATACCGCCATGATCGAACTTGCGCAGAAAAACGCGCAAGCCATTGCCGCGGGCCATAGCTTTATCATTTTCCTGGGCGAGGGTTTCTATCCGCTGAACGTGTTGAACACCATCAAAATGGTGCCGGAGGTGTGCCGGATTTTTTGTGCGACGGCCAATCCCACCGAGGTGATTCTCGCTGAGACGAAACAGGGACGCGGGATTCTGGGCGTGGTGGATGGCTTCTGTGCCAAAGACATTGAAGGTGATGAAGACATTCTGTGGCGCAAGAATCTGTTGCGGCAGATTGGCTACAAGTTGTGATTTGAGGCTGGTTTTGAGTCAGTGAGAAACCTGTGGCGAGGGAGCTTGCTCCCGCTTGAGTGCGCAGCACTCACAAAAATCGGCAAAGTTGTCAGATTTTTGGGGCCGCTGCGCAGCCCAACGCGAGCAAGCTCGCTCGCCACAAAGGCAGGTATGACTGATGAGCGTTGAAGTGAACAACATCACAAGGTCTTGCGGCTCACCTCCCCGAATTCTGCACAAGTTGCTCGACAAAAAACTCCACATGCCCTCTCGGATGCGTCGGCAATGGCCAGGTGTCGACGTTGCGCGCCAGGGCCTGGAAGGCTTGCGCGCATTTGGAACGGGGGAAGGCTTCAAACACCGCACGCCCCTTCTGCACGGCTTTGTGCGCACATTCATCGTGGGGTATCGCGCCGACGTATTGCAGCGAGACATCCAGGAACATGTCGGTGATCTTTTCCAGCTTGGCAAACAGATTGCGGCCTTCCGCCGGACTGCCCGTCATGTTGACCAATACTCGAAAACGATGCAGACCGTAGTTCAGGTTGAGCAGTTTGATCAGCCCGTAGGCGCCGCTGATCGAGGTGGGTTCATCGCACACGACCACCATCACTTCCTGGGCCGCGCGGATGAAGTTGACCACTGAACCACCGATACCGGCGGCGGTATCGATTACCAGCACATCCAGCTTGTCGCCAATATCGCTAAAGGACTGGATCAGCGCACGGTATTGCGCCGCCTCCAGATGAATCATGCTCTGCAAGCCCGAAGAGGCCGGGGCCACACGAATGCCGCCAGGTCCAGGCAACAGCG
This sequence comes from Pseudomonas sp. BS3782 TE3695, assembly GCF_050435305.1. Taxonomy (NCBI): domain Bacteria; kingdom Pseudomonadati; phylum Pseudomonadota; class Gammaproteobacteria; order Pseudomonadales; family Pseudomonadaceae; genus Pseudomonas; species Pseudomonas sp. BS3782 TE3695. Next base: position 4,854,359 of record NZ_JBNDKB010000001.1, read on the forward strand.
CGTCGGACAGCTCGCAACGCCCTTCGATGACATCGGCCAGCGTGTAGCGCGGCGTCAGCCCCAACAGAATATCGATATTTGCCAGGCCCAGATCCGCGTCGAGCAATACAACGCGGCGCCCCATTTTTGCCAGCGCCAACGAAAGATTGACCGCCACCGTTGTCTTGCCCACGCCACCTTTACCGCCAGTCACAGCGATAACCTGCACGCAATGCACATCATCCATTTTGTCTTCCTTCCTTGCGCATCGTGTGCCAGTACGTCATGGCCACCGTCCAGATGCCGGAAGAATAGCTGAAAAGCGCGAAATAGCCGCGTTGTCTTCCGACGAGAGGCACTTCGCTACCCGCCATCGACTGATTTAACGAAAACGCTGCTAATAGGTTGATTCAGAGAATGACAATGCTTGCTGGAAGACGTGCCGATAGAGGCTAAACCCATACATCGTTGATCGCGGTTCTTTCTCCGTCCTGATCACCGGTATTCAGCACGCCACGCGGCTCGATCAGTAACATCTTTACCTCTCGCTCGGCGTAAGGCTTGTGTTCGACGCCCTTGGGGACGACGTACATTTCTCCCTGCCTGACCACCACGGCGCCCTGTCGAAGATCAATGCGAAGCTCACCCTCAAGGACGATGAAGGTTTCATCGGTGTCGGCGTGGGAATGCCAGACAAAATCGCCTTCGATTTTCACCACCTTGAACTGGTAGTCGTTCATTTCGGCAATGACCTTGGGCTTCCATTGCTCGCTGAACAACGCAAATTTTTCGGCAAAGTTAATCACGGTGCAGGTTGTCACGCCGGATTGGGAATGCATTTGAATCGCCCTCACTAGACACGTTATCGAGGTCTGACTTTAGGAGAGGATCAGCACTGCGTATTGCATGATTGTGCAAGTCGAACGCCATTAAACAAGGCCCAGCCTTTTCATCCATCGACCGGGTGAAACGCCGTAGCTCTGGACGAATTGACGCGTCATGTGGCTTTGATCGAAAAAACCTGCGCAGACGGCCGCTTCCGCCATCGAGTGCCCCGCGAACATTAACGCTCTTGCCAGATCGAGACGTCGTTGAGTCATGTATCGATAGGGGCTCGTGCCGTACAGCACACGAAAATCACGGCTCAGGCTCCAGCGGTCGCGACCACTGGCCTGCGCTAATTCCTCCAGGGTGATGACGCGATCCAGCGACTCATGAATCAGCGCACGGGCGCGTTCGGCCGCTACAAAGTCAAACGACTTGCGCCCCCCGCGGCGCCCCGAGGTCACATCCAGCGCCTGCGCGAGATCGTAAATGGCATCGTCTTCTTCCAGGGGCTCGATATAAGCGTCGAGGTTTTGCAGCAGCACCTGGGTCGCCGCATAAAGCCGTGGGTCGCTCGATAGACCACCCTCGATGAAAGGCAAGGGCTTGCCGCCTAATACTTGCTGAATTAAAGCGGGTTCGATGTAGATCATCCGATAATGAAAACCCGCTTCGGTACCGGCTTCCCCGTCATGCACCTCGTCGGGATGCAAAACGATGGTTTTCCCGGGCAGGCTGTGACGTTTGGTGTTGCGGTACTGAAAGCTTTGTACACCCGACAGCGTTCGTCCGATGGCGTAGATGTCGTGACGATGCGGCGTAAACCCATGGCCACCGAAAAAGGCTTCGATGCGTTCCATCTTCAATGGCTGCGTCGAGTGCTTTACCCAATCCTTGTCGCCCCTGGTTTTCGTCATGTCCCTGTACCACCTGAATGATGTCAGTACGGTACCAGCCAGCCAGCCAGCGAGTCCGATGTCCCCAGCGTACTGACACGGGAAAACCTGAATCAGCCCCCACGGCGGCGCCGCCAAATTTGTCTTCTCCCTTCGTGAACCAGTCTTCAGGCCCGCAGTCTTAGCCGTGCCGTAAAAGATGCTCGCCTGCGAAGCACTCGTACGGTCATTGCTCGTCCCTGTCCCACTTTATTGTCGTCTTCTCATCAGAGTTGTTCGTTCATGCGCCCAACCGTCCGCCGCTGTCGCTTTATCTCGCTGTGTCTGATGCCTTTGCTCCCGTTGCTCGTCAGCCCTGCCCATGCCAGTGGAGAGCGGCAACTGGTGGAGGTCATCAACGATTATCGCGCCGATCCCGATCGTTGCGCAGGGCGTACGGTCAAGCCGTTGCGGCCGCTGTCACTGAAATCGAACCTGGCCTTGCCAGTCGGCTATGGCGGCGGTTTGCGCAGTGCCTTGAAGGCCAACGGCTATCAAGCGGTGACGGTGCGCACCCTTCGCGTGGTCGGCGCGCAAGATGCCGATGAGGCGTTTGACATGCTTGAGAGCGACTATTGCGGGGTGCTGCTCGATACTCAGTTCGCCGACATCGGCGTCACTCGCGCCCGCAGCGAATGGCAGATAGTGCTGGCGCAACCGGTATTAGACGGACGTGCCGGTGATTCGCGAGCAGCGGGCAAGGCGTTGCTGGCACAGGTCAACGCGGCACGGGCCAAGCCGCGCATATGCGGGCGTCAACGCTTTGCCGCCGCACGACCGTTGACCTGGAATGCCGCTCTGGGCGCCGCTGCGCAAGGTCACAGCAAGGCGATGGCCTACGGCAATTACTTCGCCCACCGCGATCCCGACGGTGATATGCCGTTGGATCGGGCCAGAGCCGCCGGTTATCGAGGCCGGCAGATCGGCGAAAACATCGCCGCCGGGCAAAGTTCACCGAACAAAGCGATGGCCAGCTGGCTGGCCAGCCCCGGGCATTGCGCCAACCTGATGAACCCGATGTTTACCCAGGTGGGCGCAGCCTATGCCGCCGATTCGCGCAGCGATAAAGGTGTTTATTGGACGATGCTGTTTGGTGCGCCTTGAGTAAGCTGCGTTCCATAACCCCAGTCGATTAAACGCAAAACCTGTGGGAGCGGGCTTGCCCGCGAAGACGGCGGCACAATCAACATTGATGTCGCCTGACCCACCGCCATCGCGGGCAAGCCCGCTCCCGCAAAGAGATTGGCGACGTACACAAACTTTGCGAACAACACCGACCACTGTGGGAGCAGGCTTGCCTGCGAAGACGGCGGCACAATCAACATTGATGTCGCCTGACCCACCGCTTTCGCGAGCAAGCCCGCTCCCACAAAGAGATTGGCGACGTACACAAACTTTGCGAACAACACCGACCACTGTGGGAGCGGGCTTGCCCGCGAAGACGGCGGCACAGTCAACATTGATGTCGCCTGACCCACCGCTTTCGCGAGCAAGCCCGCTCCCACAAAGAGATTGGCGACGTACACAAACTTTGCGAACAACACCGACCACTGTGGGAGCGGGCTTGCCCGCGAAGACGGCGGCACAGTCAACATTGATGTCGCCTGACCCACCGCTTTCGCGAGCAAGCCCGCTCTCACAAAGAGATAGGCGACGTACACAAACTTTGCGAACAACACCGACCACTGTGGGAGCGGGCTTGCCCGCAAAGACGGCGGCACAATCAACATTGATGTCGCCTGACCCACCGCTTTCGCGAGCAAGCCCGCTCTCACAAAGAGATAGGCGACGTACACAAACTTTGCGAACAACACCGACCACTGTGGGAGCAGGCTTGCCCGCGAAGACGGCGGCACAATCAACATTGATGTCGCCTGACCCACCGCTTTCGCGAGCAAGCCCGCTCTCACAAAGAGATAGGCGACGTACACAAACTTTGCGAACAACACCGACCACTGTGGGAGCGGGCTTGCCCGCGAAGACGGCGGCACAATCAACATTGATGTCGCCTGACCCACCGCCATCGCGGGCAAGCCCGCTCTCACAAAGAGATAGGCGACGTACACAAACTTTGCGAACAACACCGACCACTGTGCACTGTGGGAGCAGGCTTGCCCGCGAAGACGGCGGCACAATCAACATTGATGTCGCCTGACCCACCGCCATCGCGGGCAAGCCCGCTCTCACAAAGAGATAGGCGACGCACACAAACTTTGCGAACAACACCGACCACTGTGGGAGCGGGCTTGCCCGCAAAGACGGCGGCACAATCAACATTGATGTCGCCTGACCCACCGCCATCGCGGGCAAGCCCGCTCTCACAAAGAGATAGGCGACGTACACAAACTTTGCGAACAACACCGACCACTGTGCACTGTGGGAGCAGGCTTGCCCGCGAAGACGGCGGCACAATCAACATTGATGTCGCCTGACCCACCGCTTTCGCGAGCAAGCCCGCTCCCACAAGAGATTGGCGACGTACACAAACTTTGCGAACAACACCGACCACTGTGGGAGCAGGCTTGCCCGCGAAGACGGCGGCACAATCAACATTGATGTCGCCTGACCCACCGCTTTCGCGAGCAAGCCCGCTCCCACAGGTTCCGTCGGTATTCGGGCAAGATTCAAATACTCGACGGCGCTGCCACGCTTTGCCGCCCTTTGAAGGCCAGCGAAAAACAGAAAAATATCGCCAGCGCGAACCCTGCCGGGAACAGCCAGATGCTTTTCCATTCATGACTGTCAGCCGACGCATAGTGATCGGTGACCGCCCCGGCCACCCAAAAGCCAATCAGCATGCCCAAGCCGTACGTCGCGAGGGTGATCAAGCCTTGCGCGGAGCTTCTGAAACGCTCCGAGGCTTTGGCATCGGTGTAGATCTGCCCCGAAACAAAGAAGAAGTCGTAGCAGATGCCGTGCAAGGCGATGCCGGTGAACAACATGAAAGCGAGGTCTCCGTTGTTGCCGTAGGCGAATAACAGGTAGCGCAACGCCCACGCCAGCATTCCCACCAACAGCGCGATCTTGATGCCGAAACGCTGGATGAACAGCGGCAGGAGCAACATGAACAGCACTTCCGAGACTTGCCCGATCGCCATCTTGGCGGTTGGATTGGTCACGCCGATTTCCGCCAGAAACGGGTTGGCATTCTGGTAATAAAACGCCAACGGAATACAGATCAAAATAGACGCGATGAAGAACACCAGATAACTGCGGTCCTTCAACAAAACCAAGGCGTCCAGCCCCAGTATTTGCTTTAAGCCGACACTGCCCGGCTCAGGTTTGAGCGGCGCGGTGCGCGGCAGGCTGAAGCTGTAGATGCCCAGAACGAATGAGGCGATGGCCGACATCAGAAACGTGTTGCGCAAGCCACCGGATGAGATCGCTTGTTGCGAATCCCAGGCAAACACAAAACTGATCACCACGCCCGCCACGATCCAGCCGATGGTGCCCCACACCCGAATCCGCGAGAACTCCAGGGCCGGGTCACGCATCTGCCGGAACGCCACCGAATTCACCAACGCCAGCGTCGGCATGTAGATCATCATGTAGGCCAGCACGAACGGGTAAAACCCACTGAAGTCAGGCGCTCGATAGAGTTGTAATAGCAACACCGCGCCGATCAGATGCAACACCGCAAGAATGCGCTCGGCATTGAAGTAGCGGTCGGCAATCAAACCGATGACAAAGGGCGCGATGATCGCCCCCCAGGACTGCGTCGAGAACGCCATGCCGATCTGCCCGCCGCTGGCCCCAAGGTTACTGGAGAGGAAGGTACCGAGGGTTACGAACCATCCGCCCCAGATAAAGAACTGCAGGAACATCATTACGCTTAATCGCGCACTCATCATGGTCATATCAATCACCGTCTTATTGTTTTTTTTGGGGGGAGAAAGAACAGATTTTTCAGGCGTCAGGCAAACCCAATAGCCGTCGATTGAAACGCTCGTCGGACGCCACGCTGGCGAAGTCGTCAAACGCCTTTCGGGTTTTGCTGATCATGTGCTGCCGGATGAACGCCGCTCCTTCTGCGGCGCCCTGCTGCGAATCCTTCAGGCAACACTCCCACTCCAGAACCGCCCAGCCGGCAAAGTCGTACTGCGTCAATTTGCTGAAAATCGATTTGAAATCGATCTGCCCATCGCCCAAGGAACGGAAGCGGCCAGGCCGATCGACCCAACCTTGATAACCGCCATAGACACCCGAACGGGCATCGGGCCGGAACTCGGCGTCCTTGACGTGGAACATGCGGATGCGCTCGTGGTAGCGATCGATGAAGCCCAGATAGTCCATTTGCTGAAGCAGCAGGTGGCTCGGATCGTAGAGAATCGCAGCGCGCGGATGGTGATCGACGGCCTCAAGGAAACGCTCGAACGAGGCACCGTCGTGCAGGTCTTCACCGGGATGGATCTCGTAGCAGAGGTCGACGCCGGCCTCTTCAAAACAATCGAGGATCGGCAACCAGCGCCTGGCCAGTTCGGCAAAACCCTGCTCCACCAGCCCGCTCGGGCGTTGCGGCCACGGGTAGACGTAGGGCCATAGCAGCGCACCGGAAAACGTCGCGTGCGCCTTCAGCCCCAAGCGTTGGCTGGCACGGGCGGCGAGCTTCAATTGATCGATGGCCCACTCGGTGCGGGCCTGAGGCTGACCGCGTAAATGCTCGGGGGCAAAGTCATCGAACAACGTATCGAACGCCTGATGCACCGCCACCAGTTGCCCCTGTAGATGCGTCGACAATTCGCTGATTTCGATACCTTCCTGGGCGCAAACGGCTTTCAATTCGTCACAGTAATCCTGACTGTCGGCGGCGCGAGCCAGGTCGATGTACTGCGTGCCCAGGGTCGGCAATTGAATGGCTTTGTAACCCTGCGCTGCAGCCCACTGAGCAATGTTGGCGAGCGTGTCGAAAGGCGCTTCGGCGGACATGAACTGCGCGAGAAAAATGCCCGGGCCGCGCAGGCCTGCCGGTGCTGGGGAGGTTTGGTTCACGGGAGGGTTCTCCGGATTCATGGGTTGCAGACCAGTGGGGTCCACTTCGCGTCGCCGCGATGATTGGCGATCACGGCCTCAATGAACGCCATGCCACGCAATCCGACGTCGATACCTGGCACGCCGGGGGCATCGTTGCCTTCGACGTTGCTGCGGATCGCGGTGGCGAAATCACCATAGAGATTGGCCATGGCCTCGAGATAACCTTCAGGATGCCCGGCAGGCAACCGCATGCGCTGGCTGGCGGCCTCGCATAACCAGGGCTGGCCGACACCGGAACGAAGGATGCTCAACGGTTGATCGAGGGAACGATGGATCAGGCTCGCGGGCTCTTCCTGACGCCACTCCAGCCCGCCCTTGTCGCCATAGACGCGGATCTTCAACGGGTTCTCTTCGCCGGCGCAGACCTGGCTGGCGATCAACACCCCGCTGGCCCCGGCGGCCATTTGGAACAGCGTTGCCGCGTCATCGTCCAGTTGCCGCCCGGCAACGTGCGAACCCAAGGTTGCGCACACCTGCTCGATGGGTTGGTCCGCGACGAATTCGGCCAGTGAAAAGGCATGGGTGCCGATGTCGCCAATGCAGCCGCCCAACCCGGACTGCTCGGGCTGATCGCGCCAACTCGCCTGCTTGTTGCCCTGCCCGGCCACATCCCGGCTCAGCCAGCCTTGCGGGTACTCGACGATGACCTTGCGCACTGCGCCGATCACGCCGGTACGCACCATCTTGCGTGCCTGCCAGACCATCGGATAACCCAGATACGTGTGGGCCAATCCGTAGAGGCGGTCGCTGCTTTTCACCACGGCCTTGAGCGCCAGCAGTTCAGACAGATTCAGTGCCGCGGGCTTTTCGCTGAACACATGAAAACCCGCGCTCAGGGCCTGGCTGGCAATCGGCGCGTGCAAGTGATTGGGCGTGACGATGACCAGCAACTCCATGCGCTCGTCAGCAGGCAGTGCGCGCTCGCTGGCCAGCATCTGTTGCCAGTCGCTGTAGCAGCGTGACGCGGACAATCCCAGCGCGGCGCCGGTGTCATGATTGTTGCGGGCGTCTCGGCTGAATGCACCGCACACCAGTTCAAAACGACCATCGAGGCCGGCGGCCTGGCGGTGGGCTTTGCCGATGAAGGCGCCCTCGCCGCCGCCGACAAACCCCATTCTTATTTTTGCCATTGCACCATTCATCGCGAATTTTTCTCTTGTTCGGGGCGGATTAACGCTCGAGGTTTGACTATGATGTAACCGGTTACATCATGCCGGAAATTTAGGCTCAGTTACTTCCAGTGTCAAACCCGGGATTAAAAATGAAGCTCATTTCAGCGCACGGCCGGACTGCGGTAAGCTCGCCGGCCACGTGTACATCTGTCGGTTCGATAACGAGGTCGTCTTGTCCAATATCCGTGAAGTAGCCCGGCTGGCCGGCGTCTCGGTGGCCACCGTGTCCAGAGCGCTGAAGTCGCCCGAGCGCGTACTCCCCGACACCCGGGACAAGGTCAACGCAGCCGTGGAACAGGCCGGCTACCGGCCGAACCTCATGGCCGTGCAGTTTCGTTCGCGCAGAACCGGCAACCTGGTGATTCTGGTCCCGGCCATCGCCAACACGTTTTTCGCACGGGTGATCAGCGGTGCCCAACAGGCGGCGCAGGCGGCCGGTTATCGACTGCTGTTGTGCGACACCCAGGGCCGCGAGGAAATCGAACGGGAGTTTGCCGCGCTGGTGTACGCCCACCAGGCCGACGGCGTGATTCAGTTGCGCGCCTACGACCCTTTTGAATCACCCTTCCCCCATGGCGAATCACTGCCCTTGGTCAACGCCTGTGAGGTGATTCAAGGCGGGCGGCATCCGACCATCAGCCTCGACAACCGGGCGGCGGCCAAAGCCATGACGGAGCATCTGATCGATCTGGGCCATCGCCGGATCGGCCTGATCAAAGGCCCGAAAAGCAGCCCGCTCACACGCGACCGAGTGGCCGGTTATCAAGATGCATTACTCCAGGCCGGTATCGCCCCGGACACGCAATTGATCTGCCACGGCGACTTCACATTGCAGGCCGGTTTTGATGGTGCGGGAATGCTGCTGGAATTGCCCGACCGTCCGACCGCATTCTTTTGCGAGAACGATGAAATGGCGATCGGTGCGTTGAAGCGCATCAAGCAACAGGGTTTGCGGGTACCCGACGATATTTCGTTGGTCGGTTTCGATGACATTCCGTTCGCGGCCTACTGTGATCCAGCGTTGACGACCATCGCGCAACCCGCCGAAATCTTTGGCCAAAAAGCCGTTGAAATGCTGATCGCCCTCATCGAAAAAAAACCCATCCCGGACCGCCATGTGGTGCTGCCGTTCACATTAACCGTGCGTAACAGTACGACCGCCCGAAAGGGATGAGGGAGAAACCATGGACATCAAAACCGACCTGCAACGTATCGCGCTCCAGGAAGAAACCCTGAAGTTTGAGCGCTTCGATAAAGAGACGGCCTGGGACTTGGGCACCCGTTTGAAAACCGCCTGCGAGGAGCAAGGCGTGTCCACCACGATTGAGGTCAGGCTGGCGCGGGACACCGTGTTTTTCTATTCGATGCCGGGAACCTCTGCCAGCAATGCCGACTGGGCACGACGTAAGCGAAATGTCGTGGAACTGATGGAACTCAGCTCGTACCGTGTAGGCCGGTCCTTCAAGCTTCAGGGCGATTCACTCGAAAGTTTGATGGGGTTGCCCCTGCGTGATTACGCCGATCATGGCGGCAGCTTCCCGATATCGGTCAAAGGCGTGGGATGCATTGGCGCCGTCACCGTTTCAGGGCTGCCCCAGCGTGAGGATCATGCTTTGGTGGTTCAGGTGTTGGCACAGATGTGTGGGGCCGACCCGAGCGAACTTGCGCTTGAGGACGAGTAGCCCCGCCGCACGCGGGTTGTGGGAGCGGGCTTGCTCTAGTGCCAGTCAGTTAAGAGATAGAACAAGCGATGAGTAACCTGTGGCGAGGGAGCTTGCTCCCGCTGGGTCGCGAAGCGGCCCCCCTTATCACCAAAAAGAGGGGGACTGCTTCGCAGTCCAACGGGAGCAAGCTCCCTCGCCACAAGTTCAGTATCACGCTTAACTGACTGGACGGATCGGTTACTTCGGTTGCGCCACCGTGCGCAAATAAGGTTTCAGCGTCTTGAAGCCATCCGGATATTTCTTCCTGGCGTCCTCGTCGGAGACCGAAGTGGGAATGATCACATCCTCGCCCGGGCGCCAGTTCACCGGGGTGGCGACGGTGTGCTTGGCGTTCAATTGCAGAGAATCGAGCAGACGCAGCACTTCATCGAAGTTGCGCCCAGCACTCATCGGGTAAATCAGCATCGCCTTGACCTTTTTGTCCGGGCCGATGATGAACACTGAACGCACCGTGGCGTTGTCCACAGCAGTCCGTGCGCCGCCACTGGCATTCGGATGAATCATGTCGTAGAGCTTCGCCACCACCAGATTCTCGTCCCCGATCATCGGATAGTTGACCGCATGCCCCTGGGTCTCTTCGATGTCTTTGGCCCAGCTCTGGTGATTACTGACAGGGTCGACGCTGAGCCCGACGATCTTGGTGTTGCGTTTATCGAACTCCGGCTTGAGCCCAGCCATGTAGCCAAGCTCAGTGGTGCACACCGGGGTGAAATCCTTGGGGTGCGAGAACAGAATCGCCCACTTGTCCCCGATCCATTCGTGGAAATGCAGCGGGCCTTCGGTGCTTTCGACGGTAAAGTCCGGTGCTTCGTCGCCAATACGGATTGCCATGTTCGTTCTCCTTACTGTTGAGTCGTAGGGAAGCCGCTGGCTGCTGCTCCAGCGGCATTCGGGATCTGTGTTGAACCTGTCAACGCGGATCAGTATAGGAGACGCTTGAGCACGCGGGCTTAGAAGGCCTTGCTGGCACTGGCGACCACGGTGGCCGTGCACAGATCGTCATAGCCGTACCAGCTCGCGCATTCGCTTTTCGACAGGTCGGTATCGATGTAGCTCAGGCCCCAGGTCACGCCGACGAAATCACGGGTCAGTTTGGCTTCCCACTCGGTGTAGGCATCGCGACTTTCACCGTTGGCGGACCAGAAAGCCGGGTCTTTGACATCGTTGCGCCCCACGCGCAGGTCCAGGCCGAGCTCGGCCGGCAATTCGACTTTGTAGCTGAGGTAGGTGTAAAGAGTGTCCTGGTCCTCACCAAAGAAGTTCGGCGTATCGTTTGAGTAGTTGGCACTGAGCTTAACGCCATAAACGTCAAGGATGGCGTAGACCTCACTCATGTTGAATTGGCCTTCCTTTGGATAGTCGTATTTGATGTAGCCCAGATCGAGACTGATTGCTTCGCTCGCCTGCCAGTAGTAGCCCGCGTAGTACTCGAGTTCCTGCCGGGTTTTGTAGGGGCCGCCGAAATCGACATTCGAGGTCCAGGCGCCAATGTACAAGCCGCTGCTGTGCACCAGCGTGGCGCCGGCCTGAACCGCCGGGTCCCCCAGGGTTTGCGAAATGCCACGGGAGCGATAGTCACTGAAAACGCCCAGAGTCAGGTCCAGGCTGAAGTTATCGTCAAGCGTCAGTGCCTGGCTGGTCAGGGGCGCCAATACAAGGCTGGCAACGGTCAATGCTGAGCGTACGTTCATACAGGTCTCTTATTTTTATGGATCAGCGGGTGATGTCGGGCACGGCGTTGCCCGGCCCCTCGCTATGCGAGGAGCAGGAGCATTTATTTTTGGGGGCTGCCGGCAAGCGGTCAGTGGTCAGGACGCGGGCGCGTAAACTTGCTTGCCAGCGAAGAACGTCTTCAAGACCTTGGTGTTGAACAGTTCGTCGTCGCTAACCTTGAACACATCGCGGTCGAGGATGATCAGATCGGCCTGTTTGCCGGGCGCCAGCGAGCCAATCTGTTGCTCCAGCCGCAGGACTTTGGCGGCATTGAGGGTGTAGGCATAGAACATGGTCTGGCGATCAATGCTTTCATTGGCATTCAACACACCCAGCGGCCCTTTGCGCGTGCTGGCCTGAGCGATGGCGTTCCATGGGTTGGGGCTGGACACCGGCCAGTCACTGCCACCGGCGATGACCGCACCGGCGTTATGCAAGGACCTGGCGGGATACTGGTAACCGTAAGCAAACGCACTGATATACGGTTTGACCAACTCCACCGTGTAAGACTCGCCGGTAGCCCACAGCAGCTGCATGGAAGCGATCACGCCAAGCTGCTTGAAGCGCGGGAACTCCTTGGGATTGACCAGTTGCAGGTGCGTGATGCTGTGGGCCATCGGTGTCGGATTGAGTTTGCGCGCGTATTCAACACCATTGAGCGACTCACGTACGGCACGGTCACCGACCGCATGGGTGTGCACAATCCAGTCACGCTTCTCCGCCGCGACTACCAACTCACCAAAGTGCGCCGGATCAATCAGCAACTGACCGTTTTTTTGACTGTTGGTGAACGGAACGATCACTGCGGCCGTCTGCCCTGGAAACTCCAGGACGCCGTCAGCGAAGACCTTGATGCCCGGGAAACTCAGGTTGGGTACGCCCTCGAATTTCTTCATCACCTTGGCCAGCACTTCCAGATCGGCCGGCCGGCTTTTGGGGTTGGCCAGCAGCAGCGCCGCGACGTGGGCATTGAGTTCGCCCTTCTGCGCCAGTTCGCGGTAAAGCGGTAGAACACCGTAACTCTGCTCGGTGGCCTGGAAATCGAGCAGCGAATCGCCACTTCCGGCATTCGCTGCCGCGTCCATCCAGGCGGTAACGCCATATTGGTTATTAACCTTCACCGCCTCGCGGGCAGCCTTGAGCATGACCTCGTTGCCGGGCGCGGGGATCTGACTGCGTACCTTGTCCCAGCGCGACTCGGCAAAATACCCGTTGGGGGTGAAGTCCGCTTCGTGCCCTACGAAACTGCGATCCTGTTCCGACAGACCTTTTACCAATGCCGCGTCGATCTTCAGACGCTTGAGCATCGCGTTGTTGGCCCAGCCGGTATGGCCGTCAATTCCGCTGAGAACCACCGGTTGGTCCGCCCAGCGTCCCTGATTGAAACGCTGACCGAGCTCGCGGCTTTTCTCCCAATAGGCCGAACTCACCCCGGCAATGCTGATCACGTCACCGGCCCGTGCTCGCCCCGCTTCATCCTGCTCGATCACCCATTGCTCGAGCTCCGGCAACGGCTTTACTTCATCCAACAGGTTGGCGCCTTGGCTGTTGAAGGCCGCAACGATCGGGTGGCTATGGGTATCAATCATTCCAGGCATCAACACCTTGCCCGCCAGATCGATTCGTTGCGTCTGGGCATCGGCCAAGGCGTTGATCTCGGCATCGCTGCCCACTTTAAGTATCTTGCCGTCTTGCACCGCCACGGCCTGAACCAGCCCTTGACCGGGTTCGGCGGTAAAGACCTTGCCGTTGAACAGCACAAGATCAGCAGCGGCCATGGCCTGCGCCGAGGAAAGGGCCAGGGCTGCGGCCAACAGGTTGGGGATGAATAGTCGCATCGGAAACTCTCTTGTTTTTATCGGGCGATTCGGGATGGGGGAAGCTTGTGACAACGCCTGTGGATCGAGCCCAACGATCGGCGTCCTGGCCGCGCTCAGGCAGTGTCCCGAACAGACGGCCGCAAGCCTCTGATGTGCAGGCCTACCCTATAGGGCGCAAGCGTCGGATGGACCTCTACAAATGAGGAGGGGTGAGCAATTAAGTGACCGGCGTCCGATCTGCAGAGCGGCGGAGCCTGTGGGAGCGGATTGCTCGCGAAGACAGCGGCACAATCAACATGATGTGGCCTGACGTTCGCAAGCAGATTGATGGGTCTGTTGTAGAGAGTTTCCCTTCTCGCGAAGCTGCTGGCCGTGGCTTAGGTTGACCCTTCTCGCCTGTACGAATCCCCAGAAATGAAAAAGCCCAGCGGATCGCTGGGCTTTTTGATCAATGACACATTCGCCTTAGGCAGAAGCCTTCTCGGTTTTTCGCGCCATCTTGATAGCTTCCGCCTTATCCAGCACGTCACGCTGAGAGGCAATCGCTTTAGACATCGCCATTAAAAATACGTCCCGCTTGGTTTCGGGGGAAGCCTTGCAGAAAAATTCAGCCAAAGGACTGGATTTTCCGGTCTTAGCTGCACTCATTTTTCTCTGCCTCGGTTAGGAGCTCAACAAGCTCAAGATGATCATAGGTCTCAGGTATCAGGTGGTCAATCTGGTCGACGGTCACATCGCCTAGTTTTTCCAGCCCCGGGCGACCCGGCCATAAAAACCGTTATAGGGGAATCCTCTGGTGGAAAGATGCTGGTGTCAGCAATTGCCCTTGCAAGAGAAGCCCTATTGGCCCGAGCAAACGCAAAGGCAGCCTCTTCTGTCGCTTTTTCTTCGGGGGTCATTTGAAGCTCGCAATTCGTTTGGCTCAACCTAACACTTAGATCGCCTCTAGACCATCCGCCTGCCTGTACGACCCCCAGTGACGCCCACCCGCCGATTCCGACGACGTCTTTGGACCAATTCTGCGAAGATCCCCCATCAGCTGCTTGCTCGTTTCAATATGTTGCTTGACCTCCACCATACCCATTTCCAATGACTGCAAGACGCTTACCGATGACCCGCGGGGCTTCGTGGAGTGACGGGATGTAGGCGGCAAAGGTGGCGGCCAGTTCTACGCTAGCCACCACACTTGCGATGACCCACTTCAAACATACGTCAGATGCGTCCTCCGTTTTCAAGGCTCCACCTCCTGTAGGACGCACGTACAAGATCATTCAACGTCGCCCGAGATCGCTTGTTTAAGCATCCCCATGGTTACGTCCTGCAAGCTACAAAACCTTGCGCCGTTGCCTACGGCTGCACCAGAATCCGCCGGCTTGTGCGCCTTGGGGTCACTCGGTAACTTGATTCGCGTCACTGATCCTCAGTGATCGGGTTTAGCAGCCCGTGGTGATACGAAGCGCATTTGCATTCCAGACAGTCCGGTAGTTTCATGCTGCACTTCATGGTAGCTGTGCGCAGGGCGCCCTCGGGCGCGCCGGTTTCGTGTCTCCCCGGTCTGCTAACCTGCGCACAGCTGCCACCCTTCGTTTAGCAGCGACTCGGTGACGGCTCCACTACTTTGGAGCACGAAATATGTTCAAGATAACGCCGAACCCGCCGGTCACAGACCCGGCATCCCCCTACGAATCTCTCGATTCAAAAAAACTCAACGAGGCCGCCGAACGCGCCCTCGACTTCCACTTCCCGTCGAATGCCGACATCAAAGCCACCGCGCGTACACCCAGCACGATGTTCTCCGTGGACCCACAGGCCACAGCCGAAACCCTGGCGGTTTTTTTGGTCGAGACGCTGGCCTCGGTCGATGTGATGGTCCATCAGTTGGTGGATCATCTGGAGGGTGAGTCGCGCTACGCCCTGCTGGGCATTTCGAACAGCATCATGGTGGCGGAGATCACGGCGAACCGGGTGCTGGATAAAATTGCTACGCCTTAGAACTGTGAGCTCCATTCCTCTGTAGGAGCGAGGCTGTTCACTTAAGCGAGACGCTTCAGTAATGCTTACCTTTGTGGCGAGCGAGCTTGCTCGCGCTGGGCTGCGTAGCGGCCCCAAAATCTGATAACAATCGCCGATTTTTGTGAGTGCTACGCACTCAAGCGGGAGCAAGCTCCCTCGCCACAGGTTTCTCACTGACTCAAGACGTTCTTAAGTGAACAGCATTGCGCTCCTACAAGGGACGCATCGCATCCGCAAGCGAGGTCGCTGAACGCAGCACCGACCCCAGTTCCACCTTGCTCTTCACCCCCAGTTGCAGGTAGCAGTTGCGCAGATAGGTGCGGACTGTCGCAGGGCTCAACTCGAGGATTTTGGCAATTTCCTTGTAGGAATGGCCGGCGGCGAACAGCATCGCTGCCGTTCGCTCACGTGGCGCCAGCATTGCCCCGCGCGATTGGGCTTCGAGCGACAGGATAACGTGCTCGGCGTTAGGGCTCAGTGTCAGGGCGCAGCGGCCCAGGCGCATGACGCAGGGTGCCTTTGGCAGTTGCGCGATCACCTGCGCGGGAAGCATTGAACCGTTCCAGCCGGGCAGCTCACGTTCAATGGCTGCACACAGCGTTGCTCCCACGTACAGCAAGCTGCCGTCCATGCGCGCGACGCCAAAGTCCGACGCGCCGCTGCCCGTGTCGAAGCGGATCATGTCCTGCACCTGGAACCGCCACAGCTGCAAAAGGTGGTCGCAGAAGGCCGAAAACAGATCGGCCTCGTTGTCGTTGAACGTCCAGGCATCCCTGCCTCGGTAGAGGCAGACGAAGAACATCAAACCGCTTTCGGGTAATTCGAAGGTGATGCACATCAGGTAATAGAGATCGTGGCGCCGAGCGAACACATTCACGTCTTCATTGGGGTCGGTGAAGCCGCTGTCGCGCACGACCTCACCGGGCCGACTTATGGTGTCATCGGAGAATTTGTCATTGCGCGCACAGGTGTGCCACTCGGCGGTAAACGACTCGGGTAGATTGATCCGCCCGTGCATCCAGTTTCTGGTCGAAACATCGACGCCCGGCGCAGACATCTCGCCCCACCAGGCCGAAGCGAAAGGCACCAGTTGGCTGAACGCCTGCAGACCGTCGGTGATGAAGCGGGAGGCACCGCGATCACGGGCAAGACGCCCCAGGTGCAAGATGCAAAGGTTGAACGCTTGCAGCGTTGCCATTGATGTCTTGGCGCCGACCTCATCACCCTCCCCCATGTTCTGATCCTGTTCGCTGCATGGTGTATTTTTTTGACCATGCCACAGGCGCAGCGAATGCGTCCAGCCCCAAGCACGCAAGCTCCCCCGCCGTAGTGTTGACGCTGTTCAGACTTTGATTTCACTGGCCGGCATCACGTCGATCCGCGCCACGGAGCCGGTCAGGTGCGCCAGATCCTTGTTGTGTTCGGCGATGATGTCTTCGGCGCTCATCGTGCCGTTATCGATCGTGGAATGGGCGTCGGCCACCAGCACGACGTCGTAGCCCAATTGATGCGCCTGGCGAACGGTGGCGTTGATGCAGTAGTCGGTTTGCAGGCCGCAGATGATCAGGCGGTCGGCGTCCAGCTCTTGCAGCTGTTCATGCAAGTGGGTCTGGTAGAACGAATCCGGGGTGGTTTTGCGCACGCGCAGGTCTTGGGGTGAAGTCTTCAGACCCTCGGCCAGTTGCCAGCCTTCGCCACCGTATTGCAGCAGGTCGCCCTCTTCTTCGTGCTGGATCAGGATGACCGGGATGTTGGCGGTTCGGGCTCTGGTGCTCAGCTCGTTGATAGTGCCGATGACGCGCTGGATGTCGAAGCATTCATCATCGCCGGTGCACAGCGCGCGTTGGACGTCGATGATCAGGAGTGCGGTGCTCATGGCTTCCTTCCTTAGATAGGTCGGTAGAACAATGGAATTCAACTCCCTTTTTAACCTGTAGCAACTGTCGAGTTTGCGAGGCTACGTTCGAGCCCCCGTAGGAGCTGCCGAAGGCTGCGATCTTTTGATCTTGCTTTCGCAGACATCAAAGGCAAAAGATCGCAGCCTTCGGCAGCTCCTACGGGGATCGGGGCCACCCGGGAGTTCAGGTGGCCGCTGATCGCCTGCTTCAGTAACCGAGTGACAACCCGGTATTACGCCGTGGATCGTTCGCTCCATAGAAACGGTTCTTGCCCACGGGCTTGCCTTCCAGCGAAGGCGCACCTACCAGAATAGCTGCGATATGGTTGGGGTCCTGCGGCCCGGCAAATTTGTGTCCCCAACTTTCGAGCATTTTCTTGGTGTCCGGGCTGGTGGCGAAATTTTCCAGGTTGGTTTCTTCCGGCAGCCATTGCTGGTGGAAACGCGGCGCATCCACCGCTTCCTGAATGTTCATGCCGTAGTCGATCACGTTGAGGATAGTCAGCAGGGTGGCGGTGATGATGCGGCTGCCACCGGGGGTGCCGACGACCATGACGACTTTGCCGTCCTTGGTGACGATGGTCGGGCTCATGGACGACAGCGGCGCCTTGCCGGGGGCGATGGCGTTTGCTTCGCCCTGCACCAGACCGTACATGTTCGGCACGCCGATTTTCGAGGTGAAGTCGTCCATTTCATCGTTGAGGATGACCCCGGTTTTGCTCGCCATCACGCCGGCACCGAACCAGTCGTTGAGGGTGTAGGTCACCGACACCGCATTGCCCCATTTGTCGACGATCGAGTAATGGGTGGTGTTGCTGCCTTCGTGGGGCGCTACGCCGGGTTTGATCTCGCGGGACACGCCGGCCTTTTGCGGATCGATGACTTCACGGATTTTAGTCGCGTAGTTTTTATCCAGCAGATGAGCGATCGGATTTTTCACGAAGTCCGGGTCGCCCAGGTAGCTGTTGCGGTCCACATACGCGTGGCGCATCGCTTCGATCTGGTAATGCATCGCCTGCGCCGAGCGGAAGCCCAGCTCTTTCATCGGGTAGCCATCGAGGATGTTCATGATCTCGCAGATCACCACGCCACCGGAGCTTGGCGGTGGTGCCGAGACCACGTGATAGCCACGATAATCGCACTCGATCGGCGCCAGTTCGCGGGTCTGGTATTTGTCGAGGTCGGCCTGGGTGATGATGCCCTTGTTGGCCTGACTGGAGGTGACGATCGCGTCGGCCACCCAGCCTTTATAGAAACCGTCGGCGCCCTTCTCGGAAATTTCCCGCAGGGTTTTGCTCAAGTCTTTTTGTACGAGTTTCTGGCCCACCTGCATCGGCTCGCCATTGCTCAGGAAAATCGAGCCCGAGTCGCGCATGTCTTTCTTGAAGACGTCCGTGGCGTACTCCAGCAAGTCGATATCGCCCTGCTCCAGCACAAAACCGTCTTCAGCAAGCTTGATCGCGGGGGCGATCACTTCCTTGCGGGGTTTGGTACCGTATTTCTTCAGGGCCAATTCCATGCCCGAGACGGTGCCCGGCACGCCAACGGCAAGATGGCCGCGGGTGCTCAGCTCCGGGATGACGTTGCCTTCTTTATCGAGGTACATGTCGGGGGTCGCGGCCAGCGGGGCTTTTTCACGGAAGTCGAGGAAGGTCTTGCGCCCGTCCGCCAATTGAATCGTCATGAAACCGCCGCCGCCCAGGTTACCCGCCGCGGGGTACACCACCGCCAGCGCATAACCCACCGCAACGGCGGCGTCGACGGCATTGCCGCCATTCTTGAGCACATCGACGCCGACATGGCTGGCCAGATGTTGGGCGGTGACGACCATGCCGTTTTCGGCCGCGA
Source organism: Pseudomonas sp. BS3782 TE3695 (assembly GCF_050435305.1). Lineage (NCBI taxonomy): Bacteria > Pseudomonadati > Pseudomonadota > Gammaproteobacteria > Pseudomonadales > Pseudomonadaceae > Pseudomonas > Pseudomonas sp. BS3782 TE3695. Next base: position 4,873,316 of record NZ_JBNDKB010000001.1, read on the forward strand.
CCGGGGCGACGGAGGCCGCGTGGGCCGTCAGGCAACTCAGCGCCAATCCGGTCGCCATGAGCGTTTTGACAAAAGGTTCGAACTTCATGAGTCGGTCTCTTTTTGTTTTAAGGCTCTGTACCAAAACAGAGGGAACGGTTCAAAAGCACAGGCAAGTATGGTCGCGATCGCGTATTGCGCCTCCCCGACGAGGCAGTATGCTGGGTCCCCCTGTTCAGCATTTACGGAGTCCGCCGGCATGCCCTATACCTTCACCACCTTGGCGTCTCCGGTCGGCGAATTGAAACTGGTCGCGAAAGGCGCTCGACTGGCAGCCATTCTCTGGGAAAACGACAAACCGGGTCGGGTCAGGCTGGGGCCGATGACTGAAGCAGCGGACAACCCGATCCTGGTGCGCACCGCACAGCAGTTGCAGGAATACTTCGCCGGCACGCGTAATCGTTTCGAACTGGAGCTGGATTTTGCCGGGACCGAATTTCAGCAGAAGGTATGGCAGGCGCTACTGACGATTCCGTTTGGCGAAACACGCAGCTACGGCGAGATTGCCCGGCAGATCGGCAATCCCAGCGCGGTTCGGGCGGTGGGTGCGGCGAATGGCAAGAACCCGATTTCGATTGTCGCGCCTTGCCATCGGGTGATTGGTGCGTCGGGGAAACTGACGGGGTTTGCCGGTGGGCTTGAGGCGAAAGAGCGGTTGCTGACACTCGAAGGGTACGAGTGCCGCGAGGCTGGCAGAACAGATGATTTGTTCATCTAACGGACCAGGCGAACCGCTCTTGTAAAACCGCAGAGCCGTGAACCTTGGAGCCGGATCAAAGCGCGCCGAAGACATCCTTCATCGCCGCATACTGAAGCAGCATGATGGTCTTGGCATCGCAGATCTCCCCGCGATGGAACGCCGCCAGCGCGTCGTCGAACTTCCACTCCAGTACTTCCAGTTCTTCGGTTTCTTCCTCCAGCCCGCCGCCATCACCGACTTTGGAAGAGGCGTCGTACTCGGCCATGAAGAAATGCAGCTTTTCAGTCACCGAGCCGGGGCTCATATAGGCCTCGAAAACCTTCTGCACATGGTGGACGCGATAGCCGGTTTCCTCCTCGGCCTCAGCACGAATGCGCTCTTCAGGCGCAACGCCTTCCAGCAGCCCCGCTGCCACTTCAATCAACAAACCATCGTGGCCGTTGACGAACACCGGCAGCCTGAACTGGCGGGTCAGTACGACGGTTTTCTTCTCACGGTTGAACAGCAAAATCGCCGCGCCATTGCCCCGGTCGTAGACTTCGCGAGTCTGACGCTGCCAGTCGCCGTTGTTGCGCAAGTAATCGAAAGTGATTTTCTTCAGCAGATACCAGTCGTGGGACAGCACCTGGGACTCGATGATGTTGACCCGCTCGGCTGTGTTCGACATGACAATCCATCCTTATGTTCGTCAGAAAGCGTCCATGTTAGGCGAAAACAGAAAAGCCCGGCGACTGCCGTAATGGCGCTCCCAAGAGAATCTTGAGTCAGAGAAACCTGTGGCGAGGGAGCTTGCTCCCGCTGGGCTGCGTAGCGGCCCCAAAAATCTGACAACCATTGCGATTTTTGTGAGCGCTACGCACTCAAGCGGGAGCAAGGTATCCGTCCGGTCAACACACCTTCCTGACCTTCAGCCAATCTGCTCGAACCGCCGCCTGGTCACGAACAGCCCCGCGCCCACCGGCACGGCAAGGACCGACATCAATCCCAAGTCAAAGCCCAGCAACTGGGTCTGGCTCACTGCAACGCAGCCGATTGCGCCTGCCACCACCAGCGTCACCCCTAGCCACTTGCGCAGCGGGTACGGCTTAAGAAACCGATCAAGTAGAAAGGCCAGCACCACAACGATGACCGTCTGGGTAATTTCGGACATGTGCAGCCCCACTCAGGTCTTGATGATCAGGGATTCGGAAGAGCGCTGTGGGCCAATCCCACCATTGACCTGCGCCTGGATGCTGACGATTACGTCGCCAGCATGGTAGGTGGGCAGAGCGTCATTGACGTACGAGCGCACACCCGCCGTTACAACAGTACCTGCGGCGACACTGCCTGCAGGTCCGGCTAAACCGCCCACAGTACCGGCAGCGCCACCGAAGGCGGAGGCGGCCAGGTTGGCGATCTTGGTGCGTTGGCCATTGAGGACATCGCCCTGTTGCCGGGTCAGCGGCTTGGAGATGCCGATCATCATCACGCACGGCAGGCTCTTGGCCTGCATCTTGTCGTACACCTCGACGACCTTGCTGTTGACCTCATAGTGGGCGCTTTTCGCCTCGCCAAAATACAGCTCGCGCAGGCGTCCGCGCTCGCTGTCGGTGAGGGTGATCTGCGAGACGTTGAAGACGATCCCGTGAGTGCCCATGTATTGGAAAGTCCCTTCGAACTTCATCGCGCGCATCCTTTCGAGGCAAAGATGGCGATTCTCTACAAGGAGCGCATTGGATTCAAATCATTTCACCTTGCCGGCAAGGTGTGTTGGCTCCCTCGCCACAAGTTCTTACTGACTCAAGACTCTCTTGAGTGAACCGCATTGCGGCGCTTTCACCCTCAGGAAAGTTGCGCCTTGTATTCTTTCTCATATTGACCGGCCAGGGTTTCTTTCTGTTGCTCGTCGAGCAACTTGCCGGCCATCTGGAAGAACTTCTGCTCCTCCTCTTTCAAGTGGTGATGGACCTTTTCCGAGAGCTTTTTCGCCGTCGCCAACCAGGATGGACTGGACATTTCGGTCGCATCCAGCGCTTCCATCATCTCGTCCATTTCGTGGTGTTCGGAGATGGCGTGGCGGCTAAGATCCACGCCGTTGTCGAACGCCATCAGCGGCATGTAGAAATGGCGTTCTTCAGCGGTTTCGTGGGCCTGAAGCTCGGATTTTAGCCGTTTGTAAGCCTCGACCCGTTCCGGGGTGTCGCCCTGGGTTTGAATCAGCGCATCGGCATAGCGGCGCTGACGGTCGTGGCTTTCGCGCAAGGCTTCAAAAATGTTCACGGGCTGTCCTCAATGGCTGCGTTCAGCAATGACGTTGTTCAGGCTAGACATTCCCGGGACTGCGGCGGTTCCTTCGGTTACAGGGGATAGAACAATCGCCCCAACCGGGATAGGCTCCGTGTTCATGCCATAAGGATGTGTAGCCTATGACCCTGCGAATCGAACTGTCGAAAAATGCCACTCAGGAAGAACGCGACGCGATCCTCACACCGCTGCGTGCCTATAACGCCTCAAAGGCCGGGGCCACGGTGTCGGAGCAGATTGCGTTGCTGGTACGCAATGACCGCGACGAGATTCTCGGCGGGCTTTACGGCCGAGTGTTTTACCAGTGGTTTTTCATTGAGTTGTTGTCAGTGCCGGAGCTGGCCCGGGGACAAGGGATGGGCTCGAAGCTGATGCAGATGGCCGAAGAGCTGGCGCGGGAAAAGGAATGTATCGGGATCTGGCTGGACACCTTCGACTTCCAGGCGCCGGAGTTTTACAAGAAGCATGGCTACAGCGAGTTGGGGCACATTGCCGATTATCCGCCGGGCCATAAGCGCTTCTTTTTTCAGAAGCGTTTGGTGGATTTGTAACCTTCGATTTTCGGGGGGGGACCCAAAAGATCGCAGCCTTCGGCAGCTCCTACATGGGATTGCGTTCACCCTGTAGGGGCTGCCGCAGGCTGCGATCTTTTGATCTTGCTTACAAGCAGGTCGCCAACGCCGCCAATCGGCGCTTGGCGACAAAATCGTCATGCTGTGCGTAATAGCTCAACGCTGTACCCGAGGCGTCGGTGCTCACGTCCACGAAGGACTCGGCCGAACGGGTGTAGACCGTCGAGCCGCCCTTCTTGCCCGGCTGCAAATACGCACCCGCATCAACGCCGAATACCGCTTCGTCCTGCCAGGCAAACTGCACGCACTGGGCAACAATTTTTTCCGGTTTGTCCGAGGTCAGGGTTTTGTACGGGGTTTTGGTGCGGGCGTCATTCATCGCCGATCCGGCGCAGCCCGCCAGCAAGGTTGCGGCCAGCGCCATCATCAGAATTCGCATTGCGTTCGCTCATCAGGAAAAAGCGGACTGTATCACCGCAGCGCAGCGCATCGTTCTGCTTTACTTCATTTATACCGCGACACCGCGCAACGATTCGCGCACCCTGTCGCGCCATTAACGCCGCATCGCCCATTTTTTTCGGGCGCTTTTTTTCTGGAAAGGTCATGACACCCAACGCCGAATACTACAAACCGACTGCTGAATACGCCGACAAATTGATCAGCCAGATCGGTCAGACGCCTTCCTGGATCGCCAAGCGAATTGGCGTCACCGACAAGCGGATTCGCTACATTCTCGATGGCGAAAGAACCGTCAAAGGCGAAACCACGCCGATCCAGATGACTTACCCCGAGCAATTTGCCCTGGAGTGTCTGGCCGCGGCTGCCAAGGCGAGCAAAAAGCAGTCTTCCAAGGAGTGACCATGGCGGCAACCGAACAGCAACACGAGCAGGCGCTGAAAAAGTTTCTCGATCAACGCCCTGAGCTGCGTGTCGAACTGGACAACCTGAATCCACTGTTGGCCCAGGCCAAGGGCGAGACAGTGGCGCAGTACCGCGACGAGCGTTTGCATGAAGCGTTCGAAGCCGAGGCCGAGCGCCTGGGCTTGTTTGCCTGGGAGCTGACGCTGCAACTGACTGCTGCCACGCCTGAGGACTACCTGGCCCAACGCCTGGAGGTGCACAAGGAAGTCGCGGAGATGGCCGGCATGGACTGGCTGGAGTATTGCGAGTTATATGGGCTAACCAAATAATCATCGCTGCTCAAGGAAGTCCTCTTCAATGTTGCCTTCTCCGTCAGGCACCCGGGCCACGCCGGGGCATCTGCATACCCATAAATGGCGCGGACGCATCGGCCTGTCGCTGGTCGCCGGTTTGTCGGTGCTCGCCGGCATGACCGATGCCATCGGTTTCATGGCGAGCGGCGACTTCGTGTCCTTCATGAGTGGTAACACCACCCGCCTGGCCGTGGCGATCAGCGATGGCGACTTTGGGCTGACGCTGCGCCTGGTCATCCTCGTGGCCACGTTCGTCGCTGGCAACGCCTTGGGCATTGTCGTCAGCCGGTTCGGTGGCCGACGGGCGCTGCCATTGATGCTGTGCATCGCCACATTGCTGTGCGGCGCTGCGGCCTGGCCCTATGACCTGCAATTGCCGGCGCTGCTGGCGACGATCATTGCCATGGGCATGCTCAATGCCGCCGTGGAAGAAGTGAACGGCCTGCCGGTCGGGCTGACCTATGTCACCGGCGCGCTGTCGCGATTTGGTCGCGGGCTGGGACGGTGGATGCTGGGCGAGAGGCGCAATGGCTGGCGAGTGCAGCTGATCCCGTGGGCCGGGATGTTTGTTGGTGCGGTGCTTGGCGCGGTGCTGGAACATCATCTTGGGCTCAGGGCGCTGTTTGTCAGCGGGCTGCTGGCCGGGGCGCTGGGATTGCTGTCGTTGAAAATACCGCGGCGTTGGCAGTTGGGTTACATGCCGCGCTGAGCAGGTGATCAAATCCTGAATTTATGTTGCCGGGAAGTCCGTCTTCGCGAGCAAGCCCGCTCCCACACTGGATCTGCGGCGGACCACTGTTTTGTGTTCGACATAAATCCAGTGTGGGAGCGGGCTTGCTCGCGAAGGCAGCGACTCGGTCTTCAAGTAAACGCCCTTCGCCGCCCCGCCGATAAAGCTTTATCATGGCCGCAGTTTTGCTGATCGAGCTCATCATGAAATTCGCCATTGCGCTGTTTTCCGCCGCCCATGCGCCCTCCTCGCGCCGCGCCTTGCTGTTCGCCCAGGCCGCGCTGGCCGACGGGCATGAGATTGTCCGGCTGTTTTTCTATCAGGATGGCGTCTATAACGCGTCCGCCAGCGTGGTCACGCCTCAGGACGAGCAGGATTTGCCCATGCAATGGCGCAACTTTGTTATTGAGCATCAACTCGATGGCGTGGTCTGCATCGCCGCCGCTCTGCGCCGCGGGGTGTTGAACGAGGAAGAAGCCCAGCGCTATCAGCGTGAAGCAGTAGCGGTGGGTGCGCCGTGGGAATTGTCCGGCCTCGGCCAGTTGCATGACGCGGTGCAGGACGCTGACCGCTTGATCTGTTTCGGAGGCGCGTGAAAATGGCCAAATCCTTGCTGATGATCAGCCGTCAGGCGCCGTGGTCCGGGCCGAACGCACGGGAAGCGCTGGACATCGTGCTGGCCGGCGGCGCCTTCGATCTGCCGATCGGCCTGCTGTTTCTCGATGACGGCGTGTTCCAGCTCGCCAATGAACAGAACGCCAAGGCCCTGCAACAGAAAGACCTGAGCGCCAACCTGCAAGCCTTGCCGATGTTTGGCGTCGAAGACCTGTTCGTGTGCGGTGAAAGCGCCGCGACCCGTGGTCTGGACCCCGAAAACCTGTCGCTTGAAGAAGCCCGGGTGCTGGACGCCCAGGAAATCACTGCCCTTATTGATCGTTACGACCAGGTGATCACCCTCTGATGTCGACTTTGCATGTGTTGTCTCATTCCCCTTTCGGCGATGACCGCCTGAGCAGTTGCCTGCGCGTGATCGGCGCCAACGATGCGCTTTTGCTGAGTGGCGATGCGGCTTATGCCTTGCAGCCAGGCACCGTGCCATTCAGCGCGCTGCACGCCCGCGGCCTGAAGTTATTCGTACTGGCCGAAGATGCTCAGGCACGGGCGCTGCAAGTCCCGGACTGGGCCAAGTCCATCGACTACCCGGCCTTCGTCGAATTGTCGATTCACTACGACAAGGTCAACAGTTGGCTATGAAATCCCTGACGGTCGGCGCCCGCGCCGTTGAACTGGACAAGGACGGTTTCCTGGTCGAACTGAGCGACTGGTCTGTCGAGGTGGCCGCCGCCCTCGCCGCCGCCGAAGACATCGAGTTGAGCCCGGAACACTGGGAAATTCTCGAACTGCTGCGCAGCTTCTACGACGAATTCCAGCTGTCCCCCGCGACCCGCCCGCTGATCAAGTACACCGCATTGAAACTCGGTCCCGACAAGGGCAACAGCCTGCACCTGAACCGACTGTTCAAAGGCACCCCTGCCAAACTCGCCGCGAAACTGGCGGGCCTGCCCAAACCGACGAATTGCTTATGACCGACTATCCAGCACTGACCCTCGAAACGCCCGCCGAGCACCCGTTCGCCCAGTTCGTGCGGATGCTTGGCAAGGGCAAACGTGGCGCTCGTAACCTGACTCGCGAAGAAGCCCGTGAAGCCATGGGCCTGTTGCTCGACGACAAGGTCGAGGACACCCAGCTCGGCGCCTTCCTGATGCTGTTGCGGCACAAGGAAGAAAGCGCCGAGGAAATGGCCGGGTTCACCGAAGCCGTGCGTGAACGCCTGAATCCGCCAGCGCTGGCGGTTGATCTGGACTGGCCGACGTATGCCGGCAAGAAGCGTCACCTGCCGTGGTACCTGCTGGCGGCCAAGTGCCTGGCGCAGAACGGCGTGCGCATTTTCATGCATGGCGGTGGCGCGCACACGGCCGGGCGACTGTACAGCGAACAACTGCTCGAGACGCTGAACATTCCACTATGCCGCAACTGGCGGCAGGTCGGCGCGGCGCTCGATCAGGGCGGGCTGGCGTTCATGCCATTGGTGGACTGGGCGCCGCAACTTCAGCGAATGATCGACCTGCGCAACACCTTGGGCCTGCGCTCGCCGATCCATTCCCTGGCGCGAATTCTCAACCCGCTGGGCGCTCGCTGCGGTCTGCAAAGCATTTTCCATCCCGGCTATCAGGCCGTGCATCGCGAGGCCAGCGGTTTGCTCGGCGATACCGCCATCGTGATCAAGGGTGATGGCGGCGAAATCGAGATCAACCCGGATGCCGACAGTCACCTGTATGGCACCACCGGCGGCGAAAGCTGGGATGAAGAATGGCCACAGCTGTCGACCCAGCGCCACGTCAAACCGGCCAGCCTCGATCCCGAGCATTTGAAAGCGGTGTGGCGTGGCGACGTGGTCGACAGCTACCCGCAAATGGCGTTGATCTCGACCATGGCCCTGGCATTGCGCGGCCTCGGTCAGCCCCGCGAGCTAGCGTTCGAAACCGCCCAGCAGTATTGGGATGCAAGGGATCGATCGATTTAACCGATCATAACTGCCTAACCTTTGCGCTTTTTGTTCGAACCTATGCGCATAGACTCCTCTCCAACGCTTATCGGTTGAGGAGTTTTGCACATGGGTTTGTTAGTCGAAGGCCGCTGGCAAGATCAGTGGTATGAAAGCAAGGACGGCACGTTCCAGCGTGAACAGGCACAACGTCGCAACTGGCTGACCGCCGACGGCAAGCCAGGCCCCACCGGCATCGGTGGTTTTGCCGCCGAGGCCGGTCGCTATCATCTCTACGTCTCCCTCGCCTGCCCGTGGGCTCATCGCACGTTGATCCTGCGTAAGCTCAAAGGCCTGGAAAACCTGATCGATGTGTCGGTGGTGAGCTTTCTGATGCTGGAAAACGGCTGGACCTTCGACAAGGCTCATGGCTCGACTGGCGACAAGCTTGGCGATCTGAAATTTCTGCACCAGCGCTACACCACCGATACCGCCGACTACACCGGCCGTGTCACGGTCCCGGTGCTCTGGGACAAGCAGACAAATCGCATCGTCAATAATGAATCGGCGGAAATCATCCGCATGTTCAACAGCGCGTTCGATGATTTGACCGGCAACGACCTGGATTTCTACCCGGTGCCATTGCGGGCCGAGATCGATGCGCTGAACGAGCGGATTTATCCGGCAGTGAACAACGGCGTGTATCGCGCCGGGTTTGCCACTTCGCAGCAGGCTTATGAAGAAGCGTTCGATGAATTGTTTGCTGAGCTGGATCGGCTGGAGCAATTGCTGGGCGCGAATCGGTACCTGACGGGCGAATACCTGACGGAAGCGGATATTCGGCTGTTCACTACGATGATTCGTTTCGATGCGGTGTACTTCGGGCACTTCAAGTGCAACCTGCGACGGATTGCCGATTATCCGAATCTGTCGAACTGGCTACGGGAGATTTATCAGTGGCCGGGGATAGCCGAGACGGTGAGTTTTGAGCACATCAAGAATCACTATTACGGTAGCCACAAAACCATTAATCCGACCGGGATCGTGCCTAAAGGGCCGGCGCAGGATTTCACTGCGGCTCATGATCGGGCGCGGTTGAAGGGGAAAGGGGTTTGGCGTAAGGCTGAGGTTTGATCCGAGCATGGGGGTGGTTTTGAGGGCCCCTTCGCGAGCAAGCCCGCTCCCACATTTGATCTGTGTCTGGCCATGAATCTGTGGCTGAACACGATCTAATGTGGGAGCGGGCTTGCTCGCGAAGGGAACAACTCGGTGTTCAGACCTGCGCCTGAGCCCCTTCAAACCACGCCAGTTTCTCGCGCAATTGCACCACTTCCCCGACGATCACCAGGGTCGGTGCATGCACTTCATGCTCCGCCACCAGCCGTGGAAGGTCGGCCAGGGTGCCGGTAAACACCCGCTGATTGACCGTGGTGCCCTGCTGGATCAACGCCGCCGGGGTATCGGCCGCGCGACCGTGCTTGATCAACTGCTCGCAGATGATCGGCAACCCCACCAACCCCATGTAAAACACCAGGGTTTGCGCCGGTGCGACCAGATCGGCCCACGGCAAATCGGTGGAACCGTCCTTCAAGTGCCCGGTGACAAACCGCACCGACTGCGCGTAATCGCGGTGAGTCAGCGGAATCCCGGCATAGGCCGCGCAACCACTGGCCGCGGTAATGCCCGGCACCACCTGGAACGGAATGCCATGGGCCGCCAGTTCCTCGATCTCTTCGCCACCGCGCCCGAAAATGAACGGATCGCCGCCCTTCAAGCGCACCACGCGTTTGCCGGCCTTGGCCAGATCCACCAGATGCTGGTTGATCTGTTCCTGAGGCACGGCGTGATCGGCGCGGCGCTTGCCGACGTAGACCCGCTCGGCATCGCGACGGCACAAATCCAGAATCGCCGGCGCCACCAGACGGTCATACAGCACCACATCGGCTTGCTGCATCAGACGCAAGGCGCGGAAGGTCAACAGGTCGGGGTCACCCGGCCCGGCGCCCACCAGATAAACCTCGCCGGTAGCGACAGGTGCTTCGCCATTGATTTTCGCCAGCATCAAGCGCTCGGCCTCGGCGCCCTGCCCGGCCAGTTGCCGGTCGGCAATCGGGCCCTGGAAGACATCCTCCCAGAACGCCCGGCGCTGTTGCACATCCGGAAACAGGCCTTTGACCTGAGTGCGGAAACGCGCCGCCAGACCGGCCAGTTGCCCGTAGGTAGAAGGAATCCAGGTTTCCAGCTTGGCGCGAATCAACCGCGCCAGCACCGGCGCATCGCCGCCACTGGACACCGCAATGATCAATGGAGAACGGTCGACGATCGCCGGGAAGATCACGCTGCACAGGGCCGGCGCATCCACCACGTTGACCGGCACGCAACGCCGATGAGCATCAGCGGAAACTTGCGCGTTCAGCGGTTCGTCGTCGGTGGCGGCGATGATCAGCCCGCAACCGTCCAGATCCGTTTCGGCGTAACCACGCACCAGGCACTCGCCACCGCTGCCGACCACTAGCTCGCGCAGTTGCGGTTCGATTTGCGGTGCAACCACCCGCAGCAGCGCACCGGCTTCGGCCAGCAGGCGGGATTTGCGCAAGGCAATCTCCCCTCCGCCGACGACCAATACACGACTGCCGCGAAGGTTATGAAACAGCGGCAGATAGTCCATTTAGCCGATAACCTCAAGGCCACCCATGTACGGCTTGAGCACTTCAGGTACACGGATCGAACCGTCGGCCTGCTGGTAGTTCTCGAGCACCGCCACCAGGGTACGGCCGACCGCCAGCCCGGAACCGTTCAGGGTGTGAACCAGCTCAGGCTTGCCGGTTTCCGGGTTGCGGAAGCGTGCTTGCATGCGGCGGGCCTGGAAATCGCCGCAGTTGGAGCATGAGGAAATTTCGCGATATTTGTCCTGGCTTGGAATCCACACTTCCAGGTCGTAGGTCTTGACCGCGCTGAAGCCCATGTCACCCGTGCACAGCGCCAGGGTGCGATACGGCAGTTCCAGCAGTTGCAGGACCTTCTCGGCGTTGGCGGTCAGGCTTTCCAGCGCTTGCATCGAGGTCGATGGCTCGACGATCTGGACCATCTCGACCTTGTCGAACTGGTGCTGACGGATCATGCCGCGAGTATCGCGACCCGATGCACCGGCCTCGCTGCGGAAGCACGGCGTGTGGGCCACGAACTTGATCGGCAGCAGTTTCGAATCGACGATCTCGCCAGCGACGATGTTGGTCAGCGACACTTCAGCGGTCGGGATCAGGTACAGATCGGCTTCGCCATCGCGGCTGATCTTGAACAGGTCTTCTTCAAACTTCGGCAGCTGACCGGTGCCCTGCAACGCAGGCGCTTGCACCAGGTACGGGGTGTAAGCCTCTTCGTAACCGTGTTCATTGATGTGCAGGTTGATCATGAACTGTGCCAGTGCACGGTGCAGACGGGCGATCGGGCCGCGCAACAGGGCGAAACGGGCGCCGGACAGCTTGGCGGCGGTTTCGAAGTCCAGCCAGCCGAATTTCTCGCCCAGGGCTACGTGGTCCTGAACCGGGAAATCGAAGGCTTTAGGCGTGCCCCAGCGGCGCACTTCTACGTTGCCTTCTTCATCATCGCCGACCGGCACCGATTCGTGCGGCAGGTTCGGGATGCCCAGCAGGATCGAATCCAGGTCGGTCTGGATCGCGTCCAGCTCGAGTTTACCGGCGCTCAACTCACCCGCCATGCGCTCGACGTCCGCCATCAATGGCGCGATATCTTCGCCGCGCTGCTTGGCCTGACCGATGGACTTGGAGCGCGCGTTACGTTCAGCCTGCAGAGCTTCGGTGCGGGTCTGGACGGTCTTGCGCTGTTCTTCCAGCGCTTCGATGCGCGCAACATCCAGGGCAAAGCCACGGGATGCCAGGCGGTCCGCTACGTCCTGAAGGTTGCTACGTAACAGTTTGGAATCGAGCATGTCGGTTTCTCGTTATCAAAGTTTGGTCAGGGACAGGCCAGCCCAGGTGGCGAGCAGCCCGCCGAATACGCTGATGACCGCATAGCCCAGGGCCAGCGGCACTTGCCCGGTTTCCAGCAGGCGCACCGTATCCAGTGAAAAGGATGAAAAAGTCGTCAGCCCCCCAAGGAAGCCGACCATCAACCCGGCGCGCACCGCAAACGGTACCTCCGGGCGTATCAAAAACAGGCCGTACAAAATGCCGATCAGCAGACAGCCCACGATATTAACGGCCAGCGTCGCGGTATAGAAGTGCCGCGGCCAATTCGCGTTGATCCAGTTACCGGTGGCAAAGCGCAACAGCGTACCGGCGACACCGCCGACAGAAACGGCAACGATCAATGGAATCACTTTTTTCTCCGCTGTCGGGGGCTCAGACGATCAAGCTGCGCCAGGTGGTTCAGCTTTTCGCCGATCTTCAGCTCCAGGCCGCGGGGCACTGGTTGATAAAACCGTTGCGGTTCGAGCTCGTCCGGGAAGTAGTCTTCGCCAGCGGCGTAGGCATCCGGTTCATCGTGGGCGTAACGGTATTCGTCGCCATAACCCAATTGCTTCATCAACTTGGTCGGCGCATTGCGCAGGTGCAGTGGCACTTCGAGGGAACCGTGTTCGGTGGCGCTGCGCATCGCGGCTTTGAAGCCCATGTACACCGCATTGCTTTTCGGCGCGCAGGCCAGATACGTGATGGCCTGGGCCACTGCCAACTCACCTTCGGGGCTGCCAAGGCGCTCCTGCACTTCCCACGCCGCCAGGCACAGGCTCAGGGCGCGAGGGTCGGCGTTGCCGATGTCTTCGCTGGCCATGCGCACCACGCGCCGGGCCAGGTACAGCGGGTCGCAACCGCCGTCGATCATCCGCGCGAACCAATACAGCGCGCCATCGGGATTGGAGCCGCGCACTGATTTATGTAGCGCGGATATCTGGTCATAGAAAGCTTCGCCACCCTTGTCGAAGCGCCGACGGGTGTCACCGAGCAGACTTTGCAGCAGGTCGACGCCGATTTCGCTGTTGTCTTCGGCCAGGTCCGAGGCATTTTCCAGCAGATTGAGCAGACGTCGGCCATCGCCATCGGCGGCGGATAACAGCATCTGGAAACCTTCATCGCTGAGGGTCAGTTGCCGCTTGCCCAGCCCACGCTCTTCGGTCAGCGCGCGATGCACCAGCTTGCGCAGGGCCGCTTCGTCGAGGCTTTTGAGCACATAGACGCGCGCCCGGGACAGGAGCGCGTTATTGAGTTCGAATGAGGGGTTTTCGGTGGTCGCGCCGATGAAAATCAGCGTGCCGTCTTCAACGTACGGCAGGAACGCATCCTGCTGGGACTTGTTGAAGCGATGCACTTCGTCGACAAACAGGATGGTGCGTTTACCGTATTGCCCGGCCTGCTGCTTGGCGACTTCCACCGCCTGGCGGATTTCCTTCACGCCCGCCAGCACCGCCGAAACCGTTTCGAAGTGCGCATCGGAGACTTCCGCGAGCAACCGCGCCAATGTGGTTTTACCCACCCCCGGCGGCCCCCAGAAAATCATCGAATGCAGGGCACCCTGCTCCAGCGCTTCGCGCAATGGCTTGCCGCGAGCGAGTAGGTGTTCCTGACCGACGTACTCGTCCAGATTGGTCGCACGCAGGCGTGCGGCCAAGGGTTGAGCAATGGGGGCGCTGCGAAACAGGTCCATCACGTGCGGTTGAAACCTCGTTTTTTTACGTAGTTCTCAAGTCTGGCGAAATCCTGTGGCGAGGGAGCTTGCTCCCGCTGGGGCGCGAAGCACCCCCAAAATGGGACTGCTGCGCAGTCCAGCGGGAGCAAGCTCCCTCGCCACACAAGCCAGCTCCCACGGGTTCTGCGTTTTATTCCTGGATCACGTCGGCACCCTTGGGGATGTCGAACTTGAATTTGGACGCAGGAATCGGCTCGTTGGCCTTCACACCTGTAAACAGGATATTAGTGCGCTGACCGACGCTATCAATCAGCTGCATGTCATTGACCAGACCGTTGCGGAACGACAGACGCAGGCTGTCGAACAGGGTGTCTTTGGTTTTCGGCTTCAGGGTGAAGTCGATCACGCCGCCGGCTTCCTTGGCGCTGATGTCGAAGCTCTGGCTGATCTTGGACACATCACCGGACAGCAACAGGGCCGGAGTCTGGGTCAGACGCTGGTCAAGGGTCTTGATGGTGACCTGCTCCAGGTCCGGGTCCCACAGGGAAACCTTCTTGCCGTCGGACACCATCAGCTGCTCTTGCGGCGCATCGGTGTGCCAGTAGAACAGGCCCGGGCGCTGCAAGGACATTTGACCGGCGGTTTCCTGCAACTGGGTACCGCTGCCATCAAGGGTCAGCTGGGAGAAACGCGCGGTCAGGGTCTGGGATTTTTCCAGCAGTTGAGTCAGACGCGCCACGTCCTTGTCATCGGCGTGAGCCGAGAGCGTGGTCAAAGCCAGTACCGGCAGCAGCAACATGCGGATAAGACGCATGGGAGTCCTCATAAACATTCGTGGGAGTGCGGGCGGCGCCTCAAGACACCGCCCCTTTCAAAACCGGATCAGTCGCGCACCGGGCCGGGGGCCAGGACTTCACGCGAACCGTTGGTGTTCATGGACGTCACGACCCCGGCCATTTCCATGGCTTCGATCATGCGCGCCGCGCGGTTGTAGCCGATTTTCAGCTTGCGCTGAACCGCAGAGATGGACGCACGACGGCTTTCCAGGACGAACTGCACCGCTTCGTCGTACAGCGCATCGGTTTCGGCATCATCGTCACCACCACCGCCGCCGTTTTCAAAACCGCTACCGGCTTCTTCGACACCGGCGAGGATGTCGTCGTTGTATTCCGGCGCGCCGCGCAGTTTCCAGGCTTCAACCACCCGGTGAACCTCATCGTCGGACACGAACGCGCCGTGAACACGAATCGGCAGGCTGGTGCCCGGCGGCATGTACAACATATCACCGTGGCCCAGCAGTTGTTCGGCACCGCCCTGGTCGATAATGGTCCGCGAATCGATCTTGCTCGATACCTGGAACGCCATACGGGTCGGAATGTTCGCCTTGATCAGACCGGTGATCACGTCCACCGACGGCCGCTGGGTCGCGAGAATCAAGTGGATACCCGCCGCACGGGCCTTCTGGGCAATACGGGCGATCAGTTCTTCAACCTTCTTGCCGACGATCATCATCATGTCGGCGAATTCGTCCACGACCACGACGATGGTCGGCAGTTTTTGCAGCAGTGGCGCTTCGTCGTGGATGCTTTCGCGCTTGTACAGCGGATCGCTCAACGGCTCGCCGGCGTCCTGGGCTTCCTTGACCTTGGCGTTGAAGCCCGAGAGGTTACGCACACCCATCTTCGCCATCAGTTTGTAACGCCGCTCCATTTCGGCGACGCTCCAGCGCAAGGCGTTG
The DNA here is from genome assembly GCF_050435305.1 of Pseudomonas sp. BS3782 TE3695. NCBI lineage: Bacteria > Pseudomonadati > Pseudomonadota > Gammaproteobacteria > Pseudomonadales > Pseudomonadaceae > Pseudomonas > Pseudomonas sp. BS3782 TE3695. The sequence continues at coordinate 4,888,780 of NZ_JBNDKB010000001.1, forward strand.
GCGGCGTCCTTCATGTCGGTGACCACTGGACACAACAGGTGCGGAATGCCTTCGTAGATCGACAGTTCAAGCATTTTCGGGTCGATCATGATCAGCTTGGCGTCTTCCGGGCCAGACTTGAACAGAATCGACAGAATCATCGCGTTCACACCCACCGACTTACCGGAACCGGTTGTACCGGCCACCAGCAAGTGCGGCATTTTCGCCAGGTCGGTGATCACCGGTTTGCCACCGATGTCATGACCCAGGGCCAGGGTGACCGGGGACTTGAAGTTATCGTACTCGGGGGTCGACAAGACTTCGGAGAAGCGCACGATCTGCCGGTCTTCGTTAGGAATCTCGATACCGACCGTGGTCTTGCCCGGGATCACTTCCACGACACGCACACTGGTCACGGCCAGGGAACGGGCCAGGTCTTTCGCCAGGTTGGAGATGCGGCTGACTTTGACACCGGCTGCTGGCTGGATTTCGTAACGGGTAATCACCGGGCCCGGGTGAATCGAATCCACCGAAACCTCGACGCCAAATTCCTTAAGCTTGATTTCCAGCAAGTGGCCGACGGCCGCCAGGGATTCGGGCGAATAATTGAGTTGTTTCTTTTCCGCGGGGTCGAGAATCGAGATCGGTGGCAAGGTGCCTTCCACGGCGCTGTCGACGAACAACGGCGCCTGCTTCTCTTTTTCCACGCGCTTGCTGGGGGCTGCCGGTTTGGGCGGCGCCGGGGCAATCACCGGCGGCACCTGTTTCTCGCGCTCGGACATGTGCTTGCTCAGGGCTTGCTCACGCTCGATCAGGCGCTCCTTGACCTTGGCCTGCTCGCGTTTGTCGGTGACGGTCGGCGCGACCACGTCGTGCACGCGATCATCGACCTCACGCAGCTGGGCAACCAGTTGCTTACGTTCGATACGCGCCGCCCACCAGCGATTGGCCGCGCCTTGAAACAGTTCGAACAGATCAAGGGTGATCTTGCCGGTGACGTCCATCACCTTGAACCACGACAGGTCGGTGAACACCGTCAGGCCGAATAGGAACAGCGCGATGAACAATAACGTGCTGCCCTGGATGTTCAGCGCGTTCCGGGCCAGATCGCCGAGGCTTTCGCCCAAAGCGCCGCCCGCGCCGGCCGGCAGACCGGTCGCCGCATGGAAATGGATGTGGGCCAGCGCCGCACCCGACAGCACCAGGAATACCAGGCCGATCAGGCGCCAGGAGAACAGCCAGCCGCTCCACTGCCACGGCTCGTGGCGCTGGCGGAAGATCTGATACGCCTTGATCGCCAGCAACAGCGGGAAAATGTAGGCGAAGTAACCCAGAACCATGAACAGGATGTCGGCGCTGTAAGAGCCGGCCGGCCCGCCGAAGTTCTGCACATCGTCGATCTTGCTGTTATGGCTCCAGCCCGGATCGTCTTTGCCGTAGGTCAACAAAGCCATCATCAGGAACAGGCACAAGGCGCCGATGGCGATCAATGCACCTTCCTTGAGCCGGTAGTGCAATTGCTGGCGCCAGAGCGGGACGACTGTTTTAGGTGCTGCGGTGGATTTCTTCAAAACGCTTCTTTTCCTGCGCCCATGGCGCGTCCATCTGTTGAATGACTATAAAAACTGCCCAATCCAGGCAGGTAAAAAAGTTAACAGGCGCAACTGGGACTACTTTTAACATTGTGCCCCGGTTTTTCGGAATACGGCACGCACCGCTTTTTTGATACAAACACTGTTACAAGCAGGCATTGTACGGGTTTGTTCGCCCGATGCCATGCTTGAGACCCTTGGGTGCAGCATAGCCAACAGCACAGTACGCGCAGTCCAATTTGAGCATGCATTCTCTTTTGTGACAAAGGCTTATGAGGTGTTTTTATGACTGAAGCGAAGCATTCCCGCCTGATCATTCTGGGTTCCGGTCCCGCCGGTTACAGCGCAGCCGTTTATGCCGCTCGCGCCAACCTCAAACCCGTTGTCATCACCGGCATACAGGCAGGTGGCCAGCTGACCACCACCGTCGAAGTTGACAACTGGCCCGGCGACGTCGAAGGCCTGACCGGCCCGGTACTGATGGAACGCATGCAAAAACACGCCGAACGCTTCGACACAGAGATCGTTTACGACCACATCCATACGGCCAAGTTGCAACAGCGCCCGTTCGAGCTTATCGGCGACAGCGGCACCTACACCTGCGATGCGCTGATTATCGCCACCGGCGCTTCGGCCCAATATCTGGGGCTGCCATCGGAAGAAGCCTTTGCCGGCAAAGGAGTCTCCGCCTGCGCCACCTGCGATGGGTTCTTTTACCGCAATCAGGTGGTCGCGGTGGTCGGCGGAGGTAACACGGCCGTAGAAGAAGCGCTGTACCTGTCGAATATCGCCAAGGAAGTTCATCTGATACACCGTCGCGACAAATTGCGCTCGGAGAAGATCCTCCAGGACAAACTGTTCGAAAAAGCCGCCAACGGCAATATCCGCCTGCACTGGAACCAGAATCTGGACGAAGTATTGGGCGATGCCAGCGGCGTGACCGGTGCCCGCCTGCGGCACAGCCATACGGGCGAAACCCATGAATTGCCGCTGGCCGGCGTATTCATCGCCATTGGCCACAAACCCAATACCGACCTGTTCCAGGACCAGCTGAAAATGCGCGACGGCTATCTGCTGATCAAGGGTGGCAGCGAAGGAGATGCCACCGCCACGGACATTGCAGGCGTGTTCGCCGCCGGTGATGTGGCCGATCATATTTACCGCCAGGCGGTGACGTCCGCCGGGGCCGGCTGCATGGCCGCGCTGGATGCGGAGAAGTATCTCGATGACATCCCCACCGTTTGACGGTTAACCTCCTCAAGGCGGGCTCAGCGGCCCGCTACCGCCCTCCCCTTCTGCAAGCCCGGATGCCATGCTGACTTGGTTACAACGCAACACCCTGACCTTCCCGCCGCTGGAAAAAGCCATGCGCGACCCCAACGGGCTGCTGGCCGCGGGCGGCGATCTGTCCGCCAATCGCCTGATTCAAGCCTATCGTCACGGCTGCTTTCCGTGGTTCTCGGAGGGCCAGCCGATTCTGTGGTGGTCGCCGGACCCACGCACGGTACTATTTCCCGACGAACTGCATGTTTCCCGCAGTTTGAACAAACTGCTGCGCCAACAGCGCTACCAAGTGACCTTCGATCGGGATTTTGCCGCAGTCATACGCGCCTGCGCCGCACCGCGCGAGCACGCTGACGGCACCTGGATCACCCAGGCGATGCAGGATGCCTATGTCGAACTGCACAGGCGTGGTTACGCCCATTCGGTGGAAGTCTGGGACGATGGCGCGCTGGTCGGCGGGCTCTACGGCTTGGCTATGGGGCAGTTATTCTTCGGCGAATCGATGTTCAGCCGCGCCGACAACGCTTCCAAATATGGCTTCGCCACTCTGGTGCGACACCTGAAAGAGTCGGGTTTTGTGCTGATCGACTGCCAGATGCCTACCGATCATCTGCACAGCCTGGGTGCCCGAGCGATTCCGCGCCGCGAATTTGCCGGCTATCTTGCGCGACACCTGGATCAACCCGGCCGTGCCACTTGGGTTTGCTGAGCGACATTGGCGCGTGTGGCTTACACTTAATGCGGGGAAACTCATTGAGAGCGCCCCCTAATCAAAAGCTTATCCCGAGGGTTGATCATGACCGAGTTGGCGCGTTTGAAGTTTTATGCCACTCAGCCCCACTCTTGCAGCTATCTGCCCGAGGAGCAGGCCACGACGCTGTTCCTCGACCCTAGTCAGCCCATGGATGTGCACGTCTATGCAGACCTGTCGGAAATGGGTTTTCGTCGCAGTGGCGATCATCTCTACCGACCCCATTGCCAGCATTGCAATGCGTGCGTACCGGCGCGCATTCCTGTGGCGCAATTTACGCCCAACCGCCAGCAGAAACGCATTCTCAAACGCAATGCCGACTTGCAGGTGCGTCCGACCAGACCAAAGTTCAGCGAAGAGTACTTCGACCTTTATCAGCGCTACATCGAACAACGTCATGCCGACGGCGATATGTATCCGCCAAGCCGTGACCAGTTTTCGACTTTCCTGGTGCGTGACCTGCCCTTCTCCCGTTTCTACGAATTTCGTCTCGAAGGCCGCCTGCTGGCCGTGGCCGTCACTGACTTGCTGCCCAACGGCCTATCGGCGGTCTATACCTTCTACGAACCCGCAGAAGAGCGTCGTAGCCTGGGGCGCTACGCCATCCTCTGGCAAATCGGCGAAGCCCGGCGCCTGGGGCTGGAAGCGGTTTATCTCGGCTACTGGATCAAAAACTGCAAAAAAATGAGCTACAAGACCCAATATCGCCCTATCGAACTGCTGATTAATCAACGTTGGGTCATCCTGAGCTAGTGCCCTGTCTCGCAAATACTGTTCCTTTTTGACGGCGTCTGTTGTCATCCTGCTGCGTTGCCGCTCCTTGCCATCGCGGGCTATGACTCGTCGCGGCGCCTTGCCTGACGACAACAGCCACTCGCCAAAAGAGGAACGTATTTGTGAGACAGGACACTAACCCCTTGGCTTAAACCCCATTTTTCGGGCACAATGCACGCCGCTTTTGCCTGGCGCAGTTGCACCGGGCCATTCATTGGACACCGAGGGCTTTACTGCATGTCGAAAGAAGACAGCTTCGAAATGGAAGGCACTGTCGTCGACACCCTGCCCAACACCATGTTTCGTGTGGAGTTGGAAAATGGGCACGTCGTAACCGCGCATATCTCCGGCAAGATGCGCAAGAACTACATCCGTATTCTTACCGGCGACAAAGTGCGCGTCGAGCTGACGCCCTATGACTTGAGCAAAGGGCGCATCACCTACCGCGCTCGCTAATCAAGTCAATACAAAACGCCCGGCTATGCCGGGCGTTTTTGTTTGCGGATCGTTCCCACGCTCTGCGTGGGAACGATCAAAGATCGCAGCCTTCGGCAGCTCCTACAGGGGGATCGGCGTATAACAGACAGACAGCAAAAAGGCGCTTTTCAGCGCCTTTTTGCTTTGTTGCGGCTTAACGTCAGGCCATTTCAGCCGTGGTCTCGAACTCGAAAGTCAGTTCGCCGTCCTTGATGTCGATGTGTACCACACCGCCATGTTCGGCCAATTCGCCAAAGAGGATCTCTTCGGCCAGTGGACGCTTGATCTTGTCCTGGATCAAACGTGCCATTGGACGAGCGCCCATTGCCGAGTCGTAACCACCGGCCGCCAGCCAGCTGCGAGCAGCGTCGGTGACTTCCAGCAGCACACGCTTGTCTTCCAGTTGCGCCTGAAGTTCGGTAAGGAACTTGTCCACCACGCTTTTGATGACCTCATGGCTGAGGCGACCAAACTGGATAATGGTGTCCAGACGGTTACGGAATTCCGGCGTGAAGCTCTTCTTGATCACTTCCATCGCATCGGACGAGTGGTCCTGATAGGTGAAACCGATCGAAGCACGCGCTGCAGTTTCAGCGCCGGCGTTGGTCGTCATGATGACGATCACGTTACGGAAGTCCGCCTTGCGCCCGTTGTTATCGGTCAGCGTACCGTGGTCCATGACCTGCAACAGCAGGTTGAAGACTTCCGGATGCGCCTTCTCAATTTCATCGAGCAACAGCACGCAATGAGGCTGCTTGGTGATGGCTTCGGTCAGCAGACCGCCCTGGTCGAATCCGACATAGCCTGGAGGCGCACCGATCAAGCGCGATACGGTGTGGCGCTCCATGTATTCAGACATGTCGAAGCGAACCAGCTCGACGCCCAACGCCTTGGCCAGTTGCCGCGCGGCCTCGGTTTTACCCACACCGGTCGGCCCTGCGAACAGGAACGAACCGACGGGCTTGTCAGGCGACTTGAGGCCGGCACGGGACAGTTTGATCGCAGTCGACAGCGAGTCGATCGCCGCATCCTGGCCAAATACCGTGAGTTTCAGGTCACGTTCAAGGTTACGCAGCAGTTCTTTGTCGGAACTGGTGACGTGTTTTGGCGGAATTCGCGCGATTTTAGCGACAATGTCCTCGACCTGAGGCACTTCGATGCGCTTCACGCGTTTCTCGATCGGCTGCAGACGCTGGTAGGCGCCCGCCTCGTCGATGACGTCGATGGCCTTGTCCGGCATGTGCCGGTCATTGATGTAACGCGAGGCCAGTTCCGCAGCGGCGCGCAGGGCTTCATCGCTGTATTCGATGCTGTGGTGCGCTTCGAAACGCCCTTTCAGGCCACGCAGGATGCCAATGGTGTCTTCCACCGAAGGTTCCGACACATCGACCTTCTGGAAGCGCCGAGCCAGAGCACGGTCCTTCTCGAAGATTCCGCGGAATTCCTGGAACGTTGTCGAACCGATGCAGCGAATATCGCCCGAAGACAGCAATGGCTTGAGCAGATTCGACGCATCCATGACGCCACCGGACGCAGCGCCCGCACCGATGATGGTGTGGATCTCGTCGATGAACAGGATCGCCTGCGGACGTTTTTTCAGCTCATTGAGCAGCGCCTTGAAGCGCTTCTCGAAATCGCCGCGGTATTTGGTCCCGGCCAGCAAAGCCCCCAGATCGAGGGAATACACCACGCTATTGGCCAGCAGGTCCGGCACCTGATTGTCGACAATGCGTTTGGCCAGGCCTTCGGCAATCGCGGTTTTACCCACGCCTGCCTCGCCCACCAGCAATGGATTGTTTTTGCGACGACGCGCGAGGATCTGCGCGACGCGCTCGACCTCCAGCTCACGGCCTACCAACGGATCGATACGACCCTGGCGCGCGAGTTCGTTGAGGTTGCTGGCATAAGCATCCAGAGGATTGCCTGAAGAAGAAGACTCACCGCCCTCGTCGTCCTGCATATCTTGTTCACCTTCAGAGTGATCGCCATGCCCCGGCACTTTGGAAATGCCATGGGCGATGTAGTTGACGACATCGATGCGCGCAACGCTCTGCTGTTTCAGCAGAAACACGGCTTGACTCTCTTGCTCACTGAAGATTGCGACCAGCACGTTAGCACCAGTCACTTCGCGTTTGCCCGAGCTCTGTACATGAAAGACAGCACGTTGCAGTACACGCTGGAAGCCCAGGGTTGGCTGGGTTTCACGATCCTCGTCATGAAGCGGGATCAATGGCGTGGTGGAGTCAATGAACTCCTGCAGATCATGCTTGAGTTTGTCGAGGTTTGCGCCGCAGGCACGCAAAACGGTGGCGGCAGCCTCATTATCCAATAGGGCCAGCAGAAGGTGCTCGACAGTCATGAATTCATGACGCTTCGAGCGAGCCTCCTTGAAGGCAAGATTGAGGGTGACTTCGAGCTCGCGGTTTAACATAGCTTCACCTCATACCCAAGTGGTCGGCGATTAACCGTCCTTCTCGATTTCACAGAGTAGCGGATGCTGGCTTTCCCTGGCGTACTGGTTGACCTGCATGGCCTTGGTCTCGGCGATGTCGCGGGTAAACACTCCACATACTGCCCGTCCTTCTGTATGGACGGCCAGCATGACCTTGGTCGCCAGCTCGCGATTCAGGTTAAAAAACACCTCGAGCACTTCGACGACGAAATCCATCGGTGTGTAGTCATCGTTGAACAAAACCACCTTATACATCGGTGGCGCCTGTAAAGCAGGCTTAGCCTCCTGAACAGCAATGCCTGCGGAATCGTCGTCGTGTAAATCAGGGCGATCCTGATTGAATGTTAGTCGAATCTGGCTGATTGCATGCATGGAAAGAAAGGTTCGTCAGTTGTGCGAATACAGTGGTGGGGGCGGCCATCGAAGATTTCAACTCCGACTGCCCGGTCACCTTGACTATCGGAAAATCGGTGTTACAAACAATAGAGCCCACAGTGGGTAAAAAAGGTCCGCGGAGTCAATTCTATTTGAAAGATCAGACTGCGGATTAACTGGATGATACTCCAGTGATGGAGTCTGTTGCAGAGGGATATGGGTATGGCTGTCGGTAAGGTGAAATGGTTCAACAATGCCAAGGGGTTCGGTTTCATTAACACCGACGCCAGAGAAGGTCGCGACGAGGATGGCAAGGAAATCGATTTCTTTGCCCACTATTCGGCTATTGAAATGGACGGATACAAAACCCTCAAGGCTGGGCAAATTGTTAGCTTCGAGATCATCCAGGGCCCCAAAGGACTGCATGCGGTAAAGATCGCGGCTGCCACCTCTCCGGACGAAAAGAGCACCACTGCCACCCGGCAAGAAACAGTGTCGAGCTGACGCAGCTCGTCATCCAGTCATAAAAAAACCGCCCGAAGGCGGTTTTTTTGTCAGCTGGTTTACATGTGCGAGATCAACGCATCACCAAACGCGGAAGACGACAGCAGTTTCGCGCCCTCCATCAGACGTTCGAAGTCATAGGTTACGGTTTTCGCGGAGATCGCGCCGTTGGTGCCTTTGATGATCAGATCGGCCGCTTCGGTCCAGCCCATATGACGCAGCATCATCTCGGCGGACAGGATCAACGAACCCGGGTTGACCTGGTCCTTGCCGGCGTACTTCGGCGCAGTACCGTGGGTGGCTTCGAACATGGCCACGGTGTCGGACAGGTTGGCACCCGGCGCGATACCGATACCGCCCACTTCGGCCGCCAGGGCGTCGGAGAGGTAGTCGCCGTTGAGGTTCAGGGTCGCGATGACATCGTACTCGGCCGGGCGCAGCAGGATCTGCTGGAGCATGGCATCGGCGATGGCGTCCTTGACAATGACGTTCTTGCCGGTTTTCGGGTTCTTGAACTGCATCCACGGACCGCCGTCGAGCAGGGTCGCGCCGAATTCTTCAGCGGCCACTTCGTAGGCCCATTCCTTGAAGGCACCTTCGGTGAACTTCATGATGTTGCCTTTGTGCACGATGGTCAGCGAGTCGCGGTCGTTGTCGACCACATACTGCAGGGCTTTGCGGGCCAGACGCTTGGTGCCTTCCAGGGACACCGGCTTGACGCCGATACCGCAGTTTTCGTCGAAACGGATCTTGGTGACGCCCATTTCTTCTTTAAGGAACTTGATGACCTTGGTCGCTTCCGGCGAACCGGCCTTCCATTCGATACCGGCATAAATGTCTTCCGAGTTTTCGCGGAAGATGGTCATGTCGACATCGCCTGGCTTCTTGACCGGGCTCGGTACGCCTTCGAACCAGCGCACCGGACGCAGGCAGACATACAGGTCGAGCTGCTGACGCAGGGCCACGTTCAGCGAACGGATGCCGCCGCCGACCGGAGTGGTCAGAGGGCCCTTGATGGAAACCACGTAATCCTTGACCGCGTCCAGGGTTTCCTGAGGCAGCCAGGTGTCCTGATCGTAAACCTGAGTCGCTTTCTCCCCGGCGTAGACTTCCATCCAGGAAATTTTGCGCTCGCCGCCGTAAGCTTTCTTAACAGCAGCATCGACAACCTTGATCATGACCGGGCTGATATCAACGCCAATACCATCGCCTTCGATGAAGGGGATGATCGGGTTGTTAGGAACATTGAGAGAATGGTCTGCGTTGACGGTGATTTTGTCGCCGACGGCTGGAACCTGAATCTTCTTGTATCCCATGCTGTACTCCATTGTTTGGATTGAACATCTGGCTGCGTTCGAGCGTACCCCAGTTAAATCGGCGCGCAAACCCTATGTTCCACCCATCTGCCGCGAAGCTGCACTGTTCGCGACGTACAAGCCTGAAAGCAAAGGGAAAAGCGCCAAACTCAAGCACGGCGAACGACTCTACGCGTCGCACTTGCCTGCGACCTTTAGACCAATGGACGAAAAACGTTGCATATGAACCATCGGCAGATTGCCAGCTACCTATGTATAATGCCGCCGCTGACCACAGAGTCACGACGGCCGACCGCTCTATCACAAGACGTTGGGCCCGAATAAGCAGGATTGCTACCGCAGTCCACCCGCTTGACGCTCGACTGATGCACCCAACATCACCGCGAAGAATCTCGACATTCGGCTCATGGATGACTTTGAACGAACGCGCTTACCCGGCGCCCCTCGAGTTTCTGCGCACGCTTTAGCAAAGAAGAGAGAGTTAATCCGAATATGCCCACCCGCTCGAAGATCATCTATACCTTCACCGACGAAGCCCCAGCCCTCGCCACCTATTCACTGTTGCCTATCGTAGAGGCTTTCACTGCCTCGGCTGATATCGCCGTTGAAACCCGCGATATCTCTCTTGCAGGGCGCATTCTGGCCAGCTTCCCCGAGCAATTGGGTGACAAAGCCGTAGCCGACCACCTCGCCGAACTGGGCGACCTGGCCGTTACACCTGAAGCCAACATCATCAAGCTGCCGAACATCAGCGCTTCGGTTCCGCAACTGCAGGCTGCAATCAAAGAGCTGCAAGCCCAGGGCTTCGCACTGCCGGACTACCCGGAAACCGTAACCAGCGATGCCGACAAGCTCGCCAAGTCGCGTTACGACAAGATCAAGGGCAGCGCGGTAAACCCGGTTCTGCGCGAAGGCAACTCCGATCGTCGCGCCCCGCTGTCGGTCAAGAACTACGCGCGCAAGCACCCGCACAAAATGGGCGCCTGGGCCAAAGACTCCAAGTCCCACGTCGCTCACATGAGCACCGGCGATTTCTACGGCAGCGAAAAAGCCGCCCTGATCGACGCCGCTGACGCCGTCAAAATCGAACTGATCGCTCAAGACGGCACCACCACCGTCCTGAAAGAAAAAACCACCGTGCAAGCCGGTGAGATCCTCGATTGCGCGGTCATGAGCAAAAACGCGCTGCGCAGCTTCATCGCAGCCGAGATCGAAGACGCCAAAGCCAAAGGCGTGTTGCTGTCGGTTCACCTGAAAGCCACCATGATGAAGGTTTCCGACCCGATCATGTTCGGCCAGATCGTTGCCGAGTTCTATAAAGACGCCCTGACCAAGCACGCTGACGTACTGGCACAGATCGGCTTCAACCTGAACAACGGCATCGGCGACCTCTACGCTCGTATCAAGGCTTTGCCTGCCGAACAACAAGCGCAGATCGAAGCGGACATCCAGGCGGTCTACGCCGTTCGTCCGTCGTTGGCCATGGTCAACTCCGACAAAGGCATCACCAACCTGCACGTGCCGAGTGACGTGATCGTCGACGCCTCGATGCCAGCGATGATCCGCGACTCCGGCAAGATGTGGGGCACCGACGGTCAGTTGCACGACACCAAGGCTGTGATCCCGGATCGCTGCTACGCCACCATCTACCAGGCGGTGATCGAAGACTGCAAGGCTAACGGCGCCTTTGATCCAACCACCATGGGCAGCGTGCCAAACGTTGGCCTGATGGCGAAGAAAGCCGAAGAGTACGGCTCCCACGACAAGACCTTCCAGATCAAGGCAAACGGCGTAGTTCGGGTTTCCGACAGCGCTGGCCGCACCCTGCTGGAACAGTCGGTTGAAGCCGGCGACATTTTCCGCATGTGCCAGACCAAAGACGCGCCGATCCAGGACTGGGTCAAACTGGCCGTCAACCGTGCCCGTGCAAGCGCCACTCCAGCGATTTTCTGGCTGGACCCAATGCGCGCCCACGACGGCGTAGTGATCGAGAAAGTTCAGGCCTACCTGAAGGATCACGATACTTCTGGCCTGGACATCCGCATCATGTCGCCTGTCGACGCGATGAAGTTCACCCTGGACCGCACTCGCGAAGGCAAGGACACCATCTCGGTGACCGGCAACGTATTGCGCGACTACTTGACTGACCTGTTCCCGATCATGGAACTGGGCACCAGCGCCAAGATGCTGTCGATCGTTCCGCTGATGAACGGCGGCGGCCTGTTCGAAACCGGCGCCGGCGGTTCGGCACCCAAGCACGTTCAACAGCTGCTGGAAGAGAACTTCCTGCGCTGGGATTCCCTGGGCGAGTTCCTGGCCCTTGCTGCTTCCCTTGAGCACTTGGGTGTTACCTACAACAACCCTAAAGCGCTGGTGTTGGCCAAGACCCTGGATCAGGCCACTGGCCAGTTCCTGGACAACAACAAGTCGCCATCGCGCAAAGTCGGCAACATCGACAACCGCGGCAGCCACTTCTACCTGGCGCTGTACTGGGCTCAAGCCCTGGCTGCCCAGACCGAAGACGCTGCACTGCAAGCGCAGTTCGACGAACTGGCCAAGACCCTGACCGAGAACGAAGCGACCATCGTTGCCGAGCTCAACGCCGTGCAGGGCAAGCCAGTGGACATCGGCGGTTACTACCACGCCAATGCCGAGCTGATCAGCAAGGCCATGCGCCCGAGCGCAACCTTCAACGCCGCGATTGCTGCGCTGGTTTAAGGTTGTAAGGGAACACCACAAACCCCGGCCTCGTGCCGGGGTTTGTGTTTTTAAAAGATCAAAAGATCGCAGCCTTCGGCAGCTCCTACACGGATCCTTGTAGGAGCTGCCGAAGGCTGCGATCTTTTGATCTTCAGTTTGCCGAAGACCGTACAGAGGAAAACCCTATGGATTGGCTACCCCACATCACCGTCGCCACCATCGTCGAAGACAATGGTCGCTTCCTGATGGTCGAAGAACTCAAGCACGGACAAACGGTACTCAACCAGCCCGCGGGCCATCTGGACCCGAATGAAACCCTGATCGAGGCCGCCGTGCGCGAAACCCTCGAGGAAACCGGCTGGGACGTCGAGCCGACAGGCGTGGTGGGCATTTATCTCTACACCGCGCCAAGCAATGGCGTGACCTACCAGCGGGTCTGCTTCACCGCAAAACCGCTCAAACACCACCCGGATTATCAGCTGGACGACGGCATCGTCGGCGCAAAATGGCTGACGCGTGACGAACTGCTGCAACAGCGCGCAAACTGGCGCAGTGAGCTGATCATCCGCTGTATCGATGATTATCTGGACGGCAATCACTTCGGTCTCGAACTGATCCGCCCTTCTCTTTAGCCTTGCAGGCTTGAGCCTGCTAGAATCGCGTCCTTTTTCAAGACACTCATTGAATCCCTATGCGTGATCCAGCCCCTTCTGATACACAAAAGAAGCGCGTCATTGTCGGCATGTCCGGCGGCGTGGACTCTTCCGTTTCCGCTCTCCTGCTGATCGAGCAGGGTTATGAGGTGGAAGGCCTGTTCATGAAGAACTGGGAAGAAGACGATGGAACCGAATACTGCACCGCCATGGATGACCTGGCGGACGCTCAGGCGGTGTGCGACAAGATCGGCATCAAGCTGCACACCGCCAACTTCGCCGCCGAGTACTGGGACAACGTGTTCGAGCACTTCCTGGCCGAGTACAAGGCCGGTCGCACGCCGAACCCGGACATCCTTTGCAACCGCGAAATCAAATTCAAGGCGTTCCTCGACTACGCCATGATGCTCGGCGCCGACCTGATCGCCACCGGCCACTACGTGCGCCGCCGTGACATCGATGGCCGCACTGAATTGCTCAAGGGCCTGGATCCGAACAAGGACCAAAGCTACTTCCTGCACGCTGTCGGCGGTGAACAGATCGCCAAGACCCTGTTCCCGGTCGGCGAACTGGAAAAACCCGAAGTGCGCGCGATTGCCGAGAAACACGACCTGGCTACCGCGAAGAAAAAGGATTCCACCGGGATCTGCTTTATCGGCGAACGCCGCTTCAGCGACTTCCTCAAGCAATACCTGCCGGCCCAGCCCGGCGAGATCAAGACCACCGAAGGTGAAGTCATCGGCCGTCATCACGGCTTGATGTACCACACCATCGGCCAGCGTCAGGGCCTGGGCATTGGCGGCTTGAAAGACGCCAGTGACGAACCGTGGTACGTGCTGATCAAGGACCTGGAACACAACGAATTGATCGTTGGCCAGGGCAATGACCATCCGTATCTATTCTCCCGCGCCCTGCTCGCTTCAGACATCTATTGGGTCAACCCGATCGACCTGAGCGAACCGCGCCGTTTGACCGCCAAAGTCCGCTATCGCCAAAGCGACCAGCCCTGCACGCTGGAAAAAACCACCAGCGGCTACCGCGCGACTTTCGATGACCCGCAACGCGCGGTCACCCCAGGCCAGTCCGTGGTGTTCTACGACGGTGAAATCTGCCTCGGCGGCGGCGTGATCGAAGTGGCCGAACCCTGGACCAGGACCAGCAAGGACCAGCGTTCATGAGCCCGACTCAGGAACAACTGACGGCCTTGGGCGGCGTGTTTCTCGCGGCGGTGCTGGTCGACAAGATCGCCAAGACCGGCCAGACCAATGAAGCCGGGCTGACCTGCATGCTCGGCAGCCTGTTGATTCGCGACCCCAAGGACACGCTGGAAGTCTATGGTGGCGACGACATCAATCTGCGTGAAGGTTACCGCGCATTGATTGGCGCTCTGGAACGCGACCCAAGCACCCTTCAGCGCGAACCGCTGCGCTATGCCCTGGCGATGCTCGGCCTGGAGCGTCAGTTGGCCAAGCGCAACGACATGCTGGACGAGATCGGCAAGCGTCTGCCGCAGATTCAGTCTCAGGTCGAACACTTCGGCCCGGCTCATGAAAACGTGATCGCCGCCTGCGGTGCGTTGTATCAGGACACCCTGAGCACCCTGCGCCAACGGATTCAAGTGCATGGCGACATGCGCAACCTGCAGCAACCGAGCAATGCCTCGAAGATCCGCGCGCTGTTACTGGCCGGCATTCGATCGGCGCGCCTGTGGCGGCAGTTGGGCGGTCATCGCTGGCAGTTGGTGATCAGCCGGCGCAAATTGCTTAAAGAGCTTTACCCGCTGATGCGCAGCAGCTGAACCGCGCCCGCAATACCGTTTTGTAGTCAGTAACGCGTAATACGCCGGTCAGTTGGCAACGGACCGGCGGATTTTTTCATGTATGATACGCGCCCCATTTCGTTGCCCGACTGTCCGAGAACACCCCATGCAGCTCTCTTCGCTCACTGCGGTTTCCCCTGTTGACGGCCGCTACGCCGGCAAAACCCAGGCCCTGCGCCCGATTTTCAGCGAATACGGCCTGATCCGTGCTCGCGTCCTGGTTGAAGTGCGCTGGCTCCAGCGCCTGGCCGCTCACCCTGCCATCAGCGAAGTGCCGGCGTTCTCCGCCGAAGCCAACGCGGTGTTGAACACCCTGGCGGAAAACTTCTCTCTGGAGCACGCCGAGCGTGTCAAAGAGATCGAGCGCACCACCAACCACGACGTCAAAGCCATTGAGTACCTGCTCAAAGAGCAAGCGGCCAAGTTGCCGGAACTGGCTGCCGTCAGCGAATTCATCCACTTTGCCTGCACCAGCGAGGACATCAACAACCTGTCCCACGCCCTGATGCTGCGCGAAGGCCGTGATGACGTTATGCTGCCGCTGATGCGCCAGACTGCCGAAGCCATTCGCGAACTGGCCATCCGTTTCGCTGACGTACCGATGCTGTCGCGCACCCACGGCCAACCGGCTTCGCCGACCACCCTGGGCAAAGAGCTGGCGAACGTGGTTTACCGTCTGGAGCGTCAGATCGCTCAAGTCGCCGCCGTTCCGCTGCTGGGCAAAATCAACGGCGCTGTCGGCAACTACAACGCTCACCTGTCTGCCTACCCTGAGATCGACTGGGAAGCCAACGCCCGCGCCTTCATCGAAGACGAGCTAGGCCTGGGCTTCAACCCGTACACCACGCAGATCGAACCGCACGACTACATCGCCGAGCTGTTCGACGCGATCGCGCGCTTCAACACCATCCTGATCGATTTCGACCGCGATATCTGGGGCTACATCTCCCTGGGTTATTTCAAACAGCGCACCATCGCTGGCGAAATCGGTTCCTCGACCATGCCGCACAAGGTCAACCCGATTGACTTCGAAAACTCCGAAGGCAACCTGGGCATCGCCAACGCATTGTTCCAGCACCTGGCGAGCAAACTGCCGATCTCCCGCTGGCAGCGCGACCTGACCGACTCCACTGTACTGCGCAACCTCGGTGTCGGCTTCGCCCACAGCGTGATTGCCTACGAAGCCAGCCTCAAAGGCATCAGCAAGCTGGAGCTCAACCAGCAGAAGATCGCTGCAGACCTGGACGCGTGCTGGGAAGTGTTGGCCGAGCCGATCCAGACCGTGATGCGCCGCTACAACATCGAAAACCCGTACGAGAAATTGAAAGAGCTGACTCGCGGCAAGGGCATCAGCCCTGAAGCGCTGCAGACCTTCATCGACGGGCTGGATATGCCTGCGCAAGCCAAGGCCGAGCTGAAACTGCTCACCCCGGCCAACTACATCGGCAACGCTGTAGCGCAAGCCAAACGCATCTGATCGACCGCTTTACCCGTTTGAGACGCCCGGCAGCGCCGGGCGTTTTTATTCCCGTCTGAAAAGTGCTTTTTTTCAATAGGTTACACATGAATCCTGATATTCCTCTTCAACTTCTGGGCGGCATCACGGCGCGCGAATTCCTGCGTGACTACTGGCAGAAAAAACCCCTGCTGATCCGTCAGGCGATTCCTGATTTCGAAAGCCCGATCGACGCCGACGAACTGGCCGGCCTGGCGCTGGAAGAAGAAGTCGAATCGCGCCTGGTGATCGAGAACGGCGAGCGTCCTTGGGAATTGCGCCGTGGCCCGTTCGCCGAAGACGAATTCAGCAAACTGCCGGAACGCGACTGGACCTTGCTGGTTCAAGCGGTCGACCAGTTCGTACCGGAAGTCGCTGACCTGCTGGAGAACTTCCGCTTCCTGCCGAGCTGGCGCGTTGACGATGTGATGATCAGCTTCGCCGCCCCGGGTGGCAGTGTTGGCCCGCACTTCGATAACTACGATGTATTCCTGCTGCAGGGTCACGGCAAGCGCAACTGGAAAATCGGCCAGATGTGCGATTCCGAGAGCAAGCTGCTGCCCACACGCGGACTTGCGCATCCTCGCCGACTTCGAAGCCACCGATGAGTGGGTTCTGGAGCCGGGCGACATGCTGTATCTGCCACCACGCCTCGCTCACTGTGGCGTGGCCGTCGACGACTGCATGACCTATTCGGTCGGTTTCCGCGCACCGAGCGCCGCTGAAGTGCTGACCCACTTCACCGATTTCCTCAGCCAGTTCCTGTCGGACGAAGAGCGCTACACCGACGCCGACGCCCTGCCGGCAGTCGATCCTCACCAGATCCAGCACGACGCCCTCGATCGTCTGAAAAGCTTGCTGGCCGAGCACATGAGCGACGAGCGCCTGCTGCTGACCTGGTTCGGCCAGTTCATGACCGAGCCACGTTACCCGGAGCTGGTGGTGGGCCCGGAAGAGGTCGAAGAAGACGACCTGCTCGCCAGCCTCGAGCAAGGCGCGGTGCTGATCCGCAACCCGAGCGCGCGCCTGGCCTGGTCGGAAGTCGATGACGACTTGCTGCTGTTTGCCAGCGGTCAGAGCCGTTATCTGCCGGGCAAATTGCGCGAACTGCTGAAGTTGATTTGCGCCGCCGATGCGCTGCACGTCGACAATCTCGGCGAGTGGCTGACTGACGAAGACGGTCGTGGCCTGCTGTGCGAGTTGGTCAAGCAAGGCAGCCTGGGGTTTGCTGATGAATAAAATTCACGTACGTGTCGCAGACTGGCAAAAGGACAACGCCGAGATCCGGCGCATTCGTGAGACGGTGTTCATCGCCGAGCAATCCGTTCCGCCTGAGTTGGAATGGGATGCTGATGACGCAACGGCAGTCCACTTTCTGGCCTTTGAAGGTGACTTTCCGATCGGCACCGCTCGGCTGCTGCCAGATGGTCACATTGGCCGGGTGTCGGTACTGAAGGACTGGCGCGGCTTGAAAGTCGGCGATGCGCTGATGCAAGCAGTGATCGGTGAAGCCGAGAAGCGCGGGCTGAAACAGCAGATGCTGAGCGCGCAAGTGCAGGCCACGGCGTTCTATGAGCGCCTGGGTTTCAGCCTGGTCAGTGAGGAGTTCCTGGAAGCAGGGATTCCACATGTAGACATGGTGCGTCACTCCGCCTGACCTGTGGCGAGGGGGCTTGCTCCCGCTGGGTCGCGAAGCTGCCGCAAATTTTCAGGGCCGCTACGCAGCCCAACGGGAGCAAGCTCCCTCGCCACAAAAGCCTTCAGGAACACCCCAAAACGCCCCGCCATCCTCGGATGCCGGGGCGTTTTGCTGTCTACGATTCAACTTGCCCCACCGCGGGCCGACAAACTGGCAATATCAAGACTTTGAAGGCGGAGATAACGGATATGCCCCTACGCACCCTGCTCACCACGCTGCTGCTGACCTGCAGTTTTTCGGTCATGGCCGCCACCGAGATCGTGCCTCTGAACTATCGCACCAGCGCCGACCTGCTGCCGGTGGCGCAGAATTTCATTGGCAAGGACGGCCAGGTCAGCGCTTATGGCAATCAGCTGATCATCAACGCAGAACAACGCAAGATCGACGAACTTAAAGCCGTGATCAGCCAACTCGACGTGGCCGCCAAGCGTTTGCTGATCACCGTCGACACCAACGAAAACAACTTCCAGGGCGATCAGGGTTACTCGGTGAGCGGTACCAAGCCGAGCCAGACTCGCATCATCAATCACAGCACCGACAGCCGTGACGGCGGCATCCAACAGGTTCAGGCGAACGAAGGCACGCCGGCGCTGATCCAGGTCGGCCAGAGCGTACCGTTGACCAGCACACAGACCGATTCCTACGGCGACCTGCGCAGCGAGACTGAATACCGCAATGTCACCCAAGGCTTCTACGTCACCGCCAGCGTCACCGGCGACATCGTTCACCTGGCAATCAGTACCAACCGTGACCGGATGAGCCAGGAACGTTCCGATGTAGTGAATGTGCAAAGTACCGACACAACTGTCACGGGTCGACTGGGTGAATGGATCACCCTGGCCGGCATGAATCGCCAGACTCAGGCCGACAAACAGGGTCTGACCCGCAGCTACTCGACTCAGGGCCGGGATGACATGACGCTGAGGGTGAAAGTCGATACGTTGGACTAAAGCACCAAAAACTGACTGATTAGTCGTATTAGACCAAAGATGTAGTGCTTGAAAAAAAGCACTACAAAACGTTTGACGAGCCAAAAAAGCAAAGGCATGATGGCCTCGCTCCCGCTAATCAGAGGCCCTGGCAAGGGCTTTCGAGTCGCTGTTCGCACCCTACCCCGCGAGCCGATTCGTGTCTGTACCGCCCACAAGGTGTGTTTGACGAGGTTGCCGACTGGAACGAAGTTGTCCCGAGGGACGGAAGCGTAATAGGTAACCCGGCTCCACACTGAAGTTCGCACCAAGGCCCACGACGCCCGAATGCGCTCGCCAGTTCGCCCTTACCTGCTCACTTCCCCTCGAGCCCATCGTTCATCCCGTCGCCTACCCCGCCAAATCCAGCCTTGAGCGCCTAAGCTTCTGGTCAGCGAGCAGCCTTTTATGCCCCTTTAAAATGCGTATCTGGCAGGAGCAGGAATTTTCACCAAGAACGACTTTTATCAAAGACGCGACGAGGTTTATCTCCATGGCACTGACACGCGAACAGCAAATTGCAGCCCTCGAAAAAGATTGGGCTGAAAACCCGCGCTGGAAAGGCGTGACACGCAATTACTCCGCTGCTGACGTCGTCCGTCTGCGTGGCTCGGTTCAACCTGAGCACACCTTTGCAAAAATGGGCGCCGAGAAGCTTTGGAACCTGGTCACCCAGGGTGCCAAGCCGTCCTTCCGCCCTGAGAAAGATTTCGTCAACTGCATGGGCGCCCTGACCGGCGGCCAGGCTGTGCAACAAGTCAAGGCCGGTATCCAGGCGATCTACCTGTCGGGCTGGCAAGTGGCTGCGGACAACAACTCCGCCGAATCGATGTACCCGGATCAGTCGCTGTACCCGGTGGATTCGGTTCCGACCGTGGTCAAGCGCATCAACAACTCGTTCCGTCGCGCTGACCAGATCCAGTGGAAAGCCGGCAAGAACCCGGGCGACGAAGGCTACATCGACTACTTCGCGCCGATCGTGGCTGACGCTGAAGCCGGTTTCGGTGGCGTTCTGAACGCTTACGAGCTGATGAAGAGCATGATCGAAGCAGGCGCCGCCGGTGTTCACTTCGAAGACCAACTGGCTTCCGTGAAAAAATGCGGACACATGGGCGGCAAGGTACTGGTTCCTACCCAGGAAGCCGTGCAGAAGCTGACCGCTGCTCGCCTGGCCGCTGACGTTGCCGGTACACCGACCATCATCCTGGCCCGTACCGACGCTAACGCAGCCGACTTGCTGACTTCCGATTGCGACCCGTATGACCAGCCATTCGTCACTGGCGAACGCACCCAGGAAGGTTTCTACAAAGTGCGCGCCGGTCTCGACCAAGCCATCGCTCGCGGCCTGGCCTACGCGCCGTTCGCCGACCTGATCTGGTGCGAAACCGCCAAGCCGGATCTGGACGAGGCTCGTCGCTTCGCTGAAGCGATCAAAAAGGAATACCCGGACCAACTGCTGTCGTACAACTGCTCGCCTTCCTTCAACTGGAAGAAAAACCTGGACGACGCGACCATCGCCAAGTTCCAGCGCGAACTGTCCGCCATGGGTTACAAGCACCAATTCATCACCCTGGCCGGCATTCACAACATGTGGCACAGCATGTTCAACCTGGCGCACGACTACGCCCGCAACGACATGACTGCCTACGTGAAGCTGCAAGAGCAGGAATTCGCTGACGCCGCCAAGGGTTACACCTTCGTGGCTCACCAGCAGGAAGTGGGCACCGGCTACTTCGACGACATGACCACCGTGATCCAGGGTGGCACGTCCTCGGTGACCGCGCTGACCGGTTCGACCGAAGAAGAACAGTTCCACTGATCTGCTTCATCTGAATAAACGGCCGTTGCGGACCGAATAAAAGCTAACCGCAGCGCTGCATATCTGACGCCCCGACTGGTTCGGGGCGTTTTTTTGCCGGTGATTTCACGAACACCACCGACCACTGTGGGAGCGGGCTTGCTCGCGAAAGCGGTGTGTCATTCAGCATTGATGCCGACTGATCCGACGCTTTCGCGAGCAAGCCCGCTCCCACAGTGGTCGACGGTGACTCAGGGAAAACATTGATCCAGAGCAGTTTCATGGACCGGAAAATCAGGTAAAACGACCGCGCTCGCTACTTGCAGTAACGCGCATATAAGACAACTTCCCAGCCACTCACCTGTTAAACAGTTTGAAAAGCACGCCAAATAATATTGATTATCATTTAACGACAACTATGTTCGTTACATTCCCTACAAAACATATTTGACAAAACCCCCGCTAATGCCCGAGCAGCATGGGCTACAGGGCTTTGGAGGCAGGCTATGTCCTTATTCTTGTAAATAATTTCGCTATCTGAATTTTACTTGCTCGGTGTTTAGCCATAAAATCACCGCGATTGATTGCTGCGACATATCGTCACTGCTTTGTTTCTTTTCAAGCTCAGAGACCTTTGCTCTCTGTTAAGGATTTCCAGCATGCCCGAAGCGACCGGACTCATGGCCCACAACTGGGGCTTTGCCATTTTCCTTCTGGGTGTCGGCGGCCTTTGCGCCTTCATGCTCGGCGTCTCCAGCCTCCTCGGGTCAAAAGCCTGGGGTCGCAGCAAAAACGAACCGTTCGAGTCCGGCATGCTACCTACCGGTGGCGCCCGCTTGCGGCTCTCAGCCAAATTCTATCTGGTCGCGATGCTCTTCGTGATCTTCGATATCGAAGCCCTTTTTCTCTTTGCCTGGTCTGTGTCCGTCCGCGAAAGCGGCTGGACCGGATTCGTCGAAGCTCTCGTTTTCATAGCAATTCTGTTGGCAGGTCTTGTCTACCTATTCCGAGTGGGCGCCCTTGACTGGGCTCCGGAAGCTCGGCGCAAGCGGCAAGCGAAGCTGAAACAATGAGGCTTTGGCAATGCAATACAATCTCACCAGGATCGACCCCGATGCTCCTAACGAGCAGTATCCGATTGGCAAACGGGAAACCGTTTCCGATCCGTTAGAAGATCAAGTCCACAAAAACATTTTCATGGGCAAGCTCGAAGACGTGCTCAACGGCACGATCAACTGGGGGCGCAAGAACTCCCTGTGGCCGTATAACTTCGGTCTTTCGTGCTGCTACGTGGAAATGACCACCGCCTTCACGGCGCCCCACGACATCGCGCGCTTTGGCGCCGAGGTTATCCGGGCATCGCCGCGTCAGGCGGATTTCATGGTTATCGCCGGTACCTGCTTCATCAAGATGGCGCCGATCATTCAGCGTCTCTACGAGCAAATGCTCGAGCCCAAATGGGTCATCTCCATGGGTTCGTGCGCCAACTCCGGTGGCATGTACGACATCTACTCCGTCGTTCAAGGGGTGGACAAGTTCCTGCCCGTGGACGTCTACGTGCCTGGCTGCCCGCCCCGCCCTGAAGCTTTCCTGCAAGGCTTGATGCTGTTGCAGGAGTCGATTGGACAGGAGCGTCGTCCGCTTTCCTGGGTCGTCGGCGATCAAGGCGTGTACCGCGCCGAGATGCCTTCGCAAAAGGAACAGCGCCGCGAACAGCGAATCGCAGTCACCAACCTGCGCAGCCCCGACGAAGTCTGATCCAGATCTGTTCTTACAAAGAAACGAGAAACTGGCTTCATTCTTTACGTTGACCGAAAGCGATAAATAACCATGACTACAGGCAGTGCTCTGTACATCCCGCCTTACAAGGCAGACGACCAGGATGTGGTCGTCGAACTGAACAATCGTTTTGGCCCGGAGGCGTTCAGCGCCCAGCCGACGCGCACCGGCATGCCGGTGCTTTGGGTTGCCCGCGCCAAACTCGTCGAAGTCCTGACCTTCCTGCGTAACCTGCCCAAGCCGTACGTCATGCTCTATGACCTGCACGGCGTGGACGAGCGTCTGCGCACCAAGCGTCAAGGGCTGCCCAGCGGCGCCGACTTCACTGTGTTCTATCACTTGATGTCGATCGAACGTAATAGTGACGTAATGATCAAGGTCGCCTTGTCCGAGAGCGACCTCAGCGTGCCGACCGTTACCGGTCTGTGGCCAAACGCCAATTGGTACGAGCGTGAAGTGTGGGACATGTACGGCATCAACTTTGCCGGTCACCCACACCTGACCCGCATCATGATGCCGCCGACCTGGGAAGGTCACCCGCTGCGCAAGGACTTCCCGGCCCGCGCCACCGAGTTCGACCCGTTCAGCCTGACCCTGGCCAAGCAACAGCTTGAGGAAGAAGCCGCGCGCTTCAAGCCTGAAGACTGGGGCATGAAGCGTTCCGGGCCGAACGAGGACTACATGTTCCTCAACCTCGGCCCTAACCACCCTTCGGCGCACGGTGCGTTCCGCATCATTCTGCAGCTGGACGGTGAAGAGATCGTCGACTGCGTGCCGGACGTCGGTTACCACCACCGTGGTGCCGAGAAAATGGCCGAGCGTCAGTCCTGGCACAGCTTCATTCCGTACACCGACCGTATCGACTACCTCGGTGGTGTGATGAACAACCTGCCGTACGTGCTCTCGGTCGAAAAGCTGGCCGGCATCAAGGTGCCCGAGAAGGTCGACGTCATCCGCATCATGATGGCCGAGTTCTTCCGGATCACCAGCCACCTGTTGTTCCTGGGGACTTACATCCAGGACGTCGGCGCCATGACCCCGGTGTTCTTCACCTTCACCGACCGCCAGAAGGCGTACACGGTGATCGAAGCCATTACCGGTTTCCGTCTGCACCCGGCCTGGTACCGCATCGGTGGCGTCGCCCACGACCTGCCGCGCGGCTGGGAAAAACTGGTCAAGGATTTCGTCGAGTGGATGCCCAAGCGTCTGGACGAATACCAGAAAGCCGCACTGGACAACAGCATCCTGCGTGGCCGCACCATCGGCGTCGCCGCCTACAACACCAAGGAAGCCCTGGAATGGGGCGTCACCGGTGCCGGCCTGCGTTCGACTGGTTGCGATTTCGACCTGCGCAAGGCGCGCCCTTACTCGGGTTACGAGAACTTCGAATTCGAAGTGCCGCTGGCGGCCAATGGCGATGCCTATGACCGTTGCATCGTTCGCGTCGAAGAAATGCGCCAGAGCATCAAGATCATCGAGCAGTGCATGCGCAACATGCCGGAAGGCCCGTACAAGGCGGATCACCCGCTGACCACGCCGCCGCCCAAAGAGCGCACGCTGCAACACATCGAGACCCTGATCACGCACTTCCTGCAAGTTTCGTGGGGCCCGGTGATGCCGGCCAACGAATCCTTCCAGATGATCGAAGCGACCAAGGGCATCAACAGTTATTACCTGACGAGCGATGGCGGCACCATGAGCTACCGCACCCGGATTCGCACCCCAAGCTTCCCGCACTTGCAGCAGATCCCTTCGGTGATCAAAGGCAGCATGGTCGCGGACTTGATCGCGTACCTGGGTAGTATCGATTTCGTTATGGCCGACGTGGACCGTTAAGCATGAACAGCACGCTTATCCTGACAGACCGTTTCGCCCTGAGCGAAACCGAGCGCTCGGCCATCGAGCATGAGCTGCATCACTACGAAGACCCGCGCGCGGCGTCGATCGAAGCCTTGAAGATCGTCCAGAAGGAACGTGGCTGGGTGCCTGATGGCGCGCTCTACGCCATCGGCGAAATCCTCGGCATCCCGGCCAGCGACGTTGAAGGCGTGGCGACGTTCTACAGCCAGATCTTCCGTCAGCCGGTGGGCCGTCACATCATTCGCGTCTGCGACAGCATGGTCTGCTACATCGGCGGCCACGAGTCGGTGGTCAGCGAAATCCAGAGCAAGCTGGGCATCGGCCTGGGTCAGACCACCGCCGACGGTCGTTTCACCCTGCTGCCGGTCTGCTGCCTCGGCAACTGCGACAAGGCGCCGGCGTTGATGATCGACGACGACACATTCGGTGATGTGCAGCCTGCCGGCGTTGCCAAATTGCTCGAGGGCTACGTATGACCCTGACTTCCTTTGGTCCAGCCAACCGCATCAAGCGTTCGGCCGAGACTCACCCGCTCACCTGGCGTCTGCGTGACGACGGCGAAGCCGTATGGCTCGACGAATACCAGGCCAAGAACGGTTACGCCGCTGCGCGCAAGGCCTTCGCCGACATGGCCCAGGACGACATCGTCCAGACCGTGAAAGATTCCGGCCTCAAGGGCCGCGGCGGTGCAGGCTTCCCCACGGGCGTGAAGTGGGGCCTGATGCCCAAGGACGAATCCATCAACATCCGCTACCTGCTGTGCAACGCGGATGAGATGGAGCCGAACACCTGGAAAGACCGCATGCTGATGGAGCAACTGCCCCATCTGCTGATCGAAGGCATGCTGATCAGTGCTCGCGCGCTGAAAACCTACCGTGGCTACATCTTCCTGCGTGGCGAATACACCACCGCCGCCAAGCACCTCAACCGTGCCGTGGAAGAAGCCAAGGCAGCAGGCCTGCTGGGTAAAAACATCCTGGGCAGCGGCTTCGATTTCGAGCTGTTCGTGCACACCGGCGCCGGGCGTTACATCTGCGGTGAAGAAACCGCACTGATCAACTCCCTCGAAGGCCGCCGCGCCAACCCGCGCTCCAAGCCACCCTTCCCTGCCGCCGTCGGCGTGTGGGGCAAACCGACTTGCGTGAACAACGTGGAAACCCTGTGCAACGTGCCGGCGATCATTGCCGACGGCGTGGACTGGTACAAATCGTTGGCCCGCGAAGGCAGCGAAGACATGGGCACCAAGCTCATGGGCTTCTCCGGCAAGGTCAAGAACCCGGGCCTGTGGGAATTGCCGTTCGGCGTCACCGGTCGCGAGTTGTTCGAAGACTACGCCGGCGGCATGCGCGACGGTTACAAGCTCAAGTGCTGGCAGCCAGGCGGCGCCGGTACCGGTTTCCTGTTGCCTGAGCACCTGGACGCACAAATGTATGCCGGCGGCATCGCCAAGGTGGGCACCCGTATGGGTACCGGCCTGGCCATGGCGGTGGACGACAGCGTCAACATGGTGTCGTTGCTGCGCAACATGGAAGAGTTCTTCTCCCGCGAATCCTGTGGCTTCTGCACCCCATGCCGTGACGGCCTGCCGTGGAGCGTCAAGCTGCTGCGCGCGATCGAAAACGGTGAAGGGCAAGCCGGCGATATCGAGACCCTGCTGGGTCTGGTCGGTTTCCTCGGCCCGGGCAAGACCTTCTGTGCTCACGCACCGGGTGCCGTGGAGCCGTTGGGCAGTGCCATCAAATACTTCCGTCCAGAGTTCGAAGCCGGCATCGCGCCCACCAGCGCCGTCGTCCCGCCTCTGGCAAAGCCGATCGTAGTCGGCGCGTAAACGCTTAAAAAAGCGAAGGGTCCGTGCCCTTCGCTTTGTCGTGTGATGACGCCGTAAACGGCTGTGTTGATTCACGCGAATAACAAGATTCCATTAGCCACGCCCGCTGACACCGGGCCAACGAAGAACTTTGAACCATGGCCACTATCCACGTAGACGGCAAAGAGCTCGAAGTCGATGGGGCAGACAACCTGTTACAGGCGTGTCTGTCGCTAGGCCTCGATATTCCTTATTTCTGCTGGCACCCAGCCCTTGGCAGCGTTGGCGCTTGCCGCCAGTGCGCGGTCAAGCAGTACACCGACGAGAACGACAAGCGTGGTCGGATCGTCATGTCTTGCATGACCCCCGCCACCGACGGCAGCTGGATCTCCATCGACGACGAAGAAGCGAAAGTGTTTCGCGCAAGCGTCGTCGAATGGTTGATGACCAACCACCCTCACGACTGCCCGGTCTGTGAGGAAGGCGGTCACTGCCACCTGCAAGACATGACGGTGATGACCGGCCACAACGAGCGCCGTTATCGCTTCACCAAGCGTACTCACCAGAACCAGCAACTGGGCCCGTTCATTTCCCACGAAATGAACCGCTGCATCGCTTGCTATCGCTGCGTGCGTTTCTATAAGGACTACGCCGGCGGCACCGACCTCGGCGTATTCGGCGCCCACGACAACGTGTACTTCGGTCGCGTTGAAGACGGCGTGCTGGAAAGCGAGTTCTCCGGCAACCTCACCGAGGTCTGCCCGACCGGTGTGTTCACCGACAAGACGCACTCCGAGCGCTACAACCGCAAGTGGGACATGCAGTTCTCGCCGAGTATCTGCCATGGCTGCTCCAGCGGTTGCAACATTTCCCCGGGCGAGCGTTACGGCGAAGTGCGTCGCATCGAAAACCGTTTCAATGGTTCGGTGAACCAGTACTTCCTGTGCGACCGCGGCCGTTTCGGCTATGGCTACGTCAACCGCGAAGACCGCCCGCGTCAGCCATTGCTGGCCAACGGCACCAAGCTGAGCCTCGACGAAGCGCTGGATAAAGCCGCTGACTTGCTGCGCGGTCGCAACATCGTCGGTATCGGTTCGCCGCGCGCCAGCCTCGAAAGCAACTATGCGTTGCTGGAACTGGTGGGTGCCGAGCACTTCTACTCCGGTATCGAAGCTGCTGAACTTGAGCGCATTCGCCTGGTTGTGCAGGTGCTCAAAGACAGCCCGCTGCCGATCCCGAACATGCGCGACATCGAAGATCACGATGCGATATTCGTCCTCGGCGAAGACCTGACCCAGACAGCTGCGCGCATGGCCCTGGCCCTGCGTCAATCGGTCAAGGGCAAGGCCGAAGACATGGCCGACGCCATGCGCGTTCAGCCATGGCTCGATGCTGCGGTGAAGAACATCGGCCAGGACGCGCTGAACCCGCTGTTCATCGCCAGCCTGGCTGAAACCAAGCTCGACGACGTGGCGGAAGAATGCGTCCACGCCGCTCCCGACGACCTGGCCCGCATCGGTTTCGCCGTGGCTCACGCCCTCGATGCCAGCGCGCCGGCCGTTGAAGGCCTGGACGCTGAAGCCCTCGAACTGGCTCAGCGCATCGCCAACGCCCTGCTCGCTGCCAAGCGTCCGTTGATCATTGCCGGTACCTCGCTGGGTTCCAAGGCGTTGATCGAAGCTGCAGCGAACATCGCCAAGGCCCTGAAGCTGCGCGAGAAGAACGGTTCCATCAGCCTGATCGTGCCAGAGGCCAACAGCCTCGGCCTGGCCATGCTCGGCGGTGACTCGGTCGATGCAGCCCTGCAAGCGGTGATCGACGGTAAGGCCGACGCCATCGTCGTGCTGGAAAACGATCTGTACACCCGTACCGACAAAGCTCGTGTCGATGCTGCCCTGAGCGCCGCGAAAGTGGTGATCGTGGCGGACCATCAGAAGACCGCCACCAGCGATCGCGCGCACCTGGTGCTGCCAGCGGCCAGCTTCGCTGAAGGCGACGGTACGCTGGTCAGCCAGGAAGGCCGCGCCCAGCGTTTCTTCCAGGTCTTCGACCCGACTTACCTCGACGCAAGCATTCTGGTTCATGAAGGCTGGCGCTGGCTGCATGCCCTGCGTTCGACCCTGCTGAACCAGCCGATCGACTGGACCCAACTGGACCACGTCACCGCTGCCGTTGCTGCGAGCAAACCGCAACTGGCGCGCATCGTCGATGCCGCACCGTCCGCCGCGTTCCGCATCAAAGGCCTGAAACTGGCTCGCGAACCGCTGCGTTACAGCGGCCGGACTGCCATGCGCGCCGACATCAGCGTGCACGAACCGCGTACTTCCCAGGACAACGACACCGCGTTCTCGTTCTCCATGGAAGGTTACTCGGGCTCGGTCGAACCGCGTCAGCAAGTACCCTTCGCCTGGTCTCCGGGCTGGAACTCGCCGCAAGCCTGGAACAAGTTCCAGGACGAAGTCGGTGGTCACCTCCGTGCGGGCGACCCGGGCACTCGCCTGATCGAAAGCACCGGTGATTCGCTGAACTGGTTCGCCAGTGTTCCACGCGCGTTCAACCCGGCTCCGGGCACCTGGCAGGTTGTGCCGTTCTTCCACCTGTTCGGCAGCGAAGAGAACTCGTCCAAAGCCGCGCCGGTCCAGGAGCGCATTCCAGCTCCTTACCTGTCGCTGGCCAAGTCCGAAGCCGATCGTCTGGGCGTCAATGACGGTGCCCTGCTGAGCCTGAACGTGGCCGGTCAGACCCTGCGTCTGCCACTGCGCATCAACGAAGAGCTAGGTGCCGGTCTCGTCGCATTACCGGCCGGTATCGCCGGTATTCCGCCAGCGATCTTTGGCAAATCCGTTGACGGTCTGCAGGAGGCAGCGCTATGACCTGGTTCACTCCTGAGGTGATCGACGTAATCATCGCGGTCCTCAAGGCCATCGTGATTCTGCTCGCCGTGGTGGTGTGCGGCGCGCTGCTGAGCTGGGTCGAGCGTCGTCTGCTCGCCCTCTGGCAGGACCGTTACGGTCCGAACCGCGTCGGCCCGTTCGGCGCGTTCCAGATCGCCGCCGACATGATCAAGATGTTCTTCAAGGAAGACTGGACCCCGCCGTTCGCCGACAAAGTGATCTTCACCTTGGCGCCGGTCGTGGCCATGAGCGCCTTGCTGATGGCCTTCGCGATCATCCCGATCACCCCGACCTGGGGCGTGGCGGATATCAACATCGGCATCCTGTTCTTCTTTGCCATGGCTGGTCTGTCGGTCTACGCGGTGCTGTTCGCCGGCTGGTCGAGTAACAACAAGTTCGCCCTGTTGGGCAGCTTGCGGGCCTCGGCACAAACCGTGTCGTACGAAGTGTTCATGGGCCTGTCGCTGATGGGTATCGTGATCCAGGTCGGCTCGTTCAACATGCGCGACATCGTTGAATACCAGGCGCAGAACATGTGGTTCATCATTCCGCAGATCTTCGGTTTCCTGACCTTCTTCATCGCTGGCGTCGCCGTGACTCACCGTCACCCGTTCGACCAGCCGGAAGCGGAACAGGAACTGGCCGACGGTTACCACATTGAATACGCCGGCATGAAATGGGGCATGTTCTTCGTTGGTGAGTACATCGGCATCGTGCTGATTTCGGCGCTGCTGGTGACCTTGTTCTTCGGTGGCTGGCACGGCCCGTTCGGCATTCTGCCGCAGATCCCGTTCATCTGGTTTGCACTGAAAACCGCGTTCTTCATCATGTTCTTCATCCTGTTGCGCGCCTCGATTCCGCGCCCACGGTATGACCAAGTGATGGATTTCAGCTGGAAGTTCTGCCTGCCGCTGACCCTCGTCAACATGCTGGTGACCGCTGCGGTCGTGTTGCTCAACACGCCCGCCGTCGCGGCTCAGTGAGGATAGAGAATCATGAAGTACATTTTTGACATCGTGCATGGCTTCTTCACCCAGCTTCGCAGCCTGGTGATGATTTTCGGCCACGCCTTCCGCAAGCGCGACACGCTGCAGTACCCGGAAGAAGCCGTGTACCTGCCGCCGCGCTTCCGTGGGCGTATCGTGCTGACCCGCGACCCTGACGGTGAAGAGCGTTGTGTAGCCTGCAACCTGTGCGCCGTGGCGTGCCCGGTGGGTTGCATCTCGCTGCAGAAAGCTGAAACCGAAGACGGTCGCTGGTACCCGGACTTCTTCCGCATCAACTTCTCGCGCTGCATTTTCTGCGGCCTCTGCGAGGAAGCCTGCCCGACCACCGCGATCCAGCTGACACCGGATTTCGAAATGGCCGAGTTCAAACGTCAGGACCTGGTGTACGAGAAAGAAGATCTTTTGATCTCCGGCCCCGGCAAAAACCCTGATTACAACTTCTATCGTGTTGCAGGTATGGCGATTGCCGGTAAGCCTAAAGGCGCCGCGCAGAATGAAGCCCAGCCGATCAACGTGAAGAGCTTGCTGCCTTAAGGAAGAAAGATGGAATTCGCTTTCTATTTCGCATCGGGTATCGCTGTTGTGTCCACGCTTCGCGTGATCACCAACACCAACCCCGTGCACGCCCTGCTCTACCTGATCATTTCGCTGATCGCCGTGGCCATGACGTTCTTCGCCCTCGGCGCACCGTTTGCCGGTGTACTGGAAGTGATCGCCTACGCCGGCGCCATCATGGTGCTGTTTGTGTTCGTGGTAATGATGCTGAACCTGGGCCCGGCCTCGGTTCAGCAAGAGCGCGTCTGGCTCAAGCCCGGCATCTGGCTGGGCCCGGTCGCCCTCGGCACCCTGCTGCTGGTTGAACTGCTGTATGTGCTGTTCAGCGATGCCAGCGGTCAGGCCATCGGCCACACCACCGTAGACGCCAAGGCCGTGGGCATCAGCCTGTTCGGTCCGTATCTGCTGGTGGTCGAACTCGCCTCGATGCTGCTGCTCGCCGCAGCGGTTACGGCATTCCACTTGGGCCGCAACGAAGCCAAGGAGCAATGACGATGCCTGCTATCCCTTTGGAGCATGGTCTGGCGGTCGCCGGCATCCTGTTCTGCCTCGGTCTGGTCGGCCTGATGGTTCGGCGCAACATTCTCTTCGTGCTGATGAGCCTGGAGGTCATGATGAATGCCTCCGCGTTGGCGTTCATCGTTGCCGGTAGCCGCTGGGGCCAACCGGATGGACAGATCATGTTCATCCTGGTGATCAGCCTGGCAGCCGCCGAGGCCAGTATTGGCCTGGCGATTCTGTTGCAGCTGTATCGCCGCTTCCACACTCTCGATATCGACGCTGCCAGCGAGATGCGCGGATGAACTTTCTCTATCTGACTTTCGTATTCCCTCTCATTGGTTTCCTGCTGCTGTCGTTCTCCCGTGGACGCCTCTCGGAAAACCTTTCGGCGCTGATTGGCGTCGGCTCCATTGGCCTGTCGGCAATCGTCACGGCCTACATCATCTGGCAGTTCAACGTTGCGCCCCCTGAAGGCGGTCACTACACCCAGGTGTTGTGGCAGTGGATGGCGGTGGAAGGCTTCACGCCTAACTTCGCGCTGTACCTGGATGGTCTGTCCCTGACCATGCTGGGTGTGGTGGTCGGCGTTGGCTTCCTGATCCACCTGTTCGCGTCCTGGTACATGCGCGGTGAAGCCGGTTACTCGCGCTTCTTCGCCTACACCAACCTGTTTATCGCCAGCATGCTGTTCCTGGTCCTGGCCGATAACCTGCTGTTCGTGTACTTCGGCTGGGAAGGCGTGGGCCTGTGCTCCTACCTGTTGATCGGTTTCTACTACAGCAACCGCAACAACGGTAACGCGGCACTCAAAGCCTTCATCGTGACCCGCGTCGGCGACGTGTTCATGGCCATCGGCCTGTTCATCCTGTTCCAGCAGTTGGGCACGCTGAACATTCAGGAACTGCTGGTCAAGGCGCCTGAGCATTTCAAGGCCGGCGACTTCTGGATCGTGCTGGCGACCCTGATGCTGCTGGGCGGCGCTGTCGGTAAATCCGCGCAACTGCCGCTGCAAACCTGGCTGGCGGACGCGATGGCCGGCCCGACTCCGGTTTCGGCACTGATCCACGCCGCGACCATGGTGACCGCCGGTGTTTACCTGATTGCCCGTACCCACGGTCTGTTCGCCCTGGCGCCGGACATTCTGCACCTGGTCGGTGTCGTGGGTGGCGTGACGCTGGTACTGGCAGGTTTTGCCGCACTGGTGCAGACCGACATCAAACGGATCCTCGCCTACTCGACCATGAGCCAGATCGGCTACATGTTCCTGGCCCTGGGCGTAGGTGCGTGGGAAGGCGCGATCTTCCATCTGATGACCCACGCCTTCTTCAAGGCGCTGTTGTTCCTTGCTTCCGGTTCGGTGATCGTTGCCTGCCATCACGAGCAGAACATCTTCAAGATGGGCGGCCTGTGGAAGAAGCTGCCACTGGCCTACGCCAGCTTCATCGTCGGCGGCGCGGCCCTGGCGGCCTTGCCTCTGGTGACCGCGGGCTTCTACTCCAAGGATGAAATCCTCTGGGAAGCGTTCGCCAGCGGTAACCAGGGTCTGCTTTATGCCGGCCTGGTCGGTGCCTTCATGACCTCGCTGTACACCTTCCGCCTGATCTTCATCGCGTTCCACGGTGAAGCGAAGACCGAAGCCCACGCCGGTCACGGCATTGCTCACTGGCTGCCGCTGTCGGTGCTGATCGTACTGTCGACGTTTGTCGGCGCGATGATCGTTCCGCCGTTGCACGGTGTACTGCCGCAAAGCGTCGGCCATGCCGGCGGCGACGCCAAGCACAGTCTGGAAATCGCCTCGGGCGCCATCGCCCTGGCCGGTATCCTGCTGGCCGCGCTGCTGTTCCTCGGCAAGCGTCGCTTCGTCACCGCCATCGCCAACAGCGGCGTCGGCCGCTTCCTTTCGGCCTGGTGGTTCGCTGCCTGGGGCTTCGACTGGATCTACGACAAACTGTTCGTCAAGCCTTACCTTGCGATCAGCCACATTCTGCGCAAAGACCCGCTCGACCAGACCATCGGTCTGATCCCGCGTATGGCCAAAGGCGGTCACACCGCCCTGAGCCGCACCGAGACCGGTCAACTGCGTTGGTATGCCGCCTCGATGGCTGCTGGTGCCGTGCTGGTAATCGGCGCCGTCGTGCTGGTAGCGGTCTGATATGAACCTTGCGAACTTGCGAAAGGAAACGAGCCCGTCATGATTCTGCCCTGGCTAATCCTGATCCCCTTCATCGGCGGCCTGCTGTGCTGGATGGGTGAGCGCTTCGGCGCCACCCTCCCCCGCTGGATTGCGCTGATCACCATGTCCCTGCTGCTCTCCCTCGGCCTCTGGCTGTGGGCCAACGGTGACTATTCATTTGCACCGGCGCCTGGCGCCGATCCGACCTGGGTGATTGAGTTCAAACACGTCTGGATCCAGCGTTTCGGCATCAACGTGCACCTGGCCCTCGACGGCCTGTCGCTATTGATGATCCTGCTGACCGGCCTGCTGGGTGTCCTCTCGGTACTCTGCTCCTGGAAAGAGATTCAGCGTCACGTGGGCTTCTTCCACTTGAACCTGATGTGGATTCTGGGCGGTGTCGTTGGCGTGTTCCTCGCCCTCGACCTGTTCATGTTCTTCTTCTTCTGGGAAATGATGCTGGTGCCGATGTACTTCCTCATCGCGCTCTGGGGTCACAGTTCTTCGGACGGCAAGAAAACCCGGATCTACGCGGCGACCAAGTTCTTCATCTTCACCCAGGCTTCCGGCCTGATCATGTTGGTGGCGATCCTGGGTCTGGTACTGGTCAACTTCAACGACACCGGCGTGATTACCTTCAACTACGCCGACCTGTTGAAAACCAAGATGTCGATGACCACCGAGTACATCCTGATGCTCGGCTTCTTCATCGCCTTCGCGGTCAAGCTGCCCGTGGTGCCGTTCCACTCCTGGCTGCCTGACGCTCACGCCCAGGCACCGACCGCGGGTTCCGTGGACCTGGCCGGTATCTTGTTGAAGACTGCGGCCTATGGCCTGCTGCGTTTCGCCCTGCCGCTGTTCCCGAATGCCTCGGCCGAGTTCGCACCGTTCGCCATGACCCTGGGTCTGATCGGGATCTTCTACGGTGCGTTCCTGGCCTTCGCACAAACCGACATCAAGCGTCTGATTGCCTTCTCGTCCGTTTCCCACATGGGCTTCGTACTGATCGGCATTTACTCCGGCAGCCAACTGGCGCTGCAGGGCGCAGTGATGCAGATGCTGGCGCACGGTCTGTCGGCCGCGGCACTCTTTATCCTCTCCGGTCAGCTGTACGAGCGTACCCACACCCGCGATATGCGTGAAATGGGTGGCCTGTGGTCGAAGATTGCCTATCTGCCGGCCCTCAGCCTGTTCTTCGCCGCCGCGTCTCTGGGCTTGCCGGCGACCGGTAACTTTGTCGGCGAGTTCCTGATCCTGATCGGCACCTTTGCCAGCTCGCCATGGATTACCGTGATTGCGACGTCCGGCCTGGTGTTCGGTTCGGTCTACTCGCTGATCATGATCCACCGTGCCTTCTTCGGTCCGTCGAAATCGGACGCAGTGCTGCATGGCATGGACGGTCGCGAACTGATCATGGTGGTTGGGCTTGCGGCGCTGCTGATCTACATCGGCGTGTACCCGCAGCCGTTCCTCGATACCTCTGCCGCGACGATGCATGGCGTGCAGCAGTGGCTCGGCACCGCCTTCACTCAACTCGCTTCGGCCCGGTAAGAGCGCTATGGAATTCACGACTCAACACTTTATCGCGCTTGCGCCGTTGTTGATCACCAGCGCCACGATCATCGTGGTGATGCTGGCTATCGCATGGCGCCGCAACCACTCCCAGACCTTCCTGCTGTCGGTGGCAGGTTTGAACCTGGCCTTGCTGTCGATCCTGCCAGCCCTGAAAGTCGCGCCGCTGGCCGTGACGCCATTGCTGCAGATCGACACCTTCGCTTGCTTGTACATGGCGCTGATCCTGGTCGCCACCCTCGCCTGTGTGACCCTCGCCCACGCCTACCTCGGCGATGGCGGTTCGGGTTACCCGGGCAACCGTGAAGAACTTTACCTGCTGATCCTGATGTCCGCCGCCGGTGGCCTGGTCTTGGTCAGCGCGCAGCACCTGGCCGGCTTGTTCGTCGGTCTCGAACTGCTCTCGGTACCGGTTTATGGTTTGGTGGCATATGCCTTCTTCAACAAGCGTTCGCTGGAGGCCGGCATCAAGTACATGGTGCTGTCGGCTGCCGGTTCCGCGTTCCTGTTGTTCGGTATGGCCTTGCTCTACGCCGATTCCGGCAGCCTGAGCTTCAACGGTATCGGTCAGGCCCTGGCGGCCACCGGCCTGCCAAGTTCGCTGGCTCAACTGGGCCTGGGCATGATGCTGATCGGCCTGGCGTTCAAGTTGTCGCTGGTACCGTTCCACCTCTGGACCCCGGACGTTTACGAAGGTGCTCCGGCACCGGTGGCAGCGTTCCTGGCCACCGCGTCGAAAGTCGCTGTGTTCGCGGTGATGGTGCGTCTGTTCCAGATCTCGCCAGCGGCGAGCAGTGGCGTGCTGAGCGACGTGCTGACCCTCATCGCCATCGCGTCGATCCTGTTCGGTAACCTGCTGGCACTGACCCAGAGCAACCTCAAGCGTCTGCTGGGTTACTCGTCCATCGCCCACTTCGGCTACCTGCTGATCGCCCTGGTGGCGAGCAAAGGCCTGGCCGTGGAAGCCATCGGCGTGTACCTGGTCACTTACGTGATCACCAGCCTTGGTGCATTCGGCGTGATCACCCTGATGTCCTCGCCGTACAACGGCCGTGACGCGGATGCCCTGTACGAATACCGCGGCCTGTTCTGGCGCCGTCCGTACCTGACCGCCGTCCTGACCGTGATGATGCTGTCCCTGGCCGGTATCCCGCTGACCGCGGGCTTCATCGGCAAGTTCTACATCATCGCCACCGGTGTCGAGTCGCAGCAATGGTGGCTGGTCGGCTCCCTGGTACTGGGTAGCGCCATCGGCGTCTTCTACTACCTGCGTGTGATGGTCACCCTGTACCTGATTGAACCAAACCTGCGTCGCCACGACGCGCAACTGCACTGGGAACAACGTGCAGGCGGCGTGATGCTGCTGGCGATTGCCGCACTGGCGTTCTTCCTCGGCCTGTACCCACAGCCGCTGCTGAACCTGGTTCAACAATCGGGGTTGGCGGGTTGATCGCGTAAGCGATACTCGGTAGAAAACAGAAACGGCACCTTCGGGTGCCGTTTTTGCGTTTAGGGGATTGTCTCCCCTTTCTTCGGAAAGGGACTGCGAAGACATCAGCATTGGCTGACATCCGGCAGTTGCTGCTGAGCGCTAAGGTGGTGAAGAGTTAATCAGGAGCATCCCATGAAGCTAGAAATTCTTTCGAGGTCGGAAAATGGTTTTGAATTCCCCCCTCACTCGGCACATAGCAGTTTGACCTATCGTCCTCTCCCCTTTGCCGCCTCCAAATATTCTGGCTATATTTGTCCAGAATATGCAGGAGAACTTATGATCATCGTTCCATTAGCCGAAGCAAAAAACAATTTGTCCAAGCTCGTCGATGACGCGGCAGCCGGGCAGATCATCACTATTGCCAAACATGGGCGAGCCCTTGCCCGATTAGTCCCCGTGGGCAAGCCCTGCGGACGTCGTATTGGTGCAATGAAAGGCAAACTGGTTCTCGCTGACGACTTTGACGCGCCGCTTCCCGACGAAATGCTGGATGCTTTTGAGGGGACCCAGGAATGAGGGTTTTGCTCGACACACACATCTTGCTTTGGACGCTCAGTGATGACCCCAAACTATCTGGCAAAGCCAGAAAGCTAATTGAGAACGCAGCCGATATTTACATCAGTGCAGCGACATTCTGGGAGATGGCGATCAAGGTTGGACTAGGAAAGCTAGACGTTGACCTGGAGGAAATCCGGCAGTACAGCCTCGAAAGCGGTTTCATCGAACTACCAGTGACCTCAGAACATGCCATAGCAGTGAAGGACCTCGAACATCACCACCGTGACCCATTTGATCGGCTCATTGTTGCAACGGCCATGACAGAGCCAATGAAACTGCTCACCGCCGACCCATTGGTGGCCAGGTACACAGATTTAGCAATTCTGGTTTAACCGGCCCACCTCGCCCCTCTCCTCCCCCGATATCCAGAATCGCCTCGCGGGGGAATCAGCCGCGTCCTACATCCCGATCTCGCCTTCGACATTAATGTAATGACTTGACCGAATTGGCAGGCACAGAAGCCTTGACCTATTCGATTCTTGTGATAGAAATATACGCAGGTAACGTACAGAACATGGACGCTCTTTTTATCGAATTACCCGCATTTCAAAAGCATAGAAATGACTACCTGGACGACGAACTGTTTCGCAGCTTTCAACTGGAGCTGCTGAAAAACCCGGAAACCGGCGACCTGGTGGAAGGTATGGGCGGGTTGCGAAAGGTCCGTTTCTCCGACCAGCGACGAGGCAAAGGCAAGCGCAGTGGACTAAGGGTGATTTATTACTGGTGGTCGGGTTTTGATCAATTCTGGCTGTTCACCGTATATAGCAAAAACGAGCAAGACGACTTGTCGCCTTCCCAGAAGAAACTTTTCAGACAAACTCTATATAGCGAAATCAACACGAGATCCCACTATGAAACGTGACATTTTTGCCGAACTGATGGAAGGCCTTGACGCCTTGGCCGATGAGCGCCAAGGCAAGGTCACGCTGCGAACCCACAAGGTCAAATTGCCAAAACTGGTACCAATTACTGCCGAGGAAGTGGTAGCCATACGCCAACAGCTCAACCTTTCCCGTTCGGTATTCGCGATGTATTTGCGTACGAATACCCGGACGCTGGAGAACTGGGAGCAAGGACGGGCGAAACCTAATGCTCAGGCGACAACGTTGATCCGGCTGGTCGAGCGTTTTCCGGAGACGGTTGAACAACTGGCGGCGCTGACCTGAAGTGTTTGCGGTGTACTCAATGACGTCTTCGCGAGCAAGCCCGCTCCCACAGTTAATCGAAGGAGCTCCCCCCATGGTGTATTCACTGGAGATCCACTGTGGGAGCGGGCTTGCTCGCGAAGGCGGCCCAACAGGCACAAATGAAAACGGCACCTTTCGGTGCCGTTTTGCCTCTCGCGGTCTCGCTGTTTACTTACGCGCCGCCTCCCACGACTTCAGCAGTTCGGCATAGCTCACGGTTTCGCCCTTCGGCTTCTCGTTTGCCAGTTTCGCTTTCGGCGCACCCGGTTGATCGAACCAGTACTGCGCATCCCGCTCCGGATTCATTTTCGGCCCGCAGGTCGGTTGTACCTTGGAGCGTTCCAGACGGGTCATGATCGCATCCTGATCCTTGGCCAGACCGTCCAGTGCCTGTTGCGGCGTTTTCTCGCCACTGGCCGCTTCCGCGATATGGCTCCACCATAGTTGCGCCAAACGCGGATAGTCCGGCACGTTGGTCCCGGTCGGAGTCCATTGCACGCGGGCCGGGCTGCGATAGAACTCCACCAGACCACCGAGTTTCGGTGCCAGGTCGGTCATGGCTTGTGAGTTGATGTCCGACTCGCGAATCGGCGTCAGGCCGACGATGGTTTTCTTCAGGGATACGGTTTTCGAGGTCACGAACTGCGCGTACAGCCAGGCCGCGAGTTTTTGCTTTTCAGGCGTGGACTTGAGGAAGGTCCAGGAGCCGGCATCCTGATAACCGAGCTTCATGCCCTCCTCCCAGTACGGGCCTTTCGGCGAGGGGGCCATGCGCCATTTCGGCGTGCCGTCGGCGTTCATCACCGGCAGGCCCGGTTTGGTCATGTCGGCGGTAAACGCGGTGTACCAGAAGATCTGCTGGGCGATGTTGCCTTGGGACGGCACCGGCCCGGATTCGGAGAAGGTCATGCCCGCCGCTTCCGGTGGGGCATATTTTTTCATCCAGTCTACGTACTTGGTGGTCGCATACACCGCCGCCGGGCCGTTGGTATCGCCGCCGCGGGTCACACTGGAGCCGACCGGATGACAATCCTCGACGCGGATGCCCCATTCGTCCACCGGCAAACCGTTGGGTATGCCTTTATCGCCGGCACCCGCCATGGAGAACCAGGCATCGGTGAAGCGCCAGCCCAGGGACGGATCTTTCTTGCCGTAGTCCATGTGGCCGTAGACGCGTTTGCCGTCGATTTCCTTGACGTCTTCGCTGAAGAATTTGGCGATGTCTTCATAGGCCGACCAGTTCACCGGCACGCCCAGTTCATAACCGTA
Source organism: Pseudomonas sp. BS3782 TE3695 (assembly GCF_050435305.1). Taxonomy (NCBI): domain Bacteria; kingdom Pseudomonadati; phylum Pseudomonadota; class Gammaproteobacteria; order Pseudomonadales; family Pseudomonadaceae; genus Pseudomonas; species Pseudomonas sp. BS3782 TE3695. The sequence goes on from NZ_JBNDKB010000001.1 coordinate 4,928,073, forward strand.
CTTTTCTTTGAATTTCGCCTTCAGATCCGCCCGTTCAAACCAGTCGGCGCGGAACCAGTAAAGGTTGGCAAACTGCTGGTCGGGCAGTTGATAGACTTTGCCGTCGGGCGCGGTGGTGAACGAGATGCCGATGAAGTCTTTGATGTCCAGGGTCGGTGAGGTGTAGGCCTTGCCTTCGTTAGCCATCAGGTCGGTGATCGATTCGGTTTTGCCGTAGCGAAAGTGCGTACCGATCAGGTCCGAGTCGTTGACCCAGCCGTCATAGATGTTCTTGTCCGATTGCATCTGCGTCTGCAGCTTTTCCACCACGTCGCCTTCTTGCAGCAGGTCGTGAGTCAGTTTGATCCCGGTGATCTCGGTAAAGGCCTTGGCCAGGGTTTTGGATTCATATTCGTGGGTCGCGATGGTTTCCGAAACCACCTTGATGCTCATCCCGCGAAACGGCTCGGACGCTTTGATAAACCACTTCAGCTCTTCGAGTTGCTGGGCTTCGGTCAGGGTGGACGGTTTGAACTCGCTGCCAATCCATTTCTTGGCGGCGTCTTCATAGGCATCGGCCCAGGCCGCAGCGCTCAACCCGCTGAGTGCCAGCATGGCTGCCAATGAAACGCTATGTCGCAGCTTATTGTTTTTGTCGAACATAGAGACCTCCTGTTTAGGTTTCGGGACATGCATGCCGATCGATTTCGACTAGCCCCAACGCATCACAGCCAACAGCCACACCAGGGACAACGCGAACGCCACCCAGATGCTCCAGTCGGTGACGCCGATTACCAGCAAATGCAGGTAGGCGCTGCCGAGAAGACCGATAAACAGCCGATCACCACGGGTAGTGGCAATCGGCAAAAAACCACGCCGAGGGATACTCGGCGAACGCAATTCCCAGGTCGTCATGCCCGCCAGCGTCAAGGCAATGACACTGAAGAACGCCGCCGTGGGGCCAGTCCAACTCATCCATTCCATCATCAGTTCCTCATACCCGGCCCAGGGCAAAGCCCTTGGCCACGTGGTTGCGAACAAACCAGATCACCAGCATGCCCGGCAGGATGGTCAACACCCCCGCTGCCGCCAGCACCCCCCAGTCGATGCCGGACGCCGAGACCGTGCGGGTCATCACCGCCGCGATGGGTTTGGCGTTCACCGAGGTCAGAGTTCGCGCCAGCAGCAGCTCGACCCAGGAAAACATGAAGCAGAAAAACGCCGTGACGCCGATCCCGGAGCCGATCAGCGGGACGAAGATCTTCACGAAGAACTTGGGGAAACTGTAGCCGTCGATGTAGGCGGTTTCGTCAATTTCCTTGGGAACGCCGGACATGAAGCCTTCAAGAATCCACACCGCCAACGGCACGTTGAACAGACAGTGAGCCAGCGCCACCGCGATGTGGGTGTCAAACAGCCCGATCGAGGAATACAACTGGAAGAACGGCAGCAGGAAAACTGCCGGTGGCGCCATGCGGTTGGTCAGCAGCCAGAAAAACAGGTGCTTGTCGCCGAGGAAACGATAGCGTGAAAACGCATACGCCGCCGGCAGCGCCACGCTCAGGGAAATCACCGTGTTGAGGCTCACGTAGTACAGCGAGTTGAGGTAACCGGTGTACCAGCTAGGGTCGGTGAAGATCACTTTGTAGTTGGCGAAGGTGAAATCCTGGGGAAACAGCGTCAGACCACCGAGGATTTCGGTGTTGCTCTTGAAGGACATATTCAGCAGCCAGTAGATCGGCACCAGCAGGAACAGGATGTAGATCAGCAACGGGATAAGCTTTCTCTTGCTCATGGCGGGCCTCACCGATTGGCGTCAGAGTGAGTCATGGCGGTGTAGAACAGCCACGACACCAACAGAATGATCAGGAAGTACACCAGCGAGAAAGCTGCCGCCGGGCCGAGGTCGAATTGCCCGATGGCCATTTGGGTCAAGGTCTGACTCAAGAAAGTCGTGGCATTCCCCGGACCGCCCCCCGTCAGCACGAACGGTTCGGTGTAGATCATGAAGCTGTCCATGAACCGCAGCATCACCGCGATCAGCAACACGCTTTTGAGCTTGGGCAACTGGATGTGTCGGAACACCGCCCAAGCCGACGCCCGATCAATTCGCGCCGCCTGGTAATACACGTCCGGAATCGCCCGCAAACCGGAGAAACACAACAGCGCCACCAGCGACGTCCAGTGCCAGACGTCCATCACCAACACCGTGACCCAGGCATCCATGGTGTTGGCCGCATAGTTGTAGTTGATGCCCATGGCGTTGAGGCTCGAACCGAGCAAGCCAATGTCGGCCCGGCCGAAAATCTGCCAGATGGTGCCGACCACGTTCCACGGAATCAGCAGCGGAATCGCCAGAATAATCAGCACCAGCGACGACCAGCGGCCCTTGATCGGCATGGTCAGGGCGATGGCGATACCCAATGGAATTTCGATCAACAACACGCAGCCGGAGTAGATGAACTGGCGCAGCAGCGAGTCATGCAGCCGTGGATCGAGCAGCACCTGCCTGTACCAGTCGGCACCGACGAAGTAGCGGCTGGACTGGTCGAAGATGTCCTGCACCGAGTAGTTGACCACCGTCATCATCGGGATCACCGCACTGAATGCCACCAGCAGGAACACCGGCAACACCAGCCACCAGGCCTTGTTGTTCTGCACCTTGTTCATGGCCGCACCTCCAACAGGTAATCATCGGCATAGACCATCAGCCATTGCGCCGGAAAACTGATGTGCGCCGTGCCTTCAGGCACTGGTTTGTCTTCGGCCAGGCGTACTTTCAGCGGCGCGCCGTCTAGGTTCAGGGTCATGATCTTGTAGGTACCGAGGTCTTCGACGTGTAGGACCTGTGCCTGCATTGCTTCATCACAGGGTTCGTCCCACACATGGACGAACTCCGGACGGATGCCGACCTTCAGGGTTTTCCATTCGGACTCGGCGATTCGTTTCTGCATCGTGTCGGACAATGGCAAGTGAGTCCCGGCAAAACCGACACCGCCGGCTTGTGGCTGGACCTCGATCAGGTTCATCCCCGGGCTGCCGATGAAATAGCCGACAAAGGTGTGGCTCGGCCGTTCGAACAATTCCCGTGGCGTACCGAACTGCACGATCTGGCCGCCATACATCACGGCGATCTTGTCAGCGAAGGTCGAAGCTTCGAGCTGATCGTGGGTGACGTAGACCATGGTGATGTTGAACTGCTCGTGGATCTGCTTGAGCTTGCGCCGCAGTTTCCACTTCAGGTGCGGGTCGATCACCGTCAGCGGTTCATCGAAGAGAATCGCCGACACGTCATCGCGCACCAGCCCACGGCCCATGGAGACTTTCTGTTTTTCATCGGCGGTGAGGTTGCGCGCCTTTTTGTACAGCAGTGCCTGGAGATCGAGGACTTCAGCGATTTCCTGCACCTTGGTGTGAATTTTCGCTTCCGCCATGCCCTGATTGCGCAACGGGAAGGCCAGGTTATCGAACACCGTCATGGTGTCGTAGACCACCGGAAACTGGAAAACCTGGGCGATGTTGCGCTTTTCCGGGGTCAGTTCGTTGACCACTTTACTGTCGAACAGCACTTGGCCCTGGGACGGGCTGAGTAACCCGGAAATGATGTTGAGCAAGGTCGACTTGCCGCACCCCGAAGGCCCGAGCAGCGCATAGGCACCGCCCTGCTCCCAGACGTGGTCCATCTCGCGAATCGCGTAATCCTCAGGGCCGGCCGGCGTTGGGGTGTAGCTGTGGGCAAGGTTCTGCAAACGGATTTCGGCCATCAGGCAACCCTCGCAATGCGTCGACCAGGCGCCTGGACCAGCCGTCCCTGCATATCGAACACAAACAGTTTATGGGTCGGGATATAGATGCGAATTGGCGCATCGACGTCGTATTCATGGACACCCGGCAAATGCAGCACCAGCAGGAAATATTCGTTGCGCACGTGCAGGAAAGTTTCCGAACCGCTGATCTCGGCCACCTCGACGGTCACCGCCAGTTCGAGGTCATCGTCGTTACTCGGCACCAGCGAAATGTGGCTGGGGCGCACACCGAAACGGAACTCACCCTCGCCCACCGGCCGCAGATCGACGTTCAACGGGAAGTGCACGAAGTTGGCGAAACTGACTTCGTTGCCGGCAATGCGCCCCGGCATCAGGTTGATCGGCGGCTCGGAAAACAGCTCAGCCGCCAGCACGGTTTGCGGCTGGTGGTACACCTCGGAGGACTTGCCGCTCTGAATCACCCGACCTTCGTGAAGAATCGTGGTGGTACCGCCCAGCGCCAGGGCTTCGTTGGGTTCGGTGGTGGCATAAATCGCGATGGTGTGCCGGGCCTTGAACAGCTCGCGCATTTCCTGCCGAAGCTCTTCGCGCAGCTTGTAGTCGAGGTTGACCAGCGGCTCATCGAACAGAATCAGCTCGGCATCCTTGACCAGCGCCCGGGCCATGGCGGTGCGCTGTTGCTGGCCGCCGGAGAGTTCCAGAGGATAACGTTTGAGGAATTTCTCGATGCGCAGCATCTTCGCGGTGTCCAGCACTTTGCTCTGGATCAACTCGTTGGAAACGCCGGACTGGCGCAGCGGCGAAGCGATGTTCTCGAACACCGTCATGGTCGGGTAATTGATGAACTGCTGATAGACCATCGACACGTTGCGCAAACGCACCGGGCGCTGGGTGACATCGACACCGTTCATCAGGATGCGGCCACTGTCGGGTTTATCCAGGCCTGCCATCAGGCGCATGAGGCTGGTTTTGCCGGACAGCGTGCGACCGAGCAAAACATTGAACGATCCGGGTTCGAAGTTAAGGCACGCATCGTCGATCCAGGTCTGACCCTCGACGGTACGGCTGACGTGCTCCAGGACTAATGACATGGCTCGGCCTTTTTATTATTGGAGTCAAGCGACCGGAGCACTACAGCGACATTCGTGCCAGAAATTCCAAGCGATTGATCTGGCTTGGAAATCCTTCAAATAGAGGGAAAACCGCGTTCATAGCTGAACAGAAATGAACAACCGCGACTGAACAATTGAACAGTTAAAAGATTGACAATGAACAATAGTGAACAACACTCTACGGATGCTTTTTGCGTGATCCACCGCATTCATCTCGTGATGAACGCGGCCACCGTAGGAGCTGCCGAAGCCTGCGATCTTTTGACTTTTAGCGTCTGTACAAACGCCGAAGATCAAAAGATCGCAGCCTTCGGGAGCTCCTACAGGTATTGTTTTCGGCGTGATATCGCGGCGGCCCAAAGAGGCTTTGTGGCGCGCTGAACGTTTTGCAAAACCCATAAAAACAATAAAAGCTTGCTCAGAGATCGACTGCCATGGCCGCGCCTGCCCCGCCGCTCTCCCACGATGCCATCATCCAGGACTCCTGGTCCCGCTGCCGCGCGTTCGGGCTCAATCATCAGAGTGCGCCGGCGTTCGATCAGCTACCCGCCGATGGCATCGCCCAGTTGCTGGAGAGCCAGCATTCACTGGTGCAGACCACCCATCAGGAAGTCCTGCCGTATTACGAGAACATCCTCAGCAACTCCAATTGCCTGATCATGCTCGCCGACAATCAGGGCCAGGTGCTGACGTCCTGGGGTACCCAGCGTTTCATTGAGCCGAGCCTGGCTCGCGGTTTCAGCGCTGGCGCCAGCTGGATGGAGCGTTGCAGCGGCACCAATGCGATCGGCACCGCGTTGGCTTGCGAGCAGGCAGTGCACATCGAGCACGATGAGCATTTTCTCAAGGCCAACCGCTTCATGACCGGTTCCGCCGCACCGATTTTCGATGCCGAGCGCAAAGTAATCGCGGTGCTGGATGTGTCCAGCGACAGCTACCTGCCGCCGTCCCACACCCTGGGCATGGTCAAGATGATGAGCCAGACCGTGGAGAATCGGCTGATTCTCAACCTGTTCCACGGCCAGCATTTCCAGCTGACCTTCAACACCGGACTGAACAACCTCGACAGCCAATGGGCCGGGTTGCTGATCTTCGACGAAACCGGTCAGGTGCTGTCGGCCAATCGCCGGGCCGACAACCTGCTGGGCATCAGCCTGTCGCGGGTCAGCGTCGAAAGCCTGTTCAAAGTCTCTTTGCTCGAACTGCTGAACCAGCCGGACGGCCTGCCGTTTGCCCTGCAAGCCTCGGGGCGCAACCGATTCCAGTGCCTGCTGAAACGGCCGAAACAGGCGCCGATTCGGGCTCGTCTGTTTTCTGAACCTGAGCGTGCTGAACCCACGGCGCCAGCGCCCGCCGCGATCAGCCTCAATACCCTGCATTTTGGCGACAGCCGCGTGGAAAAAGCCGTGCGCCAGGCCGAGCGTTTGCTGGAAAAAGACATTCCGCTGTTAATTCACGGGGAAACCGGCGTCGGCAAGGAAGTCTTCGTCAAAGCCTTGCATCAGGCCAGTTCACGCAGCAAACAGCCGTTCATTGCCGTCAACTGTGCAGCGATCCCCGCCGAACTGGTGGAATCCGAATTGTTTGGCTATGAGAAAGGTGCGTTCACCGGTGCCAATCAGAAAGGCAGCATCGGGCTGATCCGCAAGGCCGACAAAGGCACCCTGTTTCTCGATGAAATTGGCGACATGCCCTTGCCGACCCAGGCCCGGCTGCTGCGGGTATTGCAAGAACGTTGCGTGCAACCGGTGGGCAGCAGTGAGCTGTTCCCGGTGGACATTCGGATCATTTCAGCGACCAACCGCTCGTTGCGCGAACAGGTTCAGTTAGGGCGGTTTCGTGAGGATTTGTATTACCGTATCGGCGGCTTGACCCTGGAACTGCCGCCACTGCGGGAACGCAGCGATAAGGAAGCGCTGTTCAAACGGCTGTGGGAACAGCACCGCGAACCGAGCCAATGGGCGGGCTTGAGCCGTGAAGTGATGGAGCTGTTCAGTCGTCATCCGTGGCCGGGGAACTTGCGTCAGGTCAGCAGTGTGATGCAGGTGGCACTGGCCATGGCCGAGGAACAACCCGTGCGGCCGGAGCATTTGCCGGATGATTTTTTTGTCGATCTGGAGATGGAGCCGGTGGATTCGCCGGAGCCGATAACCGTCGACCTCAATGATGCCGAGGAATTGAATCGGCAGTTGCAGGCGGCTGGGGGGAATATTTCGCATTTAGCCCGCAGGCTCGGGGTTAGTCGTAATACCCTTTACAAGCGATTGCGCCAGTTGGAAGGTTAAAAACGAAGATCAAAAGATCGCAGCCTTCGGCAGCTCCTACAGGATTTCGTTCACCCACAATGATGCGGTTGGACGCGGACCTGTGTAGGAGCTGCCAAAGGCTGCGATCTTTTGATCTTCAACCACCAAACAAAAACCCGCACAAGGCGGGTTTTGTTTTGTAGCAAACGCAGCGATCAGTCAGCCAATCGCCAGGTCGTCCCGCCCTTGCCGTCTTCCAGCACCACGCCCAGGGCGGTGAGCTGGTCGCGGATGCGGTCGGATTCAGCCCAGTCCTTGTTGGCACGAGCCGTCAGCCGCGCCTGGATCAATGCCTCAACCTCAGCCGCATCGACCCGCCCTTCGGCACCGGCCTGCAGGAAGTCATCGGCCTCGAGCTGCAACACACCCAGCACGCTCGCCAATTCTTTCAAACGAGCCGCCAGACCGGCCGCTGCATCGAGATCGCTCTCACGCAGACGGTTGATCTCGCGGACCATCTCGAACAACACCGCGCAGGCTTCCGGCGTACCGAAGTCGTCGTTCATCACCTGAGTGAAACGCTCGACGAACGCTTCGCCGCCAGCAGACGCCACGTTCGGCAGGCCTTTCAACGCGTGGTAGAAACGCTCGAGCGCGCCTTTGGCGTCCTTGAGGTTGTCTTCCGAATAGTTGATCGCGCTGCGGTAGTGGCTGGACACCAGCAGGTAACGCACGACTTCCGGGTGGTACTTTTCCAGCACGTCGCGAATGGTGAAGAAGTTGTTCAAGGACTTGGACATCTTCTCGCCATTGATACGAATCATGCCGCAATGCATCCACGCGTTGGCGTAGGTCTTGCCGGTGGCCGCTTCGCTCTGAGCGATTTCGTTTTCATGGTGCGGGAACTCGAGGTCGCTGCCGCCGCCATGAATGTCGAAAGTCTCACCCAGGCAGCAGGTGGACATCACCGAGCACTCGATGTGCCAGCCCGGACGACCGTCACCCCACGGCGAAGGCCAGCTCGGCTCGCCCGGCTTGGCGGCTTTCCACAGCACGAAGTCCAGTGGATCCTGCTTGGACTCGTCGACTTCGATGCGTGCGCCAATGCGCAGGTCTTCAATCTTCTTGCGCGACAGCTTGCCGTAACCCATGAACTTGGCGACGCGGTAGTACACGTCGCCATTTCCAGGGGCGTAGGCGTAGCCCTTGTCGATCAGGGTCTGGATCATGCTCTGCATACCAGCGATGTGATCGGTGGCCCGCGGTTCCATGTCCGGCTTGAGGATGTTGAGGCGAGCCTCATCTTCATGCATAGCGGTGATCATGCGCTCAGTGAGCACATTGAACGGCTCGCCGTTCTCCTTCGCCCGATTGATGATCTTGTCTTCGATGTCGGTGATGTTGCGCACATAGGTCAGGTTATAACCGCTAAACCGCAACCAGCGGGTCACCAGGTCAAACGCGACCATGCTGCGGCCATGGCCAATATGGCAGTAGTCGTACACGGTCATCCCGCAGACGTACATGCGCACATTGTTGCCATCCAGCGGCTTGAAGACTTCTTTGCTCTTGGTGAGCGTGTTGTAGATCGTTAGCACTTTATGTTGTTCCTTGAATCACTGGCCCCACGAATCACGCAAGGTCACGGTACGGTTGAATACCGGAGCGCCCGGTTTCGAGTCCTTGATATCCGCGACGAAGTAACCTTCGCGCTCGAACTGGAAACGGTCTTCCGGCTGTGCATTGCCCAGCGAAGGCTCGGCACGACAACCAGTGAGAACTTGCAGCGAGTCAGGGTTGATGTTGTCCAGGAAACTGGCGCTGTCTTCGGCCTTTTCAGGGTTGGCCGAACGGAACAGACGATCGTACAGACGCACTTCGCACTCGACGCTGGCCGCCGCCGGCACCCAATGCACCACGCCTTTGACCTTGCGGCCTTCCGGGTTCTTGCCCAGGGTTTCAGGATCGTAGGAGCAACGCAGTTCGACGATATTGCCATCGGCGTCCTTGATCGCTTCGTCGGCACGGATCACGTAGCTGCCGCGCAGACGCACTTCGCCGTTTGGCTCCAGGCGCTTGTAGCCCTTCGGCGGCTCTTCCATGAAGTCTTCACGGTCGATGTAGATTTCACGGGCGAACGGCAGAACGCGCACGCCCATGTCTTCTTTCGGGTGACACGCCAATTCGAGGTTTTCGACCTGGCCTTCCGGGTAGTTGGTGATCACGACTTTCAGCGGACGCAACACGCACATGGCGCGTGGGGCGCTGTGGTCGAGGTCATCACGGATGCTGAATTCGAGCATGCCAAAATCGACGACGCCGTCGGAACGATTGGTGCCGATCATTTCGCAGAAATTGCGGATCGATTTCGGCGTGTAACCACGGCGGCGGAAACCCGACAGCGTGGACATGCGCGGATCGTCCCAACCGTGAACGTGCTTTTCATCGACCAGTTGCTTGAGCTTGCGCTTGCTGGTGATGGTGTAGTTCAGATTCAAGCGGCTGAACTCATACTGACGTGGGTGCGCCGGCACGGGCAGGTTGTCGAGGAACCAGTCGTACAGCGGACGGTGGCTTTCGAACTCCAGGGTGCAGATCGAATGCGTGATGCCTTCGATGGCGTCCGACTGACCGTGGGTGAAGTCGTAGTTCGGGTAGATGCACCACTTGTCGCCGGTCTGGTGGTGATGCGCGTGACGGATGCGATACATGATCGGGTCGCGCAGGTTCATGTTCGGCGAGGCCATGTCGATCTTGGCCCGCAGCACACGTGCGCCGTCCGGGAACTCGCCGGCGCGCATGCGGGCGAACCAGTCCAGGTTCTCTTCCACGGAGCGGTCACGGAACGGGCTGTTCTTGCCCGGCTCGGTCAAGCTGCCACGGTATTCCTTGGCTTGCTCGGGGCTCAGGTCGTCGACGTAAGCCTTGCCGGCCTTGATCAGCTCGACCGCCCAGTCGTGCAACTGGTCGAAATACTGCGAGGCATAGCGCACTTCACCGGACCATTCGAAGCCCAGCCATTTGACGTCGCTTTCGATCGCGTCGATGTATTCCTGGTCTTCCTTGGCCGGGTTGGTGTCGTCGAAACGCAGGTGCGTGACGCCGCCGAATTCCTCTGCCAGGCCGAAGTTCACACAGATCGACTTGGCGTGACCGATGTGCAGGTAGCCGTTGGGCTCAGGCGGGAAACGGGTGACGATCTGCGTGTGCTTACCCGAGTCCAGGTCCGCCTGGATGATCGGGCGCAGGAAATTGACCGGCACGGCAGGGCCGGTCTTGGAATTCGAGGTCGGGTCGACAGTGGGCTTGCTCATAGGATCCTTGAACGTACAAGTGCGCGGCCAGTTGGCCAAATCAAAGCGGCTGTTATAAATCAAAGGGGCTTATCATAGCCGATGCTGTCAAGTGGCTGACAGAGCAGGCCGGCAATCGGTTGCATTTAATCGGTTGCCAATAAAAAACAGCCTCGAAATTCGCGCCCGGCACGCTAAACTGCGTGCCTTGGCCGACACAGGCCGGACGGGTTGAGGGCCTGAACGCCCTGAAACCCACGAATTCATAGAAAACGTATCTTCTGAAAAAGAGTCCCCATCATGACCCAAGTCAAACTGTCCACCAACTTCGGCGACATCGTCCTGGAACTGAACGCTGAGAAAGCCCCGATCACCGTGGCCAACTTCATCGAGTACGTCAAAGCCGGTCACTACGAAAACACCATTTTCCACCGTGTCATCGGCAACTTCATGATCCAGGGCGGCGGTTTCGAGCCAGGCATGAAAGAAAAGAAAGACAAGCGCCCAAGCATCCAGAACGAAGCCGACAACGGCCTGCCGAACGTGAAGTACAGCGTGGCCATGGCCCGCACCATGGAGCCGCATTCGGCTTCCGCCCAGTTCTTCATCAACGTGGCTGACAACAGCTTCCTCAACCACAGCGGCAAAACCGCTCAGGGTTGGGGCTACGCCGTATTCGCCAAAGTAGTTGAAGGCACCGACGTGGTTGACAAGATCAAAGGCGTGGCCACGACGTCCAAAGCCGGCCACCAGGACGTACCCGCAGACGACGTGATCATCGAGAAAGCCGAGATCATTGAGTGATACTGCTGATTTCAGATTTGCATCTGGAAGAGGAGCGCCCGGACATTACCCGGGCGTTTCTGGATTTGCTCGCTGGACGCGCCCGTTCGGCGAGTGCGTTGTACATTCTGGGCGACTTTTTCGAGGCGTGGATTGGCGACGATGCCATGACCCCTTTCCAGCGTTCCATCTGCCAGGCCCTGCGGAACTTGAGCGACAGCGGCACGGCCATTTTTCTGATGCACGGCAATCGCGACTTCATGCTTGGCCAGGCCTTCTGCAAACAGGCCGGCTGCACGTTGTTGAAAGACCCGAGTGTCGTGCAGTTTTACGGCGAGCCGGTGCTGTTGATGCACGGCGACAGTCTCTGCACCCGCGACGTCGGCTATATGAAGCTGCGACGCTACCTGCGTAACCCGATCACCCTGTTCATCCTGCGGCATCTGCCCTTGCGTACTCGGCATAAACTGGCGCGCAAGCTGCGCAATGAAAGCCGGACGCAGACGCGGATGAAGGCCAATGACATTGTCGATGTCACACCGGAAGAAGTGCCGCGGGTCATGCAGGCCTATGGCGTGAAAACCTTGATCCACGGCCATACCCATCGCCCGGCCATCCACAAGTTGCAGATTGGCGAGCAGGCGGCCAAACGCATTGTGTTGGGGGATTGGGATCGTCAGGGGTGGGCGTTGCAGGTGGATGAACAAGGGTTTGCGTTGGCGCCGTTTGATTTCACCCCGCCGCCACAACTGGCAGCACCCGCAAACTAACGGCCGAACACAAAATCCTTGTGGGAGCGGGCTTGCTCGCGAAGGCGGATTCACATTCAACATCTCTGTTGACTGTCACACCGCTTTCGCGAGCAAGCCCGCTCCCACATTGACCGCGTTTTGCCTCAATGCCCCGCCGAGGCCGGCCCCGCCTTCGCCGCAAACGGTGGTTTCGCCAGCCATACCAGCAAGATCAACCCCATGAACGCCCACCCCAGCAACGTGAAGTAATCCACGGTGGAGAGCATATACGCCTGGCTGGTCAGCACATGATCCAGCTGCGCGTAAGCCGGGTTACCCGCCCCTCCCAATGCATTCAACGCCTCCCGGGTCGCCGGCTCATACGTGGTAATGCTTTCACTCAAATACGCATGGTGCTGATCGGCGCGGCGAATCCAGATCCAGGTCGTCAACGACGCCGCAAAACTACCGCCCAGGGTCCTCAGGAACGTCGCAAGGCCTGCGCCGTCGGCAATCTGGCTCGGTGGCAAATCCGACATCAAAATGCTCAAGGTCGGCATGAAGAACAGCGCCACGCCAATGCCCATGAACAACTGCACCAGCGCGATGTGCTGGAAGTCCACTTCGTTGGTAAACCCGGCGCGCATGAAGCAACTCAAACCAATGCACAGGAACGCTCCACCGGCCAATAGTCGCAGGTCAAACTTGTGCGCGTACTTGCCGACAAACGGCGACAGCAGCACCGGCAGAATGCCGATCGGTGCCACCGCCAATCCGGCCCAAGTGGCGGTGTAGCCCATTTGGGTTTGCAACCATTGCGGCAGGATCAGGTTGATGCCGAAGAACCCGGCATAACCGCCCACCAGCACGATGGTGCCGATACGAAAGTTACGGTAAGCGAACAACCGCAGGTTGACCACCGGGTGTTTGTCGGTCATTTCCCAGATCACGAACACCGCCAGAGCAATCACTGAAATAGCCGCGCCGATGATGATGAAATTCGATTCGAACCAGTCCAGGTCATTGCCCTTGTCGAGGATCACCTGCAACGCGCCGACACCGATGATCAACGTGATCAGACCGACGTAATCCATTGGCTGGTAACTGGTCACCACCGGCCGCGCCTTGAGTTGCTGGCGCACGACCATCACTGCGAAAACCCCGATCGGTACGTTGATAAAGAAAATCCACGGCCAGCTGTAGCTGTCAGTAATCCAGCCGCCGAGGATCGGCCCTGCAATCGGCGCCACCACCGTGACCATCGCCAGCAGCGCCAAGGCCATGCCTCGCCTGGCGGGTGGATAGACTGCGATCAACAGCGTCTGGGTCATCGGGTACAAGGGACCTGCCACCAGGCCTTGAAGCACTCGAAAGCCGATCAGCTCCGGCATCGAGGTTGAGATGCCACAGAGAAACGACGCCAGCACGAACAGGATCGTCGCCCAGAGAAACAGCTTCACCTCACCGAAACGCCGGCTGAGCCAACCGGTCAGCGGCAGCGCGATGGCGTTGCTCACGGCAAACGAGGTGATGACCCAGGTGCCCTGCTCCGAACTCACGCCCAGGTTGCCGGAAATCGTCGGCAAGGCGACGTTGGCGATGGTGGTGTCGAGCACCTGCATGAAGGTCGCCAGCGACAGGCCGATGGTACTGAGCAGCAGGCTGGGCGGCGTGAAAGACGCGTTATTGCTCATCGCGAATCCTTTGAAACCTAATTGGCACGGCGCCTGTTACTGACGCAGCTGACCTTATGGGAGCGAGCTTTTGTGGCGAGGGAGCTTGCTCCCGCTCGGCTGCGAAGCAGTCGCAGAGCTTTTGGGGTCGCTTCGCGACCCAGCGGGAGCAAGCTCCCTCGCCACAAAGGCTCACTCCCACAGGGTCGGTGTGATGACCAATCAACGGTGCGCGGTTTTACTGACCGCGGCGCTGTTGTCATGGATCAGCTGGGTGATCATCGCGTCGGCCTCGGCCAACTGCCGGTCGTAGATGCCGGTGCTGAACGAAGCCTTTTGCGGCGACTGTTGCGCCAGCACCGGACCACTCTGGTCACGCAGGTTCACATCGACCTGAGTCGACAGGCCAACCCGCAATGGGTGCCTGGCCAGCTCTTCGGCATTGATGTGAATCCGCACCGGCACCCGCTGGACGATCTTGATCCAGTTACCGGTGGCGTTCTGCGCCGGCAGCAAGGCAAACGCACTGCCCGTCCCGGCGCCGAGGCTGTCGATGGTGCCGCTGTATTTGACGTCGCTGCCGTAGAGGTCGGCCTCGATGTCCACCGGCTGACCGATGCGCATGTCACGCAGCTGGGTTTCCTTGAAGTTGGCGTCGATCCACAGCTGATCCAACGGGATCACCGCCATCAGCGCGGTGCCCGGCTGGACCCGCTGGCCCAGTTGCACGCTGCGTTTGGCCACGTAACCGGTGACCGGCGCGATCAAAGTGCTGCGGGCATGGGTCAGGTACGCCTGACGCAATTGCGCGGCGGCGGACATCACGTCCGGGTGCGACGACACTACGGTGTCATCCACCAGCGCGCTGGTGGTCATGAGTTGTTGTTTGGCGTTGGCCAGGGCGTTCTGCGCCGAGGTCAGGTCATCACGGGCGTGGGACAGTTCTTCCTGGGAAATCGCCCCGCCAGCAGCGAGGTTTTTCCGGCGATTGAAGTTGTCCTGGGCCTTTTGCACTTCGGCCTGTTGCGCATTGACCTGGGCTTTCATCCCGTCGACATTGCTGTACAAACCGCGCACCTGGCGCACGGTGCGGGCCAGATTGGCCTGGGCACTTTGCAGACCGACTTCGGCGTCGTTCGGGTCAAAGTTGACCAGCACCTGGCCTTCGTGGACCAGATCGCCATCGTCGGCACCAATGCTGACCACGGTGCCAGTGACCAGCGGGGTGATTTCCACCACGTTGCCGTTCACATAGGCGTCGTCGGTGCTTTCATTCCAGCGACCGTAAAACTCTTGATAACCCCAGACGCTGAGCCCGACGAGGATCACCACGATGGTCAGTGCAAACAGCATCACTTTGCGCTTACGTGGATTGCTCGCGTCTTGAGCGTTGTCAGGGGCTTGGGATGTATCGACAGTGGCCATGACGGGTACCTTGAATTAGTTGTGCTGCGTGGCTGGGGTTGCGTTAGCCGCGGTCAGGGTTTCGCCTTGGAAGCCGCCGCCCAGCGCTTGCATCAGTTGAATCGACAGGTCGATCTGCTCGGCATTCAGGTTGGCCAGTTGACGCTGGGCCTGGAGCAATTGCTGCTCGATGCTGAGCACGTCCAGGTAATTACCGATGCCGGAACCGTAGCGCTGGACCACGGTGTTGTAAGAATCCTGGGCAATGTCGGTGGCGTGCTGCTGGGCGCCGATTTGCCGGCCGATATCGCGCAACTGGTTAATGGTGTCGCTGACATCACCCAAGGCTTTCACCAGGCTTTTGTTGTACTGCGCCACTGCGAGGTCGTAATCGGCGTCGCGGGAATCGAGGTCGGCCCGCAGGCGGCCACCGTCGAAAATCGGTACCGAGATCGTCGGAGCGACGTTGAAGAAGCGACTGGCGGAACCGAACATCGCATCGCCCAGCAATGACTCCACGCCCGCCGCCGCACTCAGGTTGAGATTGGGGTAGAACCGGGTCTTGCCCGCGGCGATGTTTTTGCTCGCGGCTTCAACCCGCCAACGTGCCGCTACCAGGTCCGGGCGACGACCGAGCAATTCGGCAGGCAGCACCGACGGCAACGCCACGGCGCTGGCCTGAAGAACTCTCGGCCGGACGATTTCGTTACCACGATCCGGACCTTTACCCAGCAGCACCGCCAGAGCGATTTTCGCGCTTTGCAGGCGTTTCTCGGCGTCGATCAGGCTGGCTTCGGCGCTGGCTTCCAGGCTTTCGGTCTGCTGGAACTGGTATTGGCTGTCGATCCCCGAGCTCAGGCGACGCTGGCTGAGGTCGAGCATTTGTTGGGTGCGCTTGAGGTCTTCGCTGGCCAGGTCATGGATGATATGCGCCTGCCCCAAATCGCTGTAGGCGCGGGCGACGTCGGCGGACAAGGTCAGCTGCGCAGCCTGTTGGTCGACTTCGGCGGCACGGGCCTGGCCCAATGCGGCTTCCCAGGCATCGCGCTGGCCGCCCCAAAGGTCGAAGTTGTAATTGAAACTCGCACCGAGATTACGCACGGTGGAATAGGTGCCGCCCTGCCCGCTCGGGTCCTGATCGCGGGCCAGACGCGAACGGCTGACACCGGCGCTGGCAGCGAGGGTCGGCATCCGCGCAGCGTCGGCGGCATAGGCAGCGGCGCTGGCCTGATGGCTGCGGGCGTCGGCGATTTGCATGTCGGGGCTGTCGTGTAGGGCTTCGAGGATCAGGCCGTCGAGCTGCGGATCGCCGAGGCTTTTCCACCAGTCGCTTTTTGGCCACGCCGCAGGCGACAGGGTCACGCCGTTGAGGGATTGCCCGGCCTTGAGATTTTTCGCATCGAGGCTGACGCCTTCGGTGGTCAGGCCGCTGTAACTGGCGCAACCGGCGAGGCTCATGGCCAACAGCACCAGGCTCAATCCGCTGCGCAGGCTTTTACTGTTCATGGCCACCTACCCGCAGCAGGGTGATTGAGTCACCCGCCGCTACCAGAATTTTCTTCAGGATCTGTTCCAGGGTTTTCAATTCTTGCGGGGTGATGGCGCCGGCCAGTTCATTCATGGCGTCGGCGCCGATCTGCGGCAACTGATCGGTCAGTTGCTGGCCCTGTTCGGTCAGCACCAACTGAACCTGACGCCGGTCTGCCTCGGAGCGTTGGCGGGCGAGGAAACCTTTCTGTTCCAGACGATCGAGCATGCGGGTCATCGAACCGCTGTCCAGCGACAGGTGACGGCACAGCTCGGCCGGGGTATCGACACCGAACTGGGCCATGATGATCAGCACTTTGAACTGCGCGGCGGTGATGCCGTGGGGTTCCATGTGCGTGTCGATGATCCGGTCCTTGAGCAGCGCAGCGCGCCCGAGCAAAAGACCGAGATGGCACTGCTGGAAATTTTCTGGGGTGAAATGCTTCATCTGACCACCGATTAGCTGCCTAGGCAGAGAATGTATGTCGAGATGTTACTGCCTAGGCAGAGAATGTCAACGCAATAGTTAGGCTGCTTTGTATTTGGTTAATAAATGGTGCGCCTGAAAGCAAAAAGACCGCAGCCTTCGGCAGCTCCTACGGAATCGCGTACACCCATGAATATGGATGTACGCTGCCTTTGTAGGAGCTGCCGAAGGCTGCGATCTTTTGATCTTCAGGAGGGCTAGAAATCCCGCTTGTAGAAGATGTCCAGCGAACTGGCCACGCCGCTGGCGGCTTCGAGGTAGACCTTTTTGCTCAGTTTGTAGCGCAAGGCGATGGTGTTGGCCGGTTCGAACACCCCGACGCCATAACGCAGGCTGAGTTTTTCCGAAATGTTGCCGCTGGCCACCACGGCGGTGTTGGCGCCGCTGCCTTGGGTATCGAGCTGGAAGTCCTGAATGCCCAGGTTCTTGGCCAAGCCGCTGGTCACCCCGGAACTGCCCATCAAGCCCAACCCGAGGGCGGCTTGGGCGAGCATGTTGTTGTCTTCACCGGTGGTGCTCAGCGGACGCCCCAGCACCAGATAGGACAATGCCTGCTCCTGACTCATCGCCGGTTCGGAAAAGATCTGCGTGGTCGGCTGCTCGGCGCTGCCACTCAGACGAATGCCGGCGATGACATCATCGGTCTGGCGAATCGCTTCGATGTCCAGATACGGCTGATCGATGGGACCGGCAAACAACAGGCGTGCCCGGCGCACCGTCAACCGCTGGCCGTAGGCGCGATAACGCCCTTCGTTGAGCCACAGCTCGCCACGGGTGTCCATGTTGTCGCCGATGTGCACCTGGCCTTGCAGGTTGGCGGTCAGGCCGAAGCCGGCAAAGCTGAGTTTGTCCTGCCCCACCACCACATCGATGTCCATTGCCATGGCCATCGGCGGTTTGCCCTCTTCGGTCTGCTGACCGACGATCACCGTGTCATCGGAGACCTTGACAGTCGATGGCGGCAACTCGCGCACGATGATCTCGCCTTTGGGCACCAGCACTTTGCCGACGATTGCCAGTCTGTCGTCCTTCATGGAGATCTTCAGGTCCGGCGCGACTTCCAGCGTGGCATAGGGCTCGACGGTGACCGGCAACTGCGAGCCCTTGAGCGCCAGATCCACCACCAGCGCCTGGCCCCAGGCGATGTTGCCATTGAGGTTGCCCTGCCCGGTCTTGCCGCTTTTCCAGCCGCCGTTCAGTTGCACGGTTTCGCCGGCAATCACCGCTTGAAGTTGCAAGGCTTCGAGGGCCATCGGCAGTTCAGGCCCGGCGACTTCCCCGTCGCGCAGTTCAAGGTTGCCATTGACCAACGGCGCCAGCAGTCCACCGGACAATGTGCCGCTGCCGCTCAAATGCCCGGTAAGTTTCTCGACCATCGGCACAAACGGCCGCGCCACCGACAAGTCCAGGCCACTGAGGCGGAATGAACCGGTCAGCGGTTTGTTCTTCGGTAGCGGGTTGATTTGCGCCTGAACCATCAGTTCACCGAGCTTGCCGCCGACAAAGTTGAGGTCGGTGTCGATGCGTTTTGGCGTGAGTTTGCTGGTGAGTTTCAGGGTCTGGTACGGGAAGTCCAGCCATTGCTCCTTCTCGCGCATACGCAAGGTGCCGCCACTGGCGTCGATGTTGACCAGCCCGTTCGGGCCGCTGGCCGGCAAGTCCAGTTGCAGGTCGGCATTGAGCTTGCCCTGCCAGGCGAAATCCTTCGGCAACCATTGCGCGAGGCTGTCGATGGGGAACTGCTTGAGGTGATAACGCAGCTTCGGCTCGGGCATCAAGCGCTGGTCTTCGCCGCACAGGCTGGCCGGGCCGGACATCCAGCAATGGGCGCCGAAGTTGATTTTGCCGTCCGCCAGTCGCTCAAGCTTCGCCGGATTTTGCAGTTTCCAGTCCTGGCCACCGGCCTGGATCAGCCCACTGGCCAGACGCCCGCGCCAATTGCCCTTGTCCAGCGCGCCGTCGAGATCAAGCGCCAGTTTCAACTTCGGTCCTTGCAGATCGAGGGCGAGTTTCTGGTTTTTGATGTCGCCCTGACCGCTGGCGGTCAATGTGCCCAGTGACGTGTCGCCGGTCTGGATGCCGCTGCCCTTGAGGTCGATTTTCGCCCGCTGGGCGCTGTCGAGGGTGGCGTCCAGATTGAGGCTTTTCAGTCGATGGTCTTCGAAGGCCAATTGCGTGCCTTGCAGACCGAGCTTGCCTTGTGGCGCCTTGAGCGTGCCGGCCACATCGACCCGGCCATTGAGCTGACCGCGCAGTTGCGGCCAGAGCTGGGCCAGACGCGGCATCTTGATGTCGATCTGGCCGGTGAGTTTCTGTTGCAGGCTGCCCTGACCGTTGATGCTGTTGTCGCCAAGGCGAATCTGCAACACGCTGAGGTTCCATTGCTCGCCGCCGCCATCGGCCTTGGCTTGCAACACCGCCGGTTGCCCGCGCAGCTTGCCTTTCAAGTCCAGGTCGGCGGTCAGGCTGAGCGTTTCGTTTTTCATCTCGCCTTTGCTGCGCAAGGGACCGGCCAAGGTGCCTGGCAACTCCGCGAGCCAGTACGCCGGATTGATTGCCGAGAGGTCCAGCGCCGTGTCCCAAGCAATACCGTCGGCGAACTGCAGATTCAGGTGCCCTTCGGCCTTGCCCTGCCCGGCTTCGAGTTTGAATTGCGGCAGGTGGATTTTGCTCAGATCGCCGCTGAACGGGCTGTTCAGATTGAACGCCCCGGCCGGGCCATCCAGTGCGGCTTTGAAGTTACCGATGTAGTGGCCGTCGGTGTAGGAAACCTCACCGTTGAAACTGCGCAGCGCCACTTGCGGCTCGTCGATCAGCGGATAGAGACGGCGCCACGGGAAATCCAGCCAGTCGATTTTCGCCTCAGCGCTCAGGCCTTTGCTCCAGTCCACTTGCCCGGTGAGCTTGAGGCTTTGTTTGTCGTTGGCCGTCAGGTCGAGGCCGGCGATCTGCGCGCCCCTGGCGTCGACCTTGCCTTGCAGCAACAGCGCAACCGGGCCTTGCTCTGCGGGCAACGTCGCTTTGCCGAGCAACTGGTAACCGTTTTTCAGGTCGCCGTCGCCGGTGAGTTCCAGTTGATTGAGTTGCAGGGTATCCGGTAGATCGGCGCTGGGTTTGAAGCCGTCGGCGGTGATGCGCACTTTGGCCGGCAGGTTTTCCACCAGCGGTTGCAGCTCGCCGGTGAGTTGGCCGTTCAGATAGCCGCTGCTGTCGGCTTTCAGGTTCAGGGTTTTCAGCAGATCGCCGTCGACCTTCAGGGCCAGTGCCCATGGTTCGGTATCCGGCGACGGCAAAGTCAGTTTGCCTTCAGCGGTCAGAGGCCAGTTGCCGCTCGGTTGCAACAGGCCGGACAGGTTGAGGCTCAGTTCATCACGCTGCAAATGCACCGAGTCGATCTGCAAACCCTTCTCGGTCCAGTGCGCCGCCAGTTGCAGCCCCTTGAGTTCTTCACTGCCGTTGAACAGCAGGCGGCCGATTTTGACGTCGCCCAATTCGATGGCCAGCGGCAACTTCAAGTCCGGCAGGCTGATCGGCCCGCTGCTTTGCTCTTCCACGCCCGGCGGGAATTGCAGGCTGACCTGCTCGGCCTGCAATTGCTCGATGCACAACGTCCTGCGCATCAGACACAGCGGCGACCAGGCGAAAATCGCTTTGTTCAGCTCAACCCGGCTGCTGTCCTGCTGCCACACCAGATGATCGGCACTCCACTGCCCACCCAAACGGCCCTGGAAATTCTCCACGGTCAAACCCGGCACAAACCCGAGCGCCCAGCGACTGCCCGTCGGAGTGCCCAGCACGGTGACCAGTGTCAGCACGATCAGCATCAGCAGTGCTGGAATCGCCAGCAGCGTTATTTTCAAACCGCGCTTCACAGCTCAGGCCCCATGGAAAAGTGCAATCGAATGCCGCCGTCGTCGTCCATCGCGTGGGCCAGGTCGAGGCGAATCGGCCCCACCGGCGAGACCCAGCGCACACCAATACCGACGCCGGTCTTGAGGTTCGGCAGTTCGAGTGTGTTGAAGGAGTTGCCCTGGTCGATGAAGGTCGCGACCCGCCATTTTTCGGCGACGGAGTATTGATACTCGACGCTGCCGGCCACCATGTAACGGCCACCGATACGGTCGCCATCGGAGTTTTCCGGGGACAGGCTCTGGTAGTCGTAACCGCGCACGCTCTGATCGCCACCGGCGAAGAAGCGCAAGGACGGCGGCACCGATTTGTAGCCGTTGGTGGCGCTGCCGCCGACCTGCACCCGACCGAGAAAACGGTGTTTGTCGAAGACCGTGGTCAGGCCTTTGACCAGCGCCGTGCCATAGAGCAAGTTGGTGTCCGAACCCAATCCTTCCTTGGCGACTTTGGTTTCGAATTGCAGGCGATAACCGTTGTGCGGATCGATGCGGTTGTCGCTTTTTAGGTAGGAGTAACTCACGCCGGGCATCAGCAACGTACTGAGCCCCGAATCGTCACCGAGTTTGTATTCCTCGCGCTGCCATTTGAGCGATACCACCCGCTGCCAGCCGCTGGGCAACTTGCTGTGCCATTCGGGGCCGAGGGTCAGCAGTTTGCTGAGGGTGTCGGTGCCGGCGATCTCTTCGTTCTGATAACCGCCGGCAAAGCGCAGTTTGTCGGTCAGCGGTGGGTCCAGCGGCACGTCGTAAAACAGCCCGACGTTCTGCCGTGGCGCCGAAATCTCGGCCTCCCAGCCATAACTGTGCCCTTGGGGATTGACCCAATGCCGCGTCCAGTTGGCTTTGGCCCGTGGACCGACGTCCGTGGAAAAGCCCAGACCGAGGCCCATGGTCCGTGGCTTGCGGGTTTGGAGTTTGACCGCCACCGGGATCACGTCATCCTTGGACGCGGTCGGCGCTGCATCGACGCGCACGCCCTCGAAATAACCGCTCGATTGCAGCGCCTGATTGAGTTCGGCGATCAGTTCGGAGTCATAGGGTGTACCCGCTTTGAACGGCACCATGCGTTGCAGCAGGTCTTCGTCGAATGGCGTGTCGCCTTCAAAACTGACTTTACCCAGCGCATAACGCGGGCCGCTGTCGTAGATCAATTCGATATCGGCGACGCCGGCACGCGGGTCCACCAAGAGTTTCTGGCGGGTGAAGCGCCCACTGAAAAAGCCGTAGCGCGAGGCCTGGTTCTGGATCAACCGCTTCGCGTCCTCGTAATGGCCATGGTTGAGTACCGCGCCGGGTTTCAGTAGATCGCTTTGGGGTACACGGAAGGATTTGAACGAGGCCGCCGGGCCTTCGATGCGCACCGTGACATTGCGTAAATGGATCGGCTCACCGGGTTCGATGTTCAGCACCAGGCGCGGCGTCTTGCCGCCCTTCACGTCGCTGTCGATTTGCGGCTGGTAATAACCCAAGGCCTGGGCGGCCTTGCGCGCCTGTTCTTCGGCACCGCGACTGAAGCGCAGCAAGGCTTCCTCATCGCGATCGCCGAGGCTACCGATATAGCCTTCTATATTGGCTTTGAGTTCATCGTTGGACGGTTTGATCCGCACATCCAATTCACTTTGCGCCAGCGCCGCGCAGCTGGAGATCAGCATCAGTACGCCACTGGTAAATCTTCCGGAAAACTTCATAGCGCGGATGCTATCACGAGCCTGGGGGCCTGATAGAGCCTGACCTGCCGCGAAAGTTCTACGGTTATGCCGTTGCCGTTTGTAACACCTGCGGATTTGCATGGAAAAACACGTGTTCAAGAATCGGTCCTACTGCTACTTCGCCGATTTCCTCATAGCCCTGTCGCTTATAGAACTCCAGATAACGAGGGTTCCCGGTGTCGAGGATCACGCCTTGGGAGTGTTCATCGACCGCGCACCAGTTATGCACCGCTTGCAGCAGTTGTTCGCCAAAGTGCTTGCCCTGGAATTGCGGGTGAACCCCCAGCAATGGCAAAACATGCACCGCATCGGACGGCACGCATGCCATGACGGCGGCATGGTAATCGAGGTAGCGTCGGGTACAACGAAACCCGGTGCTGAGCACCATTCGCAGGCGCCAGGCCCAGCTTTCGGTGATGCCCAGGCGGCGTTGCGGCGGTGCGATCAGAGCAATGCCAATCAAGCGGTCATTGACCAGCAGGCCGATGGCCGGCAACTCCTGAAGAAAGTGTTGCTTGACCAGTTCGCGCACCGTCGCCCGTACTCGCTGTTCGTAACCGGGGCGCTCGGCCTCGAACAGATAGCCGAATGTCGGCTCGTGCCGGTACGCCTGATACAACAGGGAGCGGGCTTCACGGGAATAGCCGCTGTCGAGCATGTGAATATCGGCAATGGCGGTCGAGGTTTCGGGCATAGCGGCGGATCTCCCTGGGCGCGGCTCAGAAGGCCCGCGTTCTTATTGGTACGAGCCTTTGGGTGGCTTCACAGTTCCCCAGACAAGGTATAGACCAAGCCGGGATCTTCATCGACCGGGCTGATGCCTTCGCGGGTAAGCCACGCTCCCACAGTTTCAGTGGCGTTCACAGATTTTGTGTACGACACGGATACTGTGGGAGCGGGCTTGCCCGCGAAGAGGCCCGATCTGCCAACACATCTCTGACAGAACACAACGAATCGCCTCACCCCAAGGCTGGCCCCATTCCTACATGTCAGCTAGCATCGCACTTTTGCCAGGACTGCCGACCATGAAGATCGTCTCCTTCAACATCAACGGGCTGCGCGCTCGCCCGCATCAGTTGGCGGCGCTGATTGAAAAGCATCAACCGGACGTGATCGGCCTGCAGGAAACCAAGGTCCACGACGACCAGTTCCCCCTGGCCGAGGTTCAGGCCCTGGGTTATCACGTGCATTTCCATGGGCAAAAAGGCCACTACGGCGTGGCCCTGCTCTCGCGCCAGGAGCCGATTGCGCTGTACAAAGGTTTCGCCACCGATGAAGACGACGCTCAGCGGCGCTTCATCTGGGGCACGTTTGCCGACGCCAATGGCGTGCCGGTGACCATCATGAACGGCTATTTCCCACAGGGCGAAAGCCGCGATCATCCGACCAAATTCCCGGCCAAGGAACGTTTCTACAGCGATTTGCAGCAGTTGCTGGAAAGCCGGTTCAGCAACGACCAGCCGATTGTGGTGATGGGCGATGTGAACATTTCCCCGGAAGACTGCGACATCGGCATCGGCCCGGACAACATGAAACGCTGGCTGAAAACCGGCAAATGCAGCTTCCTGCCCGAAGAGCGCGAATGGATGGCCCGCCTGAAGAATTGGGGCCTGGTGGACAGCTTCCGTCACTTGAACCCGGACGTTGCCGACCGTTTCAGCTGGTTCGACTACCGCAGCCGCGGATTTGAAGATGAGCCCAAGCGCGGGCTGCGGATTGACCTGATCATGGCCTCCCATGGCTTGTTGCCGCGAGTGAAGGATGCCGGCGTCGATTACGATTTGCGCGCAATGGAAAAGCCCTCCGATCACGCACCTATCTGGCTTGAGTTGAGCTAACGACGCAAAAGATCGCAGCCTTCGGCAGCTCCTACAGAATGTACGCCACCCCAGTGTAGGAGCTGCCGAAGGCTGCGATCTTTTGATCTGTCATCGTTCAGAAACCTTACTGACTTATTCTCCCGGCACTTTCCCAGGCTTATAAGGTGCCGGCATGACGCTGCGCGTGTTGTTTGTGTCGATGCTCGCCGCCCTGCTGCCGTTAACGGTGTCGGCCAGCGATTTGCCGACGCCCGAACGTGGCCCGGTGTTGCGCATCCAGGGCTCCAACACCATTGGCGCGGCATTAGGCCCGGCGCTGGTCGAAGGCTTGATGCGTGAACAGGGCTTGCTCAAGATTCACCGCGAAGCCCCGGACAAAGCCAACGAACAACGCATCGTCGGTGAAACCGTTCAGGGACGCCGGGTCGAGGTGGAGATCGCGGCCCATGGTTCCAGCACCGGGTTCAAAGCCCTGAAAAACGCCTGGGCCGATCTCGCGGCTTCGTCGCGCCCGATCAAGGACAACGAACGGCTGGATCTTGAGCCGCTGGGCGACCTGAAAAGTCCGATTGCCGAGCAAGTCATCGCCATCGACGGGCTGGCAATCATCCTTCATCCGCACAATCGGCTGAAGCAACTCAACACCGTACAACTGGCGCGAATCTTCAGCGGCGAAGCGAAAACCTGGGAAGCACTCGGCGGCAGCGGTGGGACGATTCATCTTTACGCGCGGGATGACCAATCGGGCACCTATGACACATTCAAGGAACTGGTCCTCAGCCCGCGTGGGGAATCCCTGAGCGGCAACGCGAAACGCTTCGAATCCAGCGAGCAATTGTCCGACGCCGTCAGTCTGGATCCGCAAGGCATTGGCTTCATCGGTTTGCCTTATGTACGCCAGGCCAAAGCCGTGGCCATTGTCGATGGCGACTCACAGGCCATGCTGCCGGTCACTAGCCTGATCGCGACGGAAGATTACCCGCTGTCTCGTCGGCTGTTCTTTTACCTGCCGCCAAATGGGAAAAATCCCTGGGCCAAGGCCTTGGTGAAGTTTGCCCAAAGCAGCAAAGGCCAGGCGATCGTCGCGGCCAATGGCTTTATCGCGCAGACCGTTCAGGCCATGGCCGTCACGCCGAATGCGCTGATGCCTGAGGGTTATCAGGCACTCAGTCGCCATGCCCAGCGGCTGACGGTGAATTTCCGTTTCGAAGAAGGCAGCGCGACGCTGGACAACAAGGCCCGACAAGACCTGTCACGGGTGCTCGACTATATAAAGCAGCACCACAAAACCAATCGGCAGGTGACGCTGGTGGGGTTTGGCGACGCCAAGAGCGACCCGGCGCGGGCCGATCTGCTGTCGAAACTGCGGGCCATGGCGGTGCGGCGAGAACTGGTGAAAAGCGGCGTGGTGTTTCGCGAGATTCGCGGTTTCGGCGCCGAAATGCCGGTGGCGACCAACAGCGGGGATGAGGGGCGGATCAAGAATCGGCGGGTTGAGGTTTGGGTGTATTGAACCAGACACCCTCGCGGTGAAAGGTCTGACGCATTCGCGAGCAAGCCCGCTCCCACAGGTGACCGAGTTCTCTCAAGGGAGTGCGGTCAAATGTGGGAGCGGGCTTGCTCGCGAATGGCAGGCGCCGCGGATTTACTGACCGCTACGCATCATCTCTTTCGGCACATATTTGCCGATCTCGAACTTGCCGATCGCCGCGCGGTGCACTTCGTCCGGGCCGTCGGCCAAGCGCAGGGTGCGTTGCATGGCGTACATGTAGGCCAGCGGGAAATCGTTGGAAACCCCTGCCCCGCCATGGATCTGGATCGCCCGGTCGATCACCCGCAATGCCACGTTCGGTGCGACGACTTTGATCTGCGCGATTTCGCTCTTCGCCACCTTGTTGCCGACGGTGTCCATCATGTACGCGGCTTTCAACGTCAACAGGCGCGCCATGTCGATCTCCATCCGTGAGTCGGCGATTTTGTCGATGTTACCGCCCAGTCGCGCCAAGGGTTTACCGAACGCAGTGCGGTTGACCGCACGTTTGCACATCAACTCCAACGCACGCTCGGCCATGCCGATCGAACGCATGCAGTGGTGAATCCGGCCTGGGCCGAGGCGACCCTGAGCAATTTCGAAGCCGCGCCCTTCACCCAACAGGACGTTTTCATACGGCACCCGTACGTTTTCGAACAGTACTTCGGCGTGACCGTGAGGCGCGTCGTCATAACCGAACACCGGCAGCGGACGGACAATCTTCACGCCTGGGGTATCCACCGGCACCAGAATCATCGAGTGCTGCGCATGGCGCGGTGCATCCGGGTTGCTCAGGCCCATGAAGATCAGGATCTTGCAGCGCGGATCGCAGGCCCCTGAGGTCCACCATTTCTTACCGTTGATCACCCACTCGTCGCCATCACGCACAGCGCGGGCGGCCATGTTGGTGGCATCAGACGAGGCCACGTCCGGCTCGGTCATGGCGAACGCCGAGCGAATCTCGCCGCGCAGCAGCGGTTCGAGCCAGCGTTGCTTCTGTTCTTCATTGGCGTAACGCACCAGCACTTCCATGTTGCCGGTGTCTGGCGCAGAGCAGTTGAACGGCTCAGGACCGAGCAGCGAGCGGCCCATGATTTCCGCCAATGGCGCATATTCGAGGTTGCTCAGGCCGGCGCCGAGTTCGGATTCAGGCAGGAACAAATTCCACAGGCCTTCAGCTTTGGCCTTGAGTTTGAGTTCTTCCATGATCGCTGTCGGCTGCCAGCGATCGCCCTCGGCGACCTGGCGTTCGAACACCGCTTCAGCGGGGTAAACGTAGGTGTCCATGAACGCGGTCACGCGCTCACGCAGTTCTTGCACTTTGGGCGAATAAGCGAAATCCATGGGCAGCTACCTTCTAAAGGGAGGTTGTTCAGGTCATGCAATCGATGCTAGAACAGCATTGATAATTTACCTAGCCTATTCTCGGCGTGTATTAACATTCATCACCGATATATGATCGACTGATCGAGCCCCCTTCCTGATAACAAGAACAGAGAGCGCAGCGCAATGAATCTGAGCAAGGTCGACCTCAACCTTTTCATCGTCTTCGACGCGATCTACACCGAAGCCAACCTGACGCGCGCCGGGCAGATTGTCGGTATTACTCAACCAGCGGTGTCGAACGCTCTGGCCCGCCTGCGCGAGACCTTCAACGATCCGCTTTTCGTGCGCACCGCCCAAGGCATGGTGCCCACGCCGATGGCGCAGAACATCATCGGCCCGGTGCGTAACGCCCTCTCCTTGCTGCGGGTGTCGGTGCAGGAAAGCCGTATCTTCAACCCGTTGCAGGCGGTCAAGACTTACCGCATCAGCATGACTGACCTCACCGAAGCGGTGATCCTGCCGCCGCTGTTCCAGCGCCTGCGACGCCTGGCGCCGACGGTGATCATCGAGAGCTTCCTGTCCAAACGTCGTGAGACCACCAAGGAACTGGCGGCCGGACGTCTCGATTTTGCGGTGGATGCGCCACTCAATACCGACCCGCAGGTGCGTCACGTCAAGTTGATGGAGGACCGATACGTGTGCGCCATGCGCAAGGGCCATCCGTTGGCGGGCAAAGAGAAATTCACCCTCGACGATTATCTGTCACTGACCCACATTCATATCTCCAGCCGGCGCAGCGGTCTGGGTTATGTCGATCTGGCCCTGGGCAAAATGGGCATCCAGCGCAAGATTGCCCTGCGCTCCCAGCATTACTTGATGGCGTCCCAGGTGTTGCAGCAGACCGACATGGTCATGACCGTGCCGGAACGCTTCGCCCGTCGCCATGACTTGTACGCGGTGAACCTGCCGGTCAAAGAAGTTCCGCCGGTGGAAACCCACCTTTACTGGCACGAAAGCACCGACCAGGACCCGGCCAACCGCTGGATGCGCGAGCAGATGATCGAGTTGTGCCAACAGGTTACGGCGCATGAGAAGAAGCTCGATAAGGTGTAGGGCTTTGGACCGCGTCATCGTTCTTCGCGGGCAAGCCTCGCTCCCACATTGATCGCATTCCCCTGAGAGAACGCGATCACCTGTGGGAGCGGGCTTGCTCGCGAAGAGGCCGGTGATAACAACGAAGATCCATGCCCCTTGACGTAAACGTCAACCTGCCATTAGCTTAGCGCCATGACCTTTTTCGAGCGCTTCCATGAGCAGCCAGACCTATAGCATTTCCGATCTCGCCCGCGAGCTCGACATCACCACCCGGGCTATTCGCTTCTATGAAGAGCAAGGCCTGCTCAGCCCCGAGCGTCGCGGCCAGGAGCGCATTTACTCGCCCCGTGACAAGGTCAGCCTGAAGCTGATCCTGCGGGGCAAACGCATTGGTTTTTCCCTCGCCGAATGCCGCGAGCTGATCGAGCTCTATGACCCCTCCAGCGGTAACACCAAGCAACTGCACAGCATGCTGGCGAAAATTGCCGAGCGTCGGGAACAGCTCGAACAGCAACTGCTGGACATCGAACAGATGAAACTGGAACTCGACACGGCCGAAGAGCGCTGCACTCAGGCGCTGGAACAGACAATCAAGAGCCAGCAGGCGGTCCAATAACCGTACAACGATTTAATGTGGGAGCGGGCTTGCTCGCGAAAGCGGTCTGTCATTCAACACTGATGTCGGCTGGCCCGACGCCTTCGCGAGCAAGCCCGCTCCCACGGTAGATCGTCGTTCGTCCACTACTACAGGTGAAATCCTCCATGTCCCTACCCACCCACGTACGCCTGGTCGAAGTCGGCCCCCGCGACGGTCTGCAAAACGAAGCCCAGCCCATCAGCGTTGCAGACAAGGTGCAACTGGTTGACGCACTGACCGCCGCAGGCCTGGGCTATATAGAAGTCGGCAGTTTCGTCTCGCCCAAATGGGTGCCGCAAATGGCCGGTTCCGCCGAGGTTTTCGCGCAGATCCAGCGCAAGTCGGGCGTGACCTATGGCGCCCTCGCCCCCAACCTGCGGGGCTTTGAAGACGCCATCGCCGCCGGGGTCAAGGAAGTCGCGGTGTTTGCCGCAGCGTCCGAATCGTTTTCCCAGCGCAACATCAATTGCTCGATCAGCGAAAGCCTGGAGCGTTTCGTGCCGATCATGGACGCCGCCAGACAACACGGCGTCAGCGTGCGCGGTTACGTGTCCTGCGTGCTGGGCTGCCCGTATGAAGGTGACATTGCACCGGAACACGTCGCCCGGGTTGCTCGTGAGCTCTATGCGATGGGCTGCTACGAAGTTTCGCTAGGGGACACCATCGGCACCGGCACCGCTGGCGCGACCCGCAAAATGTTCGAAGTGGTCTCGGCCGATGTGCCACGTGAAAAACTGGCCGGGCACTTTCACGATACCTACGGCCAGGCCATGGCCAACATCTACGCCAGCCTGCTGGAAGGCATCGCGGTATTCGACAGCTCCATCGCCGGCCTCGGCGGCTGCCCATACGCCAAGGGCGCCAGCGGTAATGTCGCGACCGAAGACGTGGTTTACCTGCTCAACGGCCTGGGTATCGAGACCGGAATCGACCTGGACGCCTTGATTCGAGCCGGCCAGCAGATTTGCGCGGTGCTGGGGCGCCCTACCGGTTCGCGCGTGGCCAAGGCCCGCAGCGCACAGTGACAGTGTGAATGTGTCCGGGTGTTACCGCGTGTTCTGAAACGTGGGCGGAACGAGTAACACGGAAACAAATTGTCGGGTTCGGGTTGGATGAAAAACCCTACGAAAAACACAAACTATTGATTTAAAAGGGTTTTAAAAAGTTGGCACGGCTTCTGCTATCTCTATGGCATAACAAGAATAAAAACTGCAAACCAATAAAAATAAGACGTAACGACTCTGACATAACAAGAACAACACGGCAGAGACGCAGCTAACAGATTTTTTTGGAGAGGATGTGCTTTTCAGGGTGCTTTTCGAAGTAACCCGCAACCGGGCAGAGAACAATAAAACTACCTTCAGGTAGCTCCCGAACTGGTTGGATCGCTTGGCGAAAAAGTAGATCAGCGCTCAAAAAAATACGTTTGCTCTTGATCCCGGATGGGGATCGACAAAAACAGCGGTAAAGGGCCACGGTTACCAAAAACAACAACAGACCGCCCCTCAATAATAAAAAAAGAGCACGTACGACAAAATTAAAGGGGAGCTTCGGCTCCCCTTTGTGCTTTCTTGCCTTCCGGTTTTTCTCGATCCAAATGTGGGAGCGGGCTTGCTCGCGAATGCGGTGTGTCAGTCAATACTAATGGTGATTGATCCACCGCATTCGCGAGCAAGCCCGCTCCCACACTGGTTATGTGTCAGTCTTTGTTGATGCGTAGCTCCTCGATACTGATTTCACGCATCCGAAACTTCTGGATCTTCCCAGTCACCGTCATCGGAAATTCCTCGACGAATTTGAAGTAACGCGGTGTCTTGAAGTGCGCTATGCGCTCCTTGCACCAGGCTTGCAGTTCCTGCTCGGTGGCGCTGTGGCCGGGATGGAACTTGATCCAGGCGACGATCTCTTCGCCGTAGCGGGAGCAAGGAATGCCGATCACCTGCACGTCGGCAACCGCCGGATGGGTGAAGAAGAACTCTTCCAGCTCCCTTGGGTAAATATTCTCACCGCCGCGGATGATCATGTCTTTGTTACGCCCGGCGATGCAGACGTAGCCTTCGTCGTTCATGCTCGCCAGATCGCCGGTGTGCATCCAGCCCGCCTCATCGATAGCCTCGGCGGTGCCTTGCGGATTATTCCAGTAGCCGAGCATCACGCTGTAGCCTCGGGTACACAGCTCACCGATGGTGCCGCGCGGTACCAGGTTGCCCGCCTCGTCGATGATTTTGCTTTCCAGTTGCGGCTGGGTTCGGCCAACGGTGGTGACGCGCAATTCCAGCTCGTCTGACGGACCGGTCTGCGAAGACACGGGGCTGGTTTCCGTCATGCCGTAGGCAATCTGCACTTCGCTCATGTGCATTTCATTGATCACCCGGCGCATCACCTCGATCGGACAGGTCGCCCCGGCCATGATCCCGGTGCGCAGGCTCGACAAATCAAACTCGGCGCGCTTGGGCTGATCGAGCATGGCGATGAACATGGTCGGCACGCCGTAAAGCGCGGTGGCTTTTTCTTCGGCGACGGTGTTCAACGTCAGCAATGGATCGAAGGCGTCGTTGGGATAGATCATGGTGCTGGCGTGGGTGACGCAGCCGAGGTTGCCCATGACCATGCCGAAGCAGTGATACAGCGGCACCGGAATCACCAGCCGATCATTGGCCGTCAGCCCAAGGCTTTCGCCGACCATGTAACCGTTGTTGAGAATGTTGTAGTGGCTGAGGGTCGCGCCCTTGGGGAAACCGGTGGTGCCTGAGGTGTATTGGATGTTTACCGCTTGATCGAAATGCAGACTCTCCTGACGTTCGCGCAATTGCTCGACCGACACGCTGGCCGCCAGATCGATCAGCTGCGACCACGGCAGGAAACCCGATGGCGGTTGGGCATCCAGGCTGATCACGCCGCGCAGTTCCGGCAGGCGTTCGCTCTGCAACTGGCCGATGGATTGCTCCGTCAGTTCCGGAACCAATCCTTGCAACATGCCGTGATAGTCGGAGGTCTTGAAGGCCCCGGCGCAGACCAGCCATTGGCAACCGGACTGCTTCAACACGTATTCGAGTTCGGAACTGCGGTAAGCCGGATTGATGTTGACCAGGATCACACCGATTTTCGCGCTGGCGAACTGGCTGATGCACCACTGGGCACAATTCGGCGCCCAGATGCCGAGCCGGTCACCGGCCTGCAAGCCCAACGCCAAAAATGCTCTGGCGTGCCGGTCGACGGCCTCTGACAGTTGCTGCCAGGTGTAGCGCAACTGCTGATGGCGCACGACCAGCGCCTCCCCGTTCGGGTATTGCGCGACCGTGTTATCGAATGCCTGCCCGATGGTCATCGCCAGCAAGGCTTTGTCCTGGGAACCACGGGTATAGCTGCGCTGCGGGCTTGCACTGGGTTGATCCATGACGACCCCTATTGTCTTTATTGTAAGAGCGAGTCTTGTGTGGCGAGGGAGCTTGCTCCCGTTCGGCTGCGCAGCAGTCGTGAAATCAGCTGTCAGGGGCTGCCTGACACACCTCGGATACTGATTTTGCGACCGCTTCGCGCTCGAGCGGGAGCAAGCTCCCTCGCCACAGTCTTTCAGAACTGGCTCTACTCTCGCTCAAGTTGACGTTAACGTAAAGGGTGATTGACAGCCATTCATCACAGGCTTACGTTAACGTAAAGGTGAGAGCCGAATCACTGCCCTTCCCACCCTACAAAAAAGCCAAAAGGTGCCCCATGAGCTACCCATCCCTGAACTTTGCCCTCGGTGAAACCATCGACATGCTGCGCGATCAGGTTCAGTCCTTCGTCGCCAAAGAGATCGCCCCACGCGCAGCTCAGATCGACATCGACAACCTGTTCCCCGCCGACCTGTGGCGCAAATTCGGCGACATGGGCCTGCTGGGTATTACCGTGCCGGAAGAGTACGGCGGCGCGGGCCTGGGTTACCTGGCGCACGTCGTCGCCATGGAAGAAATCAGCCGCGGTTCGGCTTCGGTCGCGTTGTCCTACGGCGCCCACTCCAACCTCTGCGTCAACCAGATCAACCGCAACGGCACTCACGAACAGAAAAGCAAATACCTGCCGAAACTGATCAGCGGCGAGCACATCGGGGCGCTGGCCATGAGCGAACCGAATGCCGGTTCCGACGTGGTCTCGATGAAACTGCGCGCCGACAA
Source organism: Pseudomonas sp. BS3782 TE3695 (assembly GCF_050435305.1). NCBI lineage: Bacteria > Pseudomonadati > Pseudomonadota > Gammaproteobacteria > Pseudomonadales > Pseudomonadaceae > Pseudomonas > Pseudomonas sp. BS3782 TE3695. The sequence continues at coordinate 4,961,258 of NZ_JBNDKB010000001.1, forward strand.
ACGTGGCGACCATTACGTACTCAACGGCAGCAAAACCTGGATCACCAACGGCCCTGACGCCAACACCTACGTGATCTACGCCAAGACCGACCTGGAAAAAGGCCCCCATGGCATCACCGCGTTCATCGTCGAACGTGACTGGAAGGGTTTCAGCCGCAGCAACAAATTCGACAAGCTTGGCATGCGCGGTTCGAACACTTGCGAGCTGTTTTTCGATGACGTCGAAGTGCCGAAAGAAAACGTCCTCGGCGTGCTCAACGGTGGCGTGAAAGTGCTGATGAGCGGCCTCGACTACGAGCGCGTTGTGCTCTCGGGCGGCCCGACCGGGATCATGCAGGCTTGCATGGACCTGATCGTTCCGTACATCCATGACCGCAAACAATTCGGCCAGAGCATCGGCGAATTCCAGCTGATCCAGGGCAAAGTCGCCGACATGTACACCCAACTCAACGCCAGCCGCGCCTACCTGTATGCGGTGGCTCAGGCCTGCGAGCGCGGCGAAACCGCGCGCAAGGACGCCGCCGGCGTCATCCTCTACAGCGCCGAATGCGCGACCCGAATGGCCCTCGATGCGATCCAGATTCTCGGTGGTAACGGCTACATCAACGAATTCCCGGCCGGTCGTCTGCTGCGTGACGCCAAGCTGTATGAAATCGGTGCCGGTACCAGTGAGATCCGTCGCATGCTCATCGGTCGCGAACTGTTCAACGAGACGAAATGAATTTCGTCAGCGGCAAGCGACAAGCTTCAAGCGGCAAGAGGGAAACGTGCTCATGCTTTGAACTTGTAGCTTGCAACTTGAAGCTGCTACGGAGTAGCCCCATGATTTTGCATACCCAGCTCAACCCTCGTTCAGCGGAGTTCGCGGCCAACAGCGCGGCAATGCTCAAGCAGGTCGACGCCCTGCACACCCTGCTCGCGCAAGTGCAGCAAGGTGGCGGCCCGAAGGCTCAGGAGCGGCATACTTCGCGGGGTAAGTTGCTGCCCCGTGAGCGGATCAATCGTCTGCTCGATCCCGGCTCGCCGTTTCTGGAAATCAGCCAACTGGCGGCCTACGCGGTGTACGGCGAAGACGTTCCCGCCGCTGGCGTGATTGCCGGAATCGGCCGGGTGGAAGGCGTCGAATGCATGATCGTCGCCAACGATGCCACCGTGAAAGGCGGCTCGTATTACCCGCTGACCGTGAAAAAACACCTACGCGCGCAAACCATCGCCCAGCAAAATCGCCTGCCCTGCATTTATCTGGTGGACTCCGGCGGCGCCAACTTGCCGCGTCAGGATGAAGTGTTTCCGGACCGCGAACACTTCGGGCGGATCTTCTTCAACCAGGCCAACATGAGCGCCATGGGCATTCCGCAGATTGCGGTGGTCATGGGCTCCTGCACCGCCGGTGGCGCTTATGTACCCGCGATGGCCGATGAGGCGATCATGGTTCGTCAGCAGGCAACGATTTTCCTCGCCGGCCCGCCGCTGGTAAAGGCAGCGACCGGTGAAGTGGTCAGCGCTGAAGACCTCGGCGGGGCCGATGTGCACTGCAAGATTTCCGGGGTTGCCGATCACTACGCCGAAAGCGATGAACACGCCCTCGCCTTGGCCCGGCGCAGCGTCGCCAACCTCAATTGGCGCAAGCTCGGTGAACTGCAACAACGCACGCCGATCGCGCCGCTGTACAGCAGCGACGAGTTGTACGGCGTGGTGTCGGCGGATGCCAAGCAACCCTTCGATGTGCGCGAAGTGATCGCTCGGCTGGTGGACGGCTCGGTGTTCGATGAATTCAAGGCATTGTTCGGCACGACATTGGTCTGCGGCTTTGCCCACCTGCACGGTTACCCGATCGCGATCCTCGCCAACAACGGCATCCTGTTCGCCGAAGCCGCGCAGAAAGGCGCGCACTTCATTGAGCTGGCCTGCCAGCGCGGCATTCCATTGTTGTTCCTGCAAAACATCACCGGTTTCATGGTCGGCCAGAAATACGAAGCCGGCGGCATCGCCAAGCACGGTGCGAAACTGGTGACGGCCGTGGCGTGTGCCAAGGTACCGAAATTCACCGTGATCATCGGCGGCAGCTTCGGTGCCGGTAACTACGGCATGTGCGGTCGGGCTTACGATCCGCGCTTCCTGTGGATGTGGCCAAACGCGCGGATCGGCGTGATGGGTGCCGAACAGGCGGCAGGCGTGCTGGTGCAGGTCAAGCGTGAGCAAGCCGAGCGCGGTGGCCATGGTTTCAGCGCCGAGCAGGAAGCCGAGATCAAGCAACCGATCCTCGATCAGTACGAAGAGCAAGGTCACCCCTATTATTCCAGCGCTCGACTGTGGGACGACGGTGTCATCGACCCGGCGCAGACCCGCGATGTATTGGCCCTGGCCTTGTCGGCGTCGCTGAACGCGCCAATCGAACCGAGCCGCTTCGGCGTGTTCCGGATGTGATTTTTTGTGGGAGCGGGCTTGCTCGCGAAGGATTCACCGCGGTTTACCTGATGCACCGCGTTATCGTTCTTCGCGAGCAAGCCCGCTCCCACATGAGTTGTGGAGACGGACAAACATGAGCGACTTCAACACCCTCGAACTGCTGAGCGATCCAAGGGGTTTTGCGACCCTGTGGCTCAGCCGTGAAGAAAAGAACAACGCCTTCAACGCCGAAATGATCCGCGAACTGATCCTCGCGCTGGACAAAGTATCGAGCGATGCCAGCCTGCGTTTTCTGCTGATCCGTGGGCGCGGCAAACATTTCAGCGCTGGTGCCGATCTGGCCTGGATGCAGCAATCGGCCGAACTCGATTACCACACCAACCTTGACGACGCCCGGGAACTGGCGGAATTGATGTACAACCTCGCCAAGCTGAAAATCCCGACGGTGGCGGTGGTGCAAGGCGCGGCCTATGGCGGCGCGCTGGGTCTGATCAGTTGCTGCGACATGGCGATCGGCGCCGATGACGCACAGTTCTGCCTGTCGGAAGTGCGCATCGGCCTGGCACCGGCGGTCATCAGCCCGTTCGTGGTGCAAGCCATCGGCGAACGCGCAGCACGCCGCTATGCCTTGACCGCCGAACGATTCGGCGGGCAACGGGCCCGGGAAATCGGCCTGTTGTCGGAGAGCTACCCGATGGCTGAACTGGAGCAGAAAGTCGATCAATGGGTCGACAACCTGCTGCTCAACAGTCCGGCGGCCATGCGCGCCAGCAAGGACTTGCTGCGTGAAGTCGGCCATGGCGCGCTGACTCCGGCGCTGCGACGCTACACCGAAAATGCCATCGCCCGAATCCGCGTCAGCCCCGAAGGCCAGGAAGGCCTGCGCGCCTTCCTGCAAAAACGCTCGCCAACCTGGCAAGCCGAAACCATCCTCAAGGAGCCGCGTTGATGAGCGCACCTGTTCTCACCACCTTGCTGGTGGCCAACCGGGGCGAAATCGCTTGCCGGGTGATGCGCACCGCCAAAGCCCTGGGCCTGACCACCGTGGCCGTGCACAGCGCCACCGATCGTGATGCCCGGCACAGCCGCGAAGCCGATATCCGCGTTGATCTGGGCGGCAGCAAAGCCGCCGACAGTTACCTGCAAATCGATAAACTGATCGCCGCCGCGAAAGCCAGCGACGCCCAGGCGATTCATCCCGGTTATGGCTTTCTCTCGGAAAATGCCGGGTTCGCCCGCGCAATCGAAGCGGCCGGCCTGATTTTTCTCGGCCCTCCCGCCTCGGCCATCGACGCCATGGGCAGCAAGTCCGCGGCCAAGGCCCTGATGGAAACTGCAGGCGTGCCACTGGTGCCCGGCTACCACGGCGAAGCCCAAGACCTCGACACCTTCCGCGACGCCTGCGCACGCATCGGTTATCCGGTGCTGCTCAAAGCCACGGCGGGCGGCGGCGGTAAAGGCATGAAAGTCGTCGAGGACGTCAGCCAACTGGCCGAAGCCCTGGCCTCGGCGCAACGTGAAGCGCAGTCGTCATTCGGCGACTCGCGGATGTTGGTGGAGAAGTACCTGCTCAAGCCACGCCACGTGGAAATCCAGGTATTCGCCGACCAGCATGGCAACTGTCTGTACCTCAATGAACGTGATTGCTCGATCCAGCGTCGGCATCAGAAAGTCGTCGAAGAAGCCCCGGCTCCGGGTCTGAGCCCGGAACTGCGTCGCGCCATGGGCGAAGCCGCCGTACGCTCGGCACAGGCCATCGGTTATGTCGGTGCAGGCACCGTGGAGTTTTTGCTGGATGCGCGCGGTGAGTTCTTCTTCATGGAGATGAACACGCGCCTGCAAGTCGAGCACCCGGTCACCGAAGCCATTACCGGCCTCGATCTGGTGGCCTGGCAGATTCGCGTGGCCCGCGGTGAAGTGTTGCCGATGACCCAGGATCAGGTACCGCTGATCGGCCATGCGATCGAAGTGCGGCTGTACGCCGAAGACCCGGGCAACGATTTTCTGCCGGCCACCGGGCGTCTGACGTTATATCGCGAATCCGCCGCAGGGCCGGGGCGTCGCGTCGACAGTGGTGTCGAAGAAGGCGACGAGATTTCGCCCTTCTACGACCCGATGCTCGGCAAGCTGATTGCCTGGGGCGAAGACCGTGAGCAGGCGCGGCTGCGTTTGCTGAGCATGCTCGATGAGTTTGTCATCGGCGGGCTGAAAACCAACATCAACTTCCTGCGCCGAATCGTCGGTCATCCGGCATTTGCCGCGGCGGAGCTGGATACCGGGTTTATTCCGCGTTATCAGGAACAACTGCTGCCAGCACCTTCAGACCTCAGCGATGAATTCTGGCAAGCGGCCGCGCAGGCGTTCGCACAAAGCCAACCGACTGTTTCACGCGCCGATGACTTGAGTTCGCCTTGGGCGATCAACAATGGTTTGCGTATTGGGCTGCCCACAGAAATCACCCTGCATTTGAGTTGCGAAGGGCAAGACCGGGCGCTGACTTTGGGTGATGCCGACGCTCATACCGCGCAGCTCAAGGGTGAATACCTGCTGACCGACCACAACGGTTTGCACCGCCAACATCGGGCAATCCGCCGGGGCGAGGCGCTGTATCTGCAATGGGACGGTGAGCTGCGCCACATCGAGTCGTATGACCCGATCAGTGCCGTCGAAGCCAGTCACAGCCATCAGGGCGGACTCACCGCACCTATGAACGGCAGCATCGTGCGAGTGCTGGTAGAGGCTGGGCAAACGGTCGAAGCCGGGGCGCAATTGGTGGTGCTGGAAGCGATGAAAATGGAGCACAGCATTCGCGCGCCCCACGCTGGGATTATCAAGGCGTTGTATTGCCAGGAAGGCGAGATGGTCAGCGAAGGCAGTGCATTGGTGGAGTTGGAACAGGCGTGAAATGAAGATCGGTCCTACGCGTTGCGAGGACCGATCTGATTAGAATTTGGCCGTCGCCTGAACCACTACGCCGATAATTCGGCATTCCTCGGTGAAAAGGGCTTTCGGATAGGTCGGATTGAGCGGGACCAGGTAACGCTGCCCGCCCTCTTCGATCAGCTTGCGAAAAACCGCCTCGGTGCTGCCGGGCCATTGGGCGATCACCAGTTTGCCAGGCTCGGGCACGATGGCCGGGTCCACCAGAATCAACATGTCCGCGGCAATGCTCACCCCCGTGGGTGCGGTCATCGCATCGCCAACCACCACCAACCAGAACGCTGCGCCCTGGGCATGGTAATCGGACAACTCGAAGCGCGGCTTGCTGACAGTCGATGAGGCGCCGTAAGTCGATAGTTCTCCATCGCGCACCTCCCCGGTATCCCGCCAGTCACTGACTGGGTAGCGAAAGTACGGGTTGTACTTTTGCGTCAGAGAGATCTCCTCATCCTGTGAGACCTGCGGTTCCCGGATCACCATCGCGACTTCCAGATAGTCCATCCCCAGGGCCTGCAAGACACGGTTCATCTCTTGGATGCGGGGCTGACGACGTTTATTCAGCCAATGGCCGACGCCGCCCTGGGACATTCCGATGCGCTCGGCGAGTATTTCTTGAGTGACTTTGAGTTCACTCATTTTGGCCTTGACCAATTCAATCCATTTATCCATGTGCGGCACGATACGTGGGGGACTCCGACCAACAAAACACAAATTGTAGTATTTAAATTCAAGACACAAATACAGTACGTACTAAGCTGGGCTCACGGATTTGAATCTATCACGGAGCTTGCCATCGTCATGACCATCCCCAGCATTACCCTGCCCGACATGCAATTCGACACCACACTCAACTCGCCAAAAGGCTCGGCTGCCGCGCAGCGGGCACTGGACTATTACTTGAAACCAGCTGTGTCAGAAGAGGCCGGCGAAGAACGTTTCTTCGATGTGAACCGTAACATCAGCAGCGAAGAGGCATTGGTCCATGCTTCGGATCTGTTGCGATGTGCCGCCGCCACCGCGCATGAATCAGCCAACCAGCTGCAGGGCGCAAGCCGGGATCTGGCGTTTTCGACGGTGCACATGATCGACATGGCCAAGGCGATGGTCGACCGATCCCTGGAAGGGGCATAGCAGGACCGAGACGAATACGCTGGAGGAGGAAGGAAAGAATTTTCCAATCACGCAGATAAAAACATTTGACTTGCAAATGATAATGATTATTATTGCATGCAGCTGGTCGCGAGATCAGTCGATGGACCAGGGACCTTAGGTCGGTCTCCTGGACTATCTCCTCATCAGGCTAATCACGGTTTTTGACCCGGCTTTTTGCCGGGTCTTTTTTTGCCAGTTTTCTGGCTTATGGCTTCAGGCTAATGAAGTCTGTGGGTGCTGCAAATTCGATTGGCGCGGATGATATCAAAAGAATGTCTGTTGGCAAGAGAAGCCCGGCAGCATTGGGCCAAACTAATGCAAAATAGCACTTGAGAATCACTTGCACAGTCTCTAAGCTGCATCGGCGTCAAGGAGGACGCCCCCCCTTTTCACCTCGCAATTTCCCCCGGTTTCTCGCTCCCTTGCGTGTAAAGTAGCAGCCATAAAAATCATATTCAGGAATTGATTATGGCCGTGGCTAGATCCTCTTTCGACATCAGCGCGAACTTCGACAGTGGCAACATCGAAGTGCTGGACATCAGCAATCCTCTGCAAGCGCTGTTAGCAATCAAGCCAGACACTCGCAGCCAGCACTTCCAGTGGTTTCACTTCAAGGCCAGCGGTCTGCACGTCGGTGAAGAGCATTGGTTTCGCCTGAACAACGCCAGTAAATCCTCGTACAACAAAGCCTGGGATGGCTATCAGGCGGTGGCGTCCTATGACCACGTCAACTGGTTCCGGGTGCCGACCATTTTTGAAGGCGACTGCCTGCGTTTCAGTCTCGAAGCCACTGCCACCCATGCCTGGTTCGCCTATTTCGAACCTTACAGCCGTGGCCGTCATGATTGGCTGATCGAACAGGCATTGACCAAAGCCGGCACCGAACTGTTGGCCACCGGCAAAAGCGTTGAAGGTCGTGACATCCAGTTGTTGCGCAAAGGGACGGGGGCCGAAGGTCAGCGCAAGGTCTGGATCATCGCCCAGCAACACCCCGGCGAACACATGGCCGAATGGTTCATGGAGGGTGTAATCGAACGCCTCGAAAAACACGACGACCCGGTGCTGAAAAAACTCCTGGCCAGGGCCGACCTGTACCTGGTGCCGAACATGAACCCGGACGGCGCTTTCCACGGCCATTTGCGTACCAATGCCATGGGCCAGGACCTGAACCGCGCCTGGCAGAGCGCCAGCCAGGACACCACCCCGGAAGTGCTGTTCGTTCAGCAGCAAATGGAAAAATACGGCGTCGACCTGTTCCTGGACATCCACGGCGACGAAGAAATCCCCTACGTGTTCACCGCCGGTTGCGAAGGCAACCCGGCCTATACGCCGCGCATCGAAAAACTCGAAGAGCATTTCCGCAGCCATCTGAAACATCAGACCAAGGACTTCCAGACCAAACACGGCTATACCCGCGACGAGCCGGGCAAAGCCAACATGACTTTGGCCTGCAACAGCGTCGGTCAGAAGTTCGACTGCCTGTCGCTGACCTTGGAAATGCCCTTCAAAGACCACAACGACGCACCGAACCCGCTGACCGGCTGGTCCGGCAAACGCTCCAAGCAATTGGGCAAGGACGTGCTGACGACCATCGCCGACATGGTCGATACCCTGCGTTGATTATTTAAGACCAAAAGATCGCAGGCTTCGCCAGCTCCTACAGGGTTTTGTGTACGCCTGGAGCTGGCGAAGGTTGCGATCTTTATTCTTTTGATCTTTTACTCAGCCACAATCCGCACACAATCCTCCGGCCCCAACAAACGCCCATCCTCGGCACGCAACTCCAGCGGCCGCACCGGTCGACCATTCTCACGATCCACAACCCGCGAATGCGCCTCCCCCGCCTCAAAGAAAAACGCCTCGCCCCACTGCCGCAATCCGATGATCAACGGGAACAGCCCCTTGCCTTTCTCCGTCAGCACATATTCCTGATACGCGCTGCCGTCCGACGCTGGTACCAGATCGAAAATCCCGTGAGCCACCAACGTGCGCAGGCGTGCCGAGAGAATGTTTTTGGCCATGCCCAGATTGCGCTGGAACTCACCGAATCGCCGCAAGCCATCGAACGCATCGCGCACGATCAATAACGACCACCAATCACCAATCGCGTCCAGTGAACGGGCGACCGGGCATTCGGCGCCTTCCATGCTTGTACGTTTAACCATGACCGCGTCCGCCTGCAAACAAATGTGGTTGCAATATAAAACCAGACTCCCTACCGTACAACTGGTTTTATTTTGAAACCACTAAAGGAAGCCCGTGATGAAACCTGACTACCCGTTAAGCGGCGCAGTGGTGCTGCTGTTTGCCGTTGCCTGCGGCCTGGCCGTCGGTAATGTGTATTACGCACAACCGCTGCTCGATGCCATGGCCGAAGCCTTCGCGATGGACCCGGCAACCATCGGTATCGTCGTCACCCTTACCCAGATCGGTTATGGCGTGGGTCTGTTGTTGCTGGTTCCGCTAGGGGATCTGCTCAACCACCGCCGGTTGATCGTCGTGCAAACCCTGCTGTCGGCACTGGCCTTGTTGATGATCGGATTTGCTTCGAACAGCATCTGGCTACTGCTCGGCATGGCGCTGACCGGGTTACTGGCAGTCGTGACGCAAGTCCTGGTGGCCTACGCCGCGACGCTGGCCATCCCGGCGCAACGTGGACGTGTGGTGGGCGTGATCACCAGCGGCATTGTCGTCGGCATTTTGTTGGCACGAACGGTGGCGGGCGGCATGGCCGACCTGGCCGGTTGGCGTTCGATTTATCTGTTGTCCGCCGGGTTGACCCTGATGATGGCGCTGCTGTTGTTTCGTGTGCTGCCCAAGCACGAAGATGCGCGACCCAATAGCACTTACGCTGAGTTGATTGGCTCGGTATTCAGGTTGTTCAAGGAAGAACCGGTATTGCGTCAACGGGCCCTGCTCGCCCTGCTGACCTTCGCCAGTGCCATGGTGCTGTGGACACCCTTGGTGCTGCCGCTGAGTGCCCCGCCGCTTTCACTTTCCCATACCGAAATCGGACTGTTCGGCCTGGCCGGAGCCGCCGGTGCGCTAGCCGCTGCCCGTGCCGGGCATCTGTCCGATCGCGGTTTTGGCCAATGGACCAGTGGACTGTCGTTGCTGCTGATGCTCGCCTCATGGCTGCCCATCGCACTCACCCAATCCTCGCTATGGGCGCTGCTGCTTGGGGTGATTACGCTGGATCTGGGTTTACAGGCCGTTCATGTCACCAGCCAGAGCATGATCTACAGCGTGCGCCCCGAAGCGCAAAGCCGACTCACCGCCGGCTACATGCTGTTCTATTCGATCGGCAGCGCCTTGGGTTCCATCGGTTCGACGGCGATGTACGCCTGGGCGGGATGGATCGGGGTGTGTTGGCTGGGTGCGGGCATCAATGCGGTGGCGCTGATTTATTGGTGGATGACGTTGGCCACGAAGAACCAACCTGTGGAAGCAACTTCACGCTGACGCGTAGGAGCTGCCGCAGGCTGCGATCTTTTGATCTTGGGGATCACCTTCAATTTTCAAGATCAAAAGATCGCAGCCTTCGGCAGCTCCTACGTTGACCGTGCACATCCGCAGAATTTGGCTGCAGCTGTTGGGATCACCCGCGATCCTTACCCCGCAGCATGCTGTTCAGCACATCATCCCGACGCACCCACCCGTGAAACAACGCCGCCGCCAGGTGCAACAACACGGTCAGAAACAGCAGATACGCCAGATACCCATGCGACTTGCGCAGGAACGCAAACACTTGCGCATTCGCTGGCAGAATCGACGGCAACTGCAACGAACTACTGAGCATCACCGGATCGCCAGCGGCCGAAATCATTGCCCAGCCCAGTAGCGGCAAAATCAGCATCAAGGCATACAGCAGCGCATGCGAAGCCTTGGCCGCGAACGCTTGCCAGGCTGGCAGGTCTGCCGGCAGCGATGGTTGGCGGGTCGAAAAACGCACGGCCAGGCGCACGATCACCAGTAACAGAATCGCAACGCCCAAAGGTTTGTGCAGATTGATCAGCCACTGATGGCGCTCGGACACCGAGGCTGCCATGCCCGCGCCGATAAACAGCATCGAGAGGATCATCAGCGCCATCAGCCAGTGCAGCAGCCGCGCCAAAGGCGCGAAATGAGTCGGTTGGGCGCTCATTGTTGAGACTCCTGGTTGGCGTTGGGTAACTGCTTCACTTCGCTGGCGCGGCGCAGATAGGAGCGGGCGTAACCTGCTGAGCGAGCGGCGAGCAGCGGGTCGTCGGAGCCTTCGATACCGCTGGGCAATACCAGTGGGTCGTAGTTGATGTCACGGCATTCGCCATTGAGTTGCGGCTGAGTGCTTTCGAGCACCAGCGTGCCAGCGTTCAGCACTTTTCGGCCGTCGGGCCAGGCTTTGCTCGCATCGTTAGTCGGGTCCCCTGGATTCGCCAAGGTTATGTTCAACTGCCAACGCAGCGGTCCGGCGGACAAGCGCTGCACCAAATCTTTCTCCAGGAAATCACTGCCCTCGGCGGCCGTTGCACCGGCCGCGTCCTGAGCCACTGGCGTCATGCTCCAACGCACCGCTTGTCGCTGACCGGCCGCGTTCACCAGGTAAAACGCGTTGACGCTGTTATAGGTTTCCGTCGCGTAACTGGCCGACGGTTTGGCGGTCTTGACCCAAGTCAGAAACGGCACGGCTTCGGGGTGCGCCGCAAAAAACGCTGGCACAGCCGCTGGGTTTGGTTTGCCGGTAGACGGATCCGGTGATTGTGCTTGTTGCAACTGATAAAACGCCTCGGGCGTGCCCACCGGGAACACCGGCATGCTGTTCATCCCGGTGCGCCACTGCTGACCGTTAGCCTGGGTAAAACGTAGCGCCAGGCTGCGGATCGGCACGCTGTTGTCCGGCGCGTAAGGATTGCCGGCAGGCAGCGCGAAACGCCCGACCACCGGGGTCCGCGCTTCGCTGAACACTTGGGCGCTGGAATATTCGCGCGCCTGATTGCTGCTCTCGAAATGCCCGATCACGCACACGCCTTTGGCGTGATTGCGACGGAATCCGGGGTGTACGCCGTTGTTTTTCTCCAGCACATTGACCAAGTCTTTTGGCGTCAGGCGTTGTGGGTCGAGTGTGCCGTTGACGTAGGCAAAAGCCCCGGCCAGCGTTGCGACTACCACGGCAATGCCGGTCAGGCGCAACGTCAGGCTCGCGGCACTCAGCGGTGGCCGGTCAGGCCCCGTTGGCGGTGATGAGCGATCTACCATGAATGACTCCAGGGCCATCGGCCACAAGTGAGAAGAATCAGGCAGACGAACCGCGCCAAGGTTTATTCCATCGCCCGGTGTTTATTTTTCCAGGCGTGGAATAACCTCGAATGCCGGGCGTCTTCCTGAACACTCACCACAGCGTAGTGACTGGCCAGAACTTCATGAATGATATCGACGAACAACTCAGGGAAGTCATTCCCAGGCTGCGGCGTTTCGCCGTATCGCTGACGCGCAACCCCAGCAGCGCCGACGATCTGGTGCAGGCCTGCCTTGAGCGCGCGCTGTCGAGGTGGGGCGACAAACGTCCCGACGGCGACTTGCGTGCCTGGCTGTTCTCGATCCTTTATCGGCAGTTTCTCGACGCTCATCGCCGCTCCCGGCGTTATGCGCGCATGCTCGAATTTTTTACCGGACGTGATGATGCGCAACCTTCGGCAGAACGCACGGTGATCGCCCAATCGACCCTGCAAGCCTTCGATCAGCTCAGCACTGAACAGCGCGCACTGCTGCTCTGGGTCTCGGTGGAAGGCTTGAGTTACAAGGATGTCGCCGAGATCCTCGACGTCCCCACTGGCACCGTGATGTCGCGTCTGTCCCGCGCACGCCAGGCCTTGCGTCAACTCAGCGACGGCGAAATCGCCCCCCCTTCTCTGCGGAGACTCAAATGATCAGCATGCCTCCCAGCGAGCGTGACCTGCACGCCTACGTCGATCACCAACTCAGCGATGCCGACCACCATCGGGTGGAGATTTATCTGGCCAGCAATGCCGATATGGCGGCGCAAGTTCGCGCCTGGCAATACGATGCCCAACAACTGCGCGCAGCCCTGAGCGGCGCCTTGCAGCAACCGGCCAACCCGCAACTCGACCCGGCAATGATTCGCCTGCGAGCCAAACGCCAGTCGCGCCGTCATCTGGCCAACGCCGCGATGCTGTTGATCGCAGTCAGCGTCGGCGGCCTGGGCGGTTGGCAGGCGCGACAAATGACCCTGGCCAGCGCCCCGCTACCAATGACCGATGCCATGCAGGCCTACCGGCTGATTGCCCAACAAGGCATGCTGCCGGCGGATTACGAGGTCAGCGATGAAGGCGATATGCAGGGCTGGCTCGATCGCTATTTCAGCCAGGCCCAACGCCTGCCGAACCTGACCGCTTCCGGATACACACCCGTCAGCGGACGGCTGCTCAGCACCGAACAAGGGCCGGCGGCGATGGTGGTTTATGAGGATCAGGGCGGCCATAAAGTCAGCTTCTACGTCCGTCCACCCGGGCCGAAAAACTTCCTCCTGCCTCGGGGGAGCCGCAGCGATGGCGAACTGCAGGCCGAGTACTGGTCAGGGGCGGGGTACAACTACGCGATGGTCAGCCCGAGTGACACGCCGACGGCGCAGATGCTCAAGCAAACTGCGCAGTTCTGATCATCACCCTTCCCCTATGGGAGCGAGCCTGCTCGCGATGAGGCCGCGACATTCAACATTTAATGTCGACTGATACACCGCCATCGCGGGCAGGCTCCCACATTGGGTCCGTGCCAACCACCGACAAGACCCGCGGTCAGGTCGAGGAGATGAAGCAGTATCTGACGACTGCGATCGCGATCGATGAGGCCAAGCCCGACTTTCCCGCTATCATGTCGCCCATTTCCAGGCCCCCACGCCCTCCTCCTGATCAATAGCGAATCTGCCCATGGATACCCTCGCCCAACTGCGCGCCGGCCAACTGTCGGGCATCACCCGCCTGGATCTGTCCTGCGGCCTGACCGAGTTCCCCCGGGAAATCTTCGACCTGGCGGACTCGCTGGAAGTGCTCAACCTCAGCGGCAACGCCTTGCGCAGCTTGCCGGACGACCTGCACCGCCTGACCCGTTTGCGCGTGCTGTTCTGCTCGGACAACCAGTTCACCGAACTGCCCGCGTGCGTCGGCCAATGCACGGCACTGACGATGGTCGGCTTCAAGGCCAACGCCATCGAAAACGTGCCGGGCGCCGCCCTGCCGCCGCTGTTGCGCTGGCTGATCCTGACTGACAACCGCCTCACTGATTTGCCGACCGAACTGGGTGAACGCCCGCATTTGCAAAAGCTCATGCTCGCTGGCAACCGGTTACAGCGTTTGCCCGAAAGCCTGAGCCAATGCCATCGACTCGAACTGATCCGCATCGCCGCCAATCAGCTCACCGAGCTTCCCGAGTGGCTGCTGACCCTGCCAAGCCTGACTTGGCTGGCGTACGCCGGTAACCCGCTGGAAACCGAAGCCGACGCGGCTGCGCTTGAAGCCACGGCGAGCATTCCCTGGTCCCAACTGAACCTGGAGAAAAAACTCGGCGAAGGCGCGTCGGGGGTTATTCATCAGGCGTTGTGGGAGCAGACAAAACCGGTTGCGGTAAAACTCTACAAAGGCGAAATGACCAGCGATGGCTCGCCGCTGCACGAAATGAACGCCTGCATCACCGCCGGCATCCACCCCAACCTGATCCGGGTCAAGGGCCGAATTGTCGATCACCCGCAGCAAGCGGCCGGGCTGGTGATGCAGTTGATCGATCCGAGCTATCGCAACCTGGCCCGGCTGCCGAGCCTGGCGTCCTGCACCCGCGACGTCTACGCCGACCACACCCGGTTCAGCGCTGGCGTGGCATTGCGCATCGCCAGTGGCATTGCTTCAGCGGCTGAACATTTGCACCGCCAAGGCATCACCCACGGCGACCTCTATGCTCACAACATCCTGTGGAATGAGCACGGTGATTGCCTGTTGGGCGACTTTGGCGCGGCGTCTTTCCATGCCACTTCGGACAGCCTTGAAAGCCGTGCACTGCAACGGATCGAGGTGCGGGCGTTTGGGATGCTGCTGGGGGAATTGCTGGCGCGGATCGACTCGGGGTTGAGTGATGAACAGCGGGTCGCGTTAGAGGATCTACAGCAGTGCTGCTGTCAGCCGGATGTGCTGACGCGGCCGGGGTTCAGTGAGGTTGTGCGGGAACTGGCTGAATTAAACTAGCGGCAAATACAAAACCTGTGGCGAGGGAGCTTGCTCCCGTTGGGTTGCGAAGCGACCCCAAAGCGACGGCTGCTGCGCAACCGAACGGGAGCAAGCTCCCTCGCCACAGGCAAGCCCCCTCGCCACAAGTCAGACCACAAACTGTCGGGACCGTTTAACCCGCCAACCCGACAAACATGTCCTGCACGTCATCGTGGTTATCGAGGCCTTCGAGGAAGGCTTCGACTTCTGCCATCTGCTCATCGCTCAAACCACTGACCGGGTTCTTCGGCTGGTAGCCCAACTTGGCCGACAACACGGTGAAACCCTGCTCCGGCAGCGCTTTCTGTACCGCATCCAGGTCCGCAGGTTCGGTCAGGAACAGCGTCGCGCCGTCTTCACCTGGCTCGAAATCCTGGGCACCGGCTTCGATCGCAGCCATTTCCGGGTCGGCGTCAGGGCTGTCCGGGGACGCCTCGATCATGCCGACGTGGTTGAAGTCCCAGGCCACCGAACCGGAAGCGCCCAACTGGCCCTTACGGAACGCGACGCGGATTTCAGCGACGGTGCGGTTGATGTTGTCAGTCACGCATTCAACGATCAGCGGCACCTGATGCGGTGCGAACCCTTCATACGTCACGCGATGGTATTGCACGGTTTCGCCGAGCTGGCCGGAGCCTTTCTTGATCGCGCGTTCCAGGGTTTCGCGGGGCATCGAAGCTTTTTTCGCCTGTTCGACCACCAGACGCAGGTGTGCGTTGGTGGTGGTATCGGCACCGTTGCGGGCAGCGATGGTGATCTCTTTCACCAGTTTGCCGAAGATCTTGCCTTTGGCGTTGGCTGCCGCTTCTTTGTGTTTAACCTTCCACTGTGCGCCCATTACTCACTCTCTTGATCTGTGGCGCCGAGACATCTATTGGCCGACGCGTTGCGCAAGTTTATACGGCCTAAAGACGCCAATCGACCAAAAATTCCAAGATCTTCACCCCGTCACGCATCGACATCTTCACCAGTGTTTGTAGGGCGATTCTGAAAAGTCGATTTGCGGTGACGCTTCAGGGCTGTGGTTTCGTACCCTCTGCGCCCATCCTCTCTGGCAGAAGCGCGTTCGATGCACAACGACAAGGAAAGCCCCTTTACCCTGACACTGCTCGACGGTGGTTTGAGTTTGCAGGTGTTGCAGTTCAGCGGCCATGAAGGTCTCAATCGGCCCTACCGGTTCGACATTGAGGTAATCGGCCTCGCACCCGCGACGCACCTTGACCAATGGCTGCAACAACCGGCGTTTTTGCGGCTGGCGGATGATCAGGGCATTCACGGCGTGATCCACAGCGTCAGTCGCGAACATCGCGGCCCGCACCGGGTTGGCTACTCCCTGGTGCTGACGCCCCACCTGCAACACTTGGATCGACACCGTTTGCGTCGGGTGTTTCATCGTCTCAGCGTGCCCACGATCCTGCGTCAATTGCTGGTCGAGCATCAATTGCCCGAGCGCAGTTACCGTTTCGAACTGGTAAACGGCTGCTACCCGCCCCGGCCTTTTTGCATTCAATACGATGAGAGCGATCTGGCCTTTCTGCAGCGCCTGTGTGAAGAAGAAGGCATCCACTATCACTTCGAACATCAGCCCGACGGACACGTGCTTGTGCTGGCCGATGACAGCTTGAGTTTCCCCCAGGAGCCACTGCTGATGCCGTTCCAGGACGCCCCATTCAACGACGCCGTGTCACCGGTAATCAGCGAACTGTTCCAGCGCCATGAGCCGCCTCCCGCCCTGGCACAATGGGAAGCCAGGAACCGCGGCGCGCCGATGGTCGGCGAGGGAGCGGCTAATCACACGCTCGCCAGAACGGGCCCGGTCACGGCACGCCCTGCACCTGCGCAGCTTCATCACGAGCAGCTCAGCCGTCGACGGCTGGAACGCCTGCGTTGCCCGCAACGGCAGATCCACGGCCACAGCAACCAGAAGGAACTGCGCAGTGGACGGATCCTGCAAGTGGCGCAGCATCCGCTCTCGAGTTTCAACGATCAGTGGTTGCTCACCGATATCCGGCACCAGGGCCAGCAGCCATCGATTCTCGCCCATGATCAGCCCGATAGGGGTCGGCACTACAGCAATCAGTTCACGGCCATTCCCTGGTCAACGGTCTTCAGGCCGACGCTTGAACAGGTCAAGCCGAGTATCCCGGGCTATCAGACCGCCCGAGTGCTCGGCCCCGCCGGGCAACCGGCGGCACTCGATGATCAAGGCCGGATACAGGTCAGGCTATGGCCGACGCCGGCGTTCGAGGCGGATGAATCCGTCGGTCTCTGGCTACCGATCGCCCTCGCAGCACCAGATGGTCGGATCGATTCGTCGAGGTTACCCATGGCCGGCACCGACGTGCTGATCAGTTTTCTCGATAGCGATCCGGACCGGCCGGTACTGTGTGCCGGCATGGGTCATCCGAAGCCTCCCCGACCCGCTCCCGAGCCACGCCGTGACGGCCGCCTGCTGCTCGATTGGCTGGTCAACCGCCCGGATCTCGCACCTTGAGTTTCAACCCTTGTCGGCGCACCGGGAGTCTGGTGTAGGCAGTTCGGCCTCTTCGCGGGCAAGCCACACTCCCACAGGTTTTTTGTCCTACACAAGATTTGCGGCCAGCATAAACCCTATGGGAGCGTGGCTTGCCCGCGATAGCCGCGCCTCGGTCTATTTGCCAGGCGCCAACCCAAAAAACGCCTGGATCAACCGCAAATCCCGCCGCCGCTCCATGCACCCGATCATGTGCCGATTGACCAGGCCCTCGCCGATAATCGGCACCGCCGCCACCCGCGGGTCATGGCTGACTTCCACCGACGACACCACCCCCACGCCCAATTCGGCGGCCACGGCTTCGGTCACCGCCTCGCGACTGTCCAGTTCCAGCAACACCCGTGGATTGACCTTGGCCTGAGCGCACGCCTCGTCGAACGTGCGTCGGGTAATCGAACCCGGTTCACGCAAGACCATGATCACCTGGTCCAGATCCTTGAGCGGCACCCCTTTCGACTGCTGCGCCCACGGATGACCCGCGGGCACCAACGCACAAATCCTCGACTCGCTTAACGCTTGCAGGTGCAGCCCCTTGCGTGGCTCGACTTCGGTCAGCACCGCCACGTCGGCATGCTCCGACAACAACGCCGCCAAGGTTTCCTGGGCATTACCCAACCGCAGGTTCACGGTGATCCCCGGATAACGTGCACGCAAACTGGCGAGCATCGGCATGACCCTATGCGGCCCGTCTGCCGCCACTTCCAGGCGCCCGGTCAGTAACTGCCGGTTGGCTTCCAGCATCACCTGCGCCTCTTCGGCCAGCCCAAACATCGCCCGGGTGATTGCCGCCAGTTTGCTGCCCTCTTCTGTCAGCTCGACGCGCCGCGCGGTACGTCGCAACAAAATGATCTGGTAGTGCTCCTCCAGCGCCTTGATGTGCCCGGTGACCGCCGGCTGGCTGATAAACAGGCGCTCGGCGGCGCGGGTGAAGCTGCCTTCCCGAGCCACAGCGTCGAAGGCACGCAGCTGAAACAGATTCATGGATAACCCTCACTGATGGCTGGCATAACAACAAACAATTTGATTGATAGCTCACCGAATTGCAATTTATGCCCCGTAGCTTCATCCCACTGAGCTTTTGCGAGAACACAAGAATGAGTACTGCCGAGCCCATCCTGCTCACCCCCGGCCCATTGAGCACATCGAGCCGCACCCGTCATGCAATGATGGTCGACTGGGGTTCATGGGATGACCGCTTCAACCAATTGACCGCCAGCCTCTGCGAACAGTTGCTGGCGATCATCAACGGCGCCGACAGCCATCACTGCGTGCCGTTGCAAGGCAGCGGCACGTTCGCGGTCGAGGCGGCCATCGGCACACTGGTGCCTCGGGACGGTAAAGTTCTGGTGCTGATCAACGGCGCCTACGGCAAACGCCTGGCGAAAATCTGCGAAGTGCTCGGCCGTTCGTTCAGCACCTTCGAAACCGCCGAAGACGAACCAACCACCGCCGCCGACGTCGACCATCTGCTGCGCGCCGATGCCAGCATCACTCACGTTGCGCTGATTCACTGCGAAACCAGCACCGGCATTCTCAACCCGCTGGCGCACATCGCCCACGTCATCGAGCAACACGGCAAACGCCTGATCATCGACGCCATGAGCTCGTTTGGCGCCCTGCCAATCGACGCCCAGGATGTGCCCTTCGATGCACTGATCGCAGCCTCAGGCAAATGCCTGGAAGGTGTTCCGGGGATGGGCTTCGTTTTCGCGCGCAAAGAAACACTGGCCAGCGCCGCCGGCAATTCGCACTCACTGGCGATGGACTTGTTCGACCAGCACACCTACATGGCCAAAACCGGCCAATGGCGCTTCACCCCGCCGACCCACGTGGTCGCGGCGCTGCACGAAGCCCTGCTGCAATACAACGAAGAAGGCGGCTTGCCCGCACGGCATCGGCGCTATGCCAATAACTGCCAGGTGCTGCTCGATGACATGGCCAAACTGGGGCTGCGCAGCTTTTTGCCCGCCGCGATCCAGGCGCCGATCATCGTCACCTTCCACGCGCCGAAAGACCCGCGCTATCAGTTCAAGGAATTCTACGAACGGGTCAAGGCCAAGGGTTTCATCCTCTACCCCGGCAAACTGACCCAAGTCGAAACCTTCCGCGTTGGCTGCATCGGCCACGTCAACCAGGCCGAAATGCATGCGGCGGTGGCGGCGGTGGCCGAAGTGCTGCGCGAGATGGAAATACTCGACATCTGATTCACCTCAATCCCCTGTGGGAGCGGGCTTGCTCGCGAAAGCGGACTGACATTCAACTTTGATGTCGACTGACACACCGCCTTCGCGAGCAAGCCCGCTCCCACCAAAAGCAGCTCCCCTCTTAGCCAGTTACCACAGGATTTGCTCACCGTGAACTACACCAACCCAACCAAACTCCAAGCCGCCATCCTCGACTGGGCCGGCACCGTGGTCGACTTCGGCTCTTTCGCCCCGACGCAGATTTTTGTCGAAGCCTTCGCCGAGTTCGACGTCCAGGTTTCCATCGAAGAAGCCCGTGGGCCGATGGGCATGGGCAAGTGGGACCACATTCGTACCTTGTGCAATCAGCCGCCAGTCGCCGAGCGCTACCACAACGTGTTCGGTCGCACCCCGACCGACGATGACGTCACCGCCATCTACAAGCGCTTCATGCCGTTGCAGATCGAAAAAATCGCCGAACATTCGGCTCTGATTCCGGGCGCCCTGGACACCATCGCCAACCTGCGCCAACAAGGGATCAAGATCGGTTCGTGCTCTGGCTACCCGAAACAGGTCATGGACAAAGTCGTTGAACTGGCTGCCATCAACGGTTACGTCGCCGATCACGTGGTCGCTACCGACGAAGTGCCCAACGGTCGCCCTTGGCCGGCTCAGGCACTGGCCAACGTGATCGCCCTGGGCATCGACGACGTCGCGGCCTGCGTGAAGATCGACGACACAGTGCCGGGCATTCTCGAAGGTCGCCGCGCCGGTATGTGGACCGTGGCGTTGATTTGCTCCGGCAACGCGCTGGGGCTGGACTACGAAGGCTATCGCGCCCTGAGCAGCGATAAACTGGCCAGCGAACGCAAGCGCATTCACGCCATGTTCGAAGGCTCGCGGCCGCACTACATGATCGACACCATCACCGACTTGCCCGAAGTCATCGCCGACATCAACAAGCGCCTGGCCAAGGGGGAGATGCCGCAAACATGATGCCGGCACCTCAAGACGCATAACCTGTGGGAGCGTGGTGAACCCGCGAAGAAAGCACCGCGTTTTTGCAGGTATTACGCGTCATCGTTCTTCGCGGGCAAGCCACGCTCCCACAGGATTTTCGTCGCTCGCCACAAATGCAGGATGCCTCAGTTTCGTGAACTCAACCCCCGGCGGCCCTGCAAGCCACCGGTGTGGACGAAGATCAGGCGCGTTCCCCGGGCAAATTTACCCGCCTCGACTTGCTGCTTGAGCGCCAGCAACCCTTTGCCGGTGTACAGCGGCTCGAGAGGAATGCCGCTGGCCTGTTCGGTCTGCTCGACGAACGCAAGCAACGGCGGATCGACTTTGGCAAAACCGCCACGGCTGGCGTCCAGCAGTTCATAGGCGGGATCGATCAGTCCGGCTTCCTGCACAATCATCTCGACCTGCTGTGCCACGCCATGATCATCAGGCACCGCCAGCGCGCCGTACACCGGATATTCGCCCGCCTCGGCCAGAACCAGGCCGGCCAGAGTGGTGCCCGTTCCGCAGGCCAGCCACCAACCGTCGTAATGGCTCCAGCCCAAAGCACTCAGTTGCTCGCAGGCCATCGTCTTCAGCCGCCAGCAGCCCTTCGCCCCAGGCAAGCCGCCGCCACCTTCCGGCACTGGATGCAGCTCAGGGTATTGCTCACGCCATGGCTGCCAGAAGCCCGGTTCATGTCGTGCGCGATAACCGCCATAACCCAACCAGTGCAAGTGCATGCCGAATGCCTGCAAGTCCTTTACCGTCGGAGTGTCTTGCGGATGCCCACGCAGCAGTCCGACGGTGCTGAAACCGAAGCGTTTACCCGCTGCGGCCAATGCATGGAGATGGTTGGAATGGGCACCGCCCAGGCTAATGATGCCTTGGGCGCCATGCTGGTCAGCGGCGTTGAGGTGTTCGATGAGTTTGAACCACTTGTTGCCGCTGATCAGCGGGTCGATCTGGTCCAGACGTAGGATCGCGACGTCGATGCCGGCAGTGGTGAGCCAGTCGAGATGAAGGGGCTCGAGGGGGGCTTGGGGTAGCCAGTTGCCAGGAAGAGAAAGCATTGACGCCTGATTGTTCTCAGAAGGAGCCCACATTAGGGGGTTATATCCAGATTTTGTGTTTGCAACGCCTGGCCGTAACCCTCTATGAATTCCGCCGGCATGCGCTTGGGCTTGCCGGTAGACAGTTCGATGCACACGAAAGTGGTCTGCGCCCGCAGCACCGTGGTGTTGTCGCTGGGGCGCTTGAGCTGGAAGTGGCGGGTCATTTTCAGGCGCTGATCCCAATCGACGATCCAGGTTGCCAGTTGCAGCTCGTCGCCCTCATAGGCCGCCGCCAGGTAATCGATCTCGTGGCGTACCACCGCCATTGCCCGGTCCAGCCGCCGGTACTCGACCAGATCCAGCCCAAGCCGTTGCGAATGGCGCCAGGCGCAACGCTCGAGCCAGGTCACGTACACCGCGTTGTTCGCATGGCCCAACCCGTCGATGTCCTCGGCGCCCACTTCCAGATCAATGATAAATGGCGTTGCCCGATCCCAGCCCATGCCCCACTCCCGGTCAGATAATTTCGACCGGGGCAGTGTAACGGAAGCTCAGGCCGATTGGCGCGATTGCAGGCTACGACCGGCCAGCAACGAAAGAACGCCATCGATCACCCGCGGGTCAGCCAACACCCGTTGATGACCACCCTCTTCCAGGCGCAACAGACGACTGTCGAACCAGGCTTCGTGGATCAATTGGGATTCCTTGACTGGAACAAAGTTGTCGTCCTCGGCATGGACGATCAGCCCCGGCATGTCGAGCTGATAGCGCGCAACATCCAATGCAGCGGCGCGCATGCCGACATCTTTCTCGACCTGACGAATAAACGCCGAGCGCGCTTTGGGTGGCAGGCGCACATAGCGTGCGAACCCACGCAGTACCCCGAGAATTCGCGCCGGGGCGGCGATCGACACCAGGGTTTCGGTGCGCAAGCCCAACTGAACCGCGAGCATGGCACTGGCGCCGCCCATGGAGTGACCGATCACCGCTTGCAGCGGCGGCAATTCAGCGGCCGCCTCGAGCATCGCCCGAGCGAACAGCACCACATTAGCCTCGCGGCCTGGCGAGCGACCGTGAGCCGGACCGTCCAGGGCCACCACGGTGTAACCGGCATCGACCAGCACGGTGATCAGCGCGGCAAACTGTGTCGGCCGGCCCTCCCAGCCGTGCATCAACAACACCGCCGGCCCTTGCCCCCAACGCAGCGCCGAGAGGCCGAAACGCAAGGTGATCCGTTCGGATTTCGCCAGCAGCGGCAACTCCCAGTCACGCGGCAGCAATTGCCGTGGGGTCATGAATGCCAGACGCATCTTGCTCGCCACCAGCTGCGGCGCGACCCAGCCCAAGGTGCCATTAACGCCACGAACCCAGCTCAACGTGTTCATCGCCCATCTCCTCAGGCTGGCGCCTTCAGGTCATAGCACCGCCGACTTGGCGGCGCGCAGTAATCGATCGGACAACTCTCCTGGCCCCAGCGCCCGTGCCAGAGCCAAACCACCGACCATCAAGGCCATGTCGGCCAAGGCTTTGTCGGCCTCTTCCGGGCTGGCCGCCAACTGCGCGACCATCAACTCGATATGCTCATTCAATGCCACACGAAATTCGTCCGGCAGACGGCCCAACTCGCCGACCGATGCCGGAATCGGACATGCCTGTTCGATGGAATCACGGTGTTTGCGCGACAGGTAGAACGCTGCAACCAACGCACGCCGCTCTTCGCCGGTCAACTCGGCATCCATGTCGGCGATCAAGCCACGACGATGGCTGAGTAGCTGCTTGAATGCTTCCAGCATCAACGCGTCCTTGCTTTCGAAGTGTGCGTAGAAGCCGCCGACCGTCAGGCCGGCCGCGCCCATCACTTCGCCCACGCTCGGCTCGGCCGGGCCGCGCTGAATCAGCGCTGCACTGGCAGCCTTGAGGATGCGTTCGCGGGTTTGAGCTTTTTTATCGTTCATCGTTGCCTCCGAATATTACGACTAGAATATTATTCTCATAATAATTTTCCGCAAGTCGTGGATATGACCGCTGGTCTGAAGAACAGTTTTTTGAGGAAAACGGAGAATTGGCCAAACGCCAGACAAACAAAAGGGCCATTCAATAATTGAATGACCCTTAAAAATCCCGCAGAGCGGGTAATCGTGGCGTCCCCTAGGGGACTCGAACCCCTGTTACCGCCGTGAAAGGGCGGTGTCCTAGGCCACTAGACGAAGGGGACACAAACCCTTCTATACAACTGATCAGTGCTGAGAGCTGATCGATTCAAGGCCGGTGTGGCCAGACCTTGAACTGTAAAATTGGTGGAGCTAGACGGGATCGAACCGTCGACCTCTTGCATGCCATGCAAGCGCTCTCCCAGCTGAGCTATAGCCCCAGATTTTTCGCCTCGCGGCGGAGCGACATCTCGCAACATCGCTTCTGTAAAACTGGCGTCCCCTAGGGGACTCGAACCCCTGTTACCGCCGTGAAAGGGCGGTGTCCTAGGCCACTAGACGAAGGGGACACAAACCCTTCTATACAACTGATCAGTGCTGAGAGCTGATCGATTCAAGGCCGGTGTGGCCAGACCTTGAAGTGTAAATTGGTGGAGCTAGACGGGATCGAACCGTCGACCTCTTGCATGCCATGCAAGCGCTCTCCCAGCTGAGCTATAGCCCCTCATCGCTGAGGACGGGGCGAATCTTAATGGCGCTTCGGAAGGCTGTCAAACTTATTTTCAACAATTTCCAAAATTTTTTGTCGCCATAACAATCACTTACCGCCCTCCCCCCCGAAAAACGGGGGTGGCGCCGAAGAGCAAGATCAAAAGATCGCAGCCTTCGGCAGCTCCTACGCAAAGTTAAACAGCGTTAAGCGATAGCGCTCAGGAGTTTTTCCCACTCCTTGTTTTCCTTTTTTGACACGCCACCCAGCAGGTCAATAGCCTGGCGCAGACGGAAACGGGTCAGGTCCGGCCCGAGGATTTCCATCGCATCGAGCACCGATACCGAGCTGGCCTGGCCCGTGATCGCAGCGAACATCAGCGGCATGGCATCGCGCAGCTTCAGCTCCAGGGATTCGACCACCGACTGGATGGTTGCAGTAATGCTGTCTTTCTCCCACTGACGCAGGCTTTCCAGCTTCCAAAGAATCAACTGCATCAACTGACGGACCTGATCGCCCGAGAGTTTCTTGGATTCGAACAGCTTGGCATCCGGGTTCACGCCACCGGCAAAGAAGAAGCCGGCCAGCGGTGCGACCTGGCTGAAGATTTCAACCCGGCCCTGCACGTGCGGTGCGATCTTCATCATGTATTCAGGGTTCAGTGCCCACTTTTGCAGACGAGCGGCGAACTCTTCCACCGGCAGGTCACGCAGCCATTGGCCGTTGAGCCACGACAGCTTCTCGATGTCGAAAATCGGCCCGCCGAGGGAGACGCGGCTCAGGTCGAAGTTATCGACCATTTCCTGCAGGGAGAACTTCTCGCGCTCGTCCGGCATCGACCAGCCCATACGGCCCAGGTAGTTGAGCATTGCTTCCGGCATGAAACCCATGCGCTCGTAGAACGTCACCGAGGTCGGGTTCTTGCGCTTGGACAGCTTGCTCTTGTCCGGGTTACGCAGCAGCGGCATGTAGCACAGCTGCGGTTGCTCCCAACCAAAGTATTCGTACAAGAGGATCAGTTTCGGCGCCGAAGGCAGCCATTCTTCGCCGCGCAAGACGTGGGTGATGCCCATCAAGTGGTCATCGACAACGTTGGCCAGGAAGTATGTCGGCAAGCCGTCGGTCTTCATCAGCACTTGCATATCCATGCGATCCCACGGGATCTCGACGTCGCCACGCAGCATGTCAGGCACCACGCACACGCCTTCGGTCGGCACTTTCATGCGGATGACGTGTGGCTCGCCAGCGGCCAGACGACGCGCGACTTCTTCCTTGGAGAGCAACAGCGCACGGCCGTCGTAACGCGGGGTTTCGCCGCGGGCCATTTGCTCGGCGCGCATCTGGTCCAGTTCTTCAGCCGTGCAGAAGCACGGGAAGGCATGACCCATGTCGACCAATTGCTGGCAGTACTTCTGATAGATATCGCCGCGCTCGCTCTGGCGGTAAGGACCGTGCGGGCCGCCGACGTCCGGGCCTTCGCTCCAGTCGATACCCAACCAGCGCAGGGCGTCGAAAATCTGCTGTTCGGACTCGCGGGTCGAACGCAGTTGGTCGGTATCTTCGATCCGCAGGATAAACTCACCGCCATGCTGCTTGGCAAAGCAGTAGTTGAACAAAGCGATGTAAGCGGTACCTACATGGGGGTCCCCGGTAGGCGATGGCGCGATGCGAGTGCGGACGGTGGTCATGGCATGTCTCGAAAAGAATAAAAGCGAAGATCAAACAAGAGGCGAATGGTAACAGGCGATAGCTGCCTGGCTCCAGTGAGTGGGGTATTTAGGCCAATATTGCGTTGGGAATCAGTAGGGTGGCGATGCTGAGAAGCTCACTGAATCAGTGCACGCCCTGTAGGAGCTGCCGAAGGCTGCGATCTTTTGACCTTGCCTTTAAAAACAAGATCAAAAGATCGCAGCCTTCGGCAGCTTCTACAGGGAGAGCGTCAAACAACGATCAACCGCTCGCGCAACTTGCCGATTTCGTCGCGCAGCTGTGCCGCGGCTTCGAATTCCAGGTCGCGGGCGAGCTGGTACATCTTTTCTTCCAGCTGACGAATGCGTTTGCTGATCTCGCTCGGCGAGCGCAGTTCCGCCTCGTACCTGGCACTTTCCTCGGCGGCCTTGGCCATGCCTTTGCGCTTCTTGCTGCGCGAACCCGGCACAACCGCGCCTTCCATGATGTCGGCGACATCCTTGAACACTCCCTTCGGCGTGATGCCATTGGCCAGGTTGAAGGCGATCTGCTTGTCGCGACGACGCTCGGTTTCGCCGATCGCACGTTCCATGGAACCGGTGATCCGATCCGCATACAGAATCGCCCGCCCATTGAGGTTGCGCGCCGCCCGGCCAATGGTCTGGATCAGTGAGCGCTCGGAACGCAGGAAGCCTTCCTTGTCCGCGTCGAGAATCGCTACCAGCGAGACTTCCGGCATGTCCAGGCCTTCACGCAGCAAGTTGATCCCCACCAGCACATCGAAGACGCCGAGGCGCAAGTCACGGATAATTTCGACCCGCTCCACGGTGTCGATATCCGAATGCAGATAACGCACGCGCACGCCGTGGTCGGCCAGGTAATCGGTCAAGTCTTCGGACATGCGCTTGGTCAGCGTGGTAACCAGCACCCGCTCTTCCAGGGCCACGCGCCTGGTGATTTCCGAGAGCAAGTCGTCGACCTGAGTCAACGCCGGGCGAATTTCGATTTGTGGGTCCACCAGGCCAGTCGGGCGCACTAATTGCTCGACCACTCGGCCGGCGTGCTCCGCCTCGTAATTGCCCGGCGTGGCCGAGACAAAAATCGTTTGGGGACTAATGCTTTCGAACTCGTCGAAACGCATCGGCCGGTTGTCCAGCGCCGACGGCAGACGGAACCCATACTCGACCAGCGTCTCTTTGCGCGAACGGTCGCCCTTATACATGGCGCCGACTTGCGGCACGCTGACGTGGGATTCGTCGATTACCAGCAAGGCATCGGCCGGCAAGTAATCAAACAAGGTGGGCGGCGCCTCGCCGGCAGCCCGCCCCGACAGGTAGCGCGAATAGTTTTCGATGCCGTTGCAATAACCAAGCTCGAGGATCATTTCCAGATCGAAACGGGTGCGCTGCTCCAATCGCTGAGCTTCCACCAGTTTGTTATTGGAACGCAGGTATTCCAGGCGCTCCTGCAATTCGATCTTTATCCCTTCGGTAGCTTCGAGCAGGGTTTCCCGCGGGGTCACGTAATGGCTCTTCGGATAGAAGGTAAAACGCGGCAGTTTGCGGATGACTTCACCGGTCAGCGGATCGAAGGCAGACAGGCTCTCCACTTCGTCATCGAACAGCTCGATGCGGATCGCTTCGAAATCGGATTCTGCCGGGTGGATATCAATCACGTCGCCGCGTACCCGGAAGGTCGCCCGGGCGAAATCCATGTCGTTGCGGGTGTATTGCAAGTCGGCCAGGCGACGCAGCAGCGCACGCTGGTCGAGCTTGTCGCCGCGATCGACGTGCAACACCATCTTCAGATAGGTTTCCGGGCTGCCCAGACCGTAGATGCACGACACCGTGGTGACGATAATCGCGTCCTTGCGCTCCAGCAGAGCCTTAGTCGCGGACAGGCGCATCTGCTCGATGTGGTCGTTGATCGAGGCATCCTTCTCGATGAAGGTATCGGATGACGGCACATAGGCTTCAGGCTGGTAGTAGTCGTAATAGGACACGAAGTATTCAACGGCGTTGTTCGGGAAGAACGCCTTGAATTCGCCATACAACTGCGCGGCCAGGGTCTTGTTGGGAGCCAGCACCAGCGTCGGGCGCTGTATCTGGGCGATCACGTTGGCGATACTGAAAGTCTTGCCCGAGCCGGTCACACCGAGCAACGTCTGGTGCGCCAGCCCGGCCTCAATGCCCTCTACCATCAGACGGATGGCTTCCGGCTGATCGCCGGCGGGCTCGAAGCGGGTAACTAGCTGGAATTCAGACATACATACCTCTGGATTCGCGCCGGCCCGGACAAACCGGACAGCGACGAAAAAAACCGCAAACGACCGATGTCGCCCGAGGAAAAAACTGGATTGTGCTCAATGTGGAGCCGATTGCCATCGCTTTCAAGGCAAACGTCCTACATCGGGTAGGATCTTTGACGACATCACTCGACCAACGATCGAAAAATAAATGGAAAAACTTACGGTAAAAGCCGAATCGCCTGTCGCCATCAATCGCTGATGGCCTCTATACTAGCTCCCCGTTTGTGCACCGCTCTAGTGCATTCGGCTGGAGCGCGACACGTCCCTCCACACTCCATTCAGAGCCGCCGCAATAATGAGCCTGTTCTCCGCTGTCGAAATGGCACCACGCGATCCAATCCTGGGCCTCAACGAAGCATTCAATGCCGATACCCGCACCAACAAGGTCAACCTGGGGGTCGGTGTTTACTGCGACGAGGAGGGGCGAATTCCACTCCTGCGCGCCGTTGTCGAAGCCGAGACGATTCGCGCTGCTCAACACGTTTCCCGTGGTTACTTGCCGATCGACGGCATCGCCGCTTACGACCAGGCCGTGCAAAAACTGCTGTTCGGCAATGATTCGCCGCTGATCGCCGCTGGCCGGGTTATCACCACCCAAGCCGTCGGCGGTACTGGCGCGCTGAAAATCGGCGCCGACTTCCTCAAGCAACTGCTGCCGAACGCCGTCGTGGCCATCAGCGACCCGAGCTGGGAAAACCATCGCGCGCTGTTCGAAACCGCTGGTTTCCCGGTGCAGAACTATCGCTACTACGACGCCGCCACCCACGACGTTAACCGCGCCGGCCTGCTGGAAGACCTGAACGCCCTGCCGTCCGGCTCCATCGTTGTGCTGCACGCTTGCTGCCACAACCCGACCGGCGTGGACCTGAGCCCGGCGGACTGGAAAAACGTGCTGGAAGTGGTCAAGGCCAAAGGTCACGTGCCGTTCCTCGACATGGCTTACCAGGGCTTTGGCGATGGTATCGATGAAGACGCCGCGGCCGTGCGCCTGTTCGCCGAATCGGACCTGACCTTTTTCGTTTCCAGTTCGTTCTCCAAATCTTTCTCGCTGTACGGCGAGCGCGTTGGCGCCCTGTCGATCGTCAGCGAATCGAAAGAAGAAAGCGCGCGCGTACTGTCGCAAGTCAAACGCGTGATCCGCACCAACTACTCCAACCCGCCGACCCACGGTGCAAGCATCGTCGCCGCCGTGCTGAACAGCCCGGTACTGCGTGCCCAGTGGGAAGAGGAACTGGCAGAAATGCGCCTGCGGATTCGCGGCATGCGCATCCAGATGGTCGACCTGCTGGCGAAAAACGCGCCACAGCGCGATTTCAGCTTCGTCG
The DNA here is from genome assembly GCF_050435305.1 of Pseudomonas sp. BS3782 TE3695. Lineage (NCBI taxonomy): Bacteria > Pseudomonadati > Pseudomonadota > Gammaproteobacteria > Pseudomonadales > Pseudomonadaceae > Pseudomonas > Pseudomonas sp. BS3782 TE3695. The sequence continues at coordinate 4,990,740 of NZ_JBNDKB010000001.1, forward strand.
GTCGCCAGCGCGGCATGTTCTCCTACTCCGGCCTGACGGTTGAGCAGGTTACCCGCCTGCGCAGCGAGTTCGGCATCTACGCCCTGGACACCGGCCGCATCTGCGTTGCCGCGCTGAACCAGAGCAACATCGACGCCGTGACCAAGGCCATCGTTCAGGTGATCTGAGTCTCGGGCGATACGAAAACGGGAAGCCATAGGGCTTCCCGTTTTTTATTTGTCTTTGATAATTCCCAGTTCGGCGACCGGTCGCTCTAGACTGCACGCAGATCAAACATGTGGGAGCGGGCTTGCTCGCGAAAGCGGTCTATCTGTCACATTGAGGCTGGATGTGCCGCCGCCTTCGCGAGCAAGCCCGCTCCCACAGGTTATGAGTACACCCGAGAATTCTTGAGAACCCCACATGAAAAACGATGACTTACGCGCCGACCGCGACGAGCTGGACCACTTCGTACCCCGCTCTTCGGCCAAACGCGGTAATAACCTGGTGCTGCAAGTGGCTGCGGGCGTGTTCCTTGGTGGCCTGGCGTTGTGGCTGGTGCAACTGACCGCCACGATGCTGTACGCCAAGTTGATGCTCGGCACCATTACCTTCGGCGGTTAAGCCAGTTCGCCCGCGCGCTGGCTGGCAGCGTCGTCATAGGCGACATAAAGCGACTCGGCCACCTGGCTTTTGATCGCCTTGGTGCTTTCCAGGCCCAGGACAAAACCTTCGGCCTTGCCGCCGGCGCGGTTCAATTCGTCAGCGGTACTGGCCTGAGTGATTGCGTCGAACAGTTTCTCGGCGTGCGGGCCAACGCCTTTGGGCAGGCTGATCTGAGCGATGCTCATGCGAACACCCCGCTGTTTTGAAATGTGAGGATTGGATGATTCATGGCGCGTACCTTTTCGGCTGAGGGCCGGCAGCGCGTGTCACCACTTCCGGGCGACCATGGTAGACCTCTACCGCGATTCTGGTAACCGCCAATGGCCGATAACCCCCGCCGATCCGATGAAAACATCAAACTGCCGACAGAAGCTTGACTTCTCTTTTTGAATCAGTAACATAGGCGCCATTCCGCGATAGCTCAGTTGGTAGAGCAAGTGACTGTTAATCACTGGGTCCCTGGTTCGAGTCCAGGTCGTGGAGCCAGACAAGTTCCAGAGAAGGCTTTTAAAATCTCTGGAGCCCCCGAAAAACCCGCCTTTATGGCGGGTTTTTTCGTTTTGGCGTTTTGTCGGTACGCAGGTATCAAGCAACATGAGTGCTCACCGCAAGCTCATGCGCGGGCTCAGGCTCAGGCTTGATCTTGTACCAGAGGGCGTACATCGCTGGCAGGAACACCAAGGTCAGCACGGTGCCGGCAAACGTACCGCCAATCAGGGTGTAGGCCAGCGTTCCCCAAAACACCGAATGGGTCAGTGGAATGAACGCCAGCATTGCCGCCAACGCCGTGAGAATCACCGGCCTCGCGCGCTGCACCGTGGCTTCGACCACGGCGTTGTAAGGTGACAGGCCGGCTTGCTTATTGGAGTGAATCTGTCCGATGAGGATCAGCGTGTTGCGCATCAGAATCCCTGACAAGGCAATCAGACCCACCAACGCGTTGATCCCGAACGGTTGCTGGAACAGCAGCAGAATCGGTACCACACCGATCAGGCCCAAAGGCGCGGTGGCGAACACCATCATCATTGCCGATATCGAGCGCACCTGAATAATGATGGTCAGCAACATCAGCGCGATCATGATCGGGAACAACGGTAGCAATGCCTTGTTCGCTTTACCCGACTCCTCGATCGAGCCGGCAAACTCAATCCGGTAGCCCGCCGGCAGTTTTTCGATGATGGGCTGCAACTGCGTTATCAAGGCGTTGGAGACATCGGGAGGCTGAAGGCCTTCAGCCACGTCACCGCGCACAGTGATCGTCGGCGTACGATCACGACGCCGCAGAATCGGCTCCTCCATGCGCACATCCACCGCCCCTACCTGGGACAGCGATACGCGCTGCCCCTGGGCGCCGGTCAGCGTGAAGGCGGCAATTTTCGACGGATCCAGACGCGTCTCTCCCGCCGAGCGAGCGACCACCTGAACCGAACGAATGTCCTCACGCACGTCGGTGACAGGCACCCCTGTGAGCAGGAATTGCAGCTGTTGCGCGACATCGGCCGACGTCAAGCCGAATGCTTGCAGGCGATCCTGATCCAGCGTGAGATGAAGTGCCGGCGCGCGCTCGCCCAAGTCAGTGTTGACGGTCCTCATCATGGGACTGGCGTTCATGACCTCACGCAGCTGCGCGGCGATATCACGTAACACCGCGGGGTCGGCGCCCATCACCCGAAAGGCCACCGGATATGGTGAATAAGGACCAAATACCAACTGCGTCACCCGCACCCTGGCTTCCGGCGCCAAGCCATCGGCTACGGCTTGCCTGAGGCGCAGCTTGAGCGCCTCGCGCTCTTGCTGACTCGCGGTCAGGACGACGATTTTTGCGAAGGATGGATCGGGTAACTCAGGGGCCATCGCCAAATAGAAGCGCGGCGCGCCCTGACCAATATAGGCGGTGACGATCCTGGCTTCCGACTGCTGAGCCAGCCACGCCTCGACTTTGGCCGCAGCCACATCCGTCTGTTCTATAGAGGTGCCGTAAGGCATCTGCACCTCAACCAGCACTTCAGGTCGGTCGGACGTTGGAAAGAACTGCTTCTTGACCACGCCCATGCCCAGAATCGCAACAACAAACAAGCCAACGACGGATGTAGCCACCAGGCCTTTGCGGCGGATCACACTGCCCAGCAGGCGCCTGAAACGCTGGTAGTTCGGTGTACCGTAAATCGCCGTATGCCCGCCTTCAGGCACCTTGATCTGTGGCAGCAGTTTGACGCCCAGGTAAGGGGTAAACACCACGGCCACCACCCAGGAAGTGATCAGCGCAATGCCAACGATCCAGAACATGTTCGCGGTGTACTCACCAGCGGTCGATTTGGCAAAACCGTTGGGCATAAAGCCGATCGCCGTCACCAATGTCCCCGACAACATCGGCGCGGCCGTGTGGCTCCAGGCGTACGCGGAGGCCTTGATTCGGTCGTAGCCCTCCTCCATCTTCACCACCATCATTTCAATGGCAATGATTGCATCGTCCACCAGCAGTCCCAGCGCCAGAATCAACGAGCCCAAGGTAATTCGATCGAAGTCTTTGCCCGTGGCGGCCATGACAATGAACACGGCCGCCAGGGTCAGTGGTACCGCCGCGGCAACCACAACGCCGACACGCCAGCCCATGCTGAGAAAACACACCAGCAGCACCACGCCCAGGGCAGCAAAAAACTTCACCATGAACTCGTTGACGGAGGCGTCAATATTTACCGCCTGATCCGTGACCTTGGTCAGGCTCATGCCCAAAGGCATCTGCTCGTTGATCGCTGTTGCCTCGGCCTCCAGCGACTTCCCCAGATCCAGACCGTTCCAGCCATCGCGCATGATCACGCCGAGCAACAATGCGGGCTCGCCATTGTTGCGTACCAGGAACGTCGCAGGGTCCTCATAACCGCGCTTGACCTCAGCCACATCGGACAATTTGAGGGTTCTGCCCTGCACCGTCAGTGGGGTATTACGAATCTTCTGCAGGTCATCGAACGCGCCATCCAGGCGGATGAAAACCTGTGGGCCCTTCGCTTCAACCGAGCCGGCCGGCGTAATCATGTTCTGCGTGTTCAATGCACTGAAGATGTTTCGTGCGGAAATGCCCAGTGTCGCCAGACGCTCGTAGGACAACTCGACAAAAATGCGCTCGGCCTGCTCACCGATGATGTTGACCTTCTTCACTCCCGCCACATGCAGCAGACGCTGGCGCAAGCTCTCGGCTTCGCGCACCAACAGACGTTGCGGCTCGCCCTTGGCCTTGAGCGCATAGAGCGCGAAGGTGACATCGGAATACTCATCATTGACCATCGGGCCGATCACCCCAGACGGCAACCCCTTCTGCTCATCCAGGATTTTCTTGCGCGCCTGGTAAAACTCCTCCTGGACGGCTGAGGGCGGCGTGCTATCGAGCAGATAAACCGTGGTGAATGCCAAGCCGGGCCGGGTAAAGGTCTCGGTCCGGTCGTACCAACGCAGTTCCTGCATGCGTTTTTCCAGCTTTTCTACCACCTGGTCCTGGATCTCCTGGGCCGTCGCCCCAGGCCAGGCGGTGACCACCGTCATTTGTTTAATGGTGAATGCGGGGTCTTCCGCACGTCCCAATTTGAAGAAGGCGTACAACCCACCCACAGAAATCAGCAGGATCAAAAACAGAGTGATCGAGCGCTCGCGTACTGCCAGCGCCGAAAGATTGAAGCCACTCATCGACTCACCTCAACTACCGTTTTTTGCGTGGCACCGGCAAGTTCAGTTCTGACCTTCTCTCCCTCATTCAATAGGTGTGCCCCCATTGCGACGACCCGATCACCCACCCGCAGATCACCCGTCACGCGCACGCTGGCCTCGTTATCCAGGCTGTGAACCTTGATCGGGCGCCAAACCACATGCTCCGGCTCTCCCCCAACCACCCAGACACCCGGGCCTTTACCCGCGTCGTAGAGGGCTCCCATGGGCACCTGGAATTCCTTGGCATCCGCAACTTCCGTGTCGGCGATAACCACTGAGATCGTCGAACCCAAAGTGGCGTTGGAGAGCGCTCCCTCCAGCACATAACGCGCTTCGAACGTTCGGGTCTGTCGGTCCGCAGAGTCGGACAGCTGACGTAAACGGGCGCTGCCTGCACGCTGGTTCTGCCCGTAGAGCTCAACTGTAGCCGTCGAGCCCAGCACAGGACGTAGCGTCTCGGGTAACTGGATCACGGCCTCGCGCTGCCCTGAATGGGCAACGCGCACCACCACCTGCCCTGCGCCAACCACCTGCCCCGGCTCCGCCAAGGTATCCACTACAACCCCATCGGCATCCGCCAGCAACGTCGAGTAACCGGTCGCGTTTTTCGCCACATCAGCCTGAGCCCGGGCAGCGTTTAGCTGAGCCTTCGCCGAGTCAGCAGCTGCTTTGATCCCTGCGTAAGCTGAGGCCGATACCGCACCGATGGACACCAGATCACGGTAGCGAAGTTCATCATCGGAGGCCTGCCGGGCTCGGGCCATTGCAGCCAGCACCGCTTCCTGCTGCGCCCTCGCAGTCAGCGTCAGGTCGTTGGCATCGATGCGCATAAGTGGCTGCCCACGTTTGACACTCTGCCCAGCATCCACCAGACGTTCCAAGACCTTCCCAGGCACCCGAAAGCCGAGATCGCTCTGAACTCGAGCCGCGACGACACCGGTGAATACCCGTGCCGCAGGCGCGGAGGGTTGAACCACACCGATGCGCACCAAGGGCACTTGAAGGCGAGGATCGGCAGGCGTGGCCTCCTTGCAGGCCACCAGGGCAAACGGCAACAAGGCAATGAAAATGAGTGACATGCGATGGCGCTGGACCATAAAAACCTCTCGGTAGCGGATGCCTCATGTTTATTCAGGTGACCAATTCTGTCAATAGTCACTTCCGAGACGAATCTATATCCCCCACTTGATCAGAGCAAAGCGTAAAGGCTTGATATCTGGTTTTTTCAGATGCACACGCTGATACGGATGCGCAGCGCATCCGTCAGCGGACGGTTCAAGGCATCAGGCTGCGCAGAACAAGATTGGAGATAAGAGAAGGGGCTTCTTCAACGAAATCGAGGTTGTACTGCAATAGCAAAGGATTGATGAAGGGGCGCAGAGCGAGATGAATTGCCTCTACCGTCTCGTCCAGCGGTGTCTTGCGTTCAAACTCGCCGAGCTCTCGTCCCTCACGCACGATTTGCAAGACGAAGTTCTTGATCTGAGCGTCATAGACTTGTGAGCTGGGCCAGCGCTCCGACGCGGCGAACGCAGCGATGTCATAGAGTTTACGGTCATTAAAGAACAGGCTCACACCTGTAGCGACCAGGGTTTTGACCAGGCGCCGAAAACGTTCAGTCGCCGAGACCCCCTCCACATTGATGGCCTGCTCCACTGCCGCAACGATTTCAGTCAGGCAATTTGTACAGATTGCTTCACCAATCGCCTGCTTGGATTCAAAGAACTTGTAGATGTAAGCCTTGGAAAAGCCGATAGCCTTGGCCAGGTCGGAAACCGTTGTTTTGCCATAACCGTATTGACTGAAATGCTCGTTGGCCGCCGCGACAATCTGGTCTCGGATGTCGTGATCGACTGGGCCACGGGTGCTGGACGAAGAAACTGATGGCTGATTCATGCGAGCAGCTTACTCATCCCAAAGGTGGTTGACAACTTGTGACCAAATTGTAATATCGTCACAAAACGACCCTTTCGCAGGTATCCCATGCTCTCTCCTCGTTTCGTCGTCTTATTGTGTCTGGGTATGGTTGCAGGTTGCGCAGTGGGCCCCGACTACTCAGAACCCAATGTGGAATTGCCCGAGCATTTCTCGGCGCAAACGTCCAAGGCCCGACAAGTGGACGCCACAAATGCCGATCTCGCCGTTTGGTGGAACGCATTTAATGACCCGCTACTCAATCAGCTGATAACTCAAGCACTTGAACAGAATCTCGATTTAGCCCAGGCAAGCGCAAGGATCGAGCAGGCTCGCGCCGGTTTGGGCGCAGCTAACGCAGCCCTCCTGCCGTCGGCTACCGTCAATGGTCAAGCGGCCCGAGCCCGTCAGTCATTGGAGACTCCGTTAGGCCAAGCGCTGAATTCAGACCCTTCCTATAATCGCTATGGCAGTGCCTATGAGGCAAATTTGAATGCCAGTTGGGAGCTGGATGTGTTTGGCGGGCTGCGCCGAGGTAAAGAAGCCGCCTTCGCCGATTATCAGGCCTCACAAGCCGGGGCGATTGCCACACGCCTGGCAGTGGTTGCGCAGACAGCCGATCTTTACATCAGCCTCCGTGGCCTTCAAGCACGCCTGGAAATTGCCCGGCAGCAAGTAAACACGCGACAACAACTGCTCACCACTATCGAACATCTCTACACAAAAGGCCTGGCGGCTGAACTGCAGTTGAACCAGACCCAAGGCGCGCTGAATCAAGCGCAGGCCACCGTTCCGGTACTGCAAGCAGGCATTGACGCGGCAATGAATGCGCTGGATATCATGCTAGGCAAGGCGCCCGGCACTTATAGCGCGCAGTTGAGCAAACCGGCGCCCATCCCTGATGTGCCAGGCCTCTCGGACATGGGTGCTCCGGCCGACCTGCTGCGTCGGCGTCCAGACGTGATCGTCGCTGAGCGCCGACTTGCAGCATCCAACGCACGCATCGGCGAAGCCATGTCCGAGTACTACCCCAAACTGTCTGTGGGGGCGCTGCTCGGCAGTGCGACCTCCGTGTCCAGCGCAAACCTGTTCAGCAATGGCGCCAGTCAGGCTTCGGCGGCACTGGGATTACGTTGGAGGCTGTTCGATTTTGGCCGCATCAACGCTCAAATCGATTTGGCGAAAGGCCAGGAAGCCGAAGCCTTAGCCGCTTACCGCCAGTCCGTTCTGCGGGCCTGCGAAGATGTTGAAAGCGCTTTTTCGGCGCTGATCAACCGCGAGCAACAATCGACACAACTCGCTCAGGGCGAGTCGGCGTATGCGAAAGCCCGAGCGACGTCGTTTGTCGCTTATGAAAAAGGCGTGGTCAGCCTGATCGAAGTACTGGATGCCGATGAACACCTTTTAGCGGCATCCGATGGCAGAGCTCAGGCACAAACTGAATCGGCTCGCGCTGCAGTGGCCACGTTCAAAGCATTGGGCGGCGGCTGGCAGCGAGACGACTCAGGGGCGCGTGTTGCCTCAAAGGCACTATAAGGCCTTGGTTTCGACCCGCTTTGCATCGTGCACGTGACGGAGTTCGGCCCAGTCGATAAGCGCGGTCATCGTAGGGGCCAGCGCATGACCCAGCTCTGTCAGGGCGTACTCCACCCGCGGAGGCACCTCTGGGTAAACGGTTCGGTGAACGATGTCGTCTTGATGCAGCCCCTTCAACTGCTGGATAAGCATCTTCTGCGTGACGTCGGGAATGAGCTTCTCCAGTTCGGAGAACCGAAGTGGCCGGCCTTTGGCGGCCATCAGCTCATTGATGATGACGATCTTCCACTTCCCCTCCAGCACGCGAAGCGTGGCGTTGATGGCAGCAGACCAGGCCTGCCGCCGTAATGGGTTCTCACATTCCCACTCACGATCCATTGATACTTACCTTTTAGTGCGTTACAGACAAAAACGTCGGTTCTTGCGAATTTTGCAGCATCGATAATACCGTATCTGGACTTTGAATCCTTGGAGGGACTATGAAAATCGCTATCGTTGGAATCGGATCTATCGGCGGGAACCTTGCCCGTCGACTCGCCGCTGCTGGCCATGAGGTCCGCGTGGCCAACTCCCGCGGAAAAGCTGCTGTGAGCAGCTTTGCTAAAGAGGCAGGCGTCACCCCTGCCGACCTCAAAGATGCAATAGACGGCGCCGACGCTGTGATACTTGCCATCCCACTGCCAGCAATGGCAACGCTTCCAGAAGGCCTGCTGGCCGAATTACCCTCCTCGGTTCCGGTGGTCGACACCAGCAACTACTACCCAGGCCTGAGAGACGCGCAGATCCCCGCATTGGAGTCTGGTCAAACGGAGAGCGTCTGGGTCAGCGAGCAGCTCGGCCGACCGGTCATCAAGGCATTCAACAATCTCCTGGCTTACTCGCTGGAGAATCTTGGTCAACCGAAAGGGGCGGAAGGCCGTCTAGGCGTCGCCGTCGCTGGCGACGATGTCAGTCAGAAAACTCTCGTGATGAAGCTCGTTGATGACGTTGGCTTCGATCCGGTCGACAGCGCAAGCCTCGAGGATTCGTGGCGGCAACAGCCATGCACCCCAGCGTACTGCTGCGATTACACCGCTGATCAAATGCGTCCGGCGCTGGCCGCCGCAATCAAGGGAGCCGGCGCGCAGAAACGAGAGGAGTTTAATGCGCGTTTACCTGAGCTCTTCGCCAAGAATCCTTCCCACGCCGACGTGGTGGCATTTAACCGGAACTTCAACGCGGTCAACTGAGATCCTCGTCACCGATCCATTCGTAAGCCATGGTGTATGGATTGCGGCACGCCAATGGTTCCTTATGCAACGGATTCAGTGGCTTTTTTGTGCTCGCCATAAAGTCAAAAGATCGCAGCCTGCGGCAGCTCCTACACCGGTCGCGTTTTATCCCGACCGGATGCGATCCGTTTCGTACGCGACGAAACGGATCATGTAGGAGCTGCCGCAGGCTGCGATCTTTTGATCTACCTGCCGTTTTACCGGCTGCCGTCAGACATGCTCACTGCTTTTCGCATGCACCGCCCGCGGCTCGGCATGCCCATGTTCTGCCTCTATCACCGGAATCTCGTTCCCGTCGCAGTCCCGCAGTTTGCCTTCGCTGAAGTAATCCCCTTCCCGCAACGCGGCCAGATCCTGATAACGCAAGACGCGCTCGGTACCGGCGGCAAACACCGATTGTTGATCCGAGTTGCCGGCGGTGAGGTGGTTGAAGGCCAGGTTCAGCACGATGGCCATGATCGCCGAGGAGCTGATGCCCGAGTGGAAGATCGTCGCGAACCAGCTGGGGAAGTGGTCGTAGAAATTCGGTGCAGCGATGGGGATCATGCCAAAACCGATGGAGGTGGCAACGATGATCAGATTGACGTTGTTGCGGTAGTCGACCTTGGACAGCGTCCGAATGCCGCTGGCCGCCACGGTGCCGAACAGCACGATGCCGGCGCCGCCGAGCACGGAGGTTGGCACAGCGGCGATGACCCGGCCCATGAAGGGCAGCAAACCGAGCACCACCAGGAATACGCCACCGGTGGCCACCACGAAACGGCTCTTGATCCCGGTGACCGCCACCAGCCCGACGTTCTGGGCGAAAGCGCTCTGGGTGAAGGAGCCGAAGATCGGCGCGATCATGCTCGACAACATGTCGGCGCGCAGGCCATTGCCCAGGCGTTTGGAGTCGACTTTGGTGTCGATGATTTCACCGACGGCCAGAATGTCGGCCGAGGTTTCCACCAGGGTCACCATGATCACAATGCACATCGACAGGATCGCGGCGAAGTGGAAGGTCGGCATGCCGAAATGAAACGGTGCCGGGAAGCCGAACATCGGGCCCTGGGTGACGGACGAAAAATCCGCCATGCCGAGGAACACGGCGATAACAGTGCCGATGACCATTGCCAGGAGGATCGACAAACGGGAGATTGTCGCACTGCCGATCTTGCTCAGCAGCAGCACCAGCACCAGCGTCACCGCCGCCAGGCCGATGTTGGCCATGCTGCCGAAGTCCGGGGCATGGTTGTTGCCGCCCATGGCCCAGCGTGCAGCCACTGGCATCAGCGTCAGGCCGATGGTGGTGATCACAATGCCCGTCACCAGCGGCGGAAAGAACTTGGTGATTCGCGAGAACACCGGCGTGATCAGCAAGCCGATCAGTGACGCGGCAATCACCGCCCCGAGAATCGACTGAAAGCCACCCTCCCCACCGCTGCTGACAATCGCCACCATGGTCGCAACGCCAGAGAACGAAACGCCCTGCACCAGCGGCAACTGACAACCGAAAAACGGTAAACCCAGGGTCTGCAGCAACGTCGCCAGCCCCCCTGCAAACAATGAAGCAGCAATCAACAAACCGATGTCCGCCGGCGAGAGCCCGGCCGCCTGGCCGATGATCAAAGGCACCGCGACGATACCACCGTACATGGTCAGAACGTGTTGCAGGCCGTAAGCCATATTCGCGCCGATCCCGAGATTCTCATCCTCGGGCCGTTGTTGTGAAACATGGGGCGTTTTCATGGTTGGGGGGTTCCCTGGTTTTTGTTGTGCGCACACTGTATTCAATAGTCAGGACAAATGTCTATAGAGTTGTATACAACTATCCAGTCAGATTACGGACAGATGTTCACACAGCCCTTTCGCCGTAGAGCCCCCGGCCTAAAAACTCTTGAAATACATCCCTCCTCCCCTATTCCTCTCCACCGCTAATCTTTTGCTTTCCAAGCGACCGCCGGCACGGCCGCCCTCTCGCTTATACATATAAAGTATGCATAATGAAGTCATTCGAAATTCAGTACCACAAGGCAAAGAACGCGGCCAACAAACTGAAGCACCAAGGCATCAGCCTCGCCGAGACAGAACCTGTGTTTTATGACGATCGAGCGTTGACGCTTCAGGACAACCACCATGATGAGCAGCGATGGATCATCATCGGGCTGGATGCCAAAGGTCGACTGCTGGTCGTTGCATACACCTACCGCGACCCGAATTTCGTGCGAATCATTTCCGCGCGCATCGCCACCAAAAACGAGCGTCGCCACTATATGGAGGCTTGACCGATGAAAGATGAATACGACTTCAGCAATGCCAAGCGCGGGGCAGTTGCCTCCAGCAAAGGCAAGACCCGAATCACCATCATGCTCGATGATGTCGTCATAGAGGCCGCGCGTGCGTTGGCAGAAAGCGAGGGGTATGGCTATCAGACGGTGATCAACAATACCCTGCGCCAGGCATTGCTCAGCGATAAAGGCAAAACGGCGAAACCTGATCAGAACACCGCTGCTGCCAATGTCGGGCATCTCAAAAAAGGCCTCACCGCCTCCGAGCTGAAAAGCCTGGAGAAAAAGTTGTCCGAGGTTCTCAGCGAAATCCATCACGTGATGGAGCTCGAAGTTCGTTCCTAGGCAAAAAACACCCACGGTGGCTCGACCAGATAAAAAGGGGCGAATGGATCCGCCCCCTTTACGTGAGGCTCAGTTTTCCTGCGACACAGGCTCAATCAACCGTTCAAGCACCCGCTTCAATGCTTCCTGCGCCGGCACTCGAATATCGAATTCACGTTCCAGTAACCCGATCAACTCATCCACGTCCGTTACCTGCCGCCGCTCGCTCTCGCTGCCCATGCGATGAATGGCAAAACTGCCGTTGCTCAGCGTCCGCCGCCATCCCTGCCCTGTCCGCGCCACCTTTAACTGTTTGAGAAAGGGCGATTCCGGATGGGTCGAGACGTACCAGTTGCCGAGGGTGTAATCGATGTCTTCCTGACGTTGCAAGTCGAAGATATACATCGCCCGCCATTCATCCCCGACGTTAGCGCGCAAGGTGTAGCCGTCGACGTGCGGTTCGATGCGAAAGGGTTCATGGGGAGTGAATTGCTCAGCTTCGGTATCCAGCATCAGCGGTGCGGTGGGCACCATGCCGCCGAAACCGACGTCAGTGATGTAGCGCACGCCGTCGAGAGTCACCAGGCTCAAGCGGTGCGTTCGTGCGGTCCACGCGCCTTCGGGCTGGCCCATGACCACGCGACCCGTGATGCCACGTGCATCGAAGCCCAGCGTTTGAAGCAAGGCCAGGAACAGGTGATTGAGTTCATAGCAGTAGCCACCACGACCTTCGTGCAATACTTTCTGCTCGATGGACGGCAGATCGATGAGCACCGGTTCGCCCAATAACGTGGTGAGGTTTTCGAACGTGAAGGCGCCGGTGTGGCGCAATTGCAGTTGGCGCAGGGTTTCCAGGGTAGGCGCCGGGGGCGTATCGAAGCCCAGGCGTTGCAGGTACAGCGCAAGATTCGTCAGTCGTGTCTCGCTCATCGCTCAATCCTTTATGCAGGGGGTCCGCGGATCACTCCACCAATGGGCGCCATATATAAGGGAAAACACGGTCGGGCTGACAATTGATTTAGCCAATCAGCGACGCTTGCGCGAACCCACTCGAATCCATGCCGGTGCATGATCGCTGGCATGAGGTTCGTTGCGAACCCAGGCATCGACGCCAGCCTCCTGCAGGTAAGGACTCAATGCTGGGTTGAGCAGCAAATGATCGATGCGCAATCCCGAATTTTTCTGCCAGTGCTGCCGGAAATAATCCCAGAAGGTATAGATCCGCTCATCTGGGTACAGAAAACGCAGGGAATCGGTCCAGCCCTGATCCAGCAATCGCTGATAACACGCGCGACTCTCGGGTTGAAGCAGCGCGTCCTTGAGCCAGGAGCGTGGGTTGTAGATGTCCAGATCGGTGGGCACCACGTTGTAGTCACCGGCCAGCACCACCGGATGGTCGCTGCTCTGCAAGTCCTTGGCGTGCGAAATCAGACGCTCGAACCACGCCAGTTTGTAATCGAATTTCGGCCCCGGTTGCGGGTTGCCATTGGGCAGGTACAGGCACCCGACCAGAATCCCGTGCACGGCGGCTTCCACGTAGCGGCTATGGGTATCGCTGTCATCACCTGGCAAACCACGTCGGCTCTCCAACGGCTGCGCATCGCGCGCCAGAATCGCCACCCCGTTCCACGACACTTGGCCATGCCAGACGGCGCCATACCCGGCCGCCTCCAGTTCGGCGACGGGGAATGCGCCATCCACCGATTTGAGTTCCTGCAAGCAGGCGATGTCTGGCTGTTCTCGCGCAAGCCAGGCCAGCAGATTCGGCAAGCGGGCGCGCATGCCGTTGACGTTGAAGGTGGCGATTTTCAGGTTCTTCATGATCCGACGCTCGCAACGGATGGGGCGGTATCCAGTTGTGACCGGGGTGCGCCACGGCAGTTGCCGCGGCGAACGAAACAGGCGACTAAAGGCGCGAGACTTACAGCGGGTGATCTTCCCATGATGCCTTGAGCAACGGCAGCAGTGCATGCCTGTCCACCGGTCGACTGAGGTAGAACCCCTGCACTTCATGGCACTGGTCCGAAATCAGAAAGTCCAGTTGCTCCAGCGTCTCGACACCTTCGGCAGTCACGGTCAGGCCCATGGCCTTGCCCAGGTTGATGATCGCCTGCACCACGGCGCGGTCATTGCTGCCGTTGCTCATGGACGCAATGAAGCGCTTGTCGATCTTGATCCCGTCGAATGGATACGTGCGCAAGTAACCCAGCGAAGAATAACCGGTGCCGAAATCGTCCATGTTCAGCCGTACGCCTAACTCCTTGAGCGCATTCATGGTCGCCAAAGCGCCATCGACATCGATGAGCATCACGTTTTCGGTGATCTCCAGCTCCAGTCGACTAGCGGGCAAGCGGGTCTGGATCAATACTTCCCGGACATCCTCGATCACATCGCTACGGGCAAACTGCACCGGCGACAGATTGACCGACACCATCATCGCGCCCGGCCAGGTCAGGGCCGTCTCGCATGCCTCGCGCAGCACCCAGCGCCCTAGTGGCACGATCAAGTCGGTCTGCTCGGCCAATGGGATAAACGCGTCGGGATTCAATAAGCCTTGCACCGGATGCTGCCAGCGCAACAGCGCTTCGACCGAGACGATCTGCTTGCCATCGACGTGATAACGCGGCTGGTAATGCATCACGAATTCGTTGTTCTTGATCGCCTGACGCAGGTCGCTTTCCAGTTGTCGGCGGTGCTGGATCTGATCGTTCATGTGCGGCGCAAAGTAGCACCAGGTCTTCTTGCCATTGGACTTGGCCTGATACAACGCGATATCGGCACAGCGAATCAATTCCTCCGGAACGTGCCCCTGGCGCCGACTCAGGGCGACACCGATGCTCGCACCAATGTGCAGCGTGTGGTGATCGTAATGGATGGGTTGATGCAAGCTGTCGAGCAAGCGCTCGCAAAACCGGTCGATTTCCGCGTGGCTGTCCATGCCGTGGAGCACCAGCACGAACTCGTCACCGCCCAATCGCGCAACCAGATCAATATCCCGCGTGCATTCGCGCAAACGGATCGCCACTTCCAGCAATACCGCATCGCCCGCCGGGTGGCCGAGGGAATCGTTGATCGGCTTGAAGTTATCCAGGTCGATCATCAACAACGTCAACGCCGTCGATTGCTCTTTCAGCGCCAGTGCGTCTTCGAGGTAGCGCGCCAGTTTGTTGCGGTTCGGCAAGCCAGTCAGTGCGTCGTGCATCGATAGATGCTGGATCTGCGCATGGGCGGCGACTTCATCAGTGATGTCGCTGGCCGTCCCGCGAAACCCCAATAGGGCGCCCTTGCGCTGGATCGGTCGCGCCGACACCCGGCACACTCGCTGTTGCCCCGACTGATCGCGATAGGAACAGCGCAAGTGGCTGACGGCTTGCTCTTCATCAAGTTTATTCAGCCACAGTGACAAGGGCGTGGTTTCACAATTAAGCAGTTGCCCGATGTTTTGCCCCAGCCATTGCTGATCGGAGAACCCGGTGACGGTGCTGAAGCGCCCCGACAGATAAGTGATGCAATGCTCATCGTCGGTTTCCCAGATCCAGTCGGACGCGGCTTCGGCCACCGCACGAAAGCGTTCTTCACTGGCCTCCAGTGCCTGATTCGACAAATCGAGGCTGGCGTAACTGGCATCTACATGCCTGGACGTGCGCAGGACATATCGAAAGAAGTAAGCGGTCAATAACGCCAGAATCAACAGCGCCCCGCCCAGTGGCGGCAGCAGCGACCAGAGCAATTGATGACCCGGCTGCTCAAGCCGGGACACCAGGCTATAACCGGTGTCGGTCAGCGCGACAGCTGGCTGATCGGGAACGATGACGTCGTCGGCCGTCAGGTTCAAGTCATGCAAACCGTAATCGGCGCTCAAGGTCGCGAGCTTCTCAGGGTTCAACTGGTCAATGTAAATCAGCACTGAGGTGCTCTTGGGATCGACCGCCGGGCGTTCGTCATTGGGCACGATCGCGGCCGCCGTCAACAGCGCCGGCTTGCCTTCGAACAAGGTGTACCGGCTGACAGGCTCGATGAGGCTTTCCTGACTTTGAACCTCGTCTACAAGCGACGCCATCGAGGTCGACAGATAGGCTGTCGCCTGATCCTCAACCAGCAGCCCGCGCACCGTGGCGTATTTGGTTCGCTGACCATCGATTATGAAAACCGCGTCGTAGTGATCGATGGTAAACAGGGTTTTACCCACGTTCTGCTCGACGTAGGCCCACTGCACATCGACCTTGTCGTTCAGGTGATCGTAGGCGGTCGTCCAGTTGGCGTAGCTGGCAATGTAGTTTTTCGAGGCGGTGATGCGGTTCTCAAGTGCCCGTTGCGTGTAGAACGTGGTTTTGCCCAGATCCTGAATATCGAGCCGTGCGGCAATGCTGAACAGGGCCATTAGCGCAATCAACACCCCAACCATGAACAGCACGCCGATGACGAACATCAGGTTGCGAGTAATCGGTGTATGACGCGCAGGTGCAGCGATAGTAATGGCCGTAAAATCCATGCATTGATCCTGTCGATCGATCGCCTTATCGGGTGAGGCCGGCGGGGTCTGGTCTGTCGTCATGACAGCCAGGCTCTTCACTGACCATAGCAGCCCTGCCCGGTCAGCGCCCCTGAAATAATGCAAGTCAGCGGCACGGGCACCGATGCATAAAAGCAATCCATGACGACTAATGCGAAACCTGTGGGAGCGGGCTTGCTCGCGAAGGCGGTGTGTCAGGCGACATCAATGTTGACTGTGCCGCCGCCTTCGCGAGCAAGTCGGATCGCCGCACCGCCGCTCCCACATGGATTGCACTTAACTGACTAGCATTAGCGGTCCGAGCGCATCAGCGCCTCGACACCGCCTTCCATGGACAACACTGCCGAACGATTTCGTCCCGAATGCTTGGCCTGGTACAACGCCGCATCCGCACGTTTGATCAACATTTCGGTGCTGTCGTGCCCCGTCGGCACAAACGAATAGCAGCCAAGGCTGACCGTGACATAACCCGTGGGCGAACCGCTGTGGATGATGTTTTTGTCCATGACGCTACGGCGGATCTGCTCGGCGATCGTCAGTGCCCCATGAATATCGGTGTCCGGCAGCAACACCGCGAACTCTTCACCGCCATAGCGCACCGCCAGATCGGCGTTGCGGTGACAGCAACTCTTCAGTGCCCGCGCCACTTCGGCCAGGCAATGGTCCCCGGCCACATGACCGTAGGTGTCGTTATAGCGTTTGAAGTAATCGATATCGAGCATGATCAGGCTCAGCGGGCTCGACCGCCGGGCACCGCGCCCAAACTCGATCTCCAGCCCCCGCTCGAACAATCGACGGTTGGCCAACCCGGTCAGGCTGTCGTGGGTGGCGATCAATTCCAGGGTTTTCTGCGCCTCGCGCAAATCCGCCTCGATGCGCTCGCCCGCGCGCACCTGATGAATGAACACCCAACCGAACAACCCCACGCCGAGGACGACCAGAGCGACGATCACACTGGATTGAATCGCCGTGTCGTACCAGTCCTTGAGGATCGCGTCTCTGGAGGATGCCGCCGCGACCACCACCGGATAGGTATCGAGTTGCCGGTAGCCATACAACCGCACGATGCCATCCACCACCGAGTCGATCATGGCGTTGCCGGATGTCGCGCTGGGCAGAAATTTTTGAAAAATCTCACCCTGAGCCAATGACGTGCCGATCTGCGAATCCACAAATGGCCGTCGCGCCAGCAGTGTTCCCTCGGTCAACGCCAAAAACATCGCGCCGTTGTTATCGATGCTGAAGCTTTTGAAGAACTGGTCGAAGTACGACATCTTGATCCCGGCCAGCAACACCCCCTGGAAATTGCCGCTCGGGTCGTTTACCCGTCTTGAAACCGGGATGATCCACTCGCCATTTTCCCGACTGCGAATCGCCGGGCCGATGTGTGCCAGGGACGAAATGTTTTGCTGGTGAAACCTGAAGTATTCGCGGTCCGCCACACTTGGGCCACGGGGCAGGTTTTCGAACGACGTCACGACCCATTGCCCCTGTTTGTCGAACAGAAATATCCCGTGTAACTGATGCAGCGCCTGCACTCGCCGGGCGAAGGTTTTCTGCAAGCGTGGCGTCTGGACAGCGTCGAAACCTTCAGCCTGAATCCAGTCGACCAGACTGGTCAGCACCAGATCGGCTTTCATGAACGTGTCTTCGGCCTGCTGCGCCATGGCCCGCGTCAGGTTCGACGAAGACACCTCGGCCAACGCCAGATCGTGGCGGCGCGACTGCTCCAGTTGCAGGTAAAGCAGCCCACACAGACAAAGGCACACCGCCGCAATAAACAGCACCGCAGCTTTGAGCAGGGGCAACCGCCTCAAGGCACCATCGGGCGAGTGGTGCGGATCGGGAATGGGGATAGGCAAAAGTGAGTCCTGAAAAGGGTAAGGCATGGGCAAAGGCCCAAAACCCTTATTTTTTTTGTGAGCTTAGTCTACGGTGTTGTGCGGGGTAAATGCGCCAGAACTGCAGAGATCGACTTCCCGACGAGTGAAGTACGAAAATCATCTCTGCTAGGATGAAAAACCTCAGGAGCCTGTCGAACGCTTTGATATCGGCTTCCGTGCCTGCCCCAGCCCCGTTTACCCAAGGAGGAAAAACATGAGCGCTGCGCGCCACCCAGCCCCCATCGACACCGCTGTGTTCGATCTCGGTAATGTTCTTATCCGCTGGAACCCGAGAAACCTTTATCGAAAGTTGTTCGGTGAAGACCTGCAAGCCATGGAAACGTTTCTGTCAGAGGTCTGCCACACCGCCTGGAATGAACAACAGGACCAGGGCAGAACCTGGCAGGAAGCGATTGAGGAAGCCATCGCCCGACATCCGTCCCAAGAGGCATTGATTCGTGCCTACCGCGAGCGCTGGGAAGAAATGCTCGACGGCGCCATAGAAGAGACCGTGGACATCCTCGATGAACTGCATGCCAAAGGCATACGGTTATTGGCGCTGACCAACTGGTCTGCCGAAACCTTTCCGATTGCCCTTGAGCGCTTTGAGTTCTTGCAGCGATTCGAAGGCATTCTGGTGTCGGGTGCCGAAGGGGTCATCAAGCCTTCGCCGGAGATTTTTCAGTTGCTGCTATCGCGGTTTGACGTTGATAGCCGCCGCGCAGTATTCATCGATGATCACGCGCCGAATATTGCAGGAGCACGCCGGGAGGGATTTCATGCGGTTCAGTTCCTGAACCCGGGACAATTGCGCGAAGAACTGGTGGCGCTTGGGTTGCCCGTACAGCAAGGTCAATCAGGGACGTTACACAGCATTTCGTAGGAGCCAGGTTTGTTTTGTCATGCGGTGTTTCAATCCCATGACGCAAGGCAAAACCGCATTATCTTGAAGGGGCTACGATTAACTGACATCACGACAGGAAATCGACATGAGTAAAGCAGATGAGCTCGCCGAGAAGCTGAAACAATCCCGGCAAACCAGTGCCGATGCGACCATCGCCGATCAGGCCATCGACGGCTGGCCGGGTCAGGTCTACGACTTGTATCACCAGATCGAAACCTGGCTGCAGCCATTGATCGAGGTGGGCCTGAAGCTGCGACGCAATTCCACGCACGTGTTCGAAAGGGCACCGGACGAGGCGAGTTACGATTACGCCATCGACCAACTGCTGATCGAAGGCAACCACCACAGCATCACCTTCGATCCCGTCGCTCGCTTCACCGCTGACGGTGCCGGGCGAATCGAGATTCGCTCGACAGGCAAGGAGCTCGCCCTATTGCGAACCGTCGATGAACACGGCGAGACGCATTGGTGGCTTCAGGCGATCGACCAACCCGGACAACAACCGGATGCAATCGCGCTGACCGAACACAACCTGCTTCTGGCGGTGCAAGAAGGCCTGGGGCTTTAAAGCGTGTTCTGCCCCACCGCCATCGAGGGAGGCGCCGCTCGCCTCCCGTCCAGCGTTGGCCGTTCCGAAGGCAGATTCAGCGCTCGCAATACCGGCTTGTCGTACCCATACACATCGGGCTTGAACGTCACTCGCCCGTCAAGGCTCAGGTCCACCGTCCAATAGGCCAACAGCACTGGCACTTTCACGGGGAGCCTGATGTTCTCTGTCTTGCCGTTGGCTAACTGCTTTTGAATCCCTGCACTGTTCCAGCGAACCGGATCGTTGAACAACAGCTCCACCAGTTGCAGCGGGTTTTCTACCCGAATACAGCCCGAACTGGTCGCACGATTGGATTGCGCAAACAACTCGCGATGCGGGGTGTCGTGCAGATAAATGGCGTAATCATTGGGAAAGCGAATCACCACCTGCCCCAGCGAGTTATCCGACCCTGCATCCTGACGCAGTGTAAGGCCACGCGGGTTGTCCCAATCGACAGTCGACGGGTCGAGCACGTTGCCTTCTCGATCGATCACGCGGATCCGGTTTGCATCAAGATAACCGGGATTGTTGCGAATCTTCGGCAGCATGTCCTTGACCAGAATGGTCGGCGGCACGGTCCAGGTCGGGTTGAACGTGATGTAAGTGATCTCGGATTGAAAAATCGGTGTGCTGCGATACGGTTTTCCCACCTGTACCCGGGAGCGCCATATCAGCTTGCCATCGCGATAGAACGAAACCTTGTACCCGGCGATGTCGACGATGACAAAAGTACCCTGAAGTTTGTACAGCAGCCACCGCGCCCGCTCCATGTTCACGCGGACCTGATCGATTCGCGCCTCGACCGGCACGTTCAACGCCGCCAGTGTTGCCGGCCCCGCCACACCGTCCGCCCCAAGGTATTGTTCGGCCTGGTACTTTTTCACTGCCGCCGTGACCGTGTCGTCGTAATCGGTGCGCCCGCTCATTGGTGGAGCCAGATAACCACCGGCCACTAAACGGGCTCGCAGCTGCGCCACCGAGGCGTCATCCATGCCCGGTCTGAGCGTCTGCCCTTGCGCAATCTTTGGCCAGCCGCCACTGTCGCGAACCTTGCGCAATTGCGCCAGCCCCTGGCGCAACGTGCCATAAACCGCTTCTTGTGGCGGTGCCTGGGCAAACGCGCGTGCGACGTCGTGGCTGTCGAGGGCGGCGAAGAAAAGATTGACGTCCTCCCGAGGGTCTATGCCCACCGGGTCGAAATTCCAATGGATGTCCAGTCGCGAAGGGTCAACCTTGCCGCGGCGCAACTGCAGCAGCGCCGTGATGAACGTCTGAGTCGCCGAGATATCAAAAGCGGCCTGTTGCCCCGGGGTGGGCGCCGTTGCCTTCATCGACATTCTGGCCGTGACCAGTTCGGCAACTCGAAAATCGTCAGGGTCCAGGCCATCGATTTCTGTATCGCTCAGGCTTTTCAATAACTGGACGACATCGCCATCGTCCGTCCAGGCAGCGCGATAGCCTCGATGACTATAAAAATCCAGCACGGCCCGGTTAACGTCGACCCGTTGATGACGTGGTGAGGTGAGCAACGGGGGAAAAGCCGAGCGCAATGGCGCCAGCGCCGCCTGAATCGCCTGACCGACGTAATCACCAGGTGCTGCCTCCATGACCACGCTTACTGGAGATGACGGCTCAATCGGCGAAGTTTGCGCAATCGCGCTGCCGCTTATCAGAAAGCCCATAAAAAATATGCGGCTTATGACGAATAACCTTGTTAACTGCCCCATGGATAATCCTTAATCTCCCGTTTTCAACCGGCTAGCGTCGTGCGCGCTGCTAGACTCGAAACTATCAGATGAGACTTGCGTATGGCCCAAGACCGCTTCGGCTTTTTAATAACGGCCCTGTTGCTGACCGCGTGCACCTTACCGGCAGCCTACGCCGATTCACTTGAAGCCGCCCTCATCAAAGCGGCCCCGAATGCCAACGCCAAGGTGATTGCCCTGGCTGTACGCGCTTCCCAATGCAGCCGAGCCCAGAGTGCAGCCCCGGCTCAAAGACTGGCGGTGATCGATTATTCCCTGCCCTCGACCGCGCAACGTCTTTGGGTGTTCGACCTTAAACAACGCAAGTTATTGTTCCACGAACTGGTCGCCCACGGTCGCAACAGCGGTGAGAACATGGCCCGTCAATTCTCCAACCGCAATGCCAGTTTCGCCACCAGTCTCGGTTTGTATCGGACCCAATCCAGCTATGTTGGGCAGAACGGTTATTCGTTGCGTATGGAAGGTCTGGAGCCCGGCTTCAACGACAATGCATTCGAGCGCGCGATCGTTATACATGGTGCGCCGTATGTCAGTCCTGATCTGGCGCGGGCGAATGGCCGGATCGGCAGAAGCCTGGGTTGCCCCGCTGTGAGACCTGCGATTGCGCATCAGTTGATCGACTCGATGAAAGATGGACAGTTGTTGTTTTCTTATTATCCGGATCAGCGCTGGTTGAAGTCTTCCTCATATATCAATTGTGGTAACGCTACCGTGGCGGACTCCGCCAGGCCGACTGCAAATAATTGAACACAGCATGAAACTGTCAGAAATGTAATCTTGGCCTCAGTCTGCTGAAAGGCGTCCCCCGTTAGCCTCCATTTCATAAAGCGCTCTTCCATCCGCTCAGGATGGAAGTGTTGGGCTTCATCAGGCTGACGGACGGGAACCAAAACGGCATGCATTCCAACACCTCAAGACGCACTTTTGTGAAGGGCCTCGCCGCTGGAGGAATCCTCACTGGCCTCGGCCTGTGGCGCACGCCGGTCTGGGCGGTCACCAGCCCCGGCGAACCGAACGTACTGGCCGGTACCGAGTTCGACCTGTTCATCGGCGACACCCCGGTCAACATCACCGGCAATCCTCGATCGGCAATGACCATCAATGGCGGCATTCCCGGCCCCCTGCTGCGCTGGCGTGAAGGCGACACGGTCACGCTGCGGGTGAAGAACAAACTCAAGGACACCACTTCCATTCACTGGCACGGCATCTTGCTGCCCGCCAACATGGACGGCGTGCCGGGCCTGAGCTTTCACGGCATCGAGCCGGACGGGATGTACGTTTACCAGTTCAAGGTCCGGCAGAACGGCACTTACTGGTACCACAGCCATTCGGGCTTTCAGGAACAGTCCGGGGTTTACGGGCCATTGGTGATCGACGCCAAGGAACCGGAGCCTTTCCAATACGATCGCGATTACGTGGTGATGCTCACCGACTGGACCGACGAAGACGCCGTCGACCTGATGCGCAAACTCAAGAAACAATCGGACTACTACAACTACCACAAGCGCACCGTGGGCGATTTCATCCACGATGTCAGCGAGAAAGGCTGGGGCTCGACAGTCGCCGATCGCAAGATGTGGGCCGAGATGAAAATGAACCCCACCGATCTGGCGGATGTCAGCGGCGCCACGTACACCTACTTGATGAACGGCCAGGCGCCGAACATGAACTGGACTGGCGTGTTTCGCCCCGGCGAAAAGCTGCGTCTGCGTTTCATCAATGGCTCGTCCATGACCTACTTCGACGTTCGCATCCCCGGCCTGAAAATGACCGTGGTCGCGGCGGATGGCCAACATGTCAAACCGGTGAGCGTCGACGAATTCCGCATCGCGGTGGCGGAGACGTTCGATGTCATCGTTGAGCCGACCCAGGACGCCTATACCCTGTTCGCCCAATCGATGGATCGAACGGGTTATGCCCGAGGCACCCTTGCAATGAAGGCCGGCTTGTCGGTGCCAGTGCCACCGCTGGATCCGCGACCGCTGGTGACCATGGATGACATGGGCATGGGCGGGATGGATCACAGCAGCATGGGCGGCGATATGGCGGGGATGGATCACAGTGCACCGCAAGGCATGACGGGCATGGATGGCGGTGACATGCAGGGCATGGACAACATGGCCGGGATGGATCACAGCAGCATGGCCATGGGCGGCATGGCCGGTATGCAATCCCACCCAGATACGGAAAAAGACAACCCGCTGGTGGACATGCAAGCCATGAGCACCTCGCCGAAACTCGACGACCCGGGCCTGGGCCTGCGCGACAACGGCCGTCGCGTGCTGACTTACTCCGACCTGCGCAGCACCTTCGAAGACCCGGATGGCCGCGAGCCCGGTCGCACCATCGAGCTGCACCTCACCGGCCATATGGAGAAGTTCGCCTGGTCGTTCAACGGCGTGAAATTCTCCGATGCCGAACCGCTGCGACTCAAGTACGGCGAGCGCATTCGTGTGGTGCTGGTCAACGACACAATGATGACTCACCCCATTCACCTGCACGGCATGTGGAGCGACCTCGAAGACGAGAACGGCCAGTTCATGGTGCGCAAACACACCATCGACATGCCACCGGGATCAAAGCGCAGCTACCGGGTCACCGCCGATGCGCTCGGCCGCTGGGCCTATCACTGCCATCTCCTGTATCACATGGAAATGGGCATGTTCCGTGAAGTTCGCGTGGAAGAATGAGGCGCTACCCATGACCAGACTGATTCGCTCTACCCGCCTCGCTTTGGCACTCGCCGGCTTCACGGCTTCTTCGGCCATGGCCGCTACCGACGATATGCAGGGTATGGACCATAGCCAGATGCCGGGCATGGATCACAGCCAAATGCAAAGCATGGACGACGGCCAGATGCAGCCCGCCGCACCGACCCAAAGTCGCACGCCGATCCCGGCGCTGACCGATGCCGATCGCGCCGCCGTCTACGTCAGCCCCGCCGGCCATGCCGTGCATGACTCCGCACTCAATTATTACTTGCTTGCCGACAAACTCGAATGGCAGGACGCCGACGACGGCAGCGCGTTGGCGTGGGACCTGTCTGGTTGGGTCGGCGGCGACATCGATCGCCTGTGGCTGCGCTCCGAGGGCGAACGCGTCAATGGCAAGAGCGAAGACGCGGAAGTCCAGGCCCTTTGGGGCCACGCGATCAGCCCGTGGTGGGACGTGGTGACCGGCGTGCGCCAGGATTTCAAACCCGGCGATCCGCAAACCTGGGCTGCGTTCGGTGTGCAAGGCATGGCGCTGTACAACTTCGAAGCTGAGGCCACGGCCTTCATCGGCGAAGGTGGCCAGACCGCTGCACGGCTGGAGGGCGACTACGACATCCTGCTCACCAACCGGCTGATTTTGCAGCCGACCGCCGAGCTCAATCTCTATGGCAAAAACGACCCGCAACGGGGCATCGGTTCCGGGCTGTCCAACACCGAAGCCGGCCTGCGATTGCGTTATGAAATCCGCCGGGAATTCGCGCCCTACATTGGCGTGACCTGGAACCGCACCTACGGCAAAACCGCCGATTACGCCAGGGATGAAGGCGAGGACCGCAGCGAAGCCCGCCTTGTCGTTGGCGTTCGGCTGTGGTTCTAAATGTATTAACTCAAAAACCTAAAAACCAACCGCTTGAAGCGGTAAGAGGCCTTGCATGCGCACAATCAAAACCACCGCTATTGCCATCGCACTTTCAACCGGGCTGCTCATGAGCGCACTGGCTCAAGCCCACCCCAAACTGCTCTCCTCTACCCCGGCCGAAGGCGTGGAAGGCGCGGCGCCGAGCAAGATCGAACTGCACTTCTCCGAAAACCTCGTGACCCAGTTCTCCGGCGCCAAACTGGTCATGACCGAAATGCCAGGCATGGCCCACTCGCCCATGCCCATGAAGGCCAAAGTCTCCGGCGGCAGCGACCCGAAAACCATGGTCATCACCCCGCTCTCGCCACTGCCCACCGGCAGCTACAAAGTCGAATGGCGCGCTGTGTCTTCAGACACTCACCCGATCACCGGCAACGTTACGTTCAAAGTGAAGTGATGGATGAGCGACTCAATCAGCATTGCCCTGCGCTTTGCGTTGTATGTGGATTTGATGCTGTTGTTTGGGGTGGCGCTCTTTGGGCTGTACAGCCTTAAAGGACGGGAACGGTTGACGGGAGCGGTATTGCCGTTTCGGCCGATGTTGGCGGGGACGGCGGTGCTGGGCGTGATGTTGTCCGTCGTGAGCATGGTGATGATGGCGAGTGCCATGAGCGGGGAATCGGACTTCGCCGAGCTGCGTCCGCACATCGAAATGATGCTGTTCGAGACGAATGTCGGGCTGGCTTGGGTGGTTCGCATTGTTGCGCTGGTCGTCGCAGGTTTCGCGGTGATGCTCCGTGCGCCTGGTTTCAGTTTATGGATTACAGCTTTTGCCGGCGGTGTTGCCCTTTCCAGCCTGGCCTGGAACGGGCATGGCGCTATGGATGAAGGCAGTCGTCGTTTCTGGCATTTCACGGTGGACATTCTGCACCTGCTGACAGCAGGAGCCTGGCTTGGCGCCTTGATGGCGTTTGCGCTGATGGCCAGAATCAACGCCCTGCACACTGAAGCGCGCATCAGGTTGTTGGCCCGCGCGGTTAATCGATTCGAGGTAATGGGTGCGGTCATCGTGGTGGTCATCACGGTGACGGGGGTGGTGAATTATCTATTCATCGTCGGGCCGAAACTGGATGAAGTATTTCTCAGTACTTACGGGGTTTTGCTGTTTATCAAAGTGGTGCTGTTTGCCGGGATGCTCGTACTTGCTGCGCTGAACCGGTTTCACCTGGGACCGTTTCTGGAGCAGTCATTGGGGAACGGACGATACCAGGTAGCGGCGAATGCGTTGCGGCGTAGCGTGCTGGTGGAATGGTTGGCAGCGGTGGTGATCGTGGGATTGGTGGCCTGGCTCGGAACGTTGAGCCCGGAGATGGACGTTTCTATAGGGAATGAAGCATCCGATGATCGGCCAAGCAGCCAGTGGACAGGGTGAGAGTCCTTTACTAGCGTCTAACCACCGGATTTCAAGCCATAGGGTTCAACACCCAAGCGCCAAGGTGAAAATGCGGCGCAATTATCGAAAGGAGATCGAAAATGGCTGAAGTAATGAAAGTGGTGGATGTCGAATTAAAGTTACTTAAATCAAACCCACCGCAGCTACACATATCGGCAATTGGCCTGGTGAATTCTGGTGGATGGACAAACCCGAGACTGGAGCCACGGGTTTATATTCAGTTTCCGCCTGACGGCATTCAAGACTTCGATTTTGTTGCTGATCCGCCCCAAGGGGCTGCTATACAGGTCATCCTTCCCATCGACGCATCAAAACTTTGGAAAGAACCGCCGCTCGATAAACTCAAGGGAGTAAGAGTCCACTCTGCCAGCAACTCGATTGAAGCGCATCTTAAGAGTTCGAAGTCCCTGGCTTGCGGATAAACAACTAATGTGAAGGCATACGTGTCGGGCCTCGCCTGGCACGTATCACGCATTGGAATGAATGGGCTATTGAGACGGTGGATGACAGTCAAGAAGTGCTTTCACTACACTGACTCCCGCTTGAACCCCACTCCATCACAAAAGCCCAATAACAATGAAAACCATAAAAAGCACCATGATGCTCTGCGGCCTTCTCGCGCTAGCCAGCGGCGTTCAGGCAGTGGAAAACCCTTCCCATCTCGACACCGTCCTGCAACAGGGCCAACTTCGCGTTTGCACGACCGGCGACTACAAACCCTATACCGTCAAAGGTGAAGATGGCGAATATTCGGGGATCGACATCGCCATGGCCCGCTCGCTGGCCGACAGCCTGGGCGTGAAGGTTGAGTGGGTTCAGACCACCTGGAAAACCCTGATGCCCGACATGCTCGCGGGCAAATGCGACATCGGCGTCGGTGGCATCTCCGTCACGCTGGAACGCCAGAAAAAAGCCTTCTTCAGCACCACACTGGATGTCGACGGCAAAATCCCGCTGGTGCGCTGCGAAGATCAGGCGAAATACCAAAGCATCGAACAAATCAACCAACCCTCGGTTCGCCTGGTCGAACCGGCTGGTGGCACCAACGAAGCCTTCGTCCACGCCTTCCTGCCCAAGGCGCAATTGCGGCTTCACGACAACGTGACCATCTTCCAGGAGCTGCTGGACAAGAAGGCTGACGTGATGATTACCGACGCCTCGGAAGCGCTGTACCAACAGAAACTCAAACCGGGTTTGTGTGCCGTGAACCCGACGCAATACATGCAATATGGAGAGAAGGCTTATCTGTTGCCGCGCGACGATATTAGCTGGAAGTTGTATGTCGATCAGTGGCTGCATCTGGCCAAGGTGACAGGGAACTACCAGAAAATTCTGGGTCAGTGGATCGCGGTGCCAGAGACTAAATAGCTCGCTACATACCCATGTAGGATCTGCGTTCGATCGCGCAGCGCAAAATCAGAATGCGCAATGCATCAGTCAGATGACGCAACAGCGGAAGCCCCCCGCCGTTGCGTCATCTGGCCTGAGCTGTATTCAGTGCATATAAATGCATCTTGGATATTTCAATTTCTTCCAAGGGAAGCAGGTTTCCCATGGTGAGAGCGTTGTGCTCGCCTATACTAAAAATCAAGTGATGGCAGATGCAGTTTCGCAAAATATTGAAATTTAAAGAGGTAGGCCCCCTTTGGATTACTGATTAAAAAATTTTCCATGATGGTTTGGTCATGACGAGGATTGATATGAATGTCTTATTGAAAGAACTTCAGGCCTATCATCATGAAGTGGCGATGAAAATTACTCAGATCAAAGAGCTGCTGAGGAAAATGAGATATGAATCCGATGGTACTGATGACTGCAAGCTGTTGTTCAAGATGCTGGAAGCCTTGCATGGTGATGCAGAGCGACATCACCATGAAAACGAAGAACTTATCCGGATGGCCTTGCTAGCGACTGAGGCACCGATCCACCAACGGGTCAAGGATATCGAGCGAGATCATCAGGCATTTGGGCGCATTGCCGGACAACTGAAGATGTTGGAAAAGACAACTCAGGAAACGAGAGTAATTGCTGACACCATCGATGACTTCATCAAAAAATATTACGATCATATGGATGCTGAGGAAAATATCTTCTTTCCGGCGGCAGATAAATGGCTGTCAGACAACCAATGGCAGGAAATCAAGCGTCAATGGCATTAAATCGGGATGCGCCTTACATTTCTACTACTTAGTTTTGGTCTCACTAAGCAATTATGCGGCCACTGGATGGCTCCTGTGTCCATTACTCCAACTACCTCCGCTAGACTCGCCCGAACCCCGCAAGCCCAATCCTGATAAACTCCCCACCTCTCAGCCTCATCCATTTCAGAAACGCCAATACCCCTAATCACCGCTAACCCGCTCCGCTTTCCCGCCGTTTCTCCGTGGCCCGATGATTGGAACAACTTACGGCAAGCCCCTTTAAAATAGCGCCTTACAGCGAATCTCTACTACCATCGTACCAATTATGTACCACCGATCTCCCTTTTACCGGCCTTTCCAGTGTGGCTAACCACGTTACGTAAGGCAGATATCGGCCAGGAGCAGCCATGCGGACCACCTAAAAAACGGACAACCTGATGTACTCACTGATTCACCATGGGGTGACACCGATCCAACACAAAAAAAACAGCTATCGTTATAAGTGTCGGTCTGTCCTAGACCAGTAGCGTACTGATGGAGTTCTTATGAAAAGGACCAATCTTACTGCTGTTGTCACCGCCCTTCTCGCGGGAACCGTCCCAACACTTTCTAGCGCTACATCTCCTACAGATCCAGTTTTCGCCTTTGGCTTGCTGGGAAGCTATAGCGTTCTCGAATTCACAGGACACAGAAGCACGAACACCGAACACATTCCGGAAGGAGGGTTATTTCTCAACTTTGGCAACAAAATGACGGCTCAAACCGGTTTTATCTATCATGCGGAAATAAGCGGGCAGTACTCTGAAGAAAAGAATCAGACAGTAAAGGATGGCCAGGTCGACATGGATCTTGGCTGGCGGACTGATTTGAACACGCGTAACTTTTTAGATCTATTGCTGGGCGGAGGATACAAATGGAATCGATTTCAACCGGAGTCTAACAAGTACGACATTGATCTCACCAGCCGCACTTCTTTCGCTAAAGTTGCTGCTGGCTACAATCATCGGTTCACCACTACAACCCTGCGTTTTGAAGCGGGAATTCGAAGAGTAATAAATGGTGATTCGCAGCTAAAACTCCACGGGGTCAACAGCGAGAGTCTGGATTTAAAAGACAGCAACAATCCTTTTGCCGAGCTGAGTTTTCTGTTTAATCAACGAGGATCGATTCCGATCTTAGCATCCCTATACTACAACCGCTTCAATTATGACTTGGATGGTCAATTTGCAGTGACTGACCTCGACAAACAAACCAGGGAGGAATATGGCGTGAAATTGGGCTTGGTTTTTTAACTCAACGATGGATCTTTTCTATGGTTAACGGCCCTACCTGACCAAAAAAGATCCTTTACTTAACCCGCCTCCCGCGATGGGTCGATTGCTGCCGATATCAAGCTAAAAACCATCACCTTCTCGGTGATGGATCGGAAAAACAACGAAAAAAGGGGACTGATTTATTTACTCGTGCTATCTCGCTGAAGCTCTCCCATTGCTTTGCTCACTTGTTCCGAACACGAAGCAAGACTCGCCTAAGCTGTGCAAGCCCAATCCTGATAAACTCCCCATCTCCCAGCCTCACCCACTCCAGAAACGCCAATGCCCCCAATCACCGCCACACCCGCTCCGCTCTCCCGCCGCTTCTCCGTCGCCCCGATGATGGATTGGACAGACCGCCACTGCCGTTTCTTCCTACGCCTGCTCTCCAAGCACGCCCTCCTCTACACCGAAATGGTCACCACCGGCGCGCTCCTCAATGGCGATCACGAGCGCTTCCTGCGTCACAACGAAGCAGAACACCCGCTCGCCCTGCAACTCGGCGGCAGTGTTCCGCTGGACCTGGCCGCTTGCGCGCGCATGGCCCAGGACCATGGCTACGACGAGGTAAACCTGAACGTCGGCTGCCCAAGTGATCGGGTGCAGAACAATATGATCGGCGCGTGCCTGATGGGGCATCCGCAGTTGGTGGCCGATTGTGTGAAGGCGATGCGTGATGCGGTGTCGATTCCGGTGACGGTGAAGCATCGGATCGGGATTAATGGGCGGGACAGTTACGAGGAACTGTGTGATTTCGTCGGCACGGTTCGGGATGCAGGGTGCACGAGTTTTACGGTACATGCGCGGATTGCGATTCTGGAGGGGCTGTCGCCGAAGGAGAACCGTGACATTCCGCCTCTGCGCTATGACGTGGCGGCGCGGTTGAAGACGGATTTTCCGGAGTTGGAGATTATTCTCAACGGCGGGATCAAGACGCTGGAGGCTTGTCACGAGCATTTGCAGACGTTTGACGGCGTGATGCTGGGTCGTGAGGCGTATCACAACCCTTATGTGATGGCTGAGGTGGATCAGCAGCTGTTCGGCAGCACGACGCCGGTGATCAGCCGGGCCGAGGCGCTGGCGCAGTTGCGGCCCTATATCGCCGAGCATCTGCTGGCGGGTGGATCGATGCACCACATCACTCGGCATGTGCTGGGGCTGGGTACCGGGTTTCCGGGGGCGCGCAAGTTTCGGCAGTTGTTGTCGGTGGATATTCACAAGGCCAAAGAGCCTTTGGCCTTGCTGGATCAGGCGGCAGAGTTGCTTGAGGGGCGTTAACCGTCACCTGCGTTGAACCCGCGACCCATTTCAGCATCGTATCTACCGATACCATGCCCCGCCTTTCAAACATCCGTTTTCAGGTTGTTGCCGCTGGGGCCATCGATACACGTACGCGCCCTTGAGTGGCTGCAAGCGCTCGGGTAATGTCATTAGACCCATAGGACAGAGCACGCCCATGACTTCCAAGCTGGAACAACTCAAACAAATGACGACCGTGGTTGCCGACACTGGCGACTTCGAAGCAATCGCTCGCGTTAAACCCGTGGACGCTACCACCAACCCTTCCCTGCTGCTCAAAGCGGCTTCCATTGCCGGTTATGCCGAATTGCTGAACGCGTGCGTTCACGACTGCAAGGGCGATGTGGGCCTGGCCAGTGACCGTTTCGGCGTTGCGGTAGGGCAAGAAATTCTGAAGGTTGTACCGGGCCGTATTTCCACTGAAGTGGATGCGCGCCTGTCGTTCGACACCGATGCGATATTGAAACGTGCGCACCGTCTGATCGACCTGTACGAGAAAGCCGGCGTTGGCCGTGACCGTGTGCTGATCAAGATCGCTTCGACCTGGGAAGGTATCCGCGCCGCCGAGAAGCTGGAAAAAGAAGGCATTCAGTGCAACCTGACGCTGCTGTTCTCCTTCGCTCAGGCTGCCGCTTGTGCCGATGCCGGGGTATTTTTGATTTCGCCGTTCGTGGGCCGCATCTACGATTGGTACAAGAAAGCCACCGGCAACGACTACACCGGCGCGGATGACCCGGGCGTGCAGTCGGTGACGCGCATCTACAACTACTACAAGGCCAATGACTACAAGACTGTGGTGATGGGCGCGAGCTTCCGTAATCTGAATCAGATCGAACAGCTGGCCGGTTGTGATCGCCTGACCGTTAGCCCGGACCTGCTGGAGAAGCTGGCGGCGGATACTGGCAAGCTGGAGCGCAAATTGGCGCCGGGGCAGGCTGGCGAGGCGCGCCTGAGCCTGAATGAAGCGCAGTTCCGTTGGTTGTCCAACGAGGATGCGATGGCGACCGAAAAGCTGGCTGAGGGGATTCGTCAGTTTGCTCGGGATCAAGAGAAGCTTGAGGCGTTGTTGCAGGCCAAGCTTTGATTTGAGTTAGCTTGAAGCAAAAAAGGGGCGAACCTTGATGGGTTCGCCTTTTTTTTTGTGAATTTGGGTAGTGTGCTTCGCGTTGAAAGATGCA
This sequence comes from Pseudomonas sp. BS3782 TE3695, assembly GCF_050435305.1. Classification (NCBI taxonomy): domain Bacteria; kingdom Pseudomonadati; phylum Pseudomonadota; class Gammaproteobacteria; order Pseudomonadales; family Pseudomonadaceae; genus Pseudomonas; species Pseudomonas sp. BS3782 TE3695. The sequence goes on from NZ_JBNDKB010000001.1 coordinate 5,023,008, forward strand.
GTGATCGTTACGACGTCTTCGCGGGCAAGCCCGCTCCCACAGGGATTTGTGGTGATCGCGATAGTGTGTTTGCGCGGCCGCTTTAGGGGATCAGTGCCGCTCCAGCGCGTTCACCAAATCATGGAACGCCTCACGGTTGGAGTCGTTCAGGCCCATGAGGATTTTATGCGCTTCAAGGACTTTGACCCGCACCACTTCTTCGGACTGATCCTGGTCTGGCAGGTCGGTCAGGCATTCAGGGCATGGGATCGGGCGATCAACGATGTTGAACACTTGCTCAAAGCCCATGGACTGCAGCAGACGGGTGATGTCTTCGTGGGTGGTGACAACGGTCGGCAGCAGGCCGACCTTTTGCCGCGACAGGATCGACAGTTTGGCCAGCAGGCCCAGGGTGGTGCTGTCGATGCTGCGGGTTTCGGTCAGATCGATCACGATGGCGTTGAAATTCAACGCGGTGAAGATCCGCTCAATAGTCGCATCCAACGCCGAACACAGGGTCAGGCGAACTTCACCGACGAACTTCAGGACGAAGGTGCCATCCTGCTCGGCGAACTGGATTCTACCGGTACTCATTAAAGATTCCTGCTCAACACCAACAGGGCGATATCATCCGGCATCTCCCCTAGCGTGGCCAATCCAAAAACCTGGCGCAGACCATCCAGGCTGCCGCCCGCTGCCTTCACCCGTTGAGGTAAAGCAGCTTCTTTATCTTTGAGTGTGGGTTCTGGCAAAAGGTCCAGAATGCCATCAGACATCAGCGTCAGGCTGAACACTGGCGGCAATTCCAAAACGTGGTCTTCGTAGGTGGCTTCATTGAAGAGACCCACCGGCAGACCGCGCCCTTCCAGGTAACGAACACTGTCTGGCGTGTACAACACAGGCAACGGCAGATGACCGCCGATGCTATAGGTCAACAAACCGGTCTCCTCGTCGATGACTCCACCGACCATTGTGACGTGTTTACCCAGCTTACAGCTGATCAGGCCCCGGTTGATATGACCAAGAACCTCTGAAGGCTTGAACTCTGGCAATGTGCCGTTGCGCTTGGATTCGAACAGCAAGCGCGTGGTCATGAACTTCAGCAGCACGGTAACGAAGGCTGAAGAGGCGCCATGGCCGGAAACGTCCGCCAGGTAAAACGCTACCCGACGCTCATCGACCCGAAAGTAGTCGACGAAATCGCCCGACAGGTACAGCGACGGAATGATCTGGTGCGCAAACTGGAACTCATTGATGCTCCAGGGGCTGACCGGCAGCATGTTCATCTGCACCTGGCGACCGGCGTTCTGGTCTTCCTGGAGCAGGTTCAGGCTGGCTTCGAGCTCGCGGTTGGCCTTTTCCAGCTTCTCGCGATAGCGCTGGTTTTCCAGCAGCAAGCGCGCACGATCCAGGGCCCGGCGCACGGAGTGCTCGAGCACCGCCAGATCTTCGAGAGGCTTGATCAGGTAGTCGGCCGCACCCAGGCGCAGCGCCTCGACCGCGTCGTTCATCACGCCGGCGCCCGACACCACGATCACCGGGGTTTGCGGCGACAGCTCGGTAACCTGGCGAATGAGTTCGAGTCCGCCCATCTGCGGCATGCGCAGATCGCAGATGACCAAATCGGGCTTGTATTGCTCGAATACCTGAAGACCCTGCTGGCCGTTGCTGGCCTGCAGGACACTGAAACCACTGTCTTCCAAGTAGGCCGCGAGGCTCGCGCGCACTACTTCGTCATCATCGATTATCAGCAGCGTGGCACTGGTTTTTGGCATGTGGGCAAACGGCGCCAGAATTAGGTTGGCGTAGCAGGCTGGGCATTTTGCCCCGCACACACTACTGGATTCGCTTTCTAGCCTCTCTGTCGCACCGTTTTCGAGCGTTTGCCCTACTCACAGGTTCACCAAAGGTGCCCTTCTAAGGCGCAGACGGTACTCCCATCCGCGAGGCGTTTCAAGCTCACGCCGATGGTCGCTTGACGTCTTTACTTGTCAAATCACCGGGAGTTATAAGAACAGGCAAAACCGTAACCCAAAGGAAGGATCGAGCCCATGGGCGAAACCGGTCGGGACTACAGCGAAAAGCGCGATGCCGATGTGTCGCTGATTCATGAAGGCGACGAGGTGCCAGCCAACGAAAGAAGGCGGCCACATGGCCGCCTTCTTCGTTTTACCGGTCGAGATTAAAAATCGTCTTCGACCTGGCCGTCCTTGACCTTGAATTCGCGGTTTTGCAGGTACGCATTGCGGATAAAGGTGTATTTGTCGCCGCTGACCAGTTTTTCGGCCGACAGCAGATTGGCGCGGGTGTCGATGATGTTCAGGCCGAAGATCGAATTACGCACCGGCACGTCGTGGATGTAGCGGTATGGACCGGTGTAGCCATCGACATACTTGGAAGGCGCATCACGCAAGGTGCTTGGCCCCATGAGCGGCAACATCAGGTATGGACCGCTGCCCACGCCCCAGTAACCGAGGGTCTGGCCGAAGTCTTCATCATTGCGGTGCAGGCCCATCTGGGTACCCACGTCGAAGAAACCCAGCAGGCCGAAGGTGGTGTTGAAGATCAAACGCGCGGTATCGACGCCTGCGGCAGCGGGCTTGGCCTGCAACACGTCGTTGGCGAGGTTGGTCACGTCGCCGACGTTGCGAAACATGTTGTGAATGCCATCTTCCAGAAACTGCGGCGTGACGAATTGATAGCCCTGAGCCAATGGCTTCAGTGCGTAAGTGTCGACAAAATCGTTGAACTTGTAGATCGGGCGGTTAATGCTTTCCCAAGGGTCTTCTTCCGTGGCCGCCTGGGCCGCGAACGGAACCAGCAATACACTGGCACACATACAAAGCTGAGCGAGATGATTGCTCCAGCGCATAAAGAAACTCCTTGGATTCGTACTGGCGCGGGGGCTTGGCCCGGGCGCAAAGGCCGCTAGTATATGACGGAAAACCCGGTTTAGGCAGCATCGTGCGCAATGGCCTCCCGGATGATTGTCCTGGCTGGGAGCGATTCACATCAGTGTCACTCAACTGTCACCGTCCACGAATAGCCTTGTCACTATTTCAAGGATGTTGATATGCCACGCACCGAAACCTCGCCTCTCATCGCTCCCAGCCTGACCGCGGTACTGTTCGGCCTCAGTGGATGCCTGGTGGATTTCGGCGCACGTACTCGACAAGGCGGCACACTGACTGCCGAGCATGCCGAAGTCACGCTTGGCGCTCTGGACAGCCTGTCCAGCTTGCAGCGTCAACGGATTCCTTGCGCCTGGCTCGATGAGTTGCCCCCCGCCCTCAGCCACTCTCTGGCCGGGGCACTCCCGGAATGGGTCAAACCTTCGCAACACCTGGCAACAATCAATCCATGGCCAGCCCCAAACGCCTGTTGGCAAGCCTTGATGACATTGAATGTCGAGCGTCTGGACGGCTGTGTGCTGGTCAGCGGCGAACCGCGCCTTCTGCAATCGGGCCTGAATGCCGGGTTGTGGACCATTGGCCTGGCGTCCTGCGGCTCGCTGTGCGGGCTGGCACCCAGCGAATGGCAGGCCTTGAGCCAAAAGGAACGGGAACACCTGCGCGCCAAGGCAACAATGCAGTTGTTCGGCCTGGGCGTGCATTCGGTGATCGATCATCTGGGCGAACTCGACACTTGCCTGGCGGATATCAGTCTGCGCCGGCTCAAGGGTGAGAAGCCCTGATCGCCGCCTCACACCTATGAAGGCATGCACGTTGCCCGAGAGTGGATTAATCTAAAGCTCAGCCACAGACCTTTGGCGCACCGCTACGGTCTATGCCAGTGCCTATCGATAAAAGGAAGAACGTCATGCCTGCCCGCGAACTGCAAGAACAGCTCAACAAACTGCGCGAGCAATTGGAACAGAATCCACCGCTTACCGAAGCCGAGCGCGCTGACCTGCACGCGCTGATGCAACAGATCGAACTCGAACTTGAGCTGGAAACCAAAACCCAGGACACCAACCTCGCCGACAGTGTGAATCTGGCCGTCGATCGCTTCGAACTTGAACACCCAACCCTTGCTGGCACCTTGCGCAACATCGTGCAAGCGTTGGGCAACATGGGGATCTGAACCCGCCAGATACAAAACAGCCCCGCTATTGATAGCGGGGCTTTTTGGTTTCACAGCCCCTTGAGTTATCGGGCGACTGGAATTGCGCCAAGATCGCAGCCTTCGGCAGCTCCTACATTGGGAAGGCGAAGGCTGCGATCTTTTGATCTTACTGACGAACCAGCCGATGGTTCGGCAATTGCACGTCTTCTGTGCTGCGATACGGATTGATGTCCAGCCCGCCACGACGCACATACCGTGCATACACCGTCAGCTTCTCTGGCTTGAGCAACCGTTGCAGGTCGAGGAAAATCCGCTCCACACACTGCTCATGGAAGTCCGAGTGCTGACGGAAGCTCACGATGTATTCCAGCAGACTCGCATGGTCCAGCGCCGCGCCGCGATACTCCACCGCTACGCTGCCCCAATCTGGCTGACTGGTAACCGGGCAGTTGGATTTGAGCAAATGGCTGTGTACGGACTCTTCAATAATGAGCGACTCATTGCACCGCAGCAGTTCCGGACGCGGATGCTCGTAATTGCTGACGCTGATATCCAGGTCATCGATGCACACACCCGGCAACGCCTCCACGCCTTCTGCCTCAACATCTTTCAGGCTGCGAACCCGCACGCCCACCGGTTTGCCGGCAGCGGCCGAGAGGTCTTTCGCCAGCGTCGCTTCAAGGCTTGCGGTGTCGGCAAACGCTGTTTGGTTCAGCGAGTTGAGGTACAGCTTGAACGACTTCGATTCGATGATGTTCGGCGAATCCGCTGGAATGCTGAACTCGCCAATCGCCACCACGGGTTTGCCGGATGGCAACAGCCACGACAATTCGAAGCAGTTCCAGAAGTCCACGCCCTTGTACGGCAGGGTTTCAGCCGTCAGGCCCAGCTCGGCCCATTTCGCAGTGCGCGGGATCGGGAACAGCAGGGACGGCGTGTAGGTGGCGATGTATTCGCTGGATTTGCCCAGCGGCGAATGTTCGGCTGCGGGATGCATGGCGGAAACCTGACTGAAGAATCAGCGGATTCTACCAGCCTTTGCTCCCGCCTTTGAGTGCTTACTGACTGACTGTCAGTTTGCCGACCATGCCGGCCTGATAGTGACCAGGGATATTGCAGGCAAATTCCAGGTTGGTGGCCTTGGTGAAGGTCCAGGTCAGCTCGGCGGTTTTGCCCGGCTCCACCAGCACACTGTTCGGATCATCGTGTTTCATCCCATGCCCTTTGGAGGAATGGTCCATTGTGGCCATGGCGCCGTGGTCCATGGCCTTCATGCCTGTAGGCATCAGCATGCCGCTTTGCTGCATCTGGAGCATTTCCTGCTGATGCCGGGCATGCATCGCCGCGTCGCCGAGGTTGAATTCGTGCAGTAACTGGCCTTTATTCACCAGTACAAAACGCACGGTTTCTCCGGCCTTGATATCAATTGCCTTGGAAGTGAAGGACATGTCGCCCATCACCACTTCAACGCTACGGGTTGCCTTGGTCGCTGCCGCCGGTTGACCGAAGTCGTAGGAATGCGCCGGTGAAGCCTCCAGTCCCAAGCTCAGAGTCAGCAAGCAAGCGGTCAGTACCAGACGATTTTGAAAAAACATAGTCGCACTCCAACAAGATGAGGTTCAGCTTGTGGGAAACTTAACCCGCGGGCTCTGCCAGCCACCTGACAGGCAAATTACAACTTTGTCAGATTGGCCTTTATCGCCGCCGCCCACGGTATAACGCCCCCGTTCCAACTGCCCGAGTCGCCCATGAAACTGCTGATTGTCGAAGACCAACCGAAAACTGGCCATTACCTGCGCCAGGGCCTGACCGAGGCCGGTTTCACCACCGAACTGGTGGCCGATGGCAGCACCGGCCAGCAACTGGCGTTGAGCGGCGATTACGCCTTGTTGATCCTCGATGTGATGCTGCCCGGTCGCGATGGCTGGCAGATTCTGCAGGCAGTGCGCGGCGCGGGGCTCGACACACCAGTACTGTTTCTTACAGCGCGAGACGCCGTGGAGGACAGGGTTTACGGCCTGGAGCTGGGCGCCGACGACTACCTGGTCAAACCGTTCGCCTTCTCCGAACTGCTGGCGCGGGTTCGCAGTCTGCTGCGTCGCGGCAGCACCACGCCTCAGGAAACCAGCCTGCAACTGGCCGACTTGCGCCTGGACCTGATTCGTCGCCGGGTCGAACGCAACAGTCAGCGCATCGACCTGACCGCCAAGGAATTCGCCCTGCTGGAAATGCTCCTGCGACGTCAGGGTGAAGTCCTGCCCAAGTCGCTGATTGCTTCCCAGGTGTGGGACATGAATTTCGACAGCGACACCAATGTGATCGAAGTGGCGATCCGCCGTTTGCGCCTGAAGATCGACGATGATTTCCCGAACAAGTTGATCCACACCGTGCGCGGCATGGGTTACGTCCTTGAAGAGCGCCCTGCCTGATGCGCCGACTCTCTCTAAGCAACCGCCTGGCGCTGCTATTCGCAGCTTGCACTGCCGTGGTGTCGTTGTTCGCCGGGGTGTTGTTCAGCCGCGCCAGCGAGGCGCATTTTGTCGAGTTGGACCAGCAATTGCTCGACGGCAAACTGATTGGCTTGCGCCGGGCGCTGGATGACATTCCGTCCAGCGAGAGCGAGACCCGACTGGCCGATGAATTGAGCCGACAAGCCGATCTTTCGCTGCGCATCATCGGCAGCGACGGACAACGTGTGTACGACAGCACAGCCCGTTTACCCAAAGACTTGCCGCGCCAATTGGGCCTATCGACGGTGAGCGATGACGGCACTGACTACCGCGTCCTGAATGCTCTCCTGTTCCCCGACAAACCCGATTCACCGCAACTGACCTTGTTGCTGGACATCACTCATCACCAACATTTCCTGCAACGCATGCAGCATTTGATTTGGCTGACGGTCGGTTTGTCGGCGCTGGCCACCGCCCTGCTCGGAGCCTGGGCCGCACGCAGGGGGTTGCGCCCGTTGCGGCGCATGAGTGCGGTCGCCAGCGGCGTGTCGGCGCAATCGCTCAACGCTCGCCTGCCAGAAGCAGACATGCCGCCAGAGCTCGAGGAACTGGCTTACAGTTTCAACGCCATGCTCGGACGCCTAGACGATTCTTTTCAACGGCTCTCGGCGTTTTCCGCCGACATCGCCCATGAACTGCGCACACCGCTGTCGAATTTGCTGACCCATACGCAGGTCACCCTCACCCGCCCTCGTCCCATCGAGGATTATCGCGAAGCGCTGCACAGCAACCTCGAAGAACTGCAATGGATGGCGCAACTGGTCAATGACATGTTGTACCTGGCCAAGGCTGATCACGGCTTGCTGATGCCCAAGCGCGAAGCGCTGGAACTGGCGGAAGAAGCCGATGTGCTGCTGGAGTTTTTTGCGCCGCTGGCCGAGGACGCTCAGGTGAAATTGAGTCGTGAGGGCAGCGCGCGCATGCAGGGCGACCGCAGCATGTTGCGCCGGGCGCTGTCCAACCTGCTGGACAATGCACTGCGGTTTACCCCGGGCGGTGGCGAGGTTCGGGTGAAGATTATCGAGCAGCCGACAGGCCTGAGCCTGACGGTTGAAAACAGCGGGGAAATGATTTCTGAAGACTTGTTGCCGCGTTTGTTTGACCGCTTCTACCGGGCAGACCCGGCGCGCCGTGAAGGCAGCAGTGAGCATGCGGGGCTGGGATTGGCCATCACCCAGTCAATTATCCGCGCCCATGGCGGGCAGATTCGTTGCGAATCGGATAAGGAATGGACGCGGTTTGTGATGGAGTTGCCGAAGGGGGATTGAGGCGACGCAGAACCTGTGGGAGCGTGGCTTGCCCGCGAAGAACGATGACGCGTAGTACCTGAAAAACGCGGTGCATTCTTCGCGGGCAAGCCACGCTCCCACAGAATTTTCGTCGCTCAAAGTTCTTGACTTACCGGCATCAGGCCCATCGGACGGGTTTCGTTTATCGCCTGTCGTCGGACAATGGCGTTTCTTCATCCGGCGCTGGAATATCGTCATCCAGATCCGGGTCCAGGGCTGGGTCCCTCCAGTCTTCAGGACGATCGACGTCCGTATCGGCCGGATCTCGCGATGGGTCCATGCCCGGTGGTGCGTCTTGATCCATCGACGGATCGTCCATATCGGGATTGGGTCTGACAGGGTCGTTATCGGAAGTTCCACCCTGAAGGATTTGATCGTAAGCCATGACGCACCTCCATTGATCAGGCCCAGCAAATCCGGGCCGTACAGGTTGGAAACGAGCCTGCAAAAGGGGTGCTATCGAGGAGACCAACGGCGACTACCGATCAGCCGAAAAGCGGTCGCGACTGTTAGTCAGGTGCAACCACATTGCCGCCCGCGCCGCATCCGGATCCTGGCGTTTGATGGCGTTTAGAATCGCCTCGTGTTCGAGGTTGGCGAGTTGCCCCAGCTTGCTCAAATCCGCCGACCCGCGCTCGGCGGCATTGACGCGAGTCCGGGGGATCATGGCGCTGCCCAGGTGCTGCATGATCTCGGTGAAACACGCGTTGCCGGTGGCTTCGGCGATCAGCAGATGAAAGCGCTTGTCTGCCTCGACGCAACTGTCGTTGTTGGCCAACAGGCTTTGATAGTCATCCAGCGCTTCACGCATCTGCGCCAATTGCTGGTCTGTGCGACGAACCGCCGCCAGCGCCGCCGCCTGGGTTTCCAGGCCCATGCGCAATTCCAGAATACTGCGCACGCCCAGCGCCGTATCGACATTCAGACGCAGCCCCTGATCCGGTGCCCGCGCCAGAACAAAAGTGCCGATGCCGTGACGGGTTTCCACCAGCCCCGAAGCCTGCAACTTCGAGATCGCTTCGCGCACCACTGTGCGACTGACGCCATGCTCCTGAACAATCGAGTTCTCCGACGGCAGCTTGTCCCCCGGCACCATCTGGCCGAGCAGGATGCTCTGGGTCAGTTTGCTCACCAGATCGTGGGCCAGGTTATGGGCACGCTTACGGGCAGGTGCGTCGATGTCTTCTTGCATGGTGATTATCCGAAAAGCGGGTATCCGGATCGTATCACCGTGCGCACTTTTCGATGACGGGAATCTCAATAAAACGCCGCCCAACTTGTATGACAACACTCAATATTCACTGCACAAAAGACGATTTACACCATCGCCTCGAAGCGGCTCCGCCGCGACAAAGGGAAATTATCGACTGAAGAAATCCGGGACAGTCCCCAACAAATACGCCGCCAAAACCCATAAAACGAATAAAAAACCTTCCGCCTAGCACCATTTTGTTGAGTGACGTACTTGTAGAACAAAAAAACCTAGTTGTATGATGTCTATCAACAACGCAACATCCAGCCACACCCCGCATAAAAATAACGAGTGGGAGAAAAAGCAGTGAATACATCCATATCCGGGATGACCGAGGGCGCCGATTCGGTCCTGAAGTCCGCCATCTCGAAAGTGAAACGCCACGTTCTGCCGCTGTTCGTGATCATGTTCATCGTCAATTACATCGACCGTGTAAACATCGGCTTCGTCCGCGCGCACATGGAGCATGACCTGGGCATTGGCGCTGCCGCCTACGGTTTCGGCGCCGGTCTGTTCTTCATCGGTTACGCGCTGTTCGAAGTCCCTTCCAACATCCTCCTGCAAAAAGTCGGTGCACGAATCTGGTTGACTCGCATCATGCTGACCTGGGGTCTGGTGGCCTCCTGCATGGCGTTCATTCAAAACGAAACCCACTTCTACATTCTGCGTTTTTTGCTCGGCGTTGCCGAAGCCGGTTTCTTTCCTGGGGTGATTTACTACTTCACCCGCTGGTTGCCTGGCGTCGAACGCGGTAAGGCGATTGCGATCTTCCTCAGTGGCTCGGCCATAGCGTCGCTGATCTCCGGCCCGCTGTCCGGGCTACTGCTGCAAATCAGTGGTTTGGGCATGCATGGCTGGCAGTGGATGTACTTCATTGAAGGGATGTTTTCGGTCGCGCTGTGCGTGTTCGTCTGGTTCTGGCTGGACTCCAAACCCCATGACGCCAAATGGCTGACCCGTCCTGAGCAGGACGCACTGGTCAAAGCCATCGATGACGAACAACTGGCCCGCGAAGCCGCGACGCCGATCAAACCGTCGCTGGGCACGCTGCTCAAGGATCGCCAGATCATCCTGTTCTGCGTGATCTACTTCTTTATCCAGTTGACCATCTATGCCGCGACCTTTTGGCTGCCGAGCATCATCAAGAAGATGGGCGACCTGAGCGACATCCAGGTCGGGTTGTTCAACTCGATTCCGTGGTTGTTGTCGATCGTCGGCATGTACGCCTTCGCCACACTGTCGGCCAAATGGAAACACCAGCAAGCCTGGGTCGCCGCTGCGCTGTTGATCGCTGCCGCCGGGATGTTCATGTCCACCACGGGCGGGCCGATCTTCGCCTTCGTCGCCATTTGCTTCGCCGCGTTGGGTTTCAAGTCGGCATCGTCGCTGTTCTGGCCAATTCCCCAGGCGTACCTGGATGCACGGATTGCTGCAGGCGTGATCGCACTGATCAACTCGGTGGGCAACCTCGGCGGCTTCGTTGCGCCGACCACCTTCGGCCTGTTGGAACAACACACCGGCTCGATTCAGGGCGGGCTGTACGGCCTGGCCGCCACCTCGATCATTGCCGCGATCATCGTTTTCGCCGCGCGCAATAAACCGAAATCTGCACCTGTGGTTGCCTTGGGCAAACCAGCACCTAATCACGCCTGAACATTGGTTGTAAGGATAAAAAAATGACTCCACAAGAAGCCGCAAAAGCCCCGATCATCACCAGCATGCAGGTTGTACCGGTGGCCGGCCACGATGGCATGCTGCTCAATCTGAGTGGCGCCCACGGCCCGTTTTTCACGCGCAATATCGTGATCCTCAAGGACAACGCCGGTCACACCGGCGTCGGCGAAGTGCCGGGTGGCGAGCGTATTCGCCAGACGCTGGAAGATGCGCGCGCATTGGTAGTCGGCAGCCCGATCGGCACTTACCAGAAGATCCTCAATCACGTGCGCCAGACCTTTGCCGATCGCGATGCTGGCGGTCGCGGTGTGCAGACCTTCGACCTGCGCATCACCATTCACGCAGTCACTGGCCTTGAAGCCGCCCTGCTCGACTTGCTCGGTCAGCACCTGGACGTACCGGTCGCGGCCCTGCTCGGCGAAGGCCAGCAGCGCGACGAAGTGAAGATGCTCGGTTATCTGTTTTATGTCGGTGATCGCAATGAAACCGATCTGGCCTACCGCAGCGAACCGGACGCCGACAACGACTGGTTCCGTGTGCGTCACGAAAAAGCCATGAGCGCCGACGCCGTGGTGCGCCTGGCAGAAGCCGCCCACGCCCGCTATGGCTTCAAGGACTTCAAACTCAAGGGCGGCGTGTTGAGCGGCGACGAGGAAATCGAAGCGGTCACCGCCCTCGCTGAACGTTTTCCCGATGCGCGCATCACCCTTGATCCGAATGGCGCCTGGTCGCTCAAAGAAGCGATCCGCCTGTGCCGGGATCAACATCACGTTCTCGCTTACGCCGAAGATCCGTGCGGTGCGGAAAACGGTTACTCCGGCCGCGAAGTCATGGCTGAATTCCGTCGTGCCACGGGCCTGAAAACCGCGACCAACATGATCGCCACCGACTGGCGGGAAATGGGCCACGCGATCCAGTTGCAGTCAGTGGATATCCCTTTGGCAGACCCGCACTTCTGGACCCTGCAAGGCTCGGTTCGAGTCGCGCAGATGTGCCACGAATGGGGCCTGACCTGGGGTTCGCATTCCAATAACCATTTCGATATTTCCCTGGCCATGTTCACCCACGTTGCAGCGGCTGCGCCGGGCGAAATTACCGCCATCGACACCCATTGGATCTGGCAGGACGGTCAGCGCCTGACCAAAGCCCCGCTGCAAATCGTCGACGGCTGCGTGCAGGTGCCGAAAAAACCTGGCCTGGGGGTGGAGCTGGACATGGATCAACTGGCCAAGGCCCATGAGCTGTACAAAGGCATGGGACTGGGCGCGCGGGATGACAGCGTGGCGATGCAGTTTCTGATTCCGGGATGGAAATTCGATAACAAGCGGCCGTGTCTGGTGCGGTAATTCTGGAGAACACTACGCAGCCCCCCATGTAGGAGCTGCCGAAGGCTGCGATCTTTTGATCTTTATCTTTAGCAATTTCAGCTTCGCCAAACGTCAAGATTAAAGGATCGCAGCCTTCGGCAGCTCCTACGATTCATCATGGGCCGCTTGCAGCAACCAGTCCTTGAACGCGGCCATCGCCGACGTTTCAGGGCGCGACTGCAAGCGGGTCAGCCAGTAGCTGCCCGTGGTGATTCCGATGGCGAATGGTTGCTCGATTACGCCCGCCGCCAGTTGTCGAGAGAACATCAAGGGCGGCGCCAACGCTACGCCCGCCCCTTGCAACGCCGCTTCCATCATCGCCAGCGAGGAATCGAAGACGATACTTCTCGGCGGTGCCGCATGGATTGAGAGCCCGGCAGCCTGAAGCCAGTCCGGCCACTCATCGGTACGATAGGAGCGCAACAACGTTTGCTGCAACAGATCGGCCGGCGTGTGCAATTGCTGCGCAATCTCGGGAACGCAAAGCACCGACAGCGGCGCCTCGATCAACCGTACCGCTTCGATCCCATGCCACGCCCCTGCGCCAAAGCGAATGGCGTAATCCAGCCCTTCAGCGGCCACGTCCACCCGGTTATTGTTGGTCGAAAGACGCAAATCGATAAACGGATGTTTCGTCTGAAAATCCGCTAATCGCGGCAACAGCCAACCGACCGCGAAAGTCCCCACGGCGCCCACCGTCAGCACCTCACGAAAATGCCCGCCCTCGAAACGCTCAAGGGTTTCGGCGATCCGGTCGAAAGAGTCGCGCAACACCGGCAGCAGGGTTTCACCTTCGTTGGTCAGCATGAGGCCCCGGGGCAGGCGCTTGAACAAGGTCACGTTTAGCTGGGTTTCAAGGCTTTTGACTTGATGACTGACCGCCGCCTGCGTGACACACAACTCCACCGCCGCCCGTGTAAAACTCAAATGGCGTGCCGAAGCCTCGAAGGCGCGTAGCGCATTCAGCGGCAGATGAGGTCGAATCATGCCCACTCCCAAAATTTTCTAATGGCTCATCCGAAATATCGTCGTTTGTCGGTCTTCGCCAAACTGCATAGATTTGGCTCGCCCAACAACGGACCGGCTTGAAAAACCGCTGGAGTGTAGCGGTTAACACAACAGAAATTCATGGAAAGTGACTCAATCATGCATATAAAAAATCAGAGAAAACTCGCGTCTTACGGCGCTTTCGCACTTCTGCTAGGCGTCAGTCACAGCTTTGCTGACGACCGCATCGAAGCGATCGTCAAGGCCGCCGTTGAGCCGGTGATGCAGCAACAGCAGATCCCCGGTGTCGCGGTCGCGATTACCGTCAACGGCAAACCGCATTACTTTAACTACGGCGTGGCGTCGAAAGAAAACGGCAAAGCCGTTACCGAAGACACCCTGTTCGAGATCGGTTCGGTGAGCAAAACCTTCACCGCCACCCTCGCCGCTTACGCGCAGACAACAGGCAAATTGTCTCTTTCGGACAAAGCCAGTCAGGTGCTGCCAACATTGAGTGGCAGCGCGTTCGACAATGTCAGCGCGCTGGAACTCGGCACCTACACCGCCGGAGGTTTGCCGCTGCAGTTCCCCAGCGATGCCGACCATCAGGACAAAATGCTCGGCTATTTCAAGCAGTGGAAACCGGCCTACGCCGCCGGCACTCATCGCCAATATTCAAACCCCAGCCTTGGGCTGTTCGGCTATCTGGCAGCCCACAGCATGGGAGCGCCCTTCGATGAGCTGATGGAAAAAACTTTGCTACCCAAACTCGGCCTCAAGCACAGCTACCTCAAGGTCCCGCAGGATCAGATGGCGCTTTATGCCCAGGGTTACAACAAGGACGACAAGCCTGTGCGGGTCGGCCCGGGCGCATTGGATTCCGAAGCGTATGGCGTGAAAAGCAGCGCCTCGGACCTGCTTCGTTATGTTGAAGCGAACATGAATCCGGCTTCGCTGGAAAAGCCCTTGCAGCAAGCCATCGCCACCACACATACCGGTTACTTCACCGTCGGTGAGATGACTCAAGGGTTGGGATGGGAGTTCTACAACTATCCGGTAACGCTCGATACATTGCTGGCGGGCAACTCGTCGCAGATGGCGTTTGAGGCTCATGAAGTCCAACCGCTGAACCCGCCGCAACCGCAACGCGACACTGTGTTGATCAACAAAACCGGCTCAACCGGCGGCTTTGGCGCCTATGTAGCCTTTATTCCGGCGAAGGACATCGGCATCGTGATCCTGGCCAACAAAAACTACCCGAACGCTGAGCGAGTCAAAATCGCTTACAAGATATTGAGTGCGCTGGACAAATAGCCGAGCGTGACGCAGCTGCTACGGACGTTCGGGGGATAAACGAAAATGGTCAAGACGCAGAACCTGTGGGAGCGTGGCTTGCCCGCGAAGAACGATGACGCGCAGTACCTGAAAAACCGCGGTGCATTCTTCGCGGGCAAGCCACGCTCCCACAGGATTTTCGTCGCTCAAATGTCTTAACTTACCAGCAGAAATTCAATCATCCGGCATTTCAGGCGGTTTGGCGGGCTTCGCCGGTTTGCCCTTTGTGCCTTTGGCCGGTGCAACGTCAGCCACCGGCGCTGGCACCGGTACTGTCGCTTCCTTTTCGGCGGCTGGCAGCGCGTCGATGGTGCTGAAAATCTCTTTCAGCTCGACCGCATCCTTTTCAAGCTTCTTTTCGCCGTCCTTGCCGACCAGGATGATTTTGCTCTTTGCCCCTGCGCCCAACTTGAGCGAGCGAATCAACGCCATCGTTGTTTGCGGGTCCAGGTCTTTGCCGTCGCGTTGGCCCATCGTGTTGATCACGGTGTAAAGCACCATGTTTCGCTCGGTGAAGCCCTTGCGACTGGCGGGTTCATCCAGCGATTTTTTCAGGCTGAGCCAAGTGGGATCGACCGAACTGGGCGCGATGACAATCAGGGGACGGGCCCTGCCCACGTCTTTAACCAGAGGGGAATCGTCATCGGCGGCGAACAAGGGGCCGACGAAAGCCAGCAGAGTAGCCAGGGTCAAAGACCTGATGAGCATGCGCATCTCCTTTTGATATCCACGCTTTAATGATTGCGCATCGCGGCGAACGTTCCGGGCGAGGCAACGTATTTGTGTTCGCCTTGCCCCAAGCTTAGGTCAGGGCGTTCATTGCGCAACAGCCTGAGCTAATCTGATAACACGACTCGCACCACCTGATTCGCCGTGAGGATTTTTCCATGAGCGCTCAGTTGAACCACACCATCGTCTGGTGCCGTGACAAACAGGTCTCCGCTCGCTACCTGACCGACCTCCTCGGCCTGCCCGATGCCGAGCCGTTCGGGCCGATGCTGGTGGTCAAGTTCGATAACGCAGTGTCGCTGGATTTCTACAACAACGACCCGCCCATTGCGTCACAACACTATGCGTTCCTCGTGGGCGACGAAGATTTCGATGCAGCCTTCGCTCGCCTGCAAGCGCGCAAGCAGTCCTGGTGGGCCGATCCGGGCAAACAGAGGCCGAACGAGATCAATCAATACGGCGATGGCCGGCGAGTGTATTTCGATGACCCGGACGGGCATCTGCTGGAGATTTTTACCCGGGAATAGATACCCGTTATTAGCGCAATGCTGTTCACTTAAGCGCGACTCTCAGCCATGCCAACCGTTGTGGCGAGCGAGCTTGCTCGCGTTGGGCTGCGTAGCGGCCCCAAAAATACGATAACAATCGCCGATTTTGTGAGTGCTACGCACTCAAGCGCGAGCATGCCTCCCTCGCCACAGGTTACTCACTGACTCAAGACTCTGAAGTGAACAGCATTGCCGTGATTAGCGGGTCATATACCGAACGGAAAGGTGTCTTCCTCGTGTTCCATGAACTCAGGCGCCGGCAAGGGCGAGACCGCGTGGGTTTTTTCGATCCACACGAAAGCGTCGAACTGCTCTGCCAGTACGGCCTGAAAGTAATGACTCTGAAGCTCGGTTTTGGGTCGATAGATGACACCGATGGCGCGCTCGAGCAACGGTTCAGACAGTACGTCCAGCAATTCCTCGCTCGGTGACGTCCGCCAGTCGAGCAACGCTGCGGGAATGCCGGCCTGGAGAAACAGTTGTTCCCAACTGTCGGCCAATGCCGGGGTCACTTGTTTGACCTGCATCGGTTCGTCCCAGTCATCGGCAGCGGCGACGGTGCCATGGTCGGTGCCCATGCCGATCAGCACCGCTTGTGAGCCGTAGGCCATACGGCACAACTGGCCGATGTTGAATTCCCCTTCCCAACCCATTTGCGTCGCGGCGGCGTTGCCGATGTGTGAGTTATGCGCCCACACCACCGCTTTGGCTCCTCCCCCGCGATGCACCATCAGGGTTTGCAAGGTATCGAACATGTGCAGGTCACGCAGGTTCCACGAGGCGGTGGAGCCGCGGTACATGGCGCGATAATACTGCTCGGCGGCGCGCACAACGCGGGCGTTCTGGGTGGCGCTGAAAAACGCCTCGTCGTCGGCGACCATCGGGTCGAGCCGTTCGCCCAGCAGCACATTCAATTGCTCGACCACGGCGTCTTCGCACGTGGCCATGTTGCCCCGCTCTGCGAAATGGCCGTACAACGCCGGGTCGTCATGCCACGGCGTCAGGCAGCTGTAGCGATGACGGGCCTCTTTCGCCAGTTGCGGGTCGGTCTTATCAAGGTAGTCGAGCACTTCGTCGATGGAGTGACGCATGCTGTAAACATCCAGCCCCCGAAACTCCACCCGCTGCTCAGGCGTCAGCCCGCGATTATGGTGGTGCAGCCAGCGGGTGAACGTTTGCACGGCGGTGTTGCGCCACATCCAGGTGGGGAATCGGGCGAACGCCTGTTTTTTCCACGCCGAGCGGCCCAGGTCGCGGACACATCGGTCGATCTGGCCGGCATCGGGCCAGTCGGCTTCGACGGCGACGATGCCGAAGCCATGCTGTTCGATCAGGCGGCGGGTGATCGCCGCCCGGGTCTGGTAGAACTCCTGAGTGCCATGGCTGGCTTCGCCGATCAGCACCACGCTGGCATCGCCAAAACGGTCGAAGAGTTTGCCGAATTCAGGTGAGTCGAGTGCAGGCAATGGCTCGGCGTGACGGCGCAGCACGTCGGCCGCGTTACTGGGTGGCTCGCCGCGGGGACGGCGGAACCGTTGCAGAAGATCGTTTACGCGGCTGTTCATGGACGCCATGACCTCATCTGAACGTGGTCATCATTTTGACTACGCCAGCGAGGGCATGATTCCGCTTAATTCAGTGGTCCATACGGCGGCGGATCAGAACGCCAGTTTGTAGCCGATCAACACCAGCATTGTGGCCAGGCACGGACGCAGCAGTTCGTCGGAGATCCGCCCGGTCAAATGGCTGCCCAGGTAAATCCCCGGCAGCGAACCGACCAGCAAGTAGCCCAAAATATGCCAATCCATGTTGCCCATGCTCGCGTGACCCAAACCGGCGACCAGGGTCAGGGGCACGGCGTGAGCGATTTCGGTGCCGACCAGGCGGCGGGTGGGGAGCATCGGGTACAGAATGAACAGCGCGACGGTGCCCAAGGCGCCGGCGCCGATGGAGGTCAGGGCCACCATGGCGCCCAGGATCAGACCGGTGATGACGGTCAGTGCATTCAACCGGGGCCCGCTAGGATTGTAGTGGCCCCCCGCCCGTTTGTGGGCGAAATCGAGCAAGCGTTTCTTGAAGAAAATGGCCAGCGCCGTGGCGAACAATACGAAGCCCAGGGCTTGTTTGATAACGGCGTTCATCGCGTCGGGCGAGGTCTGCAAGCTGCTCAAAAACCAAAGCGTCAGCGCCACCGCCGGCACACTGCCGAGGGTCAGCCAACCGGTGATCGCCCAGTCGATGTTCTTGTTCTTGCGATGAACCAGCACGCCACTGGATTTGGTAATGGCCGCATACAGCAAATCAGTGCCTACCGCTGTGGCCGGGTTGACGCCGAACCACAGCAGGATCGGCGTCATCAACGAACCGCCTCCGACGCCGGTCATGCCGACAATAAAGCCGACCACCAGACCTGCAACGACCAACCCGAAATTACCGAATTCCATTAATACGCCCAGAAAATCGCAGGAAAATAACCGGCTCGCAGCATAGCGATTTTTCTTATAACCAGTTATATCGATGCGGTCTATCGTTATGCCAACTCATTGAGGCGGAACACAGTTTTCCCTCTCCACCACATCCCCTTGTGGGAGCGGGCTTGCTCGCGAAAGCGGTGTATCAGCCGACACTCATGGCGACTGACACAACGCATTCGCGAGCAAGCCAGCTCCCACAGGGGATTGGGTTCAGCACTCGTTTTATTGCACCGGCAAAAAATTCAGGAACAGCAAACTCTGGGCATAGTTGAGGCCGATCCGCCGGTAGCGTTCGTCGAGCATCTGGGTCAGCAGGTCCAACCGCGCGACGATTTTGCCGAACTCCACGGCAAAGCTCAGGTTGCTGCCCTCCTCCGAAATTTCGTTGGAAAACAGCAAGGGCTCGCCTTGCTTGTTTTGCCGCTGACTCAAAATCCAGGTGGCTTTCTCGATGTTGCGCGCGGCATTACTGACGAAGGTCGGGTTGATCGCATCCGTCATGTAGAACTCCAGCCGATTGCCGTGAGCGGTGACGAGCATGCTGCCGATGGCATAGATAAAGGCACCGACCCGGTCGCCGAGAAATTCCGGGCTCATGGCATAGCTCAGCGCGGCAAGGTCTTTTTTGCCGCCGAGAGTGGCCAGCGGCTCTTGCTGTTCGATGGCCATGCGCACCTGTTTTTCCGCGGTGCCAACATCAAGGAAGCCGGATTTCTTCAGCTCTTCCGGGTTGCGCAGGTAGAGCTTGTTCATCAGCAGGTAAAGGCTTTCGAGGTTGTCGCGCATCGTCAGGGTCGCCATGCGGTCGACGCTGGTCTGGAGGAACTCCTGGGGTGTGCCTTTGCGAAACTGACTGACGATATCGTTGCCCGGCTGATGGCTGCAGCCACTGGCGAAGAGCATCGACAGGCCAGTCAGCAGCCAGTAATAACGGCGAATGTGCGAGGTAAAGCGGGGTAAAACTCGAGCCATGGGTTCTTGAACTTGGGCATGGGCCGGCGGTGGGGATCGCCGCGGGCTGGCCAAAGATAGAACCGCCAAAGCCGGAAAAGTGCAGTGCCGGTGGTCCGTAAACGCGGATTACCGTGAAAGCGGCTCCACATTAGTCATACTTTATAATTGCAACCCTGCATAGATAAGCTATAAATCCTTCCTTGATTGCGTTAAATCTAGCTTATTAGTATGACTACTTCTCCAAAAACAACAAAAAGGAAGGTTCAACCATGCGTCAATCTCGATACCTGCTCTCCGGCCTCGGACTGTCCCTGACGATCGCCACCCTCCCCGCTCACGCCGCTGGCTTGTTCAGCGAACACAAAGCCTTCGGCAAAACCAATGATGGCACGCCCGTCGAGCAATACATCTTGCGCAACAGCCATGGCCTGCAAGCCACGGTCATTACTTACGGCGGGATTCTGCAGTCGCTGAAAGTGCCGGACAAAAACGGCAAGCTCGACGATGTGGTGCTGGGCTTCGACGACGTGCAGGGTTACCAAAGCGGCACCGCGTACTTCGGCGCGACCATTGGCCGCTTCGGCAATCGCCTGGCCAACGGTGCCTTTGAGCTGGACGGCAAGCGCTATCAGGTGCCACTCAACGACGGCAGCAATTCACTGCACGGCGGGGCGCAGGGTTTTGATAAACGGGTGTGGAAAGCCGAACCGAGCAACGGCAAGGATTCGGTGGGCGTGACCCTGACGTATTTGTCGGCGGGCGGTGAAATGGGTTTCCCGGGCAACCTGAAAACCGAAGTCACCTACAGCCTCACCGAGAACAATGAGCTGCGCATCGAGTACAAGGCCAGCACCGACCAACCCACCGTGCTGAACCTGACCAACCACAGTTACTTCAATCTGGCCGGCGCGGGCAACGGCGACGTACTGAAGCAGCTTGCGACCTTGCATGCAACCCGCTACACGCCGGTCACCGGCAAACTGATCCCTACCGGTGAACTGGCCCCGGTCGCCGGCACGCCCATGGACTTCACTCAACCGACCGCCATCGGTCAACACATCAAGGCTGATCACCCGCAACTGAAGTTCGCCGAGCCGAAACAAGGCGGTTTCGATTTCAACTGGGTGCTGGACGCCAAGGGTGATCTGGGCAAACTCGCCGCCGATGTCAGCGATCCGCAATCCGGGCGCCGCTTGCAGCTCTACACGACTGAACCGGGTGTGCAGTTCTATACCAGCAACTTCCTTGATGGCACGGTCAAGGGCAAGGCTGGCAAGGTTTATCCGCATTGGGGAGCGTTTACTCTGGAAACTCAGCATTATCCGGATTCGCCGAACCAGCCGAACTTCCCGTCCACACGGCTGGATCCGGGCAAGCGCTATAGCCAGACTACGGTGTACAAGTTTTCTACCCTGTAGATCAAAAGATCAAAAGATCAAAAGATCGCAGCCTTCGGCAGCTCCTACGCAGGCTGCGATCTTTCGAGGCCGCCACGGAACCACCGGGCCATTTTGCTGCCAACTGAAGTATCGATCGGACGTTAGAAAGGAGGATGCATGCGTACTCTTGAGCTGGCCGGCAGCCAAGTGCCGGTCATCGGCCAAGGAACCTGGCGCATGGGAGAGGAACGCTCCCGACACACAAAGGAAGTTGCAGCGCTACGTTTGGGCATCGAATTGGGCATGACCCTGATCGACACCGCTGAAATGTACGCAGAAGGAGGCGCTGAAGAGGTGGTGGGTGAAGCCATCGCCGGCCTTCGCGATCAGGTGTTTCTGGTCAGCAAAGTCTATCCCTACAACGCCAGCCGCAGAGGCATCCCCCAGGCCTGCGAGCGCAGCCTGCGGCGGTTGAATACCGATTACATCGATCTCTACCTGTTGCACTGGCGCGGCGACTATCCCCTGGCGGAAACCGTCGAAGCCTTCGAACGCCTGCGCGAAGAGGGCAAGATCGGCCGTTGGGGCGTGTCCAATTTCGATCTGGACGACCTGGAAGAACTGGCCTCCCCGGCCTGCGCCACCAATCAGGTGCTGTATAACCTGGAAGAACGCGGCATCGAGTTCGACCTGCTCCCTTGGAGCCAGCATCACGGGATGCCGGTGATGGCCTATTGTCCGATCGGCCAGGGCGGGCACATGCTGGCCAACTCGACGCTCAAGCAGATTGCCGCCCGTCACGAGGCGACACCGGCGCAGGTAGCGCTGGCATGGATTCTGCGTCAGAACGGCGTGATCGCCATCCCCAAAGCGGTCCGCCCCGAGCATGTGCAGCTCAATGCACAAGCGGCGCTGTTGCGGCTTGAAGTCGGGGATCTGGAGGCGCTGGACCAAGCGTTTCGCGCGCCACAACGTAAGCAGCGGTTGGCCATGGTCTGAGCCATCGCGGTTTGTCAGAGGGCATCGGCATGAGAAGTACCGATCAGCTCGACGCTTTCAATTTGCCACGCTTCGTTCAGGCGCAGGACCCTGTGTTCGAGTGGGTGCAGGAAGAGCTGCGCGCCGGCCAGAAGCGCCGGCACTGGATGTGGTTTATCTTTCCGCAGTTTTGCGGATTGGGCGACAGCGAGATGTCCCGCTACTTTGCCATTCGCTCCAGTGAAGAAGCCACCGCGTACCTGAAGCATCCGGTACTAGGGCCACGCTTGCGCCTGTGCACGCAACTGGTTCTGGACATTCCTCAACGCTCGATCACGAAGATTTTCGGCCATCCCGACAACCTGAAATTTCACTCATCGATGACGCTATTCGCCCAGGTTTCGCCAAAAGGCAGCCTGTTCCATAAGGCGCTGGATCAGTATTTTCACGGCATTCCGGATGACTGGACGTTGTCGCTACTGGACTCAAAACAGGCCCAACTGCCCCCCAATCAGCGTTGAGAAATCATCATCCACGAACGGCAGAATCGCATCCGCCACCGGTTGCAGCTGCCGGGTGACGTAATGGTCGTAGTCGATGGGCGCGCTGCGGATTTCCAGCGGCTCGGGGCCGGCGACGGTGATGACATAACTGATCCAGCCGCCATTCTGATATTGCCGCGGGCGTCCCTGCTGGTCGTTGTAGTCGTCGGCGATTCGCGCAGCCCGCACGTGGGGCGGCACGTTACGTTGATAGTCGTCGAGGGTACGGCGCAGGCGTTTACGGTAGATCAGGCGCTCGTCGAACTCACCGGCCAATGTCTTGCGCACATAATCACGTACGTAATCCTGATAGGGTTTGCGATTGAAGATGCGCAGGTACAACTCCTGCTGGAACTGTCGGGCCAGCGGCGACCAGTCGGTGCGCACAGTTTCCAGGCCCTTGTAGACCATTTCATCGGTGCCGTCGGCGCGGGTGACCAATCCGGCATAGCGCTTCTTGCTGCCCTCCTCGGCGCCGCGAATGGTCGGCATCAGAAAGCGCTTGTAGTGGGTTTCGAACTGCAACTCCAGAGCACTTTCCAGTCCGTATTCCTGTTTCACATGCTCGCGCCACCACTGGTTGACGTGGTCCACCAGCGCATGGCCGATCTGCGCGGCTTCTGCCTGACCGTGGGCACGCCGCAGCCAAACGAAGGTGGAGTCGGTGTCGCCATAGATCACCGCGTGGCCTTGGGCTTCGATCAACTGGCGGGTGCGCAGCATGATTTCGTGCCCGCGCAAGGTGATGGACGAGGCCAGCCGTGTATCGAAGAAGCGGCAACCGCTGGAACCCAGCACGCCGTAGAAGGCATTCATGATGATCTTCAGGGCCTGGGACAACGGCGCATTGTGTTCGCGCTTGGCGGTTTCACGACCTTCGGCCACCCGGGCGACGATGGCCGGCAGGCAATGCCGGGTTCTTGAGAAACGCGCACCGCGAAAGCCCGGCACCGACTCGCTGTCGTCGGGATGCTTGAGTCCTTCGATCAAGCCCACCGGGTCGATCAGGAAGGTGCGGATGATCGATGGATAAAGGCTTTTGTAGTCGAGCACCAGCACCGATTCGTACAGCCCGGGCTGCGAGTCCATGACAAAACCGCCGGGGCTGGCCTCCGGTGGTTTGCCGAGGTTCGGCGCGACGAAGCCCTGACGGTGCATCAACGGCATATACAGGTGAGTGAACGCCGCCACCGAGCCACCGCTGCGATCCGCCGGCAAACCGGTGACGCTGGCGCGCTCGAGCAGGAAGGTCAGCAGTTCGGTCTTGGCGAAGATCCGCGTCACCAGTTCGCAGTCCTTGAGGTTGTATTTCGCCAGAGCCGGTTTGTCCTCGGCAAACATGCGATTGATTTCGTCCATGCGCTGGTACGGATTGTCGATGGACTTGCCTTCGCCCAACAGGGTTTGCGCGACGTTTTCCAGGCTGAACGAGGGGAAGCTCCAGGTCGCCGAACGCAGCGATTCGATGCCATCGATGATCAGTCGGCCGGCAGCCGAAGCGAAGTAATGGTTGCCACTGCCGTGTTCGCGCCATTGCATTTCTTCACCGCCACGCCCCAGCTTCAGCGGCACCGCCAAGCGCCGGGCATGTTCGTGCAGTACGCGCAGATCGAACTGCACGACGTTCCAGCCGATGATCGCGTCGGGATCGTGCCGGGCGAACCATTCATTGAGCTTTTTGAGCAGCAGGGTTCGCGAGTCGCAGTATTCGAGCTGGAAATCCACCCCACTGTCATCGCCATTGGGTGGCCCGAGCATGTACACCTGCCGCTCGCCGCAGCCTTCCAGGGCAATGGAATACAACTCGCCCTGAGCGGTGGTTTCGATGTCCAGCGAGACCAGTCTGAGCTTCGGTCGGTAGCCGGGGTCGGGTTTCATTTGCGCGTCGAGCAGCAGACCTTCCGCGCCGGGCGTGCCGCCGAACAAAACGGGCGCGGTGATGAAACGCTCCATCATGTAGCGTTCCGGCGGGCGGATATCGGCTTCGAATACATCGACGCCTGATCTGCGCAGCGCGGTTTCCAGGCGCATCAACTGACCATGCTGCTGGCAATACAGGCCGAGCACCGGGCGATGTTCGAAGTCCAGAAGCGCCAAGGGCTTCAGCTCGATGTTTTTCTCGCCGCACAGCAGCGCTTCGGCTTGCTCACGCTGGGCTGCCGGAATAAATGCTACCGACGGTTGATGCGGCAGGCGGATACGCCGGGGACCGGCATCGGTCGCCAGCCAGAACTCGACTTCCGTGCCGGCCGGGGTATCGCGCCAATGCCGGGTCAGGACGAAGCCCTGCTGTAAATCCACCACTGCAACCTCAACGATCTGATTCAAGAGGTAATTCTACGCGTGATCGACGGTGATAGGCTCATTGCCAAGTGGATGCGCAATCCAATGTGGGAGCGGGCTTGCTCGCGAAGGCGGCGGCACAGTCAACATGGATGTCGCCTGACACACCGCTTTCGCGAGCAAGCCCGCTCCCACAGGTTCCATACCTTAACTGCCTGGCATTGGGGCATGCCCCCTCACCACGCGGCGGGCATTTACAAAGAAAAATCACTGAATGACGCTTTTTGCGCGGTATCTGCCGCTTTCTGCCTTGCTCTGTGAGCGCGTCTCTACGATTCTTCAAGAACAACGACAACACCCGAGAATCCGCCATGAAAACCGTCGCCCAACTGCTCAAGTTAAAGGCCCAACAGAATCAGGAAGTCCATACCATTGCGCCTCATCAAATGGTGCTGGAAGCGCTGATGGTGATGGCCGCAAAAAACGTCGGCGCGTTACCGGTGCTGAAAGAGGGAAAGGTCGTCGGCATCATCAGCGAGCGGGACTATGCGCGCAAACTGGTGCTCAAGGGACGTTCCTCCGTCGGCACGCCGGTCAGCGACATCATGGTGACATCGGTCATCACCGTGGACACCCATCAAACCGTCGAAACCTGCATGGGCATCATGTCCGAAAAGCGCCTGCGGCACTTGCCAGTGGTGGAAAACGGCGAGTTGATCGGCTTGCTGTCCATCGGTGACCTGGTCAAGGAAGCCATCGCCGAACAGGCTGAACTGATTCGGCAGCTGGAGCAGTACATTCGCGGCGAGTGATTCCAGCACACCGCAAATCCCCCCTGTGGGAGCGGGCTTGCTCGCGAAAGCGGTATGTCAGTCACCATAAGTGTTGACTGACATACCGCTTTCGCGAGCAAGCCCGCTCCCACATTTTGATTGGCGATGCTCTTAAGACGGCCAATGCCGCGCGAAAACCGGTGCCAACGCAGGGTGCCGGTCGAAGCGTTCGAGCCAGGCGGAAAACCCCGGCCGCGCAGCGCGCAAGTGCTCTCGGGTACCCGCCCAGCGCGTTACCACTGCCGCCAGAATATCCAGCGCACTCGGTGTTCCGTCGCCCAGGTACAACTTGCCGGCGAACTGATCGGCAAACACCTCCCAACTCCAGTGCAGGCGCTGGCGGGCACCGGCCATAAGGTTTTCCCTGGATGATTCGTCCGCCTCGGCCAGCCAGCGCTCGGGGTAGTCGATGATGCCGATGGCGGCGTAGCAATTGCTGACGATGTACACCAGGCCCCGAATAACCTGATCACGCTTGAGCGGGTTTTCCGGCAGCAGGTTCGACTCCGGGAACGTCAGGCCCAGGTGAATCAGGATGGCCGCACTCTCGGTCAGAACACCGCCATCGGGCAATTGCAGAGTGGGAATTTGCTTGAGCGGGTTGAGTTTCTCCAATGCCTGAACCGTCTCCGGGGACGATGAGACATCGATGAAGCGATAAGGCACCTCGCACAGCTCCAACGCCGCTTCGATGGCGGCCGCACCCGAGTTCTGATGTCCGTAAAGCTGATACATGACTAAATCTCCTCTGCGACTCTCTCTTTGTAGCAGCTGCTGAAGATTGCGCTCGAATTGTCAGTCAAACGTTGGCGGCCCCAACAGATCGCAGCCTGCGGCAGCTCCTACGGTCTGGCGTATGACTTCAACTCCACGGGTGTACCCGGTCGGCGTAGGAGCTGCCGCAGGCTGCGATCTTGGCGGCCCAGCACAGGATCAGTCATATCCCCGCGCGCTTCATGCAACGCTGGTAACGCTCATCGACCCGCTTGGCGAACCACGCTGTGGTGAGTTTGCGGGTGATTTTCGGGCTTTGCAGTACGATTCCCGGTAATACCGCACGGGGTAATGGCCGGCCTTCAGCCTGTTCGGCCAAGGCGAAAACCCGCCGATACAACTGGGTATCCTCGAATTCGAGGCCTCTCCCCTCCTCCAATTGATTGCGAATGGTCAAGTTGCGCATGTCCAATTGCTTGCCGAGGGTGCGCACCGCCAGTTCCGTGGTGCCCGGCATGATCGAACCGTAGCGCACCAGATCGCCATCCAGCGCCAGCGGAATGCCGGTCGCACGGCTTACCGCGTTCTGAAACGCCGCATTACGGCTGGCGTACCAACCAGCGTTGAAATCAGCGAAGCGATACAGCGGCTGCTTGTAGCTCACCGGGTAACCGAGCAAATGAGCAATACCGAAATACAGGCCACCACGACGCGTGAACACTTCGCGGCGAATCGAGCCGTTCACCGGGTAGGGATAATGACGCGCCTGCCGCTCGGCGAAGTCGATGCTGACCTGCATCGGCCCACCGGTGTGCACGGGGTTGAAACCATCGAACAGCGTCCGCCCCATGGGCACCATGCCGATGAAATCATCGAAAATCGCGCTGAGTTCTCTTTCGCTGCGCGCGGCATTCAGCCGGTCGCTGTAACTTTTGCCATTGGGTGAACTGACCTGCAAGGCACCGCTCACCAGCAGGCCAGGGATGTGAGCCTTGGCGGCGCGACGGTCGATTTCGTCCCGGGCGATCTTGCCCAGGCCCGGCACCGGCGGATCTGCCTGAAACGTCGACTCCTGCTCAGTGACCGCGAGTACCGAACACAGGTTTTGCGTGGTCGGCGAAATATTTTGCGCGGCAAACGCCGCGTAGATGTCCGTGGCCCAGCCTTGGCGATCGGTGGTCTTGGCCGGTAGCAGACGGATGATCTCGGCCTTGACCTCAGCCGGCTTGCGCGGTGGCGGTTCCTGCGTGCGTTGGGTACCGCAACCGGCCAGAACCAACAATGCCGCGATGCTCATGATCAATCGATTGACTTGCATGGTGCTCCATCAAAATCCGTTGAGCCGGGTTAACCATACGATCAATGGCATGGCGCAGGCTATGACTGTGACAGTCACGGACTGTTCCCCCGTAGCGGTAGCGCTGTGCTACACGCGTGGTTTTCCGTTGGGCAGCGGGGAGGCCAGTACATCCGGGCTGAACCATACTTGCTCCACACACCGAGGAGGACAGGCTCATGAACCGTAGCGACGTGCTGATCATCGGTGCCGGCCCGACCGGGCTGGTACTGGCGCTGTGGCTGAGCAAACTGGGGATTGCGGTGCGCATCATCGACAAGACGTCGGAACCCGGCACCACTTCACGTGCACTGGCAGTACAGGCGCGAACGCTTGAACTGTATCGCCAGCTCGACCTCAGCGACACCGTTGTGCAAAACGGCCATAAAGTGGCCGCAGCGAATTTCTGGGTCAAGGGCGAACCGGTCGCGCGCCTGCCGCTGAGCAGCATCGGCGAGGGTCTGACCCCCTACGCGTTTCTGGAAATGTATCCGCAAGACGAACACGAACGCCTGCTGATCGACCGCCTGGAGGCCTTCGGTATTACGGTTGAGCGCAACACCGAACTGCAAAGTTTCGAAGAAACCGGCGACGGCATCACTGCCCGGCTGCGCTTGCCCGATGGCCAGCAGGAAACCTGCCAGGCCTGTTACCTCGCCGGCTGCGACGGTGCCCGGTCTATTGTGCGCAAAACGCTGGACACCGATTTTCCAGGCGGCACCTATCAGCAGATTTTCTACGTGGCGGACGTGCAGGCTCGTGGTCCCACGTTCAACGGTGAACTGCATGTGGACCTTGATGAAGCCGACTTCCTCGCCGTATTCCCCTTGGCCGGCGAAGGTCGCGCCCGGCTGATCGGCACGGTTCGCGACGAGCGCGCCGACCGTGCCGAAACCCTCCAGTTTGCAGACGTCAGCAGCCGGGCCATCGAGCATCTAAAAGTGCAGATCGATCAGGTGAACTGGTTCTCGACCTACCGCGTGCATCACCGGGTTGCGGATCACTTTCGCACCGGACGCGCGTTTCTGTTGGGTGACGCCGCCCATGTCCACAGCCCTGCGGGTGGCCAGGGCATGAATACCGGGATTGGCGATGCGATCAATCTGGCCTGGAAGCTCGCGGCGGTGTTGAGCGGTGGCGCCTCGGCCAAACTGCTCGACAGTTATGAAACCGAACGCATCGCCTTTGCCCGGCGATTGGTGGCGACTACCGACCGGGTATTCAGTTTCGTCACCGCCGAAGGGCGAATTGCCGACGTGCTGCGCACCCGCGTGGCACCCTTTTTGATCCCGAAAATGACCTCGCTGGAAGCCGCTCGGGAGTTCCTGTTTCGCACGGTGTCGCAAACCACCCTCAACTATCGCGGCATGCCGTTGAGCGAGGGCGTTGCCGGCCATGTTCACGGCGGTGATCGTCTGCCTTGGGCCCACGACGGTGAAGGGGACAATTTCGAATCGCTGAAAAATCCGACCTGGCAGGTGCATGTGTATGGCGATACCAGCGACGAGATGATCGCCTGGTGCTCCGAGCATCACCTGCCGTTGCAGGTGTTCGACTGGCGGCCGGCGTTTGAAGCGGCGGGACTCACACGCAACGGGTTTTACCTGTTGCGACCGGATACCTATGTAGCAATTGCCGACTACAGCGCCGATCCGAAGGTGATCGAGCGGTATTTCCGCGATCGTGAAATTCGGCCGTTCTTCGGCTGACCCCAAGAACGACGAAGATCAAATGTGGGAGCGGGCTTGCTCGCGAAGGCGGCGTGCCAGTCACCATAAATCTCGACTGACACGCCGCCTTCGCGAGCAAGCCCGCTCCCACAATGATTATGTGGTGGTCTTTAGATCCCGGCCAGGGCCAGGTCCATTGCGAAGTAGGTGAAGATCAAATCCGCCCCGGCCCGTTTGATCGCCCCCAGGCTTTCACGCACCACCCGGTCTTCATCAATCGCTCCGGCCTGGGCGGCGAATTTGATCATCGCGTACTCGCCGCTCACCTGATACGCCGACAGCGGCAAACGCGAGGCTTCGCGGATGTCGCGGATGATGTCCAGATACGCGCCGGCCGGTTTGACCATCAGCGCGTCGGCGCCTTCCTGCTCGTCCAGCAGCGATTCCCGCACGGCTTCGCGGCGGTTCATCGGGTTCATCTGATAGCTTTTGCGGTCGCCCTTCAGCGCACTGCCGCCGGCCTCGCGAAACGGACCATAAAGCGCCGAAGCGAATTTGGTCGAATAGGCCATGATTGCGGTCTGGCTGAAACCCGCTTCATCGAGGGCACGCCGAATGGCCTGGACCTGCCCGTCCATGGCCGCCGACGGTGCAATCACATCGGCGCCAGCGCGGGCAGCGGCTACGGCTTGTTTGCCGAGGTTGATCAAGGTCTGGTCGTTGTCGACTTCGTGGTGGTGCAGCACGCCGCAGTGGCCGTGGTCGGTGTACTCGCAGAAACAGGTGTCGGACATCACGATCATTTCCGGCACGGCGTCCTTGGCGATGCGTGACATGCGCGACACCAGGCCGTTGTCGCTCCAGGTGTCACTGCCGCTGCTGTCCAGATGATGGGACACGCCAAACGTCATCACCGACTTGATCCCGGCGCGAGCGTAACGCTCGATCTCGCCGGCCAGCTTCGACTCGGGAATGCGCATCACCCCGGGCATGCTCTTGATCGGCACGAAATCGTCGATTTCTTCCTCGACGAAAATCGGCAGCACCAGGTCGTTCAAGCTGAACTCGGTTTCCTGGAACAGGCTGCGCAGGCTCGCATTGCGGCGCAGACGGCGTGGACGTGCTTCGGGGAACTGACTGGGCATGGATCTTCCTGAAAACAACAGCGCAAAAGACGAAACTTATAGGGGGCGAAGCTTATGCTCTGCAAGGCGCGGGGCACAAACCCCGATCACTCAAGACTGCATTACCGCGGCGGCAACAATCACCCGCCTCTGACACACAACCCTGTGGGAGCGGGCTTGCTCGCGAAGGCGGCCTATCATTCAACATTGATGTCGGCTGACCCATCGCTTTCGCGAGCAAGCCCGCTCCCACAGGTTCAGTGCGATAACTCAAAGCGGTTGCCTGGGGATTTCCAGCCCGCGAATCACCGCCGGCCTTGCCAGGAAACGCTCCAGAACGCGGGTAACATTGGGGAAATTCTGGATGCCGACCAGATCGCCGGCTTCGTAGAAGCCGATCAGGTTGCGAACCCAAGGAAAGGTCGCGATGTCGGCGATGGTATAGCGCTCGCCCATGATCCAGTCGCGCCCTTGCAAACGGCCCTCAAGAACGCTGAGCAAGCGCTTGCTTTCGTCGACGTAGCGATCACGGGGACGCTTGTCTTCGTAGTCCCTGCCGGCGAATTTGTTGAAAAAACCGAGTTGGCCGAACATCGGACCGATACCGCCCATCTGAAACATCAGCCACTGAATAGTCTCGTAACGCGCCGCCGATTCCTGCGCCAACAGTTGTCCGCTCTTGTCGGCGAGGTAAATCAGAATCGCCCCGGACTCGAACAAGGCCAGCGGTTGGTCCCCCGGACCATGGGGGTCGAGGATTGCCGGGATCTTGTTATTGGGGTTCAGCGAGAGAAATTCGGGGGACAGCTGATCGTTGGTGTCGAAGTCCACACGATGCGGCTCGTAGGGCAGCCCGATTTCCTCGAGCATGATCGAAACCTTGACGCCATTGGGCGTTGGCAAGGAATAGAGCTGGAGCCATTCCGGGTACTGGGCCGGCCATTTTCGAGTGACGGGGAATGCAGACAAATCGGTCATAAGGGGCATCCACGGGAAAAACGGAGTGAAGATCATAATTCAGGAGCTGCCGAAGGCTGCGATCTTTTGGCGTCTTCAGGGGGGCGCCGAAGAGAAAGATCAACAGATCGCAGCCTTCGGCAGCGTCTACAAGGAGTAAGGTATGTGCCGTGTCCATAATTCCGCAACATCCAGTCGCTAACCTTTTCCCCAATCCGGTCAAGGTTGCCGTTAAAGTGCATGGCGCCTCACTCGGATCGAACCAAAGGGCTTCAGAGGACTCTGAGCATTGCCCTATAGGAAACGGACCGGGTCAACGACATGGAAAACACCCGATGCTGGGAGCTCGCGGTGTCAAGGTTTGTCAGCCTTAACCGAATACGCTGAAGATGACCTATTCGATGATGAATCCCTTGAAATTCGCCCAACGCTTCAAACATCGCGCCTATATCTTCCTGCCCTCCCTGCTGGCGGTCAGCGCGTTGTTTTTGTCGCTTGAGTCCAGTGAAAGCCGTGCCCAACCGGCGGACGGCACCCAGACGCTGGTGTTCCTGCGCCACGCGGAAAAACCCGCCGGCGGCCTGGGTCAACTCAATTGTCAGGGGCTGAACCGCGCCATCGACCTGGCCACCTTGTTGCCGGAAAAATTCGGCAAGGCCGACTACGTGTTTGCCGCCAACCCGACACGCAATGTCGAGGAAGGTGAACTGGATAATTCCTACAGTTACATCCGCCCCCTGATAACCATCAGCCCCAGCGCGATCAAGCTCGGCTTGCCGGTCAATATCAACTTTTCGGCCAACGACACCAGCGACCTGGCGGATGAACTGCTCCACGACAAGTATCACAACTCGGTCATTTATACGGCCTGGTCCCACGGCTACCTGCCCGAGCTGATCAACAAAGTCGCCGGGGAAGCCGTCGGCAAGAAACAGAACATTACCGACGACTGGAAGTCGAGCGATTACGATTCGCTGTACGTGCTCACGCTGACCTGGCACAACGGCAAGGCCAGCCTGCAGAGTCAAAGCTACAAGCAAGGGCTGGATAACGGTCAGGAGACCTGTCCGACTTAAGTTGTCGACTGCTTCCTGCACTCGGTCGCGACGGTTGATCGGGGCGGCTGTGCTTTAGGATATTTAGTGCCTGTCTGGGTCTCTTCGCGAGCAAGCCCGCTCCCACACTGGATCTCTGCGGTACACAAAACCAGTGTTCACTGAAGATCAAATGTGGGAGCGGGCTTGCTCGCGAAGAGGCCTGAACAAACGACATCACCTTGGCTGACTACCCCGCTCCCGCAGATATTCAAGCACCGCCCCCCGCTCCCCGACAAACTCGATCCGCGACCCCTTCTTCTCCCGCTGAAACGCATACATCGGGTCGTAATATTCGCGCAGTAACCCTTCGATCCAGCCTCGGTGCAAATCCACCGCACCGCTGTTCGCCTGTTCTGCCAGCGCATCTTCCATCAAGGTCAACATCCGCTGATGGCGTTCGCCGCCCAACCGTTTCTGGACATTGTTCAGGCTCGCCAGCAAGCGCTCGGAAAACAGTGCGAAACCTTCATCGCCATGCACGTCGATGAACTCGGCGCACAAATCCACCACGTAATCTCGCAGGATTCGCTCGACTCGCCCTTCCAGGCTGTCTTCCAGCCAGACCATCGGAAATTGCTGCATGCCCTGATACAACGGCAACGGCAAGGCGCAACTGCCGACCATGCGACTCTCGTCTTCCAGCACGAACTGTTCGATACCACAGGCACGCTTCTTCAGCACATCCACGGCCAGGCGGTTTTCAAAGTCGATGTTGGAGGGTTGGCCGGTGGCGCGTTTGCCGAAGCTGGAGCCGCGATGATGGGCGTGGCCTTCAAGGTCCAGCCCGTTGCTCAATTGAGTGAGCACCTCGGTCTTGCCAGTGCCGGTCATGCCGCCCAGCAAAACGAAATCGCACTGGGCAATGGCCTGATCGAGCGTGTCGAGCAAGAAGGTGCGCATGGCCTTGTAGCCGCCACCGACCCGCGGATAGTCGATGCCTGCTTCGTCCTTGAGCCATTGCTGAACGATCTGCGAACGCAAACCGCCGCGAAAACAATACAAATACCCATCCGGATGCGCCCGGGCAAAATCGGCCCAGGCCTGGATGCGCTCGGCCTTGATCTCGCCGGCCACCATTTGATGCCCCAGCGTGATGGCCGCTTGCTGACCTTGCTGCTTGTAGCAAGTGCCGATCCGTTGCCGCTCGAGGTCATTCATCAGTGGCAGGTTGACTACGCCGGGGAATGAGCCCTTGAGAAATTCGACCGGCGCGCGGGTATCCATCATCGGCCGGTCGTTGAGGAAGATGTCGCGGTAATCGGTGAAGTCGATGGACATCAAATCACCTCTACCGCGTTAGTCTGTCGCTCAACCAGTTCGCCGATCGGCTCAAGGGTCAGGCCAAGTTCGGCTGCCAGCATCAAAAACTGTTCATTGCCCTCAGGCGTGACCGCAATCAGCAGGCCGCCGCTGGTCTGTGGATCGCAGAGCACACGTTTGTGCATTTCCTGAAGCCGCCCCAGTTTGCTGGCGTAGCTGTCGAAATTGCGCAGCGTGCCGCCCGGCACGCAGCCTTGATCAAGGTAGTACTCGACACCCGGCAGGCGCGGCACCCGGTCATATTCGATGCGAGCAGTCACGTTGCTGCCGTCGGCCATCTCGACCAAGTGCCCGAGCAGGCCGAAACCGGTGACGTCGGTCATTGCGGTCACGCCGTCGAGTTTGCCGAAACGGCTGCCGGGTTTGTTCAGGGTGCACATCCAGTCGCGGGCCAGGCCGATGTCGGCATGGCGCAACTTGCCCTTCTTCTCGGCCGTGGTGAGGATGCCGATGCCCAAGGGTTTGGTGAGGTACAGCAAGCAACCGGCGGTGGCGGTGTCATTGCGCTTCATGTGGCGCTTTTCCACCAGCCCGGTCACGGCCAGGCCGAAGATCGGCTCTGGCGCATCGATGGAATGGCCGCCCGCCAGTGGGATACCCGCCTCGTCGCAGACCGAACGCCCGCCGCGAATCACTTCCCGGGCAATCTCCGGTGCCAGCACGTTGACCGGCCAGCCGAGGATCGCAATCGCCATCAACGGATCGCCGCCCATGGCGTAGATATCGCTGATGGCGTTGGTCGCGGCGATACGGCCGAAATCGAATGGATCGTCGACGATCGGCATGAAAAAGTCGGTGGTCGAGACCACGCCGCGTTCTTCGTCGATGGCATACACCGCCGCATCATCGCGTGAAGCGTTGCCGACCCAGAGTTTCGGGTCCAGGTTTTGCGCGCCGCTGCCGGCCAGAATCACCTCCAGCACCTGGGGTGAAATCTTGCAGCCACAGCCTGCGCCGTGGCTGTATTGGGTCAGACGAATCGGCTCGCTCATCGGGGATGCACCTTGTGAAGTCAATGCCGAGGATTCTACAGCAACCCATTTTGTAGGAGCTGCCGAAGACTGCGATCTTTTGATCTTGATCCTCGGCAGAGTTGAAATCGCCCAAAGTCAAAAGATCGCAGCCTGCGGCAGCTCCTACAGGGAGCAGTCGACACCACTTTGGTGCATATACCGCCAGATCCTTTCGCCCTGAATATCACTCGTTCTGCCCCTCCCTCCGAATTCCTTGACCGAAAGGACAGTTAAACCGTTAATTCCTTAGATTTTTCCGTGCTTTGAACAAAACTGGTATGCCTTGTGCAAACGTTTGCGAGTCGACGATACCGGCCTGTTCGCCACCTATCTGCGCTCCCCGCACCATCGGACTTTCGAACCGCACGAAAAGGGACTTTTAATGCATTGCACCTCCAATCGCGCGACTTGCTCACGCACTTTGGCTGTTTCCTTGCTGCTGGCCAGCGTTACAGGACTACTCAGCAGCCACGTTTGGGCCCAACCGGCCACCGCCGAAGAGTCCGCTCAGGGCGAAGCTCTCAGCCCTGAAGCGAGCCCGCCGAAAAAAGGCGCCTATCTGTCGGACTGGTTCAACCAGGACCTGACAGTCATCGGCAGCAAAGACATCAGCTTCGGCCCGCAACCGGCCGACGATATCTACCTGGAATATGAATACTTCGGCCGCAAGGGGCCGTTCGAGTTGTACGGTTACATCGACATTCCGAAGATCTTCGACATCGGCAACAGCCATGACAAAGGTGTCTGGGACCATGGTTCGCCGGTGTTCATGGAGCATGAACCGCGGATCTCCATCGATTACCTGGCCGGCCGCAGCCTGGCCGTCGGACCGTTCAAGGAATGGTACGTGGCGTTTGACTGGATCTACGATCACGGCAACAACAGCGCCAACCGCGCCAACACGCTTTACAGCGGTCTGGGCACGGACATCGACACCCATTCGCGAGTCAATCTGTCGGCCAACTTCTACGGCCGCTACCAATGGGAAAACTATGGTGCCAGCAATGAGTATTCGTGGGACGGCTACCGCGCCCAGCTCAAATACATCGTGCCCGTCAGCAGTTTCAGCAACGGCGCTTCGTTGACCTACATCGGTTTCACCAACTTCGACTTCGGCTCCGACCTGCACAAGGACAACCTCGCCCGCACCGCCAACGCCACCGTCGCCACCAACGTGTTGCTCTATGCCTTCACCCACGTGCGCTTCACCCTGGTCGGCCGTTACTTCCACAACGGCGGTAACTGGGACGACGGCAGTGAATTGAATTTCGGCGACGGTGACTTCCGCGCCCGCTCTAACGGCTGGGGCTACTACGCCGGTGTCGGTTATCAGTTTTAAGGCTCATTTGAATAAGGAGGTTTTATGAAAGCAATGACCCGTTTTTCCCTGTCCGTCGGTTTGGCCATGAGCACCCTGCTCTCTTCTTCTGCTTGGGCGGTTGACACGCCGATCCAGCCGAAAGTAATGCTGATCACCATGTTTGCCCCCGAGGCGCAGAACTGGATCGATCGCCTGGAGCTCAAGCAGGAAGTCCGCGTACCGGGCCTGTCCGCCGAGTACCCGAACATTCGCTGCAACACCCGACAGGTGTGCCTGATGGTCACTGGCATGGGCCAGACCAATGCCGCGGCCTCGACCCTTGCCCTGGCGCTGTCAGCGAAATTCGATCTGCGCAAAAGTTACTTCCTGATCGCCGGAATTGCCGGCATCAGCCCGCACCATGGCACCATCGGCACCACCGCGTGGGCACACTATCTGGTGGAATTCGGCACCCAGTGGGAGCTGGATTCCCGGGACGCGCCGAAAGACTGGCCGACCGGTTACCTGGGCATCAACACCAAAGGCCCGAACGAAAAACCACCGCTGGACTACAAGACTGAAGTGTTCGAACTCAATCCGAAGTTGCAGGCCAAGGCGTTCGCCCTGAGCCACAAGGTTCAGTTGAGCGAGAGCAAGGAATCAGCGGCATGGCGCTTGAAATATCCATCGGCGCCAGCCAATCAGCCACCGGTAGTGACCCAATGCGACACACTGGCGGGCAACACCTGGTTTTCCGGGACGCGCCTGAGTGAGCGCGCGGAAGTCTGGACCAAGCTGTTGACCAATAATGAAGGGGTCTATTGCACGACTCAGCAGGAAGACAACTCCACCTACGAAGCGCTGCTGCGCGCCAGCCGCGAGGGGTTGGTGGATGTCCGGCGCCTGGCGGTAGTGCGCGCCGGTTCCGACTTCGACCGACCGGCGCCGGGTCAGAGCGAGGTGGATAACCTGCTCAAATACGCCGATCAGGGCGGCTTTGTGCCGGCGCTGGAGAACTTGTACCGCACGGGGAATCCGTTGGTGCAGGAGATTTTGCAGAATTGGTCGGCTTGGGAAAAAGGTGTACCCGAAGCTTGATCTGACAACACCTCCCCATGTGGGAGCGGGCTTGCTCGCGAAGGCGGACGGACAGTCGACGTTGATGCTGAATGTGAAGCCGCCTTCGCGAGCAAGCCCGCTCCCACCTTAATCGCATTACGGCAACAACCTCATACATGCTCAAATCAGGCGGCGCTGCCATAGACTAGGATCATCCGGGGTCAGGAAGGCTCCGTGATCACGAGGCGCCCGGCTGTCGCCAGCCACTGTCACCGTCCGACAATTCGACTGAATTTTCGTCGCGCCTCGCGATCCCTCTATAACTACAGGGAGGAATACAGGCTTTATGAACAACGCAAAACTTTTCGTCATTGAATACACCCTTCATGGCAAGCCCAAGTCTTTCATTATTCGCCTCGACAAAATGGACAATGCAGAGGCTTGGCACTGGGCAAGTTGCGATGCCGGAGTAGGCCGGATCCCGCGCTTTGGCCGTGAACGGGTGCAGAAGACCAGCAAACCGCTGGCGGAAAAATTCGGCATCGAGAATGTGACTTGGCGACCCGCCAGTTGAGCGTCAAAAAGGAGGGGAAAGATTTGAAGCGAAGTGGAGCCTGGACGGCTCCACTTTTTTGGCTCAGCGGTCAGGGTTGTGCACACTTGCAGCCTTTGTTGACGCAGGCTTCGCCGTTTTCATGGTGCTTGGCGCAGGCTTCACAGCAATAGTGCTTGCCGTGACGCACGATAGGGTGTTCACCGAGTTTACAGTTGCATTTCGGGCAGTCGCAGGTACCGTCATTCATAAGTCTGACTCCGTGGTTAGGGTCGTCCGGGTGCCGCGAATGCGCGACACCTGAAGCAAATGACCGTCCGTTCCCCAAACGGGTTCAAACAAACCCTTGGACAGTGCTTGCTTACTAATGAGGGTAGTCGCGATGCAGCTACTCATGAATGAACACTGCCCTGTGGTGAGGGGGGAAACCCTAATGCAGGTAAGTCGAGGCGCAGAACCTGTGGGAGCGTGGCTTGCCCGCGAAAGCGTCGTGTCAGTCAATATCAATGTTGAATGACACGACGCCTTCGCGGGCAAGCCACGCTCCCACAGGATTATCGTTGCTCACGTTTCTTAACTTACCGGCATTGGGGGCAAGCCTCCTCGCCACAAAAGCACCAGCAATCAGATGCGAAATTGCCCGACCAGTTGCCCCAGGCGCTGCCCCAGATCGGCCAGGCTACGGGGAGGTCTGGGCGCCGAGTTGGGTTTCATCGGCTACGCTGTCTACGGCCACGGCGATTTGATGCACGCTGCGGTTGATCTCTTCGGCCACGGCGGTTTGCTCTTCGGCGGCGCTGGCGATCTGGGCGTTCATCGAGTTGATGGTGCCGATCAGTTGGGCCATGGCGTCCAGAGATGCCCCGGCCTCGTTGGCCTGGGCCGACGTGCCGTCACCGGCCTCGCTGGAGCGGCGCATGGCTTCGACCGCCGATTGGGTGCCGGCCTGCAAGCGGTCGATCATGCTCTGGATTTCCTGGGTGCTGATTTGCGTGCGACTGGCCAATGCACGCACTTCGTCGGCGACCACCGCAAAACCACGCCCGGCCTCACCGGCGCGGGCCGCTTCGATAGCGGCGTTGAGCGCCAACAGATTGGTCTGCTCGGCAATCGAACGGATCACCCCGAGCACGCTGACAATCGACGACACATCTTTCTGCAGGCTGTCGAGCGACACGCCGCTGCTGCGAATATCATTGACCAACGCATGAATCTTCACGATGCTGCCGGCCACCACGCGTTTGGCGGCCTGGCCTTCTTCGTCGGTCTGCTGGGCAGCGACCGCCGCGTTCTGCGCACTTTTGGCCACTTCCTGAGCCGCCGCCGACATTTGGTTGATCGCCGTGGCTACCTGATCGGTTTCGTGACGCTGACGCTCCATGGCTTGATCCGAGCGCTGGGCCTGATCGGACACCTGATTCACCAGCCCGGTCAGTTGCGAGGTCATTTCAGTGATCTGACGTACCAGACCGTGGATCTTGTCGACAAAACGGTTGAACGAGCCGGCCAGCTGGCCGAGTTCATCCCGGCTGGTAATGGTCAGACGCCGGGTCAGGTCGCCCTCGCCTGCCGCGATGTCGTCGAGGTTGGCTTTCATCAGATTCAGCGGACGCAGAATGGTGTTGGCCAACAGCATCCCGGCAACAGCGATCATCAGCAGCACCACCACGGCAATTCCGACAATGCTCAGCACCACGCCTTGCATGCGCTCCTGGACCTTGGCCTCGACCACTGCCACTTGGGCTTCGATGCCGTCGAGGTTGACCGCAGTGCCGACCGCCATGTCCCACTTCGGCAGGTATTCGGTGTAGCCGAGCTTGGGCACCAGCACTTGGGTGTTACCGGGCAGCGTCGAGCTGTATTGCAGGTAGTGAGTACCGTCCTTGGCGACTTTCACCAGGTCGCGGTTGACGTAGACGCCGTTGGGGTCGCGATTGTCCTTGAAGCTCTGGCCCACGCCTTCGGGGCTGCTGGCCTTGAACAGGCGCACGGTATTGGAGTCGTAGCCGAAGAAGTAGCCGTCCTTGCCGTAGCTGATGCTCGACAGCAATTTGATCGCCTGCGCTCGCGCTGCGTCATCGCCGGGAGCGGCCGCGTCGTAGAGCGGTTTGATCGTGGTCATGGCCACAGCGACGTAACTTTGCAGGGTTGCCTTGGCATCGCTGAGCAGGCGCTGACGGGTTTCCTCGACTTCCTTGCGGGCCTGCTCCTGCAGAATGAACAGCGTGGTCAGGCTGATGACCAGCGCAAAGAGCAGCACCGGGAGGACGGCAAGGGACAGGACTTTAGCCTTCAGGCTCATGCGCATGACGTTCACTCTTTTTGATTTTTTTGGCGTGGTTAAAGGCTATAACGGCAGGCCAATTCAAAAGTTGAACGCGATCATTGTGGGAGCGAGCCTGCTCGCGATGGCGGCGATACCTTCAGCATCAATGTGACTGACAGATCGCAATCGCGAGCAGGCTCGCTCCCACAGGGGTAGTAGCCGTTACAGAACCATCGCGGCCACCCAGCCAAATACCAGCAGCGGCAGGTTGTAGTGCAGGAAGGTCGGGACCACGGTGTCCCAGATGTGGTGATGCTGGCCGTCGATGTTCAGACCGGAAGTCGGGCCCAGGGTCGAGTCCGACGCAGGTGACCCGGCATCGCCCAATGCGCCGGCGGTACCGACGATGCTGACGATGGCGAGCGGGCTGAAGCCCAGTTGCACGCACAACGGTACGAAAATCACCGCCAGAATCGGTACGGTGGAAAATGACGAGCCAATGCCCATGGTCACTAACAGGCCCACCAGCAACATCAACAACGCGCCAATGGCTTTGCTGTGGCCGATCCACGAGGCCGAGGTTTCGACCAGCGTTTGCACTTGCCCGGTGGCTTTGATCACTTCGCCAAAACCGGATGCGGCGATCATGATGAAGCCGATCATCGCCATCATTTTCATGCCTTCAGTGAACAAGTCATCGGTGTCGCGCCACTTGACAATGCCCGATGCCGAGAAAATCAGGAAGCCTGCCAGCGCCCCGATAATCATCGAATCGAGCAGCAACTGAATGATGAACGCGGCAGCAATGGCCAGGCCGGCGACTATCAAGCTCAACGGGTTGTACTGCACCGCGACCTGTTCGACCTGCTCGATCTTTTCCAGGTTGTAAACGCGCTTCTTGCGGTAGCTGATGAAGGCTACTGCGAGGCCAAACACCATGCCCAATGCTGGAATGCCCATGGCGTGGGTGACGTTGATGCCACTGATGTCCACGCCGCTACGGGCAACGTTGGCCAGCAAAATTTCATTGAGGAAGATGTTACCGAAGCCCACGGGCAGGAACATGTACGGCGTGATCAGACCGAAGGTGATGACACAGGCAATCAAACGACGGTCCAGTTGCAGTTTGGTCAGCACATACAGCAGTGGCGGCACCAGCAACGGGATAAAGGCGATATGAATCGGCAAAATGTTCTGGGAGGCGATGGCCACCACCCACAGCAGGCCGATCAGCAGCCATTTGACATTTCCGCCGCCGTTGGCGTGCTGGCGATCGACCATGGCCAGGGCCCTGTCGGCCAGCGCATGGGCCAGGCCGGATTTGGCGATGGCCACCGCGAACGCGCCGAGCAAGGCGTAGGACAACGCGACAGTCGCTCCGCCGCCGAGGCCGCTGTTGAAAGCTTTAAGGGTCGCGTCGATGCCCAAGCCACCGGTCAAGCCACCGACTAGCGCGCCCACAATCAGCGCGATCACCACATGCACGCGGGACAGGCTGAGTATCAGCATGATGCCGACCGCGGCAATTACTGCATTCATTGTCGTTACCTCAAAAGCAGCGCGGTGAGGCAATCACCGCCCATCGGAATGAGTCCGGCCGGTAGTCTGTACGAGCGCCACCAGCGGATGGAGAAAAGGGTTTTATCAGAGGGCGCGCACTGTGCCGGAGCGCTGCCGCCTTGTCAAAGCGAACACCCCGTTTGGGCCGATGGTTTACACCTGTGGTGAAGGGGTTTGTGGCGAGGGGGCTTGCCCCCGTTCGGCTGCGAAGCAGTCGCAAAACCTGTCGATGGGGGTTGTCTGATCAAATGCCGGGGCCGCTTCGCGACCCAACGGGGGCAAGCCCCCTCGCCACAGGCCCTCGCCACAGGCAAGCTCCCACCACAGGCAGCTCCGCGCGATAAAGCTTCGACTTACGAAATAAAGAAAGCCGGATTTCAGCCGTTACAGTGCAAAGTCTCAGATATTTATCGAATAAAAGGACGTTTCAATGTCGCTCAGACAACTTTCCATTCAATGGAAAATCACCCTGTTGGCCGGGCTGTGCCTGGCAGGCATCGTGACCCTGCTGGTAGGTCTTTCGCTGTATCGCATGGAACACAGCTCCGCACTGGTGAAAGCCTCGAGCATGGACATGCTGACCGAGGCCGCCCAGGCTCGCATCGAGTCCCAAGGGGAAGTCCAGGCGCTGGGCATTCGTCAGCAGTTCATGGACGCCTATCAATATGGCCATGGCTTTTCGCGGCAGGTGCTGTTTTTGCGTGATCAGGCCGAGAAGCGCTTTCTCGATGCCTTTGACCTGCGTGAAGACCTGACCCGGCAGGTCAAGTCGGCCCTGCAAGCCAACCCGGAACTGCTCGGTCTGTCGCTGGTGTTCGAAGCCAATGCGCTGGACGGCAAGGACGAACTGTTTGCCAATCAGGCAGAGATTGGCAGTAACGAGAAGGGTCGCTTCGCCCTGTACTGGTCGCAACCGATACCGGGCAAAGTGACCTCCATGGCCCTGCCGGAAAGCGACATGGCCGACACCACCACCGGCCCCAGCGGCGAGCCGGCCAACGCCTGGTTCACGTGCCCGCGCACCACGTTCAAGCCATGTGTGATCGAGCCCTACTTCTATGTGATCGACGGCCAGAACGTGCTGATGACCAGCATCGTGTTCCCGCTGATGGTCAACGGCAAAGTCATTGCCTCGCTGTCGGTGGACATCAACCTCAACAGCCTGCAAGCGATCAGCCAGAGCGCCAGCAAAAAACTCTATGACGGCCAGACCAATGTCAGCATCGTCAGCCCGGTCGGTTTGCTCGCCGGCTACAGCCCGGACGCCAGCAAGCTCAGCCAGCGCCTGGACGCCGTGGACACAACCGACGGTGCCGAATTGCTCCGCCGACTGACCACCAGCGGCAAAACTGAAAGCCTGCACAGCAATCGGCAATTGAAAGTGCTGTCGCCCTTCCAGCCGATTCCCGGTGGCAAATCCTGGGGTGTGTTGCTCGACGTGCCCGAGAAGGTCCTGGTCGGCCCCGCCGAAGCGCTGAAAAAGCAACTCGACGATAGCAACACCACCGGTACGCTGATTGAACTGTGCCTGGGTGTGCTGGCGGCACTCGTCGGTCTGCTGTTGGTGTGGTTGATGGCACGTAGCGTGACCCGACCGATCCTTGGCGTGGCCCGCATGCTGGAAGACATTGCCAGCGGCGA
Organism: Pseudomonas sp. BS3782 TE3695; assembly: GCF_050435305.1. Taxonomy (NCBI): domain Bacteria; kingdom Pseudomonadati; phylum Pseudomonadota; class Gammaproteobacteria; order Pseudomonadales; family Pseudomonadaceae; genus Pseudomonas; species Pseudomonas sp. BS3782 TE3695. Next base: position 5,065,796 of record NZ_JBNDKB010000001.1, read on the forward strand.
AGGCGACCTGACCCGGCGCCTGGCTTACGATAAGCAGGATGAGCTGGGCCAGTTGGCCGGTTGGTTCAACCGTTTCCTCGACAAGCTGCAACCAATCATCGCCCAAGTGAAACGCTCGGTGCAGGACGCCCGCAGCACGGCGGATCAGTCGTCCGCCATCGCTACCCAGACCAGCGCCGGCATGGAGCAGCAATACCGTCAGGTCGATCAGGTCGCCACCGCGTCCCACGAAATGAGTGCCACCGCCCAGGACGTCGCCCGTAGTGCTGCGCAGGCCGCACAAGCGGCGCGCGATGCCGATCAGGCGACTCGTCAGGGTTTGGCCGTGATCGACCGCACCACCGCCAGCATCGACCACCTCGCCGTCGACATGAGCGCGGCCATGGTCCAGGTCGAAGGCCTGGCGGCGAACAGCGAGAAAATCGGTTCGGTGCTGGAAGTGATTCGCGCCATCGCCGAACAGACCAATCTCTTGGCACTGAACGCCGCCATCGAAGCCGCCCGTGCCGGTGAGGCCGGACGCGGTTTCGCCGTGGTGGCCGATGAAGTGCGCAACCTGGCGCGGCGTACGCAGGAGTCCGTGGAGGAAACCCGGTTGGTGATCGAGCAGCTGCAGAGCGGAACGCAGGAGGTAGTGAGTTCGATGAACAACAGCCATCGCCAGGCTCAGGGCAGTGTCGAGCAGGTTAGTCAGGCGGTGACGGCATTGCGGCAGATTGGTGATGCGGTAACGGTGATCAGCGACATGAACCTGCAGATTGCCAGTGCGGCTGAAGAGCAGAGCGCAGTGGCTGAAGAAATCAATAACAACGTGGCGACCATTCGGGATGTGACCGAGTCCCTGTCAGGGCAGGCCAATGAATCGGCGCGGGTGAGTCAGTCGCTTAATAGCTTGGCGAATCAGCAGCAGAACTTGATGGATCAGTTTCGCGTGTGATCCCGATGCTGCTCCCACAGGGAATTTGTGCTGAATCAGGTTTATAGGGCGCCGCAGAACTCATGTGGGAGCGGGCTTGCTCGCGAAGGCATTGTGTCAGGCGGCATCGATGTTGACTGTGCCGCCGTCTTCGCGAGCAAGCCCGCTCCCACAGGGAATTTGTACTGAGTCAGGTTTATAGGGCACCGCAGGACTCATGTGGGAGCGGGCTTGCTCGCGAAGGCGTTATGTCAGGCGGCATCGATGTTGACTGTGCCGCCGTCTTCGCGAGCAAGCCCGCTCCCACAGGGAATTTGTACTGAGTCAGGTTTATAGGGCGCCGCAGAACTCATGTGGGAGCGGGCTTGCTCGCGAAGGCATTGTGTCAGGCGGCATCGATGTTGACTGTGCCGCCGTCTTCGCGAGCAAGCCCGCTCCCACAGGGAATTTGTACTGAGTCAGGTTTATAGGGCGCCGCAGAACTCATGTGGGAGCGGGCTTGCTCGCGAAGGCATTGTGTCAGGCGGCATCGATGTTGACTGTGCCGCCGTCTTCGCGAGCAAGCCCGCTCCCACAGGGAATTTGTGCTGAATCAGGTTTATAGGGCGCCGCAGAACTCATGTGGGAGCGGGCTTGCTCGCGAAGGCATTGTGTCAGGCGGCATCGATGTTGACTGTGCCGCCGTCTTCGCGAGCAAGCCCGCTCCCACAGGTTAAGCGGCGTCCTTGCGTTTGGAGTCAGCGTTTGGGCAACTCGATTATCACCTTCAACCCGCCCCACTCGCTTTCCTGCAACTTCAATACCCCGCCCCACGTATCGACGATGTCGCGCACGATACCCAATCCCAAGCCATGCCCATCCGTCTGTTCATCCAGCCGGGTACCGCGGCTGAAGACCTGAGTGCGCTGGTCTTCGGGAATGCCCGGCCCATCGTCTTCAACGCTCAATTCAAACCCTTCAGCCGTTTCGACCACGCTTAATCGAACCTCGGCATCCGCCCATTTGCAGGCGTTGTCCAGCAGATTGCCAAGCAACTCGAGCAGATCTTCGCGATCCCACGGCAGCTGCAAACCGGCCGGGGCCCGGTAGCTCAAGTCCAGGTGTTCGCCGTGAATCATGTTCAACGTGGCCAGCAAGCCCGGCAGTTCGGCATCGCAATCGAACAACGCCCCCGGCAGTGCATCGCCGGACAGCCGGGCGCGGTTGAGTTCGCGATTGAGCCGTTGCTGAACCTGTTCCAGTTGCGCCTGCATGACTTTGCGCAGCTGCGGGTGAGCATCGAGTTTTTCGCTGGACGCCAGGCTCAACAACACCGCCAGCGGGGTTTTCAAGGCATGGCCGAGGTTGCCCAAGGCGTTGCGTGAACGCTTGAGGCTGTCTTCGGTATGGGCCAGCAAATGGTTGATCTGCGCCACCAGCGGTTCCAGCTCGACCGGCACTGCGTCATCCAGTTGCGAACGCTGGCCCTGCTGCAATTGGGCGATTTGCTCGCGGGCCTTTTCCAGCGGGCGCAAGGCGCGGCGTACGGTGATCCGTTGCAGCAGCAAAATCAGCAACAGCCCCGCCAACCCCAACCCCAGACCAAGTTGCTGCATGCGACAGAAACTCTCGCGCATCGGCGTGTAGTCCTGGGCGACGCTGATGGAAATCGCCTGCCCCAGCCGCCGGTAGTCCGAACGCAGCACTAGCAACTGCTGCCCTTCCGGCCCCAATTGCAAATTGCTATGCAAGCCAGGCTGTTCAAGTCGCGGCAACTCCTGATCCCATAACGAACGGGAACGCCAATGGCTGTCGGCAAAATCGATGCGAAAGTAATGCCCGGAAAAAGGTCGCTGATAGGCCGGCGACAAGTGCCGCTCATCCAGTTGCAAACCCTGGGGTCCACGCACCAGCGCCACCAGCAGGTTTTCGCTGTCGTTGCGCAACCCGGCTTCGAGGTAGCGCTGCAGCCCCATTTCGAACAGCCACAGGCTGGTTTGCGCCAGCACCAGGCCGACGATCACCATCACGCTGATCAAGCCCAGGCTCAAGCGGCGCTGGATCGACCTCACTGGGCTTGCCCGCCGAACAGGTAACCCTGACCGCGACGGGTTTCGATCACGCTGCGGCCGAGCTTGCGTCGCAGGTGGTTGACGTGAACTTCCAGCACGTTGGAATCGCGCTCGGTTTCGCCGTCGTAGAGGTGTTCGGCAAGGTGGCTTTTGGAAAGGATTTGTTCAGGGTGCAGCATGAAATAACGCAGCAGGCGAAACTCGGCGGCGGTGAGCTGAATGTCGGCGCCGTCGCGGGTCACGCATTGGCGACCTTCATCCAGATGCAAACCGGCGGCCTTAAGCGTCGGCTGATTGGCGTGACCGTGGGAGCGGCGCAACAATGCCTGGACTCGCAGGTGCAGCTCTTCGGGATGAAACGGTTTGGTCAGGTAATCGTCGGCGCCGGTCTTCAGACCTTCGATCCGCTCAGCCCAGGAACCGCGCGCGGTGAGGATCAGCACCGGTGTGGTCAAGCCGCCGGCCCGCCATTGCGCCAGCACCTCGAGCCCCGGCAAACCCGGCAGGCCGAGGTCGAGAATGATCAGGTCATAAGGCTCGCTGCTGCCCTGATACACCGCATCGCGGCCGTCGGCCAGCCAGTCCACGGCGTACCCTTGTCGGTTGAGGCCGGCCAGCAATTCGTCGGCCAGTGGCACGTGGTCTTCCACCAGGAGCAAACGCATCGGTCAGTCTTCCTTGTCTTTCAATAAATGGCCGGTGACGGCGTCAAGGTCCAGCTCGCGCACCACGCCTTCGGCAGTCAGCAGCTCAACCTCGTAAATGTAGACGTCGTGTTTTTCCTCAAGCTCGGCTTCCAGCAGCTTGGCCCCGGGATAGAGGTCCAGCGCTTGCTGCAAGAGCTGCTCCAGCGGCAGGATCACACCTTGTTGGCGCAGACGCAGGGCCTCGTCCTGATCCAGATCGCGGGCCATGACCACCGAGCAAAAAGCCAGGAGCACCAGCGCCATCCGACTGCTGGCGCGCCGATTAAAAGAAAACACCTTCATTACGTATCCTGATGATCCTTGAGAACCTGCCCGCTGACAGCGTCCAACTCCAGGTCCCATTCAAGGCCCTGCGGGTCGCGCAGTTCGACCTGGTAGATGTACTTGCCGTACTCTTCTTCAAGCTCGGTTTCGCTGATTTTGGCGCCGGGGTGTTTGGCCAATGCCGTGGCGTTGAGCTTCTCGAAGGACACAATGGTACCAGCGTCGCGCAGTCTCAGGGCTTCGTCGGGGCCGAGGTCGCGCGCGTGGGCAATGCTGGCAGTTATGGCGATGATGGAGGCGGTAAACAGGGCAGTCAGGATTTTCATGGGTGTCTCCGTATTTTTTTATGTGTTGCTACGAGAGCTACTTTAGTGATTCGAACTTAACTGAAACTGAATTGCCATCATTGATGATTGCAACGCGACATCACTGACATAAACAAATCCCGGTAGGAGCTGCCGAAGGCTGCGATCTTTTGATCTTTGACTGCGTCATGAACGCCAAAAATCAAAATCAAAAGATCGCAGCCTTCGGCAGCTCCTACATTGATCGGGGACAATCACAGCCCAAGAGATGCTTATAATCCCCCGCCAGACATCGAGACCGGTTATGACCGCGATCCACATTAAGTTCCCTTCCCTGACGCTCAAGGCCGGCCCGCGTGCCTTGGCGCGCATCCGTGCCAATGGCTTGAGCGCTGCCGATGTGGGCACGCTGCCGGGCGCCGCCGGTGGCCCGAAGGCGTTGGGGATTCAGGGGCTGGATCTGGCGCTGTTCGGCGAATGGCTGCCGGCGGCGCCCCGGCAACGTTCGCTGATCGGCGCTTCGGTGGGTTCCTGGCGGTTCGCCAGCGCCTGCCTGCCGGATGCCGCCGAAGGCATCCGTCGCCTCGGTCATCTGTACACCGAGCAAAATTTCGCCAAGGGCGTGACCATGGCGCAGATCAGCCAGAGTTCCCGGCGCATGCTCGATGACTTGCTCGACGGCCGTGATGCCTCGATTCTGGACAACGCCCACTATCGACTGAACATCATGGTGGTCAAAAGCCATGGCCTGCTGGCTGACGATCATCGCGGTCGGCTGGGGCTGGGGCTGTCGTCGGTGATCGCCGACAACCTGCGCGGGCGGGCGCGGCTGTCGCGGCATTTCGAGCGGCTGATCATCCACGACCCGCGCCTGGCACCACCGGTCAACGCGTTGAATGACTTCCCGTCGCGCTTCGTTGCGCTGGATGCCGGCAACCTGCGCCAGGCCCTGCTCGCTTCGGGTTCGATCCCGATGGTCATGCAAGGCGTGCGTGACCTGCCGGGCGCCGGTGCGGGGACGTTTCGCGATGGCGGACTGCTGGACTATCACCTCGACCTGCCCTACAGCGGCAACGACATTGTGCTGTATCCGCACTTCACTGATCGAGTGATCCCCGGCTGGTTCGACAAGACCCTGCCGTGGCGCCGTGCCTGTCCTGCGCGCTTGCAGGATGTTCTGTTACTGGCGCCGTCCAAGGAATATCTGTCGCGCCTGCCCTACGGCAAACTGCCGGACCGGAACGATTTCAAGCGCTTCATGGGCGACGCCCCGAGCCGGCAGAAATACTGGCGCACGACGATGGATGAAAGCCGCAGGCTGGGTGACGAATTCCTCGAACTGACCGCCAACGGTCGCCTCGGCGAGCGCTTGCTGACCCTTTAGTCAGGACAAACTGTTAAACTCGCCGCCTGCCCGAATCGCTGCGGCGAACGCCACCTGAACAGAGCTGAAAACACTGTGGAAATCTTCAAGGAATTTACTTTCGAATCCGCCCACCGCCTGCCCCACGTGCCAGACGGCCACAAGTGCGGTCGCCTGCACGGTCACTCGTTCAAAGTGGCGATTCACCTGAGCGGCGATCTCGATCCGCACACGGGCTGGATCCGCGACTTCTCGGAAATCAAGGCGATCTTCAAGCCGCTCTACGAGCGTCTGGACCATAACTACCTGAACGACATTCCTGGCCTGGAAAACCCGACCAGCGAAGTGCTGGCCAAGTGGATCTGGAATGAATTGAAGCCCCTGCTGCCGGAACTCAGCGCGATTCGTATCCATGAGACGTGCACCAGCGGTTGCATCTATCGCGGTGAGTAAGCCGATCTAAAGACAACGAAAATCCCCTGTGGAGAGTAATGCTGTTCACTTAAGAGAGTCTTGAGTCAGAGAAACCTGTGGCGAGGGAGCTTGCTCCCGCTTGAGTGCGTAGCACTCACAAAAATCGGCAATGATTGTAGATTTTAGGGCCGCTACGCAGCCCAGCGCGAGCAAGCTCGCTCGCCACAATCCAAGAGCGCGCCTAATGAACAGCAAGCCCGCTCCCACAAGGGGAACTGCGTTTCGTCAGTGAATAGATAAACAGCCTTCAATGGCTGTTTTTTTATGCCTATGCTTCTTGGCTCGCACACGCCAAGAGGACGCTCCCATGGCTGACTGGCCGCTGGCTCAGACCTATCGCTTCAACGGGCATTCCGTGCGCTACGCCGTGCGTGGCGACGGGCCGCCGCTGGTGTTCGTGCATGGCACGCCCTTCTCTTCTTATGTATGGCACCGGATTGCGCCGCACTTCATCACCACGCATCGGGTGCACTACTTCGATCTGCTGGGTTACGGGCAATCCACGCAGCCCGACGGCGATGTGTCGCTGGGCATCCAAAACCAGTTGTTGGCGCAATTGCTGGAGCACTGGGGCCTGGAACGGCCAGACGTGGTTGCCCACGATTTCGGCGGCGCCACCGCGTTGCGCGCGCATCTGCTCAATGGCAAGGATTACCGCAGCCTGACGCTGATCGATCCGGTGGCGCTGTCGCCCTGGGGATCACCGTTCGTGCAGCATGTGCGTCAGCATGAAGCCGCATTCAGTGGACTGCCCGATTACATTCAGCAGGCGATTGTCCCGGCCTATATTCGCGGCGCGATCAAGCGCGAGATTCCCGATCATGAGCTGGCGCCTTATGTGCGGCCATGGCTTGGGGAACCTGGACGAGCAGCGTTCTATCGGCAGATCGCGCAGATGGATGAACGTTTTACCCGCGAGGTCGAAGGGCTGTACCCGACGGTTCGCTGCCCGGTGCAGATTCTGTGGGGAGAGGACGATCAGTGGATTCCCATTGAGCGTGGCCAGGCGCTGCATCAGGTGATTGCGGGGTCGCAGTTTCATGCCATTGCCAATGCCGGGCATCTGGTTCAGGAGGATGCGCCGGAGGCGATTGTGGCGGCGCTGCTGCGGTTTTTGCCCCTGCACAATTCCCCCTGAAAAAACCGAATCCATTGTGGGAGCGGGCTTGCTCGCGAAAGCGGTGTGTCAGCCAGCATCATTGTTGAATGTCAGGCCGCTTTCGCGAGCAAGCCCGCTCCCCACATGGGTGCTGTGTTTCTTCAGGTGCACCGCTTTCGTGCCTCTCTGAGGGCCAAATCCGCCTGCTCGTCTATAAATAACAACACCCTCGCGCCATTGGCACGAGCACTGCAATACCCACGCGTCCTCCATCCAGCAAGGAACGCCACATGACGCAAAACGATTCGGGCAACGATTACCCCCTCAGCGAAGTCCCGATGCATGCCCGCAAAGGACTTGCCTCCACCGCCATGGTGCTACTGGGTTTTACCTTCTTCACCGCGACCATGTTTGCCGGTGGCAAGCTCGGTGTGGCGTTCAGTTTCGGCGAGATGATGGCAGTGATTATCGTCGGCAATCTGCTGCTGGGGATCTACGCCGCGGGGCTTGGCTACATTGCCTTCAAGAGCGGCCTTAACTCGGTGCTGATGGGACGTTTCTGCTTTGGTGAAGTGGGCAGCAAACTCAGCGACCTGATCCTCGGTTTCACCCAGATCGGCTGGTACGCCTGGGGCACCGCGACGGCGGCAGTGGTGCTGGGCAAATATTTCGGACTGAGCGAGGGCACGGTTCTGGGGCTGATGGTGCTGTTTGGCCTGGGCTTCTGCGCCACGGCGTACATCGGCTATCGCGGATTGGAGATTCTGTCGTACATCGCCGTACCGGCCATGATGTTGCTGCTGATGTTGTCGATGTGGGTCGCCACGGTGAAAGTCGGCGGTCTCGAGGGCTTGCTCGCGGTGGTGCCGACGGGAACGCTGGATTGGTCGACCGCCATTACCCTGGTGTTCGGCACATTCGTCAGCGGTGCGACGCAAGCCACCAACTGGACACGCTTCTCTCGTTCGGCGCGGGTGGCGGTGCTGGCGAGCCTGATCGGTTTCTTTGTCGGCAACGGTCTGATGGTGCTGATCGGAGCCTACGGCGCCATCGTTTATCAGCAGCCGGACGTAGTCGAAGTGCTGCTGTTGCAAGGCTTCGCCATGGCCGCGATGGCGATGTTGCTGCTCAACATCTGGAGCACTCAGGACAACACCATCTACAACTTCGCCGTCGCCGGCTGCAACCTGCTGCGCACCGGCCGGCGCAAAGCCGTGACCCTGACCGGCGCGGTGATCGGTACGTTGCTGGCGCTGCTGGGCATGTACGACATGCTGGTGCCTTATCTGATTCTGCTGGGCACAGTGATTCCGCCAATTGGCGGGGTGATTATGGCGGACTTTTTCTTTCGCTATCGGGGCCGCTACCCACGCCTGGCCGACACACGGCTGCCCGCGTTCAACTGGCCGGGGCTGAGCGCTTACGCGGTCGGCACAATCGCCGCCTTCAGCTCGCCGTGGGTCGCGCCGCTGGTAGGGATTGCCGTAGCCGCGCTAACGTATGTGCTATTGACCGGGGTACTGGGTGCCCGTACCGCCGACGCACCATTACAAGATCTCTAGAAGGATTGCCTGATGCATATCATCAACGCCCGCCTGCGCAACCAAGAAGGCCTGCATGAGTTGCACCTGGAAAACGGTCTGATTCACAGCATCGCCCGGCAAACCGAAGCCCCATCACTGGGGCCTGACGACCTGGACGCCGGCGGTAATCTGGTGGTGCCGCCCTTCGTCGAGCCGCACATTCACCTCGACGCCACCCTGACCGCCGGCGAGCCGCGCTGGAACATGAGCGGCACGCTGTTCGAAGGCATCGAGTGCTGGGGTGAGCGCAAGGCAACCATCACCCAGGAAGACACCAAGACTCGCGCCAAGAAAACCATCCAGACCCTCGCCGCCCACGGCATTCAGCATGTGCGCACCCACGTCGACGTCACTGACCCGGAGCTGACGGCGCTCAAGGCGATGCTTGAAGTCCGCGAGGAAAGCCGTCATCTGATCGACCTGCAAATCGTTGCGTTCCCTCAGGAAGGCATCGAGTCGTACCGCAACGGTCGGGAGCTGATGGAAGAAGCGATCCGCCTGGGCGCCGATGTGGTCGGGGGCATTCCGCATTTCGAGTACACCCGGGATCAGGGCGTCAGTTCGGTGAAGTTTCTCATGGACCTGGCCGAGCGCACCGGTTGTCTGGTGGACGTGCATTGCGACGAAACCGACGACCCGCACTCACGTTTCCTTGAGGTGCTGGCCGAAGAAACCCGCAGCCGCGACATGGGTTCGCGCGTCACCGCCAGCCACACCACGGCCATGGGCTCTTACGACAACGCCTACTGCGCCAAGCTCTTTCGGCTGCTCGGGCATTCGGGGATCAGCTTTGTCTCCTGCCCCACCGAAAGCATTCACCTGCAAGGACGCTTCGATAACTTCCCGAAACGCCGCGGCGTGACCCGAGTGAATGAGTTGCTCGAAGCGGGGATGAACGTGTGCTTCGGCCAGGATTCGATCGTTGATCCGTGGTATCCGTTGGGGAATGGCAACATTTTGCGGGTGCTCGAGGCTGGGTTGCACATCTGCCACATGCTCGGTTATCGCAATCTGCAAAGTGCGTTGGACCTGGTGACCGACAACAGCGCCAAGGCCATGAACCTGGGTGATCGCTATGGACTGGAACAAGGGCGACCGGCGAATCTGCTGATTCTGTCGGCGGACAGCGATTATGAGGTGATTCGCAGTCAGGGCTTGCCGCTGTATTCGGTTCGCGGGGGTAAGGTGTTGATGAAGCGGCAGATGCCAGTGGTGGAATTCAGTGGTGATTTGAGCTGAGATCTTCGTTGAATGTGATGGCCCCTTCGCGGGCAAGCCCGCTCCCACAGGTTCAGCGTGATCCCTGTGGGAGCGGGCTTGCCCGCGATAGCGGTTTGAAATTCACCGCATCAACCGCGCCGTCCCGAATAATCTGACCCGACTCAACTCGCCCTCCATTTCCTCCAGCAAAATCGGCGCCGTGCCGCCAGGCATGACCACCTTCACCTCCCCCGCCGTCACCCAACCCGCACGCCACGCCGCACACGCCACTGCACTGGCGCTGGTGCCAGACGAGGCGGTCGGCCCTTCGCCGCGCTCGAACACCCGCGCAACGATTCGACCCTCGGATTCAAGCATCGCCCATTGCAGGTTCACCCCTGCCGCGCATGGCTGCCCTGCGCCGGTCGGCATAGCGTATGCGATGCGGGTCAAGCCGTCGGCCAATCCCGATTCGCGCATCTGCGCATTACTCGGCAACGCATCGGCACCGGTCACCAACGTTACGCAATGGGGATTACCGATGCGTACGAACTGGCTGCGGTTCCAGGCAGAATCGAGCGCCGACAACGGCCGCACATGACTGACTTCGCGCCCCTTCAACACCACGGGTTCAACCCCTTGCGCCGCCACCGCTTCAGGCCCGAACGATGGCTGCCCCAGGTCCAGCCAGAACCCTTGCACACCATCGATTTCAGCGGGTTTCACTGAAGTCTCCACCGGTGAAACCGCGTCGCTCTTGTCGTGATGAACCCGCAGCTGACAGGCCTCTTCCGTGGGCATCAACCCTTGTTCAGCAAGGGCCTGGGAAAAAATCGTCAGGCCATTGCCGCTGCGCTCGGCCAGCGTGCCGTCAGTGTTGACGATCAACAGATCAAACGGCGGCGACGATTGAAACGGTCCTACCAGCAGACCATCGCAACGATGTCCCTTGCTGCCGGGCGGCTGTGTACCTGGAGCCCAAGCGCAGAATGCCTCGATAGCCGACACCGTCCACGCTTCGCGGGTTTGCGCGGCATGACTGGCCAGCGCAGGCAATTCGATTCCGCTACTTCGCACGTTGTCCGGCGTCACGACCGCGTAGATATTCCCTCGAGCATCGTACATCCGCGTCATGGCGCCCCCTTTATGAACAATTGATGCGTCGACGATATCGCGAAACAGCGACTGGCTGTGCAAGGATGTCACCCTGCCTGACTGCGGCCCCGCCCGGACGTGATGATCGAACCCGTTGCGGTTGTTCACTGTCCCTTGGGGACGCGACGTTTTTTGCCAAGGATCGATATGACCAACCTCAATACTCAAGCCGCATTCGTCCCCGGACGTCTGGAACAGATGTCCACCCGCATCGCCTTCTTCATCGCAGGCATCGGCATCGCGGCCTGGGCGCCGCTGGTGCCTTACGCCAAGGCGCGGGCCGGGCTGGATGAAGGAACCCTCGGGCTGTTGCTGCTGTGCCTTGGGGTGGGCTCGATTCTGGCGATGCCCATGGCCGGTATTCTGGCGACGCGTTTTGGCTGCCGCCGGGTGTTGAGCGGCGGGACTTTGTTGATCTGTGCGGCACTGCCGCTGTTGGCGACGGTGTCTTCGATTCCGGCGTTGATCGCGGCGTTGTTCATGTTCGGCGCCGGCCTGGGCACGGTGGATTCGACGGTGAATCTGCAAGCGGTGATCGTCGAGCGGGCCAGCGGCAAAACCATGATGTCGGGGTTTCATGGGCTGTTCAGCCTCGGCGGAATCGTCGGTGCGGCGGGTGTCAGCGCCCTGCTCGGTTTGGGTTTTTCGCCGCTGGGGGCGATGTTGGTGGTGATCGTGATTCTAGTGCTGGCCTTGCTTAAAGCCGCGCCGCACCTGTTGCCTTACGGCAGTGAAAGCTCCGGCCCGGCATTCGCCGTGCCCCATGGCATCGTGCTGTTTATCGGCGGGATGTGCTTCATCGTGTTCCTGGCCGAAGGCGCGGCGCTCGACTGGAGCGCGGTGTTCCTGGCGCAGGAGCGCGGGATCGACACGGCGTATGCGGGGCTGGGTTATGCGGCATTTGCGCTGACCATGACCATCGGGCGCTTGACCGGCGACAGGATTGTTCGGCGTCTTGGTTATACGCGGGTGATTGTGTTCGGTGGGCTGACGGCCGCGGCGGGCCTGGCGCTGGCGACGTTCGCACCGGCGTGGGAGGCGGCGCTGGTGGGTTATGCGTTGCTGGGGGCTGGCTGCTCGAACATTGTGCCAGTGCTGTACACCGCCGTCGGCAAACAGACCGTCATGCCGGAAAGCATCGCCGTGCCGGCCATCACCACCTTGGGTTATGCCGGTATTCTCGCCGGGCCTGCGGTGATCGGCTTTATCGCCCACGGCAGCAGCCTGAGTTTTGCCTTTGGGTTGATGGCAGTGTTGCTGGTGGCCGTGGCGATTGGCGGAAGGGTGTTGAAGGTTTAGAGCGAAAAGATCGCAGCCTGCAGCAGCTCCTACAGGGAAACGCATATCCCGTGTAGGAGCTGCCGCAGGCTGCGATCTTTTGATCTTCAGCTGTTAAAAACCAACACTGGCCTGCACAAAGAACGTACGCGGCGCGCCGACGTACATCCCCGAGTTGTTATCGCTGGAGCGGGTGAAGTACTGCTTGTCGAAAATGTTCTTCACCCCCGCTCCGACTTTCAGGTTCGACAGTTGCGAGCCAAAGTCATATCCCCCACGCACGTTCCAGGTCACGTAACCCGGGATGTCGCCGTACTGGCCGTCCGCGCTGCCTTCGGTGATGTAGTTGCCGCTGAAGCTGCCATCAGCGTTTACCGCGGTGCCCGGCGAGCGTTGTTTGGACTGGGCAAAGGCATCGAGGTTGTAGGTCCAGCGGTTGATGTCGTAACGCAGCCCGGCGGTGGCCACCTGACGCGAGTAGAACGGCAGGTCACGGCCCTTGAAGCCTGGAATCTCGCCTTCATAAACAGCACGTGTGTAGGTGAAACCGGCGTTGGCGGTCAGGCCGTCGAGCCGTGGGTCCAGCGCCGCCATGTCGTAGTGCACCGAGGCTTCCAGGCCCTGGTGCGTGGTGGCGCCGAGGTTGGTCCAGCCCACATCGTTGCTGATGTATTGCAACTCTTTATCGAAGTCGATGTAGAACAGCGTCACTTCCCCGCCCCACACGTCATCGTTGTAGCGCGTACCGATCTCGTAGGTCTTGGCCTTTTCCGGGTTCAGGCCGTTGGCGGTGTTGTCACCCGAACCACCCTGACCGAGCTGGAAATATTGCAGGCTGCCAAACGAGGTTTCGTAGTTGGCGAACAGCTTCCAGGCCTCGGACATGTGATACATCACGCTCAGGGCCGGCAGCGGTTCGTTGCTGTCGATGCTGCGGCGCTTTTCCTGCACAGGTTTGCCAGCGGTGTCGAGAACCGGCCGGTCGTGCCATTCGGTGCTGATGCTTTCAAAACGGATGCCGGGGGTCACGGTCCAGTTGCCGACGTCGATCTTGTCATCGATGTAAATGGCGTGGGCTTCGGTGCCGCCAGTGCGATCCTGGAACACATGGCCATCGGAAGTTTTGGTAACCACCGGCTGATTGTTCACCAGCGCCAGACGGCTCGCCTCTTCATGCATGCCTTCTTTCAGGTAGCGATAACCGACGCTGGCTTCCTGAGTGGTCGGGCCCAGATCAAACACATGGGACACCCGCGGTTCGATGCCGAAGGTGTAGTAAGTGCGCGGATAAGAGCTGAGGGTTTTCTGGTCGCGTGAAGCGATGGTGCTGCCACGGAAGCTGTCGGAATAGTAGGTCAGCACTTCGGCCTGGGTGCGGTCGTCGATCTGCCGAATCCACTTGAAGGACACGTCCTTGCGGCGGCCGCTGAAGTTGTCATGATCGCGATCGGACTGGAACGGATCGGCGTCGTACTGCTTCTGCGTCAGGCCACCGGGCATGTCGGCGCTGGCGTCGTAGTAGTGGAAATTGAGGCTGAAATCGTCCTGATCGGTGGGCGCCCAATGGGTCTTGAGGATCACGTCGTCGATGTCATTGCTGTTGTTGCTTTTGCGATAACCGTCGCCGTTTACCCCGGAATACAACAGTGCCACGCCCATGCCGTTATCGGCGGTGCCCCCCAGAAACGCGGTATCGATGTGTTTCCAGCCACCGCGCTGAGTGGTTTCCAGGGTGGTGCCGATTTCGCCGGTGGCTTTCTCCGGGATCGCGCGGGTAACGAAGTTGATCACGCCACCGACGTTCTGCGGCCCATAACGTACGGAACCGGCGCCGCGCACCACGTCGATGCTGTCGAGGTTGCCGGAGGAAATCGGCGCCATGGACAGCTGCGGTTGGCCATAAGGGGCGAAGGCGGCCGGCACGCCGTCGATCAGCACGGTGGAGCGTGGCGACAGGCGTGAGGTCAGGCCGCGCACGCCAACGTTCAGGGAAATATCGCTGCCGCCGGTGCCGTTGGCGTCCTGTACTTGCACGCCGGGTACACGACGCAGCACGTCACCCACGTTCATCGCGCCCTGCTCGACCATGGCTTCGCGACGGATCACCGTGCGCGCGCCGGGATGGTTTTGCACCACGGCGGCATTGGCATCGCCGAGCCAGTCGCCAACCACTTTGATGTCGGTCACGCCCAATTCCAGCGGGCCGTTGGCGGCGGAAGTCGGGGCTGGCATCAGCGTTACCGAGCCTTCATCGATCCGGTATTCCAGACCACTGCCTTGCAGCAATTGGCGCAAGGCTTGTTCCGGTGAAAGATTGCCGTCGACCGCCGGGGCTTGTTTGCCAGCCACCAGTTCAGGGCTGAAAAAAACCTGCAGCGAGGTTTGCTGGCCCAGCTGACTCAGGGCCTGGCCCAACGGTTGCGCCTGAATATGAATGGCGTCGGCAGCAAACGCCTGGGGCAGCGCCGAGCTGACCGCCAGGGCGAGAGCGAGGGGCAGCCAGGATGTTTTGTTATTTTTAGCGGTGGTTTTCTTCACGTCGAACGTTGTCCTGTGGATCGCAAAAGTGTGCGGCTGTTAATGCAAACCAGTTGCAGTTGGACAAGAAGACGAAGAACTCGAAAAAAACCTGAATCTATCGGGCAATTATTTCCTGGCTGCCGTCATCGAGGGTCCGAATGGCTACCGGCAGAATGCTCGGCAAGGCCTTGAGCAGTGCATCGGTGTTGTCGGATTTGAACACGCTGGTCAGGCGCAGATTGCCTGCTTTGGCGCTACCGACCGTCAGCGGTTTTTCCCGATAGCGCGACACTTCTTCGGCCACTTCGCTCAGGCTGGCGTTGTTGAACACCAGTTTGCCGCTGCGCCACGCCGTCAGTTCAGCCGGGTTGACCGCATAGGCGGCAGCGACAAAGCCCTGGGCATTCACGCGAGTACCGAGGCCGGCGGTGAGGCTGACGGAATCTGCGCCATTACCTTGAACCTTGACCGTGCCCTGCTCCACCGCGACCCGGGTTTCGCTGCTGTCGCGACGCACGTCGAAACGGGTGCCAGTGACCGTCACCTTGCCGCTGCCCGCCTCGACCACGAACGGTCGGCTGCTGTCGTGCTCGACGCTGAACATCGCCTCGCCTTGCGTCAATTCGATGCTGCGACGATCCTTTTCATAGCGCACCTGCACCCGGCTGCGGCCGTTCAGGTCGATCACCGAACCGTCCGGCAACGCCACATGGCGACGTTCGCCAAGGGCCGTGGAATATTCAGCCGTGTAGGTCGCCGGAGGGTTCAAGCCACTGAACAACCCCAGGCCTAGCGCCACTGCCAACACACTGGCGGCCACTGCATAACGCACCAACGGACGACGTTTGCCGCGGGCCGGCGAAGTTTCGCACAAGGCGTGCAAACGCTTGGTCGGCAGTAGATCGGCTGCCGCCCACAGGCTCTGGAGCATTTGATATTCGTCGCGATGCTGAGGGTGTTCGTCCAGCCAGCTCTCGAAGCCACGCTGTTCTTCGGCGTTGACGGCAGGTTCCTGCAAACGCACAAACCACCGCGCCGCGTCGTCGCGAACCGTTGTTTGCCCGCACGCACAATCACGAGTATCCATCATGGAAAGTCCTGTTTGGCCGGGGATGAAAAGGCGCACCGCATCTGCCTTTCGTAGGGGCTGCCGAAGGCTGTGATCTTTTGACGGCCTTGAAACCGCTGGAGATCAAGATCAAAAGATCGCAGCCTGCGGCAGCTCCTACAGAAGCCGATCTTTTCGGGGCTGCGGCGAATCATGGCTGTAACCCGTCCAGGCGATCACGCAAATGCCGCAGAGTGCGGATCATATACTTTTCCACCATGTTCTTGGACAGCCCCAGGCGCTCGGCGATTTCGGCCTGGGTCAGGCCTTCGATCTTCTGCCAGACGAACACCTTGCGGCAGTTGAGCGGCAACTCGGTGAGCGCCCGTTCGATGGAATCGGCCAACTGGATCGCGTGCATGAAATGCTCCGGGTCGCCGGACGACGACGCACTGTGATCGATCGCCTCCGACTCCATGGCGCCCCGCCGATCCTCACGCCGATAACCATCCACCGCAATGTTGCGTGCGGTCTGGTGCAAATACGCCCGAGGTTGTTGCACCGCCGCCGAATCGGACTCAAGCACCCGCACGAAGGTGTCGTGGGCCAGGTCCTCGGCCTGCTGACGATTTCTCAGACGACGGGTCCAGGTGCCGATCAACTCTTCGTAATGCTCGAAAAAGCCGTGTCTGCGGGGCAGCTTGGGGGTCATTGCGGTGTGCTGTGGAGGGGAGGCGAGAATAGTAATGCTTCCTATTAAGCCCGGCAAATCATTCCTCGGGGCGTCGACGAGAGGACCTGTCCCCCCACAAAATCTGTGTATAGCGATGATCGAAAATGTGGGAGCGGGCTTGCTCGCGAAAGCGGTGTGTCAATCGACATCAATGTCGGCTGATACACCGCTTTCGCGAGCAAGCCCGCTCCCACAGGGTATGCGCAAGGCTCCCCGGCGGTCGAAACGTCCGGCACCAGACGACCGGCGGCAGAAACCCATTGCCACATAATATTACCTACGTCATATTACATTCGTAATAAAGCACCATTTCTCACAGGTATTTCTCCATGACCAGCATGCCCAGCCTTGAACCCGACCTTGCTGTCGCGGTGAACACACCCAAGCCTCCCCTGCTTAAAAGGCTGCTCTTGCTGGCGGCGGCCATCGCGGCCTTGGTGATCATCGGGCTGTACGCAACCCATTGGTGGACCGCCGGGCGCTTTATTGAAGAAACCGATGATGCCTACATCGGTGGCGACGTCACGGTGATCGGGCCGAAGGTCGCGGGGTATATTGAAGAGGTGCTGGTCACCGATAACCAAAGGGTCAAGGCCGGGGATGTGTTGATTCGGCTCGATGCCCGTGATTACCGTGCCAACCTGGTGAAGGCCGAAGGTGCAGTGGCTGCCGAAGAAGCGTTACTCGCCAACCTCGACGCCACCGAACAACTGCAACATGCGGTGATCGGCCAGGCCCGCGCCGGCATCGATGCCGCCGGCGCCGAAACCGCGCGCTCGCGGGACGATAACGCCCGCTATAAACGCTTGGTCAACAGCAATGCCGTCTCGGTGGAAAGCGCACAACGGGCCGAGGCCACCTTCAAAACCGCACAGGCGCAGAGTGCCCGGGCGCAGGCCGAACTGCTGGCCGCGCAACGTCAGTTGAACGTGATTGAAACCCAGAAGCAGCAAGCGCGCGCCGCGTTGATTCAGGCGCGGGCCGAGCGTGATCTGGCGCAATTGAACGTCGGTTACACCGAGTTGAAAGCCCCGGTCGACGGCGTGATCGGCAATCGCCGGGCACGGGTCGGCGCTTACGCCCAAGCCGGTTCGCAGCTGTTGTCGGTGGTGCCGGCCAGCGGGCTATGGGTCGATGCCAATTTCAAGGAAGATCAGCTGTCGCGGATGACGCCGGGCCAGCGTGTGATCGTTCATGCGGACGTGCTCAAGGGACGTGAATTCCACGGTCATCTGGACAGCCTCGCGCCGGCCAGTGGTTCGCAGTTCAGCGTGCTGCCACCGGAAAACGCCACCGGCAACTTCACCAAAATCGTCCAGCGGGTGCCGGTGCGAATCCTGCTCGACCCGGCCGACGGCGTGCTCGGTCATCTGCGCCCCGGCCTGTCGGTGACGGCCGAAGTGGACACTCGCGCCGAACCTGAAACCCCGAACGTGGCCAGCACACCATGAGTCGCGTCCTCGTCGCCCCCACGCAGCCGTTCAACGCCGCCAACATGGCGACGGCGACCAAGGTGTTCGCCTTCGCCACCATGTGCATCGGCATGTTCATTGCGCTGCTGGATATCCAGATCGTTTCGGCGTCGCTGCGTGACATCGGCGGCGGGCTCTCGGCCGGCACTGACGAAACTGCGTGGGTGCAGACCAGTTACCTGATCGCCGAAATCATCGTGATTCCGCTGTCGGGCTGGCTGTCCCGGGTGTTCTCGACCCGTTGGTTGTTCTGCGCTTCGGCGGTGGGTTTCACCCTGGCCAGCCTGCTCTGCGGCGCGGCATGGAACATCCAGAGCATGATCGCCTTCCGCGCCCTGCAAGGGTTTCTCGGTGGTTCGATGATCCCGCTGGTGTTCACCACCGCATTCTTTTTCTTCACCGGCAAACAACGGGTAATCGCCGCCGCGACCATCGGCGCCGTGGCCTCGCTGGCACCGACGCTGGGGCCGGTGATCGGTGGCTGGATCACCGACATTTCGTCCTGGCACTGGCTGTTCTACATCAACCTGGTGCCGGGAATTTTCGTTGCGGTGGCGGTGCCGATGCTGGTGAAAATCGACCAGCCGGAATTGTCGCTGCTCAAGGGCGCCGACTACCTGAGCATGCTGTTCATGGCGGTGTTTCTCGGCTGCCTGGAATACACCCTCGAAGAAGGCCCGCGCTGGAACTGGTTCAGCGACAGCACGATTCTGACCACCGCCTGGATCAGTGGCCTGGCCGGATTGGCCTTCATCGGTCGAACCCTGCACGTGGCCAACCCGATCGTCGATCTGCGCGCCTTGAAGGACTGCAACTTCGCCCTCGGCTGTTTCTTTTCGTTCGTCACGGGGATCGGTCTGTTCGCGACTATTTACCTGACGCCACTGTTCCTCGGTCGTGTACGTGGCTACGGCGCGCTGGACATTGGCCTGGCGGTTTTTTCCACCGGGGTGTTCCAGATTCTGGCGATTCCTCTGTACGCCTTTCTGGCCAACCGCATCGACCTGCGCTGGGTCATGATGAGCGGCCTTGGGTTGTTCGCCCTGTCGATGTGGGATTTCAGCCCGATCACCCACGACTGGGGGGCGAAGGAATTGATGCTGCCGCAAGCCTTGCGCGGAATCGCGCAACAACTGGCGGTGCCGCCGGCGGTGACCCTGACCCTCGGCGGGTTGGCACCGGCACGGCTCAAACATGCTTCGGGGTTGTTCAACCTGATGCGCAACCTCGGCGGCGCGATAGGTATCGCCGCGTGCGCCACGATCCTCAATGACCGCACCAACCTGCACTTCACCCGGTTGGCAGAGAACCTCAATAGCACCAACGAAGCGCTGAATCAGTGGCTGTCCCAGGTCGGCAATAACTTCGCCGCCCTCGGCCAGAACGGTGACATCGGCGTCACCGCCAGCCTGCGTCAGCTGTGGCTGCTGACCTACCGCGAAGCGCAGACGCAAACCTACGGCGACGCTTTTTTGATGATCATGGTCTGTTTCATCCTCGCCACGGCGATGGTGCCCTTGATGCGCAAGGTGCAACCACCGGCTGCGCCGTCAGCGGATGCTCATTGAGCGGATTCAGATATAAGTCACTAAATAACAATCGGCCAGTCAAAGTGGAATTTAGCAGCCCTCTATACGCAGAACGCCACAGATTTAAGCAAAGAAATCACGTACAGCTGCCAGAAACGAACTGCTGATAAATACATTGATTGCGACGATAGGTATGAACAGCACTGCCTTCGCCGGCCTAGACAATTTGGAATCAAACAGTTTATCCGCAAAATAAAAAATCAGTAGAGTCAGCCCCCACACCGAGATCGTCAATAAAAAAACAAATAGAAAATCCGACATAGGACCTCTTCTTCAAAGAGCGATATAAGTTCAACTTGAATTGGCCTGAACTCCACCGGCAGAGTCCACGGATTCCAAATCAAAACGACTGGGTCAATGGTTATGCTGCACCACCACCGGGACCGTTAGATCGCATCATATAACCGCCGCCAAGTCCTCCGTAGAAAGATGCCATTGCCGTCCCTGCCGCTTGAGCAGTCGTTGCCGGCGTAAAGAATCCGACTACTCCGGCCGCAACTCCTGCGCTAGCAGCTCCAGTCCAAGTGGCGGGCTGTCCACTGCCAGCTTGCATTCCAATGTATCCAGCGACACCAACGACTGCTCCCGCAACTGCACCGGGCGGGCCAACAGCGCCGCTAATTTCTGCAATTTCCATCTGAGTTAACGCACGCATTAGAACCATCCTTTATAAGTGATATTTTTTACGCTCTCTGACCTACTTTCAATATAAAGCGTCGCAACTCCAATTGATGGAGTAATTATCAGCAAAAAAATTAAATCGGAACGATCCTACGCAAGTCAGGTTATATATTCCTACAAACACTACCTACTGAATGATTTTCTGATGATTGGCATGCTTCATCCTCGCCACGGCGATGGTGCCCTTGATGCGCAAGGTGCAACCACCGGCCGCGCCGAGTGCCGATGCGCATTGAGGCATCAGGCTGCTTTTGCAAACAATCAGGCCTGAGGCATTTTGCGAAAACCCACGGCCAGGCGATTCCAGCTGTTGATGGTCGAAATCGCCACGGTCAGGTCGACCATTTCCTTGGGGCTGAACTCGGCGCTCAGCATTGCATAGTCTTCGTCCGGGGCGTGGGTCAGGCTCAGTTGGGTCAAAGACTCGGTCCAGGCCAGTGCGGCGCGTTCACGTGGGGTGAAAAACGGCGTTTCACGCCACGCCGACAAGGTGTACAGCCGGCGCTCGGTCTCGCCATCCTTGCGGGCATCGGCGGCGTGCATGTCGAGACAGAAGGCACAGCCGTTGATCTGCGATGCGCGCAGCTTGACCAGTTCGATCAGCGACTTTTCCAGTGGCAGCTTCGAGACGGCGGTTTCCAGGGCGATCATGGCTTTGAGGCCATCCGGGGAGGCGGTGTAGAAATCGATACGAGGTTGCATGGTGAGCTCCAGTCACAAATGGGTTGGCGCTACGTTAATGCCGGCTTGAGGTTGAACAAATAGCCAATTATTGGGAAGTTGAGGATGCCAATGGGCAAGCGTCATAAATAGGAGACATGGGTAATTGCCATCAGCCCATTAACGCCATTAGAATGCGATTCATTCTTGATTACGCGGCCGGGATGCCCGAAAGGAGTATTTGCCACCATGTCGCTCTCATCCCGAATGCCGTTGCCCTGCGCCACTTCGTCAATCCCCGAGACGACGTATAAACAACCACTGACACGTCGACAAACCCTGGCTCGTCTGGGCCTGTTGCTGGTGGTTGGCCCCATCGGTATGGCGTTGCAACATCTGCCCCTCGAGCACTGGAGCACTCAAGACCGCACCTCTGTCGAGCGCATCCGCTCATTGCCGGTTGAAGACCAACCCGATTGCGCTCGAGTGCCTAAGCCCGCTTGCGCAACCACTGCAAAAACCCCTTCTTCTCCACCCTCTTGGGCGTTTCCTGGATCAGTGCCTGCGCCGTATGCAAACGGAAATCCAGCAAGGCCTTCATCGCCTCATTGATGTCATGCCGCGCATCCAGGCATGGCTTGAGGTATTCCTTCTCGATGCGGTAGAGCGTGCAAAAAGTCTTGGCCGAAAAATCGGCGAGCGCCGATTCATCGGACAGAATCCCGGCCTCGCCTATCACCTCACCCGGCCCCATGCGCCCGGCCTCGAACTTTTTGCCAGCGCGGCTCAGGGTGACCGACACCACGCCGGATTCGATGATGAACAGGTGATCGCTGACCTCCCCCGACGGCAGGATCATTTCCCCGGCGCGGAAGGTTTGCAGTTTCATGTTCTGGCTGAAGGTTTCTTTCTCTTCTTGACGCAGGGTCGAGAAGATAGTCGAACTGTCCAGCAGCGCACGCGGCCGTGGCAATGTAGCAGGCACGTTGGATTCGACGCTCGACAACAGGCTGACACCCGAGGCCTGCAAGTGCCGGTAAGCCAAATCAAACAGCAGATTACGCACCATGCGCTTCTGATCCATGGAGACCACGAAGCCACTGATTTCGTATTCCATGCCAGTGCTGCCGGAGCTTTTCAACGACACGCTCGGCGCCGGTCTGGCCAACAGGAAGCGACAGCCCTGCATGGCCCGCTCCAGAGCATCAATCACCGTTTGCGGACGAGCATGGGGGCTGACTTGCACGCTGATCGATACCCCGAAAATATCACTCGGCCGGCTGAAGTTGATGATCTTGGCCTTGGCCGCCAGGGAGTTGGGAATCACCGCCATGCTGCCTTGCGCGGTCTGCAGGCGCGTGGCGCGCCAGTCGATGTCGGTGACCCGGCCTTCGGTGCCGTCGATGGAGATCCAGTCATCCAGTTGATAGGGTTTTGTGGTGTTCAGGACGATCCCGGAAAACACGTCACTGAGGGTGCTTTGCAAGGCCAGGCCAACGATGATCGCCAACGCACCGGATGTTGCCAGCACGCCCTTGACCGGTAATTCGAGTACATACGCCAGGGCGGCGATGACCGCAATCAGGAAAATCACTGCGCCGAGCAGATCCTGCAACAAACGCCCGGTGTGCCCGACCCGTTGCATCATCACCGCGCCGATCAACACTGTCAGGGTGCGCGCTGCATACAGCCACCAGCCGATCTGCAAACCGGTCGCCGCCAAGTGCAACGGCACATTGTCGAGCCAAGGCGCCGGCGCCATGGGGTTCAAGCCTTCGTTGAACAGCAGCACGCTGAACAACGAAAAAATCACCAGTCGTACCACCAGTTTCCAATTGCTGCCGCTGGCGGTGATCAAACGCCACAACACTAGATCGACCAGGATCAGGATCAGCGCGCTGAGCAATGGGTGATCGGTAAGCAGTGACAGCATCAAGCAACTCCAGCAAGGGTCAATGGCACGAAGATCTCACAGATTGGGCACAGTGTAGGAGCAATTGATGTCTCCAGAACAACACAAAACACTGTGGGAGCGGGCTTGCCCGCGATGGCAATTGATCAGTCAATGTGATGTTGACTGATCGACCGCTATCGCGGGCAAGCCCGCTCCCACAGGTTATGTGTGTATGTGCTGCCAGGGTTTACTTGCTGTTGGTGAGAGTGTTGTAGCTGGTCATCAGGTTGCGATAGTCCGGGATGTGGTTGGAGAACAGAGTCGCCAGACCTTCCACGTCGTTGCGCCAGTCGCGATGCAGCTCGCAGGCCAGGCCGAACCAGGTCATCAGTTGGGCACCGGAGGACGACATGCGATCCCACGCCGATTGACGGGTCAATTCGTTGAACGTGCCGGAAGCATCGGTCACCACGAACACCTCAAACCCTTCTGCCAGGGCCGACAGCGCCGGGAACGCCACGCAGACTTCGGTCACTACGCCAGCGATTATCAGTTGCTTCTTACCGGTAGCCTTGATCGCCTTGACGAAATCTTCGTTGTCCCATGCGTTGATTTGGCCGGGACGAGCGATGTAAGGCGCATCCGGAAACAACTCCTTGAGTTCCGGCACCAGGGGGCCATTGGGGCCGGTTTCAAAACTGGTGGTCAGAATCGTTGGCAGCTTGAAGTACTTGGCCAGGTCGGCCAGGGCCAGCACGTTGTTCTTGAAACGATCCGGATCGATGTCGCGCACCAGAGAAAGCAAACCTGCCTGATGATCGACCAGCAGAACGGCGGCGTTATCCTTGTCGAGACGTTTGTAGGAAGTAGTCATGGGGTAATCCTCGCTTTTTATCGATGCCGAACGGGCCGGCGGAAGTGAACTCTGATTTTTCGTTTAAACGTGGCCAGGCAAGCGTAGTCAGCCAAACCCGGCACGCCACAGCACTACAACAATGATTTCAATCACTCATCCGGCCGAAGCGGCCCGATTGAAAGTCGGCAAAGGCCTGGTGAATCTCCTGCTCGCTGTTCATTACGAACGGGCCGTGGCCGACGATGGGTTCATCGATCGGCTCGCCGCTGAGCAGCAGCACCACGGCGTCGTCAGGGGCTTGCAGACTGAGCTGATCGCCATCGCGCTCGAACAGCGCCAACTGCCCTTCCCGAACCAGTTCCACACCATTGACCTGAACCGTGCCGCGCAACACCACCAGTGCCGTGTTGCGCCCTTGGTGCAGATCCAGAGTCAGCGATTTTCCGGCGTTCAAGCGAACGTCCCACACATCGATTGGCGTAAAGGTCCGCGCCGGGCCGCTGTGGCCTTCGAACTCACCGGCGATCAAGCGCAGGCTGCCAGCGTTGTTCTTCAATGGAATGCTTGGGATGTCGGCGTCGAGAATCGTCTGGTAACCCGGCTCCGCCATCTTGTCCCTGGCCGGCAGATTGACCCACAGCTGCACCATTTCCAGGGTGCCGCCGCTCTTGGCGAAACCTTCGGAGTGGAACTCTTCATGGAGAATCCCCGACGCTGCGGTCATCCATTGCACGTCGCCGGGGCCGATCTTGCCGCCGCTGCCGGTGGAGTCGCGGTGTTCCAGTTCGCCCTTGTAGACGATAGTCACGGTTTCGAAACCGCGGTGCGGATGCTGACCAACGCCACGACGCTCGGTGGTCGGGGTGAATTCGGCAGGGCCGGCGTGATCCAGCAGCAGAAACGGGCTGATGTGTTTGCCCAGGTTGTCGTAGGAAAACAGCGTGCGAACCGGAAAACCGTCGCCGACCCAATGAGGTCGTGGGCTGGTGTAGAGACCGATGATGTTTTTCATCTTTCCTCCAAATCTGTGGTGTGACGCGATGGACAAAGCTTAAAACCGGCGCCTTTGGTGCGCTAGACTGCAAAAATCAGCCTTAGCGTTCTATTTGGAGAACGATGGTGGAAGACCTCAACACCCTGTACTACTTCACCCAAGTGGTGGAGCACCGCGGTTTCGCCCCGGCCGGACGCGCGCTGGACATGCCCAAATCCAAGCTCAGCCGACGCATTGCCGAGCTCGAAGAACGCCTCGGTGTGCGCTTGCTGCACCGCAGCAGTCGGCATTGCTCGTTGACCGAAATCGGCCAGGCTTATTACCAGCGTTGCCTGGCCATGCGGGTCGAAGCCGAAAGCGCCGCCGAACTGATCGAACGCAATCGCTCCGAACCCCAAGGTCTGGTACGCATCAGTTGCCCGACGGCGCTGCTGAATTCCTGGGTCGGGCCGATGTTGACCCGCTACATGCTCGAATACCCGCTGGTGGAGTTATTCATCGAAAGCACCAACCGCCGGGTCGATCTGATCCACGAAGGGTTCGACATCGCGCTGCGCGTGCGCTTTCCGCCGCTGGAAAACACCGACATGGTGATGAAGGTGCTGGGCAACAGTACCCAATGCCTGGTGGGCATTCCGGCGTTTGTGCAGCGCTTGTCGTCACCGGCTACGCCGGCTGATCTCAGCGGTCTGCCGAGCGTGCATTGGGGTGGCGCACAGAGGGAATATCAGTGGGAATTGTTCGGTGCCGACGGTGCGAGCGCGCTGATTCGTCATACCCCGCGGATGGTCACCGACGACTTGCTGGCCTTGCGTCACGCGGTACTCGCCGGCATCGGCATCGCCCACCTACCCAGTGTGGTGGTGCGCGATGAGATTGCCGCCGGCCGATTGGTGGAACTGGTACCGGGCTGGGCGCCCAAGTGCGGGATCGTGCATGCGATTTTCCCCTCACGACGCGGATTGCTGCCGTCGGTGCGGACCTTGATCGACTTTCTGGGCGAGGAATTCAGTCACAGTGACATCGCTTGAGGCAGGCGATAGACAGGAGATCAAGCCTCAGCCCTGCTCAAGACTGTGGTCCAGGCGCGTCATGGCTTGATGCAACTTATCGACGGCTGCGTCAATAAGTGCGGCATCGCCCTTGCCACATGCACGCTCTAGTTGTTCGCAACACTCGACCAGGCTCAGCGCCCGGACCATCTGCGCCCCGCCCTTGATGCGATGTGCCAGGTCCAGCAAGCCGTAGTGATTACCGCTGGCATGTTCTTGCAGCAAGCGTTCGCGATCATCGCGGTTGGTCACGGCCAGGTCGTGCAACAGTTGGGTGATCAGTTCATAGTCGGCCCCTGTGTATCGCTGCAGCCCGCTTAAATCGATTTCGACCATGGAACGCCCTTCGGTCGCGTCTACCGGTTCGCTGGAAAATCTCGTGGCCAACCATGTACTCAGGTCGACCAATCGAATCGGTTTAAACAGGCAATCGTCCATACCTGCTTCAATACAACGGGTTTTCACCTCGGGCTGTGCATTAGCGGTGAAGCCCAGAATCACGGTCGGTTGCCCCACTTCAAACCGTTCCTCATCGCGGATCGCACCCGCCAGTTCATAACCGCTGACCACCGGCATATTGCAGTCAGTGATGACCAGATCGAAGGTGTGTTCACGCCATTGCTTGAAACCTTGCTGACCATCCTCCGCGACCCGAACGTGGTGCCCCAAATAACTCAGTTGTCGCGAAAGCAACAACCGGTTGGCCGGGTAATCATCGACCACCAGAATCGTCAAAGGGCGGGTCTTTATCTGTGATTCACTCTCGGGCATTTCAATGACGGGCAACGTGTGCAATGCGACCAGTTCAAGGCTGATGTCCACCCGGGTGCCACGCCCGAGAAGGCTGTCGAGTTGCAAGCGACCACCCATCATTTCACACAACGTGCGACTGATCGCCAGCCCCAGACCGGTACCCTCTCGGCCTGATTGCTGACTGTTCCCGGCCTGCACAAAAGGGCTGAACAGTCGTTGTTGGTCAAAGCCGCTGATACCGATGCCGCTGTCCTCGATGCGCACACTGGCCATGAGACGGTCAGGCGGCGCGGGCACAATCCGCACGCTCAGACTGACCTCGCCTTTGTGGGTGAACTTGATTGCATTGCTCAGTAGATTGGACAGCACCTGTTTGAAACGCGTGGGGTCGATCAGCACATCACGGTCGCTGTGCTCGTCCAGTTCGACCCGCCACTGCAGATTCTTCTGCCGTGCCAGGCCTTCAAAGACCCGGCACACCGACACTACCAGAGCCTGCAAATTGGCCCGCTCCGGCGACAGCGACAGATGCCCGGACTCGATACGGGCGATGTCCAGAATGTCGCCGATCAATGCCAGCAACTGCTGCCCGGCATTTGACGCCACCTCGATGGCCGCGCGGTCGGTAATGCCCTCGTCTGCCCGTTTCAGCGCCAGTTCAAGCATGCCGAGCAATGCATTCATCGGCGTGCGAATCTCATGGCTCATGGTGGCCAGGAACGTGGTCTTGGCCCGGTTGGCATCGTCGGCGGCGTCCTTGGCGTCCTGCAGTTGTTTGAGCCACTGCTGACGCTGACGAATCTGCCGACGCTGCCAGACGATCCAGGCCAGGGCGAGCAGCAATAAGGCGCCGGCCACGACGAAGGCCTGGAGAATTTGTTGGCGATGACGCAGCCAGTAGCTTTCCTCCAGCATCAGGTCATTGCGCCAATACTGAGTCATCTCGTCGATCTCTTCGGGGGCGATACTGAGCAGCGCCTTGTCCAGTATCGAATGCAGCTCGGGGGCGTCCCGCCCGGTCGCCAGCGTGCTGCGAGCGGGATCGACGCCAACGGTGCTTGTCACTTGCAGACGATCGCGATACAGCCGGGAAATCATGTAACGGGCGCCGATCAACGAATTGATACCGCCGTCAGCCTTGCCCTGGGCGACCATTTCCATCGCATCTGCCGTCAACGGTGCATTGACCAGCCGGATTTGCGGAAAATGCTGACGGATGAATTCGCCAGCACTGTTGCCCTGGGTAACGGCCAGGTTTTTGCCTGCCATATCATCAAGCGTTACGGGGCTGCCCGGCTCTGCGCGAGTCACCAGTACATTCGGGCTGGTCAGAAACGGGCGAGTGAACTGCAACTCGGCTTCACGTTCGATGCTGGGGCTGATTCCTGCCACCAGATCGACCTGCCCGGTCTTGATCCACTCGAACATTTCAGCGATGGACTTTGTCGGTCGTATGTCGAACGTCAAGCCTGTGCGCAGGCTGATTTTCTCCAATACATCAGCGCCAATACCGCGAAACCTGCCTTCGCTGTCGAAGAAGGAAATCGGCATCAGATTTTCATTGATCGCGACCCTCAAATGCGGATGCTGCTGGAGCCAATGCTGCTCGGTCACGCTGAAATGCAACGGCTGAGTGCCCGAAATAGAGGCACCTCCAGCTCCCCAGCGGCGCAAGATATTCATTTGTTCATTGGTCGTGATCGCCGTCAGCGCCTGGTTGACGATACGCAACAACCGGCGATTATCGCGGGCCATGGCAAAGGCAAAACGGCCAGGCTCCATGGCAGAGAAATCAGCCAACTGGACGTTGTTCAGGTAGTTTTTGCTGATCAGGTATTGGGCGCTGATCGCATCGCCCAGATAGACATCCGCCTGACCGAACGCCACGGCCCCTACCGCCCCCAGCGTCGAAGGAAAGAGCTCGACCCGTGCCTGGGGATAAAACTGCTGCACGTATTGCTCGGGCAAGTAGTGGTACAGCATCGCCAGGCGCTTGCCGGCCAGTGCCGGGGTCAGCGTGTAAGGCGAATCGGTGCGGGTCACCAGTACCGGTTGATCGACGGCATAGGCGCTGGACTTCTGTAGCTGCGGATCCTGTGCCTCATAACTGTTAGCCGTTCCCAGCAGGTCGGCCGTCCCTTGTTTGAGCGCCTGGAGGGCCTCTTCTCGCGACCCGTAGCGTTGAACTTCGATCTCCACCTGCAAAAGCTGTTTGAGCAAACCGGCGTAGTCCGCCGTAACCCCCTCCAACGCATGGCCCGTGGTAGTGATGTCGAAGGGGGGATAGTCCGGGGCAGAGACGGCAAGCACCAACCGGCCCTTTTGCTGCAGCCAGCGTGAATCGGCCTCCGACAGCTTGGCCGTAGACCCTTGCGCGTAGGAACGACCCAGCAAGGTCAAGGTTTGCGGCTGGGCACTGACATACGACACCCATAGGCCAAACCCCAGCAACAGCAGGCTTTTCAGGCAGCGAAAGTGTCGAAGGGCGTTCATTCAGATCAGATGATTGCGTCGGGCAAGATCACGCAGATGCACCGACGATTTCACGTTGAGTTTTCCGATCAAACGGGTTTTGTAGGTACTGACGGTCTTGTGGCTCAAATGCATGATTTCAGCGATGACCTTGTTGCTCATGCCCCGCGCCAGATGCTGGAAAATCGTCAATTCGCGGTCCGACAGATTGTCGATCATCTGCTTTTCGCTGCGCTGCAACATACTCAAGGACACTGAACTCGAGGGCAGCTGTGTGAAATAGGTGTATCCCCCCATCACGGCGTGCACAGCTTTGTGCAGATGCTGCAAATCGTTGGTCTTGGCGACATAGGCCGCAGCACCGGCGCGCATGCATCGATCCTGATAAAACATGGGCTCCTGGGACGTGAAGACCACGATGCGACACCGCACCTCGCCAGCCTGAATCCGTGCCAGCACATCCAGCCCGTCGAGGGATGGAATGTTGAGATCCAGCACCACCAGTTCAGGCTTGTGTTCGCGAATCATCGGCAAGACCTCATTACCGCTGGAGGCTTCGTAGATGCGTTTGTATCCCTCAAGCCGGAGTACGATTTTGACTGCGCCGCGAATCACCGGATGATCGTCCACAATCAACGCTGACTTCATGGCAACTCCCTAGGCAAAAACACGAGCACTCACTTCCCATGGGCAAAGTCCGGATTAGACGCAGTAGCTGCGCATGGACTCTTGCATGGAATGCCGGTCTGAACTACCTGACAGAAATGATAGTTCAGACGAACGGTCCTGCGGATCAACGAACGCCATCAAACGTTGAATTGATGCGAGGTCAGGCAAGACGTGACTGACCTGAATCTTCTGTTGCCCCCTGGCCGGCAGCGATGGCAACCAGGCCTGTTGGCCGTCGTAGATCAGCACACGCTCCAATTGCCGGTTATCGAGGCAATAATCCACCAGGTCCAGAGTCCCACCCGCCAGCGCGGCATCGATGACCAACAGATCGAAGGGTTCGCGACCGTACTCCACCAGGGTCAGCAACTCTTCCAGGCTTTGCACCGGCGCTACCCGGTAATAACCGAGCTGGTTGAAACAACGCTCGATTCTCAGCCGGTTAAAGTGTTGTTCGTCAGCGATCAGGATGCGAAAGGACTTGTTCGACAATGGCGCCCCCCTGAAGGGTGTCAGATTAATGAGGGCGCAAGGCTACGGAAGACCTCTCGGGCTTTCTGTAGGACTTTTCTGAAATGCCGTCCCCCTTTTGGACGCGCTCCTATAGTAGGCGTTGCGGCAGACTGTGATCTTTTCAGGAGCGACTCAATATCAGCTCGCTGTGGCCAACAACATGTCCATCACCGACCGCCCATGCCCACGCGACTTGCCATGGTCATACAGCGAGCCGGCAATTTCATCGGCGCGGATCGGCAGGATCGACAGCAAGGTGTCGCTCAAGCCGTGGCTGGCCTGGCAGAAGCCCTGCATGTAGATGCCGGCCTTGCAACGCTCGTCGGTGATCAGTTTGTAGTGGCGATCGACCTCGAAATCGCCCAGGTACTGTTCCAGCGGAGCCAGCAATTTGCGATGCATCTGACGCTCGTAACCGGTGGCCAGCACCACAGCGTCGTAATGGCGAACCGTGACTTCGCCGGTGGCGTTGTTGCGCACCGCCAGCTCGATACCGCGCTCGGTGGCGGTGGCTTTTTCGACGGTGGTCAGGGTACGGAACGCATGGCGCGCGATGCCCGAGACTTTCTGCCGGTAGAAGATGCCATAGATGCGTTCGATCAGGTCGATGTCCACCACCGAATAATTGGTGTTGTGGTACTCGTTGACCAGACGCTCGCGTTCGCTGCTGGCCTGCTGGAACACCAGGTCGGTGAACTCCGGCGAGAACACTTCGTTGACGAAGGGGCTATCATCGGCCGGTTTCAGGGCCGAGCCGCGCAGGATCATGTCCACCTGCACCGACGGGAAGCTGTCGTTCAGGTCGATGAAGGCTTCCGCCCCACTCTGCCCGCCGCCGATGATCGCAATGCTCATCGGTTGGTTGTTCACGCACGGCTGCCTGGCCATGCGCTCCAGGTACTGGGAATGATGGAACACCCGGCCATCATCCTTGAGTGCCTTGAACGCTTCGGGAATGCGCGGTGTACCGCCGGCACTGACCACTACCGAACGGGTGGTGCGCACATGCTGCTGACCATGCGTATCACGCGAGATCACCCGCAGTGCTTCGACCTGCTGGTGGTGCAGCACTGGCTCGATGGCCAACACTTCCTCGCCATAGCGGCTCTGCCCGGTAAATTGCCCGGCGACCCAGCGCAGATAATCGTTGTACTCCATGCGGCACGGATAAAAGGTGCCGAGGTTGATGAAGTCCACCAGACGACCGTGATGCTTGAGGTAATTGACGAAAGAATACGGGCTGGTCGGGTTACGCAGCGTCACCAGGTCTTTGAGGAAGGAAATCTGCAGTTCGCTTTGGGTGACCAGGGTGTTGCCGTGCCAGCGGTAGTCCGCCTGCTTGTCGAGAAACAGCACATCCAGCTCGCCCTGGCTCGGCCCGCGCTCTTGCAAGGCGATGGCCAGAGCCAGGTTCGAAGGGCCGAAACCGACGCCGATCAGGTCGTGAACGATGGGCGATGCAATTGCCTGTGTCATTTCCAGTGTCCTCTGGATGAACCCCGGACCAGCGGGGATAAAGCCTGGGTGACCTGACCGGCCGTGTGCGGCAGCAGAGTCGTCTGTTGAATAGGAACGAGGACAATGAAAAAAAATTTAACGAGGCTTGATTAAACGGTGGCGATCAATGGGCGTCCCACTGGCGCATTCGCACCCGGCAATGCTTCATGGCATTGACGATGTGCTTTTCCACCAACGCCCGGGAAATCCCCAGGTGCTCGGCGATTTGCGGGTGCGACAAGCCGTCGATTTTGCGCAAAAGAAAACTCTCGCGACACAGCTTTGGCAACTCCGCCAATGCGCGCTGAAGCATGTCCAGACGCTGGCCATGATCGAGGCTGTTGTGGGGCGACGGCGTGAAATAGCGCTCTTCGCTGTCGAGCACGTCCAGGGATTCGACCTGGCGCAAGGCATTGCGTCGGTGGTCGTCGATCACCAGATTGAGCGCGGTGCGATAAAGAAACGCCCGGGGTTGTTCGATCGGCGTGTCACTGGAACGCTCCAGCACCCGCAGATAAGCGTCATGCACCACATCTTCAGCCACCTGACGGTTGCCTAGCTTGGCGTTCAGGAAATACACCAGCTCGCGATAGTAGTTTTCCAACATGACTCCCGGTTCTTGGGCCAATCTGTGCCATAAAGAGTGCGCCATAAAAGAGATGGCGGCACGATGATGGCAGCGCGCAAGAGGCGTAATTTATAGTAATTCTCATATAGATTTAAAGCACTGGATCCAATTACTTGAGAAATAACCTCATTTGTCCGATCTGTACGCGATATATCAAGGCTTAAATTCTGCTTCGGGGTTCTCGTTTACAGGACAGCTTCCCGTGTCTGTCGGTCCACCGACAGCGTTCAGCGACGCCGGTCACTGCCGCGCACGCCGAGCGACGGGCCGATTTCTACCGGCTGGAACCCCGCATGAAACGTCCCCGCCCTACCCGACGCGCCCTGTTTGTCGCTCTGTGTCTGATCCCCGCCGCAGCCCTGGCCGCCTGGCAAGTGATCCCGCCGGGGCGTGAAAAACTTGCCACCGCCACCGTGACCCGCGCCGATATCGAAAACAGCGTGACCGCCCTCGGCACCCTGCAACCGCGGCGTTATGTCGACGTCGGCGCCCAGGCGTCCGGGCAGATCCAGAAGATTCATGTCGAGGCCGGCGATCAAGTCAAGGAAGGCCAATTGCTGGTGGAGATCGATCCCTCGACCCAGAAAGCCAAACTCGACGCCGGGCGCTTTTCCATCGACAACCTCAAGGCCCAGTTGCAAGAGCAGCGCGCCCAGCACGACCTGGCGCAGCAAAAGTACCAGCGCCAGCAGACGCTCAAGGCTGGCGGCGCGACCCGCGAAGAAGATGTGCAGACCGCCCGCGCCGAGGTCCGTGCGAGACAAGCGCGCATCGACATGTTCCAGGCGCAGATTCGTCAAGCCCAGGCAAGCTTGCGCAGCGATGAAGCAGAACTCGGTTACACACGGATCTACGCGCCGATGTCCGGCACGGTGGTCGCCGTTGGCGCCCGGGAAGGCCAGACGCTCAATGCCCAACAACAGACGCCGCTGATATTGCGCATTGCAAGATTGTCACCGATGACCGTATGGGCCGAAGTGTCGGAGGCCGATATCGGCCAGGTCAAACCCGGCATGACCGCCTGGTTTACCACCCTCAGCGGTGGCAGCCGGCGCTGGAGCAGCACCGTGCGGCAGATTTTGCCGGTGCCGCCGCGCCCGCTCGAACAGACGCAGGGCAGCCCCACCAGCGGTCGCAGCGGCAGCGAACGGGTGGTGCTTTATACCGTGCTGCTGGATGTCGACAACGCCGACAACGCCTTGATGACCGACATGACCGCCCAGGTATTTTTCGTCACCCGGCAAGTGCAGAACGTGCTGACGGTGCCCACTGCGGCCCTGCACAACGGCACCGCGGCGGATCGCCAAGTGGCACAAGTGGTGGCGGCCAATGGCGAGGTTCAGCGCCGCGAGGTTCGCACCGGGATCAGCGATCGGTTACGCACGCAGATTCTCGAGGGGTTGGCGGAAGGCGATCACGTGCTGAGCGCCCCGCTCACCGGCAGCGGAGGCTGAATGCAAACGCCCCTGATTGACCTGCGACAGATCCGCAAAGCCTACGGCGGTGGCGACAGCCCCGTGGTGGAAGTGCTGCGCGGCATCGACCTGTCGATCCACGCTGGCGAATTTGTCGCCATCGTCGGCGCTTCCGGTTCCGGCAAATCGACCCTGATGAACATCCTCGGCTGCCTCGACCGCCCCACCAGCGGCGACTACCTGTTCGCCGGAGAAAACGTCGCCGGCCTGGGCAGTGACGAACTGGCGTGGCTACGGCGCGAGGCCTTCGGTTTCGTGTTTCAGGGTTACCACCTGATCCCGTCCGGATCGGCCCAGGAAAACGTCGAAATGCCCGCCATTTATGCCGGCACCCCGGCGGACGAACGCCATGCCCGCGCGGCGGCCCTGCTCGAGCGCCTCGGCCTGGGTTCGCGCACCGGCAACCGTCCGCATCAGCTTTCCGGTGGTCAGCAGCAACGGGTGTCGATCGCCCGCGCCTTGATGAACGGCGGCCACATTATTCTCGCCGACGAACCCACCGGCGCCCTCGACAGCCAC
This sequence comes from Pseudomonas sp. BS3782 TE3695, assembly GCF_050435305.1. Classification (NCBI taxonomy): domain Bacteria; kingdom Pseudomonadati; phylum Pseudomonadota; class Gammaproteobacteria; order Pseudomonadales; family Pseudomonadaceae; genus Pseudomonas; species Pseudomonas sp. BS3782 TE3695. The sequence continues at coordinate 5,100,216 of NZ_JBNDKB010000001.1, forward strand.
AGCGGCGCCGAAGTCATGAGCCTGCTCGACGAACTGGCCAGTCAGGGGCATGTGGTGATTCTGATCACCCACGACCGCGAAGTGGCCAGGCGCGCCAACCGGGTCATCGAAATCCGCGACGGCCTGATCATCAGCGACACCGCCACACACTCCTCGGCCGCCCCGCGTACGTCCCGTCCCGGCGCACTGCAAGCCGTGGACCTGCGCCAGCGCCTGAGCGCCGGCAGCGAGCCTAATGGCGCCTGGAAAGGCGAACTGGTGGACGCGGTTCAGGCGGCGTGGCGCGTGATGTGGATCAACCGCTTCCGCACCGCGTTGACGCTGCTGGGGATTGTCATTGGCGTTGCGTCAGTGGTGGTGATGCTGGCGGTGGGCGAAGGCAGCAAGCGGCAGGTGATGGCGCAGATGGGCGCGTTCGGTTCCAACATCATTTACCTCAGCGGCGCCGCGCCCAATCCGCGTACACCGCCCGGGATCATTACCCTCGACGACGTCGCCGCGCTCGCCAACCTGTCCCAGGTGCAGCGGATCATGCCGGTCAACGGCTCGACGGTCGGCGTGCGTTTCGGCAACGCCGATCACACCGCTTATGTGGGCGGCAACGACACCAACTTCCCGAGCATTTTCAATTGGCCGGTGGTTCAGGGCAGCTATTTCACCCAGGCCGATGAAGACAGCGCCGCCGCCGTTGCGGTGATCGGCCACAAGGTCCGGGAGAAGCTGTTCAACGACCGGGTCGACCCGATTGGCCAGTACCTCCTGATCGAAAACGTGCCGTTTCAGGTGCTCGGCGTGCTGGCCGAAAAAGGCTCCAGTTCCGGCGACTCCGACAGTGACAACCGCATCGCCGTGCCCTACTCGGCCGCCAGCGTACGGCTGTTTGGCAGTCGCAATCCCGAGTATGTGGTGATCGCCGCCAAGGATGCGCGCAAGGTCAAGGAGGCCGAGCAGGCAATCGATCAAACGATGCTGCGCGAGCACAAGGGCAAGCGCGATTTCGAGCTGACCAACAACGCCGCCATGATCCAGGCCGAGGCCCGCACCCAGGGCACGCTGTCATTGATGCTCGGTTCGATTGCGGCAATTTCGTTATTGGTCGGCGGTATCGGCGTCATGAACATCATGCTGATGACCGTGCGTGAACGCACCCGGGAAATCGGTATTCGCATGGCCACCGGCGCCCGTCAGCGCGACATCCTGCGCCAGTTTCTCACCGAGGCGGTGATGCTTTCGGTGGTCGGCGGTGTCGCCGGGATCGGTCTGGCGTTGCTGGTCGGTGGCGTACTGCTGCTCGGCAATGTCGCGGTCGCGTTCCAGTTGATCGCCGTGCTCGGCGCCTTCGGCTGCGCGCTGGTCACCGGTGTCGTCTTCGGCTTCATGCCTGCCCGCAAGGCTGCCCGGCTCGATCCGGTCACGGCCCTTACCAGTGAATGATCGACCTATGAAAGTGCCCCTGACCCTACTGGCCGCCAGCCTGTTACTAGCCGCCTGCAGCACCCCTGCTTCGCACCCCGACAGCGGTCTGCTACCACCCGCCGCCTGGCAATCACCGAACACCGCCGCCGCTGCACACAGCAATCGGCAATGGTGGACGCAGTTCGGCAGCCCGCAACTCAATCGCCTGATCGAACAGGCAAGCGTAAGCAGCCACGACCTGGCCGCCGCGGTCGCCCGGGTGCAGCAGGCCCAGGCCAGCGCCACCATCGCCGGCGCCCCGCTGCTGCCCGAACTCAAGGCTGGCCTCAACGCCAATCGCCAACGCTTGCTGCATGGCAAGGGCTACAGCCAACTGGACGTCAGCCCCGATAATCGCTCGCTGAATTACTACGATGCGGAACTGAGCGCCAGTTACGAAATCGATTTCTGGGGCGGCAAACGGGCGGCCCGGGACAGTGCCCTGCTCGGCTTGCAGGCCAGCGAGTTCGATCGGGCCACCGTGGAACTGACCTTGCAAAGCGGCGTGGCCAACAGCTATACCCAGGCCTTGTCGTTGCGTGAACAGCAACGGATCGCCGAGCTGAACCTGGCCAACGCCCAAAACGTTTTGCGATGGGTGCAGACACGTTATGACGCCGGCAGCGCCACGGCGCTGGAACTGGCTCAGCAAAAAAGCCTGGTGGCCGAACAGCAACGCAAACTGCCGCTGGTGCAACAACAGGCCCGGGAAGCACGGATCACCCTCGCCGCCCTGCTCGGCCAACCGGTGCAAGCACTGACGCTGACAGAGCAGCCGTTCGATCAACTGCATTGGCCGCAGATTGCCAGCGGCGTGCCCAGTGAGTTGTTGAGTCGCCGCCCGGACATCGCCAGCGCCGAAGCCAAACTCGCCGCCGCCCAGGCCGATGTGACCGTCGCCCGCGCGGCGATGCTGCCCAAGCTGACGCTCACCGCCAGCCTGGGCTCCGGCGCCGACCTGGCTTCGGATCTATTGCGCACGACTTTCTACAACCTGTCCTCGGGGCTGGTGGCGCCGGTCTTCAACAATGGTCGCCTCAGCGCCGAGCGCGACAAGGCCACGGCGCGTCAACAGGAACTGCTGGAAACCTATCGCGGGGCAATCATCAATGGCTTTGCCGATGTGGAAAAAGCCCTCAACAGCATTCGCGGGCTGGATGAGCAACGCCAGTGGCAGGTAGAAGAACTGAGCCAGGCGCAGACCGCTTTCGACATCGCCCAGAGCCGTTACCAGGCCGGCGCCGAAGACCTGCTCACAGTGCTGCAAACCCAGCGCACGCTGTATGCCGCCCAAGATCTGAATGTGCAGCTGAGATTGTCGCGGTTGCAGGCCAGTATTGCGCTGTACAAGGCGTTGGGTGGGGGATGGCAAGCCCTGTAGAACAGCGTCGTTCTTGAGGCTGTCTTCGCGAGCAAGCCCGCTCCCACATTGGATCTGCGTCGTACACAAACCTCGTGCTCGATGGAGATCAAATGTGGGAGCGGGCTTGCTCGCGAAGAACGATAACGCGGTCTACCCGACTAAACCGGCCACCCCTTGACCTTCAAATGCCGCGCATACCACGGCCGTCGCGGCACTTTGCGCAACAGGTCACTCATGTTGTCTTCATCGCCAAAGGTGATGCGCAACGCCAGCTTCATGGTTTCCGGGTCCATTTCCACCGAACGCCCCACCTGCAGGCCCTGCGTCGTACTGCAACCGTGGGTGTCCGGCCCGAGCCACGGATCGCCCACTTCCACCCAACGCCCCGGCGCAAACCACGGCACGCCGTTGACCTCCAGGCGGCTCAGTTCGCCTGGGTGAAAACGTTCATGGGCGTGGAACCAGTCTTCGATGCGATCGTCGATCCAGCCGTGGAAACGCCAGAACACCGGGTTAACGTGGGATGAGAACGGATCGCCGAGAAAATCGTTTTCCGGGGCATACCAGCGCACCGCGAAGTCGGCCTGATCCCGAGCCATCGGCACGGGTATCTCGTTGGACGGATCCCGAGCCACCGAGGCCCAGCGCATGTGCAGCCAGTCGTGCAGGCCCAGCTCGACCTCCGAGCCGAACTGGCCGAGGGTCAGTTTCGACAGGTAACGCGGATCCCGGTACTGGGACTCCCAGACCTGAAAGTTGCTGTGATAGGTCTCTGCGGCTTTGATGTCACTGACCCATTTGGTGTATTCGTCATCACCTTCGGTCAACCAGGTCGGCGGTAAGGCATTGCCATCGTGATTGTCGAAATAGCGCGCGAAGCCCTGGCGATCACGCTCGAGTTCTGGCTGCGGCAAGGGGAACGCCGGCCATGAAGGCAAGTCCTGCATGGACCGGGCAATGCCGAGCATGTGCCGGTGCATGAAGAAGAAATCGATGCCCGAACCGTTGCGGTCCTTGCGCGGCCCGCGGGCATCACGCTCGTTGTCCCGTGGGCCGGGTTGCCAGCCGATACCGCGCAACGCCTCGCGCTTTTTCTCCGGGAGCTTGTGCCATTTGTCCCGGGAGGCGTGCCAGAGCTGGTGAAACAATCGATGCTCGGGGGACACCAGCCACGCCAGAAATGTCGGGTTGAGGGCGGTTCGCTCCCGCGCTTCGGGAAACCGCCGCTTGATGGCGATAAAGCGATTGTCGAGTTCGGGCAAACCCAACGGGCGATTCAGGCTCAGCACTTGGCCGCTGAACGTGCCGCTGCCGGCGTTGCCGAAAGCGGCCCAGACTTCGTCGAGTTTGGCCTTGAACTCATACACCGGCGCCACCAACGGGGCGTCGGTGCGCATCAGCCGCCAGTACAGTTCGGCGCCATTGGCTGGCGCCAGATCGCCGATGACTTGATAGCATGGCTGGCCCTCCCCGCGCAGGTGAGTGCCGGTATCCAGGCAACCGCGCAACCCGCGCCCGCGATGAGCGATGTCGAGAAACAACTCCAGCCCGTCCTGCGGCAAGCCATCAAGCCCTGCATCGCTGCCGACAAAACGAATGTCCCAGACTCCGCGCAAGCTGTCGGCCAGTTGCTGCCCGGCGGTGCTGGCCAGGTCGACCGTAGCCTCCCCCGGCGTGATCGGTTCCTGCTCCCGGGTCAACTCACGATGTGCATAAAAAGCGGCAGGCACCGCAGCGCTCGTGAGCGCCAGGCCCGCCATGAACCAGCGTCGAGAAATCGTCATTGCCCTACCTGTGTCAGCCATGAAGCAGGCTTTATCCAAGCTAGAACGTTTGTTGTGGGGGGAAATTTAAGCGCACCAGACACACCCTTGTGGAGAGCTTTCCTATGGAGAAAGGGCTTTCCTGTGGCGAGGGAGCTTGCTCCCGCTGGAGCGCGGAGCGGTCCTGATTTTTCTCAGGCAGATCGCGTCTGCTGGATTGACGACTGCTTCGCAGCCGAGCGGGAGCAAGCTCCCTCGCCACAGGAAATCACACAAGCCGCTAATTTTTCCTGCCGGTCACTCGTTCTTCCCAAATAGCAAAGGCCCCTGCGCCTGCACTCAACGGCGAACCTGACTGAGATGGCGATGACAAAAACACGTTCGAAAAAGGCCCTGTACCTCGGCCTGCCACTGGCCCTGGCCATCAGTGCCGGCGCAGGCTGGCTGGTCTGGGATTACGGGTTCAAGGACAACCCCGGCTACCCGATCAAGGTCATGAAACAGGCCACCGAACTGCAGGGGCGGATCCTTTCCTTCGACAGCCACATCACCGTTCCCCTGAATTTCGGCGCCCACGGCAACGAGGCCGACAAGGACGGTTCCGGCCAGTTCGATTTGATCAAGGCCAACCGTGGCCGACTGTCCGGCGCGGCCCTGACGGTTTTCGGCTGGCCGGAAATGTGGAACGGCCCGAACGCCCCGCACCGGCCCACTGACGGCTTCGTCGAAGAAGCACGCAACCAGCAGGAAGTGCGCTACAAAATCATCTCCGGACTGGTGCGCGACTTTCCCAATCAGGTCGGCATCGCCTACACCCCCGACGACTTCCGGCGCCTGCACGGCGAAGGCAAGTTTGCGATTTTCATCAGCATGCTCAACGCCTACCCGCTGGGCAATGACCTGAACAAACTGGACCTGTGGGCCGCTCGCGGCATGCGCATGTTCGGTTTCAGCTACATCGGCAACAACAGCTGGGCCGACTCGTCACGACCGCTGCCGTTTTTCAACGACTCCCCCGATGCCCTCGATGGGTTGTCGGACATCGGCAAACAAGCAGTGCGGCGACTCAACGATCTGGGCGTGATCATTGATGTGTCGCAGATGTCGAGCAAAGGCCTGGAGCAAGTGGCGCAACTGAGCCGCACGCCGATGGTGGCCTCGCACTCGGCGCCACGGGCCTCGGTAGACATCCCGCGCAACCTCAGCGACAAGGAGCTGCAGCTGATCAAGAACAGCGGTGGCGTGGTGCAGGTAGTCGGCTTCTCGCAATACCTCAAACCGCTGACCCAAGGCACACAGGACAAACTCAACGCCCTGCGCGCACGTTTCGATTTGCCGCCATTGCCCAACCTGGCGATGGCGCTGATGCCGGGCGACCCGATCATCACCGCCTGGTCCGAACAGAAGCTCGGTCAATACGCCAGCGGTCTGTACGCCATTCTCGAAGAAGAACCCAAGGCCACGCTCAAGGACCTCGGCGATGCCATCGATTACACCGTGCGCAAGGTCGGCATCGACCACGTCGGCATCGCTTCGGACTTCAACGATGGCGGCGGCATCAAGGGCTGGGAAAATGTCGGAGAAATCCGCAACGTCACCGCCGAATTGATCCAGCGCGGCTATTCCGAAACCGATATCGCCAAGCTCTGGGGCGGCAACTTCCTGCGGGTCTGGGAACAGGTGCAAAAAGCCGCGAAGCCCACGCTGATTTCTCGCCAGGAACCGCTCAAGCCATGAGTGACCGTCGGACCTTTCTGAAACGGGCCGGGGTCCTCGCCGCTGGCCTGCCGTTGGCTGCCAGCCTCGGCTCCCCGGTCGCCGCCGGGCAATCGCAAGCGCTGCCCCGGGACAAGTGGGCGCAGTTGCGTCAGTTGTTCGACCAGGACCCGAACTGCATTCACTTCGCCAATTTTCTGGTGACCTCCCACCCCAAACCCGTGCGCGAGGCCATCGCCCGTCACCGCGCCGCGCTGGACTTGAATCCCGGGCTGGCCATGGATTGGGACCTGGGCGTGACCCACCAGCGCGAAGAAAACGTGCGGTTCTGGGCCGGTCGGTATTTACAGGCCAAACCGACGCAGATCGCCCTCACCGGCAGCACCACCGAAGGCCTGGCGATGATCTATGGCGGCGTGCAGGTGCGCCCCGATCAGGAAATCCTCACCACGGTTCACGAGCACTATTCCACGAACAACATCCTGCATTTTCGCAACCAGCGCGATGGCACCCGGGTGCGCAAGATTCAATTGTTCGAGCAGCCACAGTCGATCTCGACCGACCAGGTGCTGGATACCATCAACCGCAACATCCGCCCCGAGACCCGCGTGCTGGGCATGACCTGGGTGCACTCGGGCAGTGGCGTGAAGCTGCCGATCAGCGACATCGCCGGCCTCGTCGATGAACACAATCGCCAGCGCGACGACCAGGACCGGATCGTTTACGTAGTCGACGGCGTGCACGGTTTCGGCGTCGAAGACCTGAGTTTTCCGGTGATGAACTGCGACTTCTTCATTGCCGGCACCCACAAATGGATGTTCGGCCCTCGAGGCACCGGCATCGTTTGCAGCCGCAGCGAAGAGCTGAAATACGTCAGCCCGAGCGTGCCGACCTTCTCCGAAGCCACGACCTTTTCCACCACCATGTCCCCCGGCGGCTATCACGCGTTCGAACATCGCTGGGCCGTGGATGAAGCGTTCAAATTGCACCTGGAACTGGGCAAAGCTGACGTGCAGGCGCGCATCCATCAGCTCAACAGCTACCTCAAACAGCGTTTGCTGGAGGAACCGGGTATCGAACTGGTCACCCCGGTCAATCCGAAGTTTTCCGCGGGGTTCAGCTTCTTCCGGGTCAAGGGTCAGGACGGCGATGCCGTGGCGGCTCACCTGATGCACAACCGGATTGTCAGCGATGCGGTCAGCCGCGACGTCGGCCCGGTGATCCGCACTGCACCCGGCCTGCTCAATACCGAAGCCGAGGTGGACCGCTTAATCGACGTGCTGGGCAAAAAGCGCTCCGCGTGAATTCTCGCTCCCAATGCAGTTCACTTAGAAGGTCTTGAGTCAGATAAACCTGTGGCGAGGGAGCTTGCTCCCGCTTGAGTGCGTAGCACTCACAAAAATCAGCAATGACTGGCAGATTTTTGGGGCCGCTGCGCAGCCCAGCGCGAGCAAGCTCGCTCGCCACAAAAGCCCTCTCGCCACAATGGTCGGCATGACTGACAAGTGAGCTGCGAGGCACCGTTTTCCTTTAACCGAGACGACTTATGAAAACGCCCCACACACCCTCTTCCCCGCGAACCCTGTCGGCCCTGGCACTGACCGCACTGCTTGCCGGTCTGCTGCCCGGCACTGCCCAGGCCGCAAGCCCGCCAACTCCCGGCAAGGTGTTCAAGGATTGCAAGGACTGTCCGGAAATGGTCGTGCTGCCCGCCGGCCGCTACACCATGGGCACACCAGAGGATGAAGTCGGCCACCAGACCGATGAAGGGCCGTTGCATGAAGTGACCTTCACCCGCCCTTTCGCCATCAGTCGCTTCCAGGTACTGGCCGGCGAATGGGACGCGTACGTGCGCGCCACCGGCAACACCCCCGCCGACTTCGATGATCGCCCGGGACGTCGCTGCACCGCCGGCAAACCCAGCTTTAAACAGACCGCGCGTCACCCGGCCGTGTGCATGAACGTGGCCGAAGCCCAGGGCTACATTGCCTGGCTGTCGGAGAAAACCGGTCATGCCTATCGCATGCCCAGCGAGTCGATCCGCGAGTACGCCGCCCGCGCCGGCAGCACCGGCGCTTTCCCGTTTGCCTTCGATGAAGGCGCCGACTACCAGATCTCGAAAAACGCCAACACTTACGGCGCCGCCGACGGCTACAACTTCACCTCCCCGGCCGGCACTTTCCCGGCCAACGCCTTTGGCGTGTTCGACATGCACGGCAATGTTTATGAGTGGGTCGCCGACTGCTACCGCGAAGACTATGTCGGCGTACCCAGCGACGGCAGCCCGTGGCTGGAGCAGAAGTGCAAACGCCAGGTCATGCGCGGCAACGACTGGGGCGAAGCACCGGTGTTTTCCCGCTCCGGCAATCGCAACAGCAGCCTGCCCACCAGCAGCGGCGACTGGCTGGGGTTTCGTGTAGTGCGTGAGCTCTGAATCCTCTGTGGCGAGGGGCGCGGAACCTGTGGGAGCGGGCTTGCTCGCGAAAGCGGTGTGTCAGGCGACATCAATGTTGACTGTGCCGACGTCTTCGCGAGCAAGCCCGCTCCCACAGGAATTTCGCTCGCCGCAGGTCTTGTGACTAACCGGCAACTACCGTTCGTGACCGTTTAAATAAAGTCCCCGACCATTCGTTTTCCTTAAGTACCGGCACTCCCTCCGTGTCGAAAGGAATCCTCCATGACCAAGCCAACGCGTGGGGCGATCAACGAATTGCTCGCCCTGCTCAAGCCCTTCCGCCTGATCGTCTCTGTGTCCATCGTGCTCGGCATGATCGGTGGCCTGAGCGTCACCGTGTTGCTGGCGACCATCAACAATGCCCTGCATTCCGCTGACGGCCTGACCCGCTCCGTGGTGATGATTTTTGCCGGGCTGTGCATGCTGGCGCTGCTGACCACGATTGTGTCCGACATCGGCACCAACTACGTCGGCCAGCACATCATCGCCAAGTTGCGCAAAGAGCTGGGAGAGAAAGTGCTGTCGGCGCCGATCGACCAGATCGAGCGCTACCGCAGCCACCGGTTGATCCCGGTGCTGACCCACGACGTGGACACCATCAGCGATTTCGCCTTCGCCTTCGCGCCGTTGGCGATTTCCCTGACCGTAACCCTCGGTTGCCTCGGCTACCTGGCCATGCTGTCGTGGCCGATGTTTCTGATGATGCTAGTGGCCATCGCCATCGGCACCACCCTCCAGGCCATCGCCCGGGCCAAGGGCATGCGCGGTTTCTACGCGGCGCGAGACTGCGAAGACGAGCTGCAGAAGCACTACAACGCCATCGCCGAAGGGGCCAAGGAACTGCGTATCCACCGCCCGCGGCGTCAGCGGATGTTCGTGTCCGGCATCCAGAAAACCGCCGAGAAAATCTGTGATACGCAGATCCGCTCGATCAATACTTTCGTCATTGCCAAGTCGTTCGGCTCGATGCTGTTTTTCGTGGTCATCGGCCTGGCGCTGGCCCTGCAATCGTTCTGGCCCAGTGCCGACAAGGCCGTGATGAGCGGTTTTGTGTTGGTGCTGCTGTACATGAAAGGACCGCTGGAACACTTGGTCAGCACCCTGCCGATCATCAGCCGGGCGCAGATTGCGTTTCGCCGGATCGCCGAGCTCAGCGAACAGTTTTCCTCCCCGGAGCCGCACCTGCTGCTGGAAGACCCGGGTCATAAATCCGGCCCGGTCCGCAGCCTGGAACTGCGCAACGTGCGTTACGCTTTCCCGCCGGTGGAAGGCAGCGAGCCCTTCCGTCTCGGGCCGGTCAACCTGCGCATCGAGCAAGGCGACATCGTGTTCATCGTCGGTGAAAACGGCTGTGGCAAAACCACGCTGATCAAACTGCTGCTGGGCCTTTACGCACCCACCGAAGGCGAGATCCGCGTGAACGACCAGCCGATCACCGCGCTCAACCGCGATGACTACCGGCAGAACTTCACCACGATATTTGCCGACTATTACCTGTTCGATGACCTGATCCAGGGCGACCGGCAAGTGCCGCAGGATGCCACGCGCTACCTCGAACGCCTGGAGATCGCGCACAAGGTCAGCGTGCGCGACGGCGCGTTCAGCACCACCGATCTTTCCACCGGCCAACGCAAACGCCTGGCGCTGGTCAATGCCTGGCTCGAAGAACGGCCGGTGCTGGTGTTCGACGAATGGGCGGCCGATCAGGACCCGACCTTCCGCCGCATTTTCTACACCGAACTGCTGCCCGATCTGAAGCGTCTGGGCAAGACCATCATCGTCATCTCCCACGATGACCGCTACTTCGACGTCGCCGATCAACTGGTGCGCATGGAGGCCGGCAAAGTCAAAAGCGAACTGCAACCCGCGTAATCGATCAGGCCGTGGCCGGTCGGAAAAATATTATTTTTTCCGGTTTGCCGCGGCCTCCTCGTCTTAATGAGATGAATAAGAACCATTACCAACTATACCTGCCAAGGTCTTAACCTCATGTCCGCATCCCGTTTCATGCTTCGACCTCTGACCCGCGCCCTGTTAATGAGCAGCACCACTCGCTCGCGCATGACGTCCACCGGCCTCGGCCTGGCGATGACCCTGGCGGTGACGCCGTATGTCCAGGCCCAGGAATGGACCCTGAACATCCCGGCCCAGCCATTGGCTCAGGCGCTGCAGACCCTCGGTCAACAGACCAATCTGCAAATCATCTACAGCCCCGAGAGCATTCAGAACTTGCGCTCCAGTGCCCTCAGCGGCCGCTACCAGGAAGATGATTCGCTGAACGCGATGCTCAAGGGCACCGGGATCCGCCATCAACGCGACGGCAACACCGTCACGCTGCTGGCGCCGGCCACCGGCAGTGCGATGGAACTGGCACCGACCAGCATCAACGGTCAGCGGTTGGGCGCGACCACCGAAGGCAGCAACTCCTACACCACCGGCGCGGTGACCATTGGCAAGGGCGAGCATTCGCTCAGGGAAACCCCGCAGTCGATCACCGTCATCACGCGCAAGATGCTCGATGATCAGAACCTGAACACCATCGAACAGGTCATGGAAAAGACCCCGGGCATCACCGTTTACGACTCGCCCATGGGTGGCAAGTACTTCTTCTCCCGGGGTTTCCGCATGACCGGCCAGTACCAGTACGACGGCGTGCCGCTGGACATCGGCAGCAGCTACGTGCAGGCCGATGCCTTCAACAGCGACATGGCGATTTATGATCGGGTCGAAGTATTGCGCGGTGCGGCCGGGATGATGAAGGGCGCCGGGGGCACTGCCGGTGGTGTGAACTTTGTGCGCAAGCGCGGCCAGGACACCCCGCACACTCAACTGTCGTTGTCTGCCGGCACCTGGGACAACTACCGTGGCCAGGTCGACACCGGCGGCCCGCTGAACGACGCCGGCACCATTCGTGGCCGGGCCGTGGTGACCCAGCAGACCCGTCAGTATTTCTATGACGTGGCCGAACGCAGGGACCAGATCTATTACACCGCGCTGGACTTTGACCTGAGCGACTACACCACCCTGGGCCTGGGCATGGCCTATGAAGACGTCGATGCCACCCCGTGCTGGGGCGGTTTGCCGCGCTACGCCGATGGCAGCGACCTGAAGCTCTCTCGTTCCACGTGCCTGAACACCGCCTGGAACAACCAGCGCAGCAAACGGGCCACCTACTTTGGCGACCTGAAACACGAGTTCAACGACAACTGGGCGCTGAAGGTTGCCGGGGTTTATTCGAAAAACACCCAGGACATGGAATACGCTTTCCCCAGCGGTACAGTACCGATTGGCGCCACCAGCACCAGTACCGCGATGATCGGCAGCATCTTTGACTACGATCAGGTCGACTACGGCCTCGACGCTTATGTGGACGGCAAATTCAACGCATTCGGCCAAGAACATGAGCTGATCGTCGGTGCCAACGCCAGCCGCTCCCACAAGGATGACTTCTACGCCGTGGCCCTCTTGCCGCAGAGCCAGAATGTGCTGAACCCCGACCATCACCTGCCTCAGCCGGATGAAAGTTTTTACCTGGCCAATGCCTCCCGGGGTGGTCCGGTGGATATCCGGATCAAGCAATACGGCGCCTACTCCACGGCACGCCTGAAACTGGCCGATCCGCTGACCTTCGTCCTGGGCAGTCGCGTCAGCTGGTACAAGTCCGAAACCGATTCCGTGTCGTTCTGGCGCGGCGAAGGCACGCCGACAAGCTCCGAGGCCAAGGAAACCGGGCAAGTCACCCCGTTCGCTGCCTTGCTGTTCGACATCAACGACAACCTGACCGCCTACGCCAGCTACGCGGATATCTTCACTCCGCAGGGCGGCTACAAGACCATCACCGGTTCGACGCTCAAGCCATTGATCGGCCAGAGCTATGAACTGGGGATCAAAGGTGAATGGTTCGACGGTCGCCTGAACAGCGCCGTCAACCTGTTCCGCACCATCCAGAAAGATGCAGCCCAGGATGACCCGGCCTGCCCGGACAGCAGCTGCTCGCTGAACTCCGGCAAAGTGCGCGCCCAGGGCTTCGAAGCTGAAGTCAGCGGTGAAGTCATCGACCGTCTGCAATTGCTCGCCGGCTACACCTATACCCAGACCAGGATTCTGGAAGACGCCGATGTCAGTCAGGATGGTGTGTCATATAACACCTATGTCCCGCGCCACTTGCTGCGTGTGTGGGGCGACTATGCGCTCAGCGGCCCACTGGAACGCGTCACCGTCGGTGCCGGCGTCAATGCCCAGAGCGGCAACTACCGCGTCTCGCCGACCAGCAACAACAACGTCACCCAGGCCGGCTATGCGGTCTGGAACGGTCGCATCGGCTACCGCATCGACGACACCTGGTCCGTGGCACTGAACGGCAACAACCTGTTCGACAAGCGCTACTACGCCACTATCGGTACCGAAAGTTGGGGTAACTTCTACGGTGAACCACGCAACTTCGTGATGTCGGTCAAGGCTGACTTCTGATTGCAGCCTCAATGAAAACGCCCCGCCATTGCGGGGCGTTTTTTTGTGCGGGAAAAGGACGGTGGTTTAACTGAAAGTTCGAGGGTGTTCCAGCGGGCCTCTTCGCGAGCAAGCCCGCTCCCACATTTGATCTCAGGCGTACACAAATAGTGTGTTCACCGAAGATCCCCTGTGGGAGCGGGCTTGCTCGCGAAGGGGCCGGCCCATCCACTACAAGACGCACAGTCAGACCAATAAACAGGCGATGTTTAATCGACATCTCCCGCACACCCTATAGGCTGTAGCGCGGGAAATCTTTCTACCCAACGAGCTTGGAGGTGTCAGTGAATAACGCTTCAAGAGTCCAGACAATCATTTCAGAAGACCCCGCTCGATGGCGTCTACTCCAGCTTGTTCATTCCCTGGGATTGCCGGATTGTTGGATAGGTGCAGGTTTTGTCCGGAACGCGGTTTGGGATCACTTGCACGGACGCTTCCCATCTCCTATCGCGAGCGACGTCGATGTAATCTGGTTTGATCCATGTCACTGCACTCCCTCAGATGACAGGGCTTTAGAAGCAGCTCTGCGAGATTTGGACCCGACAGTCCTCTGGTCAGTAAAAAATCAGGCGAGGATGCATGTTCAGAACGGCGATAAACCTTACATCTGCACGACTGATGCAATGCGTTACTGGCCAGAGACAGCAACGGCAATAGCCGTCAGATTGCGCGAAGGAAACACCTGTGAGGTATCTGCCCCCTTGGGACTGGATGATCTTTTCAACCTGATCATCAGACCCACTTGGAGATTTACTGAAGAAAAAACAGCGATGTACCAAGTGCGCTTGAAGTCCAAGGGGTGGACGACAGTGTGGCCTCTACTCAGGCAGGAGTCAGGTCAACTTATAGAGTCATCCAAATTTTGAACGATGACTTCTTTTTTGGTTTAACTGAAAGTTCGACGGTGTTCCACCGGGCCTCTTCGCGAGCAAGCCCGCTCCCACATTTGATCTCAGGCGTACACAAATAGTGTGTTCACCGAAGATCCCCTGTGGGAGCGGGCTTGCTCGCGAAGAGGCCGGCCCATCCACCACAAGATCCACAGTCAGACCAATAAACAGGAACTGTTTAAACGACACTTCCAGATACTCACTCAGGCTACACATTCTTGCGCCGCTGCCTACGACTACGCCAGAATCCGCCGGCTTGTGCGTCTAAGGGCCGGGCTCTATCGTTTCCGGGTCGCTGAAAAACAGCGATCGGGTTTGGTAGCCCGCTGTCCCACATGACGCATAGCGTCACCTTATGCAGGTGCTTTTTCGGCATTTGTTTTGATGGTGGCCATGCGCAGGGCGCCCTCGGGCGCGCCGGTTTTTCCATGTGGGCCGGTCTACCAACCTTCGTATGGCCACCACCCTTCGTTTGGTAGCGAGGGTGATGGCTCCTTTAATCACATATGGAGTTCCATCTATGTTCAAACCTACACCGAACCCACCGGAAACCGATCCGGCATCCCCCTACGAATCCCACGATTCCAAAAAACTCAACGAAGCCGCCGACCGCGCCCTCGACCACTACCTCAAACCGCCCATCCCCAAAGACACCAAGCGCAAGCCCAGCACCATTTACCATGTCGGCACCGAAGTCGATAACGAAACCCTGCTGGTCAACGCCTGCGAATCCCTGGCATCAGCCAGCATGATGCTCAGTGAGTTCGCCGGGTTGATGGACATGCCACATCGCAACATGATGTTGGGGATTCAATCGGTGGTCATGCTTGGAGAGTTGGCAGTGAACCGGGTGCTGGATAACCTCGATCCGCGAGGCTAGCGAAGAACCTGTGGCGAGGGAGCTTGCTCCCGCTCGGCTGCGCAGCAGTCGCAAAACCTGAGCGTGCGGTGCATCTGAAAAACCGTGACTGCCGGATTTGGGGCCGCTTCGCAGCCCAGCGGGAGCAAGCTCCCTCGCCACAACAGCGTGGCTGCCTGCAAAGCTCTGCGGTGTTTTTCACGAACCTCGACAACTACCTCCACGACGAACACCGAACCTGTAGGAGCTGCCGCAGGCTGCGATCTTTTGATCTTGAAGCTTTACGCTCAACCCAAATACCGACTCAGCGCCCGACTCAAGCGCTCATGCACACCCAACACATCCGGCATGACCGAAGCCAATCTGAGCAAGTCATGGGTCAGCCCCGGGCAATGTTCGAGTTCGACACTCACCCCCTGCGCACGCAGTTTATCGACGTAGGCCTGGCCTTCATCGAGCAACGGATCGAACCCGGCCAGCAACACAATCGCCGGCGCAACCCCGCGCAAGTCCTCAGCCAGCAACGGTGAGAAGCGCCAGTCCAGCAAATCTTCGGGGCTGCGGGCGTAGTGCTGGTAAAACCAGTCCAGCGTGTCGCTCTCCAGCAGATACCCCTCACTGAACAACAAACGCGAATCGTGGGTGCGCGAGGCATCCGTGACCGGATAACACAGCAGCTGCACCTTCGGGACGATGGCCACGGTGTGTGGCTGAACCACCGCTTGCAAGGCCAGCACCGTCGCCAGCGTGGCACCGGCACTGTCACCGCCGAATGCAACGCGACCGGCATCCAGCCCCAGGGCCAGCGCCTGTTCCGCCAGCCAGGACAAGGCGTCTTCACCATCCTCCAGCGCTGTCGGGAAACGATGCTCCGGCGCCAGCCGATAGCCTACCGACAACACCGCGCACGGCGTACGTCGGCAGAATTCGCGGCAGACTCCGTCATGGGAGTCCAGGCTGCCCACTACAAAACCACCACCATGGAAATACACCAGCACCGGCATCGGCGCCGTCGCCGCTCTCGGGCGATACAAACGCAACGCCAGCGGCGCACCGTCCCGGGCCGTGGTGTCGATCTCCTGCACATCAAGATCCTGAGGGGCATTCCAACGCAATTGCACGGTGGTTTGTTCGAAGATCGCCCGCGCCTCGGCCGGGGTCAGTTGATGCAGCGCTGGCTGGCCTGCGTCCTGGCCGTCTTGCGCCAGGTCGAGGAAGGCTTCCAGATCAGGGTGTAGCGACATCGAAAGAATCCTTCTATCCGCAAAAAGGGCGTTAGTAAAAAAGGGGCGCGCCTGAGCAACGCCCCCCAGCAATGATTAAATCCCCGGCTCAGCCCACCCGCGCCATGCAATGCTCGATCAACGCCTCAAGCTCGCGCTGATAATCCTGCATGAGCCGCTCCATGGTGCTGGCCCGATAACGCTGGCTGCTGTAGATGCAACGCAGCGCCAACTGGCCGTCGTACACCTGGCCAACAATCTCCAGCCAGTTGCCCAGATTGGCCTGCAAGCTGTAGTTGTCGCCGCTTTCTTCCAGCGCCGGTACCAGCAAGGCTTGCTCGTCGAAGCTCTGGTCGAACTGGCCCAGATAGTTGAACGTCACCCGTGCCTGCGGCAGATCAGCCAATTGGCGGGCCAGTTGCGGTCCGGCCAGATGACGCAATACGCCATAGCCGATGCCCTTCTGCGGGATGGCCGCCAATTGCGCCTGCACGTTGATGATCGACGCGCCGATGTCCGCGCTGTCGGGGGTGAGCCGTACGGGGAACATGCTGGTGAACCAGCCCAGGCTGCGACTCAGGTCGATGTTCTCGAACAGGTCCTCGCGGCCGTGCCCTTCCAGCAGAATCAGCGCCGACGGCTGTTCGCTCCAGCGGCACAGCGCCCGGCTCAGGGCCGACAGCAGCAAATCGTTGATCTGCGTGCGATAAACCGCCGGCGCTTGTTTGAGCAACTGATCGGTGTGTTCGGGAGACAACTTGAGCCGCGCCTGAGCCTGATGACGCACCTGATTCTTGCCGCGACGGTTGTCGCACGGCAGGTCGATACCCGGCTGATCCAGTTGCTCCAGCCAGTAGGCCAATTCCTGCTCGGCAATCACCGGCGCCTGCGCCTGCAACGCTTCGGCAAATGCGCGATAGCTGCTGGTGCGGATCGGCAATTGCGGTTCGATGCCCATCACGCAGGCCTCATAGGCCACCTTCAAGTCGTCGAGCAAAATTCGCCACGACACGGTGTCGACCACCAGATGATGGATGACCATCAACAGCCGCGCCTGGCCGTCCGGCAAGGCGATGTGCACCACCCGCCAGGCCGGTCCATCATCGAGTTTAAGGCTGCGCTGCGTCAGGTTGGCCAAGGCTTCGACCTGCTCGCTGCTCTCGACCTCACGACGCCATAGCACCGGCTCGCGGCGCTCGGTCGGTGCGGCATAGCGCTGCAACCAGCGCCCGCCTTCCTGACAGAAACGCAGGCGCAAGGTGTCGTGATGGTTTTCGATCCAGCCCAGCGCCTGTTCCAGGGCATCCAGATCCAGCGTCTGACGCGCACTCAGCAAAAACGACTGGTTGTAGTGATGAGACTCGGCCATGCCCTCGGCAAAAAACCACTCCTGAATCGGCAGCAGATTGAACAGCCCCTCGCTGGCCACATGGGTAAGGTCCGCCGCCGGTTGCGCGGTGCTCGCCTTGACCACGTCCTGTTCGACGATGCCGGCGATGGTCTGGTAGCGCATCAGATCGCGCAGCTTGAGGTCCATCTGCAGGGTCGGGTGGTTCCTGACCCGGGAAATCACTTGCAGGCTCAGGATCGAGTCGCCGCCCAGTTCGAAGAAGTTGTCGCTGATACCGACCTGCTCCACCTGCAACACCTGCGCCCAAATGTCCGCCAACAGTTGTTCCTGCTGATTGCGCGGGGCGATGTATTCCTCGCTTTTGAACTCCGGCTCGGGCAATGCCTTGCGGTCGAGCTTGCCGTTGGGGGTGATTGGGAAGGCACTGAGGCAAACGATCTGCGCCGGCACCATGTATTCCGGCAAGGTGCTGCGTAGAGCGGCCTTGAGTTCATCACCCAGCTGCTGGCCGGCGTTGGTGACAACATAACCGATCAGTTGCTTGCCGGAGGCATTGTCCCGGGCGATCACCAGGGCGTCGCTGACCTGCGCCAGTTGCCGAAGGCTGGCCTCGACTTCACCCAGCTCGATGCGGAACCCGCGCACTTTGACCTGATGGTCGATGCGGCCGACGTAATCGACCACGCCGTCCTGGCGCAAACGCACCAGATCGCCGGTGCGGTACAACCGCTCGCCGCCGGCAAACGGGTTGGGCACGAAGCGTTCGCAGGTCAGGTCCGGCCGACCGTGATAACCACGGGCAACCCCGTAGCCACCGATGTACAACTCGCCGGCAAAACCGGGCGGCAGCGGATTCAATTCTTCATCCAGCACATACAGGGAACGTGCGCCCACCGCCCGGCCGATCGGCGCATAAGCCGCTTCACATTGCTGGCTCACCGGCACTTTCCACAGCATCGGCGTGACCACGGTTTCCGTGGGGCCATAGCCGTTGGTGAAGTACTCGGGACGCAGCGTCGCCTTGACCTGTTCGAAGGTCTGGTCCGGCACCGCATCGCCGCCGAAGCAATAGATGCGCACCGGTGGCGGTGCAATTCCACTGGCCGCGGCGTACTCGGCCAGTTGCTTGAGGTAGGCCGGCGGGAAGCAAGCGATGGTCACGCCGTACTCGTGCAGCGCCCGGTAGGTCTGCTCCGGCGTCCACAGGCAACCGTCGCGCACCACCAGCCGGCCGCCGCTGTACAGCGTACTCAACCAGCGCTCATGGGCACCGTCGAAGGCGAACGACATGAAGTGCAGCTCGCAACTGCGGGTGTCCATTTCATACAGTGTGGCGATGGCCTGACAGTGCATGCTCAGCGGCCCTTGGGTGACCGCCACGCCTTTTGGCCGGCCGGTGGAACCCGAGGTGTAAACCAGATAAGCCAGCCCTTGCTCCAGCACGCGGCACACCGGCGCCTCATCGGCATAACGGGACTCGTCGAGCTGATCCAGCTCAAGGCGCAACAGGCCGTCGGGTGCCGGTAACGTCGCCCGCAGGCTGCTCTGGGTCAGCAGCAACGCCATGCCGGAATCTTCGATCATGTACGCCAGACGCTCCGGCGGATAATCAATGTCCAACGGCACATACGCCGCGCCGCTTTTGAGCACGGCGAGGAAGCTGACGACCATTTCCAGTGAACGTGGGAGTGCCACGCCAATCACCACTTCCGGCCCCGCGCCATGCTCGATCAAGCAATGGGCCAGACGATTGGCCCGTCGTTCCAGTTCGCCGTAGCTCAGGCTCAGCCCGGCGCATTGCACCGCAATGGCCTCAGGCTGACTCAGTGCGTGTCGACTGATCAGCTCTGGCAACAGCTGCGGCTGATGAT
This sequence comes from Pseudomonas sp. BS3782 TE3695, assembly GCF_050435305.1. Taxonomy (NCBI): domain Bacteria; kingdom Pseudomonadati; phylum Pseudomonadota; class Gammaproteobacteria; order Pseudomonadales; family Pseudomonadaceae; genus Pseudomonas; species Pseudomonas sp. BS3782 TE3695. Next base: position 5,119,671 of record NZ_JBNDKB010000001.1, read on the forward strand.
CCGCTGGCGGTTCGGCGCTCCAGGTTTGCATCGCCTGCCATTGCTCGAGCGACAGGCGCTGCAGGTTACCCAGGCGTTCGCCAGGCGCGCGCATCATCGCCTCAAGGGTGTTTTCCAGGGTCAGGCGAATCCCCTCCACCGCCTCGGCACTGAAGTGGCTGCGCAGGTACAGGTATTCAATCGACAGTTCGTCGCCGAGCGTCACCGCCAGGTCCATCGGCACGTTCGTCACGTCATGGCCGATGGATTTGCCGAAGCTCAAGCCACTATCGTTGTCTTCTTGCAGGCGGTCGTCGATCGGGTAGTTCTCGAACACGATGATGCTGTCGAACAGCGCCTGCCCGCCCAGGCCGGACCAGCGTTGCACATCCGCCAACGGAGCCTGGGAATGGTCGCGGATATCCAGGTTGTACGCCTGGATCCGGTTCAGCCAGTCTGCCAGAGGCTGATCCGGTTCCAGCGTCTGAATGATCGGCAAGGTGTTGATGAACAGACCCAGCATGTTGCCGACATTGGGCAAACTCTCGGGACGCCCGGACACCGTGGCACCAAAGGTCACGGTGTTTTTCCCGGTGTAGCGCTGCAACAGCAGCAACCAGGCGCCCTGGATCAAGGTGTTCGGGGTAATCCGCAGATCGCGGCAGAACTGCAGCAGACGCCCGGTCTGTTGCGCGTCCCAATGGGAGTAGATGGCGTTGTGGCCGGGTTCATCGGACACATGCCGGGGATGGATGGCCTGGCTCAATGCCGTCGCCTCGTTGACCGGGGCGAGCCGGGCTTTCCAGAACAGCTCCCGGGCGTCCTGGTCCTGGGCTTGCAACCAGGCAATGAAGTCGCGGTAGCGGCCGTTTTCAGCGCTGATTTCACCCTTGGCGTAATGCTGGATCACCTCACCAAACAAGCGCGAGCTGCTCCAGCCGTCCATCAGAATGTGATGACTGGTCCAGACCATCTGGTACTGATCTTCAGTGTTGCGAATCAACAACACTCGCTGCAGTGGCGCATGGGTCAGTTCGAAGCCTCGCGCGCGATCCTCGGCGGCCCGCGCGGCGATGTCCGCCTCGCTGACGTCGCGATCGCGCCAGTCGAGCACCTGCAAATCGAGCGTCGCCTGACGCTGGACAATTTGCAGCGGTTTGGCCAAGCCATCGTGCCAATGGAAACTGGTGCGCAGGATAGCCTGACGCTCGATGACCGCCTCCCAGGCCTTGCGGAAACGCTCAACATCCAGACCGCCCACCGGCAAACTGATCTGATTGACGTACAGGCTGGAACCATTGTCCGACAAGGTGTGGAACAGCATGCCTTCTTGCATCGGCGACAGCGGATAAATGTCTTCGATCCGGGACGGGGCTATAGGCAAGGCGTCCAGTCGGGCCTGATCCAGATGCGCCAACGGGAAGTCCGACGGCGTGACGCCATGGCTGTCCGGCTGGCAGCAATGCTCGATCAGCAGCTCCAGTTCCCGGGCGTACTCCTCCGCCAGGCGTTCGATGGTCGAGGCGTTGAACATCTGCGTGCTGAACGACCAGCCGACACTCAACTCGCCGCCGTATACCTGGCCGTTGAGCGTCAGCCAGTTACCCAGCAGCGCATCGTCACTGTGCTCTGCGCCCTTGCCCTCATCGGCCGGCACAAACAAGGCACCGCTCTGGCTATCGAAGCTACCGTCGAACTGGCCCAGGTAGTTGAAGGTGATACGCGGTGTCGGCAAGGTCCGCAGCGACGCCTGGCAAGCCTCGTCCCCCAGATAACGCAGCACACCGTAACCCAGGCCACGATCCGGAATCGCGCGCAGTTGCTCCTTGATGTGCTTGATCGAGCCGACCAGCGCCTGGGTCGGGGTCAATTTGACCGGGAACAGGCTGGTGAACCAGCCGACTGTGCGGGTCAGATCGAGGCCGTCGAACAGATCTTCACGACCATGGCCTTCGAGCTGAATCAGCACCGACGACTGTTCGCTCCAACGGGCGATTACCCGGGCCAGCGCCGTCAGCAACAGGTCGTTGACCTGTGTGCGGTAAGCCGCCGGGGTCTGTTGCAGCAGTCGTCGGGTCAAGGTCGGGTTCAGGCGACTGTAAAGCGTCAAGGCATGGCGGCTCTGCAGGCTGCCCTGGGGGTTATCTTGCGGCAGCGGCGCGCCGTCCGAGTGCTGCGCCTGCCAGTAAGGCAGTTGTCCAAGCAGCGATTCACTGCGGGCGTGACGTTGCAATTGCTCCGCCCACTGCTTAAAGGACGTGGTCTTGGCCGCCAATGCCAACGGTTCGCCGGCCAGTAACTGGCGGTAGCTGCCCTGCAAATCCTCCAGCAGGATCCGCCACGACACACCATCGACCACCAGGTGATGAACGATCAACAACAAGCGCTGTTCGCCCTCGGGCAAACTGAACAACACCGCGCGCAACAACGGGCCTTGTTGCAGATCCAGGCTGCGTTGGGCTTGTTCGGCGACGCGTTCCAGGTGGGCGGCATCGCTGACCGATTCCAGCCACAACGGTGACAGGCGCTGGTGTTCCACGGTCCGATAGCTCGCCGACCAGCCGCCTGAGGTTTGGGCAAAGCCCAGGCGCAGGCCGTCGTGATGATCGATCAGCGCGTGTAAGGCCTGCTCAAGCGTCGCGGCCAGCAGAGGGTTCAACGGTTTGAGCAGCACCGACTGATTCCAGTGATGACGCTGCGGCAAGGGTTGCTCGAAGAACCATTGCTGAATCGGCAGCAACGGTGTCTCACCTGTCACTGGACCTTGATCGATTGACGCCAGGGCTTTGCCAAGTTGCGCGACAGTGGCCAGCCCCTGGACGGTCTGCTGCTGGAACAGATCCTTGGGCGTGAAGCTGATTCCCTGCTGACGCGCCCGGCTCACCACCTGAATGGAGATGATCGAATCGCCGCCCAGGGTGAAGAAGTTGTCGGTCACGCCGACCCGCGTAAGTTTCAGAATGTCTTGCCAGATCCCGGCAATCTGCTGCTCCAGTGCGGTGCGCGGTGCCACGTAATCGCGTTGCAGCTGGTTGGCGTCCGGGGTCGGCAACGCCTTGCGATCGAGTTTGCCGTTGGGGGTCAGCGGCAATTGTTCGATGAACAGCCATTGCGCCGGCACCATGTAATCCGGCAGGTGCGCCTTGAGCCCGGCCTTGAGCGTTTCGCTCAGATCGTCCTGTTGTTGCGGGCTCAGGTCTAACTGCGTCGGCACCACATAGGCCACCAGTTGCTGGCCGCTATGGCCTTCCACCGCCAGCACCACGCCTTCGCGCACGCTGTCGTGAGCCAACAGGCGCGCTTCGATTTCACCCAGTTCGATACGGAACCCGCGCACCTTGACCTGATGGTCGATGCGGCCGACGTATTCGATCAGGCCGTCGTCACAGAAACGGGTGAGGTCGCCGGTGCGGTACATCCGCTCGCCATTGCTGGCCAGCGGGTTAGGCACAAAGCGCTCGGCGGTCAGGCCCGGGCGGAACAGATAGCCACGGGTAATGCCGTCACCGGCCAGGTACAACTCGGCGGCAACCCCAATTGGCGCGGCCTGCAATTGGGCATCGAGCAAGTGGGCAGTGGTGTTCACCAGCGGTCGGCCGATGTTCGCCTGGCCGCCGGCTTCGCGGCGGGTGCAGGTCGAATAGGTGGTGTCTTCCGATGGCCCGTACAAATCGTAAACGTGCTCGACCGAGGTCTCGCGGTACAGCGTGTCCACCAGGCTTTGTTTGAGCGGTTCACCCGCAAGATTGATGATGCGCACGCCTTGGGGAATCTGTCCGGCGCGCTGCAAGGCCGCGATGGCCGACGGCACGGTGTTGATCAGGCGCACCTGATCGCGCTCCGGCAGCTCCGGCAATTCCAGGGCATTGCGCGCCATGATGATCGAACCGCCGCGGGCCAGGGTGACGAAAATCTCCCACACCGACAGGTCGAAGCACACCGAAGTCGAGGCCAGCACGCCTTGCAGGTCCTCTTCGCTGTACACCTCGTGCGACCAATGAATCAGCGCCTGCACGTTGCGATGCGCAATCGCCACGCCCTTCGGTTTACCGGTGGAACCAGAGGTATAAATCACATAAGCCAGGTTGGCAGAATCAATCCCGCCCTCAAGGTTGTGCGATGCCAGGTCAGCGAAGGCCTGACCGCCCGCCTCGACCCACACCATTTGCGCCTGGGTCTCGGGTAATTGCGACAGCAAATGCTGCTGAGTCAAAAGAACCCGCGCCTGACTGTCGTCGAGCATGTAGGCCAGGCGATCCGCCGGGTAGTCCGGGTCCAGCGGCACGTAGGTGCCACCGGCCTTGAGCACCGCCATCAAGGCAATCACCAGTTCGGCGGAACGAGGCATCGCCACGCCCACGCGAATTTCTGCGCCGACACCCAGGGTTTGCAGATGACGGGCCAACTGATTGGCGCGGCGATTGAGTTCGGCATAGGTCAAATCAGTACCGGCATGGCGCAAGGCAATCGCCTGTGGCCGCGCTTCGACCTGGGCTTCGAAGCCCTGATGGATCAAGGCTTGGGTCGGATACGCGGCGTGATGGTCATTCCATTCGGCCAGAGTGCGCAGCTCGGTCGCCGGCAACAAGCCGATCTCGCCCAGCAAGCGTTGCGGTGCGTCGAGGAACTGGCGCAGCACTTCTTCCAGATGAGCCGCCAGGCCGACAATGCTGCGCTCGGCGAAGTGCTCGGTGAGGTAGTTGAAGTCCAGGCTCAACACCTCGCCGGCACCGGCGATCAGCGTCAGGCCGTAGTTGGTTTGCTCACGGTGTTCGAGACCGCTGAAACGCAAGCCGCCCGGGTTGGCCTCCAGAGTGTCGGATACGGGGTAGTTTTCGAACACCAGCAAGGTGTCGAACAACGCTTCACCGTTGAGCGCGGCCAGGCGTTGAATGTCTTGCAATGGCGTCTGTTCGTAATCACGCAGCAACAGGTTCTTATCCTGCACGCCGCGCACCCAGTCGCGGACACTGCAGGTCGCTTGCGGGCTGGCGATCACCGGCAGGGTATTGATGAACAGGCCCAACTGTTGCTCGATACCCGGCAGGTCCACCGGGCGACCGGACACCGTCGCGCCAAATGCGACGCTGCTTTGGCCGGTGTAGCGCTGCAACACCAACAGCCACGCGGCTTGCACCAGACTGTTAAGCGTCACTTGCTGTTGACGCGAGAAACCGTTGAGGCGCTGAGTGAAGGCGGCGTCAAAGGTCAGCTTATGCACGCCTTTGCCGGGGCCGGGCACGGTTTGCCCGTGGCAGGCCGAGGCCAGCCGCGTCGGCTCGTCCAGTTCGGCCAATTGCCCGCGCCAGAAGGCTTGCGCCGCGTCCTTGTCCTGGCGTTGCAGCCAGGCCAGGAAGTCGCGATAACGGCCTTGGGCACTCGGCACCGGATGCCCGGCGTAATCCTGCAGCACTTCGCCAAACATCCGCGAGTTGCTCCAGCCGTCCATGAGAATGTGGTGGCAGGTGAAGATCAGGCGATGACGGTCATCGGCGGTGCGCAGCAGGCATAGGCGCAGCAGCGGCGGATTCTGTAAGTCGAAACCACGTTCGCGATCAGCCAAGGCACGGGCCTCAAGCACGGCCTGCACGTCCGGTTCTGCACGCACATCCACTTCCGGCATTTCCAGGGTCAGTTGGCGATTGATCACTTGCAGCGGTGTATCGAGGCCGTCATGGCCCCAGATGAAACCGGCGCGCAGCACTTCATGACGGTCCACCACCCGCTGCCAGGCTTGCTGGAAGCGCGGTACATCCAGACCGTCGATATCCAGCAGCATCTGATAGACGTAAGCGCTGGCGTCGGCGTCGTACAGGCTGTGGAACAGAATGCCCTGCTGCATCGGCGCCAGCGGGTAAATGTCCTCAATCCGCTGCGCGGCGATCGGCAGGCTGTCCAGATGCGCCTGGGACAACCCGGCAAGCGGCACATCGGAAGGGGTCAGGCCGCCGCTCGGATGACTCAGGCAATGCTCGATCAACTCACTCAGCGCGACTTCATAAGCGCGGGCCAGGGCGTTGATGGTCGCCTCTTCGAACACGTCAGCGCTGTAAGTCCAGGTCAGGCTCAATTGCCCCTGGTAGACGCGGCCGTCAATGGTCAGCCAGTTGCTCATCGGCGCCTGTTCGTCCTGACCGGCGCCCTTGTCTTCGGTGGCCGGCACCCACAGGGCGCCTTCGTCGAAGTTGTTATCGAACTGCCCCAGGTAGTTAAACGTCACCTTGGGTTGGGACAAACCGCTCAGGGCTGCCTGCGCAGCGTCGCTGCCCAGATAACGCAGCAACCCATAGCCGATGCCTTTGTTGGGGATCGAGCGCAGTTGTTCCTTGATGCCCTTGATGGACGCTTCGAGGCTGGCCTGCGGAGTCAGGCGCACCGGGAACATGCTGGTGAACCAGCCCACGGTACGGCTCAGGTCGAGGTCGTCGAACAGGTCTTCGCGACCATGGCCTTCGAGCTGCACCAGGGCGCTGTCGGAGGCGGTCCACTCACACAAAACCCGGGCCAGCGCGGTCAACAGCAAATCGTTGACCTGAGTGCGATACACCGCCGGTGCCTGTTGCAGCAATTGCCGGGTGCGCTCGGCATCCAGACGGGTATCGACGCTGCGCTCGAAACGGTTCTGCAGTTGTCCATCAGGGTTGTCCAGCGGCATGACCGCCGGTGCTTCGGCCAGTTGCTCGCGCCAGTAATCCAGTTCGGTTTCCAGCCCGGCGCTGCGCGCATAACCTTGCAGGCGTTCGCCCCAATCCTTGAACGCCGAGGTCTTGGCCGGCAGGCGCAACGGCGTGCCGGCACGCAGTTGTTGATAAGCGGTTTGCAGGTCTTCGAGCAGGATCCGCCACGACACACCATCGACCACCAGGTGATGGATCACCAACAGCAGTCGCTGGCTGGCATCGGGCAAATCCACCAAGGCCGCGCGGATCAACGGACCGTCGCTCAGGTTCAGGCTGCGCTGCAGCTCCAGGCACAGCGCGGGCAAGGCCTTGCTGTCATGCAAAGCAACGGTGCGCAGCAGTGCGTTCGGCTGATCGATGGCGGCATGTTCCTGCGCCCAGCCACCTGCGGTCTGGCGATAGCGCAGACGCAAGGCATCGTGATGCCGTTGCAGATGTTCCAGGGCCTGCTCCAGCGCAGCCGCTTGCAGAGGTTCAGCCGGGGTCAGCAGGATCGACTGGTTCCAGTGCTGACGCTGAGGAATCTCGGTGGCGAAGAAGTACTGTTGAATCGGCGTCAGCACGGCCGCGCCGAGCACATCGCCTTGCATCGCCTGCACCGCATCGCTCTGCTGTGCGACGGTGGCCAGGCGTTGCACGGTCTGATGCTGGAAGATGTCTTTGGGCGAAAAGCGGATGCCCGCCTGACGCGCCCGGCTGACCACCTGAATCGAGATGATCGAATCGCCGCCCAGTTCAAAGAAGTTGTCGTTGAGTCCCACCCGCTCGACTTTCAACACGTCCTGCCAGATCTCGGCCAGACGCTGTTCGAGTTCGCTGCGCGGTGCCGCATAAGCCTCTTGCACCAGGCTCACATCAGGGTTGGGCAGTTGCTTGCGATCGAGCTTGCCGTTGGCCGTCAGCGGCAGGCGGTCGAGGAACACCCAGCTGACCGGCACCATGTAGTCCGGCAGGCTTTCACGCAATTGCGCCTTGATCGAATCGCGCAAGCCGGCATGGGCCTCCGCGTCCAGTGGCTCGCTCGGCACGATCCACGCGGCCAGTTGCTGCCCACTGAGCCCTTCGACCGCCAGCACCACGGCTTCACGTACCGCGTCATGCTTGAGCAATCGGGTTTCGATTTCCCCCAGTTCGATACGAAAACCGCGAATCTTCACCTGATGGTCGATACGACCGATGTACTCGATCACTCCGTCGCCGCGCAGCCGCGCCAGGTCGCCGGTGCGGTACAGACGTTCGCCGGCCACAGGGTTGAACGGATCCGGAACGAACCGCGTGGCGCTCATGCCTGGCTGATTCAGATACCCCCGCGCGAGCCCGGCCCCGGCGATGTACAACTCGCCAATGCACCCTTGGGGCACCAGGTTCAGCGCGTCATCGAGCAAGTACCACGACAGGTCGACAATCGGCTCGCCGATCGGGCTGCTGTGGCTCTGTTGCAAGTCAGCCATGGACAGCGGGCGGTAGGTCACATGCACGGTGGTTTCGGTGATGCCGTACATGTTGATCAGCGTCGGCGCGCGGTCACCAAAACGCTCGAACCAGGGGCGCAGGCTCTGCACTTCCAGCGCTTCGCCGCCAAACACCACGTAACGCAGGGCATGGTTGCGCGACGAGGCACTGGCCACTTGCATCAGCGGTTTGAACGCCGACGGCGTCTGGTTCAGAACGGTGACTTGTTCATCGCAGAGCAAGGTGTAGAACTCTTCCGGCGAACGGGTGACGTCGTGAGGCACCACCACCAGTTTGCCGCCGTGAAGCAGTGCGCCGAAAATTTCCCAGACCGAGAAATCGAACGCGTACGAATGGAACAGGGTCCAGCTGTCCTCGGGGCCGAAACCGAACCAGTGATCGGTGGCGCTGAACAGGCGAATGACATTGCCATGGGGCAGCAACGCGCCTTTGGGCTTGCCGGTGGAGCCGGAGGTATAAATCACATACGCGAGGTTGTCTGCCGTAGTCGTGCACGGCGGATTGGCCGTGCTGCTGTCCTGCGGTGGTTGATTCAAATCCAGGCAAGCCAGCCCCGGTGGAATCGGCAGCTGCGCCCGCAGATGTCCCTGGGTCAGCAACAGCTCGATGCCGCTGTCCTCGATCATGAAGCGCAAACGGTCGTCGGGGTAGCTCGGGTCCAGCGGCACATAAGCGCCACCGGCCTTCAGCACGGCGACAATGGCGACGATCATGTCCAGCGAACGCTCCACCGCCACGCCCACCCGCACATCGGGGCCGACGCCATGGGCGATCAGCTGATGCGCCCATTGGTTGGCCTGTTGATTGAGTTCGGCGTATGTCAGCCGTTGCCCGGCGAACACCACTGCTGGCGCATCCGGATGACGCTCGGCCTGAGCCTCGATCAACTGATGAATGCACTGGCTGACCGGGTGCACCACCGGGCTCGGGTTCCAGTGCGCGAGCAGTTGCTGTTGCTGCGCGTCATCGAGTACCGGCAGTTGGGCAATGCGCAGGCTCGGGTCTTGAACGATCGCCTGCAGCAGGTTGCGCCAGTGATGCGCCAGACGTTCGATGGTCGAAGCTTCGAACAGGTCGGTGGCGTACTTGAGCACCGCTTCAATGCCATGGGCCTGTTCGGTGGTGTTCAGCACCAGGTCGAACTGCGCGGTTGTGCTTTGCCATTCCAGCGGCTCGATGCTCAAACCGTTCAAGCGCGTCTCGACACTGATGCGGCTTTCGGCCTGGTGATTGAACATCACCTGGAACAACGGGCTATGACTCAGGCTGCGTCCCGGCTCCAGAGCTTCCACCAGTTGTTCGAACGGCAGGTCCTGGTGCGCCTGGGCTTCCTGCGCGGTTTGCCGAACCTGGCGCAGCAGATCGACGAAGCTGGCTTGGCCGTCGACGTCCGCCTTGAGCACCTGGGTGTTGACGAAGAAACCGATCAGACGCTCGATCTCCACGCGCCCGCGGTTGGCCACCGGCACACCGACACGGATGTCGGCCTGGCCGCTGTAGCGGTGCAACAAGGCCTGGAACGAGGCCAGTAACAGCACGAACAGCGTGACGTTTTCCCGTCGGGCGAAGGCCTTGAGGCTGTCGCTCAGCGTCGGGTCCAGAATCAGGTTGTGACTGGCGCCGGCAAAGCTCTGTTCCACTGGACGCGGGCGGTCGGTGGGCAACTCCAGCACCGGTTGCTCACCGCCGAGCTTTTGTTGCCAGTAAGCCAGTTGACGCTCCTGTTCGCCGGCCTCCATCCATTGCCGCTGCCACAAAGCGTAGTCGGCGTATTGAATCGGCAGGGCCGGCAGCCCGGCGTCATGCCCGAGGTTGAAACCGGCATACAACTGCACCAGTTCCTCGATCATCACCTGCAACGACCAACCGTCCGACACGATGTGGTGCAGGGTCAGCACCAGCACGTGATCCTGCGGGGTGACTTGCAGCAGGGCCGCGCGCAACAGCGGGCCGGTCTGCAAATCGAAAGCTTGCTGGCTCTGGGTCTGGACGAAGGCCTGGATCGACGCCTGCGGGTTTGCCGCCAGTTCAGGGCTCAGCGTGTGAATATCCAGGGCAAACGATCCTGCGGGCAGGATCGTTTGCAAGGGGTGCCCGGCGTCTTGAGTGAACACCGTGCGCAAGGTTTCGTGACGCTCAATCAGCGCCTGGACACTGCACTGCAACGCGGCCACATCCAACGGGCCCTGCAAACGCAGGGCCGTGGGGATGTTGTAGGCCGCGCTGTGCGGTGCCCATTCCCAGAGAAACCACTGGCGCTGTTGAGCGTAGGACAGCAACAACGGTTCTTCAGCCGTGCGCTTGAAAACCGGGGCAATGTCAAAAAGGTTGACCCCTTTCTGCTTGAGCAGAACCGCCAGAGCCTTTCTTTGCTTAGCCGAAAGTTGTCCTACCGACTCGATTAACTCTTGCACGCGTTGTTCCCCTCAAGAAATCAGTTTTTCCAGATCATCGAGGGATAGACGTTTGAGGGCCTCCAGGGATTTAGCCAATTCGTCCTGAACCGGCGATAAATCGACGCGCAACGCTTCGATGCGGGTGCAGAACGCTTGCAGGGTGTCGGCTTCGAACAGTTCCTTGAGCGGCACCTTGTCACCCAGCCGTTCCTTGATCCGGGTCACTACCAGCGTCGCCAGCAACGAATGCCCGCCCAACTGGAAGAAATTGTCCGTCAGACCGACGCGCTCGACGTCCAGCACCTCTTGCCAGACGGTCGCCACTTCCCATTGCAGATCGGTGCGCGGCGCTTCGTAACGCTGCGGCGTCGGATGGCCGCCCAGCGCCAGCAGGGCCTTGCGATCGAGCTTGCCATTGGGGGTCAGCGGCAGCGCGTCGATCACGTGCAGATGGCTCGGCACCATGTGCGCCGGCAAACGATTGGCCAGGGCCGCCCGCAGGCTTTCCCCCAACGATAAATTGCCCGGTTGGCTCGCTACGACGTAGGCATGCAGGTGTTTACCCGCCGCGCCCTCCTGCGCCAGCACCACGGCTTCGCGCACCTGGGGCTGTTCCAGCAATCGGGCTTCGATCTCGCTCAGCTCGATGCGGAAGCCGCGAATCTTCACCTGATGGTCGGCACGACCGATGTACTCAATCGTGTCGTCTGGCCCCCGGCGCACCAGATCGCCGGTGCGATACAACCGCTCACCATGAGTGGCGAACGGGTCCGGTACGAAGCGTTCCGCAGTCAGGCCGGGACGCAGCAGATAACCGCGGGTCACACCGGCACCGGCCAGGTACAACTCGGCGGCCAACCCGGCTGGCAGCACTTGCAACTGACTGTCGAACAGGTAGGCCACGGTGTTGTCCAGCGGCCGCCCGATGTTCGCCCGGCCGTTGGCGGTGCGCAGCGTGAAGGTCGAATAGGTGGTGTCTTCCGACGGCCCGTACAGGTCATAAACCTGCTTGACCGAGGTGCTGGCGTACAGCGTATCGACCAGCGTCTGCTTGAGCGGCTCGCCGGCCAGATTGATGGTGGTGACCGACGCCGGAATCTGCCCGGCCCGTTGCAGCGCGGCAATTGCCGAAGGCACTGTGTTGATCAGCGTCACCCGCTCACGGGCCGGTAACTCGGACAGCGCCAGGGCGTTGTCCGCCAGCACCATGCAACCGCCGCTGGCCAGGGTGACGAAAATCTCCCACACCGACAGGTCGAAGCAGATCGAGGTCGAAGCCAGCACGCCACGCAGCTGCTCATCGCGGTAAACACCCTGCGACCACTGGATCAGCGCCGCGAGGTTAGCGTGGGTGATCGCCACCCCTTTGGGTTTGCCGGTGGAGCCGGAGGTGTAAATCACGTAGGCCAGGTTCTGCGACACGATCTGGCTGACCGGCGCCGTGGACGGATACCCGGCGAGCCATTCGGCGCCCTCTTCGACCAACAGCACTTGCGACGGCAACGCCTCGGGCAACATCGCCTGCAACGCGGCTTCGGTCAGCAGCACCGTTGCGCAACTGTCCTCGAGCATGTGCAGCAAGCGCTCTTGCGGATACTCCGGGTCCAGCGGCACGTAAGCACCGCCGGCCTTGAGGATCGCCAGCAGCCCGACCAGCATGTCCGGCGTGCGGCGCATGCACACGCCCACCCGCACTTCTGGCCCGACACCCAGCGCTTGCAGCTTGTGCGCCAGTCGATTGGCCCGGGCGTCGAGGGTGCGGTAATCGAGGGTTTGCTCGGCAAACAACAGCGCAGCAGCCTGCGGTTGATGTTGTACCTGCGCGTCGATCCGCTCGACCACGTTGCGCGAATCCAGCGCCGTGATCGCAGCCTTGCCCCAGTCGACAGCCGCTTGACGCGGGGCGCCGTCCAGCAGTTGCAACACGCCCAGAGGCTGCGAAGCATCCGCCATGAATTGCATCATCAGGCCTTCGAGCTGGGTGCTCAGGTCGGCGATGGTGGCGTGATCGAAACAGGCCTGGTCGAAGCTCAAGCCCAGGGTCAACTCGCGACCGGTAACCGCCACCAGTGTCAACGGATAGTTCGTTTGCTCTTGACGCTCGATGGCCGAAAACTCGAGACCGGTGGCAGAGCCTTGGGCCAGGGCTTCAGCCATCGGGTAGTTCTCGAACACCAGAATGCTGTCGAACAGCGCGCCCGCGCCCTGCCCGGCCCAGCGCTGGATATCGTAGAGCGGCGTGTGTTCATGTTCGCGCAGGGCCAGGTTGAGGCTCTGCACCTGCTGAATCCATTGCCCGACCGGGATCTCGGCGGACGGCGCAGCCACCACCGGCAAGGTATTGATGAACAGGCCGATCTGCTGCTCGACGCCGGGCAAGTCCGTCGGCCGACCGGCCACCGTGGCGCCGAAGGCCACGGTGTCCTGACCGGTATAGCGCTGCAACAGCACCAGCCACGCGGCTTGCATCAGGCTATTGAGGGTGACCTTCTGCTCGCGGGCGAAGCGGTTCAGGTCGCCGGTTTGTTGTTCGCTGAACACATGTTGGTAATCGGCATAACCGCTGGCCGGCGTCTGACTGACCGGCATGGCGCTGCTCAGGCGGGTCGGTTCCTGAAGGTCAGCCAATGCCGACGTCCAGAACTCGCGACTGGCCTGAGTATCGCGCTGGCCCAGCCACTCAATGTAATCACGATAACGACCCGGAGCCGCCGCCGGGGTCATGCCGGCATAGCGTTGCAACACCTCGCCAAACAACTGCGAGGTGCTCCAGCCATCCATCAAGATGTGATGACTGGTGTAGATCAAGTGATGCTGCGCCTCACCGGTTCGCACCAGCAGCACGCGCAACAGCGGCGCCTGGTCCAGTTCGAAACCGGCGGCCAGATCCTCCCGAGCCAACTGATCGAGCGCTGCGTGAAGGTCATCACGACCGCGCCAGTCTTGCACGGTCATGGGCATCGACACCGTCTGCCTTACAATCTGCACCGGCGCGTCGGCGTCCTCGGGCCAGACGAATACCGTGCGCAAAATCTCATGAGCCTCCAGCGTCTGCTGCCAGGCCTGGCGGAAACGCTCGGTGTCCAGCTGCCGCACATCGACCCGTAACTGGTTGGTGTAGGCCGGGCCGTCCGGCTCGTTGAGGCTGTGGAACAGGATGCCCTGTTGCATTGGCGACAACGGATAGAGATCGCTGATCTCCTGTGCCGGTACCGGCAGCGCCGACAGTTGCGCCTGCGTCAGGCGCACCAGATTGAAGTCCGACGGCGTGACCCCGGCATGCTCACCGCCAGTGCAATGTTCGATCAGCCGTTCCAGTTCATGGCGATAAGCATCGGCCAGCGCCTGAATGGTGTGCGGGCGGTACATGCCTTGGCCGAACGTCCAGCTCAATTCCAGCTCGCCGCCATAGACCTGGCCATCGACGCTCAGCCAGTTGCCCAAGGGCGCATCTTCATTCTGATGCTCGCCAGTGCTTTCGGCAGTCGGCATGAACAGTGCGCCGTCAGCGGCACTGAACGCATTGTCGAACTGGCCCAGGTAGTTGAAGGTGATGCGCGGCGGCGACAATTCCCGTAGCGGTTCGAAGCCTGCGAGGTAGCGCAGCACGCCGTAGCCGATGCCTTTGCCCGGCACAGCTCGCAGTTGTTCCTTGATCGCGCACAGCGAAATGCCCGGCTCTGCCTGTGGGGTCAGCCGCACAGGAAACAGGCTGCTGAACCAGCCAACGGTGCGACTCAAATCCAGGTCGTCGAACAAGTCTTCGCGACCGTGGCCTTCGAGCTGGATCAGCACCGAATCCTGTTCGCTCCAGTCACACAGCACCCGCGCCAGGGCCGTCAGCAGCAAATCGTTGATCTGGGTGCGATAGGCGGCCGGCGCCACTTTGAGCAGTGCGTGGGTCAGTGTCTTGTTCAGGCGAGAAGTGGCCTGAGCGGCTTGGCGATGAGTCTGGACGGTCTCAGGGAAATCCCTCGGCAAGTCGCTGTTGCCGCCCTCCAGCGTGCGCTGCCAGTAGTCGCGCTCGGCCTTCAAACTATCGCTCTGCCCATAACGGTGCAGGTGTTGCGCCCAAGCCTGAAGCGAACTGCTTTTGCCCGGCAGGACCATCGTCTTGCCCGCCGCCGACGCGGTGTAAGCCTGCTGCAAATCCTCCAGCAATACTCGCCAGGACACGCCATCCACCACCAGGTGATGGATCACCAGCAGCAACCGTTGTGTAGCGTCAGGCAGGTTCACCAGCACCGCGCGCACCAGCCGGCCCTGTTGTAAGTCGAGACTGCGCTGGGCTTCGGTGGCCAGCGCTGGCAAATCGGCCAGGTCGTCCAGTGTTCGCACCCACAACAGGTCTGTGTGGCGCTGCGTCTGGAACGTCGCCTGCCAAGTCTCGCCCGATGCCTGGAAACGCAGGTTCAGCGCATCGTGCTGCTCGATCAGAGCGACCAATGCGTTGTACAGATGGGTCGCGTCGAGGGGGATTTGCGGTTGCAACATCACCGACTGGTTCCAGTGGTGACGCTGAGGAATGTCGGTCTGGAAGAAGCGCGCCTGGATCGGCAGCAACGGCAATTCGCCGCTGGTCTTTTGCGCGACGCTGGCGGCCGGTTTGCTCTCGATCAGTTTGGCCACCGCCGCCAACTGGCCGATGGTTTGCTTCTCGAACAGTTGCTTGGGGCTCAGCTTGATGCCCTGGCGTTTGGCCCGGGCTATGATTTGCAGGCTGAGGATCGAATCGCCGCCCAGCTCGAAGAAGTTGTCGGTGCTGCCCACCTGTTCAAGCTTCAGGACATCGGCCCAGATCGCGGCAAGCTTCTGTTCGACCTCGCCCACCGGTGCGACAAATTGCAGCGTCACCAGCCCCGGCGCCGGCAAGGCACGCTTGTCCAGTTTGCCGTTGGCGGTCAGCGGCAGGCGCTCCAGCACCACGATCTGCGCCGGCACCATGTACTCCGGCAGGCAGGCCTGTAACTGCTGGCGCAGGTCGTCGACATTCAGCGCCAGGTCAGGCGCGGCCACGCAGTACGCTACCAGTTGCAGGCGCGTTTCATCACCGTCCAGTGGCAAGGCCAATACTGCGGCCTCGCTTACGCCGCTCAGGCCCAGCACTACCCGGGCGACTTCCGCCGGCTCCACCCGATAGCCACGCACTTTGACCTGATCGTCGGCACGACCGATGAATTCCAGTGCGCCCTGACGGTTACGGCGCACCCGGTCACCGCTGCGGTACACCCGCGCGCCGACGGCGCCAAACGGATCCGGCAGGAAGCGTTCGGCGGTCAGCCCCGGCTGCCCAAGGTAACCCAGCGCCACGCTGTCGCCGCCGATGTACAGCTCGCCCGCCACCTGATCGGCGACCGCGTTGAGCACATCGTCCAGCACGTAGACATGCGCACCCGACAACGGGCGTCCGACCGGCACGCCGCGGGCACCCGAGTCGAGATCCTTGAGCTCATGGGTCAACACACCGACCGTGGTTTCACTCGGGCCATAGTGGTTGATGAAGCGGCAGCCCGGTTTGAGTCGCCGCACCTGTTCCAGCAATGCCGGCGAGCAGGCCTCGCCACCCACGATCAGTGCGTGTTGCGGCAACACATCGACGGCCCGGGAGGCCTGCATCAGCGCCGCCAAATGCCCCGGCACGATCTTCAACACGCCCACTTGGTGCTCAGCCATGTAATCGGCAAACCGGTCCGGGTCGAAGCCCAGCTCTTCGGGCAATACATGCAGCAAGCGACCAGAGCACAGGGCACCAAACAGCACGGTAAACCCCAGGTCCGCGGCAATGGTCGAGACCAGCGCCATGCTCGCCGCTGGCTCCAGCGCCAGACGTTCCAGCGCACCGCGCACGTAACTGGCCAGGGCGCCGTGGCTCACCAACACGCCTTTGGATTGACCGGTGGAGCCAGATGTGTGAATCACATAGGCCGCGGCATCCGCCGACACCGTCAGCGAAGGCTTCGTCGTCGACTGGTCCTGCCAGCGTTCGGGGGCGAAGGCCAGCCCTTGGCAACCGGCGACCGCCAGAGTGCTTTCCCGCGCGTCGCCTGCGGCACACAGCAGGACTTTCGCCTGCGCGCCTGCGAGCATCTGCTTCAAACGTGCGGCCGGCGCCTTGACGTCCAGCGGCATGTACACCGCCCCGGCCTTGATCACCCCTAACACACAGGTCAGCCATTCCAGGGAGCGCTCCATCAGCACCGCCACGGGTTGCCCGTTTTGCACGCCTTGCGCACGCAGGTAGTGGGCCAGGCGATTGGCGTCCTGATCCAGCGTCTGGAAACTCAAGGTTCGTTCAAGGCAGCGTGCGGCCAGTGCCTCAGGCTGTGCAGCAACTTGACGATCCCATTGCTGCAACACCGACTCCGCCGGCTGCCGCGGCGTCAGCGCCGGTGGTACTGGCGTGGTTGCAAGACTGTGCAGCGGCGCCTGCGGAGCGCTGAGCAATTCGCGGAAAAGACCGAGCAGCGTCGGGATAAACCCTTCGATGGTCGAGTGCTGGTACAAGTCGCTGGCGTAGGTCATTTGCCCGTGGATCAGCGTGCCGTCATCGGTGATGTCCAGCGCCAGATCGAAGTGCGTGCCTGCTTTGTCCAGCGGATACTCGGTGACGCTCAGGCCCGGCAGGTTCATCGCACGCTGGGTCTGCATGCCGACGTTCTGGTTGAACTTGGCCTGGAACAACGGGTTATGCCCCAGGGTTCGCTCGGGCACCAGTTCATCCACCAGTTGCTCGAACGGCAGCTCTTGATGGGCCTGGGCACCGAACGATGCTTCCCGGACCCGGGCCAGCAAATCGTCGAAGCTGCCGCGCTCATCGACCTGGCAACGCAGTACCTGAGTGTTGACGAAGAAGCCGATCAGCCCTTCGACCTCGGAGCGCCCACGGTTGGCATTGGGCACGCCGACGCGAATATCGCGCTCGCCGCCAAGTCGCGACAGGAACAGCGAAAACCCGGCCAGCACCAGCATGAACAAACTGATGCCTTTAGCCCGGGCAAAGCCGTTCAACTGCCGGGACAGGTCCGCACCGAAATCAAAGCTCAGGGTCTGGCCTTCGAAACTCTGGGTCAGCGGCCGGGGAAAATCCGCCGCCACGTCCAGCAGCGGATGTTCTTCACCCAACTGCTGGCGCCAGTAATCGAGTTGCCGCTCGCCCTCGCCGGCCTCCAGCCAGCGGCGCTGCCAGATCGCGTAGTCGGCGTACTGCAGCGGCAACGCCGGCAACTGCGGTGCGCGCTCCAGGCTGAAGGCCTGATAGCACTGCACGAATTCCTTGACCATGACGTCCATCGACCAGCCATCGGAGACGATGTGGTGCATGCTCACGATCAGCACATGTTCATCGTCCGCCAGACGGAACAGGCTGGCCCGCAGCAATGGCCCGTGGAGCAAATCGAACGGCTGCGCGGCTGCTTCCTCAACCTGCTGCGCCAGCTCGGCTTCACGCTCTTGCATGGCGACGTTCGACAGATCGACGCGTTGCAGCGCCACGCTCTGCTGGTCGAGGATGATCTGGCTCGGCTGGTCATTGTCAGTCTGGAACACCGTGCGCAGCACTTCATGGCGCGCCACCAGATGATCGAAGGAACGCAACAGCGCAGCCTCGTTCAACTGCCCGTGCAAGCGCAGACCGGCGGCCATGTTGTACGCGGCGCTCTGCGGGTCGAGCTGCCACAGAAACAGCAGACGTTGTTGGGCGAACGAGAGCGGGATCACCGCGCAGTCGTGACGACTGACCGGCAGCGGCAGCAGGCTGAAGTCCTTGCCCTCCTCGCGCAGTTTGGCGAGAAACAGTCGACGTTGCTCCAGCGGCAAACCGACGAACCTTTTAGCGATACGCTCCGCCATATTGCCGCTCATACTTCAACTCCCTCCAAAGAACTCATGAACTGATCCATGTCGGACCAGTCGTTATCGCTTGCACCGCCGGCCAGCGCGGCCAACTCCAGCGCCAGATCGCCCAGCAGCGGTGTCTCGAACAGGCTGCGCAACGGCAGCACCACGCCCAATTGGCTTTTGATCCGTGCGATCACTTGCGCGGCCAGCAACGAATGCCCGCCCAACTCGAAGAAATGGTCATCGACCCCGACCCGTGACACTTGCAGCACCTCGATCCAGATCTGCGCCAGAGCCTGTTCGGTGTCGGTTTGCGGGGCGCGATAGCTGCTCTGCAATTGGCTCGGATCGGGGGTCGGCAAAGCCTTGCGGTCGAGTTTGCCGCTGGGGGTCAGGGGCAGTCGCGGCAACAGCAGCAAGTGGCCGGGCACCATGTAGTCCGGCAGGTTGTTCTGCAGCGAAGTTCTGGCTTGCTGACGCACAATCGCCTGCTCCGCCGCGCTGCCGAGCACGCTCTGATCGACCACCAGATACGCCACCAGTTGTGGCCCGCCGACCAGGGGCAAAGCCAGCACCACCGCCTCACGAATCCCCGGGCATTGCTGCAACCGCGACTCGATTTCTCCCAACTCAATGCGGAACCCGCGAATTTTCACTTGGTGATCGACGCGGCCGATGTACTCCACCGCGCCGTCGTCCCGCAGCCGGGCACGGTCGCCGGTGCGGTACAGACGCTCGCCGACCGCGAACGGATCGGCAATAAACCGCTGGGCGCTGAGCGTCGGTTGCCGGTGATAACCACGGGCCAGGCCCGGCCCGCCGATGTACAACTCGCCCACCGCCCCTTGCGGCAACAGATTCAAATCATCGTCGAGCACGTACAGCCGGCGGTGCTCCAGACCGTGACCGATCGGAATGCCACGCCACGACACCGCCTCGGCGGTCAATGCACTGCAATCGTGGAGAGTCGAAACCACCGTCGCCTCGGTCGGGCCATAAGTGTTGAGCAAACGCACATGACCCAATCCGGCGCGTTGCCACAGGCGCAGCCCCTCCACCGCCATCGCCTCGCCACCCACATGAATCTGGCGCAAGACACCGAAATGGACAGGCGGATTGGCCGCGTAATCCTGCACCACCGAATACCAATAAGCGGCCGGCAAATCCGCCAGGGTAATGCCCTGTTCGACGATCACCTGATGCAAGGTCGCACTGTCCCACAGGGCCGCATCGCGCAGGACCACACAGGCGCCATGGCACAGCGGCGGGAAGAATTGCTCGACGAAACCGTCAAAACTGCTGGTGGCGAATTGCAGGACGCGATCGCCTTCGCGCAAATCGCTGTAGTCGATCGCCCGCGCGATGAATTCACTCAGCGCACCGTGACTGACGGCCACGCCCTTCGGCCGGCCGGTGGAGCCGGAGGTGTAGATCACGTACGCGAGGTTCTGCGGATCTACCGTCACTTGCAGATTGTTTTCACTCGCAGCGTCGCTGTCCGGCAGTCGGTCCAGACACAGGCAATCGATGCCATCGAGCGCCGGCAAACTGCTCAGCAGCGGGCTCTCGGTCAGTACCAGTTTCAGTCCACTGTCATCGAGCACATGGCGCAAGCGTTCGGCCGGGGTGTGCGGGTCCAGCGGCACATAGGCGCCACCGGCCTTGAGCACGGCCAGCAATGCCACGGCCAGCTCCAGCGAACGCCCCAACGCCACACCGACCAGCACATCAGGGCCGACGCCTTTGGCGCGTAACTGATGGGCCAAGCGATTGCTGCGAGCATTCAGTTCGGCATAGCTGAGTGAGGGCGATTGCTTGCTCGCCAGAATCACAGCAGTGGCCTCGGGAGTGCGCACTACCTGGGCTTCGAACAGTTGTGGCATACCGGGCAGCAGCGCCGGGTTGGCGACGGGTTGAATCAAGCGCTCGCGCTCATCCGTGCCGAGCATCGCCACCTCGCCCAGCGGTTGTTGCGGATCACGGCAGACCGACACCAGCACGTTGTGCCAATGCTCGGCCAACGCGGCGATGGTCGGTGCGTCGAAGAGGTCGGTGGCGTAAGTGAACGCGGCGAACAGTTGCTCGCCCTCCTCCCGGGTGTCGAGCATCAGGTCGCTGGTGGCCGCATGTTGACGTCCACTGCCGGCCAGTTGCTGCTCACTCAGATAGCCGACCTGCAAACCGCAATCGAGCCGCACGTCCTGCAGATCGGTCACCAGTGGCTGGTGGTTGAACATCACCTGAAACAACGGATTGTGACTCTGGCTGCGGGCCGGTTGCAGGGCTTCGATCAACGCGTCGAACGGCAGTTCCTGATGGGCCTGGGCGCCAAGCGCTGCTTGACGCAAGCTCTGCAGCAGGTCGCTGAAACGGGTTTGAGGCGTGACCTCGCTGCGCAGGATCTGGGTATTGACGAAGAAGCCGATCAGGCCTTCGGTTTCACTGCGGGTGCGGTTGGCGATCAAGCCGCCGACGCGAATGTCGGTCTGGTCGCTGTAGCGGTGCAGCAAGGTTTTGAAAGCCGCCAGCAGTACCACGAACAGCGTCACGCCCTGGCGCTGGGCGAGGGTTTTCAGGTTTTGGCGCAGGGCCCCATCGATGATGTTCTCCAGACGTGCGCCCTGGTGGCTGGACTGGGCCGGATAGGCACGATCGGTGGGCAATTCGAGGATCGGAGGCTCTTCACCCAACTGCGTTTCGCCCAACTGCGTGCGCCAGTAATCGAGCTGGCGCTCGCGTTCCCCGGCTTCCAGCCAACTGCGCTGCCACAGGGCATAGTCGCGGTAGTGCACGGTCAGTTCCGGCAAGGTCGGTTGCCGCCCCGCGACCAGCCCATCGTAGGTGCGCATGAACTCATCGATCAGAATGTTCATCGACCAGCCATCGGCAATGATGTGATGCAACGTCAGCAGCAACACGTGCTCCTGTTCGGCCAGACGCAACAGGCGAAGGCTCAGCAGCGGGCCCTGTTGCAAATCGAAGGCCTGAGTGGCTTCAGCCATCATGTGCTGTTGCGCCTGCGGCCAGCGCCGATCTTCAGGCAAGGCACTCAGATCGTTGATCGCCAGTGTCAGGTCTCGGGGTTCGGCCACTCGCTGGAATGCACGCTCGCCCTCCTGGCCGAAGGTGGTGCGCAGGCACTCATGACGCGCGACAAGCAGGCTGAACGCGCGCTCCAGCGCCTCGGTTTGCAACGCACCGCTCAGGCGCACCGCCATCGGCAGGTTGTATGCCGCGCTTTGCGGGTCCAGCTGCCAGAGGAACCACATCCGCTGCTGGGCATAGGACAGGCCGTCACGCTCACCGACCCCGACACAACAGGTCATGGGAAGCTGCGCAAAATCGATGCCTTCGCGGGCCATGCCGGCCAGAAACAAGCGGCGCTTGTCCTGTGGCAGTTCGATAAAACGGCGGGCGAGTTTCTGTGCGTCTGCGGCATTCATGCATGGGGTCCTTGCTGATCGGCGGCGTGACCAGGAGGCCCGGTCGTATCAACAAGAACGAATGGCTAGCGCGATGATTTAGCGGCACCGACAAACGCGGCCAGTCAGTTGAGGTGCAGAACCTGTGGGAGCGGGCTTGCTCGCGAAGAGGGCGTGTCAGTCGATATTAATGTTGCCGGGCACACCGCTTTCGCGAGCAAGCCCGCTCCCACAGGTTCCGCACCAGGCATTAGACCGAGCAGTGGACAGCGCAACAAAAACGCCGAAGCCGGTGCAAGACTGGCTTCGGCGACAGGCGCGTCAAGGACTGTTCAGATCAGCGCGCGTCCTGGGAGTGCCCTTCAGCCATCGCGACAATCACCTTGCGCTTGCCTTCGAACGGCGCGCGGGCGTGGGCCGAGAGCATGTTGTCGAGCATCAGCACATCGCCCTCCTGCCAGGGAAAGCTGATGGCGCAGTCATCGAGCACCGCACGAATTTCACTGAGCACCTCATCCTCGATGGGCGAGCCGTCGCCGTAGTAGACGTTACGCGGCAGGTCTTCTTCATCGACGATGTCCAGCAGGGTTTCGCGCACCTCTGGTTGAAGGTTGGATATGTGGAACAGGTGCGCCTGATTGAACCAGACCCTGTCGCCGGTCACCGGATGACACGCCACCGCCTGGCACGTCTGGCGAGTGCGCAATTCTCCGTCGTCCTTCCATTCGCAAATGATACCGTGGGCCTTGCAGTAGGCCTCGGCCACCTCGCGGTCTTCGGTGTTGAACACTTGCTCCCAGGCCACGTCCAGCCCGTTGCCGAAATTGCGCACGTACATCAGGCCTTTGCTGATGAAGCGCTCGCGGATTGCGACAGGGATGCGACGATAGACTTCACGGCTGTCAGCAATCGGCGTTTCACCGCCCGAGGTGGCGGCGATCATGCTGTAGAACCAGATTTTCATCGGCCAATCCCGGGAATAGGCCTGCTCGTTGTGCAACGGGATGCTCTGATGCGCCGGGTATTCGGTAGAGGTGTAGACCCCTTGCGTGACGTTGGTGCGCGGCGTCGAACCGAACTCGTAATTGAGCAGCGGATGGCCGAAGCCGGCGGCGAATTGGCGGAACTGCTCGGCACCGTCCAACTGGAACCCGCGAAACAGAATGCCGCCATCACGCAGCAAATGCTCATCCACCAACTCATTCAATTCATCGAACACCGCCAACAGGCTGGTATTCGGCTCGGTCGCTTCCACCAACAGCGGCAAGCGACCCCGCGCCGGCAGCAACGGCCGAACGGCAAAACCCACGGCAACACCCATGACGGGCCTCCTGTTAACACTCGATAAAGCGAACCGCGCGCGCTAAAAAACCGGCGCGGCCAACTGCGCATGACGCCGGTGATGGACTTCCAGATGATTCTTGATAATTCGCAGCACCTTGGCTTCATGCTCATGAATGAAGAAATGGCCGCCGGTCATCATGTCCACCGAGAAACTGCCCAGGGTTTCCTGGCTCCAGCCGATCAATTGCTCGGTGGTGGCCCTGTCTTCCTTGCCGCCGAGCACGTGCACGGGGCACTTAAGCAGCGGACGCTGCATCGGTCGGAAGCGCCCGCAGAGCATGAAATCGGCGCGCAGAATCGGCAGCATCAGGCTCATCAACTCCTGATTGGCCAACACCTCCTCGCTGGTGCCTTGGAAGGTGCGCAGCTGCTCGATCAACTGTTCGTCACTTTGGGGTTCGGCGAAGCCACGGTCATAGTCGCTGCGCATCGTCGGGGCGGCCGTGCCAGAAGCAAACAGCGCCACCGGCTCCGCAGCGCCGAGGGCACGAAAGGCGTGGGCCATCTCGCAGGCCAGCAACGCCCCCAGGCTGTGACCGAACAAGGCATAGGGGCCATGCAGGGACGGCTTGTGTTCCCTGGCCAACTGCAGGGCCAGGGCGCGCATGTCGGTCTGCAAGGGTTCGTCATAACGAACGCCCCGCCCCGGCAACTCCACCGGCTGCAAGTGCAGCCACGGCGGCAACTGGCGCCGCCAGCGGCTATAGACCATGGCGCTGGCGCCCGAATAGGGCAGGCACAGCAGTGTCAGCTTTGTCACCGCATTTACCTCGATTGGTTATCTGTTTAGGAGAACGGATGAGTTGTGATCAGAATTAGTCTGTTGGATGGATAAGCTACCTGCGGTTTGCCGGCAAATGAACTCTCTGGGGCTCAAACCGGTCAGCTAGTTAGATCCTCATTCCCGGAGCACGGCGGCAATGGTTGATCCGTTCGAACGACAAAGCGCCATCGACGCCCACGGCATCATTGGCGACATGCGCAGCGCCGCGCTGGTCAACGACAAGGGCAGCGTGGACTTTTTCTGCTGGCCGGAATTCGACAGTCCGTCGATTTTCTGCGCGCTGCTGGACAGCCCCGAAGCCGGCATCTTCCAACTCGCCCCGGACCTGCCCGACGCTCGTCGCGAACAGATTTACCTGCCCGATACCAACGTCTTGCAAACCCGCTGGCTCAGCGATCACGCGGTGGTCGAAGTCACCGACCTGCTGCCCATCGGCGACAGCGAAGATGATTTGCCGATGCTGATGCGTCGGGTGCGCGTGGTCAGCGGACAAGCGACAATCCGTATGCGCTGCGCCGTGCGACATGACTATGCCCGGGCTCACACCAAGGCCCGCGCACGTGATC
Source organism: Pseudomonas sp. BS3782 TE3695 (assembly GCF_050435305.1). NCBI lineage: Bacteria > Pseudomonadati > Pseudomonadota > Gammaproteobacteria > Pseudomonadales > Pseudomonadaceae > Pseudomonas > Pseudomonas sp. BS3782 TE3695. Next base: position 5,144,151 of record NZ_JBNDKB010000001.1, read on the forward strand.
GGAGTGTGTATTTCGAGGCCACCGGCCAGCCAGCCATGCAGCTGTGTTCGAATCAATCCTTACGCATCGAGGGCCATGCGGCCGTCGCCCAATTCAGCCTCGAACAGGACCAGAGCGCCGAGTTTTTGCTCGGCGGCGTTGACGATGCGCGCTTCAAGGAAGGGGCCGCCGCGCTGTGCCTGGAGCGCACCCTGAAATTCTGGCGCGACTGGATCGGCCAGTCCAATTATCGCGGTCGCTGGCGAGAAATGGTCAATCGCTCGGCCCTGGCCCTTAAGCTGCTGACCTCGCGCAAACACGGCGCCATCCTCGCCGCCGCCACCTTCGGCCTCCCGGAAACGCCCGGCGGCGAACGCAACTGGGACTACCGCTACACCTGGATCCGCGACGCCTCGTTCACCGTCTATGCCTTCATGCGCCTGGGCTTCGTCGAGGAAGCCAACGCCTATACGCGCTGGTTGCGCGGTCGAGTCAGGGATTGTCACGGCAAAACCATGAAACTCAACATCCTCTACGCCATCGATGGCCGTCAGGAACTGCCGGAAGTTGAACTTCCACACTTGGCCGGTCACGGTGGCGCGACACCGGTACGCATCGGTAATCAAGCCTACGATCAAATCCAGCTCGACATCTTCGGCGAGCTGTTGGACGCGGTGTATCTGGTCAATAAGCACGGTGAAGCGATTTCCCATGAAGGCTGGAAACACACCGTGGAAGTGGTCGATCAGGTCTGCGCAACCTGGCAGCAAAAAGACGTCGGCATCTGGGAAATGCGCGGCGAGCAGTATCATTTCCTGCACTCGCGACTGATGTGTTGGGTGGCGGTGGACCGCGCTATCCGGCTAGCCTCCAAACGTTCGCTGCCCGCCCCGTTCGCCCGCTGGGACCAGACCCGTCAAGCGATCTACACCGACATCTGGAGCAATTTCTGGAACGAAGAACGCGGGCATTTCGTCCAGCACATCGGTGGCACCGGCCTCGACGGCTCGATGCTGCTGATGCCGCTGGTGCGCTTCGTCAGCGCCAAGGATCCGCGCTGGATAGCGACCCTCGAAGCCATCGAGAAAACCCTGGTGCGCGCAGGCATGGTCTACCGCTACCGCAACGACGATGGCCGGATCGACGGCCTGCCCGGTACCGAAGGCGCCTTCGCCGCGTGCTCGTTCTGGTACGTCGAATGCCTGGCCCGGGCCGGCCAGGTGGAGAAGGCCCACCTGGAATTCGAGCAATTGCTGAAGTACGCCAACCCGTTGGGGCTGTATGCCGAAGAATTCGACAGCCATGCCCGACATCTGGGCAACACACCACAAGCACTGACGCACCTGGCGCTGATCAGCGCGGCAAGTTTCCTGAACAGAAAGTTGAGCGGGGAGAAAAATTTTTGGCAGCCTTGAGACCGGGTCGTCTTCTTCGCTACTACAGATGTACACCGTTCAACTGTGGGAGCGGGCTTGCTCGCGAAGGCGATTTCACATTCAACATTGATGTCGCCTGACACACCGCTTTCGCGAGCAAGCCCGCTCCCACAGGGGATCAGCTGTGTGGCGCAGGCTTCGGTACGTCGACGTTATCGAGCACCCGATTCACCGCCAGTTCGGCCAGCATGATGACCTGCTGAATCGCCAGGAGCGTGTGCCGCTGCGGAGCATCGACATAGGCGGCAATGTCGCTGGTCATGACGCTGGCTGAGGCCAGTGATTCGCAAACATGGGCCAGCAGGCTTTCGTTATCCATATCCGGTGCAACCAGAAACATTTTGCTTGGCTTGCGGCCTTCGTTTTTTTTCGGGGTGGGTTTGAGGTAGTGGTCGAGCGCGCGTTCAGCGGCGTCGTGGAGTTTTTTCGAATCGAGGGATTCGTAGGGGGAAACGTTGTCGGTTTCTGGGGGATTGGGACTGTCTTTCATCATGGTGTAACTCCTGACATTCATGAAGCTCACCGCCGTCGTGACCAAACGATGGGTGGTGGGCGGTACGCAGGTTGGTCAACCGGGAAGTCAGGCACCCGGCGCACTCGAAAGTGCCCCGCGCACAGCCCACCGCGAAGCATACCGATAAGCACAAGAAAAAGCGCCGACATGCTCACGTTGGCGCTTGTACGCCTGACATTGCACGGGTGACCAAACCCGGTCGCTGAATTTGCAGCGACCCCCAAAGCCTATCGGCTCCCTTTCCTAACCTACAACCGCCAAAACTCGTCGGAAATATCCCCTTTTACGACGTTTTTTGTAGGACCGAGGCTACGCCTGATTAACTTAAACACGCTCCATCTGACACTGCTGACCTCCTGTGGCGAGGGAGCTTGCTCCCGTTGGGGCGCGCAGCGGCCCTAAAATTTGCAACCCCATTCCTCCAGAAGCACCGCATTTGCTGGCTTTGCGGCCGCTGCGCAGCCGAACGGGGGCAAGCCCCCTCGCCACAGAACCAGGTAGGCCGAACCTACAATCACTAAACAAAACCAGCCCAATCAAGACGCGGTAACGCATTCCTACATCTGGAAATACCTTGTTGCCAGCGCCTACATCCATCCCTACCATCCACGTCAACGGGCACAGCGGAGCTGTCCAACAAAACCCGAATTCAAGGAACCAGAATGACCCAGCGTATCCATCGCAGCATCGACACCCCACTCCGATCAGGCCTGAACCGGGATGAATTATGGGAAGGCCACGACAAAGGCCTGATCAAATGCTGGGAAATCGGCCGCCAACGTGCCGTCCGCTTCCCCGATCTCGCCCAGCAATGCCTCATCGGCGAACTCCCGGTGCTGGGCTGGAAAGGTGGCATCAGCCGCAGCCTGAAAAAACTCGAAAAATACGGATCCCTCAAATACCTCGCCCAATGGCAGGGGTTGCGCGGGGAAGATCTGGATATTGATTTGAGCGCAGAACGGGCGTTGACCTGTTCCAGAACCAAAATGGTCGTGACGTTTACGCCGGATCGGTCGAAGTATTTCAATCAGGTGGCGGACGTGGAAGCTTAAGGAGAAGGACGCATGGTGGACCTGCATCAGGAATTTCAAAACAGCGGTTTCTTCCACGAAGCACGGATTGATCGACGCTCGGCTGACGCACTGGTGGGAATCGCCGCCGGGCTCGCTGCCGACGGTACGATCAACCAGCAGGAAGCCGAGTTTCTAAAGACCTGGATCGAAACTCATTTAAGCCATCTCGGCGATCCGGTGGTGAATATCCTCTACAAACGCCTCGCCGGCATGCTGAGCGACGGCGTGCTTGATGCCGAGGAGTCTGGCGAGCTGTTGGAGATGCTTCACCAGTTTGCAGGCCTGCCGATTGGTTCTGCCCAAACGTTCACTGCGCCGACCAGTCTTCCTCTCGACAACCCGGTGCCCTCTTTAAGTTGGTCTGACCGAGTGTTCCTGTTTACCGGGATCATGGCTTACGGTCCGCGCAAGGAGTGCGAATCACTGATTATTGAACGTGGTGGGTTTATCGGCGGATCCGTCAGCAAGAAGATCCACTATCTAGTGGTAGGCAGCATTGGCAATGACCAATGGCTGCATAGCACCTATGGGACCAAGATCAAAAGAGCTGTCGAACTGAGAGAAAGCGGTGTGCCTATAGCGATCATCAGTGAAGAATATTGGCAAAAGGTGCTGTTCGGATAACCCATTACAGCCTCTATGGAGTGTCCAATGAACAAGGACGTGCAGATCCAATTCACCAAAACTCCAAGTTTGATTCTCGCCTACGAAGCACACGGCCCAACCACCGGCGACCCGGTCATTCTGCTCCACGGCTTCCCCTACTCCCCCCGCGCCTACGACGAAATCGCCCCGGCCCTCGCCGCAAAGGGCTACCGCGTGATCGTCCCGTACCTGCGCGGCTACGGCCCGACCCGGTTCAACAACCCCGACACCCTGCGCTCCGGCCAGCAAGCCGCCCTCGCCCAGGATCTTCTGGACCTGATGGACGCCCTCGCCATCAAACAAGCTGCCCTGTGCGGTTACGACTGGGGTGGTCGGGCGGCGTGCATTGTCGCAGCGCTGTGGCCGGAGCGAGTGCGCTGTCTGGTGACCGGGGACGGTTACAATCTTCAGAACATTCCCCACTCTACCCAGCCTCTGGATCCGGAGACTGAACATCGTCTCTGGTATCAGTACTACTTCCACACCCCGCGCGGTGCTGAAGGTTTGACCCAAAACCGCCGGGCACTGTGCGAACTGCTCTGGACGTTGTGGTCGCCGACCTGGGCCAAAAATGCCGAACGTTATCCCTTGAGCGCGCCAGCCTTCGATAATCCGGATTTCGTCGAGGTGGTGATTCACTCGTACCGACACCGGTTCATGTATGCGCCCGGTGATCCGGCGCTGGAGTGGATGGAAGAAGCGCTGACCCAACAACCGGTGATCAGCGTGCCGACGATTTCCCTGTGCGGCGCCGATGATGGTGTCGGCCCCGCATCTGAAATCGATGAAGACGCCGAGCGTTTTACCGGCCCTTACGAACGCCGGGTACTGGCGGGTGTCGGGCATAACATTGCGGAGGAAGCGCCCGAGGCGACGCTCAAGGCAATACTGGATCTGCTGGTGAGCTGACAGAAAACCGCTCGCGATAGGCTTGCGGCGTTACGCCCATGGCTCGCAGAAAACTGCGGCGCAAAGTCTCTTCACTGCCAAATCCGCATTGCACCGCGACCCGTTTGATCGGCACACCGGTGTCGCTGAGTAGACGTCGCGCGGTTTCGACCCGAATCAGTTCGATGGCCCGCGCCGGGGTCTGGCCGGTGTCGGCACGGTAGTGACGGACGAAGCTGCGCTCGCTCATGCCGGCCTGTAAGGCCAAGGTCGGGATGCCGAGGTCCTTGGTTAGGTTTTCGCTGATCCAGGCATGAAGTTCGTCGAAGCGGTTGCCTTCCTTTTGCAGGGACAGGGTCACGCTGAACTGCGACTGGCCCCCCGGACGCTTGAGAAACACCACCAATTGCCGGGCGACGTCCAGGGCCATGGTTCGGCCGAGGTCTTGTTCGACCATCGCCAGGGCCAGGTCGATGCCCGCGGTGACCCCGGCCGAGGTCCAGACCGGGCCGTCGTTGATGAAAATCGGGTTAGGTTCGACGTGCAGTTTGGGGTGCTGCTGCGCCAATTGTTCGCAGCGGGTCCAGTGCGTGACCACTCGCCTGCCATCGAGCCAACCGCTGGCCGCCAGCAAAAACGCCCCGGTACACACTGACGACACCCGCCGACACCCGGTCCCATGCTCCCGCACCCAAGCCACCAACGGCTCGTCTTGCGCCGCCGCATAAACGCCCCAGCCACCGGCAATGATCAACGTGTCGCTGCCCCGATCCGGCAGCGGCTCAGCCAACAGCGCCAATCCCGCCGACGACATCACCGCCCCGCCGCCGCTGGCAATCACCGACGGCGCATAGGGTGGCGGCAAACCTTGCTGGCGGACAATGTCGTTGGCCGAGGCGAACACCTGCAACGGCCCGGTGACGTCGAGCAGTTGCACGTTGGCAAAGGCCAGCACATGAATGGTTCTCGGGTTGTTTGACATGTTTGGCGTAATTCGTGGGGTTATTGGCGTATACGCCAGATCCTACGAGCCTAGAGTAAAGCCGTCCACCCCAACCAGGAGAAAAAGCGCCATGACGTTGCAGATCGGTTTTCTATTGTTCCCACAGGTTCAACAACTGGACCTGACCGGCCCTTATGACGTGCTGGCCTCACTGCCGGACGTGAAGGTGCACCTGATCTGGAAGGACCTGATGCCAGTCACCGCGAGTACCGGGCTGGTGTTGAAACCGACCGTCACCTTCGACGATTGCCCACCGCTGGATGTGATCTGCATTCCTGGCGGCAGCGGTGTCGGGCCGTTGATGGAGGATGAAGAAACCCTGGCCTTCATCAAGGCAAAGGCCGCCCAGGCGCGATATGTCACTTCAGTCTGCACCGGCGCGCTGGTGCTTGGCGCGGCGGGGTTACTCAAGGGCAAACGCGCCACCACTCACTGGGCGTATCACGAGTTGCTCGGAGTTTTGGGAGCGATCCCGGTGAACGATCGGGTGGTGCGCGACGGCAATCTGCTGACCGGGGGCGGGATCACCGCGGGGATCGATTTTGCCCTGACCCTGGCGGCTGAATTGTTTGATAAGGACACGGCGCAACTGGTGCAACTGCAGCTGGAATATGCTCCGGCGCCGCCGTTTGCTTCGGGTAGCCCTGAGACAGCACCGGTCAGCGTGCTGGAGGAAGCCCGCAAACGCGCTGCCGCGTCGTTGAAACTGCGCTCGGAAATCACCGAACGTGCAGCGGCGAAACTCGCCCGCCAGTGAAAGAAACGGCTGCGGGCGCTATCCCCGCAGCCAGCCATTCAGGTCGGAAAATCCGTTGCCGTTTTGTATGCAGCCCAGCAACGCCTCAAGCATTCGCCGCACGCCGACCATTGGGCACAAACAGCTCGACCGTGCCATCACCATAAGCCCGCTCCACTTTCGAGATTACCACTTGATAACTCGCGTACCATTTGCGGTACTGGCGCTTGGCCTCCAGATGCCTGGGATGGCTGGCGAATTCTCGTATAGAGGTTTCGTCCTGCCAGTAATAACTGGCGTTGACCAACTCGCCATCGGCCGAGCACCAGGATTGGGTGCCGACAAACCCTTCGATGCTGATCGCAACTTCGTCGATCAACGCGCTCAAACGGTTGAACTCCTCGTCCCGTTGCCCGGGTTTGTAGATAAACGAAGCGATGTACATACACAGGTTCCTTTTCAGTGAATGAGTCAGGCCGGACGAGTCATCAGGGCCAACCGGACGGCGAGCAACAGCAGTACCGCGGCCAGCCCCAATGACTGCCATTTGGCGAATGTCGAAAGGCTGGAAATACGCCGGCTGACGGTGCTGCCGAAAACCCCGAGCAGGGTGTGAAACACGCCACTGACCAGAGTCAGCACCACGCCCAACAGCACAAGCTGTAATGCAATCGGCCCTTGCTGGGCATCAACGAATTGCGGCAGAAACACCATGAAAAACAGCAAAGCCTTGGGGTTTAACAGGCTGTTGAGCATCGCCCGAATCAGCAGGGTCTTGAGCGGCACTCGCGCAACATCCGACGTGCCGCTGGCCGAGGTTTTTTGCAATGCCTTGAATGCCAGCCACAGCAGGTAGAGGACACCGGCATACCGGATCAGGTCAAAGGCCGGCGGCCAACTCCCAACCAGCGCCGTAACCCCCATCGCGGTCAGCGCCGTCAGAATCAGATCGGCCAAGCCAATGCCTAATCCCGACGCCACGCCACCGCGCCAGCCATAACTGGCACCATGACTGATCACGAAAGCCATATTCGGCCCGGGCGACAGCAGCAACAACATCACCGCGCCGACGAAAATCAATAAGGTCGCAGGGTCAATCACAGCGAAGTCTCCGTCCTGGAAAGCCTGTAGATTAGAACGCCAATCTGATACAAACAAAAAATTGATCCAGATACAAAGAGCTCTCACCCATGACCCGTATTCGCTACAAACGCCTGGTGGATCAGTTCGCCGGGAAGATTCGCAGCGGTGAACTGCCACCCGCCACACAGTTGCCGACCATTCGTGCGTTGATGCAGAGCGAGCGGATTGCCCTGGCCACTGCATTGCGGGTCTATCACGAGTTGGAGGCGATCGGCCTGGTGGTCGGCGAAACCGGCCGTGGCACCTTTGTGCGCGACACATCCTTGCCACGCGGACTGGGGCTGGAACAGCAACCACTGGGCGTCGGCATGGTGGACCTGACCTTCAATTACCCGTCGGTACCCGGTCAGGACGAGTTATTGCGCGAGGGTTTGCGAGTGATTGCCGCCTCCGGCGATATCGATGCGCTATTGCATTCCGCGCCTCAGGGCGGGCGGGCACATGAACGGCAGACGGCGGCCCGGCATTTACGCAATCGGGACATTCGGGTGGGGGGCGATCAGGTGCTGATCGTCAACGGCGCCCAGCAAGGTCTTGCCGTGACGCTGATGGCACTGCTCAAACCGGGAGATATTCTGGCCCTCGACGCCCTCACCTACCCTGGCCTTAAAACTCTGGCTCAGGCCCATCGGCTGGACCTCGAAGCCCTGCCGCAAATCGCCGGGCACACCGATCTTGACGCCCTGGAAGCGCTGTGCAAACGGCGCCCCGTGCGGGTGCTCTACAGCATGCCGACGATGCACAATCCGTTGGGGACGGTGATGTCCATCGCCGACCGTGAACGCCTGGTGCAATTGGCCGAACGCTACGACTTTCTGATCATCGAAGACGGCGCCTATGCCTTCCTCGCAGAACCCGCGCCCAAACCGCTGTTTACCTTGGCCCCGCAGCGCACACTGTATATCAGCGGCCTGTCGAAAAGCGTTGCCTCGGGCCTGCGCATTGGTTTTATCGTTGCACCGAAAGCGATGATGCCGGTGCTGGAACAAGCCATCCGCGTGTCGACATGGAGCACCCCGTCGCTGACTGTCGCACTGGCCTGCCACTGGATCGATAGCGGCGAAGTCGACAATCTCGAAGAGCAAAAGCGCCGGGACGCCCGGCAACGACAGGACCTGGCTCGGCAAATACTGAAAAATTGCGAGCTGGTGGCGCATCCCGGTTCCTACTACCTTTGGCTCAAATTGCCCGAAGGATTACGGGCGGAAACGGTTGTTGCCGAGTTGGAACGTAAAGGCGTGCAGGTGACCAGCGCCGAACCCTTTGCCACGACCACTCATGTGCCTCCTGCACTGCGGGTGGCCATGGGATCGATCAGCCTCGACGTGTTGGAGCGCGCCTTGGAGACACTGCGTGAAGTCGTGGACATCTGACAGACTTTTCTGACGCCCATAAAAAAACCCGCCGAAGCGGGTTTCTCAAGACCATTGCGACATCCTGTCGGCAGCCATCCTGGCGTATGGTCGATCATCCGTGATCCTGAGCACGTCCTGTGCTTCAGTTGATGGATCCAGATTAGACGTATCGGTGAAGCTTAAAAAGACGACATACCACTGGCTGCGTGTAAGCCATTGACCATTCAACACCTGAAACCTGCACTACAGGAGATCGGGTTTCAGTTTTCTAAAGACGAAAAAAAACCCGCCGAAGCGGGTTTTTCCCAAGACCATATCGACTCCCTGTCGGCAGCGATCCTTGCTATGGTCGATCATCCGTGACCCTGGAGCACTTCCTGTGCTTCAGTTGATGGAGCTAGATTACCCTTCGGATCCAATCCGCAATAGACGACATAGCTACTACCGCGTGTAAGACATTCGCTATAGCCGCGCCTCCAAACCCCCTAAGATGTCTCGGCCATCATGCGTTAAAGCCACGAGTCTCATGGCTTGCAGCCATTAACCTCCCTGACGCTCATGAGTCTTGGCATTCGTTTCCAGAAATTGTTCGATATTACTCATCTGCTCATCCCAACCCCGGCTGTCCATGCGGAACGCCTTTAGCCGGCGCGACTGAGGGATGTGATCGAAACCGGACTCGACGACCGTCAACAATGTGCCTTCGTCCATATCCTGGAGTTCGAATTTCACCAGCGTAGTGGGTTCTTGGGAATAGTCGGTTTCGGGATCGACTGCATACGGGTGCCAGCGAAACGAAAACACCCGCTCCGGCTCGACACGCTCCACCAGCACATTCCACAACAAGTGCTCATAACCAGGATAAGTGATCTGCCCCTGAGTCCACTCTCCGGCGACAAAGCGCTTGCCTTCGAGCGCCACGCCGAACCATTGACCGAAGACTTCGGCATTGGCCAGCACGCGCCATACCTGCGAGCGCGGCGCCTTGAGCAGGATCTTCCTTTCGATGCGATCTGATGCTGGGTTCATAAGTCACCTCCTGTAGTGAACAGTAGGCCTGTAAAGACCATAAGACCAACCTGAAAGTTGTATCAAACGCGCGTCGCAATCGAGCGAGCCTGAAATATTCGGCCTCAGTTTTGGCCATAAGTTCTGGTTTGAAGGGGGAAGTCAGCGGGCTGAAACTGCTAATGTTTGCAGAGACGTGCCCCCTTACAAGGAAGATTCATGCAGCCTTCACTCACGGAACGTTACCGCGCAACCCTGCTGGGGCTTGCGTGTGGGGATGCCGTTGGCACCCGTGCCGAGTTCCAGCCACGCGGCTCGTTTATCCCTCTGACCGATATGGTTGGGGGCGGCCCGTTCAATCTGAAGCCAGGGCAATGGACCGATGACACTTCCATGGCACTTTGCCTGGCAGAAAGCCTGCTGAACAAAAAAGGTTTTGATGCGGCCGACCAAATGGGCCGTTATCTCAACTGGTGGCAATGGGGTTACCTGAGTTCGACCGGCGAATGCTTCGACATCGGCATGACCGTCCGTGAAGCGCTGACTCGTTATCTGAAAAACGGTCAGCCATTCGCAGGTTCCACCGATCCCTATACAGCCGGCAACGGTTCGCTGATGCGGTTAGCGCCAATAGTGCTGTACTACTTTCCTGACCCCGACCGGATCAGGAGATTTTCCGCAGACAGCTCGCGCACTACCCATGCGGCGCCAGAGGCACTTGAATGCTGTCAGTTACTTGCTGAGCTGATCCGCAAGGCATTGAAAGGCGCGCCCAAGCAGGATTTGCAGAGCCTGCCGGAGACAATGTTCGTGGAACCAAAGGTCGCAAGCATCGCCCGAGGCGATTACCTCGGAAAATCCAAAGATGATATTTGCGGTACTGGTTACTGCGTTGCATCACTGGAAGCGGCCTTGTGGTGCTTTCACCAGACTGACAGTTTTGAAGCCGCCATTCTCGAAGCCGCAAACCTGGGCGATGACGCCGATACCACCGCCGCCATCGTCGGCCAGTTGGCCGGGGCTCACTACGGTGTTCAGGCCATCCCTGACGGGTGGCTGGCGAAATTGCATCAGCGCGAAGACATCGAGGCCACGGCTGACGCCCTGCTTCGAGCAGCCACCGCTGCCGCCATCTCAGCCACGCAACCAGGAAAGCCCCCATGAATAACTTGCATGGCAGCTGCTTGTGCAAAGCCATCGAGTACGAACTTGATAGCCTCGACATGCCCATCACTCATTGCCACTGCCAAACCTGTCGCAAGGCACACGCAGCGGCATTCGCCTCGACGGCCGGGGTCATGCGTGAGCATTTTCGCTGGATAAAAGGACAGGACCGGCTAAGCACCTATGAGTCGTCGCCGGGCAAGCTTCGGCATTTCTGTCCGATCTGCGGATCGCATCTGATGGCAGAGCGCTTGGCCCAACCCCATGTAATCGTTCGCGTGGCGACACTCGATGATGATCCGAAAATGATACCTCAGGCTCACATCTGGACATCCCATGACGTGCCCTGGCTTGAATATGAATCGAATAAGAAATGTCCTGAATGGCAGACATAGTTTCCGGACACGCCACAAGTGCAGCATCAGGCTGCTGATTTGTTGACTGGCGGCGCCCCGCTACACTGCCCCAACCTTCCATCATCACAGCGAGCCTCTCATGCCCTCACGTTTTCTCCTTGCGTTTACGCCGCTGCTGTTTACCCCCTTTGCGTATGCCATCGACTGCGACAACGCCACTGACCAGTCGACGTTGAATCAATGCGCGGCGCAGCGGAACAAGGCCGCCGACAAGGAGCTGAATGCGCTTTACCAGCAAATCACCACACGCTTGAAGGACGACCCCGACGCGAAAAAGCTGTTGATCGGTGCACAGCGCTCATGGATTGCGTTTCGCGATGCCGAGTGCAAGTTCTCGGCGTCCGGAGTGGCAGGGGGCAGTGTATATCCGCTGATCTACAGTAACTGCAACACTGAGCTGACCAAGACGCGGGTCGAGTCGTTCAAGACCTACTTGAAGTGTCAGGAAGGGGATTTGAGTTGTCCGGTGCCAGGGGCTTGATGCTGCGGTGTTCTTAAGGGCCTCTTCGCGGGCAAGCCTCGCTCCTGCAGGGGCCTTCGGTGGTACATGAATTGTGTGTTATTCAAAAATCCACCCGACAACTTAATGTTACCGATCTGCTTCAGGCTATAGAGTGTTCGGCGGTGGCCGAGTCTTCCTTCTCGGCTTCGGGAGACACGCCGCACCCGCCCACGTGGTGCGGCGTGACGCAGACTCAACGGTGAAACGGTGCGTGGAAGCCTTTACGAGCCTCGATTTTATGAGTCTCGATTTCTTGCCGCATATCAGCCACCAGTGACGCGATCGCGTGGGGGCTATCCAGTGTCCATACCGGAACATGGGTGGCCACCAAATCCACTTTCCCGGTCATGCAATCGCAGACCCTAATTGTCAGGGACTGGTCCGCTTCCATGCTGCAAGTGCACACAGCCGGCAAAAAACTATGTTCAATGATGTTTTGAATTTCCAGGGTTGAAAGGAACATTGCTACCTCCTTCACGCCAGGTGTATGGCCGGGCAAATGCTCCCTCATTCACCCATTATCCGGAAAATTCTAATCCTCAATAATGGGTGTCTCAAGACCGTAACAGGTTGCTTATCGTCTTGTTAGTGATCCTTGGACGTGAGGATCTCCCGGAGCTTTGCCCGGCACGGCTTATTGCGGCTTCAAATGACCATCCTGATCGAGCAGCAAGGCACTCATGATCTGCCATACCCACGGGACCGGCGACGCGACCGTCGGCCTCGCCGTTTTCGATCATGACCGAGATGACAGACCAACCCAAAAAACGGCGTGGTTACTTAGCGCCCGTTCTACCGAAACTATGAACAATGCAACTCGATGCAACTCGATGCAGCTCGATGCAGCCACCACGGTACTTTCCTGCGGACAAAACAAAACCCCTACCTGCGTACGCAGATAGGGGTTTCGGAATTTGATCTTGACGATGACCTACTCTCACATGGGGAAACCCCACACTACCATCGGCGATGCATCGTTTCACTGCTGAGTTCGGGATGGGATCAGGTGGTTCCAATGCTCTATGGTCGTCAAGAAATTCGGGTACCGAATCGTGGCCTGGTGGCCGCGCTTCAGCAAATTGGGTAGGTGATAGCCTGGTGTTTTGTGAGTATCGAACTTTCGGTTCTTGCGTCTTCACACACCGCAATCTGGTGCCTCTTCAGGTCAGCAAATTGCTTGGGTGTTATATGGTCAAGCCTCACGGGCAATTAGTATTGGTTAGCTCAACGCCTCACAGCGCTTACACACCCAACCTATCAACGTCGTAGTCTTCGACGGCCCTTCAGGGGACTCAAGGTCCCAGTGAGATCTCATCTTGAGGCTAGTTTCCCGCTTAGATGCTTTCAGCGGTTATCTATTCCGAACATAGCTACCCGGCAATGCCACTGGCGTGACAACCGGAACACCAGAGGTTCGTCCACTCCGGTCCTCTCGTACTAGGAGCAGCCCCTCTCAAATCTCAAACGTCCACGGCAGATAGGGACCGAACTGTCTCACGACGTTCTAAACCCAGCTCGCGTACCACTTTAAATGGCGAACAGCCATACCCTTGGGACCGGCTTCAGCCCCAGGATGTGATGAGCCGACATCGAGGTGCCAAACACCGCCGTCGATATGAACTCTTGGGCGGTATCAGCCTGTTATCCCCGGAGTACCTTTTATCCGTTGAGCGATGGCCCTTCCATACAGAACCACCGGATCACTAAGACCTACTTTCGTACCTGCTCGACGTGTCTGTCTCGCAGTCAAGCGCGCTTTTGCCTTTATACTCTACGACCGATTTCCGACCGGTCTGAGCGCACCTTCGTACTCCTCCGTTACTCTTTAGGAGGAGACCGCCCCAGTCAAACTACCCACCATACACTGTCCTCGATCCGGATAACGGACCTGAGTTAGAACCTCAAAGTTGCCAGGGTGGTATTTCAAGGTTGGCTCCACGCGAACTGGCGTCCACGCTTCAAAGCCTCCCACCTATCCTACACAAGCAAATTCAAAGTCCAGTGCAAAGCTATAGTAAAGGTTCACGGGGTCTTTCCGTCTAGCCGCGGATACACTGCATCTTCACAGCGATTTCAATTTCACTGAGTCTCGGGTGGAGACAGCGCCGCCATCGTTACGCCATTCGTGCAGGTCGGAACTTACCCGACAAGGAATTTCGCTACCTTAGGACCGTTATAGTTACGGCCGCCGTTTACCGGGGCTTCGATCAAGAGCTTCGCGTTAGCTAACCCCATCAATTAACCTTCCGGCACCGGGCAGGCGTCACACCCTATACGTCCACTTTCGTGTTTGCAGAGTGCTGTGTTTTTAATAAACAGTCGCAGCGGCCTGGTATCTTCGACCGGCGTGGGCTTACGCAGTAAATGCTTCACCCTCACCGGCGCACCTTCTCCCGAAGTTACGGTGCCATTTTGCCTAGTTCCTTCACCCGAGTTCTCTCAAGCGCCTTGGTATTCTCTACCCAACCACCTGTGTCGGTTTGGGGTACGGTTCCTGGTTACCTGAAGCTTAGAAGCTTTTCTTGGAAGCATGGCATCAACCACTTCGTGTTCTAAAAGAACACTCGTCATCAGCTCTCGGCCTTGGAATCCCGGATTTACCTAAGATTCCAGCCTACCACCTTAAACTTGGACAACCAACGCCAAGCTGGCCTAGCCTTCTCCGTCCCTCCATCGCAATAACCAGAAGTACAGGAATATTAACCTGTTTTCCATCGACTACGCTTTTCAGCCTCGCCTTAGGGACCGACTAACCCTGCGTCGATTAACGTTGCGCAGGAAACCTTGGTCTTTCGGCGTGGGTGTTTTTCACACCCATTGTCGTTACTCATGTCAGCATTCGCACTTCTGATACCTCCAGCAAGCTTCTCAACTCACCTTCACAGGCTTACAGAACGCTCCTCTACCGCATCACCTAAGTGATACCCGTAGCTTCGGTGTATGGTTTGAGCCCCGTTACATCTTCCGCGCAGGCCGACTCGACTAGTGAGCTATTACGCTTTCTTTAAAGGGTGGCTGCTTCTAAGCCAACCTCCTAGCTGTCTAAGCCTTCCCACATCGTTTCCCACTTAACCATAACTTTGGGACCTTAGCTGACGGTCTGGGTTGTTTCCCTTTTCACGACGGACGTTAGCACCCGCCGTGTGTCTCCCATGCTCGGCACTTGTAGGTATTCGGAGTTTGCATCGGTTTGGTAAGTCGGGATGACCCCCTAGCCGAAACAGTGCTCTACCCCCTACAGTGATACATGAGGCGCTACCTAAATAGCTTTCGAGGAGAACCAGCTATCTCCGAGCTTGATTAGCCTTTCACTCCGATCCACAGGTCATCCGCTAACTTTTCAACGGTAGTCGGTTCGGTCCTCCAGTTAGTGTTACCCAACCTTCAACCTGCCCATGGATAGATCGCCCGGTTTCGGGTCTATTCCCAGCGACTAGACGCCCTATTAAGACTCGCTTTCGCTACGCCTCCCCTATTCGGTTAAGCTCGCCACTGAAAATAAGTCGCTGACCCATTATACAAAAGGTACGCAGTCACCCAACAAAGTGGGCTCCCACTGCTTGTACGCATACGGTTTCAGGATCTATTTCACTCCCCTCTCCGGGGTTCTTTTCGCCTTTCCCTCACGGTACTAGTTCACTATCGGTCAGTCAGTAGTATTTAGCCTTGGAGGATGGTCCCCCCATATTCAGACAAAGTTTCTCGTGCTCCGTCCTACTCGATTTCATGGCCAAGAGATTTTCGCGTACAGGGCTATCACCCACTATGGCCGCACTTTCCAGAGCGTTCCGCTAATCTCAAAGCCACTTAAGGGCTAGTCCCCGTTCGCTCGCCACTACTAAGGGAATCTCGGTTGATTTCTTTTCCTCAGGGTACTTAGATGTTTCAGTTCCCCTGGTTCGCTTCTTAAGCCTATGTATTCAGCTTAAGATACCTAACTTATGTTAGGTGGGTTCCCCCATTCAGACATCTCCGGATCAAAGTCTGTTTGCCGACTCCCCGAAGCTTTTCGCAGGCTACCACGTCTTTCATCGCCTCTGACTGCCAAGGCATCCACCGTATGCGCTTCTTCACTTGACCATATAACCCCAAGCAATCTGGTTATACTGTGAAGACGACATTCGCCGAAAATTCGATGCTTGCTCATAAAGAGCAACTCACAAATTTTACCTTAGCCTGATCCACTACCAGTGAAAGTAGTGTTCAGTCTATCTTTCTATCACATACCCAAATTTTTAAAGAACGATCTAGCCAAAGACTAGAAATCAACATTCACCATCACCAGGATGGAATGCTCATTTCTAAGCTTTCAACAAACAGAAGCAGTAGTGGTGGAGCCAAACGGGATCGAACCGTTGACCTCCTGCGTGCAAGGCAGGCGCTCTCCCAGCTGAGCTATGGCCCCGTATTTCTACAGGCGTTTCCCACACAAAATTGGTGGGTCTGGGCAGATTCGAACTGCCGACCTCACCCTTATCAGGGGTGCGCTCTAACCAACTGAGCTACAGACCCAATTTCGGGCTGCTTCTTATCGTCTTCTTCAATGAATCAAGCAATTCGTGTGGGAACTTATGGAGCAGCTGATGTCGTCGATTAAGGAGGTGATCCAGCCGCAGGTTCCCCTACGGCTACCTTGTTACGACTTCACCCCAGTCATGAATCACACCGTGGTAACCGTCCTCCCGAAGGTTAGACTAGCTACTTCTGGTGCAACCCACTCCCATGGTGTGACGGGCGGTGTGTACAAGGCCCGGGAACGTATTCACCGCGACATTCTGATTCGCGATTACTAGCGATTCCGACTTCACGCAGTCGAGTTGCAGACTGCGATCCGGACTACGATCGGTTTTCTGGGATTAGCTCCACCTCGCGGCTTGGCAACCCTCTGTACCGACCATTGTAGCACGTGTGTAGCCCAGGCCGTAAGGGCCATGATGACTTGACGTCATCCCCACCTTCCTCCGGTTTGTCACCGGCAGTCTCCTTAGAGTGCCCACCATGACGTGCTGGTAACTAAGGACAAGGGTTGCGCTCGTTACGGGACTTAACCCAACATCTCACGACACGAGCTGACGACAGCCATGCAGCACCTGTCTCAATGTTCCCGAAGGCACCCATCCATCTCTGGAAAGTTCATTGGATGTCAAGGCCTGGTAAGGTTCTTCGCGTTGCTTCGAATTAAACCACATGCTCCACCGCTTGTGCGGGCCCCCGTCAATTCATTTGAGTTTTAACCTTGCGGCCGTACTCCCCAGGCGGTCAACTTAATGCGTTAGCTGCGCCACTAAGAGCTCAAGGCTCCCAACGGCTAGTTGACATCGTTTACGGCGTGGACTACCAGGGTATCTAATCCTGTTTGCTCCCCACGCTTTCGCACCTCAGTGTCAGTATCAGTCCAGGTGGTCGCCTTCGCCACTGGTGTTCCTTCCTATATCTACGCATTTCACCGCTACACAGGAAATTCCACCACCCTCTACCATACTCTAGCTCGTCAGTTTTGAATGCAGTTCCCAGGTTGAGCCCGGGGCTTTCACATCCAACTTAACGAACCACCTACGCGCGCTTTACGCCCAGTAATTCCGATTAACGCTTGCACCCTCTGTATTACCGCGGCTGCTGGCACAGAGTTAGCCGGTGCTTATTCTGTCGGTAACGTCAAAACAATTACGTATTAGGTAACTGCCCTTCCTCCCAACTTAAAGTGCTTTACAATCCGAAGACCTTCTTCACACACGCGGCATGGCTGGATCAGGCTTTCGCCCATTGTCCAATATTCCCCACTGCTGCCTCCCGTAGGAGTCTGGACCGTGTCTCAGTTCCAGTGTGACTGATCATCCTCTCAGACCAGTTACGGATCGTCGCCTTGGTGAGCCATTACCTCACCAACTAGCTAATCCGACCTAGGCTCATCTGATAGCGCAAGGCCCGAAGGTCCCCTGCTTTCTCCCGTAGGACGTATGCGGTATTAGCGTCCGTTTCCGAGCGTTATCCCCCACTACCAGGCAGATTCCTAGGCATTACTCACCCGTCCGCCGCTCTCAAGAGGTGCAAGCACCTCTCTACCGCTCGACTTGCATGTGTTAGGCCTGCCGCCAGCGTTCAATCTGAGCCATGATCAAACTCTTCAGTTCAAACATCTTTGGGTTTTTAAGAAACCCTAAACTTGGCTCAGCAATCGTTGGTTACATCTTTGATTTCTCGCGGAGTAACTTGTGATGCTGATAATCTTGTTGACTATCAGTCTGACTCCACAAGCACCCACACGAATTGCTTGATTCAGTTGTTAAAGAGCGGTTGGTTAAGACCTTTCGTCTCAACCGAGGCGCGCATTCTACAGCAGCCTCTGTTACTGTCAAGCGGTTATTTTCAGAAGTTTTCAAAGTTTCGCTTGGGAATCTTCAACAACTTCAACCACTTGCGCTTCCGATCTCTCGTTAGCGGGAGGCGAATTCTACAGCGTTACTCGCTGCTGTCAACACCTCTTTTTCTCCGCTTTCGACCGAGAAGATCGAACCGTCAAAAGAGCCAAACAACACCGCTCTTTCAACTCCTTCTGGCTTCGATGAACTGAAGCGTAACCGCTGCCGAAAACCGCATAACTCATTGTTTACCAAGGAGTTTTCCGTTTCGACTGCGCCGGAAGTGGGGCGAATTATAGACGTCCAGAATCTGCCGTCAAGCCCTGATTTTGTTTTTCTATCAGGATGTTCAAAAACCCTGCTTATATATAGACGCGCTCGCAACGAATGCGCAGTATATTGCCCAACACATACAACAATACTCTCGCTTGCTACTTCGGACGATGCCACGCAATGAATGACCACCCCCGCAGTCTTGCCTCGACCCTGTTCTCGGTTGGCCTGCTCTTGATAGCCATGGCATCAATCCAGTCCGGAGCCTCCCTGGCCAAAAGCATGTTCCCGGTTATCGGTGCTCAAGGAACGACCACCCTGCGACTGATCTTTGCCAGTGTGATCATGCTGCTGATATTGCGCCCATGGCGAGCGAAGCTCACTGCGAAATCCTTGCGCACCGTTATCGTCTACGGGATGGCGTTGGGCGGCATGAATT
Organism: Pseudomonas sp. BS3782 TE3695; assembly: GCF_050435305.1. Classification (NCBI taxonomy): domain Bacteria; kingdom Pseudomonadati; phylum Pseudomonadota; class Gammaproteobacteria; order Pseudomonadales; family Pseudomonadaceae; genus Pseudomonas; species Pseudomonas sp. BS3782 TE3695. The sequence goes on from NZ_JBNDKB010000001.1 coordinate 5,163,084, forward strand.
TCCTCTTCTATATGTCCTTGCGCACTGTCCCCTTGGGTATCGCCGTAGCCCTGGAGTTCACCGGCCCCTTGGCGGTCGCTATTTACGCCTCACGTCGAGCGATCGACTTTCTATGGATTGCTCTGGCAGCCCTGGGTTTACTGTTATTGATTCCGATAGGCGCCACGAGCGCGGGCATCGATCTGGTCGGCGCAAGTTATGCCCTCGGTGCTGGCGTCTGCTGGGCGCTGTACATTCTGTTCGGCCAGAAGGCTGGTGCTGACAATGGGGTGCAGACCGCTGCTTTGGGCGTGATGATTGCCGCCCTGTTCGTCGCCCCCATCGGTATTGTTCACGCTGGCGCTGCGTTACTGACACCCTCATTGATTCCCGTGGCCATCGGAGTCGCCATTCTGTCCACCGCCCTGCCTTACACCCTTGAGATGGTCGCCCTCACACGGATACCAGCCCGGACCTTCGGTACGTTGATGAGCATTGAACCCGCGATCGGTGCGCTGTCCGGCCTGTTGTTTCTTCAGGAATACCTTTCCCTGTCACAGTGGATGGCTATCCTGTGCATCATTCTGGCTTCCATCGGCGCGACCATGACCATGGGCAGCACCGCCAAGCCCGCGGTCGCAGCGGATTGAAACGAGATTTGACGAAGGTCTGGTATTTGCCGCTCAATTAGGCCATGTTTAGGCCACGTAACTCAGTGTCAGACATGGATTTTTTCAGATAGGGATATCAGAACGCTTCAAGCAAAAGCGAAGGCAGGCAGACCCAGGCACAGATCCGGGGCCGCTATTAAGGACAGCAATGAAACGAATTTTGATACTGATCGCCGTACTTGCAATTGCGGGCTGCGCAGCGACCTCGAAACCCCAGACGAAACACGGCAAGAAAGGACTGCATATCAACTGTTCAGGACTCTCCTCCTCGTGGGACAAGTGCTACGCCAGCGCCGCCAATTCGTGCGCGCCCAAGGGTTATAAGGTCATCGCCAAGTCAGGGGATGCGGTGGAAGAGCCCGGTGACTATCCCTTCGGCCTCAACCCCGCCGGCTATACCAGCCGCAGCATGATCGTCATCTGCAAGTAATCTTTCCCTTCCTATCAGGCTTGCGTAGTCCGATAGGCGTTTCGCTGCGATGCTGCTAACGTTTGTCAGTCAATGACCGTTCAGCAAAGGGCGATATCCATGACCACCGCTATTCATAACAAGAAGATCGTATTGGTCGTCGGCGCGGGCGATGCCACCGGCGGCGCCATTGCCAAACGTTTTGCCCGTGAAGGGTATATCGCCTGCGTCACACGTCGCAGCGCAGACAAACTCCAGCCATTGGTAGAGTCCATCACCGCCAGTGGTGGCCAGGCGCACGGTTTTGCCTGTGATGCGCGCAATGAAGAAGACGTGATGGCGCTCATCGAGCAGATCGAAACCGAGCTCGGCCCCATCGAAGCGTTCGTCTTCAATATCGGCGCCAATGTGCCGTGCAGCATCCTCGAGGAAACCGCCCGCAAGTATTTCAAGATTTGGGAAATGGCCTGTTTCTCAGGGTTTCTCAACGCCCGTGAAGTGGCCAAGCGCATGGTCACCCGCCAACGGGGCACGATCCTGTTCACCGGCGCCACTGCTGGCTTGCGCGGCGCCGCGGGTTTCGCCGCCTTCGCCGGTGCCAAGCACGGGATTCGCGCCTTGGCGCAAAGCATGGCCCGCGAACTGGGGCCGATGAACATCCATGTCGCCCACGTCGTAGTGGATGGCGCAATCGATACCGACTTTATCCGCAACAATTTCCCGGAAAAATACGCGACCAAGGATGAGGACGGCATTCTCAATCCTGAGCATATCGCCGACAACTATTGGTACCTGCACAGCCAGCCACGGGACGCCTGGACTTTCGAGCTGGATCTACGCCCCTGGAATGAACGCTGGTAGCCTCCCCTTCCAATAATAAGAAGAGCGCATCAACCATGAGCAAAACCGTGGAGTTCTTTTTCGACCTCGGCAGCCCAGCCACTTACCTGGCCTATACCCAGCTGCCGAAGATCTGCAAACAGACCGATAGTCATCTGATCTACAGGCCGATGCTGCTGGGTGGCGTCTTCAAAGCTACTGGCAATGCTTCCCCCATCACCGTACCGGCCAAGGGTCGCTACATGTTTCAGGATCTGGAGCGCTATGCCAAACGTTATGGCGTACCGCTGAAGTTCAACCCGAACTTCCCGATCAATACCTTGATGCTGATGCGTGCTGTCACAGGTATGCAACTACGCCATCCCGAACGCTTTCAGGCGTTTATCGATTGTCTGTTTCACGCCCTTTGGGTTGAGGGATGCAGCCTCGATGATCCAGTAACTGTTGCCGTCGTGCTGACGCAAAACGGTTTCGATCCGAAGGAGGTGCTGGCAATGACCGCCGATGAAACCGTCAAAGCCGCTCTCAAGGAAAACACCGAGGAAGCGGTGCAACGTGGTGTATTCGGTGCACCGAGCATGTTTGTCGGTGATCAGCTGTTCTTCGGCCAGGATCGTCTGGACTTCGTCCTTGAAGCCCTGCGTGCCCAATAACCAGCGCCGGCCTATGACCTGAGCCAGGCGCTGGAAAACAGCGCCTGGACTCAAACCGCTCAAATAGCTGCGGTTCGGCTGTTCAACCACTCAAGGGCCGCGCCATCGAGCAATGGGCTCAAGCGTTCACGCACCTCGGCGTGATAACCATTGAACCACTGCTTTTCGTCTTCAGTCAGCAGCGATGGTTCCAGGCAACGGGTGTCGATCGGGCACAGGGTCAGGGTTTCGAATTTCAGGAACTCCCCGAACTCGCTCTTGCCTGCTTCACGATTCAATACCAGGTTCTCGATCCGCACGCCCCAACGGCCCGGACGGTAAGTGCCTGGCTCGATGGAGGTGATCATGCCCGGCTGCATCGCGGTTTGCGGTGCCGCCGCGGCCTGATAGGCGATGACTTGCGGGCCTTCGTGAACATTGAGGAAGTAGCCGACGCCATGACCGGTGCCGTGGCCGTAGTCGACACTTTCGGCCCAGATCGGTGCGCGGGCAATGGCGTCCAGCAACGGCGACAGAATGCCTCGTGGGAACTGTGCACGGGAGAGCGCAATCACGCCTTTGAGCACGCGGGTGCAATCGCGCTTCTGCTCGTCAGTCGGCGTACCCACCGGCACCATTCGGGTGATGTCGGTGGTACCGCCCAGATATTGGCCGCCGGAGTCGATCAGCAACAGGCCGTCACCCTCGATCACCGCATGTTCTTCTTCGGTGGCGTGGTAGTGCGGCATTGCTCCGTTGGCGTTAAACGCGGCAATGGTGTTGAAGCTCAGCGAGACATAATCCGGACGCCGGGTACGCGCCGCGGTGAGGTGTTCATCGATGGTCAGTTCGGTGATGCGTTCACGCCCCCAAGCCGCTTCCAGCCAGGCGAAGAATTCGCACAGCGCCGCGCCATCCTGCTCCATCGCCCGACGAATGTGTTCGGCATCGGCCAGGCTTTTCTGTGACTTGGCCAGAGTGGTCGGGTTCAGGCCTTCGAGCAGTTTCACGCCGCTGTTCAGGTTATCCAAAAGACCCGCCGTGACCCGCGCCGGATCAATTTGCAGGCTCTCGCCACTCGGCACGGCGCGCAAGGCGGCGGTGACTTCGCTGTAATCGCGCAGGGTCACGCCGTCCTGTTCAAGAATGGCGCGCAGTTCGTCGCTCACTTTGCTCAGGGCGACAAACAAGGTGGCCTGCTGCTGGCTGATCAGGGCGAAGGACACGAACACCGGATTGAACGACACATCGCCGCCGCGCAGGTTGAACAGCCAGGCGATGTCATCAAGGGTGGCGATGAAGTGCCAGTCGGCACCGCGCTCTTTCAGCACCTCACGCAGTTTGGCGAGTTTTTCGCCACGGCTGACCGTCGCCTGAGGCGGCAAGTGTTGATAGATCGGCTCGTTCGGCAGGCTCGGACGGTCACTCCAGACTTCACTCAGCAGATCGATGTCAGTGCGCAGACGTGCGTCGCGTTCTTCAAGTTTGCCGCTCAAAGTACGTGCGGAGGCCAAGGCCATTACCGCGCCATCGACTGCAACGACACCGCCTTCAGGGGTTTGCTCGGCCAGCCAATCGAGCGGGCCGGGTTGACCCGGTTGCAGCTTGACCAGCTCGATGCCGCTGCCCTTGAGCTCCTTGCCCGCTTGTTCCCAATAGCGGCTGTCGGCCCAGACACCGGCAAAATCCGGCGTGACGATCAGCGTCCCCACTGAGCCATGAAAACCCGACAGCCACTGCCGTCCCTGCCAATAGCCCGGCAGGTATTCCGACAGGTGCGGATCGGCTGACGGCACCAGCAGCGCATGAATACCCTCCCGCCTCATCAGCTCGCGGGTTTGCGCCAGGCGCTGGGGTACCAATCCATTGGTCAAAGGCTGTGTACTCATCGTGTCTCCTGCTAACCACTCATCATTATTATTCGGTACCGATCGGAGTCGGCGCTTACTGACCTGTCGCCCAGAATGCCGGAGCACTGGCGCAAGCCGCTTTAATCAGGTGTACCGCCTGGTCGATATCCTGCTCGGTGGTGAAACGTCCCAGGCTCAAGCGAATGGTGCGACTGGCCGAGCGTGCGTCATGCCCCAGAGCCAGCAATACATGGGACGGCGCATTGCTGGCGGAATTACAGGCCGAGGTCGCGGAAAACGCGATCGAGGCGCTCAACGCCGCAGAGCTGAATTCGCCTTCGTTGAAAGTCAGGCTCAGGGTATGGGGAATGCGCTGGGTCGGGCTGCCATTCAGACGGACGCCGGGAATGCTCAGCAGCGGCTCGAGCAAGCGTTCACGCAGACGCGCGATGGTGGCTTTTTCTTCATCGAATGAGGTGGCCGCCAACGCGAAGGCTGAACCCATTGCGGCAATCTGGTGTGTCGCCAGCGTGCCTGAACGCAACCCGCCCTCGTGCCCACCGCCGTGGATCTGCGCCTGCAGACGCTGCTGCGCACGAGGACCGACATACAGCGCGCCGATGCCTTTGGGACCGTAGACCTTGTGCGCCGAGAACGACATCAAATCCACCGGCCACCGGGCCAGATCGATCGCCACTTTACCTGCGCCTTGGGCCGCATCGACGTGGAACAACGCATCGCGGTCATGCACCACCTGGCCGATGGCCGGGATGTCGTTGATAGTGCCCAGTTCGTTATTGACCAGCATCAATGACACCAGAAAGGTGTCCTCACGCATCGCTTCGCTAACCGCTTGCGGGGTAATCAGGCCATCGGCATCGGGCACCAGATACGTCACCGCAATGCCTGCGTCCTGCAACTGTTTTGCAGTGTCGAGAATCGCTTTGTGTTCGATCTGGCTGGTGATGATGTGGCCGCCGGACACACCGCGGGCCTGGGCCACGCCCTTGAGGGCAAGGTTATTGGATTCGGTGGCACCGGAGGTCCAGACGATCTGTTCTGCCTGGGCGCCCACCAATTCGGCGACCTGGCGCCGTGCTTGCTCGACCGATTGCCGGGCCTGTTGGCCGAAGGCGTGGGAACTGGACGCTGGATTGCCGAAGTTACCGGTGAAACCCAGACACTCGACCATGACCTTGATGACCCGCTCATCCACTGGCGTGGTGGCGGCGTAGTCGAAATACAACGGACGTTTATTCATAAAAGACTCGCAGAGCGTGTTCCGGATCAGGAAGCTCGTCACTGGAAATGTCAAAGAGCCGCCTCATGAGCGACGCCGAATTTTCAGAACGACAGCAATACCTGATCGCAGGCCATTAAAGAAGAACAACTTCATTTAAAAGTGCGTAGGAACGCTCCTGAAGTCGAGCTTAACAGGCATCGGGCCACCGGATGAAGCAATGCGTCAGCTAAAACTTTCGAGCAATAACGGATACATCGAAGCCACCAACAATAAGGCCATGCCCCAGTTGAACAGCCGCAACCAGCGGCGATCGCGCAGCACATTGCGCAACAGCGTGCCGCAACCGGCCCACACACTGACACTTGGCAGGTTGATCAAAGCGAAGACCGCGGCAATCACAATCACATTGGTGAAATAGCCCTGCATCGGCGTGTAGGTGCTGATGGCACCGATGGCCATGATCCAGGCCTTGGGGTTGACCCATTGAAACGCTGCCGCGCCCAAATAACTGATCGGCCTGCCCTCGCCCTGTTCACCCTCGGCTACGGGCCCGGAATGAGCAATCTTCCACGCCAGGTACAGCAAATACGCCGCGCCGACATAGCGCAACAGGGTGTAAAGCATTGGATAGGTTTGAAACACCGTGCCCAGGCCGAAACCGACAGCGACTACCAGGACGAAGAAGCCACACGTGATGCCCAGCATGTGGGGAATGGTGCGCTGAAAGCCGAAATTCACGCCCGAAGCCAGCAACATGGTGTTGTTCGGACCGGGGGTGATCGAGGTGACAAGGGCAAACAGGGCAAAGCCCAGCAGCAGGTCGAGCGAGAGTGTCATGGGTGGCAGTCCATCGGGGTCAGTCAGGTATTGACCCTATCGCACGCCTTGAGGGAAACCCATGGACAGTTGCGTGAAAGTTCGAGCAGTACAGTTGTCGCTCAGCTTTGGCGGCCGTGCAGCTGTACTGCGCGTTCGGCGTTCATCTCGCCTTGTTTGTCGAAACTGAACGATTTTGCCGGCTGGCCGAGCAGTTCGGCTTTCTTCGTGTGGTACTCCTCGAAAGACAAGCCACGACGATTCAAAGCCTCCAGCGCCAGCTCCCGGGTTTCTTCAGCGGTGTAGGGCCGCAATTCCGGTGAAACATGGCTGGCACATCCGGCAAGAACTGAGATGGCGAGCAGCAAGAAAGTGGCGAGCATAGATTTCATTTCGGGCGTCCGCAGATCTGTGTTTGGGGCAATGAACACAGGCTACCCGTGCCGCTCGAAGGCCAGAAATCAACGCTCTCGATAGTGGATATCGGATCAAGAGATTGCAGTTTTGGGCAACTGCTCGTCGGGCACTCGGCTGCGGGAAAAGGGCTGACCTATAGTTACTCGACCGGAAATCGGCGAAGGAACACCTTAACCCCACAACAAAAGGAGAACCGTCATGAGCGTAAAACCTATTCCAGAGGGTTATCACAGCATCACCCCGTATCTGGGCATTCAGAAAGCTGCCGAAGCCATCGACTTCTACAAGAAGGCCTTTGGCGCCACCGAAGTCATGCGCCTGGCCATGCCTGATGGCGGCATCGGGCATGCTGAGCTGCGTATTGGTGACTGCCCGATCATGCTGGGCACGCCCTGCGACCAGGGCCCATTGAGCAACCCGGACACGTCACCGTCCGTGGGGCTGCATCTGTATGTGAACGATGTGGACAAGTCCTTTAAACAGGCCATCGATGCCGGTGCCACGGTGGTCTCGGAGGTCAAGGATCAGTTTTATGGCGACCGTTCGGGGACTTTGAAAGATCCCTACGGGCATCTATGGTTTTTGGCCACGCACAAGGAGGATCTGACTCAGGAGCAGATCGAACAGCGGGCGAAGGAGATGTTTAAGCAGGGTTGAATTTTTCAATGAATATTCGGACCTCTTCGTGAGCATCGCTCCCACAGATTTTGATTTGAATGGATTTTGTGTTTAAAACAGATTCAATTTAGAGCGGGTTCGCTCGCGAAGAGGCCGGCACAACCACTGCAAATCACAGACAAAAAACAAACCGGCCGATTGACCGGTTTATTTGTTTACGCCATCCCCTCAAGCCGCTTCTGCGGCTTGAGCCTGACGCACCACCACCGCCAATCGCTTGAGGCCTTCTCCCAGCCGTACCGGGTCGATGTGGCTGAAGTTCAGCCGCATATGACCAAGGTTATTGTCCGGGTCGGGGAAAAACGGTTCGCCTGGCATAAACGCTACATCTGCAGCCAGCGCAGCCTTGAGCAGCGTGCGCGTATCCAGCGGCTGCTTGAGCGTCAGCCAGAAAAACAGCCCCCCCTTGCGGCACATTCCACTGCGCCAGATCGGAAAAGTGCGTTTCCAAGGCTGACTGAAACGCATCCCGACGAACCCGATAGAAGTCCCGTAACTCGCTTAGGTGCTGCTGGTATTTCTCAGTGCCGATCCATTGCAGCGCTTGCCACTGGCCAATGCGGTTGGTGTGCAGATCGGCCGATTGCTTGAGCCGCAACAAGTGCGGGAACAGGTCTGGGCTGGCGATCAGGTAACCGACCCGCAGGCCCGGTAACAGGGTTTTCGATACGGTACTCGTGTAGATCCAGCTGGCCTTGTTCAAGCGACTGACGATCGGCGTGGCACTGCCGCCGTCGAAGGTCAGTTCGCGGTAGGGTTCGTCTTCGATCAAGGTCACGCCGAACTCGTCGAGCAACGCCGCTACCGCGTCGCGCTTGGCCTCGCTGTAGCGCACCGCCGAGGGGTTCTGAAACGTCGGAATCAGGTAAATGAACGCTGGCTTGTGTTTTTCAAGACGGTTGCGCAATTGCGCCAGGTTCGGGCCATCGGCTTCCTGTGGGACGGTGATGCAGTCGGCACCGAACAATTGGAAGATCTGCAACGCTGCCAGGTAAGTCGGCCCTTCAAGCAGGATCTCGGTGCCTTTGTCGATGTAGAGCTTGGCCGCCAGATCAAGGGTTTGCTGGGAGCCGCTGACCACCAGCACCTGACTTGCCTCGCACGGCACACCCAACGCTCGGGCTTCGGCTGCCAGTGCTTCACGTAGCGCCGGTTCGCCTTCACTCATACCGTATTGCCCCATGGACAGCGGCATGTCCGCCCACTCGACTTTCGGCAGCATGGCTTCGGCCGGCAAGCCACCGGCAAACGACATCACCTCCGGGCGCTGGGCGGCGGCGAGGATTTCACGGATCAAAGAACTTTTAAGGCGCGAGACACGTTCGGAAAAAGCCATGGGGTCACCGGTAGCGAGGCCTGAGGAAAATGAGTCAAACTGGTTGACCGAAACTACGACAGACCGAACGGATACGTCAATATGCTTGACCTTAAAAACCCCAGCACTCAGCAACAAGCCATGGAAGCGTTTTTCTTCGGTTACCAGGCGTTCACCGCCAAAGCCGACGAAATGCTCGAGCGTCGCGGCTTGAGCCGGGTGCATCAACGCATCGTGTTTTTCATCGCCCGCTACCCTGCCCTCAGCGTCAAGGAGTTGCTGGCGTTGCTGGGCGTGAGCAAACAGGCGCTGAACATGCCGCTGCGTCAGTTGGTGGAAATGCATTTGGTGAATAGCGTCGCGTCCGAAACCGACAAGCGTAAGCGATTGCTGGAACTGACTGCAGAAGGTGCGCGGTTCGAACAGTCGTTGCGGCGCGAGCAGGTGAAATTGCTGGAGCGGGTGTTTGCCGAGGCCGGGGAGACGGCGGTGAATGGGTGGTTGGCGGTGAATCTCGCGCTGGGTAAAAGTCAGGTGACAGCTGACTGACTATCCGCGGCATGTGTATCGACTGATCTAAAGCTATCGCGGGCAAGCCACGCTCCCACAGGGGAATGCGCTCACCTGTGGGAGCGGGCTTGCCCTTGAAGGCGTCCTTCCTGGCGATATATCCCTATTGCCAAACTTTTCGTCTACAAAACCAAAAACATTATTTGCTTTATTTGTATACAAAAGCATAATTCGCTTCGTGCGAGTTTCTGACCAGCAAGTCAACAAATTCGCAAGCACCTCAAAGGGTCGCTGCCGCCCTCATGGGTCCGGCCCTGGAAATAACAATAAAACTCTTGAGGAGTACTCGCTGTGGAAAGCCGCAAATCCGAAGCCCCGACGCTGGAACTCTCGCCGCCATTACGCAATGGCTGGCTGGAGCGCATCTTCAAACTCAGCTTGCACGGCACCACGGTGAAGACCGAGCTGATCGCCGGTCTGACAACCTTCATCACCATGGCCTACATCATCTTCGTCAACCCGAACATCATGGCCGATGCCGGCATCGATCACGGGGCGGCGTTCGTCGCCACTTGCATCGCCGCCGCGCTGGGTTGTCTGTTGATGGGGCTGTACGCCAACTGGCCGGTCGGCCTGGCGCCGGGCATGGGCCTGAACGCGTTCTTCACCTACACCGTGGTCGGCACCATGGGCTACAACTGGGAAACCGCGCTCGGTGCGGTGTTCGTCTCCGGTGTGTTGTTCATGTTCCTGACTTTTTCCAGGATCCGCGAATGGCTGCTCAATAGCATTCCAGTGAGTTTGCGCTTTGCCATGGGCGCCGGTGTGGGGCTGTTTCTGGGGCTGATCGGTTTGAAAACCGCGGGTATCGTGGTCGACAGCCCGGCCACCCTGATCAAGCTCGGTTCCCTGCGCGAACCTGGCCCGTTGCTGGCGGCCATCTGCTTCCTGATGATTGCCGTGCTCAGCTACCACAAAGTATTCGGCGCGATTCTCATCAGCATCATCACCGTGACCCTGGCCGGTTGGGGCCTTGGTCTGGTGCATTACGAGGGCATCATGTCTGCCCCGCCGAGCCTCGCTCCGACGTGGATGGCCATGGACGTCGCCGGTGTATTCAATATCAGCATGATCAGCGTGGTGCTGGCCTTCCTCTTTGTGCACATGTTCGACACCGCTGGCACCTTGATGGGCGTTGCACAACGCGCCGGTCTGGTAAACGCTGACGGCAAGATCGAAAACCTTTCCCGCGCCCTCAAAGCCGACAGTGCTTCCAGTGTATTCGGCGCGGTGGTCGGTGTTCCGCCCGTCACCAGCTACGTGGAAAGTGCCGCGGGTGTCGCCGCGGGTGGTCGGACTGGTCTTACCGCCGTGACCGTAGGTGTGCTATTTATTGCCGCGATGTTTTTCGCACCGCTGGCTGGCATGATCCCCGCTTATGCAACCGCCGGTGCGCTGATTTATGTGGCGATGCTGATGATGGGCGGCATGGCGCACATCGAATGGGATGAAGCGACGGACAGCATTCCGGCGATTGTTACCGCGATCATGATGCCGCTGACCTTCTCGGTCGCCGACGGTATCGCGCTGGGCTTTATCACTTATGTGGTGCTGAAGGCTTTCACCGGTAAACACAAGGAAATTTCCATCAGTCTGTGGGTGCTCTGCGCGATCTTCATCGCCAAGTTCATTTTCTTGTAAGCCGTCTACGTTTCAACAACAGTGCTTCAAAACAGCCTCACCCCGTCGGGTGGGGCTTTTGCACATAGGGAGAAAGTGATGAGTCTGGAAACCTGGCTGCTGTTCAGCGGCGCTGCGCTGGTGGTGATCCTGATTCCGGGGCCACTGTCGTTGCTGATGATCAGCAACAGTCTGAATTACGGTTTGCGCCGTTCTTACCCGGCGTTTCTGGGCGGCGTGATTGCGTCGATCTGCCTGCTCAGTGCTTCGGCTTTGGGTCTGGGCGCTTTGTTACTGGCGTCGGAACAGCTGTTCAGCGCTCTGAAAATCGTCGGCGCGCTGTACCTGTTCTATCTCGCCTGGCAGAGCTGGCAGCAATCACGTCAGCCCTTCCAAGGCGCCGAAGTGCCCCAGGCTGCGCCGGTACCGCGTTTTCGTGCACTGTTCGGGCGCGCGTTCATGCTTGGCGCGAGCAATCCGAAAGACATTTTGTTCTTCGCCGCTTTTCTGCCGCAGTTTTTGAGTGCCGAGCAACCCTTCTTGCCGCAGTTGCTGGTGATGATTGTGACCTGGACTGTGCTGGATCTGCTGTGCAAATTGGCTTATGGGCTCGGTGCCCATGGCGCTGCGCGGTATTTGCGCAGTGGCAAAGGGCAGAGCTGGTTTAACCGGGTGAGTGCGGGGTTGTTTAGCGGGGCGGGTGCGGCGTCGTTGTTGAGTCGTTGAGGTAAAGCAAGATCAAAGGATCGCAGCCTTCGGCAGCTCCTACAGGTGTACGCAAAAACCATGTAGGAGCTGCCGAAGGCTGCGATCTTTTGACTTTGCCTAAGGCAAAAAAAGCCCGCAGTGTGAGCGGGCGAAAGACCAAAGAAGCTATATGCGCAGTCGCTTCTCGGAGGAGGCAGCTGCTTGGGGGATCAACTGCCCCGGTACGTGGAATAGCTATACGGCGAAATCAACAACGGCACGTGGTAGTGATCCTGTTCCGCAGAGATGCCGAAACGCAGCACCACCACATCAAGGAATGCAGGCTCGGGCAACTGAACCCCACGGCCGCGGTAGTAATCCCCCGCATGAAACTGAAGCTGATAGACCCCGGACCGATAGTCATCACTTTGCAGCAGCGGCGAATCGACACGACCGTCGCTGTTGGTAATCGCAGTGGCGACCAATTCCAGCTGCGAACCTTCGACGCGGTACAACTCGACCTTGATCGAGCTTCCCGGGCAACCGTGTGCAGCGTCCAAAACGTGTGTAGTCAAACGTCCCATTGATTCTGCGCGCCTGCTGCATGGAGCAGTCAGACCTCGCGCCTCCCGAAGTCAGGTGAAAGGAGACCGCACCGTTTCGGAGCACGAAAAGTTGCGGCGAGCGACTGATTAAGACACTTTTCATAAAAATTGTACACAATAAAAACGACATTTTTACCGCTACCACCTCCATTCAGGGTTTATCAGCGAATCTTGCGCCGAACCATAAGATCAGGGGACCTCCTATCCATTAGCTGACCAGTCAGGCAGGTTTCTTGCAGTACCCTTCAAAGTGCATAGCCAATGAAAAATGCAAAAAAACAGGCTTACAAAGTGAATATAAAGTTGTATACAATCACTCCATCGCTGTGACGCCAGCCTGCCCTCTCATCGCCAGGCCGCCACGCACACCCTGACTTTGAACAAGTCGACACGAACAAGAAGGAAGACTGCAGTGAGCGCTGACTACCCACGCGACCTGATCGGTTACGGCAGTAACCCTCCTCACCCACACTGGCCGGGCAATGCCCGCATCGCGCTGTCCTTCGTGCTCAACTACGAGGAAGGTGGCGAGCGCAATATCCTGCACGGCGACAAAGAGTCCGAAGCGTTCCTCTCGGAGATGGTCTCGGCGCAGCCGCTGCAAGGCGAGCGCAATATGAGCATGGAATCCCTTTACGAGTATGGCAGCCGTGCCGGCGTCTGGCGGGTTTTGAAACTGTTCAAGGAATTCGACATCCCGTTGACCATCTTCGCCGTGGCCATGGCCGCCCAGCGCCACCCGGACGTGATCCGCGCCATGGTCGATGCTGGCCATGAAATCTGCAGTCACGGCTATCGCTGGATCGACTACCAGTACATGGATGAAGCGCAGGAACGCGAGCACATGCTCGAAGCGATCCGCATCCTCACCGAAATCACCGGCGAGCGCCCACTGGGCTGGTACACCGGTCGCACCGGCCCCAACACCCGTCGACTAGTGATGGAAGAAGGCGGTTTCCTCTACGACTGCGACACCTACGACGACGACCTGCCCTACTGGGAACCGAACAACCCGACCGGCAAGGCGCATCTGGTGATCCCCTACACCCTGGACACCAACGACATGCGCTTCACTCAGGTTCAGGGTTTCAACAAGGGCGACGATTTTTTTGAATACTTGAAAGACGCATTCGATGTGCTGTACGCCGAAGGCGCCGAAGCGCCGAAGATGTTGTCGATCGGCCTGCACTGCCGGCTGATCGGCCGTCCGGCGCGCCTGGCTTCGCTCAAGCGCTTTATCGAATACGCTAAAAGTCATGAACAGGTGTGGTTCAGCCGCCGAGTCGACATCGCTCGCCACTGGCACGCAAACCACCCGTATCAAGGGGCCGCGAAATGAGCCGCTTCCAGACCCTGAAACCATCGACCCTGAGCCGCGACGCCTTTGTCGCCGCCTTCGCCGACATTTACGAACACTCGCCATGGGTGGCCGAGAAGGCCTTCGACCTGGGCCAGGACGCTTCGATCGACGAGATCGAAACCCTGCACCAGCGTATGAGCGACATCTTGTTGAGCGCTGATCACACAAGCCAATTGGCCCTGATCAACGCTCACCCGGACCTGGCCGGCAAAGCCGCCGTCCAGGGCGAACTGACCGAAGCCAGCACGAATGAACAGGCTGGCGCCGGTATTCACCAATGCTCGAGCGATGAGTTCCAGCGCTTCACCGAGCTGAACGACGCCTACAAAGCCAAGTTCAAGTTTCCCTTCATCATGGCGGTAAAAGGCAGCAACCGGCATCAGATCCTCGCGGCGTTCGAAACGCGCATTCACAACTCGGTCGACACCGAATTCAAATGCGCGCTGGCGGAGATTAACAAGATCGCCCTGTTCCGATTACTGACCCTATAGCAAGCCTGGCCCGAGTGGATTCATGAACGCCGAAAACACCCAGGGCCTGCAAGCATCCCAAGCCAACTTATTTAAAGGCAGACAAGAAGAATGAAAGCTTACGCCGTACCTTTCGAGAAGTTCGTCAACCTGGCCGACGCCCGTCTGGGCACCAAAATCATCTCGGTCACCGATGACTGGTTCGCCGACGCCAACCGTCTGTTCCAACCGACCCCGGCCGTGTGGAAGGAGGGCGTGTTCGATGACAACGGCAAGTGGATGGACGGCTGGGAGTCGCGCCGCAAGCGCTTCGAAGGCTACGACAGCGCGGTGATCCGCCTGGGCGTACCGGGCTCGATCAAAGGCGTGGACATCGACACTTCATTCTTCACCGGCAACTACCCGCCATCGGCTTCGCTGCAAGCCTGCTTCCTGGCGTCGGGCGAGCCGGACGAAAACACCCAGTGGACTGAAGTGCTGTCGGCCGTCGAGCTGCAAGGCAACAGCCACCACTACCACGAAATCAGCAATGACCAGGCCTTCAGCCATCTGCGTTTCAACATCTATCCGGATGGCGGCGTGGCCCGTCTGCGTGTGTATGGCATTCCGTACCGCGACTGGTCCGCTGTGGGCGACAACGAACAAATCGATCTGGCCGCAGCCCTGAACGGCGGCCGTGCGCTGGCCTGCTCCGATGAACATTTTGGCCGCATGAGCAACATCCTCAACCCGGGGCGTGGCATCAACATGGGCGACGGCTGGGAAACCGCCCGTCGTCGCACGCCGGGCAATGACTGGGTGATCGTCGCGCTGGGCCATGCCGGCGAGATCGAGAAAGTCATCGTCGACACCCTGCACTTCAAGGGCAACTACCCGGACACTTGTTCGATCCAGGGTGCACTCGTGAAGGGCGGCACCGACAGCCAGATCGAAACCCAGTCGCTGTTCTGGCGTGAACTGTTGCCAAGCCAGAAGCTGGAAATGCACGCCGAACATACCTTCGCCGAGCAGATCAAGGCACTGGGCCCGATCACCCACATCCGCCTGAATGTGTTCCCGGATGGGGGCGTGAGCCGCCTGCGGGTTTTGGGCAAGGTCGCGAAATAATGCTGAGCCTGTAGGAGCTGCCGCAGGCTGCGATCTTTTGATCTTGATCTTAAAAACAAAGTCAAAAGATCGCAGGCTTCGCCAGCTCCTACAGGGATCGCGCACGACACGCGAGCAAGTGAACCAACAACACTGAATTCGGAAAAGAAGACCAGCATGCGCACATTGACGATTGAACCGCTGACCAAAGAAGCCTTCGCCCCTTTCGGTGACGTGATCGAAACCGAGGGCAGCGATCACTTCATGATCAACAACGGTTCGACCATGCGCTTTCACAAACTGGCGACGGTAGAAACCGCCACGCCAGAGGACAAGGCGATCATCAGCATCTTCCGCGCCGACGCGCAGGACATGCCGCTGACCGTCTGCATGCTGGAGCGTCATCCGCTGGGCAGCCAGGCTTTCATTCCGCTGCTCGGCAACCCCTTTCTGATCGTGGTCGCGCCACTTGGCGATGAACCTGTATCAGGCTTGGTCCGCGCCTTCGTCACCAATGGCAGGCAGGGCATTAATTACCATCGCGGCGTCTGGCACCACCCGGTGCTGACGATCGAAAAGCGGGATGACTTCCTGGTGGTTGATCGCAGTGGCACAGGCAATAACTGCGATGAGCATTTTTTCAAAGAGGATGAGCGTTTGATCCTCGCCCCCCACCAATAAGAGAAGGTCTGATCACTCGACGACAGAGTGACAGGCGAGAGGTAAAGACTGTGGAAGCACATCTGTTGGAATGGCTGAACCTGAGCGTGCGCTGGGTTCATATGATTACTGGCGTGGCCTGGATCGGCGCGTCGTTCTATTTCGTCTGGCTGGAAAACAACCTCAACCGGGTCAACCCGAAAAACGGGCTGGCGGGCGATTTGTGGGCGATCCATGGCGGCGGTATCTACCACCTGGAAAAATACAAACTGGCTCCACCGACCATGCCGGACAACCTGCACTGGTTCAAATGGGAAGCCTACTTCACCTGGCTGTCGGGGGTCGCGCTGCTGTGCGTGGTGTTCTACTCCAACCCGACGCTCTACCTGCTCGCTCCGGGCAGCAGCCTGACCGGCCCTGAAGGTGTTCTGCTGGGCATCGGCTCGTTGTTCGTCGGCTGGTTCATCTACTCCTTCCTCTGCGATTCGGCCCTGGGCAAACACCCTGCCCTGCTCGGTGTCATCCTGTTCGTGCTGATCATCGGCGCCGCTTACGGCTTCAGCAAAGTGTTCAGCGGTCGTGGTGCGTACCTGCACGTCGGCGCGATCATCGGCACCATCATGGTCGGCAACGTGTTCCGCATCATCATGCCGGCCCAACGGGCATTGGTGGCGGCGATTGCCGAGAATCGCACACCCGATCCGGCGCTGCCAGCCAAAGGCTTGCTGCGTTCGCGGCACAACAACTACTTCACCTTGCCGGTGCTGTTCATCATGATCAGCAACCACTTCCCGAGCACTTACGGCAGCCAATACAACTGGCTGATCCTGGCCGGGATCGCGGTGCTGGCGGTGTTGGTGCGTCACTACTTCAACACCCGCCATGACAGCCACAAGTTTGCCTGGACCCTGCCCGCCGCGGCTGTCGGCATGATCTGCCTGGCCTACGTGACCGGCCCGGCGCCGATGTCCAGCGCCCCTGAAGTGGCCAAGGCGCCTGGGGCCATCGAGTACCAGCCGCTGCCGGAAACCGCCCTGGGCGGTGGCAAGAAACCGGTTGAAGCGGCACCGGCGACGGCCCCTGCAACTGCACCCGCCCAGGCATCCAATGCCGGCCCTGCCTTCGATAAAGTGCACGACGTGATCCAGGAACGCTGCACGGTCTGCCATTCGGCCAAACCCACCAGCCCGCTGTTCAGCACGGCGCCGGCGGGCGTGATGTTCGATACCCCGGAGCAGATCAAGCTTCAGGCCCCGCGCATCCAGGCCCAGGCGGTTGCCAGCCAGATCATGCCATTGGGCAACATCACCCAGATGACCCAGCAAGAGCGCGACCTGATTGGTGCGTGGATTGTTCAGGGAGCTCAAACCCAATAAGCAACATGCCGTTGTAGCGAGGGGGCTTTTGTGGCCACAGCAAGCCCCCCGCCACGATCCACCTGATACACAAATCACAAAAATAAAAAAGATCCGAGGTGTTGCATTCCGAACTGCCACACCCACCCGTACTGACTCACTAAAAGACACACCCCTTGTGGGAGCGAGCCTGCACGCGATGACGCTATGACATTCAACATCAATGTTGATTGAACCAACGCCATCACAAGCAGGCTCGCCCCCACAGTGGGTGGCTGCCTGCGCCTCAAACAATAAAAACAAAAGGGAGCAACAGATGATTCGGACAAAAACCAGCGTGCTGTTGGGCTCTGGCCTGTTGGCCGCGAGCCACGCCATGGCCGGGGATTTACTGCTGTGGCAAACCAACAGCCTGAGCTACCTGTACGGCAAGAATTTCGTGATCAACCCGTCGATCCAGCAGACGGTGACGTTCGAGCACGCCGACAGATGGAAGTACGGTGATAACTTCCTGTTCATCGACAAGATCTTCTACAACGGCGAAGAAGACCGCAATAAAGGCCCTCACGCCTTCTATGGCGAATTCAGCCCGCGCCTGTCCTTTGGCAAAATGCTCGACCGTCGTTTCGAGTTTGGCCCGATCAAGGACGTATTGCTGGCCATGACGTACGAGTACGGCGAAGGCGACAGCGAAGCGTATCTGATTGGCCCGGGATTCGATCTGGCAGTGCCGGGTTTCAACTATTTCACCTTGAACTTCTATCGTCGCCAGACCGAAGGCCCACGCCCCGGTGATGGTGTCTGGCAGATCACTCCCACCTGGTCCTACAGCGTTGCGCTAGGCAATTCGAACCTGTTGATCGATGGCTATCTGGACTGGGTAGTGGACAACGATCGCAACGCACGCGGCACTTACCACGCCAACTTGCACATCAATCCGCAGATCAAATACGACTTGGGCAAAGCGTTGGGCTGGGGCGAGAAATTCGTCTACGTCGGCACCGAATACAGCTATTGGAAAAACAAGTACGGAATCGAAAACAGCGCCAACTTTGACACTCACCAAAACACCGCCAGCCTGCTGGTAAAGGTGCATTTTTAAGATGGCCCGCAACCGTGCCCGATACCTGTCACCGGTGCTCTGTTGCGGGGCACTTGAGACCTGGCCAAGGAGTCAGTATTCTCCGCGCCCGCCCGAATCCGCTCTAAAAAAAAGCGCGGATTTAATTCCTGACCAGAAAGCCAACTTATCCCGGCTCTGGACAGCACCAAGGCCTCTCCAATTGACGCTCAATCGACTGTTTTCAAACAGCCGAACGGGCGTTTTTTGGCTTTTCGAAAGCCTTGGCTCAGCTCTTGCTAACAGCATTAAAGCTGACCGACTGGATTGTTTTTTACAGCGAAGAAAAGGCGCCACACCAGAGCGCTGACCTTAGAAAAATAACGTGGAAACACCTACTTTTTGGGAGCAACCGAATGAAACGTACGCGCACCAGCCTGATGCTCGCAGGATCCTTGCTGGCCGGGGGTCAGGCAATGGCAGGCGACTTGCTGCAATGGCAGAACAACAGCCTGACCTACCTTTACGGCAAGGACTTCCAGGTCAACCCGCGCATTCAGCAAACCGTCACCTTCGAGCACGCCGATGCCTGGAAATACGGCGATAACTTCTTCTTCCTCGACAAGATCTTCTACAACGGCGAGAAGGACTTCAACGCCGGCCCGAACACCTATTACGGGGAGTTCCAGCCACGTATTTCGCTGGGCAAGGTCCTCGACCAGAAGATCGAATTCGGCCCGATCAAGGACGTGCTGCTGGCCATGACGTACGAGTTCGGTGAGGGCGATACCGAGTCCTACCTGATCGGTCCGGGTTTCGACCTGGCGATTCCCGGGTTCGATTACTTCCAGCTGAACTTCTATCAGCGTCACACCGAAGGCAGCCGTGCGGGTGACAACGTCTGGCAGATCACACCGGTGTGGTCCTACACCATTCCCGTGGGCGATTCGAACATCCTGATCGATGGTTTCATGGACTGGGTAGTCGATAACGACCAGAACAGCAAAGGCACCTACCATGCCAACCTGCACTTCAACCCGCAGATCAAATACGACTTGGGCAAAGCCGTGAACATCGGCGAGAAGCAGCTGTACGTCGGTGTCGAGTACGACTACTGGTCAGACAAGTACGGGATCAAGGACAGCCAGTACTTCAAGACCGATCAGAGCAACACGAGCTTGCTGGTGAAGTTTCACTTCTGATCTTCGCTTTATGTGGCGTCTGGAAGGACGCCTTCGCGAGCAAGCCCGCTCCCACAGTTGATCAGCGGTGATCACAAATAACGTGTTCACAGGAGATCCTATGTGGGAGCGGGCTTGCTCGCGAAAGCCACACCGCAAATCTCAAGCCGGAACCGCAGGCTCCACCAACCCCAGAAACCGGCACAACTCATGCCGTTTGGCCAACGCATCGCGCCGCCCCAGATCGATCAATTCGCTGCAATACCCCGCCTCGAACAGCAGATAACTCAATACCCCCGCCCCGCTGGTCTTGGTCGCCCCCGGCCCGCGCAAAAACAGACGCAAGGCCGCTGGCAATTCCTGGCGATGCCGCGCTGCAATTTCATCGATCGGCTGACTCGGCGAAATCACCAGCACCTCCACCGGCGCGGCTCCCAATGCACGACTCGGCGCGCCGTCGGGCAGCAGATGGCTGAACTGATTCAGACGCTGCAACAACTCGATGTCACTTTCCAGGCTGTCAATGAACGTACTGTTGAGCATGTGCCCGCCGATTTGCGCCAGCGTCGGCTGCTGACCGGTATAGGCACGTTGCAGCGGCTGTTGCGGGTCGACCCCGCGCGGGTTGCCGCTGACACCCACCACCAGCACGCGGCTGGCACCCAGGTGCAAGGCCGGGCTGATCGGTGCCGATTGGCGTACCGCGCCATCGCCAAAATATTCTTCGCCGATTTTCACCGGCGCAAACAACAACGGAATCGCCGAACTGGCCAGTAAATGTTCGACGCTCAATTGGGTCGGCACGCCGATTCGCCGATGGCGCAACCAGGATTCGATGGTGCCGCCACCCTGGTAAAACGTGACGGCCTGACCGGACTCATAACCAAACGCCGTGACCGCCACCGCTTTCAATTGCTTTTGCGCGATGGCCTCGGCAATTCCGGGCATGTGCAGTTTGTCGTTGAGTAATCCGCGCAGTGGCGAGCTATTGAGCAGGGCCACTGGCACCGGGGCGCCAATGCCCATCAGATTGTGACTGACAAAACGGGTGGCTTGATGGATCACCCCCGGCCAGTCGCTGCGCAATACCAGATGACTGCGGAAACCTTGCCAGAAGGCAGTCAGACGCTGAATCGCGCCGCGAAAGTCCATTGCCCCACTGGCCAGGCTGACCGCGTTGATCGCGCCAGCCGAAGTACCGACGATCACCGGAAACGGATTCGCCGCGCCTACCGGTAGCAGCTCGGCAATCGCCGCCAGCACGCCCACCTGATAAGCCGCCCGAGCCCCGCCGCCGGAAAGTATCAACCCTGTAACCGGTTCAGCAGAACTCATCGCAACACTCCATGGTGCTTAAAGGGATCGGTGACTCAACCGCGTTTGGCGTACAGCTTCGCCTCGCCCGGTGGACGGGTCTTGAAGCGGCGATGTGCCCAGAGGTATTGCTCCGGACATTCGCGCAAAGCACTTTCGACCCACTGGTTGATACGAATGCAGTCAGCCTCTTCCGTCTCGCCGGGAAAGCCCTCGAGCGGCGCATGAATCACCAACCGATAACCACTGCCGTCCGCCAGGCGTTGTTGAGTGAACGGCACGACCAATGCCTTGCCCAGCCGTGCAAACTTGCTGGTGGCGGTGACGGTCGCCGCCTGAATCCCGAACAACGGCACGAAGATACTTTGCTTGGCACCGTAGTCCTGATCCGGCGCGTACCAGATCGCCCGACCTGAGCGCAGCAGTTTGAGCATGCCACGCACATCGTCGCGCTCCACCGCCAGCGAGTCGAGATTATGCCGCTCGCGGCCACGACGCTGGATGTAGTCGAACAGTGGATTCTTGTGTTCGCGGTACATGCCATCGATGGTGTGCTGCTGACCGAGCAGCGCCGCGCCGATTTCCAGCGTGGTGAAATGCACGGCCATCAGAATCACGCCCTTGCCCTGCGCCTGGGCCTGCTTCAAATGCTCCAGGCCTTCGATGTGGGCCAGTTTCGCCAGACGCTTGCGCGACCACCACCAGCTCATGGCCATTTCGAAAAAGGCGATGCCAGTGGAGGCGAAGTTTTCCTTGAGCAGACGCTTGCGCTCGGCAGCGGACTTTTCAGGGAAACAGAGCTCAAGATTGCGCTTGGCAATGCGCCGTCGGTCGCCCGCCACTCGGTACATCAATGCACCCAGGGCGCGACCGACCGACAGCAATGCCGGATATGGCAACTGCACAATCAGCCACAACAGCCCCAAGCCACACCACAGCGGCCAGAAACGTGGAGAAAGAAATGCTGTTCGAAATTGCGGGCGATCCATTAAAGGTTCCGTCAAGACAGTGGCCGCGCATTCTACATCGTTCGACCCGGCTTGCGGCCTGCGGGCGTTCTCGTTATAAGTCTCGGCACTTTTAGTGACAAGTCGTTGTATGCCGACCATGAGCCAAACCGAACCGCTAGACCAAGATCCCGTGTTCCAGTTGAAGGGCAGCATGCTCGCCATTACGGTGCTGGAACTGGCCCGTAACGACCTCGAGAACCTTGATCGACAACTGGCCGCCAAGGTCGCCCAGGCGCCCAACTTCTTCAGCAATGCGCCGCTGGTCCTGGCCCTGGACAAACTTCCGGCCAGCGAAGGCTCGGTCGATCTGCCCGGGCTGATGCGCATCTGCCGCCAGCATGGCCTGCGCACCCTGGCGATCCGTGCCAGCCGAATCGAGGACATTGCCGCCGCCATCGCCGTCGATCTGCCGGTGCTGCCGCCGTCCGGCGCCCGTGAGCGACCGCTCGACCCGCACGAAGGCACTGTTGCGAAAAAACCGGAAAAACCACCGGAACCCACCATCAAACCGACCAAAATCATCACCTCGCCCGTACGCGGGGGCCAGCAGATTTATGCCCAGGGTTGTGATTTGGTGGTGATTTCGTCGGTCAGCCCGGGGGCGGAACTTCTCGCCGATGGGAACATCCATGTATACGGCGCGATGCGCGGTCGTGTCTTGGCCGGCGTCAAAGGTGACACGAAAGCCAGGATTTTCTGCCAGCAAATGACCGCTGAACTGGTCTCCATCGCTGGCCACTACAAGGTTTCCGAGGATCTGCGTCGTGATCCATTGTGGGGCGCGGGCGTGCAAGTCAGCCTGTCGGGCGACGTGTTGAACATCATTCGGCTTTAACGGATACTGCCGCATTTTCCAAGCATCTCTAAAACGTAGCGAAAACGGCTCAAACGAAGTAGGAAAAAGGCCAACAGCAGTGTTTACCGGGGGTAAACGCCGCTCAGAACCGGATTCCAGCCAAGGCTGTCCGACTGCAGTAGTTTTTCAAGAGATGTTTTTCAGGGGCTAAACGTCCTTTTTCCTTAGGGGTAAAACACCTTGGCCAAGATTCTCGTGGTTACATCCGGCAAGGGTGGTGTGGGTAAGACCACCACCAGCGCCGCTATCGGTACCGGCCTCGCTCTGCGTGGTCACAAAACAGTTATCGTCGACTTCGACGTCGGCCTGCGTAACCTCGACCTGATCATGGGTTGCGAGCGCCGCGTGGTGTATGACTTCGTCAACGTGGTAAACGGCGAAGCCAACCTGCAACAGGCCCTGATCAAAGACAAGCGTCTGGAAAACCTCTACGTACTGGCCGCCAGTCAGACTCGCGACAAAGACGCGCTGACTGTCGAAGGCGTCGAAAAGGTCCTGATGCAGCTCAAGGAAGACTTCGAATTCGTGGTCTGCGACTCTCCGGCGGGCATCGAGAAAGGCGCCCACCTGGCCATGTACTTCGCTGACGAAGCGATTGTAGTGACCAACCCGGAAGTCTCCTCCGTGCGTGACTCGGACCGCATGCTGGGCCTGTTGGCCAGTAAGTCCCGTCGTGCCGAAAACGGCGAAGACCCGATCAAGGAACATTTGTTGCTGACCCGCTACAACCCGACACGCGTGAGTAACGGTGAAATGCTGGGCGTCGAAGACGTCAAGGAAATCCTCGCAGTGACCCTGCTGGGTGTGATTCCGGAATCGCAAGCCGTCCTCAAGGCATCCAACCAGGGCGTCCCTGTGATTCTCGACGACCAAAGCGACGCCGGTCAGGCGTACAGCGATGCCGTCGATCGTCTGCTGGGTAAAACCGTGGACCATCGTTTCCTCGATGTCGAGAAGAAGGGATTCTTCGAGCGACTTTTTGGAGGTAGGTAATGAACCTTTTTGACTTCTTTCGTGCCAGTAAAAAGGTCAGCACCGCGTCGGTAGCGAAAGAGCGTCTACAGATCATCGTGGCGCATGAACGCGGCCAGCGCAGTACGCCGGATTACCTGCCAGCCTTACAGAAGGAACTGGTGGAAGTGATCCGCAAGTACGTCAATATCGGGTCCGATGACGTGCACGTCGCTCTGGAAAACCAGGGCAGCTGCTCGATCCTGGAACTCAATATCACCCTGCCAGATCGCTGAGTCGATCCGGCGGGAGCCACGGCGGCTCAGAACCTTCAGGCTCTTGTAGGAGCTGCCGCAGGCTGCGATCTTTTGATCTTGTTTTAAAAGCAAAATCAAAAGATCGCAGCCTGCGGCAGCTCCTACATTGGGCATTAGGGTTCTGAGCCGCCGTTGGCGTTTGTTACGAGGCTGTTTTAATGCCGTTGTCCAACATCCGCATCATTCATCAGGACGCCGCCGTACTGGTGGTGGACAAACCGACCCTGTTGCTCTCCGTCCCCGGCCGGGCCGATGACAACAAGGATTGTCTGATTACGCGCCTGCAAGAAAACGGCTACCCGGAAGCGCGAATCGTCCATCGGCTGGACTGGGAAACGTCCGGTATCATTCTGTTGGCCCGTGACCCGGACACTCATCGCGAGCTGTCTCGGCAATTTCACGACCGCGAAACCGAAAAAGCCTACACCGCCCTGTGCTGGGGACAACCGGAACTGGACAGCGGCAGCATCGATCTGCCCCTGCGCTACGACCCGCCCACCAAGCCCCGCCATGTGGTGGACCACGAATTCGGCAAGCATGCCCTGACGTTCTGGCGTGTGCTGGAGCGTTGTGGCGACTGGTGCCGCGTCGAACTGACGCCGATCACCGGCCGCTCTCATCAGTTGCGCGTGCACATGCTTTCCATCGGCCACCCGCTGTTAGGCGACGGGCTCTATGCCCATGAGCAAGCCTTGGCTGCCTGGCCACGACTTTGTTTGCACGCCAGCATGCTCAGCTTCACTCATCCCCAGACGGGCGAACGCCTGCGCTTCGAGTGCCCCGCACCGTTTTAACGGTCAATGAGCGTGCTTTTGTGGCGAGGGGGCTTGCCCCCGTTGGAGTGCAAAGCACTCCTGAAACCAGCTAAACCGCATCTGCAGGATTTACGACTGCTTCGCAGCCGAACGGGGGCAAGCCCCCTCGCCACAGCAAGCTCCCTCGCCACATTGAGTCTCACTCTGCACGCGTAACAGCCCACCGCACTTTGCGCTTTCAATACGTTAAACTGGCGCCACTGCTGTCTGGAGCTACTTATGCGCGAAGAGTTGAACCAAGGCCTGATCGACTTCCTCAAGGCCTCCCCTACCCCGTTCCATGCCACCGCCAGCCTGGCTCAGCGTCTGGAAGCGGCCGGTTTCATGCGCCTCGACGAGCGTGAGCCATGGACCACCGAAGCCCATGGTCGTTACTACGTCACCCGTAATGACTCTTCGATCGTCGCATTCAAAATGGGCCGTCATTCACCCTTGCACGGCGGTATCCGACTGGTCGGCGCGCACACTGACAGTCCGTGCCTGCGGGTCAAACCCCAGCCGGAACTGCAACGTCAGGGCTTCTGGCAACTGGGTGTCGAAGTCTACGGCGGTGCACTGCTGGCGCCGTGGTTCGACCGTGATCTGTCTCTGGCCGGCCGCGTGACGTTCCGCCGCGATGGCAAGGTCGAGAGCCAGTTGATCGACTTCAAGGCACCGATCGCGATCATTCCGAACCTGGCCATTCACCTCAACCGTGAAGCCAATATGGGCTGGGCGATCAATGCCCAGACCGAACTGCCACCGATCCTTGCGCAATTTGCCGGTGATGAGCGCGTGGACTTCCGCGCCGTACTCACCGATCAACTGGCCCGCGAACATGGCCTGAACGCTGACGTAGTGCTCGATTACGAGCTGAGTTTCTACGACACCCAAAGCGCAGCGGTCATTGGCCTGCATGGCGATTTCATTGCGGGTGCGCGCCTCGATAACTTGCTGTCGTGCTACGCCGGCCTGCAAGCTTTGCTAACGACCGAAACCGACGAAACCTGCGTGCTGGTCTGCAACGATCACGAAGAAGTCGGTTCCTGCTCGGCCTGTGGCGCCGACGGCCCGATGCTTGAGCAAACCCTGCGTCGTCTGTTGCCCGAAGGGGATGAATTCGTACGGACCATTCAGAAATCCCTGTTGGTTTCGGCCGACAACGCCCACGGCGTGCACCCGAACTATGCGGACAAGCACGATGCCAACCACGGCCCGAAACTCAACGCCGGCCCGGTGATCAAGGTCAACAGCAACCAGCGCTACGCCACCAACAGCGAAACCGCCGGGTTCTTCCGCCATTTGTGCATGGCCGAAGAAGTGCCGGTGCAGAGCTTTGTAGTGCGCAGCGACATGGGCTGCGGCTCGACCATCGGCCCGATCACCGCCAGCCACCTGGGCGTGCGCACTGTGGACATCGGTTTGCCGACGTTCGCCATGCACTCGATCCGTGAGTTGTGCGGCAGCCATGACCTGGCGCATCTGGTCAAAGTACTGAGCGCGTTTTACACCTGCCGCGAATTGCCGTAGCCGCCCCCTGTAGGAGTTGCCGAAGGCTGCGATCTTTTGATCTTGATCTTTTGGCGTCTTCAAATGCGCTGAAAATCAAGATCAAAAGATCGCAGCCTTCGGCAGCTCCTACACACATCACCACCGCTCATCCGAAAGCCGCCTAGACTTGCAGTACCCTCTCCGACAAGGCTGTCCCCATGATCTCGTTGTCTTCGTTCCACGCCATGCTGATCCCGATTCTTTCCGGGATGATCATGCTGGCCATCGGCTTCAACTTTCGCGACAAGAACGCCGGTGTGTTCGCGATGTGGGTTGGCATGCTGATGATCCTCGCCACTGTGATCTACAAGATCCTCGCCAAACTCAACGAATAAATCCTCACGCCTGGCTCGCATTGATGTGCCGTTGAATGTGTGTCCTACACCACATCCACTCCGACATGAATCGCATCATGGCGCCAGAACTCCAGATCACAATCGATCAGTCGCTCGTGCTGATCGTAATTGACCCGAGCAATCCGCAATCCCGGGCTGCCTACCGACACCCGTAAAGCCGCCGCGGCGTCCACCGACAACGCCGTCGGCACAATCTCGAAACGCACCCGCCCGTAATGCAAGTCGTAATGCCGGGCATACAGTTCGGTCATCGACTGATTCAGATCGAAATCCAGAATCCCGGGGAAAAACTGCGGGTTCAGGTAGTGCTCCACATACAACACCAATCGCCCGTCAATCCGTCGCGAGCGGCAGATCTGGATCACGCTCGACAACGCCGGCAATTGTAACCAGGCACACACCGCCGCCGACGCCGGTTGCAACCGCGCCGAGATCACCTCGGTGGACGGCACTCGCCCCTGCGCACTGACCATCGCGTGAAAGTGGCTGCGCTGCATCAGGTTGTAAGCCAGCCTTGGTGGCGACACGAACCAGCCGCGTCGCTCCTCGCGATAAATCTGGCCCTGGGCCTCTAGCTGCAATAAAGCCTCACGCACGGTGATCCGCGTGGTACCGAACAACTCACTGAGCTTGCGCTCTGCCGGCAACTTGCTCCCGGGCGCCAACAGACCGTGGTCGAGCTGTTCTTGCAGAACCTGTCCGATGGCTGTCACCGCTTTGGTGGTCTCGATGCGCATCAACGTTACCTATCTGGACTAGACCAGCACTGATTCAGGGCAGAACCGTGATTCAAATCGGTTCCTTCAACTGCCTGCAAGCCTAGGCACTGCATATGACTGACAGATGACAAAGCCGCCGAACGGTTGCGCCAGACACCTGCAATTTTATGGCCAAGTCCCTTTCATATCAGCTCTTTAGCCATGGTCTACGCTTATCTCGCACCCCGCGTACCCGAGCGCAGAAAATTCAGGCCGACCGGTCGTCGACATCAAAATGTCATCGAGGGCGCCTAAATTGGCTCAGGTATTGCTGACCTAGACCAACACAACCGCAATCGCAGCGTTGAAAACGCCCAAAGGAGCTTCGGATGAAACAGTTTTTCCTGGCATCACTGTTAGGCTCGACCATTGCCCTGTGCACCGCCGCCATGGCGGCGGATGATCTGAAAACCCTGGAAGCCGCTGCGAAAGCGGAAGGCCAAGTCAACAGCGTCGGCATGCCCGATGACTGGGCCAACTGGAAAGGCACCTGGGAAGACCTGGCCAAGAAATATGGCCTGAAACACATCGACACCGACATGAGCTCGGCCCAGGAAATCGCCAAATTCGCCGCCGAAAAAGACAACGCCACGGCCGATATCGGCGACGTCGGTGCCGCGTTCGGCCCGATCGCGGTCAAGCAAGGTGTCGTGCAACCTTACAAACCCACCACCTGGGAACAGATTCCGGACTGGGCCAAGGACAAGGACGGTAACTGGGCGCTGGCCTACACCGGCAGCATCGCGTTCATCATCAACAAAAAACTGCTGCACGGTTCCGAAGCGCCAACCAAATGGGCCGACCTCAAGACTGGCAAGTACAAAGTCTCTATCGGTGACGTGAGCACTGCGGCCCAAGCGGCCAACGGTGTACTGGCCGCCGCCCTTGCCAATGGGGGTGACGAAAAAAACATTCAGCCAGCCCTGTTGCTGTTCGCCGACATCGCCAAGCAAGGCCGCCTGTCCATGGCCAACCCGACGATCGCCACCATGGAAAAGGGTGAAATCGAAGTCGGTGTGGTGTGGGACTTCAACGGTCTGAGCTACAAGGCCAAGATGGCGAATCCGGATGACTACATCGTGCTGATTCCATCCGACGGCTCGGTGATTTCCGGTTACACCACCATCATCAATAAATACGCGAAGCACCCGAACGCCGCCAAACTGACCCGCGAATACATCTTCAGCGACGCCGGCCAAATCAACCTGGCGAAAGGCAACGCCCGTCCGATCCGCGCCGAGCATCTGAAATTGCCGCAAGAGGTCAAGGCCAAACTGCTGCCTAACGAGCAGTACAAAAAGGTCACGCCGATCAAAGACGCCGACGCGTGGGAAAAGACCTCCAAGTCGCTGCCGCAGAAGTGGCAGGAAGAAGTCATTATCAATATGCCGTAACACGGTAGATCCCCACATTGGGTACCCAATGGAGATCCAGTGTGGGAGTGGGCTTATGGTGAGGGGGCTTTTGTGGCGAGGGAGCTTGCTCCCGTTGAACTGCGCAGCAGTTCCTTTTTTGGGGCCGCTTCGCAGCCCAACGGGAGCAAGCTCCCTCGCCACAGGCAAGCTCCCTCGCCACAAAAGCCCCCTCCCACAGGGGATTGGTTGCGTACTTGAATCATCTGTTTTTGCGGAGTCCCAGCCCCTATGAAGCACAACGTCATCCTTGTCGTGCTCGACGGCCTCAATTACGAAGTCGCGCGCCACGCCATGGGGCATCTGCAGGCTTACGTTGGCGCAGGACGCGCGGCACTCTACAAACTGGAGTGCGAACTGCCGGCCCTGTCCCGACCGCTTTATGAATGCATCCTGACCGGCGTTACGCCGATCGACAGCGGCATCGTTCACAACAACGTCTCGCGCCTGTCCAACCAGCGCAGCATCTATCATTACGCCACCGATGCCGGCCTGAAAACCGCGGCCGCGGCGTATCACTGGGTCAGCGAGTTGTATAACCGTTCACCGTTCGTGGCCGCCCGGGATCGTCATACCGATGACCCCAAACTGCCGATCCAGCACGGTCACTTCTACTGGAACGACCACTACCCCGACTCGCATCTGTTCGCCGACGCGGAGCACCTGCGCCTGCACCACGCACCAAACTTCTTATTGGTCCACCCCATGAACATCGACGACGCCGGGCACAAGCACGGCCTCGACACGCCGCAATATCGCAACAGCGCCCGCTCGGCAGACATCATCCTCGCCGATTACCTGCAAGGCTGGCTCGACGCCGGTTACCAGGTGATGGTGACTGCTGATCACGGCATGAACAACGACCGCTCGCACAACGGCTTGCTGCCCGAAGAACGTGAAGTGCCGCTGTTCGTCCTCGGCGATGCCTTCAGTCTCAACCAAAAAGCCGCACCGAAACAGACCGAGATCTGCGGCACCGTCTGCGAACTGTTGGGCGTGCCCCACGACAAACCTGTGTGCCGGGAGCTGCTCAAGTGAATGCCATGACCCGCGGTAAATGGCTCGCCGCTTTGTGCCTGGTGCCCTTCGCGATTTTCTTCTTCGTGTTCCAGATCGCCCCGCTGCTCTGGGTAATGATCAACAGCCTGGAATCGGAAGAGTTCGGCTGGGGCCTGGCCAACTTCAGCAAAATCTTCAATTCGAAGTTCTATCTGCAGGCGATCCAGTACAGCCTCGAAATCAGCTTCTGGTCCAGCGTGTTCGGCATCATCATCGCCATACTCGGCGCCTACTCCTTGCGTCGGGTCGACTCGAAACTGCGTAACTTCGTCAACGCCTTCGCCAACATGACCAGCAACTTCGCCGGCGTGCCCCTGGCCTTCGCGTTCATCATTTTGCTGGGGTTCAACGGCAGCATCACCATCATGCTGAAACAGGCCGGGATCATTCAGGACTTCAACCTGTACTCGAAAACCGGTCTGATCATTCTCTACACTTACTTCCAGATTCCCTTGGGCGTGCTGTTGCTCTACCCGGCTTTCGACGCCTTGCGCGAAGACTGGCGTGAGTCCGCGCAATTGCTCGGTGCCAACGGCTGGCAATTCTGGCGACACATCGGTTTACCGGTACTGACCCCGGCGCTGCTGGGCACATTCGTAATCCTGCTGGCCAACGCCCTCGGCGCGTATGCCACGGTCTATGCCCTGACCACCGGCAACTTCAACGTGTTGCCGATCCGCATCGCGGCAATGGTCTCCGGCGACATTTCCCTGGACCCGAACCTGGCCAGCGCCTTGGCCGTGGTGCTGGTGGCGTTGATGACCCTGGTGACCGTCGTGCATCAGTTGCTATTGAAGAGGAGCTACCATGTCTCGCGTTGAACTGGGGCCCGTCGGTATCTACCACCGGGTGGTGGTGTATTTGTTGTTTGCCATTCTGCTGCTGCCGCTGCTTGGGACATTGATCTACTCGATTTCCAGCAGTTGGTCCGCGA
Organism: Pseudomonas sp. BS3782 TE3695; assembly: GCF_050435305.1. Lineage (NCBI taxonomy): Bacteria > Pseudomonadati > Pseudomonadota > Gammaproteobacteria > Pseudomonadales > Pseudomonadaceae > Pseudomonas > Pseudomonas sp. BS3782 TE3695. The sequence continues at coordinate 5,193,900 of NZ_JBNDKB010000001.1, forward strand.
CGATCATGCCCAGCGGTTTTACCTTCAAGTGGTACCTCCAGCTGTGGAGCGACCCGCGTTTTCTTGATGCATTCGGTCAGTCACTGCTGGTCTGTGTCGGCTCGCTGATTCTGTCGGTAGTGCTGATTCTGCCGCTGCTGTTCGTGGTGCATTACCACTTCCCGAAACTCGACGCCTTGATGAACATCCTGATCCTGCTGCCTTTCGCGGTGCCGCCGGTGGTGTCGTCGGTGGGGTTGTTGCAGCTCTATGGCTCGGGGCCGTTCGCGATGGTCGGTACGCCGTGGATTCTGATCGGTTGCTACTTCACCGTGGCGCTGCCGTTCATGTACCGGGCGATCACCAATAACCTGCAAGCGATCAACCTGCGCGACTTGATGGACGCCGCGCAACTGCTCGGTGCCAGCACCTGGCAAGCGGCATTCCTGGTGGTGCTGCCGAACCTGCGCAAGGGTTTGATGGTGGCATTGCTGCTGTCGTTCTCGTTCCTGTTCGGCGAGTTCGTGTTCGCCAACATCCTCGTCGGCACCCGTTATGAAACCCTGCAGGTCTACCTCAATAACATGCGTAACAGCAGCGGCCACTTCACCAGTGCGCTGGTGATTTCCTACTTCTTCTTTGTGCTGGTTCTGACCTGGGCGGCCAATATCTTGAACAAGGACAAAAGCGAATGAGCTATGTCAGCGTCCAACACCTTCAGAAAAATTACTCTGGAACCACGGTATTCAGCGACATCAACTGCGAAATCAAGAAAGGCGAATTCGTCACGCTTCTCGGCCCGTCCGGTTGCGGCAAGTCCACCCTGCTGCGTTGCATCGCCGGCCTGACCTCGGTGGACGGCGGCAAGATCCTGCTGGAAGGTCAGGACCTCGTCCCGCTGAGCCCGCAAAAACGCGGGATCGGCATGGTGTTCCAGAGTTATGCGCTGTTCCCGAACATGACCGTGGAGCAAAACGTCGCCTTCGGCTTGCGCATGCAAAAGGTCAACGCCGACGATAGCCACAAGCGCATTGCCGAAGTGCTGGCACTGGTAGAGCTCAAAGACTTCGCCGCCCGTTACCCGCATCAATTGTCCGGCGGACAATGCCAGCGTGTGGCCCTCGCTCGCTCGCTGGTGACCCGGCCTCGGTTGTTGTTGCTGGACGAACCGCTGTCGGCACTGGATGCGCGGATTCGCAAGCACCTGCGCGAACAGATCCGTCAGATCCAGCGCGAACTGGGCCTGACCACGATCTTCGTCACTCACGATCAGGAAGAAGCCCTGACCATGTCTGACCGAATCTTCCTGATGAACGAGGGAAAGATCGTACAAAGCGGCGATGCCGAAACCCTTTACACTGCGCCAGTCGATGTGTTTGCCGCAGGCTTCATCGGTAACTACAACCTATTGGACGCCGACAGCGCCAGCAAACTGCTGCAACGACCGATCACCCATCGCCTCGCCATTCGCCCGGAGGCCATCGAGCTGAGCCTCAACGGCGAACTCGACGCGCAGATCCGCAGCCACAGCCTGTTGGGCAACGTGATTCGCTACCGGGTAGAGGCCCGGGGTGTGGAATTGGTGGTGGATGTGCTGAACCGCTCGGCGGCCGATTTGCATCCCGATGGTCAGCGCCTGGCGCTTTCCATCGATCCGACGGCCCTGTGTGAGGTTGCTTGAAAGCAGCGGCAAGCTACAAGCCATAAGCTTCAAGTTGTAGACTGCTGATCACCAAAATCCACTTCTTGCAGCTTGAAGCTTGAAGCTTGCAGCTGTTCTCAGAGAGAACCCGATGGCCCTGGCAATTTTTGATCTGGACGAAACCCTGATCCACGGCGATTGTGCCACCCTCTGGAGCGAGCAAATGGGTCGCCTGGGCTGGGTCGATCCCGAGTCGTTCATGCGCAAGAACAATGAGCTGATGGACGCCTATAGCCATGGCAAGTTGCGCATGGAGGAGTACATGACCTTCAGCCTCGAACCGATGATCGGCCGCACACCGCAAGAACTCGAGCATTTGGTGGGGCCATGGGTGGAAGACTTCATCGAACCGATCATCTTCAGCGACGCCACCAAAGCCATTGCCGCCCACCGCAAGGCCGGCGACCGGATCCTGGTGATCTCGGCCTCGGGTACGCATCTGGTCAAGCCGATTGCCGACCGGTTGGGCATCGACGAGATTCTCGGCATCGATCTGGAAGTGGCCCATGGGGTTTATAGCGGCCAAACCGTTGGTACCCTGACCTATCGCGAAGGCAAGATCACCCGGTTGCTGGAATGGCTCGATGCCGAAGAGGAAAACCTGGAAGGCGCGAGTTTCTATTCCGACTCACGCAACGATTTGCCGCTGCTGCTGAAAGTGGACTTTCCGCATGTGGTGAATCCGGATCCGGTGCTGCTCGAACACGCCAAAAAGGCCGGTTGGCCGATCCATATCTGGAAGTAAAAGCAAAAGATCGCAGCCTCGCTTCGCTCGACAGCTCCTACAAGTGGATTGTTTACACCTGTAGGAGCTGTCGAGCGAAGCGAGGCTGCGATCTTTTGGCTGCCAACCCGATTTCAGGTCAAGCTTTCGTCAATCACCAGCACCAACTTCCCCGATACCTTATTGGTCGCCAGTTCCGCAAACGCCGCTTCGGCGTCCTTGATTGCAAAGGTCCTGGCCAGCTGCGGGCTCAAACGCCCCTCGGCAAACAGCGGCCAGACATGCTGGCCAAGATCGCTGAACAAATCGGCCTTGAACTGCTCATCACGGTTGCGCAAGGTTGAACCCAGCAGTTGCACCCGCTTGGCCAGTACCTGCGCCAGATCCAGCTGCGCTTCGCGACCGCCCATCAAACCGATCAGCACCCAACGACCATCGCGAGCCAGCAGCTTGAGGTTCAACGCCGCGTAATTGCCACCCACCGGGTCGAGGATCACGTCGAACGGCGCAAGATCATTCAAGCTGTCCAGATCGCCGTTGCGCACCACTCCGCCCTGCGCGCCCAACGCTTCACAATAGGCCAGGCGCTCGGCGGAACCGACGCTGACCCAGCACGGGTTACCAAACGCCTTGCACAGCTGAATGGCAGCTGAACCGATTCCACTGGCCCCGGCGTGCAGGAGAACTTTCTCACCCGGTTTGAGCGCAGCCAGTTGAAACAAATTCAGCCAAACGGTTGCATACACTTCCGGTAACGCGGCCGCCTCGGCCAGGGACAAACCTTCGGGAACCGGCAACACATGCCGTCCGTCGACAACTACCTCTTCGGCCATCCCACCCCCGGCCAGCAAGGCGCAAACCCGATCGCCGACCTTCCAGGAAGCGCCCGGGCCGACCTCGCAGATCACCCCCGAACACTCAAGACCCAGTACTTGACTGGCCCCCGGCGGTGGCGGATATAGTCCCGCCTTCTGCAACAAATCGGCGCGATTAAGTCCTGCTGCCGACACCCGGATGCGAACTTGTCCTACATCACACGCAGGACTCGGCTCTTCAACCCACTCCACTCGCCCCTCAACGCCTTGCAATGCTTTCACAGTGCCTCCATAGTGAGTCTGGACTGAGCCCGAAGCTGTAGCGCCGGGCTTTTTGCATTATGCGACCGGTCCTTGTGGATCCGGCGACTTCAAAGACGGCCTAATATGCGTTATCAATTGTCCCCGCGTCGAATCAGCATGAAGCATCTGCTCCCCAGCACCGCCCTCGCTCTTGTCATTGGTCTCGGTCTTTTGCCGATGTCGAGCCATTCGTTCGCAGCCAACAGCTGGGACAAGCTTCAGCCCGATCGTGACGAAGTAATCGCCAGTCTGAACGTCGTCGAATTGCTCAAGCGTCACCATTACAGCAAACCACCGCTCGACGATGCGCGCTCCGTGATCATCTACGACAGCTATATCAAGCTGCTGGATCCATCGCGCAGCTATTTCATGGCCAGCGATATTGCCGAATTCGACAAATGGAAAACCCAGTTTGACGACTACCTCAAAAGCGGCGACCTGAACGCCGGGTTCACCATCTACAAGCGCTACCTGGACCGCGTCAAGGCGCGTCTGGATTTTGCCCTTGCCGAGCTGAACAAGGGCGTCGACAAGATCGACTTCACCGCCAAGGAAACCTTGTTGGTCGATCGCAAGGACGCCCCTTGGCTCAAGACCACCGCCGAGCTGGACGATCTGTGGCGCAAACGCGTCAAGGACGAAGTGCTGCGGATGAAGATCTCCGGCAAAGAGCCGAAGCAGATTCAGGAAACCCTGACCAAGCGTTACAAGAATCAGCTGTCGCGTCTGGACCAGACCCGTGCGGAAGACATCTTCCAGGCGTACATCAACACCTTCGCCATGTCCTACGACCCGCACACCAACTATCTGTCGCCGGATAACGCGGAAAACTTCGACATCAACATGAGCCTGTCCCTGGAGGGCATCGGCGCCGTGTTGCAGAGCGATAACGATCAAGTGAAAGTCGTGCGCCTGGTGCCTGCCGGCCCGGCCGACAAGACCAAGCAGGTTGCACCGGCCGACAAGATCATCGGCGTGGCCCAGGGCAACAAGGAAATGGTCGACGTAGTCGGCTGGCGCCTGGACGAAGTGGTCAAGCTGATTCGTGGCCCCAAAGGCACCGTGGTGCGCCTGGAAGTGATCCCGGCCAGCAACGCGCCGAACGACCAGACCACCAAGATCGTGCCGATTACCCGCGAAGCGGTGAAGCTTGAAGATCAGGCGGTGAAGAAGTCAGTCCTCAACCTCAAGCAGGATGGCAAGGCCTACAAGCTCGGCGTCATCGAGATCCCGGCCTTCTACCTGGACTTCAAGGCCTTCCGTGCTGGCGATCCGGACTACAAGAGCACCACCCGCGACGTCAAGAAACTGCTGACCGAATTGCAGAAAGACAAGGTTGACGGCGTGGTCATCGACCTGCGCAACAACGGCGGCGGTTCCTTGCAGGAAGCCACCGAGCTGACCAGTCTGTTCATCGACAAAGGTCCGACCGTACTGGTGCGTAACGCCGACGGACGGGTCGATGTGCTGGAAGATGAAAACCCGGGCGCGTTCTACAAAGGCCCGATGGTGTTGCTGGTCAACCGTTTGTCCGCCTCGGCTTCGGAGATTTTCGCCGGCGCCATGCAGGACTACCACCGCGCGCTGGTCATCGGCGGCCAGACCTTCGGCAAAGGCACCGTGCAGACCATTCAGCCGCTGAACCATGGCGAACTGAAACTGACCCTGGCCAAGTTCTACCGTGTTTCCGGCCAAAGCACCCAGCATCAGGGCGTGCTGCCGGACATCGACTACCCATCGATCATCGACACCAAGGAAATCGGCGAAAGCGCCCTGCCGGAAGCCATGCCGTGGGACACCATCCGTGCGGCCATCAAGCCTGCGCTTGACCCGTTCAAACCGTACATCACGCAGCTCAAGTCCGAACACGACATGCGTACAGCCAAGGACGCGGAGTTTGTGTATATCCGCGACAAACTGGCCCTGGCGCAGAAGTTGATGAGCGAAAAAACCGTCAGCCTCAATGAAGCCGAGCGTCGTGCACAACACGCCGATATCGAAGCCAAGCAACTGGCCATGGAAAACCTGCGTCGCAAGGCCAAGGGCGAAGAACCCCTCAAAGAACTGAAGAAAGAAGACGAAGATGCCCTCGCGGGCGAGCCGGACAAGACCAAGCCAGAAGACGATGCTTATCTGAGCGAGACCGGGCGGATTCTGCTGGATTACTTGAAACTCAACACCGCGGTTGCCAAGCACTAAGTTGCTATAAACAGGATGATGGCAATTTAATGCTGACGCTCCCCGGATCGTCATCAAACAGACATCATTCTGTCGTGAAATAAAGGACTGGGTGCACCTTGCACCCGGTCCTTTTTTTATCGCCAGAGAACGCCATGACCACGACCGAACAGCTGAGTGCCTTGAGCTCGATACTGACTCAAAGCGGTTTGCACAGCCTGTTCCAGCCGATCATTTCTCTCTCTGAACGACGAATCATCGGCTACGAAGCCCTCAGCCGCGGCCCCTCCAACAGTCCGCTGCACTCCCCGGTCGCCCTGTTCGCGGTAGCCCGCCAAGCCGGTCGCCTTAGCGAACTGGAGATCGCTTGCCGTCAAAGTGCTTGCCGTCGTTTTAATGAGCAGCAACTGCCCGGCAAACTGTTCCTCAATGTGTCCCCGGAATCGCTGCTCGAAGCCGCCCACCAACCCGGACGCACTTTGCAACTGTTGCAGGATTTCGGCATCCCACCGAGCCAGGTGGTGATCGAGCTCACCGAACAGACCCCGACCGACGATTTCCAGTTGCTGCAAAACGCCCTGCATCACTATCGGGCAATGGGCTTTTCCATTGCACTGGATGATCTGGGTGCCGGTTATTCGAGCTTGCGACTCTGGTCTGAACTGCGCCCGGATTACGTCAAGATCGATCGGCATTTTATCGACGGCATTCACCAGGACGCGCTCAAGCGTGAATTCGTTGGCTCGATCCTGCAGATCGCCAAGGCTTCCCGGGCAAAAGTGATCGCCGAAGGCATCGAATTGCCGGAAGAACTCGCCGTGCTGACCGAAATGGGGGTCGATCTGGTCCAGGGTTATCTGCTCTGCCGCCCCCAGGAACAGCCACCCCGCGATGCCCGAACCTTGATGCCCAAACCCAACAGCGTCGCCGCAATACTGAGCGAGGACGTCAGTGATCTCAGCGCCCTGCTCAACGACCAACCGGCTATGGCCAGTGACACCCCGACCGCTACCGTACTGGAAGCCTTCCGCCGCCAGGCCAACCTGAGCTCTCTGGCGGTGCTCGACAAACAGGGCCAGCCGTGTGGCATCGTCCACCGCCATTCGCTCTCGGATGCCTTGCTCAAGCCCTTTGCCACCGACCTGTTCGCCCGCAAGCCCATCAGTCGCTTGATGAGCGACGACTTCCTCGCCGTGGAGTTGAGCCAGTCGCTGCAACAGGTCAGCCGCTTGATCACCAGCCGCGCCCGTCAGCGCATCGAAGAAGATTTCATCATCACCTTCAACGGCAGCTATTTGGGGCTGGGCCGAGTGATCGACGTGCTCAAGCTGATTACCGAACTGAAAATCCAGCAAGCACGCTACGCCAACCCGCTGACCCTGTTGCCCGGTAACGTACCGATCCAGCAATGCCTGACGCGCCTGCTGCAACAGGAACGGGAATCGGTGATCTGCTACGTCGACATCGACAGCTTCAAACCCTTCAACGACATCTACGGCTACGGCCGCGGGGATGAAGTCCTACTGTGTCTGGCGCAATGCCTGAACGACCGCGTCGACCCATCCCGCGACTTCGTCGGCCATATCGGCGGCGACGACTTCCTGCTGGTCCTCGGCCCCGAAGACTGGCGCAAACGCCTGAACCAACTACTGGACGACTTCCACAGCCAATGCCGACGCTTTTACCGCAGCGAACACCTCGAAGCCGGCTGCTTCATCGCGCCGAATCGCCAAGGCATACGGCAGGAGTTTGCGCTGCTGTCACTGTCCATCGGCGTGGTGCATTTGCACCCACAGGTCTGTGCACAGCTCGATGCGAGTCAATTGGCGGAGATGGCATCACAGGCCAAGCACCACGCGAAGAATGTGCAAGGGTACAGCGTGCATGTGATTGATAGCCTGGCGGTGTCAATAGCAGAGGAAACGTTGGTTGCCGGGCATCGGTGATTGCCGCTCAAAAAAGATCGCAGCCTTCGGCAGCTCCTACATTGAATGGCGTACATCCCGTAGGAGCTGCCGAAGGCTGCGATCTTTTGATCTTGCTCTTGTGGCGAGGGCCGACTTTGCGGGGGATCAATCAGGAAAGAAGTCGGGAAAGGATGATGTTGCTGTAGGGCGATTCGCTAAAAGCGCTCAACTAATTACCAAAGCAACCAGAAACAAAACGTGGCGGTAGGTTTCCCTCACGCCACGTTCGTTTGTCAGACACTCAATTATTTAATCCGCAGAACCACGAGACGCCAACTCTTTCAACTTGAGTTCAGCCAGCGGATGCCCGGCCTTCGCCGCCATTTCCCACCAGCGAGCCGCCTCCACCGGGTCCGGCGCCTTGCTCGGCGTACCGGCCAGGCAGATCACACCCACCTGATAGGCCGCCTTGCCATCCCCCGCCAGCGCGGCCAGGCGCAGTAATCGCACACCCTCCTCGCGAGCCCCAAGACCGACGCCGCGAAAGGTCAGAATGTGGCCGTAAAAGCTCTGGGCGCCGACATCACCCAGGTTCGCCATACGCGCAAACTGGCCCTCAAGCCAGCTCCAGCCTCGCGGCTGACGTACAAACCACGACCAATGGAACAACTGGCGGGCCAGCCAGTAACCGGCCCGCGCCTTGAGTCGTAAAAACACTCAGGCTTCCGCCGACTCGGGGTACTCGTATTCGAACACTCGCACCACTTCCGAGGCATGCCAGGACGCGGCAGCCACGCCATCGGACGGTCCGGAGAAGCGCCCGAGTCGCTCGACACATTCAAAGAAGCCAGTGCGCGGCAAACGGCTGGCGCCCTGGCTGATCACCAACGAGCTGCGCAACGGCTGCTCGGCTCTGGCATCCAGCGCGGCCAGGTGCTCAAGGGCTGCGGTCAAGGTTTGCATAGCCGGCGTGGGTAGCTGCAAACGCTCCAGCAATGCCCGATAAGTCAAAAGATGGCGCTGACGACGCGCCTGATCCAGCTCCCCCAACAATCCGTCCCAATGTTGACGACTGATGCGTACGCTCACGATTCATCCCTCCATCCTGGCACCGTCAATTCCCAGGCGAGGCTGCGGCGAATAGCAGCGTCGGGTTGACGCTCACCGCTTTCGATCAAGGCGAGATATGACGGGCTGATGCCTACCGTGCGGGCCAGCGCCTCAATGGCGATGCCCTTCCCTTCGCGCAAATTGCGTAGTTGATCCAGACCCGGAAGAATCTGGTCTGGTGCCGCCGCGGGAGGCACTGTGGCGTCACGCGGTGGTTGTTGCTTGATGCCTGCTGCTTTCAGTAGAGCCTGATACTGAGCCCATGGCAGAACCGCATATTCGGGCTCGCCTTCGCGTGTAATTATCTGAATATCCATGACTACCCCGTAGGACAACGACACTTAGCGAGTCGGCGCTTTTCCTTAGAAGTGTAATCCTAACAGCGACCAAGGTCGCGGGGCGGTATGAATATCTGGAGGATTCTGAATTGGCTCAGTTTTTCTTCGGTCCCTGCAGCTGTAATTGTTCGGGGGTATCAGGCAAGCGTTCGACGACCGCGAGCTTCTCCGGCACCTGACGTTTGCGCCAGGCGCGGAAGGCATTGAGCTCGTCATCGAGGACTTTCATCAACCAGGCCAGCACGGCAATGTCGTCGAGCATGCCGAACATCGGTAAGAAATCCGGGATCGCATCCACCGGACTCACGAAATACATCAGGCCGGCCACCACCGAAATCAGTGATTTCGGGCTGATGGCCCGGTATTCGCCACGCCAGTAAGCCAGGCAAAGAGCCTGCAACAGGCGCAGATCGTCTTTGAGTTTGCCCAGACGATTGCCCTGACTGGCACCTTTGCTGGCAACCGCGAACAGCAGGGTCGGCAAACGACCACGGGCGAGCAGGCGTCCAGCCAGAGGCAGGAAACGAGCAAAATTCCAGGGCGTTTTCATTTATTACTCCCACTGAAATGTTATCCACACAAATTGTGGATAACCTTGTGAACAGAGCTGCATTTCTACGCTGAAAGCCCCGTTTCATAAGGGCCTGACTCAGATCGGGCGTTTTTTACTCACATAAAAAAACCCAAGATTTCATTGACTTGGCGTTCTGGCCCGTCTAGCTCGAGCGCCCTCACTGGCTATGACTTCAGCGTACTGCATCCGTTCGCTTTGTTTACCTCCACTGAACGCCAGATGCAACAACGCCCCGCATAAGCGAGGCGTTGTTTGTAAAGCAGACGCGAATTACTGGGGAGCGTCTTGTTTGGCTGGATCCTTGATGGCCAGCAGCTCCAGGTCGAATACCAGCACCGAGTTGGCTGGAATCGCCGGGCTTGGGCTTTGGGCGCCGTAAGCCAGCTCGCTAGGGATGTACAGCTTGTACTTCTCGCCAACGTGCATCAGTTGCAGGCCTTCGACCCAACCCGGAATCACACCGCTGACCGGCAGATCGATCGGGCTGCCGCGCTCGACGGAACTGTCGAAAACGGTGCCATTGGTCAGTTTACCGGTGTAGTGAACAGTCACTACGTCGGTCGGCTTAGGCTGAGCGCCGTCGGCTTTTTTGACCACTTCGTATTGCAGGCCGGAAGCCGTGGTGGTGACACCCGCTTTCTTGCCGTTCTCTTCGAGGAATTTCTTGCCAGCGGCTGCCGCCTCTTCACTCATCTTGGTCAAACGCTCTTCGGCACGCTTTTGCAATGCAGCGAAGGCTTCAACCAGCTCTTCATCTTTCAGCTTCTGTTCTTTCTTGCCGACGGCATCTTCGATGCCCTGGGCTACCGCTTTGGAATCCAGGTCATCCATGCCTTCCTGAGCCAGGCTTTTGCCCATGTTCAGGCCGATACCGTAGGAAGCTTTTTGCGCCGGGGTTTTCAGCTCTACGCTGGTCTGCGAATCACAACCCGCAAGTACCAGGCCAACCAGGGCCACCGCCGCCGCCAACCGATGCTGTTTCATGCTATTTCCTTGTTCATGCGCCTAAAGGGCAATCGAGTAAAGCCGCGAGCTTATCAGGCCGCCACGACCAATGGCTACCGGCATGAGAGCAGGAAACGTCTGATAAGTTCAGGTGTTTAAACGCATTTTGGCTATAGAAGGATGAAGCTTCTGTCATTTCGCTCTTACGGACTCAAGTGCCGCTTCCCACAGACTCTGGCGTAATGGCCTCTTGCCGCACTTCGTGAGCTGAGGCATAAGGGAGCTACAAACTGACAAGGATGTTTATCATGCGCCTCATATTCCGCTTGCTGATTCTGATCGCAGTCTTGCTGGGGCTGGGCCTCGCCGTCGTACTGTATTACGTCGCCAACCCGAAATTGCCGGCCTGGTCACCTGCGCAACAGGTAAATTACCTGGAGCAATGGAGCGCCGCCGACCGCCAGACTTACTACTTCACGCCTCAAGGTACCCAAGTCAAAGGCTTGCGTTATGACTGGTTCAACGCCCTGGAATTGCCCTTCTCACAAGAACGATTCGCCGCTCCTGAATACCTCGCACGCTTTGGGTTTCTGATCGACCCGAGCCAGAAAGCCACGCCGAGCAATCCCGGTAACTTGCCAGTCGGTTTTGCCCGTCATCAAAACCCCGGCAGCCAGGACGAATATCTGGACATTACATGCGCCGCCTGCCACACCGGCGAATTACGCTTCAATGGCCAGGCTGTGCGCATCGACGGCGGCTCGGCCCAGCATGTGTTGCCCTCAAGCGTGCCGACCCTGCGTGGCGGCAGTTTTGGTCAGGCATTGGTGGCCAGTCTCGCCTCGACTTATTACAACCCCTGGAAATTCGAACGTTTCGCCCGCAACGTTTTGGGTCAGGACTACGAGGCACGGCATCAACAACTGCGCCAGGATTTTAAAGTCTCACTCGATACCTTCTTGAAGGTGGCCTGGAACGACACCCATCGCGGCCTTTACCCCACCGAAGAAGGTCCCGGCCGCACCGATGCTTTCGGGCGCATTGCCAACGCCAGCTTCGGCGATGCGATTTCACCCGCCAACTATCGGGTGGCCAACGCTCCGGTGGACTACCCGCAACTGTGGGACATGTGGACTTTCGACTGGGTGCAATGGAACGGTTCGGCGCAGCAACCGATGGCCCGTAATATCGGTGAGGCCTTGGGTGTGGGCGCCACGCTGAATTTCTTCGACAGCAACGGGCAGCCGCTCAAGGGCGACGACCGCTACCCCTCCAGCGTCCGGGTGCGCGATCTGCATCGGATCGAAGAAACCCTGCAACGACTCAAACCGCCTGCCTGGCCGGAAGCCCTGCTGGGCAACATCGACAAGCCCCTGGCCGCAAAAGGCCGCGACCTGTTCGCTGAAAACTGCGCCGGGTGTCATGTGCCCCCCGTTACCCAAAGCGAGGACAGATCGGTGCAACATCTGAAATTGCTGCCAGTGGAGGTCATTGGCACAGACCCCGGCGCCGCCAATAACATTGCCGATCATCGCTTCGATCTGACGGCTTTACAGTGGGATCCGGCAGAGCTTGCGCAACTGGACGTAAAACTGCATCCCAAACCCACAGAACCCTTGGATATGAGCCAATTGTCCGTAGCCAAGGGACTGGCTTACGTCACTGCTTTCGTGGGCAACCAGGCCTACCGCGAAGCCAATGTGACACCCGCAGAGCGCCCGAACCTGGACGGATTCGGCCTGCCGATCGGCGTGCAGGAGTTGCGTAGCTACAAGGCGCGACCTTTGGCGGGCGTCTGGGCCACGCCGCCGTTTCTGCACAACGGTTCGGTACCCAGCCTTTATCAATTGCTCTCGCCACAAAGTGAACGCGCGACCACGTTTTACAAGGGCACCTTTGAATATGACCCTAAACATCTGGGCTATCGCACCGAAGCCTTCACCAACGGTTTTGTGTTCGACACGCGCATTACCGGTAATCACAACAACGGCCACGAGTTCCGCGCAGGTGAACGCGGTAACGGCGTCATTGGTCGTCTGCTGCAACCGGAAGAACGCTGGGCGCTGCTGGAATACCTGAAAGTGTTGGGCGGCCCGATAGAGTCGCAATTGCCAGACCGCCGCCTCAGTCAAAAGGATTGACCCATGCTGATCACTCTCTGGTTGCGCCTGGGCGCCTTCCTTGGCAAAACCCTGCTGTGGTTGTTGGGTCTGGGCCTGCTCGGCTGGGCGCTGCTCATGGCCTGGTCTGCCTGGTCTGCCTGGCAGCATCGCGGCCCGGTATCGGCTGAAGAACTGATTCCGGACGGCGAAGCGGCGATGACCCAGGACATCATCCAGACGGCCGTGCGCATCGTCGATCAACACCGGGAAAGTACCCGCTACCTGCGCGATGCCCATGCCAAGGCCCATGGCTGCGTGAAGGCCGAAGTACAGGTGCTGTCGGATTTGACGGCTGAGTTACGCCAAGGCGTGTTCAGCGAGCCTGGCAAAACCTGGCAAGCGACGATACGGCTGTCCAACGGCAATGCATATCCGCAGTTCGACAGCATCCGCGATGCTCGGGGCATGGCGATCAAACTGCTCGATGTGCCTGGCAAACAGTTGCTGAGTGACCGACAAGGGCGCAGCGAGCAGGACTTCGTGATGTTCAATCATCCGAACTTCTTTGTCAGCGATGTCGCCGAGTATCGTCAGAATGTGGCCGCTCAGGCTGATGGCAAAAAGGCGATGGCGTTCTTCCCGGGCTGGGACCCACGCACCTGGCAAGTTCGCCATCTGTTTATTGCGCTGGCGACGCTCTCCCCTGCCCCGACAAGCCCGACGCAGACCACTTACTTTTCGGTTTCGCCGTACAAGTTCGGTGAGGCCAATGCCAAATTTCGCGTGATGCCGGACCCTGATAGCTGCCCGGCCTACGCACTGCCCACGCAAAATCAAAACTTGCCGAACTTCCTGCGCAGTGCGCTGAATCAGCAGCTATCGACCGATCGGGTGCCGGCATGTTTCGTCTTGCAGATCCAGCGTCAGGATACGGGGAAGTACATGCCGATCGAAGACACCAGTATCGAGTGGAACGAAAGCGACGCGCCCTTCGAAACCGTAGCCCGGATCAAACTGCCTGCCCAGGATTTCGACACGCCGGCGCTGAACCTGCAATGCGACAACCTGTCGTTCAACCCATGGTTCGGGCTTGAAGCCCATAGGCCGATTGGCGGGATCAACCGGTTGCGCAAAGCGGTGTATGAGGCCGTCAGCGACTACCGGCACAGCCGTAACGCTGAACAATAGGCAAAACAGAAACGAAAAAAGCGACCCGAGCAGGGCAAGGCTGGTCGGGTGAAGATCAAACCTGTGGGAGCGGGCTTGCTCGCGAAGACGGCGGCACAGTCAATTATTGATGTTGCCTGATACACCGCTTTCGCGAGCAAGCCCGCTCCCACATGGATTGCGCTTAACTGGATCAGCCGAACAGGTCGCTTTTTCAGTGGATTCGCTACAAAGCTAAATCCCAGACAGCAAAAAGCCCGCATTAAGCGGGCTTTCTGTGGTGATCTGGCGTTCAGCGTTCCAGATACCGAATATGGCGCAGCGGACGGGACTCGAACCCGCGACCCCCGGCGTGACAGGCCGGTATTCTAACCGACTGAACTACCGCTGCGCGTAGCGTTGAAAGTAAGTGGTGGGTGATGACGGGATCGAACCGCCGACATTCTGCTTGTAAGGCAGACGCTCTCCCAGCTGAGCTAATCACCCTTTACCTTCGTTGCGGGGCGCATTGTGCCACAAATTTTCATAACGTGTTGATTTAATTGATAAAAAATCAAAAAAATCTGAAAACCGGTAAAACGACACACCCTGCAGGAACTTCAGACAGAAAAAAACCCGCGTTAGCGGGCTTTTCCGTGGTGACCTGGCGTTCAGCGTTCCAGGTTACCGAATATGGCGCAGCGGACGGGACTCGAACCCGCGACCCCCGGCGTGACAGGCCGGTATTCTAACCGACTGAACTACCGCTGCGCGTAACACTAAAGCGAATGGTGGGTGATGACGGGATCGAACCGCCGACATTCTGCTTGTAAGGCAGACGCTCTCCCAGCTGAGCTAATCACCCTTCACTTTCGGTGTGGCGCGCATTCTACGGAGCGACCCAACCTCTGGCAAGCACTTTTTTAATTAATTTTCTCAGGCCTTCCAAAGGCTTAGAGAAGGGTTGGCCTATGGCACATGGAGGACAATAATGCCCCCCTTTGTTTAAAGGAGAGACTCACCTCATGTGGTTCAAAAACCTGCTTATCTATCGCCTGACCCAAGATCTGCCTTTTGATGCCGAGGCGTTGGAAACTGCACTGGCCACCAAACTGGCGCGTCCATGTGCAAGCCAGGAGTTGACCACCTACGGTTTCGTCGCCCCGTTCGGCAAGGGCGAAGACGCGCCGCTGGTGCACATCAGCGGCGACTTCCTGCTGATCGCCGCCCGTAAGGAAGAACGCATTCTGCCGGGCAGCGTCGTGCGTGACGCGGTGAAGGAAAAGGTCGAAGAGATCGAAGCCGAACAAATGCGTAAGGTCTACAAAAAGGAACGCGATCAGATCAAGGATGAAATCATCCAGGCCTTCCTGCCCCGCGCCTTTATCCGCCGCTCGTCGACCTTCGCCGCCATCGCGCCGAAACAGGGTCTGATCCTGGTTAACTCGGCCAGCCCGAAACGTGCCGAAGACCTGCTGTCTACCCTGCGCGAAGTGATCGGCTCGCTGCCGGTACGCCCGCTGACGGTGAAAATGTCGCCGACCGCCACCATGACCGAGTGGGTCACCACCCAGAAAGCCGCGAATGATTTCTTCGTGCTGGACGAGTGCGAACTGCGCGACACACACGAAGACGGCGGCATCGTGCGCTGCAAGCGTCAGGACCTGACCAGCGAAGAAATCCAACTGCACCTGAGCACCGGCAAAGTGGTCACTCAACTGTCGCTGGCCTGGCAGGACAAACTGTCGTTCGTGCTTGACGACAAAATGGTGGTCAAGCGCCTGAAGTTCGAAGATCTGCTGCAAGATCAGGCGGAACAGGACGGTGGCGACGAAGCCCTGGGCCAACTGGACGCCAGCTTCACCCTGATGATGCTGACCTTCGGCGACTTCCTGCCGTCGATGGTTGAAGCGTTGGGTGGTGAAGAGATGCCGCAGGGCATCTAAACCGACGCGCGGTCTAAATGTGGGAGCGGGCTTGCTCGCGAAAGCGGTCTGACATTCAACGATGATGTTGACTGTTATGACGCCTTCGCGAGCAAGCCCGCTCCCACATTTGGATGTGTGTTGCGACCAACCGAGGCTTGATCCTCGGGTTAATGATGGGCACTCTATTGCGCAACGCGGGGACGACCTCGCGGCTCGATCGAGTGATTAATCCGGGGACGACCCCATCCATCGATGGAGGTCTTCAATGTCCTGGATCATTCTGTTTTTCGCTGGCCTGTTCGAAGTCGGCTGGGCCGTCGGTCTGAAATACACCGACGGTTTCAGCCGCCCTCTTCCTACCGCACTGACCATTGCAGCCATGGCGATCAGCCTGGGCCTGCTGGGCCTTGCCATGAAGGAATTGCCGCTGGGCACGGCCTATGCGGTCTGGACTGGCGTGGGTGCGGTGGGCACGGTGATCGCCGGGATCATTCTGTTTGGTGAATCCATGGCGCTGTTTCGGCTGGCCAGTGTGGCGTTAATCATTGCCGGGTTGGTTGGGCTCAAGGTTAGCGCTTAGGCCTCTACCGTCTTCGCGGGCAAGCCTCGCCCCTACAGGGATTGGTGGTGTGTCCACACTATGCGGCACAACACAAAACCTGTGGGAGCCGGGCTTGCCCGCGATGAGGTCCGGGCAAACAACTACTTATCTAACGGCCCCACGCAACTCCCCCACCATCCCTTGCAACGTCGCCGGTTCAGCCAGTTCAACGGCCACCGCCGGCCCCGCCACCAGGGTCACCCGCGACCACAGTCGACGAAACACGCCCTTGTCCGGATCCCGACTGAAGAAACTCCCCCACAACCCCTGTAATGCCAGCGGAATCACCGGCACCGGCGTTTCTTCGAGGATCCGCGTCAGCCCGCCCTTGAACTCGTCGATCTCGCCATCGGCGGTCAACTTGCCTTCAGGGAAAATGCACACCAACTCACCGTCTTTCAGATACTGAGCGATGCGGGTGAAGGCTTTTTCGTAGATCTGAATGTCTTCCTGTCGTCCGGCAATCGGAATCGTCCCCGCCGTGCGGAAGATGAAGTTCAGCACCGGCAGATTGTAGATTTTGTAATACATCACAAAGCGAATCGGCCGACGCACTGCGCCGCCTATCAGCAACGCATCGACGAACGACACATGGTTGCAAACCAGCAATGCCGCGCCTTCATCGGGAATCAGCTCCAGGTTGCGATGCTCGACGCGGTACATGGAATGGCCGAGCAGCCAGATCATGAAGCGCATGCTGAACTCGGGGACGATTTTGAAGATGTAAGCATTGACGCCAATGTTCAGCAGCGACACCACCAGGAATAGCTGCGGGATCGACAGCTTGGCGATGCTCAGCAAGACGATCGACACAATCGCCGACACCACCATGAACAGGGCGTTAAGAATGTTGTTGGCGGCGATCACTCGCGCCCGTTCGTTCTCGACAGTACGCGACTGGATCAGCGCATACAGTGGCACGATGTAAAAACCGCCAAAGATCCCAAGCCCAAGAATGTCGATCAACACCAGCCAGGCGTGGCCGAACCCCAGGACTTCGATCCAGCCATGACCGGCAACGCTGTCTGGAATCGTGCCGGAATGCCACCACAGCAACAGGCCAAACACCGTCAGACCGAATGAGCCAAACGGCACCAGACCGATCTCGACTTTGCGCCCGGAGAGTTTCTCGCAGAGCATCGAACCCAGTGCGATACCGACCGAGAACACGGTAAGAATCAGCGTCACCACAGTCTCGTCGCCGTGCATCCATTCCTTGGCATACGCCGGGATCTGCGTCAGATAAATCGCCCCGACAAACCAGAACCATGAGTTGCCGACGATCGAACGCGATACTGCCGGGGTTTGCCCCAGGCCCAACTTCAAGGTAGCCCAGGACTGGCTGAAAATGTTCCAGTTCAAACGCATTTCCGGCGATGCCGCGGCAGCCCGGGGAATGCTGCGGCTGGCCAGGTAACCGAGCACGGCGATGCCGATGATTGCCGTGGACACGACCGGCGCGTAGTTGCTGGCCGACATCATGATCCCGGCGCCAATGGTCCCGGCGAGAATCGCCAGGAAGGTGCCCATTTCCACCAGACCGTTGCCGCCCACCAACTCCTCTTCGCGCAACGCCTGCGGCAGGATCGAGTACTTCACCGGCCCGAACAGCGCCGAGTGGGTGCCCATGGCAAACAACGCGACCAGCATCAGCGACAAATGATCGAACATGAAACCGACCGCGCCCACCGTCATGATGACGATTTCCCCGAGCTTGATCAGACGGATCAGCGCGTCCTTGGCAAACTTTTCCCCGAACTGCCCCGCCAGAGCCGAGAACAGGAAAAACGGCAAGATAAACAGCAACGCACACAGGTTGACCCAGATCGATCGGTCACCCTCGATGGTCAGCCGGTACAGAATGGCGAGGATCAACGACTGCTTGAAAATGTTGTCGTTGAAGGCACCCAGGGACTGCGTGACAAAAAACGGCAGGAAGCGCCGGGTGCGAAGCAAGGTGAACTGCGAGGGGTGACTCATCTTCCATGTGTCCCTGATGTTGGATAAAAAGTGGCGTGGCAATTGTTATTGGAATGTCGAGCGTCGATCCAGGCCACAGATTACCCAATCTTTGCCGGTTATTTGTTTAATCCTGCAATGCACGGCGAAACAAACAACTCACCTCGCCATGCGCCCTGCACCGTGCGTTTGGCAACAATCAGCCACATCACCGCCAGCAACGCCACCAGTACACAGCCAAAGACACTGAAAAACGTCAGGTGCAACGTGCTCGCCAGGTTCAACGTCGCCAAAGAATAGACGCCCAACGGGAAAGTGAAGCCCCACCAGCCGAGGTTGAACGGGATCCCGGCGCGCAAGTAACGCACAGTGATCAACAGCGCAATCAGCATCCACCAGAGCCCGAAGCCCCACAGCGTGATGCCGGCCACCAAGCCAAGCCCTGCGGCGATCTCGCCGATACCCGGCAAACCGTTGGTGGCAAAAATCGCTGGCGCGTCGGCCCCCAACAGCAACATGCCCAGTGCACCGGTGCCAATCGGCCCCAGGGCCAGCCAGCTTGAGGCGGCCATGTTTTCGTGGGGCAATTTATGCAACGCCATGCGCAGCAGCAGGATAGTCAGAATGCTGAACGCCACCGGCAGGGAAAAGGCCCACAGCACGTAGCTGGCCACCAACACCACCAGTTGTGAATGAGCATCGACCAGATGCGGCGCCAGCAAGCCGCCGCTGGCCGCCGCCACTTCCGCCGCCACCACCGGCAACAGCCAGACCGCGGTCATCTGGTCGATGCTGTGCTCCTGACGGGTGAACATCATGTAGGGAATCAATACGCCGCAGGCCAGCGACATCGCCACGTCCAGCCACCAGAGCGCTTGGGCGATATAAATCACGCCGTCGCCCCAGCGCGGCAAACCGAACAACAAAAAGCCATTGATAAGGGTCGCAAGGCCCATGGGAATGGTGCCGAAAAACATCGAAACCGTGGAGTGCCCGAAAATCCGCCGCGCTTCGTCGAAGAACATGATCCAGCGCGCGGCATACATGGCCGTGAACACAACAAACAGAACAATATTGAACAGCCACAGGCCTTCGGCGATCGCATGCAGACCAGGATTCGCCGCTGGTAATTGCGCAAGCGCGAGCGACAACACACCCGTACCCATGGTCGCCGCGAACCAGTTGGGGGTGAATTGGCGGATGGCTTCTCGAGGGTGCTGCAAATGACTGAGCGGTTTGATACCGGGTTTAACGCTATGGGTGCAGGTCATGATGAACTCCTGTCCTCTCGTGAGGTGGAGCTCATGGTAGATCCGAATCGAATATCGATATAACGGGTAATTTCTCTAACTGTTATCTGTTTTTCAGATATACATCAGACACTACCTTCAGTCTCGATCACCAATACCCTCGCCACACCCAGCGGATGAGCCACATGCTCGGTACCCACCGAGGCATAAAAGATATCGCCGACTTCAAGTATCGTTTCCTTCTCCTGGCCTTCTTCGCGATAACGCATCTGCACCCGCCCATCGAGCACCACGAATACTTCCTGACCGTCGTTGATGTGCCACTTATAGGGCTGATCGGTCCAGTGCAAACGGGTGGTGATGCCGTTCATGCTGGCGATATCCAGCGCCGCCCAGGCGCGGTCAGCGGTGAAGGATTTGCTGCGGATGATCTTCATGGGTCGGTCCGTCGAAATGAATGGCGGTGCCAAGGCTAACGGTCATCGAACATCGACGCCACAGACTTTGACGGAATGCATCGGTTGATCGATATTGCGTTTAGTCAGTAACGCCGCCTTCGCGAGCAAGCCCGCTCCCACACTGGATTGAGGGTGCCCACATATTTTGTGTTCACTGACGATCGAGTGTGGGAGCGGGCTTGCTCGCGAAGAGGCCCCCAAACACACCAAAAATCGAACTGACTCCCAACCTGCGACACCCCGCCACGTCACGACCTTGGTCGACACTGACTAACTCAAGCGGTCATGCGAGACTGTCTTGGCCGGGCGGAGTCCCGGAGGTCTTTTGCCTGGAGTTCCCATGTCGCTGTCCATCGGGCTGATCGCCACCGTCGCCCTGGCCTATATGGCCATCCTGTTCGCTATCGCCTTTTACGGTGATCGGCGCAGCACGCCGTTGCCGCCACGGGTGCGTGCCTGGGTGTACAGCCTGTCGCTGGCCGTTTATTGCACCAGTTGGACATTCTTTGGTGCCGTGGGCCAGGCGGCCGAGCAGCTCTGGTCATTTCTACCGATCTACCTCGGGCCAATCCTGCTGCTGATTTGTGCACCGTGGGTCCTGCAAAAAATGGTGATGATCAGCAAGCAGGAGAACATCACCTCCATCGCCGACTTCATCGCCGCCCGCTACGGCAAATCCCAGTCGCTGGCCGTGGTGGTGGCGCTGATTTGCCTGGTTGGCGTGCTGCCGTACATCGCCTTGCAGCTCAAGGGCATCGTGCTGGGCGTGAACCTGCTGATTGGCGCCGGTGCCGACGCCATGGGCACACGCGCGCAAGATACGGCATTGATCGTATCTCTGGTGCTGGCGCTGTTCACCATCGTTTTCGGTACCCGCAACCTCGATGCCACGGAACACCACCGCGGCATGGTGCTGGCGATTGCTTTTGAGTCGCTGGTCAAGCTGTTCGCTTTTCTCGCGGTCGGCGCATTTGTGACCTATGGCCTGTACGACGGTTTTGACGACCTGTTCGACCAAGCCCTGCTCGCCCCGCGCCTCGAAGCGTACTGGAAAGAAACCATCAACTGGCCGTCCATGGTGGTGCAAACCGGCGTGGCGATGATGGCGATTATCTGCCTGCCCCGGCAGTTTCATGTGACGGTGGTGGAAAACATCGATCCTCAGGATTTACGCCTGGCCAAATGGGTGTTCCCGGCCTATCTGGCGCTGGCGGCATTGTTTGTCGTGCCCATCGCGCTGGCCGGTCAGATGTTACTGCCCATTTCGGTGCTGCCGGACTCATTCGTCATCAGCCTGCCTCTGGCCCAATCTCACCCTGCCCTGGCGATGCTGGCATTTATCGGCGGCGCTTCGGCGGCGACCGGGATGGTAATCGTGGCCAGCGTGGCGCTGTCGACCATGCTTTCCAACGACCTGTTGCTACCGTGGTTGCTGCGGCGTAACAACGCCGAGCGCCCATTTGAAGTGTTCCGCCAGTGGATGCTTTCGGCGCGGCGGGTGAGCATCGTGGTCATTCTGCTGCTGGCCTATGTCAGTTATCGACTGCTGGGCTCCACCGCAAGCCTGGCAACCATCGGCCAGATCGCCTTCGCCGCCGTGACCCAACTGGCCCCGGCCATGCTTGGCGCGTTGTACTGGAAACAGGCTAACCGTCGCGGGGTGTTTGCCGGGCTGGCCGCCGGCACGTTCCTCTGGTTCTACACCTTGGTGTTGCCGATCGCCGCCAACAGTCTTGGCCTGCCCTTAAGCAATTTTCCAGGCCTGGCCTGGCTGCAAGGCAACCCGTTGAACCTGCCGATCACGCCGCTGACCCAAGGCGTGGTGCTGTCCCTGGCGGGCAACTTCACCTTGTTCACCTGGGTCTCGCTACTGTCACGCACGCGGGTTTCGGAGCACTGGCAGGCCGGCCGCTTCATCGGCCAGGAAATCAGCGCGCGCCCCAACGCCCGCTCAATGCTGGCAGTACAGATCAACGACTTGCTGCAACTGGCCGCCCGTTTTGTCGGCGAAGAACGCGCTCGCCAGAGTTTCATCCGTTTCGCCTACCGCCAGGGCAAAGGCTTCAACCCGAACCAGAATGCGGACGGTGAATGGATCGCCCATACCGAACGCTTGCTGGCCGGTGTACTCGGCGCATCTTCGACCCGGGCGGTGGTAAAAGCCGCCATCGAAGGCCGGGAAATGCAGCTCGAGGATGTGGTGCGGATCGCCGACGAAACCTCGGAAGTGCTGCAGTTCAACCGCGCCCTGCTGCAAGGCGCCATCGAAAACATCACCCAAGGCATCAGCGTGGTCGACCAGTCGTTGAAACTGGTGGCCTGGAACCGGCGCTACCTTGAACTGTTCAATTACCCCGACGGTTTGATCAGCGTGGGCCGGCCGATTGCCGACATCATTCGCTACAACGCCGAGCGCGGTCTGTGCGGCCCCGGCGAAGCGCAAGTGCACGTCGCCCGTCGCTTGCA
Organism: Pseudomonas sp. BS3782 TE3695; assembly: GCF_050435305.1. Classification (NCBI taxonomy): domain Bacteria; kingdom Pseudomonadati; phylum Pseudomonadota; class Gammaproteobacteria; order Pseudomonadales; family Pseudomonadaceae; genus Pseudomonas; species Pseudomonas sp. BS3782 TE3695. The sequence goes on from NZ_JBNDKB010000001.1 coordinate 5,216,385, forward strand.
CTGGATGCGCCAAGGTCGGGCCCATACCTCCGAACGATTGTTCCCCAATGGTCGAGTGATCGAGCTGATCGGCAACCCGATGCCCGGCGGCGGTTTCGTCATGAGCTTCACCGACATCACCGCGTTCCGCGAGGCCGAACAGGCGCTGACCGAAGCGAACGAAGGCCTCGAGCAACGGGTCATTGAACGGACCCACGAACTGTCGCAACTCAACGTTGCCCTGACCGAAGCCAAGGGCACCGCCGAATCGGCGAACCAGTCGAAAACCCGTTTCCTGGCCGCCGTCAGCCATGACTTGATGCAACCGCTGAATGCGGCACGGCTGTTCTCTGCCGCCCTCTCCCATCAGGAAGAAAATTTATCCAGCGAAGCCCGCAAGCTGGTTCATCACCTGGACAGTTCGCTACGCTCGGCCGAGGACCTGATCAGCGACCTGCTGGACATTTCCCGCCTGGAAAACGGCAAGATCAACCCTGATCGCAAGCCCTTCGAGCTCAATGATCTGTTCCATACGCTAGGCGCCGAGTTCAAGGCTCTGGCGCAGGAACAGGGGCTGAAATTTCGCGTCAGGGGCAGCGCGTTACGGGTCGACAGCGACATCAAACTGCTGCGACGGATTTTGCAGAACTTCCTGACCAACGCCTTCCGCTACGCCAAAGGGCCGGTGCTGCTCGGCGTTCGGCGGCGCAACGGCGAGCTATGCCTTGAGGTCTGGGACCGTGGACCGGGTATTCCAGAAGACAAACTGCAGGTGATTTTCGAAGAATTCAAACGCCTCGACAGCCACCAGACCCGGGCCGAGAAAGGTTTGGGCCTGGGCCTGGCGATTGCCGATGGGCTGTGTCGCGTGCTGGGTCACACCTTGCGCGTGCGTTCCTGGCCGGGTCGCGGCAGCGTGTTCAGTGTCAGCGTACCGCTGGCTCGGACACAAACGGCAACGCCGGCCAAAGTGGCCGAACTCAATGGCCATTTGCTCAGCGGCGCGCAGGTGCTGTGTATCGATAATGAAGACAGCATTCTGATCGGCATGAACAGTTTACTCACCCGCTGGGGTTGCCAAGTCTGGACCGCGCGCAACCGTGTGGAATGCGCGGCGCTGCTCGGCGATGGAATGCGCCCGCAATTGGCACTGGTGGATTATCACCTGGACGATGGCGAGACCGGGACCGAGTTGATGGCCTGGTTACGCACACAACTGGGCGAGCCGGTGCCGGGGGTGGTGATCAGTGCCGATGGACGGCCGGAGACGGTCGCCCAGGTGCATGCAGCGGGCCTGGATTACCTGGCCAAACCGGTGAAACCGGCGGCGTTGCGGGCGTTGTTGAGTCGGCATTTGCCGTTGTAGGGTGATGATTGAGGTCTGTGTTGCCTTCGAAAAGATCGCAGCCTTCGGCAGCTCCTACATTGACTGCGTGAAAATCCGATCCTGTAGGAGCTGCCGAAGGCTGCGATCTTTTGCTCTTTATTCGGGTAACTCGGCCAAGCCATCGACATCCGTCATCGCTCGCTCCAGCAGGTCCGCCGGCAAGTTCTTGCTGGCTCGCGCCCCGAGCAACTTTAGCTGCTCGCTGCGGCTGACCAGGTTGCCGCGGCCTTCAGTCAGCTTATTGCGTGCAGCGCTGTAGGCTTTGTCCAGTTGCTGCAGGCGATTGCCGACCTCGTCCAGATCCTGAATAAACAACACGAACTTGTCGTACAGCCAACCGGCGCGCTCGGCGATTTCCCGAGCGTTCTGGCTCTGGCGCTCCTGCTTCCACAGGCTGTCGATGACCCGTAAAGTGGCCAGCAGCGTGGTCGGGCTGACGATCACGATATTGCGGTCGAATGCCTCCTGAAACAGCGTCGGCTCAGCCTGCAATGCCGCAGAAAACGCCGCTTCGATCGGAACGAAAAGTAGAACAAAATCCAGACTGTGCAAGCCGTCGAGCCGCTTGTAGTCCTTGCCGGCCAGGCCTTTGACATGACTGCGCAGGGACAGCACGTGCTGCTTGATGGCGATCTGGCCGATGGCATCGTCCTCGGCCGCCACATATTGCTGATAGGCCGTGAGGCTGACCTTGGAATCGACCACGACCTGCTTGTCGCCGGGCAGGTAAATAATCACATCCGGTTGGAAACGCTCGCCGTCCGGCCCCTTGAGATTGACCTGGGTCTGGTACTCACGCCCCTTCTCCAGACCTGCGTGCTCAAGCACCCGCTCGAGAATCAGTTCGCCCCAGTTGCCTTGGGTTTTCTGCCCCTTCAACGCACGAGTGAGGTTAGTGGCTTCGTCGCTCAGGCGCAGGTTCAGCTGTTGCAGTCGCTCCAGCTCCTTGGCCAGGGAAAAACGCTCGCGGGCTTCAGCCTGATAGCTTTCCTCAACGCGCTTTTCGAACGACTGAATGCGCTCCTTCAACGGGTCGAGCAATTGCCCCAAACGCTGCTGACTGGTTTCGGCAAAACGCTGCTCACGCTCGTCGAAGATCTTGCCCGCCAGCTCGGCGAATTGCGCGCGCAACTCGTCTCGCGAGCCTTGCAGGTCGTTGAGGCGTTGTTGATGGCTTTCCTGCTGCTCACGCAGCTCGGCATTAAGGGAAGCAGCCTGCGCGTCGAGACGACGCAATTCAGCCTCTTTGCCGGCGCGTTCGATGTTCCAGGCGTGAGACGCATCGCGGGCGTCGTCGCGCTCGATCTGCAGCAGTTCGACTTCACGGCGCACCGCGGCCAGATCCGCTTGTTTGGCGGCATTGGCCTGGCTCAGATCAGCGATTTCATCACGGCAAGTATCAAGCTGGGCATTCAAGCCGTCCTGCGTCAGTTGAGCAATGGCAAGACGCTCTTCCAGCAACGCCAGCTCGGCCTGCCCCGCACTCGTCCGACGCTGAAGTTGCCAGGCCAGTACCAGTAACGGCAACCCGGCGCCCGCGAGCCCCAGCAATGCGCTGGTCAAGTCCATCGCCATAGCCACTCCTGCCGATTCGATAAAGCGTGAAGGTTAACCAAGGCGTCAGGTCTTGGACAGCTCAGTCTTCGCTCAGGCCCAGTTCCTGTTGCGCACGTCGGTCGCCCGCACGTGCGGCCTGACGCAGGAGCTCCTGGCCAATGCGGCGATCCCGGGCATTACCGCATTCGCGGCACATCAGCTGGCCGAGACGGCTTTGCGCCGCCACAACGCCTTCACGGGCAGGCTGCTTGAGCAAGCGTCCGGCGAAATGTTTAACGTTGGAGTTTTCGCCCAGGCGCGGACTGTCCAGTAACCACTCGGCCACACGCATTGAAAAGCGCTTGGGCGGGGTAACACTGGAGGATGTTGAGGTAGCAGAGGCTGATACTGAGCGAAACTTCATAAAGCACTGTGGGACAGATCGGAAGGCGCGCCACTCTACTCTTTTTTTCGTACAGGTAAAGTCGAAAAAAGCCTGCACGCCCGTCCTAGAGCAAGCGCTTGGGACAATCCACAGAAGCTGTGGATAACTCAGTGGACAACCGCCTTTGAACTCGCGCAAAGCCGTATGGCGTGGGGCTCGCAGTCAAACTGACGATTTTTTCACCAGTAAAAAAAAGCGATGTTTTTCATTGACTTAAATTTTCATTACAGGCACCCACTCCTGTTGAAGCGAGGATGACAGTGGGATGACAGTTCGGGCAATTTATGTGCACAAGTCCCTGCGAGCCAGTTATATCGATGCGCTTTTTCGGCGCGTTTTTTGGCAGCGCCTGGGGATAAAACCCGAGCAACCCTTGCCGCCGGTCGGTCCTGACGCGATCGTTGTCTCGGATCAACGGTAGGGGTTCTGGGCTATTGCGGGGCATGGGTCAGCTCAATCGGAACTTGCCAATAGGCACTTCAGCGCTTTTTTACAAACAGCCTTCCCTTCTGCAGGTCAATCCGTTAGTATCCGCGGCGTTAGTACCAAGCTGAAAGTCAATTCTGGTCGAACAAATCCCCCGGTCAGCCTTCCCTAAGAGAAGCCTCCACCGACAAAACGGGATCGACCACCTCGATGGTTTCCAGGTAAATCTTGCGTCAACACAGCCTTTGAATCGAAAGCAAAGGGTGTTGCCAGGCTCACTTACTCTGACCGAACCAGCCTGCAAATTGATCAGGATCTTCACCCCGGGCCCAGAACCTTGCCCTTGATGTGTTGCCTGCCCTCCTAAGTACCTACCTGCCAGCCCAAGCGCGCCAATTTATCAGCGCTTCAAACTGGCTGCTTTGTTCCAGTCGGGTTCTTCGTTCGACCAATGGTGGTCGTCGTCACTGGAACGTTTTAACTTTGCACGGTTCTTATCCGTGTCGCTTGTAGGAACACCAATTATGTCCACTCAAATCCACACTCAGGATGCCATTCGCACCCTAACCAATGCCTTTGCTCCAATGAACTGCCTGATCATGGCCGCTCGCAAAGGCTGCTTCAGCTTCACTCTGGTCAACGAACACGGCATCGCTCGTCACAGCGAACGCCTGTACCCTGATCAATACTCCAGCGCAGAACCGCTGCAGGCTGTGATCGAGCGTACTCGCCAGGCACTGGTTGCCTGAGACGCCAGAAAAGCTGAAACCTAAAAAGCCCTGCTGAAAAGCGGGGCTTTTTATTGCCCGATATTTCTCATTTCGAGATCTACGGCTAAGCACCAACCGATATAACGGTTATAACTCGAAGCCGGAAATATTTTAAAAACAGTCCTTTACAGCGAAATAATGACACTACACTTCAACTCAAGCGGCTTGATCCGCTTGCGGCGAGCCTGAATCGATCCATTGCTGCCAAGGCCTTCAGGCATCGCCGACCACTTCATGTTTCGAGGGCTTTATGGGAATCGCTGCCAGCGAACTGTGTCGTTATGTGATCCGTCCGACATTGATCTACCTCGGACGCCATAGCGCAACTGCCGAATCCCTGCTGCTGGGCATCGCCGCCAGTCAGTCAGCCCTTGGTTCAGCCCTGCATGACCGCCGCGGACACGGTCTGTACCGAATCGCCGAACCCCGCCACCAGGCGCTTTGGGATCACTATCTGGCCCTGGATCCGGATCGGGCAAGCCTGGTCCGTGGCCTTGCCAGCCAACATGCTTTTCTCAGCGGGCCGCATCTGGAATTGACCGTCAACCTGCGTTACGCCACTGCCATTGCCTGGCTGCTGGTAGAAGAACAGAACACTCCCCTTCCCGCCTCCGATGACTTGTTGGGAATGGCCCGAATCTGGCGCCAGACTTTCCAGCCCCAAGGTCGTCTGCGAGATTTCACCTACGCGTGGCAAACCTGTGTTTCATCATTGAATCAAGTCGCCTGCTGATCCACCCATTTCCGAAAATCGCACAACAGGTCGCGATTTTGGTCGGATTGTCCTACAAAACCGCTCTAACTCAAGCGTTACAGGCTATAGCGCCCAGACGAAAATCTTGGTAATTTCCGCCCCGGTGATCACCAGGAATTCTAATAATGAAAAAAGTAATGCTCAAAACCACCATTAGCCTCGCCGTTGCCATGGCATCCACCCAACTCTTTGCAAGTGGCTTCGCCCTCAACGAACAAAGCATCAGCGGGATGGGGACAGGTTTTGCCGGGCGATCTTCATCTGCCGACGACGCATCTACAGTTTTTGGTAACCCCGCCGGCATGTCTCGCCTCAAGCGTGAACAAGTGAGCGGTGGTGTTGCATTTATCGACGCGCACGCTGATATCAGTGATGCGAGCTCCAGTCCGAATAGTGGCACCAATAAAGGTGACATGGTCCCTTTCATGGGCGTGCCCATGGGCTACTACGTAAAGCCAATCGATGACCAGTGGGCATTCGGTTTCGGTGTCTACGCTCCATTTGGCCTGGTGACCGACTACGAGAACGGCTTCGCCGGCAAATACTTCGGCAGCAAGAGCGAAGTCAAAATCGTGACGCTCCAGCCAACCGTCAGCTACGCCTTCAACGACAAGGTGTCCATCGGTTTTGGTCCGACCATCAACCACATTTCAGGCACCCTGGAATCGAACCTGTCGATCACTCAGGCCGCGCCGGACGGTAAGGTCAAGATCGAGGGTGACGACACCGCGCTGGGTTACAACGTCGGTATCCTGGTTCAGGCCACCGACAGCACTCGCGTCGGCCTGACCTACCACTCGAAAGTGAAGTACAAGCTGGAGGGTGACACCAAGGTCAATTACAACCTCCTCGGTGCCGTTGGTCAAAACCCGAACCAGAAGTACGACGCGTCTTTGGATATCACCACGCCTGAGTCGGTCGACTTCTCGGTCACACACCAACTGGATGACCGGTGGACGCTCTACGCAGGTAGCACCTGGACTCGCTGGAGCCGCCTGAAAGAAATCACCGTTGAGAACAAAGGCGTTCCGGCCCTCCTCAATGGCCAGTTCGGTACCATCACCGAAGAGCAGAATTGGCACGACACCTGGGCGCACGCCATCGGCGCTTCGTACCAGTTGAACAAACAATGGGTCCTGCGTACCGGCCTGTCCGTTGACCAGGCACCGACCAATAATGAAGACCGCTCCCCGCGCATTCCGACTGGCGATCGCAAGATTTTCAGCCTTGGGGCCGGCTGGAGCCCGACCGACGACCTGACCATCGACGTAGCGTACTCGTACCTGCGCGAAGAGTCGGTCAAGGTCAACAACAGTAACGGCCGTCAGAACTACAGCGCAGAGTATGAAAACTATGCGAACGGTTTCGGTGTTGGCGCAACATACCGTTTCTGATGATTCACGGCGACGCCCTCGCCGCCTGAATTGAAAAAGCCCCGCGCTCTTGTACAGAGACGGGGCTTTTTAGTGCGCGTCGATCAGGGTTTCGATGCGAGCGCTTTCTCCACCGCCTCGATGAACTCGGGATTATCCGGCTTGGTCAGGCTGGAGAAATTGGCGATCACCTTGCCCTGGCGATCGACCACGTACTTGTAGAAATTCCACTTCGGCGAACTGCTTTGTTCAGCGAGAACCTTGAACAAATGCGTTGCGTCATCGCCGCGGACTTTCTGCGGCTCGGTCATGGTGAAAGTCACGCCGTAGTTCACGTAACAAACCTTGGCAGTTTCTGCACCATCTTTGGACTCTTGCTTGAAGTCATTGGACGGCACACCGACCACTTCAAGCCCTTGATCCTTGTAACGCTGATACAGCGCCTCAAGGCCTTTGAATTGCGGAACGAAGCCACAGAAACTCGCGGTATTGACCACCACCAGCGGCTTGCCGGCGAAGCGCTGGCACAGATCGATGGATTCCTTGGCACGCAGCTTGGGCAAAGAGCCTTGTAGCAACTCCGGGCATTCTGCCGCCTGTGCCAAACCGGTGAAAGCCATCAACACTGCGGGAACTGCAAGCCAGCGCATCAGCATGTCGGTGCATCCTTGAACAATCGTCAGAAAACGAAATTACTCGCCTTCGCCGCTCGCTAGCAAGCTCCCATGCCCAGTTGCAACAATGCCAGGCCACCCTGATGCCAGCCCCACCATGCCAGGGCCAGCAACAATAGGCCGACGCCGATAGCAGTCATCTGCGGCCAGAGATTGTTCATGCGGCACTCATTCGGGTTTGCAGACGCGCCACCGGCTGCTCGCGCACCGGCCAGTTCAGGGCTGCGGCCACCAGACTCAAGAGAATCGCCACCTGCCAGATCAAGTCGTAGCTCCCGGTTCGGTCATACACCACCCCGCCCAACCAGCCGCCGAGGAACGAGCCGAGCTGATGGAAGAGGAAAACGATCCCACCGAGCATGGACAAATTTCGTACACCGAACAAGGTCGCCACCGTGCCGTTGGTCAAGGGCACCGTCGACAACCAGAGAAAGCCCATGGCCATGCCGAACAGATAGGCCGTGACCTGAGTGACCGGCGCCCAAAGGAACAGCACAATCACCACCGCGCGCAACAAATACAGACCGGTGAGCAAACGCGGTTTGGACATCCGCCCGCCAAGCCAGCCCGCGGTATAGGTACCGAAGATATTGAACAGCCCGATCAGCGCCAGCACCGTGGTGCCGACGGAGGCTGGCAAGTGTTGGTCCACCAGATAGGCTGGCAAGTGCACGCCGATGAACACCACCTGAAAACCGCAGACAAAAAAGCCGAACGCCAACAGCCAGAATCCTGAATGGGAGCAGGCTTCGCGCAACGCTTCAGAGAGGGTTTGCTCATGCCCGAGCACCGGCAGCGGATTGTCTTTGAGCATGCTCACCAGCGGCACGATCAGCGCCACCACCAGACCCAACACCAGCAATGCCGCAGACCAGCCAAGCCAGCCGATCAACCCCAGCGTGCCGGGCAACATGGCGAATTGACCGAAAGAACCGGCGGCGCTGGCGATCCCCATGCCCATGCTGCGTTTTTCCGGTGGCACGGCACGACCGACCACGCCGAGGATCACCGAAAACGAGGTGCCTGACAGGCCGATACCGATCAACAGCCCCGCGCTCAAGGACAAGGTCACCGCCGAATCGGACAACCCCATGAACACCAGACCCAAGGCGTACAGAACACCACCGATCAACACCACCTTCGCAGCGCCAAAGCGGTCGGCCAGTGCGCCGGTGAATGGCTGGGCCAGGCCCCAGATCAGGTTCTGCAAAGCAATGGCGAAGGCAAACACTTCGCGACCCCAGCCGAACTCGGCACTCATGGGTGCCAAAAACAGCCCGAAGCCGTGTCGCACACCCAATGACAACGCCAGAATCAGCGCACTCCCCAACAGTACCCAACCGCACGTACGCCACATCGATGTCATTGTTGTTCTCCGGTAGCGGGTATATACCCGCTTAAGATCGAACAAACTGGCCTCAAGCCAGTTCATCCAGCAATTTCAGCAAAATCTCACGCTTCTCTGCACCCAGGCGATCGATCAGCCGCTGTTGCGCCGCTTCCCACGCTGGCAACGCCGCCGCCAGGCGTTCACGCCCTGTCTCGGTGAGCAGGACAATGCGATTACGCATGTCCTCGCCTTCGACCAGCGTCACCAGACCTTCGCCCTCCAGCACCCGCAGATTACGCCCGAGCGTGCTGCGATCCAGGCCCATGGCTTCGGCCAGGGACGAGATGCTTGGCTGATCCAGACGCTGCAGATTGCACAGCAGAGAATACTGGGCAACGTTGATCCCGAAGCCGTCGAGGGCGCCGTCGTAATGCCTGCTGACGCCACGAGCGGCGCGACGCAGGTTAGTGCACAAACATTGGGAAGGAAGCATAGTGCGTGTATATACCCGCGAGTTTGTTAAATCAAGTTACAGGATGGCAGAAACATCAAAAGATCGCAGCCTTCAGCAGCTCCTACAAGGACCGCGATCTCCTGTAGGAGCTGCCGAAGGCGGCGATCTTTTCTACCATCAGACCAACGCCAATCCCACCAATACCACCACCTCCAGCAATTCCAGCAATGCCCCTGCCGTATCGCCCGTCGTCCCGCCCAATCGGCGCACCATCACTTGCCGCAGCCAGACAAACATCACGGCCGCCAACACAAGCGCCCATACGCCGCTGAGGCCAGCCATCAGCACAGAGGCCAAAGCACAGATTACCAACACCTGCTGACCGGCCAAACGCGGTAGATGATCAGCCAATGCCTGACCCAGCCCACCGGGACGCACGTAAGGTGTGGTGAGGAATAAGCCCAGTAACGCGCTGCGGCCAAGCAGTGGAACGATGATCAGGATCACGCTGTGCTGTTGCTCGATCAACGCCAGCAACGCGGCAAACTTGAGCAGCAATACCAAGACCAGCGTCACCACGGCGATCGGCCCGCTACGCGGGTCTTTCATGATGGTCAAGGTGCGTTCACGGTCGCCGTAACCGCCGAGCCACGCATCGGCGCTATCGGCCAGGCCATCCAGGTGCAACGCGCCACTGAGTACGACCCAAACACTGAGCAGCAATGCGGCGTGAAGCAATAATGGCGCGCCCAGCAATAGCCAGTTCAGCCCCCACAGAATCAAGCCGAACAGCAAACCGACCAGCGGATAAAACAGCAGCGACCGGCCCAGTTCCTCGGGCGTCGGCATACCCGGCAAACGAATCGGCAGGCTGCTCAAAAACTGCAGGGCGATCCAGAACGGCAACATGGTCAGATCGCTTCCCTTAACAAGACGCCGGGTTCGACCGACAGCGAGAACAACGCGCCGTGGCCGACTTCAACGTTGAGCAATTGCTCACGCGGCAATCCCCGCGCTTGAGCCAGCAACAAACGCATGACGCCGCCATGGCTGATCAGCAAGATCCGCTCACCCGCATAGGCCGTGTGCAGCCGTTCGATGGCCGCCAACACTCGCGCAGAAAAGTCCGCCACCGGTTCACCGTCTGGCGGCGTGAACGAATAAGGATCGGCCCAGAACAAGCCCAACGCGTCGGCGTTGGTTTCCATCAGCGCCGCCGCGCTCTGCCCTTCCCAGGCGCCGAAGTGCAGTTCTTGCAGATCCTTATCCAGCTGCACCGGCAAACCCAGTTGCGTCCCAAGCTCTTGCGCAAAGCGTGCACAACGCTGCAACGGCGAACTGACCAGTCGATCCCAAGGCCCTTGCTCGATCACCGCTGCGCGCATTTGCTCCCAGCCCTTGCCGGTCAGCGCATCGTCGAGGCTGCCGCGTAAACCGCCGCCGAGTTCGGTTTCGCCATGGCGCAACAGGTCCAGACGCAAGGTCATGCCGGGCGATCCGCCACTGCGGCTTCGGCGAACGTCGCCATCTGCCCGTGCAGGTCGCAGGCCAGACGCAACAATGGCACGGCCAATGCCGCACCACTGCCCTCGCCCAGTCGCAGGCCGAGGTCCAGCAACGGTTCGGCGTTCAGGGTTTCGAGCACATGGCGATGACCTGGCTCGGCGCCGCGATGACCGAACAGCAGCCACTCACGGCAGGCCGGATTCAAACGCACCGCCACCAACGCAGCGACGCTGCAAATAAACCCGTCGACCAACACCGCGACACCTTCCTGAGCACAGGCCAGGTACGCGCCGACCAGCGCAGCGATTTCGAAACCGCCGAGGTTGAACAAGGTTTGCAGCGCATCGCTACGCTGAGCGCCATGCAACGCCAAGGCGCGTTCAATGACTTGGGCTTTATGGCTGACACCCGCTGCATTCAATCCGGTGCCCGGCCCGGCCAGATGCACCACCGGGCAATCGAGCAATGCACAGGCCAAGGCACTGGCCGCCGTGGTGTTGCCGATGCCCATTTCGCCACCGATGAACAACTTCGCGCCGGCTGCGATGGCGCGCCGCGCACTGTCGCGACCGGCCTGCAAGGCGAGTTCACCTTGGGCTTGAGTCATCGCCGGCCCATGGACGAAATTCGCCGTGCCCAGGCCGAGGTTCAGGTGACGCACACCTGGCAGATTCAACGACGGCGTGACAGTGCCAAGATCCACCACTTCAAGGGAAGCCCCCAACTGCCGCGCCAACACACTGATCGCCGCACCGCCGCTGACAAAGTTGAGCAGCATCTGCCCGGTAACTTCCTGCGGAAACGCCGACACGCCTTCAGCAACCACACCATGGTCACCGGCAAAAATCGCAATCCACAGCTGATCCAGCGTCGGCTTGACCTTCCCCTGCAACCCGGCCAGTTGCACCGCTACCGATTCGAGCCGGCCGAGCGAGCCGGCAGGCTTGGTCAGTTGCTGTTGACGCGCCTGCGCCTGTTCGACCGCTTGCGCATCGATGGGCTTGCACGGGTTCAGCCACCAGGCGTGAGTCATAACGCAGTTCCTTTCAAAGTCAGGGGCAGGCCGGCGACGGTCAGGACGACTCGCTGACAGCGCTCGGCCAAGGCTTGATGCAGCCAACCGGCTTCATCGACATAGCGGCGAGTCAATTCGCCCAACGGCACGACACCCATCCCGGTCTCATTGCTGACAAAAATGATTTCACCCGGCAATGACGCCAGGCAGTCCAGCAGGGCTTCGCGTTCGGCCGACAAGCGCTCGGCATCGTCGAGCATCAGCAGATTGGTCAGCCACAGCGTCAGGCAATCCACCAGCAAGCAACGATCGGCACTGGCGTTTTCGCGCAGCACACGGGCGAGTTCCAACGGTTCTTCGATCAATGCCCATTCGGCCGGACGACGGGCGCGATGATGGGCTACCCGTTCGTTCATTTCGCCGTCCAGGGGTTGGCTGGTGGCGATATACGTCACGACCAGAGCGCTGTCGGTAGCGAGCTTTTCAGCCAGGCGACTTTTGCCGGAACGGGCGCCGCCGAGGATCAGTTGCAGCATGGTCATTCCTTAAAATGTGCAGTGAGGCCACTTCAGTCTTCGCGAGCAAGCCCGCTCCCACAGGGGGAATTGTATTGGTCACAAAATGGAGTAACACCTCACATCCAATGTGGGAGCGGGCTTGCTCGCGAAGAGGCCAGCACATTCACTCTAAAAACCACAGAGCTCACGCAACAGCGAGGTATCCAGATGCTTCTCCACCAGATCCGCCAGCCGTTCGATATCGCGCTCGCGCAAGGCGTGGTAATCGACCTCTTGCACAGCCTGCAACCCGGCCCAACGCAACAACGCACTGCATGCCGCCGGTGACTCGAACAGGCCATGCAGATACGTACCGAAGATCTGCCCATCGACACTTTGTGCGCCATCGCAGCGACCATCGTCGAGCTGCACCGCGGCGCTTTCCAACGCGGGCCCGGTGGTCACGCCGGCATGAATTTCATAGCCGCTGACCTGTGCATCTTCCAGCGCCAGACGCCCACGCACATTGCGCAACTGCTTCTCTTCTTCGAGTTGCGTTTCGAACGCCAGCAAGCCCAAACCGGCACTGGAACCGGGCGCGCCTTCGAGGCCCAGCGGGTCGTGCACCTGCTCGCCGAGCATTTGAAGACCGCCGCAGATCCCCAGCACTTTTCCGCCATAGCGCAAGTGCCGCGAGATCGCCGTGTCCCAACCGTTGGCCCGCAGATACGCGAGGTCGCTGCGCACGCTTTTCGAGCCGGGAAGAATGATCAGGTCGGCCGGCGGAATCGCCTGACCGGGGCCGATGAATTGCAAGTCCACTTGCGGATGCAGGCGCAGCGGATCGAAATCGGTGTGGTTGCTGATGCGCGGCAGTACCGGCACCACCACGTTGAGCACTCGATCGGCCTTGTCGGCCTGCCGCTGATCGATACCGTCCTCGGCCTCAAGATGCAGGTCCATCACATACGGCAAAACCCCGATCACCGGTTTGCCAGTGCGCTCCTCCAGCCAATCGAGGCCTGGCTGCAACAAGGCGATGTCGCCGCGGAACCGGTTGATGATGAAGCCTTTGACCCGCGCCTGTTCGCTGGGGGACAGCAACTCCAGCGTACCGACCAAATGCGCAAAAACCCCACCGCGATTGATGTCGGCAATCAGTACGACCGGGCAGTCCACCGCCTCGGCAAACCCCATGTTGGCGATGTCGCCGGCCCGCAGGTTGATCTCTGCCGGCGACCCCGCCCCTTCGACCATCACCACCGGATATGCCGCACTCAGCCGCTCATGGGAGGCCAGTACCGCTTGCATGGCGATGGCCTTGTAGTCGTGATAGGCGACCGCGTTCATCGTCGTGACTGCACGGCCATGAATGATCACTTGAGCACCGGTATCACTATTGGGTTTGAGCAGCACCGGATTCATGTCGGTGTGCGGTTCAAGGTTGGCGGCCTGGGCCTGCACCGCTTGAGCGCGACCAATCTCGCCACCGTCAGCGGTCACCGCGCTGTTGAGGGCCATGTTCTGCGGCTTGAACGGCACGACGCTGACACCTTGGCGGGTTACCCAGCGACACAGCGCCGTCACCAGTGTGCTTTTACCGGCGTCCGATGTAGTGCCCTGCACCATCAAAGTTGCGCCTTGCATCCTCAACGTAGTCATTGCGCTTCCTTAACGTAGGCTTCAAGCGCTTGCTCAAGACGCAGCCAATCCGCCTCATCCGCCGGCAAGCCAAACCGCACGCTGCTGTTGTGGGTGAACAACCGCAGCAGAATGCCGCGCCGGGCCATGAATTCGTGCAGTGCTTCGGCGCACTCGGTGATCAGCCATTGGAACAATGCGCAGCCGCCCTGGGGTTTAAGACCGTACTGTTCAAGCAGCAACGCCAGACGCTCGCCGGCCTCATCGGTACGAATGCGTTGTCGAGTGTGCCCTTCCGTATCCGTCAGACACGCCTGGCCCAGCACTCGGGTCGGACCGCTGACCGCCCAAGGCCCGACCTGTTCGGCCAGCAGTTTGAGCAACTTGCGCTCGGCCAGCACAAACCCCAGCCGCACACCGGCCAGGCCGAAGAATTTGCCGAAGGAGCGCAGCACGATCAAACCGATCTGATGGGTAAACGGCGCCAGGCTCAAATGCGGGGTGTTGTCCATGAACGCCTCGTCCACCACCAGCCAGCCACCGCGCTGGGCCAGCCGCGCATGCCAATCCAGCAGGCGAGCCGGGGTCAGGCTCAACCCAGTGGGATTGTTCGGGTTGACCACCACTAGCACGTCGAGGCTGTCGAGAAAGAAATCGACTTCCGACTCCAGCACTTCGCGCACGATGTAACCGTTGCGTCGCCAGGCTTCGGCGTGTTCGGCGTAACACGGCGACAGCACGCCGACCTTGCCGGCCCGGCGCAAACGCGGCAGCAACTGGATCGCCATTTGCGAGCCGGCCACCGGCAACACTTGAGCCGCACCGTAATAGTCGCAGGCTGCCTGCTCCAGACCGTCATCGGTTTCCGGCAACCGCGCCCAGGCTCGCAGCGGGATGTCCGGGACCGGGAATGGCCAAGGCGCGAGGCCACTGGACAGGTCGAGCCAATCGGCTTCGGCAATGCCGTATTGAAGCGCCGCCTTGCGCAAGCGGCCCCCGTGCTCAAGCATAAAACTCCGCCCCCACGCAAAGAATCAGCAGCCATAACCATACCCCGCGCTGGACCAATTGCCAGCCACGGTCGATGGAATCGGCATCCGCCGGCACGCCTTCGCCCAATTGCGGACGCTGATGCAGTTCACCGTGATAAATCGCCGCCCCACCCAACTCGACACCCAGCGCGCCAGCACCGGCCGCCATCACCGGCCCGGCATTCGGGCTGTCCCAAGTCGGGCCCTGGGTGCGCCAGCACTTCAGCGCCAGTCGGGTTTTGCCCAGCAACGCGTAGGTCAACGCCACCAGGCGTGCGGGAATGTAATTCAGAACATCATCGATCTTCGCCGCCGCCCAACCGAAACGTTCGAAGCGATCGTTGCGATAACCCCACATCGCATCGAGGGTGTTGCTCAGGCGATAGAGCACCACGCCGGGCGCACCCGCCACGGCAAACCAGAACAGCGCGGCGAATACTGCATCGCTGCCGTTCTCCAGCACCGATTCGGTGGCGGCGCGGGCGACTTCGGTTTCATCCAGTTCGCTGGTCTGACGGCTGACCAGATAGCCGA
Source organism: Pseudomonas sp. BS3782 TE3695 (assembly GCF_050435305.1). Classification (NCBI taxonomy): domain Bacteria; kingdom Pseudomonadati; phylum Pseudomonadota; class Gammaproteobacteria; order Pseudomonadales; family Pseudomonadaceae; genus Pseudomonas; species Pseudomonas sp. BS3782 TE3695. The sequence continues at coordinate 5,231,737 of NZ_JBNDKB010000001.1, forward strand.
CGCGTTTGCGCGCCTCGATCAGATCATCGCTGCGCAGGGCCTTGGCCACCGGCTCAACGTGCTCACCAAGGCTGCGCATGCCAAGGGCGCAATAGAGCACGAGAATCTCGACGATCCAACCGACATAAGGCGCCCAGGAAAGTGCGGTGGCCAATAAGGTCAGCGGCACAACCGCCATCACCCAGGCCGTAACGCCGTGACTGCGCCAGCCACGGCCACCGGAGTTGAAACGTTGCTCGATGCGATCGGCAAAACGACCGAACGCCACCAGCGGATGCCAGCGTTTGGGTTCACCCAGTAGCGCATCCAGCGCGACCGCGGCGACACTCAACAACGCCACACTCATTGACTCACTCCCCAATAATTTTCATACAGCAATTCGCTGAGCGGACGCGCCTGCGCCCAGCCTTCGAGTACCAGCATTGGCGCCGGGTAGAATTCCTTGACCGGCCCCAGACAAAGGACGGCCAACGGCTTGGCGCCGGTCGGTAAACCCAGCAAGTCCGCCAGCGCTTGTGGCTCGAACAATGACACCCAGCCCATGCCCAGGCCTTCGGCGCGGGAGGCGAGCCAAAGGTTCTGGATGGCGCAGGACAGCGACGCCATGTCCATTTCCGGCAGCGTACGACGGCCGAAAATGTGCCGCTCTCGATCGTCCATCAGTGCAGCGACCAGCACCTCGGCGCAGTCGTTGATGCCTTCGACCTTGAGCTTCATGAATTCGTCGGAGCGCTCGCCGAGGGCTTCGGCAGTGCGGATGCGTTCGTCTTCCACCAGTTGCTGGATCTTGCCGCGCAGGGCCCGGTCGCTGATGCGGATGAAACGCCAGGGCTGCATCAGGCCGACACTCGGCGCCTGGTGCGCGGCTTCGAGCAGACGCCTCAATAACGCAGGCTCGACGGTGCCGCCGCTGAAGTGCCGCATGTCGCGGCGCTCGGCAATGACTCGGTAAACGGCTGCGCGTTCGGCTTCGGAAAATGTGTTGTCGGTCATGGCCTCTTCGCGAGCAAGCCCGCTCCCACATTTGAAATGCGTTCCCCTGTGGGAGCAGGCTTGCTCGCGAAGGCGTCCTCAAGGTCAGGCAAAAATAGCGCGGCAATCGCCGATGGATTGGACGGGAAATAAAAGTGCACATAAGAAGCCGTCATCCGCCCCTTACGATAAACCGCCTCCGCCCCTCGCCCGCCATTGGGGCTCAAACCTCGAGCAATCGGCTCAAGTCCGGTGCTGGTCAACGAGTGGTGATAAGTGTGCCCACGCAGCAAACCTTCCGGCAACTCGACTGCCTGCAAGGCCAACGCGGCAAGACGCTTTTGCATCACCGCATCACCGGCCAGCAAGCCAACCAGTTCAGCGCGAGTGCCCTCGACATCGGTCAAGGAATCCAGCAAATACAGCATGCCGCCACACTCGGCCAGCAACGGTTTGCCCGCCGCATGGTGCGCGCGGATCGCGGTCAGCATCGGCGTGTTTTGTGACAACGCCACATGGTGCAATTCGGGGTAGCCGCCCGGCAGATAGAGGCTGTCTGCCTCAGGTAATTCGCTGTCGCGGATCGGCGAAAAGAACGTCAATTCGGCGCCCATGGCCCGCAGCAGATCCAGGCTCGCGCCGTAGGTAAACGCGAAAGCTTCGTCCCGGGCCACGGCAATCCGCACACCGGCCAGCAACGGTTCGGCGGCGATCATTTCAGGCGCGGCGAATTCCACGGCTGGCGGCAGCGCCACATCGCAACTGCTGGCCAAAGAGTCGGCCGCCGCATCGAGACGCAGGTCGAGATCGTTCAATTCACTGGCCTGAACCAGGCCGAGATGCCGACTCGGCAATTCGATCCCGGTCTCCCGGGACAACGCGCCGTACCAGCGCAAACCTTCAGTCAGGCTGCCTTCGAGCAATTGCGCATGGCGCACGGTGCCGACCCGGTTGGCCAACACACCGGCAAACGGCAAATCCGGCTGATAACGCGCAAGGCCCAGGGCCAGCGCGCCAAACGTCTGCGCCATGGCGGTGCCATCGATCACGCCGAGCACCGGCACACCGAAGTGCCGCGCCAGATCGGCGCTGGACGGCGTACCGTCGAACAGCCCCATGACGCCTTCGATGAGGATCAGGTCGGCTTCGCCAGCGGCTTCCCACAATAGCCGTCGACTTTCTTGCTCGCCGACCATCCACATGTCGAGTTGATAAACCGGTGCGCCGCTGGCGCGCTCGAGAATCATCGGGTCGAGAAAGTCCGGGCCGCATTTGAACACGCGAACCTTGCGCCCCTGATTGCGATGCAAACGGGCGAGCGCGGCGGTGACGGTGGTCTTGCCCTGACCGGAGGCCGGCGCGGCGATCAGTACCGCCGGGCATTGACGATGGCTATTCATAAAATGCAGTTCACAACTCGACGCCTTTTTGCGCTTTGATTCCGGCCTGGAAGGCGTGCTTGATCATGCCCATTTCAGTGACGGTGTCGGCCAGCTCGATCATCTCCGGTTTGGCGCCGCGACCGGTGACCACCACGTGCTGCAACGGCGGACGCGCCTGCAAGTCGCTGAGCACCTGATCGAGATCGAGGTAGCCGTGCTTGAGGGCGATGTTCAGTTCATCGAGCACTACCAGGCCAATGGCCGGATCACGCAGCAATTCGCGGGACACTGCCCAGGCGGCTTCGGCGGCGGCGATGTCACGCTGGCGATCCTGAGTTTCCCAGGTGAAGCCCTCGCCCATCACATGAAAACGCACCTGCTCCGGGAAGCGCCGGAAGAACAGCTCCTCGCCGGTGCTGTTGCGCCCCTTGATGAACTGCACCACGCCGCACTGCATGCCATGGCCCATGGCCCGCGCAAGCATGCCGAACGCCGAGCTGCTCTTGCCTTTGCCGTTGCCAGAGAGCACCAGCAGCAAACCGCATTCATTCGGCGAGTTGGCGATGCGTTCGTCGATCACCGCTTTTTTGCGCAGCATGCGCGCCAGATGGCGTTCGTCACGATCGGGAGTATCAGTCATGGGGGGAGCTCTCCGTTGAGGCTGGATAACGGCGGGCAGGCACAAGAATAGACGGCAACAAGCCTGGCATCGCCCACCGTGATGCCGTTGGATGAATCAGGCCGGTCTCCGGGCTCATGAGCGGCTTGCGCCTGACCGCGCGCCTTCCCATGTTGATATCAACACAGTGGCTCAAGGCGCAGTCTTCTCTCATTTACCGTTGCGGGGGCAGCGCCGGGATCATGACTCTTCGTCGCTTGAAGATAGTCACTCACCGGCTTCCCTGTTTCACTCTGTCGACCAAGGTCACAGAGCACCTGAAACAAGCCGCGAAGGTTAGAGGGTTGGGGATGGAGCGTCAATTAAAGCCGGGACACCGCTGAGCGAATAACTGCCATCGATCAATTAACTGACGCCAATCTTGTGCCACACTGTCAGCAGTGATATCAAAGAGCCACAACCTGACAACACAATAACAAGGGTGAGCCACATGCAAGGCATGATCATCAGCAATCCGAAGCTGGAATTCCTGCGGCCGGTGCTGGAACGCTGGTTTGACTGTATCGACCGCTACAACGCCGTGCGCGGCGATAACGATACACCTTACTGGTATGACGAAAACGCCAACCTCGGCCTGCTCTCCGCCGCGGCCTGGATGGCAGAAATGGTCACGCTGGCACAGACGTCGACCCGCAAACAGATTGAAGAAGGCGAACGTAACGCCCGCGCCGATCTGTTTATCGCCAGCAGCGAAGAACGCGCATATCTCCAAGCCACCCAGCGCTGGCCACGGGTCAATAGCCTGAACCTCACCCAGGCGCTGGCGGACATCACCAGCGATGCGAAGCGAATCAGCTACGCCAGCGACCTGAAACTCGGCTGTCTGTTTGTCGCGCCACAAAAAGCCCAGCACAGCGCCACCCCGGAGGAACTCCAGGACATGGTCGATGACCTGCAAAAGGAACACACCTGCGCCGTGGCCTGGTATTTCCCTTACGCCTACCGCAAGTTGCGTAATGAAGCCGGCAACTATCATCCGGGCATCGCTATTGTGCTCAAGGAAGCCCGCGGCTGACCGGTTGAACCATCGAGCGTCTACGCTTCTCTATGATTACATCAATGCATTCATAGGGAAGATCGTAATGCGCAAACCCCAGCTCGCTTTCATCATCGCGCTCGCCGGAGGGCTCGCTGCCTGTGGTGAAACCTCCAGACTGCAAGTCTCGGATGGCACAGGCCCTTCGCCCAAGCTGCCAGAACCGAATAAAACCCTGATCCCGACGGTGAACATCGCCCCGGCGATCGGCTGGCCTGAAGGCAAGAAACCTGCCGCCGCACCAGGGACTCAAGTGGCGGCGTTTGCCGAAGGCCTCGAACACCCGCGCTGGCTCTATGTACTACCCAACGGCGACGTACTGGTAGCCGAAACCAACGCACCGCCTAAACCTGGCGGAGGCATTCGCGGCTGGGTCATGGGCAAAGTCATGGGCCGCGCCGGTGCCGGCGTCCCCAGCCCGAACCGCATCACCCTGCTGCGGGACAAGGACCACGATGGCATCGCCGAAACCCGCACGGTATTCCTGGAAAACCTCAACTCGCCCTTCGGCATGACCCTGGTCGGCAATGACCTGTACGTCGCCGACACTGATCGCCTGCTGCGTTTCCACTATGAAAACGGCGAGACGGCGATCAAGTCGCAGCCGATCAAGGTGGTCGATCTGCCGGGCGGCACGCTGAATCATCACTGGACCAAAAACGTCATCGCCAGCAAGGATGGCAGCAAGCTGTACGTCACCGTGGGCTCGAACAGCAACATTGGTGAAAACGGCATGGATCAGGAGGAAGGCCGCGCGGCGATCTGGGAGGTGGACCGTGCCACCGGCAACCATCGGATCTTCGCCTCGGGGATTCGCAATCCAAACGGCCTGGCCTGGGAACCGCAGAGCGGCGCCCTGTGGACCGCCGTCAATGAACGTGACGAAATTGGCAGCGACCTGGTGCCGGACTACATCACCTCCGTGAAGGACGGCGGGTTCTACGGCTGGCCCTACAGCTATTACGGCCAGCACGTCGACATTCGCGTCGAGCCGCAAAACCCCGATCTGGTGGCCAAGGCGATTGCACCGGACTACGCGGTGGGGCCGCATACCGCGTCACTGGGCCTGACGTTCGCCGAAGGCAGCAAGTTGCCCGCGCCGTTCACCCAAGGTGCCTTCATCGGCCAACACGGCTCGTGGAACCGCAAGCCACACAGCGGCTATAAAGTGATTTTCGTGCCGTTCAACGCCGGCAAACCGAGCGGGCAGCCGGTGGATGTGCTCACCGGTTTCCTCACTGACGACGAAAAAGCCATGGGCCGGCCGGTGGGTGTGGTGATCGATCAGCAAGGAGGCTTACTGGTGGCGGATGATGTGGGGAACAAGGTGTGGCGCGTTTCCGCGGCTAAATAAACATCAAAAGATCGCAGCCTTCGGCAGCTCCTACATTGGATGATATATACCCTGTGGGAGCTGCCGCAGGCTGCGATCTTTTCCAACAAGCGCTTACCTTTACGGCAGACAACGCCCCTCTAGGGATTATGTGCCAAATGCTCAGGTTGCAAGACACGCTTGGCGCTCAGGTAGGCTTTCTGCCAGTAAGCCTTGGACAGGCTGTCCAGCTTGACCGTGCCGCCCGTGGCTGGCGCGTGGACGAAGCGGCCTTCGCCGACGTAGATCCCGGCGTGGCTGACCTGGGAGCCGCCATTGGTGGCGAAGAAAATCAGGTCACCGGTTTGCAGGCCTTCCTTGCCGACACTGGGGGCTTGCATGCCGATCATCTCGCGGGTGGAGCGCGGCAAGGAAATGCCGGCGACATCGCGATAAACGTAACCGATCAGACCGCTGCAATCGAACCCGGAATCCGGAGTGTTGCCGCCCCAGCGATAAGGTGTTCCCACCAGGCCCAGCGCGCGAAACAGCACGTCTTCTGCCGCAGGGGAAAAGGCTTGGGAAGGACCGAAAACAATGGGAGCGCGAACCACCGGCGCAGGTGGCGGTGTGCGGCTGGCGCAGGCGCTGAGCAGCGCTGCGAAGAATATGAGTGTGAGGCGGGCCGACATCGTCATAAACAGAACATCCTGATCTGGCTGCGGCTTTTTCCACCGAAAAGGCAGAAAAGAAAACCGCCTGCGCAGAACGCAGGCGGTTTGCCATCAATAATAGATCAGGATTCTAGCGGCTACGCGGCAAACTTCAAGTAAGACTTTAAGTTCGCCTTACAAACAGTCCGCTTACTTGCGTGCCGTGACGATAGTCGGGGCCGCAGTCGGCGCCATCGCGAGTGCGCGTTTGGCTTCGATGAAGGTTTTGCTCCAGTAGCTGTCGCCCAGGCTATCAATCCGGACACCACCGCTTTTGCGGCTGCTGGAGTGGATGAACTGGTTGTCACCCAGGTAGATCCCGGCGTGACTGACACGACCGCGACGACCATTGGTGGCAAAGAACAGCAGATCACCCGGTTTGAGGGCGCTGCGAGCAACCAGAGGAGCGTCAACGTTGATCATTTCGCGGGTGGAGCGCGGCAGGTTCATGCCGGCCTCTTCACGAAACAGGTAACCGATGAAGCCGCTGCAGTCGAAACCGGCTTCAGAGGTGCCGCCGAAACGATAACGGGTACCGATCAGGGACATGCCACGTTCGAGAATGCTGTCGGCGAGAACCGGAAGCTGGTACGACTTGCCGCCGGCGAAGTCTGCCAGTTCTTTATCGGTGGTTAGCTCTTCCTGGAAAAGAACGGAAGAAGACTGCGCAGTAACTGAATTTGAAACCTGCTGTTTTGGCGCTTGCTGGGACACTGGAGAGTGGGCAGCGCAACCGAACAACAGGGTGACGAGTGCGAGAGGCACGAGGGGTGCGAAGCGATTTAGCATGGGCACGACCGTGGCTGATAGTTTCTGAAGAAGCCGCGACTATGCCCGCTATCATCCTCATTTGCAAATTCAATCGATCTGTATGTGACTTTTCGGTTTCTCGTTTACATCTAAGCGCTTAAGCCCATTTTGAACCTTTGCGCAGCCTGCCCTCTTGCAGGAAAGCGGATTCGTTGACGCCTGGAAAATGCCGAAACCCGCGTAAAACCTGAGTCTGATCAGGTTCCTTTACCAACCCAGGGTTTCTTTCAGGAACGGGATTGTCAGCTTGCGCTGAGCTTGAAGGGAGGCCTGATCGAGGCGCTCGAGCAACTCGAAAAGCGCGCTCATGCTGCGAGTACCACGGGTCAAGATAAAATGCCCGACCTCGTCGGTCAGGTGCAGGCCACGGCGCGATGCGCGTAACTGCAAGGCACGCAATTTATCTTCGTCAGAGAGTGGACGCATCTGGAAGATGAGTGCCAGTGTCAGCCGCGACTTGAGATCCGCCAGCTTCACCGGCAATTCACGCGGGGATGTCGAGGCGGCGATCAGCAGGCGCCGGCCGCTGTCACGCAAGCGATTGAATAGATGAAACAGCGCCTCTTCCCAATCTGCCTTGCCGGCGACGGCCTGCAGATCGTCCAGGCAGACCAGTTCGTATTGTTCGAGGTGATCGAGGATTTCGATGCCGCGGTCCAGCAACTCGGCCAACGGCAAGTACACCGCCCGCTCCCCCAGCTGTTCGAAGCGCAGACACGCCGCCTGCAACAAATGCGTGCGCCCGACCCCGTCCTTGCCCCAGAGGTAAATCAGGCTTTCCGTCCAGCCGGCGTCGGCTTCGCAGAGCCGCTCGACATAGCCGAGTGCAGCGGCATTGGCGCCTGGGTAGTAGTTGATAAAGGTAGCGTCATCACGCAGACGCACACCTAGGGGCAGCTGAATCGGTTTCATGCTGACTGAACAGTTCCAAAGGAACCGTTAGTGGCCTCTGTGTAAAGTTTGCGAAGTTTATACCCGTGAGGCTGACCGCACAATGCGACAGACCACAAGCAAAATCAAAGGTTTGCGTTAACGACAGTTTCTTTGGCGGCGCATGTGACAGCCGCACAAGGGATACGGGCACACCTGGCACGAAACCAGGCTGCCCGCCATGAGCGATCAAAAACCCTTACAGCGCGGATTCGTCGATACCCCCATAGATATCCGAATCCTTATACAAATCGTGTACGTGACGCACCAGGACCATGATCACCGCCGCCACCGGCAACGCCAGCAACACACCGGTAAAACCAAACAGCTCGCCGCCGGCCAGGATGGCGAAGATCACCGCCACCGGGTGCAGGCCGATCCGGTCGCCGACCAATAACGGCGTCAGGACCATGCCTTCCAGCGCCTGGCCGACCATGAATACCGCGACAATACCGATCAAGGGATACAAATCGCCACCGAACTGGAACAAACCGGCAATCAATGCTGCACCAATTCCGATGACGAACCCCATGTACGGCACGATCGCCGCCAGACCGGCGATCAGACCGATCAACAGCCCCAGCTCCAGCCCGACGATCATCAAGCCTGCGGCGTAGATCACCCCCAGCGCCAGCATCACCAGCAACTGCCCGCGCACGAAGGCCCCGAGCACTTCATGGCATTCTTCCGCCAAGGTCATGACGCGCGCTTCACGATCACGGGGTAGCAGGCTGCGGATCTTGGCCATCATCAGATCCCAGTCGCGCAACAGATAAAAACTCACCACCGGAATCAGCACCAGATTGGCCAGCAAGCCAATTAGTGCAAGACCTGAAGCCGTTGCTTGACTCAGCACCACGCCGACCACATCGGTGGTCTGGCCCATGTGCTCGCTGAACGCCGCCTTGAGTTTGTCGAATTTCCAGAAGCCGTCCGACAACCCCATCTTCGATTGCGCCCACGGCACGGCAGTGTGCTGCAACCAGTCGAGCATTTGCGGCGTCAGCTCATACAAGCGAAAAAGTTGCTTGGCGAGCATCGGCACCAACACCAACAGCAATGCGGTGACGAGCAATGTGAACAAGGCAAACACCGCCACCACGCCCCAGGTCCGCGAAAGGCCATACTTTTCCAGCCGATCCACCAGCGGGTCGAACAGATAAGCCAGCAACAGCGCCACCAAAAAAGGCGTCAGGATCGGGTGCAACAGGTAAACAAACGCGCAAAGCAGGACCACCCCACCGAGCCAGAACCAACGCCGTGTATCGGCCATGTACCACTCCTGCTTCTATATAAAGAAAAACTACCAGCGAAAACGTAACTGCGGTGTCGGGGCCGGGGCTGGCGCTACGGCTGGTGTCGAACCAGCCGTCACTGTCTGAACAGGGACCGTGGGTGCCGGCGCCTCACCGGCCGGAATTTCCTGCAACCTGCCCAAGGACAACTGCGCCCGCAACTGATCGGGGCTGCCGTTGACCCGATAAAGCACGCGGTCGCCGTCGACACTTTGCAGGCGTGCCCCAAAAGGCTCCAGCAATCGCCCGAGCGTCGCATAACGTTCCAGGCTCATCCCTTGCACTTCCAGCAATTGCTCGCTCGAAGCGCCCGGCTTGGCGGCAAAACGCGGCGCGAGGCGTTGGCTGACCGCCAGCATCACCGCATCGGCCAGCGCGGCAGTATCGGCGCCCTGCGCACTCCCGGCTTCTTTTTGATCGCCCAACCACAAACGCCACTTGGCTTGCCATTGGCCACCCTCTTCACGGGCATGCACCGCCAGCAAAGCGTCGGCATTGTAACGGTCGGATGCGCCCCGCAGCGGTGCCGGGTCTGCGCTCTCCAGATTCGGCGCAGTGGCGACAATCTGCTCGTTCAGGTCCGCCAGCGGCAACCGCAGCGGCAGCCCACGGTGTTGCGCCGCTCGAAGCAGTGGCGTGGCGCTCGCCTGACCATCGCCGACCAGGCTCGAACCTTCAGTGGAATCGTTCAACCACCAGCCGAGGATCGATGGCCGGTTCGCGCCCCACACGGCCAACCCGGCACGCCGCAAGGCCTGTTCAGTGGTGGCCGGGTCGAAATCGACTTTCAGCACTTGCGGTGGCCCGGCGTCATATCCGAACTGACTGATGATCTGCTGAGGGTCCTTGCGCACGGTCGCAAGACCCGGGCTCTGCGCCGCCTTGGGGTCGCCAGTCAGGCGCAACACCAACGTATCCAGCGCCCTCTGAGTCGCCTGGTCGCGCTCCTCCGGTGTCTGGCTGCTGACAGGCTCGCGCACTTGATAGAGGCCTTTGACGGTTTCGGCATGACCGGTCAGGCTGACCATGGATAAACAGCCCGCGAACAAGAATTTAAGAAAACGCATAAAAAGATTCCTGACGACAAGAGCGGCTGGAACAGACCGCGTGAAGATGAATGAACCAAGGGTCTGTTGACCATAGATTCAAGCAAAACATTCACCCGGTCCCGGTAAGTTTTCGCACTGTCATAACGATAGACGGTTAACGTCGATACCTTATACAGCCATCCGGGACGCCACCAACACGGGCAATATCGGTTTTTTTAACGCGATATGCCCCTGCCCGTCGGCACGAGGATGGCCGCTGCCCCTCAAGCCTGATAAAATCGCGCGCCTTCGCAGACCGGCAACAGCCGGGCACCCTGAAATTCGCGTATGGCAATTGCCCTTCGCCAGCTTCAGTGGCCCCACTGGACTCGGTCGTTACCCCTGAATCCCCCCTAAAGGCCTGGATCATGAGCAAGCAACCCTCCCTGAGCTACAAGGACGCCGGTGTAGACATCGACGCCGGTGAAGCATTGGTCGAACGCATCAAGAGCGTCGCCAAGCGCACTGCGCGCCCGGAAGTCATGGGCGGCCTGGGCGGTTTCGGCGCCCTCTGCGAAATCCCGGCCGGTTACAAGCAACCGGTACTGGTCTCGGGCACTGACGGCGTCGGCACCAAGCTGCGCCTGGCGCTGAACCTGAACAAGCACGACAGCATCGGCATCGACCTGGTTGCCATGTGCGTGAACGACCTGGTGGTGTGCGGCGCCGAGCCGCTGTTCTTCCTCGACTACTACGCCACCGGCAAACTGAACGTCGAAACCGCGACCCAGGTCGTGACCGGCATCGGCGCTGGCTGTGAACTGTCCGGCTGCTCCCTGGTCGGCGGCGAAACCGCTGAAATGCCTGGCATGTACGAAGGCGAAGACTACGACCTGGCCGGCTTCTGCGTCGGCGTCGTGGAAAAGTCCGAAATCATCGACGGCTCCAAAGTCGCTGCCGGCGATGCCCTGCTCGCCCTGCCATCTTCCGGCCCGCACTCCAACGGCTACTCGCTGATCCGCAAGATCATCGAAGTGTCCGGTGCAGATATCGAAAACATCCAGCTCGACGGCAAACCGCTGACCGACCTGCTGATGGCCCCGACCCGCATCTACGTGAAGCCGCTGCTCAAGCTGATCAAGGAAACCGGCGCCGTCAAAGCCATGGCCCACATCACCGGTGGTGGCCTGTTGGACAACATCCCGCGCGTTCTGCCAAAAGGCGCACAAGCGGTGGTTGACGTTGCAAGCTGGACTCGCCCTGCCGTGTTCGACTGGCTGCAAGAGAAGGGCAACGTCGACGAAAACGAAATGCACCGCGTCCTGAACTGCGGCGTTGGCATGGTTATCTGCGTTGCGCAAGAGCACGTTGAAACCGCGCTGAATGTGCTGCGTGAAGCCGGCGAGCAGCCTTGGGTCATCGGTCAGATCGCCACCGCTGCCGAAGGCGCGGCTCAGGTCGAACTGAAAAACCTCAAGGCTCATTGATGTCCCAGACCTGTGATGTGGTGGTGCTGTTGTCCGGCACCGGCAGTAACTTGCAGGCCTTGATCGACAGCACGCGGACCGGCGACAGCCCGGTTCGCATCGCTGCGGTGATCTCCAACCGCGCCGATGCCTACGGCCTGCAACGCGCCAGGGACGCGGGTATCGATACCCGCACCCTGGATCACAAGGCTTTCGAAGGTCGCGAGGCCTTCGATGCCGCGCTGATCGAACTGATCGACGCCTTCAACCCCAAACTCGTGGTACTGGCCGGTTTCATGCGCATTCTCAGCGCTGACTTCGTGCGCCATTATCAGGGTCGCCTGCTCAATATCCATCCCTCGCTGCTGCCCAAATACAAAGGGTTAAACACCCATCAGCGCGCGCTGGAGGCCGGTGACACTGAACACGGCTGTTCCGTGCACTTCGTCACCGAGGAACTCGATGGCGGACCACTGGTCGTACAGGCAGTAATACCGGTAGAGTTGCACGATTCGCCGCAGAGTCTGGCGCAGCGAGTTCATACCCAGGAACACCTGATCTACCCGATGGCTGTACGCTGGTTTGCCGAAGGTCGTTTATCACTCGGTGAACAAGGTGCTTTACTGGACGGACAGTTACTCGCGGCCAGCGGCCACTTGATTCGAACCTAGGAGATTTTATGCGTCGCGCCCTGCTCTTCGCTTGCGCTCTTCTCGCCCTGCCGTTTGCGCAGGCCGCAGACCTTCAACCCTTCTCCGCCAGCTACACCGCCGACTGGAAGCAACTGCCCATGAGCGGCACCGCCGAGCGCAGCCTGACCAAGGGCGCCAACGGCATCTGGAAACTCAGCTTCAAGGCGTCGATGATGATCGCCAGCCTGACCGAAGAAAGCACTCTGACCGTAGACAAGGACACCCTGCTGCCGCAGTCCTACCATTTCGAACGTGGTGGCCTGGGCAAAGCCAAGAAGGCTGATCTGGATTTCGACTGGACCAACAAGATGGTCACCGGCACCGATCGCGGTGACGCCGTCAAGCTTCCACTCAACCGCGGCATGGTCGACAAGTCCACCTATCAACTGGCGCTGCAGCATGACGTGGCCGCCGGCAAGAAAAGCATGAGCTATCAGGTCGTCGATGACGGCGAAGTCGATACCTATGACTTCCGCGTGCTGGGCTCGGAGAAAGTCGACACCAAGGCTGGCCAGATCGATGCGATCAAAGTCGAGCGCGTGCGCGACCCAACACAAAGCAAGCGCATCACCGTGCTGTGGTTCGCCAAGGACTGGGATTACCTGCTGGTCCGTTTGCAACAGGTCGAAACCGACGGCAAGGAGTACAACATCATGCTCCTGGACGGTACGGTCAACGGCAAACCGGTCAAAGGCAGCTAATCCGCACCAACATGCAAGCCCCGCAAACGCGGGGCTTTTTTTCGTCTGGCATTTGGTTGGGCGAGAGAGCGATCAGCGCACGGTAAAGCGTTGCTGGGCCAGCAGACGGTCGCCCTGGAACACCATGAACCGCCACTCACCGGGAACGACTTCATGGCTTTCAGTGAACTCATACGCCATCACATCCTGCGGAGCACCGGGTACCAGTTTTTGAGTCACTTCCAGTTTGTCATGACGCACGCCATCCGGAGTTCGGATTCCCGGCGTGAAATAGAGCAACGTCAGCGGCTGGTCTTCGGCAACCTTGTCAGCCAACTGGTAACGCATACCAAACTTGGTGCCGAGTTTGGCGGGGACGATTTCGGTTTGCTGGATCTGTTCATTGCTGCGGCGCAAAACTCGCTCGCCCGATTGCAGTTCGGCTTTCGGGCCAGCGAACACGCCGTATTCCACTGGGCCTTCGACACGGACTTCGGCACTGGCCAGACCACTGACGAACATCATTGCGGCCAGGGCGGTTAAACGGGTGAGGTGCATAGTGCGCTCCTTGATTGAGATGAGCGCGAGGGTATGACGCTGGAGTGACAGGACGATGACAACCTTGGGTTCAGCACAATCCCGTGGGGAGGGGCTTGCCTGTGGCGAGGGGGCTTGCCCCCGTTGGGTTGCGAAGCGACCCCGGGATTTCAAAGTTAAACCGCATGCAATGGATTTACGACTGCTTCGCAGCCGAACGGGGGCAAGCCCCCTCGCCACAGGATTGTGATCACTTCGCGACAGCACGAAGCAGAATCCCCCGCCAAGAAAGCGGAACGCGAATTTGAAGGGATGCTCTATAACTTCAGGGTCTTTTTTGTTCGAATGACTTTTCCCACTGCCTGCGAGGTTTTTTATGACTGTTACCGTCAATACCGTCTCCGCCGAAGGTTTTCGTCACAGCGTCCAGATCGATGACCACGAACTCTTTGCCGATGTGCCGAAAACTTCTGGCGGCGAAGGCTCCGCCCCAGAACCCCACGACTACTTCGATGCAGCCCTCGGTGCCTGTAAGGCCCTGACGCTGAAAATGTACGCCAGGAAAAAGAACATCCCGCTGACGGGCGTCGAGGTTGAGGTCACGCGCGACAACAGTGAAGAGCAGAAAGGCAAATATGCCTTGCTCGTCGAACTCACACTAAAAGGCGTGCTCACCGATGCCCAGCGTGACGAACTGCACCGCGTGGCCGACCGCTGCCCGGTACATAAGCTGATGACCACTTCTGACATCAGCATTGAAACCCATCTGTCCGAAGGTGCGTTCAGCCAATAGCGGCAAGGGCTGCGCAAGCGGGTTATGCTCCCTGCGTCACCCGCTCAGCCTGGAATGCACCATGAACACGCCACTCGTGATCCGCCCTCGCGCCGAAGATGTCGAAGGCCAGCCAATTCTTCGCCCGTTGCCGTCAGCCAAATGCCGCAACGTCGGGCCTTTCGTGTTTTTCGACCACATGCTCGAAACCCGTTATTCGGCGGGCAAAGGCATGAACATCCGTCAGCATCCACACATCGGCCTGTCCACCCTCACCTACCTGTTCGAAGGGCAAATCCAGCACAAGGACAGCCTCGGCTCCGATCAGGTAGTAAATGCCGGTGACGTCAGCTGGATGACCGCCGGCAGTGCAATCGCCCACGTCGAACGCACGCCCGAAGCCTTGAAGGAAAGCGGCTTTACGATGCACGGCTTACAGATCTGGCTGGCTTCGCCCAAGGATCGTGAACACGGTCCGGGACATTACAGTCACCACCCGGCTGCCACACTGCCCGTCAGCGATAACCTGGGCGTGAAGATACGGATGATCGCCGGTTCAGGCTTTTGTCTCGAATCACCGGTCCCGGTGCTTTCTCCTACGCTGTACGCCGAATTGAACCTGCAAACGGCGACCACTTTGCTGATTCCCACCGAGCATGAAGAGCGGGCTCTGTATGTGCTGAGCGGGGAGGCACAACTGGATGGCGAGCTGATTGAACCGCGCTCACTGGTGGTGTTGCCGGCCGGTGAAGAGATGACGCTGTTCGCCGAGAGCGACTGTCATGCCGTGCTGTTTGGCGGCGCGCCGCTGGATGGGCCACGGCGGATCAACTGGAATTTCGTGGCCAGTGATCCGGCATTGATCGATGAAGCACGTCGACGCTGGGCGGCCGGGGATTGGCCGACAGTGCCGGGGGAAAGTGAGCGGATCGAACTGCCGAAACACCGAAGCCCGCCGCCGCCCCTGTAATTGATCGGCTGATCGTTCCCATGCTCTGCGTGGTTGCAGCCCGTGACGCTCCGCGTCACTGGACGCGGAGCGTCCCTAGAGGCATTCCCACGCAGAGCGTGGGAACGATCAAAAAACCCGCCGAAGCGGGTTTTTTTACAACGCGGTTAAACCGACAATTCAACCAGCAGCTTGTTCAGACGGCGCACATAAGCGGCCGGGTCTTTCAAGCTATCACCGGCCGCCAGGGCCGCCTGATCGAACAGAATGTGCGACAGGTCGCCGAAGCGCTCGTCGCTCGGCTCATTGTCGAGTTTCTCGATCAGCGGGTGGGCCGGGTTGAATTCGAAGATCGGCTTCGAATCCGGAACCTTCTGACCGCTGGCTTCCAGGATCTGACGCATTTGCAGGCCCAGGTCCTGCTCGCCGATGGCCAGAATCGCCGGGGAATCGGTCAGACGATGGGAGACTCGCACTTCAGCAACAGAGTCGCCCAATGCCGTCTTCAGACGCTCAACCAGGCCTTCTTTGGACTTGGCGACTTCTTCCGCGGCTTTCTTGTCTTCTTCCGAATCCAGATTGCCGAGGTCCAGGTCACCGCGAGCCACGTCGACAAAGCTCTTGCCGTCGAAGTCGTTGAGGTAGCTCATCAGCCACTCGTCGATGCGGTCGGTCAGCAGCAGCACTTCGATGCCTTTCTTGCGGAAGACTTCCAGGTGCGGGCTGTTTTTGACTTGCGCGTAAGTTTCGCCGGTCAGGTAGTAGATCTTGTCCTGACCTTCCTTGGCGCGGGCCAGGTAGTCGGCCAGACCTACAACTTGCTCGCCGTCGTCGCCCTGAGTGGACGCAAAACGCAGCAGGCCAGCAATTTTTTCTTTGTTGGCGAAGTCTTCTGCCGGGCCTTCTTTCATGACCTGACCGAAGTTCTTCCAGAAGCCTTTGTATTGCTCAGGCTCGTTCTTCGCCAGTTTTTCCAGCATGTCCAGAACACGCTTGGTCAGCGCCGACTTCATCGAATCGATGATCGGGTCTTTCTGCAGGATTTCCCGCGACACGTTCAGCGACAGGTCGTTGGAGTCGACCACGCCTTTGATGAAGCGCAGGTACAGCGGCAGGAACGACTCAGCCTGATCCATGACGAACACACGCTGCACGTACAGCTTGAGGCCTTTCGGCGCTTCACGCTGGTACAGGTCGAACGGAGCACGGGTCGGTACATAAAGCAGCGAGGTGTACTCGAGCTTGCCTTCGACCTTGTTGTGGCTCCAGCTCAGTGGGTTTTCGAAATCGTGAGCGACGTGCTTGTAGAACTCCTGGTATTCCTCGTCCTTGATTTCAGTACGAGGGCGAGTCCACAGGGCGCTGGCGCGGTTGACGGTTTCCCATTCAACGACAGGCTTGTCTTCGCCTTCAACGGCTGCCACTTCTTTGGGCAACTCGATCGGCAAGGCGATGTGGTCGGAATACTTCTTGATGATGTTGCGCAGACGCCAACCATCGGCGAACTCGTCTTCACCGGATTTCAGGTGCAGGACAATGCGCGTACCGCGGTCAGCCTTCTCGACGGTGGCGATTTCGAATTCGCCTTCGCCTTTGGACGACCAGTGCACGCCTTCGCTGGCAGCGAGGCCGGCACGGCGGCTGAATACGTCAACTTTATCGGCAACAATGAAGGCCGAGTAAAAACCAACACCGAATTGACCGATCAGGTGCGAATCTTTTTTCTGATCGCCAGACAAGTGCTTCATGAAATCGGCAGTGCCGGATTTGGCAATGGTGCCCAGGTGGGTCACCGCGTCTTCACGGCTCATGCCGATGCCGTTGTCTTCGAGGGTGACGGTTTTAGCGTCTTTGTCGAAGCTCACACGGATTTTCAGTTCCGCGCCGCCTTCCAGCAAGTCAGGCTTGGCCAGCGCTTCAAAACGTAATTTGTCGACAGCGTCAGAGGCGTTCGAGATCAATTCGCGAAGGAAAATTTCCTTGTTGGAATACAGCGAATGGATCATGAGGTGCAGCAGCTGCTTCACCTCGGTCTGGAAGCCCAGGGTTTCCTTTTGAGTTTCCACACTCATGGTCATCAAACTCCAATCAGATGGCATAAGCCGCGACCTTGAGGTCGACGGCGGGTTGTCCTCAGAGTTGGGGGCTGAGATCAGGATTTCAAGGGCTCTTCGATTTTGAAGTGAGCGCGGGCTGTGGCAATAGGCTCGCCCTCAGTGCTTTGCCAGGCGGTAATCGCCACGTTTGCCACCCGCCGCCCCTGTCGGCACACCTGGCATCTGGCCCAAGTATCGCGAAACTGCCCCGCGCGCAGGTAGTCGAGGGAAAAGTCGATAATCTTCGGCACACCGGGCGAGCCGGTGAAGATCAGCAGGTGCAGTGCCGCCGAGAGCTCCATGAACCCGGCAATCACGCCGCCGTGAATCGCTGGCAGTAAAGGATTACCAATGTTGTCTTTGTTGGCCGGCAGACGAAACAGCAGTTCATCCCCGACGCGCGAACATTCCACGCCAATCAGTCTGGCGTAGGGAATCAGACCCAGCAGCGAGGCGTAGTCCCCCTGCGCATGGGCCTGTTGAAGTTGCTCTTTGAACGTGTCGGTCATTTCGCACCTCCGGCTATGGCGCCGCCAAAACCTTTAGTGCCTTTAATGCCCTTGCCCATGCGCATGAAGGTACCCACCACATGGGCGATGGGCTGTTCGGGGTCGTCCTGATAGGCAAAACCGCGCGCGAAGATGACGTCGGTGGTCACTCGATAGCATTGGGCGAAGCCGTATACGTCCTTGTGCGGCTCGGCGGCGTGCATGTAGTCGATGCGCAAGTCGAGCGTCGGACAAACTTCGAATTCGGGCAGCACGCAAAGGGTAGCCATGCCGCAGGCGGTGTCCATCAGTGAGGTCAACGCTCCGCCATGAATCACGCCGGTTTGCGGATTGCCGACGATCTGCGGGCTGTACGGCAGAATCACCGTCAATCCTTCGCTGCTGGCGCTGTGAACGCGCATGCCGAGTACCTGACAATGCCGCAAGGCCGACAGGAAGCGTGTCGCACGCTCAAAAACGGGGATTTCGGCCATTGGATTAAACTCTTCTTAGTGTTCCTGGAAAGTAGCAGGCTAGTGGGTAAAAGTTCCGTAGAAAAACAAACTTATATATCTGTGCGAATTAAGGAACTTAACCCTGATCGCTGCGCTCGAAAGGCCAGTAGATACTTTCCATCAGGAGAAACACCCCATGCGTAAGACTTTAGCTATTGCCTTGATGTTGACCGCTTCCCTCGGTCTCGCTGCCTGCGATAAAAAATCCGAGGACAAAGCTCAAGAAGCCACCAAACATGCTGAGCAAGCTCAGGAAAAAATGGGTGAGGCTCAGGATAAAGTGAACGAGGCAGCAAAAGAAAACGCCGAAGCTGCCAAAGCTCAGGCCGAATCGAACGCAGCAGCGACAAAAGAAGCCGCGCCAGAAGCTCCTAAAAACTAAAAGCGATTTTAGTGACAAAAGAAAACCCGCCAAGTGCGGGTTTTCTTTTGTCTGCGGCTTTTGTTTGGCGTGCAGCCTTAGAGCAAAATCGTCCTAAAAGTCGGGCTAATCATCAGTAACAACGAAGACACTAAACCGATAAACCACACCAAACTGCGCTGCCAGGCCAGATCCACCCAATAGCACAACAGGTAAAAGATACGTGCGATCACAAAGATGATCGCCAGCGCATCGATCAGCCATCCCGCCGTCTGCGTGGTGTGCGCCATCAACACCCCCACCGCAAAGATCATGAACGCCTCGAAACTGTTCTGATGGGCGGCCAATGCACGGGCACCGAAGCCCGTAAGTTGCGCCTGCTGTTGGCGCGGCAGGTGATTGTTGTAACCACCCTGATCGTTCATGGCTTTGGCCACCGGGATCTTTGCCAGGAAAATCAGTAACGCGCTGATAAACACACACCAGAACGGAATACTCATCAAGCAGCTTCCTTGTTAATTTCAGGCAATGGCGCCTCTGTAGGGGTATACACCATTACATCAAGAACGTCGGAGTGAAATTCGCGGCGATACAACACCAGCACGACGCCGGCACTCATCAACATGAACAACCAAGGGCTGACGAACCACGCCAGCATGGTCATGCCGAAGTAATAGGAACGCAGACCGAAGTTGAACTGGTTGGCCGCCATGGAAATGACCCGTGCTGCCCGGGAAGCGAAAGCTTTACGCTCTTGCTCGGACACATGACGCTCGCCAATCATCGGCGCCGAGCCCACCAGAATGGCCGCGAAGTTGTACTGACGCATGCACCAGCTGAACGTAAAGAACGCATAGACAAACACCAGCGCCAGGCACAACAACTTGATCTCCGACATGCCCTGGGAGGCTTGTTGCACCATCGGGATATCCGCCAGCAACGACACGGCTCTGTCGGACGCACCTAATACCGTGAGAATACCGGCCAGGATAATCAACGTACTGGACGCGAAGAACGAGGCATTGCGCTCCAGGTTACCAATCACGCTGGCATCGGCAATGCGGTTGTCGCGCAACAGCATGCGACGCATCCAGTCTTCGCGATACAGGTGCAACACACTGGCCAGGCACGCGGTGTCGCGGCCTTTCCATGTCGCGTAACGGGTGTAGCCACCCCAGCAGATGACAAACCAGAGCGCGGCGAGGATGTGGATCAGATTTGCTTGGATGAACGACATGCAGGTCCTTGTGAGGTATAGGAGGAATACCGAAATCCTGTGGGAGCGGCGGTACGACGATTCGACTTGCTCGCGAAAGCGGACTTCCAGTTAATATCACTATTGAATGTTAAGCCCTCTTCGCGAGCAAGCCCGCTCCCACATAGATTTGCGCACGGCCATAAAAAATGCCCCGTATCGATTGATACGGGGCATTTCCATTTTTGCCAGGACTCAGCGCAAGGCCCGCTTGTGGCAGGCCATGAAGCCGCTTAAGCCAGCGCTTCTTCGCGCTTGCCCAACAGACGATCGCAGACCACCGCGACCACCAGGGTCATGACCGCCGGCACCAGCCACGCCAGACCCTGCTCGCTCAGCGGCAGGTGAGTCAGCTGGGTCGGCATCCAATCGGCCAGACCGGCGCCCTTGAGGGCATCGATCAGACCGAAGATGAACGACACCAGCATCACCGGACCGACGATGCGGCCCTGCTCATGCCAGAAGTCCTTGCAGAAGCTTAGCGCTACCAGGGCGATGCACGGCGGGTAGATGGCCGTCAGCACCGGGATCGAAAACGCGATCAGCTTGGTGAGGCCCAGATTGGACACCAACAGGGAGAATGCAGCCAGGATGATCACCAGCGTCTTGTAGGACAGTGGCAGTACACGGCTGAAGTATTCGGCACAAGCGCACGTCAGACCGACTGCTGTCACCAGGCAGGCCAGGGAGATCAGCACCGCAAGGAAACCGCTGCCGAGCGAACCGAATGTGTGCTGAACATACGCGTGCAATACCGCCGCGCCGTTGGCAGCACCGGCGGCCACTTCATGGCTGCCCGAACCGAGGCGGAACAGACTGACGTAAACCAGCGCGAGGCCTACGCCGGCAATCAGTCCGGCGATGATCGCGTAACGGGTGATCAGCGCCGGCGATTCCACGCCACGGGAGCGGATCGCATTGACAATGACAATGCCGAATACCAGCGCACCCAGGGTATCCATGGTCAGGTAACCATTGATAAAGCCCTGGGAGAACGGTGCTGCGACATATTCAGGCGTGGCCACGCCGATATCACCGGCCGGCAACGCAAACGCGGCGATGCCGAGAACGGCCAGGGCAATGATCTTCAGCGGTGCAAGGAAACGTCCTACGGTGTCGAGCAGGCGGCCCGGGTAGAGCGAGATGAAAAACACCACCAGGAAGTACACCGAGCTATAGAGAAACAACGCCAACGGGCTCTCGCCAGTCAGCGGCGCCAGGCCCACTTCGAACGACACGGTCGCGGTGCGTGGCGTTGCGAACAACGGGCCGACAGCGAGATAGCACGCGGCTGCCAGCAGGCCACCGGCGACTTTACCGATCGGGCTGCTCAAGGCATCCATTGCACCACCGACCTTGGCCAGGGCGACAACGGTGATCACCGGCAAACCAACCGCGGTGATCAGAAAACCCAGCGCCGCCATCCAGACATTAGGCCCGGACTGCAAACCGACGATAGGCGGGAAGATGATGTTGCCAGCCCCGACGAACAGGGCAAATGTCATAAAACCCAGTGCCAGGATGTCCTGGCCTTTCAACACTTTCATTAAGGAAATACCACACTACTGAATCGGAATTTAGAGAGGGATTTCCCTTATGGGTGAGGGAAATGCTGTCGGCCCGTATAGGACTGACCCGTTTAGCGCGTTGCTGCCTTGTGGGCCGCGGACGCAAAAATGGCTGCTAGCCTAACGAATTTGCACGACAAACGCACTGTTACAGGGCGAACTATCCGATACGCGACGTTTCAATGTCGCGTTTACATATCTAATTTTCCTTGAAGATCAAAAAGATCGCAGCCTTCGGCAGCTCCTACGGTTGGAATGCGATCCCATGTAGCCGAAGGCTGCGATCTTTTGATCTTCGGAAACAACAAAGGCCACCCGAAGGTGGCCTTTGTCTGGTGAAGCGTCAGTTAAGCGCGAGGCTTACTTGACAGCCCAACCGGTCAGCTCGGCCAGGGCCTTGCCGATGTCTGCCAGCGAACGCACGGTTTTTACGCCTGCGTCTTGCAGTGCAGCGAATTTCTCGTCTGCAGTGCCTTTGCCGCCAGAGATGATTGCGCCAGCATGGCCCATGCGCTTGCCCGGAGGAGCAGTCACACCCGCGATGTAGGAAACAACCGGCTTGGTCACGTGTGCCTTGATGTAGGCAGCCGCTTCTTCTTCAGCCGAACCGCCGATCTCGCCGATCATTACGATCGCTTCGGTCTTCGGGTCTTCCTGGAACAGCTTCAGGATATCGATGAAGTTCGAACCCGGGATCGGGTCACCACCGATGCCGACGCAAGTCGACTGACCGAAACCGGCGTCAGTCGTCTGCTTCACAGCTTCGTAGGTCAGGGTGCCGGAACGGGAAACGATACCGACCTTGCCTGGCAAGTGAATGTGACCTGGCATGATGCCGATCTTGCATTCGCCTGGAGTGATCACGCCTGGGCAGTTAGGACCGATCAGGACTACGCCCAGTTCGTCGCACTTAACTTTAGCGTCCAGCATGTCCAGGGTAGGAATGCCTTCGGTGATGCAGACGATCAGCTTGATGCCGCCGAATGCTGCTTCCAGGATGGAGTCCTTGCAGAAAGGAGCTGGAACGTAGATCACGCTGGCGGTGGCACCAGTGGCAGCTACAGCATCTTTCACGGTGTTGAACACTGGCAGACCCAGGTGCTCGGTGCCGCCTTTGCCAGGAGTTACGCCACCCACCATCTTGGTGCCGTATTCGATGGCTTGCTGGGTGTGGAAACTACCTTGCGAACCGGTAATACCCTGGCAGATAACTTTGGTGTCTTTATTGATCAGGACGCTCATTATTTGCCCTCCGCAGCTTTAACGACTTGTTGAGCAGCGTCGGTCAGGCTGGTAGCAGCGATGATGTTCAAACCGCTTTCTGCCAGTACTTTAGCGCCCAGCTCAGCGTTGTTGCCTTCAAGGCGAACAACAACCGGGATTTTCACGCCGACTTCTTTCACAGCGCCGATGATGCCTTCGGCAATCATGTCGCAACGAACGATGCCGCCGAAGATGTTGACCAATACTGCAGCGACGTTAGTGTCGGACAGGATGATCTTGAACGCTTCGGTAACGCGTTCTTTGGTAGCACCGCCGCCCACGTCGAGGAAGTTGGCTGGTTTGCCGCCATGCAGGTTGACGATGTCCATGGTACCCATGGCCAGGCCAGCACCGTTGACCATGCAACCGATGTTGCCTTCCAGTGCTACGTAGTTCAGTTCGAACTTGGCAGCGTGCGCTTCGCGCGGATCGTCTTGCGACGGATCGTGGAAAGTCTTCAGCTTAGGCTGACGGTACATGGCGTTGGCGTCGATGTTGATCTTCGCGTCGAGGCAATGCAGATCGCCGTCAGCCTTGATCACCAGCGGGTTCACTTCCAGCAGAGCCAGGTCGTGATCCTTGAACAGCTTGGCCAGACCTACGAAGATCTTGGCGAACTGAGCAACTTGCTTGCCTTCCAGACCCAGCTGGAATGCCAGCTCGCGACCCTGGAATGGCTGAGCGCCAACCAGTGGATCGATAGTAGCCTTGAGGATTTTCTCAGGGGTGTCGTGAGCGATTTTCTCGATGTCCACGCCACCTTCGGTGGAAGCCATGAACACGATGCGACGGCTCGAACGGTCAACGACAGCGCCCAGGTACAGCTCTTTAGCGATATCAGTGCACGATTCAACCAGGATCTTGGTGACTGGCTGGCCATTGGCATCAGTCTGGTAAGTCACCAGACGCTTGCCCAACCACTGTTGAGCGAATGCTTTGGCGTCTTCTTTGCTGCGAACCAGCTTTACGCCGCCCGCTTTACCGCGACCACCAGCGTGGACCTGGGCTTTGACAACCCACTCGGTGCCGCCGATTTTGTCGCAAGCTTCTGCTGCTGCTTCCGGGGTGTCTACTGCGTAGCCGGTGGAAACTGGCAGGCCGTATTCAGCGAACAGCTGCTTACCCTGATACTCGTGAAGATTCATGCTTATTACCGTCTTCGTTAGGTACTGCGCATTCGGTGCTGCACCATTCTGGTGCCGCACCACCTGTGACTGCTGCTTGCGTAGCTTTCCAGTTACCCCGGTGCAGCTACGCAAGACTGCGTCCAGCGGACATTCCGCGGTGAGTCTTGCATGCAAGGCTCACGACGGGCCGTACCGCCGTGGTTTCTTATTGTGTTAACGCTTCTTGCGGTTGGCGATGTGGATGGCGCCGCCATTCACAGCCAAAGCTGCTTCGTGCAAGGCTTCAGACAGGGTCGGATGGGAGAAAACCATCATGCCCAGGTCTTCAGCGCTGGTGCCGAATTCCATACCGATCGCGCCCTGCTGAACCAGTTCTGCAGCGCTCGGGCCAATCACGTGGACGCCCAATACGCGGTCAGTCTTGGCATCGGCAATGACTTTCACAAAACCGCCGGTGTCGTTGGCTGCCATGGCACGGCCACTGGCTGCGAACGGGAAGGTGCCAACGTTAACTTCAACGCCTTCAGCCTTCAAGGCCTGCTCGGTTTTGCCGACCCACGCGATTTCCGGGTGAGTATAAATAACTGACGGGATCAAGTCATAGTTCATCTGGGCTTTATGGCCCTTGATGCGCTCGACGACCATGATGCCCTCTTCCGAGGCCTTGTGTGCCAGCATCATGCCGCGAACCACGTCACCGATGGCGTAAACGCCCGGTACGGTGGTGGCGCAGTGATCGTCAACATGCACGAAACCGCGCTCGTCCAGGGTCACACCGCAATCGGCAGCCAGCAAATCAGTGGTCACCGGACGGCGACCAACGGCTACGATCAGCTTGTCGAAAGTGATGTTCTGTTCGCCGTTGGCATCGGTGTAGTTCACAACGACTTCGTCGCCGTTCACTTTGGAACCGGTAACGCGAGCACCCAGCTTGATGTCCAGACCTTGTTTGGTCAGGGTTTTCAGCGCTTCCTTGGAAACCGCTGCATCAGCGGCCATCAGGAAGGTGTCCAGCGCTTCGAGAACGGTAACTTCTGCGCCCAGACGGGACCAGACCGAACCCAGTTCCAGACCGATGACGCCAGCGCCAATCACGCCCAGACGTTTTGGAACCGATTGGAATTCCAGCGCGCCAGTCGAATCGACGATCACATTCTGGTCGACCGGAGCCGGTGGAATGTCGATCGGACGCGAACCTGGAGCCAGAATCACGTTCTCGGCTTCAATGATTTCTACCGAACCGTCAGGCTTGGTGACTTCGACTTTCTTGCCGGCCAGCAGTTTGCCGTGGCCCTGGATCGAGGTCACACCGTTGGCCTTGAACAAGGTGGCAACACCCGAGGTCAGGCCTTTGACGATGTTGGCTTTACGGCCGACCATTGCAGGCACGTCCATAGTTACGCCAGCGTGGTTGATACCGTGGATCGCGAAGCCGTCCTGGGCTTCGTGGAACTTCCAGGAGCTGTCCAGCAGCGCCTTGGATGGAATGCAGCCGACGTTCAGGCAAGTACCGCCGAGGGCCAGTTTGCCTTCCTTGTCGGTGTATTTCTCGATGCAGGCAGTGGAAAGGCCCAATTGCGCTGCTTTAATGGCGGCCACGTAACCGCCAGGGCCCGCGCCAATCACTACTACGTCAAATTTCTGCGACATTCAAAAAATCCTCTTTTTTGCGGCAAGCTTGAAGCCGCAAGCGTCAAGCCAAGCTGCCCTTTCCTGCAGCTTGTAGCTTGAAACCTGCGACTGCTTCTATCAGATATCCAGCAGCAAACGAGCCGGGTCTTCCAGCAGGTTCTTGATGGTCACCAGGAAGGTCACAGCTTCTTTGCCGTCGATCAAACGGTGATCGTAGGACAGCGCCAGGTACATCATCGGACGGATAACGACTTGGCCGTTGATCGCCATAGGACGCTGCAGAATGTTGTGCATGCCCAGGATGGCCGCTTGTGGCGGGTTGACGATCGGAGTCGACATCATCGAACCGAAGGTACCACCGTTGGTGATGGTGAACGTACCGCCAGTCATTTCGTCCATCGACAGCTTGCCGTCGCGGGCTTTCTTGCCGAAGGTGGCGATGCCGCCTTCGATTTCAGCCAGGCTCATCAGTTCGGCGTTACGCAGAACCGGAACAACCAGGCCGCGATCGCTGGAAACTGCAACGCCAACGTCAGCGTAACCGTGGTAAACGATGTCGCCGCCGTCGATCGAAGCGTTGACAGCCGGGAAGCGTTTCAGCGCTTCGGTGGCAGCCTTGACGAAGAACGACATGAAGCCCAAACGCACGCCGTTATGGCTCTTCTCGAACAGATCCTTGTACTTGGAACGCAACGCCATGACTTCGGTCATGTCGACTTCGTTGAAAGTGGTCAGCATCGCCATGTTCGACTGAGCTTCAACCAGACGCTTGGCAACAGTGGCGCGAACGCGGGTCATCGGTACGCGCTTCTCGATGCGATCGCCGGCAGCGAACACTGGAGCAGCAGCGGCAGGTGCAGCAGCCTTGGCAGGTGCGGCAGCCGGAGCGGCTTTCTTGGCAGCTACAGCGGCAACAACGTCTTCCTTGGTCACACGACCGCCTTTGCCAGTGCCGGCAACGGAAGCGATGTTGATACCGTTTTCTTCAGCCAGCTTGCGAGCAGCTGGTGCAGCAACAGGATCGTCTTCGCCCGCTTCGACAGGAGCAGCGGCAGCAGCAGGTGCAGCAGCGGCGGCTGGAGCAGCGGCGGCAGCAGGTGCAGCAGCGGCGGCTGGAGCAGCGGCGGCAGCACTGCCCTCACCGATGGAGCCCAGAACTTCGTCGGACAGAACGGTGTCGCCTTCGTTCTTGACGATAGCGCCCAGCACGCCGTCAGCAGTGGCCAACACTTCCAGTACGACTTTGTCGGTTTCGATGTCGACGATCAGATCATCGCGCTTGACGGCGTCGCCCGGTTTTTTGTGCCAGGTGGCAACGGTGCCATCGGCAACCGATTCCGGGAAAGTGGGGGCTTTGATTTCGATAGCCATTATCTGTGGGTCCTTAAATTCGGTTTCAGGTGCGCGAAGGCGTTAAACAGTAAAGGCGTCTTGCAGCAGTTGTTCCTGCTGCTCAGCGTGCATCGATGCATAACCACAAGCAGGTGCAGCAGAAGCCTCACGGCCCGCGTACTCGAGTACGAGAGACTTGTTGAGCGTACTGATGCTACGACGCAAGTGGTGTTGGCTGCAGTACCAGGCACCCTGGTTCATCGGCTCTTCCTGACACCAAACGGCATGCTTGGCGTTGGTGTAAGGAGCCAGGACTTCTTTCAGGTCGTCCTCAGGGAATGGATACAGCTGCTCGATACGCACGATGGCGATGTCATCACGACCTTCGGCACGGCGTTTTTCCAGCAGGTCGTAGTAGACCTTGCCGCTACACAGAACAACGCGCTCGACCTTTTTCGGGTCCAGGGCATCGATTTCCGGGATAACGGTCTGGAACGAACCTTCGGCCAGATCTTCCAGAGTCGAGATGGCCAGTTTGTGACGCAGCAGCGACTTCGGAGTCAGGACGATCAACGGCTTGCGCAGCGGGCGAATCACCTGACGACGCAGCAAGTGGTAGATCTGAGCCGGGGTGGTCGGGACGGCAACCTGAACATTGTGCTCGGCGCACAGTTGCAGGTAACGCTCCAGACGAGCCGAAGAGTGCTCCGGACCCTGACCTTCATAACCGTGCGGCAGCAGCATGGTCAGACCGCAGAGACGGCCCCACTTGTGCTCGCCACTGGTGATGAACTGGTCGATAACCACTTGGGCACCGTTAGCGAAGTCGCCGAACTGGGCTTCCCAGATCACCAGCGCCTCAGGCGTGGTGGTCGAGTAACCGTATTCGAACGCCAGCACGGCTTCTTCGGACAGGAACGAATCGTACAGGTCGAAACGTGGCTGGCCCTTGTACAGGTTTTGCAGCGGGACGTAGGTACCCGCGTCTTTCTGGTTGTGCAAGACAGCGTGACGGTGCGAGAACGTACCGCGACCGATGTCCTGACCCGTCATGCGAATCGGGTGACCTTCGAACGCCAGGGTCGCGTACGCCATGGTTTCGGCGTAACCCCAGTTGATCGGCAGGCCGCCGGCTTGCATTTTCTGACGGTCTTCGTAGATTTTCGAGACCTGGCGCTGAACCACGAAGCCTTCCGGAATTTCCAGCAGCTTGGCGGACAGTTCCTGCAAGGTTTTCAGATCGAAACGAGTGTCGTGACGCGCGGTCCAGGCATGGCCCAGATACGGACGCCAGTCCACGAACAACTCTTTGTTCGGCTCTTTGACCAGGCTTTTTACAACATGCAGACCGTTGTCCAGCGCATTGCGGTATTCGTCGACTTTCGCCTGAACACGCTCTGCGTCCAGCACACCGCTCTGGGTCAGACGATCGGCATACAGCTCACGGGTGGTGCGCTGTTTGGTGATCTGCTGGTACATGATTGGCTGGGTGCCGCTAGGCTCGTCGGCCTCGTTGTGGCCACGACGACGGTAGCAGACCATATCGATTACCACGTCACGCTTGAACTGCATGCGGTAGTCGATGGCCAGTTGGGTCACGAACAACACGGCTTCCGGATCATCACCATTCACATGGAGGATCGGCGCCTGGATCATCTTCGCAACGTCGGTCGCGTACTCGGTGGAGCGCGAGTCCAGCGGGTTGCTAATGGTGAAACCGACCTGGTTGTTGATCACGATGTGCACGGTGCCGCCGGTCTTGAAACCGCGGGTCTGCGACATCTGGAAGGTTTCCATGACCACACCTTGACCGGCGAATGCCGCGTCACCGTGGATGGAGATCGGCAGAACCTTCTCGCCGGTAGGGTCGTTACGACGATCCTGACGGGCGCGAACCGAACCCTCGACCACCGGGGAAACGATTTCCAGGTGTGAAGGGTTGAAGGCCATGGCCAGGTGAACTTCACCACCGGTGGTCATCACGTTGGACGAGAAGCCCTGGTGATACTTAACGTCACCGGAACCCAGCTCGACCTTCTTCTTGCCTTCGAACTCGTCGAACAGCTCGCGCGGGTTCTTGCCGAAGGTGTTGACCAGCACGTTGAGACGGCCACGGTGGGCCATGCCAATCACGATTTCCTTGGTGCCATAGGAACCGGAACGCTGGATCAGCTCGTCGAGCATCGGAATCAGGCTCTCGCCGCCTTCCAGACCGAAACGCTTGGTACCCGGGTATTTGGTCCCGAGGTATTTCTCCAGGCCTTCGCCGGCGGTGACGCGCTCAAGCAGATGGCTCTTGATGTCGGCGGAGTACGTCGGACGACCACGCACGCTTTCCAGACGCTGCTGGAACCACTGGCGCTGCTCGGAATCGGTGATATGCGTAAATTCAGCGCCGATGGTGCGGCAATATGTCTGCTGCAACGCTTCGTGAATTTCGCGTAGGCTCGCCTCCTCTTTGCCGATGAACAGGTCGCCGGCACGGAAGGTCGTATCAAGATCGGCATTGGTCAAGCCGTAATGATTGATTGACAGGTCTGCAGGTGCAGGACGCTGCCACAGCCCCAGCGGGTCAAGCTGGGCTGCCTGGTGGCCACGCATACGGTAGGCCTGGATCAATCGCAGCACTTCAACTTGCTTCTTCTCGTGCTCACTGCTCACGCTGCCGGCGGAAACCGGTTGGGCGCGGCGCTGGTTCTTTGCCAGCAAGACGAAATGATCGCGAATTGTGGAGTGCGAAACATCGGTGGCAGGGTTGCCGTCAGCAGGCAACTTCTGGAAGTAGGTGCGCCACTCTTCTGGCACAGCGTTAGGGTCGTGCAGGTAGAGCTCGTAGAGCTCTTCCACATAGGCAGCGTTACTACCGGATAGGTAGGCGCTGTTCCACATGCGCTGCATCACGCTTTCTTGCATGCTTGGTCACCCTCGGTTAGGGGAACACCACCGGCGTCGACACCGAGCAAACTTGCAGAAGTCCGAATGCAGCGACCAAAACAAGCCACTTAGGATCACGCTGATAGTCCGGGTACCAGCCCGGATGCCCCTGCTTGTCTCATTTCTTCAAAATAAGAGCGGCAGCCTTTTAAGCTGCTGCTCAGGTTAAAACTACGGCGCCGGTTGAAGCCGGCGCCGTAGCATCTACGGGTACAGCGGTTCTACGGGTACAGCAGCTGAATCACACGCCGCTTGAAAGCAGCATGTTACGGATGTGACCGATGGCCTTAGTCGGGTTCAGGCCTTTCGGACAAACGTTGACGCAGTTCATGATGCCCCGGCAGCGGAATACGCTGAACGGGTCATCCAGCGAAGCCAGACGCTCGGACGTCTTGTTGTCGCGGCTATCTGCCAGGAAGCGATAGGCTTGCAGCAGAGCAGCCGGACCCAGGAACTTGTCCGGGTTCCACCAGAAGGACGGGCA
Organism: Pseudomonas sp. BS3782 TE3695; assembly: GCF_050435305.1. Taxonomy (NCBI): domain Bacteria; kingdom Pseudomonadati; phylum Pseudomonadota; class Gammaproteobacteria; order Pseudomonadales; family Pseudomonadaceae; genus Pseudomonas; species Pseudomonas sp. BS3782 TE3695. The sequence goes on from NZ_JBNDKB010000001.1 coordinate 5,262,045, forward strand.
CGAAGTCGAGCAGCAAGCGCACAGGATGCACTCGTACAGACCGTCGAGCTTTTCACGCTCTTCAGGGGACTGCAGACGCTCGATGGCCGGAGCTGGCGTGTCGTTCTGCAGGTATGGCTTAACCTTTTCGTATTGCTTGTAGAAGATGCTCATATCGACAACCAGGTCACGGATAACCGGCAAACCTGGCAGCGGACGAACGATCAGCTTGTTACGTTTAACGACGGCAGACAGCGGCGTGATACATGCCAGGCCGTTTTTGCCGTTGATGTTCATGCCGTCGGAGCCGCAAACACCTTCACGGCAAGAGCGACGATAGGAGAAACCTTCGTCCTGCTCTTTGATCAGGGCCAGCACGTCCAGCACCATCAGGTCTTTACCACCGGTATCAACCTGGAATTCCTGCATGAACGGCGCAGCGTCCTGATCAGGGTTGTAACGATAAACACTGACTTGCAACATGGCGGCCACCCTTAATAAGTCCGAATCTTAGGTTCAAAAGTCGGAACAGTCTTCGGCGAGAAGTTCACGGCACGCTTGGTAACGCGCTTGTCACCCGGGAAGTACAGGGTGTGGCACAGCCAGTTTTCATCGTCACGGTCTTCGAAGTCTTCACGGGCGTGAGCACCGCGGGACTCTTTGCGCACTTCTGCAGCGATAGCAGTGGCTTCGGCCACTTCCAGCAGGTTCTGCAATTCCAGCGCTTCGATACGCGCCGTGTTGAAGGCCTGGCTCTTGTCGTTGATCTTGACGTTGGCGATACGCACGCGCAGGTCAGCCAGCTGAGCAATACCCTTCTGCATGTATTCGCCGGTACGGAACACACCGAAGTAATTCTGCATGCAGCTTTGCAGTTCGCGACGCAGGGTTGCCACGTCTTCACCTTCGGTACGCTCGTTCAGCGCGGACAGACGTGCCAGGGCCGCGTTGATGTCGGCGTCGGTGGCGTCATCGTATTCGATACCGTCGCTCAGCGCTTTTTCCAGGTGCAGGCCGGCAGCACGGCCGAATACCACCAGGTCAAGCAGCGAGTTGCCACCCAGACGGTTGGCGCCGTGAACCGATACGCACGCCACTTCACCCACTGCGAACAGGCCAGGGATGATTTCGTCGACGCCTTCGTCGTTCTGGGTGATGGCCTGGCCGTGAATGTTGGTCGGAACGCCGCCCATCATATAGTGGCAGGTCGGAACAACCGGAACCGGAGCGACCACCGGGTCAACGTGTGCGAAAGTCTTGGACAATTCGCAGATGCCTGGCAGACGGCTGTGCAGCACTTCCTCGCCCAGGTGGTCGAGTTTGAGCATTACGTGGTCGCCATTCGGACCGCAACCGTTGCCGGCGATGATCTCTTTAACCATCGAACGGGCAACCACGTCACGACCGGCAAGGTCTTTGGCGTTCGGAGCATAACGCTCCATGAAACGCTCGCCGTGCTTGTTGATCAGGTAACCACCTTCACCACGGCAACCTTCGGTAACCAGTACACCGGCGCCGGCGATGCCGGTCGGGTGGAACTGCCACATCTCGATGTCTTGTACCGGTACGCCGGCACGCAGCGCCATGCCAACGCCGTCACCGGTGTTGATCAGGGCGTTGGTGGTCGACGCGTAGATACGACCTGCACCGCCGGTGGCCAGTACGGTAGCCTTGGCACGGATGTAGGTGGTTTCGCCGGTTTCGATGCAGATGGCAATCACGCCGACGAATGCGCCGTCCTGGTTCTTCACCAGATCAACAGCGTAGTACTCGTTCAGGAACGTGGTGCCGGCTTTCAGGTTGCCCTGATAAAGGGTGTGCAGCAGCGCGTGACCGGTACGGTCGGACGCGGCACAGGTACGGGCGGCCTGGCCACCTTTACCGTAATCCTTCGACTGACCGCCGAATGGACGCTGGTAGATGCGGCCCTGTTCGGTACGGGAGAACGGCAGACCCATGTGGTCCAGTTCGAAAACTGCAGCCGGGCCTTCCTGACACATGTATTCGATAGCGTCCTGGTCACCGATATAGTCGGATCCCTTGACGGTATCGTACATGTGCCAGCGCCAGTCATCATTCGGATCAGCGGACGCGATGGCGCAAGTGATGCCGCCCTGGGCCGATACGGTGTGCGAACGGGTCGGGAAAACCTTGGTGATCACGGCAGTCTTGTGACCGCCTTGTGCCAGTTGCAGCGCTGCGCGCATGCCGGCACCGCCGCCACCAATAATGATGGCGTCGAAAGAAATCGTTGGAATGTTAGCCATGGATCAGATACCCCAGAGAATCTGCACACCCCAGACGAAGTAAGCGAACATCGCAACGCCGCATACTGCCTGGAAAAGGAAACGTACTGCAGTCGCGGACTTGCCCAGCGCCATCGGCGTCAGGTAGTCGGTCGCGATGGTCCACATGCCGACCCAGGCGTGAGCGCCCAGGGCTACAAGGGCCAGCAGACTGAAGATACGCATCCAGTTGCTTGCGAACAGTTCGTGCCATTGGGTGTAGCCAATGCCAGGATTCGCAACGAGGTATCCGATCAGGAAGATGAAATAAGCCGCGAGAACGACCGCAGACACACGCTGTGCCATCCAGTCATAGAGGCCCGAACGCGACAGGTTCGTAACGCTGGTTACCATATCCAAACTCCCGCCAGAACGATCAACACCGCAGACACGGCGATAATGATTTGCGAGCCCAGTTTGCCGCCTTCCAGCGTCTCACCGATGCCCATATCCATAATCAGATGGCGCACACCGGCTACCAGGTGATACAGAAGAGCGGACAGGAGGCCCCATGCTACGAACTTGGCCAGCGGACTGGTCAAGCATGCCTTCACCTCGGCAAAACCTTCCTCGGATTCCAGAGATTTGCCCAATGCATAAAGCATGAAGCCAAGGCCCAGGAAGAGGATGATGCCGGAAACACGGTGAAGAAACGACGTAACGCCGGTGATGGGGAGTTTGATGGTCCTTAGGTCTAGGTTTACAGGTCGTTGGCTTTTCACGGCTTTTTTTCACACTGAAGAGCCCCTAACAATCAGGGCAAAGTTGTTGGGGAGTGCACTGGTCAGGTAACCACCACCCAGGGATGCGACCCCCAATAAAGCAGGCCCAAAAGCCCCTGGCGGTCGGTGGCCGAGTATAGACAGTTAGGCTACTAATGACAACGCGTTCACCTTCCCCTAATAGCTGATTGCACAAGTGACATAAAAGGCGTAAATGGCAGTCAATTTCGAGGAAAAAGTCCGGTTAAAGCCTTCTGGAGCAAGACTTTAGGCAAATTGACATTCGAATTTATCTCACTATAGTGGTGCGGGCCCTGCGTGGGGGGTCTGTCTGATGATTTCAAGCATAAATAGGAGGCCACATGGCTGACAAAAAAGCGCAGTTGATCATCGAGGGCGCAGCCCCCGTCGAGCTGCCCATTTTAACCGGCACCGTTGGTCCCGATGTTATCGACGTTCGGGGCCTGACGGCCACGGGCCGTTTCACCTTTGACCCTGGTTTCATGTCGACTGCCTCCTGCGAGTCGAAGATCACCTATATCGACGGCGACAACGGCATTCTGCTGCACCGCGGCTACCCGATCGAACAGCTGGCTGAAAAGTCGGACTACCTGGAAACCTGCTACCTGTTGCTCAACGGCGAATTGCCGACCGCAGAACAGAAAGCCCAGTTCGTCGGCACCGTGAAGAACCACACCATGGTTCACGAACAGTTGAAGACCTTCTTCAACGGCTTCCGTCGCGACGCCCACCCGATGGCCGTCATGTGCGGCGTAGTGGGAGCCCTCTCGGCCTTCTACCACGACTCCCTCGACATCAATAACCCGCAGCATCGCGAAATCTCCGCGATCCGGCTGGTTGCCAAGATGCCGACCCTGGCTGCAATGGTTTACAAGTACTCCATGGGCCAACCCATGATGTACCCGCGCAACGACCTGTCGTACGCGGAAAACTTCCTGCACATGATGTTCAACACCCCGTGCGAGATCAAACCGATCAGCCCGGTACTCGCCAAGGCCATGGACCGGATCTTCATCCTCCATGCCGACCACGAGCAGAACGCATCGACTTCTACCGTACGCCTGGCCGGCTCGTCGGGTGCCAACCCGTTCGCCTGTATCGCCGCCGGTATCGCTGCACTGTGGGGCCCTGCCCACGGTGGCGCGAACGAAGCCGTTCTGACCATGCTTGACGAGATTGGCGATGTTTCGAACATCGACAAGTACATCGCCAAGGCCAAGGACAAGAACGATCCCTTCAAACTGATGGGCTTCGGTCACCGGGTTTACAAAAACCGCGACCCACGTGCCACCGTTATGAAGCAGACCTGCGACGAAGTGCTGAAAGAACTGGGCATCACCAACGATCCGCAACTCGAACTGGCCATGCGGCTGGAAGAGATCGCCCTGACCGATCCGTATTTCATCGAACGCTCGCTGTACCCGAACGTCGACTTCTATTCGGGGATCATCCTCAAGGCGATCGGCATTCCAACCAGCATGTTCACCGTGATCTTCGCCCTGGCGCGGACTGTCGGCTGGATTTCCCACTGGAAGGAAATGCTCTCCAGCCCGTACAAGATCGGCCGTCCGCGTCAGCTGTACACTGGCTATGAGTCGCGTGATATCACCCGGCTTGAAGACCGCTGATAAGCGCTTTCTTGCGATAACGTTTTGAGCTGCACCGGAAACGGCCTCTATTGGATAGGGGCCGTTTTTGTTTGTGCCTTGACGTTGTATACGCAGCGGCCTGAGGGCCGACCGGGCTCTGTGGTTGTGTACATATCCGTTTCTTCGGTTGCGCCGGCTGGCGGTTCCGCTCTTACAGCGGGTCACTTTGGAAAAGCGCCAAAGTAACCAAAACGCTCTTGCCCCTTTCGTTCGGTGCCTCGCCCAGGCTCGGCATACCCTCGCTCCGGTCCTGCTCCGTGGGCCCGCCGCGATCGGCCATCCATGGCCGTGCGCGGCTAACCCGGCATCCATGCCGGGTTGCCCACTGCGCAGAACCTCCCCTCGGCCTCTCGAGGGGGCGGTGCGTCAACATCAAAAGCTGCAGGCGAGCTAACGCTCGGCCTGTTGAGTGGTGAAAAGCACAGCGGATGCGCTCTGATTTTTTGTGGGAGCTGGCTTGTCGGGTCCCCGCATCGCTGCGAAGGCGGCCTGACAGCCGACCAGTCTCTTGAAGATGCACATCCCCCCTGTGGGAGCGGGCTTGCTCGCGAAGCTTTTGATTTTGCGTTGCTTTGGCTTTTGATCTTGATCTTGATCTGCCGTCCCTTTCCCAGAGGCCGAACGCAGGTGTTGCGTAGGGGGCACCGCGGCAAGGATGCCGCGGTAGCCGCCTCCGGCCATGGATGGCCGATGGCGGCGGGCCCCCGGAGCAATGCCGGAGTGAGGGCATGCCGAGCCTGGGCGAGGCACCGAATGGCGGGGCAGAAGCCCTTTGGTTACTTTGGGGCTTTTCCAAAGTGACTCGTTGTAAAAACGAAACCATAAGTGGCCGTTACCGCAGCAATGGATATGTACACCATCAAAAAACAAACCACCTGGCATACAGCCTTCGCGGGCAAGCCTCGCTCCTACAAAAGACAATAACCGCCAGCCAGTACAACCGCAGAAACAGATATGCACACGTTCAAAGGCCCGGCCCGCTATCAGACCGCCTACGCGAGCAAGCCAAACAGAGCCCGATAATCACCCAATAAAAATGCCCCAATCTCTCGACCGGGGCATTTTGCGTAGCTCAGCTTATATATAGAAACTCAAAGCCTTAGTGCGAAACCGCCCCGCTCGCCCCCAACCCGGTCTGCGAACGAACAAACTGCGGGAAGAACAGCGCACGTTCGTTCACACCCTCGGCCGATTTATCGGTGATCGAGAAGAACCAGATACCGACAAAGGCAATGATCATCGAAAACAGCGCCGGGTATTCATACGGGAAGATCGCCTTCTCGTGACCCAGGATCTGCACCCAGATGGTTGGCCCCAGCACCATCAAACCAACAGCACTGACCAGGCCCAGCCAGCCGCCGATCATCGCACCACGCGTCGTCAGCTTCTTCCAGTACATGGAAAGCAGCAGTACCGGGAAGTTGCAGCTCGCCGCGATGGAGAACGCCAGGCCCACCATGAACGCGATGTTCTGCTTCTCGAACAGAATGCCCAGGCCGATCGCCAGCACCGCCAGAGCGATGGTGGTGATTTTCGAGACGCGGATCTCATCCTTCTCGTTGGCCTTGCCCTTCTTGATCACACTGGCGTACAGATCATGGGACACCGCCGAAGCACCGGCCAGGGTCAGACCCGCCACCACCGCCAGGATGGTTGCGAACGCCACCGCCGAGATGAAGCCCAGGAACACACTGCCGCCCACCGCGTTGGCCAAGTGCACCGCCGCCATGTTGTTGCCGCCCATCAGTGCGCCAGCGGCATCTTTAAAGGCCGGGTTGGTGCTGACCAGCAGGATCGCGCCGAAGCCGATGATGAAGGTCAGGATGTAGAAGTAACCGATGAAGCCAGTTGCATACAGCACGCTTTTACGCGCTTCTTTGGCGTCGCTCACAGTGAAGAAGCGCATCAGGATGTGCGGCAGGCCAGCGGTACCGAACATCAGCGCCAGACCGAGGGAGAACGCCGAGATCGGATCCTTCACCAAGCCGCCCGGGCTCATGATCGCTTCACCTTTAGGGTGAACCTTGATCGCCTCGGAGAACAGCGCATTGAAGTCGAAGTTGACGTGCTTCATCACCATCAGCGCCATGAACGAGGCACCGGACAGCAACAGCACCGCCTTGATGATCTGTACCCAGGTGGTCGCCAGCATGCCGCCGAACAGCACGTAGGCGCACATCAGGATACCCACCAGGATCACCGCAACGTGGTAGTCCAGGCCAAACAGCAGTTGAATCAGTTTGCCGGCACCCACCATTTGCGCGATCAGGTAGAAGGCCACCACCACCAGCGAACCGCAGGCCGACAGCGAACGGATCTGGGTTTGCCCGAGGCGGTAGGACGCCACGTCGGCAAAGGTGTACTTGCCCAGGTTACGCAGGCGCTCGGCGATCAGGAACAGAATGATCGGCCAGCCCACCAGGAAACCGATCGAGTAGATCAGGCCATCGTAGCCGGAGGTGAACACCAGGGCGGAAATACCCAGGAAAGACGCCGCGGACATGTAGTCGCCGGCGATCGCCAAGCCGTTCTGGAAACCGGTGATCTTGCCGCCCGCCGCATAGTAGTCGGCCGCCGAGTTGTTACGCTTGGATGCCCAATAAGTGATGCACAGGGTTGCACCCACGAATGCCACGAACATCAGGATCGCGGAAACGTTGAGCGGTTGTTTCTGTACCGCACCCGTCAGGGCTTCAGCCGCCCAGGCGCCAGGTGCAAAGGCTGCGATGCTCAATAGAGCCATTAGACGCCGGATCATTGCTGAGCCTCCTTGAGAATTGCATTGTTCAAGTCGTCGAATTCGCCGTTGGCACGTCGCACGTAGATGCCTGTCAGGATAAAGGCCGAAACAATCAGCCCGACACCGATCGGAATGCCCCAGGTAATTGAGGACTCGGGGCTGATTTTTGCGCCCAGGATATGCGGTCCGTAAGCAATCAAAAGAATGAATCCGGAGTACAGCCCAAGCATGATCGCTGAAAGAATCCAGGCGAATCGTTCTCTCTTGCTGACCAGCTCTTTGAAGCGCGAGCTGTTTTGAATCGAGAGGTAAATGCTGTCGTTCATTGTTTTTATCCTCGCAGCACAGATTAAGTTGGAACGTGATCCACTCTATGCGGCTGCCGGACAGGTTCCAGACGACCTTAGTATTAGAACGACATGACCGAGTCTTCATTTCTCCTGCATGTATCAAACACATGAAAAAGCAAAAGGCCCCTTGGCAAAAATGCCAAGGGACCTTGGGAGGTGCTGACTAGACGTTTCAGATCAAATCATTTGACCCAGTCGGCAACGCGATCCGGGTGTTTGGCCACCCAATCCTTCGCTGCGGCTTCAGGCTTGGCACCCTCCTGAATCGCCAGCATGACTTCGCCGATTTCGTCTTTCGAAGACCACTGGAAGTTCTTCAGGAACTTCGCGACTTCAGGTGCCTTGGCTTCCAGGCCCTTGCTACCGATGTTATTGACGGTTTCAGCCGCACCGTAAACGCCTTTCGGATCTTCCAGGAAACGCAGTTTCCACTTGGCGAACATCCAGTGTGGCACCCAACCGGTGACGGCAATGGATTCGTTTTTCTTCTCGGCACGGGTCAACTCGGCAATCATGCCGGCACCAGAACTGGCCTTGAGGGTGTAGTTGTCCAGACCGTAGTCCTTGATGGCCTGATCGGTTTTGAGCATTACGCCTGAACCGGCATCGATACCGACGATACGATTTTTGAAGCTGTCGTCGGTTTTCAGATCGGCAATAGACTTGGCCTTGACGTACTCCGGCACGATCAGGCCGATTTTTGCATCCTTGAAGTTCGGGCCGTAATCGACGACCTGATCCTTGTTCTTGGTCCAGTATTCACCGTGGGTCACGGGCAACCACGCCGATAGCATGGCGTCGAGTTTGCCAGTGGCCACACCCTGCCACATGATCCCCGTGGCAACCGCTTGCAGCTTCACGTCATAACCGAGTTTCTGTCTGATCACTTCCGCGGCCACGTTGGTCGTGGCGACGCTGTCCGACCAGCCGTCTACATAACCGATCGTCACTGCCTTGCCTTCAGCACTGGCCATCGTAGAACTGATCGCCAGCACCAAAGCGGCACCTGCGCCCAAGAGTCGTCGCATCTTCATCGTTACTTCCCCGAAAGTGCTGCGCTCGACGGATGCCGAGCCGCTCAACGTATTGTTATGGTGCACAGCGCCCCCATCACGCCTCACCGCAAACTCGTTCAAACATCAGCGGAGTACTGACGATTGGATGATCAACCTGACGCCCACTGCGACCTGCTCTGCCAGCGACCTCAAGGCATCGAGAAACGACATCAGAAGGCCATTAATTGCAACCGGCGCAAATCCATCCGCCATCCCGCCTGAACTTTGCATGTCAAAATTATGCGGGCCACCAAGCGCGGAACAAATGCAGGTAACATGCGCGGCTTTGTTCCCAGACGGCCTGACCATGCCCGCGACATCCCGCTTTCCTTTTTTTGCTTATTTATTTGCCTGCCTGCTGGGGCTTTTTGCCCTCGGTGGCTTCTGGTATGGACTCGGCAAACCGGTGATCCTGCCGGACGTGGCCAGCGCGACGCACAAGCTTCAATGTGCCTCCTACACCCCGTTCGACAAAGACCAATCGCCGTTCGATGTACCGTTCAAACTGCGCCCCGAGCGCATGGACGCCGACCTCGCACTGCTGGCAACCCGCTTCGAATGCATCCGCACCTATTCCATGACCGGCCTGGAAGCCCTGCCTGACCTTGCACGCAAGCACGGCTTGAAGCTAATGATCGGCGCCTGGGTCAACAGCAACCCGGTGGACACCGCCAAAGAGGTCGACCTGCTGATCGCCTCGGCCAATGCCAACGCCGATGTAGTGACCTCAGTGATCGTAGGTAATGAAACCCTGCTGCGCAAGGAAGTCACCGGCGCCCAATTGGCGACGCTGATTAACAAGGTCAAAAGCCAGGTCAAACAACCGGTGACCTACGCCGACGTCTGGGAGTTCTGGCTCCAGCATCCCGAAATCGCTCCGGCGGTGGATTTCCTGACCATCCATTTGCTGCCGTACTGGGAAGACGATCCGTCGAACATCGACGCCGCGCTGCAGCATGTGGCCGAAGTGCGTCAGGTGTTCGGCAACAAATTTGCGCCCAAAGACGTGATGATTGGCGAAACCGGTTGGCCGAGCGAAGGCCGTCAGCGCGAAACCGCTTTGCCGAGCCGGGTCAACGAAGCCAAGTTCATTCGCAGCTTTGTGATCATGGCCGAACAGCAAGGCTGGCATTACAACCTGATCGAGGCATTCGACCAGCCCTGGAAACGCGCCAGCGAAGGTGCGGTCGGGGGTTATTGGGGATTGTTCGACGCCGATCGTCAGGATAAGGGCGTACTCGCCGGGCCAGTCTCGAACGTGCCGTACTGGTCGCAATGGCTGGCGGTGGGTGGCTTGATCTTCATCGGCACGCTGTTTCTCGGTGGTCGCGTCCGCAGCACCCGCGCGGCGCTGGTGCTGCCGCTGCTCGGCGCGCTGGCGGCCTGTTCGATGGGTGCCTGGGGTGATCTGGCGCGAGTGACCACACGGTTTGCCAGTGAATGGCTATGGGTCGCTTTGCTGACGGGGTTGAATCTGTTGGTGCTGGCCCATGCTGCGCTGACTTTGAGTGCTCGGACCGGCTGGCGTGGACGCGCCTTCAATGCACTGGAGCGTCGCGCCGGCTGGTGGCTGGCAGCGGCAGGTTTTGCTGCGGCGGTGATGATGCTGGAACTGGTGTTCGATCCGCGTTATCGCAGCTTTCCGAGTGTCGCGTTCATCGTGCCGGCGTTGGTGTACCTGTGCCGTCCGGTCAATGTGCCGCGCCGGGAAATTGCACTGCTGACCTTCATCATCGGCGCCGGCATTGCGCCGCAGTTGTATCAAGAAGGCTTGCAGAACCAGCAGGCTTGGGGGTGGGCGCTGGTGAGTGTGTTGATGGTGGCGGCGTTGTGGCGCAGCTTGCGGGTTCGCAAAGGATAATCTTCAGCGCGTCTACCGACCTCTTCGCGAGCAAGCCCGCTCCCACATTCGACCGCATCTAGCATGAGAACGCGGTTATATGTGGGAGCGGGCTTGCCCGCGAAGACTGTCCATCAGGCGCTACGAGACGCCCGGACCAGACGCAATGCAGCAATCACCACCGCAAACACCGCCAATGTGGTGTTGTACAACGCCAGCGCCGGAAACCCGAACACCAGTGCCAGCACCGCCAGCCACCACCCCGCTCGCCCTGGCAGAACAAAACCAATCACGGCGGCAGCCAATGCTACCCAGCCCAGTACCTTGAAATGAATCATCAGCCCCAGGTTCGAACGAACCTGGCATTCCCAGCGACTGGCCTCATCCACGCAGATGCCAACCCATTGCGCATCCTCCATGAAGCCATAACGCGCGCCATAACTGGCAGCCAGCCACAATGGCAGAAAAACGAGCAACAGGATCACAGGCAAACGGCGGGACATGAAGCACTCCAATAAACGAAATCGGCGGCCAGCTTAATCCCCCATCCGCGGTAAGCAAGTGACATCAACAGATAACTGTTCATCAAATGGCTGCAAAGTGTATCGTCCAGCTACCATTGCTCCGAAATCAGGCCTGTTTGGTGCCGATGCATGGCACTTTGACGCACATCCGATGGTCATAGCCTGCGAACTTCATCCGGCACCTTCCTCTAAGGGATCTAGTCATGCTCCGTTCCTTGCGCTGCGCCGCCCTGTTTGGCGGCTTGATTTTAAGTGCGTCCGCCCTGGCGGCCGACATTGATGCCGCCAGTTACGGCTACCCCCTGACCAACCCATTCGAGGCGACTATCGCCACGACACCGCCGGAGTTACGACCGGAACTGCCGCTGGACGACGACATCAATCAGGAAGATCGCAGCGTCACGTTGCGCCCCGAGCGTGAGTTCAGCCTGCCGGACAACTTCTGGCCGGTAAAGAAACTCACCTACCGCATCGCCACACAGGACCAACCCGCACCCCTGATCTTCCTGATCTCCGGCACAGGTGCACGCTATGACAGCACTCTCAACGAGTACCTGAAAAAGCTTTACTACAAGGCCGGCTATCACGTGGTCCAGTTGTCGTCGCCCACCAGCTTCGATTTCATGACCGCCGCCTCGCGCTTCGCCACCCCCGGCGTGACCAAGGACGATGCCGAAGACATGTACCGGGTGATGCAGGCCGTGCGGGCGCAAAATCCGAAACTGCCGATCACCGAGTATTACCTGAGCGGCTACAGCCTCGGTGCCCTGGATGCGGCTTTTGTGGCGCACCTGGATGAAACCCGCCGCAGTTTCAATTTCAAGAAAGTCTTGCTACTCAACCCACCGGTCAACCTTTACACCTCGGTCACCAACCTGGACAAGCTGGTACAGACAGAGGTGAAAGGCATCAACAACACCACCACTTTCTATGAACTGGTGCTGGACAAACTGACCCGCTACTTCCAGCAGAAGGGTTACATCGACCTCAACGATGCCCTGCTCTACGACTTCCAGCAGTCCAAGCAGCACTTGAGCAACGAGCAGATGGCCATGCTGATTGGCACTTCGTTCCGTTTCTCGGCGGCCGATATCGCCTTCACCTCGGACCTGATCAACCGTCGCGGCCTGATCACGCCACCGAAATACCCAATCACCGAAGGCACCACCCTCACGCCATTCCTCAAACGCGCGCTGCAATGCGACTTCGACTGCTACCTCACCGAGCAGGTCATCCCGATGTGGCGTGCCCGCACCGATGGCGGCAGCCTGCTGCAACTGATTGATCAAGTCAGTCTGTATGCACTCAAGGATTATCTGCACGACAGCCCGAAAATCTCCGTCATGCACAACGCTGACGATGTGATCCTCGGCCCTGGCGATCTGGGGTTTCTGCGCCGCACCTTCGGCGACCGTTTGACTGTTTATCCATTGGGCGGCCATTGCGGCAACCTCAACTATCGCGTCAACAGCGATGCCATGCTGGAGTTTTTCCGTGGCTAAATACCTTCTGCTGATCGCAGCGTTACTCTGTGCAGGCGTCGCCAACGCCGACAACAGCAAAGCCAATGCCCCTGTGGTGGTCGATAGTGACGGCTTCAAGCAACCGCTGAGCAAACTCAAATTCAACCCGGGACTGGATCAGCGCGAGTTCGAACGTTCGACGCTCAACGCATTGAACGTCTACGACCCGCTGGAAGAATGGAACCGTCGCGTCTACCACTTCAATTACCGTTTCGATCAATGGGTGTTCCTGCCCGTGGTCAACGGCTATCGCTATATCACCCCAAGCTTCCTGCGCACCGGCGTCAGCAACTTCTTCAACAACGTCGGCGATGTGCCGAACCTGGCGAACAGCTTGCTGCAATTCAAGGGACAGCGTTCGATGGAAACCACCGCGCGCCTGCTGCTCAACACCACCATCGGTGTCGCTGGCCTGTGGGATCCCGCTACCGCCATGGGACTGCCGCGCCAGAGCGAAGACTTCGGTCAGACATTGGGCTTCTACGGCGTACCGGGCGGCGCCTACTTCGTGCTGCCGATCCTCGGTCCGTCGAATCTGCGTGATACTGCAGGCCTGGTGGTGGATTACACCGGCGAATCGGCGATCAACTTCCTGAACGTAGCCGAAGTCAGCTCCAACCATCCGGAAGTCCTGGCACTGCGCATCATCGACAGGCGCTATCAGAACAGCTTCCGCTACGGTCAGCTGAACACGCCGTTCGAATATGAAAAAGTGCGTTACGTGTACACCGAATCGCGCAAGCTGCAGGTTGCCGAGTAATTTCGTCGACATCACCACAAAACAACTGTGGGAGCGGGCTTGCTCGCGAAGGCGGTATAACAGTCAACATTGATGCTGAATGTTATTACCTCTTCGCGAGCAAGCCCGCTCCCACACTTGATCGTATTGCCAGGCTTCAACCTTTGACTGCTTTCCAGGTCTTGCTCACCGCCATCACTCCCACCAAAACCGCCGCACCGGCAATAATCCCTGCCACGGCATTGAGCAACGTCGGCACGATAAACCCGCCACCGCCAGCACTCGCGCTGACACTCTCGATCCAGTGATGAACCACCGGCACGCCATGGGTCAGAATCCCGCCGCCGACCAAAAACATTGCCGCGGTGCCGATCACCGACAGGCTTTTCATCATGTACGGCGCTGCACGCAGAATTCCGCCGCCAATGCTCTTGGCCATCTGCCCGGGCTTGAGGGCCAGCCACTGACCGAGGTCGTCGAGTTTGACGATGCCGGCCACCAGGCCGTAAACGCCAATGGTCATGACGATGGCAATGCCCGAGAGCACGATCACTTGCAAGGTCAGCGAAGCGTCAGCCACAGTGCCCAGGGTGATGGCGATGATTTCTGCCGAGAGAATGAAGTCGGTACGGATCGCCCCCTTGATCTTGTCCTTTTCGAACGCCACCAGATCGACCGCCGGGTTGGCCACGGCCTCGACCAGTTCTGCGTGTTCGGCCTGATCTTCAGCTTTGCTGTGCAGGAATTTGTGCGCGAGTTTCTCGAAGCCTTCAAAGCACAGGTAAGCGCCACCGACCATCAACAATGGCGTGACCAGCCACGGAATGAACGCACTGATGGCCAAGGCCGAGGGCACCAGGATCAGTTTGTTGAGGAACGAACCCTTGGCCACCGCCCACACCACCGGGATTTCCCGCTCGGCACGCACGCCGGAAACCTGCTGGGCGTTGAGCGCCAGATCGTCGCCAAGCACGCCGGCGGTCTTCTTCGCGGCCATTTTGGTCATCAACGCCACATCGTCCAGTACGGTGGCGATGTCGTCGATCAGCACCAGCAAACTGCTTCCCGCCATGAATCAGGTTTCCTTCTTGAATGAATGGTGCGCAGCATAGCGCGACCCGAGGCCAGACGGGGCATTCTTGAGCGCCGCGCGAGGCCGGTGCTACCATGCGCAACCGCCAGAACAGGCAAGGAACTCCTTGGTTTATGAGCACCATCCGCGAGCGCAACAAAGAACTGATCCTGCGTGCCGCCAGTGAAGAATTTGCCGACAAGGGCTTCGCTGCGACCAAAACCAGTGACATCGCGGCCAAGGCCGGGCTCCCCAAGCCTAACGTCTACTACTACTTCAAATCCAAGGAAAATCTCTACCGCGAGGTCCTGGAAAGCATCATCGAGCCAATCCTGCAGGCCTCGACGCCGTTCAACGCCGATGGCGTGCCCAGCGAAGTGCTGAGCGGCTACATTCGCTCGAAAATCCGCATCTCCCGTGACCTGCCCTTCGCCTCCAAAGTGTTCGCCAGCGAAATCATGCACGGCGCCCCGCACCTGAGCTCCGACCTGGTCGAGCAGCTCAATGGCCAGGCCAGGCACAACATCGACTGCATCCAGACCTGGATCGACCGCGGCCAGATCGCCCCGATCGACCCTAACCACCTGATGTTCAGCATCTGGGCCGCGACCCAGACCTATGCCGACTTTGATTGGCAGATCTCTGCGGTTACCGGTAAAGCCAAGCTGGATGAGGCCGACTATGAAGCGGCGGCGCAGACAATTATCCGGTTGGTGCTTAAGGGGTGTGAGCTGGACTGATAGACCGCGGTGCGGCTTCGCGAGCAAGCCCGCTCCCACAATGGATCTACTGCGTACACAAAATCTGTGAACAACCGAGATCAACTGTGGGAGCGGGCTTGCTCGCGAATGGGGCAACTCGGTCCCACATCAAACCCAGACAGCATCCCACAACGGATAGTCGCCAAGCTTTTCAATCAGCCCCGCCCGCAATGGGTTCGCGACAACATATCGAGCGAGCTTCACCAAATCCTCCTCTCGCCGCAATGCATGATCATGAAAACTCTGCTGCCAAAGGCTGCCTACCCTGCCAGCCGCCGCATTGATCGATCGAGTACTCAACGATTTGGTCTGACACATCAGTTGTCCCAGCGATCCTCTTTGTAGCTGGATTAACCAGTGAAAATGGTCAGGCATGACCACAAAGGCCAAGGAGTCGGCAAAACCCTGATCCTGTGCTTGCTTGAATTGATGTACGACCATCCTGCCCAAGGTGTAATCCTTGAAAACAGGCTGCCGCCCAAGGGTATTGGCCGTCAGTAGGTAGATGCGGTTTTGCTCTGCGTAACGACCAATGCGCAGGCGATGTGATGCTGACAGTTCAGGCATTCCTTTGCCCCTTCATGGATGAAATCCTGAAAAGGTTAGATCAGCGAATATCGGATAGTGGGACAGACTTTTAGCTGGATGTGTCTGGTACATCGCCTTCGCGAGCAAGCCCGCTCCCACCGTTGATCTGCGGTGTTCACACAATTTGTGTCCACCGACGATCAGTGTGGGAGCGGGCTTGCTCGCGAAGGCGGTAGATCAGTCACCCAATAATCAAGTCGTCACCCCCGCATCCGCCCTCAATCCCAGCCCCTCAATCGCCCTGATCGCACACTGCTCATCCACATCAGACAAATCACCGCTGATGCCCACCGCCCCCAACACAGTCCCGTCCTGATCCCGAATCAACACGCCGCCCGGTACCGGGACGGCGCTGCCCTGCCCCAGGCTATTCAGCGCGGCGAAGAAGGCCGGGCGTTGTTGGGCGTCCTGGGCCAGCAGGCGTGAGCCCTTGCCCAGGGCGATCGCGCCCCAGGCTTTGCCGATGGCGATCTGCGGGCGTAACAGGCTGGCCCCATCTTCGCGTTGCAGCGTTATCAAGTGCCCGCCGGCGTCCAGCACGGCAACGGTCAAGGGCGCGGCAGAGATTGCGCGGCCTGCGCAGATGGCCTGGTTGGCCAGATTGACTGCGACGTTCAAGGTTAAAGCGCTCATGGTGCCGTCCTCATTTTGTTATTGGGAAAGCCGTTGGATTGCTTTCTGTTGCGCAATCCGATGCAACAAATAGAACACAATGAATTATTTTTTTGTATACAATAATTCTCGAAAAGCGCCGCATGCGACGAAAAGCCACAGTCCTTCGGGCTTCCGACGAATGAAACAGCTGCTTGAGAAAATGGATTGACCTGCGCCGTCCGCCGTGAATACACTCTGCGCAAAGCCACTTGTATACAATTACAAAACGTAAGAGGCACAAAATAATGAGCAAAATGAGAGCAATCGAAGCCGCCGTTCTGGTGATGCGCCGTGAAGGGGTTGATACCGCTTTTGGCATCCCGGGCGCCGCGATCAACCCGCTGTACTCCGCCTTGCAAAAGGTCGGTGGCATCGATCACGTCCTCGCTCGCCACGTTGAAGGCGCCTCGCACATGGCCGAGGGCTATACCCGCACTAAGGCCGGCAATATCGGCGTGTGCATCGGCACCTCCGGCCCGGCCGGTACCGACATGGTCACCGGGCTCTACAGCGCCTCGGCCGACTCGATCCCGATCCTGTGCATCACCGGCCAGGCACCCCGGGCCCGGATGCACAAGGAAGACTTCCAGGCCGTCGATATCACCAGCATAGTCAAGCCGGTCACCAAGTGGTCGACCACCGTCATGGAGCCGGGCCAGGTGCCTTACGCGTTCCAGAAAGCCTTCTATGAAATGCGCTCCGGCCGCCCAGGCCCCGTGCTGATCGACTTGCCATTCGACGTGCAGATGGCTGAAATCGAATTCGACATCGACGCCTATGAACCGCTGCCGCTGGCCAAGCCCACCGCTAATCGCGTGCAGATCGAGAAAGCTCTGGCCATGCTCGATCAGGCTGAACGTCCATTGCTGGTCGCCGGTGGCGGCATCATCAATGCCGACGCCAGCGAGTTGCTGGTGGAGTTCGCTGAGCTGACTGGCATTCCAGTGATCCCGACCCTGATGGGCTGGGGCACCATCCCGGACGATCACCCGCTGATGGTGGGCATGGTCGGTCTGCAAACCTCGCACCGTTACGGCAACGCCACAATGCTGAAGTCGGACGTGGTACTGGGCGTCGGTAACCGTTGGGCCAACCGTCACACCGGTTCGGTCGATGTTTACACCGAAGGCCGCAAATTCATTCATGTCGACATCGAACCGACCCAGATCGGCCGCGTATTCACTCCAGATCTGGGCATCGTGTCCGACGCCGCAGCCGCGTTGACTGTGTTCATCGAAGTCGCCCGCGAATGGCAAGCCGCCGGCAAGCTGAAAAACCGCAGCGCCTGGCTGCAAGACTGCCAGCAACGCAAAGCCAGCCTGCAGCGCAAGACTCACTTCGACAACGTACCGGTCAAGCCGCAACGGGTTTACGAAGAGATGAACCAAGTGTTCGGCAAGGACACCTGCTATGTCAGCACCATCGGTCTGTCGCAGATTGCCGGCGCGCAGTTCCTGCACGTCTACAAGCCACGTCACTGGATCAACTGCGGCCAGGCCGGCCCGCTGGGCTGGACCATTCCGGCCGCACTCGGCGTGGTCAAGGCTGATCCGACCCGTAAGGTTGTGGCGCTCTCGGGCGACTACGATTTCCAGTTCATGATCGAGGAACTGGCGGTGGGCGCGCAGTTCAAGCTGCCGTATATCCACGTGGTCGTGAACAACTCGTACCTGGGGCTGATCCGTCAGGCTCAGCGCGGTTTCGATATGGATTACTGCGTGCAGTTGTCTTTCGACAACCTCAACGCGCCGGAACTCAACGGTTACGGTGTCGACCATGTCGCGGTCGCCGAAGGCCTGGGTTGCAAGGCACTGCGGGTGTTCGAACCGGCTCAGATCCAGCCTGCCTTGCGCAAGGCTCAGGAACTGATCGAGGAGTTCAAGGTGCCGGTGATCGTCGAAATCATTCTGGAGCGCGTGACCAACATTTCCATGGGCACCGAGATCAACGCCGTCAACGAATTCGAAGACCTGGCGCTGGTCGGCAACGATGCGCCAACGGCGATTTCGCTGCTCGATTAACTGCTGATCGTTCCCAGTGTGGGAGCGGGCTTGCTCGCGAAGGCGACGGCACAGTCAACATTGATGTCGCCTGATACACCGCTTTCGCGAGCAAGCCCGCTCCCACAGGGATCTGGGAACGATGACCACATCTACACGGGAGACCACCATGCCGCGTTTCGCAGCCAACCTGTCCATGCTGTTCACAGAGCAGGATTTTCTTGCCCGTTTCGACGCTGCCGCCAAGGCCGGCTTCAGTGGTGTCGAATACCTGTTTCCCTACGATTTCAGCTCCGCCGAAATCAAGGCCAGGCTCGATGCCAATGGCTTGACCCAGGTGCTGTTCAACCTGCCGGCCGGTGACTGGGCCAAGGGCGAGCGCGGTATCGCGTGCCTGCCGGATCGGATCGAAGAATTTCGCGCCGGTGTCGATCTGGCCATCGCTTACGCCAAAGTGCTGGGCAACACCCAGGTCAACTGCCTGGCCGGTATTCGTCCACAAGGTGTCGACGATGCCACCGTGGAAAAGACCTTCGTTGCCAACCTCAAATACGCGGCCGACAAGCTGCAAGCGGCGGGCATCAAACTGGTGATGGAAGCGATCAACACCCGCGACATCCCAGGCTTCTATCTGAACAACACGGCGCAAGCCCTATCGATTCGCGAACAAGTCGGCAGCGCCAACCTGTTCCTGCAATACGACATCTATCACATGCAAATCATGGAGGGCGACCTGGCTCGCACCATGGCCGCGCATTTGGGCGAGATCAATCACATCCAGTTGGCCGACAACCCAGGGCGCAACGAACCGGGGACCGGTGAAATCAATTACCGCTTCCTGTTCGAACACCTGGACCGCATCGGTTATCAGGGTTGGGTTGGCTGCGAATACAAGCCGCTGACCACCACTGAAGCGGGCTTGGACTGGTTGAAAACCCATAACGCGATTTGACTGATCAGCACAAAACACTGTGGGAGCGGGCTTGCTCGCGAAGAGGCCCTGACATTCAACATCTATGTTGACTGATCCACCGCTTTCGCGAGCAAGCCCGCTCCCACCAAAAGCTTTCTCCCATTTGCTTGAGCAACATAAAAACAAGAGGATTTTCTCATGGCTAAAATCGGATTTATCGGCACCGGCATCATGGGCCACCCAATGGCGTTGAACCTGCAGAAAGCCGGTCACAGCCTGTTCCTGTCGGCGCATCACGACCCGGCACCTGCCGACCTGGTGGCCGCTGGCGCCGTCGCCCTGGCCAACCCGAAAGAAGTAGCCCAGGAAGCCGAGTTCATCATTGTCATGGTCCCGGATACCCCGCAGGTCGATGACGTACTGTTCCGCGCCGACGGCGTTGCGGCAGGCGTGAGCAAGGGCAAAGTGGTGATCGACATGAGCTCGATCTCGCCGACCGCCACCAAAGCCTTCGCTGCGAAAATTAACGAGAAAGGCGCGCAGTACCTCGACGCGCCGGTGTCCGGTGGTGAAGTCGGGGCCAAGGCTGCGACCCTGAGCATCATGGTCGGTGGCGATGCCGATGCGTTCGAACGCGCCCTACCGCTGTTCCAGGCCATGGGCAAGAACATCACCCTGGTGGGCGGCAACGGCGACGGTCAAACCGCGAAAGTGGCTAATCAGATCATCGTCGCGTTGAACATCCAGGCGGTGGCCGAAGCGTTGCTGTTCGCCTCGAAAAACGGTGCCGATCCGGCCAAGGTGCGCGAAGCGCTGATGGGAGGTTTCGCCTCGTCGAAGATTCTTGAAGTTCACGGCGAACGCATGATCAAGGGCACCTTCGAGCCGGGCTTCCGCATCAGCCTGCACCAGAAGGACCTGAACCTGGCCCTGGCCGGCGCTCGCGAATTGGGTATCAACCTGCCGAACACCGCCAATACCCAGCAAGTGTTCAGCACCTGCGCGGCCATCGGTGGTAGCAACTGGGACCACTCGGCGCTGATCAAGGGCCTGGAACACATGGCGAATTTCTCGATTCGAGATAAATAACACCGATCTGAAACTGGCTAGGTTCCTGTGGGAGCTGGCTTGCCTGCGATGCCATCGACTCGGTCTACCTGAAAGACCGCGTTGCCTGAATCGCAGGCAAGCCAGCTCCCACAGGACCGCGTCCCAATACTTGCTTTCGCCTTCCTCCAATAACAAGAATTCCGGGAGCCCGCCATGTCGGCCGATCCGCAACAATTGCTGCGCGAGCTGTTTGCCACAGCCATCGACGCGGCCCATCCGCAGCACATCCTCGAAGCACATTTGCCCAAAGATCGCAGCGGTCGGGTGATCGTCATCGGCGCGGGTAAAGCCGCAGCGGCCATGGCCCAGGTGGTCGAGGGTTGCTGGCAGGGCGAAGTGTCCGGCCTGGTGGTGACTCGTTATGGTCACGGCGCCCCGTGCGAAAAAATCGAAGTGGTCGAAGCCGCGCACCCGGTGCCGGATGCGGCGGGGTTGGCTGTGGCGAAACGGGTGCTGGAACTGGTCAGCGACCTGAGCGAAGACGACCGCGTGATCTTCTTGCTCTCGGGCGGTGGCTCTGCCCTCCTCGCCTTGCCCGCCGCCGGCATCACCCTCGCCGACAAACAGTCGATCAACAAAGCCCTGCTCAAATCCGGCGCGACCATCGTCGAGATGAATTGCGTGCGCAAGCACCTCTCGGCCATCAAGGGCGGTCGTCTGGGCAAAGCCTGCTGGCCGGCCTCGGTTTATACCTATGCGATTTCCGATGTACCGGGCGACCTGGCCACGGTCATCGCGTCCGGCCCCACCGTGGCCGACCCGAGCACCTCGGCCGAAGCACTGGCGATCCTCAAGCGTTATGGCATCGAAGTCCCGGCCTCGGTGCGTAACTGGCTGCAAAGCCCGGAATCGGAAACGGTCAAACCCGGCGATCCGAGCCTGGCCCGCAATCATTTCCAGTTGATCGCCCGCCCACAGCAATCGCTCGAAGCGGCAGCGGTGAAAGCCCGCCAGGCCGGTTTCAGTCCGTTGATTCTCGGCGATCTGGAAGGTGAATCCCGGGACGTGGCGAAGGTCCATGCCGGCATTGCGCGGCAGATTGTCCAGCACGGCCAGCCGCTGGCCGCGCCCTGCGTGATTCTGTCCGGCGGCGAAACCACCGTCACCGTGCGCGGCAATGGCCGTGGCGGGCGTAACGCCGAATTCCTGCTGAGCCTGACCGACAGCCTCAAAGGCCTGCCCGGCGTCTACGCGCTGGCGGGTGACACCGACGGCATCGACGGCTCCGAAGACAACGCCGGCGCCATCATGACCCCAGGCAGTTACGCCCGCGCCGCCGCCCTCGGTCTGAGCGCAAGTGATGAACTGGACAACAACAATGGCTACGGCTATTTCGCCGCGCTAGAGGCGCTGATCGTCACCGAGCCGACCCGCACCAACGTTAACGATTTCCGCGCCATCCTGATTCTCGAGAGCCCTGAACATGACGCCTGATAAGAAGGTCAAAATCCTCGCCACCCTTGGCCCGGCCACTAACGGAATCGACGACATCCGTGAACTGGTGCAGGCCGGGGTCAATATCTTTCGCCTGAACTTCAGCCACGGCGATCACGCCGATCATGCACAGCGCTATCAATGGATTCGTGAAGTCGAGCGCCAGCTGAATTACCCGTTGGGGATTCTGATGGACCTGCAAGGCCCGAAATTGCGGGTCGGCAAATTCGCCCAAGGCAAAGTGCAGCTGCATCGCGGTCAGGCCTTGCGTCTGGACCTGGACCCGACGCCGGGCGATGAGCGCCGGGTCAACTTGCCTCACCCGGAAATCATTGCAGCCTTGGAACCAGGCATGGACCTGCTGCTGGACGACGGCAAGCTGCGCCTGCGGGTGGTGACCAAATACACCGACGCCATCGACACTACGGTGCTCAATGGCGGTGAGCTGTCGGATCGCAAAGGCGTCAACGTGCCGCAAGCGGTGCTGGATCTGAGCCCGTTGACCGCCAAGGATCGTCGCGACTTGAGCTTCGGTCTGGAGCTGGGGGTGGATTGGGTCGCGCTGTCGTTCGTGCAACACCCGCAAGACATCCGCGAAGCCCGCGCACTGATCGGCGACAAGGCGTTTTTGATGGCGAAGATCGAGAAGCCATCGGCCGTGACTCAACTGCGGGAAATCGCCGAATTGAGCGATGCGATCATGGTCGCTCGCGGTGACCTGGGGGTGGAAGTGCCGGCCGAGAGCGTGCCGCAGATTCAGAAGAACATCATCAGCACTTGCCGCCAACTCGGCAAACCGGTGGTGGTGGCGACGCAGATGCTGGAGTCGATGCGCTTCTCCCCGGCCCCGACCCGCGCCGAAGTCACCGACGTCGCCAACGCGGTGGCCGAAGGCGCGGACGCGGTGATGCTGTCGGCGGAAACCGCGTCCGGCGAGTATCCGCTGGAAGCGGTGCAGATGATGAGCAAGATCATCCGTCAGGTGGAAAACGGCCCGGACTATCAAGCCCAACTGGACGTGAGCCGACCGAAAGCCGAGGCCACGGTGTCGGACGCGATCAGCTGCGCAATCCGCCGCATCAGCAACGTGCTGCCGGTGGCGGTGCTGGTGAATTACAGCGAGTCCGGCACATCGAGCCTGCGGGCGGCGCGGGAACGGCCGACGGTGCCGATCCTCAACCTGACGCCGAATCTGCAAACCGCGCGACGCTTGACGGTGGCGTGGGGCGTGCATTCGGTGGTCAACGATCGGCTACGCCAGGTGGATGAAGTGTGCTCGACGGCATTGGAGATTGCCCAGGCACAGGGCATGGCTCAACGCGGCGATACGTTGTTGATCACCGCGGGAGTGCCGTTTGGGCAGCCGGGGTCGACCAACTCACTGCGCATTGAGACGTTGATTTAAAGAACTACTCCTGTACCCCTGTGGCGAGGGAGCTTGCTCCCCCTCGGCTGCGAAGCAGTCGTCGCTTTGGCATGACGGTTTCAACAGAAAGACCGCATTGCTGATTTCAGGGCTGCTCCGCAACCCAGCGGGAGCAAGCTCCCTCGCCACAGTTTTTGTGCAAGACCCTGGATTTTCTCTGCCCTAGACCCCACCCATGCCTGCCCACCACTTCAACACCCACTGCCACGACTGGGCCACTGCCCTGCTCAATGGCTTCAGCCAAATCTTTCTCCAGCGTCATCCGCTGTGCGGTCTTCTGTGTCTGTTGGCGATTCTGTTCAGCGCTCCGGCCCTGCTCGGCGGTGCGTTGCTGGGAGGGGTCGCCGGGTTGCTCACCGCGCAGCGTCGCGGGTACACCAAGGCGGATCGTCAGGCCGGGCTGTTCAGTTACAACGGTATTCTGCTCGGTCTGCTGCTGAGCCTTTACTTCCCGTGGTCAGCGTTATTGCCGCCGCTGATCATTGCTGCTGGCGGCCTGAGTGCGATGCTCACCCAGCAATGGCTCAAGCATTCGCGCGATCATGACTGCCTTCCCGCCTACACCGCGCCCTTCGTCGGGATAAGCTGGTTGCTGCTGTCGTTTGCCGCTCCCCAGCAACCCGCGCCGCTGATCGAAATGACCACACTCAACTTGCTCGCCGCGTCATTGAAAGGGCTCGGTCAGGTGTTGTTTCTTGGTCATCCGCTGGCCGGTGCTCTGATTGCCGCGGGTTTGCTGATCGCTGACCGTCGTGCCTTCCTGTGGGCGCTGCTCGGCTCCGCTGCCGGCCTCGGTTTCGCCCTTCTGCATCATGAAACAGCAACCGCGCTGCTGGGTTTGAGCGGTTACAACGCCGTGCTCGCCGCCCTCGCCTTCAGCCAAAATCGTCGCAAGCCTTGGCTGCCATTGTTGGGAATCCTGCTGGTGGTGTTGTTCACGCCGGGGTTCGCCACATTGGGGCTGGCAACGCTGACGGCGCCCTTCATCCTCGCCTGCTGGCTGATTCGCGCAGGCATTCGGGTACTGCGTCAGGCCACCATGGACAGCGCGCCTTGCGCTACCGGGGAGAATCGACCTAGGCTTCGTTGATTCCTGGTTCAGGCGTTTTCCATGGACAGCAATAAAAACTGGCGTGAAGACCTTTACGTCATCATTTTCCAATCCGATACCCCGGCCGGTCGCCGCTTCGACAGCATTCTGCTGCTGATCATCCTGGCAAGCCTGGTGATCGTGGTTCTGGACAGTATCGACAGCGTCCACCAGAACTATGCTGACCTATTGGCGTACATCGAATGGGGCTTCACCATCGTTTTCGCCATCGAATACGGTCTGCGCCTGTACTGCTCGCCCAAGCCGCTGCGCTATGCATTCAGCTTCTATGGGCTGGTGGACTTGCTGGCAATTGTGCCCGGCATTCTTGCGTTGTATTACAGCGATGCGCAGTACCTGCTGATTATCCGGATCATCCGGATGCTGCGGATTTTCCGCGTGCTCAAGCTCAGCCCGTACCTGAAGCAAGCCAACTATTTGATGACGGCGTTACGCGGCAGCAAGCAGAAGATCGTGGTGTTTCTGCTCAGCGTCAGCACCCTGGTGACGGTGTTCGGCACGCTGATGTACGTGATCGAAGGCCCGGAACATGGTTTCACCAGCATCCCCAAAGGCATCTATTGGGCCATCGTCACACTGACCACTGTGGGCTTCGGCGACATCGTGCCCAAGACGCCGCTGGGTCAGGTAGTTTCGTCGCTGGTGATGATCACCGGTTACTCGATCATCGCCGTGCCCACAGGGATCTTCACCGCGGAACTGGCTAACGCCATGCGCGGCGAACAATTGCAACACGATTGCCCGACTTGCAAGAAAAACAGCCACGAACACGGCGCCGCATTTTGCTCGCGTTGCGGCAATGCGCTGTTCAAGAAACTGGAATAAGCAAAGTGCTTTTTAATCTTTAAAGGACTATGCGAGCCCGGCTATAGTCGCTGCCTTTGATAACTGACAAATAACCTGTAGGAGTTGCCGCAGGCTGCGATCTTTTGATCTTGCTCTTGAAAATCAAGATCAAAAGATCGCAGCCTGCGGCAGCTCCTACATAACAGAACAAGGAATGCGCAGTGAAAAAACTCTTTGGCGCCTCACTTCTGGCCGCTGGGCTGGCCCTGGGCAGCGTGGCACAGGCTGCACCGACCCTGCTTAACGTTTCCTACGACGTGATGCGAGATTTCTACAAGGACTACAACGCTGCCTTCCAGAAGCACTGGCAAGCCGAGCACAACGAAAACATCACGGTGCAAATGTCCTTCGGCGGCTCCAGCAAACAGGCGCGTTCAGTGATCGATGGTCTGCCGGCTGACGTCATCACCATGAACATGGCCACCGACATCAATGCCCTGGCAGACAACGGCAAACTGGTCCCGGACAACTGGGTCACGCGCCTGCCAAACAACAGCGCGCCATTCACCTCGGCCACCGTGTTCATCGTGCGCAAAGGCAACCCGAAAGCCCTGAAAGACTGGCCGGACCTGCTCAAGGACGGCGTG
Organism: Pseudomonas sp. BS3782 TE3695; assembly: GCF_050435305.1. Taxonomy (NCBI): domain Bacteria; kingdom Pseudomonadati; phylum Pseudomonadota; class Gammaproteobacteria; order Pseudomonadales; family Pseudomonadaceae; genus Pseudomonas; species Pseudomonas sp. BS3782 TE3695. The sequence goes on from NZ_JBNDKB010000001.1 coordinate 5,287,974, forward strand.
CAAGTGATCGTCCCTAACCCGAAAACCTCGGGCAACGGCCGCTACACCTACCTTTCGGCCTGGGGTTATGTACTGAAAAACGGCGGTGACGAGAACAAGGCCAAAGCTTTCGTCGGCAAACTGTTCAAACAAGCGCCAGTGTTGGATACCGGCGGCCGTGCAGCGACCACCACGTTCATGACCAACCAGATCGGCGACGTGCTGGTGACCTTCGAAAACGAAGCGGAAATGATTGCGCGTGAGTTTGGCCGCGACCAGTTCGAAGTGATCTACCCAAGCGTTTCCGCTGAGGCAGAACCGCCCGTGTCCGTGGTCGACAAAGTGGTCGAGAAAAAAGGCACTCGCGCTGCTGCCGAGAAATATTTGAAGTACCTGTGGTCGCCGGAAGGTCAAGAGATTGCGGCGGCCAACTACCTGCGTCCGCGTGATCCGGCGGTATTGGCCAAGTACACCGATCGTTTCCCGAAGGTTGATTTCCTTTCGGTGGAGAAGACCTTTGGTGACTGGCGCACTGTGCAGAAGACCCACTTCAATGATGGCGGGGTTTTTGATCAGATTTACAGCGGTCAGTAATTCTGAGGCCAATGAAAAGGCGACCTTCATAGGTCGCCTTTTTTGTAGGAGCTGCCGAAGGCTGCGATCTTTTGATTTTGATTTTCAGATCAAGGTCAAAAGATCGCAGCCTTCGGCAGCTCCTACGGGAGATTGCGTCATGCTGTTACATCGGAGGGGTCCTTGCCCGCCGCAATCGAGCATGCAATCGGTTCAAATAAACGGCCTCTCTCTATCATTCTTCAGAGGCATGATGACTATCACCCTATTCCCCCTTCCGCAGCTCCAGCCAGCCGATTAGCCTCTGCGCATTCCTTTTTGTTCAACGAGCCCCGTTATGAATCCAACGACTCAGGTGTCCCTCGGCGCCGCGACAATGACCCCAGGGATGGTGCTGCTCTTTGCCTTCTGTTGCGGCGCTATCGTGGCCAATATCTACTACGCCCAGCCGATCATCGGTCTGATCGCGCCGGACATCGGCCTGACCGACACCATGGCCAGCCTGATCGTTTCGCTGACGCAGATTGGTTATGCGTTAGGCCTGTTCTTTCTGGTGCCGTTGGGTGATCTGCTGGAAAACCGCCGTTTGATGATCATCACCACCGTGGTGGCGATTGCCAGTTTGCTGGGCGCGGCGTTCACCGACCAGCCGAACGTGTTTTTGCTCATCTCGTTGCTGGTGGGGTTCAGCTCGGTGTCGGTACAGATCCTGATTCCACTGGCCGCTCATCTGGCGCCCGAAGAATCGCGCGGCCGCGTGGTCGGCGGTATCATGGGTGGTTTGCTGCTGGGGATTCTGCTGGCTCGACCGGTATCCAGCGTAATAGCCGACCACTTCGGCTGGCGTGCGATGTTCATCATCGCTGCGGTATTGATGGCGGCCATCAGCATGGTTCTGGCCTTGACCATCCCCAAGCGCCAGCCTGATCACAGTGCTTCTTATGGTCAGTTGTTGGGTTCGCTCTGGACGCTATTGCGTCAGCAGCGCGGTGTTACGTCAGCGCGCGTTTTACCAAGCCTGCATGTTCGCCACCTTCAGCCTGTTCTGGACTGCAGTGCCGCTGGAACTGTCGCGCAATCATGGCTTGTCGCAAACCCAGATCGCGATCTTCGCCCTGGTCGGCGCCATCGGTGCGATTGCCGCCCCCATCGCCGGTCGATTGGCGGATGCCGGCCACACCCGCATCGCCTCGCTGCTGGCCCTGCTATTCGCCAGCCTGAGCTTCCTGCCCGCCTTCATCCACCCGGTCTACAGCGTTATCGGCCTGGCCGTGACGGGGGTGGTGCTGGATTTCTGCGTGCAGATGAACATGGTCCTTGGCCAACGAGCGGTCTACACCCTCGACGCCAAAAGCCGCGGACGTCTGAATGCGCTGTACATGACCAGCATCTTCATCGGCGGCGCGTTTGGTTCTTCGGTGGCCAGCGCGGTGTATGAGCATGGCGGCTGGCTGTGGATCGTGATTGTGGGTAGTGCGTTTCCACTGTTGGCGTTGTTGCGGTTTTTGAGTGTTTCGCAAAGGCGTTCGTTGGCAACGGCTTAGGACGCTAAAAGCTTCGCGGGCAAGCCTCGCTCCCACATTTAGGGGTAATGGTTTGAGGCTTGCCCGCGAAGGCGATTCGACTGATACCACTCAATGCCGAACCAGCTTCTCCATCGCCGCATCCGCGAGAAAGGAGGAGCGACTTTTGACATTGTGCTCTCGCACATAGCGGTCAATGCGCTGGATCACGTAGCCAGGCAGCGTCACGTTGACTTTCTCGGTCTTGCCCAGATACGGCGAGATGTCGAGTTCCAGCATCCCCCAACCCATGTCGGCAAATTCCGGATTCACGCGGTGCGCAGCCGCTGAGGTCGGCATCGGAATTGACTCCCCGCCTGCCATGATCTCCTGCAACATGATGTGGGCAATTTCGACCGCCGCGTTGTAAGCCTCTTCAAACGTATCCCCGGCCGTAACGGCACCAGGAATATCGGGGATCTGAATACCGATGGCGGTGTTCTCGTCGCCCCACTCGATACAGATTGGATATTGCATTATGGATCTCCTGCCAAACTGGCTCCCGGGCAATAAAGCCCGGCTCGCCTCCTGATGCTTTTGACCGTCCCGACCGGCAAATCCTTCTTCGGATGAGGGACGGGTATCGTGTAAGGGTTGTAACGGTGAGTGAAAATGTGATGACTGCCGGTGACCCGGTCCAGTGTCCAGCCCGCCTCTATCAGTTCCTTGATCAATAACCTGCTCTGCACCACCAGCCTCCTTGCTCCCGCCCAACAAAAAATAACCCTAGAGTTACTTTTACTCAAGCACAAAAACCCGGATCACGACGCTCGGTTGTTTTACAGGGTGTTGATTTGATCGGACTTGCGAGGGCTGTCAATTAAATGCAGACCTTGCTGGCAAAGGAGCCTTAAACAAGTTCATTTTTCGTTTATTGCGATTTTCGTTTGATTCGAATAGCCTTTCAGCATCGCTATTGTAGGAATTTCATCATGTCCCTAGTCATCCACCCTCCGATCAATTTGCCCATGGCACGCGAAGTTCAGGCCGCCATCGAAGGCCAGCGCGCCCTCGCTGCCTATCTCGCGACTCAATTCGAAACCCAACGCATCCAGATTTTCGACGAGCAGAATGAAGCTCACAGCGTCGAACTGCCCACCTCAGCCCTGCGATTGCTGGTCGACATCCTCGCTGCATTGGCTGAAGGCAATGCGGTAAAGGTCGTCCCGGTTCACGCGGAACTGACCACCCAGGAAGCGGCGGACTTGCTCAATGTCTCACGCCCGCATCTGATCAAACTGCTGGAATCCGGCGAGTTGTCCTACCACAAAACCGGCAAGCACCGACGTGTGCGCTTTGCCGATTTGATGGACTATAAAAACCGGCGCGACACCGCCAGCGAGCAAGCAATGACGCTTCTCGCCGAGCAAGCACAAGCGTTAAGGACAGGATACGAGTGAGGCATTCCCCTTTTACCGCTGTATATGACGCATGTGTTCTGTACCCCGCCCCCTTGAGAGATTTTCTGATGTGGCTCGCGCTCTCAGGACGTTTCAGGGCGCGATGGTCACTGGAGATACACAACGAATGGAAGCGCAATCTGCTGAAAAACCGTCCGGACCTGACAACAGAGCAATTGGATCGCACGTCCGACTTAATGGATCAAGCCATACCCGATGCTTGCGTATCCGGTTACGAAAAGCTGATCGAAGGGCTCACACTGCCCGACATCGATGACCGACATGTTCTGGCTGTCGCCATACGCTGCAACGCCAGTGTCATCGTGACTTTTAATCAGAAAGACTTTCCCGATGAAACACTCGGACCTTTTGGTATCGAGGCCCAGCATCCTGACGAGTTCGTCGACAATCTCTTTGACCTGGACCCGGCAGCGGTTGTCGCGGCAGCACAACGGCAACGCAAACAGCTAAAGATGCCGCCGATGGATGTCGGTACCTATCTTGATCTGCTCTTTCGCCAAGGCCTGATTCGGTCGAGCAAGGCGTTGACCCACTATCGAGCTATTCTTTAATCGCCTTCCACAACCCCCCAAAAAGCAAAACGGCGATCCTCAGATCGCCGTTTCCATTCACTGCCCGAATTTTCTGCCTAACCCACCCGGCACGCCATGGATGTCCGTCTCTTCCCATGGCCCGTTCGGGCTGATCGAGCGGCTCCAGCCGTTGTTCCAGCGGTAGTAGGTGCGCTGGCGGTAGAAGGTGTTGGTTTGATCATCGAGCACGTAAACACCGAGTTTCGCGTCCCAATGGCTGTTGCCACCCGGTGGGGGGGCGAAGCTGGCGGAAGTGCGTGGAATCGGCTTGGACGGTTTGACCGGGATGCTCGGTTTGCTCGGTGTCGTCGTTGGAGGCGGTTTGGTGCTTGGACCCGAAGGCGGGATTGGCGGCAGCCGTGTGGGCTCGGGCTGCTGGACCGCACAGGCGCTTAACCCCAAAACCATACTGAGGAGAGTGATACGAGCGATGGCGGTCATGGTGGTGCTTCCTGTTATTTATCCGGGCTGTCGATGATCAGTTTTTGTTGCGCGGTGGTGCTGGTGGCCAAGGGTTGGCTACGACCGATCCATTCGCCGGCAGTCGGTTGGCCGGCGCGGGAGATGCGCGCAACCAGTTGGACTTCAGGGAAGTTCGACAGTTTCAACTGCGGCATCATGGCGTCGGCATCACCCAGCTCGACGGTTGCCGGCAAGTCGGCGACGGTCAGACGCTTGGCGGCCAGCGGCGCGGGTGGGCCGGAAATGGCGCGGGCGAAGATGAACACGCTGTCACCCGGCTGGACTTTGGCTTTCAGCTCTGGCGAAAGTTCGACTTGCACTTTGAGCAGCGCTGCAGTTTTGACTGCAGGCGCTTGGGCAACCTTGCCACCGCTGGCTTCCAGCTTCTCGGCGGCCCGAGTAATGCCGCCTTGCAGCGCGACGCGGGATTTATCATCCGGCGGCAGTTGCGTCAGCAGGCGATTCCAGTAGTCGATGGCGTCCTGATAACGCTCGCCTTCGAAGGCCGCGATGCCCAGCAGACCGAGGCTGGTGACTTCTTTCGGATCAGCTTTCAGCGCTTCGTCGGTCAAGGCCTGGACCTTGTCCGACCACTTCTTGCCGTCGGCAAAGTATTGCGCCTGGGCCCACTGCCCGAGCAGTTCCGGCTGCCGCCCGGCCAACGCCACGGTGCGTTCGAAGATCTTCGCCGCATCGCCCGGACGGTCCTGAGCCATGTAGGTACGGCCGAGAAAGTACAGGCCCTCGGCCGAGTCCGGTTGGGCGGCGACCGCACGCTCCAGTCGACGGGTCATCTCTTTCATCGACTGCGGAGCCTGGGCGAATTCGCGGGTCAGCTCGACTTTGTCGCTGGCGCCGAAATGCAGGTACAGCCCAAGGCCCAGCACCGGCACCAGAATCGCCGCCAGCAATGGCAACGGCTTGCCCAGACGCGACACCCGCGGCGCCTCGAGGCCTTCGGTGTCAGCGAGCAGTTCACGGGCAGCTTCGGCGCGGCCGGTGTCCATTTGTTCGGCGTTGAGCACGCCCTCTTCCTGCTGAGTCTGCAACTCAGCCACGCGCTCCTGATAAAGCGCGACGTTCAGCGCCGTACGGTCTTCTTCCAGCTGAGCGCGGCGCCCCCGCAGAACGGGGATCAGCAGAAAACTCAGGGCAACCAGGAGCAGCAGGCCTGCAGCGAGCCAGAAATCAATCATTCTTGGTTTTATCCAACAGGTGGTCGAGGCGCTCGCGCTCCTCGGCAGAAAGCGTGTCCGGGCTATCCGTGCGTTGCACGCGACGACGACGGACGATCACGGCGATGATCACAAAACCGCCCAGCAGCAGGCCGGCGGGGCCAAACCAGAGCAGTGCGGTTTTGGCGTTGAGGGCAGGTTTGTAACGGACGAAATCACCGTAGCGGTCGACCATGAAATCGATGATTTGCTGATTGTCCTTGCCCTCGCCGAGCATGCGAAAAATCTCTTTGCGCAGGTCGGCAGCGATCGGGGCATTGGAATCGGCGATGTCCTGATTCTGGCACTTGGGGCAACGCAGCTCTTTGGTCAGCTCGCGAAAACGCTCACGGTCGCCTTCTTTGGCGAACTCGTAAGTGTCGATGGCCGCATGGGCCATACCGGCCATGCTCAAACCCAGCACCGCGGCGGCAATCCAGCGCTTCATGGCTTGGCCTCGTCAACCAGCGCCTGATACTTGGCGGCCAGTTTTTCGCGCCAGACTTGTTCGTCGATCACGCCGACGAATTTGTCGCGGATGATGCCCTTGGCGTCGATGAAGAAAGTTTCCGGTGCGCCGTATACGCCGAGGTTCAGGCCCAGGGTGCCGGCATCGTCACGGATGTCCAGTTGATACGGGTTATGGAACTCGGCCAACCACTTCAAGGCATCGGCGTTGACGTCCTTGTAGTTGACGCCGTAGATCACCACGCCTTGCTGCGCCAATTTATTCAGCACCGGGTGCTCGACCCGGCAGGAAATGCACCAGGTGCCCCAGACGTTGACCAGTGCCGGTTTACCCAGAAGATCCGCTTTAGTCAGGGTTTTGTCACCCTGCACCGAGGGCAGCGAAAACTCCGGGAACGGTTTGTTGATCATCGCCGAAGGCAGCTCGGCCGGGTTCAGGTACAGACCCCGATACAGAAAAACAGCAACCACCAGAAAAATCGCCAGTGGCAACAGCATCAACCAACGTCTCATGCGGTGGCTCCCGTCATGCCGAGTGCTTCACGCACGCGGCTCTTCACCTTGACCCGATAACGGCGATCCAGCGCCGCCAGCAAACCGCCGAAACCTGTGAGCAACCCGCCAAACCAGATCCAGCGCACAAACGGTTTGACGTGTACCCGAACCGCCCAAGCCCCCTCGCCCAGCGGCTCGCCCAGCGCGACGTAAAGGTCACGGGTAAAACCGGCGTCGATCCCGGCTTCGGTCATCACCGAATTCTGCACGGTATAGAGGCGTTTTTCCGGGTGCAACACACTGATGACCTTGCCATCGCGGATCACCCGCACGGTGCCCTTGTCGGAGGTAAAATTCGGCCCTTCGAAGTGCTTGGCGCCTTCGAACACAAACTGATAACCGGCCAGGCTCATGGACTCACCCGGCGCTAGGCGCAGATCGCGCTCGGCACTGTTCTGGCTCGACAACACGACACCCAGCGCGCACACGGCAATGCCCAAATGCGCGATCTGCATGCCCCAATAGCTGCGGGTAAGGGTCGGCAGACCTTTGATCAAACCCTTGTGACGCGTTTTGTCGAAGATATCCCGCACACCGGCCAGCAACACCCAGGCAGCCAGCATGAACGTCGCCAGCACCGCCCAGTTGAAATCGCCGTAAGCGACACCCGCCACCACGGCCAGCGCAGCGCTGCCGAGCAACACCGGGGTCAACATGCTTATCAGCCATTTGACCGGCGTGTCTTTCCAGCGCACCAGCATGCCGACCGCCATCACCACCATCAGTATCGCCATCAACGGAATGAACAGCGCGTTGAAGTACGGCGGGCCGACCGACAGTTTGGCGCCGGTCATCGCGTCGAGGATCAGCGGATACAAGGTGCCCAGCAGGATCATCGAAGCGGCCACCACCAGCACCAGGTTATTGCCCAGCAATAGGGTTTCCCGGGACCAGAGGTTGAAGCCGACGTGGCTCTTGACCACCGGCGCGCGCAGGGCGAACAACGTCAGCGAACCACCGACCACAAACAGCAGGAAGATCAGGATGAACACACCGCGCTCAGGATCGGAGGCAAAGGCGTGAACCGACGTCAGCACGCCGGAACGTACCAGGAAAGTCCCGAGCAAACTCAATGAGAACGCGGCGATCGCCAGCAACACGGTCCAGCTCTTGAACACGCCACGTTTTTCCGTGACCGCCAACGAGTGAATCAGCGCCGTGCCCACCAGCCAAGGCATGAAGGATGCGTTCTCCACCGGGTCCCAGAACCACCAGCCGCCCCAGCCGAGTTCGTAGTACGCCCACCATGAACCGAGGGTGATACCGATACCGAGGAAGGCCCAGGCGACGATGGTCCACGGACGGGACCAGCGCGCCCACGCCGCATCAAGACGACCGCCCAGCAGTGCGGCAATAGCGAAAGCGAAAGCCACGGAGAAACCGACGTACCCCATGTACAACATCGGTGGGTGAACGATCAGGCCGATGTCTTGCAGCAGTGGATTGAGGTCGCGGCCATCCGTCGGCATCTGCGGCAGGATGCGCTTGAACGGGTTGGAGGTCATGATCAGAAACAGCAGAAAACCGGTGCTGATCATGCCCATCACGGCCAATACGCGAGCGAGCATCACCTGCGGCAACTGCCGGGAGAACACCGACACCGCGAAGGTCCAGCCGCCGAGGATCAATGCCCACAGCAGCAACGAACCTTCGTGAGCGCCCCAGACCGCGCTGAATTTGTAGTACCACGGCAAGGCGCTGTTGGAGTTGCTGGCCACGTAAGCGACGGAGAAGTCGTCCGCCATGAACGCGTAAGTCAGGCAACCGAAAGCGAACAGCAAAAACGCGAACTGCCCCCATGCTGCGGGCTGAGCCAGGCTCATCCACAGACGGTCGCCACGCCAGGCACCGAGCAACGGCACCACGGCTTGAACCAGCGCGAAACACAGCGCCAGGATCATGGCCAAATGGCCGAGTTCGGGGATAAAGATGCCGGAAGTCATCGATCAACCCTCCTTCGCGGGTGTGGGGGCGGATTGACCACTGTCTTTCAGCGCCTTGGTCACTTCCGGCGGCATGTACTTCTCGTCGTGCTTGGCCAGCACTTCATCAGCCACCACCACGCCATCAGCGTTGAGCTTGCCGAGGGCGACGATGCCCTGCCCTTCGCGGAACAGGTCCGGGAGGATGCCGCGGTAGCTGATGGTCACGGATTTGTTGAAGTCGGTGACGATGAATTTCACGTCCAGGGAATCGCCGGAACGTTGCAGCGAACCCGCCTCGACCATGCCGCCCGCACGGATGCGCGTGTCTTGCGGGGCTTCGCCGTTGGCGATCTGGGTCGGGGTGTAAAACAGATTGATGTTCTGCTGAAGGGCGCTCAGGGCCAGGCCAACGGCAGCGCCGACACCGACCAGAATCGCGAGGATGATGATAAGACGCTTTTTACGCAGCGGATTCACTTGCCGTTCTCCCGGCGCAGACGACGCGCCTCTTGTTGCAGATACCGCTTGCGGGCCAGGATCGGCGCCGCCACGTTGAGGGCCAGCACCGCCAGGCTTATGCCATAGGCTGACCAGACATACAGGCCGTGATGGCCCATGGCGAGAAAGTCGCCGAATGAAGCGAAACTCATCGAGCGGCCTCCAGACTGTTCTGCACTTCGGTTTTCACCCAGCTCGCCCGGGCTTCGCGCTTGAGCACTTCAAGGCGCATGCGCAGCAACAGCACCGCGCCGAAGAAACAGTAGAAACCCAGCGCCGACAGCAGCAGCGGAAGCCACATCTCGGCGGGCATCGCCGGTTTTTCGGTGAGGGTGAAGGTCGCGCCCTGGTGCAGGGTGTTCCACCACTCCACCGAGTATTTAATGATCGGGATGTTGATCACGCCGACGATTGCCAGCACCGCGCAGGCCTTGGCCGCACTGTCACGATTGCTGATGGCGTTGCCCAGCGCAATAAGACCGAAGTACAGAAACAGCAGAATAAGCATGGACGTAAGTCGCGCATCCCAGACCCACCACGAACCCCAGGTCGGTTTGCCCCAGATCGCGCCGGTGACCAGCGCCACGGCAGTCATCCAGGCACCAATCGGCGCGGCGCATTGCAGGGCGACGTCGGCCAGTTTCATCTTCCAGACCAGCCCGACGATGCCGCACACGGCCAGCATCACATAGATGGACTGCGCCAGCATGGCGGCGGGAACGTGGATATAGATGATGCGAAAGCTGTTGCCTTGCTGATAGTCCGGCGGCGCGAAGGCCAACCCCCAAACCACGCCGATGCTGATCAGCAGCAACGCCGCGACGCTCAGCCACGGCAGCAGTTTGCCACTGATGCCGTAAAACCATTTGGGCGAGCCGAGCTTATGAAACCAGGTCCAGTTCATTGCTGTTTCCATCACGGGTGCTCTTCGCTTTGAAGAGCCAAGGGTCCTGCCTTTCATCAAAAGAAGTGATCAACTTTTGACCAGGGCCTCATTATTATTCGCCGACGCTGATCTTCAGGCCAGCAGCTATTGCAAAAGGTGTCAGGGTTATCGCCAGGGCGGTCAGGCTACCAAGCCACAAGAGATAACCGGTCGCCGGCATGCCCTGCAATGCCGCCTGCAAGGCGCCACTGCCGAGAATCAACACCGGGATGTACAGCGGCAGAATCAGCAGCGCCAATAACAGGCCACCGCGCTTCAATCCTACCGTCAACGCCGCGCCCACCGCACCGAGCAGGCTCAGCACCGGTGTACCGAGCAATAAAGAAAGCAGCAACACCGGCAGACAGGCGGCAGGCAAACCAAGCATCAACGCCAGCAAGGGTGCGAGCAAAACCAGCGCCAGGCCGGAAAACGCCCAGTGTGCCAGCACCTTGGCCAAAACCAGAATAGGCAGGGGGTGCGGCGAAAGGACCCACTGCTCAAGCGATCCGTCTTCGAAATCACTGCGAAAGAGCCCGTCCAGCGAGAGCAAGACCGATAAAAGCGCCGCCACCCAGACCAGCCCCGGGGACAAGGTTTGCAACAATTGAGGCCCGGCGCCGACCGCCAACGGGAACAAAGAGACCACGATGGCGAAGAACACCAGCGGATTCGCCAATTCGGCAGGACGGCGGAACAGCAAACGTGCCTCGCGGGCGACCAACAGGCCGAAAACACTCATACGGCCCAGTTCCCCAAATCAATGTCACGATAGCCGGCAGGCATCCGGGTTAACGTGTGGTGAGTGGTGAGAACCACCATGCCCCCCCGCTCGCAGTGCGACGCCAGGTGTTCTTCGAGTTGCGCCACGCCTTGTTTGTCGAGCGCGGTGAACGGTTCATCGAGGATCCAAAGCGACGGGCTGTCCAGATACAACCGTGCCAACGCGACGCGGCGTTGCTGGCCGGCAGACAGGGTATGGCACGGAACATCCTCGAAACCACGCAGCCCCACCGCCGACAGCGCCTGCCAGATCGCCTCATGGGAGGCCGGTTGATGCAAGGCGCAGAGCCAACTGAGGTTTTCCTCGGGGGTCAGCAGGTCCTTGATGCCGGCGGCATGGCCAATCCACAACAGGTTGCGCGCCAGTTCGCTGCGCTGTTCGTTCAGTGGCAAGCCGTTGAGCAGCACCTGCCCGGCAGTCGGGTGCATCAAACCGCAAAGCAGACGTAAAAGACTGGTCTTGCCGCTGCCGTTGGGGCCGCTGATCTGTACCATTTCGCCACTGGCCAGTCTCAATTCGAGATTTTCGAAGAGCAGCCGAAGGTCTCGCTCACAGGCAAGGGCAACGGTTTGCAGGACAGGACTGGTCAAGAGATCACGGGCCTTTTGCGGTTCAAGTCGGCGGCAGGGCGGCCGCTAAAGAGATGCAGCATAGATGCATTGGCGGCTTGTTCTAGAGAGCCAGGTCAAACAAATGCAATGTTTTCGCCACTCCCCGAAGACGGGCGGCATTATACATGCCATGCCCTACTCTAAAGAGTGCATTTTCCTCAGGTTGTGACCGCGTATGACAGGCGAAATGAACATCCTCCCGCTGCCGCCGACCACACCCGCGACTTCGCGGCCGCTGGTGGTGAGTGGTGACCTACTCAAGCTGCTGACGCCGATGGAGGGCCTGATCAGCGCCGGTCAGACTGCCAAGGCCGAAGTGCTATCGCTCAAGCAGATGGATCAGACCTTTCAACTGTTGCTCAAGGTCACCCTCGACAGCGGTCGCCAGACCACGGTCCAGGCCACCAGTACTCAGCCGTTGCCCCAAGGCACCAGCCTGGCGATTACCCAGCCATCGGCGGGCAACCTGGCGGTCACGGTGCAACAGGCCATCACTTCCAGCGTCGCGACACTCACCCGCATTGACACGACGCAACTACCGGTCGGCACCTTGCTGCAAGGCAAAGTGCTGACCTCTCAGGTGATGCCGCAGGTGCCGGGTCAGCCGACGGTGTTTCGCTCAATGGTGAGCCTGCTCAATACCGCGCTGAGTGGCAGCACGCTGAGCATCGACAGCCCGACGCCACTGCGCATCGGCACCTTGCTGAGCGCCTTGGTGCAAGACACCCAGACCCTGAAGTTCGTCCCGTTGAGCAGCCGGCAGGAACAGTTGGCGGTGACGCAGCAATTGGTCAGCCAGAAAAGTCGCCAGGGCTCTTTGGATGGCTTGCTCAAAGTCCTGCAAAACCTGCCGCCATCGGATCAGACCTCCAGCGACCTGCGCGCCGCCGTGGACAAATTGCTCGCCGGCCTGCCGGACGTTCAGCAATTGAGTACACCCAAAGGTCTGGCCCAGGCGCTGGCCAACAGCGGTCTGTTCCTTGAAGCGAAACTGCTGACCGGACAAAACCCGACGCTGACACCAGACATGAAGGGCGACCTGCTCAAGCTGATCGCGCAACTGACGCAGGGATTGCCGGCCAATACCAATCTCAACGCGATCATCGCCGCCAATACACTGGCGCAAGCGCTGCCCAGCTTCGTGCGAAGCGCCCTCGGCATGTTGGGGCAAGTCAGCGCCAAACCATTGCCGACCAGTTTCCCGCTCCCGGAGCGTCTGCTGCAAAGTCAGGACGGTGAAAACGATTTGGAGCACTTGCTGCGTTTGGCAGCAGCGGCCGTTTCACGCCTGCAAAGCCATCAACTGTCGAGCCTGGAACAGACCGGCCTCACTGACGACGGTCGGCTGCTCAGCACCTGGCAACTGGAAATCCCCATGCGCAACCTGCAGGACATCGTGCCATTGCAGGTCAAATTCCAGCGCGAAGAAGCACCTGAGAAAGAACAACCGCACGAACGCCGCGACGAACACGAACCCAAGCAACAATTGTGGCGAGTCGATCTGGCGTTCGACATGGAACCGCTGGGGCCATTGCAGATTCAGGCGCAGCTGATCAAAGGCAGCCTCTCCAGTCAGCTATGGGCCGAACGGCCTTACACCGCCAGCCTGATCGAAAGCAATCTGGCCGGGCTGCGCGAACGGCTGCTGGCCTCAGGCCTGAACGTCGGCGATCTGGATTGCCACCTCGGCACACCGCCTCAGGGCCCCCAAACCCGCCTCGAACAACGCTGGGTCGACGAAACCGCATGAACCAATCCACCGCACCGCGCCAGGCCATCGCCCTCAAATACGACGGCACTCACGCCCCTACCCTCACGGCCAAAGGTGACGAGGAATTAGCGGAAGAAATTCTGCGGATCGCCCGTGATTACGAAGTGCCGATCTATGAAAACGCCGAGTTGGTGAGATTGCTGGCGCGGATGGAATTGGGGGAGAGTATTCCGCAGGAGTTGTATCGCACGATTGCCGAGATCATTGCGTTTGCGTGGAATTTGAAGGGTAAGTTTCCACAGGGTCATGATCCGCATGCGGTGATGGTCGTGAAGGATGTGGCTGATCGCGGGGATGATTACTGATGTGTTGAATGCAAAAAGATCGCAGCCTCGTTGCACTCGACAACTCCTACATTGGGGCGGTGTACGCTCTGTAGGAGCTGTCGAGTGCAACGAGGCTGCGATCTTTTGATCTTCTCAGTTCTTGTGCAACTTACTCATCAACTCCGCCTCAGCCTGGGTCAACCCGCAGGACTGCGTCAGCTCACTGACGCTCGCGCCCATCCCCACCAAGCGTGCCGCCTGGGCGAATGAAAGACTCGACGGATCACGCTGCTCCAGCTGCGCCAGTTTGTCCGGCAACGGGCCGACGACGGCGCGCAGTTCGTGCAGGTCTTCACCCATGCGCACGTTGCCGTTCTGGTAGTCGTCGACGCGTTTGGCCAAATCCTTGATGCGCTGATCGCGCAGCGCATCGCCCTCGGCCTGTTGCGCGGCGATCTGTCGCTGAGCGCGGATGTATGCCAGGAACATCGCCAGCGTGCCTGCCCATAAAAGGAACAGGACAATGACAGCCACCTCAAGAATCAATCAGATATTCTCCAGTTCCGACCATTCTTCTTCGCTCATCATCTTGTCCAGCTCGACCAGGATCAGCAGTTCGTTGTTCTTGTTGCACACGCCTTGAATGAACTTGGCGGACTCTTCGTTACCGACGTTCGGCGCGGTCTCGATTTCCGACTGACGCAGGTAAACCACTTCCGCCACGCTGTCGACCATGATCCCGACCACTTGCTTGTCGGCTTCGATGATGACGATACGGGTGTTGTCGCTGATCTCGGCATTCATCAGACCGAAGCGCTGACGGGTGTCGATCACGGTGACCACGTTACCGCGCAGGTTGATGATGCCCAGCACGTAGCTCGGAGCACCCGGGACCGGGGCAATTTCGGTGTAGCGCAGGACTTCCTGAACGCGCATCACGTTGATGCCGTAGGTTTCGTTGTCCAGTTTGAAGGTTACCCATTGCAGGATCGGATCTTCAGAACCTTTTGCATTCGTCGCTTGACTACTCATACCCTGACCCCTCGAAAAACCGCTTCTGGCGGTGTGTGTTCTGTAGGCAGCATTCAACAATGCCGTCGCATACTTGTTATGTCGGCAGCTATGTCGGTTTGTGAAGTGGCTTGCTGCCGCTCATGTGCTTTGCCCCACCGCTGGCGATCAACTCGGCCAGGGCAGAAACGTCCAGCAGCGCACACATGTGCTCAATCACTGTGCCGGCGAGCCATGGCCGCTGACCTCGGTGACTTCTCCATTTGATTTCGTTCGGGTCCAGGCGCAATGAGCGGCTGACCTGATGCACCGCCAGCCCCCACTCGTAGCCCTGAACCGAAATAACGTATTGCAGGCCCTGGCGGAAATCATCGCGATAGCGGTCCGGCATGACCCAGCGCGCGGTGTCCAGCACTTTGAGGTTGCCGGCCTGGCTCGGCAGGATCCCGAGGAACCATTCCGGCTGACCGAACAACGGTGTCAGCTCGTGACCGGCCAAAGAATAAATCGAGCCCAGGCATACCAGTGGCACTGCCAGGGTCAATCCGGCGACGTCGAACAACAGGCACTCGAACGGCTCGGCAGCCCATGACGGACGACCGTCGGTTTCCACCGGTGGCGGCGTGTTGCCGGGTGGCAGATGAACTTCAACCAACGGCGGCACCAATGCTTGCAGCAGGGGTGCAATCGTCGACACGGGCGCCAGAATCGGTGCCGGCGCGTCGATCACGGCCACCGGTGCTTTCACCACTGGCGCAACGATGGGTGCAGCGGCCACGGCCGGTTTCTGCGCATCGCGGGCCTGCTCTTCAAGCACGGCAGCCTGGAACTCATCCAGCGCGGCTTCAACCTCGATAACCTCGACAACCTCGGGCAGCGCCTCGACTTCTGGCGACAACTCTTCGGTCGCGTCTTGCAGCAAGCTGTCCAGATAAGACTGGAGGGCCAGTTGCGGACGCGAGGTGATCTTCACCGGACGAGTCATGCGCCCACCATCGTAGGAGCTGCCGCAGGCTGCGATCGTTTGGCGGATTCGAAGATGTCACAAAGCGAGATCAAAAGATCGCAGCCTGCGGCAGCTCCTACAGGGATTGAGTTCATCTCAAGCCACCTGCGGGACAAGTTGTGCGGCCAACAGGTGCTTGAGCAGTGCGCGGTAAGCGAGAACGCCACGGCTCTTGCCGTCGAATTGCGAAGGCGTCAGCCCTGCCCGGCTCGCATCACGCAAGCGGGTGTCGATCGGGATGTAGCCTTGCCAGATTTCTTCCGGATATTTGTCGCGCAGCACGCGAAGGGTGCCGAGGGACGCCTGGGTGCGGCGGTCGAACAGGGTCGGCACGATGCTGAACGGCAGCGGCTGTTTGCGCGAGCGGTTGATCATCGCCAGGGTGTTGACCATGCGTTCCAGGCCTTTGACCGCCAAGTGTTCGGTCTGCACCGGAATCACCAACTGCTGGCTCGCCGCCAAGGCATTGACCATCAGCACACCGAGCAACGGCGGGCTGTCGATCACGGCGTAATCGAAGTCCTGCCACAACTGCGCCAGGCTCTTGGCGATCACCAGGCCCAAACCACTCTGGCCCGGCGACTGGCGCTCGAGGGTTGCCAGCGCGGTGCTCGATGGCAACAGGGAAATGCGTTCGTCACTGGTGGGCATCAGCAACTGACCGGGCAAGCCTTGCGGCACATTGCCCTTGTGCAGAAACAAGTCGTAGCTGCTGTGTTCCAGGCTGTCGGGGTCGTAACCGAAGTAGCTGGTCATGGAGCCGTGGGGGTCGAGATCGACCACAACCACGCGCTTGCCCGCCTCGGCCAGCAAACCGGCTAAAGCGATGGAGGAAGTGGTTTTACCGACACCACCCTTTTGATTGGCGACTGCCCAGACTCTCATTCGGATTGTTCCTCCCGGTCGAAAAGGTCGACCGAGAAATAGCTCAACGTATTAATGCGGGTGACGGAGAATTGACGGAGCTCTCTCGTCCCGGCGACTTGACCGCAGCTGGTGCAGTTTGTGTGCCAGCCCGCTTCAACGCGGCATCCGGTTGTGCATGAGCCGTTCCGGTACCCGTGAGGCTGCGGCGTACATCGAGATTTCGTGAAACCACCAACACCACCCGACGGTTGCGCGCCCGGCCTTCGGCGGTGGCGTTATTGGCCACCGGCTGGAACTCGCCATAACCCACCGACGCCAGACGACCGGGGTTCACACCCTGCATCGCCAGCATGCGCACGATGCTCGCCGAACGGGCCGAGGACAGCTCCCAGTTGGTCGGGTATTGCGCGGTGCGAATCGGCTGATCGTCGGTAAAGCCTTCGACGTGGATCGGATTGTCGAACGGCCGCAGGATCGCCGCGACCTTATCGATAATGTTGAAGGCGATGTCGCTGGGCATGGCATCGCCACTGCCGAACAACAAGCTGGAATTGAGCTCGATCTCGACCCACAACTCATTGCCGCGCACGGTCATCTGGTTGGAACTGATCAAGTCGCCGAACGCCGCGCTGATGTCATCGGCAATGCTTTTGAGCGGATCGTTGGCAGCCTGGGCGATGCCGGCGTCAATCTGTTCGCTGTCCTTGACCAGCGGCTTGGCCGGGGTCACGGTCTTCGGTCGCTCGTCACCAATCGGGATCGGCTTGAGGGCGCGATCAGAGTCGGTAAACACCCCGATCAACGCCTCGGAAATGACCTTGTACTTGCCTTCGTTGATCGAAGAAATCGAGTACATCACCACGAAGAAAGCGAACAGCAACGTAATGAAGTCGGCGTAGGAAACTAGCCAGCGTTCATGGTTTACGTGTTCTTCAGGTTGCCGACGACGAGCCATGAGGTTATTCCCTTAATCCATGAAGCCCTGAAGCTTCAACTCGATGGAGCGAGGGTTCTCACCTTCGGCGATCGACAGAATGCCTTCCAGCAACATCTCGCGATAACGCGACTGCCGCAACGCGATGGACTTGAGCTTGGCGGCAACCGGCAGCAATATCAGGTTGGCACTGGCCACGCCATAGATGGTGGCGACGAACGCGACGGCAATGCCGCTGCCCAGTTGCGACGGATCGGCCAGGTTGCCCATGACATGGATCAGGCCCATTACCGCACCGATGATGCCGATGGTCGGCGCGTAGCCGCCCATGCTTTCAAAGACTTTGGCGGCTTCGATGTCGCGGCTTTCCTGGGTGTAGAAATCCACTTCCAGAATGCTGCGAATCGCTTCCGGCTCGGCGCCGTCCACCAGCAGTTGCAGACCTTTGCGCGAGTAGCTGTCGGGTTCGGCATCGGCCACACCTTCCAGGCCGAGCAAACCTTCCTTGCGGGCGGTCAGGCTCCAGTTCACGACGCGATCGATGCCGCCAGCCAGGTCCACGCGCGGTGGAAACAGAATCCAGGCGAGAATCTGCATGGCGCGCTTGAAGGCGCTCATCGGCGATTGCAGCAGCGCTGCGCCAACGGTCCCACCGAGTACGATCAACGCTGCCGGGCCGTTGGCCAACGCGCCGAGGTGACCGCCTTCAAGGTAGTTGCCGCCAATGATGGCGACGAACGCCATGATAATCCCGATAAGGCTGAGTACATCCATCAGAGACACGCCTCGACCAGGTGACGGCCGATATCGTCCAGGCTGTACACCGCGTCCGCGAGCTCGGCTTTGACGATCGCCATGGGCATGCCGTAGATCACACAACTGGCTTCATCCTGAGCCCAGATCGCACTGCCGCCCTGCTTGAGCAGACGCGCGCCTTCGCGACCGTCGGCGCCCATACCGGTGAGTACCACCGCCAGAACTTTGTCGCCGTAGGATTTGGCCGCGGAACCGAAGGTGATGTCCACGCAAGGCTTGTAGTTCAGACGCTCGTCGCCCGGCAGGATTTTCACCGCGCCACGGCCGTCGATCATCATCTGCTTGCCACCCGGCGCCAGCAGCGCCAGGCCCGGACGCAGGATGTCGCCATCCTCGGCTTCCTTGACACTGATGCGGCACAGTTTGTCCAGACGCTCGGCGAAGGCCTTGGTGAAGGCTGCCGGCATGTGCTGGATCAACACGATCGGTGCCGGGAAGTTGCCCGGCAACTGTGTCAGCACCCGTTGCAAGGCAACCGGGCCACCGGTCGAAGTACCGATGGCGACCAGTTTGTAGGCTTTGCGTTTCGGCGCTGGCGACGCCGGCGTCGCTGCATGGCTGCGAGCCGGAATCGGTGCCGGAGCCGCACGCGCAGGCGCACTGCTGCTGTAGCTGCTGACGCTCGAAGGCGCAGGCGTCGGGGCTGGTGCGGCCACTGGAGCCGGGGCACTGTAGGCGCTGACACGACGGTTACTGCGCGAGATGCTGAGAATTTTCTCGCACAGCAGTTGCTTGACCTTCTCCGGGTTACGCGAGATGTCTTCGAAATTCTTCGGCAGGAAGTCCACCGCGCCAGCGTCCAGCGCATCGAGGGTGACCCGCGCGCCTTCGTGAGTCAGCGAGGAGAACATCAACACCGGGGTCGGGCAGCGCTGCATGATGTGCCGCACTGCCGTGATGCCATCCATCATCGGCATCTCGTAGTCCATGGTGATCACGTCTGGCTTGAGCGCCAGCGCCTGATCGATCGCCTCTTTGCCATTGGTCGCCGTACCGACGACCTGGATATTGGAATCCGCTGAAAGAATTTCCGAGACGCGGCGGCGGAAAAACCCCGAATCGTCCACCACCAGGACTTTGACTGCCATAAACACTCCGTTAGACGGGGCGAGGCTCAGTCGCCCCGCTCCCGCAGAATCAAATACGCCGTGCGGCGTAACGCTTGAGCATGCTCGGAACATCGAGAATCAGTGCAATGCGGCCGTCACCGGTGATGGTGGCGCCGGACATGCCCGGGGTTCCCTGGAGCATTTTGCCCAATGGCTTGATGACCACTTCTTCCTGGCCCACCAGTTGATCGACGACGAAGCCGATCCGCTGAGTGCCCACCGAAAGGATCACCACATGGCCTTCGCGCTGCTCTTCGTGAGCAGCGGAGCTGACCAGCCAGCGCTTGAGGTAGAACAGCGGCAGCGCCTTGTCCCGCACGATCACCACTTCCTGGCCGTCCACCACGTTGGTGCGCGACAGGTCGAGGTGGAAGATCTCGTTGACGTTCACCAGCGGGAACGCGAACGCCTGGTTGCCGAGCATGACCATCAGCGTCGGCATGATCGCCAGGGTCAACGGGACCTTGATGACGATCTTCGAGCCTTTGCCCTTGGTCGAGTAGATATTGATGGTGCCGTTGAGCTGGGCGATCTTGGTTTTCACCACGTCCATGCCCACGCCGCGCCCGGAGACGTCGGATATCTCGGTCTTGGTCGAGAAGCCCGGGGCGAAGATCAGGTTGAAGCAATCGGTCTCGCTGAGACGGTCCGCCGCATCCTTGTCCATCAGGCCTTTCTTCACGGCGATACCGCGCAGAACATCGGCGTCCATGCCTTTGCCATCATCGGAGATGGACAGCAGGATGTGGTCGCCTTCCTGTTCCGCGGACAGGATCACTTTGCCGCTGCGAGGCTTGCCCATCGCTTCGCGCTCAGCCGGCTCTTCAATACCGTGGTCGACCGAGTTGCGCACTAAGTGGACCAGCGGGTCGGCCAGGGCCTCGACGAGGTTCTTGTCGAGGTCGGTTTCTTCGCCGACCAGCTCTAGGTTGATCTCTTTCTTGAGCTGGCGAGCCAGGTCGCGAACCAGACGCGGGAAACGCCCGAAGACTTTCTTGATCGGCTGCATCCGGGTCTTCATGACCGCGGTTTGCAGGTCGGCCGTGACCACGTCGAGGTTCGACACGGCCTTGGACATGGCTTCGTCGCCGCTGTTGAGGCCCAGGCGGACCAGGCGGTTACGCACCAGTACCAACTCGCCGACCATGTTCATGATTTCGTCAAGACGCGCAGTATCGACCCGCACAGTGGTCTCGGCTTCGCTGGCCGGTTTTTCCGGTGGCGGTGCGGCCGGGGCACGAGCAGGTGCCGGTGCAGTAGCGGCGGCCGGTTTCGGCGCTTCGGCTTTTGGCTCGGGCGCTTTGGCCACAGGTTTCGCAACCGGTGCTGGCGCCTTGGCGACAGGAGCAGAAACCACTGCGCCAGTGCCAACCTCGGTGAACTTGCCTTTGCCATGCAATTCGTCGAGCAGCGATTCGAACTCGTGATCGGAGATCAGATCGTCGCCGGCCGCTTTAGCGGTTGGCGCAGCCGGGGCCGGAGCCGAAGCAATCGCCGACTCCAATGCATCGACCGCAAAGTTGCCTTTGCCGTGCAACTGGTCAAGCAGTGCTTCGAACTCGTCGTCGGTGATGTCGGAGCTGTCGCCTGCCGCTTTAGGGGCCGCCGGTGCGGCGGGCGCCGCGACCACTGCATCGGGGGCGAACTGGCCTTTGCCGTGCAATTGATCGAGCAACGACTCGAACTCGGCATCGGTGATTTCGTCGCTGGCCGAGGCATCGCTGGTCGGCACTGGCGCAGCCGCTGGAGCCTCGGCTTGAGCCTTGACGGCATTCAGCGAGTCCAGCAGTTGTTCGAATTCGTTATCCGTGATGTCGCCCGATTCTTCAGCGGCAGGTTCTTCCACCACCTCGGCGACCGGTGCCGACTCATCGGCGGTTTGCGGCTCGGCCAGACGGGCCAACGCTGCAAGCAATTCTGGAGTGGCAGCCGTGATCGGGCTGCGTTCGCGGACTTCGCTGAACATGCCGTTCACCGCGTCCAGTGCCTCGAGAACCACGTCCATCAGTTCCGAGTCGACGCGTCGTTCACCCTTGCGCAGGATGTCGAACACGTTCTCGGCGATGTGACAGCACTCCACCAGCTCGTTGAGCTGGAGGAAGCCGGCGCCCCCTTTTACAGTGTGAAAACCGCGAAAAATTGCATTGAGCAAATCCGCATCATCCGGTCGGCTTTCAAGCTCGACCAGCTGTTCGGACAGTTGCTCTAGAATCTCGCCGGCCTCAACCAGGAAATCCTGAAGGATCTCTTCATCGGCGCCGAAGCTCATTAAGGGGGGTGCTCCTAAAGGTCTAAAAACCTAAAAAACCTGAAACGCTAAAACTCTAAAATGCTAAAACTCTAGAATCCCAGGCTGGATAACAAATCGTCCACATCGTCCTGACCGGACACAACGTCTTCTCTTTTATCGGCATGAATCTGCGGACCTTCACCCTGAGAGAGATGTTTTTGCGGATCTTTTTCAGCCAGCATCGCTTCACGGTCATGTTCGATACCCGCAAAGCGGTCGACCTGACTGGCCATGAGCACGAGCTTGAGCAGGTTGCTTTCAACTTCGGTGACCAACTGGGTCACGCGCTTGATCACCTGACCGGTGAGGTCCTGGTAATCCTGGGCCAGCAGAATGTCGTTGAGGTTGCTCGATACGACGCGGTTGTCTTCACTGCTGCGGGTCAGGAAACCGTCGACCCGCCGGGCCAGCTCGCGGAACTCTTCGGCCCCGACTTCGCGACGCATGAACCGCCCCCAATCCGTGCTCAGCGCCTGAGCTTCGTCGCTCAGGCTGTTGATCAGCGGCGTGGCGTTTTCCACCAGGTCCATGGTGCGGTTGGCCGCGGCCTCGGTCAGCTTGACCACATAACCCAGGCGCTCGGTGGCATCCGTGATCTGAGACACTTCCTCGGCTTGCGGCATGTGCGGGTCAATCTGGAAATTGACGATCGCGCTATGCAGCTCGCGAGTGAGCTTGCCCACTTCCTGATACAGGCCGCGGTCACGGGTCTGGTTGAGCTCATGGATCAGTTGCACAGCGTCGCCGAACCTGCCTTTTTCAAGGCTCTCGACCAGTTCGACCGCGTGTTTTTTCAGGGTCGATTCAAAATCGCCCTGTGAAGATTCGTTATGCCCCATAGCTCCCCCGTGACGGACTGGCTTTGCACATCAACCGATGCGTTCGAAGATCTTTTCAATCTTGTCTTTCAACGCTTGAGCCGTGAATGGCTTGACCACATAGCCGTTCACGCCCGCCTGAGCGGCTTCGATGATTTGCTCGCGCTTGGCTTCGGCCGTGACCATCAACACCGGCAGGTGTTTGAGTTTTTCATCGGCACGCACGTGGCGCAGCAGATCGATACCGGTCATGCCGGGCATGTTCCAGTCCGTCACCAGAAAGTCGATGCTCCCGCTGTTGAGGACCGGAATCGCGGTAATACCGTCATCCGCCTCGACCGTGTTGGTGAACCCAAGGTCACGCAACAGGTTTTTTATGATCCGCCGCATCGTTGAGAAGTCATCAACGATGAGGATTTTCATATTCTTGTCCAATTCGACCTCCAAGCAGTCTTAAAACGCGCGCAGCACCTGAACGCGCCGTTCAATCAATTCGGCGTAACACTCAACAGTTGCATGGATTACAACGGGCCGTGGCCGATGCAGCAAAATGCCGTACCCACCTCGTTCGCAGTGTCCCCACACTGCCTGTCAGCGCGCTCGCCACTCCCCCAAACGCCCCCGCAAACGGGCCGCGCACTGGCTGTGTAACTGGCTGACCCGCGATTCGCTGACCCCCAGGACCTCACCGATTTCCTTGAGATTCAACTCTTCGTCGTAGTACAGCGCCAACACCAGTCGCTCACGCTCCGGCAAATTGGCAATCGCGTCCGCCAGCGCCGCCTGGAAGCGTTCATCTTCCAGATCGCGCGACGGCTCGAGATGAGCACTGGCGCCATCCTCGTGCAGCCCTTCGTGTTCGCCGTCCTGCAACAGATCGTCGAAACTGAATAACCGGCTACCGAGGGTGTCGTTCAAAATCCCGTAATAATCGTCGAGACTCAATTGGAGTTCGGCCGCAACTTCGTGATCTTTAGCGTCACGGCCGGTTTTAGCTTCAATCGAGCGAATTGCGTCGCTGACCATGCGGGTATTGCGGTGAACCGAACGTGGTGCCCAGTCCCCCTTGCGCACTTCATCGAGCATCGCGCCGCGGATTCGAATGCCCGCGTACGTCTCGAAGCTCGCGCCTTTGCTGGCGTCGTATTTGGTTGATACTTCAAGCAGGCCGATCATCCCGGCCTGGATCAGGTCTTCGACCTGGACACTGGCCGGCAGACGCGCCAGCAAGTGGTAGGCAATGCGTTTGACCAGTGGCGCGTAACGCTCGATCAGCTCGTACTGCGCGTCACGTGCCGACTTCTTGTAGAGGTTGTAGCCACTGGCTGTCATAGGACGGGTCCTGCGGTCTGTTGCACGAGGCGCTCGACGAAAAACTCCAGGTGCCCACGCGGGTTGGCCGGCAGTGGCCAGGTATCGACCTTTTGTGCAATGGCCTTGAACGCCAGGGCGCACTTGGAACGCGGGAAGGCTTCGTAGACAGCACGCTGCTTCTGCACGGCCTTGCGCACGCTTTCGTCGTAAGGCACGGCACCGACGTATTGCAAGGCGACGTCGAGGAAACGATCCGTGACCTTGGTCAACTTGGCGAACAGATTGCGCCCTTCCTGCGGGCTCTGCGCCATGTTGGCCAGGACGCGGAAGCGGTTCATGCCGTAGTCGCGATTCAACAATTTGATCAGCGCGTAGGCGTCGGTAATCGAGGTCGGTTCATCGCACACCACCAGCAGCACTTCCTGGGCTGCGCGAACGAAACTGACTACCGAGTCACCAATACCCGCAGCGGTGTCGATCACCAATACGTCGAGGTTGTCGCCAATGTCGCTGAAAGCCTGGATCAGGCCGGCATGCTGGGCCGGGCTCAAATGAACCATGCTCTGGGTGCCGGACGCCGCCGGGACGATGCGGATGCCGCCGGGCCCTTGCAACAGTACGTCGCGCAGCTCACAGCGGCCTTCGATCACGTCGGCCAAGGTGCGTTTGGGTGTCAGTCCCAGCAGGACGTCGACGTTCGCCAGTCCCAGATCGGCATCCAGCAGCATGACGCGCCGGCCGAGCTCAGCTAGAGCCAGGGACAAGTTCACTGACACGTTAGTCTTCCCGACGCCACCTTTGCCGCCGGTCACCGCGATCACCTGTACGGGATGCATGCTGCCCATGTTATTTCTTTACCTTGTCTTACTTAGACGGAGGCCACATTACTGGCTGCGCGTTCACCAACTGAACAATGCATGGCAGACCATCGATGTAGGTACAAAAACTGTTCATTAGTACCTCAGCCAACCTGCTTGGTCGGGCTGTGGTAAATATCAGCGAACATGTCAGCCATGGCTTCTTCGCTGGGTTCTTCCTGCATTTGCACGCTAACGGCGCGGCTGACCAACTGATGACGACGCGGCAGATGCAAATCATCCGGGATCCGCGGGCCATCGGTGAGGTAAGCCACCGGCAGTTCATGACTGATGGCCAGGCTCAACACCTCGCCCAAGCTTGCCGTTTCATCCAGTTTAGTCAGGATGCAGCCGGCAAGGCCGCAACGTTTGTAACTGTGATAAGCGGCGGTTAGAACCTGTTTCTGGCTGGTGGTTGCCAAGACCAGATAATTTTTTGATTTGATGCCCCGTCCAGCCAGGCTTTCGAGCTGCATGCGCAGTGCCGGGTCGCTGGCTTGCAGGCCGGCGGTATCGATCAGCACCACGCGTTTGCGCAGCAAAGGCTCCAGCGCCTGCACCAGCGATTGGCCCGGGTCGACGTGGGTGACCGACACGTTGAGGATGCGGCCCAGGGTCTTGAGCTGTTCCTGAGCGCCGATGCGATAGCTGTCCATGCTCACCAGCGCGATGTTTTGCGCGCCGTACTTGAGCACATAACGCGCTGCGAGCTTGGCCAGCGTGGTGGTCTTGCCCATGCCTGCCGGGCCAACCATCGCAATCACACCACCCTCTTCCAACGGCTCGACTTCCGGAGTGGCGATCATCCGCGCCAAGTGCGCGAGCAACATGCGCCAGGCCTGACGGGGTTCATCAATATCGGTAATCAGTGCCAGCAGATCGCGCGACAACGGCCCGGACAGACCGATGCGTTGCAGGCGACGCCAGAGGTTAGCCTGGGCCGGACGGCTGCCTTGCAGCTGATTCCAGGCCAGCGAGCCGAGTTGCACTTCCATCAATTCACGCAAGCTGTTGAGCTCGAAACGCATCGAATCGAAGGCTCGCGGGTCAACTGCGCCGGAGGCTGGCGCGGGGGCGGGTGCAGCACGACGAGGTTCAGCGTAAGTCGGTTCGATCAGCGGCTCGGCGGCGGTCAGCGGCAGGCCGGCGAACAATTGGCGATTGGTGCTGTTGTCGCTCTCGCCATCGCTACGCAGGCTCAGTTCGGCCTGGGCGGTCACGATCCGCGACTGGGTCTTGCGCAGCTCGTCCTCGAGTTCCATGTTCGGAACACGCGGGGCCAGCGCCGACAATTTGTAATCCAGCGCAGCCGTCAGCTCGACACCGCCGGCGATCCGGCGATTGCCAATGATGGCGGCATCAGCGCCCAGCTCATCACGAACCAGCTTCATGGCCTGACGCATATCGGCGGCGAAAAAACGCTTAACTTGCATAAACCACTACCTCAGCCGTTGGGCCCTACTGTCGCAACGATGGTCACTTGCTTGTTGTCAGGAATTTCCTGGTAAGCCAACACATGCAAACCCGGGACTGCCAGCCGACCGAATCGCGAGAGCATCGCGCGAACCGGACCGGCCACCAGCAGAATCACCGGCTGACCTTGCATCTCTTGACGCTGCGCCGCTTCGATCAATGAGCGTTGCAGCTTCTCTGCCATGCTTGGCTCCAGCAGAACGCCCTCTTCCGAGCCTTGTCCTGCCTTCTGAAGACTATTGAGCAATATTTGTTCCAACCTTGGCTCCAAGGTGATCACAGGCAGCTGCGACTCAGTGCCTACAATGCTTTGCACGATTGCACGGGATACGCCGACGCGCACCGCGGCCACCAAAGCGGCAGTATCTTGACTCTTGGCGGCGTTGTTCGCGATGGCTTCGGCGATGCTGCGAATGTCCCGTACCGGCACCTGTTCGGCCAGCAATGCTTGCAAGACCTTGAGCAGTTGCGACAGCGAAACCACCCCCGGCACCAGCTCTTCAGCCAGCTTCGGTGAGCTTTTGGCCAGCAATTGCATGAGTTGCTGGACTTCTTCGTGGCCAATCAGCTCGCTGGAGTGCTTGTATAGAATCTGGTTCAAATGGGTTGCCACTACCGTACTGGCATCGACCACGGTGTAACCGAGGGATTGCGCCTGGGCACGTTGGCTGATTTCGATCCAGACCGCCTCCAGACCAAAAGCCGGATCTTTGGCGGTAATGCCGTTGAGCGTGCCGTAGACCTGTCCCGGGTTGATCGCCAGTTCGCGGTCCGGGTAAATCTCGGCTTCGGCCAGGATCACCCCCATCAGGGTCAGGCGGTAGGCGCTTGGCGCCAGGTCGAGGTTGTCACGGATATGCACCGTCGGCATCAGGAAGCCCAGGTCCTGGGAGAGCTTTTTACGCACACCCTTGATCCGTGCCAGCAACTGACCACCCTGGTTGCGATCCACCAGTGGGATCAGGCGGTAGCCGACTTCCAGGCCAATCATGTCGATCGGGGTCACGTCATCCCAGCCAAGCTCCTTGGTTTCCTGGGCGCGGGATGGTGATGGCAGCAGTTCCTGCTGACGCTTGACCTCTTGCAGGGCCTGAACCTTGACCGTGTTCTGCTTCTTCCAGAACAGGTAAGCGCCGCCGGCCGCCAACGCGGCCATGCTGAGAAAGGAGAAGTGCGGCATGCCCGGCACCAGGCCCATCACCGCCATCAAACCTGCGGCCACTGCCAAGGCTTTCGGCGAGGCGAACATTTGACGATTGATCTGCTTGCCCATGTCTTCCGAGCCGGAAGCACGGGTCACCATGATCGCAGCGGCAGTCGACAACAGCAGTGATGGCAATTGCGCCACCAAACCGTCACCGATGGTCAACAAGGCATACACCCGACCGGCATCGCCAAAGGTCATGCCGTGCTGGAAGATACCGACCGCCATGCCGCCGATCAGGTTGATGAACAGAATCAGCAGGCCGGCGATGGCGTCGCCGCGCACGAACTTGCTGGCACCGTCCATCGAACCGTAGAACTCGGCTTCCTGAGCCACTTCCATCCGACGCAGTTTCGCCTGGTTCTGGTCGATCAGGCCGGCGTTCAAGTCGGCGTCGATGGCCATTTGTTTGCCGGGCATCGCATCAAGGGTAAAACGCGCGCTCACCTCGGAAATCCGTCCGGCGCCCTTGGTCACTACGACGAAGTTGATAATCATCAAAATCGCGAAGACCACGATACCAACCACGTAGTTACCGCCGATCACCACCTCACCGAAGGCCTGAATCACCTTACCGGCGGCGGCATGGCCATCCTGACCGTGGAGCATCACCACCCGCGTCGAGGCCACGTTCAACGCCAGTCGCAGCAACGTCGCCACCAGCAGAATGGTCGGGAACACCGCAAAATCCAGCGGTCGCAAGGCGTACACGCAGACCAGCAACACGACAATGGACAAGGCAATGTTGAAGGTGAAAAACACGTCCAACAGGAACGGCGGCACCGGCAACATCATCATGGCCAGCATGACCAGCAGCAACAGCGGCACGCCCAGATTGCCCCGACTGAGGTCGGCAACGTTTGTGCGGGCAGTGTTGATTAACTGAGAGCGATCCACCGGTATTCCCCGTTCCTTTAAAGCAAACTTTTGACGCCTGAAGCAGGCTCGGGGCGGCTATTGCAAGAAGCCTTCCAACTTTTGGCTGGAGGGGAATTGAGGGTATGGAGCAAGCGTGTGCAGTTTCAGGAAAAGGCTGAATTTCAAAACAACGGAGAACCCTGTGGGAGCGAGCTTGCTCGCGATGACGTCCGCACAACAAACATACTTGGTGGCTGACCCACTGCTATCGCGAGCAAGCTCGCTCCCACAGGGATTGCGGCGTTCCAGACTGCCCACCCGTTCCAAAGACTACCGAACCTATCAGTTCTGTTAGTACCCAACTCTCGCACAGCCATCGATACTGGGCTCCCGCTCTTCCACCTTTCGGAGCAACCGGTCATGACAGCAATGGACAAAACCGTTCTCTGCCGTTACCGCTACGACCCGCTCGACCGCCTGATTGGCCACATCCCCTCAGACACGTCCGAGCGCCAGCGTTTTTACTGCAAAAGCAAGTTGGCCACCGAGATACAGGGCGCGACGCGCTACTCGGTCGTCCAGCATGGCGATCTGTTGCTGGCGCAACAACGAAACGAGGGGGATGCAACGGAAAACACCCTGCTGGCCACAGACCAGCAACGCTCGGTGTTGCAGACGGTGAAGGTCAATCATCCACCGCAGCCCATCGCTTATTCGCCCTATGGCCACCGCCCCATTGCAAGCGGGTTACTCAGCCTGCTTGGGTTTAATGGCGAACGGCCGGATCCGGTGACTGGGCACTATCTATTGGGGAATGGGTATCGGGCGTTTAATCCGGTGTTGATGCGGTTCAATAGTCCGGATAGTTTGAGCCCGTTTGGGAAGGGCGGGATGAATAGTTATACGTACTGTTCCGACGACCCAATAAATAATACCGACCCTACGGGCCACTACAAAACTTTTTTCGAGAACCTCATAAAGGCACTTCAAGAAACTCGCCCCGGACAAATTCCACGCCCCTCCCTTATATCCTCTTCAATTAAAACAATAACCCCTACTTCGGACGATTATGTGTTGGCAGGATTTCATGGCTCCACAAGCGAGTTTATTGAGAGCTTTAAGCAAGGCGTAAATCATCAACACTCACTCGTCCCATTCCACAAAGGAGAATTTTATGCATCACCAGATATTACAACAGCCGCGAAATACACACAAAAAATGAAGATGTCCGGCCTGGGACATTGGGAAAATTACCCTTATACAGATATATCCTCGAACCCCTCTAATATTGCAATCTCGCTTGCACAACCCAAATATGCCCCGACAATCTATGGCGTTTACGTAAAAAACTATCACAACATGACACCCGGGAAAGAATTTCAATTCATATCCAATAAAAAAAACTATGACGGATCAATACTTCGTTTCCCTAAAGAATTACATAAGGACCTTAGGGTAACTCCCTTAGACTCACTAAAAAACCCACCAAAACCATGGACTAAAAACCTAATCATAAGAACCTCTCAATAAAAACCTGACTAACATTAAAACGCTAACAAGTCTATTTTAATTGACGAAAATTTTAGTCCCGCAGCAAATCCGGCGGAATAGGCAGATCATTCTGGAGCGGCTCCGGCCGCTTACCCTTACCCGCCCTCAGTACTGGCGGATCCGGTAGACGTAAGCCAGTACTTGGGCAACGGCGAGGCAAAGACCACCCGGAATTTCCTGCTCCAGCTCCGTGGATTTAGTAGATTAACCGCGCCAGCGCCGACGACTCCAGCAACAGAATTTCGTTAGCCGCCGCGATCTATCGAATCTTCGGACCAGGAAGCCGCTGCCTTTGGCAATCAGCATCGGTGCGCAGCTCGTGCCCGGGTTCCACCTATCAGTTCTGCTAGTACCCAACCCTCGCACAGCCATCGATACTGGGCTTCCCCCTCTTCCGCCTTTCGGAGCAACCCGTCATGACAGCAAAAGGCAAAACCGTTCTTTGCCATTACCGCTACGACCCGCTCGACCGCCTGATTGGCCACATCCCCTCAGACACGTCCGAGCGCCAACGTTTTTACTGCAAAAGCAAGTTGGCCACCGAGATACAGGGCGCGACGCACTACTCGATCGTCCAGCATGGCGATCTGTTGCTGGCGCAACAACGAAACGAGGGGGATGCGACTGAAAGCACCCTGCTGGCCACGGACCAGCAACGCTCAGTGTTGCAGACAGTCAAGGTCAATCATCCACCGCAGCCCATCGCTTATTCGCCCTATGGCCACCGCCCCATTGCAAATGGACTGCTCAGCCTACTTGGGTTTAATGGCGAACGGCCGGATCCGGTGACCGGACACTATTTATTGGGGAATGGGTATCGGGCGTTTAATCCGGTATTGATGCGATTTAATAGTCCAGATCATAAGAGCCCTTTTAGAGAAGGCGGATTGCACTGCTATAGCTATTGCGGTGGAGATTCGATCAATCATCAGGACCCCACAGGGCACATTAGGTGGAAAATATTTAACCCCTTTCTGTACCTATTCCCAAAAAAACAATCATCACCTAGCACTTTGCTGACAACTGATATCACTCCAACAGCTGGAGCGATTAGTGCTGATAATGGCTTGAAACGGCTCTCACTTCAACGCACGCACGAATATAAATCCGCGACAAGACGACTATCCGACCCTGGTCGAATTTCTCCGGATGATCAGTATGAATTTGTTGGGTATCACGGCTCGGCAAAAAGACACGTAAGAAGTTTAACGTGGGGAGGCATCAATCCGTCATTTCTAGGCAAGGGCATCGATCACATCGGCAAAGGCTTTTATACGACACCCGATCTTAAGCTAGCGATGACATATGCTTTTGATGTGGGAGGCATGTTAGGCGGAGAAAAAATCTTTAGTGTATACGCCAAAAACTTCACAAGCATGAGACCTGGAATTGACTATACAGCAACACTGCATCGACCTGTATTTGAAAACGAACGTCCCATTCAACTTGTTTTTAGAGAACACGTCGTTAGCGCCATTAGGATCCGAAATTTCGATCCAAATAGAATGGATAAATTGGTTTTTCCGAGAAATTCAGAGTCGCCGTTTTGACAATTCTCTTCCAGATAAAACCATATCCCTTGGCACCGCTATAGCGATATGTTTCCACATGCCCATTGCCAGGACTCAAGATTCTCATCGCAAATCCGGCGAATCGGCAATTCTTCTCGCCTACGACTGCGCCAGAGTCCGCCGGCTTGTGCGCTTGAGGGCCGGGCTCTATCGTTTCCCAGTCTCTGAAAAACAGTGATCGGGTTTGGTAGCCCGGTAGACTTCGTGCGTAGCACACCTGAAGCAGGCCTTGCGGTCTGTGTCTTTATGGTGACCATGCGCAGGGCGTCTTCGGGCGTGTCGGTTTTCCAAGTCACCGGCCTACCAACCCGCGTATGGCCACCACCCCTTTCGTTTGGTAGCGAAAGTGATGGCTCCTTTTTTCTGATCTGGCGCTCCATCTTTGTTCAAAGTAACGCCCAACCCGCCGGAAACCGAAAACGTTCCCCAGACACCCCAATCGATCCGCAAAAACTCCACGAAGCCGCCGACCGCGGCCTCAATGAGTACATCAACCTGACCGCCCGTATAAACGCCACCGCGTGAAAACCCAGCACGATGTTCGTCATTGCGCCCCGTATCGATACCGAAACCTGTTGGCGCATGCCTGCGAATCGCTGGCTGGCCAGGGTCGTGGCCGATGACCTTGCTGGCTATCTGAAAGGTTCTCAGAGCAATACGATACTGGCGATTTCGCAGACGATCATGCTTGGCGAATTGGCGGTGAATCGCGCACTGGAAAACATCGATCCGCATGGCTAGTTAAGGATTCAAGTCAGGCACAATTCATGTGCAAGCAACTGTCTTCCCCATGCCACTCGACACCTCTATTGGCTGTGATGGTCTCTTCGCGAGCAGGCTCGCACAGGTTTTGTGTGTGTGTGCTGGCTGGCTTGGACTGTCAGGAATCCCGGCGCAAATCCGGCGGAATGGGCAAGTCATCCTTGAGCGGATCCGGTCGCTTGCCCTTGCCCGCGCGGAATTGGCGGATCTGATAGACGTAAGCCAGTACCTGGGCAACGACGAGGTAAAGCCCGCCCGGAATCTCTTGCTCCAGCTCCGTGGAGTAGTAGATCGACCGCGCCAGCGCCGGGGACTCCAGTAGCAGAATCTCGTTCGCCGTGGCGATTTCGCGAATTTTCAGGGCGAGGAAATCCGTGCCCTTGGCCAGCAGCACAGGTGCGCTGCCCTTGTCCGGGTCGTATTTGAGCGCCACGGCGTAGTGAGTCGGGTTGGTGATGACCACATCGGCCTCGGGAATGGCCGCCATCATCCGCCGCTGCGACATCTCGCGCTGCAACTGGCGAATGCGCTGCTTGACCTCTGGTTTACCTTCCTGATCCTTGTGCTCATCGCGCACTTCCTGCTTGGTCATCAGCAGCTTCTTGTGGCTTTCCCAGAGCTGCACCGGCACGTCGACCGCAGCGATGATGATCAGCCCGCAAGCCATCCACAAGGTGCTCCAGCCGACCAATTGCAGGCTGTGAATGATTGCCATGTCCAATGGCTCGTGGGCGATGCGCAGCAGATCGTCGATGTCCGCCGACAAGACCGCCAACGCCACGAATAACACGATAAAGAACTTCGCCAGAGCCTTGAGCAACTCCACCAGGGCCTTGGCCGAGAACATCCGTTTCAGGCCCGCCCCCGGATTCATGCGACTGAACTTGGGTGCCATGGAGCCGGCCGCGAATAGCCAGCCGCCCAGGGAGATCGGGCCGATCAGCGCCGCCAGCAGCATGGTGATCATCACCGGCTGAATCGCAACCAGGGCAATCTGCCCCGAATGCAGCAGATAAGTGCCCATGGAGCGCTGATCCAGAATCACTTCCCGCGAGAGCGAGAAGTTCATGCGCATCAGCTCCATCATGTCCTGCGCCAATGCGCCGCCAAAAATCAGCAATGCACCGGCACCGGCGAGCATGACCGCCAAGGTGTTGAGTTCCTTGGAGCGAGCAATCTCGCCCTTCTCACGGGAGTCCTTTTTGCGTTTCTCCGTGGGGTCTTCTGTTTTGTCCTGACCGCTTTCGCTCTCAGCCATGACTCAGCGCGCCCGTGCCAGTTCGCGTAACAACTGCAAAGCCTCGGCGGCCAGCGGTTGATACTGATTGAGAATGTCCGCCAGGCCGACCCAGACAATGAACAGCCCGAGCACCAGCGTCAGCGGAAAGCCGATCGAGAAGATGTTCAACTGCGGCGCCGCACGGGTCATCACGCCAAACGCAATGTTGACCACCAGCAACGCCGTGATCGCCGGCAACACCAGTAACAGCGCCGCACCGAGCACCCAGCCGAGTTTGCCGGCCAATTCCCAGAAATGATGGACCATCAAGCCGCCGCCGACCGGCAGCGTGGTGAAGCTTTCGGTGAGCACTTCGAACACCACCAGATGGCCGTTCATTGACAGGAACAGCAGGGTCACCAGCATGGTGAAAAACTGCCCGATCACCGCCACCGACACACCGTTGGTAGGGTCGACCATCGAGGCGAAGCCCATGCCCATCTGGATCGCGACAATTTGTCCGGCGACCACGAACGCCTGGAAGAACAGCTGCAAGGAGAATCCCAATACCGCACCAATGATGATCTGCTCGGCAATCAACAACAGCGCACTCAGGTCCAGTGCATTGACCGGCGGCATCGGCGGCAGGCCGGGCGCGATCACCAAGGTGATTGCCAGGGCGAAATACAGGCGCACGCGAATGGGCACCAGCGTCGTGCCGAAAATCGGCATGACCATCAGCAGCGAACCAATGCGAAACAACGGCAACATGAACGTTGCCACCCAGGTGCTGATCTGGGTATCGGTCAGCTGAAGCAGCGACATGGCTTAACCGATGACCTGAGGAATACTGTGGTACAGCTGCAGGATGTATTCCATGAAAGTCTGCACCAGCCACGGGCCGGCAACGATCAGCGTCACCAGCATCACCAGCAGGCGCGGCAGGAAGCTCAGGGTCTGTTCGTTGATCTGGGTGGCGGCCTGGAACATCGCCACCAGCAAGCCCACCAGCAAGCTGGGAATCACCAGCACGGCGACCATCAGGGTGGTCAGCCACAGCGCTTCGCGAAAGATGTCTACGGCCACTTCCGGCGTCATGGTGAAACGCCGCCAAAGCTGCTGGCCAAGGTCCCGATGATCAACGCCCAGCCATCCACCAGCACGAACAACATGATTTTGAACGGCAGGGAAATGATCAGTGGCGAAAGCATCATCATCCCCATCGCCATCAACACGCTAGCCACCACAAGATCGATGATCAGGAACGGGATGAAGATCATGAAGCCGATCTGGAACGCGGTTTTCAGTTCAGAGGTCACGAACGCCGGCACCAGAATCGTCAGCGGTGCCTGATCAGGCGAAGCGATGTCGGTGCGCTTGGACAAGCGCATGAACAGTTCCAGATCGCTGCTGCGAGTCTGGGCCAGCATGAAGTCCTTGATCGGCACCTGGGCCTTGGTCACGGCATCCTGAGCGGTGAGTTTCTCTGCCAGATACGGCTGCAAGGCATCCTGATTCACCCGATCGAACACCGGCGCCATGATGAACATGGTGAGGAACAGCGCCATGCCGGTGAGGATCTGGTTCGACGGTGTCTGCTGCAAACCCAGGGCCTGTCGCAGAATCGAGAACACGATGATGATCCGGGTGAAACTGGTCATCAGCATGACGAACGCCGGGATGAAACTCAGCGCAGTCATGATCAGCAGGATTTGCAGGCTGACCGAATATTCCTGAGCGCCTTCGGCGTTAGTGCCCAAGGTGATTGCCGGGATCGACAACGGCTCGGCAGCGAACGCCAACGGCGCGGCCAGCATCAGGGCCAGCGTCAAGACGATGCGTAACGCACCCATTACTTCTTATCCTTCTGATCCTTGCCGAGCATTTTCAGCAGATGCTGGGCAAATTCCGGCGTGGCTTTCTCGGCATTGTCCGGCACTTGCACCGGCTCCTTGAGCACATGCAACGCGGTGATGTTGCCGGGGCTGAGGCCAAGCAGAATCTGTTCGTTGCCGACCTGCACCAGCATCAAACGGTCACGGGGACCCAGTGCGCGCGAACCGATCAACTCGATCACCTGCCCCTTGCCAGCCGGCCCGGCCTGCTGGACCCGGCGCAGCAGCCAGGCGAGGAAGAAGATCAACCCCAGCACCAGCACCAAGCCGAATACCAATTGCGTCAATTGCCCGGCCACACCACCGCTGACGGCCGGCGTGGCGGCTGCTGATGCAGCCGTCGTGACCGGCTCGGCCGCCAACGCGCTAAACGGCAAGGCCAGCGCTAACCCCAGTACAAAACCCGGAACCTTTTTCACTCAGCGCAGCTTCTTGATGCGTTCGCTTGGGCTGATCACGTCGGTCAGGCGAATACCGAACTTTTCGTTGACCACCACCACTTCACCGTGGGCGATGAGCGTGCCGTTGACCAGCACGTCCAGTGGCTCACCGGCCAGGCGATCAAGCTCGATCACCGACCCCTGGTTGAGCTGCAGCAGGTTGCGGATATTGATATCGGTGCTGCCCACTTCCATGGAAATCGACACCGGAATATCGAGGATCACGTCCAGGTTCGGACCGTCCAGCGTCACCGGATCGTTGTTCCTCGGCACGCTGCCGAACTCTTCCATCGGCAGACGGTTGGACGGCGAACCGGCGGCGTCGGCGGCCAGCAAGGCATCGATATCGTCCTGCCCGGCGTCACCGGTTTCTTCCAGGGCCGCAGCCCACTCATCAGCCAGTGCCTGGTCGTCCTGGGCATTCATATCGTCGTTCATCATTTGTCCTCGGCGGGCACCTGCTCACTCAAGAGCAGTCAATTAAAGGGGAGTTGGAGCGCCGGTCAGCGGCGCTCGATCGGCTCGATCACCTGCAACGCGAGGTTGCCTTTGTGCGAGCCCATCTTGACCTTGAAGGCCGGTACGCCATTGGCGCGCATGATCATTTCTTCCGGCATCTCGACCGGAATAATGTCCCCGGGCTGCATGTGCAGAATGTCGCGAAGGCGCAGCTGACGGCGGGCCACGGTGGCACCGATTGGTACATCGACGTCCAGCACGTCCTGGCGCAAGGCGTTGACCCAGCGTTCGTCCTGATCATCGAGGTCCGACTGGAAGCCGGCGTCGAGCATTTCGCGCACCGGCTCGATCATCGAGTACGGCATGGTCACGTGCAGGTCGCCGCCACCGCCATCGAGTTCGATGTGGAACGTCGACACCACAACCGCTTCGCTCGGGCCGACGATGTTGGCCATGGCCGGGTTCACTTCCGAGTTGATGTACTCGAAGTTCACTTCCATGATCGCTTGCCAGGCTTCCTTCAAATCGACGAAGGCCTGTTCCAGCACCATGCGCACCACACGCAGTTCGGTGGGGGTGAATTCACGCCCTTCGATCTTCGCGTGACGGCCATCGCCGCCGAAGAAGTTGTCCACCAGTTTGAACACCAGTTTGGCGTCAAGGATGAACAGCGCAGTGCCGCGCAGCGGCTTGATCTTGACCAGGTTGAGGCTGGTCGGCACGTACAGCGAGTGCACGTATTCGCCGAACTTCATCACCTGCACGCCACCGACGGCGACGTCCGCCGAGCGGCGCAGCATGTTGAACATGCTGATGCGGGTGTAGCGGGCGAAACGCTCGTTGATCATTTCCAGGGTCGGCATGCGTCCACGGACGATGCGATCCTGGCTGGTCAGGTCGTAGCTTTTGACACTGCCGGGTTCGGCAGCGTTATCGGTCTGTACCAGACCATCGTCGACGCCATGCAGCAGCGCATCGATCTCATCCTGGGACAGCAGGTCCTGCACGGCCATGTCGTGTTCCTACTGCAGTACGAAATTAGTGAAAAGCAACTGTTCGATCACCACTTTGCCAAGCTCTTTCTGCGCCACTTCCTGGACGCTGGCCGTGGCCTTCTGACGCAACATTTCCTGGCCGACCGGAGTCGCCAGCGTGGCGAAATCCTGACCGGAAAACAGCATCACCAGGTTATTGCGAATTACCGGCATGTGGATTTTGAGCGCTTCCAGATCAGCCTGATTGCGGCCCTGCAGGGTAATGCTCACCTGCATGTAGCGCTGGCGACCGTTCTGGTTGTAGTTGGCCACGAACGCCGGTGCCATGGGCTCGAAGATCGCTGGCTGCTTGCCGATCACCGCCGTTTCAGCCGCGGGGGCAGGCTTGCTCTGGGCGCTGTGCATGAAGAACCAGGTCGCCCCCACGGACAAGCCGATCGCCAGCAACAGGGCCACGACGATCACAATGATCAGCTTGATTTTGCCTTTGGTTGCGGGGTCTTTCACGGGTGCTGCGTCGCTCTTAGCCATGCCAATAATCCGTCACTATTCGGGTTTTCACAGTCGCACGGCAAGGCAAGAGCAAGTGTTATGCCAGAAGTGTCGGAGGCAAAATGGATGGCGGCGGGCAGCATCCAAAATCAAAAGATCGCAGCCTGCGGCAGCTCCTACGGTTGGATGGTGTACATCCTGTAGGAGCTGCCGAAGGCTGCGATCTTTGAGAGGCGCCCTGATTTATCAGGCGTAGTAGTCGACCGCGCTGGAGCCAATCACGCTGGTGGTGTTAGCGGCTATTTCAGCAACAGTTGCGGGAAGCTCTTCATCGGCAGACTCGAGGCGACCGCCATTGGCGTTGGCACGCCCGCCCTGCCCCTGTTGAGCCTGCTCCTGACCCTGCCCCTGCCAGCCACGGGGCTGATCGGAAACGTTGACGTCGACCTGGCCCATGCCCTGTTGCGCGAACATGTCACGCAGGCGATGCATTTGCCCGTCGAGCGCTTCACGAACGCTTGGGTGGGCACTCATGAAGGTCACCTGGGTCTGCTGATCCGGCACCATGTTCACCCGAATATCCAGGCGCCCCAGCTCGGCCGGTTGCAACTGAATGTCGGCCGCCTTGAGATTGGCGCTGGACAGGTACATGACCCGATTGACCACCTCTTCGGTCCAGCCGCTCTGATGCATGACGATGGGCTGGTTCACCGGTAACGCATTGGCAGTCTTCGGCGTTGCCGCCTGGGTCAGTGCCGCCAGACGGTTGGCGAAATCATCGACACGGGTATCGCTGCTGGCGGACTTGAGATCCTTGAGGCCGTCATCGATCAGGCCGCTGAAAGCCTTCTCGCCGCCCTGGCTGGTGCTGTCCTGATCGGCTTGCACATCGAGCATGCCTGCCATGCCCGTGGCAAAATTCTGTGCCGAAGTTGGCTCGCCATCGACTTGAGCCGGGGTCGGTGCCGCTTTGGGCTGAATCTGGCTGGCGGGCGAAACGTGCCCGCCCTGCTCCATGGCCATGCGTACGGCTGGCAGCGCATCGAGAGGATCGGCTTCGGGATCGAAATCCGGATCGAGGGTTGCAACCGTCTGTGCCGCTGCCGCAGCAACCACGGCGGCGACAGGTGCCTCAACTTGTGATTGCGCAGTGGCCACAACTGTTGGCGTTTCCGGCACAGGAGCTGGCAACACCGGCTGCACCACCAACGCAGGATCGAGGGCCGGATCGACAGGCGCGGTATCGGCCACCGGCGTCAACGCCTCGGCCGTATCCGATGCGTCATCGCTGGCCGTCTTGTCGTCAGCCTGCGCCGGTTTATCGGCGGGCAAGGATTTGCCGCTATCGGCAACCGTCGGTTCTGGAGCGGCAGACTTGTCGCTGCTCACATCCTTTTTGCCGACGCTGTCCGAGACTTTATCGCGTGCGGGTTTAGCCGAACCATCTGCCATGACGGAGGGTTTAGTCTGCGCCTGATTGGCATAGACCTGAGCGAAGCTGGAGGCCTTGTCCCCAGGCTCAGCGGTCAGCACCGGTGCATTGGCGGACGCGGCTTGGGCCTTGGCCGTCGTGGCGACCTGAAGAAGGATGTTTGGGGTAACGGGCATAAAACGGTCTCCGCTGCACTGGGATCGTAGGTACAGTTGAGCAAGTTAACTGCAAGGGTCGAGCCAGTTTGATTCACTGGTCGGTAAAAGCGCCGGTCGGCTATGCTGCATGCGATCCGTAGCAGCTGGATAGTTGCTCTATTCAGCAAGAGAGCGCTGGCGCTCCGCTTCGTAGAGGGGCCGGACAATGGCGAACTCGCCGTCAATTTCCCCGACCAGCGCTTCAATGCCTTCAAGGCTTTTTTGCTTGGCTCGCTGCTCCAGTTCATTGCATAGCTCAGCCAGCCGGGTAGCGCCCATATTGCTGCTGCTGCCTTTGAAACTGTGCGCAGTGGCACCTAACTGATCGGCATCGTCAACTTGCCGCAGCAGACTCAAACGCTCTTCGGAATCGGCGAGAAAGGTATCGAGCAATTCTGGATACCCGTCCTCCATCACTTCCTGCAACGCGCTCAGCACGTCACGGTCCAGATGTGTGTTGTCCACTTGTTCACTCCTTGATCAAGAACGCCTGGCATTATGCCAGAGCCTCCCAGAAAAACTCCACGCGAGCACTGCGACCATTATCAGACCAGGTCGCATGATCGCTCAACTGACGAATCAAATTGACCCCTCGGCCTGACAGACGGACATCATCGACGGGACGCGCCATGACCCGCGCCACATCGAAGCCTTTGCCACTGTCCTCGACCCGGACCACCAGGCAACCGCCCTCGTCTTTTGGCGTCACCTGCAAATGCACCCGCACATAGCCATCGCGTAACTCGTCCAGGCGTGCATTGCGCTGCTGATAATAACGCGCAAAACCTGCCGCATCGCGTTTCAAACTCGAATCCAGGCCCAGCACGCCATGCTCCAGGGCATTGGAATAAAGCTCTGCCAGCACACTGTAGAGCGCGCCGCTCTGAGCCCGCAGACCATGCACCTCAAGCAGCAACTGCAACAAGTACGGCAGTGGATTGAAGCGCTTGAGGGTGGCGGCGCGGAACTCGAAACTCACCGACCAGTCCAGCGGGCACGACTGGCCGCTGTCGGAATACACTGGCGTCGGTGGGCTCAGTTGCGTGGCCTCCAGCAGACGGACCTCGACCATGCTCACGTCATCACGAGCCTCGCCACGAAAATCCCGCAGTGCCTGCTCGATCTCTTCGAACAGTGCATCGGGCTGGCGATTGGCTGCAAACACTTGCTCCAGCCGCTCTACGCCAAACAACTGTTCATTGGCATCACAGGTATCGATCACCCCATCGGACAGCAGAAACACCCGATCGCCGACGGCCATCGGGAACACCTCGGTGCGATCATCGAAGGTTTGCGGGCTCAGTACGCCCAGCGGCAAGTGCCGTGCCGTCAGCGCCGTGCGCTCGCCACTGGCGATACTGTGCAGGTAACCGTCCGGCATTCCGCCGTTCCAGACCTCCACCGACCCTCGCTGAAAGCTCAGGCACAGCAGCGCCGCACAGCAGAACATGTCCACCGGCAGAATACGTTTGAGCTTGGCGTTCATCTCGCGCAGGGTTTCGGACAAACCGTAACCCTTGGCCGTCATGCCATAGAAGACTTCGGCCAACGGCATGGCACCGACAGCGGCCGGCAAACCATGGCCGGTAAAATCACCGAGCAGCACATGCATGTCGCCAGCCGGGGTGAACGCGGCCAGCAACAGATCGCCGTTGAATAGCGCATAGGGCGATTGCAGGTAACGGATGTTCGGGGCATTCAGGCAACCGGAGTGGGCGACCTTGTCGAACACCGCTTTGGCCACCCGTTGTTCGTTGAGCAGGTAATCGTGGTGCCTGGCGATCAGGTCACGCTGCTCCAGCACCGTGGCTTGCAAACGTCGCAAGCGATCCATGGCCTTGATTTTGGCCGCGAGGATCACTTGGTTATAAGGTTTTGCCAGAAAATCGTCGCCTCCGGCCTCCAGACAACGGGCCAGCGCTTCGCTTTCGGTCAGCGACGTCAAAAAGATGATCGGCACCAGGGTTTCGCCAGCCAGCGCCTTGATCTGGCGTGCAGCCTCGAAACCGTCCATGACCGGCATCATGGCGTCCATCAGTACCAGATGCGGTCCTTGCGAGCGAAATACTTCGACCGCCTCGGCGCCGTTGGCGGCCGTCAGCACTTCATGGCCCTGACGCCGGACGATCGTCGACAGCAACATGCGATCGGCCGCGCTGTCTTCGGCGATCAGAATCGTCAGCGGTTCGAGCGACTGCATGACGGTCAACTGATGTCGAACAGTTTGTCGAAATTGGAGATGGCGAGGATTTTCTTCACATCGGAACTGCTGTTGACGACGCGAATATCGGAGTTGTCGCCACCGGCGTGATCACGCAGCAAGAGCAGCATGCCCAGCGCGGAGCTGTCGAGATAAGTGGCTTTCTTGAGGTCCACCACAATGGAATCGGGTTTACTGTTGAGTTTTTCGTAGGACTCGCGAAACTCCTGATGCCGACCGAAATCGAATCGTCCCTCGATCGAAATCGTCAGCTTTTTCCCATCTTGAGATACTTCTGTAACGACTGACATTTCACGGCTTCCTTGTCATTGGCGAACGAACGTACGTGTACAAGGTTTAGCACCTGATGGGGGCTGGAGCAAGGCAGGAAATCAGAATCAAAAGATCGCAGCCTTCGGCAGCTCCTACATTGGCCGCATGTAAACCCTATCCTGTAGGAGCTGCCGAAGGCTGCGATCCTTTAAAACCGACACTCAATACGGATCCTGACGCGGCAACCGCTGGGACAGCTCATCGAGCAGTTTCTGCTCGCGCTTGTCTTCCAGTTGCCGCGCTTCATCCCTGTAGCGCTGAACCAGTTTGCGCAAGCCTTCGACCCGGGCAAACGCCTGCTGCCAGGCTTCCCGGGATTTGTTCAGGTTATTTTGGTGCCAGTTCAGGCTCTGACGCTGCTGGTCGATGGCCGTGCCCAATTGCGCGAGAAAACCCTGATAACCCAGCAACCATTGGCCCGACACGCCGCTACTGCCGCGTACGATCCATTGTTCCTGGTATTCGAGGCGGAAGTTTTCCAGGTCGGCGAGTTTGCTTTCCGCCAGGCGAACCTGGCCCTGAAAGTGTCCCAGGCGCAGGACAGCGGTCTTTTCGGCCTTTTCAGCCATTTCCACCACAGGCGCCAGACGTGCTGCGCGGCTCGAGGCCATGACCGGTTAACCGCCCGGCGCTGGCGCAAAGATCGAAGCGAGATGGTTCTCGCTGGCGCCCATGCTGATGTTGTCGTTCAAGCCCTGACGCAGGTACATGGTCATGGCCGGTTGTAGACTGATTGCGGTATCGGTTTCCCGATCACCGCCGGACACATAGGCGCCGACACTGATCAAGTCGCGGCTCTGCTGATAGCGCGACCAGTATTGCTTGAACGTCTGCGCGTGGTTCATTTGCTTGATGCCGACCACTGACGGCATGACCCGGCTGATGGAGGCTTCGATATCGATGGCTGGGTAATGCCCTTCCTCGGCCAGACGCCGGGACAGCACGATGTGTCCGTCGAGCACACCCCGCGCCGAGTCGGCGATCGGGTCTTGCTGATCGTCGCCTTCGGACAATACCGTGTAGAACGCGGTGATCGAACCGCCGCCCTTTTCAGCGTTACCGGCACGCTCCACCAGTTTCGGCAACTTGGCGAACACTGACGGCGGATAGCCTTTGGTCGCTGGCGGTTCACCGATGGCCAGGGCGATTTCCCGCTGGGCCTGGGCGAAACGGGTCAGGGAATCCATGAGCAACAGGACGTTCTTGCCCTTGTCGCGAAAATACTCGGCGATTCGCGTGCAGTACATGGCCGCGCGCAGACGCATCAGCGGCGCATCGTCCGCGGGCGATGCCACTACCACCGAACGCTTGAGGCCTTCTTCACCGAGGATATGCTCGATGAATTCTTTGACTTCACGACCCCGCTCACCGATCAGGCCGACGACGATGATGTCGGCCTCGGTGAAGCGGGTCATCATCCCCAGCAGCACACTCTTGCCCACGCCAGTACCGGCGAACAACCCCAGCCGCTGACCGCGACCGACCGTCAACAAACCGTTGATGCAGCGAATGCCCACGTCCAGAGGCTCGCTGATCGGTTCGCGCTTGAGCGGGTTGATGGTTGGGCCGTCCATCGGCACCCAATCTTCTGCCTTCATGCCACCCTTGCCATCCAGCGCACGCCCGGCGCCATCGAGCACCCGCCCGAGCATGCTCATGCCCATGGGCAAGCGACCGGTATCAGCCAGGGGAACTACACGGGCACCGGGGGCGATGCCGGCGACGCTGCCAACTGGCATCAGAAAGACTTTGCTGCCAGAGAAACCCATGACCTCGGCTTCAACCTGCACCGGGTGATAGCTGTCATCGTTGATGACCATGCAGCGGCTGCCCATGGCGGCGCGCAAGCCTTCCGCCTCGAGGGTCAGGCCGACCATGCGCAGCAGGCGACCTTCGAGGATCGGCGCACTGGCAAGCTCCGTGGCCTCGGCGTAGCTGCCGAGGCGCTTGGCGAAGCTGGTGCGGTCAAGGCGCATCGGGATCGTCCAGTGTCGGCTCGACCGGAGTAACCGCGGTTTTTTCGTCGATTGGCAGTTCCAGGCTCAGGTCCGGTGCGGCCGGGTGCAGCGCCTGATCGTGCAATTGATCGAACAGCTTGGCGATGACTTGGGTAACACGGGTTTCGATGGTGGCGTCGATGCGGCTGTGTTCGGTCTCGACCCGACAGCCGCCCGGCAACAAGGACTCGTCCTCGACGATGCGCCAGGTTTCTTCATGGCGCTCGCGCAGGGCTTTGACCTGTT
The DNA here is from genome assembly GCF_050435305.1 of Pseudomonas sp. BS3782 TE3695. Classification (NCBI taxonomy): domain Bacteria; kingdom Pseudomonadati; phylum Pseudomonadota; class Gammaproteobacteria; order Pseudomonadales; family Pseudomonadaceae; genus Pseudomonas; species Pseudomonas sp. BS3782 TE3695. Next base: position 5,331,906 of record NZ_JBNDKB010000001.1, read on the forward strand.
CGAAATCCTGCGGATTGATGTACAGCCGCACATTGCCCACACCCAGCGGCAAGAGCTTGAGCGCTTCGCGCATGACGTGTTCGATCTGCGTCGAGTCGATGGCCAGTTCGCGCTGAATCACTTGCTTGGTGATGTGCTGCACGAGGTCGACCAGCGACTTTTCGATCTGCGTGTCCTGCTCGGCAATCGGCTCGAACAGGTTGGCCATCAGTTGTTCCAGGCCAGCGATCTTGGCGGTCAGAACCACTTCGGCTTCCTGACGGACCTTGAGCGTGGTGCTGTGGAAACCTTCTTTTTCGCCAACGGCGAAGCCTTCGTTGTAGGCCTCCTGGCGAATGCTCTCGAGCTCTTCGAGGGTCAGCGGCTGGACTTCTTCCAGCGGCACTTCTTCCATTTCCGGTGGTTCGGGTTCCGGTTCCGGCTCGGGTTCTGGCACAAACGGGTCGAAGCTGGGCAACGACCAGATGTCGAAACCACCGACGTCCTTGGCACGGATCAGGTCGGTATTGGACTCATCATGTTTGGACGACATAGTGACCTTAGATCATCTCTTCGCCGCCCTTCCCGCCGAGAACGATTTCTCCGGCTTCGGCCATACGGCGGGCAATGGTGAGGATTTCTTTCTGCGCCGTTTCCACATCGCTGACGCGCACCGGGCCTTTGGCCTCGAGGTCGTCGCGCAACAGTTCGGCCGCCCGTTTGGACATGTTCTTGAAGATCTTTTCCTTGACGCCTTCGTCCGAACCCTTGAGGGCCAGCACCAGGACGTCCGAGGACACTTCGCGCAGCAGCGCCTGGATACCGCGATCGTCGACATCGGACAGGTTGTTGAACACGAACATGAGGTCTTCGATCTGACCGGACAGGTCTTCGTCGACTTCGCGGATCGAGTCCATCAGTTGACCTTCGATCGAGCTGTCGAGGAAGTTCATGATGTCGGCCGCACGCTTGATACCACCCAGGGTGGTGCGCGAGGCATTCGAGTTGCCGGAGAACTGCTTCTCGAGAATCTGGTTGAGTTCTTTCAGGGCTGCCGGTTGCACCGTGTTCAACGAGGAGACTCGCAGAATGATGTCCAACCGGACCTTGTGGTCGAAATTGCCCAGCACTTCACCGGCCTGATCCGGGTCGAGGTAAGCGACCACGATGGCCTGGATCTGCGGGTGCTCGTAACGGATCACGTCGGCGACGGCGCGTGGCTCCATCCACTTCAGACTGTCGAGACCACTGGTATTGCCGCCCAGCAGGATCCGGTCGATCAGGCCGTTGGCCTTGTCTTCGCCCAGTGCCTGAGTGAGCATTTTGCGCACGTAGTCATCGGAGCCGACGCCCAGGCTGGTCTGGTCGCCGACGATGTCGACGAACTCGCTCATCACCTGCTCGACCTGCTCACGGTGCACGTTGCCCATCTGGGCCATCGCCACGCCCACACGCTGGACCTCTTTGGGCCCCATGTGGCGCAGCACTTGCGCAGCATCGGTGGAACCGAGGGACAGCAGCAGAATCGCGGCTTTGTCGACCTTGGTCAGTTTGGCGGCAACGGCTCGGTTATCACTCATCTGCGTTAATCCACTCTTTCACGACCTGGGCCACGCGGCCCGGATCTTCTGCCACCAGACTCTTGATTGCGTTCAACTGTGCGTCATAGCCTTCGCTCGGGCTCGGCAGCAGGATGCTGGTCGGGCCACCAAGGCTGACGCGGTCATTGGACAGTTCGCCGTCCAGGCCGCCCATGCCACCGAGTTCCACGTCGCTGCCCAGGCCTGCGAGTTGCTTGTCTTTGCCGCCACCGGTGATGTTGTTGAGCACCGGACGCAGCACACCGAACACCAGCACCAGGATGAACAACACACCCAGCACTTGCTTGACGATGTCCCAGAACCACGGCTGGGAATAGAACGGAATCTCGGCAATCACTTCACCGCGCTCGGCGGAGAACGGCATGTTGATCACACTGACGCTGTCGCCACGGCTGGCGTCGAAACCGACCGCGTCCTGCACCAGGCGAGTGAAGCGCGCCAATTCATCGGCGCTCCACGGCGCGCGGGTCGTTTCGCCGTTGGCCGCGTTGACCTTGACCTGATCATCCACCACCACCGACACCGACAGGCGATTCAAACGGCCCTGCTGTTGTTTGGTGTGGCTGATGGAACGGTCGAGTTCGAAGTTCTTGGTGGATTGTTGACGCTTGTCCGCCGGGTACGGCGCCAGCATCGGCTGACCGGTGGCCGGATCCATGATTTGCTGACCGTTGGCATCGAGCAATGGCTGGCCTGGCTGCACCATGCCGGCCGACGCGGTGGCGCCACCGGTGGTTTGCGGCGCCGAGGCTGGCGATGGCGGCTGGTTGCTCAAAGCACCCGGCACACCTTGCGGGCCATTGCTGGCGGTGCGCTGTTCGTTGACCGATTGCTCACTGCGCAACGCCGGTTGATCCGGGTTGAACTGCTCGGAAGTCGACTCGACGGCGCTGAAATCCACATCGGCCGACACTTCGGCTTTATAGCGATCATTGCCCAACACTGGTTGCAGGATGTTGTGTACACGCTGGGTCAGCATGCTTTCCATGCGACGGCTGTAATCGAATTGCTTACCGGCCATGGTCAGTTCAGAGTTTTCCGCCTGATCCGACAGCAGGTTGCCCTTCTGATCGACCACTGTGATCTGCGACTTGCTCAGTTCAGGAACGCTGGTAGCAACCAGATTGATGATAGCGACGACCTGGCCCGGCTCCAGCGAGCGACCGGAATAGAGTTCAACCAGAACCGAAGCGCTGGGCTTGCGTTCGTCACGCACGAACACCGAACTTTTCGGAATCGCCAGGTGCACGCGGGCACCCTTGACGTTGTTCAGGCTGGAAATGGTCCGGGCCAGTTCGCCTTCGAGGCCGCGACGATAACGCGTCGCTTCCATGAACTGACTGGTGCCCAGCCCTTGTTCCTTGTCGAGGATCTCGAAACCGATGTTGCCATCGCTGGGAGTGACACCAGCGCCCGCCAGCTTGAGCCGCGCACGGGACAGGTCATCGGCCTTGACCAGCAAGGCACCGGAGTTCGGTTCAACGGTATAGGGGATGTCGGCTGCGGCCAGGGTTTCCATGACCTGCTTGGCGTCCATACCGGCAAGGCTGCCGTACAGTGGCCGGTAGTCTGGCTGCTGGGACCACAACACCACGGCAAAACCAATCGCCACGCTCGCGGCCAGGCCGACCAACAGGCCCACCTGACGCAACATGGTCATCTCGGAGAGGTTTTCCAGGAAGGACAACCCGAACAGCGGCGGTTTGCCGTCTATTGGAGTGGCCTTGGCCGGAACATTATCGGCGATTGCTTCTGCCATGACTCAATCTCGTCCTTAAACCGGCATCTGCATGATGTCTTGGTATGCCTGAACCAGCTTGTTACGCACTTGGGTCAACGCTTGAAACGACACGCTGGCCTTCTGCGAGGAAATCATCACGTCCGTCAGGTCGACGCCGCTTTTACCGATCTCGAAAGCACTGGCCAACTGATTGGACGCTTGCTGAGTGTCGTTCACTTTATTGACGGCCTGACCGAGCATGTCGGAAAAGCTGCTGCCACCCAATTCAGGGACTGCGGCAGTCGATTTCGGCGCAGACATGGCATCCATTTGCATGGAGCGCATATCCAGCATCAACCGATTGAATTCAATACCTTGGCTCATGGTTTCTCTCTTTGACGAAGCTACGTCTGTGGCTACCCGCAATTTTTTGACACTCACTCGGCGGGTAGTGAGGTGTTAGCAACAAGGGTGCCAGCTCGGTGGCCGCTCTAAACAAAAGCCTTCCATGCTTTGCCTTAACCGCAAAACAGGGTGGGACCTGCCCTTTGTGGCGAGGGGGCTTGCCCCCGTTCGGCTACGCAGCAGTCGCAAAATCTGAGCACACAGCAAAAAGAAGGACCGCTTCGCGCTCCAACGGGGGCAAGCCCCCTCGCCACAAAAGCTCCCTCACTACAAAACTCCCTCACCACAAAGGCGTGCTTCCAGATTTGCTTGCATCAACTCTCAGGTGGCGAACAAGTACGCTTCCACGTCCATTCCGGCGTCACGCATTTGCGCCAGCTTGTAGCGCAAGGTGCGCGGACTGATGCCCAGTCGCTCGGCGGCTTCTTTGCGACGGCCGCGCTCGGAACGCAAGGTGTCGATGATCATCTGAAATTCACGGCGTCGCAGGTCATCGCCGAGTGCGCCCGCCGTTTCGGTTTCGACGTCTACGGCCCGCGTGGAAGTCGACGCCAATGGCGACAATGGCGCGCACGCCACAGGCCCGGCCAGGCAGAAATCCTGCGGCTGGATCAAGCCGCCTTGCTGCAGAATCAACGCACGCTGGATCGCGTTATCCAGCTCACGCACGTTGCCCGGCCACGGATAACCAATCAGGCACGCCTGCGCCTCGGGCGAGAGCTTCGCCGCGGCATGCTTCATTTTATTGACGTGTTTGGCCAGCAGTCGCTCGGCCAGCGGCAGGATATCGGCGGTGCGCTCGCGTAGCGGACGCCAGGCCAGCGGGAACACCGACAGGCGATAGTAAAGGTCTTCACGAAAACGCCCCGCCGCCACTTCGGCGGCCAGGTCACGGTTGGTGGTGGCGATCACTCGAATGTCCAGCGTGATCGGCTTGCGCGCGCCGACTCGCTCGACTTCACGCTCCTGCAATACCCGCAGCAACTTGGCCTGCAGGCTTAGGGGCATTTCGGAGATTTCATCGAGCAGAATTGTGCCGCCATCGGCCTGCTCGAACTTGCCGGCCTGCGCCGCAATGGCGCCCGTGAACGAGCCCTTTTCGTGACCGAACAAGGTGGCTTCAAGCATGTTGTCCGGGATCGCTGCGCAGTTGATCGCAATGAACGGCTGACTGGCGCGATGAGAATGCTGATGAATGTAACGCGCCAGCACTTCCTTGCCGGTCCCGGACTCACCGGAGATCAATACTGTGGAGTCACTGCGTGCCACCCGCGCCGCCAGTTGCAGCAATTGCGCGCTGGCCGGCTCGAACGCCACAGGCCCTTCATTTTCGGTCGCGCCCAGATTGCCCAGTGCGTGCCGCGCCACCAGATCGAGCAAGGCTTTGGGCTCGAAGGGTTTGACCAGATAATCCGCCGCGCCCTGACGCATGGCGTCGACCGCCCGCTCGACCGCACCGTGAGCGGTCATCAGTAATACAGGCAATTGCGGCTGACGCGCCCGCAGCAATCCAAGCAATTGATGACCATCCATGCCCGGCATGTTGACGTCGCTGAGCACCAGGTTAAATGCCTCGGTGCCCACCGCCGCCAGCGCCTCTTCCGCCGAACCGACCGCTGTGTAATCGTGCCCGGCAAGCAGCAGCGTATCGGCCAATGCTTCCCGTAGCGCGCGATCATCCTCGACCAGTAAAACCTTGATCGCCATGTCTTTCACTTCACTCCCTGAGCGCTGGGTTGTTCAGCAGAAAAAAGCGGCAAGATCACCTGCGCGCAAGTGCCGCGACCCGGCCGTGAGCGCAATTGCAATTCTCCCTGATGGGCACGGGCGACTGCCTTGACCACGGTCAGGCCCAGGCCGGTGCCGGTGGTTTTGGTGGTGAAAAACGGTTCACCCAGTCGCGCCAATACCTTCATGTCGATACCGCTGCCGCTGTCACTGACGCACAGGCGCAGATTGTTGCCACGGGTATACAGGTGAACCTTCAAACGAATGTCGCCAGTGCTGGCCTGGATGGCGTTCTCGATCAGGTTGAGGATCGCCCCGACCAACGTGTCGCGATTACACAGCAACTCACCGGCATGACTGTCGCACTGCCAGCGAATCGGCAAGTCCTGAACGTGGGTCAGCGCCGCCGCTTGCAGCGCCTGCATGAGCATCTTGGGGCTCACGCGATCGGTCAGCGGCAGCTCACCGCGGGCGAATACCAGCATGTCGCGAACCTGATGTTCGAGTTCATGCAGACGCTCTTTCAGGCGACCTGCAAACCGCTGCTGGGTCTCTACCGGCAACTCTTGCTCGGTCAAATGACTGGCGTAGAGCAGCGCAGCGGACAACGGCGTGCGAATCTGATGAGCCAACGAGGCAACCATACGCCCCAGAGACGACAAGCGTTCGTGGCGAGCCAATTGATCTTGAAGATGACGGGTTTCAGTCAGGTCGTTGAGCAACACCAACTGACCGGGTTCTGCGTCCAGCGAACGGGTAGCGATCGACAGACGTCGACCGTCCTTGAGAGAGATTTCGTGGCCGTCGTCTTCGCGTGGCGCAAAGCATCGCGCAATCACATGACGCCACAACTCGCCTTCCAGAGGCAGCCCGAGCAGTTCACTCGCTGCGGGATTCGCTTCGCGGACGATGCCTTGGGCGTCGATGACGATGACGCCGCCGGGCAATAGATCGAGGAGATTTTGCAGGCGATTGGCCAGACGTTCCTTTTCCGCCAGCTCCTGCATGCGCTGAGCACTGACCACCGCCAGCTCGCCCTTGAGCTCGGTGACCCGGGCTTCGAGCATGCTGTAGGAATCGGTCAATTGGCTCGACATTTGGCTGAACAGCGCAAATGCCTGCTCAAGGCCAAGCCGGCTTGCCTGCTCTACGGACGATGGTTGCCCCGAAGCATCAAGGGCAGGAGACATCTGGGCGGCTTGGGGCATCGGGATCTCTCGCGTGGTTGACCGTCAGTTAAACGGAACGTTGCGAGGGATGTAGCAATACCCGTGCCTAAAAAAAACTACCTATAAATGAAGGAGTTGAAAAACAGGCGTCAATCATCCGCCTGTTCATCACCGTCACGACGACTCATGCCGTACTTGCGCATCTTCTCCACCAGCGTGGTACGACGAATCCGCAGCCGTTCGGCCGCCCTCGCCACGATGCCATTGGCATCATCCAGCGCCTGCTGGATCAGCCCTTGTTCCAGACCACCGAGGTAATCCTTCAAGTCCAGGCCTTCCGGCGGCAGCAAGGCATTGGCGGTGAAGTCCGGGGTATGACCGTTAATGGCCACCCGCTCCTCAAGATCGCTGCGCAGGCTGTCGACCAGTTGCTCGTCTTCGTCATCGACGTAGCGGAATTTCTTCGGCAGCTCGACCACGCCAATCACACCGTACGGGTGCATGATCGCCATACGCTCCACCAGGTTGGCGAGCTCGCGAACGTTGCCCGGCCAGCCGTGACGACACAGCGACATGATCGCCGCCGAATTGAAACGGATCGAGCCGCGCTTCTCATGCTCCATGCGCGAGATCAACTCGTTCATCAACAGTGGGATGTCTTCGACACGCTCGCGCAATGGCGCCATCTCGATCGGGAACACGTTCAAGCGATAGTAGAGGTCTTCGCGGAAAGTGCCGATCTCGATCATGCTTTCGAGATTCTTGTGGGTCGCCGCAATGATCCGCACATCGACGCTTTGGGTCTTGTTGCTGCCCACGCGCTCGAAGGTGCGTTCCTGCAAGACGCGCAGCAGCTTGACCTGCATCGGCAACGGCATGTCGCCGATTTCGTCGAGGAACAAGGTACCGCCATTGGCCAGCTCGAAACGCCCGGCGCGACTGGTGATCGCTCCGGTGAAGGCGCCCTTCTCGTGACCGAACAATTCGCTTTCGAGCAACTCGGCCGGAATAGCACCGCAGTTGACCGGCACGAACGGCGCATCACGCCGCTTGGAGTGATAGTGCAGGTTGCGCGCGACCACTTCCTTGCCGGTCCCGGACTCACCGAGGATCAGCACGCTGGCATCAGTGTCGGCCACTTGCTGCATCATCTGACGGACGTGTTGAATCGCCCGGCTGGTGCCGACGAGGCTACGGAAAAGATTGGGTTCACGGTGACGACCGCGCTCACGCGCCTGGTCATACATCTCGCGATAGACCTGTGCACGGTGCAACGAGTCGAGCAATTTGCTGTAGCTGGGTGGCATTTCGAGAGTCGAAAGCACTCGACGACGCTGGTCTTCCGGCAAGTCAATGGAAGAATTATCGCCCATTAACAAAACTGGAAGGAACTCATCCCAGGTAGAGAGTGTCTTTAACAGGCCCAAAAGTGCACCAGGAGCATTTACCGTCCCGATGAGGACACAGATTACTTCACGACTTGATGACAAAGAGCCGACAGCCTGCTGCCAGTCATGGCTGCCACAGGGTAAATTTTCTTCGCCAAGAAAATTTAAAATCACCGCCAAATCGCGGCGGCGGACGCTATCGTCATCGATCAGCAGAATTTTGGTTTCACGCCACATGCAATAGCAACTTCCCTAGTCAACTCAATGCCCAAAATGAGGGGCAAGCTAGACGCTTGCAGACACGTTATGCCTGTAGACGCCTGAAATCTGGAACCAGCCACTAGTTAAGTCAAAAAACCGTGCACAGTCAAATTTATGGCGCACTATGTTTGGATTAACTGAGGGTTAACTAACCAAACAGATGGTAAACCTTTGCCGCGCTCTGCGCTTGGTGGATCTGCGACATCTCGTCGACTATCGCTTGGCGCTCTCCCGTAGCCGCCTCCAGAAGCTGTTTATATACCCCCAGCAACTCCTCAAGGTTATCGCGCAACGCGGCCTCGTCCACCGAAGCTTCACTCAAGACGTCTTCCATGCAGGAACGGCAAGCCAGGTCCAATTCACCAATGGCTTCCCAGTTGCGCTCGGCCAATGCACCGACGAGGGCATCCCGGGTTTGTTCGATTCGCTGCAAGACAAGACTCATGGTGATCTCCTTAAAACTGCGGACCCGGCGCGGCAATGGCATCCCAACCGTCTTTGACCGTGCGAAGCAGGTCGGCGACTTCGTCGAGAATTTTTGGATCGGTCTTGATATTGGCTTCAGCCAGACGCTTCATCATGTAGGTGTAGAGGTTATCCAGCTCAGTCACCGAATCGGCCTGATTTTCCAGATCCAGACCCTCACGCAGACCACCGATGATGCCGATGGCCTTGCCGATCAGAACGCCTTTGTTCGGGATATCCTTACGTTCCATCGCGCCTTTGGCCTGGGCGATACGATCCAGGCCGCCTTCCATCAGCATCTGCACCAAACGATGCGGGCTGGCTTCGGAAGTTTGCGCCTGAGCGCCAATCTTCTGGTATTGGCGAAGGGCTAACATTGGATTCATGTTGTACCTCATCAGAAATCTGTGGTTCGTATAACCAGTGTATCGACGACGCGTCAAAAAACTTTAGATTCAAAAACAAAAAGCCCGGAGCGTGAAAACGCTGCCGGGCTTTTGGCACTCTGGGTGTTATGAGTTCTTCTGCTGCGCGGTCATGGCTTCGAAAATCGATGTGATGTTACTGGCGGTGGCCTTTAACTTGCCGACCAGGGTGTCCATGTCGTTGTACTTTTTGGTCAGTACCGCGGTCAGGGTCTCGATTCGGCGATCCAGGGCGGCCTGATCATTGCTCAACTTGGTCTTTGTCTTGTTCAGGCTTGTTGTGCGCTGATCCAGAATACCGCCGGTATCGGAGAACGGCGCGATAGCCTTCTGCATGCGCGCCAGCAAACCATTGTCACTGCCAGTGTCGCCAACAAACAGCTTCTGGACTTCACCACCCAGCTTCTTGTCGTTCATGGCACTGGTGAACTTAGTGCTGTCGAAGTTGAGGGCACCGGTTTTCTGATCGGTGGTGATACCCAGCTGCGCCAGAACAGTCAGTTTCTCGCCCGCACCGGTTTCCGATAGCGGACCGCGCATGGCCGACAGAATCGAACGCGGCAACGCGTCGCCGGTCAATGCAGCAGCAACGGTGGGATTGCCGTCATCGTCGAGCGAAGGCTTGGTCAATGCTGTGATGCCATTGGCCAGAGCATTGTAGGCATCAACGAACTTCTGGATCGAAGCTTTCAGACCATCGTTGTTGCTGGCCACGGTGACGGTCGACATACCGGCTGCCACCAAGTTTAAGGTCAGCCCGGAAACGGCCTGGTCTACAGTATTGCTCTTGCTGGTCAGCTCCATGCCATCGATGGAGAATTTAGCATCAATGGCCGTAGCACCGATCGAACCGGCCGAGGCGGCAGTCATTGCCGGACCGCCGCTGGCGCCAACGACATTGCTGCCATCGATAGTCAGTTCCGAAATACCGCTGACGGAAATGTCGGAGCCCGCACCCGTCGTGGTCGAGCCAAGCACCAGGCGCGAACCAAAAGAGTCGGTGATGATGTTGGCACTGATCCCTGCGCCCTTGAGCGAGGCATCGGCATTGATCGAGTCGCGAACCGATTGCAGCGTCGCCCCGGCCTCGATGTCGAGGTTGTAAGTGCTGGCGCCCTGCTTGATGCTCAACGTACCCGCAGTGATCGGGCTGGTCGTACCGCCGGCGAACGCCGCGCTGGTGACTTTCGAGGATGTAGCCAGATTGTCCACTTTCACGACGTAGCTGCCGTTTACCGCCGAGTTGCTGGCAGTGGCGCCGACGATCTTCACATCGGAGGAAGTGGCTGCAAAACCCGGAAATTGCGGGCTAGTCGTGCTGCCCAGCCCCTTCATGGCCGTATTGAAGGCAGCCATCAACGACTTCAAGGTCCCGATACCGGAGATACTCGCGGTGTTGGTCGCAGTCCCACGATCGATCTGACCTTGCTTGGCCGCTTTGTCAGCGTTCACCAAGGCTTTGACGATGGCACCGGTATCAAGGCCAGAACCTAAACCCGTGCCCGGTAGGATTATACTTGCCATGTGAAACTCCCTTCAGTGTGTCGCCGGCCTTTTGACCACTACAACGCCCAAAAGAACATAGCAACAAAATTCGTGCCAGCTGTCAGACTTTTGCGCTGAACAACAGGCTGCTTGCATCATTCAAACTGTTCGCCAGCTTAAGGACTTCTTCGTTGGGGATTTGACGAATCACCTCACCGGAGTCACTGGCAATCACTTTGACCACTACTTTTCCTGAAGGCTCGTCAATCGAGAACTCCAGGTTGCGCTTGACTGACTGAACGAACTTTTCGATTTCCTGAACGGCCATCTTCAGTTTTTCCTGCTCGGTCTTGTCGCTTTTACCTTCTTCCTTGACGGCAACCACTGGCGCAGTTTCCGCTAGAGGCTTTTCCGCAGACTGATCGGCAACAGTCGTCGCCTGCTTGGCCACAGGATAAGACAAGTTCAACTTGACGCTCATATCCATGTCCATCACCTCTTAATGTAAAAAGCGAGAGAGCGCGACAAGCGCACTCCCCCGCCAAAACTTATCAGCTATTACTGAAGCAGTTTCAGTACAGCGGATGGCAGTTGGTTGGCTTGGGCCAGAACTGCGGTGGACGCTTGTTGCAGAGTTTGTTGCTTGGTCAGCTGTGCAGTTTCAGCAGCGAAGTCGGTATCTTGTACGCGACCCAGTGCAGCAGCGGCGTTTTCGTTGATGTTCTGCAAGTTGGAGATGGTGCTGGTCAGACGGTTTTGTGCAGCACCGAGGTCGGCACGAGTGGAGTTGATGGTCGACAGAGCAGCATCGATCGCATCCAACGCAGCAGCGGTGCTGGCTTCTGCGGTTGTGCCATCGGTACCGGTGATGGCAATAGCGTCACTATCAACGGCCAGTGTTACGGCATCGGTGCCGGCAGCCAGAGAGATGGTGATCTGGTTAGTCGCGCCAGTGTTGGAACCGACCTGGAAAGTCATGGTGCCGGCAGTGCCGTCGATCAGGTTCTTGCCGTTCAGGTTGGTCGAACTGGCGATACGAGTCAGTTCGTCCGACATCGAAGCGAATTCTTTGTTCAGAGCGACACGGTCAGCAGTACCGTTGGAGTCGTTTCGTGCTTGAACAGCCAGTTCACGCATACGCTGCAGAATGTTGGTCTGTTCCTGCATCGCGCCTTCAGCGGTCTGAGCGATCGAGATACCGTCGTTGGCGTTTTTGATCGCCATGGTCTGACCACGGATCTGCGAAGTCATACGGGTAGCGATCTGCAGGCCGGCGGCGTCGTCTTTGGCGCTGTTGATTTTCAGGCCGGAAGACAGACGAGTCATCGAAGTCGACAGAGCATCGGAAGCCTTGTTCAGGTTCTTCTGTACGTTCAACGATGTAACGTTAGTGTTTACTGTTAAAGCCATGACGAATTCCTCGTTGGTTGGGTACTGCGGCTTCCGGCCCTGGCAACCGCCGGGTATGGCCTAGAGAACCTTCGTAATAGTTATCGTCGGGATTGGAACTTGCTTTAGGGGATTTTGAAAAATATTTGCCATCACGTTGCCACCCCCCGCAATACAAGGGCTTGGCAGCGTGAGAGCAGCGAAATAAATGACGTCAGAGAAATGCCAGTGACGAAAATGGCGAGGGCTCGCCTGCACCGGCAGAAGAGAAATTGCTTAAATGGACAGACTGTCGCGCAGCAACTGGACCAGCTCATATTCCAGACAGTCCGCCAGCGCCAACCAGTTCTGCGTCTCCTGACACTCAAGCATCTGGCCGAGCAACAGCACCCACTGCTGCTGAACATCCTGCTGCGTCAGATCAAAAGACGGCTGCACCGCTCCGATCAATTCGATCATTGCCAGCCCTGCTTCTACTTCACGCCCCAAACGAAACAATGCCGCACATTGCTCTGAGTCGACGACAAAGGATTCAAACCCGCTCATGCCGCCAACTCCGGGTGAAAAGCCGTACCGGCGATCATCGCGCCTGCCCGACTGCTGTTATAGAAGCGCACCTGAGGATGCCCGGCGATAAATCGCTCCAGCTCACATAGATAGCTGCGGAAATTGAGCTGGGTTTTGATGCGCTGACCGTGACCATCGAGCACCCAGTGTTTAGCCGCGCCCAATTGTGGCCCCAGGTCGCCATCGTTCCAGCCGGCATGGGTCTTGTCATTGGGGAAGGCGAAGTCGGCACCGAACAGGGTGATCTGCGTTGCGCCGATCTTCACCGCAAGGTCCACCGCTGGGTGAATCACGCTGCCGCCGACATACAATTCGCCCTTGGGCCATTGCCTACGCAGCTGTTGGTAGATCGGGCTGGCGGAGTAACCGGTATACCGCGGCCCTTGCCAGGCCGCCAGCACCTGAGGGTCGATCATAGGCATGTACGCCAGGGTAATGTCGGTCGTACCCTCTGGCGGCAGATGCCGGGACGAAATACGCTGGTCGATGCTGACCACCACGTCCGGGCGAATGCCATGATTGAGCAGCGGCCGGTAGGCGGTATCGACACAAATGAACAACGGTCGCACCGCCTGCTCACGAATCGCCCGCAAGCGCTCGAAGTGCAGCTCAAGACTCGGCCCCGTGGCAATGACGAACGCTTCCTGCCCGACACAGGAACCGAACAACTCGGCCACATCACTATCGGCTTGTACAAGTTCCAGACTCGCTTGCAAGCGCTCGACGATGTCCGGGGCCTGAGGGTCGAATTCACGGTTATTGAACGCCAGGTGAGTTTCGCTGATCAGACGATCGCGGATCTTGGCATTGAAGTCATCAGCCAGCACCAGCTCTGAAGGCAGGGCAAAGAACGGCAAACAGATTTCAGCCGAATCACCGGCATAGTGCAGCTGGACACGCGGATCGCTGAGCCACGGCTGTTGGTCGAGCAATTGCAAGATCAGCGCAAAAACCGCGCCGTTCAGGATATGTACATGCAGCTGAATCAGCTCCGAACGCTGCAGCAGGTCCAGTTGAAGATCACCCAGTCCTGTGCCGTAAACGTGCAACACCGGACTGTCGAGCGGCAGGCTTTCGGCTTGAAGCTGCGCTTCGCGGGTGCGGTCATGGCGACTGGTCAACTGAATGCCGTTGATGCTCAACGTCGAACCTAGACCTTCAACCAGATCAGCCTGCAACAGGCTCGCGTCTTCAACCAGCAAGCGCGCAGACAGCAGCGGCCAGCGGCGCTGTATGACCTCGACGTTGCGCTCAAAGAACTCGCTCATGGAGCCTCGCTTTTCATTCGGGCAAAAAAATAGCGTTCAAGGTTACACCTTGAACGCTATTTTTGTGCCTGGCTTTTAGAAGCTCAAGGACGATAGATGATCGCCGAACCCCAGGACAAACCAACACCAAAACCGCTGAGCGCGACACGTTTCCACTTGGAATCGAGCACGTGTTTTTCCAGCAGCAACGGAATGCTCGACGACACGGTATTGCCGGTCTCGACCATGTCCTTGATGAACTTCTCCGGCTCGCCCTCGAAACGCCGCGCCACGGCGTCGACAATTGCCGCACTGCCCTGGTGAATGCAGAAGGCATCGATATCGTCAGCCGTCAGGCCCGAGTCGCCGAGCAGCTCATGCAAATGTGCGGGCACTTTGAGCAGCGCGAAGTTGAAGACCTGACGACCGTTCATGAAGAACACACCGTCGGAAACCTTCAGGTGCGGCGCGCCGGAACCGTCGGTGCCGAACTTGGCCTTGCCCAGCTGCCATGGCGCGTCTTCGCCCATCCAGGTCGCCGTGGCGGCATCGCCGAAAAGCATGGTGGTGTTGCGGTCTTCCGGGTCGACGATCTTGGAGTACGGATCAGCGGTCACCAGCAAGCCATTCTTCAGGCCCGCGGCTTCCATGAAGCCCTTGATGGCGTAGATGCCGTAGACATAACCCGAGCAGCCCAGGGAAATATCGAATGCCGCCACGGTGGTTGGCAGGCCCAGTTTGTCCTGAACGATGGCGGCGGTGTGCGGCAAGCCTTCTTCATCGCCGTTCTGGGTCACGACAATCAGCACGTCGATGGCTTCACGCTTCAAATCGGGATTGTTGGCGAACAGCGCGTTGACTGCCTCGACACACAGGTCGGAAGTTTCTTGCCCTGCATCTTTGCGCGGCAGGAAGGCCGAACCGATTTTGCCCAGGATGAATTCTTCATCCTTTTCGAATTTTGCACCTTGTGCGTAATTGTCCACGCCGGCTACAGGAACGTAGCTCGCAATGCTCTTTATGCCAATCATTACGGCTTCCCAATAATAAACAGCCCAATACCACCGCTCGCAAGGAATCGAGGGGCGCCGACAAACAACGAATAAATGCCGCCCTCGAGGGGTGACAGCGGGAAGAGTAAAAGGCCATCACTGAGTCAAAAAACAGACCAGGCGCCCTCTCCCCTTTTTATACAATACAGTGAAGATGCGCGTTATGACTCGCAGGTCACGCTATTTTGCCGAATCAGCCGCACAAGCGGTTATTCAACCAACGACCAATCCAGCGGTGTTCCGCGCTTGATGGCCTGACGAGCGCGGCGGCCCAGCAGGGTTTCAGCGTGTTTGGGGGCCAGCCCCAAGCCAGGCCGGATGGCCCGCAGATTGGCAACGGTGAAAGGCTCACCGGCGGCCATGTCCTGAGTGACGTATAGCGAGCGTCGGTATACCAGAGATTTGCGCTCGGCCTCGGTCACGCCGTAATGCACCTGGCCCATGGCCTGCCAGGCGCGTTCGGTTTCGATCACCAGGCTGGCGAGTTCAGCCGGTTCCAGGGAAAAACTGGCGTCCACGCCACCGGCGGCACGGTCGAGAGTGAAATGTTTCTCCACCACTGTCGCCCCCAGCGCTACCGCGGCAACGGACACTCCCACGCCCATCGAATGATCGGACAAACCGACTTCACAGCCAAACAGCTCCCGCAGATGTGGGATGGTGCGCACATTGCTGTTGGCCGGCGTCGCCGGGTAGGTGCTGGTGCACTTGAGCAACACCAGGTCCTTGCAACCGGCCTCACGGGCGGCGCGCACGGTTTCATCGAGTTCGGCGATGCTGGCCATGCCGGTGGAGATGATCAGCGGCTTGCCGGTGGCAGCGACTCGCCGGATCAACGGCACATCGGTGTTCTCGAAACTGGCGATCTTGTAGGCCGGCACGTCCAGGCCTTCGAGGAAGTCCACCGCGCTGTCATCGAACGGTGTGGAGAACGCCAGCATACCCAGCTCTTTGGCCCGGGCGAAAATCGGCGCGTGCCATTCCCATGGCGTATGGGCCTTCTCGTACAGCGCGTACAGTGAAGAACCGGCCCACAGGCTGTTGGGGTCCTTGATGAAGAACTCGCCTTCAGACAGATCCAGGGTCATGGTTTCGGCGGTGTAGGTTTGCAGCTTCAAAGCGTGCGCGCCGGCCTTGGCCGCGGCTTCGACGATGCGCAGCGCCACGTCCAGTGACTGGTTATGGTTGCCGCTCATTTCGGCAATGATGAACGGCGGCGCATCGGCTCCGATCAAGCGGTTGCCGATCTTGAAACTGGTCATGGGTGATCCTTTAAAACGCGTGTAAATGCACAAGCACTCTGGGTGAAACCTGCCTCGCGGAAAACTTTCAGCGACGCTGAATTGGCCGGCAGCACTTGAGCGGTGATGGTGTTCAGTCGCGGCCAATGAACGGTGACGAAGGCTTCGCCCCGCGCCAGCAGCGCCCTGCCCCAGCCCAGCCCAACTCGGCCTTCGAATAGATAAATCGAGACTTCGGCGCGAGCATCGTCGAGGTCATAACGCAGCACACCGACCGGGCCATCATCCGCTTCGGCGATCAACAGCAACCGCCGCGGATTACTCAGGCTCGCGGCCACCCAGGCCTGATGCCGTTGCCAGTCGATGACGTGGGTGTCCAGCGACCAGCGCCGGACCGCCTCGGCATTGCGCCCATCGAACAACAATTGCGCATCGTCCTGAGTGGCCTGACGAACCTGCAGCACCGCTCCCGCCAGCGCTGCCGCTACCCGCTGCGCCCCACGGCCATCAACCAACTGCCGCGAACGTTCGGCCAGACTCTGACGAATTCCCTGATTGCCCACGACAAAACCGATGGCTTGGCGCAACTGCTCGACGCTGACCTGTTCGTGGTTGCCCAGGAACACATGAGCACCGGAGGTCGCCATCACCTCGCCGTTGGCCTGCTGATTATTCGAAACTGCGATGCAGATCGTCGGCAGCCCCATGGCCGCCCGCTCCCAGCTGGTACCGCCACCGGCACCAATGAACAGATCGGCTTCGGTCATCAACTGATAGAAATCGCTGACAAAACGGTGCAGGCGCCAGTTTGGGCGATAGTCCACCAGACTCTGCATCTGCTCCCAGGCCGGGTTATCGGCACCCGCCACGAAATCGACTTCCAGCTCATGGAGGTCCGCCAGTGCCAACATTGCGTGGTGGGTCTGCATGGCCGCGTCGAAGCCGCCGAAGTTCACCAGCACGCGCCGGGCTCGAGGTTTGATCTCGATCGCCGGGCAACGGAACTCATCGCGCAGCAAGGCAAACCGTGGGCCGAGCAAAGTCTGGCAATCGGGCGTCAGCAGCGAGGCATAAGCCTCTGGCGTGCCTGACAGATTTTGATTGAGCAGCAGATCGACGCTGTATTGCCGAGTGGCCAAATCGTCCACCGCCGCGATTCGTGGAGCCCAGCGGCGGGCCGCGGTCTGCCAATGGTGATCGAGGCCATAGTGGTCGACGATGATCCAGTCGAAAGCCGGATGACTTTCCAATACTTGCCCCAGCGCGGCAATGTCTGCCTGCCAGGGCAGCATCGACTCGATGGCCTGCTGTGGGTCTTCATCGCGATAGCGCTCCGGCAGCGCGAAGGTCTCGAAACCCTCGGCCCGCAGGCTATCCAGTCGATGCCCGGGCAACAGACGACAGGCGAAGGCAACGTGCATGCCCTGCTTGCGCAATACCCTGGCCAGGGTCAGGCAGCGGGCAACGTGGCCACTGCCAATGGTTGGCGACGCGTCGGCGCGGATCAGTACTCTCATTGCAGCTCGCCACACGCCTTCAAGGCGGCATAGAGGTATTCGGCGCGTTTCCAGTCTTCGAGGGTGTCGATGTCTTGCACCAGATGCCGCGGCAGAATCACCGGCAGGCTTGCCGGCGAGAACAGCACATCGCCACGCAACCAGGCTTCGCTGCGCCCCCAGTAGAACTGGCCGGCATCCTGAAAAGCTTCGGGCAAGTCCTGGGAACGGGTCTCGCGAAATTCCGGGTAGAGCGAGGTCAAGGCGCCCTGCTCGTCGAGGGTCAAGGCCCGTTGTACCGGGAAGCCAAAACCGGCGACTGAAAACGCGAAAGACTTGTCCGGATGCTGCACCAGCAACTCATGCCCCTGACGCAGATAACGCGCCTGCAACAGGGGCGCCGTCGCGTAGACGCAGCACGCATAGTCGAACGGCGGCAATTGCTGCAAGGCATGTACGATCACCGCTGCAGTCCCGGTGAAATCATCAGCCAGCGTTGCGGGCCGCATGAACGGCACTTGAGCCCCATTGGTCCGTGCGACCTCGGCGATTTCTTCATCGTCAGTACTGACGATCACCTGGTCGAACAGGTTCGACGCCAGCGCCGTGCGAATCGAACGGACGATCATCGGCACGCCGTCGAACGGCTTGAGGTTCTTGCGCGGAATTCGCTTGCTGCCACCACGGGCCGGGATGATCGCAACACTGCTCAAGCGTCAGTACTCCTCAAGTCGCTATTCCTCAAATTGCTATGCCTCAAGAATCAGTCGTCGCAATTGCTCGACCACATAGTCCTGTTGTTCATCGCTCAGCAGAGGAAACAGCGGCAAGCTGATGGCCTCGGCGTAATAACGTTCGGCCTGGGGGAAATCCCCCTCGGCAAAACCCTGGTCGCGATAGTACGGCTGCAAGTGCAGAGGAATATAGTGCAGGTTCACACCCACCCCGGCTGCTCGCAAGCCTTCGAACACCTGTCGATGACTGAGGTTGATCCGCTCCGGCTGCAAGCGCACCACGTACAGATGCCACGCCGATTCGGCATCAGGCTGCGCGCCAGGCAAGGTCAGCGGCAAGTACGCCAACAAGCGCTCATAACGCGCCGCCAGCTCACGCCGACGCTCGATGAAACCATCGAGCTTGTTCAGCTGTGACAGACCGAGGGCCGCTTGCAGGTCGGTGATGCGGTAATTGAAGCCCAGCTCCACTTGCTGGTAGTACCAGGGGCCGTGGCTTGGCTCAGTCATTTGTGCAGGGTCACGGGTCATGCCGTGACTGCGCAGGCGCTGCAAGCACTCGGCCAGTTCCGGGCGATTGGTCAGGACCATGCCGCCTTCGGCGCTGGTGATGATCTTCACCGGATGAAAACTGAATACAGTCATTGCCGCGAATTCGCCGCAACCCACCGGGCGCCCGGCATAGGTTGCGCCGACCGCATGGGAAGCGTCCTCGATCACCGTAAAACCATAGCGCTCGGCCAATTCGGCGATCATGCGCATATCGCAGCTCTGCCCGGAGAACGCCACCGCCACCAATACTTTCGGCAGCGTGCCGTCGCGCTCGGCGATCTCAAGCTTCGATGCCAAGGCGTAGGCGTCGAGGTTCCAGGTCAGCGGATCGATGTCGACAAAATCGACATCCGCGCCGCAATAACGACCGCAGTTGGCCGAGGCCAGAAAGGTGTTCGGCGTGGTCCATAACCGATCGCCCGGCCCGAGGCCGGCGGCGAGACAGGCAATGTGCAGCGCCGCCGTGGCATTGCACACCGCCACCGCGAAATCGGCCTGGCAACGCTCGGCCATGGCCTGTTCGAAACGCTCGATGGTCGGCCCTTGCGTCAGCCAGTCGGACTGCAACACGGCAACCACCGCGTCGATGTCTGCCTGATCGAGACTTTGCCGACCGTAGGGAATCATGCCGACAGCTCCGCGTGCAGATCAGCGATCTGGCCGACCGACAGAAAGTGCGGATTAGTGTCGGAACGGTACTCGAAATCTTCGCTCACCGGCCGGCCCTGCTCGCCCAGTTTGTCGACGGCAAAATCCACGTCGACGCTGGTGAAACGAATCGACGGCTGAATGGTGTAGTGATCATCGAACTCCAGGGTCATGCGCGCATCATCCAGCGGCACCATCAGCTCATGGAGTTTTTCCCCCGGACGAATGCCGACGTTCTTGTGCGGCAAATGTCCAGCCATGCCCCGCGCCAGATCGACGATGCGAATCGACGGGATCTTCGGCACGAACACTTCACCGCCGTGCATGCGGGCGAAGCTGTCGAGCACAAACTTCACACCGTGATCGAGGGTGATCCAGAAACGCGTCATGCGTTCATCGGTGATCGGCAGCTCTTTGGCGCCCTCGGCAATCAGTTTGCTGAAGAACGGCACCACTGAACCCCGAGAACCGGCGACGTTGCCATAGCGAACCACGGCAAAGCGGGTCTGCTGTTCACCGGCAATGTTGTTGGCGGCCACGAACAGTTTGTCCGATAGCAGCTTGGTCGCACCGTACAGGTTGATCGGGCTGGCCGCCTTGTCGGTAGACAGTGCGACGACTTTTTTCACGCCGTTATCGATCGCCGCAGCGATGATATTTTCCGCGCCGTTGACGTTGGTGCGAATGCATTCGGTGGGGTTGTATTCCGCCGCTGGCACTTGTTTCAAGGCCGCGGCATGCACCACGTAATCGATGCCGCGCATGGCCTGACGCAAACGCTCGGCATCGCGCACATCACCAATGAAGTAACGCATGCACGGCGCGTTGAAAGTCTGCTGCATCTCATACTGCTTGAGCTCATCGCGGGAGAACACCACCACCCGCTTGGGCTGGTATTGCTCCAGCAAGCGGCGAATGAAGTTGCGCCCGAACGAGCCGGTGCCGCCAGAGATGAAAATCGATTTACCGTTGAACATGCCTTGAGTCCTTTTACCTGTCAGCCAGGCTTATGCGAGCAACTGCGCCCAGTTCACGCTAGTCGGTTCGCTGAGAGTAAAGCCCTTGCCGGTCAAGGCCAGGTTCTGGTTGTAGGCTGAATCCTGTTCGAAGCGCGATTGCCACTTGTCGCGCAGAGCGGTACGGGCCTGGGTTGACTCAGGCAGCACGCCCGGGTGCAACAGTTGCGCTTGTGGCGTCCAGACAGTGAGGTAACCGGCCTCGGCGACTTTCAGGCACAGGTCGACATCAGCGAAGGCCTCGTCAAAATGCTCTTCGTCCAGGCCTCCGACCGCTTCATACAAGTCCTTGCGAATCATCAGGCACGCACCGGACACCGCCGAATAGTTCTGCTCCACTTGATGGCCATTCAGATAGCCTTTGGCGTCTTTACGCTCACCGATAAACGCCGAGTCAATATCGCCATTCAAACCCAGGACCAACCCGGCCTGGGTGGTGATGCCACGAATGTCCATCAATTTGGCGCCAACGATGCCGACCTCCGGACGCTGAGCCTGATTGAGCAGGGCATCGAGCCAATTGGCATTGATCACTTCGGACTCTGCCGACAGCAACACCAGGTAGTCTCCTTTGGCCTGGGCGCAGGCAAAATTATTCAGCGCCGAGGCACTCAGGCGCTGACCGCTGCGCACGACACGAATGCGATCGCCTTTGCCCTCAAGGCTGCTCAGCCATTCGGCCAGTTCTGGCGATTGGCTGTGGTTGTCGGCAATCAGCACTTCGTGACGCTGGTAGCGGGTGCGTTGCAGTACGCTGACCAATGCACGTTGCAGGTGTTCCAGGTTGTCCTGGCTCTGGAGGATGATCGAAACCATCGGTCGCTGAGCGTGTTGATAGTCGATCTGCCAGGTCTGCGGCAGCGTCGAGTTGACCTGACCGCGATACCCACGATTGGTCAGATGCCGGCTCAAGACCTGACGTTCCTGAACATTCTCTTCAGTGGCCGGCGCGTTGCAGATCAGCAAGGGTTCGGCCAGATGAGCCAGACCACCGAGACCGCCGTCTTCGATCAGACGCAGCAACAGGTCAAACTCCAGGGCCTGGGTGTACTCGGTCGAGAAGCCTCTGGCCTGAGCCAACACGTCACGCTGGATCAACCAATGCCGCGCCATCAGTGACGGCACGGTTTGCAGCAGGTCGAGGTTGACGCCTGGGCGGAATACATCCGCCAGAGAACCGTTGGCCTGACGCTGAATTTCATCCATCGCCACCGCACGCACACTCTCGGCACCGATCAGCTCAAGGCTGGCGCGCAGCAACCCGCTTGGGGTCAACTGGTCTCCGGCCTCGGCCAGCAGCAGCCAGTCGACAGACCACTGGGCGACGATCTGGTTGATGCGCTCAACGTAGTTGGCAGTGGTGACTTTAACGAAGTGCACGGTGTCGCGCACCGACGTGGTCGCCGGCAAGTCACCGGTAGTGAAGACCACCACTTTGAAGGCTTTGCAGTGGCCGTTGACCAAGCTATCGAAGGTCGCCTGCAACTTAAACATGTCTGCGTCCAGATCAAGCAGCAGAATGCCGAATTGTGGGCCACCATTGTGCCTGGCCAGATGTTCGGAGATCGCTGAAAGTTGAGCGGTATCGGGATTGCGCGCTTCGATCCAGTCGAGCAAACGCCCGGACGGCATGTTCTGAAACAGTGTGCGGTCATCCTGCCCCGGTACCGAATCCAGACGTGTGGCCCATGCTTGAAGCTTGAGCTTCTCATTCTGGTCTTCGCTGCCTTCGAGCGACTCGATCAGGCGCTTGACCACCGACCGGTTGAACCGGTTAAGACTCAGTGCCTCCCACAAACGGGCGCGGATGGTGCGGTCGTTGTCGTTAGGCTGAATTCGCATCAACTCATGCTGCTTGAGCAAGATGCCTTCCAGCTCCTGAAGTTGCAGGCGACCGGCGGGCATCGCGTGCAGCAGGAATTCGAACTCGGTCAACAGGTCGAACATCGGTTTGTTGTAGAACGGCATTTCGACGAACTGCTCGGGGCCGAACGAGCGAACCGGCTCGCGCCCCACCTCGATCCAGGCCGAACGGAAGATCAGGGTAGCTCTGAGCGAACGACCTTCGAGCAGACAGTCGGCCATGGCGGTAAAACTGTCCAGAACAATCTGTTTGACCCGGGCCGGGTCGCTGTCACTGGCACTGAACTGCGTCGGGATCGAGGCCAGGAATTGCGCAAACTGCTCGCGGTCGGCAACGGTTTTCGCATCTTTGTACATCAGCACGGTCAACACATTGGTTTGGTGATCCGAGGCGCCATAATTGGCCTCACGCACAGCGTAGGGAATCGGCAAGATCCGCGCCTTGGAACACGCCAGCAGGTAGAACGCGTGGCCGATTTCCTGCCACTCGAAACTGGTGCCGGGAGGCAACAGGCTGTACCACTGTTGCAGCAGGTCCGTGCGGGTCACCGCATAGAACGGCGGCAGGAACTGGCCCATGAATTCCATTACCCGACCTTCAGGCTGTTGCGAGTTGTAATCCTCTTGCACCCTTTGGTCGCGGCGGTAGTAGTTCACTTCGGTGGCACGGGCCAGGTACATCATCCCGTAGCCATGGCACAGGCCATAGTCAGGGTTGGCTTCAAGAAACTCCACCGACTCGGTCAGGGCATCCTGCAACAGGAAGTCGTCATCGGCAGCAAACACCATGTACGGCGTGGTGACCTGATTGACGCCGTAGGTGAGTTTTTCCTGCAGCCCTTGATAGGTGTATTGCGGCAAGTGGCGATAGTCGACTGACGGGAAGTCCCGGGCCATGTGCTCATCGCCCTCAACGGACGAATCCAGAACCAGAATCGTACAAGGATAGTTACTGTAGTACTGCAAAGTACGCCGCAGGAACGCGTTCCGGTTGTGGGAAATCACCACCACCGTGAACCGCTCGCTCAGCGGCGCAACGTTGTTTTGAGCACTGTTTTGAACCTGCATCTTTCCATCCCCACAACCGGCCAATCGCCAAGAACCTGAAACCACTTTTGATTAACGAACGCGACGCAGATAACCATCCGGCGCTACGGTGATCAGCAGCTTGTTTTGCAGTTGCTGGTCAATTTCGAAGTCCTTGTTCTCTTCCAGGTACTTCCATACCGCAGTCTTCGGGTTGTCGCCCGGGCCCCATGGTCGATCCGGAAAGAAATCGGCCGGCATGTCTTCGACCACGGTGTCCATGACCACGCAGTAGCTGTCCACCGAAACCAGTGGCGCATACAGACGCAGCTCTTCGAGCACGTGGTCGTGGGTGTGGTTGGAGTCCAGCACCAGAATGACTTTCTTGCCTTCGGCGGCAGCGCGCACTTGTGCGGCGATCGCAGGATCGATGCTCGAGCCTTCGATCATCTTGATGCGCTTGCTCATCGGGTGGCTTTCGATGGCTTCGCGGTTGTGCGCACGGATGTCCAGGTCGATGCCCAGCACTTCGCCGTGGCCTTGCAGCTCCAGCAAGGAGGCGTAGTAGATGATCGAACCGCCGTGGGCAATGCCGCACTCGATCACCAGATCCGGTTTGACCTGCCAGATGATTTCCTGCATCGCCATCATGTCTTGCGGCAGCTGGATGATCGGACGGCCCATCCACGAGAAGTGGTAGCTGTATTTGTGCTTGGCCGATTCGTTGAAAAACTCTTGGGCCAGGCCGGTGAGTTTCTGGTCGTCACCTTGCTGGGCGATCTGTTCCCGGCATTCGGCTTCGAAGGCTTTGTTGATGCTGTTGTCGGTCATTTCAGAATCTCAATAGTCACTGGAACGAAGCGCTGTCGACGGCGTGATAGACGTAGTGTCCACCGGTCATCCGCTTGATTTCTTCGAGGTAGTTGGAGTTCATCACAAACAGGTTGGCGCCTTTGGGCAAGGCATCCATGGCCTCTTGCGGTGAGGACACCTGCACGCCGCTCAGAGGTAGATAACGACCCTGTTTGGCCGGATTGATATCCACCACGCGATCCACCGCCACGCCCGCTCGTTGCAGGAAAAGCGAATAAATCACGCCTTTGGACGACGCGCCCCAGATCGCCGAACCTTGCTCAGGCGCCGCTTGAATGATCTGCACCGCACGGTCGAGGCTGACAGTGAAATGTTCCGACAGCGTCAGCAACGATGGTGCCTCGACCGGCATGCGGCGCAACGTCGACAGATCCGCAACGATGTACAGGTACTGACCACCGAAAAGGTGCCCCGCCTCGAGCACCGTTCCGAACATTGCGCGCAAATCCGCACGACGGAAGTAATTCACGTGCTCGTAGAAAACATCGAACCAGGCGTTGTGCTCAACAATCCAGTCGAAGCACGGCACTTCGATGTAAATCTGCCCACCATGGTTGGCACGGGCAATTTCAGCCAGGAAACTGACCGGGTCGCTGATATGTTCCAGCACGTGGCGCAGGACGATCGCTTCGGCGGCCAGTCCCAGTTCCCGGGTGAAAGGGGCTTTGATCACTTCGGCATTGTCACCTTCATAGGAAGGATCGATCCCGGTGATGGCATAGCCAAGCCCCCGAAGCATCTCCAGGAAGTAGCCTTTGCCGCAGCCGACTTCAATCAGGCTTTTACTCTTGAAATGACGTGCCAGGATCGCTTCGACATCATTCAGGTGCTGCTGAAATTGCGCCGAATGGGCCTGTTCGTTTTGATAGTCGGCGTCATAGCAGAGTTTGCTTGCGTCAAATGCCTGGTTGAAGATGAGCCCGCTCCGGCTGTCCTGCACCAGCACAATATCCGCGCTGCCCGACACCTGCGCCTGTTCAGCACTGGCAAACGTGCGGTTCTGCAGAACCGGCAGCCCGGACGCTCGATAGAGTTCATGCTGCATGCTCTTCTCCCGTCAGTTGCGAAATCCGCTGGGCAACACCCCAAAACGCCATGGGTTCATGGACGGAATAACCGTAGTGCCCAAGATTCAGGACGATGGAGGATTGGCGCTCGCGCACACGCTGCTCAACCAGCGCCCGCACGGACACCGGTTGGCCGCTGCAACAGTTGATCACGCCATCGACATCGCGACGGGCAATGAGTGATGCAAGCCGGGAAGCGGCCTGCCTGATGTCCAGGTAGTCACGCAACTGGTCGCCCTTCGACATATTGAACTGCGTGTCACCGGCGTCGATGGCCCGGTCGAGACTGGCCAACAAGCTGTTGGGGTTCTGTCCCTCGCCATGCAGATAGAACAGCCGTACCCACTGCAATGTGAACGCGCGCTCACGCTGCAAGGCTTCGAGGAACAGGCGCAACGTGTGTTTGGCCAGGCCATAGGGGGTGCAAGGCTGTGCGGCCATCGCCTCACTTAACGGGCCACTTTGCAGCCCATACTCAAAACAGGTTCCAGTGACCAGCACCTGGCTGACACCGGCCTCGATCACCCGCTTGAGAAACGCGTAATCCAATGGCAGGTTTCGCTCGAAATGGAACAGTGCCTGGTAGTTCGGCAGGCCGGCCCACGCCAGATGCGCAATAGCATCCATGCCATCGGCCAGGCTTTCCATGTCTAGATCCGGTGTGTGGATATCCGCGGCGACAAACTCCACTTCATCGAACCACGGCATGGCACGCGCAGCTACGATATTTCGAGAAACCGCACGGACCTTGAAGCCTTTGGCGAGCAAGGCGCTGATCAGATGCCGGCCGACAAAACCGGTGGCGCCAGTAACCAGCACTGTCATGGGGTGCCCCATCACAGTTCGACTCCGCTGAAGTCTTTGTTCAGCTGTGGATGGCACGCATCTTTGGCCGACAGATTCTTGACGGGCAATGGCCAAGGGATCGACAGCGCAGGATCTGTGACCGACAGGCCTGCTTCATGATCCGGCGCGTAGTCCGCGTCTGTCAGATAGAGCACTTCCGAGTCGTCGGTCAGGGATTGAAAACCATGAGCGAAACCCGCCGGAATCAGCAAACTGCGCCCATCATCGGCCTGTAACTCTTCGGCGTGCCACTGCAAATACGTCGGTGACTGGGGCCGCAGATCCACCACCACGTCCCACACCGCACCACGTATGCAGGTGATCAGCTTGGACTCTGCATGACCAGCTTTCTGATAGTGCAGGCCACGCACACTCCCCTTTTCAGCCGTACGCGAATGGTTGATCTGACGTATGGCAAACGGGCGGCCTTGCAATGTCAGACGGGTCTGGCAAAACAGCCGGGCAAACCGGCCTCGATCATCGCAGAACACTTTTTGCTGGATCAGATACAACCCTTCCAGCGCCAGCGTCTGGAGCGTGAACTCAGTCATGACCGTTCCCTGTAGAAATTCAATTGACACAAAGTCATCGTGCGCATGTCGTCACCGTTCTGCCACGCCAGATGCCAATCGAGGGTCTGGGTCAGGCATTGCTGCAACGACCAGCGTGGTTGCCAGCCAAGCAACTGACGAGCGCGACTGCTATCCAGGCGCAGCAAGCCTGCTTCGTGCAAATCACTGGGTTCGATGCGCAATCCACGTGCTTGCGGCCAGCGGTTGGCGAGCAACTCGACCACTTCTCCGACGCTGCACATATCGGCTTCGCTCGGGCCGAAGTTCCATGCACCGGCAAACTCAGGGCCTTGTTCGTAGAGACCGGCAGCCAGTTGCAGATAACCGGCCAGCGGCTCTAGGGCGTGTTGCCATGGGCGCACGGCGTGCGGGTAGCGCAGGGTCACCGGTTCGTCGGCTGACCAGGCTTTGAGTACATCGGGAATCAGGCGCTCCGGGGCAAAGTCGCCACCACCCAGTACGTTGCCGGCACGGGCAGTGGCCAACGCCAGGCCGTGCTCGGCATACTTTTCGGCGGGGAAAAATGACGCGGCATAAGACTGGGCCAGCAACTCGCAGCAAGCCTTGCTGCTGCTGTACGGATCGTGACCACCGAGCGCTTCGTCCTCGCGGTAGGGCCACAGCCATTCCTTGTTGGCATAGACCTTGTCGGTGGTCACCAGCACGCAGGCACGCACGCCGCCGACCTGACGGATCGCTTCGAGCAGGTTGAGCGTGCCCATGACATTGCTGGAGTAGGTACCCAGCGGGTCGCGATAGCCTTCGCGCACCAGCGGCTGGGCCGCCAGGTGCAGGACGATTTGCGGCTGCGTCTCGGCGATCAGTTCCAGCAGGGCACCGAGGTCACGCAGATCGCCGCGTTGGTCATTGATGCCTTCGTGCACCCGCGCCAGTTCGAACAGGCTTGGCTCAGTAGACGGGTCGAGGGCAAAACCGCTGACCTCGGCACCGAGGCTTTGCAGCCACAGAGTCAGCCAACTGCCCTTGAAACCGGTGTGCCCGGTGACCAGCACCCGTTTGCCGCACCAGAATTGCGGGCTCAGTCCCATTGTTTCCATGGGGCCTCCCCACTCTGCCACAGTGCTTCGAGGTGGTTCTTGTCGCGCAGGGTATCCATCGGTTGCCAGAAACCCGAGTGCTCGAAGGCACGCAATTGCTCAAGCTCGGCCAGACGCATCAGCGGCTCCGCTTCCCAACTGGTCGCATCACCCGCGATGTAGCGCAGTACCTGCGGTGACAGGACAAAAAAACCACCATTGATCCAGCCACCATCACCACGTGGCTTTTCCGTGAACCCCATTACCTGGTCGCCAACGCGTTGCAGGGCGCCATAACGACCTGGGGGTTGCACAGCGGTGACGGTGGCCAACTTGCCGTGGCCCTCATGAAAATTCAGCAACGCACTGATATCGACATCGGAGACGCCATCGCCATAGGTGAAGCAAAAGGCATTTTCGCCTTTCAGATAGGGCTGCGCGCGCAACAGACGGCCACCGGTCATGGTTTCCTCGCCGGTGTCGATGAGGGTGACGCTCCACGGCTCGCTGAAGTTCTGGTGAACATCCATGCGGTTATTGCGCATGTCGAAGGTGACGTCGGAGGTGTGCAGGAAGTAGTTGGCGAAGAAGTCCTTGATCGCGTATCCCTTGTAGCCAAGGCAAATCACGAAGTCATGAATTCCGTGGGCGGAGTACTGTTTCATGATGTGCCAAAGAATTGGCTTGCCGCCGATCTCGATCATCGGCTTGGGCTTGAGGTGCGACTCTTCGCTGATGCGCGTACCGAGACCACCTGCCAGAATTACTGCCTTCATCGCTGTCCTCTTGCTCTTCGTACGGCGCGGCAGCCCCTCGGGGGGCGGCGAACCGTCAGATGCACATCATTTACCCGCAGCCACTGGGCCACTCACGCTCTTGGCAGTGAAGGTTTTATGGCGATATAGGGGTGACTTGCAGGAAGTGAGCCAATTGCGCAGGGCAAAAAAGGTCGTCCGAACGCGGCCCGAGCCTTCGGCCAACATCCCTGTCGAAGCCTGCGATCTTTTGATATTTAGAAGGTAATAACAGATCAGTCCGGCAACCAACCCCACAACCAGTGGTTCAAGTTATCGCCCCGCAGCATGAAGTCCCGATGAACCGCTTCGCGCAGTTCATCACCCATGCGGTAACTGGCTTGCGGGTCGGCCAGATGCATGCGGATCGCCTGCAGCCATTCGTCCGTGCTGTTACTGAAGACTCTGGTGCATGGCAAGTGGCCGCGATAGGCCTCGGTGTCGGTACAGATCACCGGGTATCCGCAGGCGCCGTACTCCAGCAATCGCAGGTTACTTTTGCAATCGTTGAAGATGTGGAACTCCAGCGGAGCCAGTGCCAGATCGAGGTTCAGTCCCGCCAGTTTGAACGGGTAACTTTGCAAGCCGATAGCGGAATGAAACTCGTGAACATACGGGCGCAAGGCGTCGGGGCACATGCCGAAGAACACCCACTCGACTTCGTCCGCCAGCTCGCGCACGACCTCGGCAATGATCTCCAGGTCCCCGGTGTGACTGGTCCCGCCCCCCCAACCAACGCGCGGCTTGCTGGAGGTGCGGCGACGACTGGCCAGCGTGGCCCAAGGGTCCGGCGACAGCATGTTCGGCACCACGCGAATGTCGTTGTGCATGCTCGACAAGATATTGGCCAACGGTTGGGTCGTGACTACCAAGCGATCGCACAGGCCGATGCCTTCGCGCAGCATCTGTTCGATGTTGACCGGCTTGTTGCGGGCGTGAGCGTTTTTCTTCGGTGCGCTAATGATGTAGTCGTCGAGTTCGAAAACCCGCAGGGCGCTGGAATACTTTTTCATCCGCAGAATATCGCCGGCTGAGCCTTCGCTGTAACGCCCTTGCAGGACGATGGTGTCCGGGGACAGACGCTCGATTTCCACGATCGACGGCGACTCATGGGCCACCCGTGCAATCACTCGTCCAGTGGCTTCGAGTTCCGTCAGCGGCGCGATCACCCGGTAGTGACCGACGGCAGTGCTATTGACCGGAAGACCGAGAATCAACGGCAATGCACGGGTGCAGAACGGGTTCCAGTTGTTGCGTAGCGAAGGCTCCAGGCTGAAGCTGGAAACCCCAAGACTCAGTGCCGGGTTGTAGGCCGGATCCTTGGCGATCTTCGGCAGCCATTTGTGATAAAAGGCGTCCTGTTCACGCTCGCACAGTTGCAGCGTCGACTCCTCGCCTTCCGGGGCCAGTACCACGCTGGAGTACGGCGTCCAGACCACCAGGTAGCCGTTATTGTTCGCCCGCAGGCACAAATCGACATCACTGAGGCTGTGGGTAAACGTCACCTCATCGAGCTGCCCCAGACTATCGAAAACTTCCTTGCGAACCATCAGGCAGCGGTCACTGACCGCGCTCCAGTTCTGGGTCACGTGCAACCGCTGCATGTAGCCGCGAGAGTCGGCAGTCTCACCGGAAAATGGCGAACCGACCGACCCCGCCAACCCGAGGATCAATCCGGCGCTGACGATCGCCCCCTGCGGACTGAGAATCCGGGCACCGACCACCCCCACTTCGGGACGCTGTGCGTGGTTGAGCAATTCGTCCAGCCAATCGCTGTCGCAGATCAATATCTGAGGATTGAGCAGCAGCAAGTATTCGCCATGAGCCAGGCTCGCGGCGAAGTTGCGGATCGCCGCGTCGTTGGCGTCACCGGCGTAACGGATCACCCGCAGCATCGCGGCACCCAGCTGCGTCATGGCAACCAACCAGTCGAGCATCGCCGGGTCGTCAGTGCCGCTGTCGACGATCAGGATTTCGTACCGGGTGTAAGCCGTGCGCTCGATCAAACCTTCGATGCAACGCTGCAAGGCGTAAAGCGAATCACCGGTCTGGATGATGATCGATACCAGCGGACGGGTCTCGTGTCGGTAATCGATGCGATTGATCAGTGGCAATTCTTCGTGACGGATAGCGTGCGCCACGCCGATACGGTCCAGGTGCGCACCGATCATGCCAGCGTTGTTTTCGATGACTTCGGGTAATGACAGCCAGTCGGAAAAGGCCAGGCTCGACTCCACCTGAATCTCCGCGATGTGCTCGATGGTCTGCGGACCGACCTCTTCCACCAGCCGCCACATCAGGTCATGGGGGGCCAGCTCGCCGTGAGCCGGGTCAAACCCGCCCAGCGCCATGAAGTGCTGACGTTCGAAGGCCAGGGTTCGACCGACGTAGGGATAGGCGCGCATCAGATCCAGGTTGAAATCGGGTTTGAACACCGGGTCGATCGACTCGCCGTCGACCAGCGCACCCTCGTCGCTGTAGACACAGAGGAGCCCCGCAGAACCGGCAATGCGCTCTGCCAGAATCAGCAGAGCGGATTCACGCAAGGTGTCACCAGCGCGCAGCAGGTAAAACCAGTGGGCGCCTTCCAGTTGCGGAACTACGGTATTGAGCTGTTGCGCCCAGTTCGACTGGAACGGCAACTGAACGATTCGATCATCGGCATCACAGTGCGCATCGGACAGCAGCACCACCGCCTGAGGCGTATACAGCTGAGCACTGATGCTTTGCAATGTGGACTTCAACGCGGCGCTGTCGGCACGACTGTCAATGATGATCGGCACGATCTGCGGGCGGAATGCCCAGCTGTCGATGCACGCTGACATGAGCCGCTGCTCGACTGCCGAGAACCTGCGTATCGCCAGCCATTGGCGATAGAAGTCGGCGTAACTCTCGCTCTCCCCACCTACTCGACCATTGACCACCGTGCTGCGGTTGCCGAGGATGCGCGTCACATACAATTCTTCCCAGGCGTGGGGTTGATCAGTGACCTTGCTCAGGTCGATATAGCGAACCCAGCCCGATGCCGGCGCCGATTCGCCACTGCGTACCGCGAGCATCTGCGCCAGCCAGCTCCACTCGAGCGCCGCTGCCTTGAGCATCTCAGGGGTTCGACTCAGTCGCTCGGGATACAGCCGCTCGGTGCTCAACACAGTGCTTAGTGACACCAGATTAGCGCGGCGCATCAGGCACACGAACAAGGCGAAATCGAGCATGGCGATGAACCCGGCGCCTTCCTGGATCAAGGCTGGCAACAGCTCCAGCACATCAGCGCGACGCATCAAGGCAGAGCTGAAATTGCCGAGGAAGTTCTTTGGCGTGCCCTCGAAAATCGCCAGCATATCGTCGCCCTTGAGCAACGCATCGCTTGGACAAAAGCGGCAATTGTCCACCCGCGACGGCAGCAGAAAATTGCCGGCGTCGCTGAGCATCCGCAGGGCAAACACCACATTCACGTCCGCGTGGTCGATCAACACCTGCGCCTGCAAGGCAATGCTCGGTGAAAACAGACGGTCGTCGTCACACAGCACTTTGATGAACTCGCCCCGGGCTTGCTCGACGCAACGCAATACGTTCTTCTGCAAACCCAGACGCTGCGGATTGCGCAAGTAACGAATCGGGTGAGCCGGCTCGACGAAGGTCTCGACAATGTCGCGGATTTCGTCGCTGTACGAATC
The DNA here is from genome assembly GCF_050435305.1 of Pseudomonas sp. BS3782 TE3695. Lineage (NCBI taxonomy): Bacteria > Pseudomonadati > Pseudomonadota > Gammaproteobacteria > Pseudomonadales > Pseudomonadaceae > Pseudomonas > Pseudomonas sp. BS3782 TE3695. The sequence continues at coordinate 5,364,229 of NZ_JBNDKB010000001.1, forward strand.
GTCGCAGATGACGATCTCGACGTGCTCGTAGGTCTGGGCGAGCGCACTTTCCAATGCCTGACTGAAGAAGCGCGGGTTGAAGGCTGGGATGACGATGCTGACGAGGGGGGGTTGATTCACGGCGGGAAACTCTCGAGCGGCGGGCCTCTACCCTTTCAGGCAGAGGCCCCGGAACCGCTTAAAAAAAGACGGTTGGCTGCTCGGCAGACGCAGGCTCAGACCTTGTTGAACAGGCCCAACTGAGCAATCTTGCTGAAGGCCAGTTGCGAGGCTTGCAACATGGTTTGTTGCAAGGTCAGACGGGTCATCACTTCAGCCGGATCGGAATCGCGGATCGATGATTGGGTCTGGGTGTTGGCCAGTTTAAGGCTCTGGTTGGTATCGCTCTGGGTATCCAGGGCAGCACCGCGGCCACCGACCGAACTCAAGGCGCTGGATAGCTGATCAATACCGCTGGCCAGGTTGGCAATGCCTGAAGCCAGTGACGCTTGCAGTTTCTGAGTAGCGATCGGGTCACCGTTGGTTGGCGTATTCAATGCGGTTTTCAACTGGCTCACGGTGTCCAGGATGTTCTGGGTTTCGTGAGTGTTGACTGCGATGCTGAACTGATCGTTGGCCGCCGGCGTACCGGTCAGGGTGAAGCTCACACCCGATGCCGTGGCGACGCTGCCGGCCATGGTTCCGCTAGACACCGGTTTACTGCTGGCCGTCAAAGGCGCCGCATACAGGTCGAAGGCGGTGGCGCTGGTGAACTTGAGGATCGCCGAACCGGTAGGGAAACTGGCGTGGTAATCCGCCGGGTTGGTGATGCTGCTGGTGGTGATCTGCGCCGTCGAAGGATTGCCCGGGCTGCCGGCTGCGCTGAAGGTGTCCGGCTTGGCCGCCAGGCTAAACGTGTGGCCAGGCAGCACGGTCGCCGCCGTGTCGCCGGCGCTCAGGTTGATGTTCAAAGTCAGCTCGACGCCGCGGAAAGTGACGGCTTGGCCCACCTTGCTGGCCGGATCGAACGCGCCGCCCTGACTGGCTTCGGCAGTCACGTCGTTGCCGGCCGAGTCGGTGATTTGCAGCTGGGTGGCGCTGACGAAGTCCACGGTATATGGCTCGCCACTGCGGAATTTGTTGTTGTAGGTGACGTTCGACGACACCTGGCCGTTGGACAGGGTCACGCGGCCGTCATCCACGACCGGCGCAGTCCTGGTGACTTCGCTGCGGCTGGTGTTGATCGCTTGCTGGAACGCATCCCAACCGGTGCTATTGGTGGCCATCGACATGGTGTCACCGATCACCAGGTCAAGAGTCACCTGATCGCCGTTATAGCTGTAAGTCCCGTCATTGTTGCGCGTGAACGGCATGGTATCGCCCTTGGAGCCGGCGAAGATGTATTTGCCATTCTCGTCCTTACTGTTCATCAGGCTCAGCAACTGCTCTTCGATCTGCCCCAGTTCCGAGGCGTTGGCCTGGCGGTCGGCATCGGTATAACCGGCGTTGCCCGCACCAACGGCCAGTTCCCTGGCGCGCTGCAATACATTGCCGATGCTGGTCATCACCGCTTCGGTGGCACCGAGGGTCGCCTTGATGGTCGTGGCGTTGGCTTCGTACTGATCAAGCATCGAAGCCTGCTGACCCAGTTGCAGCAAACGCGAAGCGCCGACCGGATCATCCGCCGCGGTATTCACACGAACCAGGCTGCTGGCCTCTTCGCTGCTCTTGACCACGTTGGCGAAGTTCTTCTGATAGTTGGCGGCAGAGGACTCGTAAAACTGGGCGGTAGAAATGCGCATGGGCTACGACTCCTTAAAGACTGTTGATCAGTGTGCTGAAGATTTCCTGCGCAGCCTTGATGATCTGCGAAGACGCGGTGTAGTACTGCTGGTACTTGACCAGGTTGCCGGTTTCCTCATCGAGGTCGACCCCGGACAACGAGTCGCGAGCGCCCTTGGCGTTGGCCAGGATCGCTTCGGTGGCAGCGCTGTCGAGTTTGCCTTGAGCGGCTTTGGCGCCTACGCCCTCAACCAGTTTGCCGTAGGCATCGTTCAGGGAAATGCCTTTGCTCGCCGAACCGGTGTCCACGGTCTGCCTGGTCTGCAAGCCAGCCAGTGTGGTGCCGTTGCGGTTGTCCAGCGTACCCGGTTGGCTGAGCGAAACGTTGATCGCAGAGCCTTGACCTGGCGAACCGGCCAGGGTCATGTCAAACGACACAGTGCGCTGCACGATTGGCGGCCCCGGATCATTGATCGCCGCACCGCTGGCGTCGACCAATGGAATGGTCAGGCTCAGCGTATTGTTCTGGCCCGGCACGATGGTGCCTGTGCTGAGCGAATTGCCTTGGGCATCGAGCATTTCATAAGTCTGGGTCGTACCCCCCGCCGCGCCGAACACAATCTTGACCGGAGTCGACGTCTTCAGGCCGTTCTGGATCGTGGTGGTGGTCGCCGTGTCGTAGATATCGAACTTCGTGGTCAGGGTCGGTTGGCCGCTGGCCGAAATCGTCAATGTGCCGCTGCCGCCCGCAGCAATGGCCGCGCCCAACGGGGCCGCGATGGCCAGACGCTTGGCGTCGGTCATCTCGGTCTTGATGGTGGTCGCCGCGTTGCGGGTCGGGGTGATCTTGAAGGTGTCGCCCGCGGCTGCGGTGCCACCGGTGAGCTTCATCGAGAAACCATCGATCACTGGCGGCGGCGTGGTCAGCGTGCTGAATGCGCCCATGGCGGTGCCTTCAGGCAGGCGCTGCACGGTGTAGTTCGTGGCGCTGGTGAAGATGACTTTGTAATCGTTGATGGTCAGCTTGCCGCTGTCCTCGATGCTCACCTCGAAGTTGCCTGAGCCGACGCTGTTGCCGACCGTGGCGACGCTGCGCTGAGCCATTTGCGCGGCACTGTTGATGCTGTTGAACAGGTTCGAACCGAAGTCACCGTTCTTGTCGATACCCTGGGCCTGGATGGTATTCATCTGATCGGCGACGACCAGCGCCACACGTCCCAGCTCGTTCATGGCCGGGTCCAGCACGGTGCTGCGATAGCGCAGCAAGCCGCCCATTTCACCACCGGTCATCACCGAGGTGATGTCGATGGTGCTCGAACCACGATTGAGCTGAATGGCCGAGCGCGAAGGGTCGTCTTTGCTCGGCACCACTTCCAGTTTGCTGGCGGTGCTGCCCATGACCAGCGGCTGACCGCTGCCCAGGTAAATGTCGAGGTTACCGTCACGTTCCATCACCTGCGCACCGGTGAAAGTGGACAGTTGGCGTACGGTCTCGTTGCGCGCATCGAGCAAGTCGTTGGGCTGGCCGCCGGCTTTGGAAACTTCGGAAATCTTCTGGTTCAGCTGGGCCACGGTGGCGGCCAGTTTATTGACCTGATCGGCCATGTCCGCCAGGTTGCCGTTGACGTTGGCGTTCTGCTGCGTCAACTGGCTGGAAATCGAGTTGAACCGGTTGCTCAGGGCTTGCGCATCGCTGAGCAGCAGTTGGCGGGAAGCATCGTCGCCCGGCTTGGCGTTGACGTTCTGCACCGAGGCGAAGAACTTGGTCAAGGCGCCATTGAGGCCGGTGCCGCTGTCCGAGAGCAACTTATCGAGCGGGCTGATCTGCCCGGCGTAGGCAGCCGAGTCGCTGTTAAGCGAAGTGGTGGTCTGCAGTTGCGCATCGAGGTAGCTGTTGTACACCCGACGCACATCGGCCAGGGTCGTACCGGTGCCGATGTAGACATTGCCGAACGGATTCGAAGCCTTGGTGCCCTGCACGGTTTGCTGGCGTGAGTACCCGGCGGTGTCGGCGTTGGCAATGTTATTACCGGTCACCATCAACGCGGTTTGGCCCGCGGATAAACCCGACATCCCGATATTGAGCAAACTCATGGTTCAGACCTTATGCCTTGTGCCTATAAAGGCGTAGTGGAAGCGCCCGCCGCAGCGTAGTTTTGGTAACTCGTCATCTGCTTGGCTATCTGCGAAATCTTGCTTGCGTAATCCGGGTCGGTTGCATACCCGGCTTTTTGCAACTCGCGTACAAACTGTTCTGGGTTATCGGCCGACTTCAGCACATCTTGATAGCGATTATTGCTTTGCAGCAGTGTTACAAGGTCATGGAAGCTGTCTTTGTAAGAGCCATAGGAACGGAACTCGGCCGTCTCCTTGACCATCTCGCCATTTCTGAATTCGCTGGTGATCGCCCGCGCCGAATCGCCCTTCCAGTTACTGCTGGCCTTGATGCCGAACAGGTTGTGGCTGCTGCTGCCATCCTGGGCGCGCATGACCGATTTGCCCCAACCGGTTTCCAGGGCAGCCTGAGCCACCAGGTAACGCGGATCGACACCGATACGGTCGGCAGCTTCTTTGGCCATCGGCAGCATGGTGTTGACGAATTCGTCGGCGGAACTGAAGGCTTTCTTCGGCGGTGCCAAGGGTATTTGAGCCATGGCACGCCCATAAATCTGCATACGCCCGCTGGCTGTCGTATCCGTTTGCGCAGCCAGCCAATCGCCGTTGTACAGGGGGCCGGAACCGGTCCTGGTGCTCTGCGGCATCGGGATAGTGTTCTGCGCCGTTGTGGCGGTTGTTGCAGCGGTCGATGCCGACGGCACCAGCCCGGCGAGCAAACGATCGGCCAGTTTCGGTGGCAGCGCCAGACGCCGCTGATTGATCAGCGCCATGTCATTGCGATGAGCGCCCTCGCCCGCGCTTGCCGGCGTTTTCACCGAGCGCGAAGCCCACAATGGGCGCTCACCATTGAGACGCGACAGCGGCCCGTTGGTGGCGACGGTACCGGCGGCAATCGGTGTTTCCACGGCGGCTTTCGCGGCAGCCTGCTTGGCGGCAGACGCTGCCGCGGCCTCACCCGGCGCCATCGGTTTGTTCTTCGACATCTGGCGCATCAGCACGTCGGCCAAGCCAATACCGCCGCCTTCGCGGGACAGGGAAACGGCCAACTGCTGGTCGTACATTTCCTGGTATTGCTTGGCTGCCGGCGTGTTGAGCGGGTTGTCCTGGCCCAGCGCTTCGGTGGCCGAACGCATGGACTTGAGCATTTCACCAAGAAACAGCGATTCGAATTCCTGCGCCACTTTGCGCATGTTCGCATCGCTGTTCTTGTCGCCGACCTTGAGCTGGTTCAGTCGATTCAAGTCCGAGTAGGAACCCGAATCGCTGCTGCTGACCAGACCGCTTTTACGCATATCCATGGTCGCCGTCCTCAGATCACAATCAGGTCGGCTTGCAAGGCGCCGGCCTGCTTCAGCGCTTCGAGGATCGCCATCAAGTCACCCGGTGCCGCGCCGACCTGGTTCACCGCCCGGACGATTTCGTCGAGGGTGGTGCCCGGGCCGAATTTGAACATTGGCTTGGCTTCTTGCTGAGCGTTGACCCGTGAGCGCGGCACCACTGCCGTCTGCCCGTTGGACAGAGGGCCGGGCTGGCTGACGATCGGGTCTTCGGTGATGGTCACGGTCAGGCTGCCGTGGGTCACGGCGGCCGGAGAAACCTTGACGTTCTGGCCGATCACGATGGTGCCGGTGCGCGAGTTGATGATGACTTTCGCCACCGCCTGACCCGGGTCGACTTCGAGGTTTTCGAGGATCGACAAATAGTCGACCCGCTGGCTCGGATCGAGTGGCGCAGTCACGCGGATCGAACCACCGTCGATGGCCTGGGCGACGCCAGGGCCAAGCATATTGTTGATCTTGTCGACGATGCGCTTGGCGGTGGTGAAGTCCGAACGGTTGAGGTTCAGGGTCAGGCTGTTGCCCTGATTGAAACCGCTTGGCACGGCACGCTCGACCGAAGCACCGCCAGGGATGCGACCGGCCGACGGAACGTTGACGGTGATCTTCGAACCGTCACGCCCTTCGGCATCGAAACCGCCAACCACCAGGTTGCCCTGAGCGACGGCGTAGACGTTGCCGTCGATACCTTTGAGCGGCGTCAGCAACAACGTACCGCCACGCAGGCTCTTGGAGTTACCGATGGACGCAACGGTGATATCTATCTGTTGACCCGGCTTGGCGAACGCCGGCAGATCAGCACTGATCGACACCGCCGCGACGTTCTTCAATTGCACGTTGCCCGAACCTGCCGGCACCTTGATGCCGAACTGCGAAAGCATGTTGTTGAAGGTCTGCAGGGTGAACGGGGTCTGGGTCGTCTGGTCGCCGGTGCCGTTAAGCCCGACCACCAGGCCGTAGCCGATCAATTGGTTGGAACGCACACCGGAAATACTGGCGATGTCCTTCAGCCGCTCGGCTTGAGCGTCGAAGGCTGCGGACATCAGGAGCGCAGCCACCATCAGGTGTTTGAAGTTCAACATGCTCACCAGAGAAGCCACCTAGAAAGGGAACAGCGGGCTGAGGAAGAAACGGTCGAACCAGCCTGGCTGACTCGCATCGGCAAACGCACCGGTGCCCGAATAGGTGATGCGTGCATCGGCGACGCGGGTCGACGACACGGTGTTGTCGGTGGCGATGTCATCGGCGCGAACGAGGCCGGCAATCCGCACCAGCTCATCACCGGTGTTGAGGGTCAGCCACTTCTCGCCGCGCACGGCGATGATGCCGTTGGGCAACACGTCGGCGACGGTCACGGTGATCGAACCGGTCAGGCTGTTGCTCTGGCCGGACTTGCTGTCGCCCTTGGTGGCGCGGTCACCTTCATAACCGACATCCAGGCTCAGGCTACCGCTGCCCACTGGATCACTGGTGCTCAGGCCGCCCCCGAAAAACGAGCTCAGGCCGATGTCGGTCTTGCTGTTCTTGTCGATCTGCGAGTTGGCGTTCTTGCTCGCCTGGGTGCGCTCGTTCAGGGTGATGGTGATGATGTCACCGACCCGGAACGCCTTGCGGTCGCTGTACAGGTTCTGTTCGAAACCGGCCTGGTAGATCGAGCCATTATTGGCGGCAGCCGGCAGCGGCGTGCGCGGCAACACCGGGGCGTAGTAAGGGTCATTGGGCTTGGGCGGCGGGGCGACGCAGCCCGCGAGCACAACGGCCCCACTCAGTGCCAGAACAGATACAAAGCGATTCATGACCCTACCTCACGGTGTTGCAGGAGACCTCATGGCCGCCTCATAGACTTGATTACAGATTCTGCGTTACGAACGAGAGCATCTGGTCGGCGGTGGAGATCACCTTGGAGTTCATCTCGTAGGCGCGCTGAGTGGTGATCATGTTGACCATCTCTTCAACGGTGCTGACGTTGGACGTTTCCAGGGTGTTCTGCAGCGTGGTACCGAAACCAGCGAGGCCCGGGGTGCCGACTTGCGGCGCGCCACTGGCAGCGGTTTCCAGGAACAGGTTGTTACCCACCGCTTGCAGACCGGCCGGGTTGATGAAGTCGGCGGTTTGCAGGTTGCCGATCACCTGGGAAGCCGGGTTGCCGGCAACGGTGATGGACACGGTGCCGTCACGGCCGACGGTGAAGGTCTGGGCATCGTTGGGAATCACAATGGCCGGCTCCAGGGCGAAGCCGCTGGCGTTGACGATCTGGCCGTTGGAATCCAGGTGGAACGTACCGTCACGGGTGTAGGACGTGGTGCCGTCCGGCTGCAGGATCTGGAAGAAACCGCGGCCGTCGATGGCCATGTCCAATGGCTGCTCGGTGGTTTGCAGGCTGCCGGCGGTGAAGTTTTTCTGGGTGCCGACGATGCGCACACCGGTACCCACTTGCAGACCCGACGGCAATTCGCTGTCCTGGGTCGACTGGGCGCCTGGCTGGCGTTTGATCTGATACAGCAAGTCCTGGAACTCGGCGCGGTCACGTTTGAAACCCGTGGTCGATACGTTCGCCAGGTTGTTGGAAATGGTGGTGAGGTTGGTGTCCTGGGCGGACAGACCTGTTTTGGCAACCCATAGAGCCGGAAGCATTCGATTCTCCTCGTGCGCCTGTTTTACGGCGCGACGTTCTGATAATTAGCTGATCTGCAAGACCCGAGCCATGGCCTGGTCATCGTCTTTGGCGGTGTTCATCATCTTGATGTGCAGCTCGAACTGCTTGGCCAGCGCCAGCACCGAGGTCATTTCTTCCACGGCATTGACGTTGCTCGACTCAAGGAACCCGGACACCAGTTTGACGTTGGCATCGGCCTGTGCCGGCTTGCCGTCCTTGGTGTGGATCGAACCGTCCAGGCCTTTGGTCATGTTCTTGAAGTCCGGGTTGACCAGTTTGATGCGGTCGACTTCCGCCATCACGCGAGGGCCTTCGCCCATCGCACGGATGCTGATGGTGCCGTCTTCGCCGACTTCGATTTGCTGCTCGGGCGGCACGGCAATCGGCCCGCCATTGCCTACCACCGGCATACCGTTGCCAGCACGCAGCACGCCCAGGGCGTCAACGTTCAAGCTGCCGGTGCGCACGTAGCTTTCACCGCCATCGGGGTTCTGCACGGCGATCCAGCCGTTGCCCTGCACCGCGACATCGAGGTCACGACCGGTTTCTACCAGCGAACCAGGGGAGAAATCGGTGGCCGGACGTTCGCTCATGGCAAACGCACGCGCCGGAAAGCTGTCACCAAACACCGGCATCGAACGAGCCTGTTCCAGGTCCTTCTGAAAACCGTTGGTAGAGATGTTCGCCAGGTTGTTGGCATGAGCCTTCTGCGCCAGTGCATTCTGGCTGGCGCCGGTCATTGCCACATAAAGGTACTTGTCCACACTCTTTCCTCTGCATGCCGGACGTTTGCCGCCCACCGCTGTACTGCTGAGCCATAAGCAATTTGCAGACCAACTTTTTTCTGGCGGCGCAGGGCCCGGCAAACAAAGGACTTGAGGGATTCAGAGGGGATTAGGGGACTGTATCGAAGACGAAAAACCGGCGGTGTTATGCCGCTTCGCGGCAATCCTCTCATGGCCAAGCTCATCCCCCTGTGGCGAGGGAGCTTGCTCCCGTTCGGGCGCGAAGCGGCCGCAAAACCATCCCGCGGGATTTGCCTGCAATAACTCGATTGTCTTTTTTGGGGCTGCTGCGCAGCCCAGCGGGAGCAAGCTCCCTCGCCACAAAAGCTATTTAGCCCGGCTCTTTACCGACTTCATACTCACGCAACTTGTTGGCAATGGTCGTATGCGAAACCCCCAACCGCTTGCCCAGTTGCCGACTGCTCGGATGCTCGGAGTACAAACGCTCTAGCACCGCTTTCTCAAAGCGCCCGACAATCTCGTCCAAGCCGCCTTCAAGGGAAAAATCGCCGAGGGGCTGACGCACACCGTAATCCGGCAGACGAATGTGTTCGGCTTTGACGGTGCCGCCGTCGCACAAGGAAACCGCCTGGAACAGTACGTTTTCCAACTGCCGCACATTGCCCGGCCAGTGATAGTGACTGAGCCGTTCCATCGCCGCTGGCGCCAGTTTCGGCAACGGACAACCGATCTGCCGGCTGGCCTGATCGAGGAAGTGCTCCACCAGCGGCGCCAGCCCATCCAGGCATTCGCGCAGCGGCGGGATGTGCAGCGAGAGTACGTTCAAGCGGTGGTACAAATCCTGGCGAAACTCACCGCGCGCACACAGCTCGGACAAGTCCACTTGCGTTGCGCAGATCACCCGCACATCCAGATAGACCTCTTCATCGCTGCCGACACGACGGAAGCAACCGTCCTGTAGAAAGCGCAGCAATTTCACCTGCAAGCGCGGGCTCATTTCGCCGACGCCGTCGAGGAACAACGTACCGCCCGCCGTCAGCTCCAACAGCCCAAGCTTGCCTTCGGCCCGCGCCCCTTCGAAGGCACCGGGACCGTAGCCGAACAGTTCGGTCTCGGCCATGGACTCCGGCAGACCGGCACAGTTGAGCGCCATCAACGGTGATTGCCCACGCGGGCTCGCCAGGTGACAGGCCCGCGCCAACAATTCTTTGCCGGTGCCGGTTTCGCCTTCTATCAATAGCGGCGCATCCAGTGGCGCCATGCGTCGTGCCTCGCGCACCACCGCCGCCATTACTTTCGAGCTTTGGAAAATGCTGTCGAAGCCGCGCAATTCCTGCTTGCGCACGTTATAGATGCGCTCGCCCACCCGGTCCGCCCGGTGCAACGTCAACACCGCACCGGCCATGGCCTCGCTTTCGTCATGCTCCGATTGCAGCGGCGCGATATCGGCGAGAAACACGTCACCCTTGACCTTGACCCGCAAGCCGTTGATCCGTGACTTGTTGGCGCGCACCAGTTCCGGCAAATCGAAATCCTCGGCGTACCGCGACAGCGGAATCCCCGGCACCTCGTCCACCCGCACCCCAAGCAACTGCGCCGCCGCACGGTTGGCCGCGACGATGGAGCCGCCCATGTCGATCGACAGCACCGGAAACTCCAGGGCGCCGAGCAAGGCATTGAGTTCCATGTGCCGACGCTCGCTGGGCATCAGCCCTACGCGTTTGACGCCGAATACCCCGCCAATCGCCTCGAACTTCGGACGCAACGCCTGAAACTGAATATTGATCAGGTTCGGGCAGTGCAGATAGATCGCATTGCCGTGCTCACCGCCCACTTCGCCGCGAGCGACGTTGATCCCGTACTCGACCAGCAGGTTGAGAATGTCGCGCAGAATACCGATGCGGTTCTGGCAGTGAACTTTGATACGCATATAAAGGCCCACAAAACGGTGAGTGAGGTTGATCACAACCTGTGGGAGCGGGCCGTGGTGAGGGGGCTTGCCCCCGTTTGAGTGCGCAGCACTCACAAGATCTTTGGCGCATCAGAGATTTTGGGGCTGCTTCGCAGCCCAACGGGGGCAAGCCCCCTCACCACAGCCCGCTTCCACAGGGGTACTTGGCAGACCGACGTATTTTTCTGCCGAGGCACTCAAATAGTCGTCAAGATTATGTGACAGCTGTGCGCCTTTTCAAACCCGTAAATCTCAATACCTGCGCCATAGCGCTCAAATCGTAACGAATAATTTACAGAAATTGATGAATTTTCCTACTCACCATGCCACTCACCTGCTGCAACACCGCACGCCTTGGGGTATTTCTAGGTCCATAGCTGTACACACAACAAGAACGAATCCCCTAGCAGGAGAGCAGCATGAAGCAGACGCAATACGTGGCTCGTGAGCCCGATGCGCAAGGTTTTATCGACTACACCGCCGAAGAACACGCGGTGTGGAACACGCTGATCACTCGCCAACTGAAAGTGGTCGAGGGCCGTGCGTGCCAGGAATACCTGGACGGTATCGAAAAACTCGGTCTGCCCCACGACCGCATTCCGCAACTCGGTGAAATCAACAAGGTCCTCGGTGAAACCACCGGTTGGCAGGTTGCCCGAGTCCCCGCACTGATTCCCTTCCAGACCTTTTTCGAATTGCTGGCGAACAAGCAGTTCCCGGTGGCGACGTTTATTCGTACCCGCGAAGAGCTGGATTACCTGCAAGAGCCGGACATTTTCCACGAGATCTTTGGCCACTGCCCGCTGCTGACCAACCCCTGGTTTGCCGAATTCACCCACACCTACGGCAAACTCGGCCTACAGGCTTCCAAGGAAGAACGGGTGTACCTGGCGCGCCTGTACTGGATGACCATCGAGTTCGGCCTGGTCGACACGCCGCAAGGCCTGCGCATCTATGGTGGCGGCATTCTGTCCTCGCCCAAAGAAACCGTTTACTGCTTGTCGAACGAGCCTGAGCACCAAGCCTTCGACCCGCTGGAATGCATGCGCACGCCGTACCGCATCGACATCTTGCAACCGCTGTATTTTGTCCTGCCGAACCTCAAGCGCCTGTTCGACCTGGCCCACGAAGACATCATGGGCATGGTCAAGCAAGGTATGCAGCTGGGGTTGCATGCGCCGAAATTTCCGCCAAAAGCCGCGTGACCCGCGCCTTTTGGCATCAAGTGAGTCTGTTACGGATCGCCGCTTTGCTTTAGCGTGATCCCACTGACGACCGTTTTTCAAAACACTCGATTTCAGGAACACATCATGTCCACATTGAACCAAGCCCATTGCGAAGCCTGCCGCGCCGACGCCCCACAGGTCAGCGACGAAGAACTGCCGATCCTGATCAAGCAGATCCCTGACTGGAACATCGAAGTCCGCGACGCGGTGATGCAGCTGGAAAAAGTTTTCCTGTTCAAGAACTTCAAACACGCACTGGCGTTCACTAACGCCGTCGGTGAAATCTCCGAGGCCGAAGGTCACCATCCAGGCCTGCTCACCGAGTGGGGCAAAGTCACCGTGACCTGGTGGAGCCACTCCATCAAAGGCCTGCACCGCAACGACTTCATCATGGCCGCGCGCACTGACGAAGTGGCGAAGAACGCCGAGGGCCGCAAATAATGCATTTCGACGCCATCGGCCGAGTGCCCGGCGACCCGATTCTCGGCCTGATGGAGGCCTATGCGCTGGACCCTAACCCGCGCAAATTCGACCTTGGCGTGGGTGTCTACAAAGACGCCCAGGGCCAGACGCCAATTCCCGAAGCGGTGAAGCTCGCCGAGCAACACCTGGTGGATCGTCAATCCACCAAAACCTACATCGGCGGCCACGGCAATGTAGCGTTCGGCAAAGTCATCAACGAATTGGTGCTTGGTGCGGATTCGGCGTTGATCGCCGAACAACGGGCCGGCGTCACTCAGACGCCGGGCGGCACTGGCGCGTTGCGTTTAAGCGCCGACTTCATCGCCCAATGCCTGCCGGGCCGTGGCGTGTGGTTGAGCAACCCGACCTGGCCGATCCACGAAACCATTTTCGCGGCGGCCGGGGTCAAGGTCAGTCATTACCCATACGTGGGCAGCGACAACCGTCTCGATGTGGAAGCGATGCTGGCGGTGCTCAATGAAGCCCCCAAGGGCGACGTGGTTCTGCTGCATGCCTGCTGCCACAACCCGACCGGTTTCGATCTGTCCCATGACGACTGGCGTCGTGTGCTGGACGTGGTGCGCAGTCGCGATTTACTGCCACTGATAGACTTCGCTTATCAGGGTTTCGGTGACGGCCTGGAGCAGGATGCCTGGTCGACCCGACTGTTCGCCGCCGAGTTGCCGGAAGTGCTGATTACCAGTTCCTGCTCGAAGAACTTCGGCCTGTACCGCGACCGCACCGGCGCGCTGATCGTCTGCGCGAAAACCGCCGACAAGCTGGTGGATATCCGCAGCCAACTGGCCAACATCGCCCGTAACCTGTGGTCGACGCCACCGGATCATGGCGCCGCCGTGGTCGCGACCATCCTCGGCGATCCAGAGCTGAAAAGCCGCTGGGCCGACGAAGTGGAAGCGATGCGCTTGCGTATCGCCCAGTTGCGCAGCGGTCTGGTCGAAGCGCTTGAACCCCATGGCTTGCGCGAGCGATTTGCGCACATCGGCGTGCAACGCGGGATGTTTTCCTACACCGGTTTGTCGCCGGAGCAGGTTAAACAGCTACGCGAGCATCACAGTGTGTACATGGTGAGCTCGGGCCGGGCTAATGTGGCGGGGATTGATGCAACGCGCCTGGACTTGCTGGCCGAAGCTATCGCCGACGTCTGCAAATAAATATCAGACACTACACATCCCCTGTGGGAGCGGGCTTGCTCGCGAAAGCGGTGTGTCAGGCAACGATGATGTTGACTGACACTCCGTCTTCGCGAGCAAGCCCGCTCCCACACTTGAATGTGTGTCGCCCCCTCTTGCTGACCTGTCTAGACAATCCCATCCGTCGCAACAAATGGATATAAAAGTCTATTTGTCATTTCTCCTGCTGTATCCTGCGCAGGCTTTTTTTTTAAAAGCGCGGATCTACCAGATCTATCAACAGACTTAGCGAGGAGCGCGAACATGCACGAGATCCCTAATCTCCCCTTCCCAAGCCTGCACGAAACTGAGCAGACAACCACGCAACAAGCCGGTGCCCAACAGCCCGAAATGAAAGAAGCACCTGAACGCCGCCAGGCCGACAGCGAAGACTGATACACCTGCAATGCCAGACCGTGTGGAAAGCGCTAACATGCGCTTTCCACACTGCCTGAACCGCGAGCCCGCACCATGAGCGATGATTTCACTGAAGCCCAGGCCAGCGTCCTGATCGGCACCGCCGAGAAGATGATCGAGATCTGGAACCGCCTTTCCCCCGAGAAACAAGCCGCGTTGCTGGCCCGCTTCGGCAGCGAAGAAAACGCGCTGGCCGCCCTGGTCACGACGCAACTGATTGCCCCCGCCAACACCTGATTCATCCCCATGCGGCAAATAGTTTTACTTTTACACGTCCCTCGACCGTCCACACCGCTATCATAAGCAGCCTATCTATCCTGCTGCCCCGTGGACCTTTACCCATGCCAGAAACCCAGCGCCCCATGGCGGTCACGCTGCAAGTCATTTCCATCGTCCTGTTTACGTTCATCGGTTACCTGAATATCGGCATTCCCCTGGCCGTGTTGCCTGGCTACGTTCACAGCGACCTCGGTTTCGGCGCCGTGATCGCCGGGCTGGTGATCAGCGTGCAATACCTGGCCACCCTGCTCAGCCGCCCTTACGCCGGGCGCATCATCGATAACAAGGGCAGTAAACTGGCGGTGATGTACGGCCTCGCCGGCTGCGGTTTGAGCGGTGTATTCATGTTGATTTCGGCCTGGACGCAAAGCCTGCCGACGTTAAGCCTGATCAGCCTGTTGATCGGCCGTTTGGTACTCGGCAGCGCGGAAAGCCTGGTGGGTTCCGGTTCGATCGGCTGGGGCATCGGCCGGGTCGGCGCGGCGAATACCGCCAAAGTCATCTCCTGGAACGGCATCGCCAGTTACGGCGCGCTGGCGGTCGGCGCGCCGCTGGGGGTGCTGCTGGTGAATCAACTGGGTTTATGGAGCATGGGCGTGAGCATCGTGCTGTTGGCCGTTCTGGGCTTGGCGCTGGCCTGGCCAAAAACCGCCGCACCGATCGTTGTTGGCGAACGCCTGCCGTTCATGCACGTGCTGGGGCGGGTGTTTCCTCACGGTTGCGGTCTGGCCTTGGGTTCCATCGGCTTTGGCACCATCGCTACATTCATCACCCTGTATTACGCCACTCAGCACTGGTCCAACGCGGTGCTGTGCCTGAGCCTGTTCGGCGCCAGTTTTATCGGTGCGCGATTGTTGTTCGGTAATCTGATCAATCGCCTCGGCGGCTTTCGCGTGGCGATTGCCTGCTTGTCGGTGGAAACCCTCGGGTTGTTGCTGCTGTGGCTGGCACCCGATGCTCATTGGGCACTGGCCGGCGCGGCGCTAAGCGGTTTCGGTTTTTCGCTGGTGTTCCCGGCCTTGGGCGTGGAAGCGGTCAACCTGGTGCCCGCCTCCAGCCGTGGCGCGGCAGTCGGGGCGTATTCGTTGTTCATCGATTTGTCGCTGGGGATCACCGGACCGCTGGCGGGTGCGATTGCTGCAGGGTTTGGTTTTGCCTCGATCTTCCTGTTTGCCGCCCTCGCCGCTTTGAGCGGATTGATACTAAGCGTTTACTTGTACCGGCAGGCGCCAAAGTATCGTGAAGAAAGAGAAGCGCGTTAAAAGTCGACCTTTCCGCGCCCAGCCTTGATGCTGCCGCGCTTGGTCTTTGATTCGAGCCGACGCTTTTTCGAACCGAGTGTCGGTTTGGTCGGACGGCGCTTCTTCTCGACCTTGGTGGCACTGAGGATCAACTCGGTCAGACGCTCCAGCGCATCGGCGCGGTTGGCTTCCTGCGTGCGGTATTGCTGGGCCTTGATGATCAACACGCCGTCGCTGGTGATGCGACTGTCGCGCAGCGCCAGCAGCCGCTCCTTGTAGAACTCGGGCAAGGACGAGGCCGGAATGTCGAAGCGCAGGTGCACGGCGCTGGAAACCTTGTTGACGTTCTGCCCACCGGCACCCTGGGCGCGAATGGCCGTCAACTCGATCTCGGCATCCGGCAGATGCACATTGTTGGTAATCACCAGCATGGAAAAAGCTTCCGGTATCAGGGTGTTCAGGATACCGCGAATGATGGATTGACTGGGCCGACCCTTTCGCGGACATGTATGGAATGTTCGCCACACAGAGGACCAAATGTGGGAGCGGGCTTGCTCGCGAAAGCGGTGTGTCAGGCAATATTAATGTCGACTGATACTCCGCTTTCGCGAGCAAGCCCGCTCCCACAAGGGGCCGTGCAAGTTCAAAGTTTTTTGCATCGCCCACAAAAAACCCGGCACATGGCCGGGTTTGTTGTTTCTGCGCTTTGCACTTACTTGGCAGCGGAACCCGCGGCCAGCAACGCCTGCTGCGCACTGCGCTTGTTCTTGATGCCGTAGCAGATCCACATGAAGACGACCCACACCGGAATCGCATACACCGAGATCTGGATGCCCGGGATCAGCAGCATCACGCCAAGGATGAACACCACGAACGCCAGGCAAACATAGTTGCCGTACGGGTACCACAGGGCCTTGAACAGCGGTGTCTGTTTGGTCTTGTCCATGTGCTGACGGAACTTGAAGTGCGAGAAGCTGATCATCGCCCAGTTGATCACCAGGGTGGCCACCACCAACGACATCAACAGTTCCAGCGCATGTTGCGGAACCAGGTAGTTAAGCAGCACCGCGACCAGAGTCACGGCGGCTGACGCCAGAATCGAACGCACCGGTACGCCACGCTTGTCGATCTTCGACAGAGCCTTCGGCGCATCGCCCTGCTCGGCCATGCCCAGCAGCATACGGCTGTTGCAGTAGGTGCCGCTGTTGTACACCGACAGCGCCGCGGTCAGGACCACGAAGTTGAGGATGTGCGCGGCGGTGTCGCTGCCCAGCATCGAGAACACTTGCACGAACGGGCTGCCGCTGTAGGCATCGCCGGACGCGTTCAGCGTCGTCAGCAGGCTGTCCCACGGCGTCAGCGACAGCAGGACCACCAGTGCACCGATGTAGAAAATCAAAATCCGGTAGATCACCTGATTGATCGCCTTCGGGATCACGGTTTTCGGTTTGTCGGCTTCGGCGGCAGTGAAACCGAGCATTTCCAGGCCGCCAAAGGAGAACATGATGATCGCCATGGCCATCACCAGACCACTGACGCCGTTCGGGAAGAAGCCGCCGTGTTCCCACAGGTTGGTCACCGAGGCTTGTGGGCCGCCGTCGCCGCTGACCAGCAGGTAGCTGCCGAGTGCAATCATGCCGACGATGGCCACGACTTTGATGATCGCGAACCAGAACTCCGCCTCACCAAAGACTTTGACGTTGGCCAGGTTGATCAGGTTGATCAATACAAAGAACCCGGCTGCCGAGACCCAGGTCGGGATATCCGGCGCCCAGTAATGGATGTATTTGCCGACCGCGGTCAGCTCGGACATGCCCACCAGGATGTACAGGATCCAGCAGTTCCAGCCCGACAGGAAGCCGGCAAAACCGCCCCAGTATTTGTGGGCGAAGTGGCTGAAGGAACCGGCGACTGGCTCTTCGACGATCATTTCACCCAGTTGGCGCATGATCATGAAAGCGATGAAGCCGCAGATGGCGTAGCCGAGAATCATCGACGGGCCGGCGGATTTGAGCACGCCGGCCGAGCCAAGGAACAACCCGGTGCCGATCGCGCCACCGAGGGCGATCAGTTGAATATGGCGATTTTTCAGGCCGCGTTTCAGCTCGCCTGAATGCGAGTTTTGTCCACTCATGAAAAGGGTCTCACGCAAGGTTTGATGATGTTCAGTAGACGTTGCTGCTCAGTTGCGATTTCAAGCAGCGCCGATCAAACCCCAGCGCAGGCACCAGGAGTTCAGCGTTTTTACGACAGTCATGCGTCACCTGTTTGTTTTTATCTGTGACGAAATCGAACCCGACACGCTCGTGACGCGGCGGAGTGAACAAAGCGAGTAGCCTTGAGGTTTGCGCTGTTGCGCAGAGGGTCACAGTTAAAACGCGGCGCATTGTACACCTGTAACCCCCTGCTGCCAGACACCGCTGGATCAGCGCGTCGGTTGCCGGGATTGCCTGTGTCCGCCTCGAGGGTCTCGGGCGACTGCAAAAATTGAGTCAGACCTTTGCAGGTCATCGATAAGGGCAGCAGAAAAAGCGCCCTTGGGGGAGAGATGGAGATGAGTCACGGCGTACATTGCGCCTCCTTCTTGTTATGCACCTGCACGACAGGCATGGGGCGCATCTCACCCTTCATACGCTGCTGAAACAAGCGCGCCAGAGCCCTTGAAGACCACGAACTCGCCGACTGACGGAAGGTTTTCCTTACAGACCTTTCCCTCGCGGCATTCCACGGGGTTTGAGAGCGCTTTTCGTAAGGTTTTATTGACAAGGCGTAACGTAAATTTTCCAAATCAGATCCATAAGCCCATTGACTGTAAATTGACGATAGGAAGCTTCCTAAGTAAATACCCGACTTAGTTTTCTGTTTTTTATTAAGAAAAATGGCTTTCGAAAAACGGAATAAATAGTTCAAATGAAAATTGTTTAATTATTTTTTTGCATTCCAAAACCCTGTGAACTAGGTTTTCAGCGACTTGCCGAACTGCATCGACCGGCAGGTTGATGTGCTCTTCAACGAGTGAAAAGCACGTCGCTGTTCTTACCTAAAAGTCATCTAGGAGATTCACCATGCAAGCACTGGACAAAGACTTGGACACTGAACTGCAACTGGACGATTGGTTTGAAGCACCGACCCATGATGCCGCCGTCGACATGATGCAAGCCGACGCGGTTGTTCCGTTCGGCACCGCGATGTGGCCTCTGTAAGACATCACGGCAGGCACGATCCGGCCGGTCGCGCCTGCCACTTTTTCGGTTTGTCAGGGAGGACTACATGGATAAGCAACGCGCCATCTCGCATTTCCTTTACTACCTCGAACATCACCCTGCCATTGCCGGTATCAATCCGGCGAAGGTCTTGCTCGGCCATACCGCTGATTACGAGGCACACACTCGCGCCATCGTCGAACAGGCCGGTAACAGCTCACGGTTCAGCTTCAGCGCGATGCGTCTGGACCTCGAACCCACCGAATTGCTGACCCAGGCAATTGCCGACAACGATCTGTACATTTTCTTCTACGACTCTTCCACCCTGCCCAACCCGCGTCCCGACGGCCCGGAATTTGTTCGCGCGCTGCAAGGCGTGATGACGCAGAACTGGAAGAAGTCATTGCTGTTCAAGGATTACGGCGATTACTTCTACGACACTTTCAGTGTCACCCCGCAGCGAATTGCCGGGTTGAACAGCCACTTGATCCAGCGGATGTCCCACGCCACCACCCTGAGTTTCAAAGATGAGCATGGGTCGTGGTTCGAAACACCCTTGAGCAGTATCAAGAAGTGGACCGACATCAACGGTATCGGCAACTTCGACCTGGCGCCCGGTGAGATCGCTACTCATAGCGAGGCCATTAATGGACGGGTGAAGTTTATGGGGACTTTCCTCAGTACGATTCCGTTTGCCCGCAAGTACGGCGTATTGGCGTCACCGCTGGAGTTATGGATCGAGAATTCCACCATCAGCAAAATCGCCACCGACGTGCCGGGGCTGGCACATGACTTCAACAAGTACCTGGATGCCAATCCGTCCAATCGACGAATCGAGGAATTGGGGATCGGCACCAATGAAGGCGTGAAAGATTTGTATGCGCGCAATGCCGGCTTCGAGGAGCGCCATTGCGGCTTGCACCTGGGGTTGGGCGGAGGCGCCAAGGGTAGCCATCATCTGGACCTGATCTTCTCCAGTGGCGTGTTGGCGCTGGATGATGACCCGGTGTTTGATCGGCGGTTTGTGTTTTAAGCAACGCCTGACCCTGTGGCGAGGGAGCTTGCTCCCGCTCGGCTGCGCAGCAGCCACAAAACCTGCCGACGCGGTTTACCAGACATAACGAGGTGAATGGTTCTGGGGCCGCTTCGCGACCCAGCGGGAGCAAGCTCCCTCGCCACAGGTTCACCTGCTTTCTGAAACCGGTTTACCAGCCCAAAAAAAACGCCATCCCGAGGGATGGCGTTTTTCATGCAGCGCTTACCGATTACTCAGGCTTGCGACGACCGAAGCCCGGGCGCTGGCCGGAACCGGCTGGCGCGCCGCGGCGTTTGCCCGATGGCGCGTCACGGTCGACCAGTACGATGCCTGGGCGTTTCTTCGGTGCCGGCTTGGCCGGGCGCTTGGTGTCGGCCGGGCGCTCTGCCACAGGCGTACCACGACCGGCAGGCGCGCCGCGATCGCTACGACCACCGGACGGAGCGCCACGGCCTTCGCCACGCTCAGTGCGACCGTTGGCCGGACGCGGAGTGCGTGGACCGCGCTCGCCATCCTGACGTGGCGCCGGCTTGCGGGCCGGCCGCTCGCCTTCGATCTGTGGCTCGCGGGATTCACGCGGGCTGACAGCGGTCGAACCCGCGGCTGGACGCAGGGTCCGCACGCGTTCGGTCTTGCCCACCGGACGGGACGATTTGCGCTGCATACGCTCAAGCTTGTCTTTGCTCTTGGCGTTCATTTGCGGCATCGCCACCGGAGTCAGGCCGACTTCGGCACTGAGAATGTCGACTTCGTACTGGCTCATTTCGCGCCAGCGGCCCATCGGCAAGTCAGAGTTGAGAAACACCGGACCGAAACGCACGCGCTTCAGGCGGCTGACCACCAAGCCCTGGGATTCCCACAGTCGACGGACTTCGCGGTTACGACCTTCCATCACCACGCAGTGGTACCAGTGGTTGAAACCTTCGCCACCCGGAGCCTGTTTGATGTCGGTGAACTTGGCCGGGCCGTCTTCGAGCACCACGCCTGCTTTCAGGCGTTCAATCATCTCGTCGTCGACTTCGCCACGTACACGTACCGCGTATTCACGGTCCATTTCGTAGGAGGGGTGCATCAGGCGGTTGGCCAATTCACCGTCGGTAGTGAACATCAGCAAACCGGTGGTATTGATGTCCAGACGACCGATGTTGATCCAGCGACCTTCTTTGGGGCGCGGCATCTTGTCGAACACGGTCGGACGACCTTCAGGGTCGTTACGGGTGCAGATTTCACCGTCGGGCTTGTTGTACATGATCACGCGACGTACCGACTCGGCGGCTTCTTCGCGCTTGATCACACGGCCATCGATGGTGATGGCGTCATGCAGGTCGACGCGCTGGCCGAGGGTGGCGTCTTTGCCATTGACCTTGATGCGGCCATGGCTGATCCAGGCTTCTACGTCACGGCGCGAGCCGACGCCGATACGGGCGAGGACTTTCTGCAGCTTTTCGCCTGCAGGGCCGATTTCCTGGTCGTCTTTCTGGTCGTTGATACTCATCTGGGCACCTCCCGGTGTGGTCTGTTCAGGCTTTTGCCTGAAGATGTGAAAGCTGGTCGTTTGACGAAGATCGCCAAAGGGTCGCGAATCATACGCTCATGGAGACGTTCGCGCATCAGAGACTAGCTGATCATTGAAGACCTACTTGATTTTCCGCCGACCGGTGGCGTCAATTTCGAATTCAATAGAGAACCAATGTGGGAGCGGGCTTGCTCGCGAAAGCGGTGTATCAGGCAACACAGACGTCGACTGACACTCCCCCTTCGCGAGCAAGCCCGCTCCCACATTGGGTTCGTGTCAGTCTTCGAGTAGGCGGCGTTCGCTTTCGATCGCTTCGGCGAGGGCCTTGGCTTCGGCTTCTTCGTCAGTCAGCTCGGGCTCGGGTTTCGATTGTTCGAGAGCGGCAACGGCGGCCAGGAGCTTTTCGCGAGCTTCGGCAACGCCAAGAATGTCATCTTCCTGTTCTGGTTCTGGTTGGGCTTCGTCTTCGTCTTCGTCTTCGTCTTCGTCTTCGTCTTCGTCTTCGTCTTCGTCTTCAGCTTCGACCTGAGGTTCAACTTCGACTTCAGGCTTAGGCTCTGCCGACTCCCCTTCAGTCTCGGTCACCGCCCCATCGCGCAGCAAATCGTCGAAGTCGGTCTTGAGCCCCTCTTCCATGGTGTCCAGTTCCAGCAACAGTGTGTGGAAACTGGTTTCTTCCTTGGGCTCCTCCGGCTCAGCGCTGGCATCGGCCAGTTCCTGCAAACCTTGCGGAACCGGAGCGTCGTCGAAATCGAGCACAGGATCAGGTTCCAGCTCACGCAGTTCGGCGAGCGGTGGCAGGTCGTCGAGGTTTTTCAGGTTGAAGTGATCGAGAAACGCCTTAGTGGTGGCGAACATCGCCGGTTTGCCGGGTACGTCGCGATAACCGACGATGCGGATCCACTCACGCTCCAGCAGGGTTTTCACGATGTGGCTGTTGACGGCCACGCCGCGCACGTCTTCGATCTCGCCTCGGGTGATCGGCTGGCGATAGGCGATCAGGGCCATGGTTTCGAGCATGGCGCGGGAATAGCGTTGCGGCCGCTCTTCCCACAAACGCCCGACCCACGGCGCGAACTTTTCGCGGATTTGCAGGCGATACCCGGAGGCGACTTCCTTCAGCTCGAAAGCACGGCCGTCGCAGGATTTGGCCAGAATCGTCAGCGCTTTCTTGAATACAGGGGGCTCGGGGCGCTCGCCTTCTTCGAACAGTTCGAACAGGCGTTCAAGCGATTGCGGTTTTCCCGAGGCCAACAGAAAGGCTTCGAGCAGTGGCGCCAGCTCGCGGGGTTCAGTCAGGTTCATGATTCAACTCGTTATTCGGCTCGGGCCCGGACATGGATCGCCGCGAACGGCTCATTCTGCACCAGCTCGACCAAGGATTCCTTGACCAGTTCGAGGATCGCCATAAAGGTCACCACCACCCCCAGGCGCCCTTCTTCAGCGGTGAACAGCTCGACAAAGGGTACAAAACCGCCACCCTTGAGCCGTTCCAGTACATCGCTCATGCGCTCGCGAGTGGACAGCGCTTCACGGCTGACCTGGTGGCTTTCGAACATGTCGCCACGGCGCAGGACCTCGGCCATGGACATCAGCAATTCTTCCAGGCTTACATCCGGCAACAGTTTGCGCGCCCGCGCTTGCGGGGCATCGAGCTTGGGCACCACCACGTCGCGGCCGACGCGGCTCAGACCATCGATGCCTTCGGCCGCAGCCTTGAAGCGTTCGTACTCCTGCAAGCGGCGAATCAGCTCGGCGCGAGGATCGTCCTCTTCGTCTTCGATCGTCTCGGCACGGGGCAACAGCATCCGCGACTTGATCTCGGCGAGCATCGCGGCCATCACCAGGTACTCGGCGGCCAGCTCCAGGCGCACCGACTGCATCAACTCGACATAGCCCATGTACTGACGGGTGATTTCCGCCACCGGGATGTCGAGGATGTTGATGTTCTGTTTGCGGATCAGGTACAGCAGCAAGTCGAGCGGGCCTTCGAAGGCCTCAAGAAAGACCTCCAGCGCATCCGGCGGGATGTACAGGTCCAGCGGCATTTCCATGACTGCCTGGCCATAGACCATGGCGAAAGGCAGTTCTTGCTGGGCACCGGTCTGGCTGTCGACGGGTTCTACTGCAGACATCTAGGCCTCGGCCATGAAAGGCGCAGGGTCGCCGCAACCGACACGCAGAACTTCCGGTTCGCCGTCGGCGAGGCTGATCACGGTGGATGCCTTGATCCCGCCGAAACCGCCGTCGATGATCAGGTCCACCTGATGCTCAAGCAACTGACGCATCTCATAGGGATCGGTCAGCGGATCGGTGTCGCCGGGCATGATCAGGGTCACGCTCATCAGCGGCTCGCCGAGTTGCTCCAGCAGCGCCAGGGCAATCGGATGGCTCGGTACACGCAGGCCGATGGTACGTTTTTTCGGGTGCAGCAACAGCCGCGGGACTTCGCGGGTGGCGTTAAGAATGAAGGTGTAAGGGCCAGGCAAGTGAGCCTTGAGCACACGGAAGGTGCCGGTATCGATCTTGGCAAACAACCCCAACTGCGACAGGTCGCTGCAGATCAGCGCGAAGTTGTGCTTGTCATCCAGCTGACGCAGCCGACGCACGCGCTCCACGGCGTTTTTGTCGCCGATCTGGCAACCAATGGCGTAGGAAGAGTCTGTGGGATAAATCACCACCCCGCCGTTGCGGATGATCTCGACAGCCTGTTTGATCAGGCGCGGTTGCGGGTTTTCCGGATGAATCTGGAAAAATTGACTCACATTCTCTACCTGTTCAGACGACGGCAATAATTGGGTCATGTTTGAATCGACACCACAGTGGTGGCAGATCCTCCGGGATCGGGCGGTATTCACCGATCTCGGACCAGCCTCCAGGGCCATGAAAATCACTGCCGGCACTGACCAGCAGACCAAACTCGCGGGCTAGAATCGCCAAACTGCCCACCTGTTCGGCGGGCTGATGGCCATTGACCACTTCAATCGCGTGGCCCCCTGCTTGAATATAGTCGGCAATCAGGCGGCGACGCTTGCTGCGAGTGAAATCGTAGTGCCAGGGATGCGCCAGACTGACCCAGGCACCCGCGGCGCGCAGGGTTGCGACGGTGTCTTCCAGGGTCGGCCAGTGTTGTTTGACGTCGCCCAGTTTGCCGGCGCCCAGCCATTTGCGGAACGCTTCGGCGCGATCCTTGACGAAACCTTCACGCACCATCC
Organism: Pseudomonas sp. BS3782 TE3695; assembly: GCF_050435305.1. Lineage (NCBI taxonomy): Bacteria > Pseudomonadati > Pseudomonadota > Gammaproteobacteria > Pseudomonadales > Pseudomonadaceae > Pseudomonas > Pseudomonas sp. BS3782 TE3695. The sequence continues at coordinate 5,388,583 of NZ_JBNDKB010000001.1, forward strand.
AGTCGGCGAAGTGCGGACGGGCCGGCGCGTTACCGCTGTCGCCCAGCTCCTGTTGAATGGCCCGAGCGCCGTCGAGCGCCCCCGGCATGCCTTTCAACGCCAACTTGCGGCTTATTTCTTCGGACCGTAGCCAGCGGCCATCGTGCAATTTTGCAATGGCCTCGACCAACGGCGGCGCATTGACGTCGAAACCGTAGCCCAAAACGTGAATAGTCGCCCCGCCCCAGGTGCAGGACAATTCAACCCCATTGACCAGTTGCATCCCCAGCGCCGTCGCGGCGCTACGGGCCTCGTCGAGGCCTTCAAGGGTGTCGTGATCGGTCAAGGCCAGGACTCGCACGCCTTTCTCGAACGCACGCGCGACCAGTACCGCGGGCGCGAGGGCGCCGTCGGAAGCCGTGCTATGACAGTGCAAATCAACATTCACAGGACTGTGTAACCTCAAATCAGCTGACGCTATCGCGCGTCAATATGTTTGTTATTATGCCGCCACATCCTGCTTCTGGCTGCCACTGTGAAACAATTCATCGACTTCATCCCGCTTCTGCTGTTTTTCATCGCTTTCAAAATCGATCCTCAGGTCGTCGACATCGGCGGTTTTCAACTGTCTGTCGGTGGTATTTACAGCGCCACCGCCGTGCTGATCATCAGCTCCCTGGTGGTTTACGGCACGCTGTTCATCAAGCAGCGCACGCTGGAGAAGAGCCAGTGGCTTACCCTCATCGCCTGCCTGGTCTTCGGGAGCCTGACCTTGGCGTTCCACAGCGAGACGTTCCTGAAATGGAAAGCCCCGGTGGTCAACTGGCTGTTCGCCCTCGGGTTCATCGGCAGCCACTTCATCGGTGACCAACTGCTGATCAAACGCATCATGGGCCACGCACTGACCCTGCCAGAGCCGGTCTGGACCCGTCTGAACATCGCCTGGATCGGGTTTTTCCTGTTTTGCGGCGCCGCCAACCTGTTCGTTGCGTTCACCTTCCAGAGCTACTGGGTCGACTTCAAAGTCTTCGGCAGCCTGGGCATGACGTTGCTGTTCCTGGTCGCCCAGGGCATTTACCTGTCCCGCCACCTGCACGACGCCGATACCACCACGCCAAAAACCGAGGACTGACATGCTTTACGCAATCATTGCCACAGACGTTGCCAACTCTCTGCAAGCCCGCCTGGCCGCACGGCCTGCACACCTTGAGCGCCTGGAAGTGCTTAAAGATGAAGGTCGCATCGTATTGGCCGGCCCGCACCCGGCCGTCGACAGCAATGATCCGGGCGCGGCGGGTTTCACCGGCAGCCTTATCGTTGCCGAATTCGATTCCTTGAGCGCCGCCCAAGCCTGGGCCGACGCTGATCCGTACATAGCCGCAGGCGTCTACGCCAACGTTTTGGTCAAGCCGTTCAAGCAAGTCCTGCCTTAGTGCTCTGTTGCGCGATGAACCTTGTCGGTTCATCGCGCGTTCAATCGCTCATTATTCTCGTTTACCGGCCGACAACCTGCCCAATACCCGTATTGGAATCAGGAGTTGCGATGCGCAAAGGTCCGTTGTGTCTGATGTTGGTGACGTTGTCGATCATGGCGCCCGCCCACGGTGAAGAAAGCGTCGATGTTGGCAATTCCACGCCGCTGTCCTTGAGTGCCGGCAGCCAGATCACCGAGTTGCAGCAGCGCTTGAAAGCAAGCGAGCAGCAACGAGAAGCATTGAGCAAACAATTGCAAAATACCGATGGCGAACGCGAAAGCGCTCAGTTGAGCCGGTTGCGCCAAGAGAATCAGCGCCTGAAGCTGCAACTCAAGGAAATCCAGGCCAGCCCGCTGCCACGCCTGCTGACAGATCAGCAACAGTGGTTCGTGATTGGGGCCGGAGTAGCGCTATTGGCGCTGCTCTGCGGTATCTTCGCCAGTGGTGCACGTAGAAAACGTCGGCAATGGCTAAATTGAGTGAGTCATGAGCGAGCTGTTATTAATTGATGATGATCAGGAGCTGTGTGAGCTCTTGAGTAGTTGGCTGAGCCAGGAAGGCTTTCAGGTCCGCGCCTGCCACGATGGTCAGAGCGCACGCCGTGCGTTGGCTGAAACGTCCCCGGCGGCCGTGGTGCTGGACGTGATGCTGCCGGACGGCAGTGGCCTGGAACTGCTCAAGCAACTGCGCAACGACCATCCGGAACTGCCAGTGCTGATGCTGTCGGCCCGTGGCGAGCCGCTGGACCGCATTCTCGGCCTGGAACTCGGTGCCGATGATTACCTGGCCAAGCCGTGCGACCCGCGGGAACTGACAGCCCGCCTGCGCGCAGTGTTGCGCCGTAGTCATCCGACGGCAGTTTCCAGCCAGCTCGAATTGGGTGACTTGTGCTTCAGCCCGGTGCGTGGCGTGGTCAGCATCGATGAACAGGAATTCACCCTCACCGTCTCCGAAAGCCGTCTGCTCGAAGCCCTGCTCAAGCAACCCGGCGAACCGCTGGATAAACAGGAACTGGCACAAATCGCCCTCGGTCGCAAACTGACCCTGTACGACCGCAGCCTGGACATGCACGTGAGCAACCTGCGCAAAAAAATCGGCCCACACCCCGACGGCCGCCCGCGCATCGTGGCCCTGCGCAGTCGCGGTTACTACTACAACCTCTGAATCCAGGCACGACTTGCGATCCCCTGTAGGAGCTGACGAAGGCTGCGATCTTTTGATCTTGATCTTGGCCGGTAAAAAGCAAAATCAAAAGATCGCAGCCTTCGGCAGCTCCTACGCCGCACCGTGGTGCATCGTGGAATTGTCAGGAAGATAGAAAATCATCTTTACCCAAGCTTTACGCTCCGCTGACCGCCGCTGACCTTGATCTGCGTAATCTGCACACATCCGGAACGTACCGGGAACGAGACAAGGAGATACACCATGCGCAAGACTCTTATCGCTCTGATGTTTGCTGCCGCCCTGCCGACCGTTGCCATGGCCATGCCTGAAGGCGCAGGTCCCATGGGTGACCACATGGACGGCTCACGCCACGGCGGTCAGATGCACGGCATGCACGGTAAAGGCCCTTACAGCCAACTGGACCTGAGCCGCGAACAGCGCGAGCAAATCCGTAAGATCATGGGCGAGCAGATGCATGAGCGTCAGCAATTGGTCGACAAATACCTGGAAAAACTCTCGCCAGCCGATCAGAAAGCCCTGAAAGACGAGATGGCGGCCAGGCACAAGAAAGCCGAAGCCGACGTTCGTGCACTGCTGAAACCGGATCAACAGAAGCAATTCGACGAGATCCAGAAGAAAAAGGCTGAGCGTCGCGCCGAATGGGCCGAGTTCAAGGCCTGGAAAGCGCAGCAAGCGCAAAAAGCGCAATAATGCGCTGACCCCGGACCCGACGGCTAACGCCGTTGGGTCTGTTGCCTCTCAGTCTAATGTGGGAGCGGGCTTGTGTGGCGAGGGGGCTTGTCGGACCGCCGTATCGCCCCGTTGGGTCGCGAAGCGGCCCCGACATTTCAAAGTTAAACCGCAGGTAATGGTTTACGACTGCTTCGCAGCCGAACGGGGGCAAGCCCCCTCGCCACACGGGCCCCCTCATCACAGGGTCCGCTCTCACATGGATTTGCGCTAGTTGAGGATTTTCTGTGCGCTCATTGTTCTGGCGTATCCTGGCCAGCTTCTGGCTGGCCATCGCTCTGGTTGCAGGGCTTTCCATCCTGCTCGGGCACATGCTCAACCAGGACGCGTGGATTCTCAGTCGCCACCCAGGCCTCAACACCTTGGCCGAACAGTGGACGCAAACCTACGAAAGCCAGGGAGAAGAAGCCGCCCAGGACATTCTGGAACAGCGCAAGCGTCAGTATCACATCAACGTTCAAGTGCTCAACGAGGCAGGTGACCCGGTGGTACGCGGTACCTTTCCACCGCGGGCGGCGGCCTTCGAAGCACGGCAGAACAACAATGATCGACGCCTGCCATGGCGGCGTCTGACCGATGAATACACCAGCGCCAAGACAGGCGACACCTATCTGCTGATCTATCGCGTTCCGCACCCGGAACTGGACGCCTGGCATCGCGAAAGCCTGCTCTGGCCATTGAGTGCATTGGGCATCGCGCTGGTGGTGCTGACTCTGTTCAGCTTGCTGGTGACCTTTTCCATCACGCGCCCCCTGAGCCGTTTACGAAGCGCCGTGCATGATCTGGGGCAGACCACGTATCAACAGAACAGCCTGGCGCAACTGGCCAACCGCCGGGATGAATTTGGCGTGCTGGCCAACGACTTCAATCGCATGGGCGCACGCCTGCAAAGCCTGATCGGCAGCCAGCGGCAATTATTGCGGGACGTGTCTCACGAATTACGTTCACCCTTGGCCCGATTGCGCATTGCCTTGGCATTGGCCGAGCGGGCCAATCCTGAGGAACGGGGAAAACTCTGGCCACGCCTGACCCGTGAATGCGATCGACTGGAAGCGTTGATCAGCGAAATTCTGGTACTGGCGCGCGTCGATGCCGATAACGCCAGTGCTGAAGAGGTCGATCTCAATGCGCTGCTCACTACCCTGCAAAAGGACGCTCAGTTGGGTTCGCCCGAGCAGAACGTGCGCCTTGAAGTCGAGCCGCAACTGAACCTCAAAGGCTGGCCGACCATGATCGAGCGCGCCGTGGACAACCTGCTGCGCAATGCCCAGCGTTTTAACCCGGTCGGGCAACCGATCGAAATGCAGGCGTCTCGCCAGGGCGACAGGATTGTGGTCAGCGTGCGCGATCATGGCCCCGGTGTAGAGAGCGCGCATTTGAATCAACTGGCTGAACCGTTCTATCGGGCACCGGGGCAGACCACGGCCGGGCATGGCCTCGGGCTGGCCATTGCGCGTCGTGCGGCGGAGCGTCATGGCGGCAGTCTTGTGCTGGCCAATCACCCGGAAGGCGGGTTTGTTGCCAGCCTGGAATTGCCGTTGGTGCCGGGGGCGGTGGTGCAACCTTAAATTCGGTGGTGATGCAAAAAGATCGCAGCCTCGTTTCACTCGACAGCTCCTACCTATCCCTGTAGGAGCTGTCGAGTGAAACGAGGCTGCGATCTTTTGATCTTCAGACCTTACCGGACCAAGCGCTGACAAACTCGGCCAGATCGACCTTCTCCGCCACCCGTGGCTCTTTCTGCGGCGTGCCCAGGTAAAGAAACGCAATCACCTGTTCCCCTTCCGCCAATCCCAAACCTTTGGCCACATGCGCCGAATAAGCCAGCTCACCGGTGCGCCACACCGCGCCAATGCCTTGCGCATAAGCGGCCAGCAAAATCCCGTGAGCGGCACAGCCAGCTGCCAGTAATTGCTCGGACTTCGGCACTTTGGCGTGTTCCTGCAATCGCGCAATCACCACAACCACCAGCGGCGCACGCAGCGGGCCATTGCGCGCCTTGTCCAGCAAGGCTTCGGACACATCACTGTTTTGCAGTTTCGCCGCCTCGGCCAGCAACTCGCCCATCTGCTCGCGCGCCGCGCCTTCGACTGTCAGGAAGCGCCAAGGCTGCAAGTGGCCATGGTCTGGCGCGCGCATCGCGGCGGCAAACAGCACTTCGCGCTGCTCGGCAGTGGGTGCCGGATCGAGCAGTCGTGGGACGGAAACACGGTTGAGCAAAGCGTCGAGAGCCTGCATCGGCCACCTCCTGTAGAAAATGTTTGGCTATTCTAGCGTCAACTGTCGCGACGGCGTCGGTTTACATGCCCTGCCCCGCAGGTAGAATGGCGCCCTTCCTACTATCAGCCCGAGCGGACTTCATGGCGTTGCCGACCTTACGGATCATTGGTTTCATCATCGGCATCTTCCTGATCACGCTGGCCATCGCCATGGTCGTGCCCATGGCCACGCTGGTGATCTTCGAGCGCACCAGCGATCTGCCGTCGTTCCTCTGGGCGAGCATGATCACCTTTGTCGCCGGCCTGGCCTTAGTGATACCCGGGCGCCCCGAGCACATCCATCTGCGTCCGCGAGACATGTACCTGCTGACCGTCAGTAGCTGGCTGGTGGTGTGCATCTTCGCCGCCCTGCCATTCCTGTTGACCCAGAACATCAGCTACACCGACTCGTTCTTCGAAAGCATGTCCGGCATCACCGCCACCGGAGCGACAGTGCTCAACGGCCTGGACACCATGTCCCCCGGCATCCTGATGTGGCGCTCATTGCTGCACTGGATCGGTGGCATCGGCTTTATCGGCATGGCGGTAGCGATTCTGCCCCTGCTGCGCATCGGTGGCATGCGGCTGTTTCAGACCGAGTCGTCGGACCGTTCCGAAAAGGTCATGCCCCGTTCACACATGGTGGCGCGTTTGATCGTTGCGGCCTACGTAGGCATCACCATTTTCGGCAGCCTGGCCTTCTGGTGGGCCGGGATGAACCTGTTCGATGCCATCAACCATGCGATGTCAGCGATTTCCACCGGCGGCTTCTCCACCTCCGACAAGTCTTTGGCCAAGTGGCCGGAGCCTGCGGTGCATTGGGTCGCCGTCGTCATCATGATTCTCGGTGCCCTGCCGTTCACCCTTTATGTCTCCACGTTACGTGGTAACCGTCGGGCACTGATCAAGGATGAACAGGTTCAAGGCCTGCTCGGTATGTTGCTGGTGACCTGGTTGGTACTCGGCACCTGGTACTGGTGGACCACCCAGCTGCATTGGCTGGAAGCCTTACGGCATGTGGCGCTGAACGTGACGTCGGTAGTGACCACCACCGGTTTCGCATTGGGGGACTACAGCCTCTGGGGCAATTTCTCACTGATGCTGTTCTTTTATCTGGGGTTTGTTGGCGGCTGCTCGGGTTCGACCGCTGGCGGGATCAAGATTTTCCGCTTCCAGGTTGCCTACATTCTGCTCAAGGCCAACCTTAACCAGTTGATTCACCCGCGCGCGGTGATCAAGCAGAAATACAACGGCCACCGTCTCGACGAAGAGATCGTGCGCTCGATCCTGACCTTTTCGTTCTTCTTCGCCATCACCATTTGTGTCATCGCACTGCTGCTGTCGCTACTGGGCGTGGACTGGATGACCGCATTGACCGGCGCGGCCGCCACGGTGTCTGGCGTAGGCCCGGGGCTTGGCGAAACGATTGGCCCGGCGGGTAACTTCGCCAGCCTGCCAGATGCCGCGAAGTGGATTCTCTCGTTTGGCATGCTGCTGGGCCGGCTGGAGATCATTACGGTGTTTGTCCTGTGTATCCCGGCGTTCTGGCGTCACTGATCGGCATGGGCGCTTCCATCAGCCGCGTCCGGTATTCGCCGGGCGTGGAATCGAACCAGCGTCGGAAGGCGCGGAAGAAGTTGCTCGGATCGGCAAATCCCAGCAGGTAAGCAATTTCCAGCAGGGTCATGTTCGGTTGCGCCAGGTATTGCTCGGCCAGTTCACGTCGGGTGTCATCCAGCAACGTCTGAAAACTCGTGCCTTCTTCCTGCAGGCGACGCTGCAAGGTGCGTTGCGACAAGTGCAGCGTCTGGGCCACTGCATCACGCTTGGGTTCGCCCTGGGGCAAAAGACGGCATAACACTTGCCGCGCCTTGTGGGTCACGCGGCTCTCGGAAAACCGCGCCAGGTACTCGCCGGCAAACCGGTCGTGCAGCCGCGCCATGGCCTCGTTGGCAGTGGGCAGCGGTGCCTCCATGTCAGCGCGCTCGAAAATCAAGGCGTCATAGGGCGCGTTGAACATCAACGGGGCGTGGAAAGCTTGTTTATAGGGTTCAAGATCAACGGGGTTATCGCCTTGCAGCAAGACTTTGCGCGGCTGGAGTGTACGGCCGGTCAGCCAGCCGCAAAGTGCCAGGGCGCAGGCCATTGATGCTTCGGCACTCTGTCGGGTCGGCGGCAAGTGGTCGCCATGCACTGTCAGAATCAGCGCATAACCCTCATCCAGCAATCGGAAACTCAAGTCGGCACTTTCGGCGATGATGCGCTGATAACGCACCAGACGTTGAAAGCCTTCGGCCAGGGTCTGGCTGGACATCAAGGCATAACCGGCGACATGGAAGGACGCCGGTCGCACCACCTTGCCCATGTTCAGGCCGATCGCCGGGTTGCCGGACAGCTCGACCGCGCGCTGCCAAAGCCGCGTCATGGAATCTTGCGGGAAGCGCGCATCCGGGTCATCCAGTGCCGCATAGTCGAGCCCTAACTGCTTGAACAGAACCCGGCAATCCAGGCCGTCCATTTCCAGTGCTTTGACAATCCCCATCGCCCAGCTTGCAGAAGTCGTTCGTTCGCTCATGGCGGTTTACTACGTGATGGCCGCATGCCACGACCCAATACCCAAGGATACTAAAGTGGCGCCTATTGTCACTGGCTGATACCAATGATCACTCTAGACTTAAATAAGCTATCCGCAGAACAACTTGTCGCGTGCGCAGCTACCACAGAGATTGCAGTCGTGGAAAACATCAAGCGTTTCAATAGCTTCGCTGAGTTTTACCCGTATTACCTCAGCGAACATCGCAACAGCACCTGTCGACGATTGCACTTTGTCGGCACCTCTGTGGTTATTTTCATTCTGGCTCTGACCATCGGCAACGGCGCATGGTGGATGTTGCTGGCCCTGCCGCTGGCCGGTTATAGCTTCGCCTGGGTCGGGCATTTCTTCTTCGAGAAGAATCGCCCAGCCACCTTCCAGCATCCTCTTTACAGCCTGCTCGGCGATTTCGTCATGTACCGCGACATGATTCTGGGTCGCGTGCCGTTCTAGGCTCCCTGAGTTACAAAAGCGTCTTGTGTAGCCAATGCAGCGTTGGATCCAAGCCCTACACTCAACACATCCCTTCGATCCGAACAAGAGGATAGCCGATGAATGCCCACGCCCGTTTTACCCATATGCAGGACGGCACGCAGGAAGACTGGGCGATCATCGCCGCAGATTTCAGCGCCTATGCCCGGCAATTGCCCAAACGGATCGTGGCGCACCTGAAGTTACTGGAGGGGGATTTCGGCGGTTTCCCGGTGGATCGTCTGACCCACTCCCTGCAAACCGCCAGCCGTGCCTGGCGCGATGGTCGCGACGAAGAATATGTGGTCTGCGCCCTGCTCCATGACATCGGCGACACGCTGGGTTCCTACAATCATCCGGACATCGCCGCGGCGATCCTCAAGCCGTTCGTCAGCGCCGAGAACCTGTGGATGGTGGAGAAGCACGGGATTTTCCAGGGTTATTACTTCTTCCATCACTTGGGCATGGATCGGCATTTGCGCGAGCAATTCAGTGGTCATCCGCAGTATCAGGCGACCATCGAGTTTTGTGCCCGATATGATGCGGCGGCGTTTGATCCAGCGTACGACACACTGCCGCTGAGTTTCTTCGAACCGATGCTCGAGCGGCTATTTGCGCAGCCGAAGAATTCAATTTACAAGGCAGCGATGGAAGAACACGCGCCGGCCTGAAGAATGTCGGGGACCGCTACGCGGTCCATTCGCGAGCAAGCCCGCTCCCACATTGGATTTTCTGTGAGCACAACATTTGTGGACCACGGCAGATCCAATGTGTGTGGGCTTGCTCGCGAAGAGGCCCGTCCAGGCACTCTATTTCTCGCAAGTTACGCCGGCTCTGTGACTTTAATTGCCTTCAACTCGGCCTCCCGCGCTTGGGCATCGGCCAATCGATATAGCTCGATCGAGCCATCCCAATGCTCGATCAGTGCCGTGCATGACTCCACCCAATCCCCGCAATTGAGGTAATCCACCCCGCCAACCTTGCGAATCTCGGCATGGTGAATGTGTCCGCACACCACGCCGTGCAACTCGCGTTTAACGCATTCGTGGGCGATGGCTTCTTCAAAATCGCTGATGAAGCTGACGGCGGTCTTGACCTTGTGCTTGAGGTACGCCGACAGCGACCAGTAGCCATAGCCATAACGGGCACGCCAATGATTGAGCCAGCGGTTGAGTGTCAGGGTGAATTCGTAGGCCGAATCGCCGAGGAACGCCAGCCAGCGGTGGTAGCGGGTGATCACGTCGAACTGGTCGCCGTGAATCACCAACAGATGACGACCATCGGCGGTCACGTGCACGGCTTCGTCCACTAACTGGATGTTGCCCAAAATCAGCTTCGAATAACGGCGCAGGAATTCGTCATGGTTGCCGGTGACGTAGATCACTTCCGTGCCGCGCTTGCTCATGGTCAGCAGGCGACGAATCACATTGGTGTGCGCCTGGGGCCAATACATGCCGCTGCGCAGTTTCCAGCCATCGATGATGTCGCCGACCAGATAGACCTTGTCCGCATGGTAGCCCTTGAGAAATTGCGACAGGTGTTCGGCCTGGCAGTCCCGGGTGCCCAAATGCACATCGGAAATCCACAAGGTCCGCACACGTTGCTTACGGCTGGGTTTGGCGAGCTCGGCGCTGGTCATGGGCAACCCTCAGGACAAGTTTTGGCAAGCTTGCGCCGGTCGGGTGAATTGCCCATGACAATCGCAAGTCAGTCCTGTGACAGCGCGAGTCGGAACGCACCCGGTGTAGACTGGCGACCAGCACAGGAGACCTGCGATGAGACCGATCCTCACGCTACGCCAGTACACCCATGACCTGATCGTCCACAGCCACGACCACGCGCAACTGGTGTTCGGGCTGTCGGGCGCGCTGGACTTCGAGGTCGAAGGGCATGGTAGTCAGGTGGTGCAGCAGAGTTTCGTGGTGGTGCCGTCGGGCGCGCATCATGCCTGCGACAGCGCCCGTGGCAGTCGTTGCCTGGTGCTGGATGTGCCGAGCGAGCAGTGGGTTTCGCAGTCCCTTGGCGATCACGCCGAAGCCAGCCGCCGCTTGCTCGGCAGTGCCGGGCGCCTGTCGCTGGACGCCGGGCAAAGCCAGCTGGTGAGTTGGCTGGCGGGCAGTCAGATCAGTGATCCGCTGATTGCGCAGCAAGGCGCGGTGTTGTTGCTGGCCAGCCTGAACAATGCCAAACCCGACAGTGTGGGCGGTCGGCGCCTGCCCTATTCGGCGTTGAATGCGCACATCGATCAATACGCGGCCTATCCACTGCAAGTCGCCGATCTGGCGCGCATTGCCGGCCTGTCCAGCGCCCGCTTGCATGCGCGGTTCGTGGCGGAATGCGGACAAACGCCGATGGACTACATCCGCAGTCGTCGGCTGCACATTGCCGTGCACCTGTTGCGCGATTCGGCGCTGCCCATTGGCGAGATTGCCTGTCGGGTCGGTTACAGCTCGCAGAGTGCATTCGCCGCAGCAGTGCTGCGCGAGTTCGGAGCGTCGCCCGGTCAATTACGCCGCGAGGCTGGCGACAAATGACGCGAGTCTGGCGACAGACATAACCGGCCCGGCACGATTTAATGTAGGAGCTGCCGAAGCCTGCGATCTTTTGATCTTGTTTTTGGAGATCAAGATCAAAAGATCGCAGCCTTCGGCAGCTCCTACAGGGGCCGATGGTTGTCGGCCGGATTCGATTCGTTTATCAAGGATTGCAATGACTCCCCGTACCGCCCTAGGCGCTCTGCATATCGGTGCACTGATGTTTGGCCTGACCGGCGTATTCGGCAAACTCGCCGCCGCTTCGCCGGCCATCATCGTGTTCGGCCGTGCCGCGTTTGCTGTCCTCGCCCTGGCGTTTTTTGCACGGTTCGCCAGCGGTACCCGTTGGCAGAAACTCGACGCCGTGGACCTGCGGCGCCTGCTGCTCAGTGGCTTGCTGCTGACCGGGCACTGGGTGAGTTTTTTCATCTCGGTGAAGGTCGCCGGGGTGGCAATCGCGACCCTGGGGTTTGCCAGCTTCCCGGCGTTTACCGTGATCCTCGAAGGGCTGATTTTCCGCGAGCGCATCCGCGCCAATGAAATCCTCTTGGTGGTACTGGTCAGCATCGGATTGGTGCTGGTCACGCCGGATTTCGATCTGGCCAGCGGCGCCACCACCGGCCTGTTGTGGGCGGTGGCTTCCGGCTTGTTGTTCGCCCTGCTGTCCCTGACCAACCGCGCCAGTTCGGGACGCATTGCGCCGGTGCAGGCGGCTCTGTGTCAGAACGTGGTGGTTGCGATCTGCCTGCTGCCGGTGGCGGCGCCCCAGTTGAGCGAAGTGCGAGCCATCGACTGGCTGTGGATCGGCCTGCTCGGGGTGTTCTGTACCGGCGTTGCCCACAGCTTGTTCGTCGCCAGCCTGGCGGTGATCAAAGCCCGGACCGCGTCAGTGGTGTTCGCCTTGGAGCCGGTTTACGGCATCACCCTGGCCTGGTTGTTGTTCGATGAAAACCCGACCCTGCGCATGCTGATCGGCGGCGCGCTGATCATCGTTGCCATCGTGGTTTCCAGCCGATTGTCCGGCAGTTCAAGCAAGAGCGCGGTGGCGGCGCAAGCCCCGTCTCACTGAGTGCGGTCGTTGTGGCCCAGGTCGCGGTACGGATCGATCTGATCGCGGACCCGCTGCTTGAGCACCTTGGCCTCGGGAAAACCACCGTCGGCCTTGCGCTCCCAGAGCTGTACATCGTCACAGAAAATGTGAAAAACCCCGCCGGTGCCGGGCACCAGAGACACTTTGCCCAGGTCGTCGCCGAAGGTACTTAGCAGTTCCTGGGCCAGCCAGGCAGCGCGTAACAGCCATTGGCATTGCGTGCAATAGGTGATGACGATTTCCGGTTTGTGTGCGGTCATGATTGATAAAACTCCTGGGCCTGGGGCGTCGCCATGATAAACCGCATAACCGAAAAGATCGCAGCCTCGTTGCACTCGACAGCTCCTACAGGGATATGTGTCCATCTGTAGGAGCTGTCGAGTGCAACGAGGCTGCGATCTTTTGATCTTCAGCGAATACCGGCCAACAGCGTCCGGGCCGTTTCCTTGAGCGGTTCGTCTCCTTCCTTGAGCAGCTCGTTAAGCAGTTCGATGGCGCTGTCCAGATCGCCGTCGTCGATGCAGGTCTGGGCCTGTTCGAGTTTGCCCGCGTTGCTCGGCACGGCCGGTTCCAGATCCATCAATTCAGCACTCAGCGGCTCAAGCTCCAGCGGCTGACCGGGGTCGCTGAACTCGTTGAGAAAGGTCTCGTCCAGCGATTGAGCGTCTGGTTCGGCGATCCATTCAAGCTCGGGCTCGTCCAGCGTCGGCTCCTCGGGCATTTCGAAAACATCGGGTAGCACGTGCAGGTTCGAGGTGAACCCGGGCTCGTCTGCTTGCGCTGGCTCATTCGACAGCTTGGCGCTGGAGTTCTCGAAGGGGCTGATCAGGTCCCAGTTCGAATCCATCGACAGGTCATCGAGGTTCAACTGGAACTCATCGCTCGGTGCCGCTTCAGGGATTGGCGTGGGAGGAACCACTGTCACGGCGGCGATCACCGGTGCGGCGCTGATCAGTTTCGGATGGCGGGCGCGGATGTCCTGAAGTTGTTGTGCATCGAACCCGGCCTCTCGCAGGCTGCTTTCCTGCGCATCATAAGCTTGAACGTCGCCTTGTTTACCGAGGACTTCCAACAGTTGCACGGCCAGATCGGTGCGCTGGGGTTCCCTGACCAACGCGTCTCGCAACAAACCGGCCGCCTCGGACAAACGGCCATACGCCAGATAAATACCCACCCCTTCCAGCACGTCGCCTGCCGGAGGCTCTTCGGTCGATCCGGCTAGCGGTTGCAGCCGGGACGCTGGCCTGATCGGCTCTTCCGTGTGGTGGGGCTCCGGCTCATGACGCAACGGCTGCACAGGTAACGGCTCGGCCTGGACCTGAGCCTGCTGTCGTTGACGACGAATGAAGACGGCGAGCGATAGCAACGCCACCAGTGCCAGCAACCCGATAATCAGCAGCCACGGGGTCGGTTCAGATTCCTCTCCTACAACGGGCACCGGTACCGTCACCTGCGGCACAACCGGCTCTACCGGCGCCTGTTTGACTTCCGCCAATTGGGTTTGCAGCTCGATCACCTGCTTTTTCTGCCCGGCGATCTGCTCGTCCTGAGCCTGAAGCCTGGCATTGAGTTCATCGATGTTTTTTTGCAGTTGCTGGTTCTGCAAAACGCTGGCGGCCAATTGTTCGGCAACAGCATCATTCCCAGGCACGGCGGCTGGTTTATCGACATCAGGCTTGGGCGTCGCCGCCTTCGCAGCAGGTGGAGGGGCTACAGCCGGTTCGACGGAAGGAAACGCGGAGGACTGAGGGCGCGGCGCAGGGTCGTCGTTGACGGGAACAATGCCCGGTGACCCCGGCGGATCGATCAGCACGGTGTATTCGCGCAGCAACCGCCCATTGGGCTGATTGACCTGCACCAGAAAATTCAGGAAAGGTTCATTGACCGGTTTGCTGGAGGTTACCCGGATCAGGCTGCGATTGCCCCGCAGGATCGGTGTGAACTTCAGGTCGTTGAGGAAAAACACCCGCTCGACGCCAGCGCGGCTGAACTCGTCCGCCGTCGCCAGGCTGACCGATAGCTCGCCCTCCGCCAGGCCGCCAGCGTCCACCAAAGCAATGTCGGCATTGAACGGCTGATTCAACGCCGAATGCTGGGTGATCTCACCCAACCCGAGCGCAGGGGCCAATGCCGAGTAAGTGACAGCACCACCGACCAGCAGCAGCCTGCAACACCGCAATACAACGTGCCAACTCTCGAGCATGAGCATCCCTTAGATAACCTGAACCAACCTGTACGTATTCGCACATCCGGTACGAACACGATATCGACTAGTAGTTCTTTATAGTCTGCCCAACGGGGTATCTCAAAAGTCCGGCGCGTGGTTATGCCTCAAGATTTTTCCAGGTTACCCAGGATGTGCCCGTGGACCCGCATGCAGACTTTCAAATCCGCCTCATCGACGCCTGCGAACAGTTCGTGGCGCAATTGAGTGGCAATGGTTTCAATTTGTTCGATCAAGGGCCGGGCCGGGGCGCAGAGGACGATTTTTTTTGCCCGACGATCTTCCAGCACGGATTGGCGTTGCACCAGGCCCTGGCTTTCCAGGCTGTCGAGCAGTCGGGCCAGTGTAGGCCCCTCAACGCCGACGCTTTGCGCCAGTTCGCGTTGGGTGGGGGCAGTCTCGAAACGTGCCAAATGCAGCAGCACCAGCCAGCGTGCCTGGGACAGACCCAGGCCAGCCAATCGGCGGTCCAGTTCGGCACGCCAGCCCCGAGACATCTGGGCCAATTGCATGCCAAAGCGGTGTTGATCGGTTAACGGCATAAAACACTCATGGTTAGACTGAAAATAGAGAAAAACTAATTATTAGTCAGCTAAGCATGACCCTTGGCTATAGGCAAGGCTTGCTCCTGTACTGAATCGTTACATCTGTGCCGCAGGTCATTCAGACTTCGAATTCCGACTGCAAGGCGGCACGAACGCAATACAAAACGCCTTCCGGAACCCTGCCCGCGAACAGCGCGGCAATCTCTGACACCGGTGGTAACTCGCCCTCGCCGTCGAGGAAAGCGTCCTGAACTTCGCCCATCAACTCTTCAGGCAGGTCCAGCGCCTGCTCCAGTGACAGCTGCTGCTTGCCTATGGCCTCGGCAAGCATTGTGTAAACGTTCTTTTCCGAGCATTGCAGCTGACCGGCGATCTGCAGCGGTGTCATGCCGGCCCGAGCCAGCGTGATCAGCTCGTGGCGCACATCGGCCACCACTTTCGGTGCCTCGACCTGACCGCCGAGCACTTCGAGGAAGGCTTCGCCGTAACGTTCCAGTTTGCGCGCGCCGACACCGCTGACCGTGGCCATTTGCGCCAGCGAAGTTGGCTGGCTGCGGAGCATTTCCAGCAGCGTCGAGTCGGGGAAGATGACGTACGGCGGCACGCCATGCTCTTCGGCCAGTTTGCGGCGCAGTGCACGCAAGGCTTCCCACTGTTCGCGTTCTTCACCTCGAACCAGTTGGCTGGCCTGGCTCTTGCTGCTTTTGGCGGTGGTTTGCGGCTTGAGGTCGCGGCGCAGTTCCAGGGTCACTTCGCCCTTGAGCAATGGCCGGCAGGTATCGCTCAGGCGCAGGCCGCCGTAGCCTTCGAGGTCGATGTCCGCCAGACCACGGGCAACAAGTTGTCGGAACAAGGAGCGCCATTCGCTCTCGCCCATCGCTTTGCCTACGCCGTATACCGACAAATGCTGATGGCCAAAGCTGCGAACCTTTTCGTTGTCCTTGCCCAGCAGTACGTCAACCAGATGACCGACGCCATAACGCTGACCGGTACGGTAGATCGCCGACAGCGCCTGACGGGCCGGCTCGGTGGCGTCCCAGGTTTGCACGCCGTCGACGCAGTTGTCGCAGTGGCCGCAGGGCTCGGGCATGTCTTCGTCGAAGTACGCGAGCAGGGTCTGGCGGCGGCAGCGGGTTTCTTCACAAAGCGAGAGCATGGCGTCGAGCTTGTGCTGCTCCAGACGCTTGTGGCGCTCGTCGCCTTCGGAGTTTTGCAGCATCTGCTTGAGCATCACCACGTCTTGCAGGCCGTACGCCATCCAGGCATCCGCCGGCAGGCCATCACGACCGCCGCGACCGGTTTCCTGGTAATAAGCCTCAAGGGACTTTGGCAAATCCAGGTGCGCGACAAAACGCACGTTGGGCTTGTCGATGCCCATGCCGAACGCCACGGTGGCGACCATGATCAGGCCTTCCTCATTGAGAAAGCGCTTTTGGTGGTGGGCCCGCGTGTCGTTGGGCAGGCCAGCGTGGTAGGGCAGCGCCGGGAATCCTTGCTCACTGAGAAACACCGCCACTTCGTCGACCTTTTTACGGGACAGGCAGTAAACAATACCGGCATCGCTGCGCCGCTCGGCGAGGAATGCCAGCAACTGCTTGCGCGGCTGTTCCTTGGGCACGATGCGATAGAAAATATTGGGCCGGTCGAAACTCGATAGAAAGCGCTCGGCATCCTGCAAATGCAGGCGATCGACGATTTCTTCGCGGGTACGCTTGTCGGCGGTAGCGGTCAGGGCAATGCGCGGAACATTCGGGAACAATTCCGCCAATTGCCCCAGTTGCAGGTATTCCCGACGGAAATCGTGGCCCCATTGGGACACGCAATGCGCTTCGTCGATGGCGAACAGGGCGATTTCGAGGCTTTGCAGGAAGGCCAGCATGCGCGGCTGAACCAGGCGCTCGGGCGCCAGATAGAGCATTTTCACCTCGCCGCGCTTGATCCGCGCCGCCAGATCACGCTGTTGCTCAGCGCTCAGCGTGGAGTTCAACGCCGCCGCGGCGACGCCCAGCTCTTCGAGAGTCGCGACCTGATCGTCCATCAGCGCGATCAGCGGCGACACCACCACCGCCAGGCCTTCGCGCAGCAGCGCAGGGACCTGAAAGCACAAGGACTTGCCGCCCCCGGTAGGCATCAGCACCAGGGCATCGCCGCCACTGGCCACGCGCTCAATGATTGCACCCTGACGGCCACGGAAACTGTCGTAGCCGAAGATGTCCTTGAGGACGCGTTGAGCCTGTTCGAGCATAAAAACTCCAAAAATCACCGAAACATCCCTGCAAGGCTGGTTCAGAACCACGAAAGCTGCACTGACAAATCGTAAGTGCGCATTGCATGACGCTGCATATCTCAGCCGTGACGCCAGCAGGGCATCACAAAACGCGCGAGTATACCCGACGCCCGTCCGGCAAAGGGCGCCGCTGATAAGACACGCATTGCGCAAACTGACACGCCCCCTCTGTAGGAGCTGCCGAAGGCTGCGATCTTGTGATCTTGATTTTCGGCGAGACCGAAATGGTTGAAGATCAAAAAGATCGTGCGCGCGGTGTGCCCCGGCTGCAAATATGCCGAGCGGCTGGCCCAAGCGCTCAAGAAGGCCTAGAATTCCCGCATCGTATATTCCCCAAGGTAGCCCTTTAATGTCCTTCGCTGAGCAACTAACCCGCCTGCAAGTCTTCCTCGACGCCGACGAGCTGCATGACGAGGCGCTGGACTACGTGGCCGCCCACGGCTATCTCACCGCGCTGTCGATCTGCTCCGAAGAAGTTCCCGAGCGTGAATGGATCGACGCGCTCTTCGCCGAAGAGCCGCATTACGCCGACGACACCGAGCGTGAAGCGATCGAATCCACTCTGGTGCTGCTCAAGGCGCACATCGCCCGCCAACTGGCGTCCGACGAAGAGTTCGAGCTGCCGTGCGAGCTCGACCTGGGCGACGACCCGGACGATTCCGACCTGCGCGGCTGGTGCATCGGCTTCATGGAAGGCGTGTTCCTGCGCGAAGCGGCCTGGTTCGAAACCGCCGAAGACGAAGTCAGCGAAATGCTGCTGCCGATCATGGTCGGTTCGGGTCTGTTCGACGAACAGCCTGAGTTCGAAGACATCGCCAAAGATGCCAACCTGATGGACGACATGATCGTGCAGATCCCGGAAGCCCTGACCGCGCTGTACCTGCTATGCCAGGCGCCAGACGAAAAACCGGCGATTCTCAAGCCACGTCACCATTAAGGTTTTGCCTATGGACAACCCCATAGGCAACCGCCCCCTGATGTTGCGCTACGTGCTGCTGGCCATCGGCTGGCTGAGCGTAGCACTGGGGGTGATCGGGATTTTCCTGCCGGTGCTGCCCACCACACCGTTCCTGTTACTGGCGGCCGCTTGTTTTGCCCGCAGTTCACCGCGTTTCTATCAGTGGCTGGTGGAGCACCCACGGCTTGGGCCGTGGGTTCGCGATTACCTGGATGGCAATGGCATTCCGCTCAAGGGCAAGCTCTATGCGATCGGGCTGATGTGGGCGAGCATCCTGTTCTCTTGTTATCTGGTGCCACTCCCATGGGCGCGGGGGTTCATGCTGACCAGTGCGACGCTGGTGACGGTTTATATCCTCAAGCAGAAAACCCTGCATAAACCCTGATCCTTCTGCAATGAAGGACTTCTGTGGCGAGGGAGCTTGCTCCCGCTGGGTTGCGAAGCGACCCCAAACCCTGCGACCCAATTTTTCCTGACACACCGCATGAGCTAGTTTTACGACTGCTGCGCAGCCGAGCGGGAGCAAGCTCCCTCGCCACAGTAAGCAAACTGCTGACGTCCTTTCGTCCGACGACCTGCCCTACCCCGCCCAAATCAACGCCTAGACTTCAGACATCTGTACCCGAGCGGCCAGACATGTCCCGCAGTCCGCGTAGTCCAAGATGGTCAACGCTCCGACTTCGGTTCGGCGGATGGCTGCTGCTGACAAGTTTTCTGCTGGTCGGGTTGGACAGTGTCCGGGCCGACCGGGATTTTGCGCAGATTCTGCAAACTGCCGAAACACGCTACGGCCCCCTTGGCCCCGCTCGGGGGCGGATCGAGGCCTGGAGTCAAATGCTGCAAAGCGAACTCGACCAGCCCGAGCGCGAACAACTGAACACGGTCAATCGCTTCTTCAATCAACAGCTGAATTTTCAGGATGACATGCGCATCTGGCGTCAGACTGATTACTGGGCCACGCCAGTGGAATCCTTGATCAAGGCCGCAGGTGACTGTGAAGACTACGCGCTGGCGAAATATTTCAGCCTGCGTCACCTCGGAATTCCCAGCGAGAAACTGCGCATCACCTACGTCAAGGCTCTGAACCAGAATCAGGCGCACATGGTGTTGACCTTCTACAGCAGCCCCTCGGCCGATCCGCTGGTGCTGGATAACCTGATCGGCGAGATCCGCCCCGCATCCCAGCGCAAAGACCTGCTGCCGGTGTATGCCTTTAACGCCGAAGGCCTGTACTTGCCAGGGGCCCATGGCGGCAAACGCCGCAGCGACTCGAAAAAACTGTCGCGCTGGCAAGACGTGCTGCAAAAAATGCAAATTGAAGGGTTCGCCGTGGGCGAAGGCTAGCCGCACAGCAAGGAGCGTTTTATGTCACTGCGCAAACAGTTGTTCCTGGCCATCTGCCTGTTCTTGCTGGTGGCGTTCAGCGGCAGTTTTTTTGTCAGCCTGGAAAGCTCCCGTGAGCAGGTGCTTAGCCAGTTGCGCTCCCATGCCCAGGACGCCGCCACGGCGCTGGGCCTGTCATTGAACGCACAGATCGACGACCCGGCGATGATCGAATTGATGGTCAGCTCGATTTTCGACAGTGGTTATTTCAGCAGCATCCGAGTCATCGACATCGAGAATGAACAAGTGCTGGTGGAACGCAGCGCACCCGCGCAATTGGAAGGCGTTCCGCAGTGGTTTGTGAACCTGGTCGATCTGCGCCCGCAAGGTGGCGACGCACTGATCACCCGTGGCTGGCAGCAGGTGGGGCGGGTCGAAGTGCAGAGCAATCCGCAATTCGCCTTGGCCAAACTCTGGGACAGCACTCTCGGCAGCCTGATCTGGCTACTGATTTGCGGATTGCTCAGCGCCGTGTTCGGTGGCTGGTTGTTGCGCCGGCAACTGCGCCCACTCGACAACATGGTCAAACAGGCAGAAGCCATCAGTAAACGCGAATTCCGCAGTTTGCCGAAACTGCCGCGCACACCGGAACTCAAACGCGTAGTGCTGGCCATGAATCAGATGGTCGAAAAGCTCAAAGCGCTGTTCGCCGAGGAGGCCGCGCGCAGTGAAAATCTGCGCGCCGAATCTTATCAGGACGCCCTGACGGGCCTGGCGAACCGGCGCTTGCTGGATGAACAATTGGCCGACCAATTACTGGTTTCCGAGCAAAGCCGCGACGGTCATTTGCTGATGCTGCGGATCAATGACCTGATCGGCCTCAACCAACGCTTGGGCGGCCAGCGCACCGATGCCCTGATCAGTGCCGTCGGCGAATTGCTCAAGCGCCTGACGCAACCGCCAGAGCGTCGAACCTGGCTGGGGGCGCGCAATCGCGGCGGCGAATTCAGTTTGTTGACCCCAGGCCTGGACAGCAAGGACGCTGCACGCGTGGCCAGTGAAATCAGCGCCACCCTGGAAAACCTGCGTCTTACCGGCGCCAGCGACTGCATGCCGGTGGCGCACCTGGGCGTGGTCGCCTATCACCCCGGCGACCCGGCGAGCGAGGTGCTGCTACGCCTCGATCAGGCGCTGACCCAGGCCCGGCAACATCCCGAGCGCCCCTGGGTATACCAGGCCCACGCCGATACCGCGCCAAACCATTCCCAACACGATTGGCGCAGCTGGATCGACGAGGCACTGACCGAAGGCAAGATGCAGTTGTATTTCCAACCGGTGGTGCAATGTGCCGACACCAGCCAGGTGTTGCATCACAAAGTCCTCGCTCGCCTGCTCGATCCGCAGGGCGAGGCGATTGCCGCCGGGCATTTCCTGCCATGGATCGAACGCCTTGGCTGGTCGGCGCGATTCGATCTGGTAATGCTCGAAACAACCCTCGAATACCTGGCCGCCAACCGTTGGCCCCTCGCGCTGAGTCTGTCCGGCAGTACCCTGCGCGATCAGGCGCAGCTGCAACATATCCTCGACCTGCTTGAATCACTACCGGAACTCGCGCCGTTGTTGACCTTGGAAATCGACGAACGCCAACTGCCGCCCCCAGAAGAACTGCAACGCCTGAGCCACAGCCTGCTCAACACCGGTTACCGCATCGGGTTGCAGCATTTCGGCGGCAGCTTCAGCCAGATCGGCAACCTGACGCAACTGGGGCTGGCTTACCTGAATATCGACGGCGCCTATATTCGGGGCATCGATGAACAGACGGACAAGCGCCTGTTCATCGAGGCGATTTTCCGAGCGACCAACAGCATTGATTTGCCGTTGATTGCCGAGATGGTGGAAACGCAGGACGAATTGGAGGTAATTCGGGAGCTGGGTTTGTTTGGGGTGATGGGAAGATTGATCGGGCCGCCGGAGCCGATGTGAGGCAGCCGCGAGCAGGCTCGCACAGGTCAGGGCCGACGATCCTCAACCCGAACCTGGCTCTTGCTCCAATCGGTGAGCAGGCTGTAAGCCACGGCCAACAACGTCGGGCCGATAAACAAGCCGATAAATCCAAACGCGATCAACCCGCCAAACACCCCGAGCAGCACAATCACCAACGGTAAATTCCCGCCCCGGCTGATCAGGTACGGCTTAAGTACGTTGTCGACACCGCTGATAATGAACGTTCCCCAACAGCCAAGGAACACCGCCATCCCGTACTCGCCCTTCCAGGCCAACCACGCCGTGGCCGGAATCCACACCAACGGTGGCCCCATCGGAATCAGGCTGAGCAGGAAGGTCACGATCCCCAGCACCAACGCTCCGGGCACACCGGCAATCAGGAAACCGATCAACGCCAGAATAGCCTGAGCCGCCGCGGTGCCGATCACCCCATTGACCACTCGCTGCACGGTACCCGCCACCAGTTCGATGTAATAGCCGGCACGGTCACCGATCAGCCGCTCCAGCAATCCATGAACAAACACCGCCAACCGTGGCCCGTCGCGGTAGAAAAAGAACACGAACACAATACTCAGCGTCAGCTCGAGAATTCCGCCGCCAATTTGCGCACTGCGCGCCAGTAACCAGTTACCGACCTGCCCCAGATATGGCTTGATCGCCAGCATCATCGCCGCGCCTTGCTGATCAATGCTGTTCCAGATACCCACCAACCGCGCGCCGACCAAGGGAATATCGCCCAGCCAGGTTGGCGCCTCGGGCAGGCCATCGACCTGTATATCCTTGATGAGCGCCGTGGCATCGCGCACGTGATCCGCCAGATTGAACCCCAGCCATACCAGCGGCGCTGCCACCAGCACCATCCAGCCGAGTGTCAGTACCAGCGCCGCCAGGGATTCACGGCCATTAAGCCAACGGGTCAACAGACGCATCAGCGGCCAACTGGCAAACGCCAGCACCGCGCCCCAGAACAGCGCCGACCAGAACGGCGCCATCACCCAGAAGCTTGCGCCAAACAGCACCAGGAGCAGAATTTGCACCAACAGCCGATCGTTACTGGGCATGTATGATCCTGAAAAAAGTCAGACGAAAAAGTCAGTCAGCAAAGAGTAGGCGAACGCGCAGAACGCGCTCGCCAATGAAGCTTATCGCAACAGTTCGAAGTGCAAGCCAGAGCCTTCGACGCTGCCGGTTTCCATCCGTGCCGCCCGCACGCCCTGGCCGATCAGCGCCTGGCGCCAGGCTTCGGCATTGGGCCCCGAAACAGTGACGCGCAACGTGGTGTCCAGATTCAGGCCTCGGGAAATCAGACGCAGCCAGGTTTCGTCAGGGTCGCCGCCGAGTTTGGGGAAATCGAGTTTTCCAGTGCTTTTTAGCTGTCGCAGCAAGGTCGCGGAAGTGGGCACCAAATCGCCCAATGGTGCAGCAGCGTCGAACTGCTCGACGTGCAGATAGGCTTTGCGATTGCCGCGAGTGATGCTGTAAAGCGCCACCAGTGTGTTGTCTTGAGGGGCCGCCAGACGCAGCAGTAGATAAGCCTGCTGATTATCGGCGCCATACAGCTTGGCGTTGCCGAAGACTTCATTGGCCCACAGACTGCTTTCGCCACAATCCCGGGCCTGGCACCAGAAAAGCAACTCGGCGCCCTGCTTCTGCAAGGCTTCGCGAGCGGTGGTGAAGGCGTCGGTAGAAGAATGCTCCGGTGGCAATTCGTAGGTCACCGAGGTGGTTTGACCCCGGGCGGTGACTTGGCCGTCAAAGCGCAGCTGGCCACTGATCTTGCGGATCGAACCCAGCGGGTAGATCCGCTCAAGCTCGACAGCCGGGCGATAGTCGACGATCTGCGCATCGGCCATACGCGGCACGATCGGCAAGTCCTGACTGCCCGGGACATCAGCAGCTAATAACAGAGGACTGAAACAACACAGCGCCAGCAGACTGAGAGAACGCATTGATTGACTCATCGAATCAGCATGGCCTGGGCGCCCTTGATGACACTGTCGTCATCGATGCGTTCGGGCACCAATAGACCGCGTTGTACCGCAGGGCGCGCCTCCATGGTCGCCATCCAGCGCTGCAAGGCTGACAAGCCATCCACTGCGACACCGGACCATTCATGGCCACGGACCCACGGAAAAGTCGCGATATCGGCAATGCTGTATTCGCCCGCCAGGAATTCTACGGTTTGCAAACGCGTGTCGAGCACTTCATACAAGCGCCGGGTTTCATGTTGATAGCGGTCGATGGCGCCCTGGAGCTTTTCCGGAAAATAGCGAAAAAACACATTGGCCTGACCCTGCATCGGGCCGATTCCGCCCATCTGGAACATCAGCCACTGCAGCACGACCGAGCGCCCTTTCGGGTCCTGGGGCAGCAGTTTGCCGGTCATCTCGGCGAGGTAAATCAGGATTGCACCGGACTCGAACACGGCGAAATCGCCATTGGCGCGGTCGACAATCGCCGGAATCCGCCCATTGGGATTGATCTTGAGAAAGTCCGGGGACTTCTGTTCCTTTTTGTCGAAACTCAAGGCATGCACCGTGTAGGGCAGGCCGAGTTCCTCGAGCACGATAGAGACCTTATGGCCATTCGGGGTCGCAGCGGTGTACAGATCTATCATGGTTGTCTCCCATTTCAACCCGCCCAGCCTCGACAGTTGCCCGACGCAAGTCAAGGAATGGCGAAGAACCGATTGAAACAGTCTGCGACAAGGTCGGCACCGGATTCATCATTCAGGTGCAAATGGTGGCCGCCAGGCAACTGTTCCCGGCTAAAGGGTAGACGCTCCAGCAACTCTGGATGTTTGGCGAGCATTCCGTCAGCCGCAACCACCAGGTGTGCAGGACAACTGACGCGCTGGACGAAGGCCATCGCCTGTTCCGTGGTCAGACGTAGCGGTGATGGAAGGGTCAGGCGGTTGTCGGTGCGCCAGGTATAACCGCCGGGCACCGGCATCAAGCCGCGCTGGGCCAGGAGTTCGGCGGCTTCGCGACTGACCGCCACTAAACCTTTCATTCGCGCTTCGATGGCACGGTCGAGGGTGTTGTAGACCGGTTTGCGTTTTTCCCGCAGATCCAGCTGCGCTTGCAGGGCCATGCCCATACGCTCGGCGGCGTTTTCGCCTTTGTCTGTAGGAGGAATGACGCCGTCGATCAAGGCCAGATGCGTAACCCGCTCCGGCAACGACCCGGCCAGCACCAGCGAGACGATTGCCCCCAGGGAATGCCCCAGCAGCGCAAAACGTTTCCACCCCAGTTGCTCGGCCACTTGCAGCACATCGTGGGCGTAGTCCCACAGCGCGTAACCGGCGCCGTTCGGCCGATGCCCCGAATGACCGTGCCCGGCCATGTCCAGCGCGATGATGCGCAAGCCTTTGAGCTTGGGCGCCAGCCGGGCAAAGCTGTTGGCGTTGTCCAGCCAGCCGTGCAAGGCGATCACCGGCAAGCCGTCCTCGGGACCGAACAGGTGCGCCGCCAATTCGATATGCGGCAGGCTCAGGCGAACTTCTTCGACGACGCTACTCATGCGCAATCCTGTTGGCGGCGACCTTCCCAGCGACTGAACAGATTTTTCAGCAGCGTGGCCGTGTCCTGCGGGCGTTCCAGGGGAAACATGTGGCCACCGGGCATGGTCAAGGATTCGCCCAGGGGCATACGCCCGACGGAACGGGCGTGATGACGCATCACCACGCGGCTCTTGTGCCCGCGAACCACCGCCAGCGGCACTTTCAACTGCCGTGCACGGCCGGGACTGGTGTGGGGCACACCGCGATAAATGCTGATTTCCGTGGCCGGATCGAAACGCAAACGCAGCTTGTCGCCGACCTTTTGCAAACCATGTTGAAGATAGGCGTCGAAACATTCCGGATCGAAGCCACGAAACAGGGTTTTACCAGCGAAATACAGGCGGGCCGCATCCAGATCGGCGAACTCTTCCCGTCGTCCCAATGTGCGGCCGGCCGGGGTCAGGCGATCGATGAAACCGAAGCGCTTGGCGGCACGAATCACCCATTGATCGGCGCGGGTCAGCACCGGTGAGTCGAGCATCACCACGCCGCGATACAGCTCGGGACAACGCAACGCGGCGTGCAAATGCAGGACGCCGCCGAAGGAATGGCCGATGCCCCAGACCGGTTCCGGTTGTCGCTTGAGGTGATGGATCAGTTCGTCCACCAGATTGTTCCAGTTGTCGTCCGCCGGAAAACGCGGGTCATGGGCGTGCTGCTCCAGATGCGTCACCTGATACTCGGGCGCCAAGGCCGCGAACAACTTGCCGTAGGTCCCCGAAGGAAAACCATTGGCGTGGGCGAAAAATATCTGCTGCGACATACCTGCAAATCCATGAGCGAGAACGGGGTTTGATTGTCCGTAAGACGGAGTCCTACAGCAATGACCGTAACTGACAGGAATGATGACAGTCGGGTCAGGGCTATGACCATTCAGCATTCACTGAAAATCTTGTGGCGAGCGAGCTTGCTCGCGCTCGGTTGCGCAGCAGCCGCAAAACTGGCGAATGCGGTGTGACCAGAGAGCGGTGTATTCCGGGTTGGGGCCGCTTCGCGACCCAGCGGGAGCAAGCTCCCTCGCCACAAAAATTCTCCAGCCATGAGTCTTTGACTCGATCAGGAATCAACGCGCCGGCGGGTTCTCACCCAATGGCACCACCGCCATGGTCAGCCGCGACACGCAACTGGCCTTCCCTTCATCGCTGGTCAGGCGGATATCCCAGACATGCGTCGTGCGACCGATGTGAATCGCTTTGGCCACCGCCGTCACTCGCCCACTGCGCAAGCCCCGTAAATGATTGGCGTTGATTTCCAGGCCCACGCAATAAAACTTGCTGGCGTCGATGCACAGGTAACTGGCCATCGAGCCGACGGTTTCGGCCAACACCACCGAGGCGCCGCCGTGCAGCAAACCAAAGGGCTGATGCGTGCGACGGTCGATGACCATACTGGCAGTCAGGGACTCGTCATCGAAGGCTTCAAAGCGAATATCCAGCACTTCGCTGATGGTATTTTTCCCGATTGCGTTCAACTGCTCGACGTTGGGAATGGTGCGCCACAGACTCATCGTTACGTTCCTTTGCTGGAGTTGTTCGTGGCTCAATCCTGCCATAGCACCGCCTCACTACGCTCGCTCCATTCTTCAAAGCGCGCACCGTAAGCGGCTTCGATCATGTTGCGCTTGATCTTCAGGGTCGGTGTCAGGAAGCCGTTTTCCACCGCCCAACTGCCCTTGACCACTACCAGCCGATGCAAGCGCTCATGTCTGTCGAGGACGCCGTTGACCTCCTCCAGCAGCTTTTCCAGGCTTGAATGCAAGCCCGCCCGGGCCGATCCCTTCGCGTCCTGCTGACCGACCGCCGACAAAACGCATAAACCCAGTGGGGCGCTCAAGCCGTCGCCGACCACACACACTTGTTCGATCCGCGCATGCACCGCCAGGCGATTCTCGATCGGTGCGGGGGCGACGTATTTGCCTTTGCTGGTTTTGAAAATTTCCTTCAGGCGCCCAGTCAGGCGCAGGTTGCCTTCGGCGTCTTCCTCGCCCTTGTCGCCGGTGCGCAGGTAACCGTCCTCAGTGATGGCTTCGGCGGTTTTCCCAAGTTCCTTGAAATAGCCGAGCATGGTCGCGCCGCTGCGCACCAGAACTTCGCCAGACGGTTCGATGCGCACTTCGACTTCCGGGCATGGCTTGCCGATCCAGCCAGGTTTGTTCTGACCCGGCAGGCCGATGTGGGAGTAACCGCAGCTTTCGGTCATGCCGTACACCTCCAGCACATCCAGCCCCAGTTTTCGGTACCAGAGCAGCAAGGTCTGCGGCACGGGTGCCGCACCGGACAAGGCGATGCGCAAGGCGTCCAGCCCCAGCCCGGCAAGGACTTTGTGCCCTACCCGTTTGCCAATGAAGGGCAAATCGAGCAGGAAATCGAGGCGTTTAGCCGGGATCCTGTTGTAGACGCCCATCTGGAATTTGGTCCAGATTCGCGGCACGCCAAACAGCGCGGTCGGCCGGGCACGTTTTAGATCAGTGAGAAAGGTATCGAGGCTCTCGGCAAAAAATACCGTTTGCCCGGTATAAATCGACGCCAACTCGACGAACATCCGCTCGGCAACATGGCATAGCGGCAGGTAGGACAGCAGGCGATCCGACTCATTCAGGCCAAATAACTGCGTGCCGCGAGTGGTGGCAAATCCAAGCGTGCCGAAACTGTGCATCACACCTTTGGGCTGCCCCGTGGTGCCGGAGGTGTAAATGATGGTCGCCAGCTGATCGGCGGCAGGTTTTGGGTCGTCCTGAATCGGCGAGCTGCGCTGCAGATCGGCCCAGCTGAAATCGAAGGACCCGGCCGGGCACAGCGGCAGGCTGATGGTTGGCAGATCGGACCTGACCCCGGCGGACATGCCCGGCCAGTCATCCAGCTTGCCGATGAACACCAGTGCGGCTTCGGAATGATCGAGCACCTGGGCCACGGAATCGGCGGTCAGATTGGGATAAAGCGGCACCGAGACATGCCCGGCCATCCAGATCGCCAGGTCGGCGATGATCCAGTGGGCGCAGTTTTTCGAGATCAGCGCGATGTGGCTGCGTTGGGGCAATTCGCGGGCCCGCAGCCAGTGGGCGGCACAGCGCGCCTGGTGGCCGACATCGGCCCAGGTCAGCGTCTCGACCTGGCCGCCCCCCGTCGGCTGGACCAGAAAATGTTGGCGGGGATGACGGGCCTCACGCTCGTAGAAGGCGTCCAGGGGCAAACGGAAAGCAGCAGACATGCGACTTGCTCCATTATTCTTTGTCTGGAGCAAGCGTAGTCAACCAAGCAAGTGCTTGGTTGACTATTTCACACAAAAATCAGCAACGACACCGGTCCTGTGGGAGCCGGGCTTGCCCGCGATGCAGGCGCTGCGGTTTATCAGGCAGACCTAAGGGATGCCATCGCGGGCAAGCCACGCTCCCACAAAAACGGTTACGGGTGCTTGATGCCGTTAAGCTTCATCGACCCGATCAGCAGTTCATTGTTCTCAAGCTCGGCCAGGCCGGCGGTGCTGACTTTTTCCGGTGGATGGCCGGCGCCATGCTGCAGATAGCTCAGCAGGTTGCCCACCAGCGGATTGTGACTGACCAGCAGCACATCACTCACCGATACCAGCTGCTCCGCCACCTTGTCCGGATCGGTATCCGGGGTCAGCCAGTCGACGGTGCGAATCTCCGGCGCGAAATTGAGCGCCGCACGCACAATTTCTGCCGTCTCCTGCGCTCGCTGATAAGGACTGGCATAAATGGCGGTGAGTGGCTTACCCATCAAATAGGCGGCAGCGCGCAACACTTCTTCACGACCGTGGGCGGTCAATGTCCGCTCGGAGTCCGGGCGAGTACCGTGAGGTTCGGCTTCACCATGACGCAATACCCAGAGTTTCATAGTTTTGGCTCCTCATCTCGGGCCGGATGCGGTGCCGGCGCTACAACGTGCGGGGCTTCACCTTCCGGAGTACGCGGCGTCGGCCAATCGGCGAACGGCCAGGGCTTCTGGTCGCTGTGGAAACTGCCGAACCGACCGATCTGCGCCAGGAACTGGCTCAAGCTATCGCCGAAGTTCATCAGGCTGGCGCTCGGGGCACCATAAAACAAACGATAGATCAGTTGCACCAGCACCACCGCACCGAGGATCAATTGCGCCACTTGCCAGACCAGCACATAGACAATCATCCACAGCACCCGCAGCAGGATGGATTCGTACTTGGCGTCTACTTTCGGATCATTCATGTTTCGCTCCCTGCCCTGATGGGGTATTTAGTTGAAACCGCTGGTGGAGATAAAGTCGACGTCGGTTTTAGGCTCGGCACGCATCAGTAGACCGATGACCTGCTCCAGCGTGCGCCCTTCGAAGAGGATGGCATGCAATCCGGCGACCAGCGGCATATACACGCCTGCTTCCTGCGCCTTGGCCTTGAGTACCTTCAGGGTGTTCACGCCTTCGGCGACTTCGCCAAGACGGGTCACTGCTTCCTCAAGGCTCAAACCCTGGCCAAGGGCAAACCCGACCTGATAATTGCGGCTTTTGGGCGATGAGCACGTCACGATCAAGTCGCCCACGCCCGCCAGCCCAAGGAATGTCATCGGGTTGGCGCCCTGATTCACCGCGAAGCGGGTCATTTCCGCCAATGCCCGGGTGATCAGCATGCTCTTGGTGTTTTCACCCATGCCCAACGCCACCGCCATGCCGGCGATGATCGCGTAAACGTTTTTCAATGCCCCGCCCAACTCCACGCCATAGCGGTCGGCGCTGGCGTACACACGAAAGGTCTTCCCGTGCAGCGCTTCCTGGACTCTTTGGCAAAGCTCTTCGTCTTCACTGGCGACCACCGTGGCGGTCAGCGCGTGTTCGGCGATTTCACGGGCCAGATTCGGGCCCGACAGCACGCCGATGCGCGCTTGCGGGGCGATCTCTTCAAGGATCTCGCTCATCAGCTTGAACGTATGGGCTTCGATGCCTTTGGTCAGGCTCACCAGCAGTTTGCCGCTCAAACGCTCGGCGTGCGGGACCAGCACCGAGCGCAGCGCGCTGGACGGTAGCGCGACGAAGCACAGGTCGCAGGCCTCCAGGGTGGCTTGCAGGTCTGTGACCGCTTCCACTGCCGGAAGAATCTTGATGCCTTTGAGGTAACGCGGGTTCTCACGGTTGACCCGAATGGCCTCGGCCTGTTCCGGGTCGCGCATCCACAGCCGGACCTGATGCCCGTTCTCGGCCAACAGATTAGCCACGGCGGTACCAAAACTTCCGCCTCCCAGGACCGCTATTGGGCGCTGTTCAGTCATATGCAATCCGTTAATCCATACCAATGGCGATGCCGGCATTATACGGAGCGGCCCGGTCGCGGCCAGCCCCAGCATCAATTACCGACACTTGTAGGAAGAAGACCAAGAAAACCTAGGAAAATGCCCATAACGTGACTGGAAAAGTCTTTGCGCTCGGTTAACATGCGCGCCAACTAATCGCTATCAAGGCCGTGCCGTGTCTTTTGGCTTTCCCCGTGCTCGCTCGCCGCTGGTATTGACGCTGATCTTCAGCTCGCCATTGCTGGCCGACGATCTGTTCCTCGATAACGATCCGCTGCCGCAAGTGCTGACCGCGACGCGCCTGAAACAATCGCCTGCGGCCGTGCCGGGAAGCATGACGGTGATCGACAATGAACTGATCACTGCCAGCGGCGCGCGGGATATCAGCGAGCTGCTGCGCCTGGTGCCGGGGATGATGGTCGGCCATATCAACGGCAATCAGGCGGCGGTGAACTATCACGGCACCAATGCCAGCGAAGCGCGGCGCATGCAGGTGTTGATCGACGGCCGCTCGGTGTACCGCGCCGGCCTGGCCACGGTGGACTGGAGTGATATTCCGGTGGCCATGGAAGACATCGAGCGCATCGAGGTTTTCCGTGGCCCGAACACCGTCAGCTATGGCGCCAACGCGCTGATGGCGGTGGTCAATATCATCACCCGCAAACCGGCCGACAGCCACGGCACGCGGCTGAAAGTCACTCGTGGTCAGCGCGGTATCAACGATTTCTACGCCAGCCAAGGCATGGGCTGGGACAACGGCGACTTGCGTCTGTCGTTGTCCGGCCAACAAGATGACGGCTTCGACTCGGATCGCACCGGCGCCGATTACCGCGACAGCCGTCGCTTGAACCGCTTCAGCCTCGCCGTCAGCCAGACGCTCAATGACAACCAGAGCATCGACTGGCAACTGAATGCCAAGGACGGGACCAACCAGCGGCCTTATACCTACCGTCCAGTGTTCTCAGGGATTACCGCCGCGGGGAACAATTCCGACGTCATCGCCAAGGATTATGCCGGCTCGTTGCGCTGGAACCTGGACATCAATCCCGATCACAGCCTTTATATTCAAGGCTCTGCGCAACATTGGGATCGCCAGCAGACGTGGCGTGCCTGTGATGCCGAGGTCTCGTTCAGCCCGGAACTGACCCAACTTTGGCAGCTCAATCCCAATTACACCGAACGTCTGGCGCGCAACATGGACCGCTACACCGTTTCGGGCGCACCGGCAGGAACTGCGGCTGAACGTGCGCTGGGCAATCAGGTACTGAGGCAATGGCAAAACGGCGCCCGGCAAACCCTCTGCGGCGACATTGACCAGAGCGCCAGGGAATCGCGCTACGACCTCGAGCTGCAAGATACGCTCAGCCTGTCCGACAGCCTGCGGCTGGTCAGCGGCATGAACTATCGTTACGATCGTGCCAATTCCGAGACCTACTTCAATGGCACGCTCGACGACACTACCTGGCGGGCGTTCGGCCAACTCGAGTGGCGCGCCACCGAGCACTGGTTGCTGCAGGGCGGGGCGATGTACGAAGACACGCAATTGACCGGCAACTCGCTGACCCCGCGGGTCGCGGTCAATTACCTGATCAACCCGCGCCACGGCTTGCGAGCGGTGTACTCGGAAGCCATCCGCTCGCCGGACATGTTCGAGAACAACGTCAACTGGAGCTATCAGGTGACCAACCTGAAGCCCAGTGCCTACGGCCAGTCCAGCGCCCGTTATTTCGTCAAGACCCGTGGCCCGGGCGACCTCGAACAAGAACGCATGCGCTCTCGGGAATTGGGCTACAACGGCTACTTCACAGAGTGGGGATTGGCGGTCGATGTGAAGCTGTTCTACGACGAAATCACCGGCATGATCAGTGAACCGCTACGCAACAATCAGTACATCGCCAGCAACTCGAACAGCTCGCGCTTCACCGGAACTGAAACCCAGCTGGATTGGCGCATCAACAGCGCCGATCGTTTGCGCCTGACCTATGCCTATGTCGATGCCCAAGCCAGCAACCCGCTGGATGCACAACAGACTGCGCGCAATAGCGGCTCCGCCGGTTGGCTTCGCAACTGGGGCCGGGGCTGGAACAGCGCGCTCTTCTACTATGGTGCCGATGCTCTCAATGGGTATCGCTTCGAACGGGTCGACACCCGCATCGCCAAACACATCGGTTTGGGCAAAGCCAATCTGGAGCTGGCCGGGGTCCTCCAGCAACGCCTCGACCATCAGCCCACCACCTTCGTCGACAACAACTACGACGATCGCCGGGTGCTCTACTTCAGCGCGGAGCTGGCGTTCTAAGATGCAATATGGCCTGCCACCGAAGACGCCAACCCTTGGCCGCCTGCTGGCGGGGTTGTGCCTGGTGTTTATCGGGCTGCTGTGCAATCTGCCGGCACGGGCTGCCGACATTCTGCTGACGGGCGCCGAAGACAATCCTGGCGTGCAGTCTTTCGTTCAAGCCCTCAGCGAGTTGCGCCCTACCGACAATGTGCGCTTCCAGCCTGTCGCCAGCCTGCCCGCGCCAGGCCAACTGCCCGTCGACACCCGACTGGTGCTGCTCGACTTGCCCAGCCTCGACTGGCGCCTGCAAGACGCTCAGGGCCCGGCGACGCTGGTGTTGCGCATCAGTCGTTTGCAAGCCCGCCAACGCTTGGGCAATGAAATGCCCCCGCACCTGAGCCTGCTCTGGAGCGATCCGCCGCTGCACCGACAGTTGCGCCTGCTCCGACTGCTCCTGCCAGAGGCCCGCCGGGTCGGTGTGCTTTTCGATAGCCACAGCGAATTCCTTTTGAAAGAACTGCGCCAGGCTGCCCTGCCCCTGGGCCTTGAAGTGGTCACCGAGCGTTGGGAGAACACCCATGACAGCCGCCCCTTGCAGGCCCTGCTGAAAAACAGTGATGTGCTGTTGGGCCTGGACGATCCTGATCTGTACAACCCGAAAACCGTGAAAAACCTGCTGCTCAGCAGCTATGCCCGGCAACTGGCATTGATCGGTCCCAACGCAGCCTTTGTCAGGGCCGGTAGCCTGGCCAGTACTTACAGTGACCAGAACGATTGGCTGAAGATTCTCGACGAACTGCTCGACCGCCCCTCGAGCACCTGGCCACGTGCACTTTACCCGCAACACTTCAAGGTCTTGAGCAACCCGCAAGTGGCTCGTTCACTGAGTATTGAACCGATGAATGAAGCCTCTGTCGCAACACAGCTGGCCGAAGGAGAACACCGCCCATGACCTTCCGTCGCGGTTGGGACATCAATACCCGCACACAGATCATCAGCCTCGGCCCGGCCCTGTTGCTGACCTTGCTGCTGATCAGTTTTTTCACCTTCGTGCGAATCCAGGACCTGCGCCAGGAACTCAATCACACCGGTCAGCTGATCGCCAATCAACTGGCGCCGGCCACCGAATACGGGGTGATTTCAGGCAACAACGAGGTGCTCGAAAGTTTGCTCAAGGCCACCCTGGCCACGCCTAACGTACGCTTTCTGGAAGTACAGGACAGCGCCAACCGGATTCTGGTGTATGTCGAGCAACCGTCGGAAGCGCACAACCGCTCGCATCAAGTCGAAGTGTTCCAGGCGCCGGTGCGCCTGCAACGCATCGCGCTCAACAATGATTTTTTCCAGAACAGTCGTACCGTTGCCAGTGCACCGGGCGAGGATTATCTGGGGCGGGTGATCGTCGGCCTGTCCAATGACGCGTTCAATCAGCGCCAGCAGGAAATCCTCTTCAAGGCCGGGATCCTCGCCTTGTTCGCTCTGCTGTTTACGTTTCTGCTGGCCCGGCGCCTGGCCAGTAGCCTGTCGCAACCGATCCACGACATTGGCAATGCGGTCAAGGCGATCCAGGAAGGCGACTACAAAACGCCCCTGCCGATCGTCGACGACACCGAACTGGGCGCCCTGTCGCAACACATCAATAACCTTGCCCAGGGCCTTGAGCAAGCCAGTCGCGAACAGCATCAGGCCATGGCGCAATTGATTCAGACCCGCGAAGAAGCGGAAAAGGCCAACAACGCCAAATCCGATTTCCTGGCAATGATGAGTCACGAATTGCGCACGCCGATGAATGGCGTGCTGGGCATGCTGCAACTGCTGGAAACCACGGAGATGACCGAGGAGCAGATGGAGTACGCGGCGCTGGCCTCGGAATCCACCGAACACCTGCTCAAAGTGATCAACGACATTCTCGATTTCTCGCGCATCGAGCGCTCGGAACTGGAGCTGGAACATATTCCGTTCAACCTCGCAGACCTGATCAGCAGCTGCGCCCAGTCGTTCCAGCACAGCGCGGTGCAACGCGGCCTGGACATGCAACTGCGCATCCCCGAAGACCTGCGCGCCCTTCAGGTTCAGGGCGACCCGACGCGAATCCGGCAGATATTGGTCAATCTGATCGGCAACGCGTTGAAGTTCACCGAACGGGGCCGTGTCACGATCGAACCGCAGTGGCAGTCCCTGGATCATGAACTGCTGTGGTTCACCTGCACCGTACGCGACAGCGGAATCGGCATTGCGCCCGCTAGCCTGGAGTTGATGTTCAATGCGTTCCAGCAGGCCGACAGTTCTATTTCAAGACGTTACGGAGGTACCGGACTGGGGTTGCCGATTGCCCGTACCCTGGCCGAGCGGATGGGTGGCACCTTGCGCGCGCAGAGCGAAGAAGGCGTTGGCTCGGCGTTCACCCTGGAAATTCCTTTGGCGCTGTATAAGCAGCCAATGCCGGTGCTGACCCCGCGAGGGCATACCGGCGATGACCACGGCGAAGGTCGCAATGTGCTGCTGGTGGAGGACAACCCGGTCAACCGCACTGTTGTCGAAGCAATGTTGCGCAGTCTGGGCTTTACTGTCAGCGTCGTCACCGACGGTGCACAAGCAGTACGCAGTGCCGAGAATTTGACTTTCGAAGCGATTCTGATGGACTGCCGATTGCCGGTCATCGACGGCTACGAGGCCACCCGACAGATTCGTCGATTGCCCGGCTGTGCCGACGTGCCGATCATCGCCCTGACGGCCAATGCCTTGCAGGGCGACCGCGAAGCCTGTTTATCGGCGGGAATGAACGATTACCTGGCCAAGCCCTTCAAACGCACTGATCTGCAGCAAATTCTGCAGCGGTGGGTGCAGTAGAACAGGCCATTCGGCTATCTGCGACTGGCGTGAATGACGAAAGTGCGGCAGTCTTAGGCACCCGAACGAGCCCGAAAAGGGGCTTGAATAATAATTTCA
Source organism: Pseudomonas sp. BS3782 TE3695 (assembly GCF_050435305.1). NCBI lineage: Bacteria > Pseudomonadati > Pseudomonadota > Gammaproteobacteria > Pseudomonadales > Pseudomonadaceae > Pseudomonas > Pseudomonas sp. BS3782 TE3695. Next base: position 5,424,302 of record NZ_JBNDKB010000001.1, read on the forward strand.
GTGCACAAGTGTACATTCATGTCCTTGGTGCTGTGACTTTCACCACAACGCAATAGTCTATGAGTAGGCTGCTGACTCGAGGCATGAACGCTTCGATCGGCCGGGAAGATTCGCCCCACCCTGCCGCATGGACTATTGAGGAGCTCGCATGACCAAACAAAACGCCTTTACTCGGGAAGACCTGCTGCGCTGCAGTCGTGGTGAGCTGTTCGGCCCAGGTAACGCGCAATTGCCCGCCCCGAACATGCTGATGGTCGATCGCATCACCCATATCAGCGAAGAGGGTGGCAAGTACGGCAAAGGTGAATTGGTCGCCGAGCTGGATATCACTCCGGACCTGTGGTTTTTCGCCTGCCACTTCGAAGGTGATCCGGTGATGCCGGGCTGCCTGGGCCTCGACGCCATGTGGCAACTGGTCGGCTTTTTCCTCGGCTGGCAAGGTCTGCCGGGCCGCGGTCGCGCCCTGGGTTCCGGCGAAGTGAAATTCTTTGGCCAGGTACTGCCGACCGCCAAGAAAGTCACCTATAACATCCATATCAAACGTGTCCTGAAGGGCAAGCTGAACATGGCTATCGCCGATGGTTCGGTGACCGTTGACGGCCGCGAAATCTACACCGCCGAAGGCCTTCGGGTCGGCGTTTTCACCTCCACTGACAACTTCTAAGGGTTATTCGCATGCGCCGCGTCGTTATCACTGGTCTGGGCATCGTTTCGTGCCTGGGCAATGACAAAGAGACCGTCTCCGCTAACCTGCGTGCAAGCCGCCCTGGCATCCGGTTCAACCCGGAATATGCTGAAATGGGTCTGCGTAGCCAGGTTTCCGGCTCCATTGACCTTCCCCTCGAAGAGCTGATCGATCGCAAGATCTATCGCTTCGTCGGCCACGCGGCGGCTTACGCCTACCTGGCCATGAAAGATGCCATCGCAGACTCCGGTCTGACCGAAGAGCAGGTTTCCAACGTGCGTACTGGCCTGATCGCCGGTTCCGGTGGCGCGTCGACCTTGAACCAGATGGAAGCGCTGGACATCCTGCGCGAGAAAGGCGTCAAACGCGTAGGCCCGTACCGCGTCACGCGGACCATGGGCAGCACCGTTTCGGCTTGCCTGGCGACGCCGTTCAAGATCAAGGGTGTGAATTACTCGATCTCCTCCGCGTGCGCCACCAGTGCTCACTGCATCGGTAACGCTGTGGAGCAAATCCAGTTGGGCAAGCAGGACATCGTGTTCGCCGGCGGCGGTGAAGAAGAACACTGGAGCCAATCGTTCCTGTTCGACGCCATGGGCGCACTGTCCAGCCAGTACAACGAGACGCCGGAAAAAGCCTCGCGTGCCTATGACAAGAACCGTGATGGTTTCGTCATCGCCGGTGGTGGTGGCATGGTCGTGGTCGAAGAGCTGGAACACGCTCTGGCCCGCGGCGCGAAGATCTACGCCGAAATCGTTGGCTACGGCGCGACCTCCGACGGCTACGACATGGTCGCCCCAAGCGGCGAAGGCGCCATCCGCTGCATGCAGATGGCCATGGCCACCGTCGACACTCCGATCGACTACCTGAATACCCACGGCACCTCGACTCCGGTCGGCGACGTCATGGAAATGAAAGGTGTGCGTGAAGTGTTCGGTGACAAGGCTCCAGCCATCAGCTCCACCAAGAGCCTGTCGGGTCACTCCCTGGGCGCCGCCGGCGTTCATGAAGCGATCTACTGCCTGCTGATGATGGAAGGCAACTTCATGGCGGGTTCCGCCAACATCGACGAACTGGACCCGGAAGTGGCAGACATGCCAATCCTGACCAAGACTCGCGAAGACGCCACCATCAACACCGTAATGAGCAACAGCTTCGGCTTCGGTGGCACCAATGCCACGCTGGTACTGAAGCGCTGGCAGGCGTAGGAGCTGCCGCAGGCTGCGATCTTTTGATCTTTAGCGCCCCGTTAAGACGCTGAAAAGATCGCAGGCTTCGCCAGCTCCTCAGGTTTCGCATAAACCTGATAGAGCCCCACACAAAAACGCCCCGACTGGTTCGGGGCGTTTTTGTGTGCCTTGAAAATGACCTCACCGTCGCTCCCTTGTAGCAGCTGGCGTGTCGACCGCGGTTTTCAGAGAAACTGTGGCGAGGGAGCTTGCTCCCGCTTGAGTGCGTAGCACTCACAAAAATCGGCAATTGCTGCCAGACTTTCAGGGCCGCTACACAGCCCAACGCGAGCAAGCTCGCTCGCCACAAAGGTTTACCACATCAGATCATCAGGAATCTGATAAGCCGCGTACGGATCGTCTTCGGCGCTGACTTCTTCTGTCTTCACATTCAGCTGCACGATGCGCTGTGGATCGCGCTCCTGAATCTTCAGGGCCGCTTCACGTGGGATCACTTCGTAACCACCGGCATGATGCACGATCGCCAGCGAACCGCTGCTGAGCTTGTTGCGCATCAGCGTATTGACGGAGATGCGCTTGACCTTTTTGTCGTCGACGAAGTTGTAGTAGTCCTCGGTGGTCAGCTTGGGCAGGCGCGAGACTTCGATCAATTGCTTGACCTGGGCGGCGCGGGCCTTCGCTTCGGCCTTCTCCTGCTGCTGGCGGTTCAGCTCCTGATCGCGCTTGACCTTCTCGGCCATAGCTTCCTGAGCGGCACGCTGCTGGGAGTCATCAAGTTCGATCTGGCCTTTGTGGGCCAGACGTTGCTGCTTCTGCTTCTCTTTGCCGACCTGTTTGGCCTGCTTTTGGTTGACCAGCCCTGCTTTGAGCAACTGGTCGCGAAGGGAAAGGCTCATGGTGCTTATTTCTCACTTAGGCAACTGCTCAACCGCAGCTGGGCAAATTCTTTTCCTGACGTTTGGCTTCGCCCCACAAGGCGTCCAACTCTTCGAGGGTGCAATCTTCTATGGGACGGTGGGTGTCGCGCAATGCCTGTTCGATAAATCGGAAGCGTCTTTCAAACTTTGAGTTCGCGCCGCGCAGTGCGCTTTCCGGATCGACCTTGAGGTGTCGCGCCAGATTGACCACGGAAAACAGCAAGTCGCCGACTTCATCGGCAATCGCCGTCGAGTCATTGTCGGCCATGGCTTCGAGCACTTCATCGAGCTCTTCGCGAACCTTGTCGAGTACCGGCAAGGCGTCCGGCCAGTCGAAACCGACCTGCCCTGCGCGCTTCTGCAGTTTTGCCGAACGGGACAGCGCCGGCAACGCGGCAGGCACGTCGTCGAGCAAGGACAACTGCTGCGGCGCCGAAGACTTCTCGGCACGCTCTTCAGCCTTGATCTCTTCCCAGCGTTGCTTGACCTGCTCTTCATTCAGACGCGGGATGTCCAGCGGTGCATACAGATCACCGGTAGGGAACACGTGAGGATGACGGCGGATCAGTTTGCGCGTGATGCTGTCGACTACGCCATCGAACTCGAAACGCCCTTCTTCCCGGGCCAGCTGGCTGTAATAAACCACCTGGAACAACAAGTCGCCCAACTCACCCTGTAAATGATCGAAGTCCCCGCGCTCGATCGCATCGGCGACTTCGTAGGCTTCTTCCAGGGTATGCGGGACGATGGTCGCGTAGGTTTGCTTGATGTCCCACGGGCAGCCGTATTGCGGGTCGCGCAGACGGTTCATCAGGTGCAGCAAGTCTTCAAGTGAATACATCTGTCATCTCGTTCAACGGTGTATCTGATAAATCAAATCCCTGTAGGAGCTGCCGAAGGCTGCGATCTTTTGATGTTCAAGATCAAGATCAAAAGATCGCAGCCTTCGGCAGCTCCTACACGGGCAGACCGATCACCGCTTAGGGCGTGCGGTTACGGCGGGTTTCGATGATGTTCGGCAACTGGGAAATCCGCCCCAGCAACCGCCCCAGCGCATCCAGCCCCGGAATCTCGATGGTCAGGGACATCAACGCGGTGTTGTCCTCTTTGTTCGAGCGGGTGTTGACCGCCAATACATTGATCCGCTCGTTGAGCAGCACCTGCGACACGTCACGCAGCAGACCGGAACGGTCGTAAGCGCGGATGATGATATCCACCGGATAGGTGAGCACCGGCACCGGCCCCCAGCTGACCTGGATGATCCGCTCCGGCTCGCGCCCGGCCAATTGCAGCACCGAGGCGCAGTCCTGACGGTGAATGCTCACGCCACGACCCTGGGTGATGTAACCGACGATCGCATCCCCCGGCAGCGGCTGGCAGCAGCCGGCCATCTGGGTCATCAGGTTGCCGACGCCCTGGATCTGAATGTCGCCGCGCTTGCCCGGTTTGTAGCCGGTGGCTTTGCGCGGGATCAGTTCCAGCTGTTCGTTGCCGCGTTCCGGCTCGACCAGTTGCTGCGCCAGATTCACCAATTGCGCCAGGCGCAAATCGCCGGCGCCCAATGCAGCGAACATGTCCTCGGCAGTCTTCATGTTGGCCTTCTCGGCCAGCTTGTCGAAGTCTACCTGCGGCAGGCCGAGGCGATTGAGTTCGCGCTCGAGCAAGGTTTTACCGGCCGCGACGTTCTGATCCCGGGCCTGCAATTTGAACCAGTGAACGATCTTCGCCCGCGCCCGCGAGGTGGTGATGTAACCCAGGTTCGGGTTCAGCCAGTCACGGCTCGGCGTGCCGTGCTTGCTGGTGATGATCTCGACCTGTTCACCGGTTTGCAGGCTGTAGTTGAGCGGTACGATCCGCCCGTTGATCTTGGCGCCGCGGCAGTTGTGACCGATTTCGGTGTGTACGCGGTAGGCGAAATCCAGCGGTGTCGCGCCCTTCGGCAAGTCGATGGCGTGACCGTCCGGGGTAAAGATGTAGACCCGGTCCGGCTCGATATCGACCCGCAGTTGTTCGGCAAGACCACCAATATCGCCCAGCTCTTCGTGCCACTCGAGCACCTGACGCAGCCAGGAGATTTTCTCTTCGTAGTGGTTCGAGCCGGACTTGACGTCGGTGCCCTTGTACTTCCAGTGCGCGCACACGCCCAGCTCGGCTTCTTCGTGCATGGCATGGGTGCGGATCTGCACTTCCAGCACTTTGCCTTCAGGGCCGATCACCGCGGTGTGCAGCGAGCGGTAGCCGTTCTCTTTCGGGTTGGCGATGTAGTCGTCGAACTCTTTCGGGATGTGCCGCCACAGGGTGTGGACGATGCCGAGCGCGGTATAGCAGTCGCGCATTTCCGGCACCAGCACGCGAACGGCGCGCACGTCGTAGATCTGGCTGAATTCCAGACCCTTGCGCTGCATTTTGCGCCAGATCGAATAGATGTGTTTGGCCCGACCACTGATGTCCGCATCGATGCCGGTGGCCTGCAACTCGTCTTTGAGTTGGGTCATCACGTCGGCGATAAAGCGCTCGCGATCCAGCCGTCGCTCGTGGAGCAGTTTGGCGATCTGCTTGTACTGGTCAGGCTCAAGATAGCGGAAGGACAAGTCCTCCAGCTCCCACTTGATGTGACCGATACCGAGGCGGTGGGCGAGCGGCGCGTAAATGTCGAAGACTTCACGGGCGACGCGGTTGCGCTTCTCGTTGTCGGCGGTTTTCACCGCGCGGATCGCACAGGTGCGCTCGGCCAGTTTGATCAGCGCGACACGCACGTCGTCGACCATGGCCACGAGCATCTTGCGCAGGTTTTCGACCTGGCCTTGAGTGCCCAGCACCATGGATTGACGGGGGCTCAGGCTGGCGCTGATCGCTGCCATGCGCAACACGCCGTCGATGAGTTTGGCGACCACCGGACCGAAACGCTGGCTGACCGCCGGCAACTGGATCTGGCCTTCGCGCACGCCGCGGTACAAGACTGCCGCGACCAACGAATCCTGGTCGAGTTTGAGGTCGGCGAGAATCTCGGCGATCTCAAGGCCCGTGCGGAAACTCGAGGTCCCTTCGGACCATAGATTCTTCGCCGCATTGGCTTGTTGTTCGGCCTCGCGAGCGAACTCGCAGGCTTCCTTCAAGGCTTCGCGATCCAGTGCCGCATCGACACTGACCGCATGATCGAGCCAAGCCTCGAGGTTGATACTGCCGTCGGTATTGATCGGCTGGTGTGCTCTCACCTGTACCATCTTGCTTTACCTTCCCTACGACGCAGATTCAATGCGTCAAATCGCTGACCTTCGCTGCCCGTGTGCACTCGCGGGGCTAAGACGAATGCGTTTTCACGAGCGGGTCAGTCGGACCAGACGAGCCGTCCTGGCTCGCTTCAAATAACGCCATGGCTTCGACATGCGCCGTCTGAGGAAACATATCGAGAATCCCGGCACGTTTTAACCGGTAGCCCTGCTTGATCAATTCGACTGTGTCGCGCGCCAGCGTTGCAGGGTTGCACGACACATACACCAATCGTTTGGCGCCCAGGGACGCCAACTTGCGCACCACCTCAAAAGCACCGTCGCGAGGTGGGTCCAAGAGTACCGCACAAAAGCCTTCATTCGCCCATTCGGCATTGGTCAAAGGCTGGGATAAATCGGCCTGAAAAAACGTCGCATTATGCAAATTGTTGTCAGCGGCATTCGCGGCGGCCCGCTCGACCATCGCCTGCACGCCCTCCACCGCCACCACTTCGCGAACGGTCTTGGCCAGCGGCAAGGCAAAGTTGCCCAACCCACAAAACAGGTCCAGAACCCGTTCATCCGATTTCGGCGCCAGCCACGCCAACGCCTGGGCGACCATCGCTTCGTTGACCCCGGCGTTGACCTGAATGAAATCTCCCGGCCGATACGCCAGGTTCAAGTCCCACTGTTCAAGGCGATAGCCCAGCGAGAGATCGGCCTCGACCGGTTGCGGCTCGCCGTCACCATGCAGCCACAACTGGGCTTCATGAAACGCGCAGAATTCCTTGAGGATGGTCATGTCGGCTTCGGACAACGGCGCCATGTGCCGCAGCAATACCGCCAATGACGAACCGCTGAACAACTCCACATGCCCCAGCGCCTGAGGTTTGCTCAAGCGCCGCAGCATCTCCGGCAAGCGGCTCATGATCGGCTGCAAGGGCTGTACCAGCACCGGACATTCGTTGATGGCGACGATGTCCTGACTGCCGGCAGCGCGGAAACCGACTTCGAGTTTTTTCGCTTTCATGTCCCAACGCACCGCCACTCGGGCGCGACGACGGTAGCCGAATTCCGGACCGCTCAACGGCGCTGCCCACTCTTCAGGTTCGACACCGGCAACCCGCGACAATTGCTCGGCGAGCATGCGCTGTTTCAGCGCGAGCTGTTCGTTGTGGGGCAAATGCTGCACGCCGCAACCGCCGCAGCGACCGGCATGAGCGCACGGTGCCGGGCGGCGCAATTCACTGGCCTGGAACACGCGTTCGGTGCGCGCCTCGACCACTTTGCCGTGGGCACCCAAGACCCGCGCCTCGACATCTTCACCGGCCAATGCGCCGATGACGAACCAGGTGCGACCTTCGAAAAACGCGATACCGCGACCGTCATTGGCCAGGCGCTCGATGGTCAAGCGCTGCTTTTTGCCGGTCGGGACTTGCGGGGCCTTGCTGCCGCCCGTGGGCTGGAAGCGCAGGCCTCTCTCTTGCCTGGCCATCAGTTAGGCGCGTCGAAAATGCCGGTCGACAGGTAACGGTCGCCACGGTCGCAGATGATCGCGACGATCACCGCGTTTTCAACTTCTTTGGACAGTCGCAGCATCGCCGCCACCGCACCGCCCGAGGACACGCCGCAGAAGATGCCTTCTTCGCGCGCCAGGCGACGGGTCACGTCTTCGGCTTCGCTTTGTGCCATGTCGACGATCCGGTCCACGCGCTCGGCCTGGTAGATCTTCGGCAGGTATTCCTGCGGCCAGCGACGGATGCCCGGAATCGCCGAACCTTCCATCGGTTGCAGGCCGATGATCTGCACGTTGTCGTTCTGTTCTTTCAGGTAGCGCGAAACGCCCATGATGGTGCCGGTAGTGCCCATCGAGCTGACGAAATGAGTAATGGTGCCTTCGGTCTGACGCCAGATTTCCGGACCGGTGGTGGTGTAGTGCGCTTCAGGGTTGTCACCGTTGGCGAACTGATCCAGCACTTTGCCGCGGCCTTCGGCTTCCATTCGCTGGGCGAGGTCGCGAGCGCCTTCCATGCCTTCTTCCTGGCTGACCAAAATCAGCTCGGCGCCATAAGCCGTCATGGCGGCTTTACGTTCGGCGCTGGAGTTGTCCGGCATGATCAGGATCATCTTGTAACCCTTGATCGCCGCAGCCATGGCCAAGGCAATCCCGGTATTGCCCGAGGTCGCTTCGATCAGCGTATCGCCGGCGTGGATCTGCCCGCGCAATTCGGCACGGGTGATCATCGACAACGCCGGACGGTCCTTGACCGAACCCGCCGGGTTATTCCCTTCGAGCTTGAGCAAAAGGGTATTGCTGGTGGCGCCAGGCAGGCGCTGCAAACGGACCAGCGGAGTGTTGCCGACGCAATCGGCGATGGTTGGGTACTGCAAGGTCATGGCGTATTCGCAATCCAGACTGCGGGGGCGCCTATCATACCGGCAAACGTGCGCAGGCCATATCACGCAAAGTGTGGTGCTTATGGCCATTGGGAATAAGGGTCATGGAAAAATGAGCTGCCACCCAAGATTCTTCTTACAGGTGACATGGATAACATCCGTAAGACTTGGCGATCTCGCACTTAAAAACGCTGTTATTTAACCTGATTTATGACGGTCTGGTAGGACGTTTCCTGCAAGCTGTGATGCCTTTGATGAACTATCGAAATATCCGCTCCCTCTGTATTCTTTTGAACCCACTACAAATTATCTTAAAACGGACCTGGAATTTTTCCGAGACACACAAAATTCTCAACAATTACGAAATTTGCTCGCAGGCGAACACTTTATAGACAAAGCTTAATTATATATGGAGTTAAAACACTCATGACCAACAGGGAACAGGAGGTTCTACATTTGCTCCTGGATGGAAAGAGCAACAAACAAATAGCCATTTCACTTGGCATTAGCAGTTTCACGGTGCGCGACTACGTATCATCAATCTTACGAAAGAAAGGAGTCAACTCAAGATCAGAACTTTTTGCAGCAACAATGAAAAGCACTATACACGACTAAAGAACGCTTGCTTTCGCATCACTAAAAATAACGAAGGCCAAACATCCACATGAACATGAACCTATCACTTTCAGCAATGTTTTCCAATTCTCACACCATCGGCCTAATCGGCATATTTCAGTTCATCTTTACAAATAGTCACATATGGGTGGATACGAACACCAAGACCCATATCTATTTGGGCATGCACCCGCAGCCTGATGTGACCATCACAATTTCAGAGGCAAACCTCCTAAACATCCTGGATGGTAGCGCCAACATAGAACAACTATACGCATCAGGTAATCTTGAAATCGATGGCAACTTAGGTCTAGCAACACTTTTACCTCAACTAATTTATGATCAACCGGATAGTCATTATAAGCAAGAAACTGTCTCAACCAATGAGCGCTACCCTGCGCGAAAGCGATTCAGCGAACTTATCTCGCTTGACACCCAAATTAACGAGATAGAACGAATCACACAAAGTGAGCTTTCGATTGAAAATTTCAGGTCTAAGTATATGTGCAATGGCGCACCGCTAATTATTAGCGACGCCATTCAAGATTGGCCAATATCGAATATTAGCAAACAAAAATCTCTAGAGTACTTTTCAGAACTTAGAGGCATTACACGCAACGGAAACTATGCAGATCTAACGTTTTCCACCAAACGAAAATTCAATACCGTTTCAATGGTAGATTTCATAAAATCACTAGATAATCTTGAAGACCCGCTCCAACCTGGTGATCTACCGCCATACATGGGAAACAATATACTACCAAGAGAACTTCTGCACTTAATAAATTATCCGCCGTATTTTGAGCGCACACAATATGTAGCTCCACGAGTTTGGACAGGACCGAAAAATACTCTAACGCCGCTGCATCGCGATGATGTAGACAACTTATTTGTTCAAGTATGGGGATCCAAGAGTTTTATACTTGCAGCCCCTCACAATAGAGGTGCGCTTGGCACATGGTCAACCTCACCGAACGGAGGACTCGACGGCTGTGATTTTGATCCAGAGAAGCCTGACTATGGTGTATTTCCCGACGCGCAAAATATCAAGTTCTTGAAACTCGAACTAAGAGCCGGAGAAATGTTATTTCTACCAGAAGGTTGGTTTCATCAAGTAAGGTCTTTAAGTTCTTCGCTATCAATAAATTTTTGGACAAACTCATTTAGGTGCCTTGAGGCCAGACAACAACCATAAGCAAACATCAAAATAGAATTCATCGATACACCAAGGAGGCACAGAGTCAAATTAAGCCAAAACCAATCTTATTGAGAACACTATCAATTAAAATAGTTTGCTTGAAAAGCGTAACTGTACCTGCGCATTAAAACATAAATGAAGCCTTTAATAGCAAGCGCCATGAGCAACCAAAAATTACAATAATAATAGCGAAACCACAACTACCCTGACACCCCTCCGGGGGGCCTCTTGCCCTCGGAAGCTTATCACCCACCGCGTCTTTCTTTAATACAATCAAAAAATTACCTCCACCAACAAAAAACCTTCTGCCTTTTGGCTTAATACAAACTTTTCCACCCTAAACCCATAAAAACGCCCCCCCACAGACAATAAAAAAAAGCGATCCACAGCACCAACATACAAAACAGCGCTGCGCGATCTCCATCAAACACATTACAAATTATAGGTAATAACGCGCACCCAAAAATGCACACCGAAAACTATAGCATTTCATTGTATAAGCCATGAAAAACCACGCATAATGTATCTGCGTGAAAACTTCCCAACTTTTGTCACCGTATATCAAAATACGCGGGGTTGTCAGCGGTGACCGGAGCAGCTTCACAACCAGGCCAGCCGTAAAATCTCAAACAGCGAGAGTATCAAAACTCGGTGAGTATTTCAGACCTTCCTTATCTCCTGATATCTTGGAGATAGCGATAAGACTTGAACTACTCCGCAAATACGGCTTGAGGTCCAGTTGCGGGGTCATCGACTTCAGTGAGAAGTGTCAGCGCACCATCAAATGAGATCAGTCTATCGGTCGTGGCTTTCCAGTCAGCAAGCGGTGGTAAGCATTGACAAACCAACTCAAATTATTGCACAGATTGCCAAATGCCGAATTGATCTGCATCACATCACCAAACATGATGTTGCCGGAGAAAAATCGAGGAACGGCCAACAGGCTGCTAAACACTAGGGAGAGTTGGCTGTAACTTTCGGTAAACAACGACAGACGCATTTTTACTCGAATGGTGCGGCGCATATTAGCTAAGCTGACATCAAGCTTTTCGCTGATGCTTTCTTTCTCGAAATGACGTCCGATCTCGGTTGAGCGCACCTTTGAGCCCTCACGGAAGCGTATAAGAAAGTACCGGAGATCGGCCTCCGATCGCTGCTGGTTATTACTAAGGGAGACCAGCTTGAAACCGATTCTCTGGCTAATATACGTACCCAGCAAGGCGTAAAGGATGGCAGCCCAGAACATATAAGCCGGGACGGTAATTCCCCAGAACGACGCGTCACCCGAAATACTGATCAGCACTGCACTGAAGGATACGACGCTGGCCAAGGTATAGATAAGGCCGCAGGCGAGGTCTATGGTTTCAAAGGTGAACTTGTTGATGTCCTCGGCGATACGTTGATCCGGATTATCGATACACTGTTCAACTTGCTCGGGCCGAGTCGACTTGACAATCCAGGCGGAAAGGTAGTAGTTGGTCAACCAGCGTCGCCATTTGAGTGCAAATATATCCACCAAGTAGGTGATCAGCACTGACCGCGCCACCGAAAACGAGATGATAGCGAGGAACACTGCCACCAAATTGTAAAACTTATGGGCATCGAGATCTTGAATGGCATTGTAAAAATGTTTGTACCATTCGTTGATGGCCAGGGCAGTAGCGACGGCCAGCAGCGAGAGAACCACCAACGCGGTAAGCGCACACCACGCAAAAAATTTCTCCTCGCTTTGCCAGTACAACGAAAGTACAGAAAATGTATTTCGCAGGAAGGGCTTTTTGCTGAAATTCGTAGCCTCCTTGTTTGTTGTATTGTGGTCCATTAGTGCCTCTCGGTAGTGTCCTGAAATTGATTTATATGTTTATTGTTAATACATTCTTTTGCTTCCTGCTCGGAGGTACATGGTTATAGCGCCCAGAAACCCAAGCGTCCTAGGCTTGCTGCCAGTTTTAGTCGCGCCAGCTGCCAGCTGTTCAATGTGTTTATATGTTGTTGTTCCGCTGCTGCATAAGCGTTCAATGCGTTCAGAAGTTCGATCATGTTGCCGGCCCCAGAGCTATAGCGCCCTTGCACAACTTGCAGGGCCTGATTTGACTGGTCCACCCACTCAGCGGTTCTTTCCAGTGAGCGCGTTTCGATGCTCAGCGTTTGATAGTTGGCCCACAGCTCCAACGAGATACGTTGTTCAACATCCGAAAGCTCCGCTTCACTTGCTTCGAACTGTGCCTGAGCCCCCCGCACCTGATAGGCACGTTCGAAACCTTCAAACAGCGGAATATTCAGTTGCAGACCAACGCTGTTGTCACGCATTCGACTATCGCCGTTGTAGTCCATTGGTTGGTTGGTCCGCACATCGGACATGTTTGCGATAAACGATAGGGTAGGCCGTCCGACAGCTCGGCTTTCGTCAATGGCAGCCTTCGTCGCATCCAGCTTGGCCTTGGCGGCAATAAGCGATGGATGATCCTGCCGGGCTTGTTCCAGCAAATAGTCAACGCTTTTGATAAACAAGGTGTCCGGACGCCGACTTAGGCTCCCCGCCAACTCTAAAGGTGTTTGCGGCGGCAATCCCATACGCAGTGCAATAAGGCCTTTGGCATTTCGCAAGACACCAGTGCTGCGAACTTCATTCAGGCTCGCCTGCGAGTATGCAGTTTGCGCCTGCAGTCGGTCAGAGAGTGCCGCAGCTCCCGCTGCATACTTGGCGCTTGCGGCGTTGAGGTTTTCGGCCGCTAATGCGGCGACCTTGCTTGCGGCAATCTGGCTGCCTTGTGCAGCGAGGGTGTCGTAATATAGTTGCGCCGTCAGCACGAAGGCCTGCTGCAACTGCCTGTCCTGATTAGCATTTGCTGCAATGAGCAGTTGTCGCGCATTTCGCAAAGCCGCTTCGCGGCGACCGAAATCAAATAATACCCAGCTAAGACTCAGGCGATTTTCAAGCTGGCGTTGATGACCGTGACGGGAGTATTCCCCACGCAGTTCATACTCGGTGTCGTTATGACCACTGGTGATACCAGAGTTACCGTTGAGCCTGGGGAGATACGCCGATTGCTTCACCCCGACTAAGGCCGCTTGGGCCTTGGCATTAGCCCAGGCCTGTCGCAACTTTGGGTCGTGACAAAGTACCCGCTCTATCATTTCTTCCAGCGTCAAAAGTGCAGGTACAGAGCCCACTTCACACGACCAAGTCAAGCTATCAACGTCCTTGGTCGCAGTGCGGGAGACATCCCGATCGGTCATGAATATGTCCATATCCAAAGCCACGGTCCATGGTGACCAGGCGCAAAGACAAGCCAGCACGGTGTTGGCCAAAGCTATATTCATCACAGGGCGACATCGCCTGTCGAATGAAACATCGTTGCCGTGGTGGGCTGGTCCAAGACAATCCGGCCAGCTTCCAGTATCACCACTCGATCTGCTGAGGCGATCGTCTCCGAGCGATGAGCGACAATGATGCGAATAATCTTAAGTGTCCGTACTCCATCATTTACCTGCTGCTCGCACTTCACGTCCAAATGACTGGTTGCCTCGTCAAGAATCAGAATGCAGGGTTTCTTGTAGAGCGCTCTGGCCAGTAACACACGCTGCTTCTGCCCGCCGGACAACACCGTCCCCATGTCACCAACCAGGGTGTTGTAGCCCATCGGCATGGCCACTATGTCAGTGTGAATTGATGCCTTACGTGCGCATTCCATAGCCCACTCCAAGTCAGGTTTGGGTTCGAAGAATGCGATGTTGTCTGCCAATGAGCCGGCAAACAGGCAATCATCCTGCATCACCGTGCCGATCTTGCTGCGGAGGGTTTCCATACCCAAGTGGTGCAGTTCGCTACCGCCAATTTGTATCTGGCCTTGGGTAGGCTGGAAGATTCCCAGCAGCAGACTGATCAGTGTGCTCTTTCCGCTGCCCGAGGCTCCGGTGATGGCCACCGACTCCCCCTGACCAATGTGTAGGTCGATGCCATCCAGCACGAACGGCTCTTGATCGGAATAGCGGTACTTCAATCCTTTGATATCAATATCGACCGGGAACGGGATACAGGTCGCGGAACTCAACGTGCCGCGGTTGTCTTCTGGGGGATGCATGACAATGTCGGCGAGGCGTTCGCCTTGCAAACGCAGCATGTGCAGTTCGAACAGATGGTCGACCAAACTGGCCACGCGACCTATAAACTGGGATTTGTAGGCGATAAAAGCCATTAGTACGCCGACGCTGAATTGGTTGTTCATCACCATGGACGCACCCAGCCCGAGCGCCATCAGATTTTCCAGGCCGAAAATCAAGCCATTGAGTTGGGTGTAGATCAGTTGCAACTTTTGGGTTCGTAACCCTGCATTGATCTGCTCCACGAGCAATCCAAGCCAGGCGGAGCGTCGTTCGCTCTGGCGTTGGAACAGTTTTATTGTGCGCATGCCGCGCACCGTTTCCAGAAAGTGGCTTTCCTGTCGAGCAGCATGAATGATCTGCTCCTCGCTTGCCCGGCGTAAGGGTCGGTACCAAGCCCAGCGAACCATTGTGTACAAGGACATGGCAGTCACTGCAATGGCTGCCAGCAACGGACTGTAGATAATCATGAGGACGAGTGTCGCGATGGTTATCAGCCCATCCAGAATCGTAGAAAAGAAGGCGGCTGTCAGTGTCCCCTGTATCGCGCCAATAGCACCGAAGCGCGAGACGATATCGCCCAAGTGGCGCTTTTCAAAGTATTGGATCGGCAGGCGCAGCAGGTGGCTGTATACATTTGCCTGCCATTGCACGCTCAACAGGGTGTTCGTGTGCATCATCACCCAGGCCCGTATAGCGCTCACTAGTTGCTGCATCAGCAGTAACAGACCAAAGCCGATGATCAAGATCGTCAGCAAGTCACGGTCTTGAGTGACTAATACGTTGTCGATGATCCACTGCAGCAAAAAAGGACTAGCCAGCGAGAATACTTCCAGGACCAGAGCCAGTAACAGAATCTGCGCCAAGGCGCGATAAAGACCGCTTACCCGTCCCAGCATGCTCATCAATTTGACTTGGGGCTTGGCTTCCTGCTTTTCAAAGTCGCTGCAAGGCCACACTTCAAGGGCAACACCGGTGAACGACTTGCTAGCCTCGGCCAGGCTTAACTGGCGGATGCCATGAGCCGGGTCATGCAAAGTAAGACGCTGACCGTCTACGACCTTGAGCACGACGAAATGGTTTAAGTTCCAATGCAATACACACGGCAGTTTGAGCTTGCTCAAGTCCTCAGTTCAAGCCTCACCGCCCTAGTGCCGAGCTTCATCTGATCAGCTGTCTGTATCAACTGTTTGAGCGTAACCCCCTTGAGCGACACGCTGAACTCGCGTCGGAGTTCCATCAGTGTTGCGTGATGACCATGATAGCCCGCAACCATCGCAAGACAGGCCAAGCCGCACTCTGTCGCTTCGGTTTGTAGGATCAGGGGCAGCCGCCGGCCCAGGCGCAAGCTGATTGCGTCGAGATAGTTCATGCATTTGTCCCTAGAGTTTGCCAGTCAAGCTATAGAGCGGTTCAAGTACCCACTCATAGAGGCGGCGAGTCTCATGCAGAATGTCTGCCTCAACCAGCATGCCGGTTTGTAACGGTCTTGGTTTGCCGTAAGCCAAGACAGACTGCGCTTCGACATCAACGCGAATACGGTAGATCTGTTCGCCGCTCAGCCCCAGCCCCGGCACACTTCCGGTCATGCTCGCAAGCTCAGCGGCAGACATGGTGGCTTTGGAAATAGACAACACGTTGCCGCGATGCTGGCCGAATTTCTGGTATGGATAAGCTTGGTAACGAACCATTACCGGGTCGCCCGTACGAACAAAGCCGATGGCTTTACTCGGTGCGTACAACTCTGCTTGTAGGCGGGAATTGGCAGGCACGATGCTCATCAATGATCGTGAGCTATCAACGGTCTGGCCCGGCTCAACAAGAATGGCGGTTGCTACGCCTTCTTGGGGGGGCCGTGATGATCAGCGTGCGCTTGGCTTCGCTCTCGATAAGCTCCTGCTGGACGCTGGACAATGACCGCTGGATGCTGGCGAGCTGATTCTCGTGCAATGCCGACAGCCCCGAAAACTCGTGTCGGCGCTCGACCAGTTGCTGTGTCAACGCCGTAGTTTCACGAGCCAGGCCCTGAAGAGTCTGTCGCTGGCCCAAGAGTTCAGCTTGGCGCTGCTGAAGCTGATCCATGGAGATGTAGCCTTTATCCATCAGTCCCTGATAACGACCGGCGGCATTGGTTGCCAGCTGTACAAGCTTCTCCTGGCTGACCACTTGCTTCGCCAATGTCACTAACTCTTGTCGTAAACTGTCCAGCTTGCTTTTCAGGCTTTGGCGCTCTTCAGCCTGAAGCTGCTTTTGTTTCGTCAACTCCTCACCCAGAGATCGATGTCGTTGCGCGAGCTGATCGCTCACCTCTGCCTGTATCGGTCCCAAATTCCCCGCAAAACGCTCACTGGAAAGGCTAAACAGTTGCCCCCCCTGTTTGACTGACTGCCCTTCATCTACAAAACGCTCGAGCACCACACCGTATTGTGGAGAGTAAATTTTCAGCTGCCCCGAGGATGGAACCAACTGACCCGGCACCGTACTGCGTTTGGTATAGCTGCCGTAGATGAAAAAGGTGACCACCAAAACGGCAAACAATACTGAAATTAGCGTCAATACAGTGAATGAAACGGGCCTGACCAACACTATGTCACCGAGCCAGTTACCCTGTCGTGAGGCTAGTGCTTCAAGTCGAAACAGCGGAGTCTTTGGTGTCACGCATATTTCCTTCCTAGACTGTGACCAGGTTGTTACCTGGGCACTACGCTTCCCGCCGGCCCCGAAAAATGCCAGCTCAAATATTCATTGTTCGCCGCGAACGGCAAACAAAGTTACGCGGGGTAAACTCCATCACTTACCCAAGCGAATCGTCCACATCAGTTTTACATCAAAGCAATTTTCGGGATGGCGCGCCTACTCCTCAACTTTCGCCTTGTAATATCCCTTCTGAGCGACTGTGCGCCGAGCGGAACTTTAGAATTACAGGAGGATAGCGTGATGCAACGCACCTATTAGCTGATGGCTTGCCCAACAAGAAATTGACCAACAACTGGGGATCCGCAGTCACGCCGACAGGGCTCACATATCGACAATGCTCAACATCTAAAACTTAACAAATCATGTCGAATTTTCAATTTCAGCTGCCTGGCTTAATTAGTAATGGCTCTCTCAGAGATTTGATCTTTTTACTTTCGCTAAGCGCTGTGCCCGTGGTAACCCCTACAGATGTAGGGTCGCATTTGGCTAGTCTTTAGAGCTAACGTAATTACCTGCAATCGCTGGCGCTTTATGATTGATAGCGATATTGCATGAGGATAGGTAGGTTTTAGTCAACAAGGTAAAGGCGTGGCCGTTCATCGGGTTCGGAATAGAAGTGATCAATTATGACAAAAAGGATGCAGCTGTCTGATTTACAGGAATGTTTTATAAATTTTGAAACCGAAAAGCTGGAAGGATGCAGCGTTGTTTACTTGAACGAAACACTAGCCGATGGCAAATCTTCGGAAGCTATTCTTGACGCTTACAGCTATGTTGTGAGGCCTCACTCAATGCCCTCCCGCGGCCAATCCTCAGTCAAAATATTTATGGCCGAGCGCTATGGTGGCGACGGCATACTCAGTAATGGCGGCGGAGGACGCTGCGGTTTCGATGGTTTATGGCAACTCAAAGGGCTGGGACCCAATCAATTGGTTGGCAAAGATGTCGATGCAGGTCATGGCGATGGCAATTTATCCCTAGACACGGCTATTTATGAGTCTATCTGGTCCGAAATCATAAGCGCCACACTTCCCTTCGGTGCCATTCGAACCGTCGCCGTCTTGGACACTGGACGCTCGTATGAAGAGCAAGGGTTTGCAACTCCCCGCGGACTATTGGTTCGCCAGCCTGTCGTGCGCCCAGCTCATTTTATTAGGGCTATATATTTTGAAGAAAAGCAGCTAAACAGGCTAAGTAAGGATGCCCATAGGGTTAAAACTGCAATAGCGAAATTGGTTGATTTCCTGCCAAGTGCAGGCGTTGCGTCAACAGCTAGCAGTATGAGCGAACGCTTGGAATTTGGACTTCTTGAGCTTGCAGCGAGATTTGCAGAGCAATTTGCTGCGGCCAAGGCGAAGCACATTATTCATTACAATGTGAGCGCATCGAATCTCTCACTCGATGGGGCTTGGCTGGACTTGAGCGGCACCCGTTTGTTCACCCATCTTATTGAAGACTATCGAGATGACATTGACAGGTTCAACACTGAATATTTTCCTGCAGTCGAAAGCTTACAGAGCCTGTGTTATTACTTGAGTAAATACTCTGTAATTACCGTTGAAGAATCTACACATATTCTAGAAAAAACAATCAATCACTTTACCCAGACATACGACAAGCAGTTGAACCTGTATCAGGTAGCACAGGTAGGATTCCCTTTATGGATACTACGAGTGCTAGTGGGCAGCGCGGAGCTCATAAACTTTTTCGGTAGTCTGCGTAAGTTTTTGGCGCTCGATGATTTTACGGTCAATGAAATTACCCTAGTGGGAGGCTGGAACGGTTATGAGCGCTGGACTGCGCGGCTGTTCAATGAGTTACTGTCAAGCAGGGTTAATGCTTCGGACGCAAATTTATCATGGCTAAGTACGGACGCCACAGCGATCAGCCAATTGCTATCAAGTTATAATAAATTGCTTGACCTAGCCTCTCAGATCGCCAAAGAACAACATATTAATCTGCGAAATTTCTATCGCTGCATGTTAATAAACATAACTCGACTCAATCGTAGTCATAGTCTGCTGCACCATATTAAAGGACGAATTGAACGCATCAGAATCAGCGTACAAACAGATAAAAAGACAGCCTATAAAACACTTTCAGAAGAGGCTTCGCTTACTGCAAGGTTAAACCTTGGCAACGAACAGGGGCGATGTATTCCGTTCTGGTTGAGCAGCGCACTATCCATCTGGTTTGATCCAACATCAGGCATATTTACGTTGCAAGGGGTTGTTAGCCGCTCACTGTCGATCGATGCCCTTGTTGAGCTCAGTGAACATCAGGTGGATGTAAACACTGCACTTGGCTTTTACCGTGGAGCTTGGAGTAGTTTAAATGAAAAAACAATTTAGCCTTTCTACAGATATCGAGACGATTTAAACAAAACTCTTGGCTTGAATCCCCAAAGGGTCAAGCTGCATTTATGGTTCCTTTCTTCGTTGGTGTTGTACTTCTGTATACAAAGTCGTTTTTCCTTGAGTAGCAGGCTGACCTGCGAAAACGACAATTGCCATACTCTAGGGGAATGCCGCGTGATTGGATATAGACAAGGCCATACCTTTTTGCCGTGCTACGTTGGATTGATTAATGAAAAAAATTTCTGAGCTTTATACTAGCTTCCGAGTTGACCGCTCACCGAACAGGGCAAAACTTATTGGTTTTGCTTGCCTGATCATTTTCATGTGCAGGCATTACTCTCTTTTTCAGATTATGACCTTGCGACTCTGGATAGTCCCCGCTATAGATCACAAACAGATTTTATTTTTTTTCGATAACACCGACACACCTATTGGTTATGTGAGTTGGGCTCACTTAGCTCCAGACAGCGAACTGCGTCTACTACAAGACCCTAGCTTCTTACTTCACACGTCCGAATGGAATGAAGGGGGTAAAACATGGATTGTTGACTTTTGCTTTCCTTTAGGCGGCACAGCTGAGGCGATTAAACATCTGAAAAAACATTTCCGAGAACATGGAATCGATAAAGTTTTTTGGGGCCGTCAAAACAGAGATTACTCAGTCAGAAGAATCGGAAGCTACTCCATTGCCATGGAGAAGTATGGCGCGTCATGAAATTTGGCACATGAATATTAGTTATTTGTAATGTAAGGGTGTTGCAACGAACTAAACAGTCATCGGTTAGGGGGATTGTGCCCCTCAAGCGCACTGCGAACACAGTATCTATTGATGTTGAAAAATTAAGATTTTTGCAATAGCTGAAAAAATTCAAACGCTGCACAAGTAAAAAGCTGACTATTACCAACCCTTAAAAAGGAAAATTTTGTCATGAGAAAGTTATCCAATATTGAAATATCGCAAATTTCAGGCGCCGACGGCTCAGGTACCACTTTTGCAGGAAACGTAGGAGCTACTTTGGGCGCTGCCGCGGGCGCTGCTATAGGGGGTAGAGTGGGGATGAGTACGCCGGGCGCCGCAATTGGGAGTGGGGTGGGGGCTCTGGCAGGAGAAGCAGTTTATAATTCTGGAAAAAATGCAGTCAACTCTTGGAATCCAAGTGCCTTTCAGGGATCTTCTTTTTTTCCTCAAGCGCCCTTTGGTGGTGGTGGTGGTGGTGGTAAGTAACTAAACCAGAACTCTGCTGGACGTACCTTGGCTGAGGTGCGACTACGTCCAGTAGACTTAAAATTATAAGAGAGCTTGGCAGTGAGATTGAATTCATGATTAAGGACGCTTTGAAAAGATTCAAGATAAGAGACCAATTATCAGCAGATTTTTTGAAGCTTCTTTCATTGGCAGAAAAAACTGTATTGGCTTTTATGTTAATAGTTTTAGTTTTTGTTTTTATGGAAAAAATCGGTCTAACAGACACATTTTTGGTTGGAGCCGTTATAGGTGGAACTATAGGTTTTTTAACCATAACTGCAAAAAAAATGTATCACAACGAAGCATTTTCCGAGCTAAGAATCTATGCTGACATAAAGCAAGACATGCTGAAGAGCGCAATACTCACCATTGATTATTCAGAAAAAAAAGATGGAGTGTATTATCCAAAAAAAAGGATTTTTAGTATTTTTTACTGTTGCAAGTCTGAAGCAATCACACACAAGACTCAAAATGGAATCCACATATTTACGGGACCGCACAATAGACTATTAAAACTTTCAAATATCATATTGCAAGGACCTAAACTGAGCACAACATAGAAACCTTCATGACCGGCTGACAAGCGATGATAGGCCATGTACTCGAGAGCCTACCGCAAGCTATTTAGGTAGAAAAACTCGAGGCCTTACTGCCGTGGAACTGCTCCCCAACTATCTCGCGCCAAATGCCCACATCGTTTGTTTGCCATGTGTGGTTATGGGTGCTCAAAACAATTAAAAGCCTTAACCTTCACAAGCTATCAAAGCATTCTTATTTATCCCATCTACCGTTATTACAGCGCAAATACGCGCAAAACGTATACCTATTCACACTTAAAACTCAGTAACTTAGGAGCACCTCCCTTGATAGAGCATTTTAATATTATAGAATTTTTTAATACTTTTGGCTGGACGATGATCATTTTAACCTTGACCAAGCTCATTCTATTCTCTCTAAAAAAATCAATGGCTTTGAGATCCCACAAAATGTCAATGCAGTTTTTTGTCCCATTCGTCATTTGCACAGCACTAATGTGCGCGCGAATTATACCTATCTTTTAAATATCTAAATTCAAAAATTAACGCGACCCTGGAAGCGAAGAGGGAGTCCTTCTATCAAAAATGTTTTTCGTTCCCAGTAACACCAAGAAGTTTAAAGAGCCAACAGCGTCAGCAGTGCTGACACTATTGGAGATTGAGTGACGCTGAGTCCGATAGGGACGCCTTTGAACGGGGTTTTGTCTGTGTGAAAATGATCAGGTCATGCGATCAGGGAATTGTCGCGCCAGTGGAGCGACTTTTTCATGACCTTGACCCGAAAGGCCGCATCGCGAGCAGGCTCGCTCCCACAGGAGTCGAGGTTGATCACACTATCTGTAGCTTACACACCCCCAATGTGGACACAAGTGAGCTTGCTCGCGAAAGCGGTCTATCTGGCGACGTTGGCTGTATCGCCGTCTTCGCGGGCAAGCCTCGCTCCTACAAGGAGGTCGGCGTATGTCTGAAAGATATCGGTCGGCTGTCAGGCTGTCTTCATTGAAATTATCGGAAACTTCCTGCATCCCAGAGCGCCATGTATTCAGTGGCGGGCATGCGCCAGCAAATAAGCTGCACACACTCTCACCCTCACTGCCTGGGAAATTATTTCTTTCACGAGTACGCACATGAAAAACTATCCAGCACTTGCTTTTGCAACACTGATATTTGCGACGGGCCAAGCTGACGCAGCATGCACTTCCCTCCAAAATACCTATAGCGGCACAGTTCCTGCCAACTCGTATGTCATTGCACAGGGACCGTTCACTATTACCGGCGCAAACGGATGTCGATAAGCTAACATTTCATCGACAATTAGAGCCCAGGGTTTTGGCTCTCCTCCAAGCTTATATATTGACAGGCTGGATGGATCTATCTGGACCCAGGTCGATAGTGGCAACCGCAATAATGCTTCGGCGCTCGGGCGACTGGGCACTTACAGAGTTCGCCATGTGAATAATCTCGACGTGGCCAGAGATTACTCCGGCACCACACGCTACGGCCGTTAAGCAGCACTCGGGCGCCGGTAGACTCAGGCTTTAACGTTGATTGACAGATCACCTTGAGATGAATTGGCAAAATAAGTGAGTGCGCCTATGGCGTGATTCACGCGCAACAGGCCCTTGGTTATGTCATGAAAGCCCTTTGCTGACTCCGACTTGCCAAGTATTTGTCGTGCCTCAAGCATTTCCTTGAACATGGCTACGGCATTAAACTTCACATTTTTCTCAGTTTGATGGCCAGATTCATCAGTCGCCATATTTCCTGAAATAAAAAAAATCCACCATGTACTCACCTATCAAACCGTTGTGATAGAGCATGCTACCGATCTTTGCGAGTTCGTTGGTGCTGACGGATGTGAAATCATATCCCTTCAGTGAATTTCTCAACTCATCAACTGAAAATCCGCCGTCAAATTTCAGCGCAGCAGTCGCCTCAGTAATACTTTTCTTTGCAAACGCGCTTTCTGTCTCGTGGGGAGTCTTGATGACATAGGCAGCTGCTTTCTCTTACCGACCTCCCTTGGATTTTATTCGCAAGCTAGATATCGACCCTAAACTTTCATTCTTGAGAATTACGCCTATGTAGCTGCTTGCAAAGATGTTGCAAGTTATATCAGAGAGGCACTACGCACGATTGCCTGCATGAACCAATAACCGCATATTCAGCCGCAACCCCTTTCCAGTATTCCCCGCCCAAAGCCGCCCACCCTGGCGCTGCACCGCATTCCTCGCGATGCTCAACCCCTATCCAAACCCACCGGCCGCGAACCATCGAGCCGGATGCACATCGAAGACTTGCTGGCGCGCAATGGCCAACCCTTCCTGGCCGTTCTGGCACCAGGTCACCTGAAAACCGCAGCGCCCCAGATGCTCATGGACATAAGCACCGAGCACCGGATCGTCTTCGATGGAGAGGATGCGGGGATGACCAACAGAGATGGGAGTCATGAGTATCTGCAAATAATTCTCAGTTGCCGACTGTTCAAGATTGCCTCGCCAGGGGCAACCCAAGGTTGGTTCCCCGAGCCCAAAGCACTGAACTTACCGACGAATAACGACATCAATTTTACGAAGATTGCCCGCATGCAAATCGCTACACTGCGCAGGTGGCGCGTGCCGGACGCATGTGCAGGTCAATAAACAGCTGGATGCGGGAGAGATGCGTGCTCAAGAAACTGGGAATTAAAGGCCGCGTGCTGTTGCTGACCCTGTTACCGACCACCCTGATGGCACTGGTCCTGGGCGGCTATTTCACCTGGATGCAGCAATCGGACCTGCAATCGCAACTCATGCAGCGCGGCGAAATGATTGCCGAACAGCTGGCACCGCTGGTGGCCCCGGCCATGGGTCGCAAAGACAATGACCTGCTGGAACGCATCGCCACTCAGTTCCTGGAACAGACCGATGTACGCGCGGTGACTTTCCTCGCTCCCGACCGCACTCAACTGGCCCATGCCGGCCCGACCATGCTCAATTCGGCGCCTCTGGGCAGCGGTTCACAGCTGCTGCGCCGCAGTGGCAATGACGCCACGCGCTATCTGCTGCCCGTGTTCGGCAAGCACCGCAATCTGGCGGGCGACCTGATCCCCGATGAAGCCGACCGCCTGCTGGGTTGGGTCGAACTCGAACTGTCACACAGTGGCATGTTGCTGCGCGGTTACCGCAGTCTGTTCGCCAGCCTGCTGCTGATCGGCGGTGGCCTGGTCGGTGCGGCGCTGCTGGCGTTGCGCATGGGCCGGACCATCAACCGGCCATTGAGCCAGATCAAACAAGCCGTGGCACAGCTCAAGGACGGCCATCTGGAAACCCGCCTGCCGCCCCTCGGCAGCCAGGAGCTGGATGAACTGGCGTCCGGCATCAACCGAATGGCCGGAACCCTGCAGAACGCTCAGGAAGAATTGCAAAACAGCGTCGACCAAGCCACCGAAGACGTGCGTCAGAACCTGGAAACCATCGAGATCCAGAACATCGAGCTGGACCTTGCGCGCAAGGAAGCCCTGGAGGCGAGCCGGATCAAGTCCGAGTTCCTGGCCAACATGAGCCATGAAATCCGCACACCGCTCAACGGCATTCTCGGCTTTACCCATTTGCTGCAAAAAAGTGAATTGACCCCGCGCCAGCTCGACTATCTGGGCACCATCGAAAAATCCGCGGACAGCCTGCTGGGGATCATCAACGAGATTCTCGACTTCTCGAAAATCGAGGCCGGCAAACTGGTACTCGACCATATTCCGTTCAACCTGCGCGATCTGCTGCAAGACACCTTGAACATCCTCGCCCCGGCCGCCCATGCCAAAGAGCTTGAGCTTGTGAGCCTGGTTTATCGCGATACGCCACTGTCGCTGGTGGGCGATCCGCTGCGACTCAAGCAGATCCTCACTAACCTTGTGAGCAACGCGATCAAGTTCACCCGCGAAGGCACCATCGTCGCCCGCGCCATGCTCGAAGAAGAGTATGAAGACAGCGTGCAATTGCGCATCAGCATTCAGGACACCGGCATCGGTCTGTCGAATCAGGACGTGCGCGCCTTGTTCCAGGCCTTCAGCCAGGCCGATAACTCGCTGTCCCGGCAACCTGGCGGCACGGGCCTGGGGCTGGTGATTTCCAAACGACTGATCGAACAGATGGGTGGCGAGATCGGCGTCGACAGCACACCGGGCGAAGGCTCGGAATTCTGGATCAGCCTGAACCTGCCCAAAACCCGCGACGACGCCGAAGACCTGCCCGGCCCGCCCTTGCTCGGACAGCGGGTGGCGGTTCTGGAAAACCATGAGCTGGCCCGTCAGGCCTTGCAGCATCAACTGGAAGACTGCGGCCTGGCAGTCACGCCGTTCAACACCCTCGAAAGCCTGGCCAATGGCGTGACCGGTGCCCATCAGACCGATCAGGCCATCGGTCTGGCAGTGCTCGGCATCACCAGCAACGACATGCCGCCGGAGCGCCTCAACCAGCATATCTGGGATCTCGAACACCTGGGCTGCAGAGTGTTGGTGCTGTGCCCGACCACCGAACTGACGCTGTTCCACCTCTCGGTGCCCAACCCCCATAGCCAGCTGCAGTCCAAACCGGCCTGCACGCGCAAACTGCGTCGAGCCCTGTCCGACATGGTCAACCCGCGCCAGCAGCGCAGCGACCCCGGCGAGCCGCTTTCGAGTCGCGCACCGAAGGTCCTTTGCGTCGATGACAACCCGGCCAACCTGCTGCTGGTGCAAACCCTGCTCGAAGACATGGGCGCCAAGGTGCTCGCGGTGGAAAGCGGTTACGCCGCAGTCAAGGCCGTACAGAACGAAACCTTTGACCTGGTGCTGATGGATGTCCAGATGCCCGGCATGGATGGTCGCCAAAGCACCGAAGCCATTCGTCAATGGGAAAGCGAACGGCATTGCACACCACTGCCGATCGTCGCCCTCACTGCCCACGCGATGGCCAACGAAAAACGCGCCTTGCTGCAAAGCGGCATGGATGATTACCTGACCAAACCCATCAGTGAACGGCAACTGGCACAGGTGGTGTTGAAATGGACCGGTCTGGCGTTGCGCAATCTGGGGCCGGAGCGCTCCAGCGAAAGCAGCAACGATAATGACTTGCAGGTACTTGATCACGACGAAGGCCTGCGCCTGGCGGCGGGCAAGGCCGATCTGGCGGCAGATATGCTGGCAATGCTGCTGGCTTCCCTGGAAGCCGATCGCGAGGCCATCCGCGTCGCCCGAGAAGCCAATGACCAGAATGCGCTGATCGAGCGAGTCCATCGCCTGCATGGGGCGACCCGTTATTGCGGCGTCCCGCAACTGCGCGCTGCCTGTCAGCGCAGCGAAACCCTGCTCAAGCAACAGGACCCGAAAGCCCCCGGCGCGCTGGAAGATCTCGAACGAGCCATCAATCGCCTGGCAGCCCATGCGCGCATCAATGCCTGATGCAGCGCAATAACATGGAGTGCCTGGAAGGCTAAGCTCAAATACATTCTGTGTAGCAGCTGCCGAAGGCTGCTACAGGATTTGAGACTTCCAGGAGGACAGCATGCGCACGATTCTTTTCAGCAGCCAGACCTACGACCGCGACAGTTTTCTGGGCGCAGACCTGCCCGCCGGCATCGAGCTATTTTTTCAGCCAGCGCGACTGAGCCTCGACACGGCGGCGCTGGCGGAACATTACGACGTGGTCTGCGCCTTCATCAATGATGACCTCAGTGCTCCGGTACTCGAACGCCTGGCCGCGGGCGGCACACGCATGATCGCCCTGCGCTCGGCCGGTTACAACCATGTCGATCTGGCGGTAGCCAAGCGTCTGGGGCTGGCGATCGTGCGGGTTCCGTCCTACTCGCCTCACGCGGTGGCCGAACACGCGGTGGCGCTAATTCTGGCGCTCAACCGACGCCTGCACCGTGCCTACAACCGTACCCGCGAGGGCGACTTCAGCTTGCACGGGCTGACTGGTTTCGACCTTGTGGGCAAAACCGTCGGCGTGGTCGGCACCGGGCAGATCGGCGCGACCTTCGCGAAAATCATGAACGGCTTCGGCTGCCGGTTGCTGGCCTATGATCCCTACCCGAACCCGCAAGTCGAAGCGCTCGGCGCGCGCTACCTCAGCTTGCCGCAATTGCTGGCCGAGTCGCAGATCATCAGCTTGCATTGCCCGCTCAACGAACAGAGCAAACACTTGATCAACCGCGAATCACTGGCGCACATGCAGCCCGGCACGATGCTGATCAATACCGGGCGTGGCGGTCTGGTGGACACGCCGGCGCTGATCGACGCGTTGAAGGACGGCCAATTGGGCTATCTGGGGCTGGATGTGTATGAAGAGGAGGCGCAGCTGTTCTTCGAGGATCGCTCCGATTTGCCGCTGCAGGACGATGTACTGGCGCGCCTGCTGACCTTTCCGAATGTCATCATCACCGCGCACCAAGCCTTCCTTACGCGCGAGGCCCTGGGAGCAATTGCCGCGACCACCCTGCAGAACATCGCAGCCTGGGCGGCCGGTTCGCCACAGAATCAGGTCGAGAGCTGATCGCTCAGGACTTGGACAAAAGGATCATCAGGGTCATTTGAACCAGATCGAAGGTCACATGCCCGCGCCATGCTGCGTTCATGCCCGTGCTAGCATATCGCGCATATTTGGAGGACCCATGGTCGAACACGATTTCCGCTATAGCCTGATGAACCCGCAACACACCCTCACCGAATGCCGTGCCCTTGTGCCGGGGCGTTATCAAGTCACCGGCAACGGCGGCTCGATTCGTAATAACGACGTGCTGGTAGTGACCCTTAAAGGCAGCAAGGACTTGTCCATGCGCCTGACGGTCGAAACGGTTCGCCACTTGATCAACCCGC
This sequence comes from Pseudomonas sp. BS3782 TE3695, assembly GCF_050435305.1. Classification (NCBI taxonomy): domain Bacteria; kingdom Pseudomonadati; phylum Pseudomonadota; class Gammaproteobacteria; order Pseudomonadales; family Pseudomonadaceae; genus Pseudomonas; species Pseudomonas sp. BS3782 TE3695. Next base: position 5,452,285 of record NZ_JBNDKB010000001.1, read on the forward strand.
CGGGCCAATGGGTCGCGGTGGCCAGTGGTCCGGTGTTCGGCGAACTGGCGATTCACACCTGGAAAGTCAACTGCGACAGCTGCGCCAAAGAGCTGAGCTTTGAGTTCGCGGTCGACGCCAAGCTGGGCAACAAGGCCGAAAAACCGGCGGCCACTGCACGGATTGCCGAGCTGGGCTGGGCCACTGTTGCCGACAAGCACCTGTGCAAGAAGTGCCAGGAGCCTGCGTGATGAAACGCCTTGCTCTGAGCGCCCTGGCCGGCGCCAGCCTGTTGGGCTGCGCCGCCGAACCTGTGCAATTGCAACACAACCGCAGCTACATTCTGGAATGGATCGGTGAGCGTCCGCTGATGGACTACAGCCATCTGACCATCACCCTTGATGAGGACGGTCGGGCCTACGGCAATGGCGGCTGCAATCACTGGTTCGCGTCGTATACCCTGCAAGGCGACAAGCTGAGCTTCGGCAAGATCGGCAGCACCCGCAAAATGTGTGCGCCAGCGTTGATGGAACAGGAAAAACGCTTCCTGCAGGCGCTGGAAAACGTCCAGCGCTGGGACGTTTCACCCATCGACCAGATGCGCTTCTGGCCGGCGCAAGGCAAACCGTTGCGTTGGTGGCTTGAAGAGGGTTGATCATCAGCCCCGAAAAGATCGCAGCCTCGCCAGGGCTCGACAGCTCCTACATGGATTGCCGAACATCTTGTAGGAGCTGTCGAGCCCTGGCGAGGCTGCGATCTTTTGCTTTTAGTTCTTGGTCTGCAACGCCTCAAGCCTCGCCATCACCCCCGCCGCCGTCTGCTCGCCCATCAACTGCTCCCGCACCTTGCCCTTGTCATCAATGATGTAAGTCACCGGCAACGCTTCACTGCGCGGCAACTCAAAAAGATCGGCCGGGTCCTGGGCCAGCACGGTGAAGGCGATCCCCAGTTTCTCGCTGGCGCTTTTCAGCTCTTCACCCTGCACATTGTCGAAGTTGACCCCGAACACCCCGATCTTCTTGCCCTTGAGCTGCTCGGCCAGCGCGTTCAACTCGGGAATCTCGGTACGACACGGGCCACACCATTCGGCCCAGTAATTGAGCACCAGCCATTGTTTGTCCAGACGTTCGGCGGCAACTTTATGGCCATTTTGGTCGGTGCCATAGTCGTTGCCGCAGCCCCCCAACAATAACGCCCCCATGATCGCCAATGCCGCTGCCAGTCGCCTTGTCATGTCTCGATCCTTGTCAAAAATAGAATGCACCTGCGACCCATCGCCTCCCAAGGTTCTGGATTACGCGCCGCCCAGTTAGAATAGCCGCCACCTCACGCAAGATGCGACCCGCACATGACCGATCTGACGCTTTATCACAACCCGCGCTGCTCGAAATCCCGCGGTGCGCTCGAACTCATCGAAGCCCGTGGCCTGACGCCAACGGTCGTCCGCTACCTGGAAACCCCGCTGGACGCCGCGCAAATCCAGAGCCTGCTGAGCAAGCTTGGTATCAGCGCCCGGCAATTGCTGCGCACCGGCGAGGACGAGTACAAAACCCTCAACCTGGCCGACAGCACCCTCGGCGAGGCGCAATTGATCGCTGCTATCGCCACGCACCCGAAACTCATGGAGCGGCCGATTCTCGAAGTCGGCGACAAAGCCATCATCGGCCGTCCGCCGGAGAATGTGCTGGAGTTGCTGCCGTGAGTGCCCCATACATTCTGGTGCTGTATTACAGCCGCAGCGGCTCGACCAATGAAATGGCCCGGCAGATTGCCCGGGGTGTCGAGCAAGCCGGCCTTGAAGCCCGATTGCGCACCGTGCCGGCGATTTCCACCGAGTGCGAAGCCGTGTCGCCGGACATTCCCGATGAAGGCGCGCTGTACGCCAGCCTCGACGACTTGAAAAACTGCGCCGGTCTGGCCCTTGGCAGCCCGACCCGGTTCGGCAACATGGCCGCACCGTTGAAGTACTTTCTCGATGGCACCAGCAATCTGTGGCTGACCGGCGCCCTGGTAGGCAAACCGGCCGGGGTCTTCACCTCCACCGCGAGCCTGCACGGCGGCCAGGAAACCACGCTGCTGTCGATGATGTTGCCGTTGCTACACCACGGCATGCTGATCACCGGCCTGCCTTACAGCGAGTCGGCGTTGCTGGAAACCCGTGGTGGCGGCACGCCTTACGGCGCCAGCCATCACGCCGGGGCCGATGGAAAAAGCGGTTTGAATGAACACGAAGTTGCGCTGTGCCGCGCCTTGGGCCTGCGGTTGGCGAAGACTGCGCAAAAGTTGGTGAGCTGAAATGGCCAAAAAGCCGAAGATTCTGCCTTCCATCGAATGGCTCGAACCACGAGTACGGGCGATGCGCGTCATCAGCCTGCTGTGCTTTTTCGGCCTGGTGGGGCTGCTCTGCGCCTACTACCTGATATTCGCCGACCTGCATGGCGCGCGGCCGTGGGTGATTCTGCTGATCGAACTGGTGCCACTCTTGTTGCTGGCGCCGGGGATGATCGTTGGCAGCGCCCGCGGGCATTCGTGGATGTGTTTTGTGGTGAACCTGTATTTCATGAAAGGCGCATTGGCCGCATATGACCCGAACCGGCAGCTGTTCGGTTTACTGGAGATGGGCGCGAGCCTGGCGGTGTTCTGCTCGGCAATGTTGTATGTGCGGTGGCGGTATCAATTGAACCGCAAGTTGGCGGGGGAAGGCGAGAGCAGCGTCGCCTGACAGGACGCCTTCGCGAGCAAGCCCGCTCCCACATTGGATCTTCAGTGGTCACATAATTTGTGAACACTCAAAAATCCCTGTGGGAGCGGGCTTGCTCGCGAAGGGATCGACTCGGTCTCAATGATTAACGGTATATGCCAGCATCATCGAAATCTGGCTCATCGGCCGCCCACCGCTCTCTTCGTGCCACTGGTTGAACGCATTCTGCACCGTGGCCATGTCCCTCAGACTAGTCGGGACCTTGTCGACGATCTTCTGCGCACTCAGCGCTGCTACCACGTCGTAGCTCGGCACGAACGTGTCCTTGCCGACCATGCGCAAGAATCGCGGCGCCGATAACCCGCCCAACTGATGCCCATGTTTTTTCAGGTAGGTCCACAAGCCGACAATATCGGTCACTGACCATTCGGCGATCAATGCGCCAAAACTGCCCTTTTCATGGGCCACGTCCAGAATGAACTGCGCATTGCGCGGCACGCTCTTTAATTTGCCCAGGTGGCGGATGATTCGCGCGTTCTGCATCAGTCGTTCCAGGTGTTCGGCGCTCATCAGCACGACTTTTTCCGGGTCGAACTTGAAGAACACTTCTTCGAACGCCGGCCACTTGGCATCCACCAGGCTGTGCTTGAGCCCGGCGCGAAATACCCGCAACGCCATGGTCGAGAGGTAGCGGTCGTCACTGATCTTGCGCAATTGCGCCGGGGTCTTGGGAACGGGCAGATGGGCTTCCAGTTCAGCCGCCGAACCGAAGCGGTTCAGACAGTATTCGTGCAGCCACTTGTAATCGCGCATGCCCCTCTCCTGAGGATTGAAACAGAAAACCTGTGGGAGCGGGCTTGCTCGCGAATGCGTAGTGTCAGTCAACGATAATGTCGGCTGACACTACGCATTCGCGAGCAAGCCCGCTCCCACACAATTTTGTTCAGAGATTTACTACGTTGACGAACCGCGATGCGGCGGTTTCATCGATGCGCAGGTTGGTGAAATCGAACAGGTTGCGGTCCGCCAGTTGCGACGGGATCACGTTCTGCAAGCTGCGGAAAATGCTTTCGGTACGGCCCGGGGTCTTGCGTTCCCACTCCTGCAGCATTTCTTTAACCACCTGGCGTTGCAGGTTTTCCTGGGAGCCGCAGAGGTTGCACGGGATGATCGGGAATTGCTTGAAGTCCGAGTAAGCCTGAATGTCTTTTTCGTTGCAGTAGGCCAGCGGGCGGATCACCACGTTGCGCCCGTCATCGGCGCGCAGCTTCGGCGGCATGGCCTTGAGCGAGCCGTTGAAGAACATGTTGAGAAAGAACGTCTCGACGATGTCGTCGCGGTGGTGACCGAGGGCCATTTTGGTCGCACCGATTTCATCGGCAAAGGTGTAGAGCGTGCCGCGTCGCAGGCGCGAGCATAGCGAGCAGGTGGTCTTGCCTTCCGGAATCAGCTCCTTGACCACCGAGTAAGTGTCTTTTTCGACGATGTGGTACTCGATGCCCAGTTCTTTGAGGTAAGCCGGCAGCACGTGCTCGGGAAAGCCTGGCTGCTTCTGGTCCATGTTCACGGCCACGATGTCGAACTTGATCGGGGCGACCTTCTGCAAATGCAACAGCACATCGAGCATGGTGTAGCTGTCCTTGCCACCGGACAGGCAGACCATGACCTTGTCGCCATCTTCAATCATGTTGAAATCGGCGACAGCCTCACCCGCCTGGCGGCGAAGGCGCTTTTGCAGTTTGTTCTGGTTGACCGTAAGAGTGCCCATGACGCGAAATCCGTGAGGTGTGACGAAAGGCCGGCATTTTACGCAAAAACCCTTCAAGGGCGAAGAGCCCGGCGTATAGCAATCCCCGTAGGAGCTGCCGAAGGCTGCGATCTTTTGATTTTGGCTATTTCAGCAAGATCAAGATCAAAAGATCGCAGCCTTCGGCAGCTCCTACAAGATCCCGGGACATATCCAGGACTTTCAGCCAATTCAGCACTGCGAAGATCAACTTCCCAATGCATTAGCGCGATTAACAATAGTGTTTACAGCGCGATTTGCTCTAAGGCCCTCGCACTATTACGGGTAACTCCTTTCTATACTGCGGCATAAGGTCGCACACATATTCAGACCTGTACTTACCTGGCCACTTTGGCCCGTAAGCGCTCCGCTGGGGGGCGATGGCAACAACAAGAGGAGTGACTGGCATGATCCATCACGTAGTGGGGCTCTTCACCCACCCTGACCAGGAATGGAAAGAAATCCGTGGCGACCAGGAGGAAAGCATCAGCCACATGTACCTCACGCACACCCTGATTCTGGCGGCGATCCCTGCCGTGTCGGCGTTTATCGGCACCACGCAGGTGGGCTGGGTCATTGGTAACCGGGCGCCGGTGATGCTGACCATGGAAAGCGCGCTGTGGATGACCATCATGTCGTACCTGGCGATGCTCGGCGGTGTCGCGGTGATGGGCGCGTTTATCCACTGGATGGCTCGCACCTATGACGCCAATCCGAGCCTGGCACGTTGTGTCGCGTTCGCCACCTACACCGCGACGCCACTGTTCATCGGCGGCCTGGCGGCGCTGTACCCGCACTTGTGGCTGGGGATGATCGTCGGCACCGCGGCCGTTTGCTACACGGTGTACTTGCTGTATGTGGGCTTGCCAACGTTCATGAACATTCCGTCGGACGAGGGATTTCTATTTTCAAGCTCGGTGCTCGCCGTAGGACTGGTGGTGCTGGTGGCGATCATGGCGTTCACGGTGATTGTCTGGGGACTCGGCGTGGGGCCGGTCTATACGAATTAGCAACACCCCCACCAAAAACAAGATCTGCCAACACAGGCCGCCGCAAGGCGGCCTTCTATTCTCCAGGAAAGAGCAGGAGGTACGACCATTCGGCGCCTCGGCGATTCGCAAGTCCCGAGGGTTGCGGCATACTCGACGTCTCTGGAGATCCATCAAGCATGCCCGAGCAACTCAATACCCGCGTCGAAGACTGTTTTCAACAAGCCGAATCCTTTTTCAAACGACCTTTCAAACGCCCCGTGGTGAGCCTCAAGCTGCGCGGGCAAAAAGCCGGTGTCGCGCATTTGCACGAGAACCTGCTGCGTTTCAATCCGCAGCTGTACCGGGAAAATACCGAAGACTTCCTCAAGCAGACCGTGGCGCACGAAGTCGCGCACCTGATCGCCCATCAGTTGTTCGGCGACCGCATCCAGCCTCACGGCGAAGAGTGGCAACTGATCATGCGCGGTGTTTACGAACTGCCGCCCAACCGCTGCCACACTTACGACGTCAAACGCCGCAGCGTGACCCGCTACATCTACAAATGCCCCTGCCCCGACAGCGATTTCCCGTTTTCGGCACAGCGACATGGTCTGGTGAGACAGGGGCGGCGGTATTTGTGTCGGCGGTGCAGGAGCACATTGGTGTTCAGTGGCGAGATGCGGCTCGAGTAGCGGGATTTGTGGTGTTTGGGCCGGCCTCTTCGCGAGCAAGCCCGCTCCCACACTGGGCCTGCGTCGCGCCGAAGATCAAATGTGGGAGCGGGCTTGCTCGCGAAGGCGTCCTTACAATCACTACACAACCACCCTGGCCCGCCGCAATTCCTCGATCCGCTCAACACTGAACCCCAACTCCCCCAACACCTGATCGGTATGCGCTCCCAGCGTCGCGCCAATATGCCGAGGCTCAGGCAACCCATCCGAAAACTTCAATGGGCAGGCCATCTGCGCTTGAGTCGAACCATCGCCCCTCGGCACCTCAGTCACCAATTCTCGCGCTTTCAACTGCGGATGCCGCACCGCTTCGCTCAGGCTCAACACCGGCTCGACGCAGGCATCGACCCCGGCGAACAGTTCACACAACTGGGCAAAGGCGTATTTTTCGAATTCAACTTTCAACGCCTCCTTGAGCGCCTGTTGCCGGGCCGGCTCGGGTGACAGCCCCTGGACCGCCAGTTCCGGCCGGCCCAGCGCCGCGCAGAGTTGCTGCATGAACGCCGGTTCCAGACTGCCCACCGACAACCAGCGTCCATCGCGTGAACGGTAATAGTCGTAAAAGCTGCCGCCATTGAGCATCTGCTCTTCCCTGCCCGGCTCCACCCCACAGGCCAGGTACCCGGCACCGGCCATGGCATTCAAGCTGAAGGCGCAGTCGGTCATGCTCACATCCAGATGCTGCCCCTGCCCGGTCTGCTGTCGCGCGATCACCGCCGCCAGCAGGCCGATCACCCCATGCAGCGAGCCGCCCGCGACATCCGCCACCTGCATGCCCAACGGCACTGGGCCGCTGTCGGCGCGACCGGTGTAGCTCGAAAGCCCCGCCAACGCCAGGTAGTTAATGTCGTGCCCCGCACGATCTTTGTAGGGGCCGGTCTGGCCATACCCGGTGATCGACACATAAATCAGCTTCGGATTGATCGCTTTCAAGGCTTCATACCCCAAACCCAACCGGTCCATCACGCCGGGACGAAACTGCTCCAGCACGATGTCGTGGTCCTGCAGCAATTGCTGGATCACCTCCAGCGCTTCGGGTTGCTTGAGGTCCAGCGCCAGGCTGCGCTTATTGCGATTGAGGTAGGCGTGGCTGGCCGACACGCCTTGATCATGCGGCGGCAATACTCGCAGCAGGTCCATGCGGGTCGGCGATTCGATGCGCAGCACCTCGGCGCCCATGTCTGCCAGCAGCAACGAGGCGAACGGCCCCGGCAGCAATGTCGAGAAATCCAGAACCTTGAGTGATGCCAGTGGACCGAGCATAAGCGTTCTCCAATGCGATTCCTCAAGCCTAGGCAGACCCGGACATTGCAGCAATCACCTTATGTGTCAGTGGCGGTGACCGTTATGCTCAAATCGCAGATAAGAAAAAACCCGCCGAAGCGGGTTTTTCAGTGCAGTCTACAGGTGTTGAAGCGCTTACTTGACGCTAGCCGGAGCCGGGCCTTCAGCCACACCCAGGTCGTCTACTTCACGCTCGTCGGAGATACCGCGACCGCCGGAAGCCAGCTCGACTTGCAGCGTGTCTTCGTCCAGCTCGTTGACCCACTTGGCGACCACGAGGGTAGCCACGGCGTTACCCACAAGGTTGGTCAGCGCACGGGCTTCGGACATGAAGCGGTCGATACCCAGGATCAGCGCCAGGCCGGCAACCGGCAAGTGGCCGACGGCAGACAGGGTAGCGGCCAACACGATGAAGCCACTGCCGGTCACGCCCGCAGCACCTTTGGAGGACAACAGCAGCACCAGCAGCAAGGTGATCTGGGCAGTGAGGTCCATCGGCGTATCAGTCGCCTGAGCAATGAACACAGCCGCCATGGTCAGGTAGATCGAAGTACCGTCGAGGTTGAACGAGTAGCCAGTCGGGATCACCAGACCCACAACCGATTTCTGCGCACCCAGGCGTTCCATCTTGATCAGCATGCGTGGCAGCGCGGATTCCGAAGAGGAAGTGCCCAGCACGATCAGCAGTTCTTCACGGATGTAGCGAATCAGTTTGATCACGCTGAAACCGTGCGCGCGGCAGATGGCGCCCAGAACCAGAACCACGAACAGGATGCAGGTGATGTAGAAGCAGATCATCAGCTGACCGAGTTGCACCAGCGAACCGACACCGTAGGCACCGATGGTGAAGGCCATCGCACCGAACGCGCCGACTGGAGCGAGCTTCATGATCATGTTGATGATGTTGAACATCACGTGAGCGAAGCGATCGATGAAGTCCAGCACCGGTTTGCCGTAGGCACCCAGGCGATGCAGGGCGAAACCGAAGATCACCGAAAACATCAGCACTTGCAGGATGTCACCGTTGGCGAAGGCGCCGACGATGGTGTTCGGGATCACGTTGAGGATAAAGGCAATGATGCTCTGGTCTTTACCGGCCGAGATGAAGCCAGCGATTTTGCTGGTGTCCAGGGTCGTCACGTCGATGTGCATGCCGGCGCCCGGTTGCACGACGTTGACCACGACCAGACCGATCAGCAAGGCAATGGTGGAGACGATTTCGAAGTACAGCAGCGCATAGCCGCCGGTCTTGCCGACCGATTTCATGTTCTGCATGCCGGCGATACCACTGACAACAGTACAGAAGATGATCGGCGCGATGACCATTTTGATCAGTTTGATGAACCCGTCACCCAACGGCTTGAGGGCTACACCAGTCTGCGGGTAGAAGTGACCGAGCAGGATGCCGATAGCGATGGCAACGATCACCTGGAAGTACAGGGATTTATACAGTGGCTGACGAGTCGTCATTGTAAGTTCCTCAAGAGTGCCTCAGTAACAACATCCATCTGTTGCCCCTGACACCTCAATTGCGAACCCTCCTGCACTGGAGGGATTTGTTTTGTCGAGCTGCACGCCGGCAGACCTCTGCGGCTTGTATCGCAAGCGCCGTGCCACCTTCGAAAAAAACCCCGCCAGCCTTGTGACATCAAGGGTTACAGGTTTTTTGGAGTCACTGACCCGCCACAACGATGTGGCGGATTTCCGCCCATCAGCCAAACCTCGTCCTGCAATTTGGCGGATATCCGCCTTGTTCATTCTCGACAGGCACCGCTACCATCCATTGCTCAGTGGACGGACCTGCCCCCTATGCGCGAACGCACCATCGCCAGCCATTTCGCCCGTGCCGCCCTCGGTGGCGCGCGTCGGCGTGGCTACGACTATTGGAGTCTGTTGCAGCAACTGGGGATCAGCCCCGAGCTGCTCGAGGAGCCGCGCGCCCGAATCGCGCCCGAGCAGTTCGCCCGATTGATCCAGGGGCTGTGGCTGGCCCTGGACGACGAATACCTGGGCTTCGGGCAGGCGCCGAGCAAACCCGGCAGCTTCGCGATGATGTGCCATGCGGTGATTCACTGCCGCACGCTGGAGAAAGCGCTCAATCGCGGCTTATTGTTTTACAGCCTGTTCCCCGGCGCGCCGCGTCTGACGCTGAGCCGCGAAGGCGAGATGGTTCGCCTGAGCCTGGACGATTCGCCGCTGTGGGATCCGGACCACTTCCTCAGCGAAAGCCTGCTGGTGATCTGGCATCGGTTCGGCAGTTGGCTGATCGGCCAGCGCATTCGTCTGGAACAGGCCACATTCAGCTACCCGAGGCCCGAACACGGGGCCGAATACGACTTGCTGTTTTCCTGCCCGCTGAGCTTTGCCACCGTAAAGAGCACGACGGCGCAAAGCAGTCTGCTGTTTCACAGTCGCTACCTGAACATGCCACTGTTGCAGGACGAACGAACCCTCAAGCACTTTCTCGAGCGCTCACCCGCCGACCTGCTATCGCGCCCCGACGAAGGCGACAGCCTGAGCAGCCAGTTGCGGCGCTTGCTCAGCCGCGACAGCGCGCGCTGGCCAGACCTGGAAGCCGTGGCCGCGCACCTGCACATCAGCCCGCAAACCTTGCGCCGGCATTTGCGTGAAGAAGGCACGAGTTTTCAGGAGTTGAAGGACCAGTTACGGCGGGACATCGCGATTTATCACCTGGGGCGCGCGGATCTGTCGTTGCAACAGATTGCCGAGCAGCTGGGGTTTTCCGAGCCGTCGGCGTTTCACCGGGCGTTCAAGAAGTGGACGGGGTTGACGCCGGGGGCCTATCGCGCTCAGGAGAACTGAGTTCTAGCGCTTTTTTTGATGTACTCACTGGCCCCTTCGCGAGCAAGCCCGCTCCCACAGGGGATCTGCTGCGAACACATCATTTGTGAACGCCAGCAATCCAATGTGGGAGCGGGCTTGCTCGGGTAGAGGCCCGGAAGAACACCGCAAAACCATGCAACAAGCCAAGCTTTTGTGGCGAGGGGGCTTGCCCCCGTTCGGCTGCGAAGCAGTCGTAAAACCGGTATATGCGGAGTACCTGAAAACATGCGGTTGCAGGTTTTGGGGTCGCTTCGCAACCCAACGGGGGCAAGCCCCCTCGCCACAGCAAGCCCCCTCGCCACAGGTTCTTCGCTAGCCTCGCGGATCGAGGTTATCCAGCACCCGGTTGACGGCCAACTCACCAAGCATGACCACCGATTGAATCCCCAACATCATGTTGCGATGTGGCGTGTCCATCAATCCGGCGAACTCACTGAGCATCATGCTCGCTGACGCCAGGGATTCGCAGGCGTTGACTAGCAGGGTTTCGTTATCGACTTCGGTGCCGACATGGTAAATGGTGCTTGGTTTGCGCTTGGTGTCTTTGGGGATGGGGGGCTTGAGGTAATGGTCGAGGGCGCGGTCGGCGGCTTCGTTGAGTTTTTTCGAATCAAGGGATTCGTAGGGGGATGTCGGATCGGTTTCAGATGGGTTGGGTGTAGGTTTGAACATGGCGAAACTCCGTGGTTGATTGAGCCGCCACGACCTATCGCTAAACAAGTAAAGGTGGCGGCTGTACGCAGGTTAGCGATCCGGGTCACAGAAACCCCGGGTAGACTCGAAGGTCTCCCACGCACAGCCACCATTACGCGAATTGCAGGCACTAAAACTGCAATCAAAACTTGGGCGCTTTTGCGTCTGTGTATGGGATCGGATCGCTAAACCCGATCGCTGATTCGTCAGCGACCCGCAAACGATAGAACCCACGCCCCAGGCGCACAAGCCGGCGGATTCTGGCGTAGTCGTAGGCAGCGACGCAAGGATGTGTAGCCTGGGAGAGTATCTGGAAGTGTCGTTTAAACAGTGCTTGTTTAGCGGTCTGACACTGAGCTTTGTGGTGGATTGGCGGGCCCCTTCGCGAGCAAGCCCGCTCCCACATTAAACCGAATCGTTGCTAAGAACGCGGTCAACTGTGGGAGCGGGCTTGCTCGCGAAGGGGCCCGAGAGAACACCCTCCAACTTCCAGTCAAACCACCGGAAAATGAACCCGGAACGCCGCCCCGCCCATTGGCGAATCCCCCAGCGTCAGCTTGGCGCTGTAGCTTTCGATGATGTCCTTGACCACCGCCAACCCGATCCCCTGCCCCGGATGCTGCCGATCCAGCCGTTCGCCCCGCTGCAAAATCCGCGCGCGCTGATCCGGTGGCACGCCCGGGCCGTCATCTTCAACGCACAACTCAATGCCACTGAGGGTTTCACGCACGCTGATGCGCACTTCGCCGAGGCACAGGCGATAGGCGTTTTCCAGCAGGTTGCCCATCATTTCCAGCAAGGCGCCTTGTTCGATCGGCACATAACACTGATCGGGCAGATCGAAAGCGACCCGCACCTGTTTGTCGCGGTAGACCTTGTCCAGCGTATCGCAGAGGCTTCGCAGCACCGGGCGCAGGCGTACCTGATGACGCACCAGCCCGCTTTTGCGCAGGCTGGCGCGTTGCAGTTGATAGCCGATCTGCTGGCTCATGCGTTCGATCTGGGTTTGCAGCACCCAGGCCTGTTCGCGCTCTTGCGGCTTTTGCGCCATGTCTTCGCTGACCCCTTGCAAAACTGTCAGCGGGGTTTTCAGGCTGTGGGCCAGGTCGTCGAGGGAGTCACGATAACGGCTGCGCTGCTCACGCTCGCTGTGCAACAAGCGGTTAAGCGAACCGGTCAGGCGCAGCAATTCCCGCGGGTGTTGTTCGCTAAGGCTTTCCCGGGTGCCGCTTTCGATCTGGTCCAGCTCCTGGCTCAGCCGGCGCAACGCCTGCAAGCCCCAGGTCAGGCCAATCCACAGCAAAGCGAGCAATACCAGCAAGGCTGCGCCAAAGCCCAGATAAAGATTTTCCCGCAGGCCTTCAAGGGTGATTTCGTATTCGCGCACCGGTTGCAGGGCGACGATGCTGAACGCCGCGCTTTGGCCACCGAGCAGTTTGACCTCGACGTCATAGACGAAGAACTCTTCCCCGTTGGCTTCGCGAATCCTTGCGAACTCGTTACCGCGTCCGTCGTAACGCGGTTTGTAGTTGATCTTCTCTTCCTGGGTAGCCTTCGAGCGCCAGACCAGGTGACCTTCGCGGTCATAGATGTAGCCGAGCAAACGGCTGTCGGTGAGGTTGAAGCGCTCGTCGGGCAGTTGCACTGGCATCTGCAAGCGGTTGTTATTCACCCGGGCAGCAGAGATCAGCGTGGTGACGTCCGACGCCAGGCGCTGCTCGATAGCGTCCTGCAACGCCAGGCTGAACGCGCCCTGCATCGCCGGCAGCAACGCCAGCATGAACAACACCGCCAAGGTCGTGGCGGCGAGCATCAGCCGGACGCGAAGGGAACGAATCAAGTGCAGCGCTCGTTAAACAGGTAGCCAAGACCACGCACGGTATCGATCGGTTTGAAGCCGGCCGGGCCTTCAAGTTTGCGGCGCAAGCGGCCGACCAGCACTTCGATCACATTCGGATCGCGCTCGCCGTCATCCGGATAGAGCTGCTCCATCAAGCGGTCCTTGGCCACCACTTGCTGGTGATGGCGCATCAGGTACTCGAGGATCCGGTACTCGTAGGCGGTCAGCGCCAGCGGTTGTTCATCGAGAGATGCCTGCTTGCGGTTGAGGTCCAGCAACAGCGGCCCGGCAACGATGGTCGACTGGATGAAACCGCTGGAGCGGCGCAGCAAGGCATTGAGGCGAGCGTCCAGCTCTTCGAACTGGAACGGCTTGACCACGTAGTCGTCGGCACCGGCGGCGAGGCCTTCGACTTTGTCCTGCCAATTGCCGCGCGCGGTGAGGATCAGGATCGGAAAGGATTTGCCCCGGGAGCGCAACTGACGAATCAGGTCGAGCCCGCCCATGCCCGGCAGGCCGAGGTCGATCACCGCCAGATCATGGTTGAACTGCTCGGCCTGGTACAACGCTTCCTCGGCGTTGGCCACGGATTCGACCACGTGGCCACTATCGGTCAGGCGGGTTTGCAGGTGATGGCGCAACAGCGCTTCATCTTCGACGACCAGCAATTTCATAACGCTCTCCTGGGCAAATCAACATCTCCAAAGACATAACGCCGCGGAACATGTGGGAGCGGGCTTGCTCGCGAAGACGGTGGCACAGTCAACATTGATGCCACCTGACATACCGCTTTCGCGAGCAAGCCCGCTCCCACAGGGATTTCGCTTAACCACTGGCTTCGGCGCGTACCCTCATAAAACGCTTTTTAGAAAGCGTAGTTGGCGGACAGGTAGGTCTGGGCGCTGCTGGTCAAGTCCAGCGAACCCTGTTTGCTGCCGTCGCGCTCGCTCATCTCGGTGCTGGCGTTGCTGCGCAGGTAACGGTAACCCAGCTCGACCGAGGTGTTTTGCGTAACTTGCTGCAATACACCGACCTGGCCGCCAATGGCGTAACCGATGTCGCTGTCGCGGCTGAAGCCTGGCGAATCCTGGGTCAGTTTGGTCAAACCAGCCGTGGCACCGCCGAACAGTTTGGTGCTGCCGCCCACCGGGTAGAACAGATCGTAGCTGCCCAGCAGGTTTTCCTGACGCAGTTTAATGCCATTGTGCGAGCCCGATACGTTGTCGTAAGTGGCGTAGTAGCGGCCCTTGCTGTCTTGCTGGCCCAGACGCACGCCCCAGGTGTTGTCCTTGCCAATCACACCATCGGCGTTCGGGTGGTTGAGGTTGTCGTTCAGGGCGCTGGATTTTTTAACCTTGTCGCTGGTCTGGCCAAAGGTCAGGCCGGCGAAATTGGTGGTGTCGGCGTGGGCTGCCACACTGGCGCCCATCATGGTGAAAGCCAGAAGCAGTTTTTTAAAAGTAGTCATTGGGGAGTTTCCTCATGCGCTATGTGCTTTTTGGGTACGAGGCAAGGTTACTGCCCCCTCCCTGTACTGCCCCTGAACGCACTCTGAACCTGAGCTGAATCAAATCGACTACGCTGTTCTCACGATTACTAATATGGAGATTTGATCATGCGTGTGTTCCTCGCCCTCGTGTTACTGGCTCTGAGCGGGGTCAGCCAGGCCGCCATCCAGACCCAGGAAATTCCCTACCAGAGTGCCGACGGCACCAAGCTGATCGGCTATTACGCCTACGACGACGCCATCAAAGGCCCGCGCCCGGGCGTAGTGGTGGTGCATGAGTGGTGGGGCCTCAACGATTACGCCAAGCGCCGCGCTCGTGATCTGGCCGGTCTGGGCTACAGCGCACTGGCGATCGACATGTTTGGCGACGGCAAGAACACCGAACATGCCAAGGACGCCATGGCCTTCATGCAAGCGGCATTGAAGGACAGCGCAGCAGCCAGCGCGCGGTTTCAGGCCGGGCTCGACTTGCTGAAGAAACAACCGCAGACCGATCCGGCCAAACTGGCGGCCATCGGTTATTGCTTCGGCGGCAAGGTGGTGCTGGATGCGGCGCGTCAAGGCGTGCCGCTGGCGGGCGTGGTGAGTTTCCACGGCGCGCTGGTGACCAATACGCCAGCAACGCCTGGCAGCGTGAAGGCGAAAATCCTGGTGGAGCATGGCGCCCTGGACAGCATGGTCACCGCGGAAAACGTGGCGGCGTTCAAAGCGGAAATGGACAAGGCCAAAGCCGACTACACGTTCGTCACCCTCGAAGGCGCCAAGCATGGGTTCAGCAATCCCGAGGCGGATCGTCTGAGCCATGGCGACCACGGCGGGCCGGACATTGGTTACAGCAAGACTGCCGATGAGAAGTCCTGGGCGGACATGCAGGCGTTTTTCAGGAAGATATTTGGCTGACACACCGACAGCACTGAGCCGAGCATTGCTCCCTGTGGCGAGGGAGCTTGCTCCCGCTGGGCTGCGAAGCGGCCCCAAATCCGGCAATCACGTTTTTTCAGACACACCGCATTCACCGGTTTACGACTGCTTCGCAGCCGAGCGGGAGCAAGCTCCCTCGCCACAAAAGCGCTCAGCCACTACCCAGCCTCAAGGCAACCCGGCAAAATGCCGGTCATGAATCCCGTCCCCGCCCTACCCGTCTGCTGCACCCCACTCGACGCCCATTGGCCGCTGCCGTTTGTGCTGGCCGATACGGTCCTGTTGGGCACCCACTTCGATACCAGGCAACTGGCCAGTGATGATTTCCAGCGCAGCGCCATCGAGCCGCCGGCGAGCATCCAGCGTTCGGTGGCCAAGCGCCAGGCCGAGTTTCTCGCCGGGCGAGTCTGCGCCCGGGCGGCGTTGCAACAACTGGAAGGGCTGAGTTTCATTCCCGCCATCGGCGAAGACCGGGCACCGGTATGGCCGGCGCACATCACTGGTTCAATCACCCACAGCACCGGCCGGGCCGCAGCGATTGTCGCGAATAAAGCCCATTGGCGGGGCTTGGGAATGGACCTGGAAAACCTGCTCAATGCAGAGCGCGCCGAACGCCTGGCCGGGGAAATCCTCACCGGGCCTGAAATGCAGCGCATGGCTGCCGGGGCTCGCGATCAATTGGCAATGCTGGTGACGTTGACGTTTTCGGTGAAGGAAAGCCTGTTCAAGGCGCTCTACCCGATTGTTCAACAGCGCTTCTACTTTGAACATGCCGAAGTGCTGGAGTGGAGCGCGGGCGGTGAAGTGCGGTTGCGGTTGCTGACTGACCTGTCCGGTGAATGGCGTAGCGGCACTGAGCTGGATGCGCAGTTTGCGGTGATGGATGGGCAGTTGTTGAGTCTGGTCAGTATCAAGGCCTGAGGTTTTGTAGCGCCTGTCAGGGCCTCTTCGCGAGCAAGCCCGCTCCCACATTGGACCGCATTCCCACTTCAGATACGGTCCAATGTGGGAGCGGGCTTGCTCGCGAAAGCGGTGGATCATTCACCGCAGATCTCACCGCCGCTCCTGATTCCTCGGCCAGCTCAAGCTGAAACAGGCCCCGCCCAGGCTTTTGCTCTTGCCGATCAATGCTCGCCCGTCATGCCAATGGATGATTCGCCGCACAATCGACAACCCCAACCCATGCCCGCCCGAAGCGCGGGTGCGGCTGTCATCGAGGCGCAGGAACGGGGTGAAGATTTTCTCCCAGGCCGTTTCCGGCACGCCCGGCCCGTCATCCTCGACATCGACCCGACAGCGCTGCTGGCCGACCTGATAACTGACGGTCACCCGTGAATGGGCGTGGCGCATGGCGTTGCTCACCAGATTCTGCAACGCCCGGTGCAGGTAGCGTGGCTCGGCCTCGACCCAGGCGTCGTCGCAATCGGCGGCCGACAGGCACAAGCCGCGCTGCACCGTGATCTCGGCGCGCAGTGGCGCCAGTTCTTCGATCACCTGATTGACCAACGCATCCAGATCGATCCGCTGAAAATTCAGCGCCGGTGAGCCCTGCTCCAGCCGCGCATAGGTGAGCATCTCATCGACGAGCCGATCGAGGTCCTCGATGTCGTGGTCCATGCCCTCGCGGTATTTTTCCAGCGCCTCAGGTGTGGTGGCCGAGCCGATCATCTCCAGGCCAAACCGCAAACGCGCCACCGGCGTGCGCAGTTCATGGGACACGGCGCGCACCAGTTCCCGCTGAATCGCCAACAATTGTTGCAAGTGCTCGGCCATGCCGTTGAACGCCGAGGCCAGGCGCCCCACCGAGTCCGCGCCGCGGGCCGGTACGCGGGTTTCCAGGCTGCCTTGGGCGATGCGCGTGGCGGCGGCTTCCAGTCCGCGTAAACGGCGCTCCAGCTGACGCACCAATAGATAGACAATCAAACCGATCAGGCTCAGGCCGAGGGCCGCGATCAGCACCAGCCACTCGGGCGGGTAAGGATTCATCTGATACAGCGGGCCGATTTCCAGCACCCACGGCGTACCGACCATGCCGGCAAACACCCGGATCGAATCGCCGCCCTTGCCCAGCGCCATCACCGTGTCGCCTTCGGATATGCGGCGGCTCTGGTCTTCGTCCATGTCGGCCTGATCGATCGTGACCAGTTTCAGATCAAAACCGAAACCCTTCTCTTCCTTTAACTGCGCCAGACGTTTGGGCTGCTCGGCCACCGGATAGCGCACCAGTTCATCAGCCAACAGGTAAATGGTCGCCCGCGCCAGTTGTTCGCTGATCTGCTGGACTTCCCCGGTGAGCACCAGTTGTTCCTTGTCGCTGACCAAGCGGTAAACCTTCGCCGCGTGCGGCCCGGTCTGCTCCACCAAGACCTGGCCGCGCAGTACACGGGTGCGCTGGGTCAGGTCGAGGTCGGTGTGGGGGAATGTCTTCAGCGCCAATGGAATCCCGAGCAAGCGCTCCCATACCAGCAAGGCTCGGTGGCGTTCGGTTTCGTTCATTGGTTGCAGGTTATCGGCCATCAACGAGAACGTGCCGTGGGCCAGACGCTCGCGGTATTGCTCGCTACGCACTTGGTTAAGCAGGTGCAAGGCCAGCACGCCAAGCACGGCCACCAGAATCAGCGCCGCGCACATGCCGCCATAAATGCGCAGGAAGATCGAGTTCACAGCGACAGGTCTGCGCAGGCTTCAGGAACGAACAGATAGCCTTTGCTGCGGATGGTCTTGATCAGTCGCGGATGCTCCGGGTCATCGCCGATCTTCGGGCGGATGCGTGAGATGCGCACGTCAATGGAGCGGTCCTGGCCGTCATAACCGATCCCGCGCAGCGCCGTGAAAATTTCCTCGCGAGACAGAATACGTCCGGCGTTAGCCACCAGCAGCCAGAGTAAATCGAACTCGGCGCTGGTCAACTCGATGCCTTTGTCATGCAGCCAGGCCTCGCGCAGCGCGTTGTCCACCACCAATGGGCCGAACTGCAGACGCCGTTGTTTTTCCGGGGCTGCTTCAGGCGCTTCGCTACGCCGCAACAAGGCCTGGATGCGCGCCAGCAGCAGGCGTGGGCGAACCGGTTTGCACACGTAGTCATCCGCGCCGAGGTCGAGACCGAGGATTTGATCGGTGTCATCGGTACGCGCGGTGAGCATCAGGATCGGGCCGTCATACTTGTCGCGAACCTTGCGGCAAATGCTCAGGCCGTCTTCGCCAGGGAGCATCAGGTCGAGGATTACCAGGTCCGGTTTCTCCTTGATGATGCGTGCCGCGGCAAGGGCGCCGTTGCCCTCAATCGACACGCGCAGGCCATTGGCTTCCAGGTAATCGCGGGTCAGTTCGGCCAGACGCTGGTCGTCCTCGACAATCAATACCTGCCAGACTTCTTGCTCCACGGTGACCTCTGCTTGCCAACATCACTTTAAGAAAGGATCCGCCCGTCTTTTTGTAATGATTGGGGAGGATAAGAATGCATCTGCATTGGCCGATTGTATAAACGGCGCACGTCTGGAACACAAGCGGGTAAATGCGTTCGGACACAGCGGTTTTTTGTGATAGGGTTCGCGCCCTTAAAAATCCGAATGACTGTTTTCAATCGCTGAAAATCAGTGAAAAACAGTCCGCTCCAGCTAGGTCGCGGCCTACACGCTCGTTCCACCTTTCACACACAATTTACGCACAGGTTTATCCACAGGTAGTACGTTGCAACACCCTCAAAAACGCATTATCTTGTACCTCGGCGCTAAAAAAACCCTACATGTAGGGTTTTAGCTTAAAAGCCCAACCACATTTCAGACCAGAAACTCAAGCGCTTTATTGCCTGTTTATGGTTGAACCAAGCACGATTTTACAAGCCCAAACCGCATGCGCGGATGGCACCGTTTTTTCAGGCCAGAACAGCCAGAACGGTACGGGTGTTGCAGTCAAAACTGGCACCCCCAGAAAGGAATCCGGTTTCGAGCCCAGGCTCGCGGCCAAAGACTTCGGCAAGGAAGCGGCATCATTAGCCTTTTTCCTACTGTCCCGAAGTTGTTATGCCCGACGCCACGTCGGTTGTAGTGCTTCAGGACAGAACGGTGGGCACCGTGATGGTGCCCAAACAAACATAGAGAATGTGGAGACAACCCCCCATGCAAACCGACACAACTCGCGAGAACCCGCAGGGCACCTTGCCGCAGGCCGCCGATTCGACTTCGGATCTGTCCGCCACCGCGCCTGGCCAGCTGCGCGTGATCAAGCGAAACGGGACTGTCGTTCCTTACACCGATGACAAAATCACCGTCGCCATCACCAAAGCGTTTCTTGCAGTTGAAGGCGGCACCGCTGCCGCTTCGTCGCGCATCCACGACACCGTTGCCCGCCTGACCGAACAAGTCACCGCCACCTTCAAGCGTCGCATGCCATCGGGCGGCACCATCCACATCGAAGAAATCCAGGACCAGGTCGAACTGGCCCTGATGCGTGCCGGCGAGCAGAAAGTGGCCCGCGACTACGTGATCTACCGCGACGCCCGTTCCAAGGAGCGCGCTGTACGTGCCCCTGCCGAGGATGCGGTACAGGCTCACCCGTCGATCCGCATCACCCGCGCCGATGGCAGCCTTGCACCTCTGGACATGGGTCGTCTGAACACCATCGTCACCGAAGCGTGCGAAGGCCTGGAAGAAGTCGACGGCGACCTGATCCAGCGCGAAACCCTGAAGAACCTGTACGACGGCGTGGCCCTGACCGACGTCAACACCGCTCTGGTGATGACCGCCCGTACGCTGGTCGAGCGCGAGCCGAACTACTCGTTCGTGACCGCCCGCCTGCTGATGGACACCCTGCGTGCCGAAGGCCTGAACTTCCTGGGCGTCGCCGAGAGCGCGACTCACCACGAAATGGTCGACCTGTATGCCAAGGCGCTGCCGGCGTACATCGCCAAAGGTATCGAATTCGAATTGCTGAACCCGGTTCTGGCGTCCTTCGACCTGGAAAAACTCGGCAAGGCAATCAACCACGAACGCGATCAGCAGTTCACATACCTGGGCCTGCAAACCCTGTACGACCGTTACTTCATCCACAAGGATGGCGTGCGTTTCGAACTGCCGCAGATTTTCTTCATGCGCGTGGCCATGGGCCTGGCAATCGAAGAGAAGAACAAAGAAGACCGTGCGATCGAGTTCTACAACCTGTTGTCGTCCTTCGACTACATGTCGTCGACCCCGACCCTGTTCAACGCCGGTACTTTGCGTCCACAGCTGTCGAGCTGCTACCTGACCACCGTGCCGGATGACCTGTCGGGCATCTACCACGCGATCCACGACAACGCCATGCTGTCGAAATTCGCTGGCGGCCTGGGCAATGACTGGACGCCGGTTCGTGCGCTGGGCTCGTACATTAAGGGCACCAACGGCAAATCCCAGGGCGTTGTTCCGTTCCTGAAAGTGGTGAACGACACCGCCGTCGCCGTTAACCAGGGTGGCAAGCGCAAAGGCGCTGTGTGTGCCTACCTGGAAACCTGGCACATGGACATCGAAGAGTTCATCGAACTGCGCAAGAACACCGGTGATGACCGTCGTCGTACCCACGACATGAACACCGCCAACTGGATCCCTGACCTGTTCATGAAGCGCGTCTTCGATGACGGCAAGTGGACCCTGTTCTCGCCGTCCGAAGTGCCGGACCTGCACGACCTGACCGGCAAGGCCTTCGAAGAGCGTTACGAGTACTACGAAGCACTGACCGAGTACCCAGGCAAGGTCAAGCTGTTCAAGACCATCCAGGCCAAAGACCTGTGGCGCAAAATGCTGTCCATGCTGTTTGAAACCGGCCACCCATGGCTGACCTTCAAAGACCCGTGCAACCTGCGCAGCCCGCAGCAGCACGTAGGCGTGGTTCACAGCTCGAACCTGTGCACCGAGATCACCTTGAACACCAACAAGGACGAGATCGCCGTTTGCAACCTGGGCTCGATCAACCTGCCGAACCACATCACCAACGGCAAGCTGGACACCGCCAAGCTGGAACGCACCGTGAACACCGCCGTTCGCATGCTCGATAACGTTATCGACATCAACTACTACTCGGTGCCACAAGCGAAGAACTCCAACTTCAAGCACCGTCCGGTCGGTCTGGGCATCATGGGCTTCCAGGACGCTTTGTACCTGCAGCACATCCCTTACGGTTCCGACGCTGCCGTCGAGTTCGCCGACAAGTCGATGGAAGCGGTCAGCTACTACGCGATCCAGGCGTCCTGCGACCTGGCCGACGAGCGCGGCGCCTACGAGACGTTCCAGGGTTCACTGTGGTCCAAAGGCATCCTGCCGCTGGATTCGCAACAGATCCTGATCGAACAGCGTGGCCAGCAGTACATCGACGTTGACCTGAACGAAACCCTGGACTGGGCACCGGTTCGTGCCCGTGTGCAGAAAGGTATTCGTAACTCCAACATCATGGCCATCGCACCGACCGCGACCATCGCCAACATCACTGGCGTATCGCAGTCGATCGAACCGACTTACCAGAACCTCTACGTGAAATCGAACCTGTCGGGCGAATTCACCGTGATCAACCCGTACCTGGTTCGCGACCTGAAAGCTCGCGGCCTGTGGGACTCGGTCATGATCAACGACCTGAAGTACTACGACGGTTCGGTACAGCAGATCGAGCGCATCCCGCAAGAACTCAAAGAGCTCTACGCGACTGCGTTCGAAGTGGACACCAAGTGGATCGTTGACGCGGCCAGCCGTCGTCAGAAGTGGATCGACCAGGCCCAATCGCTGAACCTGTACATCGCCGGCGCTTCGGGCAAGAAGCTGGACGTGACCTACCGCATGGCCTGGTACCGTGGGCTGAAAACCACTTATTACCTCCGTGCCCTGGCCGCGACCAGCACCGAGAAGTCGACCATCAACACCGGTAAGCTGAACGCTGTTTCCAGCGGCGGCAACCACGGCGACGACTCGGTCCTGGCAGCCCCTGCCGGCCCTGCTCCTGTGCCGAAGGCGTGCGCCATCGACGAGCCGGATTGCGAAGCTTGCCAATAAGCTGAGCCGGTGAGCGCTGAGAGGCGCTTACCTCGATAACCCCCGATCAGTCCTCTGGATTGGTCGGGGGTTTTCTTTTGCCTGCTTTAATCAAAAGATCGCAGCCTCTTAAGATCAAAAGATCGCAGCCTCGCTTCGCTCGACAGCTCCTACGTTAGTCCCTGTAGGAGCTGTCGAGCGAAGCGAGGCTGCGATCTTTTGATCTTGAACTGTATCTACCATCCATAAAAAAGCCCCTTTTGCGAGGGGCCCTTTGTGAAACGCTATTCGCTCACCAACATCAGGTCATCTGAATGATGGTCTGCATGATGGTGCTCTGGGTGGAGATGGTCTTGGCGTTTGCCTGGTAGTTACTCTGGGCCTTGATCAGCTCGACCAATTCATTGGTCAGGTTGACGTTGGACTCTTCCAGGGAGTTAGACACGACCGAACCCAGCGTGCCGGTCGTCGGCGCATCGACACCCGCCACGCCCGAGGCGAAGGTTTCTTTCCAACGAGTACCACCGATCGGTTGCAAGCCTTGCTCGTTAGCGAAGCTGGCGACTCCAACCTGGCCGATGGCCTTGGTTTGCTGGTTGCTGAAGTTGGCGGTCATGACGCCAGTGGCGTCGATCGTCAGGCTGGAGATCTGGCCGGTGGCGTAACCATCTTGGAATTGGGCGGTACGAGCGGTTGGCGAGTTGTAAGAGGTGGTCAGCGCCATGTTGAACGCGATACCGCCAGCGGCAGCGACGGAACCGTTCGGGCCCCAGGTCACAGGAGTCGTTGCGGCGTTGGTAATGGTACCTGGCACCCAACCGGTCATGGTCAACGTGTTGCCAGTCTGGGTCCAGCCAGCACCCGCCGTCAGCGTATTGATGCTGCCATTGGAGTTGAATGTGATGTCGGCAGTGATCGCCACTGGTGGCGTGGTCGCGGGGTTGGCCGGGGAACGACCATCCATGTAGGTGTGGACACGCCAGGCGTTGGTACCCGTTTTCACGTAGTACTGATCCATGGTGTGCTCGTTACCCTGGCTATCGTAGACCTTGGTGGAAATGGTCTTGTTATAGCTGTTGGTATCGGTCGGGCTGAACGTGGCCACGGTCGGTAATGTTTCCGCCGAGTTCAGGTTCATCGTCTGATCAACCTTGGTAGTCGGGTTCGGCTTCAGGCTCGAGGTATCGATCTTCAAATCCGTCAACACACCGTTGATGATCTTGCCGTTGGCATCAACGCCATAACCCTGCAAACGGTTGCCGTTGTTATCAATCACATAGTTTTCAGCATCCGTCTTGAACGCACCGGCACGGGTGTAGCTCAGGGAGCCGTTGTCGCTGAGAATGAAGAAGCCGTTGCCCTGGATGCCCATGTCCAGCACGTTGCCGGTGTTGTTCACGTCGCCCTGGCCGAACTGCTGGGACACGTTGGCCAGACGCACGCCGTTGCCGACGGTCTTGCTGCCGGTACCCAGGCGAGTGGCCGAGTACACGTCTTCGAATTCTGCACGGGAGGATTTGAAACCGGTGGTCGCGACGTTGGCGATGTTGTTGCCCGTCACGTCCAGTTGTTTGTTGGCTGCATAGAGACCGCTAAGGCCGATATTGAAAGACATATTCCACTCCTTGTGCCGTGTAGTCGGCTCTATATACCAATGGTTTGTACTTTGGACAGGGCAACGCTGCCCATGCCTGCCAGGTTCAGCATCAACTCACCGCCGGTCTGGCTGATGGTCACGCTGTTAACGGTGGCTGGCAGATAAGTAATCAGTGATGTCGCCTTGCTGTCGATGGTGGTCGTTGCGCCGAAGGTGTAGGTACCCGCCGGTGCCACCGCGCCCGCATCGTCCTTGCCGTCCCAGATGAAACTGGCGTTACCGGCACTTTGACTGCCCAATTCGAGCGTACGGATGGTCTTGCCTTCCGAGTTGGTGATCTTGACGGTGGCGGCGGAAACCGAGGTAGGCACCACGACGGTTCCGTTAAGGCTCTTGGAAGTGTCGACCAGGGTTTTGTCGGTCTGCGCAATGACGGAGCGCCCCACCAGCGAAGAAGCCTGCAAGGCTTGCGAGGAGCTGTAGCTGCTGGCAAGGCCGCTGACCGTATCGTTCAGCGTGGTGATACCTTCCAGGCTACTGAACTGCGCCAGCTGTGCCACGAACTCGCTGTTATCCTGAGGATCGAGCGGGTTCTGGTTTTTCAGCTGAGTCACCAACAGTTGCAGGAACGCGTCCTTGCCCAGCGCCTGGCCGCCGGTAGCGGCGGAAGTCAGGCTGTCTTTGTTGGTCGGTGTCTGGACCGAAGAATTGGCCAGAACATCGCTGATAACGCTCATATGAATCGCCCCTTATCACTGACCCAGGGTCAGGACCTTCTGCATCATGGTTTTGGCGGTGTTCATCATTTCGGCGTTGGTCTGGAACGAACGGCTCGCGGAAATCATGTCGGCCATTTCTTCGACGACGTTGACGTTCGGGTAGTAGACGTAGCCCTTGCCATCGGCAGCCGGATGGTTCGGTTCGTAGCGCGCTTCAAGGTTGCTCTGGTCTTCGACCACGCCCAGCACTTGCACGCCTTGACCGGCAGCGTCCTGGTTCTGGAACAGCGAATCGCTGCCGCCGCTCTGGCCGCCCTGGAACATGGTGGCGAATACCGGGTGACGGGCACGGTAGGTCTGGTCGATGCTCGACGAGACGGTCTCGGCGTTGGCAATGTTCGAGGCGACGGTGTTCAGACGAGTGGTCTGGGCACTCATGCCGCTACCGGCAATGTTGAAAACACTGGCAAGGGACATGACTTACTCTCCACGCAGGGCTGATACCAGCCCTTTGAATTTACTGTTGAGCAGGGTGAAGCTGGCCTGGAAGTTGACCGCGTTTTCCGCGTAATTCGACTGTTCCAGCTGGGCGTCCACGGTGTTCTGGTCGATCGACGGTTGCATCGGCGTGCGATACATCAGCGACTCGTTGCCATTGCCCATGCCTTCAGCTTCGATGTGACGGCTGTTGGTCATGTTCAAGGCGAACTTGCCGTTTTTGGTTTTCTCGTTCTGCTCGGCGAGCACTTTCGAGAAGTCCAGATCCCGAGCCTTGTAGTTCGGGGTGTCGGCGTTGGTGATGTTGTTGGCCAGGACTTCGGCACGCTGAGCGCGGAAGCCCAGGGCTTGTTCATGGATACCGAGCGCTTTATCGAAGCTGATGCTCATGTCGGGAAACCTTCGGGTGACCTGATTTTTCGTAACAGGGAGATAGCAAGCGCCGTGCCAATTCAAAAAAGCCCGTAAACCGGGGCTTTGCGCGCGGTGGCAAGCCGGCAATGCCAGAAAAGCGGCAACCGATTTCCGCCGCCTGCCGCTTTTCTGCCGCTTATCACAGTAGAAAGAACACCACCTGACCCTGTGGGAGCGGGCTTGCTCGCGAAAGCGGTGGGCCAGTCAAAGCTGATGTCGACTGACACGACGCCTTCGCGAGCAAGCCCGCTCCCACATTAGATCGTGGTGATGCCGGAAAATCATCAGGCACAAAAAAACGGGAGCCCCCTGAGGACTCCCGTTTTTTTATGCCATCAACGAATCACTTCGCCTGGTAAATGATCCCCGGGCTGCACTGGACCATCTGGTAATGGTCCGGCAAACCGTTCAGCGCCTCGGACGCGCCAAGGAACAGATAACCGCCCGGCTTCAGCGTGCTGTGGATGCGCAACAGGATGTCTTTCTTCACCTCGGCGGAGAAGTAGATCAGCACGTTGCGGCAGAACACGATGTCGAACTTGCCCAGGCTCGCGTAGCTGTCCAGCAGGTTGAACGAGCGAAATTCCACCCGACTCTTGATCGGCGCCTTGATCGCCCAACGTCCCGGCCCTTTCGGGTCGAAGTAACGCTGAAGCCGCTCGGGCGACAGACCGCGGCCGATGGCCAGGCTGTCGTACTCGCCGGTCTTGCAGTTGGTCAGCATGGTGCCGGACAGGTCAGTGGCAACGATCTGCACCCCCATCTTCAACTGACCCATGTTGACCCGCTCGAACTCATCGATGGACATCGACAGCGAATACGGTTCCTGACCCGACGAACATGCCGCCGACCAGATCCGCAGGCGCTGGCCGGGGCTTGCCTTGATCGCTGCCGGCAAGACCTTGTTCTTCAAGACTTCAAACGGATAGGTATCACGAAACCACAGGGTTTCGTTGGTGGTCATGGCATCCACCACCATCTCGCGCAAACCGCTGCGCGGCTGGGTCTGGATGCGCTGGACCAGCTCACCCAGCGATTTGATGCCCTGCTGTTCCATCAGTTTGTTGAGACGGCTCGAGACCAGGTATTGCTTGTTTTCACCGAGCAAAATGCCACAGGCTTTTTCCAGGAAGACCCGGAACTGTTCGAAATCCAAATTACCCGTAGACAAAGATGCCGCCTCTTAAATCGTGTTGACCGCCAGGGGCAGAAGGCCCCTAGCTGTTATCTGCTGCTTTGATCCGGTCGACTACCCGGGATGCCAGGTCATCAGGACGGAATTTGGCCAGGAAGTCATCGGCACCGACTTTCTTGACCATCGCCTGATTGAACACACCCGACAACGAAGTATGCAGGATGATATGCAGCTTTTGCATGCGTGGGTCGTTGCGGATCTCGGCCGTCAGGGTGTACCCGTCCATCTCCGGCATCTCGATGTCGGAGATCATCATCAGGAACTCTTCTTCCGGCTTCTTGCCCTCGTCGACCAGCTTGCGCAGGTAATCCAGCGCTTGCCGACCGTCGTTCAACGCCACCACTTCGACGCCGATGGTTTGCAGGCAACGGGTCACCTGCTTGCGCGCCACCGATGAGTCATCGACCGTCAGCACGCGCAAGGACAATGCCTTGTGCTGAGTCTCGACATCCACCACGCCCACCGAAATCGCTTCCGGTGTCGGTGCCACTTCCGCCAGCACCTTCTCGACGTCGATGATTTCGACCAACTGATTATCGACCCGAGTCACCGCCGTCAGGTAGTGATCGCGCCCGGTGCCCTTGGGTGGCGGATGAATCTCCTCCCAGTTCATGTTGACGATGCGCTCCACCGACCGAACCAGGAAACCCTGGGTCTTGGTGTTGTACTCCGTGATGATCACGAAGGGATTGCTTTGATCTTTAAGCGCTCCGGAACCGGTCGCCATCGCCAGATCCAGAATCGGAATGGTCGCCCCCCGAATATTCGCCACACCGCACACGACAGGACTGGACTTGGGCATCAGGGTCAGTTTGGGGCATTGCAGCACCTCACGAACCTTGAACACGTTGATCCCATACAGCTGCTGGCCGTCGAGACGGAACAACAACAGCTCAAGACGATTCTGCCCCACCAGTTGCGTGCGCTGGTTCACCGAATCCATTACACCAGCCATGCCCAGACTCCTACACCAACGCTAAGTGTGTTGCGACGCACATTCTTCACTAAACGGCACGGCGCTTGCTTTTTAACTCTTATGAACACAGAACCGACATTTTCCCGACGCTTGACATTAACGTATCGCAGATTGCTCTGCGCGATGTCGGCCGTTTGCCTGTTCAACGCTGGCAGCCCTGCCCTTGCTGACGCGGTTACCTTGCCTGACATGCTTATCGGCGTCACTCAGGGCTTTCTTGAATTCACCGTAGAAGACTATCTGGCCACCAGCCAAACGCAAGGACGCTACGAGATCGAGGTCAACCAGCTCGATCCGCGCCTGCGCATGCCGATGTGCGACAAGGAATTGACAGCCACCCTTGAGAGCCCCGCGAGGCCTCTGGGCCGGGTTACGGTCAAGGTTCGCTGCGACAGCGCTTCGCCCTGGACAGTCTTCGTACCCGCTCAAGTACGGCTGTTTCGCGACATCGTGACCACCACCCGTCCGCTCAAGCGCACAGGGATTATCGAACCTCAGGACGTAACCCTGCGAGAGCGCGATATCAGCCTGATAAATCAGGGTTTTCTGACTTCCGTCGATCAAGCGATCGGACAAAAACTGACCCGACCAATGGTCGCTGATCAGGTGATTACCTTGGTGCATCTCGAACAGGCGGAAGTCATTCGCAAGGGCGATCAGGTGGTGATCACCGCCCGCAGTGGTACGCTCAGCGTACGCATGCCGGGTGAAGCGCTGTCCAATGGCGGCATGAGCGAACAGATTCGCGTGAAAAACCTGAACTCCCAGCGGGTCATCAAGGCGCAAGTCACCGCACCCGGCCAGGTGGAAGTTTCCATGTAAGCGGCCATGTAGTTTGTGAAGAGATGGCGCGCCACTGGGCTGTTGCCTAAACTGTGCCGCATGCAGGACACACGCTGGCGCATGCACGCTCATTGATAAATGGGCCTAAAGTTTTCACAGCAAGGGCCGAAAACATGGCAAGCGTCCAAATACCCAGAGGTTTTTTGTCATGGTCATCGATTTCAGTCGTTTAAACAGCTCCTCGTCACTTACGGGCAGTACACGTACCAGCGCCGCGAAGGAAACCGCCGAAGCCGGCCAATCCACGCCGCTGAATACCCCGGCCGAACAGGCCAGTACCACCAAAAGCGGGGAGTCGGTACACCTCAGCAATGAGGCTCAACAGTTGCAGAAGGTCACTGACAAGCTGCGCGATCAGCCTGCCGTCGACAACGCCCGCGTGGCCGAGTTGAAAGCAGCGATTGCCGATGGCAGCTATAAAGTCGACAGCAACCGTGTAGCCAGCAAACTGCTCAACTTCGAAGCCCAGCGCTAGGCCACGGCCGCGCCAGGCTTTTGGACGCTTAAAACCCAAGGCCAGCCATGCACGACACTAATTTACTGCAACTGATCATCGACGACTTTGCCCCGGCGCAACACTTGCTGGAGCTGCTGCAAACCGAGTCCCTCGCGCTGCACGGTCGCGACATGCCATTGCTCGAAGAGATTCTGGCGCAGAAACAGGCATTGATCATTTTGCTTGAGCAGCATGGCCGCAAGCGCAGTGAAATCCTCGCCGCTCTCAACCTGCCGACCAATCGCCAGGGCCTGGAGCAACTTGCCAGCCATTCGAGCATTGGCGATCAGTTGCTGGCGCAGAGCGATGTGCTGACCGACCTCCTGGCCCAGTGCCAGGCCGCCAACGTCAACAACGGCCAGTCGATTCTGGTGCAGCAGGCCGCCACGGCCAACCAGTTGAAAATCCTTACCGGCGGCGAGCCGCCAGCGCTCTATGATGCCCGCGGTTCAACCTCCATGCTCGCAAAGCCACGCCCGCTCAGTCAGGCTTGAGCCTTTCAATGAGCCCGCTCTATCAAGACGCGAAACATGCTGGCAGAATGCTAGCCAGTAGTCATATTTGTCTGGAGATTGATGCCCCGTGTTCAATGCCTTAAACGCGGAAGATGCTCCGCAGCCACCCAAGGTGCTCACTACGCCCCTGGAAATCTCCGGCAATCTGCGTCAGCTGCAAGACAGCCATGACCCGCTGATCATCACGTTCCATGAGCGCAGCCAGCGCTTCCAGAGTTATCTGGTGGACATCGATCGTGACAGCAACATGATCGCCCTGGACGAAATGATCCCGCGCGATGGCGAACGTTTTCTGCTGGCTGGCGAACCGTTCAAGGTTGAAGGTTTCCACGACGGCGTGCGCATCGCCTGGGAAAGCAATGGCCCGCTGACCATCGACGACTCCGGCGATGGCCGCTGCTACCGTGGCGCGCTGCCCGATGAGGTGGTTTATCACCAGCGCCGCAATGCTTTCCGCGCCGCGTTGAAGCTGGCTCAACTGGTCGATGTCGACTTGGGTGGCGACAAACTCAAATCGGCCATCAGCGGCAAACTGCTGGACATCTCCGCCACCGGCTGCAAGTTGCGCTTCGAGGGCGACATCACCGCCAGGCTGCAACTGGGCCAGGTCTACGACCGTTTCGTCGCTGCCCTGCCCTTCGGCAGCATGACGGCACCGGTCGAACTGCGTTACCTGCACTTCGAAGAAAAGATCAACACCACCTTCGCCGGCGTGCGTTTTCACAACATGAGCGGGCTGGTGCAGCGCCAGGTCGAGCGGTTCGTCTATCAGCTTCAGCGCGAAGCGCGGCGTTTCGATAAAGACGACTTCTGATACGCCACGTCCATTAAAAACGGGCAGTCCCTTGCGGTGACTGCCCGTTTTTTTGGGTGCTGCAAACTGCTTTTGTAGGAGCTGCCGCAGGCTGCGATCTTTTGATCTTAAAAGATCGCAGCCTGCGGCAGCTCCTACAGGGAGATTAGTGTCCGGTCATAAAAAATGCCCTCGCTCGTGGAAGCAAGGGCGTTGTCCATGCCTTGGTCAAGGCCGCGCTTCGGTAAAGCTTTGCTCGCGACCTGTGTCAGGGTCTTCTGATTCCGTTTCTGTTTCAGCTTCCGTTTCAGCGGCTGACTCGGGCTCGGCCTCCGGATTGAAATCACCCTCCGGATTGACCGGGTTCTGCATCTGCTCCTGCACTACCTGTTCATCGACTCGTGGGTCCAGGCAAGCGACCAATGGCGAACTCGACATACTGTCCGGCATGGCCACGTGATGCAGAGGAGCATCGTCCACCTGATGCAGGTTGGTGACCGCTTTCGGGCGAATTCGCCACACCAGCACCAGCGCGAAGAAACTGAAGAAAGCATAGAGCATCTGACTGCCGAACAGCTTCATCAATACCCCGGCTACCAACGGTCCGATACTCGCGCCGACACCGTAGGTCACCAGCAGCATCGCCGTCAGCGACACGCGACGATCACCCTCGACATGGTCGTTGGAGAACGCCACCGCCAACGGGTACAGGCAGAACTGCACCAACGAACAGAAAAAACCGGCGATGAACAGTACCTCCAGCGGCACTTTCTGCATGATTGCCAGCGGCAACGCAGCCAGCGCCAGGCTGAATGCGAAACAGCGGATCAACAGCGCCCGGTCATAGCGGTCCGACAGCCAACCCAACGGCCACTGCACCACCAGACCGGCAAAAATGCAGCTACCCATGAACAGACCGACCTGTTCGGTGGACAGCCCTTGCTGCGAGGCATACAGCGGCGCCAGACCGTAGAACGAACCGACGATCAAACCCGACCCCAACACCGTGCTCAACGACTGCGGCACGCGCTTGAGGAAGAAGCGTGGTTCCATCGGTGCCGGGTGCAAAGGCGCCGGGTGAATCCGCCGCGTCAGGGCCACCGGCACCAGGCACAGGGCGAAACACAGGGCGACCAGCATCAGCAATTCCAGACCCAGGCCCGGGTGCATGACCAGAATCAGCTGACCCAGCACCAGCCCCAGGTACGAAGCGATCATGTAGCCGCTGAATACCACGCCACGCTTATTGGCTTCCGCCTGCTCATTGAGCCAGCTTTCGATCACCATGTACTGGCACATCATGCCCAGGCCGACGATCACCCGCAGAAATAACCATGCGGGCAGCCAGTCCACCAGACCATGGCCCAGCACTGCCGCGCCGACGATCCCGGCGCAGGCTGAATAGGCTCGAATATGCCCGACCCGGGCAATCAGCCGATGGCCGATCTTGCCGCCCAGCACCAGGCCGAAATAGTTGGCCGCCATCAACGCACCGACCCACAGGCTGTCGACTTTATCGGCCGCCAGGCGCAAGGCAAGGTAAGTACTCAACAAGCCCGAGCCGATCAACATCATCAGCGAGGCGAAATACAGCCCCCGAAAAGATTTCAAGATTTGGCGCATCGGCGTTCCGAGCGGCTCCTTGCAGTGAGTATCGGGCTATCGACAAACGATAGCCCGACGGCGACGGGTCGTCAGGCCTGGGCTGCTAGAACACGCCGTTCCCAGGGAGTAATTTCATCGAAGAAGCTGGTCAACTCCATGGTCTTCGAAGCGATGTAGCCTTCGATGAACTCCTTGCCGAACAGTTCCTTCGCCAATTGGCTACGTTTCAGACGTTCAAGAGCGGCATGCAAGGTACACGGCAACGAAAGATTATCCGGCACAACGAACTCACCCTGGATCGGCTCGCTCGGCTCCAGTTTGTTCTCGATACCGTACAACCCCGCGGCCAGGCTCGCGGCGATCGCCAGATACGGATTGGCATCAGCCCCCGGCAAGCGGTTTTCGACCCGACGGGCGACCGGTGAACTGGCCGGAATGCGCAGCCCGGCCGCGCGATTGTCGTGGGACCAGCAGGCATTATTTGGCGATGCGAAAGGATGGCACAGGCGCTGATAAGAGTTCACGTTCGGCGCAAACAGCGCAGTGAAATCCGCCAGACCGGCCTGCAGGCCACCGATGAAATGACGGAAGATCGCGGTCGGCTCGCCGGCCTTGTCGCTGAACACATTACGCCCGGTGCCGATCTCAACGATGCTCTGGTGAATATGCATCGAACTGCCCGGCGTATGCGCCAACGGCTTGGCCATGCAGACCACGGTCAGGCCATGCTTGAGCGCCACTTCCTTGAGCAGATGCTTGAACAGCAAGGTCTGGTCGGCCAACAGTAGCGGATCGCCGTGCAGCAGGTTGATCTCGAACTGGCTGACACCCATCTCGTGCATGAAGGTATCGCGTGGCAAGCCCAACGCCGCCATGCATTCATAGACTTCATTGAAGAACGGCCGCAAGCCGTTATTGGAGCTGACGCTGAACGCCGAATGACCGTCCTCGCGACGACCGTCCAGGCCCAGGGGTGGCTGGAAGGGTTGCGTCGGGTCAGGGTTGGGCGCGAAGACGAAGAACTCCAGCTCGGTCGCCACCACCGGTGCCAGACCGAGGGCGGCATATCGAGCGATCACTGCCTTGAGTTGACCGCGGGTCGACAATGGCGAGCTCTCGCCAGTCAGCTCGTGCGCATCGCAAATGGCCAGCGCCCGAGGCTGCGAGCTCCACGGCAAGCGGTGGATCTGCGCGGGATCAGGCACCAGCGCCAGGTCGCCATCATCGCTGCCATAAAAACGCGCCGGCGGATAACCGCCCATGATGCATTGCAGCAGCACGCCTCGCGCCATCTGCAGACGCCGCCCTTCAAGAAATCCATCGGCGGTCATCACCTTGCCGCGGGGTACGCCGTTCAGGTCCGGCGTGACACATTCAATCTCATCAATGCCCGTCAATCGCTGCGCGAGTGAACGATGGCCATCGGTTGTCATGACGCAATCCTTGTTGTTGTACGAGCCGCGAACGGCGACCCGTACAAAATAGGCTTCGGCTGTTCGGAATATCAAGCAGCGTCAAACAAAAAGGTGGAGGAACCGCAGAAGGCTGCGTTCCTGGCCTGAACAGCATGGTCCCCGTAATCACGCCCTGACAACACCGTCCCTGGCCTGAACAACACCGTTTCTTGCCTGACAACACCGTCCCTGTAGGAGCTGCCGAAGGCTGCGATCTTTTGACTTTGCTTTTTAAAGGCAAGATCAAAAGATCGCAGCCTTCGGCAGCTCCTACGGGGGAGTGTTGTTCAGGGGAGATAGAGGCTGAACACGCCACCGCCCAACGGGCCGCCATTGCTGATTTCTGTGCGTCCGCCCACGCCGTTGCGCTGATGCAAGGCGGCAATCCGTCCGGCAAAGTACAGGCCAAGGCCGGTGCTGCCACTGCTGTGGTTGATGCCCTGCACGTAATCGGCCTGACGCTCGATCATCTCGGGCGGATAACCCTCGCCATCGTCGTTGATGGTCAGCACCAATTGCCCGGCTTCATCGCTGACGCTGATCAACAAGGCATGGCGGGCGTAACGCATGGCATTGTTGATGCAGTTGGCGAGTACCGAGGCAATCAATTCCCGGTCGAAGAAACCCAGCGGGCTCAACGGATCCACTTCATAGCTCGCGATAATGCCGCGGCTGGCAAATACTTCCTGATGAGCCGCGAGTTGCGCCTCGATGAAATCATCCAGCTCATGGTAGGCCGGCTGCAACGGCATCTGGTTGACGCCGAGTTTGTACAGCCCCAGCAATTGCACCAGCATGCCATTGAGGTGGGCGAACTCGAAGTCGATCACGCCCTGCTCCGGGGTGTGTTGCTCGGGATCGGGCAAGCGCGCCAGCCATTGGCTGTGCGCCTGCATCAGCATGGCCAGGGAGTTCTTCATGTCATGCACGGTGGAGGCAATCACCGTGGAAAAGTCGAGTGACGGTTCGCTGTCGATCATTCGCCGAACGCCTTGATTTTCAGTTTTTGGTAGCGCGGATAACGCGCGTCGGTATCGGGCATCAGGCCGACGGTTTTCAGGCAGGCCCGGCATTCTTCCAGTTCGGCCGACGGCACGCTGGTGTCAGTGCCATGCAACAGCGACTGCGCCATGTTCAGGGCAATACTGATGTTCTTCGGCTGCAACGCCAGGGCTTTGCGGAATACATCCCGGGCTTCCACCAGGTTGCCGGTCTTGTACACCCGCACGCCCTGACGGTTAAGGTCGGCGGCCGCGTTACCGGAGTTGAGGATGGTCGGGTCGTCGGTCAGTTTGGCGATGCCTTTCATCACGGTCGGATCGTCGCCGTAGATTTCCGCACAGTTTTTCAGCATCGAAGCGCCGGCACTCGCCTGCCCCAACATTTGCAGCTGCTTGGCCACCAGCAGCGCCGCGTCGGCGCTCATGAACTGCTCCATGCCATCGAGGCGCATCATCGCCTGCTCGGTGAGCTTCTCGGCGGTTTCGGCATCGTTGAGCAGCAGACTGGTGGCTTTCATCAGGCGCGCACGAATCTGCAGGCCGGGGTCGGAAGGGTTCTCCTTCGCCACCGCACTCAGCGTGGTATTGATTTCGAGGCGGGTCCGGGTGTCCAGGCCTTTCTCACTGCCCTTGCTGATCAAGGCATGGGCCAGGCCGAGGTTGCTTTCCGCATCCTTGAAACGTGACTGCGCCCCTTGGGCCACCGCCTGGCGATAGGCTTTGGAAGCGGTATCGAAATCCTCGTTGGCCATTGCCAGCTTGCCCAGCAACGCTTGCCGGCGCACCGCCAGCGGCGACAGGCGAATAGCCTCTTCCAGAACTCTCTGCGCGCTCTTGGTGTCGCCTTCGGCGACCAGCACATCGGCCATGCCGTCGTAGAGAGCCGGCATCATCGGGAAAACTTTCAGAGCCTTCTCATAAATGCCTTTGGCCTGGCTGACCTGGCCGCGCTTGAACAGCAACTGGCCCAACCCGGCAAACGCCCAAGGCAAAGGCCGATCAGCGATGATGCTGTCGTACAGCCGCTCCAGCGCTTCGTTCTGGTTCAAATCGCGCAACGCATCGGCGCGGTAACGCAGGCACAGCGGCGAATACCGAATGTCCTGTTTGCACAGGGCGATACAGGCATTGAGCACTTCAACCGGTTTGCCCCGATCAAGGGCTTGCAGGATTGGTTTGAGCAACGTCTTGCGCTGCTCCAGCCGTTCCAGGCGCTGGGCCAGGCCGGAACGGTTGAACGGCTTGGTCAGGTAAGCATCAGGCTCGTGCTCCAGTGCGCTGAGCACCATGGCCTGGCTGGTTTCGGCAGTGACCATGACAAACACGCTTTCATGGCTGATCAGTTTCTCGATCATCAGGTCTTCGAGTACCTGCTGACCGTTCTTCTTGCCGTCGCCCAGGTGGAAATCCTGCAGGATGAAATCGTAGGATTTCTGCGAGCACATACGCAGCGCCTGCTCACCGGTGTCGGCGGTGTCCACGTCCTTGACGCCCAGCTCCCGCAGCATGGACCTGACGGAACTGCGGAAATCCGAGAAATCATCGACGATCAGGAAGCTTTTTTGGTGATACGACAGCATCGAAGATTTCCAGGCAATTTAAGAAGAACAACCTAAAGGCAGTGACTCGGGTGAACTCAGCGTCGCAGCCGTTTTTCGGGCGCGCAGATGATAGCGAGAGGCCATAGGCTATCAAGCGATTTCGCACAATTGCGTGATTACACTTGCCGGCCGTCAGCGACGAAACTCACACGCCCGATCGGGTTATCGGCCAGTAGTCGCGTTCCCTTGAAGCGACGGGAATGCAATCGTACGTTTGGTGGTCAAAAACTTATATAACCCTACAAATGCGCGCTAAATAATTGAAGGCCTTATTGAAAAACGGGATTATTCTGATTTTATGAAGCGCGTTTTTATATCCGCTTGAACTCAGTGCGCTTTACATCGCCAGCAAAGGCAGAAGAAATGACCACCAACCCCAAGCACTCGGCCACCGCTTCTGAGCAAAAGGCCCTGAGCCCCAGCACCCTGGACTTTCCGGTGGTGGGCATTGGCGCGTCGGCGGGCGGGCTGCAAGCCATTAAATTGTTCTTCGAGAACATGCCTAATGATAATGGCATGGCGTTTGTGATCATTCTTCATCTGTCGCCCGACCACCAGAGCATCGCAGACAAGATCATTCAGGAATCGACCCGGATGCCGGTCCTGCAGGTCACCGAAACTGTGCCAATCGAAAAAAACCGGGTGTACGTCATCTCACCCGCGCAGCGGCTGACTATGAATGACGGCAACCTTGAGGTCAGCGAAAACGATCCGCAGTTGGGACGCCACGCCTCCATCGATCTGTTTTTTCGTGACCTGGCCGAAGTCCATAAGGAACGCGCCTTTTGCCTGGTGCTCTCCGGCAGCGGTTCCGATGGCGCGGTCGGCTTGTCACGTATCAAGGAACACGGCGGCATCACCATGGCCCAGGTGCCGGAAGACGCCGAATTTGACGGTATGCCACGCGCAGCCATCGAGACCGGCATGGTCGATCTCGTATTGCCAGTGGTCGAAATGCCGCAAAAATTGCTGGATCTATGGCATAACTCCCAGGAAATCAGCTTGCCAATCGCCAACGACCCGGAACTGCAAACCATCGCCTCGGTGTCCGAGCGTGATGCAGCGCTCGCCGAACAAATGCTGCATGACGTGCTGATCCAGTTGCGCACTGGCACTGGTCATGATTTCAAGCACTATAAACGCGCGACGGTATTGCGCCGGATCGAGCGCCGGATGCAGGTCACGGCCCAACCAGACCTGGTGGCTTACTACCGCTACCTGCAAAGCAATCCCGAAGAAACCAAGGCGCTGCTGGGGGACATGCTGATCGGCGTGACCAACTTCTTCCGCGATCGCGAAGCCTTCGAAGCGCTGGAGCGCGATATCGTGCCGCAACTGGTCAGCGCCGCGGTCTCGGCGCAGCCTGAGAAAGAAGAAATTCGAGTGTGGTCAGCTGGCTGCTCCACCGGCGAAGAAGCCTACAGCCTGGCGATGCTGGTCAGCGATCAGCTGCAACTGGAGTCCAGCAAGGCCTCGCTGCAAGTTTTCGCCACCGACATCGACGAGCGCGCCATCAGCTTCGGCCGGGCCGGCCTGTACCCGCAAGCGATTATCACGGATGTGCCGCCAACACGGCTGCGGCATTACTTCATCAAGGAAGATGACCACTATCGGATTCGCAAGGAAATCCGCGAGAAAGTGCTGTTCGCCAAGCACAGCCTGTTGTCCGACCCACCCTTTTCGCAAATCGACCTTATCGTTTGCCGTAACCTGCTGATCTATCTGGATCGCAGCGTGCAACGCGAAATTCTGCAGATGTTCCACTTTGCATTGCGGCCCGGCGGCTTCCTGTTTCTGGGGTCTTCCGAAAGCGCGGACGCTTGCCATGAGCTGTTCACGCCCGTAGACAAACGCAACCGGATCTTCCGCGCCAAGACCGGCACCGCCAATAGCCGACGCATGCCGACCGTGCCGCGCGGTGGTTATGTGCGCAGCAACGTTTCCCGGCAGACACCGCAAAATGCAGCACCGCGCAAGCTGTCCTTCGCCGACATCCACCAGCGCGCCCTCGAGCGCGCCGCCCCGCCGAGCATGATTGTCGATGCCAACGCGGATATCTTGCACATGAGCGAAAGTGCCGGGCGCTTCCTGCGGCATGTGGGCGGTGAGCTGTCACGCAACTTGCTGACGCTGATCCTTCCGGAGCTGCGCCTGGAGATCCGCACCACGCTGTTCCAGGTCCAGCAAAGTGGCCTGGCCGTCAAATCCCGCGAGGTGCCGATCAAGCGCGAAGATCGGCGTTACAAGGTCAGCCTGGAGGCGCAGCCTTACAAGGATGAAGAATCGGACGGCGAGTTCGTCCTGGTGATTTTCGAGGAAGTCGAAGTCGACCCTTCGCAGGTGACGACCACGACCCTGCTGCAAACCGAGAGCCAGGTACTGTCCAACCTGGAGCGTGAACTGCAACGCACCAAGCTGCACTTGCAGGACACCATTGAGCAATCGGAAATTTCCAGTGAAGAACTGAAAGCCTCCAACGAAGAAATGCAGGCGATCAACGAAGAATTGCGCTCGGCCACCGAAGAGCTGGAAACCAGCAAGGAAGAGCTGCAATCGATCAACGAAGAGTTGCTGACGGTCAACTACGAGCTGAAAACCAAAGTCGAAGAAACCGACAAGATCAACGACTACCTGACCAACCTGATCGCCTCCACCGACATTGCCACGGTCTTTGTCGACCGCAGCATGCGGATCAAATGGTTCACCCCGCGCGCCACCGACATTTTCAGCATGTTGCCGATGGATACCGGCCGTTCACTGCTCGACATTACTCATCGCCTGTACTACGACGAGCTGGCCAGTGATGCCGCCCAAGTGTTCGAATCATTGAACATGATCGAGCGCGAAGTCAGCAGCACCGACAAGCGCTGGTACATCGCGCGCCTGCTGCCCTACCGCTCCAGCGAAGACCATATCGACGGCACGGTATTGACCTTCATCGACATCACCAAACGCCGCGCGGCCGAAGAAGAACTGCGCCTGGGCGAAGAGCGCATGCGCCTGGTGGCCGAAAGCACCCGCGACTACGCGATCATTACCCTCGATGAGCAAGGCGTGATCACCAGCTGGAACAAAGGCGCCGAGCTGATCTTCGGCTACAGCAAGGCCGAAGCCGAAGGCGCTTACTACGACTTCATCTTTTCGGCCGAAGACCGCGCCTCCGGCGTGCCCGAAACCGAGCTGCAAGGAGCACGTACCCATGGTCGTTCCGAAGATGAACGCTGGCACCTGCGCAAGGACGGCAGCCGTTTCTATTGCAGCGGCGAGGTAACCCTGCTCAGCGGTGACAACCTGCGAGGTTACGTGAAAATCGCCCGTGACCTGACCGGCCACAAACGCCAGCATGAGGAACAGAGCCAACAACTGGCCGAGACACTGAACACCAATTACCTCAAGGATGAGTTCTTCGCGGTCATGTCCCACGAACTCAAGCATCCACTGAACCTGATCCAGCTCAATGCCGAACTGCTGCGGCGCTTGCCGGTAACCAAGTCTGTTGCACCGGCCGCCAAAGCCGTCAGCACCATCTGCGATGCCGTCAGCAGCCAGTCACGGATCATCGATGACCTGCTGGACGTCGCCCGCGTCCGTACCGGCAAGCTCAAGCTGAAACCGGAGGCCGTGGACCTGGCCACTGTGCTGCGCGATATCCACACGGTCGTGCTCAATGATCGGCACAGCACCACCGTCGAGTTGCAAATACCGTCGGAGCCGTTGATGGTCTGCGCCGATCCGACGCGCCTGGAGCAGATCATCTGGAATCTGGTGAACAACGCACTGAAATTCACCCCACCCAACGGCCACGTGCAACTGATCGCCCGGCAGGCCGGAAATATGGCGCGCCTGGACGTCAAGGATGATGGCATTGGTATCGCCCCTGAGCACCTCGAACACGTATTCGACCTGTTTGGCCAGGCAGAAACCCAGCACGCCAACCACCAACGCGAGGGGCTGGGCATCGGTTTATCACTGGTCCGCCAATTGACCGAGGCCCAACGGGGTACGGTAGAGGTGAGTTCGCCGGGGGTCGGGGAAGGCTGTACCTTCAGTGTCTACTTGCCACTGGCCAGCACCAAAGGCAAAACCCAAACCGAGGCTCAAATCGACGATGTGTCAGGAAAACTGAGCGGCTTGACGATTCTGCTGGTCGACGACTCTGCCGAGGTACTGGAAACCCTGAAAATGCTGCTGGAAATGGAAGACGCGGAAGTCATAGCTTTCGATCGTCCGGTGGCCGCTCTGGACGCAGCGAAGAGCACTCGTTTCGACCTGATCATTTCGGACCTGGGCATGCCGGTCATGAACGGTCATGAGCTGATGAATGCATTGCGTCAGTTGCCGCTTGCCAAGGATGTGCCCGCCATCGCCTTGACCGGCTATGG
Organism: Pseudomonas sp. BS3782 TE3695; assembly: GCF_050435305.1. Lineage (NCBI taxonomy): Bacteria > Pseudomonadati > Pseudomonadota > Gammaproteobacteria > Pseudomonadales > Pseudomonadaceae > Pseudomonas > Pseudomonas sp. BS3782 TE3695. The sequence continues at coordinate 5,492,623 of NZ_JBNDKB010000001.1, forward strand.
CGCCAGCAGCGATATTCAGAAGGCCCGCCAATCGGGTTTTGACCAGCACATTGGAAAACCGGTGTCCTACGATGACCTGATCGCAACCATCGAAAATCTACGGCAATCCCAGCCCTGAGGGCCTTGATCACTCAGCGTAAATAGCTGCGTTGCACACAGACGCGCCGGTCAATCGCCTGTCTCAGACGCTCCTTGTGGTCTGCCCAGATCTTTGGATCGACTTTAGGCGCGCGCATGAGGTTCAACATGGCCGCTTTGGCGGCCAGGTATTCCGACCAGGCGTCTTCGCAACTGACCTTGAAACGCTCACGCTCGCTCATTTCCATGCGCCGCAGCGCCAGCACCGACTCATCGGTGATGACCGGGCTTAGCGTCAATTGCACCCGATGCGGTGCGACGAACCCTTGCGCGTCCGCCATAATATCCCTAGCGCGCTGAGCGCCCCATTTCAACGCCGCGCAGTAAGACTCATCGCGATCCCTGTCGTGAAACTCCTCGCACAGCATGATCCCATGGTCATCGTAAATACCGATGAACACTTGGGTGACACCTTCGGGATTCACCCGCGCACGAACCTCCACTTGCACCCCATCGCTGAGCACTTCTTCATGGATGTGCAGAGATAACCGATTGTCGGTCCATAACCAGAACTGCGCGCCTCTGTGTCGCATGGCTTGGCTCCTTGTGGAATGAGCAGTAAGGCACAGCAATGACTGACTTTCCATGTAGGTCGTCGGCTGGTTCGAGCGTAATAAAATCGCCAGAGCACAGGCGCTGGCGGAGGTTTTCTAACAGGTGAGCACAGATATTTAATCCGTAGCTCAACACCATATGACGCAGCCGGCCCAAGCCCCACGGGGGTTTCAGCTCATTCGGGCCAAGTCACTATTGAGTGCCCATGGCCTCTTCGCCAAAAACAAATCGACATAATATTGACACCGAAATACCCGCCTGTCGGAATATTGGCACATCGTACTGTTAGCTGCGGTTAACACCTTTACAAAGCCTGCCCCCACAACTAAACACACATCAAACTGATATCAGGAAAGGCCGTATCCCTGAGTCGGTGCTCTCTCAAAACACGTCCTGAACAATCTGAACGGTGCAAGGACAGGATTTCGTCCTGTCAGCAATTCCTGGCAACTCCAAAAATAAAAAACCGCCCTCTCGGGAGACAGACATGACTACCACCACAACGACCAGCGGCGGCACCGTTACTTCGCTTTCCAACACTCCGCAGGCGCAGGATGACATTTTCACGACCGGTGTGATTGGCACGAGCACCACTGCCATCACTGAAGACTTGCTGGGGGTCGTGTACCTGAACGTCATGTCCAATGACCTCGGCGGCAGCGCAACGACACTGTGGTCACTCGATGATGCGACCAGCCTTTCGACGGCCACCAAGGTGTATGCGCCGGCCGACCTCCTGATACAGGACACCGGCAGAATTGAGGCGACGAGTACTGACACCAGTTTCAATGGGGCAAAGATCTGGATTACCTCGGATGGCAAAGTCGGCTACGACGCCGCAACGTTGTCGACGGCTTTCAAGGCACAACTTCAGTCGCTGGCGGGTGGAGGAACCCTGACGGACACCTTTACCTATGCGATTCGTCTCGGCAACGGCACGCTCAGTTGGGCCACTGCGCAGGTGCAGTTCGCTGGCATGAATGACAGTGTGACTATGAGCATCGGCGTTCAGGCGGGCACGGTAACCGAAGATGCGACCACGACATCGAGCCCGACCGACTCGCTGAGCGCGACGGGGGTGATTGCGTTTAGCGACGTAGATCTGAGCGACACGCATACCGCCTCTTTCGTCCCTGCGGCAGGCAATGCCACCGCGCTGGGCAACTTCACCCTTGCATCGGTAACTGAAGCCGCCAACGCTGCCGACGGCACGGTTAACTGGACTTACACCCTGAACAATGCGGCTGCCCAATCCCTGGCCCAGGGACAGACAGTGACTGAAACCTATGTGGTCACCATCAGTGACGGGCATGGTTCGTCGACCACGCAGAATGTGACGATCACCATCGCCGGCACCAACGACCAGGTGCAGATCACCAGTGGCGTGCAGGCCGGCGATGCCGGAGAAGACAGCGGCGACTACGCAGCCAGCGGCAACATCACCTTCACCGACGTCGACCTGATCGACATCCATAGCGTCAGCGTCACACCGGGTGCTTCCGGCTATCTGGGCAATTTCACCACCGATCCCCTAAGCGACAGCACCGGCACGGGCAGCGGTTCGCTGGGCTGGAACTTCGCGGTAAACAACGCCGCGCTGCAGTTCCTCGGCGAAGGCCAGATCGTCACCCAAACCTACAACGTGGCGATTGGTGACGGCGCGGTGCAGACCGTCACCATCACGATTACCGGCACCAACGACCAGCCGACGCTGACGATTACCGACACCACCGGCACGATGAACGAAGGCAACGGCACGGCCACCCTGAGCGACAGCGGCGCACTGAGCTTTGCCGATCTGGACAGTACCGACACGGTGATCGTGTCGCAGACCGCCAATGGCGACATCGCCTGGAGCGGCGGCGCGCTCAATGTCGGTGTGGCCTCGGCACTGGTGGCTGGTTTTTCGGTCGACCAGAACAGCTGGGACTACAGCAGCAATCAGAACCTCGACTTCCTCGGTGCGGATGAAACCATCACCTTCTCGTACGCGGTGGTCGCCACCGACGACAGCGACGCGGCTAACGCTGTCTCGGCGACGCAGACCGTCACCATCAGTATCACCGGCACTAACGATGCGCCCGTGCTCAGCTTCGTGACCGGCAATGATGCCGGCGCGGTAAAGGAAGACACCACGCTCAGCGTGAGTGGCCAGTTCAGCTCGTCCGACATCGATCACGATGCCACGACCAGTTGGAGCATTGTCGGTAGCAATACCGGCAGCTACGGCTCGATCGCCGTCGACAGCACCGGCCAGTGGACGTACACCCTGGCCAATGGCACCGACGGTGTCGCCAGTGCCGTGCAATCGTTGAAGGCCGGCGAGAGTCACAATGAAGTGTTCACCGTGCAGGTCAGCGATGGCCTCGGCGGCATCGATACTCAGCTGGTGACCGTTACCGTCAGCGGCACTAACGATGCGCCCGTACTCAGCTTCGTGACGGGTAACGATGCCGGCGCGGTAAAGGAAGACACCACGCTCAGCGTGAGTGGCCAGTTCAGTTCGGCCGACATCGATCACGACGCCACGACCAGCTGGAGCATTGTCGGTAGCAATACCGGCAGCTACGGCTCGATCGCCGTCGACAGCACTGGCCAGTGGACGTACACCCTGGCCAATGGCACCGACGGTGTCGCCAGTGCCGTGCAATCGTTGAAGGCCGGCGAGAGTCACAATGAAGTGTTCACCGTGCAGGTCAGCGATGGCCTCGGCGGTGTCGATACTCAGCTGGTGACCGTCACTGTTACCGGTAGCAACGACGCCCCGGTACTCAGTTTCGTGACGGGCAACGATGCCGGCGCGGTAAAGGAAGACACCACGCTCAGCGTGAGTGGCCAGTTCAGCTCGACCGACATCGATCATGCTGCTACGGCCACCTGGAGCATCGCGGGTACGAATACCGGCACCTATGGTTCGATCGCGGTGGATAGCACTGGCAAATGGACTTACACCCTCGCCAATGGCATCGATGGCATTGCCAGCGCGGTGCAATCGCTGGGGGCTGGCGAAAGTCATAATGAAGTGTTCACCGTGCAGGTAAGCGATGGCCTTGGCGGCGTGGACACTCAGCTGGTGACCGTTACTGTCACCGGTACTAACGATGCCGCCGTGTTGTCCGCCGACATCGCCAATCTGACCGAAACCAATGCCCCACTGACCACCAACGGCACGCTGACCATCAGCGATGTCGACAGCGCCGCGACCTTCGTCGCCCAATCCAACACCGCCGGCAGCTATGGCCAATTCTCCATCGGCACCAATGGTGCCTGGAGCTATGTCGCCAATAGCGCCCACAACGAGTTCGTCGCCGGCACCACCTACACCGACACTTTCTCAGTCAGTAGTGCCGACGGCACCCTCACTTCGGTCACCGTGCATATCCTCGGCACCAACGATGCCGCCGTGTTGTCCGCCGACATCGCCAACCTGACCGAGACCAATGCCCCACTGACCACCAACGGCACGCTGACCATCAGCGATGTCGACAGCGCCGCGACCTTCGTCGCCCAATCCAACACCGCCGGCAGCTATGGCCAATTCTCCATCGGCACTAATGGTGCCTGGAGTTATGTCGCCAATAGCGCCCACAACGAGTTCGTCGCCGGCACCACCTACACCGACACTTTCTCAGTGAGCAGTGCCGATGGCACCCTCACTTCGGTCACCGTCCATATCCTCGGCACCAACGATGCCGCCGTGTTGTCCGCCGACATCGCCAATCTGACCGAAACCAATGCCCCACTGACCACCAACGGCACCTTGACCATCAGCGACATCGACAGCGCCGCGACCTTCGTCGCCCAACCCAACACCGCCGGCAGTTACGGCCAGTTCTCCATCGGCACTAATGGTGCCTGGAGTTATGTCGCCAATAGCGCCCACAACGAGTTCGTCGCCGGCACCACCTACACCGACACTTTCTCAGTGAGCAGTGCCGATGGCACCCTCACTTCGGTCACCGTGCATATCCTCGGCACCAACGATGCCGCCGTGCTGTCCTCAGCCAGCGTCACGCTGACCGAAACCAATGCCCCGCTGACCACGACTGGCACTCTCACCATCAGCGATGTCGACAGCCCGGAAATCTTCCAGGCCCAATCCGGTACCGCCGGCGCCAACGGAACCTTCGCCATCGATGCCGCAGGTAACTGGAGCTATACCGCCAACTCGGCCTTCGACGCACTTAATGTCGGCGACAACCTGAACGACACCTTCACGGTACTCAGTGCCGACGGCACCGCGACTGCGGTGACGGTGACCATCAATGGCAGCAACGACTCGCCAATAATCACCTCCAACAGCGGTGGTGCGACGGCTTCGGTCAACGTGGCGGAGAACACCACGGCGGTCACGACAGTAACGGCGACCGATGCTGATCTGCCGGCACAAACCTTGAGCTACTCGATCCTGAATACGGCCGGGACGGACTTCAGCAAGTTCTCGATCAGTTCAAGCGGGGTGCTGACGTTCAATTCGGCGCCGGATTACGAGAGTGCCCAGGATGTCGGTGGTGCTGACGGTGACAATGCCTATGTTGTGGACGTTCAGGTGGCGGACGGTAATGGCGGAACCGACACGCAGACAATTACGGTGAATGTGCAGAACGTAGTTGAGACTCCGGTTGATATCATGGCACCGACGGTGGTAGTGACGGGGACCGCGTTAGGGAATGCGATCGGCTCAGTGTCGACAGTCACTTTCCAGTTCAGTGAGGCAGTAAGCGGTTTCAACCTTTCGGACGTCACGGTAAGCGCATCGGGGCCAACCCCTCGCGGAACCTGGAGTAACTTCACGCAGGTAGACGGCGATACCTACACGGCGACGCTGACCAGAACGCTGATCGGTAGCGTAAAAGTCGACGTTACAGCGAACAGCTACGCCGATCTGGCGGGTAATACTGGCGCTGCCGGGAGCAGTGCAAACCTTCCGGCAGGCGTTGCCGGCGAACCTATCAATCTAGCCCTCGCTACTCCGTCGAGCGATATCAGCGGCCCGATAACGGTTTCAATCAGCGGTGTTCCCTCGGGATGGATATTCAATGCGGGAACCGACAACGGCGACGGCACCTGGACCGTGCAGACCAGCGATCCCGGCGCATTGACGGTGACAACCCCAAGCGACTTCGCGGGAGCGTTGGTACTTGATGTCAACATGTACTGGAGCAATAGTGACGGCAGCGACGGTAGCGCTTATGTGTTCAACAACATCGAAGTCTATGCCCCCGACGCACCAATCTTCGCCTTGTCCGCTGACGACAACCTGACTGGCTCGTCGGGTGCCGACACTTTCATCTTCGCCCAGCCGATCGGCAACAACCAGATCTACAGCTTTGACGCCACGGCGGACAAGATCGACTTGATCGGCTTCCCGGGCATCAACAGCTTTGCTGACTTGAACATCACTAACGACGCCAACGGCAATGCGCTGGTCAGCATCGGCGCCGGCCAGTCGGTCACTCTGAAAGGTGTCGATGCGACTGACTTGAGCGAAGCGAACTTCCAGTTCGATGTGGACCCGGTCATGACCAATACCGGCACCCTCACCATTGCCGACGGTGCGATCATGCCGTTCGGTGGCAGCATTCATAACAGCGGCACCATCGAACTCGGCTCCATCGGCAGCGAAACCGAGCTGGAAATTCTTTTCCGCGGTGCGACCTTGACCGGTGGCGGCCAGGTACTGCTATCCGACAGCGCGCAAAACGTGATTTTCGGTGGCAGCGCCGACACCGTCCTGACCAACGTCGACAACCGCATTTCCGGCGCTGGCCAGTTGGGCGCCGGGCAGCTGGTGCTGGTCAATGCGGGGTTGATCCTGGCCAGTGGACTGAACAGCCTGGTGCTCGACACCGGCACCCACATCATCACCAACAGCGGCGTGCTGGAATCCACGGGCGCAGGCGGTATGACGGTCGCCAGTGCGGTCGAAAACTCCGGTCACTTATGGGCTAACGGCGGCGACATGCGCCTGCTGGCCGACGTGATGGGCAACGGCAGCGCCACCATCGACGGCGACGCGACCCTGACCTTTTCCGGCGCCGCCCACGGCTCCGTTGCCTTCCACGGCGACGGTGCGGGCACGCTGGTGATCGCACAGGCCGAAGCGGCGGGCTCCTTGGTCGGCATCCTCGGTCTGGAAAGCGATGACATGCTGACCTTCGGCGATCTCGCCTTCGGCGCCAACACCCAGCTCAGCTACAGCGCCAACGCCTCTGGCAGCGGCGGCCTGCTGACGGTGGACGACGGCATGCACCGGGCCGAGGTGAACCTGCTTGGGCACTACACAGTAGAGGACTTCCAGGTCACCGACGGCGAGGCCGGTACCCAAGTCAGTTACAACGGCGCATCCAGCGGCACACTGGTGGGCAGCATGGCGGCAGATACACTCAGTGGCGGCGACGGCAACGACATCCTCGCAGGTCGTGGTGGGGAGGACACGCTCAGCGGCGGCGCAGGAGCCGATATGTTCGCCTACCTCAACGCGGCGGAAGGCGGGGACACCATCCTCGACTACAACTTCGCCGAAGGCGACGCGCTCGACCTCTCCGCACTGCTCAGCGCCAACTTCGTTAGCGGTATCAGCCAGGCGTCCGACTTCGTCCAACTGGCGCAATCAGGCAGCGACATCACCGTGAAGGTGGATGCCGATGGGGCAGCCAATGGTACGAACTTCGCCGATGTGGCGGTCCTTGCCAACACGGGCACAAGCGGTACCGATCTGGTGCGTACCTGGTTTGGGGAGGCTGACCATACGCTGACGGCTTGAGGTGTTGGGCTCGCGTTGAGTAGTTAATGATAGTGGTGCCTCAGGGCTGGTCGAACCATTATCTGGCTACTCAACTCCTTCGCTCAGGGTTGATGCGAACATCTGGACGGCATCTCGTAGTTTAATATGCACCTCCCTGGAAAAGGATTTCATCGTGTACATCAAAGGACGCTACATCGTGTCCGCCTGCGCGCTGCTGTTTCTCCAGCACGCACTGGCGGCCGGAATGGACTGCACAAAAGCGGCAAACGCTGTCGAAAACACAATTTGCGCGAACAAAGGGTTGTATGAACTGGATACGCAAATGGGTTCGGCCTATCGAACGCTGATGAACACCGCTTCACAGGCGCAGGTTGAACTGAAGAGATCCCAGCGCCAGTGGTTGAAAGTGCGCAATGAATGCGTCGAAAACGTCGTCTGTCTGGACCAACACTATCGCGAACGCTTGCAGGCATTGCACGCGCAATGGGTCGACACCGCTGCCTATCAACCCGACGACGTCGATAAACAGGTGATGGCCGATTTGCAACAACGCATCCAGGACCTGAGCAAAGACAATCCGGAGTTTGCGCTGGAGCGAGCACTCGACTCTATGGCGTTCGACAGCGGCGCAACGTCATTCTCTGGCGACTTGGGTGAGGATGAGCAGCCCCTCTTTCCCAAGACCATTCCCCAAGACGTCACGGAGGACGAGTGGAAGGCACTGAAAGCGTCCAACATCGACGGCGCCGCTGAATCCGGGCAGACCACATACACGCTGATGGATATGGATGGCGACGGACAGCGTGATCTCATCGTTGAAACCTATTCCGGCGGCACCGGGATGTTTCGTTACACAGAAACCTACCGTCGCAGTGAAGATCGGTTCATCAGCACAACATCGGGGCCAGCCCATGAATCCGGCTCACTTTTCTATACCAATGATCGCGGCGCCAACCAATCCGTGAACTGGATCAAGGTTCGCGGAAAAATGTACTTCGCCTACCGAAACGGTAGTTACGGCGTTGACCAGGTCTTTCTTCTCAATCCCCTGAAGATCAATAACAAAGTGCCCACACTGACCGTTCGTTACGGCTACCAACTGACAGTGCCTCACACTCAATATCTGGAGGACGGCACCACCCCTTTCGAACTGGAGCCTGCCCTGCAAAAGGTACTCGCGAAAGCCTTGATCAAAGTGAATGCAAATGAAGCTCTGGAAACTGGCCAGCAGAAAACCCCGATCTGCCCCATCCCCTCCTCAGTACAAGGCAGTGATGACTATTACAGCTTCGGGGCGAGTTATTACGCGGTCGAACCCGTCGCCGATATGCCGGTGGTCATCGACAACGAGTGCTTCATTGCAAGACTGATTAATTGGTACGGGAGCTACGGCGAAAAGGACGGACTGTTTGCACTACTAGCGTTGCGCAAACCGGGATCTGAAGACCAGACACGCAGTTATTCGGTCAACGGACGTCGACACATCACACGAGTGAGCACATCGATTGGCAAGGCCGAAGGTGGGGCTGAATATTTTTAGTCCACCCGCTACAGACAGCCAAAAAAAAGGTTCATCACGGATTGCCGGGAAAGACGCTCTTGATCTTCATGAAAAAAATTCGCTATCCCGGTAACCGTACGCCATCCGCTTGATGACCTTTATTCGATTGTTTATTCCTTCCAACTGACCGGTGTGCATCGGCCAGCGAACCCGGTTCACGATGCCCCGCCAGTAACCCTTTAGCCGTTTGGCGAACTGGATCAGAGCTGGTATTTCGCTTTCATGCGCATGACACAGCCATTGCTTCCAGGCCGACCGGAAGCAGCCCTCGTCAAACGTTTGCGACTACTGCCAGGGGCCCCGGCAGGTTTGGGAGGGAGCTGCCCACCTGACCAAGTGGAAAAACCCGAAGGCACTCGTTCACCATGCCAGACAACATATGGACGAAGCATATAGCCATGCATCATTCTCAGCTTTGGCTTGTTGCCCATTCGTCCTCGGCCATAGGTGCCCTCAACAAATGTCCAAACATCTGCTGACTCCAATGCTGGTCCAATACTTGGTAGGTCTTTGCTGCCTTAAATGGGACCCAGATGCCGTTGATGTCACTATCGGCGACATGGTGTACGACCCTGCTGCTGATAAAGAACGAGACGTCGATATAACTGTCACCGTTGTTGAACCGGGTGGATCAGTTCACGCTTTCAAGGCGTACGAGGTGAAGCGCGAAAGGAAGCCGCTTGATGTGGCGGATGTGGAACAGCTTTGCATCAAGCTGATTGATATGCCGTCGGTAACTCACCGGGCGATCGTTTCGGCCTCAGGCTACACCGCAGCAGCCCAACGAAAGGCTGCACGCCACGGGATAAACCTGTACGAAATCCGACCTTGGACGCGACCTCTTCAAGAGCAATTTCCAGCACTCACCATGAATGGCACTCCTGAAGAATGTTTCCCTATGAGTTCCACGCTGCTTTGTTGGGTGCATCAACAACTGGCAGTAGTTGCACCAGAAGCGAAAGCGGCATTTCCAATTCAACCAGACACTCCGCTGCTTGATGCATCAAGTAATCCACACAGCAAATACGCCACGTTCGGTCAGTATGAGCAACAGCTGCTTTTGAGATCGACACAGATACTTTTGCCATTAGAGCCAGCTGTCACCGTTTTTCGCACCTTCCCGATTCCACATCATGTACCCAATGGTGGAGTGCCTGCTGGACCTGCATGGCCACATACTCATACGCTCGATACCGTCAGCGACAGCGTGCATATTGATACCGGACACGGTGTCCACCGTATAGATCAAGTCACGATTTCGGGTCACCTCCAATATCAACGTAGCGATGACAACCCACTCTACTATGTTATTGATCAAGTCCCTGGGGGAGAGGCTTTCGCTGGGGCCCTGATTGCACAGGGGAAAAGCGAGGACAACATGACTGCTCTCGTGTTTTCACCTATGACCCGGGACATCGGTATTCACTTCGTACAACTCGCTGACAAACATCTGAATTGCATTCGAAGGTTCAAACTGGAGGTTCCATCCCTGTGATCTCAGCCAAGGCCAAAAGGCGGGGCTCAAAAGTTTGTATCCCCATCTGAACCCCTTTCAACCACACGTCTCACACAGATCAATTTTTACGGCCTACAAAGCTTTCAGTTCAAACGCCCCCCATCGCTAGCCTGAAAATCGACGTTACGGGTGTTACACGCGTTACAAAAAGTCGCATCATACTGATATCTATAGGTTTTATTTATGTAACGAATGTTAATCAATCCCGGCTGGTAGGATGTTACGCTTCCGATAGGTGTTACAAAGGTCCACTGCGACGCAGCTAAGTCGCGGGCTTAGCTGCTCGGAAGGGGCAAGGGGAGCAGTGAATTATCCTGGGATGAGCCTAAATAGGCACTTGAGACGGCAAGTGACCGCATGTGACCGCATGTGACCGCATGTGACCGCATGTGACCGCAAAAGCGTCGAGCCAACGAAGTGAATTTGTAAGAGCGGAAATGAGCGTTCGCACATTCCTGAGCGCGACCTGCTCAAAGGCTCGATGCCTGAGAGCAGTAAAACGCCAGATGACAACTGCAAACGGCCAATTTACAAAGCTCGTTGCTGTCACCATGCTGTCACAGCTTTCTTCCCATAAAGACGGATCAGGCTGTAAGCATTGAATTATATGGTGTCCCAGGGCAGGTTCGAACTGGTATCTGGCCCCCCCTAGTGATAGACCCATCATTCAAGCCGCTAAGCGCCTGTATAGTAAAGTTTTTTGCAAACAAGAAGACAACCTAAAGCATGCACCTAGGTGCGCATTTGGAAAAACCTTGGCCCCAAGCTTGGAAAGAGAGTCAGTTTCGTATCAAAAAGCCTATAATCAAGCTGTTAGCCCTTCAGGATGAGCCAACTACCATCCGCCGTTGCGGCGGTGAGACAAAAATTTCCGTGCCCCAGGAGCGCTCATCGCTCCTTTGAGTCGCCTCTGGTTTCGTTGAGGTCTCCGAGACTCATATTAGGAGGTGCCATGAGTTGTCATGCTACAACCCGAAAATTCAGCTCGACTCGGTCAAGCAAGCGACTGAGCGCAATCCTCTCGTTGCCGGTGTAGCTGAACGTCTGGGAATGTGGGTGTACAGTCTATAAGATTGAATCACCTCTACAGCAAGCCTCAGCAACAGCGGCAGCAAAACGATGGTCAGCAGGTTGAGCTGCGCGGGCCGAACTCAAGCGGGTCACTGAAGAGCGGAACATCCCACAACCCGCCACTTACTTGCTAGGGAGCGTGGCTGAAGTGCGCCTTCATCAATCAGTTTCTGCGGAGCGCTCCATCCGACGGCTGTGACAGACCGTTGGAGTCCATCCTATTGGCTACTACGCATGTTTGGCAGAAGCAAAATCTATGCGCACCAAGGACGACCGGGAGCAGCACGGGCTAATCAAGCATACTTGGCTGGGAAGTGACGGAGTTTTGGCTAGCGCAAAATATACGACAACCTACGAGCGGTGAGAGAGAGCTCGCTCCGCATGACGCTACCAGAATGATGCGTATTAAAGGTCTGCGGCCTAAGACCGGGCATCGGCATCACCCTGGAAGGCATGGTGGTAAATATGCCTTGGCCTCTACGAACTTACCGAGCGACAGCTCGATGTAATTTTAACTTATAGCGAGCATGTCGTAATTTTTCGGGTGTTTATGCCAACGTATGGCACGCCCGACTTTTTTCAAGATATAAGCTTGGAGCGCCACTTCAAATATGACGAATACAATGAGCCATTAACAATGACAGGTCTCATAGCACTCGGCTCGACCAGAGCACCATTTTCCACAATATAAAAACTCCTAAAATGTTTTAGGAGACTATCAACTATCATAAAACCTGCCTCAGATTCATAAAGAGCCTTAGAATTTTTACTATCAGCAGCCTCATCGGAGTCTGAGAGCGCCATGAGCTCCAGATATTTTCTCTCTAGCAGATCATACTTGTTCGACAGCACTAGCAACTCAAAACGTAATTTCCTCTCGACCGCACGCTCATGCTTCGCATCCAACTCAGCGCCAAACCAGCTGTCTAAATATGGCCTATACACCCTAGAACGCAACAAAGTTGACGAATGACAACGCCTGGACAATTGGACACGGCTCAATGGGTTAAGAGCCTGCATATTTTGTTTTTCAATCGCTGTAATATCCTCAGCAACAGATCTAGCCAAATAAGTAACCTTATCAAATTTAAGCTTTCTACGACGATAGCTAGCAAGTATTCTTTCTATCGTGTCACACCTTTCGCTTAAAGAAGCAGTTTTCCAAGAGGATGGATCATCCATACTAGCCCCCTACTCCATTTCAATTTCATTAATAATCTCAATATTACCTTCATGCGATACCGCAAAATGTAGTCGCCATTCGTCTTGCCCCATATTAATTAGTGAAACAAACTCCTCAACATCGAACTCGGTAAAGCCTATCCTCGCTCTAAGCATGGATGCTAGCCTCGTGGCGGTCGAAAATTGTGCTGGCATCAACGCGGCCTCTAAGAGCTTTTTATCCTGGACTAAAAGTAACCTTGTAGCCTTTTCAATTTTATATTGAAACTCAACACTAGAGGAGTCCTCGTACATACAAACTTCCGCCAATCGACTAAAAAAGAACTCAGCCGAATCCACAGCCACCTCATAACGCTCAATTTGCTCTAACGCTATTCTGCGATCAATTGCAATCAAATCAGACTGTTTTTCCGTATCCCTACGAATGATTTGGATTTGAGCCCAAAGCGACTCTTCCAGAGCGAGCCAAGCCACAGCAAGCTTGGCTTGTTGATTTAGATGTAGAATTAATGCATCTAGATCTTCAGTAGTGAAACCACTTTTCATCCGACGCTTTTCTAATGCATCAGATAAACTAGAAAAATCTTCAACTGCCTTCTGTCTTGCTGCTGATACCTCTGGTAAGTGAAATATCGAAAACAATGCATACGGGCATGCGGGACAAATTTTTGTACCGCTAAAAGCTTTCAAAATTTCCGATGGGCAAATAAAACCCTTTGTGCAAATGTGGCTAAAGCATGATTTGATATTTGATTTAGCATCAGATGCAATAATGTCAGGCGCGAAACTCTTACCACCATCTAGATAGCTAAAACTAGGAGACAATAAGCCATAATACTGTAGATCGAGTGGTTCATTAGATAAAAGCTCTTTACGAATATCATCCATCATCTTGCCAAGGCTAATATTTTTTGTGCCGCCAGCAAGTGCACCGAGCATGTCTTTTCCATTGAATGCACCCTGAATTTTTCGTCGTAGCAAGTAATCTCCCTTGTTATATTTGCGGACAGTTCCAGCTGTTTGCCCAGTCAACAACACCATAGCCTCGGGACAAAGAGCAACACTCATAGAGGTGACAAATGAGGCCCTCGCACCATGCGGTGTGACCTTACAACGAAAGGAAATTGGGCAATAATCCCCGGCGTAAATTTTTGCGTTCGCAGCGCCCTTTTTGACTTTGACATCAGAATCAGAAACCCCTAGTAAAAATTCATCCCATGTAAAAAAACCTCCATTTTTCTTTAGAGGTAAATACGCAACAATATTTGGCATCGTAACGCCCAACCCCCTAACCCAACTCTGAAAACTGAAACATTGATAGGCCCAGAACTCATAATACGTATAATCAGAGAAGGGTGCCCCTGTTCGGGGGTCATGCGCAAATATAGGCGAAATCAAGCCCCATTTCGATTTATGATTTCGTTCGTAGAAAACTTTTTTTCCAAACCCCGAAACACCTAAGCACTTTAGATTGTCGCGCCACTCAACTTGCGCATCAAGCAACCACAACATTTGCATAACGGTTATGACAACTAATGGAACCTTGGATATTTTATCCGTATTTAACCAAAGGCTAACCAACTGAAGTGGATGCTTCGATCCCATGTAAGCGACCAAATTATAAGTTGTTGAGCAAAGCCATTGAGCTGTTTGAGCTCTAACACCAACCTCCAGCATAAAAATACTGAATCTCGTAGCGCCCGGATTAAAATACGACCTTCCGCCATGATCGAAAAATATGAACATTATCGGATGAACACACTCAACAGGCCTAAACCGATCATCAACTAGTAAAACAGGGATATAGCCGACATTAGAAAAACTAAATAAACGATTTTCTTTTTTTGCGCATTCAAATTCTTTTCTAAAAGCCACCTCATTCATAGCAGCCCAGTCGGATACCGACTCTATAGCAAATAAAAAATCTACAAACAGTAACAATTGCTCACCTGGAAAAATTTGTTTTACCACTCGAGAATATGATTTGCTTTTCGGAAGCCAGTAAATAGGCTGAACTATACCATCACAACCAGGCATCATCGGCAGAGCTATCATTACCTTAAAAAAAACCCTAAGCGGGTTAAGCATAGCGTATGATTTTGGCCACCCCATTGCGTCATAAAACTCAATAAGTGAAAGAGCCCGACTCTCATTCCCTCTCAACTCGCATCGATAGTGTACAAACCCTCTAAATAGGTTCGGCGCGCTTGGGTACAAAAAACTTGTTGCAGGATTTGCCTTCATCCAAAGAGGCAAATATATAAACAAGTATAAATTCAATCTACCAAATGTTGTCTGATAAGCTTTACTATTCTCGAGCCCTTTGTGAAGTAAAAAAAAATCAAAAGCTTCCGCCCAACGCTTTATTGCCAACGCAACATCAATGGCAGGATTTACCAAACCTGAAATATTATCGATACTGAACGCAGAAATATTATTAAAAAAGAATAAAGAATCAGATATTTTATTGTTGGATACAATTTTTCTCACCACAGAAAGAGGATCCTTGCACTCAATAATTGCACTCTCTACAATATTGATCAGATCGTTGGTTCGCAATCTTTCTCTGAGCAATAATTGATCTGAGTTTTTCCAATTCTTTACATCCTCAGAGATCCCATTAGGGAAGAACTCCACTAAACTATTTAAGATGGCTTGAACGGGAAGCCTAGCAGAGCCGGTTTCTTTGTGCTTTACCGCTTGAAAGATAACCCACTCGTCAAGATCCTCACAATTTATGCATTCTGGGGAGTACCATGCTGATGCTAAAATCAATCGGCGCCCCGTCTGAAACAATCTATTATTGCTATTTTTCAATGAATCAGAACGATGCTGGTAGTTAAGAGTTTGACTTCGTAGTAATTGGAACCGCTCTATCAGCGGACTATACAATCCACCGTTGGCCGCATAGTCCTCTAACCACCCTGCAAGAGGGAGAGAAAACTCTACAGGCAATAGAACTGCCTTATATTTATGCATCAAAATAAATAATAACTTCAACAGAACTCGCTGGGCTCTAATATGACCAATCCCTGCTAGTCGATTGCTCACTTCAAAACCTTCAATAACAGGAAATTTCATATCCTCTTTCTCTGCGACGCGTGAACAAAACAGCAACCATAATTCCATAACCTCTTCTACGTTCCGCCCCTTACCTAAACAGCACTTCATATCCTCCGCTGCGGTTTTGAAACTCGTACGTCGTTTTACGCTGGGGGCGGTGCAGTTCACGCAGATCTCAATTGCTTTTGATAAACACTTATCAAAAAGCAAAGCAAGTTCGCGCCCAACTTTCAGGAAAACCAAACTTCCAGTTTTATTTATCATAATAACTTACTCCGATCTAAGCTAGCGCGAAAATCAGCCAACCGCTCTTCCAAATACTTTATTCTCAACCCAAGTTCTGATTCCGGATTATTATTTCTCCGAGAGATATTTGCGAAGTAGATTTTTTCGAGCAATTTCTCATAATCGGTTACAGCGTATACGCGTAATGCCTCAACACTTGTGTGACCTGTAAGAGCCATCAACTCAAAATCATCTAAGCCTATCCCTGATGCGTGCTCTACATAGTTTTTCATAAAATATATATAACTGTGTCGTAAGCTGTGGGGAGCCAAACTTGAATAATCGATACCATACCCTTTACATGTAATCTTCGCCGCTCTGACAAATGGCCTATAAATCTCAGAGCAATAATCCGACAAGAATAGAGGTTTACCTGAATCAGACTGAAATACAAAGTCATGACTTACACCCGCTTTTGCCTCATGCTTTTGATATTGCTCTAAATGTTCAAAGAACAATCTTCCATAAGGCTCGAGGAATACTGTCAAAGGAGTATTTCTACCTTTCCACTCTAATTTTTTTACTTCTCTTTCTGACAACCCAACGTAGCAAGATCTCTCTCTAGATCTAGGATCAATAATTAGTACAGTCCGCCGACTGAAGTCAATATCCGCCTGTAGTATCTGATCAGCTTCTGACTCTCTTATTCCAACCCCTGCAAGTAGTGCCCACAGAGCTGCATCACGGTGACAACTCGCTGTATCTATGAGTGCGCTGATACATTCCAGCGGGAAAAACTTTGGCGGAATAATTAAACTAGATTTAACGCCCATATGAGCAGTCAAGCTTGCTTTATTTTTCAACTTCTCACTAAAACTCCCCGTATCTGCAGTAGGAGCTTTTTTTACCCCGATAGTTTTTAGCTCAACCAAACTACTTAACCAGACAACTACTTCATGCTGACTCGTATCCTCAACATCTATTCCAGACTCTGAATACTCAGCAAACTTTAACTTTTGCCTGGCTGCAACGTCCACTAGTACTTTTACTGCGTCGTGATAGGCAATTGCGCTATTTCGGCTAATCATGGGGGAACACTTTACATCATTAATTTTGATTACTATGCTTGTCGTGGATTTACCTCCATAGATGAGATAGTCCCCATAACAAAGATACAGAGTTTTTACCGACAGTTCGCTCGCGCCTAAAATTTTTAACCCCGTAAAAATATAATCCAGAAAAGTCATCACTCGATATATGTAATCACCGATTGTATTTCCACTATAATTGGAATCAACTAATTGCTTGCAAAACACATTAAAGAATACAAACTGTGCGCCCACCATTCCAGACCTTAGAAAATATAACTCAACGATATCTTTTCCTCTGTATAAGCTTCTTATAGAGATGAAATTGCGCAACATTTCCTTACTCCCTTAATAGGCTATAACTTCATTTCACCACGAAGAACCTTCGGCTTGCTATTAGCTATAGAACAACCGTCAAAAGAAGCCAAAGGAAAATATTATGATTAAAATAATTACTAAATATTGACACTTTCATCACTCCATTAAGGGGTGTGCACATATCGGTAAAATTGACGAAATAATGATCTTAAATTGACACGTCAATTTATATAAATCATTCAATACATTTCATATAAATTGACTAAGAGTGGGCACCCTCATCACCACAAGAACAATTAATAGATATTGACGCTCCAGCGTTTATTACTAACCATCAGCCATAAGCATGCTCTCCCGACGCGACAGCACCACCACAAAAAATCATCATCAATTACGCTTGACAGAAACACAGTGCTGAACTTTATTTATGCAACACACAACCATCTTTACTTTAACCAACTCAACTCAAGCAAAATGAACAAGCTGTATTCGATACATCAAATTACAAACTGTCATAGCTGAACGCATTCGTCACCAGCACCGACCTTAGAGACAACTAACATGACAAATATAAAGACAATTAAACATATATTCCGGAACCCAGGGCCTTCTGATATCCCCTGCTCACAACTACCGACAATGTACCCGTCTTTTTTTGAAGTTGGCTTTCACGACTTTCACTGCGGATTCGGATGGACATCCTTAATTCATCATATGCTCTTGATACTTAAGAAAAATAATTCAAACTTGAGAATCACTTACATCAAAGAAAAATATCGATTTTTACATATTTCCTATACAGGAGATGATGACTTCGGCGAGCAGGTTATCAGGCTCGCCGAATCAGCATCGGCTTATATTTGTGAGTCATGTGGGAAGGCAGGACGCGAGAAAGACCTCGACGGTTGGTACAAAACCCTATGTGACGATCCTCAATGTCATAGCTACGATTAACCTTTCTTCAAGCAAGGCCGTGGGTATAAATCTGCAAAGTCTGAGAAATGCGTATCGGTGCAGGATAATCTGCAAAAATACTTATCCGTCGAATGAGAGGACACGCACTCAAGGAGTAGTGTTTTTTTACTGGTAAGTGCTTAGGTAAACTGAAATGACAAGCCCTATCGACAATTGAACACTCCCCTTTCTTTCCTTAGCTCGCGAGGATAGCCAAATGCTAATGGAGGAAGCTCTCGGCACACGCCTCATGAAACAGAGCTCCATCAGTCATGGAATGAGATCTATCACAAGCGCACACCTTGGGATTGCTGGCTGCAGCAGGGGACTTTAAGCGAGAGATTGTCGCCTTTTTTACGACTCTGGATCGCCAAGATGCAGAACATCGCATAGGGTTATACGTTTAGTGCCTGATGGAGCTGTTTGTGAGTTCAGGATCGTCTGCGGGTTCCAGACTACTGAAGACGATGAAATAGGCCATCCCGATCTCACACAAGAATTCCCAGTTCCAGTTGGCCAATAACATCGAAGACAGCTTTCGTCTCCACCCTCGTCCCGAGCATGTCGATAGGACGCTTTGACCCGAGCCCTCGCACCGGTGAGGTCATCCATTCCACTGCTCCGGCCTTATCGTAATCGAAGAGGGCAAGGGCCTCGCCAAAGAGAGCTACCAATGCAACCAAGCAGTCGCTTTCTACCGTGTTAAATCGCCCTGCCTTCGCTCTACGCGCCAACGTTGTGGGTGACAAGCCAATGGCTCTGGAGATCACTCCTCGCTGCATTTGAATTAGGGTCGCAATCTGATCAAGGTGCTCGAAAGGCAGGCCCTGGTGAATGAGCTCATGAAGTCTTGTACCGCGCGAAGGCAGCCCTAAAGCAGACCAAATGCAATCAGACATGGGAGGGCCAGGCTGGTATCCCTTGATCGATGGCAGCACTTTCACCACCCTCTGACAGACCTCAGGCTAGTCGGGCTACACTCGGCGGTAGGCACCACTTTGTGACTTCCGAAAGCAGCGCACGACAAGCACTTCACCTACGGATAATGTCTGTGCCATGAACGACTCAAATCCTACTCCACCTATTTCCAGGATCCACTCCGGCTCTGAGCCAGAGCGCTCGGACGCATCAAATAACGACCGGGAGATCTGCGAGTTTCTGACGTTACTGGAAGACGACATCCGGAGTCACCCTGAGAAACTGGTCGCCCTCGATTCAACTCTCCTGGCTCGCCTCAATTCTTTGATCGGCGGTATCGACGTAGACATCAACGCTCGGCTTTCAGCGGATGATGAGTGAAGCAATGCCCTGCTACAGACACTCATGCTGATGACTGAGCGCTGACTTCTCCCCCACCGGAATCCTGTGTACGCCGACCGGAATTTGGTGTACGGCCTGGTTTACGTGGCCTGCAGCCGAGCAGACTCGAATATCGGAGGTTTTATCTCCCACCCCCTGAGATAGGGCACCGGAAGTACAAAACACTCCAAAAACCTAGATCCAGCTCACCATAGTCTTAACCGCCACCGACCTCGAAGGGTATATAAACTATCCAAGCACCAACATGCGTCGCAGCTCCCCCGAAAACCAAGCCGTCAGATGGACAATTAATGGACTATTCAAAAATCAGCGGAAAAGACTGTGGTCAGCGGCTAGCGTTTGAGGAGCTCACCTGCCAGCTTGGGAGGCGCGAGTATCCATCAACCTCCGGGGAATTTAGGAGAATCGAAGGGGCTGGAGGCGATGGCGGTATCGAAGGCTATTGGTTGTTCGAAGATGGCAGCGAGGTCGGTTACCAAGCCAAGTATTACCTTAAGGTTCGGGACATAGCCTGGGAGAAGATTGACGACTCTGTAGAGCGAGCCTTGAAATCCCACCCCAGCCTCAAGAAATATGTCGTGGCCATCCCTTGTGATCTAACTGATCGAAGTGGTCTGCAAGGCGCCGGCAAAACGGGTTGGACACACTGGGAAAATCATAAATCAGCGTGGGAAAAACTCTGCGCCGACAGCGGTCGACCGCCCATTGAATTCGTTGCTTGGACAGCGTCCGACGTGTCTGACAGATTGATGCACCCGAACGCTGAGGGTTTACGTACCTATTGGTTTGGGGATGTAGAATTTTCACAGCGGTGGCTTCGTGATCTTGTGGAGCTCGCCGTAGAGTCACTCGATGAACGATATCATCCGGAAGACCACGTTGAGGTCGGGATTGAACGCCTCTTTAAAGTCATCCTCCGAGATGAGGAAATTCTGTCTGAGCTCAAAGTCGCTTTCTCCGATCTCGTACAATCATCGCGGCTAGGACGGCTCATCAACAAGGAGATCCACGCGGAGATCTCATCCGATATACAAAAAATAGAATCAGAAACGTCGAAGGCCACGGCGCTGAGCGATAAATTCAATAGCGACTATTCGAAGCCTTGGCCTGTTGCCGAATGCCTCAGCTGTATGGTGGAGGCATCAGGTGCACTCCACAAATTGAGATCGTCAATTTGGCGAAATAAGCAGAACTCCCCCTCCGAAACCAGCCACACGTCCAGCGATCTCGACTACATCATTCACAAGCTGGACAAGCTCGGGGAAGCGGTGTATCGCCTCAGCTCAGTGCTTGAGAGTCGGTACTTTCCAGCTGAGCAGTCTCGTTGCGCTCTTCTTGAAGGAAAAGCCGGCACGGGTAAATCACATACGCTCGGAACCATCGCTCAAAAAGCAATCTCGGATGGGCGTCCGGTGCTGTTAATTCTCGGCCAACAATTGGGCAGTCAAAACTTTTGGGGCCAGCTCACCAACAAACTTGGTTTGGGCAGCCTCTCTCCCGAAGCCTTTTTGCAGGCTTTCAGCGTCGCCGCTGAAACAGCCGGAAAGCGTGGCTTGATCTTGATTGATGCAATAAACGAAGGGGCTGGGGCGACGCTGTGGCGAAATGAACTTCCTGAGCTGATGGCTAGAGTAAAAAACTACGAGAACATCGCCCTTGTTATCAGTTGCCGTACGGAATACACCCCATATGTCATTCCGCCGAAGGTACGAGGAAACCTCCAGTCATTCAGCATTCGTGGATTCGAAACGGATGAAGAGCAGTCAAGGGCGGCACAGATTTACTTGGGACGCAGAGGCATATCTCAACCTAACACGCCATGGCTTTCAGCCGAGTTTGTGAATCCATTATTCCTGCGAAGCGCCTGTACAGCACTGGCCCGTGATGGGATTAAGCAGTTTCCGAAAGGGCTGCACGGAACCAAGGTTGTCTTTGCTTTCTACATCCGCAGTGTTGCCCGCAATTTAGGCGTTGGAAGAGATGGTAGCGAAGAATTAGTAAAACCTACGATAGCCGCTGTCTCAGCAATCGCTGCACTCATGGCAAGCAATCGCACAGACTACATCAGCCTTGCAGAGGCTGGGCGCATAGCGTCTGATAAATTCAGCCTGTATCCAGCGTCGCCTTCCATGACGTGGTTCGAAGTACTTCAAAAAAACGGCATCTTTCGACTTGATCCGCCCCCACGTCAAGGTGAGACCGACCCGTTCTCCCCAGTGGAAGATATCGTAAGGTTCAGTTTTCAACGATTGCAAGATCATCTCATGGCGAGTGTTTTGCTGGATGGCGTGACAGATCCACGCCAAGCCCTTGATGGCGGCACGTTGAGCTTCATCCACGGAGGTGACGGACTTAAATGGAAGTGGGCAGGTTTGGCCGAAGCACTATCTATCCAAATACCGGAAAATTTCAGGGTAGAGCTCATCGATGCGATGCCGGGCGAAGCAAATGCCTGGGCGAATGACTATTCAATAAGAAATGCCTTTTTAGAAAGCTTGCGCTGGCGAAACGCAGTGGGGTTCACAGATCGCACACTGCAGATCTACAACGCCTTCTTATCATCTGATGATGACCAGTTTTATATAGTCATTGAGCTTAGCGCTAGCACCGACCATCCCTGGAATGCTGAGTTCTTGCATAAAGTATTGATTAACAAAAAACTGCCAAATCGTGATGCTTTCTGGACATCGAGAATCAATGTTTTATCAATGAGTGAAGGCAGTACCTTACGTCGACTGCTGGACTGGTGCGCGTCGAGCCAGAACGAAAACACAGACCCTCAGGTTCAGACTCTTTGCGGGCTGACGGTTGCTTGGCTGACAGCTTCTTCGCACAGAGAAATCAGAGACAAAGCAACCAAGGCTCTTTCCTCACTGCTACTGTCGAACATCCCGCTATATAACGATCTGTGCGCAAAACTCTCCGACCTCGATGACCTGTATGTGCTGGAGAGACTGCATGCTGCCGCTTACGGGGCGTGCTGTATAGCCCCGTCCCCACGTAGATTGGAGCTGTACTCCACAACAGCTTACAACTGCGTTTTCGGCCAAAAAAGCGTGCCGTTGTCGATAATGCTGAGGGACTACGCCTTGGGGATTATCGAGTTGGCGGCGTCGCGTGCCTGCTTACCGGATACCATCGATATTGAAGTATGTCGGCCTCCCTATAAATCCAAGGCAGTAAGACTCTCTGTTTCAAAGGACATGCTCGATGAGACGGCTAACAAGGCGGGTGGTGAGGAAATAAAACGCTCCTGCACTGGCGGAATCAGTGATTTCGCCGATGAGATCAAATCGCGTATTGGGGCGTTCTCGAACGTTCCGCTGTCTTCCCCGATGCCGTATACGCAAAACGAAAAATATGATCGGTTCCAAATGGAGGTTATTGACCCACACCCTGATCGTAGCGAGATCGTGGAGAAGATGCGTAGCCTGTTTTTTAACCCGTTCCTTGCGTTACGGCTTTCAAAGGCAATCAAGGAGATTCGAGATAATACTGAGGAGCTGGAAAAGTGCGAGACGGCCCTTTTCGACCTTCTGAGCCCCAAGGAAAAGCTTAGATTCAAGGAGGAGTTTAAAGGTAGGTTTACCAGTTCCAACAAAAGCGCGCCCCAGTTGCCACACATCGATATCGGCGCAGCCCAACGCTGGGTGGCCAAGCGTGCTTACGATTTCGGGTGGACAGGACAGCTCTTTCCTGGTGATAGCTCTCATCGCCATGGTTATTCACGTGATAGACCACTATTCGAGCGCATTGGTGCCAAATATGAATGGCTGGCCCTGGACGAATTGCTTTGCCGTCTGGCTGATAGCAAATGGATGACCGAGATTGGATTCGATGGCTCCCGCCGCTACCGCACGACGTTGAACCTGGATTTTCACAGAGACATTGATCCCACCATACTCACTGATCTTACTGGTGTAGAACAGTGCTCTGTAGACACGAAGCCTGTTGCGCTAGAAGAGGTAGCAGAGAACGATCTGCAAAAGTGGCCGTTTGAACAAGATCCAAGCTCAGGTATGGAAAGTATTGTTTGCCGGACTGACCAAGCTGGAGATGAATGGCTTGTGCTGTACGAACACCGCTCTGCGATGGATCGCTATGAGGATCAAGAAGGTCGTGAACATGGGCTACGCCAACAGGAATGGCGATATCTGTTGCCGGTGGTGGTAAGGAAAAAAGATCGTAAACGACTGGTTGACTACCTATATAGCCAATGCTCGATAGACGTTTCAACCTGGTCGGGCAGCCGCTCCACCGATGCCGGTTACCTACTTGAAGCACCATGGCGGTCTACGTGGGAGCAGAAAATGTGGACACCACAACACTTCCACCAACAAGGGGAAGTAGAAGTCGCGTTCCCTTGTTTCAGCTACTGCTGGGAATCACACCTTGATGCCTCACTACCAGAGGGCGCCGCTGCACTCTTACCTGCCCCGTGGTTGGCGATGGAGCTATCGCTTACACCTCTGGCGTCCGACTCGCAAAGCTACGCTGACTCTTCAGGTAGGCGTCAATTTGTCAGTAGACAGGGCAGAGACGACGGGGCACACGCCTATGTTCGTCGGGAACTCTTCGAAAACCTCTTAAAAAAAGATGATCTGGAGTGCGTCTGGATTTTTGTTGCTGAGAGAGGCGTATGGCCGGGCGGGAGCAATACTTACGCAGCATGGCGAAGATCAGAAGGCGTTGTCTGGTTTGAACGAGGTAAGTCAAAAATGAAGGCGTGGAAGGACGATCATCGCAATGGAATTCCCAAGGCGCTTCCGGTTTACCTCGAATCATCCATGATTAGTATTGATGTCGACCTCAACACACCGTTGTTGGCGGATGATGAATGAAAAAATGTCCTTTTACAGATAGCTACCCAGATGACCATTGATCAATGGCTTATTCCGCCCCTCTCCGATTCGATCACTCCGTCGATTCTGGCGAGAGCAGGCTTGCTTGTAACGAAGACAGCCTTTCTCGCCGGCATGGCCGCGCCTGAAACGGCAGCGTGCTTAAGCAAACTGCTGATGGTCTCTGAAGCCCAATACTCAATAATTATTGAGGGGCACCACACCGAGCCAGGAGTTCAGAAGGATGCCCTGAAATCAGCGGACAAGTATTCCACGTTGCGGAAGACGCCTGAGCTACGTCGTTGCGGCGTTAGTTCATCACTACTGCGTACTACAAACGCGACCACTTCCAGATGGAAATGGCGTTGTGGCGAGGATGAGCCTTCACCAGCATTATTTGGCTCAGCTCGGGCTACATCCTCAGCTTTGGTCGCTTTCTCGCGGCTTGGCCCGAAGACATGGAGAATATCACGCTCCCATGAACACGACTGATAGCACTCAAAATGTTCCGCTTGCAGGTGGTGCGCAACGATCTGACAAAGCCCTTCTTGGCTTCATTGAGCTCGGGCTTGATGTCTGTCATGAGGAAGTGGATTACATGACTGCTGCCCTGAATCGTCGCAGGCTTCGTGAGTCCGTCACTCGTGCGTACAAAACAAACTCGCGTTTGAAGGAGTCAGGCATTCGACCAGAAACGATGCCGGCGTTGTTAGCGCTGCTGATCCAAGGCGCATTGCCTCGCAACGAGTTCCTAAACTTTACCGGTCTTCCAGCTGAAGCAGTGAGCGACCAGCTCAACCGGCTGCTCCAACCTCGGCATAGTGGTGAGCCCGCCATCTAACCTTCATAGGCTGGAGGTAGGCTTACCGGCCTGGTTTGCACTCGATCTCCTTCCTGATTTCCATTTTGCATAGCAGGCGGAGCGCGCGGGAATCTCAACCAGATTAACTTCCCCAAACCCTTGATCAGGTGGGGCGACCATCTGCGTTTACTTCTGCAGTTTACTTTAGCTACGAAACAGCTCATCCAACTCGACAAATGCAGCGCCGGTTTCTGCAGCAGCTCTAACTTTACGCTCCAGCACGTCACGGATGGGGTTACGTCGCCCCAATGCCTTGCAGACATCCTCACCCGACATACAGATAACTTTCTTCCCCCTGGCAAAGGTGTCGTTGGCAGGTATCCACTACCCAGACACCACCGACTTTTTTGGCGGAGCCGGAGTTTTCGACGTGACCGACCAACTCACGAAGCGCGGCTGTTATGCGGTGGGTCGCAGGCTCTTCATGGCGGATCACTATAAGAGGGCTACAGCGGACAACATTGCGAAATGGGCACTTGGCGACTCGAAGCATTGCAGCGTTGAAATTGACGAGTGGTTTCCGACTTCAAACGATAAAAAGCGGTTCGTAGACCTCGTTACTACTGGGAGTGCCTAAGATCGACCAGTATGCAAAGTCGGCGAAAGTTGAATATGGTTGAGCTCGCAAACAAGTTGTTCAATTAACAGATGAGCCTGGCATCGTCAGCAGCCCACTGACGCATTGCCTCAAGCTGAATTTCCTTTTCAGGTAGCGCGTGAAGCGGGGAGTCTGGCAAGGACAAATCATCCGCTAAAACTCACAGTGCTTACAGGGCCTACAGTGCCTACAGGTAGTTGATTATTCGATTGAGGTTCTGTCAGCGGCGCCCAGCGTAACCCCAGCCCCTTGATCAAATAGCGATTAGTCCGGTCAAAGTCCTGGTCGTCCGAGACGGTAAAGCTGCCTGAGCGAAAGGAGACAAGATTCATCTCCAACAAAAGGGTTATGGCCGGGCTTATGGCCGACCGAGGCACACCTGTCAAATCCATAATCCTGTCGTAGCTGACGATTGTCAGCCCATCGCGTCCTGTTAAATCTCCTTCGGTACGCCGATCTTTGTTCCGAAGAGCAAGAAGGAGAATGTAGATTTTCAGTGCCATTAGGGACAGCAAGCTGTTGAGCTTGAAAGCTCGGAGCTTGAAAAGATGTTTTTTGCTAACAGCAGGGGCATCTCCCTCCTTTCCTCTTACACGGTACAGCCAGCTCTTCGGAATCTTTGCGTAGCCTTCATCCTCCAGCCAACGGCAGACGTAAAGCTGCGAGCCGTCACGAGCCTTTGCGCTGTCACTCCGGATGAGCCCATTGGCCAGAAGAATCCGCAGAGACCTGGCGATCACCAGCCGGGAATGCCCCAGCAAAACTCCGAGCTCTTCATAAGTGGTCTTCGCGAGACCTGAACGAAAGTCAGTACGCGTGCAAATAGCTAGATAGGTCTTGAGCGCAGCAATCGATGTATTCGTATGCAGCGCGCTAACCATATTTCGAGCGTCCCTGTGCTTGAACTCTCGCAATCCCCCGGCCATTGCCCAGCGATTTGGCATTTTGGCCCAGCTCATCTTCATTTCGACCTCCTCAGCAAAGCGAAGCTGAGTACAAGGGCAATACACAAGGCAAGATTCAGCGGGTCTGCCATCAGTGCCTGCTGAACCATCAAGATCATGTCATTCATCTGGAAACCACTCCTTCGAGAATTAGTGGTTCGAAAATACGATCTTCGTAAATAGCGTATCTAGATATAGGCGCATTCGCTATACACCTGAGAGAACCCCCATATCTATTGGATCATATGCCTTCAGGTCTCAAATTCATCAGTTCATCTGACAGGTACAAAATCAAATCAAATTTGACTTTTTGATACTCAAAATATTAATAATGATCAGGGTGCTTTTGGGATATGAACGAATGATTCCGGTAACAGCGTTGCAGCTGCCTTTTCATCTAGGCATCCCTGGTGTCAGGGTTCAGCTAGTCGAGCAAGCTGATGGGTTTGCCATGAAGATCTATCACAGTGGTATGACCCACATACTGCACGCCCAGCGCCAGCACGTGCGGCTGTTCATATCTTTGACCAGGGCGGCGGCTTTCCTCAATCGTCAAAATATCCATATTTTTTCCGTCGCCACATTAGGTGCAACGCCCGTTGCCATTGAGAGCGACCTGGTACGCGAACTCGCTGTAGCAACCACTTCGATGTCACCAACGACAAGCAAGCCTGACCCACACCAAATCAAAAACGCGAACTCCATTCTTAAAAGCGCTCCCTCGGCCTTAGACGACGATCTTGCGGATCACTTCCTCCAAGAGCTTGAGGACTACAAAAACTCTCTGTAGCTCCACGCCGGCCATCGGAGGCAAAGGTAATTCGTCATCGTAACTCACACGCAGGACGACTTGGCCTGACCAAGCTTTCAGATTCATGCTCCCCCTCAGCTGCGCAATGAGCCGAGCCTTTGGGCTGTTGGGAGCAGGCGACGGTCTCAAATGTCGCCAACTGCCGCCGCTGTATCGACGGGCAAAAGAAACTGGTAGACGGGCCCATCTGGTGACTATAGGTTCGTTGCAAATAGTCCGGTTTCGGCTTACGGAACCGTGACGAGCCTGACTCTATAAGTCAGGCAGTTTTCCATCATTCTGATTTTTCTCAGCTCGGGGCTAGACATGCACACCATAAGGAAAGTGGTAATTCAGAACTTCAAAAAATTCAAAACTCTCACGCTCGATTTCGAGCCTGGGAAGAATGTGCTGATCGGCAACAATGAGGCAGGAAAAAGCAGCATTTTGCTCGCTCTAGACCTCGCGCTCGGCGGGAGTCGCAACCGCATTGAGGCTCTGGGTGCAGAAACACTGCTCAACAAGGATTCGGTCAACACCTTCCTTGCCGGTGAGAAGAGCCTGGAGAAACTACCCGAGCTGATAGTCGACGTTTTCCTAGAGGAAGGTGATGATGAAAGCCTCTATGGAACCAACAATGCCCACCAGCGCCAGACTGACGGTCTGCGCATGATCCTTGCGGTTATGACCGAGTATGGCGAAGCGGTGCAAGCCATCTTGGCTGACGCTCAACCGAACTTCCCATTCGAATATTACGCGGTGCGGTTTGAAACGTTCGCCGGCAGGCCCTACGCAGCATTCAACCGGCCCATCAAGCACATGATGTTAGACGGTTCACGTATCGATGGCGACTACGCATCTCGTGAATACACCCGGGCCGTGTACGCTTTCAACGCCCCCGTAGAAGACCGCTATAAGCTTGAAAACCTGTATCGTCAGGGCAAGCATGCGTTTACAGGAGAGCATCTGGCAGCGCTCAACGCTGACCTTCCCGCGTACCAGTTTGACGTACGTACCAGCGTCCGGTCGAATCTGGAAACCGACCTAATCATCACTGAAGACAATATTCCGCTTGAAAACCACGGGAAAGGAAGGCAGTGCTTCATCAAGACCGAATTTGCACTGAGCAAGCACAAGCAAGGAGGCTTAGATGTAATGCTATTGGAGGAGCCTGAAAACCATCTCAGCCATTCCTCCATGAAAGCACTCGTCGCCAAGCTAGCGGAGAACGAGAGCACACAGCTTTTCATCGCAACCCACAGCAGCCATATTTGCTCAAGGCTTGATCTTCGGCATGCCCTTTTGATCGGCCCGAATGCAGCTGCTGGCTCGCTTAAAGCTCTATCAACTGAGACCGCAGAATTCTTCATGAAGGCCCCGGACAACAATGTTTTGGAGTTCGCGCTTTCGAAGAAGGTGATCTTGGTTGAAGGTGATGCCGAATTCATCCTAGTGGAGGAGTTCTATAAGCAATGTACAAATGGGCGTCTACCGCATGTCGATGACGTTCACATAATCTCTATTGGCGGTACCAGCTTCAAAAGGTACATGGAGCTCGCTAACCTGCTTGGAATTCGAGTCGCAGCCATACGGGACAACGACAAGAATTATCAGAAAAACTGCGTAGAAAACTACGTCGACTTCGCTTCGGACAATGCCAAAGTCTTTGCCGACAGAGACGATGACCGTTCAACCTTCGAAATAGGGTTGCACAACGATAACGTGGAAACCTGCAAGACTGTTTTCGGCCCTGGACGAAAAACCCTTTCTCCCTTGGAGTACATGCTAGCCAACAAGGCAGAAGCTGCATTTGAGTTGCTCAAGGGCAAGCCCGGTGAACTCACCGTCCCAGCCTACATTGTGGAGGCAATCCAATGGATAAACGAGTGATGTTCGCCGTGGCAGGATCAGGCAAGACAACCCTGCTGGTGAACCGCCTGAGCTTGGAGAAGCGCGCACTGATCGTCACCTACACGGACAACAACTATCGCCACTTGCGCGATAGCATCATTAAACGGTTCGGTCATGTGCCCAAGAACATAAACCTCCTAAGTTATTTCACATTCCTCCACAGCTTCTGCTATCGCCCGTTGCTGCAGGTGCACTTGGAGACTCGAGGGATCAGTTTCCGAACACCACACCCCCGTACATTGAAACTCAAGCGCGACGATATGGCTTTCTACGCTAGTAAAAGCGGAAACCTATATCACAACCGCCTAGCAAAGCTTGTTGAGACCGCAGGGGCGATTCCTGACGTGATGGCGCGAATGGAGCGCTTTTACGATGAATTTTATGTCGACGAGGTTCAAGACCTAGCAGGCCATGACTTCAATCTGCTGATGGCATTGACGAAAGCCAAGGTTGAAATGCTGCTTGTAGGCGACTTCTACCAGCATACCTTCGACACCAGCCGTGATGGGAACGTGAACAGCTCTCTTCACGCTGATATCGGTAAGTACGAAAAGCTTTTTCAAAAGGCGGGTGTCACCGTCGACAAGGAGACATTGAGTCGAAGCTGGAGATGTGGCGTGACCGTATGCGATTTTATTCGTGCACATCTGCAGATTGATATGCAGTCACAGCATACCTATGAAACCGACATCATACCGCTGGCCAATCAAGCGGATGCGAACGCCGTGCACGCGGACGCCAGCGTCGTAAAGCTGTTCTACCAGGAGCATTACAAATATGGATGCGTGTCTAACAACTGGGGTGCCAGTAAGGGACTAGATCACTATAACGATGTGTGCGTTGTGCTAGGTGCTACTCACTGGAAGAGCTACGAAAAATCCTCGCTTGATGCACTCCCCCCACAGACCAAAAACAAACTCTATGTTGCCTTCTCACGGACGCGCGGGAGGTTGTACCTAGCACCCGAAAAGCTTTTCAAACCTTTCAAAGCTATTTAAGCCGGAATCAGGATTGCCAGCGTCACGTGTAAGGCTTGCTTGGCGAGCATGCTTTTGTTGATGGCATGCCGTTCGAAGAGCTTACGCTGGGCAAAACCTGGCCGGACGGTTAGAAAAAACGAAACCCCGGAGGTTCGCGGCTCCAGGGCTTCTATTTTCCAGCGTCGCTTTGGTATTTCACTACGACTTTGGATAAACGTGCTCGATCAGCGAGGTGCACGGCGCGGCCGAGGGTTGGCCATGCCCCCTGCGTAGCACCTAATTGCTGGACTGCACAAACGACCCAACCCCATTATGCTGACCGAGGCCTATCCGAAATGCAGCGCATCTGTCTGCGATCAGAATGCTCCATGGGTAGCCAGGCCACCAAGTTGGTAAGTGCACCCAGAAAGCCTATTAGCTACTAGCGAGACCAAAGGGACTAGCGCCGTGCAGCCATTGAAGGAACAAGAAAAAACAAAACTTTGGCTAAGCCAGTTCGATAACCGGCTCGCCGATCGCCTGCTAGCGGAAAAGCTACTGAATTCAGTCAACTACTGCCCTTTGAATGAATTCAAACACAGCCTTTTCAATTTAATCAAAAGCAAACTCCCACTAAGATCTACTTCAGCCTTATTTATTGAACGAGAACTGCAATCTACAACCGCCGATCTCCCACCACCCATCTACAAAGCAGTCAAGACTTACAACCCCAGATCAAAAAAGAAACACATGCGGGCTTACGGCGCAGCGATGCATGCAGTCCAGTCGCTCACCTATAAAACACAAGACATAGGGAGCGAAGCACTAGTAGCATCAATAGCCAACACGCTGTGTCGCTCCAACCCTACGCGTTTTTTGCTGCAACCAGCTGCGGATAACGTCAGAGATTCAAAGATCAGGAATTTCGTAATTCTAACTGACTTCATTGGCAGTGGAGATCGAGCTTCAGATATGCTTGATGCTATGTGGAATGTGGCTTCTATTAGAAGTTGGCACTCCGGAAAATTTATCAATTTTTGGGTGTTGGCATACAGCGGTTCTAAGCAAGGCATCGAGAAAATTCGGCGTCACAGGTTCTCTCCCAGAGTTCGTGTCGTGACAGAGTGCCCTACTCTGCACAACAGCTTTGGTGAAGACCTAGATGACATGGTCGAGCTATGCAAGAAATATGGCGTGCACAGCAAAGACCCATTGGGCTGGAAAAACACAGCAGCCCTGTTGGCCTTCGAGCATGGAGCGCCGAATAACATGCCGGCCATTTTTGTTTCAGAGAAATCCAAAGGGTCAAAGAAATGGGCACCACTCTTCCCTAAGCGTGTCACTGAAAGTCTTTGGCAGTCGACCCAGGTCGACGTGACCAAGGTGACCCTCAATGCACTAGACGAGCTAAATCTATCGGAAATCTCTAAGTCGCCCCGTTTCCAGAAATCAAGCGATCAGAACAAATCCGCAATCATCATTCTCCTCGCCCACTCGCAGGGAAGACGACGCGTTGCGGAGCTCCGCCGAGTGCTGCCGCTGTCTTTAGACACACTCATCAGCGCAAAAGACCGTGCCGTCAGCAGGGGTTGGCTCACTAAAACGGGAGCGTTGACCCTAGCGGGGCATAAGGCCATACGACTTCTGCGCCGGGAAGGACGAAAAGTTTTTGTGGCCCCCGACCCCTTCGCTTCGTATTATCCAGAGCAGCTGAGGGCTCCGCAGTAGCGGAATCTAGTATCCCGTGCGTTGCGCGGGGCGTTTTGGGAGCAAACTATGCTTGCCGTCGAACGATCTCACGCCTACTGGAGGGTGGCAGCCTTCATGGTGTTCGCTATCGAAGTCTGGCGCCAGAAGGCTTCCATCCGCCAGGGCGGAATCTAAAGGTAGATGAGTCGCTGGAGCTCTCAGCCCTATTTAAGAAGAGGCCGCCAGGACGGCGTCCGTGAGGACATTCTGCAAAATGTCGTGAAGACGGCAAAGCAGATGAAGCACGGCTGCCCACCCATCCTTACCCTGAATCACCTCGCCCATCTGGCAGGTGTTCCCTATCCTTTTTTACATCGAACGATCAGCCGAACCTATAAGACAGAGGCGTATAACGTCTTCAAGCTTAGAAAGCCGAATGCGGGACACAGCTTGGATCGGTTCAGATGGATATGTGCACCCAGTGAGGACTTACTCCGGGTTCAGCGATGGATCAACGCCCACATCCTGTCCAGAGTGGAGCCGCACGAAGCCAGCTACGCCTATGACAACCGCCACGGGGTATTGGAGGCAGCCGAACTTCATTGCGGGGCGCACTGGCTGATCAAGCTCGATCTCACTAACTTCTTCGAGTCGATCTTGGAGCCTCAGGTTTACGAGCTCTTCAGGTCATTCGGGTACCAACCGCTGGTGTCGTTTGAGCTTTCGAGGCTCTGCACCCGAGTCCGGTTCAAAGGCAACCCAGACCGTAGATTCGGCAACAAAAGCCTCCCTGCGGGGCTTCCGTATCCAGCTGACCCGCGCATAGGCCATCTGCCTCAAGGGGCTGCCACCTCTCCGAGAATCGCCAATCTGATCATGCAGTCCCTGGACGAAAATCTGCAGGACTATGCGTCGGAGAATGGTCTGGTGTACTCCCGGTATGCCGACGACCTCGTATTTTCCTCAAAAAATGCATTTGAACGGTCACAGGCGACCCAGCACATCAATGCGATCAACGAGTGCCTAGCTGAGCAAGGGTTCTGGCTAAATACCGCCAAGACGAAAATCGTCACGCCGGGCACCCGCAAGATTGTATTGGGCCTGCTAGTCGACGGCGCAAAGCCCCGGCTTCCGAAATCCTACAAGAAGTATGTCAGCGATCACCTCTACTACCTGGCCCACCCCGTGATAGATGCCATGGCCCATGCGGAGTGTCGTGGATTTCAATCACTCCAGGGGCTGATCAACCATGTCAGCGGAAAAATCGCCTACGGTTTCAGCATCGAGCCGGATTGGGGCAAGAAACAAGGCAACCGGCTCAAAGGTATCTGCAAGACGCTTGAGCTTGACCATGTCATCTTTCCCTAGGCATCCCTTCCGTCCTCTTCAAGCTTCGCCCCCCTTCATCATCGATGATCTGCGTTGAAACCCCACCACCCGTGTAGCGCTGTCAAGATGAGCGCATCCGGTGGACAATGCGCATTGGCATCGGATAATTTTCCTAATGGCCAACAAGACGTTGGGCATTTTTCATCAATCCAAAGGTTAGAGCTGAGCATGGTACCTGTTCGTAAGCCCCAGCATTTAGGAGCCCTAAGGGAGGTTTTACACCCTTACCATTACCTACTATGCATCGATCTTGAGGCTACGTGCGATGAGGACGCCAAGCCGGGAGAACCACCACGCCAGTTGATCGTGCAGCGTGAGGATATGGAAACTATTGAAATTGGCTTGGCTGTGATCGACCTGTCATCGCTCCAGGTGGTCGACCAATTTCAGAGCTTTGTCCGGCCCACCCTGCACCCGGTACTTACTGACTTCTGCCGAAAGCTAACGACGATCAAGCAAAGCGACGTTGACGCTGCTCCTAGTTATGCCAGGGTTGCTCAGATGCTTGATGCATTTCTAGAAGCCTACCCAAATTCAATCTGGTGTTCGTGGGGCGATTACGACTACAAGCAGCTTCAGAAAGATGCCTCACGTTTACATTGCGAACCGATGCTGAAAGGGATGCTGCACACCAATTTAAAGAAATGGCACTGGAAGGTATTCAACTGCCGTACGCTCGGTCTGCAGCCGGCAGTGGAGATGCTAGGGCTTGAATGGGAAGGCACCTACCACCGTGGCATCGATGACGCCCGCAACGTGGCAAACGTGGCAATCCACATGCTTGGTCGGTAATGGGCAAAATGCATAGAGGGCCCAGCGCCGATCTACTTGCGATCGAGCCATGAGCCAGTAAGCCACAGCACAGCCACATGGCCGTATCCGTCCGGCAAAGTCATCTAGCCCGCCCTGCAAAACTATCGTATCCGTCCGGCGTTTGAGCCCGTCGGCAAAGCAAAGTAACTCGTCTTCTCGCGCCGCCCCTGCGGAGAGCGCTAAACCTAGGTCAGATTTAATCCGCCGTCTGACAGGAGTATCTCACCGGTTAAGTAGTCCGAATCAACCAACATTGCAACAGCGTTTGCAATGTCGTCTGGGCTAGCGGCCCTGCGCATTGGGGCGCGATCTCGCCACAACTCTTGGGCATCTGTCCACTCTGCGGTCAGAGGCGTGTCGACCAAGCCAGGCGCCACAGCATTTACGCGAATGTCTGGCCCAAGTGACACCGCGAGCAAGCGGGTCATGTGATTGAGCGCAGCTTTGCTCACCGCGTAGGGAATGGATGCGCCCTTAGGACGGACACCAGCATGCGAACTGATGTTTACGACGCTACCTGCTCGACGGTAACGGGCGGCATCGCGCAATGCCGATTCGGCCAATGCGACTAGGTGGAACGGCGCCACGACATTAATTTCGTTAAGTTCGTGCCACACCGCCGAAGTGGCAGAGGCAAGGTCGCTATGCGGAATAACTCTGCTGATGCCGGCGTTATTGACCAATACGTCGAGCTGACCCCACGCGGCGATCGCCTCGTTAACAAGCCTGACCCTGTCAGCTTCAAAAGCAAGATCAGCTTGCACGTAGATAGCCTGTTTCATTTCGGCAGCCATAGCGCGACCCGTATCCGCAGAATTTCGCGAATGGAGAACCACCGCATAGCCTGCCCCGCTTAATACACGTGCAATGGCCGCGCCGATACCGGATGTGGATCCTGTAACCAACGCGACGCGTAGTGCGTTATCGATTGGCGGATTGGGTTTCATATAGAAATCTCGAATTGGTTGCTAGAGAACCACCACCGCAGCACCATAGGACGTCGTAGGTGGGAATTGTTTCCTATCTGCTGGTAGTTGCCGACCCTGAATTTCGTGCTGTTGGCAGTCATATTCGTGCAGCTGGTTCTTAAATGCAGTCTGGATATCTCAGTGTGCACCCGTTTGTAAGCGTTCCGAGAACACACCTTGCCAATTCCAGCATTCAGGCGGTCAGCGGCTAGGTAAGGCATGCACTCATGGCGTATTCCATGATTGCGCGCTGAACCTGAAGCAGTGCTGCCTTCTGCTCGTATCCAGCGAAACCGCTGTAGTCGACAGGATCAAATCCAACCTCTTCACCGATAAAAAAGGGCGGTGTTGGTAACAAGATCGGGTTGCCTAGCTTTGCCAGATGTTCTTTTGTGAGCGACCACTCAGTGTCGGTGAAGTTGGCTGGCCACGAATCGGTAATCAAGATATCCACTTGCCGATTTGCAACGTCGGAAAAGGCAATATGAGGATTTGAATGATGAAGGTCTTGGCTACAGAAATGCCTGATCGTTATTCCTAGCACTTCCGCCAGCTCGTGCCATGAGCGCAGCACATTTGTGGTTGGGCCCCACAGTCCTATCTTTGCCTTACGGATCTCACCAAATTTAGAGTGGATGTAGAAGGCATCGGAAAGAACCTCGCAGGGATGCCCCTGAGCCGACATGGCATTTATGACGGGCCTTCCACTCGCCGAAGCAAATTCCTTCAGCTTTTCGTGGCTCGACTCCCTGATGACATAAATAGAATAAAAATGATCAAGGTAGCCCGCTAGATCTTCTACACGCTCCTTCGACTTGAGAAGATTCGGAAGCTCTATGAATTGCAAACCAAGCTGTCCAAAAGCTTGTATGAACGTGGTACGGGTGCGAATACCATTCCCTTCGAATGACCAACCCACGGTGCCCTTGACGGATTTGGGAGGCTGCTTTGCCTGCTCCCATATCTCCAAGACATGCCGCGCAGTCAAATCTTTGAGGCTGATTATATTCAATTAATGCTCCTTCCCTAGATAGCGGCGGTTGCTGGTCTGGCTGCCGAACTCATAGTTTTCGCTTTCTAACAGCGAGCGTCCGCTGAGCGCGCTTTCCGAGGTTACACTGGCGCCCACTTATGCGGCAGCAACTCCGTAATTTCACTCGCCCGCTGTGTCGGCAAACGAGTCAGTACGTCCTTCAGATACGCATACGGATCATGCCCGTTCATGCGCGCAGACTGGATCAAGCTCATGATCGCCGCCGCCCGTTTGCCACTGCGTAACGACCCGGCGAGTCGAGTCAGCCGAAGGGAATTTCACCCCTCGGCTGCTCACAGAACCGTACGTGACAGTCTCCCGTCATACGGCTCTTGATCACACATTCGATGCACGTAGTAAATACCAATGCGCGAACAGCTCCGGATTCTCTCTTCGAACAAGACGCAGCCGATGCTCCGCTTGACGTATAGAGATTCGGTACTTGCTCTTCATCCATTTGAGCAGGCGCGATTGCAACGCGCCCCACAATCGATAGCTGAAGTTTCTGTACCAAAATTTACCGTAGTATTCGATCCATCCTCGAATCACAGCGTTGTACCTGCGAGAAAAATCCCTCAGGTCATCCGTAGTGGATCGATGGATGCGCCAGTGTTTGATCGTGTCTACCATCCTGCGCATCGCCTTCATCGACGCTCCCGGCATGCACTTACGAAAGAGTTCACCCTTGGAGTTCCTCAGGGTTCGCACCTTGAAGTCATATCCAAGAAAGGTGAAGCTCGTCGCGACATTGTGCCGCTCGAATGTGTCGATGTAGACAATCTTCGACTTTTCTTCGTTGATGGTCAGACCCACTTCACTCATCCGTCGTGTCAGGCTCTCCCTGATTCGAACAGCCTCGCTCATCCTTGTGCAGTGAATAACAATATCGTCGGCATACCGTTCAAACGGCACGCCGCGATGCGCCCTGTCCATCCAACGATCAAAGGCGTAATGCAGGAATAAATTGGCTAACAAGGGCGAGATCACACCCCCTTGAGGTGTCCCTCGTCCCCGTTCCTGAAGCAACCCCATCTCACTCTGCATCGGCGCTTGCAGCCAGCGTCGACAGTACAAGATCACCCATTTCGGCATCTGGTGATGTTCCAGAGCCTTGATGATCAGGTCGTGCCCAACGTGGTCGAAGAACGCGCTGATATCCACTTCCAGTACCCAGTTCTTACGACGGCACCGAATGGAACATTGACGCAAAGCATCGTGGGCCGATCTTCCGGGCCTGTACCCATACGAGTCAGGATGGAAAATCGGATCGATCACAGCCTCCACATATCTTTTCACTGCGCCTTGGGCTACCCGATCAGAGACCGTTGGGATGCCAAGGATGCGCTCCTTGCCATTGTCTTTCGGAATGCGCTTTTCCCGTACAGGTGGCGGGAAATACGACCCTGAGCACAACCGGTTCCAGATGCGGTAGAGGTTATGATCGCGCTGCCGATCAAAGTCCGTGAGCGTCTGACCATCACAGCCCGGCGCGCCACGGTTGCGGCGTACATCCTGATACGCCATCCACACCAGCGACTTCGGTATCTCGAATGCTTTTCGCTGCACTAAAACGTCATCCTCGTTTGAGTTGTGTCCCGCACAACGAAAGTGATCCCCACCCCTTCGCTCCAGCCCCATTACAGGTCTTTCATCACTACTACGGGTGAGTCCGTCCCTATCCCCACGATACGTGCCGAGGATAGGTTCTCACGTTCCCCAAAATGGCCTGACTCAGGTTCTTGCTGCCTTAACAACGGGTGCCGTGCAGTCGGTAGACAGGTGTCCTCTGCACTTCTCGGGGCCCGGCTATACAAGCCCGTTTTGACACCAGTGGAGATTTCGTCGCTTCATCAGTCAGTTCACTTTCGTTCAACTACCTGAGCCTTACGTGACAGTAGTTACTCTGCCTTTTCCCGAATCGCTCACCACCAACATGCTGAACATGTTCGCAGCATCGGGTCGTTTGATCAGTACGCCTGCACGCCCTGACCGGAGGGCCTACCTCCATCCATCTTGGAACATGGAGTGTCATGCCGCCGTTTTCATCTCGTCGTCATGACGATTCCTTCGTGACACACAGAGCCAGTTCTTGCGACCGAGTGCCCACGGGCGGATCTGGTTCTCTGCCCAGTTATTGTCAATGGGTACGGCCCCATCATTTAGGTAGCGCGATAGCGCTGCCCAGCGTTTAAGGCTGTAATCGAGTGCTCTGCTGATAGCCGAACCTTCGGGCACAAGATCACGCTGGGCGATCATCCAGGCATGAAGCCTATCCATAACCGGCATGGCTTTTTCTTGCCGTATTCGGCACCGTAAATCCGGCTCCAAGTCACGCACTTCGCTCTCGATTTCGTACAACAACTGGATGTAGCGCAAGGCCTGCTCGGCGATCTGGCTCTTGTTCGTAGCGTGCAGTTCGAAGAACTTGCGCCGGGCATGGGCCATGCAGCCGATCTCGGTCACGCCGAGTTCGAAACTGGCCTTGTAACCGCCAAAATCGTCGCAAACCAACTTACCTTTCCAGCCTTGCAGGAAGTTGCGAGCATGCTCACCGGCGCGGCTGGGGCTGAAGTCGTAGACGACTGCGGCTGTCTCGCAGAACTGGCTGGTGGCGTAGGCCCAAACATAAGAACGGTGAGTTTTCTTTGAGCCCGGAGCGAGCATCTGCACCGGTGTTTCATCGGCGTGGATGACCTGCTGCCCGAGCACTACGTCGCGCAGCGCATCTACCAGAGGCTGCAACTGCACGCCAGTCACGCCAACCCATTGAGCCAAAGTGGAACGAGGGATCGCCAGGCCTGCCCGACCAAAAATCGATTCCTGACGGTAAAGAGGCAGATGGTCGGCAAACTTGGCAATCATGACGTGGGCCAGCAACCCAGCGGTTGGAATACCTTTGTCGATGACCTGCGCCGGAACTGGCGCCTGGATCAGCGTTTCGCAGTCATCACAGACCCACTTGCCACGGACATGGCGCTCGACGGTAAACACGCCGGGCGTGTAATCCAGCTTCTCGCTGACGTCTTCACCGATGCGCTTGAGTGCGCAACCACATGGGCAATGAGTATTGTCAGGCTCGTGATGGATCAACGTGCGTGGAAACTCTGCCGGCAACGCAGTGCGCTTGGGCTTTTGCTTTTTCTCAGGTGGAGTCGGAGCGGTTTGCAAGACCTGAAGCTCTGCTTCAATCGCCGCGATATCGGTATCGATCAGGTCATCGAGCAAGCTGGCCTGCTGCGGATTCAATTGCTCGCTGCGCTTGGCAAACTTCAAACGCTTGAGTTGCGCGATCTCGTGAGTCAGCTTCTCGATAACCGTTTGGTCGCGGTTGATCTTTTGGCCCATGGTCTCGACTGTCTTGCCCATCGTCTCGACACGCTGTATCAACTGCGCCGCTAACGCACGCAGTTGTTCAGGATTCAGGTGGTCGAGGTTGGGGAGAGTCATGGTGCCGATTTTGCCAGGCCAGGCAATTCGCGGCGATAGATCGATGGGCTAATGGCAGCCGTTAAAGCAGCGTGATCGCGCCGCCGCTACCCACGCGTTGCCATGGCAAGCCCAATACCAGAGCCTGAAGTTGCTCGGTATCCAACTCTATTTCAGAGCCCTGGCGAATGCCTGGCCAGTGAAACTTGCCTTGGTTCAACCGGCGAGCAGCCAGCCAAATGCCAAGACCGTCATGCACCAGAACTTTCATCCGAGTAGCGCGGCGGTTGGCGAACAGATACGCACAGTGCGGCTTCGCCGCACCGAACACCGCAATCACTCTGGCCAATGCAGTCTCGGTACCCGCGCGCATGTCCATCGGCTCCGTGGCGAGCCAGATGGAGTCGATGCGGATCATCGCAGCAAGTCTCGAAGAAAGGTCGCGCAAGCAGCAGCACTTTCAATTGGCCAGCTCACGTTGACGGTGCCGCGTGGGTGCAGGATTTCGACGCAGATATTCGGCGATCCAGCTTGCGAATTCACTTCGGCCAGCTGCATGGGTACCGGAATGAATGCAGGTTGCAGCGCCGTGTTTTGCCGTGTGTGTACCCGAATCCATTTGTGGACGAGGTTCGCGTTGAGGCTATGGCTGAGCGCGATGCTGGCAATCGAAGCGCCTGGCTGGACACACTCTTGGATGACCTGGGCTTTGAAGGATT
Organism: Pseudomonas sp. BS3782 TE3695; assembly: GCF_050435305.1. Lineage (NCBI taxonomy): Bacteria > Pseudomonadati > Pseudomonadota > Gammaproteobacteria > Pseudomonadales > Pseudomonadaceae > Pseudomonas > Pseudomonas sp. BS3782 TE3695. Next base: position 5,533,304 of record NZ_JBNDKB010000001.1, read on the forward strand.
TTGAATAGGAACGGCGTGTTGGCTGCATGAAATACCCGCTTAAAAGGCTAGAACTGGTGCCCACTTAAATTTAAGTGCACACCATGTCTTGGCCTCTCGGGGTTGGGTAGATGACTTGGCCGGACGGATACACATGGCCATGGCTCACGCCAATTACACTCAGTGGGTCACGCATGTAGCCTTAAGCACCACCGCTAGCTGCACCGTGATCCAGCAAATGCCGTGCAACATCGGCAAACGTTGCGAAGCAGGTTTCGTAGTCAGGCTTCTCATGAGCGTAAAGCAAAGGCTTGAGCCGCTGTTCAAAATTAGCCTTTAAGCCATCATGGGTCGCGGCAACCTCAAGAGTGCGTCGCAAGACCCCGAACGGATCCGCAGCGAATTCAGGGTGCTGCCTGCCGAACTCAAGTACGTCCTTGTTCACTGATGAGGAAAATACTCGTGAAGCAGGCTCTAACGCTTCGGGGTGGCTCGTCGCGATCCGCCACACATCGTAAACATGGCGAACCAGCGCCGTATCGAATTCACCGAGCTGACGCCCGTCCCAGTTCCATGCACAGCGACGGAGCAGCGAGAGTACTTTCTCCGCAAGGGTCTCTGCTACGGTGATGCACTCCATGGAGAACAGAAAGGGGTCGTTACTCCCACTCAGCTTCTCCAGCATGTAACCCAGGTTCTGCGTCTCCGAGGGAAGCATGGGTGGCCGGCAAATGAGCTCAATCTTTAATTGCGGGCGAAGGGTACCTGCCGCGTCCTGAAAAAGTGCTTCGTAAGATACCAACAGACAATAGTAGCGACTGCCGTCCCTGCGGATTGGATTATCCTTGTCTTCCTGAACAACATACTGGAATCCAAGCCCCGTCAAAGCATCCTCGACCTCTTTGTGCAGGGTCTTTAGCCGCCCACGATCACCAAGCGTGTTCGGAAAAGCGTAGCCTTTAGGTGGTGCGTGCAACTCTACCTTGATGTCAATGTCTTCGGACATCCTTTCGATAAGACCATAGGCTTTCGAAAGACAGGTACCGCCAGCGAAAATCATTCGCGTTGCAACATTGACCGTTGCAGGCCTTGGGTCACCCTTTTTCCGGTTTAGCTGACCGGCGACGTGCGTGACTTGGATTTGCGAAAGCGCATGAAGAGCATCAGTGATGTGCTGATCTTTCTCTGCGACAGCGGCTGGCATGCTTTTCAGAATGCCAGCCGTCGACGCATCTTCAATGTTAACCCGCAGCTGCTTTGAAAGAGTTTTCATAGACTACAGTGTTGTTTCCTACAATCACTTTACGAGAAATACGTCGGCTCCCAGTATTGACGACCGTCCCCATAGGGATCTGAGTCGACTTACCGCTGTTGTACTCGGCAACAAGGGTACTGGGTGCGATCGAAATGTTCAGCTTGCGGAATAGCTCAGCAGCAATCATTTCCAACGTGCCTGCGGGGGTTGGCTTGCCCGTGTACTGGTTAATGCGAGCTTTCGCGAACGCGCCCTTACTGACGCGCACAAGCATACCGTTCGCAACAAACCGGGCCAAAACACGACCGACTTGCGAATCGCTCCCCATGCTTGAAAACTCCGAGCGCAACACGACTAGGCTCGCACGCTGCTTGATTGAACGGCTCATGCGGTCTTCGAGTTTCATATAACAGCTCCTAAGACTAGCTATTTACCTTAAGGTCACTATAGGCCTTAACCGCAGATCTAGCCAGTAAAACCAAGCCTCTGAGCTAGCAAAACCTGCGCATCCGTGCGCGAGATTCTACTGCAAAAAAAAATGGCGACGTAGACGTTTTTTCGTCGGTGATCCGACTTCGCTTAGCAGGGCCGCGGCCCCTCACCGCCGATTGGTACCTCAAGGCTGGTGTACCCTACGCTCGCGCTGCCGCTTGCTCTGGGCAATGGAGCGTTTCGACTGATGACCGCAACAGAAAACTGATGGCCCTGCCAGAGGCTAGGGCCCGAGCTCACATGACGTGGTGAAGATCGCATGGGATTGTACGGCGGGTACATCGAGAGGTTGGCCAGGAAGGTCGAGGCGCGCCTGCAGGACATCGAGGCGATCTACAACTTTGACTTGGGTGATGAGTTCGAGCTCGCCCTTTGCGCCCTGTTGGAGGATGTGCTTCCGGCCAAGTACGGTGTCTGCCGGGGCTTCGTCGTCGCTGAAGATGGCACAAAGGCAGGGGACGACCTCATCATCTACGACAAGATGGCCAGCCCTACCCTGCGCTCCAGCTTGAGCCGCCAGTTTCCCGTCAAGGAACAGATCCCGGTTGACGCTGTGTACGCCTACATCGAATGCAAGCACTCCATTTCGGATGCAGGCGTTTTGGAAAAGGCGATCGGACAGGCCGAGGCAGTGAAAAAGCTCGTGCTCACGCGCCGCGCCCTCGCAAACCCTGACTATGAAGCAGATGGGCCGATCTACAACGGGAAAGTCAGGGACTGGCCGCGAACCTTCCCACCACTTAAGAACCAGCCTTTCTGTGCAGTATTTGCACGAAAATTTTCACCGGACGTTTTACTCCCATCCACCAGTAATGAACTCACCCCAGATCTGCTCGTTCTCGGGAATGACCACATCGCCACTCAAACTGTGAATCTGGGCCCAGACGGTCTCAAATCGTCGCTTTTCTTCGACAGCAAGTATGGGGCAGGTCTTTGCGTTGAGTCAGCCCCGACGAATGCCTATGGACTGGGTCTGGTGACGCTGCTTCAGGCGTTAAGCTGGACTGAGCTACTACCTATGGACTGGGCAGCAACGCTCAACGCTACCTTCTTCGACAATCTGGGAAGGAAGATCTCCGACGCTAAGTCGTGATAGCCCTCAGCCGGTGCCGCCGCGCATCAGCGCTAAATGGAAAACATGCCTCACGGTTGAGGACTGGACGGGCGGTTCAGTATTGGCGTTTTGAACGCATAGAAGACTTTGAACGTTTTATCGAGTGGTACGCGTGATGTAGTACCGCCTGGTAGGGGGCGGCAGTACCCTCTCTCTCATATGCTGGTTCAAACCAGCTTGGACGGCTCCCGGCAAATTGGGGAGCCGTTTTTTGCTAAGCACTCCGGCGGATCTTAGTAAAGTGCATGTCACTTAGTGCGAAAGATACGAGATCAGCGTCAAGCGGCCCGCTCCAACGCATCCAGCAAGCCAAAAAACTCCAGTGAAAGTTTATGCCGAGGAGCCAAGTGGACGATGGGTACTGAAACCTCGTGAGACTCGCGCATCTTGATGGAACTGCTCAGGTAAACCGGCAGCACGGGCAAACCTTCGGCCAACAGCTCATCAACAAAATTTTGGTGCAGGCTGGTATGCCCGGTGAACTGATTGACCACCACCCCTTCCACTATCAGCGACTCATTGTGATCAAGACGTAGCTCCTCTACCTGCGCTATCACGCGATACAGCGCCTGGCGAGAAAAGCTGTCGCAATCGAATGGGATCAACAGACTATCCGCTGCCACCAGGGCACTGAATGTGTAGAAATTCAGTGACGGGGGTGTATCGATATAGATGCGCTCATAATCCTCGGATAGTTCAACGAGCAGCTTACGCAGCTTGTTGATCTTGTATCTGGACTCGAGCTTTGACTGGAGGTCAGCTAGTTCGGAGCTGGCAGTCACCAAGTGAAGGTTGTCGTAAGAGGTCTCGGTGATGGCCACTCGATTCCTTCTACCTTCGAAGCCGCCGGACAATGTTTGTTTGAAAAAATCGGCGATGCCCGTTGGAATGCTTTCGTTGATCAGGCCTGTCAGATAGTGAGTTGAATTGGCCTGGGGATCGAGGTCAACCAATAGTGTTCGGTAGCCTTCGGCGGCACTCGCAGCGGCAAGGTTGCAGGTAATGCTGGATTTTCCAACGCCGCCTTTCTGGTTGAACACAACACGACGCATGGGGTTTTCTCATCCATGAAAAGGCCGAAGGCCGAGTGAGGGGAAATGTGAAAAGTCGTGTCAATTCTATGACCGATATATTTCAATTTTACGACATAGCCTGACGTAAGCACTGGTCTAGAGGGGTTGCCTGCCAATACAGCCTGGTAGCAATGCAAAGGTGCAATCCGAATACCGATCTGTAAGCGACATTGAAAAGGTGTGGTTACCCAATCAGCACAACGCTCCATTGCAGCCGTCGTCCCCATCCGACCGGTTATAGAACAGCTCAACTCGGTAAAAGGCCAGCATTGTGGAAAGACGAGCTCCCCCTAGCTTCTATGGTTCGCAAAGGCCAGGCTTGAATTTCCAGTAAGCGCCTTCAGCGCTACTAATTGTCTTCATATTGAAACGGTGTTCAGGTCGCAAATCAGTTCTGAATAGGTAAAACATATCAGAGACAACGGAGCCATTTTCCGCAAAATAAGAATGGCCCAAAAAATCGGTACTTACGTCGCTAGCATCAATCGTTTCGATCCCCTTAACGACCGTTACTACCTGGTTGGTATCGCCGATTCTCTGCGCTGTGTTGACTAATTTAGAAGCTAATAGAGCCTTGTCTTTGGATGATGCATACAAGGTAACCGGTGCACCGGCATTGACTAACGCCGTACTAATACCCTTGAACTCATCCACACCGATATCTGGAGCGGTCAGAATGAGCTGCTTCAATCGAAGCCGTATGGCTGGTTTTTCATTTAGCAATTCAGAGATAGCAACAGCCATCCCCCGATTTCCCATGCTATGAGCCACCAGATAGATGTTTTGTGCATCTGTTTCTTGGAAAATGTCGCTGAGAAATTTTTTGATCTTCGGGGTCGCTCGCTCGATTATTTTTTCGTCGTCTCTATACGCTGGCATCGCCTCTTGTGAGGGCCAGCTATAGAAAATTGGAGCCCCGTCGAAACCCAAGTCATAACTCATTTGAGCAGTACGTCTTGCAGCATCTTCAAAGGACGCGGTGTAACCATGTATGAAAACAAGTGCACTCTTCCCTTTACTCTCTCTGATTTTCTCGTGTATAGCAGCGAGGAGTTGATCCCTTGTCACGGCCTGGATGCCCAGAAGCATAAGATCGTTTCTTGGACTCTCTAGTGCTTTCAGGCCTAGGAACGGTGCCTCCATCCTACCCAGACGATGATCACGCGGAATACTGATGTCCGCTACGCCATAACTCAGAGGGCCCTCTTCGCGACCGTATGCATCATAAGCTTGTAGGGAGCCGGTCGCATTTCGATTAGTTGCGTAGAAAGTTCGAATAATGACGTTTTCGTAAGAACTTGTCGGCGGTTTAGCAATACCGTCCTCTAGAGGCTGCTTAGGGGCAGTAATCAGCTTGATGTCCGTCTCAATCTGCTCGTCTGGGGGCGGGGCCGGAGCTGGAACAGGGGCCGGCACTGGAGCGTGCATACTCTCAGTGGAACAACCTGCCAGTAGAAGCGAAATGGCGAAAAGACTGCCCTTAGTAGCAGTAATCAGCATCTGATATTTCAGCCTCATAGCTTCCTCTCCCTGGTTGATATTGGATAACCCTAGACTGATCCGAGCAAAGTGCCACAACTGAAAATAGGAGCCGTAGACACGAGTAGAGGTACAGACTGATTACCTGCAATAACCCAAAATTTGTCTTTTCCAGATGGTGCTAGGCTCAACACCCTTGAGCGCCTCTACAACAACCAGCCTTGAATACGAGCGACCGAAACCAGGATTAGTCTCTTGTTTGCAGGTATGGTGATGCTTTGACTCAAAGATGACTGACGGTGGGGACGCACTCGCCCGCGTAGTTCGTAAGGAGTGAGGCGCGAAGTCCTCGCTCTTCGGGCGCTACCATTGCCGACTCCACGATCTATGCCCATGCGCGATTATCCTTCCGTAGGACGGCAAATTTTGAACACAAACTCCCCTCTCACCGCCCGTGATGTCTACCAGGTACTGAAGGACGTCGCGCTCGGCACACGCACCATGACAAGAACCAGCAGCCAGTCTTTGAGCGAAATCTACAACGGCCTCATGCCTGTTGAGATCGATGGCTGGTGTCTCACGCTTTTCAATGACGGTGGCACCTTAGATTACTGCGAGGATTGCAGAGCGCCTGATGGTCGCGTCAGGACTATTGAAGACTGGCAACGCTATGGCACAGATCCAGTCGAACTATTAAGTGGCTGGGAACGAGAACAGCTTGAGCGTCTGCTGAACGCGAGCTGACTCTGCGCGCCATCAATAGCCGAGCGCCTACCAAATTCTCCTACTGCTACGCTGTCCTTTTTTCATGGAGGAATCGCGATGCCAAACTCAGATCTGCTCCCTTCCCTGCTATTCAAGATCAACGAAAACCAGCAAGCCCTTGAGGCTGCCATCATGGAACTGACGCTCTGGGTCGAGCAGCGTGGGTCGGGTGAGGTGGGAGGCAACGTGCGCGGTGCGTTGGACACGATCAGAACAAATGAAGAGTTCATCAACATGACGCTTGCGGTGCTCATGGCACCCGAGTGATCTGTTCGACCACCACTGTGAATGATGCTAGGCACTCCAGAAGATAAATCAGTCGAGGCTCAACTGAGGTCTTAGTGCTTCAAGTAGAGTCGAGATGAAGCGTCCTCTGGATTGAGATAAAGCTGTCATCACGCCACCCAATGCCTGGCTTAGACGAGCGAGATTAAAAGTGGTGGACGCGAGTCATGCGAGCTTGATGGCTCCGCCTTGGATATCGTCCCGTGCCATTCGCAAGTCATTGGCGTCTTGGTTGAGCCGATGAATCAAGTTCAGCAATCGTTGGCGCAACACCTCATCTTGGAGCTGCTCAGCAACACGCATCACATCAAGCGCCGCTGCCTCATTGTTGGTGGCAACGGCGTCGAGCAGTTTGCGCATGCTTCTTGATGGCCGATTCATCTCCAACCCTCCTAGGTTTCGGTGACGCGAATCATATGGCCGAAATGTTTCGTCAGTGTTTCAGCTGCACGGACTGGTTTTGAATCACCGGCTCCGGCTGGTTTGACACTAGCTGGAGGGGCGACCCCCTGAGGGGTCGATTACGCTTCAACCCATCCGTGATGAAGCTAGGTTGAGGGAAGAAAATGGTGGATTAGTCTCAGTACTTGGTCGCTCCCCGACCTCTGCAGCATCAATATCGTGGTCTGCCCCCTTTTGTTCAATTCTGGCGCTCCTCGAGCCGGTGAAGACCCTGTGTCGCCACCAACGACAAGGCCTGATTCCAGCGCTTGACTCTGTCCCTAAGGACAACCCGCACCCTGCCTTATCTGTTTCAGATTCAGCGGATAAGGTATTCCATGAACACGCTATCAATGGTCACAGGTGCCAACGGGCATTTGGGCAACACCTTGGTTCGGGCGCTGCTAGCCCGAGGGCAACAAGTACGCGCCGGCGTCCGTGACCCGGCCCGAAGCGCTGCCTTGAACGGGCTCGACTGCCAGTTGGTACGCGCAGAACTACAAGACCTTGACTCACTGCGCCAGGCCATGCAAGGAGTGGACGTGCTGTACCAGGTAGCGGCAGTGTTCAAACACTGGGCGAGGAATCCACACGCCGAGATCATCGACGTCAACGTGCAAGGTACGCGTAATGTGTTGCGGGCCGCCGCCGAAGCCGGAGTCCGCCGTGTGGTCTATGTCAGCTCCGTGGCAGCGGTTGGGCACAACGGCCAACGCCTAAATGAAAACAGTTGGAACACCGATCAGAACAACCCGTACTACCTCTCAAAAATCCTTTCTGAACGTGCTGCGTGGGAGACCGCCCAATCCTATGGCCTGCCAATGGGTCGCGGTGTTGCCCTCCGCAATCATCGGCCCCCATGCCACGCGGCTGACCGACACTATGGGATTTCTTGCGGCAGTGCTGGCGCGCAAACTGATGCTTGACCCGAACTTTTATTTTAACTTTGTCGATGTGCGCGACGTGGCCGATGGCCTGATCCGCGCGGCTGAAAAAGGCCGCCCCGGCCAGCGCTATATACTAGCTAATCAGCGGGCTTCATCACTGGCTGAGGTGATCGAGGTGCTCAATACGCTTTGCCCCGGCTATCGTTCGCCGCGCAGCGCACCAAAAGCCTTGTTGATGCTGATTGCCTGGCTGCAAGAACAAAGGGCACGGTACACCGGTCAACCAGCCCAATTGCTGCTCAGTCAGGTGCAGATGTTTTATGGGGTGCGTCAGGTTTACTGCATCGACAAAGCCATCAATGAGCTGGGCTACCGGCCGCGCTCGCCGCAGAACGCCCTCAAGCAAGCGTTTGCGCACCTATTGGCGCGCTGATACCAGCGCAGCGCTTGGAACTGATGTAGGGGCGAATTGCTGGTTGATCTGTTGTTGCAACAGCGTTAGTTGCTGCTCCCGATTCTGCAAGGCCAGGATCTGCGCTTGCAGCTCTAAGCGCTTGACCTCGATGCCCTGATTGGCCAGCGCAAGGGGAAACGGTGCCTGATGTTGCTTGGCTGCCAGCAGCTCGCTCATCTCCCCCAGTTTGAACCCTACCACCTGGGCGGTGCGGATCATCTGCACCAGCGTCAAGTGATGGGCCGAATACAGCCGATAACTGCCAAGGCGTTGTGGGGTCAGCAGGCCCAACTGCTCATACAAACGAATGGCTTTGGGAGTGCACCCCGACAACTTGGCAAGTTCACCTATGTACATACAACCCCTTCCCCCTCACCCAGCTCCAGCCCGCAGTTTAGTGGCTGTGGCTGGATGTTGTCTTGGTGCAACCGGCGTTCGTACAGATTCTGTTGGCGACACCGTCTTGTTGGATAAGAGGGAAGATTTGTTTTCCATCCATGGATCGACCACTCTTGACCGATATCTGCAGGTCTTTATCGGCTACTTTGGGTCGGTTGCCGCCCTTCGCGGCAGACAGCAAACGGCCCCCGAAGCAATCATTCGTTTACTACATAACCAGACTTTTCTGATATCACTGGATTGGCGCGCGTATACATCAACAAGGATAGCTTTATGAAATCCATCGAATTCTGAGCGTGTCGTGCTGAACATGGACGCTGGTTCACCGGAGGGTTGCAATGGATCTGAAGTTCAGTCACGTAGACGTACTGGTCAAGAATCTCGACGAAGCCTGTGCTTACTACGCCCAGATACTTAACGCCAGGATCTCCAAAACGCTCGTCTGGGAACGAGGTGATCTGCATGTGCGATACGCGATTGCGCTGATCGGCCAAGAGCGTTTCATTCTGGTACAGCCGTTGGCGGGGAACCTGAGGGAGCTATTGGACTCCTCGGGCGAAGGGATGATTTATCGCCACTGCTACTCGACACCGGACATCGAGAAAGCTTATGACGAATTGATGGTCGCCGGTGTTCAGCCAGAAGACGAAAATGGAGAGCCATTGGCTCGCTCGAACCTGCAATCCCCGTCCGGGGCACGCATCATCTGGTTGCCCAAGCGCTTCGGGCACTTCTCTATCGAAATCCTGGAAGAGAAGGCGCTGGAAGCATTTGTCGAGGCTGCGTTTACCTGAGAAAATACTGCAGTGGGCGTGGGCGTCGTGCGTACAATGCGCCCCCCCTAAATTGCTAATGTTTTCCAATGAAAAAACTGCTGTCCGTAGTAGCGCTTGCCCTCTCGGTAATCACCCCCGCCTTCTCAAGCCCTCCATCGACCTTTTCCGAAGCCAAGGTCATCGCAAAGCAAAAGATCTACCTCGACCAGGCGAACAGTGCCTTTGGCGAGTTGTATTGTGGCTGCAAGTGGAAATGGGTAGGTAAATCGGGTGGCCGGATTGACGCCGAATCCTGTGGCTATCAAACCAGGAAACAACAAAGCCGTGCAGAGCGGACTGAGTGGGAACACATCGTCCCTGCCTGGACATTCGGTCACCAACGCCAATGTTGGCAGAACGGTGGTCGAGAGCATTGCGTGGATGATGATCCCGTTTTTCGAGCGATGGAGGCAGACCTGTTCAACCTCTATCCATCAGTTGGGGAGGTGAATGGTGACCGCAGCAATTTCAACTACGGTATGGCTTCCGGGGTGGCGCCGCAGTATGGGCAGTGCAAGACGCGAGTCGATTTCACTCAACGAGCGGCGGAACCGCGTGATGAGGTTAAAGGGCTGGTCGCTAGGACAACCTTTTACATGTTCGACAGATACGATCTGAACATGTCTCGTCAGCAGCAACAGCTCCTGATGGCCTGGGACAAACAGCACCCGGTTTCGCCTTGGGAGAAAGAGCGAGATCGACGCATTGCAGCAATCATGGGGCACTCCAATCCTTTCGTAACTGGCGACCGTCAATGGACGCAAGGGTACAAGGCGGTTAGTGATGGGGTGGTTAGCGCCATTCCAGTTAATCCTCCGCGGGCACCAGTCCAGCCACCCCTAGCGAGCGCTAGCGGAGTAGGAGCGATCATTGGCAACCGGAAAAGCCAGGTCTACCACCTCGCCTTGGGATGCCCTGGCTATGGTCAGGTGTCTGAAAAAAATCAGGTCTCCTTCACATCAGAATCTGAGGCCCAGGCGGCAGGATATCGAAAGGCAGGTAACTGCAAATAGTTGCTGCTTGTTGAAAGTCGGTCTCGCGAAAGCGAGGCCGATCCTTAACATTGGCTGAGACAGGCAACCATGTCATGAGCATCGAAGCAAAACGCCTTCATCTCCAAGCTATCCCAAACCTCCTCGCGCCATACCGCTATCTATATTGCGTAGACCTTGAGGCAACCTGTGACGAGGTTGAAAAATCGGAATCACCTAGACCGCTTACAGTCGTCCCCAATCAGATGGAAACGATTGAGATTGGCCTAGTGGTGATTGATTTGGAGTCACTTGAGATCGTCGATGAACTCCAGCGTTTCGTCCGGCCTCTGATCAACCCCACCCTTACCGATTTCTGCATAAAGCTGACATCCATTCAACAACCCGACGTGGACGGTGCCCGAACCTATCAAGAGGTTGGCGACGAGCTACGAACATTTGCTGCGAGTTATCCAAACGCGGCTTGGGCATCTTGGGGTGACTATGACGCAAGACAGCTTGAGCGCGATGCTGGCTTAGCTGGGTGCCCTTCCCTGCTCGAAGGCTTGCCACATTTCAATGCCAGGAAATGGCATGCCGGCTTATATGACATTCGACCGAAAGGGCTTAAGCAAACGGTAGAGTCGATGGACTTGGTTTGGCAGGGTACCTATCACCGAGGGATAGACGACGCGAGAAATGTGACCTCCATAGTGAAGTAAATGCTTAGCTAATTGATGAGCCGGGCCCATCGGCCCGAAGGATCGCGGCGCTGACGGCACCGGAATAAATCACTCATATGTCGAAAGAAGCGTGTTGGGTAGCTGCAGTTTATGCCCTCGTAGACTTGTTCCCCCTAGGCCTTCACTGGCAGTAAGCCCACTGCGCAATCAACAGCTTCGAGCAATTCATCTCTTGATACGCCATCACGCGCTTGGACTGAAATCCCATGCAAAAATGTTGCATAGAAATTTCCTAGTGCCTGAACATTTGCCATGCTGCTCAACTGCCCATCTCTGCTGGCCGCTTCCAGGCGAAGGATGATCGATTCCGTCCGGTGGCGCCGATGTTCCGAGAGCCAAGAGAGTACCGGCGTATTTTCGGGTGCTACGCTATTGGCCGCGCTGACCACCAGGCACCCCCAAGGCCTACGCTGGGAGGTGTAGGTGTTGACGGCGTCACACAGCATTTGCCGGATTGACTGACTAATATCAGCTAGCTTCAGGGCGCGCTCTGCAAATCCTCCCTCCCCAGCCTCATAAAGCCTGACAGCCTCTTCAAACAGCCGTTGCTTGCTACCGAATGCCGCATAAATGCGGGCAGACGCAATGCCTAACGCATCGACAAGCGCTGACATGGAGGTACCTTCGTAGCCGTGCTCCCAAAAAAGAAGCATGGCCTTTGTCAACGCCTGTTCTTTATCGAATTCCCGTGGTCGCCCTGCCATACCGTTATGCCCAAAAAACCCAGATGGAGCATTTTAGCGCAAATCAACTTGACCGATATCGCTCAGTAAACCTATTCTTTGTCGATCAACAAAGAATAGGTTTCCACGATGAAAACACTAAAAGGCCCAAGCCTACATCTGGCTCAGTTCAGCACCTCCCAAGCCCCTTTCGATAACTTGGCCCACATCAGCAAGTGGGCAGCGGGCCATGGGTTCAAAGCATTGCAGATTCCTGCTTGGGATGAGCGTTTGTTTGATGTCGCCCAAGCTGCACAAAGTCAGGCCTACTGTGATCAGATCAAAGGCACACTGGCAGAGCACGGATTACAGATCAGCGAGTTGACGACCCACATCTATGGTCAACTTGTCGCGGTGCATCCAGCCTATGATGCTATGTGGGATACCTTTACACCGGCCTGCCTGCATGGTCGCCCCCAAGTTCGCACCGAGTGGGCAGTAGAGAAAATGAAGTTGGCTGCACGTGCATCTGCTCGACTTGGCTTGAGCGAGATGGGTACATTTTCCGGGTCGTTGGCCTGGCCGTATCTCTTCCCCTTCCCGCAGCGTCCAGAAGGATTGATAGACGCCGCTTTCAGCGAGCTTGCAAAGCGCTGGCGCCCTATCTTGAATCTGTGTGATGAGGTGGGCATCAATCTCTGCTACGAAATCCACCCCGCCGAAGATCTGCATGACGGTACCAGCTTCGAACGTTTCTACACGCTGGTGGATGAACATCCACGGTGCAACATCCTGTTTGACCCCAGTCACTTCGTACTCCAGCAGCTCGATTATCTGAGCTACCTAGACATCTACCACGAGCGCATCCGCATGTTCCACGTCAAGGATGCCGAGTTCAATCCAACGGGACGCCAGGGTATTTACGGCGGCTACAGCAACTGGAACGATCGTGCAGGCAGGTTTCGCTCCCTGGGCGATGGTCAGGTGGACTTCAAAGGGATTTTTTCCAAGCTAGCCCAGTTTGACTATCCGGGATGGGCGACTCTTGAATGGGAGTGTTGCCTCAAGAATCAGGAAGACGGTGCACGAGAAGGCGTAGCATTTATCAATCAACACATAATCCATGTGACTGACCGTGTGTTCGATGACTTCGCTGGTGCACCCGTCAACTCTCAGCAAATTCAGTCAATGCTAGGTATGGCCACTGCGCCCATGGAAGGAATAGCGTAAATGAACAAGGCCGTCGATCTCCCCTCCCCCATTGAAGCTCACTTCACTCACCGCTATGTGCGGATCCAGGGAATCCGTATTCATTGCGCAGTTGCTGGAACCGGTGATCCTGTTCTATTAGTGCCTGGCTGGCCACAAACCTGGTATGCGTGGCGTCATGTGATGCAGGCATTAGCCACTCAAGGGTATATGGCGATCGCCGTGGATCCGCCTGGACTGGGTGATTCCGACCGCCCTGAACATGGGTATGACACCGGTAGCGTGGCGCAAATACTGCACCAAACGATGGAACAATTGGGGTTCGGTCGTTACCACTTGGTCGGGCATGATGTCGGCATGTGGATTGCTTATGCCCTTGCCAGTGACTACCCGGAGGCGGTACGGACATTAGCGGTAACGGAAGCCGTCATACCCGGGTTAGCCGAAGCCCCGCCTATCTTCGTGGCCCCGGAGGAAAATATCTTTCTGTGGCATTTTTTGTTCAATCAGGTCAGGGATTTGCCCGAGCTGTTGATCACAGGAAGGGAGGCCGCCTATCTTAACTTCATGTTTGATCGCTGGGCATTCAAGCGCAATGCGGTCGCCTCCGAAATATACATTCAGGCCTACTCCTCACCTGGCGGGCTGCGGGGAGGGTTTGCTTATTACCGTGCGATCCCCGAAACAATTCGTCAGAACAAGCAACGCTCCCTACGACCGCTGACGATGCCGGTGCTGGCGATAGGTGCCGAGTATGCCACGAAGGATGCCCCATTGCTCACGCTCAAAGACCATGCTAGTAACTTGCGTGGCGCGATTATCGCCGATTGCGGCCACTTCATAATGGAAGAAGCATCTGATGATTTTATCCACCATCTAATGACGTTTCTTGAAGACCATGTCGGAATATAAACTTTCGCAATGAATAGGAGCAAACCGCGTCCATGTCTATCGTCGGTTTCGTTAGCCAAGCAGACACTTAAAAGGTAACGAAGCGTTCGCGTCCGCGTATTTAAAGCGGACGCGATAGCCCTTAACGTTAGGGTTTCCATGCGCCAACGAAGCTCTTATCCGAAACTCTTCAAGGCCTAGGTTGTTTCCAGGAATGCCTGCAACCGGGCGCAACCCTATCTAGCGTTGCCATCCGCCACGGCATCGTAAGGGGCCGGCGAACACACCTTCCGAACTCCAGCATTAAGGGCGATGGTGTCCGCGTATTTTTAAGCGGACGCGATCGCCCTTAACGTCAGGATTTCCATGCGCCAACGAAGCTCTTACCCGAAACAGTTCAAAGCCCAGGTTGTTCAGGAATGTCTGCAACCGGGCGCAACGCTATCCAGCGTTGCCATCAGCCACGGCATTAATGCCAACGTTATCCGCAAGTGGCTACCGCTTTATCGAGATCAGCTACCAGCGGCGTTGCCGGCTTTCGTTCCGTTGAAAGCTACGCCTAAACGGCAGGTGGAAGCGTTGGCGACCATTGAGCTGCCGCTTGGTGAGCAATCGATCACAGTGAAATGGCCAGCGTCCGATCCTGAAGGTTGCGCCTGCTTTGTCCGTGGACTTACTCAATGATTCGCATCGACGCCATCTGGCTCGCCACCGAGCCCATGGACATGCGTGCCGGCACTGAAACGGCGCTGGCCAGGGTGATCGCGGTGTTCGGTGCGGCGAAGCCGCACTGTGCTTATCTGTTCGCCAACCGCCGCGCCACTCGTATGAAAGTGCTGGTGCATGACGGGATTGGCGTCTGGCTGGCTGCTCGCCGGTTGAACCAAGGCAAGTTTCATTGGCCCGGTATTCGGAATGGCTGCGAGATGGCGCTGGATACCGAGCAACTTCAGGCCTTGGTGCTCGGTCTGCCCTGGCAACGCGTTGGGGCTGGCGGTGCAATCACACTGCTTTAACGCCTGCCATTAGCCCATTGGTCTATCGCCGCAAACGGCCTGCTCTGGCAAAATTCGCGGCATGACTTCATCGCCCAATCTCGACCAAATGTCCCCTGACCAACTGCGTGCCCTCGCGGCGCAGTTGCTGTCCCAGGTTGATTCTCTCGGGCAGCAAGTCGACCGGATGGGCAAGAAGAACGACCGCGACCAAACCATCATCGAGCAGCTCACCCACGAAATCGCTTGGTTCAAACGTAACAAGTTTGCCAAGCGCAGTGAGCAATTGAGCCCTGCCCAAGGCAGCCTGCTCGACACCGACATCGCGGCCATCGAAGCCGAGCTGAAGGCGTTGAATCCGCCGGCTGCGCCGGCCGAACCACGCAAGCAGCCTAAGCGTGTTTCCTTGCCAGCGCAGTTTCCGCGTACCGTGATTTATCACGAACCCGACACCACCCAATGCGCCTGCGGCTGCCAGCTCCAGCGCATCGGCGAAGACGTCAGCGAGAAGCTGGATTACATCCCGGGCGTGTTCACCGTCGAGCAGCATGTGCGCGGGAAATGGGTCTGCCGCAAATGTGAAACGCTGACTCAGGCTCCGGTTCCGGCCCAGGTAATCGACAAGGGCATCCCGACCGCTGGGCTGCTGGCTCACGTGATGGTGGCCAAGTTCGCCGACCATTTGCCGCTGTATCGGCAAGAGAAAATCTTTGGCCGCGCCGGCCTGGTTATCGCCCGCTCGACCCTGGCGCAGTGGGTCGGCCAAACTGGCGTGCAGCTCCAACCCTTGGTCGACGCACTGCGCGAAACAGTGCTTGCTCAAGGTGTGATCCACGCTGACGAAACGCCGGTACAGATGCTCGCGCCGGGCGAAAAGAAAACCCATCGCGCTTATGTCTGGGCCTACTGCACTACGCCTTTTTCGGCGCTCAAGGCAGTGGTGTACGACTTCAGCCCAAGCCGTGCGGGCGAACATGCACGCAACTTTCTTGGCCAGTGGAATGGCAAGCTGGTTTGCGATGATTTTGCCGGCTACAAAGCCAGCTTCCAGCAAGGCATCACCGAAATCGGCTGCCTGGCCCACGCCCGCCGCAAGTTTTTCGATTTGCACGCGACGAATAAAAGCCAACTGGCTGAGCAGGCGCTGCACTCAATTGGCGGGTTGTACGAAATTGAACGGCAAGCGCGGGAAATGACCGACGAAAATCGCTGGCGAATACGCCAGGAAAAAGCGGCCCCCCTTATCGACGCACTGCATACCTGGATGTTGGCCCAGCGCGACCTTGTGCCCGAAGGGTCGGCTATCGCCAAAGCTCTGGATTACAGCCTTAAGCGCTGGACGGCACTGACTCGATATATCGAGGACGGGGCTGTGCCCATCGATAATAACGCGGTCGAAAATCAGATAAGGCCGTGGGCACTTGGACGCTCGAACTGGTTGTTCGCCGGGTCGCTACGCAGCGGTAAGCGGGCAGCTGCGATCATGAGCTTGATCCAGTCGGCACGCATGAATGGGCATGATCCATATGCCTATCTCAAAGATGTGCTGACGCGGCTGCCGACGCAGCGGGCGAATGAGATTGAGCAGCTGCTGCCGCACCGGTGGCAAAGCTTCACCCTTCTTGCCCACAGCGGGCCTATTGCCTAACTCGTTTGCTCGCATAGCAATTTTCTACCACTCCGTTTGGCTAGAAACATGAGCATCAGCCCGACGAGAATAGGCGGAATGCTCAACAGTTGGCCAACGTTTAGTGGCAAGGAATAGTCATAGCTGGCTTGGTGCATCTTGGTGAATTCAAGCAGGAATCTCGCCGAGAAGACTGCTGACAAAAACAACCCGCTCAGGAACCCCGGTTCCAGGGAGAGGCGGCGTTTCTGGTACAGCAAGAACATCAGCAAAAACATTGCTAGATAGGCGCATGCTTCATAGAGTTGTGTGGGATGCCTAGGCAGCGTATCAATTCGGGAGAATACAATTGCCCACGGAATATCGGTCGGATTACCGGCGATCTCAGAATTGAAGAAATTGCCCACTCTGATCAGGCAGCCGCCCAAAAGAGCTACTATGGCAATTCTGTCCAGCAGCCAGAGATAGCCAATGTCGGAACGACGTCGGCAGAATAGATAGAGGCTAAGGGCGAGTCCAATAGCGCCGCCGTGGCTTGCTAGCCCGCCTTTCCAGATGGCTAGGATTTCCGCAGGATTGCTGAAGTAAAACGCTGGATCATAAAACAGCACGTGCCCAAGTCGGGCGCCGAGCACTGTACCCAAGCCGAGATAGATCAACAGAGCGTCCAGGTCACCCTCAGGCTTATCTTCTCGTCTGAAGATAAACCTCATGATCGCCATACCGAAGCCAAACGCGGCTGCGAACAGGACACCGTACCAATGGATATCGAGCACTCCGAACCGCATCAGTACAGGGTCGGTGTTCCATACAAAATACTGCTCCATCGCGCAATCTCTCCTTGTCTAGCAGACGCTTCCACTTGCAGTTATCCCTTTCCCTGTAAATCAATGCGCTACAGATGAAGCCTCATGGGCCGCAAGCTCTGTCACAGGAATCAGTTCGCAACCATATCAGTTCATCGGCCATGGAGCACTTAGCCGCAGGAATCAGGGCATATGGCATAGAGGTGATTGATAGCTCTGAGTCACGCGATGCGAGTTGGGCGGACGATACGTTTTTTCGAAACGGTTTTACCAGATAACGTCAGTTTGCAGCCCGGAGCCTAGCAATAGGTAATGGAAGTGACGACAGCGATGCCTGACAGCAAAGGCATCGCTGTCTCTTGCCTGCTCTGGCAGTCCGTCGGGGTCAACTCATCTCTGGAACGAGGTGACTCATGAACGTCAGGTTTTCAATAGCGTACATATACTCGGAGAATCTCGGATCTCCATCGTTGAACGCCTTTGCCACTTTCTGTGCGTTCTCAAGACTGTCCCACATTGCCAAATCCGCGAAGATTCGGTCGTCGCTCATAGGGCAGTACGCGTGGTACTCAATCAAACCCGGAAAGGTCTTTAACTGTTGCCGCTGACCGAAAACTGACCCAGTAAAGGCTGTTCTGCCGACTGAAAACTGACCCAGGTGTTCAACTGCTTCTGCTCACTTTTCGAGCAGGAGAACACAGGGTGATCAGCATGGAAATGTTGGGAAAAATCCGGCGGATGTACTTCCGCGACAAGCTCTCGCTGCACCAGATAGCCAAGCGTACCGGGCTGTCGAGAAACACCATTCGAAAATGGGTCAGAGCACCCGAAGCCACTCAGCCGGCGTACCAGCGGTGTGCAACCTTCAATAAACTCAGCCCATTCCACGACACGCTGGAACAGGCGCTCAAGGCCGATTCGTTCCGGGCAAAGCACAACCGCAGAAGCGCCAAAGCACTTTTCGAGCAGATCAAAGCCGAGGGTTATGACGGCGGCTACAGCCAGCTCACGGCGTTTGTACGCGCGTGGCGCGGTGAGCAAGGCAAGTCTTTACGCGCTTTCGTACCGCTGACCTTTGCACTCGGCGAGGCCTTTCAATTCGACTGGAGCGAAGAAGGTCTGCTGATCGGCGGCCTGTTCCGACGCATCCAGGTCTCCCACATGAAGCTGTGCGCCAGTCGCGCATTTTGGTTGGTTGCGTATCCCAGCCAAGGCCACGAGATGTTGTTCGATGCCCATACCCGCTCGTTTGGCGCACTAGGTGGGGTACCGCGTCGCGGCATCTACGACAACATGAAAACCGCTGTCGACAAGGTCAACAAGGGTAAGGGCCGCACGGTCAATGCCCGGTTTGCCGTGATGTGTGCCCACTACCTGTTCGACCCGGACTTCTGCAACGTGGCCTCCGGCTGGGAAAAAGGCATCGTTGAAAAGAACGTCCAAGACAGCCGACGGCGCATCTGGCTCGATGCTCAAAACTGCATGTTCCACACCTTCGAGGAACTGAATGCCTGGCTCGGCCAACGCTGCCGTGCGCTCTGGGGTGAGCTGCTGCACCCGCAGTACAACGGGCTGACAGTGGCGGACGTCCTGGAGCTGGAACGCGCTGAATTGATGCCGATGCCGACCGCCTTTGATGGTTATGTTGAACGTACGGTAAGGGTTTCCAGCACCTGTTTGATCAGCGTGGCGCGAAATCGCTACTCGGTGCCGTGTGAGCGGGTCGGCCAGTGGGTCAGCAGCCGTCTGTATCCTTCACGGATTGTAGTCATCGCCGATGAAACGACGATTGCCAGTCACGAGCGCCTCTTTGATCGAGACCAGGTCAGCTTCGACTGGCAGCACTACATCCCGCTTATCGAGCGCAAGCCCGGAGCGCTGCGTAATGGCGCTCCGTTTGCTGATCTGCCGAAGCCGTTGCAACTGCTAAAACGCGGTCTGAGGCGTCACACCAACGGTGATCGAATCATGACGCAGGTACTGGCGGCTGTTCCCATCGCCGGGCTCGATGCCGTGTTGGTGGCGGTGGAGTTGGTACTTGAATCAGGCAGCTTGAGCGCCGACCACATCCTGAATGTCCTGGCTCGACTGACATCGACAGCAGCCCCTCCGTCCGCCGAAACCAGCCTTCAACTCAAGATAGCGCCTGTCGCCAATACGGCGCGCTACGACCGGCTCCGTACCACCGATGAGGAGACTCGCAATGCGTGATCTTATGGTGGAACTCAAAGAACTGCGTCTGCATGGCATGGCCAACGCCTGGGAAGAACTGGCTTCCCAAGGAGAAGCTTCGACGGCGTCGTCGAAATGGCTGCTCGAACATCTGCTTCAACAGGAACATGCAGATCGCGCCGTACGGTCTGTGAATCATCAGATGAACATGGCCAAACTCCCCATGCATCGTGATTTGGCAGGCTTCGACTTCAGCGCTTCCAGCGCAGACGCTCGCTTGGTCAGGGATCTGTCCAACCTGGAGTTCACAGATACCGCGCAGAATGTCGTGTTCATCGGCGGGCCTGGAACGGGCAAGACACACCTGGCCACTGCCTTGGCCGTGTCCGGGATCACGACGCATAACAAACGCGTGCGCTTCTACTCCACGGTGGATTTGGTCAACTTGCTGGAGCGCGAAAAATACGATGGAAAGGCAGGCCGAATCACCCAAGGACTGCTTCGCACAGACCTGGTGATACTCGACGAACTGGGGTATTTGCCCTTCAGCCAGAGCGGTGGCGCCCTGTTATTTCACCTGCTATCCAAGCTGTACGAGCACACCAGCGTGGTTATCACCACCAACCTCAGCTTCTCGGAATGGTCGAGTGTGTTTGGCGACGCCAAGATGACCACTGCGTTGCTGGATCGGCTGACACACCACTGCCACATCGTCGAAACGGGCAACGAGTCCTACCGACTGCAAAACAGCAGCCTGGCCACTCAGACGAAGATCAAGTCACGTGAACGAAAGCGAAAGGACGGTATCGAGGACGACGAGCCGTTTTGATCTGCACCGTAAACACCCTGCCGCATGCCGTTATGCGGTGGGGCTTGATGCCTCTTCTCACTGGGACACTGCTGCTAAGCTTATCCACAATTGCTGGGGCAAAAATCAGCAATCCGCCCTGGGTCAATTTTCAATCGGCAGGGTGGGTCAGTTTTCAATCAGCGCCGACAAACTGAAAGCTTTAGGATTGAGTCAGGCTGAGGTGGCGCGGAAGCTTGGATTGGCCAGCTCCACGGTGTATCGGTACTGGCAGAAGGACTAGCGGCGATCAGTGCGATGCCGAGAGCTTTGCGTCGAGGGGTGAGTTATGTATCGCAGAAGATCTGTAGCCTTGTGCTTTGCGCCGGCTTATGGGATCCCGTGGAAATCAGTTCAGGGTTAGCGCCCTGTCAATGGCAAAACCGTGCAGCAGTAACGTGCGCTATGGCAGCAATCAGAAGAATGTGGATCGGATGAACGAATGCAGCAAGGTAAGCGTAGGGTTTGAAGCTTGCCAGGAGCAGCTAGAAAAGGCCCAAGGTCGAAATCCATCCGTAAGGTGCCCATACGAAGGCAGAACCGCTGAAAGGATGTGTCCCCTGCAGGAATCGAACCTGCATCTAGCCCTTAGGAGGGGCTCGTTCTATCCGTTGAACTAAGAGGACGTAACGTGTACATCTTGGATTTTTTTGCGGCTGGATTCAAGTAAAGAACTGGAAAAACAAGGCGTTAACTCGTAAAGCATACACCTCTACATCTTCGCCCGCGCACCATAGACCGTTTTCAGTCAGTCAGATCTCTTGATATCACTCCCAGTCAACTGCTGAGTCCTTCTCCTTTAAAAGGAAGCTAGGGAGCATTCCAGTTAAACTCTTTCTGATGCACCCAGACGCAATGCAAGATAAGAACTGCCAACCTTCCCCTTAGGAGGGGGATGCTCTATCCAATTGAGCTACTGAGACACAAGTCGCCCGCAAAGGAATGCGCAGCGATGGACGGCGTGCATGTTAACGGGCAGGCCCGCTTTTGTCATGTCGTCCGTAGGCTTTTTAAGTGTAGGCAGATGCCTCACGGGAGCGCGGCTTTGTTTGCCGTGCAAATTGCATCACCGCAAAATGCCATCATTGCAAAATGCAATGTGGGCTTTTTGCAAAAATATCTTAATTCATTGTTTTTAAAGGATTTAATAGCCGTTAGACTTTTGGCATGCGGGCTGCTTCGGCTGTTCTCACAGAACACAGGAGGTCAGCCCATGAACAGCGCTCTGTTAGTTGCGAACGCGGTCGCTTTGGCGGTTCTGATGGGTTTTCATTTCTTCCCCGAAAACGACGCGACAACAATTACTCAACGCATCCCTCATTACCTGCAACTGCAAAAAACGCCTCAATTGGCAGTCACGAACGATCAACGCAGTGTTGTCGGCCAAGAGGTGAGCCAAGAAATTATTCAGCTGCGCACACAGTCTTTCGAACGCTTGGTATTTTGAATCACCCCATCAGGAGCACAGCAGCATGTCTAAATCAGCCGCAGGATTTTTCGTCCTCGCCTTACTGAGTGGCATCCTTCATTTGTCATTGGTCGAGGACACGGTCGTTACCCTGCCCCTGATTGCTTGCGGCGTGTTTGGTGCTCTGTTCGTGCTGGCGCTGATCGCCGGGCGCAAGATCAAGTTCGATCCGGTTCTGCGCTGAGGCTCAGCAGCTTCAGAAGATTGGCGACCGTGCCAGCAAGGTCGCCGGAGTTATCGAGTCGGCGGATCTGCGAATCACCGATTGACTCATCAGCCGTAAACAGCGCATTACGGCGCAGTCTTGCTTCAATTTCTGCCGGGCTCTCACGCCCCCGCCGTAAAAGGCGCTCGCGCAGGGCTTCACCCTTGACCGTCAATAGCACCGGCAATAGCGTGGGATAGCGCTGTTGTGCTTCTGCCAGGTGCCCGCGTGAACCGTTGACCAACACATCACGACCGTCCGCGAGCCATTGGTCGATGCACACAGGAATACCGTAACTCAGCCCATTGGCCTGCCACGACAGCGCAAAATCCCCGTTGGCTCTGCGTTGTTCGAACTCTTCGCTGGACACCTCGATGGCGTCTTCACCCACCGATTCCGCCGAGCGTGTAATAACGCGACGCACGACTTCACAATTATGTGCGCGCAACGGCTCGCGAGCGGGCTTCGATGAGGCTGTCCTTGCCGGATCCCGAAGGCCCCATTAAATAAATTAGCCTGCCACCCATCCTGAAATCATCCCGCGCCATACGCCCAGACTAGTAAATCGGCCATTTGCCACTATCCTGTATAAGGTAAGGAACAAGGATCGAATCCGCATAGCATGCACCTTCAGGCGTCTTCGGGCATCACCTGTCGGGCAAGAGGACGCGGTTCAGCGATACGGACTCATGGATTATTTTCAAACCAGTCCGCATTTCTGATAATAGGTGCTGGCATTAAGCCTTTACCCAGATCAATATTTGTCACAGAATTGACGCCAATGATCTGGCTAATTTGAGGCATGATGCGCGCCTCTACCAATTCAGGTTGAACATTTGGCCAGAGTGCTTGTCCTATCTGACATCCTGCGGCCAATCCCCGAGAACCGCTCCCCTGAACTAACCGGTTAAATATATGCGCCCATTGAAACAGGCAATTTATTCCAGCCGTACGGCTGACAAGTTTGTCGTACGTCTGCCAGACGGAATGCGTGAACGCATTGCCGAGGTGGCTCGCAATCATCATCGCAGCATGAATTCCGAAATCATCGCGCGCCTTGAGCAAAGCCTTATTCAGGAAGGCGCGTTGGGTGAAGAATTGAGCATGCGCCTGGACAGCCCCGAACTGTCTCTGCATGAACGCGAACTGCTGCAGCGCTTCCGCCAGCTCTCCCACCGCCAGCAAAACGCTCTGGTTTCGCTGATCGCCCACGACGCCGAAATGGCCGCAGACGCTTCCTGATTCATCCCGAAAGCTCGAGCCAGCGTAATCGCTGGCTTTTTTTTGCCTGAAATTTGCCTAAAAAAAACCCGCCGGATTTTGGCGGGTTCTTTTAGAACAAGTACATCAAAGCAGGAAAATCGTCGCCAGTCCGAGGAAGATGAAAAAGCCGCCACTGTCAGTCATGGCGGTGATCATCACACTGGCGCCCATTGCCGGGTCGCGCCCAAGCCGCGCCAGGGTCATCGGAATCAAAACCCCCATCAATGCCGCAAGCAACAGATTAAGCGTCATGGCGGCTGTCATCACCACGCCCAGGGACCAACTGCCATAAAGCAGATAGGCCACCACGCCAATCACGCCACCCCAGACCAAACCATTGATCAAGCCAACCGCCAATTCCTTGCGCATCAGTCGCGACGTATTACCGGTACTGACCTGGTCCAGCGCCATGGCCCGAACGATCATGGTGATCGTCTGGTTACCCGAGTTGCCGCCGATACCGGCGACGATCGGCATCAATGCCGCGAGGGCTACCAGTTTCTCGATCGAGCCTTCGAACAGGCCGATCACCCGCGATGCAATGAACGCGGTAATCAGGTTCACCGCCAGCCAGGCCCAACGGTTGCGCAGGGATTTCCAGACTGACGCGAAAATATCTTCTTCTTCACGCAGACCCGCCATGTTGAGAACTTCGTTTTCGCTCTCTTCACGAATCAGGTCGACCATTTCATCGATGGTCAGACGACCGATCAGCTTGCCGTTCTTGTCGACTACCGGTGCCGAGATCAAGTCGTAACGTTCGAACGCCTGAGCCGCCTCATAAGCGTCTTCGTCCGGATGAAAACTCACCGGGTCGCTGGCCATGACTTCCGACACCTGCTTTTCCGGGTCGTTGACCAGCAGACGCTTGATCGGCAATACGCCCTTGAGCACGCCGTCGTAATCGACCACGAACAATTTGTCGGTGTGGCTTGGCAGCTCTTTGAGACGGCGCAGGTAACGCAAAACCACTTCGAGACTGACATCCTCACGGATAGTCACCATCTCGAAGTCCATCAGCGCACCGACCTGCTCCTCGTCATAGGACAACGCGGAGCGGACGCGCTCACGCTGTTGATTATCGAGGGTTTCCATCAGCTCGTGGACGACATCTCGCGGCAGCTCGGAGGCCAGGTCAGCGAGTTCGTCGGCATCCATGTCCTTGGCCGCCGCCAGGAGCTCGTGATCGTCCATGTCGGCGATCAGGGTTTCACGAACCGAATCGGATACTTCGAGCAGAATGTCGCCGTCGCGATCAGCCTTGACCAATTGCCAGACCGTCAGGCGATCGTCCAGCGGCAAGGCTTCAAGGATGTAGGCAACGTCGGCGGAGTGCAGGTCATCGAGCTTGCGTTGCAACTCGACGAGGTTTTGCCGGTGAACCAGGTTCTCGACCCGGTCGTGATGCGGACCTTCCTGGCGATGAGTCAGGTCTTCGACCACTCGCTGGCGCTGCAACAGCTCAACGACTTGAGCGAGGCGGTCCTGCAAGCTTTCCTGCGTTTTCTTTACTTCAACTTCAGACATAGGCGAACTCCACTCCCAGCAGCGGGGCACGCCGGAAGGATCAATCAGTCAATTCATGATTGTAAAAACGGGATACTGAGTAACTACTGGGTAAGTCCATGGAGGTATTCCACAAGCCCCGGCGGGGCTGACGGGCGCAATGATAACACCGCATGACGGTTTTAAACGTTAAAAAATCGCGGCTGAAACAAGTGCTTGCGAGATAAACCTGAGCGCCATCCTGATCCATGAAATTGCGACGACTCATCCTGAAAAGAAAACACACCGCCACCTGAAAATGTAATGACTACCCTTGATGAAGACCGTCATGGAGGACGCCGAATGCCATCGATTGCTCAATATTTGCTAGCCGCCCTGCTCTGCCTACCGCCTCAAGTGCTCGCCACGACCGTTCACCGGTGCGAAGCCGTCAATGGGCATATCACCTTCACAACCTTGAGCTGTACGGCTGGAGAAAGCCTCTCAGCACACGACGTACGCACATTTCTGCCAGGCAGCGTGATGCCTCTGATGCCGGAGGCCGAGTCTCGCGAAATACCAAGTAAGAAATTGCAAAGGAGAGAGCCGACGGTCGTTGGTCAATCCGAAGGCAAATGTGGAGATCTGCTCAGCGCGAAGGAACGCCGCATAGCAATCATCAATCAGCGGGTCGTCGCTGGCATGAGTCAGCAGGACGTCGAAAGTGCGCTCGGCAAACCCGACAAGATCACCACCCGCAATTCAGCCACAAGCTATCGCTACGACAACAAGCGAGGGCGCAGTGCTCATATAGAGTTTGATGAGAAAGGTTGTACTAAAGGAAAAGCCAAATCGCAGACGGCAAAAAGCCCGCGTTAAACGCGGGCTTTTTGTTGTTTGGTGCACTCGACAGGATTCGAACCTGTGACCGCTCGGTTCGTAGCCGAGTACTCTATCCAGCTGAGCTACGAGTGCATTTGTGTTTTTATACCAGATCACAACTGGTTGAAGCCAAGTTATTCACATTACTGCAAACAACTCTTAAATGGTGCACTCGACAGGATTCGAACCTGTGACCGCTCGGTTCGTAGCCGAGTACTCTATCCAGCTGAGCTACGAGTGCATTTGTTGCCGCGCATTATAGGCCGTTGAATCTTTTTGTAAAGCGCTTTTTTCTAGTAATTTCAACAACTTACCGAAGAAGCCAGATTACAACGTACTACGCAAATAATGGCGGAGAACGGGGGATTCGAACCCCCGACACCCTTTTGAGGTGTACTCCCTTAGCAGGGGAGCGCCTTCGGCCACTCGGCCAGCTCTCCGCAACACGGGGCGTATCTTAACCAACCTTTTCCCCGTTTGCAAACATAAAAAACGATAAAAATTAATGGCTTGGTTCTTCGTCCTTCTCTTTCTTTATACGCAGGTAAATTTCTTCACGATGCACAGCAACCTCTTTCGGGGCGTTGACACCGATACGCACTTGATTTCCTTTTACGCCGAGCACGGTCACAGTGATTTCGCCATCACCAATAATCAGGCTTTCTGCGCACCGACGAGTCAGAATCAGCATACCTTTCTCCTCACGCATTTCATTTCAGGGACAACAGTCTGCAAAAAAAAGGCATTCGACCTACAACCGGAACGATCGCAGCCCTACATGCCTGAGTATTGACTAGCGCGAGCAAAAGAACAGTTTTGGTACGCGCCATTCAAAAAAACGAAGGGCGCGGTCAGACCGCGCCCTTGGGGGAACGTATTACTCGCCCTGTCGGGCTGGCGCATCCAGTTCGAAAGCCGTGTGCAGAGCGCGCACAGCCAGTTCCAGGTACTTCTCTTCGATCACCACGGACACCTTGATTTCCGAGGTCGAGATCATCTGGATGTTGATGCTCTCTTTCGCCAGGGATTCGAACATACGGCTGGCCACACCTGCGTGGGAGCGCATGCCGACGCCGACGATCGAGACCTTGGCGATTTTGGTGTCGCCAACGACTTCACGGGCACCGATCTCACGAGCGGTGTTTTCCAGCACGGTTTGCGCAGCCTGGTAGTCGTTGCGGTGCACGGTGAAGGTGAAGTCGGTGGTGTTATCGTGCGCAACGTTCTGCACGATCATGTCGACTTCGATGTTCGCGGCACTGATCGGGCCGAGAATCTTGAACGCCACGCCCGGGGTGTCTGGCACGCCACGGATGGTCAGCTTGGCTTCATCGCGGTTGAAAGCGATGCCGGAAATGATCGGCTGTTCCATGGTTTCCTCTTCATCAATAGTAATGAGGGTGCCCGGACCCTCCTTGAAGCTGTGCAGTACGCGCAGCGGAACGTTGTACTTGCCGGCGAATTCCACCGCACGGATCTGCAACACCTTGGAACCGAGGCTGGCCATTTCCAGCATCTCTTCGAAGGTGATCTTGTCCAGGCGCTGAGCCACGGACACCACACGCGGATCGGTGGTGTAGACGCCGTCGACATCGGTGTAGATCTGGCATTCGTCAGCCTTCAGGGCTGCCGCCAGCGCCACGCCGGTGGTGTCGGAACCGCCACGACCGAGGGTGGTGATATTGCCGTGCTCGTCGACGCCCTGGAAACCGGCGACAACCACCACACGACCGGCCTTCAGGTCACCGCGAATCTTCTGGTCATCAATCTGCAAGATACGCGCTTTATTGTGCGCGCTATCCGTCAGAATCCGTACCTGATTGCCGGTGTATGACACCGCTGGCACGCCACGCTTGATCAGCGCCATGGCCAACAGTGCAATCGTCACCTGCTCACCGGTGGATACGATCACATCCAGCTCACGAGGAACCGGCTGGCCGTCGCCACTGATTTGCTTGGCCAGATCGATCAGACGGTTGGTCTCGCCGCTCATTGCAGACAGCACAACCACCAGGTCATCGCCCGCTTCGCGGAATTTCTTAACCTTGTCGGCGACCTGCTCGATTCTCTCGACAGTGCCGACTGAGGTGCCTCCAAATTTCTGTACGATCAAAGCCATTTCAAAGCCGCCTCTGCCCATGAAGGGCGCCCAATAATCACTCAAACAACGTTCTGGCCCGCCACTAGACCGCGGGCCAGACACATTGCCTTATAAACCCTGCTCTACAAATGGAACGGTCAGGGCCAATGCGGCATCCAGTGCGCCAGCGTCAACACCGCCGCCCTGCGCCATGTCTGGACGACCACCGCCCTTCCCGCCCACTGCCGCAGCAGCCTGTTTCATCAAATCACCGGCTTTGAGTTGGCCAGTCAGGTCTTTGGTCACGCCTGCAACCAGCACGACCTTTTCCTCATGGACACTGCCGAGCAGGATCACTGCGCGGCCGAGTTTGTTTTTCAGTTGATCGACCAGCGCCAACAGCGCCTTGCCATCCTGACCGTCCAAACGCACGGCCAGCACTTTCACGCCTTTGACGTCCAGGGCAGAAGCCGACAGATCGTCGCCCGCCGCACTGGCCGCCTTGGCCTGCAACTGCTCGAGTTGCTTCTCCAGCAGACGGTTGCGCTCCAGCACAGCCGACAGCTTGTCGATCAGGTTATCGCGGCTACCTTTGACCAGGTTGGCCGCGTCCTTGAGTTGTTCTTCAGCCGCGTTCAAGTAGGCCAGCGCTGCTGCGCCGGTCAATGCCTCGATACGACGCACACCGGAGGCCACACCGCCTTCGCTGATGATTTTCAGCAGGCCGATGTCGCCGGTACGGGTGGCGTGAATACCGCCACACAACTCGACAGAGAAATCGCCCATGCTCAGCACGCGTACGCTGTCGCCGTACTTCTCGCCGAACAGCGCCATGGCGCCTTTTTGCTTGGCGGTTTCGATGTCGGTTTCTTCGGTTTCAACCAGGGAATTCTTGCGAATCTCGGCGTTGACGATGTCTTCCAGCGCCTTCAACTGCTCAGGCTTGATCGCCTCGAAGTGGCTGAAGTCAAAGCGTAGACGCTGACTGTCGACCAGCGAGCCTTTCTGCTGAACATGTTCGCCCAGCACTTGGCGCAACGCGGCGTGCAGCAAGTGGGTGGCGGAGTGGTTCAGCGACGTCGCATGACGCACGTCGGCATCGACATGAGTCTCGACCGGAGCACCAACGATCAGGCTGCCCGAATCCAGCACACCGTGATGCAGGAACGCGCCGCCGGTCTTGGTGGTGTCGCGCACGTCGAAACGCGCAGCGCCAGCCTGGAGGAAGCCGCAATCACCAATCTGACCACCGGATTCGGCATAGAACGGCGTCTGATCGAGAACGACCACGCCCTCTTCGCCTTCGCTCAGCACGTCAACTGATTGCCCGTCTTTATAGAGGGCAACGATTTTGGCGGAACCGCTGTGGGCGGTGTAACCGGTGAATTCGGTGGCCACATCAACCTTGACCAGGCTGTTGTAGTCCATGCCGAAGGAACTGGCGGAACGGGCACGGACGCGCTGGGCTTCCATTTCGCGCTCGAAACCTTCTTCGTCGATGGTCAGGTTACGCTCACGGGCGATGTCGCCGGTCAGGTCCATCGGGAAGCCGTACGTGTCGTAAAGCTTGAACACTACATCGCCCGGCACCACGTCGCCTTTGAGTTCGGCCAGATCCTGCTCGAGGATCTTCAGGCCCTGTTCCAGGGTCTTGGCGAATTGCTCTTCTTCGGCCTTCAGCACGCGCTCGATGTGCGCCTGTTGCGATTTCAGCTCAGGGAACGCTTCGCCCATCTCGGCGACCAGGGCCGCAACGATCTGGTAGAAGAAGCTGCCCTTGGCGCCCAGTTTGTTGCCGTGACGGCAAGCGCGACGAATGATCCGGCGCAGCACATAACCGCGACCTTCGTTGGACGGCAGCACGCCGTCGGCAATCAGGAAGCCGCAGGAACGGATGTGGTCAGCCACGACTTTCAGCGACGCCTGAGCATCGTTGGTGCAACCGATGGCCTTGGCCGATGCGCTCAGCAGGCTCTGGAACAGGTCGATTTCATAGTTCGAGTGAACGTGCTGCAGCACGGCACTGATCCGCTCCAGGCCCATGCCGGTGTCCACCGACGGCGCTGGCAACGGGTGCAACACGCCATCGGCGGTGCGGTTGAACTGCATGAACACGTTGTTCCAGATTTCGATGTAACGGTCGCCGTCTTCTTCCGGCGAGCCCGGTGGGCCACCCCAGATGTCGGCGCCGTGATCATAGAAAATCTCGGTGCAAGGACCACACGGGCCGGTATCGCCCATGGTCCAGAAGTTGTCGGACGCGTACGGGGCGCCCTTGTTGTCGCCGATACGAACCATGCGCTCGGCCGGCACGCCGATGTCCTTGGTCCAGATGTCGTACGCCTCATCATCGCTGGCGTAGACGGTGACCCAGAGCTTTTCTTTCGGCAGGTTCAGCCACTTTTCGGAGGTCAGGAAGTTCCAGGCGTAGGTGATGGCGTCACGCTTGAAATAATCACCGAAACTGAAGTTACCCAGCATTTCGAAGAAGGTGTGGTGACGGGCGGTATAACCGACGTTTTCCAGGTCGTTGTGCTTGCCGCCGGCGCGCACGCATTTCTGGCTGCTTACAGCGCGGGTGTACGCGCGCTTTTCCTGGCCCAGAAAGCAGTCCTTGAACTGGTTCATCCCCGCGTTAGTGAACAGCAGGGTTGGGTCGTTGCCCGGAATCAAAGAGCTGGAGGCTACACGGGTGTGGCCTTGCTCTTCGAAGAAGCGAAGGAAGGCTTCACGGATTTCTGCGCTTTTCATTAGGTTCTTCCACGGAGGCTGCGGCCAAAGGCCTGTGCGAAACGTCAACAGACGAAGCGACGGCAAAGGGCCGCATTATATCGGCGTTAGTGACCAGGTACAGTGTGTTTGTACGATACAAACAGTCAATTGGACGGCTAACACGGTCAGTTGTGAGAAAAGTCGGCAAATGTAGCGACGACTTGCTCGATTTGCGCACGATTGACGTCCATGTGCGTGACCATTCGCAGACGACCGGCAGCGCTGAGTTTGATCCCGCGTGTCGCGGCGAAGGCCCTGATCGCTTCGGCCTTCTCGCCCATCTGCACGTAAACCATATTGGTCTGCACCGGCTCGACCTCATAACCCGCTGCTCGCAGGCCGTCGGCCAGCATTTGTGCGTTGGCATGGTCGTCGGCCAGGCGTTGAATATTGTTATCCAGCGCATAAAGCCCCGCCGCAGCGAGAATCCCGGCCTGACGCATGCCGCCGCCAACCATCTTGCGCAGACCCCGCGCCTTGGCGATCAACTCGACCGAGCCGCAGAGCACCGAACCGATCGGCGCCCCCAGACCTTTGGACAGGCAGACCGAAACCGAATCGAAATGCTGAGTGATCTCCCGCGCATCGACACCGAGTTTGACTGCCGCGTTGTAGAGCCGCGCGCCATCCAGATGCAGCGCCAGGCCATTTTCATGAGTGAAACGGCGCGCCCGGGCCAGATACTCCAGCGGCAAAACCTTGCCCTGCATGGTGTTTTCCAATGCCAGCAAACGGGTGCGGGCGAAATGGAAGTCATCCGGTTTAATCGCAGCGGCGACCTGCGCCAGGTCCAGCGAACCATCAGCCTGCACTTCCAGCGGCTGGGGCTGGATCGAACCGAGCACTGCCGCGCCACCTCCTTCGTACTTATAGGTGTGAGCCTGTTGTCCGACAATGTATTCGTCACCGCGATCGCAGTGGGCCATCAGGCCGAGCAAGTTGCTCATGGTGCCCGTCGGGACAAACAGGGCCTGGGCAAAGCCTAGTCGTTTTGCCAGTTCGGCTTCCAGACGGTTGACCGTCGGATCTTCGCCATAAACGTCGTCACCGGTGGCTGCATTCGCCATCGCGTCGAGCATCCCTGCGGTCGGTTGGGTGACGGTGTCGCTGCGAAGATCGATAACGCTCATGAATCTGGCCTCGGTAAGCAGGGGGAAATCCCTTTCAGGAAGGAATTACTGCGGTCATGCCGACAAATAATCAAGCCTTGCGCGAGGAAAAGACTGATTATGCCTTCGAAAAAACGCAATCCATGTGGGAGCGGGCTTGCTCGCGAATGCGGTGTGTCAGGCAACATCATTGTCGACTGGCAGTCCGTATTCGCGAGCAAGCCCGCTCCCACAGGTTTCGTGACAGGCATTGGCTATGCGCGCGCCGGAAATCTGTGTTAAAAACGCTTCGCCGCCAAACAATCTGGCGGCAAAAACGTTCTCAGGGCGGGGTGCAACTCCCCACCGGCGGTAATTGCGCGCAATGCGCATAGCCCGCGAGCGCTTGGCGGCAGCACGGCAATGGCTGTGATGGCGGCAAGGTCAGCAGACCCGGTGTGATCCCGGGGCCGACGGTCATAGTCCGGATGAAGAGAGAACGGGATTGGCGTCGCCCAGGTTCTGTACCAAAGCGCCGTCCGCAGGCACTTGTGCCTGCGTATCCTTAAATCCCATTCGATTCATAACGCCCTGTTTTTCACACAAACAGGAGTCAGAACATGCAACCCACCGCAATCGATAGCAAAAGCAAAAACCATCAGGGCGAGCGCGTCGCGTTCATCCAGGCCTGCTGGCACAAGGAAATCGTCGACCAGAGCCGTAAAGGCTTCGTCGCCGAAATGATTGCTCAGGGTTATCAGGAGTCGGACATCGATTTCTTCGAAGTCGGCGGCGCCTTTGAAATTCCGCTGCATGCCAAACTGCTGGCCAAGTCGGGTCGTTATGCCGGCATCGTCGCAGCGGGCCTGGTGGTCGACGGCGGCATCTATCGCCACGAATTCGTCGCCCAGTCAGTAATCAGCGGCCTGATGCAGGTGCAGCTGGAAACCGAAGTGCCGATGTTCTCGGTGGTTTTGACCCCTCATCACTTCCATGCCGGCGAAGAACATCAGAAGTTCTTCTTCGAGCATTTCGTGCATAAAGGCCAGGAAGCGGCGAAGACGTGCGCGGATACGCTGCACAAGATGCGGGCGTTGCGTCGTAGTGAGTCTCGCGCGGTAGCCGTCTGATTCATCCTTGAACCTGTAGGAGCTGTCGAGTGAAACGAGGCTGCGATCTTTTGATTTTTAAACAACAAGATCAAAAGATCGCAGCCTCGTTTCACTCGACAGCTCCTACAGGGATCCAGGTCGGGTCCGATATTTGAATCAGGCGAGGTTTTCGGCGGTGGTCGGCACAATCAGGATGCCGGCGCGCAGGCCGTTCTTGACCTTGGGGTTCGGGAAGATGATCCGGGCGCCCTGCTCTTCGATGATCCAGCGGGTATTGGCGATATCCTCGGCCAGCACATAACCCACATCCAGCTCCGAAAAGTTTTCGATATCCGCCGGCAGGTTCAGGCGGAAGTTATCGCTGTGCTTGATCACTTCCCGCGCGACGCTGAACAACTGCAAGCCATCCAGCCCGTCCTCGGAGATTGGCGGCTCGTTGCCTTCGATGATCTGCTTCAGACGGGTTTCAAGAAGGTCGACGTTGACCCCATCGTTCTGCCCGAACGGCCGGGCCTTGCCGAGTTCCAGGGTGAAGGACTCGGCATCGAGCTTGTCGTAGGTATAGGAGCTGAAGACGATGGAAGGTTTGTTCTGCAACAGCACCGCCTCCATGCCGGCTGCGCGCAGGCGAGCCAGTTCCTGGCGTGAATGCTGACGACCTTCTTTCCAGGGATACAGGGCGAACTGCTCAATTTTCGAGCCACGGATCGCCGTGTGCAGGTCGTAATGCAGGCGATCGCGATCCGGCAGGCTGAAGAAAGTTGCCGCCAGCCGCTCCAGCTCACATGCGCGCAAGGCTTCGGAACCACTGGTTTGTTCGTGACGGCCGTTGAACAGCCGATTGACGTCCTGCTCGATGAAACGCTCACCCCGGCGGATGGCCTCGGGGTTGCCGAACAGAAACAGAATACGTGCGCGCGGCTTCAAGTCACCACGGGCGATGTCATGCAACAGGCGATCGAGCAACTCGATCGGCGCTGTTTCGTTGCCATGGATGCCGGCCGATAGCAGCAGGTCCAGGCCATTGTCGCGAGCTTCAGGTGGCCGGACTTCCAGCGCACCTTCGCTCAACCAGCGCATGCGCACGCCTTCGACAGTCAGTTGAGTCTTCTCCGCCGGTTCGCGGCCGGCGAGGGTCAGTTCAAGCAGTTTGCCGAGGGCGAGCATAGAGCGGTTTCCTTAGTGGTCGTGATTGCAATCCGGGCCGTGTACGTGGTCCTCATCATCGCCGACGTCGGCCGGTTCCATCTCCAGTTGCAAACTTACCAGATTAGTCGCCAATGGGCGCAGCAGCAGATTGGCGTATTCAGCGTCACCTTCTTCGACGTCCACGCCGATCAGCAGCTGGCCGCGGCCGTCCTGCTGGATCCACAGCTCTTTGCCTTGCCACATGACCGCGACGCGGGTGCAGGAAGTTTCCAGTTGCGTGCCGTCGGTGTCTTCAAGGATCAGCTGCAGGGTATCGCTCATGTTTTACGCTCTCGTCTGGAGATAGCGCGGCGCATTCAATTCATGCGCCGACTTTCAATTGATCTGGAATGGATAAACCGCGCCCAGTTTAAGGATTTGCGTCAGTTCATCCAGTGCCGTCCGGCACTCAAGCAGCAATTGCGGGTCCGCGAGATCGTTTTCGGTCATGCGGTCGCGGTAGTGCTTGTCGACCCATTCGGTCAATGTGCCGTACAACGGTGCCGTCATGATAACCCCTTGGTTGACGGCCGCCAGTTCGGTTTCGTTAAGTGCGACGCGCAACCGCAGGCAAGCCGGGCCACCGCCGTTCTGCATGCTCTGCTTGAGATCGAAAACTTTCACTTCGCGGATCAAGCCGCCCGAGCTGGTCAGGCCTTGCAGGTATTGCCAGACACGCTCGTTGCCACGGCATTCTTCGGGCACGATCAATAGCATGGAGCCGTCAGGACGCGACAGCAGCTGACTATTGAACAGGTAGGAACGTACCGCGTCTTCCACGGTGACCGCGGAACGCGGTACGCAGATCGACTGAAATTTCCCACCGACTTTTGCGAGTTTGCCTTGCAGTTCAGCCAGCATCTGCTCGGTGTCGAGGAAGGCGTCCTCGTGATAGAACAACACCTCGCCGTTACCCACCGCGATCACGTCGTTGTGGAACACGCCCTGATCGATCACCGAAGGATTCTGCTGGGCATAGACCACGCCGTCATCGCTCAGGCCGTGCAGACGCGCGACAGCCTGGGACGCTTCGAGCGTCTGGCGTGCCGGGTACTTCTGCGGATTCGGGTAACGGGTGTCGAACGCGCTGCGACCGAACACGAAAAACTCGACGCCGGCTTCACCGTAGTCTCGGCAGAAACGGGTGTGGTTGGCCGCGCCTTCATCACCGAACTGCGCCACGGCTGGCAAAGCGGAGTGGTGAGCAAAGTGCTTCTGATCGGCGAACATCGCCCCCAGTACGCGGCTGGTGGTCGGGTGTTCGATGCTGCGGTGGTATTTGCAGTTCAGGTTGGCGGCGGTGAAATGCACGCGGCCATCGGCGGTGTCTGCGCTCGGGCTGACCGTGGCGGCGTTCGCCACCCACATGCTCGACGCCGAGCAACTGGCAACCAGCAGCGGCATGGCCTCTTTGGCGGCGCGCTCGATCACCTGAGCATCGGTACCGCTGAAACCCAGTCGGCGCAATGCGGCGACGTCCGGACGTTCCTGGGGCGCCAAGACGCCTTGCTGAAAGCCCATTTCCATTAGCGCTTTCATCTTCGCCAAGCCCTGTAGCGCGGCTTCCTTCGGGTTCGAAGACTGCTGGCTGTTGCTCTGGGATGCGACGTTGCCGTAGGACAGGCCGCCGTAGTTATGGGTCGGCCCCACTAGACCGTCAAAATTGACTTCATAGGATTTCATCAGCGAGGCTCCACGAGAATCTGTTGTTATAGGCTTCAGTAACTAACTGTTCAGTGCGACCGAGTCGCGGCCATCGCGGCAAGCCCGGCTCCCACAGGTTCGGAGGTGTTCACACATGTTGTGACCGACGCAAATCCTGTGGGAGCGGGCTTGCCCGCGATTGGGCGTTAGACCATCTTCACGCCTGGCGTGAGGGTGGCTGGCAACACCAGGCTCGGGGTTTCCAGCGAGGCCACCGGGTACGCGCAATAATCCGCGGCGTAGTAGGCGCTGGCGCGATGGTTGCCCGAGGCGCCGACACCGCCGAATGGCGCGCTGCTCGCCGCACCGGTCAGTTGCTTGTTCCAGTTAACGATACCAGCCCGGCTTTCCAGCCAGAACTGCTGATAGCGCGCTTCGGAATCCGACAGCAAACCAGCCGCCAAGCCATAGTCGGTGTCGTTGGCTTCAGCGATCGCCGCTTCAAAATCAGCGTAGCGGATCACTTGCAGCAGCGGACCGAACAGCTCTTCGTCCGGGCGATCGGCAACCGCCGTTACGTCCAGAATGCCCGGGGTCAGCAAGGCTGCCTGAGCCTGGGGCTGAGTCATTTCCAACAGCGCCACGGCGCCATTGGCCAGCAGATGTTCTTGCGCATCCATCAGGGCTTTCGCAGCGCCAAGGGAAATCACCGAGCCCATGAATGGCGCCGGTTGCTGATCGAACGCACCGACTTCAATCGTCGAGCTGACTGCCACCAGACGCGCCAGCAGCGTATCGCCCCACGCGCCTTGCGGCACCAGCAAGCGGCGGGCGCAGGTGCATCGCTGACCGGCAGAAATGAAGGCCGACTGAATGATGGTGTAAACAGCGGCATCGAGGTCCGCGACCTGATCCACCACCAGCGGGTTGTTACCGCCCATTTCCAGCGCGAGGATCTTGTCCGGACGACCGGCAAACTGCTGGTGCAGGTGATTGCCGGTGCGGCTGGAACCGGTGAAGAACAGACCGTCGATGCCCGGGTTCGCCGCCAGGGCGATACCGGTTTCGCGGGCGCCTTGCAGCAGGTTCAGCACGCCGGCCGGAAGACCGGCTTCGATCCAGCATTTGACCGTCAGCTCGGCCACTTTCGGGGTCAGCTCACTCGGCTTGAACAGCACACTGTTACCGGCCAGCAGCGCCGGCACGATGTGACCGTTCGGCAAGTGACCGGGGAAGTTGTAAGGACCAAACACCGCCACCACGCCGTGCGGTTTGTGGCGCAATACCGCAGTGGCGTCGCCCAACGGGCCGCTCTTCTCGCCGGTACGTTCGCGATAGCTCTGCACCGAGATGGCAATTTTGTTGACCATGCTGGTGACTTCAGTCGCCGCTTCCCACAGGGGTTTACCGGTTTCTTCACCGATGGTGCGAGCCAGCTCGTCAGCGTGATTCTTCAACGCTGCGGCAAAGGCTTCCAGCACGCTGATGCGCTCTTCCAGGGTACGACGGGCCCAACCCGGGAACGCTTGACGCGCAGCCTGCACAGCCGATTCGACCTGACCGGCCGTGGCGCCTTCGCCGGCCCACAGCACTTGCTGGGTCACCGGGTTTACCGATTGAAAGCTTTCACCCTGACCGGCCAGCCATTCACCGGCGATGTATAGCGAATTCATTATTTCGACTCCCGAGCAGCAGACAACGGAACGGCGCGCACTTGATCGCCGGCGTTGAGTTGAAGACGTTTGGCGGTCAGCGGATCGACCACCAGCGTGCCGGCGGCGAAGCGTGCTGGTGCGGCAGTGATCCGGCAATCTTCGCGCTTGCGGTTATGAATCAGGAACGGCGTGGCATCGTCACCCGGGGTGCCGATGGCCAGCACCAGCGCCTGGCTGTCGCGCACCGCGCGGATCTTGGTGGTTTCGCATTCCACCGCAGGGCCGGCATCAAAGATATCGACGTAGCCTTGATAGCTGAAACCTTCGCTCTTGAGCATCGACAGCGCCGGCTCGGTGTCCGGGTGAACCTGGCCGATTACGTTACGCGCATCCGGCGACAGGAAGCAGGTGTACAGCGGGAATTTCGGCATCAGTTCGGCGATGAACGCCTTGTTGCCCACGCCGGTGAGGTAATCGGCCTGGCTGAATTCCATCTTGAAGAAGTGCCGACCTAGGCTTTCCCAGAACGGCGAACGCCCGGCCTCATCAGACACACCGCGCATTTCGGCGATGATCTTGTTGCCGAATAGCTGCGGGAACTCGGCGATGAACAGCATCCGCGCCTTGGCCAACATGCGGCCGTTGAGGCCACTGCGGAAATCGGCGTGCAGGAACAACGAGCACAACTCGGAATTGCCAGTCAGGTCGTTGGCCAGGAACAGCGTCGGAATTTCACGGTAGATGTTCAGCTCTTGGGAGGCGCTGACCGTCAGGCCGACCCGGAAGTTGTACCAGGGCTCACGCAGGCCGACGGCGCCGGCAATGGCGGAAATGCCCACCACGCGGCCATTATCGTCTTCGAGTACGAACAGGTAGTCCGCATCGCCCCGCCCGGCTTCGCCGCGAAAGGTCTTCTCGGCCCAGCCGACCCGATGGGCCAGACGTTCTTCGTTGGCCGGCAAGGTGGTCAGGCCGGTGCCGGTGCTGCGGGCCAGGTCGATCAGAGCGGGTAAATCGCTGCTGCGTACGGGACGAACAATCATGCTATCTCCTCAAACGGGCCGCTTGAGCCACCCGTGAAACTCGCTGCTTTACTTAGCATTCATTCTTTATAGGCATCGCAGCAGGCGTTAAACCGCCACCAGGCGCACGCTGGCACCTTCACCGACGCCCAGGGCTTCGGCCGCTTCAAGATCCAGGGTGACGGGTTTGCCCGGCGCGTAATCGAGCTCAAGCAAAACGGCGCGGTAATCCTGCAACTGAGCATTGGCCACCAGATATTGACGACCCGCGCCTTTGACCGGCTCGCCGATTTTCACCGGCACGACACGGCTCTGGGCGATCGAACGGATCCCCGAGACACGGGCATGCAGCGTCGGGCCACCGTCGAATATGTCGATGTAGTGATCGGTCTCGAAGCCTTCGCGCATCAGAATGTCGAAAGTGATCTGCGCCCGTGGGTGCACCTGGCCCATCGCCTCTTGAGCGGAATCCGGCAGCAACGGCACGTAGATCGGGTAATGCGGCATCAGCTCGGCCAGGAACGTGCGGCTTTTCAGGCCACACAGACGCTCGGCTTCGGCGTAGTTGAGGTCGAAGAAGTTGCGACCGATGGCATCCCAGAACGGCGAGTCGCCATTTTCGTCGCTGTAACCGACGATCTCGGTCACAACCGAATCGGCAAAGCGCTCTGGATGACTGGCCACGAACAACAGGCGACCACGGGAGTTGAGCTCAGCCCAAGGCGAACCCACCAACTCCGGCTTCACGTAGAAACTGGTCAGCAAACTGTTGCCAGTCAGGTCGTGGCACTGGGAGAGCACGTGGATCTTGTTGTGAATCTTCAGCTCACGGGAGGCGTGCACGAACGTTTCGTTACGAAAGCTGTAGAACGGCTCGGAATAACCG
This sequence comes from Pseudomonas sp. BS3782 TE3695, assembly GCF_050435305.1. Classification (NCBI taxonomy): domain Bacteria; kingdom Pseudomonadati; phylum Pseudomonadota; class Gammaproteobacteria; order Pseudomonadales; family Pseudomonadaceae; genus Pseudomonas; species Pseudomonas sp. BS3782 TE3695. The sequence goes on from NZ_JBNDKB010000001.1 coordinate 5,572,415, forward strand.
GCCGAGGCAACGATGGCCGAACAGCCGACCAGCTTGCCGGTGGCCGTGTCTTCGAGGACGAAGAAATAGCTCTCTTCGCCGTTGAAGCTGACTTCAGCAGCGAACGAAGCTTCGCTTGCGGCAATCTTGTCGCTCAGGCGTTCAACGTCATCCGGCAGGGAAGTGACACCAATCGGGCTGTCCGCAGCCAGACGCTGTACCTCGCCCAGATCAGCCATTTGCGCGGGGCGCATCACCAGCATGGTGTCACTCCTTTTCTCGAAAAACTCTATGAGGAAAATAACCGGGAAGTCATTGCAGACACAGAGATCAGTGTGGGAGCGGGCTTGCTCGCGAAAGCGGTGCATCAGTCAACATCGTTGCTGTCTGACCCACCGCTTTCGCGAGCAAGCCCGCTCCCACATTTGATCCGGCCCGGTACAAAAATTCGGTACGACGCCTGAACAGTCAGGCGTCGAAAGGTCTATCAGGCTTGCGTCAGCTTCGCCGCGGCACGCTCGAAACGGTCCAGGCCGGCATCGATATCGGCGTCTTCAACCACCAGGCTTGGGGCGAAACGAATCACGTCCGGACCGGCTTGCAGAATCATCAGGCCTTCACGCTCGGCGGCGTTGAAGATGTCTTTGGCCTTGCCTTTCCAGGCATCGCTCAGCACGCAACCGAGCAGCAAACCCAGACCGCGGACTTCAGTGAACAGGCCATACTTCTCGCCGATCTGCTCAAGACGGGTCTTGAACTTGTCGTGCTTGGCATTGACGCCATTCAGCACTTCGGGCGTGTTGATCACATCGATCACCGCTTCAGCGACCGCGCACGCCAGCGGGTTGCCGCCATACGTGGTGCCGTGGGTGCCGACGACCAGGTGTTTGGCCAGGTCTTCAGTGGTCAGCATCGCCGCGATCGGGAAACCGCCGCCCAGGCTCTTGGCGCTGGTCAGGATGTCCGGGGTCACGCCGTAATGCTGGTAGGCGAACAGCTTGCCGCTGCGGCCCATACCGGTCTGGACTTCGTCGAACACCAGCAGCGCGTTATGCGCATCGCACAGCTCACGGGCGCCTTGCAGGTAAGACAGCTCGGCGGGCAGTACGCCGCCTTCGCCCTGGATCGGCTCCAGAACCACCGCGCAGGTCTTGTCGGAAACAGCGGCTTTGAGCGCGGCCAGATCGTTGTAAGGCACGTGGGTGATGCCGGTGATCTTCGGACCGAAGCCATCGGAGTACTTCGACTGGCCACCGACGTTCACGGTGAACAGGGTACGGCCGTGGAAGCTGTTGAGCGCGGCAACGATTTCGTACTTCTCGGTACCGAAACGGTCATGGGCCACGCGACGGGCCAGTTTGAAAGCGGCCTCGTTGGCTTCGGCGCCAGAGTTGCAGAAGAACACGCGCTCGGCAAACGTGGCGTCGACCAGCTTATGGGCCAGGCGCAAGGCCGGCTCATTGGTGAACACGTTGGACACGTGCCACAGCTTGTTCGCTTGCTCGGTCAATGCAGCGACCAGCGCCGGATGCGCATGGCCCAATACGTTAACGGCAATCCCGCCGGCGAAGTCGATCAGCTCGCGGCCAGACTGGTCCCAAACACGGGAACCGGCACCACGCACAGGAATGAAAGCGGCTGGCGCATAGTTGGGAACCATTACCTGGTCGAAATCGGCGCGTTCTACCGCAGCGTGCTCAACGGACATCGGAGTCTCCTGAAAAGGAACACTCGCCTGAAACTGGCGAGCGATGAGGGGATTGTAAGGACAGTTTTCAGCCCGGCCTTGCCGCCAAGCGACAACTTCTTATAGCGCAAACACAGGTTTTGCCCGGGTTTACGGCAATGCGACAAATACCGTCGCAAAGGCGCAGTTTAAACTGCCTGCGGGGGTTTGCGGCAGGTTGCGAGGATCTTACTCATCCGGATTTTATGGTGGCGGTATATATGTACCGCACGTCGCTGGCGCTCGTGGTGTTTTCTGAAGCCTTCTTAACGCCAACGGCAACCTTCATGAACCTTACCAACGAAAATCCGGATGCTATCTATCTCGATCCGGTGCCACCCTTTAACAGGGACACCCATTACCAGCCTCTGATGAGCGTCATTCCCCGCTGGCTGACACAGGCGACTGCGCAAAAGCGCGAAGCCTTGAGCAAGGCAAAGCCTCGCCTGCCGGCCGGCCTCATTAACGCCTCCCGCAGCCAGCACGCCGAATTACGCACACTCAATGCCTTGCACTGGCAAGCACAGAATCGCGTCGATCAGTCCCTGGCCAAGCTGAAAAATGCCAGCGACTTTGCCGAACCGTTACTGATTGCAGCGCTGAAAAAGCGCTTCGGCCTGGAGCTGGACGTCCATCAAACTTTTTTGCGTCTTTATATTCCCGACCATATCCCATGGCTGCGGCTGAAGTCGGGCGCGGCACGCATCTGGACGGTGTCGTTGCTGGACGCCGCGCTGCACAACTTCGAAAGCAGCGAGACTGAAGGCGACGCCTTTGAGGCCGCTTCGACCTACATCAGTGCGCCTTCCCCTGCTGGGCAGTTCAATGAGCTGCCGCACATCCGGCTAAAAATGCCCATCGCGGCATTCACTCAACTGTGCCGGGAACTGAATATTGGCGAACGCTACAAAACCTACCTCGAAGAAAACCTGGGTATCAGCAACCCGGTGGTCGCGGCGACCTTGCAAGCCAGAATCCGCGACAGCCAGAAAACGGCCCTCAACACCGCTCTGCAAATGGCTTACATGCAAAACCGGCTTGGTGGCGATGTCCATCGCCTGATCCTTGGTTTACTCGACGGCCTGCAGCATTTACGCCTGCACGGGCAGGCGTGGGGCTGTCATGAACTGACCATCATGAACGCGCGCCTGACTGGCATCGTGGTGTTTTCCCCGGACCTGGAACGTGCGCGTGAAGCGGCCCGAGTGGTGGCCTATATCCCCGACGATCCTGAACACCCGATCAAGGAATATCCCTCCAGCGGCGCCTTCGCCCAGGAGCTGACCCAGCGCTTGCGCAATCATGACTATCAACAGTTCTTCAGTCGCTTTATCGACCATGAGGATCGCGGGCACTTCTTCGCTCAGTTGAACAACCGTCTCACCCCCATCACCTGGCAACCGGTTCAACCTGGCGATCCGCGCCCCACCTGGAGAGAAAATCCCGCCCAGCGCGTAAATCTGCAAATGGCTGCAACGGCGATCAAAGCGGATCTGTGGGCTCATCTCTACCAGCGCAAGCTCGACAAGATTCTCAACGATGCACGTGTTGTCGCGGTGTCGACGGCAATGGTCGACCAGAAAGCGCGCTGGGCGCTATGGGACTCGTTCAGTGAAATCGCCTCGGCCCTGATCAACATCGTCGCGTTCGTGGCGCTGCCGTTCGTGCCATTTCTAGGCGAGCTGATGCTGGCCTACATGGCCTACCAGTTACTCGACGAAACCTTCGAAGGCATTATCGACTGGGCAGAAGGCCTGTCCCTTGAAGCCTTCGAGCACTTCATGGGCGTGGTTGAGTCGGCCGTGCAACTGGGCACATTTGCCGCGGGCGGTGTTATTGCAGCGGGCGAGTTCCGTGCGGTTCTGCCCCGGGAAGTCGTGCAGTTCATCGACCGTTTCAATCCGGTAAAAACGCCCACTGGCGACACCCGCTACTGGAAGCCCGACCTGACCCCCTACGAACAACCCATCGCGCTCCCTGACGACGTTAAACCCGATGAACTTGGGCTGCACCCTTACGCGGGTAAAACCTTGCTGACGCTGGAAAACAAACACTACAACGTGTCCCTGGATTCAGTGAGCGGCGAGTATCGCATCGAACACCCGACTCGCCCCCAAGCCTACAAACCGGCGCTCAAGCACAACGGCAATGGCACGTGGCAGACCGAGGTCGACCAGCCTCTGAGCTGGGACCAGGCCACTGTGTTGCGCCGTATCGGCCCCGACATGCAACGGTTTTCACCGTCCATGCGCGAGCGCATGGTCAGCATCAGCCACTGCCATGAGAACGCCCTGCGCAAGATGCATGTGGAGGCCGGACAACTGCCGCCATTGCTGGCCGACACGCTCGAACGCTTCAAGATCGATCAAGACATCCAGACCTTTATCGATCTGATCGGCAGCGTGCAGCCGATTGACTACCTGAAGGCCGACCCCATCACACAACTGGAACTGCTCTGTGACTACAACTACTGGCCGGCTGACAAAGGATTGCGCCTGGTCGACGCAAAAGCGCGAACCCTTTGGGAACGCAATACCGATCACCAAGCCGTGGTGCAGATCAATCAAACGCAACTGAGCAACGGCGACCTGATCAGAACGCTGTTCCTCAAGCTTGGGGAAAGCGAAACCAGAACACTGATGGGTGAAAGTTTCGGCACGCCGGCTCCAAGCCTCGACACCCGCGCCCGCACCTTACGCGCAACACTGGAAGCGCTCGCTGAGAGCAAACGAGAAATCCTCTTCGACAATCGATACCGCAGGCTCGAACGCGCCACCTTCCCGCGGGTGCAAAAATTCATCGATGCCGAACCCGGCTTGCCAACCAGAATGGCGCAAGCGCTGCTGCAAACGGCCAGCGATCAAGAGCTGCAACAACTTGGGCGCGGCAGCTTGTCCAAACGCCTGGTACTGCTCACCCGTGAAGCCCAATTGCAAGTCAGGGTGACCAGGGCTTATGAAGGCCTGGAGATCCGCTCAACCGCCAACAACCCCGATACCGATCGACTGGCCCTGCACACCTTGAAGCAACTGCCTGGCTGGTCAGGGCAACTGCGTCTGGAGATTCGCGAATACGCCCATGGCGGACGCTTGCTCGACAGCGTCGGCAATACCGATGCGCCGATCCGCAAAGTGGTCGTTCTAAATGCAGATGGCCGTTATCAGGCCTTTGACGATAGCGGCCTTGAGCTCAGCGGCGCGAGCACGTTTTATCTGGAACTATTGCAGGCGCTACCGGACAGCGAGCGCTCGGCAATCGGCATCCACATTGGCGAAGGTGAAAAACTCAAACAGCTGATTCGCACCCATGCCTTGAATCGCGATGAACTGGGTTCGGTACTGGCGCAACATCCGGTGTTGAAACCCACCTACGACCCGACTGTCATGCGTTTGCTCGGTGGCGCGGAGGGCTACCATCGGGCGCCGTTCGGTACGCCAACCCTGCAGGCCCGCGCCCACCAGCTGTTTCCCCAGCTATCGCGCGAAGCACTGCAAGCCTTTGTCGAACGCTTGCAACGGCATCCGACCGGCCCACGGGCAGAGCTGACCCGGCTCATGGCCGAACATGCGCGACTCAGCGATGCCCTGCGCCTCTGGCGTGACAAAGTCCCGCTGTTCATGCCGGACACCGAGATCAGAATCACCCCTGAACAATTCAGCATCCAGCAGCGAAATCGCCGAGACCTGACACTAGAACTACTCGACTGCTGGCGACAACAAGCCTCATTGCCCGACGGCGAGGATCATAGTGTCGACTTCCGCTTCTCCCAACCGATACTGGGCGAGCTGCCAGTCCTCAGCGCGGGCTTCGACCACGTGACAAACCTGTCGCTGGACGGCCATATCGCCACACGAGGCGTGCATGAATTCATACGCGGGTTTTCCGGCTTGCGTCGCCTGGCCTTGCGTGGTTTGCGCCTCAATCGCGTGCCGGAGGCGGTTGAGCAATGGCCGAACCTCAACGAACTGATTCTGAGCGACTGCGCTATCACCCTGACGCAACAAAGCCATGCGACCCTGTCGGCGCTGGATAAACTGGTGATTCTGGACTTGTACAAAAACCCCCTGGGAATGCCCCCCAACGTCGAAAACTTGCCGCACCTGAACTACATCGACGTCTCGGACACCGGCATTTCCAACTTCCCCTCCGGTTTATTGACTCGCCCACACCTTCGAACCGCTCTACTCAACGACAACCGCATCCAGGAGCTGCCCGACGCGCTCTTCAATCTTCCCAACGCTACCCGGGAAGGCTTCGATCTAGGCGCAAATCCGCTTTCAGTCGCTGCCCGCGAACGCATAAAAATCCATTTCCGCCGCACGCGTCAGGACTTCGCAGTGTTTGCCGAACAGGCTGATGTCGATCGGGTGCAAGCGCTGTACCCAGGCATGGATCAGGAGGAAGCCAGTGAATTGATTTATTTGCTGCCCGGCACGCTGGCCGACGGTAAAGTGGCGATCACCCGCCTGGAAACCGAATTCAGCACCCTCAGCAACGACCTCTCAGCCTGGACAGCAGATGTACCGGCGGTGCACCCGGTAAGCGGCGCACCGTTCACCGCCCAGGAGCTGCTGGAAGAACATTCGATCCGCGATGAGTTCAAACGGATCGTAGAACGTTGCTGGCGCCGGCAAACCGGGCTGGACGACTTCAATCAGCACCTTCAGCCCACCTACCAGCTGACCCTGCCCACCATCATTACCGGCGACCTGCCGACAATGCGTGCAGACTTCAATCACGTTTCGTTGCTGTATCTGCACAGTAATGAAGGACTGACCACAGGGGCCGGGCGTTTTCTGGAGAGCTTCCCCCGCCTCAAAGGGCTGACCATCCGCAACTACCGACTCGAGAGCCTCCCCGAGCCAATTGTCAAAATGGGCGATCTGACCGCACTGTCGATGACCGATTGCCAACTCACCCTGACGGCGCAAAGTACGCTGGAACTGGCACAGATGGAGCGCCTGGACTACCTGGACCTGAGCGATAACCCGCTGGGCGCCACACCCGATGTGAGCCAGATGCCCCGCCTCACGACCCTGCTGCTGAACAACACTGGCATCACCGAATTGCCGCCAGGCCTGTTACAACTCAAATCCCTGGAAAGCGCGGACCTAAGCGCAAATGCGATCACCCATATACCCGCCGAAATTCTGGAATTGCCGCTGGACGTCGGCGAAAGCATCAATCTGAGAGGCAACCCGCTGTCTGAAGAAAGCGTGCAGCGGCTGATCAGTTATTTCCAGCAGACAGGCGTCGACTTCGGCGTCGATGGGGTCATTGATCACGCGGAAATGGAGGTGTCATCGTCCGAAGGCTCTGACGTCGATGAGTGATCGACGCCAGACTTAACGTCGGGGTCAACCGCGTTCGGACGGCACCGACGACAACTCGAACGGGCTACTGCTGCGCCGCTGGTTGCGATCTTCCCGCGGCGTGGCGCCGAAGAAGTTGCGGTAGGCACTGGAGAAGTGCGGCCCCGAAGAGAAGCCACACGACAGGCCGATCTGGATGATCGACTTGCTGGTTTGCATCAACATCTGCCGGGCCTTGTTCAGGCGCAATTCCAGGTAGTACTGGCTCGGCACACGGTTGAGGTATTGCTTGAAGATCCTCTCCAGCTGCCGACGGGATACGCACACGTGCTGGGCGATTTCGTCGGTGGTCAGTGGTTCTTCGATGTTGGCTTCCATCAGCAACACCGCTTGGGTGAGCTTCGGATGACTGGAACCCAAGCGGTTCTGCAACGGAATGCGCTGGCGCTCGCCACCTTCACGGATGCGTTCGACCACCAGTTCTTCCGACACCGCACCGGCCAGTTCGGCGCCGTGATCGCGGGCCAGCACCGCCAGCAACAGGTCAAGCACCGACAGGCCGCCGCATGCGGTCAGGCGATCACGATCCCAGTCAAACAGGTGACTGGTGGCAATCACCTTCGGGAAACGCTCGGCGAAATCGTCTTGCCAACGCCAATGCACGGCCGCGCGATAACCGTCGAGCAAACCCAACTGCGCCAACGGGTAAACACCGGCCGACAATCCGCCGATTACACACCCGGCGCGCACCAGTTGTTTCAGCCCACTGCTGAGCGCCGGCGCAAGCGAGGTCGGCGGCTCGTCGGCGAGCAGGAACAGCTTCTGGAAGTTTTCGAGCTTGCCGGCCCAGGGTTCGCCCGGCAATTGCCAAGCGCCTTCGGTCGATGGTTCGGCCTGCAAAAACGACAGTTCGTAAACGACGTCCGGGTGCACACGCTGGGCAACACGCAAGGCCTCCTCAGCCAGCGCAAGCGTCAGAGCTTTTGTGCTGGGCCAAATCAGGAAACCAATTCGATGGGCAGTCATGGCGGGCAATCCGAAGCAAAGAACAGAATGAAGGCATGGGCCAAGGCTAGCCTGTAAATGAACACAAATCTTGAAACCGGCAAAGATCAAAGGTGGGAACTGGCTTGCCGCCCCCACCCCGTAGGAGCTGTCGAGTGAAACGAGGCTGCGATCTTTTGATCCTGGCTTTTCTAAAAGATCAAAAGATCGCAGCCTCGTTTCACTCGACAGCTCCTACGTGCACAACGGCAGTCCTGATTATTTCAAGCTGCCGGACAAAAATTGCTGCAAACGCTCGGACTGCGGATTGACCAGCACTTCACGCGGGTTGCCGCTTTCTTCGACAACGCCTTTGTGCAGGAACACCAACTGGTTCGACACTTCACGGGCAAAGCCCATTTCGTGCGTCACCACCACCATGGTCCGGCCTTCCTGTGCCAGGGCCTGCATGACTTTCAGCACGTCACCGACCAACTCAGGGTCGAGGGCGGAAGTCGGTTCGTCGAACAACATCACCTCAGGCTCCATCGCCAGCGCACGGGCAATCGCCACACGCTGCTGCTCGCCGCCGGACATGTGGCCCGGGTAAGCATCTTTGCGATGAGCAACACCGACCTTGTTCAGGTAGTGCTCGGCCTTCTCACGGGCTTCGGTCTTGGACATGCCGAGCACGTGAACCGGCGCTTCCATGATGTTTTCCATCGCGGTCATGTGCGACCACAGGTTGAAATGCTGGAACACCATCGACAGGCGCGAACGCATGCGTTGCAGCTGTTTCGGGTCGGCGGCTTTCAGCGCGCCGTCCTTGTTGGCGACCAGTTTCAGCTCTTCGTTGTTGAGCAGAATCTTGCCGGCGTGCGGTTGCTCGAGCAGGTTGATGCAGCGCAGGAAAGTACTTTTGCCGGAGCCACTGGAGCCGATGATGCTAATCACATCGCCAGCCGCCGCTTTCAGGGACACGCCCTTGAGCACTTCGTGACTGCCATAGCGTTTATGCAGGTCTTGGACTTCAAGTTTGTACATGCGGTCGGTTCTCACAAAAACAGTCAGTCAGTCGTTGAGCAAGCGCCCGTGACGCAGCGCTTCGCGCCCCGCCACCTTGGCCAGCCAGAAACCGGGTTGGGCATAACGCAGCCGTTCAATGGCAAACAGCACCCCGGACGTACCAGCACACACCGTGCTGACCCGATCCGATAACGGATCGATCACTTCGAAAATCTCGTCGCCCGCTTCAACCCACTCACCGGGTTTACGCAGAAAACTCACCACGCCCGGATGCGGCGCGAACAGCAATTCAGTGCCTTCAAACGGCAGGCCTTCGCAAGCCTCTTGCGCAGGTTTTGGCCATTCGCCGCTGATCAAGCCTTGTTCCGCGAGGAACGCCAGAATGCCTTCGGCGTAAGCCACCGCCTCTTCGCGACCGGTATCGGATTGGCCACCCAATTCGATGGTCGTCGCCAGGCAGGCGAGCGGAATCTGCGCATCCGGAAACAGACGCGACAGACGCAGCCAAGGCAGCGAACACGCTTCATCAAAGGAGCTGCCGCCGGAATCTTCCGCCAGCAGACCGACCTTGACGTTCAAGTGTGCAGCCAGCGAACGCCAATGCGGCCAGTGTTGCGGCAAGGCGTACATGTGCAGCGCCGCTTCGCAATCGCAATGCAGGTCCAGCACCACATCGGCAGTGCAGGCATGGCTGAGCAAGATGCGCTGCATCCCTTGCAACTGACTCGCGGCCGGCGGCAATGCGGCCAGCACATCGCTCATGGTTTCACGGATCAAACGGACATTGGCGTGAGGATCGTCACCCAGATGCCCTTGCAACTCAGCGGCCACGGGCTCGCTCAGCTCGACGAAATCGCGGTTGAAATTCTTGCCGCTACCCGCCTCGAATCGCCCCTGATGATTACCCTGAAGCAGTTGACCCAGGCCCAGTGGATTGGCCACCGGCACCAGTTCGATCACTCCGTTGAGCAAGCCTTGGGCTTCGAGTTCGGTCAGGCGCTTTTTCAGCTCCCAGGCCGTGCGCATCCCCGGCAGTTCATCGGCGTGCAGGCTGGCCTGGATGTAGGCCTTGCGCTCGCCAGCGCCGAAGCGGAACACCGAAATCCGCCGTTCGCTGCCCAGGTGACTCCATGGCAAAGCATGATCGATGCGTTCCATATCAGTGCTTCCGTGGGGCCAGATAGCCCAGCCAGCGCAGCTCGGCCATTTTGAACAGGCGCACCAGAATGAAGGTCAGGCACAGGTAGAACACGCCGGCGGTGATGTAGGCTTCGAACGGCAAGTAGAACTGAGCGTTGACCGTGCGCGCGGCACCGGTGATGTCGATCAGGGTCACGATGGACGCCAGACTGGTGGTCTGCAGCATCATGATCACTTCGTTGCTGTACTGCGGCAGTGCCCGGCGCAGAGCCGATGGCAGCAGAATCCGCTTGTACATTTTGACCCGCGACATGCCCATGGCCTTGGCCGCTTCGATCTCGCCGTTCGGCGTGGCGCGCAGGCTGCCGGCGATGATTTCAGCGGTGTAGGCGCTGGTGTTGATGGCGAAGGCCAGGCATGCACAGAACGTGGCGCTGGACAGCCATGGCCAGAGGAAGCTTTCACGCACCGCTTCGAATTGCGCCAGGCCGTAGTAGATCAAAAACAGCTGCACCAGCATCGGCGTGCCGCGGATCACGTAGGTGAACAGCCAGGCACTCATGTTGACGATCGGCTGCTTGGAGACGCGCATCAGCCCCAGCGGCAGTGCCGCCAGCAGACCGAAAAACAGCGACAGCGCGAGCAATTTAAGGGTGGTCACCAGGCCGCCGAGGTACAGCGGCAAGGCCTCCCAAATGACGTTGTAGTCGAAGATCATAGATCAGCCGCCCTTACGCCTACCGAGTAGCGCTTCTCAAGGTGACGCAATGCCAGCAACGAGACGCTGGTGATCACCAGGTACATCGCCGCCACTGCGAGGAAGAAGGTGAAAGGCTCGCGGGTAGCGTCTGCCGCCTGCTTGGCCTTGAACATCATGTCTTGCAGACCGACCACCGAAATCAGCGCGGTCGCCTTGGTCAATACCAGCCAGTTGTTGGTGAAACCCGGAATCGCCAGACGAATCATCTGCGGTACCAACACCCGGAAGAACACCTGAAAACTGCTCATGCCGTACGCCATGCCGGCTTCTGCCTGCCCCTTCGGGATTGCCATGAAGGCACCACGGAAAGTTTCCGACAGGTACGCACCGAAGATGAAACCCAGGGTGCCGATACCGGCGGCCAACGGGTTCAGGTCGATGTAGTCGTCATAACCCAGCATCGGCGCAACACGGTTGAGCAAGTCCTGGCCGCCGTAGAAAATCAGCAGGATCAGCACCAGATCGGGAATACCGCGGATCACCGTGGAGTACAGGTCGCCCAGCCAGGCCAGCCAGCGTATCGGGGACAGACGCAGCGCAACGCCGATCAGACCCAGAACAATGGCCAGGACCATGGACGACAAGGCGAGCTGAAGCGTCAGCCATGCGCCATCGAGGATGACAGCCCCGTAGCCTTTCAACATGATTCAGGTCCTCGAAAGTTGGGATGAAAAAATGGCGCAAACCTCAGAGATCCTGTTGCTTGCGCCATTTCGCAGGTGTTGCGGGGACGATTACTTGCCGTAGATATCGAAGGCGAAGTACTTGTCCTGGATTTGCTTGTACTTGCCGTTTTCGCGAATGGCCGCGATCGCGGTGTTGATCTTGTCTTTCAACGCGTCGCCCTTGCGAACCGCGATACCCACGCCGTCGCCGAAGTATTTGACGTCGGTGAAGGCCGGGCCAACGAAGGCGAAACCTTTGCCGGCGTCGGTTTTCAGGAAACCGTCATCCAGCAGGGTAGCGTCTGCCACGGTGCCGTCGAGGCGACCGGCGGCCACGTCGAGGTAGATTTCGTTCTGCGAACCGTAAGGCTTGATCTCGGCACCCAATGGAGCCAGGACTTCGCGGGCGAAACGCTCGTGGATCGAACCACGTTGCACGCCGATGTTCTTGCCCTTCAGCTCAGCCAGGTTTTCGCTGACCTGAGTGCCGGCCTTCATGACCAGGCGAGCCGGGGTGTTGTAATACTTGTTGGTGAAGTCCACGGACTTCTTGCGGTCTTCGGTGATGGACATGGACGACAGGATCGCGTCGATCTTGCGTACCTTGAGTGCCGGGATCAGGCCGTCGAACTCTTGCTCGACCCACACGCACTTGACCTTCATCTCTTCGCACAGGGCGTTGCCGATGTCGTAGTCAAAACCCACGATGCTGCCGTCCGGCGCCTTGGAGGCGAACGGAGGGTAAGCTGCTTCGATACCGATTTTTACGGGCTTGTCATCGGCGAAGGTCGGCAGGGACAGCACGGACAGCGCCAGGGCGCCAAGCAGCACAAGTTTCTTCATCTTGGGACTCCATCGGTAAAGGGCAAAAACGGCAGAGTGAGCAACAGCCCAATATGCGAATGGGTTAAACCGCAAAGCGGTGCTGCGTCCTACGAACCGTGCGCTGATTTCAACACAGGCAACGACGAGCGAGTGATCGGCATTCTAACGACAGGCCCGAAGCCGATATTTCTTCAATGCGACAACAAATTACAGATGCACCGAGAAAGCCGCTTGAACGCGTTGACAGCCTTGCAATTTCATGCAAGAGCAAAAGACGGGGAACCGATCTATATTGCAAATTGCGGGCCTATTATTGGCAAACCCTTCTAATCCGGCAAGCGCAGCGTAGGGTCTTATTTTCAGGGCTGGATTGAAGGGCCCTGAAACGGGGCTTTGCGTTTCCCAATGCCTCGTTATCGGGCGGTCGGTTACACATTCAGTAACTTGAAAGGCGATTGGTAACAGTGGGAATGGGCCTACAGGTGAACCGATAAATATTGGCTGAAGATCAACGTCAAAGGATCGCAGCCTGCGGCAGCTCCTACAGTTGGAATGCGATCTCTGTAGGAGGGGCCGAAGGCTGCGATCCTTTGATCTTCAACAACAAAAAGCCCCACCAGGCTCAACACCTGGAGGGGCTTCGATGACTCAGGAATCGGCGCTTACGCGACGTTCATGGTCTTGTGCGTATCAATCAGATGCTGCACCACACCCGGATCGGCCAGGGTCGAAATATCCCCCAACCCATCGTATTCGGCCGTCGCAATCTTGCGCAGAATCCGGCGCATGATCTTGCCCGAACGGGTTTTCGGCAGGCCCGGCGCCCACTGGATGACATCCGGCGAAGCAATCGGACCGATCTCCTTGCGCACCCAGTTTTTCAGCTCCAGGCGCAGCTGCTCGCTCGGCTCTTCACCAGCATTCAACGTGACGTAGACATAAATGCCCTGCCCCTTGATGTCATGCGGCACACCGACCACGGCCGCTTCGGCGACTTTCGGGTGCGCGACCATCGCGCTTTCGATCTCGGCGGTGCCCATGCGGTGACCGGATACGTTGAGCACGTCATCCACGCGACCAGTGATCCAGTAGTAACCATCTGCGTCACGACGTGCACCGTCACCGGTGAAGTACATGCCACGGAACGTCTTGAAGTAGGTGTCAACGAAACGGTCATGGTCGCCAAACAGCGTACGCGCCTGGCCTGGCCATGAATCGAGAATCACCAGGTTGCCTTCGGCCTCGCCTTCGACGATGTTGCCCAGGTTATCCACCAGAGCTGGCACTACGCCGAAGAACGGACGCGCCGCGGAACCCGGCTTGAGGGCGTGAGCGCCTGGCAGCGGGCTCATCATGTTGCCGCCGGTTTCGGTCTGCCACCAGGTATCGACGATCGGGCAACGGGATTGGCCGACATTTTTGTAGTACCAGTCCCAGGCTTCCGGGTTGATCGGCTCGCCCACCGAACCCAACAGGCGCAGGCTGCTGCCATCGGCGCCTTCAACGGCGGCGGTGCCCGAGGCCATCATCGCGCGGATCGCGGTCGGTGCAGTGTAGAGAATGTTGACCTTGTGCTTGTCGACGATCTTCGCCACCCGGGTGATGTCCGGGTAGTTCGGCACGCCTTCGAACAGCAGCGTGGTCGCGCCGTTGGCCAGCGGGCCGTAGACGATATACGAGTGGCCAGTGACCCAGCCGACGTCGGCGGTGCACCAGTAGATTTCACCCGGACGGTAGTCGAACACGCGCTCGTGGGTCATCGCCGCATACAGCAGGTAACCGCCGGTGGTGTGCTGCACGCCCTTCGGCTTGCCGGTGGAGCCGGAGGTATAAAGGATGAACAGCGCTTCTTCAGCGCCCATCTCTTTCGGTGCACACACGGTGCCCGCCACTTTCATCAGGTCCTCGAACCAGATGTCGCGGTGCTGGTTCCACTTGATGTCGCCACCGGTGCGCTTGCACACGATGACTTTCTGAATGCTGCTGGTTTCCGGGTTGGTCAGCGCGTCGTCGACGTTGGCCTTCAGCGGAATCTTCTTGCCGGCCCGTACGCCTTCGTCAGCGGTGATCACCACTTTGGATTTGCAGTCGATGATGCGGCCGGCCAGGGCTTCCGGCGAGAAACCGCCGAACACCACCGAATGAATCGCGCCGATCCGGGTGCAGGCCAGCATGGCGACCACGGCTTCGGGGATCATCGGCATATAGATCGTCACCACGTCGCCGCGGTGCACATCCTGGCCACGCAAGGCGTTGGCGAACTTGCAGACTTGTTCGTGCAGTTCGCGGTAGGTGATGTTGCGGCTTTCGGCCGGGTCATCCCCTTCCCAAATAATCGCGATTTGATCGCCGCGCTCGGCCAGATGACGGTCGAGGCAGTTGTAGGAAACGTTCAGCGTGCCGTCGGCGAACCATTTGATGTCGACGTGGTGATCGTCGAAGGACGTCTGCTTCACCGTGGTGAAAGGCTTGATCCAGTCGAGGCGCTTGGCTTGTTCACGCCAGAAGCCGTCCGGGTTGACGACCGACTGCTGGTACATGGCCTTATAGGTGGCCTCGTCAGTCAGCGTGTTGGCTAGAACCTCGGGACGAACGGGATACAAAGAAGCCGCACTCATCTTTCTTACCTCGGTGGAATAGTTGTTTTTGTATGGCTCCAGTTGTAGCCGGGCCGGGCCTATAGAACCATTCGACGATGGTAGTAACAAGCCCCTACAAAATGTGGCTATACCGCGACGAGGCGCTCAATCCCGGTTACTTACGGTCAACGTAGGAGCTGGCGAAGCCTGCGATCTTTTGATCTGCGCTCTTTTAAAGTCCAAAGATCGCAGCCTTCCGGCAGCTCCTACAAAGACCGAGCCCCCTGTGATCGCGCAGAACTACACAATCCCGTAGGAGCTGGCGAAGCCTGCGATCTTTTGATCTGCGCTCTTTTTAAAGTCAAAAGATCGCAGCCTTCGGCAGCTCCTACAGGGGGGGCGTACGGCGTTTTCGGGGATTGTTACCAAATCTGCCAAAAGTGTTTATCAAAAGCACGGCTATATGCACGCCACTCCCAGGCCTAAAATCAGCCTCGCCAACACGGCAATGTGATTAACCCAGTTGCAGCCCCCACGAAGGCAGTTAATCCAAGACTCTTTATTAAAGCTCCACACGCAATCCAGAAAAGATTGCGCGACCCCATTCGACCTCAGAAAGGTAATTTGAAATGAAAGCTTTATGGGTTCTGGTCCTCAGCAGTCTGTGCGTAACCGCCATGGCGGATGAGGTCCCGACTGATGTCGCACAGCAACAACCCGCTATTGAGGAATACACCTACTCCACCCACCTGGACATCGCCAAAGTCATATCGATGAGCGAAATCCCGAATGTCTGCGAAGTGGTTCCGGCCAAAATGGAATACGACGATTCCAAAGGTCAGCGGCACATTCTGCGCTACAGCGTCATGGGCAACGGCTGCACTAACGGCTGATCCGCCCCCCCTCTTATTTATCAAGGCTCGCCCCATCCACCCCGCCTTCAAGGCAGATGAAGCGTCGAGCATTACATCGATAAATACGATTGTTTTAAGCGTTTATTCACGATTTTTAATCAAATTAGTTGGCGTAGGATGAATTCATACCCAAAGGGCACACAACGCCAACGAACCTGGAGATACCACCATGAAAACCAAACTGATCCTCGCCTTGACCCTTTCCGTCCTGGCCGCCAACACCTTCGCCGCCGATGGTTACGACCACACTGGTTCGGCTGCTTTCACTCAAGCGGCTGTCGCTTCTGACGGTTATGACCACACTGGTTCGGCTTCTTTTGCTTCCGATGGTTCTGATCACACCGGCGCTGCCAGAGTTGCTGCAGACGGCTTTGATCACACGGGTGCTGCCAAGGTCGCCGCCGATGGTTCTGATCACGTAGGTGCTGGTCGTCTCAGCTGAAAATCGAAAATGCCCTCATAGCCCGACTTCGGTCGGGCCTAGTTGTGTCTGGATCGGTCAAAAATCGACCAAAACCACTACATGTAGTAAAAAAGGCTGTTTTTGATTGTTTTTTGAGCAAGCCATTTCAAGAACATTTTCAGCCAAAAACTGCACCCCAAAAAACGACCCCCCTCCCCTGAAAGCCCCGCCCCACCGTGCTTGCAACACAACAACAGACCATAACCACGCGAACACCCAGCCCTCACCGTCAAAAACCAGCCAAAACAGGCGAAAAAAAAACTTCCTCCGCCAAAGCCCTGTAAACCCTCGCTCCAACCTGAAAACGCCCCTCACCGACCGCTGCGAGTGCCATTTCGCCGCACCACGGGGCCGAAAATTTCCTTATAATGCGCACTTAAACGGGCCTGCAATATTCCCTTACAGGGGTGAAAAGCCAGTCTGAAGCCCACGCAGAGCGGTTCACATTTTCTGCGCCCATCAGCGGCTTCGGAACACCCGTACAAAATTCGATTTATTGCCTGCGTTGTACCGCTGCAACAAACGATTTCCTTTAGATCCAACGCGGCCAGAAACGGCTGTGTGAAAAACCAACCTATCAGTTTTCACACGGGCAATCTGGCCCTCACGCAGGAGACGACACGTCATGCTGAGCTGGGACGAATTCGACAAAGAAGATGACGGCGAAGTCGCTGTAAAAGGCGCCAACGCCGGCCACGCTTCTGAAGCCAACATGGACCGCCTCGACAGCGCCGGTGGTGCCGCCGCTCAAGAGGCCCGCGCCGTGACCGCGACGGACTCTGCCGCGATCGCCCGCGCCAAGGCTGCCCTGGATTCCCTCGACGTCGCCGAAGGCCTCGCCGAACTGGAAGGCGCCTCTGCCCGTGTAGCTGTCGATGAAAAGCGCATGATCAACTGCCGCGCCGACCTCAACCAGCTCGTCCCATTCAAATACGACTGGGCATGGCAGAAGTACCTGGACGGTTGCGCAAACCACTGGATGCCGCAAGAAGTCAACATGACCGCCGACATCGCCCTCTGGAAAGACCCGGAAGGCCTGACCGACGACGAGCGCCGCATCGTGATGCGCAACCTCGGCTTCTTCTCCACCGCCGACTCCCTGGTTGCCAATAACCTGGTCCTGGCCGTGTACCGCCTGATCACCAACCCGGAATGCCGCCAGTACATCCTGCGCCAGGCCTTCGAAGAGGCGATCCACACCCACGCCTACCAGTACTGCATCGAATCGCTGGCCATGGATGAAGGCGAAATCTTCAACATGTACCACGAGATCCCATCGGTCGCGAAAAAAGCCACCTGGGGCCTGAAATACACCCGTTCGATCTCCGATCCGAAGTTCGAAACCGGCACCGTCGAAACCGACAAAGAGCTGCTGCGCAACCTGATCGCCTACTACTGCGTTCTGGAAGGCATCTTCTTCTACTGCGGCTTCACCCAAATCCTCTCCATGGGCCGCCGCAACAAAATGACCGGCGTCGCCGAGCAGTTCCAGTACATCCTGCGCGACGAATCCATGCACCTGAACTTCGGCATCGACGTGATCAACCAGATCAAAATCGAAAACCCGCATTTGTGGGATGCTGAGATGAAGGAAGAAGCTTCGCAGATGATTCTGCAGGGGACTCAGTTGGAGATTGAATACGCACGGGACACCATGCCTCGTGGGGTATTGGGCATGAATGCGGCGATGATGGAGGATTACCTCAAGTTCATCGCTAACCGTCGGTTGTCGCAGATTGGGTTGAAGGAAGAGTATCCGGGGACTACGAACCCGTTCCCTTGGATGAGCGAGATTATGGACTTGAAGAAAGAGAAGAATTTCTTTGAGACGCGGGTTATTGAGTATCAGACTGGTGGGGCGTTGAGCTGGGATTGATTCCTGGACCTAGCCACGGCCGGTTGTGATCTGAATCGGCAGATTGGAAAAATCAAAAAGCCCTGACTTGTTCAGGGCTTTTTAGTTTGGGAAGAAGAGTACCCGCCCCTCGTAGCCGTTACCGAAGGCTACGTCCGAGCCGGGGTCGCGCCCGACCAAAGCCCTCGCAAAACTAAACACCCCGCCGTTGGTCCGAGAGGGGTTCATGATCCATGAAACGGAACTATCGTTTTTTATTACATCGTATGGATACGTTCCTTTCAGGCACGCGTTCATGATTGATGCCAAGGCGCTCAAGGAACAGAGCCATCCCTGTGCGCATATTATTTCCAATGACCTGCTAGAAGGAGCAAAGCCATGTCTGGAAAATACAATGCGGAAAGTACGGAGACAGAACTCCAGATCTTCTCGAAACAATCGGATAATCCCGTAGTCCTGAAAGGCAATCTGACATCCCTGCACGACAAACCGGAAAAAATCCATCAGCTACTCGATATCCTCGAACTACCGAAAGGAACCGAAGTTCGAGTCATCACCAAGGCAGCATCAGTCATCGTGCGCTAACCCAAATGCCCTTGCACAAGTGCTTGTCACTTGTGCAAGGAAGTGCAGCGAACAAGAAGCCAAAGGGTTAAAAGATCATGCAAAGCAAGGAAGCCACCAGTCTTGTCAGCGAACGCTTAAAAGATAACGTCTCTGTGGTGTTCTCGAACGACAAGACAACAATTGCATACGCGCTGTGGGAAGTGAAACTTCCTGTCAGTTGGGTGAACGCTCAACCCGTCATAAAAGACCTGCTTGATCGACGTATATCCCGCGCCCAGGCACTGGAGAATCCGATAGCCAATCCACTGGTAAATCTGCTCAGCGCACAGGGCTGTTTCACATCGATTGAAAAAACGCACTATTCTCTTAAAGAAATAAAAGCGCTGTTTGATCCGCTCCGTTCCGAATGGTACGCAACCTATTATGCCCATCTCGCCTGGGAACAAATAAGAACTGGAAAGTCCAACCGCAATGTATTGTTGGCCTGGTTAATACACAACTATCACATCTCTCGCGCCGCTGGCATTGTAGCGGCCCGAATGGCGTCCTTGGGAAAAGAAACAATCTCGACTCAATTCTTTCAACAGGATGCACTGGAAGAATATTGGCACTGTGATGCGTTCTACTCTCTGGATACGCCCTTGCTGCAAGGCGTAAGTCTGGCTGATGTGAAATCCTATGTGCCTCTGCCTGGTTCGCTGGCATTTGAAGAGCACTGCCTGCAAGTCGCAGAAACCGATCCATTAGGACATTTATTGATCGCTTATTTTCAAGAGTCGAGCATCGCTTTCGCCAGCGCCAGCAATGATTTCTATCAAGTCGTAGAGGATCAATACGACATCAAAGGTTTATTCAATACCTGGAAACAACATATCCAGATAGACGTCAACCATGGCCATGCCGAGGGGCTCGGTCAATTATTGGACTCCGCTAGCGAAGTGGAAGCAGCTGTATTGGAGCGCGCGTTGCGCAATGCCTGGCTCGGCTTCTATTTTCTATGTTGTAGCCTGGACGACATTCAACACGAGCAGCACGGCGATGAAATATACCTGCGGCTACCGGTTGAGCAGAATGTAGCCCGCGATCTCCCTAACTTGTGGGAAGCGCTGACCAGCCATCTCGGCATGGAAAAGTTTCCCCAGACGGCCCGCTTGCGCGATGTCGATCAGGCTTTTCTAGTCGACGGATTATGCAAGAGTGCTTTTCGGGCGCTCGGCTTTGCTCGCGACCACGATCAGATCATCGCCTGCGGGGGAGTTGCTAAAGCTTTCTCCCGGCATGCCAAGCCAAGCGAATCCGACAATCCGCTCAATCCATGGTCGCTGGCCATCACCAACCACTTGTTGGAAGCCGCCAACTGCCCCGCCACTTGGTTGATGCTGACTAGCCTGCTAGGCGAACGACTCACCCAGTTCAAGTTGACTGGTGCAGTGAGAACCTGCATCGAACAGGCACTGCGCGGCTGCGTATTGATCAGCTCAAGCTGCCGTTTACCTTTAACGGCGTTGCGCCAACTGGACGAACTGATAGTCCGCTGGCTTGGCAGTCGCGATCTGATGCCGCACAGGTTGTTACAGATATAGGACGGGGTCAGCAATGTCGCACTTCTCTCTCCATGGAAAGTACCGCGTACAAAGCCGGCGAGACTATGCCACATCAGCACTGGAGGGTGAGTGGTATGGCGGCCCGGGTGTGCTGGGCAATGCGGGTATCAATGAGGCATTACGGGCCCATCCGTTCTGGACTGGACAGGTACAGGTGGCGTTGCGGCCTGCGCTAATCAGTCAACGTTTCGGCAAATTCGCCTCCGAGCCGGACATTCTCTACAAGCATGACCTGTTCATCCCCGCCCCCAACAGCGATCCCATGCTGGAAAATATTGTCGATGTGCTCAAGTCGTGGCAGAACTGGATCCAGCGGAAAAAATTTGTCCAGACGCTATTCTGTGCTGAAGACTATCAGCACGCCATGGGGCACTTAAGCGACTTGCAAACGACCATCGCCAATGAGTATATGGTGCATGAGGCCGGGCACTTCATCGCCTATGATGTTTTTACCAAACAGAATGATGGTTATTTCGCACCCGGCGGAAAAACCCTGTGGCCGCTTATCTACCTTGAAGAATTCCGCGCGGATTTGAATGCTTTCGGATTTGCAGTAAAACTGCTACCGCCTGAACAGGCTGTACAAATCTTCCTGTATAACCTGCTACTTCGCTTTGGCGTTCATCGCCAGGGCATATTGACCCTGCACAGTGCACCTTACGGCCTGATACCTTATCTCTTGTTCTGTTTACTGAACGAGCTTGGCTTTATTGCAGTTATTAACGTGCATGGGCGTTATTGTTTCAGGTTAAGCAATCTTCATACAACAACCCTCATCGGCTTAATGCAAGACTGTGCCCATCATGCGAAAGTACAATTGAACACGGTGGAAATGACCACCATCCGTTCATGGGAGCGGGCTCTCGCTGCGGCGAGTTACGTTCGGAATCGGTTGGAACAATATGAACAGACCGGGCAATTCGCATTGGTAATGAACCAGCCTGCAACAGGCAAGGAACAAGCAGGACTGACCAACAACCTAATCCCTATACGCTTCCTCCTGACTTGCCTGTCCCGCAGGATGACGGTGCGTGTGATCATCTAGCGAAAATGCGGTTGCCGGAAATCGAATTGACGTCTACAGAGGGCAAACTCTGGAATCTGGCTAAACACGCCGGGAAAACAATAGTCTATATCTACCCGGCCACCGGCGTACCTGGCAAAGACCCCATACCAGACTGGGATGCTATTCCAGGAGCACCGGGTTGCACCTTGCAATCACTGGGCTTTGGCGAGCGTTACGAGCAGTTTAAGAAGATGGGGTATCAGGTATTCGGTGTCAGCGGACAGAGTGCGGCCGAACAGATCGAGTTCAAGCAACGAACAAAGCTACCCGTCATACTCTTGAACGATTCAAACTTCATTCTGCGAGACAAACTAGGCCTGCCCACATTTCAAGCGTACGGCCATTTGTTTTACAAGCGTTTAGCTCTGATATTAGAAGACGGAAAAATCAGACAGGTGTTTTACCCAGTATTCCCACCGGATCAATGCGCAACCAAAGTATTAGCATGGCTGGAGAGCAACGAGTAGACCTATCCGTAAGCTGTTTAAACAGTAGCGGGCAGTAGGCCAACTTCGTACAACTGAGCCGTTAGCAACCTTGGCGCCGGTGCGGATGCGAGTAGTCAGCCAAGCTGGACGAATCGGCCCATATTGAGTCTGTTGCATTGGCAGGATGAAGGCTGGATTCGGCTACGAGATATGCCTTATTTGTTGCTCAATCGCACGCGTCGGCGGGTACCGGTGGTTAAACCTTGGTGGCGGAAGGTTCTGGAAGTGTTTCAGTCGTCGAAGCATTCGGTGGGTTAGTGCGGCGGTGTCTTTGTAGGATCGCTTGAGCGATACGTCGGTCTTTTCTGTAGGAATTTTCGTAGACAGGTGTAATGGCCACTCAGTATCGTCCGAGGGTTTTCAACCCTCGGCGATTGTATGAGCGTAAAGAAGAAAGACAGCGACTGGAGCGTTTCTGAGATTAGGGCTGCGGTGGATGCCTACCTGAAGATGCTCGCGCTAGAACTAAGTGGCCAGACATTCGTTAAGACGGCGGAAAATCTTGCGCTGCGCGAAACAGCCTTACCCACCCGCACCAAGATCTGTCGAATTCCGGATGCAGAACATCTCTACGGTTCTGATGGAGATGGATCGGGAATTCATCAAGGGATACAAGCCTGCCAGAAACGTTGGCTCAAATGTTGAGCAGTTAATTCGAGCTGCGCTTACTGAAAGAGGCATTCAACCTGGTGACCCCACCGCTCCGACAGCTGATGAAGAAACCCTAGAACGCCGCGCTGCTGCGCTCCAAAAGCAAAAGATAAAGGAACCGCCAAAAGGCATTAAGAAACCGAAGCGAGCGGCAAGCTCTCGCACGGCATATATACGTGATCCCGAAGTCAGAGCCTGGGTTCGAAATGAAGCCGAAGGTCATTGCGACGGCTGTGGCGAGCCCGCTCCGTTTCAAAAGCTTGGTTTGCCTTACCTGGAAGTCCACCACGTTAAGCCGCTCGCCGAAAATGGCTCGGATCAAGTCACCAACGCTGTAGCGTTGTGCCCGAACTGTCATCGGAGCTGCCACCATTCCGACAAAAAAACTGAGCTCACAGCATTACTTTATAAGCAGGTCGCACGGCTAATTCCTGAGTGATTAAACGTGGACCGTGGCGAGGGAGCTTGCTCCCGTTCGGCTGCGAAGCAGTCGCCAAGCAAACAACTTGATCTGTCTGATATACCGCGTTTGCCGGGTTTGGGGCTGCTGAGCAGCCCAGCGGGAGCAAGCTCCCTCGCCACAGGTTGGTGGTCGGCTTGATGGCTGTGGTGGTTTTGGAAATCGCGGGCAAGCCCGCTCCCACAGGTTTGGTGTGTTGCCATCGATTTGCGGTGTGTTGAAAACAGTCAGTGCAACCCGCCCCGCCTCCCGCTATTAATACCCTTCCCCACTCAAGGACCCGAGCCCACCATGAAATTCGACCTCGCCTACTGCCTCAGCCTCGACGACAAGCTGTCGATCTATGACGTGCGCGATTTGAATTTCGACGAGACGATGGAGTTCGATTCCGCCAAGGAGCACTTCCAGTGCCCTAACGATGCCTGCCGTTCGGAGTTTGATGCGGCCAACGTATTGGGGACGTTCAACGCCAAGAATGTGAATTACGTGCGCACGCCGCACTTCAAGAACATACCCAGCACGCGGCATGTCGAGGGTTGTCCTTATGTCAGTCTGAAGACGCCGGCGTCGGGCCTGGAGGCGGACGGTGCGGAATCGGATGACAGTCGCGAGGAGCATTTTCCGTCGGAGTTGTTGCTGACTCGGCGTGAGTATGTGCGTAAGCCTGCGAGCCCGGCGGTGGCGGCGGATGTCATGCGGGATGACCCAAAACCAGCTTCAGCGGCCAGTAACGTCGAGCACCCGAGCCGGGAATCAGCGCCGGACAAGACCAGTGTCTTCGCCCATCCGGTGGAGTGTTTTGTGTCGAACTTCGAGGACAAGGAGCTGCTCAAGCGCATGCCGCTGAAGATTGGCGAGCACTCGGCGCCTTATGGGTCGTTCTTCAAGAAGATCGAGTATCTGCAGGACAACAAGGGGCTGATTTACTGGGGCAAGATCAAGGAGATCAAGGATTACACCCAGAGCTTTCGCATCGATTTCGAGCAGAAGGTCTGGTTCAAGCAACCGGACGAGGCGAAGAAGAAGCCTTATTCGGTGAACGTTTATTTGAGCAAGAAGCTGATCGACAACTACCGCAAGCGCAAGGCGTTTCTGGAGGAGATCAAGCACGCGGTCGACAGTGACGCCGAGTTGTATTGCTTCTTTTATGGGGTGACGCCGGAGTTGAAGCAAGTGCCGAGCAAGAAAAACCCCGAACAGACGTTCGGGGTGTTCAGTGCCAACATCGAGAACCTGGATCACTTCATAATTCGTGAAGCACCGGGGTTAGCGGAGAAGTAAATTCGCCTCAGGGCAGTTGCAGCGCTACCCCGCCTGGGTGTTGTTTTATGAGGTTGTAGGGCAGGACGCTCCATTCAACATACCCACACGAAGCGGCTACATGAGGAAATGATGGCTCTAGCTTGATGCCGTTTTCGGCGAAATGCCAAGACAGGAAACGCCACGGTTCTACATCACTGTAGGCACAGTCTTCATCACTGGTCATCTGATCCGGATAGAGCTTACTGAGCTGGTCCACCAACCATGGCGCGAACTCGTTGGAACGGTACGCGGAAAACGCGGTGAACGAGTCAGGTGACTGATCGCTTTCACCGTCGAGTTCATCGTAATGCAGCGGTTTCCCCTCCCCCACCCAAAGCACATCCTCAAGTACCAAGGGCTTGCCGGTCTTGGCATCGAGGTTGAGCGGCACATCGTTCTGATCCGGGTAAGCGCCGCCACAGCTGTACTCAGTACCGATGTTCACGCTAATGACCGAAGGCGTCATCAACAACGGTTTGATCGTTTGGTGATAGAAATTCACGCCACCGCCGGCGAGACATCCGTAATAACCCACTACTTCCAGCCACAAGCGCCCCATCAACTGTTGATTGATCCGCTGACGCTCTTCGGCGGTGTAGCCCGAAACGACTTCAAATAGCGTCGTCTTGGTTTGCGGCTCGCTCCACCATTGCAGCGAGTAGCCATTAAACGTTTCGGTCTTGCCTTGTTTGAGCGTCATGCCTTGAAGGCGCAAGTATTCGTAAGGCGAGTTTTCATGGAGTGCTGCGAGATAGGGCAAGGTATCGGCGGAAACTGGCGGGAGATTCGCTTGCTGCAACTCGACCTTGAGGACTTTGCCCTGAGGGCTGGTCCATTCGCCGGACCAACCGTTGGGTTTGTCCTGCAAGCGAATTTGCGGAAGAGCAGTATCCTCACCATACCGCTGGTTTCCCTCGACAAGGACCAGGGTTTCCCCTTCCTTTGTGCCACTGAGCACCAAGTCCTTACGGTACTTCTGATAGAAATAGCGGCCCTCACCGCTGTTGACGTTCAGCTCCAGCACAATCGGCATTTTGCCCAACGTGCCGGTGTAAACCCGCTCGCCATTGCCGGCCCACAGCACGGTCGAAAAAGTTGAACAGGCCAGCGCGACAATGCCGGTCAGGCCAAACAGTCCTTTGAACATCACATCATCCTTGAAGGAAGCGAGCATCTGCTCGCGAAAAAGTGGCGCGGAGTATGGCGAATCAGCGTCTGAGAATCGATATGGGCAATGTCCGATCAATCCTGCTCAAGCTGCTGCATCAGTTCTTGAGTTTCCCGTCTTACTTCTTTGCGCCGATCACGTGCAGCCTGGATGCCGGACTCGTCGAGGCCGCAATACTGA
Source organism: Pseudomonas sp. BS3782 TE3695 (assembly GCF_050435305.1). Taxonomy (NCBI): domain Bacteria; kingdom Pseudomonadati; phylum Pseudomonadota; class Gammaproteobacteria; order Pseudomonadales; family Pseudomonadaceae; genus Pseudomonas; species Pseudomonas sp. BS3782 TE3695. The sequence goes on from NZ_JBNDKB010000001.1 coordinate 5,598,129, forward strand.
CGTAACCAGTGCACCATCATCTCTTCGCTCGGGAAGTAATAGTCTTTATGGCCTTTACTGCCTCTGAGGAAGTCGTTCATCTGCGCGTCGAAGCGGCCAGCCGCATACTCGTCCGGCGGTAAGGTGCCCCACTCTGCAGCGCAATCCTGGAAGAACCAGGCGATATCGTCGATGTGCTTTTGCGCACCGCGATGTCGGCGTTTGTACAGTCGGTACTCGCGATTGCTTTCCTCAAAGCGCTCCATGATTGGCTCATCTTCGACCCAGCGAAGGATGTCGTGCTGCCCCGCATGATGGATCAGGCCGTTTATCCATCGTTCGGAAAAACGTTGAACAAAACCTTCCACGTCAGCCTTTTTAGCATCCGCGAAGATCATGCAATAACGGGTTTGCACATGGATGACAAACAACACGTGCTTGCGTTGCACGGTGATGGCATGGACCAGCCACTGTTCGGTGGATTCAACTGACTCATCGTCTTCGATAACAGGCGATGGCGGTTTCTCCACCGAAGTGATTTTCTTGCCCTTGCTCACGCGACTGAAGAAGTCACTGGCCGCTTCGGTGCAGTTGAAGATCAACATCCTTGGTCCTTTTGGTTCATGTATTGAAGGACACTCAGTCCTGTCTCACGATCTCGTCAACCCATTCAAGCTCATAGGGTTGGCGAACAACAGCGGCAATATAATTCAACGCATCTTCACTAAGAATTGATAACTCTGCTTCGGTCAGCAAGTCATGCATGACCATCAAGCTCAAACCTGTAAGCGCGCTGGAGCGAGATTGACTGTTGTAGTCAAAGGCTCGGGCCATGTCCTTGTTCCGATCCTGGATCAATCCATAGAGCATTCCGTATCGAGCGTGAGCTGACAGCGCCCCGTGTTGGGCGATCGTCTTGGCATCGGCAAGAACACCTTGGCAAAATCGATCGAGCGCAATCTTGCGCAGTTCCTTGAACTTCTTCCAGTCACTTTCGAGGATCGGCATGACATTCTCCTGCGTGAAATCTTGAACAGTGTGAAGGCCTATTCTTGCGAATAAGCCGACTGATTCCAACCTCACTTGGCGCACATACTCAGCATCACCAAAACCAGCAAACCAATATATACCCGCGCATGCACCCGATCCGGTATCCGCCCGATCCACGGCGTCGCCAGGCGAATCCCCACCAGCGATCCAGCCGTCAACACCGCAAACGCCAGCACATCCACATAACCGACGAACCACAAACCCAGATCAAACCCGGTAAACCCCGCCATCGCCATGTAAGTCAGCGTCCCGGCCAGTGCAACCGGCAGACTCAACGGATTGGCCATGGACGTCGCCCGGGACATGCTCAGCCCACAACGCCGCAGCAACGGCACGGTCATGACGCTGCCGCCCACGCCGAGAAACGTGGCGATGGTGCCGATGCCTACACCGCCGCCCGACATTTCTGCCCTGTCCAATCGCCGTGGGATTACAGCGTCGGGCTGTGTGAGAAAACCGCGTCGGAACAGGCAGTCCAGGATCGTCACGCCGAGGTAGGCGATGAAGGCAAAACGGATCAGTTCGCCACTTGCCCACATCGCTGCAACGGCGCCGACGATCGCGCCCAAACCGATGAACCCGCCCAACGGCCACAGGTAGTGGCGAATGAGGTTACCGGCGCGGTGATGTTTACCGGTGGCGATCAGGGCGTTGACGATCATCACGCAGGTCGAGGTGGCTACGGCGATGTGCATCGCCGATTGGCTGATGGGATCGTCGGTGCCGTGGCTGGCCGTGAGCATGCGGTACAGCAGGGGCACGACGACGAAGCCGCCGCCGAAGCCGAACAGCACGGCGGTGACGCCGGTCATGCAGCCGAAGAGTGCCAGCAAGAGGTAGAAGAACATCACGCATCGTCCGTTGGTTGAGAGGGGTCGACGATAGAGCGATGGGGCTTGGCCTATCACCGGTAAGAACACTCTATGTGGGAGCGGGCTTGCTCGCGAAAGCGGTGTGTCAGGCGACATTAATGTTGGCTGTGCCGCCGTCTTCGCGAGCAAGCCCGCTCCCACATGGATTGCTCTTAACTTACTGGTATTAGGGCTTGGCCTGCTTCAGTAAGTCGGCCAATAATGTTTGCGTTTACGCCAACCGCTGGATGCCGCTCGATGCGCAATGTTTCGATTGATCTGCTGGACGACACGCCACGGCGGGTGGTGGCCCTCGGCACGGATTACCGTGATGGGCAGCTGTTGCCGCGCCATACCCATCGGCGGGCGCAGTTGTTGTACGGCGCCACCGGGGTAATGCAGGTGAGCACGCACGACGGCAATTGGGTGGTGCCGCCGCAGCGGGCGGTGTGGATTCCGCCGGGGGTGGCGCATGAGGTATTGATGTTGGGGGTGAGCACGCGCAGCTTGTACATCGAACCGGGGGCGGTTGATTTGGGCGATCGCTGCCAGGTGATCAGTGTTTCCCCGTTGATGCGGCATTTGCTGATGGAGGCGGTGGAGGTTGCGCTGGAGTACGACGAGGCCGGGCGCGACGGTGCGCTGATCGACTTGCTGCTGCACGAGTTGGCCCGTAGCGCTCACTTGCCGTTGCACATTCCACTGCCTGTGGATACGCGGCTGCTTGGGTTGTGTCAGACGTTTCTCCAGCAACCAAATGCTCATCAAACGCCGCAACACTGGGCGAATCAGTTGCATATCAGTTTGCGTACGTTTAATCGGTTGTTCCGCCAGCAGACCGGGCTGAGTTTCAGCCAATGGCGGCAACGGGCGTGTGTGGTGCTGGCTTTGGCGCGGCTGGCGGTGGGCACGCCGGTGACGCGGATTGCCCTGGATTTTGGCTATGACAGCCCGGCGGCGTTTTCGACAATGTTTCGTCGCGTGCTGGGGCAGGCCCCCTCCGTTTGGTTGGAGGGGGCGAAATAGCGAGGCCAAAAAAGCACCTGCCAAATGCAAAACCTGTGGCGAGGGAGCTTGCTCCCGCTCGGCTGCGAAGCAGTCGCAAATCCGATGCATGCGGTGTACCTGACAGAACAAGGTTGCAGGTTTTAGGACTGCTTCGCAGCCCAACGGGAGCAAGCTCCCTCGCCACAGGTGCAATGTTTGTCTCACAACGCCATAAGCATCAGCCACTGCCTTGTTCTGACAGCAACTCAAAACTCTGCTCCTTCACGTCCTGGGAATCCAGACCGATTTGCACCCGGAATTCGCCCGGCTCGGCGGCGTATTCCAATTGGCTGTTGAAGAACTTCAAGTCGTTCTCATTAATGCTGAAATGGACTGCTTTCTCCTCTCCGGCCTTGAGCATGATTTTTTGAAAGTTCTTCAGTTCTTTCACCGGACGGCTGACGGATCCCACAACATCGCGGATATACAGCTGAACCACCGTTTCGCCGTCGCGCTGACCAGTGTTCTTCACCATGACGCTGGCGACGAGGTTGTCGGTCTTGCTCAACGTGGTCGACGACAGGGCCATGTCGGTCAGGCTGAAATCGGTATAACTCAGCCCATAGCCGAAGGGATAAAGCGGACCGTGGGATTGATCGAAATATTGCGACGTGTAGTTGCGAAGCGCACCCGCTATGTAGGGGCGACCGGTGTTCAAGTGGCTGTAGTAATTGGGTATCTGCCCCACGGAGCGTGGAAAGGTGATGGGTAATTTGCCGGACGGGTTGTAGTCGCCGAACAGCACATCAGCCACGGCGTTGCCTCCTTCCGAGCCGCTGTACCAGGTTTCCAGAATCGCATCGGCCTGTTTGTGCTCCTTGCCGATGGACAGTGGCCGGCCGTTCATCAGCACCAGTACCAACGGCTTGCCGGTGGCTTTCAGAGCGGTGATCAATTCACTCTGGCGCCCAGGCAGGTCGAGGCTGGTTCGACTGGCCGCTTCATGAGACATGCTGCGGGGCTCGCCCACCACCGCAATCACAACATCGGCTTGCTGTGCAGCCTTCACCGCTTCATCAATCATTTCTGCTGCCGGACGCGTGTCATTCTCGATTTTGGACACGCCCTGGTATTCCAGGTATTTAACGACCTCCTGATCCTCTTCGAGATTGGCGCCTCGGGCATAGATCAGCGAGCCTTGGGTCATTGCGTTTTTCAGCCCGTCATAAATCGTCACCGATTGCTCGGCCACGCCGCTTGCAGACCAACTGCCCATGATATCGACGGTACTTTTTGCCAACGGGCCTATGAGTGCGATCACGCCCTCTTTTTTCAGCGGCAAGAGGTCGTTTTCATTCTTCAGCAGCACCAATGTCTTGCGTGCCACCTCACGGGCCTGGGCTCTGTGCAGACGGTATTCGGCGTTGTTATCAGCGGGGTCTTCACTGGCGATGCCGATGCGCCGATAAGGGTCTTCGAACAGCCCCATGTCGTACTTGGCCCCAAGGACCTCCCGCACTGCGTTATCAATATTGCTCTGGGAAATAGCGCCCGACTCAAGCAGCCCCTGTAGCTCCGGACCGTAGGAAAAGTCGTTCATGCTCATATCGACGCCGGCCTTGATCGCGAGCCTGGCCGCTTCTCGGTGATTCTTCGCCACACCATGCTGAACCAGATCGTTTATCCCGTTATGGTCGCTGATGACCAGCCCCTTGAAGCCCCATGCCTTGCGCAGCAGGTCTTGCATCAACCAGGCATTGGAAGTGGCTGGCACGCCATTTATCGAGTTAAGCGCGACCATCATTGCCCCCGCGCCCCCCTCGATTGCCGAACGATAAGGCGGCAGGTAATCCTGGTGCATTCTGGCCAGGCCCATGTCGACGCTGTTGTAGTCGCGCCCACCCTCGACAGCCCCGTACAACGCAAAGTGTTTGGCGCTGGCCATGATGCTGTCGGGTGCATTCGGACTTGTGCCCTGGTAGGCCTGAACCATCGCTTTGGCAATGCGCGAAACCAGATAGGTGTCTTCGCCAAAGCCTTCAGAGGTGCGTCCCCAACGAGGATCCCGGGCGATATCGATCATCGGGGCGAAGGTCAGGTCGATACCGTCCGCACTGGCTTCTTTTGCCGCTATCCGGCCGCTTAGCTCAATAGCGCCAATGTCCCAGCTGGAGGCCAATGCCAGGCCAATGGGGAAAATGGTTCGATGGCCGTGTATTACGTCCCAGCCGAAAAACATCGGGATTTTCAGGCGACTTTGTTGAGACGCGTCCTGCATGGGGCGGTTTACGAAACGGCTTACAGAGCCGTAGGTACCACCGATTCGCCCGGCGGCGATTTCTTCGCGTATTTTTTCGGGGGTCATCTTTTCATCAATAGCGATCAGCCTCAGTTGGCCGATTTTTTCCTCCAGGGTCATTTGACTTATCAGGTTGCTGACAAAGGCCTCTTTGCTCAACGATGCCATATCAGCCGCGGCGGGCAAGCTTGTAAAACCGATCAGGGCACATAACAGACGTAGTCTTTTCATGATTCCCTTCCCTGCATAACGCTGTGGCGCACTGCGTCATAAACGCCACCTTCCGTGTATTGAAGATCAGAAAGCTGACGTTCAATCGTTGCTGCTCACGGGCGTTGAAAGCCTTGAGCGTTCAGGTGCCCGCATAGAAACAGCGTAGTCGCTCCCAAGCGCCTGCCAGAGCGAAAAACAGAATCGATCAAAAAAATGAGTTTGATCCGGGATCAAAACAACTGTACAAAAACACAGTACATTTTGAATCAGCACTCTCGAGCCCGGAGAACACCATGGCCACTCTTGCGATGAAAATCACCCTGGAACGTATCGCCCTCTTCCAGTTCACCCCCGCCCACTGTGCCCAGGCCCGAGCGATGCTGGGCTGGAGTGTTGAAGAATTGTCCGAGGAATCCGGGGTTTCCGTTGAGGCCATTCAGCGCTTCGAGGCGGAGCGCGATGTGCTCGATGTCACTCGGCTGGCGTTGGCGTATCGGTTCGAGTCGCAAGGCCTGGTGTTCTTCCCGGGATTCGCACCGGGCAGAGGGATGAATGTGAGAGGGTCGACACCGGATCCGGTGGGGCGGGCGGATTATGCAATGGTTGAGTGAGGTGTCTGCAAATGAATGAAATCAATGGAAGCAATCGCTGCGTTCATGAGACGTCGGGCTATCCTGAGGCGGGTGAGATGCGGGCCAAAGCCGAACACGTCATGAAGATTGGCTTGCTCCTCGACAACGGTCAGCTGAGCAAGACTGAGGCCGCGCAAAGGCTCGGACTGTCTCAGGAAGAACTGGACGAATTACTGAGTGGAAAACTTCGCGATTTGACTGTGGCAAAGATCTCGGAATATCCAAATTTGGGCGAACGCAGATAGAGGGGCAAGGAGTCGGGCCGCTCCCACGGCAAGCGGCCCGATAGCACAACGTCAAGCGTTCTGAGGCGCCGCCTGATCGCCTTCACCTTCCACCTCAAACCACCACGCACTGCCCTGTTGCGGGAACATCACGTTGAATGCTTCGCCCATCTGCGGCGTGGTGATCGACACGCTCCGCTCCCAGGCCAATGCCAGAATACGGTCGAAGGGTTCGTACCAGGCGTGCATCGACAGGTCGAAGGTGCCGTTGTGAATCGGCAGCAACCAGCGCCCTTTAAGGTCGATGTGCGCTTGCAGGGTTTGCTCGGGCTGCATGTGAACATGCGGCCACTCGACGTTGTAGGCACCGGTTTCCATGAGCGTGAGGTCGAACGGGCCGTACTGTTCGCCAATGCGTTTGAAGCCCTCGAAGTAGCCGCTGTCGCCACTGAAGAAGAGCCGCGTGTCGCCGTCGATCATCACCCACGACGCCCAAAGGGTGCTGTTACCGTCGAACAGGCCACGACCGGAAAAGTGCTGCGAAGGGGTGGCGACGAATTGAAGGCCATCGACCTCGGTGCTCTGCCACCAATCCAGTTGGCGCACTTTGCTGGCATCGATACCCCATTTGATCAGGGTGTCGCCCACACCCAGCGGGGTAAGGAAGTATTGGGTCTTGTCCGCCAGTTTGAGCACGGCCTGATAGTCGAGGTGGTCATAGTGGTCGTGAGACAGGATCACCGCTTCAATCGACGGCAGGTCTTCGAGGCTGATCGGTGGCTGATGGAAACGCTTCGGGCCGGCCCATTGCACTGGCGAGGCGCGCTCGGCAAAGACCGGGTCGGTGATCCAGAATTTATCTCGCAGTTTCAGCAGTACAGTGGAATGACCAAGGCGATAGACGCTGTGGTTGGGCGCAGCGATCAACGCTGCCTGGGTCAGGGTTTGCACCGGGACGGGAGCGGACGGACGGGTGTCGCGCGGTTTGTGGAAGATGAAGTTCCACAAGATGCGCAAGGTTTTGCGAAAGCCTTCGCGCTTCACCGGTACATGATTTCGATATTGGCCTTGCGCCTGTCGTGAAGCTTCAGGCGTTGAGGCGTTATCCGCTGGAGAAGTTAAAGTGGCCATGACTGAATGACTCCAGGAAAACCGCAGTTCGCGATTTTCCCCTTGGGGACGATAGATGGCCAAAGCACGCACGCATCAGCCGCAGATTCTATTTTTTACTGAGCAGGATTAACAAAACATTACACTGCACAGTGTAGTTTCAAGGTTGCATCAAAGCCGTTCACAAGTAAACTGCCAAGTGTAGTTCTCCACTTCTTCCTGACTAAGCGTATTTATGACAGCTCCACAACGCCTCACCGATCGTAAACGCGAAGCTATTATTCAGGCGGCGATTGCCGAATTCCGTGCCAACGGTTTCGACATCACCAGCATGGACAAGATCGCCGCCACCGCTGGCGTGTCGAAGCGCACCGTGTACAACCACTTCCCGAGCAAGGAAGAGTTGTTCGCCGAAATCCTCAATCAACTGTGGGCGCGGGTAACGGCCGAACAGGAAACCGCCTACCGCCCTGATCTGCCCCTGCGCGACCAGTTGCGTCGGATGTTGCAGGCGAAACTGCAGATGCTGGCCGATGACAATTTTCTCGACCTGGCGCGAGTAGCGATTGCCGCCACCATCCATTCTCCCGAGCGCGCACAGAACATGGTTGCCCGAATGGGCGAGCGCGAAGAAGGCGTGACTGTATGGATTCGCGCCGCTCAGGCAGATGGCCGATTGAAACCGGTCGCACCCGAATTCGCCGCACAACAGGTGCAGGGATTACTCAAGTCCTTTGCGTTCTGGCCGCAGATTTCCATGGGCCAGCCAGGCTTGGCGCCCGAGATGCAGCACACCGTTGTGGAGTCGGCGCTAGACATGTTCCTGGCTTGTTATGAGCGGTGAATCGGGTTGCAAAAAATGACAATGTGTACTGTTTTGCCGAAGGCTGGATAGCGCTGAAGAGAACACCGTAATTTGTTTCAGAATGAAACTGAAGCGTTCGTAAAGTAAGGAACCGCTATTCAAGGAAGTTTCAGCGTGCGCCCCAACTCATCGAACAACGTCACCACCGAGCGCAACGCGCGGCAATCCGGGCGAGTCAGCAGCCACAGGGCTGTGTCGTAACCGTGCAAGGGCTCGGTCAACGGTTGCAGTCCGTCACCGATCAAAAAGTCCGGCAACGCCGCAACACCCAGCCCGGCCCGCACTAACTCTGTCACTGACAACATGCTGTTACAGCGATAACCAGGCGTCACGCCGGGCAATTGTTGACGGCGCCATGCGACGGTGGGGTGATCGGGCAGGAAGTCGTCCGGGGCGATCCAGGTCAATGCAGCCAGGTCGCGGGAATCGACTGATTGCAAATAGGCCGCGCTGGCACATACCCGGTAGGAAATATCCGCCAACCGCCGACCCACCAAATGTTCGGGCGGTGTGCGGGTCAAGCGCAAGGCGATGTCAGCATCGCGACGGCTGAGGTTGGCGAAATCGTTGGAGGTGCAGAGTTCGATGGTCAGCGCCGGGTAAGACGGCATGAACCGCGCCAGCGCCGGCAACAACAAACTTTGCAGGACTGAATCGGTGCACGTCAGGCGCACAGTGCCGCTGATGATTTCACCGCCCTGCTCCACGCCAATGCGCGCCGCCTCCAGCGCTTGTTCGGCGCGCTCAGCTTGCTCGGCCAGGGTCTGCGCCAGCGTGGTCGGCAGGTAACCGGCGCGGCTCTTTTCGAACAGTTGCTGACCCAACGCGGCTTCCAGTCGGCGGACGGCGCGAAACACCGTCGAGACGTCGAGCTTCAACAACGCCGACGCCCGGGCCAGAGAGCCGCCGCGCACCAGGGCGAGGATCAGGGACAGGTCCGGGTAGTCCAGCCGATAGTGCGTCGGTGCATTGATCACTTGGGATAACGCCAATATTGATTGCGTGAACGCCAATCTATAGTGGGTGCCAGGAATCAACAAGCGTCGAGATCACTCATGGAAACCAGCGCCATCCGCATCGCACTGATCGGCGATTACGACCCACAGGTCACCGCCCACCAAGCCATTCCCGTCGCCCTCGGCATGGCTGCCGAACACTCAGGCCAAGACATTCAGTTTCAATGGTTGGCCACCGACCGCATCAACGCCGCTACGCCACTGAATGACTTCGATGGTTTCTGGTGCGTGCCCGCCAGCCCTTATCGCGACATGGACGGCGCGTTACGGGCGATCCGTTTTGCCCGGGAGCAGCAGCGACCTTTCCTCGGCACTTGCGGTGGTTTTCAGTACGCGGTGCTCGAATTCGCCCGCAACGTTCTGGGCTGGAGCGATGCCGAACACGGCGAGACCTCGCCCGAGGCCACGCGAGCGTTACTCACGCCGCTGACCTGTTCGCTGGTGGAAGCCGTCGACAGCATTCATTTGGTTGAAGGCTCGTTGATCGCCAAGGCGTACGAAAACGCTGAAATTCGCGAGGGATATCGCTGCCGTTATGGTGTGAATCCCGAGTTTGAACGGGAGCTACTGAAACAACAGTTGCACGCGGTTGGCCATGATTCGGCGGGAGATTTGCGGGCGGTGGAGCTAAAAGATCATCCGTTCTTCGTCGCCACGCTGTTCCAACCGGAACGCGCCGCGCTTAAGGGAGTTCTGCCGCCTTTGGTTCGGGCGTTGATCGAGGCCTGTGCGAGGCAACAATCATGATCGCCCAAACGCCTGCAGCGCCTTACTACGCGGTGATTTTCACTTCGCTGCGCACCGACGGCGATCACGGTTACGAACAGGCCGCCGAACGCATGGTGCAATTGGCCCGGGAGCAACCCGGCTTCCTTGGCGTGGAATCGGCCCGAGGTGCGGATGGGCTTGGGATTACGGTGTCCTACTGGAATAGCGAAGCGGCGATCCTGGCCTGGAAACATAATCCCGAGCACAGTGCGATTCGCGAGCGTGGGCGGTCGACCTGGTATTCGGCGTGTCATACGCGGGTGTGCAGGGTTGAGCGGGCGTATCTGTTTGAGCAGTGATTGCTGTGGTGTTTTTAGCATCGCCTTCGCGAGCAAGCCCGCTCCCACAGGGGGATCTCCTGCGCACACAAGATTTGTGCCCAACAGGGATCAAATGTGGGAGCGGGCTTGCCCGCGAAGAGGCCCGACCTGACACCACAAAACCCTCAACCCCGCACTAAACTCCTCACCGCCGAAATTTCCGGTACTTCCCGCCGGTTCATATACACCCGCAACGGTTCGGTGATGTTGATCCGATCGTCGATGTTCTGGTCCAGCAGCAACTGGATCAGTTCGCGCTTGAGCGTCATGGTCTGCTCGGGGCCAGGAGCCCAGACGAATTCACTGGTGGGGATGATGCCATCATCGGCCACGTCCATGCCGAACGAGTCTTCGCTGAAACGCACGATGTACTGACCGGTCTTGCGATTGAGGCCGACGAAGCCTTTGAGTTGGTCGGCGGCCTGGCAAATGAGCTGGGATGTGATGCGCATGATAAACCTCACAAAAAGGTCGAAGGACCGGTGATCGATGGTTTACACGCAGGGCAAGCGAACGGTTTTCCCTCTGCCGGGGAAATTGCCGGGGCCAAGAGTACTGCAAAGAACCGCACAAATGCGCAGAAAAAAACTCCTTTAAACACGTTTATGTCGGTCTGGCGATAGCGCGAGCGGCGCTCAGTTGTTAAAAGAGACGTCTTTGAAAATCCATCGCAAAAGGACTTCGAGCATGCCTGTCAACTTCATCAAGAGCGCCTTGCTGCTGAGCCTGATGCTCGGCCTCGGCCTGGCACAGGCCAACGAGCCAAGCCCCACCGCACTGGCGACCCGTTTGGGCATTCCGCACCCGGCGGTGATCGCCCACCGTGGTGCGTCTTTCGATGCACCGGAATCCACCGCGGCGGCCTACAAACTGGCCCGTGATCTGGGTGCCGATTACCTGGAATTGGATCTGCAACGCAGCAAGGACGGCGTGCTGTTCGCCCTGCACGATAACAACCTGCAACGCACCACCGACGTCGCCACCAAGTTCCCTGAGCGCAAGGACAGCCTGGCCAACGAATTCACTATTGCCGAACTCAAAACTCTGGACGCCGGCAGCTGGTTCAACACCGCTTACCCGGATCGCGCACGCCCGAGCTACGCGGGCCTGAAAATCCTGACCCTGGACGAAATCATCGACATTGCCCAGGGCAACCCGCTGCACAAGCCGGGCCTGTACATCGAAACCAAAGAACCAAAGCAGTTTCCCGGCATCGAGCGCGACCTCAAGGATAAATTGCAGGATCGCGGCTGGCTGAGCCCGGCCGGTTCAAAACTGGCGAAGAGCAATCTGGCGGTCGGTCAGGGCAAAGGTAAAGTGGTGTTGCAAACCTTCGAGAAGAGCAGCCTCGAACTGCTTGAGAAGGAAATGCCGAAAGTGCCGAAAATCCTGCTGTTGTGGGTGGGCGAAGGCAGCATAGAGCCAAAATCCAAAGTGACGTTCGCTGAATCCGGTGACAAGGATAAAGCCACCTACTACGCCAGACAGGAACCGAAAGACAAAGCCGAATTCCAGCAATGGGTTGACTACGCCAAGGCCCAAGGCGCTATCGGTACCGGCCCTTCGGCCGCACTGACCAAGGGTGGCGATCAGAGCTATTCCGACCTGGTGCAACCGTGGATGAACCAGTACACCCATGATCAGGGCTTGTTGGTGCATGTCTACACTATCGACGATGCCGTGGATTATCAGAAAGTAATGGATGCGGGTGTCGATGGCATCTTCACCAACCGCGCCAGCGAACTGCTGAAGTTCTATAAGCGGCCAGCGGCGGCGAGTGTTGCGCAGTTGTTGCAGAACAACGGGTACTGATTTGGACCGTGGCGCCTGCATCGCGGGCAAGCCACGCTCCCACAAGTTACGTGGCGATCACAATATCGTGGCGTACCAAAAACTTGTAGGAGCGAGGCTTGCCCGCGAGGCTTTCAAGCTGACGCCACAGGTAATTAAGGGTGAATTAAGTTGCGCTGGTTAATCTGATCCCACTTAAACAGTTCACCCAAGGAAAGAACTTCATGAAAACCTTAACTGCCTTGTTCACCGCCGCTGCCCTGACTCTCACCGCTGGCCTGGCCCAGGCTGACGTTCGCGTCGACCAGATCCCCGAGTTGGTCAAGAGTGGCAAGATCAAACCGCTGGAAGAACTGAACCAGGCGGCCTTGAAGTTGCACCCGGGTGCCACGATTACCGATACCGACCTGGACAACCACTTCAACGGTTACGAATATGAAGTTGAACTGCGTTTGGCGGATGGCACCGAGTGGGATGTGGATTTCGACGCCACTACCGGCAAGGTTCTGAGCAACAAACAAGACAAGTGATTCATCTGCAAGAAGCCGCACGATCTTCGGGTCGTGCGGCTTTTTTGCGTTTGGCGTAAGGCCGTTCACTGACGCGACGAACGAAGTCGCGACAATTCACACAAGCCCGCTAGAATCCTTCAAAAACCACAAAAACCATTTGGCACGTAGAAGCAGAGAACCAAGGATATGGGGCAAACAGCGGCAGCAGACATCGCCACAATCGGCCGGATCAGCGCGGTGCCGGCGATTCTTCAGGTGATCAGTGAGTTGACCGGATTGCGGTTCGCGGCAGTGGCCCGGGTCACTGATGATTCCTGGACGGCCTGCGCGGTGCTTGATCGACTGGATTTCGGTTTGAAGGTGGGCGACAAACTGGACCTGGTGTCCACCCTGTGCAATGAAGTGCGCCAGTGCCACCGCTCGGTGATCATCGACAACGCCAGTGAAGATCCGCTCTACAGCGATCGCCACACGCCCCACACCTATCAATTCAAAAGCTACATTGCCGTGCCGATTTTGCGCACCGATGGACGTTTTTTTGGCACCATCTGCGCCCTTGATCCCCATCCTGCGCCACTCAAGTCCAGCACGATCCTGAGCACCATGGAATCGTTCGCCCGCATGCTCGCGCTGCAAATCGAAGCAGAAGAAATCCTGCAACAGACCGAAGCGGCGCTGGTCAAGGAACGCCGAACCGCCGAACTGCGCGAACAGTTCATCGCCGTGCTTGGCCATGACCTGCGCAACCCCTTGTTCGCGATCAGTGCCGGTGCCGAAATGCTCCTGCGTAAACTTTCCGACCCGGCGAATGAGCAGCGCGCCCGACACATCCTCACCAGCGCCCGACGGGCAACCAAACTGGTGGACGATGTGCTGGACTTTGCCCGGGGGTCACTGGGCCGAGGCATCCCGGTGAACATCGAGCCATGCCCAGACCTGAGAGAGGCGTTGCGGCACGTGATTTCCGAGATCCAGAGCATTCACCCCAAACGCATCATTCAGTCGTCGATTGGGGATTTGAACAACATTAGTTGCGATCGCGAACGGGTCGCGCAATTGCTATCCAATCTGGTGGCAAACGCCGTTGTCCATGGAGATCCCAATGGCCCGATCGAGGTCAGTGCACAGGTCAAGGAAAAACACTTTGTGTTGAGCGTGAAAAACCACGGGCTGATTGCCGAGGATGCGCTGCCGCACCTGTTCCAGCCCTACTCGAAGCCAGCCGGCGGATCACCGCAGACCGGTCTCGGGTTGGGGTTGTACATTGCCAGTCAGATTGCGCAGTCTCATGGGGGGCGGCTTGATGTGAAATCAACTCCGTCCGAGGGGACGGAGTTCATGTTTACGCTGGCTTTGACACAGTAGCCTCAACGCTCTTCATTAGCGTGACTGACGGACGATTGACTGCCCATTTCACTAAGCGCTCAACCGCGCCGTCACTTCATTCAACTGCCCCGACAAGCCATGCAGATTATGGCTGGCCGCTTCGGTGCGTTGCACGTTGTCCAGGTTGGTACTGGCGATGCTGGTGATTTCGGTGAGGTTGCGCGAAATGTCTTCGGCCACTGACGTCTGTTCTTCGGCGGCGGTGGCAATCTGGCGGTTCATGTCGCGAATGGCTTCCACGGCATGGGTGATGCGCTCGAGCATGGCGCCAGCCTGGGTCACTTGCTCGACGCTTTCTTCGCTGCGCGACTGGCCGCTTTCTATTGCCTGGGCAGCGTCCACTGCGCCGGTTTGCACGGTTTGAATGATCTGGTTGATCTCGATGATCGACGCCGCCGTGCGCTGGGCCAGGCTGCGTACTTCATCGGCGACCACTGCAAAACCACGCCCGGCTTCACCGGCACGGGCCGCTTCGATTGCGGCGTTGAGCGCCAGCAGGTTGGTCTGTTCGGCGATGCCGCGAATCACTTCCAGCACTTTACCGATGCGCCCACTGTCGGCTTCCAGACGACGGATGACCGTGGCGGTGTTGGCGATTTCGCCGCGCATTTGGGTGATGGTGTGAATGGTGCCCTGCATGACTTTTTCGCCCTGCTGGGCGGACTGGTCGGCGTCATCGGCGGCACGTGCCGCGTCGGCTGCGTGACGCGCGACTTCCTGCGCGGTGGCGGACATTTCGTTCATCGCCGTGGCCACCTGATCGGTGCGGTTGAATTGCTCGTTGGTGCCGCTGGCCATGAGGCCGGCAATCGAGTTCAACTCGCCGCTGGCGCTGTCCAGGTCCGTCGCACTGCGCTGCAATCGGCTGAACGTTTCGGCGAGGAAATCGCGCAACGTATTGGCGGCTCTCGCGAGGTTGCCCAACTCATCCTGACGATTGCTGGCCACGCGCTCGGCGAAGCGCCCTTGGCTAAGCTGTGCCACATAGTCGATCAGTTTACGGATCGGCTCCACCAGGTTGCGGTTGACCAGCCACAGACTCAACAAACCAATCAGCAGACCCGACACCAGCATCACCACAAGCCCCAACAACACCGTCCGATCGGCGCTGGCGCTGATCAGCTTCGATTGCTCGGCCCCCTGCTTGCGCAACTCGCTGACCAACTCGCTCATCTGCTCGCTGGCTACACGGTCCACGCCTTTGACCGCGTTGTCGCCGGCTGTTGGGTCGGCACCGGCCGCCACGTAGGCATCACGGCCCTTCTGATAGGCCACACCTAACACACGATGCTCTTCACGCAGGCGTTCGATGCGGGTCTTGAGTTGCGGCTCGATACCTCTCTGCCCGGCCAGTTCACCGAGGATGCCCTGCACGTCGCGCTGGCGGTCCTCGAACTGCTTCCAGTATTTGTCCAGGTTCGCAGGTTCCTTGCCGCGCAGCAGAACGTTCTTCCACTCCTGGACCTGCACCTTGAATTGCAGGTTGGCTTCATCGATCAATTGCGAGGTGTGCAATGGGCCTTCAATCAGGCTCGCGTAGTTCTGAACGCCATTGGACAGGAAGTGAAAGCAGGCCAACGCGATCAGCAATATCGCCAACAGGCTGCCGCTCAACAGGGCGAGGATTTGCGCTCTCAGGGATTTTTGCAAAAACATTCGAGTGGTATCTCATGACAGGGATAAGGCACGCCCAAGATTGGCGTGCAAGATGTCCGGACATCCCTGTCAGCGACGCTGGTTCACCACCAGCCTCGCAAGATCGACATCAGCGTCATCGGCGGGCCAGAGCCTTTCTTGAGCCCTTCCGACCATCGGTAGGAGCCCGGATTTGCGGCGCCCTTCAACTGTCACAAAATCTTCAAGGCAGGTTGCGATGATGAGGCTCAAGTGAGCCTGTGAACCCCCGACAGGCACTTCCTCGCAGCGCGACCTCATGAACCACCGCATCGACCAGCGCCATCGCGATTCCGACCTGTTCGGCCTGCTTTACGGCTTCAGTTTTCGCCCCGGCGAGCGTGGTCGGAAAATCGATTCGGCAGGATTTTTAAGATCAAAAGATCGCAGCCTTCGGCAGCTCCTACGCCGATTGGGTACATCCGTGATCATGGTTGTAGTCAGTTAATGTAGGAGCTGCCGAAGGCTGCGATCTTTGCTTTTAAATCTCGCACGCTCTGCGCACCAAAAGCCGCTCACGCACCACGTCGTAACCCCAGTGGTACACGTAGGTGTAGGGCAGGAAAAACAGCAGCACGCCGATGTCCAGCAGGAATGCCTGCCACAGGCTGACCTGTAACCACCAGGCAATCAGCGGCACACCGAACGCGACCAGGCCGCCTTCGAACAACAGCGCATGCACACTACGCACCCAAGCGTTACGCACAATCGCAAAACTCTTGAGCAACCGGTCGAACAGGCCGTTAAAGACCACGTTCCAGGCCAGCGCAAGGGCTGCAATGGCCATGGTGACCGCGCCCATTTCCAGCATGGGTTTGTCCATGATCCAGGCCAGCAGCGGGGTACAGATCAATATCGCCAGCAGTTCGAAACCGATGGCCTGGAAAATTCGTTCAGTGATGGATTTGTTGACGTTCATGACCAGACTCCCAGAGTGGACTATGGTTGCCATGATCCATCTTCAAACCGATACTTCATAACCAATAACCATCGACCAAGGCGATAGTTCATGGCTTCTCAGGAAGTGCTGCTGGCGTTTGTCCAGGCAGCGACTCAAGGTTCGTTTTCCGCCGCGGCGCGCAAGCTCGGTCGCAGTCAGTCGACCATCAGCGCCGCGGTGGCCAGCCTGGAAGTCGACCTTGATCTCGTCCTCTTCGACCGCAGCAGCCGCAAGCCGAGCCTGACCCCGGCCGGGCATGTCATGTTGCAGCGGGCCGAGGAGATTCTGGCCGCCACCAGCCGTTTGGAAATGGCCGCCAGCCAACTGTCCCAAGGCGTCGAGCCGAAGCTGACGGTGGCAATTTCCGACACCTATCAGTCCGACCGTTTTGAAGCGGCGCTCAGTGCTTTTGAGCAGCGCTATCCAGACCTGGAATTGGAATGCCTGATCGCCGAATGCGATGACCTGGTGGCCTTGGTGCAACGGGGTCGAGCGCATGTTGCCTTCGCCGAGAGGCAGGACAGTTACCCACCAGACCTGGTCAGTTCGACGGTGGACGAGCGCACGGAGATCGCCCTGTTCGTGTCCCACGCGCACCCGTTGGCGGAACTGAATGACATCGATCAGGACGTGCTGCAACGGCACCGCGAGCTGCGTCTGGCGACGATCGTCAATCCGTATGAAAGCCGGGCGAAGGGGCGCGTCTGGTCGGCACCGAGTTACCTGATGCTGCTGGAAATGGCCCAGGGCGGATTCGGCTGGGCGCCGTTGCCTCGGTGGTTGGTGGGGCGGTTCGGGGCTGGCTCATTGGTGGAACTGAATGTGCGCGGTTGGCCGAAAGCGGTGTACGTCGATGCGCTGTGGTCGCGGCTGCATCCGCCGGGGCCGGCGGGGAGTTGGTTGCTTGGCAAGATGCTGGAATAGCGGTGCTGCCATTCGCGAGCAAGCCCGCTCCCACATTTGATCGTTGGTGTATGCAGAATATGTGTCCGACACAAAAACATTGTGGGAGCGGGCTTGCTCGCGAAGAGGCCAGCCGCCGCACTGCACATCCATGATCACTCTAACGCCCGCAGCCGCCCCTCGATAAACCGCCGCTCCGGCATTTGCTGTGTCAATTGCAGCGCCCGCTCATACGCCGCTCGCGCCTCTTCCACCCTCCCCAACTGCCGGTAAAATTCTGCCCGCGCCGAATGCGCCAGGTGGTAATCCAGCAATTCGCCCCGCGCCAGAATCCCTTCGATCAACATCAACCCGGCCAACGGACCATCGCGTTTGGCCAGCGCCGCCGCGCGGTTGAGTTCGATCACCGGTGACGGCACGGCCCGCAGCAGCACGTCGTACAGACCGACAATCTGCGGCCAATCCGTCTCCGCCGCCGTGGGCGCTTCGGCATGCACCGCTGCAATCGCCGCTTGCAGGCAATAAGGCCCGAAGCGCCGCATTGTCAGCGCCCGTTCCACCAGTGCGCAGCCTTCGGCAATCAGCTCGGCGTCCCACAACGAGCGATCCTGTTCATCCAGCACTATCAGTTCACCGCTCGATGAGGTCCTGGCCGGACGCCGGGATTCGTGCAACAGCATCAGCGCCAGCAACCCCATCACCTCCGGCTCGGGAAGCAATTCCATCAACAACCGACCGAGACGAATCGCTTCACGCGTCAGGTCTTCGCGGGTCAATTGGTTGCCGATAGACGCCGAATAGCCTTCGTTGAACACCAGGTAAATCACCCGCAGCACACTGTCGAGACGTTCGGGCAATTCCGTCAGGGTGGGCACCTGATAAGGGATTTTCGCATCACGAATCTTCGCCTTGGCCCGCACGATGCGCTGGGCGATAGTGGCCGGTGCCGAGAGAAAGGCCCGGGCGATTTCCTCAGTGGTCAGGTCGCAGACTTCGCGCAGGGTCAACGGCACTTGAGCATCCGCCGCCAGTGCCGGGTGACAACAGGTGAAGATCAGCCGCAGGCGATCGTCTTCCACGTCTTCATCACTCCAGTCAGCCTGCTCCAGCGCTTCCAGTTGAGCGATCAACATCGGCCGGGACGCATTAAAGCGCGCGCGCCGACGCAACACATCGATGGCCTTGAAGCGCCCGGTGGACACCAGCCAGGTACGCGGGTTGTCCGGCACACCGTCACGCTGCCAGCGTTCGACCGCGACGAAGAATGCCTCATGCAGCGCTTCTTCGGCGAGGTCGAAATCGCCGAGCAGACGGATCAGGGTCGCCAGAATCCGCCGCGACTCTTCGCGGTAAACCTGCTCGACTCGCGCCCGTACCGACTCGCCAGGCATCAGTGCGGCGTGCCTTCGGCGGGCTTTCTTTGCAACGGTGGCAGACTCATCAAAGCACTCCTGTTGTGCCGGTTATTCAGGGATTCAACTGTCGAACGGGCCGCACCTCGACACAGCCGACCCGGGCCGCCGGAATATTGCCGGCGACCTGGAGGGCTTCATTGAGGTCCTTGGCATCGATCAAATAGAAGCCAGCCAATTGCTCCTTGGTTTCAGCGAACGGGCCATCGGTGATCGACACCTTGCCGTTGCGCATGCGCACGGTGGTCGCGGTCTGCACCGACTCCAGCGCTTCGGCGGCGAGCATCCGCCCACTGCCCTGAATCGACTCGGCATAGGCCATGCACTCAGCGTCCTTGGGGCTGTCGGGCAGCGAGTGCAACTCGTGCTCGTTGCTGTAGACCAGGCATAAATACTTCATAGGGGGCTCTCCATTTCTTGGGGACACTGTGCCCTGATCGAACGGATCAACTATGGCTGCAGACGGGCGCTTTGGCGCTGCTTTCCGATAAACAGCCGACGAATCAGACCGACTATCAAGGTTCCAGATTGAACAGCGTCGCGCCGCTCGTCATGTCGAACGGTGCCGACCAATGCTCGTGAACGATCTGCCATAAGCCCGCTTCCTGGCGGTAGCACGCAGTGACGCGCATCCAGCAGGCCTGGGTTTCACCCTTCTCATTGGTGCCGCCGCAATGCGCCAGCCAATGAGCGAAAGCGATCTCCTGCGACGGCACGATGTTGATCTGGTGGAACTCGAAAATGTGCGGGCCAGGGCACATCTCCATGCATTCCTGCCAATGCGCACGATAAGCCGCCTTGCCCTTGAATTGCAGGGCTTTGACCGCATCGAAGGAGACGATGTCATCGGCATACAGGGCCATGACCTTTTCCACGTCCTTGGCCATGACTGCCTGGCGATAGGTATCGATCAGGTTACGGATTTGGGTCTGAGCATTCATGATGGTTCTCCGTGTTTTTTTGTTGAAGACACCCTTAGTCGTCTGACGAACAGCCAAATCGACAACCGAAATAAAAATAATCCATGGGAGCAAATTCGCTAGAATCCGAAGCTCATTTCCGTTGGAAAAAGGACACTCCAGTGACAGCCCGACTCGTGCCTTACGAAAGCCTGAACGCCCTGCAGCGTCAACAGGTCGAGGCGATCGAAATCCACGCCGAACAAATCCGGTTCTCCGGCGACATCCATGGTGCATTGCACACCTTGCTCTCCAAGCCAGCCCCTGGGGTCAAAGGCTTTGCGCTGCTGGTGGAGGATGTTCCGGTGGCCTTCCTGCTGCTCAAGCGCCCGCCGGTGCTGCCGGCCTGGGCCGACGAACACAGCGCCACCTTGCACGCCCTGCAAGTCGATCGCCGTGCCCAGGGCAAAGGCTATGGCAAAGCCTGCCTGCAAGCCCTGCCCGAGGCGGCGCGCCAGGCATGGCCGGAAATCAAAGGGCTGGAGTTGTCGGTGGATGCAGACAACGAGTCGGCCATCGCGCTGTATGCCAAATATGGCTTTGTCGACAGCGGCGAAGCGTACAAGGGCCGGATCGGTTATGAACGGCGGATGGGGCTGGTTTTCTGATTCGTAAAGGGATGAACGATGTTGAATTCAATCGAAGCGCTGGAAGCGATCTACGGCGTGCCCCATGACCGCGCGGTGCGCAAGCAGATCCCATTTCTGAACGAGGACTATCAGGCGATGGTCCGCGCCTCGCCACTGGTGATAATCAGCTCGGTCGGCCCCGACGGCATGGACGGCTCGCCGCGTGGCGATACGCCGGGTTTCGTGCGGATTATCGATGAGCGCACGCTGGCGATTCCGGATCGCCCGGGCAACAACCGCATCGACACGCTGCGCAATGTCGTGCTCGACTCGCGGGTATCGCTGCTGTTCATCATCCCGGGAATCGGCGAGACACTGCGGGTCAACGGCACAGCGCAGATCAGCGCCGAGCCCGAGTTGCTGGAGAGTTTTGCAGTCAATGGCAAACCGGCACGCACGGTGATGCTGGTGACGGTGCAAGCAGCGTATTTCCACTGCTCGAAAGCGATTGTGCGTTCGGATTTGTGGAACCCGCACAAACACCTCGAACGCTCTGCCTTGACGACCGCCGGGGCGTTTCACCAGCGCCTGAACGATGGGCAGTTCGATGCCGAGGCGTATGACCGGGAAGCACCGGTGAGAGTGCGGGATAGTCTTTACTGACACGACAACTAGCCACTGTGGGAGCAGACTCATGTGGTGAGGGGGCGAGCCCCCTCACCACATAAGCCCGCACACATTAGATCAGCGAACCGCCACACCCCTTTTGACACAGTCTCCGGCGGTTTTTATGGTCACTGGAATTTCATTAAAACCCTGCTGTACTCAGCCAAGGTACTGGAGATGGTTCTGTAGTCCATCTGCTGGATGCACAACGACAGTGTTATCTCGACAGGGAAACTCACTATGTCTTTGTTCAAACGTTCGGCTACAGAATTAGTAGGTACGTTCTGGCTGGTGTTGGGGGGTTGCGGCAGTGCGGTCCTGGCGGCGGCGTTTCCAGACGTAGGGATCGGTTTGCTGGGGGTGTCCCTGGCATTCGGTTTGACGGTGCTGACGATGGCCTTCGCTATCGGCCACATTTCGGGCTGCCATCTCAACCCTGCGGTTTCGGTCGGGCTGGTGGTCGGCGGACGATTTCCTGCCAAAGAACTGCCCGCCTACATCATCGCCCAAGTGATTGGCGGGATCATCGCAGCGGCTCTGCTGTACTTCATCGCCAGCGGCAAACCCGGCTTCGAACTGGCCAGTGGCCTTGCATCCAATGGCTACGGCGAACACTCGCCCGGCGGCTACTCGATGGCGGCGGGGTTTGTCAGTGAAATGGTGATGACCGCCATGTTCATCCTGATCATTCTCGGCGCCACCGACAAACGCGCCCCGGCCGGGCTGGCGCCCATCGCCATCGGCCTGGCGCTGACCCTGATCCACCTGATCTCGATTCCGGTCACCAACACCTCGGTCAACCCGGCCCGCAGTACGGGCCCGGCGCTGATTGTCGGCGGTTGGGCGATTCAACAACTGTGGCTGTTCTGGCTGGCGCCGATTCTGGGTGCGGTCATCGGCGGTGTGATGTATCGCTGGCTGGGCAAAGAAGACAGCTGATAAGGGACATAACGCGAAAATCAGCCTTGCCGGTAAGGCAAGGCTGTCTTCGCTTCTTCCGCATACCCCA
This sequence comes from Pseudomonas sp. BS3782 TE3695, assembly GCF_050435305.1. NCBI lineage: Bacteria > Pseudomonadati > Pseudomonadota > Gammaproteobacteria > Pseudomonadales > Pseudomonadaceae > Pseudomonas > Pseudomonas sp. BS3782 TE3695. Next base: position 5,620,264 of record NZ_JBNDKB010000001.1, read on the forward strand.
TCACCCCGACCCGCTCGCGCTCAAGGAAGTCTTTCACCGCCGCCTTCAAGCCCGGATGGCGCAGGTAATGCCAGGAATGGGTGATCACCGGCTCAAAGCCTCGAATCAACTTGTGCTCGCCCTGAGCGCCGGCATCGAAACGCTGGAAGCCGTTGGCAATTGCGTAATCCATGCCTTGATAGAAACAGGTCTCGAAGTGCAAACGATCGAACTCTGCCAGGCAGCCCCAGTAACGACCGTAAAAGCTGGCGCCCCCGACCAGGCTGAAGGCCATGGCCACCGGTCGTGAACCTTGCTTGGCCAGCACCACACGGATCGACTCCGGCATGCGCTCGGCCAACAGACTGAAAAACTCCCGCGTCAGGTACGGCGCCTGCCGACGCACCGCGTAGGTATTGGCGTAGCAGGCATACACAAAGTCCCACTGCGCCTGATCCAGTTGCCGTCCTTCCAGCCATTCGAAGTCGATGCCCTGCCCCGCCACTTGCTCACGCTCCTTGCGCATTTGCTTGCGCTTGCGCGAACTGAGGGCGTCGAGGAAGTCCTGGAAATCCCGATAACCGCGGTTCTGCCAATGGTACTGACAGCCAATGCGCTGCAACCAGCCAGGCTGTTCAGCCAATGCCGCGTCGGTGAATGGATCGGTGAAGTTGATATGGGCGCTGGAGAGGCCTTCGATTTCCAGATAACCCGGCAGGCTCTGCAGGAGTTCGAAACCGTCCTCGAACGTCGCCGCCAGTAATCGCGGCCCGCTGACCGGGCTGAATGGCACCGCCGTCAACAGCTTGGGGTAGTAGTCGATGCCGGCACGCTCACAGGCTTCGGCCCAGGCATGGTCGAACACGTACTCGCCGTAGGAATGCCATTTGCGGTAACTGGGCAGCGCGGCGATCAGGCGATCGCCGTCAACATGCAACAGATGCTCGGGCTGCCAGCCGGAATGCGGGCCGAGGCTGCCGCTGTCTTCCAGCGCGCTCAGAAAGGCATGGCGCAGAAACGGCTGAGTTTCCGGTACCAGCGCGTCCCAGGTGTGCGGCTTGATTTCGGACAGACTTTTCAGACGTTGCAGCGGCATTTGTATCCCCGACCATCATTTTCTACAGATGGGTGGAGTATCGCTTATCTGATGCCTGACCCGAAAAAAAACCCCGCCGAAGCGGGGTTAAAACGAAAGGAGCTTTAACGGATGAAGAAAGAGCTCTTACAGCAGCTATTGCGATTTAGAACACGTATTGAGCGCGGACCACGAAGCCGTCACCGCTGTCATCACCGGTGCGACGGGCAGGCGTCGTGCCGCTGGCCGCTGTCGCATTGGTCACGTTGTCCGTCTTGGCCTTGAGGTAGGCGCCAGTGATTTTCACCGCTTCGTTGGCGTACCAGTTGACGCCCAGAGTATGCACTTGGGCTTCCGCATCGCCGACATCGCGGGTCAGGCTGGCGGTGGTGATGTTGTCGTCTTCGACGGTCAAGCTGTCGTAACGATAGAACAGCTCCCAAGCGCCGATGGATTTGTTGGCTGGCTTGATTGAATCGAACTTGCCGACTTTATAGCCACGGGCTTCGCCGGTGAGGGTGTAGGCACCCTGAACGTAGAAACCGCGACCTTCGATGTCTTCAAGGTTGCTGGCATCGGCTTTGGTCTTGCGGGCGATGTATTCACCCTGGATCGAGGCCGGGCCCATGGCGAATGCGGCTTCCAGGCCGACAGCGTCGTCACGGTCGTAGGAGCCGGCAGCCGAAGTGGAACTGCCGCCCAGCACCGGACGGTTGCCGTTGGTGCCAGCATCGTTGCCGCCGAGGGTTTCGACGCCACGCATGCCCATGCGGGTGCGATAACGCGAGTCGAACGCCGTGTCGGAGACATCCCGGGAAGCCACGTTCACACCAAAGTGCAGCACGTTGCCGGCGTCATGCATCGGCGCGAAGACAAAGCGGCCGTTGGCCTGTTTAATGCTGTTGCCATCGGTATCGTCAGTGTCTTTGCTGAACACGCCGGCGGAAGCGTAGAACGAATCAGCGAAGGTGCTGGAGGCTTGCAGGCCCAGGCCATTCTGGTGGCTGTTGGCCCAATCGACCATGTCGTACGCCATGTTGCGCTCTGGCGCGGTGACCCACTTGGAGCTGGTGGCTTTTTCCAGGCCGAAGTCCGGGTCAAAACGACCGACTTTGATTGAGACCGGTTTGAAGCCGTTGTAGGCCAGCGACGCTTCGTCGAAGTAACCGTTATCGGAATCACCGCTGTTGTGGGAGAAGTCGTAGTTGATGGCGTAGGCCCAATCCGTGTACAGCACACCTGACAGCTCCAGGAACCCACGACGGATGTAGGCCGCATCGGCGGTATCGCCGTTTTTGGTGTAGACGCCATCGAACTGGCTGTAATCAGCCTGCAAGCGACCGCCGAGTTTGAAGCTGAATTCTTTATCGGTGGTGGCGACTTCGAGGCCGCCCTTGGTTTTGACTACGATATCGGCGCCGTCAGTGGTGACGGTGCCAGCGAAAGCCTGGGCGGTTACTGCCATGGCCAATGCGCTGGCGGCAAAACCGGCGAAGTGCTTACGGATCATCGAAGAGTTCCCCTAATTGGTGGTCTGTAGCTTGGAAACACGCGGGTCTGGCCCGCTTGTGTTGGGAGGGAATCTTGGAGACGGGGTATTTCAGCCGGGTTGCTGATAGATAAAGATTTTATGACAGGGGAACTTTTTACTTCGAATCGAAATAACAGAAAAACAGCGTCAAGGGATGAGCTGCAAGCCGCAAGTTTGAGCGGCTGAAGGGGGTATTACGCGCGGGGAAACTACGGTTTGTTTTTCAGATGTTCCTTGGCAAGCCGTTCAGCCAGCGCATCCAGATCAGGTACAGAGGGTTCGGGCATCAGTTTCAGGGTGGCTTGCATCAACCGCATCTGCCGAATGAACCGTCGGCAATTGCGACAAAACATCAAATGATGGCGCATCATCAGTCGCTCTCGAAAACTCAACTGACCATCGAGATAATCACTGGAGCGCGCCACTTGTTCCTTGCAGGTCAACATTCGCCGGTTTCCTCAAAATGCTCCACGGTCGCAAAGACCTTCAACCGTGCCCGATGCAGCAGCACACGAGCATTGGAGAGCGAGATATCCAGAAGATTACAGATCTCCTCCAACTCCACCCCCTGACGTTCACGCAACAGCAAGACACTGCTCTGCAGTTCCGACAGGCTGAGCAGCGTGTGCTCCAGACACTCGCGCAACTCGTTTTCGGTCAACAGCGCCTCCGGCGTGTCCTGATGCCAGGCGTACGGCGCCACCAGCCAATGCCCATCCGTCGATGAAAAACGATCGTCACCAAGGGTTCCATGGGGCGAAGGAAGGTCATCGAGCAGCACTTCCCGGCGGTTTTGCTTGTAGCGGCTCTTGGCCGAATTGGCGGTGATGGTCAGCAGCCAGGTCTTGAGGCTCGAACGCCCCTCGAACCCGCCCAGATTACGCACCACCGACAGCCAGGCATCCTGGACCACTTCATCGGCGTGTCGGTTGCCGACGATGGCATAGGCCACCGCGCGCATCGCGCTCTGGTAAGTGCTGACCAATTCCTTGAAAGCCCTCTGCTCTCCCGCCAGCAGGCGTTCGAGTAGTAGAGCGTCGTCAGCGGCAGCCATTGATGCCTCTTATCCGAATGAGTGGGGACACAAGAAAAAGATCGCAGTCTTCGGCAGCTCCTGCATGTCGATCGTATCCAACCACGATAGCGGGTTGAAATCCAATCCTGTAGGAGCTGCCGCAGGCTGCGATCTTTTCAGGCGTCTTTTCAGGCGAATTCAGCGCTTGCGCAGAATCACGCTACCGATCGAGTAGCCAGCGCCGAACGAGCTGAGGACCGCCAGCGAACCGCTGACCAGATCGTCCTGATTCTTGTGAAACGCAATCACCGAACCGGCGGAACTGGTGTTGGCATAAGTGTCGAGAATCACCGGGGCTTCTTCTTCGGTGGCTTCGCGGCCCAGCAGCTTCTTGACGATCAGGTGGTTCATGCTGAGGTTGGCCTGGTGCAGCCAGAAGCGCTTCACGTCGCTGACGTTGAGCTGGTTTTCTTCCAGGTGCGTGGCGATCAGCTCGGCGACCATCGGGCAGACATCGCGGAACACCTTGCGGCCTTCCTGGACGAACAGTTTGTCGGAGGCTCCGATGCCCTCTTCCGCAGCGCGGTTGAGGAAGCCGAAGTTGTTGCGGATGTTGTTGGAGAACTTGGTCAGCAGTTTGGTGCTGACCACGTCGAACTGGTAGTTGGATGTCGCCAGATCCGCACGTTCGATGATCACTGCGGTGGCGGCGTCGCCGAAGATGAAATGACTGTCACGGTCGCGGAAATTCAGGTGACCGGTGCAGACTTCCGGGTTGACCATCAGGATCGCCCGGGCCTGGCCCAGTTGCACGCTGTTAGCCGCCGCCTGGATGCCGAAGGTCGCCGAGGAACAGGCGACGTTCATGTCGAAACCGAAACCCTGGATGCCCAGCGCTTCCTGGACTTCGATGGCGATCGCCGGGTAGGCGCGTTGCAGGTTGGAGCAGGCGACGATTACACCGTCGATGTCAGCGGCGGTCTTGCCAGCACGCTGCAAGGCTTGCTCGGCCGCGCCGATGGCCATCTGGCAAAGCACCGACCACTCGTCGTTGGAACGTTCTGGCAGACGTGGCGCCATGCGCTGCGGATCGAGTATGCCGTCCTTGTCCATGACAAAGCGGCTTTTGATGCCGGAGGCTTTTTCGATGAACGCCGCGTTGGATTCGGTCAAGGCCTCGACTTCGCCGCGCGCGATGGCGTCGGCGTTGTCGGCGTTGAACTGCGCGACGTAAGCGTTGAAAGACTGCACCAGCTCTTCGTTGGAAATGCTGTTGGCCGGTGTGTACAGGCCGGTGCCGCTGATGACGACGTTATGCATGGTCGTTTCTCTAATCCGTTCAGGCAGAAAGCGCTGGCACCGACGTACCAACACACAAAGGGTCTATTCCAGGCTCCAGACGCAAACCTGGCATCGCTTTATTCCGATCCGCCCGGGCCCGTGAAGGCTCAAAACCGCGGGACTGGCGTTTATAGGCGCGAAGTTTGCCATAAACGCTGGCTTTTGGCGCCTTTTGCAAAAGCGCGATGTAATGCGATACCGGATAGGAGCTGCCGAAGGCTGCGATCTTTTGATCTTCTAGTGTCGCGACAAAGAAAGATCAAAAGATCGCAGCCTTCGGCAGCTCCTACAATAGACCGCAGGCGATCAAGGGGATCGTGTCTACGACTCGACCTGGCTCCATTGCTTGTTCAGGCGCTTGTCGGAGATCGGCACCTTGGTCCCCAATTGCTGCGCGAACAGCGAGACCCGGTATTCCTCCAGCCACCAGCGATAGAGCTCCAGCTGCGGATCGCGCTTGCCTTCCTGGGCGTGTTTGTTGGCGCGGGTCTGGTATTGGGCCCAGAGGCCGGACAATTCGCCGCTCCAGACCCGGTCTTTCTGCACCTGAGCGCCGAGTTTTTCGAAACGTTGCTCGACGGCCTTGAGGTAACGCGGCAGTTCCTTGAGCCACGGCATCGGCGTTTCGCGCACGAACCCCGGATACACCAGATGGCTGAGCTGCTGCTTGATGTCGTTCAAGGCTACGGCTTGCGCCAGGTCAATCTTGCCCTTGAAGCGTTTTTGCAGGCCATGCCACAGCTTGAGAATCTCCAGCGTCAGCATGGCCAACCGTTCGGCATGCTCGGTCCAGGCGCCGCGTTTGCGCTCGGCCAGCGACGCCAGCCCGGCGCCATCCCGTGGCAACGGGTCTTCGCCGTCGAGAATGCAGCTGTCGAGGCTGGCCAGCAGAATGTCTTCCACCAGGCTGTCAACTCGCCCCATGTCGCGGTACATCAGGCCCAACTCGGTCAGCCCCGGCAACTTGCTGCGCAGGAACTTGGCCGGTTCCGCCAGTTGCTGCATCAGCAAACGCTGCAAGGCCCGGCGATGCTGGAACTCGGCTTCGGCCGGGGTCGAGAATCGACCTTCCTTGACTGTACCGCCTTCTTCCACCAGCGCCGGATACACCGTCATCGATAGCCCGGCGATTTTCTGCTGGGTTTTCTCAGCCACGGCGGCAAAGACTTTCGGCTCCACTGGTTGTTGGCTCTTCGCACTTTGCGGTACAGCCAATGCAGCCTGGCTGGCCTCGGCAAAGCGTGCGGTCAGCTCGGCCAGATCACGGCCTTCACCGAGGAACTTACCCTGACCGTCGACGATTTCAAGGTTCATCCGCAAATGGCTTTCGACCTGCTGCGAGGCTTCGGCCCAAGCTTCATCGCTGACCCGCGCGCCAGTCATGCGCAGCAATTCGCGGCCCAGCGCCTGAGGCAACGAGCCCTCGGCAAATGTGATGCGCTGCAACGCGGCTTTGACGAAGTCCGGCACTGGCACGAAGTTCTTGCGCAGGGCCTTGGGCAGGTTGCGCACCAATGCAATGCATTTGGCTTCGATCACGCCCGGCACCAGCCATTCCAGACGTTCCGGCGGCAGCATCGGCAACAGCGGCGCCGGCACGCGCAAGGTCACGCCGTCGCGAGGATGGTTGGGTTCAAAGTGATAACTCAGGGCCAGTTCCAGATCGCCGATGTGCAGGGTGTCCGGGTAATGCGCGGCGGTGACTTCGCTGGCTTCGCGGGCCAGCACATCTTCTTCGCGCATGATCAGCAGCTGCGGGTCCTTCTGGCTATTGACCCGGTACCAACTGTCGAACGTCGCGGTCTGGTGAATCTCTGCTGGCAGTCGCGCATCGTAGAAGGCAAACAGGGTTTCTTCGTCGGCGAGGATGTCGCGGCGACGCGCCTTGGCTTCCAGTTCGTCGAGCTGTTCCAGCAATCGCTGGTTGGCCGTCAGACATTTGGCCCTGGATTGAATTTCGCCGCGCACCAGACCTTCGCGAATAAAAAATTCACGAGACACCACCGGGTCGATCGGCCCGTAATGCACCGGTCGGCGACCCACCACGATCAGCCCGAACAGGGTGATTTGCTCGAAGGCCACAACCTGCCCGCGCTTCTTCTCCCAGTGGGGTTCGAAGTGGTTTTTCTTGATCAGGTGCCCGGCCAGCGGCTCGATCCAGTCAGCGTCGATCTTGGCGACCATCCGCGCGTAAAGCTTGGTGGTTTCCACCAGTTCGGCGGTCATCAGCCATTGCGGACGCTTCTTGCCCAGGCCCGACGAGGGGTGAATCCAGAAGCGCCGCTGACGGGCACCGAGGTAATCGCCTTCATCGGTTTTCTGACCGATCTGGCTGAGCAGCCCCGAGAGCACGGCTTTGTGCAGCTTCGGGTAATCCGCCGGCTCCTTGTTGAGGCTCAACTGCATGTCGCGGCAGATCAGGCTCAACTGACGATGGGAGTCGCGCCACTCGCGCAGGCGCAGGTAATTCAGAAAATTCTTGCGGCACCAGTTGCGCAGCGGGCTGGCCGTCAGGGCCTGGCGTTGTTCTTCAAAACCACGCCACAGATTGACCAGCCCGGCGAAGTCCGAATCCACGTCTTTCCACTGCGCGTGGGCTTGATCGGCGGCTTGCTGGCGCTCTGGCGGACGTTCGCGCGGGTCCTGAATCGACATGGCGCTGGCGACGATCAGCACTTCCTGCAAGCTGCCAAGTTTCGCCGCTTCCAGCAGCATGCGGCCCATGCGCGGGTCCACCGGCAGCCGCGCCAGTTGGCGACCGAGCGGCGTCAGCTGACTGTTGCGGTCCACCGCCGAGAGTTCTTGCAGCAGGTTGAAACCGTCGCTGATCGCCTTGCCATCCGGCGGCTCGATAAACGGGAAATCGGTGATCTCGCCGAGGCGCAGATGAAGCATCTGCAGGATGACTGCGGCGAGGTTGGTCCGCAGGATTTCCGGGTCGGTAAATTCCGGGCGACCGATGAAATCTTCTTCGCTGTAGAGGCGGATGCAAATGCCCGGCTCGACCCGCCCGCAACGGCCTTTACGCTGGTTGGCGCTGGCCTGGGAAATCGCTTCGATGGGCAGGCGCTGCACCTTGGCGCGGTAGCTGTAGCGGCTGATGCGCGCGGTGCCGCTGTCGATCACATAACGAATGCCCGGCACCGTCAGCGAGGTTTCGGCGACGTTGGTCGCCAGTACCACGCGACGTCCGGGGTGGGACTGGAAAATCCGCTGCTGCTCGGCCGGCGACAACCGCGCGTACAACGGCAGAATCTCGGTGTGTTTGAGTTGGGCCTTGCGCAGCATGTCCGCTGCATCGCGAATCTCGCGCTCGCCGGGCAGGAACACCAGCACGTCGCCGGGGCTCTTGCGCTCACTGCGTTCGAACGCGGCAATTTCGTCGAGGCTGGCGAGGATCGCCTGATCCACGGTCAGGTCATCCTCGACGCGGTTGCCCTCCTCGTCCTGCTCCAGGGTCAGCGGGCGATACCAGGTGTCCACCGGGAAGGTACGACCGGAAACTTCGACGATCGGCGCGTCATCGAAATGCTTGGAGAAACGCTCCAGGTCGATGGTGGCCGAGGTGATGATGAGTTTCAGGTCCGGACGACGCGGCAGCAGGGTTTTCAGGTAACCGAGCAGGAAGTCGATGTTCAGGCTGCGTTCGTGGGCTTCGTCGACGATGATCGTGTCGTAGCGTTCGAGGTAACGGTCGTTCTGGGTTTCCGCCAGCAGGATGCCGTCGGTCATCAGTTTGATCAGGGTGTTGGCATCGCTCTGATCCTCGAACCGCACCTGATAGCCGACCAGTGCGCCCAACGGCGTCGCCAATTCTTCAGCGACCCGGCTCGCTACGCTGCGAGCGGCGATTCGACGGGGTTGCGTGTGGCCGATCAGGCCGTGCTGGCCGCGACCGATTTCCAGGCAGATCTTCGGCAACTGGGTGGTTTTACCCGACCCGGTTTCGCCGGCAATGATCAGCACCTGATGCTTGAGCAGCGCTTCCTTGATTTCGTCGCGCTTGGCGGCGATTGGCAGGCTGTCATCGTAACGAATCACCGGCAGGCTCGCGCGCCGCGCCAACACCTGATCGCAGGACGCCTGCGTGCGCGTCACCCACTCGGCCAGTTTGGCCTCGTCAGGTTTCTTGCGCAGCTCCAGCAACTGCCGCCGCAGCCGGTGGCGGTCGGCGAGCATGGCGTGATCGAGGTTTTTCAGCAGTTTGTCGATTGAAGGCGATTCGTCAGTCATCGGGTACGCAAAAGTCGTCTAGTGGCGCAGGGGGCGGATTGTCGCAGATTTGGGGGACGGAGTGACGCGCTTTTGTGGCGAGGGAGCTTGCTCCCGCTCGGCTGCGAAGCAGTCGTAATCCTGTCATCGCGGTTTGCCTGAAGCTCCGGGATGAATGGTTTCGGGGCCGCTTCGCGACCCAGCGGGAGCAAGCTCCCTCGCCACAGTGTGTTCGCTCAGGTGGGCTACTCGTTATCCAGGCCTTTGCGGCGATACGGGAACACGTCGATCACTTTCCCCGCCCGAATCGCCTCCTGCAAACTCTTCCAGTAATCGGCGTTGTACAACTCGCCATGCAACTGATCGAACAACTTTCGTTGCCCCGAATCGGCAAACAAAAACGGCGGAAACTCTTCAGGAAACACATCCAGTGGCCCGATCGAGTACCAGGGCTCCGATGCCATTTCGTCTTCCGGTGTGCGCGGTTGCGGGATGTGGCGGAAGTTGGCTTCGGTCAGGAAACAGATCTCGTCGTAGTCATAAAACACCACACGACCATGACGGGTGACGCCAAAATTCTTCAGCAACATGTCGCCGGGGAAAATGTTCGCCGCCGCTAGTTGCTTGATCGCCAGACCGTAATCCTCCAGCGCCTCGCGAACCTGCGCCTCGTTGGCGTGTTCCAGATAAAGGTTCAACGGTGTCATCCGACGTTCGGTCCAGCAGTGACGAATCAGCACCGTATCGTCCTCCACCGAGACCGTGGACGCGGCCACTTCGAGCAACTCTTCCAGGCATGCCGGTTCGAACTTGCTCAAGGGGAAACGGAAGTCGGCGAATTCCTGGGTGTCGGCCATCCGCCCGACCCGGTCGACGCTTTTCACCAGGCGATATTTTTCGATCACCGTGGCGCGGTCGACGTTTTTCGACGGCGAGAAACGGTCCTTGATGATCTTGAAAACGGTGTTGAAGCCCGGCAGGGTAAACACGCTCATGACCATGCCGCGCACGCCGGGGGCCATGATGAACTGGTCGTCAGTGTTGGCCAGGTGATTGATCAGCGCGCGATAAAACTCGGACTTGCCATGCTTGTAGAAGCCGATCGAGGTATACAGCTCGGCAATGTGTTTGCCCGGCAGGATGCGTTTGAGAAAGCCGATGAATTCCGCCGGCACTGGCACATCGACCATGAAGTAGGAACGGGTGAAGGAGAAGATGATCGACACCTCCGCCTCGTCGGTGATCAGCGCATCGATCTGGATGCCCCGGCCTTCGCGGTGCAGCAGCGGAATTACCAGTGGCCATTGCTCGTCGGGGGTGTAAATGCGCCCCACCAGATAGGCGCCCTTGTTGCGGTAAAGCACCGAGGAAAACAGTTCGACGCTCAGCTCCGGGTCCTTGCAGACCCAGTCCGGCAGATTCTCGCGCAATTGCGCTTCGAGGCGACGCAGGTCGCCGGCCAGATCGGCGTAATCTTCGCTGAAGCGGTAGTCGGCAAAGATGCTCGTGAGCATGCCGGACAACTGCCCATGCGGCTTGTAGGTGCGGGTTTGTGCCGCCCGGGCGCGGCGCAGGCTCGGCCGCGTGGTGTGAATGAACATGCAGCCGTCGCTGATCAGGTCATGGCTGAACAGGCCGCAGAAAATCGAGTTGTACCAGGTCTCGGACAATTCATCGTCGAAGCGCAGGTCGATCAGGCTGATGTAAGCGCTTTTGACCAGCGGCCAATTGCTGACGTCCATCAGCACCTCGGTCGCGAACGACGCATGCAAGCGCCCTACGGTTTCGCCGACCTTTTCTTCGTAGAGGTTGATCCGCGCCGCCGACGCAACTTGCGTCTCTTGCCATTGGGCCTGCTCGAACCGGGCTCGGGCGCCGTCGGTGATCTGACGGAAATGCTCGCGGTAATCGTCAAAGCCATCGAGGATCATTCGGGCGATGTCGGCGGCTGGCCATTGCTGCGGCATAGGTAAAACCTCGGCGGCTGTTCTTGTCGTTGGAGCCTGAGCTTAGTGGCCCTGTGTAACGCAACGCAACCATTGCCTTGCGCCCTGACTGGCGCGACACTTGCGCGCCAATCAAGGAAGGAAAGCGCTGTGAACCCCGTCGATATCCTGCGTATGTTGTCGCTTGCCGCCATTTGGGGTGCGAGTTTTCTGTTCATGCGCGTTATTGCCCCCGTGATTGGCACAATCCCCACTGCTTTTTTTCGCGTGTCGATTGCCGCTGTGGGGCTGCTGGTGATCCTTGGGCTGATGCGCATCAGCTGGGATTTCAAAGGCAAATTCAAGACGGTGATGCTGCTGGGGATGATCAACTCCGGGATTCCGGCAACCCTCTATTCCGTGGCCGCCCAGGTGCTGCCGGCCGGTTACTCGGCGATTTTCAACGCCACCACGCCTTTGATGGGGGTGTTGATCGGTGGCCTGTTCTTCCATGAAAAACTCACCGCCGCCAAGTTGGGTGGCGTCTTTCTCGGCCTGTTGGGCGTGGGCATCCTCACCCGCGCCGGGCCGGTGGCGTTCAACATGGAACTGCTGATGGGCGCACTCGCGTGCCTGATGGCCACCACTTGCTACGGCTTTGCCGGGTTCCTCGCCCGACGCTGGCTCGACCATGCCGGCGGTCTCGACAGTCGTCTTTCGGCACTGGGCAGCATGCTCGGCGCGACGTTGTTGTTGCTGCCGCTGTTTGGCTACAGCGTGCTCAGCCAGCCACCGGCGAGCTGGGGCGGCTGGAATGTCTGGCTGTCATTGCTGGGGTTGGGTTTGGTTTGCACAGCCTTTGCCTACATTATTTACTTCCGTTTACTGACATCGGTTGGCCCGGTGAAATCGATGACCGTGACCTTCATGATCCCGCCGTTCGGCGTGTTGTGGGGGGCGCTGTTGCTGGATGAGCCGCTGTCGATGGCGCACCTTTATGGCGGGGTGTTGATTGCGCTGGCGTTGTGGCTGGTGTTGAAGCCGGCGGTGGTGAAGGCACCTGAGGTGGTTGCCAGGTAGTGTGATGTGGTGTTGCTGATGACGCCTTCGCGGGCACGCCTCTACACTGGAAATGCATTCCCCCTGTAGGAGCTGCCGAAGGCTGCGATCTTTTGATCCTGCTCTGCGGCGGCCCCGAAAAGATCGCAGGGTCTACGCCAGCTCCTACGCTGGATCGGTGTTGCGACGAAGATCCAGCCTGGAGCGGCCTTTCGGTTTCAAGCGTTCTTACGGAACACAAACACCAGGCCGACGATGATCAGCCCCATTCCCAGCAGGCTCAACGCCGCCAGTCGGTTGCCGAAAAACAGGTAGTCCATGACCGCCGTCACCGCCGGCACCAGGTAAAACAGACTGGTGACATTCACCAGATTGCCCCGGGCGATCAGCCGATACAGCAGCAGCGTCGCCAGCACTGATACCACCAACCCCATCCACAACACCGGCACGATGAACCCTGTGCTGTGTTCGAATTGAAACGGCTGGAACGGCACAAACACCCCGCACAACAACAAACCGGCAAGGTACTGCACTGGCAGCGTGCCGAGGGGATTGTCGGTAATGCGTTTCTGCATGATCGAGCCGAACGTCATGCTCGCCAGCGCCAACAGACCGAAGAGCATGCCAGCCAATGACATGCCGGCCAGACCGATGCCTTGGTAAACCACCATGATCAACCCGGCCAGGCCTAGCGCCAGACCGAAGATCCGGCTTATTGACCGGTGCCGCTCCATGATCACTACGGTGAGAATTGGTTGCACGCCCATGATGGTTGCCATCATGCCGGGGGTGACCTTCAGGTCCAGGGCCAGCAGATAGAAAATCTGATAAGCCCCCAGCAATACCACGCCCGTGGCCATCGCATACAACATCGGCTTGCCGCCCTTGGGTAGTTTCAGCTTGAGCAACGGCATCAACAGCACCAGCCCGCACAAGGCAATGGCGAAACGAATCAGCAAAAAGGCGAAGGGTGATGCGTGCGCCAACCCCCATTTGGAGAAGATCGCGCCGCTGCTCCACAGCAAAACGAACAGGCTCGTGGACGCCGCCGCGAGCGCGGATTTTTTCGAAAGGACAAACATGAATACCACCTGTAGTCAGGCAAAAAGCCAACTCAGCCGAAGCTGAAGTTCAGTAGTTTTTTCAGGCGCTTTTTCAGATGGGCACAGGAACAGCAGAAAAAAGCTGATCAGCCCGAGAAGCCAACGCCTGGCGGTGATACGACTGCGCACACCGGCGTACTACTGACAGGTGGGGGGTAATGACTGATCTGCGCAGGCTGCTGATTCCCGCACGGCAAGACGCCAGCGTTGACCGCTGAATCGACTACCGCGTTGATGGGGGAAGCTGGCATGGGCTGATCTTTTTTGATGGGTGAAAGGGTGGTTAGGGAAACCACCGAGGGCCGACTATAACCAGCGTGTGACATGGATTGCAATGACTAAGAGTCTGGCACGATCCCTGTGGGAGCGGGCTTGCTCGCGAAGGCGGTGTGTCAGGCGACATCAATGTTTACTGTGCCGCCGTCTTCGAGCAAGCCCGCTCCCACATGGATTGCGCTGAACTGGCTGGCATAAACCTGGCCGTCGACGAAGATCCGGCAATCGTCGGAGTTCGGCGTCGACAGCCCCAAGGCAGCTCCTACTGCTGATTCTCCTGGTCGGTAAACAAGTCACTGAACAGCATGCTCGACAGGTAGCGCTCGCCAGAGTCGGGCAGAATCACCACGATGGTCTTGCCCTGCATTTCCGGGGTTTCGGCCAGCCGCACAGCCGCCGCCATGGCGGCGCCGCACGAGATACCGCTCAAAATCCCTTCTTCCTGCATCAGGCGCAGGGCCATCGCCTTGGACTCTTCGTCGCTGACCAGTTCGACCCGGTCGACCATCGACAGGTCCAGGTTCTTCGGCACAAAACCGGCGCCGATGCCCTGGATTTTGTGGGGGCTCGGTTTGATCTCCTCTCCAGCCATCGCCTGAGTAATCACCGGAGACACCACCGGCTCCACCGCCACCGAGATTATCGGTTTGCGCTGGGTATTCTTGATATACCGCGAAACCCCGGTAATGGTTCCACCCGTCCCGACACCCGCCACCAGTACGTCGACCGCGCCGTCGGTGTCATTCCAGATTTCCGGCCCGGTGGTTTTTTCGTGGATGGCCGGGTTGGCCGGGTTTTCGAATTGCGCCGGCATGAAGTAGGTCGATGGATCACTGGCGAGGATTTCGGCAGCTTTCTCGATCGCGCCTTTCATGCCTTTGGCCGGCTCCGTCAACACCAGTTCGGCGCCAAGGGCTTTGAGCACCTTGCGCCGTTCGATGCTCATGGACGCAGGCATGGTCAATACCAGGCGGTAACCGCGGGCAGCGGCAACGAACGCCAGGCCGATGCCGGTATTGCCGGAAGTCGGTTCGATGATGGTCATGCCGGGCTTGAGTTTACCGCTGCTTTCGCCCTCCCAGATCATGTTCGCGCCGATCCGGCACTTGACCGAATAACCAGGGTTGCGCCCTTCGATCTTGGCCAGGATGGTGACACCGCGCGGGGCGATACGGTTGATCTGAACCAGCGGCGTATTGCCAATGGAATGGGCGTTGTCAGCATAAATACGGCTCATGGCTGGGTCCTTATACAGCGTTGAATTAGCTGTCCAAGGTATGCCTGTTACCCGTGGTCGTCCAGTCGGTCGAACGTCCGTTAACCCTCGCAGTCAATCGCTTTATACCGCCAGAGAATTGCCGTCATGAAGCGTCGATACAGTTGGCCCCTGTGGACCCTCGCCGGCCTTGTTGTGCTGCTGGTTGCCCTGCACATCGCGCTTCCTTACCTGGTGCGCGATTACCTCAACGAGCAACTGGCGGACATGGGTGACTATAGCGGGCAGATTACTGATGTAGACCTGGCCTTGTGGCGCGGCGCCTACAAGATCAACGGGCTGAAAATCGTCAAGGTCAATGGCAAGGTCCCCGTGCCTTTCGTTAATGCCCCCTTGATTGACCTCTCCATCAGCTGGCGTTCGCTCTGGTACGACCATGCCGTGGTGGCAGAGGCGCAGTTCGACAAACCCGAGGTGAACTTCGTCGACGGCGGTGCCAACAAGAAAAACTCCCAGACCGGCCAGGGCACCGACTGGCGGGCACAACTGGAAAAATTGCTGCCGATCACCTTGAACGAAGTGCGGATCAACGACGGACGGATCACCTTTCGCAACTTCAATTCAAAACCGCCCGTGAACATGAATGCCACCCAGGTCAATGCCAGCATCTACAACCTGACCAACGTGGTCGACACCGAGGGCAAACGCGACGCCCGCTTCGAGGGCAAGGCGCTGTTGCTGGGGCATGCACCGCTGGAAACCCTGGCCACCTTCGACCCGCTGAGCGACTTCCAGGACTTCGAATTTCGCCTGCGCGCCAGGAACCTGGAACTCAAACGCATGAACGACTTCGCCTCGGCCTACGGCAAGTTCGACTTCAATGCCGGCCATGGCGACGTGGTCATCGAAGCCGAAGCCAACAAGGGCCAACTCACTGGCTATATCAAGCCGTTATTGCGCGACGTCGATGTGTTCAATTGGCAACAGGATGTGGAGAACAAGAACAAAGGGATATTCCGTTCCATCTGGGAAGCCCTCGTCGGTGGCACCGAGAACGTGCTGAAGAACCAGCCGAAAAACCAGTTCGCCACGCGCGTCCAGCTCAGAGGTAGCGTGCATCAGAAAGATATCAGCGCATTCGAGGCTTTTTTACAGATTTTGCGCAATGGTTTCATCGAGGCGTTCAATGCCCAGTACGAACGGCCCAAGCCGGATACGGACTAGGATTTGCGTGTGACGGTGTAGCGACCGGTGTCCTCCGCCGCCCGCGCCGGGTTTGATTGCTGTTGCAGAAAGTCCCAGCCCAGACAGGCCAGCGCCAACGACCGCGGCACAGCTTCACGACCACTGCTGTAGCGACTGATACTGCGGGCACTAACCCCCAGCGCCTCGGCCGCCTGATTCAGCGGCAACCCGGTGCGAGCACGCCAATCAATGAAAATACGGGTATTTTCATCTGCCGCATTTTGCGCCAGAGCATCCAGATACAGCGTGTCTGCGCCTATCTGGATATCCAGTTCGGGCCATTCCACGCTCCAGCCATCGTCACCCAAAGCGGCGCCTTCAAAAGCATGCCCCTCCAGCAATGGTTGCAACCCCGGGTACGAATGCAGATCGCGACTTAAATCCAGGCTCAGTTGCTGACCATCGATAAAGGTCAGCGCCAGACGGTAATCCGGCAGTACCTGCACAGCCGACAGCCGTGGTCGTTTCATGGGTAACATCGTTTCCAATCCTCCAGCAATTGCACCTGATGGGCCCTGACCCACTCCAGCGCTTCCTTGATAATCAGCGGCGGCGCCTTGCCCATCATCACTTCGACGGTTTGCAGGCTGAGCATCACGTCCAGGCCGCCACCTGTCAGATGGACATGGGGCGGCGGATGATCCTTCTCGCGCAACTGAATGCGGTACGTATCGCGAAATCGGTATTTAGTAGACATGCCCCGCAAGCTATCGCCAAAATGGCGATAGCTCAATACTGGCTAGCGGCCGAGACTGAGTCAAGATGTGACGCTCCATTCAGAGACTGAATAAGCCGTCTGCGTTCACAGTCGACCGGGCAGCGCGTTATAGTCGAACCTGACCATTTATTGCGCCCCGCCCTGCCTCGTTCAGGTCGGCGTTACCGTTCGAGGATTAGCAGATGAAGTTCGAAGGCACCCAGGCCTACGTCGCCACCGATGACCTGAAGCTGGCGGTCAACGCCGCTATCACCCTGGAGCGGCCACTGCTGGTCAAGGGCGAGCCGGGCACCGGCAAGACCATGCTTGCCGAACAACTGGCCGAGTCTTTCGGCGCCAAGTTGATTACCTGGCACATCAAGTCCACCACCAAGGCGCATCAAGGCCTGTACGAGTACGACGCGGTCAGCCGCCTGCGAGACTCGCAACTGGGCACGGAAAAGGTCCACGACGTTCGCAACTACCTGAAAAAGGGCAAGCTCTGGGAAGCGTTCGAGTCCGAAGAGCGGGTGATCCTGCTGATCGACGAAATCGACAAGGCCGACATCGAGTTCCCCAACGACTTGCTGCAAGAACTCGACAAGATGGAGTTCTACGTTTACGAGATCGACGAGACCATCAAGGCCAAGAAGCGCCCGATCATCATCATTACCTCCAACAACGAGAAAGAGCTACCGGACGCCTTCCTGCGCCGCTGCTTCTTCCACTACATCGCCTTCCCGGATCGCGTCACGATGCAGCGGATCGTCGACGTGCATTACCCGAACATCAAGAAAGACCTGGTCAGCGAAGCGCTGGACGTGTTCTTCGACGTGCGCAAGGTGCCGGGCCTGAAGAAGAAGCCATCGACCTCCGAACTGGTGGACTGGCTGAAGCTGCTGATGGCCGACAATATCGGTGAAGCGGTGCTGCGCGAGCGCGATCCGACCAAGGCCATTCCGCCACTGGCCGGCGCCTTGGTGAAGAACGAACAAGACGTGCAATTGCTTGAGCGTCTGGCGTTCATGAGCCGTCGCGGCTCTCGCTAAGCCCCGATAGAGAGAGGCGATCGCCATGCTGCTCAACCTGTTCAATGAAATGCGTGCAGCCAAGGTGCCGGTCTCGGTACGTGAGCTGCTGGACCTGATCAACGCGCTGAAACAGCGCGTGACTTTCGCCGACATGGACGAGTTCTATTACTTGTCGCGGGCGATCCTGGTGAAGGACGAAAAGCATTTCGACAAGTTCGACCGGGCCTTCGGTGCCTATTTCAATGGCCTGGAAAAGCTCGACGATCATCTCCAGGCGTTGATTCCCGAAGACTGGCTGCGCAAGGAATTCGAGCGTTCCCTGACCGATGAAGAGCGGGCAGCGATCCAGTCCCTGGGTGGCCTGGAGAAGCTGATCGAAGAGTTCAAGAAGCGTCTGGAAGAACAGAAAGAACGCCATGCCGGCGGCAACAAATGGATCGGTACCGGCGGTACCAGCCCGTTTGGCTCCGGTGGCTTCAACCCGGAAGGCATACGGGTCGGAGATGCCGGCAAGCGCCAAGGCAAAGCGGTCAAAGTCTGGGATCAGCGCGAGTACAAGAACCTCGACGATTCGGTCGAGCTGGGCACGCGCAACATCAAGGTCGCCCTGCGGCGCCTGCGTAAATTCGCCCGTCAGGGTGCGGCCGAAGAACTGGACATCGACGGCACCATCGACCACACCGCTCGCGATGCCGGGCTGCTGAATATCCAGATGCGTCCGGAGCGCCGCAACACTGTCAAGCTGCTGTTGCTGTTCGACATCGGCGGCTCGATGGACGCCCATGTGAAGATCTGCGAAGAGCTGTTCTCGGCCTGCAAGACCGAGTTCAAGCATCTGGAGTACTTCTACTTTCACAACTTCATTTATGAATCGGTGTGGAAGAACAACATGCGTCGCACCTCCGAGCGCACCGCCACCCAGGACCTGCTGCACAAGTACGGCGCCGACTACAAAGTGATCTTCATCGGCGATGCCGCCATGGCGCCCTATGAAATCACCCAGGCCGGCGGCAGCGTCGAGCACTGGAATGAAGAAGCCGGGTACGTGTGGATGCAACGCTTCAAGGAAAAGTACAAGAAGCTCATCTGGATCAACCCATACCCGAAAGACACTTGGGGCTATACCTCATCGACCAACATCGTGCGGGATTTGATTGATGACCAGATGTTCCCGCTGACGTTGCGGGGGTTGGAGGAAGGGATGCGGTTTCTTTCCAAATAAAGTTTTTTGTTGCCTGTGATGCCGTCTTCGCGAGCAAGCCCGCTCCCACATTTGATCTGTGTACGACAGGGATTCAATGTGGGAGCGGGCTTGCTCGCGAAGCTTTTAGCAATTTGAAAACCGGCGCAAATATTCTATCTGCTCCCGATGCGCCACATCTTGCACCACCGGCCTCAACCGCACCTTCGCCCCCGGCAAACACTGCGCCAATCGCGCCAAGGCCAATGGCGTCAACGCCCCCAAGCGTGGATAACCACCAATGGTCTGCCGATCATTGAGCAGCACGATTGGCTGCCCGTCCGGCGGCACCTGGACCGCGCCCAGCGGGATGCCTTCGGAGATCATCGGCTTGCCCTGGTACTGCAACGCCATTCCCAACAGGCGAATACCCATGCGGTCGGCGCGGCTGTCGAGGGTCCAGAGGCTGTTGAATGCGTCGAACAAACTCTGCCCGCTGAACTCGCCGATCTGTGCACCGAGCACCAGGTCCAGCGGCGCATTGAGTTGGAAATCCGGCACGTGTTCGGGCGCCAACTGCCGCAGCAGTAGCAGCGAGTTTCCCGAGTAGCTCAACTGCGCCTCTTTGGCCAATGCCCGACCCATGCCATCCAGTCCACCGAGCTCTTCACGGACCACCGTTGCGCTACTGCCCAACACCTTTGGCGCATCAAATCCGCCCGGGGCCGCCAGATAAGCCCGAGCGCCAAGCAGCGACTGGGTGAATTGCAATCGCTGACCTTTATTCAGCCTGAAACTGCGCCACGGCGCCAACGCCTCGCCATCCACTTGCGCCCCCAGATCCGCCCCGGCCAGTGCCAGCACGCAATCGTCCTGGGCAACCACCGTAAACCCGCCGAGGGTGATTTCGATCACCGACGCGTCCAGCTCATTGCCCAACAGCCAATTGGCCCACGACATCGACCGCCAATCCGCCGCCCCGCCCTGGGTCACGCCCAGATGCCGCACGCCAAACCGCCCGGCGTCCTGCAACAGGCACAGCGGTGTACTTGCTTCAATCGTCAGTCGGCTCATGCCAGGGCCTCCAACGGCGTGTCATCACCGCCCAGGTTGATGAACTCGGCATGGCTGACCGCTTCGAAGCACACGGTGTCGCCCGGTTGCAACAGGCTGTAGCCGTCACGTTCGCGGTCGAACAAGTTGGCCGAGGTGCGGCCGATCAGGTTCCAGCCGCCAGGGGATACCAGCGGATAAGCCGCCGTCTGGCGTTCGGCGATGCCGACACTGCCGGCCGCCACTTTTTTACGTGGAGTATTCAGACGCGGTGCAGCCAATATTTCCTCTACCAATCCCATGAACGCGAACCCCGGTGCGAAGCCCAATGCGAACACCTGATACTCGTGTTCGCTGTGGCGGCGGATCACCTCTTGCACCGTCAATCCGCTGCGTCGGGACAACAAGGTCAGTTCCGGCCCGACGCTCAGGTCATACCAGACCGGCAACACATGGCGTTTACCTTTGGCCCGAGCGTTGGGCGACAGATCGATCAAGGCCTCAGCAATCAATTTCCGCACCTGGGCCGGGTTCAGCGCCATCAAATCGTAATGCACCATCAGTGTCGTGTAGGACGGCACCAGATCGATCAAATGGTTGCCGAATGCCTCTCGCAAACTCTCGCTGGCGGCGAGCATCCAGGGCATGTTGGCCTCGCTGATTTCATCGAACAGACGCACCATCAGGCAATCCAGCGCCACCACTTCCACCCGTGGTTTCATGACGCGCTCTGCTCATTCAAGGCTTGGCGAATGCGCTGCACGGCGGCCACCGAACTGGCGTTGTCGCCGTGTACGCACAAGGTATTGGCTTGCAAGTGCAAGGCGCTGCCATCGCTGGCCGTGAGGTTGTCACCGCGAGCAATGATCAGCGCCTGTTCGATGATTTTCTCGGGATCGTGATGCACGGCGCCCGGCAGTTGCCGCGAGACTAGCCTGCCGGCGCTGTCGTAAGCACGATCGGCGAAGGCTTCGAACCACAACGTCACGCCATATTCATCGCCGAGTTGCTGCGCGGCACTGTTGTCGCGGGTGGCCATCAACATCAATGGCAGCGTCCGGTCGTAGGCCGCCACGGCCTGAATCACCGCGCGCAATTGCGCCGGGTTGGCCATCATGTCGTTGTACATCGCGCCGTGGGGTTTGACGTAACTCACCCGCCCGCCCTGTGCCCGGCAGATGCCGTCGAGGGCGCCGATCTGGTAATGCAACAGGTCCTGCAGTTCCTGGGCGGTGTAAACCATGGACCGGCGACCGAACCCCACCAGATCCTGATAGGCCGGATGGGCACCAATCTGCACCCCGTGGCTCAGGGCCAGGCTGACGGTTTTGCGCATGATGCTCGGATCGCCGGCGTGGAAGCCACAAGCGATGTTGGCGCAGTCGATGAAGGGCATGACCTCGGCGTCCAGACCCATGGTCCAGTTACCGAAACTCTCGCCGATGTCGCAGTTCAATAGCAGGCGGTTCACGGTGAACACTCCTGTAGGCTTTGATCTTCTTTAACTGAAGGACATATGCCCCTCAGATTATCAGTTACCGGCTATTCGGTTATTGAGCGTCGAGTTGCTTGCCACGGGTTTCCGGCAGGCTCAGCGCCGCCAGGATCACTACCCCGTAGGACACCGCCGCAAACGCGCCGATTCCCACGCTCAGCGGCACCTTCTGGCTGAGCAAGCCGATCAACAGCGGGAACAACGCCGCCAATGCCCGACCGATGTTGTAGCAAAAACCCTGGCCAGAACCACGAATCCGTGTCGGAAACAGCTCAGTCAAAAACGCGCCCATGCCGCTGAAGATCCCCGAAGCGAAGAAGCCCAAGGGGAAACCCAGCCAGAGCATCACACCGTTGCTGACCGGTAATTGGGTGTAGAGCAGAACAATGGTGAACGAGCCGACCGCGAACAGGATGAAGTTCTTTTTACGACCCAGGATGTCAGTCAAATAGGCGCTGATCACGTACCCGACGTAGGACCCGACGATCACCATGGCCAGATAACCACCGGTGCCGAGTACGCTCAAGCCCCGTTCGTTTTTCAGAAAGGTCGGCAGCCAGGAAGTAATCGCGTAGTAACCGCCGAGGGCGCCGGTGGTGAGGATCGACGCACGGATCGTGGTGAACAGGATACCCGGGGCGAAAATCTCGTAGAACTTGGCCGGATTGCTTGGCTCTTGTTTAGCTTTGGCTTCGCGGTAGATTTCCGGATCCTTGACCAGGCGACGGACAAAAATCACGAATATCGCCGGCACAATACCGAGGAGGAACAGAGCGCGCCAGGCGTCTTCCGGCGGCAGCACCGAGAACAGCAGCGCATACAGAATCGCCGTCAGTCCCCAACCCAGCGCCCAGCCCGATTGCACCATGCCGACGGCTTTGCCGCGGTCCTTGGCGCGAATCACTTCACCCATCAACACCGCGCCGGCGGTCCATTCACCGCCGAAACCGAAGCCCATCAACGTGCGGCTGATCAACAGCTGCTCGTAGTTTTGGGCGAAGCCGCAAAGGAAGGTAAAGAACGCAAACCACAGAACGGTCAGCTGCAAAGTCCGCACCCGGCCGATGCGGTCAGAGAGAATCCCCGCCACCCAACCACCGATGGCCGAGGCGATCAGGGTGCTGGTGTGAATCAGCCCGGCCTCGCCGGTGGTGATGCCCCACATGGCAATCAGGGTCGGTACCACGAAGCTGAGCATCTGGGTGTCCATGCCGTCCAGGCCATAGCCGATCTTGCAGCTCCAGAACGTGCGACGTTCCTGCTGATTGATGTTGCGGTACCAGTCGAAAGGTCCCGGGCGAGCCGTGAGTTTGGGGATATCGAGGGTGTCGGGCGCACTCATGGCAAGTCTCCGTGCAAATATTATTGGTATTGTTCTGAGCCCCGACGACGCCTATCGTGGGAACCGGATGCGTCGATTTTTGGACGCTTGGCCCTGCTGCGTCCAACTAATAAAAACCCGGCCAAGGCATAAGAAAAAGTTGATCCCATGAACCTGAAGTTTCTCGAGACCTTTGTCTGGGTCGCCCGACTCAAGAGTTTTCGCCTGACGGCAGACAAACTCTTCACCACCCAGGCATCGATTTCCAGCCGCATTGCCGTGCTCGAAGGCGAGCTGGGAGTGAAGCTGTTCCTGCGCGATTCTCGCGGCGTGAGCCTGACGCCCGAAGGCTTGAAAGTGCTCGAATACGCCGAGCAGATGATGGACACGATGCAGGCGCTCAAGCACTCGATCGAGACGCGCTCGAGCAAGGTCGGACGGGTCCGGATCGGTGTCATGGACACCGTGATCCACACTTGGCTCAGCCCCTTGGTGGCGCAAATGATGGATCACTACCCGCTGGTGGAAATCGAGCTGGTGGCCGATACCGCGCTCAACCTCTGCGATCAGCTGCAAAAAGGCTTTCTCGACCTGATCCTGCAAACCGACCTGCTGCGCCAGGAGAGCGTGCGCAGCCTGGAACTGGCCAGTCATCCGATGGGCTGGATCGTCGCCAGCAACTCCATCTACAACCGCGAATATTCGGGTGTCGCCGATCTGGCACGGGAACGGATCATTACCTATTCGAAAAACTCCCAACCGCACCAGGAGGTGCTTGCCCTGATGCAGGCCAATGGCGTCATGGCACCGCGGCTCAACTGCGTGAACTCGGTGTCAGCGATTACCCGGTTGTTAAGGGATGGATTTGGCATTGGCGCGTTACCACCGGTGTTGGTCGCCGAGGAACTGGCGCGGGGGGAATTGACCTTGCTGGCCATCGATCAGCGACCGCCAAATTTGCAGGTGGTGGTGTCGTGGCGGGTGGGCGTGGAATGGGTCGAAGAAATCGTGGCGTTGTGTCAGCAAGTCGTGGAGCGGTATGCGCGCAAGGTAGGTGAGGGTTACATCGTTTTGAGTCGTTGAAGATCAAAATCAAAAGATCGCAGCCTTCGGCAGCTCCTACAGGGTGTACGCCATCCCAATGTAGGAGCTGCCGAAGGCTGCGATCTTTAGATCTTTTTTTACAACCCCCGTACATCCCGGTCTTCAATCGGCCGGCTCTGGCGCAAACGCTTGCCGCCCAGCACCACCCAGTCGATCAGTCGGAACAGGCATTCAATGCCGAACGACAGCAGCAATGCGCCGCTCATGCCCCAGATCATCGCTTCCGGTGTCAGCAGGATCTGGTAGTTGTAGCCGTTCCAGGTTTCCTTGCGAATAGCCGGGTCGGCGGCCAGTGCAACTTGCAGGACGCGGATATACCACGGGCCCTGCATGGCCTGGAATTGCTTGTCCAGGGCCAGTTGGCGGGTAAGCAAGGTGCTCAGGCTGTCGGCATCGCTGCGAAAGATCGGGTCTTCACTGGCACGGTAATGGGCCACGAGCGCTTGCATATCGCCCTTGAAAAACTGATTGGCGGTGCCCTGAAAACCGCTCAGACCGCTCTGCGCCTCGATCAGATGCGCCTCGACCCGCTTGGCATAATCACTGATGAACCCCGGCACCTGGACACCGATCAACAGGCCTGCCGCGAACAACACCAGCCGAAGATAACTGAGCAACATGGGGGACAGATCCTTATTCGGTCTTGCCCTGGCTGACGCATTCACCGCGTCGCCAGAGGCTCCATTGGCCCGGTTCGTAGCGGGTCCAGGTTTCGTTTTCGGTCAAGGGTTCGGTGGCGATCACCGTAACCACGTCATTGGGCGTGGTTTCGGCCTGGAAGTCGACGATCACATCGACGTCCTTCAACCGCGCCGGGCCGAAGGGTGCACGGCGGGTGATTTGCGCCAATTTGCTCGAGCAGTAGCAGAACAGCCAGTCGCCGTCGCTGAGCAAGCAGTTGAACACGCCTTTGCTACGGTATTCGGCGCAAGCGGCGACCAAGTCTGGCAGCAACGCTTCGATGTCTACCGGCTCGGGGAACGCAGCGCGTACCCGATTGAGCAAATCGCAAAACGCCGCTTCACTGTCGGTATCGCCAACGGGGCGGTAAAAACTGGCGGTCGGGTTGAAATCGGCCAATTGGCCGTTGTGGGCGAAACACCAGTTGCGCCCCCACAACTCGCGCACGAACGGATGAGTGTTGGACAGGCAGACCTTGCCGACATTGGCCTGGCGGATGTGCCCGATCACCACTTCGCTTTTGATCGGATAGCGCTGCACCAGGTTCGCCACTTCCGACTCGCTGCTCGCCGCCGGGTCCTGGAACAGCCGCAGGCCACGGCCTTCATAAAAAGCGATACCCCAGCCGTCACGGTGTGGCCCGGTGCGGCCGCCGCGCTGCATCAGCCCGGTGAAGCTGAACACGATATCGGTCGGGACATTGGCGCTCATGCCCAATAACTCACACATGCTCGGACTCTCGATTCAGTACTGGGGCACGTTACAGGCGCGGTTCGACCCGCGAACGCTGAGGGTTGCTCGGCACCGGCGGCCGGCCATAACGATCATCGCCGGCACCGCCGAAAGGCTGATCGTCATCAGGCTCGTCGGCCCGCGCGGCGGCTTTGGCGGCAGCCGCCTGTTCCTTGCGAGCGTTGGAGGCGCGCTCGATGGGAAAACGGATGGCCACGAACACCAGGTAAATACCGAAGACAATCATGCCGTACATGAACAGATCGGAAACCGCACGCCAGGCGTTGTTTCCGACCTTGAACAGCAAGTCGAGGGCAGTAATGGCGATGGCCGGGGCAACCTTTTCCTTCACCGGATCGATGATGGTCGGACTGAACAGCAACACCGCCACCAGCAGCCGCAGCGGCTCGCGCAGCCAACGCCACATCCAGCGGGTGATGCGCATCCACACCAACAGGCAGCCTAAAGCGGCAAAGGCGTAGAGGCCCCAAGCGATCAGATAGTCGTTCTCGGTCATGGTGTCCATGGCAAGGCAGGCAAAGAGACGCTTATAGTAACGACTTTTCGCACGTCAGGCTTGTCCCAATACCAGTGAGTTAAGCGCATTCCATGTGGGAGCGGGCTTGCTCGCGAAGAGGGAGTACCACTCGACATTGATGCTGCCTGACACACCGCCTTCGCGAGCAAGCCCGCTCCCACAGGTTGCGAAGCCCTTATTCCGTACATTGTTCGAGAGCCATTCATGCCCCTATCCGCCAACGTCACCAGCGCTCCGATTGCCCACAAGGCCGACGGTTGCGACCCGTATGCCTGGCTGCAGGAGCGCGACACCGACGCGGTGCTCGATTACCTGAAAGCTGAAAACCGCTATCAAGAGGCGCAAACCGCCGACCAGGCCGGGCTGCGCGAAACCCTGTTCGAAGAAATCAAGGGGCGGATTCTCGAAACCGATCTGTCGTTGCCCTCCCCTTGGGGCCCATACCTGTATTACACCCGCACCACCGCCGGTGATGAATACGCCCGACACTACCGCTGCCCGCGTCCGGCCGATGGCAGCCTGCAGATCGACGAAAGCCAGGAACTGCTGCTGCTTGATCCGAACGTGCTGGCCAAGGGTGGCTTCTTTTCCCTGGGCGCGTTCAGCATCAGCCCGGACCACCAGCGTCTGGCCTACAGCATCGACTCCAGCGGCGAAGAGATTTACACGCTGTTCGTGAAGGAATTGTCCAGCGGACGCGTCAGCGAGCTGGAGTTCCAGAACTGCGACGGCAGCATGACCTGGGCCAACGACAGCCTCACGCTGTTCTTCGGCGAACTCGACGACACCCATCGCCCGCACAAACTGTTGCGCTATCGGCTTGACGGCACCGCGGCCGAAGAAGTGTTCCATGAGCCGGACGGTCGATTCTTCCTGCATTGCTATCGCTCAAGCTCCGAACGGCAACTGCTGTTGTCGCTGGGCAGCAAGACCACCAGCGAAGTCTGGGTGCTCGACGCCTCGCTGCCGCATCAGGCCTTTACCTGCCTGGCGCCGAGGGTCGAAGATCATGAGTACGATGTCGACCACGGCAAACTCGATGGCGAGTGGACGTGGCTGATCCGCACCAACCGCGACGGCATCAACTTCGCCCTGTACAAGGCCGCCGATACTGGCGTCGCGCCGACCGAAGCCGACTGGCAGAACCTGATTCCCCATAGCGACACCGTGATGCTCGAAGGCATGAGCCTGAACGCCGAGGCCATGACCCTGAGCCTGCGCGAAGGTGGCCTGCCGATCATCGAAGTGCGCCCCCGGGACTTGGTGCCCTATCGCGTGCAATTGCCGGATGCGGCCTACAGCCTGCATGTGCAGAACAGCCTGGAATTTGTCAGCGACCGGATACGTCTGCGCTACGAAGCCTTGAACCGTCCGGCGCAGATTCGCCAACTGATACTGACCACTGGCGAGCAGACAGTCCTCAAGGAAACCCCGGTGCTCGGCCCGTTCGACGCCGATGCGTATGTCAGCCAGCGGCTTTGGGCGACGGCACTGGACGGTACGCAAGTGCCGATCAGCCTTGTGGTCAAACGCGAGTTCCTCGGCAAGCCGACGCCGCTTTATCTGTACGGCTACGGCGCCTACGGCGAAAGCCTGGACCCGTGGTTCTCCCACGCCCGCCTGAGCTTGCTGGATCGCGGTATGGCGTTTGCCATTGCCCATGTACGCGGTGGCGGTGAGCTGGGCGAAGCCTGGTACCGCGCTGGCAAGCAGGAACACAAATACAACACCTTCAGCGATTTCATCGCATGCGCCGAACACCTGATCACCAACGGCTTCACCACCCCATCGCAGCTGGCGATCAGCGGTGGCAGCGCCGGTGGTTTGCTGATCGGCGCAGTACTCAATCAACGGCCGGAGCTGTTCGCTGCGGCGATTGCCGAAGTGCCGTTCGTCGACGTGCTCAACACCATGCTCGACCCGGATCTGCCGCTGACCGTCACGGAATACGACGAGTGGGGCAACCCGCAAGAGCCGGATGTCTATGATCGGATCAAGGCCTACGCCCCGTACGAAAACATCACCGCGCAAGCCTATCCAGCCATGCTGGTGATCGCCGGCTACAACGACAGTCGCGTGCAGTACTGGGAAGCGGCCAAGTGGGTGGCGAAATTGCGCGCGACCAAAACCGACACCAATCCCCTGCTGCTCAAGACCGAACTGGGCGCCGGGCATGGCGGCATGAGCGGTCGTTATCAGGGATTACGTGACGTAGCCCTCGAATACGCATTTGTTTTCAAGGTTTTGGGCATCGCCTGAGGAACTTGGCCCGGTGTGCCGGTCTTAACACCAGCACGCCGGACAGGATGCAGCGCAAAACCAATGTGGGAGCGGGCTTGCTCGCGAAGGGGCCATCACATTCAACATCAATGTTGACTGATACTCCGCGTTCGCGAGCAAGCCCGCTCCCACAAGGGATTTAGACCATCTAAAGAACCGGAACCAGCCACAAGAAAAAGACCGTGACGACATGTCAGAACCGACCTTACTGAACAACGAAATTCGCGACTGGCTGATGGACTGCGGCCTGTTCGATCAACTGTTGCCGGCAGACTTCGTGGCGGCTTCGGGTTACTTCAGCATCAGCACCATCACCGAAGGCGAAGAGATTTTCCATGAGGGCGATGCCGGCAGTTTCATGTGCATCATCCACACCGGCCAGGTTGCGGTGCAGAAGACCAACAGCGATGGACAACGGGTGACCATGGCCACCTTGCGCAGCGGTCGGGCGTTCGGCGAAATGGCCGTGCTCGACGGCGAACGGCGCTCAGCCAGTTGCGTGGCCGCGAGCAATTGCCAGTTGCTCAACCTGGGCAAGGACTCCCTGGAAAAGATGCTCAACGACGCGCCAAAAATCGCCGCCAAAATCATCCGCGCCCTCGCCGTCTCCCTTTCCAAACGCTTGCGCATGGCCGATGGGCAGTTGCTCTCGCAACAGGTCTAGCCTCCCGGTGTTTTGATTTTCGTCGTGTTCGGTTCAAGGCCCGGCAAGGTCTGGTCCTTGGGTGGTTTGGGCATTTCGATTGGCGGCAACAGCGGTGGCCCGCCACTGCCGGAACCGGCCTTGGGCACGCTGGTCGGGGTGATCTGCGGATACGGTGTCGGAGTGGCGGTGCCGGGTGAACCGGGTATTGGCGCGGGACTGGTGGGGATGGTCTGAAGCTCCTGGGCCTGCACTTCAGTAATCGAGAGCGCGGCCAGGGCAATGACCGTTAGAATGGTGCGCTTCATCAATGGCTCCGTTGGCCTTGTGGTCTTTTTGCAGGCTACTCCCAACTGCGCGTGTTTGCCTTCCTCCATCTGTCAATTTCTCCTCAAGAGCGCCCCATGAAACGTTTCGTTCTGCTCGACACCACCCCCATCCCTGAAAACGGCGGTGCCCTGTGCCTGTTCGAATACGGCGAGGACTTCGTTATCAAGATTCAGGGCGGTGACGGCGGGCAGTTGATGAATACTCGCATGCACGGCTCCGAAGATGCCCTGGCCGAAATCCCCTGCCGCAAGGTCGCCGGCCGGCCGAATTCGCGAGTACTGATCGGTGGCCTGGGCATGGGATTTACCCTCGCCTCGGCGCTCAAGCATTTGGGCAAAACGGCTGAAGTGATGGTCGCCGAACTGGTGCCCGGCGTGGTGGAGTGGAATCGCGGGCCGCTGGGCGAAAAATCCGGCAACCCGCTGCTCGACCCGCGCACGGTAATCCGTATGGAAGACGTGGCCAAGGTGCTGCAAGCCGAGCCTCAAGGTTTCGATGCGATCATGCTCGACGTCGACAACGGCCCCGAAGGCCTGACCCAGAAAGCCAACAGCTGGCTCTACTCCGCCGGCGGCCTGAGCGCGTGTGCCAAAGCCTTGCGGCCCAAAGGCGTGCTGGCGGTGTGGTCGGCCAGCGCCGACCGGCAGTTTTCCGACAAACTGAAAAAGGCCGGCTTCAAGGCCGAGGAAGTACAAGTCTTCGCCCACGGCAACAAGGGCACCCGCCACACCATCTGGATTGCCGAGAAGCTCAAGGGCTGAGCGTGGGCCTGTCATCACTTATTTACTAGGCCGCGTTGCGCCTGAAAACGAGCCAGGCAAGGCGCAGTCCGCTGGTAATG
The DNA here is from genome assembly GCF_050435305.1 of Pseudomonas sp. BS3782 TE3695. Classification (NCBI taxonomy): domain Bacteria; kingdom Pseudomonadati; phylum Pseudomonadota; class Gammaproteobacteria; order Pseudomonadales; family Pseudomonadaceae; genus Pseudomonas; species Pseudomonas sp. BS3782 TE3695. The sequence goes on from NZ_JBNDKB010000001.1 coordinate 5,650,167, forward strand.
GTCGCTCCCTTGCCAAGGACTGCAACGCAGCCTGGCTCGTTTTCAGGCACAACCCGAAGGGCCGGTCTGCTGTGGCGCAGGGCTGCGTTGCTCGGAGCTCGTTTGGAATGACCAAACCACGCTCCTCGCGCCTTGCCCTGCGTCACAGCAGACCCGGCGCGGCCTAGTAAATAAGTGATGACAGGCCCTACACTCATGTCATAACCGTCATTAGTCTTTTTACAAAGGTGAACCCATGAGTTCGTCCACCCCAACCAATACATCGAAGCTGGACCGCATCCTCGCCGACAACCAGCGCGACAAGGAAATGGGTTACCGCGACAAGGCCCTGAAGATGTACCCGCACGTGTGCGGCCGCTGCGCCCGCGAGTTCTCCGGCAAGCGCCTGAGCGAACTGACCGTGCATCACCGCGACCACAACCACGACAACAACCCTCAGGATGGTTCGAACTGGGAACTGTTGTGCCTGTATTGCCACGACAACGAACACTCGCGGTATACCGATCAGCAGTATTTCGACGAAGGCTCGCTGAGCACGCCGAAGATTGCCAAGGCGACGCATAACCCGTTTGCGGCGTTGGCGGGGTTGATGAAGAAAGAAGATTAAAGATCTTCGGTGCCTGCGCTGGCCCCTTCGCGAGCAAGCCCGCTCCCACATTAGATCTCGGGTGAACACACTATTTGTGTACGCCGCAGATTGAATGTGGGAGCGGGCTTGCTCGCGAAGGCAATCGAACAATCACCACCAATCTCCAAACTGACCCCCCCTCCCCCAATCCCCGTATAATCGCCGTTTTTTCTCGAAGGCACCCCGCTCGTGGCAGACAAACGGTACAGCTGCATTGGTTTGTACAACCCCAAATCACCGGAGAACGTCGGTTCGGTCATGCGCGCCGCCGGTTGCTATGGCGTGGCGTCGGTGTTTTACACTGGCAAGCGTTATGAACGCGCTGCCGATTTCGTCACCGACACCAAGAAAGTCCACTACGACATTCCGCTGATCGGCATCGACGACCTGAAGAAAATCCTGCCACTTGGCTGTGTGCCGGTCGCCGTCGAACTGGTCGATGGTGCCCGCTCGCTGCCGGAATACACGCACCCGGACCGCGCGCTCTACATCTTCGGCCCCGAAGACGGTTCGCTGGATAAGGAAATCCGCGACTGGTGCGAAGACGTGGTCTACATCCCGACCACCGGTTGCATGAACCTGGCAGCCACCGTCAACGTTGTGCTGTACGACCGCATGGCCAAGGGCAACAACACCCGCTCCGGGCCAAAATTCCGCTGAAGTGCCGCATATTCGATGGAACAAGCCGCTCGCCCAGGCAGTCAGCTAAATATCTGGCAACCCTTCCCTGTCTGGAGATCGATCATGCGTGAGTTCAATCCTGTAGAACGTATCGAAACCACCCCCTTCCAGAGCCATTCCGAACAGAACGTTCATGGGTGGGAGCGTGCCGGCTCCCTGGCCGGTGGCGTGGTCATGCTAAGCAAAGGTCTGCGACGCGGCGGCGTGTTCGGATTGATTGAAATAGCCGTTGGCGGCATGGCCCTGGCCCGGGGAATCACTGGGCATTGCGCGGCGAAAAGACTGTTGGAAAAGAACCGCCAGGACATGGAAAACGCCCGCACGCGAATCGAACGCGCCGGGGATGAGCTGAGCCGCATGAAAGCCAATGCCGAAGCGGCGACCAGCACCGCGACCGTAACGGGTAATGATTCGTTGAACTCGCCGAAGGCTGGGGTCTGATCCGAACGTTGCGATGGGGCTCATGGCCTCTTCGCGGGCAAGCCCGCTCCCACAGTGATCGCAGGTGAGCACAAATGTTGTGTACACCGCAGCCCCCAGTGGGAGCGGGCTGCTTGGCGTTTAAACGGCGACGCTTAACCCGCGCGAAAAATCAGATGATCTTCCCAATCCTCTTCAGCCACGCTGCCTTCGGCAAGCATGCGTCCGGACTGGGAAATACGTTCGTGATGCACCGCCTCGCGATCACCGCACACCAGGTGATGCCAGAGCGGCAAATCCTTGCCTTCGCTGACCAGTCGATAACCGCAGGTCGGCGGCAGCCATTTGAACTCATCGGCCTTGCCCGGCGTGAGCTGAATGCAATCGGGCACAAAGTCGCGGCGGTTAGGATAATCGGTGCACTGACAGGTTTTGAGGTCGAGCAATTTGCAGGCGATACGCGTGTAGTAGACGGAGTTGTCGTCTTCGTCCTCGAGTTTTTGCAAGCAGCACAGGCCACAGCCGTCGCACAGCGATTCCCATTCCTCTTGATCGAGTTGATCGAGGGTTTTGCGTATCCAGAACGGTTCGACTTTGGCGGCCATGGCTCAAGTATCAACATCAGGTGGTGAAAAGGCCGCCAGTCTAGTGCCAAGGCACCGGCGGGCCAAGCATGGGCGACTATCGGTACAACGGAATTTGTCAGTTATAGCGTCGCCAAGCAGCTTGGCCGTCGCAAGGGGCCATGTTCAAATGCCATTCACGCTCAACCCCGTTGCATTCAGATGAACTACCCAGGGTCTTGAAAAAATCTATCGCGCAGTTCAACTGCGTTCGCAGCTTTCAGACGACCCTCATTTTCAAACGTAAAGGAATCTCTTGATGAGTGCTAACCCACGCGTTGCCGACTATGCCATTCACCCTCAGTTCACTGATCGCTGGTCGCCCCGTGCCTTCACCGGCGAAACCATTGCTGAAGAGACCTTGCTGAGCTTTTTCGAAGCCGCTCGCTGGGCACCATCGGCGTACAACTCGCAGCCTTGGCGGTTTCTCTATGCGCGCCGCGATACGCCGAATTGGGAGCGCTATCTGGGCCTGCTGAATGAGTTCAACCGCAGCTGGGCACAGCACGCCTCGGCGCTGGTGATCGTGATCTCGAAAACCACTTTTGCGATACCCGGCGCCACCGAGGAAACACCGGCGCTATGGCATACCTTCGACACGGGCTCGGCCTGGGGCCATCTAGCGCTGCAAGCGAGCATCAGCGGCTGGCACACCCATGGCATGGCCGGTTTCGATCAGGAGCTGACCCGCAAAGAGCTGAAAATTCCAGAAGGCTATGCACTGCACGCGGCGGTGGCGATCGGCAAGTTGGGCGACAAGGCAACACTGGCCGAGTACCTGCAAGCGCGCGAAGAGCCAAGCCCGCGTCGCCCGCTGAGCGAGTTGGCGGTCGAGGGGGATTTCACCCTCTAACCAACGATGAAGTTCAAATGTGGGAGCGGGCTTGCTCGCGAAGGCGGTGTGTCAGTCGATACTCAAGGTGACTGACACAACGCTTTCGCGAGCAAGCCCGCTCCCACATTTAATTGGTGGTGAATTCAATACCCGCGTGAAAAATCCACTTCCCCACGCAACGCTTCACCCGCCTGATACGCCCGCAGGTTTTCGACGAACAACTTCACCATCATGGGTGGCGAAGTCGGTGCCGAACTGTGCCCCGTCAGCAGCAGGCCCCACGCGGTCCAGAATGGATGGCGTTGTGGAAGCGGTTCCTGACGGCAGACATCGATCACGGCCCCGGCCAGATGCCCTTCCTTCAGGGCTTCCACCAAATCCGCATCGACCACCGCCACGCCGCGCCCGACGTTGATGAACAACCCGGTCGGCTTGAACTGCTTGAACAGTGCGGCGTCGTACAGGTCGTGAGTGTTCGGGGTGTTCGGCAGCAGATTGATCACGTAATCCACTTCGCCGACCAGACGCGGCAAGTCACTCAGGGCGCCGACTTCGACAAAGGGCGCCTGCTCGCGGGCTTCGCTGGCGATGCCGTACAACTCGACGCCAAATGGCACAAGGAACTGCGCCACGGTCTGGCCGATGTCACCGGTGCCGACGATCAATACCTTGCGTCCAGCCAGGCTTTGTCCCTGGCGACTGTCCCACTTTCGCTCGACCTGGCTCACCAACCGCGGCAGTACTTCGCGCTCATGGCCGAGCATGTAAGTCAGTACGTATTCGGCCATGACCTGACCGAAAATCCCTACTGCGCGAGTCAGGCGATAGTGCCGTGGCAAGCCGTCGGCCAGCAACGGCGTGATGCCGGCCCAGGTCGACTGTAACCATGCCGGCATGTGGCCCTGACGCAACAGCGTCGCCAGCAGGTCCGGCTGGCCGAGCCAGACCTGGCATTCGGCGGCCTGACGGGCCAGTTCGGCGGAGTCGCCGCTGGTCAGTACTTCCAGATCAGGTGCTGCCTGACGCAACAGTTGGGCATACACAGGGTGGTCGTGTTCAGCAATCAGAACGCGCATGGTTCAAACCTTTCAAAAGCAGTGCAGACGGCCGCCGACGGAGTATCACTCCATCGCCCTGGCCTTCGCCAAAATCATTCCAGTGTTTCATAAAGGCTCTGAACAGAGCCTGTCTGCCGATTACATCGGGTCGTTGCGTCGCAGCAATTCTTCCGGAAGGTGTTCGATGTATTCGTCTTCGGCCGGCGGCATTTGCAGGTGATAGCCCTGCTTTTCGAGGTTTTCCAGCACTACGGTGATGTCCTCGCGCGACAGCTTGCGCTCTGGCGTCAACACCAGATCGAAAGCGTGATGCGGTTTGCCGAAGGCCGCCATCAGACTTTCCGGAACGCGCTCCAGTGCATCGCTTTTGAGCACATAGAGGTACATCTCGTTTTTCTTCAGGCTTCGATAGATGGAGCAAATACGTTTCAAGGCTGTTCTCCGGCGGTGGCCAGGCTGTCGAGCAGCGCCTGGCCCATCAATTCGCGGCGCCAGCCACGCAGCGAATCAGGCAATTGGTAAGGACCATTGGGGAAACCGCTCTTGAGCAGCGCTTCCAGGGTTTTCTTGCGCAGCATCAGTTCTGGGGCGATGTTCAGTCGCTCGGCTTCGGCCTGGCCGATGGCGCGCAGCTGTTTGACCAGCGCGGCGGCGTCCACCGGCAACGGCTCCGGCACTGCTGGCGGCCATTGATCAGGCGACACACTGCCAGAGCGCTTGATCAGATCAAGCAGAAATTCGCCGTCCTGACGCACGGTACGCGGGTGCATGTCTTCGATTTTCGCCAACGCGCCGAGGTTGTCCGGCTGCGTGCGCGCCAACGGCCACAGGGAATGTTCACGGATGATGCGGTTGCGCGGCAGATCACGGGCGCGGGCTTCGCGCTCGCGCCAGGCACAGAGCTCACGCAATACGGCGAGTTGGGCGCGGGATAGCTTCCAGGCCAGTTTGGCATCGCGATAGACCTCATACGGGTCGACCTCGCGACGCAGGTTGGCCACCAGCTCGGCACCGTCTTCCAGGACCCAGGCGTATTTGTCATCAGAAAGCTTCGGTCGCAGTTGTACGAAAACTTCCGCCAGATGCAAGGCATCTTCGGCGGCGTAGCTGATCTGGGTGTCGGACAGCGGACGTTGCAGCCAGTCGGAACGGGTTTCGCCCTTGGGCAGGTCGATGCCGAGCACTTCCTGCACCAGCCGCGAATAGCCCATGGAAAAACCCAGGTTCAGGTAAGCGGCGGCCAATTGGGTGTCGAACAACGGCGCCGGCAGGCTGCCGGTCAGACGCAGCAGCACTTCGAGATCTTCGCTGCACGCATGCAGGACTTTGACCACGGCCGGGTTTTCCAGCAACGCCGCCAGCGGCTGCCAGTTGTCGATGGTCAGCGGGTCAATCAGGTAAGCGCGTACGCCATCGCCGATCTGCAGCAGGCCTGCGATCGGGTAAAAGGTGTCGACCCGCATGAATTCGGTGTCGAGGGCAACGAATGGCAGCTGCTGCCACTCGGCGCAAAACTGACCGAGGCTATCGTTGTCGCGAATCCAGTGAATATCGATGGCCACACGGCTCTCCCTTGAAGAATGGCGCGCAGTATATATCGCCCCCGGCAATTTCCGCGCATCCACTGAACAAGAGCTTTAGCGAAAATACCTGCTGGATCGCAAGAATTGTCTGACAGGAGGGAGCTAGCTGGCCTTACGCAGCACGTAGACCCGCATCCGCGCGCAACCCGGCAGGAAGTCCTGATGGCTGAGCAAGCGGAACCCCGCCTGCCTGAACTCGGCCTCAAGCTCGGCCTTGCTCGCCTGAGGCTGGACGGATGCATCTTCCGCAGCCTGGCGGAGGGTGAAATACGCATTGACTCGCACCGCCACAATCACCGTATCGCGACTGACCCGATGGAACTCACCCAGCATGGCCAACCGATGCTCAGGACTGGCTATATGTTGAAACAATTGCATGCAAAAAATGCAGTCCACCGCGTTCGCTGACAAACCGATGGTGAAGGCCGAACTCTGAAAGGTCTTGACCCGTTCCAGCAGGTGCTGCGGATGGTGGGTACGGGCATGATCGAGCATGTCCTGAGACGGATCGGTCGCAAGAATCACCCGGTTCGTATGCTCGGCCAGAATCGACCAAAAGCGCCCGACACCGCAGGCTACATCAAGAATCAGTCCCGGTTCGCCAGCCACCTGAAGCGCATTACGCACCAGTTGCTCGTCGCGCCAGAACGTCATACGCCCCGCCAGCCCACGCGGTAGCGACTGAAGGCAGACGCGGGCATGTTCCTGATCGTAGCGCCGGGCGAACTCCAGTTCGATGGCAGATGGGGGCAGCGCGGGCATGTGCAAGGGCTCTGGTTGGAATATTGACTGACGGCAGGTTAACCACTGGCGCGTGAAAAAAAGGTCGACGGAGTCATTTTTTGGCCAGCACACCGTCAATCACTGCACCACGGCAGCCGGCAAACATGTCCAGCCCCGGGTCGTAGACCTTGCTGTTGACCTCCAGCAGGCCAAGCATGGAATGGAACAGGTTGTCCTGGCTCAAGGGCTTTTCGCGACTCAATTGCAGGCAATGAGTGTCCAGCGAGAACGATTTTTGATAGCTGTCGGAGAACCACGCCAGCATCGCTACATGCTTCTGTTGTTCCGGCGCCAGCATGTAAGGCGTGCCATGAAGGAACAGGTTGTATTCGCCCAGGGATTCGCCGTGGTCCGACAGATAGAGCATGGCGGTATCGACTTTGTCCTGATTACTGCGCAACAGGTCGATCAGGGTCGACAGCACGTGGTCGGTGTACACCAACGTGTTGTCGTAGCCATTGACGATACTTTCGCGGCTGCAATTGTTCAGTGCATTGCTTTCACACACCGGGGTGAAGTGTTCGTACTCTTTCGGGTAGCGCTTGAAGTATTCCGGCCCGTGACTGCCCATTTGGTGCAGTACCAGCACGGTGTCTTTATCCAGGGTGTCGATGAAGTGCTGCAAACCTTGCAGGAGAATTTCATCGCGGCACTCGCTATTGGCACACAACGTCGGGTCTTTCAGGTTACTCACGTCGTCGACAGTGACCCGATCACAAGTGCCTTTGCAGCCTGACTGATTATCCCGCCAGATCACCTCGAGACCGGCGTGCTTGAGCACATCCAGCAGACCTTCTTCGTTCTTTGCCTTGCTGGCGTTGTAATCCTTGCGGCCCATGTTGGAGAACATGCAGGGCACCGACACGGCCGTTTCCGTGCCGCAAGAATGCACATCGGTGAAGGCGATCAGGCCAGCCTCTTTATCCAGTCGGGGGGTGGTATCGCGGTCATAACCCAGGATACCGAAGTTCTCGGCCCGAGCACTTTCACCCACCACCAGTACCGTCAGGGATTTACGGCCATGGGTTTGCCAGATCAGGTTTTTCTCGGCATCTTCACCGAGTTTGACAAAGGGTTGCCGGGCAGAAACGACTTGCTCGCGCAGATAACCGAGCGAGGCACCGATGTAGTTGCTTGGCACCACCATCAGGCGCAATTCATGGTGATTGCGAAACAACGACGACAAGCCTTGATAGTTGACCATGGCGACACCGCCGATCACCGCAACCGATGCGACACTCACCAGCACTTTACTTAATAACTCACGGTGCCAGCGACGGTAGTTGACGGGGATTTTCCACAATAGCCACGACGGTAAGATCCCGAGAGCGACAATATAAACAAACAACTTCACGGACAGTAAGTCCCGCACTTCTGTGGCATTGGTTTCTGCGAAGTTACGAAACATACCGGCGTCGATCAACACACCGTATTGGCTCATGAAATAGGCCACGCCGGCACTGACCAAAAAGATCAGGGTCAACACGGGTTTCATCACAGGTCGAAATGCCAGCAAGGTCAGCACTGTGTTGAAGGCCGCCAGGATCATTACCCCGAATGCAACACGCATGGCGATGCCTGGACCGTCTGCAACGGTGATAAAGAACATGTGTTGCCAGAGTTCTGAATTGAACCCAGCCAATAAAAAGACACTGACAATCAACGTCACCCACTCGGGGCGTACGGCTTTTAACTTCAACATGATGGTCGGCTGTTCCTAAAAGAAGTGTCCGCGGTAAATGTGAAAAAATCATTGACCGCGACAACACAAATCTTAAGCAGCCCACCCTCAATTTTTCGTGAAAAAGAAGCCAACGATTAGTTGGCTATGGGATAAGGCTCGAACTTTCAATCATGCAGATTCGTTTCAAGCCTGATGCAGATACCAGCGCCAGTCCTGCTCACCGACTTCGCCCATGAACTGCCGGTATTCGGCCCGTTTCACCGCCAGGTACACACCAAGGAACTCACGGCCAAATGCTTCCCGCGCCCAGTTCGATGCCTCCAGCGCGCGCAACGTGGTCAACCAGTCGGTGGGCAACAATTCCGTGGCCTGGGCATACCCGTTGCCCTCCACGGGTGCTCCAGGGTCAAGCTGCTCGCGGATGCCGCGATGAATCCCGGCCAGGATCGCCGCAGCCGCCAGGTACGGGTTGGCGTCGGCACCACAAATGCGGTGCTCGATATGCCGGGAGAATGCCGGCCCGCCGGGCACCCGCAAACTCACGGTGCGGTTGTCCACCCCCCAGGTGGCCGCCAGTGGTGCGTAGCTGTTGGTCTGGAAACGACGGTAGGAATTGGCGTTCGGACAGAACAGCAGCAACGAATCCAGCAACGTGCCGAGCATTCCGCCGACCGCTTGTTTGAGCAGCGGCGTGCCGTCCGGGGCTTCGCTGGCGAACAGGTTATTGCCATCCTTGTCCGCCAGGCTGACGTGCATGTGCATGCCGGTGCCGGCCAGATCATCGAAAGGCTTGGCCATGAAACAGGCGGTCATTCCATGCTTGTGGGCCACGCCCTTGACCAGTCGTTTGTAGCGCACCGCTTCGTCCATCGCCTGCAAAGCATCGGTGCGGTGTTCGAGGGTGATTTCCACCTGCCCCGGCGCGTATTCGGAAATCGCCGTGCGCGCCGGAATGCCCTGCAGCTTGCAGGCGCTATAGAGATCGGCCAGAAACGGCTCGATCTGCTCCAGTTCACGCAAGCCATAGACCTGAGTCCCACGTGGCCGCCCGCCATCGACATCCCGCGCCGGTTGCGGCCGACCGTTGCTGTCGCGCTGCTGATCCAGCAAATAGAACTCCAGCTCCGCCGCCATCACCGGGTAATAACCGTCGGCCTGCAAGCCTTCGATGACCTTGGCCAGCAGGTGCCGTGGGTCGGCGATGGTCGCAGGCATGCCCTCTTTTGGATGCATGCTGACTTGCACCGCCGCCGTGGGAATCAATCGCCACGGCATGCGCTGCAAACTGCCGCTGATCGGGTAGGCGCGGCAATCGATATCACCGACGTCCCAGACCAGCCCGGAATTTTCCACGTCATCGCCATTGATGGTCAGGCCCAGAATGGTACTCGGCAGCGGCCGCCCGCTTTCGTACACCGCCAGTAGTTCATCGCGATGCAACAACTTGCCCCGTGGCACACCGTTGTTGTCGAGGATGAACAGCTCGAACATCTCGATGTCCGGATTGTGTTCCAGGAAGGTCAGCGCTTCTTCTTTCGTGGCGAAGGATGTCGTGGCACAGCTCATGGGAATTCTCGTCTATCCGCGTCAGGCAAACGCACAGGCGCCGCCGGTTTGATCCCGGCGCACGGCGCGGGACCTGTCAGAACAATCAACGGGACAGGCAGGAATCCGGCGGGCGCGCATGGCGGCAGTGCCACAGTGCCCAGAAGGCCAGTTCGGAAGGGAGTGCGACCGGACAACCGTCCATAGAGAAGACCGCAGTAAACAGATGACCAGCAGCGTCACACGGGTGGTTAAGTCGTTAAATCGGGATTTAAAGAACCTTGGGTACGGATTGGCTAAACATTCACTAAATACCTTAAGCGAACAAAATCTACCGAACACTACATACCCCTGTGGGAGCGGGCTTGCCCGCGAAGGGGCTGTCACATCCGACATTTCTATTGACTGACACTCCGCTTTCGCGAGCAAGCCCGCTCCCACATTGGACCTGCGTTGCATCACAACTATTTAATTTTTAAATACTGCTCCAGACTTTCTGATTTGCCGCCTGCGGGGCTCGCGCGCCTAATCGGCTCCTTGTTTTTGAAGGTCCGATTATGGAAAACGTACGCGCAACCTCCCGCCCTGCCTTCTGGCTGATGTTCGGCATCATTCTTGTCGCCCTGAACCTGCGTCCGTCCATGGCCGCTGTCGGTCCTTTGCTATCAGCCATTCGCGGTGATATCCCGCTGAGTTTCAGCCTGGCCTCACTCCTGACAATGTTGCCAGTCATGGCCATGGGACTGGCGATGTTCTTCGGTATCGGCGTCAGTCAGCGGCTGGGCGAGCAACGCACCGTGGTGCTGTCGCTGCTGATCATCGGCCTGGCCACGGTGTCGCGGCTGTTTCTTGATTCGGCGGCGGAACTGATCTTGAGTGCCGTGCTGGCTGGCATCGGCATTGCGTTGATCCAGGCGATAATGCCCACCCTGATCAAGTCCCGTTTCAGCGATAACGTTTCCGTGTGCATGGGCCTCTACGTGACGTCGATCATGGGCGGCGCGGCAATTGCCGCGTCGTTTGCGCCGCTGGTGATGACCCGCACCGACAGTTGGCGAGTGGGTTTGGCGATCTGGGCGGCGCTGGCGCTGGTGGCATTGCTGTTCTGGTGCGCTCAACGCTCGGGAATGCCGACGCGGGATGCCAGATCATCAGGCAAAGAATCCTTTTTCACCCATTCCCGCGCCTGGTTACTCGCGATTTTCTTCGGCCTCGGCACCGCGTCCTACACCTGTGTGCTGGCCTGGCTGGCGCCGTACTACGTGGAAAAAGGCTGGAGCGAACAACAGGCCGGTTTGTTGCTGGGCTTTTTGACGGCCATGGAAGTGTTGTCGGGTCTATTGGTTCCCGCCATCGCCAACCGCAGCCGAGACCGGCGCTTGGTTCTGGTGGTGTTACTGGCGCTGATCATGGCCGGTTTCTGCGGGCTGATTCTGAGCCCGCAACACCTGAGCCTGTTGTGGCCCTGCCTGCTTGGACTGGGCATCGGCGGGCTGTTCCCGATGAGCCTGATTGTGTCATTGGATCATCTGGACAATCCCCAACGCGCGGGCGGGCTGACTGCCTTCGTGCAGGGCATCGGTTACTTGATTGCCGGCCTCTCGCCGCTGATGGCCGGGATAATTCGCGATCAGTTGGGCAGTTTCGAATGGGCCTGGTGGTCACTGACCGGCGTCATGGCGTTGATGATCCTGATGGCTCTGCGCTTCGATCCGCGGCATTACGCCAAACACATTCACTGACCAGGAAGCCCCAATATGAAACGCACAGGTTTTGCTGCGGCTCACATCGGCATGCTGCTCTGGGCTCTGCTGATTGCCGCCTCGTTTTCCGCGGCAGCCCAGGTCAGCCAGGCCATAGACCCGATTCTGCTGACCGGTTTGCGCTTGCTGTTTTGCGCCTTGGTGTTTTTTCCCCTGCTGATGTTCAAGGGCGACACCGCCATGAACATCCAGGGACTGCTCGGCCATGCTGTGCTCGGTATGCTGCTGGCGCTGTATTTCGGCTCGTTGTTCGAAGCGCTGCGCTACACCTCGGCTGTGAGCACCGGAACGATGTTCACTCTGGTGCCGTTGCTGACGCTGCTGTTCGAAGCCTTCCTGATGCCCGACAGCAGCCTGAAACAACGCGTATTACCTATGCTGACTGCCGCAGCGGGTGCCGTGCTGCTGGTGTTGAAAGGTGCTGGCCCCGGCGAACTGCCGTCGCTGTATGCGGTGTCGGTGTACGGGGTCGGTTGTTTGGCAATGGCGCTCTACTCGCCCCTGAGCCAACGACTCAAGGCCAATAGCCTCAAGGGGCGCGGCCCGGTGGGCATGACCTTCTGGAACATGCTGTTCGGCGCGCTGTTTCTATTGGCGTTCTGTGGGGTCAGCGGCGGCTGGCGATCGGCGTCATTGCTGACCGCGAGCGATTTTTGGTGGTTAATGTACCTGGCACTGTTCGCCACCTTGGCGACGTTCTGGCTGCTGCATCGCGCCATTGGCGTCATCGCTCCCTCCTCGGTCATTTCCTACATCTACCTGAGCACTCTGTTCATCACGCTGTTCCACTGGTTCTGGCTACACCAGTCGCCCCTCCCCCTGGAAATCATCGGTGCATTACTGGTGGGCATCGGCATGTTGGCGCTGCTAACATCCAGCCGCCACGCGATCCCCGCGCATCAATCAGCGGTAAAGGCCTCTGGCCAGCTTTCTGGGGATTGAATTCAGAGGTCGTGTTCATAACATTTTCTGTCCCACAACTGACCATGAAAAATCCTACAAGGCATTCTCTTGGCACCATCGTTCCGCTAGGATCGTTCGCACACGTTTGCGCACAATCAGCGCAAGGAGCACAGCGAGACAGAACGGATGCTGAACAGTAACTTGCTTAGAAAGCTCGACATGCAGGACCTCATGGTGTTTGTCGCCGTGTATGAGCAAAGCAGCGTCACCGGTGTGTCGGAGGCGCTCTGCGTCAGCCAGTCCACCGTGAGTTACTGCCTGAAAAAACTGCGCACCAGTTTCGAAGACGAGCTATTCATAAATACCCGCATGGGTATGCGCCCCACCTACAAAGCCAGCACCATGCACACCCATGTGCTGAAAATTCTCGAAAGCATCAACCTGTGTCACGCCGGAGCTCCGACGTTCGACCCGACCTTACAACCGGTTACCTTCAATATCTGCGCGCCAGAGTACTTCGAGCAGTTGATCCTGCCGCGCCTGTTGAAGAGCTTCGATTTCGCCGACCTGCCAGTGATGGTCAACATGCACAAGTTCGAAACCGACATCCCGGCCGAAGAACTGCGCGACGGCAGCCTCGACCTGGTGATCTGTTTCGGCCCGAATTTTCATCGCAGCCACACCGATTTCAACTCCAGGAGGCTGCTGGAAGATGACTTGGTCTGCGTCTTCGACAAACGCGCCACGCCGCTGGAACCGCGCTTGAGCCTGCAAGCATTCACTCAACGCCGGCATGTGTTCCCGACGCCCTGGACATCTACCACCAATATGGTCGACGGCTGGCTTGCTCAACAGGCCCACAAACGACAGATAGTCGCGCGCTCCAACAGCTACAGCGCGGCGCTGAAGATGATCACCGGCACCGATTTCATCCTGACCTTGCCCCGACGCATCCAGCAATTGCTGGCCAACGAGGCAATCTTCAATCACTGCGAAGCGCCCAACGGCTTGCCGGGCTTCACCCTGGACATGCAGTGGAGTCAAAGTGTCGATCAGGACAGCGCCAACACCTGGCTACGCGAGCAAGTGATCAAAGCCTGCGCCGAGCAGGAAATGGCCTGAAACTCAGCCGATGGCGGTCTTGGTGTAGGACTCTCGATCGATGTCGAGGATTTCAACACACAACTGGACCTGAACTTCTGCCGGCCACTCACACACATCCTGCACCACGGCCAGCAGGCTTTCAGACAACTGCTTTTTGATCTCCGGCGAACGACCGCTCAACAGCGCCAGCTTCACATGCACGAACGCCCGCTCGCCCAGTGCAGTGCCCACCCTGAAACTCTCGACCTTCACTGCACGAGACTTGATATCGAACTCAGCACCGAACTGGCCGGACGCGACTAACGCGTTGTTGAGTCGCATCAACGCCAGATCGGCATTCAACTCGGGCAAGTTGGCGGTGTATTCCATGTGCAAGTGGGGCATAACGGGGCTCCTGAAGATTGGCAGAAAGGTCGTACATATAACACAGAGCCGCCCTGTTCACTGGGACGGCGCAAGAGTCGCACGCTCACTCACCCCGGTCCTCAAGACGGATGACAGTTTAGGGAGGTGTCGTAATTGGCGTCTATGCGACTCAAGCAATTTGCGTTTAATCCGAATGCAGACAGCGGCTTCGTCCTACAGCCCCTTCCTGATTTCGTCGTTCATCTGGCAGGAAGCGATTGCGCCCCTAAGCTCAGCAACGTTTGGGGCAAAACGACCCTGACCACCGAAAACCATTTGAACTCAAAGGAGCCTCGCAATGGCTAGAGATAAAGCGAAAGACGACAAACACTTCAACTGCACCCAGGTTCATGAAGCCGACTACGTCGCAGGCCTTTACCCTCACGCAAAGGAAGAGGTTAAAACGTTCCTGGCCTTGGCCTGCAAGAACAACGCCCTGAACAACTCCACCCACAAGGAAGTTTACGACCTGATCAAAAGAAAACTGGGCCACTCGCAACCCTAAGACCGCCCGGTTAAAACGAAGCTGCTCCCATGAGCAGCTTCATCGTCCTCTAGCTTATATTTCCCTGACCGGGGTCTGATCATGGGTCCCTTTGATCAAACTGATGGCATGCACGCAAACAGACTTGTTGACGTAAGCCTCCCCACTGGCAATCGTTTCATGGTTCCCCGCCCGCAAACGCCAGCGCCATTGCCCCTTGCCGGTTTGTGCGATACCACGGGTTTGCCTGTAAATCTCAAAATACATTGATCGCTCCTTGCGACTGCTGATTACGACAGGTCAGTGACCTGCAGAACCAGAGTAGATGAGGAATTTTTGCGGCAGCGTCTTTCAATATGAGGGGATATTTCGAAGATAACCTCTTGATTCACGAAGCAATCAACAAATACAGGGGGTGGTAATTAAAGCGACTCAGTGGAGGTATTTTTCTTGGGAATAGTCATATTTTTCTTACGCCGTTGGGCTGATTTATCTGACGCTGAAAACCTGAGACACATGCAGTGAAAGTGGCCGGTCGAAAAAACCCGCGCAAACGAAAAAGCCCCGTAGATTTTCATCTACGGGGCTTTTCTATGTATGGCGGAGAGATAGGGACTCTCGAAAACCGTCTACTAACCCCAGCAACCACGGCATTACAGGGCCTTAAACTCGTATAGTAGTAGAAAATAGTAGTAGAATCAGACCCTCATCCGAGGGCGACTCATGGCAGACCATATTTTCCAAAAGAAAGGTGAATCCACTTGGTATGTACGTCTCGACATTCCTAAAGACGTGCAGTTGGCCTTTGACAATCGCAGGGTGCTAATCCAATCGCTGAAGACAGGCCTACGCTCTGAAGCTATGGAACGCCGCCTAGCTTGGCTCGCCAGATGGAAAGCAGACATCAACGCTGCCAGAGACAGGAAGCTATCAGAGCGGGATGAGTGGAAAGAGGAAATCCAAGAGCTGACCCGACGAAATCAAGCAAGCAAGGAAAAATGGATTCCTACGCTGTTTGCTCCCCGCCTAAAGGATAATGCTCCGCCAGCAGATGTATTGGCGTACACGGAGTCCATTGCTCCGATTCTCAAGGAGCTTTACGACGGCGGTATGGAGGGTCCGGTTGCCGCATTCATTGAGACCTACAACGAATACCTCGAAGGCTTGAAACACAAGATGTCGCCGGGTGAAGGGGCCGAGCTTGGGGTGAAAATCTCAGACGCCTTTGCAAAGCTGCACATGGAGATCACAGCCGAGTATTACGACCTTTCGCCGGATGAGCGTCAGGACATGCAGGAGCTTGCCACCGATCCTCAAAGCTATAAGCCCAAATCACCCATCACTCCAGCCCGTGTGCTGAAGCTGAGGGCGTTTCTTGAGAAGGTTGGCAAAGATCCCAAGACCATCGACACCTTAGTGAAGCGCGTGGAACTGTTCAGTGCATATGTACGCCAGCAAGGGCTACCCATCAGCTTTGACCTCGTATCTGCCTATCTGGATCAGCTCACAGACACTAAAGGCGTACCGCTCACTTCCAAGACCAAGAAGCAGCACATATGGGCAGGTAACACATTCTGGAAATGGGCCATCAAGTACGATGAAGACTGGCGCCAGCAGTACAAAGGCCAGCCCTCCCCGTTTGAGAAACACGACCTCCCTGTAGTCAAAGGAGAGTCTGTCAGTTGGGCTGTATTCAGTCGCAAGGACGTGGAGCGATTGCACGCTGCTGCCTTGGAGAAGGAAGACAAGCCGCTGGCTGACCTGATCGTTCTAGCCGCCTACACAGGGGCAAGGCTTGAGGAAATAGGTCGAGTCCACCGCGACACCATCACCCTCAAAGATAATGTTCCGATTGCGTTCTCAATTTTAGAGAGCAAAACAGAGGCCGGTGTCCGTGAAGTTCCGATCCATACCGCCATTGCCCCGCTTGTCCAGTCTCTACTAGATGCATCAGAAGACGGATACCTGCTAAAAGGTCGAGCGCTTGGGGAAACCAACAAATACGGCAATCGACTTGATGCTGTAGGTAAGCGTTTTGGACGTTTAAAGACTGCCGCAAAATTTGATAAGTCATTTGTGCTGCACTCAATTCGCAAAACCGCAATCACTGAGGTGCATCGGGCTGGAGCAGATATGTCTGTAATGCCTGCATTGTTTGGTCATGAAACCGGAATGATCACCTTCGACCTATATTCGGCAGGGCCAAGCCTTGAGCAAAAGACCAAAGTGATTCAGCTACTCTCGTACAATTTTGATTTGGCGTGATACCTCCCCTCATAGCACCTTGCAATTGATTCTGGGCAGATCGTCACGAAATAGAGCAAGGGCCGTGCATTTAAACGTCTGCAATCACGGTATTTCGGGGGAGTTTTTAAAGGTTGGAGACGTTTCCGGCTTAAACCCGTGTCCGTGGTTGGATTTGAAGGTAACGCCGTTTTGAAGGCTAGTTCTTCCGCAGAAACTTTATTTAAACTTATTCATTTCCACAACTTGTTTTATACTGTAGAATAGATGCCCCTGCTAATTTTGTTCATTCGTAGCAGGGCTTTCTTGTCGTTTGGCTAGAATCTTGTCTTCAAGAAAGGGCTGTACAGTCGCCACTACAAAGCAAGGTGGTGCATGCATGAAGTTGCCGAGGCAAGTCGGTTCCGGTGAGGCTGCGGGTGATTGAGCTTGTTATGTCAGTCAGGGAGCCGGACTACCGCCTAACCTTCTGTTAGGTACAGCCTATAAGCTGTGATCATTCTCGTCTCAAGTGCAGAGCAGGCCTAGCCTGTAGCATTGAGTCAGAAGATTGTGTAGACCTTGGAGATTAAGGCTCTGCTCTTTTTGAGTATTTCCTGATCCCTCGGGGAAGTTCTACCAATTTTCTGAACTCAGTGCAGAGTATCTATAGTAATAAGTTAATAATATAAAGAATCTAGAGCGCCTTACATACGAATGACATGCCGCTATATTCATTGATATTTACGACTAGCAATAAGTTGTTACACATGCATAACTAAATAGTCTTAATTATTTCCCTCAGGGATTGTAATTTCACTATGAAGTGTGAGATTATGGTTCCTATAAATAAGAGAAGTAAGAGCGGCTAGTCCTGAGTCCAGGTCGCCCCACCATCTAGCTTTAAGAAAGACTTCTCTGCATCACACACCGTTCGCTTATCCCAACACTTATTTTTTAGATATTACGCCGCTTGAATGCAACTGTATGGTTAAAATAAAACAAACTATTTCCAACTGTATCTGTTATTAGTGAAGTATAGTTTGATATAATTTCTCCATAATAAAGAACACCAACTAAGTTTCTCCCCAGCTTTATCCTCTCGCATACCCCTCCTTAAGAGAACATTCGATCCGATGATGCTTAAATAAGAGTTTGCTCTCATCGGGTCAGTGTAGGCGGTTATTGTTTTCCTTCTTTACAGTAGCTGCCAATAAAAAACTTTGAAGTTTCAAGCCACAATTCGCGCTAGAGATTTAGTTTGAATTGTGGTTTGTTTTTGTTTTAAATTCCTTAATCTTGAATATTCCAAACAATATCGGAGGGCTTTTCAACGCCTATGAAACTAGTAAAGCAATGTAGATGGTGCGGGAGTGAAATGCTAACCACACGAAGCTCCAAAGTTCTTTGTTCGCAAAAATGTCATAACTCCTTTCATTATTGGCGACATAAGACATTCCCCGGCCAAGGCCCAAAGGTAGCTTTTGAAGTAATTACTAATCTGCTAATGGAAGGAACACATCCGAACGCTAATCACCCAATCAATCAATTGAGCAATGCCGTCGAGCAATCACAACCAGAGGAAATTTTATGAAGCAGTGCCAAGTATGCCAGCGTGATTTTGAAGCAAGCCACAACGGCAATTTTTTGTGCAGCAATACGTGCGCAGTACGACTATTCGCGGCAAGACAGAAAGTCCGTATAAGTATCAAGGCGGCATTGAAAACCCTTAAAACCCCAGAGGAAGTAAAACAATTTAACTATTCCCTCGACCAACTGCTACAAGGAGCGGCCTGAGTATGCGACCTCATCTCAACGACAGATCTGCAAGCGAACTTTTAGAAATTATGCGGTATTACGAACACGGATCGCCCAATCACACACTTAACATTTTGATTTCGTCTCTTCACGACTCTTTATTCAAAACCAAACGTCCTAGCCCATCAGATGAGGTAAACAACAATGATTACAGCAGCACCGAAAAACAATAAAACATCCGCAGCGATTGAAGCTGTTAAAGCTCGATTTGTCCGAGTTCCGTCAAACACCTCATCAGCTAGATTTCGAGATGTCGTAACTGGTACAGCCCAATCAGATGCGTGTATTCTCCAAGACTTCTACCGCCGCAATGGCGGAAAAGATAAATACGATGCAGCATATCTATTGGGATGCTTAGATTGGGCTTACGGCGAAAAATTCGTCCCTAATGGTCTAGCTATCCTTGATAACGGCTTTATCAATCTATGGCGTGCTCCAGAGCTTCAGCCTACAGGTGCGCGAGTAACCAAGGAACAAGTAGAGCCGTTCGTTGATTTTCTTCGCCGATGGTTCCCAGATGACAGTGAAAGAGATTATTTCGGTTGGTGGATTGCGATGTCTGTACGTCACCAAGAGCAGAAAATCATCGCTACGCCACTGTTGCGCTCTGAGCATGGTGTGGGGAAAGGATTCTTTGCAGAGACACTGCTACCGGGCCTCCTAGGCCCTACAGCAGCAGCCCTATGCCACTTGAAAGATGTTGTCGGGGATTTCAACGAGACTGTTGAAGGCAAGACCCTTCTTGTCGTGGATGAGGTGTATCGCTCAAAGAAGAGCACGACTGATAGTCTGAAATCCATCCAGGCTAACGCTACGCTAACTTTACGCCGAAAGCATCTGCCTGTAGTTGTCATTGATAACTACATTAATTTTTGTATTACCAGTAACGACCATATCCCGCTTGTTATTGAGAGTGGAGATCGTCGATTTTGGATACCGGCATTTATCCGTCACAGAGAGAGCAAATCGGAAACGGATCGCTTTCTTAATGATAATTTTAAACCTTGGCTAATGAATGGTGGCTTTCAACTGGTGCGAGACTACCTTGAACAAATTGACCTGAGTAAGTATCGAGCTACCGGTGAGGCACCAATGACAGATAGCAAACAAGATCTACTTGGATTCACCACAACGGATAAGTTAGAAGATGTGCTGGGTAATGTCATCGCTTCTAACAGCGTGCTGACGGTACAAATGCTGAAGGATAGCTTTTCTGATAGCTTTGAATACGGTCTGACAGATGTAGCTGTCGCAAACGCCCTCCTCGGTATAGGGTGCATTTCAAAGCGATCTAATTCCCAGCGTTACTATATTACTCCCAAAGGCATTCAAGAAGGACTAACTACCAAAACACCGCCAAAGGAATTAGATAAATTGCTCCCTAAAGTTAATTTCTGATATGAAACGTGACACCGTGACACTGATGTTTTAAGCCGTCACTATAGCTGTCACGCAGCTAAGACCCATATTACAAGGGCTTCAGCGATTCGTGACGGGGGTGACAGTTGATTAGCATCTTTTTTTAATATGTTTAGGTTAAGTCAAAGAACGAAGCGTAGCGTAGTGAATTGACGTAAGGCAAGCGACAGCGTAGCCGTAAGATGTTCTTCCCGCCTTTGCAAAGGCATTCCCATCATTAATAGATTCTGCTCCCTAACAAGAGCAAATAACGGGCTTCTATTGCCCAAAAACTGCCAATCATGGCAACCACAAAAGGAAATAAAAATGAAAGAAATGTTTGTATCAAACGCAGGCTTCACAAGCCTTGCTCTTCTCGATGACCAGTCAGTAGAAATGCTTCAACTCAATAACATCAATGTCGTAAAAGCTGATGGTGTAGATATCGTCGCCTACAAGCTATTGAAGAAATTCAGTACAACAGGTGATGTAAAAACCAAAGATCTAATCAAGTCCAGCCCTATCCTCAAATCACAAATCAACGCTCAATAAGGAACTCAAAATGCAAAACAAAAACCAACACGTAGATATTAACTCGTTCACTTTCCAGCAAGTGGAGCTTGATCGCCGTATTGAGCAAGCAAAGTCACTGTACCGCCGCTCATACAGCAGCGTTGATATTCTATCTAAACCAACCTCTCTGCTCATTCCAGAATTGCAGGAACTGATTCTGAGTGGCCGTCGCATCAGCACGAACTTTTCCGCAAATCATACTATGTCTCTGACTGTGTATCTGGAAAAAGAAAACCTTGAGGACCTATTGGCTGAGGTAGCCGCCGAGACGGAGGCTAAATATCGTAGTGAGCTTGAGCAGAACAAGGAACAGAACAAGCTCCTGTTGGCTGATCAGTTGTTCAATCAGAAAAAAGAAAAAGAACAGAAAGCTCTGCAAGCGAAAGAAGACAAGGATAAAGCCGCTGCGTTGGCAGAAGCTGAAGAATACTTTCAAAACCTCAACACTAATTAATCTAATAAATACGGAGCTACAATATGATGAAGAACGTTCTATTTCCAAAGACCCGCGAAGAGAAACTTCTAAGCACCAAGTATTTCAGCAAGACTGCAAAGCCCACAAAACCTGTTGAACCTGAAGTATCGACAAAGCTATCAGAGGACGAGATTCAGTCTTACATTGACATCCTCCTTGAAGCTTCACCTCCGACTCATAAGGGACAAGGCGGCACAGACTTCACTCGTAAGATCCTTGAAGAAAGATACGGTATTAAAACGAACGCGTAGCAGGATAACTAATTAGGGGGTGTTTGAGGACTAAATATCCTCCCATCCCTTGCGAGGCCGATGTTTACTGATCGGATTACTGGTTCCGTTAAACACGATGCGTTCCTCCGCCAATAATGTAATATTATAACACTTGGCGAGATTATAAGTTAAAACGATAAAAAATAAGAAGGTTTAAAGATTGAATAATGTTGCAATTGCCGTCCTAGGTCTGTTCGGACTCATAAGTGTTATCTGTATTTCATTGCTGACATTTGCTTTGATCACAACGAAGGCTGACCATAGTAGTGATGATGCGATCCGGCAGAGACTGGATTCACTGGTTAACTACACAGAACAGAAAATAAATAATACTGCTGAAAGGCAAGATAGGATAAATACCGACATGGAATCACAGCTTAGAATTTTAGATGCTCGGCTCAAATTACTACAGGGACGTAACCAATGACGTATTTCTATTGGTTTATCTTGAAGGCTTCGGCAGACAACCTAGACAGCAACACAAAGCCTTCTATTGGCTCGTTCTCGCCCATTAAGGAGCAGTGGCAGTATCTAGATAGGTCCGGACGCTGGTCGGTGCAGATAGAATCTGAAGTCACTCCCAGCGAAGCCGTAGGTTTATATTACGACCTTGCTGCTATGTCTCGTTGCTGGATCAATGGGGCCGTATTCGTTAATGGTGAGGCAGTCGGCGGTCCATGGGACTCTGGGGCGTTCCCTGCATTTGTTAACACCTATGAGCTGACCTATGCAGGTGCTGAGCTTATTCCATTGGCATAACAATTCGTGCATTCACGCCAACCTCCTGAAGATAGTGCAGAAGTCCGCCACCATCTATTAGCTCTATAGGCTTATCCTTTGCAAAATTGAATGCATCGGGGCCGTAACCGCTGGTAGTTACCAAAATACCCTTGTTCGCCCCTTCGTGCCTCATGGTCCCATACAAATCTCGTACCGCTGAAACTCCAACGGTATGTCTATACCTCTTAGCTTGAATAACTACTTTACCGCCAATAATTGGACGAAGATCATAGGCAACACAGTCAACTCCTCCATCTCTTGATGACTGCGTTAATTTAGCATCCAGCCCCATGTCTTGGAATAGCTTAACTATCAGCTTCTCAAACTCGTACGGATTTAGATCCATGAGATTCTGAGCTGACGTTAAGAAGGACAAATCTCCCTGCTCCACGAAACGACGATCTTTCATGTTGAATTCTATAATAGGTTTTACAGCTTGCAAATCGGAAGCACTTCCAGATACATGGGAGCCAAGGTTTCGGACACATAATCTAGCATCAACATGCGCCAGATCAATTTGCTGAAATTTCTCTTTCGTCACCCTGGTCGATATCAAGCATGGCCTGACTTTGATGCCCGTTGACCGGTCTATCGTGTCCAGATAGCCGTTGAAACAGCAAACCTCTATCAGGCTTCCCCTGTCTGACTCAAACACCTCATAGAGCGCTTTCAAGGCGATAGCGGAAATCAGCCGAGTGTAGTCATCGTCAATGTCTTTTTGTTTTCTGTTCCTACTGGCTATCTTATCGCTGGATTTTACAAACCTAAAATCACCAGAATGGGGCACCACTTCAACCCTAGGTAAATCAAAGTCAACTATCAACTGCTTAGAAGCGTTGGCGTAGACAGTTTTGATTTTTCGAGATAGCCACTTGGGGTAGGGAGAAGCCTCAAGTATTTTTTTGGCATAAGCCGCAACAACGAACTCATCACCTGCCAAATAGTTATGGGAGAGTCTATCGCGTTTTTGGTGTACCGATTCATTGTGGGCAACGGCTTCAGAAAGCTGTCTGTCAAATTCAGCCTTGTGCAACTGTAAGGAGGCGATACGACTCTGTTCGGCTGCCTCCCATGAGACTACAGCATGATGATAAAGATAAGATTGCTCTTCATCGGCATCGATTTGCCGTTGGTCATGGCCTGGATAAAATCTACTTAGCAACTCCCTGATCTTGCTTTGCCTGAAGCTTTCTACTATTGGTGGCAAAGCGGCTTGTACAAGGTCAGCGGGGACAGAAGAGATAGGGAGGGGCACATAGTCATATAGCGTATTGAAATCAAGAGAATGCGTCGCTGCAAGACTTTCCCTCAAGATGCTTTCGTAAGCTCGAAAGATCTCTTCGTTTCTTTGGTTCTTTGATGCAGCTTCCGCTTCCCGACGTTGGGTGTGCTGTTCCTTCCTCTCGCGGACGGACGATGGGTAGCTCACCTCTTCCTCATAAACGTCTTCCTCATAATCGACAGGGACCGTTTCAGCCCTATCAGCTAATTGCGCACCCATGGGATTCAGCTTTTTAACTGCCCAAGGTTGCTTGGAGCGATGCGCTCTCCAGAAGTCACCCACGTAGTAGATTACGAGCGTGATCAGGAGCACATAGAAAAATTCCATCTTATGGGCCTTCCATGGTTTGGCAGAAGACGTAACACACCTAAGTGTAGGGCAAATTGCCACTGCGAGAAGGTTCGATCAAGCACCCAACTGTATTCGTGACCGACCATATCACTCCATTGACGTTCGTCAGCGTTATGATATGATTGACCCATCAACAGGAATTGACGGGAATCACCACCATGAAAGTAGTCAGCTATCTTCGAGTCAGTACAGTCAAGCAAGGCGAGTCGGGCTTGGGTCTGGAAGCTCAGCGTGACTACATCGCCCTTGCAGCTAAGGCGAAAGGCTGGGAAATCATCGCTGAATTCGTCGATACCGCATCAGGCACGATAGCGCCAACAGATCGCCCTGAATGCATCAAGGCAATGAACGCTGCTAAAGAGACAGGTGCAATCCTCGTAGTGGCTAAACTTGACCGTATCTCACGTGATGTTGAACACATCGCGGGTCTGATGAAACGGGCTTCCTTCAAGGTCGCCACAATGCCAGATGCAGATGCTTTCCAGCTTCACATCTACGCCGCACTCGCACAGCAGGAACGAGAGTTCATCAGCCAACGTACCAAAGACGCTCTAGGCTCGCTGAAGCAACGTGCTGTAAATGGGGATGCCTTGGCTCAGGCCAAGATTGAAAGGCGTGATGCTGGTCGTAAGGAAGCTCATAAGGTTGGACCTAAGGCAGCAACAGCAGCCAAGGTAGAGAAGGCAGACGTTTACGCTCAGACTGTTAAGAACCACATCAAGGCGGCAAGCTTCGACGGAATCAAAACTCTCGCTGGGGTAGCAGCCTATCTCAACAATCAGTCGATCAAGACTAGCCGTGGTGCTGAGTTCACCCCCATGACAGTGAGCCGATTGGTTCAACGCCTCGGTATCACCTTTCCCTAAGTCGAAACGGGCTATTGCCGGGGCTTTTCCACCCTTCTGAGACGTTCTAGCGCCTCGACCCTCTCCCTGTCAGGGGTAGCCAGTGATCCACCCCCAGGCTCTCAATATTTCCCGATTATCCACGTTTGGAGATGACGGGCTTAGTAGCCTTGCTTGACAACTTTCCCCAAGCGAAGACAAAGTGCCAGTACCGTCAAACAAGTTATGTGAGTTCGCTATGGAAGGCCGACAGATCGTAGGTTACGCCCTTGCAGCAATCGTGGGATTCGTGGTCTACACAGGTATCAAAAACTCTCCTACCAGCCCTGTCTCCCTTGCCACGTCCGAAACGACATCTAAAGTCCGTCCGTTCAGCGATGCCACCTATGCACAGGTAGACGCAGCCGTCGGATGTCACAGCAAATATAGTGATCAAAAGAAAGAAGACATATTTGCCAGAGACTACAAGAACCACTGGATGGAATGGAAAGGCAGGGTTGTATTGGTGGATTCGGGTGACGTGTCCCTAGATCTTGACGGTGTGGGTACACAAGATTTGCACGTATATTTTGCCGAGAAGAGCGCCGGGTACAATCTCACCAAAGGAAGCCCGCTAAAGGTGACGTTTCTGATGACTTCCGCAGGTGGTTGCTTCCTCCCGTTCGGAGGTGAGGAAGCCATAATTCATCAGTGAAATCGAGCAATGTTTGCCGCTCAACGAGCCTTCTCAAAAGGGACGGTAGTCCGTCCCCTCGTAAACGTTTAACTAGCCGGTGTGGCACGCGTTAGCACAGGTCTTGCAACCATCAGCCGTGGGATAAATTTTCTTTGCTGATGCGACTGCCGTAGAACAGCCAACATGCTCCCCAAGAGACGTCTTATCGCTTGGCATCCAAGTGCACCCTGCTTTGTGAACCTCATGGTCGCCCCTCGGTTGCGGCTGGTTGTTGACATAGTAAATAGGCATGAAATTTCCTTCCGTTGATTGCCGAATGAACCCGCTTCTCCGTTTGGGGCCCGTGTCTCACAACCCAGAGAGCAGGCAGCACGACTCAGCTTAGCCTAGTAATGGCTCATAGCAATCAACGTGATCAGATATACAGCAGGCAGCATCAGCTAGAGACCTACAGGAAAGTAGATCACAGGCACGACAGTAGTAGAAAGGAGTAGTAGAACTGAAAAAGAAAAACCCCCATAACTCATTGAATTATAGGGGTTTTCTGGATATGGCGGAGAGATAGGGATTCGAACCCTAGGTACCGGTGAAGGTACAACGGATTTCGAATCCGTCCCATTCGGCCACTCTGGCATCTCTCCAACGGCGCGCATCATAACAACACTTTTGCCGGAAGCGAACCCCCTAAGCGAAATTTTTCCGTGCTATCAGATGCTTGCGTCGATTAAAGCGGTACGCCCAGACGGTTGGCGACTTCTTCGTAAGCTTCGATGACGTCACCGAGGCCCTGACGGAAGCGGTCCTTGTCCATTTTCTTACCGGTGGCCTTGTCCCACAGGCGGCAGCCATCCGGGCTGAACTCGTCGCCCAGAACGATGGAGCCGTCGGAGAACACGCCGAACTCGAGTTTGAAGTCGACCAGCAGCAGGCCGGCGTCGTCGAACAGTTTGCTCAGGACTTCGTTGACCTTGAGCGACAGTTCTTTCATGCGAACCAGTTGCTCGGCGGTGCCCCAACCGAATGCCACGACGTGGGATTCGTTGATGAACGGGTCGCCCTTGGCGTCGTCCTTCAGGAACAGTTCGAAGGTGTAAGGGTTGAGCTTCATGCCCTCTTCAACGCCCAGGCGCTTGACCAGGCTGCCGGCGGCGTAGTTACGCACGACGCACTCGACCGGGATCATGTCGAGTTTTTTCACCAGGCATTCGTTGTCGCCCAGCAGTTTGTCGAATTGGGTCGGCACGCCGGCTGCTTCGAGTTTCTGCATGATGAAGGCGTTGAACTTGTTGTTCACCATGCCTTTGCGGTCGAGCTGCTCGATGCGCTTGCCGTCGAACGCCGAAGTGTCGTTGCGAAACAGCAGGATCAAGCGGTCAGCGTCATCGGTCTTGTAAACCGATTTGGCTTTGCCGCGGTAGAGTTCTTCACGTTTTTCCATGATGGGCTCCGCTTGCTAAGTAGGTGGGCTAGGCGATATGTCGCCAGTCGAGCCCTGAATCTTGATCGGCCAGTTGCAGCCAGTCCGGGTCGCACCCGAGAGTGTCGACAAAACATTGCCGGGCCAGCTGCGGCAGGTTGTTCTTGCTGCTCAGATGGGCCAGGACCAGGTGTTGCAGGCCTTGCCAGCCCAACTCGGCCACCAGGAATGCCGCCTGATGGTTGTTCAAATGTCCCAATTCACCGCCCACCCGCTGCTTGAGAAAGTACGGGTAGTGACCGCGAGCCAGCATGTCACGGCAATGGTTGGACTCGATCATCAACGCATCGAGGTCCCGATAGCCGTCCAGCACCTTGCTGCAATATGAGCCCAGGTCGGTCAACAGGCCGAAACGCCGCTGACCATCACTGAAGACATACTGCGTCGGCTCCTGTGCATCATGGGCCACGGCAATGACGCCGATGCTCAGGTTACCGATTTGCAGTTGCTCGCCGCCAGCCAGAAAGCCTGCGGGTTCAATCGGTTTGCGCATCCCGCGCAGGGTCCCGCGACTGAGGTAGACAGGCAGATTGTAACGCCGAGACAGCAAACCCACGCCATGCACATGGTCGGCATGTTCGTGGGTCACGAGTATCGCGCTCAGCTGCGAAGGGTTCACACCCAGTCGCAACAGGCGTTTTTCGGTTTCTCGCAGGGAGAAACCGCAATCCACCAGTACATACGTGTCGTCGCTGGCTATCAGCGTGCCGTTCCCTTGGCTACCGCTGCCGAGAACGGCAAAACGCATGTGATCAGCCCAGGTTGTCCTGAATCACGCTCAACACTTTGCGCGCCACGTCTGCTGGCGCCACAGTGTTGATGTTTTTCTCGACGGTGACCTGGACGTTCTCGCCAACCTTGCTCAGGCGAACCTGATAACGCTCGGCGCGGGCTTCAACTTCTTCCTTGTCCGGCTTGTTGCCGAACAGACCGCTGAAGAAACCTGGCTTCTCGTCCTTTTTCTCGGCTTTTTCGGCGAGGTTGATGTAGTACAGGCCCAGGCTGCGGTTGATGTCCTCAACACGCCATTCACCCTGCTCCAGCGCACGACCGACACTCGACCAGGCACGATCCAGGTCGGAACCGACGTTGAGCACCGGGTTGCCGCTGCCGTCTTCGGTCAGGCTGACACGGCTTGGCGTATCGAAATCACGGGAGGCCAGCATGGAGACCGAACCGCCTTTCTCCGAGGTGCGGCTCATGCTCGCAAGCATGTCGTCGACCAGTGCTGCGTCCAGGCCGGTGTTGACCGAACGATTGGTGAAATCCACATTGGCGGTGCTGCCGGCAGGACGCTCGGCGCTGACCACGTAGACTTCACTGGTGTTGCGCTGCACGCCCGGCTCGATACGCACCCGCACGCGGGTTTCGCTGTCGGTGTCGACACCAGCCGCGCTCAGGCGCTTGGCCATGGCTGCGGACAGTTCGTCGGAACGCTGCCAGGTGGTGCTGAATTCGCCGGTCTGCGGGCGTTGCTCATCCAGACGGAAACCGTTGTCCTGGAAGAACTGCACGGCCACGGGCCAGACTTCAGCCGGTGGATGCTGGGCCATGACCCAACGCGAATCGCCGCTCTTCTGCAGGGTGTAATCGCTGGCATCAGCCGCTGCCGACAGCGGCTGTGGGCGAGGCACGATGTATTCACCCTTGGCGGTGTCGTCGGCCACGTTGCGCGGGATCGGCAACAGCGGATCCAGACGCTTGGCAGTGCTGACGTCCGGCGGCAGTTGCATCGGTGCAGTCTGTTGCGCTTCCAGGTAGTCGCTACCACGGTCACGGAAATAACCTTCCGGGCCCCAGATCCATCCGCAGCCACTGGTGCTGGAGATAATCAAGGCAAGTGCGGAAAGTCCGGCCAATCGCTTCATGCGTAGTACTTCCTCAATTAAACCAGGACGCCGGACTGGCGCATGGCCTGCCGCAGCGGTTCGTGACAGGCAGTGCTGAGCCAGGTGAGCGGCAGACGGATACCGTCCGGCATCAAGCCCATTTCATGCAGTGCCCATTTCACGGGGATAGGGTTGGATTCGATGAACAGGGTTTTATTGAGCGGCATCAGCTTTTCGTGGATCGCCCGGGCCTTGACGGCATCACCGGCCATCGCCGCGGCACACAACTCGCTCATGGCGCGCGGTGCGACGTTGGCGGTCACCGAAATATTGCCCTTGCCGCCGAGCAGCATCAGCTCGACTGCGGTCGCGTCGTCACCGGAATACACCAGGAAGTCGCTGCTCACGCCGGCCAGGATGTCCTTGGCACGCTGCAGGTCGCCCGTGGCTTCCTTGATGCCGATGATGTTCTTCACGGTCGACAGGCGGATCACCGTCTCGGCCAGCATGTCGCAGGCGGTACGGCCCGGCACGTTGTAGAGAATCTGCGGGATGTCGACGGCTTCGGCGATTGCCTTGAAGTGCTGGTACAGGCCTTCTTGCGTCGGCTTGTTGTAATAAGGGGTTACCAGCAGGCACGCGTCGGCGCCGGCGTTCTTCGCGTTGGTGGTCAGTTCGATCGCTTCGCGCGTCGAATTGGCGCCCGTACCAGCGATCACCGGAATACGCCCTGCAACCTGGGCAACCACGCGACGAATCACTTCGATGTGCTCGTTCACGTCAAGCGTGGCCGACTCACCTGTAGTGCCGACGGCCACGATGGCGTTGGTGCCCTCTTGCAGGTGGAAGTCTACCAGTTTGCTCAGGCTGTCCCAGTCGAGACGACCCTGTGCATCCATGGGTGTGACCAGTGCCACCATACTGCCCGCAATCATGCAACCGCTCCTGCCGGAAAAAGAGAGCGGTAATGGTACTGGCGCCAAGATGCTTGTACAAGCGAAGTACTGCACTGCTGCCATTCCCCTTGGCGCTGCTTTTCGCTACCCTTCAGACTTTGATCGGTACTGATAAGCTCGTACGCCGCGCTCCAGCCTCCATTTTCGGCATCACAAGCCCCGATCCAGCGTTGCCACCCCTCGCTCTCGCCACTCTGGAGCACGTCGCAACCTTCGGCCGGGTTTTCTGAATTCGCATCCGCAGGCTCGTCCCGGTAAAAAAAGCCCATAAAAGTATCGACCGCTCATCGCTTTAGGAATGCTGCATGTCCACCCCCACAGTTCGCGAACAATTCCTTGTCATCAGTGCCCTCGGCGCCAACCCCATGGAGCTGACTAACGTCCTGTGCCGCGCCAGCCATGAAAACCGCTGCGCCGTGGTCACTTCCCGTCTGACCCGCCATGGTGAATGCAGCGCGCTGATCCTTGAGATCTCCGGCAGTTGGGACGCCCTGGCGCGCCTCGAGGGCAGCCTGCCTGTGCTGGCCAAACGGCACGCCTTCACCGTTAACGTGGTTCGCAGCGCAGCCCTGGAGAACCGTCCCCAGGCCCTGCCCTATGTTGCCTACGTCAGCTCGGCCTACCGTCCGGACATCATCAACGAGCTGTGCCAGTTCTTCATGGACCACAACGTCGAACTGGAGAACCTGACCTGCGACACCTATCAGGCCCCGCAGACCGGCGGCACCATGCTCAACGCCACATTCACCGTGACCTTGCCGGCCGGCACCCAGATCAGCTGGCTGCGTGACCAGTTCCTGGATTTCGCCGACGCCATGAACCTGGACGCACTGATTGAGCCGTGGCGCCCACAAAACCCAATGTAAGGAAGCTTTCATGGCCGTAGCCATCGACCAACCGGTTGCCGATTTCGAAGCACCCGCTACCAGCGGGCAATCCGTCAGCCTCGCGGGCCTTAAAGGCAAGCAAGTGGTGATTTACTTCTATCCGAAGGACAGCACGCCGGGCTGCACCACCCAGGGTCAGGGTTTTCGTGATCAACTCGACGCCTTTAAAGCCGCCAATACTGAAGTATTCGGTGTGTCTCGCGACAGCCTGAAATCCCATGAAAACTTCAAAGCCAAACAGGCTTTCACCTTCGAGCTGATCAGTGACAAGGAAGAAGCGCTATGCCAGCAATTCGACGTGATCAAACTGAAAAAGCTCTATGGCAAGGAATACATGGGCGTTGATCGCAGCACATTCCTGATCGACAAAGAGGGTGTGCTGCGTAAGGAATGGCGCGGCGTGAAGGTACCGGGGCATGTGGATGCGGTTTTGGCTGCTGCTCAGGCGCTGAACAAGGCCTGATTCATTTAGTGCCCGTTCGGACGCCATCGCGAGCAGGCTCGCTCCCACAGGATTTGCGCAAACTTTGTGGGAACGAGCCTGCTCGGGATGGGGCCATCAGCCTCACCGCATAACCAGTACTGACCGTTAAAGCAGCGGCGCCACCATCGGTTCCTTGCGCGGCCAGGCATCCAGCACAGCCTTGAACAGCGTCGCCAAGGGAATCGCAAAGAATACCCCCCAAAAGCCCCACAACCCACCAAACAACAGCACCGCGCAAATGATCGCCACCGGGTGCAGGTTGACCGCTTCCGAGAACAGCAGCGGCACCAGCACGTTGCCGTCCAGTGTCTGGATGATCCCGTAGACCGCCATCAAATAGATGAACTGATCGCTCCAGCCCCACTGGAACAGTGCAATCAGCAGCACTGGCACGGTCACCACCACCGCCCCGACGTAAGGCACCACTACCGACACACCCACCAGCAACGCCAGCAGCGCCGAATAGTTGAGCCCCAGCGCCACGAACGCGATGTAGGTCACGCCACCGCAAATGAAGATTTCGATGACCTTGCCCCGAATGTAATTGGCGATCTGCCGATTCATTTCCTGGGCGACCCGGGTGATCAGCGCCCGCTCGCGCGGCAGATAACCGCGGACCCACTGGCCGATCATCTCCCGGTCCTTGAGAAAGAAGAACACCAGGATCGGCACCAGCACCAGGTAAATCATGATGTTCACCAGCAGCGGCAGGCTCGACAGCGAGAACGTCAGTGCCCATTGGCCGAATTTGCCGATTTCGCCCCGCGCCACTTCGATCGCCTGCAATACTTGTTCATCCGACACCAGATGCGGATAGCGCTCGGGCAGCAGCAACAGCAGCGACTGCCACTTGACGAGCATGCCAGGCAATTCGTTGAACAGCGTGATCAATTGGTGCCAAAGCAGAGGTACCACGATGATGATAAAAACCAGCAATAACCCCATGAATAACGCGAAAACCAGCCCCACCGCCGCGCCGCCCGGCATGCGCAGGCGCTCGAGGGTCACTACCAGCCCCTGCATCAGATACGCCAGCACCATACCGGCCAGTACGGGCGCGAGCATTCCACCCAAGGTGAGCACCGCGGTAAATGCCAGAAACAGCAGCACCGCCAGCACCACGGCTTCTTCATCCGAGAAGTAGCGCTTAATCCAGTCGCGTAACACCTTGAACATCAATAATCCTTAGAAACGAACGCAGCAGGTTTCAGGCTTTTTTCAACCAATAGCGGTAAACGCCCGCCTCATCTTCTTCACGAAGCAGCGTATGACCGGCCAATCGGGCAAAGGTGCGAAAGTCGCGCTGGGAACCTGCATCGGTAGCGATCACCTTGAGTACCGCACCGCTGGCCAGTCGGTTGAGTTCCAGTT
The DNA here is from genome assembly GCF_050435305.1 of Pseudomonas sp. BS3782 TE3695. Classification (NCBI taxonomy): domain Bacteria; kingdom Pseudomonadati; phylum Pseudomonadota; class Gammaproteobacteria; order Pseudomonadales; family Pseudomonadaceae; genus Pseudomonas; species Pseudomonas sp. BS3782 TE3695. The sequence goes on from NZ_JBNDKB010000001.1 coordinate 5,682,363, forward strand.
TGGCTTTGAGCAACGGCAACGGGCAATTCAGACCGCTGGCGTCCAGTTCGGCGTCGTGGGTTACTGCATCAGTCATTGAATCACTCCGGGGCGGGGGTTAAGCCGCTTAGAATATCTGGTCCCAAGCGTAGTGTCCGGCTACAGTAAGGTCTTTGTCGACTAAGGCTTTGTGCATGACTTTTTTGCGCCCTACCCTGCTGACGCTCGCTTGCCTGCTCGCCTCACCGGGCTTCGCCGACGACTTGCCGTCACTTGGTGACGCCAGTTCTGCCATCGTCTCGCCGCAACAGGAACACCAATTGGGCCGCGCCTGGCTGGCGCTGTTGCGCAGTCAGGTGTCGCAGCTCAACGATCCGCAGCTCAAGGATTACGTCGAATCCAGCGTCTACCGTTTGGTAGAAACCAGCCAGGTCAATGACCGGCGTCTGGAGTTCATCCTGATCAACAGCCCACAGCTCAACGCTTTTGCCGCGCCGGGCGGAATCGTCGGCGTCAACGGTGGCTTGTTCCTCAATGCCCAGACCGAGGGTGAATATGCTTCGGTCATGGCCCACGAACTGGCTCACTTGTCACAGCGTCACTTCGCCCGCGGTGTCGAAGCGTCGCAACGCATGCAAGTGCCCATGATGGCTGCACTGCTGGCTGGCATCGTGATTGCCGCGGCCGGCGCAGGCGATGCAGGGATCGCGGCCATTGCCGGTACCCAGGCAGCGGCGATACAGGAACAACGACGCTTCTCGCGCCAGAACGAACAGGAAGCCGACCGTATCGGCATCATGAATCTGGAAAAAGCCGGTTACGATCCGCGCTCGATGCCGACCATGTTCGAACGGCTGATGCGCCAGTACCGCTTCGACGCCAAGCCACCAGAATTCCTGCTGACTCACCCGGTAACCGAATCGCGAATCGCTGACACCCGCAACCGCGCCGAACAGGCCAAACCGGGCGGTATCGAAGACAGCATGCGTTATCAGCTGATTCGCGCACGCGTGCAACTGATCTACGAAGAAACCCCAGGCCTGGGCGCCAAGCGTTTTCGGGCCCAACTCGATGAAAACCCGAAAAACGACGTTGCCCGTTATGGCCTGGCGATCGCTCAGATCAAGGGCGGCCAGCTAAATGAGGCTCGGGACAACCTCAAGCTGCTGCTGGCCAAATCGCCGAACGAGATCATCTACAACCTGGCGCAGGTCGATCTGGACATTACCAATAATCGTCTGCCCGATGCTCAATCTCGGGTCGACCGAATGCTCTCTCAATACCCCGGCAACTACCCGCTGAATCAGGTGCGCGTCGACCTGCTGCTCAAGCAGAATCGAGCGGGCGAAGCGGAAAAAGTACTGGAAACCCTGCTCAAGAGCCGACCCGATGATCCGGATGTCTGGTACATGATGGCCGAGACTCGGGGCCTGTCGGGCAACATCATTGGTCTGCACCAGGCTCGTGCGGAGTACTTTGCGCTGGTCGGCGACTATCGCCAGGCGATCCAGCAACTGGACTTCGCCAAGCGCAAGGCTGGCAGCAACTTCCCGCTGTCATCGCGGATCGACGCACGCCAACGTGAATTGATGGAGCAGGAACGCATGGTCAAGGACATGATGGGCTGACCTCTTCAGCAACAAAAAATGCAGGTACAAAAAAACCGCCTCATTCGAGGCGGTTTTTTATTCAGCCGACAACCGGTTTATTCAGCCAGTTTGAAGGTGATGAAGCTGGCACGACCTTGACGCAGAACTCGCATCGACACCGAGCGGTTCTTTGGCAGCGCCTTGGCAATGTCCGTGAACTCCTTGGAGGAACCGATCGCCTGATTATTCAGGTGAGTGATCACATCACCCGGCTGCAAGCCGATCAGGGCGGCAGGACCGTCCTGAACTTCCTTGATCACCACACCACCCTTGAGGTCGAGAGTTTTCTTCTGCTCTTCAGTCAACTCGGCCACGGAAACACCCAGACGATTGCTGCTGCGCTCGATGCTGGATTTAGGCAGGGCTTCCAACTCTTTGCCTTCTTCGGGAATAGCGCCGACGGTCAACTCGACATTCTTGCGCTTGCCTTCACGGATGACTTCAAGATTAGCTTTCGAGCCAGCCTTCAGCGCGCCCACCAAGTGCGGAAGATCGGCGGACATTACGATTGGTTGACCGTTCATGCTGAGGATCACATCGCCCACTTGCAGGCCACCCTTGGCAGCCGGACCATCCTCCTGGATCTGAGCCACTAGCGCACCGGCCGGCTTCTCGAGACCAAACGACTCGGCCAGATCCTTGTTCACCTCCTGAATCACTACACCCAACCAGCCACGACTGACTTTACCGCCGCTTTTCAGCTGATTGGAAACGTCCATCGCCACATCGATAGGGATCGCGAACGACACGCCCATGAAGCCGCCGGAACGGGTATAAATCTGAGAGTTGATGCCGATCACTTCACCGGCCAGGTTGAATAACGGACCACCGGAGTTGCCCGGGTTGATCGCCACGTCGGTCTGGATGAACGGCACATAGTTTTCGTTTGGCAAGGTACGACCGATGGCGCTGACAATACCTTGGGTCACTGTGTGATCAAAGCCGAACGGCGAACCGATGGCCACGACCCACTGACCGGCTTTCAGCTCCTGTGACTTGCCAAGCTTCAGAATCGGCAGGTCCTTGCCTTCAATTTTCAGCAAAGCGACATCGGAGCGCGGATCGGTACCGATCAGCTTGGCCTTCAACTCACTGCGATCGGCGAGACGCACGAGAATCTCGTCGGCATCGGCAATCACATGGTTGTTGGTCAGGATGTAGCCGTCGGGCGAAATGATAAAGCCCGAACCGAGGGATTGCGCTTCACGCTGACGGTCGCCGCGCGGGGACCGTGGCTGCTGTGGCATGCCCCGCTCGAAGAACTCGCGCAGCATCGGCGGCAAGCCTTCAAGGTCAGGCATTTGCTCGCTGGAGATCCGGCGATCCGGCAGCTTCTGGGTAGTACTGATATTCACCACCGCGGGCGAGGCCTGCTCGACCAACTGCGTGAAATCGGGCAACTCGATCGCCGCTTGCGCAGCGGCCGCCTGACTGAGCACTAGCACGGTAGCAAAAATGGAAAGATATGACTTCAAGCGTGGTATCGACATACGGCTCCCGTTACGACGAGCATGGTTAAGCGATATGGAGCAAGGAATACCGGAAACGATACGCCGGTATTTTTGTTCCGGGAACAACAAACAAGGCCAGAGCCGAGGGGCTCTGACCTATAAAAAATTTTCGGGATATTTGCAAATGAAAATGCTCGGCAAAACATTTCGAGACATTAATGGCACGATAGCCATTACCGATCCCCGCTCCAAACCAGCCCAGATAGGCGAGTACGGCTGACTCAGCTCACTGCTTGCTGGTAGCCGCGGCATCGTTGCGCATGGACAGCGCAATCCGTTCGGCGGTGCCAATCGGTATTTCACCGACAACGGTCACCATCATTTCGCCTTGGGGTGTAGTCAATCGTCGGGAGACAGCAACGGTTGGCCCCAGCTGGGTGCGCGTATCAGTGACTGTTGCGCCATTCAATGGCTCAAGGAACACCGAAAATCGGGCCAGACCGTCGTCGAACATCAGACTGTTGACCTGGGCTTTGGTCTGCGGGTCCTTGTGCGAGGTACTACTGATCAGTTCGAAACCGGGTGGTAACCAGTCCGAATGCCAGACCTGCGCAGTTTTGACGGCGGAAGCCTTGTCACTGTCGAGGGTAATGGTTTTGCAGTCAGAACCTGGCTGCAAATCGCTGTCGGAAGGCATCTGGGCAGTGTCCAGTCGGGTGAACTGGAACCGCTCCAACAGTTGCCCTTTGTCATTGAGTAGCAATGACTTCAACGGCAAACCGGTTTCCTTGTCCAGATGCAGCTCAAAACCGTAACGATGCTGATCGCGAGGCTTTAACGACACGATCACCGCCGCACGCCCGGCCACACGCGACTTGCCAATGACGGCAAGGTCATACCAATTCTTTAGCTTTTGTGGATCGAGTGCCCGAGCGGTGGAGTTGGGTGTGTCCCCCAGCCCTGCTATCAGGGTGCCGCTCACGCATTGAGTATGCCCATCAATGCGCACGACTTCCTGCGCAGAACCGTCGAGCTGGAGTAAACGCTCGCGGACCTTGCCATCCTGGACACGATGCCAGATGTTATGGGTAGAAAAACTACCGTTACGCTCGTAGACGAAAGTACCTTGGAAGCTCTGCGTTTGCTCCGCCTGCCCCAGACGCTTCAGCCAGTCCTGGGCTTCATCGGCGTGGGCTGGAACAACAAACCAGCCGCTGAGCAGAAGCGTAAGTAGAGGTATGGCGCGCATGATCCTCCTTAACGGTTTTCCAGGCTTGCTGCACGAGCGTAAGGCAGAGCGCTCTCAGTACCTTTCAATGCAGCCTGTTGAGCATGTTGGCGCAAGTAACCTGGCAGACGCTGATCGTGCCAGCCTGGCTGACCTTGCAATACGCCGTTGGCCATAGGGCCAGTGGCTTCCGAACTCTCATTGTAGCCGGCCAATACAGCGGGGCCCTTGACCTGAGGAGCGGTCAGACCCGGTTGACTGGATTGCTGGGCCAACTCGACACCGGCGATCTCGTCCTGGTTATACAGTCGAACACCTGCCAGTACGGCAACGGTCACCGAAGCAGCAACCGCCAGACGACCGAGGCTGCGCCATGGACCGCGAGAGGCTTTTGCCGGTACGGCTTCGTCAGCCAGCGCAGCAGAGACTGCCGCAGCGATGTCCAGACGAGGAAGCAACAAATCCTTGTGCATAACTGCCCGAGCGATCTGGTAACGAGCCCAGGTATCGCGGGTTTCAACATCGTCAAAGGCATTCAACACCCGACGCAATTCCAATTCGTCCGCTTCGTTATCCATCACTGCGGACAGCGATTCCTGCAGGGCTTCACGACTCATGGCGTTCCTCTCTTGGCTGTCGCCGCTGTCTCAGTTTTCCTGCAACAACGGCTGCAGGGCTTTATCGATGGCCTCCCGGGCGCGGAAAATCCGGGAGCGCACGGTACCCACCGGACACTGCATGACGCTGGCAATGTCCTCGTAACTCAGACCATCGAATTCACGTAAAGTTAATGCCGTACGCAAATCTTCTGGCAGTTGCTGAATGGTTCGATGGACGGTGCCTTCGATCTCATCCCGCAGCAATGCACGTTCTGGCGACTCGAGATCCTTGAGGCCATGATCGCCGTCGTAGAACTCTGCATCCTCGGAACTGACATCGCTATCCGGCGGCCGACGGCCGCGTGAAACCAGATAGTTTTTCGCCGTGTTGATGGCGATGCGGTAAAGCCACGTATAAAACGCGCTGTCTCCGCGAAAATTACCAAGTGCACGGTATGCCTTGATAAAGGCTTCCTGTGCGACATCCTGGGCTTCATGGGTGTCGTGCACGAAACGCACGATCAACCCGAGAATTTTGTGCTGGTATTTCAGCACTAGCAGATCGAAAGCTCGCTTGTCGCCGCGTTGAACGCGCTCGACCAGCTGCTGATCCTCTTCCTGGGTTAGCATGAACACTCCTCGATAAGCTCGAAGGAGGCTTGCATTACTGAACGACCAGACTTGCAAACATAGACTCGGGCTTTTCGCAAAAGTTCTCCCCCTCCAAGCAAGTTTCCTGCGGGCTCTGATTTGGCACGCACGAAAAGCGCAGCGCGGGATAACCCGGCTGCGCGAATAATCTTGTCATCGGATTCATCAGCAAGGACCCAATCGCAAGTCCTGCACCGAAGCCGACGCTGTCCCTTGTTTCAGGCAACCGTCTATTGATCTTGGGCCTTTGGCAAAAGTTCCATATTTATAGCTGCCTGAAACCGACATTGTGCAACCGTGAAGAGAAAAAGACTGTTAAATCCGCGATACAGTCCCCTTGTCGCCGAAGCCGTCAAAGAAACTTCCGACGAAGTGCCCAGTCTTTTCCGTCACAGTAGTTTCACAATGCCATGCTGGCCCGGCTATTGTGCCGATCCCCCCCTCTATATACTAGTGGGCTGTGTGGCTGTCTTGACTCGCCGATCCAGCTGTCTTGCGCCAACCCCGTCCCGGGTCGCTTTGAGCGGAATCCTGAAATGAGCCAACAGTTTCAACACGATGTTCTGGTAATTGGCAGCGGTGCTGCCGGCTTGAGCCTTGCGCTGACCTTGCCCGGTCATTTGCGCATCGCCGTATTGAGCAAAGGCGACCTCGCCAATGGCTCAACCTTCTGGGCCCAGGGTGGTGTCGCTGCCGTTCTGGATGACACCGACACTGTCGAGTCCCATGTCGATGACACCCTCAACGCCGGCGGCGGCCTGTGCCATGAAGATGCCGTGCGCTTTACGGTCGAGCACAGCAGAGAAGCAATTCAATGGCTGATCGACCAAGGGGTGCCCTTTACCCGCGATGAACAGTCCGGCACCGAAGACGGTGGTTTCGAGTTTCACCTGACCCGCGAAGGCGGTCACAGCCATCGGCGCATCATCCACGCAGCTGACGCAACGGGCGCAGCGATCTTCAGAACCCTACTCGATCAGGCCAAGCAGCGTCCCAACATCGAACTGCTGGAGCAGCGGGTCGCGGTCGACCTGATTACCGAAAAGCGCCTGGGCCTTGAAGGCGACCGTTGCCTCGGTGCCTATGTGCTCAACCGCGGTACCGGTGAAGTCGACACCTACGGCGCACGCTTCGTGATCCTTGCCTCGGGCGGCGCGGCAAAGGTCTACCTCTATACCAGCAACCCCGACGGTGCTTGCGGTGATGGCATCGCCATGGCATGGCGTTCGGGCTGTCGGGTGGCGAACCTGGAATTCAACCAGTTCCATCCCACCTGCCTTTATCACCCACAGGCCAAGAGTTTCCTGATCACCGAAGCCCTGCGCGGCGAAGGTGGCCATCTGAAGCTGCCCAATGGTGAACGCTTCATGCAGCGCTTCGACCCACGGGCCGAGCTGGCACCACGGGACATCGTCGCCCGGGCCATCGACCATGAGATGAAGCGCCTGGGTATCGACTGCGTCTATCTGGATATCAGCCACAAGCCCGAAGATTTCATCAAGACGCACTTCCCGACGGTCTATGAACGCTGCCTGGAATTCTCCATCGACATCACCAGACAACCGATCCCGGTAGTACCGGCGGCGCACTACACCTGCGGCGGCGTGATGGTCGATCAGCGGGGGCGCACCGATGTGCCGGGCCTGTATGCGATTGGTGAAACCAGCTTCACCGGCCTGCATGGTGCCAACCGCATGGCCAGCAATTCGCTGCTGGAGTGTTTCGTTTACGCTCGTTCGGCGGCGGCGGACATTCTTGAGCAGTTGCCAGAAGTATCGATTCCAGCCGCCCTGCCCGTTTGGGATGCGAGCCAAGTCACCGATTCGGACGAAGACGTGATCATTGCGCACAACTGGGATGAACTTCGGCGATTCATGTGGGACTACGTCGGCATCGTGCGCACCAACAAGCGCCTGCAACGGGCTCAGCACCGGGTACAACTGTTGCTGGACGAAATCGACGAGTTCTACAGCAACTATAAGGTCAGCCGGGATTTGATCGAACTGCGTAACCTGGCTCAGGTAGCCGACCTGATGATCCGGTCAGCCATGGAGCGCAAGGAGAGTCGCGGCCTGCATTACACCCTCGACTATCCGAACATGTTGCCGGTCGCCCTGGACACTATTCTGGTGCCGCCCACCTACGCCGACTGAACTTGAGCCGAACCCGCAGGCGTCGGTGCACATCCGCCGCCTGCGAATCGCGCGGCACACAGATCGCCCTGATCCGTCGCCCATCGCGCAGCCGAAAACGCAGTACCACAATCAATGGCAGCGCCAGACTGTCCGGCCGCAGCTGCACGGGCTGCCAACCTACCGCCTGATTCCACAACTGCCAACCATCGGCATCGCGACGCAAGCCGCGAAACGCCTGTGGGTGTGTCAGCAAAATATGTCGCGGCAATGCCCAGACGCCATGAGCCAGACAGCAAAAAACGCCGAGCAAACTGGCCCAGACCGGTATGGAAAGAAGAAACAACGAACACAGCGCGAAAAGCTGGGCCAGAAGATACGCCGCCAGCAACTGCCGTGAGGCATGCCAGCGGCATTCGAACCCGTTACTTGGGCTGGACACGATCCAGGATCATGCGAACCATGCGCTGAAGCTCCGGATCTTCCGATTCGGCACGTTCCATGAACCAGCCGAACATGTCCTGATCTTCGCATTCGAGCAGCCTGACGTAGCACGCGCGATCAACCTCGTTGAGGTGCGGGTAAACCTCTTTCACAAACGGCACCAGCAACACGTCAAGTTCAAGCATGCCACGGCGGCTGTGCCAGTAGAGGCGATTCAGTTCAACATCTTCGACCATGGAGCGCTCCTCAAATAGGCGGCAAGTATACAGCCCCCGGCCCGCTCGAACAGTCAGCGTTGGTCGCCCCCATCGATCCTTTGTGAACTACCCATTTCATGGGCGCCCCCTTATGATGTCCCTCGGACTCTTTACCCTGCGATGACCCATGGCCGATTCTGCTTTTTTCTGCACCCTGTCTCACGAAGGCGTTCTCGCGGTACGCGGCGCGGATGCCGGCAAATTCCTGCAAGGCCAATTGACTTGCAACCTTAATTACCTGAGTGACACCCAGGCCAGCCTTGGCGCGCGCTGCACGCAGAAAGGCCGGATGCAGTCGAGTTTTCGCATTCTGCTCGAAGGCGATGGTGTGCTCATGGCGATGGCCAGCGAACTGCTGGAACCACAACTGGCGGACCTGAAAAAGTACGCGGTGTTCTCCAAATCGAAACTGACTGATGAAAGCGCCCTTTGGGTTCGCTTTGGCCTTGAGCATGGCGATGCAGCATTGGCCAGCCTGGGCCTGGAACTACCGGCAGAAACCGACAGCGTTGTGCGCAATGACGGCCTGATCGCCCTTCGCGTCTCGCCGGATCGCGCTGAACTCTGGGTTCGCGCCGATCAGGCCGACGCCATCAAGGGCAAGCTGTCCGCTCTGTTGGCCGAAGGTGAATTGAACCAATGGCTGCTGGGCCAGATCCGCGCCGGGATCGGCCAGGTCATGCCGAGCACCCGCGAACTGTTCATTCCGCAGATGCTCAATCTGCAAGCCGTCGGTGGTGTGAGCTTCAAGAAAGGCTGCTACACCGGCCAGGAAATCGTCGCGCGCATGCAATACCTGGGCAAACTCAAGCGCCGTCTGTATCGCCTGCAGCTGGAAGCCAGCGAATTGCCGCAGCCCGGTACCCAACTGTTCTCCCCGACCCACGGCAGTTCGATCGGTGAAGTGGTACTGGCCGCCCGCGCCGGGCAAAACATTGAACTCCTTGCCGTGCTGCAAGCTGAAGCTGCAGAAGATGGCAACCTGCACCTTGGCGCACTCGAAGGCCCGGGCCTGCATTTGCTCGACCTGCCTTACCAACTGGATCGCGATCGCGAAATCCAGCGTTGATAGCAGCACTTGTCGCAATACCTAGAGAAAAGAAATGAGCGAGCTGGCGGATAAGGTCCAACAGGATTTGGTTGAGGCCATCGATAACGATGACCTGGTTCTGCCAACGTTACCGGAAGTGGCCCTGCAGATTCGCAAGGCCGCCGAAGACCCGGAAATCAGTGTCAGCACACTGAGCAAAGTGATTGGCCGCGATACTGCGCTGTCGGCGCGCCTGATCAAAGTGGTCAATAGCCCGTTGCTGCGCGCGACCCAGGAAGTGACTGACCTGCACACGGCCATCACCCGGCTGGGCGTCAATTACAGCAGCAACCTGGCCATCGGCCTGGTGATGGAGCAAATCTTCAATGCCCGTTCCGAAGTGGTGGAGCAGAAAATGCGCGAAGTCTGGCGCAAGAGCCTGGAAATCGCCGGCGTCAGCTATTCGTTGTGCCGCAATTACACACAGCTCAAGCCCGATCAGGCGGCGCTCGGCGGGCTCGTGCATCAGATTGGTGTACTGCCGATTCTGACCTACGCCGAAGATCACTATGAATTGTTGTCTGACCCGGTCAGCCTCAACCATGTGATCGACCGGATTCACCCGCTGCTCGGCGATAAATTGCTCAGGGTCTGGGAGTTTCCTGAAATGCTGGTGCAATTGCCGGGGCTGTATCTGGATTTCAAACGGCAATCGGAGCGGGTCGACTATGTCGATCTGGTACAAGTGGCCAGCCTGTATTGCCACAAGGACACCGATCATCCACTGGCTCGCATCGACCCCTTCAGCGTACCGGCCTTCAAGAAGCTGGGGATCGATCCGGAGAACGAGGCGGTGTGCAGGGATCTGGAAGAATCGCGGTCAATGTTTTACTGATTGTGAGCATGAGCAACTGTGGCGAGGGAGCTTGCTCCCGCTCGGCTGCGCAGCAGTCGTAATTCAGACAACACGGTTTAACTGAAATACTGCGGTGTATGGTTTTGGGGCTGCTTCGCAGCCCAGCGGGAGCAAGCTCCCTCGCCACAGGGCTGTGTTCACTCTCCTGCGATAAAACTCACCCGCACCTTTAACCCTGCCTGTTCGCCATCGTGCAGGCTGATCTGCGCCAGGTGGGCGCGGCAGATTTCGCCGACGATGGCCAATCCCAGGCCCGATCCGGCGACCTGCTCATTACGCCGATAAAAACGCTCGAACACCCGATCCCGTTCTTCAAGAGGAATTCCCGGGCCATCGTCCTCGACCTCCAGCACCGCCGGTGCCATGACCCGCAAGATCACATTGCCACCCGGTGGCGTGTGGGCCAGTGCGTTGTCCACCAGATTGCTCAACAGTTCGTTCAACAACGTTGGCTCGCCACGCAGCCACACCGGTTCGTCGGCTTCCAGCGCCAGCGCCACGCCACGGGCATGGGCCAGCGGCGCCATGGCCATGCCCAGTTCACGGGCCAACTGACTGAGGTCGAGTAACTGCGCACCACCCTCGGCGATTGCCCGGGCGCCATTCTCGACCCGGGCCAGCGAGAGCAATTGATTGGCCAGGTGTGTCAGGCGATCTGTGCCCTGGGCGGCGGTTTCCAGGGTGTTGCGCCAGGTGTCGGGTTCGTTCGAGCGCAAGCCCAGTTCGAGCCGTGCCTTGAGCGCCGCCAACGGAGTACGCAATTCATGGGCGGCATCGGCGATGAACTGCGCCTGGCGCTCGAACTGTCCGCGCAAACGCTCGGTAAAGTGATTGAGCGCACGCACCAGTGGCCCCAACTCATGCTGCACTTCCACCAACGGCAAGGGTCGCAAGTCATCGGGCTGACGCTCTTCCACCGCCGTGCGCAAGCGCTCCAGCGGACGCAACGCCGCACTGACCGCAAACCACACCATCAGCAATGCACCGATCGCCAGCATACCCAACCGCAACAGGGTGTCGGCCATCAGGCTGCGAGCCATGCGGACCCGCGCTTCATCGGTTTCCGCCACGCGAATTTCCGCCATGCCGTTCATGTTCGGCTCGCTGACCGCTTTGAGCAGGCTGACCACTCGCACGTTCTGCCCTTGATAAGTGGCGTTATAGAAACGCGCCAGCGCCGGATAATCATCGGTACGCGGCGTTCCCGGTGGCGGCGGCGGCAGGTTTTCGTAGCCCGAGATCAACTTCTGGTTGATGTCATTGACCAGGTAGAAAATCCGCCCGGCGCTGTCGTAGGCGAATGTATCGAGGGCCACATAAGGCACGTTGGCGCTGAGGCTGCCATCGCGTTGGGACAGGCCGGCGGCGATGGTCCGCGCCGAGGCCAGCAAGGTCCGGTCATACGCAGTGTCGGCGGCTTCGCGACCATTCCAGTACGCACTCAAACCACTGGCGAGCATCAACACCACCAACAGCAGCGCGAGGTTCCACAGCAACCGCCAACGCAGGCTGCTGAGCCTATGCATCGCGGCTTTCCAGCAGGTAGCCAAGGCCGCGGAAGGTCACGATGGCCACCGGTTGGCCGTCGAGTTTCTTGCGCAAGCGGTGAACATAGATTTCGATGGCGTCGGGACTGGCCTCCTCGTCCAGGCCGAAGACCTGGGCGGCCAGTTGCTCCTTGCTCATCACCCGACCGGGACGGGCGATCAGGGCCTCGAGCACCGCCTGTTCACGGGAGGTCAGGGTCAGCAATTCTTCGCCGAGGGTGAAGCGCCGGGTGTCCAGGTCATAAGCCAGCACACCACAACGCTGCTGACGTTCACCGCCGAGCACACTGCGGCGCAGCAAGGCTTTGACCCGGGCTTCGAGCTCCGTCAGCTCGAAGGGTTTGGCCAGATAATCGTCAGCCCCAAGGTTCAGGCCGTGAACCCGATCCTTGACGTCGCTGCGGGCGGTGAGCATCAGCACCGGCAGGTTCTTGCCCCGGGCCCGCAAGCGCGCCAGTACTTCGAAACCATCCATGCGCGGCAGGCCGACATCTAGAATCGCCACGGCGTATTCCTCACTGCTCAAGGCCAGGTCGGCTGCCACACCGTCGTGCAGCACATCCACGGTCAGCCCGGTGCTCTTGAGCGCCTGAGCGACACTTTCGGCAAGCTGCAGATGGTCTTCAACGAGCAGAACACGCATGGATCTTTACCTCATTCAGGGATGGTCGACGCCATTCTTTGGCGCGGAGTTTACAGCCGCATCCGTCGCTGTGAAGCCCGAAAACCGTGAAAGTCAGCTGAAAGGTTAGCGAAAGGTTGGCCGGTTAGAGTCCAGCCACGGACAGTTTCGACTGCCGTTGCTAGTGCCCATAGCAGTACGAAAAACGCCTCGAAGCGTTTTCGCCAATAAGAACAATAAACGGAGTACGTCACCATGCTGTCCATGCAGCTTCAGGCTCGCCCGCCTGCTCGTTTTTCCCACCTCAGCCACACCGCCCTTGCCAGTGCCGCCGCCCTCGCCGGCTTTTCGCCGTTGAGCCAGGCAGCCTTCTTCGAAAACAGTACGGCAACCTTCGAAACCCGCAACATGTATTTCAACCGCGACTTTCGCGATGGCACCAGCGCCCAGCAATCAAAGCGGGACGAATGGGCCCAGGGGTTCATGCTCAATCTGCAATCGGGTTACACCGACGGCACCGTGGGGTTCGGTGTCGATGCGCTGGGCATGCTGGGGGTAAAACTCGATTCAAGTCCGGATCGCACCGGCACCGGTCTGTTGCCGACCCATGATGACGGGCGTGCGGCGGATGAATATTCCAAGCTCGGTCTGACCGGCAAAATGAAAATCTCCGCCACGGAACTGAAAATCGGCAGCCTGATTCCGGAATTGCCGATTCTCAAAGCCAACGACGGGCGCATTCTGCCGCAGACCTTCGAAGGCGGCCTGCTGACCTCCAAAGAAATCAAGAACCTGACCTTCACCGGCGGGCGTCTGGAGAAAGCCAAGGACCGCGACAGCACCGACTTCGAGGACATCGCCCTCAACAACAAGAACAGCCGTTTCGCCGGCACAGTGGCCGGCAAGCACTTTGATTTTGGCGGCGTGGATTACAAGTTCACCGACAAGATCACCGGCAGCTACCACTTCGCCCAACTCGATGAAGTCTACAACCAGCACTTCCTTGGCGTGGTCGCCTCGCAACCGTTCGGCCCCGGCACGTTCGGCACTGATCTGCGATTGGCCATCAGTGACGACGAGGGCGCGGCACGGGGTGGCAAGATCGACAACCAATCCCTGAACGGCTTGGTGAGTTATGCCTTGAGCGGGCATAAATTCAGCGCCGGTTATCAGCACATGTCCGGTGACAGTGCCTTCCCCTACGTCGATGGCAGCGATCCGTACCTGGTCAACTTCGTGCAGATCAATGACTTTGCCGGCGCCGAAGAACGTTCCTGGCAGGCACGTTACGACTATGACTTCGCCAAACTCGGCATTCCCGGCCTGAGCTTCATGAGCCGTTACCTGAGCGGCGACAACATCAAGCTCAAGAACGGCGACGAAGGCAAAGAGTGGGAACGCAACACCGAGATCAAATACGTCGTACAAAGCGGCACCCTCAAAGACGTCGCTGTGCGCTTGCGCAATGCCACTTACCGTTCCAATTATTCCGCTCGCGATGCCGATGAAGTGCGTCTGCTGGTGAGCTATAGCGTTGCCCTTTGGTAATCGATTGAAACGCCGAAGCAAAAAAAAAGATCGCAGCCTTCGGCAGCTCCTACACATCCATACAACAAAAAATCTGTGGAGAATCCAATGAATTTGTCACTGCGTAAAGTTGCTCTGGCCGCTGGCGTCATGTTGTTCGCCGGCCAATTGATGGCCGAACCCAAACGCCCGGAATGCATCGCCCCGGCCTCGCCAGGCGGCGGTTTCGACCTGACCTGCAAACTGGCGCAAAGCGCGCTGGTGAATGAAAAACTGCTGACCAAACCGATGCGCGTGACCTACATGCCCGGCGGTGTCGGCGCGGTGGCGTACAACGCGGTGGTCGCTCAGCGTCCAGCTGATGCCGGCACGCTGGTGGCGTGGTCCAGCGGTTCGCTGCTGAACCTGGCACAAGGCAAATTCGGTCGTTTCGATGAAACCAACGTCCGTTGGCTGGCCGCTGTTGGCACCAGCTATGGCGCCATCGCGGTGAAAAGCGATTCGCCTTACAAGACCCTGGACGATCTGGTTCAGGCGCTGAAGAAAGATCCGAGCAAAGTGGTGATCGGTTCCGGCGGCACCGTCGGCAGCCAGGACTGGATGCAGACGGCATTGATCGCCAAGGCCGCCGGAATCAATCCGCGCGACCTGCGTTATGTCGCCCTCGAAGGCGGTGGGGAAATCGCCACCGCCCTGCTCGGTGGTCACATCCAGGTCGGCAGCACCGACATCTCTGACTCCATGCCACACATCCAGAGCGGCGACATGCGTCTGCTGGCGGTGTTCTCCGAGAAGCGTCTGGACGAGCCGGAAATGAAAGAGATTCCGACGGCTAAAGAGCAAGGCTACGACATCGTCTGGCCGGTGGTTCGCGGCTTCTACCTCGGGCCAAAAGTCAGCGACGAAGACTACGCCTGGTGGAAAGACGCCTTCGACAAACTGCTGGCATCCGAAGATTTCGCCAAGCTGCGCGATCAGCGTGAACTGTTCCCGTTCGCCATGACCGGCCCGGAGCTGGACACCTACGTGAAGAAGCAGGTCGCGGACTACAAAGTGCTGGCCAAAGAGTTCGGCCTGATCCAGTGATCGCCTCTGTCTAGCGGCCACGGCCCCGGTTCTCGGGGTCATGGCTCAGGAGTTCCTCATGCTCATACAACGCATTTTCGCTTCGGTGCTGTTGCTGGCCTGTATCGGCCTGGCCCTGATGGCGTGGCCGTATCAGGCGGCTTTTTCCTACGAACCGGTCGGACCTCGGGCCTTCCCTCTGCTGATGCTCGGCCTGATGGGCCTGGCGTTGCTGTACATGGTGTTTCGACCGGCGCCGATCGTGCACAGCGACGATGACCCGAAACTGGACCGCGAAACCCTGAGCAAAATTGGCATCTGCGTGTTGCTGTTGCTGGTCTTCGCCGGGACCTTCGAACCTCTTGGCTTCATCGTCGCCAGCATTCTGATCGGCGTCCCGATGGCACACCTGTACGGCGGCCGCTGGCTGCCCAGTACGGTGATCATCAGCCTGATGGCCATCGGTCTTTATCTGCTGTTCGACAAGTTGATGGACGTGCCACTGCCGCTGGGCGTGCTCGACGTTCTGGAGAACTGATATGGATACTCTTGGCTATTTGGGTCAGGGCTTCGGCGTCGCGCTGAGCCCGTACAACCTGGTGACCGCGCTGTGCGGCACCTTGATCGGCACCGTCGTCGGGCTGTTGCCCGGATTGGGCCCGATCAACGGCGTGGCGTTGCTGATTCCGATCGCATTCGCGCTCGGTCTGCCACCGGAGTCGGCGCTGATCCTGCTGGCGGCGGTGTACCTGGGTTGCGAATACGGCGGTCGGATCAGCTCGATCCTGCTGAACATTCCCGGCGAAGCCTCCACCGTAATGACCACCCTCGACGGTTACCCGATGGCCCGCAAAGGCCTGGCCGGTGTAGCGCTGTCGCTGTCGGCGTGGAGTTCGTTCATCGGTGCATTCATCGCGACCTGCGGCATGGTGCTGTTCGCCCCGTTGCTGGCGAAGTGGGCAATTGCCTTCGGACCGGCGGAGTATTTCGTGCTGATGGTGTTTGCGATTGTCTGTCTCGGCGGCATGGCCGGTGACCGACCGCTCAAGACCTTCATTGCGGCGCTGATCGGTCTGTTTCTGTCCAGCGTCGGGATCGACGCCAACAGCGGCGTGTACCGTTTCACCGGGGACAATATTCACCTGACGGACGGCATTCAGTTCGTCGTGCTGGTGTTGGGCCTGTTCTCCATCAGCGAAATTCTCCTGCTACTGGAAAAAACCCATCGCGGCCAGGAAGCGGTGAAAGCCACCGGGCGCATGATGTTCAACTTCAAGGAAGCCTCGGCAGTGTTCCTGGTAAACATCCGTTGCGGTTTGCTGGGCTTCATCATGGGCGTATTGCCGGGTGCCGGCGCGACATTGGCCAGCGCTGTGGCCTACATGACGGAGAAACGTATCGCCGGCGCCAAAGGCACGTTCGGAAAAGGCGACATGCGCGGCCTCGCGGCGCCGGAAACCGCCATTGGTGGCGCCGCCTGCGGTGCACTGGTGCCGATGCTGACCCTCGGCGTTCCGGGTTCAGGTACGACGGCGGTGATGATCGGCGCGCTGTCGCTGTACAACATCACCCCTGGCCCGCTGTTGTTCCAGCAGCAACCGGATATCGTCTGGGGCCTGATCGCGTCGTTGTTCATCGCCAACGTGATGCTGGTGATCCTCAACATCCCGATGATCCGCATCTTTACCCGCATCCTCGCTGTGCCGAACTGGGCGCTGGTGCCGGTGATCGCGATCATCACCGGGATTGGTGTCTACGCGGTGCATGCGACAACGTTCGACTTATTCCTGATGATCGGCATCGGCATCTTCGGCTATATCTTGCGCAAGCTAGACTTTCCGTTGTCGCCCGTGCTGCTGGGCTTCATTCTCGGTGGCCTGATGGAACAAAACCTGCGTCGCGCCCTGTCGATTTCTAACGGTGCGCTGGAAATCCTCTGGTCGAGCCCAATCACGTTCGGTTGCTGGGTGTTGACTGCAATCATGTTGCTGATGCCGCTGCTGCGGATCTGGCGCAAACGTGCAGTCGCCCGGCGCGCTATCGCCGATGTCTGATCGCACCCCGTTCAAAAGCTGGTGGGGAACACCGCTGGTCGGTCTGCTGGGCGGTTACCTCGCCAGCCAGATCGGCTGGCCGCTACCGTGGATGGTCGGCTCGTTACTGGCGATCATCCTGATGCGCTGCCTGACTCCCTGGCAATTGGCGGAAATCCCGGGCGGGCGCAAGTGTGGCCAATGGGTTGTCGGTATCGGCATCGGCCTGCATTTCACCCCGGTGGTGATGGAGCAGGTGCTGAGTCACTTCGGTTTGATCTTCTTCGGTGCGCTGGTTACCAGCCTGTCCGCGGTGGTCGGCGTCTGGTTGATGCGGCGTACCGGGGAAGATCGCGCCACCGCATTCTTTTCCAGCATGCCCGGCGGCTCTGGGGAGATGGTCAATCTCGGCGCCCGCAACGGCGCGGTGCTCAGCCGTGTCGCGGCGGGGCAGAGTTTGCGAGTATTGGTGGTGGTGTTGTGTGTGCCGGCGGCGTTCAAGTATCTGTTGGGCGACGGTGCGCCGATAGGCCATACCGGTAGCGTCGACTGGCGCTGGCTGGCCATTCTGTTCCCGGCGGGCGCTCTTGCCGCCTGGATCTGGGAGCGGCTGCGACAACCCAATCCCTGGCTGTTCGGACCGTTGCTGGTGACTGCGACGGTGAGCATTGCCTGGGACCTGCACATCGGTCTGCCCAACGGCGGCAGTCAGATTGGCCAGTGGCTGATTGGCAGCGGGTTGGGGTGTCACTTCAATCGGCAGTTCTTCCGACGGGCACCGTCGTTCATGGGCCGAACTCTGCTCGGCACGGTATTGACCATGTTGATCGCCACTTTGGCGGCATTGGGTTTGAGTGCGCTGACCCATCTGGATCTGCGCTCACTGACCTTGGGCATGATGCCTGGTGGAATTGCCGAAATGAGCCTGACGGCGGAGACCCTGCAATTGTCGGTACCGCTGGTGACGGCGATGCAGGTGATGCGGCTATTGTTTGTACTGTTTCTGGCGGAGCCGTTGTTTCGGTATTGGAACCGGGAGCCGGATTCTCCCTGATAGACCGAGTCGCCTTCTTCGCGAGCAAGCCCGCTCCCACATTAGACCGTGTATGCCTGGACAACTCGGTCTAATGTGAGAGCGGGCTTGCTCGCGAAGGGGCCGTCCCGGTCAACACATCAGACCGACGGCAATCGCCACTCGATCGGCGTCTCGCCGTTCTGCTCCAGAAACTTGTTCGCCCGGCTGAAGTGCCCGCAGCCAAGGAAGCCGCGATAGGCGGATAACGGCGAGGGGTGGACCGAGGTCAGCACCAGGTGTTTGGTGGCGTCGATGAGTTTCTGCTTGCTCTGGGCATGCGCGCCCCACAGCAGGAACACCAAATGTGGCTGATGCTCGCTGACCACTTCAATAATCCGGTCGGTAAAATGCTGCCAGCCCTTGCCCGCATGGGCGTTGGCATTCGCGCGTTCCACGGTCATGGTGGTGTTGAGCATCAACACGCCCTGCTCTGCCCAACTCTGCAGGTAGCCATGGTTGGGAATGTCGATGTTCAGGTCGCGCTTCAACTCTTTATAGATGTTCACCAGCGATGGCGGTGCCGGCACGCCAGGTTGCACCGAGAAGCACAACCCATGGGCCTGACCCGGGCCGTGGTAAGGGTCCTGACCGAGGATGACCACTTTGACCTTGTCCAGCGGCGTGGAATTGAGCGCGTTGAAGATCATCGGTCCGGGTGGATAGATCTCTTTGCCCGCCGCGCGCTCCTGTTGCAGGAATGTGCGCAACTCTGCCATGTAAGGCTGGTCGAATTCGGCACGCAGAGCCTCCTTCCAGCTCGGTTCGAGTTTGATACGGTCGTCAGCAGTCATGGTTACATCCGGCAAAAACAATGGGGCGAACCCTAGGAAACCCTGTCTTCCTTGTCAATTGATCCGATACAGATCCGGCACTTTCCTATAGAGCGATCATACTAAACGCTCAATTTACCGATCGAGGTCACGATGAATCTGCACTTCGAAGAACTCACCGGCACCGACGGCGCACGCATCGGCATCGCCAGCCTGGATGCCGAAAAGTCCCTCAACGCCCTGTCCTTGCCGATGATCAACGCCCTGCGCGATCAACTGGACGCCTGGGCCAAGGAGCCACAGATCGTTTGCGTGCTGCTGCGGGGCAATGGCGCCAAGGCTTTTTGCGCCGGCGGTGAAGTACGCAGCCTGGTGGAAGCGTGTCGCGCCCATCCCGGCGAAGTGCCGCCCTTGGCTGCACACTTCTTTGCGGCAGAATATCGCCTCGACTTCACCCTGCACACCTACCCGAAACCGCTGATCTGCTGGGGTCATGGTTACGTGTTGGGCGGTGGCATGGGGTTGCTGCAAGGGGCGAGCATCCGCATTGTCACGCCGAGCAGCCGGTTGGCGATGCCGGAGATCAGCATCGGCTTGTACCCGGATGTCGGCGCCAGTTGGTTTCTGTCGCGGTTGCCCGGCAAGCTCGGATTGTTTCTCGGCCTGACCGGCGCCCAGATGAATGGTCGTGACGCGATCGATCTGGACCTCGCCGACCGCTTCCTGCGTGATGATCAACAACATGAGCTGCTCGAAGGTTTGCTGCAATTGAACTGGCAGGAACAGACAGCCATGCAGCTCAACAGCTTGCTCAAGGCCTTGCAACAGGAAGCGATCTCACAACTGCCCGAAGCGCAGTGGCTGCCTCGACGCGAGCTGATCGACGATCTGCTGGATGTCAGCGACGTTCGTTGCGCCTGGAAGGCCATCAGTGCGCTGCGCGATCATGCCGATCCGCTGCTCGATCGTGCCGCCAAAACCATGGCTGAAGGCTCACCCTTGACCGCTCATCTGGTGTGGGAACAGATCGTTCGCGCCCGGCATCTATCGTTGGCTCAAGTCTTTCAGATGGAATACACCATGAGCCTCAATTGCTGCCGTCATCCGGAGTTCAGCGAAGGTGTGCGGGCGCGGTTGATCGACAAGGATCAGAAACCTCGCTGGCACTGGCCGGACATCACTACTGTTCCGGAAGCGGCGGTGGAGGCGCATTTCCATAAGGTCTGGGAAGGACGGCATCCGCTGGCGGATTTATCGGAATACTAAAAATCAGGCACAAAAAAAGCGGCGCTTCATGCGCCGCTTTTTTTGAGTGTTTACCAGCGATTGCCTCGGCCATCGTGATCGCCACCACGGTGATCACTCCTATGGCCCCTTTCGCCACGATGATCTGACCTGCTGTGGCCTCGATAGCCATCACCCCGACCGCTGCGGTGACGGCCATCCCAGCCCCTACGGTCATGACGGTCCCATCCACGATTCTGATAGACCCGGTAGTCTGCTCGTGGTGCCGGCTGGTAATAGCGCGGTGCCGGTTGATAAACCCGCGGCTGGTGGTAATAACGCGGGGACGGCTGGTAATACCGTGCAGGCGGTGAGTAATACCTGCGCGGCGCGGTGTAGTAACGGCCGTCGGAGTAATAAGACCCGCCACCGGAGTAATACGGCGCTGGGGATGTGTAGACCTCGGAACGGTAATAGCCGGATCCTCCATCGGAATAGGGCACGCATGCCCCCAAAGACAATCCCGATAAAACAATCAGCAGAATTTGGCGGAGCTTTTTTTGACAGAGCATGGCGGCCTCCTGGACCGCGGGTGAGCCACACCAGCGACGCTGGCAGGCGACAGTCAATGGTTCGGCGACTGTCGAAATATCAGACAGTGGATTCGGAATCTGGTGCGCTCCCGCAACACGTTGAAACAAGTAGCCGATGAAAGGTTTTTCATCCAGCCCATCAGAAACGGCGCATCCGCAAGCCGGACGCGCCGTGGTATCCCATGAGCTGATCAGCGATGCCCGCGATGGTGTCCGCCGCGATGGTGATGACGGGGACCACTGAAATAATAGTAACGATAGCCCCCATAAAAACGCGGGCCGCCATAGTAGTACGGTGAGTAGTAATAGCCGGGGTAGTAATAGGGTGCCGGATAAATATCAGCGCCACCGGCATAGTAGTAACAGCCGGAGAGGCCCAAACCAAAAAACACACTAAGCAATATTTGGCGGAGCTTTTTTTGACAGAGCATTGAGGCCTCCTGAAAGACCTGCAAGAGCAGTCGACTGACACCTGTTTTGACTTTCAAACCGGTACCGAGTGCCAGACGGTTCCGGCCTTCGGATCAGCGGCCCGTTGCAGTTGGCTTGCGCATGGCTGCTTGCCGGCCGATCATGCGCAGCCTCGGGCCAGATAAACCGGCCGTAATCGAAAGCCCTTCATGAATAAACCTGACCTCTGCCCGGCCTGCGGCGCCTCCAACGATTGCAGCCTGGCTGATCCGCGAACCGTCGATCATGCCTGCTGGTGCTACGGCGTCAGCATTGATCCGGCGGTACTTCAGGCGCTGCCCATCGAATTGCGCGACAAGTCCTGCCTGTGCCCGTCCTGCGCCCAGGTCGAGATGCAGTTGCAAGCAGCCGGCGAGCCGATCACGTAAGATGCGCGGCGCTCTCCCACCGAATCCCCCCACCGAACCCTAGCCATGCGCGTTGACCGCTTCCTCAGCAACCTGCCCCGCTTCAACCGTAAGCAGGTACGCCTGTTGCTGGTGGAAAAACGCATCAGGATCGACGGCAATATCGTTTGCGACCCCCATGCCGAAGTGCTTGAGTTCAGCCGCGTAGAGGTCGACGACGAGGTGCTGCAAGTTGGCAAGCCAGCCCGCTACTTCATGCTGCACAAACCACCCGGCTGCGTCAGCGCCACCCGCGACCCGCAACACCGGACGGTGCTCGACCTGATAGATGAACCCGACAAGGAAGACCTGCACATCGCCGGTCGCCTGGATTTCAACACCACCGGCCTGATGCTGATCACCAACGATGGCAGCTGGTCACGACGCCTGACCCAACCGCAGACCAAACTGCCCAAGGTCTACTACGTCGAGACCGAGCAGGACATCACTGCCGAATACGCGATCACCTTCGCTAAAGGGCTGTATTTCGCCTTCGAAGACCTCACGACACAACCGGCCGAACTGGTCGTACTCGGGCCAAAATCTGCGCGCCTGAGCATCGTCGAGGGCCGCTATCATCAGGTTAAACGGATGTTCGGCCACTTCGACAACAAGGTGTTGCGCCTGCACCGCGAATGCATGGGGCCGCTGGTGCTCGACGACACGTTGAAGCCCGGCGAATACCGGCCGTTGAGCAGCGATGAGATCCGAATGATCTAAGCAGGCGACCGCTCAGCAGAAGCCGCTGAAAATTTTACGAAAGATACTTGCGCGATGACGTGACCCCTGCTTGAATCAGGACGTCGGCGCGAAATGTGACCGACGAGTCATCAAAACTACTCTAAGAAACTTTTTGCCGGCAGAGAACCCTCAGGTTCCGCCTTCCCCCGGCAGACTGCCCGCTTATAACAATACCCGTCGACCAGCGTGCAATGGATCGACATGGGCCTTCAAAAATTCCAGGCGTATGCCTACCTGTCACAAAGCTCGTGCAATCTGATTTGCGCGCATACCCGCTTGCCAGGAGTCTTATGTCATGAGGCCAGAAATCGCTGTGCTGGATATACAAGGTCAGTATCGGGTTTACACGGAGTTCTATCGCGCAGACGCCGCAGAGAAGACCATTATTCTGGTCAACGGATCGATGTCCACGACTGCGTCGTTTGCACAGACCGTGAAAAACCTTTATCCAGAGTTCAATGTGGTGTGCTACGACCAGCCCTACGCGGGCAAGTCCAAGGCTCACAACCTGCATGAAAAAATGCTGACCAAGGAAATCGAAGGGCAGATCCTCCTGGAGCTGATCGACCACTTCGCCGCCGAACACGTGCTGTCGTTTTCCTTTGGTGGCGCCGCCACGCTCGTCGCCCTGGCCCAACAGCCACGGCGCATCGAAAAGGCCGTGATCAGCTCATTCTCGCCGGTGGTCAACGCGCACATGCTCGACTACCTTGAGCGCGGGGTCGACTATCTCGGCAGCCGGGACGGTAACCGGGTCGGTGACTTGGTGAACAGCACCATCGGCAAACACCTGCCGTCGCTGTTCAAGCGTTTCAACTACCGTCACGTCAGTTCGTTGGCCGAACATGAATACGGGCAGATGCACTTTCACATCAGCGACGTGCTCAACAGCGACCGCCAGTGCTACCTGAACGCGGCGAAGAAAATCAACGTACCGGTGCTGTTCATGAATGGCGAATGGGACGAGTACACCGCCGCCGCCGATGCAAAGCTGTTCGCCGGTCACGTGCAGCACAGCACCTTCAGCACCCTGCAGGCCACCGGCCACTTTCTCGACATGGAGCACAAAGCCGCCTGCCGAGACAGCCGCAACGCACTGCTGGGCTTTCTGAAACCGACACAACAAGAAAGCCGACCGCGTTACCACTACGTCCAGGACCACCATGCATTGGCAATCTGAAACAGAGTCATCGCGAGCAAGCTCAGCCCTGCAGGAGCGAGGCTTGCCCGCGAATGACCGCAATGCGGTCTCTGCTTTCGTTTCCCCGTGTTAAAGCCAATCGCGTGCAAAGAAAAACTTCATTTTCACGCGCACATCTGGTACAAAGTCAGCCGCTCTGAGCGGGTGTCGTATAATGGCATTACTCCAGCTTCCCAAGCTGATAACGAGGGTTCGATTCCCTTCACCCGCTCCAATCGAATTTTTTGTCTCACGTCAATTTTTGACGGGGGATGCAGGTAAAGAAAAACCGGCCTTGATGGCCGGTTTTTTTGTGTCTGGGTTTGGTGGAATCGGGCTCTGAGACATCCCCCAATTTCGTCCATTATCCGCTGATCAATGAGTAAATGTGTTTGGGACATTAGCGACTACCTGAAGTCTGTTAGCGTTTTTATCGAAAACCCCAGATTTATTATCAAATTTCATCAAGCGTTAATGTTTTCACCTCTATGAAAATTAACGTTTTCGCATATGATCGATCTTCTGTTAGCGTTTTTCTTGCCCCAGTAAAGGATTTCGTCAATGCAAGTCGGTTTCAAAACCCTCGCAAGCCGTCACGACATCGCACTGGCACAGCCTCTACGAGTCGACTCGATGATCGGCACTGTACGTGTTAGTCGCGAAAGTGACGGAAATGTGGAGAACCGGTATCCGGCAAGCTATCGGCCCGCAGACGATTTCGCAGGACACTTCGAATTCGGCCTCAAATACGAAGAGATCCATCTCGAGTTCTTCGCCCGCCTGTTTGCGGCCATAGGTCCGCAGCCTGTCGAAGACTGGTGTCGACGGGAGCCATTCGGCCAGTACGCCCGTCGCACGGGGTTCCTCTACGAATGGCTGACAGGCGAACGTCTGGATGTGCCAGACGTGACCAATGGCGGCTACGTTGATGTACTTTCGCCACAAAATTACCTGACTCGTCGCGAGGCACTGCGAACACGGCGTTGGCGAGTCAATAACAACCTGCCGGGAACGGCTGGGTTCTGCCCCTTGGTTCGTCGTACGACGCCAGTGCAGGAGGCCCTGCAATTCGATCTACGCGAGGCATTGGATGAATTGGATCAGGCCTTTGGCCCCGACATCCTGATGCGTACCGCCAGTTGGCTGACATTCAAGGAATCGCGCGCGAGCTTTCTCATCGAAAAGGAAGCCGACCAGGCCGATCGCATTCAGCGGTTTGCCCATGTCATTGCCCAGTACTGCGGACATATCGAAGACCCGTTGAGCAACGACAGCCTGCAGTCCCTCCAAGCCGGCATTCTGGGGCGTGATGCTCTTGGACTGGGCTTGCGGCGCTCCACTGTGTTTGTGGGGCAGGCCACGATGCGCGAGGATATCGTGCATTACATTGCCCCCCATTTCGCGGATCTTGCGCAGCTATTGGCAGGACTCAACGAGTTTGAGGTCGCAACGCGCGGTGCGGAGTCAGTGGCACGTGCCGCTGTGTTGGCATTTGGCTTCGTGTACATCCATCCCATGCGCGATGGCAATGGCCGGATTCATCGCTTCCTTATCAACGACACCCTGATTCGGGATAAGGCAGTGCCCGACGGCGTAATACTGCCGGTGTCAGCCACCATCACGAGTTCGATCGACTTCAGGGCCGGCTACGACCGTACGCTCGAAGTGTTCTCGCGACCGTTCATGCGACGTTATGCGGCGGCCTATCGGTTCGGCGAACTCGTGACCTACAAGGACGGGACTCGCAGCAACTTCATCTTCGATGAATACGAAGACGCGTGTTTTGCCTGGCGGTATCCCGATCTAACCGAACATGTCCTGTACACCGCACGCGTCGTTGAACACACGATTCGAAAGGAAATGGCAGATGAAGCCCGAGTACTGGTGATCTTTCAGCGAGCTCAGGAGCAACTGAAAGAGGTACTGGAAATGCCAGACCTGGATGCGAACCGCATCATCCGCTCCATCAAGGAGAATGGCTGGGTGGTGTCCGGCAAACTAAGGAAAGGGTACCCGCAGCTTGAAGATGAGCGCATGGCGGGACGCGTCGTGGAGGCCGTGCGTTCTGCGTTTGAGGATCGAGAGATGGGTGCAGGCGAAGAAGGATCTTTCGGCGAATCTGGATAAGGCGCTGGGGTACTTCGCCCTCGTTAAGCACTTCGACACAGAATTCGTCGAGCTGTGCCAGGCACTACCGCCGCCCCTCAGACCTTGACGCCACCAGCCCAGCATGCTAGCGAATGCTATACTTCCTACGAATTGCATCAAGTGTGCAACGTTCCCCACGTGCACAGACATCGACTGCAAATCTCGGTTAGCGGCTGCAGGACAAGGGAGGTCTGCAGCCAACACGAGATGGGAGGTGTGGCATGAATCGGCACTATTACATCAGTGACAATCTCGATGATCTCGAGGCCGTTGAAAATGAACTGGAAGCCAACGGCATCAATACTGAACAAATTCATGTGCTCAGTGAACAAGTTGCCGAGATTGAAGAGCATCACCTTCACGAGGTCAACTCGTTAATGAAACAGGATGCTGTTCACTCTGGCGAGATTGGTGCGCTGATTGGCTTGCCACTCGCGGCGCTGGTCCTTGGCGGCGCCTATTGGATGGGCTGGACCGAATCCGCCGCAGGCTGGGTGCCTTTTATCTTCCTGGCCATCGTTATATTTGGCTTCTGCATCTGGGAAGGCGGCTTTTTTGGTTTCCAGGTGCCTAATGCTCACTTCCGCAATTTCAAACAGATGGTAGAAGAGGGAAAACATATCTTCTTCGTGGATGTTGAACCGGATCAGGAACCGGTATTGGATCGGGTAATCGAACATCATCCAACGCTGACGATTGCCGGCACGGGAACGGCAGCCCCCCACTGGACAGTGGCCTGGCAGCACAAATGGCATCAGTTCAAGCGGGTGATATCCGGTTAGCCCTGGAGACTCACGGCCCAACCGGAAGCTGTTTATTGGCCGAAGGAAATGACTCGGCTGAAGAACACATAATCTGCTTCGGAGGCCATCAGTCCAACGAGCACCAGCAAACTCAACGGTGGCACTAATATGGCGTAGACCATGGCCAACCGTTCCCAGGCCATGTGCATGAAAATGGAGACAATTAAACCTGCCTTCAACAGCATGAAAATGATAATCAGGGACCACCGGAGGTAACCCTGAAAGTGAAAATAGTCGACGAGATACGACAGCGTGCTGAGGACAAACAACAGCCCCCAGATCTTCAGATACAAACTGATTGGATGTTGCTGACCCTGAGCATGTGCCATCACCGGTGCTCCTCTACCATAAATAGAAGAAAGCAAAAATAAACACCCACACCAAATCCACGAAGTGCCAATAGAGCCCGGCTATCTCCACGTTCTGATAGTTGCCGGAGCGCTCATAATCTCCCCGCAATACTTTCATCGCCACAATGCTGAGGTACAGGGCACCGATTGACACATGCAGGCCGTGGAAACCGGTAATCATGAAAAAGCTGGCTCCAAATTGCGCCGCCCCCATCGGATTGCCCCAGGGGCGCACCCCTTCTGCGATGAGCTTGCTCCATTCAAATGCCTGCATACCGACGAAGGTCACTCCCAAGGCAGCGGTCGCCAGCATCAGGGCAGCCGTTTTCGCGCGATTACGGCGATAGGCGAAATTAACGGCCATGGCCATGGTGCCGCTGCTACTGATCAGCACGAAGGTCATGATGGCGATCAGAATAAGCGGGATTTCTTTACCGCCAATGGTCAAGGCGAACACTTCACTGGGGTTTGGCCAGGCGGTGGTGATGGTCATGCGTACCGACATGTAGCCGGTCAAAAAACAGGTAAAGATAAACGTATCGCTGAGCAGGAATATCCACATCATCGCCTTGCCCCAATGGACCTGCTTGAAAGCTTCCTTGTCCGAGGCCCAGTCGCTGACGATGCCCTGCCAGCCTGGTGGCGACATGACGGGTGAATTGGATGAATCGGACTCGCCGGGGGTGACCGGGTGCGTTGCCATGGTTTTTCACCTCAGGCCGCAGAATCTGGCGATGACTTCATAGGTTTGCGGCGTGCTGGCCAACAAAGCGAATAGCACGAACCAAAGACCCAACAAGTAATGCCAATAGAGGGTACAGAGCTCTACGCTGGCGCTGAGTTGCGCCAACGGCACGCGATGCAGGAATTTAGCGACGATGATGCTCCAGGCTATCAGCCCGCCCAGCAGATGAAGCCCATGCAGGCCGGTCAACAAGTAGAAGAAACTGTTGGCCGGATTGCTGGCGACAAAGTAGCCCCAGGCGACAAACTGCTGCCAGACCCAGAGTTGCCCTATTAAAAAGGCAATCGCAAATACGCCCCCCAATGCAAAACCAATGGCCGTTGCGCCCAGTCGAGCCTGCCGGGCAGCCATACGCGACCACTGCAGTGCGATGCAACTTAAGACCAGAAAAGCCGAATTCAGCCATAGCTGCCAGAGATCGGCTAAAGGCGCCAAGGGGTCTGTCAGGGGGCGCCAATCGGCCATTTGCGAACGGGCAATAAAGGCGAAAAGGAAGAGAAAAAATAACGAACTCACCACGACCAGAAACAAGCGCAGGCCCACTTTTGCGATTTGGCTTCTATCAGCCTCGGTGGCCTGAATATCCCCAGGGTCGCGACTCCAGCTGCCGCCGGGGTCAGCGCCATCGGCGTTTCTCAATAGCAGCTTTTTCATGTTTTAACGTCCGCTATCCTGGTTCCGGCACTCAGTTGCCGCATCTGCTCCAGCTCCTCGGCGGAGACCGTTTGCGGAACGAAGTCCTGCTCTATCCCCGGCACGCTGTAGTCATAGGCCCAGCGATGCACGACCGGCAACTTCGCTCCCCAGTTACCGTGTATCGGCGGTGTGTTCGGCGTTTGCCATTCCAGACTGGCAGCGCCCCAGGGATTACTGCCTGCGGGCTTACCCTTGAATGCACTCCAGGCCAGGTTGAACAGAAACAGCAACTGGGAAACGCCGACGATCAATGCGACCACCGTGATAAAGGCATTCAACTCTTGCGCCGACTGCGGGATGAAGGCGTAGTTTTCATAGACGTAGTAACGGCGTGGCATGCCCTGGAAACCCAGATAGTGCATGGGGAAGAAAATGGCGTAGGTACCCAGAAAGGTAATCCAGAAATGCAACTTGCCCAGGGTGTCGTTCAACATGCGCCCGGTGACTTTCGGGAACCAATGATAAATGCCGCCGAATACCACCAATACCGGTGCGACCCCCATGACCATATGGAAATGGGCGACAACGAAATAAGTGTCCGAGAGCGGAATATCCACAATCACATTGCCGAGAAACAATCCGGTCAGACCGCCGACCAGGAAAGTGACGATAAAGGCCAGGGCAAACAGCATCGGTACGGTCAGATGGATGTCACCCCGCCACAGCGTCAGCACCCAGTTGTAGACTTTCAGTGCGGTTGGCACCGCGATGATCAAGGTGGTGACGGCGAAGAAAAAGCCAAAATACGGGTTCATTCCGCTGACATACATATGGTGCGCCCAGACCACAAAGCTGAGTACGCCAATCGCAATAATGGCCCACACCATCATTCGGTAGCCGAAGATATTTTTACGCGCATGGGTGCTGATCAAGTCGGAGACCAGACCAAACGCAGGAAGAGCCACGATGTAAACTTCCGGATGACCGAAGAACCAGAACAGGTGCTGGAATAATATTGGGCTACCACCCTGGTGATCGATCTGCTGCCCCAGCGAGATCATCGACGGCATAAAGAAGCTGGTGCCCAACAACTTGTCGAACAGCATCATGACCGCACTGACGAACAACGCCGGGAAAGCCAGCAAGGCCATGATCGAGGCCATGAAGATTCCCCATACGGAGAGCGGCATGCGAAACAATGTCATGCCGTGCGTGCGCGCCTGCAACACCGTGGTGACGTAGTTCAGCCCGCCCATGGTGGCTGCAACAATAAAAATAGCCAGCGAGACGAGCATCAGGACGATGCCCCACTCGACCCCCGGTGTTCCCTGAGAAATGGACTGGGGCGGATAAAGCGTCCAGCCCGAACCGGTGGGACCGCCAGGAACAAAGAAACTTGCGAGCAACACCACTACCGCAAGCAGGTAAAACCAGTAACTCAGCATGTTGACGTAGGGGAAGACCATGTCGCGGGCGCCCACCATCAACGGAATCAGATAGTTACCGAAGCCCCCCAGAAACAAGGCCGTCAGCAAGTAAATGACCATGATCATGCCGTGCATGGTCATTGCCTGATAGTAAGCACTGGCGTCCATGAATTCCAAAGTGCCAGGGAAGCCAAGTTGTATGCGCATCAAACCGGACAACACCACGGCAATAACGCCCACGAATAAAGCCGTCAAGGAATACTGAATGGCAATGACCTTGTGATCCTGACTCCAGATGTATTTGGTCAGGAAGCTTTTGGGCTCGTGTAGTGCCTCTGTTTCGGCTTGCTCCGCATAGGCCATCACGTCATCCTCCTGTTCGAAGTTTCGGTGCATTCCTGGCTGCTTTACGGTTACTTCCCTGGCTCCGCCTTGCTCGCATCAGCGTCGGCATTCGCTTTGGATTTGATAAAAGCGATCAGTGCGTTCAACTCCTGATCATTCGGAGCATAGGCCGGCATGACAGCTGCATAGCCTTTAACGATTTTAGTGCCTGGATTAAAAATCGAATCCTCTATATAACCCTCATCGACCTTGATGCTCGTTCCGTCGGAAAGGGTTTCTGTCCCGCCATACAGGCCCTGCCAGGTGGGGCCGACACCTTTGGTGCCATCGACACTGTGGCAGGCCAGGCAGCCGAGCGACTCGGCCAGCCGCTGCCCCTGCGTCGCCATGTCGTCACCTCTGTCCAGCTTTTCGCTGGCAGAAGGTTCTTGCTGTGCAACCCCGATAGATTTGATCAGGGCGACGATAGCGTCCAGTTCATCTTCAGTGAGAGTATAGGCCACCATGACTGGCGGGTAGCCCTGTACCAGCCGGGCTTTCGGATCGAGAATCGACTCTTTCAGGTAGGCCTCATCGACCAGCGCACTGGTGCCGTCGGCAAACTGTTCAGTGCGGCCATACAGCCCCTTCCATCCTGGGCCGAGACGGGTATTGCCATCCTGGCTATGGCAGGCACCGCATCCGTACTTTTCGACCAACGCGCGACCTTTTTCCAGCACGCTGCCCTGACTGGGTTTGGCAGCTGTGGCTAATGTCTGCGCAAAAGTCGGTTGGCTGTTCAGCCATTGATCGAAGGCGCCCTGCTCTTCCACGATCATCTGGCCGCGCATGTTGTAATGACCGACGCCACAAAACTCAGCACACAGGATTTCATACTTCCCGGTTTTAGTTGGCGTAAACCAAAAGTACGACACCATACCTGGCACCATGTCCATCTTGCTGCGAATTTGCGGAATATAAAAATTGTGCAGTACATCTTTAGAGCGCAATAAAACTTTCACTGGCTGATCGAGCGGAAGGC
This sequence comes from Pseudomonas sp. BS3782 TE3695, assembly GCF_050435305.1. Classification (NCBI taxonomy): domain Bacteria; kingdom Pseudomonadati; phylum Pseudomonadota; class Gammaproteobacteria; order Pseudomonadales; family Pseudomonadaceae; genus Pseudomonas; species Pseudomonas sp. BS3782 TE3695. The sequence continues at coordinate 5,713,408 of NZ_JBNDKB010000001.1, forward strand.
GAACTTCATTGTTTTTTATAAGCACATCGTCCTGACCAACAGGATCTTTGGGATCCAGGCCGAGGGGATTGGCGAAATCAACAAACTTGATATCCGATTTACCCAGCTTCCCGTCCTGGCCGGGAAAACGAAAGGCCCACTGCCACTGCTGGGCGACCACTTCAAGTTCATAAGCATTTTTCGGCACCCGGATGAAATCATTGTAAACAATCAGACCTGGCGCCAACATCGCAGCAATACCTATCGAGGTCACGATAATCAACCAGGTTTCCAGTTTTTTACTTTCTGGCTGATAGTGCGCCTTGGCACCCTCCTTGTGTCGATAACGCATGACGGCGACCGCCATGAATACCGTGATGGCGATGAAAAATATTCCACTGATAATCAAGGTGATGAACAGGGTGGTATCTATAGACCCCCAGTTGGAAGCTGCCGGTGTTGCCTGCCAAGGCGCTATTAGATGGAACAATACGGATGCAATAACGATTAGTATCAGGATAATTGCTATTGCCATTTTCTGTTCATCCTATTCCTGTTGCTCACTGGTTATGCAAACGCATCGCCACTGACGTCCAAGCAGGGCAGAAAATACCGTCCCATTCGGCGGTAAAGTCCGCACGAAGTATAGTGCATGGACGGAACAAGTGCTTTTTTGAACAACCTGAGACAGGGATATCCCAACGAACATTAGTTAATCATTTAAAGCGATTCGCTATATACAACTATGGATATTCAGCATTACGTTTCTATGGACTCACGGGCGTAGCGGACAGCAAGCGAAACCCGGTGCCAGCTATACTCAAATCCTGATGACAGGATGGCAGAACTGGCCAGATGCGGATGGCTTGAGAAGACACTAGCGCTACACAATCCAGCAGTCCACGACGGAGGTTTCGTCATGAGTAACCTGACGATCAAAGGCTGGTGCAAAGCCAGCGGCGAGCAAAAGTCCACCCCAATGGGTGAGATCAGCTTTGATGTCGATGGTCCCCTCCATCTGCGTCTGGAGGAAGCCGAAGAACGCCTGCAGAAAACCCATGAGCCTGAAGCCATGGTTGATGTCGATATGAGCTCAATGGATTTGATCTTGCCAGAGGGATACGGCCCCTTGTCCGACTGCCAAATGCGCGTCTACTTGCAGCACGATCGCGGTCAGTTCCATTTGGTCGGGCATCAAGCGAGGGATGGAAGCTTGGTCTATACAAACGCGGTTTTGATTGATCAGCTGATTTAGAAGCTAAAGCATGATTGGTTTTCTTCAGGGTCGATTTCCCGCTGTCCGCGCCAATGAAGAAATCAAAAACCGGTCCGAAGTGACCGGTTTTTTATGCATGAAATTTGAACTCCCTCGCTCTACAGCACCTCGGCAAAACCCTGCAATACAGAAAGCCGGCCTTGCCCAAGCCATCGTCAAATGCCCTCCTAGACTCGTTTCATATCGCTAAGACATCGGTGCTCAGGATGGCATTGGTGGTTATAGTGTTGATCAATGGATTCTAGTAGATATAGTACCCACAAGCACACCACAGGGAGGTGATGTGAATAGCCGTTTTTTGATAAGCCAAATCGTGCGAATCAAGGGGAGCCATCACCATTTCAAGCATCCGACCAAGCCGGGGCTGGTAACGGTTCCTCATCCGAAAAAGGATCTGCTGAAAAAAACGGCCATCAGTATTTTGCAACAGGCGCTGCTCTGACGAATCACGGACAGCGTCTTCAGAGGATGACAAACATGCTTTACCCGATTGCGATTTCCATGGGCGATGACGAACACGCCTGGGGAGTGGAAGTACCGGATATTCCAGGGTGTTTCTCCGCCGGGGAGGATCTGGATGACGCCATGGCCATGGCGCGCGAAGCCATTGAAGGCCATTTCGAAATATTGGCCGAAGACGGATCCCCGATTCCGCACGCCAACAAAGTGACCTTGCATGCAGCCAATCCGCAATACGCAGGGTGTACATGGGCCGTGGTGGACATCGACGTCACCAAATACCTGGGCAAGGCCCAGAAACTCAACATCACCCTGCCCGGCTACTTGCTCAACCGCATCGACGAATACGTGCTGCATCATCCGGAAGAGAAAAGTCGCTCCGGATTTCTGGCTTCGGCCGCACTCAAGGTTTTGCAGCAGGGCTGATAGTTCAACGGTTGGTCAACCAAAGGGACAAACGACCAGGCGCGTCCCTTTGTAGGTCAGCGCGTGGCCACCATGAACAACCGCGGAAACGGCAACAGCACCGAACCATCGCTCAATGTCGGATAAGCCTTCTCGATCGCTGTCAGATACTGCTCGAGATATTGCTCCCGCTCCGCTTCATTCAGCGGTTCAAGAAAAGGCCGTAAACCGCTGCCCTTGAACCACTCGACCACGCCCGATGCGCCGTCGGCGAGCGGATGATAGTAAGTGGTGCGCCATACATCCACCCGGCTGCAGTGGGCACGCAGCATCGAGTAGTAACCATCCGCATCCTCCATTTCCGTTCGCAGGCCAGCGACACTTGCCAATTTGTCAGCCCAAGGGCCGCTCGCTGCGACTTCGCGCATCAACCTGTGCGACGGTTCGTTGAGGTTGTCGGGCATCTGAATCGCCAGGCTGCCACCGGGCACAAGCCTGGTGACCAATGACGGCAGCAACCGGGCGTGATCGGGAAGCCACTGCAATACTGCGTTGGCGAAAATCACGTCGAACGGGCCGGCATCGTTCCAGACATCGATGTCTGCGGTATTGAATTGCACCTGAGGTAAGCGCTGGCGGGCGGTCTCAATCATATCGGGCGAACTGTCCATCCCTCGCACTGCGGCATTGGGAAAGCGCTGCACCAGCAATTCGGTGGAATTACCGGGGCCGCAACCGATGTCGATGGCCGATCGGACATCCATTGGGGGAATGGCGGCCAGCAAGTCACGCGCCGGGCGTGTGCGCTCATCTTCAAACGCTACGTATTGTTTGGCGTTCCAACTCATATCGCTCTCCTGTCGGTGCAGATTGTAGCCAGAGGCAGACAACCGGTTCGCTACGATACATCGACCGGTCACTCTGCCCCAACCTGACGTCGGAGAAGACAGGAGTCTGAATGGTCATTTTCTTATCGCCAATTCATTGAAGGTAACAACCGTTCGTCGATAGACACACAAAGCGATTTTGACAGTATAAAAATGACATCTATAGTCCTAATCGCGGCTGTTGGAAGGAACCCGACCCGTCATTTCAAGGCAAGGAGCAAGGTCAGCTCGCACCCGTGATCGAGTGGGTTCCCCAGTAGTGTGTTCGCAACGGCCGCAAGGCAAACAAGCGTTGTCGTACCTGGCAGGTAGCCAGGTAATCACTATGTTCAAAGGAGCTTTACTATGTCTCGAGTCACGGATGTACTTGTTTCGATCGACACCGAAACCATTCTGAAAAACTACCCGAACATCAGCAAAAACCCTGCTGCGCCGACGCTGATCGACGTCAATCATGTCTACATGGTGACCAATCAGAACAACGTGGTGAGTGGCCAGGCCGGTGGCGAGCTCAACCTGAAAGCACAGGTAGGCGATCTGATTCGCTGGCGTGAAACCAGCCTGTCGCTAGGCTTCGAGCAAGCAGTGATTTTCTACAAGTTCGTCGGTAACGCCGGCAACGAGTTGATCTCTACGCCCACGCCGCGCATGGCTACCGCATCCTTTGCAGTCCCGAACACCAGCAATCCGTCGGTGCCCAGCTGCCAGAAGGTCGATAACCATTACTGGTCTTCGGAAACCCTTGCCTGCGGCAGCGTGACCTATCACTTCCAGTTTCTGATCGTGAATCGCGACTGCCAGATCATCGGCTGCTGCACATGGGATCCGTTCATTACCATCCATAACTGATGCTGGGCCGGGCCCCTTGACAACGAGGGGCCTACCAGGCTCGTTGCCGCCTCGGCTGGAATGGATTTCTTGCGTGACCGAAGCGGCTAACGGTATGCGTCAACATCATGAAAGGAATCCATGATGACTTCCGAACCGATTACCTCCCCTTCGGCGAGCATCGTGACAGCCAACAATGTGCTGCTGATCGTCGATGCCGAATCGCTGCTTTCCCGTTATCCGCAACCCAGTCTTGAATCGGAGAACCCGACGGTGATTGAAGATGGCTTCATCTTCCCCGTGACAGGTAGCACGGCAACGCAAAGTGCTGAAAATGACAGCAAAATCATACTAACAGGCAACGAAAATATCTTTCATATCCGTGGCAGAACCGTCAGCTTGCTGGCCGAACACAGCATTGTCTTTCACAATATTTCGGTGGTCGATACGGGGATTCTTTCGCCACCCAAATTGGTCGTTAACGGCGAGCAGACAGTCCCCGCGCCCGACCCCGCCAACCCGACCCAACCGGGCAGTCACAAAGCCGATGATCATTACTGGGAGTGCTCGCAACTGACTCATGGTGTGACGACCTGCGAACTGAGCTTCATGCTGATCAACCAGAGTTGTGACGTGTTGGGGTATTTCAGCTGGGAGACTGAGGTGACGTTGTCGGCGTGAATAGATAGATAAAAAAACCAATGCCAGTTCAGCGCGGAACCTGTGGGAGCGGGCTTGCTCGCGAATGCGAGGTTTCAGGCGACATCAATATTGACTATGCCGCCGTCTTCGCGAGCAAGCCCGCTCCCACATGGATTCGCACTTATTTCTTGGCTGCAACGATATAGCAGCCACTCACCGCTATTTACTGTCCGCCCCCTTCTCCTGCATCTGCACCGATGACTTGGTGCCATCAGTATTGTCTTTGGTCTCGTTATCCGAGTTATCGAAGCAGCCCTGCAACGCAAGCAGGCAGCAGCAAAGGTAAAACGTGCGAGCGAGGTTCATGCGGGTCTCCAGTTTCACAGGTTTGAAGTAGTGACCCCATGCCGGTGGAAATGGTTGCGCTTTTTTCGGCTCCGAGCGATCAGCCCTGACAAAGGGTTCACGCATCCAGGCGCAGGCAATGTTCAGCAGAATTTTCGTCATGCCGTTGCTGTCTGAAAATCAGGCGCTCCCCGATGAGGAATACGGCAATGAAATTCGCGAAAATCGCACAGAAACTCTCTCTGTGGGCCGGCCTGCCCCGTACATTTCTGGGGGCGATCGTTCTGATTATCCTGTGGGGTTTGAGCGGGCCGATTTTTCATTTCAACGATACCTGGCAATTGATCATCAACACCTCGACCACCATCATCACTTTCCTGATGGTGTTCCTTATCCAGAACACCCAGAACCGCGACACGGATATTTTGCACTTGAAGATCGATGAGTTATTGCGAGTAACCAAAGAAGCGCAAAACGCGATGCTGGGGCTTGAATCGCTGGATATCAAACAGCTGGAAGAGCTGAGAAAGAAATATCGCACCCTCGGCGAGGGCGAAACGATTCCTCTGGACGGCACTGTCGTCCCGGAAACAAAAAAACAGGATTGAAAGAATGTCGATCCATGCCACGCGGGTGACCGGCGACGTCACCCGCGCACGTGGTGTTAGCGACTGGCTTGCAGGGCCCTGGCCATCTGCAGGTGGTTTTGCAATTTGGGCAGGGTTTCTTCGGCGAACGCTTTGATTTGCGGCACGTCCGTGGTCTGTGCCTGTTGTTGAAGCTGCTCGATGGATTGCTGTGTGGTTTTCACCTGATGGGCAGCGTATGCCTGATCGAAGGACGCGTCGTCCTTCACCTCCGGGATCAACGCTTTGGCCTTGTCCATCACCTCTTCCCGTGGCGCAACCGGTAAATCAAGTTGCTTGGCAATTTTCGCCAGATGCTGGTTGGCGGTGGTGAGGTCGTTGATTACCACGATGGTGTAATCCTTGACCTCTTTGGACTCGGTTTTCTGATGCGCCAGACGATTGGCTTCGATGTCGGCCATGCCTTTGGCCGACGCTTCGTTAATGAATTCTGTGGCTGACTGGGCAAAGGCACTGCTGGCAAACAGACCCAATAAGGTGACAATACCGACATTGCGTAAACGGGTGGCCATCCGGCTCATGGTCGCGCCCTCCTTCTTTGAAAATTCCAACGGGGGCTTTCGCCCCCGTCTTTTAATAAAAACCACTTCACTATTACCGGGATTTTTGTCCACCTTTGCGGCCCATGCCGCCTTTCGCGGAGTCTTTATCAACGGTCGTCGTGGTAGTTTTCCCACCTTTGCGACCGGATTCAGACGCCTTTGTTCGATCGTGGGCACTACCCGGACTCGGATTTTTGGAAGTAGGCATGGTTCTCATCCTCTTGGTGATGATCGCTGCGAGCAGCCGCCCGCATAGAATAAGAATTTCCATCGCCAAAAAGGTTTAGAAAAACTGGCAACGCTGCGACGAACGGTGACGGGCTTTCAGGCTCCCAGACGCAAGTGCTGCTGGCGCTTGGCGCTGTACATCGCCTCATCGGCATGCCTGAACAACTGATTTTCTTCAGTCCCGTGTTCGGGGTAGCGTGCAACGCCAATGCTCGGCTGGATGTGCAGGTTATGTCCGTCCAGGCGCAGGGGTTGATCCAGCACCTGACGGATTTTTCCCGCTACACGCTCGGCATCCTCCGCGGCATGGATGCTGTGCAACAACACCACAAATTCATCACCGCCGATGCGCGCCACGGTGTCGGTTTCCCGCACGCAGCCCTTGAGCCGATTGGCGACCGCTTGCAACAGCATGTCGCCAACCGTATGACCGTGGGTGTCGTTGACAGCCTTGAAGCGGTCGAGATCGACGTAAAGCAACGCCATTCGCCCTGAGTCTGTTCGAGCCAGCGCCAGTGAGGCTTTGAGGCGTTCGCGCAACAATTCGCGATTGGGCAACTGGGTCAGTTGGTCGTATTGAGCCATCCGCTGGAGCCGGGCATGCAGTTGCTTGCGCTCGATAGCGGTTGCGACCTGCGCGCAAACATATTGCAACAGTTCCTTGTCTTGCTCGGTATAACGCTCGCCGCCCGGTACGCTTTTCACGATCAACGCGCCAATAGTGCCGTTCTTCGAACTCAATGGCACGCCCAGCCAGCAGGGCGAATCCTGGCCCGCGACCAGGGCCGCGAATCCCGCCGGTGGATTGTCCTGATCCGGGGTCAGCAGGATCGGCAAGCCGCTGCGAATCACTTCACTGCAAAGACGCCCAGTCACCGTCCCGGACTCCTCGGGTTGCGGTTCATGGTCGTCGACGTGATAGGGGAAGTTCAGCTGCGCGCAATGCTCGTCATACAGCGCCACGGAGAAACTCAATGCCGGAAGCCATTCGCCGATGATCGAATGGATGCGTTTGAACAGCGCCAGCAGATCTTCCGCCGCGTGGGCCGCCTCGGAGATGGCATACAGCGCCGCTTGCCGGGACTCGGCCTGCTTGCGCTCGGTGATGTCCCGCGCCACGGCAATGCGCAACTGATCGACTTCCGACCAGCGCGCCGACCAGAGAATGTGCACCACCCGGCCATCCTTGCGCAGGTAACGATTTTCAAAATTGAGCTTGGGCTCGCCGCCCATGATCTCCCGTGCCGCGTCGAGGGTGCGCTGTCGGTCGGCGGGATGCACCAGGTCGATCATCGACTGGCCGATCAACTCATCGGGGGTGTAACCGAAAATGCGTTCGCAGGCCGCGCTGACAAATACGAAGCGACCTTGTTTATCCACCGCACACACGGCGTCCAGCAAGAGGTCAATGTAGCTCGCCAGTGGGGCGGAATTTCTGGTTTCCATAATGCCGAGCGCGTGTCCGGACAATGCAACATTGAACAAACTTCCTTGACCGGTCATACGCCAGAGCGATGACTGTGCAGCCGAGGCTTCCCTGCGATCAGCTTCAAGCTTTGTTCGTCACCAGCCCCGGCAACGCATGCGCCAGGGCATTGATGGCAAAACCGATAAACATGACCCCGCACAACCGGGTGATCGCCAGTTCATGACGCTGATACAACGTGCGCACCTGACGCGCCCCGACGATGCCTATGAGAATAGCGTAGGCCAAAAGGCCACCAACGAAGCTCAGGATGATCAACCAGGGCAACATCGACCAATGCAGCAACTCTGCACGGCTCGACAGCAGCGCAGTAAAGGTCGCCACTGCTACAGGATAAGCCTTGGGGTTGGTCAAACCGAACAGGATGCCGTGCCAGAACGGCTGCCGCGCCGGGCCCTGAGGCGCCTCGGCACTGCCGCGACGAGCGCGAACCGCGCGCAGGCCCAACCAGAACAGGTAGAGCCCGCTGAGTACGCCCAGCACATCGAACGCGGTGCTACCGATTTCCCGCGCACCGACAATCGCGATCAGCGCCGTGCTGCACCAGACCACATCGCCCAGCAAATGCCCGCACAGAAACCCCGCTCCGGCCCGCCGTCCGCGCGCCGCCCCGATGCCGAACACCGCCAGCACTCCCGGACCCGGCGTAATGCCATAAATGAAGCCCGAAGCGAGAACGGCCATTAGCAGCGATGGAGTCATGGGAATTCCTATTGAAACGCCGGATGAATGGACGCAAGTCTATCTCAGGACCCCGAGCATCGACTTACTGATCGTCGAAGAACTTCATCCCCGCATATGGCCGTTGCCGACAAGCCATCAGCCGCGACGCCAGATCCCCGACATGCGCCTCCAGCTTGTGCCCGTCCGGGTCGAGAAAATAGAACGACGCCCCTTCGCTGCGGTTGTCCCGCCACTCCTGCACGTTGGCCGATCGCAGGCGTTCGACGAACAACGGGAAATGCGCAAAATCAATGCTGAAGGCGTAGTGGGTATAGTCAGCTGCGGGCGCGGATTGGCGTAGCGGATCGCGAGAAAGGCACAACCACAAACCGGGCAATGAGAGATAGGCGCCGGCGTCCCATGTGGCTTCCAGCTGGAATTGCAGCAGATCGCGATAGAACGCCACGCTGCGGTTCAGGTCGGTGACGGCGAGAGTCAGGTGGTTGAGGCCGGTTAGCATGGATTGAGTAACCTTGAGACTGGTTCCGACCGGAGCGTACAACTTAAACGGCCTTGAGCGTAGATCCACTAGTTCTTTGTTGCTGTGAGTCAGTCTTCGCGAGCAAGCCCGCTCCCACATTTAACCGTGTCCAGCTTTGGAATTCGGTCGAGTGTGGGAGCGGGCTTGCTCGCGAAAGCGGTATTCCTGACGCCGCTAATTTCAGAACTTGTCGAGCGTGCGCAGCTTCTGCGGCAACGCCCATAGCAACAACGCAGCAGCGATCAACGCGGCGACGCCGATGACGTACAGGGCCGGCGTGGTGCTGCCGGTCAGGTCCTTGATCCGCCCGACCATGACCGGGCTGACGATCCCGCCGAACTGGCCAAGGGTGTTGATCACCGCGATCCCGCCAGCGGCACCTGCGCCGGCACCGGCCAGCAGTTTCGGCGGCAGGGTCCAGAAACTCGGGATGGAGGCAATGATCCCCGCACCAAGCAAGCCCAGGGCAACAATCAGGAAAGTCGTGTGATTGGCAAAGATCCCTGCGCAAAAGAACCCCACCGCGCCTGCCGCCACCAGACCCGCGACAAACTTGCGTCGCTCGCCTGTCTTGTCGGACAATCGCCCGATTACCACCATGCTGATGGCGCCGCAAATGTAGGGAATGGCGGTCAGCAAGCCGATCATCACCGGACTCTCGGTGCCGGCGCTACGGATCAGCTGCGGTGCCCAGAAATTCAAGCCGTAAGACGCTACTTGGATCAGAAAGTAAATCAGCCCCAACATCAGGAAACCCGGGATCCGCAGCGCGGCCAACAACGAGCCGCCGCTTTTGTGCGGTTCATGGTGAGCGATTCGGCTGGCGAGCAGGGTCTTCTCCGACGGCGTCAGCCAATGGGCGTCTTCGATGCGGTCCTTGAGCAAGGTCAGCACCAATAGACCGAGGCCGATGCAAGGCACGCCACCGAGCAGAAACAGCCAATGCCAGCCGCGCATGTCAAGGACGCCATCAAGGTGTTGCAACACCAGTCCGGAGAACGGTGCGCCAACCAGCCCGGCAAACGCCGACGCGAGAAACAGCATCGAGGTGATGCGCCCGCGGTAGTGCTGCGGAAACCATAACGTCAGGTAATACAACACGCCTGGCGCGAATCCCGCTTCCATCGCACCGATCACGAAGCGCAAGACGTAGAACTGCCATTCGCTGTTGACGAAGACCATGAGAGCGGTGGCGACACCCCAGGACATCATGATCCGGGCAATCCAGCGCCGCGCACCAACCTTGTAGAGCATCATGTTGCTCGGCACTTCGAAGATCACGTAACCAACCACAAACAGCCCGGCGCCGAGGCCATAAGCGGTGTCGCTCAGGCTCAAGTCGGCCTGCAACTGGAACTTGGCGAAGCTGATATTGATGCGGTCGAAAAACGCGAACAGGTAGCAGACCATGATCAATGGCATAAGCCGCCAGGCGACTTTGTGGACCAGGGCTTTTTCGGCGTCGTGGCTAACGAACGGGCTCGCGCCCGCCTCCAGAACATTGAGACTCATAGTATTTCTCCAGATGGGCTTCACGAGGGGTGCCCGATTGTTTTTGTTGTCTGGTTGAGGTGATCTGTGTGGGTGCCTTTATGTGGGAGCGGGCTTGCTCGCGAAGGCGGAGTATCAGTCGACATCAACTCTGAATGTCAGACTGCTTTCGCGAGCAAGCCCGCTCCCACAGGTTTTTCGGTGGTTTCAGGAAGGTGTGGGGTGCAGGTCGCAGTTGCGCCCGGCCTTGGCAAGTTGCCCGGGGACTTCGTGACCCAGCAGTGCCGGCAACCCTCGGGACAACTTCAGCAACAACGGCAGATCGATGCCGGTGTGAATACCCATTTCATCGCACAGGTTGACCAGGTCTTCAGTACAGATGTTGCCCGAAGCACCCGGCGCAAACGGGCAACCGCCAAGGCCGCCGAGGGCTGCGTCGAAGCGTCGGGCACCGGCCTCGTAGGCAGCCAGCACGTTGCACAGACCGAGGCCGCGAGTGTTGTGGAAATGCAGGGTCAGATCCGCCGGAGAAACCCGCTGCAAGACCCGTCGCACCAAGCGATCGACTTGACGCGGATTAGCCATGCCAGTGGTGTCGGCCAGAGTAACGCCCTGGATCCCGAGTTCCTGATAGGCGTCTACGATCTGCAGCACTCGGTCTTCATCGATCGAGCCCTCAAACGGGCAACCGAAGGTCGTGGCGATGCTGCCGTTGAGCCGCACCGGCGTACCGCGAACGAATTCGACGATCTCGCCAAACGCCCTCAATGACGTTTCGCAGCGCATCCGCATATTCGCCAGGTTGTGGGTCTGACTGGCGGACATCACCAGGTTCAGCTCATCGGCCCTCGCGTCCAGCGCTCGTTGTGCGCCTTTGAGGTTGGGGATCAATGCGACATAAATCACGCCCGGCAGTCGGGCGATCCCCTGGAACACTTGCTCACCATCACGTAGCGCTGCAATGGCCTTGGGTGAAACGAACGAGCCCGCTTCGATGCGACTGAACCCTGCCAGCGACAACTGATCGATCAGCGCAATCTTGTCGACGGTTTCAACCCAGGTCGGTTCGATCTGCAAGCCGTCACGCGGGGAAACTTCCTGAACGATCAGCGTCTGCGAATAATCGGTGATCATTGCACCACCCCTTCAGCTTTCAGCCGTTCGATGTCGTGGTCAGTCAGACCAAGTCCCGCGAGGATGCCGTTGGTGTGCTGACCCAGACTCGGTCCCGACCAGTTCACGGCACCGGGGGTCTCGGACAGTTTCGGTACGATGCCCGGCATCTTCACCGTCGCGCCGCCGGGCAGTTCGGCGCTGAGCAGCATGCCCCGCGCCTGGTAGTGCGGATCGGCAATGATATCGGCTACCGAATAGATGCGACCGGCCGGGACTTCAGCGGCTTGCAGGACCGACAGCACTTCGTCGATAGGCAGGCTGCTGGTCCAGTGAGTGATGGCTGCGTCGAGCACATTGCTTTTGGCGGCGCGGCCATCGTTATGCGCAAACTCGGGCGCTTCGGCCAGGTCGACCCGGCCAATCACCGTCATCAGGCGCCGATAGATCGGGTCGCTGTTGCCGGCAATCACCACGTAGGCGCCGTCGGCCGTCAGGTAGGTATTGGACGGCGCAATGCCCGGCAACGCTCCGCCGCTACGCTCACGAACATGGCCCAACATGTCGTATTCCGGTACCAGACTTTCCATCACGTTGAACACGCTTTCGGCCAAAGACACGTCCACCACCTGCCCACCGCCCTGACCGGTCTTGACTCGCAGCAGCGACATCAAGGCGCCGATTACCGCATGCAGCGACGCCAGGGAGTCGCCGAGGCTGACACCGACCCGAGCCGGCGGTGAACCGGGGCTGCCAGTGGTGTAGCGAATCCCGCCCATGGCCTCGCCAATGGCACCGAAACCCGGACGATCACGGTACGGGCCGGTCTGGCCATAACCGGAAATACGCACCAGCGTCAGGTTGGGATTGAGGGCATGTAACACGTCCCAGCCCAGGCCGAGTTTCTCCAAGGCACCGGGGCGCAGGTTTTCGATCAGCACATCGGCGTCGCTCGCCAATCGCTTGACCAGTTCGATGCCTTCAGGGGATTTCAGATTCAGCGCCAGGGACTTCTTGTTTCGCGATTGCAGGTACCACCACAACGACGTGCCTTCGTGCAGCTTGCGCCATTTGCGCAGAGGATCGCCCTGGCCCATGGCTTCGATCTTGATGACGTCGGCGCCAAACTCGGCGAGCATGCGCGCCGCAAACGGCGCGGCGATCAGTGTGCCAATCTCGATCACTTTGATTGCACTCAAGGGGGCAGTCATCGCGGGGTACCTCGTGTTCTTGGAATTTGAGCCAAGGCTAGAGGACCAAGGGGCAAGGAATCCAACCTTCAGTTGGCAACGATCGTTCGCGAAACGCGAATGCCTGGCTGGGGGGATTGCCGCGACCTCAAGTCAGTCTTCGCGAGCAAGCCCGCTCCCACACTGGATCAGTGTCACGCCAAAGATCAAATGTGGGAGCGAGTTTGCTCGCGAAGAGGCCGGCGCTACCCATGAAAATCTCGGCATGAAAACCTCAGGCCGGGACGCGCAACTGCTCAAACAACATCCGGCTCACCGGCGACAGCGTTGCTTCATCGCGCACCACCAGAATCAACGCGCGATCCGACCAGTCATCCGTCAGCGGCACCGCGTGCAAACCCAACGCCCGGCCAAACAGTTCATAGGCCTTTTGCGGCAGGATGCCGATGCCCATGTTGGCCTGGACCATCCGGCACATGGCATCGAACCCCGGCACATGAATCCGCAACCTCAGCACCTTGCCGGCCTTGCGCGCGGCCGCATGGGTGCGCCGGTTGATGGAACTGGCGGCGTGCAAGCCGACGTAATCGCTGCCCAGCGTGTCGGCAAACGCCAGGGTCGAGCGACTCGCCAATGGATGATCGGGCGGCATCAATACCATCAGTTTGTCCTGGCGATAAAGGACACTGTGCAGCCCTTTGACGTCACTGTCGCTGGAGCAGATCCCGAGGTCCGCCACGCCATCGAGCACGCCCTGAATCACTCCGCTGCTGGGGCGTTCTTCGAGGTCAGTCTTGACCTGCGGATGGCGCTCGGAAAAGTCCCGCAGGTCTTCGGGGAGGAACTGAATGATCGCCGACAAATTGGCGAGCATCCGCACATAACCCCGTACACCGTGGCTATGCTCGCCCAGTTCAAGACCCATTTTCTCGACATTGAACAGCATCTGCCGAGCGTGGTGCAGCAGGGTTTCACCGGCTGGCGTCAAGGTCATGCCCTTGGCCTGGCGCACGAACAGGCTGATACCGAACGCCTCCTCCAACTCCATCAAGCGCTTGCTGGCCGCCGACACCGCGATCGCTTCACGGGCGGCGGCACGGGTCAAGGTGCCCTCTTCGTGGACGGCCACAAACAGTTGGAGAGTGATCAGGTCGAGGCGGCGGATCAGGCTTTTTTGCAGCATCAGGCACTCGGTAATGTCGGCTCGGACGAGATCGCAGCATAGCGTTCTTTCCCCCCGAACCGTGCCCTGGTTAAAACGCGCTGCGGAAAATCTCCTCGATCTGCCGCTGATCCGCCGCCCGTGGATTGGTCAGTCCACAAGCGTCTTTGAGGGCGTTGCTGGCCAGCACCGGGATGTCGTTGAGCCTGGCACCGAGCTCACGTAAACCGGCGGGGATTTCCACGTCCCTGGCCAGATCGCGAATGGCCGCGATGGCTGCCTGAGCGCCCTCTTCAGGGCTGAACCCGCGAATGTCGGCGCCCATCGCGCGGGCGACATCGGTCAGGCGATCAGCGCAGACCAGCGCGTTGAAACTCTGCACGTGAGGTAGCAGCACCGCATTGCACACGCCATGGGGCAAGTCGTAGAAACCGCCCAACTGGTGAGCCATCGCGTGAACGTAGCCCAGGGACGCATTGTTGAATGCCATGCCGGCCAGGAACTGCGCGTAAGCCATGTTCTCCCGCGCGATCATGTCACTGCCGTCGCGTACGGCCAGGCGCAGGTTATTGCTGATCAAGGTGATGGCTTTGAGCGCACAGGCATCGGTAATCGGGTTGGCCGCCGTTGAGACGTACGCTTCGATGGCATGAGTCAGCGCGTCCATGCCAGTGGCGGCAGTCAGCCCTTTGGGCATGGCGACCATCAGCGCTGGGTCATTGACCGACAGCAGCGGCGTGACGTTGCGATCGACGATGGCCATTTTCACGTGACGGGATTCGTCGGTGATGATGCAAAAACGGGTCATTTCGCTGGCAGTGCCGGCGGTGGTGTTGATGGCGATCAGCGGCAGTTGCGGTTTGGCCGACCGATCGACGCCTTCGTAGTCACGAATCGTCCCACCGTTAGTGGCGCACAAGGCGATGCCCTTGGCGCAGTCGTGAGGCGAACCGCCGCCCAGAGAGACCACGAAATCACAACGACTTTCCTTGAGCAGACCCAGGCCAAGTTCGACGTTGGCAATGCTTGGATTCGGCTTGGCGCCGTCGAAGATCACTGAGTCGATGTCCTGCAATGCCAGTTTCTCGGCAATCATCGTCGCCACGCCAGCCTTCGCCAACCCGGTGTCGGTGACGATCAGCGCCTTGCGAAAACCATATTTGCGAATGGCGTCCATGGCTTCGTCAAGGCAACCGGTGCCCATGATGTTCACAGCGGGAATGAAAAACGTACTGCTCATGCGCGAGTCTCCTGGCTGAAGCCGAATCAACAGCACAGATCCGGCGGGTGCGCACAGAATCGACTCATTAGTCGTGCGGTAACTTGATCTGGCTCAAGTCCGGGTCGTGATAAAGTCGCCGTCCATCAGACCTTTTGCTTTGAGACGACAAACGCAATGACCGATTTCCAGGATGTCGATGCCCAACTTGAAGACTGGAACGCCTTGCGCACCACCGCCTCTTTCGGCGGCCTGCTGGTGGGTAACGGTGCCAGTCGTGCGGTATGGGACGACTTCGGCTACGACTCGCTGTTCGAAAACGCCCGCACCGTCGAAGAAAAGCCTCTGAGCCAATCCGAGTTGAGTGTGTTCGAGGCGATGCAGACGCGCAGTTTCGAACAAGTGCTTGGTGCGCTGAAAACCACCAGCCGGGTCAACAAGGCGTTGGCCGTCAGCTCTGCCGCACCGCGCAATCGCTATTACGCGATCAAGGAAGCGCTGATCAACACCGTGCATGCAGTGCACATCCCTTGGCGCTTGGTGGTGCCCTCGACGCTGGCGACGATCAATCAGGAGTTGGGCAGCTATCGGACGGTGTTCACCACCAATTACGATTTGCTCAATTATTGGGCGGTTCAACACCGGCCTGACGCTATTACCGATCTGTTCCAGGGCACGGAGCCGCGTTTTGACTTGAGCCTCACCGCGACCGACAAAACCCGGCTGCTGTACCTGCACGGCGGCCTGCATCTGGTGCGCAATCAGGACGGTACCGCGCGTAAATTGATGTCGACCGAAGGTACGTTGCTGGGCAGTTTCGCCATCAACAATACGATCAAGACCCTCGACGACGTGCCGCTGTTCGTCAACGAAGGCCCGACCCAGGACAAGCTCAAGACCATTCGCAGCTCAGATTACCTGTCGTTCTGCTACGACCAGTTACTGGGCCATGGCGATGGGCTGTGCATCTTCGGGCATGCCCTTGGCGAGCAGGACAGTCACATCATCCATGCATTGCGTCAGGCGAAGCCGAAGACAGCGGCGATCTCGATTTACCCGCGCAGCAAGGCGTTCATCCAGCATCAGAAGCGGCATTACATGAAGGTGTTCGAAGGGACGGGAGTGCAGCTGCGGTTTTTTGATTCGAAGACGCATGCGCTGGGCAGCCCGAAGCTGACGGTACCGGTTGAGGTTTAGTGGCGCCGAGGCCGGCCCCTTCGCGGGCAAGCCCGCTCCCACAGGAATTTGTGAACACCGCCGAACCTATATGTGGGAGCGGGCTTGCTCGCGAAGGGGGCTGAACCTTCAACGAAGATGCTGAATGTCAGACTGCTTTCGCGAGTAAACCCGCTCCCACACTGGATGTGTATTGGACTTATCAAGCGGTGTGTTTAGAGCACCGGCAAGGTCTTGTCCTTGATCACCGTGGTCGGACCGTTGGCTTTAACGCTGGCGATGCCTTTATCCCTCGCGGCATCCGATGAGTAGGACTCGCTGCTGCCGATGATCTCGTGGTTACCGGCCTTCAGGTTGAAGTAAGGATGACCGTCCTTGGTGGTTTTTTTCTCGTAGCGTTCGTCCAGCGGACTGTTGGCCTGAACCGAGGCGATACCGCCATCGGCCGCACCGCGAGAGGTGTACAGCTCACTGGTCAGAATGGTTTCGGCATTGGCCGCTTTCAATACAAACTTGAATTGACCGTTGACGGTTTTGCTCACTTCGTACCATCCAGACATGCTTCTACTCCTTGGCGATTGAGAGGTTTCGCGCTTCAGAGTAAAGACCACCTCAACCGCAAGATCAAAAGATCGCAGGCTTCGCCAGCTCCTACATGAGATTGCGTACCTCTGTAGGAGCTGGCGAAGCCTGCGATCTTTTGATGTTCAGGCCGACCGAACCACGCTCATCTGAGGCGGAGCAACCCGGCGCTGGCTCAGATACCGCATACAACTCACTCGCAAGAACGAGGCGAAATTCACCACTTCGCCGCGGTAGTCCATCACCTCTTCATACAGCTTTGCGATCAACTGATTGGTGGTCATGCCGTCGACCTCGGCGATTTCGCTGAGGATGTCCCAGAACTGGTTCTCCAGCCGCAGGGTGGTCACCACCCCGCAGATGCGCAGCGAGCGGGAGCGCGATTCGTAGAGAATCGGATCGGCCTTGACGTAGAGCTCACACATGGAAACGTCCCTCGTTACAGCGTGATTTTGGTGCCCAGCAATCCGAGAAAACCGGCCAGCCAGCTCGGGTGCGCCGGCCAGGCTGGTGCAGTGGCCAGATTGCCTTGAACATGACCTTGCGTCACCGGGATATCGATGAACGTGCCACCGGCCAGACGCACTTCCGGGGCACACGCCGGATAGGCGCTGCACTCACGCCCCTCAAGAATGCCTGCCGCGGCCAACAGTTGCGCACCGTGACACACGGCGGCGATCGGTTTGCCTGCCTTGTCGAACGCTCGCACCAGGTCCAGGACTTTTTCGTTCAGGCGCAGGTACTCCGGCGCCCGACCGCCCGGCACCAGCAGTGCGTCGTAATCTGCGGCGTCTACCTTGGCGAAATCGAAGTTCAGGGCAAACAGGTGACCGGGTTTCTCGCTGTAGGTCTGGTCGCCTTCGAAGTCATGAATCGCTGTGCGGACGGTCTGGCCGGCGGTTTTGTCCGGGCAAACGGCGTGTACCGTGTGGCCGACCATCAGCAACGCCTGGAACGGCACCATCACTTCGTAGTCTTCGACGTAATCGCCGACCAGCATCAGAATTTTTTTAGCCGCCATGGGGAAGACTCCTCTGGAAAATGCATGGGCATGCAGGAGTATTCAAGGTAGTCCTTATCCGGCAGGTCGGGTAATAACCAGCTACTACGCCGATAACCCAGGGCAGATCATTTGATTTGCGGATATGCACGGCCTATGCAGGAGCTGGCGAAGCCTGCGATCTTTTGGCGGTTCTGGAAATGCAAAAGATCAAAAGATCAAAAGATCAAAAGATCAAAAGATCAAAAGATCGCAGCCTGCGGCAGCTCCTACAGGAGCTGCGATCAGCTTAGGTAACCATCAGCCCGCAGCAGTGTTTCCAGGCAATGTTCGCTGATGTGGTAGAAATCCTTCAGTTCCTGGATCTTCACCAACAGCTGAGCCGGGTCCACCGGCTCGGCGCGTTTGACCGCCAGGATCATCTTGTTCTTGTTGGTGTGGTCCAGCGAAATGAACTCAAAGACCTTGGTCTCGTAGCCGCAGGCTTCCAGAAACAGTGCACGTAAACTGTCGGTGACCATTTCCGCCTGCTGGCCCAGGTGCAGGCCGTATTGCAACATCGGCTTGAGCAGCGCCGGGCTCTGGATCTGCAGGCGGATCTGTTTGTGGCAGCACGGCGAGCACATGATGATCGAAGCGCCGGAACGAATGCCGGTGTGAATTGCATAGTCGGTGGCAATGTCGCAGGCATGTAGCGCGATCATTACGTCCAGCTCACTCGGCGCGACGCTGCGCACGTCACCGCATTTGAATACCAGCCCCGGATGTTCCAGCTTCGCAGCGGCGCTGTTGCACAGGCTGACCATGTCTTCGCGCAGCTCGACGCCGGTCACCTCGCCCTCGGCCTTCAGGGTATTGCGCAGGTAGTCGTGGATCGCGAACGTCAGGTAGCCCTTGCCCGAGCCGAAATCCGCCACCCGCACGGGTTTGTCCAGCGCCAGCGGCGACGAGGTCAGCGCATGGCTGAAGACTTCGATGAACTTGTTGATCTGCTTCCACTTGCGCGACATCGCCGGAATCAGCTCATGTTGCGCGTTGGTCACGCCGAGGTCTTTGAGGAACGGCCGACTCAGGTCGAGGAAACGGTTCTTTTCGCGGTTGTGTTCGGAGGACGGCACTTCGCGCAATTGCTGAGGTTTGCTCTTGAACAGCGAAGATTTGCCCTTTTTGCTGTATTCGAGCTGGGCTTCGTCGGTCAATGACAGTAAATGCGCATTTTTGAACGATGCAGGCAACAGCGCAGCAATGGTCGCCACGCCTTCGGCAAGCGGCAGGTTTTTGGTGATGTCGCGGGTCTTGTAGCGATAGACGAAGGACAGGCACGCCTGATCCTTGACCGTCAGTTGCTTGATGATCAGCCGCTGCAAATCCGCTTCGCCACCGACGTACTTGGCCAGCACCAGTTTGATGAAGGCGTTCTGCTCGAGGCTGGCTTGCAGCAGGTCGATGAACTGGGCGTGATGATCCGGCGCGAGGCTGGCGGGAGTGGCGGTGACTGACATGGAAAAAAACGGCCTCGGGCGGTGCGGATCGGGGAATGGTGGGTATTTTAGGGGGGATGGAGTTCATGAACACTGTTATTTGCCAAACGGCAAAGATTCTGTGGCGAGGGAGCTTGCTCCCGCTCGGCTGCGCAGCAGTCGCAAAGCACACAACGAGGTTTATCTGATGGAGTGCGTTCACCGGTTTTGGGGCCGCTTCGCAGCCCAGCGGGAGCAAGCTCCCTCGCCACAAAAGCTGCCGAAGGTTCGGGCCGCGTTCGGACGATCTTTTGATTTAGCTCAACACCACCAACCGATTCGGCAACTCATTGCGCACATGGGTCACCGGCACATGCACCTTGAGCAATTCGCCGCAGGCCTCGATGCATGTCACAAAGCCCTGCAACGTCTGCCCCTGTTTCACCTGTTGCGTAAACGCCGCCACAATCGCGTCCCAGTTCTTGTTGTCCAGCCGTTTGGAAATCCCTTCATCCACCAGAATCTCTACATAACGCTCGGCTTCGGAAACAAAAATCAGCATGCCGGTGCTGCCCACGGTGTGGTGCAGGTTTTGCTCAAGGAACTGCCGCCGCGCCAGGTTCGACGCCCGCCAGTGACGCACCGAGCGCGGGATCAGGCGCGTGGTGACTTTCGGGATTCGGAACAGCAGGCACAACACGATGAAACTGAACCATTGCACCAGCAACAGGCTGTGCATGGTCAGCCAGCCCGTCAGGTAATGCACGATACCCGGCACCACCAGCGCCAGCAGACTGGCCCAGAGCAGCGGGATATACGCGTAATCGTCGGCGCGGGCCGCAAGCACCGTGACCAGTTCGGCATCGGTATCGCGCTCGACCCGGGCAATTGCCTCGGCGACTTTGCGTTGTTCGTGTTCAGTCAGTAATGCCATGGTTATGAATGCCTGCTCGCTATTGTTGTTTTTACCTGCAGTGTTATTACCAGCCGCCAGACGAGCCGCCGCCCCCGAAACTCCCCCCGCCGCCGCTGAAGCCCCCGCCGCCACCGCCAAAACCTCCGCCGCCGAAACCGCCTCCCGAGCCGCCACGGCCGCCGCCGCTAGGCAGAATACCGAACATCTGGCCGACGAAGATCGTCAGGATGAACAGCAACACCAGGAACACGAACAACCCCGGCGGCCGTTCAACGGCATCACTCTCCTGATCACCACGCGGTTCAAACACTGTCGACGGTTCGTCCAGCGGATTGCCGCCCAGCACCACCAGCATCGCCGCGACCCCGTCGCTGATGCCTTTGCTGAAGTTGCCGGCCTTGAACGCGGGCGTGATCACCTGATTGATGATCACCGAACTCTGCGCATCGGTCAGGCGCCCTTCCAGGCCATAACCGACTTCGATCCGCAGCTTGCGCTCGTCACGCGCGACGATCAGCAATGCGCCGTTGTTCTTGTCCTTCTGGCCGATGCCCCAATAGCGCCCCAATTGATAACCGAAATCCGCGATGTCGGCGCCCTGCAAGTCCGGCAATGTGACCACCACCAACTGCTCGCCGGTGGTTTTTTCGTGGGCGTTGAGCTGTTGCGTCAGTTGCTCGCGCACCGCAGGCTCGATCATCTGGGCGTTGTCTACCACCCGACCGGTCAACTCCGGAAACTTCAGCTCGGCCTGGACCGTGAGTGCAAACACCCAGAACACCAGAACCAAGCCTACTTTCAACATGCGCATTGGCAACCTCATCCTTGGCGACGCTTCAAGCCCGTTCCGGCGCTTACTGGAACTTCACTTCAGGCGCTTTCTCGGCACCGGGGCTGGTCGCCTCGAAGGTTTCGCGGATCGGCAGATCGCTATACAACACGGTGTGCCACAGGCGACCGGGAAAGGTGCGGATCTCGGTATTGTATTTCTGCACCGCCAGGATGAAGTCGCGACGCGCCACGGCGATGCGGTTCTCGGTGCCTTCCAGTTGCGATTGCAGCGCCAGGAAGTTCTGGTTGGCCTTCAGGTCCGGGTAGCGCTCGGACACCACCATCAATCGACTCAGCGCACCGGTCAGCTGATTCTGCGCCTGCTCGTACTGTTTGAGCTTTTCCGGATTGTCCAGCGTGCTGGCGTCCACCTGAATCGAGGTGGCCTTGGCGCGGGCTTCGATCACCGCGGTCAGGGTTTCTTGCTCATGCCGGGCATACCCCTTGACGGTTTCCACCAGGTTGGGAATCAGGTCGGCGCGACGCTGGTACTGGTTCTGCACCTGGCCCCAGGCGCCCTTGGCTTGTTCGTCGAGGGTCGGGATATTGTTGATGCCGCAGCCGGTCAGCAGTGTGGTCAGCCACATCAAGGCTGCAACCTGCAGGCTCGACCGATAGTGAAGTCGTACATTCATCTGGTTGATGCTCCCTTGCCTATTCCGTTTGATGAAACAACCTGCGAACTTGAAGCCGACTCTTGGGGCATAATCTGCGCCGCTACTGGATTGCATCGAGCCAATGGGCTAAAAGATGCTCCGGCGCTGACACATAACTGTGCTGCACTCACCTGAACAACAATAGTCGCTCCCAAAATTTTGGCTGACCGGCGTGTATTCACTGCCGTTTAGGCTTTTGAGAAAACCATTCATGAAGAAGCTGTGTTTGCTGGGCCTGTTCGTCAGCCTGGCCAGTCATCCCGTATTGGCCGCCACGACGCCCGCACCGATAGAGGACAAGGACGCCTTCATCAGCCACCTGATGAAGCAAATGACCCTCGATGAAAAGATTGGCCAATTGCGCCTGATCAGCATCGGCCCGGAAATGCCCCGGGAGATGATCCGCAAGGAGATCGCTGCCGGCAATATCGGCGGCACCTTCAACTCGATCACCCGCGCCGAAAACCGTCCGATGCAGGACGCGGCCATGCGCAGCCGGTTGAAAATCCCGATGTTCTTCGCCTATGACGTGATCCATGGCCACCGCACCATTTTCCCGATTCCGCTGGCCCTGGCCTCGAGCTGGGACATGGACGCCATTGGTCGCTCCGGGCGCATCGCCGCCAAGGAAGCGGCGGCTGACAGCCTCGACATCACCTTCGCGCCGATGGTCGACATCTCCCGCGACCCACGCTGGGGCCGCACCTCCGAAGGCTTCGGCGAAGACACCTACCTGGTTTCGCGGATCGCCGGCGTCATGGTCAAGGCGTTCCAGGGCACCGGGGCAAACGCGGCCGACAGCATCATGGCCAGCGTCAAGCATTTTGCCTTGTACGGCGCGGTCGAGGGCGGTCGCGACTACAACGTCGTCGACATGAGCCCGGTCAAGATGTACCAGGATTATCTGCCGCCATACCGCGCCGCCATCGACGCCGGCGCTGGCGGGGTCATGGTTGCGCTGAACTCGATCAACGGCGTGCCGGCCACCGCCAACACTTGGCTGATGAACGACCTGCTGCGCAAGGAATGGGGCTTCAAGGGCCTGGCGGTCAGCGACCACGGGGCGATCTTCGAGCTGATCAAGCACGGCGTCGCCGCTGACGGGCGCGAAGCCGCGAAGCTGGCGATCAAGGCCGGCATCGACATGAGCATGAACGACACCCTCTATGGCAAGGAATTGCCAGGGCTGCTGAAGGCCGGTGAGATCGAACAGAAAGACATCGACAATGCCGTACGTGAAGTGCTCGCCGCCAAGTACGACATGGGCCTGTTCGAAGACCCGTACCTGCGCATCGGCAAGGCCGAGGATGACCCGGTCGACACCTACGCCGAAAGCCGTCTGCACCGCGCCGAGGCCCGTGATATCGCACGCCGCAGCCTGGTATTGCTGAAAAACCAGGGCGACACCCTGCCGCTGAAGAAAACCGCGAAAATCGCGCTGGTCGGTCCATTGGCCAAGGCGCCGATCGACATGATGGGCAGTTGGGCCGCTGCTGGCCGTCCTGAGCAATCGGTGACCTTGTTCGACGGCATGACCCATGCGCTTGGCGCGCAGTCGACGCTGATCTACGCCCGTGGCGCGAACATCACCAGCGACAAGAAAATCCTCGATTACCTGAACTTCCTCAACTTCGACGCGCCGGAAGTGGTGGATGACCCACGTTCGGCCAATGTGTTGATCGATGAAGCGGTCAAGGCTGCCAAACAAGCGGATGTAGTGGTGGCCGCGGTGGGCGAATCCCGTGGCATGTCCCACGAATCGTCGAGCCGTACCGACCTGAACATTCCGGCCAGCCAGCGCGAGCTGATCAAGGCGTTGAAAGCCACCGGCAAACCGCTGGTATTGGTGTTGATGAACGGCCGGCCGCTGTCGATTCTCGAAGAGAACGAGCAAGCTGACGCGATTCTGGAAACCTGGTTCAGCGGCACCGAAGGCGGAAACGCTATCGCTGATGTGCTGTTCGGCGACTACAACCCCTCGGGCAAACTGCCGATCACTGTCCCGCGCTCGGTGGGTCAGATTCCGACCTATTACAACCACCTGAGCATTGGCCGGCCGTTCACGCCGGGCAAACCGGGCAACTACACCTCGCAGTATTTCGAAGACACCACCGGGCCGCTGTTCCCGTTCGGCTTCGGCCTGAGCTACACCCAGTTCAGCCTGACCGACATGGCCTTGTCCTCAACCACTCTGAACAAGACCGGCAAGCTCGACGCCAGCGTCGTAGTGAAAAACACCGGCAAGCGTGACGGCGAAACCGTGGTGCAGTTGTACATCCAGGACGTGACCGGTTCGATGATCCGCCCGGTCAAGGAACTGAAGAACTTCCAGAAAGTAATGCTCAAGGCCGGCGAACAGAAAGTCGTGCACTTCACCATCACCGAGGATGACCTGAAGTTCTACAACGCCCAGCTCAAGTACGCCGCGGAACCGGGCAAGTTCAACGTGCAGATCGGCCTGGACTCCCAGGACGTGACGCAGCAGAGCTTTGAGTTGTTGTAATACCACTTAAAAGCAAAAGATCGCAGCCTTCGGCAGCTCCTACAGGGTGTACACAAAACCTGTGTAGGAGCTGCCGAAGGCTGCGATCTTTTGATCTTGAAAAGACCTACCCCCGCCGATCCAGCAGATTCACCACCAGCCGATCCACCCATCCCCACACCCTTTGCTTGACCCGCCGCCACAACGGTCGGCGTTTCCATGCCTCGAGGCTGACTTCCTGGCTCAGGGCAAAGTCATTTTCGAAACTCGCCGCCACCGCCAGGGTCAGCCCGGGGTCCAGGGCTTCGAGGTTGGCTTCCAGATTGAAACGCAGATTCCAGTGATCGAAATTGCACGAGCCGATGCTCACCCAGTCATCGATCAACACCATTTTCAGGTGCAGGAAACACGGCTGGTACTCGAAGATTTTCACCCCGGCCCGCAGCAAACGCGGGTAGTAGCGATGCCCGGCGTAGCGCACCGACGGGTGATCGGTGCGTGGCCCGGTCAGCAGCAAACGCACATCGACGCCACGAGCGGCCGCCCGACGCAGTGAGCGGCGGACTTTCCAGGTCGGCAGGAAATACGGCGTGGCCAGCCAGATTCGGCGCTGTCCGCTGTTCAGCGCGCGAGTCAGTGATTGCAGAATATCGCGGTGTTGGCGGGCGTCGGCATAGGCGACCCGGCCCATGCCCTCGCCCATGACTGGCACTCGCGGCAAGCGTGGCAAACCAAAGTGCGCAGTGGGTTTCCAGGCGCGACGATAGCGGTTGGCGATCCATTGGCGGTCGAACAGCAACTGCCAGTCGATGACCAAGGGACCGTTGATTTCCACCATCACTTCGTGCCATTCGCTGGTGTCTTCGCCCGGGGTCCAGAACTCATCGGTGACCCCGGTGCCGCCGACCACCGCCAGGCATTGATCCACCAGCAGCAGCTTGCGGTGATCGCGATAAAAGTTGCCCACCCAACGGCGCCAGCTCAGGCGATTGTAGAAACGCAACTCGACACCGGCGGCCATCAGGCGCTGACGCAAGGTCAGGGTAAAGGCCAGGCTGCCGTAGTCATCGAACAGGCAACGCACCCGCACACCGCGTTCGGCAGCCTGGACCAGTGCCTGAACCATCGCCTCGGCGCAGGCTCCCGCTTCCACCAGATACAGTTCCAGTTCGACTTGTTCTTCGGCACGGGCAATTGCCACCAGCATTCGCGGAAAAAACTGCGGGCCATCAATCAGCAGTTCAAAGCGGTTGCCTTCGCGCCACGGGAAAATTGCGCCGCGCATCTCAGCGCGCCGTGAAAATCAGCACCGCACCCACCGGCACCGACAGACTGATGGCCGACAAACCGGCAACCTTGCGCAAGCTTTCCAGGCCCGGGGCCAGGTCGAAGTCTTCAGCGTTGATCACCAACGGTTCGAGGGTCACCACTTGAAAGCGCCGGTCATCGAGACGGGTCGCCAGCAGTTCGGCGTTGTACTGGTGTTGTTTGCCATGCAGGTTGACGGTCAGCGGCAAGCGCAACTCCAGTTGCGCACCGGGCGCCAGGTCGTTGATCGGCCGCAGATCGATTTGCGTGGTGATCAGTGCTTCAGGAAACGTCTGGATATTGAACAGTTCCTTGCGCATGCGTTCGTCACGCAGCGGAATGCCGCTGTTGACCGACTCCAGCTCGACCTCCACCTGCGCCAGGCCCTTGGGATCGACTTTGCCGTGCAGTACCAGAAAGCGCTGCACTTCGGAAATGTTGGCGTTTTTAGTACTGATGAACGACAGCCGCGAAGACTCGCCATCCAGGTACCAATTGGCCTGGGCCGACACGGTGACACCGGCCAGCAGCAGGGAGGCGAGGGTTTTGCAGACAAAGCGGTTGAACATAGAGACTCATGGGCAGATAAACCTGAGCGAACCTTAACTGGCCTGAGGCAGGTTGCAAACTTTCTGTTGCTCCGACCCAACCTTTGTGGCGAGGGAGCTTGCTCCCGCTGGAGTGCGAAGCGCTCCCAAAATCAGACAATGAGTTCTTCCTGTAAGACCTCGGCCGCTGGCATTACGACTGCTTCGCAGCCGAGCGGGAGCAAGCTCCCTCGCCACAAAAAACTGACCGCTTTCACGGTTGCAGGCGACATCCCTGCCGTTCACCAATCCAAACAGCGCTATGGCTGCGTCCCATACCACCCACCGTCACGCGCTTGTTCGCGGCGTCATCGACGAACCCGCTGGTGGGCAAATACTGCCTCACATAGCCCTGGCAATACTCGGCCGGATTGTTCATCACATAGCGGCACGAGCAGTATTCCTTGGCGGTGTAGGCGCTGATGATGTCCGGGAAGGCCCACAGCGCCACCCGCTCCTGCCAGGCCCAACCGAGCAAGGCGATCAGCAGCACCAGCAACAGCGTGCTGAGCGGTCGACGACGAATAAAGCCGCGGCGGCTCAAGGCTGCACCTTCATGGCAAACGCCTTGAGCGCGAATTTGAGCAATTCGTTGTGCCGATAACTGCCATCGCGATCATCGCCGTAGCGCACGATCACCAGCTTTTCGCTGGGAATCACGTACATCGCCTGGCCCCAATGGCCCAGCGCGGCGAAGGTATCGGCGGGGGCATCGGGCCAAGGTTGGGTCGCGCCCTCCACCGCGCGATTAAGCCACCAGTGACCGCCAGGCACGGCTTCATCCTGGTGGGCTTGATAGCGGGCGAAAGGCTCACGACTGAAGTCGACCCAATCCTTGGGCAGCAATTGCTGCTCACGCCAACGACCGTCGCGCGCCATAAACAGGCCGACCCGCGCCAGGTCCCGGGCGGTGAGGTAGGCATAGGACGATGCGACAAACGTGCCCGTGGCATCCGCTTCCCACACCGCACTGCGAATCCCCAAGGGTTCGAACAGCGCGGTCCAGGGATAATCCGGATAACGGGCCGGGCCGACGATGGTTTTCAGTGCGGCGGACAGCAGGTTGCTGTCGCCACTGGAGTAGCGGAATGCCTGACCGGGTTTGGCGTACTCGTCGTGGTCGGCAGTGAACGCGGCCATGTCGCGGTGTCCACGGGTGTAGAGCATGGCCACCACCGAGGACTTCAATGGGGCGTATTCATAATCTTCCTGCCAGTCCAGGCCCGAGGCCCAGTGCAGCAGGTCGGCCATGGTCATGGCGGGGTGTTTCTCCAGCGCAGGATAGAATTTGCGCACCGGATCCTGGAGTTTGAAAAGCCCTTCGCCATAAGCCACACCGAGCACCGCGCCCATCAGGCTTTTGCTGATCGACCAGGTCAGGTGCGGCGTTTGCGCAGTGGTCGGGCCGGCGTAGCGTTCGTAAATCAGTTGGCCGTCGCGGATCACCAGCAAGGCATCGGTGCGAATGCCTTGGTGAGTGGCATCGTCGCGGGGCGTGAAGGCGTAGTTCTCCAGGGCTTGAAGTGCCGGGCCGGTGATTTTCGGGCCGGGCGCCCATTGCTCGGCCGGCCAGTTTTCGGCCTGGGCTGTGAGGCTGAGCAGCATGAGAACCAGGGACAAACCTTTGAACATGAGGGGCGCTCGGAGGAATGAACCTGCAGAGCCTAGTCGAGATAAATGACAGTCTCACGCTACATCCGGTCCCTGTAGGAGCTGCCGAAGGCTGCGATCTTTTGATCTTGATCTTTTCTGAAGATCAAAAGATCGCAGCCTTCGGCAGCTCCTACAGGGGAAATCAGAATCCCGCCAACGCCTTGGCCAACCGCTTGCCCCGCGCCCCCGCCGCCAAATCCATCACCGCCTGATCGCGCTGCCACATCGCCGCCCATTGTGGCGGGCCATCGGCCAGGGCCTGGTTCACTTCAGCCTTGAGCCCGTCGAACTGCGCAAACAACCCGCCCAGCAACACATGCCCGGCCGGATTGTTCGGCGCCTGGTGGCTGACTTCCGCGCACCCGGCCAGCAGCGCCAGCAAGCGCAGTTGCAAGGTTTGCGGCCAGTCGCTGTCCTGGCCAACGCCGAACAGCCACGCCGTCATGGCGCTCAGCACATAGATGTCTTCCAGGGTGCGGAACGGTTTGACGTACGCATCCCAGCCATCCCCCGCGAGCAATTCACATAACGCGTTATCGAGAAACAACCGGCCGTGGCCAATGTCCGGCATCAGCGGCATCGGCGCGAGTTTTTCCAGACGCACACCCGGTTCGCCGGGGTAAACCACCGCAAGGTTCAAGCGCGGTGCTTCGCCGGGTTCTTCACTGCGAGCGGCGACCAGCAACCAGTCGGCAGCATCGCCGGCGGTGACGAAATCCTTGCGCCCACTCAGGCGCAGATCACGCAGCCGGGTTTGCATGTCCGCCACTCGCAAGCTGCGCTGTTCGGTCGCGCACAACGCGCCCAGGCTCAGCGGCGCGCTCGGCCAGAGCATGCGCAACGCCGCCTGATAACCCACCAAAAACGCCAGCCCCGGTGTCGCCATCAGCCGTCCACCGACCACCGCCAATTCGAACGGCGACACCGCGCCCAATTGTTGCAACAAACTTGCAAAGCCTTCCCCCAGATCAGGGTTGGCGGGCAGGCGACCACGGCGTTTCAACAGGGTTTGCCAGGGCATAAGAGGCTCCTTGTGGGCTGTCATATAAGCATCACCAAAGCTTCATGGCGATGACACCGGGGCTACATAGCCTGACTTTGCACAACACGGCTGCATAAAGAAAGTCGATGGCTGTAACCCAAGACGGGTGGCCAGCCCGTACGGAGACTCACAATGACTCAGATCGCCCGCATCAGCGACACCGGCAATGAACGCCGCCTGCAAGCCGAACGCCTGGTGGGCGCCGAGGCGTTGCAAGAAGCCCAGGCCTTGCGCTTCAACGTATTCAGTGGCGAATTCAACGCCAAGCTGAAAGGCGCGGAGCTGGGTCTGGACATGGATGATTATGATGTTCACTGCGCCCACATCGGCGTGCGTGACTTGAACACCGGGCGCCTGGTGGCGACTACCCGTTTGCTCGATCACACAGCGGCCAGCAGCCTGGGCAAGTTCTACAGCGAAGAAGAATTCCGCCTGCACGGTCTGGTCCATTTGAAAGGCCCGATCCTAGAAATCGGTCGCACCTGCGTCGACCCGGCCTACCGCAACGGCGGCACTATCGCTGTGCTTTGGGGTGAACTGGCCGACGTGCTGAACCAGGGCGGCTACAGCTATTTGATGGGGTGCGCGAGCATTCCGATGCAGGACGGCGGCATCCAGGCCCACGCGATCATGCAGCGCCTGCGCGAACGCTACCTGTGCACCGAACACCTGCGGGCCGAACCGAAGAAGCCACTGCCGACGCTGGATATCCCGTCCAACGTCATCGCCGAAATGCCGCCGCTGCTCAAGGCCTACATGCGCCTGGGCGCTAAAATCTGCGGCGAGCCGTGCTGGGACGAAGACTTCCAGGTGGCCGACGTGTTCATCCTGCTCAAGCGCGACGAGCTCTGCCCGCGCTACGCCAAGCACTTCAAGGCGGCTGTGTAATGAGTCGCTTGCGGGTGTACGCGCGAATTGCGCGAGTGCTTTTGGTGGTGGCGCTGGGTTTGAGCATGGCCAGTGTGTTCGGGTTGTTCGAGCGATTGGGAATTGCCCATTCGATGGTCCGTCGCCAGCGCTGGTCGCGGTTTTTCATGGCACGGCTGAGCAATGCCCTGCCCTTTCGCGTCACCGTCCACGGTGAATTGCCCAAGCAACCGATGCTCTGGGTCAGCAATCACGTGTCCTGGACTGACATTCCGTTGCTGGGCATGCTCACGCCGCTGTCGTTCCTGTCCAAGGCCGAAGTGCGCACCTGGCCGGTGGCGGGTTGGCTGGCAGCCAAGGCCGGCAGCCTGTTCATTCGCCGTGGGTCGGGCGACAGTCAGTTGATCCGCAAACAGATGACCCGTCATCTGGAGCAGGAACATCCGCTGCTGATGTTCCCCGAAGGCACCACCACCGATGGCCGCTCACTGCGTACGTTTCATGGTCGTTTGTTGTCCGCGGCGATCGATTCCGAAGTGGCGCTGCAACCGGTGGCGATTCGTTATCTGCGCAATGGCGAGCTCGATACCCTGGCACCGTTCATTGGCGATGATGATTTGCTCTCGCACCTGATGCGCTTGTTCGCCAATGATCGGGGCGAGGTGGAGATTCATCTGCTCAAGCCGATCGAATGCCAGGACCGGGAACGTGCGGCGCTGGCGTTCGAAGCGCAGCAGGCGGTGCAGAGGGCGTTGTTTGGGGCGATTCCGCAGACACAACAGGAGCCGCTACGCCCTGCGATCGCGGCCTGACACAAATCCCCTGTGGGAGCGGGCTTGCTCGCGAAAGCGGTTTGACAGTCAGCACATGTGTTGAATGTGAAGCAGCCTTCGCGAGCAAGCCCGCTTGTATGGTAGGACTTGAAGGGAGGAGGAGGGACAAAGCCCGATTCTGACTGTTAGCGCAGTACAGATCCGTGGGAGATTTCGCCCCTCCTCCTTTCACCCAAGCGCCGATAAAGAATGCATCTGGCTAGACCGACGATAGGAACAAGCCTGCGCCTCTGGGTGAGCCCTTCAAGTGCTCAAAACCATATCCCGGAGGAAATCCAATGGCAATGCCGGTTCCTGTCACAAAGCCGATCGTGGGCGTGGATGTCGCCAAGAACGAACTGATGATTTATCAAGCCGAGCTTGACCTGCTTGAAGAGATTCCCAACAACAAGGCAGCCATCCAGAAGTGGCTGAAGGCCTTGTCGGGACCCGTCGCTATAGCCATTGAGTCGACCAATATCTATCACCTGGAGTTTGCCGATCTGGCTTACGAGGCCGGTTGCACGATTTACATGGTGGGTGGCTATGAACTCAGCCATTACCGCAAAGGGGTGAATGTCCGCGCCAAAACCGATGCGCTGGATGCCCGACTGCTCGCCCGCTATCTGAAGAATGAAGGTGATGATCTTCATCCTTGGACCCCGCCATCCCCGCTGTACCGCCAGCTCTTGAGCCTTTTCCGCCGCCGGGCGGCCTTGGTTCAGGCACGGGTCGGCCTGGTGCAAAGCTGGGCGAATGAACCGTTGCTGAAGGCGGCGTTTGCAGAGCAAGTGAAATCGATGCAGCAGCTTGAGACGCTGGTCGAGAAGACAATTAACGATCATCTGAAAGAAGCCGGTTTACTCGGCCAGTTGAAGCGTTGCCGGAAAGTTGAAGGGATTGGATTTCTCACCGGTGCCCGCCTGCTCACGGCATTTCAGCGGGGCGACTTCAGAAACGCGGATGCCTTCATCGCCTTTCTGGGAATGGATCTGCGCGTGTCGAAGTCAGGGCAAAAAGACGGTCGCCGGAGCTTGACCAAGCGAGGTGACCCGGAAGCTCGCCGGCTTCTGCACAACGCAGCCATGTCGGCCAGCCGTACGCCAGCATGGAAAGGCTTTTACGAAGAGCAAAGAGCTCGCGGATTCAGCACCACTCAGGCGCTGGTGATACTGGCTCGCAAGCTGGCTCGGGTCGTATTCGCCCTGCTGAAAGGACAGAGCGAATATCAACCCAAAGCCGGTTGAGGGCTTCCCCTCAACCATAGAATCTCCCACATTAGATTCGCGGTGTCGCAGCGAATGCCTGCAACTCGGGATAGAACAACCGGAAATCCTCGCTCAACGGTTCATACAATCGTCGTAATTCCTGCATCGCCCCGGCCAACTCCTCCGGCCGGGTCAACCGGCGCGAAATCCCGCGCAGCACCTGCTCCAGCACTTCGAATTCCTGATATGAACCCAGCCAATCATTGGCCACCATGTGCGGCGCAATCTTCGCCAGGCGCTCCGGCAATTGGGACTCGGTGGACAGTACCCTGTACACGTCCGAAGTGAACTGCTCCAGTGGCTGATCCGAGTAAAGCACCCAGTCCCGCGCCAGGCAGTGGTCGAAAAACACATCGAGCACGATCCCGGCGTAACGCCGGCGCGTGAGGGAAAACCGCGACAGGGCGATGTCCACCCGCGGATGGCGATCGGTAAACACGTCGATGCTGCGATGCAACTGGATGGCCGCTTCGATCTCCGGATCGAACTGCCCTTGCAGCCTTCCTTTGACGAAATCGCCATACAGACTGCCGAGCAGTTGACCGGGGCGCTGGCCACCGAGGTGCAGATGTGCGAGATAGTTCATGCGCGCAGCTTAACACTGCGCCATCCATATCGTTATAACCCGATATACCGATTTATGCGGTCATCAGACGAAAATCATATTGGTATATCGCGAAGTACCGATTTAAAGTTCGCCTCATCGCGATATAGCGTTTTACTCATCACGAGCCCAAACCATGACCATCGACCTCGACGAAATAATAAAAGCGCTGGCACACCCAGTACGCCGAGACATCCTCATCTGGCTGAAAGACCCCAAGGTCCAGTTCCCGGAACAACTCCACAACCATGAGTACGGCATTTGCGCCGGACAGATCGATCAACGCTGCGGCCTGTCGCAGTCGACCGTGTCCGCCCATTTGGCGACCTTGCAACGGGCGGGACTGATCAGCAGCCAGAAAGCCGGTCAATGGCACTTCTTCAAACGCAACGAGGACGTGATTCAGGCGTTCCTCGACGCCATCGACAAGGAGCTCCGCGCTCCGACAAGGAACTGACAATGCCCCTCTCGCTACTCATTCTGGCCTTGAGCGCCTTCGCCATCGGCACCACCGAGTTCGTCATCATGGGCCTGTTGCCCGAGGTGGCGGCCGACCTGGGTGTGTCGATCCCCGGCGCCGGCTGGCTGGTGACCGGTTATGCCTTGGGCGTGGCCATTGGTGCACCGTTCATGGCACTGGCCACCGCCAGACTGCCGCGCAAGGCCGCTTTGGTAGCGTTGATGGGCATCTTCATCATCGGCAACCTGCTCTGCGCCCTGGCCAGTGACTACAACGTTTTGATGTTTGCCCGTGTGGTCACCGCGCTGTGCCATGGTGCTTTCTTCGGCATCGGTTCGGTGGTGGCGGCCGGTCTGGTGCCAGCCAACAAACGTGCATCGGCCGTGGCCCTGATGTTCACCGGCCTGACGCTGGCCAACGTGCTCGGCGTGCCGCTGGGCACTGCGCTCGGTCAGGAAGCCGGCTGGCGTTCGACCTTCTGGGCGGTGACCGTGATCGGTGTGATTGCACTGATCGGCCTGATCCGCTTCCTGCCGGCCAAACGCGATGAAGAGAAACTCGACATGCGCGCCGAACTGCGTGCCCTCAAGGGCGCCGGTATCTGGCTGTCGTTGAGCATGACCGCATTGTTCGCCGCTTCGGTCTTCACCTTGTTCACCTATGTCGCCCCGCTGTTGGGCGAGGTCACCGGAGTCTCGCCACGCGGCGTGACCTGGACCTTGATGCTCATCGGCCTGGGCCTGACGGTCGGCAACATCATCGGCGGCAAGCTGGCAGACAAAAGCCTGGCCGCGACGCTGATCGGGGTGTTCGTCGCCATGGCGGTCGTATCCACCGTGTTGACCTGGACCAGCATTGCCCTGATCCCGACCGAAATCACCCTGTTCCTCTGGGCCACCGCGTGCTTCGCCGCCGTGCCTGCCCTGCAAGTGAACGTCGTGACCTACGGCAAGGCGGCACCGAATCTGGTGTCGACCCTCAACATCGGCGCTTTCAACGTCGGCAACGCGCTCGGTGCCTGGGTCGGCGGCAGCGTCATCGCCCATGGCTTCGGTCTCACCCGCGTGCCGCTCGCGGCAGCCGCATTGGCGGTACTCGCACTGCTGGTGACCTTGATCACTTTCCGTCAGAGCGGCAATGCCGAGCTGGCCCCTGTTACTCACTGATCTTTAACGAGGGTTGTATTAAATGACGACTATTTTCGATCCGATCAAACTGGGCGACCTCGAGTTGGCCAACCGCATCATCATGGCACCGCTGACTCGCTGCCGCGCCGATGAAGGCCGTGTGCCAAACGCGCTGATGGCCGAGTACTACGTACAACGCGCCTCTGCCGGCCTGATCCTCAGCGAAGCGACTTCAGTGACGCCAATCGGCGTGGGCTACCCGGACACTCCCGGTATCTGGTCCAACGACCAGGTGCGCGGCTGGAGTAACGTGACCAAAGCCATCCACGGCGCGGGCGGCAAAATCTTCCTGCAACTGTGGCACGTGGGCCGGATTTCCCACCCCTTGTACCTGAACGGCGAAGCACCGGTTGCGCCGAGTGCCATCCAGCCTAAGGGTCATGTCAGCCTGGTGCGTCCATTGGCCGACTTCCCGACCCCGCGCGCCTTGGAAACCGCTGAAATCGCCGACATCATCGACGCTTACCGCGTCGGTGCAGAGAACGCCAAGGCTGCCGGTTTCGATGGTGTGGAAATCCACGGCGCCAACGGTTACCTGCTCGACCAGTTCCTGCAAAGCAGCACCAACCAGCGCACCGACAACTACGGTGGTTCCCTGGAAAACCGTGCGCGCCTGTTGCTGGAAGTCACCGATGCCGCCATTGAAATCTGGGGCGCAGGCCGCGTGGGTGTGCACCTGTCGCCGCGTGCCGATCTGCATGACATGGGCGACGACAACCTGTCCGAGACCTTCACTTATGTCGCTCGCGAACTGGGCAAGCGTGGCATCGCCTTCATTTGCTCGCGCGAAAAAGAAGCCGGCGACAGCCTCGGCCCACAACTGAAGGAAGCCTTCGGCGGCCCGTACATCGCCAACGAACGCTTCACCAAGGACAGCGCCAACGAGTGGCTGGCCAGTGGCAAGGCTGACGCAGTGGCCTTCGGGGTACCGTTCATTGCTAACCCGGACCTGCCGGCGCGTTTGAAGGCCGATGCGCCGTTGAATGAAGCACGTCCGGAACTGTTCTACGCGAAGGGTCCGGTCGGTTACATCGACTACCCGGTGCTGTAAACATCTGCCGTTGAAATGCAAAAGCCCCGACTCGAAAAGTCGGGGCTTTTGCGTATGGAGGATCAAAAGATCGCAGCCTTCGGCAGCTCCTACAGGTGTATGCCATTTGAATGCAGGAGCTGCCGAAGGCTGCGATCCTGTCAGCGCTTGCGCTGCCCCCAGGCAACCGCAAGACCGCTGAGGCAAATCACCGTGATCCCGATCACACCGAAGCTGTCCGGGGTATGGTCGAAGATCAAATACCCGTATATCCCGGCAAACAGAATCTGCCCGTAACTGAACGGTGCCAACATCGCCGGCGCTGCATGGCGGAAGGCCTGGGTCAACAACATGTGACCGAGCATGCCGCAAGTGCCCAGCCCGATCATGAACAGGCCGTGCAGCCATGTTGGCGTGCTCCAGAAAAACGGCAACAACGCAGTCATGATCAGGCTGTTGAGAATACCGGTCAGAAAGTTGCTGGTGGTCGGGCTGTCGATACCGCTGAGCAGGCGGGTGAGCAACTGATAGAAGCCAAAACACAGCGCCGAACACAGCGGCAGCAGAATCGCCGGGGTGAACAGCGCACCACCAGGCCGCACGACGATCAGCACGCCAACAAATCCACCCAGCACCGCCAGCCATTGGTTACGTGTCACCCGCTCATGCAGCAATGGCACCGAGAGCGCCGTCACTAATAGCGGTGCAAGGAAGTTAACGGCCGTGGCTTCGGCCAAAGGGATGTAACGCAGGCCGGTGGTAAAAAACAGACTGGTGCCGATCAGGCACAGGGCCCGCAGCAACTGCAACCCGGGCCGTTTGGTGCGCACCACCGCTGAAAAACCAGTGCGCGGCACGAAAATCACCAGCATCAACAAGGTGTGCACCACGTAGCGTGCCCACACTACCATCACAATCGGGTAAAACCCGGACAGGTATTTGGACAACGTGTCGTGACTGGCGAATAACAACACCGCCAGGCAAATTAGTGCGATGCCCTTGATCGGCTGCTCGGCGCCCTTGTAGCCCGGGTTGTTACCATTCATTCACAGACTCGACACAAAATTCCTACAAAATACGTAGCTCGCTACCTATCAAGTTAGCGAACGTACCTATATAAAAGCACCCGATTACAAAAAGGCGAATGAAGCGAAGATCTTCTCGCTTCACCCTTGACATAAATGGATCCAATTACGCATTTTGTTTCATTTGCGCAGGCTGGGACTCAAGCGCAGCATATCCAACCCTGTATCGACACAGCGCTCGGCTTCGGTGTGCAGTTGAAAGCTGTCGGGAGCCAATAGCCACTGATACAGAATGCCATCGACGTACGCATGCAGGCTGATGGCCGCGCGAGCAGTGTCGAGATTTTCCGGCAACTGCCCGCGATTCACCGCATTACTCAGGGCCAGAGCGATTCGCACATTGCAATCGAGACTGACCGTTCGGCGCTGCTGGCGCAGGTCGCACATTTCATCAGTGAATTCGCACTTATGAAACAGAATCTCATTGATGCGTCGGGTTTTCGGGTCCAGCGCAACTTGATGGAACAGATGAATCAACAGCTTGCGCATACAGCCCAGCGGATCGAGTTCATCTTCGCTTTCACTGGCCTTGGCCATTTCATCCAGCGGCTCATGCAAGGTATCGAGCATCGCCTGCACCAGATCCGCCTTGTTACTGAAATGCCAGTAGATGGCCCCGCGAGTCACGCCGGCCAGGGTAGCGATATCCGCCAGTGTCGTGCGGGCCACGCCTCGCTCGTAAAAGGCTTTTTCTGCCGCTTCGAGTATCTGGCTTCGGGTTTCTTGAGCTTCCTCTTTGGTACGACGGACCATGGCAGTAAAACCTCAATCAGGGGTGCTTCAGCGAAATCTGAATATCAGCTGAAGAAAAGTGGGGCGAGCGCTCGCGAACCTTTGGATGGCTTTTGTAACCGTATGGATACATCGCCAAGACCTTTACAAACAACCATGAACGTAAGTATATTCCTTAGCAAGCTACTTATCCACCCGGCAAAAATTTTTTAACCTTCCACATTTCTTGTGCGCCATGTGCGCGCCTGACCCGAGGATCTTCATGCAATTCAAGCCAGCTGTTACCGCTCTGGTTACTGCCGTCGCCCTGGCATCGCTGCTCAGCGGATGTAAAAAGGAAGAGGCGGCACCTGCCGCACCAACCCCTCAGGTCGGCGTCGTAACCCTGCAACCTCAAGCCTTCACCCTGACGTCCGAACTTCCGGGGCGCACCAGCGCGTTCCGCATCGCCGAAGTTCGCCCACAGGTCAACGGCATCATTCTCAAGCGACTGTTCAAGGAAGGCGGCGACGTCAAGGCCGGTCAACAGCTTTATCAGATCGACCCATCGGTCTATGACGCGACCCTGAAAAGCGCCGAAGCCAACCTGCGTTCGACCAAGTCGATCTCCGACCGCTACAAGCAACTGGTCGACGAACAGGCTGTCAGCCGTCAGGAATACGACACCGCGCTGGCCAACCGCCTGCAATCGGAAGCGTCCCTGCAAAGCGCCCAGATCAACGTGCGCTACACCAAGGTTTACGCACCGATCTCCGGTCGCATCGGCCGTTCGTCGGTGACTGAAGGTGCGCTGGTCAGCAATGGCCAGACCGACGCCATGGCCGTTATCCAGCAACTGGACCCGATCTATGTCGACGTCACCCAATCTTCGGTGGAGCTGCTTGAGCTGCGTCGCGAACTGGAAAGCGGTCGTCTGCAGAAGGCTGGCGATAATGCCGCCGCGGTCAAGCTGACGCTCGAAGACGGCAGCCAGTACCCGCTGGACGGCAAACTCGAGTTCTCCGAAGTGTCGGTTGACCAGACCACTGGCTCCGTGACCCTGCGTGCCGTGTTCCCGAACCCTGATCACACCCTGCTGCCGGGCATGTTCGTTCACGCGAAGTTGCAGGCTGGTGTGGACAGCGCGGCGATCCTGGCCCCGCAACAAGGCGTGACCCGCGACCTCAAAGGCTCTCCGACCGCGCTGGTCGTCGGTCCGGACAACAAGGTCGAACTGCGTCAGCTCAAGGCCAGCCGAACCGTCGGTAACCAATGGCTGATTGAAGACGGGCTGAAGGCAGGCGATCGCGTGATCACCGAAGGGCTGCAATTCGTCAGACCTGGCGTTGAAGTGAAAGCCACTGAAGCCACTAACGTTGCCGCAAAGAGCCCAGCCACCGCACAGGCAGCTAATACTGCTACCGGCGGCAAAGGGGAGTAAACCATGTCGAAATTTTTTATCGACCGTCCGATTTTCGCCTGGGTAATTGCCCTGGTGATTATGCTGGTCGGGGCTCTATCGATTCTCAAACTGCCGATCAATCAATACCCGAGCATTGCGCCTCCAGCTATTGCAATCTCGGTGACCTACCCGGGCGCATCCGCACAAACCGTGCAGGACACCGTGGTGCAAGTGATCGAGCAACAGCTCAACGGTATCGATAACCTGCGTTATGTCTCGTCGGAAAGTAACTCCGACGGCAACATGACCATTACCGCGACCTTCGAGCAGGGCACCAACTCCGATACCGCGCAGGTTCAGGTCCAGAACAAGCTGAACCTGGCCACCCCGCTGCTGCCGCAAGAAGTGCAGCAACAGGGCATCCGCGTGACCAAGTCAGTGAAAAACTTCCTGATGGTCATCGGCGTGGTGTCGCGCGACGGCAGCATGACCAAGGACGACCTGTCCAACTACATCGTGTCGAACATGCAGGACCCGATCTCGCGCACCGCCGGTGTCGGTGACTTCCAGGTCTTCGGTGCCCAGTACGCAATGCGGATCTGGCTGGACCCGGCCAAGCTGAACAACTTCAACCTGACCCCGGTAGACGTGAAAACCGCCATCGCGGCGCAGAACGTCCAGGTCTCGTCCGGTCAACTCGGCGGCTTGCCTGCCCTGCCCGACCAGCAACTGAACGCGACGATCATCGGTAAGACCCGTCTGCAGACTGCCGAGCAGTTCAAGGCGATTCTGTTGAAGGTCAACAAGGACGGCTCGCAAGTACGTGTCGGCGACGTTGCGGAAGTCGGTCTGGGTGGCGAAAACTACTCGATCAGCGCCCAGTTCAACGGCGCCCCGGCTTCCGGTCTGGCGGTGAAACTGGCCAACGGCGCCAACGCCCTCGACACCGCAAAAGCCCTGCGCAATACCATTGACACCCTCAAGCCGTTCTTCCCGGAAGGGATGGAAGTGGTGTTCCCGTACGACACCACCCCGGTGGTGACCGAGTCGATCAAGGGCGTGGTTGAAACCCTGGTCGAAGCGATCGTGCTGGTGTTCCTGGTGATGTTCCTGTTTCTGCAAAACTTCCGCGCCACCGTCATCACCACGATGACCGTGCCGGTGGTATTGCTGGGTACGTTCGGGATCCTCGCGGCGTTCGGCTTCAGCATCAACACCCTGACCATGTTCGGTATGGTGTTGGCCATCGGCTTGCTGGTGGACGATGCCATCGTCGTGGTGGAAAACGTCGAACGGGTCATGAGCGAAGAAGGCCTGTCACCCAAGGAGGCCACCAAGAAATCCATGGGGCAGATCCAGGGTGCCCTGGTCGGTATCGCCCTGGTGCTGTCGGCGGTACTGCTGCCGATGGCGTTCTTCAGTGGTTCTACCGGTGTGATCTACAAGCAGTTCTCGATCACCATCGTTTCGGCCATGGCCTTGTCGGTATTGGTGGCGTTGATCTTCACCCCGGCGCTTTGCGCAACCATGCTCAAGGCGATACCGAAAGGTGAGCACGGCACGCCGAAACGCGGCTTCTTCGGCTGGTTCAACCGCAGCTTCGACCGTGGCGTCAAAAGCTACGAGCGCGGCGTGGGCAATATACTCACGCACAAGGCTCCCTACCTGCTGGCGTACCTGATCATTGTGGTCGGCATGATCTGGCTGTTCACCCGTATTCCAACAGCGTTCCTGCCGGAAGAAGACCAAGGCGTACTGTTTGCTCAAGTGCAGACACCGGCCGGTTCCACCTCCCAGCGTACGCAAGTGGTCGTGGACGAAATGCGCGAATTCCTGCTGCGTCCGAGCTCGGAGGGCGGTGAAGGCGATGCAGTTGCCTCGGTGTTTACCGTGACCGGCTTCAACTTCGCCGGCCGTGGTCAGAGTTCGGGTATGGCGTTCATCATGCTCAAACCATGGGAAGAACGTAACGCCGACAACAGCGTGTTCAAACTCGCGGCCCGTGCCCAGCAGCACTTCTTTACCTTCCGTGATGCCATGGTGTTTGCCTTCGCCCCGCCGGCGGTACTGGAACTGGGTAACGCCACCGGTTTCGACGTGTTCCTTCAGGACCGCGCCGGTATCGGTCACGAAAAACTGATGGAGGCACGTAACCAGTTCCTCGGCATGGCAGCGCAAAGCAAAGTCCTGTCGCAAGTCCGTCCTAACGGCCTGAACGACGAGCCGCAATACCAGCTGGAAATCGACGATGAGAAGGCCAGCGCCCTGGGCGTGACCCTCACCGACATCAACAACACCCTGTCGATTGCCCTGGGCAGTAGCTATGTGAACGACTTCATCGACCGCGGTCGAGTGAAGAAGGTTTACATCCAGGGCCTGCCTGGTGCTCGCATGAGCCCTGAGGACCTGAAGAAGTGGTACGTGCGCAACAGCGCCGGCACCATGGTTCCGTTCTCGTCGTTCGCCAAGGGTGAGTGGATCTACGGTTCGCCGAAACTGGCCCGTTATAACGGCGTGGAAGCGATGGAAATCCTCGGTGCCCCGGCGCCAGGTTATTCCACCGGTGAGGCGATGGCCGAAGTCGAAGCCCTGGCCAAGAAACTGCCGGCCGGTGTCGGTATTTCCTGGACGGGCCTGTCGTACGAGGAACGTCTGTCCGGCTCGCAAGCGCCAGCGTTGTACGCCTTGTCGCTGCTGATGGTGTTCCTGTGTCTGGCGGCGCTGTATGAAAGCTGGTCGATCCCGATCGCGGTGATGCTGGTGGTACCGCTGGGGATTATCGGTGCGCTGATGGCCACCAGCATGCGTGGCCTGTCCAACGACGTGTACTTCCAGGTGGGGCTGTTGACCACGATCGGTCTGGCAGCGAAAAACGCCATTCTGATCGTCGAGTTCGCCAAGGAACTGCATGAGCAAGGACGTAGCCTGCGCGATGCGGCGATCGAAGCCTGCCGGATGCGCCTGCGACCGATCATCATGACCTCGCTCGCGTTCGTGCTCGGTGTGGTTCCGCTGGCCATTTCCACGGGCGCAGGTTCGGGTAGCCAGCATGCGATCGGTACCGGTGTGATTGGCGGTATGATCACTGCCACTGTGCTGGCGATCTTCTGGGTCCCCTTGTTCTTTGTCACCGTGTCGTCCATGGGCCAGCGCAAAGTCGCCGACCAGGATGACGCCATTGAACCATCTAAAGAGGCTGGCTAATGAGCAAGTCGCTACTCTCCATCGCAGTCGCCGCCTTCGTGCTGAGCGGCTGCTCGCTGATACCCGATTATCAGCAGCCTGAAGCTCCGGTGGCGGGCCAATACCCGCAAGGCCCGGCGTATTCGCCGGCCCAGGCGCCTAACCAGGCCGCTGCCGAACAAGGCTGGAAGCAGTTTTTCCACGACCCGGCGCTGCAACAGCTGATTCAGACCGCGCTAGAGAACAACCGTGACCTGCGCGTCGCTGCGCTGAACATCGACGCTTATGCGGCTCAATACCGCATTCAGCGTGCCGATCTGTTCCCGGCCGTTTCGGCCAACGGTAGCGGCAGCCGTCAGCGAGTTCCGGAGCGGGCCTCGCAGACCGGCGAAGCGAACATCAGCAGTTCCTACTCCGCCACCGTCGGCATCAGCGCCTATGAACTCGACCTGTTCGGTCGGGTTCGCAGCCTGAGCGAAGAAGCCCTGCAGAAATACTTCGCCACTGAAGAAGCACGCCGCAGCACGCAGATCAGTCTGGTGGCCAGTGTGGCCAATGCCTACCTGACCTGGCAGGCTGACAAAGAGCTGTTGAAACTGACCCAGGAAACCCTCGGCGCTTACGAGGAGAGTTACAAGCTCACCTCGCGCAGCAACGAAGTGGGTGTCGCTTCGGCGCTGGATCTGGCCCAGTCGCGTACCTCGGTGGAAAACGCCCGTGCGCAACTGGCCAAATACACCCGTCAGGTCGCCCAGGATGAAAACAGCCTGGTGCTGCTGCTCGGCACCGGTATTCCGGCCAATCTGCAAGCGGCCAAGCCACTGTCGGACGACGTGCTGAGCGAAGTGCCGGCCGGCCTGCCATCGGACTTGCTGCAACGTCGTCCAGACATCCTTCAGGCCGAGTACAACCTCAAGGCTGCCAACGCCAACATCGGCGCGGCACGGGCTGCGTTCTTCCCGAGCATCAGCCTCACCGCCAATGCCGGCTCCCTGAGCCCGGACCTGTCCGGTCTGTTCAAGGGCGGTTCGGGCACCTGGTTGTTCCAGCCGCAGATCAACTTGCCGATCTTCAACGCCGGCTCCCTGCGCGCCAGTCTGGATTACTCGAAAATCCAGAAAGACATCGGCGTGGCCAACTACGAGAAGTCCATTCAAACGGCCTTCCAGGAAGTTGCCGATGGCCTGGCCGCACGCCAGACCTACACCGAGCAGTTGCAGGCTCAGCGTGATTTCGTCAGCGCCAACCAGGACTACTACCGTCTGGCCGAGCGTCGCTACCGCATCGGTGTCGACAGCAACCTGACCTTCCTCGATGCCCAGCGCCAGCTGTTCAGTGCCCAACAAGCGCTGATCACCGACCGTCTGGCGCAGCTGACCAGTGCGGTCAATCTGTACAAGGCGTTGGGTGGTGGCTGGAATGAACAGACGGCGAAGCATGAGCCGTTGAAAGAAGAAGCGCCGAAGATGAAATTGTTCTGATAGCGCCGTAAAAACACGAAGCCCACCGATTGGTGGGCTTTTTGTTGGCGGCGGGAAAAGCCAGATCAAAAGATCGCAGCCTTCGGCAGCTCCTACGAAGGTGCGATTTTATGTAGGAGCTGCCGAAGGCTGCGATCTTTTGATCTTTTGCCGTTCGATAATCGCCCAGAACCCGCCCTCGCCGATTGAACCGTTTAGTCCCTTTCCCTCACCATCTGTCGCACAAAACCAATAACAACAGGTTCGACACCATGTCCTCGCGCCCTGCCCTGTCCGGTTGACTTCGTCCTCGCTTTTCTGAATTCGACATCTTATGTCTGCAACCCAAACGTTGCGGCACCGCCCCGTTTCATCCCCAAGAATTAGAGAGACCCGAGCCCATGACCCCTTCCACCGCGCAGTATTTCTTTCCCAGCCTGATCGCCATCGCATTGGCCACTGCGGCTCTGCCCGCCATGGCCGAGGAAGCCGGTTTTGTCGAAGGCGCCAAGGTCAACCTGAACCTGCGCAATTTCTACATCAACCGTAACTTCACCAACCCGACCAAAAGCCAGGGCAAGGCTGAAGAGTGGACGCAAAGTTTCATCCTCGACGCCAAGTCCGGGTTCACCCAGGGCACCGTCGGGTTTGGCATGGACGTGCTGGGTTTGTACTCGGTCAAGCTCGACGGCGGCAAAGGCACCGGCGGTACGCAGTTGTTGCCGCTGGATCACGATGGTCGCCCGGCGGACAACTTCGGTCGCACCAACGTGGCGCTCAAGGCCAAGCTGTCCCAGACCGAAGTGAAGGTCGGCGAATGGATGCCGGTGCTGCCGATCCTGCGTTCCGACGACGGTCGCTCGCTGCCGCAAACTTTCCGTGGCGGCCAGATCACCTCGAAGGAAATTGACGGCCTGACCCTCTACGGCGGCCAGTTCCGCGCCAACAGCCCGCGCGATGACAGCAGCATGAATGACATGTCGATGACCGGCAAAACGGCATTCACTTCAGACCGCTTCAACTTCCAGGGCGGGGAATATGCCTTCAACGGCAAACGCACTCAGATCGGCCTGTGGAACGCTGAACTCAAGGACATCTACAGCCAGCAATACGTCAACCTGATCCACACCCAACCGCTGGGCGACTGGACGCTGGGCGCCAATCTCGGGTTCTTCTACGGCAAGGATGATGGCAGCGCCCGGGCCGGCGAGCTGGACAACAAGACGTGGTCGGGCCTGTTCTCGGCCAAATATGGCGGCAACACCTTCTACATCGGCCTGCAAAAACTGAGCGGTGACAGCGCCTGGATGCGGGTCAACGGCACCAGCGGCGGCACGTTGGCCAACGACAGCTACAACGCCAGCTATGACAACGCGAAGGAAAGATCCTGGCAATTGCGCCACGACTACAACTTCGCCGCCCTCGGCGTGCCGGGCCTGACCTTGATGAACCGCTACATCAGCGGCGACAACGTACACACCGCAACCACCAGCGACGGCAAGGAATGGGGCCGCGAAAGCGAACTGGCCTATACCGTGCAGAGCGGCACGCTCAAAGACCTCAACGTCAAATGGCGCAATTCCACCATCCGCCGCGACTTCAGCAACAACGAGTTCGACGAAAACCGGTTGATCGTCAGCTATCCGATCAGCTTGCTGTAAACACAGACCAAATGTGGGAGCGGGCTTGCTCGCGAAAGCGGTGCATCAGCTTGCATCAATGCTGAATGTTAAACCGCTTTCGCGAGCAAGCCTGCTCCCACAGGTGGGTGGTGGACAGTTACTCCCGCGATTCAACCCCCAACTCATCCCACACCGACTCGGCCAGGTGGAAGGTCGCGTTGGCCGCCGGGATGCCGCAGTAGATCGCGCTCTGCATGATCACTTCCTTGATCTCGCCGCGGGTGACGCCATTGTTGGCGGCGGCGCGCAGGTGCAGTTTGAGTTCTTCGTTGCGGTTCATGCCGATCAGCATCGCGAGGGTGATCAGGCTGCGGGTATGGCGCGGCAGGCCCGGGCGGGTCCAGATGTCGCCCCAAGCGTGGCGGGTGATCATCTCCTGGAACTCCGAGTTGAATTCGGTCAGCGCATTCAGGCTGCGATCGACATGGGCGTC
This sequence comes from Pseudomonas sp. BS3782 TE3695, assembly GCF_050435305.1. Classification (NCBI taxonomy): domain Bacteria; kingdom Pseudomonadati; phylum Pseudomonadota; class Gammaproteobacteria; order Pseudomonadales; family Pseudomonadaceae; genus Pseudomonas; species Pseudomonas sp. BS3782 TE3695. The sequence goes on from NZ_JBNDKB010000001.1 coordinate 5,758,388, forward strand.
GCCCAGTACTGCGCGGCGAACGTTCAGGCCCTCGTCGTAACGTTGTTTCTCGTCCACAACAATCCCCTCAATGAGCTGACAAAAATGCCAGAACCCGGTCGCTGAACGCAGCGCTGGCCTGGACGTTGGACAGGTGTGCGGCGTAGAACTCGGCGTACTCGGCACCTTGCACATGTTCCTGAATGAAATGCCCGCCGGACGGTGGCGTCACCGCGTCTTCAGTGCCGGCGATCACCAGCAGCGGCACCTTGATCGAAGACAACTGATCGCGGAAATCGGCATCACGTACCGCCGCGCAATTGGCCGCGTAACCTTCAGGCGAAGTTGCCGCGAGCATGTCGGTAATCCGCTTAACCGCTGCCGGATTGGCCTCGGCAAAATCCGCAGTGAACCAGCGCGCAATCGACGCATCGCGCAGGGCAACCATCGCCGCCGAGCCGTCACGCAGCACGGTTTCGATCCGTTGATTCCACACCGATGGGTCGCCGATTTTCGCCGCGGTGTTGCACACGATCAGTTTGTTCAAACGCTGACCGGCATTGATCCCCAGCCATTGGCCGATCAACCCGCCCATGGACAGCCCACAGAAATGCGCGCGGTCGATGTGCAGCGCGTCCAGCAGCGCCAGTACGTCGCGGCCCAGTTGCTCGATGCTGTACGGCCCCGGCGTCACCAACGACTGGCCGTGACCACGGGTATCAAAGCGCAACACCCGAAAATGCTCGGTGAACGCAGGGATTTGCGCGTCCCACATGTGCAGGTCGGTGCCCAGCGAGTTGGACAGCACCAACACCGGCGCATCCGCCGGTCCATCGAGTTGCGGCCCTTGAATTTGGTAGTGCAGTTCGCCCTCGGCGAGTTGTACGAATGCCACGGCAGTCTCCTTCAAGCTATCAACGCAAAATGTTCAGCCACCGCTCGCTCGACCCAGGTATGGGCCTGACCGAGGTAATGGGCGGGGTTCAGCAGATGATCGAGTTCGGCGTCCGACAGCTCGGCAGTCACCTGCGGCTCGTCACCGAGCACCGCGCGCAGATGACGTTGCTCGGCCACTGCGCGTTTGCAGCACTGCTCCAACAGATGGTGCGCAGTGTCGCGGCCGACCCGTTGCGCCAGCACGATGCTCACGGCTTCGGCCAGCACCAGGCCCTGGGTCAGATCGAGGTTGCGCGTCATGCGGTCGGCGTCCACTTCCAGTCCATCGGCCACCAATAGCGCTTGTTGCAGGCTGCCTGACACCAAACAGCAAATCTCCGGCAGGGTTTCCCATTCGGCATGCCACAGGCCCAGGCTGCGTTCGTGCTCCTGCGGCATCGCGCTAAACAAGGTCGAGAGCAAACCCGGCACCCGCGTCGCCGCGCCGATCAGCACCGCCGCACCCACCGGGTTGCGTTTGTGCGGCATGGTCGAGGAACCGCCCTTGCCCGGCGCCGACGGTTCGAACACTTCGCCGGCCTCGGTCTGCATCAACAGGCTGATGTCACGACCGAGTTTGCCGAGGCTGCCGGCGATCAGTCCGAGCACCGCGCCAAACTCCACCAGACGATCGCGCTGGGTGTGCCAGGGTTGTTCCGGCAAGGTCAGTTGCAGTTCTGCGGCCAAGGCTTCGGCAATCGGCATTGCCTGCTCGCCGAGGGCCGCGAGGGTGCCGCAGGCACCACCGAATTGCAGCACCAACAGGCGCGGTTTGAGTTCCAGCAGACGCTGACGGCTGCGCGTCACCGCCCCCAGCCAACCGGCGATTTTCATGCCGAGGGTGACCGGTGTCGCATGCTGCAGCCAGGTGCGCCCGGCCAGCGGCGTGGCGACGTAACGCCAAGCCTGGGTCGCGAGGGTTTCCCCCAGGAGCGCCAGATCAGCTTCGATCAATTCCAGCGCGCGGCGCAGTTGCAGCACCAGGCCGGTGTCCATTACATCCTGGCTGGTCGCGCCCAGATGCACGTAACGCTCGGCTTCGGCATCGTTCTTGGCGATCTGCTCGCCCAACGCCTTGACCAGAGGAATCGCCGAATTGCCCGCCGTGGCAATCGCCTCACCCAGCGCGGCGAAGTCGTAATGTTCGGCCCGACATGCCGCGTCGATAGACGCAACAGCCGTCTGCGGAATCAGCCCAACCCGCGCCTCGGCCCGGGCCAGTGCCGCTTCGAAATCAAGCATGGCCTGAACCCGGCCCTGATCGCAGAACACCTCACGCATGTCGCGTGCCGTGAAGTAGGCATCGAACAATTGATTGCCCGGTCGCTGGTTCATAAACAGTCCTTGCAAGCGTGGGGCCGGTCAGGCCGACGCGTAGAAATCAAAGGTCGTTGTGCAGGCGCCAAAAGATCGCAGGAGACGCCAGCGCCTACAGGAACCATACCCCTTCCCGGTAGGAGCTGCCGAAGGCTGCGATCTTTTGATCTTGATTTCAATAATCGAAGAACACCGTCTCGGCATCCGTCCCCTGCAAAATCACATTCCACTGATAAACACCCGCAGCATCCCGCTTCGCCAGCAAGGTGCTACGGCGTTCGGCTGGCACGCACTCCAGCAACGGGTCCGCCACGTTGGCCGGTTCGCCATCAAAGTAAATCCGCGTCAGCAAGTGCTTCACCAACCCGCGAGCAAACACCAGCACCACCAAATGCGGCGCCTGGGTCGTGCCCTTCAGGCCTTCCACTGTGCCCGGTTTGATCGTGGTAAATCGAAAGCGCCCTTCTGCATCCACCGGCACCCGGCCAAACCCTTCGAAATTCGGGTCCAGGGGTTTGTCTTGGTCGTCTTCGGGATGGTCGTACTTGCCGGCGGCGTTGGCCTGCCAGACTTCGAGCATCGCGTCGTTGACGAAGTCGCCGTTGCCATCGACGACTTGCCCGGTGATCGCCACGCGCTCGCCGAGGGTTTGTGCAACGGTCAGGTCTTCACGGTTCAGCCAGGTCAGGCCGATGTGGTAATACGGCCCGACGGTGTGGGACGTGGTCGCGTTCAGCGTCATCTTATTTCTCCATCGGCGTGGCTTCGCGGCCGCGCAAGACGATGTCCCAGCGATAACCGAGGGCATAGGAAGGGATGGTTTTTTCCAGGTCGAAGCGGGCGATCAGGCGCTCTTTGGCACTCGTATCCGGCACGCAGTTGTAGATCGGGTCGTAAGCCAGCAACGGGTCGCCCGGGAAATACATCTGGGTCACCAGCCGCGTGAGAATACTCGGCCCGAACAGTGAGAAATGGATGTGCGCCGGGCGCCAGGCGTTGTGATGGTTACCCCACGGATAGGCGCCTGGCTTGATGGTCTGGAACTGATACCAGCCATCGGCGTCGGTCACGGTACGGCCGGTGCCGGTGAAGTTAGGGTCCAGCGGCGCGTCGTGCAGGTCACGCGCATGGTTGTAGCGACCGGCGGCGTTGGCCTGCCAGATCTCTACCAAAATGCCCGGCACCGGCAGACCGTTTTCATCCAGCACACGGCCGTGAATGATGATTCGTTCACCCAATGGTTCGCCCGAGTGCTGGGCAGTCAGGTCATTGTCCTGCTCCTGGATGCGCTCGGCGCCGATGGTCGGCCCGGTGATTTCCGACAGTGAATGAGGCAAAAACACCAACGGCTTGGAGGGCGAGCGAAGGTTGGTGGATTGATAAGGAGGGTGCAGGTATTCCGGCTGAGTGCCCGCCTGCGGGCGACGGTAACCAGGCTTGTCAGTCATTACGCTTTCCTCAGTTCTTATTAGTCGACGCTTTATTCACAGCCAAGCGTGTCAGACCCGTTCGATCGCCAAGGCCAGACCCTGGCCGACACCGACGCACATGGTCGCCAGACCTTTCTTGCCACCGGTTTTTTCCAGCTGATGCAGCGCGGTCAGTACCAGTCGTGCGCCGCTCATGCCCAACGGATGGCCCAAGGCAATGGCGCCACCGTTCGGGTTGACCTGCGCCGCGTCATCTGCCAATCCCAGTTCACGCAACACCGCCAAGCCTTGGCTGGCGAACGCTTCGTTGAGTTCGATCACGTCGAAATCGCTGACCGCCAGGCCCAGGCGCTCGGTCAATTTGCGCACAGCTGGCACCGGGCCGATGCCCATCACCCGAGGTGCAACGCCGGCACTGGACATGCCGAGCACTTTGGCGCGGGCGGTGAGGCCGTGCTTTGTTAACTGCTTCGGCCGAGGCCAGAATCAACGCCGCCGCACCGTCGTTCACCCCGGAGGCATTGCCAGCGGTGACGGTTTTGTCGGGGCCATTGACCGGTTTGAGTTTGGCCAGGTTTTCCAGTGTCGTGTCAGCACGGGGATGCTCATCCTGCGTGACAACGCTTTCACCCTTCTTGTGGGCAATCCGCACTTCGACGATTTCTTCGGCGAAAAATCCTGCTGCCTGCGCTGCGGCCGTGCGTTGCTGACTGCGCAGGGCGAACGCATCCTGATCAGCACGGGAAATCCGGTAGTCGTCGGCCACGTTATCGGCGGTCTGCGGCATCGCATCCACACCGTATTGGGCTTTCATCAACGGGTTGATGAAACGCCAGCCGATGGTAGTGTCTTCCAGTTTCATGTTGCGCGAGAACGCCGCATCGGCCTTGCCCATCACGAACGGTGCGCGAGACATCGACTCGACGCCGCCGGCAATCGCCAGCTCCATCTCGCCGCTGGCGATGGCCCGAAACGCCGTACCGATCGCATCCATGCCTGAAGCGCACAGGCGATTGAGGGTGACCCCGGGAATGGTTTCCGGCAGGCCCGCCAGCAACAACGCCATGCGTGCCACGTTACGGTTGTCTTCGCCGGCCTGGTTGGCGCAACCGAGGAACACCTCGTCCACCGCGCTCCAGTCCACCGAGGGGTTGCGCGTCATCAGTGCCTTGATCGGCACGGCGGCCAGATCATCGGCGCGAACCGTCGACAGGCCGCCGCCGAAACGGCCGATGGGGGTGCGAATGGCGTCGCAGATATAAACGTCACGCATCAGGCTTCTCCGGGTGCTTGGCCGTGGGCGGCAGCGGTGCGGGCTTCCAGATCGCGCAGCGCCGTCAACTCGACCTCGGTGGGCTCGGCGGTGTTTTCCACCTGATCGGCAAAACGAATCGCCCAGCCGGTGGCGGCAATCACTTGCTCGCGGGTCACGCCTGGGTGCAGCGCGGTTACCACGAATTCATGAGTATCCGCTTCGGGTTCCATGATGCACAGGTCAGTAATAATGCCGACAGGGCCAGCGCCCGGCAGGCCGAGACGCTTGCGTGAATCACCGCCCTCGCCATGGCCGACCGAGGTGATGAAGTCGAGCTTGTCGACAAAGGAGCGCGCCGACTGCTTGAGGATGATCAATACGCTCTTGGCGGAACCGGCGATTTCCGGCGCGCCACCGGCGCCTGGCAAGCGAACTTTCGGCTGATGGTAGTCGCCCACCACGGTGGTATTGATGTTGCCGAAGCGATCGACTTGCGCGGCGCCGAGGAAACCGACGTCGATGCGCCCGCCCTGCAACCAGTAGCGAAAGATCTCACCGGTCGGGACAACGGTGTCGGCGGTTTCCGCCAGCTCACCGTCACCGATCGACAACGGCAATACGCTCGGCTTGGCACCGATCGGCCCCGATTCATAGATCAGGACTACATCTGGTGAGGAAGTCAGACGTGCCAGGTTGGCGGCTTTCGACGGCAGGCCGATGCCGACGAAGCATACCGAACCGTTTTTCAGACGGCGGGCGGCGGCGACGGTCATCATTTCATGGGTGGTGTAAGTCATTACTTGGCCTCCGAAGCAGCGGCCAGCTTGGCCTGGAACTCACTGAAGTCAGCGCAACCGTGGATGTACTCGTTGATCCACGCGGTGAAGGTTTCACGGTCGCGGGCAATCGGGTCCCAGGCTTGATAGAAGCGGTTGTCGCGCTCGGTGTAACCGTGGGCGTAGGACGGATGCGCGCCCCCCGGTACATGGCAGACCGCGCTCAAGGCCCAGGTCGGCAGCACGCAAGCGTTCATCGGAGCATTGAGGTCGTCGACGATTTCTTCAACAGTGACGATGCAGCGCTTGGCGGCCAGCGCCGCTTCTTTCTGCACGCCGAGAATGCCCCAGAGCAGTACGTTGCCTTTGCGGTCGGCTTTCTGCGCGTGAATCACGGTGATGTCCGGGCGCACCGACGGCACCGCCGCCAGCACTTCGCCGGTGAACGGGCACGTGACAGTTTTGATCAGCGGGTTGACCTTCGGCAGGTCGGAACCGGCGTAGGCACGCAGCACCGCGAAGGGTAAGCTCGAAGCGCCTGCGACGTAGGCATTGGCCAGGTCGGCGTGGCTGTGTTCTTCGATTTCCAGCGCATGCGGCCATTGCCTTTCGACCGCATCACGCAGACGGTGCAGCGAGCCCACACCTGGGTTACCGCCCCAGGAGAAAATCAGCTTGCGAGCACAACCGGCACCGATCAACTGGTCGTAGATCAAATCGGGCGTCATCCGCACCAGGGTCAGATCTTTCTTGCCCTGACGGATGATTTCGTGACCCGCCGCCGTAGGAATCAGGTGAGTAAAGCCTTCGAGCGCGACGGTATCGCCGTCGTTGACGAACTGCTTTACCGCGTCATGCAGCGAAAGGATTTCAGCCATGGGGCAGGCTCCCGTGTTGTTATGAATCGACAGTGGTAGAAAAAGGCGCGAGGTTCGGCGCCGGAATGACTGAAGGTTAAGCCCCTGAAAAACGCTAAACAATCCGATAATCGACTGAGTGTTCGTTTATCGAACAGATTGTTGTCTCGCTACCGATCCCTAAAAGCTTCGCGAGCAAGCCCGCTCCCACAGGTTGATGCGCAATCCTTGTGGGAGCGGGCTTGCCCGCGAAGAGGCCATCAAACTCGCTGAAGAATCTGAAACTTGCCCTCAGGTCGCATCCGCATGGCTGACCATGCCCTTGATCACCACTGCCGTGGTCGCCAACGCGGCCGGAATCACCAGCGCCGTCAGCACCTGCTCGAAGTTCCAGCCCAGGCCCAGCAACGTGGCGCCCATCCATGCACCGAGGATCGCGCCGAAGCGGCCAATCCCGAGCATCCACGACACACCGGTCGCCCGCCCTTGAGTCGGGTAAAACCGCGCCGCCAGCGACGGCATCGCCGATTGCGCGCCGTTGACACACATCCCGGCCACCAGCACCAGGGTCGCCAGCAATGTGATGCTGCCCAGGCTCTGCCCTACCGCGTAGGCAAACACCCCGGCGAACAAGTAGAAAATGCCGATGACCTTGTGCGGATTGAACCGGTCCATCGCCCAGCCCACACCCACTGCGCTCAACACCCCACCGAACTGGAACAGCGCACCGATGAACGCCGCCTGCTCCATGCTCGCACCACTGTCGCGCATCAGTGTCGGCAACCAACTGGTCAACAGGTAAACAATCACCAGGCCCATGAAGTACGTCAGCCACAGCAACAACGTGCCGGTGCTGTAGGTGCCGGAAAAGATCACCGCAAACACATTGCGCGCCTTCACGGTTTTCTGTTCCGGCACGCTGAAGCTCGAAGCCTGTGCCACCACCGTCGGGTCGATCGGCGCCAAGGCCTTGCGCACCTTGTCCGTGCCACGATTGCGCACCACCAGATAGCGCGCCGATTCCGGCAACCAGAACAGCAAGACGACAGCGAGGATCAACGGCAGAACCCCGCCGATCATCAACAGACTGTGCCAGCCGAAGGCCGGGATCAGTTTGGCCGAGATGAACCCGCCCCCGGCCATGCCAAGGTTGAAGCCGCAGAACATGCTGGTCACCAGCAGGGATTTCTTGCGCTCCGGGGTGTATTCAGACAGCAGCGTGGTGGCGTTCGGCATGCCGGCGCCCAGGCCCAGGCCGGTGAGGAATCGCAGTACCAGCAGTTGGTCGACGTTGGTGCTATAGGCCGACGCCAGGCTGAAAGCGCCGAACACCAACACCGCGCCCACCAATACGACTTTTCGCCCGAAGCGGTCAGCCAATGGGCCGGAGCCCAAGGCGCCGAAGACCATCCCGATCAACGCCGCACTCATCACCGGGCCGAGACTGGCGCGATCGATGCCCCAGTCCTGGGACAGTGCCGGCGCGATAAACCCCATGGCCGCAGTGTCGAGGCCATCGAGGAAAACAATCAGGAAACATAAAATCACCACCCGCCATTGGTAGCGCGAAATGGGTTGAGTGTTGATGAAGGACTGCACGTCGAGGCAGTTTCCTACAGCAGACTGAGGCTGGTTCATTATTTTTATTCCACGCAAAGAACGCAGTCGAACAGGTGTCAGCCGGGGCTGACGCTACGACAAGAAAGGAGGTCGGGATCAGGCAATCCGGTTTCGGCAGCTAAACCGATGGGAACAGCGACAGTCGGGAAACGTGCGCATGACGATGCCTCTTCTCATTATTATTGGGGCGTGATCCGGCGACTGGCTGAAGGCCAACAGTGCCGGATGACGCTGCCGCGACATTAATGATCCGAGGGAAAGAGCGTCAATTCGATAAACGCGACTCTGTGCGTTTATCGAACAGCTTAGGCAAAGAGCTGCGCGCTCAGGTCACGACTGGCACTTAACAGGCCGGGCAAGAAACGTTGTTCCAGCTCATTGCGACTGACCCGACCGGCATGGGTGCTGACGTTTAACGCCGCCACCACTTGGCCAGAAGCGTCGTACACCGGAACGGCAATTGAGCGCAGGCCCTGCTCCAATTCCTGATCAACGATGCACCAGCCTTGTTGCCGTACCTCTTGCAGGCATTCGAGCAACGTCTCGGGGGTATGCAAGGTGCGACTGGTCTTGGCTTGCAGCTCTGCATGGTCGAGGTATTCGCGCAGTGACGTGTCGTCCAGGGCGGCGAGAAGAATCCGGCCCATGGACGTGCAATAGGCCGGTAATCGCCCGCCCACCGAAAGGTCGACGGAAATCAGCCGCTGGGTGGTCGCCGAGCGCGCAATGTACAAAATGTCATCGCCTTCCAGCGTGGCCATGTTGCAGGCCTCATGCAGTTGCTCACTCATGCGGTCCAGATACGGCTGGGCCGAAACCGCCAATGGCGTCGACGACAAATAGGCATGGCCCAGGGTCAATACTTTGGGCAGCAGCGAATAGGTACGCCCATCGGTGGTGGCGTAACCGAGCTTGATCAGCGTATGCAGGCAACGTCGCACAGCGGCGCGGGGAATTTCTGTGCGATGGCTGATCTGCGCAATGGTCAGGTGCCGCTTGCGCTCCTGGAATGCTTGCACCACCGCCAAGCCACGAGCCAAAGAGGTCATGAAATCCGGGTCACCGGTCAGCGCCTGGATGCGCTTGGCGGGCGAGGCAACGATCGGCGGTGCCACTGAAGCGAAGGAATTGCGCATTTGATCGTTCATATCGGTTGTTTCCCACACGGGTCAGCGACTATTACAAGCGGCTCCCGGTCTGACGCACAAGCCACCGGCCACCAAGATTGGGCGATTATCGAACCATGGACCGATAATCGCAATCGGTGGTTGCTCAGGGTGAGCCCTGCTGTTTTTAGTCCTCATGCAATACGCTCGTTATTTTCGGTCACGTTTTAAAGAAGCGCCGGTGTATTAATTCGTTCGGCTTAATGACGCCAGAAAGTCACCGCGGTAACTGGCATCACGGCACCGTAGTTACCGGTAAAAGTTTGCGAGTACCAAAACAATCACACACGAGGAACTACTTTTAACTCTCAAGATATAGTGTTCTTCGGATCGACCGCTATAATGCATCTCAGTGGCGAGCGGTTTTTTACCTGCCGATTTCGCCAACCGGCAGCGCAATATCCATTGCCGCTGTCCGCAGCAAGCGCCTGACGCTCATTTCATAAGCTTCGCCAACGCGCTCGCTGAAACAGGAGACTGATGCTACGTCAGCTGTTTTTCTCTGGTGCCGTGGCCGCCTGCAACAAGGACGAATTGATTGCTCCGAGGGAACGATGCCGAGTCAGGCATTGTCCCTTCAACGAACGCGGTCAATAAATCGATGCAGCGCGTTTCACCAGAATTAATCTCAACTCAATCAGGTAGCACTGTGACGAAAGACGAACTGCGCGCGGAACTTGAGCGCCAGGAACAACGTTACAAGGAAGTTTACGGCGGGGAAGTCACCACCTACGCCGCTCAGCCCGAACCCGAACGCAAACCCTGGCGTAAACGCGCCACCGTTCAGGACCAGGCCTTCTCCCAGGAATTACAGAAGATGGAAAAGGAACTCAAAGCCGAAGAGCCATGACTGCCTCGGTTTGAATTCTTTCAAGAGCCTGCATCTACACCTGTTAAAAGCGGGCTGTATCGATGATGCTTTTCGCGCCCGCTACAAGCGGGCGGCGGTCCCCTCATTCACTGGATGAGGTAAATGGCTCCTGTCCGACTCTCTTCTCAGATATTTCACGCACGCGTTCAAGCCTCTCGCCTTGCCGGGAGAAACCCTTGTGGCTACGGCCTTTGCAAGCGAATTCAATGACTTGTAAAACCCTGAAAAAATCTGGGGCCGGGAGGATTGCCACAAATTAATTCGTTGAAGAATGTAACCGATGAGCAGCTAGTGCATCGATTACCCATCTTTTCTGGCATAATCGCGCCCCCTTACGACCGGGTCAGAAAACCTTCATGATCGATTTATTCAGCGGACTGGATGCTTGGGTGCTTGTGAGCCTCTTCCTCGCCCTGGCTTTTGTCCTCGCCTTCGAGTTCATCAACGGCTTTCATGACACCGCAAACGCGGTGGCCACTGTTATCTACACCAAAGCCATGCCGCCTCATCTGGCGGTGTTCTTTTCCGGTGTGTTCAACTTCCTCGGCGTGCTGCTGGGCGGTGTGGGCGTGGCGTATGCCATCGTCCATTTGCTGCCGGTAGAACTGCTGATCAATGTGAATACCGGTCACGGACTGGCCATGGTGTTCTCGTTGCTCGCCGCCGCCATCACCTGGAACCTGGGCACCTGGTACTTCGGTATCCCCGCCTCCAGCTCGCATACGTTGATCGGTTCGATCCTCGGTGTCGGCCTGGCCAACGCCCTGATCAACGATATTCCGTTGGCCGATGGCGTGAACTGGCAGAAAGCGATTGATATCGGTGCCTCCCTGGTGTTCTCGCCAATGGCCGGTTTCCTGATCGCCGCCCTGGTGCTGATCAGTCTTAAATGGTGGCGTCCGCTGTCCAAGATGCACAAGACACCGGAACAGCGCCGCAAGATCGACGACAAGAAACACCCGCCATTCTGGAACCGTCTGGTGCTGGTGATTTCGGCGATGGCTGTCAGCTTCGTACACGGCTCGAACGATGGCCAGAAAGGTATCGGCCTGATCATGCTGGTGCTGATCGGCATCGTGCCGGCGCAGTTCGTTCTCGACCTGAACAGCACCACCTACCAGATCGAACGTACTCGCGATGCGACCCTGCACCTGAGCCAGTTCTACGAGCGCAACCGCGAATCCCTGGGTGAGTTCCTGGCACTGGGCAAAAGCGTGAAAGGCGATCTGCCGGAGAAATTCCGTTGCAACCCGCAACAGACCGAACCGACCATTTCAGCGCTGCTTGGCACCCTTAAAGGTGTAGCCGACTACCATTCGTTGCCGTCGGAAAGCCGCATCGAAGTACGTCGCTATCTGCTATGCCTGGACGACACCGCGAAGAAAGTCGCCAAGCTGCCAGGCCTCGCTGCCCGTGAAAAGGCTGACCTGGACAAACTGCGCAAGGACCTGACCACCACCACCGAATATGCCCCGTTCTGGGTAATTCTGGCGGTCGCACTGGCCCTCGGCCTGGGTACCATGGTTGGCTGGAAACGCGTGGTCCTGACCATCGGCGAGAAAATCGGCAAGCAAGGCATGACCTACGCCCAAGGCATGTCGGCGCAGATCACCACAGCGTGCATGATCGGCGCGGCGAACATCTTCAGCTTGCCGGTTTCCACCACCCATGTCCTGTCTTCAGGCGTGGCCGGCACTATGGTCGCGAACAAAAGCGGCCTGCAAGGCGGCACCGTCAGAACCATCCTGCTGGCCTGGGTCCTGACCCTCCCCGCCACCGTGGCCCTGTCGGCCGGCCTGTTCTGGCTGGCGTCGAAGGCACTCGGCAGCTGATACACAGCGGCACAAAAAAAGGCGCGTTCCGTGAGGTTCGCGCCTTTTTTATTGCTGCAATCTTCCCAAAAAACACCACAAATCAAATGTGGGAGCGGGCTTGCTCGCGAAAGCGGTGTGTCATTTAACATTGATGTTGGCTGACCTGACGCCTTCGCGAGCAAGCCCGCTCCCACAGTAGTTCTATGTACATCCGACAGTTTTTTGCAGGCAAAAAAAAGGGCGACCGAAGTCGCCCAAAATGCCTTGCGTGCTCATTGCTCCAGAAAGACCCTACGGTTTTTTCCGCTTGTGCGAATCTTTCCAGATAAAAAATCCAAACCCTGCAAAAAACAGAACCATGAGGCCGACAGTCAGCACTCCGGCGATCACCACGTTGTCAAAAAACATGACTGGCCTCCTGCACTTGCCCTGTTGCGATGGAGCTAAGTTAACCAATCGGGCAGGAGAGAAAATTGACCGGGATCAATGCCGCCCTACAAGGGCGTGAAAGGAAGGGAAATAACTGACCTGCATCAATCGATGCAGGGTGTTTCAACGCTTTTTCGGTTTGTTCTTCGGCTTTTTCTTCGCTTTGCCCAACGGCATCGCCTGCTCGAACGCCTGGCGCACTTCATTCAGGCGCTTTTCATTAAGGTCATGAACCCGCTTGGCGCGTTCGGTATTGAGGTCGATCAGCTTGTCATCTTGGCTCATGGTGTTCAGTGCATCGCTTGGAAATGAATTCAACTGCCGATTAAAGGCGACAGGATTACGCCAATAATGCGGTCTGGCGCGGACGCTGACCAGTGATCCGATGCTCAGATCTCAATATCGACCCACAAGCCCTGACGCGGCTGATCCTCCATCAACGGCACCACCGGTACGGTGTTGTCGGCATTGAGCTCATTGCCGGGAATCGCCAGGTGCTCTTCGGGATCTTCATCGGCCTCACGACGGCGGCGCTCCCGTTCCTGTTGCCGACGCTGTTCCTCGCGCAGCTGCAGGCCTGCCTCCTCCGGATCGCGCTTTTGCAGGTCGATGGTGCTTTCGTTGGAGCTTTCCTGCACCGGCACCACGGGCGGAATATCCGGGCGTTGGCGAATCGGATCCTGCTGTGACGTGATCGGTACGGCGCTCAAGGGGAGCATCGGTGGCAGCATATTATCAGTCTCCTGTCAGCAGGCTGTCGGCTGCGGGAATGGCGACTTGAGCCATCGGTCGCAAACTTGTGATCCGCTTGGCACCGGAGGCACTGGCGCAGCCTGCGATCTTTTGATCTTCAGCTCCCGAAAAGTTCGTATCCTCCATCGGCGCGCGCATGTAATCCTTTGGTCCTGAAGGCTCATTCCGTTAAGATAGCCCGCTTTTTCAAGGTGGGAGTCAGGCAGCATGGCGCAGCAGTATCAACCGGGGCAACGCTGGATCAGTGACAGCGAAGCCGAGCTGGGTTTGGGCACCGTTCTGGCACAGGACGGCCGCTTGTTGACCGTGCTCTATCCGGCCACTGGCGACACTCGCCAGTACGCGCTAAGGAATGCGCCCCTCACCCGCGTGCGGTTTTCGCCGGGTGACAGCATCACTCACTTCGAAGGCTGGAAACTGACGGTCCAGGAAGTCGACGATGTCGATGGCCTGCTGGTCTACCACGGCCTCAATGCGCAGAACGAAGTGGTCACCCTGCCGGAAACCCAGCTATCGAATTTCATTCAATTCCGTCTGGCCAGCGACCGTTTATTCGCCGGCCAGATCGATCCGCTGGCCTGGTTCTCCCTGCGTTATCACACCCTGGAACACACCAGCCGCCAGTTGCAGTCCTCCCTTTGGGGCCTGGGCGGCGTGCGTGCGCAACCGATCGCTCACCAGTTGCACATTGCCCGTGAAGTCGCCGACCGCATCGCGCCGCGGGTTCTGCTGGCAGACGAAGTGGGGCTGGGCAAGACCATCGAGGCTGGTCTAGTGATTCATCGCCAACTGCTCTCGGGCCGCGCCAATCGCGTACTGATCCTGGTGCCGGAAAACCTCCAGCACCAATGGCTGGTGGAGATGCGCCGCCGCTTCAACCTGCAAGTCGCACTGTTCGACGAAGAACGCTTCATCGAGAGCGATGCCGCCAACCCGTTCGAAGACACCCAGCTTGCTCTGGTTGCCCTTGAATGGCTGGTGGATGACGAAAAAGCCCAGGACGCGTTGTTCGCCGCCGGCTGGGATTTGCTGGTGGTCGACGAAGCGCACCATTTGGTATGGCACGAAGATCAAGTCAGCCCTCAGTATTCGCTGGTAGAGCAACTGGCCGAAGTCATTCCCGGCGTCTTGCTGCTGACCGCGACCCCGGAACAACTGGGTCAGGACAGTCACTTTGCGCGTCTGCGCCTGCTCGACCCGAACCGTTTCCATGACCTGCACGCCTTCCGCGCCGAGAGCGAAAACTATCGCCCGGTGGCCGAAGCCGTTCAGGAGCTGCTGGACAAGGGGCGCCTGTCGCCTGAAGCGCACAAGACCATCCACGGTTTCCTCGGCAACGAAGGCGAAGCCCTGCTGGCCGCCGTCAACGATGGCGACACCGAAGCCAGCGCCCGTCTGGTCCGCGAACTGCTGGACCGTCACGGCACCGGCCGCGTGCTGTTCCGTAATACCCGCGCCGCCGTGCAGGGTTTCCCTGAGCGCAAACTGCACCCGTACCCGCTACCGTGCCCGGCCGAGTACCTCGAACTGCCATTGGGCGATCACGCCGAGCTGTACCCGGAAGTCAGCTTCCAGGCCCAGCCGGACGCCAACGAAGAAGAGCGCTGGTGGAAATTCGACCCACGTGTCGAATGGCTGATCGACACCCTGAAAATGCTCAAGCGCACCAAAGTGCTGGTGATCTGCGCCCACGCCGAAACCGCCATGGACCTGGAAGACGCCCTGCGCGTGCGTTCCGGCATTCCGGCCACGGTCTTCCACGAAGGCATGAACATTCTTGAGCGTGACCGCGCCGCCGCCTACTTCGCCGACGAAGAATTTGGCGCTCAAGTGCTGATCTGCTCGGAAATCGGCAGTGAAGGTCGCAACTTCCAGTTCTCGCACCATCTGGTACTGTTCGATCTGCCGTCGCACCCGGACCTGCTGGAGCAGCGTATCGGTCGTCTCGACCGGATCGGTCAGAAGCACATCATCGAGCTGCACGTGCCGTACCTGGAAACCAGCCCGCAAGAGCGGCTGTACCAGTGGTATCACGAAGCGCTGAACGCGTTCCTCAACACCTGCCCGACCGGCAACGCCTTGCAGCATCAATTCGGCCCGCGCCTGCTGCCGCTGCTGGAAACTGCCGATGACGGCGAGTGGCAAGCGCTGATCGACGAAGCCCGCGCCGAACGTGAGCGTCTGGAAGCCGAACTGCACACCGGTCGCGACCGCTTGCTGGAGCTCAATTCCGGCGGTGCCGGCGAAGGTGAAGCGCTGGTCGAGGCCATTCTCGAACAAGATGATCAGTTCGCCTTGCCGATCTATATGGAAACCCTGTTCGACGCCTTTGGCATCGACAGCGAAGACCATTCGGAAAACGCGCTGATCCTCAAGCCAAGCGAAAAAATGCTCGACGCCAGCTTCCCGCTGGGCGACGACGAAGGCGTGACCATCACCTACGACCGCAACCAGGCGCTGTCTCGCGAAGACATGCAGTTCATCACCTGGGAACACCCGATGGTTCAAGGTGGCATGGACCTGGTCCTGTCCGGCTCGATGGGCAACACCGCCGTGGCACTGATCAAGAACAAGGCGCTGAAACCGGGCACCGTGTTGCTGGAACTGCTCTATGTCAGTGAAGTGGTTGCCCCGCGCTCGCTGCAGTTGGGCCGTTACCTGCCACCGGCCGCCCTGCGCTGCCTGCTCGATGCCAACGGCAACGACCTGTCGACTCGAGTGTCGTTCGAAACCCTGAACGATCAACTGGAAAGCGTACCCCGCGCCAGCGCCAACAAGTTCATCCAGGCCCAGCGCGACCAGTTGACGCCACGGATCAACGCCGGCGAAGAGAAAATCACCCCGCGTCACGCCGAGCGCGTGGCCGAGGCGCAACGTCGTCTGGCGGCGGATACCGACGAAGAACTGGCACGCCTGAGCGCGTTGCAAGCGGTCAACCCGACCGTGCGCGACAGCGAACTGGTTGCCCTGCGCAAGCAACGTGAGCAAGGCCTGGCCATGCTCGACAAAGCCGCGCTGCGACTGGAAGCGATTCGGGTGTTGGTGGCGGGTTAATCTCCTGCTCCACCGCTGAAACAAGAAGGCCCGCAGCGATGCGGGCCTTTTTGCTTTCTGAAGATCTGTGGTGAAACAACCGCCGCCCAGATCGCAGCCTTCGGTAGCTCCTACAGGGTCCCGCCGATCACGATGCCCCTGTAGGAGCTGCCGAAGGCTGCGATCGTTTGATCTTAAACCGCGGGCGCCGCTGCAATCCCAGGCTCAACCATCGCCACCAACCCCTCTTTCATCCGCTTGGCATCCCTGACAAAACACCGCGAGGCCAAAAACAGAAACACCATGGTAAAGAACAGCGCCACCGGGATCAGGAACATCGCATCATGCAAACCGACCGCCTTGTACGCCTCGGTCATCTGTTCGGCACCCGCCGAGAGCATCGCGCTATGGGCAAAGTGATCCGACAATCCGCCGACCACCACCGGCCCCAATCCCCCACCCAGCAAATACAACCCGGCAAAGAACAACGCCATCGCCGTGGCGCGCAGACGCGGTTCAACCACGTCCTGAATCGCCGTGTACACGCAGGTATAAAAGTTGTAGGCAAACAGCCAACCCAGGCTGAATACCGCGACGAATACTCCGATCTCGATGCGTCCGGCGTGCAGCGCCCAAGCGGTGCACACGGTCGAAATGACCAGGCTGAACGCCGCGAACAGCAGCCGACCATTGGCCACGCGTTGGTGAATTTTGTCGGCGATCCAGCCGCCGAGTGTCAGGCCGAACAGCCCGGTCACCCCGACGATCACCCCGGTCGCCACTGCTGCCTCCTGCAATGGCATCAGGAAATATCGCTGCAGCATCGGCACCAGAAACGAGTTGCAGGCATAGGTCGCGAAGTTGAAACACAGCCCCGCCATGACCAGCCACAGGAAAGTCGGCACCGCCAGCACTCGACGGATCGGCCGGTCCACGCGTTCCTGAGACACTTGCACGCTTTCCGCCGCGCCGCGTTTTGGCTCTTTGATGAAGAACATGAACACCGCCAGGATCAGCCCCGGCACTGCCGCTATAAAGAACGGCGCGCGCCAGCTGTCGAACGTCTTGACCATCCAGCCGATGGTGAAGAACGCCAGCAGTAACCCCAGCGGAAGACCCAGCATGAAAATGCCCATGGCCCGAGCTCGACGATGGGCCGGGAACAAATCGCCGATCAGCGAGTTGGCGGCCGGCGCGTAACTGGCTTCACCGATGCCGATGCCCATGCGCACGATCAGGAAACTCCAGAAACTGCCCACCAGCCCGTTGACCGCCGTCAGCCCGCTCCAGGTTGCCAGGCCCCAGCCCATCAACTTGCTGCGCGAACCGGTATCGGCCAATCGCCCAAGAGGCAGGCCGGCAATGGCGTAAACGATGGTGAATGCGGTGCCGATGATCCCCAGTTGAAAGTCGCTGAGGTGCCATTCCATGCGGATCGGCTCGATGATGATGGCCGGGATGGTGCGATCGAAGAAGTTGAACAGGTTGGCCAGGAACAGCAGGAACAGAATGCGCCAGGCATTCGCCGCTTGGGTCGAGTTCTGCATGGGTCCGTCTCTTTATTGTTATTGGGGCTTCACTGCCAACGCATTCGAGCCCGGAACCGACAATCTAGTCAGGCGCACCCGCGCTGTCTGTAATTATTCGTAATGTTGATACCCATCCATGGCAGCCAACGCGTGCCATAAAACAATTTATTTCCAATCGTTCTAAAGACCATTCCAAAAACATTGGCACTACTGTGCCATCACCGCTTGCGCTCCTTGCAAGGCCTCTATACTGCAAGCATTCGCCAGCGTGCATGGCGCTGGCCAGGATGACTCAGAGACGGGATATGCTATGGAGTGGCTTGGTTTGCATTTCATGACCGGGCTACCGGAGAGCGGGCAGGTCATACTCAATTGCACCCATAACCCGTTTTTGGTGTTGCTGGCCTATCTCGTGGCTTGCGCAACCGGTTTCGCCACGCTGGGCATGACCGAGCGGGTCGGCCATGTGGAAAACCCCGCCTCCCAACGACTCTGGTGCTGGGTCGGTGCGGGGTGTCTGGCGGGCGGTATCTGGGCCATGCATTTCATCAGCATGCTGGCGTTCCAGGCGCCGATCGAAATCCATTACCACTTGCCCACTATCCTGCTCTCGCTGTTGTTCGCCCTGACCGCCTCGTGGCTGGCCATGCATACCCTCAGTCATCCTCAGCTAAATTTCTGGCAATACCTGCGGGCCGCCGTGTGGATCGGCCTGGGCATCGCAACCATGCATTACGTGGGCATGGCCGCCTTTCGATCGAACGCGATGGCTTATTACCAACCCGTTCTGTTCGTGCTTTCCATTGTGATCGCCATCGGTGCCAGCCTGGCCGCCCTGTTGATCTCTAGTCACCTGCGCGATGGCGCCGGCGTGTTTCATCAGTTGCTCAAATACGCCGCCAGCCTGGTGCTTGGGGCTGGCATCGTGAGCATGCATTTCACCGGTATGGCGGCGTTCAGCCTGGTGCTGCCCGCCGGCAGCCTCGAACCGCTGCCCGCTGACAACAATCACCTGCAACTGGGGCTGACGGTAGCGGTCATGACGCTGCTGATCATCGGCAGCGGTATCAGCGCGGCATGGGCAGACAAGAAACTGCAACACAAAGAGCATGACCTGCAACGGGTCAACGCCCTGCTCAGTCAACTGGATCAGGCACGCATGTCGCTGCAACAGGTGGCGCATTACGACCCCTTGACCAACCTGATCAACCGACGAGGCTTCAACCAGATCTTCGCCGAGAAACTCATCGAGAAAACCAATGAAGGCGGCATGCTCGCGGTGATGTTCCTCGATATCGACCATTTCAAGCGGATCAATGACAGCCTCGGCCATGACGCCGGTGACGAATTGCTCAAAGTCCTGGCCAGCCACATCAAGGCCTCGGTGCGCAGCCATGATGACGTGGTGGCGCGCTTCGGAGGCGACGAATTCTGCATCCTCATCACCTTGTATGACCGTGAAGAAGCGCGGCAAATGGCCCAGCGCATCATGCTGAAAATGAAGGAACCCATCGAGTTGTCGGGGCGGCGCATGGTCATGACCACCAGCATCGGCATCAGCCTGTTTCCCGAAGACGGCAAGACGTGCGAAGAACTGCTGAAAAACGCCGACCTGGCGCTCTATCAATCCAAGGATTGCGGTCGTAATGCCCTGCATTTTTTCAGTTCAAACCTGAAAACCCGCGCCACCCTGGAGTTGCAACTCGAAGAAGAATTGCGGCATGCCCTGCGCGAAAACATCGGGTTGATGCTGTATTACCAGCCGATCTATGACCTGAGAATTGGCGAGGTCACCAAACTCGAAGCGCTGATTCGATGGCAACACCCGGTTCATGGATTGCTCACGCCGGATCGGTTCATCACCATTGCCGAAGCCAACGGCCTAATTGCCGATCTGGACAACTGGGTGCTGCGCAAGGCCTGTGAAGACTTGGGCGAGCTATCCCACCATGGCTGCGAAGAACTCCGAATCGCGGTGAATTGCTCGCCCCTGAACCTGGCGCGAGAAGAACTGGCCGACGAAATCGAACACGCCCTGCACGCCTTCGGGGTAGCACCACAGCGGCTGGAACTGGAAGTGACGGAGAATGCGCTGATGGGCAATATCACCAACACCCTGGTGTTACTGCGCCAGATTCGCGCCCTCGGTGTCTCGTTGTCGATCGATGACTTCGGCACCGGCTATTCATCCCTGGCCTACCTCAGGCGCCTGCCATTGAACACGTTGAAGATCGACCGCTCGTTCATTCAGGACATTCCCAAGGCCACCCAGGACATGGAAATCGTCCAGGCCATTATCGTCATGGCCCATACCCTGCATTTGCAGGTCGTTACCGAAGGCGTTGAAACCTTCGAGCAATACGACTTTCTCGAACGCCATGGCTGCGATTTCGTTCAGGGCTACCTGCTCAGCCGTCCGGTGCCGCTGGCCGAGCTGCGCCCGGTGCTGGCCGAAATCAATCAGCGCAAACACCCCGTCAATCCTTTGAGCCTGGCTCGCGGTACAACTGCACTAGCGTCGACGGATCCTTTTCCAGGAAGCCCTGGCCCCCATGGAGGCGCATCCGTTGTGCGGCCAATCCGCTGATCGGTGAAAAACGATTCCGGCAAACCCTAGCGCTGGCAACGTTGCCATCATTTAGCCTCCTTTTGATTAAAGATCATCGAGTACTGGCCGATTCATCATGATCAAGGAAAGGATTCCCCCGAGCGATGCACAGGCCAGCCCCTGACGCTTGGGCCATATTCGCGCTGCACAAAGACGCGAGATCTTCTTCCGTGATGACTCGATGACACTTGTCGCCGAGCCGACCAGTCCAGGTATATGGCGCACAATGACTTCTAAAAATAATCCGGCCACCGCGATATCCGACCTGACCCTGAGCCCCGCGGCGAACAGCCCCTCATCTTCAAAGCCATTGCCCCCATCGCGCCCGCTGTCGACTCAGCAATACCTGTACTTCACCGAAACCAATACCGACCGCATTCTCGATAACCTCGACGGCCTGCGCGACATGGTGTTCCCGCGCCCGCCCCATCTGGAAGGCGACAACGAACAGCACAGCGATCAGGAATTCCCGTCGGTGTGCCTGATCGGCCTGGGCCGTTGTGGTTCGAACATCGCGCTAGACGTCGCGGAGCTGGTGTACAACGCCCGCAAGTTCTATCTCAACGAATTCAACAACGAAGACCGTCTGTCGCCAGACAAACGCTACGCCGAAAAGGGCTACAGCCCGGCGCAGTGGATTCGCAACAACCTGCGCCTGGGGCCGAACAAGGCCAGCAAACCGGTGTTTCTGGTCGAGCCGCTGGTGATGCTCGGCGACCTGGACAAGGACATCGCCGGTCGCATCCGTTTCTCGCGCAAGGGCGAAAAAAGCGGCTTTTTGCGCGACTACAGCAAAATGAAAATCATGGACTTGTCGGAAGTCCACGCCGGTGGCGCCGGTAACGCGCCGATCCTCGGCCAGTACCTGGCCAAAATCATCCTGAACAAGGATACCCAGCGCTTCTCCAGCCCTGACTGGAAGATGATTCACTCATACCTGATCGACAGCTGCGGGATCAAGGCTAACCAGTCGCGCCTGTATTTCTCGATCTTCAGTGCCGGCGGCGGTACCGGTTCGGGCATGGCCTCGGAGTTCGGCCTGGCCCAGCAGCACTCGTACATGAACAAGACATTCGACACCAAGCCGATGGACGAGCACGACAGCAAGAGCGGTCACTCCTTCGTCTTCGAACCGATCTTCACCAGCGGCATTTGCGTACTGCCCAATATTTCCGATCACCGCAGCGAAATGTCCGAGGCGCTGCACATCAACGCCGGTCGCCTGCTGTGCAAATACCTGTCGGAAGAGTGGGACTTCTCCTACAACTTCGCCAACGAAGACAGCAGCGAAGCCAGCGTCATGGGCCGTATCCGCCCATGGAACGCGATGATGCTGATCTCCAACGACATCATGCGTTACGCCGAAGAAAGCGATGACGGCAACATCCAGAACATTGATGTCAATGCCATGGAAAAGCACGCCAACCAGTACATCTCACAACAGATCTTCAACATTCTGACCGCGCAGGCGGTCACCACCGACTACGACCAGAACTATTTCCGTCGTGCCGGCATCGATATCGGCGAAACCATTCGCCTGGACGCCAACGACCTGTTCATGAGCCTGGCCGGCCCCGTGGCGATTGCCTACGCCGAGTCCGTCGTACCGGAAACTCCGCCGCCGAGCAGCGACAAGTTCAAGGTGTTCGAAAAAGAGCCGCAACGCCTGAACATCGACGACCTGTTCTTCCGCTCCATCGACCTGCCGCACTTCAACAAGGTCACGCAGGCGATCGAAGGCATCAGCCTGTTGCCGATCGAGTCCAAGCGCTATCGCGCCTCGCTTGAGCAGTACAAGAATTCGGGCTATGACGCAGCCGCGTTGCACGACCTGCACTTCTTCAAGAATTGTTCGTCGGTGGTGTCGATTGTGTCCTTGCCCAAGGACTACAAACTGTCCTACATGGACCTGAACCGGCTGAAGACTCACCTCAACAGCCTGTTCCCCAACACCACGCTCAAGCGTTACGCGCTGGTAATCGGCGCCTCGGCCAACCTGTCGCTGACCACTTTGATCGCCAAGAGCCCGTGCCTGTCGGACGACTTTTTGACCCTGATCGTGGCCTTCATCAAACGCTGCTTTGCGAAAAACCCGTACCGCTTCGACGAGACGCTGGATAACTCGATCCTGGACTTCATCATCAATGAAGACTTCGACGAAGGCCGGATCGATGAACTGCTCAACGAATTCGAAAACCCGGCGAAAATCCTCGATACAAACTGGTACGCGATCAAACCGATGTACGAGAAGAAGTACCGCGAGCTGATCAACGACAAGGACAAGTTTGTCTCGATCAATGACATTCGTTTGTCCCGGGATTGCGTGAAGAAGTCGATCAAGTATTTGCGCGAGATCTATCGTCACCGGATTGGCAAGACCAAGGTTATTTCGCTGAATAACCATACCGGCAAGACCGCTTGAGCTAAGCCCGAAAAGATCGCAGCCTTCGGCAGCTCCTACGGGCTGCGGTTCACATGACATCGCAGCGTGCCTTTGTAGGAGCTGCCGAAGGCTGCGATCTTTTGATCTGATCCTGATCTTTTTTCCAACATCCAGAAACAATTAAGCAGC
This sequence comes from Pseudomonas sp. BS3782 TE3695, assembly GCF_050435305.1. NCBI lineage: Bacteria > Pseudomonadati > Pseudomonadota > Gammaproteobacteria > Pseudomonadales > Pseudomonadaceae > Pseudomonas > Pseudomonas sp. BS3782 TE3695. The sequence continues at coordinate 5,781,333 of NZ_JBNDKB010000001.1, forward strand.
CAATCGGCTGCTCAATAAACTGTTCCCGTTACGTTTACGTCACCCTCGCCAAGACCCTTCTGTGGCCTTTCTCTACGGCAACATGCCATCACGCTACTCGGCTACACACTTTTAACCGGCCACACAGCGCACTAATTAAGTGCAAGCGTTCAGCTCGTCGCCCTTTCCTGGATCAGAATCCATGGCGAAACCACCACAGCCCACAGCTCGGGATCGCGCTCGAAAAGATCCAGCGCCCGCGTTTCAGACAGCTTGGCGACCTTGTCGGCAGCCAGCCAGGCAGCGACTTTCTCGCCTTCATCGGTTGCTACCGCCTCTGCCGCAGCGATCAAATCCAGGCCGGAATCGACCCACAATAGGGCACCCCTGGCGAAGAACGGCTCCAACTCTTTCCAGGTAATAGATGCGGTCTCACCAAGCAGTTTGGCATAGAGGGTGCTAGGTTCTTGAGTCATGGGTTTCTATCCGCAAATAAAATCGACGTGAATGATAACGTCGGTAGCGCGCCAGAAAAACCCGGATGCAATTGCGTTACCGATCGAGAAATGCAGGAAAAGCCAGGGAATGCTGCTGAATCCAAGTAGTAGCCAGCTAACATCCCGCCGTGATTCTGTCTTTTTCTTTCAATAAAGCGACACCCTCAGGTTTTGCCCCCCGGCGCTGCCTTCCCAGGCTGACAATCGGCGCTCTACACTGTACCGGTACAGTTGCCGGGGGCATTTTCCGGAGGATATCAACGATATCTGACCCGGTTCTGCTGCTACGGCGCCAGGACTATAAAAACTACAACAGTAAGAGTGGAGCACTATGACTAAGGCTACTAAGCAGATTTCAAAACTGTTTGCCGCTATGGTTCTGGCCGGGGTTGCCAGCCATTCGTTCGCCGCTGACACCATCAAGATCGGCATTGCCGGCCCTAAAACCGGCCCTGTAGCCCAATACGGCGACATGCAGTTCAGTGGCTCGAAAATGGCCATCGAACAAATCAACGCCAAGGGCGGCGTCGACGGCAAGAAGCTCGAAGCCGTTGAATACGATGACGCCTGCGATCCAAAACAAGCGGTTGCTGTTGCGAACAAAGTCGTCAACGACGGCGTCAAGTTCGTGGTGGGTCACCTGTGCTCCAGCTCCACTCAACCGGCGTCCGATATCTACGAAGACGAAGGCGTGATCATGATCACCCCGGCTGCCACCAGCCCGGACATCACCACTCGCGGCTACAAAATGATCTTCCGTACTATCGGTCTGGACAGTGCCCAGGGCCCTGCCGCCGGTAACTACATTGCCGATCACGTCAAACCGAAAATCGTTGCTGTGCTGCACGACAAGCAGCAATACGGTGAAGGCATCGCCAGCGCCGTTAAAACCACCCTCGAGAAGAAAGGCGTCAAGGTTGCCGTGTTCGAAGGCATCAACGCCGGCGACAAAGACTTCTCTTCGATGGTCTCCAAGCTCAAGCAAGCCAACGTCGACTTCGTCTACTACGGCGGCTACCACCCGGAGCTGGGTCTGCTTCTGCGTCAATCCCAGGAAAAAGGCCTGAAAGCCAAGTTCATGGGCCCGGAAGGCGTGGGTAACGACTCCATTTCGCAGATCGCCAAGGAAGCTTCCGAAGGCCTGCTGGTAACCCTGCCGAAATCCTTCGACCAGGATCCGGCCAACATCGCCCTGGCTGACGCGTTCAAAGCCAAGAAAGAAGACCCGAGCGGTCCGTTCGTGTTCCCGTCCTACTCGGCTGTGCAAGTCATCGCCGAAGGCATCAAGGCCGCCAAGAGCGAAGACACCAACAAAGTGGCTGAAGCTATCCACAAAGGCACGTTCAAAACCCCGACCGGCGACTTGTCTTTCGACGAGAAGGGCGACCTGAAGGACTTCAAATTCGTGGTTTACCAGTGGCACTTCGGCAAACCTAAAACTGAAGTTTCGCCTCAGTAAGGCCTTGGCCTGACTGACTGCCAATAAAGCCCACGGCGTGCCGTGGGCTTTGTTTTACGAACGTATTGGGCCGCGCTGGCGTGATCCGCCAGTCTCCCCACCTGAAAATCTCAAAACCGTCATCAGCGGTTCGCTGGCAAACCTCGAATTCGAAGTGGATGCAGATCCACGGGACTCGAGCGGGAAAATGACTCCACCAGTGAAATGCGTATCAGGTTTTTAGGAGCGCTGTAATGCCTGACATCTATCACTTCTTCCAACAGCTGGTTAATGGTCTGACCATTGGCAGCACGTATGCCCTGATCGCCATCGGCTATACGATGGTTTACGGCATCATTGGAATGATCAACTTCGCCCACGGCGAGGTGTACATGATCGGCTCTTACGTGGCGTTCATCGCCATCGCCGGGCTGGCCATGCTGGGACTCGACAGTGTCCCTCTGTTGATGACCGCGGCTTTCCTCGCGACCATCGTCGTGACCAGTGCCTACGGTTACAGCATCGAACGGATCGCCTACCGCCCCCTGCGCGGAAGCAACCGTCTGATCCCGCTGATTTCCGCCATCGGCATGTCGATCTTCCTGCAGAACACGGTTCTGCTGGCGCAAGACTCCAAGGACAAATCCATCTCCAACCTGATCCCGGGCAACTTCGCCATCGGGCCAGGTGGCGCACATGAAGTGCTGATTTCCTACATGCAAATCGTGGTGTTCGTGGTGACCCTGGTCGCCATGCTCGGCCTGACGCTGTTCATCTCCCGTTCTCGCCTGGGTCGCGCCTGCCGCGCCTGTGCCGAAGACATCAAGATGGCCAACCTCTTGGGTATCAACACCAACAACATCATCGCCCTGACCTTCGTCATCGGTGCGGCACTGGCGGCCATCGCGGCCGTGCTGCTGAGCATGCAATACGGCGTGATCAACCCGAACGCCGGTTTCCTGGTCGGCCTAAAGGCCTTCACCGCCGCAGTATTGGGCGGTATCGGCAGCATCCCCGGCGCGATGCTCGGCGGGCTGGTGCTTGGGGTGGCGGAAGCCTTTGGTGCCGATATCTTCGGCGACCAGTACAAGGACGTCGTGGCGTTCGGTCTACTGGTTCTGGTGTTGTTGTTCCGGCCAACCGGCCTGTTGGGCCGTCCGGAGGTTGAGAAAGTATGACTAGGAATCTTAAACAGGCGTTGTTCAGCGCCTTGCTGGTGTGGGCGGTTGCCTACCCGGTACTCGGTCTGAAACTGACCATTGTCGGCATCAACCTCGAAGTCCATGGCGCCAGCACTGCCACGCTGATCACCATCGCCGTGTGCTCGGTGCTGATGTTCCTGCGGGTGCTGTTCGACCAGCAGATCAGCTCGGCCTGGAAAGCCTCGCCCAACCTGCCGGTGATGCCGGCCAAGGCCAGTCATTTCCTGACCCTGCCGACGACTCAACGCTGGATCATCATCGCGTTAATCGTGGGTGCACTGGTCTGGCCGTTCTTCGGCTCTCGCGGGGCGGTGGACATTGCCACGCTGGTGCTGATCTACGTGATGCTCGGCCTGGGCCTGAACATCGTGGTCGGCCTGGCTGGCCTGCTCGATCTCGGTTACGTCGGCTTCTACGCCGTGGGCGCCTATAGCTACGCGCTGCTGTCGCACTACTACGGCCTGAGCTTCTGGATCTGCCTGCCGATCGCCGGGATGATGGCGGCCACCTTCGGCTTCCTGCTCGGTTTCCCGGTACTGCGTTTGCGCGGTGACTACCTGGCAATCGTGACCCTGGGTTTCGGTGAAATCATCCGTCTGTTCCTGCGTAACCTGACCGACCTCACCGGCGGTCCGAACGGCATCAGCAACATTCCCAAGCCCACGCTTTTCGGCCTGAGCTTTGATAGAACTGCCGCAGAAGGTCTGCAGACCTTCCACGAGTACTTCGGCCTGGAATACAACTCGATCAACAAGGTGATCTTCCTTTACCTGATCGCGGTGTTGTTGTCGTTGTTCGCGCTGTTCGTCATCAACCGCTTGCTGCGCATGCCCCTGGGCCGTGCCTGGGAAGCGCTGCGTGAAGACGAAATTGCCTGCCGTGCACTGGGTCTCAATCCTACGGTCATCAAGCTGTCGGCCTTCACCCTGGGTGCCTGCTTCGCCGGTTTCGCCGGTAGCTTCTTCGCCGCGCGCCAAGGCCTGGTGACACCGGAGTCCTTCACCTTCATCGAATCGGCGACCATCCTCGCCATCGTGGTGCTGGGCGGCATGGGCTCGCAACTGGGCGTCGTACTCGCCGCCACGGTGATGATCCTGTTGCCGGAAATGATGCGTGAGTTCAGTGAATACCGCATGTTGATGTTTGGCGCCTTGATGGTGCTGATGATGATCTGGCGTCCTCAAGGTCTGCTGCCGATGCAACGCCCCCACATGGAGCTGCGCAAATGAGCCGTGAGATCCTGAAAGTCACTGACCTGAGCATGCGCTTCGGCGGCCTGCTGGCGGTCAACAGCGTGGCCCTGACTGTCAAAGAGAAACAAGTGGTATCGATGATCGGCCCCAACGGCGCCGGCAAGACCACCGTGTTCAACTGCCTGACCGGTTTCTACCAGCCAACCGCTGGCAGCATCGTGCTGGACGGCGAGCCAATCCAGGGCCTGCCGGGCCACAAGATTGCTCTCAAAGGTGTGGTGCGCACCTTCCAGAACGTGCGGCTGTTCAAGGACATGACAGCGGTCGAGAACCTCTTGATCGCGCAACACCGTCACCTGAACACCAATTTCCTGGCCGGTCTGTTCAAGACCCCCGCGTTCCGCAGAAGCGAACGCGAGGCCATGGAATACGCCGAGTACTGGCTGGAAAAGGTCAACCTCAAGGAGTTCGCCAACCGTCCGGCCGGCACCCTGGCCTACGGTCAGCAACGTCGCCTGGAAATCGCTCGCTGCATGATGACCCGCCCGCGAATCCTCATGCTCGACGAACCGGCTGCCGGTCTCAACCCGCGGGAAACCGAAGACCTCAAGGCACTGATCGGCATCCTGCGTGAAGAGCATGATGTGACCGTGCTGCTGATCGAACACGACATGAAACTGGTCATGAGCATTTCCGACCATATCTTCGTGATCAACCAGGGCACGCCTCTGGCCGACGGCACGCCGGAACAGATCCGCGACAATCCTGAAGTGATCAAAGCCTACCTGGGGGAAGCGTAAATGCTGCAGTTCGAAAACGTTTCCACCTTCTACGGCAAGATCCAGGCGCTGCACAGCGTCAACGTCGAAGTCCGCCAGGGCGAGATCGTGACCCTGATCGGCGCCAACGGTGCCGGCAAGTCGACCCTGCTGATGACCCTCTGCGGTTCGCCGCAGGCCCACAGCGGGAGCATCCGCTACATGGGCGAAGAGCTCGTCGGCCAGGACTCGTCGCAAATCATGCGCAAGAGCATCGCCGTGGTCCCGGAAGGTCGTCGGGTGTTTGCCCGTCTGACCGTGGAAGAAAACCTCGCCATGGGCGGATTCTTCACCGACAAGGGCGATTATCAGGAACAGATGGACAAGGTCCTCGGACTTTTCCCACGCCTGAAAGAACGCTTCGCCCAACGCGGTGGCACCATGTCGGGCGGCGAACAGCAAATGCTCGCCATCGGCCGCGCGCTGATGAGCAAGCCCAAGTTGTTGCTGCTCGACGAGCCATCGCTGGGCCTGGCACCGATCATCATCCAGCAGATCTTCGACATCATCGAACAGCTGCGCAAGGACGGTGTGACGGTGTTCCTGGTGGAGCAAAACGCCAACCAGGCACTGAAAATCGCTGACCGTGCCTATGTGCTGGAAAACGGCCGGGTGGTGATGACAGGGACAGGCGAAGCGCTGTTGACCGACCCGAAAGTGCGTGAAGCGTACCTCGGCGGTTAAGCCTTAGCGGCAAACAAAAAACGGCCTTCGCAGGCCGTTTTTTTGTGCCTGCCAAATGAGATCCCCGTAGGAGCTGCCGAAGGCTGCGATCTTTTGATCTTGCTCTTCGGTGATCCGGGTGAAAATCAAGATCAAAAGATCGCAGCCTTCGGCAGCTCCTACGGGGTCTGCGTATTTACAACACGAACAAGCTTGCTCCATAGAGACATATTTCATATATTTGCATCTATAGACCAACTCAAAGTGATCACCATGACAGCAACCTCCCAGGCCCAAGCATTCAGCAAAGACCAATGCGTGACGGGTTTGCGAGCGGCTGTAGGCATACTCGAAAAGTGGCAGGCGTCGAGCGATCAGGCCTGTCGTATCTTGCGCATTTCCCGCAGTACGTATTCCCGGGCAAAGCAGCGCGATCCCGATTGGTCCGTCAGCCTGGATTCAGACCAGATGCAGCGCATCAGTTTTATTCTCAACATCCATGCCACCTTGCGCCTTGTCTTTGATAACCCTGAAAACGTCTATGGTTTTGCGGCGATGGCGAACGAGAACCAGTTCTTCAACGGGCGTAGCCCGCTCGAAATCATGTCCCAAGGGGATATGATTTCCCTGTACGAGACGTTTCGACGGATCGATATGCTGCGAGGCGCACAATGGTAACGGTGAGCCAGCTGGCTGTATTGGCCGGTGAACGGTTGCAGGCCTACCGATTGATCAATTCAAAATTTCCGCCCATTGCGCTGTTTGACGACGTGGCAAACGCGGACGAATTTGATGTGCTGTATCAGATCCAGGCCCTCACCAATCCGAGGCTGCAAAATGAAGTCGGCCGGCTTGAGCTGATACCGCGTGCGCAGATTCCCTTCGGCATCCCCGGATGCTCTTACGCAATCGCTCCTTTCACCCACATCAACCCAGCGGGTTCGCGCTTCAGCGATGGCAGTTTCGGCGTGTTGTACCTGGCTGCCACGATGGAAACCGCACTGGCCGAGGTGCAGCATCATCAGAACCAGTATTGGTCGAAAGTCCAGGGGCTCAATTACGAGAGGTTTGTTTTCCGCGGGTTATCCTGCACTTTCGTTGACGAAGCCATGAGGGATGCGGTGTCCATTGCGATGGACGATCCTGTCTACGATCCTGTCGATTACACGCACTCCCATCGCTTGGGAAAGGCCATCAAGGATGCCGGAATCCCTGGTCTGCGGTACAACTCCGTGCGCATGCAGGGGAGCCACTGCTGGGCATTGATGACTCCCAACCCCCTCTCATCGATCACTCAAACAGCCCATTACGAGATGGTCTGGAACGGTCAGATCACCAGCGTCAGTAAAATCAGCATTGCCTGAGGATCTTATCGGCCTCCTCTGCCAGAGGGGATTGATAGTGTTTTCGAGGATTTCTGAAAAAAATTCCGGGCAAGCTGTAACGCATCACCCTATGGTTTCTCTAGAGCAGTAAGCAAGCACAAACGCTTGCCAATCAAAGCTCAATTCCGGAGAAAACATCATGACTGCTACCACTCGCACCCTGTCCGCCACCGCTCTGGTTCTGGCTCTCGGGTCTGCCCTGAATATCGCCGCGGTGTCCACTGCCCATGCCGCTGACGACAACATGGAAAAATGCTTCGGCGTGGCCATGAAAGGCAAAAACGATTGCGCCGCAGGCCCTGGTACTACTTGCGCCGGTACGGCAAAAACCGACTATCAGGCCAATGCCTGGAAACTTGTCCCCAAGGGCACCTGCACCACCACGATGAGCAAAACCTCGCCAACCGGTTACGGCCAACTGGAAGCCTACAAACCCAAGTCGTAATCCGTACCCAGCCTGAGTGTCGACCATGAACCCTATACTTTCCGGGCTCCCGCCCCGCTCCGGGCTGGGGCTCAAGACCGAGCACTTTCGTGAAGTGCTCGGTGCGCAACCGGACATCGGATTTTTCGAAGTCCACGCCGAAAACTACATGGTGGCCGGCGGCCCGTTTCATCATTTTCTGGGGTTGATTGGCGAGCAGTATCCGCTGTCGCTACACGGCGTTGGCCTGTCCATTGGTGCCGAAGGTCCGCTGGATCTCCAGCACCTGCGAAGGCTTGCCGCGCTGATTGAACGCTATCAACCCCAATCCTTTTCCGAACACCTGGCCTGGTCCAGTCATGGCCCGGTGTTCCTCAATGACCTCCTGCCCCTGGCCTATGACGCGCCGACGCTGAACCGCGTCTGCGAGCACATCGATCAGGTGCAGAGCACCCTCAAACGCCCGATGCTGCTGGAGAACCCGGCGACATATCTGGCGTTCCAGCGCTCGACCATCGATGAAGCCGACTTCATCAGCGAAGTCATTCGCCGTACCGGCTGCGGCCTGCTACTGGACGTCAACAACGTCTACGTCTCCTGCATCAATCACCAAAGGGATCCGCTGGCCTACATCGACGCACTGCCGCTGCACGCAGTGGGAGAGATTCATCTGGCCGGGTTTGCCGAAGACACCGACAGCCTCGGCGACCGCCTGCTGATCGACGATCACGGTGCGCCCATCGATAACGCGGTGTGGACGCTATACCGGCAAGCACTGGAACGAGTCGGCCCGATCGCCACGTTGATCGAGCGCGACAACCAGTTGCCGGCCTTCAGCGTGCTGCACGCCGAAGCCCGCCAGGCCGATGAGTTGCTGCATTGCGCGGGGAGCCGATCATGAGCACTCAAGCTGCGTTTGCCGCCGCCCTGCTCGATCCGCAACGGCCCTGCCCCGATGGCTTGCTCAGTGCCAATGGCGCTGATCCCGCCAGCCGCTTCGCGGTGTATCGCAACAATGTGCAGAGCTCGCTGATCAATGCCCTGGCCGACAGTTACCCCGTGGTTTCGCAGTTAGTCGGCGATGAGTTCTTTCGAGCGATGGCGGGGCTGTATGTGCAGCGTTGCCCGCCTCAAAGCCCCCTCATCAACGATTACGGCAAGGACTTTTCCGAGTTCATTGACAGCTTTGAACCGGCAGCCAGCGTGCCTTATCTGGCCGACATGGCGCGGCTGGAACGGTTGCGCGTCCAGGCCTATCACGCCGCCGACGCGCAGCCTCTGAGCCATGGCCAAATCGCCGCCGTGCTGTCGGACCCGCAGGCGCTGATTGAGCTGACGGTCGGGTTTCATCCCTCCTTGAATCTGCTGACTTCAACTTTTGCCGTGGTTGCGATCTGGGCCGCGCATCAACAGGACGACGCGACGCTGACCGGTATTGACATTGACCATGGGCAACATGCGCTGGTGTTGCGCAATAGCCTGGAGGTTGAAGTTTTCGCCATCGACCACGGCGCCAGCACGTTCATTCAGAACCTGCGACTCGGCCAGCCTCTGGCCCAAGCGCTGGAAACAGCGCCCGCCTTCGACCTCAGCCAAACCCTGGCGCTGTTGATCAGCCACAACGTCATTACCCATTTACATCACAAGGTATTGCCATGAGCCTTCATCAAAATCCCGTCGCCCGCGCCATCGAGTGGCTGGAAAAAATCCCCCACAGCCTGATTGCCTTTATTGCGCGTTTTTCCATTGCCGCGGTGTTCTGGAAGTCCGGACAAACCAAGGTGGAAGGCCTGGCCATCGACTTGATCGACGGCACGTTACAACTCGGCGTACCAAGGCTGGCGGACTCGACCATCCCGTTGTTCAAGAGCGAATATCACCTGCCACTGCTCTCCCCGGAACTGGCAGCGCACCTGGCGGCCTTCGCCGAGCATTTCTTTCCCGTGCTGATCCTGATCGGCTTCGCCACCCGCTTTTCGGCTCTGGCGCTGTTGGGCATGACCCTGACCATTCAACTGTTCGTGTACCCCGATGCCTATCCAACCCACGGCACCTGGGCTGCGGTGTTGCTGTACTTGATGGCGACCGGGCCGGGCAAGTTGTCGATTGATCATCTGATTGCCAAGCGTTACGCCCACTAACCGCGAACCATCGCCGGATAGGGATCCCCTGTAGGAGCTGCCGAAGGCTGCGATCTTTTGATCTTGATTTTCAGCGGCTCCGAAAAGAGCAAGATCAAAAGATCGCAGCCTTCGGCAGCTCCTACGCCGATCGTCATTAGCCGATCCATTCCAACACCATTACCGCTACAGCCGATCCAGTTACGCCAGTTCCCGTCATCGTTGAAGCCTGTCCAACGCCTCGCCACTGCGCTTGAACCAACCCATCAAATAATCCGCCAGCACTTGGGTGCGCTTCGGCAAACCGCCTTGATACGGGTGCACCAGGTACATCGGCATGCTGCGGGTCTGATAATCGCGCAGGAGCCAGCGCAAGCGCCCGTCAGCCAATTCCTCTTGCAGCAAGTACGACGGCAAACGCGCAATGCCCGCATCCGCCAGCGCGGCTTTCTTCAAGAGGTTGTAGTGGTTGCTGGCGAACGGCCCCGACACTCGCACCCGCAGTAACTCGTGCTGTTGGTGATAGAGCCATTCTTCGCGCCCGCTGTAATGGCTGTTGAGCAGGCAGCGGTGTTCGGCCAGTGCCTGAGGCGTCAGTGGTTCACCGAATCGCTCAAGGTACGCGGGGCTGGCGCAGGTCATCTCGTGCCAGGCCAGCAGCGGGCGGGCGACCAGGCGTTCGTCGTTGGCCACTTCCGAGCGGATTGCCAGATCGAAACCGTCCCGGGACAGGTCGCGGTAGTTATTGTTGAGCTCCAATTCGATCTGCACCTCGGGGTATTGCCGGGAAAACTCCAGCAGCGCACCGTCAAAGAAGGTTTCCCCCAATGAAACCGGAACCGTCATCCGCACAGGACCGGCCATGTCGTCTTTCAACCGCGCCAAGGCCTGACGTGCTCGCTCGACTTGAACCACCAGTGCCTGGGCTTGCGGCAATAGCGCCGCACCCGCCGCCGTCAGGCTCAAGCGGCGCGTAGTGCGTTGCAGCAACACTACGGAAAACCGCGTTTCCAGCAGACTGATGCGCTTGGAGAGTTGCCCCTTGCTACAACCCAATTGCTGGGCGGCCAGGGTAAAACTGCCCGCCTCGATCAACACCGCGAACGCCGCCAGATCGTCCATTTCGCTCATGGATTGTTTCCATTTGAAAACCAAAGGTTGCCTATTAGCCCGCTTATCTATGGAAAAAACCACTCTAAACTTAAATTCAATCCAACCCATTCAGGTACAGCACGATGAAAATTCTTTTGATTGGCGCCTCTGGCACCATCGGTTCGGCGATTGACCATGAACTGTCCCAGCGCCACGAAATAGTCCGTATCGGCCGTAAAAGCGGTGAATTCCAGGTCGACATCAGTGACAGCGCCTCGATCCGCAAACTGTTCCAACAGACCGGCAACTTCGATGCGCTGATCTGCGCCGCCGGCAGCGTCAACTTCGTGCCGCTGGCCACCATGACCGAACAAGACTTCGAGCTTGGCTTGCGGGATAAGCTGATGGGCCAGGTCAACTTGCTGCTGATCGGCCGGGAATTCGCCAATGACGGTGCGTCATTCACCTTCACCACCGGCATCCTCAGCCACGATCCGATTCGTACCGGCAGCTCGGCCTCCCTGGTCAACGGCGCCCTCGACAGTTTCGTCCGTGCAGCAGCGATCGAACTGCCGCGCGGTTTGCGCATCAACTCGGTCAGCCCGAACGTGCTGGCCGAAGCCATGGGCAGCTACGCCCCGTACTTCCGTGGTTTCAAACCGGTTCCCGCCGCCGAAGTGGCGCTGGCCTACGCCAAAAGCGTGGAAGGCTTGCAGACCGGCCAGACTTACCACGTCGGCTAAACGACTGCCAAAATCAGAAGATCGCAGGCTTCGCCAGCTCCTACAAAAGCACCACGTACACCCCGTAGGAGCTGCCGCAGGCTGCGATCCTTTGATCTTGATTTTCAGCAGCTCTGAAAAAGCAAAAAGCAAAAAGCAAAAAGCAAAGATCGCAGGCTTCGCCAGCTCCTACAAAGGCTCGGCGTACTTCCTCTCTTCTGGGGCGCGAGGACACCGCAGGGTTGTGAGGAACGGTCAGCCTGAGTAACGTGGCGGCACTTGTCAGGAGACTCAAAGATGCGTGTTGCCCGTTCCTTGGTACTTGTTGCCGTGCTTCCGTTGTTCGCCGCCTGCCAGTTGCTTGATGGCCCACGGGAAAGCGCGTCCCATGTGGGCCAGACCCGCCTGCAGGGCCAATTGACGGCGGCCGACGGCAAGTTGCTGTTCCAGCCGTGCAATGAGCAGCGCAGTTTGGTGGTCAACGACACCGGCGGCACCAGCGTCCTGCAAGAGGCCGCGATCTTGGCCGATGACCAAGGCAAGTTGTTTGCTGACGTCCGCGGCCGGATCACTGCCGGCACCCAGCTCGATCTGGAGCAGTTGTACCGCGTCGAACGCTCGGGCACGGCGTGCGACGATCCCGATTTCAAGCAACTGACGCTGCGCGCCGCCGGCCATGGCCCGGAATGGAGCGTCAGAGTCAGCGGCAAAGGCATGGTCATCGACCGCGCCGGTCAGCCGCCCCTGGCCCTGCCGTACGTTGAAGAGCAACTGGGCGATGGCCGCTTCAACCTCAGCACCGAAGCCAATAACCAGCGCATCGAGCTCTGGGTCGCGCCGCAACGTTGCGTCGATAGCAGCACCGCCAGCGTGCAGCACATGAGCGCCGAGCTGCGCATCAATGGCCAGGTGCAACGCGGTTGCGGGTATTTTGGCGGTTCGCGTAACGACTGATCGTTTTTGCCTCACGGGAATCATCCGTTGAGGCTTATAATCGCGGGCTTCAAACGCCTTGGCGCAGTTGTGCGCCCCGCGAACCGGATCCCGTCATGTTACGAATCACCGAACTCAAGCTGCCGATCGACCATCCCGAAGAAGACCTGCGCCCTGCCATCGTGCAGCGCCTGGGCATCGCCAGTGATGACCTGCTCGATTTCACCTTGTTCAAGCGCAGCTACGATGCGCGCAAAAAGTCCTCCGAACTGTGCTTCATTTACACCATCGACCTCAACGTTCGCGATGAGGCGTCGGTGCTGCACAGATTCGCCGATGACCGTAACGTCAACGTGGCGCCGGATGTCAGCTACAAAGTGGTCGGCCAGGCGCCGGCCGACCTGAGCCAGCGCCCAATCGTAGTCGGGTTCGGCCCGTGCGGAATCTTCGCCGGCCTGCTGCTGGCGCAAATGGGCTTCAAGCCGATCATTCTCGAGCGGGGCACCGAAGTGCGTCAGCGCACCAAGGACACCTGGGGCCTGTGGCGCAAAAGCGTGCTCAACCCCGAATCCAACGTGCAGTTCGGTGAAGGCGGCGCGGGGACGTTCTCCGATGGCAAGCTCTACAGCCAGATCAAGGACCCGAAATTCATCGGTCGCAAAGTCTTGCACGAGTTCGTCAAGGCCGGTGCGCCGGAAGAAATCCTCTACGTCAGCAAACCGCACATCGGTACGTTCCGTCTGACCGGTGTCGTGGAAAACATGCGTGAACAAATTCGCGCCTTGGGCGGTGAAGTGCGCTTCCAGCAGCGCGTCACTGACGTCTTGATCGAGGACGGCCAACTGGTCGGCGTCGAGCTCAATGGCGGCGAGCAGATCCATTCGAAACACGTGATTCTGGCCCTCGGCCACAGCGCCCGGGACACCTTCCGCATGCTCCACGGCCGCGGCGTGTACATGGAAGCCAAGCCGTTCTCGGTGGGTTTCCGCATCGAGCACCCGCAATCGCTGATCGACCGCGCGCGCCTGGGCAAATACGCCGGGCACCCGAAACTCGGCGCTGCCGACTACAAACTGGTGCACCACGCCAGCAACGGACGTTCGGTCTACAGCTTCTGCATGTGTCCGGGCGGCACCGTCGTGGCGGCGACCTCCGAGCCGAATCGCGTGGTCACCAATGGCATGAGCCAGTACTCGCGTAACGAGCGCAACGCCAACTCCGGGATCGTCGTCGGGATCACCCCGGAAGTCGATTACCCGGGTGGCCCACTGGCTGGCATCGAATTGCAGGAACGTCTGGAATCCCACGCCTTTGTGTTGGGCGGCAGCAATTACGAAGCGCCAGCGCAATTGGTCGGCGACTTCATTGCCGGCAAACCGTCGACCGAATTGGGCAGCGTCGAGCCGTCCTACAAGCCGGGCGTTGCCTTGGGCGATTTGGCCCTGGCGTTGCCGACGTTCGCCATCGAAGCCATTCGCGAAGCCTTGCCGGCGTTCGAGAAGCAGATTCGTGGCTACTCGCTGCACGACGCCGTATTGACCGGGATCGAAACGCGCACGTCATCGCCGCTGCGCATTACCCGTAACGAGTCGATGCAAAGCCTGAACGTGAAGGGCTTGTTCCCGGCGGGTGAAGGTGCGGGTTATGCGGGCGGGATTCTGTCGGCGGGTGTCGACGGGATTCGGATTGCCGAAGCGGTGGCCCGAGACATTCTTGGCCTCGAAGCCTGACCGGCAATTCCTGAAACAACGCAAACCCCCTGTGGGAGCGGGCTTGCGAAAGCGGCGGATCAGTCAGCATCTTTGTCGACTGATCCGCCGCTTTCGCGAGCAAGCCCGCTCCCACATTTGATCTTTGGTGAGTCAGATGTTTGCGCGTAACACGCTGGCCGGCAGCGGCTCGCCGCGCTCGACACTCGCCGCCACGGCATCCATCAACTCACTCAACTCATACCCCTGGGCCTTGAGCCAGGCCTGATCGTAATAGGTGGTGGCATAGCGCTCGCCGCCATCGCACAAAATAGCCACGATCGACCCAGACTCCCCCGCCGCTTTCATCTGTTGCGCCGCCATCAACGCGCCGATCAGGTTGGTGCCGCTTGATCCGCCCACATGCCGACCCAAACGCTGCGCCAGATAATGCATGGCCGCCAACGACAACGCGTCCGGCACTTTGACCATCGCATCGATCACCTTGGGCAGGAACGACGCTTCCACCCGTGGCCGACCAATACCTTCAATCCGTGACCCGCAATCCAGGCGCAGGCTGGCATCGCCAGTCTGGTAGTAATCGAAGAACACTGAACGCTCGGCATCGGCGCACAGCACGCGGGTGCAGTGCTGGCGATAGCGTACGTAACGGCCGAGCGTCGCGGTGGTGCCACCGGTGCCGGGGCTGGAAATCAGCCAGCTCGGTTCCGGGTGCTGCTCGAAACGCATCTGCTGGAAGATCGATTCGGCGATGTTGTTGTTCGCCCGCCAGTCGGTGGCGCGCTCGGCGTAGGTAAATTGATCGATGAAGTGCCCGTCATGTTCGCGCGCCAGGCGTTCGGACTCGGCGTAGATCTGCGTCGGATCGTCCACCAGATGGCTCTTGCCACCGTAGAAAGCGATCTGCGCGATCTTTTCCTTGGACGTGCTTGCGGGCATCACGGCAATGAACGGCAACCCCAGCATCCGGGCGAAGTACGCCTCGGAAATCGCCGTCGAACCGCTGGAGGCCTCAATCACCGGCGCACCGGGTTTGAGCCAGCCGTTACACAAAGCGTAAAGAAACAACGAGCGCGCCAGCCGATGTTTCAGGCTGCCGGTGGGATGGCTCGACTCATCCTTGAAATACAACTCGATGCCCGGCAACCCCGGCAGCGGCAAGGGAATCAGGTGGGTATCGGCGCTGCGCTGGAAGTCGGCTTCGATAATCCGGATGGCTTCGCGGGCCCACTGTCGGTTGTCGCTCATGATGGTTTTCTCGTTGAATCAGCAAAGAGTCGGCCTTGTCGCAAGGCTCAGCCCACAAGCTTAGGAAAGAACCTACATCATGCACAGATACAGCTGAGGTCCAATACGTCTGGCAACTGCTAGGCTCGCCTTTGCTGACCGTCCGCGTTGTAACGGTATATAACAAAAAAGAATATAACTTTTGTTTTAACAACTAACGGTACGGGTTAGGGTGTGTCACCTTTTGAATTCATCGATGGAGAGCGACCTTGCCTCTGCGTAGCACGTTCACGCGTTTCTTTCAGTTGGAAGCTGCCAGCGGTCTGTTATTGATCGCCGCGGCCGCTCTCGCCCTGATCATCAACAATTCATCCCTGTCGTGGCTCTATAGCGGGCTGCTGGACACCCCCGTGGTGGCTCAGATCGGCGCGCTGAAAATCGCCAAGCCGCTGCTGCTGTGGATCAACGACGGCTTGATGGCCCTGTTCTTCCTGCTGATTGGCCTGGAAGTGAAACGCGAAGTCCTCGACGGCCAGCTATCGAAGCCCTCGCAAATCGTCCTGCCCGGCGCGGCGGCGATTGGCGGCATGGTGGTGCCGGCGCTGATCTATTGGTTCCTCAACCGTGACAATCCGTCCGCCCTGAGTGGCTGGGCCATTCCGACCGCCACCGATATCGCCTTCGCCCTCGGTGTATTGGCCCTGCTGGGCAAACGCGTGCCGGTGTCGCTGAAACTGTTCCTCATGACCCTGGCAATCATCGACGACCTGGGCGCGATCATCATCATCGCGATCTTCTATTCCGGCGCACTGTCGACCTTGTCCCTGGCATTGGCCGCAGCCTGTATCGCAGCGTTGATCGGGATGAACCGACTCGGCGTGGTCAAGCTCGGGCCGTACATGATCATCGGGCTGATCCTCTGGGTCTGCGTGCTCAAGAGTGGCGTGCACGCCACGCTGGCCGGCGTGACCCTGGCCTTCTGCATTCCACTGCGCACGAAAAACGCCGAGCCTTCGCCGCTGCTGACCCTGGAGCATGCCCTGCATCCGTGGGTGGCCTACGGCATCCTGCCACTGTTCGCCTTCGCCAACGCCGGTCTGTCCCTGAGCGGCGTGACGGTCGAAAGCTTTACCCACGACGTGCCAATGGGCATTGCCGTGGGCCTGCTGCTGGGCAAGACCATCGGTGTCTACGGCCTGACCTGGCTGGCGGTAAAAATCGGCATCGCTACCCTGCCCCTAGGCGCCAATTGGGGCCAGGTGCTGGGTGTGGCGATCCTTTGCGGCATCGGGTTCACCATGAGCCTGTTCGTCGGCTCCCTGGCCTTTGTGCCTGGCACCAGTGAATACGCCGGGATGGATCGAATGGGAATTCTGACCGGCTCGATACTGGCGGCATTGATCGGTTATGCGGTGACGGCGGCAGCGAGTCGCAAGAGCACCGCACTGCCTTCCTGAGCGATAGAGAACACTCTTAGCGACATTCAGGATTCGTCCTACAGCCACGCTTAGCCACGTTCGTTAACGTCGTGCAGCCCCTCTTTCAGGGGTTGCCGATGGACGAGCGAAAGGACAATCAGTGGCTGGCAACAAGGACATTCCCCGGGTTAAAAACCCACCGTCAGGCGATGGGCATCACGTCACCCACCGCTACATGACGGCCACCGAACTGGCCGAGCGCGATGCCAGGCAAAATGCCTACGACGCCATGCTCGCCAGGCAGCATATCTTCGAAGACAACCTTCAAGTCGCAGCGAAAAAAGACAACGTTGTCCACGCGGGCTGCGTATTCGCCAAGTCCTGCAAACTGCCCGACGCAATCATCGACTACACCAATCCCTCCGGTGTTGTTCCGACTGACAGTCTGAAAGACTACGGCGAACTGATCCTGCTCGGTGCTCGCGAGGCCGATGAAAGCGGTGTCGTGCCGCTCAAGAAAATCAGTGGCACTGCGGTTCCGGCAGGTTTCGGCAGCTTCGCGCTAGCCGGCTCGGCATTCACCGCACTGCCCGCCGTCGCCGCCAGCACCGCTGCGGCCACCTTGGCAGGCCTGGTGGCCCTGGTCATACCGTCGAGCCTTGGCGACAGCTCGCTCTATACCGAAAACCAACTGCGATCCCTCAAACAGGCCCGCACTCGCGTACGTCTCAGAGTCGAGCAACAGGCTGACGGCAGTCTCAAGGGATACGGTTTCTACACCGGTAAAAACCGTGACTGGGAAATGGTCGATGTCGCGCAATTCACCTTGCGCGGCAGTCAGCAGGTGGCTGATCTTGGGGACGGCATCGAGCTGATCTGGACACCGGCCGAGGACGGTTCAAACATCCTCGGCATCCCCGCTTTGGAAGCCGCACCGCAAGCACCGCACATCTGGGTTTACCCGCCGACGAAGGCGGCCGACACCATCATCGTGAACCCGGTGTACCCGCCTGAGTACAAGGATTTCATTCTTGTGTTTCCGGCGGATTCGGGGGTGTTGCCGGTTTATATTGTGGTGAGTGTTTCAGGAAGACGGGCTCCTAATCCCGATCACGACTATCACTCTGCACCTGAAACAGAGGAAATCACTGGTTTCTTGGGCTTGAAAGAAGCAAAAAAGAAAACCCCACGACAAGGAGGCGGCGGACTTCGAGAGCGTTGGATTGATGCCAAGGGTCGAACAATTTATGAATGGGATTCTTTGCATGGAGAGCTGGAAGCTTATCGGGCAAGTGATGGAAGCCATCTAGGCTCGTTCGACCACCTGACAGGCAAGCAAATAGACCCGCCTAAAAAAAACCGCAGCATCAAAAAGTATTTGTGAGGCCAAGATGGGACTGAAGATCAGATTGGACTGGTATGACAAAGAAACGGAAATAGCAGCCGGAAAAGAATACTCCGCTGATCTTGGTGATGACGGTTCAGTAATCGATGCATTAGGCCTGATGGCGGAAAGCGAGATCTACGATGGTGGATTTGACGTTTTATCGGCGTGGGTGCCAGAGCTTCAGCCTCTGTTCAAGCATAAGATCAATATTGCCGCTTTTGATTACCAAGTTGCATTTCGATATCGGAAAGTATGGTAATTCCCCCAAAAATACAAAACCCCGACCAGTCACCTGATCGGGGTTTTCTTTCACCCTACATTCCCGCTTAGTGCGTAACGCGGCTGGTGCCATCAACCGTGGCAATCCGCACCCGCTCACCCACGCGGAACACTTCGTTTGGCTGAACTTCCTGCACGTAGGCGCGCATGCTGCCATCATCTTCACGCACGGTGATTTCAACACCTTGCGTACGGGTCAGGCCTTCTTCGGCAGCCGAGCCTATCAGGCCGCCGGCGACAGCACCGATGACCGCTGCGACAATGCTGCCGCGACCGCCGCCGATGGAGCTACCGCCGACACCACCCACGGCGGCGCCCGCGACGCTGCCGATTGGGGTTTTGGTGCCTTCGATTTTCACCGGACGCAGCGCTTCGATAGTGCCCATGCGAATCGTCTGCACACGACGCGCTTCGTCACGGGAGTAGGAGTCACCGGTCAGGCTCGATTGGCAACCGGAGAGCAACATCGCCATCGTGGAAAAGGAAGCAACCAGCAGAACAGACTTACGCATAGCATCAAACTCCATAGGACAGGTATCCATTAAACTCCGCAGCTTGACGCCTGTCACGGCATTGCCCGGATAAAATTGGTTTCATTCAGGCCCGATACAGGCACTTTTTCGAACACGGCACACAGTAGCGCCAAATTACAAAATCTGCGCCACTGACCCAAGGATTTTCATGGATTACTTCATCATTGTTGTCACGACCGTCGCCGGCTTGTACTTCCATTGGTGGCTGTACGTGCGGATCAAACGCTGGATGGACCGCGATCTGGCGTTGTCATTGGCGGGTAAAGACGCACAGAAAAGAGCCTTCATGCTTCAGCAACTGGCGAACGCTCAAAGGCAGAAGATCAAGCGGCGGGACCTGCCTCAGTGGCTGGCGGCCGCTGCGGCAGGGTATCCCGATCGGTAGGCTATTTACGTTACGGTGCCAGGCGTTCACGAACCCAGTCGGTGCCTTGCAAGCGGTAGTTGAGGCGATCGTGCAGACGGCTCGGACGGCCCTGCCAGAATTCGATGCGTTCGGGTAGCAAGCGATAACCGCCCCAGTGTTCGGGGCAGTGAGGTTGGGTATCGCTGAAACGTTGCTCGGTATTCTTGAGCAGCGCTTCCAGTTCGCCGCGATCGGCGATCACCCGGCTCTGGGGCGAGGCCCAGGCACCGAGGCGGCTGCCCAGAGGACGAACCTGATAATAAGCGTCGGACTCTTCAGGCGTGACCTTCACGACCCGCCCTTCGATACGCACCTGACGTTCCAGGGCTGGCCAGAAAAACGTCATGGCCGCAAATGGATTGGCTGCCAGTTGCTGACCCTTGTCGCTTTCGTAATTGGTGAAAAAGGTGAAGCCCTGCTCGTCCAGGCCCTTGAGCAGCAGGATGCGGCAATGCGGCCGTCCCTGCTGATCGACGGTGGCCAGCGTCATGGCATTCGCCTCCACCGGCACTTGCTCGGTGTTCACCGCGTCGGCAAACCACTGATGAAACAACTCGAACGGCTCGGCCGGGGCTTGCGCCTCGGTCAGGCCATCTCGGGTGTAATCGCGACGCATATCTGCCAAGGGCCGGGTCATGGCGCATTCCTTTTGGTTAACGAATCACTTCTTTGTGTCATCGGCGACGGCGACTTTCTTGGTGTCGACCGCCGCTTTGGCGGGCGCAGTCTTTTTCACCACGGCTTTTTTGGCTGGCGCCTTGGCAGCCGCTTTCTTGGCCGGTGCCTTTTTCGTCGCCGGCACAGCCGCTTTCTTCGCAGCAGGCGCCGGGGTCACAGGCTTGGCCACTGGCTTGATGTCTTGCGCAGCGACCATGGTTTTCACCGGTGCCGGAGCCGGCATGTTGTACTTGCTGAGCAACGCGACCATGGTGTTTGCCGGCGTCACCAACAGCTCGACGCGGCGGTTCAGGGCACGCCCTTCAGAACTGTCGTTGGCGGCACGCGGAGCCTCGCCACCCATGCCGCGCAGCATCAGGCGATCACGCTGCAGACCGCTGAGACGGAAGATCGCCGCCACCGCTTGGGCACGCTCCTGGCTCAGCTTCACGTTGGCCGGTGCGGCGCCAGTCGTATCACTGTGACCGAGTACCAGCACGGCAGTCTTTGGATCGACTTCGAGGATTTTCGCGACACGGGTGAACGGGCCGAGAGTCACCGGCAGCAGCATGGACGGACGGTCAGGGTTGAACGAGCCTTCTACCGGTGCCGTGACGACCAGCACGTTTTCGCGGCGCTCAAGTTTCAGGTTACTGTCCTTGATCGCCTCGCGCAGGCGCGGTTCGTAGTCGTCGAGCCAGGCCTGGGTGACTTTCGGGTCGGGCATCGGCACGGCCTTGGCGGTGCTTTGTTCCTTGCCACCGAACGGCCACCACCAATTGCCACCGGCATCGGCTTCAGCCTTGGCCACAGCGACCGGCTTGGTTTCAGGTTTTACGTCCGGTTTGGCCATCTTGTCGGCAGTGTCTTCGGAACCGAACGGCCAGTACCAGGGGGATGCACTGTCAGCCTTGGCGACGGGGGCTGTTGCAGCAGGTTTCAACGGAGCCGGGGCCGGTTCTTTGGTCGCAACCTTGTCGGAAGAACCGTCGGAAGAACCGAAGGGCCACCAGCTGCCGCCGTCTGCATCATTTTGTGGGGTTTGTGCGCAACCGGTGATAGCGAAGCACAGGGCCAGGGCGAGCGTTTTATTGGATGACATCGGATATCCACAAAATGAAGTAATGAAAAATCAGACCGGGTTAGCCCGGATAAACAGCGCTTTGAAACCACAAAGGCTTTCGGGTTCCGGCCCTGGCCCCCTTAAGCGTGATTTACAGACAAGTGGCCAGTACTCGCACAAGTTTTTGCGCTCGTGGATCCATCAAGACGTACGGTCCCAAGGTATTTGTCACAAAGCCGAAGGCCACATCGTATTGCGGGTCAGCAAAACCGATGGAACCGCCGGCGCCCGGGTGACCGAACGCCCGTGGGCCGAGGCCATAGGTGGCGTTGGGTACATCCGGTTGATCGAGCATGCAACCCAGGCCGAAGCGGGTCCGGGTCAGTAAAGTCTTGTCTTCGCCGACGCTGTGTTCGCGGGTCAGCTCGTCGAGCATTTCACTTTCCAGCAGGCTGCCGTCGAGCAAACCGGCGTAGAACCCGGCCAGGCTGCGGGCATTGCCATGGCCATTGGCGGCCGGCTGCTGCATGCGCCGCCATTCCGGTTTGTTGGTGCTAGTCATTATAGACGGCGGGTTGGTGAAGGCCCGGGTGCTCATGGCCGTCGGCTCGCGCATGGTCACTTGCAGCAAGCGTTGGGCTGCGGCGTCGCCGAGGTTGCCCTTGCTACGGGCAATATGCGCCACGCGATGGAACTCTTTGTCGGCGAGGCCAACGTGGAAGTCCAGCCCCAAGGGCTTCGCGACCCGTGCCACGATGGACTCGCCCGGCCCACGACCGTCGGCGCGACGCAGCAATTCACCCACCAGCCAACCATAAGTGATCGCCGCATAACCGTGACCTTGACCTGGCGTCCACCATGGCGCTTCGGCAGCCAGGGCGTCGACCATGGTCTGCCAGTCGTAAAGTGCTTCTGGCGCCAGCAATTCGCGCAGCGCAGGCAGGCCCGCCTGATGGCAGAGCAAGTGGCGCAGAGTCACGTTCTCTTTGCCGGCGGCAGCGAACTCGGGCCAGTAGCGAGCGACGGGAGCATCCAGTTGCAGTTTACCTTCGGCCACCAGTTGCAGCGCGGTCACGGCGGTGAAGGTCTTGGTGCAGGAAAACAGGTTGGCAATGGTGTCGCTGTGCCAGGCTTCGGTGCCGTCCTTGTCGGCGGTACCGCCCCAGAGGTCGAGGACAGTTTCCCCGCCAATGCGAATGCACAACGCCGCGCCACGCTCCTGAGGATCGTCGAACAGCGCCGCAAAAGCTTCACGCACCGCTTCGAACTTAAGCTCGTAATGACCCTGAATCTGCACCCACAACGCTCCCGGATATTCGCTCTATAAAGTGGCCCGCATTGTTCCAGCCCTTGAGGGTTTTGGGAACAGGGTCGGGCCGGGCGGTCGCCCATGGAATTAATCAGGAACCTTTGTGGCGAGGGAGCTTGCTCCCGTTGGGGCGCGGAGCGGCCCCTTATCCCCAAAAAGAATGGGACTGCTGCGCAGTCCAACGGGAGCAAGCTCCCTCGCCACAGGGATCTCAGTGCTTAATGACCATTGCCCGAATGCCCACCCGCATGGCCGGCGCCCTGCTCTGCACCTTTGTCGGCAGCACCTTGCTTGCCGCCCTCGCCTTCCTGGTTCCCGGCGGCTTTTTCCGCCTCGGCCCTGGCCTTCTCGGCCTCTTTGCCAAGTTGATCGACGGTCTGCAGATTGCTTTTGCGCACCGTGTCGACAAAGCCCTGGAACGGCAGATCAGTAATACCCACCAGGCCGAAGTGACCGTTCTCACCGTCCAGCAGGCGACCCGTCACGGGTTGATCGAGGTACTGGAACCAGTGCACCCCGACAATCGAGGGTTCGCTCATCGCCTGTTTGAGGAAATTGGCGTAGGCCGGGCCACGGTCTTCTTCTTTCGCCAGTTGCGTCACGCCTCCCCAGAACGGGCCGCGATCCGTCGAACCGAAATTGAATTCAGTGATCAGCACCGGTTTGTCCAGGCTGCGCAGTCTGGCGAAGTCGTAACCGTCCTGGGGTTGCAGGGTGTACATATTGAAGCTCAGCACGTCGCAGTATTGCGCGCAGGACTCGACGGCTTCCGGGGTACTTACGGCAAAACGGCCACCCAACAACAACTGGTTCGGCGCATGCCATTTGAGCGAGTCGGAGACGGTTTTGAAGTAGGTGTCGGCGAACACTTTCTGGAAGTATTTAAAGTCGGCTTCGACTTCCGGGTACTCGGCGCTCGGCTGCGGCGGCACGAAGCCCGGGTCTTCCATCAGTTCCCAGGCCGGCAGATCAATGCCCCAGGCTTTGGAAAGCCCCGCCTGATTGCGGTACTTGTCACGCAGCTGTTTGAGGAAGGCACGTTTGGCCGGCACATCAGTGGTCATTTTCAAAGTGCCGTAGGCCAGCGCGTAACGGGCCTTCGGGTCATCGCCGGGCCCGGCCCAGGCCAGTTCGTTGTCTGCGAAGTAACCGATCAGCCACGGATCGTCGCGATGGTCGCGGGCGGCGATGGCCACCGCGCGCTCGGTGGCCATGGCGAAACGCGGATCGAACGGATCGGGCATGCCGCCCCACCAATCGGTGCCGGTGCTGATGCTGGCGTAATCGCCGACGATCGACAGCGGCAGGGTGTATGGCACTCGGTCAGCGTTGCCAAACACCGGTGCGCTCCAGTTGCCGAGGGTGTTGAAACCCCAGGCTTGCAGGCGATCGAGGGTGTGACTGGCCCAACGCTTTTCGTCGAAAACCACTTTGCAAGGTTCGACGGTTGTTTGCTCGGCCGCTTTTTCGACTGACGCTTCAACAGCGCCGGTCCTGGCCGCTTCAGCAACCCCGGCCGCGGATTCGGTTGCCGCAGGATCGGCTGATGGTGCGGCGGTCTTATCGGCCGTCGCCTCGCCCGCATCGGCCTTGGCCGCTTCGGCGACACCGGCCTTGGTATCGCTGCCCGGAGTGCAAGGCTCGCCATACAGACGCTGCAAGTTGGCGCCATAGAAATCGTACCAGCGCCCGGCGTTGTAGGCTCGGCCCTGACCGGCGCCATTGCCGCCGCGGTTGTCGCCTTCGCCATAGTAGCTGGCAAGGGGCTCATCGGGTTTGGGCAGGGACTCGAACATCCATTCGCGACCAGCAACGTAAGTCTGGTTGACGCTAGGGGTCACAGTGTTGACGCCAAGGGAATAGAACGGATGCCCTTCCGGGGTCACCAGGTACCAGCGGCCGTCACGTTTTTCTGTGCGGAAAAAGCCGCTGGCCTTGAATGCCGGGCCTTTGGTCCAGCCGCCGAACTTGTCCACGGACTGCTTCTCGCGCTCGGCCAGCCAGCTTTTCAGTTGTTGCTGTTCTTTGGCCGCGGCGGATTTCAGTTGCTCGTCGCTGCTGACCTTCTCCGGCCATTTGGCCCGGGTCGATTGGCCGTAGGCGTCCACCAGACCGCTGTAAGCGGCCTTGGTGACAGCCTCGCCATCCTGCACGCCGAAGCGCTCGAGCAGGATGCTTTGGGCGACTTTTGGCTGATCCATCGACAAGGTCACCGACACCACCTGGCTGCGGTCCAGCTCACCGGCGCTGCTGGCCAGCAATACACGCTGGCCTTCGAAATTGATCGGCATCGGCGGGCCGGCTTTCATGCCTTGGCTCAAAGGCGAACTCGGTTGCAGTGGCACCAACAGGGTTTGCGCCGGACCGGCCGGCAGATCGACGCGGCTGACCAGGGTCTTGCCATCGTTGCTCTGGATGGTCACGTTCAGGGTCACCGCCCAGTTCATCGCACTCTGGATTCGCAGGCTCATGACACCCGACTGTGACCAGTCCCAGGCACCGGTCTGCGGCGTCAGGCGCAAGGTCGGCCGGGCGACCGGGTTGAAAGTCACGCGGCGCAGCACTTCGCCTTCGGCCGTTTGCTCCGCGTTGGACTGCGGCAGGCTGGCGTCCTGGGTCGCCACCTGGACCACATCGGCGGGACGCACAAAGTTGAACAACGTTTGCTGGCCGATAGGGGCCGCCAGCAAAGGGGCTGCGAACATCAAGGCAAAAACAGCAGGCAACGAACGGCGAATCATAGGAACGTGGATCTCCCAAGCGACCATCAATGGGCCAGTGGAAAAGCGGTGGCAGTGAGGTAGACAACGCGGTGGGCTTATTTGCCCACCGGTGCATCAGGAAATTTCACGACGAAATGGCGGCAATGCATTGAGAATAGCTTTGCCGTAGCGCTGCGTGACCAGACGACGGTCGAGCAAGGTGATGGTGCCGCGATCTTCTTCGGTCCGCAGCAAGCGACCGCAGGCCTGGACCAGTTTCAGCGAGGCGTCTGGCACGGAGATTTCCATGAACGGATTGCCACCACGGGCCTCGATCCATTCCGCCAGCGCCGCTTCGACCGGATCGTCGGGCACCGAGAACGGAATCTTGGCGATCACCACGTGCTCACAGTACGCACCGGGCAAATCCACGCCTTCGGCGAAACTCGCCAGGCCGAACAGCACGCTGGAATCCCCGCCATCGACCCGCGCCTTGTGTTTATTCAGGGTTTCCTGCTTCGACAGGTTGCCTTGAATGAACACTTGCTTGCGCCAGTCGCGGTCCAGCCCGTCGAACACGTCCTGCATCTGTTTGCGTGAGGAGAACAGCACCAGGGTGCCGCGTGAACCTTCTACCAGTTGCGGCAGATCGCGGATAATCGCGGCGGTGTGAGCCGGCGCGTCCCGCGGGTCGGCTTTAAGGTCCGGCACCCGCAACACACCGGCGTCGGCATGGTGAAACGGGCTCGGGACCACGGCGGTGACGGCTGTTTTAGGCAGGCCGGCACGCATGCGGAAGCGGTCGAAAGTGCCGAGAGCGGTCAGGGTCGCCGAGGTCACCAGCGCTCCGTAAGCCACATTCCACAGGTTGCGCCGCAGCATGTCCGCCGCGAGGATCGGGCTGGCATTGACCTCGATGTCGAACAGCGAACCGCTTTCGGCCAGGGTCAACCAGCGGGCCATGGGCGGATTGTCTTCCGGGTCTTCGACGGTGAAAGCGGTCCACAACTCCCAGTTGCCCGAAGAGCGTGACAACAGGCTGCCGAACAGTGGATACCACTCTTCGGCCTGGTTACTGGCGATGCCGATATTGACCTCGCCGTCCATGCCTTCCTTGAGCAGGTCGGTGAGCCGGGTAAACACGTCGGTCAGGCGGGCAAAGCCCTTCTTCAGCTCGATGCCCATTTCGCGCATGTGCTCGGGAATCACCCCGCCGACGAAACGGTGACGTGGCCGCTCGCGACCTTCGACGTCTTCGCCGGGCTTGAAGTCGGCGGCTTGTTCGCAGGCGCTGAACATGAATTGTTGCTGGGTCTTGATCTCCCGGGCCAGCTCCGGCACCTGCTCGATCAACTTGCCCAGATCGCCCGGCAGCGGGTGCTGGGCGAGTAATTTGGTGAGGTTCTTGGCGGTGGTTTCCAGCCAGTCGGCGGTGGAACGCAGACGCGTGTAGTGCGCGAAGTGGCCAATGGCCTTGTCCGGCAGGTGGTGGCCTTCGTCGAACACGTAGATGGTATCGCGCGGGTCCGGCAGAACCGCACCGCCGCCCAGGGCCAGGTCGGCCAGGACCATGTCGTGGTTGGTGACAATTACGTCGACCTTGCCCATTCCTTCGCGGGCCTTGTAGAAGGCGCACTGGCCGAAGTTCGGGCAATGACGGTTGGTGCACTGACTGTGATCGGTCGTCAGGCGCGCCCAGTCGGCGTCTTCCAGCGCCGTCGACCAACTGTCGCGGTCGCCATCCCACTTATTGCCGGCGAGCTTCTCGATCATGCTGGTGAACAGCTTCTGGCTGGCCTCATCGACCTCGATCTTGAAGCCTTCTTCTTCGAACAACTGCGCGGTGGCAGTCTGCGCGTGACCTTCCTGAAGCAACATGTCCAGCTTGGACAAGCACATGTAGCGCCCGCGACCCTTGGCCAAGGCGAAGCTGAAATTCAGCCCGCTGTTGCGCATCAAGTCGGGCAAATCCTTGTAGACGATCTGCTCTTGCAGGGCCACCGTGGCCGTGGCAATCACCAGACGTTTGCCGGCAGCCTTCGCGGCAGGGATTGCCGCCAGGCTATAGGCCACGGTTTTGCCGGTACCGGTGCCGGCTTCCACCGCAACAATCGCGGGGTCGCCACTGCGCCGGCCTTCGTCGTCGGTGTTGATATCACCGAGGACTTTGGCAATTTCGGCGATCATCAGGCGTTGGCCGTAGCGCGGCTTGAGGCTCTTGGCTTCGAGAAAACGCGAATAGGCGCCCTGGATCGTGGTTTTGAGTTCGGTGCTGATCATTAGTTGTCGGGCGCAAAAAATGCTGGATAAATTTTCAGTGGTTCGGATCGGCGGCTATCATACCGCGCTAATCAATCCCGCGCAGAACGGAGTACCTCAATGACACCTTTTGGCATCGTTTATACCCTGCATGTCATCGCTGCCCTGGTGTGGGTCGGCGGCATGTTTTTCGCCTGGATGGTCTTGCGCCCTGCGGCGATGAAGGCGCTGGAAGGCCCTGCCCGGTTGAAGCTGTGGGTAGAAGTGTTTCAAGGTTTTTTCCGCTGGGTCTGGATCGCGGTGGTGCTTTTGCCGATCAGCGGCGTGGGCATAATTCATCTGCAGTTCGCCGGATTTGAAGCGGCGCCGTGGTATGTGCAGGTGATGATGGGGTTGTATGTGGTGATGACGGCGCTGTTCATCCGGATTCAGGCGTTGATGCTGCCAGAATTGCGCACGGCGGTGGCGGCTCAGGACTGGCCGACGGGTGCGGCGGTGCTGGGGAAGATTCGCCGCTTGGTGGGGATAAACCTGATGGTCGGGTTGGTGTTGGTGGCGATTGCGGCGGCTCGGCCGATGTTCTGAGGAGTGTAGGCCTCCGTGGCGAGGGAGCTTGCTCCCGCTGGGCTGCGCAGCAGTCGTAAACCAGTCACCGCGCTCATTCTGAAAGAATGGGGTTGCTGGTTTTGGGGCCGCTTCGCGACCCAGCGGGAGCAAGCTCCCTCGCCACAGAGGGCTCGGTCGTGCTTACAACCGCTGAATCGTCACCGAACCCGCCACTCCCGCAGACCCTGGCTGACCGTCGGCACCGGGGCGGCCGCTCTTGCCGCCATCGGCTTTATAGACGAAACAGCCCTTGGCCTTGCCGCCCGCCCCTGGTTTTCCACCGGGGCCAGCCAGACCACCTTCCCCGCCCGCAATCTCGACTTTGATCTGCTCAGCAGGGTAATCACGCGGCACTTCCAGCCGAACCAGCGCGCCTGGCGCTCCCGATTGGCCGTCGCTGCCATTACTGCCATCGGCGCCGCGACCGGCCTGGCCCCAGGTACAACCCGGTGCTTGACCATTGGCCCCATCGAGGCCGACAAAACCTGGCGCACCCGCGCCACCGCGAGCGTCAACCGACAATTGCGGCGCGTTCAACGCTTTGATCTGCAAATCCAGATTGCGCCCGGAGCGGGCAGCCTTGAGGTATGTCCCCGGCGCGCCCCGTGCAGTGATCTGGCTGCCTTCGGCCAATTCGGCACGGTTGATCTTCAATGCCAGAGCTTGTTCGCTCGGCACAATGGCGATCCGCGCGTCACGTCCCAGATGCAACTCACCGACCGTCACTTCGGTCACGTTCGAAGGAACCAGCAAAGTGCCGTAATCGGCGACTTCCAGCCGTTCCAGTTGCAAGGTACTGGTGGTGTTGGGCAAGCGCATCAGCGAGTTGGTTTCGACACTCACCACCTGCGCACAGGCCAATGGGCTGATAAATGCAGCGAGCAGACAGAGTTTACGCATGGGAGGCCTTCGAAGCGGCCGGGGCCGGAATGGTTTGCAGATGGAAAACGCCGAAAAAGACAATCTTCAGACGATCGCGCCAAGGGTGGGCTCGACCTTTGAGGCTACGGTTGCAGAACACCAGCTCCAGAAGATGAAGCCCTGCCAACACAGTGCCGGCAAAATTGACCAGCAGGTGAAACGGATGAACAAACGGCATGAGCAGATTGACCAGCACCGTCAACCAGAACAGCAGGGTCAACAACTTCCCCAGCCCCCAAAACACCTTCATACGCTCCCCCGTTGAGAATTATTCTTTGCGCGCACAGTAACGGCTTACACGCGGGATAAGCCAGAGGGCAACAAAAAATTCTTCCCGAAGGTCGCGGATTGGCCGTCGGATCAACCTGAGTCGGTGTCCGACGGCTCTATTACAAGGCTTAGCGATTGATGTGCAATTCCACGCGACGGTTTTGCGCCCGTCCTTCTTCCGTGTCGTTCTCGGCCACTGGCTGGCTTTCGCCCCGGCCTTCGCTGGTGAGTTTGTTGGGCGCGACGCCCTGGCTCAACAGGTAAGCCGCGACGCTGCTGGCACGACGTTCCGACAGTTTCTGGTTATAGGTGTCCGAACCCTGGCTGTCGGTATGACCGATGACTTTAATGCTCGCCACATCGGTGTTCTGCAATTTGGCCATCAGCGAATCCAGCTCACTGCGCGCTTCGGGCATCAGCTCGGATTGGTTGTAAGCGAACAAAACGTTGCCGTTCAAGGTGATGACTTCGGAGACCGGAGGTTCAACAGGCTTCACGCTGGCCGGGTATTGCGGCAGCGGGCAACCATGATGTTCGACAGGGGTATCGGCGGGCGTATCGGGGCAGCGATCACGTCGATCGAAGACGCCATCTTCGTCTTCATCGCCATCCTGGGCGTAACAGATCAGGCCACCGGTCAAGATCCCGAGCGCCGCACCACCCGCAGCCCAAGCGCTACTTTCGATCGCGCCCAAACCGCCGCCGACCAGTCCACCCAGGACACTGCAGATCGGCCAGGTGCGTTGATTGAGAGGGGCGGTGCCATCGCTGTGAGTCGCACAACCGGTCAGAAGACTGCCAAGCAGCAGAACCGGCAAGACGGTCCTTGTGAGAACGCTCATTGTGAATGCTCCTGTGTCACCGGCCCATACCGGTCACACAGGAGTAAAGACCCGCATCCGCGACTGTACAAGCCGCGGAACGGCAGAGACCTAGCGGTTGATTTTGATTTCCGTGCGCCGGTTCATCGCACGGCCGTCAGCGGTTTTGTTATCGGCCACCGGCTGGCTTTCACCGGCGCCGGTCACCGACACGAAACTGCTGCGTGGCACGCCTTGGGAAATCAGGTATTCCACCACTGAATGGGCGCGTCTATCCGACAGTTTCTGGTTGTAGGCATCGCTGCCGACACTGTCGGTATGACCGGTGACAGTCAGTTGGGCGCTGGAAGATTCCTGTTTCAGGCGCGTGGCAATGGTGTTGAGTACGTCTTTATCGGCAGGAGTGAGCTTGGCCGAGTCGAACTGGAAGTGCACATCACGGATCACGATGACTTCTTCCTTGACCACTGCCACCTCTTCAACCACCGGCGCAGGCGCGGGTGGAGGGCAGCCGTTGGCATCGACCTGCACGCCTCTAGGTGTGCCTGGGCACTTGTCGCGGCTGTCCGGTACGCCATCGCCGTCTTCGTCGCCGTCGCCATGCACCCAGCAATAAGCGGCTGCCGTGCCGCCGACCAGCAGCGCGCCATACCCTGCCCATGCCGAGCTTTCGGTCGCGCCGAGCCCCGCACCGATGACGCCACCGACCGCCGCACAGGACGGCCAGTCGGTTTTCTGCAAACCTGCGCAACCAGTCAACACACTGGTTAGCAGAACCAAGGGTAATGCTGTCCGAATTATGCTCATCTAGTTCTTCTCCTGAGGGATCGGCTTAAAACCGATTCTAGGGAGTAAAGACCCGACTTTTAATCTCCGCCAGCAATAGGCCATTGCCGTTTTGCCCCGTGTTCGCGGAAGATCGGCGCTTTTTGGTTAAACCCGCCAGAAGGGACGCTAGGCCCGGACGTTGGGGCAGGCTAATCTTGGCGCTCTGATTGAGGATCTTCGATGATTGCAGGTATTTCTTCGCGCACGCCCCAGCAGGCGTTGGCCGCTTTGCTTGATCGTTATGCCCCGGCGCGTCTGCTGCTGATTGGCGCCAGTGAATTCCCCGCGCTTGAGGCATTCAAACTCGCGCATCCAGATAGCACCGTCGACTTTGCTGCACCCGGGCCACTACCCGCCGAACTGGCGGCGCAACGGTTTGATCTGGCGCTGGTGGTCGATTGCCTCGAACATTTGCCCAAGCGCGACGGCTTGAATCTGCTCGGCGGGATACGCAACCTCAATGCCAGTCGCATTGCGGTGCTGGCCGACTTGCCGGCATGCGGTTGGCAGGAGACGGACTTTTTCTCCCTGGCGCTGCAAGCCAATGAACGCTTCCAGCGCGATGATCAAGTACTGACCCTGTTTACCTACGATCTGCTTGACTATAAACAGGTGCCCGACTGGCTGAATTCACGCTTCTGGGCCAATCCGGAAAACTTCGGGAAATATTGGTGGTAACGCAATGAGTACATCCATTTGCCCTTGCGGTAGCGGCACGCTGCTCGATGCCTGCTGTGGCCATTACCACGCCGGCCACCCTGCCCCCAGCGCCGAAGTCTTGATGCGGTCGCGCTACAGCGCCTATGTACTGGGGTTGATTGACTATCTGGTAGCGACCACCCTGCCCGCACAACAGGCCGGCCTGGATCGTCAGTCGATCAGTGACTGGAGCGCCCAAAGCACCTGGCTGGGCCTGGAGGTCGAAAGCGCCGAGGTTTTCGGCGGTCAGCCGGAGCACGCCTTCGTCACCTTCACCGCTCGCTGGCACGACAGCAGCGGCGAACACAGTCACCGCGAACGCTCATCTTTCGTACAAAACGCCGGCCACTGGTATTTCATCGACCCCACCGTGTCACTCAAGGCCGGGCGTAACGATGCGTGCCCGTGCGCCAGCGGGCAGAAGTTCAAGAAGTGCTGTGCGAGTTACTTTGGCGCTTGAGGTGACCAACAGCAAAAAGATCGCAGCCTTCGGCGGCTCCTACATGGGATCGGCGTACACCTGTAGGAGCTGCCGAAGGCTGCGATCTTTTTGCAGCTAGACTGGGGTCAAGGGAGAAACACGACTATGACCACCCGGCGACTCGCGCTTTATCTGTTCTCCTTGCTCCTGTTTTCAGGGCTCGGCGGCTGTGCGTCATGGTTCAGCGACGACCTGCCCGACCCGCAGGTGCATCTGGTCAAGGTCGAGGTGGTCCGGGCCAAACTACTGGAGCAGAAATTCCTGCTGCATTTTCGCGTCGATAATCCCAACGATCGCGACCTGACAGTGCGTGCCCTGGAATATCGCATTCACCTCGGCGACATACTGCTGACCGAAGGCGAGTACGAACACTGGTTCACGGTCGGCCCCAAACGCAGCGCCTATTTTAAAGTACCTATCCGCACCAACCTGTGGCCGAAAGTCCGGGACCTGGTCAAGCTGCTGAAAAAACCCGACCAACCCATTCCCTATCGTCTGGAAGGTGAGATGGAAACCGGTTTATTCATCGCGCACCACGTGCACCTGGCGCGCAATGGCGTGATAATCGCCGCCGATTTAATTCCGGAGTAAGCCCGATGACCCAGCAACCTCATGTCCATGGCCCTGACTGCAACCACGATCATGACCATCACGATCACCATGATCACGACCATGGTCATGTCCACGGCCCGAACTGCGGCCATGTCCACCAGGAACCGGTGCGCAATGCCCTGAAAGATGTCGGCCGCAACGATCCCTGCCCTTGCGGCACTGGCAAGAAATTCAAGAAGTGCCACGGCGCTTGATGCTTCGGGCGGCTATCTTTTTCGCCTGTTGAATCGCCTTCGCGAGCAAGCCCGCTCCCACATTGGATCTGCTGTGTTCACACAATGTGTGGCTGGCGCAGATCGAGTGTGGGAGCGGGCTTGCTCGCGAAGACGGCGGCACATTCACTATCAATCTGTCAGTTAAATCGCTTTCGCGGGCAAGCCTCGCTCCTTGGTTTTCAGTCGTCGCTCAGGATTTGATCCGTACTGATCACCGTCGCATACTCGCCATGCAAATTACCCAGCGACATCGCATGCACCTCCTCGGCTGAATGGGCATTGCCGAAAAAATCCGCCTTGTCGAAGGTAAAGCACGCATCCTCGGCAACCCACGCCTCAAACCCCAGATTCCCGGCCGTTCGCGCCGTGGATTCCACCGAGTTGTGGGTCGCCACGCCAACGATGATCAACTGATCGATCCCCGCCTCGCGCAAACGTGCTTCCAGCCCCGTAGAACAAAACGCATCCGGCACCTGTTTCTGAATCAGCCAATCACCCATCGAGGGCTGAAAACGCTCTTGAAATTCCACCCCCGATTGCTGCGGCCAGAACACTGAATCCTCTGAGCGGGACAGGTGCTGCACGTGAATCACCGGCCGCCCGGTTCGACGCCAATGCTCCAGCAATTCCACGATGCGCGCTTCGGCCTGAGGATTGTTTCGGCGACCCAGCTTGGGATGCAAAATGCCTTTTTGTTGATCGATGATGATCAGCGCCGCGTTGGTCTTGAGCTCCATGCTGACTTTTCTCTTGTCGGGCCATTGAATTTCTCGCACTTCAGCATCACCTCCTTCTACTGGCAAGCCATCCAACGCAAACAGGACGACCTGATGCCGACGGTCGCTGTCCGTACCTGACGATGTCTCTTGATAATGGAGTTTTCATGATCGACCTGTATTACTGGACCACCCCCAACGGCCACAAGATTTCGATATTCCTGGAAGAAGCCGGCCTGCCGTACAACGTTTACCCGATCAACATCAGCCAGAACGAACAGTTCAAACCCGAGTTCCTGAAGATCTCGCCGAACAACAAAATCCCGGCCATCGTCGATCATGAGCCGGCCGATGGCGGTGAGCCGTTGGCACTGTTCGAGTCGGGGGCGATTCTGCTGTACCTCGCGGAGAAAACCGGCAAGTTCCTGCCCAAAGACCTGCGCGGACGCCAGCAAGCGTTGCAATGGCTGTTCTGGCAGATGGGAGGCCTGGGGCCGATGGCCGGGCAGAATCATCATTTCAGCCAATTCGCCCCAGAGAAAATCCCCTACGCGATCAAGCGTTACATTGACGAAACCGCCCGCCTGTATGGCGTGCTCGACAAGCAATTGGCCAACAATGACTTTGTCGCCGGCAGCGAATACAGCATCGCCGACATGGCGATCTACCCGTGGATCGTTTCTCACAAATGGCAGAGCCAGAATCTGGAAGACTTCCCCAACGTGCTGCGCTGGTTCAACCATATCCAGAACCGCCCGGCGACGGTGAAGGCGTATGCCTTGGTGGCCAAGGTCAATCCGCCGAAATCCTGATAGAAGATCAAAAGATCGCAGCCTCGTTTCACTCGACAGCTCCTACAGGGAATGCAAAACCATGTAGGAGCTGTCGAGTGAAACGAGGCTGCGATCTTTTTGCATTCCACAGACAAATCCTGAAATAACCTGATACCCCGCTTGCGCGGCCACCTCCTGCTCACTAACGTAGCGCCTTTAATGACGCTACCCCCCGCAGGAGCTTTGCCATGGCCTCGCCAGCCCTTACACATTTTCTTCCCCGGTTCGGCGTTGCCGCAGCAGTGGCCGGTGTTTTAAGCCTGACCGGTTGTCAGACCTGGAACACTCAAGACACCCTCCCGCCAACCTCCGGCGTGCAACCGCTCAAGGGCCTGGCGCAGAACGTTTCGATTCGGCGCAATGCCATGGGCATGCCGCTGATCGAGAGCAATAGCTTCCACGATGCGCTGTTCACCCTCGGCTACGTGCATGCCAGCGACCGCATCAACCAGATGGTCACCCTGCGCCTGCTGGCCCAGGGCCGTTTGGCGGAGATGTCCGGCGCGGACCTGCTCGATGCCGATCGCTACATGCGTGCGGTCAATCTGAAGAAAAGCGCGGGTGAGTTGTACAAGGCTTCTTCGCCGCGCCTCAAACGTTTCTTCGAAGTCTATGCCCGTGGGGTCAACGCCTACCTGTTCCGCTACCGCGACAAACTGCCTGCCGACCTCGCGGCCACTGGCTATAAGCCGGAATACTGGAAACCGGAAGATTCGGCGCTGATTTTCTGCCTGCTGAATTTCAGTCAATCG
Organism: Pseudomonas sp. BS3782 TE3695; assembly: GCF_050435305.1. Classification (NCBI taxonomy): domain Bacteria; kingdom Pseudomonadati; phylum Pseudomonadota; class Gammaproteobacteria; order Pseudomonadales; family Pseudomonadaceae; genus Pseudomonas; species Pseudomonas sp. BS3782 TE3695. Next base: position 5,816,502 of record NZ_JBNDKB010000001.1, read on the forward strand.
GCGAACCTGCCGGAAGAAATTTCCTCATTGATGCTGGCTCAGACGGTCAGCACCGACAAACTGGCGTGGCTGACGCCGTCCGCTCCCGACGAAAAATTGCCGGTCGCAGAAGCGGAAAAACTTCAAGGCCTCAAACTCAACGGGCAAATCCCGGGGCTGAGTGAAATCAGCAAAGCCACCACTCAACTGTCGAATCTGAACCTGCTGGGCGCCACGTCTTCGAACAACTGGGCGATCGCCCCGCAACGCAGCCGCAGCGGCAAAAGCCTGTTGGCCAGCGACAGCCATGGGCCGCTGGGCGTGCCGTCGCTGTTCAGCTACGTGCAGATTCGCGCGCCGAAATACCAGGCCTCCGGCGTGACCATTGCCGGGTTACCGATGGTGCTCGGTGGTTTCAACGGCAAAGTGGCGTGGAGCATGACCACGGTCATGGGCGACAACCAGGACCTGTTCCTGGAAAAAATCAAACGTCAGGGCAACGGCCTTTCTTACGAAGTCAGCGGCAAATGGCAGCCGGCGATCGTGCGCAACGAAACCTACTTCGTCAAAGGCCAGAAGCCGATTCGCGAAGCGGTATATGAAACCCGCCACGGACCGCTGCTCAACAGCGCCCAAGGCACCGCGTTGGCGAATGGTTTCGGCCTGGCCTTGCAGACGCCGAACTTCACCGACGACAAAACCCTGGACGCGTTTTTCGACCTGTCCCGAGCGCAGAGCGTCGAGAAAGCCTCGGACGCCAGCCGTGAGATCCGCGCCATCGCCCTGAATCTGGTGTTTGCCGATGCCAGCAATATCGGCTGGCAAGTTACCGGGCGTTACCCGAACCGTCGCGAAGGCGAAGGCTTGCTGCCGTCGCCGGGCTGGGAAGGTCGCTTCGACTGGGACGGTTACGCCGACCCGATGCTCCATCCCTATGACCAGGACCCGGCTCAAGGCTGGCTCGGCACCGCCAACCAGCGGGTCATTCCCCATGGCTACGGCATGCAACTGTCCAATTCCTGGTCGGCGCCGGAGCGCGGTGAACGCATGGCCGAACTGGCGGGCGTGGGCAAACACGACACGCGTAGCCTGATCGCCATGCAATACGACCAGACCACCACCTTCGCTGCCAAGCTGAAAAAGATGTTTGAAGCGCCGGGCATGGCTCAGCCCCTCAAGCAAGCCATCGAAGCGTTGCCGGTGGCCGATCGCGGCAAGGCTCGCGAGGCTTATACGCGCTTGATGGCCTTCGACGGCAAACTCAGCCCGACCTCCGCCGACGCGGCGATCTACGCGCTGTTCCTGCAGCAAAGCACCCAGCAGATTTTCCTCGACGAACTGGGCCCGGAAAGCAGCCCGGCGTGGAAAGCCTTTATCGCCAACGGCAAGTTGTCTTACGCGGCGCAGGCCGATCATCTGCTGAGCCGTGAGGACAGTCCGTTCTGGGACGACTCACGCACGGCGCAGAAGGAAGACAAACCGACGATCCTCGCCCGTAGCCTGGCGGCCGCGATCAGCGCGGGTGACAGCCAGTTGGGTGGCGATCACAAAGCCTGGCAGTGGGGCAAACTGCATCGCTACGAGTGGAAGAACACCAGTGGCCAGACTGTGCGCGGTCCGCTGCCAGCCGGCGGCGACCACACCACGCTCAACACCGCCGCGTTCACCTGGGGTCAGGACTTCAACACCACGCTGGCGCCGGCCATGCGCTTTATCGTCGACTTCGGCCAGGCCGAACCGCTGATGGGCCAGAACGGTAGCGGCCAGTCCGGCAACCCGGCCAGCGCGCACTATCTCGACAGCGTCGAGCCATGGCTCAAGGGGCAATACATGAGCCTGCCGATGCAGCCACAGAACTTTGACAAGGTGTATGGCAAGACGCGGTTGACGCTGACGCCTGGCAAGTAACCTCAAATGGGACCGGGTCGGCTCGCGAAAGCCTGCTGTCGGTCCCATTGATGCTGAAAATCCATTGTGGCGAGGGAGCTTGCTCCCGCTCGACTGCGCAGCAGTCGCAATACAGACGCCTGTGTTCTAACTGGATCTGCGCGGTGGTAGATTCGGGGCCGCTGCGCGCCCCAGCGGGAGCAAGCTCCCTCGCCACAAGTGCGATAATTACTCTCTAAAAAACCTTAACTGGCCTGCTCGCGAAAGCGGTCTGTTTAACGCCTCCATTCTTCCCGAAAATAAATCGAACTTCTCGTTTCGCGCAAACCTCCTAGCTAACAGGCCTCTCCATTTGGGTAACAACATGGACCTTGTTATCGCTCGTCCTGAAGGTTTGTACTGTCCGCCCGGTGATTTCTATATCGACCCATGGCAGCCGGTCGAACGCTCGATCATCACCCACGCCCACAGCGACCATGCTCGCCATGGCAATCAACATTATCTGGCCGCGGCGCCGGGTGCAGGCATCCTGCGTGCGCGTCTGGGCCAGGACATCAACCTGCAAACCTTGCCTTATGGCGAGCCATTGCTGCACCGCGGTGTAAAACTGAGTTTTCACCCCGCGGGCCACGTACTCGGCTCCGCCCAGGTACGTCTGGAATATGGCGGAGAAGTCTGGGTCGCCTCGGGGGATTACAAGACCGAGCCCGATGGCACCTGTGCGCCATTCGAACCGGTGCGTTGCCATACGTTCATCACGGAATCGACGTTCGGCTTGCCGATTTACCGCTGGCAACCCCAGACGCAGATCTTTGCCGAGATCAATCAGTGGTGGCGGGCCAATGCGGCGGCCGACAAGACCAGCGTGCTGTTCTGCTATGTCTTCGGCAAGGCTCAACGGATTCTCCACGGCATCGATGCCAGCCTCGGCCCCATTCTGGTCCACGGCGCGGTTGAACCCATTAATCGGATTTATCGCCAGAGCGGCATTTATTTACCGCCAACGATCTATGCCGGCGACGTTAAAAAGCATGACCCGATGATGCGCAAGGCCCTGGTCCTCGCCCCTCCTTCAGCGGGTGCCAGCCCTTGGGTACGGCGTTTCGGTGATTACAGCGATGGCTTCGCCAGCGGTTGGATGCGCTTGCGCGGTACACGGCGCCGGCGCAGTGTGGACCGCGGTTTTGTGTTATCGGATCACGCCGACTGGCCCGGCCTGCTTTGGGCCATCGAACAAACCGGAGCCGAACGCGTGATCGTCACCCATGGTTCGATCGGGGTATTGGTGCGCTATCTGCGCGAACAAGGCCTCGATGCCATGAGTTTCAGCACCGAATATGGCGATGATGAAGAAACCACGGTCCTCGAACCCGAGAGCGCCGAGGTGCTGGCATGAAAGCCTTCGCCGACTTGTATGCCGAACTCGACGCCACCACCTCGAGCAATGCCAAACTGACGGCGATGCAGAGGTATTTCGCCCAGGCCGCGCCCGAAGATGCCGCCTGGGCGGTGTACTTTCTGTCCGGTGGGCGCCCTCGACAATTGGTGCCGGTACGAATGCTGCGGGAAATGGCCACAGCGTTTTCCGGGCTCTCACCCTGGTTGTTCGAAGAGAGTTATCAGGCCGTCGGTGATCTGGCGGAAACCATTTCGCTGGTGCTGCCCGAAATGTCCCACACCTCTACCGATGGCCTGGCCGTGTGGATTGAAGACAAACTGCTGCCGCTGCGTAACGCGCCCCCGCTGACCCTTGCAGAATCCTTGCCCGCGTTGTGGGCGCAACTGGATCGCCAAAGCCTGATGCTGTGCATCAAACTGATCACCGGCAGTTTCCGTGTCGGGGTCTCCAAATTGCTGGTTACCCGTGCCTTGGCGGCGATGGCCGGGCTCGACAGCAAACGCGTGGCCCAGCGGCTGGTGGGTTACACCGATTTGTCTAACCGCCCAAGCGCCGCCAGTTACCTGAAGCTGATCGCCCCCGAATCACCCAATGAGCATGCCCAACGGGGTGGTCAGCCCTACCCGTTTTTCCTCGCCCATGCGTTGTCGCACCCGGTTGAACAATTCGAAACCCTGCTCGGACCGGCCAGCCAATGGCAAGTGGAATGGAAGTGGGACGGCATCCGCGCGCAAGTGGTCAAGCGTGACGGGCGCTTGTGGATCTGGTCGCGGGGTGAAGAATTGGTGAGTGAGCGTTTTCCCGAACTGGACAGCCTGGTTCATGGCTTACCCGACGGCACGGTGATCGACGGCGAAATCGTTGCCTGGAAAGCCGCACAACCACGCACCGAGGATGCCTTCGATCCGCAATCGCCGTCGTCACCCGCCGTGCAACCCTTCGCGCTGTTGCAACAGCGGATCAGTCGAAGAATGCTGAGCAAGAAAATCCTCGATGAGGTGCCCGTGGTGATCATGGCCTATGACCTGCTGGAATGGCAGGGTGAGGATTGGCGTAACCAGACCCAAGCCACGCGCCGTGCTCAACTGGAACAACTCATCAAAACCTGCGCAAACCCGGTGTTACTGAGCTCGCCCGTGCTGAGCGGCGAAAACTGGTTCGACCTCGCCCGCCAGCGGGAAGCCTCCCGCAAATTGGGCGTCGAAGGCATGATGCTCAAGGCCCGCGATGCGCTGTATGGCGTCGGGCGGACCAAGGACATGGGCGTGTGGTGGAAATGGAAAGTCGACCCGTTCAGTGTCGATGCGGTGCTGATCTACGCCCAGCAGGGCCATGGCCGCCGGGCGAGTCTCTACACTGATTACACCTTCGCGGTGTGGGACGGCCCACCCTCTGCCCGCGAACGCACGCTGGTGCCATTCGCCAAGGCCTACTCCGGATTGACTGACGAAGAAATGCGCCAGGTCGACAGCATCGTACGCAAGACCACCGTAGAAAAATTCGGACCGGTGAGCAGTGTGAAACCGACGTTGGTGTTTGAGTTGGGATTCGAGGGTATTGCCCTGTCGAAGCGGCATAAGAGCGGGATTGCGGTGCGGTTTCCGAGAATGCTGCGTTGGCGGCAGGACAAATCGGTGGAGGACGCTGACAACTTGGCGACGTTGCAGGATTTGCTCGCCTGACCTGATTTCTGTGTTGCACCAATGCAGGTCAGTAAAGTTGCAGAACCTGTGGGAGCGGGCTTGCTCGCGAAGGCGGTGTGTCCGGCAACATTAATGTTGACTGACACGCCCCCTTCGCGAGCAAGACCGCTCCCACATGGATTGTGGCTTAGCTGATCTGGCGGTGGGCTCCCATACTGCGCACCACCCTGGCGCATGGATCTGGCGATGCCCGTTTTCGTGCATAAAATCCCACACTGCCACTTCTTGTATTACCTTTTAAACGCTTGTTCGGGACTCTGGTTCGGAAATTGCTACTTTTAATAGGTCTTACGCTTTCCAGTAACAGTACTTCTGCGCCACAAGCGCTCATATTGGTTCTTAGGGATTGAATAATGAAAAAAGCATTGCTGACCCTTTCTGCACTGGCGTTGTGCGTAGCTGCCGGCTCCGCGCTGGCCAAGGAATACAAAGAATTGCGTTTTGGCGTTGACCCTTCTTACGCGCCGTTCGAGTCCAAAGCAGCCGACGGTAGCCTGGTAGGCTTCGACATCGACCTGGGCAATGCCATTTGCGCCGAGCTGAAGGTCAAGTGCAAATGGGTCGAAAGCGATTTCGACGGCATGATTCCGGGCTTGAAAGCCAATAAATTCGACGGTGTGATCTCTTCGATGACCGTCACCCCGGCCCGCGAAAAAGTCATCGACTTCTCCGACGAGCTGTTCTCCGGCCCAACCGCTTACGTATTCAAGAAAGGTTCCGGCCTGAGCGAAGATGTCGCTTCGCTGAAGGGCAAGACCGTCGGCTACGAGCAAGGCACCATCCAGGAAGCCTATGCCAAGGCCGTGCTGGACAAGGCGGGCGTGAAAACCCAGGCCTATCAGAACCAGGATCAGGTGTATTCCGACTTGACTTCCGGCCGTCTTGACGCAGCAATCCAGGACATGTTGCAAGCCGAATTGGGCTTCTTGAAGTCGCCAAAAGGCGAAGGCTACGAAGTCAGCAAGCCTGTGGACAGTGAACTGCTGCCATCCAAAACGGCGATCGGTATTAAGAAAGGTAACACCGAGCTGAAAGCGCTTTTGAATAAAGGTATCAAAGCGTTACACGACGATGGCACCTACGCCACCATTCAGAAGAAACACTTTGGCGATCTGAATCTGTATAGCGGCAAATAATGCCCGGCGCCCATTTCGCGATGGGCGCTTTTTTTATCCGATCAGGTTGCTGATTTATGTTCGAAAACCTATTACAAAGCCTGGGGCTCTCAGCCTTCAGCCTTCAGGGCTTCGGCCCGCTGCTGATGGAAGGCACCTGGATGACCATCCAATTAGCGGTGTTGTCACTGTTGCTGGCGGTATTGCTCGGCCTGCTCGGTGCCAGTGCCAAACTGTCAAAAGTCAAACTGATGCGCATACCGGCGCAGCTCTACACCACGCTGATTCGCGGGGTGCCCGACCTGGTACTGATGCTGCTGATTTTCTACAGCCTGCAGACCTGGCTGACCTCGTTTACCGATTTCATGGAGTGGGAATACATCGAAATCAACCCCTTCAGCGCCGGGGTCATCACCTTGGGCTTCATTTATGGCGCGTACTTCACTGAAACGTTTCGCGGAGCGATTCTCGCCGTACCGCGAGGCCAGGTCGAAGCCGCCACGGCCTATGGCCTCAAACGCGGTCAGCGTTTTCGTCTCGTGGTATTCCCGCAAATGATGCGCTTCGCCTTGCCAGGCATCGGTAACAACTGGATGGTGATGCTCAAGGCCACCGCGCTGGTCTCGATCATCGGCCTCGCCGATCTGGTCAAGGCCGCGCAGGACGCCGGCAAAAGTACTTACCAACTGTTCTACTTCCTCGTGCTTGCCGCATTGATCTACCTGCTGATCACTAGCGCCTCCAATGTCGTCCTGCGCTGGCTCGAACGCCGCTACGCCGCCGGTTCCCGGGAGGCCGTACGATGATCGAACTCTTGCAGGAATACTGGAAACCCTTCCTTTATACCGATGGCAACAACATCACGGGCCTGGCCATGACCCTGTGGCTGCTCAGCGCTTCGCTCTTCATCGGCTTTGTGGTCTCGATCCCGCTGTCTATCGCCAGGGTTTCGCCCAAAATTTATATCCGCTGGCCGGTGCAGTTTTATACCTATCTGTTTCGGGGCACGCCGCTGTATATCCAGCTACTGATTTGCTACACCGGCATCTACAGCCTGGCCTCCGTACGTGCCCAGCCGGTCCTCGATGCGTTCTTTCGCGATGCGATGAACTGCACGATCCTGGCTTTCGCCCTGAACACCTGCGCCTACACTACGGAGATCTTCGCCGGGGCGATTCGCAGCATGGCGCATGGTGAAGTCGAAGCGGCCAAGGCCTACGGTCTGACAGGCTGGAAGCTCTACGCCTACGTGATCATGCCGTCGGCCCTGCGTCGCTCGTTGCCTTATTACAGCAACGAAGTGATTCTGATGCTGCACTCGACCACCGTGGCGTTCACCGCGACCATCCCGGATGTCTTGAAAGTCGCTCGCGATGCAAACTCTGCGACCTTCATGACATTCCAGTCATTCGGCATTGCCGCGCTGATCTACCTGACCGTTACCTTTGCGCTGGTCGGCCTGTTCCGCCTCGCCGAACGCCGATGGCTGGCCTTCCTCGGCCCGACTCACTAGGACAACTCGTACATGCGCCACCAGATTCATGACCTGCTGGCCCCGCTGCCGGGGACCGTGCGACAGATTCACAGTTTCCACTTCGGCCCGTCGTCGGCCAAAGGCAAGGTTTACATCCAGTCCTCCCTGCATGCCGATGAGTTGCCCGGCATGTTAGTGGCCTGGCACCTCAAGCGACGTCTGGCGGAGCTGGAAGCCGCCGGCCATCTGCGCAGCGAAATTGTGCTGGTGCCCGTGGCCAACCCGGTCGGCCTGGAACAGGTGTTGATGGACGTTCCACTGGGCCGCTACGAGCTGGAAAGCGGGCAGAACTTCAATCGCTGGTTCGTCGACCTGAGTGAAGAAGTCGGCAACGAGATCGAAGGCCTGCTCGGCGACGATCCGCAACGTAACCTCGAACTGATCCGCGACAGCCTGCGCAAGGCGTTGGCGCGGCAGACCGCAGGCACTCAACTGCAATCCCAACGCCTGACCCTGCAACGGCTGGCCTGCGATGCAGACATGGTGCTGGACCTGCATTGCGATTTCGAAGCCGTGGCGCACCTTTACACCACACCCGAGGCATGGCCCCGGGTCGAGCCACTGGCGCGCTACATCGGTTCGGAAGCCAGCCTGCTGGCTACCGATTCGGGTGGCCAATCGTTCGATGAATGCTTCACCCTGCTCTGGTGGCAGTTAAGGGAGCGTTTCGGCGAGCAATTCGAAATTCCGCTGGGCAGTTTTTCAGTGACCGTCGAATTGCGCGGCCAGGGTGACGTCAATCACCCGCTGGCCAGCCTCGATTGCCAGGCGCTGATCGATTATCTGATTCATTTCGGCGCGATCGCCGGTGAGCCGGCGCCATTGCCCGAGCTACCCTACCCGGCGACACCGCTGGCCGGCGTCGAACCGGTGGCGACCCCGGTGGGCGGGCTGCTGGTGTTCACAGCCCTGCCCGGGGAATACCTGGAGGCCGGACAACTGATTGCCGAAATCATCGACCCGATCAATGATCGCGTCACCCCTGTTCATTGCACCGCCGCCGGGCTGATGTACGCCCGTTCGTTGCGGCGCATGGCCACTGCCGGCATGGTGATCGCCCACGTCGCGGGCATCGAAGCCTATCGCAGCGGCTACCTACTTTCGCCTTGAGGATGCATGCCCCATGTACAAACTGACCATTGAAGGCCTGCATAAAAGCTATGGCGATCATCAGGTGCTCAAAGGCGTTTCGCTCAAGGCCAAAACCGGCGACGTCATCAGTCTGATCGGCGCCAGCGGCTCGGGTAAAAGCACCTTTTTGCGCTGTATCAACTTTCTCGAACAACCCAACGACGGCGCCATGAGCCTGGATGGCCAGACGATCCGCATGATCCACGACCGCCACGGCATGCGCGTGGCCGATGCCGATGAGCTGCAGCGAATCCGCACCCGCCTGGCCATGGTGTTCCAGCACTTCAACCTGTGGAGCCACATGACGGTGCTGGAAAACATCACCATGGCCCCGCGCCGGGTCCTTGGTTGCAGCAAGCAAGAGGCCGAAGACCGTGCCCGACGTTACCTCGACAAGGTTGGCCTGGCGGCGCGCGTAGCAGATCAGTACCCGGCGTTCCTGTCGGGCGGCCAGCAACAACGGGTAGCCATTGCCCGCGCACTGGCCATGGAACCGGAGGTGATGCTGTTCGACGAACCGACCTCGGCGCTCGACCCGGAACTGGTAGGCGAAGTGCTCAAGGTGATTCAGGGCCTGGTCGAAGAAGGCCGGACCATGATCATGGTCACCCACGAAATGAGCTTCGCCCGCAAGGTATCGAGCCAGGTGCTGTTCCTGCATCAGGGGCTGGTGGAAGAGGAAGGCCCGCCGGAGGATGTGCTGGGCAACCCGAAGAGCGAGCGGTTGAAGCAGTTCCTCAGCGGCAACCTGAAATAAAAAAATCGCAGGTTCGCCCACCGCTACGGATCACTGTAGGAGCTGCCGAAGGCTGCGATCTTTTGATGTTGATTTTCAAGATCAAAAGATCGCAGCCTTCGGCAGCTCCTACGGTCGCAAGGTATCTGCTGGAACTCAGGCCACAGGCGCGGGCGGTGGCTTATCCGGCACGGTGGGCTCTCCGGGCTCTTTTGGCTCTTCATTGGGCGTGTCGGGATCTGGCTGAGTGGGGATGCCCCCTGCCATGACGGGCGGATGTGCCAACAAGGACCAGGCCAGTACGCCAACCTGATTGGGCTCAAGCCTTGCCAGTTCGGCACTTATTCGCGGATCGATCTTCATGAAGCACTCCTGAGCGATGGCCCGATCCGCCTTGCGCGAATCGGAGCAGTACATTCCATAGAGTGTACGCCCGCTCAGGAATTCCAACGGTTTGTCAGACGGCTGACTCAGGTACGCGGCAGGGTCACGCCACGCTGGCCCTGGTACTTGCCGCCACGGTCCTTGTAGGAGACTTCGCACTCTTCGTCCGACTCAAGGAACAACATCTGCGCCACGCCTTCGTTCGCATAGATTTTCGCCGGCAGATTGGTGGTGTTGGAGAATTCCAGGGTCACGTGACCTTCCCACTCAGGCTCGAGCGGCGTGACGTTGACGATGATGCCGCAACGCGCGTAAGTGCTTTTACCCAGGCAAATGGTCAATACATTACGCGGGATGCGGAAGTATTCGACGGTGCTGGCCAGAGCGAAGGAGTTCGGCGGAATGATGCACACGTCACTGTGGATGTCGACGAAGCTGCCAGCATCGAAGTTTTTCGGGTCGACGATCGCCGAATTAATGTTGGTAAACACCTTGAAGTGATTGGTGCAACGCACATCGTAGCCGTAGCTGGACACGCCGTAGGAGATCACGCGGCTATCGTCGCTGCCGCGCACCTGGCGCTCGACGAAGGGCTCGATCATGCCGTGCTCTTGCGCCATGCGGCGAATCCACTTGTCCGATTTGATGCTCATGGCGGGTGTCCTGAATAGCGAGGTGGAAAAATTCTGTCCGGCATCTTACCGGGCAGGCGCGCCGGGTTCAAAGTCCGGGAGATAATTCTCGCCAATCGCCCGTGAATCCTGGGTCGTCACCGCTATTCAATGCACCGTCAGTCATGAAAACAGAGAAACCTTCGCAAGAAACATTGGCACGTTCCGGAAAAAGGGTTAAGGTGGCGCCACTGTGCTGCTTGTGTCACTGAGAATCTCTACACGATATGTTGAATTTCGATCCAACCATCTACAAGAATTTTTCCTGCTCTTTGCACTCAGTCTCGGCCAGGGTTCTTCCTGCGTCGCAGTTATCTTTGTTCAAGGAGTTACACCATGTCTAATCGCCAAACCGGTACCGTTAAGTGGTTCAACGATGAAAAAGGCTTCGGCTTCATCACTCCACAATCCGGTGACGACCTGTTCGTTCACTTCAAAGCTATCCAATCCGACGGCTTCAAAAGCCTGAAAGAAGGCCAACAGGTTTCTTTCATCGCTACCCGCGGTCAGAAAGGCATGCAAGCTGAAGAAGTTCAAGTTATCTAACTTGTACTTGCTTTAGTAAAAGGCCCCGCCCTCAAAAGCGGGGCTTTTTTGTGCCTGTGTGTTTTTGCATGGCAAAAAAGATCGCAGCCTCGCTTCGCTCGACAGCTCCTACATTGATATGCGATCTCTGTAGGGGCTGTCGAGCGAAGCGAGGCTGCGATCTTTTGATCTTTCAGCGTGTTACCAGGTCACGCCAAACCCTGCGGTGTATCGGGTCTTGCTCAGGTCGGCCTCTTCGCTACCGCTGATGATGTCTTTCTCGGCCTTCAGGTTCAGCGACGCCCAATCGGTGACCTTGTAGCGCAGGCCGACCTCGGCATCGAGGGCGTAATCCGCCACGCCCGAGAGCGGCTTGCCAACCTCACCATTGGTGAAGAACTCGACCTTCTTGCCGATCAGGTAGCGGTTGTAGTCCCACTTCATTGCCAGGGAGTAGAAGTTTTCCTTGTTGCCGTTGGAATATTCGTAGTCCGTGTTGTTCAGCAGCGAGCCCAGGGAGAAGGCGCCGAGCTCGTTATCCCAGAATTGATAACCGGGGCCGGTACCGATGGTGCGCTGACGGGCGAGCTCTTCGACTTTGTCGCGCTTATAGTTCAAACGACCTTGCCAGAACCATTTCTCGGTAAGAAAACGGTCGAGGGCATACTCACCCCGCCAATTATCCGTGGTGACCACGTCATCCTGGAACTCGCGGTTGTACTCGCCTTCTGCCGTATGCCGCCATCTGCCATGGCGCGCACTGGTCTTGAAGTCGACGTCATAATCATCCGTGTCTTTTTCGGCACGCTGGTAATCGAGCGCCATATCGACATGCCCCTTCCAGACCAGATCCTCGACCACCGGTTTGGGCTTGAGCATCTGCTGGATACTGGCCAGCTCCACGGTCTTGGGGCCATCGCCGTTGGCCAGGGTGACTTTGCCGTCCTCTGCCGCGTGCAGCGACTTGGCCTTCTCACCGGTGTAGGCATCCTGTTTGACCAGCAGTTGCTGATCGCTTTCCAGGGTTTTGACCTGATTCCAGTCGATCGGAACCGCGCCCGCGTACTCGGTCTGAATCAGCAGCTTGCCACCATCGAACACGGTGATTTTGCCGCTCAATTTGTCACCGTTCTTCAACCAGACGGTATCGGCGAGCAAGGGAGTGGAAGCACTGACGACAGCGAGGCACAGCAAGGTTCTAGACAACATAAGCGAATCGAAGGCTCAACTTTGCGAAAAAAAGTCGGCATTATCCATAGGAATAAGGCCCTAGCAAGGACTGACCCGACTTTTTCTATTGAGTTCATTTCTCAATCGGCGATCCTGGATTTACTCTACAGACGGTCAATTGCGCATTTTTTCAGGAAACCCGGGACGTGACCGACTCAACCGCTGAAACCGAAAGCGCAGCGCAAATCCGACGCACGGCGCTCTACCTGACCCTGGCGCAAGTGCCCGAGGGCAAAGTCGTGAGTTACGGCCAGCTCGCCGAGCTCGCCGGACTGGGTCGTGCTGCCCGCTGGGTCGGGCGAACACTGAGCCAATTGCCCGGCGACACTAAACTTCCCTGGCATCGGGTACTGGGTGCCGGCGGTCGGATCAGCCTGCCTGTGGGCAGCCCTTCGGGGGATGAACAACGGGCCCGATTGCGCATGGAAGGCATCAGTGTCCTGAACAATCGTGTTGATATTCAGCGCCATGGGTGGCGCCCGGTAGAGCACAGCGGTTAGAGTGCGCGCTTTGTTTCCGTAATCCTTGAGGCAGACTCCAGCCCATGCCCCGTAAAACCTGGCGCGCCGCGCTCGCCGCCTATGCCAGCCCCTCGACGCTCGTGCTGTTGCTGCTTGGTTTCGCCGCCGGCTTGCCCTACATGCTGGTGTTTTCGACGCTTTCAGTCTGGCTGCGCGAGGCCGGTGTGGCCCGCGAAACCATCGGCTATGCAAGCCTGATCGGCCTGGCCTACGCCTTTAAATGGGTCTGGTCCCCGCTGCTCGACCAATGGCGCCTGCCATTTCTTGGCAAGCTTGGTCGACGACGCTCCTGGCTGGTATTGGCTCAGGCACTCGTTATCCTTGGCCTGATCGGCATGGGATTCTGCGACCCGCAAAAACACCTGTCCTGGTTGATCGCGATCGCCGTGGTCGTCGCCTTCGCCTCAGCGACGCAAGACATCGCCGTCGACGCTTATCGACTGGAAATCGCCGACGAAACCCGCCAAGCCGCGCTGGCGGCCAGTTACATGGCTGGTTATCGGGTCGCGGCCCTGCTGGCGACGGCCGGTGCATTGTTCTTCGCCGAAGGCTTCGGCTCCACTGGCTTCAACTATAAGCATGCGGCGTGGACCGGCACCTACGTGCTGTTCGGCGTCTTGATGGTCCCGGCGCTGCTGACCACCCTATTCATGCGCGAACCGCCGGTGCCTTTGCGCACTCAGTTGCAGGCCGGGCGCTACAGCTTTGTGCATCAATTGGCGTCGGTGTTCGTGTTGATCGTGTTGCTGGTGTCCGTACCGGCCATGTTCACCCAGCTCTACAACACTGACTTCGCCAGCGTACTGTTCGACGGCGTCAGCGTGCTCGACCTGCTGCTCGAAGACCGTGCGTTCCTGCGGGCGATCCTCTATATCACGCTTACCGGCCTGTGCCTGTCGGCCATGGGTCGCCGTGGCCTGGCTCCGGTGCTGACGCCGGTCAACGACTTCATCCTGCGTTACCGCTGGCAAGCCCTGCTGCTGCTCGGACTGATCGCCACCTATCGGATGTCCGATACGGTCATGGGCGTGATGGCCAACGTGTTTTACATCGACCAGGGGTTCACCAAGGATCAGATTGCCAGCGTCAGCAAGATTTTCGGCCTGATCATGACGCTGGTCGGCGCCGGCATGGGCGGCCTGCTGATCGTGCGCTTCGGTATTCTGCCTATCCTGTTCATTGGCGGCGTTGCATCGGCCGGTACCAACCTGCTGTTCCTGGTGCTTACGGATATGGGTGCCGATCTGCAGATGCTGATCGCCACCATCTCACTGGATAACTTCAGCTCGGGGCTGGCGACTTCAGCATTTGTCGCTTACCTGTCGAGCCTGACCAATCTCAAGTTCTCTGCCACCCAGTACGCCCTGCTCAGCTCGATCATGCTCCTGCTGCCCCGCCTCATCGGCGGCTACTCCGGGGTCATGGTGGAAAAGTTCGGCTATCACAACTTCTTCCTGATCACTGCCCTGCTGGGTGTTCCAACCTTGGTGTTGATCGCCTTGCACTGGTTCCAGGAAAATCGCCGAGCGGGCCCGACACCGACGCCGGAGCCGGTTCAGCCCCAAGTCGCGGAAGAATCGTAGGCATTTGAAAAATCGTAGTCACTTAATGCCAGAAGCATCACAGAGAGGGCAGATTTTCGTCCTCTGCGACACAGCCGGCCGCACGCCTGTACGCCAGCAGATCTCGCCCGTACAATGTTCCGTCATTTCTCGTCATCAGCAACCGACAACGGCCAACCATGCGCACCAGTCAATTTTTGCTCGCCACACAGAAAGAAACGCCTTCCGACGCGGTTGTCATCAGCCATCAGCTGATGCTGCGCGCCGGCATGATCCGCAAACTCGCCTCGGGCCTGTACACCTGGCTGCCCATGGGCTTGCGAGTGATGCGCAAGGTTGAAGCCATCGTGCGTGAAGAAATGAACGCCGCCGGCTCTCTCGAAGTGTTGATGCCGAGCACTCAACCGGCTGAACTGTGGCAGGAATCCGGTCGCTGGGAAGAATACGGCCCGGAATTGCTGCGCTTCAAGGATCGCCACGGTCGCGATTTCTGTGCCGGCCCGACTCACGAAGAAGTCATCACCGACCTGATGCGTAACGAGCTGAGCAGCTATAAACAGCTGCCGATCAACCTGTATCAGATCCAGACCAAATTCCGTGACGAAATCCGCCCACGCTTCGGTTTGATGCGCGGCCGCGAATTCATCATGAAGGACGCCTATTCGTTCCACGCTGATCAGGCTTCGCTGCAGATCACCTACGACCGCATGCACCAGGCGTACTGCAACGTGTTCACTCGCCTGGGCCTGAAGTTCCGCCCGGTTGAAGCCGACAACGGCTCGATCGGTGGTGCCGGCTCCCACGAGTTCCACGTGCTGGCCGAATCCGGTGAAGACGACATCGTCTTCAGCAACGGTTCCGACTACGCAGCGAACATCGAAAAGGCCGAAGCCGTACCGCGCGAAACCTCTCGTGCCGCGCCAACCGAAGAGCTGCGCCTGGTCGACACGCCGAACGCCAAGACCATTGCGCAACTGATCGAAGGCTTCAACCTGCCGATCGAAAAGACCATCAAGACCCTGGTGGTACACGCTGAAGAACAAGGCAAACTGATTGCCCTGATCATCCGTGGCGACCACGAGCTGAACGAAATCAAGGCCGCCAACCAGCCTGGCGTTGCCAGCCCGCTGGTCATGGCTTCCGAAGCTGAACTGCGCGACGCCATTGGCGCCGGCGCCGGTTCTCTTGGCCCGTTGAACCTGCCACTGCCCATCATCATCGACCGTTCCGTCGAGCTGATGAGCGACTTCGGCATCGGTGCCAACATCGACGACAAGCACTACTTCGGCGTGAACTGGGAACGTGATCTGCCGGTTCCGACCGTTGCCGACCTGCGTAATGTCGTGGCCGGTGATCCGAGCCCTGACGGCAAAGGCACCCTGGAAATCAAGCGCGGTATCGAAGTCGGGCACATCTTCCAGCTGGGCAACAAGTACAGCAAGGCGATGAAGTGCGAAGTGCTGGGCGAGAATGGCAAGCCGGTCACCCTGGAAATGGGCTGCTATGGCATTGGCGTATCCCGCGTGGTGGCAGCCGCCATCGAACAGAGCAACGACGAGAACGGAATCATCTGGAGCGATGCTCTGGCCCCGTTCCAGGTTGCCCTGGTTCCGTTGCGCTACGAAACCGAACAGGTTCGCGAAGCCACCGACAAACTCTACGCAGAACTGACTGCCGCCGGCTTCGAAGTGCTGCTGGACGACCGCGACAAGAAAACCAGCCCAGGCATCAAGTTCGCGGACATGGAGCTGATTGGCATTCCACACCGGATCGTGGTCAGTGACCGCGGCCTCGCCGACGGCAATCTGGAATACAAGAGCCGCACCGAGGCCGAGGCGCAAGCGCTGCCGGTCGCTGACGTGTTGTCTTTCCTCCAGGCCCGTATCCGCCGCTGACATCAGATAGAGACGTCATGTTCAAGCGAAACACCTTAGGCCTCGGTGGCGCCGCCCTGTGCGGCGCCCTGCTGGTCAGCGGCTGTGCCAATCAGATGTCACAACGCAACGAGCACGAGGAACGGGTCGAGCGCAAATTGCTCGATCACAGCCTGCAGATCGATGTCGGCGAGCCCAAGGTGCTCGAGTTGCCACAACGTCGGGTGAAGATCCACGAGCAGAAGACTTTCGAAGTCACCGAATTCGAAGTCACGCGTCACTATGATCGCTATACGCCTTATCAACCCTGGAGGGAGATCTACGAGATCCCGTTGGGTGCGGTGGCCGTGGTGGCCGGTGTCGGTGCGAACGTGGTCAACGTATTCGCCCTCGGCAATCTGTCGGACAGCGTGACGAAGGACTGGCTCAGCTATGGTTTCGCCGGGCTCAACCCATTCATGAACGCGCAGTCCCATGGTCGGGCGCAACAGAACCTGGCGGGTATCGACGAAGTCCAGCGCGACAAGCGCACGGAATACTCGAGCCTGCCATGGAGTGAGCGCCCGGTGCAGGTCAAGGCGGGCAAGAACACCTTCGAACTGACCACCGACCGTAACGGCGTGTTGCGCCTGAACCTGCTGGACAGCCCGTTCGCCGAACATGAGCTCAATCATCTGGGCAAGCTGCAAATCAGTGTCGAAGACAACAAGGACGATGTGCACACCGACTCGTCCCTGGCGATCAGCAGCAACTTGCGCGGCAAGCTGCTCGAAGCGCATGGATTGATTTACGACGACCTCGAAGACGACGAAGTGAGCCAGTGGGTACACCGGGTCAAACGTCTGTCGGAACTGGGCCTGGAAGAAGAAGCCAGCGAGCTGGAACAGAGCCTGATCGAACTGACCCGCAACGATCCCGAATTGCAGACCGAATTCCTCAAGTCATTGACCAAGGATGCCGGGCGACTGGTGGCGGATCCGGGGCCCAATTAAACGCTTGAAAGCTTCGCGAGCAAGCCCGCTCCCACATTGGTTTTGTGAACACCATAAATCCAATGTGGGAGCGGCGGTGCGACGATTCGACTTGCTCGCGAAGGCGTCATTACATTCACCACAACACCAAAATCCTGCCCCTACCGCTCAAACAACTCCATCTGCTCAAACCCGCCCCGTAAATCCTCCAGCCTCACACCAATCCCCAACAACCGCACCGGTTTCCCACCACGGTTAAAGGCTTGGGTCAGCAGCAATTGATAACTCCCCAGATCCCGCCCTGCCCCGGCCTGCTCCAACGTAGTCTGGGTAAAGTCATGAAATTTCACTTTGACGAACGGCTTGCCCGGCCGATAACTGCTGTCGATCCTAGCCATGCGACCATGCAGGGACTCCAGCAACTCGGGCAATTTATCCAGACAACTCACCAGATCCGGCAGGTCCACGTCGTAAGTGTTTTCGACACTGATCGATTGCCGCCGACTGTCGTTATGCACCAACCGCTCATCGATCCCACGGGCCAGGCTCCAGAGTCGCTCGCCGAAACTGCCGAATTCGCGCACCAGCGCCAACTTGTCCCATTCGCGTAAATGCGAGCAATCGACAATGCCGAGCCGGCCGAGTTTGTCGGCAGTCACTTTGCCAACGCCGTGCAATTTGCTCACCGGCAAACCACTGACAAAGTCTTCCACCTGATCCGGCGTGATCACGAACAGGCCGTTAGGCTTCTTCCAGTCGCTGGCGATTTTGGCGAGAAACTTGTTCGGCGCCACGCCGGCCGACACGGTGATGTGCAACTGGTTGGAGACACGGCGGCGAATGTCCTGGGCGATTCGCGTGGCGCTGCCGCCAAAATGCGCGCTGTCCGACACGTCGAGGTAGGCCTCATCCAGGGAAAGCGGCTCGATCAGGTCGGTGTAATCGCGAAAGATCGTATGAATTTCCTTCGATGCTTCTCGATAGGCCTCCATGCGCGGCTTGACGATGGTCAGGTCCGGACAGAGTTTCAAGGCATGCCCGGAAGACATGGCCGAGCGAACGCCATAAGCCCGCGCTTCATAGTTACAGGTGGCAATCACCCCCCGTCGATCCGCCGATCCGCCCACCGCCAACGGCTTACCGGCCAGGCGCGGATCGTCACGCATCTCGATGGCGGCGTAGAAGCAGTCACAATCGACGTGGATGATTTTTCGCAGCGTCATATAAAAGCAGTGTTCATGGCGAAGAAATGAGGTGTGGGTGCGTCATGCCGGCAGTATCTCACTGACACCTGTATATAGCACCAGTACCCTGAATCTTCTTTTTCCTTTGTAGGAAAAGTACCGGAGATTTATTTTCTCAATCGAAAGAGCACTCATGATAGAGCCGCAGGCCTTGCCCTGCCTGCGTTCCAGACCGATTGACCGTGCCTTTTTACACCTAAGCGCTTGAACAGGAACAGGTTTTACCGAGATTGAAGGTTGACAGTCCTGCGATCCTCTGTAGAATGCCGACACACAGACGCGGGATGGAGCAGTCTGGTAGCTCGTCGGGCTCATAACCCGAAGGTCGTCGGTTCAAATCCGGCTCCCGCAACCAAACATCAAAAAAGGCTACTCGAAAGAGTGGCCTTTTTTGTGCGTGCCTGTTTTGTAAAAAATCAGCGGTCCATGCCTTACCGCACAGAAACAAGAAATCGTTCTGATTCCGAAACTTAGGTCTCCCCTTCGACCATTCGCCGTCGGTTTGAACTTATTTGAGCCATACTGGGATTAACGGTTGACACTGGGGCGTTCGCCTGTAGAATGCCGCCACACAGACGCGGGATGGAGCAGTCTGGTAGCTCGTCGGGCTCATAACCCGAAGGTCGTCGGTTCAAATCCGGCTCCCGCAACCAAACATCAAAAAAGGCTACTCGAAAGAGTGGCCTTTTTTGTGTCTGTTGAAAAAGACCTTTCGCAACAATGATCTGTCACCGTGTAGTGAGCCGTTCGGGATCGCCAGACTGTGAGTTCAAAAGCAGAATGAACCACAGGCGCAAGCCTCTACGACTGATGACGCGCTATCGCCGGCATTCGGTGAGTCGTTAATATTTGTAATTATTTTTTTCCGCAGGGATTGGTAACTTGGCTGGATACCTCCATCCTGTCGCGCACAATCCAAGAGGTGATTGATGCGCGCCAACTCGTCTGATTCACAAGACACTGTCACAGCGACACAACCGATCAAAGCCGAACGTTTACGCTTGCTGGATCGAATCAGCAAATATCGCCAACCCATCGGGCTGGCAGTCACTTTGCTCTTGTTCGCCATCGCGCTGATTGCCTGTCGTCACCTGCTGAGCGAACTCGATCTGTACGCGCTGCACGACTCGATTCTGGAAGTGCCGAAACCGGCCTTGCTGGGCGCGCTCGGCGCGACCGTTATCGGTTTCATCATTCTGCTGGGTTACGAATGGTCGGCCAGCCGTTATGCCGGCGTGACGCTGGCGCCGCGAATATTGGCATTGGGCGGCTTCACCGCATTTGCCATTGGCAACGCCATCGGCCTGTCGCTGCTGTCAGGCGGCTCGGTTCGCTACCGTTTATATGCTCGTCATGGTGTGGGGGCTTCGGAAGTCGCGCGCATGACCTTGTTTGCCAGCCTCTCGCTCGGCTGCGCCCTTCCGCCCCTGGCCGCCCTCGCCACCCTCAGCAACCTGCCCGCCGCCTCCGTGGCCCTGGGTTTCTCCGAGACGTTGCTGGGTGCGATTGCCGTGGCCGTGCTGCTGCTCTCAATAGTGCTGGCCATCGGCATCTATCGCCGCCGCTTGCCGGAACAGCCTTATCCCGACAACCTGCTGGTCAAGGTCGGTCGCCGCACCTTGCGCCTGCCGGGTCGCCGCCTGACGTTCCTGCAACTGGTCATCACCGCCCTGGACGTGGCCGCCGCCGCGACCGTGCTCTATCTGTTGCTGCCGGAAGCGCCACCCTTCAGTGCGTTCCTGCTGGTCTATCTATTGGCCCTGGCCGCTGGCGTGCTCAGCCATGTACCGGGTGGTGTCGGGGTGTTCGAAGCGATTTTGCTCGCGGCCTTCGCCGACAAGCTCGGCGCCGCGCCACTGGCCGCCGCGCTGCTGCTCTATCGTCTGATCTACGTGGTGTTGCCGCTGCTGGTGGCGTGCGTACTGCTGCTGGTCAACGAAGGCCAGCGCCTGTTTCAATCGCGCCAGTCGTTGCGTGCGGCCTCTGGCCTGGCCGCGCCGATTCTGGCGGTGCTGGTGTTCCTGTCCGGCGTGGTGCTGCTGTTTTCCGGCGTGACGCCGGAGATCGATACCCGTCTTGAACACATCGGCTTTCTGATCCCGCATCGCTTGGTTGACGCCTCGCACTTCGGCGCCAGCCTTGTAGGCGTGCTCTGCCTGCTGCTGGCTCAGGGGCTGCGTCGCCGCCTGTCAGCCGCGTGGATGCTGACCACCATTCTGTTGTTGGTCGGCGCCCTGCTCTCTCTGCTCAAAGGCTTTGACTGGGAAGAGGCTTGCCTGATGACCCTGACCGCGAGTTTGCTGGGGGTTTTCCGGCGTTCGTTCTATCGCCCCAGTCGCCTGACCGAAGTGCCGTTTTCGCCGCTGTACCTGGTGGCAAGCCTGTGCGTACTCGGCGCATCGATCTGGTTGCTGCTGTTCGCCTATCAGGACGTTCCCTATAGCCATCAACTCTGGTGGCAGTTCACCCTCGATGCCGATGCCCCACGTGGCCTGCGCTCGCTGCTCGGCGCCGCGGTCCTGCTGGTGGTGGTGTCCCTGACCTGGCTGCTGCGCACCGCGCGCCCGGTGATCCATCTGCCAACGCCCGATGAACTGGACCGCGCCGTAAAGATTCTCATGGCCTCGTCCCAACCGGATGGGGGCCTGGCGCTGACCGGTGACAAGGCGCTGCTGTTTCACCCCAACGACGAGGCGTTTCTGATGTACGCCCGCCGTGGTCGCAGCCTGGTGGCGTTGTATGACCCTATCGGCCCGAGCCAGCAGCGGGCGGAAATGATCTGGCAGTTCCGCGACCTCTGCGATATCCACCACGCCCGCCCTGTGTTCTATCAAGTGCGTGCCGAGAACCTGCCGTATTACATGGACATCGGCCTGACCGCGATCAAGCTCGGCGAAGAAGCCCGGGTCGATCTGCACCGCTTTGATCTCGAAGCCAAGGGCAAAGAGATGAAGGACCTGCGCTACACCTGGAACCGCGGCACCCGTGATGGCCTGTCGCTGGAAATCCATGAGCCGGGGCAAGCGCCGATGAATGAACTCAAGGCTATTTCGGACGCCTGGCTGACCGGCAAGAACGTGCGCGAGAAAGGCTTCTCGCTCGGCCGTTTCAGTGATGATTACCTCAAGCACTTCCGCGTCGCGGTGATTCGTTTCGAAGGGCGCCCGGTAGCGTTCGCCAACCTGCTCGAGACCTACGGCCATGAACTGGCCAGCCTCGACCTGATGCGCGCGCACCCCGACGCCCCCAAGCTGACCATGGAATTCATGATGGTCGGCCTGATTCAACATTATAAAAATCATGGATACGCGCGCTTCAGCCTGGGCATGGTGCCGTTGTCGGGGTTGCAACCCCGGCGCGGCGCACCACTGACCCAGCGCCTGGGCTCGATGGTATTCCGCCGTGGTGAGCAGCTGTACAACTTCCAAGGTTTGCGCCGCTTCAAAGACAAATTCCAGCCCGACTGGGAACCCCGCTATATGGCCGTGCCCGCCGGACTCGATCCGCTGGTGGCCCTGGCCGACACTGCCGCCCTGATTGCAGGCGGCTTGACTGGATTGGTGAAACGCTGATGATTCAACGCTCCCTGCGGTATGTACTGGCCACACTGGTAGTGCTGGCCCTGATGGTCGGCGGCGGTTACTGGTACCTGAAACGCCCGGCCCCAGAACCGACCCTCGAACTGCTGACGCCGGCCGATGGCGCCGCGATGACCCGCGTCATCCCCGGCAACACGCCGCGCGCCCAGGTGCTGGTGGCGGTCAATGAAGAGCAGAAGCTCAGCGACAAACAATTGCTGACCCTGAGCCGCAGCGGCTCGGCGCAGATCGTCCAGGTGATCCTGCCCAAGGACTGCATCCTGCAAGGTCACGCCTTGCAAGCAGGCCTCAAGCAACTCAAAGGCCCGGCAACCCTGGTCAGCGGCATCGGCCCTGGCGCCGTGCTGGCGTGGCGCTGGCTGGCCGAGCAGAAGGACGACAAGGCCCAGGCCATTTCGGTTGACCTGGCCCTGGAAAAACCCGGCTGCACGCACCTGCTGCCAAAAACCGCCGCTCATGGCCATTGGCTGGTGGCCTGGAACGACAACCCCGACGACACCAGCGCCGGCTTCGTGCGTGACCAGCCAAACGCCGAAACCAGCATCAGCGACTACGACATCAACCTGCCGCAAGTGCTGAACAACGAACTGCGCAAAATCCTCGTCGGTGGCGATAAAGCCGCTGGTGGCCTGCAGATCCCGGTGGTCGAAGTCCCGGCCGGTCAAGCCAAGGACACCGTTACCCTGTTCCTTTCCGGCGACGGCGGCTGGCGCGACCTGGACCGTGATGTAGCCGGCGAGATGGCCAAGATCGGCTACCCGGTGGTCGGCATCGACACCCTGCGCTACTACTGGCAACACAAAAGCCCGGAACAGAGCGCGCTGGACCTGACCGAACTGATGCAGCACTACCGGCAGAAATGGGGCACCAAGCGCTTCATCCTGACCGGTTACTCATTCGGCGCCGACGTATTGCCCGCCATCTACAACCGCCTGCCGGAAGCGGAGCAGCAGCGCGTCGACGCAATCATCCTGCTGGCCTTCGCCCGCACCGGCAGCTTCGAAATCGAAGTCGAAGGCTGGCTCGGCAACGCCGGCAAAGAAGCCGCCACCGGCCCGGAAATGGCCAAGCTGCCCCCCGCAAAAGTGGTGTGCATCTATGGTGAAGAAGAAGTCGACGAAAGCGGCTGCACCGACAAGACCGCCGTAGGCGAAGCGATGAAACTGCCTGGCGGCCATCACTTCGACGAGAACTACCCGGCATTGGCCCGGCGGTTGGTGGATGTGATCGAGAAGCGTCAAGCGAAGGAAACGACTGCTCAGGAGTGAGCTGAGTCCCGCCTACGAAAAAGCCCCCGCGGCCTTGAGGTTGCGGGGGCTTTTTTACATGTACAAACATGAAGTGCTATCAGCAAGCCTGACTTTATGTCGATGCTCTGTGATTCCAAGGCTAAAGCTGAACATCTATCCACGTTACGTCGTCTTCAACAGCGATAAAGTCGCCATCTGGAGCAGCCAGCAAGCTGCTTTGCTGAGACTCCGTTAACTCCGCCCAAAAGCCATCGGTTACGAACACCAGTCGCTCACCGACGGCCAATTGATGAAAGACAAAGTCAGGGTCCGGGGCACGATTAACCTTCAGGCACCGGGTTACCCTGTTTCGAGCCGGATCTTGCGCCAGCTCACAGTGCGAACGGTCGCGCCTCCAATTGGCCTTGCAGTGAGGCGGCGTAATCCACTCGATGGTGCCTGCCGGTGTCACTACACCGCACGAACAGTCCCCCTCATACGCAAGCGTGAGCTTCCCATGAGCAGCAAAACCGATCAGGTAACACGTAGTCCCTGTCTGGCCCGCATACAAAGTGGGGTGAAGCTCGGCCAGCACTGAACCAAGTACTTGCTCAACTGCTCCATGCTCAGTGATATCACCCTCCCGATCCATGTGTTTCGGGTAGGCCGCTAAAACACCTTTTACGAAACATTCAGCCAGTCGGCCGCTGCCGGGCTTCGACGTGCCGTCCGTGATGACGAACAGCCCTGTGTCGCCGTCGCACAAAGCTCCAGCACAGTCATGATTGGCTTTCCTGGTCCGTCCGATGACTGACCTGGTCGTGTATCTCATGCGTTGCCCAGATCCTTCATGCGCCTGTGGATGATTCGCCCTCTACCCGGATTAGCCTGCACCGAGCCCGAGCTTTCAATCACGTAGTCGATACCACTGAGCACCGTGAGTTTTCGAATTCCAGTCGTGATGAAGTCCTTGAGTTCAGGCTCAGCCTGGCGAACTTCTTCCAAAAGCTCTGTACGACCATCAATCAAGATGATGATGTCTTCGACGTCTTTGTGGTACGGGTCGCCCTCACCGCGACCGCTAAAGGCCTCTAGCTTCGTCGCAAGAAAGTAGGTCGGTTTGAATATCTGGATGACCGTACCGCTGGGCAATGTAAATTTATCAGCCCTCGACAGCCCCTCCACGAACCAACGGTTGGCATATCCGAGAACTTCGGGGTCAGAAGGCATCACGTCAACGACGACGTCGTTGAAGCGGAAACGACAGTTGACTTCATCCTCACCGGTGATCTTGAAGTTCTTGGCCGCCAGCCGTTCTGTGAGGTGTTGCCAGGCGCTAATGCCTGCCAGCTCGATCACCAAGTCAACATCATCGGTGAAACGAATGTCATCCAGAACAGCAGCATCAGTGACCAGCATGGCTGTGGTGCAACCGCCGACAAAGGCAACCTCAGCAAGAAACGCCTCCCCCAAGCCGTCTGCAACAAATTCTATGAGCTCATAATTGTGATCAGCGTTTGATGACATGTTATTTCAGCCCCATCCCTGCTTTTAGAATGCTAACTGCCACACCACACTCTCGTGGGCCACCAAGACGGATCGCATCAACAAGCGCTAGATAGTGGTAAAGAATTCTGTCCTTCTTCACCGCTTCCGGCACAGTTTTGTAGAGCGGCTCTATCGCCTGACCACGCTCAGTTCCGAGTGCATCAGGCCAAACCGGAATAAGCCCGCCAGCGCTCTTGATGCTTTTGGACAGCGCGGGTGCGGCGAAGCCGGTTGGAATACCGCGAACCATCGCGCCCGGCTTCACGGGGAAAAAGTATTTCAGAGCGTACTCGGTGATTTTCAGCAGCTCTCGCCGATTAACTTTCGCAAGCCCGGTGTCGTAGTCATTGGTAAGCATTCCGGACTCACGGCACCTGGCTATAGAGTTTGAAATCTCGCTTTTGCTTAGCCCAAGGGACGCAGACAACGCACGCAACGAGTAACCTTCACTCCACCTCGCCAGCGACGGAGAAGATACAGGCTCCAGCCACCCTTCCCACCCATCCTCGTCGCCCAAAGGTGAGTCGAACTCCTGGCGGTGGAATACAGTTTCTTCATCATCAGCGGGGTAGGTGACTAGCGGCTGCCCCACTCGCCCCCCAGCCGTCATTCGATTTATCTGCTGGGGCTTCAACAATTCCTCAACCATGCTCGAATTCGACTCAAGCTCCATCTTCCCAAAAAGATTTTCTTCCTGGGCATGTAGGCTAGCCATCTTGAATAAAAGCAAAATGTCTTGACTCTTCATGAAGCTAAAAACTCCGAGTGTCCACATTTCATAAAACGTGGACACTTGTCTCATTGGAAATATCGATCCGTCAAGCCCATCCGATATTTATCAGGTTTCACCGGGAACCTGCCCCGCCGCGTTTAGTTTTGTTTGCTTCAAAGTATCGCAATATCGGATGACACCCGCAGACCTTGTAGGCAAACTCCGAATCGTCCTTTTTGGGCACTTTGACGCCTTGTTGCGCTTTTCTTCGACGGGATACTCTCCGGACGTCACTGACCATTCAGTGATCGGGCTTGGAAACCCGTCGAGTTAAGTACAACAGCGCCCCCCATCAGTACGGTAGCGGCTTTTACGCTGCGATCCTGTTATGGCGGCTGTGCGTGGGACGCCTTCGGGCGTGCCGGTTCCTTAGCTCCCGGTTTTCCAACCTGCGCACAGCTGCCACCCATTCGCTTGGAAACGAATGTGGCCGCTCCCTCGGGTTAAGGAGTTAGACATGAGCAAAACAGATTCGCCCACCCCCTCAGAACTGAAAACCATCGGCTTCACGCCACTCATCTACTGCTCCGATCAGGCATTATTCAACGTCCGCGCCGGCGTCCCCATCGTTGATGCCTTGTCGCAAGCCTCCGACCTGTTGTTCCTCGCCAAATCATTTGCCGAGGATGCGGCCTACATAAAAGACGCCGACCGCCACGCCTGGGCTGCGCATTATCTGACGGCGATGGGCAAGGCCGTGATTGATGATGTGGTGAAAGTACTGACACCGCGACCTGTCCGGACAAAGACTGAATCTGAAGAAGCGCTGCCTGGAAGTCAGTAAAGGCACAGGGACGGAAAAGCCGCGTAATCACGCGGCTTTTTCATTCCAGCAGACACCGCAGATCCCTGTGGGAGCGGGCTTGCTCGCGAAAGCGGACTGTCAGGCGACATCAATGTTGAATGTTGGTCCGTCTTCGCGAGCAAGCCCGCTCCCACAAGGGATCTCCTCGACTCCCCAAAATGTACTCCGACACAAAAAAGCCCCCGCTACCTTCATGGCAACGGGGGCTTTTTGTTGTGGCTTACATTTCGACTTGTGTACCCAACTCAATCACCCGATTCAACGGCAAATTGAAGAAGCGCAAATTGCCGTTGGCATTCTTCAACATGAAGGCGAACAGCGTCTCGCGCCAGCGGGCCATGCCTTCGAGTTTGGAGGCGATGACCGTCTCGCGACTGAGGAAGTAAGTGGTGCGCATCGGGCTGAAATCCAGGTTATCCAGATGGCACAGTTTCAAGGCTTCTGGCACGTCCGGCTCGTCGGTGAAGCCGAAGTGCAGGATTACCCGGAAAAAGCCCTCGCCGTAGGAATCGACCTCGAAACGTCGTTGCGGCGGGACGCGCGGGATGTCTTCGTACACCACCGTCAGAAGCACCACTTGCTCGTGCAGCACCTGGTTATGCAGCAGGTTATGCAACAGCGCATGAGGCACGGCATCCGGGCGAGCGGTGAGAAAAATGGCCGTGCCCTGGACCCGATGCGGCGGTTGCACGCGGATGCTGCTGATGAAGATCGGCAGCGGCAGCCCGCCTTCGTCCATTCGCTCCACCAGCAGTTGCTTGCCGCGTTTCCAGGTGGTCATCAACACGAACAGCGCGATACCGGCAATCACCGGGAACGCACCGCCCTGGACAATTTTCGGCACGTTGGCGGCAAAATACAGACCGTCCACCAACAGGAAACCCAGCAACACCGGGACCGCAAGAATCGGTGGCCACTTCCACAACAGCAACATGACCGCCGACACCAGGATGGTGGTCATCAGCATCGTGCCCGTCACCGCCACGCCGTAGGCCGAAGCCAACGCGCCGGAGGACTCGAAGCCCAGCACTAGCAGGATCACGCCAACCATCAGCGCCCAGTTCACCGCGCCGATATAAATCTGCCCTTGTTCGGCACTGGACGTGTGCTGGATGTGCATGCGTGGAATGTAGCCGAGCTGGATCGCCTGACGGGTCAGCGAGAACGCGCCGGAGATGACCGCTTGCGAGGCAATCACCGTGGCCATCGTCGATAATCCCACCAAGGGGATCAACGCCCAGCTTGGCGCCAGCAGATAGAACGGGTTGCGGGCGGCTTCCGGATCACCGAGCAGCAACGCGCCCTGACCGAAGTAGTTCAGCACCAGAGCCGGCAGCACCAGAATGAACCAGGCCCGGGCGATCGGTTTGCGGCCGAAGTGGCCCATGTCCGCGTACAACGCCTCGGCACCGGTCAAGGCCAGCACCACGGCGCCAAGAATCGCGATCCCCATGCCCGGGTGGACCATGAAGAAGCGTACGCCCCACACCGGATTCATCGCCTGCAACACTTCCGGATGCTGACTGATGCCATACACGCCCAGCGCACCCAGCACCAGAAACCAGGTGACCATGATCGGCCCGAACAGAATGCCGATCCGTGCCGTACCGTGACGCTGAATCAGGAACAACGCCACCAGCACGATCAACGACAGCGGCACCACCCAGTGGTCGATGCCCTCGAATGCCAGCCCCAGACCTTCAATCGCCGAAAGCACGGAAATCGCTGGCGTGATCATGCTGTCGCCATAGAACAGCGCCGCGCCGATCAGCCCGCAGACCACCAGCAAGGTACGCAACTTCGCATGCCCCGCCGCTGCCCGTCGCGCCAGCGCGGTCAAGGCCATGATCCCGCCCTCGCCCTGGTTGTCGGCACGCAGCACAAACATCATGTATTTGATGGAGACGACCCAGATCAGCGACCAGAAGATCAGCGCCAGAATGCCCAGCACGCCGTCATGGTTGACCGGCACGCCATAATCACCGGAAAACACTTCTTTGAGGGTGTACAGCGGGCTCGTGCCGATATCGCCATAAACCACCCCGACTGCTGCGACCAGCATGCCGATCGGCTTCGCCGCCGAATGCTCGCTGGGCGCCACCTGACTACTTGCCTGCCCCATCCAAAAACTCCTACTGCTCTGACTCGGACTTCTTATAAGAAGCACTATGCTTTGTGGCGCAGCATGCGCTGTTTTACTTGTTGTTACAGACGTTTTATTGACTGTAGAGAATCGGTAAAGCGTAAAGGCGCGAAGCATAGCGCAGCACTCGTCGCATTTCCCTGCATAAAGCTGGTCAAGTTCGCCACTCACCGCTAGAATTGCGCACTTTTTGACCAGAGACGCAACATAGCGTCCGTCTGTCGCCTTGCCGTCTTCGGCTGGAGGCGTCACAAATACCGAGGTTAGACATGTCCACCACTCCTGCGCCGGCCAATCCAAAAGTTGGCTTCGTATCCCTGGGTTGCCCCAAAGCACTGGTCGACTCCGAGCGCATCCTTACCCAGCTGCGCATGGAAGGCTATGACGTAGTGTCCACTTATCAGGACGCCGACGTCGTGGTGGTCAACACTTGCGGCTTCATCGATTCGGCCAAGGCAGAGTCTTTGGAAGTGATCGGTGAAGCCATCAAGGAAAACGGCAAGGTCATCGTGACCGGCTGCATGGGCGTCGAAGAAGGCAACATTCGCAACGTGCACCCAAGCGTGCTGGCCGTGACCGGTCCGCAGCAGTACGAGCAAGTGGTCAACGCCGTACACGATGTAGTGCCGCCGCGTCAGGATCACAACCCGCTGATCGACCTGGTACCGCCGCAGGGGATCAAACTGACCCCGCGCCACTACGCCTACCTGAAGATTTCCGAAGGCTGCAACCATAGCTGCAGCTTCTGCATTATCCCCTCGATGCGCGGCAAACTGGTCAGCCGCCCGGTCGGTGACGTGCTTGACGAAGCCCAGCGCCTGGTCAAGGCCGGCGTCAAAGAGCTGTTGGTGATTTCCCAGGACACCAGCGCCTACGGCGTCGACGTGAAATACCGCACCGGCTTCTGGAACGGCGCGCCGGTTAAAACCCGCATGACCGAACTCTGCGAAGCCCTGAGTACCCTCGGCGTCTGGGTACGTCTGCACTACGTTTACCCGTACCCGCACGTCGACGAGCTGATCCCGCTGATGGCCGCCGGAAAAATCCTGCCGTACCTGGACATCCCGTTCCAGCACGCCAGCCCGAAAGTCCTCAAAGCCATGAAACGCCCGGCCTTCGAAGACAAGACCCTGGCGCGGATCAAGAACTGGCGCGAAATCTGCCCGGACCTGATCATCCGTTCGACCTTCATCGTCGGCTTCCCTGGCGAAACCGAAGAAGACTTCCAGTACCTGCTGAACTGGCTGACCGAAGCGCAGCTGGACCGCGTTGGCTGCTTCCAGTACTCGCCGGTCGAAGGCGCACCGGCCAACCTGCTGGACGCGGCCATTGTGCCGGACGACGTCAAGCAAGACCGTTGGGACCGCTTCATGGCGCACCAGCAAGCCATCAGCTCGGCACGTCTGCAAATGCGCATCGGCCGTGAAATCGAAGTACTGGTCGATGAAGTTGACGAGCAAGGCGCGGTTGGCCGTTGCTTCTTCGATGCCCCGGAAATCGACGGCAATGTATTCATCGACAACGGCAGCAATTTGAAGCCAGGCGACAAAGTCTGGTGCAAAGTGACCGACGCCGACGAATACGACCTGTGGGCTGAACAGATATAAACGCAAAAAATACGAAAAGCCCCGCTCTCTTGACGAGATGCGGGGCTTTTTTACGTCTATCGTTTTGTGAGAGAAAGCACTCGCGTTTCCACGAAAGAGAGGCCAGCGGGCATGCGCCAATACTCGGTCATTCACACACCGAAACAGAGCGACTACGAAGAACTCACCCAAGTGTGGGAAGCCTCGGTGCGCGCCACCCATGACTTTCTGCCCGACAGTTACATCGAACTGCTGAAGAACCTGGTGCTGACCCGCTACCTCGACGCGGTGATGCTGATCTGCACCAAAGACTCACGCCAACGCATCACCGGGTTCGCCGGTGTGGCGGCGGGCAAGATCGAAATGCTCTTCATCGACCCGACGCATCGCGGCAAAGGCCTGGGCAAACAATTGCTGCGCTATGCCATGGAACACCTGAACGCCGATGAACTGGACGTCAACGAACAGAACCCGCAGGCGTTGGGGTTTTACTTCAAACAGGGTTTTGAGGTGATCGGGCGCTCCGAGCACGACGGTATGGGTCAGCCGTATCCGTTGCTGCACATGCGTTTGCGTCAAAACCAGCAAAGTTCACAGCATGGCTGACACAACACGGAACAAATGTGGGAGCGGGCTTGCTCGCGAATGCGGTGTGTCATTCACCAGATAAATTGACTGATCTACCGCCTTCGCGAGCAAGCCCGCTCCCACAAAAAGCCGTACAGCGCAAATGGAGCCGGGATTAACCGGCGCCCAGCAGGTACAATGCCCACCCCATTTTTGTTACGGCCCTGTCATGACTGACCCGATTCGTCTCTCCAAACGCCTCATCGAACTCGTCGGCTGTTCCCGTCGGGAGGCTGAGCTGTTCATCGAGGGCGGCTGGGTCACCGTGGACGGCGAAGTCATCGACGAGCCGCAGTTCAAGGTCGACACCCAAAAAGTCGAGCTCGATCCCGAAGCCAAGGCCACCGCGCCGGAGCCGGTGACCATTTTGTTCAACGTCCCTGCGGGCATGGACGCGGAAACGGCCATGGCGACCATCAGCGCCGAGACCCTGAGCGAAGAACACCGCTACGGCAAACACCCGCTCAAGGGCCACTTCCTGCGCCTGACCGCCAGTACCGATCTGCAGGCCAATGCCAGCGGTCTGCTGGTGTTCACCCAGGACTGGAAGATCCTGCGCAAACTCACTGCCGACTCCGCCAAAATCGAGCAAGAGTATGTGGTCGAGGTTGAAGGCGACATGGTGGCTCACGGCCTCAACCGCCTGAATCACGGCCTGACCTACAAGGGCAAGGAACTGCCGCCGGTCAAAGCCAGCTGGCAGAACGAAAACCGCCTGCGCTTTGCGATGAAGAACCCACAACCGGGCGTGATTGCCCTGTTTTGCCAGGCCGTGGGCCTGAAGGTCGTCGCCATCCGCCGCATCCGCATCGGCGGCGTGTCCATCGGCAAAGTGCCGTTGGGGCAATGGCGCTACCTGTCCGGCAAAGAAAAGTTCTAAGACTTTTCACGCCGCCCTACATTTCGGCGCCGCGGCTTATGCGACGCCCACTGCTGAATATCAGGATTGCACACCATGATTCATAACGACGTACTGCGCAGCGTGCGCTACATGCTCGACATCAGCGACAAGAAAGTCATCGAGATCATCAAGCTCGGCGGCATGGACGTGTCCATGGAAGACCTGCTGACCTACCTTGATAAGAAAGAGGAAGACGAGGAAGGCTTCGTACGCTGCCCGGACGAAGTCATGGCGCATTTCCTCGATGGCCTGGTGATCTTCAAGCGCGGCAAGGACGAAAGCCGTCCGCCGCAGCCGATCGAAGTGCCAGTGACCAACAACATCATCCTGAAAAAACTGCGCGTAGCCTTCGAACTGAAAGAAGACGACATGCACGCGATCCTCAAGGCGGCCGAGTTCCCGGTGTCCAAGCCTGAGCTGAGCGCGTTGTTCCGCAAGTTCGGCCATACCAACTACCGCACCTGCGGCGATCAGTTGCTGCGCAATTTCCTCAAAGGCCTCACCCTGCGCGTTCGACCGCAGTAACGTGCGGGACGGATCTTATCTGTGAACGCTGTGTAGGAGCTGTGTAGGAGCTGTCGAGTGAAACGAGGCTGCGATCTTTTCTTGTCCACTTGAGTTCCAAGCGAAAGATCAAAAGATCGCAGCCTCGTTTCACTCGACAGCTCCTACACAGCTCCACACCTCTTACGCCTCCTACAGGGGTATATGGCCCCTCATTCCTCGCAAAAATAGTGGCTCCGCTTCTGGCGGCTGACGACTAGGGTGTACTGACCCTTTGCCCTCAGGACTCGCCCTATGCACCCGTATTTTTCTCTCGCAGGCCGCACCGCTCTGGTGACCGGCGGCACCCGCGGTATCGGCAAAATGATCGCCAAGGCTTATGTCGAGGCTGGCGCCGCGGTGTACGTGTGCGCCCGCGATGCCGACGCCTGTCAGCAAACTGCCAACGAACTGAGTGTCTTCGGGATTTGTCACGCGGTAGCTGCCAACCTGGTTCACGAAGAAGGCGTCCAGCAATTGGCTGCGCACCTGAGTGAGCAGATCGGTCAGTTGGATATTCTGGTGAACAACGCCGGTACCACGTGGGGCGCACCGCTGGAGAGTTACCCGGTCAAGGGCTGGGAAAAGGTCATGCAGCTGAACGTGACTTCGGTGTTCAACTGCATCCAGCAATTTCTACCGTTGCTGCGCAAGGCCGGTTCGGCGGCGAATCCGGCACGGATCATCAACATTGGTTCGGTCGCAGGGATTTCGTCCTTCGGCGAACAAGCGTATGCCTACGGCCCGAGCAAGGCTGCCCTGCATCAACTGTCGCGGATTCTGGCGCGGGAGCTGGTGAGCCAACACATCAACGTTAATGTGATCGCACCGGGACGTTTTCCGAGCAAGATGACGCAGCACATTGGCAATGATGAGCAGGCATTGGCCGAGGACATGGCGCTGATTCCGATGAAGCGTTGGGGGCGGGAAGAAGAGATGGCTACCTTGGCGATCAGTTTGGCGAGTACGGCCGGGGCGTATATGACTGGGAATATTATTCCTTTGGATGGTGGGTTTAGCCTTTAATCCGTGGTGCGCCCTTCGCGAGCAAGCCCGCTCCCACATTGGGTCTCCTGTAGCCGCACCATTTGTGGCCAGCATCAATCCAGTGTGGGAGCGGGCTTGCTCGCGAAGGCGATCTGTCAGTCACCGCCGACCCAAGGGTCAATCGGGTATCATGCCCGCCCACCCCCCGCTTCGACCCCAAACCATGACCTACAGCGTTTCCCCCATCGGCTTCGTGCGCTCCTGCTTCAAGGAGAAGTTCGCCATTCCGCGCCAGCCGCAACTGGCCCCAGCCGCTCGAGGTGTGCTGGAACTGGTGGCACCGTTCGATCAGGGTGATGCGGTGCAGGGGCTGGAGCAGGTCAGCCACGTGTGGCTGCTGTTCCTGTTTCACCAAGCCCTGGAAGAAAAACCACGCCTGAAAGTCCGCCCGCCACGCCTGGGTGGCAACAAATCCATGGGCGTATTCGCCACTCGGGCGACGCACCGACCCAATGGCATCGGTCAATCTGTGGTCAAACTGGACAAGGTCGAAGCCAATCGGCTGTGGATCTCCGGCATCGACCTGCTCGACGGGACGCCGATTCTCGACATCAAACCCTACGTGCCTTACGCCGACATCATCAACACGGCATCCAACAGCATCGCCAGCGCCCCGCCATCGCTGATTCCCGTGCAATGGACGGACACAGCGCTGCAACAGGCTCACGACCATGCTCAACGGCTTGATGAGCCCTTGGTCGAGCTGATCGAACAATGCCTGGCACAAGACCCACGCCCGGCGTACCAGATTCCTGCGCCAGAAAGGGAATACGGCGCGCAGTTCTGGGATGTGGATGTGCGCTGGCATTACCCCACGCCTGACCTTATCCGCGTGCTCGAAGTCATTCCCGTCTCCAACCTGTAGGAGCTGTCGAGTGAAACGAGGCTGCGATCTTTTGATCCTGTTTTTAAAAGCAACATCAAAAGATCGCAGCTTCGTTTCACTCAGCAGCTCCTACAGGTTTGTGTCAGGCATAAAAAAGCCCCCATTGCCTGCACAGGCAATGGGGGCTGATCGTTCCCACGCTCCGCGTGGGAATGCATCCAGTGACGCTCTGCGTCACCCAAACAACGGCTTACTTCTCGACGAACGCACGCTCGATCAGGTAATCACCCGGCTCGCGCATCCGCGGCGAAACTTTCAGGCCGAAGCTGTTCAACACTTCGCTGGTTTCGTCGAGCATGCTCGGGCTACCGCACAGCATGGCGCGGTCGTCCTGCGGGTTGATCGGTGGCAGACCGATGTCGCTGAACAGCTTGCCGCTGCGCATCAGGTCGGTCAGGCGGCCTTCATTCTCGAACGGCTCGCGGGTCACAGTCGGGTAGTAGATCAACTTGTCACGCAGCGCCTCGCCGAAGAACTCGTTCTGCGGCAGGTGCTCGGTGATGAACTCGCGGTAAGCGACTTCATTGACGTAACGCACGCCGTGGCACAGGATCACTTTTTCGAAACGCTCGTAGGTTTCCGGGTCCTGGATGACGCTCATGAACGGTGCCAGACCGGTACCGGTGCTGAGCAGGTACAAATGTTTGCCAGGCTTCAAGTCATCCAGCACCAGGGTGCCGGTAGGCTTTTTGCTGATGATGATCTCGTCGCCTTCCTTCAGATGCTGCAGCTGGGAAGTCAGCGGGCCATCAGGCACTTTGATGCTGAAGAACTCGAGATGCTCTTCCCAGTTCGGGCTGGCAATCGAGTAAGCACGCATAAGCGGGCGGCCGTTGGGCTGTTGCAGGCCGATCATCACGAACTGACCGTTCTCGAAGCGCAGGCCCGGATCGCGGGTGCACTTGAAGCTGAACAGAGTGTCGTTCCAGTGGTGAACACTGAGGACACGCTCGTGGTTCATGTTGCTCATGTACGTGGGACTCCTGGAGATTTGCCTGCGCCGATGATGTGCGCAATTGCAGCGCATTCTAATGGCAGCGACAATATCTGTTAACTGGATTATTAAGATAAGGGTTATCGGTTATATCGATATGCGATTTACTCTCCGTCAACTTCAAGTATTCGTCGCCGTCGCCCAGCAGGAAAGCGTATCCCGTGCTGCATTGACGCTCAACCTCTCGCAATCGGCGGCGAGCACCTCGATCACTGAGCTAGAGCGTCAGTGCAGCTGCCAACTGTTTGATCGCGCCGGCAAACGGCTGAGCCTCAACGCTCTCGGCAAACAACTGTTGCCGCAGGCGGTGGCCCTGCTCGATCAGGCCAAGGAGATCGAAGACTTGCTCAACGGCAAGTCCGGTTTCGGCTCTTTGGCGGTCGGCGCGACCCTGACCATCGGCAATTACCTCGCCACTCTACTGATCGGCAGCTTCATGCAGCGTCATCCGGAAAGCCAGGTGAAGCTGCATGTGCAGAACACCGCCAACATCGTGCAACAGGTTGCGCATTATGAAATTGATCTGGGTCTAATCGAAGGCGACTGCAGCCATCCGGACATCGAAGTGCAGAGTTGGGTCGAAGATGAACTGGTGGTGTTCTGTGCGCCCCAGCATCCGCTGGCCAAACGTGGCATCGCGACCATGGGGGCGCTGAGTCATGAGGCGTGGATTCTCCGCGAACAAGGCTCGGGCACACGGCTGACGTTCGACCAGGCCATGCGACACCATCGCAGCGCGCTGAACATTCGCCTGGAACTGGAACACACCGAAGCAATCAAGCGCGCGGTGGAATCAGGTTTGGGAATTGGCTGCATTTCGCGCCTGGCGCTGCGCGATGCGTTCCGCCGCGGCAGCCTGGTGCCCGTGGAAACACCGGATCTGGACCTGGCGCGGCAGTTCTATTTCATCTGGCACAAACAGAAATATCAGACATCGGCGATGCGCGAATTCCTCGAACTGTGCCGCGCATTCACCGCCGGGGTTCAGCGCAGCGACGAGATCGTTCTGCCCTCCATCGCTTAAAGCAGAATCACCGCCCACACCAGCGCGATCATGCTCAACGCCACGAATTGAGCAGCGCTGCCCATGTCCTTGGCGTTCTTGGACAGTGGATGCAACTCCAGTGATATGCGGTCGATGGCTGCTTCCACCGCCGAATTGAGCAACTCGACGATCAAGGCTAACAGGCAGACTGCAATCAGCAGCGCCTGCTCGACACGGCTGACATTGAGGAAGAATGACAGCGGAATCAGGATGGCATTGAGCAACACCAGTTGCCGGAAGGCCGCTTCACCGGTGAAGGCCGCGCGCAGACCGTCCAGGGAGTAACCAGAGGCGTTGAGGATGCGTTTGAGGCCGGTCTGGCCTTTGAAAGGTGACATAAAGTAGGCAACTGACCAAAAAGGAGTGGGAAAGCTAGATGAAGCAAAGTCAAAAAAGCGTGAACACGTAGCGCCTTAGTTGCTCGAAATTGACTCAAGTTGTTGCAAGAGCAGCGCTGCCTGAGTCCGGGTCCGCACATTCAGCTTACGGAAAATGGCCGTGACGTGGGCCTTGATCGTCGCTTCGGAAACGCTCAACTCGTAAGCAATCTGCTTGTTCAGCAAACCTTCACAGACCATGGTCAATACACGGAACTGCTGGGGTGTCAGGCTGGCGAGGCCTTCGCTGGCGGCCTTGGCTTCGGCGGAAACACTCACTGCTTCAAAGGCCTGGGGCGGCCAGAACACGTCGCCATCGAGTACCGCGCGTACGGCTTTCTGAATGACGCTCAAATCACTGGACTTGGGAATGAAACCGCTGGCGCCGAATTCACGGGACTTCACCATGATCGACGCTTCTTCCTGAGCCGACACCATCACCACCGGAATCTGCGGGTACTGCCCACGCAACAGCACTAATCCGGAAAAACCGTAAGCCCCCGGCATGTTCAGGTCCAGCAATACCAGATCCCAGTCGGCCTTTTCGTCCAGACGGATTTCCAGCTCGGCAATGCTCGCCACTTCCACCAGACGGACATCCGGGCCCAGACCCATGGTCAACGCTTGATGCAGGGCGCTACGAAAAAGAGGATGGTCGTCGGCAATCAGGATTTCGTATGTGGCCATTTTTCAAATGATCCTGTTTTTTTATGGGACACCCGATGCATTTCAGGCCTCGCCAAAACAACTCGAGGTGCAGCCACGCAGCAGCACCAACAGGGCACGTTCAACGCCAATTACGTAAAAAAAGCAGCGTTTCAAACCTTGGCCGCGCCCTAATCGGCGCCAAGCATGCCCAGCGAAGCCGGGGTGGTCAAGTTGCATGGCCCTGCCAGCAAGCGTGGGTTCTTTTGCAGTATGGGCGATGCTCAGCAAACAAAAGGCGCCGCGTGCTGTACGAAGGGCATCAGCTCGGCATGAGCCGGTGTTGCAACATTCATATCCAACTGATGTTTAGCGTCCAGGTAATGCTGGCTGAACACATCAAAATAAGCGTCCAGCGCCGAGGCAGCGTCTGTATCGCCAGCCAGATCGAGACACAATGCCGCCACTTCGGCCGTGCACAGGTGCTCGCTGCGAGTGGACCTGCGCAGTCGGTACCGTGAAAGCTTCTCGGGAAGCAGGCTCAGAATCGGGAACCCATCAAAATAAGGGCTTTTACGGAAAATCTTCCGGGCTTCGGTCCAGGTGGCGTCCAGCAGGATAAACAGTGGGCGCTTGGTGCTATCGACCTCGACGCTATGGGTAACTCGCTCGGGCTCGACGTATTCGCCCGGAAACACAAGGTATGGCTGCCATTGCGGGTCCGCCAACAGCGCCAGTAATTGTTCATCGATTTCCGTGCGCGACCAGATGAATGCGTGGTTGTCGCGCACCACATCGGCAATCAGCCAACCGGTATTGCTCGGTTTGAACACTTCTTTATTGGTCATGATCAGGCACACCCCGCTACGGGTGTCGACCTGCGGGCGCCAGGCGCACAGGCAGTGGCTTTCGATCACACGGCAGGCCCGGCAACGGGTTGCCCGCCAGCCACGGGCCTGAATCGGCTTGATACCCTCTTCCTCTCGCTGATCGCGCAAGCGGGCTACGGCGTTGGGGGCATGGTTCATCGTTGGCAACACCGGCAGACAGGAAAACTCGACACAAACGGCACTCGGCAAGGCAATAAAGGCCAGCAGTTTATCAGAGCGGCCGGCGCAAGCCTGTACCGTCCAGGCCGCCTCCCCTATAATTCGCCGCCACTGAACGCACAGTCATGTGACAGGTCGAACCACCAGTCACTGAACCAGGAGAGTTTCATGCTGCGCCTTATCGTTCCCACCGCTGCCATTCTGCTGGCGTCGTCCTTCAATGCTCAGGCTGCTTCCTTGAGTGAGCAGAATCTGAACAGAGAGCTGCGAAACGTCGCCGTACAAAGCAGTGTCGGCACTCCACGGGCGATCAACGAAGACCTTCTGGATCAGGGTTATACCGTCGAAGGCAATCAGCTGATCAATCATCTGAGCGTTCAGAGCAGCCACGCCGACAAGATGCGCGCCGATCCGAAAGCCGTGTACTTCCAGCTAGGCGCCTCCGTCTGCCGAAACGAGGGGTTCCGCAAGCTGATGGCCAAGGGAGCGGTCATGCGTTACGACTTCACCGAAGTGAAAACCAACCGTCCGGTCGGCTCCGCAAGCTTCCAGGAGTCGGATTGCCCGAAAGCCACACCGGCCAAGAAAAAGTAACTATCGGGAAGTGGCGCGCCGCTGTTCATCCTCGGCGCGCAGTTCTGCCAACAACGCTTGCAAATAACGCGAACGTCGCTCCCCGCCCCCCAGACGCCGGCAGCACTCCTCTTCGAGACTCAAATGATTGGTCTCGGCTGACAACTTCAGCAATCGATACAATTGCGCATCGATTTCCAGAGTGACTCTGGGCATGGTTCCCGCCTCCGTGCACGCATTGATCGTCTTGATCACGCGATTAAATCCCTGAATTGCTTGAATGTTGCGGCCTGCCATTGATGCAAAATTGTCGTGTTACGCCTGTCATTCAGTAAATCAGAGCGCAGGACATACGGCTTGCGTTCAGACGAGCGGTGAAAGCACCTTGCAAATGGTCAATAAGCGGTTGCCAGGAAAGACTTTGCGGCGCAATGATCAGGCAGCGCAAATCGTTGCGAGGGTCTAAATTCAAAGTGTTCACGTTGATTTTTTACAGGGCAGAAAAGGGGCTGCCCCTTGCGTGTCTTATTGTGCGAATGTTTCTTTCATTCAAGGAATAAGCAGAGCCCGTATGGATGGCTCGATTGCAAACGAGTCAGGTGGAGCGCCCAGGCAAGGGCTTGGGCAGACAGCGACACAAGGAGTGTCGCGGCGCCGACGATTGTTTTGTCGGGCCAAGGGTTCTGCGCAGAAGGAGAAGTTGAATGCCTTACCAACCGAATGACCTCCTAAGCCGTCATTTTCAAGAAAGCGGCCACGACCTCACCAGCAAGGTCGAAGAACAACTCAACCTGGTTTCCCCCAACAGCCCCAACATCCCGATTTACCGCGACATGATCCTGACTGTGCTGCGCATGGCCCAGGAAGATCACAACCGCTGGAATGCCAAGATCACCCTGCAAACCCTGCGGGAACTCGAACACGCTTTCCGTGTGATGGAGCAGTTCAAGGGGCGACGCAAAGTCACCGTTTTCGGCTCCGCCCGCACGCCGATTGAACATCCGCTGTATGGTTTGGCCCGAGAGCTTGGCGCCGCTCTGGCACGCTCGGACATGATGGTCATCACCGGTGCCGGCGGCGGCATCATGGCGGCGGCACACGAAGGTGCAGGCCTGGAACACAGCCTGGGATTCAATATCACCCTGCCCTTCGAGCAGCATGCCAATCCCACGGTCAATGGCACCGGAAATCTGCTGCCCTTCCACTTTTTCTTTACCCGCAAATTGTTCTTCGTCAAGGAGGCCGACGCGCTGGTCCTGTGTCCGGGCGGTTTCGGTACGCTGGATGAAGCACTGGAAGTGCTGACCCTGATACAGACCGGCAAAAGCCCGCTGGTGCCCGTGGTGTTACTGGATGCGCCGGGCGGCAAGTTCTGGCAAGGCGCACTGGACTTCATTCACCATCAACTGGAGGAAAATCGCTACATCCTGCCGACCGACATGAAGCTGTTGAGCCTGGTCTACAGTGCCGAAGAGGCCGTGGAGCAGATCAATCAGTTCTACAGCAACTTCCACTCCAGCCGCTGGCTCAAGCATCAGTTCGTGATTCGCATGAACCACAAACTCAGCGATCGGGCGCTCGAACACATGCAAAAGGCATTCGCCGATTTGTGCCTGAGCGATCATTTCCATCAGCATGCCTACAGCGGTGAGGAGCACGACGAACCGCAGTTCAGCCATCTGGCGCGACTTTCCTTCACTTTCAACGCCCGCGATCATGGCCGTCTGCGGGAATTGGTGGATTACATCAATCTGCCGGAAAATTGGGCCCAATCCAAACCCCAGGCGCAACAACGCGCGCGTGAGCCATTCAAGGTGACGTGAGGCAAAAAAACGGCCCGCTATCGAAATAGCGGGCCGTTTTATTTAATCGTCCATCCCTCGGCCACTGAACAAGCGATTGATCATTTCCATGGAATATCCCCGATAAATCAGGAACCTGCCCTGTTTGGCACGTTCCCTGGCATCTATCGGTAAATGCCCGGAAAATTTGCGTCGCCAGGTGTCTTCCAGTTGTTCCTGCCAGTTGATACCGCTCTCGCGCAAAGCGAGTTCGATGTCAGTGCGTTGCAGGCCGCGCTGGCTCAACTCTTCGCGAATTCGCAAAGGGCCATAACCGGAACGGGCACGATAGGAAACGAAGCTTTCGAGGTAACGGGATTCGGACAGCAGGCCCTCTTCCGTCAAGCGGTCGAGTGCTGTGTCGATCATTTCAGGGAGGGCGCCGCGCTGACGCAGTTTACGCGTCAGCTCGACTCGACCATGCTCGCGTCGCGCGAGCAGGTCCATTGCGGTTCGCCGCACCGCGACGAGTGTATCGAGTACGGCGGTCATCGGATCAATCAGATATCAGCGTCAGCCAGGTCATCAGCCGTCTCTTTGACCGGCGAAGCTTTGACGTCCGGCGCAGGGGTCAGCAACTTGTCACGCAGTTGCTTCTCGAGCTTGGCGGCGATTTCCGGATTGTCTGCCAGGAACTTGGCCGAGTTGGCTTTGCCCTGACCGATCTTGGTGCCTTCATAGGCATACCAGGCGCCGGATTTCTCGACGAAACCGTGCAGCACGCCCAAGTCGATCATCTCACCGTTGAGGTAGATGCCCTTGCCATAAAGAATCTGGAACTCGGCCTGACGGAACGGCGAAGCCACTTTGTTCTTCACAACCTTGACGCGGGTTTCGCTACCGACGACTTCATCACCTTCTTTCACCGCGCCAGTACGGCGGATGTCCAGACGAACCGATGCGTAGAACTTCAGCGCGTTACCACCGGTGGTGGTTTCCGGGCTGCCGAACATCACGCCGATTTTCATACGGATCTGGTTGATGAAGATCACCAGGCAGTTGGCATTCTTGATGTTACCGGTGATTTTACGCAGCGCCTGGGACATCAGACGGGCTTGCAGGCCCACATGCATGTCACCCATTTCGCCTTCGATTTCAGCCTTCGGCACCAGAGCAGCCACGGAGTCGACGATAATCACGTCAACCGCGTTGGAACGCACCAGCATGTCGGTGATTTCCAGAGCCTGCTCGCCGGTGTCTGGCTGGGAAACCAGCAGGTCGTCGACGTTGACGCCCAGTTTGCCGGCATACTCAGGGTCGAGGGCGTGTTCGGCGTCGACGAATGCGCAGGTCGCGCCGGCTTTTTGAGCCTGGGCTATCACCGACAGTGTCAGGGTGGTTTTACCGGAGGATTCAGGACCGTAGATCTCAACGATACGGCCTTTTGGCAGACCGCCAATGCCGAGCGCGATGTCCAGACCCAGAGAGCCAGTGGAAATAGCCGGGATCGCCTGACGGTCCTGATCGCCCATACGCATTACGGCACCCTTGCCGAATTGACGTTCGATCTGACCCAGGGCCGCAGCCAAGGCTTTCTTCTTGTTGTCGTCCATTAAAGTCCTCACGTAATCAATAAGGCCTGACGGCCAACACCTGTATAAGTAGCCAGTATTATTCCACAGCGTTTCAGGATCGCCTACCCCTGATTTGAGATTTCTCCAGCCGTATGCCGCAGCAGCCCCTCTAGCGCGGCCTTCACCGTTTGTCGGCGGACCTCGTCACGGTTACCGGGAAAGTACTGCACCTCGCTGAACACCTGCTCGCCCACACCCCAGGCCAGCCACACCGTGCCCACGGGCTTGCTTGGCGAACCGCCATCCGGCCCGGCTATACCGCTGACCGCCACGGCAAAACGCGCCCGGCTTTTTTCCTGCGCGCCGCGGACCATGGCCTCGACCACCTCGCGACTGACCGCCCCGACGGTCGAAAACAACTCGGCCGGGACGTCCAGTTGCTGGGTTTTCTGGCGGTTGGAATACGTGACGTAACCGGCCTCGAACCACGCCGAACTCCCCGGAATACGGGTGATCGCCTCGGCAATCCCGCCACCGGTACAGGATTCGGCCGTAGTGACGTGGGCATTGAGAACCTGCAAGCGTCTGCCAAGTTCTGCGGCCAGCTGAGTGATATCTTTCACGGCTCTCTCCTGATCGAGCGGAATGAGGCCTACCGTACACGAGCCGATTACGCTTGCAAGGTTCAGGATCAATCAAAATGTTAGCGAGCGAGGCCATAACGCCAGTCCTGCAGTCGCCAGGCCAGCGCCGCCGAGCCGCTGGCCAACACAACCAGAAACACAACAACGCCAATGATGCGGTAAGACATCGGGATCAAACCGAAGGCTGGCATAACACCGCCCTCGCCCGCGCCCAGAGATGCAAGCGATTCTGCAAACCGTTCAGGCCGCCGTTGATGCGGCGGGTGATGCTGTTGAATTGGTCGCGGTCGGCCAGTTCATTGAAGCCATTTTGCTCCCAGAACCAGGCAGCCGATTCAGCGGCCCACCGGGGCTTTTCCAGAAGTCCTGGCAAAAACAGCAAACGATCATCACCGAAGAGTCCGAGACTGCACTGACGGTAATTGTCGCGACCCGTGATCTGAATCAGGCCTCGGCCATGGTATTTT
The DNA here is from genome assembly GCF_050435305.1 of Pseudomonas sp. BS3782 TE3695. Taxonomy (NCBI): domain Bacteria; kingdom Pseudomonadati; phylum Pseudomonadota; class Gammaproteobacteria; order Pseudomonadales; family Pseudomonadaceae; genus Pseudomonas; species Pseudomonas sp. BS3782 TE3695. Next base: position 5,859,803 of record NZ_JBNDKB010000001.1, read on the forward strand.
TGACCGTCGCCGTCGGGCTCTGGCGTATTACCCAGGCGCACAGCCAGTGCGCCAGGGTCGTACTTGCTCAAGTATTGAGCGCTGCCCAACTCACGTACGTACTGCAACTGCCCCGACTCGTGACCGATTTGCGCAAGGAACGCAGCGATGCGTTTCGGGGTGTTGATGTTGCGGTGGGTCATGGCGATGTTGAGTGCAGAAATGAAAACGCCTGCTTGGGAGCTGGCGTTGGGCATAACGATCTGTAGTTGTTGCTGCGTAACGGTCATATAGCCTCCAGAATGCCGGCGGCGACTCGATCTACAAGACTTGGGCAGTGATCACGCAGTTGGTCAATCAGTGGAATGATCTTCATAGTGTTTTCACCGGGTAATAAAAAACCGCTTGAGTGCGGGTTTGAAAGGTACTGGCCTTGGGAAACCCGCGTCCGTGCGGGTCGGATGCCGGTAGGCATCGCTGCTCGCCACTCCATTGGGCTTTGTATTCAGTGATCCTGGCGGGTATCTGGCGGCGGCACTTCGCAAACGCCAATCCGCTTGGCCGCCCAGCGCTCATAAAGGCCGATGGCGACGTCCGCTCCGGCCATCGCCGTCAGACAACCGAACGCGCCAGCCGCCCAGATCGACATGCCAGCGGCGTACAGCAGCATGATGGCCGAGACCCCGCAGATCATGCAGGCACCGGATCGCAAGGCCAGACGCCGCAGCAATGACCAGCCGCGAGCGCCCTCCTTGTCGGCGCGCCACATTTCACCAGACACCCCACCCACCAGGGCGAGAACGATGACCAGCCAGATCGGCATGTCCAGCAACGCTTGTTGCTCGTTTGTCATGTCACGCCTCCTGGGGGTGATTAATGAGTAATTGATGGTGTGTTTCGGATGCAGCCTTGGTGAGCAGCGGTCGCCGCTCAAGCGCAGAGAAACGACTGTAAGTCCTGTTGATGGCAGTCGACCAGGGGGTTAAACAGGCTCAACGATTACGTTATCGATGAAGGAAAAGTTGGCGCGGACGGGCAGGCATATTGAAGTACTCGGCACCGGACAGAAACGTCGTCCACCCGTGATGAGTTGGCTTGCTCCGTGGTATCCAGTATGCAACTACCGCTGCAGCCTGACTGTTCAAAGCTGCCGCTGAACGAGGTGGGCATTCCAAAAAGCCCGGCGCTAACCGGGCTTTTCAGAATGCGATCCTTCGCGTTGACCTTTCGGCGCTACTGGCGCGGTACGAGTCCATTCAAATTGTTTTTCCGACCGCGGTCCCTGCCCGCCGGATAACTGCTTGTGGTGCTTTACGCTGCACACCCGGGTCAGTTGCCAACCCTCTGAACCGTTGAGGCCGGTTCATCGCTGCCTTTGTGGTGGAACTAAAGAGCTTCGTTTCGAGCCGCCTTGTTGGGCCGCTTGAGACAAAGAATATGCATGGATGCATATACAGTCAATGCGCAAATGCATTTATTTGTGCGCTGAAAATGCATTAGCGCATTAAAGCCCCGCAAACAAAGGCGTTAACGGTTTTGGACAGGCGAAAAAAAACCCGCCGGGCAGCGGGTTTTATCTGACAGCGGTGAGGTCAACGGGCGTACATGCCCCACCAGAAGACGTGCCCGAGAATGACAATCTGCTCTTCCTGGATTTCCTGGAAGCTGTAGTCCTCGTCCGGATGCTCATCGCGGTTGAAGCTGCGCAGGCGAATCCCTGTCGGCAGGCGATAAAGCTGTTTCACCCTCAACTGGCCGTTGTGGTTGATGGCGTAGAGGTCACCGTCGACGATGTCACCAATCCCACATTTACCGGCATTCACTCCGACCGTGGCGCCATCGCGCAACACCGGCAACATGCTGTTGCCGCGCACGGTCACGCATTTGGCCTGGTCGAACTGCACACCGTTGTGGCGCAGGCTGCGCTTGCCGAAGCGCAGGCTAGAGCGCTCGCTCTCTTCGATGACGAATCTTCCTGATCCAGCAGCCAATTCAACCTCGCGAAGAAAGGGGACCGACACCTCGTCGTCATCGACTGGGGTATCGTCGTCCCACAGGCTTATGTCCTTGAGTTCCGAATGCGACTCATCGCGCCCAACGCTGGCGGCGTGTGCGACATCCGCACGGCCACGTAACTGGTCGGTGCTCACGGCGAAGTAGTCGGCAATCTTCGAAATATGTTTATCCGAAGGATCGACGATCTTCCCGCTGAGGATCCGCGAGAGAGTGGATTGAGGCACGCCGGTGCGACGGTGAAGCTCCGTGGGGGAGATCCCGTGCTGATCGAGCAGCGCTCTTAAGACGGTAGAAACATTGCGTTTTTGCATAACGTGCATAGTGCTTGATCTTTTTTCGGAAGACAAATGCTGATTTGCATAGATCATGCATTGCCGGCAGAAATGCGCCTTGGTGCTTTCATGCCTGCGTAGGCCGGACCGCCCATGTTAACCTTGCGCCCATCGCGGAAAAGCCGGGCCGATGCCCCTCCTTTGCCCTACACCTTTCAACGAGTTTTCCTGAATTTCCGATGAATAAAGCCCTCTCCGATCTGTCTTCCCACACCCCGATGATGCAGCAGTACTGGCGCCTGAAGAACCAGCACCCTGATCAATTGATGTTCTATCGCATGGGTGACTTCTACGAAATCTTCTATGAAGACGCAAAGAAAGCCGCCAAGTTGCTGGACATCACTTTGACGGCTCGTGGGCAATCGGCGGGGCAGGCGATTCCGATGTGTGGGATTCCTTACCACGCTGCGGAAGGTTACCTGGCGAAACTGGTGAAGCTCGGCGAGTCGGTGGTGATTTGTGAGCAGGTCGGCGACCCGGCAACCAGCAAAGGCCCGGTGGATCGTCAGGTGGTGCGGATCATCACGCCCGGTACGGTCAGCGATGAAGCGCTGCTGGATGAGCGCCGGGACAACCTGATCGCGGCGGTGCTGGGCGACGAGCGCCTGTTCGGGCTGGCGGTGCTGGACATCACCAGCGGCAACTTCACCGTGCTGGAGATCAAGGGCTGGGAAAACCTGCTGGCGGAACTGGAGCGGGTCAACCCGGTAGAGCTGATGATCCCGGACGATTGGCCGAAAGACTTACCGGCGGAAAAACGTCGTGGGGTTCGGCGCCGTGCGCCGTGGGATTTCGAGCGTGACTCGGCACTGAAAAGTCTTTGCCAGCAGTTTTCCACCCAGGACCTGAAAGGTTTCGGCTGCGAGAACCTGACCCTGGCGATCGGCGCCGCCGGTTGCCTGCTCAGCTACGCCAAGGAAACCCAGCGCACCGCCCTGCCGCACTTGCGCAGCCTGCGCCATGAACGCCTGGACGACACCGTGGTGCTGGATGGCGCGAGCCGTCGCAACCTGGAATTGGACACCAACCTGGCCGGCGGTCGCGACAACACCTTGCAATCGGTGGTCGACCGCTGCCAGACCGCCATGGGCAGCCGCTTGCTGACTCGCTGGCTGAACCGTCCGCTGCGGGATTTGACCGTATTGCTGGCGCGTCAGAGCTCGATCACTTGCCTGCTCGACGGTTACCGCTTCGAAAAACTGCAACCACAGCTCAAGGAAATCGGGGACATCGAGCGGATTCTGGCGCGGATCGGCTTGCGCAATGCCCGTCCTCGTGACTTGGCGCGTCTGCGCGATGCCCTCGGTGCACTGCCAGAGTTGCAGGTGGCGATGGCCGAGCTTGAAGCCCCGCATATCCTTCAATTGGCAGCGACCACCAGCACCTATCCGGAACTGGCGGCGTTGCTGGAAAAAGCCATTATCGATAACCCGCCCGCCGTCATCCGGGACGGCGGCGTGTTGAAAACCGGTTACGACAGCGAACTCGACGAACTGCAATCGCTCAGCGAAAACGCCGGGCAGTTCCTGATCGATCTCGAAGCGCGTGAAAAGGCCCGCACCGGCCTGTCGCACCTTAAGGTCGGCTACAACCGGATTCACGGATACTTCATTGAGTTGCCGAGCAAGCAGGCCGAATCGGCGCCTGCGGACTATATCCGCCGGCAGACCCTCAAAGGTGCCGAGCGCTTCATCACGCCGGAACTGAAGGCGTTCGAAGACAAGGCGCTGTCCGCCAAGAGCCGCGCCCTGGCTCGCGAAAAGATGCTCTACGAAGCGCTGCTCGAAGACCTGATCGCCCAGTTGCCGCCCTTGCAAGACACCGCCGCCGCACTGGCCGAGCTGGACGTGCTGAGCAACCTCGCCGAGCGCGCACTGAATCTGGACCTGAACTGCCCGCGTTTTGTCAGCGAGCCATGCATGCGCATCACCCAGGGTCGTCACCCGGTGGTCGAGCAAGTACTCACCACGCCGTTCGTGGCCAACGACCTGAGCCTTGATGACAATACCCGCATGCTGGTGATCACTGGTCCGAACATGGGCGGTAAATCCACCTACATGCGTCAGACCGCATTGATCGTGTTGCTGGCGCATATCGGCAGCTTCGTGCCGGCGGCCAGTTGTGAATTGTCTCTGGTAGACCGAATCTTCACCCGAATCGGCTCCAGCGATGACTTGGCGGGCGGTCGTTCGACCTTCATGGTTGAAATGAGCGAAACCGCGAACATTCTGCACAACGCCACCGAACGCAGCCTGGTGCTGATGGACGAAGTCGGTCGCGGCACCAGCACCTTCGACGGCCTGTCCCTGGCTTGGGCGGCGGCTGAGCGTCTCGCGCACCTGCGGGCCTACACCCTGTTCGCTACTCACTATTTCGAGCTGACAGTGCTGCCGGAAGCCCAGCCACTGGTGGCTAACGTGCACCTCAATGCCACCGAACACAACGAGCGCATCGTGTTCCTGCACCACGTGCTGCCTGGGCCTGCCAGCCAGAGCTACGGCTTGGCGGTTGCGCAGTTGGCCGGTGTGCCGAGCGAAGTGATCGTGCGTGCTCGCGAACATCTGAGCCGACTGGAATCCACAGCACTGCCTCATGAAGTTCCAAAGCCCGCCAAAGGCAAACCGGTCACGCCGCAGCAGAGCGACATGTTCGCCAGCCTGCCGCATCCGGTACTGGATGAACTGGCCAAACTGGATCTGGACGACATGTCACCGCGTCGTGCGCTCGAAATGCTCTATACACTAAAGACACGGATCTAACGCACTTGCCTGCAAGCTGTTAGAATCTCGCGCGGTTTGGGATGCTGCAGGCCAATAGCCTGACCTGCAGACTATCGCTCCCAAACCTGGCGACCCCAACGTGAAGGGGCTCCGCTGCCGCCGCCTGAGGAGAAAATTAGAAATGACCTTCGTCGTCACCGACAACTGCATCAAGTGCAAGTACACCGACTGCGTAGAAGTCTGTCCGGTGGACTGCTTTTACGAAGGCCCGAACTTCCTGGTGATTCACCCGGATGAGTGCATCGACTGCGCACTGTGCGAACCAGAATGCCCTGCCGTGGCCATCTTCTCCGAAGATGAAGTTCCGGAAGATATGCAGGAATTCATTCAGCTGAACGTTGAGCTGGCGGAAATCTGGCCCAACATCACCGAGAAGAAAGAATCGTTGCCCGATGCCGAAGAGTGGGATGGCGTCAAAGGCAAGATCAAAGACCTCGAACGCTGATTACCCGTGTTCTCGAAAAGGCCCCTTGTGGGCCTTTTTGCTTTTCCAAAGATCAAAAGATCAAAAGATCAAAAGATCAAAAGATCAAAAGATCAAAAGATCAAAAGATCGCAGCCTGCGGCAGCTCCTACAGAGATTGCGCATGCTCGTGGGTGTACGTGGTTTGTGTAGGAGCTGCCGCAGGCTGCGATCTTTTGATCTTGATCTCGCTTTTCTGCAGACAAAAAAAAGGGGCGGTATGACCCGCCCACATTTTTTCCCTATTCCTTGTATTCCTTTTCATCGTCCTGATGAATCGCTTCCTGCGATGTCCGTTCCCCTCTTCCTTGAAGGGCGTGTCTATCCGTCGACACAGTTCAGATACTAGAGAATTCCCCATCAAGAGCAATCGGCCCTTGTCGCTGAAAGCGTCTGTCACATGCCGTTAATCTAGAAAAATATTCATATAAATCAATAATATAAAAAATCGTGATAGATAAAATAGACAACTGCCAGGGTGTAAAAATAACGAACACTTACGAAAGAGTAAGCAAAGACTTACAAAACGAGACTACAAACCTGCGGTGATAGCGGCGACAACTTACTTCCCATTATTTCAGGCAACAAAAAACCCCAAACCAGTCGGGGCTTTTGTTTCCTGCTGATCGAGTCGCTTATTGGAACAGCGACTCACTCGACAGGCCGTTTTTCTCGAGAATCTCCCGAAGACGCTTGAGGCCTTCAACCTGGATTTGCCTGACCCGCTCCCGGGTCAGGCCGATTTCCAGGCCTACGTCTTCAAGCGTGCTGCTCTCGTGACCTCGCAAGCCAAAGCGTCGAATGACCACCTCGCGTTGCTTGTCGGTCAGCTCCGAGAGCCATTGATCGATGCTCTGTGACAGGTCGTCGTCCTGCAACAGTTCGCATGGATCGGTCGGGCGGTCATCGGTAAGGGTGTCCAGCAGGGTTTTATCCGAATCCGGACCCAGCGAGACGTCGACCGAAGAAACCCGCTCGTTCAGGCCGAGCATGCGCTTGACCTCGCCTACCGGTTTCTCCAGCAAGTTGGCGATTTCTTCGGGTGAGGGTTCATGATCGAGCTTTTGAGTCAGCTCCCGTGCTGCCCGCAAGTACACATTGAGCTCTTTGACCACATGGATCGGCAACCGGATGGTCCGGGTCTGATTCATGATCGCGCGCTCGATGGTCTGACGAATCCACCAGGTGGCGTAGGTCGAAAAGCGGAAACCGCGTTCGGGATCGAACTTTTCTACTGCCCGGATCAGGCCGAGGTTGCCCTCTTCGATCAGGTCCAGCAGCGACAGCCCACGATTGACGTAACGACGGGCGATTTTCACCACCAGCCGCAGGTTGCTTTCGATCATGCGCTTGCGCCCGGCCGGATCGCCACTTTGCGACAAGCGCGCAAAATGAACTTCTTCCTCCGGGGAGAGCAATGGGGAAAAGCCGATTTCGTTGAGGTACAGCTGAGTGGCATCGAGTGCCCGTGTGTAATCGATGTACTTGTGTTGCTTAAGCGAAGCGGAGTGTTTGGATTTGGCACGAACGGAAGGTGGTGCATCCCCTTCATCATTCGACATCGAATCCGTGGCGATGCCGGTCTCCATCAGGAGAACCTCATCGTCGATGTCAAACTCCGGCACTTCTTTACTGAGAGCCATTGTTATAGTCCTTTGGTGAGTTCGACCTCAAGCTCAAGCGGCGCCTTGATCCCTGGCAACGCTGGAGCCTGTTCCCTCTACGTGACGGAACAGGCTGGCTAACAAATCAACGACGTGGCAGGAATTGCAGCGGATCTACAGGTTTACCTTGTCGGCGAATCTCAAAATGCAGTTTCACCCGGTCTGTACCCGTTGACCCCATTTCGGCAATTGTCTGTCCGACCTTGACCTGCTGCCCCTCCCGAACCAACAGCCTGCGGTTATGTCCGTAGGCACTGACGTAGGTGTCGCTGTGTTTGATGATGACTAATTCGCCGTAGCCCCTTAAGCCACTCCCGGCGTATACCACCGTCCCATCAGACGCAGCTAAAACAGGCTGTCCCAAATCTCCGGCGATATCAATTCCTTTATTCAAACTACCGTTTGAAGAGAATTTACCAATCAGAATGCCATTAGAAGGCCACCCCCAGCCCGTCGGGGCCGGACCGGCAGGAGGCAGTGGAGCGGGTGCCGGCTTGTTGGCGACGGACGGTGCAAGCACTGTTGTAGTGGTCGTCGCGCCATTTGCCTGGCGCCGAATTACGGTGGTTTTACTCGACGACGAAGGCGAGGAACTGGACGAACTCACTACCGTCGTCGGCGTTGAACCGCTGCGACCGTCGAAGCGAATTGTCTGACCCGGATGGATCGTGTAAGGCGTAGGAATGTTGTTCCGTGCTGCGAGGGCTTTGTAGTCCCAACCGTAGCGAAAAGCGATCGAGAACAACGTGTCCTTGGGGCGGACAACGTATTGGCCGGTGGTCACGGCCGGACGCTGGGCGACCGCTTTGTTGCGATCGACGACGCTCGCACTACCTGATTTGGTGCTGGAACAGCCGACTAACAAGGTACTCAAGACAAGGCCAGTCACCAGACGCTGAAAGCTCGTTTTACCCATTCGCTGCGCAATGACTGTGAGACTCACCCGCCGCTCCCTTTGTGGTGGCTGAAAATATGGATTGCCGTGCTCCGGCACGAAATGTCGCAAGTATAACGGGCCGGACAGGCTTTAACTTTAATGAAGCGGATTCGCTTCGCGCACACGTTTGCTGCCTGAAGATGAATTGCGTTTAAACAATCGATGCCGCTGTAAGACCCGGTCAATCGAAGAGAATTCAGCGCGCTGAAACAAATGCTCAGGCCAACGGCCCGTTGAGCAATGGGACAAAGCGCACCGCCCCCAGAACACGTCTGGAAAAGCCCTGTTCCTCACGGATGATCAACATCAATTGTTGAACTTCACCGGAGCCGACCGGAATCACCAGTCGCCCACCCGGTGCCAATTGATCGAGCAGTGCCTGAGGCACATCGGTGGCCACGGCGGTGACGATGATGCCGTTGTAAGGTGCCAATGCCGGCCAGCCTTCCCAACCATCGCCCCAGCGAAATACCACGTTGCGCAGGTTCAGTTCCACCAGGCGCTCCTTGGCCCGGTCCTGCAGAACCTTGATGCGCTCCACGGAAAAAACCCGCTCGACCAATTGCGACAGCACGGCCGTCTGGTAACCCGAACCGGTGCCGATTTCCATCACCTTGTCCAAAGGACCGGCTTCCAGCAGCAGCTCGCTCATGCGCGCCACCATATAAGGCTGGGAGATGGTCTGGTTATGCCCGATCGGCAGCGCCGTATCTTCGTAGGCTCGATGAGCCAGCGCCTCATCGACGAACAGGTGACGCGGCGTGCGGCGGATGACTTCCAGCACCTTGGCGTTGGAGATGCCTTCTTCATAGAGGCGCTGAATCAGACGCTCGCGGGTCCGTTGCGAGGTCATCCCGATACCGCGATGCAGAATATGATCTTGTTCACGAGCCATTAACGCAGCCCCTCCAGCCAGCCATCGAGACTTCTGAAGGCATCATTAAAGGTGCGGTCCAGTTGCAGTGGCGTGATTGAAACATAGCCTTGCATCACCGCATGGAAATCGGTACCCGGGCCGCCATCTTCAGCGTCCCCCGCGGCGGCAATCCAGTAACCGGATTTACCCCGCGGGTCGACCACTTTCATCGGTGCAGCAGCGCGGGCGCGATGGCCGAGGCGGGTCAGCTGGATACCGCGGATGTGCTCCAGCGGCAAGTTGGGAATGTTCACGTTCAGTACCGTGCGCGGTGGCAGATCAAGGTCCGCGTGAGCCTCTACCAGTTTGCGCGCAAAATAAGCGGCTGTGGGAAGGTTCTCTACTTGCCGTGAGACGAACGAAAAGGCAAACGAAGGACGCCCAAGGAAGCGCCCCTCGAGGGCCGCCGCCACAGTGCCGGAATACAGCACGTCATCCCCCAGGTTGGCCCCCAGGTTAATGCCGGAAACCACCATGTCCGGCTCGAGCTCCAGCAAGCCGTTAAGGCCCAGGTGCACGCAGTCGGTGGGTGTGCCGTTAAGGCTGATAAAGCCGTTGGCGAGGATTTGCGGGTGCAACGGACGGTCGAGCGTCAGCGAGCTGCTGGCGCCGCTTTTGTCCTGGTCCGGGGCGATAACCACGCATTCGGTGTAATCCGCCAGCGCAGCATAAAGCGCGGCGAGACCGGGTGCGGCTACCCCATCGTCGTTAGAAATCAGAATACGCATGGGCTGTCCGTCTGCCCCACCGGCACCAGATCGACGAGTTCACGCACCAATACGGTGGCGAAGCATCCGGCCGGCAGGACGAATTCCAGTTGCAGAATGTCCAGCGAGGGATAATGCCACGTCAACCCGCCAATGGGCAGCCGCAGGATGCGACGTTCGTGGCTCATTCCGGCGTTAATCAACCAATCGCGCAGATCCGCTTCGCGCGCGGCGATTGCCTGCTCCAGTTCATGGACTGCGCCTGACGTCGGCGAGTCACCTTCGCCCCACTGCGGGCCGGTCGGGTGCAGGTCGAGAATCGACAGACGAGGATCGCTGCATTCGGCTTCACCCGCCGGGAAGAAACTGCGGCTGTCGGTGAACGCCAGCAGATCGCCCACCTGCGCGCGCTGCCAGGTGCCATCGGCGACGCGCGCCGCCAACACTTGATTGAACAGAAAACTACGGGCGGTGGAGAGCAAACGCGAACGGACGTTGCGCTGCTCCGGCAGGGCCTTGCGCGCTGCCCAGGCACGAGCATCGACCACGTTGCCGCCGTCAAAGCCGAAACGCTGGGCGCCGAAATAATTGGGAATACCTTGCTTGGCGATCAGTTGCAGACGCGATTCGATCGCCGCCTTGTCACCGGTGAACTGGGTCAAGCGCAAGGTGAAGCCGTTGGCCGAGTGGGCACCGCGTTGCAGTTTGCGTTTATGCCGACCGGTCTTGAGTATTTTCAGCGTGTCGTTTTCCGCCGCCGACAGATCAGGATCGGCCTTGCCCGGCAGTTGCACGCTGAACCATTGGCGAGTCAGCGCCTGACGGTCCTTGAGGCCGGCATAGCTGACGGTGCGCAACGGCACACCCGCCGCCTTGGCGATGCGCCGTGCCGCTTCTTCGGTATTCAGTCCGCGTTTTTCCACCCAGATCCACAGGTGTTCGCCGTCGCCGCTCAGGGGAATATCAAGGACTTCATCGACCTGGAAATCTTCCGCCGTGGCTTTCAGTACCGCGCTGCCCAAGGCTTCACCATAGGCCCGGGGGCCAAGTAATTGCGCCTCGTTCATGCGCGCAGCAACAAGGCAACGGAGTGCACGGCAATGCCTTCTTCGCGACCAACAAAGCCAAGCTTTTCGGTAGTGGTAGCTTTCACGTTCACTTGATCCAACTCAACTTGAAGATCCGCGGCAATCAGCGCGCGCATCGATTCGATATGGGGGGCCATTTTCGGGGCCTGGGCGACGATGGTGTTATCGACGTTGCCAACTTTCCAGCCTTTGGCATGGATCAGTGCGACGACATGACGCAACAGCACGCGGCTGTCGGCCCCCTTGAACTGCGGGTCGGTGTCCGGGAAGTGCTTGCCGATATCACCCAGCGCGGCAGCGCCGAGCAAGGCATCGCTCAAGGCGTGCAGCAGGACGTCACCGTCAGAATGGGCGAGCAGCCCGAAGCTGTGTGCAATCCGCACGCCGCCCAGAGTGATGAAATCGCCTTCAGCGAAACGGTGCACATCATAGCCGTGGCCAATACGCATAAAAAAACGCCCCGATTTTTGTCAGGGCGTGATTCTACCTGCATTAGAGGCCTAGAGCGCGTCCGTGATGCTGCAAGTGGTCATCAATGAAGCTGGCGATGAAGAAATAACTGTGGTCGTAGCCCGGTTGCAGACGCAACGTCAGCGGATGACCCGCCAGTTTGGCGGCCTGTTGCAAGGCGTCAGGCTTGAGCTGGGTCGCCAGGAAATCATCGCGATCACCCTGATCGACCAGCAGCGGCAATTTCTCGGCCGCCTCGGCGATCAACACACAGGCATCCCACTCGCGCCACTTCGAACGATCCTCTCCCAAGTAACGGGAAAAGGCTTTCTGGCCCCAAGGGCAATCAATCGGATTGTTGATCGGCGAGAACGCCGACACCGACAGATAACGCCCCGGATTGCGCAACGCACAGACCAATGCGCCGTGGCCACCCATGGAGTGACCGCTGATGCCACGCTTGTCCGATGCCGGAAAATGCGCTTCGACCAATGCCGGCAATTCCTGCACGACATAGTCATGCATCCGATAGTGGCGAGACCACGGTTCCTGCGTGGCATTCAGATAAAACCCGGCACCGAGACCGAAGTCCCAGGCGCCATCCGGATCACCCGGCACATCGGGACCGCGCGGGCTGGTGTCCGGCGCGACGATGATCAGCCCCAGCTCGGCGGCCATGCGCATGGCGCCGGCCTTTTGCATGAAGTTCTCGTCGGTGCAGGTCAGGCCAGACAACCAGTACAACACCGGCAATTTACCGCCCTGCTCCGCGTGCGGCGGCAGGTACACGGCAAACACCATGTCGCAGCCGAGCACGTCGGAACGGTGCCGATAGCGCTTGTGCCAGCCTCCGAAGCTTTTCTGACAGGAGATATTTTCCAGGCTCATGACCGACCTCAGAAATGGATGACGGTACGGATGCTTTTGCCTTCATGCATCAGGTCAAACGCCTTGTTGATATCTTCCAGGCCCATCGTGTGGGTAATGAAGGTATCCAGCGGGATCTCGCCGGTCTGGGCCATTTCGACATAGCTCGGCAACTCGGTACGCCCGCGCACACCACCAAACGCCGAACCGCGCCAGACGCGACCGGTCACCAATTGGAACGGACGAGTAGAGATTTCCTGACCGGCGCCGGCCACGCCGATGATCACCGACTCACCCCAACCTTTGTGGCAGCACTCAAGTGCAGCACGCATCAACTGGACGTTTCCGATGCATTCGAAGGAAAAGTCGACGCCGCCATCGGTCATGTCGACGATCACTTCCTGAATCGGACGATCGAAGTCTTTCGGGTTTACACAATCGGTCGCGCCCAATTGCCTGGCGATCTCGAACTTGGCCGGGTTGATGTCGATGGCGATGATCCGTCCTGCCTTGGCTTTGACCGCGCCAATCACCGCAGACAAACCGATGCCGCCCAGACCGAAAATGGCGACGGTGTCACCTGGCTTGACCTTGGCGGTGTTGATTACCGCGCCGATGCCGGTGGTGACACCACAACCCAGCAGACAGACTTTTTCCAGCGGTGCTTCTTTAGGAATTTTGGCGACGGAGATTTCCGGCAGCACGGTGTACTCAGAAAACGTCGAGGTGCCCATGTAGTGGAAAATCGTTTCGCCCTTGTAGGAAAAACGCGAAGTGCCATCCGGCATCAGGCCTTTACCCTGGGTCGCACGAATTGCCTGGCAGAGGTTGGTTTTGCCCGACAGGCAGAATTTGCACTTGCCGCATTCCGGGGTATACAGCGGGATCACATGGTCGCCGACCGCGACTGAGGTCACGCCCTCGCCAATCGCTTCAACCACCGCGCCGCCTTCATGACCCAGGATCGACGGGAAGATACCTTCCGGATCAGCGCCCGAGAGGGTGTAGGCATCGGTATGGCAAACACCGGAGGCGACGACGCGCAGCAGAACTTCCCCAGCCTTGGGCATGGCGACATCGACTTCAACGATCTCGAGGGGTTTCTTGGCCTCGAAGGCAACGGCGGCGCGCGACTTGATCATGCTGACTCTCCAGTGAATAAAAACGAGACAAGGAGTGTAATACAGCGACATACGATGAATAATCAGGACAAAAGCAAAACATTATTGCCATACAGGGATAATCCTGATGTCCGAAAACCGCTGGGAAGGCATCGATGAGTTCGTTGCCGTGGCCGAGTGCAGCCAATTCACTGCCGCGGCCGAACGCCTTGGGGTGTCTTCCTCTCATATCAGTCGCCAAATCGTACGTCTGGAAGAACGCCTGCAAACCCGTTTGCTCTATCGCAGCACCCGTCGGGTCACATTGACCGAAGCCGGGCAAACCTTTTTGCAACATTGCCAGCGTTTGCAGGACGGTCGCGAAGAAGCCTTGCGCGCTGTCGGCGACCTGACCAGCGAACCCAAGGGCATGTTGCGCATGACCTGTGCCGTGGCTTACGGCGAACGCTTCATCGTGCCACTGGTGACTCGCTTCATGGGGCTGTACCCGCAACTGCGCGTCGACATCGAGCTGAGCAACCGCCCGCTCGATCTGGTGCATGAAGGGCTGGACCTGGCCATCCGCCTCGGCCGCCTGCAGGATTCAAGACTGGTCGCAACGCGCCTGGCACCACGGCGCATGTACCTGTGCGCCTCACCGTCCTATCTGGAACGGTATGGTCGCCCACACAGTTTGTCGGAATTGAGTCGCCATAACTGCCTCATCGGCAGCTCGGACATCTGGCAACTGGAACAGAACGGGCGGGAATTTTCCCAGCGAGTGCAGGGAAACTGGCGTTGCAACAGTGGGCAAGCGGTGCTGGATGCCGCCCTGCAAGGGGTCGGATTGTGTCAGCTGCCGGATTACTACGTGCTGGAATACCTGAAAAATGGCGAATTGATTTCGCTGCTGGAAGCCCATCAGCCGCCGAACACAGCCGTGTGGGCGCTTTATCCACAGCAACGGCATCTGTCGCCGAAAGTGCGCAAGTTGGTGGATTATTTAAAGGAAGGGCTGGCCGAACGGCCGGAGTATCGGGCTTGAGATCAAAAAGATCGCAGCCTTCGGCAGCTCCTACGGGTGTACACATAACCTTGTAGGAGCTGCCGAAGGCTGCGATCTTTTAGCGGCGGTTAGCCCAACGCTGGCGCAACCATTCAAGGTCTTCAGGACGAGTGACTTTGATGTTATCGGATCGCCCTTCAATCAGGCGCGGCGCCAAACCCGCCCATTCCATGGCCGAAGCTTCATCGGTGATGACAACATCGGCCACCAGGCTATCGGCCAATGCCCGATGCAACGCGCCAAGGCGAAACATCTGCGGTGTATAGGCCTGCCAGATCACGCTGCGATCCACCGTTTCCAGCACGCGTCCATGCTTGTCGACCCGCTTTAGGGTATCGCGCGCAGGCACCGCCAACAGACCGCCTACCGGATCGTCAGCCAGCTCACTGAGCAATTTATCGAGATCATCACGCGCCAGATTCGGTCGTGCAGCATCGTGCACTAACACCCAATCCTCATCGTCAGCGCCTTGGGCATGCAGATGCAGCAAGGCATTGAGCACCGACCCGGAACGCTCGGCGCCGCCCTCAACCCGTTGAATACGCGGATCGGTAGCACATGCCAGGTTCGGCCAGTAAGGATCGTCGATTGCAAGACTGACCACCAACCCCTTCAAGGCAGGATGATCGAGGAAACAGCCGAGGCTGTGTTCGAGAATAGTGCGCCCGCCCAGTTGCAAGTATTGCTTGGGACGGTCCGCGGCCATACGGGCACCGACGCCCGCGGCTGGAATCACGGCCCAGAAGGCCGGTAACGAATTAATCATTGGGCCAACTGGTAAAGGGTTTCACCGTCCTTGACCATGCCCAACTCATGACGAGCCCGTTCTTCAACGGTCTCCATGCCCTTTTTCAATTCGCTGACTTCGGCGTCCATCACCCGATTGCGCTCCAGCAACGCCTCGTTCTCGGCGTGTTGATCCGCAATCTGCTGCTTCAGCTCGGCCACTTGCGCCAGACTGCCATTACCCACCCACAGGCGGTACTGCAGGCCGGCCAGCAGCAAGAGCAAGACGAGAAACAACCAATTGGGACTGCGCATCGAATATCAGGTATCCAGTGAAAAAAGACAGCCATGCCAAAACTTTGAAGCTTCTGATAGCACGAAGCCTGGAAGAACCAGGCTTGTGCTCTTAAGGCATCAGATTAGTGGCAAATCCATCGCTGCTGCGATTTTTCCGACACAATCCGGTGTCTTTTTATCGTTTACCACTCAGCCGCGAAACTCGCTACGACCGTTGTACTTGGCTTTGCCATTCAACTGCTCTTCGATACGCAGCAGTTGGTTGTACTTGGAAACGCGGTCGGAACGGCACAGGGAGCCGGTCTTGATCTGGCCAGCCGCAGTGCCCACAGCCAGGTCGGCAATGGTCGAATCTTCGGTTTCGCCGGAGCGGTGCGAGATGACGGCGGTGTAACCAGCGGCCTTGGCCATCTGGATCGCTTCCAGGGTTTCGGTCAGGGTGCCGATCTGGTTGAACTTGATCAGGATCGAGTTGGCGATCTTTTTATCGATGCCTTCTTTCAGGATCTTGGTGTTGGTCACGAACAGATCGTCACCTACCAGCTGAGTCTTCTCGCCGATCTTGTCGGTGAGGATTTTCCAGCCAGCCCAGTCGGACTCGTCCAGACCGTCTTCGATGGAGATGATCGGGTAACGCTCGGTCAGGCCTTTCAGGTAATCGGCGAAACCTTCAGCGGTGAACACCTGGCCTTCGCCGGACAGGTTGTACTTGCCGTCTTCGTAGAATTCGCTGGCTGCGCAGTCCAGTGCCAGGGTCACGTCAGTGCCCAGCTTGTAACCGGCATTGGCCACGGCTTCGGAGATCACTTTCAAAGCGTCTTCGTTGGAGGCCAGGTTCGGTGCGAAACCACCTTCGTCACCGACGGCAGTGCTCAGGCCGCGAGCCTTCAGAACGGCTTTAAGGTGATGGAAAATCTCGGTGCCCATGCGCAGACCTTCCGAGAAAGACTTGGCGCCGACTGGCTGAACCATGAATTCCTGGATGTCGACGTTGTTATCGGCGTGCTCGCCACCGTTGATGATGTTCATCATCGGAACCGGCATCGAGTAAACACCCGGGGTGCCGTTCAGGTTGGCGATGTGAGCGTACAGCGGCAGGTCCTGGTCCTGTGCTGCTGCCTTGGCCGCAGCCAGGGAAACGGCGAGGATCGCGTTGGCGCCCAGGGTCGCTTTGTTTTCGGTTCCGTCCAGCTTGATCATCGCGTGATCCAGCGCTTTCTGGTCGCTTGGGTCTGCACCCAACAACAGGTCACGGATCGGACCGTTGATGTTGGCGACAGCTTTCAGAACGCCTTTGCCCAGGTAACGGCTCTTGTCGCCATCACGCAGCTCGAGTGCTTCACGCGAGCCAGTGGAAGCACCGGATGGCGCGCAAGCGCTGCCGATGATGCCGTTATCGAGAAGCACATCTGCTTCCACAGTGGGATTGCCACGGGAGTCGAGAACTTCACGACCTTTGATGTCGACGATTTTTGCCATTGTTGTGAACACTCCAAAGTTGACGAAAACGACGCAGCTGAAGGAAATCTTTGGTCGTCGGCAAGTGACAGACAGCGGGCAGGCTTGCGGACGACAAGGCTCAAGCCCGAGGGCCTGAGCGTTAAACCGTGCAGTACTTTACCGGAGAATCGGGGTTTACGCGGTTTCTACTGTCGGAAAACTTTTAACCAATTCGTCCAGTGCCTTGAGCTGGGCCAGGAAGGGTTCCAGTTTGTCCAGACGCAAGGCGCAAGGGCCGTCGCATTTGGCGTTGTCCGGGTCCGGGTGCGCTTCGAGGAACAGACCGGCCAGCGACTGGCTCATGCCGGCCTTGGCCAGGTCGGTGACCTGGGCACGACGACCGCCGGCTGAATCGGAACGACCGCCAGGCATTTGCAGCGCGTGGGTCACGTCGAAGAACACCGGGTATTCGAACTGCTTCATGATGCCGAAGCCAAGCATGTCGACGACCAGGTTGTTGTAGCCGAAGCTCGAACCGCGTTCGCAGAGGATCAACTGATCGTTACCGGCTTCTACGCATTTGTTCAGGATGTGTTTCATTTCCTGAGGCGCAAGGAACTGGGCTTTCTTGATGTTGATCACCGCGCCGGTCTTGGCCATCGCGACCACGAGGTCGGTCTGGCGCGACAGGAAGGCCGGCAACTGGATGATGTCGCAGACTTCAGCGACGACCGCTGCCTGATCAGGCTCATGGACGTCGGTGATGACCGGCACGCCGAAGGCTTGCTTGATGTCCTGGAAAATCCGCATGCCTTCTTCCAGGCCGGGGCCACGGTAAGAGGTCACAGAAGAACGGTTCGCCTTGTCGAAACTGGCCTTGAACACGTAAGGGATACCGAGTTTTTCGGTGACCTTTACATACTCTTCGCAGACCTGCATCGCCATGTCGCGGCTTTCCAGCACGTTCATGCCACCGAACAGCACCATTGGCTTGTCGTTGGCAATCTCGATGTTGCCTACGCGGATGATCTTCTGTGCCATCAGGTTTACGCCTTCTTCTGGTGTTGGGCCAAAGCGGCTTTGACGAAGCCGCTGAACAACGGGTGACCGTCGCGTGGTGTCGAGGTGAACTCAGGGTGGAACTGGCAAGCGACAAACCATGGATGATCCGGCGCTTCGACCACTTCAACCAACGCGCCATCACCGGAACGACCGGAGATTTTCAGACCAGCCTCAATGATTTGCGGCAGCAGGTTGTTGTTCACTTCGTAGCGATGACGGTGACGCTCGACGATCACGTCCTTGGCATAGCAATCGTGCACCAGGGAACCTGGTTCAAGCAGGCAATCCTGAGCGCCGAGGCGCATGGTGCCGCCCAGATCGGAGGTTTCGGTACGGGTTTCGACTGCGCCGGTGGCATCTTCCCACTCGGTGATCAGCCCCACGACCGGGTGACCGCTGGTGCGATCGAACTCGGTGGAGTTGGCGTCTTTCCAGCCCATGACGTTACGAGCGAATTCGATAACGGCCACTTGCATGCCCAGGCAGATACCCAGGTATGGAATCTTGTTTTCGCGAGCGTATTGAACGGCAGTGATCTTGCCTTCAACGCCACGCAAGCCAAAGCCGCCCGGTACCAGAATCGCGTCGACGCCTTCCAGCAGCGCGGTGCCCTGGTTCTCGATGTCTTCGGAATCGATGTAGCGCAGGTTGACCTTGGTGCGGTTGCTGATGCCGGCGTGACTCATCGCTTCGATCAGCGACTTGTAGGCGTCCAGCAGCTCCATGTACTTGCCGACCATCGCGATGGTGACTTCATGCTCCGGGTTCAGCTTGGCATCCACCACCGCTTCCCACTCGGACAGATCGGCGCTGTCGCATTGCAGGCCGAAACGCTCGACGACGAAATCATCCAGGCCCTGGGAGTGCAGAATGCCCGGGATCTTGTAGATGGTATCGGCGTCTTCCAGCGCGATCACCGCACGTTCTTCAACGTTGGTGAACTGCGCGATCTTGCGACGCGAAGAGATGTCGATCGGGTGATCGGAACGGCACACCAGCACGTCTGGCTGCAGGCCAATGGAACGCAGTTCCTTGACCGAGTGCTGGGTTGGCTTGGTTTTGGTTTCGCCGGCAGTGGCGATGTACGGCACCAGCGTCAGGTGCATCAGCATCGCGCGCTTGGCGCCGACTTCGAAACGCAATTGACGGATCGCTTCGAGGAACGGCTGCGATTCGATGTCACCCACGGTGCCACCGATCTCGACCATGGCCACGTCGGCATCGCCGGCACCCTTGATGATCCGGCGCTTGATTTCGTCGGTGATGTGCGGGATCACCTGAATGGTTGCGCCCAGGTAATCACCACGGCGCTCTTTGCGCAGGACGTGTTCGTAGACACGGCCGGTGGTGAAGTTGTTGTTCTGGGTCATGGTCGTGCGGATGAACCGCTCGTAGTGACCCAGGTCCAGGTCGGTCTCGGCGCCGTCGTGGGTGACGAACACTTCACCGTGCTGGAACGGGCTCATGGTGCCCGGGTCAACGTTGATGTACGGGTCCAGCTTCAGCATGGTGACCTTAAGTCCCCGCGCCTCCAGGATGGCCGCCAATGAAGCCGAGGCAATGCCTTTCCCCAATGAAGAAACAACACCGCCCGTGACGAATATGTAGCGCGTCATGAAAAACCCTAGAAGTCTGCGTTAAAGCGGTCCGAGCCGCCGGGGAAAGCGAAGGAAGGCCGAAGCCCCCGATCACCTGCATTAATTACAGTGCACCTTTCAAAAAAACCGCCGCGTTGGGACAGACCGGCAGATGAAACACCGGTAGGTTGCTCGCTACACATTTTTTGGAATCGCCCAGCAAAGACTGCTTGGTAATCGGCAACTCCTGCGATTCAGGCGAATCCACAGAAGTTGTATCAAGAAGGGAGCGTAGTCTACCGGAAAGCCCCTTTCAGCTCAAACCTTGATCTTCGACTTGCGGCTGCCAATGCAAATGCCAGCCATCTTGCTTACCGCCATTTAGCCCCCGCAGATTCGCCACCGCCAGCAATTGCTGGTCTCTGTAGACCAGCGGCAATCTGCCACGGGTGAATCCCGGCACACCGCTTTCGTTGAGCAAACGCTTCAGGTCACGGTGGCCACGACCGGGCAGGTTCATGACCTCGCCTCCCTCACGATAGCGGATCAGCAGCGGGCCAGCGGGGATCTGACCGGTAAATTTGAGTACGCCATTATCCGGCAACGCCAACGATACCGAGGGATCAGCCCATAACACCGGGGATGGCGGAATGCGCAGCCAGCCACCCGACAACCACCACAGACGTCCGCCCGCGCGATGCAATTCACCCGCCGCCAGCCGCCAGACCGGATGCGCATCGCCGGTCGCATCGCGCACATTCTCCCAACCCGACCAATGGTCACTGTCCGGCAAAGTCGTCAGCGGTTTGAGCCAATGACTTAGCGCGTTGCGCTGACGCGCATCAGACAGTTTTTCCAGGGGGGCCAGCGCCAGCGACGGCAAAGCCAGCCAATCGAAATCACTGATGGTGCTGGCGTGGGCCAGATCGATTTGCGCCAATTCGTCGAGCAGTTCTTGCGCTTCGCTCAGATGCGCAGCGCTGCGTGCCATGGTCGCGACCGCTTGTGGCCAGCGCGCAGTCAACACCGGGAACACCTGATGACGCAGATAATTGCGCGAGAACTGGCAGTCCTGGTTCGACGGATCCTCGATCCAGTTCAACTGGTATTCAGTCGCGTAGGCCTCAAGTTCGGCACGGGTGACATCGAGCAAGGGTCGTAGCAGATGCCCGCGACCCAAAGGACGCTCGCTCGGCATTCCTGACAAGCCTCTCACCCCTGCCCCACGCATCAGCCTAAACAACAGGGTTTCTGCCTGATCGTCGCGGTGTTGGCCGGTGAGCAGCACGTCACCGACGTGAGTCGCCGCGATGAAGGCGCCATAACGCGCATCCCGCGCCGCGCGCTCAAGGCTGGCGCCGGGTTCAACCTGAACACGCACAACCTCTAGCGGCACGCCCAACGCATCACAGACCGACTGACAATGCTCCGGCCACGCATCAGCCGCAGCCTGAAGGCCGTGGTGGACATGGATGGCGGTCAGTGCCGGCAGGGATTGGGTTTTCGCAAGGTGCGCGAGCAGGTGCAGCAGGACGGTGGAGTCGAGACCACCGGAGAACGCGATGCGCCAGGTTGTGGCGTTGCGCCACGGTGCAAGATTCAGCAAGAGTCTGGCAGGCAAATCAATCGTGGGCTGACTCATATCGATCACTTCGCACAAATCAAATGTGGGAGCGGGCTTGCTCGCGAAGGCGGTTCAACATTCAACACATCAGTCGACTGTTATACCGCTTTCGCGAGCAAGCCCGCTCCCACATTATTAAAGCCGAGGTCAGATCAGAGACCGTAGCTCATCAAACGCTCGTAACGACGGGCCAACAGCGCCTCGTTATCGAACTTCTTCAACATCGCCAGTTGCGAGCTCAGCTCAGCGCGGATCGAGGCAGCCGCAGCAGCCGGGTTGCGATGAGCGCCGCCCAATGGCTCGCTAATCACTTTATCGACAATGCCCAGGCCCTTCAGACGCTCGGCAGTAATGCCCATGGCTTCAGCAGCATCCGGGGCTTTCTCGGAAGTTTTCCACAGAATCGAAGCGCAACCTTCCGGCGAAATTACGGCGTAGGTCGAGTACTGCAGCATGTTCAACTGATCGCAGACGCCGATTGCCAATGCACCACCGGAACCACCTTCACCGATCACGGTGGCAATGATTGGGGTTTTCAGACGAGCCATGACGCGCAGGTTCCAGGCGATCGCTTCGCTCTGATTGCGCTCTTCGGCGTCGATGCCCGGGTAAGCACCCGGGGTGTCGATGAAGGTCAGGATCGGCATTTTGAAACGCTCGGCCATTTCCATCAGGCGGCACGCCTTGCGGTAGCCTTCCGGACGCGGCATGCCGAAGTTGCGGCGAACCTTCTCGCGCACTTCGCGGCCTTTCTGGTGACCAATGATCATCACCGGCTGATCATCCAGACGGGCAACACCACCCACGATCGCGGCATCGTCGGAGAAGTGACGGTCGCCGTGCAGCTCATCGAACTCGGTGAAGATGTGTTCGATGTAGTCCAGGGTATACGGACGTTTCGGGTGACGCGCCAGACGTGCGATCTGCCAGCTGGTCAGCTTGCCGAAGATGTCTTCGGTCAGCGTGCTGCTCTTGTCCTGCAGGCGGGAGATCTCATCGCCGATATTCAGCGAATTGTCATTACCGACCAAGCGCAACTCTTCGATCTTGGCTTGCAGGTCGGCGATCGGCTGTTCGAAATCTAGAAAATTCGGGTTCATAGGCGTCCGTCTTGGGTCGACCTTCCAAGAGAGCTTGGGCCGGCCGGTTGTCTATTCGCGCCCTACCTTAAGGGACAGGCGCGTTCAGGTCGAGATTAAAAATTCGGGTCGGGATCAGGTGCGTTCCAATGGTAAGGAATGGCACCTTGCCGTCAACGGTATTGGAGGAAGACGTTGTCACGCCCGAACTGGTCACGCAGAGCTTGAATCAAGGCATCCGCCGGGTCGATTCGCCAGGTCTCGCCGAACTGCAACAAGGCCTTTGCATCAGGACTGGTGTACTCCATGGTGATCGGACACGCGCCGCGGTGGCGCTTGAACAGCTCACCCAGCCAGCGTAGCTGATCGCCCTTCAAATCCTTGGTGTGCAATTTCAGGCGCAGGCTTTCGGCCAGGTTGGTGCGCGCATCTTCCATGCTCATCACGCGCTTGACCCGCAGGCGCAGACCGCCAGAGAAATCGTCATTGCTGACTTCACCTTCGACCACCACCATCGCGTCGGTCTGCAACAGCGACTGCGCGGAATGGAAGGCATCGGCGAACAGCGAGGCTTCGATCCGTCCGGAGCGATCGTCGAGGGTGATGAAACCCATCTTGTCGCCCTTTTTGTTCTTCATCACCCGCAGGGCGATGATCATGCCAGCGACCGTCTGGGTATCGCGAGCGGGCTTGAGATCGATGATGCGCTGACGGGCGAAGCGACGGATCTCGCCTTCGTACTCGTCGATCGGGTGACCGGTCAGGTACAGGCCCAGGGTGTCTTTCTCCCCTTTCAGGCGTTCCTTGAGGGTCAGTTCCTTGGCCTTGCGATGATTGGCATAGACGTCGGCGTCTTCCTCGACGAACAACCCGCCAAACAGGTCGGCGTGGCCACTGTCGTGGGTGCGTGCGGTTTGTTCGGCAGCCTTGATCGCCCCTTCCATCGCGTTCAACAAGACCGCACGGTTCTGGTCGATGCTGGCCTGATAGGCTTTGGGTTCATCATGGAAATACGGACCCAGACGATCCAGCGCGCCGCTGCGGATCAAACCGTCCAGGGTGCGCTTGTTGATCCGCTTGAGATCGACACGGGCACAGAAATCGAACAGATCCTTGAACGGTCCGTCCTGACGCGCCTCGGTGATCGCTTCCACCGGCCCTTCACCCACCCCCTTGATTGCGCCGAGGCCATAAATAATGCGGCCTTCGTCATTCACCGTGAACTTGAACTCGGAAGTATTC
The DNA here is from genome assembly GCF_050435305.1 of Pseudomonas sp. BS3782 TE3695. Classification (NCBI taxonomy): domain Bacteria; kingdom Pseudomonadati; phylum Pseudomonadota; class Gammaproteobacteria; order Pseudomonadales; family Pseudomonadaceae; genus Pseudomonas; species Pseudomonas sp. BS3782 TE3695. Next base: position 5,883,215 of record NZ_JBNDKB010000001.1, read on the forward strand.
ACATCCGGCGCGTCGAGACGCAGCTTCATGGTGCGAATTTCTTCGATCAAGGTCACGACCTTGTCGGTGTTGTGCATATCCGCCGACAGTACCGCGGCCATGAACGGCGCCGGGTAGTGGGTTTTCAGCCACGCGGTCTGGTACGACACCAGGCCATAGGCGGCGGAGTGGGATTTGTTGAAGCCGTAACCGGCGAACTTTTCTACCAGGTCAAAGATGTTACCGGCCAGGTCGGCGTCGATATTGTTGGTGGCACAACCTTCAATGAAACCGCCACGCTGCTTGGCCATTTCTTCGGGTTTTTTCTTACCCATGGCGCGACGCAGCATGTCTGCACCGCCAAGGGTGTAACCGGCCATGACCTGGGCAATCTGCATCACCTGTTCCTGATACAGGATGATGCCGTAAGTCGGCGCCAGGACTGGCTTGAGGCCTTCGTACTGGTAATCCGAGTGCGGATACGCGAGCTCCGCGCGACCGTGCTTACGGTTGATGAAGTCATCCACCATGCCCGATTGCAACGGGCCCGGACGGAACAGGGCCACCAGTGCGATCAAGTCTTCAAGGCAGTCGGGCTTGAGCTTTTTGATCAGCTCTTTCATGCCGCGCGACTCGAGCTGGAACACCGCAGTGGTTTCAGCTTTTTGCAATAGCGTGTAGGTCGGTTTGTCGTCCAGCGGGATAAAGGCGATATCCAGCGGTGGCTCGTTGACCTTGGCACGATCGCGGTTGATGGTCTTCAGCGCCCAGTCGATGACCGTCAGCGTCCGCAGCCCCAGGAAGTCAAACTTCACCAGACCGGCCGCCTCGACGTCGTCCTTGTCGAACTGGGTTACCAGACCATCACCCGCTTCGTCGCAATAAATCGGCGAGAAGTCGGTCAGCTTGGTCGGCGCGATTACCACACCACCGGCGTGTTTGCCGACGTTACGCACAACGCCTTCAAGCTTGCGCGCCATTTCCCAGATTTCCGCAGCCTCTTCATCGACCTTGATGAAGTCGCGCAGGATTTCTTCCTGCTCGTAGGCCTTTTCCAAGGTCATGCCGACTTCGAACGGAATCATCTTCGACAGACGATCCGCCAAACCGTAGGACTTGCCCTGCACCCGCGCCACGTCACGGACCACCGCTTTGGCCGCCATGGAACCGAAGGTGATGATCTGGCTAACCGCGTTACGGCCGTATTTCTCGGCCACGTAATCAATCACCCGGTCACGGCCGTCCATACAGAAGTCGACGTCGAAGTCGGGCATGGATACCCGTTCCGGGTTAAGGAAACGTTCGAACAGCAGGTCATATTCCAGCGGGTCAAGGTCGGTGATCTTCTGCACATAGGCCACCAGCGACCCGGCACCCGACCCACGCCCCGGACCGACCGGCACGCCGTTGCTCTTGGCCCACTGGATAAAGTCCATCACGATCAGGAAGTAACCGGGGAAGCCCATCTGGATGATGATATCCAGCTCGAAATTCAACCGGTCGACATAGACCTGACGCTTGGCTTCGTAGTCTTCGGTGGTGTCCTTGGGCAGTAGAACGCTGAGGCGCTCTTCCAGACCGTCGAAGGAAACCTTGCGGAAATACTCGTCGATGGTCATGCCATCGGGAATCGGGAAGTTGGGCAGAAAGTGCTTGCCCAGTTTCACCTCGATGTTGCAGCGTTTCGCGATCTCAACCGTGTTTTCCAGCGCCTCGGGCAAGTCGCTGAACAGCTCGGCCATTTCCTCGGCACTTTTGAGGTATTGCTGATCGCTGTAATTCTTCGACCGCCGCGGATCGTCGAGGGCGCGGCCCTCACCGATGCACACGCGGGTTTCGTGGGCTTCGAAGTCTTCCTGCTTGATGAAACGCACATCGTTGGTGGCCACCAGCGGCGCGCCGATTTTCGTCGCCAGGGCCACGGCGCCGTGCAGTTGTTCTTCGTCATTGGGGCGGCTGGTGCGCTGGACTTCCAGATAGAAGCGATCCGGGAACACCGCCATCCACTCGCGAGCCAGGGTTTCGGCTTCGTCCGGGTTGCCGCTGAGCATGGCCAGACCGATCTCGCCCTCTTTCGCCGCCGACAACATGATCAAGCCTTCGCTGGCTTCAGCCACCCACTCGCGTTCGATGATCACCGAGCCATTGCGCTGGCCGTCGATGAAGCCACGGGAAATCAGCTCGGTGAGGTTGCGATAGCCCACCGCATTCATCGCCAACAGGCTGATCCGGCTCAAGGGGTTGTCCGGATCCTTGTTCGACAGCCACAGGTCGGCGCCGCAGATCGGCTTGATCCCCGCGCCCATGGCCGCTTTATAGAATTTGACCAGGGAACACATGTTGTTCTGGTCAGTGACCGCCACGGCAGGCATGTTCATGCCGACCAGGGTCTTGACCAGCGGTTTGATCCGCACCAGACCGTCGACCAGGGAATATTCAGTGTGCAGGCGTAGATGGACGAATGAAGCCGGCATAGTGATCCTGTCTAGAAACTAGAAACGTAAAGACAACAAGGCCCGGATTGTACCGGGCCTTGAGTAAAACATCAGCCTGCGACTAACTGCCCAACAGGTTTTCCAGCGCTTCGTAAGCCTCACGCACTGGCGCGAACGAACGGCGGTGGATCGGCGTGGGACCGAGACGCACCAACGCTTCCAGATGAACGGGCGTCGCGTAGCCTTTGTGGCTGCCAATCCCGTAACCCGGATAAATCAATTCGAACGCGGCCATTTCTCGATCACGGCTGACCTTGGCCAGAATCGATGCCGCAGCGATGGCCGGTACCTTGCCATCGCCCTGGATTACCGCTTCCGCTCGCATCGAGAGTTTCGGGCAACGGTTGCCGTCGATCATCGCCAGTTTCGGCTGAATGTGCAGCCCCTCGACCGCACGCTGCATGGCCAGCATGGTGGCGTGAAGAATATTCAGCTCGTCGATTTCTTCTACTTCAGCCCGAGCGACATACCAGCTCAGAGCTTTTTCGCAGATTTCGTCGTAAAGCGCTTCGCGACGGGCTTCGGTGAGCTTCTTCGAATCGTTGAGGCCCAGGATGGGGCGGCTCGGATCGAGGATCACTGCCGCCGTCACCACCGCACCGCACAGCGGGCCGCGACCGACTTCATCGACACCCGCCACTAGATCTACAAGTTCATCGACCAACATAAAATCCAGACCCAGCTGCTTACTCGCTTTGCTCATTATGCTCTGCCAATCAGGTTCAGTACCGCATCCGCAGCCTGATTGGAGGCATCCAAGCGCAGCGTTCGGTGGATTTCGTCAAAGCCTCGGGTCTGCTCCTGGCCACCTTCGATCAGTGGCGACAGGGTCTGGGCCAAGGCCTCAACCGTCGCATCGTCCTGCAACAACTCCGGCACCAGCAGGCGCTGGGCCAGCAGATTCGGCAACGAGACATAGGGACTCTTCACCATCCGTTTGAGAATCCAGAACGTCAGCGGTGCCAAGCGATAAGCGACCACCATCGGCCGCTTGTACAACAGTGCTTCCAGCGTAGCGGTGCCCGAAGCGATCAACACGGCATCGCAAGCCGCCAGGGCCAGATGGGATTTGCCATCGAGCAAAGTCAGTGGCAGATCACGACCAGCCAGCAGTTCTTCAAGCTGGGCCCGGCGCTGCGGGCTCGCGCAGGGCATGACGAACCGTACGCCCGGGCGCATGGCCCGCAAGCGCTGGGCAGTGTCGAGGAACAGCGCACCCAGGCGCCCGACTTCACCACCCCGGCTACCGGGCATCAGGGCGACTAGCGGCCCATCCGGCAAGCCAAGTTCGGCCCGCGCTGCGGCGCGATCAGCCTCAAGCGGTATCGCATCGGCCAGGGAATGACCGACAAACCGCACCGGCACACCCTTCTCTTCATAAAATTTAGCTTCGAACGGGAACAGCGTCAGCATCAGGTCGCATCCTTCGCGAATCTTCAGCACCCGCTTCTGCCGCCAGGCCCAGACCGACGGGCTGACGTAATGCACGGTCTTGATTCCGGCCTGACGCAGTTTGAGTTCGATATTGAGGTTGAAGTCCGGGGCATCGATACCGATGAAAACGTCCGGCTTCTCGGCGATCAGGTCTGCGACCAGTTTCTTGCGACGCGCCAAGAGTTCGCGCAGACGGCCCAGCACTTCCACCAGCCCCATGACAGAAAGGCGCTCCATCGGGAAATACGAGGTCAAGCCTTCAGCCTGCATCAGCGGACCGCCGACACCGATGAACTCGACTGCCGGATGCCGAGCCTTGAGCGCGCGCATGAGGCCCGCACCCAGAATGTCACCGGAAGCCTCTCCCGCCACCAGCGCAATACGCAAATTGGCCATGGTTAACGGGTGATGCCGCGGGTCGAAGACTGGATGGAGTCACGGAACACCGCGACTTCCGGGAACTGCAGCGAGGGTTCGGCCAGCTCAGCCAGCGCCTGCTCGACCGTCAGGCCCTGGCGGTAAACCACCTTATAGGCACGACGTAGCGCGTGGATCGCATCTTCGCTGAAACCGCGACGACGCAGGCCTTCGAAATTCATGCTGCGGGCTTCGGCAGGGTTGCCGAATACCGTGACGTAGGCGGGAACGTCCTTGCCAATGGCAGTGCCCATGCCGGAAAAACTGTGGGCACCAATGTGGCAATACTGGTGAACCAGGGTAAAACCGGACAGGATCGCCCAGTCTTCAACGTGCACATGGCCCGCCAACGCGGTGTTGTTGACCAGGATGCAGTGGTTGCCGATAACGCTGTCGTGACCGATGTGGGCATAGGCCATGATCAGGTTGTGATCACCCAGGGTCGTTTCCGAACGGTCCTGAATGGTCCCGCGATGAATCGTCACGCCTTCACGGATGACGTTGTGGTCACCGATGACCAGACGGGTTTCTTCGCCCTTGTATTTCAGATCGGGTGTGTCCTCGCCTACCGAAGAAAACTGGTAGATGCGGTTGTGCTTACCGATTCGGGTCGGGCCCTTGAGAATCACATGCGGCCCGATCACTGTCCCCTCGCCGATTTCCACACCTGCGCCGATGATCGACCAAGGGCCGACTTCGACGTCGTCGGCCAGAATGGCCGTCGGATCGATGATTGCGCGAGGGTCAATCAAACTCATAGTTTGCGTTCCGCGCAGATGATTTCAGCGGAGCAGACTGGCTTGCCATCGACCGAAGCCTGGCATTCGAACTTCCAGATCTGACGCTTGCAGCTCAGGAACTTGGCTTCCAGGATCAACTGATCACCTGGCAGCACGGGCTGACGGAAGCGCAGTTTGTCTGAGCCGACGAAGTAGTAAAGCGTGCCGTCGGCAGGCTTCACGTCGAGCATTTTGAAACCAAGGATCCCGGCAGCCTGAGCCATCGCTTCGATGATCAATACGCCCGGCATGATTGGATGCGCAGGGAAGTGACCATTGAAGAACGGTTCGTTGATGCTGACATTCTTGTAGGCGCGAATGCGCTTGCCTTCCACATCCAGATCCACGACCCGGTCCACCAGCAGGAACGGGTAACGGTGAGGCAGGTATTCGCGAATCTCGTTGATGTCCATCATTTCGGGGGGAAGCCTATGTAAAGATTGGGAGCGCGCGATTGACGCGCACTCCTCTAGCAAATCAAGGAGGCAGTCTAACGGCTGTGCACACTTGATATGGAAATGGTATCAGCCATCTGATGAAGCATTACCGTCAGGGGTCACGTCCCCTACACGCTTTTCCAGCTGTCGCAGTCGTCGCGCGATGTCATCGAGCTGACGGATACGGGCCGCGCTTTTGCGCCATTCGGCTGCCGGTTGCATCGCCGTACCGGAAGAATAGGAACCCGGCTCGGCAATCGAGTGGGTCACCATGGTCATCCCGGTCAGGAAAACGTTGTCGCAAATCTCGATATGGCCCACCAGCCCTACGCCACCGGCGAGCATGCAATGCTTGCCGATTTTGGTGCTGCCGGAGATCCCCACACAGGCGGCCATGGCAGTGTGATCACCGACCTGGACGTTGTGAGCGATCTGAATCTGGTTGTCGAGCTTCACACCATTGCCGATAACGGTATCGGCCAGTGCGCCGCGATCGATAGCGGTATTTACGCCTATTTCCACGTCATCGCCGATCGAGACTCCGCCAATCTGGGCTATTTTCTGCCAGACGCCTTTCTCGTTGGCAAAACCGAAGCCTTCACCGCCGAGCACGGCACCGGATTGAATCACCACCCGCTTGCCGATGCGCACATCGTGATACAGCGTGACACGCGGAGCCAACCAGCCGCCTTCGCCGATTTCGCAGCGCGCACCAATGAAGCAATGAGCCCCAACGGTCACACCTGCATCAATACGCGCAGCACTTTCGATCACCGCAAAAGCACCGATGCTCGCCGCCGGGTCGACCACCGCATCCGCCGCCACCACCGCTGTCGGATGAATACCGACAGACGCCTTGGGCTTGGGATCGAACAGGTGGGAAACGCGTGCGTAGGCCAGGTACGGATCAGGCACCACCAGCGCATCACCGGCAAAAGCCTCAGCGTCAGCGGCCTTCAGCAATACAGCAGCGGCCTGACTGTCAGCCAGGTATTTGCGGTATTGAGGATTTGCCAGAAAGCTCAACTGAGCTGGGCCAGCCTCTTGCAAAGTGGCTAGCCCAGTAATTGCTTTCTTCGGGTCGCCACGCAAGGTGGCGCCGAGGAACTCGGCCAACTGGCCGAGCTTTATAGTCGCTGTCATGGGTTACTTCAGCTGATTCATGCGCTCGATAACCTGGCGAGTGATGTCGTACTGAGGCTTGACATCAATCACTGCGCCACGCTCGAAGACCAGGTCAAAAGCACCTTTCTTGATGACTTCTTCCACAGCGCTGTCCAGTTTCGGCTTGAGCTGCTTCAGCATTTCACGGTCGGCAACGGCCTTGGCTTCGTTCAGTTCCTTGGACTGGAACTGGAAATCACGGGCCTTTTGCTTGAACTCGAGCTCCAGACGTTCACGCTCGCCTTGCTGCATCTTGTCGCCACCAGCCATCAGGCGATCCTGAATACCCTTGGCGCTGCTTTCCAGGCTTTTGAGCTTGGTCAGTTGCGGGCCGAACTTCTTCTCGGCGTCCACGGCGTATTTTTTCGCCGCATCGGATTCCAGCAAGGCCATCTGATAATTCAGTACGGCGATTTTCATATCGGCAAAAGCCGGTCCTGCAACCAGTACGGTCGCCAGGAGAACCAATTGAGTCAACTTACGCACGATGCACTCCTACAAAATCCATTGTCGTTATCTTGGGTCAGACGCTTAGAACGTCTGGCCGAGGGAGAATTGGAACACTTGAGTCTCAGCGTCATCCGGTTTCTTGATCGGCATGGCCAACGCGAAGCTCAAAGGACCCAGTGCGGTAACCCAGGTCACGCCGAGACCGACGGAGCTGGCCATATTGCTCAGACTGATGTCGTTGCATTCGGTTTGAGCGGTCGAACCGACATTGGCATTCGTCGTTTTGTCACACTTGGAGTCGAATACGTTACCCACATCCCAGAATACCGAAGTACGCAGGGAACGCTGATCCTTGACGAATGGCAGCGGGAACAGCACTTCGACACCACCCTGGATCAGAACGTTACCACCGAATGGCAGCGGATCCTGGTCCGGGTCGGCGACCGTACCGGCGTTACCCGTGACAGCCTGACCACGACTAGGTGTACTGCGCGGACCCAGTGTACTGTCCTTGAAACCACGAACCGAGTTGAAACCACCAGCATAGTAGTTCTCATAGAACGGCAAGCCATCAGTCGAACCGTAGCCATCGCCATAACCCAGTTCGGTATGAAGACGCACAGTGTAGTTTTCAGTAATTGGCTGGAACAACTGGCCACGGTAATCAAGCTTGAAGAACGACAGATCGCTACCCGGAGTGGTGGTTTCCAGCGTCAGGCTCTGGGAATGGCCACGGGTCGCCAATACGCCTTTGTTCAAAGTGGACTCGGACCAACCGGCCGAAGCCTTGAAGTTCAGGTAGCTATCACCTTCACGGTTAACGAAGTCGAAAATCTCGTCAACGGTGTATTGGCCGGTCTTGATATCGTCCTGCTGTGCCGATAGACCGAAGGTCAAACGCGAAGTCTCGCTGATCGGGTAGCCCACGTTCACGCCCGCACCCAGGCTATCTACCGCATAGCTGGTGAGGTCGGCGTCAAGCTCATCGTAGTCGGTAGTCCGATAGAAAGCGTTGTAACCCAGGCTCACACCGTCAGCAGTCCAGTACGGGTCGACATAACCGAAGTTATAGCGGCTCTGGTACTCACTGCGGGTCAAACCGACGCTGACCTTGTTACCGGTACCGAGGAAGTTGTTCTGGGTGATCGAACCACCGAGGATCAGACCTGCACTCTGGGCGAAACCGACGCTGGCGGTAATCGAACCGGATGCCTGTTCTTCAACGCTGTAGTTCACATCAACCTGGTCATCGACACCAGGCACGGCCGGCGTCTCGACGTTGACTTCCTTGAAGAAGCCCAGACGTTCCAGACGCGTCTTGGATTGATCGATCAGGTAAGTCGAAGCCCAACCGCCTTCCATCTGACGCATTTCACGGCGCAGCACTTCGTCTTCGGACTTGGTGTTGCCACGGAAGTTGATGCGGTTCACGTAAGCACGCTTGCCCGGATCGACAGCGAACGTGATGTCGACCGTATGGTCTTCATCATGGGGCTGAGGCACGCCGTTGACGTTGGCGAAGGTATAACCCTCGTTACCCAGACGACGGGTGATCAGTTCGGACGTAGTGGTCATCAGCTTGCGCGAGAACACCTGGCCTTTCTGGACCAGCAACAGGGACTTGACCTGGTCTTCAGGCACTTTCAGGTCGCCGCTGAGCTTGACGTCACGAACGGTGTACTTCTCGCCTTCGTTGACGTTGACGGTGATGTAGACGTGTTTCTTGTCCGGAGTAATGGACACCTGGGTCGAGGCGATATCCATATTGATATAGCCGCGGTCCAGATAGTAGGAGCGCAGACGCTCCAGGTCACCGGAGAGTTTTTCACGAGCGTACTTGTCATCGTTCTTGAAGAACGACAACCAGTTGCTGGTCTTGAGTTCGAACAGGTCGATGAGGTCTTCATCAGGGAAAACAGTGTTACCCACCACGTTGATGTGCTGGATAGCTGCAACGGTGCCTTCGTTGATGTTGACCTTCAGGCCCACGCGGTTACGCGGTTGTGGCACCACCTCGGTATCGACGGTAGCGGAGTAGCGGCCCTGAGCGACGTACTGACGCTGCAACTCGTTACGTACGCCTTCAAGGGTCGCGCGCTGGAAGATCTCGCCTTCAGCCAGACCGGATTGCTTGAGGCCCTTCATCAGGTCTTCAGTGGAGATCGCCTTGTTGCCTTCGATCTCGATACTGGCGACTGACGGACGCTCGACTACAGTAATGACGAGGACGTTGCCATCGCGCCCCAGCTGGATATCTTGAAAGAACCCGGTTTTGAACAACGCACGAGTGGATTCCACCAGGCGACGATCATCCGCCTGTTCGCCGACGTTCAACGGCAAGGCACCAAAGACGCTACCCGCGGAGACCCGCTGTAGGCCATTGACGCGAATATCAGAGATAGTGAAGGACTCGGCGTGAACTTCGGCGATCATCAATACGGTGAGAACCGCAGTTAGCAGCAGACGTTTCATGAAGTCCTTTCTTATTCCAACTGGCAATAAAAACTGCCGCAAAATGCGGCAGATTCGCAATTCAGCGAAGCGTTACAGTCGACCCAGATCATTGACCAGAGCAAGCAACATCACCCCGACCACCAAACTGATACCGATCTGTATCCCCCAACTTTGCACCCGATCCGACAAGGGGCGACCACGCGCCCACTCGATCAGATAAAACAACAAATGCCCCCCATCCAGTACAGGAATGGGCAACAAATTCAGAACCCCCAGGCTAATACTCAGATAAGCAAGGAAATTCAGGAAATCGGCGACGCCCGACTGGGCAGAAGCGCCCGCCACTTTAGCAATGGTTATCGGTCCACTCAAGTTTTTTACCGAGAGCTCACCGAACAACATTTTCTTGAGCGAATCGAGCGTCAGCACGCTCATGGTCCAAGTGCGTCGGGCACCTTCGCCAATCGCAGCCACCGGACCGTAACTGACTTCGCGAATCATCTCTGGTGGCCATTCGACCGCTTTCACCCCTGCACCCAGATAACCACTGGGCGACTTGCTCTCGCCACGAGCGGCCAATGTCACAGGGACGTCGATTTGAGCACCATCGCGCTCGACCCGCAGCATGATTTTGGTATCCGGATGCATACGCACGATATCGACGACTTGCTGCCAGTCGTCCAGCGCCTTGCCATCAAGGGCTAACAAGCGGTCACCGGCTTTCAGGCCGGCAGCCTTCGCCGGCCCTTTCGGATCAAATTCGGCCAGGACGGGTGGTAACGCCGGACGCCAAGGGCGAATGCCCAACGAGCGAATCGGATCTGGCTCCTCAGCCCCCTTGAGCCACTTGTCCAGCACCAGCTCACGGGGTGAGTCCACCGTTGAGCCCTGCTCACGTACCAGCAATTGAACGGCACCGCTCTCGCCCAGACGACGGATCAGTTGCAGATTCACCGCGGCCCAGCCGGAAGTTGGCTCGCCATCGACAGCCATGATTTCCTGGCCCGGGCTCAAACCTGCCTTGGAGGCAATACTGCCAGACTCGACCGCGCCGATAACCGGCCGCACCTGTTCGCTGCCCAGCATTGCCAATGCCCAGAAAAAAACCATTGCCAATAGAAAGTTGGCAATCGGGCCGGCCGCGACGATGGCGATGCGCTGACGGACGGATTTGCGATTGAAGGATTGATCGATCTGGTCGACCGGAACCTCGCCTTCACGCTCATCGAGCATCTTAACGTAGCCGCCCAACGGGATGGCGGCGATGACGAATTCAGTGCCTTTGCTGTCGTGCCAGCGCAGCAACGGCATGCCAAAGCCCACGGAGAAACGCAGCACTTTGACCCCACAGCGACGCGCGACCCAGAAATGGCCGAATTCGTGAAAGGTGACCAGCACACCCAGCGCTACCAGGGTGCCGACAATCATATAGAGCGCGCTCATGTACTTTCTCCGCAATCCTATCAGTGCTGCATGGGGCAACGTATTGCAGCACTTATCGCCCGTGACGGCTCAACCATTGCCCGGCCAGTACCCGTGCTTTCGCATCAGCCGTAAACACTGCCTCGAGATCATCCACTGCAACCACAGGCTCGAGGTTCAATACTTCCTCGATAATACTCGCGATTTCCAGGTAGCGAACCCGCCCGTCGAGAAAGGCCGCCACCGCCACTTCATTCGCGGCATTGAGCATGGCCGGCGCGCTATTGCCAGCTTCGGCGGCTTGACGCGCAAGGCGAAGGCACGGAAAACGCTCCTCATCGGGCGCCTGGAAATCCAGGCGAGCGATGGCAAACAGGTCCAGCGGCGCAACACCCGAGTCGATTCGTTCCGGCCAGGCCAAGGCATTGGCGATCGGCGTGCGCATGTCCGGATTGCCTAACTGCGCCAATACCGAACCATCGATATAGTCGACCAGCGAATGAATCACGCTCTGGGGATGAATCACCACTTCGACCTGGGACGGCGTGGCATCGAACAACCAGCAGGCCTCGATCAGCTCGAGCCCTTTGTTCATCATGCTGGCCGAATCCACCGAAATTTTGCGCCCCATGGACCAATTCGGGTGGGCACATGCTTGCTCGGGGGTAACATGCTCCAGTTCGGCCATGGGCGTCTGCCGGAACGGGCCACCAGAGGCTGTCAGTAAAATCCGACGCACCCCGACCGCGCCAAGCCCACGAGCGAAATCCTGTGGCATGCACTGGAAAATCGCATTGTGTTCACTGTCGATCGGCAGCAGCACTGAACCGCTTTTGCGCACAGCCTGCATGAACAGCGCACCGGACATCACCAGCGCTTCTTTATTAGCCAGAAGAATCTTCTTGCCAGCCTCGACCGCCGCCAGGGTCGGACGCAAGCCCGCCGCACCGACAATGGCCGCCATGACCGCATCGACTTGCGGATCGGAGGCGACCTGACACAAACCCTCCTCCCCTACCAGAACCCGGGTCGACAGACCGGCCGCGCGCAAATCATCCTGCAAGCGTTGGGCAGCGCCAGATTCCGGCACGACGGCAAAGCGCGGCACATGACGCACACACAGCGCCAGCAGCTCACTCAAACGAGTAAAACCGCTCAAGGCGAAAGCCTGATAACGCTCGGGATGACGGGCAATGACGTCGAGGGTGCTCAGACCAATCGAACCGGTCGCTCCCAGCACGGTAATCTGTTGTGGGCGGCTCACGGTGCCGCCATCCACAGCAACACGGCGAATACCGGAATCGCTGCCGTCAGGCTATCGATGCGGTCCAGCACGCCGCCGTGGCCGGGCAGCAGATTACTGCTGTCCTTGATCCCCGATTGGCGCTTGAACATGCTTTCGGTGAGGTCGCCGACCACCGAAATGAACACGATGACTGCGGCACCGAACAGCCCCATCAGCATCTGCGCGAAACTCCAGTCCCGCACAAAACCGACGATGGCGGTAATCACCAGACTCACCAGCAAGCCGCCGTACACGCCTTCCCAGCTCTTGCCAGGGCTGACTTGTGGCGCCAGCTTGCGTTTGCCGAAGGCCCGACCGGAAAAGTACGCACCGATATCGGCCCCCCAGACCAGCACCATCACCGCCATGATCAGCCAGTTACCCAAGGGCTGCTGCTTGATCAGCACCAGGCCTTGCCACGCCGGTAACAGAATCAACAAACCGATCACCAGCTTGCAGGCAGCACTGGCCCAATGTTGACTGGACTGTGGATAGGTCAATACCAGGTACGTGGCCATGCCCCACCAGAGCACCGCAGCCCCCAACACCCAAGGCGCGAGCCCCGGCAGGATGTACATGAAAAACAGCATCGACGCGACCACAGCGGCATAGGCAAGGCGAATTGACTGAGCAGCGAAACCTGCCAACCGCGCCCATTCCCACGCCCCAAGCGTCACCACCAGCCCGATGAACAGCGCAAAACCGGACCCTTCGAGCAGGAAAAACCCGCCCAAGGCAATCGGCAGCAGAATCAGTGCCGTGATGATTCGTTGTTTAAGCATTAAACCCGGGCTCCAGCCTCGACCTGCTCGCTCGTTTTACCGAAGCGACGCTGGCGAGAAGCGAAATCGGCTAGCGCATTGCGCATGGCGTCGTGTTTGAAGTCCGGCCAGAACAGGTCGGAGAAGTACAACTCGGCGTAAGCCAGCTGCCACAGCAGGAAATTGCTGATGCGATGCTCGCCACCGGTACGGATGCACAAGTCTGGCAACGGCAGATCACCGGTCGCCAGGCAGGTTTGCAACAGCTCGGGGGTAATGTCCTCCGGACGCAGATGCCCGGCCTGAACTTCTCGAGCCAGACGCTGCGCGGCTTGCGCGATATCCCACTGACCGCCGTAGTTGGCAGCGATCTGCAGGACAAAGCGGTTGGCGCCGACAGTCATCGCCTCGGCTTCGCGCATGGCGGCCTGAAGTTCCGGGTGAAAGCGTGAGCGATCGCCAATGATGCGCAAACTGATGTTGTTGTCGTTGAGGCGCTTGGCCTCGCGACGCAACGCCTTGAAGAACAAATCCATCAAGGCACTGACTTCATCGGCCGGGCGCTGCCAGTTCTCGCTGGAGAACGCGAACAGGGTCAATACTTCGACCCCGGCCTCGGCACACACTTCGATCACCGCACGCACCGCATCCACGCCCGCTTTATGGCCGGCGACACCGGGCATAAAGCGTTTTTTCGCCCAGCGATTGTTACCATCCATGATGATCGCGACATGGCGCGGCACCGCGGACGGCGCAGTCTGCTTTGTCTTATCCATTAAAACGCGACCCTTATACGGCCATCAGGTCTTTTTCTTTCTGCGCCAAATTCGCGTCGATTTCAGCCACGTACTTTTTGGTCAGATCATCAATTTCGCCAGCAGCGCGACGTTCTTCGTCTTCGCTGATTTCCTTTTCCTTGACCAGATCCTTGAGTTGGCTGTTCGCATCACGACGGATGTTGCGCACCGCAACACGGGCATCTTCGGCGACATCGCGAGCCTGCTTGGTGAAGCCCTTGCGGGTTTCTTCGGTCAGGGCCGGCATGGAGATCAGCAGCAACTCACCGAGGTTGGTCGGATTGAGGTTCAGACCTGCACTACCGATGGCCTTGTCGACAGCACCCAGCATGTTGCGCTCAAAGGCAACCACTTGCAGGGTACGGGCGTCTTTAACGGTGATGTTCGCCACTTGCTTGATCGGCGTGTCGGCGCCGTAGTACGGAACCATCACACCTTCAAGAATGCTCGGGTGCGCCTGGCCCGTACGAATACGACCGAAGTTGTGCATCAGCGACTCGACGGATTTTTTCATGCGCTCTTGAGCGTCTTTCTTGATTTCGTTGATCATTGTTGGCCTTCCTCGATCAGGGTCCCTTCAGCGCCGCCATGTACGATGTTCAGCAGGGCGCCGGGCTTGTTCATGTTAAATACGCGCAACGGCATCTTGTGGTCGCGGCACAGGCAAATGGCCGTCAGATCCATCACGCCCAGCTTGCGATCCAGTACTTCATCATAAGTCAGATGATCGAACTTCTCGGCATGCGGGTCTTTGAATGGATCAGCCGTGTAAACGCCATCGACCTTGGTTGCCTTGAGCACGACGTCAGCGTCGATTTCGATTGCACGCAAGCAGGCTGCCGAATCCGTGGTGAAGAACGGATTACCGGTACCGGCCGCGAAAATCACGACTTCCTTGGCGTTCAGGTGACGCATGGCTTTGCGGCGATCGTAGTGATCGGTCACGCCAACCATGGAAATGGCGGACATCACGATGGCCGAGATATTGGCACGTTCCAGCGCATCGCGCATCGCCAGGGCGTTCATCACAGTAGCCAGCATGCCCATGTGGTCGCCAGTGACCCGATCCATGCCCGCCGCGCTGAGCGCCGCGCCGCGGAACAGGTTGCCGCCACCGATCACCAGACCGACCTGAACACCGATGCCGACCAGTTGGCCAACTTCCAGCGCCATGCGATCCAGAACTTTCGGATCGATCCCGAACTCTTCCGAGCCCATCAGGGCCTCGCCGCTAAGCTTGAGTAGAATGCGTTTATAGCGAGCCTGATAACCACTGCCCTGCTGAGCCATTGCGAATCTCTCCTGCGGCGTATTTTAAAAATTCTTTGCGGGCTGTTTGCAGCCAGCGTTCACTCTAGCTTGACGCTATCACAGCGCCATCGGAACACGGCTTTGTAAGCCAGTTCCGACGAGAAGCCAAATAAATTGGCATCCCCATCTGAAAAGAGGCTGCGCGCGTGAGCGGGCAGCCTCTTCAGGGCGACAGTTAAAAAACTGTCTTATTGCTTGGCAGCAGCCAGTTGGGCAGCCACTTCTTCAGCGAAGTTGTCGACCGGCTTCTCGATGCCTTCGCCCACTTTGAAGTAGGTGAAGGAAACGATTTCAGCGCCGGCTTTCTTGGCCAGTTCGCCGACCTTGACTTCAGGGTTCTTGACGAACGCCTGCTCAACCAGGCTGGCTTCGGCCAGGAACTTGCTGATACGGCCTTTGACCATGTTTTCAACGATGTTTTCCGGCTTGCCGGCGATCTTGTCAGCGTTGAGAGTCAGGAATACGCCCTTCTCACGCTCAATCGCTTCAGCGGAAACTTCCGACGGCAGCAGGAATTCAGGGTTGGTCGCCGCTACGTGCATAGCGATGTCCTTGGCCAGCTCAACGGTGCCGCCCTTGAGAACGACTGCAACACCGATCTTGTTGCCGTGCAGGTAACCACCAACAACGTCACCTTCAACCCGTGCCAGACGACGGATGTTGACGTTTTCGCCAACCTTGCCGACCAGTACCAGGCGATCAGCTTCTTGAGCTTCGATCAGCGGAGCAACGTCAGTCAGCTTGTCAGCGAACGCTTTTTCAACGCTTGCAGTAACAAATGCCTTGAAGTCGTCCTGCAGAGCCAGGAAGTCGGTCTGCGAGTTCACTTCCAGCAGAACGGCGGATTTGCCGTCTTCCTTCAGAGCGATAGCGCCTTCAGCCGCTACGTTGCCGGCTTTCTTGGCAGCCTTGATGGCGCCCGAAGCACGCATGTCATCAATGGCTTTTTCGATGTCGCCGCCAGCCTTGGTCAAGGCCTTTTTGCAGTCCATCATGCCTTCGCCGGTACGCTCGCGCAGTTCTTTGACCAACGCTGCAGTAATCTCTGCCATTTTCAAATTCCTCTTGGATAGGTTTTCAACCATTCCACCCGATCGAACGGGCGTTCAATTCTTCCCGAACCACCCTTGTTAGCCGCTGCACGTTACAAATGCTGTAGCTGCGCTGCTCACAAATGGTTTTCGAGGTGGCAAAAAGGGGGCCAAGCCCCCTTTTTGCTTACTGAGTCAACGCCAGGGCGTCAATTACTCAGCTGCAGCTGCCGGAGCTTCTTCAACGAACTGCTCGGTACCACCAGCAACGTGGTTGCGACCGCGGATTACAGCGTCAGCCATCGAACCCATGTACAGCTGGATAGCGCGGATTGCGTCATCGTTGCCTGGGATGATGTAGTCAACGCCTTCCGGGCTGCTGTTGGTATCGACTACGCCGATAACCGGGATGCCCAGCTTGTTGGCTTCGGTGATCGCGATGCGCTCGTGATCAACGTCGATAACGAACAGAGCGTCTGGCAGACCGCCCATGTCCTTGATACCACCCAGGGAACGATCCAGCTTCTCAAGATCGCGAGTGCGCATCAGCGCTTCTTTCTTGGTCAGCTTGGCGAAAGTACCGTCTTCGGCTTGCACTTCAAGGTCACGCAGACGCTTGATGGAAGCACGGATGGTTTTGAAGTTGGTCAGCATGCCGCCCAACCAGCGGTGATCGACGTACGGCGAACCGCAACGTGCTGCTTCTTCAGCAACGATCTTGCCAGCGGAACGCTTGGTGCCGACGAACAGGATCTTGTTTTTGCCCTGGGCCAGACGCTCTACGAAAGTCAGAGCTTCGTTGAACATTGGCAGGGTTTTTTCAAGGTTGATAATGTGGATCTTGTTACGCGCGCCGAAAATGTACTTACCCATTTTCGGGTTCCAGTAACGGGTCTGGTGACCGAAGTGCACACCGGCCTTCAGCATATCGCGCATGTTGACTTGGGACATGATAGTTCCTTAATAAGTCGGGTTTGGCCTCCACGTATCCCAATGACCAACCAGCAGCATCAGCTGAAGGCACCCAGGTCATCGTGTCGACACGTGTGTGGATTTAAGCTTTTCAGGGTATCCCCGGAAAGCGGCGCATTTTATACCACAAGGCAGAAAAAAACGGAACCCGGATTCCGAAAACCTGAGGAATGCTTTTGGCCCCGGCCTTGGAATCTCCCCAGAATGCGCCATCCTATAGAGAGAAGCGATGCACAGAGGCTCAGATTTGCGCTGATCGTCTGGTAGAATCGCGTTTTTCAGGGCTGCGAAGATCGCTCACGCAATGCCCATTTCGTTTTAGAAGGCGCCATCGAGCGCAGAGAGAGCCTGTATGACCGTCACCCTCAAAACCCCAGAGGACATCGCAAAAATGCGGATCGCCGGCAAATTGGCCGCCGATGTGCTGGAAATGATTGCCGATTATGTCAAACCGGGTGTCACCACCGAAGAACTGGACCGCATCTGCCATGACTATATCGTCAATGAGCAGAAAGCCATCCCTGCCCCGCTCAACTACAAGGGCTTCCCGAAGTCGATCTGCACCTCGATCAACCATGTCGTCTGCCATGGCATCCCGAACGAGAAACCGTTGAAGGATGGCGACACGCTGAACATCGACGTCACCGTGATCAAGGACGGTTACCACGGCGACACCAGTCGTATGTTCCATGTCGGTACCGTGCCGGTCTGGGCCGAGCGCCTGTCCCAGGTGACTCAGGAATGTATGTACAAAGCCATCGAACTGGTCAAACCGGGCTGCCGCCTGGGCGATATCGGTGAAGTGATCCAGAAGCATGCCGAAAAGAATGGCTTCTCGGTGGTTCGCGAGTTCTGCGGCCACGGTATCGGCAAGGTGTTCCACGAAGAACCACAAATCCTGCACTACGGCCGCGCCGGCACCGGCATGGAACTGAAAGCCGGCATGACCTTCACCATCGAGCCGATGATCAACCAGGGCAAGGCCGACACCAAAGTGCTGGGTGACGGCTGGACCGCTATCACCAAGGATCGCAAGCTGTCGGCGCAGTGGGAACACACTTTGCTGGTGACCGAAACCGGTTACGAGATCTTCACCCTGCGCAGCGACGACACCATCGCGCGGGTTTCGGCTTGATCGCGCCCGCTCCGTTCCCAGCCTTATAGAAAGGAAAGCCAATCGATGCCGCAGGTGGATCCCGAACTCTTCGACCGCGGCCAGTTCCAGGCTGAACTGGCCCTGAAGGCAAGCCCTATTGCTGCTTTCAAGAAGGCGATCCGTCAGGCCCGCGAGGTGCTTGACGAGCGGTTCCGCAGTGGCCGGGACATTCGCAGGCTGATCGAAGATCGCGCCTGGTTTGTCGACAACATCCTTCAACAAGCCTGGGAACAGTTCAACTGGAGCGAAGACGCCGATATCGCCCTGGTGGCGGTCGGCGGCTATGGTCGCGGCGAGTTGCACCCCTATTCCGACATCGATCTGCTGATTTTGCTGGACAGCGCCGATCACGAAATCTTTCGGGATTCCATCGAGCGCTTTCTGACGTTGTTGTGGGACATTGGTCTGGAAGTCGGCCAGAGCGTTCGTTCGGTGGACGAATGCGCCGTCGAGGCCCGTGCAGACCTGACGGTCGTCACCAATCTGATGGAAAGCCGCACCATTTGCGGCCCCGAACGTCTGCGCCAGCGCATGCTGGACGTCACCAGCACCGAGCACATGTGGCCCAGCAAGGAATTCTTCCTGGCCAAACGCGCCGAGCAGAAAGCCCGCCACCACAAGTACAACGACACCGAATACAACCTGGAACCCAACGTCAAAGGCTCGCCCGGTGGCCTTCGGGATATTCAGACGATTCTCTGGGTCGCCCGACGTCAATACGGCACCCTGAACCTGCGGGCCTTGGCGGGCGAAGGTTTCCTGGTGGAGAGCGAGAACGCCCTGTTGGCCTCGTCTCAGGAGTTTCTGTGGAAGGTACGTTACGCCCTGCACATGCTCGCCGGCCGCTCCGAAGACCGCCTGCTGTTCGACCACCAGCGTTCCATCGCCGGGCTATTGGGGTTCGAAGGCAACGACGCCAAGCAAGCTATCGAAAACTTCATGCAGCAGTATTATCGGGTAGTCATGAGCATTGCCCAGCTCAGCGACCTGATTATCCAGCACTTTGAAGAAGTGATCCTGGCCCCCGAAGACGAAGCACCGCCACAGCCGATCAACTCGCGGTTCCAGCTGCACGACGGCTACATCGAGGCGCGTAGCGACAACGTGTTCCGCCGTACGCCATTCGCCATGCTCGAGATCTTTGTGCTGATGGCCCAGCAACCGGAAATCAAAGGTGTACGCGCCGATACCATCCGTCTGCTGCGCGAGAATCGCCATCTGATCGATGACGACTTCCGTAACGATATTCGTAATACCAGCCTGTTCATCGAGCTGTTCAAGTGCAAAATCGGCATCCACCGCAATCTGCGGCGGATGAACCGTTACGGCATCCTTGGGCGCTATCTGCCGGAGTTCGGCTTCATTGTCGGGCAGATGCAGCATGACCTGTTTCACATTTATACGGTCGACGCGCACACCCTGAACCTGATCAAGCACTTGCGTAAGTTGCAGTACACCCAGGTGTCGGAAAAATTCCCGTTGGCCAGCAAGCTCATGGCCAAACTGCCCAAACCCGAACTGATTTACCTGGCCGGTCTTTATCACGACATCGGCAAGGGCCGGCATGGTGATCACTCGGAAATCGGCGCGGTGGATGCCGAAGCCTTTTGCCAGCGCCACCAGTTGCCGATCTGGGACAGCCGCCTGATCGTGTGGCTGGTGCAGAACCATCTGGTGATGTCGACCACGGCCCAGCGCAAAGACCTGTCCGACCCGCACGTGATCCACGATTTCGCGCAGACCGTCGGCGATGAAACCCGCCTCGATTATCTGTACGTGCTGACCGTTGCCGACATCAACGCAACCAACCCGACGCTGTGGAACTCCTGGCGCGCAAGCCTGTTGCGCCAGCTCTACACCGAGACCAAGCGCGCCTTGCGTCGTGGCCTGGAAAACCCGGTGGATCGCGAAGAGCAGATCCGCCAGACCCAGAGCGCGGCACTGGACATTCTCGTACGCGGCGGCAACGATCCGGACGATGTCGAACAGCTCTGGGCACAATTGGGCGATGACTACTTCCTGCGTCACACCGCCGGCGATGTGGCCTGGCACACTGACGCGATTCTGCAGCAGCCGGCCGACGGCGGCCCGCTGGTGCTGATAAAAGAAACCACCCAGCGCGAGTTCGAGGGCGGCACGCAGATTTTCATTTATGCACCGGACCAGCACGACTTCTTCGCCGTGACCGTGGCGGCAATGGATCAGCTCAACCTGAACATTCACGACGCCCGGGTCATCACCTCCAGCAGCCAGTTCACCCTCGACACCTATATCGTGCTCGACACCGATGGCGACTCGATCGGCGATAATCCGGCGCGGGTCAAGCAGATCCGCGAAGGCCTGACCGAAGCCCTGCGCAACCCGGACAACTACCCGACCATCATCCAGCGTCGGGTGCCGCGCCAGCTCAAGCATTTCGCGTTTGCGCCACAGGTGACGATCCACAACGATGCCCAGCGTCCAGTGACCGTGTTGGAGCTCAGTGCACCCGACCGTCCCGGATTGCTGGCGCGGATCGGCACGATCTTCCTGGAATTCGACTTGTCACTGCAGAACGCCAAAATCGCCACCTTGGGCGAGCGCGTGGAAGACGTGTTTTTCATCACCGACGCAAACAATCAGCCGCTGTCCGACCCGTTGCTGTGCAGCCGTTTGCAGGATGCCATCGTCAAACAGCTGAGCGTCAGCCAGGAACCCGATATCAAACTGTCGCGCATCAGTATCTGAATTAATAACTTCCCCCCTGTGGGAGCGCCTGTGGCGAGGGGGCTTGCCCCCGTTTGAGTGCGTAGCACTCACAAGATCTTTGGTATATCAGAGAATTTGGGGCTACTTCACAGCCCAACGGGGGCAAGCCCCCTCGCCACAAGCTCGCTCCCACATTGAACGAGGCCCCCATGAACAACGCTCTGAACCAGTTGCAGCCCTACCCGTTCGAAAAGCTCCGCGCCCTGCTCGGCAGCGTTACGCCCAACCCGCAAAAGCGCGCCATCGCACTGTCCATCGGCGAACCGAAACACCGCTCGCCAGCTTTTGTCGCCGAAGCGTTGGCAAGCAATCTGGATCAGATGGCCGTGTACCCGACCACCCTCGGCATTCCGGCCCTGCGTGAAGCCATTGCCGCCTGGTGCGAACGTCGCTTCAGCGTCCCGAACGGCTGGCTCGACCCGGCGCGCAATGTGCTGCCGGTCAACGGCACGCGCGAAGCGTTGTTCGCGTTCACCCAGACCGTGGTCAACCGTGGTGACGACGCGTTGGTGGTCAGCCCGAATCCGTTCTATCAAATCTACGAAGGCGCGGCATTCCTCGCGGGCGCCAAGCCGCATTACCTGCCGTGCCTGGATGAAAACGGCTTCAACCCGGATTTCGACGCCGTTTCGCCGGACATCTGGAAACGCTGCCAGATTCTGTTCCTGTGCTCGCCAGGCAACCCGACCGGCGCGCTGATTCCAGTCGACACGCTGAAGAAGCTGATCGCCCTCGCCGACGAATACGACTTCGTGATCGCCGCCGACGAGTGCTACAGCGAACTGTATTTCGATGAGCAAACCCCACCGGCCGGCCTGCTCAGCGCATGCGTGGAGCTGGGTCGCAAGGACTTCAAGCGTTGCGTGGTGTTTCACAGCCTGTCCAAGCGCTCCAACTTGCCAGGCCTGCGTTCGGGCTTCGTGGCCGGTGATGCCGACATTCTCAAAGGCTTTTTGCTGTATCGCACCTACCACGGCTGCGCGATGCCGGTTCAGACCCAACTGGCCAGCGTTGCCGCATGGAATGACGAAGTGCATGTACGCGCCAACCGTGCGCTGTACCGCGAGAAGTATGACGCGGTGCTGGAGATTCTCGGCCCGGTCATGGATGTACAGCGGCCCGATGGCGGTTTCTACTTGTGGCCGAATGTTGAAGGGGATGACGAGGCGTTCTGCCGTGATCTGTTTGTTGAAGAACATGTGACCGTGGTGCCGGGCTCTTATCTGTCACGTGAAGTCGACGGCTTCAATCCGGGTGCGGGACGCGTGCGTATGGCACTTGTGGCTCCGCTGGCGGAATGCGTTGAAGCCGCCAAGCGGATTCGCGATTTCATAGTCACTCGCAGTAAGTAGTTGTTATTGCACCTGCACCGTGCAATGCGGTGCAGGGCATTTAACCTCCAACTTAAAACCCCATCACACATAACTACTGTAACAACTGGAACAACCACATAACCGGACAGTCGCACGGCATTTAAATACTTTAAAAGTCCATTTAATCATTGGACACCTATAAAACATGAGCACACTTACCTATTGCAAGAGCTTTGCATCTACGAATCTTCTCGACTCTTATAACGCCGCAATCAGCGAGCGCTCCAGCAATGTCACGCCTGACAGCGGGGGTAGGAAAAAGCGTGGCGTCGGTGAGCACACCAGATTCTGGACCCCTGGAAGAACTCTGAAAGTCCTGATTTTCAAATACAACGAGCATTCATTCGAGGCTGTGAAAAATGGTGCGATAAAATGGTCACCTTACATCAATCTAAATTTCGAGTTCCTGGAAATGGACGAAGAGGACATCTATAACTCAGAGGAATTCCTGGGCGATATCCGGGTTAATTTTCAGCCATTGCTCAAAAACAGCGGAAGCTCAAGAATCGGCACAGACGCACTCACAGGCCACCCTCACGACGCATCAATGCATCTGGGTACCTACTTTTCCTCGCCGGGCTACGAGGGGATGGTCACCCATGAGTTTGGCCACGCGCTAGGCCTGCAGCACGAGCACCAACATCCCGATGCCGGGATCCCCTGGGATCGTGAAAAAACATACGACTATTATGCAAGGACTGGCGGTTTATCCAGGCAGGAAGTTGACGCCAACGTCTTCCCCTTTGATCGTATTCCAGGTCAAACCTATACACCCTACGACCGACAGTCAGTCATGCACTATGACGTGCTTGATGAACTCACCCTCGGCG
This sequence comes from Pseudomonas sp. BS3782 TE3695, assembly GCF_050435305.1. NCBI lineage: Bacteria > Pseudomonadati > Pseudomonadota > Gammaproteobacteria > Pseudomonadales > Pseudomonadaceae > Pseudomonas > Pseudomonas sp. BS3782 TE3695. The sequence continues at coordinate 5,906,510 of NZ_JBNDKB010000001.1, forward strand.
ACCGGCAACTAACTGCAAGTTGGAGCATCAGCGAAGGTGACATCGCGTTTATTAAAAAAGCTTATCCATAAACCCTGGCCCCTGAACTCAACAAATAAGGATATTTTATTCAGGTACAACTAGTAGCCAGGTAAGTTTTTGCTGCTCGCCTACTTAATCGCCCCCAAGTTGGCCTCACTCAAATCCAGTTCACCCAACACTTCCCGCAACACGTCATCGCCAATCTGGTGATGACGTGTTGCGGCTGTACAACTCCAGGCGCTGCGCCCGCAGCGCCTTCAAGCGCAGACGCCGCTCCAGCAAGTCCATCTGAAACGCCAGCGCCTGGGCCTCCGCCGAATCGTTGAACACCTCCAGTTGATGCCGATACTCGGACATGATCCGTGCCTTCAGCTCTGCCGCCAGCGAAGCCTGGGCGGCGTCCTGCGGGTTGACCTCCTCGGTTTCGAGCGCATGAATGGCCGCCTCGAAGTGACATGTTGGCCACTTAGACTGCGGGCTGACCGTTGTACCAATGTCGCATCTTTGGAACACCGCAAAATCAATGTGGGAGCGGGCTTGCTCGCGAAATCGGTGTGCCAGTCGCCATCAACTCCGCCTGGCACACCGCCTTCGCGAGCAAGCCCGCTCCCACAGGTTTTGCGCTTTAACCGAAAGGCCATGGCATAATCCTTCACCTTTTTTTCCAGCACCTGCAAAGGAGGCAATTCCTTGACCGTTTCAAGCAAAACGTTGCACCTTTTCGGCATCAAAGCCTGCGACACCATGAAAAAGGCGCGCACCTGGCTCGATGAACACGCTGTCAGCTATGACTTCCATGATTACAAAACGGCCGGAATCGACCGTGAACACCTGAGCCAATGGTGCGACGAGCACGGCTGGCAAGTGGTGTTGAACCGTGCAGGCACGACCTTTCGCAAGCTCGACGACGAACACAAAGCCGATCTCGACCAGCCCAAGGCTATCGAACTGATGCTCGCACAACCTTCGATGATCAAGCGCCCGGTGCTCGATCTCGGTGACCGAACCCTGATTGGCTTCAAGCCAGATATCTACGCGGCCGCACTCAAGTAAGGCAGCCCGTTCCATTTTGTTAGAGGTATCAACATGTCCACTACCCTGTTCAGCCTGGCCTTTGGTGTTGGCACTCAAAACCGTCAAGGCGCATGGCTGGAAGTGTTTTACGCGCAGCCACTGCTCAACCCGTCGGCCGAACTGATCGCTGCCATTGCGCCGGTCCTGGGCTACACCGACGGCAATCAGGCCATCGCCTTCAGCACCGCTCAGGCGTCACAACTGGCCGAAGCGCTGAAAAGCATCGACGCGGCACAAGCGGCACTGCTGACCCGCCTGGCCGAGAGCCACAAGCCGCTGGTCGCCACCATTTTGGCCGAAGACGCTCAGCTGACTTCCACGCCCGAGGCTTACCTCAAGCTGCATTTGCTGTCCCATCGCCTGGTCAAGCCGCACGGCCTGAACCTGGCCGGGATCTTCCCGTTGCTGCCGAACGTCGCCTGGACCAGCCAGGGCGCGATCGACCTGGCCGAACTGGCCGAGCATCAACTGGAAGCCCGTCTGCGCGGCGAGCTGCTGGAAGTGTTCTCGGTGGACAAGTTCCCGAAAATGACCGACTACGTGGTACCGGCCGGCGTGCGTATCGCTGACGCGGCACGTATCCGTCTGGGCGCCTACGTGGGCGAAGGCACCACCGTCATGCACGAAGGTTTCGTCAACTTCAACGCCGGCACCGAAGGCCCGGGCATGATCGAAGGCCGTGTGTCCGCTGGCGTCTTCGTCGGCAAGGGCTCGGACCTGGGCGGCGGTTGCTCGACCATGGGCACTCTGTCGGGTGGCGGCAACATCGTGATCAAGGTCGGCGAAGGTTGCCTGATTGGCGCCAACGCCGGCATCGGTATCCCGTTGGGCGACCGCAACACTGTTGAGTCGGGCCTGTACGTGACCGCTGGTACCAAAGTGGCGCTGCTGGACGAACACAACAAACTGGTCAAAGTCGTGAAGGCGCGTGAACTGGCTGGTCAACCTGACCTGCTGTTCCGTCGTAATTCGGAGACCGGTGCCGTGGAATGTAAAACCCACAAATCGGCCATCGAACTGAACGAAGCGCTGCACGCTCACAACTGATTGCTGCAGCAACCCAACCGATCAACTGTGGGAGCGGGCTTGCTCGCGAAGCTTTTGGCGACCTTAAGGACGCCTTCGCGAGCAAGCCCGCTCCCACAGGGTCAGGCGTACACCTCGCCCATGTTTAGCAGGGCCCGATAGCATGATGATTCCTTCTCCCTGGCGCGCCGATTTCCCGGCCATCGCCGCCCTGCAACGGCAAGACCAGACTTATCTGGACAACGCCGCCACCACGCAAAAACCTCAAGCCCTGCTGGATGCACTGGCGCATTACTACGCCAACGGCGCGGCCAACGTGCATAGAGCGCAACACTTGCCCGGCGCCCATGCCACCCAGGCCTTCGAAGACAGCCGCAGCAAAGTCGCGCAATGGCTCAACGCCGGCGATTGCGGGCAGATCATCTTTACCCACGGCGCGACGTCTGCGCTGAACCTCCTGGCCTATGGCCTGGAACACGTACTCAATCCCGGCGATGAAGTTGCCATCAGCGCCCTGGAGCATCACGCCAACCTGTTGCCGTGGCAACAATTGGCCCACCGTCGCGACTTGAAACTGGTGATCCTGCCGCTGGATGCCGACGGTTTGATTGACCTTGAAGCCGCCGCTCGCCTGATCGGCCCGCGTACCCGCCTGCTGGCAGTCAGTCAGCTGTCCAACGTGCTCGGCGCCTGGCAGCCGTTGCCCGCGTTACTGGCGATGGCCAAAGCGCACAACGCGCTGACCGTGGTCGACGGCGCTCAAGGCGTGGTCCATGGCCGGCATGACGTGCAGGCGCTGGGTTGCGACTTCTATGTGTTTTCCAGCCACAAGCTCTACGGCCCGGATGGCCTGGGTGCGCTGTTCGGCCGTCATGATGCGCTCAAGCAACTGCGCCCCTGGCAGTTCGGCGGCGAAATGGTGCTGGATGCCAACTACCAGGACGCACGCTTTCGTCCTGCGCCGCTGGGGTTCGAAGCGGGTACGCCGCCGATTTCCAGCGCGATCGGCCTGGGGGCGACCCTGGATTATCTGGCCGGGCTGGATCAGGACGCCGTGTCCGCCCATGAAGCGGCGCTGCATGACTATTTGCTCAAAGGCCTTGAGGCGCGCAACGGCATTCGTCTGCTGGGCAAGCCGGAACTGGCACTGGCCAGTTTTGTCGTTGAGGGTGTGCATAACTCCGATCTGGCGCATTTGCTGACCGAACAGGGAATCGCCGTTCGTGCCGGTCATCATTGCGCCATGCCATTGCTCAAAAGCTTTGAGCTGGCCGGAGCGATTCGGGTGTCGTTGGCGTTGTACAACGACTCCGAAGACCTTGAGCGCTTTTTTGCTGCGCTGGATCAGGCGCTGGAGTTGTTACGATGACCTTGCCCGCCGATGCCGTCACCGCGCTGGATACTTTTCAGCAGGCTGCAAGCTGGGAACAGCGGGCGCGGTTGCTGATGCAATGGGGCGACCGCCTGCCGCCGTTGAGCGATGTGGATAAAGTCGAGGCCAACCGCGTGCATGGCTGTGAAAGCCAAGTGTGGCTGGTCGGTGCGTTGCAGGACGGGCACTGGCAATTCAGCGCCAGCAGCGATGCACGCTTGATTCGCGGGTTGGTGGCGCTGCTGCTGGCGCGGGTCAATGGGTTGTCCGCCGTTGAGTTGCAGCAGGTGGATTTGGCGGATTGGTTTAATCAGCTGGGGCTGGGGCGCCAGTTGTCCCAGTCCCGCAGTAATGGCCTCAACGCCGTGCTACAGCGGATGCGGAGCCTGAGCGACGTGTAGGAACTGCCGAAGGCTGCGATCATTTGATCTTCGGCGCCAGTGGTCACGCGAAAAATCAAAAGATCGCAGCCTTCGGCAGCTCCTACGCGGATTTACGTTTCAGCTTGAGGCTTGACCCGATCCGCCGGGCGCCGAACCCCGGCCACAATCTTATCCACAGCCTTGGTCGCCGCGACCATGCCGAACGTTGCCGTCACCATCATCACCGCGCCAAAGCCGCCGGCGCAGTCGAGCTTCACGCCATCACCGACAAAACTCTTCTGCAAGCAAATGCTGCCATCCGGTTTCGGGTAGCGCAGTTGCTCGGTGGAGAACACGCAGGGCACGCTGTAGTGACGGGTCACGGTGCGGGAGAAGCCGTAGTCGCGGCGCAACGTGGAGCGCACTTTCGACGCCAGCGGATCGTTGAACGTGCGGTTCAAGTCGCAGACCTGAATCAGTGTCGGGTCGATCTGCCCGCCCGCGCCGCCGGTGGTGATGATCTGGATCTTGCGACGTTTGCACCAGGCGATCAGCGCGGCTTTGGCGTTGACGCTGTCGATACAGTCGATCACGCAGTCGATGTTCGGCGTGATGTACTCGGCCATGGTTTCCCGGGTGACGAAATCCGCTACGGCATGAACGGTGCAGTCCGGGTTGATCCCGCGCAGGCGCTCGGCCATTACCTCGACCTTGGGCTTGCCGACGGTGCTGTCCAGCGCATGCAGTTGACGGTTGACGTTGCTGACGCAAACGTCGTCCAGGTCGAACAGCGAAATCTCGCCAACGCCACAGCGGGCAACAGCTTCCGCCGCCCAGGAACCTACGCCACCGACGCCGACGATCGCCACATGGGCCGCACGCAAACGCTCCAGACCTTCGATGCCATACAAGCGGGCGATGCCAGCAAACCGCGGATCTTCTGTACTCATGACCATTACCCCAAAAACCGGCGCGCATTATAGGGCCGTCGGCGGTCAAGAGCACCTTTGGGCTATGGACGGCAGTCTTGAGGGCTTCAATTGACGACAAATTTATTGGAATTGGGCTATAGCGCCCCGGTCAAAGAACTTAAGTCGACTTGGATTGCCCAACGTCCGGCCTTTCCCTGTCCGCTGTACGGTCAGTGAACGCCCGGTGTAGGATGCGCGCCCCGCCCCTTGGCAGCCGGCCGCCGACTGTTCCTTCGTTCAGTAGCCCCTGGAACCTGAAATAGCTATGTCATCGCGTAAATTTGGACTCAACCTGGTCGTGGTTCTTGCAATCGCCGCCTTGTTCACCGGTTTCTGGGCGTTGGTCAATCGCCCCGTCACCGCCCCCAACTGGCCTGAACAGATCTCCGGCTTTTCGTACTCGCCGTTTCAACAAGGCCAGTACCCGCAAAAAGCCCAGTACCCGACCGACGATGAAATGCGTCGCGACCTGGAGATCATGAGCAAGCTGACGGACAACATCCGGACCTACTCGGTCGACGGCACGCTGGAGAACATTCCCAAGCTGGCGGAAGAATTCGGCCTGCGGGTGACCTTGGGTATCTGGATCAGCCCGGATGAAGAGCGCAATGAGCGCGAGATCACCCGCGCCATCGAAATCGCCAACACCTCGCGCAGCGTGGTTCGTGTGATTGTCGGTAACGAGGCGATCTTCCGTAAGGAAATCACTGCAGCAGAGCTGAGCCTGATCCTGGATCGCGTCCGCGCGGCCGTAAAGGTTCCGGTCACCACCTCTGAACAGTGGCACATCTGGGAAGAAAACCCGAGTCTGGCCAAGCACGTCGACCTGATCGCGGCTCACGTACTGCCCTACTGGGAATTCGTTCCGGTGGACAAGGCCGGTCAATTCGTTCTTGACCGTGCCCGGGACCTGAAAAAGATGTTCCCGAAAAAACCGCTGCTGCTCTCCGAAGTCGGCTGGCCGAGCAACGGCCGCATGCGCGGTGGCGCCGATGCGTCGCCGGCGGACCAGGCGATTTACCTGCGAACGCTGGTCAACAAGCTCAACCGCCAAGGTTTCAACTACTTCGTGATTGAAGCGTTCGACCAACCGTGGAAAGCCAGCGACGAAGGTTCGGTGGGCGCGTACTGGGGTGTGTTCAACGCCGCACGCCAGCAGAAATTCAACTTCGAAGGCCCGGTCGTTGCAATCCCGCAATGGCGCGTGCTGGCTATCGGCTCCGTAGTGCTGGCATTGCTGTCGCTGACCCTGCTGATGATCGACGGCTCGGCCCTGCGTCAACGTGGCCGCACCTTCCTGACTTTTATCGCGTTCCTGTGCGGTTCGGTGTTGGTGTGGATCGGTTATGACTACAGCCAGCAATACAGCACCTGGTTCAGCCTGACGGTGGGCTTCCTGCTCGCCCTCGGTGCACTCGGCGTGTTTATTGTTCTGCTGACCGAAGCCCATGAACTGGCCGAAGCGGTCTGGACCCACAAACGCCGGCGTGAATTCCTGCCGGTGGTCGGCGATTCGCATTACCGACCGAAAGTCTCGATTCACGTGCCTTGCTACAACGAGCCGCCGGAGATGGTCAAACAGACCCTCAACGCCTTGGCCAACCTCGACTATCCGGACTTCGAAGTCCTGATCATCGACAACAACACCAAAGACCCGGCGGTCTGGGAACCGGTGCGCGATTATTGCGAGACCCTCGGCCCGCGCTTCAAGTTCTTCCACGTGGCGCCATTGGCTGGCTTCAAGGGCGGCGCGCTGAATTACCTGATTCCACACACCGCCAAAGATGCCGAAGTGATTGCGGTGATCGACTCGGACTACTGCGTCGACCCGAATTGGCTCAAGCACATGGTGCCGCACTTCGCCGATCCGAAAATCGCTGTGGTGCAGTCGCCACAGGATTACCGCGATCAGAACGAAAGCACCTTCAAGAAGCTCTGCTACGCGGAATACAAAGGCTTCTTCCACATCGGCATGGTTACCCGCAACGACCGTGACGCGATCATCCAGCACGGCACCATGACCATGACCCGGCGCTCGGTGCTCGAGGAACTGGGCTGGGCCGACTGGTGCATCTGTGAAGACGCCGAGTTGGGTCTGCGCGTGTTCGAAAAAGGCCTGTCGGCGGCGTATTACCACGACAGCTATGGCAAAGGCCTGATGCCCGATACCTTTATCGATTTCAAGAAACAGCGTTTCCGCTGGGCCTACGGCGCGATTCAGATCATCAAGCGTCACACCGCCAGCCTGCTGCGCGGCAAGGACACTGAACTGACCCGCGGCCAGCGTTACCACTTCCTCGCGGGCTGGTTGCCGTGGGTGGCGGACGGCATGAACATCTTCTTCACCGTCGGCGCACTGTTGTGGTCGGCGGCGATGATCATCGTGCCGCAACGGGTCGATCCACCGCTGCTGATTTTCGCAATCCCGCCGCTGGCGCTGTTCGTGTTCAAGGTTGGCAAGATCATCTTCCTCTACCGCCGAGCGGTCGGGGTCAACCTCAAGGATGCATTCTGCGCGGCATTGGCAGGGCTGGCGTTGTCGCACACCATCGCCAAAGCGGTGCTGTACGGTTTCTTCACCAGCAGCATTCCGTTCTTCCGCACCCCGAAAAACGCCGATAACCACGGCTTCTGGGTAGCCATTTCGGAAGCGCGCGAAGAGGTGTTCATCATGTTGCTGTTGTGGGGCGCGGCACTGGGGATCTTCCTGGTGCAGGGCCTGCCGAGCAACGACATGCGCTTCTGGGTAACCATGTTGCTGGTGCAGTCGCTGCCGTACCTGGCGGCGCTGATCATGGCGTTCCTGTCGTCGCTGCCAAAACCGGTGGCTGCGCCGGAACCTGCAACGGTGTGATCCGTTATTAGATAACGTCAAACGGCGGCCTTCGGGTCGCTGTTTTGCTTTAGAATGATCGCCCTTTTCAATGCCAACACACTCGGTAGGAGCTGCCAAAGGCTGCGATCTTTTGATTTTCAGAATCAGGATCAAAAGATCGCAGCCTTCGGCAGCTCCTACAGGTTTATCGTGCTGCACACATCGGAGCTTTCCATGACGGCCCACGCCGACCTTTCGCCGACCCTTCAACTCGCTATCGACCTGATCCGCCGTCCGTCCGTGACGCCGGTCGACGCCGATTGCCAGAAGCAGATGATGCAGCGCCTGGGCGATGCCGGTTTCAAGCTGGAACCGATGCGCATCGAAGAGGTGGATAACTTCTGGGCGACCCACGGTAAACACGAAGGCCCGGTGCTGTGCTTCGCCGGCCACACCGACGTGGTCCCGACCGGCCCGGTAACTGCCTGGCAGATCGATCCGTTCAACGCGGTGATCGACGAACACGGCATGCTATGTGGCCGTGGCGCGGCCGACATGAAAGGCAGCCTGGCCTCCATGACCGTGGCAGCCGAGCGTTTCGTCACCGATTACCCGGACCACAAAGGCAAGGTCGCGTTCCTGATCACCAGCGACGAAGAAGGCCCGGCCCATCACGGCACCAAGGCTGTAATCGAACGCCTCGCCGCCCGCAAGGAACGTCTGGACTGGTGCATCGTCGGCGAACCATCGAGCACGACCCTGGTGGGTGACGTGGTCAAGAATGGTCGTCGCGGCTCCCTCGGTGCCAAATTGACCGTGCGCGGTGTGCAGGGTCACGTGGCGTATCCGCACCTGGCGAAGAACCCGATCCACCTCGCCGCCCCGGCGCTGGCCGAACTGGCTGCCGAGCACTGGGACCACGGTAACGATTTCTTCCCGCCGACCAGTTTCCAGATTTCCAACGTCAATTCCGGCACCGGCGCGACCAACGTGATCCCGGGTGATTTGGTGGCGGTGTTCAACTTCCGCTTCTCCACCGAATCCACCGTCGAAGGCCTGCAAAAGCGCGTCGCCGATATTCTCGACAAGCATGGCCTGGACTGGCATATCGACTGGGCGCTGTCCGGCCTGCCGTTCCTCACCGAACCGGGCGCCCTGCTCGACGCGGTATCGGCTAGCATCAAGGACATCACCGGTCGCGAGACCAAGGCTTCCACCAGCGGCGGTACTTCCGACGGGCGCTTCATCGCGACCATGGGCACACAGGTTGTTGAACTGGGCCCGGTCAACGCGACGATCCACCAGGTCAACGAGCGCGTGCTGGCGGCCGATCTCGATGTGCTGACCGAAATCTATTACCAGACCCTGATCAAGTTGCTCGCCTGATGCTTGCGTGTCCGATCTGCAGCGAACCGCTGAACGCGGTGGACAACGGCGTGGCTTGCCCCGCAGGGCATCGTTTCGACCGTGCGCGACAGGGTTACCTGAACCTGTTGCCGGTGCAGCACAAAAACAGCCGTGACCCTGGGGATAACCTGGCGATGGTCGAAGCCCGTCGCGACTTCTTGAACGCCGGCCATTACGCGCCAGTGGCCAAGCGTCTGGCGGAACTGGCCGCGCAATACGCGCCCCAGCGCTGGCTAGACATCGGTTGTGGCGAGGGTTACTACACCGCGCAAATCGCCGAAGCCTTGCCCAATACCGACGGCTATGCGCTGGATATTTCCCGGGAAGCAGTCAAACGCGCCTGCAAACGCAACCCTGCCCTGACCTGGTTGATCGCCAGCATGGCGCGGGTGCCGTTGGCCTCAGGCAGCTGCCAGTTTCTCGCCAGCGTGTTCAGCCCGCTGGACTGGGAAGAAGCCAAACGCCTGCTCAGCCCCGGCGGCGGCTTGATGAAAGTGGGGCCGACCAGCGGCCATCTGATGGAATTGCGCGAGCGACTGTACGACGAAGTCCGCGAGTACACCGATGACAAGCATTTGGCGCTGGTGCCGGAAGGCATGGCGCTGCAGCACAGCGAAACCCTGGCGTTCAAACTGACGTTGGTCAGTGGTCAGGATCGCGCGAACCTGTTGGCCATGACACCCCACGGCTGGCGCGCCAGTGCCGAACGCCGGGCGGCGGTTATCGAACAGGCCGAGCCGTTCGAGGTCACTGTTTCGATGCGCTACGATTACTTCGTACTTCAATAATTTTTGGTCCCGAGCAACAGCTTGAGGCCGGCTAAATCCGCGAATGGATTTTTCAAGACCGCAGTGAGGACATCCATGCGCCAACCCGATATCGAGATTTATCTGAAAGACGCCGACGTCGACTACAAGGCCATCGCCGCCTGGCTCGGCACCGCTTTAGGGCCGTGCACCGACTGGGTCCAGAAAGGCCAGACCTACAAGTGCAAGGCCGGCAACGTGCCGGTCACCTGGCTGCCTAAAGCCGTCGGCAAATGGAATAGCCTGTACCTGGAAAGCGACCAGACCCCATGGGAAGACGACATCGCCTGCGCCCGCGCAGCCTTTGCCGCGCTAAACGTCGAAGTGCGTTGCGCACCGGGTAGCTGGGTCGAGGAAGAAGGTGAGGAAACAGCGGATCGCTGGATGCGCATCAGCGCCGATGGTGAAGAAGAAATCACCTGGAAAACCGCGTAAAACCAAAAAGATCGCAGCCTGCGGCAGCTCCTACAGGGTTATGTGTACACCCGTAGGAGCTGCCGCAGGCTGCGATCTTTTGATCTTAAAGTTTACAGCCCCACCACATCCTCAGCCTGCAAGCCCTTCTCGCCGGTCACCACTGCATACTCGACCTGCTGACCTTCAGTCAGCGACCGATGCCCTTCGCCGCGGATCGCGCGGTAGTGCACGAACACGTCCACCCCGTCCTCGCGCTGAATGAAGCCATAACCCTTGGCGTCGTTGAACCACTTCACATTGCCGGTTTCGCGCGTTGCCATGTCAGTACCCCCTTGTTTTTATTTTGAAGGGCCGAGTATATGACAGACGCAAAAACTCTCAACTCAAGTTTACTTCGCTGCTTTTTTGCCGATTTTCGGCGAATACGGCACACTATCTGCCCCCCGAGCAAACGCTCGGTTTTTTCCACTCACGCAGAAGCCGTATGACCCGTTCCCCGTTCCGCCGTCTTGTGTTTGGCACCCTGCGCCGACTGCTGTACCTCTGGGTTCGCTCGGAGACGATCAACCAGTCGTCGTTCACCCTTAACCTCGACCGCAGCCGGCCGGTGTTCTACGTCCTGCAAAATCCTTCACTGACCGACCTCGCCGTGGTCGATACCCAATGCAGCAAGGCCGGCCTGCCCCGCCCGGTGTTGCCGGTATCGGTGGGCGCGTTGATAGAACCCGCCGCGTTCTTTTACCTGACGCCGGAGCCAGACTGGCTCGGCCGCCAGGACAAACGCGGTGCGCCACCGACCCTGACCCGTCTGGTCAGCGCCCTGAGCCAGAACGCCGCCGAAGATGCGCAGATCATTCCGGTCAGCGTGTTCTGGGGCCAGTCGCCCGACAGTGAATCGAGCCCATGGAAACTGCTGTTCGCCGACAGCTGGGCGGTCACCGGGCGATTGCGTCGGCTACTGAGCATTATCGTGCTGGGGCGCAAGACCCGGGTGCAGTTCTCGGCGCCGATTCATCTGCGAGAACTGATCGAACACAACAAAGGCCACGAACGCACCGTGCGCATGGCCCAGCGGATCCTGCGGGTGCATTTTCGCAACCTGAAAGCCGCGGTGATCGGCCCGGACATTTCCCATCGCCGTAACCTGGTCAAAGGCCTGCTCAATCAGCCGTCGGTCAAACAGGCGATCCTCGACGAAGCCGAGCGCGAGAACATCTCGCCGGAAAAAGCCAAGGCCCAAGCCTTGCGTTATGGCAACGAAATCGCCTCGGACTACACCTACACCGCGATCCGCTTTCTGGAAGTGGTGCTGAGCTGGTTCTGGAACAAGATCTACGACGGGATCAAGGTCAACCACATCGAAGGTGTGCAAAAGGTCGCCCAAGGTCACGAAGTGATCTACGTGCCGTGCCACCGCAGCCACATCGACTATTTGCTGCTCTCCTATCTTCTATTTCGCAACGGCCTGACCCCGCCGCACATTGCTGCCGGGATCAACCTCAACATGCCGGTGATTGGTAGTTTGCTACGGCGTGGCGGCGCGTTCTTCATGCGCCGCACCTTCAAGGGCAACCCGCTCTACACCTCGGTGTTCAACGAATACCTGCACACCCTGTTCACCAAAGGCTTCCCGGTCGAGTACTTCGTCGAGGGCGGCCGTTCGCGCACCGGGCGCATGCTGCAACCGAAAACCGGGATGCTCGCGATTACCCTGCGCAGCTTCCTGCGTTCGTCACGCATGCCGATCGTCTTCGTGCCGGTGTACATCGGCTATGAGCGCGTGCTGGAAGGCCGCACCTACCTCGGCGAGTTGCGTGGCGCGAGCAAGAAAAAAGAATCGATTTTCGATATTTTCAAAGTCATCGGCGCGCTCAAACAGCGCTTCGGTCAGGTCGCGGTCAACTTCGGCGAACCGATCAAACTGGCGGAGTTCCTCGACAGCGAACAGCCAGACTGGCGCCAACAGGAACTCGGTCCACAATTCAAACCGGCCTGGCTCAACGAAACTACCAACCGCCTCGGCGAGAAAGTCGCCCAGCATTTGAATGAAGCGGCGGCGATCAACCCGGTGAATCTGGTGGCCCTGGCGTTGCTGTCCACCAGCCGTCTGGCCCTGGACGATCGCGCCATGGCGCGGGTACTCGATCTGTATCTGGCGCTGTTGCGCAAGGTTCCCTACTCCTCGCACACCACCCTGCCGGAGGGCGACGGTCGCGCGCTGATCGAGCACGTGAAGGACATGGACCTGCTGTCCGAGCAAAGCGATGCGCTGGGCAAGATTCTGTACCTGGACGAACAAAACGCCGTCTTGATGACCTACTACCGCAACAACGTGCTGCACATCTTCGCGTTGCCGTCGTTGCTGGCGAGTTTCTTCCAGAGCACCTCGCGCATGAGCCGCGAGCAGATCCTGCGCTATACCCGCGCACTGTATCCGTACCTGCAATCGGAGCTGTTCATTCGCTGGACGCTGGACGAACTCGATGGCGTAGTTGATCAATGGCTCGAGGCCTTCGTCGAGCAAGGCCTGCTGCGTTTCGAGAAAGATGTGTACCTGCGTCCGGCACCGAGCTCACGGCATTTCGTGCTGCTGACACTGTTGTCGAAAAGCATCGCCCAGACCTTGCAGCGCTTCTACATGACTGTTTCCTTGCTGCTCAACAGCGGCCAGAACAGCATCAGCGCCGAAGAACTGGAAGACCTGTGCACTGTCATGGCCCAGCGCCTGTCGATCCTCCATGGCCTGAACGCCCCGGAGTTCTTCGACAAGAGCCTGTTCCGTCATTTCATCCAGACAATGCTGGACCTCGACGTGCTGCGCCGGGACGAAGCCGGCAAACTGAGCTATCACCCACTGCTCGGCGAACTGGCCGAAGGCGCGGCCAAACGGGTATTGCCAGCGGAGATTCGCTTGTCGATCCGTCAGGTAGCGCTGCATCGCAGTGAAGATGCGGCCGATCAAGTCGCGGCTCCAGCGCAGACCGTCTAAATTCCTACAGGCGCCAGGCTTCTTCTGGCGCCGCAGCCACTGAAAATCCGCACAAGGAAGCCGCCATGCTCCGCCCCACCCTTCGCTTCGCCGGCCTGTGCGCCGGCTTGATGATCTGCGCCAACGCCCTGGCCTTGTCGCTCAATGACCTGTCGCAACAAGACGCCACCGGCGGTCTCAAGGACGCCCTGACCCAAAGTGCGCAACTGGCCGTTAAACAACTCGGCGCGCCTGGTGGCTTCAGCAACAACCCGGACGTGAAAATCGAACTGCCGGGCAAGCTGGGCAAAGTCGCCAAGAAAATGAAACAGTTCGGCATGGGCGATCAGGTCGATCAACTGGAAACCAGCATGAACAAAGCGGCTGAGGCGGCCGTGACGCAGGCTCAGCCAATTCTGGTGGATGCGGTGAAGAAGATGACCGTGGAAGATGCCAAGGGGATTCTCGGCGGCGGCAAGGACTCGGCGACTCAGTACTTGAGCAAAACCAGCCGCGAGCAGATCCGCACCAAGTTCCTGCCAATCGTCAAACAAGCCACCGACCAGGTCGGCCTGGCCCAGCAGTACAATTCGTTCGCCGGGCAAGCGGCGACCCTGGGTGTGCTGGATGCGAAAAACGCCAACATCGAAAGCTACGTGACCGAGCAGGCGTTGAACGGTTTGTTCGAGATGATTGGCAAGCAGGAAGAAACCATTCGCCAGAACCCTGCGGCGGCGGCGACCAGTTTGGCGAAGAAGGTGTTTGGTACGCTCTGAATCTCAACTCCGATTTTATAGGAATGAGCCTGCTCGCGATGGCGATGTATCAGCCACAGTTGATGTCGACTGACACGGCCTTATCGCAGGCAGGCTCACGCCCGCAAAGAATCAGACCGCCGACGCTGCCCGCAAGAAAAATACCCACTCTCGGCCCATCTTCCTTTTCTCGAACACCTTCAACTCGACCAATCCGTTCAGGGTGGCCGACGCGGTGTTGTAAGAACAGCTCAGATTCTCCTTCACATTGACCGCCGTGAACTCCTTGGCCATTCCACTCTTGGCCACTTGGTAGACGGCTCGCTGTTTTTCTGTGAGCTGGTCGAAAAAACCAGACGCCAGCAGCCATCGATCAAAGCTTTCGGCGTAGACCAGGCTTTTTCGATAAGCCTCAGTAAAAGCGCTGACAGCCCGGGAGATGACTGAACACTGGAAATCGATGAAGTAGGTCAGGTCCAGATCATCGGCCTCGGTATTCAGATACGAGCGTCCGTATTTCACCGGCGCATTGCGCAACAACAAGCTGATCGCGATGTAGCGAAAGGCCGAGAAGTCATTCTTGAACATGAACCAGTAAAACAGTGCCCGTGCGACCCGACCGTTGCCATCGCGAAAAGGATGCTCATAGCCCAGCGCAAAATGCAGCGCGATTCCTTTGATCAATGGATGAAGGTAATCCACTTGACCGGGATCGTCGTGAGACTGGTTGATCCACTTCGACAGCACCTGCAATCGCGACGCGAGCCCCACCGCGGGAGGCGGCGTATGCACGGTATTTCCGTCGCCATCCTGCACTACCACGTCATCGTTGATTCTGAAAGTACCCGGTGAATATTGCGGGTCATCGATACCTTCGACGCCGACACGATGCATCGCTGCGATCAGCTCGACGCTCAAAGGCTCATAACGCTTTTCCCAGGCGAAGTTCATCATCTTGTAGTTGCCGATGACCATCCGCTCATCCGGCGTCCGCGGCAGGCGCTTACGCTTGAGCATGTCCTTGGCCACCCGAGTGGTGGTTGCCGCGCCTTCGAGCTGGCTGCTGCTGATGGCTTCGTCTTCGATCAGATCGTTGAGCAGGTAGCTGAAATGCGCTCGTTCGCCGATCTGGCCGGTCATGTATTCCAGCGCTGCCGTCGTCGCTTGTCGATCGACGGCCGAAACAGCTTTCTGGGCCAATGGCGTCAGCACAAACCGGCCCCACTGAATGGGCTCGCCCAATGGCAACAGGCTGGAATACTGCGCGGTCCGGGCTTTCTTGACCAAGGCCCAGCACAGGTTCGCATCCAGCCCAGGCGCCCAGCGGTAGCGCAATTCATCGAACGGAAGATAGCGGCCCTGATCGTCCAGCGGCTTGAGCAGTGCGAGGTAATCCGAGAGGCGTTCCTTGTGGGGCGATTGCCCCAACAGGTCGAATACCGGGTCGGTTCTGCCCTTGAGCATGGGCGGCTTTTTCATTATCAGTGTCTCAAAAACTCATGAAATTGAGTCTTGAGTACAACAGTGCGCCTACGTTGACTCAATATCAGACGGATCTGAAATATGTGTAGGAGCCTGGACAGGCTTCGCGGGCAAGCCTCGCTCCTGCAAGTGGGTAGCGTACATTTGAAAGAAATTGGTTGGCTGTCAGGCCGCCAAGATCAAAAGATCGCAGCCTTCGGCAGCTCCTACGTGGGGTTGTGTACACCCGCGATAGATTGATCGGCTGGGCAGGCCGCCTTCGCGAGCAAGCCCGCTCCCACAATGGAGCGGCATACACCCGCCCCTCACCACTCGACAGGCCGAGCGTTAGCTCGCCTGCAGCTTTTGATCCTGATCCACCCGCCCCTTCGGGAGGCCTCGTTCCGGTGTTCATCTGGGGATTGGCGCGCAGCGCCGTTCGACGCAGTCGAACCCATCGCATGTAGGTCGTAGCGAAGCCCCCCACCAACAACAGCATGGTCGGCCCGAAGGCCGCCAAGATCAAACAATCACACAGACTCTTTCCGGACCCTGAACCAAGCCGCATACAACGCCGGCAAAAACAGCAACGTCAACGCCGTCGCCACGATCAGCCCGCCCATGATCGCCACCGCCATCGGCCCGAAAAACACACTGCGTGACAATGGAATCATCGCCAGCACCGCCGCCAACGCCGTCAGCACAATCGGTCGGAACCGCCGCACTGTCGCCTCGATAATCGCCTGCCAAGGCTTAAGCCCGGCAGCGATATCCTGCTCGATCTGATCCACCAGAATCACCGAGTTACGCATGATCATCCCGGACAAGGCGATGGTCCCGAGCATCGCCACAAAACCAAATGGCTGGCGGAACACCAATAGAAACAGGGTCACACCGATCAGCCCCAGTGGCGCCGTCAGAAACACCATCACCGTGCGTGAGAAACTGCGCAGTTGCAGCATCAGCAACGTCAGCACCACCACAATGAACAACGGCACGCCAGCATTCACCGAGCTCTGCCCACGGGCCGAGTCTTCCACCGTACCGCCGACGTCCAGCAAATAGCCGTCCGGCAGTTCGGCGCGAATCGGATCCAGGGTCGGCATGATTTGCTGCACCAGTGATACCGGTTGTTCCTTGCCGTAGATGTCGGCGCGAACCGTCACGTTGGGCAGGCGGTTACGGTGCCAGATGATGCCTTCTTCGAAGCCGTATTCCAGCGTCGCGATCTGCGACAGCGCCACGCTGCGACCATTGTCGGTCGGCACGGCCAGGCTTGGCAGCAACGCCAGCTCAGTGCGCTCATGCACCGTGCCGCGCAGCAAGATTTCGATCAACTCGTTGTCTTCGCGGTACTGGCTGACGCTGGCACCGGTCAGCGAGCTGCGCAGGAAACCCGACAGGTTCGTCGTGCTCACACCCAGCGCTCGTGCGCGGTCCTGATCGACGTTCAGATAAACGACTTTGCTCGGCTCTTCCCAGTCCAGATGCACGTTGACCACGTGAGGATTCTCGCGAACCTTGGCCGCGACTTTACGGGCCAATGCGCGGACTTCCTCAATGTGTTCACCGGTGACCCGGAACTGCACCGGATAGCCAACCGGCGGACCATTCTCCAGCCGCGTGACCCGCGAACGCAGGGCCGGGAATTGTTCATTGAGGGTTCCAATCAGCCAGGTGCGCAGGGTTTCGCGGTCTTCGATGGTTTTGGCCAGCACGACAAATTGCGCAAAGCTCGCAGCCGGAAGTTGCTGATCCAGCGGCAGGTAGAAACGCGGCGAACCGGTGCCGACGTAAGCCACGTAGTTGTCGATCCCGGCCTGATCCTTGAGCAGGCCTTCGAGGCGTTTAACCTCTTCGGCGGTGTTGCTCAAAGACGCCCCTTCGGCCAGTTTCAGATCGACCATCAACTCCAGCCGCCCCGAAGCCGGGAAGAACTGTTGCGGCACGAAACGGAACAACACCAGTGAGGCGACAAACATCAAGACCGTCAGCGCGATCACCGTTTTGCGCCGGCGCACGCACCATTCCACCAGACGTCTGACGCGCTGATAAAACGGTGTGCCATAAGGGTCGGGTTGACCGTCGCCAATGCCATGTTTGGCGGCGTGAATTTTCGCCAGGTCCGGCAGGAGTTTTTCCCCCAGATAAGGCACAAAGACCACGGCGGCAACCCACGACGCCACCAGCGCGATAGTCACCACCTGAAAGATCGAGCGGGTGTATTCGCCGGTGCCCGATTGCGCAGTGGCAATCGGCAGGAAACCGGCAGCGGTGATCAACGTACCGGTAAGCATCGGGAACGCAGTGCTGGTCCAGGCGTAGCTGGCGGCTTTGATCCGATCGAAGCCCTGCTCCATTTTGATCGCCATCATTTCCACGGCGATGATCGCGTCGTCCACCAGCAATCCCAGCGCCAGCACCAGCGCGCCAAGGGAAATCTTGTGCAGGCCGATGCCAAGGTAATACATGCAGGCGAAGGTCATCGCCAACACCAGCGGAATCGCCAGCGCCACCACCATGCCGGTGCGCACACCGAGTGAGAAGAAGCTCACCAGCAATACGATCGCCAGCGCCTCCACCAGCACCTGGACAAATTCCCCGACACCGGTTTTCACCGCGGCCGGTTGATCGGAGACCTTGCGCAGTTGCATGCCGGCCGGAAGACTCTTCTGGATCCGGGCGAATTCGACTTCCAGCGCCTTGCCCAGAATCAGAATGTCGCCACCGCTCTTCATGGCTACCGCCAGGCCGATGGCGTCTTCCGCCATGAAGCGCATGCGCGGCGCTGGTGGATCGTTGAAGCCACGACGAACGTTCGCCACATCGCCGATGCGGAACGTGCGATTGTCGACCCGGATCGGAAAGTTCCGGATCTCGTCGACCGTCTGAAAATTCCCGGAAACCCGCAGCTGCAAACGCTCGCTGGTGGTTTCGAAGAATCCTGCGTTGGACATCGCGTTCTGCTCTTCAAGCGCCTGCTGCACCGTCGCCAACGGTAATCCGAGGGTGGCCAGTTTGACATTGGAGAGCTCGATCCAGATTTTCTCGTCCTGCAGCCCGAGCAAGTCGACCTTGCCCACATCCTTGACCCGTTGCAGCTGAATCTGGACGCGGTCGGCGTAGTCCTTGAGCACCGCGTAATCAAAACCTTCGCCGGTCAGGGCGTAGATGTTGCCGAAGGTAGTGCCGAACTCATCGTTGAAGAAAGGCCCCTGGATGCCCGGCGGCAAAGTGTGGCGAATGTCGCTGATCTTCTTGCGAGCCTGATACCAGAGCTCCGGGATCTCCACCGAGTGCATCGAATCTCGAGCAATGAACGTGACCTGGGATTCGCCCGGGCGGGAGAACGAAGCGATCCGGTCGTACTCGCCGGTTTCCATCAGTTTCTTTTCAATGCGCTCGGTCACCTGGCGCGACACTTCCTCGGCCGTGGCGCCAGGCCAGTTGGTGCGAATCACCATGGCCTTGAAGGTGAAAGGCGGGTCTTCACTTTGGCCGAGCTTGGTGTAGGACAACGCGCCGACGACGGCCAGCAATAGCATCAGGAACAATACGATCTGGCGGTTACGCAGCGCCCATTCGGAAAGATTGAAACCCATCGGGGATTACTCCTTGTGCGCCAGATTGACCACGCGGTTGGAGCGATCCACCGGGCGTATTTGCTGCCCGTCGTGAAGCACATGAACACCGGCCACCACTACCCAGTCACTGGCGTTCAGGCCTTCGAGCACCGGCACGGTTTTCTCACCAAATGCTCCGACCCGCACCGGGGCTTTTTTCAAGGTGTTGTTGGCACCGACCACCCATACATAAGTGGCACCGTTTTCCGCAGTGACCGCCGACAGCGGCACCGACAACGACACCACATCGGCGGTCTGGATAAACACCCGGGCACTCTGGCCCAGTTCGGCGGGAACCTTGCCGGCGGTAAATGCAATGCGAGCGGCGAAGGTACGGGATTTCGGATCGGCCGCGGGTGACAGTTCACGAATGCGTCCGGGGAAACGTTGATCGGGTTGCGTCCAGAGTTCCACCGAGACTGGCTGGCCGACCTTGAAGCGACCAAAATTCTGCTCCGGCAGGCTGATCAACACCTCGCGTTCGCCATCGGTGGCGAGGGTAAACACGGTTTGCCCGGCCGCTACCACTTGCCCGACTTCAACCGCACGTTTGGCCACCACGCCATCTTGCGGCGCACGCAACACCGCGTAACTGGCCTGGTTGGTCGATACGTTGAATTCGGCTTTGATTTGCTTGAGGCGTGCTTCACCGGAGCGATAGAGGTTTTCCGCATTGTCGTACTGCGAACGGCTGACCATCTGCCGCTCCATCAGAGTCTTGTAGCGATCGCGCTCGGCGCGCACCAGGTTCAGATTGGCTTCGGCGGCGGCGACCTGGGCGCGGGTGGCTTCCAGTTGCAGGCGCACGTCCTGAGGATCGAGTTCCGCCAGAGGCTGGTCGGCCTTGACCCGCTGGCCTTCCTCGACCAGTCGTCGGCTGACTTTGCCGCCAATGCGGAAGGCCAGATCAGGCTCATAGCGCGCCCGGACTTCACCGGGATAACTTTCCATGGCCTGAGCCGAGGGCTCTGGTTGAACGACCATGGCCGGGCGGATGGTGACTTGAGGCGCCTCTTCATGGCCACACGCAGACAATAAAAAAGCCAGACTGAGAAGCAAGGCATAGCGGAACATGGGAAAGGACCTTTCGCTAATGGTGCTTTGAATAATTATACTGACCAGTATGTTATTAATAGCAAACTCACCAGTCCAGTATTAAAGCGAAGAATGTCTGACAATCTTTCCACACCCAGCGGTCCGGGCCGTCCCAAGGATCTGGCCAAGCGCCAAGCCATCCTCGACGCGGCGAAAATCCTGTTTCTGAGCAAGGGATACGCCAACACCAGCATGGATGCCGTGGCAGCCGCGGCCGGCGTATCGAAGTTGACGGTCTACAGTCATTTCAACGACAAGGAGACACTGTTCTCTGCCGCTGTCATCGCCAAGTGCGAAGAGCAATTGCCGCCCCTTTTCTTTGAATTGCCGGAGGGCATCGCGGTGGAAACCGTGCTGCTGAACATCGCACGCGGCTTTCATCAGCTGATCAACAGTGATGAATCGGTGAACCTGCATCGGCTGATGATGACGTTGGGTAGCCAGGACCCGAAACTCTCGCTGATTTTCTTCCAGGCCGGCCCAGAACGCGTACTTCACGGAATGGAGGGGTTGCTGAACAAGGTCAATCAGAGCGGCGCATTGAGTATCGACAAACCGCGCAATGCCGCCGAGCATTTCTTTTGCCTGCTCAAGGGCGCGGGGAATTTCCGGTTGCTGTATGGCTGCGGCGAGCCGGTGACCGGGGATACGGCCGAAGCCCATGTGCGGGAAGTGGTGGGGTTGTTTATGCGGGCTTATCGGCCGGAGTCGGCCTGATAAATGGAGGTGTCTGGGCTGACGCCTTCGCGAGCAAGCCCGCTCCCACATTGGACCTTTGTCGGTCACAGATTTTGTGTACCCCGGAGATCCAATGTGGGAGCGGGCTTGCTCGCGAAGCAGGCGACACGGTCTCAGGGTTTGAGCGCTTTCTTCGGATAAATGTCGTAACGGCTGGATTTGCCATCCAGCGCATGACTCGGCTTCGGCCCGTCGATGCACGGCGCCTTGCGCGGGCGTTTGACTACCACCCGGTGACTGGCCAGGGCCAACGCCGCTTCGAGCAATGCCGGCGCATCCGGATCATCGCCGACCAGCGGCCGGAACAGGCGCATTTCCTTCTTCACCAATGCGGTTTTCTCACGATGGGGAAACATCGGGTCGAGGTAGATCACCTGCGGTGGCTCGCCTTCCCAGTTGCGCATCACTTCGATCGAGTTGCCCTTGAGCAAACGCATCCGCGCCACAATCGGCGCCACGTCGAAATCTTCCGCGCCGCGGGCCAAGCCATCTTCAAGCAACGCGCCGATCAGCGGCTGGCGCTCGATCAGGCTCATCTCGCAGCCCAGGCTGGCCAGCACGAACGCATCCTTGCCCAGTCCTGCTGTCGCGTCCAGCACGCGCGGGCGCACGCCTTGGGCGATGCCGACCGCCTTGGCGATCATCTGTCCGCTGCCACCGCCGTACAACCGACGATGGGCCGCGCCACCTTCAACGAAATCCACCCGCACCGGTCCCGGTGCATCCGGCCCAAGTTGTTGCAGCTGCAACCCCTGCTCGCCTACCTGCAAGGCAAACTCGCCATCATCCACCTGCAACGGCAACCCCAGGCGCTCGGCCCATTGTTCGGCCTGTGGCTGAAAGGTCGTGCCCAAGGCCTCGACATGGATGCGGCAGGCCGCAGGTTGCTCAATCATGGGAACACACGCTCAAAAAATTAATGATCGGCAAAAACGGCCGATAACCAAACTATCGAGCATTTTGCCAGAGCTGAGCGTCGACCGAGAGAAATGTCAGACATTCAACGCACATCGATAGGTTACATCTCGCCCCACGGCGATTTTGGCCTGCGAAATTCCCAAGCACTGAGCGGCGTCAGTCACCTGTGGCAGGATTTTTTTGCCCAGGCCCTGGCCGATCAGTCGGGCGATGTCGTGCCGGAGTCTCTCAACTTTCCGCCGGTCGATCTCGACAGCCCGGTCGAACCGACCGTTGGCAGTGAGCTGCTGGCGCACATCATTTCCCAGCGCGAATGTGATGTGATCGAAACACCCGTCCGCCCGCCAGAGCCTCTGTTCCTGCCGATTGCCGAGTTCGAAATGGACCTGGCCGACAAACCATTCCCGCCATTCCCGGCGGAAGAAATCGTCGCGCAACAGAAACAACAGGACTTCGACAGTGGTTGGGTACGCCCGATCGTGCTCACTGCCGGTCAAGCGCTGCCAGAGCCAGGCGCCGCACCGCAACCACGTCCGCTGCGCTTGCCGATCGCCGAGTTCGAACTTGAGCTGCTGGATAAACCGTTCCCGCCCTTCTCGCCCGAAGAGCTGGTGGAACAACAAAAACAACTGGATTTCGATAACGGCTGGGCACGCCCGATCGTTCTGCAGAACCTGCGCATCGCCGCATAATCCTTCAGCGGCACCGCCACCACGGCCCGACATCCACATGAAAGTGGTTGCGATGGGCGGCGTTGTAGTCCGGGCTCAACACCACACTGAACATATCGCAGGCGCCATCGCGGACCTGACGCAGAAATCGCGCGTCCTGGTTATCCTTCGGCCAATCCCTGAGCACGCTGATCGATCGGCCGTCCGCCAGCCGGAATCCGCTGATATCCAGCGCATCGGCCGTGGCATGCTGGCTGCGTCTGCCGTTTTCGCGATTGTAGACATTGCGACAGGCGAAGCTGCCGAGATGGTCGACCCGTTTCACCGCCTGCCCGTAGACAGCCTTAGCCGCCGGTTGCAGGGCGTGGCGCTCGAACAAGGCGAACGCTACCGCCAGGCGGCAACTGGCGAGGAAACTGCTGCTCAGTGCCACCTCGCCACCTTGCACACGCAAGGCGTTGGTCAATGGGCAAGTCGCGTCCGGGCTGTCAGCCTGACGGGTTACCCGCAAACCTGAGCCGCTCAGGACCTGGTCGCATAATTGCGGATCATTGCGCAGACGCATCAGTTTGTAGCGGGTCAGCAGGTTCGGTTCGGCCTTCACGTCCAGCGGCGCCCAGGGGTTCCATTGCGGGGGTATGGAAACCCAGCCGCGCCAGACGCTCAACCCGGCAGCGCCGATGATCAACAGCATCAGCAACAGCCCCCACCGAAACCGCATCGTCAGCCTTTGAACAATTGATTGGCCTTCTGGAACGGCATCGACCGGGAGGTAAAGCCGAAGGTCCCGTGTTGCTGGATTTCCTCGGCGGCACGGAAGAACTCGCCATACGCCGCCAGGGCCAGGGCCGAACCGACGCTGATGCGTTTGACGCCCATTTCACTCAACTGCTCGACCGTCAGTTTAAGCCCGCCGGACATCAACACATTGACCGGTTTCGGCGCCACGGCGCGGACCACCGCCAAGACCTCTTCAGCGCTGCGCAGGCCCGGTGCGTAAAGCACGTCGGCCCCCGCCTCGGCGAATGCCTGCAAGCGGCGAATGGTGTCGTCGAGGTCAGGATTGCCGTGCAGAAAGTTCTCGGCACGCGCCGTCAGCACGAAGGGAAAAGGCAAGCTGCGAGCCGCCGCGACGGCCGCTTCGATACGTGCCACGGCATGTTCGAAGCAGTAGATCGGACCGTCCTCACGCCCTGTGGCATCTTCGATCGAACCGCCAACGGCACCGGCCTTGGCGGCCCGCATAATACTTTGGGCGCAATCAGCGGGGGCGTCGGCAAAACCGTTTTCGAGATCCACCGCCACCGGCAGATCGGTGGCCGCCACAATCGCCTCAACGTTCGCCAGGGTCTCGTCGAGCGTCAGCCCACCATCGGGACGCCCCCGGGAAAAGGCGTAACCGGCACTGGTGGTCGCCAGCGCCTCGAAGCCAAGGCTGGCGAGCATTTTCGCCGAGCCGGCGTCCCAAGGGTTGGGAATGACAAAAGCGCCCTCGCGTTCATGCAGTGCTTTGAACGCCTGGGCTCGAAGGGTTTGCGCATCCATTGGCAGACTCCTGAAAAGGGGAACGAATCCGCTTCAGAGCAAGCCAAGTTGCTCGGCGGCGGGCTCTCTGTATAGCTCAGGCAGCGGCGGCAAGCCAGGCAAACGCAGCATCAGTTGTGCGTGAAAACGTTGGGCGAGTTTTGCCGCCAGCAGGTTATCGGCGGTGTGCAGGAAGATATAGGGCGTGCGACCCTCTTCGATCCAGAGAGCGATTTTCTCGACCCACGGCACCAGGAATGGATCATTGGCTTCCAACTGCGGATGGCCGATGAAACGCACCTGTGGGAACTGAGAAAACGCAGCAGGACGAGGCGGCACCCTGGGCTTTTTCGATTGGGCGTGGAGCACCGAAGGATCGGTCGAGGTGGAACTGAACAGCGCTCGCGGATCAAGGCAGATACGCTCAACACCACGGTCCAGCAACAGGCGATTGAGCATCCGCTCGGCATCGCCCTTGGCGAAGAACTCATCGTGTCGCACTTCGACCGCCAAGGGCCGATCCACCGCGTCTATAAAACCGGCCAACTCGGACAAGCGTTGCGGGGTGAAGCTTTTGGACAATTGCAGCCAGAGGGGAGAAACCCGTTCACCCAGGGGGCTGAGCAATTGCAGGAAGGTTTCGGCGGCGGTCAATTGTTCGCGCAGGTCACCGCTATGGCTGATGTCGCCGGGGAACTTGGCGGTGAAGCGAAAGTGTTCGGGCATGGTCTCGGCCCAGCGCTGCACAGTGGCGGCAGACGGGCTCGCGTAGAAGGTCGTATTGCCTTCCACGGCGTTGAACACTTGAGCATAAAGACTGAGAAACTCGGCAGGCCTGGCGTCTTGCGGATACAAGTAATCGCGCCAGGCGTTTTCACTCCAGGACGGGCAGCCGAGGTAGTAAGGCAACATCAGATGTACAGGTCGAGACCCAGTACATCCGCATCCCAATCGACAAAAGTGGCGGTGCTCAGGTAACTGGCCAGTGCCATCGCCACACTTTTGCTCATCGCGCGGTGATAAATCATGTCTTGTTGGCGGGCGGGCAGATTGCTCAGGCGTTGTGCGGAAGCTTTGGCGGCGCGGGCGGCCAATTGCTCTTCGGTAGGGAATTCCAGCTCGCCGTCGATATCGACGGAGTCATCCTCGGACACATGGCCTTTGCGAGGCTTGCGCTTGATGGGGTAGGACTGAGAGGAAACGCCGTCTATACGCATAAGTGCATGCTCGGTATCGATGATGGCAGCTTAGTGGCACATAGCCCACTTCGCAAACTGCCGAGTGATAACTAGAACACAGAAAAGCGAAAAGGTTTAAAGCGCGGGTTAGAAAGTGACGATTGGAACACTTTGTGGCGAGGGAGCTTGCTCCCGCTGGGCTGCGAAGCTGCCCCCAAGCGCAGTCAGGTACACCGCGCCATCAGGTTCTACGACTGCTCCGCAGCCGAACGGGAGCAAGCTCCCTCGCCACAGAAATTAACGCGCTTTCGGGGTCGCGACTTTATCGCGCAGATACACCGGCTGCGCCTGATCGGCCACGATCGCTTCACCGCGCTCCCAGGCAAAACGAGCCAGGGTCAGCAGATCTTCGGCGTGGGGCAGCATGCCCGCGTCCTGCCCGCTCAAGTTGACGGCAATGCGCTCGGCATACCCCCAACCGGTGCCTGCGCCGAACCACTCGCCGCTGGCATCGGCCGGCAATGCAGCGGCTTCCGGTGGCAGTACCGCTTCATTGCCCACCAGCCGCATCTCCCCCGCCGTTTCGCGGTAGCAACCCCAATACACTTCATCCATACGCGCATCGATGGCCGCCGCGACCTGGCTGACGCCGTGTTCGCGATAGGCCCGCTGGGCGAGTACGGCGAGATTGGAGACCGGCAATACCGGGCGATCCAGCGCAAACGCCAGCCCCTGCACCACGCCGATGGCGATACGCACACCGGTGAACGCGCCCGGACCACGGCCGAACGCAATGGCATCGACCGCTTGCAGCGTGATCCCGGCATCGGCCAACAGTTGCTGGATCATCGGCAGCAGCTTTTGCGCATGCAGGCGCGGGATCACCTCGTAATGGCTCGTGACTTTACCGTCATGCAGCAAGGCAACGGAGCAAGCTTCAGTCGCGGTGTCCAGGGCCAGCAAGGTGCTCATCGATGTTTCCGTAAGAGAAGTCAAAAAAAGTGCGCCAGTATAAACAACTACGGCCCGCAAGCGGGCCGTAGAAGATGAAGCCGATCAGACTTTTCAGCTCAGTGCTTCAAGCACCTTGCCGGTGATCACTTCAACCGAGCCAACACCTTCGATGTGGCTGTACTTCGGCTTGCCCTGAGCAGAGGCCAGACCCTGGTAGAACTCCACCAGTGGTTTGGTCTGGGAGTGGTAGACCGACAGGCGATGACGCACGGTTTCTTCGGTGTCGTCCTTGCGCTGCACCAGCTCTTCGCCAGTGATGTCGTCTTTGCCGGCGATTTTTGGCGGATTGTAAACGGTGTGGTACACGCGGCCGCTGGCCTCGTGAACGCGACGACCGGCGATACGCTGAACGATTTCTTCGTCATCGACGGCGATTTCGACCACGTTGTCCAGTTCCACGCCCGCTTCTACCAGCGCTTCAGCTTGCGGAATGGTGCGCGGGAAACCGTCGAACAGGAAACCTTTGGCACAGTCAGGCTGCGCAATACGGTCCTTGACCAGGGCAATGATCAGGTCGTCGGAGACCAGCCCACCGGCATCCATGATGCTTTTGGCTTTAACGCCCAGCTCGGTGCCGGCTTTTACCGCAGCACGCAGCATGTCGCCGGTAGAGATTTGCGGAATGCCGAATTTCTCGGTGATGAACTTAGCCTGAGTACCTTTACCGGCCCCGGGAGCTCCCAGCAGAATGACGCGCATTAGATGTGCTCCTCAATTTTTTATATAGATAACGTCAGATTCGCCTCTTGGGGCCAATCTCAAAAATAGGATCGCGACCGCCCAAACGGCCAAAGGCTGATCAAGATACACAGCAGGCCCTGCCCACACAAGCCGCCGAAAGTCGGAGAAACCCGCCCCTCACGAGACCCGGCGAAGGGGTAACCCAAGTCGCAACCCCATCATTAACTGTCGCGTGGCAGACCTTTTCGAGCGCTCGCCAACAGGCACTCGACGCTCGCGCCGGGTGCCTGTTCCCCACGACGAAAACCTTAGCCGGTATTTCGCAAACCAGCGGCAATCCCCGCCACAGACACCAGTAATGCCTGTTCTACCGGGCTGCCCTGGGCCACATCCTGTTGCCGCGAACGTGCCAACAGCTCGGCCTGCAATAGATGCAGCGGGTCGAGGTAAGTGTTGCGCAGGCGGATGAATTCGAGGGTGGCTGGGCTATGTGCCAGCAGCTGCGACTGACCGGTCAACCCCAGGACCACCGCGCACGCCTGCGACAATAGGTCGCGTAAATGCGCCCCCAAAGGGAGCAGATCCGGCTCGACCAGACGTTCATCGTAAGACTGGGCGATATCGGCGTCGGCCTTGGCCAGCACCATTTCCAGCATATCGATGCGGGTGCGGAAGAATGGCCATTGCTCGCGCATTTGCCCCAACAGCTCACCCTCGCCGCGCTCCAGCGCCTTGCTCAGCGCTGCTTCCCAGCCGAGCCAGGCCGGCAGCATCAGACGCGTCTGGGTCCAGCCGAAGATCCACGGAATGGCACGCAGGCTTTCGATGCCGCCAGCACGACGCTTGGCCGGACGGCTGCCCAACGGCAAACGCCCCAATTCCTGCTCCGGGGTCGATTGGCGGAAGTACTCGACGAACTGCGGATTTTCCCGCACCACGGCGCGGTAAGCCTTGACGCCATCGGCGGCCAATTCGTCCATCAAATGGCGCCAGGCAGGCTCAGGCGGTGGTGGCGGCAACAAGGTCGCCTCCAGCACCGCCGCCAGGTACAGATTGAGGTTTTGCTCGGCGATGTCCTGCAGGCCGAATTTGAAACGAATCATTTCCCCTTGCTCAGTGGTGCGGAAACGCCCCGCCACCGACCCCGGCGGCTGCGACAGAATCGCCGCGTGCGCCGGACCACCTCCACGGCCCACGGTGCCACCGCGACCGTGGAATAACAGCAGCTCCACTTGCTGCTCGCGGCAAATATCCACCAGCCGCTCCTGAGCCCGATACTGCGCCCAGGCCGCCGCTGTAGTGCCAGCGTCCTTGGCTGAGTCGGAATAACCGATCATCACTTCCTGCGGCCCTTGCAGGCGCGAGCGATAGCCCGGCAGCAGCAACAGTTTTTCGATCACCGGGCCGGCGTTATCGAGGTCGGCGAGGGTTTCGAACAGCGGCACCACGCGCATCGGCCGCAATACGCCGGATTCCTTGAGCAGCAGTTGCACGGCCAGCACATCGGAAGCGGCACCGGCCATGGAAATCACATACGAACCGAGGGAGGCCCCCGGTGCCGCGGCGATTTCTCGGCACGTCGCCAGCACTTCGGCGGTGTCGGCAGACGGCTTGAAGTACGCTGGCAGCAACGGGCGGCGATTGTTCAGTTCACGCATAAGGAAGGCGATGCGCTCCTCTTCGCTCCAGTCCTCATAACGACCCAGGCCAAGGTAATCGGTGATTTCGGTCATGGCCGCGGTGTGGCGCGACGAGTCCTGCCGCACATCAAGGCGCACCAGAAACAGCCCGAATGTCACCGCACGGCGCAGGCAATCGAGCAACGGGCCATCGGCGATGACGCCCATGCCGCATTCATGCAGCGAGTGGTAGCACAGCTCCAGCGGGTCCAGCAGGTCGCGGTTGTTTTGCAGCACATCGGCCGACGCTGGCGTGTTTGCCGCCAGGGATGCGTGGGCCCAGTTACGGGTCGCGCGCAGGCGTTCACGCAATTGTTTGAGCACTGCGCGGTAAGGCTCGGCGCTGTCGCCGGCCTTGGCTTTCAACTCGTCGCTGGCCTGCTGCATCGACAACTCGGCGGCGAGGTGATCGACATCGCGCAGGTACAAATCGGCGGCCATCCAGCGCGCCAGCAGCAACACTTCGCGGGTCACCGCGGCGGTGACGTTGGGGTTGCCGTCGCGGTCGCCGCCCATCCAGGAGGCAAAGCGAATCGGTGCGGCTTCCAGTGGCAAGTACAGGCCGGTGGCAGCATGCAGGGCCTGATCGGCCTTGCGCAAATAATTGGGAATCGCCTGCCACAGCGAATGCTCGATCACCGCAAAGCCCCACTTGGCTTCGTCCACCGGTGTCGGGCGGGTACGGCGGATTTCTTCGGTGTGCCAGGCTTCGGCGATCAGGCGCTGCAACTTCGTCTTGATCTGCTCGCGCTCGGCGGTGGTCAGGTCGCGATGGTCCTGGGCGGCCAGTTGTGCAGCGATCGCATCGTACTTCTGGATCAGCGTGCGACGAGCCACTTCGGTGGGGTGTGCGGTCAATACCAGTTCGATTTCCAGTCGACCCAACTGCCGGGCCAGGGACTCGGGGTCATGGCCCGCGGTCAGCAGCCGAGCGAGCAGTTCCGGCAACACCCGAGCCTCGAACGGCGCAGGTTGCGACTCTTCACGGCGATGAATCAGCTGATACTGCTCAGCGATATTGGCCAGGTTGAGGAACTGGTTGAACGCTCGCGCCACCGGCAGCAACTCGTCTTCGCTCAACTGGTTGAGGCTGGCGCTGAGTTCGGCGTCCATCGAACCGCGACGGTCGGCCTTGGCGCCTTTGCGGATCTGCTCGATCTTGTCGAGAAAGTCATCCCCGTACTGTTCACGAATGGTGTTGCCCAACAGCTCACCCAACAGGTGAACGTCTTCGCGCAAGCGTGCATCAATATCGGTCATCAGCGTTCTCCAGCGAAAATCCGGGCGGCTATGCTTGGTTATCAGAGGTTCTGATACAGAGAGTGCCGCCGTAAAGCGCTTCTTACAAGCAGACCACGCCAAGGGCTTCAAACACCGGGCAATGCAGCTAATCTCAACCATAAGCCGTACAACGGCGTATCACCGGCTACCGCCGGACACTCACCCGGCCTGCCACGAGCAGGTGCGCAATGAGGTCATCATGAAAATCCGCGAGCTTGCCAAGCACTGGGAAGAAAACGCCAAGGGTCGCCTGACCGACACGGGCTACACGATTCGTCTGGACGTGGAAGCCGCCGCACGGCTGGCGGCGATTATCGACATGTACCCCAAGCGGCATCCCGAAGAACTGCTCGGCGAGCTGATCGGCGCCGCCCTGGAAGAACTCGAAGCGAGCTTTCCATACGTGAAAGGGTCAACGGTGGTGGCCACCGACGAGGAAGGTGATCCGCTGTACGAAGATGTCGGCCCGACCCCGCGTTTTCTCGCCTTGTCCCGGCGTCATTTGCATGATTTGTCGGGCGATAACGACAAACAGAAACACTGAATTTACCGCCGAACCTGTGGGAGCGGGCTTGCTCGCGAAAGCGGCGTGTCAGGCAACATTTATTTCAACTGATACGGCCTCTTCGCGAGCAAGCCCGCTCCCACGCTGGCTTGCTATTGCTTCGATAATTGCATGTTCCTGGGCCATGAAACGGTCGGGAATACCGCTGCACATCGCTAAAGCTCCCGATTAGAGCCCCTGTCCTCTCGATCAGGTTTTTTCGGGCGATAGGCCATCTTCTCTGAACTTTTGAAAAACGCCTCGGGTCACACCCAGTAACCACGCCTGGGACGGCCGTTTCAAAAAGCACTCTGGAAATTGTAGGTTGCGGCTCCTTGCCCAGGATGGATTCAGATGTTTTTCAGGAGTTATCCAATGGAGTTGAAGACCATGAAGACCAGCACTGCCCCATCCTCGTTCCCCCCTCTGCGCGGTCTCAAACTGGCGGCCCTGGCCATCGGCAGCAGCTTGGTTCTGGCCGGTTGCGCCGGTAACCCGCCGAGCGAGCAATACGCCGTGACCCAATCGGCTGTGAACAGTGCCGTCAGCGCCGGCGGTACCGAATTCGCTGCCGTGGAAATGAAGGCCGCTCAGGACAAGCTCAAACAAGCCGAAATTGCCATGCACGACAAAAAGTATGACGAAGCCAGAATGCTGGCCGAGCAAGCCGAATGGGACGCCCGCGTCGCCGAGCGCAAGGCCCAGGCGATGAAAGCCGAACAATCTGTGAAGGATTCCCAGAAAGGTGTTCAGGAACTGCGTCAGGAAAGTCAGCGCACCGTGCAGTAAGCGCCCATCCCGATGTTCAGACCTCAAACGCTTATCGATAGAAAGGACGAACTATTATGCGCAAACAATTGATGATCCCCGCCCTCCTGGCCGCAAGTGTTGCACTGGCTGCCTGTTCCACACCGCCCAACGCGAACCTGGAGCAAGCCCGCACCAACTACACCGGCCTGCAAGCCAACCCGCAAGCGAGCAAAGTCGCGGCGCTGGAAACCAAAGACGCCAGCGAATACCTGGACAAGGCCGAGAAGGCTTACCTGGATAGGGAAGACCAGGCCAAGGTCGACCAACTGGCTTACCTGACCAATCAACGCGTTGAAGTGGCCAAGCAGACCATCGCTCTGCGCACCGCTGAAAACAACCTGAAAAATGCCGCGGCACAACGGGCCCAGGCTCGTCCAGACGACGTTGAAGTGGCCAAGCAGACCATCGCTCTGCGCACCGCTGAAAACAACCTGAAAAATGCCGCGGCACAACGGGCCCAGGCTCGTCTGGATGCCCGCGACCAGCAGATCAAACAGCTGCAGGACAGTCTGAACGCCAAACAGACCGATCGCGGCACGCTGGTGACGTTTGGTGATGTGCTGTTCGCCACCAACAAGGCGGACCTGAAGTCCAACGGTTTGGTGAATATCAACAAACTGGCGCAGTTCCTTCAGGAAAACCCGGACCGCAAAGTGATTGTTGAAGTGGCCAAGCAGACCATCGCTCTGCGCACCGCTGAAAACAACCTGAAAAATGCCGCGGCACAACGGGCCCAGGCTCGTCTGGATGCCCGCGACCAGCAGATCAAACAGCTGCAGGACAGTCTGAACGCCAAACAGACCGATCGCGGCACGCTGGTGACGTTTGGTGATGTGCTGTTCGCCACCAACAAGGCGGACCTGAAGTCCAACGGTTTGGTGAATATCAACAAACTGGCGCAGTTCCTTCAGGAAAACCCGGACCGCAAAGTGATTGTCGAAGGCTACACCGACAGCACTGGCTCGGCATCGTACAACCAGTCGCTGTCCGAGCGTCGCGCGACCTCGGTGCAAGTGGCCCTGATCAAGATGGGTGTCGATCCTGCGCGGATCGTCGCCCAGGGTTATGGCAAGGAATACCCGGTTGCGGAGAACTCCAGCGTCTCGGGCCGTGCGATGAACCGTCGGGTGGAAGTGACCATTTCCAATGATAACCAGCCGGTGATCCCGCGTTCGGCGGTTAGCTCGAACTAGATTGAACCTGCGGTAATGCAAAAGCCCCGCCTGAATTGATCAGGCGGGGCTTTCGTTTTTAAGATCAAAAGATCGCAGCCTTCGGCAGCTCCTACAGAGTTTGCCTTGGCTGCGATGTCGCGGGTGTACCCGGTCAATGTAGGAGCTGCCGAAGGCTGCGATCTTTCCGGGCGGGCTACGGTTGCAGTTTTTGCGGCGTTTGCTCGCCCATGCAGCGCACGGCCTTTTTCTTGCTGTTGACCAGCACACCGGTCAGGCCTTTCTGTTCGGTGTCGAACAGCACCAGCACGCCATCAATGCACTGGGCCACTTGCGGGGCCGGTTGCAGGGAGACTTTATAGTCTTCGCCCGGCACGGTCTTGAGCATGGTGAAGTCGCTGAGCAGTAGCGCATCTTCGGGTTTGGCGAAGTGCAGGTAGCCGTACCACCACAGGGCGCCAACGGTGCCGAGGATGCTGCAGATACCGGTGATGATCAGCGGGATGGCGTTACGTTCTTCACTCATTGCGGACTCTCTGGTGGTTCATCTTCAGAATTCGGGGGTGCCGGGTAATTCGGGATCTCACCCAGGCGACGCAGGCCGTCGAAATGCTGCGGGTCTTCGAGGTAACGCAGCATGACCTTTCGCCAGACCGGGTCGGCGAAGGTTTGCACATGTCCGCCACGGGTCATTTGCAGCACTCGCGGCGGCGGCGCAGCTTGATACAGTCGGATGCCGTTGGAAAGGGGTACCAACTGATCATCGATGCTGTGATAGATCAGTTTCGGTACGCCATTGAGCTGCTTCATGGAATGGATCGCACTGTCGCCGTCCGGCACCAACCAGGATAACGGCACCTGAAACGGCCAGGTCATCCATGAGGTGCTCAGGGCGAAACGCCCGACATCACGGTAACTGGCAGGCACGCCATCGAGCACAAAAGCCTTGAGTTGCCGCTGGCGCTCGGGGTGCCGGGCCAGGAAATGCACGGCCATCGAACCGCCAAGGCTCTGACCGAGAAGGATCAGCGGTTTACCCTTGACCTCCGGGGCCTGGTCGAGCCATTTGAACGCGGCGTCGATGTCTTGATAAATCGCCGGCAACGCTGGTTTACCTTCGGACCAACCGTACCCGCGATAGTCCACCAGCAACACTTGATAGCCCTGCTCCGGCAACCACCAGCTGCCACCCAAATGCCACGCCAGGTTGCCGCCGTTGCCATGCAGATGCAGCACCGTGCCTTTGACCTCGACCTCTTTTTTCGCCGGCAACCACCAGCCATGCAGCTTGAGGCCGTCAGCGGTGACCAGGGTGACGTCGCGAAATTCGAGTTTGGCTTTTGCCGGAGTGAACGGCTGGCCGGGCTCGGGATAGAACAGCAGAGAGTCGCAACCGCCGAGGGCCAGGAGCAGGCAAAAGATGCCGAGGATTCTCATCCGGTGAAGCCTCGCGAAAACAGGGTTGGAATACGATCCAATGTGGGAGCGGGCTTGCTTGCGAAAGCGGTTTTCCATCCAACATTGATGTCGACTGACACACCGCTTTCGCGAGCAAGCCCGCTCCCACATTTGGACTGCGTCATCGTTAGAGGATGTTGGAATAATCCGCTTCGATCCGGTCCAGGCTCAGGTGGTTGAGGAAGTTGGAGAAGCACATCCAGGCCGATAGCGCGTTCATGTCGCGGAACTGGTCGGGCAAGTACTTGGGCGGCACGATCAGGCCTTCGTCCACCAATTGGCGCAAGGTCCGCATGTCTTCCAGCGTGGTCTTGCCGCAAAACAATAGCGGTATCTGCTCCAGCTTGCCTTTACGCACG
This sequence comes from Pseudomonas sp. BS3782 TE3695, assembly GCF_050435305.1. Classification (NCBI taxonomy): domain Bacteria; kingdom Pseudomonadati; phylum Pseudomonadota; class Gammaproteobacteria; order Pseudomonadales; family Pseudomonadaceae; genus Pseudomonas; species Pseudomonas sp. BS3782 TE3695. The sequence goes on from NZ_JBNDKB010000001.1 coordinate 5,940,710, forward strand.
GCCAACTGAATGTAGTTGTAAACCATGATAAAGCCCTTGAGGTAGGACAAGTCTTTGGTAAACGGTAGACCGGTCGGCACCGATCCGCGGAAAACCCGACTGGCGTTGCCGTAGCTTTCGGCCATTTCGAAGCCTTGTTCACAGAAAAAATCGTAAATCTGCAAGAAGTCCGCGCCCTCCTCCACCATATGAATGGCTCGGGTGCGGTTGGTCAGTTTGCGCAGGCGGCTCGGGTAGGAGGCGAAGGTGATGATTTCCATCAGGATCGCCAGGCCTTCCTGGGTCACAGTGGACGACGGCGGGCCTTTGGACAGGAAGGTGCAGATCGGCTGATTCAGACCGTTGAGCGTGGTGCCCACGTGCACCAGCCCTTCGTGGACTTCCAGCGCACGCACGTCGCGGTCGTTGAACATCGCGTCGGCGCGGATCTTGATGTAGTCGGCTCCGGCCGCCGCATCGGCGACGATCCCGTCGGACTCGAACACCCGAATGGTTTCTTCGTTCTCGCCAAACACCTTGTTCAACCGATGTTGCAGGAGGTCGACGGCTTCCTTGGCGGTAAGGATTTTCGGTTCATCCTTGAGGTCGCCACGGCCCGCGATGTTGTTCAGGTAATCGGAGAGCATCAGACCCAGGTCGGCCAGGGTCGGGTCGCCGGCGTGAAACGCATCGGACGCCGCGCCATACAATTCCTGGGAAATCAGCCCGAAATCCTCGGTGCCGCGCGCTTCGAGCATGCGCACCACCATCCGGTATTCCTTGCACATGCGGCGCATGATCTGTCCGACCGGATTGAACTGGCCGAGCTGGCGGGTGATGTCGCGCTCGATGTTCTGGAATTCCAGCTTCACTTTGCTGGAGTCAAATGCCAGCGGTCGATTGAGGTAGTAGTCGCGGTCCACGGCCGGCATTTCCTTGCCCTTGCCTTTGAAGAACCCCTTGCGAATGCTGTCGTCCCACTTGACCGCATCCAGAACGCGAATCGGCGTCTGCGCCAGCACTATGCGATCGGACAAAATGCGTATCGTCTGCTGGTATTCGTCCACCCGAAACTCCTGTAGTAAAACCGTTACGTGCTGGGTTTATTTGGTACTGGCCAGGCGCTGGTAGCGCACTGCTTCGACGAAAACATCGGAATTGGCCGGGTCATCGAGGTAGGCAAACACTTGATCCAGGCTGTTGTTGATCAACACCCCGTCGCCGTCGTCGGTCTGGAAGCCTTGGCCACTGAGGGCTTCCTGGCCCATGGCCTGTTTGATCTGCTCAAGGTCGAGGTTGTAGACCACCAGTTCGTGGTTATCGTTGAGTTCGAAACCGGTGATGGTGAAGTTCCCGCCGAACTGCGCCGGCACCTTCGCCGACAGGTACCAGCGATTACCATGGCGCGACACCGTAAAGGGGTAGGCTTCACGCTCATGGGGCTTGGCCTTGAAGTAGCTGACCGCCTGATAGCGATTGTCGCCGATGCGCGTCAGTTCCAGGTTCATCGGCTCACCCCAGGCATTGGTGCTGGTCCATTTGCCGAGCAAGCCTTTGGGCGCGGGCTCGCTGGCAGGCAGCGGTTCCTTGAAGGTCACCAGACAGCCACTGAGCAGCAGGATCGACAAGGCGATCACAACGACGCGCCAGGCTTTCATTCAACACTCCCTATGAACACAGCGCCGCCCCTGTAGGAGCTGCCGCAGGCTGCGATCTTTTGATCTTTTATCGGTGCGGCATTGTCGAAGATCAAGATCAAAAGATCGCAGCCTGCGGCAGCTCCTACAGGGGACCGGATTACACCGACGCCAGCACCAAATGCATGTAGCGGTTGAGGATGCCGAGCATTTCCTCTTCGGCCACAGGCTCGGCGTCGTTGAGCAGGCCCTGATATTCCATCCGTCCGATAATCGCCGTCAACACTTTGGCATCCTGTTGTGGCTCACGGGAACCCAATACTTCGAAAAGCTGGCAGGTGCCCTGCAGGAGAATTTGCTGATGGGAGCGTACCAACAACGCCAGGCGCGGGTTAAGCAACGCTTCCTGGCGGAAGGCTTGCTCGGCCATCAAGTGCTCGCGGCGATTGATCAATTGCCGATGAACATAGTCAGCCATCAGCCGGGCGATATCGTCCGCCAGCTGTGAGCGGGACTCGGCGGTGCCATCGCCGCTGACAACCATCTCGCGCAACAGGCCTTCGTTGCTGGCCCATAACCGGGCCATGAACGCCGCGCTGCGTTCCACGTATTGGGCGAAGGTATCGGTGAGCAGGTCATCGATGTCTTTGAAATAGTAGGTGGTGGCCGACAGCGGCACACCCGCTTCAGCGGCCACTGCACGGTGCCGCACGGCCCGCACGCCATCGCGCACGACAATGCGCATCGCAGCGTCGAGAATGTCCTGTCGACGCTGTTCACTGCCCTGTCGGCTGGCCTTGCGGCCTTGGTACTGAACACTTTCAGCGACCGCAGTGGCGATACCCGCTGCACCTTCTTGAGCCATTGCACGATTCACGACAGGTATTCCTCTCTCTAAACGTCAAAAGTAACCAATCTAAACGTCAAAAGTAACCAATTGATACGTTTGTACCAGACAGGCAATAAAAAGCCGCCTGTTATAGGCGGCTTTTTAATTGAAACACTTACGCTTGTGGCCGCATGTGCGGGAACAGAATCACATCGCGGATCGACGGTGAGTTGGTCAGCAACATCACCAGACGGTCGATGCCGATCCCTTCACCGGCGGTGGGCGGCATGCCGTACTCCAGCGCGCGAACGAAGTCGGCGTCGTAGTGCATGGCTTCGTCGTCACCGGCGTCCTTGTCGGCCACCTGCGCCATGAAACGCTCAGCCTGGTCTTCCGCGTCGTTCAACTCGGAGTAGGCGTTGGCGATTTCACGACCGCCGATGAACAGTTCGAAACGGTCGGTGACGTTCGGATTCTCGTCGTTACGACGGGCTAGCGGCGACACTTCGAACGGGTACTGGGTAATGAAGTGCGGCTGTTCCAACTTGTGCTCGACCAGCTCTTCGAAAATCATCACCTGCAATTTGCCCAGACCTTCGAAGCCCAGCACCTTGGCGCCGGCCTTCTTGGCAATGGTGCGGGCCTTGTCGATGTCATTCAGGTCGTCAGCGGTCAGCTCAGGGTTGTACTTGAGGATCGAGTCGAACACCGACAGACGCACGAACGGCTCGCCGAAGTGGAACACTTTGTCGCCGTACGGCACGTCGGTGCTGCCCAGAACCAGCTGAGCCAGTTCGCGGAACAGTTCTTCGGTCAGGTCCATGTTGTCTTCGTAGTCGGCGTAAGCCTGGTAGAACTCCAACATGGTGAATTCAGGGTTGTGACGCGTCGAAACGCCTTCGTTACGGAAGTTGCGGTTGATCTCGAACACTTTTTCGAAACCGCCGACCACGAGGCGCTTGAGGTACAGCTCAGGCGCGATACGCAGGAACATTTCCATGTCCAGCGCGTTGTGGTGAGTCTCGAACGGTTTGGCCGCCGCGCCGCCTGGAATGGTTTGCAGCATCGGCGTTTCCACTTCCAGGAAGTCACGCTTCATCAGGAAGCTGCGGATGTGCGCAATCACTTGCGAACGTACGCGGAAGGTCTGGCGCACCTCTTCGTTGACGATAAGGTCAACGTAACGCTGACGGTAGCGCTGTTCGGTGTCGGTCAGGCCGTGGTGCTTGTCCGGCAGCGGACGCAGGGATTTGGTCAGCAGGCGCACGCTGGTCATTTCAACATACAGGTCGCCCTTGCCGGAACGCGCCAGGGTGCCTTCGGCTGCAATGATGTCGCCCATGTCCCAGGTTTTCACCGCGGCCAGGGTGTCTTCGGACAGGGTTTTACGGTTGACGTAGACCTGGATGCGACCGGTCATGTCCTGAATCACCATGAACGAGCCACGGTTGAGCATGATGCGACCCGCCACCTTGACCGGGATTGCAGCTTCTGCCAGCTCTTCCTTGGTCTTGTCCGCGTACTGTTTCTGCAAATCTTCGCAGTAATTGTCGCGGCGGAAGTCGTTGGGGAAGGCATTGCCCTTGGCGCGCTCGGCAGCAAGCTTTTCCTTGCGCAGGGCGATCAGGGAGTTTTCTTCCTGTTGCAGGGCTTGCGGGTCGAGTTGTAGGTCGCTCATGTCTTTAAATATTCCATCACAGGTTCGTTGCCCCCAGCCTTCGGCTGGGGATCGCGGGCAAGCCCGCTCCCACAGGATCGCGGTGAATCAGCTGATCACTGCATGCATGTCTTACAAGCCTTGTTTCAAGCTGGCCACCAGGTACTCATCGATGTCGCCGTCGAGCACCTTGTCGCAATCGCTGCGTTCGATGTTGGTACGTAGATCCTTGATCCGCGAGGCATCGAGCACGTACGAACGGATCTGATGACCCCAGCCGATATCCGACTTGGTGTCTTCCAGGGCCTGGGAAGCGGCGTTGCGCTTCTGCACTTCCTGCTCGTACAAGCGCGCCCGCAACATTTTCATCGCGGTGTCTTTGTTCGCATGCTGGGAACGTTCGTTCTGGCAGCTGACCACAGTGTTGGTCGGTACGTGGGTAATCCGTACGGCCGAGTCGGTGGTGTTAACGTGCTGACCACCGGCACCGGAGGAGCGGTAGGTGTCGATACGCAGGTCCGACGGGTTGATGTCGATTTCGATGTTGTCATCGATTTCCGGCGACACGAACACGGCCGAGAACGAGGTATGACGACGGTTGCCGGAGTCGAACGGGCTCTTGCGAACCAGACGGTGCACGCCGATTTCGGTACGCAGCCAGCCAAAGGCGTATTCGCCCTTGATGTGCACGGTAGCGCCTTTGATACCGGCGACTTCACCGGCCGACAGTTCCATGATGGTGGCGTCGAAACCGCGTTTATCCGCCCAGCGCAGGTACATGCGCAGCAGGATGTTGGCCCAGTCCTGAGCCTCGGTACCGCCGGAGCCGGCCTGGATGTCCAGATAGGCGTTGTTGGCGTCCATCTCACCGCTGAACATGCGACGGAATTCGAGTTTTTCCAGGGATTCGCGCAGGCGTTCGACTTCGGCAGCGACGTCATCGACGGCGGCCTGGTCTTCTTCTTCGGCGGACATCAGCAGCAGGTCTTTGGCATCGGCCAGACCACTGTGCATTTCGTCGAGGGTTTCGACGATCTGAGCCAGCAGCGACCGCTCGCGGCCCAGCTCCTGAGCGTACGACGGGTTGTTCCAGACACTCGGATCTTCAAGCTCGCGATTGACTTCAGTCAGACGCTCATGCTTTTGATCGTAGTCAAAGATACCCCCGAATAGTTTCGGAGCGCTCGGACAGGTCCTTGATACTGTTAAGGATCGGGTTGATTTCCATGGCGGGCAGCACTCGTTGGCGAACTTTTGAAAGCCGGCGAGTATAACGTAATCAAGCTGCCACGGCAGCCCGCCCGGCGGCTTTAGCGGCGAATGGTTTGGGGCTGAAACATGTAGACATTGCGCTACGAACTGTAGGAGCTGCCGAAGGCTGCGATCTTTTGATCTTCGCCTTTAAAGCAACATCAAAAGATCGCAGCCTGCGGCAGCTCCTACGGGGCGTCGTATTCAACGCTTTACTCGATCCCCACCTGATTGCGCCCATTGTTCTTCGCCAGGTACAGCCCCTTGTCTGCCGCCGAGATCAATTGGCGGCAATCGCTGCCCGGCTGCGGAATCATGGTCGACAGGCCGATGCTGATGGTCAGGCTTGAACCTTCGCTGGGAAAAATGTGCGGGATCCTCAACCCGGCCACGGTCTGGCGCAGTTTTTCCGCCACCATTCGCGCACCGCCCGGCGAGGTGTTGGGCAGGACCAGCACGAACTCTTCGCCGCCGTAACGGGCCGGCAAGTCCGAAGGTCTGGAGCTGGCGTCGCGAATCGCCGTAGCCACTTTGCGCAAGGCCTCATCGCCTTCGAGGTGGCCGAAGCTGTCGTTGTAGGACTTGAAGTAGTCAACGTCGATCATCAGTAGCGACAATTGAGTCTGGTCCCGCAGCGAACGCCGCCACTCCAGCTCCAGGTATTCGTCGAAATGCCGACGGTTCGACAGCCCGGTCAGGCCGTCGGAGTTCATCAGGCGTTGCAGCACCAGGTTGGTATCGAGCAATTGCTGCTGGCTGACCCGCAGCGCGCGGTACGCCGCATCACGTTGCAGCAGGGTCATGTAGGAGCGCGAGTGATAGCGGATGCGTGCCACCAGCTCGATGTTGTCCGGCAGTTTGACCAGGTAATCATTGGCGCCGGCGGCAAATGCTGCACTCTTGATCAGTGGATCTTCCTTGGTCGACAGGACAATGATCGGAATGTCCTTGGTCGCCGGGTGATTGCGGTATTCGCGCACCAGGCTCAGGCCATCGAGGCCAGGCATGACCAGGTCCTGAAGGATTACGGTCGGCTTGATGCGGATCGCCTGGGCGATGGCCTGGTGCGGGTCGGCACAGAAATGGAAGTCGATGTTTTCTTCGTTCGACAAACCACGCCGCACTGCCTCGCCGATCATCGCCTGATCGTCCACCAACAACACCATGGCGGCGTTTTCGTCGGTCTTGAAGTCGTCGAGCTGTAAATCATTCATGTGCGGTCACCTGAGTACTGCTTTGGCCACGATTGCTGCTAATGATAGTCATTTTGAGAAAATTTCCAGCAATCTTGGCGCTATCTTGTCCAGTGGGCGAACTTCCACAGCCGCGTTAATGGCCGCGGCCGCCTTCGGCATGCCATACACCGCACTGCTCTGTTGGTCCTGAGCGATGGTCAGGTAGCCCTGCTGGCGCATGAGTTTAAGTCCTTGCGCGCCGTCGCGCCCCATACCGGTGAGCAAAACGCCCACGGCGTCACCACTCCAGTAACTGGCCACACTCTCGAAAAACACATCGATCGACGGCCGATAGATCTCGTTGACCGGTTCGGCGGTGTAGGCAAGCGTGCCGTTTTTCAACAATCGAATGTGATGGTTGGTACCGGCCAGCAGGACCACGCCGCTTTGCGGCCGTTCGCCTTCCAGGGCCAGGCGCACGTCCAGGCCGCTGGCGCTGGCAAGCCATTCGGCCATGCCGGCGGCAAATACCTGATCCACATGCTGGACCAGCACGATGGCCGCCGAAAAATCTCGAGGCAGGCCCTTGAGCAGCACCTCCAGCGCGGCCGGGCCTCCAGCGGATGAACCGATCGCCACCAAATGCTGGCGCGAAGACGAGTGGCGGTGCGAACTCGGTGCCGATCGTACCCGATTGCTCTGCTCGCCGATCAGCCAGCCAATGTTCATGATCTTGCGCAGCAACGGCGCGGCAGCGTCCTGAGGATTGCCCCCGCCGATAGCCGGTGTATCGACCACATCCAGCGCACCGTAGCCCATGGCTTCGAACACCCGGTGCACGTTCTGCTCGCGGTCGACAGTGACAATGACTATCGCGCATGGGGTCTCGGCCATGATTCGCCGGGTCGCTTCCACACCGTCCATCAACGGCATGATCAAATCCATCAGGATCAGATCCGGGGTGTATTCAGTGCAACGTTGCACCGCCTCGGCCCCATTGCCGGCGACCCAGACCACTTCGTGCGCCGGTTCGAACGCCAAAGCGCGGCGCAAGGCCTCCACCGCCATGGGCATGTCGTTAACGATGGCGATTTTCATGCCCGCGCGCCTCCAATAAGTTCAACCACTGCATCCAGCAACGCGTCATCATGAAAACTGGCCTTGGCCAGATAATAGTCGGCTCCGGCGTCCAGTCCACGGCGACGGTCTTCTTCGCGATCCTTGTAGGACACCACCATCACCGGCAGGGATTGCAGACGGTTGTCGCGGCGCACCAAAGACACTAGCTCGATGCCGTCCATGCGCGGCATGTCGATGTCGGTGATCAACAGATCGAAGTCCTCTGAACGCAGGGCGTTCCAGCCATCCATGCCGTCCACCGCCACCGCGACGTCATAGCCGCGATTGAGCAGCAATTTGCGCTGCAACTCACGAACCGTCAGCGAGTCGTCCACCACCAGAATCCGTTTACGCGCCGCTTCGACGGCCTGATTGGCATGCCGGGCAATGCGCTCCAGACGCCCGGTATTGAGCAGTTTGTCCACCGAACGCAGCATGTCTTCGACGTCGACGATCAGCACCACCGAGCCGTCGTCGAGCAACGCCCCGGCGGAGATGTCCTGCACCTTGCCCAAGCGCTCATCCAGCGGCAGTACCACCAGCGTTCGCTCGCCGATGAAGCGCTCGACTGCCACCCCGTAGATCGCCTCGCGCTCGCGGATGACCACGACTTTGAGGGTTTGCGCGTTATTCTGGCTCGCCGGACGATGCAACAGCTGACTGGCGGCAACCAGCCCGACATGCCGGCCTTCGTACCAGAAGTGCTGCCGGCCTTCGACCTGCACGATATCTTCCGGCGCCAGGTCGCACATGCGCTCGATGTGCGCCAACGGGAAGGCATACGCCTCGTCACCGACTTCCACCACCAGGCTGCGCACCACCGACAGCGTCAGCGGCACTTCCAGATGGAAACGACTGCCCACGCCTGCCGTCTGCTCCAGCACCACGGCACCGCGCAACTGGCGAACCATGTGCTGAACCGCATCCAGCCCCACGCCGCGCCCGGAGACTTCAGTGACGGAGTCGCGCAGGCTGAAACCCGGCAGAAACAGGAACGTCAGCAGCTCCTCTTCGCTCAATTGAGCGGCGGTGCCGGCTGGGGATAACTGCCGCTCGACGATGTTGCGCCGAAGCTTTTCCAGGTCGACGCCGTTGCCATCATCGCTCAGCTCCAATACCAGCAAACCGGCCTGATGGGACGCTCGCAAACGGATCACGCCTTCTTCCGGTTTGCCGGCCAATAGCCGTTGTTCCCGGGTTTCGATGCCGTGATCGACCGCATTGCGCAACAGGTGCGTCAGCGGCGCTTCGAGTTTTTCCAGTACGTCGCGGTCGACCTGGGTCTTATCGCCCTCGATCTCCAGTCGTACCTGTTTGCCCAGGCTGCGGCCGAGGTCGCGGACCATGCGCACTTGCCCGCTCAGCACATCGGCGAATGGCCGCATGCGACAGGCCAGCGCCGTGTCGTACAACACCTGCGCACGCTGGCTGGCGTGCCAGGCGAATTCGTCCAGCTCAGCGTTTTTTTCCACCAGCAATTGCTGAGACTCGGCCAACAACCGGCGGGCATCGCCCAAGGCTTCCTGGGCTTCGAGACTCAAGGCATGGTCCTTGAGATGGACGTTGAGGTTTTCCAGCGCCCGCAGGCCGTTGCTCTGCATGCGTTTGAGGCGTTGCATGGTGGCCAGGTGCGGCTTGAGCCGCTGGGTTTCCACCAGGGATTTACTCGACAGGTCGAGCAGGCTGTTCAAGCGCTCGGCCGTGACGCGCAATACGCGCTCGCTACTTTCGGCGGTGCGTTTAATCGTAGGCGCTGGCTCGGCGGGCGCTGCCGGGGAGGCGTCGGCGGTGGCCGACATGGGCGGCTCAACCTTGGGCGTCGGCGGTTCCATCTGAAGCTCTGCCATCGGTGGCGCGATGGGCGCAGTGGCCGCCATGTGATCAAGCAGCCGTCCCATCAAGATGACGTAAGCGTCGATATCCGCAGGCGCCGGAGCATTGCCTGGCGTCGCAATCCGCATCAGCAGATCGGTGCCTTGCAACAGTGCATCAATGTGTTCGGGCCGCAGGTACAGGCGGCCTTCCTGGGCGCTGACCAGATAATCTTCCATCACATGGGCGACACGGACCCCGGCATCGACCCCGACAATCCGCGCCGCGCCCTTGAGCGAATGGGCGGCGCGCATGCACGACTCAAGATAATCGGCCTGGGTCGGATCGCGCTCAAGCGCCAAAAGACCTGCGCTCAGCACCAGGGTCTGGGCCTCGGCTTCGAGACTGAACAGTTCCAGCAAAGAGGCGTCACGCATTTGCTCGGGGGTCATGTGAGGCTCCGGGTCACGGCGGACAGCAGCTGCTCTTCATCCAGCCAACGCAGGCTGCGACCTTTGAATTGCAAGACGCCACGGGTATATCTGGCGCTGGCCTGGGTGCCGGACCGGGACGCCGCATCGAGAATGTGCTCGTCGATGGCGTGAATCCCGTCCACCTCATCCACCGGCACCACCACCGGTCCGCCGTGGGCGGCGATGATCAGCATCCGCGGCATCACCCGCGCGCCGGATGCCACGCCACTGGTGGCATCAAGCCCCAGCAATTCCACCAGCGACAGGCACGCCACCAAGGCACCGCGCACGTTCGCCACGCCGAGCAACGCCCCGGAGCGTTGGTGGGGCAAGGAATGAATCGCTTGCAGCGGCGCCACTTCGACCAGGCTGCGGGTGGCCAGGCCCAACCATTCTTCGCCGAGACGAAACATCAGCAGCGAGCGGGTTTGCACATCGCTCCCGGCCACGGTGGAGACTTGCTCGCGGTCGTCCTGCTGCAACGCATAGCGATCGAGCAAGCGTGTGGCGGCAGCCGAATACACCGCACAATTGCGGCAATGAATGTGCTCGCTCAGCAATGGGCAGGACTTGTCGCCGTGGATACCGATGCGGTTCCAGCAATCGTCGATGGCCTGGGCATCTTCATGGGTGACGCTCAAGGTGTCGGCGGCGTTCATCGTTTACGCTCACTGTCAGCGGCGCGCTCGCTACGGGCGGCGCGGGCCTGTAATCGTCTGGCACCGGCCGTATCGCCCTGGGACTGCAGCAAAGCGGCCAGATGCATCAACGCGTCGGGGTGTTGCGGCTCCAGGTACAACGCCTTGCGATAAAAACCCTGGGCCTCGAGGGCGCTGCCGGCGATATCGCTGAGCAGACCCAGCCAGTAGAACACCTGGGCCACCGGCTCGTGACTGCGCAAAAAACTGTCGCACGCAGCGCGGGCCTCGGCACTTTTGCCTTCGTTGGCCAGCGCGGCGATGTTTGCCAGCAGCGTAGCGGTGTCCGAAGGGGCTTTCGAAGGGATGGTTTTCGAAGGGGTGGCGGCGACCTGAGCCATCGGCAGCACCGTCGCGAAAGGCCGACTGCGCACTGGCGGCGGTGTCACGCTGCGCACCGGTTGTTGCACCGGCAGCGGCGTCGGCACGAAGGTCGCGAGCGGTTCGGGTGCACTTTGACGGCTGAAGGCGAACGACTGCGGGATGCCGATCGAGCGCATGCCGAAACGCCCCAGCAGACTGCCCTCCGCCGGGCCGATAAACAGCACGCCGTCAACGTGGGTCAGGCGCTTGAGCACTTCGAACACTTGCTGCTGGGTCGGCTGATCGAAATAGATCAGCAAATTGCGGCAGAACACGAAGTCATAAGGTGGCTCATTGGCCAGCAAGGCCGGATCCAGCAGATTGCCGACCTGCAAACGCACTTGTTCAAGCACGCGCCCACTGAGGCGATAGTTGTCGTTTTCAGCGGTGAAGTGCCGCTCGCGGAAGTCGATGTCCTGGCCGCGAAAAGAATTCTTGCCGTACAGCGCGAGCCTGGCCTTCTCCACCGACAGCGGGCTGACGTCCATACCGTCGACCTTGAACTGGTGCGGCGCCAGCCCGGCATCGAGCAATGCCATGGCGATGGAGTACGGTTCTTCGCCGGTGGAACACGGCAGGCTGAGAATCCGCAGGGCGCGCATGTTATTGATCGCCGCCAGCCGTTTGGCCGCCAGTTTCGCCAGCGTGGCAAAGGATTCCGGGTAACGGAAAAACCAGGTCTCGGGGACGATCACCGCTTCGATCAGCGCCTGTTGTTCGTCGCGCGAGCCGAGCAAGGTGTGCCAATACTCATCGGCCGTCCGCGCCCGGGCCGCCGTGATGCGCTGGCGCACCGCACGTTCGATGATCGCCGGGCCGACCGAGCCCACATCGAGGCCGATACGCTGTTTGAGGAAATCGAAAAACCGTTGATCGCTGCTCATCCCTGCTCCTCAAACTGCGCCAGATCCAGCGGCGGCGAGGGAAATAACAAGGCGCGGACCTGTTCGTCCAGCAAATCGGCAACCCGCACCCATTGCAATAAACCCTGGGCATCTTCGCGTACCGGCCCCAGGTACGGCGCCTGGCGATTGTCCAGGCCATAAGGCTGAAAGTCCGCCGGGTTGCAGCGCAACGTGTCGGTGGCCTGCTCCAGAATCAGCCCGAGCAATTGCCCAGGCGTTGCCTCATCCGGGCGATAGTGCACCAGCACCAGCCGCGTGCTGGTACGGGCCTGGGCCGGTTGGCCGAACGTCAGGGCGCTGAGGTCGATCACCGGCACCACCGCGCCGCGACAGGCAAACACCCCCGCCACCCAATCCGGTGCCTGGGGAATCGGTTTCAACGGCAGCTGCGGCAGCACTTCGGCCACCTCGATGGCCTGCAACGCGTAACGCTCGTTGCCGATGTGGAACACCAGAAACAACGACTGTTTCACCGGCATCACCGCGCCGCGCTTGACCGCGAGCTCGCTCATCAGACTTTGAATCGCGAGACGCCGCCACGCAGCCCTACGGCCACCTGGCTCAGTTCATCAATGGCGAAACTGGCCTGACGCAAGGACTCGACGGTCTGGCTGCTGGCATCGCCCAACTGCACCAACGCATGGTTGATCTGCTCGGCACCGGTGGCCTGGGCCTGCATGCCTTCGTTGACCATCAACACCCTTGGCGCCAGCGCCTGAACCTGATGGATGATCTGCGACAGTTGCTCGCCCACCTGCTGCACCTCGGACATGCCACGGCGCACTTCTTCGGAAAACTTGTCCATGCCCATGACCCCGGCCGACACCGCCGACTGAATCTCGCGCACCATCTGCTCGATGTCGTAGGTGGCCACCGCGGTCTGGTCCGCCAGGCGCCGCACTTCGGTGGCGACCACGGCAAACCCGCGACCATATTCACCGGCCTTCTCGGCTTCGATTGCGGCATTCAGGGACAACAGATTGGTCTGGTCGGCAACTTTGACGATGGTCACCACCACCTGATTGATGTTGCCGGCCTTCTCATTGAGGATCGCCAGTTTGGCATTGACCAGATCGGCCGCGCCCATCACCGAGTGCATGGTGTCTTCCATGCGCGCCAGGCCTTGTTGACCGGAACCGGCCAGCACCGAAGCCTGATCGGCGGCGGTGGAAACTTCGGTCATGGTGCGCACCAGATCCCGCGAGGTGGCGGCAATTTCCCGCGAGGTCGCGCCGATTTCGGTGGTGGTCGCTGCGGTTTCGGTGGCCGTGGCCTGCTGCTGCTTGGATGTCGCGGCGATTTCCGTGACCGACGTGGTGACCTGCACCGAGGAGCGCTGCGCCTGGGACACCAGCGAGGTGAGCTCGGTCATCATGTCATTGAAGCCGGTTTCCACCGCACCGAACTCGTCCTTGCGATCAAGATTCAAACGGCTGCTGAGATCGCCGCTGCGCATGACTTCGAGGATATCCACGATGCGATTCATTGGGGCCATGATCGCGCGCATCAGCAGCAGGCCACACAAACCCGCGACGATGATCGCCACCAGCAAAGAGACGCCCATGCTGATTTTGGCGGCGGTCACCGCTTCGGCGATGGCCAGCGTGGCTCTGTCAGACAGGTCGTGATTCATTTCGATAAGGGTGTTCAACTGCTTGCGCCCATTGACCCAGGCCGGCGTGAGCTTTTGCTCCAGGGCAAGACGCGCTGGCTCGTACTCTTTGCGCTGATAGAGGTCGAGGACGTTGGTCATCTCTTGATTGAACAGCTGATGACGCGCTTCGAATTCATCGAATGCGGCCTGATCCTGGGGAGTGAAAATGGTCTTGCGGTAATTGACCATCTGCTCGCTCAAGCGCTCTTCAAAGCTCTTGAACATGGCGTGGTCGGCGGGTGTTATTTCGCGACGTCCGGAAAGACCGACAATTTGCTGGGTCAGGTTATAACTGTCGACCCAGGCACCGCGCATCATCGAACTGAAATACACCCCGGGAACCGCATCGGTACGGACCTTTTCTGCACTGGCGTCGATCTTCATCAGCCGAGAAAAGGACACCACAACCATCAACAGCATGATCGCGATAATCACCGCAAAGCTCGCCAAAATGCGTTGGCGCAACGTCCAGTTCTTCACAGTCAGTCCTCGGTGCGGTTCGAATTGCGGGGGAGTATAGCCGAGGGTCTGTGGGAACGGGCTTGATCGCGAAGAACGAAAACGCGGTACTCCTGACGAACCTTTGTGGCGAGGGGACTCGCCCCCGTTCGGCTGCGCAGCAGTCGCAAACCCGGCCAATGAGTACGCAAAAAGATCGCAGCCTTCGGCAGCTCCTACACGGACAGCGTACACCCGTCCCTAACGGATAAACGCGATCCCGTAGGAGCTGCCGAAGGCTGCGATCTTTTTAAAAAGCGCCGCTTACACCGAAGCCTGCCGCACCTGTTTCTCCAACTCGGCCTTCAACCCTGGTTCCAGTTTCAACTGCCGCGCCAGTTCATCCAGATAGGACTTCTCCATGAAGTTCTCCTCATCCACCAGCATCACACTGGCGATGTACATCTCAGCCGCCATTTCCGGCGTACTCGCTGCACGGGCGACGTCGGTCGGGTCCAGCGGCTTGTTGAGTTCAGCGTGCAGCCAGTGTTGCAGTTCCTGATCGTTGTCGAGTTTGCGGAACTCGCCTTCGATCAATTCACGTTCACGCTCATCGACATGCCCGTCAGCCTTGGCCGCGGCCACCAGTGCCTTGAGGATCGCCTGACTGTGTTGCTCGACCTGGGCCGCGGGCAAGCGGTCGATCGTTTGCGGCTCTGTTGTGGCTGCGGCGCCCTGCTGGGCCTGCCAGTTGCCATAGGCCTTGTAGGCAATCACGCCCAATGCCGCGAGACCGCCGTAGATAGCCACTTTGCCGCCTACCTTGCGCACCTTCTTGTTGCCGAGCAACAGGCCCATGGCACCAGCCGCCAGAGCACCGCCGCCGGCGCCGGAGAGCACACTGCCGAGGCCACCCGAACCACTGGAGCCTCCCAGCAAATCGCCCAAACCACCGCTGGACGCTTTGTTCCGGGTACCGCCGGCCTTGTTCTGCAACAGATCCTGACCGGATTTGAGTAGTTGATCGAGCAATCCACGAGTGTTCATTTTGCTGCCTCCACGAATTCGGGTTAACCGGATCTTTAAGGCCCTCAGCCTAGATCGAAAGTGCCCGACATCCTTCCATGAGAGTGCTTCCAGATGTTGCTCATATTTAGACGAACCGGCTGCAGCCTCCCTCGCGAAACGATTTCATCGAATGCAGCCTTTGAGATTTGTCGACCGTGGAACCGCGCACTAGGCTGGATAAATCCATAAGACAGCCAGGCCTCAATCTGCCTCTCACAAAGCGCACTAAGCTAATAACAGGCCACTCACGGCGCATCACCCCGTTCAGAACTGCCCCGACCATAATTTGAAGAAGAGGGTTCACCATGCTTGTGCACAAGACCGCACTGCTCAGTGCAATCACGACAGCACTTCTGGCCAGCGCCAGCCTGCAGGCCGCCGAACCGCTGAAAGCGGTGGGTGCCGGCGAAGGTCAGCTGGATATCGTCGCCTGGCCTGGCTATATCGAACGGGGCGAAACCGACAAGGCCTATGACTGGGTGACCGGTTTCGAGAAAGAAACCGGCTGTAAGGTCAACGTCAAGACGGCCGGCACATCCGATGAAATGGTCAGCCTGATGGCCAAGGGCGGTTACGACCTGGTGACGGCGTCCGGCGACGCCTCCCTGCGCCTGATCGCCGGCAAACGTGTGCAGCCGATCAATACCGCATTGATTCCCAACTGGAAAAATCTCGATCCACGCCTCAAGGATGCGCCGTGGTATGTGGTCAACAACCAGACTTACGGCACTCCCTATCAATGGGGACCGAACGTGCTGATGTACAACACCAAGGTGTTCACGCAGCCACCTGGCAGTTGGGGGGTGCTGTTCGAAGAGCAGAAGCTGCCCGACGGCAAAACCAACAAGGGCCGCGTGCAAGCGTATGACGGCCCGATCTACATCGCCGACGCGGCGCTGTACCTGAAAACCGCCAAGCCGGAACTGGGCATCACGGATCCTTACTTGCTCGACGAAAAACAGTACAAGGCCGTTCTCGACCTGCTGCGCGCCCAGCAAAAGTTGATCCATCGCTATTGGCACGACACCACCGTGCAGATGAGTGACTTCAAGAATGAAGGCGTGGTGGCCTCCAGTTCCTGGCCCTATCAGGTCAACGGCTTGATGAACGAGAAACAGCCCGTCGCCTCGACCATCCCCAAAGAAGGCGCCACCGGGTGGGCCGACACCACCATGCTGCATGCCGAGGCCAAACACCCGAACTGCGCTTACAAATGGATGGACTGGTCGCTCACACCGAAAGTCCAGGGCGATGTGTCTGCCTGGTTCGGCTCATTGCCGGCGGTTCCGGCGGCGTGCAAGGCCAGTGAACTGCTGGGCGCCGAGGGTTGCAAGACCAACGGTTTTGACCAGTTCGACAAGATCGCCTTCTGGAAAACTCCGCAGGCTGAAGGTGGCAAGTACGTACCTTATAGCCGCTGGACCCAGGATTACATTGCGATCATGGGGGGTCGTTAAGCCCGCTTGAGGTCAACAGAGAGATCAAAAACAAGATCAAAAGATCGCAGCCTTCGGCAGCTCCTACGCCGACGGCATGCATCGCAAATGTGGCGTCTTCTGCAAATCCCGTAGGAGCTGCCGAAGGCTGCGATCTTTTAACGCAAAGCGTGCCTTCTCGGAGCACCGCACCATGACGCTTGCAGTCCAGTTCACCAACGTTTCCCGACAGTTCGGCGAGGTGAAGGCCGTTGACCGGGTTTCTATCGACATTCAGGACGGCGAGTTTTTTTCCATGCTGGGCCCCTCCGGCTCGGGCAAAACCACCTGCCTGCGCCTGATCGCCGGTTTCGAACAACCGAGCGCGGGTTCCATTCGTATTCACGGCGCCGAAGCTGCAGGGTTACCACCGTATCAGCGTGACGTGAACACCGTGTTCCAGGACTACGCGCTGTTCCCGCACATGAACGTGCTCGACAACGTCGCCTACGGTTTGAAAGTCAAAGGTGTCGGCAAGTCCGAACGTCAGAAACGCGCCGAAGAAGCTCTCGACATGGTCGCCCTCGGCGGCTACGGCGAGCGCAAACCGGTGCAACTCTCTGGTGGCCAGCGCCAGCGTGTAGCCCTGGCCCGCGCGTTGGTCAATCGCCCTCGCGTGTTGCTGCTCGACGAGCCCTTGGGCGCACTCGACCTGAAGCTGCGCGAGCAAATGCAAGGTGAGCTGAAGAAGCTGCAACGCCAGCTCGGTATCACCTTCATCTTCGTTACCCACGATCAGACCGAAGCGCTGTCGATGTCCGACCGCGTGGCGGTGTTCAACAAGGGCCGCATCGAACAGGTCGACACACCGCGCCATCTCTACATGAAGCCGGCGACGACCTTTGTCGCCGAATTCGTTGGCACTTCCAATGTGATTCGCGGCGATCTGGCCCGGCAGTTGAGCGGCAATCCACAGCCGTTTTCGATCCGCCCCGAACACGTGCGTTTCGCCGAAGGCCCGCTGGCCAGCCATGAAATCGAAGTCAGTGGCCTGCTGCACGACATCCAGTACCAGGGCAGCGCCACCCGCTATGAACTGAAACTGGAAAACGGCCAGACGTTGAACATCAGCCAGGCCAACGTTCAGTGGCTGGATGTCAGCACGCAACATCAGACCGGGCAACGCATCAGCGCTCGTTGGGCGCGCGAAGCGATGATTCCGCTGCACGACAATGTTGTGGGCGGGGTATGAGATGAACAGCGTGGCCGCTCCTCAACCCCCTGCCAGCAGTTCGCCGTTGCGCCGGTTTTCGAACGTGCTGTACCGGCGGCCGAACCTGTATCTGTCGCTGCTGCTGGTGCCGCCGTTGCTGTGGTTCGGCGCGATCTATCTTGGTTCGCTGTTGACGTTGTTGTGGCAAGGCTTCTACACCTTCGATGACTTCACCATGACGGTCACGCCCGAGCTGACCCTGGCGAATTTCACCGCACTGTTCCAGCCGTCGAACTTCGACATCATCCTGCGCACCCTGAGCATGGCCGTCGTTGTGTCGATCGCCAGCGCAATCGTGGCGTTCCCGATCGCCTACTACATGGCGCGCTACACCAGCGGCAAGACCAAGGCATTTTTCTACATCGCGGTGATGATGCCGATGTGGGCCAGTTACATCGTCAAGGCCTACGCCTGGACCTTGCTGTTGGCCAAGGGTGGCGTGACCCAGTGGTTCGTTCAGCACCTGGGGCTGGAGCCTGTGTTGCAGTTCGTGCTCGGGATTCCGGGCGTCGGCGGCAGCACCTTGTCGACCTCGCATCTGGGGCGGTTCATGGTGTTCGTCTACATCTGGCTGCCGTTCATGATCCTGCCGATCCAGGCCTCACTGGAACGCCTGCCGCCGTCCTTGCTGCAAGCCTCGGCGGACCTTGGTGCCAAGCCGCGTCAGACCTTCATGCAAGTGATTCTGCCGCTGTCGATTCCGGGCATCGCCGCCGGTTCGATCTTCACCTTTTCCCTGACCCTGGGCGACTTCATCGTGCCGCAACTGGTGGGTCCGCCGGGTTACTTCATCGGCAGCATGGTCTACGCCCAGCAAGGAGCGATCGGCAATATGCCGATGGCGGCGGCCTTTACCTTGGTGCCGATCGTGCTGATCGCCATTTACCTGTCCATCGTCAAACGTCTGGGGGCTTTCGATGCGCTCTGATGCTTCATCTCAAGACCGGGCATCCCTGGGCCTGCGCATCGCTGCCTGGGGCGGGTTGGTATTCTTGCACTTCCCGATCCTGATCATCTTCCTCTACGCCTTCAACACCGAAGACGCGGCGTTCAGCTTTCCGCCCAAGGGCTTTACCCTGAAGTGGATCGGCGTGGCGTTCTCCCGGCCCGACGTGCTGGAAGCGATCAAGTTGTCGTTACAAATCGCCGCCGTCGCCACATTGATTGCGCTGATCCTGGGGACTCTTGCGTCGGCGGCATTGTACAGGCGGGATTTCTTCGGCAAGCAAGGCATCTCGCTGATGCTGATCCTGCCGATTGCCCTGCCCGGGATCATCACCGGGATCGCGCTGCTGGCGACCTTCAAGACCTTGGGAATCGAGCCGGGGATGTTCACCATCATCGTCGGGCACGCGACCTTCTGCGTGGTGATCGTCTACAACAACGTCATCGCCCGCTTGCGCCGCACTTCATACAGTTTGATTGAGGCCTCGATGGACCTCGGCGCCGACGGTTGGCAGACCTTCCGCTACATCGTCCTGCCGAACCTCGGCTCGGCGATGCTGGCCGGTGGCATGCTGGCGTTTGCGCTGTCGTTCGACGAAATTATCGTCACCACCTTCACTGCCGGCCATGAACGCACCTTGCCGCTGTGGCTGCTCAACCAGCTCAGCCGCCCACGGGATGTACCGGTCACCAACGTCGTCGCAATGCTGGTAATGATAGTGACCATGCTGCCGATCCTCGGCGCTTATTACCTGACCCGGGGCGGGGAAAGCGTTGCGGGCAGTGGCGGGAAATAACGGACAACTCATTTCCAAGGTGGAAACCGGATTCTGTGGGAGCGAGGCTTGCCCGCGATAGGGGTCTTACAGTCGACATTTCAGTTGAATGTCAGTCAGTCATCGCGGGCAAGCCCGCTCCCACAGGGGGCCGGTTCAGCAGGAACACATAAGCATCTTCGATGAGGACATAGCCATGCAAACCAAACTCTTGATCAACGGCCAACTCGTCAACGGCGACGGCCCTACCCAAGCCGTGTTCAATCCGGCCCTCGGCCGTGTACTGGTAGAAGTCAATGAAGCCAGCGAAGCCCAGATCGATGCGGCGGTGCGGGCCGCCGACAACGCCTTCCAGGCCTGGTCGCAAACCACTCCGAAAGATCGTTCGTTGCTGCTGCTCAAACTCGCTGACATCATCGAAACCCACGGCGACGAATTGGCCAAACTGGAGTCGGACAACTGCGGCAAACCTTACAGCGCTGCGCTGAACGATGAGATCCCGGCGATTGCCGACGTGTTCCGTTTCTTCGCTGGCGCCAGTCGTTGCATGAGCGGCGCGCTGGGGGGTGAATATTTGCCCGGCCACACCTCGATGATCCGCCGCGACCCGGTGGGCGTGATTGCCTCCATCGCGCCGTGGAACTACCCGCTGATGATGCTCGCCTGGAAAATCGCCCCGGCCCTGGCCGCCGGTAATACCGTGGTGCTCAAGCCGTCAGAGCAAACCCCGCTGACCGCCCTGCGCCTGGCAGAACTGGCGTTGGACATCTTCCCGGCCGGTGTCCTTAATCTGGTGTACGGCCGTGGTTCCGCGGTCGGTACCGCATTGGTCAATCACCCGAAAGTGCGCATGGTGTCGCTGACCGGCTCCATTGCTACCGGCTCGAACATCATTTCCAGCACTGCCGGTAGCGTCAAACGCTTGCACATGGAACTGGGCGGCAAGGCGCCGGTGATCATCTTCGACGATGCCGACATCGATGCCGCCGTGGAAGGTATTCGCACTTTCGGCTTTTACAACGCCGGTCAGGATTGCACCGCTGCCTGCCGCATTTACGCGCAAGCGGGCATCTATGACCAGTTCGTCGAAAAAATCGGTGCGGCGGTCAGCAGTATCAAGTACGGCGTGCAGGACGATCCATCGACGGAGCTTGGCCCGTTGATCAGCGCCCAACATCGAGACCGCGTGATCGGTTTGGTTGAACGTGCGATGGCGCAACCACACATCCGTTTGATCACGGGTGGCAAAGCGGTGGAAGGCATAGGCTTCTTCTTTGAGCCAACGGTGCTGGCCGATGTGCAACAGGACGACGAGATCGTGCGCCGCGAAGTGTTCGGCCCCGTAGTGTCGGTCACCAGGTTCACCGATGAAGCGCAGGCACTTACCTGGGCCAACGATTCAGACTATGGCCTGGCGTCATCGGTCTGGACCACGGACGTCGGCCGCGCCCATCGCCTCTCTGCCCGTTTGCAGTACGGCTGCACGTGGGTGAACACCCACTTCATGCTGGTCAGCGAAATGCCCCATGGCGGTCAGAAACTGTCCGGTTACGGGAAAGACCTGTCGATGTATGGGCTGGAGGATTACACCGTTGTGAGGCATGTGATGTTCAAGCATTAAAAGCGGAAAGATCGCAGCCTGCGGCAGCTCCTACAGGATTTGCGCCTGCCGCGGTATCTGCGGCGCATGCAATCGACGTAGGAGCTGCCGCAGGCTGCGATCTTTTCCAACAGACGCACAGATGGCAAGGGATCCGACCGCAACACGGTCACGGCCGAATCCTTTAACATCAAAACCGCGAAACACTCCTCATCGCATCCACCAGATACCGCATCGCAATCCGATCGCTCTCCGACAGTTCGCGATACCGCTCCACCAATTTCATCTCTTCCACACTCAGCCGACGCCTTCGCCGACCGGTGGTCAGCCAGGGAAAGAGTCCTAACATTTCGGTGATGCCTTGTACTTTCGACATGGACGATGTCCTTCTATACGTCAGAGAAAACTGCAAACCGCATCGCCCTATCACTTTCAGCGGCTGTCTTGTGCGCGCTGAACCCACCGGCCTGAAGGGCCGAAACCGGTCATGCCCATAGAATAGAAATTAAATCGGTGCTGAAAAGCGGTTTTTAGAGTAATTAGTCGAAAAAAGCAGGTATGCCCTATAAATCAGAAAGTGCTGTGAGAAACGTTACCTGAAATGTCTTGTTTCATTGCGGCGCTGTCGCTGTGCCATCAATCATTTTTGCTCTACAACTGAACGGTTTAAGCTTATTGGCATCTGCTCTAAAGTCCGTTGCGTTTGGCCAAGGCATGTCCGAACCGTTATTTCTGATCCAGCACGTGCCAGGAACGGCGCGGGATTGTTCACGACAGGTTGTACTTATGCACCGCAGGAATTTGCTCAAAGCCTCCATGGCCATCGCGGCTTACACCGGTCTTTCGGCCACCGGTCTATTGGCCGCACGCGCCTGGGCTGGCAGCAGCGCGGCTGATGGCGACGCCGTGGCGTTCGACTTCGAAGCGCTGAAGCGCCAAGCCAAACAGCTCGCCGGCAAGCCTTATCAGGACACCAAACAGGTACTGCCGCCGACGCTGGCGACCATGACACCGCAAAACTTCAACGCGATCCGCTACGACGGCAATCACTCGCTGTGGAAGGACCTGAAAGGTCAGCTGGACGTGCAGTTTTTCCACGTCGGCATGGGTTTCAAGCAACCGGTGCGCATGTACAGCGTCGATCCCAAGACTCGACTGGCGCGCGAGGTGCATTTCCGCCCGTCGCTGTTCAACTACGAAAAAACCACCGTTGACACTAAACAGCTCAAAGGCGATCTGGGTTTCGCCGGGTTCAAGCTGTTCAAAGCTCCAGAGCTGGATAAGCACGACGTGTTGTCGTTCCTGGGGGCCAGCTATTTCCGCGCGGTGGATGCCACCGGCCAGTACGGTTTGTCGGCCCGCGGCCTGGCGATCGATACGTACGCCAAGAAGCGTGAAGAATTCCCGGACTTCACCAAGTTCTGGTTCGAAACTCCGGATAAAGACAGCACCCGTTTCGTGGTTTACGCCCTGCTCGATTCGCCGAGCGCCACTGGCGCCTACCGTTTTGACATCGATTGCCAGGCCGAGCGCGTGGTGATGGAAGTCGACGCTCACGTCAATGCACGCACCGCCATCGAGCAATTGGGCATCGCGCCGATGACCAGCATGTTCAGCTGCGGCACTCACGAACGGCGCATGTGCGACACCATTCACCCGCAAATCCACGATTCTGATCGCCTGGCGATGTGGCGCGGCAACGGCGAATGGATCTGCCGCCCGCTGAACAACCCGGCCACCCTGCAATTCAATGCCTTTGCCGACACCGACCCCAAAGGGTTCGGCCTGGTGCAGACCGATCACGAGTTCGCCAATTATCAAGACACCGTCGACTGGTACAGCAAGCGTCCGAGTCTGTGGGTAGAACCTACAACCGCGTGGGGTGAAGGCTCTATCGATTTGCTGGAAATTCCTACAACCGGCGAAACCCTGGATAACATTGTTGCGTTCTGGACGCCGAAAAAACCGGTCGCGGCCGGGGATTCCCTCAACTACGGCTACAAGCTCTATTGGAGCGCCCTGCCACCGGTGAGCACGCCGCTGGCACGGGTCAATGCGACCCGTTCGGGCATGGGTGGTTTCATTGAAGGCTGGGCGCCGGGCGAGCATTACCCAGAGGTCTGGGCACGACGCTTTGCCGTGGACTTTACCGGCGGCGGTCTGGACCGCTTGCCTGAAGGCGCGGGGATCGAGCCGGTGGTGACCTGCTCGAATGGCCAAGTGAAGGACTTCAACGTGTTGGTGCTGGATGACATCAAGGGCTACCGCATTACCTTCGACTGGTACCCGACCAACGACAGCGTTGCCCCGGTGGAGCTGCGGTTGTTCATTCGCACCAATGAACGGACGTTGAGTGAAACCTGGTTGTATCAGTATTTCCCGCCAGCGCCGGAGAAGCGTAAGTACACCTGAGAGTTAGTCGGGGTGTGAATGGCCCCTTCGCGAGCAAGCCCGCTCCCACATGTGAACTTTGTCGTACACGGAATCTGTGCACCATGAAGATCCACTGTGGGAGCGGGCTTGCTCGCGAAGACGGCCGAACCGCCGACTAACATCCCGAACCAGAAATCAAAAAGCCCCGGTCAACACGACCGGGGCTTTTTGGTTTTTAGCAGTACTCACTCACGCAAATCCGATTCATGAATTGGCTGGTCACGATGGGTCGCCCGATGATATTGCGCCGGCCAGATAGCTTTGTGCCCACCCAGATCGTCATCGGCATGCAACGGCCAATACGGATCACGCAACAACTCCCGGGCGAGGAAGATGATATCGGCCTGACAGGTACGCAGAATGTGCTCGGCCTGGGCCGGTTCGGTGATCATTCCTACAGTGCCAGTGGCAATGCCTGACTCCTTGCGTACGCGCTCGGCGAAGCGGGTCTGATAACCCGGGCCTGTAGGAATCTCGGCGTTCACCGCCGTACCGCCCGATGAGACATCGATCAGGTCCACGCCCAGATCTTTGAGGCGTCGCGCCAGCTCCACGGTTTCATCGGGGTTCCAGCCATCTTCCACCCAATCGGTGGCCGACACCCGCACAAACACCGGTAACTCTTCAGGCCACACCGCACGCACCGCTTCGGTCACTTGCAGCACCAGCCGAATCCGGTTCTCGAACGAACCGCCGTACTGATCGCGCCGCTGATTGCTCAGGGGCGAAAGAAATTGGTGCAACAGGTAACCGTGGGCGGCGTGCACTTCGACCACTTTGAAACCGGCGGTCAGCGCCCGTTTGGCCGAATCGACGAAGGCCTGAATGATCTCACCGATCTCGCCCTCATCGAGCTGCTTCGGTGGTGTGTGCTGGGGGTCAAAAGCGATCGGCGAAGGACCGACCGGAGTCCAGCCGCCGTCTTCCGGCTTGATGCTGCCATGCTTGCCGAGCCACGGCCGATGCGTGCTGGCCTTGCGCCCGGCGTGCGCCAACTGAATGCCGGCAACGGCGCCCTGGGCGGCGATGAAGCGCGTAATACGCTGCAAGGGTTCGATCTGTTGATCACTCCAGAGACCGAGGTCCTGGGCGGTAATGCGCCCATCAGCGGTGACCGCCGTGGCTTCGGTAAATACCAGACCAGCGCCGCCGATAGCGCGGCTGCCGAGATGGACCAGATGCCAGTCATTGGCCAGTCCATCGACGCTGGAGTATTGGCACATCGGTGACACCGCGATGCGGTTAAGCAGGGTCAATTGACGAAGGGTATAGGGTTCAAGCAGCAGACTCATGGGGCACCTCTCGGATCAGTGGGCAGGCTCCAGGGTTCTGTTTGAATAGTCGACGAGTGACAGGAAAAAGGATGCAGCACCCGCCCCCGCGGGCAAAAAATTCGACAAGACGTCACAAGGATAATCAAGCAGTGCTTAGAGACTAGTCGACTTCGCAGATCAGTGGAGGGTTCAAGAAAAGATCGCAGCCTTCGGCAGCTCCTACAGGTGTACGGCATGCCTTTGTAGGAGCTGCCGAAGGCTGCGATCTTTTGATCTTTAACGCACTATCGCGGCTCGATGTGGGCAATCATCAACTGAACGGTCTCGTTCCCACGGAACTCATTGAGGTCGAGCTTGTAAGCCAGTTCAACCCACTTGATGGTCGGATTTGGCCAGATATCACGGTCGATACCAAAGGCAATGCCGTCCAGCTTCACCGAACCGCATTCACTTCTCAGCACCACTTTGAGGTGCCGCTCCCCCACAACGCGTTGCTCGACCAACTGAAACACCCCATGAAACAGCGGCTCCGGGAAGTGTTGCCCCCAAGGCCCGGCGTGGCGCAGGGCGCGGGCCAGCTCCAGGTGAAACTCTTCGACCGCCAAAGTGCCATCCGACAGCAGGCGCCCGGTCAGGTCTTCTTCGCGCAGTTGCCTACGCACTTCAGCGTCAAAAGCCTCGGCAAATAACGGAAAATTCGCTTCCGGCAAGGTCAGGCCCGCCGCCATGGCGTGGCCGCCGTATTTGCTGATCAGGTTCGGATGTTGCGCCGCGACCACGCTCAAGGCGTCGCGAATATGAAAGCCCTGAACCGAACGCCCCGAGCCCTTGAGCAGGCCATCGCCGGCATCGGCAAAGGCAATGGTCGGACGGAAATAGCGCTCTTTCATACGCGAGGCGAGGATTCCGATGACACCTTGGTGCCACTCGGGATCGAACAGGCACAGGCCGAACGGCATCGACTCCACCGGCAAATCCTTGAGTTGGGCCAGCGCCTCACGCTGCATGCCCTGCTCGATGGATTTGCGGTCCTGGTTCATGCCGTCCAGTTGAGCGGCCATTTCACGGGCAGCACCCGCGTCTTCGGTGAGCAGGCATTCGATGCCCAGGCTCATGTCGTCCAGACGCCCCGCCGCGTTCAGACGTGGGCCGAGGATGAAGCCGAGATCAGTGGAGGTGATGCGCGAATGGTCGCGCTTGGCCACTTCAAGGATCGCCTTGATCCCCGGCCGCGCACGCCCGGCGCGAATCCGCTCCAGCCCCTGATGCACCAGAATCCGGTTGTTGGCATCCAGCGGCACCACGTCGGCGACGCTGCCCAGTGCCACCAGGTCCAGCAGTTCGCCAATGTTCGGCTGCGGCTTGCTCTCGTACCAACCCAGGCTGCGCAAGCGCGCGCGCAGGGCCATCAGTACATAGAAGATCACCCCGACTCCGGCCAGGGCTTTGCTCGGAAACGCGCAACCCGGCTGATTCGGATTAACGATGGCATCGGCCAACGGCAGTTCATCGCCGGGCAAGTGGTGATCGGTGACCAGCACCTTGAGCCCGGCCTTTTTCGCCGCCGCCACACCTTCGACGCTGGAGATGCCGTTGTCCACGGTGATCAGCAGGTGCGGCTCGCGGGTCAGCGCCACTCCGACGATTTCCGGTGTCAGGCCGTAGCCATATTCGAATCGGTTCGGCACCAGATAGTCGACGTGCGCCGCGCCCAGCAGGCGCAACCCCAGCAGGCCCACGGTACTGGCCGTCGCACCGTCGGCGTCGAAGTCGCCGACGATCAGAATCCGCTGACGCTGTTCCAGAGCCGTCACCAGCAAATCCACCGCGGCATCGATGCCTTTGAGCTGTTGATATGGAATCAACCGCGCCAGGCTCTTGTCCAGTTCAGCCTCGGATTGCACGCCGCGAGCTGCGTAAAGGCGGGTCAGCAGCGGTGGAATATCACCGAGGAATGGCAGGGTATCGGGCAACAGGCGAGGTTCGATGCGCATGGGGTGACAGGTGCTTCTCTTGAATACGTAGGATAAAACCGGGTAAAGCGGTTCAGCGGCGAATAATCAGCCGCGTTCACCGCTCAGCCACTGCAACTGGACTTCGTGCTGACCACGGTCGTCGGTGACGAAAATCGTTCCTTCGCTGATCATCACATCCCACTTGATAACGCGCGGCATGTCCTTGGCCAGGGTTTCCAGCACGTCCTGAGGCACGGCGGCGATGTGAACGTTTTTCAGGTTCTTGATCGCCGGGATCACTTTGGTTTCCCAGACCCGCAGGCTGCCGTAAGCCAGCAGGCTGGTGCGCTCGGTGCGGCGCGAGCACCAGGTCAGGCGATCGGCGTCTGGCTGGCCGACTTCGATCCAGTGCAGTACACGATCATCCAGGCTCTTTTCCCACAGCGCCGGTTCATCCACGTCTGACAGACCGCGACCGAAGGACAGCTGTTCGTTGTACCAGAAGGCGTAGGCCAGCAGCCGCACGGTCATGCGCTCTTCGGTTTCCGAAGGGTGACGGGCAATGGTCTGCTTCACATTCTCGTAGACACTGCGGTCGAGGTCGGTGAGGTTCAGTTCAAACTTGTAGGTCGTGGACGGCTGGGCCATGAACGGGCTTCTTGATACGAGGAAAGGCGGCAAGTCTAACCGATGCAACAGGCAATCAACGAATTGAAGGCATCAACTTTGGGCGATGGGCGTCGGCCTATGTTAAAACTCTGCATTCGCTCAGCCTTTGTCCTACAGGATTCAGTATGCCGTTCTCCAACAAACCGCTCTCGGGTCTGAAAGTCATCGAATTGGGTACGTTGATTGCCGGGCCGTTTGCCTCGCGTATTTGCGGCGAGTTCGGCGCCGAAGTGATCAAGATCGAATCCCCGGACGGCGGTGATCCGTTGCGCAAATGGCGCAAGCTGTATGAAGGCACTTCGCTGTGGTGGTTCGTTCAGGCGCGTAACAAGAAATCTTTGACCCTGAACCTGAAACACCCCGATGGCCTGGCGATCCTGAAACAGCTGCTCAGCGAAGCAGACATCCTGATCGAGAATTTTCGCCCTGGCGTGCTGGAAAAGCTTGGCCTGGGCTGGGACGTCTTGCATGCACTGAACCCGAAACTGGTGATGGTGCGGCTTTCGGGTTTTGGCCAGACCGGACCGATGAAAGATCAGCCAGGCTTCGGCGCGGTCGGTGAGTCCATGGGCGGCCTGCGCTACATCACCGGGTTCGAGGACCGGCCGCCGGTGCGCACCGGGATTTCCATCGGCGATTCGATTGCCGCGCTCTGGGGCGTGATCGGCGCACTGATGGCCTTGCGTCATCGCGAGGTCAACGGCGGCTTGGGCCAAGTGGTGGATGTGGCGTTGTACGAAGCGATCTTCGCCATGATGGAAAGCATGGTCCCGGAGTTCGATGTGTTCGGCTTCATCCGCGAACGCACCGGCAACATCATGCCGGGTATCACGCCCTCCTCTATCCATACCAGCGCTGATGGCAAACACGTGCAAATCGGCGCCAATGGCGATGCGATCTTCAAGCGTTTCATGCTGGTCATCGGTCGCGAAGACCTGGCCAATGACCCTGTGCTGGCGAGCAACGATGGGCGTGACAGCCGTCGCGACGAGATTTACGGTGTGATCGATCGCTGGGTCAACTCGCTGCCGCTGGACGCCGTGATCGAACAGCTGAACCAGGCCGACGTTCCCGCCAGCCGAATCTTCAGTGCCGAAGATATGTTCAGCGATCCGCAGTACCTGGCCCGGGAAATGTTTTTGCAAGCCAAGCTGCCCGACGGCAAGGACTTCAAAATGCCCGGCATTGTGCCAAAACTCTCTGAGACGCCCGGCAGCTCCGAATGGGTCGGGCCGCAGTTGGGTGAGCACAATGCGCAGGTGCTCCACGACCTTGGCTACGACTCGGCACAGATCACACGGTTGCGTGAAGACGGGGCCATCTAAGCTGAAGCGCCTGCTTTCATCCGCAATCGATTACGCCGGCATCGGGCGTGTGCTAGTGCTGCTCGGGCTGTTGGCGGGGCTGATATCCCCGGCCCTGGCGCAACCTAAGGAACATTTGTTCTGGCTGCTGCGCGACCTGCCGCCACTGACGGTCTTCGAAGGCCCGAAAAAAGGCCAAGGCGTTATCGATCAGTTGATGCCGCTGTTGATCGCCGGGATGCCCCAGTACGAACACACCCTGATGCGGGTCAATCGTGCCCGTGGCATGCAAATGCTCCATGAGAAGTCTTTCACTTGCGACCCCTCGCTGATCTGGAGCGAGGAGCGCGAACACTGGATTGCGTTTTCCATACCGGTCTTCCGGGCAGTCAGCAATGGGCTGGTGATCCGACGTGAAGATCGGTCGGCTCTGAAGCCTTTTCTCTTTGGCGATGAAGTCGATCTGGCAGCATTGTTGGCCAGCGGTCGAGAGAAAGTCGGTGTGGTCGCCGAGCGTCGTTACGGTCAAATCCTCGACACGTTGCTGCAACAAGCGCCGCCCGGCGTGCTGACGGCTCACTACGGCAACGACGCCCTCGGCAATCTGTTGCAGATGCAGCGCCTGGGTCGCTTGCAAGTGGTCTTGGGTTACTGGCCGGAAATCCGCTATCAGGCTCACCAGGAACAGATTGCCGATGATCAGTTGGAGTTTTATCCGGTCAAAGGCACGGGTAAATACTTGTCCGGATACATCGGCTGCTCGAACACGCCCCAGGGGCGACAGGCGATCAGTGAAATCAACCAGCTATTGCGTGCATTGCCCCGCGAGCGCCTGGCCCCGCTATACGCCGACTGGCTCGACCCACAAAGACGCAAGGACTACCTGGAAGAAACCAGAGCCTTTTTCGAGCGTCAGGCCGCGCAATGACAAATCGCAGGCAAAAAGAAACCCCGAGAAGTGGGGAGACATCTCGGGGTTAAACGTGGCCTGAATCAGGCCAGTGACAACAAGCTACAAGCACCGGAGCACAATGCTTGATCCTGCTGTTACAAAGTCTGACTGAACGGGGCGCAGGAAGGTTCCCACAAAAAATCATTCAATTTCGGCTGGCCAGGATCTTGTCCTGAGCCGCATTGCGCAACGCTGCGATGACACAGGGCTCCAGGCGTCCTTCAGCAATCAGCACGTCACGGTGCAGGCCGTCGACGACATCCGTCAGCAGACGTTTATCGGTTAACTGGTCGTGATTGAACGTCCGTTCAACCACGGTTGCGCCGCTCGTACTTTTCAATGTCACCAAACACTCGCCATGGGCACCCGACGGGGTCAACGTGACCTGATACGGGCTCAGAGCCTCACCGAGCAATAGACTGATACTTTCCATCTCGATCACCACTCAATAGTCCGAAAACAAAGTGCCTGGGGCGTGTCCACAGTAAATGACCACAGGCCCGAGAAGAAAGTTCTGAATTCCAACGGCAGGCGCACCGGCGCCTCTGGTAAATAGAGCATGCACGGTCAAGATGACAGTAAAAAAACAGCTGACTCACGTTTAATGCCAGGTGCAGAACTTGTGGGAGCGGGCTTGCTCGCGAAGGCGGTGTGCCAGGCAATATTAATGTCGACTGATATTCCCTCTTCGCGAGCAAGCCCGCTCCCACAGGGATTGCGCCTGACTGACAGGCATTACCACTTCACACCTGGCGTGTACGCTTACCAATGTCGCTCCACCCGCCCAGCAGTCCTCGCAATTGTCCGTCCGCGCTGTAAAACGGCACCGTCCACTGATAGATGTCCCTGACGCCATCCTTGAACATCAATTGACGCTCGCTGAAACGGGTCTTGTGAGTACCTAGCTGGGCCATAAACTCGGTGTGCAGCTGCTCGGCAGTCGCTTTGGGCAAGACATCAAGTTCGGTCAGCTGTCGCCCCTGAACCTGGTCGAAGCGGGTCGACAAACGCTCTTCATAGCTTTTGTTGCACATGATCAAACGCCCTTGCAGATCACGCACGAACATCGGATCGGGCATGGCATCTATCAAGGCGTGCTGGAAGGCGAGCTGGTCATTGAGGTCTTTCTCGGCGTCCCGACGTTGCTTGATCAGTGCCGCGAGCCTGCGGTTCCACAGCAATGAGAGCAAGCCGAACAGGCTAACGATGAACAGGCTCCAGCACCCCCAATGGGTTATCCGTTGCCAGGTCGAGGGCGCGTGTACCGACGCAATTCCGTTCAGCCATTTCAACCGCATGGCGCGTAATTCGTCGGGTGGAAATGCTTCGAGCGCCTTGTTGAGGATGCTCAACAACTGTGGCTGCGCTTTGCGGACGGCCAAATGATCAGCCTCCCATTTACCCTCCACCGCATGCCCGACCTTGAGCCGGCCCGAGGGATAGAGCTGCGCGCCAATTTCGTTCTCAATGGTGGCGTAGGCCTCGCCGCTTTCTACCAGAGCCCGGGCTTCAGCATAGGTTTTGACCGACCGCAGCTCAATTGCCGGGTAGTCACGACGAATCGTACCTTCCAGGGCGTGCCGGGTCGGCAATACCAGGACTCTTTTCGACAGCTGTTTCAGGGACTGTATCGCGGGGGTGCCGGCCAGTCCTACGAGTACCCAGCCCGCCCCGCCGAATGCATGGCTGAAATCCAGAAACTCCTTGCGCTCATCATTCATTGCCAACGTTGTACTCATTTCTGCCGCGCCGCTTTCCAGGCGCTCCAGCAATTGGTCGGTGGAAAACGACTCTTCATGGACGAACCGCAACCCTGTCATGGCGCTGATGCGGTTGAGAATGTCGTTGTTCAAACCGCTCCAGTGACCGTGCTCATCCTTGAACAGATACAGCGGGTACTGCACTGACGCCACGATCACCATCGGATGTTCAGCAATCCATTGCCGCTCCTGAGCGTCCAGCTCAATACGTTCGACGGTGGTTGACTCCCGGGACTCATGTGTCGTCAATTGTGCGGCCTTCACCCATGGCCCAAAACCCAGGGTGCCCAGCAAAAACATCCAGCACACGGCTGGTTTAAACCCTCTGAAAAACAGCATTGCCACTTCCTTGGTGATCGTCTCGCCCGTCCTTCATGGGCGGCTCTTCTTTTACGAAACCCGGCAAGTGTGGCATGCAGAAATGAGAAAGCCCGTCAGGAGACGGGCTTCAAAATGTGACAGCTTTTACCGGTTACAGCGGCTTGCCGCGGTTGCCATGCTGACTGACAAAGGCCTGCACGGCTTTCAGGTCGTTCGGCAATACGGTGTAACGCTCATCTCGCTCAAACAAATCAGAAAGATGTGCAGGTAGTTCGAGCGCTTTTCCTACACCAGCTTTTTCCACTGCGTCCGGGAATTTGACCGGATGGGCTGTACCGAGGATCACCATCGGGATATCCAGGCTACGTCGGCATTCGCGCGCAGCCTTCACGCCGATAGCGGTGTGTGGGTCCAGCAGTTCGCCGGTTTGCTCAAACACTTCGGCAATGGTTTCGCATGTTTGGGCGTCGTCCACGGCCAGCGAATCGAACAGTTTGCGTGCCTCGGTCCAGCGCTCCTCTTCGACGCTGAAACCGCCGCCCTGCTTGAAGGTGTCCATCAAACCGGCAATTGCCGCGCCGTTACGACCGTGCAAGTCGAACAGCAGGCGTTCGAAGTTCGACGACACCATGATGTCCATCGACGGCGATAACGTCGCGTGCAGGGTTTCCTTGACGTACTGATTGCCGCTCATGAAGCGGTGCAGGATGTCGTTGCGGTTGGTGGCGACGATCAACTGATTGATCGGCAGGCCCATGTTGCGCGCCAGGTAACCGGCGAAGATATCGCCGAAGTTGCCGGTTGGCACCGAGAACGACACCGAACGCGCCGGGCCACCCAGCTGCAGGGCTGCGTGGAAGTAGTAAACGATCTGGGCCATGATCCGCGCCCAGTTGATCGAGTTCACCGCCACCAGGCGCGTACCCTTGAGGAAGCTCTGGTCGGCGAAGCTGGCCTTGACCATTTCCTGGCAGTCATCGAAGTTGCCTTCGATGGCAATGTTATGGATGTTTTCGCCGAAGATGGTGGTCATCTGGCGACGCTGCACTTCGGACACACGGTTGTGCGGGTGCAGGATGAAGATGTCGACGTTTTCGCAGTGCTTGCAGCCTTCGATGGCGGCCGAGCCGGTGTCACCGGAGGTGGCGCCAACAATCACCACGCGTTCGCCGCGCTTTTCCAGCACGTAGTCGAGCAGACGACCGAGCAGTTGCAGGGCGAAGTCCTTGAATGCCAGGGTCGGGCCGTGGAACAGCTCCAGTACCCATTCGTTGCCATTGAGCTGACGCAGTGGCGCAACGGCGTTGTGGGAAAACACGCCATACGTTTCTTCAAGAATCTTTTTGAAATCGGCATCGGGAATGCTGCCGGTCACGAACGGACGCATCACCCGGAAGGCCAGCTCGTGATACGGCAGGCCGGCCCAGGAAGCGATCTCTTCCTGGGTAAAACGAGGCAGGTTCTCCGGCACGTACAGGCCGCCATCCGTGGCCAAACCGGCCAGCAGGACGTCTTCGAAATTCAGGGCCGGTGCCTGGCCGCGGGTACTGATATAACGCATAGGGGCAAACCTTTGGTTTGAGCTGCAAGCTACGAGCTACAAGCTGCAAGTAAAAGCCGAACTGCCTTTGACTTGCCGCTTGAGGCTTGCAGCTTGCCGCTGCTGTTGTTAGTTCAAGTGCTCGACGCGGATTCGTACGACCGGGCCGACCACGCCTTCCAAGGCCTCCAGGGCGCTGATCGCGTCGTTCATGTGCTGTTCCAGCACACGGTGCGTCAGCAGGATCATTGGCACCAGACCGTCTTGCTCTTCGACTTCTTTCTGCATGATCGATTCGATGTTGATACCGCGCTCCGACAGGATGCTCGCCACCTGAGCCAACACGCCCGGATGGTCCTTGGCCTGAATGCGCAGGTAGTAAGCGCTTTCGCAGGCTTCGATCGGCAGGATCGGATGGGCCGACAGCGAATCCGGCTGGAAGGCCAGATGCGGCACGCGGTTTTCCGGATCGGAAGTCATGGCGCGAACCACGTCCACCAGGTCAGCGATCACCGACGAAGCGGTCGGTTCCATGCCGGCGCCGGCGCCGTAGAACAGGGTCGAACCGGCAGCATCACCGTTGACCATCACCGCGTTCATCACGCCGTTGACGTTGGCGAGCAAGCGATCGGCCGGGATCAGCGTCGGGTGCACACGCAACTCGATACCGGCCGCGGTGCTACGCGCCACGCCCAGGTGCTTAATGCGATAGCCCAGCGCTTCGGCGTAGTTCACGTCAGCGGTGGTCAGCTTGGTGATGCCTTCGGTGTAAGCCTTGTCGAATTGCAGCGGAATGCCGAAAGCGATAGACGCCAGGATCGTCAGCTTGTGGGCTGCGTCAATGCCTTCGACGTCGAAGGTCGGGTCGGCTTCGGCGTAACCCA
This sequence comes from Pseudomonas sp. BS3782 TE3695, assembly GCF_050435305.1. Lineage (NCBI taxonomy): Bacteria > Pseudomonadati > Pseudomonadota > Gammaproteobacteria > Pseudomonadales > Pseudomonadaceae > Pseudomonas > Pseudomonas sp. BS3782 TE3695. Next base: position 5,974,869 of record NZ_JBNDKB010000001.1, read on the forward strand.
GGGCTTGCGCTTCGGCGAGTACGTCTTCGAAGGTGCGACCCTTCTCACGCATTTCGGTGAGGATGAAGTTGCCTGTGCCATTGATGATCCCGGCCACCCAGTTGATGCGGTTGGCGGACAAACCTTCACGGATCGCTTTGATCACAGGAATGCCGCCGGCCACAGCCGCTTCGAACGCCACGATGACGCCCTTCTCGCGAGCCTTGGCGAAAATTTCATTACCGTGAACGGCAATCAGTGCCTTGTTCGCGGTGACCACATGCTTGCCATTCTCGATGGCCTTGAGTACCAGCTCGCGGGCAACGGTGTAGCCGCCCATCAGCTCTATAACGATGTCGATCTCAGGGTTCGTGGCCACTTCGAACACATCGTTGGTAATCGCAATACCGGTCGTCTGGAACTGAGGCTTTGGCGTGCGCATGGCAATTTGTGCCACTTCGATTCCACGCCCGGCACGACGAGCAATTTCCTCGGCGTTGCGCTGAAGTACGTTGAAGGTACCGCCACCGACGGTCCCTAACCCACAGATGCCTACTTTGACCGGTTTCACTGTGAACTCCCCATAAAACGGCCGACTCAAGGCCGGCCGTGAAAACAACCGCATATTCGCGGCTCTCGATTAATGGCCCGACAATATTGCCGCCGAACCATGATCGTCAAAGGCTGACCATGACGATGCGAAACTATTTCGCGCCCAATGCCAGTTTGGCGACTTGTGGCGCAGGCTGGTAGCCCGGAATGACCTGTCCATCAGCCAAAACGATGGCCGGTGTACCGTTCACGCCGATCGACTGGCCGAGGGCGAACTGCTTGGCTACCGGGTTCTCGCACTTGGCGGCCTTGATTTCCTTGCCATCGACCATTTTGTCCATGGCCGCTTTCTTGTCCTTGGAGCACCACACGGCTTGCAATTGCTCGTCACCCGCCGAACCCAGGCCCTGGCGCGGGAACGCAACATAACGCACTTCGATACCCAGCTTGTTCAACGCCGGCACTTCGGCGTGCAGCTTGTGGCAATACGGGCAGGTGGTGTCGGTGAACACGGTGATGTGCGACTTGGTTTCACCGATGGCCGGGTAAACCACGGTTTCAGCCACTGGAATGTTATTGATCAGTTTGGAAACACCCAGGCGCTCGGTCTTCTCGGTCAGGTTGACCGGTTTGCCGTCCTTGAGCTGGAACAGGTAACCCTGAACGACGTATTGGCCATCGGCGCTGGCGTAAAGCACACGGCTGCCCTTGAGTTTGACTTCATACAGACCTGGCAACGGGCTGGCGGTAATGCTTTCGACCGGCACATCGAGCTCAAGGGTTTGCAGGCTTTTACGAATGGCTTTGTCGGCCGTGTCATCGGCGACGGCAAAAGTACTGACCAACGCAATGGCTGCGGCGGCGAAAATCTGGGTCAGACGCATGAGAACTCCTGAAGGCGGACAAATGGGACGATCAGAACACCCGTGCCGAAACACCGGGTCATAACCGCCCATCGTGCAAACCGGCAAAGCCTACCACATAAGGCCCCCGTGGCCGAATGCGGGTGACGCGAGACACCCATGCCTGACTGACACCCATTATTGTGGCGAGGGAGCTTGCTCCCGCTCGGCTGCGTAGCAGTCGCAAATAGGCCAGTCGGGCTTTCCTGAATAAATGCAGCGCCTGGTTTTGGGGTTGCTACGCAACCCAGCGGGAGCAAGCTCCCTCGCCACAGGGTTTACGCTAGCCTCTGGGGTGATGCTTGGCATGCAGGTCCTGCAAGCGCGCGCGGGCGACGTGAGTATAGATCTGGGTGGTCGACAGATCGCTGTGGCCGAGCAGCATTTGCACCACGCGCAAATCGGCGCCGTGATTGAGCAAGTGCGTGGCGAAAGCGTGGCGTAGCGTGTGCGGCGACAGTGACTTGCTGATCCCGGCGACCTTGGCCTGGTGCTTGATGCGATGCCAGAAAGTCTGGCGGGTCATCTGCTCGCCGCGCAGGCTGGGGAACAGTACATCGCTGGGACGCCCGCCTAGCAACTCGCCACGGGCATCGCGCATGTAGCGCTCGACCCAGACAATCGCCTCCTCGCCCATCGGCACCAGTCGTTCCTTGCTGCCCTTGCCCATCACCCGCAACACGCCTTGGCGCAGGTTGACCTGTTCCAGCGTCAGGCTGATCAGCTCCGTAACCCGCAAGCCACAGGCGTAAAGCACTTCCAGCATGGCGCGGTCTCGCTGGCCGATGGCTTCGCTCAGGTCTGGCGCGGCCAGCAGCGATTCCACATCGGCTTCCGACAAGGACTTAGGCAACGGCCTGCCTAGCTGAGGCATATCGACACGCAATGTCGGATCGACCGCGATCAGCTTTTCCCGCAACAAATAGCGATAGAAGCCACGCACACCGGAAAGAAATCGCGCCGTGGAACGGGGTTTGTAGTGTTGTTCCAAACGCCAGGCCAGGTGATCGAGGATCAACTCGCGACCGGCGTTGATCAACTCCAGATTCTTTTCCTGCAACCAACCGTTGAACAGGGCCAGGTCGCTGCGATAAGCATCGCGGGTATTATCGGACAGGCCTTTTTCCAGCCACAGGGCGTCAAGGAACTGGTCTATCAGGGGATGATCAATGGCAGGCATGAGGTCTCGGACAGGCAGGCGCAAGGCCGCGAAAAATGAGAAGTCTTTCATAGCACGTTGGCGGCGAACATAAAATTCAGGCACAAAAAAAGCATCCCTCTCGAGATGCTTCTTTTTGCTTGAGGCGCTTAGTTTATTGTTGAGCCGGTTCGTTCTGGCTCAGGATCAACTTGCCTTCCTTGTCGACCGGAATCTGGTTGCCCGGATCGCGATCCATCCGCACTTTGCCTTCCTTGCCATCCAGCGAATAACGAACGTCATAGCCTACAACTTTGTCGCTGATGTCATTCACGGTGTTACAGCGGGTTTGAGTGGTGGTGTAGGTGTCACGCTCCTGCATGCCTTCCTGCACCTTGTTACCCGCATAACCGCCGCCGACCGCACCGGCCACTGTGGCGATTTTCTTGCCTGTACCGCCGCCGATCTGGTTGCCCAACAGGCCACCCGCCAGCGCGCCGACCACCGTACCGGCGATCTGGTGTTGATCTTTCACCGGCGCTTGCCGGGTAACCGTAACGTCCTTGCACACTTCACGTGGAGTCTTGATTTGTGTCTTGACCGGTTCAACGGCCAACACTTGCGCATACTCAGGGCCGCTTTTAACCAGGTTGTAGGTGGCAACAGCACCCCCGGCAGTGACACCGACAGCACCCAATACCGCACCAACCAGCAACGACTTGTTCACATGAACCTCCTGACCATCACAGACGGGACAAACCCGCGCTTCTCCCAGCCTTGGAGCATAAAAAAAGGCGCGAGTTCAATACTCGCGCCTTCTCGGGCTTCAGCTGGAAAAGCGATAACCGTTATGGACGGTCGTCGACTTCAGTCTCTGCCACTGCAGCGGGAATCAGGTCCTCGCTGCTCAGGTTCAGCCAGATCAGCACCACGTTCGCGATGTAGATCGACGAGTAAGTACCCGCCAGAACACCGATGAACAGGGCGAAGGAGAAGCCGAACAGGTTGTCGCCACCGAAGAACAACAAGGCTGCGATCGCCAGCAACGTGGAGATCGACGTCGCCATGGTCCGCAGCAGGGTTTGCGTAGTCGAGATGTTGATGTTCTCGATCAGGCTGGCCTTGCGCAGTACCCGGAAGTTCTCACGAACCCGGTCGAATACCACGATGGTGTCGTTGAGCGAGTAGCCAATGATCGCCAGCACCGCCGCCAGTACCGTCAGGTCGAAGGTGATCTGGAAGAACGACAGGATACCGATGGTCACGATCACGTCGTGGATCAGCGAAATGATCGCACCGACTGCAAACTTCCACTGAAAGCGGAAAGCCAGGTAAATCAAAATGCCACCCAGCGCCATCAGCATGCCGAGGCCGCCCTGGTCGCGCAGTTCTTCACCGACCTGAGGGCCGACGAATTCGACACGCTTGACCACCGCAGGGTTGTCGCCACCGAGCTTCTGCAAGGCCTCGGCCACCTGGTGACCCAGTTGCGGGTCATCACCTGGCATACGCACCAGCAAATCGGTAGTCGCACCGAAGCTCTGTACGATTGCCTCCTGATAACCCGACGTCACCAGTTGCTCACGCACCTTGGTGACGTCAGCCGGACGCTCGTAGGTCAGCTCGATGAGCGTACCGCCGGTGAAGTCCAGCCCCCAGTTCATGCCCTTGGTGGCGACGCTGAACAGAGCCAGAACCGTAAGGAACAATGTGACGCCGAACGCAACGTTGCGAACGCCCATGAAGTTGATTGTACGTAACATGGCAGCCCCTTAAATCCACAACTTCTTGAAGTCACGACCGCCGAAGATCAGGTTGACCATCGCGCGGGTCACCATGATGGCCGTGAACATCGAGGTAAAGATCCCCAGGGACATGGTCACTGCGAAGCCCTTGACCGGGCCGGTGCCCATGGCAAAGAGAATCCCGCCGACCAACAAGGTTGTCAGGTTGGCGTCGAGAATCGCGGTGAATGCCCGGCCGAAGCCTTCGTTGATTGCCCGCTGCACGCTCATGCCGGCCGCAATCTCTTCACGTATCCGCGAGAAGATCAGTACGTTGGCGTCGACCGCCATACCCATGGTCAACACGATACCGGCGATACCTGGCAGGGTCAGCGTTGCACCCAGCAGCGACATCAGGGCCAGCAGCATCACCATGTTCACCGTCAGCGCAACGGTGGCGATGAGGCCGAAGAAGCGGTAGATGGCCATGATGAACAGCGAGACAAACAGCATGCCCCACAGCGATGCATCGATACCTTTGGTGATGTTGTCGGCACCCAGGCTTGGACCGATGGTACGTTCTTCAGCGAAGTACATCGGTGCCGCCAGACCACCGGCACGCAGCAGCAATGCCAGCTCGGACGACTCGCCCTGGCCGGTCAGGCCGGTGATGCGGAACTGGGCACCCAGCGGCGACTGAATGGTCGCCAGGCTGATGATTTTCTTCTCTTCTTTGAACGTCTGAACCGGTACGTCTTTCTCGACGCCGTTGACCACTTGCTTGACGTAAGTAGTGACAGGACGTTGCTCGATGAAGATCACCGCCATGCTGCGACCGACGTTGTTACGCGTCGCGCGATTCATCAGCTCGCCGCCATGGCCATCCAGACGGATGTTCACTTCTGGCGTGCCTTGCTCGCCGAAGCCAGCCTTGGCGTCAGTCACCTGGTCACCGGTGATGATCAAGCCACGCTCGATCAGCGCCGGAGGACGATTGCCTTCCCGGAACTCGAACGATTCGGAAGTGGCTTTCGAAGCACCAGGCTCAGCCGCCAGACGGAACTCAAGGTTGGCCGTCTTGCCGAGGATACGCTTGGCTTCTGCAGTGTCTTGCACGCCCGGCAGCTCAACCACGATGCGGTTGGCGCCTTGACGCTGAACGATAGGTTCGGCAACACCCAGCTCGTTGACGCGGTTACGTACCGTGGTCAAGTTCTGCTTGATGGAGTATTCGCGGATTTCCGCCAGCTTGGCCGGGGTCATCGCCAGACGCAGTACCGGTTGGCCATTGAGGTCGGCCGGAACAATATCGAAATCGTTGAAGTTCTTGCGAATCAGCGCACGCGCCTCTTCACGGGCTGCTTCATCAGTGAAGCCCAGCTGAATGGCACCGCCCAGTTGCGGCAGGCTGCGATAGCGCAGACGCTCTTTGCGCAACAGGCTCTTGACGTCGCCTTCGTAGACTTTCAGGCGTGCATCGAGGGCTTTATCCATGTCCACTTCCAGCAGGAAGTGCACACCACCGGACAAGTCCAGACCCAGTTTCATCGGGTGCGCGCCAAGGCTGCGCAGCCATTGCGGGGTCGTTTGGGCCAGGTTCAATGCAACGACGTAGTCATCACCCAATGCCTTGCGTACGACGTCTTTGGCTGGCAGCTGATCTTCAGCCTTGGTCAGACGGATCAGACCGCCCTTGCCGCCTTCAGCCAGGGTGGCCGCCTTGACGTTGATCCCGGAATCCTTGAGCGCGGTGCTCACACGATCCAGATCAGCCTGAGTAACCTGCAGTGCAGTGCTTGCACCGCTGACCTGAATGGCCGGGTCATCAGGGTATAGATTGGGAGCGGAATAAATCAGACCGATCGCCAGCACCGCCAGGATCAGAATGTATTTCCACAGAGGGTATTTGTTCAGCATCACGCCGCCCGCTTATGACGCGGGGCGCCTTGCGCGCCCCGTCGATTGAGTAGAAGTTGGAACTTAGATCGCTTTGAGCGTGCCTTTTGGCAGCGTGGCGGCGATGGCGCCTTTCTGGAATTTCATTTCGACGGTGTCAGAGACTTCCAGGACAACGAAGTCGTCGGACACTTTGGTGATCTTGCCGGCGATACCACCGGTGGTCACAACTTCGTCACCTTTTTGCAGGCTGCTCAGCAGGGTTTTCTGCTCTTTGGCGCGCTTGGCCTGTGGACGCCAGATCATCAGGTAGAAGATGACCAGGAAGCCGACCAGGAAAATCCACTCGAAACCGCCGCCCATCGGGGCTGCCGCAGGTGCAGCAGCGTCAGCCATGGCATTAGAGATAAAAAAGCTCATTTAGCACTCCAGTTGCAAATGTTGAATCTTGGGGTCAGGAAACTCAGTCCAAAGGCGGAACAGGTAAACCGCGTTTGGCATAGAAGGCATCGACAAAGGCGGCCAATGTACCCTGTTGAATAGCCTCGCGCAAACCAGCCATAAGCACCTGGTAATGGCGCAAATTGTGGATGGTATTCAACATGCTACCCAGCATTTCGCCGCATTTGTCCAGATGATGCAGATAAGCGCGGGAGAAGTTCTGGCAGGTGTAGCAATCGCAGGTTGGATCCAGCGGCGAATCATCATGGCGATGGAACGCGTTACGGATCTTCAGCACGCCTGTATCAATGAACAGATGCCCATTGCGGGCATTACGGGTTGGCATCACGCAATCGAACATGTCCACACCGCGGCGCACACCCTCAACCAGATCTTCCGGTTTGCCAACGCCCATAAGGTAACGAGGTTTGTCAGCCGGCATCTGGCCCGGCAGGTAATCCAGCACTTTGATCATCTCGTGCTTGGGCTCGCCCACCGACAGACCGCCGATGGCCAGGCCATCGAAGCCGATCTTGTCGAGGCCTTCCAGCGAGCGCATGCGCAAATCCTGGTGCATGCCGCCCTGAACGATGCCGAACAATGCTGCGGTGTTGTCGCCATGGGCGTTTTTCGAACGCTGGGCCCAGCGCAACGACAGTTCCATCGAGACGCGAGCGACGTCTTCATCGGCCGGATACGGGGTGCATTCGTCGAAAATCATCACGATGTCCGAGCCCAGATCGCGCTGGACCTGCATCGACTCTTCCGGGCCCATGAACACTTTGGCGCCGTCGACCGGAGAAGCGAAGGTCACGCCCTCCTCCTTGATCTTGCGCATCGCGCCCAGGCTGAACACCTGAAAACCGCCGGAGTCTGTAAGAATCGGGCCTTTCCACTGCATGAAATCGTGCAGGTCGCCGTGCTTCTTGATCACTTCGGTGCCAGGACGCAGCCACAAGTGGAAGGTGTTACCCAGAATGATTTCCGCGCCAGTGGCGGTGATATCCCGCGGCAACATACCCTTGACCGTGCCGTAGGTGCCCACCGGCATGAAGGCCGGGGTCTCGACGGTACCGCGCGGGAAGGTCAAACGACCGCGACGAGCCTTGCCATCGGTGGCAAGGAGCTCAAAAGACATGCGACTGGTGCGACTCATTCTGTTTCCTCAGGGCCACGTGGTGCGGGATTACGGGTGATAAACATCGCATCACCGTAGCTGAAAAAGCGGTATTCGTTGTCGACGGCGGCTTTATAGGCGGCCATGGTCTCGGGATAACCGGCGAATGCCGAAACCAGCATCAACAGCGTGGATTCGGGCAAATGGAAGTTGGTAACCAGGGCATCGACCACATGAAACGGCCGCCCCGGGTAGATAAAGATGTCGGTATCGCCACTGAACGGCTTGAGCACGCCATCACGAGCGGCGCTTTCCAGAGAACGCACGCTGGTGGTTCCCACAGCCACCACGCGACCACCGCGAGCGCGGCAGGCCGCAACGGCATCGACCACGTCCTGACCGACTTCCAGCCATTCGCTGTGCATGTGGTGATCTTCAATCTTTTCGACGCGCACCGGCTGAAAGGTGCCGGCGCCAACGTGCAAGGTCACGAACGCAGTCTCGATGCCCTTGGCGGCAATCGCCTCCATCAGCGGCTGGTCGAAATGCAGCCCCGCCGTCGGCGCCGCCACCGCGCCCAGGCGCTCGGCGTACACCGTCTGATAACGCTCGCGGTCCGAGCCTTCATCCGGGCGGTCTATATAAGGAGGCAACGGCATGTGCCCGACACGGTCGAGCAGCGGCAACACCTCTTCAGCAAACCCCAGCTCGAACAACGCATCGTGACGCGCCAGCATCTCGGCCTCGCCACCGCCGTCGATCAGGATCTTCGAACCCGGTTTTGGCGACTTGCTGGAACGCACATGGGCCAGCACGCGATGACTGTCGAGCACCCGCTCCACCAGGATTTCCAGCTTGCCGCCGGAAGCCTTCTGGCCAAACAGCCGCGCCGGAATCACCCGGGTATTGTTGAACACCATCAAATCGCCCGGGCGCAAATGCTCGAGCAAATCAGTGAATTGACGGTGTGCCAGGGCGCCGCTGACCCCGTCCAGGGTCAACAGGCGACTACCGCGACGCTCGGCCAAAGGATGGCGAGCAATCAGCGAATCAGGGAGCTCAAAGGTAAAGTCAGCAACGCGCATGATGGGGTTCGTCTAGCAGGGCCGGGAAGTCTAGCGGAAATATCAAAAATTCTCCATGTACCTGATTGACCAACGGTTATCTCATCTCTATACTTCGCCGCCATTGAGCCCTGATGGCGGAATTGGTAGACGCGGCGGATTCAAAATCCGTTTTCGAAAGGAGTGGGAGTTCGAGTCTCCCTCGGGGCACCATATAGCAGTTTCTGAAAGTCTCTATCAGACTCTCAGACCCAAAGAAACCGGCCACTTGAGCCGGTTTTTTTGTGTCTGGCTATCTACCTCTGTATCCCCTTATCCGTTGTATCCCTGTATCCCTGCTTGTATCCTGAGAAAAATACCGAACTTTGGGATACAAGGATGAAGCGCGCAGACATCAAGCGCCGCCCTCTCGCAGATACAACACTTGCGGGACTGGAGCCGGAATCAAAGGAATACCGGGAGCTGGACGGAAACGGCCTCTACTTCAGGGTGAAACCTGATGGTGGTAAATCCTGGCAGCTTCGCTACAAACGTCCGGCGGGCAATTGGGCTTGGATGGGGCTTGGGGGTTACCCGGAGGTAAGTGGTGCGTTGGCACGAGACAAAGCTGCCGATCTACGCAAAGTAGTGAGTAGTGGTGCCGATCCACTTGAACAAAAGCGATCCGCGAAAGCTGCTATCGATGCCGCCAAAACCCGAACCTTTCGAGCTGCTGCCGATGCCTGGCTGAGGGCGAAAGAGGAAAAGGGTCTCGCATCCTCCACCCTGAACAAAATCCGCACCTACCTCGACAAAGACATACTTCCTGCACTGGGGGACAAGCCTCTAGACGAAATCACCCGTACCGATTGCGCAGAACTCCAGGCATCCATAGAAGCCCGAGACGCACACAACGTGGCGGAGAAGTGTCGCACCTGGATAAATCAGATCTTCGGGCGAGCCATCGGCTTAGGCCTGACTGAAAACGATCCGGGCAGCCGCCTTCGCGATATTGCGGCCCAAGCCCCTAAGACTCAGCAGCATCCACATTTGCTGGAGCCTGAACTGGCTGATTTCCTCCAGGCACTCAAAAACACCCCGAGCAGGCTGACGGCCCGCACTGCGGCATGGCTTTGTGTATGGACGGCATCACGGCCTGGGATGGTCCGCTTGGCCGAATGGAAGGAATTCGACCTTGAGAAAGCCATTTGGACCACTCCTGCCACCAAGATGAAGATGCGTCGGGATTTTGTATGCCCCCTTCCCCACCAAGCTGTTGCAGCACTGAAAGAGCTGCACTGCTTAACCGGTCGCAGTCGTTGGCTCTTCCCCGGGGTCGGAGCCAAAAATCCGACCATTAGTGAAAATACGATCAATAAGGTCTTTGCCACAATTGGCTACAAAGGTCGCCTAGTTGGACACGGTACTCGACATACAGCGAGCACACTGCTCCGAGAACATGGCTGGCCGAAGGAACACGTTGAGGCACAGCTTGCCCACAAAGAGGAAGGCATCTCAGGGGTGTACAACAAAGCTCAATACCTTGAAAAACGAGTAACGATGATGCAGTGGTATGCCGACCATCTTGATGAGCTGGCAGCTGGCAATGTAGTGCATGGCCAGTTTGGAAAGGCGGTGTGAGATTGCTTTCCCGCCCCCCCCCCCCGTGTTACGCGTGTTACTGGTGTAACGAAACTAGATAACCAATTGAATATAAAGAACTTAGTTCACGTCACACGAAGAAATGGTCAGCGCTACACGACGTGTTACTTGGTCGAATCGTGTAACAACATTTGCCCAACCACCTCACTGTTGGTCGAGGAGGACCGTGTCGTGAACCGCTGCATCCGTGACGCAAAGCGGGGCCAAGGGGTGGTGAATGGACGATGAGAGCATGCCAATTGGCCGCCTAGAGATTGCTGGCTTCGATGTCAGTAATTTGCTGTGGGAACTAGACGATATCGAACAGGCCGTGCGTGAGTTAGCGTTGTATTCGCCGTTTCGGGAGTATTTCAAAGAGGCGCTGGAGCTGGCCAATTACGCCACCTCATTCTGGCTTGAGGATGGCCGTTATCCTGATCGAGCAGGGTCGGTGGTTGCTACGATGTTTCGACTCCGCGACGAGATTGAAGAACATGCTTGCTACGCCGATGCAGCCTCACTGCCAAATGTCATACGACGGTTTCATAGCATTGATCACAACGCTGCGGACTCGCAACTCGTCGCGACTTACACCCTAGTGCAGAGCATTCAAGCCATTCAAGTTCTCGCCAACTGGCTATTTGAAACGGAACTCTACGTCTTCGATCTTGACGCAGACCTCATAGCCCAAATGCAAGTAACGGATCCTAAGAAATATTGTGCATTGGCCGAAAAGGAGCGACTAAAGGATCCAGGCGGGGAAATTGACGCTCGTGAATCCTTCCGCACATTCATGGGCGATGCCGACAAGGCGATCATGCTGGCGAGCCTCTACAGACAAGTTGAAGACATCGACGTGTCGAAGGGTAACTTCAATGTGGCCAATTTTCTAAGCGAGGCGCTGAGTAAAGCGTTTTCCGCTAAGGCATCTCAAAGAGGCGCGGCTGCGGGTAAGGCTAACAGAAAGCCAGAGTCGGTAAAGCAGCAGGAAGTCGCGGATCTCTTCGAGCGCATTCGCAGTGCGGCTGACCGTCACATTTTGGCCAATCCTACTATTTCAGAGCGGGAGCTTAAAAAAGCCTTGGTAAAAAAAGAGGGCATAGCATCCGAGCCTACAGTCAAAAAATACCTGATTATGGGTGGATACCTACCTCGATAATTTCAATCAAAAGCAAACCGTGTTTGCTTTTTTTCCCCTCTCTAGTCTGTGCCTGTCTCTCACCATATAGGCACGACTATGACATCTTCCATCCTAGCAATTGATACCAAATCCCCAGCTCGCGACCCCGCAACAACCCTCATTCGTATCAACGAAGTCATTGCGATGGTAGGCCTTGCTCGCCCCACTATCTACAAGCTCATGCAGCGCCCTGACTGCAACTTTCCCCTGCCCGTCAAATTGAGCAACAGCAACGCACGCGGCGCCCCTGTCGCCTGGGTTCTTTCCGAAGTGCAGGCATGGACACGCAGCCGCATCGAGGCGCGTGACCAGGTGGCCGCATGAAGCGCAACTACAGTCCATTCAAAGGTCCGTTTCTCGATTCCTACAGCATCGGATTTCGCCTCTATCAACCCGGGGCAATCAACTGGCGTCATCGCACCATCGCCGGCGTGAGCTGGAACGGGGAAGAACAAGAAGCCTTCTTTTTCAACCCGGATGGCCTGGTCCTTCCGCTTAAACCCAATCCCTGGGAATTGCCTGAACTGATCCGTAAAAACGCGGTACGCAGGGAGTTTTCCAGCATTTACGGCACCGGCCATTTCGCGATAAAAGAGGGCCGCCGCGCCGCGCTGAAATCGCTAGGCTTGACCGACTGGGTCACCTACTGGCTGGTCGATCAATCGGCCGGATTTTCGAACGATCCGGCGGTGTGGCGACACTTCACTGAGCAGGATCTTGCCGAGGAAAAAACCGCGAGTGAACGGCTGCACCGTGAAATGAAGTTGACCTCGGACCTGTCCGGCTATGTGGATGAATGTCTGGCACAGCAGCGCGAACTGCTCGCGGTAGAACACCGCCGACGGTGCGCCGAGGACAGCAAGATCCTGGCTTGGCTCAAAGGCGAAACACCCCCGCCGCTGTTTGCCAACGTGCAGGAGGCAGCATGACCCCGACCTTTCTTCCCCACCAAGCATTGGATCTTGTCGGTGTACTTGAAGCCTCTCTGCCTTCTACCGCAGAGATCAAAGGTCGCCAGCGCTTGCTTGCCCTGCGCGATCAAGCGATTTCGGCCGATGCTCAGGTACTGATTGTGCTGTGGCATGACCTGGAGTGGACGCTGCTAGCGATTCAGCCGCCCGCAGACGTGGTGATTCACGACGCTCGCCAGTTGATTCCCAACCTGCTGCGCAATCCCGAAGCGCTACAGCAGATGCGGCAAAGAGCTCGCCAAGGGAACCACTTGCAATGGCTCACTCTCGCTCGCCCCGCCGCCACCCAGCACTAACGAAAACGCCCCCGGGAGCGATCCGGAGGCGTTGAGGTAAATCTACATGCCCGCACAATTTATGCTGCATCAAAGAAATGCGCAAGATCTCCGCACGGTTGCACTTTGCAAAACAGGACGTTACTCTTTGGCCGTCGCTGCAAATTCAGCGACCGGGTTTGGCGACCCGAGTTTAAGAAGGCGCACAGGCGCCCCCATTACGATTGCAGGCGCTTTTTTTGTGCCCGCATTCCCGTTTTATGGTGGCTGTGCGTGGGAGACCTTCGGGTCTGCCGGGTTCCTTCTTACCCGGTTCGCCAACCTGCGCACAGCTGCCACCCCAATTCGTTTGGCGACGAACCGTGGCAGTTCCTACTTAAGAAGGAGCTCCACCCATGCACGCCCTCAATCCGTCCAAAATTCGCGCCGCTGCCCATCGTGCAATGGCCCTCGCCGCTTTACACGCCAATTCCAGCCTCGCTACTCGTCTCACCCGATACAACGCCCATATGGCCAAAGCCCGCGCGCTCGAAGCAGCAGGCGGTGCCCAATGAACCAAGCCCTGAGCTTCTCCCTACCCGAGGACCTGCTTTGCGTCCATAAAGGCACCGAAGCCGGTGTGCCGATTGACGCCATCACCTGCGCAGTGGATCGAGCCAACTCCGTGCTTTTGCTTCTTGAAGACCAGTTCGAGTGCGACGGTCCACGTCTGGCTAACCATATCATCGCGGCGGCGCTGTGGGATGTTCGAGGAACATTGGGACTGATCCGCACCCTCGCCGTGCACGCCGACAACTCCACTCGCCCACCCATCAGTGGAGGCGCCCAATGAGCCCTTCTATGTTGATCAATACGGTGGGCGGCGCCACCTTTGCCAAGTGCAACGCTCAGAATCAGCCACTGTTCCGTATCAATGCCGGCATATCGTGCGAGGAAGCGCTCGAACAAGCTTCTCTACTCATGGATTGTGTAAACAAGCTCACTTTCTTGAGCGGAATGGAGAATGACAACGACGCAATGGTCTGGGCTTCGCATTATTTGAGCGAGATGGCGAAGGCCATCATTGATGACGTTACCAGCGGGTTGCAATTGGCCCAAGGCGGTGGCGCATGAAGGCCTCTACCTCCAATGCTCGTCGCCCCACGTTCGCCCAAGTCAAAGCCGTTGCGCTGCAGAACATTGATCGCGTGCTTGCTCACTGGCTGCCCAACGGTAAACGTGTCGACAGTGGCAAGGAATACACCGCAGCCAATCCGACCCGCGCCGACAAGCGCGCCGGCTCCCTCAAGGTTAACTTGAGCAAAGGCACCTGGGCGGATTTTGCCACCGGCGACAAAGGTGGCGACCTGATCGATCTGGTGCGCTATCTCGACGGCGGCACCGACGTCGAAGCCTGCAACAAACTAGCGGATCTGCTGCACGTTACCGCTGGGGCGGCTCAATCGAAGCAAAGCCCCAGCAAAAGCAAAACACCGGAATGGCTGGCCATTCAGCCAATCCCGGCCGAGGCCATGAGCAAATGCCCGGTCAAACATCGGCAACACGGTACGCCGTCCAAAGTCTGGATGTATCGCGACGCCCAAGGCCAACCGGTCATGACTCTCTATCGCTTCGACTTGGGTCCGGATGAAGACGGCAAACCGCGCAAGGTGTTTGCACCGTTGACTTGGTGCCAACGGGCCGACGGTCAAACGCAGCAATGGCGCTGGCAGGGTTTGCCTGAGCCGCGTCCTCTGCTGCGCTTGGATGAACTGGCGCAACGCGCAGAGGCTCCGGTCATTCTGTGCGAAGGTGAAAAGGCCGCCGACGCCGCGGCGCATCTGCTGCCCCACTACGTGGCCACCTGCTGGCCGAACGGCTCGAACTCCTGGCATAAAGCGGACCTAACACCGCTCAAAGGTCGGTCCGTGGTGTTGTGGCCCGACAACGACGCCAGTGGCAAAAACTGCATGGACGCCGTCTCCGAACAACTGCAACAGATCGGCACCGCGTCAGTACGTGTGATCGCCCTGGACGTCTTCAAGCGCAAGCCCATCCTCAAGAATGACAAGCCGGCTTTCGCTAAAGGTGGTCAATGGGATGACGGCGACGACGCCGCCGATGCCCAGACCAAAGGGTGGACGACGGCGCATTTCGCCGAGCTGGAACATAGCGGCGAACTGTTCGGTGCTGAGTCGGAGAAAGCACCGGCCGAACCACCTGAAGCCAAAGCCAAGCCAACGACCAAGCGAGCCGCGAAACCCAAAAACGATCTGCTGCCCGGCGGCTTTCGCCTGACACCCGAAGGCGTGTTTTATTCTGGCGACGACGGCGAAGCCCGACCCGTGTGTTCGCCGCTGGAGATCCTGGCGCGCACCAGGGATGCACAAGGTCACAACTGGGGTTTGCTGGTCGAGTTCGACGATCCGGACGGGGCCAAAAAGCGCTGGAACATCCCGGCGCGGACAATGACCGGCGACTTCGGCAAGGACGTGCTCGGTCCGCTGGTGGACATGGGGTTGCGCCTGGCTGGCAGTCGCTCCGGTCGTAATGCACGCAACGACCTGCAGAGTTATCTCGGCGGCTTTGACAGCGCACAACGCGCACGATTGGTCACCCGCTTGGGTTGGCATGACAGCGCCTTCTTGCTGCCCGAACAGCAGGTCGGTTCGCACGCCGAACACCTGCACTTCTATGAGGCCGGCGCGCAACTCCCGCCGATCAGCGAAGCCGGCACCCTGGAGCAGTGGCAAGAGCAGATCGGCGCCTTGTGCATCGGCAATCACCGTTTGGCATTTGTGGCCAGCGTGGCATTTGCCGGTCCGCTGCTGCACATGCTCGGCCATGAGTCGGGCGGCTTTCACCTCTACGGTGACAGCTCAGGCGGCAAGACCACCCACCTGCAAGTGGCCGCCTCGATCTACGGCGGGCCGCGTCTGGTGCGCTCCTGGCGTTCCACGGATAACGCTTTGGAATCCATCGCCGCCGCGCATTCCGACGGGCTCCTGGTGCTGGATGAAATCGGCATGTGCGACCCACGCATCATTGGTGAAACGGTGTACATGCTCGGCAACGGCACCGGCAAGGCTCGCGCCAATGATCGAGGACAAGCAGGCCGACAGGTGCAGGAGTGGCGTTTGCTGTTTCTGTCGACCGGCGAGAAGACGTTAGCGCAGCACATGGCCGAAGCCAACAAGGAGCTGAAAGCCGGCATGGAAGTGCGGATGCTCGCGGTGCCAGCGGATGCCAGCAAAGGCCTGGGCATGTTCGATGTACTGAACGGTTTTGATGATGCCGCAGCCCTCTCCGATGCACTTAAGGCGCGGGTGGCCAAGTACTACGGCACACCGCTCACCGCCTTCCTATCGGCCCTCTGTGAGCCTGGCAAGCGGCATGGGTGGTCGGTAATCCTGCGCCACACCTTGGATAGCTTTATCGCGAAGGCACTACCCGCCTCGGCTAGCGGTCAGGCGCACCGCGCAGCAGCTCGTTTCGGTCTGGCGGCAGCAGCTGGAGAGCTGGCCACCGCGATGGGGATTACCGGCTGGCCAGACGGCACGGCCACCACCGCAGCGCGGGTGTGCCTGAGTGCTTGGATGAATGAGCGTGGCGGCGCCGGCAACCTTGAAGGGGACGCGATCTTGGCGCGGTTGCGCCAAGTCATCGAGCGCTTCGGTGAAAGCCGTTTTACCCGCTGGGAGTCGGCCGCCGCAAAGATCGACGAGCACGGTCCACGCACCATTGACCGGCTGGGCTTTCGTAAGACGCTGGAGCACGGCTTGGGTGACGCGCTGCACACCACCAACACCTATTACGTATTGCCGGAGGCTTGGCGCTCGGAAGTGTTCAAGGGCATGAACATCAATGCCGTGAACAAGGAACTGATTCGCCGTGGCGTCCTTGAGCCCGGGCCGGACGGCAAAGCCTCCTGCGCTGTTCGCTTACCCGGCCTGGGCACTCAGCGTTGTTATGTGGTGAAGACCGTACCGGGAACGGATGAAAGCGAGGCTCAGGCTGCCTGACGGCGGGCCTACTGACTGAGGTAGCGCCGGCTCAAGCGGGCCTTGCCAGCCACTCCGAAGCCCAACCCAATAATCAGGACAAAACTCATGAACCGAATTGAACAACTGAAAGACGCACGCGCCAATAAAGTCATCGAAATGGAGGCGCTCAAAAAGGAAATACCACCTTTTGAGTCAGCGCTTCACAGCGAGGACGTCATTAACAACGGCCGAGAGAGCGACGTCAGACATGAAATCAGCAGTCGCCAAATCAAGATCGACTCGATCGATCATCAGATCTTCCGACTCGACCAAACGCTGGACCGCCTGGAGAAGCTGGCCAACCGAGAAAGCTTGATGGAAGGCTACATTGCCGACATGGCGAACTGGATGGCGGATGAGCTGGAGCTTAACGATAAACGGCAAAGTCTGAGCACTCGCCTGGAGGAAATTCGTCAGCAAGCACAGGAAGAGATTACCAGCGCACGGCAGGCTGAGACTCAGGCGGCTACCGCTTACGCACAGGCCGTGGCGTGGGGCGACGTGGAGGGCGAAAAAGCCGCTAGCACCGACGCTCAGAAAGCCGCAAAAAACCTCACGACCGCCACCGAACAACATCGCCGCCAGCTCCTGATCATCACCGCCTTGGAGCAAGAGCTGGCCATCGTAGACCGACACATCAGCGAGGCTCAGGTCGAACACCAAAAAATTGAGGAAACAGCCTTGCGGCTGGCCCACAACGCACTGGAGGAAGCATGGAATGAAGCCGCCCAAGCTTTGCTAGATGTAGGAGGTAAGCTGTACGCCGCTGCTCGGCTGATAGGCCGCGATCCGGTGTCCTTAATGAAGCTCGACATCCCCGAGCAGGGTGAAAACTTCGGCAGTTGGAGGTGGAGTGAACTGGCGGACCGTGGCCGCCAGCATCGCACGCGCGATCTGCTCGCGATGTAACTACCGACGCCCTGAAACAGCCTGCTTTCGCGGGCTGTTTAATTCACCCCAAGGATCAAAGCCATGAACGCAACGACACAAAACAGCTCATCGATATCCAAAACGCTCAAGGCGAGAGAAGCCCACCTGACCGCCCTACTCAAGCTCGTGGATTCTAGAATCGGAAAAAACACAGCAACGCAAGAGCTCACCATCATCGCGATCAAGGCTGAAATGGTACTCATCGAACATAAGCTGAAAAATCGGAAATAACACCATGCGGAAGCTTGAAGGTTGCCGCGGCATTCATATTCCACAGACAGCTTCCAGCTAAAGGCGGACACCTCCCCATGGCTGCGCAGTCATGAGCAAAACCCCAAAGGTCGCTCCACCTGACGCGTGGAGTACAGGATCGTGTCGTCGAACCACAGGCAATTCATTAGGATGGCCCCTTGCATCAACTTACAAAAAATGCGCACGCCACCAAAATGATGCTCATCTGCCAGGCTTGTCGAGTTGATGATATCTTGTGGCCACTGCCTTAGGGTGCGCCGGGCTCCCTAAAGCTTAAATTTACTATTGATGGAACAATAATATGAAAAAAACTTATCAAGAAGAAATTGTGGCAATAGAATCAATGGACTCTCAAATTGCTCAATTTACACATCTCACTTCCTGTTTACGCTCCATACTTCAAATTGCTGCAATTTCATCTTTAGAACTTATTAAAAGCCACGCTAAAACTGCAGATGAATTTCAAGAATTTGAACATTTAGCTGTTAGATTTCAACAACCATCCGATGGTTTACCTGTTGAGGTATTAGACAAGGCGGTTCCCCTCATTAGAAGCCTTATCTGCCCAGAGTTTTTGCATGGATGGTATGAGCGATCAAAAAGCAACGAAACTCCATTCGTAAAGCTTATAGATAGCTGGGTTCAGTTCCGAAACAAAATATTTCATGGCGCGCCTGACCAAAATGATATAAGCGAATGGCAGCCAAAAATGCTTTCACTGTTAAAATTAGCAGTTGAAATATTTTCAGACGCCATACCAAACTACTCAGAAGAAAAAAAAGAACTAACACTGTGTTCTAAATACGGCAACCTAACAATTAGAACCCCCTTACAGCACGACAAAAAAGCAATTGTCATAACTAAAGTTTCAGCAAAAAAGGGGGTATGGAAAATACAAGCAAAGCAGCTATGCTGGACAAGATCTCTAGATGTTCTTTTAGACATTGAAAGCTCTAATGTATTCAGAGAGCAGGACATTGAACGCAGCAGCAAATTTAACTACACCACACTTTTTCTAAATGACTCTAGACATGGAATCTTGCAAAACATACCGACAAGACAAACTAGAACTTTTGAAGGAAGAAAGAAAGAACTCGATACGCTTCTAGAATGGATCAATGAGCCTGCAGAGTCTAAATCTTGTCAAATTTACGGGGATGGAGGTTACGGAAAAACAACGTTAGCTCTAGAGTTTTTAAACAACATACTCGATGGCCACACTCAGATAATCTCTCCCCCCGAGATCATTAGTTACCATACCGCGAAAATGACAAAATGGACTGACCAAGGCATAGTTCATTGCCGTGGCATTTCTAGCGCCATGGGAGAAAGTGTAAGAGAGCTGATGTATTGCTTCCAGGATGTACTAGGTAAAGAATGGTACAAAGTTGATGGATTAGAACTAATAAACAAAGTACAAACAGAACTCATAGCACAAGGCTACACACGGGACGATGTACTATTAATTCTTGACAACACTGAAACCCTTACATCATCCACATCTGACACTGAAGAGTTAAATCGTTTCTTTGAGCAAGTAGCAAAAAGAATTGGTCGAATCATTATTACTTCACGACGCAGAGAAGACCTTGGCGCCAAGCCTATTAAAGTAACTCAACTTGCCGAGGCGGAATCCTTAAACCTCATTACTCGACTTGCACAAGAGTACGATGCAAAGCCTATTAAACAGGCGGGCGAGCCAAAACTCCGAAAGGCTTGCGCACAGCTAATGCATAAGCCACTACTAATCGACGCACTAGTTAAATACATAGCAAGAACGCCTATTAGTATAGACGAAGCACTTAACAACGTACTGAGAAAAACGAACGACCAGTTACTAGAGTTTCTATACGAGGATGCTTGGCAACGGATGAACGAAGGGCAAAGAAACGTTTTCTTTATCCTTGTTCTTATAACCTGCCCCGCAGACGAATTCTCGGTAGGTTACGCGTGTCAAGAAGTCGGAATCCCGCATGACGAATTTATTAATAGTTTGGAGGAAACGTATTTTTCAAATCAGTCCAAGAGAGGGAATACGTATCAAATCGAAATGGTAGATTTAGCCCGGCAATTTTTCCGTCAACAGTTGGGAAAGCTATCGACGGATGCCTTAAACAGCGTAAAGCTTCATGCAGAATCCGTTGATAACTTTGCTCGTGAAAAAGAAATTATAGAGCGTGAGTACAAAAACGATCGAATTTCTCAGGCCTTCAAAGTTCAATACGCTAAAGCGGCAAAAGTCGCGGCGGAAAAAGGTCAAATCGAGGACGCGAGAGGCTTCTATGAGCTCGCAATCCAAGAAGACCCGCTCAATTCAGCCTTACATGATAGATTTGCATGGTTTCTTCTTCACAAGGCCCATGACATCGATTCAGCTTTTAAAATATCGAAGCAATCTATTGAACTTGACCCAAAAAACCCTGATGCGCTTATTACGTTAGCAATCATTCATTATCGTCGACATGAATTAGTTGAAGGTGATGGCTATATCGCTAGAGCATTCACAGAAGGAAAATCAGAGTCTCTCTGCTTTCTAAGAATGGGCATTGGCCGCTATCACTCTGCTCGTATTACTAAAGACCCTAAAGCAGGGCTTTCCTTAATAGCGCAAGCGGTAGAGTATCTCAAACGGGCGCAGCGCTCTTTAAATCCAGCCGATAGCTATTCAATGAAGAATGCAAACGATATTAAACGTTTTCTCGCCATGGCTCAGAATCTTACTTACACATTTCAAAGCATTAAACCCACTCCTCTGGGAAGTGTAATTCGTGTTACGAATCTCGGAGGATTCGATCCTTCTTAATCGCCCAGCAATGCAAGCTAATTGATATCATTAACATCGAACCCTCTTTATCAGCTACCAACGCTGATGACGAGGGCTCGACTCCCTTCACCAGCTATGCGGGATGCCCTCTAAGGGGCTGGTAACTGCTTGCCGAGAGAGAAAGCATTCTAAACTCGGTATTTGCCGTACCACGGGAAATTAGACCAGAAACACTGGATATTTTGCGTTAAACTCAAAACCGCATACAGTCCATGGCTAACGTACAACGGTCCGTCCTCAAGTCCGGTAGCTCGCATGTCCACTGCTATAAAACAACTAGATTAAAATAGTGAACCATGAAGCCAGCTGGAAGCTGTACGCTCACACTACCGCCCATCTGCGAGCCGCCTAATTAATTGCTTGGCAATTTCCATGGTTTCCGAAATCGTGACGCAGATTTTAATATTAACTCTCTTTTCAACTGACTCTGTCATGTTGGCTGAATCTATACGCAGTTCTAATGCCCCCTGATATACGGCAGCTCTGGGTTCAGTACGAATATAAAAATTAAAATCTTCCTTCTCAACTTGATGTCGCCACTGCTGGCACTCCAATGCAATAACAGTTTGTGGCACAGAGGGTCGCTCTGGCTTCCAATAAAATCGATTTTGATCTCTAGAAGTATTCAACCTAGCGAGGTTGGCAAGGTTAGGGCCTCCGTACTCCTTGCCATACATACTCTTCGGTATAAGGTCGTGTATGTCCTGTAGAGCTGAGAACATATTAACTTTTTTCCATGAGCCCTGGGGGGCTTTAGGTACTGCTGGAAGCTGTATCTCGGCTTTTAGATCCTTCATCAAACTTTTATAGCTATCCGTTGGGTATATCAGGAGAGGCCCCTTTGTTGAGAAGGTCGTCAATGCGTCATCTGCTGGTCTGGAGCCTATATTTTGTACCGAAATACATATTTCAGGCCAATTAGTTCTATAATTAAGCTGCGAGTGCAGGTTTACAAAAAAATCTGAACATTTGTTAAGCCAATCGGGATATATCGTATCTTCATAAGCGACTACATCATCTTCACTTGCGGATTTAAAAACATCCTTTGAGTTGAACCCTGAAAAAATAGAGGAGTAGACATCTTGGGGCGGAGGTTGTGTTTTTTTGCTGTCACCAAAGTCAGTTTCTACAGGGTATGTCAACTTCAATACTGTTAGCAATTCATCAATTTGGATATCGGATAACTGCTCATAACATTCAACAACGCAGTCGATACTTACCGTCTCCGTCTGATCATGAATGAATAAAATCTGAAATTTAGGCTCGGCGTTTTTATATTTACTCAATTCTGCCACTAAGGCGTTTGTGCGCTTATCAGACTCGTCAGTTTCGGGAGGAAGCAACCAATCATCCGGTATTACTTTAAAGGGGACTCCGACCAATTTAGAGCTTGCCATCGGCCCCGTATCATGAGTAAGAAGTGCGATTTGGTCCGCAGATTTAGTTTTCATTAAAGTTGATGTCACCCCCACCAACTGATCATCGCGCTCGTCATAACATAACTCATTACTCAACAAAATATCGGGCTTGAGATCCTGTCGAATTCGAATCACAACCCGTGGTTCTTTGCATCTAACCTCTATGTAATCGGTTTCTGAGACAAGTAAATCGCGGATAAGTGTCGAAGCTTTGCGAGCACGTTTAGCCACACGACCAGAGCCTTTACCCTTCTGATTATCGAGCTCTGCCTGTACCGGCCGCGTGATAAGAAGCTCAACTTCATCGAAGTCTAGGTATGCGGACCAATCCAATTCACGTGGTTCTTTACATTGAACAAAGAAATTTGTGTCGGGGATCAAATAAAGTATTTTCTTCACATCATTTCCTTATTTGTATGAGTCGAACATTGAACCGAGTTCCACCTTAGCAAACTTGATCATATGTTACACCTTCCGCTCTATGTTCGGGATAGTGCGAGCATTGGTCCGACTAGCCAAGCTGCTCAGCAATGTGCACAAGGCTGACCTCCTGACTTGAAAAATTGGACAGGGCGACGCTGAGCACAATAGTCTGAATGCAGCGTCTTGGGCGGTGAACAATTAGAGGATTAGCGAGTCCCCAGTGCGTTTATGGCTTGATGTATTGGCATTGATGCACAGCGATTGTCGAATTGAAATCTCGATTCCGTGATCGAATTCTAATGCCTACGGGATGATAGTTTTTATCAGTTCGCGGCCTTCGCGCTCATCGCAATTGCTTAATTTTTCTGTAACACCTGTTTGGCTCGTAACACGCGGCACAAGCGAGCCAAAAGCCAAGTGTAACATTAAAAAAACCTATAGAATTCAATACTTTAATTAAACTGAAACACCTGTAACACTTGTAACACCCTTTTTTGAACAACCTCCCCACGCCCCATCGTTAAAAGCGCCACCAGCGAAAGCTTCATAGGTATGGCATCGAATTCTAGAGGTTGTTAACGCTGGGGCCTCCAAACGGCTTGGTGTCTAGGCTATGCCGCCGAACGGGGCGAACAGAAGCGATGCTTCGAACCAGAGAGCCAAACCTCGCCAGGGCCCCTGAGCAGTTCCGATTGGTACGGGGTCGGAAACCCGCCGGACTTCGTTAGCGGACAAGTACCCAGCTTAGTGAACAGGTGAACCGGATGAACCCACAGTTCACCAGTGCAATTGCACAAGGTGTTGAGAGATCGCCGGGGCCCCTGGAGACTTCTGAATGACACGGGGCACAAAACCCGCGGAATCGTGCTAGCGACAGTTTTTCCTACGTCGGTTGACAGGTTGACGTGGTTGACACCATGTAGGTGTTCACTATCAGCAACAGACAAAGCCACTTTTACCAAAGCAGTAACGATGGCCCTTTTTCTTCAAGATCCTTTCAATTTCAACGACTGAAATTTCAGTAACTTTCAGCACCTCCCACTAACTCAGTCCCGCGGGTTTCCGACCCCGTGGTGTAACCAATTCCTCAGGGGCCCCCGGCCATTTTCGGATGCAGATCAGAAATTCGGCAATGGAAGCAACCAATATACGAAGCGTGGCCTACATTGTGAGGTGGCTATTCGGCTTTCCGGATTGCTGTGGATGACCATCAACGTTCAATCGGGAGATTACTGTGTCGCTGAAGATATTTCTGAGTTATGCGAAGGAGGACAAAGATATCGCACTGAAGTACTACGACCTTCTTACGCACGAAGGAATGCACCCTTGGATTGATCAGAAACACATTCTTCCAGGGCAAAATTGGGAGGCAGAGATCGACAAAGCCTTCCAAGATGCCCATGTGATAATTCTGCTACTCAGCAAAAAAAGCGTTGATAAACGGGGGTTTGTTCAGCGGGAAGCCAACGACGCAATCGAACGCCTACGATACAAAAAATCTACAGATATCTACGTCATCCCTTTGCTGCTTGAGCCATGTGACGTTCCCAGCAACATATCCGGGCGTCTGCAGTACGTTGACATCAGCACTACTGGCGCTTGGGAGCAGGTAAAAGCTTCTCTACTGCTGGCTGCAGAACAGCAATCGATAGAATTCGCTAACGGATTGGCAGCCGGCCCATTCAGCATTTTCTCTGAAGTCCTAGAGGACTACTGGGAGGGCGCACCAGGACACGACATAAAAATCGGATACCCGCGCTTCGAATCGGCGACGCGGCCTGAAGCTGCAAAAGAGCTATCGCTGTTCTTCGGTGGTCGGGCAACACGAGCGCTAATCGAGTCAAGGCAAAAACCGTGGGATCAAATGCCCGATTTCTTCACCGAACCAGGGGGTTACATGAGCCTGAATGGACGTTGGGAGGATTACGGTGTGGTGCATGCCACCGATCAGTTTTTGAGCCTTACGTATGAGGTGAGCTGGTACGGGGCAGGTGCGGCACATCCGAACTCGCATTTTGATACCTACAACTTCTCCATGCCCGAGCGGCTTCAATTGCTCACTCTCGACGATTTCTTTACGAATCAAGATGGTGCTGTCCAGCGAATAAGCGAACTTTGCATCGCCGAGCTGTGTCGGGAGCATTGGAGAAGATTCAGTGAGAGGCCAGATGATGAACAGCTTGAATGGTTCAACAGTGGCGCTGGAGCAAAAGCTTCCAACTTCAGCACGTTTACGGTGGACGCTGATCACTTCACCTTTCTCTTCGCCCCCTATGAAGTAGCGGCTTACGCATGTGGCAGATGGAGCGTTGATGTCTCTTTTTATGATCTGCTTGATTATTTGAAAGAAGACGGGCCTCATCTACTGGCGGTAAGGCAGAATGTGTAGTCATGGAGGAACCAGCGGCGGCAAACATCGTCAGCAGTATCCAATCTGTATCCCCGCTTGTATCCCTACCCGTATAATCACGCTGCAAGCCACGTAATATATGGAACCCGACAGTCTCCCTCGGGCACCAAAATTAAGAAAGGTCTTGCTTTGCAAGGCCTTTTTTTTCGCCTATAGAAAAGTGACCTCGCCCCGCCACCCCGTAGGAGCTGCCGAAGGCTGCGATCTTTTGATCTTGTCTTTTCGGTGCTGCTGCCCCAAACCGCTCGCTAACGAATCAAGGATTCACACCAATGGAATTGCCACTGGAAACCGTTGCCCTTTTCGCCTTCAAGCTCACTTATGAGACAGAAGGTGAAAGCCCGATTCTGCGGGACGATCCGATCATGAGTGATTATGAGCGGGAGGTGTTTGGGTTGTTGGTGCGTCGGGGTGATGTTGAGGGGATTCAGTTTAGAGTGGCGCATTGTGTGGGGTTGGCGATGGAGGCTATAGGTGGCGTTGATACACCGCTTGGACGTGAGCTGCATCGGTTGTCAGCTAATTTCAGCAATGCGCGGACGATGGAGCAGCTTAATGCGCCGCTCATTTCGCTTAAGGACTACTTGAAAGATATTCAGTGAATGATGATGCAATTGATCGAGAGCCTTTGCCTCTTGTTCAAGACGAGACGAAAACGCGCGCCTACGTCACTGAAACGGATTCTCTCAGTGCATGAACTTTGGATTACCCATATGTGTTTCAATTGACGGGCGAATACGTCATCGAGGTTCTTGTAACCGTTGAAGCGAATTTACACGCTCGATCCGCTGTTCGGTCGCTTCATCTTAAGCAAGTTACTTATTTCAAGCAGGCAACACAAACCTTGCTTCAAGTCTATGCAACAACTCGAACGTATTCAAAAAAGGAACATTCAGCTCCTTACAAATATTGGGAATGATGAATTTGCGTTTAGCATCGAGATTTAGCACTTCATGAGTAACGACTGTAGCCCCTGCAGTCATCGCTTTTGCAATTAACCAAGGGTCAGCACCCGCTAAAAACTCTTCCATAGCGCCTGTTTTCATTTTAGGAGCTTGATCTGCCACAAGCCCTGCAATACGCGCGAATGCCAGTTGCGTCTCCCGATCGGTGGTGGAGTGGAAGAAATCGGAATTTCCCTTTGCCCAACCCGCCAAATCGTCATTCCCTTTTGTTAGCTCATCCATTACAGGTGCAATACTGGCTAAAGCCAATGCTTTATTTTTAAGTAATAACCATTGCCAAAATCCAGGACAGATAGCCATCCCGTAGTAACGATTCTTTGCTTCGATCAGCGTGTTAGCGTCGAGTAAATGATTCATTCCGTAATCTTGTTGGCGAGAGTCCTTAATTTAGCAGGTTGCACGCCGAGCAAATTTCCCGCCTCGCGTAGCAGCATCCGGCCACTCATTGCTTCAGTCAGCACTGCCTTGCTTAGGCGGGGGCTGTTTTTCGCGGTGGCGTTACGGTAATAGTCACCCGCTCCACCTTTGTCATTCTGGAAAGCCTTTAGGATCATTCGGTAGTAAGCGCTGTAATGCGCTTGGCTTACATAACCCAGATCCAATGCTCGGCGCCCGATAGCCAATTTACTAATGTGAAACCGAGTGGCAAGCGGAGCTAAATTGTCTTCCCAGTTAACATCTGCGTTCCACAGGGCGCGGAACTGGGCTTCGGGAGCCAGAAATTCACCTGCAACTGCATTGCAGAATCGCTCCTCGTCTCGACCATTAGCAGTGTTTCCGTCAGACACCCCACTGCTACCAATCCAGATATGGGCCAGTTCGTGGAGTAAGGTGAACAACCGAGCGGTGGGTGCGTCGGAACTGTTAATGAATACAACGGGGGCGTAGGCATTACTGATGGCAAAACCCCGAAACTCGCTCACTTCAAGTTTTCGATGGGTATTTCCTAGCGCAATGCCACTGCGCATAACCAAAATGCCAGCCGCTTCTGCAGCCTCGATCAAGGCACGGCTGTATTTGTCGTAATCCAATCGAGCAATGTCAGGGTTCACGCCGAGGACCCGGCGGATATCGTCCACTACCTCTGCGACTTGAGACCGGCAATTGAAGCGCCCCACAAATGCCAGCGGCTGATGCTCCTGGTGTTGCAGATACTCCAGGTACCAGTCTTGCTTACGCATGGAATCCCTGACGGTGTCCAACAATTCCAGACTGGGACGTTGAGGCGCAATGCCACCGACGGTCCGAAGATCAGGTAAAGGCAGTTGTTCGACAGGCGGCTGCTGAAGAAACAGGAAGCCAAAAGGGATGTGAGCGAGACTCGCCCACTTTTGAGCCTGAAGGAATGTTGGTTTGGTCTCGCCAGCCTCCCATTCCTCTACTCGATCAGGTTTCACTGGCAGCTTTTTAGCAACCTGCTCAGTGGAGAGACCTGCGCGCTCACGAGACCAGGTGAGCAGGCTGGGATTGACTAAGGCAGCTTGGCTCATAGGGTCGCAGGCACATCAGATGGGGCCGGCAAACGTTCGAGAGCATCCTTGGCAGATGCAGCCGACTGACGCTGGTTCCGGTTATCTGGCATTGCCTTTCTCCTTGGCTATTTAAGATCGGGTTGTAGCGACTACAGATTAGTCGAGAAGCAGAGCTACCGACGGTAGGAGCGCGCGATTATGAGGTAAATTCACAACGACCCGAAGCGCAAATATGTAACCCGCAGACAGATGGTATTGACTTGTTTCAATGCGTGACTGCTTGCAATGACGACAGTGTATTCAGCATTGATGTTAGCTGACCTGGCGCTTTCGCGGGCAAGCCCGCTCCCACCGGGATTGTGCTTGACTGACAGGTATTTTTAGCCCCGAGACTGTCGTGGCTTTCGATCACTCAGTTCACAGCAAATACTGAGATACTTCATAGCGTATTTCCCCCTACGCCGCTGCTTCTCCTACTCCATCTGACCTTTCGCCCGCACCGCAATCTCAATCGCCCGAATACTGATCGCCGCAAATATCGCCGTCATCAGCACTCCGTTGAATCCCAGCAAAATCGCCAATATCCGCGAGACGCCCAGTTTGGGGACGAGTTCTCCATAACCGATGGTCAGGCCGGTCACGAACGCGAAGTAGATACCGTCAAAGGGATCCCATCCTTCCAGAAAGCTGATGATCAGGCCGAATAGCACAATAAAAAACAGCAGGATGGAAAAAATTGGCCAGACAACGTGAAAGTAGAATCTGACTGCTTTGTAGAACTCGCGACGGACGTGCGACGCATGAGTGGTGTTCATGTCATGGACCTCTTGGGACTAGCCTGACCGGCAATTGAATGCATGGCGTTTCAATACCCTCTCAGCTTGGCACAAGCGAGCTCAAGGACTGTCCGAAAGATGTTCATGAGCGAACGCCTCGGGCTGCGCTCTTCTAGACTTAACGGGTAGTCGTAGACAGAATCGAACACGTCGCTTTGGTGCAGATGAATCAAAGGCAGCATGGCAAGCTGCCTGATATGCCCTGAAGAGGTGCGGCAAAGACTGCACCGGGCCCAACAAGATGCCCGCTCAGGGTGCCTGGCCAACGGCCTGAAAATGCCACGATACCGTGACGTGGTGTGACTGCCGCAGCCGACACTTTCGGACAACTGACAACCGTCTGGTTTGTCCGTGATCGTGAGGAATGCTGTATGCCTGATGAGATGTTGCACCTGCCTATGGTCAACAGCCTGTTGGAGCGCCATAAACGCTCCCCCGGCGCACTGTTGCCGATCCTTCATGAGATTCAGGAGGGCATCGGTTACATCCCCGATGCCGCCATTCCCGAGATTGCCCATGCCCTCAACCTGAGTCAGGCCGAGGTGCGCGGGGTGATCAGCTTCTACCATGACTTCCGCACCGCGCCGCCGGCCCGGCATATTCTGCGTCTGTGTCGGGCCGAGTCCTGCCAGAGCCGCGGCGCCGAGCAGCTCGCGGCGCAATTGCGCGAACGCCTGCAACTGGACGACCACGGCAGCAGCGCCGACGGCAACATCAGTTTGCGCCCGGTGTATTGCCTCGGCGCGTGTGCCTGTTCGCCCGCTCTGGAGCTGGATGGTCAAGTGCATGCGCGACTTAATGCCGAGCGTCTGGATGCCCTACTCGACGCTTGCCGGGAGGACGCATGATGCCGGCTTTCTATCTGTCCTCTGATTCGCTGGCCCGTGCCGTGGGTACCGAAGAGGTTGCGGTAGCCCTTATCACCCACGCCCGGGGACGTTCTGTTCCCCAGGAATTGCAACGTACCAGTTCGCGCGGTCTGTATTGGCTGGAACCGCTGTTGGAGGTGGACAGCCCGCAAGGCCGTATCGGCTTCGGCCCGCTGACCGCCGCCGATGTACCTTCCGTGCTCGATGCGTTGCAAGGCGAGCCGTCCGCGCATCCACTGGCGTTGGGCCTGGTGGAAGAGTTGCCGTATCTCAAGACACAACAACGCCTGCTGTTTGCCCGCGCCGGTATTACCCGGCCTCTGTCGCTGGAGGATTACCGGGCTCACGGCGGCTTCGAGGGTTTGACCCAGGCCATCGCCCTGGGTGGCGAACAGACCGCGACTGAGGTGTTCGATTCAGGCCTGCGTGGCCGTGGCGGCGCAGCCTTCCCCGCCGGGATCAAATGGCGCACGGTGCGCGCTACCAAAGCGGCGCAGAAATACATTGTGTGCAACGCCGACGAAGGCGACTCCGGCACCTTCGCCGACCGCATGTTGATGGAAGGCGACCCCTTCCTGCTGATCGAAGGCATGGCCATTGCCGGTATCACCGTTGGCGCCACTTACGGCTATATCTATGTGCGCTCGGAATATCCACAAGCCGTCGCCGTGCTTCGCGCGGCACTGAACATCGCTCGATCTGCCGGTTACCTGGGCGCCAATGTCGCCGGCAGCGGTCAGGCCTTCGACATGGAAGTGCGCGTCGGTGCCGGCGCTTACATCTGCGGAGAGGAAACCGCGCTGCTGGATTCTCTGGAAGGCAAGCGCGGGATCGTTCGCGCCAAGCCACCGATCCCCGCCTTGCAAGGTCTGTTCGGCCTGCCGACTCTGGTGCATAACGTGCTGACCCTGGCCTCGGTGCCGCTGATTCTGGCCAAGGGCGCGCAGTTCTATCGCGATTACGGCATGGGCCGCTCCCTGGGCACCATGCCCTTCCAACTGGCGGGCAATGTTCGTCACGGCGGTCTGGTGGAACGGGCCTTTGGCCTGACCTTGCGGGAACTGGTGGAAGACTACGGCGGTGGCACCGCCAGTGGCCGGCCGCTGAAAGCCGCCCAAGTGGGTGGCCCCCTCGGCGCCTGGGTGCCGCCTTCGCAATTCGATACGCCGCTGGATTACGAAGCCTTCGCCGCCATCGGCGCGATGCTCGGTCACGGTGGCGTGGTGGTGGCTGATGACAGCCTGGACATGGCCCGCATGGCACGTTTCGCGATGCAGTTCTGCGCCGAGGAATCCTGCGGCAAATGCACCCCTTGCCGCATCGGCTCGACCCGGGGCGTGGAGGTGATCGACCGCCTGCTGGCCGCGCCTGACCAGGACAGTCGTGATGAGCAGGTGATCATCCTCAAGGACCTGTGCGACACCCTGCAATACGGTTCGCTGTGCGCGTTAGGCGGCATGACCTCCTATCCGGTCGTCAGCGCCCTCAAGTACTTCCCCGCCGACTTCGGTCTGCAGTCCTCGGAGGCCGACCAATGATCACTCTCTTCGATCCGAAAACCGATATCGACCTGGGTACCCCTGCCCGCGACAGCCAGGTGCAAGTCACCCTCAACATCGATGGCCGCAGCATCAGCGTGCCCGAAGGCACCTCGGTGATGCGCGCCGCCGCGCTGCTGGGCACGACCATTCCCAAACTGTGCGCCACCGACAGTCTGGAGGCCTTCGGCTCCTGCCGCATGTGCTTGGTGGAAATCGACGGCATGCGCGGTTACCCCGCGTCCTGCACCACGCCGGTCAGCGAAGGCATGAGCGTGCACACCCAGACGCCGAAACTCGCCACTCTGCGCCGCAACGTGATGGAGCTGTACATCTCCGATCATCCGCTGGACTGCCTGACTTGCTCGGCCAACGGCAACTGCGAGCTGCAAACCGTCGCCGGTCAGGTCGGGCTGCGAGAAGTGCGTTACGGCTATGAAGGCGACAACCATCTGGCGGATGTGAAGGACACTTCCAATCCCTACTTCGACTACGACCCGAGCAAGTGCATCGTCTGCAACCGCTGCGTGCGCGCCTGCGAAGAAACCCAGGGCACCTTTGCCCTGACCATTACCGGGCGCGGTTTCGAATCCCGGGTCGCGGCTGCCGGGGGCGAGAACTTCCTGGAGTCGGAATGCGTGTCCTGCGGTGCTTGTGTGCAAGCCTGCCCGACCGCGACGCTGATGGAAAAAAGCGTGGTCGAACTGGGTCAACCGGAACACAGCGTGATCACCACATGCGCCTATTGTGGTGTGGGCTGCTCCTTCCGCGCCGAGATGAAAGGCGACCAATTGGTGCGCATGGTTCCGGACAAAAACGGCCAGGCCAACCACGGCCACTCCTGCGTCAAAGGACGCTTTGCCTGGGGCTACGCCACCCACCCGGATCGCATCACCAAGCCGATGATCCGCAAGCACATCAACGACCCTTGGCAGGAAGTCAGCTGGGATGAAGCGGTGACCTACGCCGCCAGCGAATTCCGTCGGCTTCAGCAAAAATACGGCCGCGACTCTATTGGTGGCATCACCTCCAGCCGCTGCACCAATGAAGAAACCTACTTGGTGCAAAAACTGATACGCGCCGCCTTCGGCAACAATAACGTCGACACCTGTGCGCGGGTCTGCCACTCGCCGACAGGTTATGGCCTGAAACAAACCCTGGGCGAGTCCGCCGGCACCCAGAGTTTCGACTCGGTGATGCAGGCCGATGTGATTCTGGTAATGGGCGCCAACCCCAGCGATGCTCACCCGGTGTTCGCCTCCCAGCTCAAACGGCGCCTGCGTGAAGGTGCGCGGCTGATCGTCATCGACCCACGACGCATTGATCTGGTGGACTCGGTGCATGCACGCGCCGAACTGCACCTGGCGCTGCGCCCAGGCACCAACGTCGCGATGCTCAACGCCCTGGCCCACGTCATCGTCACCGAAGGCTTGCTCAAACAGGCCTTTATCGACGCCCGTTGCGAGGGCAGCGATTTCGCCCACTGGAGCGAGTTCGTCAGCCGCCCGGAAAACTCTCCGGAAACCCTTGGCGCCATCTGCGGCGTAGACCCTGCCGACATCCGCGCCGCCGCCCGTCTGTATGCCACCGGCGGCAATGCGGCGATCTACTACGGCCTGGGCGTCACCGAGCACAGCCAAGGCAGCACCGCCGTCATGGGCATCGCCAACCTGGCCATGGCCACGGGCAACATCGGCCGCGAAGGCGTGGGCGTGAACCCACTGCGTGGGCAGAACAACGTTCAGGGCTCCTGCGACATGGGCTCCTTCCCCCACGAGCTGCCTGGCTACCGGCACATTTCCAACGAAGTGGTTCGGGCGCAGTTCGAGCAGGCGTGGAATGTCACTCTGCAACCTGATCCGGGCTTGCGCATTCCCAATATGTTCGAGGCAGCACTGGGCGGTAGCTTTAAAGGCTTGTATTGCCAAGGCGAAGACATCGCCCAGAGCGACCCGAATACCCAGCACGTCACCGCGGCTTTATCAGCCATGGAATGCGTGGTGGTGCAGGATATTTTCCTCAACGAAACCGCCAAGTTCGCCCACGTGTTCCTGCCGGGCAGCTCGTTCCTGGAAAAAGACGGCACCTTCACCAATGCCGAGCGGCGCATTTCTCGTGTGCGTAAAGTCATGGAACCGCTGGGTGGCAAGGCCGACTGGGAAGGCACCGTAGCGCTGTCCAACGCACTCGGTTACCCGATGAGTTACCAGCACCCGTCAGAAATCATGGATGAAATCGCCAGCCTGACGCCGACCTTCACCAACGTCAGCTACACCGAACTGGATCGCCACGGCAGCCTGCAATGGCCGTGCAACGCCGCGGCACCGGATGGCACGCCGACCATGCACATCGAGGCGTTCGTGCGCGGCAAGGGCCGCTTCATGCTCACCGGTTACGTGCCTACCGAGGAAAAGGTCAACAGTCGTTATCCCCTGCTACTGACCACCGGGCGCATCCTCAGCCAGTACAACGTCGGCGCCCAGACCCGGCGTACCGACAACGTCGCCTGGCACCACGAAGACCGCCTGGAAATCCACCCGACCGACGCCGAGAGCCGTGGCATCAACGAAGGCGACTGGGTCGGCATCGGCAGCCGCGCCGGGCAGACCGTACTGCGTGCGCGGATCACCGAACGGGTAGCCCCGGGCGTGGTGTACACCACCTTCCACTTCCCTGAATCAGGGGCCAACGTGATCACCACTGACAATTCCGACTGGGCCACCAACTGTCCGGAATACAAGGTCACCGCCGTGGAAGTCAGCCGCGTCTACCACCCTTCCGAGTGGCAAAAACGCTACCAGGCGTTCAGCGACGAACAACAACGTCTGCTCGACGAACGCCGCCAGGCGCGTGGCGCTAAAGCGGAGGTACGCCGATGAGTACCGATAACCTGATCAAAATGGCCAACCAGATCGCCCAGTATTTCGCCAGCGAGCCGGATCAGAAACAGGCCGTGCTCGGCGTGCGTAATCACCTGCAGATGTACTGGACGCCCGGCATGCGCAAGGAATTGCTGGCCTGGCAGACAGCGCATCGGGGGGCAGACTTGCACCCACTGGCGCAGGCAGCGGTCAGTGGGGCGGGCTGGGAGGCTTAGGTTCACACGATCTTAAGCCTGACCGAAAAACCTGTGGGAGCGGGCTTGCTCGCGAATGCGATGTACCAGTCACCACCATCGTTGACTGACACACCGCTTTCGCGAGCAAGCCCGCTCCCACAGGAGTTGTGTGTCACTGGCTCGCATCTGGATTAGCCCCAATTTTTTGGGTCGTTTAATCGCTCAGTTCAAAGCAAATGCTGAGAGATCAGCTCTGAACTTGAATGCACCGGCAACACCACTAACGCCTCCAATCCGCCCATCGACCGATTACGCAGTGTCAGGTTGCCTCCGTGCTCGAGCACAATCGCCCGCGCCGCCGACAACCCCAAACCAACACCCCCGGTGCTTTTGTTGCGCGAGCCTTCCATCCGGAAGAACGGCACAAACACTTGTTCAAGGCAGGCATCTGGAATGCCCGGCCCACGATCCAGTATTTTGATCCGCACCTGGCCGGCGCTCGGGATCAGTTCAACGCCCGGTTCACTGCCGTACTTGATAGCGTTATCGAGCAAGTTGGTAACCACCCGTTTAAGCCCCAGCGGACGTCCGAAATACACCCACCGCAGCGGCCCGCTGAACGTAATGTCGACGCCCTGATCCCGGTAATCATCAAGCAAAGTTTGCAGCAGTTCCGCCAGATCAAACTGGGTCGCCGGCTCAAGCCGCGCATCATCTCGGAAAAACTCCAGCGCCGAATTGATCATTGCCTGCATTTCATCCACGTCACGAAACAGCCGTTGCTGTTGCTCGCTGTCTTCGATGAATTCGCCTCGCAAGCGCATCCGCGTCAGGGGCGCGCGCAGGTCATGGGAGATGGCGGCAAGCATTTGCGTACGGTCGCGGATGAAGTGCTGTAACTGGGCCTGCATGGCATTGAACGCGAGAATGGCCTGGCGGATTTCGTGGGGCCCGAGCGGCTCGATCGGCGGTGCGCGGAAGTCCACACCGAAGCGGCGGGCGCCTTCAGCGAAGCGCTGCAAAGGTGTGGCGAGGCGTCGGGTGGCGATCAGCGCGACCAGTGCGGTGGAGATCAACACCAGCAGGATGACGATCAGGTTGCGTGGCACTTCGTCGAGACCCCAACTGCGCGACGGCGCGGAGAACATCAGCCATGATGAATCCGATAGTTCGATCAGCAGCGCGTAATGCGCGTCCGCCGTGTGCTCCGGCCAGTCTGCCGGTTCATAGGCTTCGATGCGCCGGTCAGGGGTTTTGAGCATGGGCTGCAGAATGGTCGAGCCAATGTCAGACTTCGGATCGTCCACTGTCGGCAGATGGAGATCGCGCCGGTCAGGATGCCACGTGACAGTGAAGCCGTTCTCGTTGGCGGCTTGTGCCAATGGGTCACGCAGTGGCACCGGGGCGGCCTCGATGACGCGGGTGATGGCGGCGGCTTTTTCCAGCAAACCGATCTCGGTCAAGGGCGGGCGTGCCCATACACCGGCCAGTTGGATAAACAATCCGTTGAGCGCCAGGGAAATGAGCATGGCCAGGATGATCGTCAACGCGATCCAGCGCGCCACCGTATCTTGCGGCCATTCTCGGGGGCGAATCCGCTTCAGCCAGCTCATCGTCGCGTCACGCTGGGAGTAAACAGATAACCACCATTGCGCACGGTGCGGATCATCGCGGGCCGCTTGGTGTCGGACTCGAGTTTGCGTCGCAGACGACTGACCTGAACGTCGATGCTGCGATCGAATGCCTCATGGCATTGCCCCCGCGCCAGGTCCAGCAATTGTTCGCGGGTGAGAATGCGTTGGGGGTGTTCGACGAAGACCAGCAGCAAGTCGAACTCACCCGCCGACAGCGGGATCATCACGTTGTCCGGCGAGCGTAGCTCACGGCGGGTGACGTCCAGGTGCCAGTCGGCGAAATCAATCAGCGGCCGTGGCCGTTCCTGCGGTACCGGCCGGCGCTCGTCCACACGACGCAGCACAGCGCGCACTCGGGCCAGCAGTTCGCGGGCGTCGAAGGGTTTGGTCAGATAATCATCGGCGCCCAGCTCCAGGCCGACCACCCGATCACTGAGTTCGCCCATGGCAGTCAGCATGATCACCGGTATTGCGTGTCGAATCCGCAATTGCTGACACAGGATCAGGCCATTGTCGCCGGGCAACATCACGTCAAGAATGATCAGGTCTGGCGTCTGGCGCTCAATGGCCGCCCACAGTGACGCGCCGTCGGTGGCGACCTCAACGCTGTAACCGTGCTGCACGAAGAATTTTTTCAGTAGATCAAGAACTTCAAGGTCGTCGTCGACAATTAAAAGGCTGTTCACCAAAGGTCACTTAATGGGCGAATGGAACCGCTATCTAAAACCATTCATGGCCGCGCGTCATATATTTCAACTCTGCAATAAAGCGTCAGCAACGCAATAAACCAGACATCTTTGCGCAAGGCTCGGAGCTCAGCATCGCGGCGAATTCCTCCTGAGACTTGCATCCATGTTGCCTTTCAAGTGTGCTCCCTGGCTGACCCGCAACACCTCAATTGTAGTGTTGGCCGCAGGGCTGACAGGTTGCAGCAGCCAGCCGCAGCCCAACACCGACGTGGCCTGCGCCGATATTGCCTATTCGGTGTATGACCCGGCAGAACCGTTCAATCGTACGGTCTTCGCGTTCAACCGGACAGTCGACGACTACGCTCTGGCGCCGGTCGCTCGTGGTTATCGCTACTTGCCGGACGTTTTCCAGACCGGTGTGCATAACTTTGTGGCGAACTTCGGTGAGCCTAAGGTCTTTATCAACGACCTGCTGCAAGGCAACCCGATGCGCTCGGTCAATACCCTGGGGCGTTTCGCGCTCAATACCACGGTAGGGGTGGTGGGCTTGATTGATGTCTCCGGCATGGCCGGTATCCCGCGCCACGACGCGGACTTCGGCCAGACCTTCGGCGTGTGGGGGATCGGCAATGGTCCGATCGTCGAGCTGCCATTGCTCGGGACCTCCAACAGTCGCGACGCCGCCGGCCGCGTGCTCGGCTTTGTGGTCGATCCGTTCGGCAGCCACAGCGATACCGTGGAGACGCTGTCCACTATCAGCACTGTCGGTGGCATCGTCGATGGTCGGGCAGAAGCCTTACCGCTGACCGACAACCTGCAAAAATTGCCGGACTACTACAGCGCGTTGCGTAATGTGGTGGCCGAGCATCGTGCTGCTTACGTGGCCGATGGCAAACAAGGCTCGCCCGAGAACACCACCTCTCAATGCGCAGGAGCACCGGCTGATGGGTTCTGAAAGCAATAGCCTGATTCTGCAGCAACGGGTGACGCAGGACGACCCGGCCAATCTGCACTGTCGGGAAATTACCCTGCGTTTGTCAGCGGACTGTCGCCAACTGGTGCTCAGCCGATACACCGAACACTACGGGCCGGCACTGGTGCGCTGGATAGAGCGTAGTCATACCGTATCGGTTGCCGACATGATTCGCTGGCTTGTGGCCAATGGTGAGGCAGAGGTCATGAGAACGGACAGCCAGTCGCGGTCTTGATTTCAGGATGATGAAGCGGAGGATGGCGGCTTTCCGGTCGTCATCCCCGTCGCTTATATCAGGCCAAGACCGCAATCAGCCAGGAGCAGTCCGATAATACTGTACGAACTTTCCTGCGGACAAAACAAAACCCCTACCTGCATACGCAGATAGGGGTTTCGGAATTTGATCTTGACGATGACCTACTCTCACATGGGGAAACCCCACACTACCATCGGCGATGCATCGTTTCACTGCTGAGTTCGGGATGGGATCAGGTGGTTCCAATGCTCTATGGTCGTCAAGAAATTCGGGTACCGAGTCGTGGCCTGGTGGCCGCGCTTCAGCAAATTGGGTAGGTGATAGCCTGGTGTTTTGTGAATATCGAACTTTCGGTTCTTGCGTCTTCACACACCGCAATCTGGTGCCTCTTCAGGTCAGCAAATTGCTTGGGTGTTATATGGTCAAGCCTCACGGGCAATTAGTATTGGTTAGCTCAACGCCTCACAGCGCTTACACACCCAACCTATCAACGTCGTAGTCTTCGACGGCCCTTCAGGGGACTCAAGGTCCCAGTGAGATCTCATCTTGAGGCTAGTTTCCCGCTTAGATGCTTTCAGCGGTTATCTATTCCGAACATAGCTACCCGGCAATGCCACTGGCGTGACAACCGGAACACCAGAGGTTCGTCCACTCCGGTCCTCTCGTACTAGGAGCAGCCCCTCTCAAATCTCAAACGTCCACGGCAGATAGGGACCGAACTGTCTCACGACGTTCTAAACCCAGCTCGCGTACCACTTTAAATGGCGAACAGCCATACCCTTGGGACCGGCTTCAGCCCCAGGATGTGATGAGCCGACATCGAGGTGCCAAACACCGCCGTCGATATGAACTCTTGGGCGGTATCAGCCTGTTATCCCCGGAGTACCTTTTATCCGTTGAGCGATGGCCCTTCCATACAGAACCACCGGATCACTAAGACCTACTTTCGTACCTGCTCGACGTGTCTGTCTCGCAGTCAAGCGCGCTTTTGCCTTTATACTCTACGACCGATTTCCGACCGGTCTGAGCGCACCTTCGTACTCCTCCGTTACTCTTTAGGAGGAGACCGCCCCAGTCAAACTACCCACCATACACTGTCCTCGATCCGGATAACGGACCTGAGTTAGAACCTCAAAGTTGCCAGGGTGGTATTTCAAGGTTGGCTCCACGCGAACTGGCGTCCACGCTTCAAAGCCTCCCACCTATCCTACACAAGCAAATTCAAAGTCCAGTGCAAAGCTATAGTAAAGGTTCACGGGGTCTTTCCGTCTAGCCGCGGATACACTGCATCTTCACAGCGATTTCAATTTCACTGAGTCTCGGGTGGAGACAGCGCCGCCATCGTTACGCCATTCGTGCAGGTCGGAACTTACCCGACAAGGAATTTCGCTACCTTAGGACCGTTATAGTTACGGCCGCCGTTTACCGGGGCTTCGATCAAGAGCTTCGCGTTAGCTAACCCCATCAATTAACCTTCCGGCACCGGGCAGGCGTCACACCCTATACGTCCACTTTCGTGTTTGCAGAGTGCTGTGTTTTTAATAAACAGTCGCAGCGGCCTGGTATCTTCGACCGGCGTGGGCTTACGCAGTAAATGCTTCACCCTCACCGGCGCACCTTCTCCCGAAGTTACGGTGCCATTTTGCCTAGTTCCTTCACCCGAGTTCTCTCAAGCGCCTTGGTATTCTCTACCCAACCACCTGTGTCGGTTTGGGGTACGGTTCCTGGTTACCTGAAGCTTAGAAGCTTTTCTTGGAAGCATGGCATCAACCACTTCGTGTTCTAAAAGAACACTCGTCATCAGCTCTCGGCCTTAGAATCCCGGATTTACCTAAGATTCCAGCCTACCACCTTAAACTTGGACAACCAACGCCAAGCTGGCCTAGCCTTCTCCGTCCCTCCATCGCAATAACCAGAAGTACAGGAATATTAACCTGTTTTCCATCGACTACGCTTTTCAGCCTCGCCTTAGGGACCGACTAACCCTGCGTCGATTAACGTTGCGCAGGAAACCTTGGTCTTTCGGCGTGGGTGTTTTTCACACCCATTGTCGTTACTCATGTCAGCATTCGCACTTCTGATACCTCCAGCAAGCTTCTCAACTCACCTTCACAGGCTTACAGAACGCTCCTCTACCGCATCACCTAAGTGATACCCGTAGCTTCGGTGTATGGTTTGAGCCCCGTTACATCTTCCGCGCAGGCCGACTCGACTAGTGAGCTATTACGCTTTCTTTAAAGGGTGGCTGCTTCTAAGCCAACCTCCTAGCTGTCTAAGCCTTCCCACATCGTTTCCCACTTAACCATAACTTTGGGACCTTAGCTGACGGTCTGGGTTGTTTCCCTTTTCACGACGGACGTTAGCACCCGCCGTGTGTCTCCCATGCTCGGCACTTGTAGGTATTCGGAGTTTGCATCGGTTTGGTAAGTCGGGATGACCCCCTAGCCGAAACAGTGCTCTACCCCCTACAGTGATACATGAGGCGCTACCTAAATAGCTTTCGAGGAGAACCAGCTATCTCCGAGCTTGATTAGCCTTTCACTCCGATCCACAGGTCATCCGCTAACTTTTCAACGGT
The DNA here is from genome assembly GCF_050435305.1 of Pseudomonas sp. BS3782 TE3695. Classification (NCBI taxonomy): domain Bacteria; kingdom Pseudomonadati; phylum Pseudomonadota; class Gammaproteobacteria; order Pseudomonadales; family Pseudomonadaceae; genus Pseudomonas; species Pseudomonas sp. BS3782 TE3695. Next base: position 6,014,875 of record NZ_JBNDKB010000001.1, read on the forward strand.
AGTCGGTTCGGTCCTCCAGTTAGTGTTACCCAACCTTCAACCTGCCCATGGATAGATCGCCCGGTTTCGGGTCTATTCCCAGCGACTAGACGCCCTATTAAGACTCGCTTTCGCTACGCCTCCCCTATTCGGTTAAGCTCGCCACTGAAAATAAGTCGCTGACCCATTATACAAAAGGTACGCAGTCACCCAACAAAGTGGGCTCCCACTGCTTGTACGCATACGGTTTCAGGATCTATTTCACTCCCCTCTCCGGGGTTCTTTTCGCCTTTCCCTCACGGTACTAGTTCACTATCGGTCAGTCAGTAGTATTTAGCCTTGGAGGATGGTCCCCCCATATTCAGACAAAGTTTCTCGTGCTCCGTCCTACTCGATTTCATGGCCAAGAGATTTTCGCGTACAGGGCTATCACCCACTATGGCCGCACTTTCCAGAGCGTTCCGCTAATCTCAAAGCCACTTAAGGGCTAGTCCCCGTTCGCTCGCCACTACTAAGGGAATCTCGGTTGATTTCTTTTCCTCAGGGTACTTAGATGTTTCAGTTCCCCTGGTTCGCTTCTTAAGCCTATGTATTCAGCTTAAGATACCTAACTTATGTTAGGTGGGTTCCCCCATTCAGACATCTCCGGATCAAAGTCTGTTTGCCGACTCCCCGAAGCTTTTCGCAGGCTACCACGTCTTTCATCGCCTCTGACTGCCAAGGCATCCACCGTATGCGCTTCTTCACTTGACCATATAACCCCAAGCAATCTGGTTATACTGTGAAGACGACATTCGCCGAAAATTCGATGCTTGCTCATAAAGAGCAACTCACAAATTTTACCTTAGCCTGATCCACTACCAGTGAAAGTAGTGTTCAGTCTATCTTTCTATCACATACCCAAATTTTTAAAGAACGATCTAATCAAAAGACTAGAAATCAATATTCACTACCGAATATTCATTTCTAAACTCTCAAACGTGTCGAAGCAGTTTATGGTGGAGCCAAGCGGGATCGAACCGCTGACCTCCTGCGTGCAAGGCAGGCGCTCTCCCAGCTGAGCTATGGCCCCATAACAAAATTGGTGGGTCTGGGCAGATTCGAACTGCCGACCTCACCCTTATCAGGGGTGCGCTCTAACCAACTGAGCTACAGACCCAATTTCGAGCTTGTAACTGTTAGCGTTGAGCTATCAGCTTGGAGCTTAAAGCTGCTTCTATCGTCTTCTTCAATGAATCAAGCAATTCGTGTGGGAACTTATGGAGCAGCTGATGTCGTCGATTAAGGAGGTGATCCAGCCGCAGGTTCCCCTACGGCTACCTTGTTACGACTTCACCCCAGTCATGAATCACACCGTGGTAACCGTCCTCCCGAAGGTTAGACTAGCTACTTCTGGTGCAACCCACTCCCATGGTGTGACGGGCGGTGTGTACAAGGCCCGGGAACGTATTCACCGCGACATTCTGATTCGCGATTACTAGCGATTCCGACTTCACGCAGTCGAGTTGCAGACTGCGATCCGGACTACGATCGGTTTTCTGGGATTAGCTCCACCTCGCGGCTTGGCAACCCTCTGTACCGACCATTGTAGCACGTGTGTAGCCCAGGCCGTAAGGGCCATGATGACTTGACGTCATCCCCACCTTCCTCCGGTTTGTCACCGGCAGTCTCCTTAGAGTGCCCACCATGACGTGCTGGTAACTAAGGACAAGGGTTGCGCTCGTTACGGGACTTAACCCAACATCTCACGACACGAGCTGACGACAGCCATGCAGCACCTGTCTCAATGTTCCCGAAGGCACCCATCCATCTCTGGAAAGTTCATTGGATGTCAAGGCCTGGTAAGGTTCTTCGCGTTGCTTCGAATTAAACCACATGCTCCACCGCTTGTGCGGGCCCCCGTCAATTCATTTGAGTTTTAACCTTGCGGCCGTACTCCCCAGGCGGTCAACTTAATGCGTTAGCTGCGCCACTAAGAGCTCAAGGCTCCCAACGGCTAGTTGACATCGTTTACGGCGTGGACTACCAGGGTATCTAATCCTGTTTGCTCCCCACGCTTTCGCACCTCAGTGTCAGTATCAGTCCAGGTGGTCGCCTTCGCCACTGGTGTTCCTTCCTATATCTACGCATTTCACCGCTACACAGGAAATTCCACCACCCTCTACCATACTCTAGCTCGTCAGTTTTGAATGCAGTTCCCAGGTTGAGCCCGGGGCTTTCACATCCAACTTAACGAACCACCTACGCGCGCTTTACGCCCAGTAATTCCGATTAACGCTTGCACCCTCTGTATTACCGCGGCTGCTGGCACAGAGTTAGCCGGTGCTTATTCTGTCGGTAACGTCAAAACAATTACGTATTAGGTAACTGCCCTTCCTCCCAACTTAAAGTGCTTTACAATCCGAAGACCTTCTTCACACACGCGGCATGGCTGGATCAGGCTTTCGCCCATTGTCCAATATTCCCCACTGCTGCCTCCCGTAGGAGTCTGGACCGTGTCTCAGTTCCAGTGTGACTGATCATCCTCTCAGACCAGTTACGGATCGTCGCCTTGGTGAGCCATTACCTCACCAACTAGCTAATCCGACCTAGGCTCATCTGATAGCGCAAGGCCCGAAGGTCCCCTGCTTTCTCCCGTAGGACGTATGCGGTATTAGCGTCCGTTTCCGAGCGTTATCCCCCACTACCAGGCAGATTCCTAGGCATTACTCACCCGTCCGCCGCTCTCAAGAGGTGCAAGCACCTCTCTACCGCTCGACTTGCATGTGTTAGGCCTGCCGCCAGCGTTCAATCTGAGCCATGATCAAACTCTTCAGTTCAAACATCTTTGGGTTTTTAAGAAACCCTAAACTTGGCTCAGCAATCGTTGGTTACATCTTTGATTTCTCGCGGAGTAACTTGTGATGCTGATAATCTTGTTGACTATCAGTCTGACTCCACAAGCACCCACACGAATTGCTTGATTCAGTTGTTAAAGAGCGGTTGGTTAAGATCTTTCGTCTCAACCGAGGCGCGCATTCTACAGCAGCCTCTGTTACTGTCAAGCGGTTATTTCAGAAGTTTTCAAAGTTTCGCTTGGGAATCTTCAACAACTTCAACCACTTGCGCTTCCGATCTCTCGTTAGCGGGAGGCAAATAGTACAGCATTTAATTTCGTGGTCAACCACCTGCTGCGATTATTTTTTCCCTTGGCGAAACCCTTCAAGGCGAGCACTGATTTCTGCCTTTATAAGCAGCCCTGCTTTACTCATCGCCCTCCCAGTGATGGACAAGGCTCAATCCTCACCCCTAGCTGCGCTATTATCGCCCGCCTCTCTGCACCAAGAGTCTTGAACCCGGATGTCCGTATCTTTGCCATTGCCCGCCGATCACGCCCTATTGCCACCAGTCCTCGTCGGCCCGCTATTACGGCGCCTGGAAGCCACGCAGCTGGTGTTGTGGCTGGTGGGCTCGCGTGCATTGACGTTGACGCTGCGCCTGCAAGGCGTCGACATCCGTCTCGATGAGGGGCAATGCACGATTATCCCGGTTGGTACTCATGCCTTCATTCATTTGATAAATGTGCCACTGGCTGCCGCCCTGCCCTGCGATGCGTTGATCGAGTACGACCTGCTGATCACCGACACGGATGGCACCCCGTCGGGCATTCTCGAATGGGCGCCTCATCTACTATATGGCGCGGCGCATTGCCCGAACTTCGTATTGCGCTCGCGGATCGATCAATTGCTGCATGGCTCCTGCCGTAAACCTCACCATCCGGCGGCTGATGGTTTGCTGTGCGTCGATCGACTGCTGGAGTCTGAGCCCGAGGCGAGCAATCGCCCTGCGCTATTAATGATGAGCGGCGATCAAGTGTATGCGGATGATGTCGCGGGACCGATGTTGCGGGCAATCCATGCCTTGATCGAGCGTCTGGGGCTGTTCGACGAACACCTCGACGGTGCGGTGGTCAGCGACAGCGCGAAACTCTACGAGCACCCAGCCAGTTATTACCACCGTGCGGATTTGTTACCTGCGCTTGAGAGCAACGAAACCCTGCGCGAGCGGTTTTTCGGTGGAGCGCGTAAGCCGATCTTCACCAGTAGCAGCGCCGACAACCATTTGGTGACCTTTGCCGAGGTCATGGCCATGTACCTATTAGTATGGTCGCCAACGTCCTGGACACTGATCGCACCGCAACCACCAGCACTGACGCCCGAACGGCGCAAGCGTTATGCCCTGGAGCAGACGCGCATCGATGAATTCAAGAAAGGACTGGGTGGCGTTGGGCGGGCGATGGCGCACCTGCCATGCCTGATGATCTTCGATGACCATGACATTACTGATGACTGGAATCTTTCCGCGCAATGGGAGGAAACGGCCTACGGCCATCCGTTCTCCAAGCGCATCATCGGCAACGCGCTGCTCGCTTATATGCTGTGCCAAGGCTGGGGCAACAATCCGGACGCATTTGGCGGCATGCTGGAGAGAACCCGCCTATTGAGTGCCTCGGGGCAAGACCACTACTTGGACAGCGACGTCCAGGATAGCTTGATTGACGAGTTGCTGAGCTTTCAGAAGTGGCATTACGTGCTGCCCACTCGCCCGGCGCTGGTGGTGCTCGATACTCGCACCCGGCGCTGGCGCAGCGAAATGACGCTCAAGCAACCGTCCGGTCTGCTGGATTGGGAAGCGCTCAGCGAGCTGCAGCAGGATTTGCTCGATCATCCCTCGGCGATCATCGTTTCGCCGGCGCCGATTTTCGGCGTCAAATTGATCGAAACCGTGCAACGAGTGTTTAGCTGGTGCGGTTATCCACTGTTGGTGGACGCCGAAAACTGGATGGCCCATCGCGGCGCCGCCCAGGTAATCCTGAACATTTTCCGACATTCCCGCACTCCCGGTAACTACGTCGTGCTGTCCGGCGATGTGCATTATTCCTTCGTCTACGAAGTATTGATCCGACACCGCAAGGCGGGCCCACGAATCTGGCAGATCACCAGCAGCGGTATCAAAAACGAGTTTCCGCCTGCGCTGCTCGAATGGTTCGATCGCCTCAACCGCTGGCTTTACTCGCCCCGCTCGCCACTGAACTGGCTGACCAAGCGCCGGCGGATGCGCATTGTTCCGCACGTTCCGGAGCATGCCGAGGCGGGCGAGCGGTTATGGAACTCGGCGGGGATCGGCCAGGTGTTCTTTAATGAAAAGGGCCAGCCACAGGATATTTATCAGCACAACGCGGATGGCTCACCGAAGACGCGGATGGTGGCGCCTGAAATTTCCGAAGCGGTTGAATGACGTTGGCCGAATTGCCATGAGCAATTACCCGCACAGCATGAACCTCACCCGAACCCTGATCATCGGCAATTCCGGCTCGGGCAAGAGTTGGCTGGCCAAACGACTGGCCGAGCACTTGCAGGTGCCCTGGATCGATCTCGACCTGATTCACTGGCTATCCAACGAACACAGCATTGCTCGCCCCCGCGCCGAAGTATTGGGAATGGCACGGGTGGTAGCGAATGAAGAGCGATGGGTTATCGAGGGTGTGTATGGGTGGATAGTCAGTGAACTGGTGGAACAGGCGACGGCGATCATCTGGTTGAGCCTGAAGGACGAAGACTGCGTCAGTCATATTCGCCAGCGTGAAGCAAAGCGCGATGAAAATGATGAGTTACTGATAGCGTTACAGGACTGGGCGGGTAGCTACCGTACGCGCGGCGATTCCAGTGGATTTGCCGCGCATCAGCGCTTGTTCGTAGGGTTTAGCGGTTCGAAACATCAACTGAAGACTCGGGATGAAGTCACGGCTTTCGTCAGCACAGTGCAACCAATCGCTGATCGTTCCTGATTCCACTGACGCAAACACAGAGATTCTGTAGGAGCTGCCGAAGGCTGCGATCTTTTGATCTTCAGCGATTCAACTCTGTCGAAAATCAAGATCAAAAGATCGCAGCCTTCGGCAGCTCCTACAGAGGAAAGCATGCATTCAATAGAAGTCAGGCTGCGCTCAGCGCTCGGCCAACGCCCCTGACAATCATCTCCACTTCCCGCTCATCAATCGTCAGCGGTGGCAGCAGGCGAATGGTCTTGCCCCGCGTCACGTTGATCAGCAAGCCATGATCACGGGCTGCAATCAGGGGCAGGTCGCGAACCGGTTGTTTGAGTTCAATGCCGATCATCAAACCCTGGCCGCGAATCGCCAAAACGTTGGGATCATCGGCCAGTTCGATACGCAATCTGGCGAGCAGGTGTTCGCCCTGAAGTCTGGCGTTTTCCAGCAGCCCTTGCTCCTCAATGATCTCCAGCACGGTGCACCCCACTCGGCACGCCAATGGATTGCCACCGAACGTGCTGCCGTGGCTGCCGGGGGTGAACAGGTCGGCGGCTTTGCCCCGGGCCAGGCAGGCCCCGATAGGGATGCCGTTACCGAGGCCTTTGGCCAGGGTCATGACGTCCGGGATGATGCCTTCGTGCTGGAACGCAAACCACTGGCCGGTGCGGCCGATGCCAGTCTGGATTTCGTCGAGCATCAGCAGCCAGGCGCGCCGGTTGCACAGTTCGCGTACCGCTTTGAGATAACCGGGCGGTGCCACTTGCACACCGCTTTCGCCCTGAATAGGCTCCATCAGAATCGCCACGATGCGTGGACCGTGGGCGTGCTGCACCGCCTCCAGCGCAGCGAGATCACCGAACGGCACTTTAATGAAATCCCCCGGCAATTGGTTAAACCCCAGACGCACCGCCGGGCCGTCACTGGCGGACAGAGTGCCAAGCGTACGACCGTGAAAGGCGTTTTCCATGACAATTACTAGCGGCTGCTCGATGCCTTTGTGCCAGCCGTACAGCCGTGCGAGTTTCAGCGCGGTTTCGTTTGCTTCAGCGCCAGAGTTATTGAAAAACGCCCGCTCCATGCCCGACAGCCGAACCAGTTTCTGCGCCAACCGCTGTTGCCAATCGATGCTGTACAGGTTGGAGGTATGCAACAGCAGCCCGGCCTGCTCGCTAATGGCCGCCACGATTCGCGGATGGGAATGGCCGACGTTGGTCACCGCTACGCCCGCCACCGCGTCCAGATATTCGCGACCGGCCTGATCCCACAAGCGTGTGCCAAGGCCTTTGCTGAAACTCAGGGCCAAGGGTTGATAGGTGCTCATCAGACAGGCGGCGGTCATGACATCAAACTCCATTAATAGTCGGTGTTTTTGCAGTATGGTTAGCCACCCGAGCTGGATAAACATCCCAACACTTCAATCATTTTAAAGCCGAGCTTGATAATGGATTTGTTCCAGGCAATGACCGTTTACGTAAGAGTGGTGGAAGCTGGCAGCATGACCGCCGCCGCTTTGCAGTGCGAAATGTCTACGACCATGGTCGGCAATCATCTACGGGCCCTGGAGCAACGTTTGGGTGTACGTCTGCTCAACCGTACAACACGGCGTCAGCGGCTGACAGAATTCGGCACCGCGTATTACCAACGTTGTCTCGAGGTATTGGGGCTGGTGGCCGACTCCGAACGCCTGGCCGAACAGACCCTCGACGAGCCGAGTGGCACTCTGCGCATCACCGCACCGCTGACCTTCGGCACCGAACGGCTGGCGCCGGCCCTGAGCGAATTCACCTTGCGCTGTCCGCAGGTCAAACTCGACGTCGTGTTGACCAACCAGCGCCTGGATCTGCTCGACAACGGTTTCGATGTGGCGATTCGCTTGGGCACTACCGAACTGTCCAACATGATCGCCCGCCCACTCATCGACTACACGATGACCTTGTGCGCATCGAAGGACTATCTGGCGCGTCGCGGCACGCCTGAAAAACCCGCCGATCTGCAACACCATGACTGCCTGGCCTTCGCCTACCCGGCTGGGGATGACTGGCATTCGGTAGCCAAACAATGGCGCCTGAGAGGACCTGAAGGCGAAGTCATGGTGGCGGTCAGCGGGCCGATGCTGATCAACAGTTCGGCGGGGCTGCATCAAGCGGCGCGCACCGGAATGGGCATCGTGATGGTGCCCGATGCCTTGGTGGAACAGGACCTTCAGGACGGAAAACTGGTGGCCTTGATGCAGGACTACCAACTGCCGAGTCGGCCGATGAACCTGGTGTACGCCCAGGACCGCTACCGTTTGCCAAAACTGCGCAGCTTCGTCGATTTTGCACTGCAGAAGTGGGGCAAGCAGTAGGGGGCGCTCTCGTTACGGAAACTAATTGAGAACGCCCTCTAGCAGGGGCAATACCCCATGAACTAATCTCCTCGACTGGCGAGTCACGTTGATATCAGTTCGGCAGGGAGACCGATGATGGGTGAGGCATCGAATATCGAGCCGTTGAAGTTCAATCTGTCAGATTTTAACGAAGACATGCTGCACACCATTCTGGAACTGGTCAGCGATGGCATCTGGGACTGGAACGCCAACACCGGGTTCGTCTACCGCAACCCCGGGTGGTACGAGATGCTCGGCTATCCACCTCATTCCCTGGATAACAACGTGCTGACCTGGGAAAACGTGATCCATCCCGACGATTATCCACAGGTCATGGCGCTGTTTGATGACTACCTGAATCAGCGCGCACCCGGTTATCAAGCCGAGTATCGTTGCCGCAAGCAGGATGGCACTTACACCTGGATCGAAGATCGCGGCTATGTGCTGGCACGTAATGCCGACGGTTCGGTAGCGCGAATGGTCGGTGCGCATCGCAGTATCGAAGACAAGAAACGCCTGTTCGAAGAAATGGAACGGCGCAATCAATCTCTCGAAGCCATCGTCGAAGAACGCACCCGCGAGTTGTCCCGGGTCAATGAGCAGTTGCAAATCCAACTCGAAGAAAACCGCAAACTGGCGGAAACCGATGTACTGACCTCCATCGCCAATCGCTATCGCCTGGAAAAAGCCCTGCCTCTGGAATGCGATCGCGCCCAACGCTTCCGCCAACCGCTGTCACTGATCGCCATGGACATCGATGACTTCAAAAACATCAACGATCACTACGGCCACGCCTTGGGTGATGCGGCGTTGGTGCAGGTGATCGAGAGCGTGAAGCTCTGCGTGCGCGAAGGCGATCTGTTGGCGCGCTGGGGCGGCGACGAGTTCATCATGATCCTGCCCAACACCTCGTTGGCTGACGCAAGAGCACTCGCTGAAAAAATCCGTCACAGCCTGTCGAGCCTGCTGCCGGTCGGGGACTATCAAGTCACCATGAGTTTTGGCGTGGTGCAACGTTTTGAAGAAGAGCAACAGACCGGGTTGCTGGCCAGGGCCGATCAGGCGCTGTATCGATCGAAGATTGCGGGCAAGAATGTGATTTCGGGCTGAGTATCTACATGCCTGTCTTCACCAACACCGGCTTCTCCTGATACCGATCCGGGTACAACTTCTTCAACTGCGCCACTTTCGGCAGGTCATTGATCACGATGTAGGGATATGTCGGATGTTCGGTCAGGAAGTCCTGATGTTCTTCCTCGGCCGGGTAGAAGCCGTTGTAGGTTTCCACTTTGGTGACGATGGGTTTGTTGAACGAATGGGCCGCGTTTAGCTGGGCGATGTAAGCCTGGGCGACGCGTTGTTGTTCGGCGCTTTTGGGGAATAGCGCCGACCGATACTGAGTGCCGCGGTCCGGCCCTTGGCGGTTGAGTTCGGTGGGGTTATGGGCCACCGAGAAATAGATCTGCAACAGGCTGCCATAACTGACTTGAGCCGGATCGTAAGTGACTTCGACGGCCTCCGCATGACCGGTATCGCCATTGCTGACCCGCTCGTATTGAGCGGTGTCGGCTGTGCCACCCGCGTAACCGGAGACAGCGTTCTTCACCCCTTTGACGTGTTGAAATACCCCTTGGACGCCCCAGAAGCAACCGCCGGCAAAAATTGCCGTTTCACTGCGTGCTTGAGTGTTCTCGTCGAGCGTTGGCGGCGCAATGATGACCGCCTCTTCGGCGCCTCCAAAAGAGAACGCGGCGCACTGACCGATAACACCGGCTGCGGCCAATCCCAGCAGGGTGCGACGCCAGTTATATAGGGTTTTCATGGGCTGTCTCCTCAATGAATGGGGTTATCAACCGAACGGCTATCAACCAAAGGTAAATGCATACGCCGACACACCCGGATCGAGAAACTCAATGCTGAATGTCCGGTCCTTTACGCCTGCGGTCTGGCGTACCAGTTGATACAACCGCTGCTCGGTGACGCTGCCGCTGCCATCAGGCGCCACGTCGACACCGTGAGAATTACCTGGAGGCTTGCCGTCAATCAGTACTTTGAAACGCACCGGTTTGCCATCAGCGCCGGGGCCCAATACCAGATGCAGATCGCGAGCATGGAAGCGGTAGACGATTCGACTGGCCGGGGCGTTCGAAACGGCCCGCTCCGGACCGACCGTCCATTGGCCCTCCAGACTCCAGTGATTGAGGGCCAGTTGGGACGGCGGGTTATAGGCCGTCACCTTGTCTGGCGACAGATCGGTTTGAGCAACGAAATGCTCCGCCCGTCGGTAACCGACATAGGTTTCCGGCGATTGCACTTCATTCATGTCTGGAGCGAGATGAACGCCCTCGGCACGGGCATTGATCAGCCCGTCTACGACCTTCTCGGCGCCCGCTTCACGCAGCAATTGTTGAATCACTCGCTCCGATTCAGCGTATTTGCCCTCGCCAAAGTGGTGATAACGGATACGCCCCTTTGCATCGGCAAAATAGTGGGCCGGCCAGTATTGATTGTTGAAAGCACGCCAGACCTTGTAGTCGTTATCGATTGCCACAGGATAAGTGACACCCAGGTCTTCCATGGCTTTGGTGACGTTGCCTACATCACGTTCGAAGGCAAACTCGGGCGTATGGACGCCGATCACCACCAAGCCCTGATCACGATACTTCTCAGCCCAGGCCTTCACATACGGCAGGGTGCGCAAGCAGTTGATGCAGGAGTAAGTCCAGAAATCCACCAGCACAACCTTGCCCTTCAAGGCCTGGGCGGTGAGTGGAGGTGAATTGAGCCATTGCACAGCGCCGTCCAGCGATGGAAGGTTGCCTTCAATCGGCAGTTCGTCCGGTATCCCGGCGGTCATTTTCATACTGCCGACGGGTTGTTCGCCGCCCCGTGGAATCTGCGACATCATTGCCCCACTGTCGGAGGGCAACCTATTGGCCAATCGGTTGACCAGCGCTTGCTCGATATCGCCGGTGGAGGCTGTCGAAACCCGCGCCAGAATTCCGGTGTCCAGCCCCAGGGCAATCGCCACCACACCCACCAGCATTGCGCCCCCCAAGCCTCGACGCAGCCACTCGCCTGCGCCTATCGAGCGCTTCATCGCGGCGAAGATTTTACCGCCCAGCAGCAGTGCTGCGGCGAGAGAGGTGGCGGCGCCGGCCGCGTAAGCCAGTAGCAACAAGGTGGTGGCGGCGCTTGCCCCTTGCAGCGCCGCGCCAGTCAGCAGCAGCCCCAGAATCGGCCCGGCGCAGGGCGCCCAGAGCAGGCCCGTGGCGACACCGATCAACAATGAAGCGCCGGGACGCGGCCGGGTATCGGCAGCCGCGACTTGCGACAGCCGACCGCCGGCTGCAACCAGTGGACGCGTCAGGCGCTCGGCCAACCGGGGCAGCAACAGCGTCAGCCCGAACAGTGCAACGAACAGCAACGCGAGCCAGCGACCGTACTGATTGACTTGCACCACCCAACCGCCGCCCACCGCCGCCAACGAGGCGACGAGCGCGAAGGTCAGCGCCATCCCCGCCAGCAGCGGCAAGCCACTCTTGATAAACGGCTGCCCGGTGCGAGCGAAGACAAAGGGCAACACCGGCAGAATGCACGGGCTGATGATCGTCAATACACCACCGAGATAAGCGAGGACCAGCAGCCACATAACGTCGACCTGTATGAAGTGAGTGAAAAAAAGTGCCCATGGATTACGCCTGAGGCTTGAAAGTCAGCGCCAGGCCGTTCATGCAGTAGCGCAGGCCGGTGGGCTTTGGTCCGTCCTGGAAAACATGACCCAAATGACCGCCGCAACGACGGCAGTGGACCTCTTCGCGCAGCATGCCGAAGGAGCGGTCCTGACGGGTGGCCACCGCGTTGTCCAGTGGCGCCCAGAAGCTCGGCCATCCCGTGCGGCTGTCGAATTTGGTGTCGGAAGAAAACAACGGCAGATCACAACCGGCGCAGGCAAAAATGCCTTTGCGGTGCTCGTTGTTCAGCGGGCTGCTGTAGGCCCGTTCGGTGCCCTCCTCACGCAAGATCTCGTACTGCTCGGCGCTGAGCAGGGCGCGCCATTCGCTGTCGCTGTGAGTCACCTCGAAAACCTCTGCCGCGCGGGCCTCATCGATCAGCGCGACGCTTGCGGAAAATTTTGGCAATACACCGACTATCAGGGCCGCAGCCCCCAGCCCGCCGCTCGCTACCAGAAACTGTCGCCGTGAAAACATGGCTTTCTCCAGAATTCCAGGTGCCTTGCATAGAACACAGCCTAGGCTTGAGTTGATCGCCAAATCCTCACGAGGAGTTAAACAATTCGTGATAACTGAGCCTCACGAAAAGCCGCACAATGTTGTTCATTGCGTCACAAGGGATTGAGCTCCATGGAACCGACCAAACGCGTCCTGGTGGTCGAGGACGACCTGCACATCGCCGACCTTATCTGCCTGCATCTTCGCGATGAGCAGTTCGAGGTGGTGCATTGCGCCGACGGCGATGAGGGTATGCGCCTGCTGCAGCAAGGAAGCTGGGACGCATTGATCCTCGACCTGATGCTGCCCGGCGTCGACGGCCTGGAAATCTGCCGCCGCGCCCGGGCCATGGCCCGCTACACACCGATCATCATCACCAGTGCGCGCTCCAGCGAAGTCCATCGCATTCTGGGGCTGGAACTGGGTGCCGACGATTACCTGGCCAAACCCTTTTCCATGCTCGAACTGGTGGCACGGGTCAAAGCATTGCTGCGACGGGTCGACGCCATGGCCCGCAACCTGAAAATGGATGCTGGCAGCCTGATCAGCGATGGCCTGTCCATCGACCCGATCACCCGTGAAGTCGCCCTCGATGGCCGTCGTCTTGACCTCACGCCGCGAGAGTTCGACTTGCTGTACTTCTTCGCTCGCCAGCCTGGCAAGGTTTTTTCGCGCATGGACCTGCTCAACGCGGTGTGGGGCTACAGCCATGAAGGCTACGAGCACACGGTCAATACCCACATCAACCGCCTGCGGGCCAAGATCGAAGCCGATCCGGCTCAACCGGCGCGCATCCTCACTGTGTGGGGACGTGGTTACAAATTCGCGATGAGCGCAGATCAGCCATGAAATTGACCCTGACCCAACGCCTGTCCCTGGTGTTCGCCGTGTTGTTGCTGGTGTGCTGCGGTACTTCGGCTTGGTTGCAGGTGCGTTCCAACCACATGCATGAACTGGAAGTGGTGCAAGGGCTGTCGCGGGATCTGGCGCAACACATCGCCCGAGACACGGTGCTGATGGATCGCAATGGCCCGATGCCCAATGCCGTGCGTGAATTGTTCAGCCAGCTGATGCTGGTCAATCCCAGTGTCGAGGTTTATCTGCTGGACACCGGAGGCCGAATTGTCGGCAGCGCCGCGCCTGAAGGCCGGATACGCCGGGAGCAGGTCGATCTGGCGCCGATCCAGCGCTTGCTCAAAGGCGAGGCCCTGCCGATTCTCGGCGACGATCCGCGCAGTATCGATGCTCGCAAGGTGTTCAGCGCTGCGCCGTTGCGGGTCAATGGTCAGCTGGCCGGTTATCTGTATGTGGTGTTGCTCAGTGAAGAGCATGATCGCTTCGCCGAACGCGGCGCCACCAGCGCGGCGCTCAATACCGCGTTGTTATCCATTGGGCTGGTGGCGTTGCTATGCCTGATTGCCGGCCTCACGGCATTTGGCCTGATCACTCGGCCATTGCGCCGTTTGACCGAGAAAGTCAGTCAGTTCGATATCAATGGCGTTCCGTCCGCCTCGCCCCGACCAGAGCTTGAACCGGTAGAAAAAGCCGCCAGCCAGGATGAAATTGCGATCCTCGATGCGGCCTTTCGGCAGATGCAAGCGCGCCTCGGTGAACAATGGAACTCGCTGACCCGTCAGGATCAGGAACGTCGCGAACTGGTGGCGAACATCTCCCACGACCTGCGCACACCGCTGGCCTCGCTGCACGGTTACCTGGAAACCTTGTCGCTCAAGGACGCGACATTGTCCCCCGCCGATCGCCGTCGTTATCTGGGGATTGCCCTGGATCAGAGCCGCAAGGTCGGTGGCCTGGCGCAATCGTTGCTGGAACTGGTGCGCCTGGAACATGGTTTCGTGCAACCGGTGCTGGAGCGCTTTTCGCTGACCGATCTGGTGCAGGACATCTTCCAGAAATTCGAACTCAGCGCCGAAGCGCGCCAGATCGAACTCAAGGCCACTTTCGCCCCTAATGTCTCGGCGGCCTGCGCAGATCTTGGGTTGATCGAGCGGGTGCTGACCAACCTGTTCGACAATGCGCTGCGTCATACGCCCCAAGGTGGAGAAATCGAACTCAGCCTGCGCCCACAGGGATCTTTTGTCGAAGTGACCATCAGCGACACCGGCCCGGGAATCGCTCCCGAACTGCGCGAAGGTCTGTTCCTGCGCCCGTTCAACATTGGCGGCGCACGGCGCGATGGCGGACTGGGGCTGCGGATCGTGCACCGGATCCTGCAATTGCACGGTCGCGAGATCGAGCTGATCGATGTGCCCGGACGCGGCGCGACTTTTCGCTTCTCCTTGCCGGTGGATGAGCAAACGGCGGAGCAATGGGTGGTTCGGTCTAAAAACTCTCTCTAGAAATGCTGACCAGCCGCCTGTTCATCCGTGACAACGCAGTCTCGGTCCAATAGATTAGGCGGCCTGAAAAGGCCTCGTGCTTTCTCGCCTCAATCCAAGTTAAAAGAAGTAGTGAAATTTCAATGTCCGATTCCAATACCGCTGAATCCGTAGTCACCTTGTCGTCCAAAGCGGAATACGAAAACTCCATCAATCTTTCACAACACGTGCCTCAGGCCAAGACCATCAGCGAGATGGTTCTGGATGCATTTCAATCCACCCGGGAAAGCGACCAGATCCGCGAACTGCGCGCCGCGATTCGCCAGGCTCACGACAGCTTCGACGACGATAAAGCCTACGAATTGATGGGCAAACTCAAGCAATTGAAAGACGCCGAAGCGGCCGACATTGCCGCCCTGGAAGACCTGAGCAGCAAATTCCCGATCAGCCGCATTTTGTCGAGCTTCAAGGACGACCCGGCGTTCCAGGAAATCGTTTATGGCCTGGCGCTAAAGGTACTGAACCAGACTCACCAGGCCATCAGCAACCCGAGCAGCGGCAAAAGCAAAGCGGCTCGCGCCAAGAAAGACGTCGAAGTGTTCACCATCAGCAAGGACGGCATCAGCGTCACCCTGCCCCTGCGCACCCCGCGCTCGCGCCTGAACGTTGATCGTGAAGCACTGGAGTTCCTGGGCTTCACTTTCGTCGGCGAAGGCGATGAAGCCGAGCTGGAAAGCGAAACGTTCCTGGACAATGCCGGGACCGAACAAGCGGTCAACCGCAAGAACATCATCACCGCGCTTCAGCAGCAAACCGCGTTCGATGGCTACAGCATCGCCGCGCAGTAACGCTAAACGCTGAATACAAAAATCCCCGCCATCAGCGCGGGGATTTTTATTGCGTGTTCGCCTATTAACTTTTTTCTGCTACATCGCATCGCAGCCTTCGCGAGCAAGCCCGCTCCCACATTGGCTCGGCATCGATCACAAAAAATGTGGCAACACCGATCCAGTGTGGGAGCGGGCTTGCTCGCGAAAGTGGCGACGCGGTCTATCAGAACAACCCAATAAAAAGCCCCGCCCTTCTCTCGAAGGGCGGGGCTTTTTTTACAGCATCCGACGCTTAAGGCGCGTAAGTCAGCAACAGCTCACTCGGCACTTTAAAATCCAGCGACATCATTACGCTCAACGCGGTAATGGTGAAGATCGAGAACACGAACAGCTTGCGTGCCCAGACCGTGTCATCCACTGCCTTGTAACCGGTCCAGGCCATGTACAACCAGTACATGCCCATGGCCGCGGCGACGGCGAGGTAGCTCATGCCGGCGTAGCCGCTGAAGGTCAGCATCAAGGTCGCCACGAGGAACGCCAGGATGTAGAGCAGGATGTGCTTCTTGGCCACTTCGATTCCGCGCTTGACCGGCAGCACCGGAATCGATGCGGCCAGGTAATCGTTGAAGCGGAAGATCGCGATGGCGTAGGAATGCGGCATCTGCCACAGGCTGAACATCACCAGCAGCGTCAGTGCGGCCATGTCGAAGCTGTTAGTCACAGCCACGTAGCCAATCACCGGCGGCATCGCCCCCGACAGACTGCCCACCAGCGTGCCGTGAACCGACTTGCGCTTGAGGTACAGGCTGTAGAAACCGACGTAGATGACGAAACCGATCACCGCGAACAACGCAGCCAACGGGTTGGCCACCTTGTACAACAGTGCAACGCCGAAAACACCAAGGATGGTCGCAAAAGCCAGGGCCAGCTTCAGGGAGATCAGACCCTGGACCAGCGCACGGTTCTTGGTGCGTTCCATCTTCAGGTCGATGTCGCGGTCGATGCAGTTGTTGAATACGCAACCGGAAGCCACCACCAAGGACGTGCCGATCATGGCGGCCAGGAAGATGGCCAGATCGACATGCCCTTTGGAGGCCAGGAAAAATCCGCCTGCCACAGAAAGCACGTTACCGAAAATGATCCCCGGTTTGGTGATTTGGATAAAGTGCTTGAGGGACATGCGGACTTACCTCACTTCGCCATCATGTTGGTGTGGATGCTGAACATGATCCACAGCGACAGGCCGACCAACAGGACGATTACGATCGCGGCGAAAACAAACGCAACCACGTTGTTACGCTGGGCGGCCGAGCGGTCCAGGTGGAGGAAGTAAACCAGGTGCACCAGCACCTGGATCACAGCAAAGGCCAGAACGATCCACAGGGTCATGGCTTTCGGCAGGGATGGGTACATCACCAGGCCAAAAGGAATGACGGTCAGGATCACCGACAGGATGAAGCCGATGGCGTAGGACTTTACGCTGCCGTGGTTGGCTTCGTGACCATCGTGGGAATGAGCGTTAGCCATTTACATAGTCCCCATCAGATAAACAACCGTGAATACGCAGATCCACACAACGTCCAGGAAGTGCCAGAACAGGCTCAGGCAGCTCAGACGGGTCTTGTTGGTCGCCGTCAGGCCGTTTTTCTGCACCTGATACATCATGATCGCCATCCAGATCAGACCGCTGGTCACGTGCAGACCGTGGGTGCCGACCAGGGTGAAGAACCCGGACAGGAAGCCGCTGCGGCTAGGGCCGAAGCCTTCGGCGATCAGTACGTGGAACTCATTGATCTCCATGGCGATGAAGCCGGCACCGAACAGGAAGGTCATGCCCAGCCAGCCCAGTACCTGGTTCTTCTTGCCCTTGAACAACGCCAGCATGGCGAAGCCGTAGGTGATCGAGCTGAACAGCAGCAGAGCGGTTTCGCCCAGTACGTATGGCAGCTCGAAGATGTCGTGGCCCGACGGGCCACCCGCTACGTTGTTAACCAGTACCGCGTACACCGCGAAGATCGACGCAAACAGAATGCAGTCGGTCATCAGGTAGAGCCAGAAACCGAATACGGTCATCTCGCCCGAGTCGTGGTGATGGTCATCATGCCCATGTCCATCGACATGGGTGTGTCCAGCATTGGTCACTAAGTTCGACATGGTTTAAGCCTGTTCCAACGAGGTTTCAACACGGGTGGCGGTGGCTGGAACTTTCCCGGCCGCTACCAGACGCTTGTGCTGCTCGGCTTCGATGCGCTCGATTACGTCGACCGGCACCATATAGCCTTGATCATCACGTGCAGCGTGGATCACGAAGTACACCACGGTGCCGACCAGGCTTGCGATGGCCAACCACCAGATGTGCCAGATCATCGCGAAACCGAACACGGTCAACAGAGCACCCATGACCACACCGGTGGCGGTGTTGTTTGGCATGTGGATCGGCTCGTACCTGGCCGGAGCCTTGTACGCGGTGCCGTTTTCCTTGGCTTCAGTGAACGGGTCGATGGTTTCTGCTTTTGGCAGCACGGCAAAGTTGTAGAACGGTGGTGGCGAGGAAGTCGACCATTCCAGGGTATGGGCATTCCACGGGTCGCCGTGTTCACACATGTTCTGCGGCAGCTTGCGGTCACGGATACTGACGTAGAGCTGGATCAGTTGGCAGGCGATACCGACGGCGATCATCACCGCACCGAACATGGCAACGTACAGGTACGGTACCCACTCAGGGTTGGTGGTGGCGTTCAGACGACGAGTCATGCCCATGAAGCCCAGTGCATAGAGCGGCATGAACGCGACGAAGAAGCCGCTGATCCAGAACCAGAACGCTGCCTTGCCCCAGCCTTCGTGCAGCTTGAAGCCGAACGCTTTCGGGAAGTAGAAGGCGAAACCTGCGATGTAGCCGAATACCGCGCCGCCGATGATCACGTTATGGAAGTGCGCAATCACGAACAGGCTGTTGTGCAGAACAAAGTCAGCACCCGGAATGGCCAGCAGTACGCCGGTCATGCCGCCGATGGCGAACGTCACCATGAAGCCCAGGGTCCAGAGAACCTGGCTGGTGAAACGCAGACGGCCCTGGTAGATGGTGAACAGCCAGTTGAATAGCTTCACCCCCGTCGGGATCGAGATCAGCATTGTCGCCAGACCGAAGAAGGCGTTAACGCTGGCACCCGAACCCATGGTGAAGAAGTGGTGCAACCAGACCATGAAGCCCAGGATCGAGATCGCGCCACTGGCGTAGATCATCGAGTGGTGGCCGAACAGTTTCTTGCCGGTGAAGGTCGAGATGACTTCGGAGAAGATCCCGAACGCCGGCAGAATCAGGATGTAAACCTCGGGGTGACCCCAGGCCCAGAACAGGTTGACGTACATCATCGGATTGCCACCAAGTTCATTGGTGAAAATGTGGAAATCCATGTAACGGTCAAGTGTCAGCAGTGCCAGGGTAGCGGTCAGGATCGGGAACGAAGCCACGATCAGGACGTTGGCCCAGGTGCAGGTCCAGGTGAAGATCGGCATGTCCATCAGCTTCATGCCCGGGGTACGCATTTTCAGCACGGTGGCCAGGAAGTTGACCCCCGTCAGCGTCGTACCTAGCCCGGATAGCTGTAGCGCCCAGATGTAGTAATCCATCCCCACGCCCGGGCTGTATTGCAGGCCCGACAGCGGCGGATAGGCAACCCAGCCGGTCTTGGCGAATTCGCCGACGCCCAGGGACAGGTTGATCAGCACCACGCCGGAAACCAGCAGCCAGAAGCTCAGGGAGTTCAGGAACGGATAGGCAACGTCACGCGCGCCAATCTGCAGCGGCACAGCAAGGTTCATCAGGCCGGTGAAGAATGGCATCGCCATGAAGATGATCATGATCACACCGTGGGCGGTGAAGATCTGGTCATAGTGTTCAGGTGGCAGGTAGCCAGGCGAACCCTCGGTGGCCATGGCCAACTGGGTACGCATCATGATGGCGTCGGCAAAACCGCGCAGCAGCATGATCATGGCGACGATGATGTACATCACGCCGATTTTCTTGTGGTCGACCGACGTCAGCCACTCGGTCCACAAGTAGGTCCACTTCTTGAAGTAGGTGATTGCAGCGAACAGCGCCAGACCACCGAGCGCGATCATGGCGATGGTTACCATCACGATCGGTTCGTGGAACGGGACCGCTTCCCAACTTAATTTACCAAACATCGTTTACTCCTCTGCCCCGGCAGCTGAATGCGAGTTCATGTCCATTCCTTGCGTAGCGGCCACTTCTTTCTCTTTCTTCTCGTGCTTGACCTTCGGACCCGGTTTCATGCCTTCGTACTTGTCGACGATGATCTGGAACAGGTTCGGCGTGACCGAGGAGTAGAGCTCGACTGGGTTGTTCTGGCTTTGCTTGGCAAGGGCTGCGTATTCAGCTTGTTCAAGCTGTTTAGGTGCCTTTTTGACTTCGCTTACCCAGGCGTCGAAATCTTCCTGAGAAGTGGCGATCGCCTTGAATTTCATGCCGGTGAAACCCGCGCCGCTGTAGTTGGCGGAGATACCGTCCATTTCAGCGTTCTGGTTGGCGATCAGGTGCAGTTTTGGTCTGCATGCCCGCCATCGCGTAGATCTGACCGCCCAGGGCCGGAATGAAGAACGAGTTCATCACGGCGTCCGAAGTCACCTTGAAATTGATCGGCGTGTGCGCCGGGAACACGATCTTGTTGACCGTAGCGATGCCTTGTTCCGGGTAGATGAACAGCCACTTCCAGTCCAGCGCGACCACTTCAATGGTGATTGGCTTGACGTCGGATTCCAGCGGCTTGTAAGGATCCAGGGCGTGGGTCGACTTGTAGGTGATGTAACCCAAAGCAATGATGATCAGAACCGGAATAGTCCACACCGCGACTTCGATCTTGGTGGAGTGGGACCATTTTGGCGTATAGACGGCGTCCTTGTTGGAGGCGCGGTATTTCCAGGCGAACAGGAAGGTCATGACGATGACCGGCACGACGACCAACAGCATCAGCAGCGTTGCGGTGATGATCAGGTTTCGCTCATCCAGGCCGACCTGGCCCTTGGGATCGAGCAAGGTCATGTTGCAGCCTCCCAGCAACAACGTGCCGAGCAGCGGCAATAAGCCTAGTAGTCTGGGGTACCTGTTTTTACTCATCTCACGACCTCTAAAGCAGCTTGCGCAATGCAGTTGGGTTTTGATCGCCAACACTTCACCCTGCCAAGGGTTGGCATTTTTCTTGGATTGAATAAGGGCCTGCCCGTCGCGCGTCAGACGCTACTCGACAATTGCTGGGGCCTGCGGTGAGTTCTTATTCGAATTCGTGGTCAAGGGCCTTGTTACAGACCAATTCCATTTGGTGCGGATAGTCGGAAGGCACCGACACTTGGGTGCCGCATGAAGCCATCGGGCCTCTCGACACCCAGATTCTGCTCATGCACCTGAGTAAGGGAGAGCAGTGCCGGGAATTCAGTGCGGGCGATTGTAGATATGTAGCGATTCATAAACCATGTCTCATCCCGAAATAATTTATATCCAATCCGACAACAATCATTCACGGCTTTTGCAAAAGTGCGCCATGGTATCGAAATTCATTCTCAACAAAAACACCAAAAATAGTAGGTCTACCAAGCGAAATTCAGACAGCTTCCAAGGCTCTACGCTCGTCTTCGACCCTGCTCTACCCCCTATGCGACAAGGGCTTTGGCAATTTGCCAGGCCCTGTTAAAACTGCCTGTTTCGATTGACGACCGCTGAAACCGACAAAGCCTGGAAAAGCAGGTTTTTGTTGCAAAGTGATGTCCTTAATCAGCGATTTGAAATGCCTTGCGACACTCAAGCTGTGACAACATGTCGCATACGTATCGCACCCAGTCTTGTCGAGCATCAAGGTCTTTTTACCTGACCTGCGAGTATGCAAAACGCCCCGGCCTCTCAACGAGAACCGGGGCGTTTTTTTGCCTGCAACGGTATGGCGAACAGACTCAGCGCAGGGCTTTGCGGTTACGCGAAATGAGCAGCGGCACCAGCACCACGATCAACACGAAGGCCAGCAGTGCCCACTGTGCCAGGGACAAGCCGAGGATCGGCGGGTACGGCGTAGAGCAGAAGCCATCGACCTGGAAGCCCAGCGGGAAGATCTTCGCCAGCGGCAGGCCATCGACGATCGGCTGCAACACATCGACGCCACAACTGACCGCCGGGTAAAACTGGGTATAGACGTGATGCCCGGCCACCCCGGCGCCCGCAATGGCGAAGATCACCACCAACGTTTCAAACAGTGTGACGCTGCGGCGGGTGCGCGTCGCTGCGCCGATAAAGGCGAACAGCGCAATCAGCAACAACGCGTAGCGTTGCAGGATGCACAGCGGGCACGGTGCCTCGCCCAGAGCCACTTGCATGTACAGCGCGCCACCGATCAGCGCCAGGCAGATAACGCCCAGCAACACCAGATAGCGTCGTTCACGCCCCAACCGCATGATTTCCTCGCTCATCGCGTTTCCCTTTTGTGTCCGTAGATCAGCTCGTCAGCGGCTGCGCTTGCAGCGGCTGTTCCGCACTGATGTTGTCTTCGATATGCCAACGGGCGGCAATGCGATCTTATCGATCTTATATTGTCCGCAAGTCTACACGCTGACCCGATCTTTGAGAGCCTTGAACCGCCCCTGAACCTGGCCTTCGGGCGCCAATGCTGTTCACGAGAGTCTTGAGTCAATGAGAAACCTGTGGCGAGGGAGCTTGCTCTCGCTTGAGTGCGTAGCGCTCAGATTTTGGGGCCGCTACGCAGCCCAACGCGAGCAAGCTCGCTCGCCACAAGGAATAAACGATAAACCGGTTAAGGACGGATTAACTTTCCACTGTTTTCAAGAATCGAGCCCGTGAAGACGGTTCGAGTGCCTAGTGCTTCCATCGATCCGCCGCCGCATGATCGCTGTCACGCCCTTCTACCCAACGCGGCCCGTCAGGGGTGTTTTCTTTCTTCCAGAACGGCGCGCGGGTTTTCAGATAGTCCATGACGAAGGCACAGGCATCGAATGCCGCCTGACGGTGGGCGCTGGCGGCGCCGACGAAAACGATCGGCTCGCCCGGCTCAAGCGCGCCGATGCGGTGCAACACTTCCAGCTTCAACAGTGGCCAGCGCTGTTCGGCCTCCACCGCAATCTTGCCCAGGGCTTTTTCGGTCATGCCCGGGTAGTGCTCCAGAAACATCCCGGCGACATCGAGGCCGTCATTGAAGTCGCGCACGTAGCCGACAAAACTCACCACCGCACCAACACCCACATTAGCTGCGTGCATGGCGTTGACTTCAGTACCCGGATCGAACGGTGTGGACTGCACGCGAATCGCCATGGCTCAGCCCCCGGTCACGGTCGGAAAAAACGCCACTTCATCGCCATCGCTCACCGGCTCGTCGAGCTGGCAGAGGTCTTCGTTGCGGGCGCACATCAGGTTTTGCTCGCTCAGTACCTCGGCGCCGTCACGTTGGGCCAGCAGCGTGCGCACATCATCGACCGTGGCGAAATCACCTTCGACCTTCACCGAGTCCACACCGAGCGCTTCACGGTAGCGGGCGAAAAACTTCACGGTAAGTTTCATGGCTGATCCGCCCGAAAATGGCCGCTCTTGCCGCCGAGTTTCTCCAGCAGCCGCACGCTCTCGATGGTCATACCGCGATCCACGGCCTTGCACATGTCATAGATGGTCAGCGCCGCGACGCTGGCGGCGGTCAGCGCTTCCATTTCGACGCCGGTCTGCCCGGACAACTTGCAGCACGCCACGATGCGCACGGTGTCGTCGCCTTCGGCACTGAGTTCGACCTTGACGCCGGTGAGCATCAACGGGTGGCACAAAGGAATCAGATCGCTGGTTTTCTTCGCCGCCTGGATGCCGGCGATTCGCGCCACGGCGAACACGTCACCCTTGGGATGGCCGCCCGTGACAATCAACTGCAGGGTTTCGGGCAGCATGCGCACCAGCGCTTGGGCCGTCGCTTCACGGAACGTCACGTTTTTTTCAGTGACGTCGACCATATGGGCGCGACCTTGGGAATCGAGATGAGTCAGCACAGGGATACTCCTGATCAGAAGCATCGATTGTAAACCTGCGGGTCAAATTTCCGCACGTTTGATTATCGGATCACCATCGACCCCATGTAGGAGCTGCCGAAGGCTGCGATTTTTTGATCTTGCTTTTAATGGCGAAAATCAAAAGATCGCAGCCTTCGGCAGCTCCTACAGAGATTTCATCCGGCATGAAAAATGGGGATTCGTCGGGTATAAAAAACCGGGCGGCTTTGGGCCGCCCGGTTCTGTTGAAGCGATTACAGATGCGATTCGGCGTATTCGGCCAGAATCGAGCGTGGCACCCCTTGCAGGGTGATGTGTACACCGTTGGGGAAGTCCTTGAAGCGTTCGGTCAAGTACGTCAGCCCGGAGCTGGTCGCGGACAGGTAAGGGGTGTCGATCTGCGCCAGGTTGCCCAGGCACACCACTTTGGAGCCGGCGCCGGCACGGGTGATGATGGTTTTCATCTGGTGCGGCGTGAGGTTCTGGCATTCATCGATCAGGATCAGACTCTGCTGGAAGCTGCGGCCTCGGATGTAGTTGAGGGATTTGAACTGCAACGGCACTTTGCTGAGGATGTAATCGACGCTGCCATGGGTGCTTTCGTCATCCATGTGCAAGGCTTCGAGGTTGTCGGTGATGGCACCGAGCCAAGGCTCCATTTTTTCCGCTTCGGTGCCGGGCAGGAAGCCGATTTCCTGGTCCAGCCCCTGCACGCTACGGGTGGCGATGATGCGTCGGTAGCGTTTGCTGACCATGGTCTGCTCGATGGCCGCCGCCAGGGCCAGGATGGTTTTACCGGAACCGGCCGCGCCAGACAGGTTGACCAGGTGGATGTCCGGATCGAGCAAGGCGTACAGCGCCAGGCTTTGATAGATGTCACGCGGTTTCAGGCCCCAGGCTTCCTGGTGCAACAGAGGTTCCTGATGCAGGTCGAGGATCAGCAACTTGTCGACCTGGATTTCCTTGATCCAGCCGACAAAGCCCTGTTCGTCGATGATGAACTCGTTGACGTGTACCGCAGGCAGGTTGTCGATCAACTGCACCTGATGCCAGGTGCGGCCATGATCCTGCCGGGTTTCGACTTTGCTCACCCGATCCCAGAATGAACCGGTCATGTTGTGATAACCGTTGGGCAGCAATGAAACGTCGTCGACCAACTGGTCGGTACTGTAGTCCTCGGCCGCAATCCCGCAAGCCCGGGCCTTGAGGCGCATGTTGATGTCTTTCGTGACCAGCACCACGGGCAGTTCTGCATCGCGTGCGCGCAGGTCGATCAACTGGTTGATGATGATGTTGTCGTTCAGATGCTCGGGCAGAATGATGTTCGGCTCAGTGCGCTTGCTCATCAGAATCGACAGCAAACCCTTGGGCCCACTCTTGCCGCGCTGGATCGGTACGCCCAGTTCGACATCTTCGGGGCTGGCATCGCCCAACGTTTTGTCGATCAGGCGAATCGCCTGGCGACATTCCGCAGCCACGCTGTGATGCCCGCTCTTGAGCTTGTCCAGCTCTTCAAGCACGGTCATCGGGATGGCGACGTGGTGTTCTTCGAAATTAAGCAGGGCGTTTGGATCGTGAATCAATACGTTGGTATCGAGTACATAAAGGATTGGCTGGTTGGAAGAAGGGCTACGTCCGTGATCATCCATACTCGGTCACCTTTGTGGGAGCCAGTCGACGCAATACCATAACGGTGCTGCGCCTCGAAGTGGCCGCCGAATTCACCTGCGAGGAGTCAAGTGAACTGCACACAAACTGGGTCTTGGGAGACGCCACCTGTGTTGCAGGTTTCGGCGGTCTGTCTTCGTAATACTCCAAAACCTGTGACAGAAAAAAGCACTTTGACGCTTTTTTGAAGTTTATTTTTCAGAGTGACGAATAGCCCTTGGCGTGCAGGCAATGTGCCGTTAAAGTCGGAAGTCCGCCTGCACCGATTTCCCTCTAAAAATCGCCCCTCACCCAATGTTTGCGGTCTTTTGCCGTTTTCAGCGCAACGCGTCCTGACAGTCTGCCCAACCGATCCCGCTCGGCGCCGTTTGCGTGATGAGCCAGGGCATCGCCGTTTTCAGCGCATCCTGCTTCACATTGAAATTGATCACCCCGTGCCGCCACAGCAGCATCAGGGTCAATACCCGTTGTGCGCTCTGGTTGCCCTTGAGTTTGCCGGCGCCGTCCTGGGCATCGATGTCCCACAATGCCACCTGCAAGCCCTGAGACGTGAAGAAGCCCTCGGCATCGGACCGGCGCTGCCCCTCGGGCGGGCGAAACAGCGGCACGTAATTCTCCGGCAGCTTGCCTTTGACCAGCTCGACGCTGCGTCGCACCGAGTCCTGCCAGTCTTGCCAGTGGCTGTGGGAACGAAACTCCCAGCCTTGCACGCCCACGCATTGCTGCGAATAAGTCCCTTGCAGACTGGCCACCGAACGGTCGGCCAAGCGGGCCTGAATGTCCTTGCCGAGGACGAAGAACGTAGCGCTCATGTTGGATTTGCGCAGGTACTCGGTGACCCAGGCGGTGTTGTCTGGCATGGCATTGGCAGCGCTGTCGAAGGTCAACAGGAACAGACGATCATTCATGGCCTCGCCATTGCGCTCATAGTCACCAAAACGATCGACTTCGCTGCTGGTCTGCGGGAACAGCGCGGCCTTGCGCAGCTGCTCGTCCAGGTATTGGGCGTGGAACAACCGGCTCGGCTCGGCCCATTTGATGTAATAGCTGTCATCGCTCACCTGAAACTTCGCCGCTTGCTCACGCAAGGTGGCCATGTCCTCGACCAGGAAACAGAAAGAAGCATCTTGATCGCAGCTTTGCTGGGCGAAGTTGTAATTGGTCAGCAAACGCTGCCACAGGCGTTGGCGCAGTTGGTTGACCGACTCGAGATTGAGGGTGCGCAGGCCCAGGCGTTGAGCCAGGCTCGCTTCATCCAGCGATTCACTGGCCAGCAGAACCCGGGCGAACATGAGGATTTCGGCCCGCGAGGCGACGTCAAACAGCGTCGGGCTGCTGAGCGGCTCAGGCCAGGTGCTGCGATCCAGCGTCGCCACATCGCCCGGCGCGGCGATGGCGCCAAAACTCAAGAGCCAGGCCGAGAATAGAAAAACGATACGCAATGGGATGTCTCCATAACAAAACCCGCGCGGCACTATAGCCGATCCCGCTCACATTCCCGCAGCAGCAGCCGATCTCATTGTGGCGAGGGAGCTTGCTCCCGCTGGGCTGCGAAGCAGCCCTCAAACCAACACATGCATTCCTTCAGAAAAAACACATGCGCCTGTATTGCGACCGCTTCGCGCTCGAGCGGGAGCAAGCTCCCTCGCCACAGGATCTCTCTGTCACAAAACCTGGTTACACCACCGATCACCTATGACACCCATAGCTGGAGTCAACAAGGACAACCCCCTAGAATCGCCGCCACGATTAAAGGAGACGACTTCATGCTGATGGTGATTTCCCCCGCCAAGACCCTTGATTACGAAACACCGCCGGCGACCCAGCGCTTCACTCAGCCGCAATACCTCGACCATTCCCAGGAACTGATCCTGCAACTGCGCGACCTGACGCCAGCGCAGATCAGCGAGCTGATGCACGTCTCCGACAAGATCGGCGGCCTCAATGCCGCGCGTTTCGGTAGCTGGACCCCGGCCTTCACCCCTGCCAACGCCAAGCAGGCGTTGCTGGCATTCAAGGGCGATGTGTACACCGGCCTGAACGCACAAACGTTCAGCGAAGCCGATTTCGATTACGCCCAGCAGCACTTGCGCATGCTCTCCGGCCTGTATGGCCTGTTGCGCCCCTTGGACCTGATGCAGCCCTATCGGCTGGAGATGGGCACCAAACTGGCCAATGCCCGTGGCAAGGACTTGTACGCCTTCTGGGGTACGCGGATCAGCGAATGGCTGAACGAAGCCCTGGCCGATCAAGGCGATGACGTGCTGCTGAACCTGGCCTCCAACGAGTACTTCTCGGCAGTCAAACGCAGCGCCTTGAATGCACGCATCATCAATACCGAATTCAAGGATCTGAAGAACGGCCAGTACAAGATCATCAGCTTCTACGCGAAAAAGGCCCGCGGGATGATGAGTCGCTTCGTCATTGAAGAACGCATCAATGACCCGGCCGCCCTCAAGCAGTTCGACGTTCAGGGTTATCGCTACAGCGTCGAACAGTCTAAACCGGACAATCTGGTATTCCTGCGCGATCACGCACCGCAATAATAAAACCGCGCTTGATCGGCGCACGACAACGATAACTTCGTCGTGCGCCCTCCCTTTGAACCTCGAACAATACCCCGCCTTTTCGCCGCTTTATTGGCGCCAAAAAACTATCAGTTCATTTTCTAACTTTAGTTTCACTCGACATGGATCATTTTTTTCCGTAGTGGCACTCAACTTTTTTACGCATGGTGGCAAAAAAGTATCCAACGCAATAATAACCCCCTATATAAAGGGCCAAACGGCAAGTGCTATCAATATGAAAGCAGTGCCATCTTTTTCAATATTTCAAGAAATTTCGGAATTCGCGATGGGCGGACAGGAACTATGTCCAAATGCGCCGCTCATACCACCGGTAACGATTCTCTCGGTGATTGTGCGAGATAACTTACACAGACAAGAGATCCCTATAGCGAAGTTGTCACACTCACTTAGGCTTACTGATCACTTATTTGGGCAATACATGAAGGACAGGAGATAACGCACCATTACTATCCCCTACAAGGCCACGGCTGCGCCCCTATAAACGTGCTCACCTGAGCACCCAACCGCTTGATTTACGGGCTTTCGGGCCTGGCATTGAGCGCGCAAGACCTTTGCACGAACGTCCTCTGATTAGAGGGTCGGCTGCATAACAGGGCACGTCATAACAATAAGGCCTGGTTGCGCACATCTTGAGTGCACTTATTTAGACACTCGGAACTTAGTATGCCTGCACCCGGCATTGTGACGCCTTTAAGGCCGCACTTGCGAGTGCACTATGACCGCTGAACACCATTAACTCCGGCCATGTAATGGCTTATGAACACAGGTTTGATTAACTGAGAGGTAATTGCGATGCGCATCAGCATATTTGGTTTGGGTTACGTCGGCGCAGTCTGTGCCGGTTGCCTGTCTGCACGGGGCCATGACGTCGTTGGCGTCGATGTTGCCAAAGACAAAATCGATATGATCAACGCAGGTAAATCGCCGATCGTTGAACCGGGTTTGGGCGAACTTCTGCACAAGGGCATCGAGACGGGCAAATTGCGCGGCACGACCAACTTCGCCGAGGCGATTCGCGACACCGACCTGTCGATGATCTGCGTCGGTACGCCGAGCAAGAAGAACGGCGATCTGGAACTGAACTACATCGAAGCCGTGTGCCGCGAGATCGGTTTTGTCCTGCGTGACAAGACCACCCGCCACACCATCGTGGTTCGCAGCACCGTCCTGCCGGGCACCGTGGCAAACGTGGTGATCCCGATCCTCGAAGACTGCTCCGGCAAAAAAGCCGGCGTCGATTTCGGCGTAGCGGTCAACCCTGAGTTCCTGCGTGAAAGCACCGCGATCGCCGATTACGACCTGCCGCCAATGACCGTTATCGGCGAGTTCGACAAGGCTTCGGGTGACGTTCTGCAATCGCTGTACGAAGAACTCGACGCACCGATCATCCGCAAGGACATCGCTGTTGCCGAGATGATCAAGTACACCTGCAACGTGTGGCACGCCACCAAGGTGACCTTCGCCAACGAGATCGGCAACATCGCCAAAGCCGTCGGTGTCGATGGTCGCGAAGTGATGGAAGTGGTCTGCCAGGACAAGACGCTGAACCTGTCCCAGTACTACATGCGCCCAGGCTTTGCGTTCGGCGGCTCTTGCCTGCCTAAAGACGTGCGCGCCCTGACCTACCGCGCCGGCTCCCTGGACGTGGAAGCACCGCTGCTCAACTCGCTGATGCGCAGTAACGAGTCCCAGGTGCAGAACGCGTTCGATATCGTCTCCAGCCACGACAAGCGCAAAGTCGCCCTGCTGGGCCTGAGCTTCAAGGCCGGCACCGACGACCTGCGTGAAAGCCCGCTGGTCGATCTGGCGGAAATGCTGATCGGCAAGGGTTACGACCTGAGCATCTACGACAGCAACGTCGAATACGCCCGTGTCCACGGTGCGAACAAGGACTACATCGAGTCGAAAATCCCTCACGTCTCGTCCTTGCTCAACGCCGACTTTGACGACGTGATCGCAAATTCCGACGTGATCATCCTGGGCAACCGTGACGAGAAATTCCGCGCCCTGGCACTGGAAGCTCCACACGGCAAGCAAGTGGTCGACCTGGTTGGCTTCATGTCCAAAGCCACCAGCGTGAGCGGCCGGACTGAAGGCATCTGCTGGTAACCGTGCGGCGACACGCAACAACTGCGTGAACGCGGTGTAGGAGCTGTCGAGCGAAGCGAGGCTGCGATCTTTCCCGGGTCACTTGAGTCCCGAGTGAACCCGGAAGATCAAGATCAAAAGATCGCAGCCTTCGGCAGCTCCTACATGACCCTCGCCAGTTTTCACAGGCCTGCCTTAACCCCATCGGGCCACCCCACAGGCTCGCCCGAGATCGAGACGGATGCAGATTATGCACAGGCTAAAGCACGGCCTACTTCAGGCCGCCGGTTGGCTGTTTTACCTAAGTTTATTGATGGGCATCGCCATGGCGTTGCCTGCGTCCACGTTCGACTCCGAGTCGAAGGACTTTATCTTCCTGATCGGTATCGTCGGTATCTGGCGCTACTCGATGGGTGCCACGCACTTTCTGCGCGGCATGCTGTTTCTGTACGTGGTCTACCCGCACCTGCGGCGCAAAGTGCGCAAGCTGGGCAAAGCGGCAGACCCGTCCCATGTATTTCTGATGGTCACCAGCTTCCGCATCGACGCGCTGACCACCGCTCAGGTCTATAGCTCGGTGATCCGCGAGGCCATTGACTGCGAACTGCCGACCACTGTGGTGTGCTCAATCGTCGAAATGTCCGACGAGCTGCTGGTCAAGAGCCTCTGGAAACGCATGAACCCACCGCCACGGGTCAAGCTCGACTTCGTGCGCATTCCCGGCACCGGCAAGCGCGATGGCCTTGCCTACGGTTTCCGCGCCATCTCACGCCACCTGCCGGACGACCGCGCCGTGGTTGCCGTGATCGATGGCGACACCGTGCTGGCTGAAGGCGTTGTGCTCAAGACCGTGCCGTGGTTCCAGCTGTTCGGCAACGTCGGCGGCCTGACCACCAACGAGTTCTGCGAAGTACGCGGCGGTTACATCATGAGCGAATGGCACAAACTGCGATTCGCCCAGCGCCACATCAACATGTGCTCCATGGCCCTGTCCAAGCGCGTGTTGACCATGACCGGCCGGATGTCGGTATTCCGCGCCTCCGTGGTCACCAACCCGGACTTCATCGCCGATGTGGAAAGCGACTCGCTGCAGCACTGGCGCCTGGGCCGCTTCAAGTTCCTGACCGGTGACGACAAGTCGAGCTGGTTCAGCTTGATGCGTTTGGGCTACGACACGTTTTACGTTCCGGATGCCGCGATCCATACCGTGGAACACCCGCCGGAAAAGAGCTTCATCAAGGCCAGTCGCAAACTGATGTTCCGCTGGTACGGCAACAACCTGCGGCAGAACTCCCGCGCCCTGGGCCTTGGTGTGAAGCGCCTTGGTGCATTCACATCGGTGGTGCTGTTCGATCAGCGCGTGTCGATGTGGACCTCGCTGCTCGGCCTGACCGTCGCGATCATCGCCACCTTCAAGTACGGCAGCGCGTTCATCCTGGTTTACCTGCTGTGGATCGGCATCACCCGCCTGATCCTGACGGTGCTGCTGTCCTGCTCCGGTCACCGGATCGGCCCGGCTTACCCGGCGATTCTCTATTACAACCAGATCGTCGGCGCGCTGGTGAAGATCTACGTGTTCTTCCGCCTCGACCGACAGTCCTGGAGTCGCCAGCCCACTTCCCTGACCCGTGATCTCGCCAGCTTTCAAGGTTGGTTCAACACTTGGTCGTCTCGGACCATGACCTTCTCCGCCGGCAGCATTTTTGTCGCCGTGCTGCTGCTGATGGTCTGACCGAACTCGCCTGAATTAACTAGGAAATCGCCCATATGAATACCGCCGTCAACTCCAACGTAGTGCACGAATCCGAAGCCCAGCGCCAACACGCTCGCGTGAAAATCCCGGCCAAGCTGCGTTTCTTCGGCCCTGACCGGACCCCGGTCGAAGCCCGACTCATCGACCTTTCCGCTGGCGGCCTGGCGTTCAACGCCGGTCAGCTGCCGCTGAAAGTCGGCGATGTGCACAAGGCTCGCCTGCAATTCGTGATCGATAACCTCGGTTTGGCCATGGACGTGGAATTGCAAATCCGCTCCGTGGATCGCCAGACCGGTCGCACCGGTTGCCAGTTCCAGAACCTGGAACCCCGTGACATTTCCACCCTGCGCCACCTGATCACCTCGCACCTGGCCGGCGACATCGTCAGCGTGGGTGAAATGCTGGCGACCCTGCAGCGCGACAACTTCACCAAGGCGCGCAAAGTCAAGGATGGCGACCACGGCATGACTGCGCTGGGCCGTCTGAAAGCGGTGACTTTCAGCGCCGGTATCTTCGTGGTCGGCCTGGTGGCGTTCGGTTTCATTTTCAAATCGGTGTACGGCATGTACTTCGTCAGCCACGCCCAGGCCGGTCTGGTCAGCGTGCAGGGAATGAACATCACCATGCCACGCGACGGCACCGTGCAGAGCCTGATCAAGGCTGACGGCGTTGCCGCCAAAGGCGCCCCACTGGCGACCTTCAGCACCAGCATGCTCGACGTACTCAAGGGCCATCTGGACGAAGGTCAACTGCAACCGTCCAAGGTTGAAGAACTGTTCGGCAAGCAAATGACCGGCACCCTGACGTCGCCGTGCGATTGCACCGTGGCTCAGCAATTGGTTGCTAACGGTCAGTACGCCAGCAAAGGCGATGTGATTTTCCAACTGGTGCCGCGTAACACCGAAGCCAACGTTGAAGCACGCTTCTCCTATCGCCAGTTCGGCGACGTGCGTCCTGGCACCACCGTCAGCTTCCAGATCGCCGGCGAAGACCAAACCCGTACCGGCAAGATTGTCAGCAGCACCAGCCTGAAAAGCGCCGACCTGTCATCCGACATCCGCGTGCAGATCAAACCAGACGAGCCACTGGACAGCGCCTTCGCCGGTCGCCCGGTGGAAGTGAACAGCACTCGTGGCCCGAACCTGAGCTGGCTGATCAACAAAGCCATGGCCGCCGGTCTTTAAACAGAGGACATGCCCGTGACCATCACAAAAATCCTGAACACACCGCACACCTTGTGGGAGCGGGCTTGCTCGCGAAGGGATCAACACGGTCTGCCTGATGCTCCGCAGCGCCTGCTTCGCGAGCAAGCCCGCTCCCACAAGGGTGCATTCTGTGCACTGGCGTTAGCGGTGAGCCTTAGCGGTTGCGCCGGCCTGCCCGACCAGCGTCTGGCCAATGAAGCCCTCAAGCGTGGCGACACCACGCTGGCGGCGCAGAACTACCAGCAATTGGCAGACCTGGGTTACAGCGAAGCTCAGGTCGGCCTGGCCGATCTGCAGGTCGACAGCCATGACCCGGCGCAAATCAAAAAGGCCGAGGCAACTTATCGCGCCGCAGCCAGCGTTTCGCCGCGGGCTCAGGCTCGCTTGGGTCGTCTGCTGGTGGCCAAACCCGGTGCCACCGAAGCCGAACACCACGAAGCCGAAGCGCTGTTGAAGAAAGCCTCGGCCAATGGCGAAGGCAACACCCTGATCCCGCTGGCGATGCTGTACCTGCAATACCCGCACAGTTTCCCGAACGTCAACGCCCAGCAGCAGATCAGCCAATGGCGCACCGAAGGCAAACCGGAAGCCGGTCTGGCGCAAGTGCTGCTCTATCGCACCCAGGGCACTTACGACCAGCATCTGGATGACGTGGAAAAAATCTGCAAAGCAGCGTTGAACACCACCGACATCTGCTACGTCGAACTGGCCACGGTCTATCAGAAACGCGGCCAGCCAGAGCAACAGGCAGAACTGATCAAGCAGATGCAGGCGGGTCAAAGCCGTGGCGTCGTCACTGCGCAACGGGTGGACAGCGTGGCTCGCGTACTGGGCGATGCAAGCCTGGGCAAGACCGACGAGAAAACCGCTCAGTCGCTGCTCGAAGGCATTGCACCTGGCTACCCGGCGTCCTGGGTCAGCCTGGCGCAATTGCTCTACGACTTCCCGGAACTGGGTGATGTCGACGCCATGATGAAGTACCTGGACAACGGTCGCGCCGCCGACCAGCCGCGTGCCGAACTGTTGCTGGGCAAGCTCTACTTCGAAGGCAAAATGGTGCCGGCCGACGCCAAGGTCGCCGAAGAGCACTTCAAGAAAGCCGTCGGCCGGGAAGTCGCCGCCGATTACTACCTCGGCCAGATTTACCGTCGTGGTTACCTGGGCAAGGTCTATCCGCAAAAAGCCCTGGATCACCTGCTGACCGCTGCGCGTAACGGCCAGAACAGCGCCGATTTCGCCATTGCCCAACTGTTCTCCCAGGGCAAGGGCACCCGACCCGACCCGGTCAACGCTTATGTCTTCAGCCAATTGGCGAAGGCTCAAAACACCCCACAAGCCAATGAGCTTGCGCAAACCATCGAAGCGCAACTGCCGCCTGACCGGCTGGCCGAGGCCCAACGCCTGTTGAAACAAGAACAGGCCATTCGTAGTGCCGTGAGTCCGGACACGCTGGAACTGCACGCCCTGCAAGAAGAAGACGGCGAGGAATCCCTATGAAGCTCAATCCATTCGTGAAGGCCGGTATTGGCCTGACATTCGCCCTGCTGTGGTCGTGCCCGACCCTGGCAGCCATGACCGAAGACAAGAACTTCGGCCTCGAAGTCAAAATTACCGGCCAGTCCGAAGACGACCGTGACCTGGGCACTGCCAGCGGCGGCGACGTTTCCGGCGTCGGCCTCGACCTGCGTCCATGGGTGTACGGCGAAAGCGGCGCGTGGAGTGCCTACGCCATGGGCCAGGCCGTAACGTCCACCGACATCATCGAAACGGACACCCTGCAACAGTCCGACAGCGACGGTACCCAGACCACCGACAACGGTGATCGCAAAACCAAGAAGAACTACCTGGCGATGCGCGAGTTCTGGGTCGGCTACAGCGGCCTCACGCCCTACCCTGGCGAGATCCTCAAGCTCGGTCGCCAACGCCTGCGCAACGACGACGGCCAATGGCGCGACACCAACATCGAAGCCCTGAACTGGACCTTCGACACCACCCTGTTGCGCGCCAACGTCGGTATCGCCGAACGCTTCAGCGAATACCGCACCGACTTGAAAGAGCTGGCACCCAAGGATGAGGATCGCCTGCACGTTTTCGGCGACGTTGCCACTCAATGGTCGCCGGGTAACTGGGTCGGCATTCGCGGTCATCACACCCACGATGACGGCAAGCTCGACTACCCGGAGCCGGGCGTTGCCGGCGATTCGCTGGATAAGAAACAGAACGGTGACATCAGTTGGCTCGGCCTCACCGCCGACAGCGACGCCTATAACTGGCGCAACACCAACACCGTCAATTACTGGGGCAGCATCACCGGCATGAGCGGCGACACCGACACGGTCAACCCGCTGAACGCCGATGGCACGCGCCCCACCGAAGCCAAACGCGGTGAAGACCTCAATGGCTGGGCCACCGATATCGGCCTGCGTTTGCGCCTCGATCCGCAGTGGCAAGTCGGTGCGGCCTATGCCCGTGCCAGCGCCGAGTACGAACAGACCGGCCTGGAAAGCAATCGCTCGAATTACACCGGTACACGCTCGCGGGTTCACCGTTTCGGCGAAGCCTTCCGTGGCGAAATGAACAACATGCAGACCGCTACCCTGTTCGGCTCGTGGATGCTCAACGACGAATACGACGCCAGTCTGATCTACCACAAGTTCTGGCGCGTGGACGGCAACAAGCCGGTGGGCAGCAATGGCATCAACGCCGTCGAAAACAATACCGACGACGTGACCGGCGCCATCCTCTCCAGCACTTCGCTGCCGCTGGAAGATGGCAACAAAGACCTCGGTCAGGAAATGGACCTGGTGGTCACCAAGTACTTCAAGCAAGGCCTGTTGCCGGCGGCGTTGAGCCAGTCGATCGACGAGCCTTCGGCTCTGGTGCGGTTCCGTGGCGGTGTGTTCAAGCCTGGCGATGCCTATGGCAAAGAAGTCGACTCGTACATGCACCGCGCGTTTGTCGACGTGGTCTGGCGCTTCTGATGCAAACCGCGAAGGGAGTGCCCGACATGAACAGCGCCAAGAAAGGCTCGATCAGCCTGCTGGCCGGCGCGCTGCTGCTCGCCAGCGCAGCCGCCTTCGCCGCCGTCGAACCGGCCAAGCCCGTGCAAGCGGGAAAACCGACGACCATGGCCAAGGGGCTGCAACAGGCCAAGACCTACACCGTCAGCAGCGCGCCCACCGCGCCGCTGGACTTGGCCAAGCCGACACTGCCGGACACCTCTGGCTACACCGCCGAAGCCATCGCCGCGAAAGTCGTGCGCACCAAACCCGGCAAGATCAGCGTGCGCCGGATGATGCAGGAAAACGCCCTGAAGGACTTCATCGGCGGCGATAACAAGATGGCCGAGTGGGTGGTGCGTCAGCATGGCATCCCGCAGGCGATCTTCATCGACGATGGCTACATGAACCTCAAGGACCTGGCGAAGAAGCTGCCCAAGCAGTACTTCAGCGAAACCTCGCCGGGCGTGTTCCTGGCGAAGTTGCCGATCGTGGTGGGTAACAAGGGCATTCTGGAAATCGACAAGCAGACCCAGGAACTGCGCCTGTCCCAAGAGGCCGGTTCGTTCCTGGTCAATGACGGCCAGCTGTTCGTGCGTGATACCAAAATCACGGGCTGGAGCGAAAAGGCAAACGGTCCGGCGGCCTTCAAGTCGCCCAAGGAATTCCGTCCGTTCCTGCTGTCCTGGGGTGGCACCGAGACCTATATTGCCAACAGCAAGATTGCCAGTTTCGGTTACGCCAACAGTAAGTCCTACGGCGTGAGTATTTCCCAATACACGCCGAACATGGCCAAGGTGCTCAAGCGCCCGGAACCGTCCGGCTGGATCGTCGGCTCCGAGTTCTCGGACATGTGGTACGGCTTCTACTGCTACGAAACCCGCGACTTCGTGGTCAAGGGCAACACCTACAAAGACAACATCGTCTACGGCATCGACCCCCATGACCGTTCCCACGGTCTGATCATCGCCGACAACACGGTGTACGGGACCAGGAAGAAGCACGGGATCATTATTTCCCGTGAGGTCAACGACAGCTTCATCTTCAACAACCGCAGCTACGACAACAAGTTGTCGGGCCTGGTGATCGACCGTAACAGCGTGAACAACCTGATCGCCTACAACGAGATCTACAAGAACCACACCGATGGCATCACCCTCTATGAGAGTGCTGACAACCTGTTGTGGGGCAACAAGGTGATCAACAACAAACGCCACGGCATCCGTATTCGTAACAGCGTGAACATTCGCCTGTACGAAAACATTTCGATGGCCAACGGCCTGACCGGTGTCTACGGGCACATCAAAGACCTGACCGATACCGACCGCGACATCAAGCTCGACCCGTTCGACGCCCAGGTGTCGCTGATCGTGGTCGGCGGTGAACTGGCCGCCAATGGCAGTGGACCGCTGTCCATCGACTCGCCGCTGAGCGTGGAGTTGTATCGCGTGTCGATGCTCGCCCCGACCAAATCCAGCGGCATCAGCTTCTCGGGGATTCTTGGCGAGCGCCAGGATGAAATTCTCGACCTGCTGGTGCGCCAGCAGAAAGCCGTG
The DNA here is from genome assembly GCF_050435305.1 of Pseudomonas sp. BS3782 TE3695. NCBI lineage: Bacteria > Pseudomonadati > Pseudomonadota > Gammaproteobacteria > Pseudomonadales > Pseudomonadaceae > Pseudomonas > Pseudomonas sp. BS3782 TE3695. Next base: position 6,052,335 of record NZ_JBNDKB010000001.1, read on the forward strand.
CTGATCGACCCTGTCGAACGCCAGACCGAAATGCGGGACTGAGGATAATTTTATGCACCCACACTTGATCAAATTACTCAGCCTGTCGGCCCTGACCGCTGGCATTCTTGCGGCGAGCGGCGGTGTTCGCGCCGATAACGCCGCCAGCGTAAGCGCACCGAAATTCAAGGCCGATGACTGCTGCAATCTCTGCCCTGAAGCCCATGACCCGAAGAACTACACCACCCGCTATCAGCAGAACTTCACCACACTGGTGCAGGCGCAGGGCGATTGGCTGTTCCGTACGCAAGAAGATTTGCGCACCGAGTTCGACACCACGCCCGCTGGCTACAAACGCTTGAAACAATTGCACGATGCGTTCAAGAGCAAAGGCGTGGAACTGGTCATCGTTTACCAGCCCACCCGTGGCCTGGTGAACCGCAACAAGCTGAACCCGGCAGAGAAGGCGAGCTACGATTTCGACAAGGCGCTGAGGAACTACAAAACCATGCTCGGGCGTTTCGCGCAGATGGGTTACGTGGTCCCGGACCTGTCGCCACTGACCAATGAATCGCTGCCCGACACCCTGCCGGCTCACGATTTCTATTTCCGCGGCGACCAACACTGGACGCCGTATGGCGCCCAGCGCACGGCGAAAATCGTCGCCGAGAAGGTCAAGCAATTGCCGGCCTTCGCCGACGTTCCCAAGCGTGAATTCGAGACCCATAAGTCGGGTCGCATGGGCAAGACCGGAACGTTACACAACATGGCGGGTCAACTCTGTGGCACCAGCTACGCGATCCAGTACATGGATCAGTTCACCACCGAGCCAAAAGGCGAAGCGGGCGATGGCGATCTGTTCAGTGATTCCGGCAATCCGGAAATTACCCTGGTCGGCACCAGCCACAGTGGCAAGAACTACAACTTCGCCGGTTTCCTCGAAGAGGCCATCGGCGCCGACATTCTCAACGTGGCATTCCCCGGTGGTGGCTTCGAAGGTTCGATGCTGCAGTACCTGGGCAGCGAAGAGTTCCAGACCAAACCGCCGAAAATTCTCATCTGGGAATTCTCGCCGCTTTATCGCCTCGATCAGGAAACCATCTACCGCCAGATGATGGCGCTGCTGGACAACGGTTGCGAAGGCAAAGACGCGCAAATGAGCGCCAGTGCCACGCTGAAACCGGGCAAAAACGAATTGATGGTCAACAGCAAGAACCTGGATCTGCGCAACAGCAGTCACCAGGTCGATATCCGCTTCGCCGACACCTCGGTGAAAACCTTGCAAGCCACCCTCTGGTACATGAACGGGCGCCACGAGGACATCAAGATCGAAAAACCGGAAACCTCCGAAACCGACGGGCGTTTCGCCTTCGAGTTGCGCACGGACGAAGACTGGGCCTCGCAGAATCTGCTGGCCGTCGAAGTCCAGGGACCTGAAAAACCAGGTGCCACGCCTCAGAAGGTCGAAGCGAAAATCTGCAAACGCAACGTGTTCTCCGGCACTGGGCAGCGTACCGCTCAAGCCGGGCAATGAGGCTACCTCTTATGAACTGCATGCAAACCCGAACGCTGAAAAAGTTACTCGCGCCTTCCCTGCTGACGCTGGCGATGTTCGCCGGCGCCACCCAGGCTGCCGCGCCACTTCGCCCGCCCCAGGGTTACTTTGCGCCCATTGAAAAAGTCAAAACCGGCGACAAGAGTGAAGGCTGCGAGGCGATGCCGACGCCTTACACCGGTGCCCTGCAATTTCGCAGCAAATACGAAGGTTCCGACAAGGCCCGTTCGACCCTGAACGAGGCATCGGAAAAAGCTTTCCGCGACACCACCGCCGACATCACCAAGATCGAGCGCAGCACCAGCAAGCAGGTGATGAAGTTCATGCGTGACGGTCGTCCGGAACAACTGGAATGCACCCTGAATTGGTTGACCGCCTGGGCCAAGGCCGATGCATTGATGTCCAAGGACTTCAACCACACCGGCAAGTCCATGCGCAAATGGGCATTGGGCAGCATGGCTTCGTCCTATGTTCGCCTGAAATTCTCTGACTCGCATCCGCTGGCTACCCACCAGGAACAAGCGCAAGTGATTGAAGCCTGGTTCAGCAGAATGGCTGATCAGGTGGTCAGCGACTGGGACAACCTGCCGCTCGAGCAAACCAACAACCACTCGTACTGGGCCGCCTGGTCGGTGATGGCCACGTCGGTCGCCACCAACCGCCGCGATCTGTTCGATTGGGCCGTCAAGGAATACAAGGTCGGCGTCAATCAGGTCGACGCCCAAGGCTTCCTGCCCAACGAACTCAAGCGCCAGCAACGCGCCCTCGCCTATCACAACTATGCCCTGCCGCCACTGGCGATGATTGCCAGTTTCGCTCAGGTCAACGGTGTCGATTTGCGTCAGGAAAACAACGGCGCCTTGAAACGCCTGGGTGATCGCGTGCTTGCAGGCGTGAAAGACCCGGATGAATTCGAGGAGAAGAACGGTAAAGAACAGGACATGACCGACCTCAAGGTCGATTCGAAATTTGCCTGGCTCGAACCGTTCTGCTCGCTCTACACCTGCACGCCGGATGTGCTGGCGCAGAAACATAAAATGCAGCCGTTCAAGACCTTCCGTCTCGGCGGGGATTTGACCAGGGTCTACGACCCGGCCAGCGAGAAAGGCAAAAAAGGCAGCTGATACATCCCTCCCTGTAGAGCAGGGAACCCTGTGGGAGCGGGCTTGCTCGCGAAAGCGGTCTGACATTCACCAATGATGTCGACTGATACACCGCCTTCGCGAGCAAGCCCGCTCCCACACTGAATGCAATACACCTCCCGAATTTCGTGGGGGGTTTGGGGGGGCCTTGGCCCTTGACTGTTGGTTAAACATGGAGAGATCGGGATGGTATTTTCATCCAACGTATTCCTGTTTCTGTTCTTGCCGATCTTTCTCGGCATGTATTACTTGAGCGGAATACGCTATCGCAACTTGCTGCTGCTGATCGCCAGCTACGTGTTCTACGCCTGGTGGCGTGTGGACTTCCTTGCGCTGTTCGCAGCCGTCACGTTGTGGAACTACTGGATCGGCCTGAAAGTCGGTGCGGCAGGCGTTCGGACCAAACCGGCCCAGCGCTGGCTGCTCCTGGGCGTCGGGGTGGATCTGTGCATCCTCGGCTACTTCAAGTACGCCAACTTCGGCGTGGACAGCATCAACGCGATGATGACCTCGGTCGGTCTGTCGCCGTTCATCCTGACCCACGTGCTGTTGCCGATCGGGATCTCGTTCTACATCTTCGAGTCCATCAGCTACATCATCGACGTTTACCGTGGTGACACCCCGGCGACCCGCAACCTGATCGACTTTGCCGCATTCGTGGCGATCTTCCCGCACTTGATCGCCGGCCCCGTGTTGCGTTTCCGTGACCTGGCCGACCAGTTCAACAACCGCACCCACACCCTCGACAAGTTCTCCGAAGGTGCCACGCGGTTCATGCAGGGTTTCATCAAGAAGGTCTTCATCGCCGACACCCTGGCGGTGGTGGCCGACCATTGCTTCGCCTTGCAAAACCCGACCACGGGCGATGCCTGGCTCGGCGCCCTGGCCTACACCGCGCAGCTGTACTTCGACTTCTCCGGCTACAGCGACATGGCCATTGGCCTGGGCTTGATGATGGGTTTCCGCTTCATGGAAAACTTCAAACAGCCGTACATCAGCCAGTCGATCACCGAGTTCTGGCGTCGCTGGCACATCAGCCTGTCGACCTGGTTGCGTGACTATCTGTACATCACCCTCGGCGGTAACCGTAAAGGCACGCTGATGACCTATCGCAACCTGTTCCTGACCATGCTGCTCGGTGGTCTGTGGCACGGCGCGAACATCACCTACATCATTTGGGGTGCCTGGCACGGCATGTGGCTGGCCATCGAAAAAGCCATCGGCCTGAACACTTCGCCACGCAGCTTCAACCCGGTCCGCTGGGCCCTGACCTTCCTGCTGGTGGTGATGGGTTGGGTGATCTTCCGCGCAGAGAACCTGCACGTCGCCGGTCGCATGTACGGCGCCATGTTCAGCTTCGGCGAATGGTCGTTGTCGGAACTCAACCAGGCCAGCCTCACCGGCCTGCAAGTGGCAACCCTGGTGGTGGCTTACGCAACCCTGGCGTTCTTCGGTCTGCGTGATTTCTACACTAACCGGCCACCGGCCAAGACCACACCTTCGGCAAATACCGAGACCGATGGCCCGGCCGCTGCTCAGCCAGGTTTGATCAAAGCCGTACCGGGCGACAACCCGGGCAGCATCCACGAACCGGGTTACACCGTCGGCGTTGAAGCGACTGTGCAACCGGCTTACTGGACCGCTGACTGGTCCCGTTACGTGATGCGCGCCGTCGTACTGCTGCTGTTCATCGCCTCGATTCTCAAACTCTCGGCGCAAAGCTTCTCGCCGTTCCTTTACTTCCAGTTCTGAGGGATCTGACTATGACCCGCTCATTACGCATCTTCTACATCGCCCTGTTCCTGGTGACCTTGCTGGTCCTGGGCGTGTGGTCGGTACGCAGCTTCTTCGGCTTCAGTACCAACGCCGATGCAACCGTGCTCAACGGTCGCTGGAGCAAAGCCGTCGAGACGCACTACGACGATGAGTTCCCGATCAAGCGCCTGGGCACCAATCTTTGGGCCGCGCTGGATTTCAAACTGTTCAATGAAGGGCGCCCGGGCGTGGTGCTCGGTCGCGATCAGTGGCTCTTCAGCGATGAAGAGTTCCACCCGATCGTCAACGAAGAGTTGAACCTGCAGGGCAACTACGCGCTGGTCGAAGGTGTGCGTCAGACCTTGAAAAAACAAGGTGTGCAACTGGTGATGGCGATTGTCCCGGCCAAGACGCGTCTGTACCCGGAACATCTGGGTGAAGAGAAGCCGGCAAGTATCCACGCCAATCTGTACAAGGACTTCCATGCTCGTGTGGCGGCCGACAAGATCCTCGCCCCTGACCTGCTCGGCCCGATGCAAAAGGCCAAGCAGGACGGTCAGCAAGTGTTCCTGCGCACCGACACCCACTGGACCCCGGAAGGCGCGCAAGTCGCTGCCCAGACCCTGGCCAAAACCATTGCCGACAAGGCTCCGCTCAGCGGCGAACCGCAAAACTTCGTCACCGAGCCTGCGGAAAAGGTGACGCACAAGGGCGACCTGCGGTTGTTCCTGCCGCTGGACCCGCTGTTCGAAAACCTGATGCCGGCGCAAGAGCCTTTGCAGAAGCGCAACACCGTGGCGGCCACGGATCAGCCTGCCGGTGACGACGCCCTGTTCGCCAACACTGAAGTGCCGGTGGCCCTGATCGGCACCAGCTACAGCGCCAACCCGAACTGGAACTTCGTCGGTGCGCTGAAAGAAGCACTGCGCAGCGACGTGGTCAATTACGCCGAAGACGGCCATGGCCCGATTCTGCCGATGCTCAGCTACCTGAAAAGCGATGCCTTCAAGAACAGCCCGCCACAAGTGCTGATCTGGGAGTTCCCTGAACGATATCTGCCTGTGAACAACGAAATCGGTGACGCCGACCCGCAGTGGGTCGCAGAGCTTAAACAAGCCGGCGCGCGCCAACAAAACGTAGCTGCAAACACTAAATCCGAGACGCCCGACCGGGCGCAAAACTGAAAGAGAGGTACACCATGACTTTCACTACTACTCCTCGCCGTCTCGCCGCTCGCTCCCTGAAAGCAGTTGCCCTCGTCGCCGGCATGAGCGTGCTGTCGATGCAGGCCTTCGCCGGTGACGGTGCGCTCTATGGCCCGACCGCACCGAAAGGCTCCAGCTTCGTGCGCATCTACAACGCCGCTAACGCCGAAGTCAGCGCCACCGTTGGCAGCACCAACCTGAGTGAAGTCGCGCCGCTGTCCAGCACTGACTTCAGCTTCATGCCGGGCGGCGATTACAGCGCCAAAATCGGCAGCCAGACCCTGCCGGTGAAACTGGCCGGCGACCACTATTACACCCTGGTCAACAACGCCAGCGGCGCACCGCAACTGATCGAAGAGCCGCCGTTCAAGAACAAGCAGAAATCCCTGGTTCGCGTACAGAACCTCAGCGACAAGGCCCTGACCCTGAAAACCGCCGACGGCAAGACCGAAGTGGTCCCGTCCGTGGCGGCCAAGGGTCGTGGCGAACGTGAAATCAACCCGGTGAAAGTCAGCCTGGCCCTGTATGACGGCGCCACCAAAGTCGGCGACGTGAAACCGGTTGCCCTGGAACGAGGCGAAGCCGCGGTGCTGTACGTCACCGGCAGCGGCAGCAGCCTGTCGCCAGTGTGGGTAAAACGCCCGGTATCGACGCGCTAACACATTTGCCGGATTGACCCATGTCCCTGTGGGAGCGGGCTTGCTCGCGAATACGGTTTCACATTCAACGATGATGTTGGCTGACCTACCGCTTTCGCGAGCAAGCCCGCTCCCACAAGGGATCGAGGCGTCGATTTGGACACGGAACAAGAACAAGAGTGAAACGACAGAACGTTCGTGGCTCTAACCAATCGATTTTAAAGGAGTAACAACATGATTCCGGTGATCTTGTCAGGTGGTAGCGGCTCACGTCTTTGGCCGCTTTCGCGCAAGCAATTCCCCAAGCAATTCCTCGCCCTGACCGGCGAACACACACTGTTCCAGCAAACCCTGGAACGCCTGGTGTTCGAAGGCATGGACACCCCGATCGTGGTCTGCAACAAGGAACACCGTTTCATCGTCAACGAGCAGTTGAGCGCCCGCAACCTGGACGTGCAGCGCGTGCTGATGGAACCCTTCGGCCGCAACACCTCGCCGGCCGTGGCCCTGACCGCGATGATGCTGGTCAATGAAGGTCGCGACGAGTTGATGCTGGTGCTGCCGGCCGACCACGTGCTGGAAGACCAGAAAGCCTTGCAACGCGCCCTGGCCCTGGCCACCGTAGCGGCCGAGCGTGGCGAGATGGTGCTGTTCGGCGTGCCGGCGACCAAACCGGAAACCGGTTACGGCTACATCAAATCCACCAACGATGCCCTGCTGCCGGAAGGCGTCAGCCGTGTCTCGCACTTCGTCGAAAAACCGGACGTGAAACGCGCCACCGAATTCGTCCAGTCCGGTGGTTACTTCTGGAACAGCGGCATGTTCCTGTTCCGCGCCAGCCGTTTCCTCGAAGAACTGAAAAAGCACGATCCGGACATCTACGACACCTGCGTACTGACGCTGGAACGTAGCGCACAGGACGCCGACACCGTCGACATCGACCCTGCCACCTTCGCCTGCTGCCCGGACAATTCCATCGATTACTCGGTGATGGAAAAAACCCAGCGCGCCTGTGTCGTGCCGCTGACCGCCGGCTGGAGCGATGTCGGTTGCTGGTCGTCGCTGTGGGAAGTCAATGAAAAAGACGCCAACGGTAACGTCACCAAAGGCGACGTGGTCATCCAGGACAGCAAAAACTGCATGATCCACGGCAACGGCAAACTGGTGTCGGTGATCGGCCTTGAAAACATCGTGGTCGTCGAAACCAAGGACGCCATGATGATCGCCCACAAGGACAAGGTCCAAGGCGTGAAACAGATGGTCAACACCCTCAACGCGCAGGGCCGCAGCGAAACCCAGACCCACTGCGAAGTCTATCGTCCGTGGGGCTCCTACGACTCGGTGGACATGGGCGGCCGCTTCCAGGTCAAGCGCATCTCGGTCAAGCCGGGCGCATGCCTGTCGCTGCAGATGCACCACCACCGCGCCGAACACTGGATCGTGGTCAGCGGCACTGCCGAAGTGACCTGCGACGAAAACGTGTTCCTGCTCACTGAAAACCAGTCGACCTATATCCCGATCGCCTCGGTTCACCGTCTGCGCAACCCGGGCAAGATCCCACTCGAGATCATCGAAGTGCAATCGGGCAGCTACCTGGGTGAAGACGATATCGAGCGGTTTGAAGATATCTACGGTCGCTCCAACCCGATCGAGCGTGGCGTGTCGGTGAAAACCATCGCGCAGTGATTGACCGGCAACAATAAAAAGCCCCCATCCAGCCCGCTGCGTCCCTATCCGCAGTGGGTTGGGCGGGGGCTTTTTTCTTTAAGTTTTGCAGTGCTTCAGCGGCCCCTTCGCGAGCAAGCCCGCTCCCACACTGGATCTGAGTTGTTCATAAATGTGTGATTCAACTCGGTCCAATGTGGGAGCGGGCTTGCTCGCGAAGAGGCCCTAACGTCCAACATCGAAATCATGCCCATCGCCAATCCCACCTACGCTTAGGTAGGATGCTCTTTCCCCTCCCGAGGTTTTCGCGTCATGTTCATCGGCGTCCTGCTGGTCATCACCTGGCTGATCCTGCTGCTGCGCTACCCATCCAAAGCCGTGCCGGTGTCCATGGCCGCCGCCTTCGGATTGGGTCTGGTGGCGGTGTGGGTGTTCTGGCTGGACACCCGCGAGGTCAAGCAACTGGCGCGCCTGGAGCTGCGCATCACCTACGCGCCCGAGCACTGCCCGGCGGATCGCCCCTTGAAGCTGACGATGAACAACGGCAACGACGTACCGCTGACCGAACTGCGCTGGCGAATCGCCGCTTATGCACCGGGCGATACGGTCAATCTGGCTGACAATCAATACGCCGCACCGCGCTATCGCGGCCCCGGCGAATTGCAGGCCGGCGGCAATTGGGAAGACTGCTTGCCTATGCCACCCCTGCGCCCCGGTTATCGCCCGCAAACCCTGGAGTTTCGCGCCGAGCGTTTGCAGGGTAGCTTCTCCGACTGATCCCTTTCTTTTGCACAAGGACCGCGCCATGCCTGTTGCGTTGATTACCGGTTGTTCCAGCGGCATTGGCCGCGCCCTCGCCGACGCTTTCAAAAGTGCCGGTTACGACGTCTGGGCCAGCGCCCGCAAGGCTGAAGACGTGGCGGCCCTGAGCGCCGCCGGGTTCACTGCCGTGCAACTGGACGTGAACGACGGCCCGGCCCTCGAACAACTGAGCGAGCGGATCAATCAGCAGCTTGGCGGCCTCGATGTGCTGATCAACAACGCCGGTTATGGCGCCATGGGCCCCCTGCTCGATGGCGGTGTGCCGGCCATGCAGCGGCAATTCGAAACCAACGTGTTTGCGATTGTCGGCGTGACTCGCGCGATGTTCCCGGTGCTGCGTCGCGCCAGGGGTCTGGTGGTGAACATCGGCAGTGTTTCCGGGGTTCTGGTCACGCCGTTTGCCGGTGCTTACTGTGCGTCGAAAGCGGCGGTGCACGCCTTGAGCGATGCGTTGCGCATGGAACTGGCACCGTTCGGTGTGCGGGTCATGGAAGTTCAGCCAGGGGCCATCGCCTCCAGCTTCGCCAAGAATGCCGGCCAAGAGGCTGAGCAACTGATCACCGAGCAATCGCCATGGTGGCCGCTGCGTGAAGGTATTCGCGCGCGGGCCAAGGCGTCTCAGGACAAACCGACACCGGCCAATGAATTTGCCGCCGGTTTATTGAAGGCCGTGCAGCAGAATAAACCGCCGCGTCTGGTGCGTTTGGGTAATGGCAGTCGGGCGTTGCCGTTGATGGCAGGGCTGTTGCCCAAGGGGTTGCTGGAGTCGGGGTTGATGAAGCGGTTCGGGTTGCGCGGGCAGCTTTGAGACCGCGGTGCCCCATTCGCGAGCAAGCCCGCTCCCACAAGGTTCTGCTGGGTGGCGTAGATAGCATTTACACCAAAGATCACTGTGGGAGCGGCGGTGCGACGATTCGACTTGCCCGCGAAGACGTCAGGACAGACGCTGCAAAATTTCAGGAAACAACATGACCGACTACACCGAATACTTTGACGAAGTGATCCAGGCTCACATAGCCATCGAACAATGGTTGGCCGAAGAGCGAGACGAGTCCGAGCTTGAGCTATTGCTGACGCGTTTTTCACCGCAGTTTTCCATGGTCTCGCCATTGGGCCGGGTGCTGGATTTCGAGGCGTTGAATGAATTGTTTCTGCTGGCGGGCGGGAAGAAGCTCGGGTTCAGGATTGAGCTCAGCGAGTTGCGCGGTGTCGCGCTGTACGACGGGGGCGCGGTGGTGAGTTACCGCGAGCAGCAGACCGATGCGACCGGCCTGCACTCGGATCGGCGCTCGACCGTGGTGTTCGAGAAGCAGGCCGGTGGCAAGGTGGTTTGGCGGCATTTGCAGGAGACTTTCTGCAAGGAGTGAGTTGTCACTGTATACCTCAAGGAGCAAGTCGTCCTGTGTCAGTGACTTATGTTTGTCACGTCGCCACAGGACAATAGCAACAATCTAAAACATTTAATAAACACTCCACCCTCGCCAATTAACAACAAGCCCTATAACTTGCCATCCTACCCATTAAGCAATGGCTAGAACATCTTGATAAATAAAAATACCAAATCAGATAAAGGCAATAATATGGACGTTATTACTCACAACCATTTCACCTTCCCTGTACCCGTAGAACGTGACCCTGAGTTCGGAGATGAAGGTGTTATCACTCTATTCAAACTTGAACACGAACTTGACATCGATCGTCATGTGAAAGGGATCAAAGTACTGGCGAACGATAAAATTCTGGTCGGCGCATGGCTCGCCCGTAATCTGAAAGGGTTGTATGGCCTGTCACGTTTCAATCCCGATGGCAGCGTAGACACCTCCTTTGCCGACAACGGTCTGGTACTTGGCAACTTTGCCAATGGCTACGACTCAGCCGGCGGCAGGCTGGCGGTGCAGGCAGACGGGCACATCCTGATGCTGGGCTGGTCGCGAAAAGACGACGTCTACAGCCCAAAACGCCTGGTAATCGCTCGCTTCGACCAGGACGGTGCCGTCGACCAAAGCTTCGGTAATCAAGGCTGCGTGATGATCGACAACAGCGCCCTCGGTGAACTAGTCAGCGACTCCAGTACACTGCAAATACTGGAAGACGGGAGAATTCTCATCGGCGCCACTTATTTCAACGGGGATACTTCTACCGGAGTGGTGGTGCGCATCGATACTCGTGGCGACCTGGATAAAAGTTTCAACAAAACCGGCCAACTCAAAATCAAAAGCTCAGCATTCACCGACACTTCGGCTAATGCCTATTAGTAAAGAACAACACCATTCTGATCGCTGGAAGTGCCAGGGCGACAACTTCAGAAACCCAAGGTTATATCGCACGCTACTCTGTCACAGGTGAACTTGTCAGCAACTTTTGCGATCAACAAACGCCTGGCTTCTCGACCTTGGCAATACCAAACGGCACGGTGATCTTTCATGATCTGATTGATACAGGCGAAGGAAATGTCGTCGGCATTGGCCAGGCCAGCATCCCGCTCAGAAACTGGGGTCTGTTGGTGGGAGTGGATGCTACTGGCAACCCTCACTCTGCGTTCAATGGTGGCCGCCCCGTGTTGACTCTGTTCGATCCCGAGCATGGCAACGAATGGGTCTGCGGCGAACAACAGGCCGATGGAAAAATCCTTACCGCCGGTGGCTCCCAGCGCCTGTACACCGCTCGTTATCAGGCCAATGGTTTGATTGACCGAAGCTTCGGCCAACACGGCAGCATCAAGGAAGACACGGAACTGGTGACCACCCCGGCTCAGTTACAGATACAAACCGACGGCCGCGTTCTGCTGGCGGGTAACACGCTGGGGCTGGGCGGTGCACTCGGCCATATTTATGGCTATCCGGGCTGATCAGCCCTGCGTAGCGAGCGCGAGATCATGTTTTTTTCAAAAGGATTTCGAGATGACAAAACTCCTGAATCTGAAGATGGATAACTTTATCAACGGGGTCCAGAAAGGTGTGCCCGTGACGCTCGGCTTCACCCTTGAAACCGATGGCGCTCCCCCCCCTGTCGGGTCGCGTCTGCAGTTCCGGGTCGCAGAGGATGTGACCCTGCTGCACGCTTCCATGCCGGTCAGTGGTGCGCAAATGACCACGCATGAACACTTTCGTTTCAGCACCATAGCGATTACCGATGCGCAAACTCAGGGATGGAATCCCCAACGCACGGTGACGTTGAAGTCCGATAAAACCTTGCCCGGATCATCGATCGCCGAGTTGTGTGGGATTGTCTACTACCAGCCCACCTATCAGGAAGACACTTACTGTCCTGTGTTGGCGAGAACTATTGAGGGGCAGGAAATTCAAGCCTTTCAGCTGTTCAAAGGAGCGTGGCAGGATCAGGCCAGCAAAGGCTGGATTTACAGTTATGACATTATCTTGCGCGCTGTCGGCAGTTCGTTTTACCCAGTGGAAGTTCTCGAGTTCCGGCTTGCCGTTGGGCTCGAAAATTTATACTAATCCCTGGCTGAACGTGGGGCATGACGGCACCGAAGGTGTGATCGAACTGTACACTCCGGCAGGTGACCAGTACCTGCTGAAACCGGACAAGGATTTGACTGTGTCCATTCAACTTCTCTATCCGCTGGCATCGGGGCAGGATCCTGCATTGCGCAGCGTGCCTAATCTCGTGGCGTACCCACGCTGAACGAAAACACCTCTGTCCATCAGGGTAGAGGTGTTTACCGAGCTACTCGAGGTTAATTGCCGGCCAGAGGGTTCACCACCACCGTACAAGTAATCCCCGCCGCCAACAGCACGCCCTCTGGCACTTCATCAATGTGAATCCGTACCGGCACCCGCTGCGCCAAACGCACCCAATTGAAGGTCGGGTTCACGTCGGCGATCAGCTCGCGGCTTTCCGGGTTGTCACGGTCGTAGATGCCGCGAGAAATGCTTTCCACATGGCCCTTGAGCACTTCGCCGCTCATCAGTTGCATGTCGGCTTTATCGCCCACACGCACGTGGGGCAGTTTGGTTTCTTCAAAGAAGCCATAAACCCAGAACGAGTTCATATCGACCACCGCCATTTTCGCTTCGCCTATGCGTGCGTAGTCGCCGCGATGGACGTTGAGGTTGGTGACATAGCCGTCCACCGCCGCGCGCACTTCGGTGCGTTTCAGATTCAACTCGGCCGCTTCCAGTTGGGCCTGGGCGTGCTGGTAATCGGCCAGGGCCGAGTCAGCGATGTTTGTGGCATCGTCGCGGTTTTCCCTGGAGATCACCAGGTTGTCGAGGTCGGCGCGGCGATGGGCGTTGACCTTGCGCATCTCCCACGTGGCTTTGCGCGAGGCCACCAGCGACTGCGCCTGTTTCACCGCGATGCGGTAATGCTCGGGATCGATGCGCATCAGCAAATCGCCCTTCTTCACTAGCTGATTGTCGCGCACCGGCACGTCCACCACTTCACCGGTCACGTCGGCGGCGACGTTGTTGATGTCGGCGCGCACCCGGCCGTCGCGGGTCCAGGGCGTGTTCATGTAATGCACCCACAGGGTCCGGCCGATCCACAGGGCAAGGGCCAACACCAGCAGGGTCGCGAGCAGGCTGAAAAGCTTTTTCATCAGGGCCTTCTTCAGTGATAGAGAGTCAGTGGTAGAGAGTCAACGGTAGACAGTCAACGCAAGAGCGCCGAACAGACACGTAAACAGACTCAGGCGCAGCAGCGCCGGGTGCCAGAAGAAGCGGTACAGATCGAACCCGGACAGGAACCGATCCAGTGCCCAGGCCAGCGCCGCGGCAATGAAAAACAGCAGGGTCATGGTCGGCATGTACACGCCGTGGAAGGCGATTTCACGAGGCATGTTCAAGTCCTTGGGGCTTGGTCACGGTGTAAGCCGCAAGCGGTGATTGCGGGTCGAGCAGCGAGGTGCGGATGAAGTGCAGGTAGCTTTTCACCCGGCGCAATGCAGAGGTATCGAAGTGCGGCGCGAAGGGCTCATCGGTAGCCTGCACGCGGCTGATCGCGTGGTCGACCGCGACCAGCGCACGTTCCAGATTGCTCCGGCCCGGCTGCAAAAACAGTCGCACCAGCGAACGCCCCATCGCCCGGATTGACTGGCGCCACGGTTGGGCTTCGGCATAAGCAGGATGCACCGGCAGAATCGCCTGCTCCTTGCGCAACTCGATGATCGCGTGGCCGACTTCCAGCACCACGAACATCCAGCGCAACAAGTCCCGTTGCACCTGCGGCTGTCCCGCTGCGAGGCCATAGGCCTGATGCAAAATATCGCGAGTACGACTTTCGAAACTCGACGCCAAACCCTTGAGTTTGCCGCTGATGGCGTACACCACTTGCCCGCGCAAATCCTGCTCCAGGCGCCGCCATAACCAGCGACTGTTGGGCGGCAAAATGATCGCCCCCGCCGCTGCACACACCAGCATGCCCATGATCATGGCGATGTAGTCGTTGATGAAAGCGTAAGGGTTGTAAACCGTGAGGTTGTCCGGCACCGAACCGGTGCTGAAGAAGATCAGCAACCCCAGGCCAACCCCGGCATATTGCGGCCGTGAAGTCAGGAACGCCCCGATCACGATCACCGGCGCAAGCATCACGCAGAGCAACGGAAAACCGTCAATCCAGGGGAAGATGAAAAACATTTCGACGAAACCGATCAGCGCTCCGAACAACGTCCCGCAGGCCATCTGGAACGCCATCTGTTTGGGGTTCGGTGTCGCCGCTGAAAGGCCGACGGTGGCGGCGGCGATCAAGGTCATGGTCGCCCCGCTCGGCCACGCCGTGGCTACCCAATAACTGCCGAGCACCACGAGAATGAATGCTGCGCGAATGCCCGATGCCGCCGAGGCCAGCCAGTTGGTTTGCGGGGTGAAGGGCTCGTCCCAACGTTCCCGTTCGTGGCGGTGATCGGCGAGCGATGCGTGGGTCTGTGCATAACTGTGCAGGTCGTCGACGAAGCGATAAAGCAGCTCGTAGGCGGTGTGAAAATCCAGCTGCTCGGCGTCGCTCGGAGCACTCGCCTGAAAAGTCGCGCGCAAGCTGCGCACCCGCGCCGGCAGGTTTTCCTTATAGGTCGCCAAAGCGCTGGCCAGGCGCGCAGCGTCGGGGCTGGTCAAGGCCCGACCGCTGAAGCCGTCGAGCACTTCGGCCAGATCCTGCAGACCCGGCTTGATCGTCGCAACAACCTGATCGGTGCCGCTGCTGCGCAGGCGTTCGAGCAACTGATGCAGCGCATTGAAGCGCGTGGTAATGCCCATGAATTCGCTGTTCAAGCGGCTGAGTCGCCCATTGCGCCGACGCATGTGCGGGTCTTCGAACACCGTGACGCTGCGCAGCCCTTCCAGACCTACCGCTTCGGCGATAAACCGCACGTTGCTCGCTTCAAATGCCTCGCGCCGGCTGCGACCGCGCAAGCCATCGGTGACGAACAAGGCAAACACGCCGAAGCGCTGATACAAGGCATTGCGCATCGCGGCGCTGGCGGTTTGCGGCAGGATCGCGGCGCTCACCAGCGTCGAGCAGAGAATCCCCAGGGAGATTTCCAGCACACGCCAGACTGCTGCCATGAACGCACCGTCCGGATGCGCCAATGCAGGCAGCCCGATCATCGCCGCCGTATAACCGGCGAGCACAAATCCGTAGGCACGGAAGTTGCGATAACGCGCCGCGCCGGCCGAGCAGAGGCCGACCCAGATCGCCAGCGAGCCGAGGAACAGCTCGGTGTTCTGCGCAAACAAGGCAATCAACGCGACCATCACCGCCGACCCGGCCAACGTGCCGAGAAAGCGATAGAAACTCTTGGCGAATACCTGGCCGCTTTGCGGTTGCATGACGATGAACACGGTGATCATCGCGGTGCGCGGTTGCGGCAACTCAAGGCGCATGGCCAGCCACAGGGTCAGGAACGCGGCGAACAGCACCTTGAAAATGTACACCCAGGTCACGCCGTCGCTGCGTGCCCAGTCGAAGAACCCCCGGCGCCATTCAAGGGAATACAGCCAGCGCAAAGGTGCGGGCAAGGGAGTCATGGGATTTTGCTCAATGGTTGAGGGCTTGATGAAGGGCCAAAATGCTGAGCGAGTACTTTGTGGCGAGCGAGCTTGCTCGCGCTGGGCTGCGCAGCGGCCCCAAAATTCCGGCAACCATTGCTGATGTTGTGAGTGCTGCGCACTCAAGCGGGAGCAAGCTCCCTCGCCACAAATGTGGGTGCGCCATCGCGCTCACTTCAAAATGCTCGGGGTTTTCGGGGCCAGGGTTTGCTCGGCGGTCGGCACATCGTTGCCCGCCCCGAGTCCCCCGCCAAGCGCCGTCACTAGCTCGGCATGGGCACTCAAGCGTGCAGCCTGAACCTGCTGCTGCACTTGCTGCTGCTTGAACAACAACGTCTGCGCATTGAGCACGTTGAGGTAATCGGTGAGCCCGCGCTGATAGGCGATCATGGCGATGTCGTAGGTTTTCTGCGCCGTGGCCACCGACTCGGCGGCGAAGGCTTGTTGCTTGTCCATCGACTCGCGGCGAATCAACTGGTCGGAGATGTTCTTCAGCGCGTTGACCAGCGTCTGGTTGTACCTGGCCACCGCGATGTCATAACCCGCCGAGGCTTCGCCCAACTCCGCACGCAAGCGTCCACCGTCGAAGATCGGCAACGAGATCGCCGGGCCGACGCTGTAGTTGAGTTTCTTGCCGGTCAAAAACTCCAGCGCCCCACCGCCGGTCGCCATGTAGCCGAGGCTGCCGACCAGATCGACGTTGGGGTAGAAGCCCGCGTGAGCGACATCGATACCTCGCGCCTGCGCCGCCACTTGCCAGCGACTGGCAACCACGTCCGGGCGTTGACCGAGCAGTTGCGCCGGCAAGGAGGACGGCAGTTTCAATGCCGCCCCCAACGATAGCGTCGGCCGTTGCAACTGCGCGCCCTCCCCCGGTCCCTTACCGGCCAGCGCGGCGAGTTGGTTGCGGCTGAGGGCAATTTCCTCGTCCAGGGCATCAATTTGCCGATGGGTTTCCGGCAAGGGTGTTTCGGCCTGGCTGACGTCGAAATGGGTGCCGATGCCGCCGTCCAGACGTTTCTGTGCCAGGTCGAGAATTTGCTGTTGCTGCTTCAAAGTCGCGGCGACGATGTCCCGTTGCGCGTAATGCAACGAGAGCTCGATGTAGGCGCGCACGATGTTGTTCTGCAATTCGAGTTGGGCCTGCCGTGCTTCGGCGACGCTCATGTGCGCCATGTCCACCGCGCGTTCGGTGGCGTTGCTTTCGCGACCCCAGAGGTCGAGGGCATAGCTGAAACCCAGCGCGGCGTTGTTGTCCCAAGTGGTGGTGTTGGCCAACTCGCCGGGGCCGTAGAACTGATCGGTGGGCCAGTTGTGGCGCTTGAGGGTGGATTGGCCATTGATCTGCAATGACTCGGCGGACTCGGCAACGCCGGCCATGGACCGCGCCTGACGCACGCGCGCGGCGGCCATGGCCATGCTCGGGCTGCCTTGCAGGGCGAGGTCGAGCCAGCGGTTCAATTGCGGGTCGCCGTAGGCTTGCCACCATTGAGCGGTGGGCCAATGAGCGTCTTGCTCGGCGCTCTGAATGGCATCGTCGGTGGCCAGTGAATTGGCCTCCAGTGCCTTGTCTTGCGGGGCAATACCTGCGGTGCCGATGCAGCCGCTGATTGCCAGGGTTAAAGCCAAAACACTGAGCGTCTTGAGCGCTCTGTTGATGCGACGCGGCACTGCTGCGATTTCCTGAGATGAGGGAGATACCCTGTAGGAGCTGCCGCAGGCTGCGATCTTTTGATGTTGCTTTAAAAGCGAAGATCAAAAGATCGCAGCCTGCGGCAGCTCCTACATAGGTGGGTGCAATTCTAGGGGTGGGCTCTGTTGGCGATAAGCTGGGAATCCTGTGAATCTTTGTTACCGTTAACGCGATAATCCCTTGGTCGCGTCTTTAGTCGCCTGTAAAGAATCAGCAACTTCGTGTCACAATTTGCCATTCGCCAAGAGAGCCCCCCATGGACACTTTGCAAAACATGCGCGCCTTCAGTTACGTGGCCGAGGCCGGCAGCTTCACCGCCGCCGCTGTGCAACTCGACACCACCACGGCCAACGTCTCGCGCGCGGTCTCCAACCTGGAAGCCCACCTGCAAACCCGTCTGCTCAACCGCACCACTCGCCGCATCGCCCTGACCGAAGCCGGCAAGCGATATCTATTGCGTTGCGAGCAGATCCTGGCCTACGTCGAAGAAGCCGAAGCCGAGGCCAGCGACGCCCACGCACGCCCGGCCGGGCAACTCAAGGTGCATACCATGACCGGCATCGGTCAGCACTTCGTGATCGACGCCATCGCCCGCTACCGCAAAACCCACCCGGACGTGACCTTCGACCTGACCATGGCCAACCGCGTGCCGGATCTGCTCGACGAGGGCTACGACGTGTCCATCGTGCTCGCCAGCGAACTGCCGGACTCGGGCTTCGTCTCCCAGCGTTTGGGCATCACCTACAGCATCGTTTGCGCCTCGCCCGCCTATGTAAAAGCCAACGGCTGCGCGCATAAACCCAGCGATTTGCTCAACCACGCCTGCCTGCGCCTGGTGAGCCCGGTCATCCCGCTGGAGAAATGGGCCTTCGATGGCCCTGACGGCCAGGAAATGGTCACCATCAACAGCTCACCGTTTTTGGTGAACTCCGCTGATGCGATGAAGACTGCAATCACCAGCGGTATGGGGGTTGGCGTTTTACCGGTGTATGCGGCAATTGAAGGGTTGCGCAACGGCACGTTGGTGCGGGTGATGCCCAACTACCGTTCGCAGGAACTGAATCTGTATGCGATTTATCCATCGCGGCAGTATCTGGATGCGAAGATCAAGACGTGGGTCGAGTATTTGCGTGGGTCGTTGCCGGAGATATTGGCGGCGCATCAGGCGGAATTGGCGGCGTATGAATTGAGTGGGAGTTTGGGTGGGGTTCGGGTGGCGAATTGAGCTACAGACGGTCCTACAAATCGCCGATATTCAGGGACGTTTCCGACGCGTTTTGACGGTTGGTGTGTGGGACGGGAGATAGGTAGGCTTTGGGGGTCGCTGACGCATCAGCGATCAGGTCTGGAAAACCTGGATCAATTCTTTACCTCTGCACATGGCATACTGCGGCACTTTTTTCTGCTCGCAATGTTATGGCGGCTGTGCGCGGGAGACCTTCGGGTCTGCCGGGTTCTGTTGGGATTGACCGGTTTTTCCAGTCCGCGCACGGCTGCCACCCTTTTGTCTGGAAAACAAAAAGTGGCAGCTCCATTAATCCCAGCATGGAGTAACGCACTTATGTTCAAGCCGACGCCAAATCCCCCTCACACCCCCAGCCACTTGTTCCAGGTTGCCCCCGACGCCACCACCGAAACCTTATTGGTCTACGCCTGCGAATCCCTCGCCTCGGCCAGCGTCATGGCCAGTGACTTCGCCGGGTTTCTCGAAGGCACTCATCGCAACACCATGCTGGGCATCCAGCAGGTCATCATGCTGGGCGAACTGGCGGTGAATCGAGTACTGGACAACATCGACCCACAAGACTGACCCGTACCTGTAGGAGCTGCCGAAGGCTGCGATCTTTTGATCTGGATTTTTCAAGATCAAAAGATCGCAGCCTTCGGCAGCTCCTACGCACAACAGCGAAAAAGAATGTTAGCGTGCTTGGCATTCACCACCGCCCGACGAGCCGCCTCCAATGAAAAAAACCGTCCTCGCCTTCAGCCGTATCACCCCACCGATGATCGAACGTCTGCAACAAGACTTCGACGTGATCGTGCCGAACCCGAAAAACGGCGACATCAATGCCCAATTCAATGAAGCCCTGCCCCACGCCCACGGCCTGATCGGCGTCGGCCGCAAACTCGGTCGCGCGCAATTGGAAAATGCGGAAAAACTTGAAGTGGTCTCCAGCGTCTCCGTTGGCTACGACAACTACGACCTCGCCTACTTCAACGAACGCGGGATCATGCTCACTAACACCCCCGACGTCCTCACCGAAAGCACCGCCGACCTGGCCTTCGCCTTGCTCATGAGCAGTGCCCGCCGCGTCGCCGAGCTGGACGCCTGGACCAAGGCCGGCCAATGGCAAGCCACCGTCGGTGCGCCGCTGTTCGGTAGCGATGTACATGGCAAAACCTTAGGGATTGTCGGCATGGGCAGCATCGGCGCGGCCATCGCCCGTCGCGGTCGGCTGGGCTTCAACATGCCGATTATCTACAGCGGCAACAGCCGCAAGACCGAACTGGAACAGGAGCTCGGTGCGCAGTTTCGCAGCCTCGACCAGTTGCTGGCCGAAGCCGATTTCGTCTGCCTGGTGGTGCCGCTCAGCGAAAAAACCAGGCACCTGATCAGCCACCGTGAATTGGCGCTGATGAAATCGAGCGCCATTCTGGTGAACATCGCCCGCGGCCCCGTAGTGGACGAAGCGGCGCTGATCGAAGCGCTGCAAAACAACCGGATTCGCGGCGCCGGCCTGGACGTCTACGAGAAAGAACCGCTGGCTGAGTCGCCATTGTTCCAACTGAAAAACGCCGTGACCTTGCCGCACATTGGCTCGGCGACTCATGAAACCCGTGAAGCCATGGCCAACCGTGCCTTGGCCAACTTGCGCAGCGCCTTGTCGGGTGAGCGGCCGCAAGATCTGGTGAACCCGCAAGTGTGGAAAGGCTGACTTGAAAAGGGCAGGCGTTTCAATCGCCTGCCCGCTCACTACATACTTTGCAATTCAGTCCGTCGTCATAAAAAAGATACACACGATAGACTCTCCATTACTTACCCCCCCTAGGGGATTTTAGCGATGGAGAGCAACTACCTTGATCCCGACAACAACCGATCAACTCATCAGATGCAGCAAAATCATATTGATGGCCTTTATAAGTTTATTTGGCCTACTGGTGATGTACAGCAACTTTACTGACTACGCGTCCAACTATGAGTATGTGGGCCATATCCTGAGCATGGACACCACCAGGGACAACCAGAACCTGAGCTACCGGGCCATTACATCCCCCATGCTCCACCATCGAATCTACTGGTTCATCATCACGCTGGAAGTTATTTATACCGCGTTTTGTTTATTGGGCACGTATCATCTTTTCCGAAACATAAATGCTTCTTGTGAGGTGTTTCACGAGGCGAAGAAATTTTCGATTGTCGGATTATTAATCGCGATATTCGTCTATTACATCTGCTTGCAAGTCATCGGCGTCGAATGGTTCAACATGGATGAGTCGCAAACCTGGAACGCCAAGGACTGGGCCCGACACATTGTCGACTTTATATTGCCGTTACTGATTTATGTGGCCATCAGGATCGAGCGCTGAGCTGTTCAGCGCTCGATCAAAGCGAACCTCACGCCAACTTGCCGCGCTCCTGCACCATCGACGCCTTGGGTTTACGGAACACCAACACATTCCCCAGCATCACCAATACCAGCCCCACCAGTGCCGGCGCGGTCCATTGATAGCCTTCGACAAACGCCGACACATTCAGCGCCACCACCGGAAAGAGTACAGTGCAGTACGCTGCCCGCTCCGGGCCCATGCGTCCGACCAGCGTCAGGTAGGCGGTGAAGCCGATCACCGAGCCCGGAATCACCAGGTACAGCAACGAGCCGATATAGCGGGCATTCCATTCCATGTCGAACGGGATGCCTTTGATCAGGCACCACACCGTCAACATCGCCGCGCCGTAAGCCATGCCCCAGGCATTGGTGGTCAAGGGTTTCAGGCCGGCCTTCTGTTGCAGGCTCGACAGCATGTTGCCGGCCGAGAAGCATAAGGTTCCAAGCAGTGCCAAGCCCAAGCCGAGCATGGTTTCGGGGCTGGCGGTATGACCGGCCAGCTCTGGCCAGAACAACAGGCCCAATCCGAGCAAACCCAGTGCACCGCCCATCAGTACATTGCGAGCGATTTTCTGACCGAAAAACACTCGTGCGTTGAAGGCATTCCACAGGGTGGCGGTAGAAAACACCACGGCGACCAGACCGCTGGGGATCCATTGGCTGGCGGTAAGAAAGCACATGAAATTGATGCAGAACAGGCACAAGCCCTGCGCCAGGCAGATCAGATGCCCGCGACGGTTCATCACTTGCAGACGGCGGCTGAGCAGCAACATCACGAACAACACCAATGCGGCAAGGCCGAAGCGATAAACGATCGACACCGGAATCGCCACCACACCCAGTTGCCATTTCAAGGCGATCCAGGTGGTGCCCCAGATCAGCACGGTCAGCAGATACAACGAAAGATTCATGGCGACAGCTCCGGGATGGGCAATGCTGTTCACTTTGTGGCGAGCGAGCTTGCTCGCGCGGGGCTGCGTAGCGGCCCCAAGTCCTGGCAAATTTCGCCAGTTTTGTGAGCGCTGCGCACTCAAGCGGGAGCAAGCTCCCTCGCCACAGGGCATTGCCTGATTAGGGGGCCAGTGTGCTGCGCCAATCGTGGATTCACTTGCATAAACTTGCGCTTTTGTCGGCGGCCGGGCTGGCAGGCCAACCTCTACGGAGTAGGATGCAAGGCGTTGGAGAGAACCGATCATGGCCGCACAAGTGTCCTGTCTCGCAAATACGTTCCTTTTTGACGAGGGGCTGTTGCCGTCAGGCAAGGCGCCGCGACGAGTCATAGCCCGCTATGGCGAGGAGCGGCAACGCAGCATGGCGGAAACAGACACCGTCAAAAGGGAACCGTATTTGCGAGACAGGACACTCGATACCCTGCAAGTCTTTCAAGCGCTTAACCGCTCGCCCAATGCTCGCCTGGAGCACAGCGCCGAGCTCGGTGACGGCATGGCCGCGGCTTTGTGGAATAACCACCACGATGCCCAGGATTACGAAGCGCCGAGCCATCACACCTTGTCTTGCTACATCGCTGGCGGCACCGGTACTTTTCGCCGCGACCAGCCCGGTACCAAGGGCGGCCCGGACAAGCTGTGCATTCTGCCGGCCGACCATCAGTCCGGCTGGGTGATCAACGGCGATATTCGCCTGGCCCACCTGTATTTCAGCCCCGAACAATTTGCCCTTGGCTGCGTCACGTTGCTGGATCGCGAACCTCGGGAATTGCAATTGCGCGAGCGCACGTTCCTTGAAGACCCGCAGCAAGCCCGGCGCTTTCGGCAGTTGATCGCCCTCAACTGGGATGAACCGGGCGAACGCCTGCTCACCAGCAGTCTGGCCCACGAAATGCTCAGCCATGCCCTGCTCAGCCAGGTTGGTGTGCGTGAGGGCTTGCGCCTCAAGGGCGGGTTGGCGGCGCATCAGCGGCGGCAGTTGGTGGAGTTCATCGACCATCAAATGTCAGAAGCCATCAGCCTTGGGCAATTGGCGGGGTTATGTGCGCTGTCCGAATACCACTTTGCGCGAATGTTTCGAGTGAGCTTCGGTTTGCCGCCGCATCAGTATGTGTTGGCTCGGCGACTGAGCTGCGCGCGGGAACTGTTGCGCACAACATCGCAGCCGTTGGGGGACATTGCGTTGGCCTGTGGGTTCGCCAGTGCGAGTCATTTCACCAACCGGTTTCGCCAGGCGTTGGGTGGCACGCCTGGGGAGTATCGGCAGGCGTTTTTGCGGTAAAGCAAGATCAAAAGATCGCAGCCTTCGGCAGCTCCTACACGGGATGCTGCGATCTTTTTAACGAGTCTGAAGAGATAGCAGCCTGGAGCCGATTGCCGGATGCAGGCCCCGCCCCTACAATGCGAACAATTCTTGTTCTCTAACGTATCGAAATACGTCCGGAGCGGTTCCGTTGTCGTCAGCCACTACCGTCGAAGTCCTTTATCACGCCCATCACAACTGGCTCACCGGTTGGCTGCGGCGCAAACTCGGCTGCCCTGACAGCGCAGCGGATCTGGCCCAGGACACGTTCATTCGAGTGCTGACGGCACGGGAAACGCCCCAAATCATCGAACCGCGGGCGTTCCTCACCACCATCGCCAAGCGTGTGCTGTTCAATCATTACCGCCGTCAGGATCTGGAACGCGCCTACCTCGACGCGCTGGCTCAGATGCCGGAAATCGTCGCGCCGTCGGAGGAAGATCGGGCGATCATCCTGCAAACGCTGATGGAACTCGACCAGTTGCTCGATGGTTTGCCGCACTTGGTCAAGCGCGCCTTTCTGCTGGCTCAGCTCGATGGTTTGACGTATCCACAGATCGCCGCCGAACTGGGCATTTCCATTGCCACGGTCAAACGGCACCTGAACAAAGCAGCGATGCGCTGCTACTTCGCACTATGAATAGCCCTGCGGATTTCTCCTCTCAAGTGGCTGAGCAGGCCGTGCACTGGTGGATGCAAGTCCAGCAAGGGCCGTTGAACCCGCGCCAGCAAATCGCCTGGCAGCAATGGCTCGATGCGCACGGCGAACATCGACGGGCCTGGGAGCATATTCAGCGGGTCAATCAACGTTTGCGCGGTTTGTCTTCACCGCTGGCCCATGCCGCCCTCAACGCACCGAAATCCGCCGGCCGCCGTCAGGCATTGAAGCTATTGCTTATTCTCGGCGCGGGTTCCGCAGTCACTTGGGGCATGCGCGAGCACAATCCGCTGATGCCGTTGCTGGCCGACTACCGCAGCCCGATCGGCCAGCGACGTAAAGTGCCGCTCGGCGATGGCAGCCAAGTGCAGCTCAATACCGCCAGTTCGGTCGATGTGCGAGTCGACGGTCAGCAACGGCTGATCCGCTTGCTAGAAGGCGAGATGCTGCTGACCGCCGCCCAAGGGTTTCAAGTACAGACCGCACAGGGCCTGTTGAAAACCCAAGGTGGGCGGCTGAATGTGCGGCAGTTTGCCGATCACACTCAGGTGGCGGTGTTCGAAGGCAGTGTTGAGTTGACGCCCGATGGCGGCGCACCGCTGATGCTGCAAACCGCCAGGCAGTTGAGCTTCGGCGCACGCGGCATCGGCACTCCCCTGCCACTGGACGCCAACAGCGGCGCCTGGGCCGATGGCATGCTGGTGGCCGCGCACATGCGCCTGGGGGATTTCCTCGATGAACTCGGTCGCTATCGCCGGGGGCAACTCACGTGCGCGGCGAATGTTGCCGACCTGCTGATCTCCGGGACTTATCCACTGGACGACAGCGAGCGGATTCTTGATCTGCTGGAAATCAGTTTGCCGGTGAAGGTGAGGCGTTTTACCCGGTATTGGGTGACGGTCGAGGCGCGCACCTGAATCTTGATCAACACACATAACCTGTGGCGAGGGAGCTTGCTCCCGCTCGGCTGCGAAGCAGTCGTAAAACTCGCTAACCTGATTTGCCTGACACACCGCACTGGATGGTTTCGGGGCCGCTTCGCACCCCAGCGGGAGCAAGCTCCCTCGCCACAAAAGCCAACCTGCGTCACCCCAGAAAAAATATTCATCCAGCGTGAGC
Organism: Pseudomonas sp. BS3782 TE3695; assembly: GCF_050435305.1. NCBI lineage: Bacteria > Pseudomonadati > Pseudomonadota > Gammaproteobacteria > Pseudomonadales > Pseudomonadaceae > Pseudomonas > Pseudomonas sp. BS3782 TE3695. The sequence goes on from NZ_JBNDKB010000001.1 coordinate 6,077,428, forward strand.
CGTTTTTCAGATCTGGCGTGACAGAGAAGGAAAGCCCCCTTGATTCAACCTTCTCAGGATCGCCTTTCATGCAACCCTTGCGCGTCACACCGCTAACCCGCACCTTGCGCCAACTCTTGCTGGGCGCCAGCCTGAGCTTCGGCGCACTGCCTCTGGTGCATGCCGCCGACACCAAGCCGTACCACATCGCACCGTCCTCGCTGGAGAACGCCCTCAACCAGTTTGGTCGTGAAGCCGGCGTGCTGATCTCCTTTGGCTCGCAAGTCACCCGCGGTGTGCAAAGTCGCGGCCTGGAAGGCAACTACACCCCTTCGCAAGGCTTGAACGCGTTGCTCGAAGGCACCGGCCTGCAAGCCCGCGCCGAGGGCGACAATGCCTTCAGTCTGCAACCGTCGGGTGATGCGGCGCTGGAGCTGGACACCTCGAAAGTGGTCGGCGACTGGCTCGGCGATGCGGCGCAAACCAACGTCTTCGAACATCCTGGCGCTCGCGACGTGATCCGGCGCGAAGAATTCGAACGCCAGGGCGCGACTCAGGCCAAGGATGTGCTCAATCGCATTCCGGGGGTCAACGCGCCAGACAACAACGGCACCGGCAGCCATGACATGGCACTGAACTTCGGCATTCGCGGGCTCAACCCTCGGCTGGCTTCGCGCTCCACGGTATTGATGGACGGCATTCCGGTGCCCTTCGCACCTTATGGTCAGCCGCAGCTTTCGTTCGCGCCGATCAGCATGGGCAACATGGACGCGGTCGACGTGGTGCGCGGCGGCGGTGCGGTGCGCTACGGGCCGCAGAACGTCGGCGGTGTGGTCAACTTCGTAACTCGCGCCATTCCCGATGAGCCGACGGTCAAGGGCGGCTTCCAAACTGAAACCAGCCCATCGTCCAGCCATGACGGCTTCAAAACCACCGGCAATTTGCTGGCCGGCGGCACCGCCGATAATGGTTTGGGCGGCGCGATTCTGTATTCGGGCACCCGTGGTGGCGACTGGCGCGAACACAGCGACACCGAAATCGACGACCTGATTCTCAAGGGCAAATATCAACTCGACGAGGCCAACAGCTTCAACGCCATGGCCCAGTATTACGAAGGCAAGGCGGACATGCCCGGTGGCCTGAATGTAGCCGATTACGATGCCGACCCGTACCAGTCGACCCGCCCGAAAGACCAGTTCTGGGGCCGCCGCACGATGTTCAATTTCGGTTATCGCTATCAGGAAGATCGCCGGGAGTTCACCGCCAATACCTTCTTTACCAAAACCCTGCGCAGCGGTTATCTGGACCAGGGCACGTTCCTCTCGCTGTCGCCACGCGAGTATTGGGTACGTGGCCTGGAAACCCGTTTCGCCCAAGGCTTCGACCTCGGCCAAACCAGCCATGAAGTCGGCGTCGGCTATCGCTACATCAACGAGGCCGGCCACGAACTGCGCTACCGCACGCCGATCGCCAGCAACGAACTCCCGACCACCAGCAGTCGCAACGACCGCGATACCCGGGGCGGCACCGAGGCCAATGCGTTCTTCGTCGATGACCGGATCGACATCGGCAAGTGGACGATCACGCCAGGCATCCGCTACGAAATGATCGAATCGCAGCAGACCAACAACCTGACCAACGTGAAATACAAAGGCGACTACAACACCGCCCTGCCGGCGTTGAACGTGCTCTATCACCTGACCGACAGCTGGAATCTTTACGCCAATACCGAAGGTTCATTCGGCAGCGTGCAGTACAGCCAGATGCCTAACCGGGTGACCAGCGGCGAAGTCAAACCGGAAAAGGCGCGCACCTGGGAGCTGGGTACCCGCTACGACAATGGCGCGTTGCGTGCCGAGATTGGCGCATTCCTGATCAATTTCGACAATCAGTATGAAAGCAATCAAACCAATGACTCTGTGATCGCCCGTGGCGAAACCCGTCATCAAGGCATCGAAACCAGCATCAACTACGCCCTCGACGATTTGAGCCCGGCGCTGGCCGGGTTCGACGTGTACGCGACTTACGCTTATGTCGACGCGACCATCCGCGAGGACGGGCCGAACAAGGGCAATCGCGTGCCGTTCTCTTCGAAACACAAAGGCACGGTCGGCGTCGGTTATACCGAAGGCGCGTGGAAACTGAACCTGGACAGTAGCTACCAGAGCGACCAGTTCGCTGACAACGCCAACACCTCGGCCGAAAGCGCCGACGGCAGCACCGGTAAGATCCCGGGGTACATGTTGTTCAGCAGCCGCGCGGCGTATGACTTTGGGCCGAAACTATCCGATCTTAATGTGGCGGTGGGGGTGAAGAACATCTTCAACCACCAGTACTTCACCCGCTCGTTCGATGACAACAACAAGGGCAAGTACGTGGGAGAACCGCGGACGGTGTATGTGCAGACGTCGGTGGCGTTTTGATTCCTACCCCGGTCTGAGGTAAGACACTTTGTGGCGAGGGAGCTTGCTCCCGCTCGGCTGCGAAGCAGTCGTAAAACCTGCTAACGAGATTTGCCTGACACACCGCACTGGATGGTTTTGGGGCCGCTTCGCACCCCAGCGGGAGCAAGCTCCCTCGCCACAGGTTTCCATGGTGGCGAATACCATAAACAAGAACGGGCCTGCATAAGCAGGCCCGTTTTTCAGGTGGAGAGAAAGTGGAAAGGTAAAAAGTGAATCAGGCCTCAGCCGTTTTGTGCAGCCTGTTCGTTCTCGAGAAACTCGTCTTCCAGCAGCGCATCGGCCGTAGGCCTTTCGAACGGCACCACAGCGGCACGTGGTTTGCCCCGCAGTTTGCCGAACAGATGTTCAAGCGCATGTTCGAGTTTTTCAGCCGCACCGTCGATCGCCAGTTCCAGGTTAGCGGCTTTATGGGTCACAGAAAGCGGTTGATGGCCTTTTGGCCGCGCTTCCAGCTGACAGCGTATATCGTGGGGACCGGGCTTGTCGCCGTTCTCGTCCCGCAGGTGGACCTCGACGCGGGTCAGGTCCTCTTCATAACGTTCGAGCGTGCTCTCTATGGTAGTACGTACCCACTCCTCCAGTCGGATGCTGCTTTGAATATGGTTATCGCTGTTGACTTGGATTTGCATAGTTCATCCCTTATTTCAGCTAGCTCGCGAGAGGCCCTTCGGCTGGCCCTTGGGCTTCATCACCGTGACCTCTTGGTTACACAATCGGTGTGTGCGCAGAACATTTCAACCCCTAAAAAAAGATAAATATTCATTCGCAAAAAAAGCCGGACAACGAGTAAAAGCGCTGTTAATGTCGGGAGTTGGGTCGCCCCGGGCTGATGTTCCAGGCTACTGTCACATCTGCCGCTCCGCCAGCGGGTGCAGACTACGAAATATCCCCGCTTCTTCCACCAGCCAGTCATGCACCGCGCGCACGCCCGGATGGCTCAGCGCGCCCGGCGCATAAAGCAGCACGTACCGCTTGTGATTGGGCACCGCCAGGCCAAACGGCACGATCAACGTCCCGCGCTCGAGCTCATCGTTGAGCAGCGTTCGCCGCGCAATCGCCACGCCCATCCCCGCAATCGCCGCTTCAATGGTCAGGTGATTGCGATTGAAGGTATGCCCGCGCCGCACATCCGCGCCCTCGAAGCCGATGGCGTTGAGGTAGAACTCCCATTCCGCGTATTCGTAACTGCCACGCCAGGCGGTGATGTCGTGCAGCAACGGAAAATGCACCAGGTCTGCCGGGCCGTGCAGGGGCGGCCTTGCGCGCAACAGGCCCGGGGCGCACACCGGAAAGATCTGCTCATCCAGCAAGGTTGTGGATAACAATCCCGGATAACTGCCGTCATTGAGGTCGATGGCCAAATCGAAGTCGCCCTCATGCAATGGCACGCTGCTGTCCTCGGCCACCAGCCGCAGTTGAATGTCCGGAAAGCGCTGCTGCAAACGCGGCAACCTGGGGGTCAACCACTTGCTCAAGAATGATGGAATCGAGCGCAATCGCAAAATCCCGCTGATCATTCCCGCATCCAGTCGTCGCAATTCCGCATCGATGCTGCCGTAGGCTTCGTTGACGGTGATAGCCAATCGCTGGCCTTCGGCGCTCAACTCCACACCCCGAGCGCGACGATGAAACAGGCGAAAACCCAGCCGCTCTTCCAGTTGGCGAATTTGCTGACTGACCGCACCCGGCGTGATGTGCAGTTCTTCGGCGCAACGGGTGAAGGACAAGTGCCGCGCGGCACACGAAAACACGTGCAGCCAGACGTAGGTCTGGGCGTGCAATTGGCGACTCATTGTTTAGTCCTGCTAAAGGCTGTCTTAGGAAGTTTCGTTGGTCACGTAGGACCGAGGTTGGCAGTATCGCCCACCTTGCGCTTGGCCTACAAAAATGGCGGCGATTTCTCTTCCATTGCTTGTATAGGCTTTAGCATGGCTATCAGTGTTTTCGATCTCTTCAAAGTCGGTATCGGTCCGTCCAGCTCCCACACCGTCGGCCCGATGCGCGCCGCCGCAACTTTCGCCCAGGCACTGATTGACCAACATTTATTGGCCGACGTACAGCGGGTAGAAATCCGCCTCTACGGTTCGCTTTCGGCCACTGGCGTCGGTCACGCCACCGACCGTGCCTGCGTCATGGGCCTGATGGGCGAATGGCCAGACAGCATTGATCCGAATTCAATCGACAGCCGAATCCAGACTTTGCGTGAAACCGGCGAACTGAGTCTGGCCGGCAAATCGGCCATTGCCTTCAACTGGCAGCGTGATCTCCTGCTGCTGGACGAGAGTCTGCCCTACCACCCCAACGCGATGTCTCTGACAGCCTTTGGCGAAACCGGTGAATTGTTCGAGCAGACGTACTACTCGGTGGGCGGTGGTTTCATCATCGAAGCAGCCGAAGCCGAGTCCGGCATTGCGCCGGCCAGCGATGTGGTTCTGCCCTACGATTTCTCCAGTGCCGCCGAATTGCTCAAGCTCTGCAACCAGCACGGTCTGAGGGTTTCCGAGCTGATGATGGCCAACGAACGGGCCTGGCGCAGCGACGCCGAGATCCGTCAGGGCTTGCTGCATATCTGGTCGGTGATGCGCGAATGCGTAGAGCAAGGTTTGCGTCACGAAGGCATCCTGCCCGGCGGTCTGAATGTTCCGCGCCGCGCCGCGAAATTGCACCGCAGCCTGTTGGAAATCGGCAAACCGAATGTCATCAGCTCCACCCTGTCGGCCATGGAGTGGGTCAACCTGTTCGCCCTCGCCGTGAACGAAGAGAACGCGGCGGGCGGACGCATGGTGACCGCGCCTACAAACGGGGCGGCGGGGATCATTCCCGCCGTGTTGCACTACTACATGAAATTCAACCCGGACGCATCGGACGATGACGTGGTGGCGTTCTTTTTGGGCGCTGCCGCGGTAGGCATTCTCTGCAAGAAAAACGCCTCGATCTCCGGCGCCGAAGTCGGCTGCCAGGGCGAAGTTGGCTCCGCCTGCGCCATGGCAGCCGCTGGCCTGGCCGACATACTCGGAGCGACTCCCGAGCAACTGGAAAACGCCGCCGAAATCGGCCTGGAACACAACCTCGGCCTGACCTGCGATCCGGTCGGTGGCCTGGTGCAGGTGCCATGCATCGAGCGCAACGCAATTGCTGCCGTGAAGGCGATCAACGCCACGCAAATGGCCCTGCGCGGCGACGGCAAACACTTCATTTCCCTGGACCGGGTGATCCGCACCATGCGCGATACCGGTGCCGACATGCACGACAAATACAAAGAAACTTCACGGGGCGGCCTGGCGGTGAGCTGGGTGGAGTGCTGAGGAGCACTCCGAAGCAGGTGCCTGCCTGACCGTCCGCAATACGTGAGCCCGAGCAAAAATAATAACGAGGCAAAAACGATGACCGATGTACGTACACCTGCTGCCGATAATCCTGCTGTAGACCTGACCCGCAATAGCGAAACAACCCACAAAGGCTGGAGCAAACACGACACCACCTGGATGCTTGGCCTCTACGGCACGGCGATTGGCGCCGGCACATTGTTCCTGCCGATCAACGCCGGTGTCGGTGGTTTCTGGCCGCTGCTGCTCCTGGCGGTACTGGCCTTTCCGATGACGTTCTTCGCCCACCGCGGCCTGACGCGTTTCGTTTTGTCCGGGCGTTCCGGGGACATTACCGAAGTGGTGGAAGAACACTTTGGTATCGGCGCCGGCAAGCTGATCACGCTGCTGTATTTCTTTGCGATCTTCCCGATTTTGCTGGTGTACAGCGTGGCGCTGACCAACACCCTGAGCAGCCTCATGGAGCACCAGTTGCACATGACCCCGCCGCCTCGGGCGATTCTGTCGCTGGGGCTGATTCTCGGCTTGATGGCGATCGTGCGTTGCGGTCAGGGCGTCATCGTCAAATGCATGAGCGTACTGGTTTACCCGTTCGTCGCGGCGTTGCTGCTGCTCGGCGTCAGCCTGATCCCGAACTGGAACGGCGCGTTCTTCGCCACTGCCAGTGAAGGCATGCCACTGCCACTGTTCTTCCAGACCTTGTGGTTGGCGATTCCGGTGATGGTGTTCTCGTTCAACCATTCGCCGATCATCTCGGCCTTCGCCGTCGATCAGAAACAACGTTACGGCGAGCAAGCCGAACGCAAAAGCAGCGGCATTCTCGCGATCGCTCACGCCATGATGGTCGTCACGGTGATGTTCTTTTGCTTCAGCTGCGTGCTGGCGCTGTCCCCGGCTGATTTGGCCGCTGCGAAGGCGCAGAACATTTCGATCCTGTCGTACCTGGCCAACCACTTCCAGACACCGGTCATCGCTTATGCCGCGCCGTTGATTGCGTTGGTGGCGATCACCAAATCCTTCCTCGGCCATTACATCGGCGCCAGCGAAGGCTTTCAGGGCCTGATCGTGAAAAGTCTGCGTGGCCGTGGTCGCGTCATGTCCGCCAGTTGGCTGAACCGCATCACTGCGCTGTTCATGATCCTCAGCTGCTGGGCCGTCGCGACCTTCAACCCGAGCATCCTGGGCATGATCGAAACCCTCGGCGGGCCGATCATCGCGTGCCTGTTGTTCCTGATGCCGATGTACGCCATCCGCCGCGTGCCAGCCTTGCGCCAGTACTCGAATCAGGCCTCGAACGTGTTCGTAGTGTTGATCGGTTTGATTGCACTGTCTGCGATCATCTACTCGTTCATGCCCTGAAACGGGCAGGCAAAAAGAAGGCGGGCCACAGTGCCCGCCTTCTTTTTGCCGTGTTCATTGTTCCATCCTTTTCCCGGCATGCCCCTTGCTTTGCCCTGTAGGAGCTGCCGAAGGCTGCGATCTTTTGATCTTTTTCTCGACATCCTTGGAAGCGGTAAAAATCAAAAGATCGCAGCCTTCGGCAGCTCCTACAAAAGCGATGATGGCGATATGGCTAGGGAATGGCCGACGGTCTGGTGTTGCGAACTAATCCCGATCATGGCCGGTCAACAACTGCACGTTCAATCAGGCGGTGACGCATCATGGACAACCCCTTTCAACTCATTACCGATGCCTTTGCACCGGATTATCAAGTCAACCTGAGCATTCAGGGGCTGGACGGCAGCATCATGCTGACCCTCTCCAAAAGTGGTCGCGTGGTGGCCAAACGGATGATCAGCGCCGAACAGCGCAATGATCCCAAGCGCCTCAAACGCCTGGTGCAAAGCATCCAATTCGGCATCGCCATCGAACAGGGCAACAGCGCCGTGGCCATCCTCGAAGCCATGACCGACGGCGACAGTCGCAACTCGCTGCCGCCACGGGTCAAATCCCGGCCCCGACCTTCACTGGGGCTTTAAATCTCGCCCTTCTCCACTTCGGGATGCTCACCGGAACCCGCACCGATCTTGCGTTGCGGGTGTTCGATCTTCACCGAAGGGAACTGCGACGAGGCGTAACGCACCACCAGAATTGCAAATGCCAGCAGCAGAATCCCGCCGCACAAGTAAATGATCCCCAGGTCCGGCGGATTGTGGTGCGAGACGTTGGAGATGAGCAGCCGCGTCAGTGCGGTGATCGCCACATAGATCAGGAAGCGCACCGGCATGTGGTTGGTCTTGAAGTAAATCCCGACCATCGCCCCCAATTCCAGGTAGATGAACAGCAACAGAATGTCATCGATCTTGATATGCCCCTGTTCGAGCATTCCGAGGAATTCCATCACCGCCGCCCAGGCGGTCACTGCTCCGATGGCAAATAGCGCCAGGTAATGGAAGGTCTCGACGAACAGGTTGCCCAGGGACTCGGCCAGTTGGTGCACGTTCTGCCGCAAGTTCTCGGCCCAGTTGATTTTCACTTTGATTGTTCCTTAGCTCGGTTCGAGCGGATGATGCGGGATGGACGTGACGGTTATTCTGCATGCAGAAAAAAGGCCAGATACTGGTGGGTGAGATGGCGATGGGCTGCTACTGGACACTTTTGTGGTGTTTTTGCCGGCCTATTCGCGAGCAAGCCCGCTCCCACAAGGGTCAGCGCATATCCTGTGGGAGCGGGCTTGCTCGCGAACAGGGACAACACGGCTCCCCTGACAAACTCTGAATTCGGTCTACATTAAAAAGCCACTACCCAAAGCGCAGGGATTCGCTTATCCTTTTCGCTGTATATAAATACAGTGGTCGAAACAGACAACTAATGTAAAGGCATGTGAGGTGGTGAATGGCCGTCGAAGTGGTATACCGCAGCAGCCGAGATCTGGAGCGCTTGTTCATGGATAAAGCCGAAGCTGACCGTCATGACAAAATGCTCGAACTGGCCGAATTGCTGGCAGAAGTATTGCAAAAAGCCGTTCCGTCCCTGACTGAACAGCAAGTGGAAGAAGCCGGGATCTACATGGCGAAGAACCGTGATGTATTCGCCAAGGCATTCAAGAGCCAGCCGGACGCTCTGTCCGAACTACTGAATGCACCCGCCGAAGCCATTGAACCTGTTAAAGCCACTGAACCTGTTGAAGTAGCTGCACCAGTTGAAGTAGCGAGCGCTGAGCCGACCAAGCCAGCCAAAGCTGCCAAGACGCCAAAGTAAGCAATGCCCGAATTGAATAGGCCCTGAGTCAAATGGCTCAGGGCCTTTTTCATGCCTGCAAGAAACCTAGACCTCGGGTTGTTCCAGCGCCTCGACCAACGCCTTGAAGAAGCGCGCCGCCTCACCGCCAGTGACCACGCGGTGATCGAAGGTCAGGGACAATGGCAGAATCGGATGCACCACCACCGCGCCCTCGACCGCCACCGGTTCATCGCGGATCGCCCCGGCGGCGAGGATCGCCACTTGCGGCGGCACCACCACCGGGTTGGCGTAGCGGCCGAACAAGGTGCCGAAGTTCGACAGGGTCAGGGTCGCACCCATCATTTCCTGGGGCGGGATCGAGCGCGCCTGCACATCGGCCCGCAGACGCATCACACCTTCTTTCAAATCCGCCGCCGTGCGATTGCCTACATCGCGCAGCACCGGCACGAACAAGCCGTCCGGCGTGTCCACGGCAATGCCCAGGTCGAGCTGTTCATGTTGCTTGAGCGCCAGGGTTTTGCCATCGAAGGCGCTGTTGAGCACGGGTTCTACGACGCAGGCGGCCGCCATCGCCTTGGCCAGACGAATCAGCGGTTCTCGCGCCTGCCCCCAGCGATGCAGATCGGCATCACCGAAAATCGTCACCGGCACCACTTCGGCATGGGACCTTGCCATGTTCAGCGCCATGCTGCGTCGTACACCGCGCAGCTTCTCGCCGCCGAAGCGTTCGCGTTCCGTCTGGACTGCGTTTTCCACGTCACTGCGGGTGATCTGGCCGTCCTGGCCGGAGCCCGTCAAGCCGCTCAGTTCAACGCCGAGTTGCCGAGCCAGTTGACGCACCGCCGGCGTGGCACGGTTGGTTAGGTGCTCACGAGTCGAAGGTGCAGCGCCGATAAAAAATGCATCTTCCTGATTCGTGCCACCGCCCTCAAGCCGCCCGACCACGGTGCCCGCATCGGCTTCGCCTTCGTAACCGAGTAGAGGTTCGCCAACGTGAAGGATGTCGCCCTCACCACCAAAGGTTTTTGCCACCACACCGTCGTAGGGCGCAGGAATGTCCACCAGCGCCTTGGCGGTTTCCACCGACACCAACAGTTGATCGGCCTTGACGGTATCGCCGACCTTGACATGCCAGCGGACGATTTCCGCTTCCTGCAAGCCCTCGCCCAGATCCGGCAGTTTGAAATATTTCATCGCAACCTCCTCGGCCTCAGGCGTCTGTTCAGGGGTAGTGCTGCATGACGGTGTTGCAGGCATGAAGAATTTCTTCGACGCCGGGCATGTACAGCGATTCCAGTCGATACAACGGCGGCGGAATGTCTGGCGCGGTGACTCGCTGGATCGGTGCCTGCAACTCCAGAAACACCCGTTCGTAGAGACTGGCGGCGATTTCCGCGCCGACTCCGCAGGAGCGTGGCGCTTCGTGCACAATTACGCAGCGACCGGTCTTGCGCACCGAGGCTTCCATCGTGTCGAGGTCCAGCGGTTTGATACTGGCGACATCGATCACTTCCGCCGAGACGCCCTGCTCGGCCAGTTGTGTGGCGGCTTGCAGGGTTTCCATCACGCTGGCGCCCCAACTGATCAAGGTAATGTCGCTGCCTTCACGCAGGGTGAAACAGCTGTCCAGCGGCAGGCGCTTACCGTCATCCAGCAGCGGTTGCGGGTTCATTCGATAGAGTCGGGTCGGTTCGAGAAATATCACTGGATCCGGGTCGTCGATGGCCGCGAGCAACAAGCCATAGGCCCGGGCCGGCGAGGACGGGATCACCACCCGCAGCCCCGGAATGTGCGCGAACAGCGCTTCAGTGCTTTCGCTGTGATGTTCCGGCGCGCGAATCCCTGCGCCCATGGGCGTGCGCATCACCATCGGGCAGGTGATCCGCCCGCGCGTGCGGTTGCGCATGCGGCTGGCGTGGGACACCAGGTGCTCCATGGTGGCGTAGATGAAACCCATGAACTGGATTTCCACCACCGGTTTCAGGCCTTGGGCCGCCATGCCCACCACCAGCCCGCCGAGCATGGTTTCGGCCAGCGGCGAGTCGATCACCCGCTTGAAACCAAAGCTGTCGCGCAGGCCCAACGTGGCGCGGAACACGCCACCATTCACCCCGACATCCTCACCGAGGACGATGACGTTCTCGTCCTCGCTCATGGCCCGATGCAACGCCAGATTCACCGCTTCCAGCAGCGTCACTTTGCCGTTACTCATCGCTCGAACCTCCCGTCCGGCGCGCCACCCGTTCCAAAAACTCTTCGCGCTGTTCGGCCAGGGCTTGTGGCCATTGCGCGTAGACGTAATCGATGACCGATTCCGGTGCCTGCACTCCTGCCGCTTCGAAGTTATCCACAGCCTGCTGCACCAAGCCCTGACATTCGCTGACCAGCGCCTGCTCACGGCCTTCGTCCCACACGCCCTGCCCGGCCATGAAGCGTTGCAGACGTTTGATCGGTTCTTCGAGCCAGGCCTGCTTGACCTCGTCCGCCGACCGGTAGCGCGTGGCATCGTCGGCGGTGGTGTGATCGCCGAGCCGATAGCTCAGGCATTCGAGCAACACCGGGCCTTTCCCGTGGCGCGCCCGTTCGAGGGCCGCTTGCATGCGGTCGTAAACGGCGAGCATGTCATTGCCGTCGACTTGCTCGCCGTGGAAGCCGGCGCCAAGGGCTTTCTGCGCCAGAGTCGGAGCGCCGCACTGGATTCGTCGCGGCACCGAGATCGCCCACTGGTTGTTGTTGATCACAAACACCACCGGCAACTGCCAGGCACCAGCGACATTGAGGGCTTCGAGGAAATCACCTTTGCTGGTTCCGCCGTCGCCGCACGTAGTGACAGCGACCCGATGCTCGCCGCGGATTTTGAAGGCGCTGGCAACGCCGCAGGCATGCAGGGCCTGGGTGGCGATTGGCACGCAGATCGGGAAATCCTGGGCCACCGCCGGGTCAGCAAAATCGCTGCCACGCTCGTCGCCACCCCAATACAGCAGGATTTCTTCCATGCGCACACCGCGCATCAATTGCACGGCAGTGTCGCGGTAATACGGGATCAGCACATCTTCGGCGTGCATCAGGCTGCCGACTGCGACGCCAATGGCTTCCTGGCCCAGGGTCGGCGCGTAGGTGCCGATGCGTCCGGTGCGTTGCAAGGCGACAGCTTTCTGATCGAAAAGGCGGGTCAGGACCATCTGCCGATACAGGCGCGTCAACAGATTGAAATCGTCGGCCCAGGCAGGAAGCGCGCCGAGCGGCTGGCCATCGGGGGATAAGAAACGGGTGTACGGCAGCTCAACCTTGTGAAGCATCACAGGGCTCCTGGCACGCGTGAGTCGGCGTGCATTGGTCAGCCCGACGCTTGTGACGCTGGGCCTGAGGAGCAAGTCGGCCGGATACGCCCCTACTCCTTCATCGGTTCAAACTGTTGATCAGTACGACATCAGCGGTATAGCACTTTCTCCGCCAACTCATCTGCCACCCGGGCCGGGGAACGTTTTTCCGCCTGGGCATGGGCGAAGACTTCGGTCAGCCGTGAACTGATTTTCGACAGGTGCGCGGTGATGGTCGTCAGCTCTTCCCCGCGGTGTTTGAGCGACACGTAGATCAGCCCGCCAGCATTGATCACATAATCGGGCGCATACAAAATGCCCCGACGCTCCAGCTGATCGGCGATGCCGATATGGATCAACTGGTTGTTTGCCGAACCTGCGACCGCCGCGCAGCGCAGTTGCGCCACGCTGTTGCTGTTAAGCACACCGCCCAGACCGCAGGGCGCGAGTATGTCGCACGGTGTGCTGAGCAGCGCATCGTTGGCGATGGGATGAGCGCCCAATTGCTCCATGGCCAATTGCACTTTGCCTTGGTCAATGTCGCTGACCAACAGTTCGGCACCGGCCGCGTGTAACTGTTCGGCCAAGGCATATCCGACATTGCCCAGGCCTTGAATGGCGATGCGCAAGCCTTCGAGATTGTCGCTGCCCAGGCGGGCCATGGCAGTGCTGCGAATGCCGGCGAATACGCCCATGGCGGCGTGCGGGGCCGGGTCGCCCGCGGCGGTGGTGCTGGTGACGAATTGGGTCTGTTGGGCGATGCAATCCATGTCCGCCACGGAGGTTCCGGCGTCGATGGCGGTGATGTAGCGACCGTCGAGCTGATTGATCCAGCGCCCGAAGGCTTCAAATAGGGCGGCGCGATTTTCCACATGGGCCGGGCGTAGAATCACTGCAACGCCACCGCCCTGAGCCAAGCCGGCCAGGGCCGCCTTGTAACTCATGCCTTGGGCAAGGCGCACGGCATCCTCGATCGCGGATTCATCGGTGGGGTAAGCAAGGTAACGACACCCGCCCAGGGCAGGTCCCAGACGGCTGTTGTGGATGGCAATCACCGCCTTCAACCCGGTGACCGGATCGACGCTCAGGTGCAGCGATTCAAGGCGAGTGCTTTGCATGAGAGCGAACATCGTAGGGCTCCCGAATCACTTCTTGTAGTCGCCAGTATAGGCTTGTGCACAAAAATTGCAGAAACGCCCCGGAATAAGCGCCGCCGCTTTGCAGGCTTTCGGACATAACCTGTTACCGCTTGTGCCCGACACTGGACGAAAGCCTTCGACGGGGCTAAAACGAGGCATTCCCCGGAGATTTTGATGACCCCGCGCCAACGTTTTTTCGACTGTCTGCAACGATCACCGCCCGCGCTGTTCGAGGCGGCGCTGTGGATGGCTGTCGAACACGATAAGGAACTGAATCCCGAGGCGGTGCTGGCGGATTTCAAGGACCTGCAACAGCGGGTCAGCTACGGGTTGCCGATGCTGCCGGTGAGTGAATTGGCCCAACCGTTGTTGCGCCGGATGAATGACCTGGGGTTCGCTCAGGACGACTCCACGCCCTTGCGCCCGCAAGTGGCGTTACTCCATAAGGTGCTGGAACGTCGGCGGGGCCAACCGCTGGTACTGGGCCTGATTGCGCTGGAACTGGCCAGAAGGCTGGAGATCCCCATGGTCGGGGTCAACTTCCCCGGACATTTCCTGCTACGGGTACAAGGCGCCGATCATCTGCTCGACCCTTGCGGCGGGCGACGGCTATACCCCAACGACTGCCGGGAGTTACTGCAACGCCAGTACGGCCCGAACATGCAACTCAGCGCCGAGCACTTACTGACAGCTGAACCGGTGCAGATGCTGCAGCGGCTGTCGCGCAACCTGCGCCAGTTGTACCTCACGAATGATGACTACATCGACGCCCTGATCGACGCCGAGCGTGTGCTTGAGTTGGGCAACGCCTGCGCCTCCGACTATCTGGCCCGGGCAAGTCTCTATCAACGGCTGGAATGCCCGAATGCCGAGCGTTTTGACCTGGAGCACGCGCTGCTGCTCTGTGACGACCCGATCCAGCGGATTCGCCTGACCGAACGACTCGGGCACCTACCGCCTAACTCAGTGGTTCACTAATCTCATGTGGGAGCGGGCTTGCTCGCGAAGAAGACACCGCGGTATTTCTGACGGACCGCGTTATCGTTCTTCGCAAGCCCGCTCCCACATTAGGTCTATGTGAGCCATTAAGGGGTATCGGACTGATTCGCAGGATGGGCCAGGAAGAAGGCCGGGTGTGTCGCCGCCAATGCCGCCACTCGACGAATTCGCGGGTAGGCCTCAAGGGAAATATTGAAGCGCTCGGCCGCATACAACTGCGGGATCAAATAGACGTCCGCCAGCCCCGGCTGATCGCCAAAGCAGTAACCGGTGTCACCGATCAACTGCTCCACCGTCGCCAACCCTTGTCTGATCCAGTAACCGATCCATTCCACCACCAGCGGCTCATCGTGCCCTAACTGCCGAAGCTTGTTGAGCACGCTGACGTTGTGCAGGGGATGAACATCGCAGCCGATCACCGCCGCCACGCCACGCTCATGGGCACGGGCGACGAGGTCTTTAGACAGCAATGGCACCTCTGGAAAACGTTCCTCCAGGTACTCGATGATCGCCGGTGACTGGATCAGCAACTCGCCCTCATCGGTGCGCAAGACCGGCACCCGGCCTTGCGGGTTGATGCCCAGATAGGTCGGCTGCCGATGTTCGCCACCTTGCGGCGCGATCAGGTTGATGGGCAGCGCCTGGTAATCCAGCCCCTTCAACGCCAACGCAATACGCACCCGGTATGACGAGGTCGAACGGTAGTAGGTATAGAGTTCCATGACCCAATCCTCTTAGCGCGCTGGCAACACTTTGCCACGGCATTCGCCGAAACCGATGGAAGCAAAACCCTCGCGGCTGCAACGTGCGCGCAGAATGATTTCGTCGCCGTCCTCAAGAAATTTACGCACCTCGCCCGACGCCAGTTCGATAGGCTTTTTACCGCCCTCGGTGATTTCCAGCAGGCTGCCGAACTGACCGTTTTCAGGACCGGACAGCGTACCCGAACCGAACAGGTCACCGGCCTGCAACTGACAGCCATTGACGCTGTGGTGCGCAACCAGTTGTGCAACGGTCCAGTACATATGTTGGGTGTTGCTGAGGGTCAGGCGATGGGCTGGCATATTTTGCTCACGCATCGACTCGGTCAGCAGCAGCACTTCGAGTTCGATGTCGAAGGCACCGGCGGCCTGATCACGCTTGTCGAACAGGTACGGCAGCGGCTGCGGATCGCCTTCAGGGCGTGCAGGCTGGGCACGGCGGAACGGCTCCAGCGCTTCGGCCGTCACCACCCACGGAGAAATACTGGTGATGAAACTCTTGGACAGGAACGGCCCTAGCGGCTGGTATTCCCAGGCCTGGATGTCCCGCGCCGACCAGTCGTTGAGCAGGCAGAAACCAGCGATGTGGTCGGCGGCGTCACCGATGGCGATCGGGTCGCCCATCTCATTGCCCGGACCGATCCAGATACCCAGTTCCAATTCATAGTCCAGACGTGCGCACGGACCAAACGTCGGCTCGGTCTGGCCGGCCGGCAGGGTCTGGCCTTTCGGCCGACGCACGTCAGTGCCGGATGGGCGAATGGTCGAGGCACGGCCGTGGTAACCGATCGGCACGTACTTGTAGTTCGGCAGCAACGGGTTGTCCGGGCGGAACAGTTTGCCGACATTCTGCGCGTGCTCGATGCCGACGTAGAAGTCGGTGTAGTCGTTAATCTTCGCTGGCAAGTGCATTTCGCAATTCGCCGCCAGTGGCAGCAGTTTGGCACCTTGGGCTTCGATTTTGCCGTGCAGGGTGCTGCCTTCGGCAAACAGTTCCAGCATACGTTCGCGCAGGGCAACGCGAGCATCGCGGCCCAATTCGAAGAACGCATTCAATTGACCGCCACGGGTGGCGTCGACCGCAGTGCGCGCAACACCTTCGAACAGCCCGGCCTCCAGTGCCGCTTCCAGATCAAAGATGTGGTCGCCGATCGCCACGCCACTGCGCGGCGCGGAGCCCTTCACGCTGAAGACGCCCAACGGCAGGTTTTGCAGCGGGAAATCCGCGTGGCCGTTGGCGGAGGCAACCCAGCTACGAGTGATGGAAGTCTGAGTCATGGGTTATCTCCGGGTCGGGTCGAAAGTCGCGGGCAGCGTGGCCCAGCAGGCGTCGTAATTATTTTGCAGTTGTGGGCAATCCAGGGCGAATCGGCTCGGGCGCAACACTTGGCTGGTCTCGAACATGAAGGCCATGGTGTTATCGATTTTAGTCGGCGCCAGTTCCGCGTTGATCGCTTTGGTGCACGTCTCGCCGTCAGGGCCGTGGGCGCTCATGCAACTGTGCAACGAAGCACCGCCAGGCACAAAGCCTTCGGCCTTGGCATCGTATTCGCCCTGGATCAGGCCCATGAATTCGTTCATCAGGTTGCGGTGGAACCATGGTGGACGGAATGTCTTCTCGGCGACCATCCAGCGTGGCGGGAAGATCACGAAATCGAGATTGGCCAGACCGTGCACGCTGGTCGGCGAAGTCAGAACTGTGAAAATCGATGGATCCGGATGATCGAAACTGACCGTGCCGATGGTGTTGAAGCGGCGCAAGTCATATTTATATGGCACGTTATTGCCGTGCCAGGCGACCACGTTCAGCGGCGAATGATCGAGCTCGCAACCCCACAACTGACCGAGAAATTTCTGCACCAGGGTGGTCGGTTGCTTGAGGTTTTCGTAATGAGCCACCGGCGTCAGGAAGTCTCGCGGATTAGCCAGACCGTTGCTGCCGATCGGCCCCAGGTCCGGCAGGCGCAGAGGAGCGCCGTGGTTTTCGGCGATGTAGCCGCGGGCTTGCGGATCGAGCAGTTCGACGCGGAATTTCAGCCCGCGAGGCAGAACGGCGATTTCCAGCGGTTCCAGTTCCAGCACGCCCAGTTCGGTGGCGATGCGCAGGCGACCCAGTTGCGGCACCAGCAGCAATTCGCCGTCGGCGTTGAAGAACACGCGTTTCATGGAACGGTTGGCGCGGTAGTTATAAATACTGATCCCGGACGGTTTTTCTGCGCCCGAGTTGGCGGCCATGCTCACCAGCCCATCGATGAAATCAGTGGGCTCGGTCGGAATGTCCAACGGGTTCCAGCGCAGGCGATTGGGCGTTACCTCACCCAACGGGCCACCCGCCAGTTGCCGATCCAGTTTGACGAATGCCGGGTGGTTGGCCGACGGCTGAATGCGGTACATCCAGGTCCGCCGTGCTTCGCTGCGAGCCATGGTGAACGCAGTGCCAGAGAACAGTTCTGTGTACAGGCCGTAAGGGGCTTTTTGCGGGGAGTTCTGGCCGACGGGCAACGCGCCGGGCAACGCTTCGCTGCTGAATTCGTTGCCAAAGCCTGACTGATAGGCCAGCGCTGGCGCCGTTGAATCGAGGTTCATGGAGCCTCCTGAACGGGAGTTGGCAATGGCCTGTCACTCTGCTGAAGAGAACTTGGCACGCCAGGGTTATTTTTATCGTAATTCGATTACGCATAACGTAATTTGATTGGTATTGACCGTCAAGCTATAAAGACGCCCATTCGTCCCGGGATCACACCGCCTCATGACCAGCGAAAGCAACGGTAAACAGAAAGTCCGCTCGGCCGAGGTCGGCACCGATATTCTCAAGGCGCTTGCCGAACTGTCGCCATCGACCTCGTTGTCACGCTTGGCCGAACACGTGCAGATGCCGGCGAGCAAGGTCCACCGCTATTTGCAGGCGCTGATTGCCAGCGGTTTTGCCGAGCAGAACCCCGCCACTAACCATTACGGCCTGGGCCGTGAGGCGCTTCGGGTCGGCCTGGCTGCTCTGAACAGTATGGACGTGTTGAAAGTCGCCGCCCTGCCCTTGGCTGAACTGCGCGACGACCTGAACGAGACCTGTTTTTTGGCGGTATGGGGCAATCAGGGCGCGACAGTGGTGCACATCGAACCGGCAGTGCGGGCAGTGACGGTGGTCACGCAATTGGGCTCGGTTCTGCCGTTGCTCAGCTCCTCGACCGGGCTGGTGTTCAGTGCCTATTTGCCCCATCGCGAAACCGATGAGTTGCGCGATCTCGAAGTTCGCGCTGTCGACGTTCATCCGCTGGCCGATGAGCAGGCTTACACCTCATTGTGCGAGCAGATCCGCGAACGCAGCTTGCACCATGTTCACGGCTTGCTGATGCCTGGCGTGGATGCATTGTCGGCGCCGGTGTTCAATGCGGTCGGACAGGTAGCGGCGGTGATGACCATTGTCGGCCCGGCCTCGTTGTTTCATGCCGATGAAAACGGCCCGGCGGCGCAGCGGTTGTTGGCGGCGACGCGGGCTGTGAGTTGGCGGATGGGGTTTGAGGCCAACGAAGTCGCTCGCTGAACACGAATCGACATCGGCGGCCATCCGTTGCAGGTCAACAGCTCGGGGCCTTACACAAGGGTGGTTTGGCTGCTGATGGTTTCCGGATCATCGAGAATCTCCTGAATCACTTCCAGCGCCCGCTCATGCAACCGGGGCTGCCCGGTTGCAGCCGCAAACAACTTTTCAACCTCTAACGCATCACCCAACAACCCGATGAGATTTTTCTGCAACTGACTGGCGCCCGACTTGCCAAGACCGGCCTTGCCCAGAGACGCCAGTTCAAACAGCGCCTTCTTAAAGTGGCTCAGGGCTTTTGCCCGATCGCCCTCGGTATAGGCTTCAGCGCCTTGCACCAGATTCTGGGTCAGCAACGCCGCACTTAGCGCGATACCTACTGGCGCATAAACAATACTGATGACACTGGCCGCCGTGACGACTGCGTTATACACCAGCCCCCAAATGATTTCGTTAAGGCTTTCGGTCTTCTCGTCGACATCGGAAATGATTTTGTACACCACGTCGTTATAGCTGTCGTTCAAATCGGTGACGCGGCTATTGCGCTCCAGGGAGGGAGCCTCGATAAAGTTGCTCAATTGTTCGAGATCAGTAAGGTAAGTGCCGACCTGCGGTTGATATTTGGCAAAAACCCGATCATGGCAATAATCACCGAGCGTGCCTTTTTTTACTGCCGACACAAACTCCTTGAACGGTCGTAGCTCACGTCCGTCCGGTGCATCCGGGGTAAACAGATACTCCTCGACTTGCCCGGCCACCACTAGCCTGAACACGAACACCCCAACCACCAAACGCCCTCTGAGATGAAGGTTGAACAATGCACTGGAACGCACATCCTCTGGCGACTCACCCACAGGACTTGTCGGCTGCGGCTGAAGCGGATCGAACTGTTCGACAACTTTGATCAACTCCGCAAAGTGCTCCTCAGGCAACCGCCCAGTGAATGCCCCCTGCATGATTGCCACTTCCATCTGACGTTGCAGTATCGCCATGTAGAGCTGTCGCTTGAATGCACCTTCGGGATGGGATCGGTTGAGGTGCACCGAGCGCAACATATCGATGTACTTCTCGCCAGGACGTAGCGTATTCGACCAACTGGCTATATCGCGGATATCAAGCTTGTTGATCGGTGGATGGTCAGCAGCCAGTGTGAATCTCGGATAAAGGGGTTGGCCTTCACCACTGGCATAAAAGTGCACTTCGCCGACAATCAATTGGGTCAGTGTCATCTTTTGTTCCTGACTGATTTCCACATTGATTCGATCAGGATTGATGACGACACGCTCACCTCTTTGCAGAAGAACTTCTTCTACACGTTGCTTGATCAGTTGATGGCAAAAACGTTCAAAGCTGACAAATCCTCCTTGACGGACCTCAACGGTTTGCAGCGACTTGAGTTCGCAGTTGATCCGCGCAAAACGTTGACGCTGCTCGTTGGACGCTGTGCGATAGCCATAGGGCGTTTGACTCTCTTCCTGCGATACCCGCCATGCCCGCTCGTTGTAAACAATTGCGTTCAACACCTCTTCTCCCTTGTATGGGGAAGGTGCAAGCGTGATACCGCCCCAGAGATAAGGCAGCTGCGGGATTTGTTTCAGATAACCGCTGATCGTCTCGCGATCCAGTGCATGGGACTGCCAAGTCAGATAGTCCTGACCGCTTTGTGTTGCCGTCCACCGACTGATATCAAGGCTCAAACGCCTGAAAGTGGGCAACTCGTACCAATCCTGACCATCGGGCGAGCCGGGGGCGTACAGGAGCCAGTCCTCCAGGCTGTCGTCGCGGCTTCCAATGGCGACCATATCCTTGAGTGCACGGGTGTCTTCACGTAACTGCAAGGGCGCAATCGTCAGGCTCGAGTCTCCGGCAATCGCACGTAGAACCCGCTGCAGATTGGTGTCGTTGAGGTGTCCTTGAAGTTTCGCAGCAAACGCACTCAGCAACAGCTGATCCCGGGTGACGTCGTTCATCGCTGCGAGTACACCGCTGCGTTGGTACACACTCCGGAATTCGGCGCCGTAAGCCGCTCGAACATCGTGATTCAAGGATTCTTCCAGCCATTGCTGGTTCAGCCCCGACGGAAGTCCTTCGCCGCGCAAAGTGATATTTGCACGCTGACCTTCTTCATGCAGGCCGTGCAAGAGCAAGTCCGTTAGGGTGCGCTTGTCCTCCTGAATGAATGTCCGGCCAGCCTGTTGGAAAACATAGCGACTGGACGTCGTGATGCTGTCAGGATCCAGCGCGCTGCCAAACTCCAGTTCCAGCGCCTGATTGGCCAGATAACGGGCATAAACCCGCACGCTAGCGAAGATCCCCAATTGTTTATCCAGTTCAATCTGACTGACGATAGACTGCTGTTCCAGTTCGCCATAATGAAGTTGATCAGCAACACTGGCACGTGTCAGCCATTGTGGACGGCTGTCGTCACTAATAGAAAAATCAGTATTCATGATGTTAATTTTATGTCTCCTTACACGAATCGCTACAACAGGCTGGATGCCCAGTGAGTTGCACGAATCTAATGCAGAGAAAAAAAACATCAAAACGCTGAAGCAATACCAAATATTCTCAACTTCAACCACGTTTAACCATCAGCCACTCGCTTTAAACAAACACAAACTGCCATCACATATAAAGCCCTCCAGTTCAGCCCCACACCCCGAGTAACTTGGCCTTGGCCACTGCTTGCGTACGGCGTTCAACACCCAACTTTCCGTGTATTCTTCGGGCATGGGTTTTAACAGTATGCAATGAAATGAACAGTGCATCGGCGATCTGCTGATTGGAATTGCCGAGGGCAATCAACTCTAGTACCTGCAGTTCACGGTGGCTGAGCGGATTCGTCTCGCAAGCGGTGGCAAAAAGTCCATCGCCTGGCAACTGCGAAGTCAACGCTTCGAACAATGGCGCCTGACGCAAGCGCAATTCGCATACCGCTTGTTGCCCCTGATAGCGTGCAACCATGTGTAATCCTTTCTGCAACACCTCAATTGCTTCCGTTGTATTGCCGCCAAGCCATAGCACTTCGGCCATGGTCAATTGCAGTTCGGTTTGCAGCGCGTACATCCCGTTCTGCTGCGCCAGTTCCAGCAGTTGCTGAAGTTGCACCAGGGCATCGGCCTTTCCCCACCCCAGACGTGCTTCGGCGAGTATCAGCAAGTACTCGATCCGTGGAATC
The DNA here is from genome assembly GCF_050435305.1 of Pseudomonas sp. BS3782 TE3695. NCBI lineage: Bacteria > Pseudomonadati > Pseudomonadota > Gammaproteobacteria > Pseudomonadales > Pseudomonadaceae > Pseudomonas > Pseudomonas sp. BS3782 TE3695. The sequence goes on from NZ_JBNDKB010000001.1 coordinate 6,099,316, forward strand.
AGCTCCAGGGTCGCCGGCGGTGCCTGCCGGGCATTCGGCCCGCGATAGTGGCGCAACACCCGGGTCAGTGTTTCGTGTGCCAGTTCCGGGCGTCCTTGTTGCAACCAAAGCTGACTGCTGACTTGCAGCAGAACGCCGCGGTAGACGGTATCTGGAATATGCCGTTGTTGCATCAGCCGCTCGGCGTCGCGCAACCGGACGAACGCCTGGGCGTAATCGCCTTTGTTCGCTGCCAGTTGGGCCTGCCCCAGAAATCCATACAACACGCGCTTGTCGTGGTTGCGCAAGCAATCGTCCAGGCCTGCTTGAAAGAATTCGGCAGCGCACTCATCTGCCCCCAGGCACAAGGCCAATCGCCCACGCCGCAATGCAATCCGCCCCAACAAGGGTGCAGGTCGGTCCGAACGCTGGCAGAGCAATTGATCGATCTCGCAAAGCAGACTTTCAGCCCGCACCGCCGCCCCCCGTTGCTCCAGCAATTGCGCATGATCGAGTTCCATCAGGCCCTCGAATATCAACGAACCTTGCGCCCGCGCCAGGCACAGCGCCTGACGGTTGTGGGCTTGCGCCACATCGAGTGCGCCCCTAAGCAGTGCTTGTTGCGTCAGACCGGACAAACACATCAGGCGCGCCGTCCAACAGTCGGGATCGAGGGCGTTCAATGCATCAAGAAAGTGCGCACGCGAAGGCTCCATTCGTCCCTGCAAATGCAGTAACCAACCCTGCAGGGCTTGCCAACGTGCAATCAATCGACGCTGAAGCACCGCCGAGGGTTGAGGCGTGAAATACGCCAAATGAGCGATACAGGCAGTCGCCTGTTCGAAACGTCCGGCGAATAACAGCGCAGCGGTAATCAATCCGACCAATTGTGGGCTGCCCAGCGTCAGTTCCTCGCCTTGCTGCTCATGCAAACGCAACAACAGCACCACCGTTTGCTCCTCGAACAAGTGCTCGAAACTGAAGTGCTGCAACAGGCTGATCGCCACTTCGTATTCCTCGGCGAGCAAGGCCTGTTCGAAGGCCGATTTCCAGTCCTGTTCAGCACAGAACCACTGGCAGGCCCGCCGATGCCAGGAGCGTCCCGCCGGCCATTGCTCATCGCGCAACAACTGGGTGAACGGAGTGAAAATCTGCAGCCAGTCGCTGGAGTCTTGCCAAGGCTCGATAAAACAACCCAGCGCTTGCAAGGTCCGCAAGTATTGAGCGCCCTCCCCGGCCCCGAACAGGTGATCGCACAATCGGGCATTGAAGCGGGGCAAGTGGGCCAGCACGCGCCAGGCCTCGCTCAATTCAGGCGTCAGCGAGGTGAACAACTCATGTTCCAGGTAATCGAGCAAGGTGGCCGCCCGCCCCAGGGAGTTGTCCTGACGTGACCAGTCGCACTTATGCAGCAATGCAATCCGTACACCGGCACACCAGCCGCCGGTGCGCTGGATGATCCGACTCGCCACCTTGCCGGCTTGCTCGGGTACCCAGGGCTGCAGTATCTGCTCGACTTCACCCTGGGAGAACGCCAGCGAAGTGCTCTCGCACTCGTACAACTCAGCGTCGAGCAGCAACCGTGGCCAGTTGCATTGCGGTCGGCGTCGGGCACCCACCCACCAGGTCAGCATCGGACTGCTGATCGCCAGCATGCGATCGAGTAACTGGTCCAGCTCCGGGTTCGGCAGACGGCAATAGTCATCGAGAAACAGCCAGGCAGGCGTCGGCAATCGTGCCAGAGCGTCCAGCAACCCGGTTTCATCCGATGAGGCCAGCCCCAGTGTCTCTGCCAGACGATGACGAAAATCCGCCGCGCTCCACGCCACGCCGGACAATGGCAACCAATGCACTCGGCATTGGGTTGGCGCCTGCAACAGGCATTCGGTGAGTAACGCGCTCTTGCCACTGCCGGCGGGCGCACAGAGCAATTTCACCCGGGCCGTCGAAGCCAACAACGGCTCGCTCAAACGAGCCCGCGACAGGTGATGAGAGGACAGGCGGGGCAGGAATCCAGAACGGTCCAGACACGGAGTCATGGCGGTCATTGCGGCGTGCCTTTTTATAATTGTCCGGCCACCCTAGCCCTCTATAACCCGCTTGTTGAGAAGTATTCAGGACGCTGATTGGCGCCCATAAAAGAGGCGACCCGCAGGTCGCCTCTGGTGATGCCAATGTATCAAAACCCTTACCGAACGCCCTCGGCGCGCAGGGCCGACGGGGTGTAGTCGGCAGACTTGGCGTTGAAGCCGAATTCGAAGCTGTGCTTCTCTTCGTTCTTCATGCCCAGGGCAATGTATCGGCCGGCAATGATGTCGTAGAGCGCCTCCAGGGTGTAAGCCGGGGTCTGATGATCGTAGTAATACTGGGCGTGACCTTCGGCCACTCGCCACAGTTGACCACGACCGTCGTAGTGATCCGCCAGCGCCACTTGCCAACTGTCTTCGTCGACGTACATGTGGCGTTTGGCGTAGATGTGCCGCTCACTCGACTTGACCGTGCCGACCACTTCCCAGACCCGGTGCAATTCGTAACGGGTCAAATCCTGATTGATGTGCCCGGCCTTCACCACGTCATCGTATTTGAGGCTCGGCGAATCGAGTTTGTAGCTGTTGTAGGGAATGTACATTTCCTTCTTGCCGATCAGTTTCCAGTCGTAGCGATCCGGCGCGCCGGAGAACATGTCAAAGTTATCCGACGTGCGCAGGCCGTCAGCGGCGGTGCCCGGCCCGTCGTAGGCCACTTGCGGCGCGCGTCGTACCCGACGCTGACCAGCGTTGTAGATCCACGCCAGGCGCGGCTCTTTCACCTGATCGAGGGTTTCATGCACCAGCAGCACATTACCCGCCAACCGCGCCGGCGCGGTCACCGACTGCTTGAAGAAGGTCAGCACGTTGGCGCCTTTTTCCGGGTCCAGGTCCTTCATCAATTGCGGTACGGCAATCTCTTCCTCGAAGCGGATCGGCGTGTAGCTGCCATTGGTCTGCGGGGTCACCTGGGTGATGATGCGGCGCAGGTTGCCGCCGTGATAACGGGTGATGTGGTTCCACAGTACCTCGACGCCGTTCTTCGGAATCGGGAACGCGTAGTAGCGGTTGCCGGTGAAATTGGCCAGGCCGTTACCGTCGTTGATGCTGTTCACATTCAGTGCGCTGCGCTTGGCCGACTCGTAGATTTCCGCCGGCAGGCCCACGGTGCGGTGGGTCGGGTAGACCGGAATCTTGTAGGTTTCCGGGTAGCGTTTGAACATCGCCACCTGGCCATCCGAGAGCTTGTCCTTGTACTTATCGACAGTCGCGGCGGTGATGGTGAACAACGGTTTTTCACTGGCGAACGGATCAGCCAGGAAGCCTTTGCTGTCGACCGCGCCGGCGTTTTTGGGAATGCCACCGGTCCACGCCGGAATCGAGCCGTCGGCGTTGCCGGCCTTCTCGGCGCCCAGCGGCGTGAGCGTAGTCCCGAGTTTGTTAGCTTCTTCCGGCGAGACCGCCGCCATCACGTTGGCGGCCAGCAGGGTCAGGGCCAGGGCGCCGCATTGCAGAATCATCTTGCGCATTAACATCATCCTTCTCAGCCAGATCAGAAGTTCACACCGAAGCTCAGCGCCAGGAAATCACGGTCTTCCAGGACGTTGTAGTCACCGCCAAAGAAGTCGGTGTAACTGAGGCTCGCGGTATAGGTGTTGCGGTAATCGGCATCGACACCGATGCTGACCGCCTTGGCGCCTTCGTTGAACAGCCCGTTGGGACCGTAGCCGGCGACGTCATGGGACCAGGACAGGTTGGGTTTGAGGTTGATCCCGCCAATCACGTTGGCGTAATCGAGAATCGCCCGGGCGCGGTAGCCCCAGGAAGTTGAGGTGACAAAGCCGTCGGTATCGCCGCCGAAACCGTACTGGCCGTAAACCGAATCCCGGCCATAACGCAGCTTGCTCCGCGACTCCAGACCACCAACCCGTACCACCGCGGCTTCACCCACCAGAGTCAGCCGTTGGGCGCCCAATACCTGGTCGAAAAAGTGCGTCAGGGTGCTTTGGACCTGGGTCACTTCCTTGCGGCGATAACCGGTGTTGTCGGCACCTGGCCGGGTCGCGACAGGCGATGCGGCGCCGCCGGCGATCGGGTTAAGCAACGCCAGGGTCAGGTCGTTGGTATTGACCTGCACCGGAGCGTTGGGCCGGTAGCTGATTTCGCCGGTCCAGGCAGTACCGGTGGGCAAAGTGGTGGAGAAGCTTGCGCCGTACAGACGAATGTCTTCCGGGTATTCGAGGTAATACTGGCCGCGCCCGAGCATCACGCTTTGCGCCAGGCCGGAACCGCTGCCCGGGGCCAGACGGTTGGCAGTGCTGACCATGCCCGGCAGGCTGGCCAGTGTCGACAGCCCCGCAGTAGTGGTGCCGACAGTCGGGGTGCGACTGTGATAGTTCATGAAGTAGAGGCCGTACTCGGTGTCGTCACCGAGCCAGCGCAAGGCGGTGCCCCACTGCCCTGAATCCCGGGCATCGCGGTCGCCGCCACGGGGCACGATGACGCCCTCACGGGTGACCTGAATAGGTTGGCCAAAGGCTGACGCCAGCGGCGCCAACGGTGCAATCGCCGGACTGCCGACGGTGTAACCGTTGTTGCAGCCATCCGCCGCCACGTCGACGCCGAAGAAAGTGCCGCAGTTGTCGAGAACGGTCTGATCCCACTCCAGTTGGTAGAAACCTTCCACCGTGAGCTGATCGGTCAGGCCTTGGGAGGCGAACAGCATGTTCACCGGAATCAGGCCTTCCTTAATCTCTGCCCCCGGTCGACGGAATGCGGAAACGTCGACCGGGTTGATGCTGTTGATCGAGTTGCCGACGAAGGTACTTTCCCCCCAACTGACCACCTGCTTGCCGGCGCGCACAGTGCCCGGCAGATCGGCGATGGAATAGTTGTGATAGACGAATGCATCGAGGATCTGCGCACCCGAAGACTTGGCGCCTTCTTTGCGACCGCTGTCGCTGATCTGTTTGAACTCGCGGTCTTCGTCCTTCAGCTCGAAGTCGTACCAGTACTTGCCACGGACGAACACGCCTGTATCGCCGTACTTTAATTCGAGGTCGTGGATACCTTTGAAGATCTTGGAGAAGGTCTCGCCTTTCTTGAAATTCAGGCGCCCGTCATCACCGGTCGAAGACTGGCCGGTGCCGCCGTTGACGCTGCCCACCAGAGACTTGTCGGCATCGCGCATGCCCCAGCTCGCACCGACCGACAACGAGGAATCGAACTGCCCCTCGATTTCGCCGATGTTGAATGAAACAGCCTGCACCTGGGCACAACAGCCCAAGGCCACCGCAGCGGCCAGCGCTTGCGGTTTGAAGATGGCGCGCATTGTTGTTTTTGTCATGCGTCTTCCCCGGTGAGTGACAGAAGGCCCCACCCTACTGCCGCACGTCGGGAGCGATAAGCGCACCAAAGAGGTATTCGCGCTGTACCTCCAAAGGATGAATGCCCGCATGGGACGGGGGTTTGCGCGGGGTATGGATGGACTGGATGGGGGGTTATCAGCGGGGCGCATGGGAGGGCGTGCTACAAAAAGTCGGCCGGAGACTGTTGCCCAGCCTGCAACAGTGCATGTCTGGAATCGCTATTTTTCCTTTGCGCTCAAGCCCTTATTCTTGCTGGGCTTTCACGGCAAACAGCTGAAAGCATGAAGCGTTGGGGATGATGGTCCCACCTCATTCGCAACAGAATCCAGATGATTTGAAGCGTTACTTTCGACTCATCGCCCCGTGTTCACTGACGTTGATTTATTGCTCCTTGATCCAACGTCTTGCTTTGGCCGCTGCGTTTGCAGCGGCCTTTTTTATGGGGGATGGTTTTGTGGCGATAGCGTCTCCCATTGCTTCTGAAGACACCCTTGAAAGATCTTTCCTGCAACAGCATGGGAAACGTCTTTTTATTCGAAGGAACATCCTTCCTTCATTTCTATCCCATCGAAACTTCCCCTTCTTCTATATGTAACTTCTTACAACACTCTCAGACTCATGCCTGCGGCTTCTGCTGTAACGTTAAATGGCGCAAAACAATCGCTTACTAAAAATACTTTCTTGAATACAGCGCACATTCAAAAGGATATGAATATGCAAAAACCTCCACCATTGGTGTTAACTCAAGCTGTGCATACCACAGCAATAGCGCCTCCGGGCGTAAACCCCGTACCCGCCACTTCACCAAACTACCCTAACAGCGGACATTTCGGCTTCCAGCCGGCAGTCGGGACAATCTTGAACAAATTGCGGAGCACCACCAAGACTTCAGAACAGGAGTTTCAAGTCCGATCCAGTCAACTACCGCAAACTATCGAGCAAGAACTGGCAGCCACAAGACTCGAGGGATCGACTCACCCGCTTCCCCCTGCCGAGGCAATCATTCGCGAACTGGGCGTGCGCAACACGCTTCTGGCGCGCAAGACCGCCGACTTTCACCACAAAACGGCGATCGCCAATAGTTTTTATGGCGTAGACCCCATCGGCAAGCCTTTGCAGGCGTTCTATCCAAAAGCCTTGACCCTGGAGAAGCCAGTTCCCGCGAATGGTATCGCGATCCAAGCCTGGATGACCTCGTACAAGGCAGCATACGAGGCAAGGCTGCTGTCGCAAACCATCCAGATGCTGAATCAGCAACACATCAACGTACTCAACTGGCTGGCGGCCGTGCAAGCCAATGATCAGGCGCGAGTGGCGGCTGAACAGGAAGCCCGTCGGGTCGCGGCCGAATTGGCCCAAATCAACGAGCAAGCCGCCATCCGTGCCCGGGAGCAGGCACGACTTGCGGTGCTGGCCGAGGCCCAACGACTGGCTGTCGAACAAGCACGGGTTGCCGCCGAAGCCGCCGCGCGACAAGTCGCTGCTGAACAGGCACAGCTTGCAACACTGGCCGAGGCTCAACGTCAGGCAGAACAGCTTCGTGTTGAAGCTGAACGGCAAGAGCACGAGAAACAGCAGGCGGCTTCAGCAGCCCTGCGTGTATATCCCGCTAGCGGAGCGACAGCCTCTTCCAGCCCGGTATTTTCCTTCGCCTCGACCGCCGTCATCCTCGCTCCCGAAACATCGGCCGCGATACTCACCGCGCTACGTTCGGCATTGCAGGTGGCAACTGCGGCAGGCGCCGCGACACTGGGCTCTGTACTGATCGGTTTCGCCGCTCTGCTGACACCTTCGCGCCTGGGAAACGGCGAACGCTTTACGATGAGCATACCGCTCGCGGAACTGACGTCAGAAAATGCACAGTCACTGCGAGCGATTGCAGACCGGCAAGGAACACTGGATCTGCCGGTCGGAATTGGCTACAGACCCATCGGCTCAGGCGCAGAGGTCTTTGTTATCACCGCCGACGGGTTCGATATTCACCCCAGCGTTCCGGTGAGGCACGCCACATTCGATGCACAGAACAACGTTTATCGGCTCAGCCTGCCTGACTCGCCAACCAATACCCTGACCTGGACGCCCGCCGTCACGCCGGGTAACAGCTCGACCGAACGGCCGATTGTTCAGGCTGATACGCCGACGTATCCCGGAATCCCAATCGTGCCGCTCGAAGGGCGTCTGGATTTGCATCCCATACTGGTGGAGGGTTGGGACTGGTCCATCATCGTCTTTCCAGATGATTCGGGTATTGCGCCGCTGTATGTCGTTATCAGCAGTCCCTATCAAGGGGCTTACGTCAAAGGTAAATACAGCGGGCGTCTTTTCAATCCGGAGCTGGCGGGTGGACCGATACTCGATCTGGACTGGCGCACGGCTGTCATTACCCAAACCGGAATTGATGCAGTGAAATTACACATCGCACGGCTCGATCAATCGGACGCCAACGACATAATGGTTCGACGCCTAGAAAAAATTCTGAGCCAACACGGAAAAGTAACTGACACAGATTTACGCTACTACACTCATGAGATACGAGAACTAGAGCGTTACAGGGCGTTCGGCTATAGCGACACCGCATCTCCTTCCGACGAGTCTCAAATATGGAACAATGCACATACGGCTACTCTTGAGGACTACAAGCTAGGAAGCGAATTGACACTTTTGTATAGCGAAGAAGCAATCAGCGCAATGAATGCACAAGACCAAAGAGAGTACGAAAAAGACATGAGGAGCTTCGAACAATGAGCCCTATCGAACAAATCATCAAAAACGAATCGGTAGAAGATGTCGTTTCGTATTTCGCGCTTTTCAGGTCTGCCCAAGCGGTCGACAGAATGTATGGGCGACACCGCCAGGAGATAATTTTAAATGGTGAACTGGTAAACACTTACAACTCGCTCTTCAGCGATGGCGTACTGGCTAGCGATGAACATGGAAAAACTGTAAAGGGACCGAACTGGAAAGCCCCTCAGTTTATTACCGAAAATAAATATTCTTAACAAGCAACTCGGCCACCAAGCCTCAGCTTGGTGGCCTGCTCCACTTAAACCGTATATCTCTGCAAATTCCCCATCATTTCCTTCAACGCCTCAATATTGTCCTTCGGATGCGCTGCGCCCTCAAAATCGCAAATCTGCTGCCAATGCGCCGCCACATCTTCCGGCGAAAACCCCACCCGCGGATCAAACCCGGCCCCAAGGCTACGCTCCCAGCGCACCTTGCCCATCCAGCCGCCACCCACCTCGAACAGCCCGGACGTTTCCTGACAATGCTCGCTGGCCAGGTACACCACCAGCGGGCTGACCAGTTCCGGTTTGAGTTGTTCGAACACTTGCGGCGGGATCAGGCCTTCGGTCATGCGGGTGCCGCCGGTCGGGGCGATGGCGTTGACCAAGATGTTGTTCTTGCGGCCTTCGATGGCCAGTGTGCGGGTCAGGCCATAGAGACCGAGTTTGGCCATGCCGTAATTGGACTGGCCGAAGTTGCCGTAAATGCCCGAGGTCGACGCGGTGAAGATCACGCGGCCATAGTTTTGCTCGCGCATGTGTGGCCAGGCGGCGCGGGTGACCTTGTAGGCGCCTTCGACGTGGACGCGGTAAACCAGGTCCCAGTCGCTGTCGTCCATTTTGTGAAAGGTCTTGTCTCGCAGGATGCCGGCGTTGTTCACCACGACATCGACGCGGCCGAATGTGTCGAGTGCATGCTGGACGATTTTGTCACCGTCGGTGACGGAATCGTGGTTGGCCTCGGCGATGCCGCCGGCTTCACGAATTTGCGCGACCACACGATCGGCCGCCGACGCATTGGCGCCTTCGCCTTGAGTCGAACCACCGAGATCATTGACCAACACTTTGGCGCCCTGCTTTGCGAACAGCAGCGCGTGCGCCTGCCCCAAACCACCGCCCGCACCGGTGACGATCACCACTTTATCTTCGAAGCGCACAGACTCATTCATGGGGAAACTCCAGCAGGCCAGGGGACAATGAGTGCGAGTGTCAGCCACGAGGCTGCCGGTCACAATGAACACGGGGGCGGCTGAATGGTGCGCAATAAGACAGCGGGATAGTCAGGAACAGGCCACCTTGCGTGGCGGTGAAACCAGCCGGTCGCGAAACTCCAGATAATGCTTGAGCACCTGCGCTGGCGCTTCGATCTGCGGGTAATGGCCGATCCCGGCTAGCAGAATGGTGTCTGGGTCGGGAATCAGTTGCCGATAGCGCGCCACCATGTGCGCGCCGGAAACCGGATCGACCTCGCCATTGATGAACCGCAACGGCACCTCGCAGCGCTGCATGGCGCTGACCCAACGCTCACGCTGGACACGGCGCTGCGGGATATAACTGATCAATTTGTGCATGATCCGCTGCCCGCGATTGTTATCGACCAGGCTCCAGAAATCATCCAGTTCACTTTCCGTCGGCCGGGTCTGCGGGCCGAAGACCTGCTGGAAACTCTTCACCAACGCGTCTCGGGTAAAGGCTCGCCCGATCATCCAGCCCAAAGGGCTGAGCAGGAGTTTTTGCATCAACACCGGGCGATGGGTTTCGGGAAACAGCCCACCATTGAGGAACACGCAGCTGGCGATATCAGCGCGCGTTTCATAGTGCCGGGCCAACAATTCCTGGGCCACGCTGTCGCCATAATCGTGTGCCAACACGTGAACGGGTTGTTCAACGTTCAGATGCGCCAGTAAGGCCTGTTGCAAATCGGCCTGTTCCAGCAGGCTGTAGTTGTGGTTCATCGGTTTGGCCGAATCGCCGAAGCCGAGCATGTCGCAGGCAATCACCCGATAGCGCTGCGCCAGCGGCTGCCACAAGTAATGCCAGTCCCAACTGGCCGTCGGGAAGCCATGGATCAGCAACAGCGGCTCGCCTTGCCCCGCGGCCCAATAGCGCAGGGTCTGACCGCGGAATACGAAGGTCTGGCCGCGCTTGCGCCAGACACACAGCGGAATCTCGGCAAGGGCCATTTAGAGTTTATAACCCGGATCTTGTTTATCGAGTTTGCGCAGCAGCGCCGGCCAGGCCAGCGCGCCGCCCATCCCTTGAGCACTTTTAGTGACACCGGCGATCATCGCCTTGGCGCCCGCCAGAATCTGCGGTTCGATGGCGATCAGCTCCGCACCACCGTTCTGCGCCAGCACTTGAATCTCGCAGGCGCGCTGAAAGGTGAACATCATCAGGAACGTGTCGGCGATGGTGCCGCCACAGGTCAGCAGACCATGGTTGTGCAGCATCAGGAAATTGTTTTCGCCAAGATCGGCTTGCAGTCGCGCCTTCTCTTCATGGTTCAGCGCAACGCCTTCGTAGGCGTGATAAGCCAGGCTGGAAAGAACGAACAAGGACTGCTGACTGATCGGCAAGATGCCCTGCTTCTGTGCCGATACTGCCACCCCCGCCGCAGTGTGGGTGTGCAGTACACACACGACGTCATGACGGACTTCATGCACGGCGCTGTGGATGGTGTAACCCGCCGGGTTGATCTCGTAAGGGCTGTCCATCAACTTGTTGCCGGCCTGATCGACCTTGACCAGGCTCGACGCCGTTATCTCATGGAACATCAGCCCGAACGGGTTGATCAGGAAGTCTTCAGTGCCAGGCACCTTGGCGGAAATATGCGTGAAGATCAGGTCATCCCAGCCATGCAGGGCGACCAGACGATAGCAGGCCGCCAGATCGACGCGCGCCTGCCATTCGGCGGCACTGACTTTGTCTTTGATGCTGTATGGCGATTGGACAGGGGCTACGCTCACGGCAAGAATTCCCTTTTTTATTTTTCTGGGTTTTTATTGTTTTCACTGCGTTACAGCAGTCTAGTCAGCCTCCGGATTTCGGGTAGTTGCATTGGCAGCCAGCTTGATGGCCGAGCGAGTCAGTGCACGGGTGAGTCTGGATCCATTGTCAGAGCACCCGCACAAGTCAGCCTCGCAGTGCGCTGACCAGTTCCGCCAGCCAAGGCTCGGCATCGGTTTCCGGCGTCACGGTTTCGCTGGCGTCCAGGCGTAGCATCTCCAGCACTTCGCGCACGCCCAGTTCGCCGAACAATTCGCGCATTTGCTCACCGCCACCGCAGAAGGTATCGCCATAACTCGAATCGCCCAAACCGATTACCGCGCCTGGCAAGCCACGCCAGGCCGCCGGCAACTGATCGCGGATGGCGAAATACAACGGCTGCAGATTGTCCGGCAACTCGCCCATGCCGGTGGTCGAGGTCACCGCCAGCAATGCTTCGGGGCCAAACGCTTGAACATCGGCGAGGGTCGCACGCGGGTTGTGCAATGTTTCAAAACCGGCGGCGTTCAAAATGCTTGCAGCGTGACGGGCGACTTCTTCAGCCGTGCCGTACACCGAGCCGGAAAGGATGGCGACTTTCATCAATCTGATCCTGAATCTAAATAAAAGTAGGAGATATTAACAGCACCGCCCTCGTTGATCTTTTAGAATGCAGCGTATCAATCAATGCGCAAAGGACTTTGCGATGATCAATGCCTCGCTGCTGCAAATGGTGATCGATGCTTCCAACGACGGCATCGTGATTGCTGAAAAGGAAGGCGAGCAGGACAACATCCTGATTTACGTAAACCCGGCATTCGAGCGCCTGACGGGTTATACCAGCGAAGAAGTCCTCTATCAGGATTGCCGTTTTTTGCAGGCAGGAGACCGGGATCAGGCCGCCCTCGCCTTGATTCGGCAGGCGTTGGGCAGTGGCGGTTCCTGCCGGGAAATCCTCAGGAATTACCGCAAGGACGGCACACCGTTCTGGAACGAACTGTCGCTTTCCACGGTAAAAAACCCGCATGACGGGCAGACCTATTTTGTCGGGGTGCAGAAAGACGTCACGGTTCAGGTCAAGGCGCAGCAGCGAGTCGCGCAGCTGGAAGCGCAATTGGCCGAGGCACAGGCCGAAATTGCCGCACTCAAAACGACGAACGGCTCAAACCAATCGGCGAATTAGTGGTCATTTACTACAATCACCGATGACTTTGTAATTATTCCTTTCGAGCAAACCCATGCAGCGCGACGCACTCTTGACCCAGGATGAGCTGGATTTTATCCAGAACATGCAGCACAACCCGCAACTCAATGTGCGGGATGCGACGTCGAGTCTGCTCGTCAATGGTGGTTCGCAGATTCGTGACTTACTCACACGCCTGGCGGCGCATGAACAAGTCACTATCCAGGCCAATTTCGAAAATCAGCAGATAACCTTCCCGCTGCACTTGGTGGAAGATGAGTTCCACGCCATGCATCTACGCCTCGGCGTCCCCAGCATCTATGAAGACGGGCCGATGGTTCGGCCATGGCGCCTGGCGCTCGAAGAGCCTGTGGCACTGGAAAATGCCAAGGGCCAACCCGGCACGATGTGGGTGCATGAAATATCGTTCAAAGGAGTTTTGCTGGAGGTTCGCAACAAGACCAAGGCACCAAAGCATTTCGCGTTGTGGTTCAGCCCGTCAGGTTATGAGCGGATTGCGTTGCGCGGCACCTTCGAGCGTGAAACCGAGCAAGGTTTCTACGCCTACGAATTGAGCCAGAGTGACAAGGACGAAACCGAACGTCTGCGTCAGTACATTCTTCAGCAACATCGCCTGACCCATCCTGCATTGCATATCTGATCTTTCAGTCTGTCTACGCTCAGGTATCGAGGTTTCCCGCCAGGAACTGCTTCAGACGCTGGCGCATTAACACTCCCTCATTTCCCAGACAACCGATCGACGATCCAGCCAGGCTCTCCTGCACCAGGTCCGATGCATCTCCGGCCAGCAACACCTGGCAATCCAGGCTCATCGCCAGACGATTCAAACGTCCAGGCAGGTCGTTTGCCGGCGCGTGGTTGGAAACCAGTATCAGTGCCTTGGGCCTGATCTTCTCGCAGACCAAAACCAATTCTTCGAAGGGCTGGCCGATCGCCAACAACTGAATTGCCGAATCGACGCTGCTCAGGTACAGCGCCGTGACCAACACGTCGAGTTCACGGCATTGATCGGCCAAGGCGCAGACAATCACTCGTCGCGGTTGCATGACTCGCACCAGTAACAGGCGCTGCAACACTCTAGCTCGTAGAAACCCATCCAGAAAAAGCCACTCGCTGATCTGACCGAACGCTTCATGGCGTTGTAGCAATAGCTTCCAGACCGGAATCAGAATGTCCTGAAACACCACCGTCATTGGGTAACTGGAAAAAATCTGACCGTAAGCGTGCTCCAGTTGAACTTCGTCGAAGGCACTTACCGCAGCCCTGACCTGCTGCTGCCATCGGTCGTAGTCGGCTTGAACGAGTTCGCTGGGAATGACCTGCGCCAGTACCTTGAGCGGTTCGGTCTTGGCCAGTATCTTGCCGACCTTGCTGACTGCGACGCCCCGTTCCATCCAGCCAAGGATGCTACGAATACGCTCGATATGGGTCATCGAATACAAACGGTGCCCGCTTTCGGTGCGCATGGGTTGGATCAAACCGTACCGCCGCTCCCATGCGCGTAGCGTGACAGGGTTGACTCCTGTCAGACGCGCCACTTCGCGAATCGGAAACAGTTCTTCTCGAATCAGCGAGGTGCTGAGGGGTAAGCCAGGTGCAAGGTCGGTCAGCACAGGCAACGTCCCATGTATAAAGTTGGATCCATTCTAACTCCACTGCCCCATTAGTTATCAACACGCCATTGAACTAATTGGGACAGACGTCCCAGAAAAAATCAGGAATAATCCTTGCTTGTCAGACGCAGCCCACCACCCCGGCGCTGTGTCTGGCGAAGCTCTTATCCGGAGCGACGCGTTTGCCCTACGGAGATACAAAATGTCTACCTCACCCGTCACCCTGATGGTTGCGCGCCGCGTCGCCGATGGGCGTTATCAGGACCTGATGGCCTGGTTGCGCGAAGGCGAACAACTGGCCACCGATTTCCCCGGTTACCTCGGCTCTGGTGTGCTCGCCCCACCGCCCGACGATGACGAGTTCCAGATTATCTTCCGTTTCGCCGACGAGCAGACCATGCACGCCTGGGAGCATTCCGCATCGCGTACTGCCTGGCTGGGGCGCGGCACTGATCTGTTTGCTAACCCTTCAGAACATCGGGTCAGTGGCCTCGATGGCTGGTTCGGTGCGATCGGCCAACGTCCGCCGCGCTGGAAACAGGCCGTGGCCATCTGGTTGGCGTTCTTTCCGGTATCCCTATTGTTCAATTTTGTACTGGGGCCGCTGCTGGCTGAAACGGGTTTGCTGACCCGCGTGTTTGTCAGCACCCTGTGCCTGACGCCATTGATGGTGTATTTCTTCATTCCGCTGTCGACGCGTCTGCTGGCCGGGTGGCTGCATACCCCATCTGCCCGTCCGTTGCCCGCCGAACCCTCAACCCAGCATCGCTGATCCCCTTGTGGGAGCGGGCTTGCTCGCGAAAACGGTGTAACAGTCGACATTTTGCCGACTGTCAGTCCGCCTTCGCGAGCAAGCCCGCTCCCACAATAGGTGTACGCCTCCCGTCGCTGGTATAGTTTTGCTCTTACCGCGATGCGAGCCGTTTCATGACCTCTACCGCAGCCCCAATCCTCATCACCGGTGCCGGCCAGCGTGTCGGCCTGCACTGTGCGCAGCGTTTGCTCGAAGACGGTCATGCGGTCATTTTCAGCTATCGCAGCGAACGCCCTGGTGTGCAAAGCCTGCGTGATCTGGGGGCAACCGCAGTGTTTGCGGACTTTTCCAGCGAGGCCGGCATCCTTGCGTTCATCGGCGAACTGAAAAACCGCACCGACAGTTTGCGGGCGGTTGTCCATAACGCTTCCGAATGGTTGGCCGAAACCCCGGGTACCGAAGCCGCGGCTTTCACCCGCATGTTCAGCGTGCATATGCTGGCGCCCTACCTGATCAACCTGCACTGTGCCGACCTGCTACGTCGTTCAAGTCCCGCCGACATTGTGCACATCAGCGATGATGTGACCCGCAAGGGCAGCAGCAAGCATATCGGCTACTGCGCCAGCAAAGCCGGGCTCGACAGCCTGACCCTGTCCTTTGCCGCGAAGTACGCACCCAGCATCAAGGTCAACGGTATCGCGCCAGCCCTGCTACTGTTCAATCCCGACGACGACGCGGCGTACCGCGCCAGGGTTCTGGCCAAATCGGCACTGGGTATCGAGCCCGGCAGCGAAGTGATCTACCAGAGCCTGCGTTATTTGCTCGACAACCCTTATGTCACCGGCACGACCCTGACCGTCAACGGCGGACGGCACGTCAAATAAGCCGCTCCCGCGAGGATGTCCCATGACGTTATTCCCGCCACACAATTCCTTGTCCCAGAGCTATCGCGAGATCCTGATCGGCCTCGGTGAAAATCCTGACCGCGAAGGGCTGCAAGACACCCCGGTGCGCGCCGCCAAGGCGATGCAGTACCTGTGTCATGGTTACGAGCAAAGTGTCGAAGAAATCGTCAACGGCGCGCTGTTTGCCTCTGACAACGATGAAATGATCATTGTCGACAACATCGAGCTGTACTCGCTCTGCGAACATCACATGCTGCCCTTCATCGGCAAGGCTCATGTGGCTTATATTCCAACGGGCAAGGTGCTGGGCCTGTCGAAGATTGCGCGGCTTGTGGATATGTTCGCCCGCCGCCTGCAAATCCAGGAAAACCTCACCCGGCAAATCGCCGATGCCGTGCAGCAAGTGACCGACGCCGCCGGTGTCGCGGTGGTCATTGAAGCCCAGCACATGTGCATGATGATGCGCGGCGTGGAAAAACAGAATTCGACCATGAACACCTCGGTGATGCTCGGCGCCTTCCGCGAGTCGAGTAATACCCGCCAGGAGTTCCTGCAATTGATTGGACGGAGCAAGTAGCAATGCCACAACTTCAACCAGGAATGGCACGCATCCGGGTCAAGGACCTGTGTTTGCGAACTTTCATCGGGATCAACGAAGACGAAATCCTCAACAAGCAGGATGTGCTGATTAACCTGACCATCCTGTACGCCGCTCAGGATGCAGTGCGTGACAACGATATCGATCACGCGTTGAATTACCGCACCATCACCAAGGCGATCATCGCCCATGTGGAGGGCAATCGCTTTGCCCTGCTCGAACGCCTGACCCAGGAATTGCTGGACCTGATCATGGTCAACGAGTCGGTGCTGTACGCCGAAGTCGAAGTCGACAAGCCTCATGCCTTGCGCTTTGCCGAATCAGTGTCGATCACGCTCGCGGCAAGTCGCTAAGCTTCAAGCTTCAAGCTTCAAGCTTCAAGCTTCAAGCTTCAAGCTTCAAGCTTCAAGCGGTAAGCTAAGGGCACCGCAACCCATCTTGCAGCTTGAAGCTTGCTGCTCAAAGCTATCTCGCAGAGACCCCCATGAACGATCAACAACGCCTGGAACTTGAAGCCGCCGCCTTTCGCCGGCTGGTCGCGCACCTGGACAGCCGCAAGGACGTGCAGAACATCGACTTGATGAACCTCTCGGGTTTCTGCCGCAACTGCCTGTCCAAGTGGTACAAGGCCGCCGCCGACGAACGCCAGATCGACGTCAGCCTCGACGAAGCCCGCGAAGTGGTTTACGGCATGCCGTACGCCGAGTGGAAAGCCCAATACCAGAAAGAAGCCAGCGCCGACCAGCAAGCGGCGTTCGCCAAAGGAAAACCCAATGAATGATCTGAACACCCTGCGCGCCAGCCTCAAGAGTGGCGAACACGCTTTCGCCGATACCTTGGCGTTCATCGCCGCCGGTTACGACTATCAGCCCCAGGCGTTCAATAACGGCGGTGTGGAAAACGCCGCCGGGCAAAACGAAGGTTCGTGCAAGACCCTGGGTCTGGCGTTGCTGGAAGGCTTGAGTGATGAAGAGGCGCTGTTGGCGTTTGGCGAACATTACCGCTCGGTAGTGGCCACGCCGCAAGGCAGCGACCACGGCAATATCCGCGCGCTGATCGCCCATGGTTTGGACGGTGTGAAGTTCTCGCAGCAGCCGCTGACCCGCCGCTGATTCGCGAAAGATCAAAATCAAAAGATCGCAGCCTGCGGCAGCTCCTACAGAATTTGTGTCCGTCCGATATTTCATGGGTGTACGCGATTCCCACGTAGGAGCTGCCGCAGGCTGCGATCTTTTGATCTTTTGCCATTCATCTCTTGCCGCACATCCCGACTTTTAATATTGACCCAGCGACTTTATTTCGTTTGCCGGTCCCCCCTGCTCGCAGCTTAGATAAAAAGAAGCCTCCCTTCTTCTGAGCCCGGTATCCATGAGCAGCGAAAACATCAGTCGGTCAATCAACATCGTTCATCCCGTCACGCTCAGCCACGGCAAAAACGCTGAGGTCTGGGACACCGATGGCAAACGCTACATCGATTTTGTCGGTGGTATCGGCGTACTGAACCTCGGCCATTGCCATCCGCGCATCGTCGAGGCCATTCGTGAACAAGCCACCCGGTTGACTCACTATGCGTTCAACGCCGCGCCGCATGTGCCTTATCTGGAACTGATGGATCGCCTGACGGCGTTTATCCCGGTGGACTACCCGGTCAGCGGCATGCTTACCAACAGCGGTGCGGAAGCGGCGGAAAATGCCCTGAAGATCGTCCGTGGCGCCACCGGTCGCACGGCGGTTATCGCTTTCGATGGCGCCTTCCACGGTCGCACACTCGCCACCCTCAACCTCAACGGTAAAGTCGCACCGTACAAGCAGAAAGTCGGTGTTCTGCCGGGGTCGGTGTTTCACCTGCCCTTCCCCAGCAAAGACAACGGCGTGACCTGCGCCGAGGCCCTGAAGGCGATGGATCGGCTGTTCAGCGTCGAAATCGACGTTGATGACGTGGCCTGTTTTATCGTCGAACCGGTACAGGGCGAAGCGGGTTTCCTGGCGATGGACGTGGAGTTCGCCCAGGCGCTGCGGCATTTCTGTGATGACAAAGGCATCCTGCTGATCGCCGATGAAATCCAGTCTGGCTTCGGTCGTACCGGCCAGCGGTTTGCGTTTTCGCGATTGGGCATTGAGCCGGACCTGATCCTGCTGGGCAAAAGCATTGCCGGCGGCGTGCCGCTGGGGGCGGTTGTCGGGCGTAAGTCGCTACTCGATAACTTGCCCAAGGGCGGATTGGGCGGCACCTATTCGGGTAACCCCATCGCCTGTGCCGCCGCATTGGCGACGCTGGATGAAATGACCGACGCGCATTTGCACGCCTGGGGTGCGCAACAGGAAGAAGCGATTGTCAGCCGCTACCAATCCTGGCGAGCCCGCGAACTGTCACCGTATCTGGGTCGTTTGACCGGCGTCGGTGCCATGCGCGGCATCGAGCTGATCAATGCCGACGGCACACCGGCCTCGGCGCAGCTGGCACAGCTGCTGATCCTCGCGCGCGACTCGGGCTTGCTGTTGATGCCCAGCGGCAAGTCGCGCCACATCGTACGGCTGCTGGCGCCGTTGACCACTGAAGCTGTCGTGCTGGAGGAAGGGCTGGATATTCTTGAGGTGTGCCTGGCGAAATTGTCCTGATCCCAAAGTTCACACAGTCCATGTGGGAGCGGGCTTGCTCGCGAATGCGGCATATCAGTCGATATTCATATTGCCTGACACATCGCATTCGCGAGCAAGCCCGCTCCCACACTGGAAATGTGATCAAGCAATAAATCGCGAGCACAAAAAAAACCGGCCGAGGCCGGTTTTTTGTTTTCTACAGAATCAGTATCAAGCGTTCTGCAGATCGTCGAGGTAGCGCTCGGCATCCAGTGCCGCCATGCAACCGGCGCCGGCCGAGGTGATGGCCTGACGGTAAACGTGGTCAGCCACGTCACCGGCGGCGAAGATGCCTTCGAGGTTGGTCGCAGTCGCGTTGCCGTCACGACCGCCCTGCACAACCAGGTAGCCGTCTTTCAACGTCAACTGACCTTCGAACAACGAAGTGTTCGGGGTGTGGCCGATGGCGATGAACACGCCGTCGACTTTCAGCTCGTCGAAGCTGCCGTCGTTGTTCTTCAGGCGAGCACCGGTCACGCCCATGTTGTCGCCCAGCACTTCGTCCAGGGTCGAGTTCAGCTTCAGGATGATCTTGCCTTCGGCAACCCGGGCATTGAGCTTGTCGATCAGGATTTTCTCGGCGCGGAACGTTTCGCGACGGTGGATCAGGGTAACGGTGCTGGCGATGTTGGCCAGGTACAAGGCTTCTTCCACAGCCGTATTACCACCACCGACCACAGCCACGGGCTTGTTGCGATAGAAGAAACCGTCGCAGGTGGCGCAGGCCGAAACGCCTTTGCCCATGAACGTTTCTTCCGACGGCAAGCCCAGGTAGCGGGCGCTGGCGCCGGTGGCGATGATGAGTGCGTCGCAGGTGTAAGTCGCGCTGTCGCCAATCAGGGTGTACGGCTTGGCGGCGAAGTCCACGGCATTGATGTGGTCGAACACGATCTCGGTTTCAAAGCGCTCGGCGTGCTCTTTCATCCGCTCCATCAGCGCCGGGCCGGTCAGGCCATGGACATCGCCCGGCCAGTTGTCGACTTCGGTGGTGGTGGTCAATTGACCGCCGGCTTGCATGCCAGTGATCAGCAGTGGCTTGAGGTTGGCACGGGCGGCATAGACCGCGGCGCTGTAACCGGCAGGGCCGGAACCGAGAATAATCACTCGCGAATGACGAACTTCAGACATGACCTGCTCCTGTTGACCGGGCCCGAAACACTGGGCGCGGAACGCCGGATTGCCGGCGGGAATAAAAAAGGATCGTTGAAAGCACTTGGGGAAGGCTTGGGCTCGACAGTCCTGTAAAAGAATGGGTGCAGCGTATCGAGGGGGCGAAGATTAAGGAAATACGGTTTAACAATCCAGCTCATAGGCGGTCTCTATCCCGTCGCAGTGAATTTATAGACGCCTTTGTTACAGTTAATGTCGATGCCGCTACCGCGCTTTCACCTGTCAGGCAAAGCCGGTAAGGTCGGCGCGTTTACCCTTTGCTCGGAGCACGTTATGCCCGCCCCCGTTCTGTCTGGCCCGCAATACCTGCGCGAGGGCCTCAAGCTGGTCCTGAGCCCTGGCCTGCGCTTGTTTGTGTTGTTGCCGCTGGCGATCAACCTGGTACTGTTCGTCGGATTGATCTATCTGGCCGGCCATCAGTTCAGTATGTGGGTCGATACGCTGATGCCGTCCCTGCCCGATTGGCTGAGCTTTCTGAGCTACATCCTGTGGCCGATTTTCGTCGTGTTGGTGGTGTTGATGGTGTTTTTCACCTTCACCATGCTCGCCAACATCATTGCTGCGCCGTTCAATGGCTTCCTGGCGGAGAAGGTCGAAGTAGTGGTGCGCGGCACCGACGACTTCCCGGCCTTCAGCTGGGGCGAACTGATCGCCATGATCCCGCGTACCCTGTCCCGGGAAATGCGCAAACTCGGCTACTTCCTGCCCAGGGCCATCGGGCTGTTCATCCTGTCGTTGATCCCGGTGGTCAACATCATCGCCGCGCCGCTGTGGCTGCTGTTCGGGGTGTGGATGATGGCGATCCAGTACATCGATTACCCGGCGGATAACCACAAACTGGGCTGGAACGAAATGCTCGCCTGGCTGCGGCAGAAACGCTGGCAGAGCCTCGGTTTCGGCGGGAGCGTGTATCTGGTGTTGCTGATTCCGGTGGTCAACATTCTGATGATGCCGGCGGCAGTGGCCGGTGCAACGCTGTTCTGGGTACGTGAGCGTGGGGCGGAAAATCTGGTGGCAGAGCGCCGCTGATCGCGTCACAAATCCATCACTCAACCGTCACAATGACGACATGGCCTCAGTCGACACTGAGGTCATGACGACAACTCTGCATATCACCCTGATCACCGAAACCTTCCCACCGGAAATCAACGGCGTGGCCAATACCCTTGGCCGCTTGTTCGACGGTTTGCGCGCACGCGGGCATCAGGTCGAGTTGGTGCGCCCACGCCAGAGTGGCGATCCGCTAATGGGCAGCAACGATGGGTTGCTGTTATGTCGAGGCTGGCCGCTGCCGGGTTATCCCGGCCTGCAATGGGGTCAGTCGTCGATGCACAAGTTGCTGCGTCGCTGGAAACGCCATCGCCCGGATGTGTTGTACATCGCCACTGAAGGACCGCTGGGGTTGTCGGCATTGCGCGCGGCACGGCGTTTGGGGATTTCTGTGGTCAGCGGCTTTCATACCAATTTTCAGCAGTACTCCAGCCAATACGGCTTCGGGCTGCTGACCCGCTTGCTGACTCACTACCTGCGCTGGTTTCACAATCGCTCGACCCTGACCCTGGTGCCCAGCGCCAGCCAGCGACTGGAGCTGGAACGCCGTCGTTTCGAGCGCCTGGCGCTGCTCTCTCGAGGCGTCGACAGCCAGTTGTTCCATCCGGCCAAACGGCTGAAACCGCTGCGTGAGCAATGGGGATTGGCCGAGGAAGACATTGCCTTGATCCACGTAGGACGCCTGGCGCCAGAGAAAAATCTTGGCTTGCTCAAGCGGTGTTTCGACACGCTGAAAATGACTTATCCACAGCGAAACATGAAATTGATTGTGGTCGGTGATGGGCCGCAAAGATCGGCGCTGGAGAAGGAACTGCCCGAGGCGATTTTCTGCGGTTCACAACGTGGCGAAGCCTTGGCCAGTCACTATGCGTCGGGGGATGTGTTTCTATTTCCAAGCCTGACCGAAACCTTCGGCAATGTGGTGCTTGAGGCATTGGCCTCGGGGCTGGGAGTGGTGGCGTATGATCAGGCTGCGGCAGCCCAGCATATTCGCCATGGCTACAACGGCGTACTGGCCATGCCCGGGGATGAAGAGGCGTTCTGCGATGCGGCACGCTGGCTGCTGGAGGAGCGCGAAACCTTGCGCTGCGTGCGCCTTAATGCGCGCCAGCATGCGAGTCGTCAGGGTTGGGGGGCGATTATCGAGCAGTTCGAGGGACAGTTGCGGGGGGCTTGTGTTGGGGAGCAGGTGGTTCCTGATGCGCAGACATTACCCTGAATCCTTGATGACATTGAATCAGCCTTCGCGAGCAAGCCTGCTCCCACCTTTGATCGCATTCCCCTGAGAGAACTCGGTCGAATGTGGGAGCGGGCTTGCTCGCGAAGGCGTCTGTTCTGTCGCCGCTTAAACCAGCGTCATCAAAGCCTCACGGCTGAACGGCAGGATGTCTTGCTCACGTCCGTCGCGCACTTTCTGCGCCCAGTCCGGGTCCACCAGCAAGGCACGCCCCACGGCCACCAGATCGAATTCATCATTATTCAAACGCTCCAGCAGTTTTTCCAGGCTGGCCGGTTGCGCGATCTTGTCGGTGTTGACCATGAATTGGAGGAACTCGCCATCCAGGCCGACGCTGCCGACGGTAATGGTTGGCTTGCCGGTGAGCTTGCGGGTCCAGCCGGCCAGGTTCAGCTCGGAACCGTCAAACTCCGGTTCCCAGAAACGCCGCGTGGAGCAGTGGAAAATGTCCACGCCAGCGTCGGACAATGGCTGGAGGAATTCGCCCAGGGCTTGTGGGGTTTGCACCAAGCGTGCGGTGTAGTCCTGCTGCTTCCACTGGGAGAAACGGAAGATGATCGGGAAACCTTCACCAACCGCTGCACGCACCGCCTGAATCAGTTCGATGGCGAAGCGCGAACGATTGGCCAGGCTGCCACCGTATTCGTCAGTGCGCTGATTGCTGCCTTCCCAGAAAAACTGGTCCACCAGATAACCGTGGGCACCGTGGATTTCCACGCCGTCCATGCCGATGCTCTGAGCATCCTTGGCGGCTTGGGCGAACGCGGCAATCACGTCCTGGATATCGTCCTTGGTCATGCCGTGAACCACGACCTGCCCGTCCTTCATTTTTTCCGACGGACCGTAACCCGGCACGCTGGCGTCCGGTTCGGTGCCGATGCGGCGCACGCTGCCCACATGCCACAGCTGCGGAACGATCTTGCCGCCTTCGGCGTGCACCGCGTCGACAACTTTCTTCCAGCCGGCCAGCGCCGCTTCGCCGTAGAAATGCGGCACGTTCGGGTAACCGTTGGAAGCTTTGTGGCCGACGGTGGTGCCTTCGGTGATGATCAGGCCCACCCCGGCAGCGGCGCGACGACGGTAGTATTCGATCACTTTGGAATTGGGCACGCCGCCCGGCGAAAACGAGCGGGTCATCGGCGCCATGACGACGCGGGTCGGCAACTCGAGAGCGCCGAGGTGAAAAGGCTTGAACAGGGCTTTGACAGGCATGGGACGCTCCATGGGACATAGACTTTATGACGGCGATAATATGGAGACTGCCAAGCCTTGAACAGCACTATTGATTTAAGTGATTAAGGATTAGAAACGAAAAGATCGCAGCGCCCACAGGCGCGTAGGAGCTGCCGAAGGCTGCGATCTTTTGATTTTGATTTTCAGCCCAGCGCTTTTTCGATCGCCTGGATGACAGCATGATCATCCGGCGCCGTACGCGGCGAGAACCGCGCCAGCACGCGACCGTCCTTGCCCAGCAGGAATTTCTCGAAGTTCCAGGTGATGTCGCCCGGGAATTCCGCGCCTTCGCCCGCCAACAGTTTGTATAACTGATGACGTTCATGGCCGTTGACTTCCAGCTTGCTGGACAACGGAAAACTCACGCCGTAGTTAAGGCTGCAGAACGCCTGGATCTCCTGCTCGGTACCCGGTTCCTGCCCGGCAAACTGGTTGCACGGCAAGCCCAGCACACTGAAACCCCTGTCCTTGTATTGCTGATAGAGGTTTTCCAGCGCCGCGTACTGTGGGGTCAAACCACATTTGGAGGCAACGTTGACCACCAGCACGACACGCCCCTTGAAGGGCGCCAAAGGTAGCTCCTGACCATCCAGGGCTGTCAGTTTAAGGTCGTGAAAAGCACTCATGACGAACTCCAAATTCCAGTGTTCTTCTCAAAACAGCCACTTGGCGGTGTCATCAAGGACAGCCGCGGACTAAAAAGGCGCCCTCGGGCGCCTTTCCAGCTTTTGAAAGCTTAGCGCAGAAAATCAGTGGTGATGGCCACCTTCGCCATGGACGTGACCGTGCGCGATTTCTTCCTGGCTGGCGTCACGGATGTCGACGATCTTGACCTGGAAAGTCAAGCGCTGACCGGCCAAGGGGTGGTTGCCATCGACGGTGACATCGTCGCCGTCCAGATCGCGGATGGTGACGATCTGCATCTGGCCGTCCGGAGCGGAAGCGTGGAACTGCATGCCCACTTCCAGCTCGTCGACGCCTTCGAAATTCTTGCGGTCCAGGGTATTGACCAGTTCCGCGGAATATTCGCCGTAGGCATCTTCAGGTTCTACGGTGACATTCACCTCATCACCGACTGCTTTGCCTTCCAGAGCCTTTTCCAGGCCCGGGATGATGTTACCTGCGCCTTGCAGGTAGACCAGCGGCGCGCCGCCGGCGGAGCTGTCGATGACCTCACCAGCGTCGTTGGTAAGGGTATAGTCGATGGAGACAGCCTTATTGGCGGCGATCAGCATGGGGCGAGACCTTTTGCATAAGAATATTGAAAGACCAAGTTTAGCGAAGCAATCGCCCGAAAGCGAACACAACCCGGACAGACGGGGTGCGACAAAAGGATCGACGGTCACAGGCTTCCATCAGGATGAAGACGGACACTGGGTAGCCGAGCTTTCCTGTGGCCATACTCAGCATCTGCGCCATCAGCCGCCGTGGCAATCCCGGGCCTGGGTGCTGGACCCTGCGTTACGTCAGGAAAAAATAGGCCAGCCCTTTGATTGCGGATGGTGCGCACAAGGCTCGGTTAGCGATAACCTTGACGACTGAATTTCGGTAGAACGCCAGCCATAGGCGCTCACCATTGCCATGCACCCTTAGAGAATCCGCATGCAAACTTTTTTTATCGCGCCCACCGATTTTGGTGTGGGTCTGACCTCCATCAGCCTCGGGCTGGTGCGCACACTTGAGCGAGCCGGTCTCAAAGTCGGCTTTTTCAAGCCGATTGCCCAGCCGCACCCAGGCGACACGGGCCCTGAACGCTCCACCGAACTGGTGGCCCGCACCCACGGTTTGAAACCGCCTCAGCCACTGGGCCTGGCCCACGTTGAGCGGATGCTCGGCGACGGTCAGCTGGACGAACTGCTCGAAGAAATCATCACCCTCTATCAGCAAGCCGCTGTCGGCAAGGACGTGCTGATCGTCGAGGGCATGGTCCCGACCCGCAGCGCCAGTTATGCGGCGCGGGTCAACCTGCATTTGGCCAAGAGCCTGGACGCCGATGTGATTCTGGTCTCGGCACCGGAAAACGAAGTGCTGACTGAATTGTCCGGCCGGGTGGAATTACAGGCGCAATTATTCGGCGGGCCGAAGGACCCGAAAGTCCTGGGCGTGATCCTCAACAAGGTAAAAACCGACGAAAGCATGGAGGCCTTCGCCTCGCGCCTGAAGGAACATTCGCCGTTGCTGCGCAGTGGCGACTTCCGTCTGCTTGGCTGCATCCCGTATCAACCGGAACTGAACGCCCCGCGCACCCGCGACGTGGCCGACCTGATGGGCGCTCAGGTGCTCAATGCGGGCGACTACGAAACCCGGCGCATGACCAAAATCATCATCTGCGCGCGTACCATGCGCAACACCGTGGAGCTGCTCAAACCTGGTGTGCTGGTGGTAACCCCCGGCGATCGCGACGACATCATCCTCGCCGTCAGCCTCGCAGCGATGAACGGCGTGCCTCTGGCCGGCCTGTTGCTGACCAGCGACACCCTGCCCGACCCGCGCATCATGGATTTGTGCCGTGGCGCCTTGCAGGCTGGCCTGCCGGTGTTGTCGGTCAGCACCGGTTCCTACGAAACCGCCAACCAGTTAAACAGTTTGAACAAGGAAATCCCGATCGACGACCGCGAACGTGCGGAGATCATCACCGATTTCGTCGCCAGCCACCTCGACGCCAACTGGCTGCACCAACGCTGCGGCACGCCACGGGAAATGCGCCTGTCGCCAGCGGTGTTCCGCTACCAGCTGATCCAGCGCGCCCAGGCCGCCAACAAGCGCATCGTGTTGCCCGAAGGCAGCGAGCCGTTGACCGTACAGGCTGCAGCGATCTGTCAGTCCCGCGGCATTGCCCGTTGCGTGTTGCTGGCCAAACCGGCGGACGTCGAAGCGGTCGCACGCGCCCAAGGCATCGAGTTGCCGCCGGGGCTGGAAATCCTCGATCCGGACCTGATTCGCGAACGCTACGTCGAGCCGATGGTTGCCCTGCGCAAAACCAAAAGCCTCAACGCGCCGATGGCCGAGCAACAACTGGAAGACACCGTGGTGATTGGCACCATGATGCTGGCGCTGGATGAAGTCGACGGGCTGGTGTCCGGGGTCATTCACTCCACCGCCAACACCATCCGCCCGGCTCTGCAACTGATCAAGACCGCGCCGGGCTGCACGCTGGTGTCTTCGGTGTTCTTCATGCTGTTTCCGGAAGAAGTGCTGGTCTACGGCGACTGCGTGATGAACCCGCACCCGAGCGCCAGCGAACTGGCCGAGATTGCCCTGCAAAGCGCCGACTCGGCAGCCGCCTTCGGCATCACACCGCGCGTGGCGATGATCAGCTACTCCAGCGGTGAATCGGCCAGCGGCGAAGAAGTCGAGAAGGTTCGCGAAGCGACGTTGCTCGCCCATGAACAACAGAACTCGCTGCTGATCGACGGCCCATTGCAATACGACGCCGCCGCCAACGAAACCGTTGCCCGGCAACTGGCGCCGAACAGTCAGGTCGCCGGTCGCGCCACAGTGTTCGTGTTCCCCGACCTGAACACCGGCAACACCACCCACAAAGCCGTGCAGCGCAGCGCCGACTGCGTCAGCCTCGGGCCAATGCTGCAAGGCCTGCGCAAACCAGTGAATGACCTGCCGCGCGGCGCGCAGGTCGACGACATCGTCTACACCATCGCGTTGACCGCGATTCAAGCTGCCAACCGACCTTTGGATGTTTAAATGCTGGATTTTCTACCTGCACCCGTGCGCGGCGTGATTGCCTCGCTGCTGTTGGCGCTGAACACAATTGTCTGCTGCACGCCGCTGTTCGTCGTGGCGATTTTCAAACTGCTATTGCCCTTCCCCGCCGCCCAACGTTTTACCGATTGGCTGATGGGCCATATCCACGAAACCTGGATCAGCAACAACAAGGCCTGGATGGACCTGCTCGGGCACACGCGCTGGCAGCTCAGCGGGCTGGAAGGTCTGGACTATCAGCACTCGTACCTGATCACCAGCAACCACCAGAGCTGGGTCGACATCATGGTGTTGCAATACGTGCTGAACCGGAAGATTCGCCCGCTGAAGTTCTTCCTCAAACAGCAACTGATCTGGGTACCGGTGATTGGTCTGGCGTGGTGGGCACTCGGCTTTCCGTTCATGAAGCGCTACTCCAAGGCCTACCTGGAGAAGCATCCGGAGAAGAAAGGCAAAGACCTGGAAACCACCCGCAAGACCTGCGACAAGTTCCGCAATAACCCGGTGGGGATTTTCAACTTCGTCGAAGGCACACGTTTCACCGAAGGCAAGCACGTACAGCAGAGCTCACCGTTCCGCTACCTGCTCAAACCGAAAGCGGGTGGCATTGCCTTCGTATTGGATGCCATGGGCGATCAGCTGGAAGCCATCGTCAACGTGACCATTCACTATCCGGCCGGCCGTCCCGGTTACTGGGATTTGCTCTGTGGGAACGTGAAGGATGTGGTGGTGCATTTTCAGGAGCTGAAGATTCCACCGCAGTTCGTTGGCAAGAACTATGACCAGGATGGGGTGTATCGGCTTGAGTTTCAGGGTTGGATCAATCAGTTGTGGAATGACAAGGATGCGCTGCTGGGGCAGATGCACCGGGAGTATCCAGCGCAGTAGTTCGGCGTCTGTTTTGGCCTCTTCGCGAGCAAGCCCGCTCCCACATTGGATCTTCATGAGACACAAATTTTGTATATGACAAAAATCCACTGTGGGAGCGGGCTTGCTCGCGGAGGCGTCCTCCCAGACACAAAAAAACCCGCAGACGATCACTCATCTGCGGGTTTTTTATTAGCAGCTAACGCTTAGATCGCGCCACGCTTGCGCAGCAGATCCAGCACTTGCTTGACGCTTTCTTCCAGCGACAGCGACTGGGTGTCGATCACCAGATCGGCATTCAGCGGCACGTCGTACGGGAAGGATTCGCCCGGGATGTTATCGCCACCCGCCGCGTACAGACCTTGCGGATCACGCTCGGCACAGACCGTCGGAGAGGCCTGGACGTAGACCGTCAGCAGACGCTCCTTGCCGATCAGTTCCCTGGCCTGCTCACGACCTTCAGCACTCGGCGCAACGAAGGCTGCCAAGGTCAACAGACCCGCTTCGTTGAACTGACGCGCAACGTGCGCTGCACGACGCCAGTTTTCGGTACGCCCGGCACGATCATGTGGCAGGCCTTTATTCAGGTCATGACGCAGGTTCTGGCCATCGAGCACAAACACTGCGCGGCCCATGTCGAACAGCTTGCGTTCAACCGCGTAGGCCAGGGTGCTTTTGCCAGCGCCCGACAAGCCGCTGAACAACACGGTGGCCGGTTGCTGACCAAAGCGCTGGGCACGTTCTTCGGTAGCCACATGCGCCAGTTTGCCGTGATGGGTGCTGCTGCCATGGCTCAACGGCTGGGCGATGATCATGCCGGCCGCGACCGTACCGTTGGTCAGTCGATCGATGACGATAAACGAACCGGTGGTGCGGTTGCTGTCGTAACCGTCCAGCGCGATGGCCGCGTCGAGGCTGATCTTGACCCGACCGATCTCGTTCAGCTGCAGCGAGCTGGCGGGACCTTCGGCCAAGGTGTTTACGTCCACGCGATTGACGATGCTGGTGATCGAACCCGGCACGTAAGTCGTGGCGCGCTTGATGTCGTATTTCTTGCCCGGCAGCATCGGCTCTTCAGCCATCCACACCAGCATGGCGTCGAAGGCGTCAGTCACTTG
Source organism: Pseudomonas sp. BS3782 TE3695 (assembly GCF_050435305.1). Classification (NCBI taxonomy): domain Bacteria; kingdom Pseudomonadati; phylum Pseudomonadota; class Gammaproteobacteria; order Pseudomonadales; family Pseudomonadaceae; genus Pseudomonas; species Pseudomonas sp. BS3782 TE3695. Next base: position 6,128,570 of record NZ_JBNDKB010000001.1, read on the forward strand.
CGGCTGGTTGTCGGCATGCACCAGCAAGTCGCCGCGGGAGATGTCGATTTCGTCTTCCATGGTCAGCGTCACCGCTTGACCAGGACCAGCGTGCTCCAGTTCACCTTCGAAGGTGACAATGGATTTCACGCGGCTGCTCTTGCCCGACGGCAACACAACGACTTCGTCGCCCTTGTGCACGATGCCGCTGGCCAGGGTGCCGGCGAAACCACGGAAGTTCAGGTTCGGGCGGTTGACGTACTGCACCGGGAAACGCAGGTCGGTGTAGTTGCGGTCGCTGGCGATTTCGACGGTTTCCAGGATTTCCATCAGCGACTGGCCGGTGTACCACGGCGAGCGCTCGGACTTGTTCACCACGTTGTCGCCTTTGAGCGCGGACATCGGCACGAACGCCATGGTGGTCGGCTTGAACGCGATGCCTTCGGCGAACTTCAGGTAATCGGCCTTGATCGACTCGAACACGCTTTCGTCGAAGCCGTTGAGGTCCATCTTGTTGATGGCGACAACGATGTGCTTGATGCCCAGCAACGAGGCGATAAAGCTGTGGCGACGGGTCTGGGTCTGCACGCCGTAACGGGCGTCGACCAGAATGATCGCCAGGTCACAGGTGGAGGCACCGGTGGCCATGTTGCGGGTGTACTGCTCATGGCCGGGGGTATCGGCGATGATGAATTTGCGCTTGGCGGTGGAGAAATAGCGGTAGGCAACATCAATGGTGATGCCCTGCTCACGCTCAGCCTGCAAGCCGTCGACCAGCAGCGCCAGATCGATGTCTTCGCCGGTGGTGCCGACTTTTTTCGAGTCGCGGGTAATGGCTTCCAGATGATCTTCGTAGATCATCTTGGAGTCGTGCAGCAGGCGCCCGATCAGGGTGCTCTTGCCGTCGTCGACGTTGCCACAAGTCAGAAAGCGCAGCATTTCCTTGCGTTCGTGCTGGCCCAGGTAGGCGAGGATGTCCTCGCTGATCAAATCAGATGCGTGACTCATTGCATTCGAGCTCCAAGCTGTAAGCTTCAAGCGGCAAGCTTGTCGGCGTACAGCTACTCAGAAATTTTGTTGATCAAGCCGCATAGCATTCTTGAAAGCTCGCGGGTTTCTGTAATCCAATCGTCAGCCAGAGGATCAGCGATGTAGGCAATTTCACGGCCGATGAGGATCTGAGTGCGTAACTCACCGCATGAAGCTTTCGCCACCCAAAGAAAATGTACTTTTTCCTTGGGACCACAACGCTCCATTCCTTCAGCAATATTGGAAGGCACCGAAAGTGCAGAGCGGGTAATTTGATCCTTGAAGCCAAAGTCCCCACATCTCGACAACTCTCTATAGATCCTTACCGCCAAACACTTGCTTCTCTGCCAGACAATCAGCTTCTCGAAATCCATTGCGAGTCATCCGATAACGGCTCGCAACCCCCAGCTGCAAGCACCAAACTGCGAAATTACGCGTACCGCCCTTAACTTGCAGCTTGCCGCTTGTAACTCGAAGCTTAAAAGTATCCCTGACGTTTCTTTTCTTCCATCGAACCTGCGCCATCGTGATCGATGACCCGGCCCTGGCGTTCGGAAGTTCGCGTCAGGAGCATTTCCTGAATGATGTCGGTCAGGCTGGTGGCCTCGGACTCGACCGCACCGGTCAACGGGTAGTCGCCCAGGGTACGGAAACGGACCTTTTTCTTGACGATGCGCGCCTTGTCTTCGTCGCTCAGGTGATTGAGCAGACGCTCGTCGTCGATCATGATCCAGGTGCCATTCATCTCGATGACGTCGCGCTCGGCTGCAAAATACAGCGGCACGATCGGGATACCTTCGAGGTAGATGTACTGCCAGATGTCCAGCTCGGTCCAGTTCGACAACGGGAATACGCGGATCGATTCGCCCTTGTTGACCTTGCCGTTGTAGACGTTCCACAACTCCGGGCGCTGGTTTTTAGGGTCCCAGCGGTGCTTGGTGTCACGGAAGGAATACACGCGCTCCTTGGCCCGGGATTTCTCTTCGTCGCGACGGGCGCCGCCGAATGCTGCGTCGAAGCCATGCTTGTCGAGGGCCTGCTTGAGGCCTTCGGTCTTCATGATATCGGTGTGCTTGGCACTGCCGTGGGTGAGCGGGTTGATACCCTGCGCAACACCCTCCGGGTTCACGTGCACCAGCAGGTCCAGGCCGAGCTCTTCGACCATGCGGTCGCGGAACGCGTACATTTCCTTGAACTTCCACTGGGTGTCGACGTGCATCACCGGAAACGGAAGTTTGCCCGGGAAGAAGGCCTTGCGTGCCAGGTGCAGCATCACGGCGGAGTCTTTACCGACGGAGTACAGCATCACCGGGTTATCGAACTCGGCGGCGACCTCGCGGATGATGTGGATGCTTTCGGCCTCCAGCTGTTTCAGATGCGTCAGTTTGTCGACCATGGCTACTCACGAAAACGATCTTATGGACGGCCTGCGGGCCGTGTTCGAGCGGGGAATCCTAGCACAGCGCCCTCTTCTAATCAGGACGCTGGCTAGATCGAAAGGGTATATGAATATACCCCCTCGTTTGGGCTCTCCAGATTGGAAACCCACCCCTTGTGTAGGAGCTGCTGAAGGCTGCGATCTTTTGATCTTGATCTTTAAAATCAAAAGATCGCAGCCTTCGGCAGCTCCTACAGAGGTGACAGCATTGCAATCCGAAATCAGATAGGGTTCGGGCAATCGATGAAGATATGCTCGAGGGCGAAACGTCGCGCCAGGTAATCGCCCAAAGCCTGCACACCGTAACGCTCGGTGGCGTGGTGGCCGGCGGCGATGAAGCTGATGTCGTTTTCCCGGGCGCTGTGGAACGTCTGCTCCGAGGCCTCGCCGCTGAGGTACAGATCGACGCCCGCCAACACCGCCTGATCAATGTACCCCTGGCCGCCACCGGTGCACCAGCCGACCCGACGAATCATCGCGCCGCCTTCGATCAGCAATGGCTCGCGCCCCATGACTTCCTGCACGCGACGGGCAAAATCACGAGGGGTCATCGGTTCGCTCAACGAACCGACCAGGCCAACGATTTTCAGATTATCCGGATCCAGCGGGCCTTCGACGGTGATGTCCAGTTGCCGGGCAAGCTGCACGTTGTTGCCGACTTCCGGGTGCAGATCCAGCGGCAAGTGATAGGCCAGCAGGCTGATATCGTGCTTGAGCAAGGTTTTCAACCGGCGCTGCTTCATGCCGGTGATGCACGGGTTTTCGCCTTTCCAGAAATAGCCGTGATGCACCAGCACCAGATCGGCCTGGGCCTCCACCGCGGCGTCCAGCAGCGCCTGGCTGGCGGTAACACCGCTGACGATGCGCATCACTTGCGGCCGGCCTTCGACCTGCAAACCATTGGGGCAGTAATCGGCGATCTTCGCACTTGCCAGGTAGCGGTCGGCTTCTTCGACCAGGGTGCTCAGGGCAACGGCCATAAAAGACTCCTAAATATCCCGTTCAGAGGCGCGCGCGGCCTCGTATAATGCGCGACATTATGGGCGGTCTCACACCGCCTGCAACCTCTGTAGGACTTGCTTAATGCTCAAGGCGCTGCGTTTTTCCGGCTGGCCGCTGTTGGCCGGCGTGCTTATCGCTCTATTGATTATGCAGCGTTACCCGGAGTGGGTCGGGTTACCAAGCCTGGACGTCAATCTGCAGCAAGCCCCGCAAACCCTCGGTCTGCAGCAGGGCCCGGTGTCCTATGCCGACGCAGTGACCACAGCCGCCCCGTCGGTGGTCAATCTGTACACCACCAAAGTGGTCAACAAGCCCAGTCATCCGCTGTTCGAAGATCCGCAGTTCCGCCGCTTCTTCGGCGACAACTCGCCCAAGCAGAAGCGCATGGAGTCGAGCCTCGGTTCGGGCGTAATCATGAGCCCGGAAGGTTATCTGCTGACCAACAACCACGTGACCAGCGGTGCCGACCAGATCGTGGTGGCGCTCAAGGATGGTCGTGAAACCCTGGCGCGGGTCATCGGCAGCGACCCTGAAACCGACCTCGCAGTATTGAAAATTGACCTGAAAAACCTGCCGTCAATCACCGTCGGCCGTTCCGACAACATTCGCATCGGCGACGTGGCCCTGGCCATCGGCAACCCCTTCGGCGTCGGCCAGACCGTGACCATGGGCATCATCAGCGCCACCGGGCGCAATCAGCTGGGGCTGAACAACTACGAAGACTTCATCCAGACCGATGCCGCGATCAACCCCGGCAACTCCGGCGGTGCACTGGTGGACGCCAATGGCAACCTGACCGGCATCAACACGGCGATCTTCTCAAAGTCTGGCGGTTCTCAAGGCATCGGCTTCGCGATCCCGGTCAAACTGGCGATGGAAGTGATGAAGTCGATCATCGAACACGGCCAGGTGATTCGCGGCTGGCTTGGTATCGAAGTGCAACCGCTGAGTCAGGAGCTGGCGGAATCGTTTGGTCTGTCGGGACGTCCGGGGATTGTGGTCGCAGGGATTTTCCGTGACGGCCCGGCTCAGAAGGCCGGCCTGCAACTGGGCGATGTGATCCTCAGCATTGACGGTGAACCGGCCGGCGACGGTCGCCGCTCGATGAACCAGGTGGCACGAATCAAACCGACCGACAAGGTCACCATTCAGGTGATGCGCAACGGCAAAGAGCTCAAGCTCACGGCAGAAATCGGTCTGCGTCCGCCACCCGCGCCGATCAAGGAAAAAGAAGAGTAGAAGCTGCCGAAGGCTGCGATCTTTACGAGGTCTTTGAAAGCACAGAGACATCGAGCGTTAAACGAATACATTCTCATTAGGCATGTTATATTGTTTCAATATCACTATTGGAACAACATAACATGTCGTCTCGAACAATGGCTTCCCTCGCAGGCCTGGCCCTCGGTTTGCTGGGGGATCCAGTCTTCGCTGAAGAATCTCAAACCGTTGAACTGGACGCCATCAGCGTCACCTCCGACTACGAATCCCCCACCGGCCCGGTCAAGGGCTACCGCGCCACGCGCTCTTCCAGCGCAACCAAAACCGACACGGCTATTCGCGATATCCCGCAATCGATCAGTGTGGTTCCCGTCAGTGTGCTCAAGGACCTGGGTAGCACCAGCGTCGAACGCGCGCTGGAATTTGCCGGCGGCGTGTCGAAACAGAACAACTTCGGTGGCCTGACGCTCTACGAATACAGCGTTCGCGGCTTCACCACGTCGGAGTTCTACAAGGACGGTTTCAGCGCCAACCGCGGCTATCCAAGCACGCCGGACGTGGCCAACATCGAACGCATTGAAGTGCTCAAAGGCCCGGCCGCCAGCCTCTACGGTCGTGGCGATCCGGGTGGCACGGTAAACATCGTCACCAAAAAACCCCAGCCTGAAGCCTTCACCACACTGCAAACCAGTGCCGGCAGCTGGGATCGCTATCGCACCGCCGTGGACGTCAACACACCGCTGGATGATGACGGCAACGTTCTGTCCCGGGTGAACCTGGCTGTCGAGGACAACCACAGCTTTCGCGATCACGTCGACAGTCAGCGTGTGTTCGTTGCGCCTTCGTTCAGTTGGCAACTGAACCCGGACACCAGCCTGTTGGTGGAGAGCGAATTCGTGCGCCACAGCTCGACCTTCGATCGCGGTGTCGTCGCGCCGAACAATAAATGGAGTGGCGTTTCCCGTTCGACCTTCCTTGGCGAACCCAACGATGGCGACATCGACAACCACAACAATCTGCTGCAAGCCGCCCTCGAACATCAGCTCAACGACCGCTGGAAACTGCGCCTCGCCAGCCATTACAAGGAAGGCAAACTCTGGGGCTTCGCCTCCGAAAACCGTCCCTTGAACGCCGACGGCCATACCATCAACCGTCGCTATCGCGAGCGCGATACCAACTGGCACGACAGCATCACCCAACTCGAACTGCGTGGTTTGTTCGACATCGGCAGTTGGCAACACGAACTGCTGATCGGCAGCGAATACGAGAATTTCCGCAAGAACGAACGGATCACGACCATTGCCGGCGGCCCTTACGCTATCGATATCTATCGACCGATCTACGGCCAGTCGAAACCTGATGGCGCGCGCTCCGGGACTGACTTCTTCGAGCATGTCGAAAGCCAGGCGTTGAACCTTCAGGACCAGATCGTCTTCACCGACAAACTGCGCGGCATGCTTGGTGCGCGCTTCGAACATTTCGAACAAAGCATCGACGATCACAGCCGCAATGCCACTAGCCACCAACGCCATGACGCCCTGACCCAGCGCGCCGGCCTGCTCTACCAACTGACGCCCGAAGTGGGATTATTCGCCAACGTCTCCACCTCGTTCAAACCGAACAATGGGCTGGACGCCACCGGCAAATCCTTCGACCCGGAAGAAGGCGTCGGTTATGAAATCGGAATCAAGAGCGAACTGTTCGACGACCGCCTGAGCACCACCCTCGCCGCCTTCCATATCGAAAAGGAAAACGTCCTGGCCCTCGACCCGAGCACTGACTCCAGCCGCGCCATGGGCAAGGCCCGCAGCCAGGGGGTGGACCTGCAAGTCACCGGACAAGTGACCGACGCCGTGCGAGTAATCGGTGCTTTCGCGTACATCGACGCCAAAGTCACCCAAGGCGACAAGGTGATTCCCACCGGCAGCCGAATTCTTGGCGTGGCCAAACGCAGCGGCAGTCTGTTGGGCGTTTATGAATTTCAGGACGGCCATTTGCGCGGTTCGGACCTTGGCGCAGCGTTCACCTATGTCGGTGATCGTTCGGGTGAAGCCGGCAGCGATTTCCAATTGCCGGCGTATCATACCGTCGACCTTCTGGCCCATTACAAGGCCAGCGAAAACCTCACCGTGGGCCTGAACCTGAACAACCTTTTCGATGAGAAATACTTCGAGCGCTCCTATAGCAACTACTGGGTCAACCCCGGGGAGCCGCGCAATTTCACCCTCAGCCTGACACTCAACCTGTAAAAGGACGTCCACCATGCAACATCTGAAATCCCTGGCACTGCCTGGTCTGCTGCTCGGCCTGTTAAGCGCCAGTCAAGTCTCGGCCCACGGTCTCTGGACCGAACAACGTCGTAGCAACATCGAAGTCATCTACGGTCACGGCGCCGAAGACAACGCCTTCAAGGCGCAGAAAATCAGTGGCGCCTGGGCCTATGACGTTGCCGGAAAAATGATCCCGGTTGAGGTGCAACGCCTGGCCGACCATGCCCGCCTGCAACCGTTGAAACCACCGGCGGTGATGGCGGTCGCGCTGAACAATGGCATGTGGTCGCAAACGGCGGATAAGAAATGGATCAACGAAGGACGCAGCAAAGTGCCAGGGGCCATCGAGTCGACCGAGACGTTCAAATACAGCCTGGCGATTTATCAGCCGGGAGCGAAGCTGCCGAAGCTCGATCAGATGAAACTGCTGATTCTGCCGGAAGTTGATCCGCTAACCGTGGGGCCGGGCAAGTCGTTGCCGGTTCGAGTGCTGCTGGACGGTAAGCCGGCGGCGGGCGTGAAGTTGGTGGGCGACTATCGCAGCGCGCCGGATACATTAAGCACCGAGACCGATGCAGAAGGTCGGGCGCAAGTATTGGTGCGTAATGAAGGGTTGAATGTGATTGCGGCGCAGGTGGAAATTCCGCTCAAGGACAATCCTGATGTCGCGACGCGCGGGTTGTTCACGTCGCTGACCTTCCTGGGCGAAGCGCATCACGATTAACCCAAAAAACCTTGTGGGAGCGTGGCTTGCCCGCGATGGAAACGCCGCGCTCCAACAGGCAGACCGCGTTATCGTTCTTCGCGAGCAAGCCCGCTCCCACACTGGATCTCTGTTGCACAGAAGATCAAGTGTGGGAGCGGGCTTGCTCGCGAAAGCGATCTAAAGGTCGCCGAGGCCGTCGATCAGTGCCTGATTCTGCTCTGGCGTACCGATGGTGATCCGCAGGAACTGGGCAATCCGCTCTTGCTTGAAGTGCCGCACGATCACGCCTTGTTCGCGCAACTTCGCCGCCAGCCCTGCCGCATCGTGCTTCGGGTGACGAGCGAAAATGAAGTTTGCCGCCGACGGCAACACCTCAAACCCCTTCGCCTCCAACTGCGCGACCACCTTCTCGCGACTGTCGATGACCAACCGGCAAGTCTTGTCGAAATACTCGCGATCCTCGAACGCCGCCGCAGCTCCCACAATCGCCAGACGATCCAGCGGGTAAGAGTTGAAGCTGTTCTTGATTCGCTCCAGGGCCTCGATCAGGTCCGGATGCCCCACCGCCAGGCCAACCCGCAGGCCCGCCAGCGAACGGGACTTGGACAGGGTCTGAGTCACCAACAGGTTCGGATAACGGTCCACCAGCGTAATCGCCGTTTCACCACCGAAATCGATATAGGCCTCATCCACGACGACCACCGAATCCGGGCTGGCCTTGAGGATTTGTTCAACCGCGTCCAGCGCCAACAGGCAACCGGTCGGCGCGTTCGGGTTGGGGAAAATGATTCCGCCGTTCGGCTTGGCGTAGTCCGCCGGGTTGATCCGGAATTGCTCATCCAGCGGTACCGCGTCGAATGCGATGCCGTACAGCCCGCAGTAAACCGGGTAGAAGCTGTAGCTGATATCCGGGAATAGCAGCGGCTGATCGTGTTGCAGCAAACCGTGAAAAATGTGCGCCAGGACTTCATCGGAACCGTTGCCGAGAAACACCTGATTGCCCTGCACGCCGTAGTACCTGGCGACAGCCTGCTTGAGCAGATCGCTGTTCGGGTCTGGGTACAGACGCAGGTTGTCGTTCAGCTCGGTCTGCATTGCAGCCAACGCTTTGGGCGATGGACCGTACGGGTTCTCGTTGGTGTTGAGCTTCACCAGTTTCGCCAGCTTCGGCTGCTCGCCCGGCACGTAAGGCACCAGATTCTTGACGAAGGGACTCCAGAATTTACTCATGCTCAGCTGCCCTTCTTATCGTCAACGATGCGGTATTCGGCGCTGCGGGCGTGAGCGGTCAGCGACTCGCCACGGGCCAGTACGGAAGCGGTTTTGCCCAGTTCGGAGGCACCCTGCTCTGAGCAGAAGATGATCGACGAACGTTTCTGGAAGTCATAAACACCCAGCGGCGAAGAGAAGCGCGCGGTGCCGGACGTTGGCAGCACGTGGTTCGGGCCAGCGCAGTAGTCGCCCAGCGCTTCTGAGGTATGGCGGCCCATGAAGATCGCGCCGGCGTGGCGGATCTGCGGCAACCAGGCCTGCGGGTCGGCAACCGACAACTCCAGGTGTTCCGGCGCAATGCGGTTGGCCACGTCAATGGCTTGTTCCATGTCGCGAACCTTTATCAGCGCACCGCGACCGTTGATCGAGGTCTCGATGATCTCGGCGCGCTCCATGGTTGGCAGCAGCTTGGCGATGCTGGCAGCGACCTTGTCGAGGAACTCGGCGTCCGGGCTGACCAGAATCGCCTGGGCGTCTTCGTCGTGCTCGGCCTGGGAGAACAGGTCCATGGCAATCCAGTCCGGATCGGTCTGACCGTCACACACCACGAGAATCTCGGAGGGGCCGGCGATCATGTCGATGCCGACCTGACCGAACACGTGGCGCTTGGCGGTGGCGACATAGATGTTGCCAGGGCCGACAACCTTGTCGACCTTCGGCACGCTTTCGGTGCCGTAAGCCAGCGCCGCAACAGCCTGGGCACCGCCGATGGTGAACACCCGGTCAACCCCGGCAATGCAGGCCGCGGCCAGCACCAGCTCGTTGATCTCGCCGCGCGGTGTCGGCACGACCATGACCACTTCGCTCACGCCGGCAACCTTGGCCGGAATGGCGTTCATCAGCACTGAGGACGGGTACGACGCCTTGCCGCCCGGTACATACAGACCGGCGCGATCCAGCGGCGTGACCTTCTGGCCCAGCACCGTGCCGTCGGCTTCGGTGTAGCTCCAGGAATCCTGCTTTTGTTTTTCGTGGTAGCTGCGCACGCGAGTCGCGGCCTTTTCCAGGGCTTCACGCTGAGGCGCAGTGATGCGGGTCAGGGCCAGTTCCAGGCGTTCACGCGGCAGAATCAGGTCTGCCATGGAGGCGACTTGCAGGCCGTCGAACTTCTGGGTGAATTCCACCAGCGCCGCATCGCCCCGTTCGCGCACAGCCTTGATGATGTCCAGCACCCGCTGATTGACCGAGTCGTCAGACACACTTTCCCAGCTCAGCAGATGATCCAGATGATGTGCGAAATCCGGGTCAGCAGCGTTGAGTCGGCGAATTGCAGTCGGTGCGGTCATAGCGAGAGCCTCATAGGATTGGCAAAAACTCAGGCGCCCGAAGCTAACATTCGATCCGCTTGGGCACCTGAGAATTCTGGCTATGAGGCGGATAGACGGCGCGCCTTGCGGTCGCGCAGGTAAATCAGCCGCGGTGTCGAGACTCCACTGCCTTGCGCAGGGTGTCGATCAACGCCTGGATACGGGCGTGTTGCATTTTCATCGAAGCTTTGTTGACGATCAGCCGGGAGCTGATGTCGGCAATGAAATCCTGGGGTTCCAGGCCATTGGCACGCAGGGTATTACCGGTATCGACCACGTCGATGATTTTGTCCGCCAGACCGATCAGCGGCGCCAGCTCCATCGAACCGTAGAGCTTGATGATGTCGACCTGACGGCCCTGCTCGGCGTAGTAGCGCTTGGCGACGTTGACGAATTTGGTCGCCACGCGCAGACGGCCCTTGGGCTCGACATCGCCGACACGGCCGGCGGTCATCAGCTTGCAGAGGGCAATTCGCAGGTCCAGAGGTTCGTACAGCCCCTGGCCGCCGTATTCCATCAGCACATCTTTACCGGCGACGCCGAGGTCCGCGGCACCATGCTCGACGTAGGTCGGCACATCGGTGGCGCGCACGATCAGCAGGCGCACATCGGCCTGGGTCGTAGGGATGATCAGCTTGCGGCTCTTGTCCGGATTCTCGGTCGGCACGATGCCCGCTTCAGCCAGAAGCGGCAGGGTGTCGTCAAGGATGCGGCCCTTGGACAGTGCGATAGTCAACATGGGAAACGTCAGTCCTTATCAAGGTACTCATGCCCGGTCGCAAATGGCGCCGGACACACATCGAGCCGGAAACCGGCTCGACTTCAACAAATCAACGAGCGCATCCTTGCGCCCATGCGGCAGAAACTAGCCCGGTACGCGGCGGATTTTCGCGCCGAGCATCTGCAGTTTCTCTTCGATGCACTCGTAACCACGGTCGATGTGGTAGATGCGGTCGATCAGGGTATCGCCTTCGGCGATCAGCGCCGAGATCACCAGGCTGGCCGAAGCACGCAGGTCGGTGGCCATTACTGGCGCGCCCTTGAGCTTTTCGATACCGGTGACGATGGCGGTGTTGCCTTCGACCTGGATGTGAGCGCCCATGCGGTGCAGTTCGTAAACGTGCATGAAGCGGTTTTCGAAGATCGTCTCGATCACCGCACCAGTGCCTTCGGCAATGGCGTTGAGGGAGATGAACTGCGCCTGCATGTCGGTCGGGAACGCCGGGTATGGAGCGGTCCGCACGTTAACGGCTTTTGGCCGCTTGCCGTGCATGTTCAGCTCGATCCAGTCTTCGCCGCAGGTGATTTCAGCACCCGATTCGCGAAGCTTTTCCAGAACGGCTTCGAGAATGGTCGGATCAGTGTCCTTGACCTTCACGCGACCGCCGGTTACCGCTGCCGCCACCAGGTAGGTGCCGGTTTCGATACGATCTGGCATTACTTTGTAGGTGGTCGGATGCAGACGCTCGACGCCATCGATGGTGATTGTGTCGGTGCCGGCACCGGATACCTTCGCGCCCATGGCATTCAGGAAGTTCGCCAGGTCGACGACTTCAGGCTCGCGAGCGGCGTTTGCCAGCACGCTGCGGCCCTTGGCCAGAGCGGCTGCCATCATGATGTTCTCGGTACCGGTCACGCTGACGGTATCGAAGAAGAAGTGCGCACCACGCAGGCCGCCTTCAGGAGCCTTGGCCTTGATGTAGCCACCTTCGACGTCAATCACCGCACCCATGGCTTCGAGGCCACGAATGTGCAGGTCGACCGGACGCGAACCGATGGCGCAACCGCCAGGCAGTGCGACTTCGGCTTCACCGAAACGGGCAACCATCGGACCCAGCACCAGGATCGAGGCCCGCATGGTTTTCACCAGCTCGTACGGCGCGATCAGGGTCTTGATGGTGCGCGGGTCGATTTCGACACTGAGCTTCTCGTCGATCACCGGCTCGATGCCCATGCGACCGAACAGCTCGATCATGGTGGTGATGTCGTGCAGGTGCGGCAGGTTGGCAACGGTCACCGGGCCATCGCACAGCAGGGTTGCAGCCAGGATCGGCAGGGCAGAGTTCTTTGCCCCGGAGATGCGGATTTCGCCGTCAAGACGAGCACCGCCAGTAATAATCAATTTATCCATAAGAATCTCGACGCCCTTGGGCTCAGGTGCGCTCGGCCCAGGCCGCGCTGCTGAAAAATTTCATAGTGACCGCATGGATGCTGCCATCGGTGATCCATGGGTTCAAATGGGCATAGATCTGCTGCTGACGCTTCACCGGGCTCAACGCCGCCAGTTCATCGCTAATCACGTTCAGCTGAAAGTTGCAGCCTTCGCCCTCGACTTCTACTAGGGTTCCTGGCAGCTTTCCTTCAAGGAAGCTCTTCACTTCTACGGCCTGCATGCTCAACCTCAATCGGCGCCCTGTGCGCGCGGGTCGGACATCATACAAAAAAGCCCCGCGCCTGCGAACCCCGCATTCACAGGACTCTGACGGGGGGCTTCTTTATAGATGCGGTTCAGGGGTGCGCCAACAGCTCGGTCAATTCGCTGACCTGAGCGATTTCGCGCATATCGTCGGGCATCGCGCGAATGCTCAGGGCCTTGCCGGCTGCCTGGGCATCGCGCATGAAACACAGCAACAGCGACAAGCCGACACTGCTGGACTTCTCTACCGCTGAGCAATCAACCACCAGCGCAGCCGCGTTGCTGGACTTGATCAGCGCCTGCCCCTGCTTGCGCAAGTTCGGGCCTGTTCGGTAATCCAGCACGCCACTGAGCAGCAGCTCGCCCGCTTCGCTCATGCGAATGACCGACTCACTCATTGGGCTTGCGTCTCGGTAGCTTGTTCGGTGACTTCCTTGGCCTTGGCGACTTCACCGGCCCAACCATCGATGGTTTTGTCCAGATCGTTGCCATTGCGCTGCATCGCATCAGCGAACTGATCGCGGAACAGCTTGCCAATGTTGATACCGTTGATGATCACGTTGCGCAGCTTCCACTCGCCATTGATCTTTTCAAGCGTGTAAGACACAGGATAGATCGCGCCGCTGCTGCTCTTGACCGTCATGCCAACGCTGGTACGGTCGCCTGACTCATCCTTTGCGGGATCGACGACGATGCCCTGGTTGTCGTACTCAAGCAACGCATTGCCATAGAACTGGAACAGGCCCCTTTTGAAGTTTTCGACGAACCTTTGCATCTGCTCGGGCGTAGCCTTGCGCGAATACTTGACCGTCATGATGCTTTTGGAAATACCTTCGGCATCCACCACAGGGCCGACGATGGTATTCAGCGCCGTGTAAAAGTCTTGCGGGTCCTGCTTGTACTTTTCCTTGTTGGCGGCAAGATCCGCCAACAACCGGTTGGTGGTGTCCTGCACCAGTTCGTGCGCCGACTGTGCCGCCACGGCGTTAGCCATCAACGGCAAGGCCGCGAGTATCACCAACAGGCCACGTCGCAAGATAGAGATCATTCAAAAGCTCCTCATTTAGCGTCTTTGCTAACGGTATTGAGCAGGAATTTACCGATCAGGTCTTCAAGCACCAGCGACGACTGCGTGTCGTGGATGGTTCCCCCTTCCTTGAGCAGGGCTTCTTCCCCGCCCACGCTGATACCGATGTATTTCTCACCCAACAGGCCAGCGGTCAGGATAGATGCAGTGGAGTCGGTCGGCAGATTATCTACGCGTTTTTCCAGTTGCATGGTCACCCGACCGGTGAAGCTGTCGCGATCCAGATCGATTGCAGTGACTTTGCCGATGGTGACACCGGCCATGGTCACCTTGGCTCTGACCGTCAAACCGGCGATATTGTCAAAATATGCATAAAGTTTATAAGTATCGGTGCTCGCCGTCGGAGCCAGACCACTGACCCGCAGCGCAAGCAACAGCAAAGCCAGGATGCCAGCCAGCAAGAAAAGGCCGACACCGATTTCCAGGGTGCGGTTTTGCATCAGAAATCTCCAAACATCAAGGCGGTCAAAATAAAGTCCAGGCCGAGCACAGCCAAAGAGGCATACACCACGGTCTTGGTAGTGGCACGACTGATCCCCTCGGAAGTGGGCTCGCAGTCATAGCCTTGGAATACGGCGATCCAGGTCACGACGAAGGCAAAAACCATGCTTTTGATAATGCCGTTAAGCACATCGTCGACAAACGTCACGCTGTTTTGCATGTTCGACCAGTAGGAGCCTTCATAGACCCCCAACCAGTCGACGGCCACCCACGAACCGCCCCAGATACCCACCACGCTGAAAATCGTCGTCAGCACCGGCAAGGAAATGAAGCCGGCCCACAGGCGCGGGGCAATGATGTACTTGAGCGGGTCGACCCCGATCATTTCCAGGCTGGACAATTGCTCGGTGGATTTCATGTTGCCGATTTCGGCGGTCAGCGCCGAACCTGCGCGCCCGGCGAACAGCAAGGCCGTGACCACCGGCCCCAGCTCACGCAGCAGCGTCAATGCAACCATCTGCCCGACGGCCTGTTCCGAACCGTAGCTGGACAGGATATTGAACCCCTGCAGGGCCAGCACCATGCCGATGAACACCCCGGAGACCACGATGATCACCAGGGACATTACGCCCACCGAATGTAGCTGCTTGACCAGCAAGCCAAAGCCGCCGCCGATGCCGCCACGACCGAGCAAGGCATGGAACAGGAACAACGCCGAACGCCCGAACACCGCCATCACATCGATGCCGGCATGACCGAAACGGCGCACCCTTTCTATTAGTGTGATCTTGCGCATCAACGCTTCCCCAGAAGATCTGCGCGGTAATCCGGCGCTGGAAAGTGGTATGCGACCGGGCCGTCGGGTTCGCCAGTCAGGAATTGACGAATACGTGGCTCATCCGATTTCATCAGATCCTTGGGCGAGCCTTGCCCCAACACTTGCCCGTCGCCCACCACAATGAGGTGGTCGGCGATGCTTGCCGTCTCGGCCAGGTCGTGGGAGACCACGATACTGGTGATGTTCAGCGCATCGTTGAGCAGGCGGATCAGGCGCACCAGCACGCCCATGGCGATCGGGTCCTGGCCGACGAAGGGCTCGTCGTACATAAGAATTCGCGGGTCGAGTGCAATTGCCCGGGCCAGTGCCACACGACGTTTCATGCCGCCGGACAATTCGTCAGGCATCAGGTCGATGGCGCCACGCAAGCCAACAGCCTGCAATTTGAGCAGGACAATGTCGCGGATCATTTCTTCGGGCAACGCTGTATGAACACGCAGCGGAAAGGCGACGTTCTCGAACACATCAAGGTCGGTAAACAATGCACCGCTCTGAAACAGCACACCCATGTGCTTGCGCGCATCGAACAGATCGTTGCGCGACAGTGTTGGCAGATTCTGGCCATTGACCCAGACTTCGCCGCTGGTGGGGCGCAATTGCGCGCCTATCAGCCGCAATAGCGTGGTCTTGCCACACCCGGAAGGGCCCATGATACCGGTGACCTTGCCGCGCGGGATGCGGATATCGACGTTATTGAAAATGCTGCGCGTACCGCGCTTGAAGGTCAGTCCCTTCAGCTCGACCGCGTAGGCGTTATCGGCACTCATCTAAACTCCTTGCGATGCAGCCTCTCACTCGGACGCCTGGCTTTCTGGCGAAAGCACATACCTCCCCGGGCAGGCCGAACTGGCGGCGAACTATATCACTGCAAAGCTCAAGCGCCCAAGGCCCAAGCCGGACCTGTTCAGCAACATGACCGCCTGAAGTCATCTATTTAAAGGGGATTCGGTAACAAGGAATGACAAACCGCGACGAACTAGCGTGAGGGTTTTGATCATTACCGTTATAATCGCCGCCTTTTCATCAGGCTATTTGATTTCCGACATGAACCAATCCAGCGACCTGATTCAATCCGCACAACGTACCATCCGTTTGGAACTGGAAGCCGTACAAGGCTTGCTACCCCATATCGATGCAAATTTCGTACGTGCGTGCGAGATGATTCTGGCCAGCAAAGGCCGCGTGGTCGTGGTCGGCATGGGCAAATCGGGGCACATCGGCAACAAGATTGCCGCCACCCTGGCCAGCACCGGCACCACGGCCTTCTTCGTGCATCCGGCCGAAGCCAGCCATGGCGACATGGGCATGATCACCCGTGATGACATCATTCTGGCGCTGTCGAACTCCGGCTCCACCAATGAGATCGTCACCTTGCTGCCGCTGATCAAACGCCAGGGCATTCAGATGATCAGCCTGACCGGTAACCCCGAGTCGCCACTGGCCAAGGCAGCGGAAGTCAACCTCAATGCAAGCGTCGAACACGAAGCCTGCCCGCTGAATCTGGCCCCCACCTCGTCAACCACTGCAGCACTGGTCATGGGCGATGCTCTCGCCGTTGCCTTGCTTGAAGCTCGCGGCTTTACCGCTGAAGATTTCGCGTTCTCTCATCCCGGTGGCGCCCTTGGTCGCCGCTTGCTACTGAAAGTGGAAAACGTCATGCATGCCGGCACCGAATTGCCGCAAGTGCTGTGCGGTACGCTGCTCAAGGATGCCTTGATGGAAATGACCCGCAAGGGATTGGGCATGACCGTCATACTAAATACCGATGGAAAACTCGCCGGGATCTTCACCGACGGCGACCTGCGCCGCACGCTGGACCGCACCATCGATATCCACAGCACCACCATTGATGAAGTGATGACCGCCCACGGCAAGACCGCCCGCGCCGAGATGCTCGCCGCCGAGGCCCTGAAAATCATGGAAGACCACAAGATCAACGCACTGGTAGTGGTCGACAGCGAAGACCGTCCGGTCGGCGCCTTGAACATGCACGATTTGCTGCGTGCAGGAGTAATGTAATGAGCACGGACCTGCTGCAACGCGGCAAACAGATCAAACTGGCGGTGTTCGACGTCGATGGCGTGCTGACCGACGGGCGCCTGTACTTCCTCGAAGACGGTAGCGAATTCAAGACATTCAATACCCTCGACGGCCAAGGCATCAAGATGTTGATGGCCGCGGGCGTGCAGACCGCTATCATCAGCGGCCGCAAGACCCCGGTGGTTGAACGGCGCGCGAAGAACCTCGGCATTGCGCACCTTTATCAGGGGCGCGAAGACAAACTGGTGGTGCTCGACGAACTTCTTGGCCAGCTCAACCTGAGCTATGAACAAGTGGCCTATCTGGGCGACGACCTGCCGGACCTGCCGGTGATTCGCCGCGTAGGCCTTGGCATGGCGGTGGCCAGCGCTGCCAGTTTCGTGCGCGAACACGCCCACGGCATCACCCAGGCCCGCGGTGGCGAGGGGGCCGCTCGCGAATTCTGCGAATTGATCCTGCGCGCCCAGGGCCACCTTGATGCGGCCAATGCCGCGTATCTGTGAGCCCATCATGCTGAGCAAAAAAATTCGTAACATCCTGGTGTTCGGTTGCATCGCTGCGATTTTTGCAGCGGTCGGCTACTGGAACATCAGCCCCGAACGCTTCCTCGACAAGCCAGCGGTGAAGGTCGATGAAAGCGCGATCGATTATTACGCCATCAACGCCCATAGCGTGCAGTACCTGCCCGACGGCAAACTGCAATACGAGATGACGTCGGACAAGGTCGAACACGTGAAAGCGAGCGAGGTGACGCTGCTGACCAATCCGGATCTGAACATGTTCCGCGGCACCGAATTCCCCTGGCACGTCCAGAGCGAGCGCGGCGAAGTCAACCCGGACGGCACTCAGGTCGAGCTGATTGACTCGGTACGTATCACACGTTTCGACGAAAAAAACCGCAAAACCCTGATTACCACCACCCGTATGACAGTGTTCCCGCAGCAGCAATATGCGCAGACCGATCAACCCGTTAGAATCGACGGCGCTGGCGGTGTATCGACAGGCAACGGAATGAAAGCGTACTTGAAAGAAAGCAGGATACACCTGCTATCGAACGTAAGAGGACAGTATGAGGCTCGTTAAAACTCTCCCTATTTTGCTCAGTCTGGGCGCAGCACTGGGAAGCGTGAGCGCCTGGGCTCTGCCGAACGATCAAGAGCAACCTATCCGCATTCAGGCCGACGATGCCCAACTGGACGACAAGAACGGCGTTGCCACCTATAAGGGCGATGTGATCATCACCCAAGGCTCGATGAAGGTCACCGGCAATACCGTGACCATCACCCGCACCCCGGCCGGCGACATCGACGTGGTGACTTCGGTGGGCAACCTCGCCTACTTCGAGCAACTGCAAACGGCGGGCGACACCAAGCCGGTTCAGGGCTACGGCGTAACTATCCAGTACCACGCCTCGCAAAACCGTGTCGTGCTGATCGATCGCGCCAAAGTCATCGATAAGGACAACAACGTCACCCAAGGCGAGAAAATCGTCTACGACACGGTCAAAAAGCTTGCGAGCGCCGGTCGCGCCACGGGCAACAAGGTCACCGAGGCACGCCCTCGCATCGACATGGTGATCCAGCCGAAGAAGAAAACCGACGAGCAAAAGGCCCAGTAATGGCAACTCTGAAAGCTCAGCATCTGGCCAAGAGCTACAAGAGCCGTCAGGTCGTGCGCGATGTCAGCCTGTCCATCGACAGCGGACAGATCGTCGGTCTGCTTGGCCCTAATGGTGCCGGTAAAACTACCTGTTTCTACATGATTGTGGGTCTGGTGCAGGCCGATCAAGGCCGAGTATTGATCGACGACCTGGATGTCAGCCACCAGCCGATGCACGGTCGTGCGAAGGCAGGTATCGGTTATCTTCCGCAAGAAGCGTCGATCTTCCGCAAACTGTCGGTGGCCGACAACATCATGGCCATCCTCGAGACCCGCAAGGAACTCGACAAGGCCGGTCGTCGCCAAGAGCTGGAAAGCCTGATGCAGGAGTTCCACATCCATCACATCCGCGACAATCTCGGCATGAGCCTGTCCGGTGGTGAACGCCGCCGCGTGGAAATCGCCCGGGCACTGGCTACCAACCCGAAATTCATCCTCCTCGACGAACCTTTCGCCGGCGTGGACCCGATTTCGGTGGGCGATATCAAGCAAATCATCCATCACCTCAAGGCCAAAGGCATTGGCGTGCTAATCACGGACCACAACGTTCGTGAGACTCTGGATATCTGCGAAACCGCCTACATCGTCAACGATGGCCAACTGATTGCTGAAGGTGACTCCGCCACCATCCTTGCCAATGAACTGGTCAAGGAAGTGTATCTGGGCCACGAGTTCCGCCTGTAAGCACCTGAGGTGCCCGGGTCGCCTAGGGAGCACTCGCTTCAATAAAAAATCAATAACTTTTTATTGTTACAGCGCTCTAGGCAAACACTTCAGTTTCGGGCATATAATTTGCTTATGTTTGGCGCTTCGGCGCCCTGTAGTGGATGGCGCATGTGCGCCGGCGAATAAGGTGTTAAGCCCCTGCCATGAAACCATCGCTAGTCTTGAGAATGGGCCAGCAGCTGACGATGACACCGCAGCTGCAACAGGCCATCCGCCTGCTCCAATTGTCGACCCTGGACCTGCAACAGGAAATCCAGGAGGCCCTGGAGTCCAATCCGATGCTCGAACGCCAGGAAGAAGGCGACGACTTCGATAACGCCGACCCCTTGGCCGATAGCGCCGAACAGAAACCCAACGCCGACATTCAGGAACCCTCCTACCAGGAAACCGCCCCGACGGTGGACAACCTTGAGGAAGGCGACTGGAACGAGCGTATCCCCAACGAATTGCCCGTCGACACAGCCTGGGAGGATGTCTACCAGACCAGCGCCAGCAGCCTGCCGAGCAACGATGACGACGAGTGGGACTTCACCACCCGCACATCGGTCGGTGAAAGCCTGCAAAGCCATTTGCTCTGGCAACTGAACCTGGCACCGATGTCCGACACCGATCGCCTGATCGCCGTGACCCTGATCGATTGCATCAACAATCAGGGCTACCTGGACGAAACCCTCGAGGAAATCCTCGAAGCGTTCGACCCGGAACTGGACATCGAACTGGACGAAATCGAAGCCGTGCTGCACCGCATCCAGCAATTCGAACCCGCTGGCATCGGCGCCCGCAACCTTGGTGAATGCCTGCTACTGCAACTGCGCCAGTTGTCCGCCAAGACCCCTTGGCTGGCCGAAGCCAAGCGCCTGGTCACCGATTACATCGACCTGCTCGGCAGCCGCGATTACAGCCAGCTGATGCGCCGCATGAAGCTCAAGGAAGATGAGCTGCGCCAGGTCATCGAATTGGTCCAGAGCCTCAACCCACGCCCGGGTTCACAGATCGAGTCCACCGAAGCCGAATACGTCGTTCCCGACGTGATTGTGCGCAAGGACAACGAACGCTGGCTGGTGGAGCTGAACCAGGAGTCGGTGCCACGCTTGCGGGTCAACGCCCAATACGCCGGTTTCGTGCGCCGCGCCGACACCAGCGCTGACAATACTTTCATGCGTAATCAGCTGCAGGAGGCTCGATGGTTCATCAAGAGCCTGCAAAGCCGCAATGAAACCCTGATGAAAGTCGCCACCCAGATCGTCGAGCATCAACGCGGCTTTCTCGAATACGGTGACGAGGCCATGAAGCCGTTGGTGCTGCATGACATCGCCGAAGCAGTCGGCATGCATGAATCGACGATCTCACGGGTGACCACGCAAAAATTCATGCATACCCCACGGGGCATCTATGAATTGAAATACTTTTTCTCCAGCCACGTCAGTACCTCCGAAGGCGGTGAATGCTCGTCCACGGCCATCCGCGCGATCATCAAAAAACTGGTTGCGGCGGAAAATCAGAAAAAGCCGTTGAGTGACAGCAAGATCGCTGGTTTACTGGAGGCACAAGGCATTCAGGTAGCCCGTCGCACCGTCGCCAAGTACCGCGAATCCCTGGGAATCGCGCCTTCCAGCGAACGTAAGCGGTTGATGTAGCCGTCGGGCTCGCCACAGCGTTCCAGTGGCAGGCATTTCTGCCTGCCGCTTTATGCACTGGCAACGAAGGAGAAGCTGTATGCAAGTCAACATCAGTGGACACCAACTGGAAGTGACCGAACCCCTGCGCACCTACATCGGCGAAAAACTCGACCGGTTAGAGAGGCATTTCGACAAGATCACCAATGTGCAAGTCACGATGAACGTCGAAAAACTGCTGCAGAAAATCGAAGCCACGCTGCATATTCCCGGCGGAGAAGTGGTCGCCAATGCCGAGCATACGGACATGTATGCCGCCATCGACCTGCTGACCGACAAGCTGGATCGCCAACTTAAAAAGCATAAGGAAAAGACCCAGAGCCTCCTCCAGGGCGCGACCGGTCGTTAACACCCCCAATCCATGATCCGACTAGAAACCATCCTGACCCCCGGCCGTTCCCAAGTGAACGCGCCGGGTGGCAGTAAAAAGAAAGCCCTCGAACAAATTGCCAACCTTATCCACCGCGAAGTACCGGATCTGGAAATGCAGGACGTCTTCGAGGCCCTGATTGCCCGTGAGAAACTCGGTTCTACCGGTTTCGGCAACGGCATCGCCATCCCCCATTGCCGGCTCAAAGGCTGCACCTCGCCAATCAGTGCGCTGCTGCACCTGGAAGCCCCTATCGATTTCGATGCCATTGACGGCGCCCCGGTTGACCTGCTGTTTGTGCTTCTGGTCCCGGAAGCCGCCACCGATGCACACCTGGAATTGCTGCGCCAGATCGCCAGCATGCTGGATCGCAAGGAAGTGCGTGAAAAACTGCGTAGCGCCCCGAGCAACGAAGCCTTGTATCAGGTTGTCCTGGACGAGCAGAACGGTCACTAATCATGCGCCTGATCATCGTCAGCGGCCGCTCCGGCTCAGGTAAAAGTACCGCCCTCGATGTGCTCGAGGACAACGGCTATTACTGCATCGACAATCTGCCTGCCGGCTTGCTACCGGAACTGGCGGAACGCGCGCTGATTCACACAGAGCTGGCACAACCGCTGGTGGCCGTGTCCATCGATGCACGCAACCTGCCAAGCCACCTGTCACGGTTCCCCGAATTGCTGGAAGAGGTCCGCAGCCGACATATCCAGTGCGATGTGCTGTATCTGGACGCCGACGAAGAAACCTTGCTCAAGCGCTTTTCGGAAACTCGCCGTCGTCACCCCTTGAGCAGCGCCAATCGTTCGCTGGCGGAGGCGATCCAGGATGAAACCAATCTGCTGGGGCCTATCGCCGATCTGGCCGATCTCAAGGTCAACACCACCAATCTGAACCTGTATCAGTTACGCGATACCATCAAATTGCGCCTGCTTAATCAGCCGGAGCCCGGCACTGCGTTCCTGGTGGAATCTTTCGGGTTCAAGCGTGGCATGCCGGTGGATGCCGATCTGGTATTCGACGTGCGCTGCCTGCCCAACCCTTACTGGAAGCCGGAGCTACGAGCACAGTCCGGGCTCGATCAACCGGTGGCCGAGTACCTGGCGGCACAGCCGGACGTCGAAGAGATGTTCCAGGACATTTCCTCCTACCTGCTCAAGTGGCTGCCCCGTTTTGCTGCCAGCAATCGCGCCTATGTCACCATTGCCATTGGCTGCACTGGCGGACATCACCGCTCTGTCTACCTGACCGAACGTCTGGGTCAGGTCCTGCAAAAAACCCTGAAGAACGTCCAGGTCCGCCACCGCGACCTCAGCTAAAGGATTCACATCGCGATGCCTGCTCTGGAAATCGAAATCATCAACAAGCTGGGTTTGCATGCCCGCGCGTCTGCAAAATTCGTGGGTGTGGCGGGTCAGTTTCCTGGTACCACGATCCGGGTCGGGCGCACGCCTGAATCGACAGTCGACGGCAAGAGCATCATGGCGATGATGATGCTGGCCGCCGGCAAAGGCACCAGAATCCACCTGATTACCGAAGGCGAACAGGAGCAGGAAGCGCTGGATGCACTGGTGAAGCTGATCAACAACTACTTTGACGAAGGCGAGTAAAAGTCAAAAGATCGCAGCCTCGTTTCACTCGACAGCTCCTACAAGGATCTGCATACAGTAGGAGCTGTCGAGTGAAACGAGGCTGCGATCTTTTGATCCTGTTTTTCAAGCCAACGATGTATCCATCACCATCATCAGACAAAAGCCGATCAGCAGCCCAAGGCTGGCCAGTTTGTCGTGACCATGGCGGCGCGATTCGGGGATGACTTCGTGAGTCACCACCAGCAACATCGCACCGGCCGCCAGTGCCAGCCCCAAAGGCAACAGCAGTTCGGCCAGGCTCACCAGCCAGGCGCATAACAATGCAAAGACCGGCTCGACCAATCCTGAGGCCGCACCGATCAGGAACGCCTTGACCCGCGACATCCCTGCCCCGGCCAACACCAACGCAATGACCAGTCCTTCTGGCACATCCTGCAAGGCGATGCCCATGGCCAGACTGTCGGCGTCAGGCATGCCACCGCCGGCCGAGACGCCAACCGCCATGCCTTCGGGGATGTTGTGGGCAATGATGGCAAACACAAACAACCAGATCCGCGGTGGGATCACCGATCGCTTCAGTGTCCCCACGAGCATTTCGGGCGTAGCGCCAGATACCCTGCGATCCACCAGAAACAACCCGAATGCGCCCAGCAGGATGCCGAAGCTGATCAGGCCGCTGGCCGCCCAAGGCGTCAGCCCGAGGTTTTCTGCCGCGGCAATGCCCGGCACGATCAGCGAAAACGCCGTCGCGGCGAGCATCACCCCGGCTCCGAAACCGAGCAATATGTCGCTGACTGCCTGAGGCATCTGCCGAATCACCAGCACCGGCACCGCGCCCAAAGCCGTACCCAAGGCACAAATCGCCCCGCCTTGCAGGGCGCGCTGCAGTTTCGGTTCGAGATCCAGCCAGCTCAGCCCTTGGGCAGCCAATAACGTCATGCCCGCCAGCAGCAACAACGATCCCAGTGCATAACGAAACATTCGTCCACTTCCGACCGCAAGTGTTTCAGTGCCCATAGTCAGCCCTGGATTGTTTTTATAGAAGACTTAAACAGCCTGATAACGCGCAGCGACTTCAGGCCAATTGATCACGTTGTAGAACGCATTGATGTAATCCGGACGACGGTTCTGATAACGCAGGTAATAAGCATGTTCCCAGACGTCCAGGCCGAGGATCGGCGTATTGCCGTTCATCAATGGGCTGTCCTGGTTGCCGCTGCTTTCAACGACCAAGTTCTTTTGCGGCGTCACACTCAACCAGGCCCAACCGCTGCCGAAACGAGTCAGTGCAGCTTTGGTGAAGGCCTCCTTGAAGCTGTCGAGACCACCCAGCTGTTCGTCGATCGCCTTGGCCAGCGCGCCTTCGGGTTGGCCTCCACCGTTGGGTGCCATCACTTTCCAGAACAACGAATGGTTGGCATGCCCGCCGCCCTGATTGATCACTGCCGCACGGAGCTTTTCCGGCAATTGCTGGACAGCCGCCACCAGTTTTTCCACGGGCCATTCAGCAAATTCAGTGCCTTCGACTGCAGCGTTGAGGTTATTGATGTAGGTCTGGTGGTGTTTGGTGTAGTGGATTTCCATGGTTTGCGCATCGATGTGCGGTTCCAGGGCGTCGTAGGCGTACGGCAAGGCAGGCAAGGTAAAAGCCATTTCAATGAACTCCATGTTGTAAGGGCACAGGCTGATGCGAGGGCGAAGCGGTGTCGGTGCGCAGCAATCTGTGGGTGCGCGGATACTCGCCGTGTTCGCTGATGAAATTCAGTAGCTCGACATAGGTTTTGCTGCTCTGGCGTAGGGCGGCTTCACGCAAGGCCGGCGCCAGTCGCGGATCCTGCATGGTCTGCAACAGCCGTTGATGGATCGCGCACAGGTACTCGGCGCTCTCCTCCGGCTGGTTCAGACGCAGGTGCAGGTCCGCCAGGTTATGGTGGGAAATCACGCAAGCCGCCACCGCCTCGTCGGCATCCGCCCAGCGCTCGAACAACACCTGGGCCAGGGCCAATGCCTGTAAATAAGCCTCGCGGGCATCGACCAGCTCGCCCAGCATGAAACAGCGATTTGCTCTTGCGATCGTGCGTTTCCAGTGCTCCATGGTGAGCCTCCAAAGCGGTTGCAGTGATTACACGCCGCCCGCGGTGAGCTTCTCTGGGTTGAGCAATTCTTCCAGTTGGCTGCGCGTCAGGTCGGTGTGCTCCAGGGCGACATCGATCACCGGCCGGCCTTGTTGATAAGCCTTCTTGGCAATCTCGGCGGCTTTTTGGTAACCAATGATCGGGTTGAGTGCAGTGACCAGAATCGGATTGCGCGACAGCGCTTCCTTGAGCCGGGCCTCGTTGACCTTGAAGCTGGCGATAGCCTTGTCACCCAGCAGACGGCTGGCGTTGGCCAGCAACTCGATACTGCTCAGCAGGTTCTGGGCGATGATCGGCAGCATGACGTTCAACTCGAAATTGCCCGACTGACCGGCTACGGTGATCACCGTGTCGTTGCCAATCACTTGAGCGGCGACCATTGCGGTAGCTTCCGGGATTACCGGGTTGACCTTGCCGGGCATGATCGACGAGCCGGGCTGCAAGGCTTCGAGTTCGATTTCACCGAGCCCGGCCAACGGGCCGGAATTCATCCAGCGCAGGTCGTTGGCGATTTTCATCAAGGAAACCGCTGTTGCCTTGAGCTGCCCTGAAACGCTGACCGCCGTGTCCTGCGAGCCGATCAGCGCAAACAGGTCCTTGCCCGGCGTGAACTGAACCTGCGTCAGTTGGCTGAGTTGCTGGCTGAAATGCGCCGCAAATTGCGGGTGAGCGTTGATCCCGGTGCCCACCGCCGTACCGCCCTGTGCCAGGGATTGCAGGCTCGGCAGCAGATCCTGCAAATGACCGATATTGGCCTTGAGCTGTTGCGCCCAACCATTGAGCACCTGACTCATGCGCACCGGCATGGCATCCATCAAATGAGTACGCCCGGTTTTGACGAATGGATGAACCTGCTCGGCCTTGTGCTCGATGACCTGCACCAGATGCATCAGCGCCGGCAGCAATTGCTCATGCAAGCTCAATGCGGCGCTCACATGAATGGTGGTCGGGATGATGTCGTTGCTGCTTTGGCCGCAATTGACGTGATCGTTGGGATTAACCGGCTCGTCCAGCAAGCGGCTGGCCAGGGTGGCGATCACTTCGTTGGCGTTCATATTGGAACTGGTGCCGGAACCGGTCTGGAAGATATCCACCGGGAAGTGCTGCATGAAATCGCCTTCGAGCAGGCCTTGAGCCGCATCGACGATCGCCTTGCCTTGGGATTCGCTGATCTGTTTGAGCTCGACGTTGGCCCGGGCGGCTGCGGCCTTGGCCAGAATCAGCGCCCGGATGAACTGCACGGGCATCGGTTGGCCACTGATCGGGAAGTTATCCACCGCGCGCTGGGTTTGTGCGCCATAGAGAGCGTCCACCGGGACCTGAAGTTCGCCCATGCTGTCGCGTTCGATACGTGTGTTACTCATCAGGAGATCCTTGCACCAGTTCTATGAGAGGGATGGAGGGTTGCAACTCGCAGGTCGCCAGTTGCCAGGCGTAGCTTTGCCAACGTTTGAGGCGGCATTTGCAGAGTGATTGCCGTTCGAGATCGCGCAACGGCCGCCAGGCCTGGTCGAGACACTGGCTGCGCCAGTGCCAGGGCAACGCGACATCGGCGGCAGTGTCGAGCAATAAACGGAAGGAAGTTTCGGCGATGGTCCAGGGAGAGGTCGTCGTGCAACACGCCAGATATCGGCCTTCGGCCAGGTAATGTTCGATCAGGCGCGGCTCGTCAGGGTCCATGGCGCAACGGATCTGGCGACTCATCCAGCGCCAGCTTTCGAGGTAAGGCTGCTCGTGCAAGGCAGAACTCATGATCCGGGCCCATTCGGTAATGAGATTTATTATTAGATGATAATGAGAACCAAAACAAGCTCAGCAAAACATTGAATACTTTGTGGGAGCGGGCTTGCTCGCGAAAGCGGTGTACCAGCCGACGCTGATGTCGAATGTGATGGCCTCTTCGCGAGCAAGCCCGCTCCCACAGGGATCTTTTCCAACTCATAAAAAAAGGCGCGCCACCCAACGAGGTGGCGCGCCTTTTATGCGGCGATCGGAGGCTTAGCTACCCGCCACCGTCATCCGTTCGATCAACACCGACCCGGTGCGAATGTTGCTGCGCAGCTCCAGGTCATTACCGACCGCGATGATCTGCTTGAACATGTCACGCATGTTGCCGGCGATGGTCACCTCCTGCACCGCGAACTGGATTTCGCCGTTCTCGACCCAGAAACCCGCCGCGCCACGGGAGTAATCGCCAGTGACCATGTTCAGGCCCTGCCCCATCAGTTCGGTGACCAGCAGGCCACGGCCCATGCGCCGCAGCAAGGCGGCCTGATCTTCGTCGCCATGGGTGACGAACAGGTTGTGCACGCCGCCGGCGTTGGCAGTGCTCGGCATGCCTAGCTTGCGGCCGGAGTAGGTGCCGAGTACGTAGGACACCAACTCGCCCTTCTCCACGAAGGGCTTGGCGTAGGTCGCCAGGCCATCGCCATCGAATGCCGAACTGCCCAGGGCGCGCATCAAATGCGGACGCTCATCGATGGTCAGCCATTCCGGGAACAACTTCTGCCCCAAGGTGCCTTCGAGGAACGACGATTTGCGATACAGACTGCCGCCGGAGATCGCCGACAGGAAACTGCCGAACAAGCCACCGGCCAGTTCTGCGGAAAACAGCACCGGCACCTCACAGGTCGGCACCGGACGTGCGCCCAGACGGCTCGCCGCCCGTTGCGCGGCACGCTGGCCGATGCTCTCTGGAGAGGCCAGCAAATTGCCCTGACGGTTTACGTCATACCAGTAATCGCGCTGCATTTGGCCATCGGCTTCGGCGATCATCACGCAACTGAGGCTGTGACGAGTCGACGCGTAACCACCGATAAAACCGTGGCTGTTACCGTAAACCCGGCAGCCCTGGTGAGTACTGAGGGTGGTGCCGTCGGCATTCTTGATCCGGCTGTCGGCGGCAAACGCTGCCGCTTCACAGGCCAGGGCCTGCTCGATGGCTTGCTCCGGGGTAATGTCCCATTGATGGAACAGGTCGAAATCCTGCAGATCCTTGGCCATCAGCGCGGCATCCGCCAAGCCCGAAGCTTCGTCTTCAGAGGTGTGCTTGGCGATGGCGAGTGCCGCGGCGACGGTTTCGCGAATTGCTTCCGGGCCGCTGGCCGATGTGCTGGCCGAGCCTTTGCGCTGGCCTACGTACAAGGTGATGCCGAAGCCCTGATCGCGATTGAGCTCAACAGTTTCGACTTCCCGTTGACGCACCGTGGTCGACAGGCCCTGCTCCAGCGACACGGCCACTTCACAGGCACTGGCGCCCTGGCGCTTGGCTTCAGCGATGATCTGCTCGACTTGTTCTTGCAGTGCCGGCAACGCTTGTGGGCCGACGCTTTCAACTGCACTCATGCTGTTCTCCACTCAAATTCTGCTTTCGGCTAGGGCCTTCGAGCGACCGGGCCGGACAAGCGGCCCCCGACTGGTTATCATGGCGGCGTTTCTTTGCGGACGGCCACCATGGTTGATTCTTACGACGACTCCCTCGATACGGGAGAAAAAAGCAAATCCCAGGTTAAACGCGAGCTGCATGCTCTGGTTGACCTTGGCGAGCGCCTTACAACGCTCAAGCCTGACTTGCTGGCAAAACTGCCTTTGACCGACGCTTTGCGCCGGGCTCTGGGCGATGCCCCCAAGCACACCGCGAATATCGCGCGTAAACGGCACCTTATGTTCATCGGCAAACTGATGCGCGATCAGGACACTGACGCCATTCTGACTCTGCTCGATCAACTGGATG
This sequence comes from Pseudomonas sp. BS3782 TE3695, assembly GCF_050435305.1. Lineage (NCBI taxonomy): Bacteria > Pseudomonadati > Pseudomonadota > Gammaproteobacteria > Pseudomonadales > Pseudomonadaceae > Pseudomonas > Pseudomonas sp. BS3782 TE3695. The sequence continues at coordinate 6,157,501 of NZ_JBNDKB010000001.1, forward strand.
CCTCCACTCGGCAGTACAACGAACGTTTCCATGGCCTGGAACGCTGGCGCGATCGCTTGATCGCGGGCGACGATGCAGTCCTGGAGAAGTTCGTGCTCGACTACCCGGAGGCTGATCGTCAGCAATTGCGCTCCCTGATCCGTCAGGCCCAGCACGAACTGGCGACCAACAAGCCACCGGCTTCGAGCCGTAAAATCTTCAAGTACATCCGTGAGCTGGACGAGACTCAACGCGGTCTGCGCTGAGTAACGCCTATCCGTGTAGGAGCTGCCGAAGGCTGCGATCTTTTGATCTTGTTTCTTAAAAGCAAAGTCAAAAGATCGCAGCCTTCGGCAGCTCCTACACGGATTGTGTACATCCTTATGCGCCTGTGCCACCCACAGTAATCGCATCAATCTTCAGCGTTGGCTGGCCGACACCCACCGGCACCGACTGCCCATCCTTGCCACAGGTTCCCACACCGCTGTCCAGCGCTAGATCGTTACCGACCATCGACACCTTGCTCATGGCTTCCGGCCCGTTGCCGATCAACGTCGCACCTTTGACCGGGGCAGTAATCTTGCCGTCTTCGATCAGGTACGCCTCGCTGGTGGAAAACACGAACTTGCCGCTGGTGATGTCCACCTGACCACCGCCGAGGTTGGCACAGTAAATGCCTTTTTTCACCGAGGCGATGATTTCCGCCGGGTCGCTTTCGCCCGCCAGCATGTAAGTGTTGGTCATGCGCGGCATCGGCAGATGTGCATAGGATTCACGACGACCGTTGCCGGTGCGGGCCACACCCATCAGGCGCGCATTGAGCTTGTCCTGCATATAACCTTTGAGCACGCCGTTTTCGATCAGCGTGGTGCACTCGGTCGGGGTGCCTTCGTCGTCGACGCTCAGCGAACCACGGCGCCCGGCGAGGGTGCCGTCATCGACGATGGTGCAGAGCTTCGATGCAACCATCTCGCCCATGCGCCCGCTGTAGGCCGAACTGCCCTTGCGGTTGAAATCGCCTTCCAGACCATGACCGACGGCTTCGTGCAGCAACACGCCAGACCAACCCGAACCCAGGACCACTGGCAATGTACCGGCCGGGGCCGGGATCGCTTCCAGATTCACCAGCGCCTGACGCAACGCTTCGCGGGCATAGCCCATGGCGCGGTCGTCGCTGAGGAAATAGCGGTAATCGGTACGACCGCCACCACCATGACCACCGCGTTCACGACGGCCATTCTGCTCGACAATCACGCTGACGTTGAAACGCACCAGCGGTCGTACATCCGCCGCCAGGCCGCCATCGGTGGAAGCAATCAAAATCCGTTCCCAGACCCCGGCCATGCTCACAGTAACTTGCTGGATACGCGGGTCGAGGGCACGGGTCGCCACGTCGATACGCTTGAGCAGCTCGACTTTCTCGGCACGGGTCATCACTTCCAGCGGGTTATCCGGCCCGTACAATTGGGCGACATCCTGGGTGGTGAACGCCTGCACGGTACCGTTCTGCCCGGCCCGGGAGATCGAACGGGCTGCACGGGCCGCCGCACCCAGCGCTTCGAGGGTGATCGCATTGCTATAGGCGAAACCGGTCTTCTCACCCGATTGCGCACGCACGCCAACACCCTGGTCAAGGTTGAAGCTGCCTTCCTTGACGATCCCGTCTTCCAGCGCCCAGGATTCGGAAATCTGCCCTTGGAAATACAGGTCGGCGGCATCGATGCCCGGGCCCGCCAGATCGCCGAGCACACCTTGCAGGCTCTCGATCGTTACGCCGCCGGGCGCCAGGAGGTGTTCACTGACGGAGGACAACAACTCGCTCATATGCTTTACGCCTTAAATTCGTCGTTCTGATGCAGGTCGCTGGGCGCCCTGCGAGAAAAAGCGCCGGTGAGTGGACACCGGCATCCGCGCCCTGATGGACGCCTGTTCGCTGCTGTCGCGTTGGGCCAGCAGCACGGCCTCGCCTTGATCCTGTTGCGCCAGCACACGCCCCCATGGGTCGACGATGGCGGCGTGACCAAAGGTTTCTCGTGGCCCCGGATGCGTCCCACCCTGGGCGGCCGCGAGCATGTAACACTGGGTTTCGATGGCCCGCGCGCGAATCAGCACCTCCCAATGGGCCGCGCCGGTCACCGCGGTAAAGGCCGACGGCGCGGTAATCAACTCCGCGCCGGCCGCACGCAATTCGCTGTACAGCTCCGGGAAACGCAGGTCATAACACACCGTCAGGCCGACTCGACCGACCGGAGTGTCGGCAATGACCACACCACTGCCATAAGCATAGTCATCGGATTCGCGATAACGCCCGCGATTATCCGCCACGTCTACGTCGAACAGGTGCAGCTTGTCATACCGTGCAACGGTTTCACCGCAGTCATCCACCAGCAACGAACACGCATGCACTTTGGCCGTCGGTTGATCCACCGGCGGCAGCGGCAATGTGCCGGCCACTATCCATAACTTAAGGTCGCGGGCGGTCTGTTTCAACCAGGGCAGGATCGGGCCCTCGCCCAAGGCTTCGGCGCGGCCGATGTCGGCAATGTCGCGACGGCCCATGGCGGCGAAGTTTTCCGGCAGCACGGCAAGCCGCGCGCCACCGCTCGCCGCCTGCTCGAGCAGACGACGGGCCTGGGCCAGATTGGCCAGCACGTCGCTCTGGCTGACCATTTGAATCACCGCTACAGACATGGTCTATTCCCTATGTGAAATCTACGCATACCGGTAGGAGCTGCGGAGTGAAACGAGGCTGCGATCTTTTGACCTTGAACTTTGAAGTCAAAAGATCGCAGCCTGCGGCAGCTCCTACAGGGGTAAGCGGCGTCGCATGAAAACATGCTACTCCATAGGCCCGAAGAGTGCTTTTTCAAAAGAATTCAAAAGGGCTTGTCGAAGGTGATTTTCGGATCTTTCCATGGGCCTTTGACGGTGTATTTGACGCTGGCATAGCGCGCCACGCGGTCACCGATCAGCTTGTCGATCAGGAACAGCGCCCCGCCGACGGCCGGTGCACCGACGATCAGCGCGGCAATCGGCAGATTATTGGTCACCGGTAAAGTCACCAACAACTTGGCATCGATCTGATCACCCACCAGGTCCAGTGTGCCGTTGAGCTCCACATTGCTCGACGGTCCGGTCAGCAGAATAGGTTCACGGGTCACGTAGACGCCGTTACTGGCGACCAGCAAACCTTTGACCCGGTCATAGCTCAAGCCTTTGCCGAACAGGTCGGAAAAGTCCAGGCGCAGGCGGCGGCCGATGGAGTTGAAGTTGAGCAGGCCAAATACCCGCAGCGCCTGAGCACCACCTTCGACTTCTACGAACTGACCTTTATTCAGCGATGCATCAAGGCTGCCGGAGAAGCGTTTGGACGCCAGCCACGCCGGCGAACCAGGCCAGCGACCGTCGACGTTCATGTGAAACTCTTCGCTGGTGACGCTCGGTGCAAAACCCCACCCCTTGAGCACGTCGGCAAGGTTCTTGCCACTGACTCGGCCCTTGTACCAACTGCTGGAATTACCCGGCATGCCTTCCCAGCCACCATTGCCGCGCAAGAGGATGCCCTTGAGGCCCAGATCAAGGGAATTGAAAGCGATGCCCTTGACGGTCGGCCGAACTTTCAGGTGCCACGCGCCTACCAGATCCGGCCCCTGGAACAGCTGATTAATGGTGACATCCAGCGCAGGGATCTTCGTCGGGTCCACCGTGGCCAGCGGATCCGGCGAATTCTCATCAGCCAGCGCGGCAGGGTCTCGTGCCGGCAAACGAACGTATTGCAGATTGACCGCAATCGGCGCGGCTTTCGCATCGACAATTGCGACGCTGCCCTTGGCCTGCTGACTGTCGAGTTGCAAGGCCCACGCGGCCGGTTTACGCGTCAACTTCACCGATGCCTGATCGAGGGTGGTGCCGAAACCCGTGAGTTTTCCAACCTTCAGATCCGCGCCACTGAGCAACTGTTTGGCACTGCCGCCCGGATCCTGGCCAGCATATTTGCTCACCAGATCCTGCCAGGGGGCGACATCCAGCTCGGACAATACCCCACGCACGCGCAAGCCTTTGGCGCCGGGCAACACGGCACTGCCGCCACCGAGAAACAACTCGCCGCGACCGTCGGTGAAATTGCCGGCCGGTGCCGCAAACGTGAAACTCGCCAGATCACCATAGGTGGCCCAGTAACGCCGCTCCGGTCCCTGCAGGGTCATGCGGAACACGGTATCGCGCCCGACATCGGCCGCCATGCCGAACGGTGCCGGCAAATCCACCGCCGCGCCTTTGAGATTGGAGCTGACCATCAATTGACTGTCGGCGCCAGCAAGGTTCAATTGCAGCTGATAAGGGATCGTCCCCGTCACCGGCAATGGCTGAGTGACATTCAGCCATTCAGTGAGTTTTTTGACCTCGACCTCACTCGTCGCCGCAACCCGGGTGTTGAGCTTGCCCGGGCTGCCTTCAGCGAATATCTGTGCGGTCACCGGCTTGTCGAAGGCGCGCGCCGTGATCTTTTGCCCGCTCAGCCCCTTGGTGCTGTCGAAACGGAAATCGCCCTTGAGTTGCGTCAGTTCCAGAATGGGTTCACTGAGTTTCAAACGGGCCTTGGCAGTCTTGAAGTCGACGAGAATTTTCGGCTGCTCGCCTTTGACCAGCGGGATATCGAGTTTGAGCTTGCCTTGCAGATCGCCCTCGCCTTCCCAGCCAGCGAACGTCTCGGCAGTGCCAATGGGCGCTTGCTGCAAAATCTTCAGGCCATCGCCCAACCCACCAGAAAAGGCGCCATCGAGGAACAGATGAGTGCTCTGCCCGGCAGGCACACGAGGAATGTTGACGTAAACGTCACGGACCTGAGTATCGAGCAATTGGCCCTCGCTCGCGAGGATCCGCACGCCGCTGTCTTCGATGAACACATCGCCGCTGACCTTGCTGACATGCGGCCAGCCTGGCTGAAATGCCAGTTCGGCATCGTGGACCTTGAAGAACAGGCTGATGCTGCGAGCCGTTTCGGCGGCGCCGTGGTTCAGCGAACCCTGGTACTGGAAGAAGCCTTCATCCACCGCGCCTTTGAGAATCGCGGTGCGCAGCCATTCGTCCAGCCCCGGGCTGAGAACCGTCGGCAGGTACTTGGCGGTGTAGCGACCGTCGCCATCCACCAGACCGACTCGCAGGTCCATGTAGTCTTCCTGGGTGTGATCGAAATGCAGGCGTATCAGGAAATCGCCGGCAATTTTGCCCTCCTCGCCCAGCACTTTCAGGTACGGTGCGATCAGGGTGAAAGCTTCTTTGTCGAGTTTCCAGGTCAACCGGGCGTTGGCTTGAATGTATTGCCATGGCTTGGCGAAAATGGGGTCCAGATGCAGGGAGAAATCCTTGCTGTCCATGCGCAGCTCGCCCTGCCCGAGGTCGCCGCTGATGCTGCCACTGACATTGCGCACCGCTGGCGCACCGCGATAAGCGTTGAAGCCGACTTTTTCCAGGTTGGCGGCAAAGCTGAATTTAGTGTCATCGGTAGCGGCTGGGCGAAAGTCGATCAGCACATTGCGCAAGACGCCGGTGACCTTGAGCCGCTCGACCGCCGTGGCGATCCCCTCGGGCAGCGGGCCCAGTGCGTTCAGCAGCGGAGTGAGCGGTGTGAGATCGAGACGGTCGGCTTGCAGATGCAAGAGCTCTGGCGCCTTGTCTGTCGCAGCCGTTTGTTGAAATTGCAGTTTCGATTCCCAGCGGCTGTCACCCAGGTTCATGGCCAGGGAGTCCAGAGTCACCAGGACGCCAGTGGAACTGCGCTGGAAATACCCGTTCAGCGCCAGATTGTTGATCTGGATCGGCTTGCGTTCGGCATAGGCGCCCTTGAGTTGCGGTGCGTTCAAACGAATCGCAGCGCGTTGCAAAGTGCCTTTGCTCCAGTTCATCCAGAGCTCGCCACCGGCCTTGATCTCGGAGAAATTCCATTGCTGGGTCAGGCGCTCGGGCAACCATTTCGACCAATCGCTTTGCGGCAGGCTCAGGTAAGCGTCCGCTTCACCGTCCTTCCATTGGGCTGCGCGCAAACGGGTGCGCAAGCTCATCGCCACCGGCTGGCCGTCGGGCAGGGTCAAACGGGCATCGAGCCGCTGGCGAGATGGACCGGTTTTCAGATTCAGGCCGACATACGTCAGGGTGAGTGGCGACTCTCCCAACGGCTGCAAGGTGATCTGGCTGTCGAGCACCGACAGCTGCTGGATCATCTGCATGCGATTGAGCAGTTGCTCCGGATCCAGAGGCTGGTTCTGCTGCACCGGCAAACCTTCCAGCGCCCAATGACCGTCTTCGCCTTCCTTGAGGCTGATCTGCAGGCCATTGAGCTCCAGGTGTGCAATGCGCACTTCGCGCGCGAGCAGGCTGGCCCAGAGATCCGGCACCGCGCGCACTTGATCCAGGCGCAGGGCATTGGAGCCCGCGCCGACCATCACGTCATGAGCCAAAAGAACCGGGGCGAAACCGCTCCAGTTGCCTTCCAGCTTGCCGATCTGCAGAGGCATGCCCAAGGCATCGCTGGCTTTGTCTTCGACGTCGGCACGGTACTCGGCCACCAGCGGCGTCAGCTCTCGGCCGAGGCTGACGAACAGCGCCATCAGCACCAAAACCAACGCGCACAGGCCCAGACCCCAGCGGGTCAGTGTGGCCAAAATGCGTGTCAGACGGTCCATGTCAGTTGGCTCCCATGGCAAAAATACTGCAAAAAGCTGAGGCCAGCCGTTCTAGTGGAGGTGAAACACAACGATTCAGAGCAACACCACGTCGTATTGTTCCTGGGAATACATGGTTTCCACCTGGAACCGAATGGTACGCCCGATAAAGCCTTCGAGCTCGGCGACGTTGCCCGACTCTTCGTCGAGCAAACGGTCGACCACTTTCTGATTCGCCAACACCCGATAGCCCTCGGCCTGATAGGCCCGGGCCTCGCGCAGGATTTCGCGGAAGATCTCGTAGCACACGGTTTCCGGCGTCTTGAGTTTGCCGCGACCCTGGCAACTGCTGCACGGTTCGCACAGCACTTGCTCAAGACTTTCGCGGGTGCGCTTGCGGGTCATCTGCACCAGGCCCAGCTCAGTGATGCCGATGATATTGGTCTTGGCGTGATCGCGTTCCAGTTGCTTCTCGAGGGTTCGCAACACCTGACGCTGATGTTCTTCATCTTCCATGTCGATGAAGTCGATGATGATAATCCCGCCCAGATTACGCAGACGCAGCTGACGGGCAATGGCGGTGGCGGCTTCGAGGTTGGTCTTGAAGATGGTTTCTTCGAGGTTGCGATGACCGACGAAGGCCCCGGTATTGACGTCGATGGTGCTCATGGCTTCTGCCGGATCGACCACCAGATAGCCGCCGGACTTGAGCGGCACCTTGCGCTCCAGGGCTTTCTGGATTTCGTCTTCGACACCGTACAGGTCGAAGATCGGCCGCTCGCCAGGGTAATGCTCCAGACGGTCGGCAATTTCTGGCATCAGTTCAGCGACGAACTGCGTGGTTTTCTGGAAGGTTTCCCGGGAATCGATGCGGATCTTTTCGATCTTCGGACTCACCAGGTCACGCAAGGTGCGCAGTGCAAGGCCGAGGTCTTCGTAGATCACACTCGGCGCGCTGATGGTCTTGATCTGTTCGTTGATCTGATCCCAGAGCCTGCGCAGGTAACGAATATCCATGAGAATTTCATCGGCCCCGGCCCCCTCGGCAGCGGTACGCAAAATGAAACCGCCGGCTTCCTTGATGCCTTCTTTGGCCACGCAATCGGTGACCACCTGCTTGAGGCGTTCGCGCTCGGCTTCTTCCTCGATCTTCAGGGAGATGCCGACATGAGCGGTGCGAGGCATGTACACCAGATAGCGCGACGGAATCGACAGCTGCGTGGTCAGGCGTGCGCCTTTGGAGCCGATCGGGTCCTTGGTGACTTGCACCACCAGGCTTTGACCTTCATGAACCAGCGCACTGATGCTTTCCACCGTCGGGCCTTCGCGAAGAGAAATCTCCGAGGCATGAATGAACGCGGCGCGGTCCAGACCGATATCGACGAAGGCGGCCTGCATGCCTGGCAATACCCGCACGACTTTGCCTTTATAGATGTTGCCGACGATCCCGCGCTTTTGCGTGCGCTCGACATGGACCTCTTGCAGAACACCGTTTTCGACCACCGCCACGCGCGATTCCATCGGCGTGATGTTGATCAGGATCTCTTCACTCATGGCAGGGTCTCGTTCAGGCATGTTCACGATAATGGCCGCATCTTGTCAGTACGACGCTCAGTGCGCGTTAAGGGTTTGCCAACAGGGTATGCCGAAATGGCCAAGCAGCTCGCAGGTTTCGCACAACGGCAATCCGACCACTGCCGAGTAGCTGCCATTAAGCCCGGCGACAAACACCGCGCCCAGCCCTTGAATCCCGTAACCGCCCGCCTTGTCCCGGGGTTCGCCGCTGGCCCAGTAGGCCGCGGCTTCATCACGGTCGATGGTGCGAAAACGCACCAGACTGCGTACCACCAAAGACTCGCAGCGCTCGCCATCGCGCACCGCAATCGCGGTCAGCACTTCATGTTCGCGCCCGGACAACAGCATAAGCATGGCGCATGCGTCGGCTTCGTCCACCGGCTTGCCGAGAATTTTCCCGTCCAGCACCACGGCGGTGTCGGCCCCCAGCACGCAGAAATCGGCGTCGGACACGACCGTGCCATGCCCGGCCTCGGCCTTGCTGCGCGCCAGGCGCTCGACATAGGCTGATGGGCATTCTTCAGGTAAAGGGGTTTCATCGATGTCCGCGCTGATGACGGAGAACGGCACGCCGATCTGCGTGAGCAGTTCACGCCGACGCGGCGAGCCTGAGGCGAGGTACAGCTGTTTCATCAAGACATCTCCCTGTCGAGGTTATGGGCAAATGCCTGACCGAATTAATTGATTTTGTAGCGTCGACGCAAACCGCGCAAACCGTAGCTGATCCAGGGCCAGAGCAACGCGCTGACCAGTGCCGGTAACACCAGGGCCAGGGTCGGCTGGCGATTGCCGGTCAGGGCGCTCAGCCACAACTGAACCAGTTGGGCGAGGCCGAAGATCACCAGGATCACCAGGCTCTGTTGCCACATCGGGAACATGCGCAGGCGCTGTTGCAGCGATAGCACCAGGAAGGTAATGAGTGTGAGGATCAACGCGTTCTGGCCCAGCAACGTGCCATACAGCACATCTTCGGCCAGCCCCAGGCACCAGGCGGTCACCATGCCGACTTTCTGCGGCAGGGCCAGCGCCCAAAAGGCCAACAGCAAGGCCAGCCATAGAGGCCGCAGGATTTCCATGAATTGCGGCAACGGCGAAACGCTGAGCAGCATGCCAATGGCAAAGGTCAACCAGACCATCCAGCCATTTCGGGAGGAAGTAGTACCGCCCATTATTCTCTTCCCCCAGTGGTAGCCGGCGCGGAGACAGGCGGTTTGGCAGCAGGCTTCACGGCAGCGGGTTGGGCCGCCGGTGGTTTGACGGCGACCGCTGCCGATGCGGGTGGCTTGCTGGCGGCATGAGCAGCGGCTGCCGGGGTTGTGGTAGCAGGGGCAACCGCCGGCGCAGCCGGAGCCGCAACAGCAGCCGGTATCACCGACACGGCAGGCTTGGGCACGGTTGCGGGAATGATCGGCCCACCGCCATGCTGGTCCAGCGCTTCCTGAGCCTGGGCGGCGTCGTTGGCGCGCTCCTCAGGCGTGCGTCCGTCACTGAACACCAACAACAGATAACGGCTGCGGTTCAAAGCAGCAGTCGGCACCGCACGGACGATGGCGAACGGTTGACCGGAATCGTGAATCACTTCCTTGACCGTCGCCACCGGGTAACCCGCCGGAAAACGTTGACCGAGGCCGGAGCTGACCAGCAAATCGCCTTCTTTGATGTCGGCGGTATCGGCCACATGCCGCAACTCCAGACGTTCCGGGTTACCGGTGCCGCTGGCAATCGCCCGCAGACCGTTACGGTTCACCTGCACCGGAATGCTGTGGGTGGTATCAGTCAGCAACAGTACGCGAGAGGTATACGGCATCAACTCGACCACCTGCCCCATCAGGCCGCGGGCATCGAGCACCGGCTGACCGAGGACCACACCGTCGCGCTCACCTTTATTGATGATGATGCGATGGGTAAAGGGGTTGGGGTCCATGCCGATCAACTCGGCCACTTCGACCTTTTCGTTGACCAGCGCGGAAGAGTTGAGCAGCTCGCGCAGCCGAACATTCTGCTCGGTCAGGGCGGCCAGCTTTTGCATACGCCCCTGCAACAGCAGGTTTTCGGTTTTGAGTTTTTCGTTTTCAGCGACCAGTTCGGTCCGGCTGCCAAATTGGCTGGCCACACCTTGCCATAGCCGCTGCGGCAGGTCGGTGACCCAGTAAGACTGCATCAGCACCAGCGACATTTGGCTACGCACTGGCTTGAGCAGTGTGAAGCGGGCATCGACCACCATCAGCGCGACCGATAGCACGGCCAGCACCAACAAGCGCACGCCCAGTGAGGGGCCTTTGGTGAAAAGCGGTTTAATAAGCCGCTCCTCCCAGGCAAATGTTCTCTTTATTCATACGGCATCAAACCGGCCTGGATGCAGACTGACAGAAGATAAACGCAACAGGCAGCACTGCAAAGTGCTGCCTGCGCGCTCAACAGCATAGAGGCGATCCGGCGACTTATTCGCTGGAAAGCAGATCCATGGTGTGTTTATCCATCATTTCCAATGCACGGCCACCGCCGCGTGCAACGCAGGTCAACGGGTCTTCGGCGACGATCACCGGCAGACCGGTTTCCTGGGCCAGCAACTTGTCGAGGTCGCGCAGCAAGGCGCCACCACCGGTCAGTACCAGACCACGTTCGGCGATATCCGATGCCAGCTCCGGAGGCGATTGCTCCAGTGCGCTTTTCACGGCTTGAACGATGGTGGCCAGGGACTCTTGCAGAGCTTCCAGCACTTCATTGGAATTCAGGGTGAATGCGCGTGGAACGCCTTCGGCCAGGTTACGGCCACGAACGTCGACTTCGCGAACTTCGCCGCCCGGGTAAGCCGTACCGATTTCCTGTTTGATGCGCTCGGCAGTGGATTCGCCGATCAGGCTGCCGTAGTTGCGACGCACGTAGGTGATGATCGCTTCGTCGAAGCGGTCGCCGCCAACCCGTACGGATTCGGCATAGACCACACCGTTGAGGGAGATCAGCGCGATTTCAGTGGTACCGCCACCGATATCGACAACCATCGAACCGCGAGCTTCTTCCACCGGCAGGCCGGCACCGATCGCAGCAGCCATCGGCTCTTCGATCAGGAACACTTCACGGGCACCGGCACCAAGGGCCGATTCACGGATGGCACGACGCTCAACCTGGGTGGATTTGCATGGAACGCAGATCAGCACACGAGGGCTAGGCTGCAGAAAGCTGTTTTCGTGAACCTTGTTGATAAAGTACTGCAGCATTTTTTCGCAGACGCTGAAGTCGGCGATCACACCGTCCTTCATCGGACGAATGGCAGCAATGTTGCCCGGCGTACGGCCGAGCATACGCTTGGCCTCGGTGCCGACAGCAACGACACTTTTCTGGTTACCGTGTGTCCGAATAGCCACAACTGATGGCTCATTCAGGACGATACCGCGCTCGCGCACGTAAATAAGGGTGTTGGCAGTGCCCAGGTCAATGGAAAGATCGCTGGAAAACATGCCACGCAGTTTCTTGAACATGGGAAAGGGACCCTAGGCAACGCGTGGGTAAAAAAGTGCGGCAAACTCTAACAACGACAGGGATTTTGGGCAAGGCGCCAATATGTTAAATTGGCCGCTTTTCTGTGCACCAAGCCCCACAATCGCGGCCTTGAGACCGTAGAAATGCGGTAGTGTTCCGACAATCTAACACACGGACGCCGTCCGTTCTGTTTTCCACTGGAGAATCCCATGGCGCTTGAACGCTCCGACGTGGAAAAAATCGCTCATTTGGCCTGCCTTGGCCTCAATGATGCCGATCTTCCACACATCACTTCGGCCCTGAACAGCATTCTCGGGCTGGTCGACGAAATGCAAGCGGTCAATACCGACGGTATCGAGCCGCTGGCCCACCCATTGGAAGCGAGCCAGCGCCTGCGTGCAGACGTCGTGACCGAAACCAATCATCGCGAGGCCTATCAGTCCATCGCACCAGCGGTCGAAAACGGCCTGTATCTGGTTCCGAAAGTCATCGACTAAAGGGAAAGAGCCTGCAATGCATCAATTGACTCTGGCCGAGATCGCCCGCGGACTCGCCGATAAAAAGTTTTCTTCCGAAGAGCTGACCAAAGTCTTGCTGGCGCGCATCGCCCAGCTCGACCCGCAGCTCAACAGTTTCATCAGCCTCACCGAAGACCTGGCGCTGCAGCAGGCGAAAACCGCTGACGCTCGCCGGGCCAACGGTGAGAGCGGCGCCCTGCTTGGCGCGCCGATCGCGCACAAAGACCTGTTCTGCACCCAGGGCATCCGCACCAGCTGCGGCTCGAAGATGCTCGACAACTTTAAAGCACCGTACGACGCCACCGTGGTCGCCAAACTGGCCGCTGCCGGGGCTGTGACCCTGGGCAAGACCAACATGGACGAATTCGCCATGGGGTCGGCCAACGAGTCGAGTTACTACGGCGCAGTGAAAAACCCGTGGAACCTGGAACACGTTCCGGGCGGCTCGTCTGGCGGTTCGGCGGCTGCGGTTGCCGCTCGTCTGTTGCCAGCGGCGACGGGTACCGACACCGGCGGCTCGATTCGTCAGCCCGCAGCACTGACCAACCTCACCGGCCTGAAACCGACGTACGGTCGCGTTTCGCGCTGGGGCATGATTGCCTACGCGTCCAGTCTCGATCAGGGCGGCCCATTGGCCCGCACCGCCGAAGACTGCGCGATCCTGCTGCAAGGCATGGCCGGTTTCGACCCGCAGGACTCCACCAGCATCGACGAGCCCGTGCCTGATTACAGCGCCGGCCTCAACGGTTCGCTGCAAGGCCTGCGCATCGGCGTGCCGAAGGAATACTTCAGCGCAGGTCTGGACCCACGCATCGCCGACCTGATCATGGCCAGTGTCGAAGAGCTGAAAAAGCTCGGTGCCGTGGTCAAGGAAATCAGCCTGCCGAACATGCAGCACGCCATTCCTGCGTACTACGTGATCGCCCCGGCGGAAGCCTCTTCCAACCTGTCGCGTTTCGACGGCGTGCGTTTCGGCTATCGCTGCGAAAATCCGAAAAACCTGGAAGACCTGTACAAGCGTTCCCGTGGCGAAGGGTTCGGCCCGGAAGTGCAGCGCCGGATCATGGTCGGTGCCTATGCGCTGTCGGCCGGCTACTACGACGCCTACTATTTGAAGGCGCAGAAAATCCGTCGCCTGATCAAGAACGACTTCATGGCGGCCTTCAATGAGGTCGACATCATCCTCGGCCCAACCACGCCGAACCCGGCCTGGAAGCTTGGCGCCAAGAACAGCGACCCGGTCGCTGCGTACCTGGAAGACGTCTACACCATCACCGCCAACCTCGCCGGTCTGCCGGGCTTGTCCATGCCTGCAGGTTTTGTCGATGGCCTGCCGGTCGGCGTGCAGTTGCTCGCCCCGTATTTCCAGGAAGGCCGCCTGTTGAACGTTGCCCATCAGTATCAGCAAAACACTGACTGGCACACCCGCACCCCAACCGGCTTCTGAGGAGAAACACATGCAATGGGAAGTCGTGATCGGGCTGGAGATTCATACCCAGCTCACCACCCGGTCGAAAATCTTTTCCGGTAGCTCCACCACTTTCGGTTCCGAGCCGAACACCCAGGCCAGCCTGGTTGACCTGGGTATGCCTGGCGTATTGCCGGTGCTGAACCAGGAAGCGGTGCGCATGGCGGTGATGTTCGGTCTGGCCATCGATGCCGAGATCGGCCAGCACAACGTGTTCGCCCGCAAAAACTATTTCTACCCGGACCTGCCCAAGGGCTACCAGATCAGCCAGATGGAATTGCCGATCGTCGGCAAGGGCCACCTGGACATCGCGCTGGAAGACGGCACGGTCAAACGCGTCGGCATCACCCGCGCGCACCTGGAAGAAGACGCCGGTAAAAGCCTGCACGAAGAGTTCAACGGTGCCACCGGCATCGACCTGAACCGCGCCGGCACGCCGTTGCTGGAGATCGTTTCCGAGCCGGACATGCGCAGCGCCAAGGAAGCCGTGGCTTACGTCAAGGCAATCCATGCACTGGTGCGTTACCTGGGAATCTGTGACGGCAACATGGCCGAAGGTTCGCTGCGTTGCGACTGCAACGTGTCGATCCGTCCAAAGGGTCAGGTTGAATTCGGTACACGCTGCGAGATCAAGAACGTCAACTCGTTCCGCTTCATCGAGAAGGCGATCAACACCGAAGTGCAACGTCAGATCGAGCTGATCGAAGACGGCGGCAAAGTGATTCAGCAGACCCGTCTGTACGATCCGAACAAGGACGAAACCCGTCCGATGCGCAGCAAAGAGGAAGCCAACGACTATCGTTACTTCCCCGATCCGGACCTGTTGCCGGTGGTCATCGAAGACTCGTTCCTCGACGACGTGCGCGCCACTCTGCCAGAACTGCCACCACAGAAACGCGAGCGCTTCCAGGAACAGTTCGGTCTGTCGGTGTACGACGCCAGCGTCCTGGCCACCAGCCGCGAGCAAGCCGATTACTTCGAGAAAGTGGTGAGCATCAGTGGCGATGCCAAACTGGCGGCTAACTGGGTGATGGTTGAACTGGGCAGCCTGTTGAACAAGCAAGGCCTGGACATCGACCAGTCGCCGGTTTCGGCCGAGCAACTGGGCGGCATGCTGCTGCGCATCAAGGACAACACCATCTCCGGCAAAATCGCCAAGGTGGTGTTTGAAGCCATGGCCAACGGCGAAGGCAGCGCGGACGAGATCATCTACAAGCGCGGCCTCAAGCAAGTGACCGACACCGGCGCGATCTCGGCGGTGCTGGACGAAATGCTCGCGGCCAACACCGAGCAAGTCGAACAATACCGCGCGGCAGACGAAGCCAAGCGCGGCAAAATGTTCGGTTTCTTCGTCGGCCAGGCCATGAAAGCCTCCAAAGGCAAGGCCAACCCGCAACAGGTCAACGAACTGCTTAAAAGCAAGCTCGAAGGCTGATGAGAATGGAGCCAGTTCTAAATATTGGCTCCATTCCCTGTGGCGAGGGAGCTTGCTCCCGCTGGTCTGCGAAGCAGACCCAAATGGGCAACCGCATTCTTTCAGCAAGAATGCATCAGCCGATTTTGCGACCGCTTCGCGGCCGAGCGGGAGCAAGCTCCCTCGCCACATTTATTTTGGGAGCCTTTTAAATGAAGCGTCTGCTCAGTGCCTGCGCCCTGCTCTCTCTGCTGGCCGGTTGCGCCAGTACGGATAACATCGATCCACACGGCTACGACAAGGCCGGCGTAGCTTCGTATTACGGCGCCAAACACCATGGCAAACGCACCGCCAGCGGCGAGCGTTTCAACCAGCACGGCCTGACCGCCGCCCACCGCCAGTTGCCATTCGGCACCCGGGTAAAGATTACCAACCTGAATAACGACAGATCCTGCGTGGTGCGCATCAACGACCGCGGGCCATACTCGCGTGGGCGCCTGATCGACGTGTCACGTGAAGCGGCCGAACAGTTGGGCATGCTGCGCAGTGGCACCGCTAAAGTTCGCGTGCAAGCCCTCGACGACTGATAAATGGAGCGCTGACTATTTTCGGACTGGCCGATTTACCCCTGATCAGCGTGATTGAATTGTTCAGCGGTCTGTTTTTACTGATTGCCGGCGCCGAGCTGATGGTGCGCGCCGCCGTGCGCCTGGCCGCGCGACTGCATGTGCGGCCGCTGATCATCGGCCTGACCATCGTGGCCCTCGGCAGCAGCGCACCGCAGATGGCGGTCAGCCTGCAAGCCACTCTGGCGCAAAACGCCGACATCGCCGTCGGTAGCGTGATCGGCAGCAGCATCTTCAACATCCTCGTCACCCTCGGGCTCTCGGCGCTGATTATTCCGCTGCGGGTTTCGCGGCAATTGGTGCGCCTGGACATTCCGCTGATGATCGGCGCCAGCCTGCTGGTGTTCGTACTGGCATGGAACGAAGAACTGAACCGGTTCGACGGCATGCTGCTGCTGGCCGCGCTGGTGCTGTATCTGGGTTTGCTGCTGCGCCAGTCGCGGCATTCGGCCCGTCCGCCATCGGGCGCACATGACGCAGGACAGGCGTCCTGGTTCGGCAGCGTGCTGATGATAATTGCCGGGCTGGTGATGCTGGTGTTCGCCGGGCACTTGCTGCTCGGCGCCGCGGTGGCGGTCGCGACCGACCTTGGGTTGTCGGAGCGGATCATCGGCCTGACGATCGTCGCCGTCAGCACGTCCCTGCCGGAGCTGGCCACTTCGTTGATCGCCGCGTTGCGCGGTCAGCGGGACATCGCGGTGGGCAACGTAATCGGCAGCAATCTGCTCAACCTCTTGGGCGTGCTCGGGCTGACCGCTTTGATCGCGCCGTCGCCACTGTCAGTCTCGCCGAATGCTTTGGATTTCGACCTGCCGGTGATGCTCGGTGTCGCGGTGTTGTGCCTGCCGGTGTTCTATTCCGGCTACCGCCTGACGCGCGCCGAAGGCCTATTGTTCTTGGGTTTGTACCTGGCCTATGGGCTGCACGTGGTGTCGTTCACCACCGGGATGCCGCTGGCCGGCAAGCTTGAACACCTGATGCTGTTTTACGTCCTGCCGGCGCTGGGAGCGTATTTGCTGTTCACCTCGCTACGCGCCTGGCGTCGACAACACCACAAGAGGGAATTGCCATGAGCACTGATAAAAAGTCTGGGGTTGAAGTCCGCCGCCAAGTGATGGGCGACGCTTTCGTCGACCGCGCCTTGGGCAACGCTACCGAGTTCACCCAGCCGCTGCAGGACTTCGTCAACGAACACGCCTGGGGCGGTGTGTGGAACCGTGAAGGTCTGCCGCTGAAAACCCGCAGCCTGATCACCCTCGCCGCGCTGACCGCGTTGAAGTGCCCGCAAGAACTGAAAGGCCACGTGCGTGGCGCGCTGAACAACGGCTGCACCGTGGAAGAAATTCGCGAGGCGCTGCTGCATTGCGCGGTGTATGCCGGCGTGCCTGCGGCGATCGATGCGTTTCGGGCGGCGCAGGAAGTGATTGATAGCTACCAGAAGCCGGAGTAATTTCGCCGCATTGAAAAAGATCACAGCCTTGTAGGAGCTGCCGAAGGCTGCGATCTTTTGATCTTTGTCACCTTCGAGCACGCCAAAAATCAAGATCAAAAGATCGCAGCCTTCGGCAGCTCCTACGCCCACCCACCCCACTGCAACAAAAAGATCCCGACGTTGGTGGTAACCGCCGCCATCAGCGTGGTAATCACGATGATCGCTGCCGCCAATTCATGATTGCCATTGGCCTGCCGCGCCATGACGAAACTGGCCGCCGCGGTGGGGCTGCCGAAGTACAGAAACAGAATCCCCAACTCCGCCCCGCGAAAACCCCAGAGCCAGGCACCGAGTGTCGCCAGCACCGGCAGACCGATCATCTTCACCAGGCTTGAACTGAGCGCCATCGTGCCGCTTTTGCGCATCGCCGCCAGCGACAACGTGCCGCCGATGCAGATCAACGCCAACGGCAAGGTGGTTTGTGCCAGATACTGGCCGGACGTTTCCAGCCATCCCGGCAAACCGATCTTGAAATACGCAAACGGCGTCGCCGCCAACACGCTGATGATCAGCGGGTTAACCATCACGCTCTTGCAGATGCTCCACGGGTCAGACTTGATCACCGGGCTGTAGACAGCCAGCACGATGGTCGAGAGCGTGTTGTAGAACAGGATCACCAACGCCGCGAGAATGGCCCCGAGGGAAATCCCATAGTCGCCGTACATGCTCGCCGCCAGTGCCAGGCCGATAACGCCGTTGTTACCGCGAAACGCACCTTGGGTGTAGATGCCCCGGTCTTCCCGCGGGCATTTCCAGATCGCCCAGCCCCAGGCAATCGCAAAAGACATCAGTGTGGCAATCGAGAAATAGATCAGCAGCGCCGGTTGCAGCGCGGCATGCAGGTCGGCATGCAAGATGCCCAGAAACAGCAACGCCGGCATGGTGACGTTGAACACCAGGGCCGACGCGGTATGAATGAAGTTGTCGTTGATCCAGTCGATGCGCTTGAGCAGCGCCCCCAGAAACAGCATGGCAAACACCGGCGCGGTGATGTTCAGGGTTTCGAGGAAAATAGCCAGCATGCCGGGGGGAACCTTGGGTGGACGTCGTTAGGGGGCTAATGATAAGCCACTGGGGACTCCGGCGTCTGGTAGACCAGCAGGCGATGAGTAACCTGTGGCGAGGGAGCTTGCTCCCGCTGGACTGCGCAGCAGGCCCACTTTGGGGCCGCTTCGCGCCCCAGCGGGAGCAAGCTCCCTCGCCACAGGATCAGGTGATCGGCGCAGGATTGAACAAGGTGATGTCGTTGTGCAGCTTATGCTGCTCGGCCCACGTCTGTTTCTTGCCACTGGCCACGTCCAGGTAGTAGTGGAACAACTCCCAGCCAAGCTCTTCAATCGACGCTCGCCCGGTAGCAATTCGCCCGGCATCGATATCGATCAAATCCGGCCAGCGTTGCGCCAGTTCCGTGCGGGTCGATACCTTCACCACCGGTGCCATCGCCAACCCATAAGGGGTCCCCCGCCCGGTGGTGAATACGTGCAGGTTCATCCCCGCCGCCAACTGCAACGTCCCGCAGACAAAATCGCTGGCCGGGGTCGCGCAGAAAATCAGCCCTTTGTGCTTGAAGCGCTCGCCCGGGCCCAGTACCCCATTGATCGCGCTGCTGCCGGACTTGACGATCGAGCCCAGCGACTTCTCGACAATGTTCGACAACCCGCCCTTCTTGTTCCCCGGCGTGGTGTTGGCACTGCGATCCGCTTCGCCCTTGGCCAGGTAACGGTCGTACCAGTCCATCTCCCGCACCAGTTCCTGAGCCACTTCCTCGGTTTCGGCGCGGGACGTCAGCAAGTAAATCGCGTCGCGCACTTCGGTGACTTCGGAAAACATCACCGTCGCACCGGCCCGCAGCAACAGGTCCGAGGCGTAACCTAGCGCCGGATTGGCAGTGATGCCAGAGAACGCATCGCTGCCGCCGCACTGCATGCCGAGGATCAGCTCGGACGCCGGCACGGTTTCCCGACGACGCAGGTCGAGCTTCTTCAAACGAGTCTCGGCCAGCGCCATGATCTGCTCGATCATCTCGGTGAAACCGTGACTGGAATCCTGCAAGCGGTACAACCATGGATCGCTCAAATCCACCGAGCTATCGTTTTCGTGCATCACCTGCCCGGCCTGCAATTTCTCACAGCCCAGGCTGATCACCAACGCTTCGCCACCCAGGTTCGGGTTGCGCGCCAGATTGCGCACGGTGCGGATCGGGATGTACGCGTCGGTGGCGGTGATCGCCACGCCGCAGCCGTAACTGTGGGTCAGCGCCACCACGTCATCGACGTGCGGATACTTGGGCAGCAACTCGTCCTTGATGCGTTTCACGGCGTGATCCAGCACGCCGGTAACGCACTGCACGGTGGTGGTGATGCCAAGAATGTTGCGCGTGCCGACGGTGCCGTCGGCGTTGCGATAACCCTCGAAGGTGAAGCCTTCCAGCGGTGCCTGCGCGGCCGGCACTTCGGTGGACAGCGGCAGGCTGTCCAGTGGCGGCGCCGTCGGCATGCGCAGTTGATCTTCCTTGACCCAGCTGCCGCGAGGAATTGGCTGCAACGCATACCCAATGGTCTGGCCGTAACGAATCACCTGGCCACCCTCGGGAATGTCCTCGAGGGTGACCTTGTGGCTCTGCGGCACGAAATCCACGGTGACCAGGCCATCGGGGAATTCCGTACCGGCCGGTACGCCCTGATCATTGACCACGATCACCACATTGTCCCGCTCGTGCAGGCGGATGTAGCGCGGCGAGTCGGAATGTTCAATCAACTGCATGACGCCGCTCCTCAGGAATGCGCTTCGGACAATTTACTGTTGGTTTCAGGACCGCTGACAGGCGGCTCTTTGAGTACCACACGCTTGATCGGGCCAACGATCACCAGATAGCTGAAGACTGCAACCAGCGCATTGCAACCGACGAACACCAGCGCCCATTTGAACGAGCCGGTGGAGCTGATGATGTAGCCGATAACGATTGGCGTGGTGATCGACGCAATGTTGCCGAAGGTGTTGAACAGGCCACCGCTGAGACCGGCGATCTGTTTCGGCGAGGTGTCGGACACCACCGCCCAGCCCAACGCGCCCACGCCTTTGCCGAAGAAGGCCAGGGCCATGAAGCCGACGACCATCCATTCCACGTCCACATAGTTGCAGGCCACGATGCTACTGGAAACCAGCAGGCCGGCGATGATCGGCGCCTTGCGGGCGAAGGTCAGCGAGTGACCTTTGCGCAGCAGGTAATCAGAAATCACCCCGCCGAGCACACCACCGATAAACCCGCAGATCGCCGGCAGCGAGGCAATGAAACCAGCCTTGAGGATGGTCATGCCGCGCTCCTGCACCAGGTACACCGGGAACCAGGTGAGGAAGAAGTAGGTGATGCCGTTGATGCAGTACTGGCCCAGATACACGCCGAGCATCATGCGGTTGGTCAGCAGCTGGCGGATGTAGTCCCACTTCGGACCGTCGCCTTTTTTGCCTTTGCCCTTGTCCTGGTCCTGGTCCATATCGACCATGCCGCCATTGTCGGCGATGTGCTTGAATTCGGCGTCGTTGATCATCGGGTGCTGACGCGGGCTGTAGATCACCTTCAGCCAGATCCCTGAAAAGACGATGCCGATCAGCCCCATGACGATGAACACGTGCTGCCAGCCGAAGCTGTAGACGATCCAGCCCATTAGCGGTGCGAACAACACAGTGGCGAAGTATTGCGCCGAGTTGAAGATCGCAGACGCTGTGCCGCGTTCAGCGGTCGGGAACCAGGCCGCCACGATGCGTGCGTTGCCGGGGAAGGATGGCGCTTCGGCCAGGCCCACCAAAAAGCGCAGCATGAACAGCGCAACCACCGCCGTGGACATGCCGAACTCACCGACATAGCCTTGCAGCACAGTGAACAGCGACCAGGTGAAGATGCTCAGCGCGTAGATTTTTTTCGAACCGAAACGGTCCAGCAGCCAGCCACCGGGAATTTGCCCGGCCACGTAGGCCCAACCGAATGCGGAGAAGATATAACCGAGGGTGACCGCGTCGATGCCGAGGTCTTTTTGCAGGCTAGAGCCGGCGATTGCGATGGTGGCCCGGTCGGCGTAGTTGATCGTGGTCACCAAAAACAGCATGAGCAGGATCAAATAGCGGACGTGAGTCGGCTTGGTCGATTGCATTGTAGATGTACTCCCACTGATTATTTTTATGCGCGGGTGAAACTGTTGTGTTCCCCGTAGGGGCTGTAGGGGCCGTAGGAGCTGTCGAGTGAAACGAGGCTGCGATCTTTGTTTTTAAGATCAAAAGATCGCAGCCTCGTTTCACTCGACAGTTCCTACAGTCCCACAATCCCGCGAGGGTTGCGGTATCGATGCCGATACCGCGGTGTTTCCTGTCAGGAGCCGATGTAGCTGGTCTTCACGACCGTATAAAACTCTTGTGCATAGCGACCTTGCTCACGTGAGCCATAGGATGAACCTTTACGCCCACCGAACGGAACGTGGTAATCCACGCCGGCGGTCGGCAGGTTGACCATCACCATCCCGGCCTGGGAGTGGCGCTTGAAGTGGCTGGCGTACTTCAGCGACGTGGTGGCGATACCCGCTGACAGGCCGAACTCGGTGTCGTTGGCCATGGCCAGCGCTGCCTCGTAATCGGCGACGCGAACGATGTTGGCCACCGGGCCGAAGATTTCTTCGCGGCTGATGCGCATCGCTGCTGTGCTGTCGGCAAACAGCGTCGGCGCGAGGAAGTAGCCTTCGGTTTCACACGTCACCAGACCACCGCCACTGACCAGACGCGCACCTTCGGACTGGCCGATGTCGATGTACCTCATGTCCTGTTCAAGCTGAGCCTGCGAGACGACCGGACCGATATCAGTGCCGGTTTTCAGCGCGTGGCCAACCTTGATCGACTTCATGCGCTCGGTCATGGCTTCGACGAATTTGTCGTGAATCCCGGCGGTGACGATGAAGCGGCTCGATGCGGTGCAACGCTGCCCGGTGGAGTAGAACGCGCTCTGTACCGACAGCTCGACCGCTTGCTTGAGATCGGCGTCATCGAGAATGATCTGCGGGTTCTTGCCGCCCATTTCCAGCTGCACTTTCGCTTGGCGCGACACGCAGCTGACGGCGATCTGCCGACCGACACCGACGGAGCCAGTGAAGCTGATGCCATCAACTTTCGGGCTCTGCACCAGCGCATCGCCAACCACCCGACCGCTGCCCATCACCAGGTTGAACACGCCGGCCGGGAAGCCTGCGCGGGAGATGATTTCCGCCAGCGCCCAGGCGCAACCTGGAACCAGGTCCGCAGGTTTGAGCACCACGCAGTTGCCGTAAGCCAGAGCCGGTGCGATTTTCCACGCCGGGATCGCGATCGGGAAGTTCCACGGGGTGATCAGGCCGACCACACCCAATGCTTCGCGGGTCACTTCGACGTTGACGCCCGGACGCACCGACGGCAAATAGTCGCCGGACAGGCGCAGGCATTCACCGGCGAAGAACTTGAAGATGTTACCGGCGCGAGTCACTTCGCCGATGGCTTCGGGTAGGGTCTTGCCCTCTTCCCGGGCCAGCAAGGTGCCGAGTTCTTCGCGACGGGCGAGGATCTCGCTGCCGACTTTATCCAGCGAATCGTGACGTGCCTGAATGCCCGAAGTGGACCAGGCCGGGAACGCGGCGCGGGCGGCGTCGATGGCGGCGTGGACCTGGGCCAAATCAGCCTTGGCGTAATCGCCGAGGGTATCGGTCAGCTCGGAGGGGTTGATGTTGGCGCAGTAATCACTGCCCGCCACCCATTCGCCATTGATGTAGTTGTCGTAACGCTTTGCATCAGCCACTTGAAGATCTCCTCACGCAAAAAGCCGCTGATTGCTCAGCGGCCTTGGTTTTATCGAGTGTTATTGCGCACCTTGCTTGTCGATCAGCGCGGCGAGCATTTCGTACTCTTCGCCCGTCAGATCGGTCAGCGGCGCACGCACAGGGCCAGCGTCGAAACCCGCGATTTTCGCCCCGGCCTTGACGATGCTCACGGCGTAACCGGCCTTGCGGTTACGGATGTCCAGGTACGGCAGGAAGAAGTCGTCGATGATCTTGCCGACGGTGGCGTGATCTTCGCGAGCAATGGCGTGGTAGAAATCCATTGCGGTTTTCGGGATGAAGTTGAACACCGCCGAGGAGTAAACCGGCACGCCCAGCGCCTTGTAAGCCGCGGCGTAGACTTCAGCGGTCGGCAAACCGCCCAGGTAGCTGAAACGATCACCGAGACGGCGACGGATCGACACCATCAACTCGATATCGCCCAGGCCATCCTTGTAACCGATCAGGTTCGGGCAGCGCTCGGCCAGACGTTCCAGCAAGGGAGCGGTCAGGCGGCAGACGTTGCGGTTGTAAACCACCACGCCGATTTTTACCGATTTGCATACCGCTTCAACGTGGTCGGCAACACCATCCTGGCTGGCTTCGGTCAGGTAGTGCGGCAGCAGCAACAGGCCTTTGGCGCCCAGACGCTCGGCTTCCTGAGCGTATTCGATGGCCTGGCGGGTGGCGCCGCCTACGCCGGCAAGAATCGGCACGCTGGTGGCGCAGGTATCGACGGCAGTCTTGATGATTTCCGAATATTCGCTGGCCGCCAGAGAGAAGAACTCACCGGTGCCGCCCGCGGCGAACAATGCCGAGGCGCCGTATGGGGCCAGCCATTCGAGACGTTTGATGTAGCCCGCGCGATGGAAATCGCCCTGAGCATTGAAGTCGGTGACCGGGAAAGACAGCAGGCCGGAAGAGAGGATGGACTTCAGTTCTTGTGGATTCATTATTCGAACACCCTGGGTAGCAACGTTGTGTGAGGAAACCGTTCAGCCTTCGCCGAAGTTGTAGGTCATCGTACAACTTAAAATACAATCGTCAACTGCATTTCATCGTGAGCCGCAAAGTTTGCGTCGGAAAAAGTAATCCCTTGACGGAGGAAATTTCTCATCTATGATCCAGATAACTGTATATGCATACAGTTAGATTTGATTCTACCTACGACATATCAAGGAGCTAGAAATGTCAGGTGTACACGCACAATCGAAGGAAAATACCCGACAGATCATCGCCGATCTGGATGATCTTTTTACCGAACACGGCATCGCCCTTTCTGGCAATGGCGACACGCTTAAACTCACCGCCGGCAGCCATCACGGCCTCAAGCAGCAGCGCCAGGGCACGCTGCCGACGCCAACGAAAAATACGCTGAAAGGCGCACCGCAGCTGAGGTTTGAAGGTGCAGAACATACCGCGATCGGCGACAGCACCCTGCTGCGCTTCGTCAAGGATGCGCCTGCCATACCAGCCTCTCAGGTGGAATTGCATCTGCCCAATGGCCTGGCATTGACCTATGGGCAAGTGATTGCGCTGGGGGGTGATTTTTATGGAATTCCCGACCAACCGATCTGCGAAGGCGCAACAGCGGCGGACCGAATCCAGCGCTTTACCAACGCTTTCAATTCCCTGGCGGTTCTGCCGGCCTCAAACGCCGAGGCGAAGTTGATCCTCGGTGTCATGCAGAAAGAAATCGCCGCCATCCATCAAGCGATCAGGGACGGTAAAGAGCCTCATGAGGCTTATGACGCCTTGGGTGATACGTTGTCGGAAGAGTGGAACAAGATCACCGGCGGTGGCAGTTTCGTCTCGGCGCTGTTCCCGTTGGGGCGCTATCTGAAACTGGCTGCCAACAATGCTGACCACTTTGCCGAATGGGCGTTACTGGCTTACATCGCCGGGCACACGGCAGCGCTGCAACAAGCAGTGCTGGCCCACAACAGCGGTGATGAAAAGCAGTTGGAGCTGGCCTATGCGATGAACGCTTTTGCCGATCACTCTCTGACCGACCTGTTTTCCGCCGGTCACCTGCGAGTACCGCGCAAACAGTTAGCGGCAGTGGTCACGCCCAGTGATCTCGGCTCGTTGATTACCCGCTTCATGCACGATGAAGACAGCAAATTCGGCCTCAACGTGAGCAATGGCAACGGCGATCGCTGGCACGCCTACGGCGACAAGCGCTACTTCGACGCCATCGATAGCGCCAATCGCGCCCAGGTGAATCAAGCGGTTCAAGTGTCTGCGGATGAAGTGTTCGCGACGTACCTCAGTGGCACTGCTCCATTGGCCGGCAGCTTTGCTGCGTTGAAAAGGCTGCCCGACCTGCAAGCGGTTCTGAACCCGACCGGCAATTTCTCGCCACTGTTCAAGGTCGAGGGCGACAAGGTATTGCGCCGCAAGGACGTCAACAACTTGAACGACACCGCCACCGTGGACGACTGGTGGGGCTGGAGCACGTACCTGCTGCTCAAGGACTACCAACCAACTGGCGCGCTGAATTCAGCGGCCAATGCCTGATAAGGAGATCACTGATGACTATCAAATTGAAGCTGGAACTGGCCTCGGGCCAATCGCTGAAAGGTGCGCCGCTGGAGTTGCTGTCGAAGGGTTTGCCGATTGCCCGGGCGCTTGTGGATGAACACGGGCATGCGGTTTTCGATGCCAAACCTGGGGCTGCCGGGTTGGCGGTGAGGGTGGATCGTTCGATTTTGAGGACTGGCTGAAGCTACTGCGAGATGGCCGCCGGCCCTTTCGCGAGCAAGCCCGCTCCCACATTGGATCTTCGGTGAACGCATTTTTTTTGAACAACCGGGATCAAGTGTGGGAGCGGGCTTGCTCGCGAAGGCGATCTATCAGGCAGCAAATCACTTAACCTGCAAACCTATCCCCGCTGCGCCTGGGCCTCTTCATGGGCCTGGCGCAACCGCTCGCGACTATTCGTCAAATGCAGCCGCATGGCCGCACGCGCCGCATCGGAATCCTGGCGGGCAATCGCGTCGTAAATCTCTTCATGCTCACGGCTCAAACGACTCATATAGTGCTGCTGATCATCATGGGCCAGGCGCGCGGAGTTCAGGCGCGTTCGCGGAATGATGCTGGTGCCCAGGTGGGTCATGATGTCGGTGAAATAGCGGTTGCCCGTCGCCAGGGCGATTTGCAGGTGGAACTGGAAGTCGGAAGCCACCGCATCGCTGGCATGGGAGACACTTTCATTCAGCGCATCCAGCGCCGCTCGCATCAACGCCAACTGCTCAGGAGTGCGACGTTGCGCGGCAAGGCCGGCGGATTCCACTTCCAGGCTGATGCGCAATTCCAGAATTGCCAGCACATCGCGCAAGGTCACCACGGTCGCCGGATCGATACGGAAACCGCTCGGGCTCGGGGTATCGAGCACGAAGGTGCCGATGCCATGACGGGTTTCGACCTGGCCTGCGGCCTGCAAACGGGAAATCGCTTCGCGCACCACGGTGCGACTGACGCCATGGGCATCCATGATCGCTGACTCGGTGGGCAACTTGTCGCCACGCTTGAGGTGACCGTCGCGGATCTGCTCGGACAGCACCGTCACCAGTTCCTGAGCGAGGCTGCGGCGCTTGCGAGGGAGGCGAGGTGCGTCGATCGGGTTTTCCATGGTGAACGTCTGTCTCGAAAATCTGGCTGAAGCCGCATCATAGCGCATGCGAGTTGTACGATCACCGTCGGCGCACATTCCCTTGTAGGAGCTGC
This sequence comes from Pseudomonas sp. BS3782 TE3695, assembly GCF_050435305.1. Classification (NCBI taxonomy): domain Bacteria; kingdom Pseudomonadati; phylum Pseudomonadota; class Gammaproteobacteria; order Pseudomonadales; family Pseudomonadaceae; genus Pseudomonas; species Pseudomonas sp. BS3782 TE3695. The sequence goes on from NZ_JBNDKB010000001.1 coordinate 6,184,269, forward strand.
CAAAGGCTGCGATCTTTTGATCTTGATCTTAAAAGCAAAATCAAAAGATCGCAGCCTTCGGCAGCTCCTACGAGGGGTGTGGTGTTCAGGCAGTCACGGTCTGGTCCACCAGATGGCCATTCTCGATGCGCACATGCCGTGGGTGGAAACGCTTCAGGCTGCTGCGATGGCCGACGCTGACGATACTCAGCCCCGGCAACTCATCAATCAACGCCTGATAGAGCGACGCCTCATCCTCTTCATCCATCGCCGAAGTGGCTTCATCCATGTACAACCATTGCGGCGCATACAACAGCGCACGAGCGAAGGCCAAACGTTGCTGTTCGCCTGGCGAGAGCATGCGCTGCCAGTGATTGGCTTCATCCAGACGCGAAACCAGGTGCGGCAAGCGGCAGGTTTCCAGCACGTGGACGTAGCGCTCGTGCGGGTAGGTGTCGCCCGGCTGTGGATAACTCAGCACCTCGCGCAGGGTGCCGATCGGCAGATAGGGTTTTTGCGGCAGGAACAGATACCGCCCCGTGGGCAGACGGATGCTGCCGTGGCCAGCCGGCCAAAGGTGCCCCATCGCCCGCAGCAACGTTGATTTGCCGCTGCCGGAACGACCGCTTAGCATAACGCGCTCGCCCTCCTCCACCGTCATGTCGGCGTTGGTCAGCAAATGACGACCGTCAGCGAGGTCAAGGCCAAGGTTTTGCACCTTCAACGCCGTGCCCTGGTTTTGCACATCGATGGCCGGTGCGCGCTCTTCGTTGTCGGACATGGCCTGACGGAAACTCAGCAAGCGATCACAGGTCGCACGCCACTCGGCGAGGTCCTGGTACGCGCTGATGAACCAGCTGAAGTTCTCTTGGACATTGCCGAACGCGGAGTTGATTTGCATCAGTTCACCCAGTTCGATCTTGCCGGCGAAGTAACGCGGCGCCGCGACCATGAACGGGAAGATGATTGCGATCTGGGCATAACCGGAGGTGAAGAAGGTCAGGCGCTTGGACACCTTCATGATGTCCCAGAAGTTGTGCCAGACCAGCCCGAAACGGCTGCTCAAACGACGATTCTCGTTGGGCTCGCCATTGTACAGCGCAATGCTTTCGGCATTCTCGCGGACCCGCACCATGGAGAAACGCAAGTCGGCTTCGAAACGTTGCTGGTTGTTGTTGAGGCCGATCAAGCGACGACCGATCACATGCGTCAGCCAACTGCCGACGGCGGCATAAACCAGCGCGCACCAGAACATGTAGCCGGGGATCGTGAAGCCAAGCACTTCGATACTGCCCGACACGCCCCACAAAATGATCGAGAACGACACCAGGCTGACGATGTTACGGATCAGACCAAGGCCCAGGCCCAAGGTATTGGTAGTGAACTTGTTGAGGTCTTCGGAAATCCGCTGGTCCGGGTTATCGGTGTAACCGCCCTGCTCCAGCTGGTAGTAATTCTTGTTGGCGAGCCAGCGGGTAAAGTGCTTCTCGGTGAGCCAGGCCCGCCAGCGAATGGTCAGCATCTGAGTCAGATAAAGCCGGTACACCGCGCCGAGAATCGCCACGGCAGCGATGCCGCAAAAATACAGGATCAGTTGCCAGAACGCCGCGTCATCCTTCCTCTGCAGGGCGTTGTAGAAATCCTTGTACCAACTGTTGATCCACACCGAAATCGCCACGCTGAACAATGACAGCGCGATCACCGCGATCAGCAATGTCCAGGCCTTGCCCTTCTCTTCGCTATGCCAGTACGGCGTGGTCATCGCCCAGACTTTGCGAAAAAACTGCCCGCGCACAGCATCGTTGACCGCGCGATATTCAGCGTTCTGATTCATGGATAAGGCTCGATAAAGAAAAGAACACACACGAGCCGATCATAAATGATCGGTTCGTGTTATCGCGAGGGCTGGCGACAATCGTTCAGCGTCCGTTCAGCGACGGACCGGGCGCTTCTGCAGTTTGCGCTGCAACGTGCGGCGGTGCATGCCCAAGGCGCGGGCGGTAGCGGAGATGTTGCCTTCGTGCTCGGTCAATACGCGCTGGATGTGCTCCCACTGGAGACGGTCCACGGACATCGGGTTTTCCGGCACCAGAGTGTCGAGGTCGGCGTGCTCGGAGAGTAATGCGGCCAGCACGTCATCGGCGTCCGCCGGTTTGCACAGGTAATTGCAGGCGCCACGCTTGATCGCCTCGACGGCGGTGGCAATGCTCGAATAACCGGTGAGGATCACCACGCGCATTTCCGGGTCGAGCTCGAGCAGCTTGGGCAGCAACACCAGGCCCGAATCGCCGTCCATTTTCAGATCCAGGGCGGCGTAATCCGGAATGTCGGCCTGGGCGATGGTCAGGCCTTCTTCGGCGGAACCTGCTGTGCTGACGCGAAACCCGCGGCGGGCCATGGCGCGGGCCATCACGCGGGTGAAGGTTGCGTCGTCGTCTACCAGCAGCAAATGCGGCAGTTCTTCGCCTTCGACTTGGATCTCGTCACTCATGTTCGTCTCCTCGGGCGACACGGGGCAGGCGCAGCTCGGTAAGCGTGCCACCTTCCTCATGACTGTAGAGTTTCACTGAGCCGCCGGCGCGTGTCACGCTGGCCTTGCTCAAAAACAGGCCCAGGCCGAAACCTTTGCCCTTGGTGGTAAAAAACGGTTTGCCAATCTGCTCGGCAATAGCCAGTGGCACACCGGCGCCATGGTCGCGAATGCTGATGGTCACGTCCTCGGCATTCCAGTCCAGGGTCACTTGCAAGCCTTCGGGGCACGCATCGGCGGCGTTGTTCAGCAAATTCAGCAGTGCCTGAGTCAAATCCGGCGGTGGCGCCATGCGCGGCACGGTCCCCTGGCCCAGGCGCTGAAAGCGATAACTGGCTTCCGGACGCATCAGGTGCCAGCGGTTCAGGGCTTCGTCGAGCCAGTCGGTGACGTCCTGCATCTCCACCGCCAGGCGACGATTGGCTTCCGCCGCCCGGACCAACTGCTGCAAGGTTTCTTTGCAGAGTTTGACCTGATCCTGCAACACGCTCAAATCCTCCTGCAATAGCGGGTCGGGATGGTCCTGGCGCATTTCCTTGAGCAGCACGCTCATGGTCGCCAGCGGTGTGCCCAGTTCATGGGCGGCACCCGCCGCCTGGGTCGCGACGGCCAGTAATTGCTGATCGCGCAGGCCTTCTTCGCGACGAATGGCACGCAACTCCTCCTGACGTCGCAGCTCCTCGGCCATGCGGGCGGCGAAGAACGTGATCACCGCCGCCGCAAGGGCGAAGCTCAGCCACATGCCGTAGATCTGCAGGTTTTCCCGGGCGATCGGAAACGTTTCCAACGGATAGAACTGCGCCAGCAGCAACGTATACAGCGTCAGGGCGATACCCGACAGAATCACCGAATAGCGCCACGGCAGCGTCACGGCAGCGATGGTCAATGGCACCAGATAATAAGAGACGAACGGATTGGTCGAGCCGCCGGAGAAGTACAGCAAGGCACTGTGGATAAACAGGTCACAGGCCAGTTGCAAGGCGTATTCGAGCTCGGTCACCGGCCACGACGTGCGCAGACGAACCGCCGTGAACGCGCACAGCAGCATCGAGCAACCCAGGGTCATTGCCAGTTGCACCCACGGCAACGGCAGCAGGTCGAACCAGTAGGCCAGCCCTACAGAACCGGCTTGAGCGGCCAGCACCAAGGTGCGGATGAACGTGAGCCGCCAGAGGTTCTGACGAGTGGCGGAAGTGATTTGAACGGGGGCGAGCATGAGCTCTCCTGATGAGCGCTCCAGGCGGATCGCACGGAGTATAACCAAGCCGCGGGCCCGAGAGGCGAAAGTGCGGCAAACGACCACATGGCAGAAAGGATTGCTGCGTCTATAAGGACGCCTTCGCGGGCAAGCCACGCTCCCACATTGGAATGCGTTCCCCTGTGGGAGCGTGGCTTGCCCGCGATTGGCTGCGAAGCAGCCACCTGCTGATTATCTGTATAGAAGTTGTAACTGTGCGAACCGGACCATTGAAGCTAGAGTCTGATGGTTTCACGCAGGTTCGGACCTGAACCCCTGCGCATCGTCCAAGGAGCTTTTCATGCACACACTGCGCCGCAGCGCCGCCCTTCTTGCCTTAAGCGTTGGCACCGTCGCCAGCCTTCCAGCCCTGGCCGTCGACGAACTGCATTATAACCAGATCTCCCTGCGCGCCGAAGTCAGCCAGGAAGTGGCCCGCGACCTGATGATCGTGACCCTCTACACCGAAGCGCAAAACAGCGACCCGGCCAAACTCGCCGCCGACGTCAGCACCACCATGAACAAGGCACTGGCCCAGGCTAAAGAAGTCAAAGACATCACCCTGCGCCAGGGCAGCCGCAACAGCTACCCGATCTACGACACCAAAGGCCAGAAAATCACCGGCTGGCGTGAACGCGCCGAACTGCGCCTGGAAAGCTCGGACTTCGCCGCCCTCTCCAAACTCACCGGCGAACTGCTCACCGACCTGAAAATGGGCGGCATGGACTTCGCCATCGCGACGCCAACCCGCAAGGCCAGCGAAGACGCCCTGCTCAAAGAAGCCGTGACCGCCTTCAAGTCCCGCGCCCAACTGGCCACCGACGCCCTGGGCGGCAAGAGCTACAAAATCGTCAACCTGAACCTCAACAGCAACGGTTATCCACAACCGTACATGCGCGGGCCAATGATGATGAAAGCCGCGGCCATGGATTCAGCGCCCGTGACCCCGGAAGTTGAAGCGGGTACCAGTCAGGTCAGCATGACGGCGGATGGGGCGATTGAAGTGTTGATGCCTTGATGTTGCGTTGGGTCAGTCAATTTTGTAGTGACTGATCCGCCGCCTTCGCGAGCAAGCCCGCTCCCACAGTTTTTCATCGTCGTTCACAAATTCCGTGTACGACACAAATCAACTGTGGGAGCGGGCTTGCTCGCGAAGAACGATGACACGGTCAACTTGACCGAACGCCTGCCTACACCTGCGGATCGACGTTATCCAACGCCCGGTTCACTGCCAACTCCGCCAACATGATGATCTGTTGAATCGCCAACACTGTATTGCGCTGCGGTCCGATCAGGTGGGTAGCGAAATCGCTGGCCAGGACACTGGCCGAGGCCAATGACTCACAAGCTTGAGCCAGAAGACTTTCAGTATCGCTGCCCGGGGAAACCAGGAACATCGTGCTGGGGCGACGTGGTTTTGCGGCGTAAGGTTTGGGCGGATCGAGGTAGTAGTCGAGCGCACGTTTTATAGCTTCGCGGTCTTTGAGCAGCTCTTCGGTACGCGTAGCTTCGGCGTTGGGGGTGGTGGTGTTGAAGGGTGGGTCCGGGATTAATTTGTCCATTGAAAAATTTCTCCAGCATTGGAGCCTCCACTTGCCGCTTCTCACACGGCGAAGAGGTGGCGGCTATGTGCGAGGTGAGAAGACCGGTTATGGACACCCGGCCGGACCGAAGTCCGCCCGCACACAGCCGCCATAACGCATTTGCAGGCAGCAATAAGCTGGCGGCGATTATGCGTGTACAGACACTGGATGACCATAAGTTGCCGGGCTCTCACACCCGATCGCTGAGTTGTCAGCGACAGCCAAAGGTTATTGGGCCCACTTCCGACCGACAACCTGAAAATTGCGTGGGAAAGGTCTGAGTTCTGACACACCCGTTAAACATTCAAAAGCGCAACGCGGAGCGTCCCTGGCGGCGTTCCCACGCGGGAACGTGGGAACGATCAATCTCACGTCTGACGCCGAATGCTCATCTGACACAGATTACTGTAGGAGCTGCCGAGTGAAACGAGGCTGCGATCTTTTGATCTTAAAAAACAAGATCAAAAGATCGCAGCCTTCGGCAGCTCCTACGTGAGGTTGTGTATACCCGCGATAGATTGGTCGGCTGTCAGGCCGCCTTCGCGGTCAGCCTCGCTCCTACAGTGGAGCGGTGTGCAAGCCGATTAACCGATTGCGATTTCGACAGTGTTCCAGCCACTGCGCAAGGAAGTCACCGACTTCAAGATCAGCCCGTTCGGCCTTACACCCTTCTGGCGTGAGTATAAATAAGTAACACCAGGCGCCAACCGGGTGCGCCAGATGCGCCGATTGCCCCGTGTCGGTGCGCGATTTGCACCGTAAAAAACCTGCGCAAACGGTCAAATGCGTCAGTATTTATACATATGCGACATTAAGGTACGTTCGTGCCACTGTTTAAGGTTTGGAGCCATTCAGGATCTTGCATTGGGTATGGCCCCTGCATAAGTATCCGCAGGTCGACTCACGAGGTCGTCCTCTAATTCCAAAAATGACAACAAATCATGAGGCCACCATGCTTAAACACGCGGTCATTCCGTTTTTAGTCGGCGCAAGCTTGTTAGCCAGCGCACCATTCGCCTTCGCTGCGACTAACCTGGTGTTTTGCTCCGAAGGGAGCCCGGCCGGTTTCGATCCTGGTCAGTACACCACCGGAACCGACTTCGACGCCTCTGCAGAAACCATGTTCAACCGCCTGACCCAGTTCGAGCGCGGCGGCACCGCCGTTGTTCCTGGCCTGGCGACCAAGTGGGACATTTCCGATGACGGCCTGACTTACACCTTCCACCTGCGTGAAGGCGTCAAATTCCACACCACCCCGTACTTCAAGCCAACTCGTGAGTTCAACGCCGACGACGTGCTGTTCACCTTTAATCGCATGATTAACAAGGATGATCCGTTCCGTAAGGCGTACCCTACCGAATTCCCGTACTTCACCGACATGGGGATGGATACCAACATCACCAAGATCGATAAAGTCGATGACCACACCGTCAAGTTCACCCTCAAAGAAGTGGATGCCGCGTTCATCCAGAACATGGCCATGAGTTTCGCCTCGGTCCAGTCCGCCGAGTATGCGGCCCAACTGCTCAAGGAAGGCAAAGCCGCCGACATCAACCAGAAGCCGGTCGGTACTGGCCCGTTCGTGTTCAAGAGCTACCAGAAAGACTCCAACATCCGCTACACCGGGAACAAGGACTACTGGAAGCCTGACGACGTGAAGATCGACAACCTGATCTTCGCCATCACCACCGACCCGTCTGTACGCATCCAGAAGCTGAAAAAGAACGAGTGTCAGATCACCCTGTTCCCTCGTCCGGCCGATCTGAAAGCGTTGAAGGAAGACAAAACCCTGAAGGTGCCTGACCAGGCCGGTTTCAACCTGGGTTACATCGCCTACAACGTGATGGACAAGATCAAGGGCAGCGATCAGCCCAACCCGATGGCTCAGTTGAAAGTGCGTCAGGCACTGGACATGGCCGTCAACAAGCAGCAGATCATCGATTCGGTTTACCAGGGTGCTGGCCAACTGGCCGTAAACGCCATGCCACCGACCCAATGGTCTTATGACACCACCATCAAGGACACGCCGTACAACCCTGAGAAAGCCAAGGAGCTGCTCAAGGAAGCCGGCATCAAGGAAGGCACCGAGATCAACCTGTGGGCAATGCCGGTGCAACGCCCTTATAACCCCAACGCCAAGCTGATGGCCGAAATGCTCCAGTCCGACTGGGCCAAGATCGGTATCAAGGCCAAGATTGTCACCTACGAATGGGGCGAGTACATCAAGCGCTCCAAAGGCGGCGAAAACGGCGCGATGTTGATCGGCTGGAGCGGCGACAACGGTGACCCGGACAACTGGCTGAACGTGCTGTTCGGCTGCGATTCGCTGCAAGGCAACAACTTCTCCAAGTGGTGCGACAAGAAGTTCGACGGCATCGTCAAAGAAGCCAAGCGCACGACCGATCAGTCCAAGCGCACCGAACTGTACAAACAGGCGCAACACGTCCTCAAAGATGCTGTTCCAATGACACCTATCGCTCACTCGACGGTGTTCCAACCCATGCGCGACAACGTGCAGGACTTCAAGATCAGCCCGTTTGGCTTGAACTCCTTCTACGGCGTCAGCGTCAGCAAATAAGAAAAGGCAGCGGCGACGTTTTCAGCGCCGCTGCTTTTTTCTGCCGAGAAGATAGGAATTTGCCTACATCCTAATCCGCTGCCTGACGCAGCCAGGGGTTAGGACGCGTTGCCTTTTCCTACGAGTCTTTAGGACTCAGCGCATTTACTGCCAGACCCACGGCACCTACCGTCGGGATCTGACCAGCGATTGCGTGGCTATCGGTTTGCTGCCCGTATTGGTTTGAGCTCAATGCAGCCACCACACATCCCCGGACGGGGTCGCGGCGCATTGAATAAACACTACAAAAAGAGGGAGCGTCATGCGCCATACCTTGGTTTTATCCGCATTGCTGGGCACCGGCCTGCTGGCCGTCACTTCTATCGGCCAGGCCGCCAATAACAGCCTGGTGTTCTGCTCCGAAGGCAGCCCCGCCGGTTTCGATACCGCGCAATACACCACGGCGACCGATAACGACGCCGCAGAACCGCTGTACAACCGATTGGCAGAATTTGAAAAAGGCGCCACCAACGTCGTACCGGGCCTGGCAACGAGCTGGGACATTTCAGAGGACGGCCTCAAATACACTTTTCACCTGCGCGACGGGGTGAAATTTCATACCACCAAGTACTTCACGCCGACCCGCGATTTCAACGCCGATGACGTGCTTTTTACCTTCAATCGCATGCTCGATCCGCAGCAACCCTTCCGCAAGGCTTATCCAACAGAGTTCCCTTATTTCAACGGGATGAGCCTGAACAAGAACATCGCCAAGGTCGAGAAGACCGGGCCACTGACCGTGGTGATGACGCTCAACAGTGTCGACGCCGCGTTCATCCAGAACATCGCCATGAGCTTCGCCGCGATCCTGTCCGCCGAATACGCCGATCAGTTGCTGGCCTCCGGCAAGCCGAGCGACATCAACCAGAAGCCGATCGGCACTGGCCCGTTCGTGTTCAAGAGCTACCAGAAAGATTCCAACATCCGTTACAGCGGCAACAAGCAGTACTGGGACCCGAGCCGGGTCAAGCTCGACAACCTGATTTTCGCCATCAACACCGACGCCTCGGTGCGCGTGCAGAAACTCAAGGCCAACGAATGCCAGATCACCCTGCACCCACGCCCCGCCGACGTGACCGCGCTGAAAAACGATCCGAAACTGCAATTGATCGAAAAGCCCGGGTTCAACCTTGGTTACATCGCCTATAACGTGCGGCACAAACCGTTCGATCAGCTCGAAGTGCGTCAGGCGCTGGACATGGCGGTTAACAAGCAAGGCATTCTCAACGCCGTCTATCAAGGCGCCGGTCAACTGGCGCAAAACGCCATGCCACCGACCCAATGGTCCTACGACGATACGGTCAAGGACGCCGCCTATAACCCGGAAAAAGCCAAGGAACTGCTCAAGGCCGCCGGCGTCAAGGAAGGCACCGAAATCACCCTCTGGGCCATGCCGGTTCAGCGTCCGTACAACCCCAACGCCAAGTTGATGGCCGAAATGCTCCAGGCGGATTGGGCGAAGATCGGCCTCAAGGTCAAGATCGTCAGCTACGAATGGGGCGAGTACATCAAGCGCACCAAGAACGGCGAGCACGACATCAGCCTGATCGGCTGGACCGGCGACAATGGTGACCCGGACAACTGGCTCGGCACGCTGTACAGCTGCGATGCCATTGGCGGCAACAACTACTCCATGTGGTGTGATCCGGCTTACGACAAGCTGATCAAGCAGGCCAAGGTCGTCACCGACCGTGACCAGCGCACGGTGCTCTACAAACAGGCTCAGCAATTGCTCAAGCAGCAAGTGCCGATCACGCCTGTCGCCCACTCGACGGTCAACCAGCCGTTGAGCGCCAAAGTCGAAGGATTCAAGGTGAGTCCTTTCGGTCGGAACGTGTTCTCGGGCGTCAGTATCGACCAATAACCGATTAGCCAGAACGTTGGGGGGCTTGCGCCCCCACGCAAGCGTATTGCCGTAATTCGCCAATCCGACCTGTAGCAAACGTTTGCTTTGCGTGAAATGAGTTCAAACCAAATAGCCGATCACCAAAAAAAGATCGGCATAAAAAAGAAACAAGGAGCTTCACCCATGAAACTGAGCAGCACCGCGTTATTGGCCTTGGCCATCAGCAGCGTGACCGCCACGGCGTACGCAGAATCCCAGAGCCAGGCGTTCACGCCGGTTACCGTTAAAGAGAAAAGTGCCCAGAGTGAAGCCACAGGCTTTGTCGAAGGCCAATCGATCACCGGCAGCACGCGTAACTGGTACGCCAATGAGCAACTGAAGCGCGGCGCCAAGTTCAGCTACAAGAAGAACGGTGTATCGACACCGACTGATCGTCGTATCAACTGGGTTCAAGGCACTATCCTCAAGTACAACTCCGGTTTCACCGAAGGCACCGTAGGTTTCAGCACCGAAGTGGCGGCCTACAACGCTATTGCTCTGGATCGTGATCGCAAGGATCTGGCGTCCAATAACGGTGGTGCACCGGGTACTCGTTCTGGCGCGGGCAATAACCGAACCCTGACCGAGGAAGGTGGCGACGCCGTCGACCAGTGGAGCAAGCTGGGCCTGGCTAACGTCAAGGCCCGCGTGTCCAACACCACCCTTACTGCCGGCCGCCAGAACTTCAGCAGCCCGATGGTCGATGTCATCGGTAACCGTGCATTGCCTTCAAGCTTCCAGGGTGTGAGCCTGCACAGCGAAGAGCTGGAAAACCTGAGCTTCGACATCGGCACGTTCGATCGCAATTCGCCACGAACCGAACAAAGCCAGCGCAAGTTCCGCACCGAATACGCCAACGGCATCGTTGAAACCGATCACGTCCACACGGCCGGTATCACTTACACGCCATTCGCCAGCCTGACCACCAGTGTGTGGGGCACCCAGGCTGAAGACCTGTGGAACCAGTACTACTTCGGCGCCAGCCATGTGCTGGGCGACAGCTCGATTCTGAGCCTGACCACTGGCCTGAACTACTACAAAACCCAGGAAGAAGGTAAGGCCCTTATCGGCAAGATCGATAACGACACCTACTCCCTGTCGTTCGGCCTGACCCACCAGGCTCACAGCCTGACCTTCTCTTACCAGGAAATTAACGGTAACGAGTACTTCGATTACCTGCATGAAACCAACGGCATCTACCTGGCCAACTCCCTGCTGTCGGACTTCAACGGCCCGAACGAGAAGTCCTTCCAGATTGCCTACGGTCTGAACATGGCTGAATACGGCGTACCTGGCCTGAAGTTCAACATCTACCAGGCTCGCGGCTGGGGCATCGACGGCACTCACTACACCGGCAACGAAGGCGTAGCAGGCAAGGGTTACGACGGTATCCAGTCCCAGGACGGCGAACATCACTACGAATATGGCATCGGTGCTTCGTACGCCGTGCAGAGCGGGCCACTCAAGGCCACCGCAATCCGCGCGACCTACACCGCTCACCGCGCCAGCGAAAACCAGGCAGATGGCAGCATCAACGAGTTCCGTCTCGTGACCACCATCCCGTTCAACATTTTGTAAAACCCATGCCGGCGGCTGACTCATGATGAGTCGGCCGTCTGGTTTTTCTGTTCACCGATTGCAGAGGGCTCTAGATGAAAATGCTTCCCCTACGAGCGGCCATCGCTGCCGCGTTGCTGAGTGTCGCCGTCGGCGCCTCGGCCAAACCCTTGGTGGTCTGTACCGAAGCCAGCCCGGAAGGCTTCGACATGGTCCAGTACACAACTGCAGTCACAGGCGATGCGGTGTCCGAAACCATCTTCAACCGTCTGGTGGGCTTCAAGCCCGGCACCACCGAAGTGGTTCCGGCACTGGCCGAGTCGTGGGACATCAGCGATGACGGCCTGACCTATACGTTCCATCTGCGCAAAGGCGTCCAGTTTCACACCACCGATTACTTCAAGCCGACCCGCGACATGAACGCCGACGATGTGGTCTGGAGCTTCCAGCGTCAGTTGGACCCGAAACACCCATGGCACAAACTGTCGAGCGTGGGCTTCCCGTACTTTGAAAGCATGGGCTTCAAAGAGCTGCTCAAAAGCGTCGAGAAAGTCGACGACAACACGGTCAAATTCACCCTGACCCGCCGTGAAGCGCCGTTCCTGGCCGACATCGCCATGGCCTTCTCCTCGATCTACTCCGCTGAGTACGCCGATCAGTTGCTCAAAGCCAACAAGACCGGCGACCTGAACAGCAAGCCGATTGGCACCGGCCCATTCGTCTTCCAGCGTTACGCCAAGGACGCTCAAGTCCGCTTCAAGGCCAACCCGGATTACTTCCTCGGCAAGCCACCGGCCGATGCGTTGATCCTGGCGATCGCCACCGACAACAACGTGCGCCTGCAAAAGCTCAAGGCCAACGAATGCCAGATCGCGCTGTATCCGAAACCGGATGACATCCCGAGCATCAAGAAAGACACCAACCTGAAGGTTGACGAGCTGAACGCGATGACCGTGTCCTATGTCGCCATGAACACCGCCCGCCCGTACATGAGCGACGTGCGCGTGCGTAAAGCCATCGACATCGCCTTCGACAAGGCGGCGTACGTCAACGCGTTGTTCGGCAAGGGCAATGCGACCGTGGCGGTCAACCCGTACCCGGACACCCTGCTGGGCTACAACCACAAACTGACCAATCCGCCGCGTGATCTGGACAAGGCTCGCGCCCTGCTCAAGGACGCCGGCGTACCGGAAGGCACCACCTTTACCCTGTTCACCCGTAACGGCGGCGGCCCGACCAACCCGAACCCGATGCTCGGCGCACAGATGATGCAGGCCGACCTGGCCAAGGTCGGGATCAAGATCGATATTCGTGTCATGGAATGGGGCGAAATGCTCAAACGCGCGAAAAACGGCGAGCACGACATGGTGTCCGCCGGCTGGGCTGGCGACAACGGCGACCCGGATAATTTCCTGACGCCCATGCTCAGTTGCGAAGCGGCCAGGAACGGCGAAAACTACGCTCGCTGGTGCAATGAAAAGTTCCAGGCGCTGATCGACCAAGCACGGGCTAAAGTGAACCCGGACGAACGCACGGCGCTCTACGAACAAGCCCAGGCCATTTTCAATCAGGACCAGCCATGGATCAGCATGGCGCACACTCGCGTGTTCACGGCCATGCGCACCAACGTAGAGGGCTATCACATTAGCCCCCTCACCACTAATAACTTCGCCACCACCCAGGTGAAGTAGATAAAAAACGCCCGGCATCGCTGACCCCAGCGCTGCCGGGCACGCCTAACCGGCTGATGAGGTACACCACACGATGTTTAGTTTTATTGCCCGCCGATTGGGATTATTGATCCCCACGTTCTTCGGCATCACCTTGCTGACTTTCGCGTTGATTCGCATGATTCCTGGCGACCCCGTGGAAGTGATGATGGGCGAACGCCGGGTAGACCCCGAAATGCATGCTCAGGCAATGGAACGCCTGGGGCTGAACAAACCCCTGTATGCCCAATACCTGGATTACATCGGCAAATTGGCCCACGGCGATCTCGGCGAATCCCTGCGTACCCGTGAAAGCGTCTGGACCGAGTTCAGCTCTCTATTCCCCGCGACCCTGGAACTGTCCATGGCCGCCCTGTTGTTCGCCGGCATCCTGGGCCTTCTGGCCGGGGTGATTGCGGCACTCAAGCGAGGATCCCTGTTCGACCACGGGGTGATGGGCATCTCCCTGGCGGGATACTCGATGCCGATCTTCTGGTGGGGCCTGATCCTGATCATGTTCTTCTCGGTAAGCCTGGGCTGGACGCCCGTGTCCGGGCGGATCGACCTGCTCTACGACATCGAGCCGCGCACCGGCTTCATGCTGATCGATACGCTGCTGGCCGATGACGTCGGGGCGTTCTTCGATGCCCTGCATCACCTGATCCTGCCGGCCATCGTGCTCGGCACTATCCCGCTGGCAGTGATCGCGCGGATGACCCGTTCGTCGATGCTCGAAGTGCTGCGTGAAGACTACATCCGTACCGCCCGCGCCAAAGGCCTGTCGCCATCGCGCGTGGTATTCGTTCACGGCCTGCGTAACGCACTGATTCCGGTACTGACCGTGGTCGGCCTGCAAGTCGGCACCCTGCTGGCCGGTGCGGTCCTGACCGAAACCATTTTCTCCTGGCCCGGCATCGGCAAATGGCTGATCGAAGCCATTGGCGCACGGGACTATCCCGTGGTGCAGAACGGCATCCTGTTAATCGCCTGCCTGGTGATTCTGGTCAATTTCGTGGTGGACATCCTCTACGGCTTTGCCAACCCACGCATCCGTCATCAGCGCTGAGATCAAGACCATGACCACTCTCATTACACCGGTAGCAGTCGATCAAAGCCTGCTGTACCCATCCCCGTATAAAGAATTCTGGCACGCGTTCTCCAGGAACAAAGGCGCTGTCGCCGGCCTGATGTTCATGCTGCTGGTGATCTTCTGCGCGATCTTCGCGCCATGGGTCGCACCGCATGACCCAAGCGAGCAATACCGCGACTTCCTGCTGACCCCGCCGTCCTGGCTGGAAGGCGGGCAAATCCAGTTCCTGCTCGGCACCGATGAACTGGGTCGCGACCTGCTGTCGCGGCTGATCAACGGTTCGCGCCTGTCCTTGCTGATCGGCTTGTCGTCGGTGGTGATGTCGCTGATTCCGGGCATCCTTTTGGGTCTGTTCGCCGGGTTCTTTCCACGCGTGCTCGGCCCGACCATCATGCGTCTGATGGACATCATGCTGGCCCTGCCGTCCCTGCTACTGGCCGTGGCGATTGTCGCCATCCTCGGCCCTGGCCTGATCAACACCATTATCGCCATCGCCGTGGTTTCGTTGCCGTCTTATGTTCGTCTGACCCGCGCCGCGGTGATGGGCGAATTGAACCGCGACTACGTGACCGCCGCGCGCCTGGCCGGTGCCGGTCTGCCACGTCTGATGTTCGTCACCGTGCTGCCCAACTGCATGGCGCCGCTGATCGTTCAGGCCACCTTGAGTTTCTCCTCGGCGATTCTCGATGCCGCGGCACTGGGCTTCCTCGGTCTTGGCGTTCAACCGCCAACCCCTGAGTGGGGCACCATGCTGGCTTCGGCTCGTGACTACATCGAACGTGCCTGGTGGGTGGTGAGCTTGCCGGGTTTGACCATTTTGCTCAGCGTGCTGGCAATCAACTTGATGGGCGACGGCCTGCGCGATGCGCTGGACCCGAAACTCAAGAACGCCGCCTGAGGAGATTCAAATGTCACTGTTAGAAATCAAGAATCTCAACGTTCGCTTCGGCGACGCCAACGCCGTTCCGGTGGTCGACGGTCTCGACATTACCGTGGACAAGGGCGAAGTGCTGGCCATCGTTGGCGAATCGGGTTCCGGCAAGTCCGTGACCATGATGGCGCTGATGGGCCTGATCGAGCATCCGGGGATCGTCACCGCCGACGCCCTGAATTTCGACGGCAAGAACATGCTCAAGCTCAGTAACCGTCAGCGTCGGCAAATCGTCGGCAAAGACCTGGCCATGGTCTTCCAGGACCCGATGACCGCGCTGAACCCGAGCTACACCGTCGGTTTCCAGATCGAAGAAGTGCTGCGCCTGCACCTGAAAATGTCCCGTAAGGACGCCCGCAAGCGTGCCATCGAACTGCTGGAAAAAGTGGAAATCCCGGGCGCGGCCAGCCGTATGGACGCCTATCCGCATCAACTCTCCGGCGGCATGAGCCAGCGTGTTGCAATCGCCATGGCGATTGCCGGCGAACCGAAACTGCTGATCGCCGACGAACCGACCACCGCGCTGGACGTAACGATTCAGGCGCAGATCATGGACCTGCTGCTGGCCCTGCAGAAAGAGCAGAACATGGGCCTGGTGCTGATTACCCACGACCTCGCGGTCGTGGCCGAAACTGCACAGCGCGTGTGCGTGATGTACGCCGGTCAAGCGGTTGAAGTCGGTCAGGTGCCACAACTTTTCGACATTCCGGCGCACCCGTACAGCGAAGCCCTGCTCAAGGCGATTCCGGAACACAGCCTGGGCGCCGCGCGCCTGTCGACATTGCCGGGCATCGTTCCCGGTCGTTACGACCGCCCGCAAGGCTGCCTGTTGTCGCCCCGCTGCCCGTATGTGCAGGATAACTGCCGCACCCAGCGTCCGGCCCTTGACCCGAAAAGCAACAGCCTCGCCCGCTGCTTCTACCCGCTGAATCAGGAGGTGGCGTAATGGCCGTCGTACTTACCGCCCGCAACCTGACCCGTCACTACGAAGTGTCCCGTGGCCTGTTCAAGGGGCACGCGACCGTGCGCGCCCTCAACGGTGTGTCGTTCGAACTGGAAGCCGGCAAGACCCTCGCCGTCGTGGGCGAATCGGGTTGCGGCAAATCCACCTTGGCCCGGGCCCTGACGCTGATCGAAGAACCCTCCTCCGGCTCCTTGAAAATCGCCGGGCAGGAAGTCGCCGGCGCCGACAAGGCTCAGCGCAAGCAGCTGCGTAAAGATGTGCAGATGGTGTTCCAGAGCCCGTACGCGTCGCTAAACCCACGACAGAAGGTCGGTGACCAGCTCGCCGAGCCGTTGCTGATCAACACCAACCTGAGCGCCTCGGAACGTCGCGAGAAAGTCCAGGCGATGATGAAACAGGTGGGCTTGCGGCCTGAGCATTACCAGCGCTACCCGCACATGTTCTCCGGCGGTCAGCGCCAGCGGATTGCCCTCGCCCGCGCGATGATGCTGCAACCCAAAGTGCTAGTGGCGGATGAACCGACCTCGGCGCTGGACGTATCGATTCAGGCACAGGTGCTGAACCTGTTCATGGATTTGCAGCAAGAGTTCAATACCGCCTACGTGTTCATCTCCCACAACCTGGCGGTGGTGCGCCACGTCGCCGATCACGTGATGGTGATGTACCTCGGCCGCCCTGTGGAAATGGGCCCGAAAGAGGACATCTACACTCGCCCTCTGCACCCCTACACCCAGGCGCTGTTGTCAGCCACTCCGACCATCCACCCGGACCCGGCCAAGCCGAAAATCAAGATCGTCGGCGAACTGCCAAATCCGCTGAACCCGCCGTCGGGCTGCGCCTTCCACAAGCGCTGCCCGTACGCGACCGAGCGCTGCAGCATCGAAGAGCCGGCCCTACGCCTGCTCGACACTCGCCAGGTAGCTTGTCACTACGCCGAGCAGTTTCTCGACGGCGCGGTGTAAAAACGGCCTGAACAAAACGAGAGCGAGCTTGCTCGCGAAGTCGGTGTTTCAGTCACCATCACTGTCGACTGACAGATTGCTTTCGCGAGCAAGCCCGCTCCCACAGGGACCGAGTTGACCAGACCCCTTCCGCCAGATTGCGCATCAGCCTGGCAGGAGGGGTTTTCTTTTGTCTGTCATTTACGTTTGCGTATCTTCCTCGTCTTCGTCCTCATCGACGTCCGGGTCTTCCTCATCTGATTCGGTCGCGGCGATCATCAGCTCGCTGTGCACGCCTTGCCCGTTCAAGGCCTGTGTTTCATGGTTCTCACATTCTGCCCACGCCACCGCCGATGTGCCGAGGGACAGCAGCACCAAAACCTTAAGCAACAACACAATGCGTTGATAAATACTCATAGCCGATTCCATCCTTTTCTTGGGTGACGCGTGGATGCCTGAAGGTAATGAGTGAAATCTAGTTCCGATTGACCGGGTTCTCCAGACAGGACGCTACCGGGTAGCAGAAAATGTCGTTGGCGAAGAGATTGGTTTGGAATATGAGTTATGCCGAACAGCAATTTCAAAATCAGTGATGACCCGTGGCGAGGGAGCTTGCTCCCGTTCGGCTGCGCAGCAGACGTAAACCCGAAACTGAACCACCAAAGTGAATGGTTTTGGGGCCGCTTCGCAGCCCAGCGGGAGCAAGCTCCCTCGCCACAGGGAAATGCATTGACCAATAAAAAACCCCGCAGCTTTCGCAACGGGGTTTTTGATTTTCGCAACTCAGCGCTTAGTGATGCTCACGCGTCGCCCTGAATTTCACATCCGGCCAACGCTCTTCCATCAGCGCCAGGTTAACCCGCGTCGGAGCCAGGTAGGTCAGGTGACCACCACCATCGACCGCAAGGTTTTCCACGGCCTTGACCCGGAACTCCTCGAACTTCTTCTTATCGTCGCAATCAATCCAGCGCGCGGAATAAACGGTGATCGGCTCGTACGAGCACTCGACCTTGTATTCCTCTTTCAAACGGCTGGCGACCACGTCGAACTGCAGCACACCGACGGCACCCAGGATGATGTCGTTACTGCGCTCGGGGAAGAACACCTGGGTGGCGCCTTCTTCGGCCAGTTGCTGCAAGCCCTGACGCAGTTGCTTGGATTTCAGCGGATCACGCAGGCGCACACGACGGAACAGTTCCGGGGCGAAGTGCGGAATGCCGGTGAAGCCCAGGACTTCGCCTTCGGTGAAGGTGTCGCCGATCTGGATGGTGCCGTGGTTGTGCAAACCGATGATGTCGCCGGCAAACGCTTCTTCCAGCTGCTCACGCTCGGAGGAGAAGAAGGTCAGCGCATCGCCGATCCGCACGTCTTTGCCGGTGCGCACGTGGCGCATTTTCATGCCTTTTTCGTACTTGCCAGAGCAGATCCGCATGAAGGCGATACGGTCGCGGTGTTTCGGGTCCATGTTCGCCTGGATCTTGAACACGAAGCCGGTGAACTTCTCTTCAACCGGCTCCACAGTGCGCTCGTTGGCGACACGGGCCAGCGGTTTCGGCGCCCAGTTGACCACGGCGTCGAGCACGTGATCGACACCGAAGTTGCCCAGTGCGGTACCGAAGAATACCGGTGTCAGTTGGCCGTCGAGGAATTCCTGTTGATTGAATTCGTGGCAGGCGCCCTGCACCAGTTCCAGCTGATCCACGAAGCGGTCGTACTCGTCGCCCAAGTGCGCGCGGGCTTCATCGGAGTCGAGCTTCTCGATGATTTTCACGTCGGTGCGCTCGTGGCCGTGACCAGCGGTGTAGACGATGATGTAATCGTCGGCGAGGTGATAAACACCCTTGAAGTCGCGGTAGCAACCGATCGGCCAGGTGATCGGCGCAGCCTTGATTTTCAGGACCGCTTCGATTTCGTCGAGCAGTTCGATCGGGTCGCGGATATCACGGTCGAGTTTGTTGATGAAGCTGACGATCGGCGTGTCACGCAGACGGCAGACGTCCATCAGCGCGATGGTCCGTGGCTCTACACCCTTACCGCCGTCGAGGACCATCAATGCCGAGTCCACCGCCGTCAGGGTGCGGTAGGTATCTTCGGAGAAGTCTTCGTGGCCCGGGGTGTCGAGCAGGTTGATCATGTGGTCGCGATACGGGAACTGCATGACCGACGTGGTAATGGAAATACCCCGTTGTTTTTCCATTTCCATCCAGTCGGAGGTGGCATGGCGGTCGGATTTTCGAGATTTCACCGTGCCCGCAATCGCAATCGCCTTGCCCATCAGCAAGAGCTTCTCGGTGATGGTGGTTTTACCGGCATCGGGGTGGGAAATAATGGCGAAAGTGCGGCGTTTCGCGACTTCGGCGGCCTGTTTGGTCATGGGAAATCGCCTGGCAGGTGATTCAAAAAAGGGCGGCGAGTATAGCGCAAACCGACATCTACGGACCACCGTCCGTAAGGCTTCCCGAACCCCGCATCCCCTGTAGGAGCTGCCGAAGGCTGCGATCTTTTGATCTTGTTTTTTTCAAGACCACTGAAGATCAAGATCAAAAGATCGCAGCCTTCGGCAGCTCCTACGGTGGCTATTGGCTGTTAATTATGGAACCTTTTAAAAGGTGGAGGCGTCCACTCCCCTGTTACGACCCATCGTCAGGGGCTGAAAAATCAGCAAGTTAGCCTGACGGGGCTGCGCTTATGGCTCGACTTTCATGTGGTT
Source organism: Pseudomonas sp. BS3782 TE3695 (assembly GCF_050435305.1). Lineage (NCBI taxonomy): Bacteria > Pseudomonadati > Pseudomonadota > Gammaproteobacteria > Pseudomonadales > Pseudomonadaceae > Pseudomonas > Pseudomonas sp. BS3782 TE3695. Next base: position 6,204,002 of record NZ_JBNDKB010000001.1, read on the forward strand.
TCACGAGCATGAAGAGCTGCTTCTCGCGAACGTTGATTTCCCGGCAGCCAGGAATGGCATGCCACTCGGGAATGCGTCCGCCGACTGAAAAAAGGAGTCCGCCTGTGGCTATTCGCTATGGCAAAGGGCTGATAGGAGGTGCGGTTGTCGTCGCCCTTCTGGCCCTGCTGGTCCACTGGATTGGCATCAACACGATCGAACAGTACCGCGACGATTTGTTGTTTTACCTGCAAGCTCATCTGATTCTCGTCCTCGTTTCCATGCTGGCCGCCCTTGTAGTGGGCATACCCGCCGGCATCTTCCTCAGCCGCCCGACCATGGTTGGCCGCGCCGAACGCTTCATGCAGATCTTCAACATCGGCAACACCGTGCCGCCTCTCGCCGTACTGGCCATCGCCCTGGGCATCCTCGGTATCGGCAGCGGTCCGGCGATTTTCGCCTTGTTCCTCGCCTCACTGTTGCCCATTGTGCGCAACACCTACGAAGGGCTGAAAAACGTCCAGGGTTCACTCAAGGAAGCGGCTGTTGGCATCGGCATGACACCGACTCAGGTGCTGTGGCGGGTCGAACTGCCGAACGCCGTGCCGATCATCATTGGCGGCGTGCGCGTGGCGCTGGCGATCAACGTCGGTACCGCACCGCTGGCGTTCCTGATCGGTGCCAACAGCCTGGGCAGCCTGATTTTCCCCGGCATCGCCCTGAACAATCAGCCGCAACTGCTGCTCGGCGCGGCCTGCACCGCCCTGCTGGCCTTGCTGCTCGACGGTCTGGTGACCCTCGCCAGCCGCCTCTGGCTCGAACGCGGCCTGCGCCCGTCTTAAGCCTCGGCAAAGGAATATTTATGAAGACATTAAGCTTTTTAACAGGCTGCGTTCTGCTGTTCACAGGATTTGCCCAAGCCGCTGAAAAACCGGTGATCCGCATCGGAGCCCGGGTGTTCACTGAACAAACCCTGCTGGCGGAAATCACTTCCCAATACCTGCGCACCAAGGGTTACGACACCCAGGTGACTGGCGGTCTGGGCAGCAACCTGGCCCGCAGCGCCCACGAAAGTGGTCAGCTGGACTTGATGTGGGAATACACCGGCGTGTCGCTGGTGGCTTACAACCACATCACCGACAAGCTCGATAGCGCTCAGTCCTACGCCCGGGTGAAAGAACTCGACGCAAAAAAAGGCCTGGTCTGGCTCACCCCGTCGAAGTTCAGCAACACCTACGCCCTGGCTCTGCCAGAAAACACCGCCAAGGCTTACCCGCAGATCAACACCATCAGCGAACTGAATGCCGTGTTGCAGGCCGAGGCGAAGACCCATCACCTCGTCGCCCTGGACACCGAGTTTGCCAACCGTTCCGACGGTCTCGATGGCATGGTGGATCTCTACGGCATGAACCTGACCCGCAACAACATTCGCCAGATGGATGCAGGCCTGGTCTACACCGCGCTGCGCAATGGCCAGGTGTTCGCCGGTCTGGTCTACACCACGGACGGTCGTTTGAACGCCTTCAAGCTCAAGTTGCTGGAAGACGACAAGCATTACTTCCCGGACTACACCGCCGCGCCGGTGGTGCGTCAAGTCTACCTCGACGCCCATCCGAAACTCGCGGAAGAGCTCAAGCCGCTGGCCGAACTCTTCGATGACGCCACCATGCGCGCTCTGAATGCGCGGGTCGATGTCGATCATGAAAGTCCTTCATCCGTTGCTGCAGATTTCCTGCGCCAGCACCCCATCAACTGAGGAGGAAAAGCCATGGAATTTTTGAATGCCTTTTCCCATCTCGACTGGCCGCAGGTTTTACACCTGACCTGGCAGCACATCACTCTGGTCGGCATCGCCGTGACCCTGGCGATTCTGGTCGGCGTACCGCTGGGCATCCTGATGACCCGTTTCCCGACACTGGCCGGCCCATTGCAAGCCAGCGCTACGGTGTTGCTGACCGTGCCATCGATTGCGCTGTTCGGCCTGCTGCTGCCGTTCTATTCGAAATTCGGCCAGGGCCTCGGCCCGATGCCGGCGATCACCGCAGTGTTTCTGTACTCCCTGCTGCCGATCATGCGTAACACCTATTTGGCCCTGACCGGGGTCGAACCGGGCATTCGCGAAGCCGCCCGCGGCATCGGCATGACCTTCGGCCAGCGCCTGCGCATGGTTGAATTGCCGATTGCCGTGCCGGTGATTCTCGCCGGTGTGCGCACCGCCGTGGTGATGAACATCGGTGTGATGACCATCGCCGCGACCATCGGCGCCGGTGGCCTCGGTGTACTCATTCTCGCTTCAATCAGCCGCAGCGACATGTCGATGCTGATCGTCGGCGCCGTACTGGTCAGTCTCCTGGCCATCTTCGCCGACCTGCTTCTGCAATGGCTGCAACGCACGCTGACTCCAAAAGGACTGCTCAAATGATCGAACTTCAAAACCTCAGCAAGACCTTCCAAAGCAACGGCAAAGATGTGAAAGCCGTGGACTCGGTGAGCCTGACCGTCAATGAAGGCGAAATCTGTGTGTTCCTCGGGCCATCGGGCTGCGGCAAAAGCACCACGCTGAAGATGATCAACCGCCTGATCAAGCCAACCTCGGGCAAGATCCTGATCAACGGCGAAGACACCACCGACCTCGACGCCGTCACCCTGCGTCGCAACATCGGTTATGTGATCCAGCAGATCGGTCTGTTCCCGAACATGACCATCGAGGAAAACATCACCATCGTTCCGCGCCTGCTCGGCTGGGACAAACAGAAATGCCACGACCGCGCCCGCGAGTTGATGAGCATGATCAAGCTCGAACCCAAGCAGTATCTGACTCGCTACCCGCGTGAGTTGTCCGGTGGCCAGCAGCAGCGGATCGGCGTGATTCGCGCGTTGGCGGCAGATGCGCCGCTGTTGTTGATGGACGAACCGTTCGGCGCGGTCGACCCGATCAACCGCGAGATGATCCAGAACGAGTTCTTCGAGATGCAACGGGCGCTGAACAAGACCGTGATCATGGTCAGCCACGACATCGACGAAGCGATCAAGCTCGGCGACAAGATCGCCATTTTCCGCGCGGGCAAACTGCTGCAGATCGATCACCCGGATACGCTGCTGGCGCACCCGGCGGACGACTTTGTCAGCAACTTCGTCGGCCAGGACAGCACCCTCAAGCGCCTGTTGCTGGTGAAAGCCGAAGACGCAGCAGACAACGCGCCCTCGGTGAGCCCGGGAACGCCGGTGGCCGAAGCGCTGGAATTGATGGACGAACTGGACCGCCGCTACGTGGTGGTCACCTGTGCCGACAACAAAGCCTTGGGCTACGTGCGCCGTCGCGACCTGCACCGCCAGACCGGCACTTGCGCGCAATACCTGCGTGAGTTCAACGCCACCGCGGCGTACGACGAGCACTTGCGCATCCTGCTGTCGCGCATGTACGAGTTCAATCGCTCATGGCTGCCGGTGATGGATGCCGAGCGGGTGTTCCTGGGTGAGGTGACTCAGGAATCGATTGCCGAATATTTGAGCTCTGGTAAGTCTCGTGGGGGCAAGACCAGTATTGTTTCGCCGGCAGAGACTGCTGTCGCCTGATCTGTCTGAGGCTTAAGTGCTTTTGTGGCGAGGGAGCTTGCTCCCGCTCGGCTGCGAAGCAGTCGTAAAGTCGGCCCATGCGGTTCGCCTGAAGAACCGCATGGGCTGATTTTGGGGCCGCTCCGCGACCCAGCGGGAGCAAGCTCCCTCGCCACAAAGGCAATGCAAATCCCTCCAAAATCCCTCATTCGGGGAACATCACACTGTCATGCAGGTCGGTTACATCAGTAGCTACCGAGGACCGCACGACGGAAGCGTGCAAAAACGCGACATTTTTTGTTGATCTCAAGCCCCTCACGCCCTAAAGTTCGCGCCGAACGTCCATGCTGGAAACGATCCATCCGGCTCAAGTACTGACGACGAGACAGCAAGGCCAAGGGAAGCACCATTTCCCATGGCCTTTTTGCTTTCGGCGACATGCCTTGGGAAGTAGGCGAACCAAAGTGGGGATACGGAGGGCGTTCATTTGCACCCATTGATAATTTCAGTTTGCCAGTAGGAGTTCCCAGCATGTCGATCAACGTCGAAGACTATTTCGCGCGCGATACCTTCCAGAAAATGAAGGCCTTCGCCGACAAACAAGAAACCCCGTTCGTGGTGATCGACACCGCGATGATCAGCCAGGCCTATGACGACCTGCGCGCCGGTTTCGAATTCGCCAAGGTCTACTACGCGGTCAAGGCCAACCCGGCCGTCGAAATCATCGACCTGCTCAAAGAGAAAGGCTCGAACTTCGACATCGCTTCGATCTACGAGCTCGACAAAGTGATGAACCAGGGCGTCGGCCCGGATCGCATCAGCTACGGCAACACCATCAAGAAATCCAAAGACATTCGCTACTTCTACGACAAGGGCGTGCGTCTGTATGCCACCGACTCCGAAGCTGACCTGCGCAACATCGCCAAGGCAGCTCCAGGTTCGAAAGTCTATGTGCGCATTCTGACTGAAGGCTCGACCACTGCCGACTGGCCCCTGTCGCGTAAATTCGGCTGCCAGACCGACATGGCCATGGACTTGCTGATTCTCGCTCGCGACCTGGGCCTGGTGCCGTACGGCATCTCGTTCCACGTTGGTTCGCAGCAGCGCGACATCAGCGTCTGGGACGCAGCGATCGCCAAGGTTAAAGTGATCTTCGAACGCCTGAAAGAAGAAGACGGCATCCACCTGAAGCTGATCAACATGGGCGGCGGCTTCCCGGCCAACTACATCACCCGCACCAACAGCCTGGAAACCTACGCTGAAGAAATCATCCGTTTCCTCAAGGAAGACTTCGGCGACGAGCTGCCGGAAATCATCCTCGAGCCGGGTCGTTCGCTGATTGCCAACGCCGGCATTCTGGTCAGTGAAGTCGTGCTGGTGGCGCGTAAATCCCGAACCGCGGTCGAGCGCTGGGTGTACACCGATGTGGGTAAATTCTCTGGCCTGATCGAAACCATGGATGAAGCCATCAAGTTCCCGATCTGGACCGAGAAGAAAGGCGAGATGGAAGAAGTGGTCATCGCCGGTCCAACCTGCGACAGCGCCGACATCATGTACGAAAACTACAAGTATGGCCTGCCGCTGAACCTGGCAATCGGTGACCGTTTGTACTGGTTGTCGACCGGTGCTTACACCACTAGTTACAGCGCTGTTGAATTCAATGGCTTCCCACCGTTGAAGTCGTTCTACGTGTAAAAACCATACGCAGAAAATCAAAAAGCCCATGACGTGTCATGGGCTTTTTTGTGTCTGAAATACGCCTCGGGAAACCCGCATTTTCCCTGTAGGAGCTGCCGAAGGCTGCGATCTTTTGATCTTGATTTTTGGCAGAACTGAAATCGCTAAAGATCAAAAGATCGCAGGCTCCTCCATTGGCATTAGGCCAAAGCCCCGTTCATCGAAGTGACCGGGGCTTTTTTGTGTAAAAAAGAATCCTTCTCGACAACTCACGGCATAATACGCGCCGTGATGACTTTTGAACGACAAGGCGAGCGACGTGTTGAAGAAATCCCTGTTCCAGTTGCACTGGTTTTTCGGCATCAGCGCCGGACTGGTCCTGGCCCTGATGGGCATCACCGGGGCGGCGGTATCGTTCCAGGATGAAATCCTGCGAGCGTTGAACCCCTCTGTGCTGCACGTCGAAAAGCAGATTGCCGGCGTACTGCCACCTGCCGAGCTGGTAGAAAAAATCGAAGGTGCTTCGGGCAAGAAAGTCTCGATGCTCTGGGTCGAGACCGACAGCGGCAACGCCGCGCGGGTGATCTTCACGGCGCCACCCGGTGAACCTCGCGGGCCGATGCGTTACTTCAACCCGTACACCGGCGAGTTCATGGGCGACGTCACGGGCCAGGATTTCTTTGGCCTGATGCTGCAACTGCACCGAGTCCTGGCCATGGGCGATATCGGCCGGCAGATCACCGGCGCCTGTACCCTGATTCTGGTGTTCTTCTGCCTGTCCGGCCTGTACCTGCGTTGGCCACGTCAGTGGAAAAGCTGGCGCGCCTGGCTGACCCTCGACTGGAAGAAAAAGGGACGCAGCTTCAATTGGGATTTGCATTCGGTTGCCGGCACCTGGTGCCTGGTGTTCTATCTTTTGGCAGCGCTGACCGGGTTATTCTGGTCGTACGAGTGGTACAACAAAGGCCTGACCCGGCTGCTTTCCGATTCGCCGCAGAACGAACGGGTCCGCAGTGGCCGCGGTCCTGCGCCAAGCGGCTCGGCCCCCACTGCCGATTATGCGGCGATATGGAGCAGCATCTACAGCGCCGCCGGCCCAGGGCTTGCCTCCTACAACGTGCGTATGCCGCCCGTGGCCGGGCAACCGGCAACGGTGTTCTACCTGCTGAGGAATTCCCCCCACGACCAGGCACGGAACCAGCTCACCCTCGATCCGGCGACCGGCATCGTCAGCCGTCATGACCGCTACAGCGACAAGAGCCTCAAGGCGCAGTTGCTGACCAGTATCTATGCGCTGCACGTCGGCAGTTATTTCGGGATGATCGGGCGGATTATCCTGACAATCGCCGCGCTGACCATGCCAGTGTTTTTCATTACCGGCTGGTTGCTGTACCTGGACCGTCGACGCAAGAAACGCCAGATCAAGGACGCCCGCAAAGGCCTCGCGCAACCGGGCAGTGATGCGCCGGCATGGCTGATCGGCTTCGCCAGCCAGAGCGGATTCGCCGAACAGCTCGCCTGGCAGACCGCCGGGCAATTGCAGGCCGCAGGGTTGCCGGTGAAGGTTCAACCGTTGGCCAATGTCAGCGAACAGGACCTGCAGGATTCCAGCAACGCGCTGTTTGTGGTCAGCACCTTCGGCGACGGTGAAGCGCCCGACAGCGCCCGAGGATTCGAACGCAAAGTACTGGGGCGTGCGCTGAGCTTCGACAGCCTGAACTATGCCGTGCTCGGCCTCGGTGACCGTCAGTATCAACACTTCTGTGGCTTCGCCCGTCGCTTGCACACGTGGTTGGGCGAGCACGGCGGCAAGACATTGTTCGCCCCGGTGGAAGTCGACAGCGGCGACCCTTACGCCTTGCGTCACTGGCAACAACAACTTGGCCTGCTGACGGGCCAGGCGCCGATGGATACCTGGCAAGCGCCAAGCTACGACAACTGGACCCTGACCCGCCGCGAATTGATGAACCCGGACAGCAGCGGTTCGCCCGTGTATTTGCTCGGCCTCACCGCTCCCACCACCAGCAGCTGGCTGGCCGGGGATCTGGTGGAAGTGCTGCCGCGCAATTGTCCGTGGGCCATCGAGCATTTCCTCGACGGCCTGGGGATCGACGGTCGGGTCACGGTTGAGTTCGATGGCCTGTCGCAAACACTGGAACAAGCCCTGGCCAGCCGCCAACTGCCCGAGAACCGCGCGCATCTGGTCGGCTTGCACGCGCAAGCGCTGGCGGACGCCCTGGTGCCGTTGGCCATGCGCGAATACTCCATCGCCTCGATCGCCGCCGACGGCGTGCTGGAATTGATCGTGCGGCAGGAGTTGTATGCCGACGGCAGCCTGGGCGTCGGTTCCGGCTGGTTGACCGAACACGCTCCCGTGGGCAGCAGCATCAGCCTGCGGGTACGACGCAACAGTGGCTTCCATCTACCGAACGAACCGGTGCCGATGATCCTGCTGGGCAACGGCACCGGGCTTGCCGGGTTGCGCAGTTTGCTCAAGGCGCGGATTGCCGACGGGCAGCAGCGTCACTGGCTGCTGTTCGGCGAGCGTCATCGTGAGCACGATTACCTGTGCCGCGCAGAACTGGAAGAGTGGTTGATCAACGGTGATCTGGCGCGACTGGATCTGGCGTTCTCGCGGGATCAGCCAGAGAAGATCTATGTGCAGGATCGCTTGCGCGAATCGGCCGACGAGTTGAAAAAATGGCTGGCCGATGGCGCCGTGATTTACATCTGCGGCAGTTTGCAGGGGATGGCTTCAGGCGTAGATCACGTGCTCAATGAATTGCTCGGCATTGAAGAGGTCGACCGCCTGATCGAACAAGGCCGCTACCGCCGCGACGTCTACTGACGCCGCACCATTAACTGTGGGAACAATCTGAGAAAAATCAAAAGATCGCAGGCTTCGCCAGCTCCTACAAGGGTTGGGGTACACCCGTTATCTCACGGTCGCACGCTATCAATGTAGGAGCTGCCGAAGGCTGCGATCTTTTGCTGTTAAGCGTTGGCTGGTTCCAGCGCCAGTTCTACCGTTTCCGGCCGCTTGAGCAGCGCATACGTCACCGCCGTCAGCAAACTCCCAGCCACGATCGCCAGCAGATACAACAGCGCATGGTTGATCGCGTTCGGAATCAACATCACGAACAACCCACCGTGCGGTGCCATAAGTTTGCAGCCGAAGTACATCGACAACGCGCCGGTCAGCGCGCCGCCGGCGATGCTTGCCGGAATAACCCGTAGCGGGTCTTTCGCCGCAAACGGAATCGCCCCTTCGGAGATAAAGCACAGCCCCAACACCAGCGCCGCTTTACCGGCCTCGCGCTCAGTCTGGGCGAACTTGCGTCGGGCAATGAACGTGGCGATGCCCAGGCCAATCGGCGGCACCATGCCGGCGGCCATGGTCGCGGCCATCGGTGCATAACTTTGCGACGCCAGCAGCCCCACCGAAAACGCGTAAGCGGCTTTGTTGATCGGCCCGCCGAGGTCGACGCACATCATGCCGCCCAGCAGAACACCCAGCAGAATGGCGTTGGTGGTGCCCATGCTGTCGAGGAAGTGCGTGAGCCCCGCGAGCATCCCGGCCACCGGTTTACCGACCACATAGATCATCACCAGACCGGTGAACAGGCTCGCCAGCAACGGAATGATCAGGATCGGTTTCAGCGCCTCAAGACTTTGCGGCAAACGGGCATAGCGGTTGATCGCCTGGGCTGCATAACCGGCGATGAAACCGGCAATGATCCCGCCGATGAAACCGGCGCCCAGGGTGCTCGCCAGCAAACCACCGATCATCCCCGGCGCCAGGCCTGGGCGGTCGGCGATCGAGTAGGCGATGTAGCCCGCCAGCAACGGCACCATCAGTTTGAACGCGGTGTCGCCGCCGATCTGCATCAGCGCAGCCGCCAGCGTGCCTTCCTCCTTGAACGCGGTGATACCGAACACGAAGGACAAGGCGATCATCAGACCGCCCGCCACCACCATCGGTAACATGTACGAGACACCGGTCAGCAGGTGTTTGTAGATGCCGGTCTTCTCTTGCTTGGCCGGGCCTTTGGCGCCGGTCGAAGCGCTTTCCTGCTGGCCTTCGGCCAAGGCTTTGTTCAGCGTCGCTTCGGCCTGTTTCAGGGCGATGCCGGTGCCGCAACGGTAGATTTTCTTGCCAGCGAAACGCTCAGTGGCGACGTCAATGTCTGCCGCCAACAGCACCACGTCAGCATCGGCAATCGCCTCTGCGCTGAGTGGATTGCGCGCGCCGACCGAACCCTGGGTTTCCACTTGCAAGTCGTAGCCCAGACGCTTGGCCGCTTGCTGCAAGGCTTCGGCGGCCATGAAGGTGTGGGCGACGCCGGTCGGGCACGCGGTGACAGCCACCAGGCGTGGTGCATTTTTAACCACGGCAGCCGGCTCGGCGGCGGTTTCGGGGGCGACGTAAACCTGAGCCTCTTGCACCCCGCGACGCAGCACCGCTTCGACATCTTGCAGGGCCTGGGCCGGGGTGCTCTGGAATACCCGTTTGCCGACGAACCGCGACATATCCACCGGCGCGCTGGTGACCAGCAACACCCACTCAGCGGCCTCGATGGTCGCCGCCGACAGCTGGCGTTCCGGATGGGCCGCATCAACGACTTCGACACTGGTGCTCCAGCCCTGACGCTGGGCCGCTGCATCGAGCAGACGCGCGCACAGCACACTGGTGACCATACCGTTCGGGCAGGCCGTAACAATGGCTAACTTCATGACAAACCCTCTTATTGTTCGGTCAGGGGACGCACGCGTACGCCCTGTTCAAGGTGCGCCAATTGCGCCGCGTCGCCGATACCAAAACCGATCTGGGTGACGGCCATGGCGGCAATCGCAGTAGCGGTGCGCAAGGTTTGTTCGGGCGTATCGGCACTGAGCAAACCGTGCAGCATGCCCGCCAGCAAGGAATCCCCCGCACCGACAGTGCTGACCACGCTGACCTTGGGCGGTGTGGCGTGCATGGCCGAGCCGACACTGAACCAGTTCACCCCGTCGGCACCGTCGGAAATCACCACGTGCTCAATGCCATGGGCATGCAAACGGCTCGCGGCCTCGGCTTGGGCTCCCACGGAAAACACCTCGCAAGCCAGCGCGTCAGCCAATTCTTCGGTGTTGGGTTTGATCAGCCATGGACCGGCCGCCAGACCTGCGCGCAAGGCTTCACCGCTGGTGTCGAGCGCCACTTTCAAACCGCGCTTTTTCAAGCGCTGAATCATCTCGCGCAACCACTGAGGGCTCACGCCACGGGGCAAACTACCGGCGATGACGACCACGTCATGCCCGGGAGCAATCTGGTCGAGACGATCGAGCAAGGCCTGCTGCGCCGCTTCACTGACCCTCGGCCCCGGGCCGTTGATGTCGGTGATGCGCCCATCGCTTTCCGCCAGTTTGATATTGCTGCGGGTCTCGCCAGGGACACGGACAAACGCGTCGGTAAAACCGCGTTTGGCAAACAGGGTTTCGAACGCCTGAAGGTTGTCTTCGCCGAGAAAACCGCTGACGGTCAGTTGATGCCCGAGGTCGGCCAGCACCTGCGCCACGTTCACCCCTTTGCCGGCGGCGTGGGTGTGCATTTCGTCGCTGCGATTGACCTGACCGGGTGCAAGGAGCGGCAATTGAACGGTGAGGTCCAGCGCCGGGTTAAGGGTCAGGGTTAGGATCTTGGCCATTACAGGGCCTCCACTAATGCACGGACTTCGTTCGCGCTGCCCACGGCCAAGGCCTGTTGGGCAAGGGTTTGAGTCTGGGTCAGGCTGAGTTCACGAATGCGCGCCTTGACCTCGGCAATGCTGCGCCCCGACACGCTCAACTCATCCACACCCAGGCCCACCAGCACCGGTACCGCCAGCGGATCGGCCGCCAGTTCACCGCACACGCCGACCCATTTGCCATGAGCATGAGCTGCACGCACGGTGATGTCGATCAGTTGCAGCACCGCCGGATGCAAGCCGTCAGCCTGGGCCGACAAGGTCGGATGACCACGGTCGATGGCCAGGGTGTATTGCGTCAGGTCGTTGGTGCCAACGCTGAAGAAATCCACTTCCTTGGCCAGCACCGGTGCCAGCAAAGCAGCCGACGGCACTTCGATCATGATCCCCAGTTGCAGGTCCGCAACCGGGATCTCCAGGCGCAGACGTTCAGTCATGTCCCGTGCCTGACGCCACTCATCGACGCTGCCGACCATCGGGAACATGATCCGTAATGGACGGTTGTCCGCCGCACGCAGCAAGGCGCGCAATTGCGCTTCCATGACCTGCGGGCGTTGCAGAGTCAGGCGAATGCCACGCACGCCAAGAAACGGGTTTTCTTCTTTCGCGATCGGCCAGTACGGCAGCGGTTTGTCACCACCGACGTCAAGGGTGCGCACCACCAGCGGTCGACCGGCCAGGCCATCGAGCACACGACGGTATTCGACTTCCTGAGTCGCCTCGTCCGGCGCTTGCGAGTGGGCCATGAAAATCAGCTCGGTGCGCAGCAGGCCAATCCCTTCGGCGCCCTGCTCCACCGCACTGGTGACGCCAGCGCTTTCACCGATGTTGGCGAACACTTCCACCGCGTGGCCGTCGGTGGTCAGCGCCGGTTGATGGCGTTGTTCGGCGGCGGCTTTCAGGCGCAGTTCGCGGGTGTCGCGCTCTTGGGTGGCGCGCTGCAAGGTGGCGGCATCGGCGTCCACGTGCAGGCGGCCACGTTGACCATCGATCAACAGCGGCGTGCCCGGTTTCAGCAGCAACACTGCCGCACCAGCGCCCACCAGTGCCGGAATACCCAGGGCACGCGCGACGATGGCGCTGTGGGCCGTGGCACCACCGCGAGCGGTGAGAATGCCCGCGACGCGCGTCGGATCAAGCCGTGCCACATCGGATGGGCCGACTTCGTCCATCACCAGAATGTACGGCTGCTCCGGCTCGGCCGGCGTTTCGACGCCACTCAATTGCGCCAGCACTCGACGGCCAATGTCGCGCAAGTCGGCGGCACGTTCGGCGAGCAAGGCGTCCTGCAGCGATTCCTGTTGTTTGGCGGCCGCTTCAATCACCGTCATCCACGCCGCTTCGGCGCTTTCGCCTTGCTTGAGGCGGGTGTCGACTTCGTCGGTCAGTTCCGGGTCGTCGAGCATTTCCTGGTGGGTGATGAAAATCTCGCGAATCGCTTTGGCCTTGCTGCGCTCGATCAGGCCTTCGATGTCGCCACGCACATCAGCCAACGCTTGCTTGAGACGTTCACGCTCGATGGCGGCGGACTCACCACGCAGCGGGTAATCGATGACTTGCAGTACTTGAATATGCGCCGGGCCGATGGCGATACCCGGCGCGGCCGCAATCGCCTGAATCAAACTGCCGGAGGCCGGTGCAAGCAATACTTCGGCAACGTCGGCGATCACTTCACGCTGTTGGCTCACTGCCGGCAGCGGCTCGACTTCTTCACCGAGGCCTTCTTCAATGGCCGCCAGCAAGGCGGGCAAGGCGTCGGCAGCGATGGTCGGTTCGGCGATGAATTCCAGCACCTGACCGCGACGGGCACCGAGGCTGAGCAGTTTGCTCAAACTCTTCACCGACACCGCACTGTCGTGGCCATCGACGATGCGTACGCGGATTTCGCCTTCAAAACTTTTCGCCAGTTGCGCGAGAATCTTCGCCGGGCGCGCATGCAAACCGTGAGCGTTGGCCAGGGCAATGCGTGCGCTCGGCCAATCCGCCGGCACTTCACCGCCGAGGACTTCCAGCACCGCGCGGCTGCTGGTGGCACGGCCCAGCTCATGACCACGGCCTTCGATCAGCAACGCGCAAAGGCGTTCGAGCAATGCTTGATGGGCTTCACCGAGGCTGGCCAGGCAGAACAGACCGCTCAACGGCTGACCGAGGTAGCGCATGGGTTTGTCCGGGGTAACGAACGCCAGGCCCGGACGCTTCACCGTTTGTTCGCTGTGCAGCCACCACAGGCCATCGCCCAGCGGCAGCGCGTCGACCTGCTGCAAGACGCCGGCAAAACCGTTGCTCACACAATCGGCCTGACGCAGCAAGCGGGCACCGCGCCAGACCAGTTCTTCGAAGTCATCGGCGGAAACACCGAGGCCGATCATCTGTGCGTCCAGCGCCAATTCTTGCGGCGCGCCTTGCAGCAGTTTCAACAAGGCTTCGGCGGAACTGGCGCGACGCAGGGCCTGACCCAGATCGGTTTCACCGAGGGCGCGGGTCAGCAGTTGCAGCAGGCGCAAGTGTTCATCGGATTTGGCGGCGATACCAATCGCCAGATAAACGATCTGGCCATCACCCCAATCCACGCCGTCCGGGAACTGCATCAACCGCACGCCAGTAGCGAACACCTGATCACGTGTTTGTGGCGTGCCGTGGGGAATGGCAATCCCTTGGCCGAGAAAGGTCGAGCCCTGGGCTTCCCGGGCCTGCAAGCCTGCGAGGTAGCCGTCGGCCACTAGGCCATCGGTCACGAGTCGGTCAGCGAGTAATTGCAAGGCGGTGGCTTTATCCACAGCCGACTGGCCCATGGATATTTGCTCTATGGTGAGCTCGAGCATGCTTTCTCCTTTTTGGCACCGTGTGACGCCAGGTATTGTTTTGATTGATTCAGCTTAGGCCCTTTTGGGAGCGCCTTTTCAGGGGCAGTTTTGGCGGTTTCGCGGCAGAACCGACCAAAGCGACCTGGAACGTAGAAAATACGCCTGCTGAAACGTTTAATCTAGAATGTTAGGCACGTTACTCGATAATGTCTCATCCTTGAAGTCCAATTGTCGGATGTGCTGCCACAATGATCGCCTGCCGAATCGGGTAGGATTGGCGAAAATGCCGGGCACGCTCGAATAAACAAGGAAATACCGGGTTGAAACTCAGTGATATTGCACAGTTGGCCGGCGTCTCCGTGACCACCGCCAGTTATGTCATCAACGGCAAGGCCGAACAGCAACGTATCAGCAGCGCCACCGTCGAGCGCGTGCGAGCAGTTGTCGAACAACATGGCTTCACTCCCAACCCTCAGGCCGCCGGATTGCGCAGTCGGCACACCCGCACCTTGGGCTTCATTCTGCCGGACCTGGAAAACCCCAGTTACGCGCGAATCGCCAAATTGCTGGAACAAGGCGCCCGGGCTCGCGGCTACCAGCTGCTGATCGCCAGCTCCGACGATGCGCCAGACAGCGAACGGCAATTGCTGCAACTGTTCCGCGCTCGCCGCTGTGATGCACTGATCGTCGCCAGTTGCCTGCCGGCCGGTGACGACAGTTATCGCCAGTTGCAAGCCAAAGGCATTCCGATCATCGCCATCGACCGGGTGATGGAGCCCGAGCACTTCTGCTCGGTGATCAGTGACGATCGCGAAGCCAGTCTGCAGCTTACCCGCAGCTTGCTGGACCCGTTGCCCAAGCAGATCGCCTTGATTGGTGCTCGTCCCGAATTGAGTATCAGCCAGGAACGGGCAGCAGGTTTCAAGCAAGCGCTGAACGGTTTCAAAGGCGAGGCGTTGATCGAACACGGCGAGTCGTTCAGCCGTGAGTGCGGCAAGCAATTGATGGAAGAGTTGCTTCAACGCCTGGGCCATTTGCCGGATGCGTTGGTGACCACCTCCTACGTGCTGCTTCAGGGCGTGTTCGATGCCTTGCATGACTTCCCGCTGAAAACCCGCCCGCTACGCCTGGGCACTTTCGGTGATACGCAGTTGCTGGACTTCCTGCCGCTGCCGGTCAACGCCATGTCCCAGCAGCATCAACTGATCGCCGACAAGGCGCTGCAACTGGCGCTGGCGGCCATTGAACAAGCCGATTACCAGCCCGGCGTGCAGGCCATCGCGCGAACCTTCAAGCAGCGGATTCTTCAGGACTGAGCCGTGGAACTGATCGACACCCACACTCATCTGGATTTCCCGGATTTCGACGGGGATCGTCAGGCACTGTTGGCCGAGAGTCGCGCCCTCGGCGTGCGGCGGATGGTGGTGTTGGGGGTTTATCAGGCCAATTGGCAGCGGGTCTGGGACCTGGTGCAAAGCGATCCCGATCTGTATGCGGCGTTCGGTTTGCACCCGGTGTATCTGGATGACCATCGGCCTGAGGATTTGACCGAACTCGGTGACTGGCTGACGCGTCTGGCGGGCCATCGGCAGCTATGTGCGGTGGGCGAGATCGGTCTGGATTACTTCATCGAAACCCTGGATCGCGAACGCCAGCAAGTGCTGTTCGACGCCCAACTGCAATTGGCGGCGGACTTCAATCTGCCGGCGCTGATTCATGTGCGACGCAGCCATGCGGCAGTGATTGCCACGCTCAAACGGTTTCGCTTGAAGCGCGCAGGGATCATTCATGCCTTCGCCGGTAGTCAGGAAGAGGCGCGCGAGTACATCAAGCTGGGTTTCAAACTCGGCCTGGGTGGTGCCGCGACCTGGCCGCAGGCCCTGCGCATGCACCGCGTGCTCGCCGGTTTGCCGGTTGAATCGGTGGTACTGGAAACCGACTCACCGGATATGGCGCCTGCCATGTTTCCCGGCCAACGTAATAGCCCGGCTCATTTGCCGGCGATCTGCGCGGCACTGGCTGCCATCATGGTGATCAGCCCCGAACGACTGGCTGCCGCCAGCACGGCTAACGCGTGTGAATTGTTAAACTGGTAATCCGTTGATTCACGCACTACCTGTGGGCTTTTGTGGCGAGGGGGCTTGCCCCCGTTCGGCTGCGAAGCAGTCGCAAATCCGGACAACTTGGTCTGTCTGGATGGACGCCGGGGCCGCTTCGCGACCCAACGGGGGCAAGCCCCCTCGCCACATAGACTCGCTCACACAGTAAATCAACTCTGTAGCATCAAACCCGGAACGCGCTGATCAATTGCTTGAGTTCCACCACCTGTGCCGACAACGCCCGGCTGGCATTTTCAGTCTGGTGCGCGCCGTCGGCGGTGCGCTCGCCGGCGCGGTTGATCTCGACGATGTTCTGGTCGATGTCATGAGCCACAGCGGTCTGCTGCTCAACCGCGGCGGCAATCTGCTGGTTCTGGTCGACGATCATGCCGACGGCGCCGAGGATGTTTTCCAGCGCCTGCTGGACCTTTTCCGACTGCCCCACCGTGCCGTTGGCCATCTGATGGCTGGTGCCCATCGCCTTGACCGCCGCACCGACACCGCTGTGCAGTTTGGCGATCATCTGCTCGATTTCTTCGGTCGATTGCTGGGTGCGTTTGGCCAGGGTCCGGACCTCGTCCGCCACCACCGCAAAACCCCGGCCCTGCTCGCCTGCGCGCGCGGCTTCGATGGCCGCGTTGAGCGCCAATAAGTTGGTCTGTTCGGCGATGCTTTTGATCACTTCCAGCACACGACTGATGGACTGGCTGTCGCTGGCCAGTTGATTGATCACCCGCACCGACTGATCGATCTCACTGGCCAGTGCAGCGATGCTGCCCTGCTGGGACTCCACCAGCCCGCGCCCGCTGATGGTCTCGTCGTTGACGCTGTGGGCGCTGCTGACGGCCGCCGCGGCACTGCGCGCCACCTCCAGAGACGTGGCTGACATCTGGTTCATCGCTGTGGCGACCTGCTCGATCTGCGTGCGTTGCCCCGCTACCGCCTGATTGCTCTGGGCGGACACGTTCTCGACCTGGCTGGCCTGACGCTCGACCTCACTGACGGTCTGACCAACCCGCTCGATCAGGTCATGGATTTTCTTCACGGTGGCGGTGAACACCTCGCCCAACTCGCCCAATTCATCGCGGCTGTTGGCGCTGAAGGTCACGGTCATGTCGCCGGCCGCCACTTTATCCATCACCGCGCCAAGCCGCTTGAGGGTGGTGCGGGTCGAGGCGTAGAAACCGCCATAGAGGTAAAAAATCAACACAAACACCACCGTCAGCGCCACTGCCTGCAGGATCATGTGGGTGCGGTGCTGTTCCAGCCGCTGTTGCAACTGGGTACCGAGAAACTTCAGGGTGGCTTCATTGAGTTGGTAGGTCTGGTCGATCAGGCCCGTGACCTGATCGTAAAAAGCCTGCCACGGCGCATCGAGGGTATCGGCCATCACCACCTGCTCTTCGAACAGTTCACTGGCCTTTTTCAGGGAGGCCTTGCTGCTTTCGGCCTGAGCAGCCAGGGTTTCGTGCGCCGCTTTACTGGAGCCCAGCGCGTCCTGCAATTTCAGACCGTATTCAGCCTGAAGCTTTTCGACCTGCGCCAGTAACTCATCGAAACGGGTGCTCGACGCCGAATTGAGAAAGCCCTGCCCCAACGAGTAAGAGCCCATCGCCCGGCCTTCACCGAGCGTCTGGGTGACAGCTGGCGTGACGTTGGTGATGAGTTCGCTCAGCTGGCGCATGTCGCTCTGGCTGTCGCGGCTCAGTCCGGCCTGACTGGCAATGATCTGGCTGAAAATCTGCGCGTTGCCGAGCAACTTGCCGATCAGCGCACTTTTGCTTTGCAGGGAAGTTTCCGTTTGCTGGGCTTTGAACGCGGCGATCATTTCATCGCGCTTGCCATCGAAAAAGCTGATTTGTTCCGGGTCAGTGGTCATCGCCGCCAGCCCTTGCAATCGACTCAGAACGCTTTGCTCCAGCGCACTGATAGTCGATTCGACATGACCGGCCTTGCCGGACTGGCCAAGGGTAACGTTGATCTGCACCAGGTTGTTCAGGGTTTCCAGATCCCGGCGCAGGCTCAGGCCGCTGCCCAGCAGGTCGAGGCTCTGCAGCTCGACCCGAGTGCCCTGGAATTCGCGATAGGAATCGCGCACCAGATAGAAGTTGGTCACCAGCATCGGCACGAGGAACAGCACGCTGATCAGGCTGAACTTCATGCCGAAGCTCAGGCGGTTCATCAGCGCGACGGCGGGATAGAGCAAGCTCTTCACTGTGAAGTCTCCCTTTTGAATTCTTATTTTTATGGCAGGCGCGCAGAGACAGCAGATAGCCACTATCGGCGCTATCTCTGTATAGCCTAAATCAGCGGAGGGTTTTGTAACTTAAGGTTAACGGCGGGGTGCCGCTGTTGGAGCGAATGAGCCCCCCTGTGGCGAGGGAGCTTGCTCCCGCTCGGCTGCGAAGCAGTCGTAAATCCGGACAACTCGATCTGTCTGAACGGGTGCTGGGGGCCGCTTCGCGCCCCAGCGGGAGCAAGCTCCCTCGCCACAATGACATTCACTTCAGATGTGTCGTGGTTAGGACAAAACAGTCCACAACGCAAAACCGGCATACCAAAGCACCGCTGCGCGCAACAGCAGTTCCCAGATCCGGTCGAGGCTGTTGATGCCGTCCGGCCCGACCACCGGCGCCGGAATTTCACCGGCCACCAAGCCGATTTTCTCAATCAGTTGAGCTGCGCTGATGTTCCAGTTCAGCAGCTCGTTCAACATCACCCGGCCGACCGCGACAAAGTTGCCGACCAACGCGAAGCTGGCCGCTAGCAGGCGCACCGGTACCCAATCGAACGCATGACGCAGCTGTGCCGCTCGCTCGATCACGGCCGGGTTCTGCCCGTGTTCCTCGGCCAGCGCCAGCAGTCGATAGCTCAACGCGGCAACCGGGCCCAGCAGGAAGTACCAGAAGATCACCGCGAAAAAGCTCTGATAGGCTTGCCACAGCAGATGCCCCTCAACTTGCTCCAACAGTTGCTCGCCGCTGTCGGCGCAAATATTCAGGTCACGTTTGGCCACGTGAGCGGCAGCTTGCAGGTCTTCCCGGCGCCAGGCATCACGAAACGGCCCGAGGTCGGCCAGCAAATCACCACGGCCCAGACTGTAGATCACCACCAGCAGGTGCACCGGCAACGCCAGCAAACCGTAGGCTACCGGTTCCAGCACCACCAGCAGCAAACCCAGCAGCGCCACCGGCAACAACACCAGCACCACCAGTATCAGCCACGGCCGGTTTGTCATGCGCGGGTTGGCTTCAAGCTTGTTCAGCTCGCGCACCCAACCGCCATCACGTTGAACCCGATGACGCAGGGCCGAGAATTTCTCGATCCACACCGCCAACAGCAGCACCAGAAAACTCATTGTCACTCCTTTTTTTCCAAAGCCGCGCGATAGCGTGCCCAGTCAAACGCCGGCCCCGGATCGGTCTTGCGCCCGGGTGCGATGTCGCTATGCCCGCAAATACGTTGTGCGGTAATGCACTTGAAGGCGCTTTGCAGCTGTCGGGTCAGGGCCGTCAACGCTTGATATTGGGCGTCGGTGAACGGCAGATCATCCGTGCCTTCGAGCTCGATGCCCACGGAAAAATCGTTACAGGTTTCCCGACCCTCGAAACACGAGACGCCAGCGTGCCAGGCGCGCTCCAGACAAGAGACAAACTGAGTGACAGTGCCGTCACGTTCAATCAGAAAGTGCGCAGACACCCGCAGGTCGGCGATTCCTGCAAAGTAGGGATGTTCCGTGACATCCAGACGATTCTGGAAAAATTCCTGCACCTTGCCAGTCAGAAACTGCGCTGGCGGCAGACTGATGTTGTGGATCACCAGCAGGGAAATTTCGCCTTCGGGGCGCGCATTGAAGTTGGGCGAGGGGCATATGCGCACGCCCTGACACCAACCACTCGCGGGGTCCAACTGCATACAGGTTCCTTCAACGACGACTGTGTTGGTGCCCAGTATGCCGCGATAGACCCTCGGCGCGCGATCACTTGCCGCGATTGAGACGCCGCAGGTTGCCCAGCACCGATTCCAGCGCCCGGTCGAACAACAAGGTGTCGTCCAGCGCTCGCACCGCACCACGTCGGAACTCCAGGGCCAGACCGGTGCGACTGTGCTCCAGCACTTTCATCCCGGTACGGTTGACGAAGATGTACTTGCCGGTGGCTTGAATGATCGCCGCCAGCTTGCAGCGCAGGGTGTTTTCCTCATCTTCCTGAAACTCGACCCAGCAGCCCAGGCGCAACTGATCGACTTGAAGCAAAGCGACATCGTCCTTGGGCAAACACATCGATGCGGTCTCGACCGGGCCTTCGTCAGCGTTGCGAAGCACGATTTGCTGCTGCACTTGGACCATCACCGGTGCGTCAACAGCCATGCTTTTCTGGCCCGGACGTTCGAACAGCTGCACATGCAAAGCTTCCAGCTTGCTGAAAAACTCGCCGGTGGCGAATGGATCGAATGCCGAGCTGTTCAAGCCATCGCGCAAGGACTTGAGCAACCCCGGTACCAGCGCCAACAGGCGCAGACTCGCGTCGGGCTCGTCATGGCGCTGCACGCTCCAGATCAGTTGCGCCATGGTCTGCACATCGGCATGCCATTCGGCGGACTGATCGCCGTGCTTGAGGCAGGTCAGCAACAGCACTTTGCTCCAGGCCTCCTGGACAAACGCCACCACACTATGCGGCAGCACCTTGCCCATCAACGCCTGGTTCAGTGCCTGCTCGACGCGTTGACGCGCCAGTTCGGTCCTGGCGCGGCCTTCTTCGGCGTCACGGGTGCGTTGTTCGAGTAATTCGCTGCGACGACGCTCGTCACTGGTGAAGGCGAGAAAATCCGCCAGCAATTCGGAAAAGATTGCCGGGTCATCAACAAAGTCATTCAGCAAACGCTGCACCACTTGCTCGATGCGCAGGTACAGGCTGTCACGTTCATGGTCATCGCACTCGCCCCAGCCCATGGCTGCAGCGGCAATTTCGTTGAGCAAACGCCGGGCTGGATGGCTGCTGCGGCTGAAGAAGCTCTTGTCGAGCACCGCGACTTTCAGCATCGGAATCTGCAAACGGCCGATCAGTGCCTTGAGCGAGTCAGGCAGATTGCGGTCATCGAGGATACATTCGAAGAGCATGGCGATCAGGTTGATCACGTCTTCGTCGGCCACCCCCACCACGCGCGACTTGCCACTTTTGACACTGCCCCGGGTTAGCAGTTGTTCGAGCTGGTTACGCAGGTCGAAGTCGTCTGGAGCCGCCAGTGCCGGTACGTATTGCTGCAAATGCGAGAGCAGGCGCAACAGGTCGCGGGTTGAAATGGGTTGGGTCTGGGCACTGATTTCCAGGGTCGGCGCAACGCTGCCACGTACGTGGAACAGCAATTCCTGCAAGGCGGCGAAGACTTCCTGCACGCCTTCGTCAATCTGCGTATTACCGATCCGCAGGTCTGTCTCGGCGAGGTCAGCACGAACACTCGCAGCCGCCCGATCGGTGGCACGCCGCGCCGGGGCGGGCTTGAGGTCCGGCAGCACGCCGGTGGCGATCAGCAATTGATTGGCTTCAGCGTAGAGCTGATCAGCATTGCTGAGCACATAGCGTTCGAACAGCTTGAGGATGATCAGCTTGACCTTGATCTCCATCCCCAGGTTGCGCCCGGCCTGCAAGAAATACTCGCAGAGCAGCGTCGGCCCCAGGGGGTTGTGCTGTTCGACCAGCGTCTTGCCCAGCAATGTGCTGAGTCGGGCGGTAAGCTGGTCGAGGGCGAAACCGTCGCGGTTCAGCACTTTGCCGACCATGGCCTCCACTGCCACGTTACGTTCCATGTCGTCATGGGGCATCGCTGCCCAGGCATCGAAAACCAACGCCCGGGGCAAGGCCGCTTGAGAAATTTCGTATTGCGCAAGGCTGACGAAGGCCTCGAAGAATTGTTCGAGAAAACCGCGCTCGATGCTTTTGCGCTTGAGACGCAAATCACGCATGGCCTCGAAGAAGATGTTTTGCTCGACGTTGTTTCGGGCCCGGTCGGCCATTTCGAACAAGGTGTCGTCGGCGTTATCGAACAACGCTTGCAAACCCTGCTTGAGCTGTTGAGCGGCCTTGTCGCGAACCTGAAGCAGAATCACAGGCAGGCGGGCGAGCGGCGAGTGAATCGCCTGGTCGGTAGCGGCCTTGTGCAAAGGCACTACATTCCCGTCGTTGAGCATCCAAGCCTCCTGAAACGGTGATTCTTCGGTTTGGTAAGAAGATCGAGCACGCAGACCACACAGCCGACGGCTCAATAGAGACAGTCATTCCCCGCTGTCATTCAATAATCGCGGAATCCAGTCAAAGCTATGACGTCAAATACAAGGCGGATTATCTGCAAAAGACCTTCCTTGTGCCAGCAGACTCTGCGCCTCCCAAGAGATAGACGTTAGAGAGAACCCCTTGCTTAGCACTGATTGCTCGCGGCCAATCGACCAAATGCAACTTGGGGAACGATGGAATGGCTGTTGATGCCTTGGGTTGGCTCGCACCATGGCCCTATAATCGGGCGACTTTGTTTGTGGAGCCCGTTATGCCGAATCTACGTCTCGCCGATTTGACTGCCGAAATCGAAGCCAACGTGCGCCGTGCGTTGCTCGAGGACATCGGCAGCGGCGACATCACCGCCCAACTGATCCCGGCCGAACGCCTGGCCAAAGCCACCATCATCACCCGCGATGCCGCCGTCATCAGCGGCACGGCGTGGGTCGATGCCGTGTTTCGGCAGCTGGATCCGCGGGTTGCGGTGCACTGGCAGGTAGCCGACGGCGAACGGGTGAAACCCAATCAGGTGCTATTCCATCTCGAAGGGCCGGCGCGCTCGCTGCTGACGGGTGAACGCAGTGCTCTTAATTTCCTGCAGTTGCTGTCCGGCGTGGCCACTCGTGCGCAGTACCTGGCCGATTTTGTCGCCGATACTCAAGTGAAGTTGCTCGACACCCGCAAAACCTTGCCAGGGCTGCGCCTGGCCCAGAAATATGCCGTGACCTGCGGCGGTTGCCATAACCACCGCATCGGCCTGTATGACGCCTTCCTGATCAAGGAAAACCATATCGCCGCCTGCGGTGGCATTCCTGAGGCTATCGCGGCCGCGCACAAGATCGCCCCGGGCAAACCGGTGGAGATCGAAGTGGAAAGCCTGGAGGAGCTGAAGGAAGCACTGGCGGCGGGTGCCGACATCATCATGCTCGATGAACTGAGCCTGGATGACATGCGCGAAGCCGTACGCCTGAACGCCGGCAAGGCAAAACTGGAGGCCAGCGGTGGTATCAACGAAAACACGTTGCTGCCAATTGCCGAAACCGGGGTGGATTATATTTCGATTGGTGCGATGACCAAGGATGTGAAGGCTGTGGACCTGTCGATGCGTTTAAGCCTCTGATTGATAAAACGCACAATTCAAATGTGGGAGCGGGCTTGCTCGCGAAGAGGGCGTGTCAGTCGACGCAATTGTCGCCTGACTCACCGCTTTCGCGAGCAAGCCCGCTCCCACAGGTCAGACCACCAGATTATTCATCTCGCAGTACTCTTCCCAGTCGACGCCCAAAACCTCGGCCGCCTCCTTGTGCAGCGCCAGACGCGCAGCCTCGAACTCTTCCGGGGTTGTGGTGTATTTGAGCGTCAACTCCCACGGCTGCAAGCCCTGAGCTTCCGCCTCATCCTCGAACGCCCACTGAATCTGGTCTTTCTGATCATCGGCGGGCAAGTCCTTGATCTCTTCCAGCAACTGGGGCGCGTCCAGCACGTATTTTTTCAGGGCTTCTTCGTGTCTGGCTTCTTGGGTCAATTCTTTAACGGTCATGGCGTTCTCGCTGATCTGGGGAATGGAAGATGGATCTGGATCATCAAGGATCTCTCTGACGCAGAAAAACCGTTTGAAGCCCGGTTTGTCTGGCCTTCAGAACCATTCGGGATCATCTGAAAACTGCTGGGCGATGCTCATGCAGACAACGAATATAGGACGTTTTCTCGATGAATTACACGGGTCTTTTACATCTATTGCGCGAGAAGTGGTGCCCGAGACAGGAATCGTATCAGACCTTAAAAGCGCCATATCTATTGGCGATCAATGACAGCGGTCTTTAGCGATGTACTAACCAATGTACTTTTTCCGTCTTGCTGGGATGCCTGAAGCACCTCCAGCCAGCACCACCATCAGATCATAGTCCAAGGTAGTCAGCGTCGAACAGGGCTGCTTACATTTCACCCAAAAACGAAACGCTCAATGCTCTCCAGCTTGAAAAATTCTCATCGCCCACCGAGGGGGGGTGGACGACCAAACAACCCCAAGCATGCTTAAGCGCAGCATTGATCTTCCCCTGACCGTAAAATAGACTCGCTGCCTCAACTACGGACAAACATACTTCATGCAGCAGATAAGAACGCCAACTTCTACAGCAGTCCAAGAAAACGAAAGCATTGCTGAGTCACATACCAGCGTTCTGTATGAAGATGATGAAATAAAAGTTTTGTGGCATCCAGGAAACTCTGACTTCCTGATGGTCACATTCGGCGATCTGGTCACCATGGTGAACGGGAACAGGTTTTACGCCGACACTCCAATCAGAAAACTTGATTTAAATTGCATTGGCTTTATGAGCAAAAGGCCAAATTGGTTCCCCTCAAAAAACGTCAAAGCATCCATTCCCGTTATTGAACCAACAATAAAAAGATTCATCGACCGAGTTATCTACGGCGGATCTATGGGCGGGCATGCTGCCATAAAATACTCTAAGGCGCTTAAAGCCACATCGGTTTTAGCTTTTTGTCCACAGTGGTCGTTGGATCCTGTTGAATGTGAAGGCAACACAAGTGGCTACGCTCAGTACTTCAATAACTCCATGGCAGGCATGGGTATAAAAAAAGACGACGTTAGTGGTCTGATCTGTGTGATCTATGATCCGAACCACAAGATCGACTCTTTCCATTACTCAAAAATAAAGGGGCTGGCCGGTAGCGTATTTTCTATCCGTGCCTTCTCCGCAGGACATGACGTCACCAAAATACTCGCTGGAACCCAACAAATAGACCAAATGGTCAAAGCATTGCGACTGCGAAAGTTTGACCAATTGGTTGCACTCGCAAGTGGGTTTCGCAAGGCTAGTCCGATTCGGCTTTCCAGATTGCTTCACAAGTCAGCCGCCAGGCATCCACAGATTTTGAACAAGCTCATGGAGCTCTCTCCCAGGCTGCAACGGATTCACCCTGAGGAAAAGCGCAGGCTCAACAATGCGTTGATTTCCGGATTTGACGCTGGTGGTTTTACGACAGAATCGCTTCAAACAGTGAAACGAATTTCAGAGAGAAATCCTTGCACCGTCCGTGCTTCAATTTTGGCAGAGTACCAATCTCGGCTAGCTGACAAAGAAACGACTTTAAATAATGGTGTATTCAACACACACCATAAAACCTTTCTCGTTTACAGCTCAATCACCGGCACGCTCCGGCATTTGGCTATAGGAGAAATAGACAGCCGTTGCCTTTCTCACTTCTATATTTCTCGCGGAAAGATTTTTGATCGAGAGGTCGCCTCGATTCAAATTGGCGGAAAGTCTTTTTATTGCAAAGTTATCGCCAACAATGAAATCGCACTTATTTCAGCCGACATCCTTCCAGTAGACCTCTCTAATTTGATAGATATTCTTCAAGCCGGAGAGAAATTCACTCTTATGCTAAACGGAAAATACCTATCCACCGAAAGAAACGGAAATGTCTCTTACAGCCGGGATCAGGTTAAAGACTGGGAAATATTCTCTATTTCCAAGAAGCCATGACACTAAGCGTAACCCTCGTTCAGCCCATAAAATCAGCTGAACGAGAGAATCGCTCAAGGAGCCTTCGTTCAGAAAGCCCCCGTCATACATTAGATTCGCCTACGTAAAGCCAGTCAGGGGCTGCTTACAAACGAGCGTTCAACACAACGATCAGGTCATCAACATCGAGCGGGTCATATCCGCCTGTCGGGGTGTACACAGAGTCGAATGCGGTAAGCATTCGCTCATAGCTTCGAATACTCGGAGCGTCTGCCAAAACGACCCGACCTTTGAAGGTTGGCCATTGGCCAAGGGCATCGACCAGAAACTGAGCGATTTGCAACGACTCGAGTTCGCCCCCGCCATCGAAACTCGGGAACCGCACCGAATAGCCGCGCGGCGATATCGAGTCGGTCAGCAAACGCTGGTCACTTGGGCAAAGGCCTCGGGCGGACGCCTCCAGCAGCTCCCACATATCTAGCACTCTGACAACGAATTGGGCGGCCTTAGGGCTGCAACCCTTTTCCGTGACTGCCGCGTCTACACATTGCTCTCTGGTTGAAATCACTTTCTGCCCTGGCTGTTCTGATTCGTCGGCGTGCATTCTAAATGAAGCACCGGCGCGGAGCGAACGTAGGGTGGCGGCTCCAGCCCTTGGCGGTATATGCCTCGGATAGTAGACTCGCCCCCGCCAACCCCCTGACCAGACCAAAACCGGAGCAATCAGTGTCAATACTCAAGAAGATAATTCTTCGTCATAGCGATGTTCCGGCCGGTGCTTGGAGCGAAATTGCACCAGGCATCAAGCTTTTAGTGAAGCTGGATAAAGCCATCAGGGAGTTCGACTCAAACATCGTTACTTTTGCAGAAGAAACCGACCACGGAGACCTTCTACACAAAAGACTCGGCGCTACGCCGAATAAGTACACCGCACCAGGTGTGTATTTCTGCGAAATAGAAAACGGATTCATATCTCCGCGCCTGAACAAGCTGCCTCGCTACTGGCTGATCGGGAACGGCAGTCATTACATCGATGACTTCCTAAATTCCACCTGGAAGGAACACATTCCAGCAGGCATGAGCGTTAAAGAAACAAACGACCCTGAAACCGCCGATGTGTCTTTCAGCCGGACAACGCACTTTAATCAGCCGGTCGTTTTCCTGAATTTCTTCAGCAACACAAACCATCTGCTGCACGAGTCGCTGCCTGCTCTCCTTTATATAAAAGAGATCATGCAGGACAACCCTGATTACCTGGTGTACTCGAGCCCCGTAAAGCCGTTCATCAAACGCTTCCTTTATGACATCGGCTTCCCGGTGCACAAGATGATCGAGGGTCACGACACGGCGATAACCGCACCGAAGATCATTGTCACTTGCTTCGCTGGTGGCGGGCACCTGAACAACCCAACAGCCGCACTTGATCAAACGTGCGACCTGCTGTCTGAGGTGCTGCCGAAAATGTATCGCCCTGGGGAAACCCCATACCGAATTTTTGTATCCCGATCCGACGCCGCACAGCGCACGCTGCTGGACGAAAAGTCGATCACCGACTACCTGACAAAGACTCACGGTTTCAAAGTGGTGATACCTGGGCACATGTCGGTTGCGCAGCAGGTCGAGTACTTTTCGAATGCATCGATCGTTGTTGGTCCTCACGGCATGGGCATTAATAACTTCGCCTTTGCGCGCTCGCCAAAACTGCTGATGGAGCTGTTCCAGCCGAACTGGGTAAGAGAGGCCTATTGCAGACAGGCCCAAATCAAAGGCGCTACATACGCGGCTTACATAGGCAAGACTGTCGACGGGAACCTCTCAATCGATAAAGCACAGTTCGTCGATTTCTTTGAAAAGTGTCTTTCTGAAATTGACGCCTAACCGTAAGCACCCCCGCCAGCCCTAGCCGGCGGGGGTATTACTATTCCTTCTCCAGCACTTCAATCCGCTGCTCAAGCCTGGCAAATAGCGTCTTCAAATACACGGCATCAAAGATTGCACACTCTGAATAGCGCAAGCCCATGCGAGTGCCGTTGCTTTCAAAGTCTTCGTACTCTTCTACAAATTCCTCCATCACCGGAACCTGATGCGTCAACTGCTGCCCTTGACCATCGAACACCGGATCGCCGTTGATATCGACAACCAGGAGATCCAAGAACGCTGGTGTGCTCTCAACTTCAACCACCTTGTTCATCACCGCAACACCATCGACCACATCAATTACCGGGCGCGTCACTTCCTTGATGACTTGTTTCTGCCGAGTAGCCGGCCGGGTTTTGATCACCGGCACGCGGATGTCGTCTTCACACCACAGCGCATAAGTGCTCGGATCAAGCCCGGCAGCAATAAAGGCCTGCTGAACTTCCTGAGCCAGGTACCCAGCGTGCAGCCGCGCATCGGGCTCGCCCTTGGCGTCGATACGATCGTTGTACTTGAACATGACGTGGCGGACGTTCGACCAGGCTTCCATTTCCTGCTCAGTCAGCTCGCCGCGTACGGTCTTGAGTCGCGCATCGGAAGTGTTGATCGTGCCGGTGGCGGCGTAGACCTGGGAGAATCTGAAGCTGCCACTACCAAGAGAGTAGGTGTTGTCGGCACCTGGGCGAAAGATACCGTCCGCCTGCCAGTCGGCCACTTTAGTACCGGCGACAGAGACGGCGATGTTGTTGGCGGCCGGGCGGTAGAAACCTGTCGAGGCATCGCTACCGGACAATCGAACGGACGGATCAGCCGCGGAGCTGCTGCCAGTCAGAACCCCAACAAGGCGGTTGGCCGTCAGTGTTCCTGCTGTTGTCGCGCTGAACATCACAGCGTTTTCATATCGCACCTCAAAGCGGTTCGAACTGGAAAGGTTCTCCAAGATCGTCAGACCTTTGGTGCTGCCATTGATATCGGTGGTCAGCTGAATTGCAGGGTTGCCGCCGTTGGACCGAAGGAAGGCACCGACGCCCGCATAGGAAAGCCCCATGTTCCCGTGACGCGGGTCTGAGTGGATGAAAGCGCCGCCGATGCTGTTGGCGAATTGATAGATGCCGTCAACACCCACCGGGCTCAGGTGACGGCAGTTTTCGAACACAACCCCATAGGTATTTGCCGAGCCCACCGGGAGCGCCTTGGTTGCACCTGTCGAGCCAGCCATGTTCGGCCACTCGAATACGCATCCATCGAACACAACCGAGTTCGCGTGATCGAGGACAAAGGGGTTGTTGCAGTAAGTACGGATAGCGCCAGTGAAGT
This sequence comes from Pseudomonas sp. BS3782 TE3695, assembly GCF_050435305.1. Lineage (NCBI taxonomy): Bacteria > Pseudomonadati > Pseudomonadota > Gammaproteobacteria > Pseudomonadales > Pseudomonadaceae > Pseudomonas > Pseudomonas sp. BS3782 TE3695. Next base: position 6,232,836 of record NZ_JBNDKB010000001.1, read on the forward strand.
AGTGACCACCGATAGAGTTTTGCGGAGCGGATGCGGCGGGAATGTTCCCATCGATGTACAGCGCGCAAGTGCCCCACTGGTTATCAACGATCGATCGGCTGTGGTGGTCGTTGGCATAGAGCTCACCGTCGTAGCGCGTACCTGAAAGACCATTGGCACCGTTGCCGCAGATGGCCATGCCCATGTCGCCCGACGTACTGCAATTTTCATCGAAGGTGTTGTAGTCGATATCGGCGCCGTAAATGAACGTGCCCGCCTTCTGGAAATAGCCGAACACCACGAAGTCTTTGTGATTTGTCCAGCCGGTGGTTCCGTAGTACCCAACATCACAATGCGAGCGGTTATCCGCGGCTACCGTGGTCAGGTTCCCTGCCGCATCGAACACGTCCATGTTGAGAATGATCGCAACACCCTCGATGTGCGGCGTGCCGGACGTGGGGTCATCCATCAGGCCATAAGTGAACGATGCAAACCGATCAGCCCTTGCCGTGGCTTGCGTCCCGACAAAAGTGCCGTCGAGCCAGACCGAGCAGCCGGGCATCTTATTTTTATAGCCGGGACGCATGTAGATCTTGTCGTCGGCCGTCAGCGGAAAGGGGCCAAGCGTCGGCGCAAAATTACCTTTCCAGCGTGCGCGACGGACAAAGCTACTGGTGATCCGATACTGGCCATCGCCAAGGTCCAGCGTCTTCCCGGTTGAGAAGCAATAGTCGTCGGCCTTTTTCAGATTTATGGTGGCGTCGTCCTCAAAAACGCCAGTGCATCCAAAATCCCTAGGGCTAACCGTATCGCGCATTTTCCCCTGAAACGTCCGAACAACCGCATCGGCGCCGGCCTGAATAAACGAGCCGTAACCACCCACGACCCCAGCGACAAGCGCCTCAGCGTAAGCGATGGATTTCAGATACAGGGAATACGCATAAGCGTTCGCCTGTGCATAAAGTGCTGTGGTCCAGCGCTTGTTGGCGACGTCCTGGTCGCCCACAGGATCAGCCACGTTCGAGATTAAGCGCTGCTCTGCGTCGTAATAGTTTTTCCCGACTGGCCGTACTAAGGCGCGCCGAAGCCACGCCGTCCCCTGCTGAATGAGCATGGTCAGCCGGTCGAACACATCCTCATGCGTTTCCGCCAGAAACTTGCCCTGGTTGCGTAATGACGTTTGCTGATACGCGTCCATTTCGCGGGAAATAATGAGCTGGCCGGTAGCGCGCGGGATCGTGGTGGTGATGCTGCCGCCGTCCTCATCGCCGGCGCCGCTCACCGAGTAGTCAGTTCCAAGCGCCAGCACGGTGCTGACGCCCGCTGCATTAATGTAGGTGACGACCAGGTCGCCGTTCGCCAGGAACTTGAAGAAGAACGGGAAAGTGATGGTGGCCCCATTCGTCACAAACTCTGCAGTGCTGTTGATCGTGTTGACGGTCACTGTTGTGACTCCTTTTTCTATGGACGAAAAAAAGCCCGCACATGGCGGGCCTCAGTGGGGTCTGCTGGATTAGCGGGCGATGCCCAGGGGGTCGGCGTAACTCTGGGAAGGTCGGACCAGGAACTGCTGGCCGTTCTCTTTTTGAATGCGCTGCTCAGTTCGGCGTAGCGATCCGGGGTTCATGGCTTCCTGGACCGAATAGAGGAACAGGTGATCCATGGCAATGCGTGTGTAGAACAGATTCAGGAATGGCGTGTTGTTCTGGGCCAGGCGCATTGCCGACGCTGCAGCGTCATCGCCCGAGCGAACTTTACTCCAGAGGTCGACGGCGCTGGCAGCGGTACCGAGTGTAGGGCCGGCCAATGTTTCCAGCGGCTTGTTACCGAAGCGGCTCACCTCGCCGAACATGAAGTCGCCGAATATCCCGAAGCCACCACCCTGCACCATGGCCGCCACCCATGTTTTCGGGTCGAGGTGTTGTCGGAGCCAGCACCGCCCATCTTGATGATGTTCTGACCGTTCTTCGCAGTGCTGTCGCTGTAGCGCGGCGCCATGCCCAAGAACTGGGCCGGGGCCAGAGCGTCGTTGTTGTAGAACAGGCCGGTGGCCATGTCCTGGTTCATGCCTTCAATGAACGCCGAGTTTTCCGAAAGACGGAAAGCTGCAGTGTTGCCGTTCAATTCAGCCAGCGCCACGTCGACCACGCCGAGGTTTTCCAGCATTGCGCAGGTTTCATCAATCTGGGCAGTGGTGGATTTACCAGTGGCGATACCGCCGTTCAGTGCACGCCAGGTACCAGTCGGCAGGCCGGTACGTGCGGTGGTGCGGTGACCGGTCGGCAGGTTGCCTTCCAGCCAAAGCATGTCGGTCAGAATCTCATTGGTCTGATCCAACATTTCAACGATTCGGGCTTGCTTGTTGTCAGGGTCCTGACGCTTTGCCCAATCCACGGCATCACCACTGAAATGGCGATGGACGAGGGTATCCCCGAAGCCGAAGCGCTGGACGGTTTCATGGCCATTCACGAACGCGCCGGCCTGCGTATCGCCCACAACATCCAGTTCGATGACCGCATCATGCGAATCGCGCTGTCCCGGTACCGGGGCAAGGAAGCAGCGGACGCTTTCAAGGCCACCGCCGGTTACTGCACCTGCCAGAACAGCAAGAACATCGTTAAGTGCCCGCCCACCGCCAAGATGATCGCCGCCGGCTTCGGTCGCCAGTTCAAGGTCCCGACCGTGGCTGAAGCCCTGCTGCACTTCACCGGTGAAGAACTGGTCGGTGGCCACCGCGCCCGGCCCGACACCGAGGCCTGCGCCCGCATCTACTTCGCCATGAACCCGCCTGCTCAGGTGGCTTGACCCATCCCCTAAAGCGGGCCGCTTTCACGGGCGGCCGCATGGAGCATCCATGACCATCAAAATTACTGTGCGCTTGTGCTGCGGCTCGTACTTGGCGCGGGCTATGGGGTTGGGAGTCACGGCCAGCAGCTCCGAGGGGCCTCAAGCTGCGGCGCGAGCTGTTTGCCGCAAGCTGGGCGTAGAGCCGCAACTGCTCGAGCAAGTCCCGGCAGACGCACCCGTCACCAGGTTCCAGCACCCAAGTGGGGTGGCGCCTTCATGAACCCTATCGCCGAACAGGCTCTTGCGAGGGCCAGAGAGTTTTATTCACCTGGTGCAGGCCCCAACAAAGCACCGACCCGAAAATTCTGGACGACAGGCGACGAACAGCGCCTCGCCGAACTGTACGGCGATACCCCAATGCCAGAGTTGATCAAGCTATTCAGCCGTCCGGACTACGCCATCTACGGCAAGGCCGCAAGCATGGGCCTCAAGCGGAGCGATGCGTACCTAGCCAGCGAACACGCCTGCCGGTTGCGCCGAGAGAACAATCCCGGGGAGGCCTCCCGCTTCAAGAAGGGGCAGCAACCTTGGAATAAGGGAATCAGCTTCGACTGTGGCGGAAGGTCGGTTGAGACCCGTTTTGCCCCTGGCACGATGCCTCACAACAACGTGCCTGTCGGCACCGAGCGCGTGACCGATGACGGCATCCGCCAGCGCAAGGTCCGTGATGACGGCCCTGCCCATAGGCGCTGGAAATCAGTCCACGCACTGATTTGGGAAGAAGCCAACGGCGAGATTCCCCCAGGCCACATCGTGGTTTTCCGCGATCGGAACACTGCGCACCTGGTGCTCGAAAACTTGGAGCTGGTGAGCCGCGCAGAAAACATGCGCCGCAACACCTTCCACCGCTACCCGCCCGAACTGAAAGACACCATTCGCCAACTCAACAAGCTCAAGCGAGCGATCAGCGAGGCATCCGATGAAAAACAAGATGACTGATTTGCGTAACCACCTGTTCGCAACGCTTGAGGCGCTGCAAGACCCCGAAAAGCCGATGGATATTGATAGGGCAAAAGCAATCGCCGAGGTCGGGAAGGTTCTGGTTGATTCCGCAAAGGTGGAGGTGATGTTCATCAATGCCATGGACGGCGATGTGAAAAGCACCGGATTCATTGAGTCGGAGCGGGATGCGTTACCTCAACGGGTGGGCATGCAATGAACTCACTCGCACAACAGGCGCTTGACCGTGCCCGTCACGCAGCGCCCGTATCAAAGCTTCTGCCGCCGGTTCTGGCCAACGATCCGCTGCCCGAACTGATCATCACCGGCCCAATCAACCTGGTGATGGAATTGGAGGGCAAGCGTTACGCCCTTGAGCACGTTCGCGGCTTGGGCGCTGCCATCCGACGCGAGCCGGTCAGAACCAAGGCCATTGCCGACCTCACCCGGTACGCCGCACAGCGGCCCGCCAGCGTGGCCAGCGGCGTGAAGATCGTCATTGATTTGTTGAAGGGGGCGTCATGAATACATCAGTAATTATTCAGCCACAAGAAGTCCAGCGCGACGAAAACGGCTGGTGGTCACACCCCGACTACCTGTCGGAGTTCGATGACGAAATCACTGAAGCGCAGTTCAACGATTGGTGCGCGCGCCACCAGGTGGAAACCAAAGTCACCCACATGGAAAGCGACGTCCCCGTCGATGTTTTCGATGCCTACATGGATGACGGCCAGTGCGATTGTTCGACTTGGGTGATTCAGCATCCCACCGAACCGGGCTGGTTCATCTTGTCGATACATGACGCCGAGGACGGTCCTGTCTGCATCTGGGGCCGGCGGGTGACGCCATGAAGAAGACACCCGTACAGAAAATGGAAGAACTGGCCATCGCCTATGCCCAGCACCGCAAAGCCCTGCGCGACAACAAGTCGGCCATCAAGCGTGTGCAGGACGATGCTGACGGCTCCTACTTCGACTTGAGCAAGATCCGCGACAAATATTATTCCGGTGAATGCCATGACCTGATGATGGGTGAGGTGATCGTCTGGCATGGCTGGCTGCATGCCGTTGAGCAGTGCGATCCGGATAACGAGGCCGGCGATGATTGCGGTTACCGTGCAACCGCGATCCTGCTGGATCAGCGCCGCGACATCCTGCGCGAAGGCGCTCGTATCCGTGCGGCATTCACCAAGATCGGCGCCACGTTGCTCAAAGAGATAATCCAATGAAAGAGCGCCCGATTCTATTCAGCGCGCCGATGGTGCGCGCCATTCTGGATGGTCGGAAGACGGTCACTCGGCGGGCGGTGAAGAATCAGCCGACGCTTGAATCAGACGAATGGGTGTTAGATGCCGGCGGCACAGGAAAGTGGATGGCATCTGGTCCATCGCCAGCAACCGGCGGCACTCGGCAGACTTGGGGTTGGGCGCCTTGCCCGTACGGACAGCCCGGCGACCGGCTGTGGGTGCGTGAGACGTTTGCTGTCTACGGCGACCAAAAGATGTGCGCCATCCATTACCGAGCAGACCGACCGCATCACGTCGGGATGAAGGGCATGGGGTATAAGCCGTCTATCCACATGCCGCGCTGGGTGAGCCGCATCTTGCTGGAAATCACTGACGTTCACGTCGAGCGCCTGCACGACATTAGCGAAGAACAGGCCCTGGCCGAAGGCATTGTCGGCGTCGCTTTCCGACCCGATGACGGTTGGCCAATTTGCACCGGCTATATGGTCGGGCCTGACGATGGAAAGACTGGTTTGCAGACGACGGCTGCCAAGGCTTTTGCGGGCCTTTGGGATTCTGTCGGCGGCGATTGGGACGGCAATCCATGGGTCTGGGTCGTCGAGTTCAAGCGGGTGACGCCATGACCATGTTCCCCTACGAAGCCTGGGTGATCGGCCCAGATGGCGTGCCCATGCTGGTCAAGTTCGTTCGTTCTGACCGGTGGGGAGAGAGCCATATCACGCTGCCATTCAACAAATACAACACTAAGTTCATCTACTTCACGCGGGACGCGGCCTTCAAGGCAGCTTTCGAGTACATCAACAGGTCTGCGCTGAGCCACCACGATGCAATTGCTGCTCTTGCCGAGCGGCGGGCCAGATTGGAGGCTGCGCAATGACCGCCCTCCGCCGCAAGACCACCATTCGCGGGCGGCCGATGAAGCCGCTTGACCTCAACGTCATGTGCGATCAGTGCAATCACTCACGCGCCCATGGCAACCACGAAAGTTGCAGCAAGAAGCGCCAGGCCGAAGCGGCCGAGCAGCGCGCACGGGAGACACAGTCATGAGTGAAGTGAAGCGGTACCACGTGAGCGATACGGGACTTTCTGAAGGTGTATCACTGGGGCGGATCACTGTTGTGCTGGCTGCCGACTTCGACCGGGTGACCGCCGAACCTGACGCCCTGCAACTGCGCCTGAACGCAGCGGATCAGCGGGTTGATGATCTAACTGAGCTGCTACGCAAATCCTTGATGGCCATCAAGCGAACGCTTCAGGCAGGTCGTGACCGGATCGTTGACCTGGGCGGTGACTGCGACGGCGTTGAATACATGATGAACAGCGATCTGACGGTTCAGGAGATTCGAACTGCGCTCAAGCCAGCCACCGAAGCCTGCCAGTTCCCCCAGTCGTGCACCACCCGCTGCGACTGTGACATTCCAGACTTCAGCCCTGGCAACGGTAACAAAGCACGGCGCCGGGCTGCAGCAATAGAGGCGATGCGACCGGAGAATCAGCAGGTCATGCCGCCGGCGATCGATGATCCGCTCACCATTTGCCTGGGCTGCTTCGGATCTGGAACGGTCAGCACTGGAATTACCGAAGCATCATCGACAATCTGCAATGGGTGCAACGGCACTGGGAGAGAGCAACCATGAACACCGCACGCAACGACAAACACGAAGAGCCGGTGGAGTTCATCCGGCTGCCCGAGGTCAAAAAGCTGGTAGGCCTGGGCACCACCAAGATTTACACCATGGCAAGCGAAGGCCTGTTCCCGAAACAGGTGCCACTGGGTGGCCGGGCCGTCGCCTGGGTCAAGTCCGAGGTTCTGCAATGGAACAACGCCCAGCTCGCCGCCGCACGTGGTCAGCCTGCCGACTCGAGCGCGTCCAAGTAATCCGCCCAGTCCTGCATCATCCCCCGTCGCTGTTCCACGTATTCCGCGTGGTTGTAGGTCTTCCTGACCTTGCTTGAACCCGCATGCGAAAGCTGCGCCTCGATCCAATCCTCGTTGTAACCCATCTCGTTCAAGGCCGTTGAAATCGTGGCACGGATCCCGTGCCCGGTCAGTTTGCCTTCATATCCCATGCGCTTTAATGCAGCGTTGACCGTGTTGTCACTGATTGGCTTGCTCGGGTCGTTGCGGCCCGCGATCAGCAATTTGTAACCGCCGGTCAACTGATGCACCCTGCGCACCTCTTCAACCGCCTGCCGCGACAGTGGCACCAAATAAGGCGGAACCTCACTCCCCTCCTTTGTCCGAATCAACTTCCTTAATTGCTTCACGCCTTCGGGCGGTACCGTCCACAACGCGGCGTCCAGGTCAAACTGGATTGCCGTGGCGTGGCGCAACTCACCTGTTCGAACGCCGGTCAGCAGCAGTATGCGAATCGCGCTCTTCGTGAAGCCAGCACAGTCGAAGTTCTTGAGCGTGTGCAGAAAGGCTTTCAACTCCCTCTGCCTGAGCATTGGGTTGTGTTTTACCGGCGGCTCCTTGGCCGCGACGATATCGAGGTCAGAGGCCGGATTCAGGTCCAGGTAATCCGAGGCAATGGCGAAACGGAATATTTCGTTGAGCCACGCCCGGCACTTGCGGGCCGAGTTCAGTGCCGCACGTTTTTCGACCCTGCGCACCGCTTCCAGTACATCGGCCCGCTTCACGTCGGCCACCGGAATTTTGCCCAGCACCGGAATCAAGTCCCTATCCAAGTAGAACCGAGACTGATAGGCACCGCCCCGCTTTGCCTTGGACATTCGTGGGACTTTGAACGCATGCCACTCGTTGGCCACAACCTCAAACGTCTTGACCGCTTCCGATGCTGCGGCGCGCTTCTCTTCACGGCGCTGTGATCGTGGATCGATGCCCTTGGCGACGAGCGCCCGCGCTTGATCTCTTAGCTCGCGGGCTTCCTTGAGGGTGATTTCCGGATAAGTGCCCAGTGACATGCGCGGCTGTTTGCCGTGCCAGGAATACCGGAAGTGCCACGACTTCGTCCCGTTGGGTGCGATGAACAACGAGAGGCCGCTGGTGTCAGTGAGGGTGAAACTCTTGTCGACCGGCTTGGCCTGTCGAACAGCGGTATCCGTGAGGGGCATTAGTACATCACCTAGTCACTCGAATTAAGAGGTGCTGAATGATGTACTAAAAATGCGCGGGACGCAGCGAAAGTCTGCGAAAGACCACGCAATAAAAAACCGCCAAGGCTCGTGGCTCTTGGCGGTCTTGAGGAAGTCTGCGAAACAGCGTGAAAATGAATGTGGTGCCCGAGACAGGAATCGAACCTGCGACCTTCGCGTTACGAGTGCGCTGCTCTACCGGCTGAGCTACACGGGCTGTGGGCTAAACCTAGCACTGGCTTCGGGGTCCGGCAACTTCACGCACCGCAAAAAGATCGCAGCCTGCGGCAGCTCCTACAGATTCGATGTACGCCGCCATATCGTGGTTGAACGTAACCGTCCGGGCATCCCACCTTGCGCTGAGGTGCTAACGATTTACTGATCGTCGCGATCCGACGATTCACCGGTATCGCTTACCAAAAAACCAGCTAAGTCTTCAGCAGCTTCCTCCGCCAGCAAGCCGACAACAACTGTAATGCCTGCATCTCGTAGCATTCTTATGCCCGCTCCCGAGTTTCTCGGATCGGGATCAAGCAACCCAACAAAAACTTTATCAACCCCGCTGTGTATCAGTGCCCGAGCGCATGACGGAGTTCGGCCATGAAAAGAGCATGGCTCAAGCGTGACAAATGCAGTCACCCCGGAGCAGTCATTCGCTAATCGGCTTAACGCCATCGCTTCCGCGTGATAGAGCCCAGGTGCCTGTGTATGACCTTGGCTGATCACCACGTTGTCTTTTACCAGCACGCAACCTACTGGCGGGTTTGGAAGGCAGTCAGGTAAGGCCAAGCGCCCTTGGGCAAGAGCAAGCTGCATGAAATCGGCATCGGAGGTAAGACTAGGCATATTCGATTGGTACTCATCCTTGGTGGCCGAATCTTGGCACATTGAATTACGTATCGCTGTACCCCTGAAACTATCTACTTGCAGCGATACTACATGGGCACCCATTTATGCGGCAGTAGCTCCGAAATTGCACTTGCTCTTTGCCTCGGCAGACGCACGAGAACATCTTTCATGTAGGCGTACGAATCATGCCCATTGAGTCTTGCAGACTGGATCAGGCTCATGATCGCCGCCGCCCGTTTGCCGCTTCGCAGCGACCCAGCAAACAACCAGTTCGACCTCCCAAGCGCCCATGGCCGGATCAGGTTCTCGATTTGATTGTTGTCGATGGGCACAGCGCCATCTTCCAAGTAGCGCGTCAGCGCTACCCAGCGTTTGAGGCTGTAATCCAGAGCCTTGGCCGTGGCCGAACCTTCGGGCACAAGTTCACGCTGAGCCAACATCCACTCATGCAGTTTTTCAGCGATGGGCACCGCCGTTTCTTGGCGTAATCGCCAACGGCCTTCGTCGCTCATTTCCTTGGCATGTCGCTCGACTTCGTACAGCCCGCCAATCGAGTGAAGCGCCTGCTCCGCCAACTGGCTTTTATTGGCGATATGCAAGTCGAAGAACTTGCGGCGCGCATGGGCCATGCAGCCGATTTCTGTGATGCCTTGTTCGAAGCTGGCCTTGTAGCCGGCGAAGTCGTCACAGACCAGCTTGCCGTTCCAGGTGCCCAGGAAGTTACGCGCATGTTCGCCGGCACGGCTGGGGCTGAAGTCGTAGACCACAGCTTTGAGTGCCGAAAACGGCGTAGAGCTGTAGGCCCAGACGTAAGCACGGTGGGTTTTCTTCTCGCCGGGCGCCAGCATTTGTACCGGCGTTTCATCGGCGTGAACCACGCGCTGGGCCAGCACCACTTCGCGCAGCGCATCGACCAGGGGCTGAAGCTGCACGCCGGTTTGACCCACCCATTGCGCCAGTGTCGAACGCGGGATGGCCAGGCCGGCACGGCCGAAGATCTTTTCCTGTCGATACAGCGGCAGGTGATCGGCGAACTTGGCCACCATCACGTGGGCAAGCAGGCCCGCCGTGGGGATGCCCTTGTCGATTACCTGAGGGGGCACCGGCGCCTGGATCAGTGTTTCGCAGTGCCGGCAGGCCCATTTCCCACGCACGTGCTGTTCGACGGTGAATACGCCCGGCGTGTAGTCCAGCTTCTCGCTGACGTCTTCACCGATACGCTGAAGCTGGCAGCCGCAAGTACACTGAGTGTTGTCCGGCTCGTGATGGATCACGGTACGAGGGAACTGCGGCGGCAATAGCGCACGCCTGGGTTGCTGACGTGGTTGTGCCTGTGAGGGAGCGGGATGAAGTGCTTTTAACTCGGCCTCGATGGCTTCGAGGTCGGTATTGAGCAGGTCATCGAGCAAGCTGCCTTGCGCCGGGCTGATCTGCTCGCTGCGCTTGGCAAACTTGTGGCGTTTGAGAATGGCGATTTCGTGAGTGAGTTGCTCGATGATCGTCTCATCACGATGAATCTTTCTGTCCTGGGTGTCGATCTTGGACATCAACTGCGCAGCCAGTGCGCGCAGTTGTTCAGGAGTCATTTGGTCGAGATCGGGCAAGGAAGTCATGCCGTGGATTTTACCAAAGCAGCCCGAGTGCTACAGCTGAAAGGAGCGTTTAAAGCAATGTAATTGCGCCGCCCGCACCGACTCGTTGCCAGGGTAATCCAAGTACCAACGCCTGGAGTTGTTCGGGGTCGAGTTTGATCTCCAACCCACGATGGATGCCCGGCCAATGAAATTTTCCTTGGTTCAAACGCCGTGCCGCCAGCCAGATACCGACGCCGTCGTGCACCAGGACTTTCATGCGGTTGGCCCGGCGATTGGCAAAGAGGTAAGCGCAGTGCGGCTTCGCCGCACCGAACACCGCGACCACTCTGGCCAATGCAGTCTCAGTGCCGGCGCGCATGTCCATGGGCTCGGTGGCGAGCCAGATGGCATCGACGCGAATCATTGGGCCAAGCCACGAATGAAACACGCGCAGCCGTCCGGATCCGAGGCTGGCCACTTTACGGTGATGGATTTATCGCCCAGAGGCAGCGAGATGGTCACCATCTCTTCTGATGCTCGCCTTGGTGCCGTTTTTACCGGAACGAAAGCCGGCAAGGTTGCAGGCGATTGATCCCGGTAAGGCGGTAGCCACTTGCGGATCACGTTGGCGTTGATGCCGTGATGGATGGCTACGCTGGAAATCGTCGCTCCGGGTTGCAGGCATTCCTGGACGACTTGGGCTTTGAATGGTTTGGGGTAAGAGCTTCGTTGGCGCATGGATATCCTGGCGATAAGGGTGATCGCGTCCGCTTAAAAATACGCGGACACCATCGCCCTTAATACTGGGATTCTGAAGGTGTGTTCGCCGGGCGCTTACGGTTGAACACAATCTCGGGTAGGAGCTGCCGCAGGCTGCGATCTTTTGATTTTCCTGCCCACAAAAAAATGCCCCGCCGTTTTCACGGCGGGGCATTTTTTATAACGTTGAAGCGGTCAGGCGAAGAGGATGATTAAACGCCCGAAGCCTTGGCTGCTGCGACGTCTTTGATGGACAGCTTGATACGGCCGCGATTGTCCACGTCCAGTACCAGTACTTCCACTTCCTGGCCTTCTTTCAGGATGTCGGTCACTTTCTCAACGCGAGCATCGCTCAGCATCGAGATGTGAACCAGACCGTCCTTGCCCGGCAGGATGTTGACGAATGCGCCGAAGTCGACGATGCGTTCAACCTTACCGACGTAGATTTTGCCGATCTCGGCTTCCGCGGTGATGCCCAGGACGCGCTGACGCGCAGCTTCAGCCGCTTCCTTGGTTTCGCCGAAGATCTTGATCGAACCGTCGTCTTCGATATCGATCGAAGCCTTGGTTTCCTCACAGATCGCACGAATGGTCGCGCCGCCTTTACCGATGACATCACGGATTTTGTCGGTGTCGATTTTCATCGCGATCATGGTCGGAGCGTTTTCCGACAGCTCGGTACGCGACTGACCAATGATCTGGTTCATCTGACCGAGAATGTTCAGGCGCGCTTCCAGGGCTTGGCCCAGAGCGATTTCCATGATTTCTTCGGTGATGCCCTTGATCTTGATGTCCATCTGCAGCGCGGTAACACCTTTGGCGGTACCCGCTACTTTGAAGTCCATGTCGCCGAGGTGATCTTCGTCGCCCAGGATGTCGGTCAGGACGGCGAACTTCTCGCCTTCTTTAACCAGACCCATGGCGATACCGGCAACCGGTGCCTTCATCGGAACGCCGGCATCCATCAGAGCCAGGGAAGCGCCACAGACCGAAGCCATGGAGCTCGAACCGTTGGACTCGGTGATTTCCGACACCACACGAATGGTGTACGGGAACACGTCGGCAGCAGGCAGCATGGCCTGAACCGAACGACGGGCCAGACGGCCGTGACCGATTTCGCGACGACCAGCGCCACCCATGCGACCACACTCACCGACCGAGAACGGAGGGAAGTTGTAGTGCAGCATGAACGGGTCTTTTTTCTCGCCTTCCAGGGTGTCCAGCAGCTGTGCGTCACGGGCGGTACCCAGCGTCGCGACTACCAGGGCCTGGGTTTCGCCACGGGTGAACAGTGCCGAACCATGGGTCTTCGGCAGAACGCCGACTTCGATGTTCAGCGGACGTACGGTCTTGGTGTCGCGACCGTCGATACGTGGCTTGCCGTTAACGATGTTTTCGCGAACGGTGCGGTATTCGATTTCACCGAAAGCCGCTTTGACTTCAGCGGAAGTCGGCTGGCCTTCTTCACCGGACAGCTTGGCAACCACCTGGTCTTTCAATTCGCCCAGGCGAGCGTAACGGTCGGCCTTGATGGTGATGGTGTAAGCCTGGGAGATCGCGTCGCCGAACTCGGCACGGATAGCGCCCAGCAGTGCGGTAGCTTCTGGCTGTGGAGCCCAGGTCCAGGTTGGCTTGGCGGCTTCAGCGGCCAGTTCCTTGACGGCGTTGATTACCACCTGGAACTCGTCGTGAGCAAACAGTACTGCGCCCAGCATCTGGTCTTCGGTCAGCTCTTTGGCTTCCGATTCAACCATCAGAACGGCTTCCGAAGTACCGGCAACGACCATGTCCAGGCTCGAAGCTTTCAGTTGTTCGTAAGTCGGGTTCAGCAGGTAGCCGGTGCTTTCGTGGAACGCAACGCGGGCAGCGCCGATCGGGCCATCGAAAGGAATACCGGAGATGGCCAGCGCAGCCGAGGTACCGATCATCGCAGCGATGTCCGGATCGGTTTTCTTGCTGGTGGAAACGACGGTGCAGACAACCTGCACTTCGTTCATGAAGCCTTCCGGGAACAGTGGACGGATCGGACGGTCGATCAGTCGGGAAGTCAGGGTTTCTTTCTCGGAAGGACGGCCTTCACGCTTGAAGAAACCGCCAGGGATCTTACCGGCAGCGTAAGTCTTTTCCTGGTAGTGAACGGACAGAGGGAAGAAGCCCTTGCCTGGATCGGCTTGTTTGGCACCAACTACAGTCACCAATACGCTGACGTCATCGTCAACGGTGACCAATACTGCGCCGGAGGCCTGACGGGCGATACGGCCAGTCTCGAGGGTAACGGTCGACTGACCGAACTGGAATTTTTTGATTACCGGGTTCACGGTGTCTTACCTTCTTTTGTGGCTCTTGGGGAACTTGTCTTCTTGCGAAATTCTTGGGCAATGTCGGGAATCGGCCCAACGCCTGTCCAGGGTAAAACGTATATCCAGATAAAACTTGAGGCTGGGAGCCTGCCATGTACCGACGGGAAACCCGCTGGCACACAGCAAACAACCAACCTCTAGCGCAATCGCTGATTAGCGACGCAGACCCAGGCGACCGATCAGAGCCTGGTAACGGCCCAGATCCTTGCCTTTCAGGTAGTCCAGCAGCTTACGGCGCTGGTTTACCATGCGGATCAGACCACGACGGGAGTGGTGATCTTTACCGTTGGCCTTGAAGTGACCTTGCAGCTTGTTGATGTTGTGGGTCAGCAGTGCAACTTGCACTTCTGGCGAACCAGTGTCACCAACAGCTTGCTGGTAGTCAGCTACGATTTGAGCTTTTTCTTGAACGTCGAGAGCCATGAGGCAATCCTTTTATCAGGAAACTGTTTCAAAGAAACAGCTTCAACAGGCCAGGGACAAATCCCTGTATCTATAAATGAGTAGTGACCATGCCTGTTAACAGCCACACTCGCCGACCCGCTGTTACACAGGCCGGTTCCGGTCATTCTGACCGAATCAGTCGACGTGGCGCGATGCGCCCGTCTTCGCTCACTTCACCGATACCGATGAAACGACCGTTGTGATCCTGTACCCGTACCATGCCGAACTTCGGTGCATCCGGGGCACGTACCGGTTGGCCGTTAAGCCAATAGAACGCGCTGTGCTCCGAGAAATGCAACAGTGGCCAGTCCAGCAGACCGCTGTCCGATGGCATCAGGAAGCGGTCGACCGCTTCGTTGCCGCCTTCGGCATGTACCGCTTCAAGCTCTTCCAGAGTGACGGTCTGTGCAAGCGTGAAAGGCCCGGCCTGGGTACGTCGCAATTCAGCCACGTAAGCGCCACAACCGAGTTGCTCACCGATATCCTCCACCAGGGTGCGGATATAGGTGCCTTTGCTGCAATACACCGCAAGCCGCGCAGTATCACCCTCAAAGGCCAGTAATTCCAAGCGCGCAATAGTAACAGAACGCGGTTCGCGCTCCACTACTTCGCCTGCACGGGCCAGCTTGTACAGCGGCTGCCCATCACGCTTGAGCGCCGAGTACATCGGCGGTATCTGACTGATTTGCCCACGAAATTTCGGCAGCACAGCTTCGATATCGGCGCGACCAACGGTCACCGGGCGTTCCAGCAAAACTTCACCTTCGGCATCGGCCGTGGTAGTGGTCTTGCCCAGTTGAGCCAGAGTTTCATAAGCCTTGTCGGAATCGAGCAAGTATTGCGAGAACTTGGTGGCCTCGCCAAAGCACAACGGCAGCACGCCGGTGGCCAGCGGATCGAGACTGCCGGTGTGCCCGGCCTTCTCGGCATTGAGCAACCAGCGAACCTTCTGCAATGCCGCATTGGAGGTGAACCCCAGCGGCTTGTCGAGCAGGATGATGCCGCTGACGTTACGACGGATACGTTTGACCTGAGCCACCGATTACTCCTTGGCGTCTTCGGGTTCAGCCGCTACCGGGTGCTGATTGTCTTCAGCCACAGCACGCTCGATCAGGGCCGAAAGGTGCGCGCCACGCACGACGCTTTCGTCGTAATGGAAGTGCAACTGCGGAACGCTGCGCAACTTCATTTCGCGCGCCAACTGCATACGCAGGAAACCGGCGGCTGCGTTGAGCACCTTGATGCTTTGCGCGATGTCGTCGCGGCTGTCCTGGCCCATCACAGTGATGAAGATCTTGGCGTGACCAACGTCACGGCTGACTTCAACAGCGGTAATGGTGACCAGACCGACGCGCGGGTCTTTGACTTCACGACGGATCAGCTGTGCCAGCTCACGCTGCATCTGATCGCCGATACGTTGGGTACGGCTGTATTCTTTTGCCATGTCTTGTTACCTGTTACTGCCCCACGGTGAAACCCGAGGGGTCTGAAAGCGGCAAACGCCCGGCCTGACAAAAGCCAGACCGGGCGTTGCGTTTAGAGTCCGGACGTTGCGCCGCGCATCTGCATGCGGCGGCTCATCGTGGCCCTTGAAGTGCGCGAGTCAGAGGCTGCGAGCAACCTGAACCTTCTCGAAAACTTCGATCTTGTCGCCGACTTTAACGTCGTTGTAGCTCTTCACGCCGATACCGCATTCCATGCCGGCACGCACTTCGGAAGCGTCATCCTTGAAGCGGCGCAGGGATTCCAGCTCGCCTTCGAAGATAACGATGTCTTCACGCAGTACACGGATTGGACGGTTACGGTGAACAACACCTTCGATAACCATGCAACCGGCGATCGCACCAAACTTCGGCGAACGGAACACGTCACGCACTTCAGCGATACCCAGGATGTTCTCGCGAACATCGCTGCCCAGCATACCGGTGAGGGCTTTCTTGACGTCTTCGATGATGTCGTAGATCACGTTGTAGTAACGCATATCCAGACCTTCCTGCTCGACGATCTTGCGAGCGCCAGCATCGGCACGCACGTTGAAGCCGAACAGTACAGCGTTGGAGGCCAGCGCCAGGTTGGCGTCGGATTCGGTGATACCACCGACACCGCCACCGACCACACGCACTTGCACTTCGTCGTTACCCAGGCCGTTCAACGCACCGTTCAACGCTTCCAGCGAACCACGGACGTCGGATTTGAGGACGATATTGAGCGTCTTCTTCTCTTCCTGCCCCATGTTCTCGAAGATGTTTTCAAGCTTGCCGGCGTGAGCACGGGCCAGTTTGACTTCGCGGAACTTGCCTTGACGGAACAGAGCCACTTCACGGGCCTTCTTCTCGTCGGCAACAACGCTCATTTCGTCGCCAGCATCCGGGGTACCATCCAGGCCGAGAATCTCGACAGGGATGGAAGGACCGGCTTCCTTGATTGGTTTGCCGTTCTCGTCGAGCATGGCGCGAACGCGACCATAGTTCGAACCGACTAGCACCATGTCGCCTTGGCGCAAGGTACCGTCTTGAACCAGAACGGTTGCAACCGGGCCACGACCTTTGTCGAGACGCGATTCAACCACGACACCACGGCCAGGAGCCGAAGGGGTCGCTTTCAGTTCGAGAACTTCAGCTTGCAGCAGGACCGCTTCGAGCAACTCGTCCACACCAGTACCGACTTTCGCCGAAACCGATACGAACGGGGTGTCGCCGCCCCACTCTTCCGAAGTCACGCCGTGAACCGACAGTTCGCTACGGATGCGATCGAGATCGGCGCCCGGCTTGTCGATTTTGTTCACGGCAACAACCAGCGGAACGCCGGCAGCCTTGGCGTGCTGAACGGCTTCAACGGTCTGCGGCATTACACCGTCGTCCGCTGCAACCACCAGAATCACGATGTCGGTCGCTTTGGCACCACGGGCACGCATGGCGGTAAACGCGGCGTGACCAGGGGTGTCGAGGAAGGTGACCATGCCGCGTTCGGTTTCAACGTGGTACGCACCGATGTGCTGGGTGATACCACCGGCTTCGCCAGCAGCTACCTTGGCACGACGGATGTAGTCGAGCAGCGAGGTCTTACCGTGGTCAACGTGGCCCATTACGGTCACAACCGGTGCACGGGAGAACGCTTCACCTTCAAACTTCAGGGACTCGGCCAGGGAATCTTCCAGGGCGGTGTCGCTGACCAGGGTCACTTTGTGGCCCAGCTCTTCGGCAACCAGTTGGGCAGTTTCCTGATCCAATACCTGGTTGATGGTCGCTGGAGTACCCAGTTTGAACATGAACTTGATGATTTCAGCAGCCTTGACCGACATCTGTTGGGCGAGATCGCCAACAGTGATGGTCTCGCCGATCTTCACTTCGCGCACAACAGGGCCGGTTGGGCTCTGGAAACCGTGGGCGTTGCGTTTCTTCAGCTTGGCCTTGCCGCGACCACCACGACGGAAGCCATCGCTTTCTTCGTCGGTAGTACGTGGCGCAACACGTGGAGCAGGCGCTTTTTCCTTGACCGAAGCACGATGCGGAGCGTTTTTGCGCTCGCCATCGCCACTGCCACGACGATTGGCATCGTCGGCACGTGGTTTGTCCGGACGACGCTGTTCGTCGCGTTTGCGAGTATCAGCCGCAGGCGCTGGTGCAGCTGCAACAACCGGCGCGCTTTCACGCACTGGTTCGGCAACTGCAGCAGGCGCTGCAACGGCGTCGTTAGTAGCGGTTTGCGCAGCAGCAGGCTGGCGACGCGCTTCTTCTTCGGCGCGACGCTTGGCTTCTTCTTCAGCCTTCTGGCGTGCAGCATTTTCTACTGCGCGGCGTTCTTCCAGTTCGCGTTTGCGCTCGGCTTCGATTTCTTCCGGGCTGCGTTGTACGAAGACTTTCTTCTTGCGTACTTCAACGCTGATGCTCTTGCTACCAGCAACACGCAGGGTGCTGGTGGTTTTGCGCTGCAATGTAATCTTGCGCGGTTCTTCCACTTTCGCCTTGTGGCTGCTCTTCAAGTGAGTCAGCAAAGACTGCTTCTCACTATCGCTCACACCTTCATCGGCGGCGGTGTGCGGCAGACCTGCCTCACGCATCTGCTGCAACAGGCGCTCTACCGGTGTTTTGACCTCATCGGCCAGTTGTTTCACCGTGACTTGCGTCATGCACTTCTCTCCTCAGGCCGCGCCTAATTACTCGAACCAATGGGCTCGGGCGGCCATGATCAACTTGCCGGCACGATCATCGTCAATGCCGTCGATGTCGAGCAGGTCGTCAATAGACTGCTCGGCCAGGTCTTCGCGGGTAATTACGCCGCGCACCGCCAGTTCCATCGCCAAATCCTTGTCCATACCCTCAAGCGAGAGCAGGTCTTCGGCCGGATGGGCGTCTGCCAGCTTTTCCTCAGTAGCGATGGCTTTAGTCAACAAACGATCCTTGGCGCGAGCGCGAAGCTCGTTGACGGTTTCTTCGTCAAAGCCGTCGATGTTGAGCATTTCTTCCAACGGTACGTAGGCAATCTCTTCCAGGCTGGTGAAGCCTTCATCTACCAGCACCTGTGCCAGGTCTTCGTCGACTTCCAGCTCGTCGATGAAGTTGCGCAGGATATCGCCGGTTTCTGCTTGCTGCTTAGCCTGGATGTCCGATTCGGTCATCACGTTCAGGGTCCAGCCAGTCAACTGGCTAGCCAGACGCACGTTCTGACCACCGCGACCGATGGCCTGAGCCAGATTGTCTGCGCCAACGGCGATGTCCATTGCATGGGCATCTTCGTCAACGATAATTGCCGCCACTTCAGCCGGCGACATTGCATTGATCACGAACTGCGCCGGGTTATCGTCCCACAGGACGATGTCCACACGCTCGCCGCCCAATTCGCCCGACACTGCCTGGACGCGCGAACCGCGCATACCGATGCAAGCGCCTTGCGGATCAATGCGTTTGTCCTTGGAGCGGACCGCGATCTTGGCGCGCGAACCCGGGTCGCGGGACGCAGCCATTACTTCGATCAGGCCTTCAGCGATTTCCGGCACTTCGATGCGGAACAACTCGATCAGCATTTCCGGCGCGGTACGCGACAGGATCAACTGAGGGCCGCGGTTCTCGGTGCGGATTTCCTTGAGCAGCGCACGCAGACGCACGCCAACCCGGAAGGTTTCGCGAGAAATGATGTCTTCACGGGCCAGCAACGCTTCAGCGTTATTGCCCAGGTCGACGATCACGTTGTCGCGGGTGACTTTCTTCACGGTGCCGGAGATGATTTCCCCCAGGCGCTCGCGGTAGGCGTCGACGACTTGAGCACGCTCGGCTTCGCGAACCTTCTGCACGATGACTTGTTTGGCAGTCTGTGCAGCAATGCGGCCGAACTCGATGGACTCGATCTTTTCTTCGACCACGTCACCGACCTTGGCACCAGGATGCGTTTCGGCAACCTTGCTCGGCCAGGTTTCGATGGCCGGATCGTCAAGGTCTGCTTCTTCGACGACCGTCCAGCGACGGAATGTCTCGTAAGCACCGGTGTGGCGATTGATTTCCACACGCAGATCGACTTCGTCCTCGAAACGCTTTTTGGTAGCAGTGGCCAGAGCCAGCTCCAGCGCTTCAAAAATCACGTTTGCCGGTACGCCCTTTTCATTGGATACCGACTCAACAACCAGCAGTACTTCTTTGCTCATCGTACGCCTCGCCTTTCGCAAGCCATTGGATCCGCGGGATCCGCGTCTCAGTCAAAACTGGGAATAATGTTGGCCTTGTCGATCATATCGATCGGCAACAGGAACTCATGGTCTTCAACCTGCACCACGACGTCCTGCTCTTCTACACCGCGCAGAAGGCCCTGAAAGTTGCGCCGACCTTCAAAAGGCGAGCGCAGCTTGATCTTCACTTGTTCACCGGCAAATTTTGCAAACTGCTCAATAGTGAACAGTGGGCGTTCCATGCCAGGCGAGGAAACTTCAAGGGTGTATTCAACGGCGATCGGATCTTCAACATCCAGTACACCGCTGATCTGACGGCTGACGATGGCACAATCGTCCACCAGCACGCCGCCCTCTTTATCAATATAAACGCGCAACATTGAGTGGCGACCTTGAGCCGAAAACTCAATACCCCAGCATTCATAGCCTAGGGCCACGACCACCGGGGCCAGCAAGGCCTGCAACTCTTCTAGCTTGCTCGACACCTGAACCCCCTCGTGCATGTATGTGCATGCTGTGCAAAATAAAAAAATGGGCGAAACGCCCATCCTTGAAACGCCGTTGAACAGCGGCGTTGAAAGTGTCCAGCTAACAAAAAGCCCCTTAAAAGGGGCTCCTTAAACTGGTTGCGGGGGCCGGATTTGAACCGACGACCTTCGGGTTATGAGCCCGACGAGCTACCAGACTGCTCCACCCCGCGACAAAGCTGGGGCGGAAGTATACGACCGATCCCTGACAGGGTCAATGTAACCTTCCACCTACAAGAAAGCCCGCAACAGCGGGCTCTCCTGATAATTGGTACCGAGAAGGGGACTCGAACCCCTACACCCTATGGGCACAACCACCTCAAGGTTGCGTGTCTACCAATTCCACCACCTCGGCAATACTACGTTTTAAACCTTCTTACTTCTGCTCTTGAGCTGGAGGCACGTCAGTCGCTGGAGTAGCCGACTTTTGCTCTTGAAGCACCGGGACATCATCAGAAGCCGGTTGTTGCTTTGGAACTTCCAACACTGCCGGGTTTGGCAAACCTACTTGAGTCAGCTCATGAGCCTTCTCTTTAGCAAAGTAACCTAACCCCAAGCTGGTTATGAAGAAACCGGCGGCAAGTATAGCAGTAAACTTACTAAGAAAGGTAGAGGAACCTTGGCTTCCGAACACAGTATTTGAAGCACCTGCTCCGAAAGACGCGCCAGCATCCGCACCTTTACCCTGCTGCAGCAAAACCAGAGCAACTACGCCCAATGCACCCAGCAGATGAAAAACGACTACGACTGTTTCCAGCATTTTTTCAGTTTCCCGCGGCGCGACAAATCGCACCGAACTCATCTGCATTCAGGGAAGCTCCACCAATGAGCCCCCCATCGATATCCGGCATGCCGAACAGTTCGACCGCATTGGCCGCCTTCACGCTGCCGCCGTATAGAAGCCGCACACCTTGCGCGACTTCAGAATTATTTGCCGCCAACTGAGCGCGAATGGCTGCGTGCACATCCTGCGCTTGTTGCGGCGAAGCAGTCAGCCCGGTGCCAATGGCCCAGACCGGCTCGTAAGCGATTACTGCCTTTGCAAAGACACCTACACCCAGCTCCTCAATGATACTGCCAAGCTGACGCCCGACAACCTCAAGAGTTTTTCCAGCTTCGCGCTCTTCCAGGGTCTCCCCTACGCACAACACCGGAATCAAGCCACATGCCTGTGCCGCTGCGAACTTGCGAATCAGCATTCCATCCTGCTCGCCCATTACCTGGCGGCGTTCGGAGTGCCCGACAAGCACCAGGGAACAACCTGCATCCACCAACTGACTCGGCGCAACTTCACCGGTCAATGCACCTTGCTTGGATTCCACTGCAGAATTCTGCGCGCCGACCGAAATCGACTTTCCTTTCAAGCCATCAATCACTTGACTGATATGCAAGCAAGGCGGGAATACCGCGACATCAACATCGCTCGGCAAGGCCAGATGACTAAGGCCATCGATCAGCTCAGCGACGCTGGCGCGGGTACCGTGCATCTTCCAGTTACCAGCTACCATAGGGCGACGCATGCTGTACCTCGTCGGTCAAAGTGGGCGCAGATGTTACCCAACACAATCATGGCTGGCAAGCCGAAATCAGGCAGAAACTTCAGTTACCAGTTTTGCGAGCTCTTCGGCATAACCGCGAACCTGCGTTTCGTCCTCACCCTCGACCATGACCCTCACCAGCGGCTCTGTCCCGGACTTGCGTAACAGTACTCGCCCACGACCGGCCATCGCCTGAGTAACACGGTCGCTGGCCTCCTTGACGGTCGGATGTTCGAGCGGATTCGCACCACCGCCAAAACGGACATTGATCAGCACCTGAGGACACTTGCGCAACGCCTGACGAGACTGAGCCAGGCCTTCAACGCGCCTTTTCAGGGCCATCAGCACCTGCAACGCGGCAATAATTGCGTCACCAGTCGTGGTGTGACTGAAGCAGACAATGTGCCCCGAGTTCTCCCCACCCACCTGCCAATCGCGCTCCAGCAACTCGGAGATCACGTAACGGTCGCCAACGTTGGCGCGCACAAAAGGAATCGCCAGATCCGCCAGGGCCAACTCCAGCCCCAGGTTACTCATCAGCGTACCGACCACACCACCCTGCAACTTGCCGCGTTCTTGCAGATCGCGAGCAATGATAAACAACAACTCGTCACCGTCGACGACAGTGCCGGTGTGATCGACCATCTGAACCCGGTCACCATCACCGTCAAAGGCAATACCCAAATCGGCGTGCTCGGCCAACACGGCAGCTTGCAGCGGCTCCATATGGGTTGAACCGCAATTCTCATTGATGTTCAGGCCATTAGGATGGGCAGAAAGCACAACAACGTCGGCCCCCAGCTCACGGAACACACTAGGCGCCACTTTATAGGTCGCACCATGGGCACAGTCGATCACGATCTTCAGCCCGGCAAAACTGGTACCGGTCGGAACGCTGCTCTTGCAGAACTCGATATAACGGCCCGAAGCATCGTTGATTCGAGATACCTTGCCGATTTTGCTCGATTCAACCACGGTCATCGGGGTGTCGAGCAACTCTTCAATCATCAATTCGACTTCATCGGGAAGCTTGGTGCCTTTCCCGGAGAAAAATTTGATGCCGTTGTCATCATGAGGGTTGTGCGAAGCGCTGATCACGATGCCGGCTTCAGCATGAAAGGTACGTGTCAGATAGGCGATGGCCGGCGTCGGCATCGGCCCCAGGAGCATCACATCAGCACCTGCCGAGGTCAGCCCGGCCTCAAGCGCCGACTCGAACATGTACCCGGAGATCCGGGTATCTTTGCCCACGAGCACCTTGCAGGCACCCATGCTGCGAAAAGCCATGCCTGCCGCCCAGCCAAGCTTGAGCATGAAATCAGGAGTAATCGGGTATTCACCGACCCGACCACGAATGCCGTCAGTGCCAAAATATTTCTTGCTCATAAGTACTCCATCATTCTTATTCGGCTGATTCTACGGCGGCGATCATCCGCACCACATCAACGGTTTCGGCGACATCATGGACGCGCAATATACGCGCGCCCTTGATCGAAGCCAGTGCCGCGAGCGCCAAACCGCCATGCAGGCGCTCCCCCACCGGCCGATTCAAGGCTTGCCCGATCATGCTCTTTCGCGAAACCCCGACCAACAGGGGCCGCCCCAAGGCATGCAAGGCTTCCAAATGCTTAAACAGGCTCAGATTGTGCTGCAAGGTTTTCGCGAAGCCGAAGCCCGGATCGAGAATGATCCGTTCAGCGGGAATGCCCACCGACGCGCACTGGACCATGCGTTCAGCGAGAAACTCGCCGACCTCTTTCGTCACATCCTGGTACTGCGGATTGTCCTGCATGTCGCCCGGCTCACCGAGCATATGCATCAGACATACCGGCAAGCCGGTGGCCGCTGCCGCATCCAGAGCTCCGTCCCGGCGCAACGAACGCACATCATTGATCAAACCCGCCCCCAGCCTTGCGGTTTCACGCATAACTGCCGGTGTGGAGGTATCGACCGAGATGATCACATCGAGTTCACGACTGATGCGCTCAACGATAGGCGCTACACGCTCAAGCTCTTCAAGCGGTGAAACTGCCCTGGCACCGGGTCGGGTCGATTCACCACCAACGTCGATCAGCGTCGCGCCAGCCGCCACCATCGCTTCGGCGTGGCGCAGAGCCGCATCCAGCTGACTGTATCGGCCGCCATCGGAAAAGGAGTCGGGAGTGACATTGAGAATGCCCATGACATGCGTCTGGGCCAAATCAAGAACCCGGTTGCCGCAAGGCAACCGGGTCGAGGACTGAACAGAAGTCATTTCAAACCTTATACGTCAGCAGCCGGGCCACCGATGGGTGTTTCCGGACGCCCGTCCTGTACCGCCGGAGGCGTACCGGAAGTATCGCTGCTGCCAGACCAGTCGCGAGGTTCGCGAGGCGTACGACCCGCCATGATGTCATCGATCTGATCGGCATCGATCGTCTCGTACTTCATCAAGGCATCCGCCATGGCATCGAGCTTGTCACGGTTATCCGTAAGGATCTGCTTGGCCGTGCCGTAGCACTGGTCAATGATGCTGCGCACTTCGGAGTCGATCAGCTTGGCTGTCTCGCCGGAGAAGCTGGCATGCTGACCACCGCCGCCACGACCGAGGAACACTTCACCCTCTTCTTCGGCGTACATCAACGGACCGAGTTTTTCCGACAAGCCCCACTTGGTCACCATATTCCGTGCGATCTGGCTGGCACGCATGATGTCGTTGGATGCACCGGTGGTGACACCGTCGAAGCCCAGGGTCATCTCTTCAGCGATACGACCACCGTACAGCGAGCAGATCTGGCTGATCAGCGCACGCTTGGACAGGCTGTAGCGATCTTCTTCCGGCAGGAACATGGTCACACCCAGCGCACGACCGCGCGGGATGATCGACACTTTGTAGACCGGATCATGCTCAGGTACGACACGACCGACGATAGCGTGGCCGGCTTCGTGATAAGCAGTGTTCTGCTTTTCTTTCTCGGACATGACCATGGATTTGCGCTCGGCGCCCATCATGATCTTGTCTTTGGCCAGTTCGAACTCTTTCATCTCGACGATGCGCTTGCCGGCACGGGCTGCGAACAACGACGCCTCGTTCACCAGGTTGGCCAGGTCGGCACCGGAGAAGCCAGGAGTACCACGTGCAATCACGGCCGGAGCGACGTCGTCACCCATTGGCACTTTGCGCATGTGGACTTTGAGAATCTGCTCGCGACCGCGGATATCCGGCAGACCGACCACGACCTGACGGTCGAAACGGCCCGGACGCAGCAATGCAGGGTCCAGTACATCGGGACGGTTGGTCGCTGCGATGACGATGATGCCGTCATTCATTTCGAAACCGTCCATCTCTACCAGCAACTGGTTGAGTGTCTGTTCGCGCTCGTCGTGACCGCCGCCCATGCCGGCACCACGATGGCGACCGACAGCGTCGATTTCATCGATGAAGATGATGCATGGCGCGTGTTTCTTCGCCTGCTCGAACATGTCACGCACACGACTGGCACCGACACCGACGAACATTTCGACGAAATCGGAACCGGAAATAGTAAAGAACGGCACTTTGGCTTCGCCGGCAATCGCCTTGGCGATCAAGGTTTTACCGGTACCAGGAGGACCGACCATCAGCACGCCACGAGGAATGCGACCGCCCAAACGCTGGAACTTGCCCGGATCACGCAGGAACTCGACCAGCTCGCCAACTTCTTCCTTGGCTTCGTCGCAACCGGCAACGTCAGCCAAGGTGGTTTTCACCTGATCTTCCGAGAGCAGACGCGCCTTGCTTTTGCCGAAGCTCATAGGCCCGCCCTTGCCGCCAGCACCGCCCTGCATCTGCCGCATGAAAAACATGAAGACAGCGATAATCACCAGGATCGGGAAGCTTGCGACCAGGAGTTGAGTCCAGATGCTTTGCTGCTCAGGCTGTTTGCCTTCGACTACCACACGGTTATCCACGAGATCGCCGATCAGGCCATTGTCCTGGATTGCCGGACGGATGGTCTTGAAGCTGTCGCCATCAGTGCGCTTGCCGGTAATCACGTAGCCATCAACCGCCACGCGCTCGACCTTGCCATCCTTGACCTGCTGGATGAAGTCGGAATAGTTGAGGGTCTGCGGCTCGTTAGGGCTGGAGAAGTTGTTCATCACCGTCACCAGGACAGCCGCGATGATCAACCACAGGATCAGATTCTTTGCCATATCGTTCAATTAACTACCCTCTGAAGCAAGCTCCGCTGATGGCGCGTGCTTCGCATGATATTCACCGGCCTAACTTACTACATTACCTACGGCTCTGGCAGGCGCCGTCTGTAACCCTTTGTGAAACACTTTCTACACAATATTCGCTAATGCTCACGGGACGAAATACGAAAAACCTATCGACCCGCAAAAAAACCTCGATTTACTCACTACGGCCGCGGTAGCCCCAAGCCAGCATGTATTGCTCGCGGGAACTGCCACGGGAGGAGTCCGGTTTGATCATCTGGACCTTGTCGAATTTCTGACGAGCGTCCTTCACGTAAGCATCAAACCCTTCACCCTGAAACACCTTGATAACGAAATTACCACCCGGCTTGAGTATCCGAGCCGCCAGATCAAGAGCCAGCTCACATAGAAACATGGCTTTTGGCATGTCCACCTCAGGCGTACCACTCATATTGGGGGCCATATCGGAAATCACAAGGTCCACCTGCGAATTACCCACGGCTTCAAGGATCTGAGCGAGCACTTCGTCCTGGGTGAAGTCACCCTGAATGAAAGTCACGTCCGGAATGCTGTCCATTTCCAGGATGTCCGAGGCGATCAGACGCCCCTGACCACCGATCAGCCGACTAGTGACCTGCGACCAGCCGCCGGGCGCCGCACCCAGGTCGACAACGCTCATACCAGGACGGATCAGCTTGTATTTCTCCTGGACCTCCAGAAGCTTGTAACTCGCACGCGAGCGGTAACCATCCTTCTGCGCCTGCTTCACATAGGGATCATTGACATGTCTTTTCAGCCAACCAAGGCTTGTCTTGGAACGCGCCATTGGGCACCTCGATGATAAGGGTCGTGATTAATTGGGCGGATCCACGAACCCTCGGGTAAAATGGCCGCCATTTTACAGAATCCAGACTAAAGGGTCAGATTATGCCGCTCACTCAAGAGCAGAAGAAACAGTACAAATCCATTGGCCACCATCTGAAACCAGTTTTGATTGTGGCTGACAACGGTTTGACTAAAGGTGTGTTAGCCGAACTTGAACGCGCTTTGGCGGATCACGAGCTGATCAAAATCAAGCTCAACATCCTCGATCGCGAATCGCGCCTGGCAGCCATTGCAGAACTCTGCAAGGCCGGCAAAGCAGATCTGGTTCAAGTCATCGGCAAGATGGCACTGATTTACCGCAAGAACTTCAGCGTCAACAAGCAGCTGTCGAACGTCCATCGCTTCAAGTGATGACAAGGGTCAAGGGTGTGCTTCGCGCACCCTCACACTCCATCCCGGCACCGGTTGCATCACCAGCACCAGCCCGGAAAATCCCAGAACAAGATAGCTGAACAGCTGCCAATGCGCCGCCTGCGGCCAGCCGACGTGGACCGCGAAATACATCGCGCCCCCATACAGCGCCATCATCAGCAGTTGCCCACGAATATCGCGCCATAGACTGGCAAGGCCCTCGGCCTGAACCAGCACCAAAACCTGAAAAATCACACACGCCGTGGCAAATCCCACCATCAGCGTATTCAGCATGCCTGCGATTTCGTCGATCAGCAGCGGTGCCAGGCCTACTCGCCCCAGCACCGGCAGCAGACCGATGTGCAACAGCCACAGGCCGCCAACCCACAACATTTGGGTCAGCTGCCAAAGCATGGCGCCCGCACGTAGCGGGCGCCTTCTTTCAGAGGTGGCGAACTTCGACAATCTCGTACTCGATAACGCCACCCGGCGTTTTCACGGCAACCACATCACCCTCTTCCTTGGCGATCAAGGCGCGAGCCAGTGGCGAACCCACGGAAATCTTGCCGAGTTTGAAGTCAGCCTCATCCTCACCCACGATGTGGTAAGTAACGCGCTCATCCGTCTCGACGTTGGCGATTTCAACGGTAGTGCCGAAAATCACTTTGCCAGTATGAGGAATGGTCGTGACATCGATGATGACCTGATTCTGAATCCGGCCTTCGATGTCGCGAATCCGCGCCTCGACCATACCCTGCTGCTCGCGAGCAGCGTGGTATTCGGCGTTTTCCTTCAAGTCACCCAACTCGCGGGCCGTACCGATGTCCTGGCTGAGCTTCGGACGGACGACCTTGGTCAGGTGAGCGTGTTCTTCTTCCAGGGCTTTCGCGCCCTGGACGGTCATTGGGTATTTGATCATGCCTTCAATCCTGCGTGTAAATCCTGCAAGCGGCGTACGGTCTTCTCGGGACCGAACTTCAGCGCTTCACAGATAGCTTCGCCAGCAGCAATGGTCGTGGTGCAGTAGATCTTGTGCTGCAAGGCGTTGCGACGAATGGAGTAGGAATCGGCGATCGACTGGCGACCTTCGGTGGTGTTGATGATAAGAGTGACTTCGTCATTCTTGATCATGTCGACCACGTGCGGACGTCCCTCGGTCACCTTGTTCACACGACGCACTTTCAGGCCTGCGGCTTCAATCAGCTTGGCAGTACCGGCAGTGGCGACCACTTCAAAGCCCAAGTTGATCAGATCACGGGCCACGCCTGCAACCAGCGGCTTGTCATCATCACGCACACTGATGAACGCGGTACCGCCAGTCGGCAGCACTTCGCTGGCGCCCATCTGGGCTTTGGCAAAGGCTTCGCCGAAGGTGTCACCCACGCCCATCACTTCACCGGTGGACTTCATCTCCGGGCCCAGGATCGGGTCCACGCCAGGGAACTTGGCGAATGGGAACACCGCCTCTTTCACACTGTAGAAGTTCGGAATGATTTCTTTGGTGAAGCCGATTTCTTTCAGGGTTTTACCGGCCATCACGCGAGCCGCGATCATTGCCAGGGAAACACCGATGCACTTGGACACGAACGGTACGGTACGGGAAGCGCGCGGGTTGACTTCGATGACGTAGATGTCTTCGCCTTGCAGCGCCAACTGAACGTTCATCAGGCCGACAACGCCCAGTTCCAGGGCCATTTTCTTGACCTGTTCGCGCATCTCGTCCTGGATGTGTGCAGGCAGCGAATACGGCGGCAGGGAGCACGCAGAGTCACCAGAGTGAACGCCGGCCTGCTCGATGTGCTGCATGATCGCGCCGATCACCACGTCAGTGCCGTCACAGACCGCATCCACGTCCATTTCGATCGCGCAGTTGAGGAAGTGATCGAGCAGCACCGGGCTGTCGTTGGACACTTTCACCGCATCACGCAGGTAGCGCTTGAGCTCTTCTTCTTCGTAGACGATTTCCATCGCGCGGCCGCCCAGTACGTAGGACGGACGAACCACCAGCGGATAACCGATCTTGGCCGCGGCACGAATCGCTTCGTCTTCGCTGCGCACGGTGGCGTTTGGTGGCTGACGCAGGTTCAGACGCTCAACCATTTGCTGGAAGCGCTCACGGTCTTCGGCACGGTCGATGGCGTCAGGGCTGGTGCCGATGATTGGCACGCCAGCTTCTTCCAGGGCACGCGCCAGTTTCAGCGGGGTTTGGCCGCCGTACTGGACGATCACGCCTTTCGGCTTCTCGACCCGGACGATTTCCAGTACGTCTTCCAGGGTCACTGGCTCGAAGTACAGGCGATCGGAGGTGTCGTAGTCGGTGGACACGGTTTCCGGGTTGCAGTTGACCATGATGGTCTCGTAACCATCTTCGCGCAGGGCCAGTGCCGCGTGTACGCAGCAATAGTCGAACTCGATGCCCTGGCCGATACGGTTTGGACCGCCGCCAAGGATCATGATCTTGTCGCGGCCCGACGGCGCGGCTTCGCACTCTTCCTCGTACGTCGAATAGAGGTAAGCGGTGTCGGTGGCGAACTCGGCTGCGCAGGTGTCAACGCGCTTGTAGACCGGGAAGATTTCCAGCTTGTGACGGTGGCGACGCAGAGCTTTCTCGGTTACGCCCAGCAGCTTGGCCAGACGCATGTCGGAGAAGCCTTTGCGCTTGAGGCGGAACATCACGTCGTGGTCGATGCTAGCCAGACCCAGGGTCTTGACCTTCTCTTCTTCCTTGATCAGATCTTCGATCTGCACCAGGAACCACGGATCGATCATGTTCATGCCGAAAATATCTTCGACCGACAGACCGGCGCGGAACGCGTCAGCGACGTACCAGATACGCTCGGCGCCCGGCACGGTCAGTTCGCGCTTGAGGATGCTCATGCTTTCCGGGTTGCTCAGGTCGAGCTTCTCGTCCAGGCCGCAAACGCCCACTTCCAGACCGCGCAGGGCTTTCTGCAGGGATTCCTGGAAGGTCCGGCCGATGGCCATGACTTCACCGACCGACTTCATTTGAGTGGTCAGGCGCGCGTCGGCTTTCGGGAATTTCTCGAAGGCGAAGCGTGGCAGCTTGGTGACGACGTAGTCGATGGACGGTTCGAAGGACGCCGGGGTCTTGCCACCGGTGATGTCGTTCGACAGCTCGTCGAGGGTGTAACCGACGGCCAGTTTTGCCGCGACCTTGGCGATCGGAAAACCGGTGGCTTTCGAGGCCAGGGCCGAGGAACGGGATACCCGCGGGTTCATCTCGATCACAACCATGCGGCCGGTGTTCGGGCAGATGCCGAACTGGACGTTGGAACCGCCAGTCTCGACGCCGATCTCGCGCAGCACCGCCAGGGAGGCGTTACGCAGAATCTGGTATTCCTTGTCGGTCAGGGTCTGTGCTGGCGCAACAGTGATCGAGTCACCGGTGTGCACGCCCATCGGGTCGAAGTTTTCGATGGAGCAGACGATGATGCAGTTGTCCTTCTTATCGCGGACAACCTCCATCTCATATTCTTTCCAGCCGATCAGCGATTCATCGATCAGCAACTCTTTGGTCGGCGACAGGTCCAGACCTCGGGCGCAGATTTCTTCGAACTCTTCACGGTTGTAAGCGATACCGCCACCGGTGCCGCCCATGGTGAAAGACGGACGAATGATGCACGGGAAGCCCAGGCGCTCAAGAACCGCGTTGGCCTCTTCCATGCTGTGGGCGATACCCGAACGCGGGCAGTCCAGACCGATGGATTTCATCGCCTTGTCGAAGCGCGAACGGTCTTCGGCCTTGTCGATGGTGTCAGCGTTGGCGCCGATCATTTCTACGCCGAACTTCTCCAGAACGCCTTCGCGCTCCAGGTCCAAGGCGCAGTTCAGGGCAGTCTGGCCACCCATGGTTGGCAGCAGCGCGTCCGGACGTTCTTTCTCGATGATCTTGGCAACGGTCTGCCACTTGATCGGTTCGATGTAGGTGGCGTCGGCCATGGCCGGGTCGGTCATGATGGTGGCCGGGTTGGAGTTCACCAGGATGACGCGGTAACCCTCCTCGCGCAGGGCTTTACAGGCCTGGGCGCCGGAGTAGTCGAATTCGCAGGCCTGGCCGATCACGATCGGGCCAGCGCCGAGAATCAGGATGCTTTTAATGTCTGTACGTTTTGGCATGGGTTGTCACTCAAATCCGCAGGTCAGTCGGCAAGCCGTCTTGTTCAATCTCTGAAGCCTTGAGGGGGCCACCGGTTTCGGGACCGCCCTCAGGCTTCGCTACATCAGGGCGAGCGATTAGCGTCGCTTGGCCATTTCGTTGATGAAGCGATCAAACAGTGGCGCTACGTCGTTCGGGCCAGGGCTGGCTTCAGGGTGACCCTGGAAGCTGAAGGCGCTCTTGTCGGTACGCTCGATGCCTTGCAGGGTGCCGTCGAACAGCGATTTGTGAATCGCCCGAACGTTGCCTGGCAGGGTCGCTTCGTCTACGGCAAAACCATGGTTCTGGCTGGTGATCATCACCACACCGCTGTCCAGATCCTGGACCGGGTGGTTGGCACCGTGGTGGCCATGACCCATTTTCAGGGTCTTGGCGCCGGAGGCCAGAGCCAGCAGTTGGTGACCGAGGCAGATACCGAATACCGGGATCTCGGTTTCCAGCACATCCTTGATTGCCTGGATCGCGTAGTCGCATGGCTCAGGGTCGCCCGGGCCGTTGGACAGGAACACGCCGTCCGGTTTCAGTGCCAGCGCTTCGGCGGCCGAAGTCTGCGCAGGTACTACAGTCACGCGGCAACCGCGCTCGACCAGCATGCGCAGGATGTTGACCTTGACGCCGTAGTCGTAGGCAACCACGTGGTACGGCAGATCGGAAGCGTCGATGGCCGCGTGGCTGTCGGTCTTCAAGTCCCAGACAGTCGAGCGCCACTCGTACTTCTCTTTGGTGCTGACGACTTTGGCCAAGTCCATGCCTTTGAGGCCAGGGAAGCCCTGGGCGGCGGCGATGGCGGCTTCTTCGGAAATGTTGTCACCGGCCATGATGCAGCCGTTCTGTGCGCCTTTCTCACGCAGGATGCGTGTCAGGCGACGGGTGTCGATACCGGCGATTGCCACCACATTGTTGGCTTTCAGGTAGTCGGACAGGGACATCGTGTTGCGCCAGTTGCTCGCAACCAGTGGCAGGTCACGAATGACCAGGCCAGCGGACCAGACACGGTCGGACTCGGCGTCTTCCGGCGTGGTGCCGGTATTGCCGATGTGCGGATAAGTCAAGGTAACGATCTGTTGGGCGTAGGAAGGATCGGTAAGGATTTCCTGATAGCCGGTCATTGCGGTGTTGAACACCACCTCACCAACGGTTTGACCGTCGGCTCCAATGGCTTCGCCGCGAAAAATGCTGCCATCAGCAAGGGCGAGTATGGCTGGCTTAGTCAAGAAGACCTCCCGTAAATAAAGCCTGAAAGGGCGATCGCAGGTTGTAAAAAAGCGGAGTGACGTATGGACACGTCACCCCGCTTTTTCATCGAATTATTCTGCGCGCTTTTAGTGGACACACTAAAGCTGTAGCTTACAGAAAAAGGCATTTTTGGTCTACCGCCAATGAGCCCTAAAGGCCGGAGAATGCGACAGGACGTCGCTTGGCAGTTTAAAACCGGGCCCAAACACTGAGTTTGAACCCGATTTCGGGCACATCTTACCGCAGGTCGAGCACGTCTTGCATGTCGTAAAGGCCTGGTTCACGACCGTCCAGCCACAAAGCTGCACGCACCGCACCCTTGGCGAAGGTCATACGGCTGGATGCCTTATGCGTGATTTCCAGTCGCTCACCCTCGCAGGCGAACAGCACCGTATGATCACCAACCACATCACCACCGCGAACAGTCGCGAAACCGATCGTTTCACGCTCACGCACACCGGTGTGACCTTCACGACCATAAACCGCCACCTTCTGCAGATCACGATCCAGCGCATTGGCGATCACCTCACCCATGCGCAGAGCCGTACCTGAAGGGGCGTCGATCTTGTGCCGGTGATGAGCCTCGATGATTTCGATATCAGCGTCATCACCCAGCACACGAGCCGCCATATCGAGCAACTTCAGCGACAGGTTTACACCGACACTGAAATTGGCCGCGAACACAATCGCAATATCCTTGCTCGCCTCGGCCAGCAACTGCTTCTGCGCCGCGTCCAGCCCCGTGGTACCGATCACCATGGATTTGCCCGCCTTGCGGCAGAACTCCAGGTTTTTCAGCATCACTTCCGGGAGTGTGAAATCGATCAACACATCGAACTCATCGGCCACCGCATCCAGCTTGCCGGACAGCGGCACACCGATTCGCCCCAGCGATGCCAGCTCACCGGCATCCACGCCAATCAGTGTGCTGCCGGGGCGCACGATGGCGGCTGTCAGGCCAGTCAGCGGCGCGCGCTGCTGCACCGCCTCGATCAGAATCTTGCCCATGCGCCCGGCAGCGCCCATCACAGCTATACGTCGCATGTCGACTCCTTACAAATCGCCGAAGAAGCGCTTCACACCTTCGAACCAACCGGTGGTTTTTGGCGAATGACTGTTGTCACCCGCCATAGAGCTGCGCAACTCTTCCAGCAGTTCGCGCTGACGGCGACCCAGATTGACCGGGGTTTCGACCACCACGCGACACATCAGGTCGCCAGCACCGCCACCACGAACGGGCGCGACGCCTTTGCCGCGAACACGGAACTGCTTACCGGTCTGAGTCCCTTCCGGAATTCTCAGCTTGACCCGACCATCGAGGGTCGGAATCTCCAGTTCGCCGCCCAGCGCTGCATCGACGAAGCTGATTGGCACTTCGCAGAACAAGTGCTTGCCGTCACGCTGGAAAATCGCGTGCTCGCGCACATTGATCACCACGTACAGGTCGCCGGTCGGCCCACCCTGCGCACCCGCCTCGCCTTCGCCAGACAGACGAATGCGATCACCAGTATCAACACCGGCCGGCACTTTCACCGACAGGGTCTTGTACTCTTCGACACGCCCTTCGCCACGGCAGGATTCGCACGGATCGGAAATGATCTTGCCTTGGCCATGGCAGCGCGGGCAGGTCTGCTGCACCGAGAAGAAACCCTGCTGCATGCGTACTTGACCAATACCGCCGCACGTCGGGCACGTGACTGGCGAGGAACCTTTCTTGGCACCCGAACCATCGCACGGCTTGCAATTGACCAGCGTTGGAACGCGGATATTCACGGTCGTGCCGCGCACCGCTTCTTCCAGATTCAGCTCCAGTGTGTAACGCAGATCGCTGCCACGCTGAGCGCCGCCACGCGCACCGCCGCGACCGCCACCGAAGAAGTCACTGAAGACATCGCCAAAGATGTCGGAAAAGTTCTGACCGCCAAAACCGGCACCGCCGCCACCCATGCTCGGATCGACACCGGCATGACCGTATTGATCATAGGCCGCGCGCTTGCTGGAATCGGACAGCACTTCGTAGGCCTCGTTGGCCTCCTTGAACATATCTTCCGACGCTTTGTCATCGGGATTACGGTCCGGGTGATGCTTCATCGCCAGGCGCCGGTAGGCCTTTTTCAGGTCCGCTTCGCTTGAACCACGCTCAACACCCAATACTTCGTAATAATCACGCTTTGCCATAAGTCTTTGCACTCTTAAGGACGTTCGGCAAACCTCTCCTGAGCCTCGCCAAACTCGTTGAGCCCCAATACAGGCCCGGACCCAACTCACGTCAATTCAACGATCCTGGTCTTTGATTCAATACGGTACTTCTGACTCGAAAAGCAGGAGCATTTCCGGCCATACCATCAGCACCCGAACGGTTGTCGCATGCTGTAAAAATTCACTAACTCCAGACATGCCAACGCGGGAGCAAGCTCCCGCGCGGCGACATCCTACCAGTCACCGCCTGAAGGCAGTCAACCGGGCGACCAACAACTTACTTGTGGTCTTTAACCTCTTCGAACTCGGCATCTACGACGTCATCGGCTTTTTCGGCCTTTTCGTCGTGCGGTGCCGCGCCTTCAGCTGGCTGAGCCTGTTCGGCGTACATTTTCTGAGCCACTGGTGCAGAGACCTTGGACAGCTCTTCAACCTTGGCTTCGATAGCAGCCTTGTCGTCGCCTTTGATGGCGGTTTCCAGGGCAACTACAGCGGCTTCGATTGCAGCCTTCTCTTCAGCGCTCACTTTATCACCAGCATCAGCGACCATTTTGCGCGTCGAGTGAACCAGGGCATCGCCTTGGTTGCGGGCACTGGCCAGCTCTTCGAACTTGCGGTCTTCTTCAGCGTTCACTTCAGCATCGCGAACCATCTGCTGAATTTCTTCCTCAGACAGACCGGAGTTGGCCTTGATCACGATCGACTGGGTCTTGCCGGTCGCCTTGTCTTTCGCGCCGACGTGCAGGATGCCGTTGGCGTCGATGTCGAAGGTCACTTCGATTTGTGGCACGCCACGTGGTGCCGGTGGAATCTCGGCCAGGTCGAACTTGCCCAGGGACTTGTTCTGTGCGGCTTGCTTACGCTCACCTTGCAGGACGTGAATGGTCACTGCGCCCTGGTTGTCGTCGGCAGTCGAGAACACTTGCGATTTCTTGGTAGGAATCGTGGTGTTTTTCTCGATCAGCGCGGTCATCACGCCACCCATGGTTTCGATACCCAGGGTCAGCGGGCTGACGTCGAGCAGCAGAACGTCTTTCACGTCACCGGCCAATACTGCGCCCTGGATTGCAGCACCCATGGCAACCGCTTCGTCCGGGTTAACGTCTTTACGAGCTTCTTTACCAAAGAAGTCGGAAACCGCTTTCTGCACCATTGGCATACGGGTCTGACCGCCGACCAGAATCACGTCGTCGATCTTGCTGACATCGATACCGGCGTCTTTCATGGCGATGCGGCAAGGTTCGACGGTGCGCTGAACCAGGTCTTCAACCAGCGCTTCGAGCTTGGCGCGGGAGATTTTCACGTTCAAGTGCTTAGGACCGGTAGCGTCTGCAGTGATGTACGGCAGGTTCACGTCGGTCGACTGGCTCGAGGACAGTTCGATCTTGGCTTTCTCAGCGGCTTCTTTCAGACGCTGCATGGCCAGCGGGTCACCCTTGAGGTTCATGCCGCTTTCTTTCTTGAACTCGTCAACGAGGTAGTCGATCAGACGAATGTCAAAGTCCTCACCACCCAGGAATGTGTCACCGTTGGTGGCCAACACTTCGAACTGGTGCTCGCCATCGACTTCAGCGATTTCGATCACGGAAACGTCGAAAGTACCGCCGCCCAAGTCGTAAACGATCACGGTGTGATCGCCTTTGGCTTTGTCCATACCGTAGGCCAGGGCGGCTGCGGTTGGTTCATTGATGATACGTTTAACGTCCAGACCCGCGATGCGGCCGGCGTCTTTGGTGGCTTGACGCTGGCTGTCGTTGAAGTAGGCCGGAACGGTGATCACCGCTTCGGTCACTGGCTCACCGAGGTAGTCTTCGGCGGTCTTCTTCATCTTCTTCAGAATTTCAGCCGAAATCTGTGGCGGCGCCATTTTCTGGCCGTTCACTTCAACCCAGGCGTCGTTGTTGTCAGCCTTGACGATCTTGTAAGGGACCATCTGGATGTCTTTCTGTACGACTTCTTCGTCGAAACGACGACCGATCAGACGCTTCACCGCGTACAGGGTGTTATGCGGATTGGTCACTGCCTGACGCTTGGCCGACTGGCCAACCAGGATTTCACCGTCGTTGGCATAAGCGATGATCGACGGCGTGGTACGCGCGCCTTCAGCGTTTTCAATAACTTTGGCTTTGCCGTTTTCCAGCACGGAGACGCAGGAGTTGGTAGTCCCCAGGTCGATACCGATAATTTTGCCCATGTTCACTCTCCCGAAACTTTGGATTTGGATGCCGCAGTAGTGGTGGCTGACTGCGGTAGCACTTAAACGCTTGACTTCTAAATGGGGGCCTTGCGGCTAATTTCAAGCCTGCTCGTCAATCGAAGGCGAAACCGGCGCAGGGGCCTTGCTGACCACGACCATGGCCGGGCGCAGCAGGCGACCGTGAAGCTGATAGCCCTTCTGAAACACCTTGAGCACGCTGTTTGGCTCGACGTCGGCGCTTTCCTGCATGGCCATTGCCTGATGATGCAGAGCATTGAAGGGCTCGCCTTCAGGATCGATTGCTTCCAGGTGATAACGCTTCAGGGTGTCCTGGAACATTTTCAGGGTCAGCTCGATCCCTTCGCGCATCGGACGAATGTTCTCGTCGTCAGGGTTGGACAGCTCCAGGCCGCGCTCCAGGCTGTCAATGATCGGCAGCAGGTCGCCAGCGAACTTTTCCAGGGCGAATTTATGAGCCTTTTCAACGTCCTGCTCGGCACGGCGGCGGACGTTCTGCAGATCGGCGGCTACACGCAAAGCCTGATCCTGCGCACCAGCCAATTGCTCTTCGAGCAGTTGTACACGAGCCGCCAGGTCTTCACCCGAAGCCTCGGGGCCCTGGTTGGCGTCTAGATTTTGCGTATCCACTGTCTGTTCGTCAGCCATAGATTTCTCCTTCCAATATCGTCCGCGAGCTCAACTCACGCTTCTGCCCCGGTATATGGGGCCGCAAAATTCAGCTTCAAGGGCTATTTGATGATTAACCCTACAAAAAACACCTGCATTGTCATTCCGCATTGCACTAAGGATTTTCATAAATCAAGCAAATCGACCTAAGAAGAGGCATTGTCAGCCCGAAACAAAACACTGTATAAATAACCAGACCTAAAGCCTGGGAGCGGCCTTTATGCTGGTGCACCTGTCCGTACATAACTACGCCATCGTTGAACATCTCGATCTCGAACTCGATCGCGGGATGAGCGTGATCACAGGGGAAACCGGCGCCGGCAAGTCGATCATGCTCGACGCCCTGGGCCTGACCCTGGGCGATCGCGCCGACAGCGGAGTAGTCCGCCCGGGCGCCGACAAGGCCGATATCCTGGCCACCTTCGACCTGGTCGACATCCCGGAAGCCAGTGCCTGGTTGGCAGAGCGCGACCTCGAAAACGACGGCCCGTGCATTTTGCGTCGCGTGATCACCGCTGAAGGGCGCTCGCGCGGTTATATCAACGGAACCCCCTGCCCTCTCGGCGACTTGAAGGCCTTGGGCGAGTTGCTAATCGATATCCACAGCCAGCACGAACATCAATCCCTGCTCAAAACCGATACCCATCGCCGCCTGCTCGACGAATACGCCGGCGCGACGGACCTCGCCCGCCAAGTGCAACTGGCCGCCCAACGCTGGCGCCAGACCCGCCAGGAACTGGAACGCCTTTCCAACTCCGGAGACGAACAACGCGCTCGCCATCAATTGCTCAGCTATCAACTCGAAGAACTGGAAAACCTCGGCCTCGGCGAAACCGAACTGGAGCAGCTGGAACAGGAGCACAAGAACCTGACCAACGCCGAAACCCTGCTGGGCATTTGCCGGCAAGTGGTCGAACAATGCAGCGAAAGTGATTCCGGCAACGTACTGAACGCGCTCACCGCCAGCCTTAATCGCCTATCAAGCGTGAATAATTCGATTGGCGCCCTGGGCGAAGCCAGCAGCCTGCTGACCAGCGCGCAGATTCAGGTTGAAGAAGCCGTGGGCGAGCTGAACCGCTTTCTCGACAACTTCGACGCCGATCCGGCGCGCCTTCAATACCTGGAAGAACGCCTCGATGCCATCTACACCCTGGCGCGCAAACACCGCATCCAGCCGACCGAAGTCGCCGAGATGCAGCAGAAGCTACTCGATGAAATCGAAACCCTGAATGCCAATGACGAATCCATCGAACGACTGAGCGATGAGCTGGCGTCCTACGCCCGCCATTATCAGGAGAAGGCGCGGGAGCTGAGCGATCTGCGGCATCAAGCCTCAAGCAGCCTGGCCAGCGCCGTGGAACAGGAAATCCAGCGTTTGGGCATGCCCGGCGGCCGCTTTACCATCGAACTGCGCCCCAACTGCAGCGACGAATTGCTGCCCAACGGGCTCGAACAAGTAGAACTGCTGGTAAGCGCCAACCCGGGGCAACCATTGAAAGCCCTGGCAAAAGTGGCGTCGGGTGGCGAACTGTCGCGTATCAGCCTGGCGATTCAGGTGATCACTGCACAGACCTCCCGCGTACCGACCCTGGTGTTCGACGAAGTGGACGTGGGTATCGGCGGTCCGACTGCCGAAATTGTCGGCCAGTTGCTGCGGCGACTCGGGGAGCGTGGGCAGGTCCTGACCGTGACTCACTTGCCGCAAGTGG
This sequence comes from Pseudomonas sp. BS3782 TE3695, assembly GCF_050435305.1. Classification (NCBI taxonomy): domain Bacteria; kingdom Pseudomonadati; phylum Pseudomonadota; class Gammaproteobacteria; order Pseudomonadales; family Pseudomonadaceae; genus Pseudomonas; species Pseudomonas sp. BS3782 TE3695. Next base: position 6,272,276 of record NZ_JBNDKB010000001.1, read on the forward strand.
CGGCGCAGGGGCATCAACATCTATTTGTACATAAGGTCCGCGGTGATGACGCCACACATACGGCCGTCTCCAAACTGAGCAAGACCGATCGCGTTGAAGAAGTGGCACGGATGCTCGGGGGCATCGATCTCACCAAGGAATCACTGGCTCACGCCAAAAAAATGGTCGTTACCGCGAAAACTTGAAAACAGCAGAAAGCACGAAGGCGACCCTGAGGTCGCCTTCGTTCGTTTCGCGAACCTGAAGTTCACGCGACATGCTTACTTTTTCTTGCGCACGTACAGTACAAGATTGTGATCAACCATCTCGAAGCCATACTTGTCGACGATTGCTTTCTGCAGCCGCTCGATTTCTTCGTCGAAGAATTCGATCACTTCACTGGTCTCGACGTTGACCATGTGGTCGTGATGCTTGCCGTCGTCCAGCTCGAAGACCGCATGGCCTCCGTCGAAGTTGTGCCGCACCACAAGGCCAGCTGCCTCGAACTGGGTCAGTACACGGTAAACCGTGGCCAGACCGACGTCCTCACCAGCCTCCATCAGCGCCTTGTAGACATCCTCGGCACTCATGTGGCGTTGCTCGGCGGAATCGAGCATTTGCAGAATTTTGACCCGTGGAAGGGTCACTTTGAGGCCGGCTTTGCGTAGTTCGCTATTTTCAACCATGGTCAGCTTTCTCGCGATGCTGCTTCGCAGCTTCTCTTAATGCGGGTATGATCGGCGTTTACGTTGTCCCAGCCAAGATAGTGGAAGTCGCCCACCGATGCAAAACACCAAGCTCTTGCTAACCAGTTTCACCTTTGTGGGACTGCTCGCACTCGCCGGTTGTTCATTCCCCGGGGTTTACAAAATCGACATCCAGCAGGGCAATGTCGTCACGCAGGACATGATAGACCAGTTACGCCCGGGAATGACCCGCCGGCAAGTACGGTTTATCATGGGTAACCCTCTGCTGACTGACACGTTCCATGCCGATCGCTGGGATTATCTCTACAGCCTGCAACCGGGTGGCGGTGAACGCCAACAGGAACGCATTAGCGTTATCTTCAACCCAAATGATCAACTTGTCAGCCTTTCTGGCGATTTCATGCCGGGCGTGAGCCGCGACGAAGCCATTCTCGGCAAAGACAGCGACACTACAGTGACCGCGCCGGCCGAAAATGCCGAGAAGCCGAAGCCAGAAAAACCGGTCAAGCCTGGGTCGTTGCTGGATCAGATCCAGAAGGACGTGGACAACGTGGAAACCGTTCCAGTCCCGACGCCAGAACCGCTGGAAACCTCGCCGCAATAATTTGCGACGCAATAAAAAACCCGGCATGTCCGGGTTTTTTATCGACTGGCGTTTGACCGGCTCACTGATTCCGGGCTTTAGCCTCGGCAGCCTTGGCGGCGCGCAACCGGCGAACTTCTTTCGGATCGGCGAGCAACGGCCGGTAGATCTCGAGGCGATCCCCTGCCTGAACCGGACGATTGGCCGGTTCAGCGATCACTTTGCCAAAGATTCCAACCGGACAACTGGCCAGATCCAGCTCAGGGAATTCGCTGTTCAAGCCGGATTTGAGCAATGTATCTCGCACCGTTGCACCCACCGGCACGGTTACAGTCAGCAATACCTGACGATCAACAGCGGCATATACCACTTCGACTTTGATCATTGCCTCAACCATGCATCTGTTTCGCACGCTGGCAAAACGCGTCCATCAGCGTATTCGCCGCCTGATTGAACAAAGGCCCCAACGTCGCACGCACCAGCGGGCCCGAGTAGTCGAACGACAAATCCAGACTGATCTTGCAGGCCTTTTCGCCCAACGGCTTGAACACCCAGACGCCGTGCAGCTGGCTGAACGGACCTTCCTCGAGGTTCATCTCGATCGAACGCCCCGGCACCAAGGTGTTACGCGTCACGAAATGCTGACTCAGCCCCCCCTTCGCCACGCCGACGCTGGCACGCATAAACTCAGGAGTGCTTTCCAGGACTTCGGCCGACGAGCACCACGGCAGAAATTCCGGATAGCGGGCTACATCGTTGACCAGGTCATACAGCGCTTGTGCCGGATATGGCAGCAGGGCCGAACGTTGAATGTGTGTCGTCATGTCAGCGTTACTTCCACAGCTGGGCGGCAAATACTACAAGAATGCCGATGGGCGCCACATAGCGCATCAAGAACAGGGACAAAGCGAACAGCAGCGGACGACGGATCGACAATTCGTCGCGCACCGCTTCACGCCCCATCACCCAGCCCGCAAACATTACGAAACACAAACCACCGAGTGGCAACATGATCCGCGAGGTGAAGAAATCGATCACACCAAAGAAGTCCAGACCACCGGCTGCTCCCCATTGATAGAGGTGGAACATCCCGCCTTCGTTCACGAAAAACTTGGCTTGCTTCCAGATATTGAAGGAGAACACAGTGCCCAGACCGACGAACCAGCATGTGAATGCCAGCCAGAAGGTGACCCATGCGCGACTGATCTTCGTGCGCTCAACCAGGTAAGCCACCATCGGCTCGAGCAGGGAAATCGCCGAACTCCAGGCCGCAATCGCCACCAGCACGAAGAACACTACGCCCATCAACTGGCCGAACGCTACATTGCCAAAGGCAAATGGAAGGCTGACGAACATCAGGCCAGGGCCTTCGCTCGGGTTCAGGCCGGCAGCGAACACAATCGGAAACAATGCCAGACCGGCGACCAGGGAAACGAAAGTATCAAGCAGTGCCACACCGACCACGGTGCCGGAAATCGACGAGCTCTTGGGCATATATGCCCCGTAGATCATGATCGAACCGACACCCACGCTCAGAGAGAAAAACGCGTGCCCCATGGCCGGCAGCAAGCCGTCGAGTACTTTTTCGGGGTGGAAGTCGAACATGAAATGCACGCCCTCCATGAAATGGCCAGTGGTCATGCTGTAGCCCAGCAGGACAATCACCATCACGAACAGCAGCGGCATCATGATCCGCAGGCTGCGCTCCAGCCCGGCGACTACACCTTTGGCGATTACCACGGCGGAGAGGAGCATGAAAACCGTGTGCCAAAGTGTCAGGCGCCATGGATCGGCGATCACATTGCCGAAGTAGGCGCCGACCTGATCAGGCGTCGCTCCCTGGAAGTCGCCACGCCCCATGTCGATGATGTAATCCAGCGACCAGCCGCCGACCACACTATAGAACGACAGGATCAGCAGCGCCGTGATCATCCCGGCAAATGCACCCCAGGACCATTTCGCCGAATGCCCCGCTTCCAGCGCCAGGACCTTCAAGGCATTGGCCGGGCTCTGCCGCGCGCGGCGACCGATCAGGGTTTCGGCCAGCATGACGGGCATACCGATCAGCGCAATACAGGCCAGGAACATCAGCACGAAGGCTCCGCCACCGTAGACGCCGACCATGTAAGGGAATTTCCAGATACTACCCAAACCCACGGCCGAACCGGTCGCGGCGAGTATGAAGACCCAGCGGCTAGCCCAACTGCCGTGGACAGAAACCTTGTCTGTCGACATCGTTATCACGCCCAAGCGTTCAAAAAAGAGGCCGCATTGTCCGGGATTCAATCAACCTGCTCAAGCACGTAGCGTCACCGTAGCCGACTCGCTTGCAACTCCCTATAATGCCGCCCCTATGGCTAAACAGAAGAAACACCCAACAGGGACCATCGCGCAGAACAAAAAGGCGCGACACGATTACTTCATCGAGCATAAGTTCGAGGCTGGTCTGGTCCTGGCCGGCTGGGAAGTAAAAAGTTTGCGGGCAAGCAAGCTACAACTGGTTGACAGTTATGTGCTGCTCAAAGATGGCGAAGCCTGGCTGCTCGGCAGCCACATTACGCCGTTGATGACGGCCAGCACCCACGTCATCGCCGATCCGACCCGCACCCGAAAATTGCTGCTCAACCGGCGGGAGCTGGAAAAGCTGGCCGCTGCCGTGCAGCAAAAAGGTTACGCCTGCGTATGCCTGTCCTGGTACTGGAGCAAGCACATGGTCAAGTGCGAGATCGCTCTGGGCAAGGGCAAGAAGGAATACGACAAGCGTGATACCGAACGCGAGCGCGACGCCGGTCGTGAATTGCAGCGCGCGGTGCGAAACAAGGGCAAGGAAGATTAATTTCCCTGCCTGATCGCGGCTTTTGTGGCGAGGGAGCTTGCTCCCGCTCGGCTGCGAAGCAGTCGTAAACGATCTGCTAAACGGTGCAGGCCTGGGGGCCGCTTCGCGCCCCAGCGGGAGCAAGCTCCCTCGCCACAGAGAAGCTGACTACATCCCCTTGCGCCGCTCTGCTCGAGCCACGCGCTGCACTTCCTGACGCACCTCTTCCAGCACTTCCTGCACATACAGAATGTGTCGACTGGAAACCTCTCTTGCCTGCTCTGCCCTGCCTTCGATAATCGCCAGGTACAATTCTCTGTGCTGCGCAATCAGCATGTCGCGGGTTTCGGAGCGCTGCTTGTACATGCCGCCGATGTTGGTCACCACGTTGCGCTTGAGCAGGTCGAACAGCCCACGGATGGTGTGCAGCAACACCGCGTTATGACTCGCTTCGGCGATCGCCAAGTGAAATTTTGCGTCCGCCGCGCCCTCTTCCAGCCGACTCACTTCGTCATGACGCGAATAGCAGTCCTGCAATTCGTCGAATGCCGCCGTCAGTCGCTCGCGATCCACATCAGTCGCACGCAATGCCGCGTAGTAAGCGCAGGAGGCTTCCAGCGTATGACGAAACTCCAGCAAGTCGCGCTGGGCCTCGGGGTTGCTTTCCAGCAGATGCAGCAGTGGATCGCTGAACGTCGAACCCAGGGATTCCACCACATAGTTACCGCCGCCCTGACGACTGACCAGCAGCCCTTTGGCCGTCAGTTTCTGAATCGCTTCGCGCAACGAAGGGCGTGACACGCCGAATTGCTCGGCCAACGCGCGCTCTGCCGGCAAGCGTTCGCCAGCCTTCAATGTGCCCTCGAGGATCATCCCCTCGAGTTGCTCGACAATATCGTCAGACAAACGGCGCTGCCGAATCTGATCAAACCCCATCACTCAATTCTCCACGATCCCGGCGGCTCGCCGGGCTCTCTATTCTGGCCTATTGGCGCTGCACCAGCACCTACCAGACGACGTTTGATCGAACAGATCAGATGCGTTCTGCACCGCTCATTCGACAAAAGTTTTAGGGCGGCAAATTGACACACCGCATACAAGGCTTTTACCCTAGCCAACAGCGATTGTAAATTGGTATTACCAATTAACCAAGAACGCTGACCAGTGCCTGACCAACAACAATTAGGGGCCACCCCATATGCAAACCTGGCAACAGCTCTACAGCCCGCTCGGCAGTCTCGGCGTATCCGCACTCGCGGCCGTCATCCCCATTGTATTTTTCTTCCTCGCTTTGGCCGTGTTCCGCCTCAAAGGCCACGTGGCCGGCAGCATCACCCTGGCGCTGTCGATTGCGGTGGCAATCTTCGCGTTCCAGATGCCGGTCGATATGGCCTTCGCGGCTGCCGGATACGGCTTCGCCTACGGCTTGTGGCCGATTGCGTGGATCATCGTGGCAGCGGTGTTTCTCTACAAACTGACGGTCAAGAGTGGCCAGTTCGAAGTGATCCGCAGCTCGGTGCTGTCAATTACTGACGACCAGCGCCTGCAAGTGCTGCTGATCGGCTTCTGCTTCGGCGCCTTCCTGGAAGGTGCCGCCGGTTTCGGCGCTCCGGTAGCGATTACCGCCGCGCTGCTGGTAGGGCTGGGTTTCAACCCGCTGTACGCCGCGGGCCTGTGCCTGATCGCCAACACCGCGCCGGTGGCTTTTGGCGCCTTGGGGATTCCGATCATCGTCGCCGGGCAAGTCACCGGCATCGATGCGTTCAAGATCGGCGCCATGACCGGCCGTCAATTGCCATTGCTGTCGCTGTTCGTGCCGTTCTGGCTGGTGTTCATGATGGACGGCCTGCGCGGTGTTCGGGAAACCTGGCCGGCAGCCTTGGTGGCCGGCTTGAGCTTTGCCATCACCCAATACTTCACCTCGAACTTCATTGGCCCGGAACTGCCGGACATCACCTCGGCACTCGCCAGCCTGATCTCCCTGACGCTATTCCTGAAAATCTGGCAACCAAAACGCGCCGCCGGCCAACACATCGTCGGCGCCGTCTCGGCTTCCGTGGTGGCCAGCAGCGGTGGTTTCGGCCAACCACGCACCACCGTGGCGTCGCCTTACAGCCTGGGGGAAATTTTCAAAGCCTGGTCGCCGTTCCTGATCCTCACCGTACTGGTCACCATCTGGACGCTGAAACCGTTCAAAGCGATGTTCGCTGCGGGCGGCTCGATGTATAGCTGGGTGTTCAACTTCGCGATTCCGCATCTGGATCAAATGGTGATCAAGGTCGCCCCGATCGTAACCGCCCCGACGGCGATTCCGGCGGTGTTCAAACTCGATCCGATTTCCGCGACCGGCACGGCGATTTTCTTCTCCGCGCTGATCTCGATGCTGGTATTGAAGATCAATCTAAAAACTGGTCTTACCACTTTCAAAGAGACCGTCTACGAACTGCGCTGGCCGATTTTGTCCATCGGCATGGTGCTGGCCTTCGCCTTCGTCACCAACTATTCGGGCATGTCATCAACCATGGCTCTGGTACTGGCAGGCACAGGTGCGGCATTCCCGTTCTTCTCGCCATTCCTCGGCTGGCTCGGCGTGTTCCTGACCGGTTCCGATACGTCGTCCAACGCACTGTTCAGTTCGCTGCAAGCAACCACCGCGCACCAGATCGGCGTCAACGACACCTTGCTGGTGGCGGCGAATACAAGCGGCGGAGTAACCGGCAAGATGATTTCGCCGCAATCGATCGCCGTGGCCTGTGCCGCGACCGGGTTAGTGGGGAAGGAATCGGATCTGTTCCGCTTCACCCTCAAGCACAGCCTATTCTTTGCAACGATTGTCGGCCTGATCACGTTGGCCCAGGCTTACTGGTTCACCGGCATGCTGGTGCACTAAGTACTACACGCGACACGGAAAAAACCGACGCCGGGTTACGCCACCTGGCGTCAGCTATTCACAACCGGGTCTGCAAGGCTGCTGAAAGCTTCCCTCTCTATATTCAGCAGCCTCAGCGGACGGATAACCGGGACCACCCGGAGACACGCCTGATGAGCGAGCTTTTTTACAACGCAGTGCCGAATGCGACCCGCGTCGCCCCCCCACTGCCCAAGCCTCGGCAATACCCCAGCGAGAAACCGTCACGGGTCTACCTGTTCGGGACTTGCGTGGTGGATCTGTTCTACCCGGAAGCCGGGATGGACGCGATCCACCTGCTGGAACGCGAAGGCATTCGTGTTGAATACCCGCAAGGGCAAAGCTGCTGCGGGCAACCGGCCTACACCTCGGGTTACACCGAACAGGCCCGGACCGTGGCGCGCTCGCAACTGGCGCTGTTTGCCGGTGATTATCCGGTGGTGGTGCCGTCGGGATCTTGCGCGGGGATGTTGCGCGAACACTACGCTGACTTGTTCAAGGACGAGCCGCAAACGCTGAAACAGGTCCAGGCCCTGGCCGCCCGGACTTATGAACTGGCGGAGTTTCTGCTGTTTGTCTGCAAGGTACAGCTCAAGGACAGCGGCGAACCAGTCAAAGTGGCGCTGCACACGTCGTGCTCGGCACGTCGAGAAATGAACACCCACCTGCATGGCCGTGAGTTGCTGGCGCAGCTGAGCAATGTGGAGCGAGTCGACCACAGCCACGAAAGTGAATGCTGTGGCTTTGGTGGGACTTTCAGCGTCCGTATGCCAGATATTTCCGGCGCGATGGTGGCTGACAAGACCCGTTCGTTGAAGGAATCCGGTGCGCACAAGGTACTCAGTGCCGACTGCGGTTGCCTGATGAACATCAATGGCTCGCTGGAGAAACAGCAGGAAGCGTTACGCGGTCAGCATTTGGCCAGTTTCCTGTGGCAGCGTACCGGAGATGCCCGATGAACAGCTCCGCGATTATTCCTACGGTCGCCGTCGAAGAAGATTTTCGCGCCCGGGCCCACAAGGCATTGGCTGACACGCAACTGCGAAACAACTTTCGCAGCGCGATGGATTCACTGATGAGCAAACGGGCAGCGTCCTTCAGCGATGCCTTTGAGCGAGAACATTTGCGAGTGCTGGGCAATGCTGTCCGCGCCCGTGCATTATCCAGGTTGCCCGATTTACTTGAGCAGCTTGAACAGAACCTGACCCGCAACGGTGTGACAGTGCACTGGGCGGAAACGGTGGACGAGGCCAATGGCATCGTCTTATCGATCATCCGCGCTCACGAGGCGCGGCAAGTGATCAAGGGCAAATCGATGGTCAGCGAAGAGATGGAAATGAACCATGTCCTCGCGGCTCAAGGCATTGAATGCCTGGAGTCGGACATGGGCGAATTCATCGTCCAGCTCGACCACGAGAAGCCTTCACACATCATTATGCCGGCGATCCACAAGAATGCCGGTCAGGTCGCGTCCTTGTTCCATGACAAACTTGGCGTGGAGTACACCAAGGACGTAGACCAACTCATTCAGATCGGTCGCAAGGTCTTGCGACAGAAATTCTTCGAAGCAGACATCGGCGTCTCCGGCGTCAACTTCGCCGTGGCCGAAACCGGCACTTTGCTGTTGGTGGAAAACGAAGGCAATGGGCGCATGTCGACCACCGTGCCGCCCGTTCACATCGCCGTCACGGGCATCGAAAAAGTTGTCGAAAACCTGCGGGATGTTGTACCGCTGTTGTCGCTGCTGACCCGTTCGGCCCTCGGCCAGCCGATCACCACCTACGTCAACATGATTTCCGGGCCACGCAAGGAGCATGAACTCGACGGTCCGCAGGAAGTGCACCTGGTATTGCTCGACAATGGTCGCAGCCAGGCGTTTGCCGACAGCGAATTGCGCCAGACCCTGAACTGCATCCGCTGCGGCGCCTGTATGAATCACTGCCCGGTCTACACCCGAATCGGCGGCCATGCCTATGGGGAGGTTTACCCTGGGCCTATCGGAAAAATCATCACCCCGCACATGGTCGGCCTGGCGAAAGTCCCCGACCATCCGAGTGCCTCGTCGTTATGCGGCGCTTGCGGCGAAGTCTGCCCGGTAAAAATTCCGATCCCCGCATTGCTGCGTCGCTTGCGGGAAGAGAATGTCAAAGCCCCGGACAGCCCGCATCAAGTCATGCGCGGCCAAGGCAGCAAGTTCTCACGCAAAGAACGGTTTATCTGGAACGCCTGGGCGAAGCTCAACAGCTCGCCAACGCTCTATCGCTTGTTCGGCTTCTTCGCCACTCGCTTGCGCGCGCTGACCCCAAGCAACATCGGTCCGTGGACCCAGAACCACAGCGCACCTAAACCTGCGGCCCGTTCACTGCATGACATGGCCCGCGAGCATCTGGCCAAACAGGAAGACCGTCGATGAGCGCCAAGCAAAATATCCTCGCCAAATTGCGTAACAGTCTGACAGGCACCACACCGGTGCCTGACAACTTCGATATCGAATTGGTGACAGCGCCCTACACCTACACGCCAGAACAACGCATCCCGCAACTGCGCAAACTGATGGAAGCGGTGCACACCGAAATTCATCTGACGTCCAGAGATGGCTGGCCCGAATTGCTGGCGCAACTGCTGCAGGATCGCCAGCTGCCGAGCCTGTTGATTGCGCCGACGACACCTCACGGTCAACGCATCACTGCGCATTGGGCGAAAAATCCTGGCCTGCCCGCGCTCAAAGCCTATGACCGTCCGGTCGAGGAATGGAAAGCCGAGTTGTTCAACGACACCCCGGCCAGCCTGACCACCACCCTCGGCGCAATCGCCGCGACAGGTAGCCTGATTCTCTGGCCGACGCGGGAAGAACCGCGCCTGATGAGCCTGGTGCCGCCGGTGCATTTTGCCCTGCTCAAGGCCAGTGAAATCCGCGATAACTTTTATCAGGTGCAGCAGGAGTTCGAATGGGCCCAAGGCATGCCGACCAACGCCTTGCTGGTGTCCGGCCCGTCGAAGACTGCCGACATTGAGCAAGTCCTGGCTTATGGCGCCCACGGCCCGAAAGACCTGGTCGTTCTGATCCTGGAGGACCAATGAGTCTACCGGCGGCTTTCCTGCAAAATGTGCAGCAACTGATTCCTGAAACGCGACGCTTTGATGATCCGCTGTCTACCTTGGCCTTCGGCACCGACGCCAGTTTCTACCGGCTGATTCCGAAACTGGTGATCCGCGTCGAGTCCGAAGACGAAGTGGTGGCGCTGCTCAAACTGGCGCAACGGGATAAAGTCCCGGTGACCTTCCGCGCCGCCGGCACCAGCCTGTCTGGCCAGGCCATCAGCGATTCGGTGCTGATCGTGCTGGGAGATAACTGGAACGGTCGCGAAATCCGAGGTCAGGGCACGCAAATCCGTCTGCAACCGGGCGTGATCGGCGCCCAGGCCAACGCCTGGCTGGCACCGTTCGGGCGCAAGATCGGTCCGGACCCGGCGTCGATCAACGCCTGCAAAATCGGCGGCATCGTCGCCAACAATGCCAGCGGCATGTGCTGCGGCACGGCGCAAAACACCTATCACACGCTGGCCGGTATTCGTCTGGTGCTGGCCGATGGAAGCCGTCTCGATACCGAAGATGCTGCCAGTGTGATGGCCTTTCGTGAAAGCCACGCCGAGTTGCTGGAACAACTGGCGACTTTGGGCCGCGAGACCCGCGCAAATGCCGAACTGGCTGCGAAAATTCGCCACAAATACCGTCTGAAAAATACCACCGGCCTGTCACTCAATGCGCTGGTGGATTTCGATGAGCCTGTGGATATCTTGAGCCACTTGCTGGTGGGCTCCGAAGGCACGCTCGGGTTTATCAGCGCGGTGACCTACGACACGGTAATCGACCACCCGCACAAGGCGTCGGCGCTGGTCGTGTTCCCTGACGTAGAAACCTGCTGCAACGCCGTCACCGTGCTGAAAAGCCAACCCGTGTCGGCGGTGGAATTGCTGGACCGTCGCAGCCTGCGCTCGGTACAGGACAAGCCCGGCATGCCGGCTTTCGTACAACAATTGTCGACCCATGCCTGCGCCCTGCTGATCGAATCCCGCGCCGCTTCGTCCTCTTTACTTCAGGAACAGCTGACGCAGATCATGGCTGCGCTGACTGGGTTCCCGGTAGAGAAGCAAGTCGACTTCACCGAAGACCCGGTGGAAAACGCCCGGCTCTGGGCGATTCGCAAGGACACCTTCCCTGCCGTCGGCGCGGTGCGTAAAACCGGCACCACAGTGATCATCGAAGACGTGACGTTCCCGGTGGAACAGCTGGCCAGCGGCGTCAACCGCTTGATCGAGCTATTCGACAAACACCACTACGACGAAGCGATCCTTTTCGGACACGCCCTGGAAGGCAATCTGCACTTCGTCTTCACCCAAGGCTTCAACAGCGCGGAAGAAGTCGCACGCTACCAGGCGTTCATGGACGACGTGGCGCAGTTGGTGGCCGTTGAATTCGGCGGTTCGCTGAAGGCTGAACACGGCACCGGTCGCAACATGGCGCCCTTCGTCGAACTGGAATGGGGCAGCGATGCATATCAGTTGATGTGGCAGCTCAAACGCCTGCTCGACCCTAACGGCATTCTCAACCCGGACGTGGTACTCAGCGACGATCCACAAATCCACCTCAAGCATCTGAAACCGTTGCCGGCCGCCGATGAGATTGTGGATAAGTGCATCGAGTGCGGTTTCTGCGAACCGGTGTGTCCGTCGAAAGGCCTGACATTGAGTCCACGCCAGCGCATCGTGATCTGGCGAGATATCCAGGCGAAGAAGCGCGCAGGCGTCAACACCACCGAGCTCGAAGCCGCTTACGAATACCAAGGCATCGACACCTGCGCCGCCACTGGCCTGTGTGCGCAACGTTGCCCTGTAGGAATCAACACCGGCGAACTGGTGAAAAAACTCCGCAGCCGTCAGGCAACGCATACGAAAACCGCTAACTGGATTGAAGGAAATTTCGCCACTGTATTGCAAGGCGCGCGCTTTACTCTGCATGTGGCCAACGGAGCGCGGATGCTGCTGGGGGCCCCACGTTTGGCAAAGCTTTCGGCATCGCTGACGCGGTTATCCAAGGGTCAAATCCCGCAATGGACCAACGCCATGCCGCAGCCGGAAAGGGCCATCCGTTTCAGCCCGACCGTGTCGGACGAGCGGCCTCGGGTGGTGTACCTGGCGGCCTGCGTGTCGCGGGTCATGGGCCCGGCAGCGGGTGATAAAGAGCAAATGTCGCTGTACGAAAAAACCCGCGGCCTGCTGGAAAAAGCCGGTTATCAGGTAGTTTTTCCAGACAATCAGGACAACCTCTGCTGCGGTCAACCGTTTGCTTCCAAGGGTTACGCCGAACAGGCCGAACACAAACGCCAGGAACTGATCGGCGCACTGCTGCACGCCAGTCGTGGCGGGCTCGATCCAATCTACTGCGACACCAGCCCCTGCACCTTGCGATTGGTTCAGGATCTGGGCGACGCACGGCTGGATCTGTACGACCCGGTGCGCTTCATCCGCACGCATTTGATGGATCGCCTCGATTTCACCCCCCAGGAAGCGCCGATCGCGGTGCATGTCACGTGCAGCACTCAGCATCTGGGCGAGAGCCAGGCGTTGATCGATCTGGCGCGCAAGTGCAGTAAAAACGTGGTCATCCCGGAAGGCATTCACTGCTGCGGTTTTGCCGGCGACAAGGGCTTCACCACTCCGGAACTGAATGCTCATTCGTTGCGCACGCTCAAGGACGCGGTACAGCAATGCAGTGAGGGGATTTCCACCAGTCGCACCTGTGAGATCGGTCTGACACAACATGGCGGAATTGACTACCACGGGCTGGTCTATCTGGTGGATCGGGTGACCCAGGCCAGGGCGAGCTGAAGAAAAATAGAACCCTGATGCACCGCCGCGGTCCACCGATCAAGTCCCGTAAACGCGGGACCTTTCCCAAAAATTGGCAGCCCGTCCTGATGGCCAGCGATGCCTGGCCCCTCAGTTGAAGGAGATACCTATGAAACGCTCAGTACTGTTCGGTCTGTTCGTTACTGCCTCAATGCTGGCCTCCTCCTCGTTTGCCGCCGGCGATGATCTCTGTGCAACCAACCTGCAAGCCATCGCCAATGCCAAGACCCAGACCCTGACTCCGGAAATGAAAACTCGCATCGAGGCCAGCGTCCAGCAAGCCAAGGCCTACCAGGCGCAAAACACCGAGGAAGGCACCAAAAAATGCATTTCCGAAACCACTCAAACCCTGCAGGAAATACAGAACGCGGAGAAAGGCGCTAAAAGCTGATAACCACTGAGGGCCGACCTTCGGGTTGGCCTTCTGAGCCATGTAAAACCCAAGCTTGCGGAGCATCAGGCGCACCCACGACTGCTTCGCAGCCGAACGCAGCCTCGCGAGCTCGACAGCTGCTACAGATTGCATTTCGTCTTAAGGGATCAGGCGTTTCTTTTCCCTTTTTCGCTTCACCCTCCCGGCAAAATCTTTCACCCCATCGCCAGCAAAAACAGAACCCTTGCACGCCATCACAGTCCATTTGTTAAGCCCCAATCAGCGCGGCCCAATCCCCCCATTCCCAGGAGATACCCATGAAGCGTTCCGCCCTGGCTGGACTGCTCATCGCTGCAACAATGCTGGCCTCCTGCGCATACGCTTCAAACGAAAGCGATCAATGCGTAATGAAGCTCCAGGAAGTCAACAGCAAGCTATCCAGCGCAGCCACGCTGGACGCCGCCACTAAAGGTGTCGTCATCACCAAAGCCGAACAAGCCAAGGCTGCCCACGCCGCCAACAATGACAGGGAGTGTGTTTCCCTGACGCAACAGGCGCTTCAGGACATTCAAAACCACATGAACAGCCATTAGGGCCGGACCAGAGCCAATCCGGCGTTCGCCGACATGCAGGCAAGGACAGAAGGTCGACTCTCGGCGCATATTGGCGTACACTGCGCTCGCCTGCTGGTGACACACAGCAGGTTCGGGGCCGTTTAGGATTCGACGCCGGTTGCGAAACTTTAGGTGCATGCCGAGTTGGTAACAGAACTCGTAAATCCACTGTTGCAACTTTCTATAGTTGCCAATGACGAAACCTACGGGGAATACGCTCTCGCTGCGTAAGCAGCCTTAGCCCTTCCCTCCTGGTACCTTCGGGTCCAGCAATCATCAGGGGATGTCTGTAAACCCAAAGTGATTGTCATATAGAACAGAATCGCCGTGCAGTACGTTGTGGACGAAGCGGCTAAAACTTACACAACTCGCCCAAAGCACCCTGCCCGTCGGGTCGCTGAGGGTTAACTTAATAGACACGGCTACGCATGTAGTACCGACAGCGGAGTACTGGCGGACGGGGGTTCAAATCCCCCCGGCTCCACCACTTCATCATCTAAAGACGTCCACGGACGTCTTTTTTTGTACCTAAAATCCAGTGGATACGGGGATTTCAGGGCTGCTGGGGGCTTTCCAGGTTTTTTGAGTTCCAGGCGGTTTGGTATTCCCAATGGTATTCCCGGCTACCCGGCGCTAATCTTGGGAATACCAAAAGGTGTCATGGAGTACTTCTCATGTGCGCTCAAACCACCCGCCTCTCCGACCGTCAGCTCAAGGCGGTCAAACCGAAAGACAAGGATTACGTCCTCACGGATGGCGACGGGCTCCAACTGCGAGTCAGAGTCAATCGTTCGATGCAGTGGAATTTCAACTACCGGCATCCCGTCACCAAGAACCGAATCAACATGGCACTCGGCTCCTATCCCGAGGTTTCTCTTGCGCAAGCCAGGAAGAAAACCGTTGAGGCCAGAGAGCTGCTTGCACAGGGCATTGACCCCAAAGCTCAGCGTAATGAACTGCAGGAAGCCAAACGAGCGGAAACGGAACATACGTTCGAGAACGTAGCCAACGCGTGGTTCGAATTGAAGAAGGATTCCGTCACCCCGGCGTATGCCGAAGACATCTGGCGCTCGCTCACACTGCATGTTTTTCCAAGCATGAAATCAACGCCGTTATCGGAAGTGAACGCCCCGATGGTCATCAAGCTGCTTCGTCCGATCGAGGCCAAAGGCAGCCTCGAGACGGTTAAGCGAGTGAGCCAGCGCCTTAACGAGATCATGACCTACGGGGTCAACTCCGGAATGATCTTTGCCAACCCTCTCAGCGGCATTCGAGCGGTGTTCAAGAAACCCAAGAAAGAGAATATGGCCGCGCTACCACCTGATGAGCTTCCGGAGCTCATGATGGAAATCGCGAACGCCAGCATCAAGCGGACGACCCGTTGCCTGATCGAATGGCAGTTGCACACCATGACCCGCCCCTCCGAAGCGGCGACCACCCGATGGGCAGACATCGACTTCGACAAACGCATCTGGACCATCCCTCCGGAGCGAATGAAAAAACGTCGTCCGCACACAATCCCGCTGACCGAACATGCACTCTTGTTATTGGAGACGCTTAAGCCCCACAGCGGCCACAGGGATTATGTGTTCCCGTCAGATAGAAACCCGCGCACCCACGCGAATAGCCAGACAGCCAACATGGCGTTGAAACGAATGGGCTTTCAGGACCGCTTAGTCAGCCACGGCATGCGCTCCATGGCCAGCACAATCCTGAACGAGCATGGATGGGATCCGGAGCTAATCGAAGTCGCGCTGGCCCATGTCGATAAAGACGAAGTTCGGAGCGCCTACAACCGGGCGGATTACATCGAACGCCGCCGTCCGATGATGGCCTGGTGGAGTGAACACATCCAGAAGGCGGCCACTGGCAGCCTGTCGGCATCTGCCATCAATCAAACCAGGGACCGCAACGTCGTGCCAATTCGCTGAGCATCCAAAGGTTGGCGACGCCGGAGACAATCAGTGTCGTGCAGCAGAGCGACAGAAGTGACGAATGTCGCTAAAGCTCTCGCATACCCGCACTTCTTCGGCCAAGCCCCTGAGTAGGGGAAGGCTCCGCATTCCCCTACTCAGGGGCTCATGCTTAAAAGCGTCTATCAGACAACCACGAGTTGCGCCTTTCTGCGGCGGATCAACCCTGCTGTTAATTCATAGTAATAGACGGTCGCTGGTGCTGAGCAACGCAGATAGTGCTCTAAAAACCATCTGGTGTGCTTTTCCTTCCAGGACCAGGGAGTCGCACAACTCCAGCGCTCACGAATCGCCTCATGCATCCTTTCTGCTTGCCTTATGTGCCGCTGCCGTGTGGCATGCGCGCCTTTGAGAACGGGGCTCAGAAACAATGCCATATCGAACTCGGACCTCATCGCCGACCTCCGATGTAGGCACCCACCACATCGATGCGGTTATGTCCCAACTCATGGCTGATCTGCTCTCGTGCACGCTTATCGAGTACTCGATCTTCTCGATGACCACGACCGCAATTGATAGGCGCAGGGAAGCCGGTCAGTTGCTCATAGCGCTCACAGGCGTAAGCCGCACGCAGCTCATGAAAACCTTTCAATCCATGCTCGTGCAGTAGGTCCCGTGCCGGTCGCACAACTGATTGCATAAAGTCTCTGTAGCTTTCGTCGGGTGCTAACAGGTTCCGACTGCCTGCGGGGGAGCTCTCAGTGGCCCTCTTCAGGGCAGCGCTGACTTGGTCGGTGACGGAGATCCAACGCGGCGCCGATGCCCCTGACCGCCCACCTTTGGTGCCATCCTGGATGTTGATCTTGCCCAGTCGTTGGGCCTCTCGTTGCAGCCGAGGCAGGTCCGCCAAGATCGCTTCACGCAGGCGCATACCGGTCTCCCGAGCTAAGAGCACAATGGCACTCACCCTCGATTGCTGTCGCTCTGTCAGCGCTTGCGCAATCAGCCTGACCTGCACTCGGTCTTGGCCTTGCGGTGCCTCACTACGCACGCCTGAGCGCTGCAGGCCCAGCGCCTTGCTCGGACTGGGAATTTTGACGTAATGATCACCGCGTAGCGCAGCCATCGTTCGGTTCACACTGGACAGGCGGTTCTGCGCGGTGGCGATGCCGACGTTACCCTGCTCAACCTGCTCGCGCATATGGGCGGCGTAGCGCATGAGGATGTCACGGTCGATCTGCCGCGCGTCGTTGAGCCTCGGACCTTCGTCAGATCGACACCAATTCACGAACGCCTGCCAGCGATCGCTATGGGCTTTGACGGTAGCAAAATGGCCGTCGCCAAATAGATCCTTCAGTGCTTGCGGTCCGGCATAGCTGAGCTGGCGACCAAAGCCAAAATTACGCCCCGCTCGCTTACCGACCCGAGCCATTTTCCTGCTCCTGATCGACTGCCATGAGATCATGCAAAAGGGCTCTCCAGTGCACACTCACGATAGCGAACTGGGCCCAATCAGTCGGGCGAAAACACAGCGTGTTGTCGGTGATGTAGAGATGCGCACCCTCCTCTTCTAACCACTGGATAATGGCTGTCGTCGAGGTGATAGTTTTACGGAGGGTGGCGACATCGGCGACAGCGGCGACACCCCTTGTCCTGCCTGGCTTTGAGCGTGGCGACAAAGTGGCGACACTCGCGGCGACAAACCGCGCTTTCGGCTCCTTTTGGCGCTGAGCCAGATGGTTGCGCAGCGCTTCATCAAGATTGAACATGGCGCACCTCGAAGGTGTGGCCGTCGGTGATGAGCCACTGATGATCAATCAACTCGACCAGTAGCTTGGTGGCATGGCGACTGCTCTTACGGGCAAAACGGGGACCGTTGCGGTTCAGGTCTCGAATACTGAAGCGCTTCCAATCCTTGACCTGCAGCCAGCGCAGCAGGCGGTCCGCCTCCTCCTTTACCCGGCATACCGGTTCCTGCTCGGTCAGGCGCTGGATCTCGGTGAGGTAGTAGCCGACCAAGGCAGAGGCCCGTTGGATATGGTCGACCTCCACGACACTGCTCTCCTCCACCATGGCCAAAATGCCAGCGATGCGTAGCAGGTTATCGGCGGCCTTCGATCCACTGGGTCGTACGTTGGCCAGCTCGCCAAACTCACCCAACTGGGCCTCGATGGCGTCATGCAAATCAATCCAGCGACGGCGGGCTAACGGACTGAGTGTCAGCGGTGATAGCTGCAGAGCACCATCAGGAGACAATGACCAAGACTGATGAAACAGGGCAAAGAGGCGATGGTGATAGCTCTTTAGGGCAGCGTCCTTGGACAAGTCGACAGACTGATAACTGCGCTGTCCAGCCAGGCTGGTGGGCCAGGTCATCAGGCAGCGACCGAGGATGCCTTGTCCCTGCAGCAATGGATCACTGAGTAACTGCATGGCCAAATACGGTTGGAGCATTAGGTGCAGGCTCAAGCGTCGGTCGTAGGCTCGCAAGCTTTCACCAACCATGGAGCGCGCGCGATCTATCGGACTACCGTCCCAGAGTGACGACAAGGTCGTGACCGCTTTCAAACGGTTATCCCGACTCATGGTGCTGCTACCGAGGAATTGCCCGCCTTCGTCACAGAACAGGCCCATGCTCGGCAAGTCATGACAGAGCCCTTTGATCAGGGCCTCAATGGTTGGGTCTGTGGTGATAAGTCGAGGGGCAGAGGGCTCTGCTTCGAGCGGTACGTTTATTTTGGGATCAGGTTCGGCAGGATTGATACGCTGCGCCTGTCGCTGTGCGGCACGGCACCGGGCAAGTTGTTCGCGATAGCGCTGCCACTGCTCACGCTCCCATTGCCGTGCTGGCAGCAATGCACATCGGTCTGCCGCGGTCTTGCGATCACCGGATGCGGCCACTGTGATTAGGTACAGCGACAGGGGATAGTTTCTCCCGTCGAGCTGTAAGCCTGCGTGACCCTGGGTGGCCAGTGCCGAGGCGGACAATACCGATTGTGCGGCCAGTGCCTGGGGCACGCCGATGACCTCGGCCATGCGCTCAACCGCAGGCCCAAGAATTCCACCCAACGCCTGAATCGGATAAGGCCCGGCCACGGAATTCGACTCAATCAAAGGTCGAGGTGGTCGTGGTAGTTCAAGCTTCGGATCTAACTGCTGCATGGGCCCTCTCCTCGTTCATTGCTGGTTTTCCTCACGTAGTCCCGCCACGACTGTTGAGTGTTATCAGGGATCAAGGCCCCTGCGGCCTGTGAGGTGTTCACTGACGCGGAACGAACGGCTCCTTACGACCGGGAGCAAGGGCATGAACCCATGAATCTGGCCTCCTTAGACGCATCCGAAGATGCGGGCGGGTGGAGGCTGTGCCGAGTGACGAGTTCGGGACCTAGAGATTCTGGGTGGGAGAAGGCAAAGACCTAGACACCTGGGGCATACCTGACTGTCAGTCAGGGGCAGTCCTTCCATAGGCTGCGGCACCGGTGCCTGTGTCGTTGCTGATGGCGACGAATCGGATTTGTCAGGCCGATTGTCACGAGGAGAGTTGCGGCAATGCCCTGTACGACGTGGCTTGCAGCAGTGGTACGAGCGCCCGTCTCTTTCCAAGAGAAAGAGACGGGCGCGGATTGGCGCAGCGAAGAGTGCCAAGAGGTGAGATTGCTGCAGCGCAGCGAGGTAGGTCCATCGTCTGCCGCAGTGGGCAGATCAGTCGAGTGGGCATCCATCACTCTTGGGAGTGATCGTGCGAGCCGCCGGACGCTAATCGCACTTTGGGAGAACCACCAACAAGTGGCGTAGCCTTGAATGTTCTGGCTACCTGGGCAGGTGCTGTCAACGACAGCGATCCGTGCGCCAATTTTTATACCTACTCGAAAAGTCGGTCAAGCGTCACAGGCAAAGTGGGGGAAAAGTGGCGACTGTCGCCACATTTGTCGCCATGCTCCAGGCCCCGTTCTGCATGGGTTGTCGCCGGTGTCGCCGCTGTCGCCACTTCTCTAGCCATGGCCACACGACAAGATCAGTTCTGACACTGAACTGCACCGAGCTCGATAACAATAGTGGGTAGTTTCTGACGGGCAAACGACGGCGTGACACTAATTAAATTTGAAATGGGGGGGTGGAATGGGGTGGCTTGGAGAAAAAGCGAGTAAACCCTCCGATCGGCGCGATCAAAGATCGCTGGATCGGAGGGTTTGGCGGGAAAAGCAAAATCTCAAACGTCAAATACAGCCTCAAGCATCAAAGCTGGTTGATTGGGCGTTGGCAGTTTCACGCCGCATGATCAGCGTCTGCTGCAGCCGCAGCAGAAAATCAGCCTCGAACGCTTCCTGAAAATCCCCAGGGCGATGACGCTTTCGGCTCTGCGCCAGTGCCCACCGTAGCGGAATTTATGAACCGTCAAGCCAAGTCTCCGCACAACGAACGCCGTCCTCAATCATCGGGCCGAATTCATTGCCCCATGGGGTTCGGATACCGAGATGACCTTCAGCGGAGGGGACAGAGAAGGACTCACCGACCTGTTGATGAACGCGTGAGCAGGGTTACCGGACAGATATCAGAACGCCTTGTCGAACAACACCGCGGCAGCACATCTGAAACGATGCGATACCTTACGTCTACTGCTTCAGACAAGATACTCATATAAATGACATCAATGCTGTATCCACCACTAATCTCTTTAGCGAGAGTGACACTGAAACCGTGCATGACTCCAGAGTCAAGGTTAAATCTTCCAACCTTATTCTCCAGAGAGGTTTAAAACCAAACTTACAACAGATGGACGGCAACCACAGCCTTCTAGGCTGTTCACCTACCATTCCAACCTGGCAGACAAAAATTTAGTTACATGACGGCCCTGCCGGACCATTGCATGTAATATATATTGCCAACACCTCCGCACTTGGTTTAACTATAGAGATAAAGCGAGCAAATCTTCGTCAAACCCATCCTTGATTTTTAGCCCTCTGGAGCATCGCTTATACATCATCCAATAATCTCTCAACTCTTCGCTTAATCCGGTATTTACTATTTCTATAAGACAGCTCAGCACAAAGTCCACCATTTCTGTAGACGAATGAAAAAAACCATGCCCTAAATATGACTTATTCCGAACCGTGATAAAGGAGGAGAGGGCTTGAGAGGTCGGTTCAAGAAGCAAAACGTTAAGCTTTAGAGCGCCCCAGAGGTCTTTAACACCTAAAACCTGCTTACCGTTAAGCTCATAAGAAAGAATTCGGCCACTGAAAACAGGAGTCACCTTCCCCAACCCAATCAAAATACTCAACATCAAGAACTCAAAAGATCGAAATGCAAACAATGCAGCCAAGTTAGACTCTAATGACAAATAGACTTTTGACAAAGAAAAACCATATGAAGACTGAACTAGTAAATACTTTGACAGAGCCAAACTATCATGAGAAGCCGCCTTACTCGACGAGAGAGCGATTAGCAGATTCTTACGATCCTCAATGAAGTCGCTTTTGTATTTCCCCTGCCTCCCAAGAACACGGTACTCATCCAACACGGCCTCAAACATATTTACCGCGCCACAATCCAGATGACCAAAAGATGAAATCTTGTTCACCGTCCAACTCACTAATCCACGAGCCAGTGAGTTTTCAGCCCGGGTCAATGCGCAAAAACTGCTCAGACGGTCACTCAATATAAAACAGAGCTTTTCTGCTCTACGTGAAATGCCTGATACCAAAGCTGAAGTACTTTCTATCTGAGAAATAACACCACTGCTCATACTAGGCAACAGAGTGCACTTCTCAAACTCGGATTTTAGCCTATAGCAAAGCTCAGCATCAAACCTCGTGGAAACCCCTATTTCGGTCCCAGCAATAGCATCGTACAATACAACAGGCTGAATACCAGAAAAAGCATAGTACAGCAGCCATTCTTCCAGAGTACGACGTTGCTCTCCAACATATATAATATTATTCTTATTTTTCCACCCGACAATCAACTCCTCATATATCGCCGGGCTCGACTGAATAGAAATAACAACATCGTACGCCTTATCATATATTTCTAAAGCACATTCAGCATACATATCTGCATCTTCAACACTATCCACTCCATGAAGCTGAATGATGCATATATTCACTCTATAGGATCCTCATACTCGTCAAACTCATCGGTACCACTCCCTGGAATGATATCAAGTGTCAAGCCCAAAGTTATCTTAAACGATTCTGAAGCTTTCGTTACAGAACTTGCCACATACGTATCAAGCAAGCTATCAAACTCAGTTGAAACATCTTCCCGCGCCCTGATCTTTTCCCTGTATTCCTTTTTATGCTGCTTCTGTTTGGCTTCAGCTTGTGCGAGCCGATCCTTCTCACTAGCGCTCAGAGTTTCATCTAAAGTATAGGTTTTCTTGAAGTCACGGATATATCCTTTTTCATATGACTTGAAAAAATCAGCAGGGCACTGATCACCATAAGTTTTTATCCGGCTCAAAAAGTCTTTTTCGTTTATACCCTTACCCCGGATAACACCGGCAATAACTTTTAGTGTTTTCTCCAGCCCGAGAAATGACCCAAGCAAGCTTTTCAGCGCTTTTCTAGTCTCATCAATCGTTATAATATTATCTGCACGAAACACTGCATGCTGCATGTAAGACTGTTTATAGTCGAATACATGGCGCAGCTCATGCGAGTGGGCTTCATCAAGAACCGCGACTAAAATATCATTTATCAGCGCAGGTTGAACATTGAAGATGTTCCCGATTTTTAGCAAATCGAACCAAAGGGCGAATATACCTCGTTGATACAAAGCATATTGTACGATCTTTAGCCCAGCTGCATCCATCGCGACTGCGACTTGCTCACCTAACTCACGAACAACCGCTAAAGCCTCTTTATTATCGCGGGATTTATCGATGGGGATTTGCATATAATCCAGAATCTGCTCGTAAGCCGGAGTATAAACATTTATCCCTTTCTGAGTATCCTCACATTTAACTTCGAGCTGCTTCAACTTTCGCTGAAACTCTTCAAACATCGAAGAGAATGCTGTTGCTCGAAAATAAATATCATGCAATAGAGGGACTGCGTATTTATTTACTTGCTCAGCAAGAACCTTTCTCTGTCGCGAGTTAAAAGTATCCCAATCTACGACAGGACACTCAAACGACCCCTTCTCATGTTCGACCGGATATAACGCGTCCTGCACACTATTAAGGTTCAGCCAATATTCAAGCTCGTTCGCTCCTTTTTTAAGATTTTCTCTCAGAGCTTTTTCAATAATACCTATAGAAGTTGCCGAATATTTACGTACAATATTAGTGGAATCTTTGAACTTCTTGGTATTCCACTCAACCGCAGCCAATTTTTGTCGACCATCTCCCATCTCCAGGAGGCTTGAGCAAAACTGACGACAGATTAGGCTTCCGATATTATTATCTTTCAAAAGAATATTGAAGTGCCCACCAACCGTTTCAGCAGTGCTATTCACGTCTACAAACAACTGACGAAAAACCTCAGGAATGGTTAAAACACCTTCTGACTCAAGACGATGCTGAGACTTTGGAGCATAAAGCAGACAAATAGGGATCAGTAAGTCATCTATTAGGCCATCGCGGCGCTTGTATACTTCTTGAAGCGCTTTAAGACGGTGTTGACCGTCTATGACAATTAGTCGAACACCTGGTGAATTACCTTTAGATTTCCACCCCTCAAAAATAACTTGAGATGCTCTAGCTGGGAAGCTGAATTTCTTTCCGCTCGGATCGTATGTTTCGATTATTGGAGAGTTTGCAGATTTAGAAACCTGATATGTAATCTTGAAGAGATTTCGCCCCCACTTTCGATACGCACGCGTTTTATCAGCGGAAATTTCACATGTTTCGTCTTCGTAATAACGCCCCATTTTCTTACCTTCCACCGGAGCAATCGCTACAAGCAGTGGGGGAAAGAAAAGTGCCCTGGACGAGCCACTCGGTACGCCATCTTCGTCTGAGTGTTGCCGCTGACCGAAAACTGACCCAGTAAAGGCTGTTCTGCCGACTGAAAACTGACCCAGGTGTTCAACTGCTTCTGCTCACTTTTCGAGCAGGAGAACACAGGGTGATCAGCATGGAAATGTTGGGAAAAATCCGGCGGATGTACTTCCGCGACAAGCTCTCGCTGCACCAGATAGCCAAGCGTACCGGGCTGTCGAGAAACACCATTCGAAAATGGGTCAGAGCACCCGAAGCCACTCAGCCGGCGTACCAGCGGTGTGCAACCTTCAATAAACTCAGCCCATTCCACGACACGCTGGAACAGGCGCTCAAGGCCGATTCGTTCCGGGCAAAGCACAACCGCAGAAGCGCCAAAGCACTTTTCGAGCAGATCAAAGCCGAGGGTTATGACGGCGGCTACAGCCAGCTCACGGCGTTTGTACGCGCGTGGCGCGGTGAGCAAGGCAAGTCTTTACGCGCTTTCGTACCGCTGACCTTTGCACTCGGCGAGGCCTTTCAATTCGACTGGAGCGAAGAAGGTCTGCTGATCGGCGGCCTGTTCCGACGCATCCAGGTCTCCCACATGAAGCTGTGCGCCAGTCGCGCATTTTGGTTGGTTGCGTATCCCAGCCAAGGCCACGAGATGTTGTTCGATGCCCATACCCGCTCGTTTGGCGCACTAGGTGGGGTACCGCGTCGCGGCATCTACGACAACATGAAAACCGCTGTCGACAAGGTCAACAAGGGTAAGGGCCGCACGGTCAATGCCCGGTTTGCCGTGATGTGTGCCCACTACCTGTTCGACCCGGACTTCTGCAACGTGGCCTCCGGCTGGGAAAAAGGCATCGTTGAAAAGAACGTCCAAGACAGCCGACGGCGCATCTGGCTCGATGCTCAAAACTGCATGTTCCACACCTTCGAGGAACTGAATGCCTGGCTCGGCCAACGCTGCCGTGCGCTCTGGGGTGAGCTGCTGCACCCGCAGTACAACGGGCTGACAGTGGCGGACGTCCTGGAGCTGGAACGCGCTGAATTGATGCCGATGCCGACCGCCTTTGATGGTTATGTTGAACGTACGGTAAGGGTTTCCAGCACCTGTTTGATCAGCGTGGCGCGAAATCGCTACTCGGTGCCGTGTGAGCGGGTCGGCCAGTGGGTCAGCAGCCGTCTGTATCCTTCACGGATTGTAGTCATCGCCGATGAAACGACGATTGCCAGTCACGAGCGCCTCTTTGATCGAGACCAGGTCAGCTTCGACTGGCAGCACTACATCCCGCTTATCGAGCGCAAGCCCGGAGCGCTGCGTAATGGCGCTCCGTTTGCTGATCTGCCGAAGCCGTTGCAACTGCTAAAACGCGGTCTGAGGCGTCACACCAACGGTGATCGAATCATGACGCAGGTACTGGCGGCTGTTCCCATCGCCGGGCTCGATGCCGTGTTG
Source organism: Pseudomonas sp. BS3782 TE3695 (assembly GCF_050435305.1). NCBI lineage: Bacteria > Pseudomonadati > Pseudomonadota > Gammaproteobacteria > Pseudomonadales > Pseudomonadaceae > Pseudomonas > Pseudomonas sp. BS3782 TE3695. The sequence continues at coordinate 6,297,463 of NZ_JBNDKB010000001.1, forward strand.
GTGGCGGTGGAGTTGGTACTTGAATCAGGCAGCTTGAGCGCCGACCACATCCTGAATGTCCTGGCTCGACTGACATCGACAGCAGCCCCTCCGTCCGCCGAAACCAGCCTTCAACTCAAGATAGCGCCTGTCGCCAATACGGCGCGCTACGACCGGCTCCGTACCACCGATGAGGAGACTCGCAATGCGTGATCTTATGGTGGAACTCAAAGAACTGCGTCTGCATGGCATGGCCAACGCCTGGGAAGAACTGGCTTCCCAAGGAGAAGCTTCGACGGCGTCGTCGAAATGGCTGCTCGAACATCTGCTTCAACAGGAACATGCAGATCGCGCCGTACGGTCTGTGAATCATCAGATGAACATGGCCAAACTCCCCATGCATCGTGATTTGGCAGGCTTCGACTTCAGCGCTTCCAGCGCAGACGCTCGCTTGGTCAGGGATCTGTCCAACCTGGAGTTCACAGATACCGCGCAGAATGTCGTGTTCATCGGCGGGCCTGGAACGGGCAAGACACACCTGGCCACTGCCTTGGCCGTGTCCGGGATCACGACGCATAACAAACGCGTGCGCTTCTACTCCACGGTGGATTTGGTCAACTTGCTGGAGCGCGAAAAATACGATGGAAAGGCAGGCCGAATCACCCAAGGACTGCTTCGCACAGACCTGGTGATACTCGACGAACTGGGGTATTTGCCCTTCAGCCAGAGCGGTGGCGCCCTGTTATTTCACCTGCTATCCAAGCTGTACGAGCACACCAGCGTGGTTATCACCACCAACCTCAGCTTCTCGGAATGGTCGAGTGTGTTTGGCGACGCCAAGATGACCACTGCGTTGCTGGATCGGCTGACACACCACTGCCACATCGTCGAAACGGGCAACGAGTCCTACCGACTGCAAAACAGCAGCCTGGCCACTCAGACGAAGATCAAGTCACGTGAACGAAAGCGAAAGGACGGTATCGAGGACGACGAGCCGTTTTGATCTGCACCGTAAACACCCTGCCGCATGCCGTTATGCGGTGGGGCTTGATGCCTCTTCTCACTGGGACACTGCTGCTAAGCTTATCCACAATTGCTGGGGCAAAAATCAGCAATCCGCCCTGGGTCAATTTTCAATCGGCAGGGTGGGTCAGTTTTCAATCAGCGCCGACACCACGTGGAAACCCAGCCACTCCAGAGTCGGAAACCCTAGACCTCGACCAACTCTCCAAAACCACCCAACGCGCCGTCAGCGCCCGCTTGCGCGACCCGAAACAGCCCGATCCGGTGAGCCATGTTTTCACCATCCTTCCCGACGTCGACACACCCACCCTGCTCGCTCACGCCAGCGAAACCCTGGCCTCCATGAATGTCATGACCACCGATCTGGCCGACCAGCTCGAAGGCTCGCATCGCAACGTGGCAGTGGCGATTCAGCAACTGGCCGTGCTGGCCGAGATGTTGATCAACCGAGCGCTGGATAACCTCGATTCGCCCCTGCCGGCGGTCACGCCCGCCTGCCACTGAGTGATCGCGCTCGTTGATCGAATGGAGGTTTTGTCATGGATCGATACATGCCGGTCACCGGCATCGACTGCACCATCGCGTCGCTGCTGATCGACACCGAAGCACCGCTTGATGTGCTGCATGAAACGGCGGCCTACCGCATCCGCACGGCGACTCAATTGCTGGAGAGTTTCGCTGTGAACGAAGGCGTTCACAGCGAGCTGGCGCGGGTGTTGGTGACTTCGCTGCGCGATGGCTGCGATTTGCTGGATGTGGTTGGGCGAAGGTTACAGATGCAGGTTTCGGCGTTGTAACGAACCCGGCATAGAAGTCGTTGCCGCTCCCCCAACACATAAAGGCACCTGTCGAGCATATCGCAGGTGCCTTTTTTTGGATTGAACAGCATTAGACGACTCAACAGTAGGTTTCATAATCTGTAACTTACTGTCGACTCAATGGACGCAGAGTCGCCATGCTTTCGCCCTTGTGTAGAAAAAGGATTTCTCTGACAGATTAGAACCACGTCTTCCTGGGAAATTTCCCGCAACCCGTAGCGACTTCCATGAACTGGCGAACAACGTTTCCGGCAGATAGTCTTCACGCTTCGCTGTAAACCCTGCGGACGGTTTGACAAGCCCGAAATAGCGTAAGGATCCCTAACCTCATGGAACGCCCTTATGAAAAAAATCACCCTGCATTTAGTTGAAAATACGGCCACTTCAGAGCCTGAAACCCTCGACCCCACCCAACGTCCCCAAGCCACCGAACGCGCCGTCAGCGCCCGCCGGCGCAACCCTAACAGGAACATCTTCGCCGTCCGCCCCGACGTCGACACGCTCACCCTGCTCTCTCATGCCAGCGAAACCCTGGCGTCCCTCAACGTTATGACTCTGGACTTTGCCAACCGACTCGATGGGCCACAGCGCGATGTGGCGCTGGCGCTTCAGCAGTTGACGATGCTGACCGAGCTTTTGGTCAACCGAGCGCGGGATAACCTTGATCCGAACGCGTCGGTGCCGGCGGGCAAGCCTCCCGTTTTTCACTGAGTGATCGAGCGACGACTACAAGCGCAGATTTCGGCGTAGAAAAGCAAAATGGGCGGCCTCATTGACGTCGCCCATTTTTGCTGATGCCGTCGTTGCTACATCTACAAGTCCTGAAGGCGCTATGCCGGCAGGTCTTTGTTGCTACCCAAAACTCAGTGCAAATGGCGCCGCCGCTTTTTGAATGGCACTGACCACATGAGGTGCCTGCTCTCGATACTGAGGATAGCGCCCCAGCACCACCTCCAACGCAGCCAGCAGCGTCTGGATACGCTCCTTCGGACGGGTGACTTCACACGTATGTGCAAACTCCAGCAGACCTTGTCGCGAGGCAAACATTGACTTGTTGCTCGCCAGATCCAGCGCCAATACATCCTCCGGTATATAAGCCGTGGTATTGACGATGTCATAAGCTGGCGCCAGGTGCGCATCACGTTGCGTAGGCTCCGAGTAAAGCAAGCCAAAATTCTTCAGGTGAGCGTCGCCATTTCCGACGATGCAGCTCAGCGCCACGCTATCGAAGAGTTGATCAAGGGAGGACCGCAGATGCTGCGCGGGGCAGAACAGGCGAATCGCCTTGGCGATTGCTGCATAGCTTTTGCTGTACTTCTGATCGGCTGAAAGCCCCATCAACGCTGCCATGTCCTCGAAACCAAGTGGATTAAGTTGCTCGTCTCGATCAAAACGACGCATCACAAACAACTTGGCATTGTCGGAGAGGAAAAATTCCGGGACGGGGATGCCCGCCTCCTTGGCAATGGACATGCAAAGGAACTCGTTGATCGCCAGACCTGGAAACTCGTCTCGGCCACTTTTGATGATCAAATCGGAAGTTTTCGAGGTGATTCGTGGTCGCGACTCCTGCTGCTCCGGCACCAGGACTTTCGGTTGAACACCTGAAATACCTGCACGCAGGATGTAGCGATCAAGCAGGTCTGCAAAGATATCTTCCGTGCCGTCCCACGTCAGAATCTCTTCAAGTTTTTCTCCCGCAAATGTCTGCTCCTCCAACAGAGCATCGACCGCCTCCGAGCGCACATGAACCCTGCCGATGGGTGAACTGCTACCGGACAGAGCGAGTAACAGCATGGGGTCAACGTTTACGGTTTTAGCCAGGCGATTACGTAGCTGCTCCAGCACATAGCCTTCCGGCAGGTTCATCTGGAAGATAGGGTGCAGGTCTCGTCGACGAAACTCGTCGGGGCGAACGGGCATCGTCAAGCTGATTGCCATGTTGGGTAATGCATCTTCGTCGTAGCGGAAAATGAAATCCTCCGCGCTGGTGAGGATTCGGCCGCTGCTCCCTTCGGGGGTACTGACTTTGAGCGAGGTCATTTTCATTAAAACAGCTCACCAAGTTCTTCCAGGGTTGGCATGGCTGCCGGAATGACAGCAAATTCGCAATCCAGAGCACCTAACACCCGTGCATAAGCACTCATGCTCACAGAAAGAGTGCCCTTCTCTACTGCGATGACCTTCTGCCGAGTCAGCCCGGCGAGTTCGGCGAGATTTGCCTGCGTCAGGCCACGATTCATACGTTTTTCGCGTATTTGCTTACCTAAGCGGGAGATCAACAGAGAATAATCCATGTTCATTTACCGTGACATTTATATTTAAATGTACCGTATACATAACATAATTGCGACTGCGGGGTAGTTCGCTCACTCAGAGGCTGACTGGCGGTTAAAAATTGCCTTAAAAGGCCTTCCATCCACCTGAATTTTTCTTCACCCCCACCGCCTCTCCCCAACCTGTACATCTCCTCGCTCATTTTTGCCCGCGCTCCCGCGGGCTTTTTTTTGTCTGCGTTTTTGTTGCCGGCCAGTTCAAGTAGCCAGCGCAGGGGAAACCTTCGGCAGTTTCTGCAGGCATTTCAATCGATACAAATATTCCTGCTCTCCATGCTGCTGCGAACACCGCGCCTGATAACACTTCCTGATCAAACCAAAACCGGCCGCGTCAGCCAGCCGTTGGCTCGCCACGTTGGCTACGTCTATGGTCAGGTAAAACGTGAAACCGGGCAGGCTTTTGATCAATTCTTTGAGCGCGGTGCGCATATAGCCTTTGCCCGAATATTCGGTGTTGGCCCAGTAGCCGACGACATAGCAGTTGCGGCGCCGGGGCTTCAAGCCGATGCAGCCGATGATCGCGTGCGCGGTATCGTCGACGATGAACAGCCGCCGCTCGCCGGTTTCGCTTTTGAATTCATCGACTGCCCGCACGAGGAACGATCGGGCCTCGTCCTCGGTGGTGTAGGGTTTGGCCCAGGGCAGAAATTCGCAATGGGCGGTAAAACTGGCGTTTAGCGCATGCTGCAACGCTTTACACCATTGCGGATTGGGGGCGCTCAATCTCAATGTATGAGTGCCCACCGTCAGCGAAAGCTCCATTGCATCTTCCTTGAATTCAAACTCAGTCACGTCAAACAGTAACAGCGTCAGAAAGGATACTGCGACTTCACCGGTCCAGCTCGGGATGATTCGCGCCATTTATGGATGATTTGCTCGAAGACGAACGCCTCTCGCTGCCGCGAGGCTAGGGGCGCGCGTCGGCAGCCGGTGAAACCCTTGTTACAAACATTGCCTGACAAAAACCTTTCAGCTCCCGGGATTGCTGCCGATACAAACCTGCTAACCCCCTTGCTGGCTCTTAAAACAACAATCTTCCAGCCAACCGACGATCAAGAAGCACAACGTTCCTGGAGGAATATTGATGAATAGCTGGTTCGGTAACATCAGCGTGAACCTGAAACTGGGCCTGGGATTTGGCCTGGTCCTGGCACTGACCTGTGTCCTCGCCCTCACCGGCTGGACGAGCCTGGGCGGGTTGATTGACCGCAGTAACTGGATGAGCGACATCACTCAGCTCAACGCAGGGCTGACCAAGCTGCGCGTGGTTCGCCTGCAATACATGCTGACCAACGGCGATGAAACGGCCGCACAGAATGTGCAGACCACCCTCGACAGTTTCGTCGCTCAGCAACAAGCGTTGCTGTCCAGTTTCAAGAGCCCGGAAAACGTCAAACTGCTCAAAGAGCAGAGCGCCACCATCAGCGCTTACCAGATCTCTCTGAACAAAATGCGCAGCGCCTACCGCACCGGTAACAGCGCCCGCGACGCCATGGGCGCCAATGCTGAAACCGCCAGCAAGCTGATTGAAGCGATCAGTACCGGCGTGCAGCAAATGCCCCTGAGCGACCAACGTTTCGAACAGTTCCAGGCCATCACCGCGGCCAAGGAAGCGTTTATCCTGGCTCGCTACGAGGTGCGTGGTTACACGGCCAGCACCAACCCCGAGACTGAGCAAAAAGCCGTCGCCCAACTGGACACGGCCATCGCCAGCCTGAAACAGCTCAATGTACATTTCGCCGAGACCCAGCAAGATGCGCTGCGTCAGTTGGAAACCGCGCTGAGCAGCTACCGCAGTGCCTTGCAAGCGTATAAGGCCGCCAACACCGAGGCGGTGCAGGCGCGCAAGGAAATGACCGAACAGGGCGCCACCATCGTGACCCTGAGTGACCACCTGTATCAGATCCAGCTTGACCGCCGCGACGCCGAAAGCGCCCAGGCCCGCACGCTGCAACTGATCAGCACCTTGCTGGCCTTGCTGGTCGGCGTCATTGCCGCCGTAATCATCACCCGTCAGATCACCGGCCCGTTGCGCGATACCCTGGCCGTGGTCGAGCGCATTGCCAGCGGCGATCTGTCCCAGGACGTCAAAGTGACTCGCCGCGACGAACTCGGCGTGCTGCAACAAGGCATCGCACGCATGGGCGTGACCCTGCGCGATTTGATCAGCGGTATCCGCGATGGCGTCACCCAGATTGCCAGCGCCGCCGAAGAATTGTCTGCCGTGACCGAGCAAACCAGCGCCGGGGTCAACAGCCAGAAAATCGAGACCGATCAAGTGGCCACCGCCATGCACGAGATGACTGCCACGGTGCAGGAAGTCGCGCGCAACGCTGAAGAAGCGTCCCAGGCCGCAGCCGCCGCTGATGGCGAAGCACGTGAAGGCGATAAAGTGGTCAACGAAGCGATCGCCCAGATCGAGCGCCTGGCCAACGAAGTGGCGCGCTCCACCGAAGCCATGAGCGTGCTACAGAAGGAAAGTGACAAGATCGGCAGCGTTATGGACGTGATCAAAGCCGTGGCCGAACAGACCAACCTGCTGGCCCTCAACGCCGCCATCGAAGCAGCTCGTGCCGGTGAAGCCGGTCGTGGTTTTGCCGTGGTGGCCGACGAAGTTCGTGGCCTGGCCCAGCGCACGCAGAAATCCACCGAGGAAATCGAAGGCCTGGTGGCCGGCTTGCAGAACGGCACTCAACAAGTGTCGGTGGTGATGAACAACAGCCGCGCCCTGACCGACAGCAGCGTGGCGCTGACGCGCAAGGCCGGCGTATCACTGGAAAACATCACCCGCACCGTGTCCAGCATCCAGTCGATGAACCAGCAGATCGCTGCCGCCGCCGAGCAACAAAGTGCCGTGGCCGAAGAGATCAGCCGCAGCATTATCAACGTACGCGACGTGTCCGAACAGACCGCCGCCGCCAGCGACGAAACCGCTGCATCCAGTGTTGAGCTGGCACGGTTGGGTAATCAGTTGCAGATGATGGTGAGTCACTTCCGGGTGTAACACCGCGCCTCAGGTCCATCAGTATCGTTACTGGTGGGCTTGGGGCTTACTGGTGAATGTCACGACTATTCTCCGTTCAAAATCCTACAACCTTCCCGCCTCATTCCTCCTGCCAAGTGGCGAAGTTTCCAGCTTCCATTGAACGAAGAAGCTGACAGCGCTTCCGCCTGCCACACCGTAATGTCTATCTCTCCACCTCAGAGATGCATCGGCATGGACGACAACACCTCAACCGAGAACAACGCTAAATCCTTACTCGATACATTGATCGAGGCCTACGCCCCCGAAGGCAAAGCGGCAGAATTTGAAAAGCTCGTTAAAGAAAAGCTCGGGCTTACCTCGGTGTTCGATATCACCGGGATGACCGAAGCCGACTTCAAGGACCGTTTAGCTACCGAGAATAACGACAATGCCCTCGCTGGCAGCATCGACGCCGAGTCACTCTATAACGACGCAAGATGTTACGCCGCTCAGATCAGCCACCTCTATCGGGAGCAGCGCACGTCAGACGGAACGGCACAGCATCAAGGGCACCCCTTGGGCATTCGTGCGGTCGAGAAACAGGGCCCTACCTATACCCATCTGTTCAAAGAAAACTGGGACGACGCCTGCAAGAATGATTCGATCGCCGCCATCGATTCACCGGTCGCCTACCTTAGAGCGCTGTACCGGTTTGCCCTGCAACTGGAATCCAGCGCCGCGCAAACATCGGATGAAAAAACCAACCGAATCCCGTTGGCAAAACGCCGCCCGGATCTCGCCGATCTGTCGATTGATCAGCAAAGCACCTTCACTGCACAACCGATGCTCGGAATCGTCAATGCGATTCTGGACAAAAACATTCAGAAGGCGCTGCAGACCACCGATGACAAAGGCAAGTCGACCTATGAGGTTTTAGCGCATAGGTATTATCCCTTTGCCCTTCCTTATGAGTTTTTCCACCATCAGTGCCTGCTGGGGCTGAGCGCGAACAAACCGACGCTCGGAGAACTGAACTATCTCATCAGTGATTCCCTTCCTCTCACACCTTCCAGAAGTTCTTCGTATGGCAAGGTGCTGAAGACTGCGTCTCAGGAAGCTCAGATGCTGATGTCCGGGCTTGGTCCGAAACAGCAAGCGTTGCTGACAGCCTGGGCCGAAAAAAACCTGACACATGAGCTATACACACGACTCACCCCCGAGGAACAGAGCGAGCGCAAAGGCAACTACTGGGAAAAAATCTATGGCTGCGCGTCGATTTCCGACCTGAAAAAAATACCGACCTTTCTGGAGCGAACCGAACTTAAGGCCGAGCAAATGGAAGCATTGCTGGCACAGGGTAAATTCGCGCCTCGTACATCCCCTCATTACTCCTTGGGGGTGCCTTTTTCCCGGCCCTATGGTGCCCGTTATGTAAATGGCCCTGTCGTTGCCGATGATAAAAGCATGACATTGGACAACGAAAATAAGCCCGGCGAAATCATCAATGCGACCGAGGACAAACTCGAACGCCTGCATCGAATGATCCGCCTCCAGCGCTGGCTCGCAATTCCGTTCAACGAACTGGACATCCTGATATGCAGCGGATTGGAATCGCAGTTGCAAGCCAATGCAGAGATGCAACTCGACAGCTATGTCATTCGAGCTCTCGGTGTTTATCGTTTTTTGAACCGACGGTACTCGATCACAGCTGAAGACTTTGCGGCGTTCCTACACCAGATATCCCCATGCGCTATCGGCGATAATACTTCCCTATTCGATAAGGTATTCAATAAAGCCCGGCTGTTCGAAAAGCCACTGAAGCTCGATGGTCAAGCCTTCCAGGCGAACGATTCGGACCCGGTCTCTCATACCATTCTCCAGCACTTAAGCGTCAGCCTGGGCCTGCCTCTGACAGAGGACTCACTTTTGCAGGTCGTCAAAAACACGCAGAAATACCTGGGTCCGCTCAAGTGTGACTTGTCCACGCTGTCATCAAATTATCGCCAGGCCCGGATAGCGCGAATGTTCGGTTTATCGATTGCCGAACTGTCGACGCTGGCAAATTTGCTGGGAGGGGAAAGTATTTCCAGGTGCCTGGTAACCGGTAACACCCTGTCTGGCGAGATTGATGAAGTCGTTCTGAATGCCCCCCCTCAGGAAGCTTCTGCCCTCGACATTCTCGATATCCTGATGCAGTTGGACTGGATAACCCGCTGGATCAAAGAGTCCGCCTATGACATCCCCATTCTGCAACGTCTTCTTGAACTGCATCCCAATGACGACTATCCCTTGGGGAATTTGCAGCATCACCTCACCCAACTGGTCGTCGAAACGCAGCAGTGCGCGGTAACCGCTCAAGAATTGGCGACATTGGCACTGCCGGAAAACGTTGATTGGCAGGCTAAGCTGGCGAATGCCCTGCTTGATGATAAAGGTCTGGTAAAAAATTTCGCCCCTTCGATCAAAGACGATGTACCGCAGAAGCTGACAGATGCGCTGGATAAAATCCTTGTTGAGTTGACACTGGATGCGGATCCCGACAAAGAACTCAGGCTCAAGAACGACTGCAAGCAAAAACTTAAAAACCTTTTCCTGCTCGCCCATGATCGTCAGCAACACCTGATCGAAACGTTTCTGCAGGAAACCTTTCTGCTGCCCATGAATTGTGCAAAGGATGTAGTGGTATGGGCGAAAACCTCGGTCCATGAAATTCTCACCAACGCCCTGGACATTAACGACCCATACCAACTTGCGCACAAACTGCACCCGCTTCTGCGCCATACCGAGGCCGCAGTTCGGTTGCACTTGAGCAACAAGGCCTTGCGCGCGCTCCTGAGCACTGCCCACTGGCTGGACACACCGGATAAACAGCTGAGTCTGTCGTTCAAAACCTTATATCTGTTCGATCGCTTCAACCACTTCATGAATACTTACCAGCAGCCGGAAGAAAGCCTGCTGAGTTACCTGGAGTTCGCGAACTTCTTCGGTCGCGAGACAAGTGTCGTCAACGACCGTCTGGCCCAGTTAATGAAATGGACCACGGCGGAAGTCACCGTGCTCACCTCGAACCTAATGTTCAACCAGGCCAGAACCATGAGGGACATCGATTGGGTCATGCGCTGCCACAACGCTTGCAAAGCTACCGGGCTTAACGCGACCGCCCTGCTAAATGCAGCATCCCTCGACAACAAAAGTCCAGTCGCCCAATGGAAAACAGTCGGTGAAGCCGTCATCGCGGCCAGTCACTAATCCCACTACATGCTCAAGGAATGAACATGTCTGTCGCTATTGAAAAACAGCTGAATGAAAGCCTGCGTGATGCGCAGCTCGGGCTCTATCTGTCAGCGATCGTCCCGAAAGACGAAACCCTGAAAGCCCTGAAAATCGCAGAGCACCTCAAAACGGCCAATGACCTTTACCAGTATTGGTTACTTGATGTGCTGGTCAGTCAAGACGTGCCAACCACTCCGGTTGCCTGTGCCATTGCCAGTCTTCAACAATATATCAACAGCATTCTGGCCAACATGGAACCGGGGTATCACACCGCGCAGATTCCAACCGATCAAGTCGATACCTGGCGCACCGTCATACATCACTACCAGGCCTGGGCGACCAATCAGCGCCTGTACTATTTCCCTGCGGCGTACCTTGATCCGACGCTTCGCAAAACCAGAACCGAAAGCTTCGAACAACTGGAAAACGACCTCAACCGCAACCAGCTCACTGTCGAGTCAGTACAAACGGCTGTGCTGGCCTATCTGACCAGGCTGGAAGAAGTGGCCAACCTGGAAATCGTCAACGGTTACATCGACGGAAGCGATTTCGCCAACAGTACTTATTACTTCATTGGCAAATCCCGTGCAGCCAATACCTGGTACTGGCGTTCGCTGGACATGGCTTGTCGCCCCTTTGTGCCCGGCTCCCGGTCGGCCAAATATGATGCACCGGAACCCCAGGCGTGGTCCGACTGGCACCGCATCAATCTACCTGTTTCCGACAGCACCCTCGAACACACCATCCGTCCGGTCATGTTCAACAATCGCTTATATGTGATCTGGGCTGAATGCATCTTTCAGGATCAGGCGGCCAACGAAAAAAACAAGGGCAACACCAAGCCTTTGTTTCGTTTGAACATGTGTTTCAAGAAATATGACGGGAGCTGGAGTACGCCGCAGACATGCGTGCAAGGTTACGCTTCCAGGGAAGTTCTCAATGAACGGGATCTGGCAATGTTGCTGAAAAGCACACAGACCATTGCCATCCATGATCAATCATCTGATGCCGCGTCATTGCTTCTTGCTCTGTTTATCAATAGTCCTGCACATGTTCAGACAGGGGTTTCTCAGCAGTTCTGGATTTCAGTCAGTATCGACAAGGATTGCGTTATCGCCCCGACACTCAAACTCAATGGGTTCAATAGTGAAAATGGCATTAGTGAAGACGAAGTTAGTAAAAAAGACATTTTTCTAAAAGATTTCGCCGGAAGGTGGCCACCGACCAGTAAAAGATTGCTCCAGTTCAAAATTTCCTTAAATGAGCCACTTTTAAAAAAAGCCCCTCGGATCGGCTCTTATCTGGACCAAAATTCAGGTACGACAGAATTCATCGACTTCACAGACTCGGGAATAAGTGAACACGAGGCCCAGAAAAGCGAGCCTCGCAGCCCCATCCGAATGAACATCACCTTCGCCAGGCACCTGATCGAGCGCGCAGAAGAAAGCATGGACACATTGCTGAGCTGGTCCTCTCAGCATCTGCAAGAACCACCATTCAAGAGCGGCGAACCGTCTGAGACACTGGATTTCTACGGTGCCTACGGCCGCTACTTTGTCGAGCTGTTTCTCTACCTTCCCTGGCTGGTGGCACACCGCTTTAATCAGGAGCGCCAATACGGCGAAGCCGAGCGCTGGTTACAGTACTTGTTCAATCCCGCCCGAAAAGCAGTCAGTGGCAATAACCCTGACTACTGGAACGCGGTGCCACTGATTACTGGCCTTACTCCCAAGCCCGGTCAATTCAGCTACGCCATCCAGGGGCCACAGGATCCGCACCAGATTGCACTGAGTCATCCCGTGCACTTTCGCAAAGCCTTGTACATGCTCTATATCGATATTCTGCTCAACCGCGGCGACACTGCTTACCGCGAATTGAGCCCCGACAGCTTGACCGACGCGAAGCTCTGGTATTTGCGCGCACAGAACCTTTTGGGCCCACGACCGGATATCAGGCAAACCGATCTTTGGGCAGCGCTCACGTTGAAAGAGTTCAGCGAGGAGCCCAATAGAAAGCTGCATGAATTTGAGCAACAGCTGGGTAAAGACCGCAAGCACCTACCGACCACCGACACCCCGGCGTTGGTCCCTGAAGTGTGTATTCGTCCGTACGTCCATTCACATTCCGCGCATGCGATTGACGCCCCGCATTCGCGCTTGCCCTTCAATCCCGTGCTGTTCCCTCGCTGGGAGAAGCTCGAAAGCCGACTGCACAACCTGCGGCATAACCTCGACATTGTGGGTCGCCCATTGAAGCTTGCGCTCTTCGCAGCTCCAGCCGCTTCAGACAATCGGCTCGGCGCCAACACCCAACGCGCTGCGGAGCCCGGTATAACCCCGCGTCTTGGCACAGAGATCCCGCCTTACCGTTTCAATGCTCTGCACGCCCAAGCCATGAGTGCGGTAGACACGGTGATTCAGTTCGGCACAACACTGCTGTCGTTCATCGAACGCAGCGAACAAGCCAGCTATCAAGAGCTTCAGCAACAACACATCTGGGATATGGCCAACTATGCGGTAGACCTGCAGACCCAGGCCCTGAAAATCGACCAGAAATCCCGTGAAGCATTACAGGCCAGTAAAGCCATCGTCGAATGCCGCCAGGATTACTACAGTCAACTGGTCAACGAGATCGTCAATCAAGAAGAAGTAACGGCTGCGGCATTCCATCTGTCGGGGCGCATCGCTGAAGCTGGTGCTCATGCGGCTAATGCAATCGGCCAGGGTCTGAAGGTGCTGCCCAACATCTTTGGTCTGGCAGACGGAGGGACCCGCCTGGAGGGTGGCCCGCACGCTATGATGGCCATGGTTCAAGGCGTGGCGACCGCAGCTTATGGCACTGGAGAAGCCCTGGAACGCGCCGCGCAGTATCGACGCCGCCATCAGGATTGGACGCTCGCCCGCGACCTGGCAAAGCTCGAAATCGCCCAGATCGATGCACAGCTGGCGCTGGAAACCGAACGAGAGACCGCCTCACAACTGCTGTTACGACAAACTCAAACCTCTTTGGCTCACGCCCGCAGCTCCTATGACTTTCTCAGTCAGCGTTTTACCAACTCTCAGCTTTACCAGTGGTTCACCCACCAACTCTCCAGCTTCTACTATCAGGTGTATGACTCAACGTTCTCTCTGTGCCAATTCACCGAACGGAGTTGGCGCTACGAGACAGCCGACAACACCACTCAAACGTTCTTCCAGCACCAGACATGGAACAGCACCTACCGTGGGCTCGGCCCTGGCGAGCGTATGAAGCTGGGCTTGGTGAAGATGAAGAACGCTTATCTGCTGGGCAACGAGCGCGAGCTGGAGATTCGCAAGACCGTGTCGTTACGCCAACTTCATGGGAAGGAAAAGACCGAAGACAAGTCTGCGACATCGATCAACAACCCCTGGGACGATACGCTCTCAGCAGACAACACGTCGATCAAAGGCATTAAATCCACACTGGTCGATACTGGCTCGTGCGAGTTCGAATTGATGGAGTCTCTGTTTGAAAACGACTACCCGGGACACCGTTTGCGCCGGATCAAAAGCATTAGTATTTCCCTGCCGGTTGTCCTTGGCCCTTATGAAAATATCAGGGCCACACTGACCCAGACGAGCACCGAAGTCGTCATGCCCGGCACCGACAAGACGGTGATGAAAAGTCTGCGGGCCAATCAACAAATCGCCCTGTCGACAGGTATCGACGATAACGGTCTTTTCACCCTGAGTTTTCAAGACGAGCGCTACCTGCCGTTTGAATACACCGGCGCGATTTCTAAATGGAAGCTGTCGTTTCCCAACCATGCCGCCCAGAAAGCCATGCTCGAATCGCTCACCGATATCATCGTGCACGTTTGCTATACGGCCCGGGCAGGCGGGGGTGCGCAATGAGTGAGCAGACTGTATTACCTGTCAACGCCCCGTCACTGCCCAAAGGAGGGGGGGCTATTCAGAGCATTGGCAAAGGATTGGGCACCGTCGGCGCCCATGGCGCGGCGTCCTATGAGATTGCCTTGCCGATTTCACCGGGACGCGGCTTCACCCCGTCCCTCTCACTTAGCTATTCAAGCTCTGCAGGCAACGGCGTATTTGGCATCGGCTGGGCAATCTCATTGCCGGTTGTGGCACGACGCACCAGCACGGGGGTGCCGGCCTATACCGAAGAGGATGAGATTATCGGTCCGAGCGGTATGGTGTGGATGCCGGAACGCGATGCCGACGGCACCATCATTCAATCGCGCATCAACACATATAACGACCTGAAGCTGGACACGATCTACGCGGTAGTTCGTCACTTTCCCAGAGTCGAAAGCGCTTTCGAGCGCATTGAACATTGGTCCTCGGAGAGCGACAAGCCGGGTTTCTGGCTGGTGCACGGTGCGGATGGCAGCCTTCATTTGTACGGAAAAAGTCAGCTATCGCGTCGCTTCGATCCACTCAACGCGAGCCGGGTCGGGGAGTGGTTGCTGGAGGAGAGCATGAACGCGCACGGCGAACACATCCTCTACCGGTACAAAGCCGAAACCAACGAACAGGGCATCACGGCCCAACGCTATTTGAGTCATGTCTGCTACGGCAATTTCACGGCAGACGCTCATCTTTACTTGTGGACAGCAGACCGCCTCGCCACGGTGAAATGGCACTTCGAATTGCTGCTTGATTACGGCGAGCGCAGTGCCGGCTACGCTCAGAAACCGTCCTATACGGGGCAACAATGGCTAACCCGCGACGACCTCTTTTCCAGTTTCGCTTATGGCTTTGAACTACGTACCGAACGCCTGTGCCGCCAGGTTCTGATGTTTCACCGTTTCCCTGACGAGTTGGGTGTCGACCCGATTCTGGTTCGTCGCCTTTTGCTGGATTACCGCCAAATGCCTTTGGGGTATAGCCACTTGAGCGCAGCTCATGATCAGGCGTTTACCGATTTGGCATCCGCCGAAAACCGTCCCCCGCTCGAATTCGACTACAGCGAGTTCAATCTACCTTCCGTCAGCCAATGGAAGCGGTTTGAAAACATGCCTGGCCTCAACGACGGGCAGCATTACCAGCTCGTCGACCTGTACGGCGAAGGACTGCCGGGGGTGCTTTATTCCAGTGAAAATGCCTGGTACTACCGCGAGCCCATGCGAGCCGAGGGCAAAAAAGATAGTGTGGTTTATGACCAGTGGAGCGCGTTGCCCGCTATCCCCGTTGCCAATGCTGTAAAACCGATGCATCAGTCACTGAGCGATCTTACCGGCAATGGACGTCTGGACTGGGTGATTGCTCGACCCGGATTGTACGGTTTCTTTTCCCTCAAGCCTGATCGCAACTGGTCGGATTTCGCCACGTTCAGCCAATTCCCCCTGGAGTTTTTCAACCCTGAAGGACAACTGGCCGATCTGATGGGCCAGGGGCTCAGCGATCTGACGCTAATCGGCCCTCGCAGCGTGCGCCTGTACGCCAATCAACGAGAACAAGGTTTTACGGCGGCTCGCGAAGTGCCCCGTGACATGAATGATGACTCCCTGCCAGTGCTCAGGCCGTCATCCACCGAGCTGGTAGCTTTCAGTGATGTTTTGGGCAGTGGCCAACAGCATCTGGTGCGCATTCGTCACGACGAAGTGAAGTGCTGGCCAAACCTGGGTCGTGGACGCTTCGGCAAAGGAGTCGTGTTGGGCTCGCCGAATATTGCCTACGAGGCATTCGATGCTTCATGTGTTCGCCTGGCAGATCTGGACGGTTCCGGGGCAACCGATCTGATCTATCTGAACGCGGACCATGCACTGATCTTCATGAACCGTGGCGGCAATAGCTTCGACGCGCCCGTTACCCTCCCCTGGCCGGAGGGTGTGAGCTATGACCGCTTATGTCAGGTCAGCATCGCCGATCTACAGGGGCTCGGCTGTTCCAGCCTGATTCTGACCGTGCCGCACAGGACACCCCGGCATTGGCGCTACGATTTCGTCAGTGCAAAACCCTATTTGCTCACCGGCACCAATAACAATATGGGGGCTGCCGGCAGCATCAACTACCGCAGCTCAGCGCAGGAGTGGCTGGATGAAAAAAAGAACAAGGTGAACGCCGACCGCGCCCCCATCTGCCATGTGCCATTTGCTCTGCATCTGGTCTCGAAGCTGACTCAGACCGATGAGATTACCGGCAACCGGCAGAGCCAGAGTTTTTCCTATAGCAGCGGCTACTACGATGACAGCGAACGCGAATTTCGCGGCTTCGGTCTGCTCCTGCAAACCACCGGGGGCGATACCGAGTCCCAAGGTTTCACCCTGCCGTGCCTGCAAAAGCGCTGGTTCCATACCGGGCAAGCCGTTGACGCATCACGTGGCCGTTATCACCGCGCAGACAAGCAAGCAGTAAAACTGGGTAAGACGTTGCTGTGTCAGTACTCCCCAGACACGGGCAATGACACGCTCATCCTGCCACCGGATGAACTGACTAGCCGTGAAATGGCCCGCGCCCTTTGCGGACGCCTACTACGTACCGAGCTATTCGGAGTCGATAAGCATCAGAAAACCAGAATGCTGTATTCGATTCAGGAAAACCGCTTCCTGGTTCGGCAATTACAACCCCCTGGGGAAAATCAGCGCTACGCAAGGATGTTGCCGCTGCCATTGGAGTCCATCAGCTACCAGTACGAAAACATCACTGATGATCCTCAATGCCAGCACACACTGAATTTGCAGCACGATGCCTATGGCACCCTTATTCATAGCGTGAACGTCCATTACGCCCGGCGCAAAACCGTCAGTGACGCAGCACCGTTCAGTGATACCCACCAACAACAATGGTGGCGCGACGCTCATGATCCGGCGCAACAGTTCTACTACCTGAACGAAACCCGTGCCGAGTTTATCCATCTTGACCGCGATCAGGAATGGCGATTGGGACTGCCTTACCGTCAGCGCGTCAATGCCTTGAGACTGCCCAAAGCCCCCGAAGCCGGGGGTTTGACCACAAAGGATATTACTTACGAAAAGTTCGTCGAGTTCGTCAAGGGAACCCTATGGGCGACCCAAAGCCTTCTGACCGCATTGAGCGTGCAACGCTACAGACACTCTACAGATGCCCAAACCCTGCCAGACGGCGTCGCTCATTTCGAGGCGCTGTCCGATCATGTGGAAACCGCCGAACTGGACGAAATGACCTTAAAGGCCTTCGATGTTTTACCAAAAGCCTCTCGGCCAAAAAGAAAACTGCTCGAACGCAGCGGCTATCAGCGCATGACCGAATTTCTCCCGCTTTCTACCGCTGCCGCAAAACTCTGGTCCGTCAAACACGGGTTCGTGACTTATGCCAGGCAGGAAGGTTTCTACCGGCCACTGAACTTCCAAGCGAGCCAGAGTTTTGGTGTGACCAAGGTCCGCTACGACAACTATTACTGCCTCATTACCGAGTTCGAACAACCTGATGGCTGCATCACCAAGGCCACCCATGATTACCGGTCATTCCAGCCCCTGAGCATCAGTGATCCCAACGGCAATGTACAAGAGGGCCTCTACAACGGGTTCGGACAAATGTTGGCCAGCAGCTTCCACCGCAACTCCGGCAACGAACTCGTCGGTTTCAAACCTGTCGCCGAATACAAACGGCCAGCATTCGACAATCCGACAGATGCAATCAAGCGGGAAAAAGACGCCCTACAGGACACTGCCAGCACCATCTTTTACGCGCCATTCAGCTGGATGGGACGCGTATCGGACGTAGCGTTGGCGGACAAACACTGGCTGGAACGATGCGTGACCCATCATGACTTGCTGCCGAGCGGACATATCCGTGCGGCTGCTCGGACCAGGTTGTCGGACCTTGCCCCTCTTTCTGTCGATGACGTGAAACTGAAAAGCGAACTGACCGCCTCGATACGTGAACCAGTGCACATGGCCATCCTGATTGCCGATCGTTTTCCAGGTGACGATCAAAAACAAATTCGCATCACCATCACTGACTTCGACGGTTTCGGTCGTACGCTCCAACACAAACAAAAGGTCGCCGAACAGAGCTGGCGTGTCAGTGAACGGGTCGAATACAACAACAAGGGATTGCCGATCCGCATTTACCGCCCACGGTTCTGCGACAAGCACCGTTATATCGAAGATGCGTTCCTGCGCAATTCCAGCCCCCACGACAAACAGTTTTACGATCCGTTGGGCCGCGTTGCTTATACGCGTCAAGCTGAACAAAACGGTGTTTCCTGCATGCGACGGTATACCCGCCACCCGTGGTACACCGTGTACGAAGACGAAAACGACACGCTGGAAGAGATCTTGCCGAAATCCACCTCCACTACCGGAGGTGAAACATGAACGCACGTCTGCACAACAAGACCCCGACGATCAACGCCCTCGACAGCCGCGGGCTACCTGTACGGCAAGTCGCTTACTGGCGAGCCAACGCAGATGACAGCGCCCAGGCACGCATTACCAGCCAGGACCATGACCTTGGCGGACGCCTAATAGCGCAGCGGGATCCAAGACTGTTTGGAAAATTTGCAAAGGCCAATCTGACGACCCTCTACAGCCTGTCCGGCAGACCACTGCGGGTAGACAGCGTTGACGCCGGGTGGCGACTGAACCTGCCGGGGGACGCCGGGCAGACACTTTGCAACTGGGACCAGCGAGGCAATCATTGGCGAACGACCTTCGATAATCAACTACGGCCAATCACGATCCAGGAAGAGTCGCCGGGACAGCCGGCACGCATCATCGAACGCTTCAGTTACGGCGACAATTCGAAAGATTCAGCCGCACTCAATCGATGTGGCTTGTTGATTCGCCACGACGACGAAGCAGGCAGCCTGCTCATCGACGAATACGCCCTTGGTGGTAAACCCTCGCGTCAGACACGCCACTTTGTGTTGAATGCGGAAGCCTTAGACTGGCCGGCAGAGGAACACAGCCGAAACCTCTTACGAGAAACGGGTGATGGCTACAAAACGCAATGGCACTACGACGCAACGGGTGAGGTCATCCGACAGGTGGATGCCGGTCAACACCAGCAGCGCTTTTCCTTTGATGTTGCAGGCCGACTCAAAACCGTGAGCCTGAAACTCAAAGATACCGAAATCGAAAATACCCTGGTGAAGGATCTCGTTTACAACGCCTTCGGCCAGGTTGAATCGCAGACCGCAGGCAACAACGTCATGAGCCGCGCGGTGTTCGATCCCGCCAGCGGTCGATTGACCTCGATGACTGCCTCCGTATCGGACCGCACCTTGCAGTCGCTGCACTACAGCTATGACGCGGTGGGTAATGTGACGCAAATCGAGGACAAAGCTCAGCCCGTGCAGTTTGGCAGTAACCAGAAAGTCGAAGCCGTCAGCACATTCATCTATGACAGCCTCTACCAATTGACCAGTGCAACCGGACGAGAAGCGGCAGGAACAACCACGGCCCCCTATATTCCTGCGCTCGGCATTTCACCCATCGATACCCGGCAACTGTTCAATTTCACCCAACACTACACATACGACGCTGGCGGTAACCTGACCGAACTGCGCCATATGCGGGATCGCAACAATTACACCCGAACTTTTAACGTGGCAAATCTCAGTAATCGTCTGGTGTCCTGGCGCCAGGGCTCTGAATTGCCCGGCACTGCTACAACCTTCGATGACAACGGTAATCTGCAAGACTTGCAATCGGGCCAGTTGCTGCAATGGAATGCACGCAATCAACTTACCGGCGTGGTGCTGGTCAAGCGTGAGGATGGCCCTGACGACGATGAACGTTACGACTATGACGGCAGTGGTCAGCGTATTCGCAAGACTACCACCACCCAGGGTGCATCGATCACTCACACCCGAGAGGTCCGTTATTTACCGGGCATCGAAATCCGTACTCGAGGGAAAGAGCGGCTGGAAGTCATAACGGTGCAGGCCGGTCGTGGCAGTGTTCGTTGCCTGCACTGGACCGAAGGCCAGCCCACAGGTATTCCCGCAGATCAACTGCGCTATAGCCTTGACGACCATTTGGGTTCCAGTTCACTGGAACTTGATGGCAATAGCGAATTGATCAGTCAGGAGAGCTATTTCCCATTTGGCGGAACGGCATGGACAGCGTCTCGCTCGAAGGTGGAAGCCGATTACCGCACCATCCGGTACTCGGGCAAGGAACGCGATGCCAGCGGCCTCTACTACTATGGGGCACGATACTACGCGCCATGGTTGCAACGCTGGATCAACCCGGATCCGACCGGGGCGGTTGACGGGCTGAACCTGTATTGCATGGTTGGGAATAATCCGCTTCGTTACATCGATTATCACGGCACTCAAAAAGACGAAGCCGCCATCAAGGAAGAACTAGGGGCCTATTCCGGCATTTTGAGCGAAGTGAACAAAAGGGTTGGCACGCTGAACCACCAGCTCTACAACAGCATGAGAAAAAGAGACATCGTAAAAAGACTGTTTCAAAGTTACGGGTATAACGCAGTGAGGCATGTGATGGCATTGGTGGCGGGCCTGCTGGCCGCACCAACCGGACCGATGGGCATTGTGGGGGCGGCAGTCGCCACTTCTTTAACGACTGACTCGCTTGCCGGGAAACTCAATGCAACACGGCATCTACCCGTCGCCATGTATCCCCAGACCAGGCGACTAGAGCCTGACGATATAGAATACACAGCACGGACGGCGTTCTATGACGCGAACGCAAAGTTACAGCACGCAAAAGAGAAGGACCTGAATCCGCGGAACACAGTTGGACAGAAAAACCTGTCGGTGATGGCAACCGGCTTCGTTCTGACAAAGGTGCTTGAGGTCAAAGGAGCGTGGATTCCAAACTTTGAATCGTCGACCCAAGCGACCAAAGCCCTCGATGGCCTGCCGGGACAGAAAATCGAACGTTTGAACAATGCCCTGATAGAACTCGACAACTTTCTGGAGCACGATGCTCACGCCATCAACGCAGCATTTGACGAATTGGGTGTGGATGAATTTTATGCCGCGGGTGTGAAAGGCAGGCTGGGTCGAGTTACCGATCGAATGGCCGATCGTATAGGCGTAGAAAGCTCAAGCCTCATAAGCCGCAGCTCAATGCAAAGTGAGATTGCCATCTCACGCGCAACGATACAAAGAGGACGGGAGTTGCTGTTCAAGCTTAATGAGCACAACAAATCGCAAGGCAAGTTTTTTGTTTGAAACTGGCCAGGCGAGGCCTCTCGGGAAATCGGCAGGTCTCGCTTAACCTCATTCAATCAAACACTGATCGCATTGGTAAACACCAACCGATTCCCAAACGGATCACTGATGGTCATGTCCTGGCTCCCCCAGGGCATGGCCTGAATCTGTGGGCGAGCGAAAGCATACTCCTTGGCCAACAATTGCTGCTGGAACGCCTCCAGTTCATCGGTTTCAATGCGCAACGCCGAGCCCGGCGTGCTGTCACCGTGATGTTCGGACAGGTGCAGCACACATTCGCCATGGGAGATTTGCAGGTACAAAGGGAAGTTGGTTTCGAAGCGATGCTGCCAATCGATCTTGAAACCCAGGAAGTCGACGTAGAACTCCAATGCCTTGGTTTCGTCGAAAATCCGCAGGATCGGAGTGGTTTTGCCGAAGCTCATGGAGTTGCTCCCAGACTGAGAAGGCCCAGAGTGTAGCTGGGCTGGATGTCAGCGCTTCGGCTTGGGAACGGCTTTCTTTAATCGCAATGTGCCACTACGAGACATGGCTCAATGAAAGTTATTTTCGTGTAGAGATAGAGAATGTCGGAACTCTCATCCCCGACGCTGACCGTCCCACGCTCTGCGAGGGAACGATCACTGATCGATTTCAGTCATGATGTTCGCTGGCGCGTTTGAGCAGTTTCTTGCAGCGTTCGGACAAATGCAGCACACGCAGCTGCTTGCCAGCCTTGGCGTAGCGCTCGCGCAATGTCTTCAGCGCAGCGATGGCCGAGTAGTCGACAAAGCTCAGATGGCGACAATCAAGTGTCACCTGGGTCGGGTCATTGGCGGGATCGAACTGATTGAGGAATGGTGTAGTAGAGGCGAAAAACAGTGTGCCATGCAGCCGGTATAGTTTGCTGCCGTCGCTTTCCTGATAGCTGTCGGCATACAGTTCGCGAGCCTGTTGCCAGGCAAAGTTGAGCGCCGCAATGATGATCCCGCACAACACGGCGATGGCCAGATCGGTGAACACCGTAATCACCGTCACCGCGATGATCACCAGGACATCGTTCAGCGGCACCTTGTTCAGCACCCGCAACGAGGCCCAGGCAAAGGTCTGCTGCGACACCACGAACATCACTCCGACCAGTGCGGCCAGCGGGATACGCTCGATCAGCGGCGAAAGGAACAGCACGAACAGCAGAATCATTATCCCGGCCACTGCACCGGACAGCCGACCGCGACCGCCCGAGCTGAGGTTGATCATGGTTTGCCCGATCATGGCGCAGCCACCCATGCCTCCGAACGCGCCAGAAATCATGTTGGCAGCGCCCAATGACACGCACTCGCGATCCGGGTAGCCACGGCTCTCGGTGATCTCGTCGGTGAGGTTAAGGGTCAGCAGGGTTTCCAGCAGGCCGACCAGCGCCATCAATATCGCGTAAGGGGCGATGATGCGCAGCGTTTCCAGACCCCATGGGATGTCTGGCAGCGCGAAGCTCGGCAAACTGCCGGCAATGTGCGCCATGTCGCCCAAGGTGCGGGTCGGCAGGCCGAGCAGATAAACCGCCAGCCCAACGCCCAGAATCGCCACCAGCGCAGGCGGCACGGCGCGCGTCAGGCGCGGCATCAAATAAACGATGGCCATCGTCAGCGCCACCAGCCCGACCATCATGTACAGCGGCGCACCACTCAACCAGCCGTCACCGCTCTTGAAGTGCTCCAACTGGGCCAGGGCAATGACAATCGCCAGGCCGTTGACGAAGCCGAGCATTACCGGGTGCGGCACCATGCGCACCAGTTTGCCCAGCCTCAACAAACCGAACGCCAGCATGATCAAACCGCCCAGCAGCACCGTCGCCAGCAAGTACTGCACGCCGTGCTGCACCACCAGCGCGACGATCACCACAGCCATCGATCCGGCGGCACCGGACACCATCCCCGGCCGCCCGCCAAACAGCGCCGTCAGGGTGCAGATGATGAAAGCGCCGTACAGCCCCATCAATGGATTGAGGTGGGCTACCAGCGCAAAGGCGATGCATTCGGGCATCAGTGCGAAAGAGGTCGTGAGTCCGGCCAGGACATCGGCGCGCAGACGTTTGGGTTTCATGGTTTACCTAAAAAGACAGGCGGGAGAAGAGAGGGCGGATATTACGGAATTGAGGGCGGGCCGGCCAGTGAATGGGGCGCCGGAAACGCTTTCGCGAGCAAGCCCGCTCCCACATGAGCCCTGTGTCGCTCCCATTATCGTGAATTGACGCAAGTCCACTGTGGGAGCGGGCTTGCTTGCGAAAAACGATGACGCGGTCTACGAATCAGCCCTTGAAATCCGCAATCGCATAAGCCGCCAATTTGCCCTGGATGAAGTCCAGGAAGCACTGAATTCGCAGGGCAAGTTGCGAGTTGCGGTAATACACCGCATTGATCGGTTGGCGATATCCGCTGTTGAACTCAGCCAGCAATACCTGCAAACGACCGGCGCGGATGTCGTCGATGGTCATGAAGTGCGACAAGCAGGCGATGCCCTGCCCTGCCAGCGCCAGGTGTCGGATCGTCTCGCCGCTGGACGCATTGATCGACGCCTGGATCGGCCAGCGATCACCGTGGACATAGCGCAACGGCCATTGGTTGAGGCCTTCGTTGTGGGTAAACCCAAGCAGCGTATGTTCGGCCAGGTCGGTAACGTCGGCCGGTACGCCGTGTTGTTCCAGATACGCCGGGCTGGCGACAATGTGCAGCGGGCTGCAACCCAGTGAGCGGGCGTGCAGGGTCGAATCGGCCAGCGTGCCAATGCGGATGGCGATATCGGTACTTTGTTCGAGCAGGTCGATGATCAGGTCATTGCTGTTGAGTTCGAGCTCGATGTCCGGGTAGAGACGGCGGAACTCATCGATGTACGGCACGATGGCATGCAGCATGAACGGCGAGGCAGCATTGATTCGCAAACGCCCGGAGGGGGTTTGCTGGCGTGAGGACAGGCGCTCTTCGAGTTGGTCCATCTGATCGAGAATCAGCTTGGCCTGCTCGAAAAAATACTTGCCCTCCTCGGTCAGGTCCATGCGCCGCGTGGTGCGGTTGATCAACGTGGTGTCGAGCTTGGCCTCCAGTCGCGACAGCGTGCGGCTGACCGCCGAGGGCGTTTGCCCCACCTGTTCGGCAGCCGCTGAAATCGACCCGCACTCAATCACGCAGACGAAAATCTGCAACTCATCGGATCTGGCTTTCACGTGTGTCCCTTATCGATAGTCCTGCGCGGTTCTACTGTGGCGAGAGGCTTGCCTGTGGCGAGGGAGCTTGCTCCCGCTGGTGCGCGAAGCGGACCCAAAACCAGCACATGCGGTGGTTCCGCAAACCGCGTCGGCTGACTTTACGACGGCTTCGCCGCCGAGCGGGAGCAAGCTCCCTCGCCACAGATTCAGTCCCGCTTCAGATATCGATAGTAGCCGAGCGTTATGCCTTAAGACCAAACACCTCGCTCAAATGCTGCTCATAACGCGCTACATCGGCTTCGATGTTCGGGCGTTTCATCACATCGACGCACAGGAAGGTCGGCAAACCGGTCATGCCGAGGAAGGTGTTGGCCTTGTGGAACGGGAAGTACACCGCATCCACACCTTTGGCTTCGAAGAAGTCGGTCGGATCGTCGAAGGCTTGTTGCGGCGCGTTCCAGGTCAGTGACAGCATGTATTTTTTACCGTGCAACAAACCGCCGCTGCCGTACTTCTGCGAGGCGTCGGAGCGCGTGCGGCCATCGCTGGCGTAAAGGCTGCCGTGGCCTTCGGTGAAGACTTCATCGACGTACTTCTTGACGGTCCAGGGCGCGCCCATCCACCAGCCGGGCATCTGATAAATGATCACATCGGCCCAGAGGAATTTGGCGACTTCCTCCGCGACGTCGTAGCCCTCGTCGATGAACGTGGCTTTTACATCCACACCACCACGATCCAGCACGCTCAGCGCCGCTTCGTCCAGGGTCTTGTTGTAGCGACCATCGGAGTGAGCGAACTTTTTGCCGCCATTGAGCAACAGGACTTTTTTCATGGGAAAAATCTCGCAAGGTTGAAATTCGATGGCGGCAGAGTAGCGATCGACCTCGCGTGGAATAAGCCCTTATCCAGCAAAATTCATTTGACCAATACGCACGAATCGACAGGGGATTGTTGCCGTAAACTTGCGCCGATTCTAACTTCCCAGGAGATCCTGATGAGCGAACTGCAAGGCTTCATCCTGCACGCCAAGACCCGCCCGGAAAAAGCCGAGGCCTTTGAAGCGTTGTTCCGTGCTTATGTCGAACCGAGTCGCGCCGAACCCGGTTGCATCGAGTACCACATGCTACGCGACAAACAGGACCCGACTCTGTTTATCTTCTACGAGATCTGGCAATCCCAGGCTCATCTGGATACGCACTCGAACCTGCCGCACATGAAGCAATTCCTCGACATGCGCATGGAGTATCTGGAACGGGATTTTGATATCCGGCCGATCGAGATGCTCAGCACTTCATCCGCTAGCCGCTGATCAGCAAGTGGCCACCGAGCAGGCCGAGGCCGATGAAGAACGCGCGCTTGAACAACACGGCGCTGATCCGCTGGCGCAGCCATTGCCCCAACAGCATGCCGAGCACCGCCGGAATCAGCGCCAGCAGCGATGCACTCAACTCGCCACCGCCGAGGGCACCGCGCCATAACAGCCCGGCGGCCAACGCGAGGGTCGAGACGGTGAACGACAGGCCCAGCGCCTGCACCAGTTCATCCTTGCTCAAGCCCAACGCTTGCAAATAAGGCACCGCCGGAATCACGAAGACGCCGGTGGCCGAAGTGATGATGCCCGTCAGCACACCACACAGCGGCCCGAGCCAACACTCGCTACGACTGCCGACACGCAAGGTCGGCAGGAACAACCCGCTCAAGGCGTATATCAACAACGCCGCCCCCAACCCCCGTACGACCCAATGCCCACCGGCCATGCCGATCCACACCGTACCGACGCCCGTGCCGATGAAAATCGCCAGCAGCATCAGCCACAACCGGTTCAGCAGCCCGCGCAAATGACCGCCAAAGGCCAGTTGCCAGACGTTGGTCAGCGTCGCGGGAATAATCAGCAACGCCGCAGCCTGCGACGGCGCCATAGCCAGACCGAGCAAGCCCATGGCAATGGTCGGCAGGCCGAGGCCGATTACACCTTTGATCATCCCGGCCAGCAGGAAGGTGGCGATAACCAATAAGGACAGGGCCAAACCCAGATGTTGATAAAACGCGGCGAGTGTATTCATGGGGCTATGCTGAGCCCTGAAGGTTGCCTTGAAAATCTGCCATATACTGAGGCTGCCTCTTGCTGATCAAGAGGCAGAAGACTTCGCTGGTGCTGCTGGCGCTTTCGCGAGCAAGCCCGCTCCCACAGGGATCGAATGCGGACACAAGAAGTCGGAACACCCGAGATCCATTGTGGGAGCGGGCTTGCTCGCGAAAGCATCCGCCCAGACAACAAACCTCCTGAGGCTGTGACAAATGCACTTCGACCTCACCGACCTGCGCCTCTACCTGAACATCTGCGACACCGGCAACATCACCGCCGGTGCCGCTCGCAGTCATTTGTCGCTTGCCGCTGCGAGTGCGCGAATCCGTGCCATGGAAGCTTCACTGGGCATCGAGTTTCTTGAGCGAGGTCGCCGCGGTGTCAGTCCGACACCCGCCGGCAAGGCCCTGGCGCAGCACGCCCGAGTCCTTTTGCAACAGACCGAGCGCATGCAGCAGGACCTGGTCGAGTACGCCAAAGGGGTCAAAGGCCAGGTGCGGTTGCTGTGCAACACCACGGCAATCACCGAGTACCTGCCTGAGTTGCTGGCAGACTTTCTGCGCAACCATCCGAACCTCGACATCGACCTGCAAGAGCTGCCCAGCGCGCGCATTACCCACGCCTTGCGCCAAGGTGCAGCGGACTTGGGCATTGTGTCCGACGCCGTGGATACCGATGGCCTTCAGACCCGCTATTTCCGTGACGACCCCCTGGTACTGATCCTGCCCTGCGATCACCCCTTGGCCGACACCGAATCATTAAGCTTCAGCGCCACCTTGCACCACGATTACGTCGGCCTGAACGCCAACAGCGCCTTGGCCGTGTACCTGGAAGAACAAGCCCTGCACAACGGTTTACGGATGCAGATCCGCATCCGCGCCGATGGCTTCGATGGAGTGATGCGCATGGTCGCCCGAGGAGCCGGGCTGGCGATCGTGCCTTTGGCGGCAGTCGAACGCTGGCCGACTGAAACACCGTTCAAAAGCATCGGACTGAAAGAGCCATGGGCCCGCCGCAAACTGTTGCTGTGCGCCCGGGACTTCGCCGTGCTGCCCGGTTATGCCCAGGCTTTGCTGAATGCCTTGACTCTCCCTGAGGGGCAGACTTTACCGACCGGCAGCGGCCAAGAAATTATTGATCGTGCATTGTTGTAAAACCTTCACATAGGCACGGCAATGGTGCAAAACAGCTTTGCACAGTCTCTTGTTCTCAGCGTTTACAGGTAACTGAATGTCGACCCCAGACATCCCGGTGGCCCCTTCTCGGCATAGGCTGGTCATTCAATCCTGCCGCTAGCCTGGAGCTGACATGTCTGCACCTATCACCGTCCTACGCGATACCCACCCATTGCCCGTGCTCGACGCCTGCAAATGGGAAAAACTCGAAGGCGACCCGCACACCGTCAACCTCAACGCCTACACCAGCGAAGACGGTAGCAAGATCATGGGCACCTGGATCTGCACGCCAGGCAAGTGGTACGTGGAATACGTGAAGTGGGAATACTGCCATTTCCAGGAAGGCTACTGCATCATCACTCCGGAAGGCATGGCGCCGATTCACCTGCGTGCCGGTGATATTTTCGTCATCGAGCCAGGGATGAAGGGCACATGGGAAGTGGTTGAGACCGTGCGTAAGTATTTCGTGTTTGCCTGATGCAAAAAACCGAGAGACCACCCGACGTGGTCTCTCGGCAAAAAAAACTGATAGGAATCCGCATCCCTTGTGGCGAGGGAGCTTGCTCCCGCTGGTCGCGAAGCGAACCCAACAAGCTGATGCGGTGTTTCAGATACACCGCATGCTCAGGACTTACGACTGCTCCGCAGCCGGACGGGAGCAAGCTCCCTCGCCACAGCAAGCCTCCCATCACCATCCCTAAAAAATCCTTATTGGGGCTTGCGATAGCTGTTAATGATCGCCGAGAAGTCCTTCCCCCCTTCCCCACGCTGACTCATCGCCTGATACAACTGCTGCGCCACCGCGCCGAGGATCACCGGTTGATGCGCCTGACGTGCCGCCTCGGTGGCCAGTCCCAGATCCTTGAGCATCAGCTCGGCACCGAAACCGCCGGTGTAACCGCGCGAGGCTGGCGCTGTTTCGACGATGCCCGGCCATGGGTTATACATCTCCGAACTCCAGCACCGCCCGGTGGAACTGTTGATGATCCCAGCGAGCACTGTCGTGTCGATCCCCAATGCATCACCCAAGGCCATGGCTTCGCTGACGCCGACCATGGAAATCCCCAGCAGCAAGTTGTTGCAGATCTTGGCAATTTGCCCGGTGCCGACTTCGCCGCAATGGACGATGTTGCGGCCCATCTGCGCCAGCACCGGTTGCAGGGTTGCGAACAGCTCAGGCGTGGCGCCGACCATGAAGGTCAGCGTCCCGGCCGCGGCACCGCCGGTACCGCCAGAGACAGGGGCATCGGCCATGGCCACGCCTTGTTTGGCAGCCACTGCGGCAACATCACGCGCCGTCTGCGGATCAATGGTGCTGCAATCCACTGCCGGAACGCCCTTGGCGATCCCTGCCAGCACGCCATCCTCACCCAGCCAGACACTGCGCACATGCACAGCGGCTGGCAGCATGGTGATCACCAGCTCTGCATCTTGAGCGGCTTCACGCGCCGAAGCGCTGATGCTGCCGCCCAATTGCTCCAACTCTGCCAGCACAGCTTTGTTCAGATCGACCAGGCGCAGTGAATGGCCGGCCTTGATCAGGTTGCGCGCCATCGGCGCCCCCATGTTGCCGAGACCGATAAAAGCGATTTTCATGTCCGGCTCCTTAACGCAAGTGGATGGTGGTGTTCACACCGTCGTTGACGCTGTCGTCGTCGAACCAGCGCGCAGTGACGGTCTTGGTTTGAGTGTAGAACTGCACCACTTGCTTGCCATAAGGACCGAGATCGCCGAGCTTCGAACCACGGGAGCCGGTGAAGCTGAAGAACGGCACCGGCACCGGAATCGGGATGTTGATGCCGACCTGGCCGACGTCGATTTCCGTCTGGAATTTACGCGCCGCCGCACCGCTCTGGGTGAACAAACCCGTGCCGTTGCCGAACGGGTTGGCGTTGACCAGTGCGATGGCTTGATCGAGGGTATCGACTTCCAATACCACCAGCACCGGGCCGAAGATTTCCTGGGTGTAGATCTGCATCTCGGGAGTGACACCAGAGAACAGGGTCGGGCCGACAAAGTTACCCTCCTCGTAGCCCGGAACGCTGATGTCGCGACCGTCCAGTTCGAGCTTGGCGCCTTCCTTGATACCGCTTTCGATCAGATCAAGAATCCGCGCCTTGGCTCGCTTGGAAATCACTGGGCCAACATCAGTGCCCGGCTCGCTGCCGGCATTGACCTTGAGTTTCTGCGCCAGCGCTTTCAGGTCTGGCAGCCATTGCCTGGCCGCGCCCACCAGCACCACCACCGAGGTGGCCATGCAGCGTTGCCCCGCCGCACCGAAACCGGCACCGACCAACGCATTGAGGGCTTGCTCGCGATTGGCATCAGGCAGTACAACGGCATGGTTCTTGGCGCCCATCATCGATTGCACGCGCTTGCCATGTTTGCCCGCCAGGTCATAGACATGCGTGCCAACCGCGGTCGAACCGACGAACGAAACAGCCTTGATGTCCTTGTGGGTGCACAACGCATCCACCACATCCTTGCCGCCATGAACGACGTTGAGCACACCCGGCGGAATGCCGGCTTCGATGGCCAGTTCCACCAACAGCATGGTCGACATCGGGTCCTGTTCGGACGGCTTGAGCACGAAGGTGTTGCCGCAAGCGATGGCCATCGGGAACATCCACAGCGGAATCATCGCCGGGAAGTTGAACGGAGTAATGCCGGCACAGACGCCGATCGGCTGACGCAAGGTGTAGGTGTCGACACCGCCAGCGACGTTCTCGGCGAACTCGCCCATCTGCAGGCTGCCAATGGAGCAAGC
Source organism: Pseudomonas sp. BS3782 TE3695 (assembly GCF_050435305.1). NCBI lineage: Bacteria > Pseudomonadati > Pseudomonadota > Gammaproteobacteria > Pseudomonadales > Pseudomonadaceae > Pseudomonas > Pseudomonas sp. BS3782 TE3695. The sequence goes on from NZ_JBNDKB010000001.1 coordinate 6,328,178, forward strand.
GTGTTCGACCACTTCCAGGCCGCGGAAGATATCGCCTTCAGCATCGGCAATGGTTTTGCCCTGCTCATTGCTCAGCACCACGGCAATGCGTTTGGAATGTTCACGAATCAGCGCCTGAAGCTTGAGCATGATGCGCATCCGCGTGCCGATCGGCGTCAGCTTCCAGGTCTGGAAGGCGCGATGGGCGGCGCTGATGGCGGCATCGACTTCAGCGGCAGTGGCGAAGGGGACTTTGGCCAGCACTTGTTGGGTCGCCGGGTTGACGATGTCGTGCCATTCGGTGGTCTGGGATTCGACCCACTCGCCATCGATCAACAACTTAACCTTTTGCACGGTGGTTTCTAGCGATGCGTTCATATTGGTCTCCGGACGTTGTTCTTATTTAGAGAGCGATCTTTGGAGCCAAGGCGAGAAAGTCGCCTTGCGATGAAGCGTGTGTCGCGACTTGGTTATCGGACTGTTTTTGGAGTATAGATGTGCAAACTTCTAATAAGAACGCACATAAAAGCCGGTCCATCATGCAAAAAAACATCACGTCTTTAGGCTCGTTGAACTGGGATGACCTCAAGTTTTTCCTCGAGGTTGCCCGCACTCGCAAGGCCAGTACCGCAGCCAAGCGCCTGGCGGTGGATTACACCACCGTGTCGCGACGCATCAGTTCGCTGGAAACCTCGCTGGGCACGTTACTGTTCGAAAAGTCCCGGACCAGCGGTTTCGTCCTGACTGCCGAAGGCCAGCGGCTGCTGGGTTACGCCGAGTCGATCGAAAGCACTCTGCACATGGCCTGCGAGCAGGTTTCGGGCTCCGGCGTGGCGTTGTCGCGGGCATGTGCGCATGGGCTGCACCGAAGGGTTCGGCAGCTTTTTCATCACGCCGCAGCTGAGTCACTTCGTCGACGCCTACCCGGCGATCTCGGTGGACATCCTGCCGCTGCCGCACTTCATCAGCCTGTCCAAGCGCGAAGCAGACATCGTCATCGCACTGGAACGACCGGAACATGGCCCGTATGTCTGCTGCAAACTCTGCGATTACAAATTGCAGCTGTATGCGACTCAGGATTATCTGGACAAGCACCCACCGATCCGCCGCCCGGCAGACTTGGGCAAGCATCAATTCATCAGTTATGTGGACGATCTGGCGTTCAGCTCGGAGCTGCTGTATCTGGCGAATGTGTTGCCTGGTGCCAGTGCCAATCTGCGCAGCACCAGCGTGATTGCGCAGTTCGTAGCCGCTCAGCAAGGACGGTCACTGGCGATTCTGCCGTGCTTCCTGGCAGCTCAGGATCCGCGATTGCTGCCGGTATTGCCGCAAGAGATCACCATTACCCGGCAGTTCTGGATGTACTGCCGCGAAGACCTGCGCAAGCTCAAGCGGATCACCTTGTTGTGGGATTACATCCGCGGGGTTACCGAGCAGAACCAAGCGCTGTTGATGGGGGAAAGTCGGGAGATGTTGTTCGCCGATTAATCCGCGCTCACCACGATCGATACGCGACGGTTCTCAGTGCGTCCGTCCGCGGTATCGTTGGTGGCGACGGGCTTACTGCTGCCCAGGCCACGCAGTTGGATGTTTTCTTCTTTTAAGCCGACTGCGGCCAACACCTTCCCGACGCTTTTCGCCCGTCGCAGGGAAAGCTGTTCGTTATAGGACTCTTTGCCCGAAGCATCGGTGTGGCCGTCGACCCTCACCCGTTGGATTTCCACACTCAACAACGCCTTGCCAATGCGCTCGACGATCTCGGTACTGGCAGGATTGAGGCTTTCGACGTCACTGCTGAACAGCACCTTGTCCGAAAGACCATAGGCCCAGCCATCATCCGTCATTTCGAAACCTTGCTGCTTGAGCACAGCGATCTGCGCCGGGGTCAGGCCCTTTTGCGGTGCTGTCTGGCAACCGGTCAAGGCCAGCAAGCCCAGGAACAGAGTGATCGTGAAAAGTCGTAGCGAACGCTGATCGAAGGTGAACACAGAAATTAGCTCCTGGTTTGAACATGGGCGACAGGGAGCTCCGCCCCTGCCGTTTGCTGCGCGCCTCGGGAAAGGCGTTTGGCCTGGTACATCGCGGCGTCGGCAGCGTCGAGCAACTCGCCAGGTGTGACCCCATGATCGGGGTACACCGCGATGCCGATACTGAGTGAAGTCAGCACTTGGGTAGTGCCCGGCAAGGGGATTGGCGCTTCCATGCTGGCAATGATTTGGTCAGCAATCCGTTCGGCGTCTTCGGTCTTATGCAGCGGTGACAGCAGGACTGCAAACTCGTCGCCGCCCAGACGCGCAACCAGGTCCTCTTCACGCAGTTGTGCACGAACCCGGGTTGCCACGGCGATCAGCACCGCATCGCCGGCGGCGTGGCCAAAATTGTCATTGATATCCTTGAACCGGTCACTGTCGAGAAACAGCACGGCCACTCGCTCATCCAATTTGCCGGCATTGCGCAAGGCACGCATCAAGCGGCCTTCGAAAAACGCTCGATTCGGCAGTCCGGTCAGGCTGTCATGACTGGCCTGATGGGCCAGGGTTTCATTTTCGCTTTGCAGGTGGGTCTGCCAGGATTCGAGTTCATCGAGCAAGGCATTGAAGTCATTGCCCAGGTTGTCGAGTTCTGCGATGTCGGCGGGTGGCACGCGTTGGTCGAAAGCTCGCTCGCTGCGGGCAGCGTGAGCCACAGTAGCCAGGCTGCGCAACGGACCGATGATCCCGCGCAATTGCCGACGCGCCAGATAGAGCGCCACCCAGGTACTGACAGCGGTACACAAAACAATCCCCATCAGACCACTGAGCAAAAAGCGCATCAGGCTGCCACCGTGGCCGGTGAGCAAGATGCTGCCGACTTCCTGACCTTGATGGACGATCGGCACGCTGATGGGTTTTTCCAGAATCGCCCGGGCGATCTGCATTTCAAGATCGGAGAGCAACCCCGTTTCCGGTCGTTGCCACCGTGCGAGCAACCCGCCTTGCTTATCCATCACCTGTGCATCGGCCACTTCTTCGGTCGATGCGATCAACGCCAGCGCTTCGGTGGCGGCGACCTTATCGTTGAACACTACCGCTGCTTCTACGGTGTAGTTGATCGAACGGGCGATCAGATGCAGGTTGTGATCGGCGTAAACCCGCAAGGCCAGAACACCTAGCAGGGTCAACGAAACGCTGGCCATGGCCACGCCCACCAGGGCGACGATCAAATGTCCACGGCCGATAACCGCCCCCAGGGTCGGACGCATGCGGGATTTGAATAGACTCATGGTGCCGCCGGCTTGCGGCGCGACAGTTGCAGCACGCTGGGATGAATGCGCACACCGCTGCGGGCGACCGAGTCGAGGTTGACCTCGAAGGACACTTGTTCATCGCCGACCCGCAGGCAGAACAGACTGCCGACGGTACACTGATGGCCGTCTTCACTGATGCTCACCACCGGGCGTCCTGTCAGCGAGGCGAATAATCGACTGCGTTCGTCCCGGGTCAGCTTGCCGATGTACACCGCGTCGCATTCGCCGGCAATGGCCGGGTTGTCGGCCAAAAGCCGTCGCACGGTGACAGGCCGGCCAGTGGCCTGTGTGGTGCCCTTGACCAGATCGTCGGTGTACTCGGTAGGACCGACCACGCATAGACGCAACCGTTGAGGCTCAACAGGCCACCGGGCATAACTGAGGATCCCGAGCACTACCTGAGTGACCGCCCTGGCACGTTGGTCGACCTTGCTCACGTCGGTGTCAGACTGAGCGAAGGCAACGTCCGTCAACAAACAGAGAAGGCCGGCAAGCAGCACTTGCTTGCAGCCAACAACGCGCTCTGTCGTCCTGACAGCCACCTTCATGCAGGGATTCTCTTCGATCTAAACGAATGATGCCGCAACGATAGCACAGCACCGAAACACCAGCGAGACCACGCACCACGGCACTTCGGACAGATTCCTTCGTCTGCTCCTCTTTTCAGTGACCCGGCTCGAACCCCTCTTCCAGCTCCAGCATCAATCCGCTCAAGCGCTTGACCTTGCGTCGCACGGCCTCTTCGAAGACGCCGGCACGAGGTTCAATCAGGGTAAACCAGTGTTTGGCCCGGGTTATGCCGGTATAGATCAGTTCCTTGGTGAGCACAGGGTTCAGGGCATCCGGCAGAATCAGCGCCGTATGGGCAAATTCAGAGCCTTGGGATTTGTGCACGGTCATGGCGTACACGGTATCGACATCGTTCAGCCGACTTGGCAGGACAAAGCGCACACCGCCCTGACCATCATTGCGCGGGAAGGCCACACGCAACACTTGCCGCCCCGCGTCGGGGCCCTCACGCTCCGGCAGCTTGAGGGCAATACCAATATCGCCATTCATCAAGCCCAGGCCATAGTCGTTGCGGGTCATCAGCACGGGCCGACCTTCGTACCATTGGTGATCGCTGTCGATCAGCCGAGCCTTGAGCAGCGCGTCGGTCACTCGCTGATTCAAGCCTTCCACACCCCAAGGCCCTTTGCGTACCGCGCACAACAGCTGGAAGGCATCGAAAGCTTGCAGCACCACACGAGCCCAATCGGTCCAGCGTGGATCGTCGAGCGGGCAGTCGAGCGGCGGCCGCTGGCTACGCAAAAGATTCAGGTAATGACGATAACCTTGTGGTCCTTGGCCATGGCCTTCGAGCAACAACCGCTCCAGCGCTCGGTCCTGCTCACCCTTGAGAGGCAAGGAAAATACATCGTCATGGCTTCCAGCCGCCAGTAACTTGCGGGCTTCCTCGGGTTGCTGCCGGTTGACCCAACGGGCCAACCGGCCAATGCCGCTGCCCTCGCCGAAGCGCCTTGAGTGACGCAGCATCACCACTTGCTGAGCCAGGGGATGCGCTCCGTTGATGTCTTCGTGCAAATCGCTGGCACCAAGGTCTTCCCCGCTGACTGACTCCAGCCACTGGCGTGTTTGCGGGCTGTACCAACCGGCTTCAGCATCGCGGCACAGATCCCCCAGGACGGCACCGGCCTCTACCGACGCCAGTTGATCCTTGTCACCGAGCAGTACCAGACGGGCATGGGCCGGCAATGCATCCAGCAGATTGGCCATCATTTCCAGATCGATCATCGAGGCTTCGTCCACCACTAATACATCCAGCGGCAAGCGATTGCCGGCGTGGTGCCGGAAATGCCGGGTGCCGGGACGACTGCCGAGCAAACGGTGCACGGTGGTCACATCCGACGGGATTTTCTGCCGCACTGCTTCAGCAACTTCCAGGGTTTGAACCTGTTGGCTGATGGACTCGGTCAATCGTGCGGCAGCTTTGCCAGTGGGTGCCGCGAGACGAATGCGTAGCGGTTTTCCGCCCTCCACCGCTGGCGCCTGAAGCAAAGCAAGCAAACGCACGACCGTAGTGGTTTTGCCGGTCCCCGGGCCGCCAGTGACGATGCTGAATGCGCTACGAGCAGCCAGGGCGCAAGCGAGCTTCTGCCAGTCGATCACTTCATCAGGCCGGGCTGGACCGAACAGCCCCGTCAGGCGTTGGGGCAAATCATTCGGTGTTGTTTCCTGTGCCGCCAATCGCTGACGCAGGGCGTTGTCGATGCGTCGTTCGTAAGCCCAGTAACGGCGCAGGTACAGGCGTTTACCCGATAATACCAACGGCCGGTGCTGCGCGGCCTCACGCCCGTCCACGGCCAGAGCTACCAGACGGCTAGACGCCAGCATCTTGCACCAATGAGCCCCCTCCAGCGCCTCAAGCAACTGCGACGGCAGCAACATCGCGCCACTTTGCAGATCACCTTCCGGCGGCAGGGACAGAGCGAAGTCCGGCTCTTTCAGCGTTTCGAACAGATCCAGGCAAACATGGCCATGACCCAACTGGTGACTGGTCAACGCAGCAGCCAGCAGTACCAGCGGATCATCGTCGGGGGCGAGTTCGTGCAGAAAGGCGACGAAGGCCTTGTCCAGCGCCCGTAGCCAACCGCGTTCGACCCAGCGCGTGAGCAGCAGCAATAAGTCATCTGCGCGACTCAGCGGGGCCAGGTCCGCCAGACTTTCGGCCGCTAACGGCGTGGGCAGCAAATCGGCGAAGGTGCGCGTCATAGCAGTACTCCCTGTTCCCAGGCGGGTTCGGCCTTGGGCTCTGGCTTGCCCTGGAACAACCGGTCCAGACGCTCGATCAGCTCCCGTGGCGGACGGGTAAAATAAACGCCCTGGCTGTTGGCGCGAGTACCGCGAAGGAACAGGTACAACGCCCCGCCGACATGCCGGTCGTAATCGTAATCGACCAGCCGCGCCTTGAGCTGGCGATGCAAGGCGAGCAGGTACAACACATATTGCAGGTCGTAACGATTATCCAGAATCGACTGCTCCATGGCCTGTTCGGTATAGGCCGCGTCATCGACGCCTAGCCAGTTGGATTTGTAGTCGGCGACGTAATAACGACCGTCGTGCTCGAACGTCAGGTCGATGAAGCCTTTGAACATACCATTGAGCAGCACCGGTTCGGCAGCCACCCTGGCCACGCCGTTGTGGGTGTATTGGCGCACCAGTTCATCGAGTTTGAGCACATCAACTTTGTGACTGGCGAACCAGAACTCCATTTCGACCCGGTACTGGGTCAGTTGCCCGAACACCACCGGTGCCTGCCCGCCGCCAATGTGCAGCGGGGATTTGAGCAAGTGCTGTAGCCAGTCACTCAACGTCGTGATCCAGCCTTCCCAGCCACGGCGATTACAGCGGCGGGCGATGGCGTCTTCCATAGCTTGTGGTGCAGCGGCAAAACCTTCGTCACCGGCCCACTCGAGCAATCCGTGGAGAAAAGTGCCGGGGTTCGGCCCGCGAGGGAATCGATGGATATCAGCGCCGCCAGCAATCACTTCTCGCGGCGCTTGCGGATCGAGACGTTCGTCGTCAAAAAGCTTTTGTGCTTGCGGGCTCTCCGGCGCTTCGTCACTACCCACGCTCAGACTGTCGCCAATGCGCAAGGCGCTGTAGGAGGCGATCCACCAGTTTTCGCTGGCCTTGCGTTTGGGTATCAGCGGTGCAAGCAAGGTCGCTTCATTGCGCGGCGGATGGTAATGCTCGGCGCTCGCTTCAGGCATTTCACCGTAGTTCAGCGCCGGGCAGTTCTGCTGCAAATCTTCCAGCCAACGCCGCAACCCTGCCGACTCGGCCAATGGCGCACCACCGCCCAACAGGTAACCCAACGCTGAAAGGTGCAGCGTCGAGCCATTGTTATTGCCTCGCTTGAGGTCAGTCACACCGAGCCAGCAGGCATGTTGTGCCCGGGTCAGGGCGACATAGAGCAGGCGAAGATCCTCGGCCAAGCGTTCATCATCGGCTTGGACGATCAACTCCGGCGTCGGCTTCAAGCTCACTTGAGCGTTGCCCATCGCGTCGTGGTAATACAACGGCAAACGGCTGCCATCCACCGGTTTTGCCGAGCAGACGAATGGCAGAAACACCAACGGATACTCAAGCCCTTTGGATTTGTGAATGGTCACGACCTTGACCAGTTGCTCGTCGCTTTCCAGGCGCAGGATCTGTTCTTCGCCAGCCTGACCGGACAATGCCAGATGCTCGGACAAGTGACGGATCAGCGCTTGCTCGCCATCAAGCTCGGCGGCGGCCTGCTGTAGCAGCTCGGACAGGTGCAGCAAGTTGGTCAACACCCTCTCGCCATCGTTGCGCGCGATCAACGCCTGGGGCAGTTGGAAGTCGTGCAGCAAACGTCGCAGCATTGGCAGCACACCCTGTTTGCGCCAGAGCTCACGATAACCGCGGAACTGCATGACCCGCGCTTCCCACGCCAGTTCGTCCTGATTCAGCCGCTCCAGCTCAGCCAGCGAAAGGTTCAGTGTGATGCAGGCCAGCGCGGCACGGAGGGGACGCTCGACATCCGGTTCGGCACACGCCTTGAGCCAGGTCAGCAGGTCATGGGCCTCCTGCGCGGCGAACACGGAGTCCTTGTCTGACAGGTAAACACTGCGCACGCCGCGAGCCGAAAGTTCGCCACGCACGGCCTGGGCCTCTTTGCCGTCGCGCACCAGAATTGCGATATCCGATGGCAGTAGACCTTTGAAGTCCTTACCGTCCTGGATGAAGCCAGCACAGCCTTGCTGACCGCCATTGAGCAGCGCGGTGATTTCACTGGCGCAGGCGGCGGCCAATTGTTGCCGATACACCGCGCCAGACAGTGGCTGATCGGCGGACAGGTGCCAGATGTTCAGGGCAGGTACAACCTGACCATCAATTTGCAGGACTTCTTTGCGCCCCTGGGATTCGACGGGCAGGAACGGTACCGGGTTCTCTCCATTTTTCTCACGAAACAGGAATGCTCCACGCCCCTGCTCACGAGATTCGGCGCGCTCGAACACATGGTTTACCGCACTGACCATGCCATGACTGGAACGGAAGTTGGTGCCCAGGGTATGCAGGCGGCCAGTGGTGGCCTGGCGGGCACGCAGATAGGTATAGATGTCGGCCCCGCGGAAGGCATAGATAGCCTGCTTCGGGTCACCGATCAGAAACAGACCGGTTTCGGGATTGTTGTCTTCGATGCGATAAATGCTCTCGAAGATTCGATACTGGACCGGGTCGGTGTCCTGGAATTCGTCAATCAATGCAACCGGGAACTGCTCGCGGATCAGGGTTGCCAGGCGCCCACCGCCGTCGGACTGCAAAGCCGCATCGAGGCGCAGGAGCATGTCATCGAAGCCCATTTCCGCGCGACGACGCTTCTCTTCCTCGAACCGTGCACCGACCCAGCGAGCGGCGTGTTGCAGCACGGCGGCATCGGGGGTCGGCAATCCATCGAGACTGCTCTTGAGACCGGGCATTGCATCGAGACCGGGATGACGGGGAGCTTCACCCTTCCAGGCTTCAGCCATGCCATCGGGGGTCAGGCGAGTGAAGCCGGTGCCAATGTCCAGTTGCTCAAGAGACTCATCTTCGGCCCAAGCCCGGAGCTTTTCGAACCAGGGTTCGAAGTAGCGCGGCTGCATCTTGCGGCCATCGACGCTCTTGCTTGCGACACCCTGGTGACAGATGGCAAGCAACTCATCCGCCCATTGGCGCCAGGGCATCTTGAGTTCAAGCAAAGCAGCCCGTCGCTCCTGCAGGCACTCGGCAATCAACTCGGCAGGCTCTTTACCTACAACGCTGTCGCGCTCGCTGGCGAACAACCCTCGCACTCGCGGCAACAACGCCGCCGGGCCGCCCCAATTGCCGCGAACCCAGTTCAGCGCATCGCCTTGCATTGGATAACAGAACAGTCGCCAGTAGTCGCGCAAGACTTCGCCGAGCAAATCGCTGTGATCGGTTTCCAGGGTCTGGGTGAACAGGCTTCCACTGTCGAACGCATGTTCGCGCAACATGCGCTGGCACCAACTGTGGATGGTCGAAACGGCTGCTTCGTCCATCCACTGGGCGGCGATGTCCAGGCGGTTTGCACACCCGGACCACTGTTCGGGGAGGTACTGGTCGCGCAACTCAGCAATGAGGCCATCCGGTGCCGGTGTCTCCTCGCGGAAAAACCGTGCTGCTTCAGCCAGTCGGGTACGAATACGTTCGCGCAGCTCTTTGGTCGCGGCATCGGTGAAGGTCACCACCAGGATTTGCGGCGGCAGCAATTCACGGCCAAAACCGCTCGATTCATCGCCGTGGCCAAGGACCAGACGCAAGTACAGCGCAGAAATGGTGAAGGTCTTGCCCGTCCCGGCGCTGGCCTCAATCAGCTGGCTGCCACGTAGCGGGAATGCCAGGGCCAGCGGTGTTTTCGTGGTCATGAGCGCGCCTCCTCGCTGGTCGATGAACGCCAGGAGGCCTCAAACAGTGGCCGATACAAAGCGTTGCACCAATCGGGGAAGGTCTCGTCGGCAATCAGTGCATCGTAATCGGCGTATTGCCGAGTGAGCGCCGGGCTTTCACGGCGCTCGCCGTCAGTGGTCTGGCCGTCGCCTTCATAGGCCTTGCGGGCAGCGGCGCCAGCTTTGCTCGGGTCGGTTTGAGCGAGCCAGGCGAAGGCTGTTTTTACTGCAATCGGCAGCGGCTGGCGCATGCCCGTTTGCCAGGCCAACAACAGATCGCCCAGAGCCCGGGATGCTGCAACCTCCTCCATCGGACCGAGCAGCAAACTGTCGTCGCTGGCCACCAACGCCGTTGTCATCGGCATGCCGCTGGCACAGGCAACCAGGTGATTGACCCAAGGTCGCGTCAGGCGATGCCATTTGCGGGCCTTGATCGAACCGATGCTGTTGGGAATCGTAGTCACCGACAACAACCCGCCATCTGCGCGCTGATGCAGGCCACTGAGCCAGCCCTCCAGACGCAATCCTTGTAGTTCCAGACTCACCGGCAACGCGCTGGTGAGCGGGGTTGGCCATAACGCCAGAAGTTGCTGATAGCGCAGCAGCAGATCCGGCAGCGGCACGATCAATTCTCGCTGAAGACATTCGCCAAAACCGGCCATGGGCAAGAGCCCGCTGTTTTGCAGGCGTTTTGCCTGCGCCTCCAGCACCTGATCAGTTTGGTCCAGTTGCCCCAGTGCCGCTTCAAGCAAGCTATCGCTGAGGCTATAGCGTTGCAGCGCGTCGAGTACAAATGGCTCTTCATCAGCCAAAGGTACTTCAGCAGCCTCGAAGAACACTTTGAGCCGCTGCCTGAAGAAATGTCGTACAGGGTTGCGCAGAAAATCCTGCAGCTGACCCAAGCTCAGCGGCTCGTCCTGGACGTAGGGTTCAAGCACTTCGATATCAGTGGCCAGATCACTGGCTTGATGTAGAACCTGCCACTCGCTGGCGTAGCTGAACAGATCATCGCCTTCATGAAAGTAGCGAGCGCTGAACGGTTGCAGCGGGTGTTCCTGAGTCATGGACTCAAGCAGGTCATCATTATCATCGTGCAGTCGCCAGCCGCTGCCGAGATGATCACGCAACTGCCCTATCAACACCGAAGCAGGGCGCTCGCTGTTGTCCCGAATACTGCGGCCGACCCAGCTGATATAGAGTTGGTCGCGTGCCGACAACAATGCTTCCAGCAACAGATAGCGATCATCTTCCCGTCGGGAGCGATCACCGGGGCGGTAGTCACTGCCCATCAGGTCGAAATCCAGCAGCGGTTGCGCGCGAGGGTAATCGCCGTCATTCATGCCAAGCAGGCAGACCAGTTTGAAGGGGATCGCTCGCATGGGCATCAAGGTGCAGAAGTTAACGGCCCCGGCAAGGAAGCGCTGAGACAGGCGACCTTGGTCGAGACCCGCCAGCCAGGCTTCACGGACTACGGTCAACGGTAATTCGTCGTGCAAACCTACGGACTCGCAGGTCTCAAGCCAGGTCTCACGCAGCTCTTCGAGTTGGGCCAACAAATAGTCGTCATGCTCGTTGCTGGCCAGGAAGAATAACTGCATCAACGCTTGTAACCGCGAGCCCCATTGTTTGGGCGCTGCGGGTTGAGTGAGTTCCAGATGAGCAACTTCCAACGCATCCAACAATGCCACCAAAGGACCTATGAGCGCGGCATCCAGACCACCAATTTCGTCGTAGGGTTCGATCCCCTCGCAGGCATTGGCGCTGCCCACGGCATAACCCAGCAACATCCGTCGCAGACCGAAACGCCAGCTGTTTTGCTCCAGTTCCTCAGGCAGCCCCAGGCCCGCGCGCTGCTCGGCGTTCATCCCCCAGCGAATGCCTGCGCCTTCGATCCAGCGATGCAAGGTCGGCAGATCTCGTTCCTCTACGCCAAATCGAGCGCGTAATGCCGGAACGTCCAGCAGATCGAGAATTTCGCTGACGGGGAAGCGGCTATCGGGCAACTTGAGCAGATGTTCGACCGCGATCAATAGCGGGTCACGACCACGCTGGCCTTGATCCGCGAGCGTGAAGGGAATGAAGCGTGGGTCGTGGCGATCGAGCTGACCAAAGACAGCACGGATGTGAGGGGCATAACTGTCGATGTCCGGAACCATCACGATAACGTCGCGAGGTCTCAGGTCTGGATCCGCACTGAATCGGGCGAGCAACTGATCGTGAAGTATTTCCACTTCGCGCTGAGCGCTATGGGCGATGTGAAAACGGATCGATTCGTCCTTATTCAGATCGACAGCAGCCCAACGCTCGCGAGTCTCGTTCAGGGGACGCAATTCCAGGATGTCGTCCTGTAACTGATTGAGCATATTCTGCGGTTGGCTTTCGCTGAAAAGGTCGATACGACCGTCGCGAAATGCCGAGCGATAGCTATTGGGATCGTCGTAGCTGTCGAGCAGATTAATGTAGTCCCGCCCCTGCTTGCCCCACGCTGCCAGTAGCGGATGGGCATGCTGATGGAGCGTTTGCGCGTTGAGCACAACCGGCATGCCGCTCTTGCGAGCCTGGCGCTTGTATTGATGTCGCAACAGATCTTTATCGGCGACGATGTCCGCCCAATGGTGACGACATGGATTGTGTACGCACAGCAAGACCTGGCTGAATCGAGCAAGCCCGGCAAGCGCTTCCAGGGCCTGAGCAGGCAGTGAAGAAATCCCGAAAACGATCACCCGCGAAGGCAATCCACTCGGTGCTATGTGGAGGCTATTGATCCGTTCGATAAAGCGTTGGTGGACGCCGGCGCGGCTTTGCGCCATGCCTTGTTCACCGACATCCAGCAACAGCGCACGCCACAGCTCTGCCTGCCAGCAGTTGGCCGGGGTCAGGGCTTTGGCTTCGCCTCTACCATTTCGTAGCTGATGACGACCTTCTGCCCAGTCTTCGAGCCAATCGGCGCGGTAGACCTGATATTGGTCGAACAGATCCGCCAGACGCTCCGCCAGTTGATAGCGTTTACGTAAGTCGGTGTCATGGGTAAGAAAGCGTTGCAGGGGTTCGAAGTGCGGTTGGTTGATCAACTGCGGTAGCAGGCGCATCAGACGCCAGGTCAGCGGAGCTTTATCGAGCAGGGATTTGACCGGGATTTCATCGCGTCCCAACACCATGCGATAGAGCTGCCACATGAAGCTGCCCGGTAGTTGCACATCGATGGCTGCCGCGATTCCGCAGCCGCCCGTGTCGTCATCTTCAGGGTCTTCGGCCAATGCCAGCTTCAGCCATTGAGCGATGCCGTTGCTCTGTACCAGGGCGATTTCATTTTCCAAGGGAGCCAGCGGGTAACGCCGCATCCAGCTGACCACCAGGCTGCGTAACTCATCCAGGCGGTTGCCGTGAACCACCATAAAACCAGCACTGAGGGACGTAGCGTCCGGCATAAAGGCTTCCTTGGAAAAATACAAAAGCTAGGGCCGAACCTTAGCACTGTCATCAGACTGTGACAGCCAGGAGCAGTCCGATAATGCTGTACGAACTTTCCTGCGGACAAAACAAAACCCCTACCTGCATCT